>CAVVSC010000035.1:0-380913 GCA_963750785.1 uncultured beta proteobacterium | reverse complement strand
CGATGATTGGAATACGGGTGGATGGGGACAAGATGCTCACTGTAGCTGAGCAGATCAAGGCTTTTGATGAAGTGGTCTATCTGGTTGTTACTAGCGGCCGTTACGATATATTTGCGGAAGTTATGTGCCGTGACCACGAGCACTTGCTTGAATTTCTTACAGAGAAGCTTTATCAGGTTGAAGGAGTCAGGCAATCGGAATCCTTTATTCATTTGAAGATTAATAAGGAAATCTATTTCTAGAGTCATTCTAACTTGCTTCGGGCAGGTTATAAAACAAATGGAGTAGAGAAATATGAAAGTATTGATTGTTGGGGCGGGAGGGGTTGGCGAAGCGATCGCGTTGATGGCCAAACAGCGAACCTGGGTTGAAAAAATGGTTATTTCGGATTTCAATCTGGAGCGTGCCAGAGAGGTCCAGGCCAGGCTGGGAGATGACCAAAGATTCCCAGTTGAACAAATTGACGCGAGCCAGCAGAAAATGGTTGAAGATCTGGCCCGCAAGTACAGTGTAGATCTCATTATGAATGCTGTCGACCCGGTCTATAACGAGAAGATCTTCGATGCGGCGTTCAATGTGGGGGTGAATTACATGGATATGGCCATGACCCTGTCCAAGGCCCACCCCGAAGATCCGTTCAATAAAACCCATATTAAGTTAGGTGATTACCAATTCGAGAAATCCAGGCAATGGGAGGAAAAGGGGTTATTAGCGTTGGTCGGACTGGGTGTCGAGCCTGGAGTTGCAAACGTGTACGCGCGCTATGCACAAGACCATCTATTTGATGAGATCGAAGAGATAGGCATCCGCGATGGCGCCAACCTGGTGATCGAGGACCACCATCTGCGCGCCGTGCGCACGCAAGAAGGCGGCCTCGGCCTGCACGCTGGTCCGCACCTCGTCAGGCGGCTGCAGACGCACACCGGGGCGGCCGATCTGCACCAGGTCGCGCAGGTAGCTGTTGCAGCGCGCCTGGTCCATGGCCGGGGCCAGGCGGGTCAACTCAAAGCCGGCGTCTTCGATCACATGAGCGTAGGGCCCGCCGTGGGTGGCAAACACCACCGGCTGGCCGCGCGCGACCAGCGCCTGCCCGATGGCCAGCATGCGCGTGGTCTCGGACAGAAATCCGCAGTGCGGCAGCAAGGCGATCATGCGTGGTTCACTTCCCAACGGGCATCAAGCCCCAATGGCGCCCGGAAAAGGTAATATATTGAATATGTCGGACCGTCGTCAATGGCTGGACCTGGGTCTGGAGGCGCTGCCGCCCGAACAGGCCGCACGCGTGCGCCTGTTTCGCAGCTTGAGTGCGGGCGCGTCCCTGCTGCGTGCGCGCCTGGACCGCGAGATGGCGGCGACGGGCATCACCACCCAGCAGGCCGCGCTGCTGCAGTTCATCGAGGCCCAGGCCGAGCCCCCCATCATCGGCACCGTGGCCGCGGGCCTGTCCATGACGCACCAGAACGTCAAGCAGCTGGCCCTGGTGCTGGAGCGCAAGGGCTTCTTGACGATTCAGGTGGACGCGCTGGACCGGCGCGCCAGGCGCCTGGTGACCACCGCAAGGCACCGCCGCTTCTGGGCGCGCCGCAATCCTGCAGACTTCTCCCAGCTGCAGGCCTGGACCTCGGGCTTGAACGATGCTGAAGTGGCCCAGGCGGTGCGCCTGCTGCAAAAGCTCATGGCCGGCCTGCCACCGGAAGCAGGGCCCGCTGCGCAGGACTAGCCGGCCCGCGCCGTCTGTCTTCAGTGCCTACCGGGCGTGGCCGGCGCGGAGAGGGCGTCAAAACCGGCGATGACGTCGAACAGCTCTTCGTCAATGCCGCTCTGGCGCGTACGGTGGAACTGCCCGCCCAATGCGGTCAGCAGCTCGCCGATGTGGCGATCGGCGCGCCGCATGGTGGCCAACCGGCTGGCGTGCCGGGCCCCGCTGCCATCGGTCGTCCAGCGGCAGCGGGCGTTGGCTCGCTGGCGCGCAGCCGACACCCGTGGGCCGGTTGTAGAAGAGCCTCAGCGTGCCGCCTGGGCTGTCGCCAGGCGAGGCGAGGTCCTGCACCGGGACCTGCAGCAGGATCTGCCCGACCAGGCGCGTGATCAGTTGCGCCGAAGCCGGAACGGCGAATGCACCCACGGGCTTGAGACCCGCATCCCGCAGGCGCCCGTGCACCCGTTCGCCCACCGACCACCCACGCGGCTGCAAAGCCAGGGCGCCCAGGTGTTCCACCGCAGGGTCAACCACCACTTCGTTGAAACGGCCCACCCATCCCTGGTCCGAACCGAAGACCACGGCATGCACCGCGGTGTCCTCGGCCTTCCTGCAGGCGGTCTGGGTGTGGGCGCCGTCCGGATCGACCGAGCGCAGGCACACGCCCAGCCCCGGTTCCAAGGTGCGCGCGCAATCGGGCAGTGCAGCTGTGGATTTTTCGTACTGCCCGATCGCTGATGCGGCAGACGCCTTCATGGTGCGCACCACGGACTTCAGGTCGCCAGCGCTGCGAATCTGGCGGATCAGTGCCGTGGTGTTGGTGGCCATCAGGGCTGCGTGGGTTCCGGCTCGGGCATGGGCGGCGGCGATTCCCGTTTGCTGGGCTCGCCGCGGTGCTCGTTCAGCCGCCCCAGCGTGTGGTCCAGCAGCCGCGCCAGCTTCTGCGCCGCGCCTTGCACCGCCTGGTCCAGCGTGGCTGCGTGGTCCGTCACCGCCACGGGCTGCCGGCCCTGCACACGTGCTTCCAGCGTGCAGCGTTGGTCGTGCGGACCGGTCTTGCCGCCGTTCTCGTCACTCAGGTGCACCTCCACCCGGGTGATGTGGTCGACGAAGCGGTCCAGCGCCTGTTCGACGGAGGCACTGACCCGCGCGGACAGGGCTTCGGTGCCAAGGATGTGGGCGTCGGTGTTGAGTTGGATCTTCATGGTCGATGAGCCGGTTCCGGTCGCTGTCGCACAAGGGTTCGGCGGCGTTCAGTCTTCGGACCAGCGCGTCGGGCCATGCGCTCACCCTGGCTTCCACGGCCTGCTGCGCAGCGCCCATGCGGTCCAGCGGCACGGGGTCGAAGAGCCGGGCATTCAAGGCCAGCAGGATGGCAATCTGCGCCGGCACCGACACCGGTGAGCGCTCTGCCTGGCCCAGGCAGGCGCGGATGCGCTTGCCGTGTTCGATGGATTGCCGCGTGTCGTCATCCAGCCTGGCGCCGAAGCCGGCAAAGGTTTCCAGTTCCTCGAACTGCGCGCAGGCCAGCCTGAGCTCGCCCGCCACCGCACGGTAGGCCGCACGCTGCGCTTGACTGCCGACACGCGACACCGAAGTGCCGACATCGACGGCCGGCAGCACGCCCAGGCCGAAGAGCGACGGCGACATCACGATCTGCCCGTCGGTGATGGAGATCAGCTTGGTCGGGATGCAGGCCAGACCCGGCGCGTCCTTGCCTTCGGCCACCACCACCACGGTGCAGTCCAGCGCACCCTTGTCGCGCAGCTTTGCCACCGCCTTGGCCACCGCAGACGCGCGCTGGCCGATGGCGCAGCAGACGCTCACGCCCTGCTGGTGGCCGACCATGTTGTCGATCATCTCGGTCAGCAGCACCGTCTTGCCGACGCCAGCGCCACCGAACAGGCCCGCCTTGCCGCCGCGCTCCAGCGGTGTCAGCACGTCGATGGCCTTGATGCCGGTCTCGAAGACCTCGGACTTCGTTGATCGGCGCACCAGCGCTGGCGGCTGGCGGTGCACCGACGCCATGGCACGCCTTCCACACGCTGCGAGCGTCGGACCTCCGTCGATGGTGTTGCCGAAGACGTCCAGCATGCGCGACAGGATCGGCTTGCCCACGGGCGCCAGCAGGGGCCCGCCGGTGTCCTGCACGGGCATGCCCCGCGCCGGGCCCTGGGTGGGTGTGAGCGCAATGCCCCGCACATGCTGCGCATCGCGCTGGGCCAGGACCTCGATCGCCACCCGGCCCGCTTTGCCCGACCGCAACAAGCTGCGGATGGCCGGCAAGGGGCCGTCGAAGCGCATGTCCACGTCGCTGCCCGAACCGCCACGACGACGCCGGTCTGCAGGACGGGGGATGCTTGGTTCATGCGGATGGGCCCAGGTTCAACAGGCAGCAGACAGCGCACGAGCGATG
The DNA here is from genome assembly GCA_963750785.1 of uncultured beta proteobacterium. Classification (GTDB taxonomy): domain Bacteria; phylum Pseudomonadota; class Gammaproteobacteria; order Burkholderiales; family Burkholderiaceae_C; genus Rubrivivax. The sequence continues at coordinate 376,798 of CAVVSC010000035.1, read as the reverse complement.
TCTGCCCCAGCCCGCCGCGCCTCTTGCGGAGCGCAAGTGGCCTTTGCTTGACAGCAGGGCCCGCAATCCTTGGCGCTGGTGCAGTCTTGCCAGCCGATGACAGATCGCCTGTGCGGCAGCGCACACGCGCCGGAACCAGCGGCAAGGCATGGTCCGGCAGGCGCAGCACACGACCATCCGTTCGCATGCTTGCCCGTGGAGCTCGCGTTCGGAGCCCGTGATCGACCAGGCGCTGCGGCTGCGCCATTCACACCAGGCGGACGCCTCGGCCTGACCGCGTCTGCAGGTCTGGCCACGGGTTGTGGCGGCAAGCCGAGACCGCCATTCCCCAACCGGCCACGGGATCCCGCAATTCGTCGCACGGCCGCCGGGCCAGGGGCGCCCGCGCGGCTATCGTGCGGCCTCCTTCGATCCCCAGGCCCCTTCCTTGAAGCAGATCCCGATTGCTGCCAGTCTGATGACACTCAGCCTGGCCTCCTTGGCCCAGGACCTGCCGGGCCTGCCCGGCGACGCACCGGCCCGCGCACCCGGTGCCCGACAAGACCGCGTGGAGGTGCGCGCGCGCCCGCAGTCCGATACGGAGCTGCGCCGCCGCGCGCCCGTGGCCAAGCAGGTCTACGGCCGTGAGGAACTGGACCAGTACGGCGACACCAATGTGGCCGATGTGCTCAAGCGCCTGCCCGGTGTCAGCGTGCAGGGTGGCGCGCCGCGCATGCGTGGCCTGGGGTCCGGCTACACGCTGATCCTGATCAATGGCGACCCGGCACCGCCGGGCTTCCAGTTCGACCAGTTGAACCCGAGCCAGGTGGAGCGCATCGAGGTCACACGCGGCCCCACCGCGGACCGCAGCGCACAGGCCGTGGCGGGCACCATCAACATCATCCTGAAAGACGCGCCCCGGGTGTCGCAGCGCGACCTGCGCCTGGGCATGGGCTACAACGCGGTGCGGCCCACGGGGTCGGGCACCTTCACCTATGGCGAACGGGCAGGCGGGCTGGCCTTGTCGCTGCCGCTGTCGGTGTTCGAGTGGCGCAACATCAACAACAGCGAAACCGAACGGCAGACTGCCGGGTCGAACCAACTGCCGTCCCGCGCCCTGCAGGTCGCCCGGCAGGACAACTGGGGCCACGGCCTGAACACCGCGCCGCGGGTCAACTGGAAGATCAGCGACGAGGAGTCGGCCTCGGTGCAGGGCTTTGTGCAGAAGGGCCACTGGCACAACCAGACGCGCTACAGCAACCAGGTGCTGGCGGGCCAGCCGGTGATGGAGTCCAACAACCAGTTTGAAGGGACCTGGCAGAACCTGCGCAGCAACCTGCAATGGAACAAGCGGCCCAGCGACGACAGCAGCGTCGAATTGAAGCTCGGCGCGCAAGACAGCAAAGGCACCTATGACGGGCTGACGGAGGCCGGGCGCCACACCGTAGGCGACAACCGCGACCGCAACCTGACGCAGGCCGGCAAGCTGGGCCGCCTCATCGGCGAGGAACACACGCTGACGGCGGGCTGGGACCTGGAGTGGCGCCGCCGCGTGGAGACGCGCACGGTCACGGAAAACAACGTGCCGCAGACGCAGGACTACGAAGGCCAGCCTTTCACGGCACGCATCGCCCGCCAGGCCCTGTTCGTGCAGGACGAATGGGAAATCTCGCCGCAGTGGTCCACCTACCTGGGCCTGCGCAGCGAGCGCATCCAGACGCAGAGCCGTGGCCTGGCGGACCCGGTCATCAACACCAGCCAGGTGACCACGCCGCTGTGGCACCTGAACTACAAGCTGGACCCGAAGGGCCGGGACATGGTGCGCGCCAGCTTGACGCGCAGCTACAAGGCGCCGGAACTGAATTCGTTGATGGCGCGCCCGTCCATCAACGGCCTGGCCTTCAACACCAACCTGCCCAACACCGAGGTGACGGCGGATCGACGCGGCAACCCGAACCTCAAGCCCGAGCTGGCCACCGGGTTGGACCTTGCCTTCGAAAGCTACTTTGCGGGCGGCGGGCTGTTCAGCATTGGCGGCTTTCACCGCAGCGTGAACAACCTGGTGCGCAACGTCACGCGCCTGGAAACAGTGCCCTGGGCCACGGTGCCGCGTTATGTCTCCACGCCCGAGAACTTCTCCAAGGCCCGGACGTCGGGATTGGAACTGGAGCTCAAGGGGCGGGCCAACGAGCTGATGCCTGCGCTGTTTGACGCCAAGACCGCGCTGAACCTGCGCGCGGCTTTGAACTACTACCGGTCGGAAGTCTTGGCCCTGGACGGCCCGAACAACCGGCTGGATGGCCAGCAGCCCTGGTCGGGCAACGTCGGCGCGGACTACCGGCTCACGGGCCTGCCCCTGATGGTGGGCGGCAGCCTGGCCTACACGCCCGCTTACGTGACCCGCCAGACCAGCGTGCAGACACTGGACCAGACGCGGGCACGGTCGTTGGACGTGTTTGCGGTGTGGACCTTCAGCCGCAGCATGTCCTTGCGTCTGGCGGCCAGCAACCTGTCGCCGCTGGACACCGAATCGCGCACCGACTTCAGCAGCGGCGATTACACCCGCACGCTGCGCCAAGGCCGGACCTTCTTCGGTGCGAACCTGGAGCTCAAGCTCTAGCCGGCGCCTTGCCGACCCGGCTGCAGCACCTGAAGCGCGTGCACCCAGTCCGCAAAGCCCTGCAGCAGCGGTGCGTAGTGCGCGGGCCGCGCTTCCATTTGGCCCAGCGCAAGGCAGGTGGCTTCCAGCGTGCTGCGCTGCTCGGGCCGCTGGGCCTTGCGCACCCCGTACAAGGACTCCGGCACGTCCTGCAGTGACAGGCACGGCAGTTGCTGCAACCAGGGGTTCAAGTGCAGCAACAGGCGTGACTGGCGCCAGGTGCCGTCCAGGACCACCAGGCGGCGCTCGGGCGCAGCAGCGGCTGGCGCTGCCTGCCTGTCCGCGGCTGCCGTGGGCTTGTCGGGGTAGAGCAGCACGGTGCCTTCACCCAGCCACGCTGACAGGGCCTGCGGGTCGAACACGGTGCCTGTGGCGCAGTGGCTGTGCAGCAGACTCAAGCCCAGCAGGCCAGCGCTGCCTTTGGCATGGTCGGCTTCGGCCGGGTGCTGCAGCACCAGCACGGGAATCTGGTTGTCGGTGGGCCGGATCCACGGGCACATGCAGGTGCGCAGCGGCCGTTGGCAGCGCGGGCACCGCAGGCGGCTTGGGGTGAGGTGGGGGTCCATGTGCGGGCGTCGTCAGGCTGCAGGCTATCCTGTGGCGCATGTCCCAGAACGTACCCGATCCGACCGCCACGTTTTCGTCCCATTCAGACCTGGAGGACCGTCCATTCGCCAGCTTTGAGGACCTGGGACTTGTCGCAACGCTGGCCCGTGCCGCCGCCGCCGCCGGCTGGCTCAGGCCCACGCCTGTGCAAGCCTTGGTGGTGCCCGCCGTCTTGCACGGCCACGACGTGCGGGTGCGGGCCCCCACCGGCACGGGCAAGACGGCCAGCTTCGTGTTGCCCGTGCTGCAGGGCATGCTGGCGCAAGCTGGCATTGAAGAGCAACGCCCGCGCCGCTTGCATGCGCTGGTGCTGACCCCCACGCGCGAACTGGCAGCGCAGATCGGCGCCGCCGCGCAGGCCCTGGCGCCGCAGCTGAAGACGGTGGTGGCGGTGGGCGGCCTGTCCATCAACCCGCAGTTGATGGCCCTGCGCGGTGGCGCCCACCTGCTGGTGGCCACGCCCGGCCGGCTGCTGGACCTGGTGCAGCACCGGGCTCTGCACCTGCCCGACCTGCGCGTGCTGGTGCTGGACGAAGCCGACCGTCTGCTGGACACCGCCTTTGCTGACGAGACGCGGCGCGTGCTGGCCCTGATGCCGCGTGCACGGCAGACCTTGATGTTCAGCGCCACCTGGTCGGCCGCGGCGCGCGACCTGGCCCGGTCGGCACAGAAAGACGCGCTGGAAGTGGACGTGGACGCTGCGCCCGCCGCCGACGAATCCAGCGCGCCGGCGGCGATCGAGCAACGCGCCATCGTTGTCAGCACGGCCAGCCGCACGCCGCTGCTGCGGCATTTGCTGCGCACCCACCGCTGGCCGCGGGTGCTGGTGTTTGTCACCACCCAGCACGCCAGCGAACATGTCGCCGACAAGCTGCGGCAGGCCGGTGTGCCCGCGGCTGCGCTGCACGGTCAGTTGAGCCAGGGCCGGCGAGCGCAAGGGCTGGCGGACCTGCAAGCGGGCCACCTGCAGGTGCTGGTGGCCACGGACCTGGCGGCGCGCGGCCTGCACGTGCCGGCGCTGGACGCGGTCGTCAACTTCGACCTGCCGCGCTCCACGGCGGACTACACGCACCGCATCGGGCGCACCGGTCGCGCGGGAGCAACGGGGACTGCCGTGAGCTTTGTGCTGGCCGACGCGCCGGGCAGCGAGGCGCATTTCCGCCTGATTGAAAAGCGGCAGCAGCAGCGCGTGGCCCGCGAGGTGCTGGCTGGCTTTGAACCGACAGCGCTGGCGCCAGCCTCAGCAGCAGACCCGAACGGCGGCGTCAAGGGCCGGCGCGTGAGCAAGAAGGACAAGCTGCGAGCGGCGGCCGCGCAGGCTGTGGCGCCAGGTCGCCGTGCCGACCCCCGTCGTTCTTGAAGGAGGCGCAGGCATGACCCCCACCCGTGACGCATTGCAGGGCCTGCGGGTGCTGGAACTCGGCCAGCTCATCGCCGGACCTTTTGCAGGCAAGACGCTGGCGGACTTCGGGGCCGACGTCATCAAGGTGGAGCCCACCGAAGGCGGGGACCCGCTGCGCAGCTGGCGGCTGCTGCGTGAAGGCACGTCGGTGTGGTGGGAGGTGCAGTCGCGCAACAAGCGGTCCCTGGCGCTGGACCTCAAGTCCGCCGGCGCGCAGGCTGCGGTGCGTGCGCTGGCGGCGCAGGCCGACGTGCTGATCGAGAACTTCAAGCCCGGCACGCTGGAAGGCTGGGGGCTGGGCTGGGACGTGCTGCACGCGCTGAACCCGAAGCTCATCATGCTGCGCATCAGTGGCTTCGGGCAGACCGGTCCCTATGCCAACAAGCCCGGCTTTGGTGTGCTGGGCGAAGCCATGGGCGGCCTGCGCCACCTGACGGCCGAGCCCGGCCGCGTGCCGGTGCGCGTGGGTGTGAGCATTGGCGACACGCTGGCGGCGCTGCATGGTGTCATCGGCGTCCTGATGGCGCTGCGCCACCGGGAAGTGAACGGCGGCCTGGGCCAGGTGGTGGACGTGGCGCTCTACGAGAGCGTCTTCAACGTCATGGAAAGCCTGCTGCCGGAATACGACGCCTTTGGCGCGGTGCGCGGTGCGGCCGGCAGCGCGCTGCCGGGCATTGCGCCGTCCAACGCCTACCTGTGCGCGGACGGTGCCTATGTGCTGGTGGCCGGCAATGGCGACAGCATCTTCCGCCGCCTGATGCAGGCCATTGGGCGTGACGACCTGGCGCAGGACCCGGCGCTGGCGCGCAACGACGGCCGCGTGAAGCGCGTGGCCGAGATCGACGCGGCCATTGCCGCGTGGACGGCGGTCTTGCCCATCAACGACGTGCTGCAGCGCCTGGAAACCGCGGCCGTGCCCGCCGGCCGCATCTACAGCGTGGCCGACATCGCGGCCGACCCGCAGTACCAGGCGCGCGACATGATCCTGCAGACGGCCGACGCCGATGGCCGCCCGCTGAAGGTGCCGGGCATCGTGCCCAAGCTGAGCAGCACGCCAGGGCGCCTGCGCACGCCCGCGCCGAAGCTGGGTCAGCATAACGACGATTTGATGCAGCATGCCGGCTGGCCTGCTGCCAATGACGACCAGGGACCTGGCGCCCCCAGCTGAACGCCCAGCTGAGCGCCCAGCCGTCGCGGTCCTTGCTCCAAAGACTGTATGGATATACAGTATGTGGGTGGACCTTCCCCTTGAGAAACCTGCGGCTTCCGGCGCTTCACCTGCTTCTGCTGCGCTGCGACTGACCGTTCCGTCGCTGACGGTGACGCCAGCACGGCCGGCGGGTGTGCCGCGTGCGGCGCCGGAAGACCTGCACCCGGCCCTGTGGCGTGCCTGGCAACTGGGCCGTGCGCCGTCACAGACCCAGGGGGCAGTGGCCAGCGGCTACGAAGAGCTGGACGCGCACCTGCCCGGCGGTGGCTGGCCGTCCCGCGTGCTGACGGAACTGCTGCTGCCGCAGGCCGGCGTGGGTGAACTGCGCCTGCTGGCGCCGGCCCTGGCGGCACTGCAGAGCCAGGGCCGCGGCCTCATGTGGTTTGACCCACCGGCCGAACCCTGCGCCTGGGCGCTGGGTGCCCTGGGCGTGAGCGTGAAGCACCTGGTGGTGGTGCGCTCGCGTCAGGTACTGAATTCCCAAACCCGTCCCCAAGTCCGCGCCCAGGCCCGGACTTCAACAGGGCCCCAGGCCCGGCAGCCGGTGCCCGCCGCAGACCTGCTGTGGTCGCTGGAACAGGCTCTCAAGAGCGGCCACCTGGGCGCGGCCCTGGCCTGGCTGCCTTCGCACCCAGACGCGCGCCTGCCGGCCGACGCGCTGCGCCGCCTGCAACTGGCCGCACAGGCGCATGACGGCCCGGTGTTCCTGTTCCGCGGTGAAGCCGAATGCGCGCGCCCCAGCCCGGCGCCGCTGCGCCTGCTGCTGCAAAGCGCGGGGCCCGACGCGCTGCAGGTGCAGGTCCTCAAGCGCCGCGGCCCGCCACTGGAACAAGCCCTGTGGCTGGAACTGCCGGCCGTGCTGTCGCCCGCGGCCCTGGAACGGGCGCTGCAACTGCAGGACCAGGCCGAGTCTTAAACCACCTCTTTTGAAAGTTAGCCCATGCCGCAACACCACGCCAACGGCCACTTCGACGTGAAGATGCTGCCCCAGCCGCCCGCTTCCGATGCGGCAACACCCGGCGCCAGCCTGGGCCGTGCGCTGCTGGACAAGCAGTACCACGGCGACCTGCAGGCCACGGCGCAGGGCCAGATGCTCAGTGCCATCAGCGGCACACCAGGCTCGGCGGGCTACGTGGCCATCGAACACGTCACCGGCGTGCTGCAGGGCAAGAGCGGCAGCTTCGCGCTGCAGCACACGGGGCTCATGACGCGCGGCAGCCGGCAGTTGAGCGTCACCGTGGTGCCGGATTCGGGCACGGGCGAACTCACGGGCCTGGAAGGGCGGCTGGACATCCGCGTCACGGACGGCCAGCACTTCTACGCCTTCGACTACGCGCTGCCCGCCGCGTGACGCCAGGCCGCACGCCGGTGGGTGTCACGCGCGTGTGCCAACGGCAGCTCCATGCTCTGGTTCGCCATCCACCTGCCGCTGCTGCCGCTGGAAGCCTTCTGCGCCACGCTGGCGCCCGACCAGGCCGTGCGCCCCGTGGCGCTGCTGAAGGACCACGTGGTGGCCCAGGTCAACAGCGCCGCTGCAGAACGCGGCCTGCGCCCGGGCATCAAGCGCGCCACCGCGTTGGCGCTGGCCGCCGACCTGCTGCTGGCTGACAGCCATGCTGGCCGCGAAGACGCGGCCCTGCAAGGCGTGGTGCACGCGGCCCTGGTCTACACGCCGGCCGTCACCCTGCATGACGCGCAAACGGTGCTGCTGGACGTGCAAGCCAGCCTGCGCCTCTTTGGCGGTGCCCTTGCGCTGCATCAGAAGCTCTGTGCGGCGGTGCAGCCGCTGGGCCACCGCATCAGCATGGCCGCCGCGCCCACGGCCCGCGGTGCGGCGCTGCTGGCGCAATGGAAGCCCCGTGTGGCGGACCTGCTGCAAGGGCCCCACACGACCGAGCTGCCCGCCTTGCAGAAGCTGCTGATGCAAGCCCCCGTGTGGCTGCTGGGCCCGGGCCGGGAGCACTGGGACGCGCTGCAGGGCATGGGCCTGCGGACACTGGAAGACCTGCACACCCTGCCACGCAGCGGCCTGGCGCGCCGCTTTGGCGAAGGGCTGCTGGAAGAGCTGGACCAGGCCCTGGGCCTGCAGCCCGACCCGCGTACCTGGGTCCGCCTGCCCACACGTTTTGAAAGCCGCCTGGAACTGTTTGCCCGCGTCGACAACACCGACCTGATCATGCATGGCGCCAGCGTGCTGCTGGCGCGGCTGGTGGCCTGGGCGCAGGCGCGCCACGGGCGTGTCGGTGCGTTCACGCTGCGCATGCTGCATGAGCGTGCGCGCGACGTCAGCGCGCCGCACACGGACCTGCGCATCGAACTGGCCGAACCTGCGCTGGACGCGGCGCACCTGCAAAGCCTGCTGCGCGAACGGCTGTCACGGCTGGCGCTGGTCGCGCCCACCATGGACCTGCTGCTGCACTGCAGCCAGCTGGTGGCTGCACCTGCGCCCAATGCCGAACTCTTCCCCACGCGCGCCAGCGAGGCCGTGGGCCTGACGCGGCTGCTGGAACGCCTGCGTGCGCGGCTGGGGGACGCACAGGTGCAGCGCATCGTGGCCGTGGCCGACCACCGCCCGGAACGTGCCAGCCGCGCCGTGGCAGTGGGCGAACCCGCGCCAGAGGGCGCTTGCGAGGTGCTTGTGCAGGCCTGCACGCGCCAGCCCGAACTGCCGCTGCACCGCCCGGCCTGGTTGCTGTCCGAAGCCTTGCCCTTGGCGTCGCAAGAATGGCTACCGCTGATGCACGGGCGTCCGCTGGCCTTGTTGAGCGGGCCCGAACGCATCGAGACCGGCTGGTGGGACGGCGACCCCGTGGCGCGCGACTACTACATCGCGCAAGCGGCCGACGGCTCCCTGGTGTGGGTCTACCGCGCGCGGCTGCACACCGCGCCCGGCGAGGCCGCCTGGTTCCTGCAGGGCCTGTTTGCCTGAGCGGGCCGCCGCCGTGCTGAAATGCCTGACATACCCGCAACCCGACATTGCTGGAGCGAGCCATGACAAAAGACGCAGCCGAAACCGGGCAGATGCAGGCGCTCCTGACCCAACTGGGCGCGGACCTGGACAGCTTCCTGCGCTTTGAACACCCGGATGCCCTGCAGCCGGGCCGCGACTGGCGCGCGCAGCTGGACCGGCCGCTGCCGCAGCAAGGCGTGGGCATGGCGGGCGTGATGGACGAACTGCTGCGCCACGTGGTCCCCAACGGATCGTCCGTGCCGCGACCGGGCTTCAGTTCCTTCATCACCACGGGCGCCACCACGGCCGCCACGGTGGCTGCCACCGCAGCCGGGGTGGCGGCACCGCAGCGCTATGGCCACATGGCCTTCAACTTCCTGGAAGCCCTCTCGCTGGACTGGCTGGCCGAACTGTGTGGCCTGAAGGGCATGCAAGGGGTCTACAGCAGCGGCGGGTCCGTGGCCAACCTGCTGGCTTTGGGCGCGGCGCGGCAGCGTGCCTTTGAACGCCTGGGCCGCGACCCTGCCGCCCAGGGCGTGGACCGGCCCGTGGCGGTCTACGCGACGGCCGAAGCCCACCACACCATTCAGCGTTCCTGCGGCGTGCTCGGCCTGGGCCGCCAGGCGGTACGCGCCGTGGCCTGCGACGCGCAAGGCCGCATGCGCACAGAAGACCTGCAGCGCGCCTTGGCCGCAGACCGCGAGGCCGGCGTGCTGCCCATGGCGGTCGTGGCGAACGCGGGCACCACCAACACGGGCGCCATCGACCCGCTGCAAGCGATCGGTGAGATCGCGCACGGGCAGGGCATCTGGTTCCACGTCGACGGCGCCTACGGCCTGCCCGGCATCCTGGATGCGCGTGTGGCGCCGCTGTACCGCGGCCTGGAACTGGCCGATTCCGCCATCGTCGACCCGCACAAGTGGCTGGGCGCGGCTGTGGGCGTGGCGGCCACCTATGTGCGCGACCGTGAACTGCTGCGACGCGCCTTCACGCAGGAGCCGGCGCATTACCTGGAAGGCTCCGTCGCCAAGGCGGCCGATGCACCGGGCATCGAACATTCCATGGACGACTTCGGCGTGCCGTACTACGACTACGGCGTCGAGCTCAGTGCGCCGAGCCGCGGCGTGGTGGTGTGGGCGCTGCTGCGCGAAATTGGCGTGGCGGGCATGACCGACCGCATCCGCCGCCACAACGACATGGCTTCTTGGATCGCCCAGGTGGCGCGTGAGCACCCGCATCTGGAACTGCTGCTGGAGCCGACGCTGTCGATTTGCTGCTTCCGCTACGTAGCACCGGGTGTGGCGGACCTCGACACGCTGAATCAGCGCTTGCACCGCAGGCTGACACGGGAGAACCGCAACATGCCCAGCACCACCGTGGTCAACGGCCACCTGGCCTTGCGGCCGTGTTTTGTGGGCGCACGCAGCACCCAGGTGCAGGCCGAAGACCTGGTGGCCGACGTGCTGCGCATCGGCGCGGAACTGGCCGGGTCAGCCGCGCCGGTTGCCTGAGCAGACCGGCGCGGGTTTTGGCGTTCAGGCCGTGGCCAGACGCGGGCTGCGGCGGGCGTCAACGCTGACCGGGCCGGCTCCCAGGGCGGCGACGATGAAGAGGCCGCCTGCCACCGACAGGTTCTTCATGAACATCAGTTGCTGAACAAAGGCCTGGTCAGCCGGCACGGCCCAGAACTTGTGGAACAGCACGCTGGCGGCCAGTGTGAACAGGCCCAGCGCCAGCGCGGCCCAGCGCGCCTGGAAGCCGGCTGCGATGGCCAGGCCACCCAGCAGTTCCAGCAGGCCGACAACCACGGCCAGCACAGAAGCCATGGGCAGGCCGCCGCTGGCGATGTAGCCGGCCGTGCCTTCGATGTTGCCGAGCTTGCTAAGGCCGGCCAGGATGAACATCAGGGCCAGCAGCACACGGCCGGTGACAACGAGGGGGGTCTTGAAAGAGTCGATCATGCTGAATGCTCCGTGAGTCTTGCAGGGTGGGTGCCGGCGCAGGTTGCGCGGGCTGTCTGTGCACAAGACGGACTGTAGAAACGGAGGCGTCCGCGGGGGCTGCGCAGACTTGTCGGCAGCATTCCAAAAATTCGATGGCGGCCATGAGATAGTCCGCCGCCGTGAGCAAAGCCGAACCCGAAGCACTGATCCCTGAGTTCCCGCGCATGCCCTGGCGGCGGCGCCTGCTGGCTGTGGGCCTGGCCATCGCCACCGCCATCACCATCGTGTTGACCTTGCTCAGCCCGCCCGGCGGCGTGAAGCGCAAGCACCCGCCGCCACCGCCTGACACGGCGCGCTGTGAAAAGGGTCAGACGGCGGACTGCGTGGGCGGCACGGCCGCCGTGATCGTGATGCCGATCGCGCCCTCATCCGTGCCCACACCCGCGCCAGCGGCCAGCACGCCGCGCTGAATCAAGCCAGCGCGATGCGGTAGCGCAAGCCCGGCTGATGGCCGTAGACCGGGCCCTTGTCGAAGGTCTCGACCAGCACCGCGCCGTTGGCCGTCATCACGCGTTGCGAGACCAGGTTGTCCGGATCGGTGGTCATGTCGACAAAGGGCAGGCCGAAGCTGCGCGCCTCGTCCAGCATCAGGCCCAGCGCGCGGGTGGCGTGGCCCTGGCCGCGCTGCCAGGCCGGCACGGCGTAACCGATGTGGCCCAGCACCCAGGACGGCAGCGGGGCATGCCCGGCCATCCAGCGCAGGCCGATGACGCCGGCAAAACCGTTGGGGCCCGACTCCTGCGCATCCCAGATCCAGCGTGACACACCCGGCAGGCGTGGGCGTTGGGAGCCGTCGGCCAGTGTGACGACCGGGCCCAGGGCTTCAGGGTCGTGCGTCGTCAGGAAGTAGACCTCGGGCTCGGTGCGGATGCGCTCCAGGATCTCGGCCGCAGCCGCGGCGCCACGCACGTTGTCGGGCGACCAGCCACGCTCCAGTGCGGCCACATAGCCGGGCAGCAAGTCGGGGGTCGGGCGGATGAGCAGGGTGGTGGTGCGCATGGTGCCGCCATCATGGCCGAGCACCCGCGCACTGTCACCCACCTGGCGGGCTATGTCGGCCGGCAGAAGCCGGCCGTGCACATCAGGGTGCCGAGGTGTAGTTGGTGGGGATCCAGTCGTAGCCCTTGCCGTCTGCGCGCAGCTTGCCGATGCCGGGGAAGGACACGTGGGCCACGGCCACGAAGTAGCCCTTCTTGGCGGCGTCGGCGTAGTTCTTGGCGCGTGCCGGCGCGGCGGCCTTGCTGTCCGTGTCGAACGCGATGGTGACGCTGGGCATGGCGAACTGCACCGCGGCGACGTGCATCAGGTCGCCCCAGACCACCAGCTTGTTGCCTTCGCTTTCGATGGCGTAGATGGTGTGGCCGGGCGTGTGGCCACGGGCATTGATGGCGGTGATGCCTGGCATCAACTCTGCATTGCCCTTGTCCAGGTCGAAGGGCTTCAGCTTGCCGGCGGCCACGTAGGGGTTGAGCGAGGCCATGGCGCCCTGGAAGAAGCCCTTGGCGTCGGCCGGGGCCTTGTCCAGGTTGTCCTTGCTGAGCCAGAAGCCGCCTTCGCGCACATCGGCGCGCACGGTGGCGTTGGGGAAGACGATCTTGCCGTCCGCAGCCAGTCCGCCGACGTGGTCCGGGTGCATGTGGGTGATGTAGATCTCGTCGACCTGTTCAGGCTGGTAGCCGGCGGCTTTCAGGTTGCTGACCAGCTTGCCCAGCGTGGGCCCGAAGAGGCTGGCGGCGCCGGTGTCGATCAGCACCAGCTTGGTCCCGGTGTGGATGAGGTAGCCGTTGACCGAAGTCTCCACCGGTGCCTTCAGGTAGGACTTGGCCAGCAGGCTTTCCACCACGCCGGGTTTGGCTTGCAGCAGCTTGTCCACGGGCAGGGCCACGGTGCCGTCGGACAGCGCCGTGACCTGGAACTTGCCCAGGTTCATGCGGTACCAGCCGGGCGCCTGGCCCTGGGCCATCGGGGCATCGGCCCATGCCGCGGTAGGCGCGGTCGTCGCCAGCAGGGCGGTCAAGGCAGCTGCCAGGGTGGCGCGCAGCAGGGGTTTGGTCATGGTCGGGCTCCTCTTGTTGGGGCAGCGACCATAGCGCAGGCTCAAGTCCCGCGCTGCCGTGGGAGAAATGCGCCTCTGTTCAGGTCAGCACGCGCAGCAACCACTGGTTGAGCGCCTGCACTTCTTCCATGCAGACGCTGTGTTCCATGGGGTAGTCGTGCCACTCCAGCGGCTGGCCCAGGGCCAGCAGGCTGTCGCGCCCAGACAGTCCACGAGCAGGCACGACCACCGGGTCACGCGTGCCATGGGCCAGGAACACCGGCGTGCTTGTGTTGGCAGCATGGCGTTCGGCCGCCATGGTGCCGGCCAGCGGCAGGTAGCCGGAGAGGCCAGCGAGTCCGGCAAGCTTGTGGCCGTAACGCAGCCCCGCACCCAGCGTGACGGCGCAGCCTTGGCTGAAGCCGGCCAGCACGATGCGCTGCGCGGGCACACCGCGTGCCACTTCGCGGTCCAGCAGCGCGTGCACGGCAGCGAAGGATTGCCGCAGGCCGGCTGTGTCTTCCGCACCGTCCTTGCGCTGCAATTCGGTGCCCAAGACGTCGTACCAGGCGCGCATGGCATGGCCACCATTGATGGTGACCGGCCGCACTGGCGCGCGGGGGAACACGAAGCGCACGGGGCCCACTGCGTTGAGCTTCAATTCGTCGGCAAAGGCCAGGAAATCGGTACCGTCGGCGCCCAGACCGTGCAGCACGATGACGGTGGCGCGCGGCTCGGCGCCGGGGTGGACTTCAAAGGTTTGCAGCATGTTCATCAGTAGTTCAGGCCCATGGCACCGCGCACGTCTTTCATCGTTTGACGCGCCACCGTGCGTGCGCGCTCGGTGCCCATCTCCACGATCCAGTGCACCTGCTTCGGATTGGCGAGGTAGCTCTCCGCGCGCTCACGCCAGGGTTGCTGTTCCTTGATGATGGCGTCGATGACCGGTTGCTTGCAGTCCAGGCAGCCGATGCCCGCCGTCGTGCAGCCCTTCACCACCCAGTCCTGCGTGGCCTGGTCGCTGTAGACCTTGTGGAACTGCCACACCGGGCACTTGGCGGGGTCGCCAGGGTCGGTGCGGCACACGCGGGCCGGGTCGGTGGTCATGCCCTTGAGCTTCTTGCTGACATCCGCCGGCTCGTCGCGCATCAGGATGGCATTGCCGTAGCTCTTGCTCATCTTGGTGCCATCGGTGCCGGGCAGGCGCAGCACTTCGGTGTGCAGGGCCTGCGGTTCGGTCAGGATGCTCTTGCCCGCGCCGCGCAGGTGGCCCAGCAGCAGTTCGCTGTCGTCCGGCGTCCAGCCGCTGACCGCCACGACGGCTTTCTTCACGATGCCCTCGCCCTTGGCCTGCGCTTCGGCCGCGCCGGTTTCGCCGAAGGCCTTGCGTTGCTTCTCGTAATAGCGCGCATCGTCCTTGCCGAGCTTGGCCAGTGCGCCCGCTACCTTGGCGTCGAAGTCGCTGCTGCGGCCGTACAGGTTGTTGAAGCGGCGGGCCACTTCGCGGGTCAGTTCCACGTGGCTGCTCTGGTCTTCACCCACCGGCACGTAATTGGCCTTGTAGATGAGGATGTCGGCCGCCTGCAACAGCGGGTAGCCCAGGAAGCCGTAGGTCGCCAGGTCGCGGTCCTTCAGCTTTTCCATCTGGTCCTTGTAGGTCGGCACGCGTTCCAGCCAACCCAGCGGCGTGCCCATGGCCAGCAGCGTGAAGAGCTCGGCGTGTTCGGGCAGGCGGCTCTGGATGAAGATGGTGCACTGCTCCGGGTCCAGGCCGGCAGCGATCCAGTCGATCACCATGTCGTAGACATAGCGCTCCATCACCTCGCGCTCTTCGTAGTGCGTGGTCAGCGCGTGCCAGTCGGCCACAAAGAAGAAGCACTCGTGCTGCTGCTGCAGCTTGACCCAGTTTTTCAGGGCGCCGTGGTAGTGGCCCAGGTGCATGGCGCCGGTGGGGCGCATGCCGGAGAGAACGCGTGATCGCATGGTGTTGAGCTTTGAAAAAAAGGGTGTCAGGGTTGGACGGTGACGGCCCGCATTCTCTCAGGCGCGTGTGGGCGGCCGCCTACACTGGCGGCCGCCATGAATCAGCGCATCGTCATCCTCATCTCCGGGCGCGGCTCCAACATGGAGGCCATCGTGCAGCGCTGCGCAGACCAGGGCTGGCCGGCCGAAGTGGTGGCCGTCGTCGCCAACAAGGCCAGCGCGGGCGGCATTGCCTGGGCTTCGTCTCGCGGCCTGGCCACCGCAGTGGTGGACCACAAGGCCTACGGCAGCCGAGAAGCTTTTGACGCCGAACTGGCGCGTGTCATTGACAGCTTCCAGCCCACCCTGGTGGTGCTGGCAGGCTTCATGCGCATCCTGGGGATGGACTTCGTGAGGCGCTACGAGGGCCGCATGCTCAACATCCATCCGTCCCTGTTGCCCGCGTTCCCGGGCCTGCACACGCACCAGCGCGCGCTGGACGCAGGCTGCAAGGCCGTGGGTGCGACGGTGCACTTCGTGACGCCGGAACTCGACCACGGGCCCGTCGTGATGCAAAGCGTCGTGCCGGTGCGCGCGGGCGACACCGAAGACACGCTCTCGGCGCGGGTCCTCATGACGGAACACGTCATCTACCCCTTGAGCGTGCGTTGGTTCGTCGAAGGCAAGCTGCGGGTTGACCAGGGTCTGGTGATCCAGGCTGATGGCGCGTCGCAGGTCCTGATCTGAGGCCTCAGACCATGCGCGAAAAGCGCGGCTGCTTCACGCCGTCGATCACGACGTCTTCGAAGAACATGGCATACGGCCTTACCCAGTCGCCGCTGCGGTTGTAGAGCGGGCGGTACAGCACCAGGGGCTCCAGCGTTTCGCTGTGGCGCACCACGCCGATCAGTTCGTACTCACCGCCCTTGTAGTGGCGGTAGCGGCCGGGGGTGAACGGCGGCAGGGGTGAAAGGTCTTCGCTCATGCAGCGCAGGATAATCGCCGCATGCATCCGAACGCCCTCCTAGAACTCACCACTGAACTCCTGCGTTCCGTGCTCAAGCTCGATTCACCGGCCGACAGCCTGGTGTCAATGTTTTTCCGCAAGCACCGCGACCTGGGTGTGCGCGAGCGCCACACCCTGGCAGAGACCACCTACACCGTGCTGCGCCAGCGCCTGCTGTTCCAGCACCTGTCGCAGAACGTGAAAGGCGCGGATGGCCCGCCGGAACGCCGCATGGCCATCCTGGCCTGGCAGGGCAACGAAGGTTTCCTGCGCGGCGCACTCAATCCGCAGGAAACGACCTGGCTGGCCGAAGCGAACAAGATCGACCGCGCCGCATTGCCCGAGAAGTTGCGCCACAACCTGCCGGACTGGCTGGCCAACCCGCTGCGCGAGCAACTGGGAGACGAGTTCTGGCCGTTGGTGAACGCCCTGAACGGCACGGCTCCGCTGGACTTGCGCGTCAATGTCATGAAGGGCAAGCGCGAGGAAGCCAAGGCCACCTTGGCTGCGGCCGGGATCGAAGCGATAGAAACGCCGCATTCGCCATGGGGCCTGCGCATTGACGGCAAACCGGCACTGAACAAGCTGGCGCTCTTCACCGGCGGCGGTGTGGAGGTGCAGGACGAAGGCAGCCAGCTGCTGGCGCTCATCACCGACCCCAAGCGCGGTGAGATGGTTGTGGATTTCTGCGCCGGCGCCGGCGGCAAGACGCTGGCGCTGGGCGCTGCGATGCGCAACACCGGTCGGCTGTATGCCTTTGACACCTCCGGGCACCGGCTGGACGCACTGAAACCGCGCCTGGCGCGCAGCGGCTTGTCCAATGTGCACCCGGCGCAGATTGCTCATGAGCGTGACGACCGCGTCAAGCGCCTATCCGGCAAGATCGACCGGGTGCTGGTCGATGCGCCTTGCTCGGGTCTGGGCACCTTGCGCCGCAACCCGGACCTGAAGTGGCGCCAGAGCCCCAAGGCGCTGGCCGAACTGCAGGTCAAGCAGCAGGCCATCCTGGCCAGCGCGGCCAAGCTGCTGAAGCCGGGCGGCCGGCTGGTGTATGCCACCTGCAGCCTGCTGGCCGTGGAAAACGAAGCGGTGGCCGATGCATTCACTGCAGAGCATGCCAGCGACTTCGTGCCGGTGCCTGCCGCCGATGCGCTGACGGCCGCGCACGTTGACCTGGCGGAAAGTCTGGTCTCTGGTGCCTATCTGCGGCTGTGGCCGCACCGCCACCAGACCGATGGTTTCTTCGCGGCGGTCTGGCAAAGGCGTTGAAAAAGCGCCTTTGCGCCTTCATCTGACTTGATCTGGCTTAATTTTGAAGCGAGATCTCCCGATCTGAGGTGTGCCCACCAGCCAAAAGAGGCAAGCTCGGCGTCCGAGGCCACCTACAATCGGGGTCTGTAGTTTCTGGATAACAAGGATCGGCTCATGGAGCAACTCTGGTTGACGCACGACGCACTCGTGGAATGGTTGGCCCACGGCGTGCTGGCGGCGTCCTGGTGGCAGGTCCTCCTGTACACGCTGGTCACCACGCACATCACCATCTCGGCGGTGACGATTTTCCTGCACCGCGCCCAGGCGCACCGTGCGCTGGACCTGCATCCGGCGGTGGCGCATTTCTTCCGCTTCTGGCTGTGGGTAGGCACCGGCATGATCACGAAGGAATTCGTGGCCGTGCACCGCAAGCACCACGCCAAATGTGAGACGGTTGAAGACCCGCACAGCCCGCAGGTCAAGGGCCTCAAGGCCCTGCTGCTGACCGGTGTGGAGCTCTATCGCATCGAAGCGACCAACAAGGAAACCCTGGTCAAGTACGGCCACAACACGCCGGACGACTGGGTCGAACGCAACGTCTACAGCCGATTCACCTGGCAAGGCGTGGGCCTGATGTTGATCCTGAACCTGTTCCTGTTCGGTTCCATCGGTCTGGCCGTGTGGGCGGTGCAGATGACCTGGATCCCCTGGTGGGCCACTGGCATCATCAATGGCGTGGGCCACTTCTGGGGCTACCGCAACTTTGAGGCACCTGACGCGTCGACCAATGTGTCGCCCTGGGGCATCCTGATCGGCGGCGAAGAGCTGCACAACAACCACCACACCTACCCCACGTCAGCCAAGTTCTCGGTCAAGCCCTACGAATTTGACGTGGGCTGGATGTACATCCGTGCCATGGAGATGGTCGGACTGGCGCATGTCAAGAAGGTGCCGCCGAAGCTCGAACTGGGTGGCATTCGCCCGGTGGCCGACAACCAGACGCTGGAAGCCATCATCGCCAATCGCTACGAGGTGATGGCGCGCTATGCCGCTGAGTTGAAGCGTGTGGCCGGATCCGAAGTGGAGCGCTTGAAGTCCCAGGGCCCGGCTGCGGCCGCCCGACTGTCGCAGATGCGCCTGGCCCAGGCCTGGTTGCACCGCGACGACGACAAGATCCCGCAGGGCGTCAAGCCCAGCCTGGACGCTGCCATGGGCGAAAGCCCGGTGCTGGCCAAGCTCGTGGCCATGCGCGAAGAGTTGCGTGCCCTGTGGACGCGCACCAATGTGTCGGCCGAACAGCTGGTGGCCGACTTGCAGGCCTGGTGTCGCAAGGCCGAGGAAAGTGGCATTGCCGCCTTGCAGGAGTTTTCAATGAAACTGCGCGCAGCCCAAGCCTGAATTGAGCCCCCAAGCTCGCTAGCGCTCGCTGCCCCCCAAGGGAGCGCCCCGCAGCGGCCCGGCAAAGCCGGTTCCGCGCGGGTGCTGGGTCAGTTGATGTCGGCTGCGTGAAAGCCGAATTGGCCGCGTCGGCGGTCCTCGAAAAACAATTCCAGCGTCCGCCGCACGGTGCGGAAGGCCAGTTCGTCCCAGGGGATCTCGTCCTCGCGAAAGAGGCGCGCTTCTATGGTCTCCGGCCCCGGGTCCAGGCTGGTGTCCAGCATGCGGGCGCGGTAGAAGAAGTGGACCTGGCCCACCCGCACCACGTTCAGCACGGTGAACAGGTCCTGCATCTCGACCTTGGCGCCAGCTTCTTCAATGGTTTCGCGCAGAGCGCCTTCGGCCGTGCTTTCGGCCAACTCCATGAAGCCCGCAGGCAGCGTCCACATGCCAAAGCGCGGCTCGATGTTGCGGCGGCACAGCAGCACCTGTTCGCCCCACACAGGCACGGTGCCCACCACGTTGAGCGGGTTCTCGTAGTGGATTTCGCCGCAGACCGTGCAGGTGGCGCGCTCGCGGTTGTCGCCTTCAGGCACACGGTATTGGGCCTTGGAGCCGCACACGCGGCAATGCTGGATACGGCGGGGTAGGAGCATGTGGCGTCAGTGTAGCGGTGGGCCTTGCTCGGTTCCTGTTGGGGCCCTTTGGAACTTGGCACAGGCCTGCATGGCATGATCGCCCGCGCCGTTGCAACCCCCCACCAAGATCCCGCCATGAGCTACGTCATCACCCCTCCCGCCCAGGTCAGCGTCCCCGTCCAGGGCGGCGGCCAGTTTCCTGTGCGCCGCATCTACTGCGTCGGCCGCAACTACGCCGAACACGCGCAGGAAATGGGCTTCACAGGTCGCGAGCCGCCGTTCTTCTTCATGAAGCCTGCTGACGCCATCGTGTTCGTGCCTGAAGGTGAAACCGGTCAGATCGACTACCCGAGCCTGACCAGCAACTTCCACCACGAAATCGAACTGGTCGCCGCGATCGGCACGGGTGGCCGCAACATCAAGGCCGCAGATGCAGCGAAGCACATCTGGGGCTATGCCGTGGGCCTGGACATGACGCGCCGGGACCTGCAAGGCGACATGAAGAAGCAGGGGCGCCCCTGGTGCATCGGCAAGGGCTTTGACCAAAGCGCACCCATCGGGCCCATCCTGCCAAAATCGCGCACGGGCGAACTGACCAGCGGTGCCATCAGCTTGTCGGTCAACGGCACGCTCAAGCAGAAGGGTGACTTGAAGGAGCTGATCTGGAGCACCAATGAAACCATCGAAGTCCTCAGCGCGGCCTGGGAACTGCAGCCCGGTGACTTGATCTTCACGGGCACGCCCGCAGGCGTGGGCGCGGTGGTCAAGGGCGACGTGATGGAAGGCCGTGTCGAAGGCCTGCCCTTGCTGAAGGTGGTGGTGCGCTGACGAGGTGACCATGGAGCTCTACAACTACTTCCGTTCGTCGGCGTCCTTTCGCGTGCGCATCGCCCTGGCGGTGAAGGGCCTGGACTACGTCTACAAGCCCGTGCACCTGCAGAAGAACGAGCAGATGTCCGAGTCCTATGCGGCCGTGTCGGCCGCGCGCCTGGTGCCGCTGTTGAAGGACGGGGATGCGACCCTGAACCAGTCCATGGCCATCATCGAGTATCTGGACGAGGTCTACCCCGACCCAGCCTTGCTGCCCAAGAACCCGCTGGACCGGGCGCGCGTGCGTGCCCTGGCCCAGGACATTGCCTGCGAGATCCATCCGCTCAACAACCTGCGGGTCCTGCGCTACCTGGTGAAGGACCTGAAGCTCAGCGAGGACGACAAGAACCGCTGGTACCGCCACTGGGTGGAAACGGGGCTGGAAGTGGTGGAGCGCCAGCTCGCGGCGCAAGCGTCCACCTATTGCCACGGTGACACGCCGACATTGGCCGACTGCGTTCTGGTGCCACAGATCTTCAACGCCAGGCGCTTTGACTGCCGCACCGATCACGCGCCGAACGTCATGCGCGTGTTTGACGCCCTGATGAAGCTGCCGGCCTTCGAACGGGCCCAACCCCAGAACTGCCCTGACGCCGAGTGAGCGGGGCTTGAGCGGCAGCCCGCCCGGGTTTCTGCAGCCTGCCTGGCGCACGCCGACTGGCGTGCGCGCGCTGATGTCCTTGCGTGACGGCGGCGTCAGCGCGCCGCCTTATGACAGCTTCAACCAATCGCTCGGTGTAGGTGACGAACCCGCGGCCGTGCGAACCAACCGCGCCCGTTTCGTCGGCCAAATGGGTGCCCAGCCAACCTGGTTGCGTCAGGTGCATGGTGCCGACGTTCTGCACATCAAGGGCGGGACCCCCGAACATCCGCAAGATCCGTTTGACGCGGCCTGGACCTGCGAGCCCGGCCGGGCCTGCATGGTGGGCGCGGCGGACTGCATGCCCGTGCTTTTCGCCACGCAAGATGGCGCCGCCGTGGGTGCCGCCCATGCCGGCTGGCGAGGGCTGGCCGCCGGCGTGCTGGAGGCGACCTTGCAAGCCATCTGCCAGGGGTGCGGTGTACCGGCCACCGATGTGACGGTCTGGCTGGGCCCCTGCATCGGTCCGCGCCAATTTGAGGTGGGGGCAGACGTGCTCGAGGCTTTTGGCGGCGACCCGGACCAGTCCGACCCGGCGGTCTTTGTGCCACGGGCGCGGCCGGACGGATCGGCGCGTTGGCTCGCCAACCTGCCGGCGCTCGCGCGTCAGCGCTTGCAGGCGGCCGGCGTGGTGGACATCACTGCCAGCGATTGCTGCACGGTCGAAGACCCGTCAAGGTTCTTTTCGTTCCGCCGCGACCGTGTCACCGGTCGCATGGTGGCCGCCATCTGGCGCTGTTGAAGCGCTGGCAGCTTCCGCCAACTTTCGCGCCCGCTTGCGCCCGGGTGTGCCCAGGATGTACATCACGATGGCCAAGGGCAGCACGCCGTAGAGCACAAAGGTGACGACCGCTCCCAGTACGCTGCCCTGAGGCGAGATGGCCTCGGCAACGGACATCATGCCGACTACGTAGATCCACGCAATGACAACGAGATGCATGCCGTATTATGATTCAACTTATCGCATTGTGAAAAGACGCGTCATGGCATCGTCAGGCGACCGGCGTACAACGTGCAGCACATCACGACAAACCAGCTGCAGCCGACTGAGGCGGGCCCTACAGGAGACCAGACCGTGAAAGCCAAGCCTACCCTGCCGACCGCCGCCTTGCCGCCAGGCGCCGAGGCCTTTGGGGCCGCCATGGCCGAGTCGATGAAATCCATGTCGGCTTTGAACGTGCCCGTGGACGAGCTGTCGCGCATCCAGGGTGACTACCTCAAGGCCGCAACGGACATGTGGAACCAGTCGCTGCACCGCTTCCAGGGCGATGCAGCCAAGTCAGCGCCTTTGAGCGACCGTCGCTTTTCCGGCAATGAATGGCTCAGCAACCCGATGGCCGCGATGACCGCGCAGCTGTACCTGCTGAACGCACGTGCGCTCATGGATCTGGCCGAACACGTGCAGGGCGATGCCAAGACCAAGGGCCGCGTGCGCTTTGCCGTGCAGCAGTTCGTGGACGCCAGCAGCCCCAGCAACTTCCTGGCGCTGAACCCGGACGCCATCAAGAAGGCCATGGACACGCAAGGCGAGAGCCTGGCCACCGGCATGCAGCACCTGCTCGAAGACGTGCAAAAGGGCCACGTCTCGCAAACCGACGAAAGCGTCTTCGAAGTCGGCAGGAACGTCGCCACCACGGCGGGCCAGGTGGTGTTCGAGAACGAACTCTTCCAGCTGATCGAATACAAGCCACTGACGGCCAAGGTGCACGAACGGCCGATGCTCTTCGTCCCGCCCTGCATCAACAAGTACTACATCCTGGACTTGCAGCCGGAAAACAGCGTCATCCGCTACACCGTGGAGCAGGGCCACCGCACCTTTGTCGTGAGCTGGCGCAACCCGGACCAGAGCCTGGTCGACAAGACCTGGGACGACTACATCGCCAGCGGCCCCATTGCCGCCATCCGCACGGTGCAGGCCATCACGGGTGCGGAGACCATCAACACGCTGGGTTTCTGCGTGGGCGGCACCATCCTGTCCACCGCGCTGGCCGTGCTGGCCGCCAAGGGCGAACAGCCCGCGCACAGCGTGACCCTGCTGACGACACTGCTGGACTTCGAGAGCACCGGCATCCTGGACATCTTCATCGACGAAGCCAGTGTGCAGTTGCGCGAGATGACCCTGGGTGAGCAGGCGCCCAATGGACCCGGCCTGCTGAAGGGCCAGGAGTTGGCCACCACCTTCAGCTTCCTGCGCCCCAACGACCTGGTCTGGAACTACGTCGTCGCCAACTACCTGAAGGGCGAATCCCCGCCGCCCTTCGACCTTCTGTACTGGAACGGCGACAGCACCAACCTGCCGGGCCCGATGTACTGCTGGTACCTGCGCCACATGTACCTGCAGAACGAACTGAAGAAGCCTGGCGCCCTGACGGTGTGCGGCGAAAAGGTCGACCTGGGCAAGATCCAGGCGCCGTTCTTCGTCTATGGCTCGCGTGAAGATCACATCGTGCCCTGGACTGCGGCCTATGCATCCATGCCCCTGATCAGCGGCAAGAAGACCTTTGTCATGGGCGCCAGCGGCCACATCGCGGGCGTCATCAACCCGCCGGCCAAAGGCAAGCGCAGCTTCTGGACCAACCCCAAGACGCCCGTCAAGGCGGAAGACTGGCTGGCCGGTGCCACTGAGCATCCGGGCAGTTGGTGGACCACCTGGAGCGACTGGCTCAAGCCGCAGGCAGGCAAGCTGGTCAACGCGCCCAAGGTCCCGGGCAGCCCTAGATTCAAACCTATCGAAGCCGCACCCGGACGCTACGTCAAGGTCAAGGCATAACACTCAAGATCAGGAGACTTCCAGCATGGCTCAACAAGACATTGTCATCGTCGCCGCGGCTCGCACCGCGGTTGGCAAGTTTGGCGGCTCGCTCGCCAAGGTCGCCGCACCCGAGCTCGGCGCCACCGTGCTGAAGGCCTTGCTGGAACGCAGTGGCTTGAGCAGCGAACAGATCGGTGAAGTCATCCTGGGGCAGGTGCTGCAGGCAGGTTCTGGCCAGAACGCGGCACGCCAGTCGGTCATCAAGGCGGGTTTCAACGCCAGCGTGCCGGCCATGACCATCAACAAGGTCTGCGGTTCGGGCCTGAAGGCCGTGATGCTGGCGGCGCAGGCCATCCGCGATGGCGACAGCGACATCATCATCGCCGGTGGCCAGGAGAACATGTCGGCCAGCCCGCACGTGCTGCTGGGCAGCCGCGACGGCCAGCGCATGGGCGACTGGAAGATGGTCGACAGCATGATCGTCGACGGCCTGTGGGACGTCTACAACCAGTACCACATGGGCATCACCGCCGAAAACGTGGCAAAGAAATACGGCGTGACGCGTGAGGCGCAGGACGCCCTGGCGCTGGCCAGCCAGCAGAAGGCTGCCGCGGCACAGGAGTCGGGTCGCTTCAAGGATGAGATTGTCCCGGTCAGCATCGCGCAGAAGAAGGGCGACCCGATCGTTTTTGCGGCCGACGAATTCATCAACAAGAAGACCAGCGCCGAAGCCCTGGCCGGCTTGCGCCCGGCATTCGACAAGGCCGGCAGTGTGACGGCGGGCAACGCGTCTGGACTGAACGACGGCGCGGCTGGCGTGGTGGTCATGTCAGCGGCCAAGGCGGCAGCCCTGGGACTGAAGCCGCTGGCCCGCATTGCCAGCTACGCCTCAGCCGGCCTGGACCCGGCCATCATGGGCATGGGCCCGGTGCCCGCTGCCCGCAAGGCGCTGGAGCGCGCCGGCTGGAAGGCTGCCGACCTGGACCTGCTGGAGATCAACGAAGCCTTTGCCGCGCAGGCCTGCGCCGTGCACTCGGAAATGGGTTGGGACACCAGCAAGGTCAACGTCAACGGCGGCGCCATCGCCATCGGCCACCCCATCGGCGCCAGCGGCTGCCGCATCCTGGTGACGCTGTTGCATGAAATGATCAAGCGCGACGCCAAGAAGGGCATCGCGAGCCTGTGCATCGGTGGCGGCATGGGCGTGGCCCTGACCGTCGAACGCTGAAGACTGACTCAACTATCAACCAGGAGACAAGAACCATGGCTCAGAAGATCGCATACGTCACCGGCGGCATGGGTGGCATCGGAACCGCCATCTGCCAGCGCCTGCACAAGGAAGGCTTCAAGGTCATCGCGGGCTGCGGCCCGAGCCGTGACTTCACCAAGTGGCTGGACGAGCAGAAGGCGCTCGGCTACACCTTCTATGCCAGCGTAGGCAATGTCGCCGACTGGCAAAGCACGGTGGACGCCTTCACCAAGGCTGTCGCTGAGCATGGCGTGATCGACGTGCTGGTGAACAACGCCGGCATCACCAAGGACCGCATGTTCCTGAAGATGACACCGGACGACTGGAAGGCCGTCATCGACACCAACCTGAACAGCATGTTCTACGTGACCAAGCAGGTCGTGCCGGGCATGGTGGAAAAAGGCTGGGGCCGCATCATCCAGATCAGTTCGGTCAACGGCGAAAAGGGCCAGGCCGGCCAGACCAACTACTCGGCAGCCAAGGCCGGCATGCACGGCTTCACCATGGCCCTGGCGCAGGAAATGGCCAACAAGGGCGTGACAGTCAACACCGTGAGCCCGGGCTACATCGGCACCGAGATGGTCCGCGCCATCAAGCCGGAAGTGCTGGAAAAGATTGTCGCCACCATCCCTGTGAAGCGCCTGGGCACGCCGGAAGAAATCGGCTCCATCGTGGCATGGCTGGCGGGTGAGGACAGCGGTTTCACGACCGGCGCAGACTTCTCCTGCAACGGTGGTCTGCACATGGGTTGAGCGCTGCGCGCTCAACCCTGCGGGCGGATGTTCCGCTCCCCCTGCCCCCTCCGGGAGAGGGTTCCTGTTCGAGTGACAAGGGTCGGCTTTGCCGACTCTTTTGTTTTCAGACGCCGCGGGATGCTCTCACACGCCGCGCAGGAAGTACTTGATCAGGCCCTTGGCCACGAACCCGACCAGCCCCACGCCCAGCCCCAGGAACAGCACAAAGGTGCCGAAGCGGCCAGCCTTCGATTCCTTGGCCAGCTGGAAGATGATGAAGACCATGTAGAGCATGAAGGCGCCGACGCCAAACGTCAGCCCGAATTGCGCGATCTGCTCTTCCGTGTAGCCCCACATCAGCGCACCTGTGCGCCGTCTGCAGGCCCGGTGGTCTCCACCAGGTCCGTGTAGGCATGCCAGCTGGCGTGCGCCAGCCAGGGCACGACAACGACCAGGCCGACCATGAAGGTGGCCATGCCGATCAGGCTCATCACCAGCAACACGCTGGCCCACAGGGCCATGGGCAGCGGGTTCATCAGTGCGGCGCCCACGCTGGTAGACACGGCGGTGAGCACCCCGTGCGGCCGGTCCAGCAGCATGGGAATGGCCACCACGCTGCTGGCAAACATGGGTGCCGCCAGCACACTGCCCAGCACCACCCAGGCTTCGAAGAGGTGGCCGGTGTCCTGCAGCACCACGACGCGCAGGAAGTCCAGCGGGCTGTTGACGGGCTGAGGTGCGAAGACCGTGATCATCGCGGCCGAAGTCAGCACCCAGCCGGTGCCGGCCAGGCCCAGCAGCAAGCCGAAGCGCACCAAGCGGCTGTCCTTGGGCTTCCACACGTGCAAGGCGTCGGCCAAGGCCGGCTTGCGGCCGTGGCCAATGCCCCGGCTCAGTTCATACAGGCCAGTGGCGATCAAGGGCGCCACGATCAGGAAGCCGCTGAAGGCGCCCGCCAGCAGCCAGAACTTGTTGCGCGCCAGGGCCATGAGTGCAGCGCCAAAGAGCGCCGCCGCCAGCCCGTGCAGAAGCCCGGGCACGGGGCAGCGCATCAAGTCAGCCCAACCGCGCCCCAGCCAACGCAAGGGTTGGGTCACGGGCACGCTGCGGATGCGGAAGCCGCGCGCGAAGTCGGGGTCGGGTGCGGGAAACATGAGCCGCGCAGTGTAGGCAGCCCCTGCTGACCGGGACTTGACGCGGGTCAGATGGCGGGCTTCAGGCAGCCAGCAGTTGCGTGGCCGCCGATTGCAATGTGGTTGCTTGCGCGTCGGGCAGGTCGATCACCTGCGCCAGGTCGAAGGTTGCAAAGTGCAGACGCATGGACTTCAGGTAACTGGGGTCGTAGTGCTGGGTCAGCAGTTCGGCCACCATTTCTGACCAGGCGCCGGCACGCGCCTGCGCTTGCCAGCGCTCCACCGTGGCGCGACCGCGCAGGTCCACCAAGGCGCTGAGTCGGCGGCACAGGCTCTCGGCGTCGTTCACGAAGTGTTCGTAGTCCAGCAGCAGGAAGTCCACACGCGCGGCCAGCGACATCTGCACCTGCAGCACGGAGGCGGCGCGCAGGCGGTCGATCAGTTCCTGCGGCAGGCGCAGCCTGCCAATCAGGCGGCTTTCACCTTCGGTGTACACCGGGCGGGCCGGATCCAATGCGCGCAAGGCCTGCCACAGGGCCGTGTCAAAGGCCTTCTGCGAAGGCTGCGGACGCCCGGGCTCGGGCCCCAGCACGGACCCGCGGTGGCAAGCCAGGTCTTCCAGGTCCAGCACCTGCGCACCTTGCTCCGCCAGGGCACGCAGCAAGCGGCTTTTTGCCGAACCGGTGCGTCCGCAGAGCACGCGGAAGTCGAAGCGTGCGGGCAGTCCCTGCAGTTCCGCCAGCACGGCCCGGCGGAAGTCGCGGTAGCCGCCGTCCAGCACGCTGACCTGGAAGCCGATTTCTCCCAGCACCAGCGACAGCGCGCCGCTGCGCTGCCCGCCGCGCCAGCAGTAGACCAGCGGGCGCCAGTCGCGCGCCTTGTCCATCACACGGGTCTGCACCAGCTGTGCGATGTTGGCCGAGACCATGGCGGCGCCGCGCTTGCGGGCATCGAAGGGCGACACCTGCTTGTACTCGGTGCCGATGTCGGCGCGCTGGGCGTCGTTGAGCACGGGCCAGTTCTGCGCACCGGGCAGCCGGTCTTCGGCGTGCTCACTTTCGCTGCGTGCGTCGATGATGGTGCTGAAGTCCGCCAGCCGGGCGATGACATCGGTGGCGCTGACGCGCTTCACTCCCATGCCATCACACGGAGGCACCCACGGCGTCCAGCAGTTCGCCTTCGATGCGCAGCTGGGCCTTGGGCTTCTGCAACTCTGGCCCATCCACCAGGAAGGTGTCTTCCACACGTTCTCCCAACGTGGTGATCTTGGCCAATTGCAGGTTGATCTGGTTGCGTGCCATCACGCGTGCAATGGCGTAGAGCAGGCCGGTGCGGTCGCTGGCGGTCACCGTCAGCAGCCAACGCTGGGCGCGTTCGTCCGGCGCCAGCGACACACGCGGCGTCACCGGGAAGCTCTTGACCCGGCGTGACACACGGCCGCTGCGCGGGTCTGGCAGCGGGCCGTCGGAGCCCAGCGCCAAGGTGGCCTGCGTTTCCACCAGTGATATGAAGTCTCGGTAGCCACCGGGCGAGTCGGGCTCGATGCCTTGCGTGGCGACGACCTGGAAGGTGTCCAGCGCGAAGCCGGCACGGGTGGTGTGGATCTTGGCGTCCAGGATGCTGAAGCCGGCGCTGTCGAAATAGCCGCAGATGCGTGCGAACAGGTCCGCACGGTCAGGCGAATAGACCAGCACCTGCAAACCGTCGCCCACCGACGAGGGCCGAGCGCGCACCACCGGTTCGGTGGCCTGCACATGCCGCCACAGGCTGCGTGCGTGCCAGGCGATGTCGGCCGCGTCATGGCGCGCGAAGTAGCTCACTTCCAGCGTCTTCCACAGCGGCTCCTCTGTGCCGGGCAAGGCGCTGTGCAGGGCCAGGTTCTGCCGCGCCTCCTGCTTGCGGGCCTCGATCTCGGCACCCAGGTCCGGCTGCGCGCCACCCAGCGCGCGCAGCGTCAGCCGGTACAGGTCTTCCAGGAGCTTGCCCTTCCAGGCGTTCCAGACCTTGGGGCTGGTGCCGCGGATGTCGGCCACCGTCAGCAGGTACAGCGCCACCAGGTAGCGGGGGGTGCCGACCAGGCGCGCAAAGTCGCGCACCACGTCGGCGTCGGACAGGTCTTCCTTTTGCGCGATGCGGCTCATGGTGAGGTGGTGCTTCACCAGAAATTCGATCAGCTGGGTGTCTTCCTTCTCGACGCCGTGGTCGCGGCAGAATCGGCGCACCTCGACCTGACCGAGCTCGCTGTGGTCGCCACCCCGACCCTTGGCGATGTCGTGGAACAACGCGGCGATGTACAGCACCCAGGGCTTTTCCCACTGCGCGCCCAGCTGGCTGCAGAAGGGGTATTCGTGCGCGTGCTCCGGAATGAAGAAGCGCCGCATGTTGCGCACCACCATCATGATGTGCTGGTCCACGGTGTAGACATGGAACAGGTCGTGCTGCATGCGGCCCACGATGCGGCGGAACACCCACAGGTAGCGCCCCAGCACACTGGTCGAATTCATCAGGCGCAACGCGTGCGTGATGCCACGCGGCTGGCGCAGGATGTCCAGGAACATCTCGCGGTTGATGGGGTCGTGGCGGAAGGCCGCGTCCATGACGTTGCGCGCGTTGTACAGGGCGCGCAAGGTGCGTGCGCTCAAGCCTTGCAAGCCCGGAGTCTGCGAAAGCACCAGGAAGGTTTCCAGGATGGCGTGCGGGTTCTCGGTGTAGAGGTCGTCCTTCACGACCTCCAGCGTGCCGGCACGGTCCAGGAATCGCGCAGTGATGGGCCGCATGGGTGCGGCTTCCGAGCCGTTGATCCGTTCCTCGATGTTGAGCATCAGGATCTGGTTGAGCTGGGTCACCGCCTTGGCTGCCCAGTAGTAACGGTGCATCAGCACTTCACTGACCCGCTGGCCTTCGCTGGCGGTGTAGCCGAAGCTCTCCGCAACGGCTGTCTGCAGGTCGAAGACCAGCCGGTCTTCGCGCCGTCGGGCCACGGCGTGCAAGCGAGCGCGGATCAGCTTCAAGGTGCCCTCGTGCTTGACGAGTTGCGTGGCCTCGAAGTGCGTGATGAGCCCCTTGCTGGCCAGTTCGCTCCATGTCCGACCCAGGCCCGCGGCGCGGGCCACCCAGATCACCACCTGCAGGTCTCGCAGGCCGCCCGGGCTTTCCTTGCAGTTGGGTTCCAGGGAATAGGGCGTGCCCTCGTACTTCACGTGACGCTGGTGCATTTCCAGGGTCTTGGCACGCAGGAAGGCCTTCGCGTCCATGCCCTTGTCCTGCACCCTGCGGAACTGGGTGAACAGGCGCTTGGCACCGGCCACGGGCCTGGCTTCCAGCAGCGCCGTTTGTACCGTGACGTCGCGTTCGGATTCGGCCAGGCATTCCGCCAAGGTGCGCACCGAGGAGCCGATTTCCAGGCCGATGTCCCAGCACGAGGTGACAAACCGCTCGACCGCACCCAGGGCATCGGCTGCGGCGCCTTCCGGCATCAGGATCAGCACGTCGACGTCGGAATGCGGGAACAGTTCGCCGCGCCCGTAGCCGCCCACGGCCACCAGGGCCATCGTCGCGGGCATGCCGCATTCGGTCCACAAGGTCTGCAGCGTGCCGTCCACATGGCGAGCCAGGGCGCGAACGAGCTTGCCCGCTGCGGTGGCAGTGGCGCGCGACTCGGTGAAGTGCAACAGCAGTGCGGCCTTGCCGTCCTTGAAACTGGCGCGCAACGCCGCGACAGAGCCCGGCGCCTGACCACCGGCTTGGGGCACTGCGCTCATGTTCAGGCTGGCAAGGTGACGCGCTGGCCGTAGCCCAGCGGCGCAAAGGCCGGCGGCGGCGGACTGCCCGCGCTCACCGTCAACACCTCGTATCCGGTGTCGGTCACCAGCACCGTGTGTTCCCACTGCGCGGAAAGGCTGCGGTCGCGCGTGACGATGGTCCAGCCGTCATAAGGCCGGTTGCCCTTGCGGTCTTCCTTGATGTCGCGCTTGCCGGCGTTGATCATCGGTTCGATCGTGAAGATCATGCCCGGCACCAGTTCTTCCAGCGTGCCCGGTCGGCCGTAGTGAAGCACCTGCGGTTCTTCGTGAAAGCGCGCGCCAACGCCGTGGCCGCAAAACTCGCGCACCACGGAAAAGCCGGCGTGTTCGGCAAACATCTGGATCGAATGTCCGATGTCGCCCAGCCGCGCGCCCGGCTTGACCTTGACGATGCCCTTCCACATGGCCTCGAAGGTGATCTGGCACAGTCGTCTAGCCGCGATGCTGCCTTCGCCCACCACGAACATCCGGCTGTTGTCGCCATGCCAGCCGTCCTTGATGACGGTGACGTCGATGTTGATGATGTCCCCGTCCTTCAGCGGCCGGGTGTCCGGGATGCCGTGGCAGACCACGTCATTCAGGCTGCTGCACAGGCTGGCCGGATAGGGTGGGTAGCCAGGGGGCGCGTAGCCGAGCGTCGCCGGGATGCCGTGCTGCACGTGCACCATGTGGTCGTGGGCGATCTTGTCCAGGTCCAGTGTGGTCACGCCGGCCCGTACATGCGGGGTCAGGATGTCCAGCACCTCACTGGCCAGGCGGCCTGCGGTGCGCATGCCTTCGATGTCGGCGGGGGTCTTGATGGAAATAGCCATCCCAGGATTATCCCATTGGCCCCGTAAAATCACCGATTCACTTCCGCCTTGCCTGCCGCCCTGGCAACTCCATGAGCCTGTCTGCCCTCCACCTGATGCACTTTGAGGGCGGAAATGCCCTCTCTTCCTTCCGCGCCCAGGCTCTGCTGGCGCTTTTGCAGGCAGCTTGCCCCCGGGTCACCGGCGTGACGGCGCGCCACGTGCACTGGGTGGCTTTTGATGCGCAGCCGGACGCCGCGGATCTGGACAAGCTGCAAGGTCTGTTGACCTATGGAGATGCCTTTGAAGGCGTCGCCAGCAGTGATCGGATGGTGGTGATGCCGCGCCTGGGCACCGTATCGCCCTGGGCCAGCAAGGCAACGGACATCGCGCGCAACTGTGGCTTGGTGCTGCACCGGGTTGAACGTGTCACGGAGTACTGCCTGGCGCTGAAGGGCGGCTTGCTGTCCGCTGCCAAGCCCTTGTCCGCCGACGAGCGGGCGGCCGTGGCCGCCGTGCTGCACGACCGCATGACCCAACACGTGGCCTTCGACCGTGAAGCCGCGCGCCACCTCTTTGATGGCCGCGATGCAGAGCCCCTGGCCCATGTGGACGTCCTGGGCACAGGTCGTGCGGCCCTGGTCCAGGCCAATGGCGAGTTCGGCCTGGCGCTGTCCGACGACGAAATCGACTACCTGGTGAGCGCCTTCATCCGCCTGGGCCGCAACCCCAGCGACGTGGAACTGATGATGTTTGCCCAGGCCAACAGCGAACATTGCCGCCACAAGATCTTCAACGCGCAGTTCACGGTGGACGGCGAGGCCCAAGCCTTGAGCCTCTTCGGCATGATCCGCCACACAGAAAAGACGAGCCCGCAGCACACGGTGGTGGCCTACGACGACAACGCGGCCGTCATGGAGGGGCACCCTGTGCAGCGTTGGCTGCCGCGAGGCTTCACCAACGCGCCCGCCTACGGAGCGCGCGAAGACCTGGCCCATGTGCTGATGAAGGTGGAGACGCACAACCACCCCACGGCCATCAGCCCCTTCCCGGGCGCCAGCACGGGTGCTGGTGGTGAGATCCGCGACGAAGGGGCCACCGGCCGCGGCGCACGGCCCAAGGCGGGCCTGACGGGCTTCAGTGTCAGCAACCTGCACCTGCCCGGCACGACAGAACCGTGGGAGCAGAAGCCGGTCGGCAAGCCCGAACACGTCGCCAGCCCCTTGCAGATCATGACCGAGGGCCCGCTGGGCGGTGCGGCCTTCAACAACGAATTCGGCCGGCCCAACCTCGGTGGCTACTTCCGCGTGTTTGAACAGGACGTGGCGGGTCTGCGCCGCGGGTATCACAAGCCCATCATGATTGCCGGCGGCCTGGGGTCGATCAGCGCCAGCCAGGTCAAGAAACTGAGCTTTGGCGCCGGCACGCTGCTGGTGCAACTGGGCGGGCCGGGCATGCGCATCGGCATGGGCGGCGGCGCGGCCAGTTCCATGGCAGCCGGCAGCAACACCGCGGCGCTGGACTTCGACAGCGTGCAGCGCGGCAACCCGGAAATCCAGCGCCGCGCGCAGGAAGTCATCAACCACTGCTGGGCGCTCGGAGACACCAATCCCATCGTGGCCATACACGACGTGGGTGCCGGAGGCATCAGCAACGCCTTCCCGGAACTCGTGCACGGCGCCGGCAAGGGCGCCCGCTTTGACTTGCGCCAGGTGCCGCTGGAAGAAAGCGGCCTGGCGCCCAAGGAGATCTGGTGCAACGAAAGCCAGGAGCGCTACACCCTGGCCATCCACCCGGACCTGATGCCGCTGTTCACGCAGATGTGCGAGCGTGAACGCTGCCCGTATGCCGTCGTGGGCGTGACCACGGACGACACCGAACTGATCCTGGAAGACGGCCCCGGTGGCGAACGCGTGATCGACATGCCCATGGACGTGCTGCTGGGCAAGCCGCCCAAGATGCACCGCGACGTGCAGCGCGTGACGCGCTGCGAAGCGCCCCTGGACCTGACCGGAGTGAAGCTGGAGCAGGTGGCCTTGGACGTGTTGCGCCACCCCACCGTGGCCAGCAAGCGATTCCTGGTGACGATTGGCGACCGCACCGTCGGCGGCCTGAACCACCGCGACCAGATGGTCGGCCCGTGGCAGGTGCCCGTGGCCGACTGCGCCGTGACCCTGGCCGACTACGAAGGCTTTGCCGGTGAGGCCATGGCCATGGGAGAGCGCACACCGCTGGCCGCGCTGGACGGCCCCGCCAGTGGCCGCATGGCCGTGGCCGAGGCCATCACCAACCTGCTGGCCGCGCCCATCGAGCTGAGCCGCGTGAAGCTCAGCGCCAACTGGATGGCGGCCTGTGGTGAAGCCGGTGAAGACGCCGCGCTCTTCGACACGGTGAAAGCCGTGGGCATGGAGCTGTGCCCGACCTTGGGCGTGGGCATCCCGGTGGGCAAGGATTCGCTGTCGATGCGCACGCGCTGGCAGAACGAAAAGGGCAGTCAACAGGTGACGGCACCGGTGTCGCTGATCGTCACGGCCTTCGCCAGCATCGCCGACGTGCGCGGCACGCTGACGCCGCAGCTGCAGCCGGGCGACACGACCCTGGTGCACATCGACCTGGGGCAGGGCAAGAAGCGCATGGGCGGCAGCATGCTGGCCCAGGTGCTGGGGCAGTTTGGCCATGAAGTGCCGGACCTGGATGACGCGCAGCAGCTGAAAGCACTCGTCAACGCCATCAACGAACTGCGTGAGCAGGGCAGCGTGCTGGCCTACCACGACGTGTCCGACGGCGGCCTTTGGGCGACGGTCTGCGAAATGGCCTTTGCTGCCAAGCAGGGCGTGAGCCTGAACGTGGACATGCTGGTCACCGAAGGCGACGGCATTGCCGACAGCCGCGCCGAATACGGCGACTCCAAGAACTGGGCGACCCAGGTCAGCGAACGCCGCAACGAACTCACGCTGAAAGCGCTGTTTTCGGAAGAGCCAGGTGTCGTGATCCAGGTGCCCACCGCGGTGCGCAACGAGGTCATTGCCACGCTGCGTGAACACAGCCTGAGCCGCCACGCACATTTCGTGGGCAAGCCCAATGACCGCGGTGTGGTGGAGGTGTGGCGCGACGCCAAGTGCCAGGCCACGTTCGAGCTGCACACGCTGCACCAGCAATGGGACGAAGTGAGCTGGCGCATCGCGCGCCAGCGTGACAACCCCGCCTGTGCCGACGCCGAGCACGTCGCTGCTGGTGTGCCCGCAGACCCCGGCCTGCACGTGCACCTGAGCTTCGACCCGGCTGAGGACGTGGCCGCGCCCTTCATTGCCAAGGCCAAGCCGACGATGGCCATCCTGCGCGAGCAGGGCGTCAATTCCCACGTGGAGATGAGCTACGCGCTGGCCCAGGCTGGTTTCGAAACCTTCGACGTGCACATGACCGACCTGCAAACAGGCCGGGCCCGCCTGGACCAGTTCCAGGGCTTGGTGGCCTGCGGCGGTTTCAGCTACGGCGATACCTTGGGTGCTGGCGAGGGCTGGGCGCGCAGCATCCTCTTCAACCCGGCGCTGGCCGATCAGTTTGGTGCCTTCTTCGCGCGCAAGGACACCTTCGGTCTGGGCGTTTGCAACGGCTGCCAGATGCTCGCGGCCCTGGCGGCCATCATCCCTGGCGCTGGCGCCTGGCCCAAGTTCACCCGCAACAAGAGCGAGCAGTTCGAAGCGCGGCTGTCGCTGGTAGAGGTGCTGGAGTCACCGAGTTTGTTCTTCACCGGCATGGCCGGCAGCCGCTTGCCGATTGCGGTCGCTCACGGTGAAGGTTATGCCGACTTCAGCCAGCGCGGCGACGCCGCACAGGTGCAGCGTGCCATGCGATTCGTCGATCACAGCGGCGGCGCCACCGAAGCCTACCCCTTCAACCCCAACGGCAGCCCCGGCGGCCTGACGGCGGTGACCACGCCTGACGGCCGCTTCACCGCGCTGATGCCGCACCCGGAGCGGGTGTTCCGCAACGTCCAGATGAGCTGGACGCCGGGCGACCGCAGCGCACAGAGTCCCTGGATGCGCATGTTCCGCAACGCACGGCGCTGGGTCGCCTGAACGAGGGAGGATCAGTCATGAGCCATCCGACGACTGCCACGGTGGTGCAGCGCGCCGCAGCCATCGAAGCTTTGCTGGAAGAGCGCGGCTTGAAGGCCGGTGAGGCCATTGCACAGGGCATCCACAACGCGGAGGAGGTGTGGCTGCCGGAGCGGGGCGCGCGCGCAGTGGCCAAGGCCTGGGTGGACGATGCTTTCCGACTTCGTCTGCTGACCAACGGCAAGGCCGCTGTGGCGGAACTGGGCATCGAACTGCCCACACACCATCGCCACCTGGTGGTGCTGGAGAACACGACCCACTTGCACAACGTCATCTGCTGCACCCTGTGTTCGTGCACCGCGTTCACCGTGATCGGCCTGCCGCCAGATTGGTACAAGGACCTGGAATACCGGGCGCGTGTGGTCCGAGAGTCCCGCACCGTGCTGCGTGAGATGGGCCTGGACTTGCCTGCGGACATGGAAGTCCGCGTCTGGGATACCACGGCCGATACGCGCTACATGGTGCTGCCGCAGCGACCGGCCCACACCGAGGCATGGACCGAAGCGCAATTGGCCGCCATCGTCACCAAGGACGCCATGATCGGCGTCGCACGCTTGTGAGGGCCTGAACCCATGGATGGCATGCATGACCTAGGCGGCAAGCAGGGCTTTGGCCCGGTGCGCCACAGCCCTGACGCAGCGGTGTTCCATGAAGCTTGGGAAAAGCGCATCAACGCGCTGTACGGCTTGGCGGTGCGCCTGGGCATCTTCAACATGGACGAGTACCGCCACGCCATCGAACGCATGGAGCCGCGCCACTACATGGCTGCGGGCTACTACGAGCGCACCCTGACCAGTTTGGCCAGCTTGTGCGTGGAGAAAGGCGTGCTGACGCGTGCGGAACTGGAGTCCAAGGCGGGCGGCCTGTTCCCTTTGGCGCTGCCGATCGGACCGGGCCGTGGCAATGCGTCAGTCCTTGTCCACTTCAAGGCTGGCGACCGCGTGCGGGTTCGCACCGACCCGGTGTCTGGCCATGTGCGATTGCCGGCCTATATACGCGGCCAAGTGGGCGTGGTGGTCAGCGAGTCGCCGCCTTACCCCTTCCCGGATGCGCACGCACATGGTGTGATGGCTGCGGACGAGCCCACCTTTGATGTTCGGTTCAAGAGCAGGGACTTGTGGCCCGACACATCCGATGACGCGCTGGTCCACGTGGGCGTGTTCCAGAGTTACCTGGAACCGATGGTCTGACTGCCTGAGCGCGCTCAGGCTGTGATCGCAGCGCTCGCCTTCAACTTGCCGCGCAGCTCGGCCAGGATGTCGTAGCTGCGCACACGCGCTTCGTGGCTGTGCATGGCGCCAGCCACGATGAACTCGTCAGCCTGCGTGGCTTCCAGGATGCGGCCCAGCTGCTGCAGCAGGCGGTCGGGTCCACCGACGGCACTGCAGACCAGCATGCGCTCCACCGTCTGGCGTTCCTGTTCCGTCCACAGCGTGTCCATGCTGGCCACCGGGCGCGGCAGCGGGCCGCGTTGGCCACGGCGCATGCCCAGGAAGCGCTGCTGGATGCTGGTGAAGTGGAAGGCGGCCTCTTCGTCGGTGTCCGCCGCCACCACGTTGACGGCCACCATGGCATGCGGCTTGGGCCAGCGCGCGCTGGGCTTGTAGGTGGCGCGGTAGATCTGCAGCGCCTGCAGCAGCGCGTCCGGCGCAAAGTGGCTGGCAAAGGCGTAGGGCAGGCCGAAGTGTGCCGCCAGTTGCGCGCCGTACAGGCTGCTGCCCAGGATCCAGATCGGCACCTCGGTGCCCATGCCCGGGATGGCGCGCACCGCCTGGCCTGCTTGCGCAGGGGCCAGGTAAGCCTGCAGTTCCATCACGTCCTGCGGGAAGGAGTCTTCGTCGGCATGTGCCAAGGTGCGGCGCAGGGCACGCATCGTCGGCTGGTCCGTGCCGGGCGCGCGGCCCAGGCCCAGTTCGATGCGGCCGGGGTACATGGTGGCCAGGGTGCCGAACTGTTCGGCCACCACCAGCGGCGCGTGGTTGGGCAGCATGATGCCGCCGCTGCCCACCTTGATGCGTTGGGTGCCGCCTGCCACGTGGCCAATGAGCACGGCCGTGGCACTGCAGGCCAGGCCCTCCATGTTGTGGTGTTCGGCCAGCCAGTAGCGCTGGTAGCCAACGGCTTCGGCATGGCGTGCCAGGTCCAGGGTGTTGGCAATCGCCTGGGCAGCGGTGCCGCCTTCGGAGATGGGTGCGAGGTCAAGAACCGACAGATCAATCATGTCCCGCATCTTGCCTGACGCGGCATGGCCTTGCTGCCATGGCAAGGACTTGGCGCGATACTTGATGCATGACCACGCTCACCGTGCGCCGCCTGCTGGCCGACCTGGACACCCCACTGCCGCGACACTGGGCGGGCGATGCCTTCCGCACCGCCTTCTTCAATGCCCTGAGCATGAGCTTCCCGCTGGGCGAGCAGCTGTTCATTGAATCGGTGAAAAAAGGCCTGGCCGCCTTGCCGCCGGACCAGCAGGCGCACTTCGCCGACGAAGTCCAGGGTTTCGTTGGCCAGGAGGCCACGCACCGCCATGTGCACAGCCGCTTCAACGCGCACCTGGCGCGGCAAGGCCTGGTCAACAGCTGGGAACCACGCATCGAATCGCGCCGTGCCGAGATGGAAAGCCTGGACGTGCGCAACTGGGTGGCCGTGACGGCAGCAACCGAGCACCTCACGGCGGTCTTTGCCGAATTCATGCTGTCGCAGCCGCAGGTCCTGGCCGCGGCGCCGCAAAGGCTGCAGGACTTGTGGATGTGGCACAGCGCAGAAGAGTCCGAACACCGCAGCACTGCCTTCGATCTGTACCTGGCCCTGGGCGGTGCACACGAATGGCGTGCCGGCATCTTCCGCATGGTGCTGCGCCTGTTCCTGGTCGACCTGGCGCGGCAGACGCTGCGCAACCTGTGGATGGACGGCAGCTGGTGGCGTCTGTCCACCTGGCGCGGCGGTTGGCAGCTGCTCTACGGCCGAGACGGATTTCTGCGCTTCAGCCGCGACCGTTGGCGCCTGTACCTGCGCGAGGATTTCCACCCGTCGCAGGGCGATGGCGACAGGGCTCGGACCTGGCTGAGCGCCAACGCCGCCCGCGTGCCGCCAGTACGCGCCGTCGCATGAGTCCGGCGCTGGCCCGCGCCCAGGCCTTTGCCGCCCGCTTGGGCCTGCGCCTGCCGGTGCTGATGGCGCCCATGGCCGGCGTGGCATCCCTGCCCCTGGCCACTGCGGTGGCGGAAGCCGGCGGCATGGCGGCGATGGGGGCCTTGCTGATGGAGCCGCCGGCCATCGCCGACTGGGTGGCCAGCTACCGCGCGACGACCGACGGGCCCTTGCAGTTGAACCTGTGGGTGCCGGACCCCCCCCCGGTGAGAGACCCCGTCCACGAAGCCCGCGTGCGCGACTTCCTGGGTGGATTTGGCCCGGCGGTGCCGGCGACCGCTGGCGATGCGCGCCTGGTGGACTTTGCAGCGCAATGCGAAGCCTTGCTGGCTGTGCGGCCGGCAGCGGTCTCGTCCATCATGGGTCTGTACCCGCCGGCGTTCGTGCGGCGCTTGAAATCGGCAGGCATCGCCTGGTTTGCCAACGTCACCACCGTGGCCGAGGCGCGCCAGGCGGAAGCGGCCGGTGCCGACGTGATCGTCGCCCAGGGTGCCGAGGCCGGCGGCCACCGCGGTGCCTTTGATGCCCCGCAGGCGCGCGATGCCGCCGTGGGTCTGTTCGCGCTGCTGCCCCAGGTGGTGGACGCCGTGCGCCTGCCCGTGGTGGCGACCGGCGGCGTGGCGGATGCGCGCACCGCGGCAGCCGCCCTGCTTCTGGGGGCGAGCGCCGTGCAGGTGGGCACGGCGCTCTTGAGGTGCCCGGAAGCGGCGATCGCTCCGGCCTGGGCTGCAGGACTGCAAGGCCTGCCGCCCGAAGGCACCCGGCTCACGCGGGCCTTCAGCGGCCGCTGGGGCCGAGGCATCTTCACCGACTATGTGCGCGCCGCCGCCGCACCCGGTGCGCCGGAGCCCGCGCCCTACCCGGTGCAGCGCGGGCTGAGCGCCGCGATGCGCAAGCAGGCCGAGGCCACTGGCGATCTGAAGCGCATGCAGGCCTGGTCCGGTCAGGGTGCGGGACTGGCGTCAGGCGGCCCTGCAGGCGACTGGGTGCGGGGCCTGTGGGCCGGGATGCAAGATCAACTGGCCTGAAGCGACTGGCCTGGTCCGACTGGCCTGATCCAACTGGCCAGAAGGGTGGACCTGTTCAGGCCGGGGCCAGCTTCACCCAGACGCGGCCATCCAGCAGCTTGACGCTGTGCACCGGCAGGTCCCGCGTGAGCGGGGCGCACAGGGCGCGGCCCGTGCGCACGTCGAAGCGGCCCTGGTGAAGCGGGCATTCGATGCTGCCGTCGGGCTCCACAAAGCCGCCGCAGAGACTGGCATTGCCATGGGTGCAGGTGGCGTCGATCGCAAAGACTTCGTCGCCCAGGCGCACCAGGGCCAGTTCCCGGCCTTGGACGATGGCTTGCACCACGTCGCCGTCCGGCACCTCGGCTGCGGCGGCGGTATCGATGAAGTCGGCCTTGTCGGCGGTGCTCATACGGGATCAATGATGGAATTGGGCAGCAGGTCGTTGTCGTAGACCACGTGACGTGATGCGAAACGCCAACCCTCGGGCGTCACAAGGATGTGGTCGCGCGTGCCGCCAACCACCAGCACCTCGGGCATGGCGTCGCGCTTGGTTCGCATCACCAGCAGCGAAGTCTCGACCCGCCAGCCCTTGGCCTCGTGCGCGACGACGCGCGGCAGGCCGGTCAGGTGGCGCTGGCTGTACGGGTGGTGGAAGATGGTTTCGCGGGCGCCGTAGACGCGGTCCTGCAGCATGCCGCGGCTCTCAAAGTGCATGATGGCCAGCGGCAGGCCGCGGTCCGCGTTCTCCCGGGACTGCAACACATAACGTGCATCTTCGGTGAATAAGCCGGGCCATCGGTCCAGCTGTCGGGCGTCCAGCACGGCGTCGTGTTCGGCGTACAGCTGCACGAGCGCTAGAAATTCGGTGGGGCTGATCAGGGCGTCTTGCATCACAGCTCCATCACGCCACGCCAGTAGGCGTACATGCCGCGGATCAGTGTTTCCGTGACCATGTGGTCGGTGGGCTTCACGTCGCGGCCGTCCAGTTCACTCAGCGTGCGCGCGTCCGGGTGGGCATCAAAGGCCTGCTGCACGAATTCGATGACCTCGCCGTCGTCGGCGGACACAAACCCTGCCGGGCCGAACAGGTTGGCCTGACGCAGGCGGCGGCGGGTCATGGCCTCGTCATCGCTTTCAAAGCCAAAGTGCGTCCAGACAAAGTCGAATTCGCCCGTGGCCGTGGGGATGATCTGCCGCGTCGACAGCGAGTTGACCTGCTGCTGGATGATGAGGCTGGGAAAGAGGGTCATCATGACCACGCTGGGTCCGCCCCACCAGTCCTCGGGCACGACATCCAGCAACCGGTCGTCCTGCAACTGCATGCCGGCCTTGAAGCTGCTGACACCCTGCGTCGCTGCGCCGGCACCGCCTTCGTTGCGGCGGCTCACCATGCAGGCGTGGCGGCCCCGGCGGTCCAGCACCATCTGGCTTTGCTGGTCGGCACGCCACAGGCCAAAGGTGACGAACCAGGTGTGCAGCAGGCCCGGGTGGTAAGGGTCCTTGATGTTCTCCTGCATCAGCTTCCAGTTGGCAGGGATGCGCTGGCGGTTGATGCCCAGCAACTTCAGCGGCCGGTCCGGGCTGAAGATGCGGTCGTGGTAGTGCAGGACTTCGGGGCCCAGGAAGTCCTCGAAGGACTCCACGCCGTGGTCGAAACTGGCGTACACCGCGCCGCCGCGGCGGGCCACCTTCAGTTGCGTCAGGCCATGGTCGCTGAGCTTGAAGTCCGCCGGCATGCCGCCCTGGACCACACCGCCTTGCTTGAGACCGCGGCGGAAAGGCAGGCCCACCAGTTCGCCTTTGAGGTTGTAGTTCCACTGGTGGTAGGGGCAGACAAAGGCCTCGACGTGGCCATGGCGTTCTCGGCAGAAGGCCACGCCGCGGTGCGCGCAGCGGTTCTCCACCACGCGCAAGTCGCCGTCGGTGTCGCGCACCAGGATCACGCTGCGCTCGCCAATCGACGTGCGCTTGAAGTCGCCGGGATGAGGCACTTCGCATTCCAGGCCCACATAGCACCAGTGGCCGCGGTAGAAGAAGTGTTCCAGTTCCCGTTGATACAGCCCCGGGTCGGTGTAGATCCAGCCGGGTGCCCGACTGGTCGGTTCGTCGCCCCAGGGGGAGGACATCACGTGCGGTTTCGCGGCTGCGGTGTTCATGGCGCGGGATTCTGCGCAAGGTCCATGCTTCGCGCCATCCAGCATGGGGCAATGACATCATTCACAGCGTGAACGATGGCCGGAGGCAATCCCATGCTGCAAGACCTGAACCTGCTGCGTGTCTTTGACGCGCTGATGCGCGAAGGCAAGGTGGTCAGCGCGGCCGCGCGCCTGGGCCTGTCGCCGCCTGCAGTCAGCAACGCGCTGGCTCGCCTGCGCCGTGCCACCGGAGACCCGCTCTTTGTCCGCAGCGCCCAGGGCATGCTGCCCACGCCCAGCGCGCAGGCTCTGGCGGCAACCGTAGGCCCCGCTCTCCTGGCCCTGCAACAAGCGCTGGCCAGCCCACGTGCCTTTGAACCCACAGGCAGTGAGCGGCGGTTCCGCGTGGCCATGACCGACATCGGCGAGATTGTCTTCCTGCCGCGCCTGATGCAGGCGCTGCAGGCTGAGGCGCCCCAGGTGTCCATCCACACCGTGCGCAATGCGGCAGTGGCTACCCGAGACGACATGATCCGCGGTGAGGTGGACCTGGCCGTGGGCTGGCTGCCGGACTTGCGCGCCGGCTTCCATCAACGGCGCCTGTTCGAGCAGCGCTATGTGTGCCTGATGGCCGCCGGCCACCCTTTGAGCAGGGGCAGGCTGACTGTCGAACGCTACAGCAGGGCGCAACACCTGGTGGTGCTGGCCGAAGGCACCGGCCACGACCGCGTGGCCAAGCTGCTGCGGCAGTTGGGTGCGCAGGCGGTGGTGCCGCTGGCGCTGCCGCATTTCGTGGCGGTGCCCTGGATCCTGAAGGATTCGGCACTGGTGGCCACGGTGCCGGTCAAGCTGGCCGAGCAGGTGGCCTTGCCCTTGGGCCTGGTGGTGAGGGAAGTGCCCGTGGCCTTGCCACCGTTCGAGGTCAACCTCTTCTGGCACGAGCGGGTGCACCGGGACACCGGGCACCGCTGGCTGCGCGAGCGCTGGGCGCGCCTGTTCGGCGGGCCCGGATGAGGTTCAGTTGAGCTGCTCGATGCCGGCGATGGCCCACTCACGGCTGGCGTCGTGCGGGCGCACCAAGTGCCAGACCTCGTTGAAAGCCGTGGGCGCTGCACCCTTCTCTTCGATGACCTGGCCCTGGAAGCGGACGCTGACGATCTGGCGGTCGGCCTCGTTCCCGATGTCCAGCACCTTGGCGTCGACCTTGACCACGTCGGTGCTCTGGGCGGCCGGGCCGCGCTCCTGCAGGTCCAGGCGCAGTGACGCGAAGAGCTCCGGCGTGGTGAAGCGGCGCAGGTCGTCCAGGTCGGCTGCATCGTTGGCGGCCTGCATGCGGATGAAGATCATCTTGGCGGTGCGCTCGAAGCCTTCACTGTCAAAGGCCGCCGGCACAAAGGCGCGCGGCACGGCAGTTCCTGCGGCAGTCGCCGCAAGGGGTGCGCTGGACGCGGTTTCCAGCGGCAGGGCGGCGCGCTCCATGGCGGGCTCCTGGCGCGGCTGGTTCCAGGCCGAGGCAGAGCCGCCGACGGGGCCGGCGCCTGCCAGGGCGGGCTGAAGTCCCGTGCTGCGGGCGGGGCCAAAGCGCCGCAGCAAGAACATGACCAGTGCCACCGCGGCCACGCCCAGCAGGGCCATCATCAGGAAGTTGCCGAAGGCCTCGCCCATGCCCAGGTGGCTCATCAGCGCGGCGATGCCCAGGCCGGCGGCCAGGCCCGCAATCGGACCCAGCCAATTGCGCTTGGGCGCTGCGGCAGGGGCGGCCCCAGGGGCTTGCTGGGCAGGCGACGGCGTGGCCTGCGCCGGCGTGGCGGGCTTGGCCGGCGTGGCGTCAGGCGAGGTGCGGGTGGGCATGTCGCGCTGCATGCCTGTGGACTTGCCACCGCCCAGGCGCTTGGCTTCGGCATCGCCAGGGGCGAGCGTGGCGGCCAGTGCAAAAACCAGGGCCGTGATCAGCCAGTTCTTCATGTCGTTTCTTTCCTTTGCAAACCCGTGATGTCGCGCGTGGGCTGGTTGCCTCACGGCGCCCAGTGTGGGACATGGACAGATGGGGGCTCAAGCGCTTTGCGCAAGGCCTTGGACGGGGTGGGGCGACCGAGCGTGTTTCTGCCGGGGACGATGCGTGGTCCAGCGGTGGTCACGCGGTGGTCACGCACCCATGACGCGGCCCACCCATTCGTGGATCACCAGGCGGTTGCCTTCGAAACCTTCGGAGGACGGCAACCAGTCACCCACGCGCAAGCGTCCGCCGGCCGGCAGGCCCACGGATGCCGGAATGAAGTGCATCTTGCCGCCCACGTCGGCACGCTGGAAGTTCTTCAGCGCGCGCGGCATGTGGTAGCCATGCGTGACCAGCACGATCTGGTCAATGCCCTGGGCCTGCAGCAGCGGCACGGTCTTCATGGCGTTTTCGCGGGTGTCGCGCGATTCGGTCTCGGTCCAGCGCAGCGGACGACCGAATTCGCGGTCGGCGATACGTGCTGCGATCTCGGCTTCACTGGTGCCTCCGTCGGCGCCATGGCCAACACCGCCGGAGAACGCCATGGGCAGGCCCGTTTCCCGGGACAGCCAGACACCGAAGCGCAGGCGCTCGATGCTGCGCTCGTGCAGTGTGGACAACGCATATTCCGGCGCCCGCAGGCGGCGCCCGCCGCCCAGCACCACGATGGCCGTGCGCGGGGCCTTTTTCAGTTCGGCGATCTGGGCCTCGGTCAGCGCCGGCGGCGGCTTCAGCAGCCAGGTCTGCAGCGCCATGCTCAGGGCCGTGGTGCAACTGAACCAGATGCCCACCACGCCCAGCAACACCATGAACCAGGCCAGCAGGCGGCGGCGGAACATCAGGCGTGCACCAGCCAGCACCAGCAACAGCAGCGGCACTGGCGGCAGGAGCACGGCAGCCAGGATGGGCTTCCAGCTTTCGATGCCCAGGGTCAGGAGGATCTCGTTCATCGTTGGGGCGGACCTACAAGCAGCCGCCGGAATGGGGCGACCGAAGTGTACGGACTCAAGCCACGTGCGTGACCCCCAGGTTGCAAGGAGACTTGTCCGGCACGGGCCAGCGTACTTGCGCTTTCGGGGCGTGCAGGCGACAGCAGTTCAGACCGTGCATGCAAGCGCGGGCGCGCGCCGCAGCGGCGCACTGGCGCTCAGAAGGGTGTGAAACCGCTGGGCGGGTCCAGGTCCGGGAACACCGAATCCAGTCCGCGGCGCAGCTGCTGGCGGCGCTGGCGGGCGTCGGTGCTGGTGCCGGCCAGGGCGGCGAAGACGGGGGCCCGCAGCAGCCACAAGTCCAAGGGCTCTTCAGCCGCACGGACCTGGGCGCGCAGCCAGACGGTGTCAGCGGATTCTTGCAGGGCGTGCAGGAAGGTCAGCTTCAAATCGACAAAGGCCTGGCGGGCCGCCAGGCGAGCGCCGCGGTCGCCGGGCATGCCAGCGCCGGGCAGGCCGGCTTCAGGACCGAAATGTCGGGGTGCGGCTTGCATCATGGTCAAAGCGCCGCGAACTGCGAGCGCGGCGC
Organism: uncultured beta proteobacterium; assembly: GCA_963750785.1. Classification (GTDB taxonomy): domain Bacteria; phylum Pseudomonadota; class Gammaproteobacteria; order Burkholderiales; family Burkholderiaceae_C; genus Rubrivivax. Next base: position 331,821 of record CAVVSC010000035.1, on the reverse strand, counting down.
TCGGGTGGGGAAGTGACGGTTCAGCAGCGACAGGCGTTGTTCAGCTTCGAATTGGCTGTGCGTCACACCCAACTGGCGGAACAGCTCCGCCCGGGTGTGCCACAGGTCGCGCAGTGAACGGGCGTTCTGGATGCGCCGCCGAAGTTCTTCCGCTTCTTCGCTGTCCACGTCGGACAGCACGGCCAGGAATTCGGTGCGCACGCCGGGCAGGCGGTTCAGCGGTGGCGAGGCCTGCTGTGGCGCTGGAGCCAACAGCCAGAACATCAGGCGCTGCCATGCCGAATCGGGCGCATGACAGAGCGATGGGGGGCGGCATTCGGGTCGCAGCGTGCTGGACGCCAGCAGCGTGGAACGCCTGCCCCAGCGGGGAAAGTTCAGCAGCGGTCTCATGATGCTTGTGATATCGGTCATACGGTCCCAAACCTGAGAGCCAATCGTCAACCGTCCGGGTCAAACCCGAAGGCCCGAGAAACGGCTGGTTGTGAGGTCTGTTCGCGCTACGCTTGGCCACTCTGGTCATCAATCGGACGTATGCGATGAAGTGGTTCAAGCGCGGGCTGGCGGCCTTGCTTTTCCTGGCATTGGCCTTGGTGGCCGCTGCCTGGCTCTACACCCGCCTGGTCTTGCCCAAGGTCAGCGGCGAGATCGAATTGCGCGGCCTGCAGGCGCCCATCACCATCGAACGGGACGCCCATGGCATCCCCAGCATCGTGGCGGCCAATGCCCATGACGCCTTCTTCGGCCTGGGTATGGTGCACGCGCAAGACCGTCTCTGGCAGCTGGAGACTCACCGCCGCATCGGTTCCGGCCGGCTGGCCGAGCTGTTTGGCGAACCGGCGCTGGAAGCCGACCTCTTCCTGCGCGCTTTGGGCGTGCGACGCGCGGCGGCTGCACAGTGGAAACAGCTGCCCGACGCATCCAAGGCTGTGGTGCAGGCCTACACCGACGGCGTGAACGCGGTGCTGCAAAGCGAGTTGCGGGCGAGGCCGCCGGAATTCGTCCTGCTGGGCCTGAAGCCCGAGCTCTGGGATCCGGTGGACAGCCTGGCCTGGGCCATCATGATGGCCTGGGACCTGGGCGGCAACTGGACCACCGAGCTGCTGCGACTGCGCCTGGCGCTGAAGATGCCGGTGGCGCGCATCGACACGCTGCTGCCGCCGTACCCCGGCGAAGCGCCGCTGGCCACCACCGACTACCCGGCCCTGTACCGCAGCCTGAAGCTGGACGCGGGCGACCGCGCCACGGCGTCCTGGGACCGGCTGCAGGACATCGCGCCGCCCTCGGGCGTGGAAGGTGTGGGTTCCAACAACTGGGTGATCGCAGGCACACGCAGCAGCACCGGGAAGCCCTTGCTGGCCAATGACCCGCACCTGAAGCTCAGCAGCCCGGCGCTCTGGTACTTCGCCCGCTTGCAGGCGCCGGGGCTGAAGGTGGCGGGCGCCACCATGCCGGGGCTGCCGCTGGTGGTGTTGGGACAGAACGACCACGTGGCCTGGGGCTTCACCAACACCGGGCCTGATGTGCAGGACCTGTACATCGAACAGCTGGACCCTGGTGAACCGACCCAGGTGCGCACGCCCGAGGGCTGGGCGCGCATGGAAACGGTGCAGGAAGTGGTCAAGGTCAAGGGCAAGCCCGACGTGAGTTTCACCGCGCGGCGTACACGCCACGGGCCCGTCATCTCGGACGCCGGCACCATGCCGGACGTGCTGGGGCCGCGTGACCGCCCCGCCTATGTCCTGGCCATGCGATGGACCGCCCTGGACGCTGACAGCGATGTGATTGGTACCTCGCTGGCGATGCAGCAAGCCACCGGCGTGGCCAGCTTCATCGACGCAACCAAAGGCTTCGTGGCGCCCATGCAGAACATGGTGGTGGCCGACAAGGCCGGCCACATCGGCATGGTGGCGCCGGGGCGCGTGCCCGTGCGCAAGCCGGACAACGACCTGAAGGGCCTGGCCCCGGCACCGGGCTGGGACGCGCGCTACGACTGGAACGGCTTCATCCCTGCCGACGAGACACCGCGCGAACAGGACCCGGAGCGCGGTTTCATCGCCACCGCCAACCACCGCATCACTGCACCGGGGTACACGCACTTCATCACCAGCGAATGGGCGGCACCTTACCGCGCCCAGCGCATCGAGGACCTGATCAAGGCCAAGCCGAGACTGGGGATTGACGACCTGGCAGCCATGCAGGCCGATGTGAAGTCCCTGGCCGCGCCGGCCTTGCTGCCCTGGCTGCTGAAGGCCCAGTCGGGCCACGCGCTGGCACCTGCGGCGCTGGCGCAGCTTCAGGGTTTTGACGGCACGATGTCCGCCGACAAGGCGGCGCCCTTGATCTTCTGGGCCTGGCAGCGCCAGCTGGCGCGCGCCGTGTTCAGGGATGACACCGGCGACGTGCTGTGGGAACGTAGCCTGGCCACACGCAGCTTCCAGGACGCGCTGGAAGTGGTGCTGGGACGAGACGACACCAGCTGGTGTGATGACCGAGGCACGACCGCCGTGGAGACGTGTGCCCAGCAGGCCGGGCTTGCGCTGACGCGGGCCCTGGACGATCTGCAGGCTCGCTATGGCAAGGACCCGGAGAAGTGGCGTTGGGGGCTGGCACACCAGGCGCGGTCCGAACACCGCCCCTTCAGTCGCGTGAAGCCCTTGGCGCGCTTCTTCGAATTGCGCGCGCCGGTGGGTGGCGACAGCTTCACGGTCAACGTGTCGCGCGTGGGGCTGAGACCGGACGCCACGACGGGTGAGTTGTTCCTCAACGAACATGCGGCCAGCCTGCGTGCGCTGTACGACCTGGCCGACCCGGCGCAGTCGCGTGTGATGCATTCCACCGGGCAGAGCGGCCTGTTCTTTTCGCCGCAGTACCGCAGCTTTGTCGAGCCCTGGCGGGCTGTGCAGTACGTGCCGCTGTGGCCGCAAGGCGCTGCGGCCGAGGTCTTGAGCGTGAAGCCCGCGCCGCCTTGAAGGCCTGGCAGCCTCAGAGCGTGCTGAAGTCCTTCTTGCGCTGCGTGGTGTAGGCCCACCAGGGCTGGGCTGGTGCACCGCGCATGAAGTCCACGGCCGCCAGGAAGGTGTCCAGCACGCAGGGGTCCTGGCGCTGGCCCGTGGTGCGGCACAGGTTCTGGTAGAGCTGGAAGGCGTCGGCCGCGATCAGGTCCCGCGGGTGCTGGATACCCAGCAGGCGCAGGTCAGCTGCGATGGACACGCCGATGTTGGGCAACTGCTCCAGCATGTCGCACTCGGCAGCCGTGGCGGCCTTGCGCGGCTTGACCTTCGGCGCCTTGACCAGGGACGGAGACAACACCATATTCAGCTCAGCATGGTGTTGCGGATCAGGCCCACGGCAATGCCTTCCAGTTCAAAGTCTTCCGCGTCAGACGCGACGTGGATGGTCTGGAAGTCCGGGTTTTCGGGGATCAGCTCCACGCCCTTGCTGGTGCGGCGCAGCCGTTTCACAGTGACTTCATCGCCCAGCCGCGCCACCACGATCTGGCCGTTCTTGGCGTCCTTGGCCTTCTGCACGGCCAGCAGGTCGCCGTCCAGGATGCCGGCGTCGCGCATGCTCATGCCCTTGACCTTGAGCAGATAGTCGGGCCGGCGCGCCCACATGGACGCTTCCATGAGGTAGGTCTCGTCCACGTGCTCGGTTGCCAGGATGGGGCTGCCGGCCGCCACGCGGCCCACCAACGGCAGGCTCAGTTGAGCCAGGCTGGGCAGCGGCAGCATGTACTGTTTGCCAAAGGGCTCCAGCCGCGCCTGGGCCAGCGCACGCAATGTGTCAGACTTCAGACGGATGCCCCGGGAGGTGCCGCCCACCAGTTCAATGACGCCTTTGCGGGCCAGTGCCTGAAGGTGTTCTTCCGCAGCATTGGCGGACTTGAAACCCAGTTCGGCGGCGATTTCGGCCCGCGTGGGAGGTGCACCGGTGCGCTCGATGGCGCTTTGCACCAGATCCAGGATCTGCTGTTGGCGCGGGGTGAGCTTGGGGCTTTCGTTCATGGCCTGGGTTCCTTGGCGGGCGGGGCTCGGCGGGGCAGTTCAAAGAACGAACTGGCTATCCATCCAGGCCTGTATTTTCATCCAGAAAGGTGTGCCGTGCCAAGTCCTGTAGCGCTTGAACCACCTATGGTCGTGATTCTGGGCACCGGCGGCACCATCGCCGGCACCGCGGCGCGGGCCCAGGACCACACGGGCTACCAGGCAGGCGCGCTGAGCGCAGCCGACCTGCTGGCCAGCGTGCCGGCCCTGGCCGGACAGCGGCTGGAAGCGGAGTCGGTGGCGCAACTGGACAGCTGCGACATGGACCACGGCACCTGGCTCAAGCTGGCCCATGCGGTGAAGCACCACCTGGCACGTCCCGAGGTGGCCGGTGTCGTCATCACCCACGGCACGGACACTCTGGAAGAAACGGCCGCGTTCCTGCATTTCACCCTGGATGCCGCCAAGCCGGTGGTCCTGACCGCTGCGATGCGCCCGGCCACGGCGCCGTCACCCGACGGTCCGCAGAACCTCGTGGATGCGTGCACCGTGGCGCGCCAGCCCGGCGTGCGCGGCGTGCTGGCGGTGCTGGGCGGCCAGGTGCACGCGGGCCTGGGCCTGCGCAAAGTGCACGGCTACCGGGTCGACGCCTTCAGCAGCGGAGACGCCGGCCCCTTGGCGCAGTTGGAAGACGGTCGGCTGCGGGCGTTCCGTGCCTGGCCCGTTGACGGCGGCTGCCACGCCAGCGCTCTGGCCACCGACTGTGCGAACTGGCCCGTGGTGGACATCGTCACCAGCTATGCCGGTGCGCGCGGAGCGGTGCTGCAGGCCTTGGTGGCCGCAGGTGCCAGAGGCATCGTTCTGGCGGGCACCGGCAACGGCAGCGTGCACCATGAACTGGTCGCGGCCGCACGAGACGCCGAGGCCCAGGGGGTGGTGGTGCGTCGGGCGTCACGCTGCCAATTGGGCGGCGTGGTGGGCGAGTCCGCCAGCGGCCTGCCGTCTGCTGGCGTCTTGACGGTGCCGCAAGCGCGTGTGCAGTTGCTGCTGGATCTGGCTGTTGCTGCATGAACGGCATGGTCGACAGCGAACTGGGGGTCAGCGCCCTGCTGTGGATGTTCGGCAGCGTGGCTTTCGGCCTGCTGCTGGCGCCTTTGGCGGGTTGGTTGTGGCGCGCGCCAGGACGCGAAGGCTTCCCTATGGGGCTCTTCGTGTTCATGCTGATCTTCAGCGCCGTCACTGGCGCTGGCGCTGTACGCCTTGCGCATGCGGCGTGGCAGTTCCATGCCGCCTCATTAGAGGCGTCGGGCGTGCTGGTCGAATTCGTCGCGAATTCCTACTACGACTCCAAGAAGCGGCGCCAGGTGCAGACGCGGCACCCGCGAATCGACTTCACCGCGGCCGATGGCAGCCACCACAGCCTGTTGGGCCTGGCAGGCAGCTCGCTGCAACGACCCTTGGGCAGTTCGGTGACGGTGCGATACCTGCCAGACCTGCCTGAGACAGGCAAGGTGGCTGACTTTCAAAGTCAGTGGGGTGCAGCCTGGGCTTTCGGGCTCTTCAGCGGCCTGGCCCTGCTGGTGGCGCTGGCCACGGGGCAGGGACTGATGGCTGCGGGTGCCCGCGCCCAGACCCCGGGCGCAACGCGGCACAGATCCCTGGGCGTCTGGCCGCTTGCGGCGTCGCTGGCTCTCTATGCGGGCCTGGGGGTCTGGGCGCTGGTGCGGCCTTGAGCCCCCTGGAGAAGCCTTCAGCCGCGAAGGCTTCAGACCACCGTGAGTGTGACGTCGATGTTGCCGCGCGTGGCGTTGCTGTAAGGGCAGACTTCGTGTGCGGCGGCGACGAGTTGCTCCAGCGCGGCGCGGTCCATGCCGGGCACACTGATCTCCATGGTCACGGCAATGCCGAAGGCACCCGGTTTGCCGGTCATCGGTCCGATGCTGACGCTGGACTTGATGGACACTTCGGAAGACAGCGCCAGCTTCTGGCGGGCCGACACGGCCTTCATGGCGCCGATGAAGCAGGCGCTGTAGCCGGCGGCGAAGAGTTGTTCCGGATTGGTGCCCGCGCCACCGGCGCCGCCCAATTCCTTGGGCGTGACCAGGGCCAGCTTGATGGCGCCGTCAGAAGATTCAGTGGTGCCGGTGCGGCCGCCGGTGCTGGTTGCATGGGCGGTGTAGACAGCTTTGTCGATAGCCATGGTGGTTCTCTCTCTTGAGTTGATGCGCGGTGTGCCTTGCGAGCGCTCAGGTCGCGCGGGGGGTGGAAGCGGTGAGCTGCAGGCGCAATTCCTGCAGCCGTGAGGTGAGGCTGCTGATTTCGCCCAGCTCGCAGCCCGTGGCCCGTGCCACGGTCGCGGGCACACGCTGGGCCTGGCTGCGCAGCGATCGGCCTTGCGGGGTGAGCTGCAGCAGCACGCGGCGTTCGTCCGCCGTGTCGCGCAGGCGCTGCACATGGCCCAGGGCTTCCAGACGCTTGAGCAGGGGCGTCAGCGTGCCGCTGTCCAGTGCCAGGCGTTCGCCCACCTGGCTGACCGTGAGGCCGTCGGCTTCCCACAGGACCAGCATCACCAGGTACTGCGGGTAGGTCAGGCCCAACGGGCCCAGCAGGGGCTTGTAGAGCTTGGTCATGGCCAGCGACGCGGCATACAGCGCGAAGCAAAGCTGGCGGTCCAGCTGCAGCCAGTCGGCTGTGGGTGTTTGCTTGGGGGTGGTGGTGCGTGCCATGGCCGATAATGTAGCTCACAATTGAATTGTTGGCAATTTAAAAACCCTGGCGGCGGCAGGCGGACTTCAGGGCTCCCCAGCATGCAGGCCGGCGATGCGGCATGCGGTTTCGTGCAAGGCCAGCCGCAAGCCGGCTGGGGACAGCACTTGCACTTCGGCCCCCAGTCGCAGCAGTTCGCGCGCGGCGTGGGCAATGGATTCGATGGGCACGGTCAGACGCACCCAGCCCTCGGGCCAGCAGGGTTGCGCGCTGTCATGCGCTGCCGCCGCCACGGCTGGACTGAAGCGGCAGAGCGCCTGGAAGCCCGCTTCAGTCACCTGCAGGTCGGCATGGGCGGTGTAGACGCCCGATTCAAAGCGCGCCGTGCTTTCGCGCCACCAGGTGGACAGCTCAAAGCGCGGCGGGGCGTCGAAAGTCTCGTCCAGCACCTGCAAGGTCTCAATGGCAGACAGCCTGTAGGCCCGCACTTCGCTTCGGCCCTTCGCCTGTGCGGCCAGGTACCAGGTGCCGGCCTTCAGCACGAGGCCCAGCGGTTCCACGATGCGTTGGCTGACCGCTGCCCAGCTCTCGTAGCGCATCGTCACACGCCGCCCCTGCCAGACCGCATGGGCCACAGCCTGCAGGTTCGGCGGTGGCGCGGCGCTGCGAAACCAGTCCACGGGATCCAGGTGAAAGCGTTGCGCCACCTGCTGCGCGTCGCCGCGCGCGTCGGGCGGCAGCGTGGCCAGCAGCTTGAGCTGTGCGGTGGCCATCGCTTCACCCAGACCGAGTTCGGCCGCCGGGCCGGGCAGTCCGGCCATGAAGACCGCTTGGGCTTCGGGCGCGGTCAGTCCGGTGAGTTGGGTGCGCCAGCCTTCGCGCAGGCAGATGCCTCCCGTGCGTCCTGTCTCGGCCCAGATCGGCACGCCGGCCGCGCTGAGTTGGTCGACGTCACGGTAGACCGTGCGCAGCGATACCTGCAGCTCGCGCGCCAGGGTCGGCGCACTGAGCCGGCCGCGGGTCTGCAGCAGCATGAGGATGTTCAGGAGCCGGCTGGCGCGCATGGGTCTGCAGTGTCGTCCAAAATGCTGACATCAGGTGGCATGGTTTGGCCGGCAAGATGCACCCATGCAAGACACCCACCCCCCACAAGCCCTGCGCGGCAGCAGCGTCATCGAGTTCCGTCAGTACGAGATGCAGCCCGGCCGCCGTGACGAACTGATCGACCTGTTCGAACGGGAATTCATCCAGGCCCAGGAGGACGTGGGCCTGCGGGTGCTGGGCATCTTTTGCGATGCTGACGCGCCGGACCGCTTCATCTGGCTGCGCGGCTTTGCCGACATGTCCACGCGCCTGGACGGGCTGCAGGCCTTCTACGGCGGTCCCGTCTGGCAGCAGCACCGCGCGGCTGCGAACGCGACGATGGTCGACTCCGACAACGTCCTGCTGCTGCAGCCGCTGTCTGGTGCACTGGCTTGTGCAGTGCCGGGTGCCTTGCCGGGCGCCCTGGCGGGTGCCTTGCCGGGTGCATGTGCCACAGGCGCTGCGGGCATCTGGCACGCCTTGATCTGCCCGTTGAAGGCGCCCTGGTCCGCGGGCGACTCGACTGCCCTGGTAGCCGATGCCGCCTGGTTCACCACCCACGTGCAAGTCAACAACTTTCCGCGCCTGCCCGTACGCAGCGGCACCTGGCTGTTGGCGCTCAGCCCGCTGCCGGTGGCATTGCCCGATGCAGTCCGTGCCCTTTTGGCAGGCGCCGCAACGCGCCTGCGCCTGTTGCCCACCCAGCGTGCACCTCTGCGTTGAAGGAGTTCCCGCATGAACACGAAAGCCCCACCCGACTTTGATTTTCTGCGCGGCCGCTGGCAGGTGCGTCACCGCCGCCTGGTCAAGCGCCTGGCCGGCTGCCCGGACTGGGAGGTCTTTGACGGCCAGTCCGAACTGTGGCTTGTGATGGGAGGTGCCGCCACAGTAGACGACAACCTGATCCACCTGCCCGGTGGCAGCTACCGCGCGACGACCTTGCGCAGTTGGGACGCGGCCACGCAGAACTGGTTGATCTGGTGGCTGGACGGCCGTGACCCGACGCAGCTCGGCACACCGATGCGTGGTCGCTTTCAGGACGGCACCGGCACCTTCCTGGCCGACGAAGACTTCGAAGGCCGGCCCATCCGCGTGCGCTTCCTCTGGCTGCACACGCGCACCGAATCGCCGCGTTGGGAGCAGGCTTTCTCCACCGATGGCGGCCAGACCTGGGAGACGAACTGGGAAATGGACTTCAGCCGCGAAGAAGCGTCCGCCTGAGGGCCTGACCGTCGCGGACAGTCCGGCGAATCAGCGCGAGCGGCGGCGCATCAGCAGCAAGGCCAGGCCCGCGGCCGACAAGGCCAGCGTGCCCGGCGTGGGCACCGGTGCCACGTAGTTGGTGAGCCGCGCGGTGTAGGCGTGCAGCACCCCAGGCAGCAGCCCGTAGCCGCTGGCCAGCGCGGTGGTGGCGTTGTTCGCGGTGAAGAAGCAGTTGTCCCGGGTGCCGATGGGGCACTGGATGGAACTGGCAAACGGGTCCGCGTCGCTCATGCGGTAGAAGACGTCGTACTGCACGCCGTCGGCGTTCTGCGTCACGCTGTAGTCGTTGTCGGTGCCTGCCAGGATCAGGAAGCTGCCGTCGGCCAACTGCGGGCCAATGGCCAAACCTTCCCATTTCTCCGGTGACCGGTTGCCCAAGGCGGCCAGGGTGTTGGCGTCCAGGTCCAGCACCTTGCCCACCTTGGTCACGGCGCCAGCGAAATTGCCGCTGGCAGGCAGGTTGATGTTGCTCACGTCCACGGCGCCGGCCAGGTCGATCTCGTAGACGTTCTTGTCCGGGCTTGCCAGCGTGGCGCCCACGCCGACGCCGCGGTTGTTGCGCTCGATCACGAGGAACTTGTCGTTGCCCAGCGCCTGGATGGAGGAGATGCCACGGCCCTGGCCGCTGCTTTCCAGCTTGTAGGCGTACTGCGCCACCGCTTCGCCAGTTTCCATGTCGAACTTGACGATGCGCGTGTACTGGCCGCGTGTACCCGTCGCGGTGTTGTAGCCATCCTGGACCGTGCCGTTCTGCAGCATGGCGTAGGCGTACTTGCCATCCGGGCTGATGGCCAGGCCTTCAAAGCCGCGGTTGGGTTCGCGACCGCTGGTCAGGCTGCCGGCTGCGGTGCCGGGCGTCGCGCTGTAGTCGACCGTGCTGCCAACCTTGGGCACCAGATTGGCTGGGGGCGTGAAAGCCCGGATCTGCTCGCCGGCGCGGTTGAACATGCGCAGGGACGGGCCGTATTCGTCGGCCACCAGGATGTGGCCGGAGCCCGGCACGATCACCAGGCCTTCGGGGTCGAAGGAACGGCCCAGCACGCCGGTGGGCGAGGGCGCCAGGCCGTTCAAGGCCTGTCCGCCGGCGGTGAACTTCACCGTCTCGGCAATCTGGAAATTGCTGATGGCGCCGTTGGCGGCCACGTCCAAAGTGAAGCGCTGTGCGCGGGTCTCGTAGCTCAGGGTGCCACCGCCTGGGCCGCGGTCGGACACGCCCCACCATTCATTGCGGAGATTGTCGTAGTACAGGTCCGAGAAGAAGCCGACACGGCGCTCCACGGCAGTGCCGGCGGACAGGTCTTGCGTCGTGGCGTCGATGGCAATGCCGTTGACGAATGTCGTGGTGCCCACGACGCCCGCGACGGCGCTGTGCGCCACCAGGGCCAGCACGGCCAGGTTCAATACGGAGCGAACGATTTTCATGGGGCCGGGCCTCGATGTCAGCAAACCCCGCAGGCTAGGCGCGGCCCGTGAAGCTTCTGTGACAGACCGAGGCCCGAAGTGGGGCAGGTGACCCCTTGTTCAGGCGGCTTCGGCTTCTGCGGCCTCTATGAGGGACTGCAACTCCAACCAACGCTCTTCCAGCATGGCGATCTCGGCGGCGGAGTGGTTCAAGTTGCGGCCCAACTCGGCCATGCCGGATGCTGGCGTGTCCGGTTGCGAAAGCTTCGCTTCGATCTTTGCTTTCTCGGTGTTCAAGCTGGCCAGGCGCTTGTCGATGCCCGCCAATTCGTTGCGCCACGGGCGGGTGCGGTCGGCCAGTTTCTGGCGCAACTGCGCCTTGGCTTTGCGGTCGTCGCGCGGCGCGGCTGGCGCCGATGACGGAACCTGTTTTTGCGCGGCTGCTGCGGCGGCGCCTGCTTTGCCGGTGGGCGATGACTTGGTCGGCAGTTCCGGCGCGGCCACGGGCAGTGCCTTGGGCGGTTCTGGCGTAGGCTGACCCTTGGCGGCCGCCCGGCTGACTTCCAGCAACCACTTCTGGTAGTCGTCCAGGTCGCCATCGAAGGGTTCGACGCGACCCCGCGCCACCAGCCAGAACTCGTCGCAGACCTCGCGCAGCAGCGCACGGTCGTGGCTGACGAGCATCACGGTGCCCTCGAATTCATTCAGTGCGATCGACAGCGCTTCCCGTGTGGTCAGGTCCAGGTGGTTGGTGGGTTCGTCCAGCAACAGCAGGTTGGGGCGCTGCCAGACCAGCATGGCCAGGACCAGACGGGCCTTCTCGCCGCCGCTGAGGCTGCCCACGGATTGGGTGACCATGTCGCCGGTGAAGCGGAATCGGCCCAGGAAGTCGCGCAGTTCCTGTTCGCGCGCTTGTGGGCCCACGTCGCGTGCCAGGCGCACCATGTGCATCAGCGGGCCATCGTCCAGGCTGAGCACGTCCAGTTCCTGCTGCGCGAAGTAGCCGATGACCAGGCCCTTGCCTTCTGTGGCGGTGCCGCCCAGGGCGCGCAGCGACTTGGCGATGGTCTTCACCAGGGTCGACTTGCCTTGCCCGTTGGCGCCCAGGATGCCGATGCGCTGACCGGCCAGCACGCTGCGGCTGAAGTTCTGCACGATGGGCTTGTCGCCATAGCCGCAGGACAGGCTGTCGAAGGACAGCATCGGGTTGGGCAGGCTCTGAGGCTCGCGGAACTCGAATTCGAAATCGCTGCTGGTCAGCACCGGCGCCAGCTTCTCCATGCGCGCCAGCGCCTTCACGCGGCTCTGCGCCTGCTTGGCCTTGCTGGCCTTGGCCTTGAAGCGGTCGATGAAGCGCTGCAGGTGCGCCATGCGCTCCTGCTGCTTGCCATAGGCGGCGGCAGCCAGGGTCATGCGTTCGGCGCGCATTTCTTCAAAGGCGCTGTAGTTGCCGCCGTAGCGCGTCAGCGTCTGCTCGTCCAGGTGCACGGTGACGCGGGTGATGGCGTCCAGGAATTCGCGGTCGTGGCTGATGACGATCATCAGGCCTTCAAAGCGCTTCAGCCAGGCTTCCAGCCAGACCAGCGCGTCCAGGTCCAGGTGGTTGGTGGGTTCATCCAGCAACAGCAGTTCGGCCGGGCACATCAGTGCGCGTGCCAGTTGCAGGCGCATGCGCCAGCCGCCGCTGAAGCTGTTGACGGGTGCGTCGACCTGGTCGCCCTTGAAGCCCAGGCCGAGCAACAGCGCCTGGGCTCTTGAACGCGCGTCGAAGGCCCCGGCCTCGTCCAGCATCATGTGGGCGTGGGCCATGGCGTTGCCGTCGCCGCTGAATTCGGCCGCGGCCAGTTCGGCCTGCGCCAGCATCAGCGGCGTGTCGCCCTGCAGCACGAAGTCGGTGGCACCGTCTTCGGTGTCGGGCATGTCCTGCGCCACTTCGCCCACACGCCAGCGCGGCGGGATTTCCACGTCGCCGGTGTCGGCCTGCAGGCGGTGCGTCAGCAGCGAGAACAGGCTGGACTTGCCAGCGCCGTTGCGGCCGATGAGGCCGACCTTTTCGCCCGGCTGCAGCGTGACGGCGGCGTTCTGCAGGACGACCTTGGTGCCGCGGCGCAGCGTGATGTTGCGGATGGTGATCACAGGAGATTCAGGTCAGGGCCCGGACGGACCGAGGCGTTTCAGGAGAGGTTCAGGGCAGGTCCGCGGCCTGGATCAGCAGCACCTGGTCGTCACCCAGGCTGGTGGGCAGGCCCACCACGGGCAGCCGCGGAAAGGCGTCGTGGAAGTGCTGGCGTTCGTGGCCCACTTCCAGGACCAGGACGCCGTGCTTGCCCAGGTGGGCGCGGGCCTGCTGGATGAGGCCGCGGATGAAGTCCATGCCGTCGCGACCGCCGGCCAATGCCACACGGGGCTCGGCGCGGAATTCAGCCGGCAAGACGTCCATGGACTGGCTGTTGACGTAAGGCGGGTTGCACAGGATCAGGTCGTATCGGTCTGGCGCAGCCGCAAAGCCATCGCCCTGGGCCAGCGTGATGCGGTCCTGCAGGCCGTGGCGTTCAACATTGCGTGCCGCCACCTGCAATGCGTCTGCACTGAGGTCCGTGCCGAGGACGGTGACCTCTTCATAAGCCATGGCCGCCAGCACGGCCAGGCTGCCATTGCCTGTGCACAGGTCCAGCACGGTGCGGGTCTGGTCCGACAGCCACACGTCCAGCGTGCCCTCGACGATGGGTTCGGCAATCAACGAACGTGGCACGATGACGCGTTCATCCACAAAGAAGGGCACGCCATGCAACCAGGCTTCGCCAGTCAGGTAGGCGGCGGGCTTGCGGGTGCTGATGCGCTCTTCGATCAAGCGGTCCACCAGGGTTGCTGCCGACTCGGCGACGTCGTCGTCGGCATGCTCGTCCAGCGCGTCCAGCGGCAGGCCGAGCTTCCACAGCACCAGCCAGGCGGCCTCATCAAACGGGTTGTCGGTGCCATGGCCGAAAGCCACGCCCGCGGTGGTCAGGCGCGTGGCGGCCTGTTCCACCAGGTCCAGCAGCTTCATGCCGCGGCCGTCATGTGAGGAAGCCTTCCAGGGTGCGGCGGTAGGTGTTCTTGAGCGGCTCGATCGCAGCCACCTCCACCCATTCGTCCAGCTTGTGCGCGCTTTCGTTGCGCACGCCGAATTCCATCACCTGCGCGCAGATGCGCGCCATGAAGCGGCCGTCCGAAGTGCCGCCGGTGGTGCTGAGTTCCGGGGTGATGCCGAATTCGGCCTGCACCGCCGCCGTCAGGGCCGCATGCAAAGTGCCCGGCGGCGTGAGGAAGGGCTCGCCGCCCAGCGTCCAGGCCACGTCGAATTCCACGCCGTGGCGCTGCAGGAGGGCGGTGAAGCGGTCCTTCAGGCTTTGCGCGGTGCTTTCGGTGCTGAAGCGAAAGTTGCAGTCCACCACCAGTTCACCCGGGATGACGTTGCCCACGCCGGCGCCGGCGTGGATGTTGCTCACCTGCCAGCTGGTAGGCAGAAAGAAGGCATTGCCTTCATCCCAGCGTGTGGCGACCAGTTCGGCCAATGCGGGTGCGAAATCATGGATGGGGTTGCGCGCCAGTTGCGGGTAGGCGATGTGGCCCTGGATGCCTTTCACGCGCAGCTTGGCGGACAGGGTGCCGCGGCGGCCGTTCTTCACCATGTCGCCCACGCGATCCACTGAGGTGGGTTCGCCGATCAAGCAGGCGTCCAGCGCTGTGCCGCGTTGCTCCAGCACGTTCACGGCGTGCAGGGTGCCGTGCAGCGACGGGCCTTCCTCGTCGCTGGTGAAGAGCAAAGCGACGCTGCCGGCATGGTCCGGGTGCGCCTTCACGTACTCCACCGCGGCCACGGTCATGCAGGCCACCGCCGTCTTCATGTCCACGGCACCGCGCCCCACCAGGCGGCCGTCGCGGTGGGTCGGCACGAAGGGGTCGCTGGTCCAGCGGTCCAGGGGGCCGGGCGGCACCACGTCGGTGTGTCCGGCGAGGACCAGGGTCGGGCCCGGCCGCTTGCCGGCATGCACGGCCCACAGGTTGCTGACGCGCGCGCCTTCAGGTCCCGCCTCCAGGGATTCGCAGTCGAAACCGGCGTCGCGCAGCACGGCGGCCAGCAAGTTTTGGCAGCCTCCATCGACCGGGGTGACCGAGCGGCAGGCGATCAGCGCCTCCGTCAGGCGCAGCGCGTCGCCAGACTCGCCGGTGGGCAAGCCAGTCGCCGGGCTGGTCACCGCGGCACGCCCCAGGGCGGCGGCACCACGGGCAGCGGGTCTTCGGGCCGCACGTCGATGCTGACCTCGGTGAACGTGGCCGCTTCGTTCTCTTCCTTCTTGGGCGCCGCACGCGAAACCGGTGCTTGTTCGTTCTGCAGGCGCCACAAGAGATTGGTCGGCGAATCGGCGTAGGACAGGCCTTCGTCACGCGACACGATGCCTTCGTTGATGAGGCGTGCGATGTCGAACTCAAAGGTCTGCGAACCTTCGGCCAGCGACTTCTCCATCGCTTCCTTCACCGACGACAGGTCGCCCTTCTCGATCAACTCTGAAATCAGCTTGGTGTTGAGCAGCACTTCCACCGCGGGCACGCGGCCGCCGGCATTGGCGCGCAAGAGCCGCTGCGACACGATGGCGCGCAGGCCCGATCCGAGGTCGGACAGCAGCGTGGAACGCGCTTCCGGCGAATAGAAAGACAGGATCCGTCCCAGCGCGTGGTAGCTGTTGTTGGCGTGGAGGGTGCTCAGCACCAGGTGGCCGGACAGTGCATAGGACAGCGCCGCGCTCATGGTTTCGCGGTCGCGGATTTCGCCGATCAGGATGCAGTCGGGTGCCTGGCGCAGCGCGTTCTTCAGTGCGATCTGCAGGCTCTGCGTGTCGCGGCCCACTTCGCGCTGGTTGACCACGCTCTTCTTGTTGGAGAAGAGGAATTCGATCGGGTCCTCGATGGTGAGGATGTGGCCGCTCATCTGCTGGTTGCGCCATTCGATCATGGACGCCAGCGTGGTGCTCTTGCCGGTACCCGTGGCGCCGACCATCAGGATCAGGCCGCGCTTGTCGGTGATGATCTGGTTCATGAGCGGCGGCACGCCCAGCGAATCCAGGGACGGGATCTGGTACGGGATGCAACGGAACACAGCCGCAATGGAGCCGCGCTGCTTGAAGGCGCTCAGACGGAAGCTGCCGGTGCGCGGGATGCTGATGCCCACGTTCAGCTCGCCGGTTTCTTCCAGCTCTTCCATCTGCTGCGGCGCCAGCATTTCGCTGAGCAGCTGCCGCGTCTGGTTGGTGGTGAGCAGTTGGTCACTCAGCTGCAGGATCTGGCCGTGGATCTTGATCAGGATCGGCGTGTTGGCCGACATGTACACGTCGGACGCGTTCTTTTCCGCCATCAGGCGGAGCACGCGTTCCAGGTTGTTGGCCATGATTAACGTGCCCCCAAGCTCGCTGCGCTCGCTACCCCCCGAGGGGGCCGTTCGCCTGCGGTCGGGCGAAGCCCGCCCGCGGCTCTTGCTTGGTCGTTAGTCATGGCATCCCCTTCAGGCCCTGAGCAGTTCGTTGATCGAGGTCTTGCTGCGCGTCTGCGCGTCCACGCGCTTGACGATCACCGCCGCGTACAGACTGTAGGCCTGACCGGCCGCGGTCGTCTTGGGCAAATTGCCGCTGACGACGACCGATCCGCTGGGCACGCGGCCGTAGCTGATGTCACCGGTCTCGCGGTTGAAGATCGGCGTGCTCTGGCCCAGGTAGACGCCCATGCCCAGCACCGAGTTCTCTTCGACGATGACCCCTTCGACGACTTCGCTGCGCGCGCCGATGAAGCAGTTGTCCTCGATGATGGTGGGGTTGGCCTGCAGCGGTTCCAGCACGCCGCCGATGCCCACGCCGCCGGACAGGTGCACGTTCTTGCCGATCTGCGCGCAGCTGCCCACGGTGGCCCAGGTGTCGACCATGGTGTTCTCGTCCACATAGGCACCGATGTTCACGTAGCTGGGCATCAGCACGGCGCCCTTGGCGATGTAGCTGCCGCGGCGTGCCACGGCCGGCGGCACCACGCGTACGCCGCTGGCGCGCATGGCGGCATCGTCCAGGTTGCTGAACTTGGTCTTGACCTTGTCGAAGAACTCCAGGTCGCCGGCGCGCATGACGCGGTTGTCGTTGAGGCGGAAGCTCAGCAGCACGGCCTTCTTGATCCACTGGTTGACATGCCAGTCACCGACGCCACGCTTTTCCGCGACGCGGATGCGGCCAGCGTTCAGGTCGGCAATAACCTGTTCAACGGCTTCACGCACGGCAGGCGCGTTCAGGGCGGAGATCTCGGCGCGGCTTTCCCAGGCGAGGTCGATGACGGACTGCAAGGGTGCAGAGCTCATGGGCGGCTTTCTTGAAGGCTTCGGGTGTAGGAGACGATGCGGTGTGCGGCTTCCAGGCATTCAGCCACCGGGGCCACCAGGGCCATGCGGATGCGGCCCTGGCCGGGGTTGTGACCGTGGACGGTACGGGCCAGCAGGCTTCCCGGGAGCACTGCCACATTGTATTGAGCGAGCAGGCCCTGGCCGAACGCGATGTCGTCCCCGCCGGGGACGGCCGCCCACAGATAGAACGCGGCGTCCGGCAGCTGCACGTCCAACGCCTGCTGCAAGACGGGCGTCACCTGCGCAAACTTGCTGCGGTAAAGCTCGCGGTTGGCCACCACATGGCCTTCTTCGTCCCAGGCGGCGGCGCTGGCGCGCTGGACCATGGGGCTCATGGCGCTGCCGTGGTAGGTGCGGTAGAGCAGGAAGGCCTTCATGAGGGTTTCGTCGCCCGCCACGAAGCCTGAACGCAAGCCGGGCACGTTGCTGCGCTTGGACAGGCTGGTGAAGGCCACCAGGTTCTTGAAGCTGCGGCCGAGCCTGGAGGCTGCTTCCAGGCTTCCCAGCGGAGGCTCGTCGCGAAAGTAGATCTCGGAGTAACACTCGTCGCTGGCGATGACAAAGCCGTGCCGGTCGCTCAGTTCGAACAGGCGTTGCCACTCGGCCAGCGGCATCACGGCACCCGTGGGATTGCCCGGGCTGCAGACGTAGAGCAGTTGGGTGCGGGACCAGGTGGCATCGTCCACCGCGCTCCAGTCGGCCGCGAAATTGCGGGCCGGGTCGCTGGGCACGAAGACCGTCTGCGCGCCGGCCAGCAGAGCCGCGCCTTCGTAGATTTGGTAGAACGGGTTGGGGCAGACCACCGTGGCGCCAGGCCGGATGGGGTCGATGACGGTCTGTGCAAACGAGAACAGCGCCTCGCGCGAACCCGTCACCGGCAGCAACTGGGTGGCAGGATTCACGGTGACGCCGTAGCGGCGGTGCAACCAAGCGGCGATGGCTTCGCGCAGCGCCGGCTCACCCAGCGTGGCGGGGTAGCTGGCCAGGCCCGGAAAGCCCTTCACCAGCGCCTCTTGAATCAAGGTTGGCGTGGCGTGCTTGGGTTCGCCAATGCCCAGGCTGATGGGCTGGTGCGCCGGTGAAGGCGTGATGCCGCGCGTCAGTTCGCGCCAGCGTTCAAACGGGTAGGGATGCAGGCGCGCCAGCAAGGGATTCATGGCCGGGATTATCCCGGACGCGTGTGGACAGCCTGCGCCGCATGATGTGGACATGCACATGCTCTTGAAACTTCGGTTTGCACTGGCCTGGCTGCTGCTCTTGGGCCTGGCAGCAGCGGTCCTGCGGTCGCCCTTGGTGGCCTGGGCAACGATGGCCGGCGTGCAACTGGCATTGGCACTGGCCGAGCGTGTGCCGGCCTGGCAGCATTCACCGCCAGCCACGGTACAGACGACCTGGCATCGGACAGTGCTGCGCCTGCACGTGCCCCTGCAGGCCGGGCTGCTGGGCCTGGGGGTCTGGCAATCGGTGCAGCCGGGGCAGGGATCGGGTGCCGCCCTGCTGCTGGGGCTGGCCGTCGGCGGTATCACCGGCAGCCAAGGCATCACGTTTGCGCACGAACTGGGGCATTCAAAGTCGCGTCTTGACCGCATCCTGGCCTGGCTCTTGATGGGCAGCGTCTGCTATGCCCACTTCATGGTGGAGCACTACCGCGGCCACCACGTGCGTGCCGCCACATGGCAGGACCCGGCGACGGCCCGTCGCGGTGAGACCTTGTGGCGTTTCCTGCCGCGCACGCTGTCGGGCAGCCTTGCCAGCGCTTGGCGCCTGGAGGCCGCGCGGCTGCGCCAGCATCGGCATGCGGGCTGGCAGAGCCCGCTCGTCTGGGCCAGCCTGTTGCAGGTGCTGGGGCCGGCCGCACTGGCGGCCTGGCTGGGGCCCACGGCCCTGCTGTTCTGGCTGGTGCAGGCCGCCTACGCCGTCTTTCTGCTGGAATCGGTGAACTACATCGAACACTACGGCTTGCAGCGGCAGGCGTACGGCGGGCGAGCCGAACCTTTTGGCGTGATGCACGCGTGGAACGCCGATCACCTGCTGACCAACTGCGTCGTGGCCAACCTGCAACGCCATTCCGACCACCACATGCATGCCTGGAAGCCGTATGCCGAACTGGAGCCGCTGCCAGGGCCGCAACTGCCCACGGGCTATTCAGGTTGCATCTTCCTGGCCACCGTACCGCCGCTGTGGTTTGCGTTGATGCACCGCCGGCTGGATGCCTTGCCAGCCCCTGCCGGGTCCTGATCAGCCCTCGCTGAGGCGGCCGGCTTCCATCGTCAACTGGCGTTCGCAGCGTGCAGCGATGGCATGGTCGTGCGTCACCAGGACCAGAGTGGTGCCGGCCTCGCGGTTCATGTCGAACATCAGGTCCATGACCGTGGCACCGGTGGCGAAGTCCAGGCTCCCGGTGGGTTCGTCAGCCAGCAGCAGGGCCGGGCGCATGACAAAGGCGCGGGCCAGGGCCACGCGCTGCTGTTCGCCGCCGGACAGCACCTTGGGGTAGTGACCCAGGCGCTCGCCCAGGCCGACGCGCTTGAGCATGTCGGCCGCCGCGCTGCGCGCGTCGTTGCGGCCCTTCAGTTCCAGCGGCAGCATGACGTTTTCAAGCGCCGTCAGGTTGCCCAGCAACTGGAAGCTCTGGAACACAAATCCGACCTGGCGCGAACGCACTTCGGCGCGTGCGTCTTCGTCCAGCGCAAACAAGTCGGTTCCACCCAGCACCACGGTGCCCGTCGTGGGGGTGTCCAGCCCGGCCAGGATGGACAACAGAGTGCTCTTGCCTGAACCCGATGCCCCCACGATGGCCACTGATTCGCGGCTGCCCAGCACGAAACTGATCTCGTGCAGTATGGTCAGTGTTCCAGTGGCATCGGTCACTTGCTTGGTGACCCCTTTGACTTCGATGAGTGCTTCGGACATTCGGTCTTCTTGGGTGGCGCGGCGCGCCTGGCTGCGGCACTGTAGCGTGCTGGCCCTTGCCGCCGCTGCGGGGCTGGCTTCACCCGCCCATGCACAGGGGGCAAATGGCCAGGGCCCAGGCCCCGGCACCAAGCCTGGCGCGCCGGTCTTGCTGGTGCTGGGTGACAGCCTGTCGGCGGAGTACGGTCTGCCGCGTGGCAGTGGCTGGGTGGCCCTGCTGGAAAAGCGCATGGCGACCGAGAAACCGGGCTGGCGGGTGGTCAATGCCAGCATCAGCGGCGAGACCACGTCCGGTGGCCGGTCGCGCCTGGCGGCGCTGCTGAAGGACCACAAGCCACGCGTGGTGGTGATCGAACTGGGCGGCAATGACGCGCTGCGCGGTCTGCCGCTGGACATGACGCGCAACAACCTCACCGACATGACCCGTGCGGCCAAGGCTGCCGGCGCGCAGGTGCTGATCGCCGGCATGGCCATGCCGCCCAACTATGGCCGCGCCTATGGGGAGGCGTTCACCGCGCTCTTCGCCACCGTGGCCAAGTCCGAGCAGACGGCGTTGTTGCCCTTCTTCCTGGCAGGCGTGGCCGACGGCCCCAGGGCGGATGAACTGTTCCAGGCCGACCGCATCCATCCGACGGCGGCAGCGCACCCGCAACTGCTGGCCAATGTGTGGCCGGCGCTGAGGCCGCTGCTGAAGTAGCGCGACCGCTCGCTGCGGCCGCGCACGGGCTGCTCGCCCATGCGGACGGCCTCAGCGCTGTTGCTCGCGCACTTCCTTGTTGTCGCGGCCACCCCGGTTTTCCGGCTTGTCGGGTGCGCGTTTGCGCTCTTCCTCGCGCGGGCGCTCTGGGGCCGCCGGGCCGCGGCGTGGCGGCTGCGGCCCCACGGCCGGCTGCGCAGGCTGCTGTGCCTGCTGCTGCGGCGCGGCCGCCGGCGGCGCCATGGCGCGTGGCGGCTGGGCAGGTGGCTGTGGCTGTGCTTGTGGCTGTGCTTGTGGCTGCGTGCTGATGACCTGGGGCATCGGCTGTACAGGCCGCGGCGGCTGGGCTTGCGGTGCCGGCTGCGGCACTGGCTGCTGCGGAGGCGGCGACGACTGGGGCCGCTGCGGCTGCATCATCGGCGGCTGGGGCTGACTTTGCGCCGGCGGTGCGGCGGCCGGCGCAGCAGACGGCTGGGGCGTACGGTCCCGCTCGCCTCGCGGACCGCGGTCATTGCGGTCGTTGCGGTCATTTCTGTCGCCACGTTCGTTCCGATCGCCGGCATCCGGCCTGTCGCCTCGCGCGGGCATGGCGGGGCGGTTGTCGGCAGGGTTGGTGCTGATCACGGTGCTGGACTGCCGAGGCGGCGGGCCTACACGTTGCGGCGCAGTCATCACGGGCGCCGCCTGCTGGCCCCAGGTGCGCTGCACTTCGCGCGGGTCGGCGGCATGGCGGCCCACGGGCTCACGGCGGGTCAGGACATCACTCGGCACCACGGTGATGCCACCGGGCACGCCCTGGTTGCCATAGCGGACGGTGACCGAGGCACCGACCTGCGGCCGCTGCCATTCACCGCGGTGGCCAGACGGGCGCGGGTTCATGCGACCGTCATACACGGACGTGTGGCGGTACTGCGGCACGTACCACTCGCGCGGCGCCAGCGGCACCCAGCCAATGGCAGGCCCGCCAATGTTGATGGACACGCCGACACGTGGCCCGCCCACCCAGGCCACCAGCGCCGGCGCGTACACGGGCCGGGCCACGTAGTCGCCTGGGCACCAGCCCCAGCGGCCGCGCCAGTTGACCCAGCGGCCGTAGTGGAAGGGTGCAAAGCCCCAGGACGCTTCGTCGACCCAGGTCCAGCCCCAAGGCGACACCCAGGTCCAGCGGCCATAGCGGTAAGGTGCCCAGTCATCGCGCACATCGCTCGGGTACCAGACGGCGCCGTATTCGGGGTGGCGTTCCCAGCGGCCAGAGCGGTCCAGGTCTTCGGCGCCGGTCATTTCGGGCGACACGTAGCGGTTTGACGCGCTGCGCTGGTCGTCCAATTGGTCGTCGCGTTGTGCCCAGTCGCCAAAGGCGTCACCGGTCTGGGTGGCCCACTTGAACTTGAGGCCGCGGCGCTCACGCCACAGCTCGGCGCGCTGGCCGGTTTCCAGGATGAAGCCTTCGCTGTCGTCGATGCGCAGCGACCCGCGCCACGCGCCGGCCAAGGTCGTGTCGTCGACGCGGTCGATGCGGTAGTGCCCACTGCGCTCCGGGCGCAGGCGGACTTCAGCGGTGTCCACTTCGACGTCGGAAGCCACCTCACGTGACCGCACGCGCAGTGCCAGACTGCCGTTGTGCAGCTGGAAGATCATGCGCTCGTCGTCCAGGCGCACCACTTCCAGCTCCGTGGCCGGACCCAGGCGCAACACGGTGGAGCCGACACGCACTTCGGCGCGGCCCTGCGCGCCGGTGGACAGCCGGTCACCGCCAGTCAGCGGGCGGTTGCGTTCTGCGTCTGCCCAGACGCCCTGTTCGTTGTCGAACCAGGACACGCTGCCCTGCAGGTCAGACAGGCGGCCGACACGGCCCGGAGGGTCTTCCTGTGCGCTGGCGGCACCGGTGCCCAGTACCAGCAAGGGGGTCAGGCAGGCGAGGGTGAAGCGCGCGAGCCAAGCCCGCAGGTTCATCTGTGTCATGACAAGGCTCCGCAGGGCAGATGCCCTGCACACCGCTCTTCAACGCCGCCCCAAGGCTGTTCGCTGACGTTGCGGGTTGTAAAGGACCGTTCCGCCGGGTCGCTCAATCGTCGTCGCCCGCCGTGCCAGCGAGTTCCGGAAACAGGATCTCGGTGAAGCCGAACTGGGTCAGGTCGGTCATGCGCGTGGGGTACAGGCGCCCGATGAGGTGGTCGCATTCATGCTGCACCACCACGGCGTGGAAGCCGTCCACCGTGCGATCGATCGCTTGGCCTTGCAGGTCGAAGCCCGTGTAGCGGACGCGCGCATGGCGCGGCACCTTGCCGCGAAGGCCGGGCACCGAAAGGCAGCCTTCCCAGCCGTCCACCATCTCGTCATCCAGCGGCGTGATCACCGGGTTCAGCAAGACCGTGGTCGGCACGGCCGGGCGGTCCGGGTAGCGGGCGTTCTGGCTGAAGCCGAAGATCACCAGTTGCAGGTCCACGCCGATCTGCGGCGCGGCCAGGCCCGCGCCTTGTGCCGCCTTCATGGTGTCGAACATGTCGGCCACCAGTTCATGAAGTTCGGGTGTGTCAAAGGCATTGACGGGAGGGGCCACGCGCAGCAGGCGCGGGTCGCCCATCTTCAGGATTTCACGCACGGTCATGCAGACACCTCGTCAGCCGCGGGGCGGCGTTCGAAGGCGAGCAAGGCGCTCAGCACCTGCTGCACACGCGTCTCGACACCGCCCTGCACGATGAGCGGCGCCACGCCCATCTCGGCCAGACGTGCCAGGGTCCAGGCGTGCTGTTCCTTGCGAAAGCCGTCGTCACGTCGGCAGCCGTCCTGCACAAAGGCAAAGTCCGGCGCGCACAGCACGGTCAGGTCGTAGCGGCGCTGGGCCAAGGCCTGCAGCTCGGCCGGCGCCTGGCCGTGGTCGTGCAGGCAGTACTGAAGCGTCGTCAGCGGCGTGGTGTCGCAGAGCAGCCAGTGCGCGCCGCGCTGTGCGGCCAACTGGGCGTGTTCACTTTCCCACGCGACCTGTGTGCGACCGACCTGCACCAGTTCGTCCACCGACAAGGTCTCGCGCAGCTCTTCCCAGCGCTGTCGGCCGTACTCGGGCACCCACAACGTATTCAGGGCATGGGCCAGCGCGCGCGCCAGCGTGGTCTTGCCGGTGGATTCGCCACCCAGCAGCGCCGCACGTCGGACGGATTCAGGCCACGGGGGCATCCGGCAGTCCTTTCAGCAGTTCTTGCAATCCGTGTTCGTCCAGCACGGCGACACCCAGTTCGCGGGCCTTGTCCAGTTTGCTGCCCGCTTCTTCGCCGGCCACCACAAAGTGGGTCTTCTTGGACACCGACCCTGCGACCTTGCCGCCGGCCGCTTCGATCAAGGCCTTGGCCTGGTCGCGGCTCAAGGTCGGGAGTGTGCCTGTCAACACAAAGGTCTTGCCAGCCAAAGGTTTGGGCGCTGCGTCGGCGGCGCTGCCATCGGTTTCGGTCCAGGTGATGCCGGCGGCGCGCAGCTGTTCCACCACCTCGCGGTTGTGGGGCTGGTCGAAAAAGGTGCGGATGCTCTGCGCCACGATGGGCCCGACGTCGTTCACTTGCAGCAACTGTTCCAGCGTGGCGTCCATCAGGCGATCCAGGCCACCGAAGTGGCGCGCCAGGTCCTTGGCCGTGGTCTCGCCGACCTGGCGAATGCCCAGTGCGTAGAGGAAGCGCGACAAGGTGGTCTGCTTGCTCTTGTCCAGGCCCAGCAGGATGTTGGCGGCGCTCTTCTCCGCCATGCGGTCCAGCGCGATGAGCTTGGCCAGGCCCAGGGTGTAGAGCTCGGGCAAAGTCCTGATGAGGCCGCTGTCCACCAGCTGGTCGACCAGCTTGTCGCCCAGGCCTTCGACGTCCATGGCGCGGCGGCCGGCGAAGTGCAGGATAGCCTGCTTGCGCTGCGCAGCGCAGAACAGGCCGCCCGTGCAGCGGTGGTCCATGCCACCCTGCTCCCGCAGCACCGCGCTGCCGCACACGGGGCACTGGCGCGGCATGCGGAAGTTGGGCACATAGGCGCTGCGTGGGCCTGGCATGCGACCCACCACTTCCGGGATCACGTCACCGGCGCGTCGCACGATGACCGTGTCGCCCACTCGCACGCCTTTGCGCCGCAGTTCAAACACGTTGTGCAGCGTGGCATTGCTCACCGTGGTGCCGCCCACGAACACCGGCTCCAGCTTGGCCACGGGCGTGAGCTTGCCGGTGCGGCCGACCTGGATGTCGATGCCGTTCAAGCGCGTCAGCTGTTCCTGCGCCGGGTACTTGTGAGCCACCGCCCAGCGCGGTTCGCGCGTCTTGAAGCCCAGGCGCTGCTGCAGGTCGATGCGGTCCACCTTGTAGACCACACCGTCGATGTCAAAGGGCAAGGCATCGCGCTGCGCGGCCACGCGCTGGTGGAAGGCCACCAGTTCATCGGCGCCGTGGGCCACCGCACGGATGTCGCACACCGGCAGGCCGAAAGCCGCCAGCGCGTCCAGCAGCAGGGAGTGGCGTTCGGGCAGGGGCCAGCCCTGCACCTCGCCCAGGCCGTAGGCGTAGAAGCTCATGGGGCGCGATGCGGTGACCCCTGGGTCCAACTGACGCACGGCGCCGGCGGCGGTGTTGCGCGGGTTCACGTAGGTCTTCTCGCCCTTGGCGCGCTGCTGGTCGTTGAGCCGGTTGAAGTCGTCACGGCGCATGTAGACCTCGCCGCGCACTTCCAGCACGGCCGGGAAAGCATCTGCAGGGCCTTGCAGCCGCAGCGGGATCTGTCCGATGGTGCGGATGTTCTGCGTGACGTCTTCGCCCGTCTCGCCGTCGCCGCGCGTGGCCGCCTGCACCAGCACGCCGTGTTCGTAGCGCAGATTCATGGCCAGGCCGTCGAACTTCAACTCGGCGTTGTAGTCCACGGCCGGGGCATCGGCGGCCAGTTCCAGTTCGCGGCGCACGCGGCCGTCAAAGGACCGTGCGCCTTCGGCGCTGGTGTCGGTCTCGGTCTGGATCGACAGCATGGGCACGGCATGCCGCACGGGCGCCAGACCAGCCAAGACCTGGCCGATGACGCGCTGGGTGGGGGAGTCGGCCGTGCGCAGCGCGGGGTGAGCTTCTTCCAGCGCTTGCAGTTCCTGGAACAGGCGGTCGTACTCGGCGTCCGGGATCTCCGGCGCGTCCAGCACGTAGTAGCGGTGGGCGTGGTGGTGCAGCTGCTGCCGCAAGGCTTCGGCACGGGCGCCGTAATCTTCGGGGTCCGGATGCGACATGATGGGGCCGCATTGTGTGGCAGGAGCCTGGAACATGAACCACGACTACGACTTGATCACCGTGGGCGCCGGCAGCGGTGGCGTCGCGGCCTCGCGCCGGGCTGCGCTGCATGGCGCCAAGGTGGCCATCGTGGAAGGCAGCCGCGTCGGCGGCACCTGCGTGATCCGCGGCTGCGTGCCCAAGAAGCTGCTGATGTACGCGGCGCAATTTGGCGACGCGATGCGCGAAGCGCGGGGCTACGGCTGGACTGTGCCGGAGCCGCACTTCGACATGGCCACGTGGGCCCAAGCGAAGGCGGCCGAGACGGCGCGCCTGGAAGGCGTCTACCGCCAGATGCTGCAAGGCTCCGGCGTGGACCTGCTGGAGGGCTGGGCGCAACTGGACGGCCCCGGCCGCGTGCGGATCGGAGACCGTGTGCTCACGGCGCGCCATGTGCTCATTGCCACGGGCGCCGCGCCGGTGCGCGACAGCATTCCCGGCATCGAGCAGTGCGCTACGAGCGACGAGCTGCTGGACCTGCAGCACCTGCCGGACCGCGCGGCCGTCATCGGCGGCGGCTATATCGCGGTGGAATTTGCCAGCATGCTGGCGCGGCTGGGCGTCAAGGTGTCGCTGTTCTACCGCGGCGACCTGCCGCTGCGCGGCTTTGACGAGATGCTGCGCACGGCCCTGGCTGCCGACATGCAGGCCGCGGGCGTGGATCTCCACCCCGGCAGTGCACCGCGCCGCGTGCAACGCACGGCCGACGGCTTTCTGCTGAACCTGGACGCCGAACGCGTCCTGGCCTTCCCCTGGGTGCTGAACGCCACCGGCCGACGGCCGAACACGGCCGGGCTCAACGTGGCCAGTGTGGGCCTGACACTGGGTGCCCAGGGGGCGGTGCCCGTGAACGAGGCCATGGCCACCGCGGTGCCGGGGCTGCATGCCATTGGCGATGTCACCGACCGCAAGAACCTCACGCCCGTGGCCATTGCCGAAGGCCGTGCCCTGGCCGACAACTTGTTTGGCGGCCAGACGCGCCAGGTGGACCTGTCACGCGTGGCCAGCGCCGTCTTCACGCTGCCCCCCGTGGCCACCGTGGGGCCGACCGAAGCAGAAGCGCGGGCCGCGGGCCACCACCTGGCGGTCTACGAGGCGGACTTCCGTCCCATGAAGCAGGCCTTCATCGGCGGCACGGAACGCACGCGCATGAAGCTGCTGGTGGACGCCGACGACGGCCATGTCCTGGCGGCGCACATGATCGGCGCGGATGCGCCGGAAATCATCCAGTGCCTGGCGGTGGCGCTGACGGCAGGTGCCACCAAGGCCGACTTCGACCGCACCCTGGCCATGCACCCCACCACGGCCGAGGAGTTTGTGCTGATGCGCGAACCGAAGCGGACCTGGCCCACCGACGTGGCTTAGAACGCGCGGCCTAGAACTCCAGGCCCAGGTTGACGAAGGGCCCGCGGGCGCGAACCGACAGTTCCGTCGACGAGACCTCCGGCCGGACCCAGGTCCGGCTTTCGGCATAGCCGCCGCGCAGCACGATCACGGGCGCGGGGCGGAAGGCCAGCGCCACTTCGGTGAAGTTGCGCTGGCCGGTGTCGACACGGCCTCCCAGCGCGACGGCGCCGGAGTAGCGCGCCTCCAGCGACAGGAAGGGCGCCAGGTGCAGGCGGCCCAAGGCACCCCCCACCGGGCCGCTCCAGGTCGTCTGGGATGTCAGCTGCGGGTCGTTGGGCCGGCTGCTGGTGCTGGTCCAGTGGGTGCGAACCTGGGTGGCACCCACGAACCACTCCATTTCAACCGGTCGGCCCGCAAACAGCAGGTGGTTGTAGACGATCTGGGCGTGTTCCACGCGCGCATCGTGGCTCAAGGTGACGGGGCCCAGCACGCTCACCTGGTCGAAGGTGGCCGCGTCATTGGCATTGAGGAATTGTGTGCCCTTGGCCACGACGCGCGAGGCCTCGACCTCGATACCAGGTCCGCCGGGTCCGCTGCCCAGGCGCTTGACGGCACGCACGCTGCCGATCACGTGCGAATCGTCGCTGACATGCAGCGTGGTGATCACGCCGCAGCCGCTCAGCAAGCTGGCTGCAGCCAGCACGACGGGCAAGGACAGTCGGCACAGCCCTTGCGCGGAGTTGACGGTATTCATGTGACTTTCCCCCTGTTGAAGCTTCAGCTGAACAAGCGGCGCGCCGCCGGTGAACCGGCGGCCAGATCCAGCTGTTCAAGCCGCCGGTAAAGATCGTCGATCTCCCGGCCGATGGCGTCAAAGGCATGCAGGGTGATGGCTTGCCCCTGGTCGTCTACCGCGGTGGCGTCCAATTCATCGGCCAGCTGCTTGCCCATCAGATGCCAGGCGGGGAAGGGCTCCACGCTGGCCGCCGTCTGCGGCACGTCAAGACTCAGCACGCATTCGCGCACCACGGCACCTTGCGGGTCGTCGTTCAGCGCCGCTTGCGAGTCCACGGACAGCACCAGCATGGGCGGCGCGGCTTCTTCTGCCGCAGGCATCACCCACCGCCCAGGCACCTGGCCGGCGACCAGGCCCTGGCGCGCGGCCACCTGCTGCACAAAGCCCACCGACCAGGCCACGCCGTTGGTGCGCAGCGTGACGGACAGCTGTGCGTCCAGCGGCGCAGCCTGGCCGTCCAGTTCACGGGCGCGGGCCACCACTTCCAGCATGTCGGGGATCTCGGGCGTTGCGCCCAGGGATTCGGCCAAGGCCTGCACCTTCTGCACGAACTCCGAAAACTCGATTTCGTTCAGCGGCCCGCCGCGGTTGGCCAATTGCACGCCCGCCTGCAACTCGCCGTAGCGGTGGCCGGCACTGGGCATGTCCCACTGGCCGGTTTCGCTGTCCAGCCCTTCCACGTAGAAGGGCTTCGTACCCGCGCGGCGCGACGACGGCAGGTGCTGCAGCACCTGTTCGCCACTGACGGGCGCGTCCAGGCGCAGCGTGACGATGGCGTCGATCAGCGCGTCCAGCCTGGCCTGGCGCCTGTGGTTGGCCCGCAAGGGGGCCGGGTCGGCGGCGGCTTCGCCGGGGCCGTGCAGCGCGGGCTCCACGCGTTCAGGCACCGCATGCTGGGGCACGGTGTCCTGCGCCTGCCGCGGCTTGGCACGGCGGGTGGTCCACCAGGCGTGCGCGACCAGCGCCAGCAGCACCGCAGCGCCCAGGATGGCGAGTGCGGTGGCCAGTTTCATGCGCGCTTCATGCCTAGGCTTCGGCCATGCTCAGGGCGGATTCCATGTCCACCGCCACGATGCGGCTGACGCCCTGTTCCTGCATGGTCACGCCGATCAACTGCTGCGCCATTTCCATGGCGATCTTGTTGTGGCTGATGAACAGGAACTGCGTGCCCTTGCTCATCTCCATGACCAGGTTCTTGTAGCGCTCGGTGTTGGCGTCGTCCAGCGGCGCGTCCACCTCGTCCAGCAGGCAGAAGGGCGCCGGGTTCAGCTGGAAGATGGCAAACACCAGCGCAATGGCCGTAAGCGCCTTCTCGCCGCCCGACAGCAGGTGGATGGTGCTGTTTTTCTTGCCCGGGGGCTGGGCCATCACCTGCACGCCGCTGTCCAGGATCTCGTTGCCCGTCATCACCAGGCGCGCATTGCCGCCGCCGAACAGGCTGGGGAACATGCGGCCGAAGTGTTCGTTGACCTGGTTGAAGGTGCTGGCCAGCAGGTCGCGTGTTTCCAGGTCAATCTTGTGGATGGCGTCTTCCAGCGTGCCGATGGCCTCGGTCAGGTCGGCGTATTGCGCGTCCAGGAAGGTCTTTCGTTCGCGGCTGGCGGTGAGTTCGTCCAGGGCCGCCAGGTTGACGGCGCCCAGCGCGTTGATTTCGCGGTTGATCCGGTCGATCTCGGTCTGCAGGCCCCAGAGCTTGACGCTGCCCTCTTCAATGGTTTTCGACAAGGCCTCGACGTCGACTTCCGCCGCTGCCAGCTGTTCCAGGTACTGCGCGCCGCCCAGTTGCGCGGCCTGCAGTTCCAGTTGCAGCTTGGTGATCTGGTCGCGCAGCGGCTGCAGGCTGCGTTCAAAGGTCAGCTTCTGTTCGTCGGCGCGGCGCAGTTGCGCACTCAAGTCGTCGTACTGGCTGCGGGCCAGGCCGAGGGCCTGCTCGCGGTCCAGCTTCAGGTTCAGCGCAGCCTGCAGGCCGCTCTCCGCGGCGGTGTCGTCAAAGGTGTCCAGTTCCAGTTGCAGCTGCTGGCCG
Organism: uncultured beta proteobacterium; assembly: GCA_963750785.1. Classification (GTDB taxonomy): domain Bacteria; phylum Pseudomonadota; class Gammaproteobacteria; order Burkholderiales; family Burkholderiaceae_C; genus Rubrivivax. Next base: position 301,924 of record CAVVSC010000035.1, on the reverse strand, counting down.
GTTTGCACGTTGGCCTGCACCTGCAAGGCCGCTGTTTCGATGCTGCGTTGCAGTTCGGCCTGCCGGGCGCTCAAGGCACGCGCCTGGAAGCGGGCTTCCTGGGCCTGGCGTTCCAGCGCACGCTGCTGCTCACGCGCGTCTGACAGTGCGCGTTCGGCGGCGATGACGGCGTCGTCCAGCTCGGCATGCTTCTCCTGCGCGTTGCCCAGGCTGATGTCCAGCTCTTCAAAGCGCGCTTCGCCCGTGGCCTTGCGTTCTTCCAGCGCTTCCAGTTGCGCGTCGATCTCGGCCAGCTCTTCGGCCAGCTGGTCGCGGCGCGAGGTGGCGGCTTCGGCCTGCTGCGTCAGGCGCAGCAGTTCCACGTGCAGGGCGTGCGCGCGGGTCTGGGCTTCGGCGGCTTCGCGGCGGGCGGCCTGCAGACGCTGGCTGGCATCGGTGTAGGAGGCTTCCAGGCGCACGGAACCGGTCCGTGCGTCGTCGGCGATCAGGGCCTGGGCACGCTGCTGCTTGTCCAGGTTCTCGATCTCCTGCGCGCGGGCCAGCATGCCGGCTTGTTCGCTGTCCGGCGCGTAGAAGGCCACGGCGTGCTGGCTGACGGCATGCCCTTCGCGGGTCATGATGACTTCGCCATGGGACAGTTGCGCGCGCTGGTTCAGCGCGTCTTCCAGGGACAGGGCGGTGTAGACACCCTCCAGCCAGTCGCCGAGCAGGGCTTTCATGCCGGCGTCGCCCAGGCGCAGCAGGTCGGCCAGCGCGGGCAGGCTGCGCGTGGCGTTGCTGGCGCTGCCGCTGGGCAAGGCGTAGAAGGCCAGCTTGGCCGGGGGGGCGTCGCTGGCAAAGGCGCGCACGGTGTCCAGGCGGCCCACAGCCAGGGCGTTCAGGCGTTCGCGCAGAGCAGCTTCCAGCGCCGTTTCCCAGCCGGATTCGATATGCACCTGTTTCCACAGGCCCTGCAGATTGGTCAAGCCGTGCTTTTCCAGCCAAGGCTTGAGCTTGCCTTCGGTCTGCACCTTTTCCTGCAGCGCGCGCAGGGCATCCAGGCGGGCGGCGATGTCGGCCTGGCGGCCGCCTTCGCGTGCCACGGCCTCCTGGGCTGCGCGGCGTTGCTCGTCCAATTGCGGGACCTGTTCGTTCAGGTCTTGCAGGCGGGCGTCGGTGATCTCGTGCTGCTCGGCTGCCTGGGCTTCCTGTGCGCGCAAGGCGTCGACACGCGCCATGTCCGGCGCCTGCAGGCCCTGCTTTTCTGTGGCCAGGCGTTCCCGCCGGCCCTTGAGCGCGCGCGACTGTTCTTCGATGTTGCGGCTGTCCGCGGCCAGCACCTGGATCTGCTGCTGCACCTGGTTGACGGCGTTGCGCTGCTCGTTGCTGCTCGCCTGCGCGCTGCGCACCGCCTCTTCGCTGTCGGGCAGGGCCATGCCTTGCTCTTCGGCCTGTGCGTGCAGCAGTTCGGACTGCTCTTCAGCAGAAGCAATCTGCCCGGCAATGTCTTCCAGTTCGATCTTGGCGGCATCCTGGCGCTCGGCCCACTGCGCGTTCTGCGTCTGCAGGTCGGCCAGGCGCTGCTGCGCGCGGTTGCGGCCTTCCACCACGTAGCGGATGCGCTCTTCCAGCCGGCTGACTTCCAGCGCCGCCAGGGCCAAGTCGCCCTGTTTGGCGTGCAGCACGTCATTGGCCGCGTAGTGGCCCTGTCGCACCGATTCCAGTTCCGCTTCTACATGTCGCAGTTCTGCCATGCGGGCTTCCAGCGCGTTGGTGGCTTCCAGCGCAGCAGCTTGCACACGCATTTCTTCGCTGGCCGCGTCGCGGTGCTTCAGGAACCACAGCTGGTGCAGCTTGAGCGTGCCCTGTTCCTGCAGGCTGCGGTACTGGCTGGCCACTTCGGCCTGCTTTTCCAGCTTGTCCAGGTTGCTGTTCAGTTCACGCAGGATGTCGTCAACGCGGGTAAGGTTCTCGCGCGTGTCCTTCAGCCGGTTTTCCGTTTCGCGGCGGCGTTCCTTGTACTTGGACACGCCGGCCGCTTCTTCCAGGAACAGCCGCAGCTCTTCAGGCCGGCTTTCGATGATGCGGCTGATGGTGCCCTGGCCAATGATGGCGTAGGCGCGCGGCCCCAGGCCCGTGCCCAGGAACACGTCCTGCACGTCGCGCCGGCGCACCGGCTGGCTGTTGATGAAGTAGCTGCTGGTGCCGTCGCGCGTCAGCACGCGCTTGACGGCGATCTCGCTGAAAGCGTTCCACTGCCCACCGGCGCGCGCCAGGGTGTTGTCGAAGACCAGTTCCACGCTGGCGCGGCTGGCCGGCTTGCGATGCCCGCTGCCGTTGAAGATGACGTCCTGCATGGACTCGCCACGCAGTTCACTGGCCTTGCTTTCGCCCAGCACCCAGCGCACCGCGTCCATGATGTTGCTCTTGCCGCAGCCATTGGGTCCGACCACGCCGACCAGTTGGCCCGGCAACTGGAAGGTGGTGGGTTCGGCGAAGGACTTGAAGCCTGAGAGCTTGATCTGGGTGAGGCGCATGGGTTGCGGCTGAAGCGGCTGGCAGGCGGCACAGGCACGGCGCGGTGAAACTTGCGCAAGTGCTTGATTCTTATAAGAAAACGCGCTCAGACCGAGAGCGCGAAGCGGGCCGGATGATAGCATCGCGCCCCTTCTGGACACCCTGGTGCACCCGCATCCTTGACCATGGCCAAGAAAGCCCTGAACGAACGCCAAGCCCCCGCCGTGCCGCCCAGCGCACCGGCCAAGGACCTGCAGGTGTTCCCTAACCCCGCGCCGCAGCGCGACTACGTCATCCGCTTTGACGTGCCCGAATTCACCTGCCTATGCCCGCTGACCGGCCAGCCGGACTTTGCGCACTTCAGGATCGAGATCGTGTCCGACCAACTGTGCGTGGAGACCAAGAGCCTGAAGCAGTACTTCTGGAGCTTCCGCAATGAAGGTGCTTTCCACGAGAAGGTCACCAACACCATCGTCAACGACATCGTGAAGGCCATCCAGCCGCGCTTCGTGCGCCTGCATGCCGACTGGTTCGTGCGCGGCGGCATCCGCACCTTCGTGACGGCCGAGCACCGCAAGAAGGGCTGGAAGCCGGCGCCGAAAATCGACCTGCCGGGGCAGGCGGGTTGACCACGCCGGTGACGCTGCCGGCGGTGGTGCGCCCCGCATACCAGAAGTTCGCGGTGGACGTGAAAGCCAGCGCCATCGACGGGCATGGCGTGTTCGCCGCCGAGCCCATCCCGCAGCGGCTGAAGATCGGCGAAATCCGCGGCGAAAGCATCAGCGTGGTCGAAGCGCGCATCCGCGCCACGCGCGCCGAGCGCATCATGATCGTGGAGCTGTCGGACCGCAAAGCCATCGACTTCTCCAAGAGCAGCGACCCCATGCGCTACACCAACCACAGCTGCCAGCCCAACGCGCGGCTGTGCATCCGCCAGGGCCGGGTGGAGTTCTACGCGCTGAAGGCGATCAAGCCCGGCGAGGAAGTCACCGTGGACTATGGCGAGACGCACCACGAAGGCCGGTTGCGCTGCCAGTGCGGCGCCCCGGGCTGCCGCGGCGCGCTGTAGGCCGCTCGGCGGTGCTCAGTGGCCGCCGACACCCGTGAAGAGGCTGTTGACCGTGCCGTAGGCCATGGCGCCGGCAAAGAGGTCTTCGGTGCTGCCGTGCTGCAAAAAGGCCGAGCCCGCCTGCTGCGCCATCGCCCAGCAGCGCTGCGCAATGGAGCTGCCCGCGCTCAGGCGGCGCACGCCCAGGCGTGCCAGGTCCAGCAGCGGCGGCACGCCTGGTCTGGCCATCACGTTCAGTGGCAGTGCCTGGCCTGAGGCGAGTGCAGCGATGTCCTCTGCCGAGCTGGCGCCTGGCACGAAGAGGCCATCGGCGCCGGCAGTCGCGTACTGACGCGCACGCAGCAGCGTCTCTTCCAGGCTGCGTTGCGGCGCCAGCGCACGCAGGAAGACGTCGGTGCGGGCATTGATGAAAATATCCACGCCGGCACGTGCAGCAGCGGCCTTGATGGCTTCGATCTTGGCGCAGAGCAAGGACGCCGGCTCGGCGCCGTCTTCCAGATTGATGCCCACTGCGCCGGCTTCGGCCAGCTGCAACACGTGGTCGGCCACCTGGGACGAGCTGCTGCCGTAGCCCGATTCGGCATCCACCGTGAGCGGGACGCCCAATACGCGCACGATCTGGCGGATGGCGGCGGTGTGCAAGTCGATCGGCAATTGGTCGCCGTCGGCGTAGCCCAGTGTCCAGGCCAGGCCGGCGCTGGTGGTCGCCACAGCCGTGCTGCCCAGACTTTGCATCAGGCGGGCGCTACCCGCGTCCCAGGCATTGGCCAACACCAAGGGTGTGGCCTGAGAGTGAAGGGCGCGGAAACGCGCGGCGCGTTGGCTGTGGGACATGTGGCTCTCCGGCGGAATCGTGGGGGGTGGCGCGGCATTCTGCCGCCACGCTCTGCCTGCAATCAAGGCAGGATCAGCTGGTCCTCAACCCGAGATCAGCGCCCGCAGCCGGTACAGCGCGTCCAGCGCTTCGCGCGGGCTCAGTGCGTCCGGGTTGATGGCTTTCAGGGCGGCTTCCACCGCGCTGGGTTCGGCCACCGGTGCAGCGGGCGCGGGTGCAAACAGGTCGACTTGCGCCTGCTCCGATCCGGCCTTGGCCTCCAGCGCTTCCAGCGTGGCCCGTGCCTGACGGATCAGGCTGTTGGGCATGCCGGCCAGACGCGCCACCTGCACACCGTAACTGCGGCTGGCAGGGCCGGGTTCCAGTTGGTGCAGGAAGACGATGTCCTGCCCGCTTTCCACGGCACCCACATGCAGATTCATGGCCAGGGGGTGCTTGTTGGGGAACTCGGTCAGCTCGAAGTAGTGCGTGGCAAAGAGCGTGAAGCTCTTGTTGCGGTCGTGCAGTTGCGAGGCGATGGCACCGGCCAGCGCCAGGCCGTCAAAGGTGCTGGTGCCGCGGCCGATCTCGTCCATCAGCACCAGGCTTTGCTCCGTGGCGCTGTGCACGATGGCGGCGGCCTCGGTCATCTCCAGCATGAAGGTGGACTGGGCGTTGGCCAGGTCGTCTGCCGCGCCGATGCGCGTGTGGATGGCATCCACGGGCCCCAGTCGACATGCCGCGGCAGGCACAAAGCTGCCCATGGCCGCCAGCAGCACGCTGAGCGCCACCTGGCGCATGTACGTGCTCTTGCCGCCCATGTTGGGGCCGGTGATGACCAGCATGCGCGTCTTGGCGTCCAGGCGGCAATGGTTGGCGATGAAGTCGCGTGCCTGTCCTGTCACGCCGGTTTCGCGCAGGCGGGCCTCCACCACCGGGTGGCGGCCCGATTCGATGTCGATGCAGGGGTAGCTCACGAATTCCGGCCGGCACCACCGGAGCGTCGCCGCGCGCTCGGCCAGGGCCGCCAACGCGTCCAGGGTGGACAGCGCGCGTGCCAGGGCCTGCAGGGTGACCAGATGCGATTGCAACTGGTCTAGCACCTGTTCATACAGCCACTTCTCGCGGGAGAGCGACCGTTCCTGCGCAGACAGCGCCTTGTCTTCGAAACTCTTGAGTTCCGGCGTGATGAAGCGCTCGGCGTTCTTCAGCGTCTGCCGGCGCTGGTAGTCGCCGGGCACCTTGTCCAGGTGCGAGCCCGTCACCTCGATGTAGAAGCCGTGCACCTTGTTGAACTGCACACGCAGGTTGGGGATGCCGGTGCGACTGCGCTCGCGGGATTCCAGGTCCAGCAGGTAGGCGTCGCAGTTGTTGTTGATGCCCCGAAGTTCGTCCAGTTCCGCATCCACGCCGCTGGCGATGACGCCGCCTTCGCGCAGCAGCACGGCGGGCTCTTCGGCAATGGCCTGCAGCGATCGCGCCAGCGCCGGGTCTGGCGTCAGGGACAAGTGCATCTGCTCCAGCAGCAGGGCCCCGCGCGGCGCCTTGTCGCGCAGCGCGGGCAGGGTGGCCAGGGTGTTGCGAAGGCCGGCCAGTTCACGCGGGCGCACCTGGCGCAGCGCCACGCGGGCAGCAATGCGCTCCACGTCGCTGACGTGGCGCAGCGCGTCGCGCAGCGCTTCAAAGCCGTCGGTCAGCAGCTGCGCAATGGCGGCATGCCGTTCGATGGCCACGCCGCGTTCGCGCATGGGATGGGTGAGCCAGTGGCGCAGGCGCCGGCTGCCCATGCCGGTGCGGCAGGTGTCCAGAAGACTCAGCAGGGTGGGGCTGTCCTCGCCACGCAGGGTCTGCACCAGTTCCAGGTTGCGGTGGGTGGCGGGCGGCAAGTCCAGCAGCTCGCTGCTGCGCTCCACACGCAGTTGGCGCACGTGTGCCAGGGTCTGGCCTTGCGTGTGTTCCGCAAAGCTCAACAGCGCTGCCGCTGCGGCATGGGCAACGGGCACGTCTTGTGCGTTGAAGCCCTGCAGCGACGCCACCTGCAGTTGCTCGCGCAGCTTGCGTTCTCCCAGGGCACTGTCGAACTGCCATTCGGGGCGGGCGGTTCGCGCCGCTCGGGCTTGCTGAATCGCATCAGGCAGCGGGCTGCCGTCGTGCAGGATCTCGGCCGGCTCCAGCCGCGCCAGCCAGGTGGCCAGCTCGCGTTCGCTGCACTCTGCCAGGCCCAGGGCGCCGCTGGCCAGCCCCAGCCAGGCCAGGCCCCAAGTCGCTCGGTGCTTGTGCGCCGCCAGCAGCAAGGTGTCGGCGCGTTCGGCCATCAGCTCGCTGTCGGTCACGGTGCCCGGCGTGACCACGCGCACCACCTTGCGTTCCACTGGACCTTTGGCGGTGGCGACATCGCCCACCTGTTCGGCCACGGCCACGGCCTCGCCCAGCTTGATGAGCCGCGCCAGATAGCCTTCCACCGAATGCACCGGCACGCCGGCCATCACCACCGGCTCACCCGCGCTCTGGCCGCGCTGGGTGAGCGTGATGTCCAGCAGGCGGTTGGCCTTGCGGGCGTCGTCGAAGAACAGCTCGTAGAAGTCGCCCATGCGATAGAAGAGCAGCGTCTCCGGGAAGCCGGCCTTCAGGCGCCAGTACTGGGCCATCATGGGCGTATGGGCTGCCAGTTCGGCTTCGGTGGGCGTCTTCAAGGTGGGCTGCGGCAGCGGCGTGCGCGTTGGGGCTCGCATGCTAATCGGGCTGGGGCCTGCGGCGCCGCGGCTGCCGTCAGCGGGCGTCGAGGCGGAAGCTGTGCTCTGGGCCGTCGTCCACCCGCACCTTGATCACCCAGGTCCCCTTGGGGTCGCCTTGGGTCACTGTCCAGCTCTGGCTGATGACGCCGTCCGTGCCGGGTTCCAGGTGCAGTTCGGTGACGACCGTGCGGCCATCGGGCAGGGTCTTGCGCTTGATGCCAGGCTCCGGGTCGCCCCAGGTCTTGGGCTCTGCGGGCAGGGTCAGCTCTTCTCGCACACGAACCGAACGGGATGGCGTGCGCACCTGCAGCCGCCAGCCGAACGCCTGCCCGTCCTTGAGCGGCAGCAGTCTGGATGGAACAAAGCGTTGCGGCACTTCATCCACCGGCCCGAACAGGCCGGCCTCGGCCTTCAACACGACGGCCTTGCCAGCATCTGCCGCTGCAGCTGCAGCGGCCAGGCTTGCCAAGCCTGCCACGACCAGAAGACCCAGAAAGGCCCGACGCGCGACGGATTTGCGGGTCCCGGCCATCACGTCAGGCCCCGGTCATGGCGCCGAAGGCCGCACTTTGCTGGCCACCTTTTCGGCAGCGCGGGCCGTCGCCTTGGCACCTTTTTCGATGCCTTCCGCTGCCGCATGCACACCAAGCTTCACGCCTCGCGCGGCGGCATTTGCACCACGCTCGACGCCACTGGCAGCTGCCTTGGCGCCGCGTTCCACCGCTTGTTCGACCTTGGTGACACCTGATTTCAAGGTGTCCACCGCCGCCGGGTCAGAGCCTTGCGCGTCGCAGGGCAGCGCGGCAGACACGCCCAGCACAGCCAGGATGAAGAGGTGGTTCATGGGGGATGAAGATCCTGCGAACGGGGGCGGGTTCCCGACATCGTAGGCCGACAGCGGGCCCGCAGCGTTTCCAAGTGCTTCGCGAGCTGAATCGCCAGACGGATGTTCAGCGCACGGCCAGCGTGATCTCGTAGCTGTCGTCGGGCGTGGACGCATAGCCTTGCACCACGCTGTAGTGCTGGATGATTTCCACCCGCAGGGTGTGATTGCCCGGTGGCAGGTCGACGATGTTGGCACCGACGCCGCAATTCACCGTGCGCTCGCCGCTGTGGAACTGGGACAGATAGGAATTGCACTCGATGACCACGGAGCCATTGCCGCAATTGCCTCCGGAACTGCGGTTGGGGCAGGGGGTGGCTTCGCGCAAGAGGCGGAAGTTGCCGCGGTCATGCGGGTCGCGTACATAGACCAGCAGCACGTCGGAATCGCTGTTGGAGTCGAAGCTGACATTCAGGTTGAATGCCGAGGCAGACTGGGAAGTGGGCGCGGGTACCGGATTGGGAGATGCGGACACGCTGTGCAAACGGGAGTCGTTGAGCAACTCGCTCAGGCTGTTCGGGCAGCCTGACAGCATGAGACTGCAGGCCAACAACAGCCACAAGGCCCAGGTGCGCGGATGCTTGGTGATCATCATCGGTCGCATTGTCCGGCAATCATTGCGCCCAGCCGAAGCGCACGAGCGCCACGACCAAGGCAAACAGATAGCCGTAGGCAAAGCGATCCATGGCGAGTTGCTGTTGTCCGCGCCGCAGCCGCCATGCGCCCAGGAGTGCCATGGCCAGACCGGAAGCAATGGGCGTCAGTCCCAGGCCGACCAGGCGGGCAAGTGGGCTCAGCAGCAAGGAGCGCGGAAGCAGGAGCAGGCTCAGTCCTGCCACCAGCAGACCCAACAGGCCATAGCCCAGGACCAGAAGCCAGGGGCTTGGCGGCTCACGCTCACCCGGCCGGCGAACGGCATGCAGACCGGCTTCGGTCAGCGCCTGCATGGCGACCTGCAGGAGCAGTTCGCCAAACAGTTCCAGCAGCATTTCGACAATGAATTCCATGCCGTGCCGATGATGGGGCGTGTTGCAGGGCCGGTCGCAGGCCTCGCCTCGTGATGCAACGCACGCCTGTCCACGCGGCGGCGGTTGAAGCCCCCAATTGGGGCGCCTGAGGTCCCCTTATCAGCGGAGCCAGGTGGGTGGCAAGGGTCGATAAATTGATCTTGCAGCGGGGGCACGGCGATCAGCGCCCGGGCGACGAACGCAAAGGAGCGGGCCATGAAAATTTCTCTGAACGCCAAGGCCGGTGCGGCCGAGGGAAGGGCGCATGAACTGCGTTTTGCGTCGCTGTACGACCCCGGCCGCGGGGTGGTGGTGCCCTGTGACGCCGAAGGGCATGTGAACCTGGACGAACTGACCGAGCGCATGCGCATGGCCTACCTGGGTGCCCGCGCAATGGTGGGTCGCGAATATGCCTATCCCACCGTGCAGACCAGCCACTGACGCCCGCGGCGTCAGCCGCCCTCCAGCGCCAGTTCCATGTACGCGCTGCTGGCCTGGAAACCCAGCTTGTCGTAGATCCGGCGGCCCGCGTCGGTGGCATGCAGGATGACCTTGCGAACCCCGCGGGTGCGCGCGTCTTGCAGCGCCTCGTGCACGATGGCAAGGGCCAATCCCTGGCCGCGGAACAGAGGCGCGGTGTACATGTTCAGCAGATAGGCGTCCTTGCCTTCCGGATTGCCTGGATACGGGGGCCGCGACAGGAAGGCCATCGCACCGATGCCGCGGACTTCGCCATCCACCAGGGCCACCCAGTCCTGCCAGGACGCAGATCCGAGATTTTTTTGGAAGAAGGCCTCATTCAGCGCCAACATCTGTTGCCGTTGCCCCTGAGGCAGTTCGCCGCCCGTTTCCTCCAGCAGCGCAAGGCGCAAGCGAGCCAGCGGGCCAACATGCGCCTGGCTGGCGGGCAACACCTTCATGTGCACTACTTGGTGTCGGGCACCGGCGTGCGGAGCCCGTCTGCGGACTCCCGTGCTTCTGCAGCCAGCCGGTTCATCTCCTCCGCGCTCCTGCAGCGCATCTGCAGGAAGCGGCTGGCGGTGGGCGTTTCGAAGCCGCAGATCGGCTCTGTAGCGGGCTCGCCGCGGGCGCGGTAGGTGCCCGGTTTGGCAGGCACGTAGGTTTCGCAGGCGCTGGTTGCCAGGGCGGCGGTGATGACCAGGCCCACGCGGGTTGCGCCCAGCCAAGGGCCCGGCAGCCGCGCAGCGTCGAATCGGGAGTGGAATGCCTTCTTGATCATGATGCAGGGGACCGAGCCAAGGGCCCGGAAGGGGAAGCAGCCTGGCGGCCAGACAATGCCAATCGTACGGGCCTGGCAGCCATTTGCCCGTCAGGGGTCGCGCTTTTGAAGCGGCTTGAGCATGTTCATCCCCGTGATGCCGTAGCCCATTGAACGATACAGCGCCTGCGCGCCGAGATTGAATCCAAAGACATGCAGGCTGATCTGGCTGAGTCCCATGTCGGACGCGAGGTGCTCGATCTGTTCCAGCGCCGCCTTGGCATAGCCACGGCCTCTGAAGTCCGGCTTGACGCGGATGTTGAAGATGTAGCCCATCCGCTCAGGGCGGGCTGCCACGACGGCGAACCAAAGCGAACCGACAGGCAGGTCCACATCCCCGGCACGGATCTCGTAGAAGTGGTGGTCCTGTGTCAGTTGCCCCTGGGGCAGCAGGCGTTCAAATTCAGAACGCGCCCATTCCAAGGATCGGTCGTCCTGCCAGCGACCGGCTATGACGTTGTCTTGCGCATAGCTCGCAACGACTTCGTTCGCGAAGGCTGGAAATGCCGCTTGGGGCATGGGAGAAAGCGAAATCATGACAGTGCGTACTGTAAATTGACCCAGGAGCACGGGAAGAAAGTCTGCAGACTGCCTTTTCTGCGGTGCTGACGACCATGCCGGCAGCGTCAGGCAGGCGCGCGCTGCGCGTCCGCAGCAGATTCCATGTCGGGCGCGGTCTGCGCCCAATTTCAAACATCAAAAACTGAGCGCGCGATGCGCTTGGCATAGACCCGGTTCTCGTGCGACTCGCCTTCGAATGTGAAGTGCGTCAGCCCATGGTCCTGATAGCCGCGGCTGGCATAGAAGCCCAGGGCGCGGTGGTTGTGAGACCAAGGCGTGAGCCACAGAACATCGCTTTGCGCTTCACAGGCCAGATGCTCAGCCGCGGCCAGCAAGCGCGTGCCGACCTGCTTGCCGGTGAAGGGTTCCTGAACATACAGGCGCAGCAACTCTGACTGCGCGCCTGAAGGGGCCACTGCATGCTGAGCGCCAAGGCTGACTTGGGCGAAGCCGATCAAGTGGCCCGCCCGTTCAGCGACAACCAGGCGCGTGTCGTCTTCGGCAACAGCGCGAAGAAAGGTTTGCTCGGAGTAGCCGGACAAGACCTCGCGCGCGATGGCCGGACGAATACCCTGTGTTGCGTAAGTGTCCAGAAACACCTGCATGGCCAGCACCGACAGGCAGAGCGCGTCTTCAGGGACCGCGGGCCGCAGCAAGAGGTCTTGAGATGGGGCGTTGATCTTCCCGGACATGCCTTGCGTTCGCTGATGTTCGAGCCTGGGTCCAAGCCAGGCACCCTTGTATTCAGCAGTTAGGCGTCGACGATGATGCCCATGCGACGAATCACCCATTCAGCGCCCGCTTCACGAAGCATAGCGGCCCAATTCGGGAACGTGGTGCTCAGTCGAGTGAAATCGTCCCAGCGCTGGCGCGTGTGCGGGTCCAGATCGGACAGACGACAAGGATTGAGCCCGCTCGCAGCCAACAGGGATTCGATACTCTGGAAGCGGCTGTGCCGCCTGATAAAGCCGGTGGTGAGAAGGTCGCCAATCGGAACCAGATGGGGACAAATCACCCCGGCGTCCATGGGTGCGCCTGCGGTCCGCAGCGGCGTGTTGTCTTGCAGAGCTTGAACAATTTGCATGCGACGTCCGGTGTCACCTGGGCAGGCGAGCCTGTGTGCCTGCTGAACCGGGATCCTCCCGCGCCGTGGCGCATCCCTCTGTGCGCCAGGGAACTTAGGCCGCTCGGCAGGCCACAAAGTCGCTCTGGCGGCGATGAAAGCCAAGTCGATTTGCATTTGTCAGGCCGCCTGCGGCGGCCGGTTCCGTCCGTGTGCGCCCCGCAGAGTAGGCTGGGCACCCGTTCAAATGGAAGCCGCGAGCGGCATGCAGCCGAGCCAAACGCTATTTGGTTCGATAGATGTGGTACCCGATCAGGCCAAATCCGAGCCCTGTGACGGCAGGAGGCACGCCCTGAATGAGCCAGCCCAGCGCAAGCATCACGACAGCAAGGATGAAGAGGATGACCGCGATCGTCTTGTTGCTCAATGGAGGCTCCCGAGATCCGGTGCAGAAATGCGGTTCAAAGACGGCCGACGGATGGGCCCTCTTGCGGCAGCCCTGACGATCCACTCGCAGATGGGAGCGCAGCGCAGACGATTCCATGCCTGACGCCGAAGGCCAAGGCCTGGCGGTTGTTCAGACTCGGAATCCGTGGGAGGCTGGGCTTCCATCTGAGGCGCAGGCAGATCACCCTCAGTGCCAGCCCGAAGAACTCCAGGAAGGCGCTGCGACGGCCATGATCTTCAGAATCTCAGGTGGCAGGTCGCCCGCCCCGGTCAACTGTCGGATTTCCAGGACGTCATCGCTGCCAAACCCGGAAGGGGCCCGGAGCGCCCACGAAATGGCCTCATCGAGCGAGTTCACGTCAATGATGTAGAAGCCACCGACCAATTCCTTCGACTCGGTGAAGGGACCATCAACGACATGGCGTTTCCCATTCGAAACCGCGACGCGCGCGCCCCGTGCCGAAGGATTGAGGCCCTCAGACGCGACCAGGATGCCGGCCTTGTGCATTTCTTCGTTGAACTTCATGTATGAGATGAAGACAGCCTCGTCGAAACCTGGTGCCTTGTCGGCCTCAGATTCGCCGGTCCCCGGCTGCGCAGTGATGATGAACCGCATGCGTTTGTTCTCCTCAAAACTTGCCTTCGCTTCCTTCACGACGATCAACTCCCGGACAGGTCGACACGGCGCGAAAATTTGTCTTCTGCACACAAGTCCCAGCACAAAGCGGCGTTCTTGCGGGCGAAGACGCGATGCCCACGCAGCGGATGATGGACCGAAACTCAGCGCCTGCTGGGTGTTTCGCAGTCGGAGGTCGGCAGAGCGAGAGCTTGGGCCTCACCCGTCCTGTCTGCCCCTTGCCTCCTAGGAGCGCTTGCTTCCCATCACCAGCAGCAGACCTCCGGCCAGGATGGCACCCGCGCCGGCCCACACCGGGATGTTGACGGATTCCTTTTCTTTTACCGACAGCTCTATGGGCCCGAGCTTCACCGCAGTTGTGTCCTTGGTGTAGCTGAACCCTCCATAGGCAAGCGCCAGGGCGCCAGCGATCAGAAGCGTGATCCCGAAAATCTTGATTGAACCCATTTTTCCCTCCAAAGGTGACCTCACTTGCGCAGACGCCTCGATAGACGTCGAAGTGATGCTTCCAATTGGATCCGGGAAGATCCAGCGCGGGAGTAGGACAAGGGCTCATGCCCTTGTAGGCACTTGGTGGTCCGTTGGATTCAAAAAACTGCGGGCGCAATCGCTGCGCGAAGATTGAAGTTCCGCCAATGCCGGTCCGGCCAATGCCCGTGCAGCCAAACCCCGTCAACCGGAGGCGTGCGGAGTACACGGCTCCACTGACGAGGATGTCCAGGAACGCGATACATCCCAAGTGCCGTGCAATGCCGAGGCGCGATGTGTCGAACAAGGCAGCAGCGCTGGGTTGGCGACCTTGCTTGGCCAGCACTTCGAGTTCGGCCGTGTCCGACGGACAGACCGCAGGCCTGCGCTGGGGGTGACGAGCTTCCCTTTGGCGCGAGCATGCTGACCTGGTGCCGGGATCAGTTTGAGTGAGCGCGAAGCTTGAGGCGTAGCGGCGGTGCTCCGTCAGCGTGACTATCGCGTCCGGTCGTGGAAGGGCGGCTCCTTTTGCTGAACGGCGAGTCCCAGCCATTCGACGAAATCGCCTGCGGTACGCGCACGCTCAGCCATTTTCATGAGAAGCCCAAGGTTCAAGTTGGGCCGGGACCGACGGGAAAGCGTCGGACCTGCGCTGCAGATGATGAACTGCACTGTGGCGCAGGCCTGGCGCTTTGCTGTTGGGGCTCGGCTTGAGTGAGGGGTTGGATCGCAGTTTGCGTGCTCAACGCAGCGATGTGAGTTCGACGCGCCCACGGTTGTTGCGCAGAGTGATGTGGGCTGCCTCGTTGAACTTGCTCACCTGCATCGCTGCGGAGATGTAGACGAAGTGAGTTTGATAGTTCGTGCCACCACCGTTCTCGCCCGTGACCACCACGGAGCCACCGTAAGGCGGGGCAAGCGAACGCGACTTGGTGACCCGAACGTCGTAGTGCTGGTTGATGCCACTCAGTGGCGAATAGTCAAAGACCAGCTCGTCCTTGCCTGAGGCGATGAGCCAGCGCGACTCACGCTCCAACTCAAACGCGAGGTGTGTGCCGTTGTCCGATAGCACGGAACAACCAGTCCCCGAGAGTGCAATTGCGGCGACTGCCGCGCGCCGCGAAAGAACAGAACTGATGCTGGGCATGAGGTGAGGTCTGATGGCTTCTAGGAGCTTGAGTGTGAACGGCCTTGCGCTCGGGTCGGGTGGGTGCGCTTGATGGAACCGTGGGGAGACGTTCGGTGCGGCCCAAGCTTCGAGCTGAGCCATGCATTGCGGTGGGACGCCAGGCTCGAGAACTGGACGGAAGACAGTAGCGGCTGGCGGGCTCGGTGGCCCGCCGTTGGGGTTCGCCTTGAGTGAGGGGGGCGGCGTCGCTAGATGGACCGTTCAGTCTTCATGGCCGCGCGGTTCGCACTTGACCCATCGCCTGGCCTCAGCCAACGTCGGAAAGACGCGGTACGGCGCGGCGGTGAAGCCGTAGCTCATGAAGTCTTCGATGGCTGCAACTATCTCGGGCCGATCCGCCACAGCCGCAATCACTATCCTTGGATTGGTCGCAACTGGGCCTATGTGAAGTGCAGCAATCTCGGCGGTCGCCCTCTTGGTCACCTCGTACGTCTGAACTTCGAGGTAGTCTGTGATTGCGTAGCGCAGATCATCGAACCGGTGGTCCCCACAAATGGCGTCAAAGGAGGACCGGCGCTCGTTGATCGAAACGATGCCGAAATATTGTCGGTAGACGCCAGTAGGCTCCCAGGTCAGTTTGTACGGCATGGCCAAAGTAATGCTTGTACCCGCTCGATTGTTACTGAAGTGTGCCGAACGAGAGTTGTGTGAGGCCTTGTATGTTCAAGCCAACGATTCCGCAGAAGAATCGCTAGTTGAGCAGGAGCCGTCGGCGCCTGCTTTGGCCGACCCGACAGTCCGTTGAAGCCTTGGGCGACAGAGCCCGTACGTTAGCGCGGGACGTCGGGTCGGGAATTCATGTAACCCGAACAGTTGATCGGGCCCTGGTGAGCCCGGATTCTTGCAAGGCAGGGTACCTGAATGAGCAATCCTGAATCGTTCGTCGGCATCGACGTGGCCAAGTCCTGGTTGGACGTGGCTTGGTTGGCGGGGCCCACGCTTCGCATCGACTACACCGAGGAGGCCATCGCTGGCCTTGTCGAGCGATTGCGAACTCAGCCGCCGTCGCTGGTGGTGATGGAGGCCACCGGCGGACTCGAGACTGAACTTGCCAGTGCCCTGGCGGCGGCAGGGCTTGCGGTGGCCGTGGTCAATCCTCGGCAGGTGCGCGACTACGCCAAGGCCTGTGGCCGCCTGGCCAAGACCGATCGTATCGACGCCATGATCTTGGCGGCCTTCGCGGCGGCCATTCGTCCTCAGGTGCGAGAACTGCCCGACGAGCACACCAGAGCGTTGGGTGATCTCTTGGCACGGCGACGCCAACTCATCGAGATGCGGGTGCAGGAGAAGTTGCGCCTGCAGCGAGCATCGAGCGTTCAGCGCGAGAGCCTGCGTGAGCACATCGAATGGTTGGACGCGCGCATCGACCGGCTCGACATCGAGCTGACACACACGTTGCGCACCTCGCCGGCGTGGCGCGACAAGGACGATCTCTTGAAGGCCATTCCGGGCGTTGGCTCGCTGACGCGCGCCACGATGCTGGGCTTGCTGCCTGAGTTGGGCAGCCTCAGCCGCAGGCAGATCGCCGCGCTGGTTGGTGTGGCACCGTTCAATCGCGACAGTGGCAAGCAACAGGGTGGCCGAGTAATCTGGGGTGGCCGGGCGCAGGTCAGGCGCACGCTGTACATGGCGGCCGTGACGGCTATGCGTTGCAACCCAGTCATCCGCAGCTTCTACCTGCATCTGCGCGCCCAAGGCAAACCTGCGAAGGTGGCACTGACCGCCTGCATGCGAAAGCTGCTGATCATCATGAATGCCATGATCAAAAACCAATCAGCGTGGTCGCCTGGACTTGACGCGCAACACAGTTGCTAACGTTCGAGCCGGGCCGGAACCTGCAGGTGGGCAATGCCGCGGCATAGCTCGTACACCACTGAACCCAGGCCTTCAGGTCCTTGTCTTCGAGTAGTCCTGGCGGCTCGACGTAGACAAAGCCCTTCATCGGACGGCCTGTGAAGTCCATCTCGCGGACATGTGCGACCGCCATTGCGTCGGAGTGCCGATCCGGCCCCATCTCTGGCCATCAAGCTTGAGATTCGAACCCCAACGAACATCTTGCCGTCCACCTAGAACGCCAAGCCTCCGAACATCCCGTTGGGGCTCGGCTTGAGTGAGGGCTAGTCCGCAATCCAGGGCGGATGCGAGGCTCGAGCGCGGCCGGATGTGCAGTGCTCAGCCTCTGGGAGGCGGCTGTGGCACACCTTTCCGGGCGGGCGGAGAGGCCGGCTTCATTGGGGTTGCTGTAAGCACGCTTTCGCTACTCCTCACTGGGGTGTTGAGCACCTTGAGGGGCCCCAACTGCGCAGCCCGACCATTGGCCGCGTGTGCAGCGGGCGTGAGAACAATCGCAATGGCAAGTGCGGCGGAGAGCGATGTGAGAGTGCTTGGCATGGCGGACTCCGGGCTGGGGTAAGTCATTGAACTCGTTGTGCCGTGCCTGCACGAGTACACCAAGGTATAAC
The DNA here is from genome assembly GCA_963750785.1 of uncultured beta proteobacterium. GTDB lineage: Bacteria > Pseudomonadota > Gammaproteobacteria > Burkholderiales > Burkholderiaceae_C > Rubrivivax. The sequence continues at coordinate 284,814 of CAVVSC010000035.1, read as the reverse complement.
CAAAGCGGGATAGTTGAGCGCCGCAAAGCAGAGGATGGTGATAGGCGGGACGCGAGACGAGCCGGTTCCTGTACCGCACTGAAGCTACGAGGAGCCAACGCCGTTCTGCGTTGGCCCAAGGTTCGAACTAAGCCGGGCCTGACAGGACGACCCGGGCCCGGGCTGTGGAGAACGTAGCGCGCCAACGACCGGGCCTGGTGGCTTGCCGTTGGGGCTCGGATTGAGTGAGGGCTTTGGCAGCGCTGTGAGGGCAACTGTGCGTGCTTGGCGCTTCACCGTTTGCAGCTGCCCTGGGTGATGACGCGACCGTCCGCGCACTCGGTGATGACGCCTGCCTTGGATGAGGAGCTCGGCAGCAAGGGCGGCATGGCTTGGGTTGATGTTGTGCCCTGACCCCCAGGCTGCGAGTAGATGAGCTTCTTTGACCCATGCTCGCAAGTTCCAACAACCTGACCAGATGCCGCTGCGTTGGCATCGAGGATTGAGACGGTGAAACTCTTGACGCCTTTGCTCTGAATCTTGGCCTCCACCGAAGACCGCAGTTCCTCGCACGAGAGGGCGTGAGCAGTATCGGCCGCGCCAAGCGCTCCGATTGCAAAGACTAGGAAGCCGAGGCGACTTGTGGTGGAGCTCATTTGCTTGACCCATTTGCGATGAACAGGATTGGTGCCAAATTCCCGTCTGTTGGGGCGCGGCGCTTGAGCGAGGGGTTCGGCCGCACTCTCACGATGTGATTGGCGCAGCCAGCGCTTCAGACGTGCCTTTGGCCGCGATTCGCTGTAGCGTGCGTTCCAGCGCCGCTGTGTCTGGATAGATGCGTACCCGAGTGACTTTGCCCCACCGGACTTCTATCAAGTTCACCCCTTCGGCCGAAGTCCAGACTCCGTCAGTACCTGAGTTCTTCTCAGTCCAGATGGCTTCGACCTGAGTTCTCCAAGGCCAGCCCGACACCCGTACCTCGTGTACCGTGAAGCTGATGCCATTGAGCAACCGCAGCAAGCGTTCGTACCAGGCACGGATGGACTCGGGGGTTTGCCGACTGCCCGACAGCGCGTGCTGGCCTACGAAGTAGTGGACCGCCTTGGGCGAAAGCTCTTCTGTGATGGCTTCGATTCGACCGGCACTTAGCCCAGCAAACGCAGCAAGGATCTTGCGACGAACAATGGCGTGATACATGCAGGAGGCTCCATGTGCGGCCTAGCGTTCGAGCCCAGCCGGGCCCAGCGGGAGGCCGCCAGGCCCCGGCTGTGGAGAATGTAGCAAGCCACAGACTGGGCCTGGTGGCTTGCCGTCGGAGCTCGGCTTGAGTGAGGGCTTAGGCGTCGCCGTGCTCCGCTACGGCTGCTACTGGGAGGCCAGCTTGCCAGCGACGTGCTGGCGAAAGTTGTCCAGGATGGCCTGCCAGCCGCCTCGTTGCTGCTCCTCCGAATGTGTTTGCTCCGCATCGAACGTGACTGTAACGACCACTCCGGCAGCTTCTTCCTTGAACTCAACCGTCCCTGTGCGCTCGCCGAAGGCGTACTCGATCAGTTGTAGGTGAACAATCTTGGTGTACTCACCCGCAAAGTCAAAACCGAATGAACCATCCTTGGCTTCCATCCGGGAGGAGAACTTGCCGCCAGGCCTTAGATCCACCGTCGACGCGGTCGTGTGCCAGTCGGGAGACGCGGTATTCCAGATCTTGATGTCGTCTGGCGACGTATACGCAGCCCATACGTCTTGAACAGGTGCAGCGACGATGGTTGACACGGTGATCTTCATGATGACTCCTAGTTGCGCCCAGCACCCGTTTCGCAGGGCCCAAGGTTCGAGCTAAGCCGGGCCCGGACTGTGGAGAATGTAGCGCGACACAGACCGGACTGGTTGCGTGCCGTTGGGGCTCGGCTTGAGTGCGGGCTTAGGCCACGCATTGCGCATGCTGGACCGTGCCCTGCAATCGACTCGGCGATGAAAGCTGGGGCGCAGCGCTGAGTGGCCATGCTCACGTGCGGTGTAGGAGCCACCAGGCGAGAAGGCAGGGCGCGAGGAGGCTGTGCGCGAGCCATGTGAGCCGCAGCCCGAACCGGGGCCACACGGAAAGCGACTCGGACCTTTGAGCAAAGTAGCCGAGGGCGGTGGCAGGTAGGCAGAGCAGTCCGAGCCAGAAGAGCCAAGCCACGCCCAAGTAGGTGCAACTGAAGCCCTCGCAGCGGGCAGTGAGCAACTTGGCTACGAAGTAGACGGAGCAGACGACTACCGCAAGAAAGGCCAAGGCCAGGACTTGGGCTGGCAACGGGCTAGATGCAGGCTCCTCAGGCAGCACTGGCGGCTGGTCCATATGGGCTGGGGTGGTGCGAATTGCGTGGCCTAACGCTTGAGCCAAGCCGGGCCCGACAGGAAAGTGCCAGGCCCGCGCTGCAGATGATGCTCTGCACGGTAGCGCGGGCCTGGTGCTTTGGTGTCGGGGCTCGGCTTGAGTGAGGGGTCAGGCGCCGCTTTTGGGCCTTGACTGGAGGCGCTGACGCGCATAGCTGACCGTGAGGATTTCCCAAGCGTGGCCATCCGGCTCGCTCCAGTAGACCAGGTTGCCACCGAAGGCCGTGTTCACCTGGTTGTCGTCTTCCCCGTGCGGCAAGCTCCGGAAGGCGATTCCGGCCTCCTTGATGCGCCCAAGAATGGCTTCGAACTCGCCTTGATCAACTCGGAAGCAGTAGTGCTGCTTGGGAACAGGATCTGTCCACTGATCAAAGTCGATCGTGAGCCCGTCATTGACGAAGACAGGGGAGAACGGACCGACGCTCCCTTGCTCGGCCCATGGAACACCCAGCAAGGTTCCCATGAGCTTCGCGCTGGCGACGCGATCCTTGGTTGGGACGATCAGGTGATCGAGATGGACAACCATGCTGATGACCTCTGGGTTCAGGCGACCAAGCGCCGCTGGTGGTGCTGGCGCCGACTAACGTTCGAGCTATGTCGGGCCCAGCAGGGAGGCGCCTGGCCCGGGCAGTGGTGAATGTAGCGCGCCACAGACCGAGCCTGGTGGCTTGCCGTTGGGGCTCGGCTTGAGTGAGGGGTCTGGCGCCGCAGAAAGCACGCGGCGGCGCCAGGATTTGCTTGAGCACTATTGGCGCGCGCTTGCCGCCGACCTACGTGTGAAAGTGATCTTGACCAGGGGGTGCGGGTTGGGTGTGACGATGCCAAGTTGGTACACCGTGAAAACACGGGAATCCCCTTTGAATTCCTCAACCATGCGGTAGTCGACGAAGTGACCGTTGCCGTCGTTCTGCTTCGATGACCACACCATGGTCATCTCCTTTGACTGCCAGTACCCGTAGTCTGTGCGCACGGAGAGGTCATTCGTGTCGACCCATGTGTTGACATAGGTCTTGGCAACCGGGTCATAGCCCCAGACGCCATGTCCCTGGTAGGGAGGAAACGTGCCGTTGCCGGGAATGCGAAAGTCATTTGTGATCCAGTGACCGTTCGCCAACAGTGAGTTGACCTGAACACCCTTCGCCTGCCCGGAGGGCTTGTCGTTCTCGAAGAAGGTGACATCAGCGTCCCACGTTCCTTCCTCCATTGAGATGGGAGCATAGATCTCCGGCGAGACCGACTCGGCGGCCATGGCGAAACCGACAAAAGCAAGCGCGAACGCAAGCCAGGCGGCGCGGCGGACGGTCTGGAATTGGGTCAATGTGGACAAGCAAGGGCTCCAAGAAAACTGGGCAATGCGGACTGGGCGTTTGCGGCGCCTAACGTTCGAGCTAAGTCGGCACCAGCGGGAAGGCGCCAGGCCCAGGCTATGGAGAATGTAGCAAGCCACAGACCGGGCCTGGTGGCTTGCCGTTGGGGCTCGGCCTGAGTGAAGGGTTAGGAGGCACTCGGCGCAGTGGCGGGAATCCAGCGGCAGGACTAAGCTGTACGGTTGGCGGCCAAAGCGCCAGGCAGTGGTTCTGGCGCGGGTGCAGCCGAGCGGTGAGAAAGGACTGCATATGTTGAACAACGCCTCAGTGACAACCATGCTTCCCGTGAGAGACATGGCTCGTGCCCGATCCTTCTACGAGAGGTGCCTTGGTTTGAAAGCGGGCAACTTCAAGCCCGACGGCAAGTTTGAGTACGCCGTGGGCGGCGCTACCTTGGCCTTGTTTCCTAAGCCAGAAGGGACCAAAGCCGAACACACCGCCATCAGCTTTCGTGTCACAGACATCGCGGCCAGCATTGCAGTGCTGAAGCGCGCAGGCGTGGTGTTTGAAGACTACGACTTGCCGGGTTTCAAGACTGTGGAGCATGTCTGCGTCCTTGGCTCGGAGAAGGCTGCCTGGTTCAAGGACACCGAAGGCAACTACCTCTGCATTCACGAAGATCTGCCTTAGACAGCAGTGGTTCTCTGCGCCGACCAACGCTTGAGTTAAGCGGTATCCAGCGGTAGGACGCCAGGCCGGGGCTGGCGAAAATGTACCGCGTACCGCCAACCCGGGCCTGGTGCCCTGCCGCTGGCGCTCCGCTTCAGTGAGGAGCTAGGCCTCACCTGCGGTGCGATAGCCGATCAGCCAGCGTACACGGTGAGGAAGACACAACCACCAGGACTGTTGTAGTTCGAGTCAACCGTGCCCGCCCCGGCTGCAGCGGCCCAGCCCGGAAGAAGACGCTGCCCTTCTTGAATGGCTTCGCCTTCAAGGAGGTAGATGAATTCTGGGCCCGTGTGCGTGTGTACCGGAAAGGACGTTCCAGGCTCAAATCGCACCAACTGCATTGATTGCCCATCTGCTGTGCCCAGGTCTTTGACATAGACGCCTTCAGCGAAGGTCGACTTGCGCCATGGGATTTCGCCGGAATTGAAGAAGTTGAATCCGTTCATGCGAGTGCTATCGCCCGTTCGTGGTTCCATGCCGATGGCCAGATGCGCTTTGAGAGGCGTCGGCTACCAGCGTAGCGCAACGCAAGTGGCGTCTTCTTGCAAATTTGGCTCGCGTGTCGGTGGAATCGACCAGTGACGCGGAACGGCGGCAGAGACTGGTAGAGCAAGCCAAAGACGGGGACCTGATGGTCTGTTTGTGAGGCCAACGTTAGAGCCAAGCCGGACACGACAGACGGGCGTTTGGACGGTGCGGCTGATGATCCATTGCACGGCTGCTGGGGCTTGGCTTGAGTGAGGGGTTAGGCCGCAATTTGTGCCGCACTGGCCACTCACCGCAGCAGGATGATCAGCCCGACAAGCGCCGCGATGGCCAGCGCAAACATGACGGCACTGCTCAGCGAGGATCTGGGTTGTTCTCCTGGCGCAAGCGAAGGATCCACACTTTCAACCTCAGGCTCAGGCGGTGGTGCAAACCGCCCACGTTGCTGCGCCGGGCGGCGCAGCATGGACAGGAGCTGCAATAGACCGGCTCCGAGGCTGATTGCCTCAGAAGCTTTGGCCGGTGCCTCGGCATTGCCTCGTGGGTGGTTTGAAGGCTGCGGCTGGCGAGAGGCGGGCAAGCCCTGAGCAACTACAGAGGAAATCTGGGTTTGGGCACCTTTGAGCGAGATGCTGCGGGCCTTGCGCAGGAGTTCAGCTGCGTCCTCGTACCTCCCCTGAAGAAGCAGGTCCTGAACGCCTGGAGGGAGCGTGTTGAATGCTGTTGCCATGACGAAGAGTCGGTGACGTAGCAGTAGTTGAATTGCGGCCTATCGTTCGAGCTAAGGCGGGTCCAGCGGACGGGCGCTTGGCCGGCGCGGCCGATGATAGACATGCAAGGCCACGCCGGCCAAGTGCCTGGCTGTTGGGGCTCGACGCTTGAGCGAGGCGTTAGGCATCAGTGCGAGGCCGGGCCAGCGCTTGCAGCAATTCTTCTGTCAGCGCGGCCTCTGGCCAAGTTGGTACACCCTCAGGCAAACTCAGCCAGGGCTGCCTTCTCTTCACCCAGATGTGGGCGACGACATCGAGCTGATCGCTTTGATCAAGTGTTCCTGCGCGCACCACGACTACGCCAGGCCGAGCACTGTTTGAGTTGTAGATGCGTGTGTGGCAGACGCCGCACACACGTTGCTTGGAAACTCTACCGCTTGGCGTAGTCAGATCGTAGACGGATAACTGACCGACTATGGTCAATGCTGCGTCTGGCAGGAACGTCTGTTGACTGAAAGCGCTACCGCTCCATGTCTGGCAGTCACGACAATGGCATGCATACGTACGAGGTAGCCCATCCAGCGCAAGGGTGTAGCGCACCGCGCCGCAGCGGCACCCACCACCAATGTTCGACATTCCAAACTCCTGACATTGACCGCGTGGTTGGAATTGCATCCGCCGAAGGGCGGCGGTGCAGATTCTGGTGCCTAACGTTCGAGCTAAGCACGGCCCGACGGGAAGCCGCCAGGCCCGGGCTGTGGAGAATGTAGCGCGCCGCGGACAGGTCCTTTTGGCTTGCTGTTGGGGCTCGGCTTGAGTGAGGGCTTAGGCAGCGCTCTTTGCCACTGACCCTGCCTCAGACGCAAGGGCTTCCACGATCCGAATATCAGAGGCTTGAGGTCACTTCGGGGATCGATGACCCCTGTCCTGACTATTTCATATTTTCCAGGGAGTCGATGGCTGCGGCCTTGAGCCACCGATCCGCTGCCGGGTGGGCGATGAGCCAGTTCGCCAGTTGCGCGCAGCGCACCGGGTTCTTGCTGCCAAGGTGAAGGATGGCAGAGGTGGCGCAAGAGAGTTCGTCTTCGAACTCCTCAACGAGCTTGACCAAGACTTCCTCCGTCAGGCTCTCCCACTCAGGCTCCTCGGGGAAGAGCATTTGGATTCTCTTCCACTGAGGGATGCTGTCGTCCAGCGTCAGGGTCTTGTATTCCATGGCGACGAAGTGGTGTAGACGGTGGCCTGCGCTGCTTAAGGTTCGAGCTAGACCGGGCCCGAGACGCTGCGCTTGGCCGGCGGGGCTGGTGATGTACTGCACACCTGCGCCGGCCAAGTGCAAGCCTGTTGGGATTCGGCTTGAGTGAGGGGTTAGGCAGCACTCTTGCTTGTTAGGCAGGAATTTTGGAGATCTGCACACTGACGATTTTCCAGCGCTCATCCTTGCGAACGTAGATGTCGATGTAGCGATAGTGGCTGGTGAACGACTTGCCTTGGTACCTCCCCGTCATCCGCGTTCGCCCGCTGAGAAGAGCAACGTGGCTGTACAACCTGACTTCGAAGTCTTCTACCCTGTAGGGATCGATTTGAAGCTCAGGTGAGACTAGGTCTTCCACAAACGAGTCCCGGGTCTCGACGTTTCCTTGCCCGTCAATTTGTCGAAAGTCCTCGGCCATGTTCTTTTCGATCGCTGCCCGGTCCTTGCGGACAATGGCTTTGTCCCATTCATCGGCTTGGGTGGTGAGCGTGGCGACAGTGTCTGCGGCTTGCATGTCAGTCCAGGAGTTGGTGGAGCACGCTTGCACGAGGAGCGATGCAGCTACGGCACCTATGGCGGTAAGCGTCCGATCGATCCAGTGAAGTGAGATTCTGGCACTGAGCATGCAACGCCTCTTTCTCGTGCTGCCTAAGGTTCGAGTTAAGCCGGCACCAGCGGGAAGGCGCCGGGCCTGGCGGTGGAGAATGTAGCGTGCCGCGGACCGGGCCTGGTGGCTTGCCGTTGGGGCTCAGCTTGAGTGAGGGTTTGGGCCTCGTTTTTCGGGACCGCGCGGCACTTTTCTTTGATCAGGCCATCAGGAGGCAACGGGCGGCAGTTCCGGAGCCTGCAGTCCGACAAACGGGTCTGCCCACGCCGACAGGGCCATCAGGCGCTGGTGCCATGCTGCCACGGCTGGGTAGTCAACAAGCGGCAACTGCGCCACTTCGTTGAAGGGCAGGAAGGTGGCCATGCGGAAGTCGGCAAAGCTCAATCCGCTGGCCAGCAGCCAGTCGCGCTTGTGCAGTTGGGCCTCCAGAATCACGGCGTTCTCGTGGAAGTCCGCCAGGCCCTGAGCAACCGTCACCGCGTCGACTGGCCCCAACCGATAGCGTTGCTTGGTGCCGCGCTCGAAGTGCACGGTGTCACAGGCACGCAAGAAGCTTGCGTGCGCCCAACTCGTCCAACGGATCATGTCGGGCAACTCGGCGCCGCTACGCCAGAAATTGGAGCCCGTCATCTGCGATAGCCGGCAGGCGATCGCGTCGGCCTCCCAGAGCGAACCACCGACTTCGGCCAGTATGGGCAGACGAAGTGATGGATTCAGATGCCGAAAGTTGTCCGCCTGCCCTGGTGCGAGTGGTGCTGCCCACTCGAATCTGACCGGTGCGGCCAAGTGCCGAGCTACGGCCACGGCGAGCCGCGGATTGGGATTGCGTGAAAAGTACAAGGTGGCAGTCATGGAAGCCGATCTAAGTCGCGGGGTAGGTGGACAACACTACATCACGGAGTGCTTCGCGAGGCCTAGCGTTCGAGCTAAGTCAGGCCCGACGGACGGGCGCTTCGCTGGCGCGGCCGATGTTAGTCATGCAAGGCCGCGTCGGCCAAGTGCACCGCTGTGGGGGCTCGGCGCTTGAACCAGGGGTTAGGCCGCACTTTGCCGAAGCGAGACAACTACTCTTCCAGTCCCTTGATGGACCAGTGGGCAAGTTTCAGGTCATCCGGCACGTCAACTGAAGAACGTGGGTAGGCGGCCATACGCTGGGTCGTTGCCCAGGTGAAGTAAGCGAGCAGCGCTTGCCTCACGACCGGGTCTTGGAATCCGGCATCTCCCATGGCCAATTCAAAGCACGCGATCGCACGCCGATCCATTTCTTCGTGCACTCCATTTCCACTGTGTATTCGGACCACGGACGACTCGGTTCCGTACTCACCGGAGTAGAGCGCTGGACCGCCCCAGGCCTCCGACCAGTACGCTGCCAGGCGCTCTGTATGCTGGGGATGAAAGCCGTGGCTGAATGCGTGAGACACGATCTCGTCTGCCAAGACGCGCTCGTGCCAAGCATGCGCTAAGCGATGCACGCCGGAAAGACCTCCGATCAGTTCGAAAAGGGTTTGCTGGCACACGATGGACTTCGAGCGTGGGACGACGGGAAAAGTACCGTGTGCAGCCTACGTTCGAGCTAAGCCGGACCCGACAGACGGGCGCCTGGCCGGCGCGGCTGATGATGCTCTGCACGGTCGCACCGACCAAGCGCCTGTCTGCTGGGGCTCGGCTTCAGAGAGGGGTTGGGCCGCGCTTTGCTCAAGCCGTGTTGTCCCCCGAAGGAGGTCTTGAGCTCAGAACCGCAAGAATTCCATCTGTCAGCTGCATGGTGCGTTGGGTTTCCGCGCGCAAGTCATTCAACATAGTCGGAATGTCGGTGAAGCCACTGAGGCCTGCCCACTCGGCTACTTGCTCGGGAGTGGCACTCACGTAGGCCATCTTCCAGTCCGAAAATGTCGCGGCAGCTACGGTGTTCTCGAGAACGACTGTCACCGTCCGGTGACGCAAGTCCTTGGAAATGCGCCCCATCAAGTCTTGGACCTTTCCCGCCTCTCCTTCAAGGATCTGCAGAAACACCCCATCGACATAGACCAGTGCACCGGTGATGCCGGACTCAGTGTTGCGAGCGCGGGCTTGCTCGAGGATGTCCTCGAGTTCGTCTGCCTGCATCGGGGTCGTCGACTCAGACGAGTAGATCAGCTGATAGGTCATCAACCCATCCTAGCAGCATGTCTACCGCCGCGCGAAAGCCGCGCTCAGCAGCGTTCTTGTGCCTGCAGCTCATGCTGAGTGACCTGAGCCGAGGGTCGTAAAGACTGGCTTGTGTGGCCCAACTTTCGAGCTAAGCGGGCCCAGCGGTGGGACGGCAGGCCCGCGACACTGACGACAGACCTCACTGTATCGCGGGCCTGCTGGCCCGCCGTTGGGGCTCGGCTTGAGTGAGGGGTTAGGCATTGCGTTTGGACGGTGGTTCACCGACCAGCGGCAGCTCATCAAAGAACTTCCAAGTGTTCGCGCCGTCGAACTTCCTGACTCGCACTGAAGCAATGAGTTCAGGCTCGAAGTTCCCCAGGTTCACCCCGTGCTTGGGGTTGAGCCTTGGGTCCAGGGGCTCCCAGTGTGTGGCACAGCCACATGTTCGGCAATGGATAGTCTTTAGCGTTCTATCGCCTTGGATGTATTCAGTGGTGTTCGCAGGGTGGCCCTCGACGTCAACAGTGCCGAAATCAAAGTAGACCCAAGGTCCTCCTATGCGCCGGCAAAGAGAACAATTGCAGTCCGTGGCGACACTGGGGGTGGACGGCAACTTCACCTTGACCGCGCCGCAGTGGCAGGAGCCTAGGTGCATGTGGTCTTGACTTTCAGCATGGCGGGGAGCGCCGGCGGTGGTTCCTGCGATGCCTAAGGTTCGAGCTATGCCAGGCCCGGCAGGAAAGCACCAGCCACCCGCTGCAGATGATGCTCTGCACTGTAGCGCGTAGCCGACTCTTTGCTGTTGGGGCTCGGCTTGAGTGAGGGGTTAGGCACCGCTTGTTGGGCTATGAGCCCGTACCGCCCCCAAGCAGACTGACCAGTACTTTGATGTACCGCTGAGTCTCGCGCCATAAGGCGGACTACGCAGCCAAAGCCCGCCTGCCTGCTGGGGTGATGGCAGAAACTACTGGCTCTGCCTGCTTTCCGTAGGTGTCCTTGCCGCTGTGCATGCTTGGTAGCGTCAACTTGACGTAGCCTGCGGTCACGAGAGATTTGGCGACACTAAAGTCCTCTGCAGTCGAAAGCCTAAAGGGCAGTTTTGCGGAGGCGATGCGGCGGAGTAAGGATAGTTCTTCCAAGATAGTTTCCCAGGGTCGGCGACGCGGCCACAAATGATCCAGTCATGGAGCTTACGCTTCTGCAACTGGACCGCGGCAAACTCTGGGTGGCAGTCCTTCAGTTGCTTGGAAGGAGTCCGCGGTGCCAGACAGGGGCATGGCGGGGGGGGGGGGCCTAACGTTCGAGCTAAGCGGGAGCCGGCGGTGGGACGCCAGGCCCGGGTTGCAGAAGATGTACACCGTACCTGCAAGCCGGGACTGGTGGCCCGCCGTTGGCGCTGCGCTTGGACGAGGGGTTAGGCCGCAGTTGCAGCATTTAGAAAGAGCCGGTCTTGAAGACCTGACCGTCGCCTTCCAGAAGGCGCCAATCATTTCCATCTCTATGCAGGGTTCTTCCAGTGTCTGGATAGTGGCAGACATCTTGAGCTGCTCGAGTGCCTACGATGATGTAGGAGCAAGGCTCACTGGAATGATTGGCAAGGTGATGGGCGCTGGGTACGCCTGCCGGCCAGCATGCAGCGTCGCCAGGGTGCAAAACCTCGGCGAGACCCTGTTCTGTGACAGTCACCTCACCAGCCAACACATAGAGGAATTCGTCCTCGTTCTCATGCCAGTGGTTGTTGGATGATCGAGCGCCGGGATGCAGGGACTGCACGAAGGCCGTGTACTGAGAAATGCCTCCTGCTGCCGACAGCTGCAGGGTGTCTGTGACTCCGAACGACTCACGCTCGGACCTGTCTGCAGAAACTTGACTCTTTCGGATGATCATCTTGAACTATCGGTGTGAGATTTTGGTGGCTCCAACTGTAGTCGCGCAGACGCTCAAGACGGCTACGTAGGAGGCCATGCTAATTTCTGCGGCCTAACGTTCGAGCTAAGCCGGGCCCGGCGGGAAGCCGCCAGGCCCGGGCTGTGGAGAATGTAGCGCGCCACGGACCGGGCCTGGTGGCTTGCCGTTGGGGCTCGGCTTGAGTGATGGGTTAGGCCCCGCTTTCGGGCAGAGGCCAAGCCCGACCGCACTTGCGGGTGTGGCGCTGCAAGACCCCGGTGCAGCCGCCCCCTGCAACTGACTCACCTCACGGCGCGTGGCAGACCAGTTCAATGTTGTGGCCATCTGGACCAATGACGAAGGCTGCGAAGTAGGTTGCGTTGTACTGAGGACGCAAGCCTGGAGCACCATTGTCCTTGGCACCTGCAGCTAAAGCTGCCCGATAGAAGTCCTCAACCTGCTGACGGCTCTCAGCCGCGAAGGCAAGATGAAGGTGTGCTGGCTTTTCCTCTGTCTGGAAGAGACAAAGTGTTGCCTTGACGTTTGGAACGTAGAGTTCCACGCCGTATGACGGTGAACCTTCCGACCCAACTGCTATGCCCAGTGGTTCAAGTGCCTTGAGGAAGAAGTTCTTGCTTTCCTCGTAGTTGCTGACACCGAGCTTGACGTGGTCAAACATGAAGTCTCCGTGTGCGGGGACAGTGCGATTGCGGGGCCTAACGTTCGAGCTAAGCCGGGCCCAGCGGCAAGACGCCAGGCCCGGGCTGTGGAGAATGTAGCGCGCCGCAGACCGGGCCTGGTGGCTTGCCGTTGGGGCTCGGCTTGAGTGAGGGGTTAGGCGTCGCTTCGGCGGTGACCAAGGTTCGCGGCACTGTTCAATAGTATTTCGGAGGCATTGCCATCAAGGGTGCGCTTTTGCCAGACTTGATCAAGTCCGCGCTACCGTCGCGGATACCAGCAACTTTTGCCGCCATTTGGAGGGCGGTGAGAGGTGAGGTGGGCCTGTTGGGGTTGTGTCGCGGGGTGACTCCCAACATCTTGCCTGTGTCATAAATCATATTCATCGCCTGAACTTGCCACGCGGGGTATTTGCCCGAGCCAACCCATCCGCGGCAGAGGAAGTAGTGCTCAACGGCGGCCAACATCGAGTCGTCAGGATCCAGAAGGTGCTGCGGCCATGCGGACAAGGGAGGGTTCCCCCGCCATTCTGGATTCCTGACTTTGTATAGATCACTCGCGATCTGTTCGTAGCGATTCGGCTCCGGTACCGTTGCGCGGTAGGCCTTCCATATGGCGATCAGATTGTTCAGACGTGCTGTGTCGTTCGGTGTTCCCACGGCGGACTCCTTCTTCCTTGAAGCGAGATGACCAACGCTATGCCTACTGACTCGTGTGCGCAACGGACGGTGCGAACTGGTCTCCCCAGAAGTGCTGAGAGCTGGAACTGCGACGCCTAACGTTCGAGCTAAGCCGGGCCCGACGGGCGGGCGCTTGGCCGGTCAAGGCCATGATAGACATGATGGCCTTTGTCGGCCAAGTGCACGGCCGTTGGGGCTCGGCTCTTGAGCGAGGGGTTAGGCGCCGCCTCGCTGACGCTAGCAAGCCTAGCCGGCTAATGCTTGCCCGGAACCTGGGTGAAACAGGCCAACAGCTGGGAGTTCTTGGCCACATCCGCACATGGAATGAGCCTGATGTCACCGTCAGGAAGGATGACCAGTTGGTAGTCAGAACCAGCGAAGCAGCTGAACGACCAAAGTGCGAGGCCGTCTGGTAGTTGGCCTTGGTACATCTCGCGGCGAATCGAGGAACAAGCCTGCCCCCGAGTGGAGAGCATTGTGGAGATTTGCTGGCCGCGGTCGTCTGGGCTCATGGCAGAGAACTGGTCGTTCACCGAATTGGTAGCGGCGGTGGCTGCGGAGGCTAACCAAAGCAGTGACAGGAACGCACGAAGAATGGGGTTGCGGCGCATGAAGGCTCCAGTGGATTCAATGTCTACGCAGCAATCCGAGCCTGTTCGGCTCACGCTCGCGTTGCAACGAGCTCTCGGCCAAAACTCTGGGGATCGTAGATCTACCGGCTCGCGGCGCCTAACGTTCGAGCTAAGCCGGGCCCGACAGACGAGCGCTTGGCCGGCGCGGCTGATGATGCACTGCATAGCCGCGACGGCCAAGTGCCTGGCTGTTGGGGCTCGGCTTGAGTGAGGGGTTAGGCGTCGCTTTCACCACGTGGCCGACTTCCAAACTTCGATTTCACTTGCCGCGTCGCCTGTGAAGCGGACTGTCACAGCCACAAACACGTAGAAGTAGGGCTCGATCGCGCCAATCTTGATCTGCTGTTGCGCCGCAGGAGGTAGGCGCCTGATTTGCTCGGTGCTCATCCGCTGCCTGCTCTCGAAGGTTTGCCGCAGAGTAGTTGGTCCTTCATCTTTGGTTTCGCCGAGACGTGTTTTGACCTGTGAACGACTCATGCCAAGTCTCAGCCCACCAATGGAATCAATAGGCCGTGCCGTCGTCGCTGGCCACTTGCTGCAAGGCGGCCTCTGGACCCCGGCTGCGAGCCTTATGCCACCAAGGCTATGTCTTGGCCCATCCAGTTCACCGGCCATGAACAGAATTGCCGAGTCAGAGTTTCGATAGCAGATCGTGTACAGGGTGTCGCCAGCGTCGCCAGTGTGGACGACTGTCACAGTTCCTAATTCTTCCTGTAGCTTTGCCAGCGTCGTACTGCCTAAACGGAACGGACCGAAAGAGGTGTATTGGCTGCCATCCCCAGCAGTGACCAGCGTCGAAAGCGCAAGGAGTGCTGCGGTGGCTACGGGGAGGGTGACAGAACGGTGGTTCACGACGCCTAACGTTCGAGCTAAGGGGGCGACGACGGCAGGATGCCAGCGCCCGGACGGCGAACATGTACGGCGTACCGCCGGCCGGGCGCTGGTGGCCTGCCGTTGGCGCTCCGCTTGAGCGAGGGGTTAGGCGTCAAGCGCGGTGCACAGGTATTGGGCTTGAACATCGGCTGCTTCGTTGAAGCGTTCCCCCGGGTGGTAGAGCAGGTCAAAGTGACCACCACGGATGTCGTACCAGTGCTTTTCGGTGGGGATGAGTTTGTAGGCCTGCCGAGCTACGCCGTAGTTGGCATGAACCATCTCGTCTTCAGGCGCGACCATGAACAGTACCTTTGCCTGAACGTACGGCGCGCACAGGAACGGGCTGTAGAGAACCGGGGTTGGTGGCAGTACGCGCGTTGCTTCGTTGATCCACCCGGACCCCGGGCGACCTCCGTAGTCGATGAACCAGCGGAATGCCTGTATCGGGGCGAGCAGAGACCGATAGGCCAGCTGGCTGGGTGAGACGACAGAAATCGGGCCAGTCGTTGTGTCAGGGGTGCCCTGGACGTTGCCTGTGTGAAGGGTGGACTGAATCTGCTGCATCGCCTCAAGGCTCGGAGGCGAACTTGGCGGGCTGGCGCCGAAAACGGGGCATTGAGCGACGATCACCTTTGCGCGCGCATCGCACGCGGACACGACGACGACCTGACCGCCCGTGTAGCTGTCGCCCCATAGCGCCAACTTGCTGGGGTTCACCTGCGGTAACCCGAGAGCGAAGTCTATGGCGCTGAGGTAGCCACGGCACTGCACCCAGGGGTTGATCTCGCAGCGAGGTTCTCCGCCGCTGCTACCGAAGTTCCTGTGGTCATAAATCAGCACAGCGAGCCCTGCTCGAGCAAAGGCTCTGGCGTACTCGATTGCTACCATCTGAATGGTGGCAGAGGTGCCGTGAGCCATGACGACAACCGGACTCTGCATGGAGTTGTCGTCTGGGGTGATCAGAACCCCTCTGAGCGTTGCGCCCTCAGACTGGAATTCGATTGGTTGTTCCGCAGGCATCGAGTGCCTCCACTGGCTAAATTTGACGCCTAACGTTCGAGCTAAGCCGGCACCAGCGGCGAGACGCCGGGCCCTAGCTTTGGAGAATGTACCAAGCCACAGGCCGGGCCCGGTGGCTTGCCGTTTGGGCTCGGCTTGAGTGAGGGGTTAGGCCGCACTCTTACGGCTCAGTGGTGAAGCTTTGCCCTGACACCTCTTGGCATTGCCTGAGTGCGACGGCGCTTCGCGCAGCTTTGAGGCTGACGCTCTGCGGCGGCTGACGGGAGGTGACGAGACTGCTACCGACAACACTAGCCAGGAAGGTGCTGCGATGCCACTTGCCGGAGGCGAGTCTTGTATTTTGGAACCAAACTACGCTATGTTCGCGGCCCGGCGTGCAGCGGCCTACGAACATGCGTACTGACTCAACCAGAGCCTGTGTCATGTAGTGCCGGTACTGACCAGGATATGTGTAGCGCGGAGAGCGTTCTCCCTCAGCCATGGGCCCTTGTTCGGGCGAGTGGATGTAGACGCTGAAATTGATGTCGCATTCATGGCAGCCATAGCCAGCAATGACCAAGAAAGGCTCAGTTCCCGCAGTTGGTAGCTCAGCCAGCAACTTGGGCTTGTAGATACCAGTCTGGAACCATTTCCCACTGCCGTATGAGACGGTGCCAAAGTCTTCCGCTGCGGCTGGGCTAGCGAGGCCACATACGATTGCAGCGGTAAGTCCAACGGTGAGGTGGAGTGGGCGCATGGTTGTCGTGTGGCCTAATGTTCGAGGTAACCGGTAGACGACGGCGGGACGCCAAGCCCGGGCCGGTGAAAATGTACCGCGTACCACCGGCCCGGGCTTGGTGGCCTGCCGTTGGCGCTCCGGTTGACCGAGGGGTTAGGCATCAGTCCGCGCGAGCCTCGCGATGAAGTCTTCGGCTTGCTTCGGGTTGCTGAGCTCGACCCATGAAAGATGTGCGAATTCTGGCTCTTGGCGCAGCTTGGCGTACTTGACCCGATTCTTGGCATAGGTGCTCAAGGACCACAGGAGGATGGACTCGCGGGAGAGGAAGGATTTGCGGATTGACTCGCGGTTCCCGTGCCAGAGCCGCTGGCGCAGTACAGAACGCTTCACTGTGCGCCACAAGATGCGCGAGAACACGATGCCGCGGCTGAAGTTGAGCCAGACGATATGCGTTGCTCTCGGCCACAGAACGCTTCGTACGACACTGTAGTTGCCGTCTACTACCCAGCGTTCTCCATGCGTTGCCTTCATGACAGCCTCTGCAAACTCTTCCGTCGGCCGAGGCGTCCAGTTCTCAGCCCAGTAAAGTTCGTCCAGCTCGATGTATCGGACCTTCATCGCCTCAGCAACGGACCGCGCGAAGGCGGTCTTGCCCGAACCGCTGGTTCCAACGACGACATAGCGCATGCTGCGGGAGGTGCCTTCTGATGCCTAACGTTCGAGCTAAGCCGGGCCCAGCGGTGGGACGCCAGGCCCGCGGTACAGATGATGAACTGCACTGTACTGCGGGCCTGGCGGCCCGCCGTTGAGGCTCGGCGCTTGAGCGAGGGGTTAGGCAGCACCTGCTTGCTCGGCGCAGGGACTCTCGGCTCAGACCAAGTGGCCACCAAGGAAGAGACGGCCCCTTGCTGCGGGTGCGTACTCCACGTGTACCAGGCCCGGCGATGTAGCCAAGACCCTGGCAATTGCTTGGCTTACCCTTCTGGTCTGTTCTTGCGCGGCCTCGCCGCTCTCGGGAACTGCTTGCAACACCGTTACGAAAGCTGGCCTTGGTGTATTGCTTTGTTCAGTGTTGTTCTCGGCATAGTGCTGAGCTGGAAGGACGTGGACTCTGACCCATACGGTGCCTGGACTTGCCTCAAACACTTGGCCCAGCGCATCAGCTGCTTCACGTGCGAGGCTTGACCTGAGGTTCCCCTCGGCTGGCTCGACAACCGTGATGTCAATCATTGGCATGTGTGTTGTGCGAGTTTGAAGGCTCTACATGCGAGCGCACCCGATTTTGGTGCTGCCTAACGTTCGAGCTAAGCGGGACCCAACGGTGGGACGCCAGGCCCGGGCTGGTGAAAATGTACCGCGTACCACCAGCCCGGGCCTGGTGGCCTGCCGTTGGCGCTCCGCTTGAGCGAGGGGTTAGGCGCCGCTTTTGGCGTGCTGAGTGCTATGCTTTGCCTCATGAATGCTCGAATTGACCTTTTACTCGAGGACGTTCTCCGGCTCTCCGCCGAGGAGCGTTCCGCTGTGGCTGCCGCGCTGATAGACAGCTTGGAGAACAGCGACGAGAGTTCGGTGGCGGGTGCTTGGCGCGCAGAGCTGTTGCGCCGACGGGCTGATCTGCGTGCCGGGGTGGCGCAAGGTGCTCCCTGGTCCGAGGTTCGTGCGCGCATGAGCGCAATGTGATTCGGTTCATAGTCGAGGTCTTGTCTGAAGCTGAGCGGGAGTTCCGCGAGGCATTCCTCTGGTATTTCGAGCGCAGTCCGATTGCAGCAGATGCCTTTCGCGTGCAAGTTCTTGACGCGATTGACGGTTTGGCCGAGCGCGCTGACATGTGGCCTGCAGACGAAGACGGCATTCACTTTCATGTGCTGGGTAAATTTCCGTACACGGTGCGTTACGACTTAAACGGACAATTGGCAACCGTGCTTGCCGTCGCTCACCAGCACCGACGCCCCAATTACTGGAAGACGCGCGACTGATCGAATGTCGTGCATTTGCGGCGCCTAACGTTCGAGCTAAGCCGGGCCCGACAGACGGGCGCTTGGCCGACGAGGACGATGATGGCACCGCGCGGCCTCGCCGGCCAAGTGCGCGGCTGTTGGGGCTCGGCGCTTGAGCGAGGGGTTAGGCCCTACTTTGCCAATGCGTGGATGCTTGTTCTCGCCATTCATTGGCCGCGGGAGCTCACGGAAGAGTCAGGTCGTGTTGGCAGGTGGGGCAGACGTTCCTGAATGGGCCCGGCGGCATACTGAATCTGCCTTCTGACTCAGTAGGGAGATTGACTTGATAACTGCACTTGGAACATAGAACTTCACTCAGCATGCGATTGGCCCCTACGAGCAGCAGCACCAAGCCGAGCAGAAACGAATTTGATACCTCTATGGCCAGATAAGCGAGCGGGAAGAATGCGGCGTAGATGCCGCACCAGATGAGAAGGTTCTGCTTGTAGGTAGTCATTGCTTACTGTGCACTCGCTCAGACTGGGCCACGACGGATTTGAATTGAAGCCAGGAGTATCAGAAGAGCAAGGGATGCATCGCCAGGAGCATTTTGGTGGGGCCTAACGTTCGAGCTAAGTTGGCACCAGCGGTGGGACGCGCGGGCCAGGTTGGCGAGAATGTACAAGGTACCGCCGACCTGGCCCGCGTGGCCCACCGTTGGGGCTCAACTTGAGCGAGGGGTTAGGCCTCATTGGGCTACGGCTTGCAAGGGCGCCTTTCGTCGTTCAAAGCAATGCCTCTGGAGGTGGCGCAAACGCTGCGTGTCTGTTGGTGTTGATCAGAGCCTGTGCGAACTGTCCCATGTACTTCGCGGCGACCGCATATCTCTGCAGAGCGGCGGTCGCGGCCAACGGAAGTGATTTGGCTTGCAGGTCTGCGTTTGAGAGCTTCAGGCTCCACCCTTCTTCGCCAGGCATCGCGCGGCAGATGGTGTGCACCATAGAGGAAGCAAAGCGCACCTTGTCATATTCGTTGTGGCGAGTAAGGAAGCTTCGCTCATCGTGTGTGAGGTCGAAGGAATCGTGCAGCGCCAATCCAAAGTCTGCAAAGTAAAGGCGAGTTCCGTCGGTCAAAATGTTGCTTAGATGGGCATCAAAGTGCACGAAATTTGTACTTCGCATGAAGTCAAGGACTGCACGCGCCTTTTCCTCCGTGAACCAGATTGCAGCGCTAGCAGAATGGGTATCTCTTTGGAGTTCCTCAACTAACCATTCTGACAAAGTCTTTGGGAAGTGCTCTGAGAAGATGGCGATGTGACTTGTTGAAGCCCGAAGCGAGACCAGGCGTTCTCGTATGGCAGATTCGTCATTGCCACGTGCCGCGGCATGAGTAAGGTATTCATCTGCCTCCGATTCGACCGATGCAACGCCAGGTAACTTGACGATTCGCCAGTGATGCATCAGCGGAAACTGTTCTTGCTTGCCGCTGGCCACCCAGTCTGAAGCCAACGCGTGCGCGGCAAGCTCGCGCCATGCGCCGAACCCCACTGAGCCGATTCCGTATTGATAGTAAGACGGTAGTCGAAAAATATTTGCAGTCGACTTGTAGTTCTCGGGCTGAGCTTCGAGGATGGTTAGCGGTATCAACTTGCAGAAGACCCTCAATTTTCCGACCGCAAGTTGAGTTGTCCGTCCTCCGAAGCCGTCCTTCCCAGCGCTTGATCTCTGAAGGAAGCCCGTGAGGGTTTCGTCATCAAGGCCTGCCAAATGAGAGCTCACCTCTGAGTGCTTCTGTAGGCGGGCGATGTGTGTGTTCGTGTCGATTCTGGGTCTCCGCCTTGCGGGTGGTCCACATCAGTCGTCTGCAATACGCTCTGCAGGAGGCGTGTACAGCGTCGGCTATGAGGCCTAACGTTCGAGCTAAGCCGGGCCCGACAGACGGGCGCTTGGCCGGCGCGGCTGATGATGCACTGCACAGCCGCGCCGGCCAAGTGCACGGCTGTTGGGGCTCGGCTTGAGTGAGGGGTTAGGCGTCGCTCTTTGCTTGCAGCAGCATGGCCTGAATCTGAACCACATTGTGGCTGAGTGCTAAGGCTCGAGTGTGCCCGTTTGAGTACATCCAGCGCGCTAGGTCGTCGGCAAGCTGACGCCAAGGCATTCCCCTGTGTTTGTTCGTCATTGCGTAGTGAAAGAGGTGCTCGCAATCAGTTGTTGTGGATTGATCATGCTCGACGAGCCTTCGCCACTCCAGCGTTGCCTCTAGTCCGCAACCAGGAAATTGACCTGGATACAGAGTCTTCAGCTTCAGAAACTCGGCTATCGCCTGATCCGCGTCGGCAAGCCACTCGCTTCTTGACTTCGGGGCTGCGTAAATGTGCTGGACCTTCGACAGGTGTGCCTCTAGAGCCAGAATCATTTCCTTATTCGTGAGACTCATGCTCGCCCCATTGAAGTTTGGCTTCGGTGCAGGGTGGACGATAGCTCGCATCAGCGCTGGCGTCGAGCATGTGGGGCCATGCGACGCCTAACGTTCGAGCTAAGCCGGCACCAGCAGGAAAACGCCAGGGCCGCGCTGCAGATGATGAACTGCACTGTAGCGCGGCCCTGGTGTTTTGCTGTTGGGGCTCGGCTTGAGTGAGGGGTTAGGCGTCACTCTTGCTATGGCGCTTGGTGCGGAGCTACTTGGGCTACGTGCCCTGCCTTTGGTCAGGCAGCCATTGTTCTCGGCTGCATGCTCACATGCTGCTCAGTTGTCTCCTCAGTTCTTTGAGTTCTTCAAGAACTGTAGCCAACTGCTTTGGACCTGGCTCCGAACCATAGAACTTGTTGCAGGTTTCGTTGTAAGTGCCAAGGAGCGTTCCCATCTCCAAGAGAAGGAGTCTCATCGCTTTCTCGGAGCCGTCCGCGGCCTTCACTGCGATCTGCTGGAGATGACCCAGGTAGGTGGGCCCAAGCAGTACGGCAGGTCCATCCTGTCCTCGTATTGAGACGATGGCACCGTCGTCGCCTTGTTCGAGGACTGAGATCTCTTCGTACTGCTTGAGCATCCGCGAGCTCCGGTGGTGACGCCTAACGTTCGAGCTAAGCCGGGCCCGACAGACGGGCGCTTGGCCGGCGCGGACGATGATGCCACTGCACGGCCGCGCCGGCCAAGTGCCCGTCTGTTGGGGCTCGGCGCTTGAGCGAGGGGTTAGGCGTCATTGCTGCCTGAGCCGGCGAATGGGCTTGGCTCGCGTCTGGTAGAGCTGACGCCGCTTCTCCTGTAGCAAGTAGGTGAGGCGCACCAGCGGGCCATAGACCTCCGAGTACTCAAAGCCCGAAACGAAGAAGCCTAGCTGGAGCTTTGCGACGATGACTGCGTTGTTGTTCGCCGCGTGCCGGGACCATATGAAGGAGTAGCCGCGTGACTTGGCTTCCTCAATGACCATGCGCGCCAGCTCTGAGTAGATGCCTGTTCGACGCTCGGCCAGTGCAACACCTGAGTTCACCATGTACAGAAGGTTAGAACCTTCTGGGTTGGCGTAGGTCCAGCCGACCAACCTCTCGCCCCGAAAGGCCCCGATGCGGATTGCTCCTTCGGAGGATGCAGCAGTTGTCCCAGATCGGGCGGCTGCTTCCGCTGCGCTGACCTCAGACAGCAGCGCTGATTCCTCGTAGTCAGAAAACGCATCGTCCACGAGTGACGAGAACTCAGGTTCTGGGAATTGGTCTACGACGCGGAAGGTGATGCCGTTCATGACGCCTAACGTTCGAGCTAAGCCGGCACCGACAGCGAGACGCCGGGCCGGCGCTGCAGAAAATGAAGACCTGCACTGTAGCGCCGGCCCGGTGGCTTGCTGTTGGGGCTCGGCTTGAGTGAGGGGTTAGGCCTCACTCGATGCGCCAGACCATTGGCAGAACGAAACGCCCGTGCGGAAGCGATGCCGACCCAGTATTTCCAAACTGCGCCAAGCACAAGGAGAGATGCTTCAAGGCTGCATGGTCCAGCACTGGATGCCCGCTGGAGCGAAAGACTGATGGCTCAGTTGTGACGCCTCCAGCGGAAACCAGGAACGTAACCAAAGTGCGACCTTCAAGGTTTTGGCGAAGCCCTTCCTTCGGGTACTCAGGCGGCTTGCTGAAGCACTTGCCAAGACTTGACTCGGCGATAGCCTTGGCTTTCGCTGCCGCCTCGGCAGCCTTGGTGGCGGGAGTAGGGGAGGAGCCAGGGGATTCTGGCGGCACTACCTGTGCCACAGCCACGGCTGACCAGAGCGAAGCAAGGGCGGCTTGAAGTAGCAGGTGATGCAGCGGAAAACGCACTCTGGTGAGGCCTAACGTTTGAACTAAGACGGGCCCGACAGCAAAGCGCTTGGCCCGCGGTGCAGATGATGCACTGCGCTGCGGCGCGGGCCAAGTGCTTTGCTGTTGGGGCTCGGCTTGAGTGAAGGGTTAGGCCAGGCCCGCCGGGAGGCCGCGCGGAGGTTGGCAGGCGAGGTGTGGCTACGAACCGCCAGGCAATTGGAAACCGCTGGCGCGGCCGCGTAGCCAAAGCAAGTGTGTTCCTGTGTGCTGCACTGCTTGGCTGTGCCCGCGAAGGCCGACGCGGACCGTGCCGAGAGAGGCCGAGATGCAGCCGGAGCGACTGAACTCAGAAGTAGCCGGAGGCGACAGGGGCGAGGCTTCAAAGCCGAGCCGTGTTGAGGCAGTACGGCGCTGCGACCAAGCATGGCCTAACGTTCGAGCTAAGCCGGGCCCAGCAGACGGGCGCTCGGCCGGCGCGGCTGATGATGCACTGCACGGCCGCGCCGGCCGAGTGCACGGCTGTTGGGGCTCGGCTTGAGTGAGGGGTTAGGCCGCATTCGCACGCTGCGCCGACGCGAGCGGCTTTGACATGAGCACGCTGAGAAAGTTTGTGTGAGGCCGCCAGTCACAGGTGCCTGCCGGCTCGTAGCCCCAAGACTGATACATGGCTATGAGGGACGTTGCTGGTTGTGCCGTGTGTAGAGCCATCTTGGTGCAGCCATGCGTGGCGGCATAGAGGAGCGCGAAGTCATGGATTTGCCTTCCGAATCCCTTGCCTTTGTGCTCAGGCGCGACGGCAAACTGACCAAAGGACCAGGTGTGGGGTTCGCGAAGGAGCGCGACCGGGGACCCAGGCTCAGACGCTTTGAGAGTCACTGTAGCGACGATCGCTCCATTCAACTCCGCTACAAAGCCTCGACCGGATGCAAGGCGTTTGGCCGTGTCTTCTACAGACTGATGAGTTGCCCAATAGCGCAGACCACTTGCTGCATGAGGGGCATACGCAGACCGAAGGAGCTGCGTGAGCGCGGCAAGATCCTCAGTGGCTGAGACTTCACGGCAGGAGAGCAAGGGAAGTGTGGTCATGCGGCCTAACGTTCGAACTAAGCCGGGCCCGACAGGCGGGCGCTTGGCCGGCGCGGCTGATGATGCACTGCACAGCCGCGCCGGCCAAGTGCCTGGCGTTGGGGCTCGGCTTGAGTGAGGGGTTAGGCCTCACTGAGCAGGTGCAGCGACGGTTCATAGCCGACCTTCCAGTCCACGGCGGAACCGAGGATCCCGCACTTGGTACAGCGCTGGCCAACATACAGCCAGTGAACTGCGGTCCGATCTTCGTACAGGGCAAAACCAACGCCCAGGTTTGCAGTCTTGGTCTTGCAAGTGATGCACTTGTAGGTCTTTGGCTTCAGGTCGGGCGACCAGAACTCTTCACTGCCGCACAAGTAGTGGCTTTGCGAACAGGAAGCACAGATCCTCCTGGCCACACCTTCGTCGGGTTCAAATTCCAGTGTGAACTGCTCAGATCCGCATGTGCATTTCGAGAGACTGAAGTCTGTGACTGCGTAGCCGCCCTCGGAGAGCGCGCGCAGATACTCATCGAGGTCTTGCCCTTCCGAGCCCTTCCACCACTTGCCGCTCGTGTCGATTGCCATTTAGCTTCAGTTGCTAGGGTGAGACGGGTCTCAGTGGATTGAGATTTCGTAGGCGCTTCCTGTGAGGCCTAACGTTCGAGCTAAGCCGGGCCCGACAGACAGGCGCTTGGCCGGCGTGGGCGATGATAGACATGCACGGCCGCGCCGGCCAAGTGCCTGGCTGTTGGGGCTCGGCGCTTGAGCGAGGGGTTAGGCCGCACTACAGGCAGCCCTCGACGTATTGAACAGACTCTTTGCGACCAACGTACCAGAGGTTTACCCGTTCGTCACTGATCTCGAAGCGCACAGATGTTGATTCGTTCAAATCCAGCGTGAGGTAGCGCCCATCAGGACCTGTGTAGTGATGCGGTTCGTCAATGAGTCTTGATCCGTATTTTGACTTTATGGTGAGCCGATCGACCCCCGTACCCAAACCATCACTGGTAGTAAAGCGGCGCGACCTGATGTCAATGCGCGTGAGCCTTCCATCCTCGATCATCAGCCTCGCACCGGCTAGAGATCTTGGCGTCACATAGAAGCAGGACTTTTCATCTGCTTCCGATGGGGTCGTGAACTTCTCGCCGAACGCTCGGTTGAGCTGCTCGAGAGTCATCCCGAACTTCGCTTTTCCCAGACCTGCCACGGTGACAGGCGTGGCCTTTCCTGCGAAAGCGTGCGAGCTGCACAGAATGATCAGCACGACAACGAACAGACGAAGCTTCAATGTGCGGCCTAAAGCTTGAACTAAGACGGGCCCGACAGTAAAGCGCTTGGCCCGCGGCGCAGATGATGCACTGCGCTGCGCCGTGGGCCAAGTGCTTTGCTGTTGGGGCTCGGCTTGAGTGAAGGGTTAGGCCATGCCCGCGAGGAGGCCGCGCAGAGGATTGCAGGCGAGGCGTAGCTACGAACCGCCAAGCACTTGGCAACCGCAGGCGCGGCCGCGTTGGCAAAGCAGGGCTGTTCACTGCGAGCCACCGGTACCTCAGCTCCTGCCCGCGAGGACGGTGGCGGAACGGGCCGCGGGTAGCCGTACATTGACCGGAGCAACTGAACTCTAAAGTAGCCGGAGGCGACGGAGGCGAGGCCTCAAGGCAGAGCCGTTTTGAGGCAGTACGGCGCTGCTCCCAAGCATGGCCTAACGTTCGAGCTAAGCCGGGCCCGACAGACGGGCGCTTGGCCGGCGCGGCCGATGATGCACTGCACGGCCGCGACGGCCAAGTGCACGGCTGTTGGGGCTCGGCTTGAGTGAGGGGTTAGGCGTCACTCTTCGCGTGCTGCCAAGTGTGATTGGTGCGGAGAGTTAAGTTGAGAACTCCTCCTAAGAGTGTTGCCATCATGGGTGTGGGCTCCATCTCTTCTTAGTGGCGTGCGCGGCTTTGGAACTCCTTGAGCACCTCTTGTCCTTGTCGCAGCTAGTGGCAGCCATCATGCTCTTTTGGTGGCTTTGAATCTACCCACGGATCCGGTGTCGTGCCTGCTTTGTACTTTTCCAGTACTTCCGCAAGGGTCTCGACGCGGTATTGAATTTTGAGCTTCGAGAACTGAACACGAAGGTTCGAGGCGCTCAGCCTTACCTCTTGTGCGATGACATCTGGGCTCTTTCCCACCAAGAGAGCTTCAAGAATCTTGACCTGCCGCTCCGAAAGCATTCCGACTTGCATGTTCATCGTTTGTCGCAGGTTGACAAGCTTCCTAGGTGATTGCTGGATGCCCGTGTGACGCCTAACGTTCGAGCTAAGCCGGGCCCGACGGACGGGCGCTTGGCCGGCGAAGGCCATGATAGACATGCTGGCCTTTGCCGGCCGAGCGAACGGCCGTTGGGGCTCGGCGCTTGAGCGAGGGGTTAGGCCGCGCTGGTTGAGGAGCTGTGCACTTGAGCGCGCGCTGGCCAGGCGCGAAGCGGGCTCTCATAGCTTTGCTACAGCCTGACGCACAAGCTGGGCTGCGGCAGCGACTTCTTCCGAAGTGTGGAAGCGCACCTCGATCCAGTTCGATGACGCTGCTCTTGTGGGGTGAAAAGCAGACCTAGGAGGATGGCTCAACCCCATGCTCTTGATCAGTTCCTTCGTCAGACGCAGATCAATCTCGTTGTCATTGTGGAAGTGCGCAAACTCTTTGCCCTTGTATAAGAGTGCAGTACCTCCAGCAACCTTTGACGGAAGTGCCTGTAGCCCTTCCAGGCCTTGAAGCTGATGCAACAGTTGCTTCTTCAGCGAGGTCATGTTCCTGAACCTAGAGAGCATGCGTCAAATGACAGGCGAGGATGAACATGGAAGTGGCAACTGCGCGGCCTAACGTTCGAGCTAAGCCGGCACCAGCGGGAAGGCACCGGGCCGGCGCTGCAGTAAAAGCAGGCCTGCACTGTAGCGCCGGCCCGGTGGCTTGCCGTTGGGGCTCGGCTTGAGTGAGGGGTTAGGCCGCACTTTTGCGACCGCCGCTGCGCTGCCCGCCCTGAACTCCTGGGCTACTTGAGTTGAGCCGGGTCATAGAAGAACTCCTCTTGAACCATGAGCTCCCCTTCCCAGCGCTGGTGGGCCAGTTCTTCAAACCTTACGGTCTTGCCCTTCTTGTCTTCAATCTCGAAGATCCAGCGTATGACTACGAAGTCACCCGTGACGAAGATTGGGCGGACGCATGTTGCCTTCATGCTCGCGATTGAAGCCAGAGCGGTTTCTTCGTGTTTGATGAGCGCGGCTTTACCCACTCGCGGCGGAGCCGCGTTCTCCTGCATCGAGGCGTGCTCAGCGTAGAAGCGGGCCATGGCTTCCACGGTCTCCCCGCGCTCCACCAGGTTGACGAACGACTCGACGGTATTCAGGGATGGCATGAGAGACGGCGAAGTTCGTTTTGTGCGGCCTAACGTTCGAGCTAAGCCGGGCCCGACGGTGGGACGCCAGGCCCGCGCTGCAGATGATGCACCTGCACTGTAGCGCGGGCCTGGTGGCTTGCCGTTGGGGCTCGGCTTGAGTGAGGGGTTAGGCCGCAGTCGCGCAGCTGAAGCGCTGGACGACCCCCAGCCACCAGCCCTCGGTGACTTGAACCTCGGTGAAGTTGCCTTGGGTTAGACCAGAGATGACCTTGCGCCAGAAGGCTTGGGCAGGCAGGTTTGCATTCATTTGGCCAATTTCCCAGGCCCCCGGGTGGCTTTGAATGACGTGCGTGGCCAGTTCCTTTCCAAGGCCCGCACGGCGGTACTTCTTCAGAACGAAGAACTGCTCCATCCAGCTTCCTGCCTTCTGAGTCACTATTGCAGGCGCTACGAGCGCAACGCCTGCAAAGTGTTGATTCACCAGAGCCACGTGAGCGAAGAAACGCTTGCCTTCCATGTGGCGCGAAAGGTCATATCCAAACTCGCCGGCCTCATTCAGTTCTTGATCCCAGATGTCAGATAGCTCGTACTGATACAGCTCGAGCATCCTGCCGATGGCAGGGAAGTCTTGGGGTTGGGCTGTTCGACACTGGCTGAGCACTGGGGAACTCGTTTTCTGCGGCCTAACGTTCGAGCTAAGCCGGGCCCGACAGACGGGCGCTTGGCCGGCGCGGCTGATGATGCGCTGCACAGCCGCGCCGGCCAAGTGCACGGCTGTTGGGGCTCGGCTTGAGTGAGGGGTTAGGCGGCGCTTTTTGCGCGGGGAGCGGGCCCTTTGGCCAGCCGCTCTGCCATACGGGTTTGCCAACCGGGGCCGGTGGCGCGCCAACGCTCAATGACTTCCGGAGGCAGGCGAAGGCTGATGAGTTGACGCGGGTTCTCTGAACGCGGGCGACCACCCTTGTTCACCGTTGCCCGCGCAAGCATGGCATCCGTAAGTTCAGGAAGCTCCCTGTATTCATGCGCCTTGATCTTGTGCGCATCCACCTTGGTAAGGTCAGAGGCCGAAGTACGGCGCGAGACGAGTTTGCTCACGTTCATTTGCCTTTCGCATGCTGAATATGTGGCGAACCGGGCCACGCGGCGTGTACCCCACAACGACCATACGACCTTCCAGCAGGCCGAAGCAGATTATCCTGACCTCACCGTAGTCCTTCCGCGTGTCTTCGACCTCGATGGTGATGCCTTCGAAGACCAGCGCGGCGTCTTCAAAGTCAAGGCCTCGCTCAAGGAGAGTCTTCTGACGCTTGACGGAATCAAAGGTGAGACGCACTTGGATAGTGTATCTACGATAACCAGAAGCCGCAAGCACAGGTCGCGGAGCGCGTTCTGCGCTGCCTAACGTTCGAGCTAAGCCGGGCCCGACGGGAAGCCACCAGGCCCGGGCTGTGGAGAATGTAGCAAGCCACAGGCCGGGCCTGGTGGCTTGCCGTTGGGGCTCGGCTTGAGTGAGGGGTTAGGCGTCGCTCTTCGCTTTGTTTTCGCAGAGCGACTTGAGCAAACCCAATGCCTGTGGGAATGTCTCCAGCATGAATTTCTCCCACTCAGGGGCCGTGTCTATGCTGACAGTGACTTCCGTATCGATTCCCGCATCGACAAAGGTGTACTTTTCGTACGCCGGCGCCCAGGCAAGGACCTTCGGACTCGTGGTGTCTTCTATGCCTGCGACTACCTCACCGAGGTGACGTATGGCGATGTGCTCGTATGGTCGACTATCTTCGATAAGGGCTGTCATTCCATCGCCGCCTGGGGCGAGAAACTGAATCTTCTGTCCGCTGGCCCAGGAGCCTGAGAAGTAGCAGCCTTCTGTGAATGCGCCAGCCCACGCCTTGTACCCTTCAGGATCAATCATCGTGTCCCAGACAAGGCACTTCGGCGCTTGGATCAAGATTGAGAAGTTGAGGGTCTTCTTCACGAAAGCCTCCAGTGGTAGTGGGGTCCTTGCGACGCTTAACGTTCGAGCTAAGCCGGGCCCGACAGACGGGTGCTTGGCCGGCGCGGAGGATGATAGACATGCACGGCCGCGCCGGCCAAGTGCCCGCCTGTTGGGGCTCGGCGCTTGAGCGAGGGGTTAGGCCGCACCGAGCTGAGGAAATGGAAGCTCGTGGGCGGTGAACAACTTGAACACCGGACGACCAACGGCCAAAGCGCTGAGGCTCTTAACGAAAACGGCGGACGCCGGCACCAAGAAATGCACCTTTATTGCTTCCTCGGTGGCCCACTCCTCTACGAAGACGAGCTGACCTGCGTGCTCCGGGTCTTCATAGACCGCGTGCGATACACAACCAGGCTCTGCAAGAGACCTTTTGACATGTTCTTTGCTCAGTTGAAGAGCCGCGGCCATGTTCTCTGTGCGCACTCTGACTTTCGCAAGAACGATGACCATGCGAGTACTCCTGGGGAACGGGCTTCTGGGTTGATTGAGCTTTGGGCAGACCGCAAGCTGAGACTGTGCCGCCTAACGTTCGAGCTAAGCCGGACCCAGCAGACGGGCGCTTGGCCGGCGCGGCCGATGATGAACCGCACGGCCGCGACGGCCAAGTGCCTGGCTGTTGGGGCTCGGCTTGAGTGAGCGGTTAGGCCGCACTTTCGACGAGGTGCACCGCGATTGGCGCACCCAAAAGTGCAGGTACTGCGCAGTACAAGAGGACCAACGCCACGGCATCTTTGAGCGCACTGGAATACTGCTGATCCCAGTTGGTCGCGGCGACGGTCGCTAGAGCAACAAGCGCAAGCATTGTTCCTGACCACAGCGTGAGAGTCTTTCTTGGCCCGCTGAGAGAACGGTACTTCGTTGCCGCCAACAGAATGTTGTGGCTCAGTGCTCCCGCTATACCTACGCTGAAGCCTAGTCCTATGAACACGACTGATCCATGCTCGCCACCCAGCATGGCCGCGAAGAAGCCAACCAAAGTGCTGGTTACGAGTCAAAAGCACAACGCGCCGACACCCTGCTTCCAGGAGTAGCGGCTTGTCTCAAGCTGGACGGACGTAGTGGGTGGCATGTGCTGCCTAACGTTCGAGCTAAGCCGGGCCCGACAGACGGGTGCTTGGCCGGCGCGGCTGATGATGCACCGCACGGCCGCGCCGGCCAAGTGCACGGCTGTTGGGGCTCGGCTTGAGTGAGGGGTTAGGCGTCGCTGCGCGCATGGCGGGCCCGGCGACACAGAAGAAGGACTGCAGGAACTCAGCAGCCTCCTCCGAGAGATGGCCAATCTTGTTTGTGGCTTGACGGTAGAACTTGAAGTTCAGTTCTGTCTCCGGGCGCCCGTCGCCCCAGTCATTGAACGGCCTCAACTCTCTTCGTCCCAGCGGGCGCGTGGCCTGGTCCGTGCACTTGACCTTGATATTGACGCGCGGCGTCTGCCGCTCAACACCTTCTCGCCGAGGAGTTGGTTCTGCAGTTGTGACTACTCCCCGTGCAATGAGTCCGAGTCCTCCTTCGGTCTCGCTCGCGAAGACAAAGACGGTGTCGCCCTTGGCGATGAGCTTCCCGCCGTACATGGTCTTCTGACGGTCAAAGATCCAGGCTTTCGCCTGCGTGTCTTTGATCTCGGTCTTGATCAAGTACATGGTGCTTGAGCTTCCGGATGGGACGCCTGCCGGGTGAATTGCGACGCCTAACGTTCGAGCTAAGCCGGGCCCGACGGGAAGCCGCCGGGCCCGGGCTGTGGAGAATGTACCCCGCCACAGACCGGGCCTGGCGGCTTGCCGTTGGGGCTCGGCTTGAGTGAGGGGTTAGGCAGCACTGCGGAGGCGAAGGCCGCCATTTCATTTCTTCAAGTGGGCGCCGTTGCCAACGCCGTAGGCTTCTACAAGCCAGGTTTTGAACACAGCATCCATCTCATCATTCGATTTGATCTGGAAGTGGTGAACGAAGAGCTTCTTCGTGTAGGGGGAAACGGATCGAATTCGATAGTCAGGCTTGAGCGCTTGCATGAGGTCGAAGTAGCCAACCAATAGGCCCTTCCTCGGGTTCGCGCCGCAGAAGCCACGCCTTGAACCCTTGAACGTGATCGTGGTCTTCGCCGGATGAGTGGAATACGGGCCTATCGAGTCCAGAATTTCGAGGAAGTGCGCATACAGCGCTTGGCTTTCTGGGGTGCCATTTTCCATATGCCAGGTGATCAGATCTTGTTCCACTCGATTCTTGCCTGTTCTTAGAGCTATTGAAGCGGCACGGGCGGACCCAAGTGGGCCGGACGATGGCGCGAAAGTGCTTCTGTGCTGCCTAACGTTCGAGCTAAGCCGGCACCGGCAGGAAAACGCCGGGCCGGCGCTGCAGATTATGATATGGGCTGCAGCGCGGGCCCGGTGTTTTGCTGTTGGGGCTCGGCTTGAGTGAGGGGTTAGGCAGCGTTGCGCGGACTGATGGTAAACTAGTCAGCTTACTAGTCACTGTGGAGTGCTCTATGCAAACATGGCCTATCCAAGACGCCAAGGCGCGGTTCAGCGAGTTCCTGGAGACTTGCTTGGCCGAAGGGCCGCAGATGGTGACGAAGAGGGGCTCTGAGGCAGCGGTGCTTGTTCCCGTGGACGAGTGGCGGCGCTTGAAGGCAGCGGCTCGGCCCTCGCTCAAGCAACTCCTGCTCTCCGACCAGGGACGCGCCGACCTTGCCCTTCCAAGCCGAGGCCAGGCTCGCAGGCGCGCACCAATGCCTGCTAGGTGAGCTCGATGTATCTGCTTGACACAAATGTCGTTTCCGAACTTCGCAAACCGAAACCTCATGGTGCAGTGTTGGCATGGTTTGCGGGTCTCGAGGACACGCAGCTTCACCTCTCTGCTGTGACCATAGGCGAGATTCAGGTTGGCATTGAACTGACGCGCGAGCAGGACGAGGCGAAGGCCGCGGAAATTGAAGCCTGGCTTGAGCTGGTGGCTACGTCGTACAACGTGCTTCCGATGGATGCAGCGGCCTTCAGAGCTTGGGCCCAGCTGATGCATCGAAAGTCCGACACGGTGTATGAGGACGCCATGATTGCGGCAACAGCTAAGCTTCATGGCCTGACGGTTGTGACCAGAAACGTAGCTGACTTCAAGTCTTTCGGCGTGCCGCTGCTCAACCCGTTCAAGGCGTAGGCGCCCTTACGCGCCGAGCGCCGCACAGTCGCTTTGCGCTGCCTAACGTTCGAGCTAAGCCGGGCCCGACAGACGGGCGCTTGGCCGACGCGGCTGATGATGCACTGCACAGCCGCGACGGCCAAGTGCACGGTTGTTGGGGCTCGGCTTGAGTGAGGGGTTAGGCCGCACTGCTGGAAGGCGACCGTAACAACTCTTGACTAACCTGAGGGCCAGACCTTGCGGGGCACTTGGCGTTGCCTGCGTGAGCCAACCATTGACTTGGGCTTGGTCTAGCACCACTGTCGCTCACATGGAATTCCATCTCCATCGCCATCCATCTTGACGCCTGGGCAGTTCTGGACGAAGTAGGTGGCCTCGGCGCAAGACGTCATTTGCGAGCAATGCGTGCGCCCATCGCATTGAAACTTGCTTCGCTTGAGCGTCTCAGAGCTTGTGTTTGGTACGTATGGGGGCAGCGGATCGCCGCTTTCCGCTGCTGCATTTGCTTCGGCAACAGCACGGTTGTGCTTGTACCTCGTGGCCCCCTGCCAGAAGACGAGCATCAGAACAACTGCGATGACGAGGAGCTTCATGCGTGGGGTCTTCGTGCGGCCTAACGTTCGAGCTAAGCGGGCGACGACGGCAGGACGCTAGGCCCGGGCTGGCGAAAATGTACCGCGTACCGCCAGACCGGGCCTGGTGGCCTGCCGTTGGCGCTCCGCTTGAGCGAGGGGTTAGGCGTCACTGGTCAAATTTGGAAACGATATGACTCTCTGCAACTCCAGGTAGTGGTTGATAACATTGAATTTCTATCGGCAAAACGCATCCCGCATTATCTTGGCAATCTCGCCCGTTCTGTGAATATTGTACGAACAAGTCGGATCGACGGTTGGCCTTGGGGTGTCTAACGGAGCAAGTCCCAGTGCGCCCGGATGATTGCG
Organism: uncultured beta proteobacterium; assembly: GCA_963750785.1. GTDB lineage: Bacteria > Pseudomonadota > Gammaproteobacteria > Burkholderiales > Burkholderiaceae_C > Rubrivivax. The sequence continues at coordinate 252,024 of CAVVSC010000035.1, read as the reverse complement.
ACGCACATAGCTTTCGTCAACAGCGTCGATCTTGAACCGTGCGCCCAGTCTGCGCTTGCTGTTTGCTGGTAAGGCGGCTAACTCGCCGAAAAGCTCAAATAATTTAGCGCGGCTGGGAACCTCGCAGTCATTGGGAATAGTGCGTCCAGGATCATCGACTTCTTTCAATTGACCTCTAATCTCAAGGCCGCGTCTTCCCATTACACTTCGAAGTCCATCGCATTCGATCATGGTTATAACCAGAATGCCTGCTTCTGTGTCTGCCAAGTGATATCCGATACCCCACTCTGTCTTGTCATCCTTTTGCATTATCGCGGAGTCGGTTCCCGGAATCTGCTCGAAACGCACCTGGGTGTTATAGGGGGTTTTATCGTAGTATTCCGAGAAGATATATGATCTGTCTGCCTTTGCTTGTTTCGTCAAAAACGCTATACCTCGAGTCATCGCGGAGACAGGAACGCGCGCCTTCCATCCATCAGGTATAGGGAGTTCCATAGTTGATTGAAGGAACTGTTTCTTGGAGGTCACCGAGTCGCTGGCCTGCGCGAAGCAGGTCATGGTTCCGAGAATGAAGCAAGTCAAGAGTGTTCGCATGGGATACCTTTTGAGGTGGGCGTAGCGTTTTCTGGACGGGCCAACTGAAGGATCGACGCGTGCCATTCACCTCGCTGCGAGGAATGTGACGCCTAACGTTTGAACTAAGACGGGCCCGACAGTAAAGCGCTTGGCCCGCGGCGCAGATGATGCACTGCACTGCGCCGTGGGCCAAGCGCTTTGCTGTTGGGGCTCGGCTTGAGTGAAGGGTTAGGCCAGGCCCGCCGGGAGGCCGCGCGGAGGTTTGCAGGCGAGGCGTAGCTACGAACCGCCAAGCACTTGGCAACCGCTGGCGCGGCCGTGTTGGCAATGCGGGGCTGTTTATTGGGCGCCACAGGTACTTCAGCTCCTGCCCGCGAGGACAGTGGCGGACCGGGCCGCGAGTAGCCGCACTTTGACCGGAGCAACTGAACTCAGAAATAGCCGGAGGCGATGGAGGCGAGGCCTCAAGGCCGAGCCGTGTTGAGGCAGTACGGCGCTGCTCCCAAGCATGGCCTAACGTTCGAGCTAAGCCGGGCCCGACAGACGGGCGCTTGGCCGGCGCGGCTGATGATGCACTGCACGGCCGCGCCGGCCAAGTGCACGGCTGTTGGGGCTCGGCACTTGAGCGAGGGGTTAGGCCTCACTCTTCGTTACTGTGCATCCGCAAGATTTTTAACGTTCCTCAAGTGTTCGAGCCAAGCCAGCGCCCCAGCTTCACACCACGGGTCCTCCGTCCCCGATACCCTACATCAGTGCAGTGACGTGAGGTCGCAATGTCTCCAAATTGGCTGATTCGTTTGTCCTCGGTGCTACTCGGCGCCTCAAGTCGTTCGCCGATGCGCGGCGGAGGCGGCCGTCCGATTGAACGTGCTATCGCTCTTGCAGTTGTGGGAGTCGCCATTGCCCTGCCAGTGGTTCTTGTCCTTTTCGGTGGCCCTTCGATCAGCGCTTTGCATTGATCCAAATCTCGCACTGACTGGAATGGTGTTCCGCAAGACGTCGGAATCCGTTGCGATAGCGGCGCTTCCAGTGTGACGCCTAACGTTCGAGCTAAGCCGGGCCCGACAGGAAAGGGCCAGGCCCGCGGTACAGATGGTGAACTGCACTGTACCGCGGGCCTGGCGCTTTGCTGTTGGGGCTCGGCTTGAGTGAGGGGTTAGGCCTCGGCGAGTTGCAGTTGCATGGTTCTAGCTGAGCTCTATGTCATTTGGCTCATTCCGAGAACTACCCAAGCGAAAGTTATAACCGCTGCCATTAAGAGCGGGACAAGCCTGCCAAAAAGTTGAAGATGGCGTTCTTCACTAAATGTGCCTGCCGGCGCCTTGCCCCGAAGTTTTTCCTGAGACTCAAAGGCTGCGAATATTCCGATCAGTACCACTAGACCCAAGAATGCAGCAAGCCACGGCAGGGAAGTTAGCAAAACAGTGGAAATCTTGTTCGCCTGCGTCTGACTAACGAGATAAGCATAAGTGGCGCCCAAGAAGCCTTGAGACGTTAGTAGCCAATTCAAGCGCTGATTGGCTATCCCTTCCTCAAGCCACCACCGATCTCGGAAGTGCTTGTGTTCCTCGAAAGCAAGCTTGTGTTCGTCGAGTGACATTTTCGCTCCTGGGGTTCCGAGGCCGTCGAGAGACGTCTGCTGCAAGATTCCGAGGCCTAACGTTCGAGCTAAGCCGGCACCAGCGGGAAGGCGCCAGGCCCGGGCTGTGGATAATGTAGCGCGCCACAGACCGGGCCTGGTGACTTGCCGTTGGGGCTCGGCTTGAGTGAGGGGTTAGGCGTCACCGCTCGGCTAGAACGACTTTCCATGCTCTTGGGCCAGGCGGTGGACGACTCCAAACGCCTCGCGAAGGACTTGAAGGAGTTCAACCCGTGAACTTGGAGCCTGAGCCAAAGGGAGAGCAACTGCGAAGGCTAAGTTCTCTCGCGGCTGCCAGTCCTGGATTCTTACTTCCCTTCGCGCTGTGTCCAAGAAGGCTTCTACGTAGGCGCCTGTCGGGATGTTCTCGAAGCGGGCAACAACGAGACGGCTGGTGAGATAGCCGCGTAGCAGGCAACACCTGTACTCGCCTATGTCCAGACCGGTAAGTTCTACGTATTCGTCTTCGTCCTGACTTCCCATTTCGACCGATTGCTCGATATCGGCGATCCAGTCCGGTCGCGTTGGTCGCGAGGGCGCGGCCCAGTCAGGCGCAGGCGCATACAGTTTCCATGAGGCGGATGAGTCGTTCGAGGGCACTGTGTGACGCCTTGTATGTTCAAGCCAACGATTCCGCAGAAGAATCGCTAGTTGAGCAGGAGCCGTCGGCGCCTGCTTTGGCCGACCCGACAGTCCGTTGAAGCCTTGGGCGACAGAGCCCGTACGTTAGCGCGGGACGTCGGGTCGGGAATTCATGTAACCCGAACAGTTGATCGGGCCCTGGTGAGCCCGGATTCTTGCAAGGCAGGGTACCTGAATGAGCAATCCTGAATCGTTCGTCGGCATCGACGTGGCCAAGTCCTGGTTGGACGTGGCTTGGTTGGCGGGGCCCACGCTTCGCATCGACTACACCGAGGAGGCCATCGCTGGCCTTGTCGAGCGATTGCGAACTCAGCCGCCGTCGCTGGTGGTGATGGAGGCCACCGGCGGACTCGAGACTGAACTTGCCAGTGCCCTGGCGGCGGCAGGGCTTGCGGTGGCCGTGGTCAATCCTCGGCAGGTGCGCGACTACGCCAAGGCCTGTGGCCGCCTGGCCAAGACCGATCGTATCGACGCCATGATCTTGGCGGCCTTCGCGGCGGCCATTCGTCCTCAGGTGCGAGAACTGCCCGACGAGCACACCAGAGCGTTGGGTGATCTCTTGGCACGGCGACGCCAACTCATCGAGATGCGGGTGCAGGAGAAGTTGCGCCTGCAGCGAGCATCGAGCGTTCAGCGCGAGAGCCTGCGTGAGCACATCGAATGGTTGGACGCGCGCATCGACCGGCTCGACATCGAGCTGACACACACGTTGCGCACCTCGCCGGCGTGGCGCGACAAGGACGATCTCTTGAAGGCCATTCCGGGCGTTGGCTCGCTGACGCGCGCCACGATGCTGGGCTTGCTGCCTGAGTTGGGCAGCCTCAGCCGCAGGCAGATCGCCGCGCTGGTTGGTGTGGCACCGTTCAATCGCGACAGTGGCAAGCAACAGGGTGGCCGAGTAATCTGGGGTGGCCGGGCGCAGGTCAGGCGCACGCTGTACATGGCGGCCGTGACGGCTATGCGTTGCAACCCAGTCATCCGCAGCTTCTACCTGCATCTGCGCGCCCAAGGCAAACCTGCGAAGGTGGCACTGACCGCCTGCATGCGAAAGCTGCTGATCATCATGAATGCCATGATCAAAAACCAATCAGCGTGGTCGCCTGGACTTGACGCGCAACACAGTTGCTAACGTTCGAGCTAAGCCGGGCCCAGCGGTGGGACGCCAGGCCCGCGGTACAGATGATGAACTGCACTGTACTGCGGGCCTGGCGGCCCGCCGTTGGGGCTCGGCTTGAGTGAGGGGTTAGGCCGCACTTGTAGGCGCAGGCGGCAGAACCTTTGAGCGCAGGCACTCCTTACTCGCCTGAGTGAGTTTGCCAATTCCTCGCTGAAAGAACGCACGATGTTTTGAGTCGGGAGGTTCGTTGACGTTGCTCACCGATCTGGAAAGGAAGAGCGACATGGCATCACCAGGCATTTCTACTAGCAGTACGGTTTGGACTTCAACCCAGTCTGGCTTGGATCCTTCTTCTTGACTCGAGAACCACAACAGGTGGCTTCCGAGGCGTGATTCAACCTTGTAGGTTTGCGACGTAGTTCCGTACAGGCTTTCCGTTTGCTGGGTCCAGAGGCGTGCATGGCCGGAGCAAGAGTAAAGCTCAACCTTTAGTGGGTTAATGGCGGGCAGGTCACCGCCGCCCACAGAGTCAACCTCCATGCTGCCGAGCCAGACGCCATCGGGTAGCGAGATTGACTGAGCGGAGGACAAAGAGGGAAGGCCCCAGAGGGCATTGAATATCGCGGCAACGAGAAGTAAGCGAGGCATTTGTGCGGCCTAACGTTCGAGCTAAGCCGGGCCCGACAGACGGGCGCTTGGCCGGCGCGGCTGATGATGCACTGCACGGCCGCGCCGGCCAAGTGCACGGCTGTTGGGGCTCGGCTTGAGTGAGGGGTTAGGCATCACACGCGCGCAAGGTGCGTACGCATGAGGGGAGAGCACAGCAGGGCAAATGCAGTGATGTTGACGACAACCGTGACCCAGAAGAGTGCCCGGAACTCAGCCTTGGATGACTTGTGCCGGAGAACTTGCTGAGCAATGAGCGCCCCTGGCCACCCACCCACAAGGGAGAGCAAATGCAACACGTTCTCGGGGGTTCTTTGGGCGCTGCGTACTGCGGCTGCTTTGTCCGCGGCATAGGCGACGAAGGTGAGCAGGCTTGCGGCAACGTACAGAAGCGCGACGTACCCTGACGGACGCCAAAGCAGCGTGACCACCAGGTACAAGACCAAGAAGGCGGGTATGGCAAAAAGCGTGGCGCCGCCCCACTGAGCGGCAGATTGCTTTGGACCAGAGCGTGGCTTGATGGAGGCCACCGCGCGTACAGGCAGTACGGACTTGGCCCGCTTCTTGCCCTGCGGGCCGAGTTCGACTTCGAAGGAGAGTCTCTGCCCTGGCTGAGGACGGCCCTCTCGGTTGACGATTGCCTTGATGTGGACAAAGACTTCGTCACCGCCTTGGTCGGGCTGGATGAAGCCGAAGCCTCGCTCTTCGTTCCACGATTTCAGAGTGCCTTCGAAGCGCATGGATTCCGGCTGTTTGTGTGATGCCTAACGTTTGAACTAAGACGGGCCCGACAGTAAAGCGCTTGGCCCGCGGCGCAGATGATGCACTGCGCTGCGCCGTGGGCCAAGTGCTTTGCTGTTGGGGCTCGGCTTGAGTGAAGGGTTAGGCCATGCCCGCGAGGAGGCCGCGCAGAGGATTGCAGGCGAGGCGTAGCTACGAACCGCCAAGCACTTGGCAACCGCAGGCGCGGCCGCGTTGGCAAAGCAGGGCTGTTCACTGCGAGCCACCGGTACCTCAGCTCCTGCCCGCGAGGACGGTGGCGGAACGGGCCGCGGGTAGCCGCACATTGACCGGAGCAACTGAACTCAGAAGTAGCCGGAGACGACGGAGGCGAGGCCTCAAGGCCGAGCCGTTTTGAGGCAGTACGGCGCTGCTCCCAAGCATGGCCTAACGTTCGAGCTAAGCCGGACCCGACAGACGCGCGCTTGGCCGGCGCGGCTGATGATGCACTGCACAGCCGCGCCGGCCAAGTGCACGGCTGTTGGGGCTCGGCTTGAGTGAGGGGTTAGGCCTCACTGCCGGGGGTTAGAGCTTGCGCTCCATAAAGCGCCAACGACTATGAAATTCGGGTGGCACCTCGACGCCCTCATAGGCTGCGCAGTCCGAGAAGCCGTTGTTCTCGTAGAGACGATGCGCTGACTTCATGAAAAGGCCTGTGTCAAGGCAGATGCTCCGGTAGCCGAATGCTCGGGCATCAGTCAGTAGGCGAGCGAGCGTAAGCTCACCCATCCTTAGTCCTCGAAATTCAGAGCGGAAATAGATGCGCTTGACTTCTGCCACACCAGGACGGAGATGGCGAAGCCCGCCCATTCCCGCCAGCTTGCCGCCTACTGTTGCGAGGTAGAAGATGCCCTTTGGCGGTGGGTCTCCGCAGACCTTTTCAATGACGCTGGGGACGTACTCGCTTGCGGGCATGCCAACAACCTGGTTCGCGGGCACACCAAAGTGGGTTTCTATGCTGGCGAACACCCAGGACAGGTACTCGACGTTTAGGTGGACAAGCTCTTCTCGGTGGTCAGCGACGTTTGCGGGGATAAATTCGTGATCGGTCAACTTTGACTTTCTCGGCCCTGCGGGCCACCGGCGTGCGAGTTGTGCGGCCTAACGTTCGAGCTAAGCCGGACCCGACGGGAAGGCGCCGGGCCCGGGCTGTGGAGGATGTAGCAAGGCACAGACCGGGCCCGGTGGTTTGCCGTTGGGGCTCTGCTTGAGCGAGGGGTTAGACCCCACCTCGCGGAGCGCCTACTTGCCCGCGACAGCCAGAAGGGCTTTGGGATTGGTGCGGGCGATAGTGAGCAGCGTGCGCGCAGCCCCGCTGGGCTGCTTGCGCCCTTGTTCCCAGCCTTGAAGGGTGCGGACAGACACGCCTAGGAGCGCAGCGAATTGGCTTTGAGACAACCCGGTCTTTTCGCGAGCCTCGGCCGCAGGGGAGAAGACCACTTGGGTCTTGCTGCCCTTCATCTCTCGGATGGACTGCAGGATCTCGGCGGCGAGATCACGCTTGGCTTCGAACGCGTCAAGTTCTTTGGCGCTGAGAACCTTACTCTTCGAGGGCACGGCGAATCTCCTTGAGAACGGGACCAGTCAAATTGTCGGTTTTGGCCTTGGCGTAGAGAGTGAGAAGAACGACTTCCTCTTTCGAGTTCTTGACGAAGTAGATGACACGAACTCCGCCAGACTTGCCGGTGCCTTGACGCTTCCAGCGAACCTTGCGTACGCCACCAGAGTCCGGCACGACAACACCGGCCTCGGGTTCGGCCGCCAAGTACGCGGCAAACTCAGCCCTCTCCTCCTCTGACCAGTACAGCGGCCATTGCTTCTGGAAGAGGGCGGTTTCGACGACCGTAAACATGCTCTGACTATACTCCTAAGGCGCACAGAAGTCTACGGACTGTGTTTGGTGGGGTCTAACGTTCGAGCTAAGCCGGGCCCGACAGGAAAGCGCCAGGGCCGCGCTGCAGTAAAAGCATACCTGCACTGTAGCGCGGCCCTGGTGCTTTGCTGTTGGGGCTCGGCTTGAGTGAGGGGTTAGGCGTCGCTGTTGGAGCCACAGTGCGAGGCCTCCTTATGCCGGCCTCGTGCGCCTGCTTGCAGCGGCGAGCAGCAGGCGCGAGTACAGGCGATGGAAGCCCAGGAGCGCGTGGAACGGCCAATCCATGCTGGGCTTTGCCGTTCCCTTGCCTTGGCGCGGCATGACGGCCGAGCCGAAGTAGAGCAGGGTGCTTTGCGCGGGGGCAACCGTGCTTACAGGTGCAGCCATGAGCCATGACCTTGAGCGGCCAGTGAAGTCCGCGAGAAGTAGCTCCGCCGGAGACTGCCCCTCCACGCCCCAAGCGGAAAACCTCGCCGTCTTGCCGCCAGCAAGTTGCTTGGCATCGCCGTCGGTTGCCGGCCTCGCGGCGAGGTACTTGAGAAGTGTTCTTTCGACCTTGAAGAGAGGTGAGGTGTAGAAGGCCTCGATGAAGTCTTCCTGCGTGACCCGATACGGCACCTCGGCGACGTAACAGTCCGCGAACCAGGCTGCTTCCGTGTATTTGCGGAGTAGGGAGCTCGGCGGAACTTCACACGCTTGGGCTGCTGACATGGTGATTGCGACGCCTAACGTTTGAGCTAAGACGGGCCCGACAGTAAAGCGCTTGGCCCGCGGCGCAGATGATGCACTGCGTTGCGCCGTGGGCCAAGTGCTTTGCTTTTGGGGCTCGGCTTGAGTGAAGGGTTAGGCCAGGCCCGCGAGGAGGCCGCGCGGAGGTTGGAAGGTGAGGCGTGGCTACGCACCGCCTGGCACTTGGTAGCCGCTGGTGCGGCCGCGCAGGCAAAGCAGGGCTGTTTATTGCGCGCCACAGGTACTTCTGCTCCTGCCAGCGAGGACGGCGGCGGACCGTGCAGCGAATTGCCGCGATGGAGCCTGAGCGACCTAACTCAGGCGTAGCCGGAGGCGATGGAGGCGAGGCCTCAAGGCCGAGCCGTGTGGAGCTAGTAAGGCGCTGCTCCCAAGCATGGCCTAACGTTCGAGCTAAGCCGGCACCGGCAGGAAAGCGCCAGGGCCGCGCTGCAGTAAAAGCACACCTGCACTGTAGCGCGGCCCTGGTGTTTTGCTGTTGGTGCTCGGCTTGAGTGAGGGGTTAGGCACCGCTGCTCGCTGGGTGCCGACGCTTGACCTCAGCCACCGAGGTGGACACCAAGCTCTCGAGCACCTTTGCATCGAGGTCTGCCAGACGCTTGAAGTACAGGCAGGCCTTGCCCATCTTGTGTTTGCCCAACCGAGTGAGCAACTCTTGCTGCTCCTGGCTCTCGGCCACAAGGTACAGAACCAGTTCTTTCCCTCGTACAGCGAAGCCGGTGAGGCAGGACTCCCCTGTGCGGCCACTCTCGTACTTGTAGGAGTAGCTTCCGTAGCCAACGATGCTGGGCCCCCACATCCTTGGACTTTGCTTCGTGACGCGCTTGAGCATGACCATCAGGGCCTTGCAGTCAGCGCGCTGCTCCTCACTTGCTCTCGATGCAAGGTACTCGTCGATGCTCGCGGCAGTAGGTTTTGTCTTGGCTTCTGACAAGGTGAGCCTCCTCGGAGCTACGAGCCGCTGCGGTGCGAATTGCGGTGCCTAACGTTCGAGCTAAGCCGGGCCCGACAGGAAAACGCCAGGCCCGCGGGACGGATGATGGACCACACCGGCCCGCGGGCCTGGTGTTTTGCTGTTGGGGCTCGGCTTAAGTGAGGGGTTGGGCCCCGCTGGCTGGACGCTCATGGACTGCGAGCGTTGAGCCTTGGGCGGCTGGCCTTTGGCCCTGCGTCTTTTTGAACTCGAGTCTCGTAGGCGCGACTCACGAGCGAGTTGACAACTAGTGGTTCAGCGGATGCCAGACTCACCCGTAACCCGAGAACCTTGCTACCCCAGAGAAGTTTCTCAAGAAACTCCGGATAAATGGCCAGAGCCCGCTCTCTGTCTTCTTCGTTCACGAAGACATGGATGAACTCGCCATCGGGTGGGATGGTGACGAAGATCCTGCCCCTTACCCGAAACGACGAGAAGTTGTGATGGGGCTCCTCTGTCACGGCCTCCAGTGACATCGCATGCTTTCGTACGGTGCTGAGCTTCACGGCAAAGACGCTTGGCAATGTGGAAAGGTGAATCGCGGGGCCTAACGTTCGAGCTAAGCCGGCACCAGCGGCAAGGCGCCGGGCCGGCGCTGCAGTAAAAGCAGACCTGCACTGTAGCGCTGGCCCGGTGGCTTGCCGTTGGGGCTCGGCTTGAGTGAGGGGTTAGGCCGCACTTTTCACCACGCTGCCCCAACCGTCGTATTCCAAACCGAAGATGGCCGCAATGCAGCACATGAGAGCGGAGACCGAACAGATGATGTTCTGCGTGATTGGCATGTGAATGACTACAAGCACGCTGAACTTGCCCTCGTCTTCTTGAACTGTTGCTGAGCCATACTGGTTGTCGTGAATGAATGAGCAGACAGTTCGTGCCTTTTCTCCGTCTGGGGCTCGGAGTAGAAAGTCGACGTCCCTCGGAAGAGAGAGCACATCTCCAAGTTCATCGTTCTTGAGCAGGAGCTGCGTGTCCTCGTATGCGTTGCGTAGCAAATCGTCGACGATTGGCACGGCGGATCCTCTCGGGCGCGGCAGGTGGAAGTTCTGGCGGGAGTCGCGGAGAAGCTTTTTTGTGCGGCCTAACGTTCGAGCTAAGCCGGGCCCGACAGGAAAACGCCGGGCCCGCGCTGCAGATGATGCTCTGCACTGTAGCGCGGGCCCGGCGTTTTGCTGTTGGGGCTCGGCTTGAGTGAGGGGTTAGGCCGCACCGCGCGAAGGTACTGTGGCTGCCATGTTTGCCTGGTTGAGAACGCCCTCATGAGGCGATGAAATGTGAGGCTTGATCTCGCGCGACCCTGGCGAACAGCGCCCAAGGGCAGCTTGATGCGAAGCGTTCCAAGTCGTTTGTGGCGCCTTGTGACTCACCGGCCTTTGCTCTGTCGCAGGCGCCGATGATTGCTACCTGTAGTGCCTTGTTCCAAGCTATCTCGTTCTCTCGCAGACGTTGGACAGATGCAATGAAGACCTGAGTGTCCTGCTCGTCTGGAAACGCGTGACCAGGTAGGTGTTCAATCGTGAACCTCAACATGTCCGAACGCGTGTCTGCGTGTACCGCGACTTCGCCATTTTCTTTCAGCGATTGCGCCAGCGAGTGAAACCACTCGAACTGGGCGTCCGGTGATTCAGGAAGCGGCGGATGCAGCGCCATGTCTTGTGTGCGGCCTAACGTTCGAGCTAAGCCGGGCCCAGCGGTGGGACGACAGGCCCGCGGTACAGATGATGCGCTGCACTGTACCGCGGGCCTGGCGGCCCGCCGTTGGGGCTCGGCTTGAGTGAGGGGTTAGGCAGCGCCTTTTGGGACCGGCCCGCCGCGAACCGAGCGAACCATGGAACTGCCAGATTCAACGCTGCGAAGACAGGGAGGAAGTTGAGTTGCCACAGTTGCAGCCCTCGTCTTTGAATGAACGCGTGAAGGTCGTGGAAGCTGCTGCGCTCTTGAAGCCCGCGGGCCACGACAGACGGACTTCCTTCATGACTTCGTATCCGAAGACCACTGAAGCTTCCCGCTCCGCGCTGCCATTGCTGGCATGACGCATTGATTCCTTCGTTCGACCAGCGTTGCCGGCAAAACCTGCTCGGCCGTTTGGACCTCAAAAGGCACCGGCCTTCGAAGTTGGGCTGTTTCCAAGACTGCACCGAAGAACCAAGAAGCTGCCACTGCGCTGCCTAACGTTTGAACTAAGACGGGCCCGACAGTAAAGCGCTTGGCCCGCGGCGCAGATGATGCACTGCACTGCGGCGCGGGCCAAGTGCTTTGCTGTTGGGGCTCGGCTTGAGTGAAGGGTTAGGCCAGGCCCGCGAGGAGGCCGCGCGGAGGTTTGCAGGCGAGGCGCGGCTAAGAACCGCCAGGCACTTGGCAACCGCTGGCGCGGCCGCGTAGCCAGAGTAGGGCTGTCTCCCGTGCGCCACCAAGGCTCAGCTCCTGCCCGCGAGGACGGTGGCAGCCCGGACCGCGAGTTGCCGCGATGTGGCCGGAGCAACCAAACTCAGGCGTAGCCGGAGGCGACGGAGGCGAGGCCTCCAGGCCGAGCCGTGTGGCGGCATGACGGCGATGCGACCAAGCATGGCCTAACGTTTGAGCTAAGACGGACCCGACAGTAAAGCGCTTGGCCCGCGGCGCAGATGATGCACTGCGCTGCGCCGTGGGCCAAGTGCTTTGCTGTTGGGGCTCGGCTTGAGTGAAGGGTTAGGCCAGGCCAGCGGGGAGGCCGCGCGGAGGTTGGCAGGAGAGGTGTGGCTACGAAACGCCAGGCAATTGGCAACCGCTGGCGCGGCCGCGTAGCCAAAGCAAGCGTGTTCCTGTGTGCTGCGCTGCTTGGCTGTGCCCACGAAGGCCAACGCGGACCGTGCCGAGAGGGGCCGCGATGTAGCCGGAGCGACCGAACTCAGGTGTATGCGAAGGCGATGGAGACGAGGCCTCAAGGCCGAGCCGTGTTGAGGCGGTAAGGCGATGCGACCAAGCATGGCCTAACGTTCGAGCTAAGACGGACCCAACAGACGGGCGCTTGGCCGGCGCGGCCGATGATGCACTGCACTGCACGGCCGCGACGGCCAAGTGCACGGCTGTTGGGGCTCGGCTTGAGTGAGGGGTTAGGCGCCGCTGGGCGAACCGCAGGCTTCATGCATGACCTTGACCAGGAGCACCACGGACTCAAGATTGATGGGACCGAGCATCTTCTTCTCGTGGGTGTAGCGCCAATCCACGAAAGCAGAGTTCAGTTCCGTGAGTGCGACCGTACTGTTTTGGAACTGCGGTGGCTCAGTGCTGACAGCGACCCTTGCTGAGGCGGCCTGTACTTCCATAGCAGCTTCAAGCGGCAACTCTTCAAATAGGGACAGAAGTTCATGTCCACCGAGTCGTACTCCATAGCGGTGGCCAAGCGCTTTGAGAAACAGCTCAACGGCGAAAGAGGCGTTGACGATGAACGGCACCACGTGGAAGGGCTTCCTCGAAACGGGTTGCTTGAGGTCGCGCTCGTATAGGAAGGCCGCCGTATTGGCAAAAGCCGTAGCCATCGTTCGGGCGCCAAGAAATCTCTTCTCGTGCTCCTCGTGAGACAGGGGCTCCTCGCGATGCTTCCGAGACTTGGCTCCAGTCTTCGACATGGCGAATTCCTGCGAGGCGGTTGAGGGAGGCTTTGCGGCGCCTAACGTTCGAGCTAAGCCGGCACCAGCGGTAAGACGCCAGGCCCGGGCTGTGGAGAATGTAGCGCGCCACAGACCGGGCCTGGTGGCTTGCCGTTGGGGCTCGGCTTGAGTGAAGGGTTAGGCCTCGCTCTACGCAAGTTGCAGTTCGACCCCATCCTCACCCTCGGCGCCTCCGGCCCCATGAGTGTGAATGATTTCAACGAGCCAGTCGTAGACGGTTGGCCCACTCTGTCTTTTGGCAGCTTCCAAATCCTCTGAGACATGCTTCCTGTTCACAGGATGACATGTTGTCAGGCGCCGTTCCAGCTGACGTACTGTTTCCTCGTATCCGAGTTGTTGCTGCGACGCGGCGTGGTTCCGCCATACCAAGATGAAACCGTGCTCTGGCGTGCCGAATCCCCCGCGTAGCACATCGTTGAATGAGTCCAGATTGCTACCCCACTTGGCTCCGTCCAGTGCCATGTCTTGGAAGTGCTCGAAGAAGCCTTCCATGGTCTGAAACTGACTGCCGTCGATGACGACGGTGGGTTTTGGCATTTGCGAGGCCTAACGTTCGAGCTAAGCCGGGCCCGACAGGAAAGGGCCAGGCCCGCGGTACAGATGGTGAACTGCACTGTACCGCGGGCCTGGCGCTTTGCTGTTGGGGCTCGGCTTGAGTGAGGGGTTAGGCCTCGGCGAGTTGCAGTTGCATGGTTCTTGATGAGCTCTATGTCATTTGGCTCATTCCGAGAACTACCCAAGCGAAAGTTATAACCGCTGCCATTAAGAGCGGGACAAGCCTGCCAAAAAGTTGAAGATGGCGTTCTTCACTAAATGTGCCTGCCGGCGCCTTGCCCCGAAGTTTTTCCTGAGACTCAAAGGCTGCGAATATTCCGATCAGTACCACTAGACCCAAGAATGCAGCAAGCCACGGCAGGGAAGTTAGCAAAACAGTGGAAATCTTGTTCGCCTGCGTCTGACTAACGAGATAAGCATAAGTGGCGCCCAAGAAGCCTTGAGACGTTAGTAGCCAATTCAAGCGCTGATTGGCTATCCCTTCCTCAAGCCACCACCGATCTCGGAAGTGCTTGTGTTCCTCGAAAGCAAGCTTGTGTTCGTCGAGTGACATTTTCGCTCCTGGGGTTCCGAGGCCGTCGAGAGACGTCTGCTGCAAGATTCCGAGGCCTAACGTTCGAGCTAAGCCGGCACCAGCGGGAAGACGCCAGGCCCGGGCTGTGGAGAATGTAGCAAGCCACAGACCGGGCCTGGCGGCTTGCCGTTGGGGCTCGGCTTGAGTGAGGGGTTAGGCATCGCTTGCTCACGGCCCGAAGTTGGTGACTTCGACTTGTACCAAGCGCGACTCACCTTGTGCCGGAACTTCGTTGCGGTGGAACGTGAGCGTCAGTTCTTCCAGTCCTTCGATACGGCATGGCCTAAGCCGAATCTTGTACGTTCCTGCATCGATCTCAGGGTAGAAGCCGATTCGTTCTGCAACCTGAATTTCGGCCATTCCTATTCGTACGCCTCGTGGGATGGAAGCGTTCGGACTCGAAGTTGACATGCGCTCAATGGATGAGCGCCCGAAGTCAACTTGCAGGTGCTTGTAGATGTAGCTGGTGACTTCGTACTGACCACCGTCATCTTCGCTGAAGCTCTTCTTGACTCTTTGCGGAGGACCAAGCTTGTGACGTATGTCTCTGGGGCTGTCAGAGAGCTTGATGCCACCAAGTTCAAGAAGAGACAGCGGCGCGCACAGATGTCTTGGCTTTCCTTCGTCGCGATCTTGCGCCGAGGCCAGCGGACCGAGAGAGAGCCCGAGGAGGAGTGCGAAGAGCTTGTGGCGCATGAGATGCCGCGTGTGCGATGCCTAACGTTTGAGCTAAGACGGACCCGACAGTAAAGCGCTTGGCCCGCGGCGCAGATGATGCACTGCGCTGCGCCGTGGGCCAAGTGCTTTGCTGTTGGGGCTCGGCTTGAGTGAAGGGTTAGGCCAGGCCAGCGGGGAGGCCGCGCGGAGGTTGGCAGGAGAGGTGTGGCTACGAAACGCCAGGCAATTGGCAACCGCTGGCGCGGCCGCGTAGCCAAAGCAAGCGTGTTCCTGTGTGCTGCGCTGCTTGGCTGTGCCCACGAAGGCCAACGCGGACCGTGCCGAGAGGGGCCGCGATGTAGCCGGAGCGACCGAACTCAGGTGTATGCGAAGGCGATGGAGACGAGGCCTCAAGGCCGAGCCGTGTTGAGGCGGTAAGGCGATGCGACCAAGCATGGCCTAACGTTCGAGCTAAGCCGGGCCCAGCAGGCAGGTGCTTGGCCGGCGCGGACGATGATAGACATGGACGTCCGCGCCGGCCAAGTGCCTGGCTGTTGGGGCTCGGCGCTTGAGCGAGGGGTTAGGCGTCACGCTGGGCGCGGGGGCTAGTTTTGACAGTCCTCGCGACTGAGCGCATGTGTTGCCAGATTGGTCCCGTACCACGATTCGATTCCTCGGTAGCGCATCCCTAAGCGGTCCATGACACGCGAGGAGGCGAGATTGTCCGGATGCCGAACAGCCAGCAGTTCGCTTGCTTCGAACTTCTGGAAAGCAAATGAAGCCATCTGGATTCCGGCCTCAGTAGCTAGGCCTTGGTGCCAGAAGTCAGGATGGAGGCGCCAGCCAATCTCCAGCGGGTTGCTGCACAAGAGTTTCAAATCTTTGGAACTGCCAGCGTCACGCTGTAGGTATTGAATGCAACCTGCGCCTGCTACGCGACCGCTGGCCAAGTCGATGAAGGCCCACCAGCCTGTCTCCCAAGCTTCCCAGCAGCGCTGCACACCTGCTATTCCTGCTGCTGTTCTTTCACGTGACTCTGGTTGTCCGCTGATGTATTGCATGACCTCGGGGCGCTTGTTCATCTCGTGAAGACCATCGAGGTGCTGTACGGCGAAGGGTTCAAGGCGTAGTCGCGATGTGTGGAGAATCGTCATTTGGGTGTGGGCAGCAGTGAGCCGTTTGTGACGCCTAACGTTCGAGCTAAGCCGGGCCCGACAGACGGGCGCTTGGCCGGCGCGGCTGATGATGCACTGCACAGCCGCGCCGGCCAAGTGCCTGGCTGTTGGGGCTCGGCTTGAGTGAGGGGTTAGGCGTCGCTTTGCCTGAGCACGATTCTCTCTTGTGGCTCTGCGTACTGATTGATGCAGCGGCAAGCAAGCTAGAACCTCGGATTGGGGTTTTTGCAATTGGCTGGAGGACCTGCAACTACGTCCCAGTGCTCAGCTATGAGCCCGTTGCGCAAGCGAAAGATGTCTGCAATGGCGTACGCTGGAGCGCCAGGCGCAGGCACGAAGCGAGCGTGCAAGAACACATAGTCTTCTTCCGCGATCGTCCGAATCAGCTCCCACGTCGCATCGGGTAGGCCACGCATGAGCTCGGCTAGGTATGCGGCCGCGCCTTCCCGACTTGGGACCGAGATATCTGGCTTGTGCTCAACGAAGTCTGGAGACATGAAGCGTTTGAATGCTTCTACCGGACTCTTGCCCATGAGGCCCACGCGATAGAAATCGAGGACCACGTTTCGGTTCCGCTCGGACTGTGTTGTGGCAGGCATGGCTGTTTCAATGACCGAGAAGTGGGGGGCGGTTGTTCTGCGAGGCCTAACGTTCGAGCTAAGCCGGCACCAGCGGGAAGGTGCCGGGCCGGCGCTGCAGTAAAAGCAGACCTGCACTGTAGCGCCGGCCCGGTGGCTTGCCGTTGGGGCTCGGCTTGAGTGAGGGGTTAGGCGGCACTGGCCGCTGGTACGCGACTTTCGAATGCCTGAACGTAGAGCCGCATCTGGAGCTGGAGGCGACGCGCCAGGAAAGGACAAGAGGCGGCGAGCGCGACTCCGATGGCGAAGCAGACAAAGCCCACAACCTCCTGACCCGGCGGAAGATATCGCCGCACCGAGAGAGAACCAACCGCCAAGAGGCAGAACGCCAATGCGCAACCATACAGAAGGCGTGAGTGGCGCTCGACTTCCAAGTAGCGATTCAACAAAGGCTCTCGCGACTTCTGTGCGACTGCTGCAAACAGCTCGGCGTTCAAGATAGGGGTGGCGACACGATCAACAAGCGCTTGAACTGTCAAGCTCGTCAGCAGTCCTATCACGTAGGAGATGACCAACAGCGGTACGGTGAAAAGTATGGCGAAGGAACTCGCCTTTGCATACACCTCAACCGTAGTCCAGAAGTTTGTTGGCCCATCGATCAGGAAGAAGATGCCAAGGAGCAGCAATGCCCCCACGCCCAGGTAGCCGGTGACTTCTTCGAGGGACGGTTTGGTGGGTGTCATGTGACGCCTAACGTTCGAGCTAAGCCGGCACCAGCGGGAAGGCGCCAGGCTCGGGCTGTGGAGAATGTAGCAAGCCACAGACCGAGCCTGGTGGCTTGCCGTTGGGGCTCGGCTTGGGTGAGGGGTTAGGCATCACTCGTGGGACGGCGTGGGGCTGGCGGGTTGAATCAAGTCCCACTGATTGCCGTACAAGTCTTGGAAGACCGCGACCGTCCCGTATCCCTCGACCTTCGGCTCTCGGACAAACGTGACTCCGTTGCCCTTGAATGCATTGAAGTCCCTCCAGAAGTCGTCCGTGTACAGGAACAGGAAGACTCTGCTTCCTGTCTGGTCACCCACTCGCGAGCTCTGGTGCTCACTCGTGGCTCGTGCCAGCAGGATGCTGGCTTCCTTGGCCCCGGGTGGTGACACTACGACCCAGCGCTTGTCTTGAGCCGGCTGGTATGTGTCCTCAGTGAGCGTGAAGCCAAGTTTCTCAACGTAGAAGGCTATGGCTTCGTCGTAGTCGCGGACGACAAGCGAAACGAGACCGAGGTATTGGGGCATTGGACTTCTTCGGTGGGAGGGCGCAGGCGGCGCGTCTGGTGATGCCTAACGTTCGAGCTAAGCCGGGTCCGACAGACGGGCGCTTGGCCGGCGCGGCTGATGATGCACTGCACAGCCGCGCCGGCCAAGTGCTCGGCTGTTGGGGCTCGGCTTGAGTGAGGGGTTAGGCAGCACTTCGGAAGACGGTGAGGGGCTTGCCCTCTAGGGACGTTTTCTCGACGGGCAGCCAACCAGCGCGAGTGAGCAGGCTCTCGGCGGTGCTTGTGCCGCAGTAGACGTACTTGAAGCCCAGTGTCTGAGCGTGCGCCACCAAGCCTTGCAGAAGCACGGCCCCGACGCCACGGCCCCGGCACGCTGGCAGCACATAGCCTGCCGCTGCCCAAGGGCTCAAGTGCGAGTGGCTCGGAATGGATTGGGCCTTAAGTGCTCCAGCGCCAACGGGAACTTGGCCCTCAAAGACGACCATTCCCACTGGCAATGCTGTCTCTGATGCTGCAAAGGCGGCCAAGTCCGCCCTGACGTTGCCCGGGCCGCCCGGTCCGTACCAGTTTGGCCACTCGGATACGAACCACTCAGCCAGAAGTGGAATAAGCCCCGGATGCTGGGACAAAGGCTGGACAGTGAGCGCAGAGGGCATTTGGTGCTGCCTAACGTTCGAGCTAAGCGGGCGACAACGGCAGGACGCCAGGCCCGGGCTGGCGAAAATGTACCGCGTACCGCCAGACCGGGCCTGGTGGTCTGCCGTTGGCGCTCCGCTTGAGCGAGGGGTTAGGCCGCGCTCTCGGCGCCAAGACTAGAACCACATGTCTTTGACGCACTTGCCGTCTCTCGGCAGGTCTTCCCACTTGTCCAGCCCGTCGAAGTGATCGATCGGGACGTCAGCAACCGGCCCTGGCTCAGTCATTCGAAGATTCACGGCGCCTCGCCTTCGTCCTTTGTCGTCTGTCTTGAGTCCGCGCCAATACATGAGATTGCCGCACTTGGCGCAAACATTAAAGCTCAGCGAATCTCCGCGCACATAAGCGATCATCTCTCCAGCGACTGAGATGCTTTCGTCAATGTGACCGTAAGCCCAGAGCGCGCCGTATCGTCTGCAGGCGTTGCAACTGCAGGCAGTCGCGCATTC
Organism: uncultured beta proteobacterium; assembly: GCA_963750785.1. Taxonomy (GTDB): domain Bacteria; phylum Pseudomonadota; class Gammaproteobacteria; order Burkholderiales; family Burkholderiaceae_C; genus Rubrivivax. Next base: position 233,407 of record CAVVSC010000035.1, on the reverse strand, counting down.
AGGGAACTCGTTCAACTGCCAGCGGGTGGACCCGCAGAGACAAGTGCCTTCAAGCATGTTTGCGTGCGCCACAACGGCGCCTCGTGGTGTTTAAGACGCCAAGACTACCGCGCTGGCGGTGCGAGAGGGTGGATTGCGCGGCCTAACGTTCGAGCTAAGCCGGCACCAGCGGGAAGGCGCCGGGCCCGGGCTGTGGAGAATGTAGCGCGCCACAGACCGGGACCGGTGGCTTGCCGTTGGGGCTCGGCTTGAGTGAGGGGTTAGGCGTCGCTGTTCGGCGCTACGGACGCTTGAGAGCCGGGTCCCAGTGCTCTGCGATCTTTCCGTTCTCGATGCGGAACATGTCAAACCACGTTGTCGTGTACTTCTTGGTCGAGTCCTTGGGGTCAGTCTGTTCACTCACAAACGACAGAACCACATAGTCCCCGTCTGCCACGATGGAAACCAGCGGAGCCTTGACCTTCGCTTCGATAGGCTTCGGCTTCACAAACCGCTGGAAGAAATCAATGAAGGCCGCCCGCCCGGTTGGTACGTTTGGGTTGTGCTGAACATAGGACTCAGCCATGTACTTCTCGGCCAGTTCCATGTGGCCGCCTTCAAAGACCTCACGCCAGAAGTCATAGACGAGTTTCTTGTTCGCCGCCGCCTTTGGGTCCGAGCTGGCGAGCAGTTGCTCGTGGATGGCGTTAGCCGTGACGGCGACTTGGCAGGGTGCGACTGCTGGAGCCAGCAGTGACGTCCATGCAACGAGCGAGAGCGCAAGTGTTTTCTTGAGGGAGATTCTCCGAGGGTGGCCTGCGACGCCTAACGTTCGAGCTAAGCCGGCACCAGCGGCAAGGCACCGGGCCGGCGCTGCAGTAAAAGCAGACCTGCACTGTAGCGCTGGCCCGGTGCCTTGCCGTTGGGGCTCGGCTTGAGTGAGGGGTTAGGCATCGCTCTTTGGACGCACTATCGTGGGCGAGTCGTACCTTGTTGATGGTTCAGCTTGCCCTTCGAGCGACGTGCGTGCCTGAACAAAGCAATCAACGCCTTCCGGCAGTGCAGTTCCAGTCTGAGCAGATCGCGTCCAAATATGGCTTGTGATCTCCACGGCGTTCGGATCATCGTAGCAACCGCGGGAGATGCCTCGGATGTCATGCCAGCGCTCAAAGGTGAGAGTCACGGTTGTGCCACAGTTGGTGCAGAAGTGAACGTAGACCTTCTTCAAGCTGCCATCCGACACGTGCTCATAGCAGCTCATTTGCCCGTTGTTGAACGATACGGCGTCCTTCGGGAACATGGACTCTGCGTAGAACGAAGTCCCGGTCACGCGCTGGCAAAAAGTGCAGTGGCACGCGAGCGTCCGCATTGGCGCTTGGCTCGTCCGAAACCGGACTCTTCCGCACAGGCAGCCGCCTTCGAGCTCAGTAGACATGTGCAGGTCCTTTGCGGGTTCGTCGGGGATGAACACGGACGTGGCTGGCGATGCCTAACGTTCGAGCTAAGCCGGCACCGACAGGAAAACGCCGGGCCCGCGCTGCAGATGATGACATGCACTGCAGCGCGGGCCCGGTGTTTTGCTGTCGGGGCTCGGCTTGAGTGAGGGGTTAGGCCGCATTCGCTATGCGCGCCTTGTCCAGTGCGAGTAGCCAAGCGCCGTAGCGGCGCACATGCGTCAGCTCGCTTCCAAGCGCGAGTTCGCACTGCTCGACTGTGTACGGCCGACCCAGCGACAACGCCAAGCGAAGCTGGTCTTTGAACTGCTCTGAGAAGTTCCCTGCGCGCAGCCGGCCCAGAATGCATGAGACCAGTTTCCTTCTGTTGGTTCTTCCGAACTCGCAGTGCTTCAGACGGCGACACATCATTGCCCGAGCCCGTCCGTGCCAGAGCCCCTTGGTCTCGGCAACAACGAACTCAATACAACGCTCGATACACCACGAGTCGCCCTCGAGAAGCCCATCCGCAAGCCTGTGCAACTCCTGCTTCGACAGCAGCGGGAGTTCAGCTTGTGGCTGGGCACGTTCGATGGTGGTCATGCGGCCTAACGTTTGAGCTAAGCCGGCACCAGCGGGAAGGCGCCGGGCCCGGGCTGTGGAAAATGTACCTTGCCACAGACCGGGCCTGGTGGCTTGCCGTTGGGGCTCGGCTTGAGTGAGGGGTTAGGCTTCAGCGACTGAACTCAATGCTCACTGGGAATTGCATTGCACAGGGTGAGCCAGCGCACACCGCTGGCTTGAATTCAGTAACGAGGAACATCTTTGCAGAGACCTGTGCAAACGGTGCGTCTGTGGCCTTGAGGACATCCACGTTTGTGGCAACGCCTGCAGAGTTGACGTGTACAACAAGAGTCATAGTGCCCTTTGGCCGACGCTTGTCTGCGGCTGCTTTGATGGCCAAGAAGACGCGCTTCATGCCTTCCTTCGGGAAGGGCGGTTCATCTTCGGGCGCCATGGGCTCGTACAGAGCCTTCAGAGCGTCCTTCTCCTGGACCGTGAACTGTTCGTACGGTCTGTCCAGAGGATACGGAAACCCTACATAGGCGACTGCCCTCAAACGAGAGCCTGTGCGGGCTTCATTCGCTCGCAGTGAGTACCTGTCTTGGGACGATGCGGGCAGCGATAGCAGCAGCGTAGACACAGCCACGCAGACTGACAGGACCTTCATTGGCGCTCCAAGTGCTGCGAAGTGTGTGTGTGAAGCCTAACGTTCGAGCTAAGCCGGCACCAGCGGGAAGGCGCCGGGCCAGCGCTGCAGTAAAAGCAGACCTGCACTGTAGCGCTGGCCCGGTGACTTGCCGTTGGGGCTCGGCTTGAGTGAGGGGTTAGGCCTCATTTCTCGGCAAGGATGACTTCATAGATGCCGAATAGTTCGCCGCCGATGGTTGCCGACGAATAGTGGCGCAGGGAAACCAAAGCTATTCCGCCGATATCCGAGACGCCCGAGACATCGATAGTGTGGCCGTCGCCAAGCTTTGCTTCCATTGACAGGTTTCCAAGAGCACCGAGAAGCTTCTGAATCTCATGTTCCGGTGCAGTCACTCTTGAAAGTAGTTCGAAGCGTTGGTTCTCTGAGCTTGGAACTTGCTCCGCGTACAAGGACAGTTCACAGGTAACGCGAGCCTCTGTGCCGGCGATGGTGACCATGGAGACTGGCCCTCCACCACTGAACCCGACTATTCCAGTTGATGTCTCCTGGCTGAGTTTCCCCAGGTCGGACTCGAGGCGCTGGAATAGCAACTGGTAGTGCGAGGTGGTGTCTGACATGAGGCCTAACGTTTGAACTAAGACGGGCCCGACAGTAAAGGGCTTGGCCCGCGGCGCAGATGATGCACTGCACTGCGGCGCGGGCCAAGTGCTTTGCTGTTGGGGCTCGGCTTGAGTGAAGGGTTAGGCCAGGCCCGCGAGGAGGCCGCGCAGAGGATTGCAGGCGAGGCGTAGCTACGAGCCGCCAAGCACTTGGCAACCGCAGGCGCGGCCGTGTTGGCAATGCAGGGCTGTTCACTGCGAGCCACCGGTACCTCAGCTCCTGCCCGCGAGGACGGTGGCGGAACGGGCCGCGGGTAGCCGTACATTGACCGGAGCAACTGAACTCTAAAGTAGCCGGAGGCGACGGAGGCGAGGCCTCAAGGCAGAGCCGTTTTGAGGCAGTACGGCGCTGCTCCCAAGCATGGCCTAACGTTCGAGCTAAGCCGGGCCCGACAGACGGGCGCTTGGCCGGCGCGGCCGATGATGCACTGCACGGCCGCGACGGCCAAGTGCACGGCTGTTGGGGCTCGGCTTGAGTGAGGGGTTAGGCGTCACTCTTCGCGTGCTGCCAAGTGTGATTGGTGCGGAGAGTTAAGTTGAGAACTCCTCCTAAGAGTGTTGCCATCATGGGTGTGGGCTCCATCTCTTCTTAGTGGCGTGCGCGGCTTTGGAGCTCCTTGAGCACCTCTTGTCCTTGTCGCAGCTAGTGGCAGCCATCATGCTCTTTTGGTGGCTTTGAATCTACCCACGGATCCGGTGTCGTGCCTGCTTTGTACTTTTCCAGTACTTCCGCAAGGGTCTCGACGCGGTATTGAATTTTGAGCTTCGAGAACTGAACACGAAGGTTCGAGGCGCTCAGCCTTACCTCTTGTGCGATGACATCTGGCCTCTTTCCCACCAAGAGAGCTTCAAGAATCTTGACCTGCCGCTCCGAAAGCATTCCGACTTGCATGTTCATCGTTTGTCGCAGGTTGACAAGCTTCCTAGGTGATTGCTGGATGCCCCGTGTGACGCCTAACGTTCGAGCTAAGCCGGCACCAGCGGAAAGGCGCCAGGCCCGGGCTGTGGAGAATGTAGCAAGCCACAGACCGGGCTTGGCGGCTTGCCGTTGGGGCTCGGCTTGAGTGAGGGGTTAGGCCTCGGCGTCGAACCTTGTGTGGAAGTCATAATCTTCGAGCACAGAGCCGGAGCACATACTTGGACTTTTCTTCACAGCAGACACGCGAGCGGTTCGCAAGATTCTCGGCCATCCTGTCGTCCGCAGGGCTACGACAGGCCTTGGCCGATCTTCTGACTGAGACTGACTATCGGTTCATCGCAATTTTTCGATTCAGCGCAACAAGCGCCAGTGCCGTGGTCTTCTATGACCGGGAGCACCCTGATGTCCTTGCGATCGAGAATGTGGCTGCCTCGGCGACATATTGCCACTTTGCGCGCGACACGGGTAAGCCCTTTGTGACCGCCAACTCGTTGGCGGACCTACGCCTAAAGGAGCACAGTGCTCGTGCATCGGTCCAAGCCTACTGTGGCGTACCGATCATGACGGCGGAGGGCAAATTCCTAGGAACCCTATGTCACTATGACGTTGTCCCCAGGGATCCGACGCAGCTAGACCTTGCTCTGATGTGTGAGATTGCCAGCGCTCTGGTGCAAGGGCGGCATGTCCCGCCGTACCCGAGCTGACCGCAGCCACCTGCCTGGTTCCGAGGCCTAACGTTCGAGCTAAGCCGGGCCCGACAGGAAAGCGCCAGGCCCGCGCTGCAGATGATGCACTGCACTGTAGCGCGGGCCTGGTGCTTTGCTGTTGGGGCTCGGCTTGAGTGAGGGGTTAGGCCGCATTTTTGCCGAGGCCGAGGTACTTGGCATTGATGCCTGCAGCCGCGGAAAGCCTTTTAAGACACTGTGCCGCTAAGAACCGCACTGGAGCCCAACACGGGTTTGACATTGCAACCAAGTTGACATCTCTGCCAGCCCCGGCAGGAAGTACTTGAGTGTTGATGTACTCAAGCGCACATGCCAAAGCGTTGACCCAGTGCTCTTCCTCTGCGCCGAGGTAGCCTCGGCCCAGCAAGTACTTGCCGGCTTGAACGTCTTCCTTCAGTTCCCAGGCGACGTTGTAGTCACCCATGAGTTCGCATTGCTGATTCGGCGAAGCCGCCAGCATCTCGACCGCGTGCAGGTAGATGCGGAAGGAGCTGTGGAACTCCTCGGCGTCAGTGATCTCGTCTGCGGAATGCGACATGGGCTTGAATGCGGCCTAACGTTCGAGCTAAGCCGGGCCCAGCGGGAAGCCGCCAGGCCCGGGCTGTGGAGAATTTAGCGCGCCACAGACCGGGCCTGGTGGCTTGCCGTTGGGGCTCGGCTTGAGTGAGGGGTTAGGCGTCGCTTACGTGGCCAGGCCCCTTCGAAGTGTCGTTCGTCGCACTTGCGGCGACGGCTGAATGAGATGCGCAACTTCTTTGTTCCACCTGATATGGCGAATTCAGGTCGTGTCCACACGCCTGGCAAGAGTCGAGAGAGAACGTGGCAACGTAACCCCCTGCGAACTTCTTCTGCAGCAGATTCGCCTTGCACTTTGGACAGCGAATTCGTTCTAACCAAAGGTACAAGATGACGATCCAAGAGTAGAAGCAGATCGTCAGGGCCACCTTCCAAGGATTGAGTAGGTACACGATGAGTCCGGTCCCAGCGAGGAAAACGATGGGGAACGCAACCATTTGCTCTTTGAGCGTCATGATTGGTTCGTCTTGTGCTTCTGGCATGGTTGAGTCTTGAGGTATCGGACGGATGCGGTAGGGCGCCCCTAGCGACGCCTAACGTTCGAGCTAAGGCGGGCCCGACAGACGGGCGCTTGGCCGGCGCGGCTGATGATGCACTGCACAGCCGCGACGGCCAAGTGCACGGCTGTTGGGGCTCGGCTTGAGTGAGGGGTTAGGCCGCACTCGCCGCACGCAGCAGGCACCAGCCACCAAACCCGAGCATTGGCACAAAGGTGAGGATCATTCCAATGGCGCGTGGAAGGCCCCAGCCTTTGAGGACGAGTATTGCTGCATGCATGAGGCGGCCAAGCAGAAGTGATGCTCCGCCTACCCACAAGAACCAGGAGGGGGCCGCGCTGAGCTCCGCTGCAGCCATGGCCAGCAAGACGATGGGAACGGTTTCTGTGTAGTTTCCATGTGCCCGCATGCGACGAAGAAGGGTTTGGTCACCTCCATCGAAGAACTGAATTCCTGTACGTGCCCGCCTGTACCCGACCATCACGGTGAGCGGGATCTGCAACACGGCGAAGATTCCGATGAACAGGGTGGTGATTGGGATCACAGTCATTTCTGAGCCTTAGCGAGGGGCAAATTGAATGTGCGGCCTAACGTTCGAGCTAAGCCGGGCCCGACAGACAGGCGCTTGGCCGGCGTGGGCGATGATAGACATGCACGGCCGCGCCGGCCAAGTGCCTGGCTGTTGGGGCTCGGCGCTTGAGCGAGGGGTTAGGCCGCACTACAGGCAGCCCTCGACGTATTGAACAGACTCTTTGCGACCAACGTACCAGAGGTTTACCCGTTCGTCACTGATCTCGAAGCGCACAGATGTTGATTCGTTCAAATCCAGCGTGAGGTAGCGCCCATCAGGACCTGTGTAGTGATGCGGTTCGTCAATGAGTCTTGATCCGTATTTTGACTTTATGGTGAGCCGATCGACCCCCGTACCCAAACCATCACTGGTAGTAAAGCGGCGCGACCTGATGTCAATGCGCGTGAGCCTTCCATCCTCGATCATCAGCCTCGCACCGGCTAGAGATCTTGGCGTCACATAGAAGCAGGACTTTTCATCTGCTTCCGATGGGGTCGTGAACTTCTCGCCGAACGCTCGGTTGAGCTGCTCGAGAGTCATCCCGAACTTCGCTTTTCCCAGACCTGCCACGGTGACAGGCGTGGCCTTTCCTGTGAAAGCGTGCGAGCTGCACAGAATGATCAGCACGACAACGAACAGACGAGGCTTCAATGTGCGGCCTAACGTTCGAGCTAAGCCGGGACCGACGGTGAAACGCCGGGCCCGCGCTGCAGATGATGAACTGCACTGTAGCGCGGGCCCGGTGTTTTGCCGTTGGGCCTCGGCTTGAGTGAGGGGTTAGGCAGCGCATTTCCGCAGTGGCCCGGCCCTGTGCTCGCGGCGCTGCTGGAGCAACGGCCTTGATTCAAAGGCTCGCAGACGATGCGCTGGGCGAGCGTGCGCAGCATTTGCCCTCTGGCTTCCTGCGTGAAGGCGCCTGCCTGCACAAACCGAGGGGAAGCCTGACCCATGCAACTCCGAGCACTTGCACTCCCAACTTCTTCGGGTTCGTGCGCCTGGACTGCTTCCCGCCCCGCGCTGCCGCTGCTGGCCTGGTGCATTGAATTGGTCTTCTCTTCAGTGCAGCCGGAGCGCGGGGTTTTGCTGCCTTCTGGCTCGATGTGCGAGCGACCTCGAAGGCTGGCTATTTCCATGACTGCTTCGAGAAGCCACAAGGTTGCTACTGCGCTGCCTAACGTTCGAGCTAAGCCGGGCCCAGCGGGAAGGCGCCAGGCCCGGGCTGTGGAGAATGTAGCGCGCCGCAGACCGGGCCTGGCGGCTTGCCGTTGGGGCTCGGCTTGAGTGAGGGGTTAGGCCGCATTTTTCGCCGCGGCCTGAGCCTGACACTGGATGCGTTGACTTGGCCCGCCGATGATGACCAACGACACTCTGAAAACAAGGGCCTTTGGCTCATGACTCAGCGCTGCGGTAGGCCACATAGGCCAACGGCCTCAGTTGCTCGCCAGTGACAACAACAATGTGTTCTTCTTGGATGTTCCACTCCGACGGAAGGTCGGAGACAACCTCCGCTGCGGCAGCTGAGCAGTTATCTTGAGCCGACTCAAGATTCTCGGGCTCGTATTCAAAGCGCAGCCTGACTACCAAGCCTGGAACATCAGCTTCGATTGATGCTTGTCTCAGACCGGCGCTGACATTCCCCAACAGCGCGCGCTGAAGCGAGAGAAGCAGGAAGGCACGTGAAGGTTCGAACATGCGGCCTAACGTTCGAGCTAAGCCGGACCCGACAGACGGGCGCTTGGCCAGCGTGGCTGATGATGCACTGCACAGCCGCGCCGGCCAAGTGCACGGCTGTTGGGGCTCGGCTTGAGTGAGGGGTTAGGCATCACTGCGCAAGCAGATGGCATGAGTGCCGTTTAGTCAACGATGAACAGTCTGGCACCGCCAGCCGTGCGTGAGCGGTGAGGTTCAGCGCCGTCGGCAACTTGGTAGCTCATGCCGGCCTTCAGTACAAACTTGCGTCCGTCTTCCAACTCCGTTTCGAGCTCCCCATCCAAGCACAGCAGGATGTGACCCTTGGAGCACCAGTGGTCGGCCTCGTAACCCTCTGAGTACTCCACCATGCGCACTCGAATGCTTCCAAAGTTGGCCGTGCGCCAGTAGGCGACCCCAGTGGTTCCCAAGTGCTCAGTGCGAGTGATTGATTCCCAGTCGGTGGTACCGAAGGGTATGTCTTCCATCTTCATGATCGATCCATCGCGGCTGGGTTTGCAGGCCGTCTCTTGGCCAACCGTACTTGGTTGAAGGCAGAGGTCTTCGTGGCTGCAAGTCGGTCTCTGTGTGATGCCTAACGTTCGAGCTAAGCCGGGCCCAGCAGACGGGCGCTTGGCCGGCGCGGCTGATGATGCACTGCACAGCCGCGACGGCCAAGTGTTCGGCTGTTGGGGCTCGGCTTGAGTGAGGGGTTAGGCCTCATTTCGCGCGGGGCTCTAGGTAGCCTCGTGCTACGGCGCCGATGATTTGTGCGCCTTTAGGGCCGGCGTACAGAGTCTTTCCGACGCGGTGACCGCGCCGGGCCGCGGACCCTTCAGGGTGCAGAACTCGAAAGAATCCTTCTGGGAACCCATGGATCTCGATGAGATTGCCGCTGGGCTCGGGCGCGACCCGGGCTGTGGCACCAAAGGGCAGCTCTATGGCGATGAGAACATGCAATACATAGAACACTCCGTGCCCGGCTATGGAGACAGGGAGGAACTCAATCTCCTCCAAATCAACAAGCCGTGCTCGGAGTTCTTCCGAGACGGCAAAGGCGTTCGGATTGAACAGAACCGGCGTTGAAGCAGTCGCAGCCTTCCACAACTTCAACCTCGGTGTGCGCCACTCGGCAGCGATGCGATCAATCGTTCCCAGGCGTTCGTCAGTCCACAGACATTCATCGTCATCGAACCAAGCGGCGGCAAAGTTGCCATCGGTCCCGTTTGACGGAAATATTTCGAAGACGGGCATTGAATGAGGCCTAACGTTCGAGCTAAGCCGGGCCCGACAGATGGGCGCTTGGCCGGCGCGGCCGATGATGCACTGCATGGCCGCGCCGGCCAAGTGCACGGCTGTTGGGGCTCGGCTTGAGTGAGGGGTTAGGCATCGCTTTTGTGCGCCTCGAGTGCGAGCAATAGGCTGAGCCGGTGCTCGCGGGCGACTTCTTGCCAAGACAGACCTGTGAGCGCACCTTCAAGGGCCCACAGCAGATTGAGGCTGGCGTTGGCTCCTGTCTCCCTGACGAGTCGGTAGGCGCGGACCGAGCCCAGGTTGCGCAATTGTTCTAGTGAACTGATGCCCGCTGCCGCAAGCATGGCCTGTGACTTGGGCCCTAGATTTTGGAGTTCACCAAGACCACGCCTCTTGACCATGGCTATCTCGAGCCCGAGCCAAAGCGCTCAGCCGAACGTACCCGCGCCTTGGCGGCCTCCACTTCGCGGCTTTTGGGCTCTGCGTTGGTGACCAAGCCTTGGATCAGGCGGCGTGCAGAGGCGGCAACTTCTTCAACTGCCGCTTCAAAGGCTGTCTCGTTGGTCTTGGATGGCACCGCGAATCCACTGAGCTTGCGCACGAACTGGAGCGAAGCGTCTCTGATCTCCAACTCAGTGGCCGGAGGTTCAAAGTTGAACAGGGTCTTGATATTTCGGCACATGACGCGGGGCGCAGGTGGTGTTTGGCGATGCCTAACGTTCGAGCTAAGCCGGACCCGACGGAAAGGCGCCAGGCCCGGGCTGTAGAGAATGTAGCGCGCCACAGACCGGGCCTGGTGGCTTGCCGTTGGGGCTCGGCTTGAGTGAGGGGTTAGGCCGCACTCGCTGAAGGCTTGCTAAGGGTGACATGCATAGAAGTGACAACCGGACTTCCTAACTGGCTCAGGTGGGCAATTTGTTTGCTTGGGCGCGCACGCTTCAGCTACGTTGAACGTCCTTGTGCTCTTTCGGTGGAGCACTTCCGCTCAAATGCAGCTTTGCCGAGGAAGAGCCATGCGCCTAGCCCAAAGAGAGTGCTCCCAAAGAGTGTTGAGGCGGTGTACGCAAAAAGCCCCAACCAAGCTTTTGGCTCAGCCACTGTCAGAACTAAGCAGTACATAGGGAGTCCCCATACAAGCGCCACTACTGTGATGAACTTGCGGCGGCTAGTAAGTAGCCAGTTCCCGGCTTCATTCATGGCGCGCCTCAGGGTGGTATGGCAGGTGAGGCCGAATTGTGCGGCTTAACGTTCGAGCTAAGCCGGCACCAGCGGGAAGGCGCCGGGCCAGCGCTGCAGTAAAAGCGCCAGTGCACTGTAGCGCTGGCCCGGTGACTTGCCGTTGGGGCTCGGCTTGAGTGAGGGGTTAGGCGGCACTCGTGACGGCAGCGCCGATGACGACCTCTCCCGTAGACAAGACGTCGGCGCGAAGGCCAGCCTTGTGTACGAAGGCCTTGACCACTTGCGGTGGAGCTAGCTCGGCGGACGACAAGGCTTGGCCGAGGCCAAGGCAGGGCTCGCAAAGTTCAACGCCGCGAAGCAGCACAGAACCAACATTGAATTCCTTGCCTACCAGGGCGTTGAGGCGCACGCCGCGGGTGACAAGATTCCTCCCAGTGATAGACAGGTCGTGTGGCCTGCCATGCTCGGTGACAAAGCGTTCGACTTCCTCTGCCTCGATCAGAGTGACGTTCTGGCCCGGTTCTTCATGTCGATCGAAGTAGCGATCGCTTTCGATGCCCGCGCCGGCAACAACGCGGACCGAGTTGTGTTCATGCGTTGAGCCGTCGCTGGACGAGCGGGTGAAGATTCTTTCGATCACGGGTAGATCTCTCGAGGACAAGGGATGGGTTTTGGTGCCGCCTAACGTTCGAGCTAAGCCGGGCCCAGCGGGAAGCCGCCAGGCCCGGGCTGCGGAGAATGTGGCGTGCCGCGAACCGGGCCTGGTGGCTTGCCGTTGGGGCTCGGCTTGAGTGAGGGGTTAGGCATCGCTTTCTGCCACTTGGCTCACTTCAGGCGTTCCAAGACTCCCTTGCGGCGAACAATGTTCTTGTAGTCCCACTGAATCTCGCGGCACTCAGTCAGCCAGCTTCGAATCGCGGCCTTTGACACTTGGCCAACTGTGACGAAGCGAACCTCAGCGGCTTTGAAACTGCCTTCAGGTTTTAGGCCAGCGGTGTGAAACGACTGCCCGCTCCAAAAGAGTAGCCGAACGGAGTCCTTCAGCTTGCTGTAGCCAACCACCGGGTTTCCATCGAGGAACCACACGGGATGAGCATGCCAAACCTTGTTCTCTGCCTCAGGCAATGCTCGGTCAATCTCGTGTGCCAAAAGTTCGCAGATGAGCCGATCTTCTGGTGCTTGCGCTGAGTTGTACTGAGCGGTCTGCTGGTGCATGGCTGGAGGTCTCCGCGGCCGTGTCTGCGATGCCTAACGTTCGAGCTAAGCCGGCACCAGCGGGAAGACGCCAGGCCCGGGCTGTGGAGAATGTAGCAAGCCACAGACCGGGCCTGGCGGCTTGCCGTTGGGGCTCGGCTTGAGTGAGGGGTTAGGCATCGCTTGCTCACGGCCCGAAGTTGGTGACTTCGACTTGTACCAAGCGCGACTCACCTTGTGCCGGAACTTCGTTGCGGTGGAACGTGAGCGTCAGTTCTTCCAGTCCTTCGATACGGCATGGCCTAAGCCGAATCTTGTACGTTCCTGCATCGATCTCAGGGTAGAAGCCGATTCGTTCTGCAACCTGAATTTCGGCCATTCCTATTCGTACGCCTCGTGGGATGGAAGCGTTCGGACTCGAAGTTGACATGCGCTCAATGGATGAGCGCCCGAAGTCAACTTGCAGGTGCTTGTAGATGTAGCTGGTGACTTCGTACTGACCACCGTCATCTTCGCTGAAGCTCTTCTTGACTCTTTGCGGAGGACCAAGCTTGTGACGTATGTCTCTGGGGCTGTCAGAGAGCTTGATGCCACCAAGTTCAAGAAGAGACAGCGGCGCGCACAGATGTCTTGGCTTTCCTTCGTCGCGATCTTGCGCCGAGGCCAGCGGACCGAGAGAGAGCCCGAGGAGGAGTGCGAAGAGCTTGTGGCGCATGAGATGCCGCGTGTGCGATGCCTAACGTTCGAGCTAAGCCGGGCCCGACAGACGGGCGCTTGGCCGGCGCGGCCGATGATGCACTGCACGGCCGCGACGGCCAAGTGCCTGGCTGTTGGGGCTCGGCTTGAGTGAGGGGTTAGGCGTCGCTGCGCGCATGGCGGGCCTGCCGACTCAGAAGAAGGACTGCAGGAACTCAGCAGCCTCCTCCGAGAGATGGCCAATCTTGTTTGTGGCTTGACGGTAGAACTTGAAGTTCAGTTCTGTCTCCGGGCGCCCGTCGCCCCAGTCATTGAACGGCCGCAACTCTTTTCGTCCCAGCGGGCGTGTGGCCTTGTCCGTGCACTTGACCTTGATACTGACGCGCGGCGTCTGCCGCTCAACACCTTCTCGCCGAGGAGTTGGTTCTGCAGCGGTGACTACTCCCCGTGCAATGAGTCCGAGTCCACCTTGGGTCTCGCTCGCGAAGACAAAGACGGTGTCGCCCTTGGCGATGAGCTTCCCGCCGTACATGGTCTTCTGACGGTCAAAGATCCAGGCTTTCGCCTGCGTGTCTTTGATCTCGGTCTTGATCAAGTACATGGTGCTTGAGCTTCCGGATGGGACGTCTGCCGGGTGAATTGCGACGCCTAACGTTCGAGCTAAGCCGGACCTAGCGGCAAGCCACCAGGCCCGGGCTGCGGAGAATGTAGCGCGCCGCGGACCGGGCCTGGTGGCTTGCCGTTGGGGCTCGGCTTGAGTGAGGGGTTAGGCCGCATTTGCTACGTGCGACCTGTTCGCAGCCAGCGCGCAACCTTGCCCAGCGTCCGCTCGTAGCCAAACGACAGAAGCCACCCCACGATTGAGACTGCCAGGCCGCCATAGAAGACGGCTCTGTACTTCTCCATTCCAAAGCCGCTCCAGTTTGAGACCAATGATTCGAACTGGTACTTGAAGTCGCGTGAAAGCAACTGCCGATAGAAGTCCCAGTGGTACTCAGCAAGAAGGAAGGCGACCAGGCTTAGTCCCGCAGCCGTGCCGCCCGCTAAGAGCGCCAAGTATCCAGCCCTCTTTGTTGGAGTGTTGAGCTTCACGGAATCGTAGAAGGGGAGCTGTGCTGCCATGACCGGTAGTTCACCGAGAGTGTGTAGGCATCAACCTGCTGCGCCCGGACATGAAGGCTTGGGAATTCTCGACATTTCATGCGTACCGAGATGGTTGCTGAATGCGGCCTAACGTTCGAGCTAAGCGGGCGCCAACGGCAGGTCGCCAGGGCCCGGCCTGAGAAACTGTACACCGTACCTCAGACCGGGCCCTGGTGGCCTGCCGTTGGTGCTCCGCTTGAGCGAGGGGTTAGGCCGCAGCGTCGGGCGTTCGGTTTGCTCAGCTGACCCAAGCATCCCGTACAGAGCGAAGATGGCGCCAGTCGGTCCCGCAGCAGCCGCCCAGTACGTTCAGCCGTGGCAATGCACTCTTGAGGCCGCGGTACCGTAGAGCGAGGTCCTTCGGGTTTCCTATGTCCAGTTCGGTTGATTCATCGAGTTCAGCGTGACTCTTCGTCGAGGCATTGGCTCGTAGACCCTGGATGCGCGCAGTCCACGGTTCGCCGGGTATCAAGGTATTCTCGAAATGCGTCGGATGCGCGCAGTTGATGGCGAAGTACGCCGGCGGAGCGGAGGCGTCCACTCTTGCTATGGCATCACCCAGCGCCTCTCCACTCGGCAACCGGCCGTCTGTCTCAACAGTGAACGAGATGACCACTGGCAATCCCACACGTTTCGCCGCCAAGGAAATGCCCAGGGCCTCAGCCGATGTTGTCATCGTTACGGCGGCGAGCATGTCGACGCCGCCAGCGGCAAGCGCCTCGGCCTGCAGGTTGTGATAGATGGCAGCGTCTTCCACGCTGTTGGGCGCCTCAGCAATGTAGCCATCGCCCCGCGGGCCAATGACTCCACTGACAACAATTGGCCCACTAAGGCGTGATGCCCAGCGCGAACGCATCGAGCACATCATCTGCGCAGCATCCGTGTTAATTACTCTCAGGCGCGCGGCATCGACGCCTAACAGGTCGGCCCAGTCGGAATTGGCGCGCCATGTAGGTGTTTCAAGTATGAAGCCAGCCCCGGGCGTCTCGCCGCAGAGTTCCAAGTATGGAACGTAGTAGCTCTTCAAGCGCTCTCGCCCTAGCTCATCTTCCAGTAGTGTGAATGCCGCGAAATGCGGCAACTCTATATTGTCGAGGAAGACGAGCGAGGTCTCAAGGCCACCGTCGCTCAAGAAGATTCCCCCGGCGAGCTGGGGAAGTGCACTAGTCATATTCCGCTCCTTCGGCCAAGTTGCTTCTACGTGCCGGTACAACGATACGTCGGCTGGTGACATTGGGCAATCCAGCAGGCGGCGAATGGCCTCCTGCGCGAAAGCGCTTGTTGGACGGCTGGCGTACGTCTTCTCTGCGGCCTAACGTTCGAGCTAAGCCGGGCCCGACGGTGGGACGCCAGGCCCGCGCTGCAGATGATGCACCTGCACTGTAGCGCGGGCCTGGTGGCCCGCCGTTGGGGCTCGGCGCTTGAGCGAGGGGTTAGGCGTCGCTTTTGATGCGCTGCCGACTCCTAAAATGCTACGCATGCTGGTGTGCTGACTTGCAACACTGACTCTTGTGAGAACCTGGATTTATACAAAGCCACGATCTCTCCAAAGTCTCGTTGCTGCTTTGGCAGGTTTAGGTGAACGATATTGAGAACATGAGACGCCTCAGCCACGATTGGACCGGTTTTGGCCTTCCACTGGCCTGACACCTTGACGACACTCAGACCGTCAGGGAAGCGCGGAGTGATTTCCTCGTTCAGGAAGGATTGCCACTCAACGTCAGTCACCGTGCCGCCACTCGCCTTGTTGGTGCCGAAGTAGAGAAGCTCGCTGTGCATGGCTTGCTGACCCGAGGCGCATTCAAACTGTGGGGCCGTGGTGCAGCCAGCAGCCAAGCACGCGAGAGACGCGAAGAGTAGCGATCCCTTGGGTACGCGAAACGGGTGCATTGCGACGCCTAACGTTCGAGCTAAGCCGGCACCAGCGGCGAGACGCTGGGCCCGGGCTGTGGAGAATGTACCCCGCCACAGACCGGGCCCGGTGGCTTGCCGTTGGGGCTCGGCTTGAGTGAGGGGTTAGGCGTCGGTCTTGGGATAGAGGACCAACTGGGTGCACCTGAACAAAGCTATGGTCCTACCCGTTTCCTTGTGCGAGACAACTGCATCCCAGACCTGTGTTGTCTTGCCCATGTGAACGGCGGTTGCTACACATGCAATGGTTCCGTCCCGCGTTGTGCCTAGGTGATTGGACTTCAGCTCGACCGTGGTGAAGCCTGCGGCGCCCTCCGGCAGATGGGCTACACAGCCATAGCCTGCCGAAGTGTCTGCGAGCGTGACGACGCTGCCGGCATGGAGGAATCCATTCGGCGCCATCAGTTCCTTCCTCACGGGCAGTTCTGAGCGAACTTCCTTAGGTCCTACGAACGTGATGACGATGCCGAGGTGTCCGGGGAGGTTCTCGACGCCGCGCTGATTGAAGTGGAGAGGTGTCAGCATGGCATCCAGTCTACGGTAGCTGCCGTGCTCCGCTGGTGTGTCCGCCGCGGCACGTCTGCCTCCGAGACTGCTTCGGACCAGGACAGTAGCGCCTTCCGACGCCTAACGTTCGAGCTAAGCCGGAACCAGCAGACGGGCGCTTGGCCGGCGCGGACGATGATAGACATGCAAGGCCGCGCCGGCCAAGTGCCCGGCTGTTGGGGCTCGGCGCTTGAGCGAGGGGTTAGGCAGCACTTGCGTCACTGTGCGCAACGCAGCACCTACGAGGCACAGTACTGTGCTGCTAGGGCTGCAGCGACCTTGGCGATGAGCGCAAGCGGTAATTCCTCGGAGTGGGGGAAGGACAGGTTGCCTTTTGGACCCCGATAGGCGGAGGTTTCCTCGATGAGTGCCGCGTCCCTTGTTACCGGTGGATAGACCCCGATGTGGTTCCTAAAAGCAGCGAAGTAGAAGAACGTTCGTCCCACCTTGAACGCCGGCATGTTGTAGCTCACCGTTCGCACTGCATTAGGAACTTGCTCTTGGACTACGCGTTGAACCTGAGCGAGCCGAGCCCTCAGGTCGGTTGACTGTGCAGCGAAGTAGTCGTCGTGGGACTTGAACGGCATACAGGTGCTTGCTGAGAATGCTGTGGGCGCAGACGGGCTGTGAATGTGCTGCCTAACGTTCGAGCTAAGCGGGCGACAACGGCAGGGCGCCAGGCCCGGGCTGGCGAAAATGTACCGCGTACTGCCAGCCCGGGCCTGGTGGCCTGCCGTTGGCGCTCCGCTTGAGCGAGGGGTTAGGCGTCACTGCGCACTAGCGGTATAGATATTGAATGTACTCCTCGTGGCTGCCTTCTAGGAAGAGACGCTGCTCACGATAGTATTCTTCGTTGTAGAACTCATGTTCATTCATTCGAGCGAACTGCTCTTCAATCTCTCGAGTGTTCTCTGGTGATCCCTTCGGAAGCTGAGTACTGCTGTCATTTCGTGCATTCAGCGATTCGCTGCTATCGAAAACGACCCAGTCCCCCGATTGGCTGCGCTTCATGAAGACGGCGATGCTCAGTTGACCAGCGAGGGACTTTGCCGCTGCTTGCCCTTCTTTGAATGTGGCAAATGTCTTTCGCACTGGGATCTCCGGAGTTCGAGCGCGTTACAGCTTCTCTACAGTGATTTTAGGAGGCCGAGTTCGCCGGATGATGGCACGGACCGGGTTTGTGACGCCTAACGTTCGAGCTAAGCCGGGCCCGACAGACGGGCGCTTGGCCGGTGCGGACGATGATAGACATGCAAGGCTGCGCCGGGGAAGTGCCCGTCTGTTGGGGCTCGGCGCTTGAGCGAGGGGTTAGGCTGCACTGAGCGCAGTGGAGGCGCAACTTGGCGATAACCTACGACTCCGCGCTCCGCGGAGAGGTAGAGATACGACGGCCCTGCCGAGTGCTCAAAAGTGAGGTGCACCACAGTCTATGGACTCCAGTAATTGAACCTGAACGTGTGTCCAGCCTTTATGGTGACACGATGCTCACCCCAGCACTTGATACTGGTGTCACCAGGTTTAGTCTCTCCTGCCACACCTACAGCGTGCGGCCAAATCCTGCCATTCACGTACACGGTAGTGCAGGCTGGACCGTCAAGCTGCTCAAAGACTAAGTAGGTCTTGCCATCCGGAGATTGCGACTGTGTTCTTCGCAGTTCGCCACTACAACCTGAAAACACAGCTATGCAAAGTGTGACGAGGGATGAGGCTGTTTTGATGGCAGGCATGAAGAGGACGTGTTGTGCGGGGCCTAACGTTCGAGCAAAGGCGGCCCCAGCGGTGATGCGCCGGGCCCGCGCTGCAGATGATGCCCTGCACTGTAGCGCGGGCCCGGCGCAGCGCCGTTGGGGCTCGCCTTGTGCGAGGGGTTAGGCAGCACTCGATGGGCTCGCTGGTGCGAGAGCACAAGAGTGCAGCACAACGGCGTGGCCCTTGGCTTGCCAGAATGCGGAATCCGCAACGGGCCAGCCGAGTCGCTGCGCGAGCGCCGCCAGGTAGCTGGCGTTCACCCTGTCTGAGATTCGACGCGCCTTGTACCTCGTCTCGTCCTCTTCGGACAGGATCGGACCACGCTGAAAGAAGACCCAGGGTTCATCGTTCAAGGCCATCACTGTGCGGCGCTCGCGGCCCTGTGCCCAAAAGGTGAAGTCACAGACATAGCCAGGGCCGGCGGGCGACGTGGCGCGGATCTTGAGCGTACTCACCTTGAGGTTGGTGGCAAGAATGCTGGTGAGGCTGCGCCACCCGTCCGAGTTGTGGCCCATGAGCGCACAACGATCAGGGCACGCTACTGGAGCCCATAGAGTGGCTCTTGGCTCTTCGCCGGAGTGGCGCTGCGACGGTGTTGGCGGAAAGGTGACTGGACTTGTTCGGTAGTTCAGTTCCTTGAGTGCACTGAGCGCTGCTGCCGTCACTTGTTGGAGAGACGCGTCGAAGAGTGAGAGTACGAGGAAGTGAGACACAGTGCGTTTGTGCTGCCTAACGTTCGAGCTAAGCCGGCACCGACGGGAAGACGCCGGGCCCGGGCTGTGGAGAATGTAGCGCGCCACAGACCGGGCCCGGTGGCTTGCCGTTGGGGCTCGGCTTGAGTGAGGGGTTAGGCCGCACTCATGCGCTCTCTGCTCGGGACTCTCGAGGCCCCGTGCCTCGAGGGAAGGCGAAGGTCATGCATATCAATGTCTCGGAGGCGGACTCTGATCACTTGACCGGTGCTTGCTCGGCGAACCGCTTGCGCCTGGACCAGCGATGGCAAGTCGACTTCAAGAACCTCGTTCAACTCTAAGGACGAACCGTCTTCGATCGCGAAAGAAACTGCGATCTCGTTCTCTGTCCGAATCTGGTAGTTGTTCAAGGACCGATTGAACTCCGAGACGACGGCCTTCACTTCTTGTCTCCCTGACCGCGCAAGAGTTGCTCAAAGCTGGTGCGGCTACACCGGACTCCTGGTTGACGGAGTTCGACTTCAAGTGCTTGGATTTCGTTGAGCAATGAATCCACGGCGGAGGTTCGTTTGTGCGGCCTAACGTTTGAACTAAGACGGGCCCGACAGCAAAGCGCTTGGCCCGCGGCGCAGATGATGCACTGCGCTGCGCCGTGGGCAAGTGCTTTGCTGTTGGGGCTCGGCTTGAGTGAAGGGTTAGGCCATGCCCGCGAGGAGGCCGCGCAGAGGATTGCAGGCGAGGCGTAGCTACGAACCGCCAAGCACTTGGCAACCGCAGGCGCGGCCGCGTTGGCAAAGCAGGGCTGTTCACTGCGAGCCACCGGTACCTCAGCTCCTGCCCGCGAGGACGGTGGCGGAACGGGTCGCGGGTAGCCGTACATTGACCGGAGCAACTGAACTCAGAAGTAGCCGGAGGCGACGGAGGCGAGGCCTCAAGGCCGAGCCGTGTGGAGCTAGTACGGCGCTGCTCCCAAGCATGGCCTAACGTTCGAGCTAAGCCGGGCCCGACGGCAAAGCGCCAGGCCCGCGGTACAGATGATGAACTGCACTGTACCGCGGGCCTGGTGCTTTGCTGTTGGGGCTCGGCTTGAGTGAGGGGTTAGGCCGCATCTTTGCGCGCTGGCGGCTGTGGCGCCCTGTAGCCGCACTTTGGGCACTCGGTGAACTCATACAGCCAGTGGAGCCATTGGTTGAAGTGCAGATGCGACAGCGACCAAGGCAGCCAGGCCAGCCTACAGCTTGGACAGCGGATGCTTCTGCTGACGTATAGACCGCAGCCCAAGGCAAGCGCGCTGAGTGCAGAGCCGAGAGCCAGTAGAACTGAAAGTGGAACCCCGCTTGGTAGGTACTGCAGCGCCCAAATTGCGCCCACAAGTACGAGGCATGAGCCTCCAACCCGACCCAGTAGCCTGTCTTGGCCAGTTGCTCGGAGCAGTGGTAGGCCCTGTACGGGTTCAGTCACTGGGCTTCTGCTTCCTATCGGTGATTGGGCTTGATCGAGGCGCGTCAAAGTACTGCGGCCGTTAAGAAGCTCGCGCGGACTGGAGTGTTGTTTGATGCGGCCTAACGTTCGAGCTAAGGGGGCGACGACGGCTGGACGCCAGGCCCAGAGCTGTGATGATGCACCATGTGCCACAGGTCTGGGCCTGGCGGCCTGCCGTTGGCGCTCCGCTTGAGCGAGGGGTTAGGCCGCACTCGCCGCCAGCAGCTCGAGCGTTGCCTCAGCAGCGGTTGCCCACTGAAGCTTGCGACGAGGTAAGTCGTTGACCCGCGCGATCGCCTCAGAGAGATTGTGGGTGCCCAGGCCGCCAAGACCGCGCAAGACGTGGGCATAGTCATCAACAATGGCCGCGTGCATGGCTTGGCTGGATCGGCTCGAAGCTCTTGTGATGGCGATCTCAGCCAATTCGGCGAGCGCCGCTTCGACCTGCTGAGACCCGACTCCGATCCCGGAAAGAAGCTGTTGTAGGCCGTGTTGCAGGAATGCGGGCATGTCTCGGAGTTCGACCGTGTTCTTGCCCTCCAAGATGGGGAGGCTAAGGTAGGTTCGGTCGCTCATGAACACGTAGGCCATTCGATCTCCGATGGGGGCGCGATTCAGAGTCCAGTTTCCAAGTCGTGAGATGGCCGCGGGAGCGACATCCAGACTCGACGGGTTTATGCCGAAGCCTTGGAGAACAGCTCTGGTGCACTGGAGATAGGTCAGGGTGCCCAATGTGCGGCCTAACGTTCGAGCTAAGCCGGGCCCAGCGGTGGGACGCCAGGCCCGCGCTGCAGATGATGCCGCTGCACTGTAGCGCGGGCCTGGTGGCCCGCCGTTGGGGCTCGGCTCTTGAGCGAGGGGTTAGGCGCCACTTGAGGCCTGCGGGAGTGCTAAGAAGACAAAGGCCACAGCTTGGCCACGGCTACCGCCAGCAATGGGAGACCGAGCGCAAGTAGCCCGTAAAGAGGGAGGACTGGCATTCGCTGGCTCAGCGCGAAGGCCACGTAGGCCTCAGCGGCGGAGCAGCGACGCGACCAAGCAACCAGTGGCAGGGCAGCCAAGGGCAGAGAAAATGCCAGCCCAGCGCCGAGTGCGATGGGGCGCCAATCGCTCGATTCGTAGCCACCCCAACCGTACATGTAGAGAGCGACGCAGATTCCTAGAAAGAACGTGCCGTTCGCAAGGCGCACGGCGAATCGGTGTTGCGAGAGCAGAAATTCTTGAGACTTGCCATTTATGCGACGTGGCAGCCACTTGGACCAAACAGCACACAGCAAGGTGGCAACAAAGCCGCCAAGCAGACCACTGAGGATTGGTCGATAGTCCGAGAAGTCCATGGAGTAGATGCGAGCCAAGGGGTGTGCTTTGTGGCGCCTAACGTTCGAGCTAAGCCGGCACCAGCGGGAAGGCGCCGGGCCAGCGCTGCAGTAAAAGCAGACCTGCACTGTAGCGCTGGCCCGGTGACTTGCCGTTGGGGCTCGGCTTGAGTGAGGGGTTAGGCCCCGCTCGCAGCTGGCTGCAGGCGGGCGCGTTCACTGCTGCAACATGAAGCTGGCCTCAGCCTCTGATTGGTTGACTCTTTCCCAGACTGTTGGTGGGGGGAACCCGAGTGCGCTGAACGAGCGGCGAGACCTGAAGTTGAATGCTGCGACCAGTTCTTGACCGAGTTGAACCCTGGCCTTCCACCCGTCCGCTGACCAAACAACTTCAAGTTCTTCAGGTAGATGGCTACTCGTGTTCTCGACGCGGTAGATGAATACTGCTTCCTCAATCTCTCTCTCCGGGCTGAGAGCGTAGACGTAGCCAGTTTCTCCATCGTCTTCAAACACCAGCTCGCGGCCTGCGACCTCCGACTTGAAGCTGAAAAGCTCGACGTTTCCGGGGGTGATTTTCACTCGCTTGTTCACGGCGCAGCCTTCGAGGTACGGGCAGTTGTTCAGGGCGGAAGACGCTCGCAGGCCGGTTGCGGGGCCTAACGTTCGAGCTAAGCCGGCACCAGCGGGAAGGCGCTGGGCCCGGGCTGTGGAGAATGTAGCGCGCCACAGACCGGGCCCGGTGACTTGCCGTTGGGGCTCGGCTTGAGTGAGGGGTTAGGCCGCACTCGCCCCGGACCAGGACAGGGAAATTGATTCTCTTGGTGGGCTGAGGTGCTTCCCCGTCTCGGTTGGCGGTGGAGCGGGGGCGGTACTCCGCCGCCGCGGGACATGCAGGTGTTGAGCGTCTCGCGCAGCGAGTCGCGGGGCAGGCCAACGGCTACTTGTAGCGGTGCGTTGGGCTTACGCATACGAGGCCAGACCAGCGACTGAGAGTGCTGTACCAATTGCGACGCCTGCAGCTGTAGCGATTTGCAGCGTGAGCTTTGGAGGCAGCGACCTGTGTGTAAACGCGGTGTACGCGGCTGAAAAGCAGATGAATACGATGCTGCCGAGCAGGCCGAACACACCTGCAACCAGTGCGCCAAACTGAAGACCGAAGGTGCAACCGAACTTCGGATCGCAGATGCCCAGCGCGCTTGCGCCAAACCAGCCTACGAGTACTGATGCCAGGGCAGCGGCAATCGTGGTGCTGGCGATGACGCCTGAGATCTGCGTGGCGGGATGCATTTGCTTCTGCTGGAGCGGCGAGAAATTTGTTTTGTGCGGCCTAACGTTCGAGCTAAGCCGGCACCAGCGGGAAGACGCCGGGCCCGGGCTGTGGAGAATGTACCCCGCCACAGACCGGGCCCGGTGGCTTGCCGTTGGGGCTCGGCTTGAGTGAGGGGTTAGGCCTCACTCGCCGTGCTCTCTTGGGCTCGCGCCTTAAGTTTGCCCAGGTCCAAGATCTGAACGCTATCGTGAACTGCTTCGTGCACTCTCTTGGCTGGAGGTAGCGCCTTCATCCCCCAGGTGATGAGGCCTTGGACCAAGCGACTAGCTCTGGTGCCGAAGACGGCATCGGCCGTGTAGGCGACCCCGCGCAAAGTGAGTTCATATGTGGCGACGTAGCGGACTGCTTCGCCGCTAAATGACTGAATAACCTCTCCCGTCACTTTGCTTGGCATCCTTGGGTTCCTAGAACATGATCTTCATAGCAGCAGATGAAAGCACTTTCGGCCAATCGCTTTTCGTCGCCTTTGGAGCCTGCTCTGCACGGTTTGAAGCTCCACGTAGGCGGGGCCGTATGTTTCTCGTGAGGCCTAACGTTCGAGCTAAGCCTGCACCAGCGGGAAGGCGCCAGGCCCGGGCTGTGGAGAATGTAGCGCGCCACAGACCGGGCCTGGTGGCTTGCCGTTGGGGCTCGGCTTGAGTGAGGGGTTAGGCCCCACTCGCGCGCTTGACGGGTTTGATTTGCACTGGACGGGCCTTGATGCCAGCCAGAAACGCCTGAACCTCGACCTCGACTCCTGCCTTTTGGCCCGCAAGCTTGAGACCCGCAAGGTTTTGCATCTCGGCAGAACTGGCGTCTCTTGGACCATAGACGACGATCTTTGGGCGGAGCGTGGCGCTCGCGTTCGGGGCGGCTTCCTTCAGTTGGCCCGATTCCACAAAGTCCAGGTAGTTGTTGACCTTCTTGAACAAGATCTTCATGGCCACCTTCGTGTTGATCTTGTCTTCTTCCAGAAGGACGACGAGTTGCGCTCTTGATGTCTTTGGTTCGAGCTCGATCAGATCGACTTGGTCAATGCGCTCGAGGCTTCCCGCTCTCGCGCCGAGAGCCACCAGCAAGACGATGAAGAACAGGGCGTAGCGCATGAGTGCCTCTCGTGGGGCCTAACGTTCGAGCTAAGCCGGGCCCGACAGGCGGGCGCTTGGCCGGCGCGGCTGATGATGCACTGCACAGCCGCGCCGGCCAAGTGCACGGCTGTTGGGGCTCGGCTTGAGTGAGGGGTTAGGCCGCACTTCGCGGGACAACAGCCAGCAGTTCAAAGACCGAGCAGACGACTGGCATTTCTTGACTCGGCTCACGCCCGATGCGCGCACATTCCCGCGAGAAGAAGCTCCAGTGACCTCTGCGCCAGTACTCAAGCGAAGCGTCACCTTCACCTTCGATGGCGGCGTACTCGGCTGACACTTGGTCGAAGGGCAGGACTTCAACGCTCGTGATTCGGGTGACCAGTGCAGGCTCAAACTGATGGTTCACAACTATTTCGATGTCGCCGACCTGGGGCAGTGACTCCCCATCTTCTTCGATGGCCCAGAGCAAGCCCGTTCCAGCGCGCTTTGGTCCTGAGCGAATCAGTTCAATGAGTTCCTCAGACAGTTCCGGAGAGTCACCGTAGCCGTCTGCCCGCACCGGACTGGGAGGCAAGGCGATGCCAGACGCTGCCAACTTGGCCAGAAGCACTTCGATTGGAGGCATGGGAATTTGTGTGCGGCCTAACGTTCGAGCTAAGCCGGCACCGGCGGGAAGGCGCCAGGCCCGGGCTGTGGAGAATGTAGCGCGCCACAGACCGGGCCTGGTGGCTTGCCGTTGGGGCTCGGCTTGAGTGAGGGGTTAGGCACCGCTGCTCGCTGGGTGCCGACGCTTGACCTCAGCAAGCGACGTGGACACCAAGCTCTCGAGGACCTTTGCATCGAGGTCTGCCATACGCTTGAAGTGCAGGCAGGCCTTACCCATTTTGTGTTTGCCCAACCGAGTGAGCAACTCTTGCTGCTCCGGGCCCTCGGCCATAAGGTACAGAACCAGCTCTTTCCCTCGCACAGCGAAGCCGGTGAGGCAGGACTCCCCGGTGCGGCCACTCTCGTACTTGTAGGAGTAGCTTCCGTAGCCAACGATGCTGGGCCCCCACATCCTTGGACTTTGCTTCGTGACGCGCTTGAGCATGACCATCAGGGCCTTGCAGTCAGCGCGCTGCTTTTCACTTGCTCTCGATGCAAGGTACTCGTCGATGCTCGCGGCGGTGGGTTTTGTCTTGGCTTCTGACAACGTGAGCCTCCTCGGGGCTACGAGCCGCTGCAGTGCGAATTGCGGTGCCTAACGTTCGAGCTAAGCCGGGCCCGACAGGAAAACGCCGGGCCCGCGCTGCAGATGATGCTCTGCACTGTAGCGCGGGCCCGGCGTTTTGCTGTTGGGGCTCGGCTTGAGTGAGGGGTTAGGCATCAGTGCGCTTGGCGCCCGGAAACCACTCGACGTGCTGATCACCTTGACGCCCCAAATATGTGACGCGCTGGCCTCGCAAGAACGCAAAGTACCCAGCAACACCGGCCCGTGCCGCGCGGTGTGAGAAGTCTCTGAACTTTTGCCCATAATTCTGACTGTCCAGGATGGCAGCCCGGAGCGCCGCGGCGTCAAAAGCTTCAGCGACTGCTGGTAGATCCTCA
The DNA here is from genome assembly GCA_963750785.1 of uncultured beta proteobacterium. Lineage (GTDB taxonomy): Bacteria > Pseudomonadota > Gammaproteobacteria > Burkholderiales > Burkholderiaceae_C > Rubrivivax. Next base: position 208,000 of record CAVVSC010000035.1, on the reverse strand, counting down.
AAAATAAGTGGCACAAGCACTACGCCACCTTCAGCGCTATAGAAGCGAAATTGAAGGGCTACGTAGTCCACATAGTAGTACTCAACACCTTCAGCTATGAGCTTGCCGACGATCTCAGGGAACGGTAGAGAGCCAGACAAAGTAGCTCGGCCTAGTTCACGGACGTGATTCGCGTTCATGGCTGTTCAGAGTGGTGGAGATGCCAGATCTGTTGAATTCTGATGCCTAACGTTCGAGCTAAGCCGGGCCCGACAGGAAAACGGTGGGCCCGCGCTGCAGATGATGAACTGCACTGTAGCGCGGGCCCACCGTTTTGCTGTTGGGGCTCGGCTTGAGTGAGGGGTTAGGCAGCGCTCTTTGGATGTAGCCTGCGTTTAGCCACGCAGACTTTGGAACTGCGAGATTCAAAACCTCGAAGCCAGAGTGCAAGTTAAGTTGCCACCGCTGTAGCCCTCGTCTTTGAGCCGCCGCGTGACGGTTGCGGAACACGATGTCGCCTGTAACCCGGCGGCGGTACGACTGACTGACTTCACTCATCTGCTTACATCCGAGGTCTACTGAAGCCTCCCGTTCCGCGCCGGCGCTGCCAGCATGAACCCTGAATTCTTTGGCCCGACCATCCATGCGGGAGCTCGCCGCTTCGGCTGTTTCCGTGGCTTCGCGTGGCGCTCTCCGAAGTTGGGCTGTTTCCGAGACTGAACCGAGGAACCAAACAGCTGCCACTGCGCTGCCTAACGTTCGAGCTAAGCCGGGCCCGACAGGAAAGCGCTTGGCCCGCGGCGCAGATGATGAACTGAACTGTGCCGCGGGCCAAGCGCTTTGCTGTTGGGGCTCGGCTTGAATGAGGGGTTAGGCCGCAGATTGGTACGGTGCCTCCCGGCGCAGCCGCTTTGACTGCTGGCGAGCGGTGCCCCTGCAACCGCAGGTGTAGCCAGCCTGAGCCGAGGCGCGAGTGGCATGGCAGGGGCGCCCCCAGGAACTGGCTGAACAATTGCTCTCGGCCGCGCGACTGCGCGGCCGCTGACCGTGTTCAGCGCCTTGTAGCCCAACCTCAGCGCGCTCGAGGTCGCGAGCGCCACGGCCGGCGGAAGAACCGGATGACCGTGGCGCGCCACCTTTGCGTAGGCCTAACGTTCGAACTAAGCCGGGCCCGACAGCAAATTGCCAGGCCCGCGCTACAGATGATGGACTGGACTGTAGCGCGGGCCTGGCAATTTGCTGTTGGGGCTCGGCTTGAGTGAGGGGTTAGGCGTCACCTTCGGCGCCCATGGCAGCGTTTGAATTTCTTGCCGCTGCCGCACGGGCAAGGGGCACTGCGCGCCGCAGCGGGAGGTATCGCTTGCGCGGCTATGTATTGATTCACCACTACCGCGGGCGAGCTGATCTGCTTGAGTGTGGCAAGGAAAGCCAAGAAGGCAACAATGCACCCAAGCATTCCATAAAAGTCACCGGCTGACTTGGGTTCAATCAGCATCAGAAACTTTGCCAAGGCATCGCTGTCGGGCTGGATGGATGCCGCAATGTCTTTCTGACTGGTGCCGGAGTCGCGTGCAGCTTCGAGCTTAGCCTTGAGAGCTGCCGCTTTCGCAAGCGGATCTGGAGCAACGACTAGCTCGGAGACAAGTGCCTCCAATGCGGGAATGAAGTGAACGTCGTTGTAGGCGGCACATTTGGGACACTGCAAGACCAAATTCACGAGCTGGCCTGGGCCTACGCCTTGAGCGAGCTTGCACGCACACTTTCCGCATAGCAGGTCCGCTGGTCCGTTTCCGCGAAGGAAGGGCTGGGGATTGTCGGAAACGGGCCAGACTATCACCGTCCGCGTGTTGGGCGAAGGCTCTGCGATTATCGGAAGTGTCAGATTGAACTTGCGCATGCGATGCGATCGTGACGCCTAACGTTCGAGCTAAGCCGGCACCAGCGGGAAGGCACCGGGCCGGCGCTGCAGTAAAAGCAGACCTGCACTGTAGCGCCGGCCCGGTGGCTTGCCGTTGGGGCTCGGCTTGAGTGAGGGGTTAGGCGGCATTTCTCGGCGGGGACTAGAGCTTTGTCTTTGCTACAAGTGCTTCTTGGAGAAAGCCTCCCAAGCGCGCTTGGTTCAACTCGGCGGTGAGGCGCATGATGTCCTCAGCCAAGTCGTGCAGTTCCGATGCAGTGGGCAGCGGCCCCCACTCGTTTGTCGATACTTTGCGTGCAGGTTCACCGTCGAGTTCTCGGCCCCAGACACTGTGAACCAGTTCGTTCCTCTTTTCGGTCGCACGCCTGCAACGCTCCAGAAGTGCTCGTAGCTTGAGCAAAGGTTCCCCTTCACCAAGGCGTTGCCGGGCAAGTCTTTTGATGCACTCTCTGAGCTGAGAGGATCCGTCGTACGCTGTCGCGTCCATGGCCTCTTCCACTTCAAGTCGCGCAAGCGTCTTGATGGTCATCCGGAGAACGTGATTCAGGTGTTCATGGCGAAGTGCTACTTCCCCGACTGCTGCGAGTAGGTCCTTGTCCGAGGGCACGTCGAACATCATGAAGCTTGTCATTCCGCATCCTGGGGTTGGGAAAAGCAGCGCGGACCGCGTCTGGAGTTCAATGCCGCCTAACGTTCGAGCTAAGCCGGGCCCGACAGACGGGCGCTTGGCCGGCGCGGCCGATGATGCACTGCACGGCCGCGCCGGCCAAGCGCACGGCTGTTGGGGCTCGGCTTGAGTGAGGGGTTAGGCATCAGTTGCTCGCGGGTGTGCTGGCACCTTCTTCTGGAGCCTTTGGAGACTTGCCTGCGCTCTCGCGTTCGGCCAGGATGAAGTTTCTGTCTTCCACGTAGAAGCTCCTTCCACCACAGCCTCTTAGATACTCAGCTTGGGAAGTCTGCACGTCTGCCAAAGACAGACGGATCTGCTTCGACTTCGCATTGAAGGCGGCTACGCGCTTGTCGAGGGCGGCGCTCCTCGCGATGTGGGCATCTCGCGCGGCTTTGTCTTTGAATCCGTTGGCGGACGCACGAATCAGGGTTGCACTCTCGCTAGCAATGGCTGCGGCTTCTTCATTTGATCGGGTTGCGTCTCCCTGTACGCTTTCCGAGCGGCTGCGCAGTCGAGCCTCTTGATTCATGCAAGCCCGAAGTTCATCGCGGGTCAGGCTACTGGGCGCAGTAGTCTGCGCGTGTGCTGGCGACATTCCGCCGCAGACGGCGACCACGCACGCGACGGTAGTTCTTTTGCTTCGTAGGTCCACAAGTGGTGTCCTCTGATGCCTAACGTTCGAGCTAAGCCGGGCCCGACAGGAAAGGGCCAGGCCCGCGGTACAGATGGTGAACTGCACTGTACCGCGGGCCTGGCGCTTTGCTGTTGGGGCTCGGCTTGAGTGAGGGGTTAGGCCTCGGCGAGTTGCAGTTGCATGGTTGTAGATGAGCTCTATGTCATTTGGCTCATTCCGAGAACTACCCAAGCGAAAGTTATAACCGCTGCCATTAAGAGCGGGACAAGCCTGCCAAAAAGTTGAAGATGGCGTTCTTCACTAAATGTGCCTGCCGGCGCCTTGCCCCGAAGTTTTTCCTGAGACTCAAAGGCTGCGAATATTCCGATCAGTACCACTAGACCCAAGAATGCAGCAAGCCACGGCAGGGAAGTTAGCAAAACAGTGGAAATCTTGTTCGCCTGCGTCTGACTAACGAGATAAGCATAAGTGGCGCCCAAGAAGCCTTGAGACGTTAGTAGCCAATTCAAGCGCTGATTGGCTATCCCTTCCTCAAGCCACCACCGATCTCGGAAGTGCTTGTGTTCCTCGAAAGCAAGCTTGTGTTCGTCGAGTGACATTTTCGCTCCTGGGGTTCCGAGGCCGTCGAGAGACGTCTGCTGCAAGATTCCGAGGCCTAACGTTCGAGCTAAGCCGGCACCAGCGGCGAGACGCCGGGCCCGGGCTGTGGAGAATGTAGCGCGCCACAGACCGGGCCCGGTGGCTTGCCGTTGGGGCTCGGCTTGAGTGAGGGGTTAGGCGTCACTTCGCTCATGGCAGGCGGTCAGCCCGGAAGAAGACGGCACCACTCGAGTGCAACTTTGAGCACTGGCTGATGTAGGCCTCACGGTCGGCCAACTCGCCCACGAACCGTTCGCCGAGGACCATAGCCAAATGTTGCTTCTTAGGGTCTCGGCGAAGGTAGACCCGGTAGGTGAAGCCTCGTTCTAGCCCGCTCAGAACGCCAAACGCGACTGTGTCTCCGGCGCGAAGCGAACCTTTCGAGCGTTGAAGGATTCGTGCCTTGTAGGTTGAGCCGCAGGGTGCCGATCCGGCTGAAAGTAGCCGTTCGTCGAGGATTGACACATCAAGCACGTGATCGGCCTTCTTAAGCGACACCGAAGGGTCTGGTGCGATCACTGACCGCGCCGCTACAGCCCCGACGAACAGGACAAGCGGTATCGCGAGCAAGGTGCGGTGCATCTGGTGACGCCTAACGTTCGAGCTAAGCGGGAGCCAGCGGCAGGACGCCAGGCCCGGGCTGGCGAAAATGTACCGCGTACCGCCAGTCCGGGCCTGGTGGCCTGCCGTTGGCGCTCCGCTTGAGCGAGGGGTTAGGCCGCAGTGCTGGGAGCCCACGACGAAACCCTTGTATGGGTTTTGGAACGTGACTCTGTGCTATGCATGGGAAAGCTCGTGCCTCAGTGGCTCGGCTTCATGTACTTCTCAAAGTTCTCGATGTAGTCGTCGAGGTTTTCAATCAACATCTTCTCGTACTCAGAGACGAAGTACTTGATCGTCTCAGCTCTAGCTTCGCGCATCTGTTCTCCGCTCTCGAAACCGCAAGCGCTGATCCATGCGTTGAAGCGCGAGGTTCCGTAGAGCATTGAAGCACTGGCCTTACCCCGAGTAGTCCCCTCGATCTGGTCATTCGACAGATAAATGTGGGCGTCAGCGCGTTCGTAGAAGGCGTCGTCTGCATCAGCTGGCATTGGTCTTCCTGTATTCAACTGAAGGGGGCGCGCCGCAGGAGTTGCCTTCTGCGGCCTAACGTTCGAGCTAAGCCGGACCCAACAGACGTGCGCTTGGCCGGCGCGGACGATGATAGGCATGCTAGGCCGCGCCGGCCAAGTGCACGGCTGTTGGGGCTCGGCGCTTGAGCGAGGGGTTAGGCGTCACTTCGTCCACATGTCGGTTACAGCGACCGTTACTACAAGCCCAACCCCCAACCAGAAGCTGAGGCGAAGTTTGCGGGCCAGTTCTGCGCCTTGAGCGACAAGCGCGGGGTCCGGAAGAAGCCTGTATTCACCGGTCCTCAGTTTTCGGAGTAGCTCACGTTGGAATTTGTTGAATCCACCATCGTCCCTGTGCCAGATGTCCTGGTTCTCTTTCGTTCGACCGGTAGCCTTGGCAACTTGTTCGCAGTACGAGTTGAAGTGCAGAGCCGTGGGAACGGCAAAGGCTGCGTAGGCGAAGCCTAAGACCAATAGAACTCTCAAAGTCGTACTGCTCATGTGGCTTGTGTCAATGTCTTTGGGTGTTCGTCTCACTGCAAGGTATGGACGAGGGTGCAGGTGACGCCTAACGTTCGAGTTGAGGCGGTACCAACGGTAAGACGTCAGGCCCGGGCCGGTGAAAATGTACGCGTACCACCGGCCCGGGCCTGGTGGCTTGCCGTTGGGCCTCGCCTCGAACGAGGGGTTAGGCCGCACGCGGCAGCGGCCTGTAGTGCGATTTTTGCACGGCTGAAAGTGTCGGCTATTTTTACAACGCTGTGATCGTCTGACCGCCAAGTGCTGGTCGATGTTGCACGTGCAGCACGTGGCATGGTTATTGCATTTTTCGGTTTCGTCTGCTTTCCGGCTTCTGTGCCGCATCAATCAAACCCGTACGGCAACTCAATCATGACCATCAGAGCAATCCCTTACGCGATTTCAGCATTCCTGGCTTTCCCGCTGGCCGGTAACGCGGCAATCGTTCAGAACGGCAGCTTCGAGAATCCTCTGGGCACATGGGTGAATACGTCTGCAAACTACATGGCCGTTGCCAGCGGGTCCTCGGCAATCACTGACTGGGCGGTTGCGGGCGCGCTAGGGCGAGGGGTGGCGTGGGCGCAGAACCCGACCAACGATGGTTACTTTGCTTCGGCGGGAACCTTTTTTGTTGACTTGTCGGGGTTCGGTGTCGAGGCGGGGCCGAATGCTGCACTGGCACAAGACCTCCAGAATCTGATCGCAGGAGAGACGTACACAGTTGGCATTGACTATTGGGGCGATCGCGTCACGTTAGCGATTGGCGGGACGACCATTGCGACTGCCGGAAGCACCTCAGGCGGGTGGACGCATCTGACGACCACATTCCAGGCGATCGGCTCTCAGGCATCACTGTCAATTGGGTACACCGGCTCAAGCGGCGTTGCATTTGTCGACAACCTGACGGTCACCGGACGTGAGGCTGGTGGTGGTGGCAACGTGCCAGAGCCTGGGTCGCTGACGTTGGTAGCTGCGGCACTAGGCGCTTTTGGCTTCCGTGGCATTCGGCGGCGCAATATTCAACGATTAGCTTGACTGCTCCAGATACGGCACGTCAGGGCTTTGCGCCAAACTTGCGCGCCTGATTGAGCGTCGTCGGTGTTTCTGTGCGGCCTAACGTTCGAGCTAAGCCGGCACCGGCAGGAAAACGCCAGGGCCGCGCTGCAGATGATGAACTGCACTGTAGCGCGGCCCTGGTGTTTTGCTGTTGGGGCTCGGCTTGAGTGAGGGGCTAGGCCGCAATTTGTGCCGCACGTGCCACTCACCGTAGCAGGATGAGCAGCCCGGCAAGCGCCGCGATGGCCAACACGAACACGACGGCACTGCTGAGCGAGGACTTGGGTTGTTCTCCTGGCGCAAGCGAAGGATCCACATTTTCAACCTGAGCCTCGGGCAGACGTGCGGACCGCCCACGCTGCGGAGCCGGACCGCGCAGCGCAGACAGGAGCTGGAACAAACCGGCTCCAAGGCTGATTGTCTCGGTAGCTGTGGCTGGTGCTTCGGCGTTGCCTCGCGGATAGTTTGATGCCGGCGGTTGGCGAGAGGCGGGCAAGCCCTGAGCTACTACTGACGAGATCTCGGTTTGCGCACCTTTGAGCGAGATGCTGCGGGCTTTGCGCAGGAGTTCTGCCGCGTCCTCGTACCTCCCCTGAAGAAGCAGGTCCTGAACGCTTGGAGGGAGCGTGTTGAATGCTGTTGCCATGACGAAGAGTCGGTGACGTAGCAGTAGTTGAATTGCGGCCTAACGTTCGAGCTAAGCGGGCGACGACGGCAGGACGCCAGGCCCGGGCTGGCGAAAATGTACTGCGTACCGCCAGACCGGGCCTGGTGGCCTGCCGTTGGCGCTCCGCTTGAGCGAGGGGTTAGGCTGCACTCTGCGCCGCCAACTTGTGGAGGGCCAGTTGTATCTTGCCCATAGACGTGAAGTCCTTCAGCGTCACCACGGGCATGCCCTGAAAGTTGTCCCGCTCGGAAACTATGCCAACGAATCTCACCTTCGCCTGACGCGATGCTTCGTAGTCGCCTACCGAATCTCCGAAGAAGACGACCGCGTGCTGTTTATGAAAAGCTGCGATCTTCCGTAGTGCATCTTGCTTTGTGGTGGATCCACCGTAGATTGCCGCAAAGGAGTCTTGGAGTGAACGCCGGAAGATTTGCTCGTGGACCTCTGTTTCCGGCGCGGACGAGCAGACGTATCGGAAACCTTCATAGGTTGTGATGAACTCCAGCACGCCTTCGACGTATGGTGCGGCGGCCAGACGATGTTCTAACTGGACCGCATATTGAGCCAGGTAGCGTGCCAAAAGGGATTCTGTTGCCTCGACCCGCAGATATTCTTGCAGGATGCGCGCTAGCTTCTCTCGACGAGGTACGCCGCCGTTGGAGAGGATGAAACCGCTGATGGACTGGCGCTGGTCGGGATAGTCCTTGAACAGCGACAACATCGCGTCATGTTTTGTGATATTGGTCTTGACGATGACTCCGTCAAGGTCGAAGACGAGGACGGCCGGTACCATGGTGTTTGTGCAGCCTAACGTTCGAGCTAAGCCGGGCCCGACAGGAAAGCGCCAGGCCCGCGCTGCAGATGATGCACTGCACTGTAGCGCGGGCCTGGTGCTTTGCTGTTGGGGCTCGGCTTGAGTGAGGGGTTAGGCCGCATTTTTGCCGAGGCCGAGGTACTTGGCATTGATGCCTGCAGCCGCGGAAAGCCTTTTAAGACACTGTGCCGCTAAGAACCGCACTGGAGCCCAACACGGGTTTGACATTGCAACCAAGTTGACATCTCTGCCAGCCCCGGCAGGAAGTACTTGAGTGTTGATGTACTCAAGCGCACATGCCAAAGCGTTGACCCAGTGCTCTTCCTCTGCGCCGAGGTAGCCTCGGCCCAGCAAGTACTTGCCCGCTTGAACGTCTTCCTTCAGTTCCCAGGCGACGTTGTAGTCACCCATGAGTTCGCATTGCTGATTCGGCGAAGCCGCCAGCATCTCGACCGCGTGCAGGTAGATGCGGAAGGAGCTGTGGAACTCCTCGGCGTCAGTGATCTCGTCTGCGGAATGCGACATGGGCTTGAATGCGGCCTAACGTTTGAACTAAGACGGGCCCGACAGTAAAGCGCTTGGTCCGTGGCGCAGATGATGCACTGCGCTGCGCCGCGGGCCAAGTGGTTTGCTGTTGGGGCTCGGCTTGAGTGAAGGGTTAGGCCAGGCCCGCCGGGAGGCCGCGCGGAGGTTGGCAGGCGAGGTGTGGCTACGAACCGCCAGGCATTTGGAAACCGCTGGCGCGGCCGCGTAGCCAAAGCAAGTGTGTTCCTGTGTGCTGCACTGCTTGGCTGTGCCCGCGAAGGCCGACGCGGACCGTGCCGAGAGGGGCCGCGATGCAGTCGGAGCGACCGAACTCAGACGTAGCCGGAGGTGACAGGGGCGAGGCTTCAAAGCCGAGCCGTGTTGAGGCAGTACGGCGCTGCGACTAAGCATGGCCTAACGTTCGAGCTAAGCCGGACCCAGCGGGAAGCCGCCAGGCCCGGGCTGCGGAGAATGTAGCGCGCCGCGGACCGGGCCTGGTGGCTTGCCGCTGGGGCTCGGCTTGAGTGAGGGGTTAGGCACCGCTCTGCGCAGGAGTGATTGCTCTGAGCTCCGGGGCTACGGAAACTGAGCCAATCGCATGAATTGCTTGATGTCACTCGCCGCTTCCGATGCCTGTGCTTGAACCAATGAACTTGAATCCGCAAGGGCTCGAAGCACAGCTTCCCTTGCCTTCTTGAGATCGAGCGTCTCTGCTGTTCGAGCAATGTGGCCAAGTCCGAGTAGAGCATTTGCCCTGACTTCTTCGTTCTTGTGAGAGCAAAGACTGAAGCAGACTTCAGCTGCCCATTCCGCCCCGCAGTCTGGTGCTGACATGCCGACCACGATGGGCACGTACAGCAGGTCAGCTGGCTTGTCTTCAGAAAGAACTTGCAGGACTTGCTCTTTCGTCCAACCGTCGTCAAATGGTCCCATCGCTACAGGCTGGTGAAGGTTGCATGGCGGTGCCTAACGTTCGAGCTAAGCCGGGCCCGACAGGAAAGCGCCGGGCCCGCGCTGCAGATGATGAACTGCACTGTAGCGCGGGCCCGGTGCTTTGCTGTTGGGGCTCGGTTTGAGTGAGGGGTTAGGCCCCACTCACCGAAGCTTTGTGCGTGCCAAGCGCTTGGCGTTAGCAACTGCCTTGCGGTGTACCGGCTCTAGCCCCTTGGCCAATATGCCGAGCGCCGCGCGTTGAAGCTGTGAAGCTACCGTGCTGGCGGACGGCTTGCGCCGTGATGGCAGCCACATGGAAGTAAACATTGATAGCGCCAGCGCTTGATTGGCACGAACCGCTTGCACGGCCATGGCATTCCAGGATTGCCCGAACGCTTCGTTCTTCTCTGCAACCATTAGGTCAAATTCCTTCTTGTCCCGGTCAGAAGGGCCTGGACCTGCCATGGCCATGCGGGCCACTCGATGGGCAACAACTTGTGGAGCTGCAAGTGACAACTCGGCTAGCTTGGTGGCTAGAGAGGATGGCTTTCGGGAGCGGCGAGGGGCCATGGAATTCCTTGGATGCCCGCTGACTGTAGGGCTAGTGTTGGCGAATCACCGTAGGACTGCGACGCTTTCGCCTGTGGGGCCTAACGTTCGAGCTAAGCCGGCACCGACGGGAAGACGCCGGGCCGGCGCTGCAGAAAATGCAGACCTGCACTGTAGCGCCGGCCCGGTGGCTTGCCGTTGGGGCTCGGCTTGAGTGAGGGGTTAGGCGTCAACGTACTGACCGGCGACTGGCCTATTCTTTTGTTAGGGCGAACTCGCCGACCTTTGTTAGGCACTGATCGAGTGCTGTTTTGGCCTGATACCATTTCCAAAGTAGTGCGCTGACTCCGCCAACCAAGAGGAAGAGCGCGGTCTTGAATCCAATCACGAACCAGACGACTATGGCTGCGACGGCAACTCCAGCACCATAGAGGTTAGTCTTGTCGCCCGCCAATTTCAGCAGCGCTGGCGAATCATTAACTGGCCAGTAGCGTTTCGCGGCATGGTTCACCAGAAGTGCAAGGCTTGAGTTTCCTTTTGGCTCCTGCGCATAAACAAGTGTCACTCGTTGCCCAACTGCAAGAGGAATGTTCAGACCGCTTAGTTGAATCGGATGTTGGGTTCCATCTGCCAGCTGAACCCAGAACTCATGCTTGGTCTGAGTCACCGATGAAACCGTTGGAGCCGCGATGTTTCCGGATCCATTGTGAAGATATCCACCACCGCCCGAGGAGCTGACGCTGGTCTCACTGTACTTCTGTTGGTCAAGGACAGGGCCTGCATAACCATTGAAGATCAACTTGAGGGATCCAAACTCAAATGCGTTCATATCAACCCTATGAGGTGGTGGATGCCGACCGGCGGAAGATCATAAGCGCCAAGCCGTCTCGTTGAGATTGCGGAGCCGTCGACCTGGTTTGGTTTGACGCTTAACGTTCGAGCTAAGCCGGGCCCAGCGGGAAGCCGCCAGGCCCGGGCTGTGGAGAATGTAGCGCGCCGCAGACCGGGCCTGGCGGCTTGCCGTTGGGGCTCGGCTTGAGTGAGGGGTTAGGCGTCTCTCGTGGTGCGCGGCCGGTGTTTGCAAGTGTGCGCAGCACTCTTGCGGTATCCAGGGCCTTGCGGAGCATGGCTCGTGTTCATAGGAGCCACGTAATGAGTGACTTGATCTGGTCTTTGATAGAGATTGCCGCCGCGATAACCGCGACTATTGCGGCGTACATGGCCCACCGTGAAGCACGCACCGCTGTTGCCGCTGCTGCGCGGGCAATGGAATTGGCTTCCTCCTCTCGCGCCTCGCGGCGCGCCTCCGCCTCTGCGGCAAGTCTTGATTCTTCAGCCTCGATCCATGCCCGAACCTCTTGCTTGCGCAGCGAGTCCGGCCTGGTGCCATGTACGTCGGAAGCGGCTAGTTCCAGCCTCGCGGCAACGGGTCCGATCTTGGAGAGCCGCGTAACTTCTTCGGGAGGCAGTGGCATGGTGAATGGTCGCCTTGAGACGCCTAACGTTCGAGCTAAGCCGGCACCAGCGGGAAGGCGCCAGGCCCGGGCTGCGGAGAATGTGGCGCGCCGCAGGCCGGGCCTGGCGGCTTGCCGTTGGGGCTCGGCTTGAGTGAGGGGTTAGGCACCGCTGCTCGCTGGGTGCCGACGCTTGACCTCAGCCACCGAGGTGGACACCAAGCTCTCGAGTACGTTTGCGTCGAGGTCCGCCAGACGTTTGAAGTACAGACAGGCCTTACCCATCTTGTGTTTGCCCAACCGAGTGAGCAACACTTGCTGCTCTGGGCTCTCGGCCACAAGGTACAGAACAAATTCCTTCCCTCGCACCGCGAACCCGGTGAGGCATGACTCCCCTGTGCGGCCGCTTTCGTACTTGTAGGAGTAGCTTCCGTAGCCAACGATGCTGGGCCCCCACATCTTTGGACTTTGCTTCGTGACGCGCTTGAGCATGGCCATGAGGGCCTTGCAGTCAGCGCGCTGCTCCTCACTTGCTCTCGATGCAAGGTACTCGTCGATGCTCGCAGTAGTGGGTTTTGTCTTGGCTTCTGACAAGGTGAATCTCCTCGGAGCTGCGAGCCGCTGCGGGGCGAATTGCGGTGCCTTGTATGTTCAAGCCAACGATTCCGCAGAAGAATCGCTAGTTGAGCAGGAGCCGTCGGCGCCTGCTTTGGCCGACCCGACAGTCCGTTGAAGCCTTGGGCGACAGAGCCCGTACGTTAGCGCGGGACGTCGGGTCGGGAATTCATGTAACCCGAACAGTTGATCGGGCCCTGGTGAGCCCGGATTCTTGCAAGGCAGGGTACCTGAATGAGCAATCCTGAATCGTTCGTCGGCATCGACGTGGCCAAGTCCTGGTTGGACGTGGCTTGGTTGGCGGGGCCCACGCTTCGCATCGACTACACCGAGGAGGCCATCGCTGGCCTTGTCGAGCGATTGCGAACTCAGCCGCCGTCGCTGGTGGTGATGGAGGCCACCGGCGGACTCGAGACTGAACTTGCCAGTGCCCTGGCGGCGGCAGGGCTTGCGGTGGCCGTGGTCAATCCTCGGCAGGTGCGCGACTACGCCAAGGCCTGTGGCCGCCTGGCCAAGACCGATCGTATCGACGCCATGATCTTGGCGGCCTTCGCGGCGGCCATTCGTCCTCAGGTGCGAGAACTGCCCGACGAGCACACCAGAGCGTTGGGTGATCTCTTGGCACGGCGACGCCAACTCATCGAGATGCGGGTGCAGGAGAAGTTGCGCCTGCAGCGAGCATCGAGCGTTCAGCGCGAGAGCCTGCGTGAGCACATCGAATGGTTGGACGCGCGCATCGACCGGCTCGACATCGAGCTGACACACACGTTGCGCACCTCGCCGGCGTGGCGCGACAAGGACGATCTCTTGAAGGCCATTCCGGGCGTTGGCTCGCTGACGCGCGCCACGATGCTGGGCTTGCTGCCTGAGTTGGGCAGCCTCAGCCGCAGGCAGATCGCCGCGCTGGTTGGTGTGGCACCGTTCAATCGCGACAGTGGCAAGCAACAGGGTGGCCGAGTAATCTGGGGTGGCCGGGCGCAGGTCAGGCGCACGCTGTACATGGCGGCCGTGACGGCTATGCGTTGCAACCCAGTCATCCGCAGCTTCTACCTGCATCTGCGCGCCCAAGGCAAACCTGCGAAGGTGGCACTGACCGCCTGCATGCGAAAGCTGCTGATCATCATGAATGCCATGATCAAAAACCAATCAGCGTGGTCGCCTGGACTTGACGCGCAACACAGTTGCTAACGTTCGAGCTGAGCCGGGCACAACGGCAGGACGCCTTGGCCCGGGCTGAGAAAATGTACTGCGTACCTCAGGCCGGGCCAAGGCGGCCTGCCGTTGGGCCTCGGCTCGAGCGAGGGGTTAGGCGTCACCTTGCGCTGCGCCCTGGACCAAGAACTTGGTCTGGACTCTTGGCGGCGCCTTTAGCGTTTGCTGCACAACACAGCAGCGCTCAGCGGCGACTTCGAGTTTCTGCAGCAACTCGGGTGATGTGCCCTCCTTGGCCGCGTAGTTGATGTCGCACGTAATTGATTGAAAGCCTACGGGCACATTCGGGTCCATGGCCATTGCGCCGCGTACGTCAGCAGTCGCCGTTACGCGGACCTCAAGACGGGTGAGTTCAACGCCGAGCAAGTTGGCAACCATGCGTACGGCGGAGTCCTGGCAGGCAGCCAAAGCAGCGCATAGCATGTCACCCGGTGTAGGCGCGTCGTGGGGTCCTCCAACCGCAGCGTGCGTACCGATTGGGACTACGACGCCACATCCGTCCATGGGTTCGACTGTGGAGCGAAACGGGTCTGACAGTGATGCCCCGCAGGTACGTGCATGGTCGGTGACTACGGCCTGCACTGGGGAGACCTTATAGGTGGCCTTCAGGGGCTTCTGCGCGGCGTATACGGTGGGCTCCATGGCGGACTCCGGTTGTTTTGGTGACGCCTAACGTTTGAACTAAGACGGGCCCGACAGTAAAGCACTTGGCCCGTGGCGCAGATGATGCACTGCGCTGCGCCGCGGGCCAAGTGGTTTGCTGTTGGGGCTCGGCTTGAGTGAGGGGTTAGGCATCACTTGGGGGCGGAGGGGACCTGGCCATACCTAGACATGACGGCAACCAGTGCTGCTTTGTCAGGTGGCCCGCCCGCGTTAGCTACCGCAGCGACATCCTTGAAGTACTGTGGCCCGATGTCTGGTGATTGGATGATCAGTGCCTTGGCCACCTCTGAGAACGGATTGGCAAAGGCGTGTACGACTCCTTTGGGCGTGCTCATGCTCTGACCGGGCTTGAGATCTCTTGTTTCCGACCCAACGCTGTAGCGAAGGGTGCCTTCCAAGACGTAGACACACTCCTCGTTGTTTGAGTGACTGTGCGGTGGAGGGACATTCGAGCTCGGTGGAACGGTGAGTTCGAAAGCACCAAGCGTTGCGCTTGCTGCTCCGTCCACGATGTACTTGATGCCAAGTTGACCTACGCGGATTTCGTCTGTGTTCACGATTCCTCCAAGTGGCTACGAGACAGGGAAAGGCTGCGTATGTGATGCCTAACGTTCGAGCTAAGCCGGGCCCAGCGGCAAGACGCCAGGGCCCGGACTGGGAAAATGTACCGCGTACCCCAGGCCGGGCCCTGGTGGCTTGCCGTTGGGGCTCGGCTTGAGCGAGGGGTTAGGCCTCACTGCGCGCTGCAGGCATTGCGACTGCATTCACTTGACGAACTTAAGCATTTCGTCGAGCACGGTTTGGCGCTTCAGCCGGTCACTCGAGACGTCACCCATCAAAAGAATCGCAGAAGCAGCCTTCTTAAAAGGCGCAACAGCCGGTCCGCCGTGTTTCGAAAGTGCATCGATAATTTTCTGGCAATACGCATCCATCTTCTTTGAATTCAGTTCTGGCATCTTTTCGCCTGCAATTATGATTCGTACAAGAGCCAGAATATGCCATTTGAATTTTCGCATGTTCTGTGGAATTGTTCCATTGGAAACCAGTAGATGCAGACGGTAGAGCGCAAGAGAAGAGCAGTAGAAGACGCATTCCTTGTTTCCCTCGGCAAACATCTTCTCTCCAATGAGTTGGTACATCTGCTTCGGGTATCGATATGCCAACTCTGGCCTTTTGAAGAACATTGCTGCCACGCACTTGGCTGCCGTATGCACAGAGAAGATTCTTACCTGCGGTACATCGCGGCCGATGAATTGCCGATCGCGACGCTCGAAATAGAGTCTTCCATCCTGTTCGTCAAAGGAGTCGAAGTACTGTTCGACCCGCTTGACTATAGGGCGCAGAGAGAAGAACTGGTTCTCTTCAATCTTCGATTGGCTGTTTGTCGCCCGGACAAGTTCAGCGAAAACGTCTTCGTTCGACGTTTCGACGATCTTGAGGTTCACCATGATCCTATCGCTCAGGATCTTTCTGTTTTCAAACAGCACGTTGGACGTCTGGCAGCCGTTAACTATTTGGTAGTTCTCGAGATGAAGAATATTGCCTTGGACTCGTACATCTGGGCTAACGATTGTTATCCCATTGTTCATTACTGGAAACCTTGTCGAAGCTTTTGCATCATTCAGAGTCTGCGCAATAGAAATGTTGACCGGATTTTCAGTCCCAAGGAACGATCGAACGTTCTCCTCGAAGACTTGCGTGCGGAGGTTGCCGTCTTCGTTCATCAGCAGATTCTCTACGACATCCTTTGCACTTGCGACAACTAAGTATGCTTCCTCGATACCTGCTATCTTTGGCAGTGGAGCGTTGCTAAAGATTGGAAGCTCGGCCCGGATGCCAGAGTAAGTGGATACCCAGAGCGCAGTCAGTTGATCGCGCCCGATGAACTCAACATCAATGGCCGAGAAGTAGCCGACAGTTTTTAGCTCGCGCTCGAACTTCTTCTTTGCCGCTTCAAGTGCTTCGGGCTCTTGGTAAACGCCAGTAGTCACAAAACGCGCAGTTATGGTCGGCTTGCCGCCACGAATCTTCGGCACGTTGCGAAGGCAAACGTCGTAGATCGAGTTCGCATTCAGAAGCGTCTCATCTGTTGCGTCGTAGTCATCAGAGTTCACGAAACGATGAATCGATTCCTTAAACTTCAAGAAGTCTCCGAGATCAAACGAGTCGCTCCGTTTCGCTTGGACAAAGACTACCTCGACATCATGATTCTTGCGGTCTGATTTGAATATTGACGATGCATCTTCGTGGGAGACAACCAATTCTTCATCAATGATGACCGCGACACCGTCGATTCCGTCTTCTCCATCTCCCGTCGTAACGTCTGGGAGTTCGAATGTTGTGCTGAGTTTCGGCATCAGTACCGCGTAGTTCACAAACATTTCGAACTGCATCGCCTCGTCAAAGTCTGTGAGGCTGAAGCTCTTCACAAAATTGTCGAGATGCGATTTGATGATGCGATGCATGGGGTTCCCTGATTGAAGGAGGAGGAGATCGTGAAGCGGTAGCAGTGCTTTTTGTGAGGCCTAACGTTCGAGCTAAGCCGGGCCCAGCGGGAAGACGCCAGGCCCGGGCTGCGGAGAATGCAGCGCGCCACAGACCGGGCCTGGTGGCTTGCCGTTGGGGCTCGGCTTGAGTGAGGGGTTAGGCGGCACTCGTGACGGCAGCGCCAATGACGACTTCACCAGTTGACAGGACGTCTGCGCGAAGCCCAGCCTTGTGAACAAAAGCCTTTACCACTTGTGGTGGAGTGAGTTCAGCGAAAGACAGGGCTTGGCCGAGACCAAGGCAGGGCTCGCAGAGCTCCACGCCGCGAAGCAGAACAGAACCAACCTTGAACTCCTTGCCTACCAGGGCGTTGAGTCGCACGCCTCGGGTGACAAGGTTCCTACCGGTGATTGACAGGTCGTGCGGCCTGCCGTGCTCGGCGATGAAGCGTTCGACTTCCTCTGCCTCGATCAGAGTGAGGTTCTGGCCCGGTTCTTCATGTCGATCGAAGTACCGATCGCCCTCGATGCCTGCACCGGTAACCACGCGGGTCGATTGGTGTTCATGCGTTGAGCCGTCGCCAGGTGAGCGGGTGAAGATTCTTTCGATCACGGGTAGATCTCTCGAGGACAAGGGGTTGGTTCTGGTGCCGCCTAACGTTCGAGCTAAGCCGGGCCCGACGGGAAGGCGCCAGGCCCGGGCTGTGGAGAATGTAGCGCGCCACAGACCGGGCCTGGTGGCTTCCCGTTGGGGCTCGGCTTGAGTGAGGGGTTAGGCATCACTCGCCGGCGCTTCTGTCCAGAGAATAGTTCGTTGGCCCCCGAGTTGCAGTGCCGCGCCAGCCATTGCCTCAGGCAGTGAATCGAAGGGGCCGCTTCCCGCCGTGAAAACGCCGCGCTGGGTGGTTGAACCATACCGAACATAGTAAGACTCAGTCACCCTGTCTTCAGAGACTTCCAGAGGATCCTCCGCGTCACCGCTGCCGAAGCGAACGTTGGTACGAACAATTCGGATCTCGCATTGGACATTTTCGGCGTAGGCAAAGATGCCCTCGTTGACGATCTGTTCCTCAAGTGGCGGCGTGGGCATGATCGCGTTGCACAATGGTTCGAAGCGGTTGCCGGAGCATAGGTAGTCAGCGTCTTCGCACGATCAGGATATTTTGGTGCTGCGGCGACCAGCGCCTGCGCCTCGTGATGCCTAACGTTCGAGCTAAGCCGGGCCCGACAGGAAAACGCCAGGCCCGGGCTGTGGAGAATGTAGCAAGCCACAGACCGGGCCTGGTGTTTTGCTGTTGGGGCTCGGCTTGAGTGAGGGGTTAGGCAGCACCTGGTGGAAGCCGCCGAGGAGGGCGCACGCTGAGCCCACAAGCTGCTGACCCACGACGAGATTGAGTGTGCACGCGACCCTCGACCGCCGCGGGAGAAGCAGAGGTCTTGAAGGTGCTGGCGCTCTTGCGCAAAGCCCCCGAACCCGGGCGCCGACCTGCGCAGACATAGGCCTGGACCACGAAGCCGACCATCCTGCAGCCGTGCCAGCGGCCATCCGACAAGCGCCACAGCCTGACCTTGGTTCCGAAGCGAAGAAGACCATGCCTGGGCCTGTATTGCCGCCTCCGGCGGCTCCCTCGTAGCCGGAGCGCGCGGCAGCCTTGATATGAGCGACGGATGCGATTCTTGCTGGCGCACCGGCGGCCTTGGCAAGCGTTGAACCCGACACCGCGCGACACCTGCCAGAAGCACGCACAGCAGCAGGAGTAACGCGCATTTGGTGCTGCCTAACGTTCGAGCTAAGCCGGGCCCGACAGACGGGTGCTTGGCCGGCGCGGCTGATGATGCACCGCACGGCCGCGCCGGCCAAGTGCACGGCTGTTGGGGCTCGGCTTGAGTGAGGGGTTAGGCGTCACTGCGCGCATGGCGGGCCTGCCGACTCAGAAGAAGGACTGCAGGAACTCGGCAGCCTCCTCCGAGAGATGGCCAATCTTGTTTGTGGCTTGACAGTAGAACTTGAAGTTCAGTTCTGTCTCCGGGCGCCCGTCGCCCCAGTCATTGAACGGCCTCAACTCTTTTCGTCCCAGCGGGCGTGTGGCCTTGTCCGTGCACTTGACCTTGATACTGACGCGCGGCGTCTGTCGCTCAACACCTTCTCGCCGAGGAGTTGGTTCTGCAGCGGTGACTACTCCCCGTGCAATGAGTCCGAGTCCACCTTCGGTCTCGCTCGCGAAGACAAAGACGGTGTCGCCCTTGGTGATGAGCTTCCCGCCGTACATGGTCTTCTGACGGTCAAAGATCCAGGCTTTCGCCTGCGTGTCTTTGATCTCGGTCTTGATCAAGTACATGGTGCTTGAGCTTCCGGATGGGACGCCTGCCGGGTGAATTGCGACGCCTAACGTTCGAGCTAAGCCGGGCCCGACAGGAAAACGCTGGGCCCGTGGGACAGATCATGAACCACACTGGCCCGCGGGCCCAGTGTTTTGCTGTTGGGGCTCGGCTTGAGTGAGGGGTTAGGCCGCACTATGCGATGGGCCGCTGCCAGGGGGCGCGCTCTTGGTAGCCCGCCGCCCGAAACGCACTGACCATTGGTGAGTTGTTGGTGCCGGTATCACAGAAGATGCGCCAGCAGTCAGCCTGGATGAAGACGCGTGTGGCCACGTTGACCAAAGCCAGGCCGTACGCGTGGCCTCTGAAGCCAGGCAGGACGCCCATGTAGAAGATGGTTCCTTGAGGCTTACCGTTCTTCGACCGCGACGAGTCTTTGAACAGTACAGGCAGGACGAAGCCCACCTTCCGACTCTGCTCGTCAATGCCCGCACGCCACCAGCCCGCGGGGCGCTCGAAATACTGGGGCAGAACCTCCAGCAACTCCGCTACCGCTTGGCTTGAGCCAACGTGAGACACGGCATAGGTGTCGGACTCGTCCATTGAAGCAGACATGACCTCACCGATTGCCTCCTGCAGCCACTCGTCTGACACTGCCTCGAAGCGCAGAGTCTCGTCGACAGGATGCACCGGACTACCAGGCTCCCAGATGAACGGCGTCTTCCAGTAGTTGCCGGATGTAGGTGCGTCCATGTGCGGCCTAACGTTCGAGCTAAGCCGGGCCCACCGGTGGGACGCCAGGCCCGCGGTACAGATGATGAGATGCACTGTACCGCGGGCCTGGTGGCCTGCCGTTGGCGCTCCGCTTGAGCGAGGGGTTAGGCCGCACCGGCGCCGAAGACTACCTGAAGTACCTTCTGCTTCGGGTAAAGCTGCTTGATTGCGGCACGAAGTGCGTCGTGTTGCGCTCTTAGTGAGGCAAGGTCCTCATCAACGTTCTTGTAAAGCGCGGCGGTGATCTCTTTGAGCTTGTGGACGACGTCAATGCCAAGCGTTCGCTCAACTTCTTCCTGGGAGGCTGATCGGCCTACCGCGAATCCGGCGGCTGCCATCCTCGGGAACACTTCATTCAGCACGAGGTGGCTTCGCTCTCTTATGAGACTGATCGCGAGCCTGTAGCGTTGTTCTTCGAGGAACAATGCTGCGTACACCTGAGCGTGCGAGCTTTGCAAGAGAAACTGCAAATCGCCGGCTTCAAAGCGGTGATCTCCGGTTGCAATGGCGGGATGCGCCGCCAAGTTGAGCCAGGCGTCAGGTTTGCCTCGGTAGGGCTCCAGGACTTCCTTACGGAACTGCTCAAGGGTGTTCCAAAGGTTGAAGATGGTGTAGATCGCCCGGCTGGCCGCGCCAATGTTCCTGATGCGTTCCTCGCGCTTGCGGCGCTGGTTCTCGAGTAGGAACGCTCCCCAGGCGCCTGTGAAGGACGCCACAAGCGTTGCGAGGATGGCGACGATGTCTTTGTATTCGGGCATAGCGCAGATGCTCAACTGTGCGGCCTAACGTTCGAGCTAAGCCGGGCCCGACAGCCGGGCGCTTGGCCGGCGCGGCTGATGATGCACTGCACGGCCGCGCCGGCCAAGCGAACGGCTGTTGGGGCTCGGCTTGAGTGAGGGGTTAGGCCGCGCTGGTGCCACGCTGCAGCAACTAGCCAAGTGCCTTAGTGCTTGCTCATTGAGTGTGTTTGCGGAGACCTGAAGCAGAGCGACCTCGGGACTCAATGTGCTCGACATGGCCGAAGTGACACTTTCACTGCCCTCAGGCGTACTACTCCTGGCCAAAAAAGGTGAAGCCTCTGTTCTTTGCGCGCAGCGCCTTGAGCAAGGTGACCTGCGAGACTTGTTCAACCTTGAGGGCAGGAGCCGCACCTTTGTTCTGTTTGGAGAGCGGAGGCTTTGACCACTCGGCGCTTACAAGGGCTTTGGCGGCTGCTTCGGCAGTCTCGTAGCTGGCGGCTCTGACCACTCTGGTTGTGTAGAAACCGATGATGGGTACTGCCGAACCTGTAGCAGGTATGTGTACGTCCTTGCCATGAAGAAGCACGCGGAAGAATGGCATGGTTGGATTTGCGCGGCCTAACGTTCGAGCTAAGCCGGGCCCGACAGGAAAGCGCTTGGCCCGCGGGGCAGATGATGCACTGCGCTGCACCGCGGGCCAAGTGCTTTGCTGTTTGGGCTCGGCTTGAGTGAAGGGTTAGGCCATGCCCGCGAGGAGGCCACGCAGAGGATTGCAGGCGAGGCGTAGCTACGAACCGCCAAGCACTTGGCAACCGCAGGCGCGGCCGCGTTGGCAAAGCAGGGCCGTTCACTGCGAGCCACCGGTACCTCAGCTCCTGCCCGCGAGGACGGTGGCGGAACGGGCCGCAGGTAGCCGTACATTGACCGGAGCAACTGAACTCAGAAGTAGCCGGAGGCGACGGAGGCGAGGCCTCAAGGCCGAGCCGTGTGGAGCTAGTACGGCGCTGTTCCCAAGCATGGCCTAACGTTCGAGCTAAGCGGGAGCCAGCGGCAGGACGCCAGGCCCGGGCTGGCGAAAATGTACCGCGTACCGCCAGTCCGGGCCTGGTGGCCTGCCGTTGGCGCTCCGCTTGAGCGAGGGGTTAGGCCGCAGTGCTGGGAGCCCACGACGAAACCCTTGTATGGGTTTTGGAACGTGACTCTGTGCTATGCATGGGAAAGCTCGTGCCTCAGTGGCTCGGCTTCATGTACTTCTCAAAGTTCTCGATGTAGTCGTCGAGGTTTTCAATCAACATCTTCTCGTACTCAGAGACGAAGTACTTGATCGTCTCAGCTCTAGCTTCGCGCATCTGTTCTCCGCTCTCGAAACCGCAAGCGCTGATCCATGCGTTGAAGCGCGAGGTTCCGTAGAGCATTGAAGCACTGGCCTTACCCCGAGTAGTCCCCTCGATCTGGTCATTCGACAGATAAATGTGGGCGTCAGCGCGTTCGTAGAAGGCGTCGTCTGCATCAGCTGGCATTGGTCTTCCTGTATTCAACTGAAGGGGGCGCGCCGCAGGAGTTGCCTTCTGCGGCCTAACGTTCGAGCTAAGCCGGACCCAGCAGACAGGTGCTTGGCCGGCGCGGCTGATGATGCACTGCACGGCCGCGCCGGCCAAGTGCCTGGCTGTTGGGGCTCGGCTTGAGTGAGGGGTTAGGCATCACTGCGCGAGCAGACGGCATGAGTGCCGTTTAGTCAACGATGAACAGCCTGGCTCCGCCAGCTGTGCGCGAGCGGTGAGGTTCAGCGCCGTCGGCAACTTGGTAGCTCATGCCGGCCCTCAGGACAAACCTGCGTCCGTCTTCCAGCTCCGTTTCGAGTTCCCCATCCATGCACAGCAGGATGTGACCCTTGGAGCACCAGTGGTCAGCCTCGTAGCCCTTTGAGTACTCCACCATGCGCACTCGAATGCTTCCAAAGTTGGCCGTGCGCCAGTAGGCAACCCCAGTGGTTCCCAAGTGCTCCGTGCGAGAGATTGATTCCCAGTCGGTGGTACCGAAGGGTATGTCTTCCATCTTCATGATCAATCCTTCGCGGCTCGGTTTGCATGCCGTTTCTTGGCCAACCTTGCTTGGTTGAAGGCAGAGGTCTTCGTCGCCGCAAGTCGGTCTCTGTGTGATGCCTAACGTTCGAGCTAAGCCGGGCCCGACAGACGGGCGCTTGGCCGGCGCGGCCGATGATAGACATGCAAGGCCGCGCCGGCCAAGTGCCTGGCTGTTGGGGCTCGGCGCTTGAGCGAGGGGTTAGGCGGCATTGCGTGCCAGTGCGACTTCTTCCAACTCCTGCTCTCCGAGCCGAAACGTCCGAAGACTCTGCGGCAGCAGCGCGAAGCCGCAAGACTTGTAGAAGGCAATGGCTTGCGGGTTCTTTGCCAGGACCCACACCCACGCTTCTGAATAACCCGCGCGTTCTAGGGCGGAGAGCGCCTCTCTCATCAGTGTCTTTCCAACGCCACCTCTCCACGCCTTTGGGTGAACATACATCGTCCAGATCTCGCCAGCATCTGGGCCGTAGTGTTCATCGCGGTGTGTGCCGTAGCTGATGAAGCCGAGAATTTGCCCTTCCGCTTTGGCAACGAGGACCGAGCAGGTGGGGTCTGCGAGCAGTGTCTTCCATCGAGACTCGCGATCTTTGACGTCCATTGCATCCAGGAATCCATCTGAGACGATTCCACGGTATGCAGTCTGCCAGGCACTGACGTGGGCAGCCGCAATTCCTTCAGCGTCTTGCAGCGATGCAGGAACGGCTTTCATGCCGCCTAACGTTCGAGCTAAGCCGGGCCCGACAGACGGGTGCTTGGCCGGCGCGGCTGATGATGCACCGCACGGCCGCGCCGGCCAAGTGCACGGCTGTTGGGGCTCGGCTTGAGTGAGGGGTTAGGCGTCGCTGCGCGCATGGCGGGCCCGGCGACTCAGAAGAAGGACTGCAGGAACTCAGCAGCCTCCTCCGAGAGATGGCCAATCTTGTTTGTGGCTTGACGGTAGAACTTGAAGTTCAGTTCTGTCTCCGGGCGCCCGTCGCCCCAGTCATTGAACGGCCGCAACTCTTTTCGTCCCAGCGGGCGTGTGGCCTTGTCCGTGCACTTGACCTTGATACTGACGCGCGGCGTCTGCCGCTCAACACCTTCTCGCCGAGGAGTTGGTTCTGCAGCGGTGACTACTCCCCGTGCAATGAGTCCGAGTCCACCTTGGGTCTCGCTCGCGAAGACAAAGACGGTGTCGCCCTTGGCGATGAGCTTCCCGCCGTACATGGTCTTCTGACGGTCAAAGATCCAGGCTTTCGCCTGCGTGTCTTTGATCTCGGTCTTGATCAAGTACATGGTGCTTGAGCTTCCGGATGGGACGCCTGCCGGGTGAATTGCGACGCCTAACGTTCGAGCTAAGCCGGCACCGACAGCAAGCCGCCGGGCCGGCGCTGCAGAAAATGCACACCTGCACTGCAGCGCCGGCCCGGCGGCTTGCTGTTGGGGCTCGGCTTGAGTGAGGGGTTAGGCTTCACTCGAACCAGCCGAGAGATTGAATTGCCTTTGCCAACTCGTGGTGCATGACAAGTTGGTACTCCGATTTTGCCGACTTGTATGGGTTGTCTGAGCCGAGGGCGCTGCTGTAGAACGGCTCGTCACGTGCTTCGGCGACTGCAAAGTTCATGGTCAGATGCTCGCCTAGCGTGCGGCCGAGCTTCCCGTATTGAGAGTTCGCAGCGCGATGGTCTTCCGCTCCCGCAGCGTTCGCCAGCTCTGTGTACGTGACGGTTCTGTTGTGCGCGCGATAGTGAAAGGAAAGCATCTTCTTCTGAGCGTCATTGATCGTGATTGCCTCAAGAGCCCTTGCGTATGCATCGGCGGTAGGCACAGAGAAGTTGTCGTACGTATTCATGATTCCCCTTTCGTTGCGTTGCATGAAGCGATAGATCTTTGTGTGATCTGTCTCGACACCGCGCTCATTGAAGAAGTCGGCGATCTCGCGCCAGGTGTAGTTCTTCTTGCGAAGCGTCGCGATGGTGTCGCGGTGTTCAGCCAAGGTCTCGCGCACTGGAGCGCGCTTGGCATCTCGTAGCAGGTCTGCGGCAGTGGGCATCTTCACCTCCTGGACCACAGAATACACCACATCACAACAGGATGCAACAGGTTTGTTCTTGTCGCAACGAGGGTCCGCCGAGGGGTGGCTTGTGAAGCCTAACGTTCGAGCTAAGCCGGGCCCGACAGGAAAGCGCCAGGCCCGCGCTGCAGATGATGCTCTGCACTGTAGCGCGGGCCTGGTGCTTTGCTGTTGGGGCTCGGCTTGAGTGAGGGGTTAGGCCTCACGTCGCCGCGGCCTGCGACTTTGTAAACGTGATTGCGTAGCGGTCTTGGTCCCACTCGGTCACCTTGCCAATGACTTCTGGTTTCCGGAAGAAGTCCTTCTTGACTTTGCTGGCGTCTTCGCCTGCCTCCACACGCGCAACTTCTTCCGTACGGACGATCACTAAGCGGACGTCTGCTCCCTGCGTGAAGGCCCTTTGAATGTTCTCTCGGAACTCGTTGTTCCCTGGGCCCTTCCATCGGTTGGCTGAACCCTCGAAGACCAGCGTTCCCGTGGGTGAGCCCTTCCGGCGATGGTGTTCCCACATGCTGACGACCAGCGTGCCGTCCCTTGCCCAAGCCGAAACTGACCACTGAACGTTGCGGAGCGTGGCTCCGTACTGTGCAAACGCGTCTTTGATGCCGAGGCTTGCCATGAGGTGCGTTTCGTGAGGCCTAACGTTCGAGCTAAGCCGGCACCGGCAGGAAAATGCCAGGCCCGGGCTGTGGAGAATGTACCCCGCCACAGACCGGGCCTGGCATTTTGCTGTTGGGGCTCGGCTTGAGTGAGGGGTTAGGGCGCACTCGTGGTCTGCTTGGAAGCTAGTCTTCGTAAAACCAGCCATCAGAGTCAGAACGGGACCAATCATCCTGATCGCTTGAGAAATCGGCGATTTGATTCGAGCGCTCGTCTCCGACAGAGTAGTCCTCATCGTGTCCGCTCTCAAGCGGTCGCGTCAGTTCTTCGCGAGTGCCGTTCGGCGCCAGTACTGCCCACAACTTTCCCTCGCGCCGTACACCTGTCTCGTCTTGCGTCAATCTTGAAAGCCACCGAGCTTGCTTCGCAGCAGCTGCGAACGAGGACACGTGAACGTAGATTTCAAGCCCTCTGTCCATGGCTATTCGCCTCTTTGAAGCTCTTCCACTATGGCCATGAGTATTGCCCCCGCGCCAGCGCCGAGAAGAACAACGGGAACGGCGATTGCGCCGCCAAAGGCTGCTACCCCTGCCATGGGAGCGCCAATGGAGGCTATGAGTCCCACTCCTGCACCACCGATCACGCCGCGCATTGCCTTTCCTCGGTCGGTCCAGGCAATACGCTGCACTTCCGCCACGAGATGTGAGACCAGGGTTTTGGTCATGCCCAGTTCATGGGTGACAGCGGTGATTCGCGCGATCTTCTGGGCGAAATTGATATTTGCCGCTCGGATAGCCATCACTTGTTGGGCCCAGTTCAATAGCAGAGCCCGCTCTTCCTCAGAGGCCGTGCGAATGATCGCTAAGGCGGTGCTTCTTGCAGTCGTTTCGCGGTCTGGCACTTGTGACTCCCGGGGGATTCTTGAAACAGCGGCTTGTGCGCCCTAACGTTTGAACTAAGACGGGCCCGACAGTAAAGCGCTTGGCCCGCGGCGCAGATGATGCACTGCGCTGCGCCGTGGGCCAAGTGCTTTGCTGTTGGGGCTCGGCTTGAGTGAAGGGTTAGGCCAGGCCCGCGAGGAGGCCGCGCGGAGGTTGGAAGGTGAGGCGTGGCTACGCACCGCCTGGCACTTGGTAGCCGCTGGCGCGGCCGCGCAGGCAAAGCAGGGCTGTTTATTGCGCGCCACAGGTACTTCTGCTCCTGCCAGCGAGGACGGCGGCGGACCGTGCAGCGAATTGCCGCGATGTAGCTTGAGCGACCGAACTCAGGCGTGGCCGGAGGCGATGGAGGCGAGGCCTCAAGGCCGAGCCGTGTGGAGCTAGTACGGCGCTGCTCCCAAGCATGGCCTAACGTTCGAGCTAAGCCGGGCCCGACGGACGGATGCCTGGCCGGCGCGGCCGATGATAAACATGCAAGGCCGCGCCGGCCAGGCATACGGCCGTTGGGGCTCGGCGCTTGAGCGAGGGGTTAGGCCTCAGCGGGACCATGTTCGAAGTGGTGGTATAGACGCTCAACCCTGGCTACCGGGACCCCTGACTGCTGTTCAAGTGCTAGCGGGTGGACGTCCGACAGAACTTGCACAAAAGGCCTAGTTCCGTCATCGCGGATCCTTAAGCGAACGTGCAGCTGATCCGTGTCTTCGTAGGTTGGAATTGCGACAGTCAATCTTCCGGTGAAGGGCCCGTGCTGGCTTCTCTTGGCCACGCCCATTAGCGCCTGAATTGTGAAGAAGTCGGTCTCCGAAACTTCTACCCAGACGCGCAGGGAGATTCGGTCCTGCAAGCCAAGTACCGGAGACTCAATACAGCCGCAAACAAAGAAGCTCTCGTCATCGACAACACAGAGATCCGTCGTCAAGAATCCGCGCTGTTCCCGTTCGTTCTCCGGTATCAACCAATACTCTGGCGGATAGTTCCATCCCCACCCAGGAATGCCGGTATGCCACTGTTCGCAAGTGACACAACGGAAGCGGAACGGTGGTTGCATCTGAGGCCTAACGTTCGAGCTAAGCCGGCACCAGCGGCAAAGGGCCTGGGCCGCGCTGCAGTAAAAGCACACCTGCACTGTAGCGCGGCCCAGGCGCTTTGCCGTTGGGGCTCGGCTTGAGTGAGGGGTTAGGCGGCAGCTACCGCCGACCAAGCCGATCAGGCCTACTCCAAACCTCCCACGATACAACTTCTGGCTCTTGCGCCGTGCGTTCCTCGATCCCTTTTGCCAAGGACGCGAGGTGCGCGGCGCCAACCAAGAACGCACCGCGCGTTTGCGGCATCCGTCGGCAGAAGTCATAGATGCCCGTAAGCATTGAGTCTTCTCTCTGCCGAAGGAAGTTAGTCCAGGAGGCATACCGATCAATGAGTGCTTGGTTGCCCGATCTTGCAATGCACGTATTCATAGACTCTTCGCACATCTCGGCGAGTGTTTCGAAGTCTCCGCTATTCAAGGCTTCGAAGCCCAGAAGTGCGCTCCTGTCGCGTTGCTCCACAAGCTCGCTGAACCCCTCGCTGCTGTCCTCTACGTAGGAGAAGATCGATTCCGTCTCGCTGCGGAAGGTTGCTGGCATCTGAAACTTGTCGACGGCGACTACCTCGAAGCGTCTCAGCATGGAGTACCTAAGAACCGCCCGTGCTTCCAACATCTGCATTGCATACGCTGCTAGGTCCGAGGTGCGTATCTCTAGAAAGACGACAGTCGGCTCAAGGCTACGCAGGATGCTATGCAGTGCATCCTCAGTGCAGGCCCCTCGTTCGTTGTGGACTGTGCATACAAGCGTGACTGCCGCCATGGTTGCTGAGTGACCTTCGATTTCGGATCGAACCGGCACTCCTCGCGGGTGATTCTGCCGCCTAACGTTCGAGCTAAGCCGGGCCCGACAGGAAAACGGTGGGCCCGCGCTGCAGATGATGAACTGCACTGTAGCGCGGGCCCACCGTTTTGCTGTTGGGGCTCGGCTTGAGTGAGGGGTTAGGCAGCGCTCTTTGGATGTAGCCTGCGTTTAGCCACGCAGACTTTGGAACTGCGAGATTCAAAACCTCGAAGCCAGAGTGCAAGTTAAGTTGCCACCGCTGTAGCCCTCGTCTTTGAGCCGCCGCGTGACGGTTGCGGAACACGATGTCGCCTGTAACCCGGCGGCGGTACGACTGACTGACTTCACTCATCTGCTTACTTCCGAGGTCTACTGAAGCCTCCCGCTCCGCGCCGGCGCTGCCAGCATGAACCCTGAATTCTTTGGCCCGACCAGCCATGCGGGAGCTCGCCGCTTCGGCTGTTTCCGTGGCTTCGCGTGGCGCTCTCCGAAGTTGGGCTGTTTCCGAGACTGGACCGAGGAACCAACCAGCTGCCACTGCGCTGCCTAACGTTCGAGCTAAGCCGGCACCGGCAGGAAAATGCCAGGCCCGGGCTGTGGAGAATGTACCGCGCCACAGACCGGGCCTGGCATTTTGCTGTTGGGGCTCGGCTTGAGTGAGGGGTTAGGCAGCGACGCGCGGCGACTGGTGAGAGGGGCAACTTTGCAATCTTTGCTGGGAGCGCCACGGAGGCATCCCGCTCCGCGTTGCCGACCGTGCCGCGCCACGTTTTCAAGCCGCCGCCGAGGACCGTGGATGTCCGCAAGGAAGCTGGCTGCGGCCCGACGAACCGACTCAATGCCAAGGCTTCCTACGCAGTGCAGTGGTTCGATTTGGCACGGAGGTTCACTGTCATTGGTATTCGGTTCCTCTCCGCCGCTGACTTGGCGCACAAGCTGCAAGTGCCCTTTGCCCAAGCCGCGCATACCTGACGGAGTTCCTGAACTCGGCGGCGTTGCCGCTCTCGCGTGGTGTTCGCGGCTTGCCGCGTTGTGGCTGTTCAGCTCACGCCGCAAGGCGCTGACTCTGCTGGAGCACCGCACGGCGGTTCCTTCGCTGCCTAACGTTCGAGGTAAGCCGGGCCCGACAGGAAAGCGCTTGGCCCGCGGCGCAGATGATGAACTGAACTGTGCCGCGGGCCAAGCGCTTTGCTGTTGGGGCTCGGCTTGAATGAGGGGTTAGGCCGCAGATTGGTACGGTGCCTCCCGGCGCAGCCGCTTTGACTGCTGGCGAGCGGTGCCCCTGCAACCGCAGGTGTAGCCAGCCTGAGCCGAGGCGCGAGTGGCATGGCAGGGGCGCCCCCAGGAACTGGCTGAACATTTGCTCTCGGCCGCGCGACTGCGCGGCCGCTGACCGTGTTCAGCGCCTTGTAGCCCAACCTCAGCGCGCTCGAGGTCGCGAGCGCCACGGCCGGCGGAAGAACCGGATGACCGTGGCGCGCCACCTTTGCGTAGGCCTAACGTTTGAGCTAAGACGGACCCGACAGTAAAGCGCTTGGCCCGCGGCGCAGATGATGCACTGCGCTGCGCCGTGGGCCAAGTGCTTTGCTGTTGGGGCTCGGCTTGAGTGAAGGGTTAGGCCAGGCCAGCAGGGAGGCCGCGCGGAGGTTGGCAGGAGAGGTGTGGCTACGAAACGCCAGGCAATTGGCAACCGCTGGCGCGGCCGCGTAGCCAAAGCAAGCGTGTTCCTGTGTGCTGCGCTGCTTGGCTGTGCCCACGAAGGCCAACGCGGACCGTGCCGAGAGGGGCCGCGATGTAGCCGGAGCGACCGAACTCAGGTGTATGCGAAGGCGATGGAGACGAGGCCTCAAGGCCGAGCCGTGTTGAGGCGGTAAGGCGATGCGACCAAGCATGGCCTAACGTTCGAGCTAAGACGGACCCAACAGACGGGCGCTTGGCCGGCGCGGCCGATGATGCACTGCACGGCCGCGACGGCCAAGTGCACGGCTGTTGGGGCTCGGCTTGAGTGAGGGGTTAGGCCGCACTTGTGTGAACGCTGCGGTGATGCCCGCGCTGAACCCCAGACCTATTTGAACTGAGCCGGGTCATAGAAGAACTGCTCCTGAACCATGAGTTCTCCTTCCCACCGTTGGTGGGCAAACTCTTCAAAACTCATGGTCTTGCCCTTCTTGTCTTCAATCTCGAAGACCCAGCGTATGGCTACAAATTCCCCTGAGATGAAGAACGGACGCACACACTTGGCCTTGAGGCTTGAGATGGAGGCCAGTGCACCTTGCTCATGTTTGATAAGAGCGCCCTTGCCCATTCGCGGCGGAGCCGCGTTCTCCTGCATCGTGGCGTGCTCTGCATAGAAGCGCTCCATGGCTTCCACGGTCTTTCCGCTCTCAACCAGGCTGACGAACGACTCAACGGTTTTCAGTGAAGGCATGACTGGTGGCGATGTCCGGTTTGTGCGGCCTAACGTTCGAGCTAAGCCGGACCCGACAGACGGGCGCTTGGCCGGCGCGGCTGATGATGCACTGCACAGCCGCGCCGGCCAAGTGCCTGGCTGTTGGGGCTCGGCTTGAGTGAGGGGTTAGGCAGCACCTATGCGCTCTGACCGGGGAGCGCCCAGCGCGTAAAGGCAGTTGCCTTGCGAATCATGACGAAGCCGACGACTAGCTCGGCGAACCCTAGGACGCCCTCGTAACCGCGATCGGGGCCCACGGCGGTAATGGGTTGGCCATTGGCCATGAACGTCACTGCCGCAGTGAGGAAGGACACCAGATCCGGAAGCGCGCGGAAGACGATAAGCGTGGCGCCCAGCACGATGAATGCAACAGTCAGTGCCTGCAGGCTAGGTACACGAAGTGTGTCTTCGAACCTTGTGCGCGGAAGCAGCCCCTGCGCAATAGACATAGGGAAGAACCAAAGGAACAAGGCCGCAAGTAAGTACAGGGCGGCAGCACCGAGTCTGACCGGTGCCATGCCATCTGGCATTGGTTCCCCATTGGTGATGACCATCAGTGCCGCGGTCAGACCAGCGAGGAAGAGCCAAACCGCGAAGAGCCGGGCGGCGAGTCCGATGAACTGGTGAGGTGTCATGTTTGGTGCTGCCTAACGTTCGAGGTAAGCCGGGCCCGACAGGAAAGCGCTTGGCCCGCGGCGCAGATGATGCACTGCACTGTGCCGCGGGCCAAGTGCTTTGCTGTTGGGGCTCGGCTTGAATGAGGGGTTAGGCCGCAGATAGGAGAGGAGCTTCCCGGCGAAGCCGTGATGACTGCTGGCGAGCGGCGCCTCTGCAACAGCAGGAGTTGCCAGCCTTAGCCGATGCGCGGGTGGCATGGCAGGGGCGCCCCGAAGAACTGACTAAACATTTGCTCTCGGCCGCGCGTCAGCGCGGCCGCTGACCGTGTTCAACGCCTTGTAGCCCAACCTCAGCGCGCTCGAGGTCGCGAGCGCCACAGAGGGTGGAAGAACCGAAGGACCATAGAGCGCCACTTTTGCGTAGGCCTAACGTTCGAGCTAAGCCGGCACCAGCGGGAAGGCGCCGGGCCCGGGCTGTGGAGAATGTAGCGCGCCACAGACCGGGCCCGGTGACTTGCCGTTGGGGCTCGGCTTGAGTGAGGGGTTAGGCATCGCCTTTGGGTGCAGGCTCACTGACCGGTGGCAGCTCATCAAAGAACTTCCAGGTGTTCGCACCGTCAAACTTTCTCACTCGTACTGCGGCAATGAGCTCCGGTTCGAAGTTCCCCAGGTTCACCCCGTGCGTTGAGTTGACCTTTGGGTCAAGGGGCTCCCAGTGCGTGGTGCAGCCGCACGCTCGGCAATGAATAGTTTTGAGCGTTCTGTCGCCTTGGATGTACTCGATGGTGTTCTCGGGGTGGCCCTCGACTTCAACCGTGCCGAACTCAAAGTAGACCCAAGGTCCTCCGATGCGCCGGCAAAGCGAGCAGTTGCAGTCCGTGGCGACGGCGGGAGTAGAAGGTAACTTCAACTTGACCGCGCCGCAGTGGCAGGAGCCTTGGTGCATTTGGTCTTCGCTTTCAGAAGAGCGGGGAGCGTCGGCGGTGGTTCCTGCGATGCCTAACGTTCGAGCTAAGCCGGACCCGACAGACGGGCGCTTGGCCGGCGCGGCTGATGATGCACTGCACAGCCGCGCCGGCCAAGTGCGCGGCTGTTGGGGCTCGGCTTGAGTGAGGGGTTAGGCCTCACCTCGCGCAAGGTGGGACCGTTCCTCGCCAGCAGAGAGCCAAAGGTGTTCATTGCCTCAGGATCTTGCTCATGACCTTGCCTTTGGCCAGTTCATCGACAAGCTTGTCGAGCTGACGAATCTTCTTCATCAGTGGGTCTTCTACTTGTTCGACGCGCACACCACACACGGTTCCGGTGATGAGATCGCACTTGGAGTTCATTGCAGGCGCCTGGGCAAAGAAGTCCTCAAAACTGACTTTCTGGCCTACTTGATGGTCCAGGCTTTCCTGTGTGTAGCCAGTGAGCCAGCGAATCACCTCGTCAACTTCCGCCCTGGTGCGACCCTTGCGCTCCGCCTTCTGAACGTACATCGGATACACAGCGGCGAATGCCGTGGTGAAGATTCGGTGTCCTGCCATATCCGACTTCCAGTGCTGGCGATTGAGGCGGCGCGTCGGGGCTCTCGTGAGGCCTAACGTTCGAGCTAAGCCGGCGCCAGCGGGAAGGCGCCAGGCCCGGGCTGTGGAGAATGCAGCGCGCCACAGACCGGGCCTGGTGGCTTGCCGTTGGGGCTCGGCTTGAGTGAGGGGTTAGGCCGCACTGGCGACGCAGCTGCGGTGACTATGAAGTGCCTCAAGCTCTTACTCGATGGCCAGTTCATCGATGTTGTCGGCTATGCGCGAAAGCGCACCGTTCTCATGCGCCCAGAGGTAGACGGTGTCCGCAAAGACGCTGTCTTGTTGCCGGAGAACCAAGAAGTCTCCGGTTCCGTTTGATGCGATCGCGATGACATTGGCTGGAAAGTTCGCCCACTTCCTAGCTTGCTCCGTTTCCTGGACAACGTGACCTGCGGTTCTAGCCAAGCGCTTGCGGTCGGAACGATCTTCAAGCGGGTGCAACCGCCACGTGTCGTACTGAGCCTCGACTTCACCCCCGTTGGACTTGGCAATTGCCGCCCTGTACCTGGGCGGTAGCGAGGACCCGATGGCGCTCTCCGCGTCCAGGATGTAGCTCTCGGCCAGTGGAAAGGGCATTTGTGTGCGGCCTAACGTTCGAGCTAAGCCGGGCCCGACGGTAAGACGCCAGGCCCGGGCTGTGGAGAATGTAGCCTGCCACAGACCGGGCCTGGCGGCTTGCCGTTGGGGCTCGGCTTGAGTGAGGGGTTAGGCCGCATTCGCGTCTAGCCGAGCAGTGGCGCCTCGTAGGTGAGTAAGCTGGGCCATGCTTTCACCGAAGCCGCGAATCGACTCGTAGTTGGTCAGAAGTTCAAGTGACAGCCTGGCGCGATTCTCTTGCCTCTGTCCTTCGAAGGTCCCATCCATGACCTCTACGTGGACGCCAATCGTTCCCGTGCTGTTGATCGGGTAGACCCTGAGACTCAGAAGCACATCTTCGAGCTCCGGGGGACTTGCTCCACTCTTCCAGATGCCGCCCCTCAGACTGATCTCGGTGTTGGGCGGCATCGGATAGGTGCTTGCGAGCAGTTGTCCAAACGTCTCAATTTCGTGGAAGTGAAACCATGCTGACCCGGCGCCAGAGTAGTCATTCCGGTGGACGCAACCGAAGAGTTCGCCCGTGCCATCACTGTCGGGTTCGAAGCGGACTTCGAGGTGTGGAGGCGTCACGTTCATGCGGCCTAACGTTCGAGCTAAGCCGGCACCAGCGGGAAGGCGCCAGGCCTGGGCTGTGGAGAATGTAGCGCGCCACAGGCCGGGCCTGGCGGCTTGCCGTTGGGGCTCGGCTTGAGTGAGGGGTTAGGCAGCAATTCGGCACTACTTGCACTTCTCCCGGATAGCTTTGTAGGCAATGACAAAGACGGAAAGTATGCTGGCATTTTCGTCTGGACGAATACAATCGTCTTTTCCAAGTTTGGCCACTTCTTTGCCGAGCGCTTCGCTCTTCGACACTGGGTCGTCGCCAAAATAGGTTCCGCTGGCTTCTGCGAGACGCCTATTGGCGGACTTTGAATCGCGGATGGCTTGGCGTATTGGGTTTGAATCGAGATTTAGTTTCGGAAGGGGTGTAGACGCTGCAATATCTACGCTCGGCGCGGTCGCCGCTGGAACATTGATCGTGCCGCGTTCCGTAGTTTCAGTGGTAGATCGCGCTGCGGGTTCGACCTTGCCCGTACGCAACTGCTTCGTTGGCACCGGAGGCGGAGCTCTCGGACGGTTCGCATGCGGGACCGGTTGTGACGTTGTCGGCACGGCGAGCGGCGGAATCAGAACGAGGAGTCCGTGCACCTCTCTGAGTCTCGACAAATGTATCTGTGGCGCACGCCACAGTGAGACAAGAGTCAAGATCGAGATTGCCGCCGCAAGGAGAAGCGGCACAAACCGGCTTCTGCGCGGTATATAGGCAAGCAAGCAGCGTCTCCCTTTGCGGCCTAACGTTCGAGCTAAGCCGGGCCCGACAGACGGGCGCTTGGCCGGCGCGGCTGATGATGCACTGCACAGCCGCGACGGCCAAGTGCACGGCTGTTGGGGCTCGGCTTGAGTGAGGGGTTAGGCATCGCCGTCGCCAGCTCTGAACTCCTTGAGTTCTCCCTTGACGAACGTACACCCGCCGACCTCATTGTTGACGCTGCAGCGTCCTTTGCCATCAGGTACATCTTGCGAGAATGGACCTACGTACCATTCGTGACTGTCCCAATCGATGCGACCAGTACCTTCGCGGTATCCAGCCTTGAACTCACCGATATAGACGTTCCTCCCAGGGACCACTGATGTTCCCTGTCCGTCAAAGAGGCCAGCCTTGTAATCACCCTCGTAGTAGCTGCCATCCTCCAACTTTGTGCGGCCTGTTCCATGGTATGCACCATCGAGAAACTGACCCGTATAGGTGAACTTGCCCGGAACTGTGAAGACGCCATTACCCGTCCGTTCACTGTGAACGAAGTCACCAACATATGAAGAGCCGTTGCGCCAGGAAAGTTTTCCCTTTCCGTGCTCTAGGCCGTCCACCCAGTCTCCGTCGTACTCGTACAAAGACTTCGTACGACGGAATACACCGTGACCGTTGAACAGGCCTCGCTCGAAGGATCCCGTGTATGTGTCCCCATTTCGCCATCGGAGCATTCCGTATCCGTGCATCAAGCCTTGTTCGAAGTTTCCGTTGTACTCGCCAGAGTCTGGCAGCAGCACTCTGCCGTTGCCCGAGACCGGGGCGGCTGAGACAGACGATGTTTGTGCGGTCGATGAAGAAGTGGCGATGAACGCCGTACACGCCAAAACGAGAAATAGAGAGCGCATGCTGGGACTGAGATTCGGAGGGTTGCGATGCCTAACGTTCGAGCTAAGCCGGGCCCGACGGTGGGACGGCAGGCCCGCGATACAGATGATGAACCTCACTGTATCGCGGGCCTGCTGGCCCGCCGTTGGGGCTCGGCTTGAGTGAGGGGTTAGGCAGCGCTTTGCTCCGGCGCGGTGGCTGAGTTGCTGAGACAGCCGGCAGCCAGTTCCTGAAGCTGCTGTACCTGCCATGTGAACTCGGGCTCGAAGGCGTCTTGATCTGCGACCGCAGCGTAGCCGCCAGCTGCGTAGACCGCCGCGTAGGCACAGTATTGAGCCGCCTCCACAGCCTTGCCTTGAAGGGCTTTGGACACGCCGTACGTTGCCGACACGGCCGCGTGACCACAACCATCAATGGATTTGGAGCCGCGGTGCCGATTGGCCACAGCGGCCGCCTGCTCCGAAGCCGCTTTCAGCCCTTCCTCGCGGACGTGGCCGCTGAGGTATTGCTCCAGGATCCCCAGCAGTGCGAGTGCCTCCTGTTCCTCAAGGAGGTGCTCGACCCTCTTGGCACACGCCAGACAGAACCGCAGGCTGAGTTCTCTGCCTTCTGGGCTCGCAAGCGCTATGCGCGAAGCCACGAGTTCGAGTTCTGTATTCATGACTGCTCCGAGTCAGTGAACGGGCGCCTTGCGCTGCCTAACGTTCGAGCTAAGCCGGCACCGGCAGGAAAACGCCAGGGCCGCGCTACAGATGATGAACTGCACTGTAGCGCGGCCCTGGTGTTTTGCTGTTGGGGCTCGGCTTGAGTGAGGGGTTAGGCGGCGCCGCGTGCGACGGGCGTGGCGTGGCCGGCACTGCTGAGCACGGGCTTGGCCTCAAAGGCTGGAAGACGAGGCGTGCGCTGAGCCGCCAGCACGCTCTCGCCTCGTCTTTGAGCCGCCGCGTGACGGCCTGGCCGGAGCGGGCACAAGGTACACGGCGGCGGTACAACAAACTGACCAAACCAAAGACTGCTCTCGGGCGCACTGCACTCGTGCCCTGTCTTTGTTTTCCTCCGAGCCCTGCGGCTTCGATGCACTCAATGGTTGCAGACTCGGACGCAGGACTCGATTGGTGGAGGCTTGGGCAACTTGCCTTCAAGACTGCCTCGAATTGCCGGACTGCTGCCACTGCGCCGCCTAACGTTCGAGCTAAGCGGGCGACAGCGGCAGGACGCCAGGCCCGGGCCGGTGAAAATGTACGGAGTACCACCGGCCCGGGCCTGGCGGCCTGCCGTTGTCGCTCCGCTTGAGCGAGGGGTTAGGCGTCAGTGTGCTGACGTATGCGCGACACTAATTTAGCCTCTCAGGAAGGCGAAGAACTTTCGCATGCTTGAGTCGGTGTAGTTATCTGTTAGCAGGCGTCGAACGCTAGGTCTGAAGCTCTCAGATATCTCATAGAATGTCGCTACTTCTTTCTCTCGCTTTACGCCAATATAGCCAGCGCCAATGATGCGATCAAATTTGTTGTCGGCAAGACCAGGGACCTTGTTGGAGAATCGAATCAGCCCCTTTCGATTGTCCGTAAATCGATCGCCTCTGAAGAAGCTGTGGAGGAATTTTCGCGCCTCTGCTTCTACAAGTCGATTTTCATCCTGTTTCCCCGCGCGGGCCAGGGTAATGAACTCTCGCAAGTCTCCGAGTTCGCAGGATTGGTCCAGTGACTGGGGATCTAGTGTCGATGAGTGAACAGATGAGTCAAAGCAGAGTTCAAAGACAGAGTACATGAACCGAGTGTTGCTAAATTTCGATGACAGCAGATTCTTGTATCCAGAGAATCGAGACTTGACAATCATCAGGTTCGAAAAATCCATTGCAGGGAAGTCGCCACGTAAGTGCAATCCTGATATGGTTGCCTGAGAAGCTGGCGTCCCGGCTTCTATATCGTACAATTGAAGAATCAGGTCAGTCGTATGCTGAGCAGATCCCCCGAAAACATGAGCCACTAAATTGAGTAACGATGATAGGGCGCGCCTGCTCTGCTCCGCATCAATTGGCTTAGAAGTCTGGGAAACTTCGAGTTCTTTGCGAAGGCGCGAGACAAGCGCCTTCGCCGAAGCTTGAAGCTCTTGTCTTCGTGTTGAAAAGAAGCGCTTAACGTCTCGAAATTCATTCGATTCACTATTGAGGCGTGCTAGTGACCTGAGAAACTCTCGCTCCAGGCTCTGACTCAGTATTCCTTGAAGCAGGTGGACTACATCGAAATACGAGGCCAAGAACCCGTATCGCAATTCAATTGACTCGGCCGTCTGGATCAAAAGCGGATTCAGGGAAATCTTTGCGTCAAGCCCGGGTCCCCTGCTATCGTAGAGCAGGGTCAGCCGCTCAAGCATTTCACTGCGGGGCCATCTCTTTGAGTAGTCGGCCACAAGGCCCGAGAGCAACTGAACTACTTCGTTTGCAGCAAGATCTAGACCGTGTCGGACCTCTTCTCGTCGCATCACCGAGTGGATAATGTGATCGGTCAATTCGTTGTTTGAGGGGTAAGGTGTCGGATCCTCACTGATTTCAAGTTCTTCAGAAGTGTTGTCTCGCAGTCCGTCTTCGACAACTGTTGCAGCGATGTCCGCAAAAAACGGAACTACGCGTTCCTCGTGATCCCGTAACTGTACTCTGTCTATCTGGGCTAGCACGCGTGCTGCGATCGAGGGACCCTCGGAGTACTTTCTGAATCTCCTAGTCAGGTACGCTCTGCATGTGCCGCTATCGAAACCCAATAGCTCATGGCGCTCGATTGCGAGTTCCTCTAGCTGCGCTACTTCGAGTAGTTGACTGTTTCTTGTTGTGAGTAGTACGGCGCTACTTCCAAGCTCTCGATGGAATCGGGCTAGTGATGATAGAAATATCTCTAGGCTGAAGGTCTCGGGGAAGAGCGACACGAATTCATCGAGGCCGTCAATGATGACTACTAGATTTCCACTCAAGAACGCTAGCTCAAACGTATTTCGATCAAATACTTGGTCGAAATGATGGTATCTCGCATATAGCTCATACAGTTGAAAAATGGAATCAATCCGGCCGGCGGCTACCCCATTTTCCGCGACGTATCGCTTTATAGATTCAGCTTGAATAATGACGACTGATGAGTGGAGGTCCGTTCTGTTGTGCAGCTTCGCTGCCACCGCTAAGCAAAGAGATGTCTTGCCCATGCCGCCTGGGGCTACGACCAAATGGGCAGTGGTCGATGAAGATTGTTGCAGCAGGGTAACGAAGAGATCTCGCGCCGAGTGTGCGTACTCAACTTCACCTTCGTCATTTTCATAGCTAATGCTCTGGTCCGTGTAGTTCGCAATCTCAGATGGAGGATCTACGCCCTTGAGGCTTTCGTCTATACAGAATTCCCAGATGTAGTCCTTGTATGTGAATTCATGAATGTTGGTCTTGAGGCCAGCGCTCTGAAATAGAGTGGCGATCAGCTGCTGTTCAGCGCGACCAGCGCGCGGGCGAAGCACAGTTAGGTCGCTGGGGTGGAGTCCGAGTGCCTTCAGTCTGGCAATTGCGTGGCTTGTGGTCTGCGTAATATTTATGCTTGTTGCGAGTGCAAGATAATACGCAACGGAAGGTGACTTGGTTTCCCAAAGTTCGTACTTAATCCGATTTGCACCTGAGAAGTCGGTTCCTTGCTCGCTATTCACCACGGCGCGACGATTGGTGTGTCCAATACGGATTAGATCTTCGACCTTTGTAAACGTGTAGGCCCCATCTTCTGATGCGATGCTACGTCTCTTTGATGGTCGTACAACCTTGCGCTCCCCACGGAGGTGTTCGAGCAGTGCACGTTCAGCAGACACATAATTCTCGTCTGTCGTGAAATCTATATAGAGATGGCCGGCAAGATAGCTCGGCACAGCGTCCTTTTCACGCAGCAAGACTATGATCTTCGTTTGGCCTTCACTTTGCAGTGCATTCCAGTGCGCCGCAGATGCCATGTAAGTTTCTATGCCCACGCCTCCGGCTCTGCTATCTGCCTTCTGCTTGTACTTTGCAGTTGCCACCAACAGGACATAATTGGAATCCGCAATTGCGGATTCCATAAACTTGTTCTTGTCGGCTAGCGAGTCAAGGTCGTAACCGTCCCATACGACATGCAGTTCCGCGTGTTCTTCTAGAGAGTCCGCAAGTTTGCGTACCCACTCCCGATGCTCGCTGCTATCCCAACTGTATGAGAGAAACACTTGCTTCTTGTCCATGCTGCGATGTGCTTTCTAATGGTGCGTAGCAAAGAAGAGTATTCTGACGCCTAACGTTCGAGCTAACCGGGCGACAACGGCAGGACGCCAAGCCCGGGCAGGCGAAAATGTACCGCGTACCGCCTGCCCGGGCTTGGCGGCCTGCCGTTGGCGCTCCGGTTGAGCGAGGGGTTAGGCCGCGATGTGCGGTGTGGACCAAGATTCATTGCCGGCCTTGACACGGTTACTTCTGCCGGCCAGGGCCAGTCGCTTCCCGCTCCGCGCTTCCGACCGTGAATAGCCACGATTCCAAGCCGCCGCCGAAGATTGAAGGAACACGCGCAAGCGTTGGCAGCGGCGGCCCGACGAACTGACTGAAAACCTACCACTCCTACGCAGTGCGGCGGTTCGATCTGGCGCAGCGGTTCCAGGTCATTGGCTTTGCGGGCCCGGCGGTTGCTGACTCTGTCCATGTGCGGCAGCTCGACGATGCCCACTTTGAAACCTCACTGAGCCTGTGTTTCGAAGCCGCGAACGTTCTTCCGAATGCCCGGAATTGCTCCTTCGACGCAGTGACGTTGTGTTCGCGGCTTGCCGCGTCGTGGCTTTTCAGCTCACGCCGAGAGGCGCTGACTCTGTTGGTGTACCGCATGGCCTTTCCTTCGCGGCCTAACGTTCGAGCTAAGCCGGGCCCGACGGGAAGCCGCCAGGCCCGGGCTGTGGAGAATGTAGCGCGCCACAGACCGGGCCTGGTGGCTTGCCGTTGGGGCTCGGCTTGAGTGAGGGGTTAGGCCTCACCGCGCGAGCCATGGCTTGACTTCCGGCTCCGCTGGCACGGTAAAGGCTGTGCCTATCTGGTAGCCACGGAAGAGCTTCTTCTTGAACGGGAGATACAGCGCAACGCACAGCCCTTCACGATGTTCAAAGAGCACCTTGATCGCTTTTGTGGCGCTGCCGCCTTGAGGAGTGACTGTTACGTTCTCCGCTACTCCAACTGCTCGGGCTCTTCCTGTCTGTGCTTGCTTGCGAAGACCTTCGTGCAGCAGTGGGAGCGTGACTGCTGAAGTGCTCTTGCCCGAACCGTTGTCTTCGATGGCGTCGACCATCGCATCTTTGCCTTCATCGTTGAGCACGAATCCGTGCGGCAAGAAGTTTCCGTTCTCGCGGAGGAGCCTCTCCGAGAGTTCGAAGAGTGGGTTTGCTACGGCGGCCACGTCGTCTTTCAGTTCGGCGTAGAGCTGCCCCGTGGTCTTGGTCATTGGCTGCGGGAGTGGAACTCGGTCTGTTTGTGAGGCCTAACGTTCGAGCTAAGCGGGCGCCAGCGGCAGGACGCCAGGCCCGGGCTGGCGAAAATGTACCGCGTACCGCCAGACCGGGCCTGGTGGCCTGCCGTTGGCGCTCCGCTTGAGCGAGGGGTTAGGCGTCGCTGCTCGCACGGCGGCTGTATTGACTAGTGGCGAAACCACGATGTGATTGAAGCTATGCCCGCGGCCCAGGAGGCAAGCACTGTTGCGATGAATGCATAGGCAAGGAAGAAGGCTTCAATTGCGTAGGCAAGCACTTGGCTGTACGAAGGCGACTCTCCTGTGAAGGCTGATATAGCAACCATTGTGATGGGTGCGCTCATGATTAGAAGCAGCCACTGTGGCCTTGATCTCAGCCACGCCCAAGCACCATGGACTGAATGCCAGCCACCAAGCCGAAAAACAACGCCCATGGAGAGCAGTAGAAGCCCGGACACGACTGTGGCTGCCCATGCGTCATCCCCTGGGAATCGAAGCGCCGCGTGTGCGACAAAGATGAGGAAGAGAGACTGCACTTGAATTCTTCAGCGGCACACGCGAGAAGGTGGTGACTGCGACGCCTAACGTTCGAGCTAAGCCGGGCCCGACGGACGGGCGCCTGGCCGGCGAAGGCCATGATAGACATGCTGGCCTTCGCCGGCCAGGCGAACGGCCGTTGGGGCTCGGCGCTTGAGCGAGGGGTTAGGCCTCGCTACTTGACGGCTCAGGGGGCGTCGCATAGTGGCGTCTCTAGAGCTGTGGTTAGAGGATGCGCCGCGCCGCCAAACCTGCAGGCCAAGAGCTGTAGTTCCCGAAGCCGTGTTGTTGCTCTTGGAATCCATACGGACTCTCCTGTAGACCGATGCAACCGAAAGGCTGGCTCTAGTGGATGGCGCCTACCAAAACTGACGCTCTTGATTTCTTCCCATTTGATGAAGACCTGCAGGCCAAGCCGATTAAGACCGAACACGCCTTCTTGAGTGACCTTTATTGGTCGAAGCAGGTACAGGATCCCGACAACAATGGCTATGGCGACGGACGGGCGAAGTACGAGTGACCAGGTCAAAGACTGGCCGGTAAGCCAACTTGCTACGGCAATGGCGCCCGCCGTGCCAGCCCACACAGGAGAGACCTGCCTCCACAGGGCGAAAGGGCTGACTCGGAATTGATAGGAAGATGCGGCTGCCACAGAGTGTATTGCGAGGCCTAACGTTCGAGTTAACCGGCGTGCGGAGGCAGGACGCCTTGGCCCGGTTGGCGAAAATGTACCGCGTACCGCCAACCGGGCCAAGGTGGCCTGCCGTAGCGCGTCCGGTTGAACGAGGGGTTAGGCGTCACTAGCGGCGAGCCTGCGTGACTTGCATTTCGGTGAGGTGACGGATCATGGTTCCAGATGCTCGGCCAACTATGTGCCGACCCTCACCGGACGTCCCGTGATGCCGGCAATCTTTGCCGCCACAAGCGATGCGTCCGTGCTGTCGGTAACTTGCCCGACTTCTACCTGTCTTGCGCCCCGGATATGCACCGTCACGAACCAGTTGAACGGGCCTTCTTGCGACCTCGGCTGGTGAAGTTCGATGCCTTCTACAAGAGGCAGTGCGGCGACAAGTCGTCCATTCTGCAGCACATGGAGTTTGGTCCTGTCGAAGATAGTGCTTGTCCAGCCCGAGCGGAGTTCAAGTCGGGTTGGAGATTCTGACTCGACAGTGATGGTTCGAGTGCCCATCGCGTACCGGATCAGTCTTCGTAGGCGAAGGAACATGAGTGGTGGCTCTTGTGACGCCTAACGTTTGAACTAAGACGGGCCCGACAGTAAAGCGCTTGGCCCGCGGCGCAGATGATGCACTGCACTGCGGCGCGGGCCAAGTGCTTTGCTGTTGGGGCTCGGCTTGAGTGAAGGGTTAGGCCAGGCCCGCGAGGAGGCCGCGCGGAGGTTTGCAGGCGAGGCGCGGCTAAGAACCGCCAGGCACTTGGCAACCGCTGGCGCGGCCGCGTAGCCAGAGTAGGGCTGTCTCCCGTGCGCCACCAAGGCTCAGCTCCTGCCCGCGAGGACGGTGGCAGCCCGGACCGCGAGTTGCCGCGATGTGGCCGGAGCAACCAAACTCAGGCGTAGCCGGAGGCGACGGAGGCGAGGCCTCCAGGCCGAGCCGTGTGGCGGCATGACGGCGATGCGACCAAGCATGGCCTAACGTTCGAGCTAAGCCGGGCCCAGCAGACGGGCGCTTGGCCGGCGCGGCCGATGATGCACCGCACGGCCGCGCCGGCCAAGTGCACGGCTGTTGGGGCTCGGCTTGAGTGAGGGGTTAGGCGGCGGCGGTGGCGGTTTGGACCGCGTAGGCGATGCTTGAGGGGTGCGACGTGTGGCTGCCGTGCTGACATGGAAGGCCCTGGCGGCCAACTTGCACAGAGCTTGGAGGCTTTGACATGCGGCAGGGCTGCCTTGTTCCTTGGCGCTCCGCCGCGGGACGAAGGGTTGTGCCCCAAACTCTTGCCGTTGCTGCACTTCGAAGCTTCGCGCGCTGCGGTTACCGCGCTTCATTGCTTGATGACGAAGGGCGCGGCGGCAAAAGCCGTGCATACCGCAACCAAAGCGAACGTGTTGGTTATCAGGTAAGGCAGCACGATGAGCGCGGCGCCGCTGACGAAAGGCACAAGGGCCCGTTGCTTCCTCGCGTACAGGCAGTACCCCGCACCGAGCGA
The DNA here is from genome assembly GCA_963750785.1 of uncultured beta proteobacterium. GTDB lineage: Bacteria > Pseudomonadota > Gammaproteobacteria > Burkholderiales > Burkholderiaceae_C > Rubrivivax. The sequence continues at coordinate 164,586 of CAVVSC010000035.1, read as the reverse complement.
GCCGAATACAACACTCCAGAGAAGCGCGGAGGTGGTCATGGGTTGGTCTTCCGCGGCCTAACGTTCGAGCTAAGCCGGGCCCGACAGACGGGCGCTTGGCCGGCATGGCTGATGATGCACTGCACAGCCGTGCCGGCCAAGTGCCCGGCTGTTGGGGCTCGGCTTGAGCGAGGGGTTAGGCCTCATTTTGCCGCCCGCTTGAATCTTTCCTAAATGCAAGCTGAACATCTTTCACAAGTTCGCCGATAGTTTGACTCTCCTCGTTGGTTATGTCGAAGTAGTGCTGGGTTCGAGTGTCGGATTCTGTCGTTGCATGCTGCCATTCGCTACAGATGACTTCGCGACTCGACTTTGATGCGAAGTGTTCAAAGGTTTCGATGGCAGACTTAACAACTTCAGGATGCTTGAACTTTTCGCTCTTCGTATACATGAGGTCAATGATTAGCCTGTTGCTTCGAGTGTGGTGCGCCCACACTCTGCAGCCATTGCTAACTGAGACGAGCATCGCGTAGCCCTTTTCGTTCCGGGCCTTTACTTTTCCTTTGTCGTTGAGACCGCCCACCTGGGCGGCAATCTGATGCATCTTTTTCGCGAGATCGTGCGTCATTGGAGTCTCTTGAGTAAGGGGGAAATCGGGCCGCTGCAGCGTTGTGTGATGTATGAGGCCTAACGTTCGAGCTAAGCCGGGCCCGACGGTGGGACGGCAGGCCCGCGATACAGACGATGCTCTGCACTGTATCGCGGGCCTGCTGGCCCGCCGTTGGGGCTCGGCTTGAGTGAGGGGTTAGGCCTCATTCGCCGCAGCCAGGTGCCTTGACACCCCAACAACTATGTCGTTGACCGTGTGCATGGCCATGGCCTCCTCATCCGAGATTGCGATGCCGAACTCCTTCTCAACGGCTTGCACTATGGCGACGTCTGCAAGCGAGTCAAACGCAAAGAGGAACTTCAGGTTCTTTGTGAAATCGTCTTCCTTGGCCAGTCGTGACATGTCTGCATCCAGATTCTCTTCAAGAATGCGTCTGACCCTTATTGGGATCTCTTTGGCCATGCCGGATCCCCCGAAGTAGGTTTGGAAGAACTCGTCATCTGAGAGTGGCCTTCGGCCCGCAAATGCTCGCCGGAGCTTCCCAATTCGACGCTGCCTGTCGAAGTAGGCAATGGCTCCGACCAGCAGAATTGCGCCGAGGAACAGGAGCAGGGTCTTCATGAGGCCTAACGTTCGAGCTAAGCCGGCACCGACAGGAAAACGCCAGGGCCGCGCTGCAGATGATGAACTGCACTGTAGCGCGGCCCTGGTGTTTTGCTGTTGGGGCTCGGCTTGAGTGAGGGGTTAGGCGTCAATGCGCTCAACCGCGCCCGATGGCAGCATGACGAACACACGCTTGGCCTTGAAGCCAGCTTCAGTAAGAGTGCTTCGGATCCTCGCGATTTGGTCTTCGTGACGCTCCTCGAAGCCGGAGAATGGTGGGCAGGCGGTGACATTGAAAACTACGGTGCAGTCTGAGTAGTCTTTGGCAGCCTTCTTCGCCGCCGTACGGGCGAGGATCGGAATCAACTCCTCTACGTCCTCACCCGGGTCACTGACGCGGAAGCCGCCGATACCAAATTCAGCAAGCTCTCGACCGACCTGAGCGACTGCTCGTCCGTCAATCGGATTTGCGATCTCAACGCGATCGATGAGTGTTCCTCGCGCGTCTCGAACTTCAGCGTCGTAGCCCTGCGACCCCATGACTGGGGTGACCGTGTGGTCTCCTGTGTAAGCGCTGGCGGCAAACTTGGCAAGAGGAACAACTTCGTCGAAGAACTCCTTGTAGTAGCCGATTCGAAGATGACCTGCCTTGCGCTCTTCCTCGTTTGCGGCGGCAGTCGCTCGCACCTGATCTACGAAGGCAGCCAGTTGTGTCGGTGTCCGAGGCTGTTGAATTTCATCGCGCGAGAGTGGCACAGTGTTCCTTTGACGCCTAACGTTCGAGCTAAGCCGGGCCCAGCAGACGGGCGCTTGGCCGGCGCGGCCGATGATGCACCGCACGGCCGCGCCGGCCAAGTGCACGGCTGTTGGGGCTCGGCTTGAGTGAGGGGTTAGGCGTCGCTTTGCCTGAGCACGATTCTCTCTTGTGGCTGTGCGTACTGATTGATGCAGCGGCAAGCAAGCTAGAACCTCGGATTGGGGTTTTTGCAATTGGCTGGAGGACCTGCAACTACGTCCCAGTGCTCAGCTATGAGCCCGTTGCGCAAGCGAAAGATGTCTGCAATGGCGTACGCTGGAGCGCCAGGCGCAGGCACGAAGCGAGCGTGCAAGAACACATAGTCGTCTTCCGCGATCGTCCGAATCAGCTCCCACGTCGCATCGGGTAGGCCACGCATGAGCTCGGCTAGGTATGCGGCCGCGCCTTCCCGACTTGGGACCGAGATATCTGGCTTGTGCTCAACGAAGTCTGGAGACATGAAGCGTTTGAATGCTTCTACCGGACTCTTGCCCATGAGGCCCACGCGATAGAAATCGAGGACCACGTTTCGGTTCCGCTCGGACTGTGTTGTGGCAGGCATGGCTGTTTCAATGACCGAGAAGTGGGGGGCGGTTGTTCTGCGAGGCCTAACGTTCGAGCTAAGCTGGCACCGACGGTGAGGCGCCAGGGCCAAGTTGGCGAGAATGTACAAGGTACCGCCGACTTGGCCCTGGTGACACGCCGTTGGTGCTCAGCTTGAGCGAGGGGTTAGGCAGCACTCGTCGCATGCGACGCAGGGTGCTCATTGCGTTGTCTGGTTCTCAAGTGGCTCTATAACGAGCGTGGCACCGTTGTTGGCCACCCAGGTCTCATTTCGGTGCAGCAATTCGAACACGTAAGGGCTCGACTCGGGATGTACCTTGGCAACTATGCGGGTGCTTTCTTTCGTGGCGAAGCCTGCCTCTGCGACGCAGCTGGGTGACTGCAGGAAGGTAAGGTAGTTTTCGAGTTTCGCCATGAGCCGTTGTAGATCTCTTTCCTCGCCGCGCAAGGGCGTGGCCACTATCAGGTACAAGTCTGATCCTCCGCCAATCTTCACCGTTTGGACATCGAGGTTGTCGACCTTCGGTACTGGGTGTTCCGGATCGTCGTCAAGCCATGCGTCAGGAAAGAAGTCAGAAGCTGGCATAGGGGGTGTTTGTGCTGCCTAACGTTCGAGGTAAGCCGGGCCCGACAGGAAAGCGCTTGGCCCGCGGGGCAGATGATGCACTGCGCTGCACCGCGGGCCAAGTGCTTTGCTGTTGGGGCTCGGCTTGAATGAGGGGTTAGGCCGCAGATAGGTGCGGTGCTTCCCGGCGCAGCCGCTTTGACTGCTGGCGAGCGGCGCCCCTGCAACCGCAGGTGTAGCCAGCCTTAGCCGAGATGCAGGCAGCATGGCAGGGGCGCCCCGAAGAACTGACTGAACATTTGCTCTCGGGCGCGCGACAGCGCGGCTGCTGACCGTGTTCAACGTCTGTTCGCGCAACCTCGGCCCGCTCGAGGTCGCGAGCGCCACCGCTGCCGGAAGAACCGAGGGGCCGTGGAGCGCCACCTTTGCGTAGGCCTAACGTTTGAACTAAGACGGGCCCGACAGTAAAGCGCTTGGCCCGCGGTGCAGATGATGCACTGCGCTGCGGCGCGGGCCAAGTGCTTTGCTGTTGGGGCTCGGCTTGAGTGAAGGGTTAGGCCAGGCCCGCCGGGAGGCCGCGCGGAGGTTGGCAGGCGAGGTGTGGCTACGAAGCGCCAGGCAATTGGAAACCGCTGGCGCGGCCGCGTAGCCAAAGCAAGTGTGTTCCTGTGTGCTGCACTGCTTGGCTGTGCCCGCGAAGGCCGACGCGGACCGTGCCGAGAGAGGCCGAGATGCAGCCGGAGCGACTGAACTCAGAAGTAGCCGGAGGCGACAGGGGCGAGGCTTCAAAGCCGAGCCGTGTTGAGGCAGTACGGCGCTGCGACCAAGCATGGCCTAACGTTCGAGCTAAGCCGGACCCGACAGACGGGCGCTTGGCCGGCGGGGCCGATGATGCGCCGCACAGCCGCGCCGGCCAAGTGCACGGCTGCTGGGGCTCGGCTTGAGTGAGGGGTTAGGCGGCATTCGCGGCTTAGCGCCAGACGGTCTTGATCTTCCAGCCGGTGGCTGAGACTGTTGGTTGGAGCACCGCCTCTGCACTCCTCTTCGCGGCTGCGATAAGGTCAGGCGTAGCGCAGCTTGCTTCAATCTCGCTCTGGCCCTTCTGGAGCGCTCGGTTCATTGCCTTGGTCTGGCCTTCCGTTCCAGGGAGCAGTGCAGCGACTCCATCGTTGGTTACCGTGTAGAAGTACGAGCCACCAGCCTTTGCGTCGTGATTGAGGCGTGCAGACAAGACCTTAGGGTTTGGTAGGGAGAGCGTTGCCGTCTTCTCAGTTGGCAGAACCTGTTCGTACTTGGCAAGTTGCAGATCCGTGCCGAGGAAGCAATCACCGCGGGCAATCAGAAGAACACGAGTGCCACCAAAACGGAGTTCCCATTGCGTCCAAGGAATGTCCTGGGTGACTCGTTCACTGAACTCTATGACGTTTGCGTAGCTCACCCGTAGCGTTGTGAGCGTTCCCATCTCCTGAACCGACACCACAGGCGGGGCTTGAGGTGGTTGTTCCTTCTGTGGCTTTAGCTGCCAGGCGGCGAAGGCAGCGAGAGAAGCCAGGAGGAGAGTGACGAGTGTGGATTGCATCAGGGGAGGAGGGTAAGTGTCGGCCTATGCCGCCTAACGTTCGAGCTAAGCCGGGCCCAGCAGGAAAACGCTGGGCCCGCGCTGCAGATGATGCGCTGCACTGTAGCGCGGGCCCAGTGTTTTGCTGTTGGGGCTCGGCTTGAGTGAGGGGTTAGGCGTCGGTGCTGCCGGGAGGATGCTCGGCGAACCACTCAGAGATGCCTTGCATGTGAGGCTCGAAGGCGCCGGGAATTGAGAGATTCAGTACGCCGGCACGAACCGTTCCCCGGTTCTCGAAGTCATGGGTGAGGCCTCCAGGAACCAGGACGAACGATCCGCGTTCTGCGTGAACCCACTTCTCGCCGACCAGAAGGCTCATGGTGCCTTCCAAGACATAGAAGACATCGTCTTCTGGGTGCGAGTGTGCGCCAGGACCTTTTGTCTTCGGCTCGAGCCACCACTCCGAAATCGAGTACTTGCCATTGGTCTCGTCTCCGTCGGCCTTGAACATTGCTGCAATCGTTCCCATCGCGTACTCGCGCCCCTCGCCGGGGTGTAGTACGACTGGAGCGCGGACCGAGGGGTCTGTGAGTTCTGGATTGGTATTCATGACGCTACGAGCAGATGAACGGCTGGATTCCGACGCCTAACGTTCGAGCTAAGCCGGACCCGACAGACGGGCGCTTGGCCGGCGCGGCTGATGATGCACCGCACGGCCGCGCCGGCCAAGTGCACGGCTGTTGGGGCTCGGCTTGAGTGAGGGGTTAGGCGTCGCTTTGCCTGAGCACGATTCTCTCTTGTGGCTGTGCGTACTGATTGATGCAGCGGCAAGCAAGCTAGAACCTCGGATTGGGGTTTTTGCAATTGGCTGGAGGACCTGCAACTACGTCCCAGTGCTCAGCTATGAGCCCGTTGCGCAAGCGAAAGATGTCTGCAATGGCGTACGCTGGAGCGCCAGGCGCAGGCACGAAGCGAGCGTGCAAGAACACATAGTCTTCTTCCGCGATCGTCCGAATCAGCTCCCACGTCGCATCGGGTAGGCCACGCATGAGCTCGGCTAGGTATGCGGCCGCGCCTTCCCGACTTGGGACCGAGATATCTGGCTTGTGCTCAACGAAGTCTGGAGACATGAAGCGTTTGAATGCTTCTACCGGACTCTTGCCCATGAGGCCCACGCGATAGAAATCGAGGACCACGTTTCGGTTCCGCTCGGACTGTGTTGTGGCAGGCATGGCTGTTTCAATGACCGAGAAGTGGGGGGCGGTTGTTCTGCGAGGCCTAACGTTCGAGCTAAGCCGGCACCGACAGGAAAACGCCGGGCCGGCGCTGCAGAAAATGCAGACCTGCACTGTAGCGCCGGCCCGGTGTTTTGCTGTTGGGGCTCGGCTTGAGTGAGGGGTTAGGCCGCACTCGCCGCCGCCTGAACTTGCGTAGCGGATGGATGAGCATTGATTCGGATGCGAAGCTCGACGAGCGCAGCTTGGTAGACCGGATGCCATTCTCGGTTTGGCGCTGCATGCAAAGAGTGCCAGAAGAACCGAAAGAGCTGACCCCTACCGTCTTGGGTGAAGTGCTCCCATTCCTCTGGGGCGTAGCCCGCGCACTGAACTTCACAATAGTGCCAGACCTGGCCCTCATAGCCACTAGACCAAACTCCGAGGTCGCGGGCGACCGTAGCGTTCTGAAGACCAGACTCTTCAGCGAGTTCGCGGACTGCCGCATGCTCGATGGACTCGCCTACCTCTACGCTGCCCTTCACAAGCTGTACACCCGCCAGTGGGTGCCTGAAGACGAGCAGTTGTGTGGCCGTGCCAGTGCCACGAAGAACGATGGGTACGGCCTTGCTGGGGTTCATTGCACTGCTGGCGGACTAGACGGTTTCTTGGTGCGGCCTAACGTTCGAGCTAAGCCGGCACCAGCGGTAAGGCGCCAGGCCCGGGCTGTGGAGAATGTAGCGCGCCACAGACCGGGCCTGGCGGCTTGCCGTTGGGGCTCGGCTTGAGTGAGGGGTTAGGCCGCACTTGGCGAGTGGCGGGAGGAGTTCAAGCAAGTGTGACCATGGATGCCTCAGGGTTCGGTTCTTCCTTGCTCAAGGCGATTGCGTTCGTATTGCCGGCATTCTGAAAACGACGGCAGCCAAGACTCTCGCCTGATTGTCCAGAGTTCGTAGCTTGGTGTGAACTGATCCGGCGCGTCCATGGAGCCGAGGTTCAATTCGACCTCGTCGTCACTGCGCCCGAATACCGTAGAACCGCAAGTGGGGCAGAAGTGCCGACCCGCATAGACGTGGGTCTCGCCCTCAATCGATACTGCCTCCTGAGGGAAGATCGCCGAGGCGTGGAAGAGGGCGCCGTGGTGCTTACGGCAGTCCATACAGTGGCAGATTCCAACTCGGTACGGGTTCCCCAGTGCCGCAAAGCGAACCTTGCCGCACAAGCAACTGCCAGTGGTGGTGTTCATGAGGAGTCTCCGAGCGCCCGAGTGGTGTTGTGTGCGGCCTAACGTTCGAGCTAAGCCGGCACCGGCAGGAAAACACTGGGCCCGCGCTGCAGATGATGACATGCACTGCAGCGCGGGCCCGGTGTTTTGCTGTTGGGGCTCGGCTTGAGTGAGGGGTTAGGCCTCAGCCGCCGCGGCCATGCGTTCGTGGACACGAGGAGGTTCACTCCGGAACGCGCCAAGGAGGATGACGACGATTCTCTCCTGCCCAGTAGAGGCAGATGACGTTGCCTGAAGGGTCTTGAAGCCGGGCTTCGCGCCACAGCCAACTCTCGTCTTTGGGTTCTTGGATGAAGCTGTATCCGCGGGCCTGCAGAAGGCTAACCTTGGCGTCCAAGTCTTCGCACTCGAAGTACACGACCGCCTCAGATGGGCCCGGCCGTTCTGCGACTTGGTGGAGGGAGAACGTTGAACCACCATCTGGACACTCAAGACGTGCGTAGCGTGGCAAGGCGCTGACGATGATGCGAAGGCCCAAGCCGGAATAGAAGGCGACCGACTTCTCGACGTCGTGAGCGGGAAGGGTGACTTGATTGAGCTGCATCGAGAAGATGGCAGTGCGTTTTCTGAGGCCTAACGTTCGAGCTAAGCTGCCCGCGGAGGCGTGCACCGTAAGCCCGGGATGCGAAGATGCACCGTGTGCCGCAGCCCGGGCTTACGGTGCATGCCGTAGCGGGTCAGCTTGAGCGAGGGGTTAGGCGTCACCGCCCGATGCCTCGAAATCGAGCTTTGTTATGAATAAGTGTTGGTTCAGATGGCGCAATCAGTCGAATAGATTCGGTACGCCTCTTGGTTACTATTACGAGCTCGTCGTCCTCTTTGTAGATATACGTTTCGGAAGTGATTTTCGTCGGATTCCCGTCGCCAGAGCCAAAGCTAGTTACCACCCTTTCCAGCCGACCATCCTCGCAGCGGAACGCAGGCCCGCCCGACGACACCTTGTGCAATTCAATTCCATCGAGATCAAAGAGGCGTATGGTGTATCCATGTGCGCCTTCAAAGACGGTGAACGAAAAATAGGCCGTACCAGACTGCGCAAATCGCGTTCTGTCCGACATTAGCGCGTGGTCTTCTCTGGGATTCAGTATGTCAATCTGCGTACCGCTATTCGAATACTTGCCTTCAAGTAGGGAGCAGTCCGTTGCAGCACTCGCGTGGAGTGATGAGCCTAGGAGAGGCAGCGCATAGCACAGGTAGCAGTGCAATGACGTCAAGAGCCGCATGGCCCACCGCTGGAGCCTCCGTGTTCTCATTTCGGGCCACTCGTTACTAGGATCCAGTTCCCTGACTTTGCCAATGCGCTCCTGAGCGACTTCTCCTCAGGCGAACCACTCTGGCCAAAGTTGTCGAGAAGTATCAATTCTATTTGATTGTTGTATGGTTCAAGGCGCAGCTCTACGGTTGAGCGCTTGGATATGAAGGTTTTGCAGAATGGTGTGGCAATCTCGCGATTGCACGGAGCCTCCTTGAATCCGTTCTCACTTGCCCATCCGCGCACTGCAATGGCTGCTGAGTCGAATTGCTGAACCACAAACTCAGTGGTTGTGACCTCTGGAGCCTGAGTTGAACGGATGTACATGCGCGACATGGTCGCGCAATAGAACGCAGTCAAAGGAGCGCAGAGCAAGACCAGTAGAGTGCGAGCAAGCATGCTGTGACGCCTAACGTTCGAGCTAAGCCGGCACCAGCGGGAAGGCGCCAGGCCCGGGCTGTGGAGAATGTAGCGCGCCACAGACCGGGCCTGGCGGCTTGCCGTTGGGGTTCGGCTTGAGTGAGGGGTTAGGCCTCGCTCTGCGGCGGTGGCTCGTTGTTCAAGGCAACTCGTCAAAGAACTTGTAGGTGTTTGCGCCATCGAATTTGCGCACTCGCACCGAGGTCACAAACTCAGGATCAAAGTTCCCGAGGTGGACGCCATGCTTGGCGCCTGGCTTATGTTCAAGCGGTTCCCAGTGCGTCACGGACCCGCAGGTTCGGCAGTGGATCGTTCTCATGGTTCCTCCGCTTTGGATGTACTCCGCCGTGTTCTCTGGGTGTCCTTCGATCTCGACTGTGCCGAACTCGAAGTAGACCCATGGGCCTCCGACGCGACGGCACAGTGAGCAGTTGCAAGAAGTTGCCACGGTGGGCGTGGATGGCAGCTTCAGTTTGACAGCGCCGCAGTGGCAGGAACCTTGATGCATGGCAATTTGTGTTCGAACCGCGCGGGGATGCGCGGCGGTGGTGGTTGCGAGGCCTAACGTTCGAGCTAAGCCGGCACCAGCGGGAAGGCGCCGGGCCCGGGCTGTGGAGAATGTAGCAAGCCACAGACCGGGCCTGGCGGCTTGCCGTTGGGGCTCGGCTTGAGTGAGGGGTTAGGCCGCGCTGCGCGCACGAAGCGATGCTCCTGCCGTGGGTGCTGTGATGGGCCGGCTGCCCTGCGTGCCTGGCCGAGACCCTGGCGGGCTACACAGAGGCTCGAGTGCCGACGCCGCCTCTTGTGCAACAGCACGCGCCCGCGATGACGCCTGGGACGGCATAGGGCTCTCTCAGCGCCGGTTACGCTGGTGCTCGCTGGCCTTGCGCTCATTGCCACGTTTGTAGTTTCCTGTGACTCGTGCCATCAGTTTTTGAGCCGCGGGGCTGAGCTGATTACTTGCTTCCTGCTTGAAGTCCTCGGCCTCGTTGCCGCGAAGCGTGGTTGCCAGCCGACCATGATGAAAGATCTCGACTTCGCCGCTCTTGCGGACCCGATAGGTGAACCCGAGGTCGGTTGGGTCAGCGGTCTCGGACATGGATCTGTGGCTGGACTAGCGAGGTGGTGATTTGGCGCGGCCTAACGTTCGAGCTAAGCCGGACCCAGCAGACGGGCGCTTGGCCGGCGCGGCTGATGATGCTCTGCACAGCCGCGCCGGCCAAGCGCACGGCTGTTGGGGCTCGGCTTGAGTGAGGGGTTAGGCCGCATTTCTTGCTGCGGCCGGCACCTGACACTCGCTGTGCTGACCTGGCCCGCCGACAAAGTCCAAGGCCACTCCGGCGAAAGGTTTCTTTGCCTCATGACTCAGCGCTGCAGTACGCCACATAGGTCAATGGCCTCAGTTGCTCACCAGCAGCCACAACAATGTGTTCCTCTTGAATGTTCCATTCCGACGGCAGGTCAGAGACAACCTCCGTGGCGGCGGCGGAGCAGTTCTCTTGTGCCGATTCAAGATTCTCAGGCTTGTATTCAAAGCGGAGCCTGACCACCAATGCTGGAACATCAGCTTCGATTGAAGCTTGTCTCAGTCCAGGGCTGACGTTCCCGAGCAGCCCGCGCTGAAGCGAGAGAAGTAAGAAGGTTCGTGAAGGTTCGAACATGCGGCCTAACGTTCGAGCTAAGCCGGCACCGACAGGAAAACGCCGGGCCCGCGCTGCAGATGATGCTCTGCACTGTAGCGCGGGCCCGGTGTTTTGCTGTTGGGGCTCGGCTTGAGTGAGGGGTTAGGCCTCAGCGTGACTATGAAGACCGGGAGACCGCTCACTGAGGTACTTTGCCGCTCAGGAGCGCCTGGATTGGCATGAGGAGCGTAGCTGTTGCTATGACGCCCACCAAGAAGGCGCCAATGCGACGTAGAAGAGCAGGTTGAACAACCCACAGTCCGGTGAGCTCGGCCTTGGCTAGACCGAATACGTAGAAGTGAGCGGGGGCGTAGAGCGCCAGGGCGGCAAAGAGCAATGCGACAGTTCCAGACGTTCCCGGAGTGTCGATTGCTGGCCCAAGAACGGTACCTACTCCTACGGCCCAGACGCCAGTGGCCGCTGAAGTGTTGACTGTTGGGGTGGGTTTCATGGACGGCGCCTACTGGAATGGCGAGGACGGCTTCTCTCCATAGGTATGAGCAGCTGGTGCAGCTTGAGTCGTCGGGGTGCTTGTTCTGAGGCCTTGTATGTTCAAGCCAACGATTCCGCAGAAGAATCGCTAGTTGAGCAGGAGCCGTCGGCGCCTGCTTTGGCCGACCCGACAGTCCGTTGAAGCCTTGGGCGACAGAGCCCGTACGTTAGCGCGGGACGTCGGGTCGGGAATTCATGTAACCCGAACAGTTGATCGGGCCCTGGTGAGCCCGGATTCTTGCAAGGCAGGGTACCTGAATGAGCAATCCTGAATCGTTCGTCGGCATCGACGTGGCCAAGTCCTGGTTGGACGTGGCTTGGTTGGCGGGGCCCACGCTTCGCATCGACTACACCGAGGAGGCCATCGCTGGCCTTGTCGAGCGATTGCGAACTCAGCCGCCGTCGCTGGTGGTGATGGAGGCCACCGGCGGACTCGAGACTGAACTTGCCAGTGCCCTGGCGGCGGCAGGGCTTGCGGTGGCCGTGGTCAATCCTCGGCAGGTGCGCGACTACGCCAAGGCCTGTGGCCGCCTGGCCAAGACCGATCGTATCGACGCCATGATCTTGGCGGCCTTCGCGGCGGCCATTCGTCCTCAGGTGCGAGAACTGCCCGACGAGCACACCAGAGCGTTGGGTGATCTCTTGGCACGGCGACGCCAACTCATCGAGATGCGGGTGCAGGAGAAGTTGCGCCTGCAGCGAGCATCGAGCGTTCAGCGCGAGAGCCTGCGTGAGCACATCGAATGGTTGGACGCGCGCATCGACCGGCTCGACATCGAGCTGACACACACGTTGCGCACCTCGCCGGCGTGGCGCGACAAGGACGATCTCTTGAAGGCCATTCCGGGCGTTGGCTCGCTGACGCGCGCCACGATGCTGGGCTTGCTGCCTGAGTTGGGCAGCCTCAGCCGCAGGCAGATCGCCGCGCTGGTTGGTGTGGCACCGTTCAATCGCGACAGTGGCAAGCAACAGGGTGGCCGAGTAATCTGGGGTGGCCGGGCGCAGGTCAGGCGCACGCTGTACATGGCGGCCGTGACGGCTATGCGTTGCAACCCAGTCATCCGCAGCTTCTACCTGCATCTGCGCGCCCAAGGCAAACCTGCGAAGGTGGCACTGACCGCCTGCATGCGAAAGCTGCTGATCATCATGAATGCCATGATCAAAAACCAATCAGCGTGGTCGCCTGGACTTGACGCGCAACACAGTTGCTAACGTTCGAGCTAAGCCGGGCCCGACAGACGGGCGCTTGGCCGGCGCGGCTGATGATGCACCGCACGGCCGCGCCGGCCAAGTGCCTGGCTGTTGGGGCTCGGCTTGAGTGAGGGGTTAGGCCGCACCCTTTGCACGCTGCCGCGGCCTCTGTTTTGCGGACACTGACTTTATGACGAGATGGCCTTGGCCAGTGCTCGGTAGCTTGGTGCTTCCGTGCACCATGGCAGCATGGATGAGCTTGGTGACTTCTGGATCTCGCAGCTTGCTCGCGTTCGGCAGCCGAATGAAGCGATTCTGCCTGCCACTTCCTTCAAGTATTCCAGTCGGGTCGGGCAAAGCGGCGCCGTAGTAGAACGAAAGCCCGACACCGTTCGCAGCGGCTGCGATGGAAACAATGCAGTCGGAAGCCCGCTCTGAAGAACAGTATCCGATGACGAAGAAGTTGTAGTTGTCGTACACGAGTTCTGTGGCCGTGGGGAGAATTCTCCTCAACTCTGCTCTGCAGGCTCGGATCAACTCCGCAGTGCCCGGTTCAAACTTCGCTATGAACGAGGCAAGTTCCTCCTCTGCCTGCGCCGGAGTGGCAGTGGCGGAACGGGGCTTCGCGCTTGAGGCCTTGCGGGCGGGCATTTGTGTGCGGCCTAACGTTCGAGCTAAGCGGGTGACGACGGCAGGGCGCCAGGCCCGGGCTGGTGAAAATGTACCGCGTACCACCAGACCGGGCCTGGTGGCCTGCCGTTGGCGCTCCGCTTGAGCGAGGGGTTAGGCCTCACTGCACACCGCTCGCTGGCGTTGGCTCTTGTGGCAACTGCGTTCCCTGGGACCAGACGGCTCTCCACGTGCCTGCTTGTAATGCGTAGATGTCCGTGTGCCAGCAATTGACAACCTTGCCGGACGGAAATGTGATCTTGGCTTCGTACCTGACTGCGGCCATGCTTGTTGAGACTTGCACCCGCATGGGACCGTGCTCCCAGTTCGCGTAGAACACATCGTGGGCCATGAGCGAAAGGTACCTCTCAAGGCTCATGACGCGGCCCGGCACGCTGATAAGTTCGTAGTCCGGTGCGTGCGTGCGCCGAATGGTTTCTACGTTACGGTCTACCAGAGCTCGCGTGCGTTCGATCTCAAGCGCCCGGAAGAATTCCTCGTCCGGCGCGGCGGGCTGCGACTGTTTTTGCGTTTCCATAGTCGGGGAAGCGTAGAGCTCGTTTCGTGAGGCCTAACGTTCGAGCTAAGCCGGCACCGACGGGAAGCCGCCAGGCCCGGGCTGTGGAGAATGTAGTGGGCCACAGGCCGGGCCTGGTGGCTTGCCGTTGGGGCTCGGCTTGAGTGAGGGGTTAGGCCGCAGCGTCGGCGGGTTGAAGGGGTAGCCACATGTAGACCTTGGGCTTGAAGCCCGAAGGCGTGAGGATGGCCATTGGCTCCGTGCCAAACGCTTGAAAGCCTGCGCCACGATACAAGTTGACTGCCGACTCGTTGCCCTCGGTGACAGTGAGGGTGAGCAACAGCAGCCCCCTTTTGGCCCGCGCATGCTCGATGATGGCTTTGAGCAGTGCACGCCCGGCGCCGGTACCTCTTGCGGCAGGGGTGACATACATACCAATGACGAGCGCCTTGTGCTTCGTCTTGGGTTTCGCCGAGAACTCAAGTGCGACGGTCCCGACGAGTTCTTGACCTTCGAAGGCGCCGAACGCTGCGCTCAAACCGGTAGGGTGGGCAATGCGCTTGACCCAAAAGGCCTCTGGCTCGGCAGCCCGTTCTTCAGCCGTGGAAGTGAAGGCATCCGCGGCAAGTTCGTACGCCTGCAGCATGAGTTCGCGGTAGCGCGGCGCGTCTGAAGGCTGGAGGAGGGCAACGTGCATGAATTCTGCGGCCTAACGTTCGAGCTAAGCCGGCCCCAGCAGACGGGCGCTTGGCCGGCGTGGCCGATGATGCACTGCACGGCCGCGCCGGCCAAGCGCACGGCTGTTGGGGCTCGGCTTGAGTGAGGGGTTAGGCGGCACTTGCCACGACAGCGCCAACGGTGACCTCGCCGCCGGACAAGACGTCGGCGCGTAGGCCGGCCTTGTGCACAAACGCCTTGACCACATGCGCCGGCGTGACCTCTGTTGAAGCCAGGGCTTGGCCGAGACTTAGACAAGGTTCGCATAGTTCCACGCCTCGAAGCAGCACAGAGCCGACCTTGAATTCCTTGCCCACCAGCGCGTTGAGCCGTATGCCGCGGGTGACAAGGTTCCGACCAGTGACGGAAAGGTCAATTGACCTTCCGTGCTCCGAGATGAAGCGCTCGATCTCTTCCGCTTCTACAAGCGTGATGTTCTGGCCTGGTTCCTCATGACGATCGAAGTACCGATCTCCTTCGATGCCGGCACCGGCTACGAGCTGAACCGAGCGGTGCTCCTGTGTTGCGCCGCCCCCAGCTGCACGAGTGAAGATTCGTTCGATCATTGCCATTGCTCTCGAGAACCAGGAATGGGCGCCTGGTGCCGCCTAACGTTCGAGCTAAGCGGGCGCCGACGGCAGGACGCCAGGACCGGACTGGGGAGAATGTAGCGCGCCACAGGCCGGGCCTGGTGGCCTGCCGTTGGCGCTCCGCTTGAGCGAGGGGTTAGGCCGCACTCTTTGCATGCTGCCTCGGCCTCTGCTTTGCTGACACCGACTTTATGACCAGACGCCCTACGCCGGTGGGTGGTAGTTTTGTCTTTCCGTGCTCCGCCGCTGCATGAATGAGCTTGAGTACATCTGAGTCATGGAGCCTGTCAGCCGTGGGAAGTCGAATGAAACGGTTCTGCTTTCCGCTTCCTTCGAGAATTCCCGTCGGATCTGGCAAAGCTGCTCCGTAGTAAAACGAAAGCCCAACTCCGCTCGCGGCTGCCGCGATAGAAACGATGCAGTCTGATGCTCGTTCCGACGAGCAGTATCCGATCACGAAGAAATTGTAATTATCGTAGACGAGCTCGATCGCGGTTGGAAAGATGACTTTCAACTCTCTTCGGCAGTCATTGATCAATTTTGCAGTTGCTGGTTCAAACTTCGCAATGAAGGAATCGAGCGCCTGCTCCGCTTGAAGCTGATCTGCGGCAGTAGCGGTGGTCTTCGCGATGGGACGTTTGCTGGAGGGCATTTTGTGCGGCCTAACGTTCGAGCTAAGCCGGCACCAGCGGGAAGACGCCGGGCCGGCGCTGCAGTAAAAGCAGACCTGCACTGTAGCGCCGGCCCGGTGGCTTGCCGTTGGGGCTCGGCTTGAGTGAGGGGTTAGGCGGCAATGTGGCTCGAGGTTGGTGGAGAGTGTTGTCCAGCCTCCTGCAGCCAGCGACGCAGGGCGTGCCTAGCCAAGCCCCACAGTTCCGAATGCAGCTCGTATTCGTTCCATCCAATGGGATCAGGCCCAAAAGCTCGGTCTTGGTCCATCTGCAGCAGTTCGCTGCCGTGCAGAACCCCTGAGCGAAGCCTATACATTGCGCTACGACGCTTCCGAAGGGCGGTCCCAGGAGCGTAGTGCTCGAAGAACTCTCGGAAGCGTTCTGTCGCACCGGGCGCATCGTGCTCTACGATCTCGTTGCACTCCGGACAGTGGACTCGGTGACGACTACCTCTTTCAGTCAGCGACTCCACCGCAATAACCAGCGCTGCAAATGACAACGAGGTGGCGATATGCCACTGGCGTGATGCCATGTCCATCCAGAACGTCGCCCGGTCAAACTTGCTGCGGTCAGACGGAACGAGTTGTTGATATCTGAATAGTAGATCATCAAGATCGTCGGGCACGCTCAGAGCGCGGCCATCGTGGCCCACGACGCCGTAGTAACTCTCTGGCTTTATGGATTCGATCCTCAAGTTGGCCACCTCGGAGAGCTGTTTGACGACGACTTCCCCGAGTTTGGCAAAAAAGAAGGGTTGCACCCACTGGATGCTGAACTCGCCATTGCCCTGCGGCACACTTGCCCAAAGGTGTTCTGCTTGTCGAGGCTGAGCGCTTGTGCGGCCCGCCAGCAGCAGGTTAAGCACTGCTGTCAATTTCCGATACTCAGCCCGTCGACGGTGGTTTGTCACATCCCAACGAATGCTCTCGACGATGGGAAACTCAAGAATGAATGGATGCTCGGCCATCTCGACTGGCGCGCGGGGTGCGTGTTCTGGTGGCGGAAGTATCTGTACGCCTGATCGACTTCCTTGCCAGGAGCCGGTCACACGGAAGCTGCTAAACGCGTAGTCTCGGCCGAACTTGCGCGAACCAGTTAGCAGCGTTTGTGAAACCTCCGCGCAGAGTCGATCCCAGGTTTCAGGGCTGAAGGCTGGGCCACGTTCGATGCTTCTGATTCGACCGGTGCGATAGCGAATGGTCAGTTGACATGAAGGCCCAGCAACAGGCAAGTGCAACGTACTTTTGGCTTCTTCCGTAGCTTGCCCGTGCCCTTCGAATACTGTCGTGAAGAGCATGCGCAGCTCGACCGGGTCCAGATCAGCCCACGCTCGCATGAAGAGGTTTGCAGCCATGTTTGGAGAAATCAGCGGCTCAATCGTGTGGTGCGGAAAGGAGAGGGTGGGCTTTGCCGCCTAACGTTCGAGCTAAGCCGGGCCCAGCAGACGGGCGCTTGGCCGGCGCGGCTGATGATGCACTGCACAGCCGCGACGGCCAAGAGCACGGCTGTTGGGGCTCGGCTTGAGTGAGGGGTTAGGCCGCACATCGCGCTCGTGATGTGTCTACCTTGAACATGATGTGAACGAAGGGGGCCTGGGTCTTCCCAGACTCGACCATAGCTTCACTGACTTCGAGCGTCACAGAATCGAGGAGCGAAAGCTCCAGCACCACGTGCCTTCCCGCTGCTTTCTCTTCAAGATGCAACGTGCTACCCCTCAAAGTACCGGTGAAGTTTCTCACCGGCCATCTTCCGGTGTTTCGTTCGACTGCCAAGAAGGACAGGGTTCCAGGTAAGTGCGTCAACTCGGTACTGGCAGCGAACCTGTCACCTGTCGTGGCCTGAGAGTCGGCCACGAGGCTGGATCGGTCATTGCCCCACCGAACACTCAAAACGTCCGTGACTTTGACCCCTTCTGCTACTCCCTCTCCAATCCAGCTTGCGCAAAGGCTGCGCAGGAATTCTTCTGGCCTTGTTGACGCATGCGCCCGCCCACTCGCCAGAGTGACAAGTGAAGCAAAGCAGCATGAGAGGACCCTCAGTCGCATGGCATGCCTGGTCATATTGAAAGCTGCGGGCCGAAGCAGGGGCGTTTTGTGCGGCCTAACGTTCGAGGTAACCGGCGCGCGGAGGCAAGACGCCTTGGCCCGGTTGGCGAAAATGTACAACGTACCGCCAACCGGGCCAAGGTGGCTTGCCGTAGCGCGTCCGGTTGACCGAAGGGTTAGGCCTCAGCGCGCAGCAGCACGTAACTGCCTGGTTTGTGGCTTGCCAAAGCGGCTTCCAGGACCGGAACAAGCGGCAGCAGATACGGCAACTCGTTCGAAAGCGCGTCCAATACGAAGACCGCAACAGGCAAGGCTGCAGTATTCTGCTGATACGGCAGATTCTTGTCGACGGTGATGAATGCGTCGAATTTCGTGGCCGTAAGTGCCAACAGCTTGCCGTTCTTTACGCCGGACCAGCCTTCCTGCGGGACGGTCGACACCTGGTGTGATGGCAGCGCCCGTCTCAAGCGTGCGGGCACGCACTCGTCAAGCAGCAGACGCATCGGCCGCCAAGCTCTCTCGCGCAGCTTCAAGTACGGCTACTGCGCGCGCACGAGACACGGTTGGAAAGTCTTCGAGAAATTCCTCGAGCGACGAGGATCCTTCAAGGTAGTCGAACAGGTTCTTTACAGGGACACGCGTCCCCGTGAAGCACAGCGCTCCACTCATGATTTCTGGGTCTCTCTTGACGAGTGCTGAGTCCATACGTACCCCCTGGGCTGGAAGTTTAGCGCTTTGAGCGCCGCAGCTCGGGTTTCTGAGGCCTTGTATGTTCAAGCCAACGATTCCGCAGAAGAATCGCTAGTTGAGCAGGAGCCGTCGGCGCCTGCTTTGGCCGACCCGACAGTCCGTTGAAGCCTTGGGCGACAGAGCCCGTACGTTAGCGCGGGACGTCGGGTCGGGAATTCATGTAACCCGAACAGTTGATCGGGCCCTGGTGAGCCCGGATTCTTGCAAGGCAGGGTACCTGAATGAGCAATCCTGAATCGTTCGTCGGCATCGACGTGGCCAAGTCCTGGTTGGACGTGGCTTGGTTGGCGGGGCCCACGCTTCGCATCGACTACACCGAGGAGGCCATCGCTGGCCTTGTCGAGCGATTGCGAACTCAGCCGCCGTCGCTGGTGGTGATGGAGGCCACCGGCGGACTCGAGACTGAACTTGCCAGTGCCCTGGCGGCGGCAGGGCTTGCGGTGGCCGTGGTCAATCCTCGGCAGGTGCGCGACTACGCCAAGGCCTGTGGCCGCCTGGCCAAGACCGATCGTATCGACGCCATGATCTTGGCGGCCTTCGCGGCGGCCATTCGTCCTCAGGTGCGAGAACTGCCCGACGAGCACACCAGAGCGTTGGGTGATCTCTTGGCACGGCGACGCCAACTCATCGAGATGCGGGTGCAGGAGAAGTTGCGCCTGCAGCGAGCATCGAGCGTTCAGCGCGAGAGCCTGCGTGAGCACATCGAATGGTTGGACGCGCGCATCGACCGGCTCGACATCGAGCTGACACACACGTTGCGCACCTCGCCGGCGTGGCGCGACAAGGACGATCTCTTGAAGGCCATTCCGGGCGTTGGCTCGCTGACGCGCGCCACGATGCTGGGCTTGCTGCCTGAGTTGGGCAGCCTCAGCCGCAGGCAGATCGCCGCGCTGGTTGGTGTGGCACCGTTCAATCGCGACAGTGGCAAGCAACAGGGTGGCCGAGTAATCTGGGGTGGCCGGGCGCAGGTCAGGCGCACGCTGTACATGGCGGCCGTGACGGCTATGCGTTGCAACCCAGTCATCCGCAGCTTCTACCTGCATCTGCGCGCCCAAGGCAAACCTGCGAAGGTGGCACTGACCGCCTGCATGCGAAAGCTGCTGATCATCATGAATGCCATGATCAAAAACCAATCAGCGTGGTCGCCTGGACTTGACGCGCAACACAGTTGCTAACGTGTTTTCGACAGCAAGCTGGGCTGGCTACCGGTAGGCAATTGTGGCCACCGATTGCCTTGGGTGGGCATAGGCGGAAGACATATGTAGCCACTTGGGACAAACCCGCAGACTGTTTTGCCTTCGGCAAAGCCGGGCTCAACACACTGCACACGAACGAGGCCGCGGGTGTTCATGTGTTGGCCTAACGTTCGAGCTAAGCGGGCGACGACGGCAGGACGCCAGGCCCGGGCTGGCGAAAATGTACCGCGTACCGCCAGACCGGGCCTGGTGGCCTGCCGTTGGCGCTCCGCTTGAGCGAGGGGTTAGGCGTCACCGCGCGGTTGTGGGACCGAGCCTCGGCTTCTGTACTACTCGCCATAGCGCCAGACCGGAACCGCGACCGCGAAGCCTTGAACTTCAATATCGTTCAGGACGTTGTCCACGTCGGCCTCAGCAGCGGCAGCTGGTACGTCGATGGACCAGAGGTTGTACTCAGGGAAGCCTTCGACTCTGCATCCCAGTTCCTGTAGCTTGGCCTTGTGAGATGAGAAGTCAGAGCCCTCGCTCTTGAGTACCCAGGCCAGAGAGTGGCCCGATGGCTCAACAAGCTCGAAGTCAAATATGCATCCATTCACTGAATCAGGAACTGCCCGGAACTTGTCGCCCCAGGCCAGACCCTTGATGAAGAACGGTGCATTCTGCAGCTCGAAGGTGTCGTCTTCGACCTTGCACCAGACGCTCTCGGTTGCGACCGGGGGCCAGCCGTCTTCAACATCCAGCGCGAACCGCAACTTTTCCAACTGTGACGCCTAACGTTCGAGCTAAGCCGGCACCAGCGGCAAAGTGCCAGGGCCGCGCTGCAGTAAAAGCACACCTGCACTGTAGCGCGGCCCTGGCGCTTTGCTGTTGGGGCTCGGCTTGAGTGAGGGGTTAGGCCGCATTGGTGCCGTGCTTAAGCTGAATGACTTTGGTTCCATACCGATACCGAAAATGGAAGCCAAGGGATTCCGCCAAACCCGGTATCTCATTCAACAGACCGCGAATCAGGACATGTGTTCTTGCGTGCTTGTTGTCTTCATCTCTTTCGACGACTCGGCCCCAAAGCATGATGTCGAAGAGAGCGGAGTCGATCCAGTCGACAGACTTTTCATAGCCTGCGGCAGAGGTGAGGTGTTTTGCCTTTAGCAGAAGCGATTGCAGATTGCGCTCTGTGCCATACAGACACGAACCAAAGTGCACGTGCGAAACATTCTTCGCCTTCGCAAGCGTGGCTTGAATCGTGGGTGCATTCATGTCGCGCTTCAGCCCACCAATACGACCTTCCGTTCCGTGTGCAGCTACGTAGAGCATCTTCGGTCCTCGAAGCTTTTCCTTATTGAAGCACCTCACCCAATGCTTGAACGACTCAACATCCGTAAATGACTGGTAGTAGGCATCAATCTCCTTGACTTTTGCGAACTCACTTACAAACGGCCAGACCGAAGTTGAGCGTACGGATGAGGAGTCCCATGGAGACTCCAGAACGAGAATGGATCTGAACACTTCGGAGACTCCGGTTATGCGGCCTAACGTTCGAGCTAAGCCGGGCCCGACGGCAAGCCACCAGGGCCCGGACTGGGAAAATGTACCGCGTACCCCAGGCCGGGCCCTGGTGGCTTGCCGTTGGGGCTCGGCTTGAGCGAGGGGTTAGCCGTCACTTGCGCAGCGCTGATCGCCCTTTCTTGGCAAGCTTCTCCAGGTTTCGAAGTCGCGCCCGTTCAAGAAGCCTCGCAGAGGGTGACGTTGCGGGCGGCATCGTTGGGATCTTTGGGTACTCATCGTCATGGCGTTCGAAATACTGAACCGTCTCATCGAGCAATATGCTGGCACCAGCCTGAAGTTGGCGAGCCTCTTTTTCTTGCTCCTCTCCCCATGCATCGCCTTCGACAGATAGAAGAACCAAGTCTTCCGTGGCGCCGCGTGTACCCAACGGCTCAGTTGCTATGCCAATGATGCGAACGGCAGAAGTCGCCCGGAGGCGCGCAACCTTGCAGGATGCAAGGAGCAGTGCGCGACGCCCTTCCCGATACTCAGGATAGGTCTTGAAGTACGGCGGCCAAGGCAAAATCAAGAAGACGTAGGCTGTATCGGGTGTCTGTTTCGCGTAGCCAAGCCTTAAGAAGCGATGTCCGGGAGCAACGGACTTGCTCATTGCATCTACCAGCTGATCCGCCAGTTGACGCCGGGCAAGTCTGGGCTCGGACGCCAAGGCACGAAGGGCAGGTTCCATTGCCGCCAGATCCCGTTTGGCGTCATCGCCTAGTCCGACCTCTGCGCGAGCGGTCAGATGCTCAATCAAACGGTCCCAGGCATAACTCTTTTCGTCAGCTCTCTTTTTTGCCAGATACTGAGAGTTCTGAATGAAGTCTTCCCAATGGCCTTCCTCAATATAGACGCCATCAATGTCGTCTCTAATACCCGCAAAGCTATGGCGCCCCGAGTCGTCCACCCTCGTGAGGTACATGGCCACAAGCTGCTCTTCTCCCGAAGAAATGACATTTCGCTGTGGATGCGTGAGCAGAGTCTCTTTTCGTTCAAGGTACTCAACTAGGTCCTTGATGGTGTCCAGTTCACTGAGGACTACTTCAAGGGTCAGTTCGTCGAGAACGTGAATGTATGGGCCTTGGGGCAGGACGCGTCCAATTGTGAACGGATGAGAGTGATGCTCCGGGCCCACCACAGAAGTGTTGATCATTAGGCTTCCGGTGCTCTGCCCAGCAAAGTGATCGCGACAGGCGGCATATGCGCCTCGCGTGACGGCAACGAGATGAAATCGAAGTTGCTCAATCGACGGCAGGTTGAGGGGAAATGGTCGCTGGCAGGATCCATCAAGAAAGATTCGATTGGGGAATCTTGTGATCCAACTTCGCGCGCCGAGGAGTTGACGTACTGACTTGTCGACTGCGCGTCGGTACCACCGTGCCCAAGAAATCTCGAGGTTCTTGCTCGAGGGAAATTCACAATGCTTGTCAGAAAAGATTAGTACGTCTCGATCGAAAACGACCAGAAGATCGCACAGTTCCTTCCCGTCACCTTTACCATTCGGTCGTCCTTCATCAGTAAAGGTGTTTGAGTAGCTCCAGAGCGACAGAAATGACTTCTTGGCCAGTCTGCTGAGATACCGCTCAGAGGCAGTTGAGCCCTCGGAGTTCAAGGGTGCTTCTTCCGCGGCTGGATCAGGCATCGGCCTCCCTTGTGACGGCTAACGTTCGAGCTAAGGGGCCACCGGCGGCAGGACGCCAGGCCCGGGCCGGTGAAAATGTACAGCGTACCACCGGCCCGGGCCTGGTGGCCTGCCGTTGGTGGTCCCCTTGAGCGAGGGGTTAGGCCTCAGCTTGGCCCGCTCCGGGTGAGGGCGTTGCTACGGACAGAACTTTCAGTGATTCTTCGTTGACTTGCTTGAGTAAGGTATTGATTCGTTCCGCAGTCTGAAACAGCGCCTTGGTTTTGAGCTCCAAGTCTTGTGTCTGAGCTCCGTTTCCGTAGAGATCGATCAGAGCCCGATGTGCTAAATCATCCCGTACCTTTATCAGCGTACGCAGCTCCGCGATTAGGGCTGTGTTTGAGCATACTTTCGAGGACACGTTAATGAGCTTGCCGAGAGCTGCGTCTTTGATGTCATCTCGCGCGTATCCGAACGCCAGTTCATCCGGAAGCAGTCGTCGGACGGTTGCGTAGTAGAAGCCCAGATAGTCCTTGAGCCCCTCTTCGACAAGTTGAAAGCCGGCAAGTGCGTGACTTACGGCATTTCGATACCTTTGCGCAGCGTCCATGTCGTTTTCTCTGAGGCCTAACGTTCGAGCTAAGCCGGCACCGGCAGGAAAACGCCAGGGCCGCGCTACAGATGATGAACTGCACTGTAGCGCGGCCCTGGCGTTTTGCTGTTGGGGCTCGGCTTGAGTGAGGGGTTAGGCGTCGCCTTGAGAAGTGCGGCCACGCTGACCAGTTCTTGTGCACTGGCAGACTCCACTCCTGGCCTATGGCTTTGGCCCTGCCGTAACTGTGACTTGTTTTTCCTCGCCGTTCGATCTCTTCAATAGGAGGCGCACGGACTGCCCAACCTCCCTTTGCAGGTACGGCTTGACGTCGTTGGCTTTGGCGCCGGCGACTTGTTTGCCTTCGACTTCCACAATCATGTCTCCTTCACTGATGCCCGCTTGCTGGGCCGGTGAGTCCGGGACAACTTTGACAACCTTCACGGACTTGAGAGTCGGGTTGAAGAATCCATCCCCGTCAACGCTGATGGATATGCCCAAGGTCCCTGGTTTTGCGACAGCCGGCGGCGCTGCTGACAAGAGTGCTGCTGCGAATGCTAGTGCGGTGACGAAACTTTTCATTGGCGGGGACAGACAGTTGGAATTGGATTGCGACGCCTAACGTTCGAGCTAAGCTGGCACCGACAGTGAAGCGCCGGGCCGACGCTGCAGAAAATGCGAACAAGCACTGTAGCGGCGGCCCGGCGCTTTGCTGTTGGGGCTCAGCTTGAGCGAGGGGTTAGGCAGCGCCGGCGATGCGCTGACTGTTTGGGCCGAATAGGCTGCAAGCGCAAACAGCAGGCGCGCTGTGAGTGAAGTGGAGACGCGTGCTGGTTTATTGATGCGGAGGCTCGTGATTTGGCGCGTGAGTTTCAGGGCTGGCGCCGCTGAACGCAAGACTGGCATAGCCAGGCCAGAGTGAACTGGGCTCACATGCACTCGCACTTCTTTGGCGCTTGCTTGCCTTGAGCCATCATTGACTCAGGGACCGTTGAGACCATTCTTCCCGAGCGGGGCGCACAGCTTGCCTTGCATGCGGCTAACACCTCCGCCGAACTGGGAAGTAACGCGCCGGCAGCGAACATGATGCCGACTGCTACCGCTAAGCCGGCGACAACTGCAATGCCTGGCGGGACGCGGCCAAGCAGTCGGTGGCGCAAAGATACGGTTTTCTGTGCTGCGGGCATGAGAAGGACGTGTTCTGCGCGGCCTAACGTTCGAGCTAAGCCGGGCCCAGCGGGAAGCTGCCAGGCCCGGGCTGCGGAGAATGTAGCGCGCCGCGGACCGGGCCTGGCGGCTTGCCGTTGGGGCTCGGCTTGAGTGAGGGGTTAGGCCGCTCGCGCCGGTGACCGCTGGCTGGCGCGCGCTCAGACATGCTTGACCCAGCTGCGGATGACGCTTGCAAACGCAGCCTTGTTGGCTTGGATCTCATTGGCGTTGGCAAACACGACACTTGCCCGGTCCGGCGCGAGCCATTTGAGAAGACCACCTGTGTCCTCGATGGCGATGCCGCCTGGCCCGAGTTCCTTGACCTTGGCTCCTAGGTGAAGGATGACTCCGACTCCGTTTTTCTCACGAAGGTTGACGGTGGCGAAGTACTCGTGTGTGCGGAAGCTTGGAGACTTCCACTTGATCCCTTCGGAGATCCCCGGAGCGTCACTCAAGATCAACCTGCGTATGGCTTCAACTTCGGCCTTGTGCGGGTGCACAAGCTCCGACATTAACGAATCAACAGCTGCCGTGGTGTCAGCGGCAGTGCTGTGCGACGACGACTTGGTCTTTGAAGGTGCCACGAGGTGATGCAGGTAGTGCCTGAGCGGCCTAACGTTTGAACTAAGACGGGCCCGACAGTAAAGCGCTTGGCCCGCGGCGCAGATGATGCACTGCACTGCGGCGCGGGCCAAGTGCTTTGCTGTTGGGGCTCGGCTTGAGTGAAGGGTTAGGCCAGGCCCGCGAGGAGGCCGCGCAGAGGATTGCAGGCGAGGCGTAGCTACGAGCCGCCAAGCGCTTGGCAACCGCAGGCGCGGCCGTGTTGGCAATGCAGGGCTGTTTATTGGGCGCCACAGGTACTTCAGCTCCTGCCCGCGAGGACGGTGGCAGCCCGGACCGCGAGTTGCCGCGATGTGGCCGGAGCAACCAAACTCAGGCGTAGCCGGAGGCGACGGAGGCGAGGCCTCCAGGCCGAGCCGTGTGGCGGCATGACGGCGATGCGACCAAGCATGGCCTAACGTTCGAGCTAAGCCGGCACCAGCGGGAAGCCGCCGGGCCGGCGCTGCAGTAAAAGCAGACCTGCACTGTAGCGCCGGCCCGGTGGCTTGCCGTTGGGGCTCGGCTTGAGTGAGGGGTTAGGCCTCAGCGCGCCGCAGCGTGCCTACCGGACAAGCGTTTGCTCTAGCAGTGGTTCCAGAAGGACTCGTTCCATGGGCGCAAGTCAAGCTCGCTGCTCCAAGCAGTACGCGGTTGTCTGTGAATGCTTAGGACGGACTCGGCAATCTCGCTGGGGCAAGCCTGCGGGTGCGGTTCGCGCTTGTCTTCTGACTCTTGAATATCGGCATCAATCATGAGATGTGCGACGTGCACGCCAAGAGGCCACATTTCACGCGCCAGGACTTGCGCAATTGCACGCTGACCGAACTTACCGACAGCTAGATTCAGGTGGCCGGCACGTCCGATAACCGATGATGTGGAGCCTACAAATACCAGCGTGCCTCGATTGACTGTAGTCATCAGACGTGCGGACGACCGGCCAACCAAGAAGGCGCCAAGGCAATTGTGTCGCCAAGCGCTCTCGAAGGCCGATGACGAGATGTCGACCGTTCGGCCTGGACCGAACTCTTGCAGAGAGTAGACAACTAGCGAAGGAATGCCTTGCGACGATTCGATGTCTGCAAAGAGCTTCAGCACTGACTTCTCGTCGGTGACATCTGCACTCATGGTTGACACTGTGCAGCCGTGGACGGCTAGGTCGATGGCCAATTCACGATTCTTCTCGGCATCCCGAGTCACGAGAACCAGGTCAAAACCCTCGTGGGCAAGCTTTTTGGCAAGTGCGTGTCCCAGGCCTGGGCCCGCCCCGACGATGACCGCGGTACCAACGGCTTGCGAGCGCCGTTGCTCTGCCGCCGCCTCGTGAGGATGAGTCCCCTTGTTGACAGGAACAGCGGCTCCCGAGTCTGCAACCGGCGACTTGCGCCGCACCGTGGTGCCGGGCGTTTGGCGTGCGCGTTTTCGAAAGCTAAAGACGAATTCGACTGGACCGAACCCAAGCCTGCGCCAAGTCTTCATGAGAGGCCAGACCAGAGTCAGCATGTTTCCGTCCCCAATAGTCCACCAGGCAGATAGTACGTTTTGTCACACCTGCTGCGCGGTCACATCTTGCCGTGGAGTGAACGATTCCACTCATTTAAGGGGGAAGGAAAACGCGATGTGACGCGGCCGTTCGCCTTCTGAGGCCTAACGTTCGAGCTAAGCCGGCACCAGCGGGAAGGCACCGGGCCGGCGCTGCAGTAAAAGCAGACCTGCACTGTAGCGCCGGCCCGGTGGCTTGCCGTTGGGGCTCGGCTTGAGTGAGGGGTTAGGCCTCGGTCCTCGCCACGTGACTGAGTCAAGTTGCATGAGCGCCTCTGTGGTCAACAGTGACCACGACGTCGCATGCCAGCAGCATTCGGTAGTTCTCTTGGCCCTTCGGGCTCCGATAGTGCAACTCGGTTGGGAGCTGTTCTCCATACGGTGCTAGCGCATGACCTGCCTGGTTCAGTTCATTCACAACTCTCGTCATCACCTTAGCAATCAGTGGAGCGAGTTCAGCCTCAACCTCACGCTGAAGCCTTCGTGAAAGCGCCTCGCTGAAGACTGGACTTGAAGTCTGGTCAAAGGCCGCGGCAGAGAAGTCTTGTGTGTTCATCGCTTCTGGTTTTTCATGCAGCGTTGGCTTCCGCGTCCGCGGGCTGACATAGTTTCCGACTGGGTGGCGAGCATGGAGCGCCGTATTCCGAGGCCTAACGTTCGAGCTAAGCCGGCACCAGCGGGAAGGCACCGGGCCCGGGCTGTGGAGAATGTAGCGCGCCACAGGCCGGGCCCGGTGGCTTGCCGTTGGGGCTCGGATTGAGTGAGGGGTTAGGCCTCACCTTGCTGGCGACGTCCGTTTGCGTTGCTCGGCGGCTTGAACTACCTCCTCTGAGACGAGCAACCCACCGCAGTTGGTGTTGGTGGCGACTATGAGGTCATTCAGTGCTCGCTGCTCAAGCTGAAGGCCGCGAGATTCGAGGTTGAAGCGCTCCGCACTGGCGTTGCGCCTCGCGACTGCCCCGTTGTAGGACTCAATCTCAGACTTTGTGGATGGGGCGTGCTTCTTTACCTGCGCCGCCAGGTCTGCCTCCGCAGCCTGAAACTTGACAGCGAGCTCCTTGTGCCTTCGATCTCGTTCAGCCAGCTTTGTCTTCTTTGCTTCGATCGAGTCGGCTGCATCCAGGCACGCGAAGTACTCTTCCTTGGTCGCCGTCCTCGGCGCAGAAGCCTCGGATTCAGCACTGACCCCGCTCATTGGAACAACGCTCATGAGCAACGCGCAGGAGACCGCCGAAGTGCGCATCGTGAGGCCTAACGTTCGAGCTAAGCCGGCACCAGCGGCGAGACGCCGGGCCCGGGCTGTGGAGAATGTACCTTGCCACAGACCGGGCCCGGTGGCTTGCCGTTGGGGCTCGGCTTGAGCGAGGGGTTAGGCGTCACTCGTAGTCTCCCAGCAGTTACCAAACATCAGCCGCGTGAATGATCAGCTTCGAGTCTAAGAAGTGGACGAGCTGCGACTGCACGCTTCCCTGTATTGCCATCCCGCAAAACAACAAGACCGGCAGCTGGCCGATTCGACGAAGAATCGAAAGCACCGGGCCGCCGCTGAATCCGCTAAACGTGTTGAGGCCTTTTGTATGAGCCACTCGCATCGTATGGATATGGGCGGATTTGCTCGGGCCGACGTAGTGACCATAGAGTGCAACTCGTTCGGAGTGGATTCTGCAATCTTCATAGTCGATGTATGAGCGATCGCGAGGATAGCCGAGCACGACGAATTCAGTTGTGTGTGCGAAGTCCATCCATTCCGGAAGCTCAAGATCCAGATTCAAAAGTCTTGCGTGCCCTTGTCTGTCGCGCTTTGTGGCAGCAATGTCGATTTCAATCAGCGCGAGGTCAGCGAAGTCCTCGGCGAGAACCTGCAACGGGGGGAAGCTGACATGTTTTAGGGGCAGGAATGAGTGCTCGCCATCAGAGGGGAAAACACAAACAGGATGCAAGTTGTCTGGTCGAAGTGCATGTCGGCAGGTAACCGCCCTTGCGCGACCTTTTCTTCCGACGACAAAGAGCGTACCTGCTTGGCCGTACGGCGCGTCAGGAATTCCCGTTTCCAACAGTAGCGGCTTGACGGTGTCTGCCATCCGCGTGACCGCGGCCTCGAATAGTGGATACATGGCCTTTGTGACGCCTAACGTTCGAGCTAAGCCGGACCCGACAGACGGGCGCTTGGCCGGCGCGGCTGATGATGCACTGCACGGCCGCGCCGGCCAAGTGCACGGCTGTTGGGGCTCGGCTTGAGTGAGGGGTTAGGCGTCACTGACGTTGCTCTAACCTGCCGCCAGAATAAACCCGTGTATTGCCGTCCAAAACGCACTGGTAGAAACAGCCGTAGAAAAGCCATTGCTAACGCCGCTCGTTTCATCTCTTTGCGTCACCATTCCTATGACCCGGCCGTCCAGTGTTAGTACTGGACCTCCGGAGTTCCCCGGCTGAGCTGACAACCTCATTCTGATTAAGTTTGCCGGCGTCTGGACGGAATCAAGGCTAACGCTGCCGGAATATACGGAAGCTACTGTGCCGTCAATTGGAACCAGAGCCTGGCCATAAGGCGCGCCCCAAATGAATACTGGTTGACCAGCCCTAGGTAGACTTTCATCAACATTTGCGGCAAGCTCATCTGGTAGTGCCGACTCCAAGCGAAGGAGCGCAAGATCAAAGCCGACATGCACCTTCCACACTGAAGCTTGACGTTCAATACCGAAGGCTGATCGCACAACAATAGGGCTTGCCTGCCTACGCGCGGGGTCGTCACGCGAAGCCAGTTGCATAGAACTTCTTACGACGTGGAGGTTTGTCAGGCAGTGCGTGCTCTTTCCGGCTGCGACGATGAATCCAGATCCAGTTGAATTGCTGGCAAACACTTGTACAACGCTTCGCTTTGTCATCGATAAGACGTTGTGGTCAAGTCGAATCGGGACACCTTGTGTCTCCTGCTGACCGAATGCATTGCCCGATATGACCGCCGGGATCACCAAGAGCTTCTTGGAGGCTGAGCGTCGCGAAAGGATGGTTCTGTTCACGGTTTCCCCTTGGGCATGCATGCCTGCGGATTGTGACGCCTTGTATGTTCAAGCCAACGATTCCGCAGAAGAATCGCTAGTTGAGCAGGAGCCGTCGGCGCCTGCTTTGGCCGACCCGACAGTCCGTTGAAGCCTTGGGCGACAGAGCCCGTACGTTAGCGCGGGACGTCGGGTCGGGAATTCATGTAACCCGAACAGTTGATCGGGCCCTGGTGAGCCCGGATTCTTGCAAGGCAGGGTACCTGAATGAGCAATCCTGAATCGTTCGTCGGCATCGACGTGGCCAAGTCCTGGTTGGACGTGGCTTGGTTGGCGGGGCCCACGCTTCGCATCGACTACACCGAGGAGGCCATCGCTGGCCTTGTCGAGCGATTGCGAACTCAGCCGCCGTCGCTGGTGGTGATGGAGGCCACCGGCGGACTCGAGACTGAACTTGCCAGTGCCCTGGCGGCGGCAGGGCTTGCGGTGGCCGTGGTCAATCCTCGGCAGGTGCGCGACTACGCCAAGGCCTGTGGCCGCCTGGCCAAGACCGATCGTATCGACGCCATGATCTTGGCGGCCTTCGCGGCGGCCATTCGTCCTCAGGTGCGAGAACTGCCCGACGAGCACACCAGAGCGTTGGGTGATCTCTTGGCACGGCGACGCCAACTCATCGAGATGCGGGTGCAGGAGAAGTTGCGCCTGCAGCGAGCATCGAGCGTTCAGCGCGAGAGCCTGCGTGAGCACATCGAATGGTTGGACGCGCGCATCGACCGGCTCGACATCGAGCTGACACACACGTTGCGCACCTCGCCGGCGTGGCGCGACAAGGACGATCTCTTGAAGGCCATTCCGGGCGTTGGCTCGCTGACGCGCGCCACGATGCTGGGCTTGCTGCCTGAGTTGGGCAGCCTCAGCCGCAGGCAGATCGCCGCGCTGGTTGGTGTGGCACCGTTCAATCGCGACAGTGGCAAGCAACAGGGTGGCCGAGTAATCTGGGGTGGCCGGGCGCAGGTCAGGCGCACGCTGTACATGGCGGCCGTGACGGCTATGCGTTGCAACCCAGTCATCCGCAGCTTCTACCTGCATCTGCGCGCCCAAGGCAAACCTGCGAAGGTGGCACTGACCGCCTGCATGCGAAAGCTGCTGATCATCATGAATGCCATGATCAAAAACCAATCAGCGTGGTCGCCTGGACTTGACGCGCAACACAGTTGCTAACGTTCGAACTAAGCCGGGCCCGACAGGAAAGCGCCAGGCCCGCGGTACAGATGATGAACTGCACTGTACCGCGGGCCTGGTGCTTTGCTGTTGGGGCTCGGCTTGAGTGAGGGGTTAGGCGGCGTCGCGCACAAGTGCAACCTCCTCCAAGCGTTGCTCCCCCAGAGTGAAGAACCGCTTGCTACTTGCCTGCAATATGAAGCCGCTGGACAAGTAGAAGGAGATCGCTTGCGGGTTTGCTGCCAATACCCATACCCAGGTTGACATGTGACCACGGCGTTCCAAGGCGGCGAGGGCCTCGACCATCAAGGCTCGGCCGACACCAGTTCTCCATGACCTGGGGTGAACGTACATGGTCCAGACTTCTCCTTCCTCCGGACTGGCCTGTGGTTCTCGATGCTTTCCGAAGCTGATGAATCCGCGGACATGGTCTTTATCCTTTGCGACGAGGATCGAGCACTCGGAATCTTCCAAAAGTGCTCGCCAACGCGCACCCCGCTCCTTGACGCTCATGGCATCAAGGAAGGCATCCGAGACGATGCCACGGTAGGCAGTTTGCCAAGCGCTCACATGAGCCTCAGCTATGCCTTCAGCGTCTTGGATGGATGCAGGAACTGTTTCCACGCCGCCTAACGTTTGAGGTAAGGGGCCGACGACGGAGTGACGCCAGGCCCCGGCCACAGACAATGTACAACGTACCTGTGGCCGGGGCCTGGTGGCACGCCGTTGGCGGTCCCTTTGACCGAATGGTTAGGCAACGCCACGCGATTCATAGTGGCGGACAGGGGTGAACTTATCCATCTGGAGGCGGACAGCGAAGTCTCACCGCTTCTGCGGAGGAAAGGTAGGCAAGCCTTGCGAGGCTGGCTGCGCTTGGAAGCTTGAGCGCAGCCACGTCCCAGGCCGAACCGAAGCGCGCAGTGAACCTGAAAGGCGAGGCCACTTGGCCGAGCCGTGATGAGCCGGGACGCAAGCATTGCCATGCGTTGCCTTGTATGTTCAAGCCAACGATTCCGCAGAAGAATCGCTAGTTGAGCAGGAGCCGTCGGCGCCTGCTTTGGCCGACCCGACAGTCCGTTGAAGCCTTGGGCGACAGAGCCCGTACGTTAGCGCGGGACGTCGGGTCGGGAATTCATGTAACCCGAACAGTTGATCGGGCCCTGGTGAGCCCGGATTCTTGCAAGGCAGGGTACCTGAATGAGCAATCCTGAATCGTTCGTCGGCATCGACGTGGCCAAGTCCTGGTTGGACGTGGCTTGGTTGGCGGGGCCCACGCTTCGCATCGACTACACCGAGGAGGCCATCGCTGGCCTTGTCGAGCGATTGCGAACTCAGCCGCCGTCGCTGGTGGTGATGGAGGCCACCGGCGGACTCGAGACTGAACTTGCCAGTGCCCTGGCGGCGGCAGGGCTTGCGGTGGCCGTGGTCAATCCTCGGCAGGTGCGCGACTACGCCAAGGCCTGTGGCCGCCTGGCCAAGACCGATCGTATCGACGCCATGATCTTGGCGGCCTTCGCGGCGGCCATTCGTCCTCAGGTGCGAGAACTGCCCGACGAGCACACCAGAGCGTTGGGTGATCTCTTGGCACGGCGACGCCAACTCATCGAGATGCGGGTGCAGGAGAAGTTGCGCCTGCAGCGAGCATCGAGCGTTCAGCGCGAGAGCCTGCGTGAGCACATCGAATGGTTGGACGCGCGCATCGACCGGCTCGACATCGAGCTGACACACACGTTGCGCACCTCGCCGGCGTGGCGCGACAAGGACGATCTCTTGAAGGCCATTCCGGGCGTTGGCTCGCTGACGCGCGCCACGATGCTGGGCTTGCTGCCTGAGTTGGGCAGCCTCAGCCGCAGGCAGATCGCCGCGCTGGTTGGTGTGGCACCGTTCAATCGCGACAGTGGCAAGCAACAGGGTGGCCGAGTAATCTGGGGTGGCCGGGCGCAGGTCAGGCGCACGCTGTACATGGCGGCCGTGACGGCTATGCGTTGCAACCCAGTCATCCGCAGCTTCTACCTGCATCTGCGCGCCCAAGGCAAACCTGCGAAGGTGGCACTGACCGCCTGCATGCGAAAGCTGCTGATCATCATGAATGCCATGATCAAAAACCAATCAGCGTGGTCGCCTGGACTTGACGCGCAACACAGTTGCTAACGTGTTTTCGACAGCAAGCTGGGCTGGCTACCGGTAGGCAATTGTGGCCACCGATTGCCTTGGGTGGGCATAGGCGGAAGACATATGTAGCCACTTGGGACAAACCCGCAGACTGTTTTGCCTTCGGCAAAGCCGGGCTCAACACACTGCACACGAACGAGGCCGCGGGTGTTCATGTGTTGGCCTAACGTTCGAGCTAAGGGGGCGACGACGGCAGGACGCCAGGCCCGGGCCGGTGAAAATGTACCGCGTACCACCGGCCCGGGCCTGGTGGCTTGCCGTTGGCGCTCCGCTTGAGAGAGGGGTTAGGCCCCGCTCGCGGCGAGTAGATGCCCATAGACTGCCAAGTCTTGCGAAGAGAAGCAGGCGAACACAACTGCCTCCAGGCCGAAGGAAGTGGCGTGGGCCCGAACAGTGCCCGTGGCGATGACGGCTGCTTGCTCGACGGGGTAGCCAAAGATGCCGGTGCTGATGCTTGGAAAAGCCAGCGTCTTGACTTTGTGGGCGCTGGCCACGCGCATTGACTCAAGGTAACACGAGGCGAGGAGTTGAGCCTCTTCGCTTCTGCCGCCACGCCACACAGGGCCAACCGTGTGGATGATGTACTTTGCTGGCAGCCTGTAGCCGCGCGTCAGCTTTGCCTGGCCGGTCTTGCACCCGCCAAGGAGACGGCACTCGTGCACAAGTTCAGGACCGGCTGCGCGATGGATTGCTCCATCAACCCCACCACCCCCAAGCAATGACGAGTTTGCAGCGTTGACGATTGCGTCAACTGCCAGAGTGGTGATGTCAGCCTGTACGGCAACGAGGTCCATGGGTTGGTGCACTGCGGGGCCTAACGTTCGAGCTAAGCCGGCACCAGCGGGAAGACGCCGGGCCAGCGCTGCAGTAAAAGCAGACCTGCACTGTAGCGCTGGCCCGGCGGCTTGCCGTTGGGGCTCGGCTTGAGTGAGGGGTTAGGCATCGCTTTTGTGCGCCTCGAGCGCGAGCAACAGACTGAGGCGGTGCTCGCGGGCGACTTCTTGCCATGACAGACCAGTGAGCGCACCTTCGAGAGCCCACAGCAGGTTGAGACTGGCGTTGGCTCCTGTCACCTTGACGAGTAGGTAGGCGCGGACCGAGCCGAGCTGGCGCAGTTGTTCTGGTGAGCTGATGCCCGCTGCCGCAAGCATGGCCCGTGACTTGGGCCCCAGGTTCTGGAGTTCACCAAAACCGCGCCCCTTGACCATGGCTATCTGGAGCCCGAGCCGAAGCGCTCAGCTGAACGTGCCCGCGCCTTGGCTGCCTCCACTTCACGGCTCTTGGGCTCAGCGTTTGTGACCAGGCCTTGGATCAAGCGGCGCGCCGAGGCGGCAACTTCTTCAACTGCGGCTTCAAAGGCTGCCTCGTTGGTCTTGGACGGCACCGCGAACCCACTGAGCTTGCGCACGAACTGGAGTGAAGCGTCTCGGATCTCCAGTTCTGTAGCCGGAGGTTCGAAGTTGAACAGGGTCTTGATGTTTCGGCACATGACGCGGAACGCAGGTGGTGTTTGGCGATGCCTAACGTTCGAGCTAAGCCGGCACCAGCGGGAAGCCGCCAGGCCCGGGCTGTGGAGAATGCAGCAAGCCACAGACCGGGCCTGGTGGCTTGCCGTTGGGGCTCGGCTTGAGTGAGGGGTTAGGCGGCACTCGTGACGGCAGCGCCAATGACGACTTCACCAGTGGACAGGACGTCTGCGCGAAGCCCAGCCTTGTGAACGAAAGCCTTGACCACTTGTGGTGGAGAGAGCTCAGCGGACGACAGGGCTTGGCCGAGACCAAGGCAGGGCTCGCAAAGCTCCACGCCGCGAAGCAGAACAGAACCAACCTTGAATTCCTTGCCTATCAGGGCGTTGAGTCGCACGCCTCGGGTGACAAGGTTCCTTCCAGTGATGGACAGGTCGTGCGGCCTGCCGTGCTCGGCGATGAAGCGTTCGACTTCCTCGGCTTCGATCAGTGTGAGGTTCTGGCCCGGTTCTTCATGTCGATCGAAGTACCGATCGCCTTCGATGCCTGCACCGGCAACCACGCGGGCCGATTGGTGTTCATGCGTTGAGCCGTCGCCAGGTGAGCGGGTAAAGATTCTTTCGATCACGGGTAGATCTCTCGAGGACAAGGGGTGGGTTCTGGTGCCGCCTAACGTTCGAGCTAAGCCGGGCCCGACAGGCGGGCGCTTGGCCGGCGCGGCTGATGATGCACTGCACAGCCGCGGCGGCCAAGTGCCTGGCTGTTGGGGCTCGGCTTGAGTGAGGGGTTAGGCCTCACTGAGCAGGTGC
Organism: uncultured beta proteobacterium; assembly: GCA_963750785.1. Lineage (GTDB taxonomy): Bacteria > Pseudomonadota > Gammaproteobacteria > Burkholderiales > Burkholderiaceae_C > Rubrivivax. The sequence goes on along the minus strand of CAVVSC010000035.1, from coordinate 129,450 downwards.
AGCGACGGTTCATAGCCGACCTTCCAGTCCACGGCGGAACCGAGGATCCCGCACTTGGTACAGCGCTGGCCAACATACAGCCAGTGAACTGCGGTCCGATCTTCGTACAGGGCAAAACCAACGCCCAGGTTTGCAGTCTTGGTCTTGCAAGTGATGCACTTGTAGGTCTTGGGCTTTAGGTCGGGCGACCAGAACTCTTCACTGCCGCACAAGTAGTGGCTTTGCGAACAGGAAGCACAGATCCTCCTGGCCACACCTTCGTCGGGTTCAAATTCCAGTGTGAACTGCTCAGATCCGCATGTGCATTTTGAGAGACTGAAATCGGTGACTGCGTAGCCGCTTTCGGAGAGCGCGCGCAGATACTCATCGAGGTCTTGCCCTTCCGAGCCCTTCCACCACTTGCCGCTCGTGTCGATTGCCATTTAGCTTAAGTTGCTAGGGTGAGACGGGTCTCAGTGGATTGAGATTTCGTAGGCGCTTCCTGTGAGGCCTAACGTTTGAACTAAGACGGGCCCGACAGTAAAGCGCTTGGCCCGCGGCGCAGATGATGCACTGCACTGCGCCGTGGGCCAAGCGCTTTGCTGTTGGGGCTCGGCTTGAGTGAAGGGTTAGGCCAGGCCCGCCGGGAGGCCGCGCGGAGGTTTGCAGGCGAGGCGTAGCTACGAACCGCCAAGCACTTGGCAACCGCTGGCGCGGCCGTGTTGGCAATGCGGGGCTGTTTATTGGGCGCCACAGGTACTTCAGCTCCTGCCCGCGAGGACAGTGGCGGACCGGGCCGCGAGTAGCCGCACTTTGACCGGAGCAACTGAACTCAGAAATAGCCGGAGGCGATGGAGGCGAGGCCTCAAGGCCGAGCCGTGTTGAGGCAGTACGGCGCTGCTCCCAAGCATGGCCTAACGTTCGAGCTAAGCCGGACCCAGCAGACGGGCGCTTGGCCGGCGCGGCTGATGATGCACTGCATAGCCGCGACGGCCAAGTGCACGGCTGTTGGGGCTCGGCTTGAGTGAGGGGTTAGGCATCAGTCTTGCGCTGATTGCTTGGCCGCCTTGTATGCCAACCAAGCCCAAGCTGACATTGCTGCGGAGGCCAAGGTAGTGCCCAGGAATGCTGGGTTTCCGACTGGACCAAAGCCTTCTGCCGCCAGGCGCGCTACGTGAACTGCGACAAGAAGGCCAAACAGTAGGCCGGAAGTAGCGATGTAGGCGCGCATGGTGCTCCTATGGTTTTGCATTTGCTTCTACGACCAAGTATCGCAGTCCATTTGGCTTGAGTCCTCGTTGCACAGGGCCACTTATTCCCTCCGATTTGGTGCAGTACGCGCAGGAGGGCGATGAATATTACCTACATGTTCCGCTGGCGTTCCAGCTGCTTCATTCGGCTCTGGCTGCAGCCTGGCTGGCTTGCCGCATTGCGGCTTTTCAGGCGCACAGTTCTGGTGGCGCTTACCGCCGCGCGCCGCGCACTTGATCTTCTGATGCCTAACGTTCGAGCTAAGCGGGCGACGACGGCAGGACGCCAGGCCCGGGCTGGTGAGAATGTACCGCGTACCACCAGCCCGGGCCTGGTGGCCTGCCGTTGGCGCTCCGCTTGAGCGAGGGGTTAGGCGTCAGTGTGTTATTGCAGCGGATATGTCATTAGTGCCGCTGACCCTATGGCCAAGATTACGATAAATACTGAGTACCACACTAAGTAATTTCGATTCGCATGTCTATCGCGTTCCGATGTAGGAAGGGTCGACGGCGAAACCAGGTCTAGAATCGCGTTCTCTGAGAGCATTGCAATTCGTTCGTTGATTCGATCTGCTCGATTGCTGCGCCACAAGGCTGTGCAAGTCAGTGCGGCAAGTGTTAGAAAGACGACCCACACCAAAAAGATTACTACTGGCTGCTTGAGCGCGACATCAACAGTTCTTCCACCTTGTGTGCCGTAACGTCCAGCAATCGAAAGCAAATAGAAGGAAGTGACGAGCGTTGTCAGCTTGACCGAGCGACTTGATCGCTCCGTGAACAAGTCGCGATGAGTCTTAGAAATGAACTTCAGTCCGTCAATGCGCTCAGCTAGCGTTGGCGACGGTTGACTTCGAATCCGCATGTGTGCCTCCGGGTGGCTTTCTGACGCCTAACGTTCGAGCTAAGCCGGGCCCAGCAGACGGGCGCTTGGCCGGCGCGGCTGATGATGCACTGCACAGCCGCGACGGCCAAGTGCACGGCTGTTGGGGCTCGGCTTGAGTGAGGGGTTAGGCGGCGCTGGATGCGCCACATGATGGTGACCTGAAGACGGCATGCATGAACGCTAGTTCCTGCCTTTGGATGCCTTGCGCGCCAGGTTCTCCTTGATGCGTGCCTTGACAACCTTTGAGATGAGCGCGAGTGGCATGGGTTCAGACAGCGGGAACTGCAGATTGCCCTTTGGACCCGCGTACTTGCTCAAAGCAGGCCTCAATTTCTCGTCTCGGACTGGTGGGTACAGCCCAACATGCTTCTTGAAGGCTGCGAAGTACACCAACGCACCCTCAAAGAAGAATGCCGGCATTCGGTAACTGATCCGTTCTTCTGCCTCCGGCGCTGCCTTCTGGATCGTGGCGCGGACACTCTCGAGTACAGGTCTAACTTCTTCTGGTGCCGAGGCGATGTACTCGTCGATGGACTCCGGCGTAGACACGATCTTCTCCAGTTCACGAGGCAGTGAGAACGGGCTTTGCGACGCCTAACGTTCGAGGTAAGCCGGGCCCAACAGCGAAACGCTTGGCCCGCGGCGTTGATGATGCACTGCACAGCGCCGCGGGCCAAGTGTTTTGCTGTTGGGGCTCGGCTTGACCGAGGGGTTAGGCCGCAACGGCGAAGCTGGGAAGGTGGAGCGGCCCAAGTGACCTACTGAAACCGCGCCCCTCCGGCGAAGCGGCAGAAGAGTGCCGGTGTTTATGTGTGATGACAGACGGTGGCTCGATCGCGCCTGGTGCCAAAGCATAAACACACGATGACGCGCAGGTGCTTGGCGCGGGCGAAGCCGGACGACCAACTGACTGCCCGGCGCAGCGCGGCGGCGCGAAGCGGCAACCACTGACAAGACAGTTGAGGCCTTTCCTCAGCCCGGATGCTTGGCAAAACGTGAGCTGCTTGCCCAGATTCAAAGTCTCTTCCGATGCCAGGCGCGGTTGGCAATAGTGCGCGACGCCTGCCATCGCTCTTCGGGTTGCTGCGATGAACCGCGGTGGTTCGCTGACGCCACGGGACTTCATGACTTCCGCAGGCTGCCGGCGCCAAGCGCGGACATGGGCTGCGTGAACTGCATGAATTTGCGGCCTAACGTTCGAGCTAAGCCGGCACCAGCGGTAAGACGCCAGGCCCGGGCTGTGGAGAATGTACCTTGCCACAGACCGGGCCTGGTGGCTTGCCGTTGGGGCTCGGCTTGAGTGAGGGGTTAGGCCTCATTTTGCCGATGAGGCGCTGACTCGGTTCCCTTGAGCCAGAACACGAGTGTCTCGAGTGCGCGGCGACTCTCAGAAGACAGTTCTTCCGAGGCAATGCTGTTCAGTGCTTCCTGCACTCTAGACTTTCCGCAGGCTTGCGCCAAGTACTGAGGAAACTGCTCGACGCTGAGTTCATAGCGCGGAAGAGCTTGGCGTATGACCGACTCAAGCTGAATGGCGCCTGCCGGCCGCAGCTCTTGAAGCAACCTACCTGCCAGTTCTTGCGCGGCCGAGCCACTTGGCGCGGGCTCTCCGTGTGTGAAGACCTGGATCAGACCAGCAAGAACTTCCTGCGTGTCTTCGTTCCGCAGTCGATTGAGTAAGAAGCGCACTTCCTGGGCGTTCTGCTCGCCGAAGCGACGGGCTTTCTCACTGACTAGACGGGCTACGGCAGTACGTTCCATGAGGCCTAACGTTCGAGCTAAGCCGGCACCGGCAGGAAAACGCCGGGCCCGCGCTGCAGATGATGCTCTGCACTGTAGCGCGGGCCCGGTGTTTTGCTGTTGGGGCTCGGCTTGAGTGAGGGGTTAGGCCCCGCTGTACCCGGCCTAGCGATCCTGATACCGTCGGATGGCGCTAGTGAGCAAGGCCGCTGCGGCTTGGACACGGGAAACCGCCTCATCGCTGACCGACATGTCTTGTCCGTGGACGAGTGCGTTGCGATACCGGATCAGTCTGACAATTTCTTCGGCTTGAGCCGAATCAATCACCTCCTGCTGAACGAGCGCTCGGGCAATCCGCGACTTTGTCCATCTTGGGCGAGAGCTGTAGTTTCTCGACGCGCTGGCCGTATACGTGGCGGTTCCTGTCTGCTGCGCGGACAAGTGCGTCTCGGCAAAGTCGTCTAGTTGTGCTTCAACTTCATTGAAGGACCTCAGAAATCGTTCCAAGCCACCCGGTTGTTCGGCTTCCTGTCTGCTGCTGGACTCAGACTCGGCCTTGATGTCCTTGCTGACGCGTTCAATTGCCCCGGGTCTCATGGCATCTACGACGAATCTCCCAGTCCACCAAATTGTGGCAACGAAGAGGGCGCCGCCAAGTGCAGATGCGAAGTTTCGTGTATTTGGAATGGGAACCGGGTACAGAGATAGAGCGAGGACAGAGACAAGTATCGACATCACCGACAGGACCGTCAGAACGACCACGAACCTAAATTGACTCGCTTGTAGCCTGTCGAGAATCTCAACGAGGGTCTCGTCCCGGTCCGCCAAACGATCCTGCTGATTCCGTAGAAAGACGTAGCCGGCAATGGTCAGGCCGTATAGCGCCCCGACAACTTGGGCTGTCGAGGAGAAGATGTAGAGATACTGATTTTCCGAGAGCGTAGCGTTCGGGACCGCAAAGCTAGCCAGGAGTGCCACCAAGAAGAGAAGTGCGGTGGTCCACACTGCAGACTGCACTGTTGGGGGTGCGGCGTTCGATTGGTTCGGCATGCGACGTAGGAGGTGGATTGCGGGGCCTAACGTTCGAGCTAAGCCGGGCCTGACGGGAAGCCACCAGGCCCGGGCTGTGGAGAATGTAGCAAGCCACAGACCGGGCCTGGTGGCTTGCCGTTGGGGCTCGGCTTGAGTGAGGGGTTAGGCCGCACTATCGCAAGGCTCGCCAATGTGCTTTCTTCAGCTTGACGCCTGGGCAAAGTGCGCCTGCTTAGCCGCACTGGCGGTGGTTCTCTATAACTGAGCAATCGCGCGGTCGCGCACCTGGCGCGCCTGTTGAACGCCGGACTTGAAAGCTGCATCAGCCTTGGATTGCTCAGAGGGGTTTCCTGCAGCAATGGTGTAGCTCGCGAACATTACTTCGTAGAGCTTGCCAACTTTGGTCTCGTACGCATCCTGGATGACTTCTTTGTCCGTCACTGTCTTCTCCTTGAGTTTGAGCAGAAGCTGCTTCGAATTTTCGACTGGCGACGAAGCTGGAGCTTTCCTGCATTTTGATCGGTCAGCAGTAGTGCTACCGGCCCTGAAAATCGCCCTGTGCGGCCTAACGTTCGAGTTGAGGCGGGACCGGCGGCAAGGCGCCAGCCCCGGGCCGGTGAAAATGCACCGCGTACCACCGGCCCGGGGCTGGTGGCTTGCCGTTGGGCCTCGCCTCGAACGAGGGGTTAGCCGTCGGCTTGGGCGAGACTCCTTGCGTAGAAGTTCAGATGAGTTCCAGTGCCTTGCCACCACCGGCTACTGCATCAACCATCAGCTTGCGATCCATGCTGGCCAAGCGTCCTTTGTACGCGCATGCGAGCGCCAGTAGATAGCTGTCAGTTACTTGAGCATGATTGGATAGACGTGTAGTGTCTATGTACTGATCGTCGGTGATGCTGATCTTGTCCGCCCAGAATGTGTGCCCAGGAAGAGCGCGTAGGGAGGCCAATGTAGAGGCCACGGCGCTAGGCGCCCCCGGTGAGTTCGGGTACTTCGGGTGGCCGACGATTCGCAACAGCCCATTCTCAGTGAGTGGACACGTGGCAAAACTTCGATGACCGACGCGGGAGAACCATTCGTGGGCCGGCTCGTGCTGCACATGGGCTGGATCGACCAAGGCAATGAGGACATTGACATCAAGCAAGAACGTGGTCACGGCAACTCATCGCGAAGCTGATTCACGAGTTCCATCGTCACCAGGGTTGCTGTCTTGCGGGTGGGCAGCAGTGGCACCCCATTGCGCACAGTAGGCGTTCCACGTGTCGTGCGCTGAAGGCCTTGCCGAGCGAGCGCGGAAATGACCTCGCCCACGCTTTTGCTCTGGCGCTCCGCGAGATTCTTCGCCGCTGCCAAGACGTCGTCGTCGATTGCTAGTGTGGTGCGCATCTCCCCCTCCGGATGTTGTCAATGCCGTGCATCATACATCACGCATCAGATGTACAGCGCTGGGACGATACAGGCGATGCGATTTGTGGCTTCGGGCGCCCGCGCAGGGGTGATTTCCGACGGCTAACGTTCGAGTTAACCGGCGCGCTGCGGCGGGACGCCTTGGCCCGGTTGGCGAAAATGTACCGCGTACCGCCAACCGGGCCAAGGTGGCCTGCCGTAGCGCGTCCGGTTGAACGAGGGGTTAGGCCTCAGCGAACGATGCAAGGAGTTCCTTCTCGCGACTGACTTGAGCCACATGCACAAGAAGTGTGTTCCGGATAGCCACCGTGGGATGGTGTGCGTTGTTCTTGACGAACCAGAAGGCCTCGGCAAGCGGTTCGTTCTCATGCCACGTGGTCATGACGAACCTATCTTCTGGGATTTTTTCGTAGCAGTTGGCCTCGATGTTTGCCATGTCAACTGATGTGTCCCAGTCGGAGCAGTCAGTGCCCCAGGCGCACATGTATAGGCATCCGGTTTTCACCAGCCAGGCGCTGACTCTTGCACGCCACTCGGGGGAAACGACTTCTTCCGAGATGACTACAGCCTGAAACGGCGCGGCTATGACGTTCTCCGGTGGCTCGGCGTCATGTCGCAGCTGGACGTAGTGGACTGACTTTTTCATTGGCTGTTTTAAGGCTCTGGCCAAGCGAGGAGCGTGCTTTCTGAGGCCTAACGTTCGAGTTAACCGGCGCGCTGCGGCGGGACGCCTTGGCCCGGTTGGCGAAAATGTACCGCGTACCGCCAACCGGGCCAAGGTGGCCTGCCGTAGCGCGTCCGGTTGAACGAGGGGTTAGGCGTCACGCGCGCTGCCAGACCGATTGCATGGCGCTGAACTGCCTACTTGCGCACGACTACTCGACGGCTTACGGCAGAAGAGATGCGAGCAGCCACGATTGATGCGTCTGTGCTGTCCGTGATGCGACCGACCTCAACTAGCCGCGAGCCCTGGACGTGAACAGTGATGAACCAGTTTGACGGGCCTTCTTGGTTCTGGGGTTGGTGGATCTCGACCTTCTCGATCAGTTCCATCATGGCGACCAGCTTTCCGTTCTGCAGCACCTTTGATCCGGTTCGGTCGAAGACGGTGGTGGTCGGTCCATAGCTCAGGCTGAGCCTTGAGGGGCCATCTTCAACTATCTCGATGAAGCGGAAGCCGAAGGCTTTCCGTATTCCGCGGCGGAGGCGATGCAGCATTGTGTTTGTGACGCCTTGTATGTTCAAGCCAACGATTCCGCAGAAGAATCGCTAGTTGAGCAGGAGCCGTCGGCGCCTGCTTTGGCCGACCCGACAGTCCGTTGAAGCCTTGGGCGACAGAGCCCGTACGTTAGCGCGGGACGTCGGGTCGGGAATTCATGTAACCCGAACAGTTGATCGGGCCCTGGTGAGCCCGGATTCTTGCAAGGCAGGGTACCTGAATGAGCAATCCTGAATCGTTCGTCGGCATCGACGTGGCCAAGTCCTGGTTGGACGTGGCTTGGTTGGCGGGGCCCACGCTTCGCATCGACTACACCGAGGAGGCCATCGCTGGCCTTGTCGAGCGATTGCGAACTCAGCCGCCGTCGCTGGTGGTGATGGAGGCCACCGGCGGACTCGAGACTGAACTTGCCAGTGCCCTGGCGGCGGCAGGGCTTGCGGTGGCCGTGGTCAATCCTCGGCAGGTGCGCGACTACGCCAAGGCCTGTGGCCGCCTGGCCAAGACCGATCGTATCGACGCCATGATCTTGGCGGCCTTCGCGGCGGCCATTCGTCCTCAGGTGCGAGAACTGCCCGACGAGCACACCAGAGCGTTGGGTGATCTCTTGGCACGGCGACGCCAACTCATCGAGATGCGGGTGCAGGAGAAGTTGCGCCTGCAGCGAGCATCGAGCGTTCAGCGCGAGAGCCTGCGTGAGCACATCGAATGGTTGGACGCGCGCATCGACCGGCTCGACATCGAGCTGACACACACGTTGCGCACCTCGCCGGCGTGGCGCGACAAGGACGATCTCTTGAAGGCCATTCCGGGCGTTGGCTCGCTGACGCGCGCCACGATGCTGGGCTTGCTGCCTGAGTTGGGCAGCCTCAGCCGCAGGCAGATCGCCGCGCTGGTTGGTGTGGCACCGTTCAATCGCGACAGTGGCAAGCAACAGGGTGGCCGAGTAATCTGGGGTGGCCGGGCGCAGGTCAGGCGCACGCTGTACATGGCGGCCGTGACGGCTATGCGTTGCAACCCAGTCATCCGCAGCTTCTACCTGCATCTGCGCGCCCAAGGCAAACCTGCGAAGGTGGCACTGACCGCCTGCATGCGAAAGCTGCTGATCATCATGAATGCCATGATCAAAAACCAATCAGCGTGGTCGCCTGGACTTGACGCGCAACACAGTTGCTAACGTGTTTTCGACAGCAGCCCACACTGGCTACAGGTGGCTGTTAATCGCCACCGATCGTAGAGGGTGGTCATAGGTGGAAGATGCATGTGACTATTTGGGGATAACCCTGTCCTGGAGTCGAAGCAGTGTGACGAGGCGCTTGGGCAGATACCAGACCTCATTCTTATAGTCCCACTTGGCACCAGCGGCTTGGACCAAGCGCTGAAGGGCACGTTCCTGGCGCCCGAGTTTGATGGCCACGGTTGGCTGCGGCACGGGTTTGACGGGGCGAGAGTCGACGACGAGCTCGACCGTGACAAACCTGGTGCGAGCCTCTGCATCGACACGGTGGCGCACACAAACGAGTGGGTCTCCAAACTGGCGGTGAATCATTCTTGCGCCTGGGGCGGAGACGGCCAATTTCTTGACTACGCGGCATCCTGAGATGCCGGCGCCTTTCAGACTCGTTGGGTTGGATTTCATGGCAAGAGTCTGAGCCGGGCGTCTGCGTTGCGGAATCGCTTGCGAGTGGGCCCTCCTAGGGGTGCCCACGATTTGCGTATCGCAATGCCTGCCAATCTCTACCCGCCGCCAAAGTGCGTTCCTTGTGAGGCCAGGTGTTCGAGCTAAGGGGCCGATGACGGCGTGACGCCAGTCCCCGGTTGTGGAAAATCTGCAGCGTCCCGGTGGCTGGGCCTGGTGGCGCGCCGTTGGAAGTCCCTTTGACCGAGAGCTTGGGCTGCACCTGCACAAGGCGTGACAAGGGTGCCCGGGATTCGGGCTGGCTGTGCTTCCAATTGAGCGAAATTGCGCTGTTCGATATGGAAACGTGCATCGACGCAGCCATCACGCTGCATGTGGCGCTGTGCCTGAGCGCCCATCTGCGGGGCAAGAGAGGCGCGCAGCAGTTCGACTTGATTTGTGGGGCCGAATCAGCACCAACTTGGCTTCTGAATCTACGCGTACGGTTGTTTCTTTCCAAGTCTGATGTCCTCATCTGAGTCCTCGCTTGAACCTTGAAACATCAGGTACGGCGACCGGTCCTTGTCTTCAATACTTCCACAGCGCACCAGCCTGCCCCGTTGCTCGTCAGATGCGGCTGGCTGCTTGGCAATGAATTCCGGCGGCATCAGTTGCGCGGCGCGCAAGTTTCGAGCTGAGCCGGGCCCAACAGGAAGACGTCAGGCCTGCGCTGCCGATGATGCTCTGCGCTGTGGCGCAGGCCGGGTTGCGGGCTGTTGGGGATCGGCTTGAGTGAGGGCTTGGGCCTCACCCAGTCGACTGGGATGCAGCGCTCGTCAAATTGGTCTGCCACGCCGAGCGGAAGTCGCCTTCAAAGCGACCCCATGACAGAGTCCGGGTTCACATCGGACATCAAATCGAAGGCCATCTCTGAAGTGCACTCCGCGCCGGCCAGAATGGCCTCGATTCGGTCGGCAACTTCAAGTTTGTACAGGATGCCCATCGACCAGTCCGGGTACCGGCGCATCTTGACTTGATGGTCCACCACGACCTGCACCTTGTCGTGCCGCGGATCTGAGGCGATCTGCGCGATCAATTCGCTCAACGCGGTTCGCTCGCCTTCAAGCACCTGCACAAAATGACTCCCGGAGAAGAGCAGGCAGCCCGTGATGTCTTTTCGTCGATTGTTGCGGCGCGAGACAAAAAGCAGCTTCCTGACGTCTGGGTCCGTGACTGCACCCACCGCACGGCTTATGTACAGCACTTGCCTCAGCCCCTTGGTCGCTGGACTGGCTTTGACGTCATTCAGGTTCACCGCATTCAAGATCGGTCGGCTTGGAGTGTTCTTGAAGGATTCAAGCCCTTGAAACGTGAGGATTGCCCGGTGTATCAGATCCTGCTCTTGGGTTCCGTCGGGGTGCTGGAGCTTGGCAGCCCGGGGCGGGCAATAGCCTTGGCCCTTGACCTGCGCCAGGCAACGCCAGCCATGGGTGAACTAGAACTTGACTTCAATGATCGTGACGCAGCCACGAACTGTCGACGATGTGGACGTTCGATACTTGGCCGCGTGATGCATGGCCGCGGCGTCGTACAAACCTGCGGGACTGCTGGATACGACCTGCAGATTGACAGCGACTCCGGCGATGACATCGTAGCGAATGGCCACCAGGCCACTCTGTCGATTGGCCAAAGCAGCGGCAGGAATGGCGCTGGCAGGAAAAGCTTCACCTGATGGCAGTTTTGCTGCCAAACACTCAGGTGAACTGAAGGGCAGGTTCGCCCGATCGACGGGTAGCGGGGCCCCAGCATCCGGGCCTTTCGTGACGGCACAGGAAGCCAGTGTCAAGCTGAGGAGCAAGAGTTGAAGGCTTGTTCTTGAGTTCATGGAGGTCAGGCAGTTCAGACGCTGAAGCGGAGGCCCGAGGTTCGAGCCTTGGCGGACACAGCGGCAAGCCGGGCCCGGGCTGCAGCGAATGTAGCGCGCCACGGACCGGGCCGGTGCTTGCAGTCGCGGCTCGGCCGGAGCGAAGGCTCCGGCCGCACCTCGCACACAAGAAGGTTCCTGGTCTCGCGATTCGATATTCCGGTAATTGGGTCGAGCACTGAGCCGGCGCCTCTCCCTGTCTCTTGACTGCCGTCCAACTGCCGCTTCAAGCAAGGCCAAGGAAGCGAGCAATTTCGGCATTGATCGATTCCGCATGCGTCACGGGCGCCATGTGCCCAAGTCCAGGGAACTGCACGACGCGGACATTTGGCAGCCCAGGCACCAGGACGCGGGCAACGGCGTGGGGCGACTCGGGTGACGATTCGCCCAGCATGTACAGAATGGGCATCTTCAGCGTGGCAAAGGCTTGCGCTGGCGTGGGTTCGGTCATCAGTGCATGGGCCTACCTGCGCACATTCACGATGGAGGCCGTGATCGCCGGCTTTCGCTGCGCCGGAGTGGCAGCCCAGCTTCCCGTGCCCATCCAGTAGTCAATGAAGTGCCGTGCCGCTGCGTCCAGATGGCCGGCATCCAAGGCGTCGCTGGAAGCCTGCACCGCCTTGCGAATGCCTTCCGTGCCCAGGGCGCCAACGGGGTGTGGGTGTGCTGCGTTGACCAGGGCAAAGAGCGTGGGTTCATAGAGGGCCAATGCGACCACGCGGTCCGGGTTGGCCAAGGCCGCCATCAAGGCCACAGCGGCGCCGTACGAGTGCCCGACAAGCGTCAGCCTCGGGCCGGCCCGCTTCAGCACCGGTTCGATGAAGTCCACTTCGTCCTGCAGCGCGATCTCGTGCGCCGAGTGCCAGTCAGGGCTCCTGCCAGAACCATAGGAGTCCGGTGCCAGCACATGGTGTGTCGATTCCAGCAGATCCATGAGTCCCCGCCACTGGGACGAACTGCTTGCATTCGAATGGATGCAGACCACGCCTGGGCCGTGGCCCGCTTCGCGGAAGTGAGGCTGGATGTGGGTCACGGGTGCCTTTCAGGTGGAGTGGTGCGTGCCGCACCGCTTCTGCGGACGCGAGTGGCTTTCTACTGCATGCCGCCTGACGTTGAGTACGCGGTGCGACCACGTTGCACCCCTGCGGTGTTGCACGACTCGGTCAGACGCGTTCAGGCGCCACCGCACGCGGACCGTGCCGCCATGGCGGATTCCTAGGGCAGGGCAGGTCCTTGCTGGCGGGGATCAAGCCTCGTGGGGTGGCGCGCGAGGGGGAATTCGAGTACTGTATGAAAGAACAGTATCAAGGGAGCCCTTCGCCATGTCCACCCCGTCCGATGCAGGGACGTCCGATGCAAGGACGGATGCCGCGACCCAGACTCCCCGGCTGCTCGACCTGCTGCGTCGCCAGATCCGCCTGCTGCACTACAGCCTGCGCACCGAAGAGGCCTATGTGCATTGGGTGCGTGCGTTCATCCGCTTCCACGGGCTGCGCCACCCCTCGGACATGGCGCAGGTCGAGGTCGAGGCGTTCCTGACCTGGCTGGCCGGGGACCGCCAGGTGGCGCCGGGCACGCACCGGCAGGCCTTGTCGGCCCTGTTGTTCCTGTACCAGAAGGTGCTGCGGCAGTCCTTGCCCTGGATGGGCGAGATCGGACGTCCGCGCAGCGAGCGCCGCCTGCCGGTCGTCCTGTCCGTGAGCGAGGTGTCCGCGGTGCTGGCCCAGCTCGACAGCGTGCCCATGGGGCGCCAGCACGTGCCTTGCGGTTTGCTGGGGAAGCTCCTGTACGGCACGGGCATGCGCTTGCTGGAAGGCCTGCACTTGCGCGTCAAGGACATCGACTTTGACCGCCGCGCCGTCATCGTGCGCGAAGGCAAGGGCTTCAAGGACCGCGTCGTGATGTTGCCTGCGACGCTGGAGGCACCGCTGCACGAGCAACTCGCCCGGGCCCAGGCGGTGTGGCAAGCAGACCGCGCCGCGGGTATCGCAGGCGTGCACGTGCCCGGCGCGCTGGCCCGCAAGTACCCGCGTGCGCCCGAATCCTGGGCCTGGCACTGGGTGTTCCCGCACAGCCAGCTGGCAGACGACCCGCGCTCCGGGGTGCGTCGCCGCCACCATTTTCTGGAAGGCAATTTCCAGCGCGCCTTCAAGGCGGCGCTGGGTGAAGCCGGCATCGCCAAGCCCGCGTCGCCGCACACCCTGCGCCACTCCTTTGCCACCCACCTGCTGCAGTCCGGCTACGACATCCGCACCGTGCAGGAACTGCTGGGCCATGCCGATGTCAGCACCACCATGATCTACACGCACGTGCTGCGCCTGGGCGGCGGCGCGGTGCGCAGCCCGCTGGACAACCTCTCAAACACGCCCCAGCAGCCTGCGCAACACACGGGCGCACCCGCAGGCGCCAGCGCCGTGCGTTACCCGGCCAGCGGCCAGCCCGCCACTGTTCGACCTGCCAAGGAAGCTGCGCCGTGCTACCGGTCCGTACCCGCACACGCACACGCCCCGCAGGCACAAGCGGCTCTGTAGCTCAGGGCCCGGCGGACGCGCGCCGCGCGCGCAGGCCACCAGCCACGCCGGGCTACGCCGAACTGCGCTGCCGCAGCAACTTCAGCTTTCTGGGGGGCGCTTCGCACCCGGAAGAACTGGTGGCGCGCGCACAGGCCCTGGGCTATGGCGCGCTGGCCTTGACGGATGAGTGTTCTCTCTCGGGCGCCGTGCGCGCGCATTCGGAAGCCGAACGCCTGAAGATGCCGCTCATCATTGGCGCGGAAATGCAGTTGTCGCTGCCGGCCGCGGTGGCGAGTACAGGCCGTTCGAAACCCGCACCCAAGCCTGCACCCCTGGCCGTGGATGCCGCTCAAGCTGCCGTGCATGCCAGCGTGGCAGCGGCCGCAAATGACGCGGCGGTGGCGCTCCAACGCGGCATCCGTGGCACCCGCGGCGCCGATGCCTCGCCGCCTGCCGAGCCGCCGCCAGACCACCCGCAGGACATCCCCAGCGAACCACGCCTGGTGCTGCTGGCGCAGTCGCGCCGCGGCTACAGCAACCTGGTGCAGTGGATCACCGTGGCGCGCCGCCGCGCGGCCAAGGGTCAGTACCTGGCGCACCGCACCGACATCGAAGGCCGCGTGCCGACCGCGCCCATGCTGGCCGGCCTGCCCGGCTGCTTTGTCCTGCTGACGCCGGCACCGGGCCAGAGCTTCGAGACCCTGTTCAACCACGCCCTGTGGCTGAAGACCTGGGTGGGCGTCGAACGCGCGGCCATCACCGTGGAACTGCGCCACCACCCGCTGGACGCCGTGATGGTGGACCGCCTGCAGCGCGTCTCCGACATCACTGGCCTGCGCCTGGTGGCCGCCGGTGGCGTGCGCATGCACCTGCGTTCACGCAAGGCGCTGCTGGACGTGCTGACGGCCACGCGGCACAAGACCACGGTCGCCGGCGCGGGCCTGGCGCTGCAGCCGAATGCAGAAGCGCACCTGCGCACGCGCCAGCGCCTGGCCGCGCTGTACCGCCCGGAATGGCTGGCCGAGACCTTGCGCATCGCGGGCAGTTGCGCCTTCAGCCTGGCTGAACTGAAGTACGAATACCCGCGCGAGATCACGCCCCATGGACACACGCCCAAGACCTGGCTGCGGCACCTGACGGAAGAGGGCGTGCGCAGCCGGTTTCCGGGCGGCCCGCCGCCCGACGTGCGCGCCATGATCGAACACGAACTGGCCCTGATCGCGCGGCTGAACTACGAGCCGTATTTCCTCACCGTGGCCGAGATCGTGCTGTGGGCGCGCGGCCAGGGCATCCTGTGCCAGGGCCGGGGCAGCGCAGCCAATTCGGCCGTTTGCTATTGCCTGGGCGTGACGGCGGTGGACCCGTCGGTCACCACGCTGCTGTTTGAGCGCTTCCTGAGCGAAGAGCGCAACGAGCCGCCCGACATCGACATCGATTTCGAACACCAGCGCCGCGAAGAGGTCATCCAGCACATTTACCAGAAGTACGGCCGCCACCGCGCTGCTCTCACTGGCGTGTTCATCAGCTACCGCCCGCGCTCGGCCCTGCGTGACGTGGGGCGCGCGCTGGGCATCGACCTGGAGCGGATTGAGTCGCTGTCGAAGAGCCAGCACTGGTTTGACGGCCGCCACATCCACGCCGAACGCCTGCGCGAAAACGGCTTCGACCCCGACGCGCCCCTGGTGCAGCAATGGATGGAGCTGACGCACAGCTTGATCGGCTTCCCGCGCCACCTGAGCCAGCACCCCGGCGGCTTCATCATCGCGCGCGACGACCTGGGAGACCTGGTGCCGGTGGAAAACGCGTCCATGCCGGGCCGCAGCGTCATCCAGTGGGACAAGGACGACCTGGACACGCTGCGCCTCTTGAAGGTGGACATCCTGGCCCTGGGCATGCTGAGCGCGCTGCGCCGCATGCTGGCCATGGTGGGCGACAAGCGCGGCCTGCCGCTGGAACTGCACCAGGTGCCCAAGGACGACCGGGCCACCTACGACATGCTGAGCCGCGCCGACAGTGTGGGCACCTTCCAGGTCGAAAGCCGCGCCCAGATGAGCATGCTGCCGCGGCTGAAGCCGCAGTGCTTCTACGACCTGGTGATCGAAGTGGCCATCGTGCGCCCGGGGCCCATCCAGGGCGGCATGGTCCACCCCTACCTGCGGCGGCGCAACGGCGAGGAGGCCGAGGACTACCCCAAGCCCGAAGTCCGCAAGGCCCTGGAACGCACCCTGGGCGTGCCCATCTTCCAGGAACAGGTGATGCAACTGGCCATGGTGGCCGCCGACTTCACGCCCGGCGAGGCCGACCAGTTGCGCCGTGCCATGGCCGCGTGGAAGCGCAAGGGCGGCCTCGGTTCCTTCTACGACAGGCTGGTGGGCCGCATGGTGGAAAAGGGCTACGAGCCGGACTACGCCGAACGCATCTTCAAGCAGATCGAAGGCTTCGGCGAATATGGCTTCCCGGAAAGCCACGCCGCCAGTTTTGCGCTGCTGGTCTACGCCAGCGCCTGGCTCAAGTGCCACCACCCGGACGCGTTTCTGGCGGCCCTGCTCAACAGCCAGCCGATGGGCTTTTACGCACCCGCGCAACTGGTGCGCGACGCACGCGAACACGGCGTGCAGGTGCTGCCGGTGGACGCCACCGTGAGCGTGTGGGACAGCGTGCTGGAACCCGTCACGCCCGTTGCAGGCGGCCCGCTGCTGCAACCGGTGCGCCTGGGCTTGAGCCGCATCAGCGGTTTCAAGGAAGAAGCCGCGAAACGCTTGGTGGATGCGCGCCGCGAATCGGCTTTCGCGTCACCCGAAGACCTGGCCCGCCGCGCACAACTGGACGCGCACCAGCTGGAACTGCTGGCCCAGGCCGATGCACTCAAGCCCATCACCGGCCACCGCCACCAGGCCGCCTGGGCCGTGGCTGGCGTGGACACGCGTGCCACGCCGCTGCTCAAGTCCACGCGCACGCACGAAGCGGCTGCAGAGCTGCCCATGCCCGCCGCCGCCGAGACCGTGCTGGCCGATTACCGCGCCACGGGCCTGTCCCTGGCCCAACACCCGCTGGCCTTGTTGCGCAGCCAGTTGGCCGTGTTCAAGGTGCTGCCGGCAAACGTGCTGCGCCACTTCCCCAACGGCCGCCTGGCACGCGCCAGCGGCATCGTCACGCACCGGCAGCGGCCGGAAACCGCCAAGGGCGTGGTCTTCGTGACGCTGGAAGACGAAACCGGCAGCGTCAACGTCATCGTCTGGCCGGCGGTGGCGGACGCGCAGCGCAAGCCGCTGCTGGCCAGCACCCTGCTCACGGTGTACGGCATCTGGCAATGCGCCGGTCTGGGCGACAGTGCGGTGAGGCACCTGGTGGCGCGCACCCTGGTGGACCATTCGACGGTGCTGCAGGGGCTAGCGACCCACAGCCGCAATTTCCGCTAGCCGCGGGGCCGTCGCCGCTCGCTGACAATGGAGGCCATGTCTGCCGAACTTGAACTGCCCGTCCAGTGGCTGCCTGCCGCGGGCGCACCTGAACAACTGATCTTGCTGCTGCACGGCTGGGGCTCCAATGGCCGCGCCCTGGCGCCGCTGGCCCAGGCCCTGCGAGAACAATTCCCGCAAGCCGCCGTGCTGGCGCCGGACGCGCCGCACCCCTACGAACGCAGCACGCGCCCCGGCACCGGCCTGCGCCAGTGGTATTCGGTGGACGAGCTCACGCCCGAGAACTGGCACGGCCGCGTGCAGGCGGCCTTGCCGCCGCTGCACGACTGGGTGCAGGCGCAACAGCAGCGCCTGCGCGTGGGCCCGGCGGCCACGGCGTTGGGCGGCTTTTCGCAAGGCGCCATCCTGTCGCTGGCCCTGGCCCTGGCGCACGACGGCATCGCCGGCCGCGTGCTGGCCTTTTCCGGTTGCCTGACCGAACAGCCGCTGGCCGCGCCGCGCCACACCACCATGCACCTGTTCCACGGTGCCGACGACACCGTGATCCCGGCCGACGGTTCACGCCAGGCGCTGGAATGGCTGGCCGAACTGCAGGGCGACATCACGATCGACATCGCCAGCGGCCTGGGCCATGACCTGCACCCGGCGCTGATCCAATGCGCGCTGGACCGCCTGAAATCCCACATCCCCCTGCGCACCTGGCAGGCGGCCCTGGGCGCGGTGCCGCGCACCGGCGGGCTGGGCCAGGACCCCGCTGAAGACGACTGAATCCGCCGCCACGCCACCATGCTGTTCCTGCTGTCCCCCGCCAAGACCCTGGACTACGACACGCCCGTGCCTGCGCCCCTGCGCAAGAAGGCCACGGACCCGCTGTTCACGGACCAGGCCACGGCCCTGATCGCCGTCATGCGAAAGAAGACGCCCGCGCAGGTGGCGGCCTTGATGGACCTGTCCGAACCGCTTTCGGTCTTGAATGTGGCGCGTTATGCCGCCTGGCAGCCGCAGCACACGCCGGCCAACAGCAAGCCGGCAGTGCTGGCCTTTGCCGGCGACGTGTACGACGGTCTGGAAGCTGCAAGCCTGAAGACCGCCGACTTCAACTGGGCGCAAGACCATGTGGTGATCCTGTCTGGTCTGTATGGCGCACTGCGACCGCTGGACCGCTTGCAGCCCTACCGGTTGGAGATGGGCACGGCCGTGGCCACGCCGCGGGGCAGGGACCTGTACGCCTGGTGGGGCGACACGGTGGCGGCCTACCTCAACGACCGCCTGGCCGCCGATGCTGCGCCGGTGGTCGTCAACCTGGCGTCCATCGAATACGCCCGCGTGGCCTTGCGCGGCGCACTGACAGCCCGGGTGGTGGATTGCGTCTTTGAAGAGACGCAGCCGGACGGCAGCCACAAGATCATCAGCCTCTTCGCCAAGAAAGCGCGCGGCCTGATGGCACGTTTTGCCATCCAGCACCGGGTGCACAGCGTGAGGGCGCTGCAGGCCTTTGACGCAGAAGGCTATGCCTGGGTCAAGGCCGCCTCGACCAAGGACCGCCTGGTGTTCCGCCGCAGCTTCGCGGCACGGCCGCCCACGCTGGCGCAGCAGCGGGCGGCAGCGCGTGGATGAGCGTGGTGATGTTGGAACAGGTGGCCTGGGACCACCGTCGCAGCATGCCCATGCCGGACTGCCCGCCACGCAGGATGAACCTGTTTGCGAGCCAGGGCCGCACCATCCGCGGCGTTGAAGCCGAGCTTGGCACTGCGCCGATCAGGCCCTGTCCAGCGCGCGCGACGCACCCAGCAAGGCAGGCGACTCGGTTGCCTGGATCACGAAGGTCGGGATGTCCGCCAGGTAGTCGCGGAAACGGCCCTTGCTTTCGAAGCGCTCGCGAAAGCGTGAGCGCTGGATTTCCGGCAGCAGGCGTGGTGCGATGCCACCGCCCACATAGACGCCGCCGCGTGCGCACAGTGTCAGCGCCAGGTTGCCCGCCACGCTGCCCAGGAAGCTGCAGAACAGGTCCACTGCCGTGCGGCTTGCCTCGCAGGCGCCAGGGCGGCGCGCACGGTTCACCACGTCAGCGGCACTCAGGTCCTGGGTCGGCTGGCCGGCCATCTCTGCGGCAGCCCGGTACAGGTTCACCAGGCCGGGACCGGACAGTGCGCGCTCCGCCGAGGCGTGGCCGAAGCGTTCGCGCAGCCAGCTGACGACCGAGGCTTCCTGTGCATCGCAAGGCGCCAGTGTGACGTGGCCGCCTTCACTCGACATGGGCACCGGATGGCCGTCGCGCCCCGGCAGCAGCCCTGACACGCCCAGGCCGGTGCCCGGGCCCAGCAGCGCCTGCGCTGCCTGCGGCACGGCCTGGCCGCTGCCGATGCGGTGCAGGTCATCGCCGCTCAGCGAGGGCAGGGACAGGGCCAGCGCGGTGAAGTCGTTGATGACGGCCAGGCGCTGCACACCCAGGTCCCGCTCCAGTTGCGCGATCGAAAAGGACCAGTGGTGGTTGGTCATCTTGACCGAGTCGCCCGTGACCGGGTTGGCCATGCCGATGGCCGCACTGGCCGGAGCCGGCAAGTCGTGCACGCGCAGGTAACGCTGGATGCTGGCCAGCAGCGAGGTGTCGTCGTCGCAGCGCTGGCTGACCACCGATGTGAGCGCAGCGTCGGTCGATGCCTGCCAGGCGAAGCGGGCGTTGGTACCGCCCACGTCGCCCAGCAGGCGCGGGAAGGGTGCGCTGGTCACGGGACGAAGTTCAGGTCGTCGAAGTACCAGGTGCCACCGCCGCCTGCGGCACCGGTGGTGCCGAAGTACGGGAACACCGAGACCTTGTTGTAGGTGGCCGCCAGATCGAGCGCAGCTGTGCCGGCTGCCTGGTTGGCGAAGTTGAAGCTCAAGGTCTGCCAGCCGGCAGCCACGGTGGTCGTGGCTTCGGTTTCCACGCTCCGGGTCGGGTCGGCCGCGTTCTCCACCTTCAGCCGCACCGGTCGGCCGGCGGCGGGCGCGTAGACGCGCAGCGTCATGGTCTTGGCCGTGGCGCTGAAGGGGATGGTGGCCACCGAAAGGTTGGCGCCCGTGGAGATGGTGGTGCCCGCCCACAGTTCAGCCGTGGTGCTCTTGACGATCTTGGCGACCATGTTGGTGCCGCCCGCCGGGTCCACCGCAACGGTGGCGTCTTCGGCGCCGCCGAAGCCGGTGAGCGTGTAGATGGTGGACGTGGTGTCGAAGGTGATCGGGAAACCGGCCACCGTGCCGCCTCCACCGCCGCTGCCGCCCGTGCTGGCCACGGGGTAGGTGATGTCCTCGAAGTACCAGGTGCCGCCGCCGCCGTTGGCGCCTGTGGTGCCGAAGTTGGGGAAGACCGAGAGCTTGTCATAGGTGGCCGCCAGGTCCAGCGCGGCCGTGCCGGCGGCCTGGTTGGCAAAGTTGAAGCTCAAGGTCTGCCAGCCGGTGCTGGTGGTGGTGGCCTCTGTTTCCACGCTGACGCCCGCATTGGCGGCGTTTTCCACCTTCAGGCGCACCGGCTTGCCAGCGGCCGGTGCGTAGACCCGCACCGTGAGGGTCTTGTTGGTGGCGCTGAAGGCGATCGTGCCGATGGAGAAGTTCGCGCCAGTGGAGATGGTGGTGCCGGCCCAGAGTTCGGCCGTGGCGCTCTTGACGATCTTGGCCACCTTGTTGGTGCCGCCCGCGGGGTCGGTCACGATGGTGGCGTCTTCCGCACCGCCAAAACCGGTGAGCACGGGTGCCGTGGACTCGTCCATGGTGATCGTGGCCGTGCTGGCCGTGCCTCCGCCGCCCGTGCCGCTGCAACTGGCCGTGAAGCTGCTGCCGCTGAAGGCGATGTCGTCCACGTAGTAGGTCTTGGCACCGCCGGACTGCACGCCCGTCTGGCCGAAGTTCGGGAACACGGAGACCTTGTTGTAGGTGGTGGCCAGGTTCAACGCCGCCGTGCCAGCCGCCTGGTTGGCGAAGTTGAAGCTCAACGTCTGCCAGCCGCTGGCAGCCGTGGTGGTCGCCTCGGTCTCCACGCTCCGGGTGCCGTCGGTGGCATCTTCCACCTTCATGCGGATGGGCATGCCGGCGGCCGGCGCCCAGACCCGCGCCGTCAAGGTCTTGTTGCTGGCGCTGAAGGGGATGGTGGCGATGGCGTTGTTGGCACAGACTGAAACCGTGGTGCCGGCCCAGAGTTCGGCGGTGGCGCTCTTGACGATCTTGGCGACCTTGTTGGTGCCGCCTGCCGGGTCCACCACCACGGTGGAGTCCTCGGCGCCGCCGAAGCCCGTGAGCGTGGGCGCGACGGTTTCGTCAAAGCTCACGAAGGAGGTGGAAGCGACTGCCACCACCGTGTTGTAGGCCTGCTGCGTGCTGCCCGCGACATTGGCATTGCCGGCGGCGTCCGTGAACTTGCCCGCCGCCACGTTCACCTGGATGGTGCCCGTGGCATTGGGCGTGGGCGTCACGACCAGGGTGGCACTGGTGCCGCCGAGGCGTGTGAAGGCGCCCTTGGTGCCCCCGGTCACGGAGATGTCATCCACCGTGAAGCTGGTGCCGACGTCTTCGTTGAAGCTGAAGGTGAATGTCACGTCGCCCGTGGCAGTGGTCGCCGACACGTTGTCGGTCATGGTCATCACTGGCGCGGTGGTGTCGGCTGTCCCGCCGGCCAGGGACGGCGGCGGCTCCGCATCACCGCCGCCGCAGGCCGCGAGCATGAAGGTGGCGGCGGCCAGGGCGCAGGCCGTCATGGGCAGGTTGGACAGGCGGTTCTTCATGGGCTTGCTTTCGAATGGCGGGTTGGCAGAGGTGCGCGCAGCGCGGCGGGCGGGGCGGGGAATGTCGAGAATTGAGAGCATGAAAGCGCTTTCAGAAGTATGCGCAGCGCCGAGGCAGCTTGGCAAGGGCGGGCAACTCCTGGCTTACCCGTAGCGCGGCGGCGTCGGCACTTCAGGGTTGCCGGGTGCGGGCCAGTTGGCCCGGGGGCACGCTCAGTTGCTGGCCGTCGCTGAAGCGCACGCCGAGGGACGACTTGCCGGCGTTGAAGGCCAGGTAGTTGCGCTTGCCGTCCTTCTTGAAGACCTGGAAGAAGGGCGTGTCGGCCGAGACGTCCAGGTCCGGCGTGCCCAGTTCGGCCAGGCTCAGCAGGAAGTGCAGGGTATGGGTGCGGCTGTCGCCCAGTTCGACGGCGCCCCACCGGTTCCAGGCGACGAGCGCGGCGGCTGGGTCGGCCAGCGCCAGGTACTTGGCGAAGATGTCCTGCCAGATGTCGGCCGGGTCCACCTTCTTGCCGCGGCTGGCCCAGACCTTCTCTTCGTCCCTCAATGCGTCCAGGTTGCGCCTGATGTAGGCCGGGTCGCGTGCGAAGTAGGTGGAGACGGTGCTCATCGGCAGCAGGTTGATGCCGGTGATCTCGCGCGGGTCGTCGATCCACCAGGTGTTGTGCGCGTACTTGCCACCGAACACCATGCTCACGTCCGGGTTCTTGTATTCCGGCGCGAAGACCAGCTTGTAGAGGTCGAACCAGTAGTGCTGGACCGATTCCGTTTCGGTGGCCAGCAGCCAGATGCCCAGGTCGCGCAGCGCCTTGTCGCCGTTGACCTCACCCCACAGGATCAGGCCCGTCCAGGCATTGAGCGCTTCGGACGACGATTCCTGGTTGTTGCCGGTGTCGCCCAGTCCGATGCCGCTGGCCCAGCTGTGGCCTTCATAGGCATCGAAGTTGCGGATGAAGGGGAAGTCGCTGCGGCCGCGCTCGGTGGTGGCGATGTCCTTCACCAGCAGGTCCACCATGCCACCCCATTGGGCCTTGGCGGCCCAGGCCGGGTCGCGCAGGGCGATCTCCGCCACGGCGCGGATCCAGTAGCCGTAGTGGAAGTGGTGGTCGTTCATCTGGACCACGCTGAAGTATTCCTCGGGGTAGGACACCACCGTGCCCATCTTCTGGTCCCAGTGGAAGTAGCGCTTGCGGTCCTCGCCGCTGAACCACTCTTCCACGCGCGTCTTCAACAGCTTCAGCAACTGGTCGCGGGCGTCCTTGTCGCCTTGCTGTTCGAACACGTCCAGCATCTTCACGATGCGCTGCAGGCCTTTGCCCTGCCAGTACGGGCCCTGGCCGTTCTCGAGCATCATGCGGCGGGCGTTGCGCAGGTCGGTCTTCATGACCTCACGAAGCTCGCCCAGGCGCGGTGACTCGGTGATGCCGGGCCAGTACGGCACGAAGCCGGTGTAGCGCGTGCGCGTCTTGAAGCTGGATGCGGCCAGCAGCTTCAGCGCACCGCGCACGGTGTCGTAGGCCGGGCCCAGCTTGCCCTGCACGGTGCTGTTGTTGTGCCACTGGTGCGGGTACAGGGCCAGCAGTGCGCCGGCGTCCTCGCCTTCCAGGGCGCGGGTGCTGGCCCTGAACGTGGTTTCCACCGCGCCAGTGGTGCCGTCCACAGCCCAGTCGACGCGCGTGTCGGTGAGGGCGCTGTAGGCGTGCCGGGTCAGCAGGGCCAAGCTGGCGGGACTGGCGTCAGGCAGGGCCGACACGGCCATGTACCCGCGGCCGACCGGCAGTCGTGCCAGCCACTCCGTGGGTGAAGCCTGCTCCCAGGACACGCCCGTGGGGCCGAAGAGTGCGTAGGTGATGCCCTTCACGCGCAGCAGCAGCACGCGTGCGTCAGGCGCGGCCTGGCGTTCACCGGCTGCGGGCAGGCGCACGCGCAGGTCGCCGCGGCTCAGGTTCAGCCACGCGTAGGGACTGCCATGGGCCACGGTGGCGTCGAAGCGGTCCGCGCCACGGGCCATGCTGATGTCGATGGACCAGTCGGTGGCGCGCGCCAGCAGGGCGCGGCCGGGTTCGAAGGCGGTGGGTGAAAGCTGCAGCGCGTCCTTGTGCGCGAAGTGGATCTCCACGTCCTTGCGTTCCGTGGCCACCACCTCCTTGCGCGGCAGCGCCACCTCGAAGGCCGTGGCCGTGGGCTTGACGCTCAGCGGCTGGGCGTAGATGGCCTCGGGCTTGTCGCTGAACACCAGGGATGAGTACCACTGGTTGGTGGGCGCCGCGAGCTTCAAGGCAGTCTCGGTACGGTAGGGCGCGGACGGCACGGCGGCGTCGCCGCTGCGCGGCTGCAGTTGCACGGCGCCGGCGCCGACCTTCTGCGTCTGCGCCGTGGCGCTGCAGGCGAGGGCAGCCGTCAGCAGGGCCAGTGAGCCCCGAGCCAGGGTGGAGGGGAGGGAGGTCATCGTGAGCCTTCAGCGCCCGACAGGGGCATGACCCGGATTCTTGTTGAAAGCGCTTTCACAACGGGCTGGCGTTTTCCCGGATCGTGCCCAAATGCCACGGCCCGCGCCCGTCAAAACCCGCGCCAAGGGAAAACACGGGGCCGGATTCGTTGACGCAGGACCGCTGCGCCGACTATCCTTTGAAAGCGCTTTCAGAAGGCCCCTATGCTGAACCATGCCCTCATCCGCCCCTACCTGTTGCCGCTGACCGTGCTGGCCGCCAGCTTGTCCGCGGCCATGCCTGCCGGTGCCATCGACTTTGGCCCGTTTTCGCTGAACGGCTTTGCCAAAGCCGAGTTCCAGCGCGGCACCAATATCTGCAAGGACTGCCAGCGTGAAGCCGGCGAGAACCGGCAGCGCCAGTGGGCTGACGACATCGTCTACGGCAAGCGGTATGGCACCGAGTCCACGCACGTCACGCTGGCCCAGCCCTACCTGGGCGTGAAGCAGGACCTGGGCGGTGGCTTCAAGGCCTTCGGCCTGATCAGCCAGCGCTGGCGCGACGGCAAGGTGGACCTGCCCGATTGGTGGTACGAGCGCAATGCCGGCGTCCAGCACGAGGACTACGGTCGCATCGCCTACGGCGCCATGCCCACGCGTGGCTGGAGCCTGGCCGACTATCCCTACGGCACCAACGTGGGCGTGTCCGACGCCTGGGGCTCCAGCGGTGCCGGCTACGGCCTGCTGAGCAACGCCACGCGCTACATGACGCGCAAGCTGGACGTGCTGGACGGCGACCTGGTGCTGGAAGTGACGCACGACCGCGGCAAGAAGGGCTGGAACAAGAACAAGCCGCGTTTCTGGGAGTTCTATGGCCAGTTCGTCAAGGGCGACCTGGTGGTGGACGCCATGGTGCAGCGCGCCCGCAACGGCGAGCCGGTGGCCTGGGGCCACGCGCCCTTCGGCGGCCTGACGCCCTTTGTGGAAGACGACGCCAAACTGGGCAGCAGTGGCCAGAGCATGGCCATGGCCATGTTCCGCTACCAGATCAATTCCAAGATCGAGGTCTCCGGCGGCCTGCGCTTCAACCGCTGGAGCGGCGCCTACGCCGTGCAGACCACCACCGGGCCGCTGGGTCAGTGGAACAGCATGTTCAACGTGGACTGGGGCGGCACCCGCAATGGTGTGCCCAACCCGGGCTATGCCGCCAAATCACGCGACCTGATGCTGGGCCTGCGCTACCGCGTCACCGGCCAGTGGACGGCGTCGACCGGCATGGTCTACCTGGGAAAGGCCAGCACCGACAACCCCAGCGAACGCGGCCAGAGCAACACGCTGCTGATCAACACCCTGGGCCTGAACTACGACGTGGGCAACGGCCTGAACCTGTACGGCCTGGCCGGCATGGCCAAGTACGGCCGCAAGGGCCTGGCGCCGCTGTCCATGCCCGCCAACAACGCCTTCACCAACATCGACTCGCGCGTGGCCACCCACGGCAACTGGATCGGCGCTGGCGCCGTCTACACGTTCTGAGGGCCGCACCATGAACATGACCCGACGTTTCTCCACCGGCCTGCTGGCCGCATCCATCGCCGCAGTGACGCTGCTGCTGGCCGGCTGTGGTGGCGGCGACCACTACACGGATTCGCCCCTGGCCGTCACCGACCGCCGGCCGCTGTCCACCGCCTTCACCACGCGCGCCGCGGTGAGCTACTCGCCCTACCGCACCAGCACGAATGAATCGCAACTGAACGGCGAAGTCATCACCCCGGCCAACGTGCTGCAGGACCTGCAGCTGATCCGCGCCTCGGGCATCGGCACCATCCGCCTCTTCAGCAGCCGCGCATTCGCAACGACGGTGCTGACGGTCATCCGCGACAACAACCTGGACCTGAAGGTGATGCTGGGTGCCTACGTCAACCCGGTGAGCAATGCCGCCGCGGAGGCCGACAACCAGGCCGAGCTGGACAAGGCCATCCTGCTGGCCAACAGCTTCCGCAGCACCGTGGAAGCGGTGAGCGTGGGCAATGAAGTGATGGTGGAGTGGTCCACCCACCAGGTGCCCGTGGCCACCATGGCCAGCTACCTGCGAAAGGTGCGCAGTGCCATCCAGCAGCCCGTGACCACCGACGACAACTGGCTGTTCTGGTCCAAGGTGCCCAAGGCCATCTCCGACGTGGTGGACTTCGCGTCGGTGCACACCTACCCGCTGCTGGACACCTTCTACGACCCGACGCTGTGGGACTGGCGCTTCAAGAGCGTGCCCCTGGCCACGCGCCCGGCCGCCATGGTGAATGGCGCGATCGTGGAGGCCAAGCGGCAGTTCGGCGAAGCCCGTGCCGCCTTCGACAAGCTGAACCTGCCGGGCTTCCCCATGGTCATCGGCGAGACCGGCTGGGTGGCGCGTGACGCGGGCGGTGGCCCGGTGCTGAACTACCGTGCCCACCCCGTGAACCAGAAGATGTACTTCGACGCGCTGCAGGCCTGGGCCATCGAAGGCCGACGGTCCGATTCGGGTCCGAAGGCCATCTTCTTCTTCCAGGCCTTTGACGAGCAGTGGAAGCAGGGCGACGACGGCTGGGGCCTGTTCAACAAGAACCGCGAAGCCCGGTATGTGCTTCAGGGGCTCGGCACCTGCAACGTGACCTGGGTCTGCGAAGCCGGCAACTACACCGCGGCCGACGCCGTCAGCTGGGTGGCGCCCGTTCTGGCCACCGCCATCATGGCCAACCGCTACACGCTGTACGCCGAGGCCGTCGTGGCCGGCGAGGCTTTGGCCACCGGCCTGCGCTGGGACCCGTTTGCCAACACCGCGTACCGCGACGACAACAGCACCGCCGCCACGGGCGACGGCAGCACCAGCCTGGAGATCACGCCCAATCCGCTGGACTACGGCTGGGGCCTGTTCCGCTACTCCGCGGCGGGCGTGCTGGAGAACCTGTCCGGCTATGCCAATGGCCGCATCAATTTCAGCGTGAAGAGTGACAGCTACCCGGGCCAGATCGAGATCGGCATCAGCACCGACACCGAAGACCGCGACATCCAGGAGGCCTATGTGCGCGTCGGCCCGGGCGACCTCGGCTACTGCAACACCAACCAGTGGTGCGACGTGTCGATTCCGGTATCCGCGTTCCTGGCGGCCAACCCCAAGCTGGACCTGCGCTACGTGAACTTCCGCTTCATCATCGCCGACCGCTTCAGCTTCACCGGCAAGCCACTGAACACCACCGGCCTGCCGAACATCAACGTGGACGGCATTCACTGGTCCAAGTGACGCCGTGGCGCTGAACTGGTGGCTGTCGGCGCGTGACCGCGCCGATCGGCTGAGCCCGCAAACGGCGCTGGCCCCGGGCCCGGCACCGGAGCTGCCGCGCCTGTGGGTGGACAGCCACCAGCGCTTTCAGGTGCTGGAGGGCTTTGGTGGCGCCTTCACCGAGGCCGCCGCCGTCACCTGGCAGCTGCTGAGCGACGAGGTGCAGCGGCAGGTGCTGCGCGACTGTTTCCACCCCACGCAAGGGCATGCTTACACCCTGTGCCGCGTGCACATGAACAGCTGCGATTTCGCCCTGGGCAACTACGCCCATGTGGCCGTACCTGGCGACGCAGAGCTGAAGTCCTTCAGCATCGATCGGGACCGCCAGGCCTTGCTGCCCATGATCAAGGCCGCGCAACAGGTGGCAGGGCAGCCGCTGAAGCTGCTGGTGTCGCCCTGGAGTCCGCCGCCGTGGATGAAGTCCAATGGCCAGATGAACGAGGGAGGCCAGCTGTTGCCGCGGTGGCGCGCCGCCTGGGCGCAGTGCTTCGTGAAATTCGTCCAGGCCTATGAGGCCGAAGGCGTGCCGGTCTGGGGCGTGTCGGTGCAGAACGAGCCCGAAGCCCACCAGCGTTGGGACTCGTGCCTCTACACCGCCGAAGACGAACGCGACTTCGTGCGCGATCACCTGGGTCCAGCGCTGCATGCCGCGGGCCTGGCCCACGTGCGCATCGTCGTGTGGGACCACAACCGCGACGTGATGGTGGAGCGCGCCAGCGTCATCTACGGCGACGCCGAGGCGGCCCGCTACGTCTGGGGCACCGGCTTCCACTGGTACGTGGAGGACCACTTCGACCACGTGCAACTGGTCCACGACGCCTGGCCCGACAAGCAGCTGCTCTTCACCGAAGGCTGCCAGGAAGGCGGCCCGCACACGGGCGAGTGGGCGCCGGGCGAGCGCTATGCGCGGTCCATCATCAACGACCTCAACCGCTGGACCGTGGGCTGGATCGACTGGAACCTGCTGCTCAACGAGGCGGGCGGCCCCAACCACGTCGGCAATTTCTGCAGCGCGCCCTTGCTGGCCGACCGCACGACGGGCCAGGTGCAGCACCAGGCCAGCTACTGGGCCATCGGCCACTTCACACGCTTCATCCGGCCCGGTGCGCAGCGCGTGCTCTGTGCGGCCAGCCGCGAGGCGCTGGAGTGCACCGCGTTCCGCAACCCCGACGGCACCCTGGCCGTGGTGGCCCTGAACCGCACGGACCTGCCACTGCCGTTTTCGCTGGTGCTGGACGGCGTGGCCCACGCGGCCGAACTGCCGGCGCGGGCGATGGCCACTTACGTGGACGCATCGCCAGCCTGACGCGCAGCGCCGAGCCGGGTTTCAGCGCCCGGCGAAGGCGAAGTCCACTTCCGGCGTCTGCCCGCTCACGATGCGGGCAATGCTCTTGCCCGAGCCGCAGGCGTGCGTCCAGCCCAGCGTGCCGTGGCCCGTGTTCAGGAACAGGTTGGGCAGCTTGCTGCGGCCGATGATGGGCACGTTGCTGGGCGTGGCCGGTCGCAGGCCGGTCCAGAACTGGGCCTGGCTGCTGTCGCCCGCGCCGGGGAACAACGCTTCCACGCGCTTGACGATGGCCTCGCAGCGCACGCGGTTGAGGTCGCGGTCGTAGCCGTTGAGTTCGGCCGTACCGGCAATGCGCAGCCGGCTGCCCAGACGCGAGAAGACCAATTTGTACTCGTCGTCGGTCAGTGACACCTGGTGCGCCATGGACGCGTCCTTCACCGGCATGGTGACCGAGTAGCCCTTGGCCGGGTAGATGGGCAGCGAGATGCCCAGCGGCTGCGCGTAGAGAGGGCTCAAGCTGCCCATGGCCAGCACGTAGGCGTCGGCCCGCAGCCGCTGGAAGCGGCCCTCGCTGTCGGTGGCTTCCACGTGGTCGATGCTGCCGCCGGCTTCGCGCAGCGCGGTCACGGTGTGGCTCATCAGGAACTGCACGCCGTCGGCTGCGCAGCGCCGGACCAGTTCGCGCGCAAAGCGGTTGGCGTCGCCGGACTCGTCTTCGGCGGTGTAGGTGGCGCCGGCCAGTTGTGGGCGGATGTGGCGCAGCGCGGGCTCCAGCTTCACGGCTTCGTCGGCGGAGATCACGCGGCGGTCGCACCCCAGGGCGCGCATCTGGGCTGCCGGGGCTTCAGCGCCGTCGAATTCCTGTTGGCTCGTGTAGAAGTGCAGGATGCCCTGCGTGCGCTCGTCGTAGTGGATGCCGATGTCGCGGCGCAGCTGCTGCAGTGTGTCGCGGCTGTAGGTGCCCAGGCGCACGATCTGCTCGATGTTGTGGCGCGTGCGCGCCGGCGTGCATTCGCGCAGGAACTGCAGGCCCCACAACCACTGCCGCATGTCGGCGCGGATGCGGAACAGCAGCGGCGCGTCTTCCTTGCCCAGCCACTTCAGCACCTTCAAGGGTGCGCTGGGGTTGGCCCAGGGCTCGGCGTGGCTGACCGAGATCTGCCCGCCGTTGGCGAAGCTGGTTTCCGCGGCAGGCGAGGCCTGGCGGTCGATCACGGTGACTTCATGGCCCTGCTGGCGCAGGAAATAGGCCGAGGTGACACCGAGCAGGCCGGCGCCGAGAACGATGACTTTCATGGGATCGCTTCCAGGACAAGGGTGGCGCACACGACGCGTGGGCATTCGTGTGCGGGCCGCTCCCCCTGTCCTTGGTACCTGAGAGATTCGGCGCAGGAGGGCTTCTCCTGGCCTTGCTCCTTCGGCGCTTCACGGATGTGAAGGCTCTCCAGACGGCAATGGTGGTGTGCAGTACGGGACCTGAGCGTTCATGGGAGTTTGCGCCTTCGGTGGCTGCGGCACTCGCGTGCCGCAGCGCTCTCCTGCAGGGTCGGGATTCTAGAAGGTCATGCCAG
The DNA here is from genome assembly GCA_963750785.1 of uncultured beta proteobacterium. GTDB lineage: Bacteria > Pseudomonadota > Gammaproteobacteria > Burkholderiales > Burkholderiaceae_C > Rubrivivax. Next base: position 99,115 of record CAVVSC010000035.1, on the reverse strand, counting down.
GCCCGCGACCTTCACTGCGGCTGCAGGTGGATCTGCTTGGCAATGGCGCGGTAGCGTGCGGTCTCGGCATCAAAGAAACGGGCCGAATCCGCAAGGCTCATGGGCGCGGCCACCACCTGGGTCTGGGCGGTGAGCTGGGCGCGCACCGTCGGGTCCAGCAGGGTCTTGCCGATGGCGGCGTGCAATTTGGTGACCACGGCTTCCGGCGTGTTCCTGGGCACCATGAAGCCGGTCCAGATCTTGTACGAGAAGTTCTTCAGCGCCTGGCCCTCGCTGGCCGTGGGCACCTTCGGCAGCAGTTCCGAGCGCTGTGCGCCCAACTGGGCGAGCACCTTGAGCCGCCCCTGCTCGGCCAAGGCTCCCATGCCGGCACTGTAGACGAGCACAGCAAAGTCGATCTGGCCGCCGCCAATATCGGTGAGCAGCGGCGCATTGCCCTTGTAGGGCACGTGGGCCAGCTTGATGCCGGTGAGCGCCTGCACGTTTTCCAGGATCAGGTGGTAGAGCGAGCCGATGCCCACGCTGCCATAGGTCAGCGGCTTGTCGGCGGACTTGTGCGCCAGCGCGATGAGTTCGTCCACGCTGTTGACCGGCAGGTCCTTGCGCGTCACGAAGACCATCACCGCGTCGGCCACCGGGTGCACCAGACGGAAGTCTTCAGTCTTGAGCTTCACCGCGGCATTGGCCAGCGGCGACAGGATCACCTCGTTGGGCGATCCCTGGAAGATGTACGCGCCGTCGGCCGGCGCGGCCAGCACCTTCTGTGCGGCCAGCGCGCCGCTCACGCCGCCCAGGTTTTCCACCAGCACCTGCTGGCCGAGTTCCTTGCCCAGCGCGGTGTTGAAGATGCGCGCAATGGCGTCCGACGGGCCACCAGCCGGGTAGGGAACCATCAGGTTGACCGGCTTGCTGGGGTAGGCCTGGGCGAAGGCGGTGCCGACGCAGACCAGCAGGCCGCAGGCCAGGGCCAATGAACGCAAGGGGGCGGGCAGGTGCATGGGAAGTCCTTGGTGGGCGGGCGCGGGCTGCCGGCCTGGGGCCGCAGGGCTGGCGCAATGTAGGAGCCGGCCGCTTTCAAGTCCAATGCATTGTTTTCGCGATTACCATGAGTTTGAAGCACAAATTTCTGGAGGCCACACGATGACCCTCGTCCAACTGCGCCACCTGCTCTCCCTGGCCCAGACCGGTTCCTTCAGCAAGTCGGCCGAGTTGCTGTTCCTGACCCAGCCTGCGCTGAGCCGAAGCATCCAGGCGTTGGAGGGCGAGCTGGGGCAGCCCCTCTTCGACCGCATCGGCCGCCAGAGCGAGCTCACGCCGTTCGGGCGCGATGCCGTGGCCCGCGCACGCGAGCTGGTGCAGGCCGCCGACGACTTGCGCACACGAAGCCGGGAGTCCGGTGACGGGATGGAAGGGCTGTTGCGCATCGGCCTGGGGTCGGGTCCCGGCGCCATGTTGATGACGCCGCTGCTGTTGAAGGTCGCCCAGGAGCGGCCTCGGCTGCGGCTGGAGCTGGCGCGCGGCGGCACGGACATGCTGGCCCAGGCCTTGCGCGACCGGCGACTGGATGCGCTGGTGGTGGACGCGCGCTCCCTGCGCCCGGCACCCGACCTGCACACGCAGTGGCTGCACACCATGAGCGGCGCCTTCCTGGTCCGCCGTGGCCACCCGCTGGCGCGTCGCAAGGGGCCGCTGCGCTTCCAGGCCTTGCTGGACTTCCCCGTGGCTTCCACGCCCCTGTCAGACGAAGTGGCCCGCGTGTTGGTGGAGTGCTACGGGCCCGAGGCTCACCCGGACGCCTGTGTAAGCCTGCGCTGTGAGGAGATTCCGAGCCTTGTGGACGTGGCGCGGCACAGCGACGCGGTGCTGCTGGCCATCCGAGCGGCCGCGCCCGACCTGGTGGAACTGCAACTGCAGCCGGTGCTGGCCGCCACGGCACGCTTCGGGCTGGTGACCTTGCGCCGCCGTACCGAGCCGCCGGCTCTGGAGCTGGTACGCATGCTGATGCAGGAGCTGTTGCGTGACCCGCCCAAGGCTGGCGCGGGTGCGCGGGCACGTGCGCGACCTCGGTGATGCGTGGGCCGCTGCGCTTGTCCACCGCGCCGTGGGCACTTCAGGGCGCCTGCCACACCCGCACGTGCTCGATCTCCATCGTCACAGGGAAGACCGTGTCGTCCACCGTGCCACCCAAGGTGCCGCCGATGGCAATGTTCAGCAGCAGGAACTGCGGCGCATCAAAAGGCCAGGTCCTGCGGCCGCTGCGCGGATTGGCGTAGCGGTAGTAGGTGGTGCCGTCCATGCCGATGCTGATCTCGTCGCGCGTCCACAGCAGCTGGTAGTCGTGGAAGGCGGTGCAGGCGTCGGGCACCTGGATGGCGCCGCCGGTGCCGGTGCCGCCGCTTTGCAGCGTGTGCACGGTGCCGAAGACGCGGCTCGGGTTGCTGCCCACCTGTTCCAGGATGTCGATCTCGCCGTCATCAGGCCACACGCCGCCTGAGCCCAGCGTCCAGATCGCCGGCCAGGTGCCGTGGCCGCAGGGCAGCTTGGCGCGGATCTCGAAGAAGCCGTAGGTCCACTGCGCCTTGCCGCGGCTGATGAGGCGGGCGGAGGTGTAGCGCTGGCCGCCCCAGTCGGCCGCAGTGCTGAGTGATTCGCGCCGCGCGGTGATGCGCAGGCGGCCGCCCGTGACCAGGGTGTTCTCGAAGCGTGCCGCCGCGTAGTACTGCAGTTCGTTGTTGTACCAACCCAGGCGGTTGCGCTCGGTGTCGTAGACCCAGCGGTTGGTGTCGGGCAGGCCATCGGTGTCGAAGTCATCGGACCAGACCAGGCGGTAGCCGGCCGGCAGCCCGGCGGCAACGGGCGAGGGCGCCGGGGCCGGAACGGGAACCGGAGCCGGTCCAGGGACCGGCGCAGGCGATGGTGTGGGCGCGCTGGCCGCAGGCGCTGCATCGCCGCCGCCTCCGCCGCACGCACCCAGTGCCAGCAGCGCGCAGGCCAGTGCAGCGCGGCGCCAGGCCCGCTCAGGAAGTCTGTGCGGCATGCCAATCCTTCACGGCCAGCTTGGGCTGCCGGTCCACGGTGTACAGGCCCCAATGCTTTTCGGGTTCCAGGGGGTCAGCCGACCCCTTCCAGGGTTCGTCGAAGGCCTCGAACACAAAACACAGCAATTGCGCCTGGCGGGCCCAGGGCAGCAGTTCACGCAGGTATTGCGCCTGCTGCACTTCGTTGGCGGCCGGTGCGTGCATGCCGCGCCCGTTGCTGCGCGTAGCCCAGCCGGCTTCGGTGATGGCCAGTGGCTTGCCGGGCAATGCGCGCGCCACGGCGGCCAGGTTGGCTTGCGTGTGGGCCAGGGCCTGCTCCACGGGCTGGTACTCCCACAGCGGGTAGGTGTGCACCGACACAAAATCCAGCTCAAGCGCCAGTGGCAGCAGCTTGTCCTGCCAGGGCACGTAGTTCTCGCAGAAGGTGACGGGCTGGCGCACAGCGGACTTCACGCGCCGCACGAGTTCCACCATGCGAGGCACGGGCACCAGGTGATCGGTCCAGTCCACCGTGGCTTCGTTGCCCACGGCCACGGCGAAAACCGTGTCTTCGTGGGCTTGCGCCAAAGCCACCAGGCGGCTGATCTCGCTCTCGTTTTCCCGGTGGTTGGCTTGCAGCTGCGCGTCGCTGAAGGCCGCTCCCCATGGGCAGCCCGGGTTGCTGACTTCGGCAGCCAGGTAGCCGCCGAGCAGCACGCGGAAGTGCAGTCCGTCTTCGGCAATCACCTGCAGCACGCGTTCGGCGTGCGGGCTGCAGTCGTAGAGGCGCAGGAATTGCCAATGTGGCGCCAGCAGGTGCAGGTCTTCGCGGATCTGCGCCGGGCTCGGGTAGATGCGGCTGCCGGGACTCTGGCCGTGGCGGTAGCCGGAATAGCAGATGCCTGGGCCTGATGGCAGTGGCGGCAATTGCAGCGGTGCGCTCATGCGAACTTCGGCAACCCGTCCTTGTTCCACAGTCCCCAGAAGGCACCGACGTCGCCTTCGGCGCCCACCTTCCAGGCTTCGTCGAAGGCGGCGAAATAGAAGAGTTCGATGCCTTCTGCGTCGGCCCAGCGCTGACTGTCCACGAAGTAGCGCATGGCGCCTTCGGTGGAGGGCACGGCGCCGTGGAAGGGGCTGCCCTGGTCGGGCCAGCCGGTTTCGCTGATGACGATGCGCTTGCCCGGCGCAGCCGCACGGGTGCGTGCCAGCATGCTTTGCATATAGGTCAGCGCAGCTTCGCGCGGGCAGCCTTCCCAGAAGGGGTAGCAGTTGGTCAGCACCACGTCGCAGGCGGCGGTGACGCGCGGGTGCAGTTCGAAGAGGTAGTAGGCGTCGACATAGCCCACGGGCACGCCGGGCAGGGCGTCTTTCACACGCTGGATCTGGGCCAGCAGCGCGTCTTCGTCCAGATCTTCGCGCAAGAGCACCTCGTTGCCGACGGCCACGATGTCGGCATGGCCGGCGCGGGCCAGATCGATCGCGCCCTGGATCTCCCGGTCGTTGATGGCCTCATCCGCGCCGAGCCAGGCGCCAACGAGCGTCTTCAGGCCCATTTCGTGCGCAATGCGGGGCGTGTGCTCGTGACCCTCGATGCAACTGAAGCTGCGCACCCAACGGGTGTGGGGCTGGATCAGGGACAGACGCGCGCGGATCTGCGCCGGGCTGACTTGCGAGCCGGGTTGCTGGCCCTGCAGGTAGGGGCTGAAGCACAGGCCGTGCACGCCGCGCTGCAGCTGCGCGTGGAAGGCCGTGCGGAGTGCGTGCGGCACGGCGGCCGGTGAGGCGACCAGGCCCGGTGCGGACCAGGCGCTGCCTGCTGACACCGCGGTGGGGTGCCTGGCGACCAAGGGGACAGCTGCGGCCGAGCTGCCTTGCGCCGCTGCGCCAGGTGCCTCAGGCAGGTCGCTTGCGGCGCGGGTAGGCGCATGAGCCGTGGGCGAACTTGCAGGTCGGGACACGGTGGCTCCTTCAGCGTTTCTGGTGCCAGGGCATGCGGCCGCGGCCGCGGGGACGCGTGTCGCCCACGCCGCCCACCCGGTGGTACACGCGCACATAGTCCACCCGCAATTCCGCCGGGAATGCGGTGTGCGGTTCGGGCACGCCGGGAAAGTTGCCGCCGACGGCCACGTTCATCAGAAGATAGAAGGGCTGGTCAAAAGGCGCGGGCCAGGGGTGGATGTCGCTTGGGCCGCGCGGCTCCGCGCCCTGGCCGTCGACCAGGCGGCTGCAACTCCACCAGTGGGTTCGCTGGCTGGTGAGCACCTCGTCCACGTAGAAGCGGATCTCGCCCGGCTCCCACTCCACCGCGTAGGTGTGCCAGTCGGTCACCGTGCTGCCGCCCGGCAGCCGGTGCACATGCGTCAGCAGCGACCGCCCTGGATGGACCGATCCGAAGTGCAGGCTGTTGAGCACCTCATGCGGCCTGTCACCCACGATCTCCATCAGGTCGATCTCGCCGCTGGCAGCCCAGCCGCCATAGCGGTCTTCCTGCGCCAGCATCCACAAGGCCGGCCATAGGCCCTTGCCCCAGGGCACCTGGGCGCGGAACTCCACGCGGCCGTAAAGCGTGGTGAAAAGCGCCGTGCCGTCCCGCCGGCGCGTCTTCAGCCGCGCCGAGGTGTAGCCGCAGCCGTGCAAGGACTCCTTCACTGCGCGGATGGTCAGCACGCTGTCCTTCACCTGCGCGTTGTTGGGCGCGTCGGTGTAGTACTGCAGTTCTCCGTTGCCCCAGCCGGGGACCCAGACATGGTTCTTGTAGTCGAAGAAGCCATTGCCCAGGTCGAAATCCCACTTGCTGCGGTCGACTTGCGTGCCTTCGAACTCGTCGCGCCAGACCAGGGTCCAGCCCTTGCGGCGGGCCATTGGCTTCAGGCGACCAGGCGCTGGTCAGCACCAAAACCCAGCGCCCAGGCGGCGTCGGGCAGGACGCCCACGGCAGCACCAGCTTCCACACGCTGGTGCCCTGTGCCGACCTTGGCACTGAGCAGGTCGGTCACGCCTTCTACCCGCAGGTGCAGGATCGACGAGTCACCCAGGTGCTCGGCCAGTTCCACTTGCGCCGGCACGCCGGTGCCAACGGCGGCCACCGTCAGGTGTTCGGGACGCAGGCCCATGCGCTGCACGGAGGCTGGGGCCTGAACGGCCAGCACGTCCCACAGCTGCTGGTGGGCAGCGGGTGCACCGGCGGCCGGCCGGTCGACGAGATTGATGCGCGGCGCGCCGATGAAGCCGGCCACGAATTCATTGGCAGGCCGTTCGTACAACGCCATGGGCGCACCGATCTGCTCCACGTGGCCCTTGTGGAACACGGCGATGCGGTCGCCCATGGTCATGGCCTCCACCTGGTCGTGCGTCACGTAGATCATCGTGGTGCCCAGTTCCTTGTGCAGGCGGCTGAGCTCGATGCGCATGTTCACGCGAAGCGCCGCGTCCAGGTTGGACAGCGGTTCGTCGAAGAGAAAGACCTTGGGCTTGCGCACGATTGCGCGGCCAATGGCCACGCGCTGGCGCTGCCCGCCCGACAGTTCCTTCGGGAAACGCTGCAGCAGTTCGGTGATGCGCAGAATCTCGGCCGCGCGACAGACCTGCTGCGCGCGTTCGAGCTTCCCGACGCCCGACATCTTCAACGCGAAGCCCATGTTGTCGGCGACCGTCATGTGTGGGTAGAGCGCGTAGCTCTGGAACACCATGGCGGCGCCGCGGTCGGCGGGTCGCATGTCGTTGGCGCGCTGCCCGTCAATCAGCAGGTCGCCCGAGGAAATGCCTTCCAGCCCGGCGATCATGCGCAGCGTGGTGCTCTTGCCGCAGCCGCTGGGGCCGACAAAGACCAGGAACTCGCCGTCGTTCACCTCCAGGTCGATGCCCTTGATGACGTCCACCGCGCCGTAGCTCTTCTTGATGCCCTTCAGCGTTACCGAGCCCATCTCACACCTCCAAAGGTTCAAAGGCTGCGGCCTGGCGCTGCGCGCGCTGCTGACGCAGGAAGTCGCGGTACCAGCGCGCGCTGTCCTTGGGGATTCGTTCGAGCGTTGCGTGGTCGGTGTAGACGATGCCGAAGCGCTTGTCGTAGCCGCTGGCCCACTCGAAGTTGTCCATCAGGCTCCACACCATGTAGCCCGCCATGGGCACGCCCTGGCGCAGCGCGTCGCCCACCGCCGCAATGTGGCGCGCGATGTAGTCGGTGCGGTCGGCGTCGTGCACCTGTCCACCGACCAGCACGTCGCGGAAGGCGGCCCCGTTTTCCTTCACGAAAAGCGGTGGTACCTTCCAGTCGCGATGCAGCCGCGTGAGCAGTTCGGTCAGGCCGAGCGGGACGATCTCCCAGCCCATGTCGGTGAGCGCGTTGCCGCTGTTCCTCACGTCCCATTCGCCACTGGCGCTGACCACGCCGCGCGTGTAGTAATTGATGCCCAGGAAGTCCATGGGCGTTGTGATGGCGGCCATGTCGCCGGCTTCCACCTGCGGCGCGTCAGCGCCCAGGTGTTCCAGCACATCGGCCGGGTATTCGCCTTGGAACAGCGGGTCCATGTACCAGCGCACCAGGCGGCCATCTTCCAAATGCGCGGCCGCCTTGTCTGCTTCGCTGTCCGTGGCCGGGCCGATGGGCGAAAGGTTCAACACGATGCCGAGGTCGGCTGTGCCGCCTTGCGCGCGCAAGGCCTGCATCGCCAGTCCGTGGCTGAGCAGCAGGTGGTGCGACACCTGGATGGCGGTCGCACGGTCCTTGATGCCGGGCGCGAAGATGCCCGTCTCGTGGCCGAGGTGCGCGATGACCCAGGGTTCGTTGTGGGTGGTGATGGCCCGCACGCGGTCACCCAGGTGGCGCGTCATGCCCGTGGCGTAGTCCACGAAGCGGTGCACCGTGTCGCGCGCCGCCCAGCCGCCACGTTCCTGCAAGCCTTGCGGCAGGTCCCAGTGGTTCAAGGTCAGGTAGGGTTGCACGCCACGGGCCAGCAGGCCGTCCACCAGGCGTTCGTAGAACGCCAGGCCCACAGGGTTCCAGGCGCCAGCACCTGTGGGCTGCACGCGCGGCCACGACACCGAGAACCGGTAGGCATCCACACCGAGGTCCGCGATGAGGTCCAGGTCTTCGTCCAGCCGGTGGTAGTGGTCGCAGGCCACGTCGCCGTCGCTGGCGTCGGCAATGGCGCCGGGCACGCGGCAGAAGCGGTCCCAGATGCTGGGGCCTTTGCCGCCCTTACGGGCGGCACCTTCGATCTGGAAGGAACTGGTGGCCACGCCCCAGACAAAGTTCTGCGGGAAGGCGGCCAAGGTCTCGGGCGGGATGGCAAAGGTCATGGCAGGGGATCTGCAAGGGATCAGGCGCGCATCACTTCACCGCGCCGGCCGTCAGGCCTGCGATGAGCTGGCGCGAGGACAGCACGAAAAGAACCACCAGTGGAATGGTCGCGATGGCAGAGCCGGTCATCAGTGCACCCCATTCGGTGTCGACGGGGCTTTGCAGGCTGCGCAGGGCCAGCGGCAGCGTGTACATATCGGGGCTGCGCATGACGATCAGAGGACCGATGAAGTTGTTCCAGCTGGCGATGAAGGTGATCAAGCCCAGCGTGCCCAGGGCGGGCTTGAGCAGTGGCAGCACGATGCGCCAGTAGATGCCCATTTCGTTGCAGCCGTCCATGCGCGCGGCCTCGATCAGGTCCTTGGGCACCGAGGTCTGCACAAACTGCCGCATCAGGAAGATGCCGAAGGCGCTGGCCGCACCCGGCAGGTACAGCGCTCGGGGTTGGTCGATCCAGCCCAGCACGTCCATGATCATGAAGGTGGGGATCATGTTCATGAAGCTGGGCAGCAGCATGGTGGCCATGACGAAGCCGAACATGGCGTTCTTGAAGCGGAAGTCGAAGCACGCGAAGGCGTATCCACCCATGCTGCAGAAGAGCAAGGTCAGCACCGTGGACAGCAATGCCACATACAGGCTCCAGCCCAGGTTGCGCCAGAAGGGAATGCGGTCCGTCAGGATCTTCAGGTTGCCGAGGAAGTCGTCGCCAAACCACATGGGCGGGGGCAGGCTGAAGATCTGCGTCCGCGACTGCGTCGCGAAGACGAACATGAAGTAGAACGGGGCCAGCATGATCAGGCTGCCGATGCCCACGATGACGTAGGCGGCCCAGGGTGCGAGGCGGTCCTTGTTCATGCTGCACCGCCCTTGGGCTTGAAGGCGCGGTTGGTCAGCCAGGTCAACAGGACCACGACAACAAACAGCAACCAGGACATGGCGCTGGCCGCGCCAAAGTCATTGAAGTCGAAGGCCATGCGGTAGAGGTAGATGGCCGTCGTCATGCCGGCCTGGTCCGAACCGCCGCGGCCGCCGGTCAGGATGAAGGGCTCTTCAAACAACTGCAGCCCGCCAATGACGGACAAGGTGACGCCAAAGAAGATCATCGGCTTCAGGCTGGGCAGCGTGATGTGGAAGAACTGCTGCAGGCGGCCGGCGCCGTCCATGGTGGCGGCTTCGTAGAGGTCCTTCGGGATGGTCTGCAGCGCGGCCAGGTACAGCACCACGTTGAAGCCCACGTAGCGCCAGAAGACGATCATGGCAATGGCGGGCTTGATGTTTTCCGGTGTGTTGAGCCAGTCGATGTTCTCCATGCCGAACAGGCTGCGCAACGCGGTGTTGACGATGCCGTAATCGGTGCTGAAGAGGCTGCTGAACATGATGGCGATGGCCACTGTGCTGGTGATGTAGGGCAGGAAGTACGCGCCGACCACGCCGTTGCGCAGCTTCTTGAAGCTGGTGTGGATGAACACCGCCAGGGGAATGGCCACCAGGTGCTGCGGCACGCCGCTGGCCACGGCGAGCCAGGTGGTGTTCTTCAGGCTCTTCCAGAACCACTCGTCCTGCAGCGAGAACACGAAGTTGTCCAGGCCCACGAACTGCATGGCATCCAGGCCGCTGGTGGGCTCCCAGGTCTGAAAAGCCAGATAGAGCGAGAACACCAGCGGGAACATTCCGAACACCAGGAAGAGAATGACGAACGGGCTCAGCAGCACGTAGGGCGTCCAGCGGGGTGACAGGCGCAGAGAGGCGGGCAGCTTCATGGGGAGCCTCGTTCAGCGGCGCGCGCGCTTTTCCAGCAGCCGCGCGGCGTCAGCCAGGGCGGTGGCGACCGCCTTGCCGTGGTTCAGCACCTTGTCCAGTTCGGTGTCGATCACCTCGCCGGCAAAGGCATCCTGCTTGTGCACCGTCGCGGCCTGGATGTGGCGCGTGGCTTCGCGCCACAGCACGCGGGCCTGTTGGCCGCCCAGGAAGGGAATGGGCTGTTCGAAGAAGGCGTCGTCGTAGGTGGAGACGAGTGCCGGGAAGGCGTCCTGAGACTTGAAGGCCTGCAGCTGGAGGTCGCGGTTGAGCGACAGCAACTGGATCAGCTCCCAGGCCAGGCCCTTGTTCTCGGCCGGGGCGCCGCGCGCCATGGCCAGGAAGGTGCCACCGAACGCCGCGTAGCTCCGTTCGGGCAGTTGCAGGGCACGCCAGCGGCCCTTGGTGTTGGGCGCCAGCCAGTTGTTCAGGTGGCCGGCCAGCCATGCACCGGTGAGCTGGGTGGACAGGGTGCCGCGCTTGAAGCCTTCACTCCATTCGTTGCTCCAGGTCGAGACCTTGGCGTCCAGCCCGCGGCTGCGCACCTGGCGGGCCAGTTCGAAGGCCCGTTCAAAGCGCGACGTGTTCACCAGGACTTGGGAATCCTTGTCGAAGTACAGCCCTTCACCAGGCTTCACGCCGATGCGGATGGCGATGTCCTTGATGTCCCGCGCATGGGCCAGCAGGTAAGCGCCCGTGGCTTGCTTGATCTTCGTGCCGGCGGCGACATAGCTGTCCCAGGTCTGGACAAGTTCGGCCTCGCTGACCTGGGCCTTCTCCAGGATGTCGGTGCGGGCCAGCAGCGTGCCGGGGCCGATGTCCGTGGGCACCGCCACGATGCGGCCGCTGCGGCTGGTGGCCTGCCGCATGGCAAAGGGCACGAATTGCGATTCGAAGCGGCGGATCCCGAAGGCCGGCTGGGCCAGATCCTCCAGGCCGCCGCCCTGGGCAAAGCGGCCCACATAGGCCACTTCCAGCGCCATGACGTCGGGCAGGTAGAAGCTGGTGGACAGGGCCGTGGTCATGGCGGTGTGGTGGTCCGCGAACTGACGGCTCACGACCTTGATGTCCACGTCGGGGTGTCGCTGCTTCCAGGCCGGAATGGCGGCTTCCACGATCTTGTCCACGGCGGGGTAAGCGGCCACCGTCAGCGCGCGCCGCGTCGCGGCCGACACGGGCAGGGCCGGGCTCAGCGTGAGAGCGGCGAGTCCCTGGGTGGCGCGGCGGCGGGTGAGCGTTTGAAGTGGGTCCATGGCGGCGTGCAGACGCGACAGGCCGGCAAGTGGTGTCGCCTGGCTGCCTGTGAAAGCGCTTTCAAACTTTAAGGACCCGCTCCCCAGCTGTCAATCAAGGGTAAGTGCGGACGCGCGTGCGACGGCCGCGTGAACCGGCTCTTGGCCGGGCTCGACCGGGGGATCAGCCGAGATTGCGCGTGGACTCGCGGACGATGAAGCGCGGCGCCGGCAGGCCCAATTCGGGTGTCTCGCCAGCCAGCAACTGCAGCATGGCGCGCGCCGCCAACTGCCCCAGTTCCACCACCGGGTGGTGCACGGTGCTCAATGGCGGGATGGAAAAAAGCGCGCCGGCCACGTCGTCAAAGCCGACCAGGGACACGTCCTGCGGCACGCGCATCTTGCGACGATGCAGACCCAGGGCGGCACCAAAGGCCATCTGGTCATTGGCAGCGAAGATGGCCGTGTAGGGGACGCGGCTGTCCATCAGCCTTTCCAGCGCCAGGCGACCGCTTTCTTCGGTGTAGTTGCCGGGCAGGACCAGGGCCGGGTCGTAGGGCACGTCTGCCGCTTCGAGGGCCGAGCGGTAGCCGCGATGGCGATCCCTGGCGTCCGGGTGGCGCGTGTCGCCAGAGATGAAGGCGATACGGCGGTGGCCCAGCTGCAACAGGTGGTGAGTGGCCAGGCGGCCGCCCTCGAAATTGTCGAAATTCAAGGAAGCCAGGCGATGGGCCTTCAGTGTGCGTCCGGTCACCACCACGGGCAGGCTTTGCGACAGCGTGACGAGCGAAGCGTCGCTCAGGCGGCCGGTGAGGATGATGATGCCGTCCACGCGGCGTGAGCGAAGGACTTCGATGCCACGCGCTTCGTGCGCGGCGTTCCAGTGCCCGCTGACGAACAAGGGGCTGTAACCCGCAGCCGAGAGCGTGTCTTCGATGCCGCCCAGGGCGCCACCGTAGAACGGACTGTCGATGGACTGCGTCAGGACGCCCACGCTGAGCGTGCGTCCGCCCGCCAGGCCGCGTGCCACGGGGTTGGGCACGAAGCCCAGCGTGGCGATGGCCTCATCCACGGCCTGCCGCTTTTCGTCGGCGACCACCGCGGTGCCGTTCAGGATGCGGGAAACGGTGCTGGGGGAGACGCCAGCGGCCTTCGCAACCATTCCCAGGGTGACGTTCTCACCGGCGCCGATCGCTGCCCTTGCCTTGCTGGCCTTTTGGGTGGCCAGGACCCGACCGACGGCGTTCTTCTTGCTCTTCATCAGCGCACGGATCTCCTCACCCCGAGTTTATGTCGCAGCTTGCGGGCTGAGCCAAAATCACGGCCATGTCGACCACCACCGCCCAAATCATCACCCCGGAGCTGCGCCGCTGGATCATCGACCAGGCCGAGGCCGGTTGCCGCCCGCAGGATGTCATCGAATCCATGAAGGCCAGCGGCTGGAATGAAGACGTCGCCATCAAGGCCATGGAGCAGACGCTGCGCGAGCACCTGTCCACCTTGGGTGACCCGGCGGCCGTGGCCGAAGAAGAGCTGCCCGCGCCCAGCCAGGTGCCAGAACCGGCGCTGCAGGGTCAGCCGGCCAGCATCACCGTTGACGCACACGAGGTGAAGATCCTCACGCTGATGAAACACCCGCGTGTGATCGTCTTCGGCGGCCTGCTGACGGACGACGAATGCAAAGGGATCATGGACTTGGCCCGGCCGCGGCTGGCCCGTTCAGAAACGGTGCAGAACGAGACCGGTGGCAGCGAAGTCAATGACGCGCGCACCAGCGACGGCATGTTCTTCGAGCGCGGCGAGCACGGCCTGATCCGCCGCGTGGAACAGCGCATTGCCGACCTGCTGGGCTGGCCCGTGGACCACGGTGAAGGTTTGCAGGTGCTGCGCTACCGGCCCGGCGCGGAATACAGGCCGCACCACGACTACTTCGACCCGGCGCAGGCCGGCACACCACGCATCCTGCAGCGTGGCGGTCAGCGCGTGGGCACGCTGGTGATGTACCTGAACACACCCGAAGGCGGCGGCGGCACGACTTTCCCCGACGTCGGCCTGGAAGTGGCCCCTGTGCGCGGCAACGCGGTCTTCTTCAGTTACGACCGCGCCCACCCCAGCACCAAGACCTTGCATGGCGGCGCGCCGGTGTTGGCTGGCGAAAAATGGGTCGCCACCAAGTGGCTGCGCCAAGGCGTCTTCGTCTGAGGTCTCAGGCTTCGGCGGTTTCGCCGTAGGCCGGCACGCGCACGCACCAGCCCAGGTGGTTCTGGATAGTAGCGCGCAAGGTATCGGCGGCGTCCGGTTCGCCGTGCACAACGAAGGTTTGCGAAGGCGCCTGCTGGAAGCCTTCCAGCCACTGCATCAGCTCCAGCTGGTCGGCATGGCCCGAGAAGCCAGGCAACTGATGGATCTCGGCCCGCACCGGGACCATCTCGCCGTGGATCTTGACCTCGCGTTCACCGGCCAGCAGGCGCGCGCCGCGGCTGCCGCCGACCTGGAAACCCGCAAAGACGACGCTGTGGCGGGGGTCTGGCGCCAGGTGCTTCAGGTGGTGCAACACGCGCCCGCCGGTGGCCATGCCGCTGGCCGACAGGATGACCGCCGGGAAGCGCGAGGACACCAGGCGTTGGCTCTGCTGCAGCGTCTCTACCATGCGCACGCCGTCGGTCAGGCCGCGCAGTTCGCGTGGTGGCGCGCGCAACAGGCTGCTGTACTGCCGGTACAGGGCCGTGGCGGCCACGGCCATGGGGCTGTCCAGGAAGATGGGCAGCTGCCCCGGAATGGCGCCGCTGCGCCGCAGCCTTTGCAGCACCAGCAGCAGCGCCTGCGCACGGCCCACCGCGAAGGTCGGCATCAGGACCGAACCGCCGCGTTCCGCGGTGCGCACGATGATGTCGGCCAGCCGTGCTGCGCCATCTTCCGAAGGGTGCACGCGGTTGCCGTAGGTGCTTTCAACGATCAGCACGTCGGCGCGGCGGATCTGCTCCGGTGGCGGCATCAGCAGGTCGTTCTGGCGGCCCACATCGCCGGAGAACACCAGGCGCCTGCCGTCACGGCCGGGCTCCTGCAGCGTCACCGCACAAGCGCCCAGCAAGTGCCCCGTGGGCGTCAGGGTCAGCAGGTGGCGGCCCACTGCTGCGCTGCGCCCGAACGCCAGCGGCTTGAACTGCGACAGCGCACGCTGCGCGTCGGCCCTGGTGTACAGGGGCAGTGCCTTTTCATGTCGCGAATAGCCGTACTTGTTGGCACGGCGTGCGTCCTCTTCCTGCAGGTGCGCGCTGTCCAGCAGCAGCACCTGGGCCAGCGCGCAGGTCGCTGGGCTGGCGTAGATGGGGCCGCGGTAGCCCTGTTTGACCAGCGCAGGCAGCCAACCGCTGTGGTCCAGGTGGGCGTGGCTCAACACCACGGCGTCCAGCTGCTGCAGCTCGGGCGGAAACGCCCAGTTGCGTTCGCGGTGCAGCTTCCAGCCCTGGAACAGCCCGCAGTCCAGCAGGATGCGGCTGCCCGCGCTGTCCACCAGGTGGCGGGAACCCGTGACGCCGTCGGCGGCGCCTAGGAAGTGGATGTGCATCGGCCCAACTCCTGGAGTTGAGCCGATTCAAGCACCTGCACTGCGGGCCCGTCTTGCGCCAGCGCAAGCTGCAGGGCCCGTGCAACGGCGGCCGCCTGGATCGGTCGCCAAGCCTTGGGGATGAATCGCGTCAGCGGCGCCGTCAGCGCCAGCGTGATGCGTTCGCCCAAGCGCGTGGGCTGGCCCGTGGCTGCGCAGTCGCCGGCCAGCAGCGAGGGCCGGGCGATCACCAGGCGGGCAAAACCGATGCGGCCCAGTTCGGCTTCCATCTCGCCCTTCACGCGGTTGTAGAAGACGCTGGACTGCGCGTCGGCGCCCAGCGCCGACACCACGCCGAAGCGCTTGACGCCGGCACGCTGCGCCGAGCGGGCAAAGGCCAGCACGGCGTCATGGTCCACCGCGCGGAAGGCTGCCTGCGAACCGGCCTGTCGGATGGTCGTGCCCAGGCAGCAGAAGGCCATATCGGCGGACGGCAATGGGGGCAGGGCGGCAAAGTCCACCACATGCACACGTTGCGAAGGCGAGGCAGGTGCCACCGCTCTCCGCACCAGCAGGTGCAGAGGCCCGGTCCACGACTTGGCGACCTCGCGGCCGATGAGGCCTGTACCACCGGCGAGCAATGCGGAGTGTCGGTCGGTCGAGTGAGGTTCGGTCATGTGGGGGTGGCCGGTTGGATGAGATCCCAGCGATTGCCCCAGGGGTCCTGGAAGACGACCACCGAACCGTAGGCCTCGTGCCGCGGTGCTTCCAGGAAGCGCACGCCATGCCGACGCATGTGGGCCATGTCGTCGGCCAGGTCCTGGGTGTGCAGGAAGAGCCCGACACGGCCCCCCGCGTGCCGACCGATCTGCTTCGCTTGTTCCTCATTGCTCGGCTGGGCCAGCAACAAGGCGCCGCCAGGCTCGTCACCCGCACCCGGGCTGACAAGCACCCAGCGCTTGCTGGGGCTGAGGCGCGAGTCTTGCAGCACCTGCCAGCGCAGGACCTGGGTGAAGAAGGCGATCGCCTCGTCGTACTGGGGGACGAGCAGGGCGGTGCAGACAAGGCGCTGGCGGGTCATGGGCCGCAGGATACGCGGGCCCGCAATCGGCTCAGCGGAAGTGTTCGAGCAGCCGTTCCAGCGTCATCGTGAAGGGCGTGTTCATCGCCGGCAGTGTCAAGAGCAGACCGAGCAGACCCACCCCCAGGGTCACCGGAAAGCCGACTGCAAAGATGTTGATCTGCGGCGCCACGCGAGAAATGGCACCCAGCACCAGGTTCACGAACAGCAGCATGGTCACCAGCGGCAGCGCAATCCACAGCCCCATTGCAAAGACTTCCGCGCCCCAACGCTGCGGCTGCACCTGGTGCAGGAAGGCAAATGGCTCGGGCCCGACCGGGAAGGCCGTGAAACTCTGGATCAGCGCGGCCACCACCAGCAGGTGACCGTTGCCGACAATGAACAGCCAAGCGACAGTGGTGCCAAAGAAGCGGCTGGACGCGGTGGCACTGGCGGCGGACAGCGGGTCAAAGAAGCCGGCGAAGTTCAGGCCCATCTGCAGGCCGATGACTTCACCGGCAAATTCCACAGCCGCAAAGACCAGGCGCACGGCAAAACCCAGGCTGAGGCCGATGACGGTCTGCTGGACGATCAATTGCAGGGCCAGTGGTGAGTCCAGCGGCACGGCCTGCACTTCAGCCAGGCTGGGTTGCGCGCAGAGGGCGATGAAGGCGGCCAGGCCGATGCGCACGCGGGTGGGGACGTTGCGGGTGCCAAGAATGGGGAGTGCGGTGAAGAGTGCCAGTGCCCGGAGGAAGGGCCAGAGCAAGGGGGTGATCCATTGCAGGACCTGGGCTTCGGTGAAAGTCAGCATACCCAGGTGCTCTCTTTGCTTACTTTCTTTGCACCGGCAAAGAAAGGGAGTCGGCGCCGGGGGCGAGACCCCGGCTGCAATCCCACCCTCACCCCAAGGCCGATGGAATGCCCATCAGCACCGACCTGATGTACTCCACCAGGGTGGACAGCATCCAGGGTCCGGCAACAGCCAGCACGACGACCGCGCCCACCACCTTGGGCACAAAGCTCAAGGTCGCTTCGTTGATCTGCGTGGCCGCCTGGAAGATGCTGACCACCAGGCCGACGGAAAGCACCACCAGCAGGATGGGTGCCGACACCATCAGCAGCATCCAGAGGCCTTGCTGACCCGCGGTCAGAACTTGTTGTGCGTCCATGATGAAGCTAAGTCACAAATGAAGCGGCCAAGGAACCCAGCAGCAGGTTCCATCCATCGGCCAGCACGAACAGCATCAGCTTGAAGGGCAGGGCGACGAGCACGGGACTCAACATCATCATGCCCAGGCTCATGAGCACGCTGGCCACGATCATGTCGATGATGAGGAAGGGGATGAAGATCATGAAGCCGATCTGGAAGGCGCTCTTCAGCTCGCTCGTCACAAAGGCAGGCACCAGCACGGTCAGGGGCACGTCGGCGCCCTTGACGTCGTCAGGCAGCTTGGCCAGCTTGGAGAAGAGCTGCACGTCGGACTGGCGGGTCTGCTTGAGCATGAACTCGCGCAGCGGCAGCACACCTTCTTTCAGCGCCTGGTCAACCGCCAGTTGGCCAGCGGCGTAGGGCGCGTAGGCCTTTTCGTAGATCTTGTCGAAGGTGCCCTGCATGACGAAGAAGGTCAGGAACAGGCTCAGGCCCACGATCACCTGGTTGGGCGGCGCGGCCTGTGTACCCAGCGCCTGGCGCAAGAGACTGAGCACGATGACGATGCGCGTGAAGCCCGTCATCAGCAGCAGCAAGGCCGGCAGGAAGCTGAGTGCGGTGAAGAAGAGCAGGGTCTGGATGGGCACCGAATAGCTGGTGCCGCCCGCGCCCTGGCCAATGACCAAGGGCAGGCTGCCAGCTTGCTGCTGCGCCCATGCCGCACCGGCAGCCAGCATCAGCAGAGCGGCGGCGAAGCCGGACCTAGCCCGCATGGCCACCGCCGGTGAAGGGCTTGCCGCTCAAGCGTGACAGCAACTGCTGGAAGGTTGCTGCAGGGGCCTGCGGTGGGCTTGCGCCGGCGTCGGCCTGCGGCACCATGGTGTGCAGGGTGCGGATGCCCTGTGGCGTCACGCCCAGCACCAGCCACAGCCGGTCATCGCCCTGGCCGACTTCCACGGTGACCAGCTTGTTCTGGCCACCCAATGAGGTCACCGACACCGGCCTGGGCGTGCCCGGGCGCAGCAGGTTGCCGCCCACCATGGGCGAACGCTTCAGCAGCCACAGCGCGACCGGAATGGCCGCGATGATGGCAACAAACCACAGCAGAGAACCGATGCCTGGTTGCATGGGATCACATCTTCGACAAGCGGCGCATGCGCTCGCTGGGTGTGACGATGTCGGTCAGGCGGATGCCGAACTTGTCGTTCACCACCACGACCTCGCCCTGGGCAATCAGGAAGCCATTGACCAGCACGTCCATCGGCTCGCCGGCCAGGGTTTCCAGTTCCACGACCGAGCCTTGCGCCAGTTGCAGGATGTGCTTGATGGGGATGCGGGTGCGGCCCAGTTCCACGGTCAGCTGGACGGGGATGTCCAGGATCATGTTCAAGTCATTGCCCGCAGCGGCCACCGGGGTGGAGCTGAACTTGGCGAACTCCGCCGGCGCCACGGACTCGGGCGCGAAGGCCACTTCACTGGCGACGTCGTCACCGCCGGCAGGCTTGGATTCGGCCAGCGCGGCGGCCCATTCGGCGGCCATCTTGTCCTCTTCGGACATCTGGCCTTCGGGTTCTGCAGACATGTCAGAGGGCTCCGGAGGTTGTGCCGAGGACGGCCAGCGCCCCCTCGGGGGGCAGCGAACGAAGTGAGCTTGGGCGCATCAGTTATCTCCAATCCACGACGCAGGGTTGCTTGTGAGCAGCTTGTCGATCTTGATCGAGTAGCGGTTGTTGGACGTGCCGTAGGCGCAGTCAAACACCGGCACGCCGTCGACCTTGGCCTGGATCATGGGTTCCAGGTCCAGTTCAATGAAGTCGCCAGGCTTGAAGGACAGCAGCTGTTCCACCGTGGCGCCCGCGTGAGCCAGTTCGGCCACCAGGTCGACGTTGGCGGACTGGATCTGCTGCTTCAGCAGGTTGACCCAGCGGCGGTCGGGTTCGGCGCTGTCGCCCTGGATGGTGCTGTACAGCACGTCGCGGATGGGCTCGAAGGTGCTGTAGGGCACGCAGAAGTGCACGCTGCCCGTGGTCTCGCCGATTTCCAGCGTGAAGTTCGTGGCCACCACGATTTCACTGGGTGTCGCGATGTTGGCGAACTGCGGCTGCATCTCGCTGCGCTGGTACTCCAGCTCCACCGGGTAGATGCCGGTCCAGGCGCGCTTGTATTCGGCGCAGATGGTTTCCACCAGGCGCAGGATCACGCGCAGCTCCGTCGGGCTGAAGTCGCGCCCTTCGATGCGGGTGTGGAACTTGCCGATGCCGCCGTACAGCGCGTCGATCACCGCGAACACCAGGCTGGGGTCGCACACGATGAGCCCGCTGCCACGCAGCGGCTTCACGCTCATGATGTTGAAGTTGGTGGGCACCACGATCTCGCGCAGGAAGGCGCTGAACTTCTGCACCTTGATGCCACCGATGCTCACTTCCGGGCTCTTGCGGATCAGGTTGAACAGCCCGATGCGGATGTTGCGCGCAAAGCGTTCGTTGATGACCTCCATCGTCGGCATGCGACCGCGGACGATGCGTTCCTGGCTGGCGAGGTCGTAGTCGCGCACGCCGGCGGCCGGCGTGTCGTCCTGCTCGAGCTTCTGGCTTTCGCCGGTGATGCCCTGCAGCAGCGCGTCGACTTCGTCTTGCGAGAGGATCTGTTGATTCATTTGGCGAACACCAACGAGGCCAGCCGATCAAGCAGGAGCCGATGACGGGCTCTGCCCGACATCTGGCGAAAGGCCCCCTTGGACGGCCCGAAGGCCGGCTGCCTCTGGCAGACGGCGGGAGCGAATGCGAGCTTGGGGGATCACGGACTATTGAATGATGAAGTTGGAGAAGTGCACAGCCTTCACCGGCATGGCGGCTGCAGCCTGCTTCTTCTTCTTCTTGCCCTTGGGCTTGGCGTCGGACTTGGCGGCCGGCTTGTCGTGCACGTCGTCTTCGGATGCGGCTGCTTCCTCGTCTTCCACCTCCACGCCCAGGGCCTTGGAGGTTTCGCGGCGGATCTTCTCGGCCAGCTTGGTCTTGCCGTCGCGACCCATCAGGTCGGCCGCGGTGCGGTCGGCCAGGGCCAGCAGGATGTTGTTGCGGATGGCCGGCATGTAGTTCTTGATCTGGTCGGCCACGTGCGGGTCGTCCAGTTCCAGCGTCACGCCGATCTGGGCGTAACGGTCGGCGTCGCGGTCTGCCAGGTTCACGGTGAACGGATCCAGCGGGACAAAGGCGGGCACGGCCTTGGGGTCGTGCTTGGCGGACTTGGCCGGTGCAGCGTGTTCGCTGGCGCCGCCTTCTTCGGCATCGACCTCGGCCTCGGCAGCGGCCTTCTTCTTCATCATGAAGACGGCTGCACCGCCACCCCCGGCAACGAGCACGCCCACGATCGCCAGGATCATGATGAGCTTCTTCTTGCCCTTGGCGGGCGGGGGGGCTTCAGCGGCGGCAGCGGCGGACATTCGGGCTCCTTCAGGCGGGCGGGCCGAGCCTCATGTCGGAAACGAGGGCTCGGCTTCTGAAGGCCATTGTTGAGCGCGTGCCCCACGCGCGATGCCGCGAAAAGGGCCGGGAACACCGGCCACCAGACGCCTGTCAGGCGATCAGGTCGACCACGCCGCGGCGGCGCAGCTTGTCCGCGCCGCGGGCCGGGCTGTCGGCACCGGTGTCCAGGGCCACGCTGCTGCCGCGGCCACCCACGCCAGCAAGCCCACCGCGGCCGGCTCGGCCGCCTGCGCCAGGCTTGTCCTGGCCGCCGGCGTCACTGCTGGCTTGTCGTGGTTGCTGGAACACGCCGCCGCCGGTCAAGGTGAGACCTGCTTCGCGCAGGCTGCCGGCCAGGTCGGGCATGGCCTGTTCCAGCGCCTGGCGCGTCAGGGCCTGGTCGGCCATCAGGTGCACACGGGCGCCTTGGCCGTCCAGCTGGATCTGCACCGTCACCGGACCCATCTCGGCCGGGTTCAGGTGCAACTGGGCGTGTTGCACGCCGTCGCGGACGAAGGTGGTGATCTTCGTGCCCAACTGGGGCGCAAATTCCGCACTGCCCGGTGTGGCAGGCAACTGGGCCTGCACCGGCGAGGCGGGGCTGCCGTGCGCCGGGCTGGCGGGCACGGCGGCGGCTGCGGACGCCGCGCTGGCCAGCGCGGCGCTGAAGGTGGACGCGTCGGGCAGTTGCTTGGCGTTGTCGTCAGGGTTCGTGGCCTGTTCCTGTACGTGCACCTGGGCTGCAGCCAGCTGTTCCTGAAACAAGCCGCGCGTGTCCTTGCCTTGAACCGCAGGCGAGGCACCTGCGGTCGCAGCGGCCAGGGCATCAGTCCGGGCGCCCGAGGCGTCCAGTCCGGCGGCGCCGACCGGCCCCGGGCCGTTGTCGGCCTTGCTGCCAATGCCGGCCACGCCCGCCTGCCCCGCTTTGCCGGCTTGGGCCGAGGTTTCTCCCCCGAAGTCACCGGCCGCTGCACGTCCGGCTCCGCGGGCGTGCGTGGTGTCGGTAGCCTCGGCGCTGTGGCCGCGCAAGTGGGCCAGCAGGGCGCTCAGGTCTTGCGGACCGGCTTCGCTGGCGGCGGCGTCCTGGCCGGTGGTTGCGATGGACGTGTCGCCGGAGGCGCTTGCGTCGGTGCCGCCGTCCGCAGGAGCCTCCGGCTTGCCGCTGGTCTTGCGCGGCGTGGCCTCGGCCACTTCGCTCGGTGTCCTGTGGGTGCTGGACGGTGCCTTCGGCGACGCGGCCTGCTGAGTGGCGCGGTCCTGCTTGGGGGCGGCGTCGCCGTGCTTGTCCTGGCGCTGGGCTTCCTGCAACTGGCGGGCAAAGGCGCGTGACGCTTCGCTGTGGTCGACGGGCGCAGCGCTGGACGGAGGCGGCGCGGCGGGTGGTGTGCTGACGGCAGGCAGGCTGGGCAGGGTAGTGAACATGGGTCGTCCTGGAGTCGGGTCGGTGGATGCGCTCAATTCGTCACGGCACGGCGGTGCCAGTGGCGTTGCAGAGCGGCTTCGTCCGTCTGGCGCTGCTCGGCGCGGTCGGCGGCATGCGTGGCGGCGGAGGCGCGGCGCTGCATCAACTTGCGCACCGACGCAAGGCGCGTCTCGCACTGCAGCAAGGTCTGCCGGCGCAGCTGGGCTTCGCCCTCTGCGGTGTTCAGCACCCGCTGCTGGTGCGCAAGGGCCTGGTCCAGCCGTGCCATGAAGGCCTGGTGGCAGCGCAGCACCTCGATGGGCGCGCTGCGGCCCCCGTGGGCCGGGGCGCGTTGCAGGTAGTCGGCCTGGTAGGCCTGGAGCTGCTCCCACTGCTGGCGCTGCGCCAGCAACTGGCGCTCGGCCTGTGCCAGTGCAGCGGCAGCCTGGTCGCGTTCGCGCTCGACGATTTCCAGCAGGGTGGTCAGGGCTTGAGTCATGCTTGCTTCAGGGCTGCATCAGGCGGATGAGTTGCGCGCGGCTCATGTCCAGCGCGGCGCGTTCGTGCATGTCCTGCTGCAACAGCGCGTTCATGTGCGGCTGCAGCTTCACGGCCAGGTCCAGTTCCGCATCGTGTCCGGGCTGGTAGGCGCCGATCTGGATCAGGTCGCGTGCCTTGTTCACCTTGCTCAACAGTTGGCGCATGCGGCGCGCGGCCTGCTGGTGTTCACGCGCGACCACGGCCGTCATGACGCGGCTGATGGAGCGTTCCACGTCGATGGCCGGGTAGTGCCCGCCCTCGGCCAGTTCGCGGCTCAGCACGATGTGGCCGTCCAGGATGCCACGTGCCGCGTCGGCGACCGGGTCCTGCTGGTCGTCGCCTTCGCTCAGCACCGTGTAGAACGCGGTGATGCTGCCCTGGCCCTGCAGACCGTTGCCGCTGCGTTCCACCAGCTGCGGCAGCTTGGCGAAGACGCTGGGCGGGTAGCCCTTGGTGGCCGGCGGTTCGCCAATGGCCAAGGCGATTTCACGTTGCGCCATGGCGTAGCGCGTCAGGCTGTCCATCAGCAGCAGCACGTGCTGACCGCGGTCGCGGTAGTGCTCGGCAATGGCGCTGGCATAGTGCGCGCCCTGCAGGCGGACCAGCGGCGGCGCGTCGGCTGGGGCAGCCACGACCACGCTGCGCGCGCGGCCTTCGGCTTCCAGGATGTCTTCGATGAATTCCTTGACCTCGCGGCCGCGTTCGCCGATCAGCCCGACCACGATCACGTCGGCGGCGGTGTAGCGCGCCATCATCCCCATCAGCACGCTCTTGCCCACGCCGGTGCCGGCGAAGAGGCCGATGCGCTGGCCACGGCCCACGGTCAGCAGCGCGTTGATGGCCCGCACGCCGGTGTCCAGCGGCGTGCGTACCGGGTCGCGGTCCATGGCATTGATGGGGCGGCGCTGCATGGGTTCTGCATGCACGTGCTCGATGGGGCCCAGGCGGTCCATCGGCTGGCCATGCGCGTCGACGACGCGGCCGAGCAGACCGTCCCCCATGGGCAGGTGCAGACCGCGGTCTTCGCTGCGCCGCCAGGGGTGGTTTTCGACACCAAAGCGCGGCGGCACACGCGGTGCGGCACGGGGCACCACGCGGGCACCGCTGCTCATGCCGTGCAGGTCGCCGGTGGGCATCAGGAAGGCGCGGTCGCCACTGAAGCCGACGACTTCGGCCAGCACAGGCTGCTGGCCGTCGGAATGGATCTCGCAAACCGAACCGACGGGCACGCGCACGCCGGCGGCTTCCAGCACGAGGCCTGTGACCCGCAGCAAGGTGCCCACGGATTCCAGGGGTTGCGGCACTTCGGCGAAGGCCTGCACGTCGCCCAGGAAGCGGTCCCAGCGCTGTGCGCGGGCCTCGGTGCGGTCGACGAGCACCTTCATGCCTTGCTTGCCTCGTCGCTGCCCAGGGCTTCGTCGCTGCCCAGGTTGGATGCGGCCTGTGCCCAACGCTGTGCCACGCGTGCGTCGATGGCACCCACGTCGCTCAGCACCATCACGCCGCCGCGTTCCACGCTGCTGTCGGCCTGCAAGCGTGCGCCACGGGCGGTGAGGGATTCTTCGGCACCTTCGGCCACCAAGGGCAGGTCGTCCGGGTGCACGTGCACGGCAATGTGGCGTGCACTCAGCATCACCGCATTGACCGCTTCAGAAGCGACTTGCGCCACCAGTTCCGGACGCTGCCGCAGTTCGGTGCGCAGCACCTGGCGTGCCAGTTGCACAGCCACCTGGGTGACCGACTGCGCGATCTGGGCGTCCAGCTGCTCGAACTGTTGGTCAAAGGCGTCCAGCAGGGTGCCGATCTGGGCCGTGGCCTGCTGGGCAAAGCTCTGCTTGAAGTTGTCCAGCGCCACCAGGCCGTCGCGGTAGCCGTCCTGGTAGCCGGCCTGGCGCGCGGCCATGACACGTGCCTGCCAATCGGCTGCGGTCGGTTCGGCCGGTGGGGCGGGTTGCGAGCCCTGCGCGGGGTGACCTGAGGGCGGGTGCGGTGCGCCGCCGCCAAAGGCGCCGGGTTGCCAATTGGCGAAATCGCCCAGCTCTTCGCGCGGAATGAAGCGCGTGTAGGGGGTGCCGGCCTTGCTGCCCGGCGGCGGCGGGATGTTCTTGAACGACGTGGGCTTGGACATGTGTGAGGCGGGCGTTGGCTGCAGGACCGATCAAGCAGGAGCCGCAGAACCGGCTCTGCCGGGCCGCAGGCGAACGGCCCCCTTGGGGGGTAGCGAGCGGGAGCGAGCTTGGGGGCTCATACAAATTGCTCGTCGCCACCGCCAGCGAGGACGATCTGGCCTTCGTCGACCAGGCGGCGGACGATCTTGAGCATTTCCTTCTGCTCGGCTTCCACTTCCGACAGCCGCACCGGACCGCGGCCGTCCAGGTCTTCCTTGAGCGTCTCGGCTGCGCGCGTGGACATGTTGCGGAAGACCTTCTCGCGCATGCCCGGCGTGGCGCCCTTGAGCGCGATGACCAGGCTTTCGCTTTGCACTTCCTTCAACAAGGACTGGATGCCCTTGTCGTCGATCTTCTCGACGTCGTCGAAGGTGAACATGTTGTCCATGATCTTCTGCGCGATGTCGTTGTCGGCCTCGCGCACGAAGTCCAGCACGCTCGTCTCGACGGCCGAGCCCAGCATGTTCAGGATCTCGGCCGCGGCCTTCACGCCGCCCAGGCTGCTCTTCTTGGTGCGGTCTCCACCGGCCAGCACCTTGCTCATGACTTCGTTCAGGTCGCGCAGCGCGGTGGGCTGGATGCCGTCCAGCGTGGCAATGCGCACCATCACCTCGTTGCGCTGGCGTTCGGTGAACAGCTTCAGCACGTCGGCGGCCTGGTCAAATTCCAGGTGGACGAGGATGGCCGCCACGATCTGCGGGTGTTCGTTGCGCAGCAGTTCGGCCACGCTCTGTGGGTCCATCCACTTCAGGCTTTCGATGCCGGTGACGTCGCTGCCCTGCAGGATGCGGTCGATCAGCAGGTTGGCCTTGTCCTCGCCCAGCGCCTTGCGCAGCACGCTCTTGACGTATTCGTTGTTGTCGGCCACCAGCATGCTTTCGGTGGCGGCGACCTTGTCGAAGTTGTTGAACACGGTTTCCACGCGCTCGCGGGTCACCGACTTCATCTTGGCAATGGTCTCGCCCAGGCGCTGCACTTCCTTGGGTGCCAGGTGCTTGAAGACCTCGGCCGCCTCTTCCTCACCCAGGCTCATGAGCAGGATGGCGGCGTTCTCCAGGCCTTCGTCGTCCAGTGCTGCGGATGCCATGTTCAGTCCTCAGGCCGTCTCGCCGTTGACCCAGCCGCGCACGATGTTCGCGACGGCGGCCGGGTTCTGCTTGGCCATGGCGCGTGCCGATTCCAGCTTGGCCTGGTGCAGTGGCGCAGGCAGTGCGGCCAGGGATTCGACCGAAATGACATCGTCTTCGCCCACCACCTCGCTGACCTGTGCGCCGGGTTCCGGCGCCGGTGGCGTCATCAGGGCGGTGAGGGACGGCTTGATCAGCTTGAAGACGATGACCAGGGCCACCACGGCCAGGGCCAGCGGCGCCATGGCGGTCTTCAGCAGGTCCAGCAGCCAAGGCTGCTTCCAGGCCGGGGTGTCGTCGCCAGGCGGCGCGGCTTCCACGCGGAAGGGCGCGTTGACGATCTTCACCACGTCGCCCCGTTCGCTGCTGAAACCGATGCCTTGCTGCACCAGCCCGGTCAACTGCTCGATTTCCTTGTCCGTCAGCGGCACGGTGCTGGTCTTGCCCTTGGCGTCGGTCGTGGTCTTGTGGTTCACCACCACCGCAGCACTCAGGCGGCGCACATTGCCCACGGCACCCTGGGTGACCGTCGTGGTCCGGTCGACTGCGTATTGCGTGGCGGCTTCGCGGCGCGTGCTGGCACCGGTGGCGCCGTTGCCCGCCGCGCCGCTCATGGCCTGCGAGGCGCCGTTGATGGGGGCCTGGGCCGGCACGGGCGGCTGGTTGCTCAGTGCGCCCGGAATGCCCGCTGGCGTGGTGCTGCCGGGCTGGCTGGATTCTTCGGTGCGCTGTTCACGCACGGCCGGCTTGGCGTCGGCGCCCTGGTTGGGGCCGAAGGATTCGGCGGTGCGCATGACGCGGCTGAAGTCGATGTCGGCGGTGACGCTGGCGCGCACGTTGTCGCGGCCCACCACCGGTTCCAGCAAGGCCAGGATGCGTTTCAGGTGCCCGGCTTCCACTTCGCGGCGGTACTGCAATTGCTGAGAATCCAGGCCCTGCGCGCCTTCCTCTTCGCTGGATGCCGTGAGCAAGGTGCCGCTGCTGTCCACCACGGCCACGGCCTTGGGCGACAGTTCGGGCACGCTGCCCGACACCAGGCGCACGATGCCGGCGATCTGCCCGCGGTCCAGTGTGCGACCGGGGTTCATGGTGATGGCGACCGACGCCGAAGGCTTTTGCTGTTCGCGGAAGAAGCCATTCTGGTTGGCCATGGCCAGGTGCACACGCACGGCCTTCACGCCTTCCAGGCTCTGGATGGTGGTGGTGAGCTCACCTTCCATGGCGCGCTGGATCTTCACGCGTTCCTGGTTCTGGGTCTGGCCGAAAGTGTTCTTGTCCATCAGCTCGTAGCCGCTGGTGCCGCCGGCCGCGCCGGTGGACGGCAGGCCGCCCGCCGCCAGCTTCATGCGCAGTTCGTGCACGCGGTTGGCGGGCACCAGCACCGTGCCGCCGCCTTCGGCGAACTTGTAAGGCACGCCCAGCTGGGTCAGCTTGTCGATGACGGCGCCGCCGTCCTTGTCACTCAGATTGGGGAAGAGCACGCGGTAGTCGCTGTCGCGTGCGCCGGTGAACATGAAGGCCAACACCGCCAACAAGGCCGCCACGCCCAGCACCAGGCCCAGCTGGTTGCGGGCGGGCAGGGTCTGCCAGCGCATGGCCAGGCCCGCATTGGCGGGCACCAAAGGGGTGGCAAGGGCCATGTTCGGGTTCTGGGCGGTCGTGGCGACGGCGTTGTCCATGGGGCAGGCGGGGTGTCAAGGCACGGGTCGGCTTCGGTCCCCTATGGTGGCCGGGCAAGGGCAAAACTTCAGCGCGAGAAAGCGGGCAAAGAGACGCCTGATTCCGCCATGGGCCGCCGGCCCGGGGCCTACAGTCCGTTCCACTGCAATGGCCCCTGCCGCGCCTCTGACTTCCAAAAGCTGAACGTGTCTGACCTCCGCATCAAACCCTTCGACTTCCAGGCCGCCGTGGCCCGCGCCGGGCTGCGCCCGGACGGCATGCCCCGCACCGAGTCGGCCAGCGGCGTGCAAGGGGGCTTCAGGACGGCCATGGCCAACGCGCTGCAGGACGTCAGCAAGACGCAGATGGAAGCAGGGCGGCTGCAGCGGGAGCTGACGCTGGACAACCCCAATGTCAGCGTGGAAGAGACCATGGTGGCCATGCAGAAGGCCCAGATCGGTTTTCAGGCAACCATCCAGGTTCGCAATCGGCTGGTGCAGGCGTATACCGACATCATGAACATGCAGGTGTAGCCTGGCATTGCTGGCTGGGATTGCAGCCGGGGTCTCGCCCCCGGGGCCGAAACCCCCGGCTGCCATCTCCCCCGGTTGCAATCGCGACCAGTACTAGACCGTGAGCACCATCGCCGCCGTCTCCGCCTCCACATGCGGCAGCCGCTCCGGCGGCAGCGGCCGACCCAGCAGGAAGCCCTGCAATTCATCGCAGCCGTGCTGCTTCAAGGCGCGGTGTTGAGACTCCGTTTCCACGCCTTCCGCGTTGACGCGGATGGACAGTGAATGCGCCAGGGTGATGATCGACCGCACGATCACATCCACACGCGGGTCACTGCCCAGGCCCTGCGTGAACGCACGGTCGATCTTCAACTTGTCAAAGGGGAAGCGCCACAGGTAGGCCAGGCTGGAATAGCCGGTGCCAAAGTCGTCCATGGCGATGCGGGCACCCAGGTCGTGAAGCGCGCTCAGCGTGGCCAGCACCTGTTCGGTGTGGTTCATCAGCAGTGACTCGGTGATCTCCAGCTCCAGACGTCCCGGTGCCAGCCCGGTACGGGCCAGTGCATCGGCCACTTCGCCCACGATGGCGTCGCCGCGCTTGAACTGCGCGGCCGACAGGTTGACGGCCACGGTCAGCGACGCGGGCCAGCTGGCGGCTTCGGCGCACGCGGCCTGGAGCACCCAGCGGCCCAGGGCTTCGATCTGGCCGGTGTCTTCGGCCACGGGAATGAAGTCGCTCGGCGGCACAAAGCCCAGCGTCGGGTGGCACCAGCGTGCCAGCGCCTCATAGCCCGTGAGTTCACCGGAGCGTGTGCTGTACAACGGCTGGAAGTGCAGGCGCAGGCCGTCCTGCGCCAACGCCAGTCGCAACTCATGCGCCAGGGAGCGGCGCTCCTGCAGGCGGCGGTCCAGCGAGGGGTCGTAGAAGCTCCAGCAACCGCGTCCGTTGGCCTTGGCCCGCAGCAAGGCCAGCTCGGCGTTGTGCAGCAGGGTGTCGGCGTCGTCGCCGTCGGTGCCGTGGATGGCCACGCCCACGCTGGCGCTCAGGCGCACGGCCGTGTTGAGGCCGGGCATGTCGTGTGGCGCGGCCAGGCGGCCCACCACGCGCTGGACCAGGGCCGTGACGGCGGAACTGCCGCCAGCGCCGATCTGCAGGATCGCAAAGCGGTCCCCGGCCAGGCGGGCCAGGCGGTCGCTGTCACGCAGCAAGCCAACCAGGCGTTCGGCGGTCAATCTCAGCAGTTCGTCACCGATCCGATGGCCGTGGTTTTCGTTGACCAGGCCAAACCCGTCCAGGTCGATACAGATCACTGCCAGGCCACTGCCGCCGGGCTGGGCCGCGCGTTGACAGGATTGCAGCAGCGCGCTGCTGAAGTGGCTGTGGTTGAGCGTGCCGGTGAGCACGTCATGGCCCGCCAAAAAGTCGGCCCGATCGCGGGCGCGGCGCTCCAGGCGCGCGCGGTGGCGCATCAGCGCGGCGGCCAGCAGCACGCACAGTGCCATGGCCACGCCGGCGAACAGCGACGCACGGCGGAACGATGCCGCCACGGCTGCTGCCTGCTCGCTCTGGTCCATGTCGGCCTCCATCACGCCCAGCAGCCGGTCCCCGCGCAACACCGGCACGTAGGCGCGGCTGACGCTGGCGTTCGCTTGCGTGGCGACGGGGAACTCCAGGCGGACCTGGCCCTGCCCGGTGCGTGCGACCTCTCGCGCACTGGCGCTGGCATCCGGGTCCTCGACCGCCAGTCCAGGGGTGCCGGCAATTGCATCGGACACCAGCACCAGCCGGCCTGCGGGGTTGAACAGGCGCAAGCCTGCCAGCCCGTTCATGCCGCGCAGGGCGCTCAGCTGCTCTTGCGAAGCGCGACTGGGCGGCTGGCCCTGGAACACCTGATCCAGGTCACCGATCGTGCCGACCACATGCCGGGCCCAGGCCTGCGCGGCGCGCTGGGCTTCGGCCTGCAGGTGCTGGGCCGACAGGCGTTGCACCGACAGCGCCATGGCGGCCACCGCCAGCACGGCGGCGGCCAGGGCGGCCGCCATCGGGAGCCAGCGCACACGGGCCAGGCGCAGCCAGGTCCGCTTCAGCATGGGGCGTAACGCGTGCTGGCGCCGCGCGCGGCGCAGATGCGCGGTCGGCCGAGGCTTTGCAGTTCGACGCGCAATTGCTGCCCGTTGCGCGACTCCAGCAGCGCGCCGCCAGGGGATTCGGTCTGTCCGGTGGACTGCAGGTGCAGGGTCTGGCCCTGGACCAGCTGGATGCCGGCGTGGTCCTGGCCGCGCGAGCTGCGCAGTTCACAGGCCTGGGCCTGGCCGCAGGGGCAGCTGCCGCTGTTCGCAACGGCCCAACACCAGCCACTGCCGGGTTCCATGATGATGTGCATGGTGCGCCCTTGCCGCGCGGCTTCGAAGCGGGCTTCGTTGATGTCGGCTGCCAGCATCTCGGCGGCGGTGCCCAGGCGTTGCTGGTCCAGGCGCGCGCTGAGCGAGGGCAGGGCCAAGGCACCCAGCACCGCCAGGATCGCCAGGGCGATGACCAGTTCGATCAGGGTCAGGCCCAAGGCCTGGCGCGGACCGGCGATGCGACCCGGCTTGCCGCCACGGTCCCAGCTCTGCCGGGCAGAAGTCGGACGGCTCCCCCAAGGCGTGGCGGATGATGGCGAACGGGCGGGCTTCATCACCTCAACCAGCAACCCGCGTGCGGGCCGACCTGGGCGAAGCCCTGCTTCACCTGCAAGGTCAGCGTCGAACAGCCCGGGTCATCGGCCTGCGCGCCCAGGGCCTTGGCGGTGGCCAGGTAGGCCTCACCACCGTTGAGCGCCAGGTTGATCTCGTAGCGGCCTTGTGGGCTGCGTCGCGTGGTGCCGATGAGAGCCGACAAATCCGCTGCATACAGGCCATGGGCACTGCGGAACTGCTCCTGCGCCTGCTGCACGCGCGTCAAGGCTTCAATGCCGTCCAGGCGGCCCGCACGGTAGTCGTGGCCGCGAAGGCTGGGCAGGGCCACGACCGCCAGCACGCCCAGCACGGCGCAGACGATCAGCACTTCGATCAGCGTGAACCCGGGCATGGCGCGGGCAGTCCGGTGCGGTGGCATGGCGGGGTCGTCCCTCAGTCCAGGGACAGCATGCGTCGGCGCTTCTGCGTCTGGTCGATCCAGCGCTGCAGCACACGTTCAGCACTGCCGCCCAGTTGCACCCATTCGCAGCCCAGGCGCACGCCGCCGTGGCTGTCGCCCGGCCCACCGCCGGAGCCGCTGACATGCTGGATGGACAGGCTGGACTGGAATCGCGTGTCCGACCCCAGGTCCACCGTGACTTCGCCAATGCGGGTGCCCGCCTGCAGCGGCGGCACGTCAAAGGGACACCAGAGCGCGCAGCCACCGATGCTGACGTCCAGCACCCGCAGGGCCAGCATCATGTCGGGCATGGAGGGGTGGCGCAGGCGCGCGGCCGGGCCGTGCCGGCCGTCCGTGCGCACGCGGTAGGCATTGCGGCGCTGGAAGCGGTAGATGCTGCCAGGCAAGGCGCACTGGAGCGTGGCCGCCTGCGTGCCACGCACCAGGGTGATGTGCTGCACGTCGAACTGCAGCTTCACGCTGTCCATGTAGGCCACGGCCACGGCCTCGTCCGCGTCCACCAGGCGGTCCAACGCCGGCAAGCCGGGGCTGGCGCTGAAGCTCATGCGGCCCTGGGCAGGGTCCATGGACCACAGCAGCGTCGTCATGGCGCTGCCGTCGGGGCCATTGAGGATGATCGGCACCTGACCGTCACGCAGCTGGCGCAGCAGCGCGGTGCGCTCCTGCGGCTGCTGCACGCGGAAGTCGGCCCAGGCGTCTTTCCCGCCCTGGGCGTCCAGATCCGCGGGACGGGTGTCCTGGAACATGGCAGCGGATGGCGATCAGTGCAGCGTCTTGCGCCGACCGGCCAAGGTCTCGTCCAGGTCCTGCAGCCAGGGTTCGGCCAGCTGTCGGATCTCGGCGTCATTGACCAGGATGCGCTGCATGATGCGCGACTTGAGTTTCGCCACCTCGCCCGGTTGTTCACCGGCGCGCAGGTTCAGCGTTGGTTCCTGCGCCGCGTGCTTGAGCTGGCTGATCAGCAGCACACAAGCCCCCTCCAGCTTGACGACCTCGTCCCAGTTGCCGGCACGCGCGGCGTTGAGCATGTCGGCACTGGCGCGTTCAATGGCTTCGTAATAGCTGAGCAATTGCGGGTCCATGGCGGTTTCTGTGGCGCTGCGTTCGGAAGCGGTTCGGCGGCGGTTCGGCATCAGCGTGGGCTTTCGCCGACCTTGGGAGCGATGGCCATCCAGGCGTCACGCAGGGGCGTGACCAGGCGCTGGCACTCTTCAAGCAGGGCTTCGTTGTCGCGCACGTTGGCCAAGGTCAGGCGCATCGTGAGGTAGGTGTAGAGGTCGTCCAGGTCGCGGGCCAGCGGGCCACCGGCCTGCAGGTCCAGTCCGGCACGCAGGCCTTCTTCGACGATGCGCACCGCGCGGCCCAAGGCCTGCGCCTTCGCTTCGCGGTTGCCAGCGCGCATGGCGCCGCGGGCTTTGGCCAGGCATTCCAGGTAGCCGTCAAAAAGCAGGGCGACCAACTGGTGCGGCGTGGCGCCGGAGACGCGGGTCTCGACGCCAACCTGGTTGTAAAGCTGGCCCGCCAGGTGGTGGGCCGAGGAGCGTGGGGAGTAGGAGCTGGCGAACATCGGGAGGGCTTCGCGTGGTGTGCAGCGGGGTTGAATACTTATCGGCCCCCCTTTCGCGTCACTTGAGCCGGTACTGTCCCGGTCAGACCCTCTTTCCTGGGGCTCTGTGTATCCGGCCGTCAGTTCGTCTTGTTGGCCATGGCCGTCAGTGCGTTCAGCTGCTGCGTGACGTAGCTGGACAAGGCCGTCAGCTTGGACAGGTTGGTGTCCATGGCGGTGTACTGCGCCACCATGCGGGACTTGAAACGGTCCACACGGTCCTGCAGGCGTGTCTGCTCGTCGCTGTTGCGTGAGATGCGGTCGCGCAGGCCCTGGGTGCGCGACGTGATGGTGCCGTCCGTGCCCAGCACCTTGGCGGCCAGGTCGGCATAGCGGCGGGCAAAGCCGTCCAGTGTGGCGTCGCTGCCGCCGTCGCCGGCGAAGGCCTTCTTCAGCTCGGGAAGGTTGGTGCTGGCGGTTTCCAGCTTGGTGCTGTTGACCGCCAGGGTGCCGTCGCGTTGTGCCGTCAGGCCGATGTCCGACAGGCGCTTGAAGGTGCTGGACGCATCACTGGGTGACCCGAGCAGGCTGCGCAGTTGCCGCAACAAGCCGGTGGCGGAGCTGTCGCCCTGCAGCGGACCGCCGACCTTGGACGTGGGGTCGTATTTGGTCTGGTCGTTGATGGACTTGACCAGCGCGTTGTAGGCGTCCGCAAAACTCTGGATGGCGGTCTTGATGCCTTCGCGGTCTGCCGTGACGGCCACGTCGGTGCTGGCGCCGCCTTCCTTGCGCAGGCGCAGCGTGACGCCCTCGACGACCGAGGTGAGGTCGTTGCTGGCAGACGTGACTTCGATGCCGTTGACCGTGGCCCTGGCATTCACCGCGGCCACCTTCTGCTCCATCAGGCTGGTGCCGTTCTGCGGGTCGAACGCAAAGCGGGACAGGCCATTGGCGTCGGTGTTGTTGCCGTCGTCGTCGGCCGCGCTCAGGCGGAAGCCGTTGTCCTCGCCGGTGGCGGTAGAGCGCAGGGCCAGGCGCGAGCCCGTGTTGTCGGTGACGATGGAGGCGCTGACGCCGGCGCCCAGGCCGTTGATCTTGTCGCGCAGCGTGGCCAGGGTGTCGGTGGCGGTGACCGCAATGTCGATGGGCGCGCGCCCCACCTGGGGCACGAAGTTCATCGGCGGGCGGTCCCAGGTGCCGATGTCCAGCGTCAGGGTGCCCGCACCCACCAGCTGGTCGGCGTCGGACAGCGTGGTGTTGGAGACCACCGTCTGGTTGGTGGCCAGGGTGGTGACGCTGACCGCGTAGTTGCCGGCTGCAGCACTGGAGTTGCCGATGACCTGCACGACGCTGGTGTCAGCGGCCGTCGCAGTGGACTGGCCCCACAGCGAACTGCCGGTGAGCTTGTTGGCCGCCGTCTGCAGCGAGCTGAACAGGCTGTTGATCTGGCCGAACGAGGACACCTTGGTCTGCAAGGCATTGGCGTCGGCGCGCATCTGGTCCAGCGGCTTGCTTTCCAGCGCCACCAGCTGCGTGAGCATGGTGTTGAGGTCAACGCCACTGCCGATGCCCAGGGATGTGATCGCAGGCATGAATGCCTCCTGTGCCGGGGGCCGGCGGCGCCGACCCATGAAAAAAGGGCTCCAGGGTGGCCAGTGCTGGCTACCCTCCTGAGCCCTTTATCGGCCACCCGGCGCGCCACTTGAGGCCGCCTGGTGACCAGGTGTGAACCGCGAACGGCTCCTTCCTTTGGGGCGTCAGCCCTCACGCGTGAAATCGCGTTAGGGCCTTCGGCTGGCGCGAAGCTCCTTCCAGAGCTTTACGTGCCGCCTCAGCCCTTCAGCAGCGACAGCACCTGCTGCGGCAGCTGGTTGGCCTGCGCCACCATCGCGTTGCCGGCCTGCTGCAGGATTTGCGAGCGCGACAAGGCCGATGTCTCGGCCGCGTAGTCGGCGTCCATGATGCGGCTGCGCGCGGCAGTCTGGTTCTCGGTGGCCACCATCAGGTTGGACACGACGTTTTCGAAGCGGTTCTGGATGGCGCCAAAGGTGGCGCGCTGGCTGTTGATGGTGTCGATGGCGACGTCAATGGCATCCAGCGAGGCCCGCGCACCGGTGGTGTCGGTGATGTTGGCCGTCGGGGCGCTGGTGCCGGTGATCAGCGCCGTGCCCAGCAAGTTGGTGATGTTGGTGTTGGACGACCAGTCGAAGGCCGTGACCGTGATCTGGTCCAGGTCGGTGCTGTTGTTGGCGCCGATCTGGAAGGTGGCGTCGTTCGTCGTGCCCAGGATGTTCTGGCCGTTGAACTTGGTGCCACCCAGGGTACGGGTGGCTTCCTGCGCCAGCTGCACGAACTCCTCGTTCAGGCTGGCCCGGTCGGCGGTGCTGTTGGTGCCGTTGGCGGACTGCACGGCCAGTTCCCGCATGCGCTGGAACAGGTCGCCGACCTTGCCAAGGGCGCCTTCACCCACCTGCGCCAGCGAGATGCCGTCGTTGGCGTTGCGCATGGCGACGTTCATGCCACGCACCTGGGTGTTCATGCGTTCGGCGATGGACAGGCCGGCGGCGTCGTCCTTGGCGCTGTTCACACGCAGGCCTGAGGACAGGCGCTGCATGGACGTGGCGAGTGAAGCTTGGCTGGTGCTCAGGTTGCGCTGAGCATTGAGCGAAACGAGGTTCGTGTTGATCGTTTGGGGCACGGCGGCTCTCCTGAGGTAGCGGCAGACGG
Organism: uncultured beta proteobacterium; assembly: GCA_963750785.1. GTDB lineage: Bacteria > Pseudomonadota > Gammaproteobacteria > Burkholderiales > Burkholderiaceae_C > Rubrivivax. The sequence continues at coordinate 63,723 of CAVVSC010000035.1, read as the reverse complement.
GTCTCGATGCGAATCGTCCTGCCGAGGTACCGAAACGCTGTAGTGAAGATTACGGCTGTTGCGGGGGAGAGGGTCGTTTGATAAGCAGGGCAAAAACGGCCAAATCGAAGCCGGGAAAGCAAAAGGCCCACCGGGGTCGATGGGCCTTGCAGGCAGAGCGCCTTGTGGGCGCTTGCCGGGTCTGCCCTGCGGTTGTCGCAGGGGCTTGCGAGGGGGGGGCTCGCGAGGGTCGTGCGGCTGCCGGTCTTAGCGCAGCAGGGCCAGCACTTGCTGCGGCAACTGGTTGGCTTGCGCCACCATGGCATTGCCGGCTTGCTGCAGGATGCTGGAGCGCGACAGGTTGGACGTTTCCGTCGCGTAGTCCGCGTCCATGATCCGGCTGCGGGCTGCGACCTGGTTCTCGCTGGACAGCATCAGGTTGGACACCACGTTCTCGAAGCGGTTTTGCACCGCGCCGAAGGTGCCGCGCTGGCTGTTGACGGCGCTGATGGCGGCGTCCAGCTTGTCCAGCGACGCCTGTGCGGTCGAAGCGCTGGTGATTTCAATGGTGGGCGCCGTCGTGCCCGAGATCACCGCCGAGCCGAGCAGGGCGCTGATGTCGGTGTTGGCCGTCCAGTCAAAGGCCGTGACCGTGATCTGGTCCAGGTCGGTGCTGTTGTTGGCGCCGATCTGGAAGGTGGAGTCCGTGGTCGTGGCCAGGATGTTCTGGCCGTTGAACTTGGTGCCACCCAGGGTACGCGTCGCTTCCTGCGCCAGCTGCACGAACTCTTCGTTCAGGCTGGCCCGGTCGGCGGTGCTGTTGGTGCCGTTGGAAGACTGGACGGCCAGTTCCCGCATGCGCTGGAACAGGTCACCGACCTTGCCGAGCGAACCTTCAGCCGTCTGCGACAGCGAGATGGCGTCATTGGCGTTGCGCATGGCCACGTTCATGCCGCGCACTTGGGAATTCATGCGTTCTGCGATGGACAGGCCGGCTGCGTCGTCCTTGGCGCTGTTCACACGCAAGCCTGAAGACAGGCGTTGCATGGACGTGGCAAGGGAAGACTGGCTGCCACTCAGATTGCGCTGGGCATTGAGGGACACCAGGTTGGTATTGATCGTCTGGGACATGGAAATTTCTCCAATCGGTTAGTGACCACAGGCAAATGCCCGGCAAGCGCCGCCCGCCTTGTGTACAAGACACGCGGCGACTACCTGCAACTCCTCGGCCGCTGGTGTCACCCAACTGCTTCGGAACTCGCCCGGGCCTTCTGTCGATCTTGGTGTGCTGGCCCCTGGTTGATGGCTTGCACACCGCGACCCCTCTGGTCCGGACCCCGCATTCACCTCTCGGTAAGCGCGTTGAAGCAGTTTTCGTCGCCAGCCGCCAAACCTTTAGGGTCCTTCACAATTTCGTGCCAGCGTGCTGAAAGGATTGCTGGAGAAAAAGCGGGCGGCGTGGTGGCTATTTCTGCCCTTCAACCCACGCAGGAGCCGGGAACATCGGCCGCATGATGCTGAACCTGAGCCCGGCCGCGCCTGCGCCACTTGCGTTGGTGCCCGCCGTGAATTCCGCCCTGGTGAAGGCCGATGTCCGCGTGACCGCGGCTGCACGACGCCACTGGAAGACCGGTTCGGACCTGGCCCGCCAGCGGCGCTGGGCCGAAGCCGCCTCTGCCTTTGGCCGCGCCACGCGTGCAGCGCCAGGTGACGCGCTGTTCTGGGTGAACCTGGCCAACGCCGAACGCAATGCAGGTGCGGCCGACCGCGCCGAGACGGCAGCACGCCAGGCCCTGACACTGCAGCCGGGCGAACCGCTGGCGCTGCAGGTGCTGGGTGAAAGCCTGGCGCAGTTGCACCGCTATGCCGAGAGCGTGGAGGTTTTTGCTCAATTGCAGGCGGGTGGCACGCAGGAACCCGAAGCCTTGGTGCGCCACGCCAGCATGCTGCTGGCCCTGCTGCGCCCGCAGCCCGCAATGGAATTGCTGTGGAAGGCGCTGAGCGCGGAGCCCGGCCTGATCAAGGGCCACGCGCTGCTGGCCGACGCCTACCGCGACCTGGGTCTGAAGCGCGAAGCCGTGGAGTGCATGCGAACGGTGCTGGCACTGGACCCGGGCAACCTGGAAGCGCTCAGTCACCTTTCTTTCGAAAAGCGCCACCTCTGCGACTGGTCGGGTTTGCAGGAAGACATGGCCGCCATGACGCAAGGCCTGCGCGCCTTGGCCGCCGACCAGCCTCGTGTCTGCGCCGCCTTCGGCATGTTGTCCTTGCCGCTGGAGCCTCAGGTCCAACTGCTCGCTTCGCACGCTGAATCCAATGCCGTGGCCTGGAAAGTGCCGCAGCTGCCTGCACTGAGCGCGGCCCAAGTGACCGAGCGCAAGACGCGCAGACCGCGCATCGGCTGGGTGTCCTATGACTTCCGCGAGCACCCGGTGTCGCAGCTGCTGGTTGAAGTGCTGGAACAGATCGACCGCACCCGCTTTGAAGTGGTGCTGTACAGCAGCGGCCCGGACGACCAGTCCGCCCTGCGGCAGCGCATCGCGAGCGCCGCCGACCGCTTCGTCGATCTGCGAGGCATGAGCGACCAGCAGGCCGCCGAACTGGTGCGTGCGGATGGCATGGACATCCTCATCGACCTGACCGGCCACACCCGCGGCCACCGCCTCGGCGTGCTGGCTCGTAAGCCTGCGCCCGTGCAGGTGAGTTACCTGGGCTATGTGGCCAGCACGGGCGCCGACTTCATCGACTACATCGTGGGCGACCCGCTGGTCACGCCGCTGCAACTGGCCCATGACTACAGCGAGAAGATCGCCCAGATGCCGCTGACCCTGCAGCCCAATGGCCGCTGGCGCCCGCTGCCCAGGCCCATGGCACGCGCTGAAGCCGGCTTGCCCGAAGACGCGTTTGTGATGTGCGCCTTCAACCACACCTACAAGATCCTGCCCGAGGCCCTGGACCGCTGGTGCGCGGTGATGCACGACGTGCCCAAGGCCGTGCTGTGGCTGAAGGAAACCAATGGCCAGTTGCGCGACAACGTGCTGCGGGAAGCGGCCGCGCGTGGTGTGTCAGCCGACCGCGTCGTCTTTGCCCGCAATGTCGCCTACGAAGACCACTTCTCTCGTCTGGCGCTGGCCGATGTCTTCGTCGACACCTGGCCCTATTGCGCGCAGACCACCGCGGCCGACGCCCTGTGGGCGGGTGTGCCTGTGGTGACCTTGTATGGCAACAGCTACCAGTCACGCGTGGCGGCGTCTGTCCTGAACGCGGCGGGCCTGGGTGAACTGGCGTTTGGCGATGCCGATGACTACCAGCGAGCGATCACGGTCTTGGGGCTGGAGCCGTCATTGGCAGCCGGCTACAAGGTGGCCTTGAATGAGCAGCGTTTGAGCCTGCCTTTGTTTGACAGCGCTCGCTATGCGGGTGAGTTCCAGGACTTGATGGAACGCATGTGGGCGCGGTGGTGTGAGGGGTTGGCGCCTGAGCATTTGCCTGCCTAGGCCTTGCATGAGATCAGAGCCGTGAGACACCCCAGGCCCGAGGCTCGCGCTAAGCTTCGAAGGTAAGCACCTCAGCCCACACCACACCAGGGTGGAGAAACGCCACCCCGGGCACCGCGTTCCAGACCCACGACGGATCGGTTTCATCGCCTGCCTCCGTCCAAGCTCTGCCGCAAAGCGCCGTAATCGCTGGCAAACGCTGCACGCCAGCGACTGCGAAGCTGAACTCGTACAACTCTGGCATCTTCCAGTAGCGCTGCGGTGCGCCATGCCGTGTGGCGTCGAAGGCCGCCAAGGCTTGCAGCAGGTCCTGGTCCAGTCGCCAGGCTTCTTCCTCAGACGCGCAGTGCGCCATCACGCGCACCATCACGTGCGACCGGCTCACGCTTGTGCCAGTCCTTGCAGGAAGGCCTGGCAGCGCGCCAGTTGTTCCAGGCTGACGAATTCATCGGCCTGGTGGGCCTGGTTGATGCTGCCCGGGCCGCAGACCACGGTGGACATGCCGGCGCGCTGGAACAAGCCGGCTTCGGTGCCGAAGGCCACCAGGGTGGTCTGGCGGGTGTTGGCCAACTTCAGGGCCAGTTGCACCGCGGGCTCGTCGGGCTGGGCCTTGAAGGCCGGCATGCTGGCGAACTGTTCGAAGCGGAAGCCGCTGCTGGGCTCGATGGCCTGCATGGCCGGTTCCAGGCTGCGGGCGTAGGTTTCCACACGGACTTGCAGGGCCACGGCGTCGCTGCCGGGCAGGTCGCGGAATTCGTAGTGCACACGGCAGTCCTCGGGCACCACGTTGTCCGCGATGCCGCCTTCAAGGCGGCAGACCGCGGCTGTGGAGTAGGGCACGTCGAAGCCTGGCTGGCGGGCTTCGTTGTTGCGCAGTTCGTCGGCGATGCCGGTGATGTGCGTCACCATGCGCGCGGCAGCTTCCACGGCGTTCACGGCCATGGGTGTCAGTGAGGAATGCGCCGCCTTGCCGCGCACATGGCAGCGCCAACGGTGCACGCCCTTGTGGGCCAGGGCCGGGACCATGTCGGTGGGCTCGCCCACCAGGCAGATCCGGGGGCGGATGCCGGCGTCGCGCAGGTCGGCCAGCAGGTGCTGCACGCCGAAGCCGCCCACTTCTTCGTCGTAGCTGAAGGCGAAGTGGATGGACTCGGGCAGGTCGGCTTCCAGCCAGGACCGGGTATGCGCCACCACCAGGCCGATGTAGGCTTTCATGTCTGCGCTGCCGCGGCCGTAGAGGCGGCCGTCGCGCAATTCGGCGGACAGCGGGCCGATGGTCCAGGCCTGGCCGTCCCAGGGCACCGTGTCGGTGTGGCCGGACAGCACGGTGCCGGCGGGTTTGCCCTCGCCCAGCGTTGCAAAGAGATTGGCCTTGCGGCGGTCTTCGTCGTAGGTCAGGCGGACCGGCACGTGAAGGCTGCGCAGGTGGTCGGCGATGCAGTCGATCAGGGCCAGGTTGCTCTGGTCGCTGCGGGTGTCAAAGCGCACCAGGCGCTGCGCCCAGGCCAGGGCGTCGGGGTTGAGCGTGTCCATCCTGTGCACTGTAGCGGCTCAAGGCCCGCCGCCTGGCGGCACTAAGATGAAGCACATGAGCGACCTCCAGACCCAAGTGAGCCCGCAGACCATTGCAGAAGCCGCGAAGCGCATCGCCGGTGACGTGCGGCGCACGCCGCTGCTGCGCATCCCGGGCGCGCAGTTGGGCGTGGGGTGTGCGGAGTTGTGGCTGAAGCTGGAACACCTGCAGATCGGCGGCAGCTTCAAGGCGCGGGGCATGTTCAACCGCATGCGCTCCTGGCCCGTGCCGAAGGCCGGCGTGGTGGTGGCCTCGGGCGGCAACGCGGGCATCGCGGTGGCGCAGGCGGCCCAGGCGCTGGGCGTGCCCTGCGAGGTCTTCCTGCCCGAGCTGTCCACAGCCGCCAAGCGGGCGGCGCTCGCGGCCCTGGGTGCAAAAGTGGCCGTGGTGGGGGCGACCTACTCGGAGGCCCTGGCGGCCTGCCTGGCGCGGCAGAAGGAGACCGGCGCGCTGCTGATGCATGCCTACGACCAGCCCGAGGTGGTGGCGGGCGCCGGCACGCTGGCAGCGGAGATCGAGGACCAGGCCGGCCTGCCCAGCCGGGTCCTGGTCAGCGTGGGCGGCGGGGGGCTGATCGGCGGCATCGCGGCCTGGTTTGCCGGCCGCTGCCGCGTGGAGGCGTTGGAACCGGTGGGTTCGCCCACCTTGCACGCGGCGCGCGCAGCGGGTGAACCGGTGGACGTGGCGGTGGAGGGCCTGGCGGCCGATGCGCTGGGGGCGCGGCGCATCGGCCAGATCGCCTGGGCGGTGTCGCAGCAGCACGTGGTGGCATCCCATTTGCTGCCCGATGACGCCATCCGCGCCGCCCAGCGGCAGCTGTGGACCGAACTGCGCCTGGCGGTGGAACCCGCGGCCGCGCTGCCCCTGGCAGCCTTGCGGTGCGGTGCGGTCCGGCCTGGGCCGGATGAGCGCGTGGCGCTGATCCTGTGCGGCGCCAACTTCGATCCCGCGACGCTGAATGCCTGACCGAGCCGGCCGCGTCAGGGCTGCAGCAGCAGCACGCTCTGGTTGCGGAAGACCCAGGTGCTGTCGGGCTGGTCCAGGCGCTTGACCTCTTTCACGGCCGTCAGTTCGCGGCCCTTGCGGGTCTGGGTGATGCGGATGTCGGCTGGCTGCCGGTCGTCGGTGCCTTGACGCTGGCAGACCACGGTCCAGTGCTGTGCGCCGCTGTGTTGCCGCACGCGGCAGTCCTCGGTCACGGTTTCCACGTCGCGGCCCTTGCGGAAAGTGGCGCTGCTGACACGCTGGCCGCTGCGGTCGTACAGGCTGACGGTGGTGATGTACACGGCGCCCGTCTGGGGACCGTCGTCAAAGCGGGCCACGCGGGTCAGGGTGGCACCGTCTGCGCCCAGCTGCAATTGCACCTGCATGGGCAACTGGAAGCGGCGGTCGTTCTGGTAGTCGCGGTATTCCAGCGCACCAGTCCAGTGGCCGGCCAGGCCTTGCTCCAGCGCGTTGGCGGTAGGGGGGGCGGCGGGTAAAGCGGGTTCAGCGCCTTGAGCGGCCAGAGCAGCCAGCGGCAGCGCGCTGCAGAGCAGGATGGCGGTCCAGCGTGTCATGTCGGGTTCCTTGATGCGATGACGGACTGTCGCCGGGCTGCGGGCCTCCAAGTGATCCGGCGCGATGGAATGAGGGCCGGCGTGCACCGCTTGAGGACTTGCTCGCCGGCAAGGCCAGAATGCGGCGTCGCCGACACCGCCGTGCCATGTCCTTGATCCAGAACCTCTTCATTGCCAACCGCGGCGAGATCGCCGTGCGCATCGCCCAGGCTGCAGCCGACCTGGGGCTGGCCGGCGTGGCCGTGCAGTCCAGCGACGAGGCCCCTGCACCGCACGCCCGCGCGGCAGGCCGCGTGCTGGACCTGGGCGCGGCCGGTCCTGCCGCCTACCTGGACGGTGCCAGGCTTGTGCAACTGGCTGTCCAGGCGGGATGCGATGCCGTGCACCCGGGCTATGGCTTCCTGAGCGAAAGGCCGGACTTCGCACAAGCCTGCGCCGATGCCGGCCTGGTCTTCGTCGGTCCTACCGTGGCGCAGCTGAGCGTGCTGGGCGACAAGGTGCAGGCCCTGGCCCTGGCGCGGCGCTGCGGCGTGCCGCTGCTGGCTGCCAGCACCGGGCCCGTGACTGTGGAGGCGGCTGCCGGCTTCCTGCGCGAGCACGCCCGCACCGGCGTGATGTTGAAAGCGGTGGCCGGCGGCGGCGGCCGCGGCATGCGCGCGGTGACAGACGCGGCGCAGTTGCCGTCGGCCTACGCGGCCTGCGCGGCAGAAGCGCAGTTGGCATTCGGCCGCGCTGATGTCTATGTCGAAGCCTTGATGCCACGCGCACGGCACATCGAGGTCCAGATCGTGGGCGACGGCCAGCAGGTCCTGAGTCTGGGTGAGCGCGAATGCACGCTGCAGCGGCGCTTCCAGAAGCTGGTGGAAATCGCCCCCAGTCCGACATTGGGGGCGGCCTTGCGCAAACAGCTGACCGAAGCCGCGCTGAAGCTGGCGGCGGCGCTGGACTACCTGGGCCTGGGCACCTTCGAATTCCTGGTCGGGCCCGGCGGTGACGACGCGCCATTCGCCTTCATCGAAGCCAACCCGCGCCTGCAGGTGGAACACACGGTGACCGAACAGGTCACGGGACTGGACCTGGTGGCCCTGCAGCTGCAGGTGGCCGGCGGCTCCACCCTGGCCAGCTTGGGGCTGGACGCAGCGCGGGTGCCGGCACCGCGGGGTCACGCGATCCAGTGGCGCTTGAACGCCGAATCGCGCGACGCAGAGGGCCGCGTGCTGGCCACCGACGGCCGCCTGACACGCTGGCAGCCGCCCGGGGGCCCGGGCGTGCGCGTGGACAGCCACGCCCACGCGGGCATGGCCGCAACGCCACAGTTCGACACCCTGCTGGCCAAGCTGGTGGTGCATGCACCCGGGCCGGACTTTGCCGACGCGCTGGCCCGGTCGCGTCGCGCGTTGGCCCAATGGGGCGTGGACGGCCTGACCACCAACCTGCCTCTGCTGCGCGCACTGGCGGCGCGTCCCGAAGTGGCCTCCGGTGACGTGGACACCGGATTCGTTGAAGCGCAGATGGACTCGCTGTGGCCTGCAGATGCTGCGGCTGGCGGGGGGGGCGACAGGGACGACGATCCCTGGTGCCTGCGTGCGCCCATGGCCGGGCGCCTGGTGCAGCAGGCCGTGGCCGAAGGCGAAGCGGTTGCGGCGGGTCACGAACTCGCCGTGCTGGAAGCCATGAAGATGGAGCACCTGCTGCCCGCGCGAGCCGACTGCCGCGTGCGCCACTGGCAATCTGCGCCGGGCGCGCAGGTGGCTGCCGGTGACGTCCTGGCGTGGCTGGAGCCCGCTGAAGTGCGGCGCGAAGCGGGCAAGGTCACCGACGCTGCCGTCGACCCGCTGCGCGCCGACCTGCTGCGCGTGCAGGCCCGGCAGCAGCGCACGCTGGACGCCGCGCGCCCGGACGCCGTGGCCGCGCGCCACGCCAAGGGCCTGCGCACCGCGCGCGAGAACATCGCCGACCTGTGCGACGAAGGCAGCTTCATTGAATACGGAGCCTTCGCCGTGGCAGCACAGCGCAGCCGACGGAGCGAAGCGGACCTGGTCGCGAACACGCCGGCCGACGGCATGGTCACTGGCCTGGGCAGCGTCAACGGTGCAGTCTTCGGGACCGAAGGTTCCCGCACCGCGGTGCTGGCCTACGACGCCACCGTGCTGGCCGGCACGCAGGGCTTTCGCAACCACCAGAAGACCGATCGCCTGCTGGAAGTGGCGCTGCGCAACCGCTTGCCCTTGGTGCTGTTTGCCGAAGGGGGTGGCGGGCGACCCGGTGACACCGACATGCCCATCGTGGCTGGGCTGCACGTGGGCAGCTTCGCGTCCTTTGCGCGCTTGAGCGGCCAGGTGCCCACCCTGGGCATCGCGGCCGGACGCTGCTTTGCGGGCAACGCCGCGCTGCTGGGTTGTTGCGACGTGCTCATCGCCACGCGCAGCGCCAACATCGGCATGGGCGGGCCGGCGATGATCGAAGGCGGCGGCCTGGGCGTCTTCAAGCCCGAACAGGTGGGCCCCGCGCCGGTGCTGGCCACCAAGGGCGTGGTGGACCTGCTGGTGGACGACGAGGCCGAGGCCACCGCACGGGCGAAGCAGTTGCTGGGCCTGTTCCAGGGACCGCTGCCCAATTGGCAGGCGCCGGATGCGCAGGACCTGCGCCATCTCGTGCCGGAAAATCGTCTGCGGGTCTACGACATGCGGCGCGCACTCCAAGGCTTGTTCGATGCCGGCAGCGTGCTGGAACTGCGAGCCGCGTTTGGCCGGGCCGTCATCACCGCCTTCGCACGGCTGGAAGGACGCCCCGTGGGCGTGCTGGCCAGCAACCCGGCCCACCTGGGAGGCGCCATTGACAGCGACGCCGCCGACAAGGGCGCGCGCTTCATGAGTCTGTGCAATGCGCGCGGCCTGCCCATGGTGAGCCTGATCGACACGCCGGGCTTCATGGTCGGCCCGGCCGCGGAAGAACAGGGCCAGGTGCGCCACGCCAGCCGGCTCTTTGTCACCGGCGCTGCCCTGCGCGTGCCCTTCTTCAGCGTGGTGCTGCGCAAGGGCTATGGCTTGGGCGCCATGGCCCTGGCCGCGGGCAGCCTGCACGCGCCCGACTTCACGGTGGCGTGGCCCACGGGTGAATTTGGCGGCATGGGCCTGGAAGGCGCTGTGCGCCTGGGCTACCGCAAGGAACTGGCGGCCCTGGAAGGCGCGGCACGCGAGGCCTTGTTCCAGCAGTTGCTGGCCCAACTGGTGGAGTCCGGCGGTGCCATCCCCATGGCGGCCACGCTGGAGATCGATGCGGTGATCGACCCCGCCGACACGCGTGCGTGGCTGTTGCGCGGACTGCAGGGCAGCCGTGTGCGCGAGGCCGGCTCGCGTTTCGTCGACACCTGGTAAGGCAGCGGACAACACGGACGACTCATGGCCATGCGTTCAGACGACCTGCCGCGCAAGTTCAGCACCATCCGCCAGGCCACTCTGGCCTCGGCCACGCCCCTGTCGGAAGCCGACTGTCAGGCCCAGTCCATGCCTGACGCCAGCCCGGTGAAGTGGCACCTGGCACACACCACGTGGTTCTTCGAGACCTTTGTCCTGGAGCGCTTCGAGCCGGGCTTCAAGCCGCACCACCCCGCCTACCGCGTGTTGTTCAACAGCTACTACCAGGGCGTGGGTGAACAGCACGCACGGCCGCAGCGGGGCCTGATCACACGGCCGGACCTCGCGGCCATCCGCGCCTACCGTGCCGCCGTGGACGAACGGGTCCTGGCGCTGCTGCAGGGCGACGTGACCGCTGACATGGCCATGCTCGTCACCCTGGGCCTGCAGCACGAACAGCAGCACCAGGAACTGGTCCTCACGGACCTGCTGCACCTGTTGTCCTGCAACCCACTGGCGCCGGTCTACCTGCCGCGGCCCGTCATGCCTTCGGTGCCCGCCGTGGAATTGAACTTCGTGCCCCAGTCGGGTGGCCTGGTTGAAACCGGTCATGCAGGCGAAGGCTTTGCCTTCGACAACGAAGGCCCGCGCCACCGCCAATGGCTGGAGCCGTATGCGCTGGCCAACCGCCTGGTGACGAATGCCGAATGGCTGGCCTTCATGGCTGACGGCGGCTACACGCAACCTCGTTGGTGGCTCAGTGCGGGCTGGGACTGGGTGCGCGCGCAGCGGATGGTGGCACCGCTGCACTGGCGCCAGGTGGACGGCCAGTGGCACTGTTTTTCCCTGCACGGCGTGGCGCCCGTGGAGCCGCAGGCGCCTGTGGTCCATGTGAGCCTGTTTGAAGCCGACGCCTTCGCGGCCTGGATGGCCGCCCGCACCCAGCAGCCGCTGCGACTGCCTACCGAGGCGGAGTGGGAGCACGCCGTCGCACCGCTGGCAGCAGACGCCATCAGGCAAGGCCGCTTTGTGGACAGTGGCCTGCTGCAGCCGCAGCCCGCTCCTGGCGGCGCGGGCCTGAAGCAACTCTTCGGCGACCTGTGGCAGTGGACCCGCAGCGCCTACGCGCCGTACCCCGGCTTCCGCCCGTGGGCCGGCGCCGTGGGCGAATACAACGGCAAGTTCATGGCCAACCAGTTCGTGCTGCGCGGCGGATCGGTGGCCACGCCGCGCTCGCACATCCGCGCCAGCTACCGCAACTTCTTCCCGGCCGACGCGCGCTGGCAATTCACTGGACTTCGCCTGGGCCGCGACGGCGGCTGAAGCCGACCGCTCAGGCGGTGATCTCGCGCGCCGAGATGCGGTACTGGAAGTCGTCTGGCGACAGGGCGTCGATGCGTGCGCCAGCCACTTCGGCCTGGGGGTACATCAGGAAGCCCAGCTTGGGGCCTGTGCTGCCGGGCAGGGCGACATCGTGGGCGGTGTTGTAGGCCATCCAGTTGCCTTCCCAGCCACCAAACAGGCCCGCACGCACGGGTGCGACCAGCGGGTGCTTCGGGTCCTTGATCCACTCCGCGGTTTCCTGGCGCATGACCTTGGCCACGTCGGCCGGGTCCATGGCCACCCAGCCGTGGGCTTGCAGGTAGACCTCGGCGCGGCAATGCTGCGCGCCCTTGAGGTTGGCGGGGTTGCCGCCCAGTTCCTTGTAGCCGAAGGCGCTGGGCACCAGGCGCACGCCGTAGACGTCGCGCGCCGGTATGCCCGCCGCGCGGTTCAGACCCACGAAGAGCGCGTTCAGGTCGGCGCACTTGCCGCCCAGGTTGCGCGTTTCCAGCATGGCCTTGATGTCGCCGACGCCACAGCCCCGCACCTTGGGTTCACGCCAGGTGTTTTCCACGATCCAGTCGTAGAGAGCGCGTGTCTTGTCCACGTCGCTGCGCAGGCCCTTGGTGATACTGCGCGCGGTGTCGCGCACGATGCCGTCAGTGGGCATCAGGTCCGTGGGCTGCAGGTAGGCCTGCAGCGTGGCTGCGTCTTCACGCACGGCGGGCAATGCCCGCCAGTCGACGGCGCGGTTCTGGGTTTCGAAACGGCTGGTGACGCTGAGCGTCGGTGCGCTTGAACCGGCAGCAAACTCCGCCAGCAGCATGCGCGCACCGTAGTGGCTGTCACTGACCACGCGCGTGGACTGCGCATTGCCGCTGTGGCTGTCGCCCAGCAGGCGCTGGTAGCTGCTGTCCACCGAGGGCAATGGCAGCCACACGCGCGAAGGACCGTTGGCGGCCAGCAGTTCCACTGTGGTGGTGACTTCAAAGCGGCGCCATGTGCCGGGTTGGGGCGCAAAGCGGCGCTCGGTGGCAGGGCTGTCTGCGGCGAAAGCCAAGGAGGCAGCAAAAGGGGACAGCGCGGTGGCGGTGCTGGCCAGCAGCAGGCTGCGGCGGTCGATGGAGGTCATGGAGGAGCGGGCTGGTTGCGAGAGAGAGGGCGCGATTATCGGGGCGAGCCGGCCAACAGCCGGGACACACGGGCCTGGGCGTCGGCGCCAGTCCAGCCGGGGTCGCCGACGAAGCTGCCGAGCGCGCGGCCATCGCGTCCCACCAGCACGGTGGTCGGAAAGATGCGCGAGGTGAAGGCCTTGGCGGCCGCGCCGTCGCTGTCCAGCAGCACGGGCAGCGTGGTGCTGTCTCGGGCCATGAAGCGTTCGATCGTCGGGCGGCTGTCCTGGTAGTTCACGCCCACCACCAGCAGGCCTTGTGGCGCCAGGCTTTTGGCCAGCTGGGCCAGTGCGGGCAGTTCTTCGCGACAGGGTTCGCACCAGGAAGCCCAGAAGTTCAGCAGCACGGCACGGCCGCGCTGGCTCCCCAGGGTCCAGCTGCTGCCGTCCAGCAGGGGCAGGCGTAGGTTCGGCGTGCGCCGCTGGGCGGGCCAGTCGCGCCACTCGTAGGCGGGCGTTGTCGGGTCCGACGCCGCACGGGCCACCCAGCCCGGCGGCCCGGCCCACGAAAGCACGCCCAGTGCACCGCCCAGCAGACGGCGGCGCCGAGATATATCAGTGCAAATCATATGGAAGAGAGAACAGGCGACACTGTCAAGAATGGACACACCGGCTGACGAAGATCGCTTCATCGCCTCGATGGCATCATCCCGCAAACCCATGCACACCACTGCCCGCCTCAGCTTTCTGCAATTGCCTTCCACGGCCAGGCTGCAGCTTGCCGACGAGTTGCGGGCGGGGCTGCTGGCTGCAGCGGCCGCCCTCTCGCCCAAGTTCCTGTATGACCGCCTGGGCTCGGCCCTGTTCCACGCCGTCACCGAACTCGACGAGTACTACCCCACGCGCACTGAAGCGGCCATCCTCGCCGCGCACGGCCCTGCCATTGCGCAGGTGTTGCGGGCCGCGCTGCCGATGCCCTTGTCGCTGGTGGACCTGGGTGCGGGCGATGGGGCCAAAGCGGCGCGCCTCTTTCCCCTGCTGGCGCCTGCGCACTATGTGGCGGTGGACATTTCGGCGGACTACCTGCGCGACGCGCTCGGCGCCATGGCGCTGCGCTTTCCGGACCTGCGCATCAGCGGCGTGGGCATGGACTTCGCAGACCTCTTGCGCCTGCCGCCCGGCTTTCTGGCAGGGCCCTCGCTGGTGTTCTACCCGGGCAGCAGCATCGGCAATTTCGCCCCGGCGGATGCCGAGCGCTTGTTGCGTGAGGCCCATGCCTTGTCGCAGGGCGGGGCGCTGTTGATCGGTGCAGACCTGGTCAAGCCGCCGGCCGTGCTGGAGGCCGCGTACGACGACGCCTTGGGTCTCACGGCCGCGTTCAACCTGAACTTGCTGCGCCATGTGAACCGCTTGCTGGGCAGCGATTTCGACAGTCGCCAATGGCGGCACGAAGCGCGGTTTGACAGTGCGAAATCCTGCATCACGATGCACCTGCGGGCCCGCCAGGACCTGACGGTGCACTGGCCCGGTGGCGAACGCCACTTTGCGGCGGGCGAGGGCATCCACACCGAAAACTCCTTCAAGTGGACGGCCGAGGCCTTTGCAGCGCTGCTGCAGGCCGCCGGCTGGCGCGACGTGCGCCACTGGACCGACGCCCGCGGCTGGTTCGGTGTCTTCACGGCGCGGGCGCTATCCTGAGCCCATGAGCACAGAACCCTCGAACACCCGGGCCAATTCCGAACCCCGTCTGACTTCCTTGAGCCACGGCGGCGGCTGCGGCTGCAAGATCGCGCCCGGGGTGCTGAGTGAAATTCTCAAGGGCACGGCGGCCATGCCCATCCCCAAGGAACTGCTGGTGGGCATCGAGACGGCGGACGACGCGGCCGTCTACCAGCTCAATGACGAACAGGCGCTGATCGCGACGACCGACTTCTTCATGCCCATCGTCGACGACCCCTTCGACTTTGGCCGCATCGCCGCCACCAATGCCATCAGCGACGTCTATGCCATGGGCGGCAAGCCCATCCTGGCGCTGGCCCTGGTGGGCATGCCCATCAACGTGTTGTCCACCGCCACGATCGGCCGCGTGCTGGAGGGTGGCGCCAGCGTGTGCCGCACGGCGGGCATTCCCATCGCCGGGGGCCACACCATTGACAGCGTGGAGGCCATCTACGGCCTGGTGGCCCTGGGCCTGGTGCACCCCAGGCGCGTCAAACGCAATGCCGACGCGCGGCCCGGCGACGTGCTGGTGCTGGGCAAACCCCTGGGCGTGGGCGTGATGAGCGCGGCGCTGAAGAAGGGGGAACTGGGTGAGGAGGGCTATGGCCGCCTGATCGACACCACCACGCGCCTGAACACGCCCGGCCCCGACCTGGCCGCGCTGGAAGGCGTGCATGCGCTGACCGACGTCACCGGCTTCGGCCTGGCCGGCCATGGGCTGGAACTGGCCCGCGGCGCCGGCTGCGACTTGCTGCTGAACTGGCGCGACGTGCCCCTGCTGCCCGGTGTGCGCGACCTGGCGAGGCGCGGCTTTGTCACCGGCGCGTCGGGGCGCAACTGGGGCGGCTATGGCGCCCACGTGGTACTTCCCGCCGGTTTTGCCGAAGAGGACCAGGCCCTGCTGACCGACCCTCAGACCAGCGGCGGCCTGCTGGTGTCCTGTGCACCGGCCGCCTTGGACGCAGTGATGAAGGTGTTCCAGCAACATGGCTTTGCCGACGCGGCCGTGGTGGGTCAGATCGCCCCGGCGTCGTCGCTGGGCCCGCGCTTGATCGTGCGCTGAGCGCAGGCTGCTGGGCGGCCTGTTGTCCGGCCTGTTGTCCGGCCTGTTCTGCGACCTACTGCAGTCCCAGGAAGGCCTTGACCGGCTGCACGCTGCGGACCGGGTCTTCTTCCTGCGGCACATGGCCCAGTTCCGGGAACATCACCAACTGGCTGCCGACCAACTGCTGCTTGAACTGCTGGGCAATCGCTGGGGGAATGAGCCGGTCGCGCCCGCCCCACAGGATCAGCGTGGGCTGCTTCAAGGTGGCGATGCGCTCGGCGTTCTCGCCGGCCACCAGGTGCTGCATGCGCAGGCGCAAGGCCTCGCGGTTGCCTTCGCGAAGCGTGAGTTCGAAGTAGCGGTCCACGAGTTCGGCTGTGACCTTGGATGGGTCGCCGTAGACGTCTTTCACGCCTTGTTCGACCAGGGCACGTGGCAGCGCAAATTCACTGATGCGGTTGAGCACGGGGATGCGCGCAATGCGAAAGCCAAGCGGCATGGATTCCGGCACGAAGGCGGGCCCGGCAGCGTCCACCAGCACCAGTGCGGCCACGCGTTGGGGCGCCAGAAAGGCCGTGCGCCAGGCCACTTCGCCGCCCAGTGAATTGCCGCCCAGCACCGCGCGGTCCACCTTCAGCGCGTCCAGCAGGTCCAGCACGAACGTCGCGTAGGCGTCTCCCGCGTAGTTGCCTGCTTCGTACTGCCCGGTGAAGGGGCCGGTGAGGCCAAAGCCCGGCAGGTCGAAGCTGATGATGCGGCGCTGGCCTTTCAGCGCCTTCACCCAGCCTTCCCAGGTGTGCAGGCTGGCACTGGTGCCGTGGATCAGCACGATGGGCGGCGGCCCGTCGGTGCCATTGCTGCGCGGGCCTTCATCGCGCAGGTGCACCAGTTGGCCCTTGATCTCCACGAATTCCGACGGCGCGGGCGCCCAGCGGGCCACCAGGGTGCTTACCTCGCGGTCGGGTTCGCGGGCCAGGCTCAGCGCGAAGGCGCTGAGCATGATCAGGATGCCAATCAGGCGGCGGATGAGGCCCATCAAATCACCGTCGCGCCCTGCAGCGTGGTGTCCAGCGACTGGCGACCGTCAAAGACCACGCATCGCCCCTGCCAGCCCGGGGTGCCCGGTGCTTCTTCAAAGTAGCGCAGGATGCCGCCGTCCAGCTGCAGCACGTTCTGCAAGCCCAGCTGCTGCATCCACAGCGCCGCTTTTTCGCAGCGGATGCCGCCTGTGCAGTAGCTCACCACGGTCTTGCCCTCCAACTGGGCACGGTGCTCGTCCAGGGCCCGGGGGAATTCGCTGAACTTGCCGATGCGCCAATCCAGCGCACCCTCAAAGGCGCCGGCATCCACCTCGAATGCGTTGCGGGTGTCCAGCATCACCACCGGTCGGCCTTCGTCACATTGACCCTGTTGCAGCCAGCGGGCCAGGGTGGGTGCGTCCACCGCTGGCGCACGGCGGGTGCCCGGCATCACGCCCGTTTCGTTCATGCGGATGATCTCGCGCTTGATCTTCACGAAGAGACGGCGGAAAGGCGGCTCTTGAGCCTGGTGGCGCTTGAGCTCCAAGCGGTCGAAGCGGCTGTCCGCTTGCAGCGCTGCCATCCAAGCAACCATGGCGTCCGGCGTGCCCGCCAGGTTGAAGTTGATGCCTTCCGGCGCCAACAGCACCGTGCCCAGGATGCCCCGCGCCCGCGCCGCGTCGAACAGGCGCTGCCGCAAGTTGGGCAATTCCTCCAGGTCCACGAAACGGTAGGCGGCGATGACGTCGATAGGGCTCACGGCGGGATTCTAGGCAACCATAATTGCGCCGATGTTTTCAGGGGAGTGGATTGGCATGCTGGACAAGCTCAACCAACTGACCGAGTCGCACGGAGCACTGCGGCGCGGCCACGGACTGGTGTCGGGCGTGATCGCCTTCTCACTGGCGATCCTGTGCTTCCTGGGCGTGCTGGCCTTCCACTTTCCGCAGTACCTGACCACGCCGCAACTGCGCCAGAGCTACAACGTGGACGTGCTGCGCGTGGTCATGTACTGGTCGCTGGTGATCGCAGGCGGCCTGGCCTTGTTCAACATGATCACGGCCCGTGCGCGCTGGCTGTCGGTGGGCGCCTTCGTGCTGGTGGGCCTGACCCTGGCCCTGGGCGGGCACAAGGTGGACGTGGACCCGAATTTCCCGGACAACACACCTTATGTGGGCCTGGACTGGTTCATCCTGGACCTGCTGGGCAGTTCGCTCATCTTCGTCTTCGTGGAGAAGCTCTTTCCCCTGCGCAAGGACCAGCCGGTGTTCCGGCCCGCCTGGCAGACGGACTTCCACCACTTCATCGTCAACCACATGCTGGTGGGTTTTGTGCTGCTGGCGGTGAACCTGCTGGTGCACAAGCTTTTTGGCTGGGCTGCCAAGGACGGCGTCCAGGCCTGGGTGCGCGACCTGCCGTTCCCGGTGGCCTTGTTCCTCATCGTCCTGGTGGCCGACCTGGTGCAGTACTGGACGCACCGCGCCTACCACGAGGTGCCCGTGCTGTGGCGCCTGCATGCCGTGCACCACAGCGCCAAGCACATGGACTGGATGGCGGGGTCGCGCCAGCACTTGCTGGAACTGATCATCACGCGCACCCTGGTGCTGGCGCCGATCTTCGTGCTGGGATTTTCCAAGAACGTGATCGACGCCTATATCGTCATCGTCGGCTTCCAGGCGGTGTTCAACCACGCCAATGTCAGCGTGCGCCTGGGGCCGCTGCGCTACGTGATCGTCACACCCAATTTCCACCACTGGCACCACAGCCAGGACGATGAAGCCATAGACCGCAACTACGCGGCGCACTTCGCCTTCCTGGACCACGCCTTCGGCACCGCCGTGCAGAGCGACCGCAAGTGGCCTGACCACTACGGTGTGGTCGGTGACTACGTGCCGGAGGGCTTCTTCAAGCAGTTGCTCTTCCCCTTTGTCTGGAAGTCCAGGGGCTAGCCCGGTCTTGCTGCCTGGATACGGGAGGCGGGTCAGGCCGCCTCCCTAGAATGCGCCGATGGCCTTCGTTCACCTGCGCACCCACTCCGAATACTCCGTCGTCGACGGCATGCTGCGTCTGGACGCGGCGGCGGCCGCGGCCCGTGCCGACGGCCAGGTGGCACTGGCCATCACGGACCTGAGCAATCTCTTCGGCGCGGTCAAGCACTACAAGGCCTGCCGCGGCAAAGGCGTGAAGCCGCTGATCGGTGCCGACGTGTGGATGGAACCCATCCCCGGCAGTGGTGACAAGCTGCCCGGCCGCCTGCTGTTGCTGGTCCAGGACAAAGCCGGCTACCTCAATCTGAGCGAGTTGCTGGCCCGTGGCTGGGTCAGCAATGTGCAGCGCAACCAAGCCTGGCTGAAGTGGGACTGGCTGGCCGAGCGCGGCGCTGGCCTGCTGGCCATCTCCGGTGCCGACCTGGGCACGGTCGGCCAGGCCCTGCTGGCGGGCGAAACGGACCGCGCCGTGGCCACCGCGCAGAAGCTGGCGGACTTGTTCCCCGGCCGCTTCTACCTGGAGCTGCAGCGCGCGCAGTTGCCCACCAACGAAGCCCATGTGCGTGCCGCCGTGGCCCTGGCCGCCAAGCTGAAGCTGCCCGTGGTGGCCACTCACCCGGTGCAGTTCCTGGAGCGGGACGACTTTGACGCCCACGAGGCGCGCGTCTGCATCGCCGAAGGCGAGACCCTGGCCAATCCTCGGCGCGTGCGCCGCTTCACGCCGGAGCAGTACTTCAAGACCCAGGCGCAGATGGAGGCCCTGTTCGCCGACATCCCCAGCGCGGTGCAGAACACGGTGGAGATTGCGCGTCGCTGCAACCTGACCCTGGTGCTGGGCAAGCCGCAGTTGCCGGACTTTCCAACACCGATGGTCGACGGGGTGCGCACGCCCATCGACGCCTACTTCCGCCAGGCTTCGGTCGACGGGCTGGAAAGGCGCCTGCAGGCGCTGTTCCCCGACCCGGCCACACGCGAGGTCAATCGTCAGCGCTACGCGGACCGGCTGGAATTCGAGCTGCTCACCATCATCAAGATGGGCTTCCCGGGCTACTTCCTGATCGTGTCGGACTTCATCGTCTGGGCCAAGGAAAACGGCTGCCCGGTGGGGCCGGGCCGCGGTTCGGGCGCGGGGTCCTTGGTGGCCTACGCGCTCTTCATCACCGACCTGGACCCGCTGCAATACAACTTGCTGTTCGAACGTTTCCTGAACCCGGAACGGGTGTCCATGCCGGACTTCGACATCGACTTCTGCCAGGGCAATCGCGACCGGGTCATCGAATACGTCAAGGACAAGTACGGCCGCGACGCGGTGAGCCAGATCGCCACCTTCGGCACCATGGCCAGCAAGGCCGCACTGCGCGACGTCGGCCGCGTGCTGGGCATGGGCTACGGCCATGTGGACAGCGTCGCCAAGCTGGTGCCGGGTCTGCCGGGCAAGACCTACACGCTGGCGCCGGTGCCGGAAGACCCCAAGGACATGGACCCGGGCCTGATCTACGTGCGCAAGGAAGTGCCTGAACTGGAGCAGCGCGAAAAGGCCGAGGAAGAAGTGGCCGAATTGCTGGCCCTGGCCACGCGCGTGGAAGGCCTGGTGCGCAACATCGGCATGCATGCGGGCGGTGTGCTGATTGCGCCCGGCAAGATCACCGATTTCTGCCCGCTGTACCAGCAGCCCGGCAGCGACAGCGCGGTGAGCCAGTACGACAAGGACGACGTGGAAGCGATCGGCCTGGTCAAGTTCGACTTCCTGGGCCTGGCCACGCTGACCATCCTGGAACTGGCCAAGGACTTCATCCGCGCGCGCCGCCCGGAGCGCAAGGAGTTCAACTACGAGTCGCTGCCGCTGGACGACGCGCGGGTCTACAAGTTGTTTTCCGACGGCCTGACCGAAGCCGTGTTCCAGTTTGAAAGCCGCGGCATGCAAGGCATGTTGCGTGAAGCCAAGCCGACTCGCCTGGAAGACCTGATTGCGCTGAACGCCATGTTCCGGCCGGGTCCGATGGAGAACATCCCCAGCTTCTGCGCACGCAAGAACGGCCGCGAGGAGGTTGCATTTCCGCACCCGCTGCTGGGCCCCGTGCTGGAAGAGACCTACGGCATCTTCGTCTACCAGGAGCAAGTGATGCTTTCGGCGCAGGTCCTTGCGGGCTACTCGCTGGGTGGAGCGGACATCCTGCGCAAGGCCATGGGCAAGAAGAATGCGGAGGAGATGGCCCGTCAGCGCATCATTTTCCAGGAAGGCGCGGCGGCAAAGGGCATCGCCTCGGACAAGGCCAACGAAGTCTTCGACTTGATGGAGAAGTTCGCGGGCTATGGCTTCAACAAGAGCCACGCGGCCGCGTACTCACTGCTGGCTTACCACACGGCCTGGATCAAGGTGCACTGCACGGCGGAGTTCTATGCCGCCAACATGACGATCGAAGCCGACAACACCGACAAGCTGAAAGTGTTGCTGGCCGACGCCAAGCTGTTTGGCATCCGCTTCGAGGCGCCGGACATCAACACCGGCACCGTGCGCTTTGAACCCGTGGCGGACAAGGTGGTGCGCTACGGCCTGGCCGCGGTGAAGGGCACGGGCGCCAGCGCCATCGAAGCCATCGTGGCCGCACGCGAAGGTCGCAGCGGGGAGGGCGGCGGACCGTTCCACAGCCTGTTCGACTTTTGCGCACGGGTGGACCGCAAGGCCGTCAACAAGCGCGCCGTGGAGGCTCTCATCAAGGCCGGTGCCTTTGATGCCATGCATCCCGACAAGGAGGCCGGACGATCGGCCTTGCTGTCCAGCGTGGCCCTGGCCTTTGAGTGGGCGGACACGCAGACGGCCAATGCGCTGCAGGTGGGTCTCTTCGACATGGGCGACAGCCACGGCAGCAGCACCCAGGAACCGGCCCTGGTCAACCTGGCGCCCTGGACCGTCTACGAACGGCTGGTGCAGGAAAAGACGGCCGTGGGCTTCTACCTCAGCGGCCACCTCTTCGACGCCTGGAAGGACGAGGTGCGCCGTTTCTGCCGCACGCCCGTGGCCGACGTCGTGGACAACCGCGAACCCGTGCTGCTGGCCGGCATCGTCACCGACCCGCGGGTGGTCAACGGCCAGCGGGGCCGGGTCGTCATCTTCAAGCTGGACGACGGCAGCGAGGCCATCGAAGCCGTTGCCAACGACGACATCTTCGAAGAACGGCGCGAGCTGGCCTCTGAGGACCAGCTGCTGATCGTGCAAGGCAAGCTGCAACCCGACCGCTTCAGCGGCGGCCTGCGCCTGAACGTGGCCGCGGTGTGGGACCTGCCTGCGGCGCGCGCACGCTTTGGCCGCTATCTCAGCGTGGCGCTGAACGGCGGCGTGCCGCCGGTGGCCGACGTGCTGCGCCTGTGGCCAGCCAAGCGCAGTGAAAGCGAACACGGCGAACTGGTCCATGGCCTGCCGATACGCTTGAAGTTCCAGCGACCGGGCGCGGTGGGCGAACTGGATCTGGGCGAGGCAGCCCGCTTCTGGCCCAGCGACGAGGCTCTGGGCCGCTGGCGCAGCATTGCGCATGAGGGCGCAGCGCAAATCGTCTATGACTAAGCCCTTCGCCAGGCCCGGCAAGGGGCTTGTGCATGGCGAAGGCCCGAGCCCGATTGCACGCGCGAGACCTGAAAGGCTTTGTGACGGCTGCCATCGGCGGCAGCGATTCGCACGTTGCAGTTGCATCACCCTGGATAAAGGAGTCACCATGAAGCAAGCATCCCTGTGGGCCACGCTGGCCCTGTTGGCTGGTGCCGCCGTGTTCACCGGCACGGCCCAGGCCGCTGACGTGGGTGTGTCGGTGCAGATCAGCCAACCCGGCGTGTATGGCCGCGTCGACATCGGCCGCCTGCCGGTGCCGCAACTGGTGCTGCCGACGCCAGTGATCATTGCGCCCCCGCCACCGCCGCGCGTGGTGATTGGCGTGCAGGCGCCGCCCCCGCCGCGGCCGCAGCCGGTCTACATGTGGGTGCCGCCTGGACACCAGAAGGACTGGGGCAAGCACTGCCACCGCTACAACGCCTGTGGCGTGCCGGTCTACTTTGTGCAGGACCGTTGGTACGACGACAACGTTCGCCACAAGGGCAAGGGCCACGACAAGGGCCGCGGGCATGACCGCGATGACGATGACCGTGGTCATGGCAAAGGCAAGGGCCACGGCAAGCACGACTGAGCGCAGGGGAGACGCGCCAGCGCCGCCCTGAGGTTTCGGCTGCCCTCGTCCGCGCGCGCGACCGCATCGTGCAGATCGCACGCGGATGGCGGTCCGTGAGGGTTTGCCTTGCCGGAGCATCAGGGACAGCAGCATGCCGTAGCAGCAGGCCGCGGGCTACATTCCGGAGCATGTACGAGACGCCTCTGACGGCCCTGGTGCTCAGCGGCGGTGGCGCTCGCGCCGCCTACCAGGTGGGCGTGCTCCGCGCGCTGGCCCGCATGCGCCGTGAAGCGCTGGGGCCCGCGGCGCGGCTGCGCAATCCCTTTGGCGTCATCTGTGGCACCTCGGCCGGCGCCATCAACGCGTGTGCCATCGCCGCCAACGCCGACCGCTTCGAAGCTGCCGTGGAAGTGCTGGCCAAGGTCTGGCAGAACTTCAGTGCTGACCAGGTCTACCGCGCGGACTCGCTGGGAGTCATCCGCTCCGGCGCGCAGTGGCTCACCATGCTGTCGGTGGGCTGGGTCATTGCACGATGGCGGCGCGCGCGGCCTCGGTCGCTGCTGGACAACAAGCCGCTGGCAGAACTGCTGGAAGACATGGTGCCGCTGGACCGCTTGCCGCGCATGTTTGCAGACGGCCACCTGCATGCGCTGGCGGTCACGGCGTCCAGCTACACCTCGGGCGAGCACGTCACTTTCTACGACGCAGCCCAGCCCATCGAGCCCTGGCAAAGGTCGCAGCGCCTGGCCGTGCAGGGGCCGTTGACGCAGGGCCACTTGCTGGCCTCGTCGGCCATTCCATTCGTTTTCCCGGCCGCAGCGCTGACGGTGGAGGGCCAGCCCGGCTGGTTTGGTGACGGTTCCATGCGCCAGACCGCGCCACTGTCGCCTGCGGTGCACCTGGGTGCGCAGCGGCTGATGGTGATTGGAGCGGGCCGCATGCAGGAACCCACGGGTCGCGTGGTGGACGCCGGCGGCTACCCCAGCCTGGCGCAGATCGCGGGCCATGCCATGGCCAGCATCTTTCTGGACGCGCTGGCGGTGGACATCGAACGCATGAAGCGCATCAACCGCACATTGGCGCTGTTGCCGGAATCGGCTCTGGCCGATTCACAGCTGCGGCCGCTGGAGGTGCTGGTGATCTCGCCTTCGCAACGGCTGGACGACCTGGCGTCCAAGCACCTGGGGGCGCTGCCGGCGCCGGTGAGGGCGCTGCTGCGGGGCGTGGGTGTGGGAGGCGAAGGCACGCAGGCGCGGGGTGCGGCCCTGGCCAGCTACCTGTTGTTCGAAGCGCCCTTCACCCGAGAGCTGATGGCCCTGGGCGAGGCCGACACCGAAGCGCGGCGCGACGAGGTGCTGCGCTTCTTCTCGTGGGACCGCATGGCGCTGGGCCGCCAGCGCCGTGTGCCCGGCGAGCCCGACCTGCTGTTGCCCTGACGCGCCTTCAGATCGGCAGCGATCAGGTGACTGGCATTTCGGCCTTGCTGCCCTTCTTGGCCTTGCTTTCCTTGCCTTCCTTGACGGCCTTGGGCGCCTTGGCGGTCTTCTCGGTCTTCTCGGCCTTGGCCGCGGGTGCCGCGCCGTCATAGGCACCGCCGCCCACCGTCAAGCCCGCTTGCGAGAAGCGAGCCGCGTTGCCTGGGCCCACGCCGCTGACACGGTCGACCAGGTCGCCCCAGTCCTTGAAGCTGCCCGACTCGCGGGCCTTGAGGATCTTGGCCGACAGGCCTGGGCCGATGCCCTTGACGGTTTCCAGTTCGGCCTGGTTGGCCTTGTTGACGTCGACGGCGGCAAAGGCATTGAGCGCGAAGACGGCGGCCAGCAGGGCGATGAAGTTGCGGATCGAGATCATGGGGTCACTCCTTGAAGGTTGAGGTTGCTCGCCCTCTGCACGTACTTCACAAGTCGTTCGCAAAGGGCTGAGGGCCATTCTTCGGAGACGGGCCGGGCGCGTCTGTCCCCCGGCGCGGTGCTGCGCGGGGGCCCTCCACTGCATCCCCCTTTTCGGGCCCCCGGACGGGGGTCAACGGGCGCGGTTCACGCGGCCGGGGCAGGCAGCTTCAGCAGGCGCGCGTAGAGCGCCAGGTACTCCGCGGCGGCGCGGTCCCAGTTGAACTGGGCCGCATGGGCGCGGATGGCGTCTGGGCGACCGGGCTGGTCCATCCGGGCCAGACCACGCTCCACCACCTGGCGCATGGTGGTGGGATCGAAGTCGTCAAAGTAGTCCGCAGCGTCACCGCCGATTTCCGGTAGGCAGGTGCGCCGCGCCAGGAAGCAGGGCTTGCCGAAGTGCATCGCTTCAATGGGCGGCAGCCCGAATCCTTCGGTGAGCGACGGAAACAGGAAGCCCGTGCAATTTGCGTAGGCCCAGGTCTTCTGCGCGTCGGAAATGCCGAGGTGGAATTCGACGTTGGGCAGCTTCGTTTCGACGCTGAGTTGGCGTGTGTGCGCGTTGGCCGGCCCGCAGAGCACGAAGTGCATTTCCGGCCAGACCCTGGCCAACGCAATCAGCGAAGCCGGGTTCTTGGACGGGTTCATGCGGCTCAGGTGGAACAGGAAGGGCCTGCCCGGCTCGGTGGGTTCCTGCGGCCAACCCGGCAGCGGCTCGCGCGGTGCGTCCACGAAGCTGCGCGCGCCATTCAAGATCACGTCCAAGGGCCCGGACCAGTGCAGGTGTCGGCGCACGTCGTCGGCTGTGTAGCGGCTGATGGCCACCACCTCGTCGGTGCGCGACATCAGCGCCATCGCGCGACGGTGGTGGCGCCAGGTGCTGAAGGCGTTGCGCCCGTACTGGTAGCTGAGGTCGTGCACGGTGACCACACGCACGCCGGCCGAGGCGGGCGGCCGGCTCCGGTTCAACTGGTGCAGCGAATGCCACAGGGCCCAGTCACCGGGGATGGCCGCATGCCACTGTTGCCACCGGTTGACGCCGACATAGCCCACGTCGTCGCCAAACAGGCCGAAGAGGGGGGCGCGCAGGTGGAAGTGAAAGTGGATGCCGTGCTGTGCGCGCCACAGGGGCGCGACGGCTGCCACGCGCTGGCCGATCTGCCGAGCAAATTCGCCCAGACCGTCATGCACACCGCCGACATTGCCCAGGCTGATGAGGACCTGGCGTTCGCTCATGGACGCAGCAGCTGCCGCGACAGTGCCAGGGCCTCATCGGCCGTGGGCCACACCGTCTGCAGGCCTTCGCGCGGGTGCTGCAGCACATGCACGCTTGGTCCCCAGGGCGCCCAACGCGCGGGGTCCGTGGGCCCCTGCAGGCTGATGAGCGGCCGGCCCAATGCGGCCGCGATGTGGCCAGGGCCGGTGTCGTTGGCCACCACCAGAGACGCACGCTGCAGCAGCGCCGCATACATCGCCAGGTCGGCGCCGTCCAGCATGCGGGCGGCGGGGTAGAGCTGCCGCGCGGCCTCGTGTTCGCCAGGTCCTGGGTAGACGACCAGGGGCAGGCCCAGTTCTGCTTGCCCGCGGGCGGCGAACTCCTGGAAGCCGGGCCATTTCTTGTCGGCCTTGTCGGCGGTGGCGGCCTTGCCGCCTGCAAACGGGCAGATCATCACAAAGCCGCCCTGGATGCCCTGGGCGGACAGCAGGCGCGCAACTTCCTCGGCCTTGGCTGGCACCACGCGGAAGCCGATGTTGCGCGGTGCGGGGCCGCTGTAGTGGGCGAAGCGGCAGGCGATGTCCCAGTAGCGTTCCAGTTCGTGTCCGGATTCAGCCCAGGGTTCGGCGCGTGACAGCAGCGCGGACCGGCCTTCCTTGCCCACGCCGACCGGCTTCAGACCCGCCAGCCGCATTTCCAGTGCTGCGGAAAAAGATACTGGCAACAGGAAGGCATTTTCGCGGCGTGCAAAGCCTGGGTCCTGCCGGGCCAGTTCCTGCCGAAGCTGGCGCAACTGCGAGACCTTGTCTCTCAGGCCCGGCGGCTGCACATGCACGGGCCAGCCGTAGCCGGCCAACAGCGAAGGCGCCCATTTGCCGCGCGCCACCAGGTGCAGATCGAAGCCCCGGGATTCGATCATCTGCAACCCGGGCAGGCCCAGGATCACGTCCCCAACCCAGTTGCGGATGCGAACGATGAGTGGCTTGCGACCCGTGCTCATGGCTGGCTGCACAACAACTGGTCCACGGCGCTGGCCAGGTCCGGTAGGGGCTGGCCTTCTCCGACCAGGTAGCCGCGTGCCACACCGGCGGCCGCGCCGGCCTGCAGGTCACTGGACTTGTCACCGAAAAGCACGGAACGCGAAGGGTCCAGGTCGTGTTCGCGCATGGCTTGCAGCAGCATGCCGGGCCGAGGTTTGCGGCAATCGCAGTCCAGACTGTAGGCTGCCAGGGTGCCGCCCGGCAGGTGCGGGCAGGCGTAGACGTCGGTCAGTTGGACGCTCGCCTTTGCCAGCTCTGCCTTCATGTGCGCGTGCAGTGTCTCCACATCTGCCAAGGTGTACAGACCGCGTGCGACGCCAGATTGGTTGGTGACCACCACCAGCGCATACCCCGCTTCCTGCAGGCGCCTGCAGGCCTGCACGGCGCCTGGCAGCCAGTGGAAGTCGGCCACACGGTGCACATAGCCCAGGTCTTGATTGAGCACGCCGTCACGGTCCAGGAAGGCGGCGGGCCGCAGGCTCGTCGGCTTCATCCGCTGGTGCCGCCTTCGGTGATGCGCTTGACCAGTGCGGTGGTGGAGTAGCCATCCACGAAGGGCAGGGCCAGCGAGCGCCCGCCCCAGCTGCGCACCAGCGGCGTTTCGGCCAGCTGTTCCATGTCGTAGTCACCGCCCTTGACGTAGATGTCGGGCCGCAGCTCGGCCAGCAACTTGACGGGTGTGTGCTCGTCAAACAGCAGCACGGCGGACACGGCTTCCAGTGCACCCAGCACGCAGGCGCGGTCCAGTTCGAGATTCAGCGGCCGGTCCGGGCCCTTGCCCAGGCCGCGCGCCGAAGCGTCGCTGTTCAGGCCTACCACCAGGCTGGCGCCCAGCGCCCGAGCGGCAACGAGATAGCTGACGTGGCCGCGATGCAGGATGTCGAACACGCCGTTGGTGAAGACCATCGGTCGGGGCAGCGCGGCCATGCGGGCTCTGTCATCGCGTCGCATCAACTTGCGCAGCAGGTCGCCGGATTCGGACGTGCTCATTCCGCCAGTTCGGCATGCCGCACGGCAGCCGTGCCAAAGCGCGACACCACGATGCCCGCCGCGCGGTTGGCGTGCGGCGCAGCGTCGCGCAGGCTCATGCCGGCTGCCATCAGCGCGGCCAGGGTGCCGATCACGGTGTCGCCCGCGCCGGTGACGTCGTAGACCTCGCGTGCCTGCGTGGGCAGGTCCAGGTGGCCGCCGTCATCGAAGAGGCTGATGCCTTCTTCGGACCGGGTCAGCAAAAGGCCCTGCAGTTTCAGTTCCGTCCGCAAGCCGTTGGCGCGCTGCTGCAACTGTTGCTCGCTGTTCCAGGTTCCCACCACCTGGCTCAGCTCGCTGCGGTTGGGTGTGATGGCCGTCGCACCTGCATAACGACTGAAGTCACTGCCCTTGGGGTCCACCAGCACCGGCTTGCCGGCCGCGCGGGCCCGTTCGATCATCTGGCCCACGTGGGTCAGGCCGCCTTTGCCGTAGTCGGACATCAGCACCAGGTCATGTTCCGGCAGCAGGCGGTCGTAGTCGGCCAGCATGGACTGCAGGACTTCGTGGTCGGGCTTGTTCTCGAAGTCGATGCGCAGCAATTGTTGCGAGCGGCCAATGACGCGCAGCTTGACCACCGTCTGCAACTGCGCGTCGGTGCCCAGCACGGCACGGATGCCTTGCAGTTCGAGCAGATCACGCAGGCTGCGGCCCGCGTCGTCGTCGCCCACCACTGTCAACAAGGTGCACTGAGCGCCGAGCGTGGTCACGTTCATGGCCACGTTGGCCGCACCGCCCAGTCGGTTTTCTTCACGCGTCACGCGCACCACGGGCACGGGCGCTTCGGGTGAGACACGGTCCACGCCGCCAAACCAGTAGCGGTCCAGCATGGCGTCGCCCACCACCAGCACGCGGGCTTGCGCCAATCGGTCGGCGCTGGGGATGGGCACCAGGTTCATCCCAGTCCCAAGATTCGTTCAATCTGCGCGCACCAGTTGTGGCCGATGAAGATGTGCGCCTCCTGGATGCGTGCGGTCGTGCGGCTCGGAATGACGAGCGCGTCGTCGCACTTGGTCAGCAGCTTGCCGCCGTCGCGGCCCAGCAAGCCAATGGTCAGCACGCCCAGTTGGCGTGCCGCATCGGCCGCACGCAGCAAGTTGGTGGAGTTGCCGCTGGTGGAGATCAGGACCAGCGCGTCGCCGCTGCGACCGAGGGCCTGCACCTGCCGTTCGAACACCGCGTCAAAGCCATAGTCGTTGGCGATGCAGGTCAGTGCCGAACTGTCGGTGGACAGCGCCAGCCCTGCCAGCGGGCGGCGGTCATCGACCAGGCGGCCGCTGAGTTCAGCGGCCAGATGCTGGCTGTCCGCAGCCGAGCCGCCATTGCCGCAGAACATGAGCTTGCCGCCGTTTTGAAGCACTGCGCCCAGGCGTGCGCCGATGCGTTCGACGTCGGGCTCCATGGCGGCCAGCCCATCGAACAGGCTGCGGTGCTCGGCGAGCGCTTGACGGTACAGGTCCAGGGGCATCAGGAAGTGGTCCGCGGGTCTATCGCCTGCCGGGGGGAGACAGGCGGCCGCGGATCTGGCGAATAATCAGCTGATTCTGCCATCGCACCCCGGCCGACCCAGCCCATGCGGCCGGCCACGCGGCCCCCAAGAAGACGATGTCCTCTCCCGAAGCGCTGCCGCGAGCAGCTGACCTGATCACCTGCCACGACACCCTGTTGACCAGTCCCGCCTGGCCCGCGGAACAGCCACGGCCGCGGGACAGCGGTCTGTGGACCTGGGTGCAGGCCAACCACCGCAACAACAGCCTGCTGTGGGCCGAGGAAGACCTGGCCCGCCGCACCACGGTGGCCGACGCAGAGATTGCCGCCAACAAGCGTGCCATCGACGGCTACAACCAGGCCCGCAATGACGCCACCGAGCGTATGGACGAGATCCTGCTGCTGGCTCTGGGCCTGGTGGACGAAGCATCGGCCCGCAGCGACGCGCCCTTGTCGCAAGTGCCCGCAGGCGCACGGCTGAACAGCGAAACGGCCGGCAGCATGATCGACCGCCTGTCCATCATGTCCCTGAAGGCGCGCGCCATGCGCGACCAGACGACGCGCAGCGACGTGGACGATGCCCACCGCGCAGCCAGCAGCGTGAAGCTGCAGCGCCTGCTGCAGCAGCGTGAGGACCTGGCGTCCTGCCTGGACGCGCTGCTGGCTGACGCGGCTGCAGGGCGCGCCTATTTCAAGGTGTATCGGCAGTTCAAGATGTACAACGACCCGCGTTTCAATCCGGAACTGGTCAAGGAACGGGGTTTGGGCACGAACGGCCCAGACAAGTCAGGCCGGTGAGTACCCCCCGTGTCCTGATCGTCAAGACGTCCTCGATGGGCGACGTGGTGCACGCGCTGCCCGTGGTGGCCGACATCCGCGCCCACTTCCCGGAGGCGTCGATTGACTGGCTGGCGGAAACCGCCTTTGCCGCCATTCCGCAAATGCATCCGGGCGTGCGCCGGGTGTTGTCGGTTTCGTGGCGCAAGTGGCGCGGCCAGCTCTTCAGTGGTGCCACCTGGTCGGCCATGAAAGCGCTGCGCGCGCAGATGCGTGAAGAACCCTATGACCTGGTACTGGATCTTCAAGGCCTGCTGAAGAGCGCCCTGTGGGCCCGCCAGGCCCTGGGGCCGGTGGTGGGCTACGACCGCAAGAGCATCCGAGAGCCTGCCGCGTCCTACCTGTACTGGCGCGGTGCGGCCGTGCCGCGTGACTGGCAGGCCGTGAAGCGTTGCCGTGCGCTGGCCGCCGCCCACCTGGGCTACGAGTTGCCCTCGTCGCGACCTGAATTCGGCCTGCGCGCACCGGCCTTCACCCAGACCTTCAAGCCGCGCGATACCTACGCGGTGTTGATCCCCAATGCCAGCCGCGCGTCCAAGCTCTGGCCGGAGCGCAACTGGGTGTCGCTGGGTCGGCGCATGCTGGAACTGGGCTGGAAGCCGCTGGTCCTGTGGGGCCGGCCCGAAGAGCAGACCCTGGCCGAGCGCATTGCCGCCGGCTGCGAGGGCGATGTACCGCCCTTCCTGAAGGTCGCCGAGATGGCGTCCGTGCTGGCCCATGCGCAGCAGGTGGTGGGACTGGACACCGGCTTCACGCACCTGGCCGCGGCGCTTGGCCGCCCGACCCTGGGCATCTACTGCGACCACGAGCCCGGCCTGGCTGGCATCACCGGCAGCGGGCGCGTGGCCAGCATTGGCGGCAAGGGCCAGGTGCCCTCGCGCAATGAAGTGCTGACGCTCTTCGAACAGCAGATCCGCGGCTGAGCCGCGCGTTCACAGGGCGTCGATGCGCTGCGGCGGGTAGCTGTCCCAGCTGAGGCAGCCAGGGCATTGCCAGAAATAGTGCTGGGCTTCAAAACCGCAGGCCGCGCAACGGTAGCGTTGCAAGGGCTTGGCGGCACGGGCCACGGCGTCGCGAAGGGCCTTCCGAGCCTCTTCAGTCCAGTCCTCAGGCGCCACGGAGAACAGCAGCTGCGCGGCGGACAAGGAAGGATGCGCCTTCAGGTGGGCCAGCAGCCGCTGCAGGCGTTCGGCGGGTGCGGACCCATCCACCGATTCCAGCGCCTGCAGCAATTCGATCGCGGGCAGGGCCTGCATGGCCTCGCTGAGAGCCGCCTGTGCCCTATCCGCCTGGCCAGCGGCCTGTGCCGACGCCGCGTAATCCGGGGCCACCAGCAGAAAGGCGGCGCCATGGCGCGCACGCAGTTCGTCCCAGGCCTGCACGGCTTCGGCGTGGCGGCCCATCTTGCGCAGGCGCTGGCCGGCCAGCACGCGCGGCCGGGGAGACAGCGGCGCGGCTTCGCGGGCGCGCTGGAGCGCGGCTTCGGCGCCAGCATGGTCGCCCTTGGCGTCCGCTTGCTCGGCCAGTTCGCATTCGTAGTGCGCGATCCGCGATGTGAACGAGCCCGCGCCCTGGCGTTCCAGGCGACGCGCCACTTCGGCAGCATTGGTCCAGTCGCGTGAGCGTTCGTAGAGCGACAGCAAGGCCAGTTGCGCTTCGGCGTCGAAGGCTGTGCCCTCCAGTGCGCGCCAGGCGGCTTCGGCGCGGTCAAAGAGCCCGGCCTTCATGAAGTCCTGGGCCAGCGCCAGCTGCGCGCGGTCCCGGTCGCCGGACTTCAGATCGGACCGGTCCAGCAGGTGCTGGTGGACCCGCACGGCGCGTTCGAACTCACCGCGGCGGCGGAACAGATTGCCGAGCGCGAAGTGCAGTTCCGTGGTGTCGGGGTCGTCCTGCACGGCCTCGATGAAGGCGTCGATGGCCTTGTCCTGCTGTTCGTTGAGCAGCAGGTTCAGGCCCTTGAAGTAGGCGCGCGGCGAGTCGTCGCGTTCACGCTTCAGTTGCCGCAGGTCCAGGCGCGACGCGACCCAGCCCAGGGCAAAGGCCACCGGCAGGCCGATCAACAACCATTGCAGGTCAAAGTCCATGCGGGGTCAGCGGCGGGCGCAATTCAGGGGCCCATGCGGGGCGGCTGCTCGGGGCCAAATTCCGAAGGCAGGATCGACGTGACGGGTGGCGGCGGCGGCGGCGGCACGGGCGGTGGCGCCAGGCGCTTGACCTGCCGCCAGCGTCGCCAGGCGTCAGGCAACATCGCGATCACCCCCAGGGCGGCGCCCACGGCAAAAGCAGCCAACACGATGATGACCATGGGCGCCTGCCATTGCACACCGAAGAACCAGCGCACGGTGGCCGCCTGCTGGTTGTTCAGCGCGAAGGCAAACAGGGTGAAGAAGATGAAGGCCCGGATGAGCCAGGCAAGAAGGCGCATGCGGCGCCGATTCTAAGGAGTCTGCCCGATCAGCCGGGCTGGCCGTCAGGGGGCGCGTGCTCGTCAACGGCTTCGCGCAGCGCCTTGCCGGGCTTGAAGTGCGGCACCAGCTTTTCGGGAATGGTGACTTGCTCACCACTGCGCGGGTTGCGCCCCACGCGGGGAGGGCGGCGATTGATGCTGAAGCTGCCGAAGCCCCGGATCTCGATGCGGTGGCCGCGGGCCAGCGCGTCGCTCATGGCGTCCAGGATGGTCTTGACGGCGAACTCGGTGTCGCGTTGCGTCAGCTGCGAGAAGCGTTCGGCCAGGCGGGTGACAAGGTCGGAGCGGGTCATCGGTGGTCAGCGTGTTGGCAACGAAGAACCAAAAGGGAAACGGGCCCGGCCCGGGGCAGACCCCAGACCGGGCGAGGGATCAACGACTACTCGTTGCCCTTGTCCAGCTTGGCGCGCAGCAAGGCGCCCAGGCTCGTCGTGCCGGCGTTTTCACGCTCGCTGGACTGGCGCAGCGCCTGCATGCCTTGTTGGGCATCGGCGTTGTCCTTGGCCTTGATGGACAGCTGGATGCTGCGCATCTTGCGGTCGACGTTGATGACCATCACGTTGACGTCGTCGCCTTCCTTCAGCACGTTGCGTGCGTCTTCCACGCGGTCGCTGCTGATTTCAGATGCGCGCAGGTAGCCGGTCACGTCGTCGTTCAGCTGGATCTCGGCGCCGCGCGGGTCGACGCTCTTGACCTTGCCGTTGACCACGGCACCGCGATCATTGATCGTGGTGAAGCTCGTGAACGGGTCAGTGTCCAGTTGCTTGATACCCAGGCTGATGCGTTCGCGTTCCACATCCACGGCCAGCACCAGGGCTTCGACTTCCTGGCCCTTCTTGTAGTTGCGGACAGCGGCTTCGCCAGGCTCGTTCCAGGACAGGTCGGACAGGTGCACCAGGCCGTCAATGCCGGCGGACAGGCCAATGAACACGCCGAAGTCGGTGATCGACTTGACGGGGCCCTTGACGCGGTCGCCGCGCTTGACGCTGCTGCTGAACTCTTCCCAGGGGTTGGCCTTGCACTGCTTCATGCCCAGGGAGATGCGGCGCTTGTCCTCGTCGATCTCCAGGACCATGACTTCGACTTCTTCACCCAGGGTGACGACCTTGGACGGCGCAACGTTCTTGTTGGTCCAGTCCATTTCCGACACGTGGACCAGGCCTTCGATGCCGGGTTCGATCTCAACGAACGCACCGTAGTCGGCGATGTTCGTGATCTTGCCGAACAGGCGGGTGCTGTTCGGGTAGCGGCGGCTGACGCCATGCCACGGGTCGTCGCCCAACTGCTTCAGGCCCAGGCTGACGCGGTTCTTCTCGGCGTCGAACTTCAGGACCTTGGCCGTCAGCTCCTGACCCACCGTTACCACTTCGCTCGGGTGACGGACACGGCGCCAGGCCATGTCGGTGATGTGCAGCAGACCGTCAATGCCGCCCAGGTCCACGAACGCACCGTATTCAGTGATGTTCTTGACCACGCCATTGACGATGGCGCCTTCGGACAGCGTTTCCAGCAGCTTGGCGCGCTCTTCGCCCATCGAAGCCTCGACCACGGCACGGCGCGACAACACGACGTTGTTGCGCTTGCGGTCCAGCTTGATGACCTTGAATTCCATGGTCTTGCCCTCGAAGGGCGTCATGTCCTTCACGGGGCGGGTGTCCAGCAGGGAGCCGGGCAGGAAGGCGCGGATGCCGTTGACGAGAACCGTCAGGCCGCCCTTGACCTTGCCGCTGACCGTGCCGGTCACGAATTCGCCGGACTCCAGCGAGTTTTCCAGGCTCATCCACGAGGCCAGGCGCTTGGCCTTGTCGCGGCTGAGGATGGTGTCGCCGTAGCCGTTTTCGACGGCGTCGATGGCGACGGAGACGAAGTCACCGACCTGGACTTCGAGTTCGCCCTTGTCGTTCTTGAATTCTTCGATGGCCACATAGCTTTCGCTCTTGAGGCCGGCGTTCACCACCACGTGGTTGAACTCGATGCGCACCACTTCGGCGGAGATGACCTCGCCGACGCGCATGTCGTTGCTCTCGAGGCTTTCCTCGAACAGCGCAGCAAAAGAACCGAAGTCACCGGATGCAGTGACAGTAGTCATGACAGACATGGATTTCCTGAATGCCCGGAGGAGTTGATTGCAGAGCCGGACGTGCTTGCGGCAGGTGCCGCGGGTTGTGGTTGACCACCTTTGCCCCCTGGCACGCTGTTGAATGGCGCCGGGCCTGACGGCCACTGGGGGAGGGCAAAGGACCTTCTTGCTTCTTGCTACTTGCCTACTTCGCTGTCTTCACGCATCCGAGCCGTGGAACGGCCCGTTTTGCTGCCACCACAACAGCACCTGTTGCACCGAGTCTTCGATGCTGAGATGCGAGTTGTCGAGCAGCTTGGCGTCTTCTGCTGGCATCAAAGGCGCAACGGCGCGGTTCTGGTCGCGTGCGTCGCGCGCCTCAAGGTCGGCGCGAAGACTGTGGATGTTAGCGGGAATCCCCTTTGAAATCAACTGCTTATGCCGCCGTTCGGCTCGCTCTGCAGCGCTGGCCGTCAAGAAGACCTTGAGTGGCGCGCCGGGGAAGACCACGGTGCCCATGTCGCGTCCGTCCGCCACGAGGCCTGGCGCGCGGCGAAAGGACAGCTGCAGGCCGTGCAGGGCCCGTCGCACCGCGGGCAGGGCGGACACACGGGACGCCAGCAGGCCCGTGCTCTCCAGTCGCAATTCGTCTGTGATCTCGCGGTCGCGCAGCCAGACGCGGCCGGACCGGTCACCCTGGCCGAAGCGCAGGGGCAAGGTGGTCGCCAGGGCGGCGACACCTGCTTCGTCATCCGGGCTGACGCCGGCGGCCACGGCAGCCAGCCCTGCGGCGCGGTACAGCGCCCCGGAATCCAGCAGCCCGTATCCCAGCGCGGCGGCCACCGCGGCGCCCAGCGTGCCCTTGCCGGACGCGGTGGGGCCGTCCACCGTGATGACAGGCACAGTTTCTTCAGCCGCACTGACCACGCCGAACAGGGTCTCGAAGTAGTCCGGGAAGGTCTTGGCCACACATTTCGGGTCTTCGATGCGCACGGGCACCGCCCCCCCTTCGGCCCCGACTGCCAAGGAGTTGAAGGCGGCCAGCGACAGGCACATGGCCATGCGGTGGTCGTCATAGGTCTGGATGCAGCCCGCTTTCCAGGCGCCAGCCTGCACCGGGTGCACGACGATGAAGTCTGTCCCTTCTTCAACCTCGGCGCCGACCTTGCGCAGTTCGGTCGCCATGGCGGCAATGCGGTCGGTTTCTTTCACGCGCCAGCTGGCAATGCCTGTCAGGCGTGTGGGGCTGTCGGCATAGAGCGCCATCACGGCCAAGGTCATGGCGGCGTCAGGGATATGGTTGCAGTCCAGCGTGATGCCGGCCAAAGGCCAGCGGCCGCGGTGCACTTCCAGCCAGCCCGCACCGCTCCTGATCTGCGCGCCCATGGCCGCGGCGGCTTCGATGAAGCGGATGTCGCCTTGGATGGAGTCGCTGCCCACCCCTTCGATGCGCAGCGGTGCGCCGCCATGCGCGGCCAGCGCGCCCAGCGCGATGAAGTAGGACGCTGACGAGGCGTCGCCTTCCACGTGGATCTGGCCCGGACTGCGGTACGCCGATTGCCGCGGCAGCGTGAATCGCTGCCAGCCTTCGCGTTGCACGGCAATGCCAAAGCGCGTCAGCAGATTCAGCGTGATCTCGATGTAGGGCTTGCTGATCAGTTCGCCCTGGACATCGATGACGACGTCCTGATCGGCCGTGGCCAGGGGCAGGGCCAGCAACAGGGCAGTCAGGAACTGGCTGGACACGTCGCCACGCACCCGGATGGGCTGGGCGGTGTGGAGCCGACCGCCGGCCGTGCCGGTCAAACGCAACGGCGGGTAGCCGGGCTGGCCCAGGTCTTCAATGGTGCAGCCCAGCGGGCGCAAGGCGTCGACCAGGTCACCGATGGGCCGCTCGTGCATGCGCGGCACGCCGCGCAGCGTGAAGCTGCCGCCCTGCAGCGTGGCCAGCACAGCCAGCGTAGCCGCCAGCGGACGCATGGCGGTGCCAGCGTTGCCCAGAAAGAGGTCGGCCGATGCGGTTTGCAACTGGCCGCCTATGCCCGTGACCTGGAGCACGCGTCCGTCTTGCCGCAGCTTGCAGCCCAACTGTTCCAGCGCCTGGAGCATCACGCGCGTGTCATCGCTGTCCAGCAGGTCGTGCACGGCGGTGGTGCCGGCGGCCAGACCGGACAGCAACAGCACCCGGTTGGAAATGCTCTTGGAGCCCGGCAGGCGCACGGTGCCGGACGCACCGTTCAGAGGCGGCAGATCGAGGAAGGGGATGTCGTACATGCGGTACCGCGGCAGGCCGTGTCGGCGCGCGCGCTGGGGAGCGGGTGGGTTGGCTGGGCAGTCAGCTCTTCGTCGGCGGGCCGCCGTTGCGTGCGCCCATCTGCCAGTTGGCGCGGCCTTCGGCCGGGCTGCGGATCAGGCCTTCCAGCGCGTCGGCATTGCCTTCACGCATGACGTGCTCCAGCGCGTCCAGGGCCTGCCGGAAGCGCTGGCTCTGCTTCAGCACTTCTTCGCGGTTGGCCACCAGGATGTCGCGCCAGGTCTCGGGGCTGCTGGCTGCAATGCGCGTGAAATCGCGAAAGCCCGGTCCAGCAAGCGACAGGAAGTCCTTGCCTGCGGGCTGGTTGACGACGCTGCTGAAATAGGCAAAGGCCAGCAGGTGGGGCAGGTGGCTGACCGCTGCAAACGCGGAGTCATGGTTTTCAGGCGTCATGCGCAGCACCTGGGCGCCGATAGCCGACCACACGTCGGTTGCCTTTTGGACGAGTTCAGGTGTGGTCTGCGCCAGCGGCGTGATGATGACCTGGCGGCCTGCGTACAAGGTCGCGTCCGCGTTCTGGATGCCGCTGACTTCCTTGCCGGCGATGGGGTGCGCTGGCACGAAGGAGGGCAACTTGTCGCGCAGCACGCGCCGCGCCGCGTCCACCACGTCACGCTTGGTGCTGCCCACGTCCATGAACAGGACGCCGGGTTCCATCAGGTGGCGGATGGCCTTGAGGGTGTTTTCTGTCGCAGCCACCGGCACCGCGATCAGCACGATGTCCGAACCCGACACCGCCAGCAGGGCCGATTCCGCCGCCACGTCGATGATGCCCAGCTTCTTGGCGCGCTCGGTCGTGGACGGCGACTTGCTGTAGCCCACCACCCGCTTGACGAGACCCGCGCGCTTGAGTGCCAGCGCAAAACTGCCGCC
Organism: uncultured beta proteobacterium; assembly: GCA_963750785.1. GTDB lineage: Bacteria > Pseudomonadota > Gammaproteobacteria > Burkholderiales > Burkholderiaceae_C > Rubrivivax. The sequence continues at coordinate 26,185 of CAVVSC010000035.1, read as the reverse complement.
CATCAATCCGCAACCGATCACGCCAAGCTGGTTGAACATTGACCTATTCTCAGCCACGTGACCAAGGACTTGCGTGGAATCGGCTTTGCCGGGCCGCAGCAAGGGCCCCCTCGGGGGGCAGCGAACGTGGTGAACGTGGGGGCTTCATTTCACGTCGATAGGGTAAGTGCCCAGGACCTTGAAGAAGGCGCACACGCTGCGCAGTTCCTTCAGCGCGCTGCCGACCTGGGGCTCGTCGGGATGGCCCTCGACGTCAATGTAGAAGTAGTACTCCCACTGGCCGGACCGCGCAGGGCGCGATTCAAAGCGCGTCATGGACACGCCGTGGGTCTTCAAGGGCACCAACATGTCGTGCACGGCGCCGGGCCGGTTGGTGACGGACACCACCAGGCTCGTGCAGTCGTGGCCGGACGGCTGGGGGGCCGGGTGGCGCTGCGGATGCGTCACGATGGCAAAGCGTGTCCGGTTGTGCGCGTCATCTTGAATCGCCGGCGACACCACGTGCAGGCCGAATTCCCCGCCGGCACGTGTGCTGGCAATGGCGGCCAGGCCGGCGTCCAGCGAGGCCAGGCGCGCACCTTCGGCATTGCTGGACACAGGGCGGCGTTCCGCGTGCGGCAGGTGCGCAGACAGCCAGTTGTTGCATTGAGCCAGCGCCTGAGGATGCGCCAGCACGGCCATGATGCCTTCCAGCGTGTCCTGCTTGCGCAGCAGGTTGTGCCGCACGAACAGGCTGGTTTCGCCAATGATGAAGAGGGGCGTGTGCAGGAACAGGTCGAGCGAACGCGTCACCACACCTTCGCTGCTGTTTTCAACCGGCACCACGCCAAAGTCGGCCGCACCGGTGGCGGTGACGTGGAAGACCTCGTCGAAGTTGGCACAGGGCACGCGCAAGATGCTGCTGCCGAAAAAGCCCAGCGCGGCCTCTTCGCTGAAGGTGCCGGCGGGTCCCAGATAGGCCACCCGCGTGGGCGTCTCCAGTGCTCGGCTGGCGGACATGATTTCGCGCCAGATGGGCGCGACACAGTTATTGGGCAAGGGGCCCTGGTTGATGGCCTTGAGGCCGTCAATCACCTGCGCTTCGCGTTCAGGACGGAAGACGACCGAGCCTTCACCCTTCTTCAGTTCGCCCACTTCCAGCGCCAGACCCATGCGACGGTTCAGCAGCGCGAGCAATTCGCGGTCGAGCGCGTCTATCTTCTCGCGCAAAGCGAGCAAGGCGGGGTTGACGGGCGCGGTCGGACGCATGCAGGCGGCGCGATTGCCAGGTTTACTTCTTGGTTCCGGGTGATGCAGGGGCCGCGGGCGGGGGCTGGAGTCCCAGGCGCTTGGTAGTGGCTTCCTGCAGCGCCTTCAGCTTGGGTTCGATGACGCCCCGCGACTCGGCCACGGTCTTGTCGCGCAGGCTGGTCTGCAGTTCGCCCAGGGATTGCTGGTAGCGCTTGAGCACGGGCGACTCCAAAACGGACACGATCTGCCGGAGTTCTTCTTCGGTGAAGCGCTCGTCCAGCGATGGGCCCAGCACCGTCGGCGACAGTTTCAGCGCGCGCTCACGCACGACGGGCGTGGCCTCTTCGACGTACTTGCGGATGTCGGCTTCGATGTCCTTGCCGACAGCCTCTCGGCGTTCTGCCGGCAGGCGCTGCAGCGCCTGGCCAGCCGCCTGCATCAACTGCATGGCGGGCTGCTCCACCAGGACGCGGGCCAGGTTCTCGACGCCAGGCTGCTGCAATTGCACGATGCGAGCCACAAGTTCCTTCTTGCCGGCCGGCGCGGAAGCTTGCGCCAGCGCCGGGCCCGCGAAAGACGCCGCCGTGGCAATGCATGCAACGGTCAGCAGGGGTTTGATCATCACGTTCCTTCGGGGGCGGTGTCGGCCGCCGGGGGTTCTTCGGAATCGCCTTGGGCATCGTTTTCCACGATGCGCTGCAGGCCAGAAAGCTTGGAGCCGTCGTCCAGGGCGATCAAGGTCACGCCCTGCGTGGCGCGGCCCAGTTCGCGGATCTCGGATACGCGCGTGCGCACCAGCACGCCCTTGTCCGTGATCAGCATGATCTCGTCGGCCGGCCGTACCAGCGTGGCGGCCACCACACGGCCGTTGCGCTCGCTCTGCTGGATGGCGATCATGCCCTTGGTGCCACGGCCGTGACGGGTGTATTCGACGATGCTAGTGCGCTTGCCAAATCCGTTCTCGGTGGCGGTCAGCACGCTCTGCGTTTCGTCCTCTGCCACCAGCATGGCAATCAGGCGTTGCCCATCTTCCAGTGCCATGCCGCGCACGCCACGCGCCGTGCGGCTGAGCGGCCGCACTTCGTCCTCGGCAAAGCGAACGGCCTTGCCGCCATCGCTGAACAACATCACGTCGTGCTGGCCGTCGGTCAGCGCTGCGCCGATCAAGTGGTCGCCATCATCCAGGTCGACTGCAATGATGCCGGCCTTGCGCGGGTTGCTGAACTCGTCAAGCGTGGTCTTTTTGACCGTGCCCAGGGCGGTGGACATGAAGATGTAGTGGTCGGCCGGGAAGCTGCGGAATTCGCCTGTCAGTGGCAGCACCACGGTGATCTTCTCGCCGGGCTGCAGCGGGAACATGTTGACGATGGGCTTGCCGCGGCTGGCGCGGCCGCCTTGCGGCACTTCCCAGACCTTTACCCAGTACACACGTCCGCGGTCGCTGAAGCACAGGATCCAGTCGTGCGTGTTGGCGATGAAGAGCTGGTCGATCCAGTCGTCTTCCTTGGTCTGTGTGGCCTGTTTGCCGCGGCCGCCGCGCTTCTGCGCGCGGTACTCGGCCAGTTGCTGGCTCTTGATGTAGCCGGTGTGGGACAGCGTCACCACCATGTCGGCGGGCGTGATCAGGTCTTCGGTGCCCAGTTCAAGCGCGTTGCGTTCGATCTGGCTGCGGCGCGCGCCTACCTTGGTCTGGCCAAATTCCAGCTTGAGTGCACTCAACTCACCGCTGATGATGGTGGTCACGCGTTCCGGCTTGGCCAGGATGTCCAGCAGGTCGGCGATCTCGGCCATCACGTCCTTGTACTCGCCGATGATCTTGTCCTGCTCCAGTCCGGTGAGGCGCTGCAGGCGCATCTGCAGGATTTCCTGGGCCTGGTCGTCGGACAGGCGGTACAGCCCGTCCGGCTGCAGGCCAATACTGGCCGGCAGTCCCTCTGGTCGGTAAGCCGCGCGACCGCCCGGCGTGTCGCCTTCGGCGCGCGACAGCATTTCGCGCACCAGGCTGGAATCCCAGCTCTTGCTCATCAGGGCGGCCTTGGCCACAGGGGGCGTGGGGCTGGCCTTGATCGTCGCGATGAACTCGTCGATGTTGGCCAGCGCAACCGCCAGGCCTTCCAGCACATGGCCGCGGTCGCGTGCCTTGCGCAACTCGAACACCGTGCGCCGGGTGACGACTTCGCGGCGGTGCTCCAGGAAGATGTCGATCAGCTGCTTGAGATTGCACAGCTTCGGTTGCCCGTCGATCAGGGCCACCATGTTCATGCCGAAGGTGTCCTGCAGCTGTGTCTGCTTGTACAGGTTGTTCAACACCACTTCAGGAACTTCACCGCGCTTGAGCTCGATGACGACGCGCATGCCGTCCTTGTCGCTTTCGTCCTGGATGTGGCTGATGCCTTCGATCTTCTTTTCATGGACCAGCTCGGCGATGCGCTCAAGAAGGGTCTTCTTGTTCACCTGGTAAGGAATCTCGTCGACGATGATCGACTGGCGCGCACCCTTGTCGATGTCCTCGAAGTGGCACTTGGCACGCATCACCACCTTGCCACGGCCGGTGCGGTAGCCCTCGCGCACGCCGTTCAGGCCGTAGATGATGCCGGCGGTGGGGAAGTCTGGCGCCGGGACGATTTCCATCAGCTCATCGAGGCTGGCATCCGGATTCTTCAGCGCGTGCAGGCAGGCGTCCACCACTTCGTTCAGATTGTGCGGCGGGATGTTCGTGGCCATGCCCACTGCGATGCCTGCGCTGCCATTCACCAGCAGGTTGGGCAGCCGCGTCGGCAGTACCGTGGGCTCTTTTTCGGAGCCGTCGTAGTTGGGTGCGAAGTCGACCGTGTCCTTGTCGAGGTCTTCGAGCATTTCATGCGCGATCTTCGACAGGCGGATTTCCGTGTAGCGCATGGCCGCGGCGTTGTCGCCGTCCACGCTGCCGAAATTGCCCTGGCCGTCGACCAGCATGTGGCGCAGGCTGAAGTCCTGCGCCATGCGAACGATGGTGTCGTACACCGCCGTGTCGCCGTGCGGGTGGTACTTGCCGATGACGTCGCCCACGATGCGGGCACTCTTCTTGTAGGGCCGGTTCCAGTGATTGGACAGCTCGTGCATCGCGAAGAGAACGCGTCGATGGACCGGCTTCAGACCATCGCGCGCATCAGGCAATGCGCGGCCGACGATCACGCTCATGGCGTAATCGAGGTACGACCGGCGCATCTCCTCTTCTAGGCTGGTGGGCAGTGTTTCCTTGGCGAAGGCGCTCATGCGGTGCTGACTTGGAAGAGGGCCGCACTTCGGACGAACCAGCGGCTGAATGGGCGAGATTTGGGCGGGATTCTACGGGGGGCTTTCTTGTCGCGGATGCGCAACATGGCTGAGGGGTAGCACCAAGGGTGGGCCCAAAATCCGGTCCACCCTACACCCTATGGCACAATGTTCCGTCGATGGTAGGTGCCCGCGGCAGTGGGTGTTTGCCCGGTCAATACGTCAAATTTCAGTGGTCGTGTTTGGACATTTCGCAGGCTCGTCTGCGGCTTTCCTCGAGAGGAGAATCATGAAGAAATTGAACAAGGTGGCGGTGCTGTTTGCAACTGCAGCCCTCGTCGCCCCGATCGCCGCTTTCGCTCAGCCGAAGTCGATCGATAACTGGCGCGCTGCCGACGGTACCGTCTGGAAGAACGGCACCAATGAACTCTGCTGGCGTGATGCCGGCTGGACCCCGGCCACGGCCGCTGAGCAGTGCGACGGCGCCATCAAGCCGCCGCCCCCGCCGCCCCCGGCTCCGAAGGTTGCCCCGCCGCCGCCCCCGCCGGCCCCGGCTCCTGTCGTTGCTCCGCCCGCTCCCGCTCCGGTTGCCCCGCCGAAGCCGCCTGCTCCTCCGCCAGCCCCGGTGAGCGAGAAGGTGACGTTTGCTGCTGATGCCTTCTTCGATACAGGCAAGTCGGCCCTCAAGCCCGACGCCTCTGCCAAGCTGGCTGACCTGGTGGACAAGACCAAGGGTGTGAACCTGGAAGTCATCATTGCCGTGGGTCACACCGACTCGACCGGCAATGCCGCTGCCAACCAGAAGCTGTCTGTGGCTCGTGCCGAAGCGGTGAAGAAGTTCCTGACGTCCAAGGGCATCGAGAACAACCGCGTCTACACCGAAGGCAAGGGTTCTGCCCAGCCGGTGGCCGACAACAAGACCAACGAAGGCCGCGCCAAGAACCGCCGCGTGGAAGTGGAAGTGGTCGGTACGCGTACCAAGAAGTGATCGGCGCGGCCTTCGGGCTGCCCGTCTCATCAGAGAGCCCCGCCCCGGCGGGGCTTTTTTCATGCCCCCATCACAATGCACCCATGAGCAACGTCGACGCACAAGAACTGGCCAAGTTCAGTGACCTGGCCCACCGCTGGTGGGACCCGGAAAGTGAGTTTCGCCCGCTGCACCAGATCAATCCGCTGCGCTTGGATTGGATCGACCAGCTGGCAGCGCTGAAGGGCAAGGTCGTGCTGGATGTGGGTTGCGGTGGAGGCATCCTGGCCGAGTCCATGGCACACCGTGCCATGCACGTGACGGGCATTGACCTGGCGGCCAAGCCATTGGGCGTGGCCCGCTTGCACGCCATGGAAAGCGGTGTCGAGAACATCGCCTATCGCGAGATCGCGACTGAAGCGCTGGCCGTGGAATCGCCAGGAGCCTTTGACGTGGTCACCTGCATGGAGATGCTGGAACACGTGCCCGACCCTTCAGCGGTGGTGCGTGCCTGCGCCAGCTTGACCAAGCCCGGTGGCTGGGTCTTCTTCTCCACGCTCAACCGCAATGCCAAGGCCTTCCTCTTTGCCATCGTGGGTGCGGAATACATGCTGCGTTTGCTGCCGCGCGGCACCCATGAGTACGCCAAGTTCATCCGCCCCAGCGAATTGGCCCGTTGGTGCCGGGACAGCGGTCTGGTCCTGCAAGGCAGCCGCGGCATGGAATACAACCCGCTGACGCAGCGCTACTGGTTGTCGGACGACACCAGCGTCAACTACCTCATCGCCTGCCGCAAGCCGGGCTGAGCATGCGCCCGCAAGCGCTGTTGTTCGATCTGGACGGCACCTTGCTGGACAGCGCGCCGGACCTGGCAGGCACCGCCAACGACATGCTGCTGGCCCGCGGCCTGGCGACTGTGCCGTACGAGCGGCTGCGGCCACATGCCGGGTCAGGTGCCCGGGGCATGCTGGGTGAAGCCTTTGCCATCACGCCGCGGGACGCCGGGTACCTGGCCATGCGCGACGAATTCCACGACCGCTACGAAGTGCGCATGCTGCAGGACACCCGCGTCTTTGATGCCGTGCATGCGCTCGTCGACACGCTGCAGCGCATGGGCTGTCCATGGGGCATCGTCACCAACAAGTCGCTGCGCTTCTCGGCGCCGCTGGTCAGGACCCTGGCTCCGCTGTCCCGCACGGGCACCTTGATCGGCGGTGACAGCACGCCCTTCACCAAACCCCACCCCGAACCCCTGCTGGAAGCCGCCAGGCGCCTGGATGTGCCCGCAGATCGCTGCGTGTATGTCGGCGACGACGCGCGGGACATGCAGGCCGCACACGCCGCGGGCATGCAAGCCTGGGCGGCGGCCTGGGGCTACCTGGGACTGGACAAGCCGGTGCAGGCCTGGGGTGCACACCAGGTCTTCGACGAACTGCCCGCACTCATCGCGCACTTGCAATGCGGCGAAGTGGCCTAAACTCTGTGCTCTGGGTCCGACTTGGCTTCGACGTGGGTACGGAGTCGGCGCGGGGCATGTCGAGCACCAGTTCGCTCGTAAAACCACTGGAAACAAAGTAACTGCGAACGACTCTACGTACGCACTCGCCGCTTAATCAGCGGTGAGCTTCGCAACAGTTGGCCGATGGGCTGGGTCTGAGGTGGCAACACCAAAAGGCTGCGAAGTCACTCACATGGGCTCGTCCTGCAGCGTGTCATTCGTTGTGGGCCTAAAACCAAATGACTCGGAGCCAAGGTAGCGTGCTGCTGCGCGACCGGGGCTCTCAAATCCAAATCAGACAGCTACACATGTAGAACCGTCCGGTGATGGCTTGCGGACGGGGGTTCGATTCCCCCCGGATCCACCAGCACAAAGGCCTCAGATCTTCGGATCTGGGGCCTTTATTTTTTTCGCGTTCACGGGGCATCTCGATGGCCCCGAGGCGGGGTCGGCCTGGGGGCAACCAGAAGCGATCAGAGGCGACTGCGCCAGGCCGCTTCGTCAAAGCCCACCGTGATGGCGCCATCCGCCCATTCCACGACCGGCCGCTTGATGGTGCTGGGGTGTTCCAGCATCACCTTGCGTGCAGTGCCCGCGTCCACCACGTTCGACTGCGTGTCCGGGTCCAACTGGCGCCACATGTTGCCCTTGCGGTTCAGCACCTTTTCCCAGCCCTGGGCCTTGATCCAGGCGTCCAGGTGCGCGGCAGGCACGCCGGCCTTCTTGAAATCGTGGAAGACATGCGCCACGCCTTGCTCACCCAGCCAGGCGCGGGCGCGCTTGACGGTATCGCAATTGGGAATGCCGTAGAGCGTGATCGTCATGTCTTCAACCAGGGCAGGGCGCTCAGTCGCGCTGCACCTGGGGCTTCAGGTGCTTGCCCAGGAATTGTTCCATGGCACCGTAGAACTCGTACTGGTTCTCCTCGTTGCGGAAGCCGTGGCCCTCGTTGTCCTTGACGATGTAGGGCACGTCCACGCCGCGCTTGCGCAGCGCTTCCACCATCTGGTCGCTTTCGGCCTTGTTGACACGCGGGTCGCGGGCGCCTTGCACCACCATCAGCGGCGTGCGGATCTTGTCCGCATTCAGCGCTGGCGAGGTGCGTGCCAGGCGGTCCTTGTCGCGTTCCGGGTTGCCGACCATTTCGTAGAACTTCGGCAGCTCGGGCTTCCAGTAAGGCGGGATGGTGTTCATGAAGGTGAACAGGTTGCTGACGCCGACGTAGTTGACTGCCGCGGCGTAGAGCTCGGGCGTGAACGCCACGCCAGCCAACGTGGCATAGCCGCCATAGCTGGCGCCGTAGATGCCGACGCGGGACGCATCCGCGACGCCCTGGTCGATCAGCCACTTCACGCCGTCAGTGATGTCGTCCTGCATCTTCAGGCCCCATTGGCCGAAGCTGGCTTCCCAGAACGTGCGGCCGTAGCCGGTGGAACCGCGGAAGTTCATCTGCAGCACACAGTAGCCGCGGTTGGCCAGGAACTGCACCTCCGGGTTGTAGCCCCACACGTCGCGGGCCCAGGGGCCGCCGTGCGGGTTGACGACACAAGGCAGGGCCTTGGCTTCGCGTCCCACGGGCAGGGTGAGGTAGCCGTGGATGGTCAGCCCGTCGCGGCTCTTGTAGCTGATCGACTGGGTGGGCGCCATGTCCGCTTCGGCGATCTTGGGGTTGATGTCAGCCAGCTTGGACAGGCTGTCGGCCTTGGCGTCGTAGATGTAGCGGGACCCCGGCGTGCGGTCGTTGCTGGCCGCCACGATGAACTTGTCCTCGGCCTGTGTCTGGCTCTGCAGGTTGATCTGCATGCCCGGCGCCTTGGCGCCGATGCGCTGGTAGATGCGTTCGGTCGCTGGGTCGAAGAAGCGGCGGCCGATGCGGTCGGTCACGTAGTCGGCTTGCGTGATCTTCTTGCGCAGGCGCGACCAGGTGGCGCCGCCCAGGTCGACTTCCGGGTGTTCGTAGACCATTTGCTCTGCGTCGGGCTTGGCGGGGTCGATGACGACCAAGGCCTTGCGGTCACGGCCGCGGTTGCTGATGGCGTACAGGCGCTGGTTGTCGGCGGTGAACGACGCCACCGCCACGTCGGTCTTGTAGTCGGTGCTGATGATGGTCTTGAAAGCGCTCTTTTCGTCGGCGCGGTACAGCACTTCGGACTTCAAGCCGTCGGTGCGGAAGGCCACACGCACACGGCCCGCATGGTCGGTGGCCCAACCGACGATGTCGCCGGGGTTGGTGGCGACCACGGTTTCCTCGCCTGTGCGCAGGTCCAGCCGCACCACGTCAAATACCTCGGGCTTGCGGCGGTTGTGCACCACCAGGATGTGGTTCGGGTCGTCGGGCAGGTCGTCCAGCAGTTCGGCGCGCACCTTGTCGCCAGGCGTCAGGTCGGTGACCTTGCCGCTCTTCACGTCCACGCTGACCAGGTGGAAGTTTTCGTCGCCGCCGAAGTCCTTGACGTACAGGACGCGGTCGCTGCCCTTCCAGGAATAGATGCTGATGTCGCGGGCGGTTTCTGCCGTCAGCCGGCGCGGCTCGCCCACAGGTTGGCTGCCTTTGAGCGCCTGCACGAAGACGTTCAGCCGCCTGGGCGCGCCGTCCACCGACACGGGCTGCATGAAGCCCAGGGTCTTGCCGTCTTCACTCAGGCGGAAGTAGCCCTTCTCCGGGTTGGAGAAGAAGTCCCGCACCGGGTAGGCCTTGGGGATGGCCGTGGCAGCATGGGCAGGCGTGGGCAGGGTCAGGGACACCGCCAGTGCAGCGCCCACCAGCGACACGGACAAGGTGAAGGACGACAGGCGTTGCAGGATCTTCATGCGCGGTTGGCCCGATCGGGCCCCAGGATGACAGCGATCCGGCAGTGTCGCGCGGCCTCGATGCCCACACCCGCGCCATGCGACGGGTGGGTGAATTCCGGGGATGAGCCGCGGCTGCCGTGCCTAAGCTTGCTGCGCGTGGTACCGCGTGACGCGCTCGACTTCGTTCTTCGAACCCAGCACCACGCTGACCCGTTCGTGCAGCTTGCCCGGCACGATGTCCATGATGCGATCACGGCCGTTGGTGGCGGCGCCGCCGGCCTGTTCCACGATGAAGGCCATGGGGTTGGCCTCGTACATCAGGCGCAGCTTGCCGGGCTTTTCGGGTTCGCGCTTGTCCCAGGGGTACAGGAACACGCCACCGCGGGTCAGGATGCGGTGCACGTCGGCCACCATGCTGGCCACCCAGCGCATGTTGAAGTCCTTGCCGCGCGCGCCTTCCTTGCCGGCCAGGCATTCGTCGATGTAGCGGCTGACGGGCGGGGCCCAGTGGCGCATGTTCGACATATTGATGGCGAATTCCTTGGTGTCTTCCGGGATCTGCACCTCGGTCTGCGTCAGCACCCAGGAACCTGTCTCGCGGTCCAGGGTGAACATGGCCACGCCGTCACCCAGGGTCAGCACCAGCGTGGTCTGTGGGCCGTAGACGCAGTAACCGGCCGCGGCTTGCTGCTTGCCGGGCTGCAGAAAGTCTTCTTCGCTCACGCCGCGTGAATGGCCGACCTTGCGAAGCACACTGAAGATGGTGCCGATGGACACGTTGACGTCGATGTTGCTGCTGCCGTCCAGCGGGTCGAAGAGCAGCAGGAATTCACCTTGCGGGTAGCGGTTGGGCACCACGTGGATGCTGTCCATTTCTTCGCTGGCCATGGCCGCCAGGTGGCCGCCCCATTCGTTGGCCTCAATCAGCACTTCGTTGCTGATGACGTCCAGTTTCTTCTGGATCTCGCCCTGCACGTTGTCCGTGCCGGCGCTGCCCAGCACGTCGCCCAGAGCTCCCTTGTTGACGCTGATGGCAATGTGCTTGCAGGCACGCGCCACCACCTCGATCAGCAGGCGCAGTTGCCCGGGGATGCGGCCATGTTCGCGCTGCTGCTCCACCAGGTATTGCGTGAGACTGACGCGCTTCATGTTTGCTCCAGGGCGCGGGTCACGACTTCGCGCACGTCGTTGCTCAGGTCGGGCTTGGCGGCGACGCGGGCAATGGCCTCGCGAGCCGCACTGCGGTAGGGCTCGGCCAGGCTGGCCCAGCGGTCCATGGCGCGTGCCATGCGCCCGGCAACGTGGCCGTTGATGGCGTCCAGTTCCAGCACCTTCTCGGCCCACAGCACGTAGCCGGCGGCGTCCGCGCGGTGAAAGGCGGCCGGGTTGCCGGTGAACAGCATGCTCAGCAGGCTGCGCGCCCGGTTGGGGTTGCGGATGGAGAAGTCCGGGTGCTGCAGCAAGGCCTTCGCCTTGGCAAAGGCGGCACCCGGTTGGCCTTCGGTCACGCCGGCCACGGGCTCCAGTGCGCTGGCTTGCAACGCAAACCACTTGTCCAGCACCAGGGCGTCGCCGTGTGCCAGCGCGTGGAAGCGGGCCAAGGCGGCGTCGGCCAGCAGCGACTGTGCGTCGGTCAGCGCCACCAGCGCGCCCATGCGGTCTGTCATGTTGCTCGCGTCCTTGAAGCGCTGGTAGGCCTTGCCTTGCCAGGCCGCATCGCCGCTGCGGACGGCCTGCAGGCACAGCATGCGCAGCGCCAGGTTGGCCAAGGACCGCGGGCCGCTCTGATCGGGTGTGGGCGAATAGCCCTGCGACACCTGGTGGGCGTCCCAGGCGGCGGCCCAGTCGGCATGCAGGCGTTCAGCCAGCAGCGCCCGCAATTGCTCGCGCACGGTGTGGATGCGCTGCGGGTCGACGGTGTGCAACTGCTCGGCGACGTACAGCTCGCTGGGGATGCTCAGCACCAGGGTCTTGAAGGCCGGGTCCAGCATCTTGTCGTGAAGCGTGCGGCGCAAGGCCTCTGCCAACGCATCGTCCAGCACTGGGGCTTGGCCGGATGTGACGGCCGTCAGCAGTCGGTCCAGCATCAACTTCTGGCCCGCTTCCCAGCGGTTGAAGGGGTCGCGGTCGTGGGCCAGCAGCACCAGGCGATCGGCATCTGAAAGACCGTCGTCCAGCCGCACCGGGGCCGAGAAGCCGCGCAGCAAGGACGGCACAGGTGCTTGCGCCAGGCCCTCAAAGACCCAGGTGTGCTGGGCGCTGTCCAGCACCAGCAACTGGTCGGCCAGCAGTTCGCTGCCATCCGCCGCCAGCAGGCCCGCGGCAACCGGAATGACAAAGGGCAGCTTCTCCGCTTGCCCCGGCGTGGCAGGACAACTTTGGCTCAGCGTCAGCGAATAGCGCCGCGCGGCTGCGTCGTAGCTGCCCTGGGCCTGCAGGCGCGGCGTGCCGGCTTGGGCGTACCAGCGCTTGAAGCCGTCCAGCCGGTGTTCCAGCGCGCTGCCAGGGTTGGCGTCAGAAATCGCCTGGGCAAAGTCGTCGCAAGTCACGGCCTGGCCGTCGTGGCGTTGGAAGTACAGCTTCATGCCTGCGGCGAAGCCGTCACGGCCCACCAGCGTGTGCATCATGCGCACGACCTCGGCGCCCTTCTCATACACGGTGGAAGTGTAGAAATTGTTGATTTCCAGGTAGGCGTCCGGGCGCACGGGGTGCGCCATGGGGCCGGCGTCTTCAGGGAACTGCATGGCACGCAGGCGCCGCACGTCTTCGATGCGCTTGACGGCGCGGGCTGACGCGCTGCCCGCCATGTCCATGCTGAATTCCTGGTCGCGGAAGACCGTCAGGCCTTCCTTCAGGCTCAGCTGGAACCAGTCGCGGCAGGTGATGCGGTTGCCTGTCCAGTTGTGGAAGTACTCGTGGCCGATGACGCTTTCGATCGCGTCGAAGTCGTCATCCGTGGCCGTGGCCGGGTTGGCCAGCAACAGCTTCGTGTTGAAGATGTTCAGGCCCTTGTTCTCCATGGCGCCACCGTTGTAGTCCTCCACGGCCACCACCATGAAGCGGTCCAGGTCCAGCGCCAGGCCGAAGCGGGCTTCGTCCCACACCACGCTGGCCACCAGCGAATTCATGGCGTGTTCTGTCTTTTCCAGGTCGCCAGGGCGCACGTAGATCTGCAGCAGGTGGTCGCGCCCGGCACGGGTGCGGATGCGCTGCTCCCGGGCCACCAAGCGGCCCGCCACCAGGGCGAACAGGTAGCTGGGCTTGGGGAAAGGGTCGTGCCACTTGGCAAAGTGGCGTCCGTTGTCCAGGTCGCCCTGTTCCAGCAGGTTGCCGTTGGACAGCAGCACGGGGAAGCGCGCCTTGTCAGCGCGCAGGGTGACCGTGTAGACCGCCATCACGTCGGGCCGGTCCAGGAAGTACGTGATGCGGCGGAAGCCTTCGGCTTCGCACTGTGTGCACAGCATCGTGCCCTTGCCGCCGTTGACGTTGCCAGCACCACCGCTGATGTACAGGCCCGACAGTTCGCTGTTCTTGTCGGGAGCGCAGGTGTTGCGGATCTCCAGCAGGAAGCTGTCCGCGGCCGGCGGGTTGTCGATGACCAGGTCGCCGCCTTCGTGGCGGAAGCTCACGCTGGCGCCGTCGGCCAGCACGCGCAGCAGCGTCAGGCCCACGCCGTGCAGGCGCAAGGGCTGGCCGGCGGGCTGGGCGCTGTTGCGCTCCACCTGCATGCGGCTGCCCACGATGGTCTTGGCCGGCTCCAGGTCGAAGGTCAGTTCTACCGAGCGGATGAAGTAGGCTGGGGCGACATAGTCTTCGCGGCGAACCGGGGTCGTGCTGGCTTCACGCATGGGGATGCGGTCTCCTGTTGGTGGGCGCTTGTGGCGCCCTTGTTCTCACAGCCCTGGGGTCAGAGCCCTTGCTTCAGGCTCGCTTCGATGAACGAATCGAGATCACCGTCCAGCACCTTCTGGGTGTTGCTGATCTCGACATTGGTGCGCAGGTCCTTGATGCGGCTCTGGTCCAGCACGTAGCTGCGGATCTGGTGGCCCCAGCCGACATCGGTCTTGGTGTCTTCCAGCTTCTGCTGCTCTTCCATGCGCTTGCGCATCTCGTGGTCGTACAGGCGAGAGCGCAGGCGCTTCCACGCCACGTCGCGGTTGCTGTGCTGGCTGCGGCCGTCCTGACATTGCACGACGATGCCGGTCGGGATGTGCGTCAGCCGCACCGCCGAATCGGTCTTGTTGATGTGCTGGCCTCCCGCGCCGGAGGCGCGGAAGGTGTCGGTGCGCACATCGGACGGGTTGATGTCGATTTCGATCGAGTCGTCCACTTCCGGGTAGACAAAGAGCGACGCAAAGCTGGTGTGCCGGCCACCTGCACTGTCGAACGGGCTCTTGCGCACCAGCCGGTGCACGCCGGTTTCGGTGCGCAGGTGACCGAAGGCGTAGTCACCCTCGACCTTGATGGTGGCGCTCTTGATGCCGGCCACGTCGCCTGCGGTTTCGTCTTCCAGCGTGGCCTTGAAGCCCTTGCGCTCGGCGTATTTCAGGTACTGGCGAAGCAGCATGCCGGCCCAGTCACAGGCTTCCGTGCCGCCGGCGCCGGCCTGGATGTCGACGAAGCAGTTCAGCGGGTCGGCCGGGTTGCTGAACATGCGCCGGAATTCCAGCTGTTCTACCGTGGCGCGCAGGGACTGGGCTTCGGCGTCGATGGCCTGCACGCCGTCGGTGTCGCCTTCGGCCTTGCTCATGTCGAAGAGTTCGGTGTTGTCGGCCAGGTTGCTGGCCAGGTGGTCGATGGTGCCGACCACGGTTTCCAGTGCCTTCTTCTCACGGCCCAGTTCCTGGGCACGCTTGGGTTCGTTCCAGACCGCCGGGTTTTCCAGCGCTGCGTTGACTTCGTTCAGGCGCAGGGATTTGCGGTCGTAGTCAAAGATACCCCCGGAGCTGCTCGGTGCGGGCGCTCAGATCGGCGAGCAGCGAGCCGACAGCGTTGATTTGTTCAGTGTCCATCCGGCTGATTTTCTCATGCCTGCTCAGCTGCCCAGGAAACCGGCCAGGTGCCGGGCCAGGGCGGCCGGCTGGTCATGGTGCAGCATGTGGCCGCAGGGGCTCAAGAGGACCCTTTGTGCCTGCGGCACCACGGCCAGGCGTTGGTGGAATTCTTCCTTGGTGTAGCGCGTGCCCCACCACTTGGTCACGTCGGTCTGGTCGCCTTCCACCCACAGCAGCGGCGCGGTGATCAGCTTCCAGGCTTCCAGGATCTGGTCGACCTGGTACAGCACCGGGTTGGCGCGTTTGTGTGCCGGGTCGCCCAGGATGTGCCAGCGGCCGTCGGCCCGTTGCGCCGACCAATGCGGGGCCAGCCACGCCGCCTTGTCGGCGGTGAGCAAGGGGTTGTTCTTGAGCAGCCGGGCGGCGACTTCGTCCACGCTGGCGTAGTCGCGCAGCGCCTGCGGCTGCTTCAATTCGTCCAGCCACATCAGCAGGCGCTTCGGGCCCTGGTGCGGCTTGGTCTGCGGCATGCCGAAGCCTTCCAGGTTGATCAGCTTGCGGATGCGCGCAGGCCGCAGGCCGGCGTAGCTCATCACCACATTGCCGCCCATGCTGTGGCCCAGCAGGTCGATGGCGCCCGGGCTTTGAACAGCCGGGACCAGCGCGTCCAGCAGCACATCCAGGTCGCCCAGGTAGTCGGGGAACCAGTAGGTGTCCACGCCGGGCGTGTCGGTCAGGCCGAAGCCGCGCCAGTCGGGTGCGATGACCCAGCGGTCAAAGCCTTCGGCCTCGGCCAGGGCGTCCACCACGAACTGGAAGGACGCGCCCACGTCCATCCAGCCATGCAGCAAAAGCAGGGGTGGGCGCTCGGGCGTGACCAGGGACGCGTCGCCCCATTGCTGCGCGTGGTACTGCAGGCCACGCACGGGAAAGAAGCTGCTGCGCGACGCGCGGCGCGGGGTGTAGGTCTGGCTCATGACGGCACTGTAGGGCAGTGCGCGCCGCAGCCCTGTCGTGCCGGTGACGCGGCGGTGTCTTGGCGATGGGGCCGCCACAATGCGGGCCATGAGCACTGCACACACCCTGCGCCCCGCGCGCCCTGAAGACCTGAGCGCCATCGTCAGCCTGATCACCGAACTGGCGGTGTTCGAAAAACTGGAGCACCTGGTGGTGGTGAAACCCGAGTCGCTGCGTCCCCACCTCTTTGGCCCACGCCCCGTGGCAGAGTCAGTGGTGGGAGAAGTGGGCGGCCAGGTGGTGGCCTTCGCACTGTTCTTCACCAACTTCAGCACTTTCCTGGGTCAGCCCGGGCTGTACCTGGAAGACCTGTACGTGCAGCCCGCGCACCGCGGCACCGGACTGGGCAAGGCCTTGCTCAAGCACCTGGGCACACTGGCCGTGGAACGCGGCTGTGGCCGCTTTGAATGGAGTGTGCTGGACTGGAACCAGCGCGCCATCGACTTCTACGAAGCGATGGGGGCGACCGTGATGCCGGAATGGCGCATCTGCCGCGTCACTGGCGACAGGCTCGCAGCTTTCGGTCGTGGCTGATCGTTCAGCCTACTGAGCCTGCCGCTGAGGCCAGCGGAATCTCAGTCCGTCAACGCCGACATCAAGCGGTCCAGGGGCTGCCTGGCCGTCACACTGCGCTCGCCCACCACGCCGACCACGGCATGTGCCTTGTCGGTGGTTTCGCGGCGCACGGGTTCGCTCAGTGCCGCGCCGCGTGCATTGGTCAGGCAGGCCACGATGGGTGCGGTGATGACTTCGCCGCGTGCCACCACCACGGCCAGTTCGCCCGAGGCCAGGCGCACATGGCAGCCCGGCGGGTAGATGCCGAATTCCTTGACGAGGGCGGCCGTCATCGGGTGACCCGGGTCCTGCATGAACATCTGGCGGCCTGCCATGTCTGCGGCCATGGCCTCGCGGCCGGACCGGGAAGCCAGCTTGCTGGTGTACAGGTCACAACGGCGCACCAGCGATGCCAGTTCTCCCACCGTGGTGGTGCCACTGGGGTAGCCACTGCCGTCTTCGCATTCGTGGTGCTGCAGCACCGCGCGCAGCCAATCGGCGTCACCGACGCCAGCGGTTTCCAGCAGGCGCACGCTGCGCATGGGGTGCGTCTGCAGATGCAGGCGCTGGTCGGGGCTGGGCGCGGTGGTCTGGCGCGCCAGCTGGCCCTGCAACTCCAGCATGGACAGGTTCATGGTCAGCGCCACCTTGAAGGCACGCTCCGCTTCGGCCGGCTCCCAGCCCATGCGCTGACTGACGAGCAGACCGGTGATGGCCGTCTGCAGCGAGCGTTGCGCGCCGTACTCCAGATCGGCGCTGCCGCCTTGGCGCAGCACCTGGAAGATGGCCAGGTCCGGGTCGCGTTCGACCAGCGATTGCACGGGGCCGGCCGCGTCGCTCAGCGCTTCCCGGAAACTGGGTGCGTCGGCCTCGCGCAGTGTGCTGCCCAGGCGCAACATGGCCTGCGACCACAGGGCCGGCAACATGGCGCGGGGCGCCTGCAGGATCTCGTCGCGCTGGGTCCGCAGTTCCGCGATGTCCACCAGCGCGCCGCGTTGGAACAGCGCATCCAGTTGCTCCTGGGAATGCACGATGTTGCCGCGGGCCAGCAGCAAGGTCTCGTCGGCATTGCGCACACTGAAGGGCAGGGGCGCACCGATCAACAAGCGGTGTTTGACAGCTGAGAGTTCGGCAAACGGCATGATGGGCTTCTTGTGTGTGGTGCTGCGGTGAATCACCGATAGCCTGCAACTTCGGCTTGCCGCCCGCGAACTTGACGGCGCACTCCCCCAGGCGAGGGCTTGGGCGGACCTTCGGGGAAGTCACGGGCCGGCGCCGTGAAACCGGGCCTTAAGCTCATGCCATGAAAAGCCGAAAACCCCGCGCCGACCCCTACGAGGCGCTGCACACGGGCCTGCGCTGGCACGTGCCGCGGTACCTCAACATCGCCGAACTCTGCTGCGGCCGCTGGGCGCGCAGCCCTGCCACCGCCGCCCTCCCAGCCGTGGTCTGGGAGCATGAAGACGGCCGCAAAGGCACGCTCAGCTACGCTGACCTGCAAAAGCAGGCCAACCGCTTGAGCCACGCATTGCGCAAGTTGGGGGTGCAGCGCGGCGACCGCGTGGCGGTGGTGATGCCGCAGCGGCCGGAGACCGCGGTGGCGCACATGGCGCTGTACCAGCTGGGCGCCGTGGCCATGCCGCTGTCCATGTTGTTCGGCCCCGACGCCTTGGCCTACCGGCTGCAGGACAGCGGTGCCGTGGCCGCCTTGGTGGACGAAACCGCCATCGCCAACCTGCGCGCGGTGCGGGCCGACTGCCCTGGATTGCAGACGATCATCGCGGTCGGCGATGCCGCAGGCCTGGGCGACCTGGACTGGTCCGCCGCCCTGGGCCGCGGCACGCGTCACTTTGCGCCGGTGAAGACCTTGGCCGATGACGCGGCCGTGCTGATCTACACCAGCGGCACCACCGGCCCGCCGAAAGGTGCCTTGATTCCGCACCGGGCGCTCATCGGCAACCTGACGGGCTTCGTCTGCAGCCAGAACTGGTTTGGCAGCGGCCCACCTCAAGACAGTGACGAAGTCTTCTGGAGTCCGGCCGACTGGGCCTGGACGGGTGGACTGATGGACGCCCTGTTGCCTACGCTTTGCTTTGGTCGGCCCATCCTTGCCTTCCAGGGCCGCTTTGCGCCAGAACGTGCGTTTGAGCTGATGCAGCGCCATGCCGTCACGCACACCTTCCTGTTCCCGACGGCGCTCAAGGCCATGGTGAAGGCCGTGCCCGAGCCCGCCACGCAATACGTGCTGAAGCTGCGTGCCGTGATGAGCGCGGGGGAGGCCTTGGGTGATGCGGTCTTCCACTGGTGCCAGCAGGCACTGGGCGTCACGGTCAACGAGATGTTCGGCCAGACCGAGATCAATTACATCGTCGGCAATTGCGGCAGCTACATGGGTGTGGATGGCCAACGACATCCTGCCTGGCCCGCCAAGCCCGGCAGCATGGGCCGCGCTTACCCCGGCCACCGTGTGGCGGTGATCGACGCTGCGGGACAGGAATGCGCGCGTGGCACGCCGGGCGACGTGGCGGTGCACCGCCTGGACGTGCACGGCCAGCCCGACCCGATCTTCTTCCTGGGTTACTGGGGGAAGAACGGCCGCAACGACGCCGCGACCGCAGCCAAGTTCACAGGCGACATGAACAACAGCTGGTGCCGCACCGGTGACACGGCAGTGATGGATGGGGACGGCTACCTTTGGTACCAGGGCCGCAGCGACGACGTCTTCAAGGCCGCCGGCTACCGCATTGGCCCCAGCGAGATCGAGAACTGCCTGGTCAAGCACCCGGCGGTGGCCAACGCCGCGGTGGTGCCCAGGCCCGACGCCGATCGCGGTGCGCTGGTGAAGGCCTATGTGGTGCTGGCGCCCGGCCATGTGGGTGATGCCGCGCTGGTGCAGGCCTTGCAGCAGCACGTGCGCGGGCAATTGGCGCCCTACGAGTACCCCAAGGAGATCGAATTCATTGCTGCCCTGCCGATGACCACCACAGGCAAGGTGCAGCGCCGCGTGCTGCGCTTGCAGGAAGAAGACAGGGCACGGCAGCGCGCCCTCAGCATTCCCGCACCGTCCAAGCATTCCTGAAGGCGCCATTGGCCAGTTCCAGCTGGCCGGCGCGGGTGCGGGTGGCGATGATGCATTGGTCGCCGCGGCGGTAGCGGACATGGTCCAGGTCCACCCGCTCTTCGGTCCAGGTGCCATCGCCGCCCATCGCATTGGCCAGCTTCTGTTCCATGCTGAGCTTGGCGGTGTTGGACCGCGGGTCGTCCAAGGCTGGGTTGCGCTGCCGCCACGGGGCGGACGCGCCGCGCGGCAGGGCCAGGTTCAGGCGGGGTGCGGCCGGGTCCTTGGATGCTTGCATGGCGGGCGGCGCAATCAAGTCGGCTGGCGGCGTCCCGGCCGGCGCTGCATCGGCCGGTGTCGGTGCCGGTGTCGATGCAGTTGGCAGGGTGATGGCCTGCGGTTCCGGCGCTTTCGGCTGCGGCTGCGATGGCTGTTCGCGGCGGCGCAGGGTGGTCGGTGGCTGGGGCGCAAGCGTCGTCTCGCGCACCCGCTGCCAGAGCGTGACGACCAGCGGGGGGCGGTCCACCACCGGCGAAGTTCGGTCTGCCCAGACCGGCTGCTTCCACAGCAGCAGCGCCAGAAGCACATGCAGCAGCCCCACCAACAGCCACGCCGGCAGGAGCCGGCGTGGTTCGGTGCGGGGCCAGGTTCTGAACCCGGTCTGGAGCCTGGTGCTGGACATGCCCCGCAAGCATACGGGGCAGAAGTGACAGCCTGGCTAACGCTTCAGTTCCAGGTGACCTTGTTGATCTGGAGCGCCGTCCAGGGTTGCAGCGGACCGGTGCGGTAGAACCAGGTGCGTACGGGGGTGCCGTCCACCACCGGCCCGTTCACCGTGGTCGTGCCGGGCACGATGTTCATGGTGATGCGGTTGACCGTGACCGACGTGGCCGTGACGTCATGGGCAAGGCCGAAGTTGCCGAAGAGCTGCACACCGGCAGGCGCGTTCGTCGGGGTCTGGTCGATGGCAATCCGCTTGACCAGCAGCCTGCCATCCACGAGCACCGCACGCAGCCCCACATGCAGGCCGTTGGCCAGCGAGGCGGCAGTGACGCCGTTGCCAAACACGGTGTCGTCGTCCCAGGTCAGGGTGTAGGTGCGGTAGGGGCCCTCGCTGAGGTTGAAGGTCTTGGCCGTGAGGTCCAGGTTCAGCAGGCCGCCGAAGATGTCCAGCGTGGTGCCGTCGACCAGGGTCAGGCAGTCCACCCGCGACGCCAGCACCTGGCTCTGCGACAGCGTGCCGGTGATGCCCACGATCTGGCCGGCGGCCAGCGAGCAGCCTGCTGCGACGGTGGTGCTGCTGTCGGTGGTGACGGGCACACCGCGGACGCTGAAGTCGCTGGTGCTGACGAAGTCCGACACCAGGCCGATCAAGGTCACCGTGCCCGCTGCGGCGTCCCGCAAACGCACGCTGGCCCTGGTGGCGGCCAGGCGGTTGTGATCGGCGTCCCAGCTGCCTTCCACCCGCAGCACCTTGCCGTCGGCCACGTCGGCCTGGGTGCCAGTGACAAAGGTGGCGGCACTCAGGTCGACCGTCAGCCCGTCCACGGTGGGCGTGGTGCAGGGCGCTGTGCTGCCGCAACCCGACACCGGACCTTCCACCCGCACCGCCTGCAGGGCTTCCAGGGTGCGCCTGGCCTGGCGGATGGCATTGGCAGTGACGCTGCCGTCGCCGGCCACCGCTGCCGTGCTCCACACCACCACGGTCTGGCCGTTGGCCAGCACGCTGTCGGCCGGGTCCAGGCGGGTGCTGCCGTCGCGGCGCACCGTCAGGCCCCCGATGGTGAACTGGGTGGTGGTGAGGCCGCTGATGACGCCCTTGGCACGCACCCACACATCGGTCGCGGGGCGGCGTTCGATGCGGCTGGCCTGGATCACCACCTGGCCGTTCAGCAGCACCGGCCTGCCGTGCACTTCCACGCGGTCGCCGGCGTGGATGGCGCTGGCGTCGGCATAGCCGTCCAGCACCGTGGCAGGTGCGGTGCTGGCGTCGGTGACGATGACCACGCGCTGGCCGGCCACCGTGAGTGGTGCGGTGCTGCTGACCACGCCGACCAGTTCCGGGTCCACCTTGGCCTGCAGGATCTTGCAGGTGGTGGCGGTGGTGTCGAAGACCACTTCCACACGCTGGCCCAACTTGACGTCGGGCGTGCCGGTTTCAGGCGTGCCCGCCGCTGTGTTCCAGGTGACCTTGGCACGGCTGTCGTCGCAGCGCACGCCGGCCACGAAGATGCTGCCGAAGCCGTTGACCGTGCCGCTGGCCACGCCCGTGGCGGGTGCAGCACCGGTGCCGCTGGAGCCGATGCCCCCTCCGCCGCAAGCGGCCAGCAGGGCCAGGCTGAGAAAGGATGTGGCAGCCAGTTGCGGCCGCGGGTGGAAGGTGCTCATGGAAATTCTCCGTGCGGGCGCCTGGGCGCTCAGGGGGTTATCGGACGTGTGGCGGGCGCTCATGGCGCGGATTCCTCTTGGCGGGCCTGTGCGGCTGCGTGTTCTTGGGGTTCTGCGTAGTAATAGACGCCAAAGCGCATGCGCATGTGGCGGTCGGGTGCGTCGCGGTCGCCGTCAAAGCGCTGCGTGGCTTCGCGGACGATCTGCTCGAAGGCGTCGGCCCACAGTTCGCGCGCCTTGTCGCCCAGGGCGGCGACGGACTGTTCGGTGAGGCCGCTGCCGTACATGCTTTGCTCCAGGAAGCGCGGCGCGCCGGCGGGCACGGACAGGTTGTGGGCGGCGGCGGCGATGTGGTCGGCCACCTGGGCCGAAAACACGCCACTGTCTTGCGCAAAGCCCTGCTGCGGCATGAAGGCCTCGGCACACAGGGCCACGTCTTCGTCGCCTTGCAGTTCCACCAGGCCCAGGCGCTGCATTTCGGCCAGCAGGGTGCGCGGGTGCACATCGGAGGAGACCTGGCGCGCCAGCCTGTCAAAGCTGCGGCCGAAGCCGGCCTTGGGCAGCACCGCAGGCAGGTTGGCGGCGTCACGGTAGTCGGGGTCGGTCAGCCAGCGCGTGAAGGCCTGCGACGCGGCCGACGGCGATTTGGGCGCCTGCGCGTGGTCGACGGTCTGGGCGCCGTCTCGTGCGCTGCGGATGTCGCGGCGGTGCACGCCGGAAAGGACGCTCAGCGAGGAGTCCGTGATCTTGGCGCCAGCTTCACCGAGCTCGCGGCGGGCGGCTTCCACGAACACGCTTTTCAGCGCCGGGGCGAAGCTGGCGTAGTGCACGCCGTGGCGGAGCAGCCACCGGGCCAGGGGCACCAGCATGGCCAGGGCGGCGCGCAAGGCGATGCGGGCGCGCTGGTTGCTGAGGCCAGCGGGGTCGTCGGGGAGGGTGTTTGTGTCCATGGAATTTTTGTCCATTCGATGAAATGGAATTTATGTCCATGCGAAGCCGTAGGCAAGGGGTCTGGCGCTGGAACCGCGCGTGGCCGTGCAGGAATTCGCATTCGTGCAAACTCCCCGGCTGATCAACACCGGGGCCCGTCCCCGCCACCATGGACCACATCACCCTGGGCGCCGCCAGCACGGCAGCCGGCCTGACCCTCAACCGCATCTGCCTGGGCACCATGACCTTCGGCGAGCAGGTGGGCATGGAAGACGCCCACCGCATCCTCAGCCACGCACTGGACCGCGGCGTGGACTTCATTGACACGGCTGAGATGTACGCCGTGCCCACCCGGCGCGAGACCTACGGCGCCACCGAAGCCATCATTGGCCAGTGGTTCGCCAAGAACCCTGGCCTGCGCCAGCGCGTGGTGCTGGCCACCAAGGCCGCCGGGCCTTCGCGCGGCATGGACTGGGTGCACGGCGGCAGTGGCGACCTGCATCCGGCGCAGATCGTGGCCGCCTGCGACGCCAGCCTGAAGCGGCTGCAGACCGACGTCATCGACCTGTACCAGATCCACTGGCCCAATCGCAACGCGCCGACTTTTGGCGCGATGTACTTCGACCCCACGAAGGACAAGCCGCAGACGTCCATCCACGACCAGTTGCAAGCCCTGGCCGGGTTGGTGAAGGCAGGCAAGGTGCGCCACATCGGCTTATCCAATGAATCGCCCTGGGGCTTGATGGAGTTTCTGCGCCTGGCGGAGCAGCACGGTCTGCCGCGGGTGTTGACCGTGCAGAACCCCTATGCCCTGGTCAACCGCACGGTGGACAACGGCCTGGACGAGGTCTTGCACCGCACGGGTGTGGGTCTTCTGGCGTATTCGCCATTGGGCTTCGGTTCGCTCACGGGCAAATACGACCAGGTCGGTTTTGACGAGACCCAGCCCGAGCTCGGCCGCCTGGCGCGCTTTGCGCCCATGCGCCAGGGGCGCTGGGCGCGTCCAGAAACCCTGGCTGCGGCGCGCGAATACAACGCGCTGGCCCGCGCAAACGGCATGACACCCGCACGCATGGCGCTGGCCTTCTGCTATGGCAACTGGCGTGTGGCCAGCACCATCATCGGCGTGACCTCCGTCGCCCAACTGGACGAATGCCTGGACGCCTGGGGCACCGTGCTGTCGCCTGAACTGCTGGCCGCCATCGACGTCATCCGGGCCAGGTTGCGCGACCCGGCGCAGTGACAATCGCCTCCTGACTTCTTTCCAAGCCCCTTCATGGCCAACCTCATCGTCCACGGCGGCAAGCCGCTCACCGGCCGCATCGTGCCTTCGGCGAACAAGAACGCCGTGCTGCCCATCCTGTGCGCCACGCTGCTCACGCACGAGCCGGTGCGCCTGATCGGCATTCCGGAGATCACCGACGTGCGCAAGATCCTGGAGATCTTCCGCACCCTGGGCAGTGCGCGCCTGGGCTGCCCGTTTGTCGGCCCGACGCCACCCGACCGGGCCATTGGTTTTGCGCGGGAAATCTGGGAGATGGGCATCGACGAGCTCGCCATCGCCGACACCATCGGCTATGCCCATCCGCTGGAGGTTGGTCGGCTGTTTGAGGCCATCGGGCGCTTTGCGGCAATGGATCGCCTGGCGGCCCACCTCCACGATACGCAGGCCATGGGGCTGGCCAATTCAGTGGCCGCGATCAGCGCCGGGGTCCGCGTAATCGACAGCAGCGTTGGGGGACTTGGCGGCTGCCCGTTCGCACCGGGGGCGGCGGGCAACCTGGCCACCGAGGACCTGGCTTTTATGCTGTACAAGATGGGCATGGGCACCGGAATCGATTTGCAGGCGCTGTGGACTATCGTCCATGAGCTGGAGCAGATTATCGGCCGGCCGCTGGGCGGGCGCTTGCGGGCCTGGTGGGAGAGCCAGTCCGACGAGGCGCCGACGCTGCAGCAGCCCTGACCGGCCGGTTCAAAAGGGGTCAGTCGTCTTCCTCGTCGTCATACCACGACGGACGCTCCACCCAGCGCATCTCCCAGGAATCGTCGGCCAGTTCATCCTCTTCCTCGTCGTCGAAATCGTCGAGGCCCTCTTCCAGTCCCAGCTCAAAAACCGCGTCCGCCAGACGCTCGGCAACCGCCTCCTCGGAGTCAGGATCAAAGGTTTCGACTTCATCAAGCAGCTGGTCGCGTTCGGCAACGCGCTGGGACAGCTTCTGGCGTAGTTCCTCGGCGATTTCCGCCAGCAAATCCCGCCCGACCTTTGCCAGCCGCGCTGCGCGGCGCATCAGGCGGGCCGAGTTGTGGGCATCCAACAGGCTGAGCTCCGCCGTGACTTCAGCCAGCCGGCGTTCCACCTGCTGCAGCTCCAGGCTGAGGCGCTGCGCGCGCAGCTCGTCATTGTCGGTGGAGAAATCGCCGCCGGGGTCCGGCGTGGACTGCAGCTTCTGCAGCGCTGCCAGGTCACGGGCGGTGTAAGCCGCATTGATGCGCATCATTATCGCGGTGCGATAGCTGCGCTCTTCTTCCGTGGCGGCCAGGTCGGGATGAAAGCGGCGCGCCAGGTCGCGATAGAGGCGTTTGAGCTGGGCCGCCGTTTCCGCATCCACGGCGAGCGGCTGCGCCGGGCCGTCCGTTTGACCCTCGTAATAGCGGGACATTCTCGCCGCCGGCGGCGCCGGCGCCAACATAGCTTTCCCGATCTCTGCTGCCAGTCGGCATCATCAGGCCCCGTGTGCGGCCGCACGCCGTTATGCAAATCGCGCAGCGTTTGCTGCAGCTTGCCAATCTCCGTCTGCAGCGCGTCGATATCGTTGATCAGCGGTCGCGTGGCGGCGCGCAGGCGGAACTCAAAGGCGTTGATCGCCGCCATCAGCTCCGCCAGGCGGGTTTCAGCATCAATGAGCGCCGCTTCTGACTGGCCCAGAAGCTGCTCCAATTCGCGGACTTTGCGGGTCCAGTCGCTTGTCGCCCGGGCGACGGCACGTTTACTCATAGGGAAGAATGGTAGCGCGAAACCGGGGCCGTGTACAGAAAATGAACGTCCGTTGGCAGAGGCCCCGGTCCGAGGGCAGGGACCCCGCCCCCGTCCGGGCCCCGCCCCTGCCGGGCGGACAGGCGCGGAGGCCTGTCTACGGTGGGGGACGACGCAGCGTTTCGGGCACAAAATAGGCAAACAAACCGGATGCCGCGAAGCCGCAAATGCCCAGGACGACAGCCGCGGCGGACAGCGTGAGCAGGTCGGCAACGCCGCCCACGGCCAGCGGGCCGACGCTGAAGCCGGCGCTGCCCAGGGTGCGCCAGAGACCAAGGAACTCGCCGCGCCCTTCCTGCGGCGCCAGGTCCGCGCCCAGGGTCAGCATCGTCCCGGCGCTCAGCCCATTGCCCAGGCCAATGAGCGCGGCGGCGGCAGTCAGTGCGGCGAAGGTCGACGTAAGTGGAATGAGGGCCAGGCCGATGCCCTGGATAGCAATACGCACCAGTTCAAGAACACAACATAA
>CAVVSC010000034.1:0-52068 GCA_963750785.1 uncultured beta proteobacterium | reverse complement strand
CCACTGCGGCCTTCACGGCCGGGTTGTGGGCGCTGTACATCCAGGTCGTCCTGCCGCCCCAGCAGAAGCCCGTGATGCCCAGCTTGTCGGCCGCAGCGCCCTGCGTTCGGGCCCAGGCCACGGTGGCGTCGAGGTCGGTCATGACTTGTGCGTCAGGCGTCTTGTTGACGATCTCGCTCATGATCTTCGCAATCTCGCCGTAGCTGCCCGCATCGCCCTGACGCACGAAGAGCTCGGGTGCGATGGCGAAACAGCCCTGCTTGGCAAAACGCCGCGCCACGTCGGCAATGTGTTCGTGCACGCCAAAGATCTCGCTGATGACCAGGACCACCGGCGCGTTCTGGCGGCCAGCAGGTGCCGCGCGGTAGGCCGGCATCTTGAAGTCGCCGACAGGGATCATCACCTCGCCCACGTCCAGGCCGTCACTGTCGGTCTTGATCACCGTCTGCGCCGTCACCGGCAACACGGCCGCGGCAAAGCCTGCCCCAACGCCAGCGCGCATGAAGGCGCGGCGGCTGCCGTCGCTGGCAGCTGGCACCAGGCTGTCGATTTCTTGCTGGACGTGCATGCAGATTCCTTGGTGAATGCCCCCGGGCGGGTTCGAGGAGCACGTCGCATTCTAGAAATGGCCGGCGGGTAGGATCAGCGCATGGAGATCCGCGTGAATCCGGCAGGGCCATTGGCCGCCATCGACATGGGCTCGAACAGCTTCCGTCTGGAACTGGGCAGCATGGTGCAGGGCCGCTACAAGCGGGTGGACTACCTGAAAGAAACCGTGCGCCTGGGCGCGGGCCTGGATGCCAACGGCATGCTGACCGAAGACGCCGCGCAACGCGGCCTGGCCTGTCTGCGGCGCTTTGCCGCGCGGCTGGCGGGTTTCGAAGCCGGCCAGGTGCGCGCCGTGGCCACGCAGACACTGCGCGAGGCGCGCAACCGCAATGCCTTCCTGCTGCGCGCCCAGGAAGCGCTGGGCTTTCCGATCGAAGTGATATCCGGTCGCGAAGAAGCGCGGCTGATCTATGCCGGCGTCAACCACATGCAGCCGGCCAGCAAGGGAGACGGCACGCGACTGGTGGTGGACATCGGCGGACGGTCCACCGAACTGATCCTGGGCCAAGGCCGCACGCCACTGGTTGCGGAAAGTTTTGGCGTCGGCTGTGTGAGCCTGTCACTGCGCTTCTTCCCCGATGGCCGACTCACACGTGACGCTTTCCGTGCCGCACAGGTGGCCGCGGGCGCGGAACTGGAAGAAGCCCTGCAGCCCTTCGCACGGTCGCGCTGGGAGCAGGCGCTGGGTTCGTCCGGCACAGCAGGTGCGGTGTCGCAACTGCTGGAGGCCAACGCGGTGACCGATGGCCGCATCACGCCGGCAGGCCTGCGCTGGGCCATCGAACGCTGCCTGGACGCCGGGCACATCGACCGCATCGCCCTGCCGGGCCTGAAGCCCGAACGCCGCGCGGTGCTGCCGGGCGGCCTGGCCATCCTCTACACACTGGCCACCCACTTCGACATCCAGTCCCTGCGGCCGGCCAAGGGCGCGCTGAGACAGGGTGTCATCGTCGACCTGCATGAACGCCTGGAGGCGCTGCTGAAGCACCACCCGGCCGACGTGCGCGACGAATCCGTGGCCGAACTGCAGCGCCGCTTTGCCGTGGACACCGACCAGGCGGTGCGTGTGGCCGCAGTGGCGCTGCCCCTCTTCGACAGCGCCATGCCGGACGCCGACCCGGATACGCGGCGCGAACTGGCCTGGGCCTGCGCCTTGCACGAGGTCGGCCTGATGGTGTCGCACCACGACCACCACCGCCACAGCGCCTACCTGCTGGCACACGTGGACGCAGCGGGATTTTCGCAGAACCAGCAGCGGCGCCTGAGCGAACTGGTGCTGGCGCAGCGCGGCGGACTGCGCAAGGTGGAACCGCAACTGGCCAGCGAAACCTTCGCCTGGCAGGTGCTGTGCTTGCGGCTGGCCACCATCAAGTGCCACGCCCGTGCGGAGATGGACCCGGGCGCGCTGCGCCTGCGTGCGCGCGGTCGTGAAGCACAACTCAACTGGCCTGCTCGGTGGGCCGACGAGCACCCGCGCACGCTGTTCCTGCTGCAGGAAGAAGCCACCGCCTGGGCGCGCAGCGGGCCGCTGCGTCTGCTGCTGGGCTGAAGAGGCTCGTCCGCCCGGCTACACGAGTTCGGGCGACACCACGGCGTGCAGCACCACCTGGAACTGGCCTTCACGTTCACGGCCCCGCAGCCACCAGGCCGCCGCCTTGCGCACGGGCCATGGATCGGTCTGGCCGGCCAGCAGATACGCCAGGGCCAAGCCCAGTGTGGGCTGGTGGCCAATGACCAGCACCGGCTCGCGCGAGTCCGGCCAGCGGGTGGCATGCAGCAAACCCTCCACGCTGCCGTCAGGCGCCAGCGCGGGCAAGGTCTTGAACTTGCGTTCCAACGCAGTGGCCGTCTGCTGCGCCCGGCGGGCCGGACTGACCAGCACGCGCGTGCTGTCAGGCAGTTGACGGTTCAGCCAACTGGCCATGCGGTGGGCCTGGCGTTCACCCTTGCTGGTGAGTGCGCGTTCCAGGTCGTCTTCGACTTCGCGCATTTCCAGCGCTTCGGCATGGCGCCACAGAATCAGGTCCATGCTCAGGCCGCGAATCGCTGCATCAGCGCACGCTGGGCGCTGACACCGGTGTCGGACACGCGGCGGTACTGGCCCTGCGCGTCCAGCGTCCAGGCGTCGCTCTCGTCGTGCAGGTAGGGCACCAGGCCCTCGTCAATGACGCGTTGGCGAAGTTGCGCATCACGCACAGGCCAGGCCACTTCCACGCGGCGGATCAGGTTGCGGCTCATCCAGTCGGCGCTGCTGAGGTAAAGGACTTCATCGGCCTCTGCCGCGCCCCAACGGAAGTAGAAGACGCGCGAGTGCTCCAGGAAGCGGCCGACGACCGATCGCACGCGGATGTTCTCCGTGGCACCCGGCACGCCGGGCGGCAGCATGCAGGCGCCGCGCACGATCAGGTCGATACGCGCGCCGGCGCGGCTCGCCTGCACCAGGGCCTGGATGATGGCGGGGTCGGTCAGTGCATTGACCTTGGCGACGATGCGAGCCGGCCCGCCGGCTCGAGCGGCCGACTCCACCTGCGCAATGTGCTTGAGCATGCGCTTGTGCAGATGGAAGGGCGCCGTCACCAGGTGCTGCGGTGGACGCGTGCGGGTCTGGCTGGCAAGTTGCAGGAACACCGCGTCGGCGTCGGCGGTCAGCCCCTCGTCGGCAGTCAGGTAGCCCAGGTCGGTGTACATGCGCGACGTGCGCGGGTTGTAGTTGCCGGTGGACAGGTGGACATAGCGCCGCAGACCGCCCTCTTCCCGTCGGGTGACCAGCAGCAGCTTGGCGTGTGTCTTCAGGCCCACCACGCCGTAGACCACCTGGGCACCCACGGCCTCCAGGCGCTCCGCCCAGTTGATGTTGGCTTCCTCATCAAAGCGGGCCTTGAGTTCCACCACCACCAGCACTTCCTTGCCCCGGCGCGCGGCCTCGATCAACAGATCCATCAGCACGCTCTGCGTGCCGGTGCGGTAGATGGTCTGCTTGATGGCCAGCACCGCCGGGTCGGCCACGGCCTCGCGCAGGAACTGCACCACGGGTTCAAAACTCTCGAAGGGGTGGTGCAGCAGCACGTCACCTTGACGCAGGCGTTCAAAGATGCTCTGGCTGCGCGACAGGGTTTTCTCGGGCCACGCGGGTTCAAAAGGTGGGAAGCGCAACGCTGCGCCGTGGGCCTGGTCTATGAGCTCGTTCAGGCGCACCAGGTTCACCGGACCATTGACCTTGTACAGCGCCACGTCTGGCAAGGCGAATTGCTCCAGGAGAAAGCTGGACAACTCGGGCGGGCAACTGCTGACCACTTCCAGGCGGATCGCCTGGCCGAAGTGCCTCGTCGACAGCCCCGTACGCAAGGCCTGGCGCAGGTTGGTGACGTCGTCCTCGTCCACGTCAAGGTCAGAGTCCCGCGTGACCCGGAACTGCGAGAAAGACTCCACCTGCCGCCCGGGGAAAAGCGAGCCCAGGTGGGCACGGATCACGCTGGTCAGCAGCACAAAGCCTTGTCGGCCACGACAGAGGGCGTCAGGCAGCCGTATCACCCGTGGCAGCACGCGCGGCACCTTGACGATGGCGATCTGATTCTCGCGTCCGAAAGCGTCACGTCCGCCAATGCGCGCGATGAAGTTCAAGGACTTGTTGGCCACCAGCGGAAACGGGTGGCTGGGGTCCAGGCTCACCGGCACCAGCAAGGGCCGCACCTGGGTCTCGAAGAAGTGCTGCACCCATCGCCGCTGCTGGGCGTTGCGCTCGGCGTGGTTGATGACGACGATGCCCTCGCGCTGCAGCGCGGGCATGACCTCGTCGTTGAAGAGCGCGTACTGCTCGTTGATGAGTTCATGCGCGGCCTGCGCCACCAAGGCCAAGTCGGCGCGCGTGGTGCCGCTGCCGGGTTGGCGCGTGGACTCGATGATGTCGGCCACCCGCACTTCAAAGAATTCGTCGAGGTTGCTGCTGACGATGGTGATGTAGCGCAGGCGTTCCAGCAAAGGCACGTCCGCGCGGCGGGCCTGGGCCAGCACACGGCGGTTGAACTGCAGGATGGCGCGCTCGCGGTTGAGCAGCGGCAGGCTCTCGGCGCCTGCCTCTTCTTGAACGGACATGGGAGCCAAGTCTAAGGAGCGCACAAGTCCGTTCTGTGACAGACCGAACCCACTGTGTGACAGGCCTTCAGGCGCCCAGCAGCTTGCCTTTGCGCGCCAGCGTCGTGCCGGCGATCTTGGCCAGGCGCTTGCCCGGCGTGGCCCAGCGCGTGGCCACACGGGCGTAGAGCACGCCGCTGGACTGCGCACAGAGGGTGCTGACGCCGCCGGTATCCACGTCCACCAGGTCCGCCACGGGACTGCCTGCTTCGACAAAGTCGCCGGTCTCGCGGTGGAAGATGACCACGCCCGGCGCAGAAGCGGTGACGGACTCGCTGCTCGCCAAGGGTGTGGGCTGGCACAAGGCCGGCGGCAGACTTGCGGCCGTGCCCGCCAACACGCCCGCGCGGCGCAGGTAGTCCACGATGGCTTGGG
Organism: uncultured beta proteobacterium; assembly: GCA_963750785.1. Taxonomy (GTDB): domain Bacteria; phylum Pseudomonadota; class Gammaproteobacteria; order Burkholderiales; family Burkholderiaceae_C; genus Rubrivivax. Next base: position 46,953 of record CAVVSC010000034.1, on the reverse strand, counting down.
CATCGGCCTCGGCCTGCGCGTGACCGGTGTCGGCCTCTCCGCGCAGTTCCACCGTGACACCAAAGCAGCCCAAGGGTATCGGGTGGCTGGCAAACCGCTTCTGCAATTGCAGCCAGGGCTTGGTGCAGGCCTCGTCAAACGGCGAATCACCCGATTCCGTGGCCAGCAGGATGGCACGGGCGCCAAGACAGGCGCCAAGTTCGGCCGCCTGGCCAGCCTGCGGCGTCAGGGCATAGAGATGCATCACCGCTTCGGAGTCGCAGTGCAGGTCCAGCATGACATGGGCGTCCACCGCCAGTTGCAGCAGGCGGTTCTTCAGTTCGACCGCCGGGTCCAGGGAATGCAGGGCGGCGGCGGCGTCGTGCAGGGCGGCGCGCACCAGCGATTCGTTGGCCACGGCGTCCTCGCCCAGGCGGCCGTCGATTGTGGCCGCGGCTGCGTCCGCCAGTTCCGGCACCTGACGGTTGAAGTTGATGCCATCACGCAGGTCAAAGCGCCCCACATGTTGTCCCAGGATTTGTTGAGACAGGCCAACCGGGTTGGCATACGGCACCAGCACCACCTCGCCCAGCACGTGCCCCGCCGCTTCTTCAGCGACCAGCAGCGCGCGCAGTTTCTGTGCCACCAGCATCGCCGGAATCTCGTCCGCATGCAGGGCCGCCTGGATGCAGGCCTTGCGCCCACGCCCTGCCTGGCCAAAACGCAGCACGGTCAGTTGGCGTTGCTGCCCCGGGGATTGCAAAGGCAAGGGGATGTGTTCTGTGATCACGGCAGGGCGCGGCGCGGGTTCACACGGCCAACAGGTGGGTGCGGTAGTGGATCAACTCGTCGACCGACTCGTGGATGTCCGCCAGCGCGGTATGCGCCTGGGCTTTCTTGAAGCCTTCCAGTGCGCTGGGCTTCCAGCGCCTGGCCAGTTCCTTGAGCGTGCTGACGTCCAGGTTGCGGTAGTGGAAGAAGGCTTCCAGCTTGGGCATGGTGCGCGCCAGGAAGCGGCGGTCCTGGCAGATGCTGTTGCCGCACATGGGACTCTTGCCCTTGGGCACGTACTGCTTCAGGAAATCGATCACCGCCGTTTCCGCCGCGGCTTCGTCGACCTGCGACGCCTTTACACGGCCGATCAGTCCACTCTTGCCGTGCGTGCCCTTGTTCCAGGCGTCCATACCGTCCAGAACGGCGTCGGTCTGGTGGACGGCAAACACCGGGCCTTCCACCCGCACGGTGAGCAGCGGGTCAGTCACCACCACGGCCACTTCGATGATGCGGTCTGACTCCGGGAAGAGCCCGGTCATTTCAAGGTCGATCCAGATCAGGTTGTTTTCACTGACGGTCAGAACAGGTGTATCGCTCATTCGATGCTCTTGGGGTGGATGTCGTGCGGGGGAATGCCGGTAGAGAAGGCCTGATTCTGCAGCCAAGCCTACACTTCAACCCCAATGGATCCGACCCTTGTCACCCTGGCCTTCGCGGCCGCGCTGCTGTTGTCTCTGGCCACGCAACTGTGGCTGACCACGCGCCAGATGCGCCATGTTTCCCAGCACCGTGCCGCCGTGCCTGCCGCGTTTGCGCAGACCGTCACGCTGCAGGCCCATCAGAAAGCCGCCGACTACACCCTGGCCAAGGGCCGATTCGGCCTCTGGAGCACCGCTTTCAGCGCTGCGCTGGTGCTGGGCTGGACCCTGTTGGGCGGGCTGGATGCGCTGAACACCGTCGTGCGCGCGGCCGTGATGCCGGCCTGGGGCGGCATGGCCTACCAGTTGGCGTTGCTGGGCGCGGTGGTGCTGATCGGCGGGCTGATCGAACTGCCACTGGAGTGGTACAGCACCTTTCGCATCGAACAAGCCCACGGTTTCAACCGCATGAGCCTCGGTTTGTGGCTGGGTGACCAGGCCAAGGGGGCGCTGGTGGGCGCCCTGATCGGCCTGCCGCTGGCGGCGCTGGTGCTGTGGCTGATGGGCGTGTCCGGCGGTCTGTGGTGGCTGTGGGCCTGGGCCGCCCTGGTGGGATTCAACCTGCTGCTGCTGGTGATCTATCCCACCTGGATCGCACCACTGTTCAACAAGTTCGAGCCCTTGGCCGACGAGTCCCTGAAGGACCGCGTGCAAGCCTTGATGCAACGTTGCGGGTTTGCCGCCAAGGGCCTGTTCGTGATGGACGGCAGCCGGCGAAGCGCCCATGCCAACGCCTACTTCACTGGGCTGGGCGCGGCCAAGCGCGTGGTCTTCTTCGACACCCTGCTGCAGCGCCTGAGCCCGGGCGAGGTCGAAGCCGTGCTGGCACACGAGCTCGGGCACTTCAAGCGCAAGCATGTGACCCAGCGCATGGTCGGCATCTTCGCCATCACCTTGGCCGGATTGGCCCTGCTGGGCTGGCTGGCCGTGCAAAGCGGCTTTTACGCCGGCCTGGGTGTGGCCCCCAACATGAGCGCACCCAATGACGCCTTGGCGCTGTTGCTGTTCATGATGGCGCTGCCGAGCTTCACCTTCTTTGTCTCGCCACTGATGGCCCAACTGTCCCGAAAACACGAATTCGAAGCCGATGCCTACGCGTGCGCGCAGGCCGACGGCCGCGACCTGGCCGCCGCGCTGCTGAAACTGCATGAAGACAACGCCGCCACGCTGACGCCGGACCCGGTGTACGTGCGCTTCTACTATTCGCACCCGCCTGCCTCCGAACGGCTGGCCGCCCTGCCCTCACCCACCGCACCATGACTGATCTTGCCAAGCGCCACTGCCAGCCCCTGGAAGGGCAGCCCGCCATGTCGGATGCCGAAGTCACTTCGCACCTGGCCCGGGCCGATGGCTGGGCGCTGGTGGATGGGGCCATCGAAAAGCACTTCGGCTTCGCGGACTACCACCGCACCATGGCGTTCGTGAACGCACTGGCCTGGATTGCCCACGCAGAAGACCATCACCCGGACCTGAGCGTCAGCTACAACCGTTGCGGCGTTCGTTTCAACACGCACTCGGTGGGCGGCCTCAGCATCAACGACTTCATCTGCGCCGCCAAGGTCGACGCCCTGCTGCTTTGATGGCCGTGCTTTGATCGACCACTCCGCGCTGGACCTGGGCCTGGTGGTGGCCGCACATGGCCGCCACGTGGTCGTCGAAACGCCTGAAGGCCAACGTGTGCACTGCCACCCGCGTGGCAAGAAGAGCGACCTGGTCGTCGGCGACCGCGTGCGCTGGCTGCCCACGGGTGACGAAGGCGTCATCGAACACCTGGAGCCGCGCCGCAACCTGCTCTTTCGCCAGGACGAATGGCGAACCAAGTCCTTCGCGGCCAATCTGGACCAGTTGCTGGTGCTGGTCGCCGGCGAGCCGGTGTTCAGCGAGTCACAGCTCACGCGCGCACTGATCGCCGCCCAGGAGGCGGGCATTCCGGCCTTCATCGGCATGAACAAGATCGACTTGCCCTCGGCCGCGGCCGCACGGGAACGCCTGGCACCGTATGTGGCCATGGGCATCGGTGTGGTCGAACTGGCCTTGAAGGCCCGGCCCGACGAGTCACGTGCCAGGCTGGCGCCGCTGCTGGCCGGCAAGGTGACCTTGGTCCTGGGCCCCAGTGGCATGGGCAAGAGCACGCTCATCAACCTGCTGCTGCCCGAGGCCGCGGCGCAAGTGGGTGAGATCTCCAAGGCGCTGGCCGCCGGCCGCCACACCACCACCACCACCACCTGGTACTGGCTGGATGCCCAGCGAGACGGTGCGCTGATCGACTCGCCGGGCTTTCAGGAATTCGGCCTCAAGCAGGTGACGCCGCCCGCGCTGGCTGGCCTGATGCCGGACTTTGCTGCGCACATGGGCGGATGTCGCTTCAACAACTGCAGTCACCGCCATGAGCCGGGCTGTGGCGTGCGCGCGGCAGTCGAAAGGGGTGAGATCAGCCCCAACCGCGTGCGGATCTACGAAGCGCTCTACGAGGAACTGTCCACCAAACGCTGGTAGCGCCTGGACGCTTCAACCGACGATGTTGGCCAGCGTCAGCAAGGCCAGCAGCAGCATCCACAGCACCACGGACCGCCAGACCAGCCCCACCACGCTGTGCAGGTGGCCCGACTGCGGTGCCGCGCCGGGGGTGGAGCCCTGCGCGTCAGCCATGCCGGCTTCGCCGCCCGCGGTGAAGGTCTTGGACCGGTCCGGCGTCACGCCAGGCGCAGCTGCGCCACCCAGTTGGATGCCCAGGGCACCCGCAGCCGCGGCGAGGATGATCCCTTCGTTGGGGTGCAGCCACATGGCCGCGTCGCGCCGCCAGCCGGCCACGGCTTCCTCGAAATTGCCCACGACGGCAAAACCGGCGGCCGTCAAGCGCGCGGGCACATGGTCTATCCAGCTGAAGAAGTTCTGCGACAGCGCCATCAGACCGTCGTTGGCCGGCGTGTCCATGGACTTGTGGCGAAATCCCCAGTAGCGAGCCGAGAACTCAGCCATGCGGTAGAAGACTGCGCCCGTCGGGCCCAGGCCCAGTGCGGAGAACAGCACGAACCAGAAGAAGACACCAAAGACATGGCGGTGTGCGGCCAGCAGCGCGTGTTCAATCACATGGCGCAGCAGTTCGATGCGCGGCAGCTCGCTGGCATCCAGGTGGCGCCACTCGGCAAGCAGGCGGCGCGCTTCCTGCTCGTCGGCTCGATCCATGGCGTCTCGGATGTCAGTGAAGTAGTGGCTGAACTGGCGGAAGCCCAGGGTCAGGTACAGCACCAGCACGTCAAAACCCAGAGCCAGCAACTGGCTGTAGTGCTGGATCAGCAGATAGATCAGCCCGGCGGCCAATGCGGGCAGCAGGACCGACACGCACCAGACCACGCGGACGTGGTGCTTTTCGCCAGCGTCGAAATTGCGGCCCGTCCAGTGCACCCAGGACATCAGCAACCCATGAACCCAGTTGTCGCGCGGCAGCGGCTTGAGTTGCTCGGCGAGCAGGGCAAACAGGACGGCGAAGAAACTCATCGCGGCGGATGATAGAGGCAGCCTGTGGGCCGCTTGACCGCCGCCAATTCAGGCCGCGAGGAAGCGGTACAGGTTGCGCAGCATGGCAGCGGTCGCACCCCAGATGAAGAACTCCCGATCGACACCGGCCGAGCCTCGGCCCTGCCAGGGCATGGACAGGAAGAAGCGGTACTTGCCGTCCACATTGAATTCGTGGCGGCGGTGGTTGGCGGGGTTCATCAGGAAAGGCAGCGGCACTTCAAAGGACTCGGCCACCTCAAAGCTGTCCAGCAGCAGCGAGAAGGGCGGGTGCACCAGGGCCACCACCGGCGTGACCACGTAGCTGGTGACCGTGGTGTAGACGGGCAGCTGCCCGATCACTTCGACCTGACGCGGGTCCAGGCCGACCTCCTCCTGGGCCTCTCGAAGGGCCGTGGCGGCAGGGCTGCCGTCTTCGGGCTCGCTGCGGCCACCGGGAAAGCTGATCTGGCCAGCGTGGTCACGCAGGTGGTCCGTACGCCGGGTCAGCAGCACGTTCAAACCATCGTCGCGCTGGATCAAGGGCACCAGCACGGCAGCCGACGTGTGCGCGCGGTCGGCGGCGAAGACGTCGCCGTCGCCGGGGTGTTCCAGGTCGAAGGCAGGCGGCGCTGCAAAGCGCTGACGCAGGGCTGCAGGCAGCAGGCGCAGCACATCTACCGGCGGCAGGTGAGCGTCGATGCCGACCACCGGCACGGCGTGCGGGTCACGGATGCGGGGCCGACTCATGCCCTGCCCACGCAAGCAAGCCATGAGAAAGGCCGCCCGCAGGCGGCCTTCACAAACGCGGTGAACAACACCACGCGCCGTCTCATCAGGACAGCTTTTCCTTGATCCGGGCCGACTTGCCGCTGCGGTTGCGCAGGTAGTACAGCTTGGCGCGGCGGACATCGCCACGGCGCTTGACTTCGATGCTGGCGATCAGCGGGCTGTACGACTGGAACGTGCGTTCCACGCCTTCGCCGTTGGACACCTTGCGCACGATGAAGCTGCTGTTCAGGCCGCGGTTGCGCTTGGCGATGACCACGCCTTCGTAGGCCTGGACGCGCTTGCGCGTGCCTTCAACGACGTTCACGTTGACGATGACGGTGTCGCCAGGAGCAAACGAGGGGATGGTCTTGTTCAGACGAGCAATTTCTTCTTGCTCGAGCGTTGCGATCAGGTTCAAGGGGTTCTCCGAGCGATCATGTCGCGGGCTGTGTTGGGAGAGTGCTTGGAAGTTGATTCCTGGGAATCAGTGCCCGGCAGAGGATCGAAAAGCCTTTGATTATAGCCCGAGACTTGACAGGAAGCGCTCGTCCGCCTTGGACAGACGCCCAGCGGCCCGCGCCGCGGCAATCAGGTCCGGCCGGCGCCGGGCCGTCGTCTCCAGCGACCGTTCGCGCCGCCAACGCGCGATGTCGGCATGGTGGCCGGACAGCAGCACCGGTGGCACGGCGTGCTCGGCCCCCGCAATCGCCAGTTGCTCCGGCCGGCTGAAGTGCGGCCCCTCCAGGAGGCCATCGGAAAAGCTGTCCTGCTCGTGCGACGGCGCAGTCAGCACGCCTGCTTGCAGCCGTGCGACGGCGTCCAGCAAAGCCAAGGCGGGCAATTCGCCGCCGGACAGAACAAAGTCCCCCAGGCTGATTTCCAGCGTGACCTGGGTGTCGACAAAGCGCTGGTCAATACCTTCATAGCGCCCGCAAAGCATCACGGCGCCCGGCCCAGCGGCCAGTTCCTGCACCAGGCCCTGGTCCAGGCGGCGGCCGGTGGGCGTGAAGTGGATGACGGCGGGACTGGCTTCTCCCCGGTCGGCCCGGATGGCCGCCAGCGCGCGCAGCAGCGGTTCGGCCAGCATGACCATGCCCGGGCCGCCGCCGTAAGGGCGGTCGTCCACGCGGCGGTAGGTGTCGTCGGCATGGTCCCGCAGCGGCCACAAGCGCACGTCCACCTGCTTGGACTCGTAGGCCCGGCGCGTGATGCCCTGCGTCAGGTGCGGCGCAAAGAGTTCAGGAAACAGGGTAAGGATGTCAAAGCGCATGGGCGCTGCGGCGGGCGCTGGCCAGCCGTCGGGTTTCAGTAGTCGGCCTGCCAGTCCACCGTGATGCGACGGCCGGCGAGGTCGACCTTGTCGACATAGGCGTCGACGAAGGGGACCAGCGTTTCTGCCGTGGCCGTGTCCTCGGGCTGCACGCGCAGGACGCAGTGCGGGCCGGTTTCGATGAGGCCGACCACGGCGCCCAGGGCCACGCCTTCGCGGTTGACCACGTTCAGCCCGATCAGGTCGATCCAGTAGAACTCGCCGTCATCAGGTGTGGGAAAACTCTCCCGCGAGACAAAGATGCGGGCGCCCTTGAGCGCCTCGGCCACATCGCGGTCCAGCAGGTCATCGACCGTGGCGACGACGCCATCGCTGTGCTCGCGCGCCTGCTGCACACGCAACAAGAGCGGCCAGCGGAAGGACGTGCCTTCAGGCTTGGGTCCGGCCTGTTCAGGGCTGGCCAGGTACCAGCGCTTCGTGGAAAAAAGCGCCTGCGGATCGGCGGCAAAGGGCTTGATCTTCAAGCCGCCCTTGATACCCCAGGCGCCCATGACCCGACCGACTTCGATCGCGTCTGCCGGCAGGGCGGCAACGGATTCACCCGCCACCAGCGCCCCACCTTGCGTGCCCGCGGGCAACGCTGTCGGCTTCACGGAGGAAGCCCGTGGTTTCATCGAAGAAACCTGCGGCTTCAGACCGCCTTCTTGGCCTGGACGACCAGTCGCTCCACGGTGGGCGACAGTTGCGCGCCCACACCGGCCCAGTGCGTGACACGGTCCAGCGCCACGCGCAGACCTTGTTCGCCACCGGCCGCCATGGGGTTGTAGAAGCCCACGCGTTCGATGAAGCGGCCGTCACGGCGCTCACGCGAGTCAGCGACGACGATGTTGTAGAAAGGACGCTTCTTGGCGCCGCCACGTGCCAGTCGGATCACGACCATGTTGGTAACCTCGGGAATCAGTGTCGGTCGATCGCCACGCCACAGGACACGCAGGGCAGGCCATCGTGGTGGCTGGTGCGGAAGTCATCCTGTCGGATGTCCCCTGCTCCAGCCTCGGTCGGCGCCGTAGATACGCCCTGCAGTTTGCACCCAGGACCGTCGCCGAAAACCGCGCATTATAAACTGCCCACGCGATCTGTCCCCTGCTTTTCGGTTCACACCACCCCATGACCACCATCCGGCCGTCCCGCCCTGAAGATCTGGAAGCCATCGCCGCCATCTACGGACACGCCGTGCGCACGGGCACCGGCAGCTTTGAAATCGAGCCGCCCGACCTCGCCGAAATGACGCGCCGCCGCCAGGACATCCTGTCCAAGGGTCTGCCGTACCTGGTGGTGGAGACAGCCGCGGGTGTCATGGGCTACGCCTACGCTTCGCCGTTTCGGCCCCGTCCGGCCTACCGATTCAGTGTCGAAGATTCGGTCTATGTGCATGCCGACGCCCGTGGGCAGGGGCTGGGCGCGCTCTTGCTGGCGGAACTGATCGCCCGCTGCACCGACTGGGGAGCTCGCCAGATGATGGCCGTGATCGGCGACAGCGCGAACACCGGATCGGTGGCGCTGCATGCGCGACTGGATTTCAGCCCCGCGGGCCGCTTTGAGAATGTCGGTCGAAAGTTCGATCGCTGGCTGGACATCGTGCTGATGCAGCGCCCGCTGGGACCTGGAGCCAGGTTGCCGCCGACTGACTGATCCGATGCCGAACCTGCCGTACCGATCCAAGACCCTCACCGCTTGGCTGGCCCTGCTGCTGGGCACCCTGGGCGCCCACCGTCTGTACCTGCATGGCCGGCGTGACTTCTGGGCCTGGCTGCACCCGCTGCCCACACTGGCAGGCCTTGTGGGCGTGGTCCGCATCCGCAACTTGGGCCAGGACGACCACATCGCCTGGGCCTTGGCACCCCTTCTGGGCCTGATGATTGCCGTGGCCACGCTCAGTGCGCTGGTCCATGCGCTGACGCCAGATGAAAAATGGGACGCCCGTTACAACCCGGGACAGCCCAGCCACGCCACGGCCTGGGGCCCTGTGTTCGCGGCCATTGCAGCGCTGATGCTGGGCGGCGTGGCGCTGATGGGCGCCGTGGCCTATGGCGGGCAGAAGTTCTTTGAGTACCAGTTCGAACAGGATCACCAGCAGGACGCCCTGCCCGCAACTCAGAACAAGAGCCTGCCGAGCCCGTAAAAGACGCCGGCGATGAAGGCCGTGGCCGGAATGGTCAGCACCCAGGCCATCACGATGTGACCGGCCAGGCCCCAGCGCACGGCGCTGGCATTGCGCACCGAACCGACGCCGAAGATGGCGCCCGTGATGGTGTGGGTGGTGGAGACCGGAATGCCCATGCCGCTGGCCAGGAACAGCGTGATCGCCCCGCCCGTTTCCGCGCAGAAGCCACCCACCGGTTTGAGCTTGGTGATGCGCTGGCCCATGGTCTTGACGATGCGCCAACCACCGAACATGGTGCCCAGGCCGATCGCCAGGTAGCAACTCCAGATGACCCAGGTCGGCGGCATGGCATCGCTCGACTTGGAAATGCCAGCCGCGATCAGCAGCAGCCAGATGATGCCGATGGTCTTCTGCGCGTCATTGCCGCCATGGCCCAGCGAATACAGGCCCGCCGACACCAGCTGGAGCCGGCGGAAGACGTTGTCCACGCGCAAAGGCGACATTCGCCGGCAGATCCACGCCACGGCCACCATCAGCAGCGACGCCAGCAGGAAGCCCAGCATGGGCGACACAAAGATGAAGGCCACAGTCTTCAGCACGCCAGAAGCCACCAGCGGACCGGCGCCTGCCTTGGCGATGGTCGCGCCCACGATGCCGCCAATCAGCGCGTGAGAACTGCTGGACGGGATGCCGTACCACCAGGTGATGACGTTCCAGGTGATGGCGCCCACCAAGGCGCCAAAGACCACGTACTGGTCCACCACACCCGGCTCCACGATGCCCTTGCCGACCGTGGCAGCTACTTTCAAGTGAAAGACGAAGATCGCCACCACATTGAAGAAGGCTGCGAAAGCGACGGCCTGCGTGGGCTTCAGCACGCCCGTGGACACCACCGTGGCGATGGAATTTGCCGCGTCGTGGAAGCCGTTCATGAAGTCGAACAGCAGCGCCAACGCCACGAGCACCACCACCACCCAGAGGGCGATCTGCATCTCGGTCAGCCTTGTGGGTGGGTCAGGAGTTTTCCAGCACGATGCCTTCGACGAGGTTGGCCACGTCTTCGCATCGGTCGGAAATGGACTCCAGGTGCTCGTACACCGCCTTCAGCTTGATGAGCTGGCGCGTGTCGGGTTCCTCACGGAACAGCGCCGACATGGCACTGCGCATCACGCGGTCGGCGTCGGATTCCAGCTGATCGATCTCTTCGCAGGTCTTCAGCACCGACTCGGCCACAGCCGGGTCCTTCAGCTTGGACAGCAGCGTCAGGACATGCTGCACGCGGCCGCAGCAGCGAACGGAAATCTCGGACAGACGGATGACGTCGTTGTTGAGATGCTGCAGGTCGTACAGCGACATCACCTCACTGCTGTCCTGCAGGAGGTCCAGGACGTCGTCCATGGCGTTGATCAGGCGGTGGATCTGGTCGCGGTCCAACGGCGTGATGAAGGTGCGGTGCAGCAGGCGATGCACCTCGGCGGTCACCTTGTCCGCAGAGCGTTCGGCAGCGCCCACGGCAATGGCATTGCGCTCACGGGCGTCCGGGTCCTCGTAGTGCTGCACCAGCAGCATGAAGGCATTGGCGCCCTCGGCGATGTACTTGCCGTGTTCGTTGAACAGTTCGAAGAAGTTGCCTTCGCGGGGCAACAGCCTGCCGAAAACCATGGGTGCTCCAGTGCGAGCCGGTGTGTCACCAGCGGGTCTGGGCGCGGATTCTAGGCGCGCAAACCTTCATGAAGCTTCATGACCGGAAGATGAAATACACCGCACCCACCAGGCACAGCCCAGCCCAAAGGTAGTCCCACTTCAAAGCTTGTTGCATGTAGACCACTGCGAAGGGCACAAAGACGGCCAGCGTGATGACCTCCTGGGCGATCTTCAGCTGAGCCAGGGTGTAGCCGCCCGCGTAGCCGATGCGGTTTGCAGGCACTTGCAGCAGGTATTCGAAGAGCGCAATGCCCCAGCTCAACAGCGCGGCCAGCAACCAGGGCTTGCTGGCCATGTTCTTCAGGTGGCCGTACCACGCGAAGGTCATGAACAGGTTGGACAGCACCAGCAGGCCGAAGGTCTGCAAGGGCAGAGGCAAGGTGTTCAGGTTCATGGCAGTTTCTCGGTGGCTTGGTCCGCCGTTGCGGGCAGGAAGCGGCGCAAGGCACCCAAGACGGGGTGCATCAAGTCCGGCGCCAGTTCCAGCAAGGGATGCAGCACAAAGGCGCGGCCGTGCAGGCGCGGGTGGGGAAGCGTCAACTCGACCGTCTGCAGCACCTCCTGGCCGTACAAAAGCAGGTCCAGGTCCAGCGTGCGCGGTGCATTGCGGTAGGGGCGCTCACGGCCGTGGGAGCGCTCGACTGCCTGCAGGGCGTGCAGCAGGTCCAGCGGTTTCAGCGTGCTTCGCAGCTCAGCCGCTGCGTTGACGAAGTCAGGACCGCTTGCATCCACCGGTGCGGTGCGGTAAAGGCTGGATCGGGCAATCAACGCCGTGCCCGGCAAGGCCGACAGGCGCGCGAGTGCGTCCTCAACCGCGGCACGTGCATCCCCCAGGTTGGCCCCCAGGCCCACGAACACGCGCTCGCCGGCCAGGGGGGCGTTCATTCGCCGACGGGGGCTGGGCCGCCCTCGCGCGGTGCGCCACCGCCCGGCTTGCGCCGCCGCCTGCGGCGCTTGCGTGGCGCGCCATCGCCTGCCGCGGCGCGGGCAGCGTCTGGAGCCGGTTCGTCACCTTCGCCGTCGTCGCCAAGATCGGCATCGTCTGCAGCGCCGGCAGGCTCGGCCGGATCCGACTTGCTCGCCGGCGGGCTCGCGGCAGGCGCGCCTGCCGCGGGCACCCGGCGTGCCCGCCCGCCCTGCGGCTTCAGGTCGGCCAGCATGGCCTCGCGTTCTTCGTCGCTGCCCAGGTGGAAATCTTCCCACCAGTCAGCCAGTTCAGCCTGGACTTCGCCGGTGTCGGCGCGCAGACGCAGGAAGTCGTAGCCGGCGCGGAACCGCACCTGGTTGATCAGCGAGGTGGCCGAACTGGGCGTGCGGCGGTCGAAGCGTGGTTGCATCAACCAGACCTCGCGCATGTCCGCAGCCAGCTTGCCTCGACCCGAGATGTCACCGATGCGGGCGTCGAACACCGCATCCACGGCCAGCTGCAGTGCAGGGAATGGCGCTTCACCTCCCGCGCGGATGGCCGTCCAGCGCTCCTGCACGTCATGCCAAAGCAGGCAGGCCAGCATGAAGCTGGGCGCCACGGCGCGGCCTTCAGCAACGCGGCGGTCGGTGTCTTCCAGCACCAGACGCACAAAGGTGTCTCGGGCCACGCTGGGTTTGGGCGGCGCCAGCGCGGCGTCCAGCACCGGGAACACACCCTGCCCTACCAGACCGAAGCGCTTGACCTGTTCGATGCTGGAAATGGCATGGCCCGTCTGCAGCAGTTTCACCATCTCATCGAACAGGCGCGAGATGGGTACGTTGGACAGCAGTGGCGCCATGCTGCGAATGGGCTTCTCGGTGCCCGCGTCCAAGGAGAAGCCCAGCTTCGCCGCGAAGCGCACGATGCGGATGATGCGCACCGGGTCTTCGCGGTAGCGTGTGGCCGGGTCGCCGATCATGCGCAGCAGCTTGGCGCGCGAATCGGCCAGGCCGCCGTGGTAGTCCACCACCACCTGCGAAATGGGGTCGTAGTACATGGCGTTCACCGTGAAGTCGCGGCGTGCGGCATCTTCCACCTGCGGGCCCCAGACATTGTCGCGAAGCACGCGGCCGTCCTCGCCCACCACGTGTTTCTTGTCGGCGATCTCGGACTTGCTCGTCTTCTCGTTGCCGGTGACCTGGTCTGCCGCCGCAGCGTCCAGGTAGGCGCGGAAGGTGCTTACTTCGATGGTCTCGTGTTCGCGCCCACGGCCAAACACGACGTGCACCAAGCGGAAGCGGCGGCCGATGATGAAGGCGCGGCGGAACAGCGCCTTGACCTGCTCCGGCGTGGCATTGGTGGCCACGTCGAAATCCTTGGGGCGCATGCCCACCAGCAGGTCGCGCACCGCACCACCCACGACATAGGCTTCGTAGCCAGCCTCCTTCAGCGTCTTGACGACACGCACGGCGTTGGCGTCCAGCAGGCTGGGGTCGATGCGGTGCTCGCTGGCCGGAATTTCCGTGCGAACGCCTATGGGAATGGCCGGCGGCCCGACGGGCATCTCGGCAGCGGCACTCTTGCCCAGAAGTCGATTGATGAATTTCTTGATCATGTGAAGAGTTTCAGCACGGGCCAGCCGCGCTCATTGGCAATGCGTTCCAGTGCAGCGCCGGGGTTGGTGGCCACCGGGTGGCTGCAATGTTCCAGCAGCGGCAGGTCGTTGGTGGAGTCGCTGTAGAAGGTGGTGGATTCGCAGTCGGTCCAGCCGAGGCCGCGTTCGGCCAGCCACTGCGTCACGCGGGTGACCTTGCCTTCGCGGAACGAAGGCACGCCACAGATCGTGCCACGCACGCGGCCCGCCGGGTCGCGCTCCAGTTCGGTGGCGATCAGGTGCGCAATGCCAAACAGTCTGCAGATGGGTCGGGTGATGAAGTCGATGGTGGCAGTGACCAGGATCACCTCGTCACCCGCGTCCTGATGGCGCTTCACCAGGTCCAACGCCGGCGGCAGCAGCATGGGCTGCACCACGTCGCTCAGGAAGCCGTCGGTGACCGCGGCCAGTTCGGCGTCGCTGCGCTCGCGCCAGCCGGCGGTGGCGAAGTCCACATAGGCCGCAATGTCCAGCCTGCCGGCCTGGTAGTCGGCAAAGAAGCCGTCATTGCGGCGACGGAACGTGTCGGCGTCCACCCAGCCCAGGGACACCAGGTATTCGCCAAAGCCGTGGTCCGAGTCCTTCGGCAGCAAGGTGCCGTCCAGGTCGAAGAGCGTGAGCTTCATGCGCCTTCTCCCGAATCGGGTCCCGCTGCGCCTTCTTCGTCGAACATCTGGCGCACCAAGGGCACGGTGATGCGGCGGCCGCGGGCCAGGCCGAATTCATCGAGACGGTCCAGCAGGGCCATCAGGTGCGACAAGTCGCGCTCAAATCGCGTGAGCACGTAGTCCATCACCTCGTCTGACAAAAAGATCCCGCGGCGGTCGGCTTCGCGGCGCAGCGCGGCGCGGGTCTCGGCGTCGGCCAGGGGCTGCAGCGCAAACACATGGCCCCAGGCCAGTCGCGTGCGAAGGTCTTCGCGCACCGGCAAGTCCACGGGTGGCAGGCGGCCGGCAGCGGCCCACTGCACGCCATGCGCGGTGGCGTCTTCAAAAAGCGCAAATGCAGCCCGCTGCGCGGCGTCGTCCAGGGACTCGCAGCGGTCCACCACCACCAGGGCCCAGCCTGGCGACAGCACCCAGGGCAGAGGCTCGGCGGCGTCGAACCAGGCCACTTGATGGCCCGCCGCCTGGACCCGCGCGGCCAGGGCTTGCAAGAGGTGGGTCTTGCCGCAGCTTGCGACACCCCACAAGTACACCGGTGCAGAAGGCCAGACCAGGCCGCGCAGGTGGGCCAGCGCGGCACCGTTGGCGCCGGGCACGTAGTTGTCGAAGTCGGGATGCGCCTCGGGCGCGATGGCCAGGGGAATCTGCCTCATGCGCTCATTGCAGGTTCAGCCACGCGGTCTGGTGGCGGCGCAGCGCTTGCGCGTCGGGCGCGTCGGGGCACTGCTGCAGGTAGACGTCCAGGATGGCCGCGGCGCGCCGGTGCATGCCCAGTTCCGCCAGCGCCAGCGCGTGGTCGCGGCATTCGTCCCAGGCCTGCGGCAGGAGGACCACCAGGCGGGCCATGGTGCGCTCCAGGCGCGGCCAGTCGCAGTGGCTGCGGTGGATCTCTTTCAGGTTCCGCAACATGCGCGCCAGGATGTCGCGCGGCGGAGAGGCCTGCAGGAACAGCGACAGCGGCCAGTCGGACTGCGGCAGCTTGCGCTGCCGGTAGGGCAGCAGGCGTTCTTCCAGGTCTTCGCGGCCGAGAGAGTGGCCCGTGAAGGGGTCGATCACCACGTCGCCTTGGGGCATGGGCACCTTGACCAGGAAATGACCCGGAAAGGACACGCCCATGGCATCCAGCCCCAGTTGGCGCGCGATTTCGATGAACAACACGGCCAGGCTGATGGGGATGCCGCGGCGGCTTTCCAGCACGACCGGCAGCAGGCTGTTGCGGCGGTCGTAGTAATCGTTGACATTGCCGCTGAAACCCAGTTCCTGGAAGAAGTACTGCGTGACGCTGCGCAGACGCTGCAGCGGCGGCGCATCGGCCGCCAGACGGCGGCGCAGGCGTTCGGCCAATTCGTCCACGCGGGCCAGCGTGCCCTGCACGTCCAGGCCTGGATCCTCATCCTGCGCGATGGAGATCGCGGCCTCCAGGAGTGGAAAGCTCTTGTCGTCCGCCACCAGCGCGCCGAAATAGTCCAGCGTGCTGGGCGCGGTCAGGGACAGGGGACTGGACATGTTTCCAGTGTAGGTCAGGCCCGGCGCACGAACTGCCGTGGGCGCAAGCCGCAGGCCAGCAGCACGCCCAGGTACAGCAGCGTCACGCCGCCCAGGACCGCAGCCACGGCCAGAGCGCGCTGAGCCCAATGGGTTTGCAGACCCAGCCAGTCGATGCCTTCGGCTGCCCAGGCCAACGCTGCACCCAGCGCCAGGTTGGCCAGCAGCACGCGCGCCACGAAGCCGCCCCACCCCGGCACCGGCCTGTAAACCCCGCGGCGCAGCAAGCCGCTCAAAAGCAGACCCGCATTGACCATGGCGCCCAGCCCGATGGACAGTGCCAAGCCGGCGTGGCCCAGCAGCGGCACCAGCACCACGTTGAAGGCCTGCGTCACGAGCAGCACGCCCACGGCAATCTTGACCGGTGTGCGGATGTCCTGGCGCGCGTAAAAGGCCGGCGCCAGCACCTTGATGGCCACGATGCCCAGCAGGCCCGCGCCATAACCGCGCAAGGCCATCACGGTCATCGCCACGTCGTCCGCGCTGAACTTGCCATAGTGAAAAAGCACCGCCACCAGCCCTTTGGGAAAGACCAGGAGCGCCAATGCGCAAGGCAGCGTCAGCAGCAACACCAGGCGCAGGCCCCAGTCGACCATGGCTGAGAAGGCAGCAGAGTCCTGGCGGGCCTGCGCTGCCGACAACTGCGGCAGCAGCACCACGCCCAGGGCCACGCCAAGGAGCGCGGTTGGGAACTCCATCAGGCGGTCCGCATAGGTCAGCCAGGACACCGCACCCACCGCCACGTGAGACGCGATCTGCGTGTTGATGAGCAGCGAAACCTGAGCCACCGACACGCCCAGCAGCGCCGGTGCCATCTGGCGCAGGATCTGACGCACGCCCGGGTGCTTCCACGCATTTGCGATGGAAGAAGGCGTGATGCCCAGACGCGGCAGACAGCCGACTCGCGCCAATGCCGGGATCTGCACGGCCAATTGCAGCAAGCCACCCAGCATCACACCGCCGGCCAGGGCCAGGATGGGCTCCACGCCCCGCGCCTCCAGCACCGGCGCCCCCCACCAGGTCGCCCCGATCACCGCCAGGTTGAGCAGCACGGGCGTGAGTGCCGGCACCGCGAAACGCTTCCAGGTGTTGAGCACGCCCGCCGAGAGGGCCACCAGGGACATGAAGCCGATGTAAGGGAACATCCAGCGGGTCATCAGCACGGCACTGTCAAAGCGCTCAAGCCCGGAGCCCATGACCCAGACCAGCACGGGCGCGGCGGCCACACCCAGCGCACAGGTCAGCAGCAAGACCCAGGCGAGCACCGTGGCTACGGCATTGATCAATTCATGCGTGGCTTGGTCGCCTTCACGTTCTCGGGTGCCTGCCAGCAAGGGGACAAAGGCCTGCGAGAACGCGCCTTCGCCGAACAGGCGCCGGAACAAGTTGGGAATCCGGAAGGCGACGTTGAAGGCGTCGGTGACGCCACTGGCGCCAAAAAAGGCCGCCACGAGCTGTTCGCGCACCAGGCCCGTGACACGGGACAGCAGCGTCAGCAGCGAAACGGTGGATGCAGCCTTGAGAAGGTTCACGGGTCAGCGAAAGCGGCCAGATTATAGGCAGGCGCTCCCGACCCCTGGTTGCATCTTCAGTACCGTGCTATACTCGACCGTCTTTGCACCTCTAGCATCTCTTAACCTACTCGCATGGCCACTTCCTCCAAAGCCAAGAAGAAGACTGTTCGCCTCGCCTCCGGCCGCAAGCGCGCCCGCCAGGACGTGGCGCTGAATGCCGCAAACACCGCGCTGCGTTCGCACTTCCGCACCGTTGTCAAGAACGTGCAAAAGGCCGTCGTTGCCGGTGACAAGGCCAAGGCCACAGACACTTTCAAGTCTGCCCAGAGCGTCATCGACTCCGTTGCTGACAAGGGTGTGTTCCACAAGAACAAGGCTGCTCGCCTGAAGAGCCGCTTGGCCGCCAAGGTCAAGGCTCTGGCGCTCGCCGCCTAAGTCAGACAGCTTCCAGGTGCAGGAAGGGCCCGCTCGGCGGGCCCTTTTTCATGGTCAGCGCACTAAGCAGCAGCTACCGGTGGCTTCCGTGGCAGCTCGTCAACCTTCAACTGGTTGTCGCGTGCGAAGTTCATGACGAAGTCCCAGGCCATGGGTTCGATGTCGCGCAGCGCTTCGTTCACCAGGACGCACTTGGTGCCCTCCACGACCTGCGGCACGCAATACGGCGAATAGCCGATGTAGGCGCCGATGCCGCCCTTGCCGCCGCCGGGCCGGAAGCTGGACATGGCGCTGGCCAGGCGCTCAGCCCAATCGCTGGGGCGGAAGGTCTTGCCATCGAGCGTGATGCCGATGATGTGGAACTGGCGGGGCGAGGCGATGGTCATCGGAAACGGCACAGCGCAGGGACTGGCCGGCAAGGGACGCGGTGGCGGCAGCCTGCGCGCAACGAGCATTGTGCCTTGGATGTGCTGCGTTGCAGCATGCATGTCTCGTGCCCGCGTCAAGGAAGAAGCTTCTGCCTTCGGCCATATGGCGCCGTTCTGGATACCCCCTCTTAGAATCAAACTTCGCCGGGCTGTGACCGTTGCGTCACTGCCCGGCTTTCTTTTCTCTGCCGCACGAGGTACCTCACGATGAATGCCCCCGAGCCCGCGGTCACGCGCCCCATGCCCCATACGCTGAACACCTACGGCCGTCTGCCGATCGCGTTGGCGCATGGCCAAGGCTGCTGGCTGTGGGACACGAACGGCAAGAAGTACCTGGACGGCCTGGGCGGCATTGCCGTCAACACCCTGGGCCATGGCCACCCCAAGCTGGTTCCTGCCCTGCAGGACCAGGTGGCCAAGATGATCCACTCGTCCAACTACTACGAGGTGCCGCTGCAAGAGCAACTGGCCGCCAAGTTGTGCGAACTGTCGGGACTGTCTGGCGTGTTCTTCTGCAGCACCGGCCTGGAAGCCAACGAAGGCGCTTTGAAGATTGCCCGCAAGTACGGCCATGACAAGGGCATCGACCGCCCGGAGATCATCGTCTACGAAAAGGCCTTCCACGGCCGCAGCATCGCCACCCTGTCCGCCACCGGCAACACCAAGGTGCAGGCCGGTTTCGGCCCCCTGGTGGAAGGCTTTGTGCGCGTGCCCATGAACGACCTCGCCGCGATCGAAGAAGTGGCGCGCACCAACCCCAATGTGGTGGCTGTGTTCCTGGAAACGATCCAGGGCGAAGGCGGCATCAACCCCAGCCGCTGGGACTACCTGCAAGGCCTGCGCAAGGCCTGCGACGCGCACGGCTGGCTGCTGATGCTGGACGAAGTGCAGTGCGGCATCGGCCGCACCGGCAAGTGGTTTGCGCATCAGTGGGCCGGCATCCAGCCTGACGTGATGCCGCTGGCCAAGGGCCTGGGCTCGGGCGTGCCCATCGGCGCCATCGTCTGCGGGCCGAAGGCCGTCAACGTGCTGGGGCCGGGCAACCACGGCACCACCTTTGGCGGCAACCCACTGGCCATGCGTGCGGGCGTGGAGACGCTGCGCATCATGGAAGAGGACGGCATCATGGCCAACGCCGCCACCGTGGGCGCGGTGCTGCGCGGGGCGCTGGAGCAGGGCCTGGACGGCGTGAAGGGCGTCAAGGAGATCCGCGGCGCAGGCCTGATGATCGGCATCGAACTGGACCGGCCCTGCGGCGTGATCCTGTCGCGCGCCGCCGAAGCCGGCCTCATGCTCAGTGTGACGGCCGACAGTGTGATCCGTCTGGTGCCGCCGCTGGTCCTGACGGCGGATGAGGCACTCCAGATCGCCGCCATCCTGTGCCCGATCATCAAGAGCTTCCTGGCTGAGTGACGCACGTACCTATTTAGCAAGCATGAAGCCGGGCGATTCGCTGATGAAACACTACCTGCAGTTCAAGGACCTGCGTGCCGAGGAGTACGTCTACCTCTTCGAGCGCGCCAGCACCATCAAGAAACGCTTCAAGAACTACGAGAAGTACCTGCCTTTGGTGGACCGCACGCTGGCCATGATCTTCGAGAAGGCCAGCACCCGCACGCGTGTGAGCTTTGAAGCCGGCATGTACCAGATGGGCGGCTCGGTGGTGAACCTCACCAGCGGCGACAGCCAGTTTGGCCGCGACGAACCGGTGGAAGACGCCGCACGCGTCATCAGCCGCATGGTCGACATCGTGATGATCCGCACCTTCGAGCAGGACAAGATCGAACGCTTCGCCGCGCACTCACGCGTGCCCGTCATCAATGGCCTGACCAACGAATACCACCCGTGCCAGATCCTGGCCGATGTGTTCACCTTCATCGAACACCGTGGCTCCATCCAGGGCAAGACGGTGGCCTGGGTGGGCGACGGCAACAACATGGCCAACACCTGGCTGCAGGCGGCCGACATCCTGGGCTTCACGCTGCATGTGTCCACGCCCCGGGGCTATGAGATCGACCCCAAGATGGCCGGCGTCAACAACCCCGGCTGCGTGAAGACCTTCAAGAGTCCCTTCTCGGCCTGCGAAGGCGCGCACCTGGTCACCACCGACGTGTGGACGAGCATGGGCTACGAGGCCGAAAACGCCCAGCGCCAGGCGGCCTTTGCGGACTGGTGCGTGGACGTGCAGATGATGCAGTTGGCGCAGAAAGACGCGCTCTTCATGCACTGCCTGCCCGCCCACCGTGGCGAAGAGGTGGCGGCCGATGTCATCGACGGCCCGCAAAGCGTGGTCTGGGACGAAGCAGAGAACCGCCTGCACGTGCAGAAGGCGCTGATGGAATACCTGCTGCTGGGACGCATTGGATGAACGCACCTGTCTATCGCAAGCTGGGCGCCAGCGGCCTGAAAGTGAGCCCGCTGTGGCTGGGCACCATGATGTTTGGCGACCAGACGGCTGAAGCAGAAGCCGCCAATATCGTGGCCGCCACCCGCGACGCCGGCCTCAACGCGCTGGACACAGCCGACGTCTATGCCAAGGGCGAGAGCGAACGCATGGTGGGCCGGCTGATCCAGGCCGATCGCTCACGATGGGTCCTGGCCACCAAGGTTGCCAACCCGGTGGGCGACGAACCCAACGACCGCGGCACCTCGCGCCGATGGCTCCTGAAGGCCGTGGAAGCCAGCCTGCAGCGCCTGGGCACCGACTGGATCGACCTGTACTACCTGCACCGCGACGACGAGTCCACGCCGATGGAAGAAACGGTGCACACCATGGGCCTGCTCATCCAGCAGGGCAAGGTGCTGCACTGGGGTTTGTCCAACTTCCGCGGCTGGCGCCTGGCGCGCATGGTGGAACTGTCCCGGCAGATGGGCGTGCCGCAGCCCATTGCGCTGCAACCGCCCTACAGCGCAGTGACACGCGGCATCGAAGTCGAACTGCTGCCGGCCTGCGCCCACTACGGCCTGGGCGTCGTGACCTACAGCCCGCTGGCGCGCGGCGTGCTCACCGGCAAGTACAAGGCCGACGCTGCGCCACCCGCCGACAGCCGCGCCGCACGCGCCGACCGCCGGCTGATGCAGACCGAATGGCGACCTGAGTCCATCGCCCTGGCCCAGGCCTTTGCGGACCATGCCGCGCACCGCGGCATCAGCCCCACGCAGCTGGCCGTTGCCTGGGTGCTGCGGAACCAGCGCGTGAGCGGTGTCATTGGCGGCCCGCGCACGCTGGTCCAGTGGCAGGACTACCTGGCGGCGCGCGATGTGCAAGCCACGGCCGAAGACGAGGCCTGGGTCGACGCCCGTGTGCCGCCCGGCCACGCATCGACTTTTGGCTACACCGACCCGATCTACCCCGTCACCGGGCGCGTCGTCCCTTAAGACGGCCCTAAGGGCTGCGGCCCACCATGCAAGGCAACAGGAGTTGTTGCCATGCACCCCAGACCCCGACACCGGATTCCAAGCCGCCGCCTGATGGCGGCGGCGCTGCTGGCTTGCAGTGCCGCCACTGCGTGGGCCGCCACCCCAGCCGAACTGCAGCGCGCCTATGCCGCGCAGGCTGCAAGTCCTTCAGACGCCCCCCGCGGCCAGGCGTTCTTCACGCAAACCCATGGGCACGAGTGGAGTTGCTCGACCTGCCATGGCAAGACGCCGACACAGGGCGGCCGCCATGCCAGCACCGGCAAGGCCATTGCGCCCCTGGCGCCCGCCTTCAGCGCAGAACGCTTCACCGACGCCGCCAAGGTCGAGAAGTGGTTCCGCCGCAATTGCAAGGACGTGACCGGCCGCGAATGCACCGCGGCTGAGAAGGCCGACGTGCTGGCCTGGCTGCTCACGCTCCAACCTTGACAGGAGACATGAGCATGCATTCCCGCCTACTGGCCACAGCGCTCCTGCTGTTCGCCCTGCCCTTGCACGCACTGGCGGATGACGACCACGGCCGCAGCGCGCCTTTGCTGCCTGCCTACGTGCAGGAGTGCGCCGCCTGCCACACGCCCTATGCGCCTGGGCTGCTGCCGGCGGCGAGCTGGCAGCGTCTGATGAACCAGCTGCCGCGCCACTTCGGCAGCGACGCGTCCCTGGACACCGCCAGCCAACAAGCTCTGGCGACCTGGCTGGTCCAGAACGCCGCGAAGGGCAAGCGCAGCCGCGAAGAACCGCCCGAAGACCGCATCACTCGCGCCACCTGGTTCACCCGTGAGCACCGTCAGTTCGGCCCCGACACCTGGAAACGGGCGGCCATCCAGAGCCCGGCCAACTGCAGCGCCTGCCACCTGCAGGCTGCACAAGGCCGGTTCAGCGAACACGACATCCGCGTCCCCCAGTGAGCACCCCTGACATGAGCACCAACCACAACGCCTCCATCCTCGTCTGGGACCTGCCCGTGCGGGTCTTCCACTGGCTGCTGGTCTTCAGCTTTGCCGGCGCCTTCATCACCGCGGAAAGCGAACGCTGGGCCCTGGTCCACATCACGCTGGGCTACACCGTCGCCGCGCTGGTGGCCTTCCGCCTGGTCTGGGGCCTCGTAGGCACACGGACTGCTCGGTTCGCAAGCTTTGTGCGCGGACCGGCCGCCGTCTGGAGTTACCTGAAGAGCCTGCCCAGCGGTGCGCCGCAGCACCACCTTGGCCACAACCCTGCCGGCGCGCTGGCCATCCTTGCCCTGCTGGGTCTGGCGGCGGTGGTCAGCATCAGCGGCTGGATGCAACTGAACGACACCGGCCCTGGCTGGCTGGAAGAACTGCACGAAGGCGCGGCCAATGCCCTGCTGGCGCTGGTCGTCCTGCACGTGCTGGCCGTGCTGGCCAGCGGCTGGCTGCACCGCGAAAACCTGGTGAGGGCCATGTTCAGCGGCCGCAAGGCCGGCCCGGCGGACCAGGGCATCCGGCGCGCCTGGCGGCCGCTGGGTGCGTTCTTGATTGCATGCGTGCTCGGCTTCTGGGCCTGGGAATGGACACATCCACCTGCGGCAACGGACGGCGCCACTGCAAGCCGACAAGCAGGCCGCTTGAGCCACGACAACGACGAAGACTGACGCACCCTCTACGATGATTGCCATGCGCATCCTGCTTGCCGAAGACGACCCGCTGCTGGGAGACGGCCTGCGCGCCGGCCTGCGCCAACAAGGCTTCCTGGTCGACTGGGTCCGCGACGGTCAGGCCGCAGAACGCGAACTGCGCGCCGAACCCTATGCCGCGGCCGTGCTGGACCTGGGCCTGCCCCTGAAGGACGGGCTGGAGGTGCTTGCTGGCGTGCGCGCTGCGGGCCTGTGCACACCGGTGCTGGTACTGACGGCCCGCGATGCGGTGCCCGACCGCATCCGCGGCTTGAACCTGGGCGCCGACGACTATGTGCTGAAACCCGTGGACCTGGGCGAACTGGCGGCCAGGCTGCGCGCCTTGGTGCGCCGTGCCCACGGCCAGCCCCAGGAGCACCTGCAGGCCCAGGGCGTGGTGTTGGACCCGGCCGCGCGCCGCGCCACACGGATGGGCGAGACCGTGGCCCTGTCGACGCGTGAATTCGATCTGCTGCACGTGTTGATGCTCAGCGCGGGCCGGGTGCTCACGCGTGAACAACTGGAGCAGCAGCTCTACAGCTGGGGACAAGAAGTGGACAGCAACGCGATCGAGGTGCACATCCACCACCTGCGGCGCAAACTGGGCAGCAAACTCATCCAGACCGTGCGCGGCGTGGGCTACATGCTGCCGCGTGAGCCCGCCGCCAGCCCTGCTGCAGACGCCACTTCAGACGCCACCCCCAGCCGATGATGCGTTCGCTGCAGGCGCGCATCCTGGCCCTGGTGCTGGGACTCCTCGGCCTGGTCTGGGCCGGGGCCGCTGCGCTGACCTGGTGGGACACGCAACACGAACTGGACGAACTGCTGGACGGTCACCTGGCCCAAGCCGCCGCGCTGCTGGTGGTGCAACAGGCCACGGACACCGATGACGACCATGGCGGCCTGGACGCACCGCAACTGCACCGTTATGCACCCCGAGTGGCTTTCCAGGTCTGGCACGAAGGCGCCCTGGTCCAGCGCTCGTCCAACGCACCCTTGCTGCCGATGCGGCCAGGCACCGTCGGCCAGGTGAGCGGATTTGAAACGGTGGACCTGGACGGCGCCCGCTGGCGCGTCTTCGCCACCACCGGCGCCGAGCACGACGTGCAGGTCTACGTTGGCGAGGCCGTGTCGGCGCGCGAGTCCATCCTGCGCGCTCTCTTGCGCGGCACCCTGGCGCCGCTGGCCCTCGCCCTGCCACTCCTGGGCCTAGCCGCCTGGTGGGCGGTGCGGCACGGTTTGAAGCCCTTGCGTCGACTGTCCGGTGAGCTGGCCGTTCGGAGGCCCGAAGCGCTGGACCCGGTGCACCTGCCGCAGGCCCCCACCGAGATGCAACCGCTGCTGGACGCGCTGAACGGACTGTTGGGCCGCATCGCCACGCTCCTGGACAGCGAGCGGCGCTTCACCGCCGACGCCGCGCACGAACTGCGCACGCCGCTGGCTGCTATCCGCGCGCAGGCCCAGGTGGCGCTGGCTGAAAGCGATGACGGGGCGCGCCGGCACGCGCTGCAAGCCACGGTGCAGGGTTGCGACCGCGCGGCTCGGCTGGTGGAACAACTGTTGCTGCTGGCGCGCCTGGAGGCTGAAACGGGCGCAGCGGCGCCACCGGTGGACCTGGGCGCCGTCGCGCAGCAGGTGCTGGCTGCTGCAGCGCCCGAGGCTGCAGACCGGCAGCAGAACCTGTCCCTGGACGCCGAAGGGCAGCTGTCTGTCTTGGGCCAGGAGGCCCTGCTGACCGTGCTGCTCCGAAACCTGGTGGACAACGCCCTGCGCTACAGCCCACCGGGTGCCGATGTGCAGGTGCGCGTGCAGCGCAAGGGCGAAACGGTGACGTTGGACGTGGACGACAGTGGCCCCGGCCTGGCGGAACCGGACCTGCAACGCCTGGGCCAGCGCTTCTTCCGCGTGCTGGGTCAGGGCGCGCCCGGCAGCGGCCTGGGCTGGTCCATCGTGCGCCGCATCGCGGCCGTGCAGCAGGCGCAGGTGGAGGTGGCCCGCTCAAAAACGCTGGGCGGGCTCCACGTCGCCATCATCTGGCCTGCGACTCAAGCCGCCAGGGCCATGGAGGCGAATCAACTGGCGTCCCTGTCCAGTGCAGCGCGGACGGCTCGCGCCAAGTCCAGCCGTCGGTAGGGTTTGGACAGCAGCTGCACACCGGCGTCCAGGCGGCCGTTGTGCACGATGGCGTTCTCGGTGTAGCCGGAAGCAAACAGGACACGCAGGTCTGGGCGCAGGGCGCTCGCCGCGTCGGACAATTCGCGGCCAGACATGCCGGGCATCACCACATCGGTGAACAACAAGTCGACCTGGGGGCCGCCGCGCAGCAGCTCCAGCGCCTGGGCGCCGCAGTCGGCTTCGACGACCTGGTAGCCCATCGCTCGCAGTTCCAGGCAGGCCAGGATGCGCACGGGCTCGTCGTCTTCCACCACCAGGATGCGTTCTCCAGAACCCCGCGGCTCGGACGGGGGCGCAGGCTGCACGTGCTCGGGCAGTTCACCCGTGCCGCGCGGCAAAAAGATCTTGACCGTGGTGCCGTGGCCCAGTTCCGAGTAGATGCTGACGTGGCCCGCCGACTGGCTGGCAAAACCGTAGACCATCGCCAGGCCCAGGCCGGTGCCCTTGCCCTTTTCCTTGGTGGTGAAGAAAGGCTCGAACACCCGGTCCAAGTCCTTGGGGTCGATGCCGGCGCCTGTATCCGACACGGCCAGCACCGTGTAAGGGCCTGAGGTTGCCTCGGGGTGGCGTTCGGCATAGGACGGGTCCAGCGTGACATTGGCAGTCTCCAAGGTCAGTTGTCCGCCGGGCCCCATGGCGTCCCGTGCGTTCAGGCACAGGTTCAGCAGGGCATTCTCGAGCTGGGTCGGGTCGACGAGGGTCGGCCACAGATCCGGGCCGGGCACGAAGCGCACCTCAATGTGCTCACCCAGCGTGCGCCGCAACATCGGCTCCAGCGTGGACACCAGTTGGTTGACGTCGACCAGGCTCGGCGCCAGCGGCTGCCTGCGCGCGAAGGCCAGCAGCTGCCGCGTCAAGACGGCGCCGCGCTGCGCGGCGTCGATCAGCATCTCCAGGGCCTGGCGCCGCCCGGGCTCATCCAGGCCGCCTTCGGCCAGCAGGTCCGCATTGCCCAGCACCACCGTCAACAGGTTGTTGAAGTCGTGCGCCACACCGCCGGTGAGCTGGCCAACAGCCTCCAGGCGCTGCGATTGCTGCAACCGGGAATTGAGCCGCTCGATGTCGACACGTTGAGCCTGCAAGGATTCGGCCGCGCGGTTGAACGCATTGCTGAGTTCGCCAATCTCACCCTTGGGCTGCGGACCGCCCACACGCGCCGACAGGTCGCCACGCGCCAGGCGCCCGGCCATCGCGGTCATGCGTGCGATGGGGCGCCGGATCGAACGCTCAGCCATCAACCACAGGCCGAGGAACAGCGCCACTGCCAAGCCACCATACAAAATGGCCACCGCACGAAAGCGCTGTGCCGCCGCGATCAGGAAAGCATCGTCAGACGATCCCACCAGCACGCGCAGGCCGGCATCCGCGAGGCCGGATGTGTCGGCCCGCGCCCATGTGGTTTGCAGGCCGTTCGGCATGGCGATGTGCGTGACGGCCGCACTGCGCGAGGCCAGCGCAAATCGCCCGAGCGGGGTGTCCGCCGCCGACGCGCCGGCCTTCAGTCCCTGCCCTTCCGCAGGCCATGCAAACAGCAACACGCCCTGATCGTCCAGCAAGGCCAGGTGTTGCCCTGCCGCATTGGCCGTGCCGTCGGGGGTCAACACCTGCGCCAGGTCCAGTGAGGCCAGCAGCACGAAGCGCAATTCGCCGTCGGCCCTGCGCACGGGGTAGGCCACCTGCATCACGGCGCGGCCGGTAAGCCGTCCAAAGACAGGTTCCAGCACCAGCCCGTCGCGCGTGCTCAGCGAGCGGCGAAAGTAGGCACGGTCATTGAGATCGAGTTCGCGCCCCGTTTTCAAGGAATCGCAGAACAGCCGGCCGTCCGGGTTGACCGTGAGGATGCCCGTGTACTGCGGATGGGCTTCGCGCACTTCCGAAAGAAAGGCGGAACAGGCGGCACGGTCATGGCCCGCCAGGTCACTGGCGCGGGCCAGCCCAAACTGCAACTGCTTGGTGGCCAGGATGCGCTGACGCAGTTCCTGGACACGGTCCTGCGCAAGGGCCAGCAGCCGCTGGCGGTCCTCCAACTGGCTGATCTCGCGTTCTTCACTGAAACGCACCAATGCCAACAGGGCCGGCACGGCAGATGCCAGCAGCGCGATCAACAGCAATCGAGCTCGGATGGTCAACGAACGGCCCCCATCGGCACGCCCTGTCGCGCACCCCGCCAGGTTCCCGCGGATGCGGTTCCTGCTATCGGGCCATCATATGCCGCGCCAGTGCCAGACCGCCAACGTCCCGGCTTCAGTAGGTGGCGCGCCCGCCGGTGATGTCGAACACCGCGCCAGTGCTGAAGGAGCAGTCCTCGCTGGACAGCCAGGCCACCATGGCGGCGATCTCCTGCACGTCCAGGAATCGGCCCATCGGGATCTTGCCCAGCATGTAGTCGATGTGCTGCTGGGTCATCTGGTCGAACATGGCGGTCTTGGCCACGGCCGGCGTGATGGCGTTGACCAGCACGCCCTTGGTCGCCACCTCTTTGGCCAGGCTCTTGGTCAGTGCAATGAGGCCGGCCTTGCTGGCGCTGTAGTGACTGGCATTGGGGTTGCCTTCCTTGCCGGCCACACTGGCGATGTTGACGATGCGGCCAAAACCTGCCTTGACCATGGCAGGCGCCACGTGGCGGCAGGTCAGGTAGGGCGCGATCAGGTTGACTTCGATCACACGCCGCCACACGGCCGGGTCGAGGTCCCAGGTGGAGGCATTGCCGCCCGTGATGCCGGCGTTGTTGACCAGGATGTCGATGCGACCTTCCTGGGCCAGGGCACTGGTGGTGGCGGCGCCCACCGCAGCGTCGTCGGTCAGTTCCACCACCTCGCCGCGCACGCCACCCAAGGGCGAAAGGGCCGCGCAGGCTTCGGCCATCTTGCCGGCATCCACGTCCCACATCACCACGCGGGCGCCGCTTTTCAGCAAGCGTTCGCCGATGGCAAAACCGATGCCTTGCGCGCCGCCGGTCACGACCGCCACGCGGCCTTTCAGGTCGATCTGGTTCATGTCTTCATCAGTCCTTGTTCAGGCCCTGCAGGGCGGTCGGGTGTCCGGCGCAGTCCTCGATGTACTGGCGCACGATGTCTTCAAAACTCTCTTCGGCGTGCAGCCCCAGTGCTTTGGCCCGGACCGACGTGGCCCCGCGCGGCCAGTTGGCCACGATGCCTGCGATGCGCTCGTCGCGCTGCTCCTTCACCAGGGCACGCACCTGAGGGCCCGCCACGGCCGCCAGCGCATCCAGCATCTGTTGCACGCTGACGTTCAGCGCCGGCAGGTTCAAGGCCAGGCGGCCCTTGAAGGCCTCGCGGCTGGCTTCGTAGATGGCGATGAGGCCTTCCACGGTTTTCTTCGGCGATGACACCGGGTGCCGCACATCGCGCGACACGGGCAGGATGGCCTCCTGCCCCGCCAAGGGCTCGCGGATGATGCCGCTGAAAAACGAACTGGCGGCGCCGTTGGGCCGGCCCGGGCGCACGGTCACCGTCATCAGGCGCGCCGCACGGCCGTCGATGTAGCCCTTGCGCGTGTAGTCCGCCACCAAGTGTTCGCAGATCAGCTTCTGCGCACCGTAGCTGGTCTGCGGCGCGGGCAATGTGTCGTCAGCCACCACCTCGGGCATGGGCACGGCGGCGTCGGGGCCGAACACCGCAACCGAACTGCTGAAGACCAGGCAGGTGGGCGCGGCGCCTTGCTCGGTGCGGTGGCGCAAGGCGTCCAGCAACGCACGTGTGCTGTCCAGGTTGCTGCGCAGGCCCAGTTCGAAATCGGCCTCGCATTCGCCGGAGACTGCCGAAGCCAGGTGGAACACGCCGTCAAAGGCCTCGCTGCGCAGCGCTTCGCAGTGGTGCAGCAGCGGTCCGACTCGGGCTTGCACACGCGCATCGGCCACCAGGTCCGCCGGCGCTGGCGCCTGGTCGGCCAGCACCAGCTGGCTGATGGGTTGGCCACGCAAGCGGCCGCGCTGCAGCAGCGCACGTGCCAGGCGGGCGCCCACAAATCCGGCACCGCCGGTGATGAGAATCTTCATGAAGAGGCCTTCCTTTCAACTGCAGGGTTCCGCACGCGGCGCGCGGGTCCGGAACGGGCCGGCAACACGCCGCCCTGCTCCAGCCGCAACTGCCCGTGCACCAGGTGGGTGGTGGCCGCGCGCCGCGCGGCCCGTGCGTCGCGCGCTGCAATGGCGTCGACGATGGCCTTGTGTTCATCACGCACGGCGTCCATGAAGTCCTGGCGCCGTGCTTCGTTGGCCCTTGTCACGCGCATGGCTTCGCGCAGGTACTGCTCCAGAAACCCGATGAGCCGACCAAACTGCGGGTTGCCTGTGGCCAGACCGATGAGCCGGTGGAAGTTCAGGTCCTCCGCCACACCGTCGCGGCCTGCCGCACTGGCCGCATCGATGTCGGCGAGTGCGCGGCGCAAGGACGCCACCTGGCTGCGTGTGGCGCGCTCAGCCGCCAGCGCAGCGATCTCGCCTTCGAGCACGCGCCGGACCTCGACCACATGGACCACGGCGTGCACCGACTCCAGCACCGCCGGATCGAATTCCAGTGCCTGGTGCGCAGCAGGTGCGGCGACGAACACGCCCGAACCTTGGCGCGATACGAGAAGCGCACGCGACTTGAGGCGGTGCACGGCCTCGCGCACCACACTGCGCGACACGCCATGCGTGGCGCACAGCTGCGCTTCAGTGGGCAGGCGGTCACCGGGCTTCAGGTCGCCTTTGGCTACTTGCCTGGACAGGCGATCGGCCAATTGGTCGGCCAGCGTGACCTGACCCAGGCGGCCCGCCGCTGCCGGCGCCGGCACCGCCGCGGACACGCGGGCACTGGTGTAGGCAGTTGCAGGGCCAGACATGTCGTCAGGTTATCAGACAACTTTTATGGGCGACAACGGGTTAGCCCGGTGGCCAGCGCCAAGCAGGCGCGGGTATCGTGGCCTGCATTGCTTGGAAGGACGGCAGAAGGATGGAAGTCGCATGGCCAGTGTGACCATTGCCCAGGTCAAGAAGCGCTTCGGCGAAGTCGCGATCCTGCACGGCGTGGACATCCAGATTCCCGATGGATCCTTCACCGTGCTGGTGGGCCCCAGCGGCTGCGGCAAGAGTACGCTGCTGCGCATGATTGCGGGCTTGGAGCAGATCAGCGGCGGCGAAGTGCGCATCGGCGAACAGCGCGTCAACGATCTGCCACCCAAGCAGCGCGACATCGCCATGGTGTTCCAGAACTACGCCCTGTACCCGCACATGACGGTGCGGCAGAACATGGCCTTCTCCTTGATGCTCGCCAAGATGGAAGAGTCGCAGGCCAAGGCCAAGGTGGCGCGCGCCGCAGAGATCCTGGGCCTGGGCGATTTGCTGGAACGCTACCCACGGCAGTTGTCCGGCGGCCAACGCCAACGTGTGGCCATGGGCCGTGCCATCGTGCGCGACCCACAGGTATTCCTGTTTGATGAGCCACTGTCCAACCTGGACGCCAAGCTGCGTGTGGCCATGCGCACTGAAATCAAGGAACTGCACCAGCGCCTGAAGACCACCAGCATCTACGTCACGCATGACCAGATCGAAGCCATGACCATGGGCGACCAGATCGTGGTGATGAAGGACGGCCGCATAGAACAGACCGGCAGCCCGCTGGAGCTCTACGACACGCCCGCCAATCTGTTTGTGGCTGGCTTCATCGGCAGCCCGTCCATGAACTTCCTGCCGGGCACGCTGCACGGCAGCGGCCCCGGTGCGCAGGTGGAACTGGAAGACGGTGCGCGCCTGCCCGCGCCGCCCGGCAGCCGGGGTGTCGACGGCCAGAAGGTCATCCTGGGCACACGGCCCGAACACCTGGCTTTGGTCAACGATGGCGGCATCCAGGTCCAGGTGGCCGTGGTGGAACCCACCGGCGCCGACACCTTTGTCGCCTGCCGCCATGGCAGCAAGGAACTGTCGGTCGTCTTCCACGACCGACACGCGTTCACACCCGGCAGCACCATCCGCCTGCAACCCGACCTGCCCCGCGCCCACATTTTTGATGCCGGCACGGGCCGGCGCCTGGCCGCCTGAGCCAATCCGATCCCCGCACCAACCCAGACGAAGGAGACAAGCATGAGCGACATCAACAACCGTCCCGTCAAGCGCCGTGATTTCCTGGAAGGCACGGCCGGCATCGCCGCCACGGCCGCCATCGGCACGGCTGCCGTGTGGGCACCTGCCGTGCACGCACAGGCCAATGTGAGCTTCAAGCCCGAGAAGGGCGCCAAGCTGCGCGTGCTGCGCTGGAGCCGATTCGTGCAGGGCGACATCGACGCCTACATGGTCAACGTCAAGAAGTTCACCGAGAAGACCGGCATCGAAGTCCGCGTGGACAACGAAGGCTGGGAAGACGTGCGGCCCAAGGCGGCGGTGGCCGCCAACACCGGGTCGGGGCCGGACATCATCCTGTCCACCAACGACGACGCCAACCTGTATCCGGAAAAGCTGCTGGACGTCACCGACCTGGCCGAGTACCTGGGCAAGAAGTACGGCGGCTGGTACCCGGCCGTCGAGGCCTACCTGAAGCCGGACGGCAAGAAGTGGCTGGGCCTGGGCCTGGGTGCTGCGGGCAGCTACATCGTGTACCGCCAGAGCATGCTGAAGGCCGCGGGCTATGACAGCGTGCCCAAGGACAACGCCGGCTTCCTGGCCATGTTCAAGGCCTTGAAGGAAAAGGGCACGCCCGGCGGCATGGCCCTGGGCAACGCCACGGGTGACGGCCTGTGGTGCAACTGGCTGCTGTGGTCGCACGGCGGCATGCTGGTCGACAAGAACAACAAGGTCGTCATCGACAGCCCGGAAACCATCCGCGCCCTGGAATACGGCAAGGAGCTCTACGCCAACTTCATCCCGGGCACGCTGAGCTGGCTGGACCCGAACAACAACAAGGCCTTCCTGGACAGCCAGATCAGCATCACCAACAACGGCATCAGCATCTACTACGCGTCCAAGACCTCGCAGGACCCGAAGGTGCAGGCGCTGAAGGAAGACATCCAGCACGCGTCCTTCCCCGTGGGCCCCGTGGGCGTGCCGACCGAGTCGCACCTGTTCTTCAACCAGATGATCATGAAGTACACGAAGTACCCGCAGGCTGCCAAGGAGTTCCTGCGTTTCATGATGGAGCAGGAACAGTTCGAACCCTGGCTGTCCGGCGCGGCGGGCTACATCGCGCAGCCCCTGCGGGCCTACGAAAAGGCCAGTGTGTGGACCGCCGACCCCAAGAACACCGTGTACCGCGACGGCGTGAAGAACATGCGCCCGGCCGGCTATGCGGGCAAGCTGGGCTACGCGTCGGCCGGCGCAGGCGCGGACTTCATCGTGGTCAACATGGTGGCAGAAGCCGCCAGCGGTTCCAAGACCCCGAAGGAAGCCGCCGAACGCGCCCAGAAGCGCGCCGAGCGCTACTACAAGGTCTGAAGCTCCGGCCCCCACCGATGACATTCCTGGAGCGCCTCCAGAACAACAAGAACGCGCTCGGGCTGCTGTTCATGCTGCCCGCAGCCGCGTTCCTGTTGTTGTTCCTGACCTACCCGCTGGGCCTGGGCACCTGGCTCGGCTTCACCGATGCCCGCCTGGGACGCGGTGGTTCCTGGATCGGTCTGGAGAACTACGAATTCCTGTGGGGTGACAGCGTCACGCGTCTGGCGCTGTTCAACACGCTTTTCTACACCACGCTGGCCAGCGTGCTGAAGTTCGCGCTGGGCCTGTGGCTGGCCCTGCTGCTGAACAAGAACCTCGCGATGAAGACCTTCTTCCGCGCGGTGATCCTGCTGCCCTACATCGTGCCCACCGCTCTGTCGGCCATCGCCTTCTGGTGGATCTACGACTCCCAGTTTTCCATCGTGTCCTGGATGCTCGTGAAGATGGGCGTGATCGACACCTACATCGACTTCCTGGGTGACCCCTGGAACGCCCGCCTGGCCACGGTGTTCGCCAATGTGTGGCGCGGTGTGCCCTTCGTGGCCATTACGCTGCTGGCCGGCCTGCAGACCATCTCGCCTTCGTACTATGAAGCCTCCGCGATAGACGGCGCCACGCCCTACCAGCAGTTCAGGCACGTGACGCTGCCGCTGCTGACGCCGATCATCGCCGTGGTGATGACCTTCTCGGTGCTGTTCACCTTCACCGACTTCCAACTCATCTACGTGCTGACACGCGGCGGCCCGCTCAATGCCACGCACCTGATGGCCACCCTGTCCTTCCAGCGTGCCATCAACGGCGGCGCGCTCGGTGAAGGCGCGGCCATTGCCATTGCCATGGTGCCCTTCCTGCTGGCCGCCATCATGTTCAGCTTCTTCGGGCTGCAGCGCCGCGCCTGGCAACAAGGCGGCAAGGAATGAGCAGCACCCTGAATCCCGCCTCTGAGGGCAAGAACGACACGGACGACATGGGTGGCATGGGCTTCCTGGAAAGCCGCCGCCGCAAGATCGTCACCACCTACATCCCGCTGGGACTGTTCCTGATCGTGCTGCTGTTCCCGTTCTACTGGATGGTCGTCACGTCGGTGAAGCCCGACAACGAACTGCTGTCCCGCGACGGCAACCCCTTCTGGGTGGTATCGCCGACGCTCGCGCACTTCAAGAAGCTGCTTTTCGACACGGCCTACCCGGAATGGCTGTGGAACACGGTGCTGGTGTCGGTGACGGCCACGGTGGCCTCCCTGGCGGCCAGCGTGCTGGCGGCCTACGCCATTGAACGGCTGCGCTTCAACGGCGCCAAGCAGGTGGGCCTGTCGATCTTCCTGGCCTACCTGGTGCCGCCGTCCATCCTGTTCATTCCGCTGGCAGCCATCGTCAACAACATGGGTCTGGCGGACACGCGCTGGGCGCTGATCCTCACCTACCCCACCTTCCTGATTCCCTTCAGCACCTGGCTGCTGATGGGCTACTTCCGCAGCATCCCGTTTGAACTGGAAGAGTGCGCGCTGATCGACGGCGCCACGCGCTGGCAGATCCTGACCAAGATCGTGCTGCCGCTGGCCGTGCCGGGCCTCATCTCGGCCGGCATCTTTGCCTTCACCTTGAGCTGGAACGAGTTCATTTACGCGCTGACCTTCATCAGCAGTTCTGAAAACAAGACCGTGCCGGTTGGCGTGGTGACAGAACTGGTGGAAGGCGACGTGTACCACTGGGGCCCGCTGATGGCTGGCGCCCTGCTCGGATCACTGCCGGTGGCCTTCGTGTACTCGTTCTTTGTCGAGTACTACGTGTCCGGGCTGACAGGGTCAGTCAAGGAGTAGGTGCAAGCAGCGGTGGCCTGGCGCTCGAAGCATGAGCGCCGGAACTGAAAGGCCGGTGCCGACCCCATCCTGACGCAAACGGCCCAGTTTCGCGCGCTGGAAAGCAGCCATTTCCAGCGTCACATGGGGCATCGCTAGCGGCGCCGACACCGCCAGTCGGCGGCTCGCGCTCCTGTAGAGTTGGGCGCATGCGCCCCACCGGGACCGTCACGCTGCTGTTCAGCGACATCGAAGGTTCGACACGCTTGCTCCATGCCATCGGTGTCGCAAGTTTCGAAGGCGCGCTGACGCTGCACCGGCACCATATGCGCGAGTCTTTCGCGAGGTACGCGGGCTACGAGGTCGACACGGCAGGCGACTCGTTTTTCGTTGCCTTCAGCCGCGCTGTGGATGCGGTGCAAGCGGCCCGCGATGCGCAATTGGCGTTGGCGTCATGCGAGTGGCCAGACAACGAACCCGTCCGCGTGCGCATTGGCATCCACAGCTGCGAAGTGACGGTGTCAGGCTTGGGCTACGTGGGCGTTGGCGTGCACCGTGCGGCCCGCATCTGCGCAGCGGGGCACGGTGGCCAGATCGTGATCTCGCAGACAACCCACGAATTGCTGGCGAACGAGTCCAGCATCGCGTGCATCGATCTCGGCGCGCATCCGCTGAAGGACTATCCACAACCGCAACGGCTCTACCAGGTGGTGGACGCCAGGCTGCAGCAGACCTTCGCTCCGTTGCGAACGCCCTCCGAAGGGCAGACCAACATCAAGGCGGCGGCCAACCCGCTCGTAGGACGCGAGCGCGAGCTCGATGCCATCTGCTCGCACCTGCGGCAACCCGGCGCCCGCCTGATCACACTGACCGGCCCGGGCGGCACAGGCAAGACCCGCCTGGCCGTGCGCGCTGCCGTGGACCTTACGGGCGAGTTTTCCGACGGCGTGTTTCTGGTTGAACTGCAGGCGATCCGCGAACCCGAACTGCTGATGTCGACGATCGCGCAGACCTTGGCGGTCCGGCAGGCGGCCGGCCAGTCACTGGCCGCGTATCTCGCACCCAAGGAGATGCTGCTGGTGCTGGACAACTTCGAGCAGATCATCGCTGGCGCGGCGACGGTGGCCGAACTGCTGGTGCAATCGCCCAAGCTCAGGATCATCGTCACGAGCCGCGAGCCACTGCGCATCGCTGGCGAACAGGTGTTTCCGGTGTCCCCGCTGTCATGGCCCGACCCGCAGCGCGTCACCGAGCCGGACGACCTTTTCGACCACCCCGCAACTCGCCTTTTCGTGGAGCGTGCCCAGGGTCTGCTGCCGAGCTTCCAGGCCACGCCGCGGAACGCGAAGTCCATTGCCGAAATCTGCGCTCGCCTGGATGGCCTGCCCCTGGCCATCGAGCTGGCGGCGTCGCGTGTATCGATGCTGTCGCCCGAGGCGATGCTCATACGGCTCGGCGATCGCCTGAAGTTGTTGGCCGGTGGTGCGCGCGACAGGCCGGCGCGCCACCAGACCCTGCGCAGAACGCTGCTGTGGAGCCACGAACTGCTGACGCCCGACGAGCGTGCGCTCTTTGCACGCCTGGCAGTGTTCGTCGGCGGCTTCACGCTCGAGGCGGCGGAGGCCGTCTGCGACGCTGAATTCGACACGCTGTCCGCGCTGGTGGACCGGAGCATGGTGCGCCGCATCGATGAACGATTCGACATGATGGAGACCATGCGCGACCTCGCGCTCGAGCAACTGGCCGCCGCTGCCGATGGCGACGTCGTGCGTGAGCGGCACATGGCCTACTTCGAGGCCATGGCCGAGCGGGTTTACGCGAAGCGCTGGCACGACGAGCAGTCGGGTCTGGACGAACTGGATCGCGAGCACGACAACCTGCGCCTCGCGCTCGACCGCCTGCACGCCACGGACGGCAGGCGCCTGCTGCGGCTGGCCGGTGCGCTGGGCTGGTTCTGGCACATGCGATCGCATTACAGCGAAGGCCGCGCGCGGCTGGCACAGGCGCTGGGTGCCGCCCCCGGACCGGACGAGGGTCGGGCCCGTGCGCTGGCTGCGGCCGGCGAACTGGCCGCCTTCAGCGGTGAGCTTGCGCCGGCCAGGCGCTTCATTGACGAGGCCATCGGCCTCTGGCGCGCGCAGGGCCGGACGCAGGAGATCGCGTGCGCGCTGACCGACCTGGGCTGGGGCTGCTTCTACAGCGGCGACGGCGAAGCGCGGCGGCTGATGGAAGAGGGGCTGCGACTGCAGCTATCGATTGGCGACCCGCTGCTGGTCAACCGCGCACGCATCGGACTGTTGCAAGTGCTCGTCGGACTGGGTGACATCGACACTGTGGAACCGATGGCACGCGAGGCACTGGCCCTGGCGACGCGGGATGCGGACCTGCGATCGGCCCACCTGGCTGTTCACTTTCTTGCTGACTGCTCGCTCATCCGCGGCGACCACGACCAGGCCTTACCGCGTTACCGTCGCTCGCTGGCGCTGGCCGTCGAGCTCGGTGATCGCGCGGAGATCGCGCCCGAGATCCAGGGCGTCGCGATGGTCCTGGCCAACTGCGGACAAGGCGCACTGGCGTTGCAGCTTGCCGGCGCGGCCAGCGCGGCGTTCGAAGCCATGGCGATCGACCTCACGGGCATGACCTTCTGGATGGTGCTGCTCGAACGTCACCTCGGAACGGCGCGCGCGGCGCTCGGCGGCGACGCGGCAGACGCGGCGTGGCAGGAAGGGCGAAGGATGCCCCTGACGTCGGCGATAGCGCTCGCGTTGCGCGAGAACGACCTGCCCGCCGTACGGATCTCCAGATAGCTGCCTGACGCGACCGGCTCGTGATGGCCGACAGTGTGATTCGCCAACCCCGCCTCGAAGATGCGATCCGGCCGACTCGCTCGGGCTGCCTTGTCCCTCGACAAGCGCCGGCCATGTCAGACTGCCAAGCCTTCGTCATCAAGGCCGAACAGCGACTGCTGGCCGCCGCCACTGGCCTTGCCAACCGCAGCCGCGTGGCGCTGGCTCCCCTTGGCCGTCTGGCGCCCTACTCAGGTGTCGCAGGGTCGTTGTCGGCACCACCGTGGGCCAGCGCCTGGCGCGCCAACTCTTCTTCGCTGAGCTCGGGTGCACCCTGCAGAGCAGCCAATTCTCCCAGCATCTCGGGCGTGGCCTCAGCGTTGCCCAGCAGCAGGTCTTCGATGTTGGCGTGGGAGCCCTTCAGCTCTTCGTGATCCAGTGGTGACGGATGCACAGGCGTCAGCGCCGGCAGCTTGACCGCAGCCAACTCCAGTTGTTCATCGACCAGTTTGTTGAAACCGCCCTCGGGCGGCGTGTCCTGGCGGGTCATGGCAGTCTCCTTGAAATTCCCGATGTTCCGCCATTTGAGGTCGACGTGCCCGTGCGTGCCACCGAGCGGCATACGGCAGCCTCGCTCCTCTGGAGGCAACGAGCGACTTGCGCTCAGTTCTCAGGAAAGTGCGTCGTGCGTAGGTGGCCGCGAAGCCGCCGCTCGCTGATGTCCGTTCATGGCCGATCTCAGACGCTCAACACCACTGGCGCGAAACCATTTGCGGGTGATGTGCTGCCCTTCGCTTTTGAGGAGGCCTTCTTTTGGGAGTACTGCGCGTCGGAACAGACGAATCTGTCAAGGCGCGGCAGCCGCGCCCACCCGCCGCCGCAGCGCCTTGGCCGGCGCCGCCAGCGAGGGCAGCTTGCGGCGCGACGCCAACACCGCGTCAATGTCTTCCCGCGCACCGTCGATCAGCACGATGCACGCCTTTTCGGCCTTGGCCGGGTTGCGGGCGATCACGGCATCCAGCACCGCGCGGTGCAAGGGCAAGGAACCGGCGGGTCCGTCGGGCCGTGTGGTGCTGATTTCGAAGCTGGTGCGCAGCAAGGCGCCCAGGGCCTTGCTCATCTGCACCACCATGCGGTTGTGGCAGGCGCGCAGCAGGCCCTGGTGAAAGCGCAAGTCGTTGCTGACGTAGTCGCCGCCTTCTTCGATGGCGGACTTCATGCCGGCGTAGGCACTTTCGATCACGGCAATGTCTGCTGCCGTGGCTCGTTCAGCCGCCAAACGGACGGCCGCGGGTTCCACCACGCGGCGCAGTTCCTGCAGGTCACGCAGGAATTCGTGCGTCAGGCCGATGCGGCTCTTCCAGGCCACCACGTCGGGGTCGAACCAGTTCCAGTTGTCTTCGGGCAAGACCCGCGTGCCGACCTTGGGGCCCGTGCTGAGCAAGCCCTTGGCCACCAGGGACTTCACGGCTTCGCGCACGACCGTGCGGCTCACACCCAGTTCGTCGCACAGCAGCGGCTCGGCCGGCACCCCGGTGCCGGGCAACCAACGCCCGGCAACGATAGCCTCGCCCAGTCGGTCCAGCGTGTTGCCGTGGACGTTCTTGATGGGCGCCGCGCTCATGCGCGTACGAAGGCGGTGACCAGCGGGTCCGGGCCGACCTGGCGGCTCCAGTGACCGTGCAGCCGGGGATCAAACGTGGCGCCTGCAGGCAAGGTGTCGGCCGAATAGAAATGCTGGCCGGGACCGAAGACCCGCGAGCTGCCGTCCTGCAAGCCGATCTCCATCTGCCCGACCAGCACGAACAACCACTGCGGGTTTTCGGTGCAATGGAAGTCGCTGCGGAAGCCCACCGGGCTCATGCGCAACTGCAGGCCACCGCTGGGCATCAACGGCGACAGGCGCGCCATCGGTTTGCCTTCGGTGAGCGCAATGGCCTGTTCGCGGAAGCGGGCCCGGCCGTCAGGACCGGTTTCAAGGATGACTTGGGTGAATTCCATGGCAGCAGGCCTGGCCTGTTCGTGTGAAAGATCAGAGGGAGGCGGTGACGCCCCCGTCGACGTAGAGGATGTGGCCATTGACGAAGCTGGCGGCGTCGCTGGCCAGGAACACCGCTGCACCGGCCAGGTCCTTCAGCTCGCCCCAGCGGCGCGACGGCGTGCGGTTGATCAGCCAGCCATTGAACTTCTCGTCGGCCACCAGGCCCGCTGTGAGTTCGGTCTTGAAGTAGCCGGGGCCGATGCCGTTGACGTTGATGCCAAACGGACCCAGGTCGATGGCCATGCCCTTGGTCAACATCTTCAGCGCGCCCTTGCTGGCGGTGTAGGCCGCCGTGCCGGGACGGCCCAGTTCGCTCATCACCGAACAGGTGTTGATGATGCGGCCCCGGCCCCGCGGCACCATGCGCTTCGCCACCGCTTGTCCGACCACGAAGACACTGTCGACGTTGGTGCGCATCACCGTCTGCCAGTCGGCGGTCGACAGCTCATGGAAGGGCCCGCGCCGGGTCAGGCCGGCGTTGTTGACCAGGATGTCGATCGCGCCCACCTCGGCTTCGATGCTGGCCACTGCAGCTTCTGCAGCCACGGCATCGCAGACGTCAAAGGCGCGCGCGTGCACATCCAGGCCTATCGCCTTCAGACGTTCCTGCGCCGCAGCCAGTCGGGCGCCGTCACGGCCATTGAGCACCAGCGTGGCGCCGGACTCGCCCAGCGCTTGCGCCAGTGCAAACCCGATGCCGGTGGACGAACCCGTGACCAGGGCGATGCGCCCGTTCAGGCGGAAGGAAGAGGCGTCAATCAAGGCATTCATGGGGCAGTCGAGTCCAGGTGATGCAGGACGAGATCGACCATCGCCGCGGTCTCTTCGGTGATGGGCAAAGTCAGCGCAGGTTCGTCGGGCGCCGGAGGCTCCAGCGTCTGCAACTGGCTGGGCAACAGGGAAGGCGGCATGTAGTGGCCGGCACGTGCCAGGAGTCGTTGACTCAGCAGGGCTTCACTGCCGTGGAGATACACCAGCCGAAGGTCCGGCGCCGACCGGCGCAGCAAATCTCGGTAGCTGCGCTTCAGCGCAGAGCAGGCGACCACCGCCCCGCTGTCCCCGGCCGATGCCAGCCGCGCGGCCACGGCCAGCAGCCAACCTTGGCGGTCCGCATCGGTCAAGGGTGTGCCGGCGGCCATCAGTGCCACGTTGCGCGGCGGGTGCAATTCATCGCCTTCGACAAAGGGCAGACGCAGGCGTTGAGCCAGCGCCCGTCCCAGGGTGCTCTTGCCGCAGCCGCTGACACCCATGACCACGATGCGGTCCCTGCGCGGCGGCGACATGGTGTGCAACTCAGCCCAGGCGCTGGCCCGAGGCGCTGTCAAAGACGTGGGCCTGTGCGGCGTCCAGCGTCAGGTACACGGTGTCCTCGGGCTGGGCGCGGGTCCGGCCATGCATCACCACCACGATCTGTTGCGGGCCCACCTGCAGCAGCAGTTCGGTCTCCGCACCTGTCGGCTCCACCACCACCACCTTGGCGGCAATGCCCTGGTCGGCCAGCACCAGGTCGGTTGGGCGGATGCCGTAGTGCACCGACTGCCCGTCGCGCCCCATGCCGGGCAGCAGCGGCCAGCGCGACCCCAGGGCCTCCACAGTGTCGCCACGCACGACACCCTGGAACACGTTCATGGACGGGCTGCCGATGAACTGCGCGACAAACAGGTTGCCGGGGCGGTCAAACAGTTCCAGCGGCGTGCCGATCTGTTCCACGATGCCGTCGTGCATGACCACGATGCGGTCGGCCATGGTCATGGCTTCGATCTGGTCGTGCGTGACGTAGACCGTGGTGGTCTTCAGGCGCTGGTGCAGGGCCTTGATCTCGGCGCGCATGGCCACGCGCAGCTTGGCGTCCAGGTTGGACAGCGGCTCGTCGAACAGGAAGACCTTGGGGTCGCGCACGATGGCGCGGCCCATGGCCACGCGCTGCCGCTGGCCGCCGGACAGTTCACGCGGGAAGCGGTCCAGCAAGGCGTCCAGGTTGAGGATGCGAGCGGCATTGGACACACGCTCGTCGGTGGTGGCCTTGTCGGCCTTGCGCAGGCGCAGGCTGAAGGCCATGTTCTCGCGCACGGTCATGTGCGGGTACAGGGCGTAGCTCTGGAAGACCATGGCGATGTCGCGGTCCTTGGACTCCAGGTCGTTGACCACCTTGCCATCAATGGAGATCTCGCCACCACTGATCTCTTCCAGCCCCGCCAGCATGCGCAACAGCGTGCTCTTGCCGCAGCCGCTCGGGCCCACCAGCACCACGAATTCGCCATCCTGGATCTCGAAGCTGAGTCCGTGGATGACCTTGACCTTGCCGTAGGCCTTCTGGATGTCCTTGAATGCAACCGATGCCATGTTCTTGTCTCGTTAGCTCTTGACGGCGCCGGCGGTAAGGCCACCGACCATGTAGCGCTTGAAGGCGTAGTAGATGGCTGCCGGCGGCAGCGCGTAGACGACGCCGGTGGCCATCAGCAATTCCCAGGGCGAATCGTCCGCGCCCAGGAAATTGCCGAGGGCCACGGCCAGGGTGAGGTCGGTCTCCTTGCTCAGCAGCAGGAAGCCATAGAGGTATTCGTTCCAGGCCAGCAGCAGGCTGTAGGTGCCCACAGCCACCAGGCTGGGCACCATCAGCGGCACGTAGACCATGCGGAACAGCTGCCACGGCGTGGCGCCGTCCATGCGGGCGGCCTCGTCCAGTTCCCAGGGCAGTTTGTCGGACGCCTGCTTGAGCACCCAGATGCAGTAGGGCGACGCGATGGTCACCATGGCCAGCACCAGGCTCCAGCGGTTGTTCAGCAAGCCGTAGTTGGCCATGGTCTTGTACATGGGCACGGCCAGGAAGGCGGCGGGGATGAAATAGGTGAATAGCGCCAGGTTCATCACCGTGCGGCCACCGCGCACCTTGAGCCGGCTGATGGCAAAGGCCGCCATCGTGGCCACGCAAAGCGTCAACACACCAACGGCCACGGCGATCATCAGGCTGTTGCCCAGCTGCTGCCAGAAGTGCTGCAGGTACAGGTGCTTCTGCTCAAAGACGATGCGGAAATTGTCCAGCGTCGGGTTCGCGGGCCACAGGCGGCCCGATGTGGCCGAGTCGCGTTCGCTGATGGCGAACAGCACCATGTGGTAGACCGGGATCAGCGTCCACAGCAGCACCGGAATGCCGATCAGCAGCAGTTGCGCTTCGTTGATGAGGGCTTTGCGTTTCATCTCGCCCTCCGCCGAGCCGTCTCAAGGTGGGCGTGCGCCCCCTCGGGGGGCAGCGGGCTTTTGCGAGCTTGGGGGCTCATTTGTTCAGCCTCTTCATCATCACGAACACCAGGGGCAGCACAAAGGGCAAGGCCACCACGATCGACGCCATGGCCAGCGCAATCTGGTCCAACCGCAAGTAGCGGATGCCCAGGGTGGCCAGCACGTGCGTCAAGTCGGCCGGGCCGCCGCCGGTCAGCAGGTATACGCTGTTGAAGTCGCCCAGCGTCCAGATCAGGCTCAGCACGGTGGACGTGAAGTACAGGCCCATCATCGACGGCCAGGTGATGAATCGGAAC
The DNA here is from genome assembly GCA_963750785.1 of uncultured beta proteobacterium. Classification (GTDB taxonomy): domain Bacteria; phylum Pseudomonadota; class Gammaproteobacteria; order Burkholderiales; family Burkholderiaceae_C; genus Rubrivivax. The sequence goes on along the minus strand of CAVVSC010000034.1, from coordinate 4,132 downwards.
TTCTGCCAGCGCGTGGCGCCATCCACGCTGGCGGCTTCGTACTGTTCAGACGGAATGGCCAGGCGGCCGGCCAGCAAGATCAGCGTCCAAAAGGGCAGGCTCTTCCAGATGTGCATCAGCATGGAAAAGCTCAGCGCCAGGGTCGGATCGTTCAGCCAGTTGGGGCCGTCCAGCCCCGTCAGGCGGAAGTAGGTGCTGTTGATCACGCCCCATTCAGGGTTCAGCATGAATCGCACTGACAGGATGGTCGGAATGCTCGGCACCGCCCAGGGCAGGATGAAGAGCATCGACAAAATCTTCACCCACCAGCGCGTGTGGGTGAAAAAGCCCGACAGGCCCAGCGCCACCATCATCTTCAGGTTCACCGCCACGAACAGGAACACCACCGTGTTGATGGCCGTGCGGAAGAAGATCGGGTCGTCAGCCAGCTGCACATAGCTGGACGGGTGCCGCGCCAGCCAAAGACCATAGCAGACCGGGTACAACACGAACACCACGAAGATCAGCAGGTAGGGCACCACCATCATGCGGCCCCAGAACTCCCATTGCGTCAGGGCTTTGGCGGGCTTGCGTGAACCTGGGTCGATGAGGGTGGCGGTGGTCATGAAAATGGCCGGTAGACGATCAAGCGGACGCCGCGGAACCGGCTTCGCCGGGCCGCTGGCGGCGCCCCCCTTGACGGAGGAGCGCCGCAGGCGCTCCGGGGGTGGGCTCAGTTTGCCGCGACAGCCTTGATGCGGGCGATCATCTCGTCCACGGCCTGCGGCACCGGCACCTTCTCGTTGATGACGCGGTTCATGGCCTTGGCCCAGACGTTTTCGTTGTTCAGCACCGTGAACTTGTAGTTCTTGGTGAATTCAAACGAGGTCGTGCCCGCCATGAACTGGTTGTAGACCACGGTGCGGTGCGGGTCGCTCTTCCAGAACGAGCTTTGCTGCGCGTTCTTCTGCACCGGGAACCAGCGGCCCTGCGAGCCTTCCACGTATGGCGTCAGGTTGGCTTCTTCCAGCAGGAAGGACACAAACTGCTTGGCCGCCGGCTTGTTCTTGCTGTCCTTGAAGATCACGCCGACCTTCACCGCGGCGCGGTAAGTCATCTTCGTGCCGTCGGGCTTGTTCGGGAAGCCGGCGGTGGCGATCAGCTCGTAGTAGTTCTTCTTCGCCGTGGCGCGCTGGGCGTCGGTCAGCGTGGTGTTGTTGGCGTCGTCCAGCCACTTGGCCGCGATGGAGATCGTGGCGTTGTGCGTCAGCACCGTCGTCTTGTTGTGGAAGGCGACGTTGTTGTCCGGGTCCTTCCAGCTGGTAGACGACGGCGGCGTGCAGCCCTTGCCGTAGACAGACGTGTAGTCGGTGACGGCATTGATCAGACCTTCACGTACCTTCGGGTCGTCGACCAGCAGCTTGCCGCTGTCGCTGACCAGCTTGACGTTGTAGGCGTCCATGAAGGTCAGGAAGGAGAAGAAGGAATCGCTGGAATCCACGCCCATCGGGAAGCCGGTGCCGAAGACCCGCGTGCCGGTCTTCTGGCGGTAGGCGGTCTGGACCTTGGTGCACCAGAAGTCCCAGTAGCCCTTCCAGTCCTTGGGGATGTCGCTTTCCTTGAAACCTGCATCAGCCAGCATGTCCTTCCAGTACTGGATGTGCATCGTCTGCTGCTTGATCGGGAAAGCGTAGTAGGCCCGGCCTTGCGTCGTGTTGTTGTAGAGGAAGGCCGTGGACAAGGCCTGCGGCTCGAACTTGGCGCGCATCGGGTCGATGATGCTGGACAGGTCTTCCAGCTTGCCTTCGTAGGCCCACTTGGCGGCGACCTGGAAGTCGTACACGTCTGCGTAGGACACATCAGGCGGCGTGCCGGCGTCCATGGCGGCCACGGTCTTGGGAATGGATTCCTGCGGCGCGTACAGGCTCAGGTCCACCTTGATCTTGGGGTACTTGGCCTCGAACTTCTTGATGGCGGCGAAGAGCGCGTCGTCTTCACCCTTGTAGTAGCCCTTGGCCCACCACACGGTGAGCTTGTCCTGCGCCATGGCAGGGGTCAGGGCCATCAAGCCGGCGGCAGCCAGTGCGCAAGCCAGACCGATCTTCTTCAAATGCATGGGTTGTCTCCTAGCGGGTTGGTGGGCGGTGCTTGCAGCCGGCTGGCCGGCGGGTCCTGTGCACCTGTGGTGTTATCGTATGATGATTAGAACCGAGCCGACTGCGGACTTTCCCGCAGCGTCGACGGGCGATGTCAGGCGCACTCGGGCACCGGCGTGAAGACCTTCTTGCCCGCCAGGTGGGCCGCCAGGTTGTTGAACGCCAGGTCGGCCATGGCCTGACGCGTGGCCGCCGTGGCACTGCCCACATGCGGCGTCAGCACCACCTTGTGCAGGTCCAGCAGGCGCTGCGGCACGCGGGGTTCGTCTTCGAACACATCCAGGCCAGCGCCGGCAATCGTGCCCTGCTCCAGCGCGTCCATCAGGGCCACTTCATCCACCACCGAACCGCGGGCCACGTTGATGAGGAAGCCCTTGGGGCCCAGGGCCTTCAGCACATCGGCATTGATCATGTGGCGTGTGCCGGCGCCGCCGGGCGTGATGGCGACCAGGAAGTCCACGTTCGCCGCCAGCGCAGTGGCGCTGGGGTGGAAGGTGTAGGGCAATTCCGCCCGCGCACTGCGTGCGGTGTAGGCCACGCTCATGTTGAAGCCCAGCGCGCGCTGGGCGATGGCCTGGCCAATGCGGCCAATGCCCACCAAGCCGAGGCGCGCGCCACTCATCTTGCGGGCCAGCGGCATGGCGCCCTGCTGCCACAGGCCGGCACGCACATAGCGGTCGGCCGCGGGCAATTGGCGTGAGGCACTGAGCATCAGACCCAAGGCCAGGTCCGCCACATCATCATTCAGGACATTGGGGGTGTGCGTCACCATGACGCCACGCGCCTTGGCCGCCGCCACGTCCACACCGTCGTAGCCGACGCCCATGACCGAGATCACTTCCAGCGCGGGCAGCTGCGCGATCAGGCTGCCGGGCACCTTGGAATCGCCACTGGCGGCAATGCCGCGGATCTGCGGCGCCACCGCGGCCAGCGCGGCGGCGTCCAGTTCCGGCAAGAGGTGCACCTGGAAGGCCGCGGACAACTGCGGCGTGAGCAGCGGCGACAGTTTGGCCACAGACAGCACATGGACCGGGGATAGGGTTTCTGACACGGGGAGCTCTCCTAGGGCTTCTACGGCTGCGGCTTCAATCGTCATACCATAGTATCTGCACACGCCCGGTACCCCAACCCGGGAAAGCCAGCATTCCGATGAGCGACCCAGCCCGCAAGCCCGCCCGAAAGGCCCCCCACGAACTGCGCAGCCAACAGTGGTTCGGCCGCCAGGACCGCGACGGCTTTGCCTACCGCAGCTGGGTCAAGGGCAAGGGCGTGCCGCACGACCAGTTTGACGGCCGGCCCGTCATCGGCATCTGCAACACCTTCAGCGAACTGACGCCCTGCAACAGCCACTTCCGCACCCTGGCCGAGCAGGTGAAGATCGGCGTGTACGAAGCCGGTGGTGCCATAACGGTACCATACGTGACACTGTCGGGTCGTGGTAATGTTGGATCCGATTGCATTTGACGTAACAGTTCAATCGCTAAGGTATAATTGTTTGCTCGTGCCGCTGCAGTGATTGCGGCATTATATCCGATTACGGTAATGTCAACATGATTCTGTCTTCGCATCTTCTAATAATTGTAATGATATATCTGGACGTGCCGCATTGGCGGCCGCAGTAATGGCAGATTGATATACGACAACATTCGGTCGTACCGTACTTGACGGTGATTGCATATGTTGTAGTACCTGTAATGCTAAATCGATGTCACCTAAACGACTGATCGCATTCATCAATGCACCGTATGTGTATACGTTGGGTTCTAGTTTGCGAACAACACTTGTCGAAGGGTAAGTCACTTGATGGAGGATGATGATGGTCATGCTTCATTTGAATATTATAGTTTGGTACAATAGATGCCGTTGTATATGTATTTAAGATATCAAACGCGGTACATCAATCGTACGGGACGTGCCCGTGCACACGCATCAATCACCGCATTCAATTGTCGTATCGTTGGTGGTGTTAGTCTTGATTCGTCGTTGGGTGGTGGTGG
>CAVVSC010000033.1:0-3719 GCA_963750785.1 uncultured beta proteobacterium | reverse complement strand
AACGTATTGTCATACGACCAGTCGCCCATGTCCATGAACCCCTCCGCGCCGCCAAAGCCGGTGTGCGTGGTGGCCCAGGCGATCAACACGTCGCGCCCCTTTTGCGCGTAGGCGAAGTTGGTGGTGAAATACCACATGCGGGCCAGATCGTAGCATGCGCCCATGTCGCTCTTCCACGCGTTGTTGTTCACGTTAGGCGTGCGGCTGACGAACTCAAACGGCCCGGCCATGACGTAATTCGAGGAGACATACGAAGCCATGCCCGCATAAACGGACGCCCACGGTTCCGTTCCGGCGGTGATCTTGGCATTGATGTCATCCAGATCGGCGCGCGTCAGCGGCAGGCCCGGATGCTCGAAAGCGCGAGCGGTGGGGAGGAGGACGAGAATTAACCATGCGTGCAGACAAACGACTTTGAATTTCATGTCACGAAAAACTGCGATGTAATGTGCGTTCGGTGATCAGGGACGACATACTTTACTCCACCGGCACGGCGGCGTCAGAACAAAGGAGGTTTCACTGGAACAATGGGCAAAACGGGATGTTTTTGAAAACTTGGCGGCGGGAGCGCGTGCAGGTGTCGCAAAGAAGGCTCCCGCACCATGACAGACACCATGACCCGAAACTATCTCGCCGGCTTTGGCAACCACCTGGCCTCTGAGGCCGTGCCCGGCGCCTTGCCGCAGGGCCGCAACAGCCCGCAGCGTGTGGCGCACGGCCTGTACGCAGAGCTGCTGTCCGGCACCGCCTTCACCGCGCCGCGCGCCGAAAACCGCCGCACCTGGCTGTACCGCCGCCAGCCCTCAGTGGTGACCGGCGCCTACCGCGCTTACGCACACCACGGCTGGCTCACGGGCGGGGCGTCCGGGGTGGCAGTGCCGCCGGACCCGCTGCGCTGGAAGCCCTTCCCGCTGCCCGGGGCCGACGATGCCCTGGACTTTGTGGACGGCCTGCACACCGTCTGCGCCAATGGCGACGCGGACGCGCAGGCCGGCATCGCCGTGCACGTCTACCTGGCCAATACCAGCATGGGTCGCCGTGCGGTCGTCAACACCGACGGCGAACTGCTGGTGGTGCCGCAGCAAGGCCGCCTGGTGGTTCGGACCGAATTGGGGGTGCTGGACGTCAAGCCCGGCGAGGTGCTGCTGCTGCCGCGCGGCATGGCCTTCAAGGTGGACCTGCCCGACGGCGCCTCGCGCGGCTACATCTGCGAAAACCATGGCGCGCCTTTCCGCCTGCCGGAGCTGGGCCCCATCGGCAGCAACGGCCTGGCCAATGCGCGCGACTTCCTGGCACCGGTGGCCGCGTACGAAGATACGCCCGGCCCGTATGAAATCGTCAAGAAGTACGGCGGGCGCCTGTGGCACAACGAACAACCCGGCACGCCTTTCAACGTGGTGGCCTGGCATGGCAACCTGGTGCCCATGAAGTACGACACCGCGCACTTCAACACCATCGGGTCTATCAGCTTTGACCACCCGGACCCGAGCATCTTCACCGTGCTGACCAGCCCCAGTGACACCCCCGGCACAGCCAACTGCGACTTCGTGATCTTCCCGCCGCGCTGGCTGGTGGCCGAAGACACCTTCCGCCCGCCCTGGTACCACCGCAACCTGATGAGCGAATTCATGGGCCTGGTGCTGGGCCAGTACGACGCCAAGCCCGAAGGCTTCAAGCCGGGCGGTGCCAGCCTGCACAACGCCATGGTGCCGCATGGCCCGGACACCGACGCCTTCGAGCGGGCATCCAATGCGCCGCAAGCTCCGCACAAGCTGGACGACACGCTGGCCTTCATGTTCGAGAGCCGCTACCGGCTGGTCCCCAGTGCCTGGGCCATGGGCGGCGGCCAGTTGGACGTGGGCTATGCCGACTGCTGGGCCGGACTCAAGGACGATTTCAGGCCATGATGGCGCCATGAGCCGAATGGATGCCACCCACAACCCCGATCTGCGCAGTTGGGTCGAATCGGCCAATGCGCCGGACACCGACTTCCCGGTGCAGAACCTGCCCTATGGCCGTTTCCGCCGCAAGGCCGACAACGGCATCGAACGCGAGCCCTGGCGCATCGGCGTGGCCATTGGCGACCAGGTGCTGGACCTGCGCATGGCGCTGGAAATCAGCCCCTGGGAAGATGGCATCGTGGCCTTGATGGAGCCGCTGGCGGCGGGCGATCTGGCCGCTTTCATGAAGATGGGCAAGAACACCTGGCGTCTGGTGCGCCAGGCGCTGTCTGATGCGCTGAGTGAAGGCAGCATGCAGGGGCCGTTCCTGGAAACGGCGCTGGTGCCGCAGACTGGCATTGAGCTCAGCCTGCCTTGCGAAGTGGGTGACTACACGGACTTCTACATCGGCATCCACCACGCCCGCACCATCGGCAGCATGTTCAGGCCCAGCAACCCGTTGCTGCCCAACTACCAATGGGTGCCCATTGGCTACCACGGGCGCAGTTCGTCCATCGTCATCAGCGGCACGCCGGTGCGCCGCCCGTTGGGCCAGAGCAAGGCGGCGGATGCCGCCACGCCCGCGCTGCGGCCCAGCCGTGGCCTGGACTATGAACTGGAACTGGGCGCCCTGGTGGCCCACGGCAATGAACAGGGCACGTGCATCGGCATGGACAAGGCCGAGGACCATCTCTTCGGCCTGGTGCTGTTCAACGACTGGAGCGCGCGCGACGTCCAGTCCTGGGAATACCAGCCGCTGGGGCCTTTCCTGTCCAAGAGTTTTTGCAGCCACATGAGCCCCTGGGTGGTGACGCTGGATGCACTGGCGCCCTTCCGGCTGCCCTTCACGCGGCCTGAGGGTGACCCGCAGCCGCTGCCCTACCTGGACAGCGAGGCCAACCGGGCCGCCGGAGCCTTCAGCATCGACCTGGAAGTCTGGTTGCAGACAGCAAAAATGGCTGAAGCCAAGCAAGCAGCCACGCAGTTGATGAGCAGCAATTTCGCCGAAGCCGCCTACTGGACGCTGGCGCAGCTGGTGGCGCACCACACCGTCAACGGCTGCAACCTGCGCACCGGCGACCTGTTCGGCAGCGGCACGCTCAGCGGCCCGCGGCCGGGTCAGGGCGGGTCTCTGATGGAACTGAGCCAGGGCGGCAAGCAGGCCCTGGTCTTGCCCAGTGGCGAACAGCGCAACTTCCTGGAAGACGGTGACACGGTGGAGTTCCGCGCACACTGCGCGCGCACAGGCGCGCGGCGCATTGGATTTGGTGTCTGCAGCGGTACGGTGCTGCCTGCCCGGTGATCGGGTTCAGGCCGGCAGCGGCGCCAGGTGGGCGGTCAGCCAGGCGTGCACGGCCGCAACGTCCAGGGGCAGCACCGGGGCGCCGCCGCTGAAGGCAGCCCACGCATCCCGGTAGGCCGGTGCCACGGCGGTCAGCACGGGCACGCCTTCGGCCATCAGCGCCAGCAACTCGGCGCTCATGCCGCCGCCTTCGGCCTCCAGCTTGCCGAAGCGGTTGAGCACCACCAGGTCAGGCCTTTCGTCCAGGGCGCGGCGCATCACGACGGTTGCGCGCGCAAAACCTTGCGGGTCGGCACGGCAGGACTTGCTGAGGCTGCCCATGGCCTGCGACACCAGGTAGGTGTCATCGTTGACCACGTCCACCAGGAACATCTGTGCGCCGCAGGCGGTGTCGCCGGCCATGCCGCCTTCGTGGCGCATCAGAAGGCCGTGCACGCGGCGTCCGGCGCGCTGCAGGTCGGCCACGGTGCCTGCCA
>CAVVSC010000032.1:0-117516 GCA_963750785.1 uncultured beta proteobacterium | reverse complement strand
TAAAAACAAAGAATGACCTCTCTGCTTTTTTTGAACTTTGGACACTTTTCCGAAAAGAACGCCCAGATATTGTGCACCTGAACAGCGCAAAGGCGGGTGGCGTTGGCGCCCTCGCTGGGCGCCTTGCTGCATACCTCAAATCATATTTACCGCACATGGATGGGCATTTAATGAACGTCGTCCTTCTATACAACGTGCCATAATTCAATTTTTCTCATGGATAACCGTGCTTGCGTGCATGCTGTTGCTGGGTGTGTCGCAAGCTGCCAGCAATGCCAGCCCCAAACCGCCTGCGCCTGCAACGTCCTCCGCCGTCGATGGGCCTGCGCCAGCCTCGGCAGCTTCCGCCGCGGAGGTCCCGCTGACCGGCGCCGGCCAGCGCATCTACGAACGCACGCGCGGCCGCCTGTTGCAGGTGCGCACGCTGCTGAAGACGCAGGACAGCCAGTCCTCCGTGGGCTCGGGGTTCCTGGTCGAGGACGGCAAGCTGCTCATCACCAACTACCACGTGGTCAGCCAGTTTGCGCTGCAGCCCACGCGCTACCGGCTGGTTTACGCCACCGTGGACGGCCGTCACGGCGCACTGGAACTGCTGGCCTTTGACGTGCTGCACGACGTGGCCCTGCTGCGTCCCGCCGAGGCCGACGCTTTCGCGGGCCGCGGCGCCGTGGAACTGCGGGCAGAAAACGACCCGCTGCCCAGAGGCGCGCGCATCTTCAGCATGGGCAACCCGCTGGACGTGGGCTTTGCGGTGGCCGAAGGCAACTACAACGGGCCGGCCGAGCGCAGCTTCCTGCCCACGCTGTTCTTTGGCGGGTCCTTGTCTGCGGGCATGAGCGGCGGCCCGGCGCTGGACGAACAAGGCCGCCTCATCGGCGTCAACGTGGCGGCGCGGCGCGACGGCGAACAGGTCAGCTTCCTGGTCCCGGCCGAGTTCGTTCGCGCGCTGATCGCGCGCGGTCGCGGTGCCACACCCATCACCACCGCCGCCTGGCCGGCCATCACGCAGCAGTTGCTTCAACACGAAGCCAGCTTGACCGAGCGTTTCATCGCGCAGCCCTGGCGCGACGCCGGCCACCCGGTCTACCGCATCCCCGTGCCCCAGGAAACCTGGATGCGCTGCTGGGGCCGCGGTTCGTCGCAGGCCACGCGTGGCATGCAATTCGAACGTTCGGATTGCGAAATGGACAGCCGCATCTTTGTCAGTGGCCCGCTGCTGACCGGCTACATCACCGTACGCCACGAGGCCTACGACGGCAGCCGCCTGGGCATGCTGCGCTTTGCGCAACGCTACTCGGCCAGCTTCGGCAATGAATTCGTCGGCAGCGACGACCGGCTGCGCACCGCGGCGCAGTGCAGCGAACGCACCGTTATGGGCGCGCCCTTGGGCAAGGCAGCAGACAAGGGCAAGGCCGACGCCGTGCCACTGCGCGCCGTGGTCTGCCTGCGCGCCTACAAGAAGCTGGAAGGCCTGCACGACCTGATGGTGATGGTTGCCACCCTGGACGGCAAAGTGAGTGGCGTGCAGGGCCGACTGGACGCGCTGGGCGTGAGCCTGCCCAGCGCACAACGCCTGGCCCAGCATTACCTGGACGGATTTGGATGGACCACGACGACTCAGCAGCTCCCGCCCCTGGCCACAGCAGCCGCAGCGACAGCCCCCGCGTCAGCCGCCTCGCGCTGATCGAGCTGGTGGAACGCGACGGCCGCGTGTCGCGCGCGCTGGACGTGCACGCCTGGCCGCTGACCCTGGGCCGCGCGCTGAGCAACGACTGCGTTATCGACGACCCGCATGTCGCTGCCCGGCACGCGACCCTGCACCTGGACGATCAAGGCACGCTACGTCTGGCCGTGGGTGACACCGTGAATGGTCTGCAGCTGGGCGACCAGTTCCTCAGCGCCGGCCAGCACGCGCCCGTACCCCAGGCGGGCACGACCTTGCAACTGGGCGCGCTGCGCCTGCGCATACGCCTGCCGGGCGAAACCCTGGCGCCAGAGACACCCCTGCCCACGCATCGCCTGGCCAGCTGGACCATGGTGGGCGCAGCAGCAGCCGCCCTGGCCGTGATGTCGGTGGGCGAACGCTGGGTGGTCCTGGACCCGGGAGCCGACCTGTCGGCGTGGATGACGGTTCTGGTGGGCCTGCCCGTCAGCATTGCCGGCTGGGCGGGGATGTGGGCCCTGGCCTCCAAGCTGTTCCAGCACCGCTTCGACTTTGCGGGCCACCTGCGCATCATGATTCCGTGGCTGTTGGGCGTGGCGGTGGCCGACGCCCTCATCGAACCCCTCGGTGCAGCCCTGGGTTGGCCCTGGCTGTGGCGCCTGTCGCCGCTGGTGGAGGCCTTTCTGGGCGTGATGATGCTGCGCGCGCAAGTGCTGCACGTGCTGCCCCACAGCCGCCGCGCCGTCACCGCAGCTGCTGCGGCGGCCGCGCTGGCCGGCCTGGCGCTGAACGTGACGCTGACGCTGCGCCAGACCGACCGCGTGTCCCGCCCGCCCTACATGAGCACCCTGCCGCTGCCCGGCCTGGTGCTGTCCCGGGCCGAACCGTCCCTCGCACTGGTGCAGGACCTGGTGCCGATGGCAGGCCAGCTCGCAGAGCGCGTCCGCAAGGCCAAGACCGAGGACACCGAAAACGGCGAGCCGGCCGACTGATCAGCGGCGCCGACCAGACGCGGCCTGCAGCATGGGTGCGCTGAACTGGACCGTGCAGCCCGGGCTGCGGTAGCAGATGGTCGCGCGGGCAAGAAACTCGGCAGCCTCGGCATCAGTCGTGGGGCTCCACAAGTCCACGCTGTACAGCCGCAATGGGTCGAGGGGAAAACGCGTGCCCCGGACCGTGGCCGTCGCGGCCGCCGGGTCCGTGTCCACCGTGTCGGGGTCGGCGACGCAGACGATGCGCGTCAACTCCGGGGACAAGCCGCACATCCAGGTCACGCCGGCCGCGGCAGGGATCGGGGCCAGGCAGGTGGTGGCCAACAGCAGGTGTGCAGGTCGGAGCATCCTGCGGCTATCGGCCGCGCTGGCAGGGGACTGGAGTTCAGCCCAGGGCGGCAACCGGCCGGCGCGTGACGCGCCGCACGCCCTGACGGGGCGGGTGGCTCAGACCAAGCGGGACCGCAGGGCGGGCGTCGCCTGCTGCCGTCCGTCCCGCTGCACCACCAGGACCTTCTCCACACCCATGCGGACGGCCACGCGGGGCCAGTCGTGGGGGCCCGCGACCAGCAGCGCCGTGGCCGCGGCGTCGGCCAGTGCTGCCTGGGGGTGCACCACAGTGACACTGACCAGATCGGGTGCCGGCTGCCCATTGCGGGGGTCCAGGATGTGCGTGACCTTTTGACCGTCCAGTTCGCGGAAGCGTTCGTAGCTGCCGCTGGTCACCACGGCCTCGCGACCACGCACTGCCACGCGGGCGATCAGGCCGGGCCCCCATGGGTCCTGGATGCCCACCTGCCAGGGCCTGCCGCCGCACGTCCCCATCGCCGCGAGGTTGCCGCCGAGGTTCAGCAGCGCACCCCGGGCACCAGCGCGCTGCAGCAGGTCCAGCGCCCAGTCCAGCGCCACACCTTTGGCGCAAGCCCCCAGGTCCAGCTGCAGAGCCGGGCAGTCGCTGCGCAAGACGTCCCCTTGCCAGTGCAACCGGCGCAGACTGGGATGCAGTGCGAGCAGATGTTGCACCGTGGACGTGGGCACCATCGAGCCGGGACGCAGCACGTCGTCGTGGAAGCCCCAGCGGCCGACGAGCGCACCGATGCCGGCATTGAAGCAACCGTCCGACAGCCGCTCCAGGCGCGCCGCGCCTTGCAGCATGGACCGCAGCGCCGTCGAAACCCGCAGGCTGCGCCCGGCGCGGAAAGCGGCGTGGGCTTCCACCAGTTCACCGGGTTTCCAGGCGTTGAAGCGCTGGTTGAAGTCACGCAAGCCACGCCACACCGCCAGGCGTGCCGAAGGCGACGTGCCCGGGTCCAGCAGCAAGTCCACCGGCGAGCCGAACAGCCGTTCCTGCTCATGCCGAGCCGCGGCGGCGGGCCAGACGCACAGGCCCGCGGCCAGTGCCAGGCAGTGGCGCCGGTCCAGGTCCATGGCTCAGTAGCGCATGCGCAGCACCTGCAGCGCCGACTGCACCCGGTCGCGCTCGTGCGCCAGGTCTTCCAGCAGCAGGTCCGCTTCGCCCAGCAGCCGGTCGCGGGCCATTCGCTCCAATTCCGCACAGATCTGCGACAGACGCTGCGCACCGATGTTTTGCGTGGCCGACAGGAAGCGGTGGGCCAGCGCCCGCAGTTGCTCCGCGTCGCGGTCCTCGTGGGCCTGGCGAATGCGCCTCACATGGGTCGGGCTGTCCGCCAGGAACAGGTCGATCAACTCACGCACCAGGCTGGGTTGGCTGGCGTCCTGCAGCGCACGCAGGTGCTCCAGGCGCGCCACGTCCAGCACGTCCTCATCGTCCCACAGGCGGTCCCGCGCCAGCACACCGGCCTGCTCCAGCACGCTGGCCAGGTTGTCCAGCTCAATGGGCTTGGGCAGGTAGCCGTCCATGCCGGCTTCGATGTAGCGTTCCCGGTCCCCGGGCATGGCGTTGGCGGTCATGGCAATGATGCGTGGCAAGCCACTGCCGTTGCGGCGGCGCACGATCTCGCGCGCGGCCTCCACGCCATCCATCTCGGGCATCTGGATGTCCATCAACACCACGTCGTAGCGACGCTCGGCCACCGCGCGCAGGACCTGCAGACCGTCCGACACGATGTCCGGCTGGTAGCCCAGGTGCTGCAGAAGGCGCAGGGTGACCCGCTGGTTGATCGCGTTGTCCTCGGCCACCAGCAGGCGCAGTGGCGCGTGCGGGGTTCTTGGCAGCGGCTCGGGCGGCGCAGGCGCGGTCGCCGCAGGCTTGCGCCCTTGCACCACGTCGACCAAGGTGCTGAAAAGCTGAGCGGCCTTGATGGGCTTGCTGAGACAGGCCGCGAGACCCGCGCCCTGCCCGACCTGCAGCGTCTGCCGCTGGCCCAGCGAGGTGAGCATGACGATCGGCAGCTCACTTTCGCTGCGGCGGCGGCGGATCTCGCGCGCCAGGTCGATGCCGTCGAAGCCGGGCATGCTCATGTCCAGCACGGCCACGTCGAAGTGCTCGCCGTGGCGCACATGGTCCAGGGCTTCCAGTGCCGATGGGAAGCTGTGCGGCACCATGCCCCACATCAATGCCAGCTTGGTGACGATGCGTCGGTTGGTCAGGTTGTCGTCCACCACCAGCACCCGTTTGCCCCTGAGCGCGGGCGCGTTGTGCTGCAGGAATTCGGCCGTTTCTGCCGACTGCACCACGCGCACGAGCAGCGCCACCCGGAACAGGCTGCCGTGCCCGGGTGTGCTCTCCACGCTCACGCCGCCGCCCATCAGCTGCGCCAGGCGCTGGCTGATGGCCAGGCCCAGGCCCGTGCCGCCGTACTTGCGCGTGGTGGACGCGTCCACCTGCGTGAAGCTCTGGAACAGGCGCGGCAGGTCTTCGGCCGCGATGCCGATGCCGGTGTCCTTGACGGCAAAGCGCAGGTGGCAGGTCTCGCTGTCCACGCGCTCGCTGTCGACCACGACGAAGACCTCGCCCTGGTGCGTGAACTTGACGGCGTTGGACAGCAGGTTCACCAGGATCTGCCGCACCCGGGCCACGTCACCCACCAGGGCTTCCGGCGTGCCGTCTTCGATCAGGTAGGCCAGGTTCAGGCTCTTTTCCAGTGCGCGCGGGGTCACCAGGTCCAGCGAGTCCTCGACGCAGCGGCGCAGATCAAAGGGACGGCACTCGATCTCCAGCTTCCCGACGTCGGCCTTGGAGTAGTCCAGGATGTCGTTGATGATCTCCAGCAGGCTCTCGCCACTGGAGCGGATGGTCCGCGCAAAGTCGCGCTGGTCCTCGCTCATGGGCGTGTCCAGCAGCAGCGTCGTCATGCCGATGACCGCATTCAGCGGCGTGCGGATCTCGTGGCTCATGTTGGCCAGGAACAGGCTCTTGGCCCGCGCAGCGGCCTCGGCTTCGCTCTTGGCCCGCTCCAGTGCCAGGCTTTGCTGGTGGGCTTCGGTGATGTCGGTGATGGTGCCGATGTGGCCGCTGACCGCGCCGTCCTGCGTGTGCGTGGTGACGGCATTGCCCATCACCCAGGTTTCGTGGCCATCGGCCCGCAGGAAGCGGTAGCGCACATCGAAGGGCCTGCGCCCCACCACGGCTTCCCGCCAGGCCTGGCGCACCCGCGCGCGGTCGGCCGGGTGCAGCCCGCGCATCCAGCCACTGCCTCTTGCGGCCGCGGCGCTGATACCGGCGATGGCGCACCAGCGGTCGTTGACGTACAGGCACTTGCCATCCGGGTCGGCCTGGAAGATGCCCACGGGCGCCGCCGCGGCCAGGCCGCGGAAGCGGGTCTCGCTGTCGGCCAGCGCGCGCTGTGCACGGCGGGCCTGGCTCACGTCACGCAGGATGGCCGTGAAGTACACGCGCCCATGCAGTTCCACGTGCGAGATGGAGGCCTCGGCATCGAAGGCCGTTCCGTCGGCTCGCCGGCCGTGGATGTCGCTGCGTTCGCCCATGCGCCGCGCCGCACGGGGCGACTGCGCAAAGCCCATCATGTGCTGCACATGGCGGCCGCGCACGGCTTCGGGCAGCAGCAGGTCCAGCGGCTGACCCAACACGTCGGCGGTGGCATGGCCGAAGATGCGTTCGGCGCCTTCGTTGAAGAGAACGATTCGCTGCTGCGCGTCGGCGACGATCACCGCGTCATCGGCAATGGCCAGCAGCCTGGACAGCAGGGCCGTGCTGTCCTGCGGGTCCAGTCCATGCAGCAGTGAGGGGCTGGTCGGGCCGTTCATGTGAAGTCCCGGACTGTCTCACGAAGGCGTGATGCGGGCCACACCACCAAAGCTGCCCACCCATCGGGTGCCGTCCCGCGCCGTGGCCATGGAGAACACGGTGTTGTTGAAGAGGCCGTCGAGCGTGGTCAGCACCTCGAAGCCACCGCCCGCCTTGCTGCGCGCCAGGCCATTGTTCGTGCCGATCCAGAGCTGGCCCTGGGGGTCGATGTGCAGCATGAAGACGTGGTTGCCCGGCAGGCCCTCGTTGACGGTGTACTGCGTCCAGGTCTTGCCGTCGAAGCGGCTCAAGCCCCCGCCCCAGGTGCCTGCCCAGACCACGCCCTGGGCGTCCACCGCCAGCGAGACGATGTAGTTCGGGTTGTAGGCCACGTTGATGTTAGCCAGGCCCATCTCCTGTTTCTGCCGGGCGTGGTGTTCGCTGACCTTGCTCGGATCGTTGTTGTAGTTGATGGCGTCCTTGACACGTTCATAGGGGGCGCCCAGGCCCTTGGCGTGGTTCCAGGCCTGCCAGCGGCCTTCCTTGTAGAGCGACAGGCCGCCCTCGGTGGCCAGCCAGACTTCGCCGTTGGGCCCTTCGGCCAGGCCGTAGACCCAGTCGTTGGGCAAGCCGCCCTTGGTGCTTTCCACGGTGTGCAGTTCCCACTGGCTGCGGTCCTTCAGCCGGCCGCCCTTGACGCGGTTGACGCCCGACCAGGTGGCCACCCACACGTCGCCGTTCTTGGCCTTCAGCACGTCGTACACGAAGGCGTCACCCAGGCCCTCGGGGATGTTGTAGGTCTCCCAGGTCTCGGTCTTGGGGTCCAGCAGCGACAGCCCGCCGCCGTAGGTGCCCACGGCCAGCTTGTCGCCCAGGCGGCCGACATAGAACACGCCGTTGCTCAGCAGGCCGCTCTTGGTGTCGAACAGCTTGTATTCGTCGGTGCGCGTGTCGTAGCGCACCACACCGCCGCTGGTGCCCACCCACACGGTGTCGCCGTCGGCAAAGATGCGCTTGACGTTCTTGTTGCCGACGCGGAAGTGGGTGAACTTCTGCGCCGCCTCGGCCGCACCGCCCACCTTGCCTTCACGCGCAGGCTCGGGGTGCGGCGACACGGCCTGCTGTGCCACCACCGTCGCCGGCACCAGGGCCGCGGCGTTGGCCGACGCGTTGGACCTTCCCAGCTGGTAGGTGCCGGCCAGGGCAGCACCCAGGCCGACGATGGCCAGGCCGGCCAGGGGTAGGTTAAATGCCATGGTTCAGTGGTCCTTGATGATCAGGATTCCGTTCAGCGCCCGACCCGGGCCACGCCCTTGCGCGTGCCGGCCCAGACGTCGCCGTCCGGCGCCACGGCCACGGCGTACACGTTCTGGTCCAGCAGGCCTTCGGCCACACCGAGATTCTTGAAGCCGTGGCCGTCGTAGCGCGACAGGCCCCGGTTGGTGCCGAACCACAGCACACCGGCCTTGTCCTGCGCCATGCTGTAGACGATGTTGCCGGCCAGTCCCTGGCGCGCGGTGTAGTTGGTCCAGGCCTTGCCGTCCCAGCGACCGACGCCGCCACCCCAGGTGCCGGCCCAGATGCTGCCGTCGGCCGCGGCCAGGATGCTGAAGACGTAGTTGGGGTTGTAGGTGGCCGGACCGTCGGCGCCCACCGACAGGTCGTGCCGCGAACGCGTCCCCAGCCCCGTGTTGGTGGAAAAGGGCAGGTTCTCGTCATTGGGAGCGCCCAGGCCCTGCTTGTGCGTCCAGCTGGTCCAGCGCTGGCCGTCGAACATGGACACGCCGCCTTCGGTGCCGAACCACACCCGGTCGGCCGCGTCCACGCTGATGCCGTAGACCCATTCATTGACCAGTTCCTTCACGTAGGTGCTGAACTTGCCTGTCTTGCCGTCGACCTTGTTGACACCGGCCCAGGTGCCGATCCAGAAGTCGCCGTTGCGCTGTTCGCCGAAGGAGTAGATCCAGTAGTCGGCCAGGCCGTGCATCGGGAAGAAGGTCTTCCATTGACCGTCCTTGTAGCGGCTCACACCTCCGGCATTGGTGCCGAACCACTTGTAGCCCTTGCGGTCCAGGCCCACGGCAAAGACGTATTCGTTGGCCAGGCCCTCCTTGCGGGTGAAGGTGCCGCGCAAGCGGCCGCTGGACGCGTCCACCTCGTGCACGCCGGCCGAGGTGCCCACCCAGAGCGCGCTGCGCGCCGGCTCCACGGTGAGCGCGCGCACGTAGACGCTGGGGCCGACCTCGAACACGTCCTTCACGCGCTGGGCCTGGGCCAGCAGGGGCAGGCACAGGCTGAGCAGCAGACACAGCCTGTTCATCGCAAGCTCCTGAGGTAGGCGATCAGGTCCAGGATCTCGCGGTCCCGCAGTTGGCCGGCATAGCCCGGCATGGCGCCGCGCCCGTTGCGGATGCCGGCGAGCAACTGGAGGTCGGGCTTGAGCAAGGCCGTGGGATGGGAGAAGTCCGGCGCACCGGGCAGCACCGGTCGGCCGCGGTCGCCGTGGCAGGACACGCAATGCAGGCGGTACAGCTCCCCGCCGTGCAAGCTGTCCGCCGCTTGCACGGCCACGGACACCAGCAGGGCCGGCAAGCAAAGGACCCAGGCCCAGGTGCGCATCAGGGCAGCCGCAGGGCAGGTGTGCCTACTGCCAGACGCTGGGCGCGTTGCGCGGCCAGCTTCGCGCGCCAATGCGACGACAGGTCAGCATCCACCGGCAGCCCGTAGCGGCCTACCTGGTAGGCTGACACCAAGGCTTCGGCCGACGCGGCATGACCAGCTTCCGCCGCACGCAGCACCGCGGCCCGCGCCGCAGCGGGTTCGGCCTTCGCGTCCGCACCCATCTCGCCCTTGATCCAGGCCAGCGCCACCGTCTCCACCGAAGCCGCGTGGCCGCGCAATGCCGCTTCCGAGAAATGTTGCAGCGCGCGCTTCTCATCTTTGGCAAGGCCGCGGCCGCTCAGGTACAGGTTGGCCAGGCCGGCATGCGCTTCCGCGTCACCCTGCACTGCGGCGGCTTGCCACAGGCGCGCCGCGTCGGCACTGAAGTCGGCGCGGTCCAGGATGTAGCCCAGCAGGGACTGCGAAGGCGCATGGCCCGCCTGGGCCGCAGGCCGCAGCGCCGCCATCGCCGTGGCCACGTCGCCGCGTTGCATCGCCGCGAGACCGCGCGCGTGGTCGTCCGCAGGCGCGGCCTGCAGCGCGGGCACAAAGGCCAGCAACCACAGCCAGGCCACGACAGTTTTGTTCACGGACATTGAAGGCGACAGCACGGGCACTCTCCTGCCCGGTGGGCAGCGATTTCCGTGCCAGTGCACCGGACCCGAAGCTCAGCTGTCGGCGCCGTTCTCTTCCAGCTTGCGGTAGAGACTGGACAAGCCGATGCCCAGGCGCTGCGCGGCCAGCCGGCGGTCGCCTGCGGCGTCCTCGATTGCACGCCGGATCAGCGACAGCTCGAAGCGGCGCACCCGCTCGCGCAGGCTGCCTTCACCGGTGTCGGACGCCACCACCGCATCGGTCTGTGGCACCAGGTGGGACACCTCCGGCGGCAGGTCGCCCACGCGAATGCAGCCACCGTCGGCCAGGATGGCCGCGCGGTGCAGCACGTTCTCCAGCTGCCGCACGTTGCCGGGCCAGGCGAAGTTCACCAGCAGGTCTTCGGCTTCGGGCTCCAGCGTCAGTTTTTCAGCCGTGCCCGAAGGCAGCACACGCTGCGCGATGAAGTGGCGCAGCAAAGCCGGGATGTCGGCACGCCGGTCGCGCAGCGGCGGCATGGCGATCTGGAACACCGACAGGCGGAAGAACAGGTCTTCGCGGAAGCGCCCGTCCTTGACCATGGCCGGCAGGTCGCGGTTGGTGGCGGCTACGATGCGCACGTCCACCTTGCGGCTTTGTTCACTGCCCAGGGGCCGCACCTCCTTGGCTTCCAGCACGTGCAGCAGCTTGGTCTGCAAGGCCAGCGGCAGTTCGCCGATCTCGTCCAGGAAGATGCTGCCGTGGTCGGCCTGCACGAACAGGCCCTTGCGTGCACGGTCGGCGCTGGTGAACGCGCCCTTGGTGTGGCCGAAGAGTTCGCTCTCGATCAGGTTCTCGGGAATGGCCGCGCAGTTCACGGCCACGAAGGGGCCATCGCGCCGGGATGACAACTCGTGGATGCGGCGCGCCGCCACCCCTTTGCCCGTACCGCTTTCGCCGGTGATGAGCACCGTGCTGTCGGTCGGCGCCACCCGCGTGAGCAGGCGCTCCACGGCCTGCATGCTGGGCGCGGTGAACCGGAAGGACTTTTCGCCACCGCCCAGCACCAGGGACCGCAAGGCCCGGTTCTCTTCGCGCAGGCCGCGCAGCGCGTCGATCTGCTCCAGCCGGTGCACGATTTCTTCATTGCGAACGGGCTTGGTGATGTAGTCCCAGGCGCCCGCCTTGATGGCATCGATGGCGGAATCAACCGACGCAAAGGCCGTCACCATGATGAAGGTGGCCGCATGGCCACGGGAACGCGCCTGCTTGAGCAATTCGATGCCGTCCATGACCGGCATGAACACATCGGACAGCACCACGTCGTAGGGCGTGGCGTCCAGCTTGTTGAGGGCTTCGCCTGCCGAACCCGCTGCGTCCACGGCATACCCGGCGCGCGAGATGGCGGCCGACAGCACCTGCCGAACTGCGGGCTCGTCATCGACAACGAGCACGGACAGCTCGGGCATGGCACTCATCCTTTGTCTTCACCGGCATCGGCGGGCAGACTCAATTGGATGCGCTGACTGGGCCCGTCCACTTGACCGAACGCAAGGCGCCCCCGCAAAGGCTCCACCGTGGCGCGGCACAGCAACAGGCTGCGCTGCACTTCGCCACGGCTGAAGTCCAGCACCTCGGGGAACTGGATCTGGATCAGCAGACCGCCCGCGTCAGCGGTGCGCGTTTCCAGGTGGACGTCGTCGGGCCGCGCGTCGCGCGCGGCCAGCGCATCGCATAACAGGGACAGCAGCTGCATCAGCACCTGCTGCAGCGCCTGCGCCGAGCTGCGGACGGCCGGCAGAGCCGGGTCGGTGGCCAGTGCAAAGGTGATGCGCCGGTAGCGCTTGTCGTAACCCAGCAGTTGCACGGCCTGCCGCAGCAGGGCGTTCAAATCCACCCAGTCCAGCTCCGCAGGCTGGGGCGACGCCACTTCCGCGATCTGCCGCGCGGCCTGCCCGGCGCGCTGGGCTTGCGCCAGGATCAGCTGCGCGCTTTCCTGCAGGCGCTGGGCGGTGGGCGGGAGGGTCGGGTCGCCCAGTTCCTCCGCCACGCCGCTGATGACGGCCAGCGGGTTGTTGACTTCGTGGGCCACGCCAGCGGCCAGTGCGCCGACGGCCCTCATCTTGTCGTGGTGCGAGCGCCGCTGCGCCTCCAGCTGCAACTGCTTTTCGCGTTCGTCCAGATCGGCGGCCATGCGGTTGACTGCGTGCATGAGGCGACCGAGTTCGTCTTCGCGGTGGACCTGCAGCGCCACGCCGCGTGAACCCCGCACGATGGCCAGGGCGTGTTGCTGCAAGCGGCGCACATCACCCGCCAGCCGCGCGAAAAACCACGCCGCCAGCGAACCGAAGGCCACCAGCCCCACGGTGGCCAGCAGCAGCGACTCCACCGTGACTGCGTCGTACTGCCGGTAGAAGGCGGTGCTCAGTTGCTCGCGCTGCGCAATGAGCTGCTTGTGCCGGATGTCCAACTCGTCCGATGCGCGGTGAAGCGATTCGCGCAGGTCGATCCAGGCGACCCGCACGGGCCGTGCCTGCAGGGCGGCATAGCTGCGTTCGATGGCGCGGTACAGGCGCACGGAGCCCGGGTCGTGTTCGCTGAGCTGTTCGAACAGTTTGCCGCAGGACTCCATGTACAGGCTGAGCTCGGCCACAGGCGTGGGCTCGCCCTGGCCCGCGTTGCTGGCTTCGCTGGCGTCTACCAGGGCGCCCGCCACCGCGGCTTCCGTCAGCGCCAGGGCCTTCTCGTGCTGGGCCAGGCGCTCCAGTGATTCCATGCTGGCCACCGTGCTGCCGCGCTCGCCCGCGATGTACAGGCCCGCGCCCAGCAGGTAGGCCAGGAGGGCCAACGTGGCCAGCAGGCCGCGCGCACGCAGGCTGCGCGACAGCGGCAGGGGCGCTTCGGCGTCCGTCATGCGCGCAAGCCGACCCGTGCGGGAACGGCGATTGCATCGCTCCCACGCACACCCTGGAGATTGGCCTTGAAAATCAGCATCCCACTTGTCGCCCTGAGCCTTTCACTCCTTGGCCTGCCCGCGCACAGCGACACGCTGCAGGACGCCGCGGCCGCCATCCACCGCAAAGACTACCCGACAGCCGTCAGGCTGCTGGAACCCTTGGCCCGGGCTGGCGATCCGCAAGCGCAGACCCGGCTGGGCACCCTGTACTACCACGGCCATGGCGTGCGCGAGAGCGACGAGCTGGCCCTGCAGTGGTTCGACCGTGCCGCCCGCCAAGGCCTGGCCGAGGCCCAGTTCAACCTAGGCAACATGTATGCCTACGGTCTGGCCAAACTGCCTGACAACCAAGACGGGCAGCGCGTCGCCGCCCAGTGGTACTTTGAAGCCGCGCGCCAGGGGCACGCCGACGCGCAGTACAGCCTGGGCATTCTCTTCCTCACCGGCAGCGGGGTCACCCAGTCCGCACGCGAGGCCCGCAAGTGGATCGAACGCGCCGCGAACCAGGGACATGCCGACGCCAAGGCGTTCCTGAAGGACGCCCCGCCCCTGTAGGGCTGGGGTGCTCGGCGGCAGGTTCAGAGGGGCTTCTTGTAGGTCACGGCGCCGCGCACCTTGCCCAGCGCCGTGCCCGTGGCCTTGTCATGCGGGTAGTCGTGCGCCAGCTGGTTGCGGATGGACTCCGACATCTGCTCGGCCGGGCCGTGGCAGGACATGCACACCGGCGCCTGGGGCAGCACGCGCATGTAGCGCATGAACTTGCCGGCGGGTTCGGTCACGACTTCGTGGAACTCCATGCCTTCGGCCTTCTCACCGCGGCTCACGCGGTCTTCAAAGGCCATCAGCGTTTTCTGCTCCCAGGCGTCGCCCCAGCCCAGGGCCGGGTTGCGCGGCGCCAGGGACACCCGCGTCACGCGCGCACCGTACTTGCGCGACACGGCCGACGCGATCTCGGGCACTGTGTACTTGCAGACGACCACCGCGCGCAGCGGGCCGCTGTTCTCGATGGCCTTGACCAGTTCGCCGCGGGTGCTGGTCACCAGTTCGGTCGCCGCCTTGCGGGCCTCGTCAAGGGCAGCATCGCCGGCCGCGGGCTGGGCACCGGCTGCTCCTCCCGCCAGGCAGGTCCACAGAAGGAGAGCGATACGCAGCTTTTTCATGGTTGGGAACGGCAGACGACTGTTGCCATTGTCCGCCCCGGTGCCAGCCGCCACAAGCGCGTGCTTTGGTGAACGCTAGGGCTGCACATGGTCGATGAGCAGCGTCAGTCCCTGCACGCCGGGTGCCAGCGGAACGCTCTGACCCACCAGGTCGCCCGGCTGCGGCGTGGCCTGGCCGCTCTTGCTGATGCGGGCGCCGACCACCACGGCATCAAACCCGGACAGCTTCAGGTTCGGCGCCATGGCCTGCGAATCGTCCAGCGTGAAGCGCTGCGGCCCGGCCTGCGCGGGCAGGCGCAGGATGGCCAGCGGCATGCGCGGTCCTTGCACCGCACGCGCGAACACAAAGAGCGTGGCGCCGGGTTCGACGAGCTTCTGCAGTTTGGCACTGATGCGCACCTCGCCGGCAATCGACTTCGTGGCCGCGGGTGCTGCGGCTGCATGTGCATCGCCCGCATCCAGCCGCGTGGCCTCTGCAATGCTGGCCTGCATGGACCGCGCCATGGGCGACTCCGCAGGCACCACGGCCAGCAGCCGCTGCCAATAGGTCCGCGCCGCGGCATAGTCCTGCGCTTCGAAGGCCACGCTGCCGGCCAGGGCCAGGGCCTTGACGTGGCGCGGGTCGATGTCCAGCGCGCGTTGCACCAGGCGCGCCGGCTCGCCGGCCAGGCGCTTGCCCTGGGCCATGCCGGTGAGGTCGGCCAGGTCGGCGAGGATGCCCGCGTCCTGGGGGCTCAGCGATGACGCACGCCTGAACGCGGCCACGGCATCCGGGTAACGCCCCAGAGCGGTGTAGGACCGGCCCAGCATCAACCAGCCTTCCAGGTCCTGGGGCTGTGCCTGCAGTCGCTCGGCCAGGGCGGCGGCCATCTGCTGGATCTGTTCCGGCTTCACGCTGTGGCGAACCGCCGCCACCGTCCCGGCGGACGCAGACAGGAGCTGCGGCGCCACGGCATCCGGCCGACCCAGTTGCAGGTAGGTCACCACACTGGCCAAGGGTATGGCCAGCGCCAAGGCCAGCGCTGCTCGGCGCGCGGCCTGCGGTGTCGGGGGCGCAGGCGTCTGCGCCTCTGACACCACTGTGTCCTCCAGCAGGCGGTGCTCGATCTCGCGCCGCGTCTGCCCGAGTTGCTCGAGGCTGATGAGGCCTTGCGCCAGGTCGCGTTCGGCCTCGCGCCATTGGTCGCGGTGGATGGCGGCGTTGGCACCCGCGAGGCCTACCGCGTCCTCGCGAGGACTGAGCAGCGCAGGCAGCATGAACAGCAGCGCGCCCACCACAAAGCAGGCCACGACGAGCCAGAAGACGGTCATCGGCGGCCGCGCTTTCTCGCCGAAGGCGGGAACCGCTTCCCGAAAATGGGAAGGCGGTCGGTGGCGCGCGGCTGTGGGGTGGCGTGCATGCGTGCTGCCATGCAAGTCCGCGGCCAGCCAGGCCTGGGCGACTTCAGCGTTTGGAAGCCCGTGCCGCGTCCCACTCCCAGAGCGCCGCTCGCGCCCGGCTCAGGTGTTCCGGGCTCTCCTGGCGCGCCAGGTGCAGGTAGCTGCGCATGGCGCCGCTGGCCATGGCCAGGTCGCCCGAGGCTTCCCAGGCCAGGGCCAAGCCGTAGTAGGCATTGGCCTGGTCCGGGCGCAAGGCCGTGGCGCCTTCAAAGAAGGACACGGCCTCCCGGTTGCGCTGCAGGCCCAGCAGCGCATAGCCCATGTTGACCTGCGCCTCGGGCAGGCCCGGCGCCAGCGCCAGCACGCGGTGCAGCGCGGTGATGGCGTGCGCGTACTGCTTGGCATGCAGCATCCAGACGGCCTGGTTGAAACGTTCGGTGACTTCCGCCTGGTGCGGCAAGCGCGGGGTTGCCGTTGCGGTCGGCGCCGCAGGAGCGGACGAGCTGTGCTGGTCCAGCCAAAGGCCCCCACCCAGGATCAAGGCCAGGGTCAACAGGGCCGCGGTGCGGCGGTGGTCCTGGCGAGCGCGGCGCACGGTGCCCGGGCGGACCATCAGACCGCCCCCTTGTGCGGCGCGGTGCTGATGAAGGGCACGCCAAAGAAGGTCAGGAAGGCCAGCACGAACACACCCATCAGCCACAGGCCAAACACGGCAGGCGTGGGGCGCAGCGTGATGCGCGCATGCAGCGCGGCGGCCAGCCCCAGCCAGGTGACGAAGGCCCAGCTCTCCAGCGGGTCCCATTGCCAGTAGCGGCCCCAGGCGTCCTGCGCCCACACGGCGCCGACGATCAGCATCAGGCATTCGCAGACGAAGGCCGCGGCGGCGAAGCGGTATGCCAGTTGGTCCAGGCGCAGGTCGCTGCCGGCCTCAGCCAGCAGGCGTTTGCCCTGCGGTGTCCTGCGCAGCAGCGGCACGCCGCCCAGGGCCACGGCCACCAGCAACAGTCCCAGGAACAGCTTGCCCACCAGCGTGTGCAGGTACAGCAGCGGCGTGGCGTAGGTGGGCGGGAAGTGGCCGGGCCTGGCGTCGGCCAGCAGCAGCCACACGCCCATCAAGGCAAGCACAGGTGCTGCCACGCGCAGCGCCGCCCGCACCTCGCGCAGGCACCAGGCCGACACCGCCAGCACCAGGCTCAGGCTCCACAGGTTGGAGCTGAGGATCTCGTGCATGGTGGTGAACGGGCCGTGGCCATGCGCCTGCCAGCGCAGGGCCAGCGCCGCCGCGTGCAGCAGCAGCGCCAGCGTCAGGACCACCAGCGCGCGCTTCGGCCAGCGCTGCCCGGCAAGAGCGGCAGCGTAGCTGCCCAGCGCCGCTTGCAGCATCAGGGACTCAGCCACGCACTGCCTCCAGTTCAAGCTCGGCAAAGGGCACTGCCTGCTGCCGGAACTTCTGCAGGTAGTGCAGGCCCAGCGACAGCGCCGCCACCAGGGCCGACACCAGCAGCCAGGGCAAGCTGGGGTCGTAGGCCACGCGGTAGCCCATCCAGGTGCGCAGGTCCTCGAAGACCAGTCGGCCACCAGGCAGGTCCAGGCCGTCGCCGGGTGTCAGCACGGCGCGCAAGTCGCCCGCGCGCAGCACCAGCCTGGGCTCGCGAGGAAGAGCAAAACGCGACATGCGTGTCGGGTCGATGAGCGCTTCGTCGACCTGCAACATCACCCACACGACGGGCCCGCCAGGCAAGGACCACTCACGCGACTGGCGCAGCTCCTGTGCGGGAAAACTGGGCAGGTGCACGGCGCCGCGAAGGGGCGCGCCGCGCGTCGGCTCCCAGCGCATCAGCGGCGCGAAGCCCTTGTTGGGGCTGGTGTAGATGCGGTGACCCTTGAGCACCAGCGGGTGGTGGTCGCCGATGACGGCGCTTTGCCTGCGGCCGTCGTCGTCCCGCCAGGTGACGGCGTTGCGCGTGGCGCCGCGTTTGCGGCCGGGCGCGTAGTCGATCTCGAAGCCGTCGTGGCGGAAGCTGAGCGCCTGCAGGTGGTTCACATGCAAGAGGCCCGCGTCGCGGTCCAGCAGGTCGCCTTCGAAGGACTCGCCCTGGGTCAGTTCAAAGCGCGCGTCCAGCGCCATCAGGCGGCCCAGCGCAATGGCCACCACCAGCACCAGCAGCGCCAGGTGCGCCACCAGCAAGGGCAACTGCCGGCGCAGCCCCGGGTGCACCACCAGCGCCGCGACCAGATTCAACGCCAAGCCGGCCACCACCAGCGACAGCGGCGCGCGCGTGGGGCTGATCAGCACGACCGCGGCGAGCATGCCCATCAGCGCCAGGGTGTGGCGCAGCGATCCAAAGTGGGCGATGAGC
Source organism: uncultured beta proteobacterium (assembly GCA_963750785.1). Taxonomy (GTDB): domain Bacteria; phylum Pseudomonadota; class Gammaproteobacteria; order Burkholderiales; family Burkholderiaceae_C; genus Rubrivivax. The sequence continues at coordinate 99,603 of CAVVSC010000032.1, read as the reverse complement.
TTGTTCATGGCGGGTTGTTGCAGACGTCCTTCATCCAGTCCTTGCCATTCAGCGTGTTGTTGCCGTTGGTGCCGAAGGTGATGGCTGAGTTGTTGGACCCGCAGTTCGTGTCGACCCAATTGCCGCTGGTGGCGAAATTGCGGACCTTGAGCTTGCTGTTCAGGTAGTACGGCTCCTGGTTGAAGGCCTGGGAGGGTGCGTTCTCGCGCCACTCGCGGTTGCCGCCGGCGGGCTGCCCCGCTTCTTCGCCCACGTCGTTCAGGTTGACCAGCAGGGCCTTGTTCTTCCAGCCGTGTGGCACCGCCACGTGGCACCAGTTGCAGCGGATGCGGCCGATCTTGTCGGTGTGGTACGCATGCAGGTTGCCGCGGTCCGCGTTGAAGTAGCCCGTGGTGCCGCTGCCGTTGCGGTTGGCGTAGGTGTTGGGGTTGTGGCACTTGAAGCACAGGCCGTTGGCATTCGGGCCGCTGTCGCCGCGGTTGTCGGCGCCGACGTTGCTGTTCCACTGGCCCTTGAGCAGGAAGTTGTTGTTGCTGCCGTGCGGTCCCCAGGCCGAGCCGTTGTCGCCGCCGTTGGGCACCACCGTGGTGTCGCCGGTGTTCTCGCCGTGGCAGTCGCTGCAGTACATGGTCTGCGTGCCGATGGCATTGCCCCAGGGCGCGCGGAAGGCGCTGGCGCTGGGCGCGCTGCGGCCGGTCGGCCCCATCACCGGGTGCCAGCCGCGGTGGTTGTTGGTGAGGTAGTTGCTGCCCGCGCCGGAGTTGGGCTTGGTGCCCTCGCCCTGGTGCGCAGCCGGCGCCTGGAATTCCCGGGCCTGGTTGGTGTACTGCGTGAGGTTGTTGCTGCCGGCCGGCGTACCCCCCAGGCGGCCCAGGGTGGGCCGCGTGCCAGCGGGGTAGACGTTGTTGTCGGCGTACGCGTAGTCGCTGTGGCACTTCAGGCAGACCTGGTATTCGCGCGTCACGAAGGTCTCCGTGACGGCCGTGCTGGTGCTGCTGCCCGGGTCGCCGCGCTTGACCGTGTAGCCGCTGGGCAGCGCCTGGAACGAGGGGCTGGCATAGCTGGGCTCCACGCCCCAGCTGCCGCGCAGCACGCCGCTGGCCAGGTTGCTGTGCGTGTAGCCCGTGGTCTCGTCGTGGCGGTGGGTGCCGGCGGTGTCGGGCACGGTGGGCGTGCCGTTGAACAGGCGGTTGCGGATGACGCGGTGCGGGTTGTGGCAATCCGTGCATTCCGCGTGGCGCTGTGCCAGCGTGCTGCGCGGCTCCAGGCCGTCAGCGCCGCAGCGGTTGGTGGCGGTGGTGCAGTTGGCGCCGCTGTCGACGAAGCTGGACGAGGGGTCGTGCACCTCCTGGGTGGTGCCACCCTGCTCTGCCGTGGTAATAGGCATGCGAATGGCCATGGCGAACGGCGTCTCGATGTCCGGCACCTGCAGCACGTCGGCCAGCACCGACTTGGCTGCGGATGTGTGGCATTGGTAGCAGGTGTTCTCCAGCGCCGGGTTGCCGCCCTGGCGGGCCGACAGCGGGTTGCCGCCGGCCTGCGCGCCGTCGGTGCCTTCGCGCGTCAGGCGCCGGGCACCCTGCACGGTGTGGGTGTCGTGGCAGTTCAGGCAGGCGGCTTTCCATACGGGCAAGCCTGAGGGGAATTCGCGCAAGCTGGCCGCCGTGTCCTTGTAGGTCTCGTCGGCCACATCCGGCCGCGCGTGGGCGGAGTTGGCCCAGCTACCGAAGCTGCCGTTCTTGTCGTGGCAGCTCAGGCAGATGATGTCGCTGGCTGCGTTGTGGCTGGCGCTGGGCGCGGCTTCCTGGAAGCGCTGGGCGCGCAGGAACTTCTGATTGCCCTTGGCGCTGTCCAGTTCGCGCATGTGGGGGTCGTGGCAACTGGCGCACTGCACCTGCCCGTTGTTGCCGGTGCCGCCGCTGCCCGTGGGTTCCAGCGGCAGCAACGGCTTGAAGCCGGGTGCGCGGAGGCCCAGAACGGTGCCGGTGCCGGCGGGCCAGCGCTGCTGCGCGTCCACGCTGCGCAGTTCGCCGTCGCGCGCCGCCAGCGCTGCGTTGAAGGTGACGCTGATGGGGTGGTCATTGCGCAGGTCCGTGCCCAGGAAACGTGTGAAGCCGGTGGTGGTGCCCTGGCCCGGCGGCATGGTGCCGCCGGTGCCCGTGCCGGTCATGGGAATGCTGGCGTTGCTCTGGCCGTTCAGCACGTTGACATTGCCGATGGCCAGCGTGCCGTCGTGGCAGCTCAGGCACAGCTTGCTGCTGCCGCCGGGCTGGCTGTTCAGGCCGTCGGCAATGGACTGCGCGTCCAGCGTGGACGAGGTGTAGGGCGTGTAGGTCGCGCCGGCCGGCACGCGCCGGTTCCACAGCGGCGCGCGCAGGTCGCCGCCGCCCAGGTCGGTGCGCGTGGCGCTGTGCGGTGTGTGGCAGAACACGCAGACCTCGCTGGTGCCACCCGTGCCTGCATGCGTGCTGCCGGTGCCGCTGGTGGACAGGTTGTGGCGCGTGCCGCGCACGTCGGAAACCCGTTGCGCGTCGGCCAGGCGGCCGGGCAGCAGGAGCACGGCCAGTGCAGCAAGCAACACGGCTTGCAGACAGGCGCACAAACTGGCGCGAAAACAAGTGCGCATCAACTGCCCCCCAGGAACTGGAAGGTGACCACGCGGCCGTTGAACATGTCGGCCACGTGCACGCGGTTGCGGCCGTCCACCCACACGCCCGCGGGCAGGTAGAAGCGGCCGGTGGCGGTGCCGGTGCCGCCGATGGGCAGCAGGAATTCGCCGCGCGGTGAGAACACCAGCAGGCTGTCGTAGTAGCTCTCCACCACGTAGACATTGCCTTCACCGTCCACCGCCACGCCCTTGGGGCGAACCAGGTTGCCCAGTTGCAGGCCCCGCTCGCCGAACTGGCGGGTGACGAGTTGCCCGCCCGCACCGAAGACCTGCACGCGGTTGTTGAGCGTGTCGGTCACGTAGAGCTCGCCACCGGCAAAGGCCAGGTGCGTGGGGAAGTTGAACTCACCCGGGCCGGTGCCGCGGCGGCCGATGACATGCAGCAATTCGCCGCTGTCGCTGAAGACCTTGATGTCGTGGGCCTGTGTGTCGGCCACATAGAGCTGGCCACTGGCCGCATCACGCGCCAGCCCCGTGGGCCGCTGCAGCAGGCCCTGGCCGAAGCGCGCCAGCGGCTGGCCCTGCAAGTCCAGCACGAACACCGCGGCCAGGTCGGCGTCGGCCACGAAGAGACGCCCCGGTCCCAGGGCCAGGCCCGCCGGCGACACGAAGCGCCGCTGGCCTTCGGCCTGGTCCCACAGCAGCAGCTCACCCGCGCGCTCATCGAAGACGAAAACCGCCTGGCGGCTGGTGTCGCTGACGTACAGCCGGCCAGCGTCGTCGCCCAGCACCACGCTGGGCCGTTGCAGCACGCGGGGTGACTCGGGCGCGGCATCCAGTCCCACCAGCCAGCGGCCGAAGGCGACCATTCCCGTGCTGCCCTCGCGCTGGAAGTTGGGCTCGCCGACCAGAGTGCCAGTGTAGGCATAACGCGGCACTTCTGGGGCGGCCGGCCAAAGCAGCCGCTGGCCTTCAGGCGCGTCGTCCATGCCGTAGTGCAGGCGGCCGCGCACCACGTCTGAGCTGGCGCAACCTGCGCACAGCGCGACCAGCAACAGCATCAGGGCACGCATCACCACCGCCCCGGCCCCGAGGTCTGCGCGCCGCCCTGGATGCCCGGTGGCGTCTTGGGCAAGCCGCTGTGACACAGGTCGCAGCGCTCCGGCCCCCAGGCGATCTGCCCGTTGTGGCACATACCGCAGAACTTGCCGTCCAGGATGTCGGCCATCTGCACGTCGTTGGCACCGGCGCGCATCTTGAAGCCCAGTTCCTGGTGGCAGACCTTGCAGCGGAAGCGGATGCGGTGGAACCAGTGCGGAAAGACCACGGGCCGCACGCCGTTGGCGTCCGACCGCTTGTTGATGACCACATCACCGTACTCGGCCTGCAGCGTGAGCGGCAGCAGCAGCAGCGCCAGCAGAGCCAGTCCGCGCTTCATGGGCGGGCTCCAGCGGCAGAGGCAGCCACAGCGGCGGCGGCGGTCGCGGCGCGCTCCTGCGCGCGCAGCACCGCGTTGGACACGCTGTGGCAGCGGTTGCACTCCGTCAGCGGGAAGGACACCGCGCCATGGCACAGCCCGCACTGTTCGCCGTTCAGGATGGCCGTCATGCTGAACTTGTTGGCGCCGATCTTGGGCTTGAACAGCTGGTCGTGGCAGTTGGCGCAGTCCAGCCACAGCGTGTGCTGGCGGTGCGGGAACTTCACGGCCGGCAGGGACCCGTACTTGGCGATGATGATGTCCTGGTCCAGCACCCGAACCGTGGTTTCCGGGAACAGGTTGGTGCGTGGGTTGATGGCGCCGCTGTCGATGGCCTTGACCCAGCTGACCAGGTTGCCCGCCGTGTCGGGCGGCAGCGTGTCCAGGGCCTCGCCGGGCTGCTGCAGCTGGGTGATGCCGGGGCCCTTGGGGTCGTGCAGGCCGTCGGCTTCCAGCCGGCGCCACAGGCCCGGCGCGGCCCAGGCGGTGAGCACCACGCACACCGCCATCAGCAACAGGACCGTTCGCCGCACATAGCGCCTCATGCACTGCTGAAGCTCAGCCGGGGATGTAGATGCCACCGGCGCGGATGGCCCGCACCAGCTCGCGCGTGGCGTCTTCCAGCCGCTGGATGGCGGCCGCGTGATCGCCCTGGGCCGCCAGGCCCTCGGCGTCCTTGCGCAGCACGGTGGATCGTTCGACGAAAGGCTGCATCAGCGGCGCGGCGTCCTTGCGGTCGGCCAGCAGCACCTGGATCAGCATGCGGTGGGTTTCGTTGCGGTCGATCTCGTAGTCGTACTCCTCGCGCTTGTTGGCGAAGTGCAGCGATCGCACCAGGGTGTCGCCGCGGCGCAAGGTCTCGATGGACACACGCGCCGTCAGGTAGGCGCGGTCCACCAGGGGGCGGGCCTGCTCGATGTGGCCTGCTGCGGCGTGGCGCTCAGCGTCGCGGATGAGTGCTTCGATCTGCTTCGTGGCCGCCTGCGCGTCGGGGCCGGCGCTCTTCTCGGCGGTGATGCGCTGCTGCGCGGTGAGCAAGGCGCGCGCGCTGTCCAGCCGCGCGTCGAAGTCGCGCTGCGCCTTGGCACCGTTGACCTGTTCGGGCTTGGCCAGGCGCGCGCCGTTCATCATTTCGCGCGCAGCCTGGTCCAGCAGGCGCGCTGCGGCGGGTGCGTCGCCTCCTTGCAGCGTGGCCGCGGCTTCGCGGTGGATGAGCCGCGCGTTGTCGCGCTTTTCGCGCGCGGCGGGGTCGCCGCTGGTTTCTATCTGCTTGGCAGCGGAGCTGGATTCGATCAGGGTGCCGACGGACTGCAGGCGGCGCTCGAGCTGATCGCGGTCTTGCGCCCAAGCCCAGCCGCCGGTCCCAAGCAGGGCCCACGTGAGCGCAGCGCAGCAAGCGCGCCAAGTGGTGGTCATGGAGAACTCCCTGTAGTCGCAGGCAGGGCCACGCCCGCGGCCTGCAGCGCGCGCTGCAAATACAGCATGGCGTTGCGGATGTGGGCGAGCGCCGCCCGGGTGTCGCCTGCAGCCGCCTGCTGCTGGGCTTGGGCACGCAGGCTGCGGCTGGTGTCGCCGTAGCGGACGATCAGTTGGCTTGCTTCGCCCACAGGGCGCAATTCGGCCACCGCCATCGGCACCAGTTCGCTCAGACCCTGGTGACGTTGCAGCTCCAGCTCGAATTCCTGTTCTGGCGTGCTGACGCGCAGGGTGTAGTCCACCTCGCGCCCGGTGAGCACGCGCTTCATGCCGGCGAGCAAGTGGCGCTCGGCGGCGACCAGCGTGTGGACCGCTTCATCGAATTGGCCTTCCGCTGCGAAGTTGCGCGCGGTGGCCATCAGGCCGAGCGCGGAGAACAAGTCACCGTCCATGGGCTCTTCGGGATTCAGGCGCGTGGGCCAGGCGTCCACCACGCGGTCCAGCGAGGCCAGCATCTGTTCCTGGCGCAGCCGGGCAGCGGCCAGGCGGGCGAGCGCATCGGGCACCATGCGCCGCGCCATGCCCATGTGGCGCAGCGATTCGTCGACCGCGTGCCGGGCCGCGGCCAAGTCGCCGCGGGCCAGCGCGTCCTCGGCCAGCGCATGGTGCAGGCGGCCTTCGTCCAGGTGACCCACGGCCTGCGGGTTGCCGCTGGACACGATGCGCTGCGCGGCGGGCGAATCCGCCAGCAGCCTGGCCGCCAGCTTCACGCGCTGCTCCACCTGGGCGCGTGTCTCGTCAGCCCAGACGGGCCCAGCGACCAGGGCGAGGGCCAGCGACGACGCCACCAAGGCTCGCGCGTTCACGGCTTGCTGTCCCCAGCCACGGTGGCCACGCTCTTCTTGCGTGAGTGGCAGAGCCGGCATTCGGACACTGGGAAGGCCACCTTGCCATGGCACACCCCGCACTTCTGACCCAGCAAGATGCTGGCCATGCTGATCTGGTTGGCGCCCTTTTGCGGCACGAAGATCTTGGGGTGGCAGTTGCTGCAGTCCAGCCATTCCGTGTGCTGCTTGTGCGGGTAGACCACGTCGGGCATCGAGCCCTTCACCTCGCGCACGATGTTCAGGTCCATCACGATGGCCGGCGCGGCCGGGTCGTTGCGGTCCCAGCGCGGCGTGATGCCCTTGCTGTCCAGCGCCTTGACCCAGTCCACGTGGTTGCCGGCCAGGCTCTTGGGCAGCGGGCCGAACGCCGTGGTGGGCGGCTGCAGCTGCAAGGTCATGTCGTTGGCCGGGTCGTGGATGCCGGACTCCACGGCCGGCCGGTTGAAGCGGCCCAGGGGCTTGAGCAGGCGGTTGAAAGTGTTCACTTCCGCGGCGGCCGCCGGGTTGGTCGCCGGCGAGGGCGCGGGTGAAGGCGATGGCGATGTCACGGCCGCCACGGCGGGCGCTGCGCTCGGCACCGGCGTTGCTGCGGGCGCCGGGGCCGCGGGCGCGGCCGGCTTGGGCGCGGGCGTGGCGGCCGCGGTGGCTGCGGCCTGCCCGCCGCTCATCATGTAGTCGACGGCGGCGCGGATCTGCGCCTCGCTCAGGTCCGGCCGCCCGCCGCGCGGCGGCATGCTGGGCGGCTTGCCGGCCACGGCGCTCTTCACCAGGGCGTCGATGCCGTTCTTGGCACGTGGCCCCCAGGCCGCCTTGTCGCCGAACTTCGGCGCGTTGAGCACACCCACCGCGTGGCAGGCCGAGCAGCCGCCGTCGTAGACCGTCTTGCCCAGGTTGGCGGACTGCGCGTTTGCAGCAGCGGCACCCAGGAGCAGCAGCGCACAGGCCATCCATGTCTTCATGCAGCGCTCCTCAAGGCCTGGGGCCGGCGGCCGGGGCCGAGGACGCCGCGGCGGCCGTCTGGGGAACCGGGGCGGGTGGTGGCGGCGCCAGCTTGTGCAGGGTGCTTTCGTGCACCTGGGTGGGCGTGCCAGGCTTGGCGCTGTGGCAGAGGTTGCAGTTCTCCACGCTCCAGGCCAGCTCGCCGTTGTGGCAGGAGCCGCAGAACTGGCCGTCGATGATCTTCAGCATGTTGATCTGGTTGCCGCCGGCCTTGAATTCGAAGCCCAGGTCGGCGTGGCAGACCTTGCAGCGGAAGCGCACGCGATGGAACCAATGCGGAAAGACCACGGGCCGCATGCCCGCCGCGTCGGAGTAGTTGTTGATGACCACGTCGCCGTACTCGGCGGCGGCCGGGCCGGACAGCAGGCTGATGGCCAGGGCCAACAGGGCCAGGAAGCTAACGGGCAGTTTCAAGGGCGGTCCTCTTTGAAGATGCGTGGCCTAGAAGCGGCGCTGTGCACGCGCCTGCAGCGCCTGCACGACACGGCCTTCGACACGGGCCACGCGCAGGGACAAGCGGGTCTCCAGGCGGCCGATGGCGTAGTCCAGCCGCGTCTCCAGCGACTCGCTGATGCGTTCGCGTGGCGCGTCGATGTCGCCCAGCGCACGCCGCTCCAGCGGCTGGCTGCTCACGCTGACCACCACGGCGTGGCGCAGGCGCGGCACGCCAAAGGCAAATTGGTTCTCATAGGTCAGAGCGCCGGAGTAGTAGTGCTGCCAACCGGATGTCTGCTCTCGGCGCTGGCCCGTGAACACATCGAGCTGGCTGCTGCGGTTGCTGCTGGCTTGGACACTGAGGTTCGCCGACCACGACGCGTAGCGCCCCAACGCAGCACGCTGGCTGAACTGGGCATTGACCAGCTGGAAGAGGCCAGCCGTTTCGCCCATGCTGCGCGCCTGGTTGTAGGACAGCGCCGCGAAGAGCTGTCCACCGTCCGCACCCAGCCTTTGCCAGGACAGGTTGGCGCCCTGGGCGAGAGCGCGGCTGTGGTCTTGCTGGCCGGTCTCGTGCAGTACGGCCGCGCTCTGGCTCAGGCCTGCCGACCAGCTGACCTGCTCGCTCCACTGGAAGTCCCGCGACAGACCATGCGAGGCCTGCGCACCCAGGGTCTGGCGCGCCGCACCCTGCAAGCCGCGCGTGAAGCCCGTGCTGGCAGTCGCCTGCGGTGCGTAGCGCCAACCCCAGCGCATGCTCGGTTCGCCCGACCAGGTGAGGGCGCCTTGCATGCCAAGGCCATGTCCGTTGACGCCGTTGCCGGACTGCACTTGCGTCGCGTTCCCCGATACCGAGCCACGCCAGGTGGGCGACAGCTCCTGCGTCACGCCAGCCGAGACATTGACGGCCTCGGCCTGCGTGTTGCTGGCTGACCCGCTGGCGCGCACCTGCACCCAGCGCGCCGTCGCCGTGACCAGGGGCTGGCTTGCACCGGGCAAGGGCTGCAGCGGCGGGCGCCAGGCGACGAAGCTCGAAAGCTGTTTCACGTCGCTGCTGCCGTCCTGCCCCGTACCTGCGAAGCGGAGCTCATTCCAGCTGGCCAGCGTCTCCACATTCAGCTCGCTGGCCGGCCGCCAACTGTGCCGGCCCGACAGGTTGGCCAGTTGCGTCTGGCTGGCCGTGTCGCTGCGCATGTTGTCGGACCAACCCGCGCCCAGCTCCAGTCCGTGCGGCCCGCGCTGGCCCGTGGCCGTGGCGTTGAAGGTGGTCAGCGTGTCGCGTGAGCGGTCGTCCACCAGTTGGCTCTGGTCCAGCTGCAGCTGCACATGGTCGTTGCCGGTCTCGGGTCGCCAGCCCTGGCTGAGCGACAGCCGTTGCGATCGGTATTCACCGCCCACGTTCACGCCATGGCTTCGGCTGTCCCCCAGGTCGACCCGCAACTCAAAGGGAAAGCGGCTGGCCGGGAAGACGCTGACGGCCGCCCGGCCCGTGAGGGTGGTGCCCGAGGCGCCGGTGGACAGGCCCTGCGCCCCACCCTGGGTTTGCGCCGCTACGAAACCCATGCCAAGGCGCAACTGCACGAACCAGGGCTGCCAGATGTAGCTGGCCAGGTCCACGTCGCCCAGCAGCAGGTTCTGCCGCGTGCGACTGCCGGCTTCCAGCTTCAGGCTGCGTGCATCTGCGGCGAGCAGGCCCTGGCTACGCCAGGGCCCCAGCGTCCATTGGATGCCGCTGCCCTGCAGCGGCTCGGAGGCGCTCGGCAGGACCCGGACCACGGTGCCGGTGGGCGGGTCGGCCTCAGCGCCGGGCAGGAAGGCAGCGCCGTGCGCCGCGGGCCAGACGATGGCCAGCGACAGCGGCGCACGCAACCAGCGCCGGCAAGAGGATCGTCGTGGTCGGGCATGCACGCGTCGTCCCCAGCGCCGCAATGAGCGGGTGGCGCGGCGTTCAGCCGGCGCGCGGCTTCTCGGACGGGCCGCGCAGCGGCGCATAGTGGCTTTCGTCGACACGCACCGGCGTGGCCTGGCGCAACTCGGCCTTCAGCTGCGCCCAGCGCCTGTCGCCTTCGCTGCGCAGCCACAGCTCGCCCGCGCGCTCGCGCACCTGCTCGTAGCTGCGCTGCTGGGCCGGTCGGCGGCCTTCCAGCTTCATCAGGACCCAGCCTTCCAGCAGCTGCGCCGGCTCGGCTACGGCGCCCACGGCCAGTTTGTCCACCACCGCATGCACGGCCTCGGGCAGCATGCCGCGGTGGGTGTAGTCCATCTCGCCACCTTGCGGCGCCGATCGGTCGTTGGAGTGCAGCCGCGCCAGGTCGTCAAAATCGGCGCCCGCCAGCACACGCTTGTGGATCTGCACTGCCTCGGCCTTGGCGCTGTTCCAGGCAGACTGCGGCCGGCTGGGGTCGACGCGCAGCACGATCACTCGCAGCTTGATCTGTTCCGGCTCCACGAACAAGGGCTTGTTCTGCTCGTAGAAGGCGCGGACCACGGGCTCGGCCGGTTCGGGCACGGCGCGCACCACTTTCTCCAGGCGTTCGAGCAGACTGTCTCGCTCCAACTGCGGCACCACGGCCGCCAACATCTTGTCGCGGTTGGCAGACCAGTTGGCGCGGCCCTTGTACTGCTGGTCGTAGCCCGCCACGGCGGCCTTGATGCGCTCGCGGTCGGGTTGCACGCCGCGCTTCCTGGCTTCCGCCAGCAGCAGCACGCGGTCCACCACCTCGTCACCCACCTCGCGCTGGAACCTGGCGTATTCCGCTTCCGGAGGCTTGGCGTGGTAGTACTTCTTGCGCATGGCCACGGCCAGGGCGCGCTGGTAGTCGGCACCGCTGATGACGGTGTCGCCCACTTGGGCGAAGAGCGTCAGTGCGCGGGTGGACGCTGCGGCCGGCGTGGCCAGCGGTGCGGCCGACGCCGCCATCGGGACGGGCTCTGCCGCCAGGGCCGCCAGGTCGGTGACGCCGATGATGGCGGCCACCACCCGCGCAGCCAGCGCAAGCTGCGGTCGTCGGAAGGTGGTCATGGCATGTCCTTGGGTCTTGTCAGCAATGGACGGGGAGCAAGGCCAGCCAGGGCCGGCCCTGCAGGTCACTTCTTCCGGTGACTTCATGGGCAGATGCAACTTGAAGAGTGGATGTCAGCTCACTTCACGTGGCAGGCCGTGCACACGGCACTGGACGCATTGGAGACCCGCAGGAAGGTCTCACCAGCCACCTGGCCCGTGCCCGTGGGGCCGGCCTGGCCTTGCGACACGTGCGGGTCGTGGCAGCTGGCGCACTCCACCATCGGGCCCAGGCCACCGGTGGCGCGCTGGTACAGCGGCAGGTCGGTGCGCTGCTTGCCTGCGCCGCCGGTGTCCACCCAGAAGATCTGGTTGCCGTTGATCAGCTGCGTCTCCGGCTGCCGGAAGTCGCCGTCACGGCAGGTGCCGGAAACCGCGGTGCCGCTGCCGGACAAGCCGCCGCCGCAGTACTGGATGCCGATCGGGTGGTCGTTGGACAGGTCGGTGCCGATCAGGGCCGCGCCGCTGGACAGGCGGCCCGCGGTGTTGACGGTGCTGCCGGTCCACGACCAGGCCCGCCCGTCGTTGCCGCCACCGTCAGCCACCAGGCCGCCGGAGCCCGGCGCATTGATCACGTTGTCCATCGCCTGTGTACCGTCGTGGCAGGACAGACAGGCCATCGAGATCGAACCCACCGGTGCCACCGTGCCGTCCAGGGACGGTGTCTGCAGCGTGTCGTACGTGGTGTACGAACCGCCGCCGGCCGGCGTGCCGTTGGTGCCCAGGCGCTTGTTCCACAGCGGCACCGGTGCATCGGTGCTGCCGCCGTGTGGCGTGTGGCAGAAGACGCAGATTTCCGCGGTGTCGGAGACCTGGTTGCGGCCGCTGATGCCGGGTCCGGAACCCAGGTTGTGGCGGGTGGCAGCGATGCCCGTGGTCGGGCCGGCCTGCGCAAATACCGAGCCGCTCCAAGTCAGCAGCAGCGCCGCGAATGCGGACGCTGCTCCCCACCTCGTGCGGCGCGTCAGCCATGGCAGTGTCATGTTGTCGCCTCTTCAAAGTTGGTTGAACAGTCGTCAGGCCGCGCACTCCCCAATGCCCTGCTTGACAGGGGCTGTTCTGCAGAAAACGTGCCATTGCGCACGGCCCGGCCTGTAGCAGGGCTTGCCCGGTGGGAAGCTCCCGGCAGCGGGAAATCGGGTCTGGCCGCATTCCCGGGAACGGGAAGGCGTGTCCGTCGATGGTCCTGGTCCGGCCCTCAGCGCGCAGGCGTCGAGGCCGGTGCCACAGGCGCCGGCAGCGCGCGGCGGCCCAGGTAGCCCTGCTCGGCCTTCAACGCCGCGGGGCGGTAGACGTCGATCTTGCGGAACCACTGGTCCACCACGTAGACACGGCCGTCTTCGTCCACGGCAATGCCCGAAGGCAGCATGTACCTGGCCGGGCCGTCGCGTTCGCTGCGCTCGCCCACGAAGAGCAACAGTTCGCCAGCCGGGTTGAAGATCTGGAAGTTGCCGAAGGCCGCGTCCACCACGTAGACATTGCCTTCGCGGTCCACGGCCACTTCCTTGGGCCGCGCAAACTGGCCGTACTGCTTGCCCACACTGCCGAAGCTGTGCAGGTGGCGGCCGTCGCGGTCGAACACCATCACGCGGAAGTTGCCGCCGTCCACCACGTACAGGCGCCCCTGCAGGCCGATCGCCAGGTCGCGCGGCAGATTGAATTCGCCCGGCCCGCTGCCGCGTTTGCCTATGTCCATGAGGTGTTCACCGCTCTTGGCGTCGAACACCCGCACGCGGTGCTGGTCGGACGTGACGCCGCCCAGGTCCACCGCGTAGACACGCTGGCCCGAAGGGTCCACCGTGACACTGGACAGACGGGAGAACCACTTGTCGCCGCCTATGCGGCGCAGGAAGGCACGGTCGGGCCCGAAGACGACGATGGCCTTGGCGCCGATGTCGGCCACGTACAGGTTGCCCGCTGCGTCGACATCCAGACCGATGGGCTTGATGAGTTGCCCCGGGCCTTCGTCGTCACCGATCCGGTACTGCTTGCCCTGTGGCACATCGTAGAGCCGCACGAAGCGCGACACCGTGTCGCTCACGTAGATGCGGCCCTGGGTCACGGCCACGGCATAGGGCTTGGACAGCGGCTCACCGCGCGCGTCTTCACCCGTGACCAGGCGGCGCAATTCGCCGGCGCGTTCGTCGGGCAGGATGTCGGCGCTGCTGCGGATGCTGCGCTCGAACACGAAGCGCGGCTCCTCGGGCGCAGATGGAAAGACCAGTTCACGCGGCGCCGCGCCGGGTGGCGCCACAGGCGGCGCGCCGCAGCCCACCAGCAACAAGGCCAGCAGACCCAACGCGACCAGCGCGCCAGCAGCCCGGGCACACGGGCCCCGGCCTTCGCTGGCGCTGGCACGCATCGGTGTCAGCTCACTTGGCGGCCGCGACCATGAAGTCGATGGCGGCCTTCAACTCGTCGTCCTTGAGTTCGCCATTGCCGGCACGTGGCGGCATCGCGCCCTTGCCCTTCAGCACGCTGGCCAGCAGCGCGTCCTTGCCGGTGGCTGCACGCGGTGCCCAGGCCGCCTTGTCGGCGAACTTGGGGGCATTGGCCACGCCGCTGGCATGGCACACGGAGCAGGTCTTGTCATAGACGGCCTTGCCGTCCGCAGCCAAGGCCGCGCCACTGAAGGCCACGGCAATGCCGAAAGTGAGAACGGCCTGTCTCGCAAATGAAGTCGTCACGGGAATCACTCCTGGGTCTGTTGAGGTTGTCGATGCTTGGCAGGGCCTCTGGCTGCAAGCCGCATGCCAATGCCGGGAAGCCGATGCCGAAAAACCAATGGCAAGGAAGTTGCTGCAAAGGCCCGGATCTGCCCTGCGCACGCCAAGACCTGGAGACGCTGCGATGACGAAACCGATCCTGGCCCGACTGGCCGCCTTCATGGCCTGGGCAGCGCTCTTGTCCTGGGGACCCTGGGCCCTGGCCGCGACCGACGCCGCGGCGCTGTATCACAACTACTGCAGCGTCTGCCATGGCGACAAGGGCGACGGCAAGAGCCGCGCCGCGGGCTCGCTGAGCACGCTGCCGCGCGACTTCACATCGGCCGCCTCGCGCGCCGAACTGACCCCGCAGCGCATTGCGTCCGTCATTGCGCATGGCAAGGCCGGCACGGCCATGGTGGCCTGGAAGAGCCAGCTCTCAGAAGGCGACATCGGCAAGCTGGCGGACTATGTTCACCAGCGCTTCGTGATGGGCCAGGCCGTCGCGGCCGGCCACGTGATCTCCGGCACCCGAGCCCACGGCGGCCGCGAGGCCGACACCGGTTCCACCCTCGCGACTGTCGACATGACGGCCGGTCTCCCCAACGGCTTGAAGGGAGACAGCAAGCGCGGGGGTGCCTTTTACAACGCCAACTGCGCCACCTGCCACGGCACACGCGGCGATGGCGCCGGCCCGCGCGCGTACTTCATCAACCCGAAGCCGCGCAACTTCATCGACGACAGTTCGCGCGCGCGCTTCAACCGCCTGGCGCTGTACGCCGCCGTGAGCGAAGGCCGGCTCGGCAGCGAGATGCCGGCCTGGAAGCAGGTGGCCACGCCGCAGCAGATGGCGGACGTGGCCGAGTTCGTCTTCCAGGCCTTCATCGTGGGCCAGCCCAGCGCCAGCCGTTGATGGCCGACCGGCGCAGCCTGTCGATGGCCGTGGCCGCGGCCCTGCTGTGCCTGCTGGCCCTGGCGGGCAGCGCGCGCGCGCTGCGCCAGTCCGCCGTGCAGGAACAGGGCCGCGCCATCTACAACTTCCGCTGCTATTTCTGCCACGGCTATGCCGGCGACGCCCGCACCCTGGCCAGCACCTACCTCAGCCCCAAGCCACGCGACTTCACCGCGGGCGGCCTGGGCTTGGATGACATCACGCGTGCCGTGCTGCAGGGCCGTCCTGGCACGGCGATGAAGTCCTTCAAGGGCATCCTGTCCGACCGCGAGATGCAGGCGGTGGCCGCCTTCGTGGAAGCCGAATTCGTGCGCCGCCAGGCCCCCAACACGGCGTACCACACCGCGGCCAACGGCTGGCCCGACCACGAGCGCCACGCAGCCGCCTTTCCCTTCGCACGCGGGCAGGTGGCACTGGACGCAGCCACCGACACCATGAGCCCTGAACTGCGCGCCGGCCGGCAGCTGTACCTGAGCGCCTGCGTGAGCTGCCATGACCGGGCGCATGTGCAGGACGAAGGACCGGTGTGGACGTCGCGCCCGGTGTCCTTTCCGCGCGTCGGCTTCGTGCCGGGCCAGGCCCAGGAAGTGCCCGTGGACGCGGTCAGCAGCGCCAGCGTCTATGCCAAGCACGAGGTGGTGCCGCGTGTGTCGGGCCTGACGGCGGCGCAGCAGCAAGGCGAGCGTCTCTTCCAGGCCAACTGCGCTTTCTGCCATGGCGGCGACGGCACGGGCAAGAACTGGATCGGCCAGTTCATGGAACCCAAGGCCCGGGACCTGACGCAGTACACGGCCAGCAGCATGCCGGCAGGGTTGCTGCGGCAGCGCATCCGCGAAGGCCTGCCCGGCACCAGCATGCCGGCCTGGCAGCACGTGCTGCAGCCGGCCGAGGTGGATGCCGTGGCCGCCTATGTCAGCCGCGTGTTCTTCCGCGACGGGTCCACAAGGGCCCGGTGACCCCCGGTGACTTCAGCTGCAATCCCGTTTCCAGGAATCCTGAGCCACATGCGGGAACGCCGCGCAGCCGCGCAGGGGCAGGCGGCGGCGGTGGACGCGGGCATGCCGATTGCAGAACCCGTCGCCATGAACGCGCCTGCGCTCCACGTCCCGTCCGCCTGGCCTGCACCGCAGTCCTGAGCACCGTGCTGCCCGAACTCGGACACTTTTCCCTGATCCTGGCGCTCTTCGTGGCGCTGGCCCTGGCCGTGCTGCCCATGGTGGGTGCCGCGCGCGGCCAGGTGGCCTGGATGCAGCTCGCGCGCCCGGCCGCGCAGGTGCAGGCCCTCTTCGTGGGCTTCGCCTTCTTCAGCCTCATGGCCAGCTTTGCGCAGGGCGATTTCAGCCTGGTCAACGTGGCCGCCAACTCCAACACCGACCTGCCGCTGGCCTACCGGCTGGCGGCCACCTGGGGCAGCCACGAGGGCTCCATGCTGCTGTGGGTGTTCATGCTCTCGGGCTGGATGCTGGCGGTGAGCCTGCTGTCACGCGAACTGCCCCTGCCCATGGTGGCGCGTGTGCTGTCCACCATGGGCCTCATCAGCATGGGCTTCC
The DNA here is from genome assembly GCA_963750785.1 of uncultured beta proteobacterium. Classification (GTDB taxonomy): domain Bacteria; phylum Pseudomonadota; class Gammaproteobacteria; order Burkholderiales; family Burkholderiaceae_C; genus Rubrivivax. Next base: position 83,513 of record CAVVSC010000032.1, on the reverse strand, counting down.
TGCTCTTCGTGCTGCTCACGTCCAACCCCTTTGCGCGGCTGGTGCCGCCGGCGCTGGACGGGCGAGACCTGAACCCGCTGCTGCAGGACCCGGGCATGGTCTTCCATCCGCCGCTGCTCTACATGGGCTACGTCGGCTTTGCCGTGGCCTTCTCGTTTGCCGTGGCCGCCTTGCTGGGCGGGCGGCTGGACGCCGCCTGGGCCCGCTGGTCCCGCCCCTGGACGACGGCGGCCTGGGCCTGCCTGACCCTGGGCATTGCGCTGGGCAGCGGCTGGGCCTACTACGAGCTGGGCTGGGGCGGCTGGTGGTTCTGGGACCCGGTGGAAAACGCGTCCTTCATGCCCTGGCTGGCCGGCACGGCGCTGATCCATTCGCTGGCCGTGGCCGAGAAGCGCGGCGCCTTCAAGGCCTGGACCGTGCTGCTGGCCATCGCGGCCTTCAGCCTGAGTCTGCTGGGCACCTTCCTGGTCCGTTCCGGCGTGCTGACGTCGGTGCATGCCTTTGCCACGGACCCGGCACGCGGCATCTTCATCCTGGGCTTCCTGGGGCTGGTGATCGGTGGATCGCTGGCGCTCTTTGCCTGGCGTGCGCGCACGGTGGGCTTCGCCGGCCGCTTCGACCGTCTGTCGCGCGAGACGGTGCTGCTGGGCAACAACGTGATGCTCGCTGCGGCGCTGGGCGCGGTGATGCTGGGCACGCTCTACCCCCTGGCCCTGGACGCCTTGGGCCTGGGCAAGATCTCCGTGGGGCCGCCCTACTTCGAGGCCGTGTTCGTGCCGCTGATGGCGCCCGTCATCCTGCTGATGGGCGTGGGGCCGCTGGTGCGCTGGAAGTCCGCCTCCGCGGCCGATCTGGCCGCTCGCCTGCGTGGGCCCGCCTTGGCCAGCAGCGCGGCCGCCTTGCTGTTGCCCTTTGCCAGCGGCCGCTTCAGCTGGGGCGTGGCCGCGGGCCTGTTGCTGGCGGCCTGGGTGTTCACCTGCACGGCCGCCTTGCTGGTCCAGCGCAGCCGCGGCGGCGTGTCGCAACTGGCCCGCGCCAGCCGCAGTTTCTGGGGCATGGTCATCGCCCACTTGGGCGTGGGCGTCTTCGTGGTGGGTGTGACCCTGGTGCGCGGCTACGAGACCGAGCGCGACGTGAAGATGGCCGTCGGTGACCATGTGGAAGTCGCCGGCTGGCGCTTCACTTTCCAGGGCGTGCGTGAAAGCACGGGGCCCAACTACGTGGCCGTGCGGGCGTGGCTGGACGTGCAGCGCGAAGGCGCCCAGGCCTTCGTGATGACGCCCGAGAAGCGCCTGTACAAGGCGCGGCAGATGCCCATGACCGAAGCAGCCATCGACGTGGGTCCGTGGCGCGACCTCTACGTCAGCCTGGGCGAACCGCTGGACGCCAACACCTGGACGCTGCGCGTGCAGGTCAAGCCCTTCATGGACTGGGTGTGGGCTGGCGCCCTGCTGATGGCGCTGGGCGGAGGCCTGGCCCTGGCGGACCGGCGCTACCGCGTGTCCGCGGCGGCCACCGACAGCCAGGCCGCCGTTCGCCGGCACACGCAAGAGTCGTCGGCATGAAGAGCCGCTACCTGTTGCCACTGCTGCTGTTTACCGGGCTGGCGGGCCTTTTGGGCGTCGGACTGACGCTCAAGCCGACAGAAGTGCCATCGCCCTTCATCGGCAAGGCCGCACCGGCCTTCGCGCTGCCGCAACTGGATGACGCCAAGCGACAGGTCACCGCGGCGGACCTGCGTGGCCGCGTCTGGGTGCTGAACGTGTGGGCCTCCTGGTGCGGACCCTGCCGTGACGAGCATGCGCTACTGGTGCAGCTGGCCAGGGACCAGGGCGTGGCGCTGGTGGGCCTGAACTACAAGGACGACCCGCGCCATGCGTCGGAGTGGCTGCTGCGGCTGGGCAACCCTTACCTGGCCACAGCCGTGGACCGCGACGGCCGCGTCGGCATCGACTATGGCGTCTACGGCGTGCCCGAAAGTTTTGTCATCGACCGGCAGGGCGTGGTCCGCCACAAGCACGTGGGCCCGCTGACGCAAGAGGTCTGGGAGCGGGAACTGGGGCCGCTGCTGCAGCGGCTGCAGGGCTGAGCCATGCGGCGTTGGCGCGGCTGGCCGACTGCACTTTGCCTCGTGGTCTGCGCGGTGGCCTGCGCAGCGCGCGCCGCGCCAGCGCAGGACACGGCCGCCGACCCCGTGCTGGAGGCCCGGGTGCAGGCCCTTGCAGCCGAGTTGCGCTGCCTGGTGTGCCAGAACCAGAGCCTGGCCGATTCGCACGCCGACCTGGCCATGGACCTGAAGAACCAGGTGCGCGAGCAACTGCGCGCGGGCCGCAGTTCCGAACAGGTGGTGGCCTACATGAGCGAGCGCTACGGAGACTTCGTGCGCTACCGCCCGCCCTGGAAGGCAAGCACCCTGCTGCTGTGGCTGGGGCCCGCGGCGCTCTTGCTGGCCGGTGTGCTGGCCCTGCGGCGCACCTTCCTGGCACCCCAGCCGGTGCAGACCGAACTGAGCGCCGAAGACGCCCGCAAGGCGGCCGAACTGCTGGACCGGTAGTCGGTCACGGGCACTTCGCACAAACCACCCAGGCCGGGGGGCGCTGCATCGGCTGTGCTTGCGCACACTCTCGATACACGTTTGGTCACAGATGCCGGACGACTCAAATCAAACCGTTGGGACTCCATCACATGTTCACCAAGCACAGCTTTGCCGCTGCCTGCGCGGCCCTGCTGGCCACCTTCTCGGCACAGGCCGGCCTCATCAACGGCAGCTTCGAAGCCAACCTGCAAACGACCGGCACCTATGGCATTTACAGCTCGCTGGTCGGCTGGCAGGGCGGCAGCGCCGGCATCGAACTGCGCAACAACAACACCGGCGCGGCACAGGACGGCGCCAACTTTGTCGAACTGGACACCACCGGCAACAGCTCGATGTGGCAAACCGTGCTGACCACGGCCGGCGCGGGCTACGAGATCGGGCTCTGGTACTCGCCGCGCGCCGGCGTCACGGGCAATTCGAACGGCATCGAGGTCTGGTGGGACGGCGCCAAGCTGGGCACGCTCAACGGTTCAGGGCAGAGCCAGAGTGGCAACGTGTGGCGTCAGTACAGCTACAGCGTCACCGGCACAGGCAACAACACCTTGCGTTTCGTTGCCGTGGGCGGCTCCGACGGCCTGGGCGGATCGCTTGACAACGTGAGCCTCTCCTCGGCCGTGCCGGAACCGGGCACCCTGGCCCTGGTGCTTGGCGCCGTGGCCGCGGGCTACCTGAGCCTGCGCCGCCGCCGCGCCTGACTGCACGGCCGCCCGTACCGCCTGCGGCCGGGCCCGTTGCCCGCAAGGGCGGCTGGGCCCATCATCACGCGCCTATGCCCACATCTACCGACGCACCGCTGCTGATCGGCTTGTCCGCCCGCATCTACACCCCCGGCTCTGCCGGCGTGGAACTGCCCGGCGTCTGGACCAAGACACTGCACTACCTGGAACAGTCAGCCGCGCACTGGGTGATGTCCGGCGGCGCCATGGCGGTCATGGTGCCAGCGGTCGACAGCGGCAGCGTCGTGCGGCGCAGCGACCTGGTCCTGAGCCAGTACGCCGCCGCGCTGGACGGGCTGGTGCTGCAGGGCGGCAACGACGTCTCGCCGCAGAACTACGGCGAACAGCCCATGCACCCGGACTGGAACGGCGACCGCGTGCGCGACCAGTACGAGATGGAACTCATCCGCGCCTTCGTCGCGGCCGGCAAGCCGGTGTTTGGCATCTGCCGCGGCCTGCAGATGCTGAACGTGACCTATGGCGGCAGCCTGTACCAGGACATCGGCACGCAGCGGCCCGAAGCGCTGGACCACCGCAAGCTGGGTCAGTACGAAAGGCACTTTCACGATGTTGAATTCGTGCCCGGCACGCACCTGGCCGGACTGTTCCCGGGCCGCACGCGGGCCATCACCAACAGCATCCACCACCAGGGCATCAAGGACCTCGCGCCGGGCTTCGTCGTGGAAGCCCGCTGTCCGGACGACGGCATGATTGAAGCCATTCGACGCCCTGGCAGCAGCTTCGTGGCCGGCGTGCAATGGCACCCGGAATTCCACCGCCCCGGGGACCCGTCGACGCTGGACGATTCGCCGATCCTGCAGGACTTTCTGCTGAACGCGCGGCAAGTCAAAACCGCGAAACAAGGCCGCTGAACACCCGGGCGCGGACACCCGCGTGCGGGCTGGCACCTACTGGTTTGTTCGGGTCCATTGCAGTGCCCGCTTGTCAGTCGGCTGGTGACAATGGGTCATCCCATTGCCGAATCCGACTCCATGCCCCCGCGACGCGCACCCCGGCTCCTGCACTTGCTGACGCTGCAAATGGTGGGCATTTTCATGGCCGTGGCAGCGCTGCTGGCCCTGCCCGGCGTGGTGCGGGCGCAGGGCGCGCCGGGTGTGCAATTGCGCGTGGCTTCTGCATTCGACCCGCAAACCATGGACCCGCACGCCATCGCCCTGCTCTACCACTCGCGTGTGGTGCACCAGATCTACGAATCGCTGGTCGGACGGAATGAGCGTTTCCAGTTGGAACCGGCGCTGGCACTGTCCTGGCAGATGGCCACACCCACCACCTGGCGCATGCGCCTGCGTCCTGGCGTGAGCTTCCACGACGGTACGCCCTTCACCGCTGACGACGCCGTGTTTTCGCTGGAACGCGCGCTCACGCCGCCTTCGCAGCGCAGCTTCCAGCTCAAGGGCGTCACCGCCATCCGGAAGTTGGATGCGGACCTGATCGAGATCCAGCTCGAGGCCCCCGACGCCGTGCTGCCGGAAAAGCTGCAGTACGTGGCCATGATGAGCAAGGCCTGGTGCGAAAAACACGGCGTGCAGAAGCCCCAGGACTTCAACGCCAAGCAAGAGACCTTTTCAGTGCGCAACGCCAACGGCACCGGACCCCTGCGCCTGGAACGTTATGACCCGGACGTGCGCACCGTGCTCAAGCGCCATGCCGCCTGGTGGGGCTGGGCCGACCGACGCGCCGGCAATCTGGACACGGTGGCTTTCATCACCATCAAGAGCGATGCCACCCGCCTTGCAGCCCTGGCCAGCGGCGAAGTCGACCTGGTGCTGGACCCGCCCTACCAGGACATCGCGCGCCTGAAGGCGGACAGCCGGCTGTCGGTGATGCAGACCGGAGACATCGGCCAGCAGTACCTGGCCTTGGACCAGGCGCGCGACGAACTGCAGGACAGCGACGTGAGGGGCCGCAACCCCTTCAAGGACCTGCGGGTGCGCAAGGCCATCTACCACGCGCTGAACATGCCGCTGATCATCGACAAAGTGCTGCGCGGCCAGGCCCAGCCCACAGGGTCCTTCCTGAGCCCCCTGGTGGACGGCGTGCCGCCCGAGGCCGACAAGCGCCTGCCCTATGACCCGGCCCGCGCCCGGCTCCTGCTGGGCGAGGCCGGCTACCCCAATGGCTTTTCCATCACCCTGGATTGCGTCAACGTGGCCTGGCGCGAAGCCGTGTGCCAAGCCGTGGCGGCCATGCTGACCCAGGTGGGCATCCGCACCAACCTGCGATCCAGTCCGACCGGTCAGTTCTTCCCCAAGCTGAGCCAGGGCACGGCCAGCTTTGCAGAGTTTGGCTGGAGCGCCACGCCGGACGCCTGGAATTCACTCAACGGCCTGTTCCGCACCTACGACAAATCAGGCCTTGGCACCTTCAATGCCGGCCGCTACAGCAACGCCAAGCTGGACACACTGATCGACCAGATCCGCACCGAGCCCAACCTGACGAAGCGCCGCGCACTGGTGACCACCGTGCTGCGACTGGTGGCAGACGACCTGCCGCTGGTGCCGCTGTACCGCCGCACCTTGAACTGGGCCATGTCCAAACGCGTGCAACTGGTCCAGTGGCCCAATGACACGATGGAACTGCGCTGGGTGAAGGTGAACCCCAGGCCGTGAGCCCCCAAGCTCGCCAGCGCTCGCTACCCCCCACAGGGGGCCGTCCGCCGGCTGCCCGGCCAAGCCGGTGCCGCGGCGGGAAGCTTGGTCGCAGGTAGCTACTTCGGGCAGGCGCCTCGCGTGCGCCGCCACTCCCAGGGCTGGATCGCGCCGCCCTGGCTGTGCAGCCCGCGCGTCAGGGCCCGCGCCATCTTTTCCTGCTTGACCAGCGGACCCTGGTCCCAGCGCGAACGGGTGCTCCAGGCGTGGCCGTTTTCCACCATGAAGCGGCTGACGTTGGTGTCTTCGATCATCAGCGTGCCAAGGGCGCGGCCGAACTTGTCGCGCGCAAAGATCTGCAGGGAGGCCACCTTGTTCAGCGTCAGTTCCGACAGCGCCTTGCGTGCGTCGTCGCCCCAGGGCTGGCAGATCTCGGGCGCGTCGATGTCACGCAGACGCACCTCGATGGGTTTGCCGTCCGCCGGCTTGAGCCACAGCGTGTCGCCGTCGGTCACCTGGGTGACGATGCCTTGCAAGGCTTTGGTCGGCGCGGCCTTGGCAGGCGCAGCAGCCGGCGCGGCGGCCGCCATCAGCAGGCCGGTCAGCAAAGCCAGCAGCTGGTGCAGAGGGCGGGACTTCATTTCGGCTGTCTCCACAGGGAAGTCGCTTCGGCGTGCTGCGCGCAGGCTTGCCGCGTCCGCACGTGCATTGCGTTCAGGGCCTTGATGATGCCCCACGGCGTGTGCGCCTGGGCGCCGGTTCCACCAGCGCAGCCTCCGCCTGGGCCAGCAAGCGCTCGAGCCGGTCCTTCAGCTTTTCAGTGCTGAGTTGCTCGCGCAATCGCTCCACCATCAAGGGCAGGCAGAAGGGGCTGGCGGTCTTCAGCTGCACACGGTCGCGCGGTGCAGCGCTGAGTTCCTGCAGCGTGGACTGCAGCCGTGTCAGTTCCAGTTCCTGCGACAGTACTTCGGTTTCGGCCTGGCCCAGCAAGCGGTTGTCGCGGTCGTACTGCCGAAAGACTTCGTAGAACAGGCTGCTGCTGGCCTGCAGTTGGCGCAGGCTCTTGGGCGCACCGGGGTAGCCACCAAAAACCAGCCCGGCCACACGCGCAATCTCGCGGAAGCGCCGCTGTGCCAGCTGCCCGCTGTTGAGGCTGGCCACCACGTCGCGCAACAACTCGGCGCTGTCGAACAGGCCGGGGCGGGCGGTCGGGTCCTCGCCTGCTGCACACAGCGGCTTGGCCGCCAGGATCTCCAAGCCATAGTCGTTCACGCTCAGCGAGAAGCTGTTGGGTTCGCCTTGAGACAAGCGCCAGGCCAGCAACTGTGCCAGGCCGATGTGCACGTTGCGGCCCGCAAAGGGGTAGATGAAGAGGTGGTGACCTTCGCGCGAATGCAGCTCTTCCATCAGCACGCGTCCCCGCACGGGCAGTTGCGACAGGCGCTGCTGCGCCTGCAGCATGGGCAGGGCCGCCTGGAGTTCGGGCTCGTCAAACGCGCCCTCGGCGCAGCCTTGCAGCAGCGTCTGTACGCTGCTGGCCATTTCGCTGGACAGCGGCATCTTGCCGCCGGCCCAGGAGGGCACCACACCCTTGCGCTTGGTGGCCAGGCGCACCTGCGCGCTCATCTCGTGCACGCGCACAAACTCCAGCACGCGGCCTGCAAAGACGAAGCAGTCGCCCTTGTTCAGGCGTGCGATGAAGCCTTCTTCCACATGACCGATGGTGCCGCCGCTGACCCACTTCACCGCCATGCTGGCGTCGCTGACGATGGTGCCGATCTGCAGGCGGTGGCGCTTGGCAATGCCACGGTCGGGCACGCGCCACAGGCCGTCAACCATCTTCACGCGGTGGTATTCGGGGTAGGCCGTGAGGCTGTCGCCACCACGTTCCACGAAGGCCAGTGCCCAATCGAACTCCTCCCGCGTGAGATGCTGGTAGGCAGAAGTGCCACTGACTTCTGTGTATAGCTTCTGAGCTGTGAAGCCACCACCCAGGGCCACGGTGACCAGGTGCTGCACCAGCACATCCAGGGGCTTGTCTGGCGAGACACGCGCCTCCACGCGCCCGGCCAATGCGGCGCGGCGCGCAGCAGCAGCTTCCACCAGCTCCAGGGTGTTGGTGGGGACCAGGGTCACGCGACTGGGCCGACCCGGTGCGTGGCCGCTGCGGCCGGCGCGCTGCAGCAGCCGCGCCACGCCCTTGGCGCTGCCGATCTGCAGCACCCGCTCCACGGGCAGAAAGTCCACGCCCAGGTCCAGGCTGCTGGTGGCGACCACGGCTTTCAGATCACCCTTCTTCAGGCCTGCCTCCACCCATTCCCGCGTGGCCTTGTCCAGCGAGCCATGGTGCAAGGCCACGATGCCGGCCCATTCCGGCCTGGCCGCCAGAAGCAGCTGATACCAGATCTCGGCCTGGCTGCGCGTGTTGGTGAAGACCAGGGTGGTGGTGCTGCGTTCGATCTCGTCCACCACCGGCTGCTGCATCTGTGCGCCCAGATGGCCGCCCCAACTGAAGCGGCCGGGGTCTTGTGGCAGCAGGGTGTCGATGACCAGTTGCTTGTCCTGCTTGCCTTGCACCAGCCGCCCGCCGTGATGGCCCAGCAAGGTGTGCATGGCCTGGTCCAGGTTGCCCAAGGTGGCGCTCAGGCCCCAGACCACCAGGCCCGGATTGAAGCGCTTCAAACGCGCCAGCGCCAGCTGCACCTGCACGCCGCGCTTGTTGCCGATGAGCTCATGCCATTCGTCGACGATGACGGTGTGCACGCCTGCCAATTCCACCGCGGCATGTTCGCGCGCCAGCATCAGGCTCAAGGACTCCGGCGTGGTGACCAATGCGGGCGGAAAGCGCCTGTCCTGGCGAGCCCGTTCCGCCGGCGGGGTGTCGCCGGTTCGCTGGCCCACGGCCCAGCCGGGTTGCAGGTCGGACAAGGGCAACTGCAGCGCGCGCGTGGTGTCGGCGGCCAACGCCCGCATCGGCGTCAGCCACAACACCTGCAAGCCGGACTTCAAGGCTGCCGTACGACCCGAATCGGACCGCCCACGCAACAAGGCCCCCATCCACACCGCCAGGGTCTTGCCGCTGCCGGTCGTGGCGTGCAACAGCCCGCTTTGGCCTTCGGTCATGGCCGCCCAAACCGCTTGCTGGAAGGGAAAGGCTTGCCAGCCTTGGCGGCTGAACCAGGCGTCGGCGCGCAGCAGTTGCGGGGCAGTGCTCACCGCCGCATTTTCAGTTTGCAACTGCTTCAAGCCGTCAGGATCCAGCCTTCCACCGCATCGACGGCCGGCGGGTGACCATGGCGCGGCTGCACGCAAGCCCAGGCCGCCTGCATCAGGCACAGCACGGCGTCCAGGCGGTCGCCACCGGCATCGGCGACCAGTTCGCCGGCCTGCGCGGGCGTGAGCTTCAGGCGCAATCCCAGGCGGGTGCGGCCTTGCTCCAGTGCCTCCACGATGTCCTTGCGGGCCAGCAGGCGTTCTGCGGACGCGTCGTTCTTGTAGGAACGCCGTGCAATCAGTTCGTGCGCCAGCAAGCCAGGGTAGCCTTCCAGCGCGACACGCTCGTCCTTGTTGATGCGCAGCGCCGGCAGGTGCACCCCTGCACAGATCAGGCGCGAAAAGCCCTCGTAGTACATGAAGCCCACGGGAACGTAACGCGTCTGCAGGGGACTGGTGCTGGACACGCCCGGCAAGGCGGTGTCCGTGACGCGGTGGATCAGTCGCTGGCCTGCAGGCCGCGTGTTGCCCCAGGCGTCCACCAGCGCGCGGAACTGCATGCGCGTGGCGCAGCGCGCGTGCAGTGCGCGCACCACGTCTTCAGCGTTGTCGCCCAGCTCTTGCGCCTGAACAAAGGCGCGCGGCAGGCCAAAGGGGAAGTCGAACGCACCCAGCCAGGGGCCGGGCTCGGCCAGCAGCGCTTCAAAGTCCGCCATGCGAGGCAGTGCCCGCAGGCTGTTCAGGCGCAGCACCGCGCCCGCGAGTTGACCTTCCGCCACCACGATGGGCTTGCGGGCCGTGGGTGCGCTGCTGAAGTCGACACCCAACAGCCTAGGGTCCTTCGACGTCATGCGCCTCCCCAGGCCAGCGCCATGACGCCGGCGGCGATGCAAGCCGCTCCCAGCAAGCGCAAGCCACGGTCACTTTCACCCAGCAGCTTGCCGCCGATGAGGGCCGCCACCAGCATGCTCACCTCACGCGCCGGTGCCACATGCGACAGCGGTGCCTGCTGCAGCGCGGTCAGAACCAGCATGTAGGCCAGCGGCCCCAGCGTGGAGACCACCAGCGCGTGCTTCCACTGCGCACGCCAGGCCTCCACCAGCGCGGCGCGGTTGCGCAGCACGGTAGGCAGTTGCAGCGGCACGCGCAGCACGTTGCACAGGTAGTCGAAGATCACCGGCCCGATGCCCAGCACCTTGATCGCATAGCCGTCGATCACCGAATAACTGGCAATGGTGGCGCCGGTCAGCAGCCCCCAGCGCACGCCGGCGAGCGTGCGCTGGCGCTGCTGCGGGTCGTGCGACTTGTGCCAGAGCGCCGGCCCGCCAGCGATCAGGAACACCCCGCCGCACACTGCCAGCAGACCGGCCACGCCCAGCAGGCCGGGGCGTTCGCCCAGCAGCAGCACGGCCGCCAGCGCGGTGAGCAGCGGCGCACTGCCACGCGCCAGCGGGTAGACCACGGTCAGGTCGCCCTCGCGGTAGCCCTTCAGCAGGGTGTTGAAGTAGAGCAGGTGCACGGCTGCACTCAGCGCGATCACACCCCATTCCAGCCAGCCCCAGCGTGGAATCTCTTGCCAGCCAAACCACAAGCCGGCGGGCAGCCACAGCACGCTCGTCAGCAGGCTGGTGATGAGGGTGAAACGGTGGTCGCCGCCGGCGTGCTTGGCGGCGAAGTTCCAGCTCGCGTGCAGCAGGGCGGCCAGCAGCACGAGGGCCAGGGCAGACAAGGGCATGCCCAGATTCTGCCCTGGGGTTTTCTCTGTGACCTGGCGCACCGACCGCAGCCACGCGGGCCCGCAAGCTTGCGCGCCATGGACTTGCCTTCCTGCCCGCGTCTGCTAGGGCGCCGCTCCCGCTTGCATGCCCGCCAGCCACAAGGCCTGTGCGCGCTCGAAAACTGTTGCAGCGGGCGTGAAACGCGACGGGTCGGCCGCCAGGCGAACCCAGGCCCGCGTGTCATGCGGCCCGGTGTCCACGGGTTGGTGGGCCCGCACGGCCAGGTTCCAGGCGTGCACGGCCGCGTACTTGTCCGGGTGTCGCTGCAGGGTCCAGGCCAGGCCGGCCAGGTCCGCGAAGGCCTCTTCACGCCGGGTACGCCACATGTCGCGCAGCAACTCGGCTTGCTCCGGGCTCACGCGGTCCAAGGCAGACACGTCCTGCAGATGCGTGGGCAAGGTGCCCCAGGCCCCGCTCACATGACGCCAGCAGTGGGCCAATTCATGGGCCGCAATGGCTTCCACCACGGTGCCGGCCAGGTCCGCATCCACACGCGCCAGCATGCTGTCCACTTCGGGGTTGCCGCGCATGGACAGCACCAGCTTGCAACGGCCCTTCAGGTAGGCCATGCCGACCGGCGTCTCACCCGGCGTGGCTTGCGGTTGCACGACGATGTCCAGGGGCAGTGCCAGGTCACGCGCGTACTGCAGCACCGGCCGCGCCGCCCGCAGCCAGGCGTTTTCAGCCGGGGTCAGGTCGGCAGCAGAAGCCCGGTCTCCCCACGCCAACACTGAAACGGCGCACAGCACCGACCACTTGGCCCACACCCACCCACGCTTGCGCATCGCCATCCCTCGGATTGCCGACCTGCGTCGCGGAGCGGTGCGCGCCGCGTCCAGGTCTGCCACACGGTGGTGGCTGGGTGCATGGGCAGGTGCGCCACAAGCGTAAGTACTGCAACGGCGGGCGTCCGAAGGGCCGCTAAAGTCGCCTTCATGAGCAGCAATCCCACTCTTGTGAACGCCTTCCGCGGCGGCATCGTCGAATCCTCGCACCGCGGCGCAGTGGCCGTGGTGGACGCCGACGGCAGCTTGCACAGCGTCTGGGGCGACATCGAACGTCCCATCTTCCCCCGCAGCACTGTCAAGGTCCTGCAGGCCCTGCCCCTGGTTGCCAGCGGTGCGGCCGACCGGTTCGGCCTGACGGATGCCGAACTGGCCCTGGCCTGCGCCAGTCACGGCGGCGAGCCACGCCACGTGGAAACGGCCGCCGGCATGCTGGCCAAGGCCGGGGTGGACCTGGAGGCGCTGGAATGCGGCGCCCACTGGCCTTACCACGACGGCAGCATCAAGGCCATGGCCGCAGCCGGGCGCGAGCCAAGCGCGCTGAACAACAACTGCTCGGGCAAGCACTCGGGATTTGTCTGCCTGGGCTGCCTGATGGCGGACGGCAAGGACCGCCGTGCTTTCCTGAAGGGCTATGTCAAGCCCGATCACCCGGTGATGCGAGAAGTCACCGCCGCCCTCCAGGCCAGCACCGGCTACGACCTGACAAGCGCCGCATGCGGCACAGACGGCTGCAGCATCCCCACCTATGCCATCCCCCTGCGCCACCTGGCACACGCTTTTGCTCGCATCGCCACCGGCGTGGGCCTGAGCGAAGGCCATGCCCGTGCGGCCAGGCGGCTGCGTGCCGCGGTGGCTGCGGCGCCGGACATGGTCGCTGGCACCGGCCGCTTCGACAGCCGTGTAATGGCGCAGTTGGGCGAACGGGTCTTCTGCAAGGTGGGCGCGGAAGGCGTGTACTGCGCGGCGCTGCCGGAACTGGGGCTGGGGGCGGCCGTCAAGATGGACGACGGCAACACCGCCAGGGCCTGCGAGGTGGTGATGGCCGCACTGATCCGCCGGCTGCTGCCACTTCAGGGCGAGGACGCGGCGCTGCTGGACAGCATGGCCACGCTGAGGATGCGCAACTGGAACGGCATCGAAGTCGGCAGCTTGCAGGCCTCGCCCGTCCTCGCAGCCGGCTGAGAAAAGCACCCGCCGGAGGGGGTCAAGACCTCCCGGCGGCGGCCGATATCGAAGCTGGTGCGGCCCTCATGGCCACGCCGCCCGTGCCGCCCGCCATGACCGCCATCCCCGTCACCAAAGATTCCTCCGCCGGCCCGGCCACGCCCACGCTGGCGGCTTCTACGGTCGCGGTTCAGCCGCCACAGCCCGCCCACGACTGGGACCATTCGACGATGCGGCTCAACAAGGCCGAGATCTCGTTGCTGCAAGCCTTGAACGGCGACGCGCTGCGTCAACCCTGCCTGGTGCTGTACAGCGGCGAACGGGCCGGCACGCGCTTCCCGCTGGTCGAAGGCCGACTGGTGATCGGGCGTTCGCCCGAATGCGACGTCTGTCTTGAAAGCCTGGGCATCAGCCGCAAGCACGCCGAACTGCGCGAAGCGGACGGTGCTGTCGTGCTGCACGACCTGGCTTCGGCCAACGGCAGCTTCCTGAACGACCGCCGCATCACGCAAGCAGAGGCCCTGCATGACGGTGACCTGGTGCGCCTGGGCCAGGTCATGCTGCGCTTCTACGAACGCCACAGCGTGGACGCCGTGCTGCACGACAAGCTGTACCGCCTGGCCACCATCGACACCGGCACCGGCGTGTACAGCAAGCGCTACCTGCTGGAAACGCTGGAACGTGAAATCAAGGTGGCGCGCCGCAGTGCACGGCCGCTGTCCGTGGCCTGCATGGACCTGGACTTCTTCAAGACCGTGAACGACCGCTACGGCCACAACGCAGGCGACGACGTGCTGCGCGGCGCGGCCCAGGCGGCGCAGTCCGTGTTGCGGGGCAGTGACGTGCTGGGCCGCGTCGGCGGCGAGGAGTTTGCCGTCGTGCTGCCTGACACGACACTGCTAGGTGCCGTGGACATGGCCCACCGCATGCGAAGGTCCGTCGCCGCCCAGGTCTTCGATCTGCCGCTGCCCGGCACCACCCGACTGGCCCAGCACCGCCAGACAGCGTCGCTGGGCGTGGCCGAGCTGCTGCCGGCCACCAGTGGCGCGCGCCAGTTGCTGGACGCGGCCGATGAACTGCTCTACGCCTCCAAACGCAAGGGTCGCAACTGCGTCAGCCCCTGAAAGGCACCGCTCGCGCACACGCTGGTCATTTTGAATTTCTGTCTTGACAGAAATATCAGAAGGCGTATCTTCGGCGCATGGACCCCAGGGCAGACCCCAAGACCGACACCGGCACCGACGAAGCGCCCGCCAGCCCGCGCATGCCGGCGGTCACCGAACGCTTCGTGCTGCACTGGGGTGAAATGGGATCTCGCTGGGGTGTGAACCGCACCATGTCGCAGATCCACGCCTTGCTGTTCATCACCGGCCGCCCCATGAACGCCGACGAACTGTGCGACCAGTTGGGCGTGGCCCGCTCCAACGTGAGTACCTCGCTGCGCGAACTGCAAGGCTGGGGCCTGGTGAAGGTGGTGCACCTGCTGGGTGATCGGCGCGACCATTTCGAAACCTCGGGCGACGTGTGGGAATTGCTGCGCACCATCGTGCGCGGCCGCAAGCAGCGGGAGTTCGACCCCACCATCCTGGCGCTGCGCGACTGCCTGGCACACCCGGACCTGGGCCGCGAAAGCGCGGTCAGCCGCCAGCGCATCAACGAGACCCTGGTGCTGATGGAAACCACGTCCGTGTGGGTCGACGAAATGATGCGCCTGCCGCCCGAGACGCTGGTCAAGATCATGAAACTGGGCGTGAAGATCCAGGGCTTGCTGCGCGGCAAGGCCAAGCCCTGAGCCTCCCTTTTTTTGCCATCATATTTCTGTCACGACTGAAATTACCGAAGGAGAAGAAGCATGACACGCGTTCCGAACCCGAACCCCCTCCTCACCGCCTACTACGACGGCCAGTGCGGCCTGTGCAGCGCCGAGATGCATGAGATCCAGGCGCTGGACACCAGCGGCGAGATCGCCCTGGTGGACTGCAGCGGCGCCGACTTTGACGACGCACAGACCCGGGCCGCCGGCATCAGCCGCGACGACCTGTTGGGCGCCCTGCACGTGCGCGATGTGCTGGGCGACTGGCACCGCGGCGTGGACGCCATCGCCTTGCTCTACGCCACCGTGGGTGCGCCCTGGCTGGCGCGCGCCTGGGCGCACCCGCTCACGCGACCGTTGACGCAGCGCCTGTACCCCTGGGTCGTGCACCACCGCCACGTGCTGTCGCGCATGGGACTGAACATGGTCGCACCGCGCGTGCTGCGCCTGTTCGCCCAGCGGCACCAGCAACGGCACGTGCCGCACTGCACGCATGGCAGTTGCCGGGTCGCCAGTCCGCAGCCGCACGCCTGACCTCACGCAAGCCAAGCAATCCAAACAAGGAGAATCCATGAGCCTTGAACTGTTCGTCCTATCGCTGGTGCTCACGTTGGGCACCGTAGGCGCGGCCCTGCTGTACCTGCGCGGCATCACGCGCCAGGTGCTGGTGGACCAGTGCCGCACCGACACCGGGGCCGAGTTCTGGTTGCGCGCGGCCGACGTGCTGGCGCTGGCCGGGTCGCTCATCCTGGTGCTGGCCTTTGGCGGCGCGCTGCCCGGCGCGGACTGGGTTCAGCAACTGCGCCTCGTACTGGGTCTGGCGCTGGCGGGCATCTTCGTCACAGTCTTGCTGGTGGCCAGCAGCGTGTGGCGCAACCTGCCCGATTCCACTGCCCTGGTCACGCAGGAGCCGCAGTGACCACCGCCCTGCGGCTACCGCGTCTGCGGGGCCCGGGGCTGGGCTGGCTGCCGGCCTTCATGCACCGGCGCAGCTACTGGCGCACGGTGTGGCGTTTTGTGTGGCTGGGACCGCTGGTGGGTGGCGCGCCCTATGTGTGGACCATCGTCGCCATTCCCTTCGCCTACTTCGTGGGCGCCGTTCCGGCACTGGTGGCCGGGATGCTGTTCGGCGCCTGGTACCACGGCTTGCCGGGCCGTGTACCGACCTGGCCATGGCGGGCCACCATGGGCGCGCTGGCCGGCCTGGGCGCCACGCTGCTGGTCGCGTGGTGGCAGTTGTTGGCCGTCACACCCATCAGCTGGGTTTTCGTGACCATCGTCGCTGCGCACGGCGTCCCGGCCGCCGTGGTCATGGCACTGTTGCAACGCAGCCCGCCGCGCCACACAGCGCTGCGTTGACCGCCTACTTCTTGGGCGCCGTCAGCATCGCCACCGTGGCGCCTTGCGCTCCGCCCAGCAAGCCGGTGGCGCTGTAGACCGCCAGCTTGTTGCGCGTATCCGCGATGTCCAGGTTGCGCATCGTGAGCTGGCCAATGCGGTCGGCCGGCGTGAAGGCACCTTCCACCTTCTCCATGCTCAGCCGCTCGGGCGCATAGGTGAGGTTGGGGCTTTCTGTGTTGAGCAGGCTGTAGTCGTTGCCGCGGCGCAGTTCCAGCGTCACCTCGCCGGTGATGGCACTTGCCACCCAGCGCTGGGCTGTTTCGCGCAGCATCATGCATTGCGGGTCGAACCAGCGACCCTGGTACAGGAAGCGGCCCAGCTTGCGGCCGTTCATGCGGTACTGCTCGATGGTGTCTTCGTTGTGGATGCCCGAGACGAGCCGCTCGTAGGCGATGTGCAGCAGCGCCATGCCCGGGGCTTCGTAGATGCCGCGGCTCTTGGCTTCGATGATGCGGTTCTCGATCTGGTCGCACATGCCCAGTCCGTGGCGCCCACCGATGGCATTGGCTTCCATGAAGAGGCTCACCAGGTCGGGGAAGGTGCGTCCGTTCAGCGCCACCGGCACGCCTTCCTCGAATCGCACGCTGACGGTTTCCGCCTTCACCACCACGTCGTCGCGCCAGAAGGCCACGCCCATGATGGGCTTGACGATGTGCATGCCGGAATTCAGGAACTCCAGGTCCTTGGCTTCGTGCGTGGCGCCCAGCATGTTGCTGTCGGTGCTGTAGGCCTTTTCAACGCTCATCTTGTAGTCGAAGCCGTGGGCGATGAGGTATTCGCTCATCTCCTTGCGGCCACCGAGCTCGTCGATGAAGGTCTGGTCCAGCCAGGGCTTGTAGACCTGCAGTGACGGATTGGCGAGCAGGCCGTAGCGGTAGAAGCGCTCGATGTCGTTGCCCTTGTAGGTGCTGCCATCACCCCAGATGTTGACGCCGTCCTCACGCATGGCCACCACCAGCGCGGTGCCGGTGACGGCCCGGCCCAGCGGCGTGGTGTTGAAGTAGGTCGCGCCACCCGTGCTGATGTGAAAGGCGCTGCACTGGATGGCCGCCAGTCCTTCGGCGACCAGTTGCGCGCGGCAATCGACCAGGCGCGCGATGTCAGCGCCGTAGGCGAGAGCCTTGCGCGGGATCTCGTCGTAGTCGCTTTCGTCCGGCTGGCCGAGGTTGGCTGTGTAGGCACAGGGAATGGCACCCTTGGCGCGCATCCAGTGCACGGCGGCACTGGTGTCCAGGCCGCCGCTGAAGGCGATGCCGACACGCTGGCCGGCGGGCAGGTTCTGAAGGATATGGGTCACGTTGCGTAGCTCTCCTGAGCCTGTGATTGTCGCCGGGGTCCGGAGCCGCTGCCACAATGGCTTGGCCCGTCCCTGCAGGAGTGTCCGATGCGAGATGCAATTCGCCCTTTGCCAGCCCTGATGGCCCTGGCTTGCGCGGCACTCGGTGGCTCCGCGCAGGCTGCACTGGACCCTGCCACCGACCGTCAGGTGGGGGGTGTCTTCTCCAATGCCTGCGGCGACAAGAGCCAGGTGATGATCCGCCTGTACGGCGACGTGCTGGACATTGAACGCGGCAAGGCGGTCGTCAAGGCCAGCCGGCTGAAGGTGTCCAAGACGCCTCCGGCGGGGGCGGTCTCGCTGGACTACAAAGCCACGGTGCATGGCGAAGTGAAAGGCGGAGACGGCTTGACCCTGGTGCTCACGCACAACACCAAGGGCCTGTTTGCACGCATCGAAGGTGGCGAAAAATCGCTGGCGCCGCTGGGACCGGGGGTGATCGGCCAGACCGTGCGCCACTGCGACCCCAACCGCAACGCGCTGGCAGGGGCCCCGCAGCCCGTGCGACTGGGTCCGCCGGACTTGCTGGGCGACCCGCGCTTCAAGGCCGCCTACCTTCGGGCCCTGGGCGCGTCGGCCCAGGAACGCTGGCTGGCTCGGCTGGAAGGCCCGGGTTCTGAACTGCGAAAGGTGAAAGTGGCCGGCACCGAATACGCCCTGGCCGCCACCTGCAAGCCGCACGACTGCGCCGACAGCAATCTGGTGCTGCTGTGGGCGCCGAAGGCCGCGGTGCTGCACGGTCTGGTTTTCCAGAATGGGCGCAACACCCTTCTCGGCAACCCGCCGCCGGAAGTGGCCAAGGAACTGCAGCGCCTGTGGGCCGCTGAATGGCGCAAGGGAGCGGGCACCAAGTGAGCAGGCGGACTTGACGGGCACGCCCATTCACCGCACCGGCCTGGGCGGCTCGGGGCCGAGATGAGCACCGAGCCTTCCACGAGGGGCAGCGCCTTCGCGCCTGCGCACACCCTGCCCACAGGCACGCAGCTGCGCGACTACCGCATTGAACGCGTGCTGGGCGAAGGCGGCTTCGGCATCGTGTACCTGGCCTGGGACGCGGCGCTGGAGCGCCACGTGGCCATCAAGGAATACCTGCCGTCCGCGATGGCGGCACGCGCTGGCGACGGATTGACCGTGGTGATCAAGTCGGCCGCCTTCGCTGACACTTTTTCGCTGGCCCTGCGCAGCTTCGTCAACGAGGCGCGCTTGCTGGCCCGCTTCAACCACCCGGCCCTCGTCAAGGTGCACCAGTTCTGGGAAGAGCACGGCACCGCCTACATGGTGATGCCCTTCTACGAGGGGCCGACCCTGCGCCAGGTGCTGGCGGAACTGGGCCGCCTGCCCACCGAGGCCGAGGTCTGTGCCTGGCTGCTGCCGCTGCTGGACACGCTGGAGGTGCTGCACGCGGACCAGTGTTTCCACCGCGACATCGCGCCGGACAACATCCTGATCACCACCACGGGCCCGCTGCTGCTGGACTTCGGCGCCGCGCGGCGTGTCATCGGCGACCTCACGCATGCGCTCACCGCCGTGCTGAAACCCGGCTACGCACCCATCGAGCAGTACGGCGACTCGCCCGACATGGCGCAGGGGCCGTGGACCGACATCTTTGCGCTGGCCGCCGTGCTGTACGGCGCCATCAGCGGGCGGCGGCCGGTGCCTTCCGTGGAACGTGTCATCGCCGACCGCCTGCGCCCGCTGACGCAGCTGGCAGGCGACCGCTTCAGACACTCCTTCCTGGCCGCCATTGACCTGGCCCTGGCCTTGCGGCCCGAACACCGGCCGCAAAGCGTGGCCGAGTTCCGCACACGCCTGATGGCAGACGCTGTGCCCGATGCGCTCGATGCGGCTGCGCCCGCTGCGGTGGGTCTGCAGGCCACCCGCCTGGCCGCGCGCGCGCCGCTGCTGTCCGCCGAGCCACCGCGGCCCGCCGTAGCCGCACCCGCACCTGCGCCGCCCAACAACCTGCCGCGCCAGCGCACCAGCTTTGTCGGCCGTGAATCCGAACTGCGCGACATCAAGGCCTTGCTGGACGGATCGCCCCTGGTCACCGTGCTGGGCATGGGCGGCCTGGGCAAGACGCGCCTGACGCTGCAGGCCGCCACCGAACTGATGCCGCGCTACCCCGACGGTGCCTGGTTCGTGGACCTGTCCGTGGTCACCGACCCGGCCCTGGTGGTGGGTGCCGTTGCGCGCACCTTCGAGATCTTTGATGAGCCGGGCCGTGCGCTGGTCGACACCGTCTGCGCATGGCTGAAGTCTCGCCGCCTGCTGGTGGTGCTGGACAACTGCGAACACGTGGTGGCGGCCGCTGCCGAACTGGTGGACGCCATGCTGGACAGCGCGCCCCTGGTGCAGGTGCTCGCCTCCAGCCGTGAACTGCTGGACGTGCCCGGCGAGCAGTCCTACCCCATCCTGCCCCTGCCCCTGCCGGTACGGGACGCTGGCTCGCAAACGGTGCTGCAGTCCGCGTCTGTGCGCATGTTCGTGGACCGTGCGCGCGCCCAGCAGCCCGGCTTCCTGCCTGAAGAGCAGGACCCGGTGCTGCTGGCTGACCTGGTGACACGGCTGGAAGGCATCCCGCTGGCCATCGAACTGGCGGCGGCGCGCCTGCGCACGCTCTCGCTGGCGGAGATCAAGGCCGGGCTGGAAGACCGCTACCAATTCCTGGCTGGCGGCAGCCGCTTGCTGCAGCGGCGCCAGCAGACGCTGCGCGCGCTGGTGGACTGGTCCTACGACATGCTGGAGCCGCCTGAGCAGCAGCTGTTCTCGCGTCTGTCGGTGTTTGCCGGCGGATTCGACCAGGGCGCGGCCAAGGCCGTGTGCAACGATGCCGGTTTGCCCGAAGCACGCATCCCCGAATTGCTGACCTCGCTGGTCCAGAAGTCACTGGCCGCGCGCGACAGCGAGGGCGGCACGGCCCGCTACCGCATGCTGGACACCCTGCGTGAGTACGCCGCCGAGAAGCTGGCGGGGCTGGACCCGCAGGGCAGCACCGCCACGCGCCACTGCGAACACTACTTCGCGCTGGCCAAGATCGCCGCGCGCGGCATGCTGGGCGCCGAACAGGGACGCTGGGCACGCCGCCTGGAAGGCGAACTGGAGAACCTGCGCGCGGCGGCGGCCTGCTCGCTGGCCGGCGGCGCGGACCCGCTGATCGCCGTCAAGCTGGCCGTGGCGCTGACGGGCTTCTGGATCCTGCGCGGCCATGCCAGCGAGGGCCGCAAGCTGGTGCAGGCGGCGCTCGCGCTGGCGCCCGTGCAGCAGTCCGGCCTGGCCCAGGCCTGGGCGCTGTACACCGGTGCCGCGCTGGCCAGCACCCAAGGCGACCACGAGACCGCCAGCGCCATGCTGCAGACCTGCCTGGCGCTGCGCCGCGAACTGGACAACCCGGTCGAGATCGCCGCCACCCTGTCGACCCTGTCGCTGGCCCGGCTGCAGGCCGGTGACGCCGACGGCGCGGCCGACTGCGAGACCGAAGCACTGGACCTCTTCGCACTGGCCAGCGACGACCGCGGCGTGGCCATCAGCTGGCTGCACCTGGGTCAGATCCGTGTCTGGACAGGCGACAACGAAGCCGCGCTGGACGACCTGGAACGCGCGCTGGGCATCGCACGGGGCCTGGCCAACCGCGAGGTGGAAGCCGAGTGCGAACTGGCGGCTGCGGAAGTCCACTTGCGCGAAGGCCATCTGGACCGCGCGCAACAGGCCGCACAACGCGCAAGGCTGGTCTGCCAGGAAGCCGCCGACAAGCGTGGTGAAGCCAGCGCCACTTGGTGGCTGGGCCGGCTGGAACTGGAGGCCGGCAATGCGCTGGCCGCACGTCCCTGGCTGCAACAGGCCCTGCGTGAATTCCAGGCCCACGAGATGCGAGCACAACTGTTGGGTTGCCTGGACGACATGGCCCAGTTGCTGTTTCTGGAGCGGGCTCCAGCGACCGCGCTGAAGCTGGCCGCCGCGGCTGACCAAGCACGCCAGCGGCTGAAGCTGCGCCGTTCGCCGCTGGATGAAGCGCGCTGGCAAGAGCGCCTGCAGGCCTTGGGCGCAGGCCTGGGCCCGCAGGAACTGGCAGCCGCAGCCCGCGGTGGGCGCGAGTGGGAAACCGAAGACGCCGTGAGCGCCGCGCTGGCGGCGCCGGAAGGCGTGACGGTCAGGACGAAGGTCTAGACCTTGGCGCGCCGCAGGCGGCACAAGGCCACGAGCGCCAGACCACTGAGCCACAGCGACCCGGGCTCAGGCACCGCCGTGGTGTCGCGGCTGATGGAAAACCGCGGCGCGAAGTTGACGCTGTCGTTGGAGCCCCGATTGCAGCCGTCGGATTCCGGGCCGCAATCGATCCAGCCCAGGTGCGGGCCGTCCAGCGAAAACTGCAGAAAGAACCCGGCGGTGGAGGCCACGCCGAAGGCCGACAGGTTCGCCGTGGGATTCACGGCGTTGGACGCCGATGTCGTGAGCTGCGCCAGTTCGCCATCCAGGTAGCGCAGCGTGCCGACGAACATCGACAGCGGGTCGAAGACCAGGGTCGCGAGCGTGGGCTGGCCACCCGCCGTGACGTCGTAGAACTCGACTTCAGCGCTGGTGACCACGGCCGCGCCGCCGCAGGACGCGAGGTTGTTGATGTCGGCCGTGCCCGCCGGCTCGCAGGCGTTGGGCACCGCGTAGTGCGCGCTGCCGCGCCAGCCAAGGTTCGTGAAGGGAGCGCCATACGCCGGGTCCCACACGCCGGTGTAGACGGCGGCTTGTGCCGACCCTGCGGTGAACGCGCAAACAAGGGTGGCGAGGGCGCTCACCTGCGTCAGGCCGCGGGTCCAGTTCAGGGCCAACGCGGCAGCGGGCTTGGTCATGGTTCGATTCCTCCGGTCCTGCATCGGATGGCAGCACTCCTCCCCACTCTAGGGGGGGATCGCAGGAAACCGGGCCACTTGATTCAGGGGTCGCGCAGCGCATCGGGCGCTTTGCCGTGAAGGAGTGCGCGGCGCGGCAGGCCGGCCTGCAGCCGCTCAGGCCTTGGCTTGTCCGCGGTTGACCATCCAGCAGATGCCGTATTTGTACGTGAAGCTGCCGAAGCAGGCGCCCGGGAGCATGTCCCGCAGCGGCATGTCCAGCTTGCCACCGGCGATCAAGGCCCTGCGGCGCGTGACGCCGCCTTCAGCGGTCGCTGAAATTCACCACCACGATGCGCTCCGGCGGCATCAGTTCGCGGATGGTCCATTGGCCCAACGTGCCCGGCGCCTCGGGCGGCGCCCCTTGGGGTGCATGCCGCAGTGGCAGGCACCGCCGACGCGCGCGTCCACGCTGCAGTGGCTCATCGCCATGCCGGGCGGGCTCATCCACAGACGCGAGTGCTCGGCCTTGGTCAGCGCGGCATGGACCCGGCTGCGCGGCGGCGGCCGGCTGGTGTTCGGGTCCTTGCAGTTGGCCGACCTGGGACGCACGCATCTCAATCTGAACCTGCTGTTTGAGCGCGGCCTGGGCACATGGACAGCCGGCCATCGCCCTCGGCGACCACCTGAAGTGGGCTGTGTCGGCAGTCATGCGGTGCGTGTCCTACACGGCAAGCATCGGTCTGCCTACACCGTGTGGAGCCTGAACTTGACACCATGCCTTCAAGCCGGCGCTCGCCGACACGCCAGGGCCAAACAGGCTTCACACTCAACTCCGGACTCCACCGCCATGCCACTGCACAAAGACCCTTCGTACAGCGCGCGCGCGTCCTTCCACATGGCCTGTCCGCAGTGCACGGGCAACCTCTTCCGCATTCCTCGCGGGTGGGCGGACCGGATGCTGTCCGCAATCATCCCCGTGAGGCGCTACCGCTGCCGGTCGGAGGACTGCAAGTGGGAAGGCAACCTGGCCAAGCGCCGTGTGCCCATGCCGCGTCGCGCAGACGGTGGCCCCTTCTACTGGCGCCTGGACTGACACCTGGAACGTCGCTCCGCGCGATCCGTTCGGCCGGGTATGTCCCGGCCGAATTGTTTTGGAGATCTGCCCGGCACCCGCTCCAAGGCGTCCGGGCGGACACGTTGCGGCTCAACGGGGCGTCACGAGCCAGACGGTGTTGCCCACGTCGTCTGCCACCAGGAGCTGCCCGCTGCCGTTCACAGCCACGCCCACGGGCCTTCCCAACGCGCGACCTTCCCCATCCAGAAAGCCCGTCAGCACGTCGCGCAGCGGACCTTCCGGTCTGCCATTGCGGAAGGGCAGGAACACGACCTTGTAGCCCGACTTGGGCTCGCGATTCCAGGACCCATGCAAGCCGATGAACATGCCCTGCACGGCAATGGACGGCCGTCCGGCAGCGGCGGTGCCTTGCAGCGCATCGGTCAAAGGCCCCGGCGCCGCCGCGGCCAGCCCCAGGGGCGCGACATGCGCACCCAGAGCGTAGTCCGGCACGATGGCCTGTGGCACCTGGTCGGGCCGGGCGGGCTTCACGCGCGGGTCCAGATGCCGGCCATACCAGCTGTACGGCCAGCCGTAGAAGCCGCCGTCCTTGACGGACGTCAGGTAGTCCGGCACCAGGTCGCTGCCCAGCTCATCCCGTTCGTTGACGACGGTCCACAACACGCCGTCCGGCGTCCAGGCCATGCCATTGGGGTTGCGCAGACCCGTGGCAAACAGGCGCTTCGCACCACTGGCCCGGTCAATTTCCCAGATGGCTGCCCGGCCTTCTTCAGCAGCCATGCCGTTCTCGGCCACGTTGCTGTTGGACCCGACCGTGGCGTACAGCTTGGTGCCGTCCGCGCTGGCAAGCAAGGACTTGGTCCAGTGGTGGTTGCGCGGCCCAGCCGGCAGGTCGGTGAGTTTGCGGCCCGGGTCGATGACCTGCGTCTGGCCGTCGCGGTAGACGTATTCCATGACCGCGTCCGTGTTGGCGACATACAGCCTGTCGCCCACCAGTGCCATGCCGAAGGGCGAGTTCAGGTCCTTCAGAAAGTCGGTCCGCAATTCGGCAACGCCGTCGCCGTCTGCATCGCGCAGCAAGGTGATGCGGTTGGCACTGGGCACGCCAGCACCCGCCCACGACATCACCAGTTTCATGACCCAGGCTTTGACACCGTGGTCGAGCGCTGGCTTGGCTGGCGCGTTGGATTCCGCTACCAGCACGTCGCCATTGGGCAGCACCTGCAACCACCGGGGGTGGTCCAAGCCCGAAGCGAAGGCCCTCACGTCCAGGCCGGCGGCGGCCTGCGGCAATTGCCCGGCTCGCCAACCCAGGGCTGGCGCGATGTTGACGGTGGGAATCAACGCGACGCTGGGTGCAGGCAAGGTGGGCGTCGGCCCAGTGTCCCTGCCGTCCAGCAACTGAGCGGAGCCGCTGCACGCGGTCAGGAAGGACAGCGCTGCGGCAGCCGCAGTGCACGTCAAGTGGCGATCAGGCAAGTCATGCTCCTGGCGGTGGGCCCTGGCAGCACGGTGGCGGCAGGGCCACCGCGCGGCCCTTGGTTGAAGCTCAGTTGGGAGCGGCCAGGCGGACCCGCGCCGCCGTGTCGTTGGCCGCCAAAGTCAGCGCGCAGGCACCCCGCTTGGCGGCGTCGGAACCACACCTGCCGAAGAACTGGGCACGCAGGCCTTGCTCTGCAAATGCCAACTGCCGCTGCTTGGCCGTCGCCACCCCCGCGGTCACCACTTGCTGCAGTGAGACCAGCATGGCCAGCGCCAACACCACGGCCACGAAGAGCGCCAGGCCAGCCCACCGCCCCAGCATGGGGAAGGCATTGCTTGCCAGTGCGACGCACTGCGCGCTTGCACGCTGCAGGAACGAAGGCGGGGTCACGGACTGGCTGGGTCGGAAGGAGATTTTCATGGTTCACAGATCATCGTGCCCAAGCCGAAAACCGGTCGTCGGACGGACCTGTGTCGTGGCGTAGGTGCTGTCCGACAGGTGCTGTCCACGGGGCGTTGAGCAAGGCGCCGCGCGCCGACAGGGCCCGCCCCAGCGCAGACGCGAAGCGCCCGCACTACACCGACATCAGTGGATTCGCGCGAGCAGGGTCAGAGACCTCAATCCACGGCATGGCGGATTCGTAGCCAAGCCACGCGGCGTCTTCATCGGCCGGTGAAGCTTGCAGGTCAGGCATGGGCTGGGCAGTCGGGAAGGTGGACTCGGCACTGGTCTGATCCTGATCGTGCATGGTGCTTTCCTGTGGGGTGGAGCGATGGATCGAACTGTGCGTTCAACTCCTGCCCCCACGGGTCGGCTCGCGGCGCGACGGGCCGTAGGACGCTGCCTACTCCGGCGCCAGGCCAGGTTCAGGCCAGCATCGCCTCGACGCAAGACACCACGGCAGACGCTTCCTGCACCGTGGCCAGACCTTGCTGGCCCCGACCCTGAAGGCAGGCCTCCAGCGCCAGCAGCATGTTGGCCGTGCCGTCCACGGCCTCACTGGTCTGGCCCCGGTGCTCCAGGCGCGACCAGCCGGTCAGCGCCACCTGCCCCAGCGCACCGGTGATCTCGAAACGGTTGTCGTCCGCTACCTCGCCTGCGACTGCAGCGTCGATCGCCACGGTGCAAGCAGCGTGCACCAGCCGGCACCGCAGTGCGCTTTCTGCCTGGCCGGGATTGCGCTGCAGCTGCACGCCCTCCACACGCGCCGGGCCAAAGAGCCGCAAGGACAGGAAGACAAAGTGCGACAGCACCTCGCGTGTGAAACCCCCTTCGGCCGCACCTGCCAGCCAGGCGCTGGCACCGGCCTGCCATGGACGGGGCCAATGGGCAAAGCGCAGACGGATGCGCGCATCGCTGACGGCCCCCAGTTCGCCGCTGGACACGATCTGCTGCAAGCGCCGCGCCGACGAAGAACTGGCAAACGGAAAGTTCACGGCGAAGGGCAATCCGGCCGATTCCACCGTCTGCACCACCCCGGCTGCCTGAGCCGGGTCCGATGCCAGGGGCTTCTCGCACAGACAGGCCTTGCGCGCCGCCAAGGCCGCAGCGACGCCCGCGGCGTGCAAGGACGGTGGTGAGGCGACATACACAAGCTGCACAGCGGGGTCATTGACCAGCGCGGCCATGCTGGGCAGCACCCGCGCTCGCGGCGCCAGGGGCGCGGCCGTTTGCAGGGCGTCTGCGCTGGGGTCCCACAACGCCACGGCTTCGAAGCGACTCTGCTTCTGCAGCGCCACCAACATGCGGCGGCCCATGATGCCGGTGCCCAACAGGCCGATGCCGATGGGCTTATTCAACGGCGGCCTCTGAGGCAGCTTGCGCGGCCAGCACTTCTTCGCGCACGGCTTCGGTCAGTTCCGCCTTCAGTTTGCTGAAGGCCGGCGTGGTCTTCACCGAGTAGTGGCGCGGGTGCGGCAGCGGCACCACACGGTCCAGCTTGATGCGGCCTGGGCGCGCGCTCATCACCACCACGCGTGTGCCCATGAACACGGCCTCGTCGATGTCATGGGTGACGAAAAGCACCGTCTTCTGTTCCGCCTCCCAGATGCCCAGCAGCAGTTCCTGCATCAGTTCCCGCGTCTGGTGGTCCAGCGCGCCGAAGGGCTCGTCCATCAGCAGCATGCGTGGGTTGTTGGCCAGCGCCCGCGCCAGCGCGGTGCGCTGCTGCATGCCGCCGCTCAGCTGCTTTGGAAAGTGTTTGGCGAAGCCCTTGAGCCCCACCTTGCCGAGAAAGCCATGCGCAATCTCCAGCTGTTGCGCGCGCGGCAAGCCGCGTTCACGCAGGCCGAAACACACGTTGTCCAGCACCGTGAGCCACGGGAACAGCGTGTAGCTCTGGAACACCATGCCACGGTCCGCACCCGGGCCGTCGATGCGCTGGCCTTCCAGCTGCACTTCACCGGCGGTCTGCCGGTCCAGGCCCGCCACGATGCGCAGCAGCGTGCTCTTGCCGCAGCCGCTGGGGCCCAGGATGGTGATGAAGTCGTTTTCGGCCACGTCCAGATCGGTGGCCTGCAGTGCAAGTGTGGTGTCGAAGCGGCGTTCGACACCGCGCACCTTCAAGATGGCTTCGGTCATGAGCGCCCCAATTGAGCCCACGGGAACAGCTTTCGGTTCACCACTTTGAAGAACAGGTCGCTGACCAATCCAATCAGCCCGATGACGATGATGCCGAAGATGATCTGGTCCGTGGCCAGCAGCGCCTGGCTGTCAGTGATCATGTGGCCGATGCCACTGGAAGCGCCAATCAGTTCGGCCACGATCACATAAGTCCAGGCCCAACCCAGCACCATGCGCAGGGTCTCGGCCATCTCAGGCGCCGCACCGGGGATCAGCACCCGCCGGATCAGCGACGCGTCCTTCACACCCAGCGTGTAGGCGGCCTCCACCAGGTCGCGCCGTGTGTTGCCCACGGTCACGGCAATCATCAGCACCAGCTGGAAGAAGCTGCCGAGAAAGATAACGCTCAACTTCTGCGCCTCGCCAATGCCCACCCACAGGATCAAGAGCGGGATGAAGGCACTGGCGGGCAGGTAGCGCGCAAAGCTCACGAAAGGTTCGAAGAAGGCTTCCACCGGCTTGTAGGCGCCCATCAGAACACCCAATGGCAAGGCCAGGACGGCGGCAATCAGAAAGCCGCCCAGCACCCGCCACACCGTCATGCCAATGTCCTTGGCAAAACCCATCTCCGTCAGCAGCGTGTAGCCGCTCTTCACCATGGTCAACGGGTCGGCCAGAAAGGTCTTGCTGACGAACCCGCTGAAAGTGACGGCGGACCACAGCGCCACAAACAGCACGAAGAAGCTGATGCCCAGCACCACACGGGTGCCGGGCTCCACAGGCGTGAGCGGGCGCATGAAGGCTTACTTGATGAAGCGCGAATCGGCCAGCTTCGTCATGTCCGGCAGGGCCTTGATGATGCCGGCCGCCAGCAACAGGTCCGCCGCTTCCTTGCTGAACTGCGCGTGTTCACCGGCGAAGAACTTCTGGTTGGCGGCGCGGTCCTGCCAGCGCAGGTACTTCTGGCTGGCCTCGAAGGCCTCGGCCGTCTGCTTCACGTCCGCGCCCATGATCTCGAAGCTCTTCTTCGGGTCGGCCTTGATCATGTCCAGCGCGTCGAAGTAGGCGTTGGCCAGGGCCTGCGCGGCCTTGGGGTTTTCGGCCAGGAACTTCGGCGTGCAGCCGAAGGTGTCCATCACCATCGGGTAGTCCAGCGTGGTGGCGATGATCTTGCCGGCCTCGGGCTTGGCACGCACCGCGCCCAGGTAGGGCTCGTAGGTCATGGCGGCGTCGATGCCATCCGTACCCGCGATCATGGCGTTGGCAGCGGCTTGCGGGCTCAGGTTGACGACCTTCACGTCCTTGATGCTCAGGCCGTTCTTGGACAGCATCCAGGCCAGGCCGAAGTAAGGCGCGGTGCCCGGCGCGTCGGCTGCAACGGTCTTGCCTTTCAGGTCCTTGATGCTGGTGATGCCGGGCTTCACCACCATGCCGTCGGCACCGTAGCTCTTGTCCAGCTGGAAGATCTGCGTGGTGGCCACGCCGTTGGCGTTCCAGGCCACCCAGGTCTCGACGGTGGTGGCGGCGCACTGGATGTCACCGCTGGCCACGGCCAGGTGGCGGTCCTTCTGCGGAATCTTCTTGATGCTGACGTCCAGACCGTGCTTCTTGAAGAGGCCCGCTTCCTTGGCCAGGGTCAGCGGCGCAAAGCCGGTCCAACCTGAAATGCCGATGGCCACTTTGGTGTCCTCTGCGCGAGCGACGCCGGTGGACAGGACTGCAAGGGCCGCCAAGGTGGCGGCGGACAGGACATGCTTCATGGAAACTCCTCTTGGGGTGTGAAATGGAAGCGCTGGTGATCAGGGGCCGGAGGCCGAAGCCGCTTGCGAGGCCGGCATCGTGCCATGCAAGAAACGCAGCATGCCTTCCACACGCAGCGCCCAATGCGCTTCGTCGTGGCTGCCTTGCGGGTCTTCGGTGTAAGCCAGGCGGTCTGCCGTCCAGCCGCGGGCCGCCAGGTCCCCGCGCAGCGTACGCACGGCCTCCAGCGCACCCGGGCCTTCACGGCCACCGACGTCAAGCCACAACCGGGGCCGTGTCGTGCCGGTCGGCACTTGCCAGGCACGCAGGTCGCGCAATGCAAAGGCATCGTCCCACCAGACCGACGGTGACACGACCAAGGCTGCGCCGAATGTCTGGCTCCGGTGCAGCGCCAGCCAGAGCGAGGCCAGGCCGCCCAGGGACGAACCACCCACTGCGGTGCTGTCACGCCCTGGCTGGGTGCGCAGGCGGGCGTCTATGACTGGCTTCAGGTCGTCGATGAGGTAGCGCGCATAGGCTGCCAGGCCCCCACCCACCCGTGCGGTCTGCGCCTGGACGCTGCGATCTGGCGGCAGCTCGGCGGCACTGGGCGTGAGCTCCTGGATGCGATCGCGTCCGCTGGGCACGGCCACCACGATGAAGGCTTGCACGGCGCCCGCCAGGACCAGTCGCTGGGCGGTCTCGTCGACCTGCCATTCGGCACCGCTGGCGCGGGCGTCGAACACGTTCTGGCCGTCGTGCAGGTAGAGCACCGGGTAGCGACGGGCGGTGTCGCGCTCATAGCCCGGTGGCAACCACACCCAGACCGGACGAGGGGTGACATGGCGAGTCGGGACCGCTTCCAACTGCAGCACGGTGCCCGCGATGTGGCTGGGCGCCGCAAGCGCCGGGCTGCCAAAGACACGCGCCACGCGGAAGGGCCCTGGGCCTTCGAGCACAGGTGCATGGTTGCTGCCAGGCTCCCAACCCTTGTCAGCGCCTTGCCCGGGCCGTTCGATGCGGAACTTGTGCTGCAAGGGCTGGCCGTTGCAGACCGGTGTGGCAAGCTGCACCGTGAGCGTGAAGCGACCATCGCCCGCAGGTGACATGGGCAGACCTTGCTGCCAGGACAGCGGTCCGCAGCCGCCGCGCAGCGTCAGAGCGTCGCGTGCCACATCGAAACGGCCCGCCTGGATTTCGGCGCGCACGTCGGCTTCGAAGACCACGTTCACCTCGGCGGGCGCAGCCCCTGCCGCGCCCACAAGGGCGGCCAGCAACAGGCTCACGCGCCATGCCGTCAAGCAGGCACCCACAAGGCCGGCAGTCCCGGCAGGCGGCGCATCAACGGGCTCAACGCGCCGGTGTGCACCAGTTCGGCAGCCGCAGCGATGTCAGGCGCGATGTAGCGGTCCACTGGCATCGCGGGGCAGTGCGCTCGCAGCAGGCCGTGCGCTTCTTCCAGCGCCGGGCTGCTGGACAGCGGCCGCAGGAATTCGATGCCCTGCGCCGCCGCCAGCCATTCAATGGCCAGGATGTGCGCCACGTTGGCGATCATGGGCTGCAGGCGCCGCGCCGCAAAGGTGGCCATGGACACATGGTCCTCCTGGTTGGCGCTGGTCGGCAGGCTGTCCACGCTGGCGGGGTGGGCCAGGCTCTTGTTCTCGCTGGCCAGGCTCGCAGCCGTGACGTGGGCGATCATGAAACCGCTGTTGAGGCCCGCGTTGTCTGTCAGGAAAGGTGGCAAGCGCGACACGCTGCTGTCGATCAGCATGGCGATGCGCCGCTCGGCTATGGCGCCCACTTCGGCGATGGCACAGGCCATCGCGTCGGCGGCCAAGGCCACGGGTTCTGCGTGGAAGTTGCCGCCGGAAATCATCATCCCGTCGTCGGCAAACACCAAGGGGTTGTCGGTGACTGCATTGGCTTCGCGCCACAGCACCAGGGCTGCGTGCCGCAGCTGGTCCAGGCAGGCGCCCACCACCTGCGGCTGGCAGCGCAGGCAGTAAGGGTCCTGCACGCGGTCGTCGCCTTCCTGGTGACTGGCGCGGATGGCGCTGCCTTGCAGCAGCGCACGGTAGACCTGGGCCACGTCGATCTGCCCGGGCTGGCCGCGCAGCGCGTGGATGCGCGGATCGAAGGGGCCGTCGCTGCCACGCGCGGCGTCCACGGTCAGCGCGCCGATGACCAGCGCGCTTTCCAGCACGGGTTCAAACGCAAACAGGCCGTGCAGCGCCAGCGCGGTGCTGGTCTGCGTGCCATTGATCAGCGCCAAGCCTTCCTTGGCCGCCAACTGCAGCGGCTGGATGCCCTTCTGCCGCAGGCCCTCGGCTGCCGGCTGGCGCGTGCCGTCTTCACGCAGGAAGAAGCCCTCGCCCATCAAGGCCAGTGTCATGTGCGCAAGGGGCGCCAGGTCACCGCTCGCGCCGACGCTGCCCTGGCTCGGCACGAAGGGCACCAGGCCCGCGTTGTGCACGGCCAGCAGCGTGTCGATGACCACGGGTCTCACGCCGCTGTGCCCGCGCGCCAGGCTGGCGGCCTTCAGCGCCAGCATCAGGCGCAACACGGGCGCGGCCAGCGGCTCGCCCACGCCGACGCTGTGGCTGCGGATCAGGTTCCACTGCAGGGTGGCGAGGTCTTCCGAACTGATGCGCGTGCTGGCCAGCTTGCCAAAGCCGGTGTTGACGCCATAGACCGGCGCATCGCCCGCCGCCGCTGCCTGGACCACGGCCGCACTGGCCTGGATGCCGGGCAGCGCCGCAGGGTCCACCATCAGCGGTTGCAGGCCGCCGTGGATCGCTTGCAATTCGTCCAGCGTCAGAAGTCCCGGGCGCAGCAGCATCAGCGGCTCACTTCGCGGCTGATCATCGGCAGGTCCAGACCCTGCTCCTGCGCGCACTGCACGGCCATGTCGTAGCCGGCGTCCGCATGTCGCATGACGCCGGTAGCCGGGTCGTTCCACAACACGCGTTCGATGCGCCTGGCGGCCTCGTCCGTGCCGTCGCAGACGATCACCACACCACTGTGCTGGCTGTAGCCCATGCCGACACCGCCGCCGTGGTGCAGGCTGACCCAGGTGGCGCCGCCCGCGGTGTTCAGCAGGGCATTCAGCAGCGGCCAGTCGCTGACCGCGTCGCTGCCGTCCTTCATGCTTTCGGTTTCGCGGTTGGGGCTGGCGACGCTGCCGCTGTCCAGATGGTCGCGTCCAATGACGATGGGCGCCTTCAGCTCGCCACTCTTCACCATCTCGTTGAAGGCCAGGCCCGCGCGGTGGCGCTCGCCCAGGCCGATCCAGCAGATGCGTGCCGGCAGGCCCTGGAAGGCGATGCGCTCACCGGCCATGTCCAGCCAGCGGTGCAGGTGCGCGTTGTCCTTGTCGCTGAGGGGGAACAGCTCCTTCATCTTGGCGTCGGTCTTGCGGATGTCCTCCGGGTCGCCGCTCAAGGCCACCCAGCGGAACGGCCCCTTGCCGCGGCAGAACAGCGGCCGCACATAGGCGGGCACGAAGCCGGGGAAGGCAAAGGCGTTCTGCACGCCGGCGTCAAAGGCCACCTGGCGGATGTTGTTGCCGTAGTCCACCGTGGGCACGCCCATGGCCTGGAAGTCCAGCATGGCCTGCACATGCACCGCGCAGCTCTGCGCTGCCGCCGCCCGCAACGCGGCGTGCTGGTCGGCGTCGGCAGCGGCGGTCTTCCAGCGGTCCACGGTCCAGCCAGCGGGCAGGTAGCCGTTGACCAGGTCGTGGGCGCTGGTCTGGTCGGTCACCAGGTCGGGTCGGACCTGTCCTTTGTTGGCACGCTTGACGAGTTCAGGCAAGACGTCGGCGGCGTTGCCCAGGAGCGCAATGCTGACGGCCTTGCCTTCGGCGGTGTACTTCTGGATGCGGGCCAGCGCGTCGTCCAGGTCGGCCGCCTGCTCGTCCACATAGCGGCTGCGCAGGCGGAAATCGATGCGGCTTTGCTGGCATTCGATGTTCAGGCTGCAGGCGCCCGCAAACGTGGCCGCCAAAGGCTGCGCGCCGCCCATGCCGCCCAGGCCAGCGGTGAGGATCCACTTGCCCTTCAGGCTGCCGCCGTAGTGCTGCTTCCCGGCTTCCACGAAGGTCTCGTAGGTGCCCTGCACGATGCCCTGGCTACCGATGTAGATCCAGCTGCCGGCCGTCATCTGGCCGTACATCATCAGGCCCTTGCGGTCCAGTTCGCTGAAGTGTTCCCAGGTCGCCCACTTGGGCACCAGGTTGCTGTTGGCCAGCAACACGCGCGGCGCGTCGGCATGGGTGCGGAACACGCCCACGGGCTTGCCGCTCTGGATCAACAAGGTCTCATCGGGCTTCAGCTTGCGCAGGCTGTCCAGGATGGCTTCATAGCAGTCCCAGTTGCGCGCGGCCTTGCCGATGCCACCGTAGACCACCAGCGCATCCGGGTTCTCGGCCACTTCCGGGTCCAGGTTGTTCTGCAGCATGCGGTAGGCGGCTTCGATCAGCCAGTTGGCGCAGCTGAGCTCCGTGCCACGCGGCGCACGCACGGGGTGAGGCTGGGCGGCTTGCGCCAGGTGACGTGCGGCGGAGTGGTCGGTCATGGCGGGCCTCACAACAAGACCTGACGCAGGTCTTTGGGTTTTCCTGGGGGCAGACTTTACTTGTCTAGACAACCCTATGCAAGTAGGATCCGCTTCATGGTTTCCACCAAGTCCCTGGGCTCGGGCGCACCCTACACCCGCGTCAAGCAGCACCTGAAGGACGGCCTGGCCCAGGGGCGGTGGCCGGCTGGCGCGCTGATGCCGTCCGAGGCCGAACTGGTGGCCGAGTTCGGCGTCAGCCGGATGACCGTCAACCGCGCGCTGCGCGAGCTGCAGGCGGAGGGCCTGGTCGACCGAACCCAAGGTGTGGGCACCTTCGCCGCCCAGTTGCACAAGGTCAGCAGCACGCTCAAGATTGCCGATCTGCACGAGGAGATCGAAGGCCGCGGCCACGTGCATGAAGCGCGTGTCCATCTGCAGCGCGCGGAGCCCGCTGCAGACGCGCTTGCTGCACAGTTGGGGCTGAAAACCGGCGACACCGTGTTCCACACCCTCATCGTGCACCTTGAAAACGGCGTGCCCTTGCAGTGCGAGGACCGCTATGTGAACCCCCGTGTGGCTCCCCGCTACCTGCAGGCCGACTTCACCCGCACCACGCCCACGCACGAACTGTTCGAGACCACGGCGCTGTGGCGTGCGCAGTACAGCATCGAAGCCGCGCGCCCCACCCGTCAGGAAGCCCAGTTGCTGGGGGTGACGGACGACTTGCCCTGCCTGATCCTGGTGCGGCGCACCTTCACGCGCGAAGCGCCCATCACCATTGCACGCCTGGTGCACCCGGGCACCCGCTACAGCCTGCACGGGGAGTTCCAGCCGTGAGCGCTGAACTCAGCCACCGCGCCCGCGCCTGCGTGACGCCAGAAGTGACCGCCGCCTTCCAGCGCGACGGTGCGGTGGTCCTGCGCGGCATCCTGTCGCCCGAAGAAGTGACCACCCTGCAGCGCGGCATCGACACCAATCTGGCCGCACCCAGCCCACGCGCCATCGTCGCCAGCCAGCCGGACGACCCAGGTTTCTTCATCGAAGACTTCTGCAACTGGTCGCACAACGCCGACTACCGCAGCACGGCCTTTGACACGCCACTGGCCGCCGCTGCCGGCCTGCTCATGGGCAGCCGCCAGGTGCGCCTGTACCACGACCACATGCTCACCAAGGAGCCCGGCACGCGCGCGCAAACGCCCTGGCACCAGGACCAGCCGTACTACAACGTCGACGGCTTTCAGAACGCCAGCTTCTGGATCCCCGTGGACCCTGTGCGCCGCCACTCCACGCTGGAGTTCCTGGCCGGTTCACACAAGGGCCCCTGGCTGATGCCGCGCACCTTCATGACGAAGCAGGCGCGCTGGTTCCCGGAGGGCAGCCTGGCCGACCTGCCCGATATCGACGCTCAACGCAGCGCCTTCCCCATCCTGGGCTGGGCGCTGGAGCCGGGCGACGTGGTGGCCTTCCACATGTTGACCTTGCACGCCAGCGCCGGCGTCGACGGCGACCGTCGCCGCCGGGTCTTCAGCCTGCGCTTTCTGGGCGACGACATGCGGCACGCGCCAAGACCGTGGAAGACATCGCCCGATTTCCCAGGCTTGGTCGAGCAGTTGCCCGCAGGTGCCCCCATGGACCACGCCCTCTTCCCGCTGCTGGTGGAGAACCTGCCTTGATGCGCATCATCAGCCTGGCCCAATGTGCCGAACAGCCCTGGAAAAACGGCGGCGGCAGCACGCGCGAACTGCTGGCCTGGCCCAGCGCGCAGGACTGGACGCTGCGCCTGAGCGTGGCGCGCATCGACCGCGAAGGCCCCTTCAGCGCCTACCCCGGCATCAGCCGCTGGTTCACGGTGTTGAGTGGAGACGGCGTAGAACTGGGCTGGCAGGACCGCACGGCGCAACTGTCTCCCGTCACTGCGCCCTTGCACTTTGACGGCGCCGACGCACCTGGCTGCCGCTTGCTGGGCGGCGTCACCGAAGACCTCAACCTCATGCTGCGACAAGACCACGTGCACGGCAGCCTGCAGGCGGCGCAGGCCGGTCAGGCCTGGGACGCGCCCACCGGTTGGCGCGCGGTCTACACGGCCAATCCCTGCACGCTGCTGGCCGGACACACACAGGACCTGCCCGAGCACAGCCTGGCTTGGGACGACCAGGCGGCTGCCGGCGCCTGGCGCCTGCAAGCCAGTGGCCCAATCCAGGCCTGGTGGATCTCCATGCAGCCGGTCCTCACATGAGCCGAACCCTCTGGCGCCACGCGCGCATCGCCAGCTTTGCCGGACCCGAGCCCTGGGGCTGGCTGGAACGCGGCGTGCTGGTCACCGAAGGCACGGGCATCGTGTGGGCAGGCCCGGAGGCCGCGCTGTCCCGCGACGCCGGCATCACGGCCGAACATGACCTGCAAGGCGCGCTGGTCACGCCTGGCCTCGTGGACTGCCACACGCACCTGGTCTACGGTAGCGACCGTGCGGCCGAGTTCGAACAGCGTCTGCAGGGCGCCAGCTATGAAGAGATTGCCCGGGCGGGCGGCGGCATTCGCAGCACGGTCGCGGCGACCAGGGCGGCCAGTGATGAAGCCCTGTTCCAGAGTGCCGCAGCGCGCGCCCGCACACTGATGCGCGAAGGCGTGACCACGCTGGAAATCAAGTCCGGCTACGGCCTGTCAGCCGGGGACGAATCCCGCTGCCTGGCCGTTGCGCGGCGCCTGGGCAGAGA
Source organism: uncultured beta proteobacterium (assembly GCA_963750785.1). Classification (GTDB taxonomy): domain Bacteria; phylum Pseudomonadota; class Gammaproteobacteria; order Burkholderiales; family Burkholderiaceae_C; genus Rubrivivax. The sequence goes on along the minus strand of CAVVSC010000032.1, from coordinate 47,145 downwards.
ACTGCCGCTGACTGTGCGCACAACCTCCTTGGCCGCGCACGCCCTGCCGCCGGAATACACGGACCGCGCCGACGATTACATCAACGACGCCTGCAGTTGGCTGCCGGCGCAGCACGCAGCCGGCCTGGTGGACGCGGTGGATGCCTTCTGCGACACCATCGGCTTCAGCCCGGCGCAGACGGAACGCATCTTCCAGTCTGCGCGGGCGCTGGGCCTGCCCGTCAAGCTGCACGCGGAACAGCTCAGCGACCAGCAAGGCGCTGCGCTGGCCGCGCGCTACGGGGCGCTCAGCTGCGACCACCTGGAACACCTGGCGCCTGAGGGCATTGCAGCCATGAAGGCTTCCGGCACGGTGGCTGTGCTGCTGCCCGGCGCCTACTACTTCCTGCGCGAAACGAAGTTGCCGCCCGTCCAGGCCCTGCGTGAGGCTGGCGTGCCCATGGCCATCGCGACCGACCACAACCCCGGCTCGTCACCCTGCCTGAGCCTGCTGCTGATGCTGAGCATGGCCTGCACACTGTTCCGCCTGACGCCGGAAGAAGCCTGGCGCGGCGTCACGCTGCACGCGGCGCGGGCCCTGGGCTTGCAAGACCGCGGTCAGCTGACCAGGGGCCTACGTGCGGACTTTGTGGTGTGGGACGCCGAGCACCCCCGCGAACTGGCCTACCGCTTCGGCCACAACCCTTGCCTGCGCACCGTCTTTGGCGGCGTGCAGCGATCAATGCCATGAACGAACACGACGCATCCCTCTTCACCCTGCACCGCGGCACCAGCCCCCTGGTCATCAGCTTTCCGCACGTCGGCACCGAGATCCCCGCCGATCTGCAGCGGCGCTACACCGAACGCGCCTTGCAAGTGGAAGACACCGACTGGTTCCTGGACAGGCTGTACGGCTTTGCCCGTGGCTTGGGGGCCACGATGATCGTGCCGCGGCTCAGCCGCTACGTGATCGACCTCAACCGCTCCAGCGACAACATGCCCATGTATCCCGGGCAGAACAACACCGAACTCTGCCCGACACGCCACTTCACCGGCGACCCGATCTACCGCGACGGCCAGGCCCCTGGCCACTCCGAGATTGCAGACCGCGTGCTGCGCTTCTGGCGCCCCTACCACGACGCCTTGCAGCAAGAACTGGACACCACGCGCGCCCGCCACGGCCATGCGGTGCTTTTTGACGCGCACAGCATCAAGAGTGAACTGCCCTGGCTCTTTGAAGGCACCCTGCCTCACATGAACCTGGGCACGGCGAATGGCGCGGCTTGCGCGCCAGGACTGCAAGCCCAGGTGGCGGCAGTCTTTGCCGCGCAGCTGGACTTCAGCCACGTGCTGAATGGTCGCTTCAAGGGCGGCCACATCACGCGGCACTTTGGCCAACCGGCCAGCGGCGTGCACGCGGTGCAGTTGGAAATGTGCTGGCGCGCCTACATGGACGAAGCGGCGCCCTACCGCTGGCACAACGCACGCGCGGCGGCGGTCACGCCGGTGCTGACGCAACTGGTGCAGACCTTGCGCAACTGGCAGCCCGCGGCATGAGTGCGCGGCGCTTCTGGGCCCCGCGGGCCTGGGTTGCAGGCGCTTGGCTCGATTCGGTGCTGCTGAGTGCTGATGCCCAGGGGCACTGGTCCGCCGTCGAACCCGGCACGGCCGCGCCCGCAGACGCGGAAGTGCTGGGCGGCCCGGTGGTGCCCGCACTCGTCAACGCCCACAGCCACGCCTTCCAGCGCGCCTTTGTGGGCCTGGCCGAACGGCGCGACACTGCCCACGACGACTTCTGGAGCTGGCGCGACCGCATGTATGGCGTGGCCCGGCGCATCACGCCAGAGCAACTGCAGGCCGTGGCCACGCACCTGTACGCGGAACTGCTGGCGGGTGGCTACACCCACACCTGCGAATTCCACTACCTGCACCACCAGGCGGACGGCACGCCCTACGCCGACGAAGCCACGATGTGCCGCGCCCTGGCCAGCGCTGCACAGGCCACCGGCATGGGCCTGACGATCCTGCCGGTGCTCTACGAACGCGCCGGCTTTGCCCAGGCCACGCTGCGCGAGGACCAGCGCCGGTTTGCCACCGATGTGGCCCGGGTCCTGCGCCTGCGCGACACCGTGCGCAGTTGGCGCTTGCCCAACATCAGCGCCGGCGTGGCCGTGCATTCGCTGCGCGCGGCGCGGCCCGAATCACTGCACAGGCTGAGCCAGGCGCTGCAAGGCGACGCCGGGCCCATCCACATCCACATTGCCGAGCAAACCTCCGAAGTGAGTGACTGCCTGGCCGCCACCGGCGCGCGGCCCATTGAATGGCTGTGCCGGGAACTGCCACTGGACGCACGCTGGCAGCTGGTGCACGCCACGCACACCGTGCCCGAGGAAACTGCCACGGTGGCGGCCAGCGGCGCCGGCGTGGTCATCTGCCCGGGCACGGAAGCCAACCTGGGCGACGGCCTGATCGACCTGCCCCGCTGGCTGTCCAGTGCCGCGCCGCTGTCCCTGGGTTCCGACAGCCAGGTCACCCGCAACTGGCCCGAGGAACTGCGCTGGCTGGAATACGGCCAGCGACTGACGCAGCGCCAGCGCAACGTGTCCGCCGAGCCGGGCGTGCAGGCTTCGACTGCGGCACGCCTGTTCGAGCGTGTGCTTCAAGGTGGCGCCGCCGCCGCCGCCTGGTCGCAGGCGGGTCTGCATGTGGGCGCCCGTGCCGACCTGCTGGTGCTGGACGTCACCCAGCCCGCGCTGTGCGGCGTGCCGGCGTCACACTTGCTGGATGCCCTGGTGTTCGCCGCGCCGGACCGCCCCTTCCTGCGCACACTGGTGGCGGGGCACTGGGCCGGCGCCGCGACCGACCTTGTGCCTTACGCGGCGGCCATGGCCACACTCTGGTCACGCGCTGACTAGAACAGCTGCCCCTCACGCCGAACCATGCCGGCTTCCAGCACCAGCAGTCGCCGCTTGGTCTCGTTGCCACCCGGGGCTGAGAACCCGCCCAGCTTGCCGCCCGCGGCCATGATGCGGTGACAGGGCACCACCAGTGGCCATGAATTCGCGCCCAGTGCATGGCCAACCGCTCGCATGGCCGCAGGCTCGTTGAGGGCGCGCGCCATGTCGCCATAAGTGCAGGTCTGGCCGGGCGCCAGGGCCTGTGCGGCAGCGTAGACGCGCCGTTCGAACTCACCGGTGCTGCGCAGGTCGATGGGGATGTGCTTCAGGTCCTGCGGCTCCCCGGCCAGCAGGCGGCGGACGTCCCGCACCGCATCGGCCACCCAGACTGGCAGCGGCTCTCCTTGGGGCCATTCCTTCGCAGCGGGGGCGTGGCGAAGCAGCGACGCGCGCAGGTGGTGGTCTTCGTCCGGCAGGCGCACGGCGGTCAGGCCTTCGTCATGCCAGGCCATGGCACAACGGCCAAAGTCGGTGTCGAACAGGACGGTGTGGCGCACGGCGTTCAGGTGCCCGGAATTTTGTCGTTCCCTGCCCTTTGCTTGAGCCCTTCGCTCAGGGCATTGAATGCGCGTGCGGCCTGCGCCAATTCAGCGCTGCCACGCGGTTTGACACGTGCGTCTTCGTAGTCACCGGCCTTGAGGTCCTGCATGGCCGCCTGCAGGGCCCGCAAGGGACGGGTGATGCCGCGCGCCAGCCACCAGGCCACACCGGCGACCAGCACGCAGGCGACCAGGGCACCGCCCAGCAACCAGGCCCGCATCCAGTTCAGCGGCGCGACCAGGGCGCTGCGGTCGGCCGTCACCGCCACGGCCCAGTCGTGCCCCGGCACGGGCGCGTAGGCAGCCACCGTGGCGCGGCCGCTCACGGCCGAGTCGTAGCGCAATTGGCCGGACTTGTCTGCGCCCTGCAGGGCGCGGGCCAGCGCGGTCTCGTTGACGCTGGCCACCGCGTCCTGGCGGAAGCGCTGGTCGGCGCGGATCTCGGCTTGCTTGGCGTCGGGCAGCGGCAGCAGGCTGCGGTAGCGCAGGTCGGCATGCGGGTGCTGGACGATGACGCCATCAGCGTCCAGCACAAATGGCGTCAGGCGCTTGTCCTGCAGCGCGGGGTCGAGTGCGCGCGCCACCACAGCGCCGTTGAATCGCAGGACCAGCACGCCGACCACGGCGCCGCCGTCGTTCTTCACCGGCTCGGACACATGCACCACGGTCGTGCCTGGGGTGCTGCCCACCAGCAAGCTGCCGGTGTAGGGGCGGCCCGACAAGGCGTTCACGAAATAGGGGCGCAGGGCATGGCTGCTGCCGAGCCCGGTGCCGTCGCTGCTGACTTGCGTGGCCCCGGCAGCGTCCAGCAGCATCACGGCGTCCACACCCGCGCCAGCCTGCGCCGGCAGGCGCAGACGGTCGCGCAGCAGCGCCCTTTGCGGCTCGGTGGGCTTTTGCAGGAACGTGGCCAACGCCGGGTCTGCGGCCAGGCCGCGCGTCAGGCGGCGAGCCTCGGACAAGTAGTCGCCGACCTGGCCGGCTGCCCGTTCGGCCTGCAGTTGCAGATAGCGCGCTTCGGCGTCCACCAAGGTGTCCACGCCGCCGCGCAGGTTGAGCCAGGACACCGCCACCATCGGCAGCACCGCCGCGGCCAGCATGCCCACGCCCAGCTTCACCGCCAGCGGCCACAGCGCTGGCTGCCACCAGTTGCGCGCGTTGGCGCGGGACCGCCTGCGCGCGTTGGGCGCATCGGGCTCTGCCGTGGCTTCTCCAGCGGCCTGGCGCAGTTGCGCGCGGCGGCGGGTGGTTTCAAAGCGCTCGACGGCCGCGGGGTGGTCGGCGCACAGGGCCCGCTGGAATTCGGCCACGGTTCGCGGACGCTTGGTGGGGTCGGTGTTCAGCGCCCAATCGATGGCCTTCAGGAAGGCGTCGCCAAAGACATCGCGCCCGGCTTCCACGGCACGGCTGTAGGCCTTGGGGTCGGCCTTGCGGGTTTCAGCGTCGGGCGGCTTGCGGCCGGACACGGCCCAGTAGAGCGTGGCGCCGAAGGCGTAGATGTCCGTCCACGGGCCCTGTTCGCCCAGGCCGTACTGTTCAATGGGCGCGTAGCCGGGCGTCACCACCGTCAGGCCTTCAGAGGCCAAGCCGCTGGCCTGGCCCGCGCTGCCAAAATCCAGCAGCACCAAGCTGCCATCGGCGGCGCGCACCTGGATGTTGTCGGGCTTGATGTCGCGGTGCAGAAATCCTGCAGCGTGCACCGCGGCCAGGCCATCCAGCAAGGGCAGCAGCAATTCCACCAAGGCCTTTTCGCCAATGTGCTTGTGCTGCGGCCACCAGCTCTTGAGCGGCTCGCCTTCTTCCACTTCAAGCACCATGTAGGCGGTGCGGTTGGCCTCAAAGAAGCGCACCACGCGCAGGATGCTGCGGTGGCGGAAGCTGGCCAGCGTGCGGGCCTCCACCAGGAAGCTGTCCAGGCCTTGCTTGTAGCGCGGCAGGTGCTCGCTGGAGATGGGCGACACAGACCCATCCGCCGTGCGGAAGACGATTTCCTGCGGCAGGTATTCCTTGATCGCCACGGCCGCATTCAGGTGCACGTCCGTGGCGCGGTAGGTGATGCCAAAGCCGCCTTCGCCCAGCACACCGTCCACGCGGTATTCGTGCATGGCCACGCCGGGCTTCAAGGCCGCCATCAGCCCCGACTTGCCGCCACGCCCGCGCGCCGCCACACGGGCCGCACCCGCACGCGGCAGGACGATGGTGGCGTCGTTGTCGGCACCCAGCAGCGGGCGCAGTTCCGGCTGGTCGCGTTCGCGTTCGGGCTCAGGCCCAGGATCGCCGCTCGGGGCGCCGCCGGGTTCGCGACCCGGTTCACCAGCCTCCGGCTGCAGGCTGCCGGGACGTTGCTGCGGCGTCGTGCGGTCTTGGGTGATCTCGCTGGACACGTCTGTCTCGCTCAGGTCTCGTTGGACTTTCGCTCTGGTGGCGCCGTGCCATCGTGGGTGCGCGCAGGCACCGCATCGGTTGGTGCACCATCATACGGCGCGGCCTTTTGAGCTTTTGCGGCTTTTGAGCGGACCGGGCTTTGGGTGTGGGGGGGGGCTGGGCACAATGCGCGGGCATGCCGGACTCTCCTGTCAGAACCTCGCACACGCTCTGGCCCGCGGCCGGGCTGCCCCAGCTGGTTGTCAACGACCAGGGCTGGCTGTTCCCGACGCCCGCCTGGTGGCGCCATTGGCTGGCGCGGCCGGAACTGGCCTTGGTGCCGGAATCCTGCCCAGGTGAACACGCCCTGCACCGCTTGCTGGGCGCAGACCCGCTGGCCCTGGTCACAGACGGGCAACTCGCTGCCGTCGCCGACGCCGACGTGCGTGAAAGCTGGTCCCACTGGCTGGATCTGCGCAGCAGCCTGCAGGAGGCAGGCACTCTGGAGTCCTGGCTGCTGCAGCAGTTCCGGGGCGGCGTCCGGGTACCCCCGCTCTTCCTGGACATCGTGGCGCAGGCGCTGGTCCAGCAGCTGATCGAGTCGGACCCTGCCCTGGCCGGGGACGCCCTGGCCTGGCGCGCTGGCGAGCTGTTCTTCCGCACCCAGCGGGTGCATGCGGAGCAAGGTCGCTGGCTGGCCGCCGACAACCTGACCGTGGCCGAACTGGGTCCGACCCAAGGGCTGGGTGACCTGGGCCGCTTGCTGGCCCAGGCCCAGGTTCAGGCGACCCCGCTGGCACTGCAGGTGCTGAACAAGGACAACGCGGCGCGCTACTTCAACGAAGCCGCGCGAGACCACTTCCGCAGCAGCAGCCTCCTGGACTTGGCGCATGAATTGCGGACCGATGTCGGTCATGGTGTCCACTTCACCTTGACCAATGCCCAGGGCGGCCTGAAGCCGCTGGGCCGTTTGCTGGAACGTTGGGTACAGCACTTGCTCGGTGTGAACGTGCGCATCGAACCCCTGCACCGCGTGGACGACGCCAACTGGCGCTGGCACGTGGGGCTGGACGCCGAGTCCAGCGCGCTGCTGAACGATCTGTACGCGGGTGCCCCCATTGCCGAAGACCGCATGTCTCGGCTGATCAGCCTGTTCACGCTTCGCTTTGCGGACCTGGCCGACATGCGCGCCGACGTCGCCGGCCGGCCGGTCTACCTGGGCCTGGCCGTGGACGTCCAGGGTCAGTTGCGCATGAAACCGCAGAACCTGCTGCTCAACCTGCCATTGGCGCGGGCCATGTAGCGCATGTCGGCAAAAGTATGTAGACTTCAAGCATACTTTCCCACTCATACCCTGAGTCGATCCCCAAGACCCTTGCAGAGGACTCCATGGAAGCCACTGTCGCTGAACGCGGGCAGATCACATTGCCCAAGGCCGTGCGTGACGCCCTGGGACTGACCAAGGGCAGCAAGCTCAAGATCGAATTGGACGGTGGGCGCATCGTGCTGCGCAAGGACGTGGACGACGCGCTGTCGCGGGCACGGGGCCGCCTGAAAATGCCGCCCGGCGTCACCACCGACGACATCATGCGTGAGTTGCGCGGCCGCGCCCCTGGTGATCCCTACCCCACGCCAGCCCCTGACGACGAACGATGATCGCCGTGGACACGTCCGTGCTGGTGGATTTCATTGGTGAGGGGCCCGCCGCGGCCGCCGCCGAAGAAGCCCTGCGCGCGGCGCTGGCCGCAGGCCCGGTGGTGGCCTGCGAAGTGGTGGTCAGCGAAGTCGTGGCCGGGCTCGGACACAGCAATGTCGTCATGGAGACCCTGGACGAGGTCGGGGTCGGTTTCCTGCCACTGGAAATGCGCTCGGCCCTGCGCGCCGGCGAAATGCAGCGCCGCTACCGCGACCGGCTGCTGCAAGGCGGCGCCAAGCTTGATACACAGGCCGCGCGCCGTTCGGTGCCCGACTTCCTCATTGGCGCCCACGCCCTGCTGCAGTGCCAGGGCCTCATCACACGTGACGCGGGTTTCTTCCGCGACTACTTCAAGGGGCTCAAGGTCATCGTGCCGAAAGCCTGAGCCCCGATCATCCGCACCAACCCTTCGCCCGCTGGAGAACTTCTCATGCTTCAAGCCTACCGCCAACATGTCGCCGAACGCGCCGCGCTCGGCATCCCGCCGCTGCCGCTGGATGCCAAGCAGGTTGCCGCGCTGATTGAACTCATCAAGAGCCCGCCGGCAGGGGAAGACGCCTTCCTCATGGACCTGCTGACGCACCGCGTGCCCCCGGGCGTGGACGACGCGGCCAAGGTCAAGGCCAGCTTCCTGGCCGCCGTGGCCCATGGCGAACTGAAGGTGGGCCTGGTCAGCAAGACCAAGGCCACCGAACTGCTGGGCACCATGGTGGGCGGCTACAACGTGCACCCGCTGATCGAACTGCTGGACGACGCGGACGTGGCGTCCATCGCGGCCGAAGGTCTGAAGAAGACGCTGCTGATGTTCGACTTCTTCAACGACGTGGCCACCAAGGCCAAGGCGGGGAACGCGAAAGCGAATGAAGTGATGAAGAGCTGGGCCGACGCCGAGTGGTTCACCAGCCGGCCCGAAGTGCCCAAGACCATCACCGTCAGCGTCTTCAAGGTGCCGGGCGAAACCAACACCGACGACCTGAGCCCCGCGCCGGATGCGTGGAGCCGCCCGGACATCCCGCTGCACTACCTGGCCATGCTGAAGAACACGCGCGAAGGTGCCGCCTTCAAGCCGGAAGAAGACGGCAAGCGCGGCCCCATGGCCTTCATCGAAGAGATGAAGAAGAAGGGCCACCTGGTCGCCTACGTGGGCGACGTGGTCGGCACCGGTTCTTCACGCAAGAGCGCCACCAACAGCATCGTCTGGGGCTTTGGCGAGGACATCCCCTTCGTGCCCAACAAGCGCTTTGGCGGCGTCACGCTGGGCGGCAAGATCGCCCCCATCTTCTTCAACACGCAGGAAGACAGCGGCGCACTGCCCATTGAAGTGGACGTGTCCGGCCTGGAAATGGGCGACGTGCTGGACGTGCTGCCCTACGACGGCAAGATCCTGAAGAACGGCGCCGTGGTGAAGACCTTCCAGCTGCGCAGCGACGTGCTGTTTGACGAGGTGCGCGCCGGCGGCCGCATCAACCTGATCATCGGCCGCAGCCTCACCGCCAAGGCGCGTGAATTCCTGGGCCTGCCGGCCAGCACCATCTTCCGCCTGCCGACCGTCCCGCACGCCACCAAGGCCGGCTTCACACTGGCGCAGAAGATGGTGGGCCGTGCCGTCGGCCTGCCGGAAGGCCAGGGCGTGCGCCCGGGCACCTACTGCGAGCCGAAGATGACCACGGTGGGCAGCCAGGACACCACCGGCCCGATGACGCGCGACGAACTGAAGGACCTGGCCTGCCTGGGATTCAGTGCCGACCTGGTGATGCAGAGCTTCTGCCATACCAGCGCCTACCCCAAGCCCGTGGACGTCAAGACGCACCGCGAGCTGCCCGCCTTCATGAGCAACCGCGGCGGCGTCAGCCTGCGCCCGGGCGACGGCATCATCCACAGCTGGCTGAACCGCCTGCTGCTGCCCGACACCGTGGGCACCGGCGGCGACAGCCACACGCGCTTCCCCATCGGCATCAGCTTCCCGGCCGGGTCCGGCCTGGTGGCCTTCGGCGCGGCCACCGGCGTGATGCCGCTGGACATGCCTGAGTCCGTGCTGGTGCGCTTCAAGGGTGAAATGCAGCCCGGCGTCACGCTGCGCGACCTGGTGCATGCCATTCCGCTGTACGGCATCAAGAAGGGCCTGCTGACCGTGGCCAAGGCCGGCAAGATCAACGAATTCTCTGGCCGCATCCTGGAGATCGAAGGCCTGCCTAACCTGAAAGTTGAGCAGGCATTCGAACTCAGCGACGCCAGTGCAGAGCGCAGCGCCGCCGGCTGCACCATCAAGCTGAACCCGGAGCCGATCAAGGAGTACCTCACCAGCAACGTGGTGCTGATGAAGAACATGATCGCCGACGGCTATGCCGACGCGCGCACGCTGGAACGCCGCATTGCCAAGGTCGAAGCCTGGCTTGCCAAGCCCACGCTGCTGGAAGCCGACAAGGACGCGGAATACGCGCACGTCATCGAGATCGACCTGGCCGAGATCAAGGAGCCCATCCTCTGCTGTCCCAACGATCCGGACGATGCCAAGTTCCTGTCCGAAGTGGCCGGCACCAAGATCGATGAAGCCTTCATCGGCAGCTGCATGACCAACATCGGCCACTTCCGCGCGGCGGCCAAGCTGCTGGGCGGCCAGCGCGACATTCCTGTCAAGTTGTGGGTGGCCCCGCCGACCAAGATGGACCAGAGCGAGCTCATCAAGGAAGGCCACTACGCGGCCTTCGGCACGGCCGGTGCGCGCACCGAGCAACCGGGCTGCAGCCTGTGCATGGGCAACCAGGCGCAGGTCAGGGAAGGCGCCACCGTGGTGTCCACGTCCACACGCAACTTCCCCAACCGCCTGGGCAAGAACACCTTTGTGTACCTGGCTTCGGCGGAACTGGCAGCCATCGCGTCCAAGCTGGGCAAGATTCCCACCGTGGCCGAGTACCAGGCCGCCATGGGCATCGTCAACAAGGACAACGCCAGCGTCTACAAATACCTGAACTTCGACCAGATCGAGGAGTACGCGGAGACGGCCAAGTCGGTGTGATGGGCTGACGGTGCCACCGCCCATGGCAGCCAGGCCTGCTATGCGATGGATGGGGGTGCAGCTGTTCAGGCTGCTCTTGCTCATGTGCAGCGGTCCCGTGGTGGCAGCCACGCTGAACCACGGGCCGTTTGAGATCAGCATCCAGGAACGCCGGATCAGCTCCGGCACCTGGCCCAACCAGGGCGGCAGCCCGTTCGCGAAGCAGGAAGTCAGCAGCTTCAGCGTGCGCTGGCGTGGCCAGGAAGTGCAGGTGCCGGGCCGGGGCAACCGGGCCTGGCAGGTGCTTCGTCTGCTGGACGCGCCCCGGCCGGCCTTGCTGCTGGTGAACCAGGACTTCACCCTGGTCGCCGAACAAGACGGGGCTTTGCTGGTGCAGCCGCTGTCCAGTGGCAGCGCATCCCTTGCCGAAGCCCAGTGGCTGGACAGCCTGGGCGGGCAGCCTGGGCCGTCCATGTCCTGGGGCATTGCCAAGACGGATATCGACGCGGGCACGCAGCTGCGAGGTGGCCGTTGGTTGCGCATGGGTTCCGCGCTGGTGCTGGACGTGAAGCGCCTGGTGCTGCACAAGGTGGAGCCCTGGGTGCCCATGCGGCCCGGCGTGCCGATCACCAGCCTGTCCCGAGACGGCGACGATGTGCGCGCCTTCTCGCCCGGCGGCACCCAGTACGTGCTGGCCGGGTCGCAATACGACTACAGCCACCCCCAGGCGCAGGGCCGCGTGTACGGCCTCCTGGTCGTGGACATTGCCGCCGGCACGGCCTACGAGTTGCGGGCGGACCGACGCCGCATGCCCTTTGCCGATGTCTTCGACATCGACGCGAGCTGGATCGCTCACCACTTTGCCTGGCAACGCGATGCGGACGGCCGTGAGCGACTGGTGCCGCGCACCAACGCCAAACCCTGGCACTGGCGCGGGCGGCTGGTGCCGGTGCGCAATGGCGTGGAGGCGTACCGCGTGACGCGCCTGCCGCCCAGCTTCCTGGATGTGATGCACCGCGTGGCACTCGGCCTGCCCGGTGCCAGCGGCGCACCAGTGGGCAGCAACCCGCGCCGCTTCAGCGACGGCGTGCTGGTGCAACTGGGCCGCTGTTCGCTGCGCCTCTGGGCCCAGGAGGGCAGCCCGGTGGAAAGCGACGAAGACCGGGGCTCGATCTCGGCCTACGACCCGAACGAGACAACGTCCACCCAAGAGGCCTGCCACGAAGCGATCCGCGCGCTGGCGGCGGCTGTGGATGCCGAACTGGCCACCGGCCGCCATGACGCGCTGATCGACTTGCGCTGAGCGATCGACGGCGACCTTCTGGCGCCCGCCCATCGGGGCCCCGCAGCACCCCTCCATTCCTGGCCGGCGACCGGATCCAGCTCGGCGCTGAGTGGACCTGTAGCGCGAGCGTCGGCGAGCCTTCGCCGTGATTTTGGGCCTGATTGGCCCGATCCGCGGCGCCCTCTTGGCCGGGGCGTTTTGTTGGCCTGATCACGCCGGCACCAGACCAGTTCGGCCCAAGTTCGGGCAGACCCTGATGGCCTGCGACAGGCTGTCTTCCGCTCCGCGGGTTAGACCGAGTTGATGCTCCGCAAGGCCGCAGGAACATTGGCGCCGTCTCGCAATTACGGGACCTACACCAACCACCGCGCAAGCATCGCGCAGGAGACAAGCCATGACGTCCCTCAAGAAAGAGCCGGCGCAACGTCGCCACTTCCTCCGCTCGGCCGCTGCTGGCGCAGTTGGCACTGGCGCGCTGGCCGCGCCCATGCTGTCCACCGCGCAAACGACCACCAGCATGCGCTGGCAGAGCACCTGGCCGTCCAAGGACATCTTCCACGAGTACGCCTTGGACTTCGCCAAGAAGGTCAACGACATGACCGGCGGTGAATTGCGCATCGAAGTACTGCCCGCTGGTGCCGTGGTGCCCGCCTTCGGTCTGCTGGACGCGGTGTCCAAGGGCACCCTGGACGGTGGCCATGGCGTGCTGGTCTACCACTACGGCAAGCAGAACGCGCTCGCGCTGTGGGGGTCCGGCCCGGCCTTCGGCATGGACGCCAACATGCTGCTGGCCTGGCACAAGTACGGCGGCGGCAAGGAGTTGCTGGAGAAGCTTTACGCTTCGATCGGGGCCAACGTCGTGTCCTTCCCGTATGGGCCGATGGCGACCCAGCCGCTGGGCTGGTTCAAGAAGCCGATCGCCAAGGAAGCTGACATGAAGGGCCTCAAGTACCGCACGGTGGGAATTTCCATCGACATGTTCACCAAGATGGGAGTGGCCGTCAACGCGCTGCCCGGCGGCGAAATCGTGCCGGCCATGGACCGCGGCCTGCTCGACGCGGCCGAATTCAACAACATGACTTCCGATCGCCTGCTTGGCTTCGCCGACGTGTCCAAGATCTGCATGCTGCAGAGCTTCCATCAGAACGCCGAGCAGTTCGAGATCATGTTCAACAAGACCAAGTACGACGCGCTGCCGGAGAAGATGAGGGCCATCATTGCCAACGCCGTCGAGGCTGCGTCGGCCGACATGTCCTGGAAGGCGATTGACCGCTATTCCAAGGACTACGTCGAGCTGCAGACCAAGGACAAGGTCAAGTTCTACAAGACGCCCGACGCCGTGCTGCAAACGCAGCTGAAGCTGTGGTCCGAAATCCTGGAGAAGAAGTCGGCGGAGAACGCGCTCTTCAAGGAAATCGTGGCTTCGCAGAGGGCCTTTGCCGAACGCGCCGTGAAGTGGGACCAGGACACCTACGTCAGCCGCCGCATGGCGGTGGGCCACTTCTTCGGCTCGCAGGCGGCGCCCAAGAAGACCTGAGCGCCACCGCGCTTGAGTCAAACCACCCGTGCACTGCGCGGGTGGTTCTGTTTGGACGCGCGAATGGGCAACCCATGCAAAAACTGCTACTGACCATCGACAAGATCAGCACGGTTGTAGGTCAGGCGTTTTCCTGGCTGATCGTCACGCTCACCTTCATGATTTCGTGGGAGGTGTTTTCGCGCTACGTGCTGGACCACCCGCATGCCTGGGCCTTCGACGCCATGATCCAGCAGTACGGCACCCTCTTCATGATGGCCGGTGCCTACACGCTGGCGAAGAACGGTCATGTGCGGGGTGACGTGCTCTACAGCTTCTTCAGGCCTCGAACCCAGGCCACCGTGGACCTGGTGCTCTTTGTCCTGTTCTTCCTGCCGGGCGTGTTTGCGCTGACCTGGGCAGGCTATTTCTATGCGGCCGAATCCTGGTCCATGAACGAGCACTCCAACATCACCGCCGACGGCCCGGCGATCTATCCATTCAAGATGATGCTGCCGCTGGCGGGCGGCATCCTGCTCTTGCAAGGCATCGTCGAAATCATCCGCTGCGCCATCTGCATCCGCCAGGGCGATTGGCCCTCCAGGGCGGAGGACGTGGAAGAAGTGGACGTCGACAAACTCAAGGCCATGGTTCACGTGAAGGACGAAGACATCGCACAGCTGGACCAGTACGTGGTGCAACAGGAGGGCCGCAAGTGAAGATCCGCAAGGAACTCTGGTTCGGCTTTTCGCTGATGGCGATCATCCTCGTCACCGTGGTGGTGCTCACGCCCTGGTCCAATTTTGCTGACGGCCACCTCAGCCGCGACGACCTGGGTGCGCTGGGCCTGTTGATGCTGGCGCTGATCGTGGTGGCCATCATGCTGGGCTTCCCCACGGCCTTCACGCTCATGGGCATGGGCATGGGCTTTGGTTGGCTGGCCTACCGCAGCGTCAACCCGGAACTGGCCACGCGCCAGATCCTGGACCTGATGGTGCAGCGCGCGTACTCGGTGATGTCCAACGACGTGCTGATCGCCATTCCGCTCTTCGTGTTCATGGGTTACCTGGTGGAGCGGGCCAACCTGATCGACAAGCTCTTCAAGAGCCTGCACTTGGCACTGGCCCGCGTGCCTGGCGCCTTGGCGGTGGCCACCATCGTGACTTGCGCCATCTTCGCCACGGCCACAGGCATCGTCGGCGCGGTGGTGACCTTGATGGGCCTGCTGGCCCTGCCAGCCATGCTGCGCGCCGGCTACAGCGTCCAGTTGGCGGCAGGCGCCATCACCGCCGGCGGCTGCCTGGGCATCCTGATTCCGCCTTCGGTGTTGTTGATCGTCTATGGCGCTACGGCCGGCGTGTCCGTGGTGAAGTTGTATGCCGGCGCCTTTTTTCCCGGACTGATGCTGGCCAGCCTCTACGTGGGCTACGTCATCATCATCGCCAAGTGGAAGCCCCACCTGGCGCCGCCGCTGGCGCCCAGCGAACGCATGGTGCCTTTGCCCAGCCTTTCCGTGACCTTGGCTCAGCGCAGCAACAATGCCGTGGCGGGCCTCTGGGCTGGGCTGCGTGAAGCCAGCCTGCCACGATCTGCCGTGCTGACGCAGTTGTTCATCTCCGTCCTGCCCGCACTTTCGATTGCCGCCTTGCTGGGTTTGACCTACCTGGGTGCCACGGCTCCTGCGGAAGCGGTGGACACCACGGGCTTGGTGCAGGCCGGCGGCGCCATTTCTGCGGAGGAAGGGCCGGCCACGGAATCCAGCGGACTGCAGGAACCGCCGAAGGAAAGCGACGCCACCGGGCTGAGCGAGCCTCCCAAGGAAGCCGGCGGACTCAGCGAGCCACCGGCCGAGCAGACCGCATCGGCTCCGGCCGCAGCCCCCGCGTCGATCACGCCAGCTCAGCCGGGCGCCACCGCAGCGGCTGAAGCACCCGCTGCGGCTCAAGCACCCCCTGCGGCCCAGCGTGTAGCGGCGCCCACTTGGTACTGGGTGGTGTTCGGCCTGGGCATGGCGGGCCTGGGCCTCATCAGCGTGCTGATGAACTGGCAGCGGCTTGAAATCTTCAAGATGCTGCTGGCGTCCTTCTTCCCCCTGGCGGTGCTGATCATTGCCGTGCTGGGCTCCATCGTCTTCGGCCTGGCCACGCCCACGGAAGCAGCCGCAGTAGGCGCCCTGGGCGGACTGCTGCTGGCGGGCGCCTACCGCTTCATGGCTGCGCGCGGCCAGGGCAGCGAACGTGCTGCACTGAACACCGCGCGTGAATTGGGCGTGATCGTCAAGGAGTCGTCTTTCCTCACGGCCAAGACAAGCGCGATGGTCTGCTGGCTGTTCGTGGGCTCTTCGATCTTTTCGGCCTCTTTCGCCTTGCTGGGCGGGCAGGAACTGATCGAACGCTGGGTGCTGTCGCTGGGCCTGTCCACGATCCAGTTCATGCTGCTCAGCCAGTTCATCATCTTCATCCTGGGCTGGCCGCTGGAATGGACCGAGATCATCGTGATCTTCATGCCCATCTTCATACCGCTGCTGGCCAAGTTCAATGTCGACCCGCTGTTCTTCGGCCTGCTGGTGGCGCTGAACCTGCAGACGGCCTTCCTGAGCCCACCCGTGGCCATGGCTGCCTTCTATCTGAAGGGTGTGTCACCGCGCCACGTCACCTTGAACCAGATCTTCGCCGGCATGATGCCGTTCATGGGCATCCAGGTGCTGGCACTGGCCTTGCTGTACGCGTTCCCGCAGATCGGCCTGTGGCTGCCGCAACTGCTGTACAAGTAGGCCGAGGCAAGCGATAGCGCATCCACAAGGTCCGCTCCAGCGGGCCTTGTCGTTTCTGGCGCCGGGTGTCAGCGGCCGCGCAGAAACAACGCGTCCAGTTCCTTCAGCGTCACCTGGCGCCAGGTCGGCCGGCCGTGGTTGCAGGTGTCGGCGCGCTCGGTGGCTTCCATCTCGCGCAGCAGCGCGTTCATCTCGTCCAGCGTCAGACGCCGGTTGGCGCGCACGGCACCGTGGCAGGCCATGGTGGACAGGATCTCGTCGCGCGCGCGCTGCACCACGCGGCTGGCGCCGCCGGCTTCAGGCCGGGCCAGATCGGCCAGCACGCTGCGGGTCAGTTCGGCCAGGTCCGCATCGGCCAGTGCCGCTGGGCGGCTGCGCACGACCAGCGTGACGGCACTCAGCACGCTGACGTCCAGGCCCAGTTCGTGCAGCGTGTGGTGCTCGGCTTCAGCCACAGCCACCTCCTGGGCTGTGGCGGCAAAGCTGACCGGGATCAGCAGCGGTTGCGCCTGCAAGCTGCCGGTTCCGGCGGCACGCTTGAGCTTTTCGTAGACGATGCGCTCGTGAGCCGCATGCATGTCCACAACGATCAGGCCTTGCTCGTTTTCGGCCAGCACATAGACGCCGGCAATCTGCGCCACGGCGCGCCCCAGTGGCCAGGCCGCTTGCTGCGGCAGCGCCGCGAAAGGCTGCGAGGTTGCTGCGCCTGACACCTGCAGAGCTGCAGCCCATAGCGGCGCCTCACGCACCTGCGGCGCATCCTGCAAGGCCAGGGATGGTTGCCAGGCCGTGGGCGACCGCAGCGTCGCGACCGCGGGTGGGGCTTCGCCCGCTGCTTGTGCCACCGCCTCTTGCGCAGCGCGTGTCGGTGCCAAGGCGTCTTCCACCGCATAGCGCACCGCCTGATGCACCGCCCGACTGTCGCGGAAGCGCACCTCGGCCTTGGCTGGGTGCACATTCACGTCCACCAGTTCCGGCGCAATGTGCAGGAACAGCGCATAGGCCGGCTGCCGCGTGCCGTGCAATTGGTCTTCATAGGCCGAACGTACGGCGTGCATCAGCAGCCGGTCGCGCACATAGCGACCGTTGACGAAGAGGTATTGCTGGTCGGCGCGCGCGCGGGCGGCCTCGGGCCGGCCCACACGCCCATGCAGGGTGAGCGGCCCGCGGGTGGCCTGCAGTTCGCGGCTGGCTGCGCCAAAGTCCGCACCCAGCACGTCCGCCAGGCGCTGCTCGGCGGTGGCCGCCCGCCACTGCGCCACCACCCGCCCTTCGTGCCAGACAGCAAAACCGACGTCGGGCCGCGCCAGCGCGTGCCGACGGACGGCATCCAGCGCGTGCGACAGCTCGGTGGCGTCGGTCTTCAGAAACTTGCGCCGCGCCGGCGTGCTGAAGAAGAGTTCCTGCACATCCACTGTGGTGCCCACAGCCCGCGCAGCCGGACTGAGTTCGCCGCTGCGCGCCTGCAGCCGCCAGGCATGCGCGTCTTGTGCGGTGCGCGTGGTGATGCTCAATTCCGCCACTGAAGCCATGGCAGCCAAGGCCTCGCCGCGAAAGCCCATGGTGGCCACACGTTCCAGGTCCGAAAGGCTCGCAATCTTGCTGGTGGCGTGGCGCTTCAAAGCCAGGGGCAGATCGCTGGTCGCGATGCCAGCGCCGTCGTCCTCCACGCTGATCTGCCGCACCCCGCCTGCGGCCAGGCGCACGGTGATTTCCGTGGCGCCCGCATCCAGCGCGTTGTCCACCAATTCGCGCACCGCGGCGGCGGGGCGGTCGATGACCTCGCCGGCCGCGATCTGGCTGATCAGTTCGTCCGGCAGCTCAAGGATGCTGCGCCTTGCCGGAGCTGCGGCCATCGTTTCTTTCATCCATGGAATTGTAGGGAGCGCAGCAAGGCCTATCCCACACCGAACGGTTCGAGCCTAGACTCAGGTATCACCCAGGGTGATCAAGTAGAGCCCACCATAGGGTCGCTTTCGTTGGGATTTGTCATGTTGAGTTTTTTCGCTGACCTCGTCACGCAAACGGACGAGGACCGCCGCGCATTCGAAAACCACCCCGTTTTGATGGATGCGGTGGCCAACGGGATGCCGGTGGAACGTTATCGGCAGTTGCTGCTGGAGCTTTACCACGTCGTGTGGCACTTCAATCCGGTGTGCGCCGCGGCAGCCAGCCGCATGGGCGACCCGGCACACGAGTCGCTGCAGCCGCTGCGCCACTTCCTGTACGAACACATGCAGGAGGAAGCCGGCCACGAGAACTGGGTACTGAACGACCTGGACGCCGTCGGCGTGCCCTTGTCGGACGCCCGGGCCTACCAGCCCAGCGTGCACGCCCTGTCGCTGGCAGGCTACAACTACTGGGCTTCGGATCGACGCCACCCGTGCGCCGCTTTGGGGATGCTCTATGCACTGGAGGTCATCGCCTCGGTATATGGTGGACCCTTCGCATCGGCCATCCGCGAATCGCTGCTGCTGGACGGTGACCGAGGCGTTTCTTTTATCGCATCGCACGCAACTTTGGACACACAACACATGGCCGAGTTGCGGGTTGTCCTCAATCAAGTTTCCGATGGCGCAGCTCGTGCGGCCGTGGTTGAATCAACCCGCGTGAACTTCCATCACTTCACGCGCATCGTCGAAGCGGTCTGATTGAACCGGGGACACGACACATCGTGAGCACAGCTGCCGTTGGCGTCGCCGGCCTCCTGGGTCGGCCTTACAAGACCATCCGCCTGGAGTGGAGCTCCGAGCTGCGCATGCTGCGCGTGCGAACCGCCGTCAAGCCCATTCAGTGCTACAGCCTGGCCGCCATGTCGGAACTGCAGCAGATGCTGGACGACATCAGCGCCAACCCGGGCCTGGTGCGGCACTTTGTGATGTCCTCCGACGTGCCTCGCGTCTTCAATTTCGGCGGCGATCTGGCGCTCTTCGTGCTGCTGGTACGGGCTGGCGACGTCGATTCCCTGAAGCTCTACGGCCGCCGCTGCGTGAATCTGGTCTGGTGGATGGAAAACGCCGCCAATCTGGGCATCCACACCACCGCACTGTCACAGGGCGACACCTTGGGCGGCGGGCTGGAAAGCGTGCTGCCCTTCCACAAGATCATCTTTGAGAAGAGCGCGCAAGCCGGTTTCCCGGAAGTGCTGTTCAACCTCTTCCCCGGCATGGGCGCGTGGGACTTCACCATTCGCAAGGCCGGCTTTGCGGTCGCCAACGAGATGATCCTGTCCGGCCGCCTCTACAGCGCCGACGAACTCTTGTATCGCCGCGTGATCGACGTGGTGGCCGAAGACGGCCAGGGCGAAGTCGCCCTGGAACGCGCGGTGTGCGAAGTCGATCCTCGCCTGCGCGGCACCGTGGCGGCGTTGCGCGCCCAGCGCCTGGCGGCACCCATCCGCTACGAGACGCTGATGGCCATCGTGGACCAGTGGGCCGAGTCGGCCCTGGGCCTCACCGACCGCGACCTGCGCCTCATGGAACGCCTGGCCCGTGCCCAGGCGCGAAAGGCCGGCGGCGCAGACGAGGGCGCCGTCGAAGAGATCAAGCGCCTGGAATTGGAGAATGCCTGGGGCGGCGAACGCCGTGCCGGGGTGGAGCGCCGCAGCGCCCCGGTAGCGGACCGCCGCGTGCGGTCCTAGTCCCGCATCCGCTGACCGTTCAGTCCGCGCCCAGCACGTTGCCGCACTGCTGACAGAAGCGTGCGCCGGCGAGCACCGGCGTGCCGCAGGCCGAACAGAAACGCGCCGGCCGCTTGGCCACAGGCGGTGCTGCCTCGAAGTCATCCGGCCGGACCTGCCGCGGCCTGGGCGTGGAGCCTGCAGAGGTGCTGCTGACTGGCGGCAGATTCGTCGCAGGGGCCGGCGCCACGATCCCGCCCGTGGCGCCCTGTCCCAGGGCTCGCAGGTAGTCCAGCCACTTCTGTGTGGTCTTGGGATCGGCCGACCAATTCAGCAAGGTGCGGCTGCCCAGCAAGGGCGGCGCTGCCGAATAGAAGGCCGACCGCGCATGCGCCGCGCACACCCGCAGATCCACCGCCTGGCTGCGCGCAGCCACTGGGGCGCCCTCCGCGCCAGGCAGCCGGACGTAGGCGCCCTCGGCTTCTATCCACAAAAGGGTGGACGAAAGCTCGACCCGGCTCCAGGGCAGGTGACCCAGGCGCATGGCATAGGTGCCGGCGACGATGAAGGCGCCACCCAGCACACCCGACAACCACAGGGCCTGCGTGTTGTGCATCTGGCTCCAGGCCAGCCACAACCAAGCGACCCCGCCCATCAGACTGAAGGCCATGCCCATGGCGCTCAAGGCCCGCAGCCAACGGCCGCCCGGTCGCCCAGCGGCGGGCGCCTGCCCGGGCTGTGACTCCTCGAAGAGTGTGGTCTTGAAGCTGCCGGTGGGCTGCTGCCGGTCGATGACAGGCGGCTGGCGC
Source organism: uncultured beta proteobacterium (assembly GCA_963750785.1). GTDB lineage: Bacteria > Pseudomonadota > Gammaproteobacteria > Burkholderiales > Burkholderiaceae_C > Rubrivivax. Next base: position 26,613 of record CAVVSC010000032.1, on the reverse strand, counting down.
ATGTGGCGCCGGTTGGGCACGCCATCGGTCCAGCGCCGGAACAGTTCACGCTCCAGTTCCTGGAAAGACAGACTGGGGTCGCCGAAGCTGGCAATCATTTCTTCCTGGCGTTGCAGGCGCGCCGGACGCTCTGTGGGCAGCTGCTCGCGCAGCGCCATCAGGCCCAGCAGGTCACACAACAAGCCCAGGGCCAAAGCGAGCGCAACCGCCAGGGGCAGTCTCGCCTGAGCCAGCGAATTGGGCAGTGGCAGCTTGTGCGACACATACGCCAGCCCCATGCTCAGGAGAAAGACCAGCACACCCACGGTCAGAACCATGGCAGCAGAGAGCACCACGGGCCCGGCGAGAAGCGCCTGGCGCACCGCAAAACCAAATGCCACCAGGCCCACCACCAAGGCCACCAGTGTGGCGGCGTTGGGCTTGTCCAGCACCAGCCCAAGCGCCGCAGCGGCTCCCAGGCTTGTCAGCAACATCGCGCCCAGCATCAACTGGCCCAGTCGGGCGCCCAGGTAGGTGTGGGCCACGAGCGGAGCTGAATCCACCGGCCCCATGCGGCGCATCATGCGGGCCCACACCTCAGGCAGCCGCCGCACGGGCAATTCGCCCGCACCCAGGCCGCGCATCAAGGTCACTGCGCCGGGACTGGCACCGGTGCTTTCATGCGGTACTTCCGGCATCAGGGGAGCAGGTTGCCCACGCTCGACTCGCAAGGTGCGCTGGGACCTGGAACGCACCACATCCAGCGTCCCGAAGATGGCCAGCAACAAGGCCGTCAGGTAATGAGGCCAGAGCAGCACCACCGCAATCTGCGCTTCGGAGACCACGACCTCGCTGCTCTGCGAGGCATTCTCGAAGAAGGTGACCACCAGCACGATGAGCAGAGCCAGGGCCAGCAGCCCGTAGCCCCGCCAGGCGAGGAAGCGGTTCTCCACCCCGAAGGGTGTTGCGAATTCGAACGCGGGGCCGTTCTCGGTCCAGCGGTACGCCATGCAGTCTCCGTGTTCCCTGTACAGGGCGATTCTGCATGAACGGCCCGCACCAACGCCGACAGGTGCGCGAGCCCCTCAGGCCATCAGCCGCCTGAACGCCGCCGAGCCGCCCAGTAGGTGGCCCCCTGCGGACCATAGCGCTCGGCGTGGGGCTCCTCGAAATGGAGTTCAAAACGGTCACCGGCCTTCAGCGCCAGGTCCTGCCCGCGGCAGCTCAGCACCATCTCGCCCTGCACCACCAGCGCCTGCACGGCGAAGGGGTGGGTGTGGGTGGCGACCTCCGTGCCAGGGTCCCAGCGGCGCTCGGCCACTTCTTCAAATCCGGCGGCGCGCGCGCTGGCGGCAAACTGTTCGAAGCTGGTGCTGCTCATGGCTGCGTATCTTCCACCGAATCAACCGCGGGCGTGCGTGACGCCGCCATCGACGACCAAGGTACTGCCCACCACGTAGTCGCCGGCCCGGGACGCCAGGTAGATGGCTGCGCCCGCCATGTCCTCGTCGGTGCCGATTCGCCGCGCCGGAATCCGCTTGGCGATCTCGTCGCCATGGTCGCGCGCCACGCGGTTCATGTCGCTGGCAAAAGCGCCGGGCGCGATGGCGCTGACCACAATGCCCTCTGGCGCCAGGTGCAGTGCCATGCGCCGGGTCAGGTGGATCAGCCCGGCTTTGCTGGCCGCATAGGAGTAGGTTTCCTGCGGGTTGACGGAGACGCCGTCAATGGACGCGATGTGGATGACCTTGGCGCAGTGGCCTCGCGCGGCGCCGGCCTTCAAATGGCCGTGCAGCGCCTGAGTCAGGAAGAAGGGGCTCTTCAGGTTGAGGTCCACGACCTTGTCCCAGCCGCTCTCAGGAAACTCGTCAAAAGGCGCGCCCCACGCTGCGCCGGCGTTGTTGACCAGGATGTCCAGGTGCGATTCGCGCGCAGCGTAGGCGGCCACCAACCCGCGCAATCCGGATTCGGTCGACACGTCGGCCGGCAAGGAGACGCAGGTGCCCAACGCCGACAACTCCGCCGCGGTGGCATCGCAGGCCGCTGCCTTGCGCGCCGAGATGTAGACCTTGGCGCCGGCCTGGAGATACCCCGCGGCAATCATGCGGCCGATGCCCCGCGAGCCACCAGTGACCAGGGCCGTGCGGCCAGCCAGGGAGAAGAGTTCGTTCATGCAGCCTCCATTGGGTTATGGCTGCGCAGACTAATCCCGGGCCCCGCCGAGCGTCTGTCACCTGCACACCCTGGTTTTCCCCGGGTTCGCCCGCCGCTGCTACGCTCGCGGCCCGACCTGCCCACCATCGCTTCCACTGCCATGAGCTTCCTGGCCATCGACATTGGCAACACACGCCTCAAATGGGCGCTGTATGACGCTGCGCACCCCGGCGCTTTGCTTCTGCGCCAAGGCGCCATCTTCCTGGAGACCATTGACGAACTGGCCGATGGCGACTGGAAGGACTTGCCGGCGCCCGACAGCATGCTGGGCTGCGTGGTGGCCGGCGACGCGGTGCGGCGCCGGGTGGAAGAGCAGATGGGCCACTGGGACATCCACCCGCGCTGGGTGGTGCCCAACCTGCAGGAAGCGGGCTTGACCAACGGTTACGACCACCCCAGCCGCCTGGGTGCGGACCGCTGGGTGTCACTCGCCGGCGCCCGTGCCCGCGCGCTGGCCGCCGCCGACCAAGGTCCTTTGCGCCCCGCGATGGTGGTGATGGTGGGCACCGCCGTGACGGTGGACGCGCTGGATGCCGAAGGTCGCTTCCTGGGCGGACTGATCCTGCCCGGCTTTGGCCTCATGTTGCGCGCGCTGGAACAAGGCACGGCCGGTCTCAAGGTGCCGACCGGCGAGGTGGTGGACTTCCCCACCAACACCAGCGACGCGCTGATGAGTGGCGGCGCCAACGCCATTGCCGGCGCCATCGAACGGCAGACGCGACGCCTGCAGCAGCGCACCGGACAGGACCCGCTGCTGCTGATGACCGGTGGCGCGGCGGTCAAGCTGGCGCCTACAGTGGACCTGCCCTTCGAAACCGTGGACACGCTGATCTTTGACGGCCTGCTGCTGATCCAGGCGGCGCGCTTGGCGCGCTAGCAGCGATCTAGAGCAGGAACCGCTGCACGATGTCGCGCAGCTGTTCGCGCGAGTAGGGCTTGGCGAGGTGGGCGTCCATGCCAGCGACCGTGGCCTGCGCGGCGTCCTCGTCAAACGCGTTGGCGGTGAGCGCCACGATAGGCACGCGAGGCAAACGAAGCTTGGCCTCGCGCTCGCGCGCCTGCCGCGTGGCCGCATAGCCGTCCAGCACGGGCATCTGGATGTCCATGAGCACCAGGTCCACGCGCTGCTTTTCCAGTTGCTGCAAGGCCTGGGCGCCGTCTTCGGCCTCCAGCACGTCCACGCCAAAGCCCTTGAGCATCTCGGCGCCGATCATGCGGTTGACCACGTTGTCTTCCACCAGCAGCACCACGCCGCTGAGGACGCCGGATTCACTCAAGCGGCCAAAGTCAGATTCGTAGGCCGGCAGCACCACGTTGGGCGCCAGCGGCAGGAACAGCGTGAAGCCGAAGGTGGAGCCCTGGCCGGGTCGGCTGTTCAGTTCGATGTGGCCGCCCATGGCTTCGGTGATGCGCTGGCAGATCGCCAGTCCCAGGCCCGTGCCGCCTCGCAGCCTGGACCGCGTGCTGTCGACCTGGTGAAAGGGCTGGAACACGGTGGATTGCGACTGCAGCGGGATGCCGATGCCCGTGTCCTGCACCTCAAATCGCACACGGCAGGACACCTCGTCACGCATCAGGGTGGTCAAGCGCAAAGTGACGCCGCCCTTTTCGGTGAACTTGACGCCATTGCCCAGCAGGTTCAGCAGCACCTGCTTCAGGCGCGGCGCGTCGCCGACCACGCCGTCCGGCACATCCGCTGCCATCTGCAAGGTGATGGTGAGCCCGCGTGTCTCTGCATTGGCGCGGAACAACGCCGTGGCCGACGCAGCCACCGAATGCAAGGACATGGGCGTCTGCGCCAGCACCAGCTTGCCGGCTTCGATCTTGGAGTGATCCAGCACGTCGTTCAGGATGTCCATCAAGGACTCGCCCGACGCGGCGGCTGTCTTCACCAGACGGCGCTGGCGCAGGTCCAGCGGGGTCTGGCGCAGCAGTTCCAAGGCACCCAGCACGCCGTTCATCGGCGTGCGGATCTCGTGGCTCATGGTGGCCAGGAACTGGCTCTTGGCCAGGTTGGCAGACTCCGCCGCTTCCTTGGCGCGCAGCAGCGAGGTGTTCGCCTCATCAGCCTCCAGGCTGTGCCGCATGGCGCGCACGGCCGTGCTCTGGAATTCCCGTGTCGCCCGCATCATCGTCAGACCGTACATCACCGACAGCAGGGCCATCGGGAAGGACCGGGCCTCCGGCAGGAACAGCGACACGGCCGCCAGCGACCCCAATTGCAGCATGGCGAGGTAGACAAAGCTGCGGCCGGCCGCCGACATGGAAAAAGCGGCCGTCGCCACCGAACCCGACACGATGACCATGTAGACGCTGGTCGCAGTGCCCGTGAGATGCGGGTAGACGAAGACCGTGGTCACCACCCACATCACGCCGCCCAGGGCCGAGTTGGCTTCGATCTCGCGCACCACGACCAGCATCTGGTCGCGTGACAGCGACTTGAAGTCCCGCAAGCGGCGGCCCATCCACCAGCGCCAGACCGACACCACCGAACCCACCACCAGGATCACGCCGGCCGCAACCGGGCTTTGCGTGTCCCAGGCCATCCAGGCCAGGAACAAGACCGCCGCCATCAGCAGCGGCACGGTTCGGGCAGAGTTGCGCAGCGCAAGCTGCAGCATCTCGCGCTGAATGCCGATGTCGATGCCGTCGGGGTCGGTCATGAAGGCGCGAGGATAGCGTGTACTTCACGCCCCAGACCGGGCCTGACTGGCACCGCGGCTCAGGACTGGATGTAGTTCTCCAACTGCGCGATGGTGGCCTCGTGGTCAGCAATGATGTCGTCCAGGATGTCCCGGATGGAGATCATGCCCAGCACCGTGCTGCCGTCGACCACCGGCAGGTGCCGGATCTTCTTCTCGCTCATCAGGGCCATGCAGGTGCGCGTGCCCGTGCGCGGGGCTACGGTGATCACCTGCCGGGTCATGATTTCAGCCACGGTGGTGTCGCGCGAATTGCGCCCTTGCAGCGCGATCTTGCGTGTGTAGTCCCGTTCCGAGAACACGCCGACCAGACGGCCGGATTCCATCACCATCAGTGCGCCGACTTCGTACTGCGACAACAACTCCAGCGCCGCGAACACGGATTCGTCGGGCCGCACGTGCCACAAGGTACCGTCCCTCTTCTTGAGCAGTTCGGAAACGGGCTTCATCGCATGCCTCCTCGACCCCAGGGCGGGGCGTCCAGGGTAACGGAAGCGCTGCGCCTGTCCAAGGGGGCTGCACCCAGGCGGCATACGCCTTTCGTGGGGGGCCCGTTTGCTTCCCATCGGGCCCGCGCGGGCGCATGATTCGCCGCCATCGAGGCCCCATCAGGGCCCACCCGCCGGAGGACGCGACATGACCCCGACCCAGACGGCACCCTTGCCGACTTCTGAACGCCTTTCCATCCTGGACGTCCTGCGCGGCTTTGCGCTCATGGGCATCCTGATCATGAACATGCCGGGCTTCAGCTACAGCGGCTGGCATGAATCGGACGGCTCGCACTTCTGGCCGTCGCACATCGACCAGTTGGCCGAGGAGGTGCGCGATGCACTGTTCTCGGGCAAGTTCAACAGCCTGTTCAGCGTGCTCTTCGGGCTGGGCTTCACGATCCAGTTCGCGCGTATGCAGCAGCTGGATCCGCTGCACGCCGACCGCTTGTACTTGCGCCGTCTGCTGGTGCTGTTTGCCCTGGGCGTGGTGCACGCCTGCGTGTTCTGGTTTGGCGACGTGCTGCACGTCTACGCCTTGCTGGGCATCGTCCTGCTGTTCGGCCTGCGCCGCGTCAGCGACCGTGGGCTGATGGCCATCATGGCTGGTTGCATCCTCTACCCGCTGGTGGCAAGCCTGCTGCGGGTGGCGTTTGTCACCAAGGACTTCGTCGCCAGCCGCGTGGCCATGGGCAAGGGATTTGCCATCAGCAATGACGCGGCCTTTGGAGCCGGCAGCTTCCTGGACACGGCGCGCGAGAACTGGCACCTGATGGCCCACGAGTACGGTGACCTCTATTCGCTGTGGGGCAGCTTCGGCTGGTACGTCTCCATGACCTTGACCATGCTGCTGGGCGTACTGGCCGGCCGACGCCAGTGGGCGCGGCGCATTCCGGAACTGATGCCGCAGATCAAGCGCCTGACCTGGTTCATGCTGATCGTCGGCCTGGGCCTTTCTGCCACGGCGCAGATGATCTGGGAAGCCAACCGCACACCGGGCCCGTCGCTCATCAAGACCTTCGCTGGCCTTTGCTACAACCTGTCGCGGCCCATGGTGATGGTGTTCTACGTGCTGGCCATCGTGCAGCTGTACCAGCGCGCGTCCTTTCAGGCGCTGTTCAAGCCTTTCCAGCTGGCTGGCCGCATGCCGCTGACCAACTACCTGATGCAGACGGCCATCTGCACCACCCTGTTCTACGGCTGGGGATTCGGTTTGTGGGCCAAGGTGGGGCCGGCGGCAGGCTTTGCGCTGTCACTGGCGATCTTCTTCTTCATCCAGGTGCCCTGGAGCTACTGGTGGCTCAAGAGCCACGAGCGCGGCCCCATGGAGGCGCTGTGGGCGCGGCTGACCTACGGCGTACGGCGCGGCGGTGTGGCGACTGAACCCGCCATGCCCGTGCGCGCGCCGTAGGCCTGCACAAGCGCGCGCACGTCCTCAGGCAGGGCCTGCGCGCGGTGGCTGGCCAGTGACGTGCACACCAGCACCTGGCGTGCGCGCAGGCGGATGCTGTCGACACCGCTGACCTCGTGCAGCAAGGTGAAGGAACTGCGGCCCAGCTGCGCCAAGGTCACGCTCCACCGCAGCGCATCCCCGTGGCGGCTGATGGCGGTGAAGTCCACTTCCAGGCGCACGGTTGGCAGGCCCAGGCGGCGCTCGCCGATCAGCCCGGCATATGGAATGCCGAGGGCGCTGTCGAACCATTCTTCGACGACGCCATTCAACATCACCAGGTACTGGGGAAAGAAGACGATGCCGGCCGGATCGCAGTCAGAAAAGCGCACCGTGCGTGCGGCGCTGAAGGCGTCCATGCTCAGCCCGGCTCGCCATTCTTCAGCCTGAAACGCTGCAGCTTGCCGGTCTCGGTGCGCGGCAGACTGGCGCGGAACTCCACGTCCCGCGGGTACTTGAAGGGCGCGATGGTCTGCTTCACAAAGTCCTGCAGCGCCTTGGCCATGGCGGCATCGGCCGCGTGGCCGGGCTTCAGCACCACATAGGCCTTGACGATCATGCCGCGCGCTTCGTCGGCCTGGCCCACCACGCCGCACTCGGCCACGGCGGGGTGCAGCAGCAAGGCGCCCTCCACCTCCGGCCCGGCGATGTTGTAGCCGCCGGAGATGATCATGTCGTCGGTGCGCGCCTGGTAGACGAACTGGCCGTCGCTGTCTTGCAGGTAGGCGTCGCCCGTCAGGTTCCAGCCGTTCTGCACGTAGGTGGCCTGGCGCGGGTCGTCCAGGTACTTGCAGCCGGTAGGGCCCTTGATGGCCAGGCGGCCGACCTGCCCGGGCGGCACTTCCCGACCTTGTTCGTCGAGGATGGCTGCGCGGTAGCCGGGCACGGGCACGCCGGTGGCACCGGGCCGCGCGTGGACTTCATCGGCGCTGATGAAGATGTGGAAGAGCTCGGTGGACCCGATGCCGTCGATGATCTCGATGCCCGTGGCCTGCCGCCACAACTGCCGCGTGGCCGCCGGCAAGGCTTCACCAGCGCTGACGCATTTGCGCAAGGACTTCAGGTCGTGCTGCGCCACCAGACCGGCCATGACACGGTAGGACGTGGGCGCCGTGAAGCAGACACTTGCCCGGTACTGCGCAATGGCCGGCAACAGCGCGTCGGGCGAGACTTTCTCCACCAGCACCGCGCAGGCGCCGATGGACAGCGGAAACACCAGCAGCCCGCCCAGCCCGAAGGTGAAGGCCAGCGGCGGGCTGCCGATGAAGACGTCATCGGCGCGTGCGCGCAGCACGTGCGGCGGCCAGCACGCCGCTGCCGCCATGACGTCGCGGTGGAAGTGCATGGTGCCCTTGGGCACACCCGTGGTGCCGCTGGTGAAAGCCATCAGGCAGGTGTCGGTGGCGGCGGTGTCGACGTTGGTGAAGCTGTCGGCCTGCGTGGCCGCGTGGGCTTCCAGTTCACCGCCGAAGTGCAGCACTTGCAGAAGCGACGGGCAGTCCGGCCGCGCCAGCGCCAGTTCCTCGGCCAGGCGGACGTCGCACAGCGCATGGCTGATCTGTGCCTTGTCCACGATGGCCACCAGTTCGCGCGCACGCAAAAGCGGCATCGTGCCCACGGCAATGCCGCCCGCCTTCACCACGGCCAGCCAGCAAGCGGCCAGCATGGGCGAATTGGCCCCGCGCAGGAGCACCCGGTTCCCGGTCACCAGCCCGAGCTCGTTCACCAGCACATGGGCGATGCGGTTGGTCTGCGCCTGCAGTTCCGCATAGGACCAGCGCACACCAGCGCCCTGGATGGCCAGCCGCTCGCCGCGGCCTTCGGCCACATGGCGGTCCAGCAATTCGGTGACGCAGTTCAGGCGCGCAGGAAACTGCAGCTCCGGCCGTTCAAACAGGAATTCGGGCAGCGCGTCCGGCGCCGGCAGGCGGTCGCGCGCAAAGGTGTCGACGTGGGCAGAACACATGCGCCGACTCTAGGCCGCGCGGGACGCTTGCGGGATGGGAATCTCCCCGAGCCACGGTCTGGCCAACGTCCAGGCGAAGCGACGGCCGCGAGGAACGAGCGCCTGGCGCAGGATGTTGGAAATTACCGACACCACGCTGCCCTGCCGCATCGCAAAGTCCAGCCCCATGCCAAGACTCTGGGACATCTCTCCACCTGTGGACACCGGCTCGCCGGTGTTCCCCGGCGACACGCCCTTTGCGCTGGCGTGGAACGCACGCATCGGCCCCGGCTGCCCGGTCAACGTCAGCACGCTGACGCTCAGCCCGCACACGGGTGCGCACGCGGACGCGCCGCTGCACTACGGCGACGAAGGCGCGGCCATCGGCGCGGTGCCACTGGAGCCCTACCTCGGCCGCTGCCGCGTGATCCACGCCATCGGCGTCGGGCCCCTGGTGCTGATGCAGCACCTGCAGCACGCCCTGCGAGACCTGCCGCCCCGTGTGCTGGTGCGCACCTACGCGAAGACACCGCTGGACCGTTTTGACGAGCAACTGCCCGCCTACGCGCCTGACACCGTACGCCAGCTGGCGGACCTGGGCGTGCAGCTGATCGGCATCGACAGCGCCAGCATCGACCCGGCCGACAGCAAGTCCCTGGCGTCGCACCAGGTCATCCGCCTGCGCGGCCTGCGCGTGCTGGAAAACCTGCTGCTGGACGGCGTGCCCGAAAGCGACTACGAACTCATTGCCCTGCCCCTGAAACTGACGTCGGCCTGCGCTTCCCCGGTGCGCGCCGTGCTGCGAGAACTGACATGACCAGAAACGAAGCCGCGGCCCTGGATGCCGCCGACCCGCTGGCGCCTCTGCGCGATCAATTCGACCTGCCCGAAGGTGTGATCTACCTGGACGGCAATTCCTTGGGTGTGCTGCCGCGCGCCACAGCGGCGCGTGTGCAGCAAGTGGTGAAGGAAGAATGGGGCGTGGGCCTCATCCGCAGCTGGAACAGCGCACACTGGATGGACCTGCCGGCAAGCATCGGCGACAAGATCGCGCGGCTCGTCGGCGCTGGCCCGGGCGAAGTGGTGACGGCCGATTCCACCAGCGTCAACCTCTTCAAGGTGCTGAGCGCGGCGCTCACCCTCGTCGACAAGGACAGCATGGCCGGCGCACCGGCGCGCAAGACCATCCTCAGCGAACGCAGCAATTTCCCCACCGACCTGTACATCGCCGAAGCGCTGGCGCGCGAGCGCGGCTTTGAACTGCAGTTGGCCGAGCCGGACGAGCTGCCGGGCCTGTTGAACGAGCGCACCGCCGTGCTGATGCTGACCCACGTCAACTACCGCACCGGCCGCATGCACGACATGGCCGCACTGACCCAGGCCGCACATGCCGTGGGCGCGCTGACCATCTGGGACCTGGCACACAGCGCTGGCGCCGTGCCCGTGGACCTGCGCGGCGCGCGGGCCGACTTCGCCATCGGCTGCGGCTACAAGTACCTCAACGGCGGCCCGGGCGCACCGGCCTTCGTGTGGGTGGCGCCGCAGCACGTGGACCGTTTCTGGCAGCCGCTGGCCGGCTGGATCGGCCATGCCGCGCCCTTTGAGTTCACACCCGGCTACCGGCCTGCCGCCGGCATTGCACGCTACCTGTGCGGCACCCCGGCCGTGTTGTCGCTGGCCGCCCTGGAATGTGGTGTGGACACCCTGCTGGCCGCAGAACCCCTGGGTGGGATGCCCGCGATTCGCGAGAAGTCGCTGGCCCTCACGCGGCAGTTCGCGCAGCAGGTGCAGGCCTCGTGCCCGGAGCTCAGCCTGGTGTCGCCCGCCGACGACGCACTGCGGGGCAGCCAGGTCTGCCTGGCCCACCCGTCCATGGGCTACCCGGTGGTGCAGGCACTGATCGCACGCGGTGTGATCGGCGACTTCCGCGCGCCGGACATCCTGCGCTTCGGATTCACGCCGCTGTATCTGCGCCATGTGGACGTGTGGGATGCCGCTGAACATCTGCGTCAGGTGCTGCAGACCGGCGAATGGCGCCGCCCTGAGTTCAACCAGAAGCAGGCCGTGACATGAGCGGCTGCCCAGTCAACCCGGGCGCTGCGGAACACCACGACGCCCAGCTCGATTTCAGCGCCGACATGAGCTACGGCGACTACCTTCATCTGGACCAGATCCTCAATGCCCAGCACCCACTGAGCCCGGACCACAACGAGATGCTGTTCATCGTGCAGCACCAGACCAGCGAACTGTGGATGAAGCAGCTGCTGCACGAACTGAAGAGCGCCATGCGCCACATCGCCCAGGACAAGCTGGGCGCGGCCTTCAAGGAACTGGCGCGCGTCTCCAAGATCATGGAACAGCTGGTGCATGCCTGGGACGTGCTGGCCACCATGACGCCGCCGGAATACAGCGCCATCCGCCCCTACCTGGCCAACAGCAGCGGCTTCCAGAGCTGGCAGTACCGCTGCATCGAATTCAGCCTGGGCAACAAGAACGCCGCCATGCTCAAGCCCCACGCACACCGGCCCGACCTGCTGGCGCATGTGGAAGCGGCTTACCGCACGCCTTCGCTCTACGACGAAGCACTGCGCCTGCTGGCGCGCCGTGGCCTACCGGTACCCACCAGCCACACCGACCGCGACTGGAGCCAGCCCTACGCCGAAAGCGCGGATGTGGAAGCGGCCTGGCTGGTGGTCTACCGCGCACCCGACACCTACTGGGACCTGTACCAGCTGGGCGAGGAACTCACCGACCTGGAAGACGCCTTCCGGCTCTGGCGCTTCCGCCATGTCACGACGGTGGAACGCGTCATCGGCTTCAAGCGCGGCACGGGGGGCACCAATGGCGTGGGCTACCTGCGCAAGATGCTGGACACCGTGCTGTTCCCCGAGATCTGGCACCTGCGCACCGACCTCTGAAGCCCCGGACCGCCAGGGGCTGTTCCACGTCGTGGGACGTATCCGCCGAAGTGCGGGCATGTCTGCCTGTTCAGGCCTGTGGATCGTGCCTAGGCTGGTTGCATCACCGATCCGTCGGATCGGCCTTGCCTCACACAGGACGGAGACACATGAAACGCATCCACGCCGCCATCATCATGGCCGCTGCCACCCTGGTGGCCAGCAGCGCCTGGGCCCAGGCCTGGCCCGGCAAGACCATCCGCATCATCGTGCCCTACCCGGCGGGTGGCACGTCGGACATCCTGGCCCGCGCCTTGGGCCCCAAGATCACCGAAGCCCTGGGCCAGCAAGTCATCGTGGACAACAAGCCCGGCGCCACCGGCAACCTGGGCGCCGACATCGTGGCCAAGTCGGCCCCTGACGGCTACACGCTGATGCTGGCAGACATCGGTTCGCTGGCCATTGCGCCCAGCGTGTTCCCTGCTCTGACGTTTGACCCTGTGAAGGACTTCGCGCCTGTGATCCTGGTGGCCTATTCGCCGCACATCCTGGCCGCCCACCCGTCCGTGCCCGCCAAGGACGCGAAGGAATTGATCGCGCTGGCCAAGGCCAAGCCGAATTCGCTGAACTTTGCCATCTCGGGCCTGGGCGGTGCCAACCACCTGGCCGGGATCGAATTCGCCATGCGCAGCGGCATCCAGTGGACCTACATCCCCTACAAGGGCGGCGCGCAGGCCATCCAGGACGTGATGGGCGGCCAGGCGCAGATCCTCTTCAATGGCATGCTGGCCACCTACCCGGCAGTGAAGGACGGCCGCCTGAAGGCGCTGGCCATCAGCAGTTCCAAGCGCTTTGCTGCAGCACCCAACATCCCCACTGTGGCGGAATCCGCCGGACTGCCGGGCTTTGAGACCGGGTCCTTCCAGGGCATCGTGGCGCCAGCCGGCACACCGGCGGATGTGGTGAACAAGCTGCACGCCACGCTCACCAAGATCCTGGCCACGCCGGAGATGCAGGAACGGCTGGAAAAGGCCGGCGCCGAAACGCGCCCGGGCACACCCGCGGAATTCGGGACTTTCATCCGCGACGAGAAGGCACGCTGGGCCAAGGTGGTGAAGGAATCGGGCGCCAAGTTCGAGTGAGCCCGGCGCTTCAGTGCTTCAGCCCGCTGCGTCGTAGGCCTGCTTCAACCAGCCTTTCAGCGTGGCGTCCACTTCGGCCACGCTGCTGACGCGCGTGGTGGCCTGGCACATCCCGCCAGGCGGCTGCACCTTCAGGCGCGCGTGGGGGGACAGGTCCTTGGCGTTCAGGCCGATCTCCACGCTGTCCTTGGTGGCCGGCCCGACCATCGCAAACTGCTTCTTGCGGCGCAGGCTGACGTAGCTCTTCTTGGGCGCTGCTTCGAACGCGCCCAAGGCGGCCACCGCCTTCATCACCGCCTCATGCAAGGGCCGCAGCGCGGCTTTGGGTCCGGCATAGATGGCGTCCAGCGGATCGCCATCGGCAGGCGCGGCCGCTGGCGCCGGTGCATCGCCCAGGTCCGGCAGGGGCTTGCCCATGAACAGCGCCACGGCATTGGCGTCACCGTAACCCAGCTTGAAATGTTCCATCAGCCAGTTGCGCCGCTCGCCGGTCTTGGCCAGCCCCGTGGCGGCCACGGCGGTGTGCAGTTCGACCAGGGTCTTGCCTGTCTTGGCTTGGATGTTGCGCAACTGCGTGCGCGTGGCGGCTTGCGGGTCGGCCATGGGCGTGCTTTCGGATGCCGGGGACACGATGGTCCCGCAACGGGGCCGCGCCGTCAAAGTGCCGCCGACATTCCAGATGGGCCGGCCGCTCCAAGCGGTACCCCCTTGAACGGGGGTCGGGACGTGCGTGACGTGTAGGTGATCCGTCAGTCGCGGCGCGCCTGACCTGCGCAAAGTGCCCACAGCCCGGGCCAGCGGTGGCCAGGCACCCACCCCAGGAGGAGCCCCATGACCACCCTGTCCCTGCCTCTGCGCTGCACCCTTGCGCTGGCCTGCTGCGTCAATCTGTCGGCGGCGCAAGCCAGCATCGCCGACAACTTCGAGTCCTACGCGCTGGGCAATTTCCCCTCGCCCACCTGGCTGGACGCAGCCAGTTTCCAGCCGGCACCGCCGGGATTCCCGGTGGTGTCCGTGCCCTCTGCGCACGTGGTTTCGACGATCGATGCATTCGGCCAGGCCACGCAAGCCCTGCAGTTGGCAGACTCGCTGGGATCGGCGCGCGGCATCTACACCGTTGACGGGCTGTCGCCCGTCAAGACGCTGCAGGCGGACGTGCGTGTGATGCGCTATTCCGACGGCAACCCGGCCATCACCACACCGGCACAGGACACCCCCTTCAGCCTGGGCTTCTTCGACGCCAACCCGGCCGGCTCACCTTTCGTCACGCTCTACATCAGCAGCGGCACGCGCAGCTGGCACCTGTTCTACGACGGCGTCTTCGCCAGCGACCCGGCCGGTGATGACGTTGACCTGCAAATCGACGCTGACCTGGAGCGCTGGTACACAGCGTCGCTGAGCTACGACTTCGTTCACCGCAGCCTGCTGGCGCAAGTGAACGACACCGCCAGCGGCCAGATCCTGCGACTCAACACGATTTCCTACGCCGACAACGGCCTGAGCGACCACTTCGACGGCAGCCTGATCTGGGGCCTGGAAGCCAGCGCCACCCTGCCCGGGCAGCCTGGGCAGGCGACGCGGGCCAACATCGCGCAGTTCGACAACATCAACCTGACCAGCAACCCCGTGCCGGAGCCTGCTTCGGCCGCGCTCGTGCTGGGCGCGCTGCTGGCTTTGCAACTGACCCGGCGCCTGCGCCCTCGCCTGCTTCAGGGCTGAACGCCGATGCGTGCCGCCAGTTCCAGCGTTTCGTGCGAAGGCGGCAGTTGCAGGCTGGCGCGCAAGACGTCCTGGCAACGCTGAAAGACCCGGCGCGCCTGCGCTGGCTGGTCCAGCGCCAGGTGGCATCGCATCAGGGCACGGTAGATGGGCTCGGCCAGCATGTCCTGCGCCAGACCTTGCTCATACAAGCGCAAGGCTTCGACCCAGGCACCTTGGGTTTCCAGATGCAGGCCGTAGTCGGTCACGGCGCGCGCGAACTGCAAGGCCAGCCGCTCGCGCGCACCCACAGCCCAGCGCTCCACCGCCGCTTCACCGAACAACTTGCCCCGGTACAGACGGCCCAGTTGCCGAGCCAGCGCGGGCAGCGGTGCGGGGTCGCTGTGCGGAACCAGTTGGCGTTGCAGTGCTTCCTGCGTCCGTTCGAACACGGCCACATCGCACCAGACCAGGCGGGCATTCAGCAACAGGCGCCCGTCCACCATGCGCAGCGCGCCTTCCACGCCGAGCCACTTGCGCAGGCGCGACAGGGTGACCTCGAACGAGGACTTCGGATCGGTCGCATCGACATCCGGCCACAACTCGTCTATCAGGATGTCCACCGGCACGCCTTGGCCTTCGCGCATGGCGCGGTGGGCAATCACGGCCTGCAGCAGCGCCAGCGGCTTCTTCTGCGCCTTGCCTTCGGTGCCCAGCCCCTGGCCATGGCGCTGCACGCTGAAGCCGCCCAAGGCATGGATGCGCAGCGGCCAGGGCCAGGCTTCGGGCGCGTCGGCAGGTGGCGTCAGACCGCACTTGTCGATCATGCTGGTGACAAAGTCGGTTTCGATGCCATGCTGCAGGGCCATCACGCACAGCCGCGCACCGAACTCGGGGTAGCCCTCGTAGCAGTCATAGAACTGCCGTTCGCGCAGGCTCTTCCACAAACCGGTCAGGCGGGCCAGGCCATCAGGCGCACCTGTGCTCACCGCCTGGTAGGCCGCGATGCCATCGATCATCTCGCCAATCTCGCGGGCGTAGCCGGCCGGCACCAGGGGCAAGGCCTGGTGCATGAGCGCACTGGCGCCATCAAAGTCCTCGGCCAGCAGCCGCGACTGGGCCTCGCTCACGATGTAGACCGCCTGCATGGGTGGCGGCGACTGCAGTTCCTGCGCGATCTTGCGGGCGCGGGTGGCGTGCAGCAGTGCGGTGTCGGCCGCACCCTGCATGCGGGCCAGGCGGGACTTGCTGAACTCCAGCAACAAGGCATCGCGCAAGCGCGCAGGCAGTGCCAGGTCCTCGGCCCGCAGCAAGGCGGCCTGGGCGCGGTGGACGTCACCGCTGGGCAATGCCGCGTCCACTTCGTAAATGGCACGCAGAAAGTCGACTTCGACAAGCCCATGCCGTTGCGCCAGGCCAAGCAATTCCTCATCGGCCCGCTCGGTTTCGCGCGGCTGCTTGGCGTAGCGTGCACAACGCCGCCAGAAAAGCAGCCACTGCGCACGGCGGTAAGGCGTCAGTCCCGGATTGGCCGCATGGGACTCCACCAGTGCATGGACCCGCTGGCCCAACTCTCTTTTTTCACGCGGTTCCACGTAGTACAGCAGCACCCGGCAAGCTGCCATCAGCAGGTTGACATCGACGCCGGTGTCCAGCAAGACCAGCATCCGATCCACGCAGGTGTCCAGGTAGGGGTCATTCGGCTGGTACAGCAGCAAACCCAGAAGCCAGCCGCTCAGCAGCAGCAGTTCGTCGTCCCTGTCCGGGAAACCTGCGGCGCCGTTGCGCAGCGGCGCCAGGTCGGCCAACCCGGCCTCGAAGGCACGGTAGTTGCCATCGAGTTGGCCGCACACCATCAGAGCGGCCGATGTGAGCATGGTGCCACGCAGATCACTTTCGTCGCAGAAGCGCTGGCGCACGGTCATGAGGCGCGGCCAAGCCTGGATGCTGCCGTGGTGCGATTCCGCGAGCGCGGAGGCAAAGGCGGACCAGACCTCGGGGTCACGCGCCTCAGCGGAGTGCAAGGGGATGACAGTCATGGCAGATGGCGTTCTACCACGCAGGTTTCGGCGATCCGGAGCCAGACCGATCGGTCATTGGTCAGCGATCGGTCAGCGATCGGTCAGCGTGTGCCCGGACGCGCCCTGTAGCCTGGACCCCGCTGAGCAACGGAGGAACCGTCCCATGCAAACAAGTACAGCAGGTCGGCGGCGGCTGCTGCAAGGATTGGCCCTGGGTGCCCTTGCCGGGCCCGGGCGGGTGCTGTGCGCAGGCAGTCCGTGGATATCACCCAGCGGTCCTCCCAGAGCCCTGCAGCCCGAGCCCGGCGACGTCAACGCGGCCTGCCTGAGCGCAGACGGCCAAACCCTGGTGGCCGACACAGAACAGTCCTTGAGCCGTTTCGACCTGGCAACGGGCAAGGCCGCTCAGCCGCCCTTCAAGAGCCACCGCAACCCGGATGCGCTGGCGGTGCCCCTGGCCAATGGCACCCAGGTGCTTGCGGCACTGTGGGGCCCGTCGCCAGGCTCGGGGCAACTGGTGCTGGTCGATGCGGCCAACCGGAAGACACGCGTGCTGGCAGCCCTGACGCGCGAGCCGAGTTTGATGGCCGCCACACCCGACGGAAGCCGGGTCGCCATCGCCTACGCCGATCAGCAGGTCCAGGTCTTTGATGGCAACGGGCGGTCCGTGATGGCAGCCACCAAGCTGGTGGTCGGTGAGTCCGTTGCGGGCACGCGGCTGGACAGGGTCACGGCCCTGGCAATCTCGGCAGACGGCAGTCGGCTGGCGGTGGGTGGGGAAGACGTTTCTCTGGTGCTGGCGGAGATCGGCGGATCCAGGCCGCCGCGCCGCGTCAAGCCGGCGGCCTTCAAGGGCGTGAGCTGGGTCCACGGGCCTGCGCAAATCTTGGCTTTTTCACCTGACGGCACCCGCCTGGTGAGCCTGGAGCAGGGCAACAACCTGGCACTGCTGGACGGCGTGACTGGGCAGGCCTTGTCGGAGCCGGTCCAGGTCCGCCAAAAGGTGGTCGCGCTGGTGATGGCACCGCCCGCGGGCCGGCTGTGGTTGTTGAGCGCAGAAGGCCAGATCCAGTTGTGGCACTGGGACCCGGCCTGAAACCTCCTCCGGGAGCCCAGGACCGGGCCAGGAGAGCAGACACGGTCAGGAAAGGGCCCGCCTAGAATTCCGGCTCTTCTGTCCGACCGGAGCCCGCCATGGACACCCGCACGTCCCCCATCCGCCTGCGCATCACCCAACTGCGCGAAGTGCTGGCCCGCGAAGGCGTGCACGCGCTGCTGGTGCCCAGTGCCGACCCCCACCTCAGCGAATACCTGCCCGGGCGCTGGCAAGGTCGGCAGTGGCTGTCCGGCTTCACGGGCAGCATGGCCACACTGGTCGTGGCGGCCGATCGCGCTGTGCTCTTCGCCGACAGCCGCTACTGGGTGCAGGCCGAAGCCGAACTGGCGGGCACGGGGATCGAACTGGAAAAGATCGCCACCGGCGCATCGATGTCGCACATTGATTGGCTCGCCAACAACACCCCGCGCGGTGGCAGCGTGGCGGTGGACGGCCAGGTGCTGGGCCTGGCCACGGCCCAGATGCTGGAACGCGCGCTCACCGCCGCCGGCGTGGCCCTGCGCACGGACATCGACCTGCTGGATGCGATCTGGCCCGAGCGCCCGGCCCTGCCCGCCCAACCCATCTATGAACACACGGCTCCGCATGCCACCCAAGGCCGCGCCGACAAGTTGGCGGCCGTGCGCCGCGGCATGGCTGCGCAGGGTGCGACCCATCACTTCGTGAGCACGGTGGACGACATCGCGTGGATCAGCAACCTGCGCGGCAGCGACGTCACCTACAACCCGGTGTTCCTGGCCCACTTGCTGATGGACCTGGCGGGTGCCACGCTGTTCGTCGGTGAAGGCAAGGTGCCCGCTGCGGTGCAGGCCAGCCTGCTGGCGGACGGGGTGCGCCTGGCGCCCTACGCACACGCTGGTGCGGCCCTGGCACGCCTGGGCGCCGCCGACACGCTGCTCATTGACCCCAAGCGCGTCACCCACGGCCTGCGCGCCCAGGCCAGCGCCGCTTGCACGGTGCGCGAAGCGATCAACCCGAGCACCTTGCTGAAGAGCCGCAAGAGCGCAGCCGACGCGGCCCACGTGCGCGAAGCCATGGCCGAAGACGGCGCGGCCATGTGCGAGTTCTATGCCTGGTTCGAAGCGGCACTGGCGCGTGGAGAGCGCCTCACCGAGCTGACGGTGGACGAGCATCTCAGCGCCGCACGCGCGCGCCGTGCGGGTTTCGTGGGTTTGAGCTTTTCCACCATCGCCGGCTTCAACGCCAATGGCGCCATGCCGCATTACCGCGCCACGCTGGAGTCGCATGCGGTGATCCAAGGCGACGGCCTGCTGCTCATCGACAGCGGCGGCCAGTACCTGGGCGGCACCACGGACATTACGCGCGTGTGGCCCATCGGCACCGTCAGCACGGCCATGAAGCGGGACTACACGCTGGTGCTCAAGGGCACCATGAACCTGTCCCGTGCGCGCTTCCCGCGCGGCACGCTGAGCCCCATGCTGGACGCACTGGCGCGCGGGCCGCTCTGGGCGGAAGGCATTGAATTCGGCCACGGCACCGGCCACGGCGTGGGCTACTTCCTCAACGTGCACGAAGGTCCGCAGAGCATCAGCAAGGCCGTGCCGGACGCCCACATGGCGATGGAGCCGGGCATGATCACCAGCATCGAGCCCGGGGTGTACCGCGCAGGCCTTTGGGGCGTGCGCATCGAGAACCTGGTGCTCAATGTGAGCGCCACCACACCTGAGGCCAGCGCCTTTGGCGAGTTCCTGGAATTCGAGACGCTCACGCTGTGCCCCATCGACACGCGCTGCATCGCGATGGACCTGATGCGCGCTGACGAGATCGCCTGGCTCAATGGCTACCACGCCACGGTGCGCGAACGCCTGGCGCCGCGCGTCAGCGGCGCTGCGCTGGCCTGGCTGAACGAGCGCACGAAGGCCGTCTGAGCGCGGCGTGTCAGCGCTGACGCCCGCATTCTTGGCTGCGTGGGCGCTGGGCATCGACCTTGGCGGCACCAAGACCGAGGCGCGCATGTTCGACGCCACGGGCCACGAACGCTGGCGCCGGCGGCTGCCGACACCTGGCGGCGACTACGGCGCCACCGTGCAGGTGCTGGCGCAGATGACGGAACAGGCGCGTGACGTGGCCGGTGGCGCACCGCTGACGGTGGGCGTGGGCACGCCCGGCACGCAGATCCTGGCCGGCCCGCTGAAGGGCCGCATGAAAAACTGCAACTCCACCTGCCTGAATGGCCAGCCCCTGCAGACCGACCTGGAAGCGGCCATTGGCCAGCCCGTGCGCCTGGCCAATGACGCCAACTGCCTGGCCCTGTCGGAAGCCACCGATGGCGCAGGCGCCGGCGCACAGGTCGTCTTTGCCGCCATCCTGGGCACGGGCACGGGTGCGGGCATCGCGGTGAACGGCCAGGTGCTGACGGGCCCCAACGGCCTGGCCGGCGAATGGGGCCACAACCCGCTGCCGTTTGGCGAGCCGGGCGAAGACCCGCCCTGGACTTGCTACTGTGGTCGCACGGATTGCGTCGAATCGCTCGTCTGTGGCCCTGGCCTGGCCCGCGACCACGCCCGCCTGCACGGCGGCAGCTTGGACGCATGGGCCATTGCGCAGCGGGCCTCTGCAGGAGATGCCACCTGCTCGGCCACGCTGCAACGCCACACGCGGCGGCTGGCCCGCGCACTGGCCGGCGTGATCAACCTGCTGGACCCGGATGTCATCGTGCTGGGCGGCGGCCTGTCGGCACTGCCGCACCTGTACACCGAGGTGCCGCGCCTGTGGCAGCAGTGGGTGTTTGCCGCCGGCGGCAGCGAAGGCGTGCGCACCGCGCTGAAACCCGCGCTGCACGGCGACGCTTCCGGCGTACGTGGCGCGGCCTGGCTGTGGAAGCCCTGACGCGCGGCGCGTCTGGTCGCCACGAGCCGCCTCCTGTCACCGGGCCGCTGCAGTTCGTCGCGTGACGATGGCCGGCCGCAGGGCCCATGCCTACATTGCCACCGGGGCCTGAGGCTTCCTGTGTCCAGGCCCTGATCGACCCTCCTCCGCGGCCCGGGCACAACCCATTCATGGCCGCTTCACAGCGGGGACCGGCTGCAACCGGTCCCCGTTTTTTCTGGGCGGTTGGTTTCCCGTCAGGCTTTCCCGTGCTTCGCGATCAAGTCCTTGGCCGACTTGAGCAAAGCCGCACCCTTGAAGCCCCGCTTGTCCATGTCGGCGACCCACTCGTCGTCGATGGAACTGCTGAGCTTGATGAACTCCTGCGTCTCCGCGGCCGTGAAGGTGTGGATGGTGTTGTTGCGGTCGGTGGCGCTCTTGCGACCATTGGCGTCATTGCCCTGCTGCGTCTTGCCCAGCCACGCGCTGGTGGCCATGCCGCTGTTGGCGTCGATCACCTTCTTCAGGTCCGGCGCCAGGCCCTCGTACTTGGCCTTGTTCATGGCCATCACGAAGGTGGTGGTGTAGAGCGCCGGGCTGCCCGCGGGGAATTCGCTGTGGAACTTGGTGAGTTCGTGCACCTTGACTGAAGGCACCACTTCCCAGGGGATGACGCAGCCTTCGATGGTGCCCTTGCTCAGCGCGTCCGGAATCTGCGGCAGCGGCATGCCCACCGGAATCGCGCCCAGCGATGCCAGCATCTTGGTCACCTGGCGTGTCGGACCACGCAGCTTCAGGCCTTTCAGGTCCGCCGCCTTGTTCACCGCCTTGCTGGCCATGTGGAACAGGCCGGGGCCGTGCACGTGCAGGGCCAGCACCTGGGTTTCCTTGAACTCGTCCGGGCAGTTGGTCTGGAAGTATTCCCAATAGGCCTTGGACGTGGCCTCGGCGTTGTTCATCATGAAAGGCAACTCGAAGGCCTCGATGCGCGGGAAGCGGCCTGCGGTGTTGCCGGGCAGGGTCCACACGATGTCGACCACACCGTCACGGGCCTGGTCGTACAGCTGCACGGGCGTGCCGCCCAGTTGCATGGCCGGGTAGCCCTCGAACTTGATGCGGCCACCGCTGTCCTTTTCCACCTTCTCCATCCACGGCTTGTGCATGGTCAGCCACACGTTGGACAGCGGCGCCATGAAGGTGTGGAATTTCAGCGTGACGCTCTGCTGCGCAAAGCCCACCAAGTGCGGCGCACCCAGCACGGTGGCGGCAGCGGCGCCCTGGACAAATGAACGGCGTTTCATGGGTGTTGTCTCCGGAAGTGATGGGGCTGTCAACCAATGAAGTTAACGGCCCCGGCAGGCTGCGGCTGTCACGATTTACCCTGAGCGCTGGCTGCGGCCCCAACCTAGACCACCGCCACAATGCCCAGCATGACCGCCGCCCTGCTGGCCGTGGCCGTGCTCCTGCTGGGTGGCGCGTGGCTGTGGACGCCCGACCTGCCCCTGGCCGAACTGGAGGCGCGCTACGCCGCACCACCCAGCCAGCACGTGCAGGCCGCGGGCGTGTTGCTGCACGTGCGCGACACGGGCCCGCGTGATGCACCGGCCGTCCTGATGCTGCACGGCTTCGGCGCCAGCCTGCACAGTTGGGAAGCCTGGTCACAAGGCCTGCAGACCCAGTTCCGCGTGGTCCGTGTCGACCTGCCGGGCTCCGGCCTGTCCCAGGCCGAGCCTTCGGGCGACTACAGCGACGCTCGCACTTTGCAGGTCTTGACCGCGCTGCTGGACCGCCTGGGCGTCGCACAGGCGCATGTCGTGGGTCATTCCATGGGTGGCCGCCTGGCCTGGAAACTGGCCGCCGAACAACCGGCGCGCGTGCTCAAGCTGGTGCTGGTGGCGCCCGACGGCTTTGCCAGCCCTGGCTTTGCCTATGGCCACCCGCCAGACGTGAGTCCCATGTTGCGCCTGATGAAACACGTGCTGCCGCGCCCCTTGCTGCGCGCCAGCCTGGCGCCGGCCTATGCCGACCCTTCGCGCCTGAGCGAAGACGAGGTCACGCGGTACCACGCGCTCATCCGCGCGCCGGGCGCGCGGGCCGCGCTGCTGGCCCGCCTGGAGCAGATGGTGCTGCAGGACCCCACGCCCTGGCTGCAACGCATCCAGGCGCCCACGCTGCTGCTCTGGGGCGACAAGGACGCGATGATCCCACCCGCCAATGCGCAGGACTACCTGCGCGCCCTGCCCCACGCCCGGCTGCAGATGCTGCAGGGCGTGGGCCACCTGCCGCAGGAAGAGCTGCCTGCAGAGTCGCTGGTGCCGGTGCGGGACTTCCTGCTGGCCCCCTGATCTTCTGGTGCTGACGGTGCAGAAAGCGCCGTAGCACAGGTTCAATCGACTTGCTGCCTGATCAATATTTGCCTAGTCAATTATCATGGCGGCCTGCCTGAGCAACGAGATGCCCCGCCCCGCCACCTTCTACCGCGCCGAGCGCTACTTTGCCGAGCCCAGCGTGGGCCTGCTGATGAAGCAGGTGCTGAACTCCATCGTCGGTCAGGTGGACCAGCGCCTGGACGTGCACGGCCTGACCAGTGCGCAATGGGGCCCCCTGCTGCGCCTGGCCAAGGTGGGCCCCAGCACGGTGCTGGAACTGGCACGCTGGGTGCAGGTGGACCCGGCCGCCATGACGCGCCTGCTGGACCGGCTGGAAAAGAAAGACCTGTGCCGCCGCAGCCGCGACCCCGCGGACCGCCGCGTGGTGCGGGTGCAGATCACTCCCGAAGGCGAGACCGCCATTGCCGGCGTGCCTGCCGCTCTGAGCGAAGTGATGAACGCCCACCTGGCCGGCTTCAGCCGCGACGAATTCACCGCCCTCACCGGCGCCCTGCAACGCATGCTCGCCAACGGCGAAGCCATGCGCGGATCGACATGACTGCCCAACGCCCCATCCCCCCACGACACAAGGCCCAAGGCCTGCCCGCTGCCGCCAGCGCTGCCCTGCTGGCCAGCCTGTTGGCAGCCTGCGCCAGCCCTGGCACCCAGCGCCTGGCCGCTGAGCCGCTGTCCACCACCCAACTGGGCCTGGCCTCCGCGGCACCCGCCGCACCCGTGTCCGCGCAATGGTGGCAAGCCCTGGGCGACCCCGCACTGGACGCACTCATCACGCGTGCCCTGGCTGAACAGCCCACGCTGAAAGTGGCCGCAGCCCGCTTGGCGCGCGCGCAGGCCGCGGTGGCTGCCAGCGACGCATCGGCCGGCCCGCAGGTGGGCTTGGGCGCCGACCTGACGCGGCAGCGCTTCACCGAACACGGTCTGTATCCCCCGCCCATTGCGGGCTCGTACCGCACCCTGGGCAATGTGCAGTTCGATGCCAGCTGGGAGTTCGACTTCTTCGGCCGCCACCGCGCCGAGCTGGCCGCGGCCACCGGCCAGGCGCGCGCCGCGCAGGCCGAACTGGACGCGGCGCGCAACCTGCTGGCCAGCAATGTGGCGCGCAGCTGGGTCCAGCTGGGCCGCTTGCTGGAACAGCGTGAGGTGGCGCAGCGCGCGCTGCAGCAGCGCGCGGAAATCCTGTCCCTCACCCGCCAGCGTGTGCAGGCCGGGCTGGACACCCAGATTGACCAGCGCCAGGCCGAAGTTGGCTTGCCCGACACCCGGCAGCAGATCGAAGTCATCAACGAACAGATCGGCCTCACCCGTCACGCCCTGGCCGCCCTGAGTGCACAGCCGATGCAGGCGCTGGACGCCGCCACTCCCCTGCGCGGCAGTGCCTTCAAGCTGGCCTGGCCCGCGGCCGTACCCGCCGACCTGCTGGCGCGCCGCGCCGACGTGGCCGCCGCCAAGGCACGCGTGGAAGCGGCCGGCAGCGAGGTGCAGGCCGCGCGCACGCTCTTCTATCCCAACATCAACCTGCGGGCCTTCGCGGGCCTGTCGGCCATCGGGCTGGACAAATTGCTGCGCCCCGGCAGCGCGCAGTTCGGTGCAGGACCGGCCATCCACCTGCCGATCTTTGACGCCGGCCGCCTGCGCGCCAACCTCGGCGCGCGTGCGGCGGACCTGGACCTGGCCGTGGAAAGCTACAACGCCACAGTGCTGGACGCCGTGCGTGACGTGGCCGACCAGTTGGGCGTGTTGGACGCCATTGCACGCCAGCAGGCCGAGCAGGCCCAGGCCCAAAGCGCCGCGGAAGCCGCCCACGCCCTGGCCCTGCAGCGCCACCGCGCCGGCGTCGGCAGCTACCTGCTGGTGCTGAACGCCGAAAGCGCCGTGCTGGCGCAGCGCCGCGCTGCCACCGACTTGCGCGCGCGCGCACTGGACACACAGATCGCCCTCATCAAGGCCCTCGGCGGCGGCTATGCCGCTGCGGCCTGAACACCGCTGAACCCGACTACACCATGAATGAACCGACTCCATCTCCCGTACCTGAAGGCAAGGGCAAGGGCAACGGCAATGGCAATGGCGCCCGCAAGCGGGCCCTGCTGGCTGTCACCGGCCTGGTCGCCTTGGGCGCCATCGCCTATGGCAGTTACTGGGCCCTGGTCCTGAACCACTACGAGACCACGGACAACGCCTATGTGCAGGGCAACGTGGTGCAGATCACGCCACAGCTGGGCGGTACGGTCGTCGCCATCCAGGCCGAGGACACGCAGCGCGTGAAGGTCGGCCAGGTGCTGGTGAAGCTGGACCCGGCCGATGCGCAAGTGGCGCTGGACCAGGCCGAAGCCCAACTGGCCCAGACCGTGCGCGAGGTGCGCACCCTGTACGCCAACAACGGCACGCTGAAATCGCAGATCACCTTGCGCCAGGCGGACCTGAGCCGCGCGCAGTCCGAACTGGCACGTGCGCAGGACGACGTCACCCGCCGCGCGCCCTTGCTGGCCACGGGCGCCATTGGCAAGGAAGAGCTGGTGCATGCGCAAGCACAGGTCGACAGCCTGAAGGCCGGCGTGACGGCTGCGCAATCGGCCGTCAGCACGGCACAAGAGCAGTTGCAGTCCAACCAGACGCTGACCGACGGCGTGCCGGTGGCCCAGCACCCCAGCGTGCTGCGCGCCGCCGCGCGGGTGCGCGAAACCTACCTGGCCCTGCAACGCGCCACCTTGCTGGCGCCGGTGGACGGCGTCGTGGCCAAGCGCACCGTGCAACTGGGCCAGCGCGTGGCCGCTGGCACGCCCATGCTGTCGCTGATTGCGCTGGACCAGTTGTGGGTGGACGCCAACTTCAAGGAAGGCCAGCTGCGCAACCTGCGCCTGGGCCAGCCCAAACCCCAAACCCCAAACCCCAAACCCCAAACCCCAAACCCCAAACCCCAAACCCCATATCATATCCATAATATATACAGGCTATCTTAGAAGTGTTACTGTGAGTTGCAACTTGATGGATGCTAAACAACATGGGAAATTGCTCAGAAAAACCGCAACTGCTCAATGTAAATGAGATAGAGCAGCAAATGCCTCTCAGCTCAGATGCGAACAAGCAAGACACACAATCACAAAGGCAGGTATACCCCTCTTCTCAGGTGAGCTTTCGCCTGCATACAAGCAGCACATACAACGGCGAGATCAAAGACAGCAAGGCGAACGGCAAAGGCAAGTTTCTGACCTCGGAGTACGAATACGAAGGCGAGTGGGCAAACGGCAAGCCCAACGGCGACGGCCGGATCGTTTATAACGACGGCACTGTCTATACAGGACATCTCATCGACGGTCAGCCTGATGGTAGAGGCGAGCTTCGAACTCAAAACGGGTTCCGGTCAGATCGGGCAGTTCCGAAGCGGAAAGTTCGATGGCGAGGGCGAAGCGCTCTGGCCCGACCAGTCGAGCTACAAAGGCGGATTTAGCATGGGGCTGTTTCATGGCAAAGGGGAATACGGCATTAATCGGCTCGTTTTTTCTTTAGTGCCTCAATCACTTCAATCCTCGCCTGTTGATTCTGAGTCATCCGGCTCAAGCTCTCCAGGAGATAAACTAAGTGAACCCCCAAGACCAGAAACAACTAGCGCGTCGAGTGCAGACCTATCAAGCATAGATAAACTAAAACTTATTTCTCAAGAGCTTGTCGGTGAAAACTACCGTTTAAATTTGACAGCAACTAAGCTGAGCCTTCCCGGAAACAAATTTTCGTTAGTTCAGCTAA
>CAVVSC010000031.1:0-17181 GCA_963750785.1 uncultured beta proteobacterium | reverse complement strand
GCGGCCACGTGCTGGTCAGGCCGCAGCAGGTAGGCCGAGCCGGGTTGCATGTCCAGCCGCTGCTGCACGCGGCCCTTGCTGTCGAACAGCACTGTCAGGCCTTCGGGCGCCGGGCCGTCTTCTGAGGTGATGAGCAGGGTGCGCACCGGGATGCGGCCTGCAGCGACTTCGGCCAATTCATCGACCAACGCCCGCTGTTCGGCGTTCGGGCCTGCCGGCGTCGCTTCGAACAGCAGCAGTTGGAAGCTGCCGCCCAGGTGGCGCAGCAGCCAGCTGTCCTGCCCGCCGATGTGCACCGGCGCATCGGCCAACGGCGCGCCGGGCCGCATGGGGCCTTCAAAGGGATCACAGTCTGGCGTGTTCAGCGGGGAACTGGTCAGGTGCGCGGGCACCGACAGCCGCCCGCTGTTGACCAGGGTGCGCGCGAACGCATGTTCGCTGGCCAGCGTCAGCACGGCATGGCGGAAGTCGCGGCTGGCCTGGCTCTTGGGTGTCATGAAGTCGGTGCTGCGGGTGCTGTTGAGCAGGTTTTCATCAGCCGCAGCCACCCGTTCGCTGCTGTAGCTGTCCAGCAGCGATTCAGGCGCGTGGCCGTCCAGCACCAGCTTCAATTTCCACGCCAGGTTGTCGGCGTCCTGGATGCCGCTGTTGGCCCCGCGCGCGCCGAAGGGGCTGACCTGGTGGGCAGCGTCGCCCGCAAACAGCACGCGGCCGTGGCGGAACTGCTGCATGCGGCGGCACTGGAAGGTGTAGACGCTGACCCATTCCAATTCGAAGGCGCGGTCAGGGCCCAGCATCTGGCGGATGCGCGGGATGACGTTCTCGGGCTTCCTGGCCTCTTCCGGGTCGGCGTCCCAGCCCAGCTGGAAGTCGATGCGCCAGACGTTGTCGGCTTCACGGTGCAGCAAGACGCTCTGGTTGGGGTGGAAAGGCGGGTCGAACCAGAACCAGCGCTCGGCCTTGCCTTCCTCGAACAGCGGCTGCTGCATCACCACGTCGGCAATCAGGAAGCGGTCCTGGAAAACCTTGCCCTCCATGTCCAGCCCCAGCATGCGGCGCAGCGGGCTGCGCGCACCGTCGGCCACCACCAGCCAGTCGGCCTGCAAGGCGTAGGTGCCTTCGGGCGTGTCCACATCCAGCGCCACACCCTGTTCGTTAGGTGCGATGCGGGTGACCTTGTTCTTCCAACGCAGTTCAAGCGGACTCAGTTGCTGCGCCCGCTCCACCAGGCACTGCTCCAGGTGGTACTGCTGCAGGTTGACCATGCCTGGGCGCTGGTGGTCGGGCTCGGGCAACAGGTTGAAGCTGAAGACTTCTTCTTCGCGGTGGAAGGTGCGGCCGACGTTCCAGGTCACGCCCTTGCGTGCGATGGTGTCGCCGCAGCCCAGGCGGTCCAGGATTTCCAGCGTGCGCTTGGCGTAGCACAGGCCGCGTGAGCCCACACTGACGGTGTCGTCGTCGTCCAGCAGCAGGACATCCACACCTTGTTGCGCCAGGTCGATGGCGGCAGCCAAGCCCACCGGGCCGGCACCCACCACCACCACGCGGCGGTGGTGCGGCAGGTCGGTGCGGTCCAGCTCGGCCGGGCGCTGGAAGGCGTAGCGCGGGTAGGTGTAGGTGCTGAGCATGGTCTGAAGCAAGCCTGGAATCGCGGCGATCGAGGCCTGGCGCGGAACCGGCTTCGCCGGGCCGCCGCCAGAGCCCCCCCCCCGGGGGATGGCGCAGGCGAAGCCGTAGTCTGGGGGCCTACGCTTCCAAGGTCTTCCACATCTGCACGTCGCGCTCGGCGGTCCAGATGCGCGGGTCGGCGTATTGGGTCATCTCGTCAAAGCAGCGCGTCACGTCAAAGGGCATGCAGTGCTGGAAGATCACCCAGTGGCCGTACTTGGGCGTCAACTTGGCCATGGTTTCCTTGTAGACGGCGTTCAGGTCCTTGCCCGCCTTCGCACCCGCTTCCACGCTGGCGCGCACGTCGGCGATGAAGTCGCGCGTGCCTTCCAGGCCGGCCTTGACCTGATCGGGCGTGACGAGCGCGGCGCCACGGCCGGGCACCAGTTTCTCGGGCTTGAGAGCAGCCAGCTTGTCCAAGGTCTGCGGCCAGTCCTTGAAGTAGGCGTCGCCGGCATAAGGCGTGGCGTCGAACTCCACCAGGTCGCCGCTGAAGAGGATCTTCTGCTGCGGCAACCAGGCCACCGTGTCGCCCTTGGTGTGGCCGCGGCCCAGTTGCAGCAGCTGCACCTCCAGCTTGCCCAGCCACAAGCTCATCTTGCCGGTGAAGGTCATGGTGGGCCAGGTCAGGCCCGGCGGCACGCTTTCGACGTTGCGGAACAGCCGCGGGAAGCGGCCGATCTCGCTGGCCTTGTCCTGTTCACCGCGCTCCACGATGAGGTCGTAGGTGTCCTGGCTGGCGATGATCTGTTCGGGCTGGTAGGCCGACGCACCCAGCACGCGCACCGCGTGGTAGTGCGTCAACAGCACGTACTTGATGGGCTTGTCGGTGACCTCGCGGATGCGGCGGATGACGTCCTGCGCCATCACCGGCGTGGCCTGCGTGTCCAGCACCAGCACCGCATCGTCGCCAATGATGATGCCGGTGTTGGGGTCGCCTTCGGCCGTGTAGGCGTACGCGTTGTCGCTCAACTTGGTGAAGCTGACCTGCTTCTCATCCAGGTCGGCTTGAGAGGCGAAGGCCTTGGCGGGGGCCGGGCTGGATGGGGTGCTCATGGGAAGGATCGATCCTGCATCGAAGACACGGTTTGATTGTCGGGCGCTTGTTTGCTATTGTCTAATCGATTCGTTTTAGTGTAAACCCCAGTCCATGGCAGAACAGCGCGGTATTCAGAGCATCGAAGTGGGTGGCCGCCTGCTGCAGGCCCTGGCGCGCGAAGGCCGGCCGATGGCCCTGAAGGACCTGGCCCTGGCCGCCGACATGGCGCCCGCCAAGGCCCACCCCTACCTGGTCAGCTTTGGCAAGCTGGGACTCATTGCGCAAGACAACGGCAACGGCCGCTACGGCCTGGGGCCGTTGGCCATGCAGCTGGGCTTGATCAGCCTGCAGCAGTTCGACCCCGTGCGCCTGGCCACGGCGCGCCTGCCGGAACTGGCCCTGGCCATGCAGCAGACCGTGGGCATCACCGTGTGGGGCGCGCATGGACCGACCGTGGTGCGCACCGAAGAAGCACCTTCGCCCGTGCACGTGACCATGCGCCACGGCGCGGTCATGAGCTTGCGCGACACCGCCAGCGGCCGCCTCTTTGCAGCGCACCTGCCGCGCGATCAGGTGCGCGACGCCCTGCGCGCCAGCGGAGCCGGCGCCCTGGACAAGGCCTTGGACGCCGAACTGGCACTCATCCGAGCCAATGGCCTGGCGCGTGCCGTGGACGCGGTGCTGCCTGGCGTCAGCGGCCTTGCGGCGCCGGTGTTCGACGGCAATGGCGCGCTGGTGCTGAGCCTGACAGCCATTGGCGCCACGGCGCACTTCGACACCCGCCCGCAGAGTGCGCCGGCAAGGGCCCTGCTGCGGTGCGCAACCGGTTTGAGCGCGCTTCTGGGCGCCCCGGCGGGCACGGCACCGGCTTGAGCAGGTTTACACAGCTTCACCGCAGCGCAGCAGGAGCTTGACCAGGGCCAACCAGAGTCGGGCGCATGAACCTCCTCCGCACGGCCCGTCGCTCCGCCCACGTCACCGCCCACTCATCAAGCCAATCACCTGCACGCCTTGCCCACTTCCAGCGCGCCACCCTGGCCCTGCTGCTGGGCGCCGCGGCATTGACCCTGGCACGCCCGACGCACGCCGCCATACCCGGCGATGCCACGCACAGCCTGCCGCCTGCGGAAACCACGCAGGCGCTGCCTGGCGGTGAGGCGCCGCAGGCCGCAGCCGCCTGGTGGGCTGCCTTTGGCGAGGCGCCTTTGGACCAGCTGATGGCGCAAAGCGGTTCAGCGCCCGGCAACGCGGCGCAAAACGACCTGGTGCAGTCCTACGTGCTGATGCGCGTGCAGCAGGTGCGCCTGGGCCTGGCCACGCAGTTGATGCAGGCCTTGCAGACCGAACGCGACCTGCTGAGGGGCCAGTCACCCACGCGCGAGGTGGCCCAGGCCGTGGCCTTGGTGGACAAGCGCATCGACTACGCCCAAGGCCTGGTCGCCAACTTCTCCCAGCTGCGCGACGCAGCCGCCGGGCGCCTGGTGCTATTGGCTGCGCATGACGAAGCTTCGGTGCGCAGTGCCGTGCGTGCGGCGCTCAGCCAGGACAGCCTGCCCGAGTTCCGCGCCGCGGTGCCGGACCGGTTGCCGGCAAAGGTGCTCTTGACGCGTGACGACGTGGCCAGCCTGCGCGGCGAGATGTCGGCGCTGGGCCGCGGTGAACTGGCGCTGGATGGTTGGATCGGCCCGGCCAGCGAGGCGCCGGCTGCGCCATCCCTGGAGCCCGGCCTGCAGGGCCGAAGCCCCGACCAGACCTTGCGGCAAGCGGGCCTGGAGGTGTCGTGGAGCCTGCGGCAACTGACCGAAGCCCGTGCGGCCGCGGCGGCCGACGCCCAGCGCATGGCTGCGAGGCGGCTGGAGGTCATGGCTGCTCGCCAACGCGCCGAACTGGGAGACGTCGGCCCCACCGACGTGCTGGAGGTCTACCTGCACTTCCTGAGCGACGCCGACACGGCGGCGCAGTCGCAAGGCCTGCTGGCCCTGGCCTGGGCCGCGCTGCACCGACAGGCGCCGGGCGCTTCGCAGACCTTGGTGGCCGCGCGACGCTGACCCAGATCCTGGGCTGACTCAGCCCACCCAGCGGTCGCGCAGCTCGCGCTTCAGGACCTTGCCGATGGCACTGCGGGGCAACTCGTCCACCAGGCGCAAGGCATGCAGGCGTTGCGTCTTGCCGACCTGTGCGTTGGCCCACTGACGGAGCGCGTCAGCGTCCTCGCTTGCGCCTTCGCGCCGCACCACAAAGGCCACGGGCGTTTCGCCCCACTCTGCGCTGGGCACGCCCACCACCGCCACGTCGGCCACGGCCGGGTGCGGGCGCAGCACGGCTTCCAGGTCGCTGGGATAGATGTTGAAGCCGCCGCTGATGATCATGTCCTTGCGGCGGTCGTGCAGCGTGAGGAAGCCGTCTTCGTCGAAGCGGCCCACGTCACCGGTGCGGATGAAGCGCTGCCCATCACCGTCAAACCACTCGGCAGCGCGCGTGAGCGCCGGCTGCTTGTGGTACCCGGTCATCATGCCGGGCGAGCGACCCACGACTTCACCGCTCTCGCCTTTCGGCACCTCTCGGCCGTCTTCGTCGATCAGGCGGATGTCATGTCCTTCTGCCGGCTGACCCACGGTGTGCAGCTTGCCGGGGTGCAGGTGGGCCTGCAGGATGCAGGTGCCGCCGCCTTCGGTGAGTCCGTAGTACTCGGTCAAGGCGCCTGGCCAGCGCGCCAGGATGTCGGCCTTCAGCTCCGCGTGGAAAGGCGCGCTGGTGCTGAACTTGGCGCGGAAGGCGCTCAAGTCAAAGCGGCCGAAGTCCGGGTGCGCCATCAGGCGCTTGTATTGCACCGGGACCAGCATGGTGTGCGTGGCGCGGTGCTGCTGAGCC
This sequence comes from uncultured beta proteobacterium, assembly GCA_963750785.1. Taxonomy (GTDB): domain Bacteria; phylum Pseudomonadota; class Gammaproteobacteria; order Burkholderiales; family Burkholderiaceae_C; genus Rubrivivax. The sequence continues at coordinate 11,603 of CAVVSC010000031.1, read as the reverse complement.
AGTTGCAGGTACTGCAGCGCGTCGAACTTGCCGTGCTTTTCCATGAACACCGACGCGCCGCCGTAGGCCAGGGTGGGAATCAGGCACACCAGCGTCGTGTTGCTGTACAGCGGCGTGGCGATCATCGTCACCGTGTCGGCGTCATAGCCCGACAAGCCTGCCCGCTGGATGTGCGCCCAGCGCATGGCATGCGGCTGCACAATGCCTTTGGGCGTGCCGGTGGTGCCCGAGGAATAGATGATGTTGAAGGGCCAGGCCGGGTCCACGACCACTGGCGCCGGCGTGCTGCCCAACGGCATCAACCAGGCCTCGAAGGTGGCCGCGTCCAGTGACACGGTCGGCACCGGCCAGTCCACCCCCAGGCCGGAGGTGCTGCTGTCGACGAAGACCAGGCGAGCGTCAGCGTCACGCACCATGTCCACCAGTTGCTGCGCCGTGGAACTGGGTGCCAGGGGCGCCACCACCACACCGGCGCGCAGTGCGCCCAGGAACAGCGCCACGTAGTCCGTGCTGGTGCCTGCACACACCGCCAGCGCGTCGCCGGGCCGGAAGCCGGCCCGCTGCAGCGTGGCGGCCACCCGGTCCATGCGGGCGTCCAGGTCGCCGTAGCTCAGCAGTGTGCTGCCTTGCCGCAAGGCAGCGGCTCCGGCTTGTCTGCGCGCGTGGGCCCGGATGAGGGAGGGCAGATCCTGGAAGGGTGCAGGTGAGTTCATGGGCGTCGGTGAGCCATGCGGTGCGGAGCGTTTGTGAAGCGGGTGCGGAACAGGCGCAACGGTACCGCAGCAGTCGGCCCTTATCGTTGCGGCCATGAGCCGCCCCCGCCCCGACTGGACACCGCCCGCGCGTGACGGCGTCAGCGCCAGCCGTGTGGCCGTGCAGGTGGGGCCCTGGGCCACCGTGGCCGCGTTCCTGGCCGCCCGGCTGCGCCCGGGCATCGACTGGCCTGGCAGTATGGCGCGCGGCGAGGTGCTGGACGCGCAAGGCCGCGTCCTGGATGCGCAGGCGCCTTGCGTGCCGGGCCAGGTGCTCTGGTACTGGCGCAGCCTGCCGCCCGAGTCGCGCGTGCCGTTTGACCTGGAGGTCCTGCACCAGGACGCGCACCTGGTGGTGGTGGACAAGCCGCACTTCCTGTCCACCATCCCGGGCGGCCGCTATCTGCAGGAAACCGTGCAGGTGCGGCTGAAGCGACTGCTGGGCAATGACGATTTGATGCCCGTGCACCGGCTGGACCGCGAAACGGCCGGCCTGCTGATGTTCAGCGCCGATCCCGGCACGCGCAACGCCTATTGCGCGCTGCTGCGCGACCGCCGCGTGCACAAGGTCTACGAGGCGGTTGCACGCTGGCGCAGCGACGTGCCCTTGCCCATGCGCGCTCAGCACCGTCTGCAAAGTCTGCGCGGTGAGCGCCACCTGCCGGTGCAGGTGGTGGCGGGCGAACCCAATGTGTGGACCCAGGTCGAACTGCTGCAGGTCTTGGGACCGCACAGCCTTGACGGCGAAGCGCCGGCAGACATCGCCCACTACCGGCTGAGCCCCCTCACCGGCCACCGCCACCAATTGCGGGTGCAGATGAATGCGATGGGCCTGCCCATCGTCGGCGACCGCATCTACCCGCACCTGTGGCCGGAACCTGCGGCGGACGCGCCTCCGGACTATAGGAACCCGCTGCAGTTGCTGGCGCGCGAACTGGCTTTTGACGACCCGCTGACTGGCGAACCGCGCCACTTCGTCAGCCGACGACGCCTGGCGCTGGCGCCGCGGCCGTGACCCGCCGCGCCACGAAGCGCTGCGCGCCTACGTCGCAGACACGGCAGCTTGGGCCGGCGCGCTGGGCGATTGCATCGTCTTGCAGATCGCAGCCGTTCACGTGCACGCCAGCTTCGTCACGGTCGCGTAAGCCGACGCGGGCAGTGGCAAGGTGAGCCGCCTGGCGGCCGGCATCCATTGCGGTGCAGCACGCTCAGCGAACTGGGCAGCCGGCCTGTCGGGCACTCGGACCGCTGCGAGCTTGAACACGCCGCAGGCGGTCAAGGCCAACTTCGCCAAGCAGATCTCTCGCCCCAACAGAACGGGGCCCTGATGGCCCCGTTTTCATGAAGTGCCGTGCGAAATCAATTGCTGGAAGGACGGCCGATCAGTTGCACATCCAGGCGCGGTTCCTTGATCTTGGCGTCGATCCGGCTTTCAACAAAGATGCGCTTCGGGTCTATGCCGCGCTCGGTGAGGAACTTGCGCAGCGCGCCCAGACGCTTGTCATTCAGGTCTCGGTCGGTGTGGCCACCGCCGTCGATCACCCATGGGCCCATCGGCACCATCAAGGCCACTTCCACGTCCAGGCCCAGCGCGTCGACCACCAGGTCGGTCAGCCGGGCCTTGGCGGTATCGGACAACTGATCGCCCACGAACAGCCCCTTGGCCGGCAACGTGGTGGTTCGGTTGACCGGCTTGTTGTCCATGGCCGCCGCCTGCGGCATGGTCATTGCGGGCTTCACCGCCGGGGTCTGCGCCTGCACGGGCAGCAGGACCGCGGCGCACAGCCCGGCGGCGCAGAGCCACTGCGGCAGGATGGGGGACGGGCTCTGTCTCATGCGGGCTCCTCGTGAAGCGGGTGGGTTCAGGGGCATTGTGCCTGCCGCTCCGTCTCAGCCCGACAGGGACGCCGCCCCGCTGCGAAGGCCGCACAGGGCACGCACCAAGCAAAACGCCGACCCTGCGGCCGGCGTTTTCTGATTCATAGGTTATTTTTATTGTTCGGGAATCTTGGTTGCGGGGGCAAGATTTGAACTTGCGACCTTTGGGTTATGAGCCCAACGAGCTACCAGGCTGCTCCACCCCGCGACTGAAGCTAGCAGTATAGCACGGCGGCCATGGCCCGCAGGCCCGGCTGCGCCACCCGTGCCGGGCAGGCACGCGCAACGCAGGTACGGCCCCCAACGGTGGCAGCGAACATGCGGGCCTCGCACTGCGTCATGACCCAGCCCGGCGTCAGGCGTTGAAGTGGATGCTGTCGCGGCCCAGCCCGGTGGCCGTGTCGCGTGTGGGACCTTGACGGCCGATTGGGCCACTCCATTGCAGGGGCAGCTGCCGCCGCTCTGGCCATGGCCGCCTGCAAGCCGATCACAGCGATTGGCTCGGTCAGAATCCACCGTCGGCATTGCTGACGGCAGCGAAGGCCACCTGTGCGACTGGATGCGCACCGGCCCGGACGATGGCATCTCCGATGCCGGAGCCTCCGCGGGTGACAAGGAAGCGGCGGCCTTGCGGATCCGCATAACGAACGTCCAGCGGGCGTTGAGGAGTCGAGACAGCCATGGACCGCGATCGAATCGGCGCCGCACCCGTCTGTAGTGAGGTGCAGGTGGTGTGGAATGCGGGCGCCACGCTCGGCGAGGCTTGCCTGTGGTCCGAACGTGAACAGGCGCTGTGGTGGGTGGACATCCTGCAGCAGCGCGTGCATCGCTTCCGGCCTGCCGACGCAGAGCGCCGCACCTGGAACTTGCCTGACACCGTGTCGGCCCTGGCCGAACGCACACACGCGCCGGGCCTGGTGCTGGCCATGCGCAACGGCTTTGCCTTCTTCGACCCCGACACAGGCGCCTTGCAGCTTTTGGCCCAACCCGGTGTGCCAGGCAACCGCTTCAACGACGGCGCCTGCGACGCGCAAGGCCGCTTCTGGTCCGGCACCATGGACTTTGCGTGCCGCGCCCCCAACGGCGGCTTGTACCGCCTTGAGCCTGCAGACTCTGCGCAACCCCGATGCGACCTGGTCCTGGACGCCGGCTTCGCGGTCACCAATGGCCCGGCATGGTCGTTGGACGGCGGCACGATGTTCTTCAACGACACGGTGCGCGGGCAGGTGCTGGCGCTGCCCTTTGACGCGGCCAGGGGCCAGGTCGGGCCTGCACGCCTGTTCATGCAGCTCGCCCGGCACGACGGCTACCCCGACGGCATGACGGTCGACGCCGACGGCCGGCTGTGGCTGGCCCACTGGGGAGCAGGCTGCGTGAGCGCGCACGACAGCACCGACGGCCACGAACTCGCCCGCGTGCACCTGCCGGCGCCGCACATCACCAAGATGGCCTTTGGTGGCCCAGGCCTGCGCACGCTCTTCATCACCAGCGCGCGTCACGAGTTGAGCGAAGCGCAATTGGCAGCCTACCCTTTGTCGGGTGCGCTGTTTGCCGTGGACACCAGTGTGTGCGGACTCCCGGCCCCGACTTTCCGCGGCTGAAGCCGGGTTAAACCTTGCCGTAGGCCGCCACTGGCATGGCCTGGCCTTCGCCAGCGGTGGCGCAGGACAAGGGCACCATCGGGATCTCCCTGCCCATCAAGTGCTCGGCCCTCTGGATTGCAGGCAGCTAAGACGTGGTCAAGGTCTTCAAGCAGAAGGGCTTCAAGCCGGACCTGCCGGGCCTGTGCGGACGGGGGTGTCTTCTTGGCCGAGATGAACACCGTCGCCGCGACGCAGGAAAGCCCCTGGGCGCGATGGCCCTGGCGTGCGCGCAGCCACCAGCAATGGAATGCCATGGAGGTGGAACCAGCAACGCCTTTCATCGCGCGCAAAGCCGCCTGCTTGATCGGCGGGGCCTTGGCAATTGGTGGCGTGGGCAGGGTAAGAGGCGCGGCGGCTGGCTGAAGAAGGGGAAGGGCCCCGTTGCGGGTCCGTTGCTCCGGCTGGCGCCAGTTCCAGGTCATGGCAGCGGTCCAGTGGCAGGCAGCAGGCCACCGCACCGCGCTGAGCCAAGACAGGCAGGTCAGCAGACGCGTGCAGTCATCGTGGGGCTCCCGTCAGCACCTGCAAGGCCGCGGACACATAGACCAGCGGTGCATTCCAGTTGATGGCAACCTCGTTGCTGGCATAGCTGCAGTCGTCGTCCAGGTAGGACAACGCCGGCGCGGCCGATGGGTAGGGCAGCTTGCAATGCACCCGGTCCTGCTGCCCGGGATTGGGGCCACCAACAATGAAGCCTGGCACAGGAGCCGATACGCCGTCGGCCATCGAAGGCCGGTGGTGCGGGTGCAAAGGAGACCGCGCACCGAAGCCCGTGACCATGGACAGGCCCAGCGGGTTGCGGCCCAGCACCAGGTCCAGCGCGGCCTGCGCCGCGTCCAGTTGGTCGCGCTGGCCGGTGAGTCGGTAGCCCTGGATCAGCATCAGCGCCTGGTTCAGCACCACCGCGTTGCTGCCCCAGACGTAGTCGCTGGCCTGCAGCGTGGTGCGGTAGGCAGACTGCGCCCACTGCGTGGTCAATTGCGTGGCCAGTGTGTTGATGCGATCGGCGATCAAGGCCTTGTCGGCACGCGGCGTCAGCCCGTCACGGTGCTGCGCCAGCGACACCCAGGCCAGGCCCTTGACGTCACCCCAGCTGGGCACCTGGTTGGCAAGCTGCGGGGCCTTGATGGCGTCCCAGAAGCGGGCCTCACCGGTGCTGATGTAGAGCTCGGCAGCGGCCCAGGCGAATTCGTCGTCCATGGTGTCGTCGCCATACTCGCCGGTCTGGATGTCTGGCGGCTGGCGGTAGACCGCGGCAGGATGGGCCTGCGCCCAGTCCCAGGCCCGGCGCGCGGCCACCAGCAGGCGCGCGGACAAGCCCGGTCGCTGGGCTTCGAATTCGCGGAAGACCCGGCTGGCCGCGGCCGCAACGGCCGCGAAGTCCAACGTGGCGGCGGCGCCCTTCTGCACCACGTAGCGCTCACCCACGGCCTGGTGCGGCATGACGTTGGCGTCGAAGCGCTGGTTGGTGAGCTTGTGGTACACGCCACCGTCGGCCGGGTCCTGCATGGACAGCATCCATTCCAGGTTCCACAGCAGTTCGTTCAGCAGGTCCGGCAGTCCGTTGCCGCTTTCAGGGATGTTCAGCGCCTGACGCCGGAAGTGAGCGGGAAAGTGCTCGTACGCAGCCAGCAGCGTGTAGACACTGATGGCGGAATTGACGATGTACTTGTTGTAGTCGCCCGCGTCGTACCAGCCCTTGGGGCTGCTGATGTGCGTGCCCTCGGCGCGGCCCGGGCCGGCAGCCGAGGCATGCACCCGAACCTGGGTGTCCGGGTGTCCGGCTGGGCGCGCCCAGGGGCCGGCGTGTACCGGGCGCAGGTCGATGCCGGCGCGGTTGAAATAGAAGGCCTTGATGCTGGCAGCGTTCAGCGCCGCATAGGCATCGTCTGCCACGACGAAGCTGTCCGAACGGGCGAGCCCGTCGACCACCAGCTGGTAGCGGCCCGGCGCCTTCAACGCCGAGAAGTCTGCCAGCCGCACCCGCTGGCGCGCCGGTTCCCAGTGGGCCGTGGCGCCCAGATTGCCACTCAACACTTCCACATCCGTACCGGCGCGCAGCACGCGGAAGCGCGTCTGCGGCCCGTCGGGCAAGGCCGCCCACTTGGCCGCCTCAGGCAGGAAACCCAGTTGATTGAGCTGGATGGTGCCCGGGGCGACGGCCACCTGGACCTGCGCGCACGCGCCCAGGCCCAGCACGGTCAGGACGGACAAGATGGCTGCGGAACAGCTGCACGGTGCGTTCATACCTAAACCCGGGCCAGGGTGCGCGCGGCGGGCCGTGCCGGCGGGCACAGGGCGCGACCCCAAGGTTGCCGCCGCGGCCGCGGTGGTAGCGGCCAGGAAGCCTGGCTGGCGGACGCCGCCAAGCGAGGCGAGCTCATCGCAGCCAGCAGCCCGCGCAGCATTCGGAACCAGGAATCACGCATGGGGACCGCCACAGCTTGTTTACCCGGGGCTCAGTGTTTCTGCACTTCCTCAGGCAGAAAGGACACGATGGCTGCGGTGGCCAGCGACAGCGCTGCCAACACCATGAGCAGCGCGCCAAACCCCGCGGCCTTGACTGCCGGGCCCAAAGCCCACACGGCCAGCGAGCTGACGCCCACGGACACGGTCAGGCGCATGCCGGCCACGCGAGAGCGCATGCGGTCGTCGACATAGCGCACGATCACGGCGTCGGTGAACGGGATGGCTCCGAAGATCATCACCATCATGCCGACCAGGGCAAGAAAGAGCCACCAGCCCTGCGCTTGCGAGGCCAGCAAGAGCAAAGGCACTTGCATCAGCAGAATGCTCATCTGCAGGCGGCGCAGCGGCACGCGGTCGATGAGCCGCCCCACCACCACCTGCGCCACCGACGACACGGCGTAGACGGCCGCCAGCAGCAAGCCCAGCGTGGCGGGGTCATCGACCGCGCCGCGCAGGCGCTCGGCCAGCAGTTGGCCGTTGCCATTGGTGGTCATGTTGAAGACCATGCCGCCGGTGGCCGAAGCCACGGTCATGACCACAAAGACACGGGCAAGCTGGGCCGGCGTGAGCGTGGAGTTCTGCTTGTGGCGGCGCTGCGAAGGGGCTTCGGTTTCGCGCGGCACCACGCGCGCAAACAGCACCCCCAAGAGCAGGCAGGCCAGACCCGGCACGAAGAAGGCGGCGCGCCAGCCAAAGGCCTTGACCAGCAAGCCCGTCACCAGGGCTGCCGCGGCGATGCCCAGGTTGCCCGCCAGGCCATTGACGCCGATCACCGCACCGGGCTTGGCGGCACCCTGCACCAACATCGGAATGCCCACCGGGTGGTAGATGGCCGAGAACACGCCCAGCAGCGTCAACACGGCGGCCAGCTCCCAGGCGTTGCGGGTGAAGGCCGCGAGCATGGCGGACACGCCCATGCCTGCAAAGAAGACGAGCATCATCTGTCGCCGCCCCCAGAGGTCGCCAAGGCGCCCCGCGGGCAGCGAAGCCAGTCCGAACATCACAAAGGCGCCTGCGCCATAGGGCATGAGGTCTTCCCATCGCGAGAAGCCAAACTCCTGCGCAATGGCGGCGACCGCAGTGGCAAAGATCAACAGGAAGAGATGGTCCACCAAGTGGGCCAGGTTGAGCATGAGCGCGGCGGCTCGTGGCAGCGTGTGCATCACGGCAGCTTAAGGGATCTGGCGCTGCCCGCTGCACGCGACAATATCGGTAGAACCCTCATGAATGAACCCGACCCATGACCGACACCCCCACACGCCCCGAACTGCCCGACCACCTGTCTACCGACCCGCGCAGCCCGCACTATGTGGCTGCCGTGTTTGAACACGATGTGGGCATCCGCTTCAACGGCAAGGATCGCAGCGATGTGCAGGAGTACTGCATCAGCGAGGGCTGGGTGAAGGTGCCCGCTGGCAAGACGGTAGACCGCAAGGGTCAGCCCATGCTGCTCAAGCTGAAGGGCCCCGTGGAGGCCTTCTACCGCTGAGAGCCGTGATGTCCAAGGCTCGCAAGATCCTGCTGGTCGACGACCATGAATTGGTCCGCGTCGGGGTCAAGACGACCTACGGCGAGTTGCTGGGACTGGATATCGACTGGCTCGAAGCAGCCACGCTGCAGGACGCGCTGGCCTGCTATGGCCGCCACCCCGACATCGACGCCGTGCTGCTGGACCTGAACCTGGGGGACTGCAAGGGCCTGCAGGGTCTTCGGCTGTTCCTGCAGGCCTACCCGGGAGCACGTGTGGCCGTGTTCAGCGGCACGCAGGATGAATTCGTGATCCGCCAGGCACGCGCACTGGGCGCGGTGGCCTATGTAGGCAAGGGTTCCATGACTTCCTCCACCCGCGACACCCTGCTGGCCCTGCTGGGCGGCGCCGGTGCAAGGCCTACGGCAGCCGGCGGCCCGGCGCTGTTTCCGCGCCTGCCGCGCACGGCCATGTTCGACCGCGTGGCCGAACTCGGGCCGCGCCACCTGGAGATCCTGGAGCTGGTGCTGTCAGGCTGCACCAACCAGGAAATCAGCCAGTCCACCCAGTTGTCACTGGGCACGGTGAAGAACTACGTGTCCTCGCTGCTGCTGGCTTTGGACGTGCGCTCGCGCTCGCATCTGATCAGCCTGTTCCGCTGACGGCCGTGCCCCAATCCCGCCCGTCGGCAGCCCTCCCGCCAACCCGTGGCGCGCAGGAGGCGCGCCCGGCCCGCCACGTGGCGGTGCACGGCGTGGGGGATCCGGAAGCCGGTGCGACGCGTTTGCGCTCGCGACGCGGACCACATGAGTTGCTGGCACTGGCGCAGCACCGCGCCGCAATGGAACAGATGCCCTTTGTCGGCGGACTGCTGCTGAGCCTGCTGCCGCTAGCCGCGTGCTACGGCACCAGCTATGCAAGCGCAGCCTGGGCCTGGGGCTGGGTTGTGGCGAGCCTGTTGCTGGGGCTCTTGCTGGTCCTGCGACCGTGGCTGCACGCGCGCGCGACTCCACATGTGCTGCCCGCCTTGCTGGCCACCGCGGTCTTGGCCCTGGCCGCGCTGCCGCTCGCGATGCTGGACGCCAGCGCACAGACCGGCTGGGCCGCAGCGCTGGGCGTCGTGGCCGTGGCTGTCGCAGCAAGCACCGCGCCGGAACGGCCGGCGGTGCTGGCCGTCGCCACCATCACCTGGCTGGCCAGCGGCCTGCTCGCCAGCCAGGGCCAAGCAGCGGCTGGACCGCTGGCCTGGGCAGGCCTGCTGGCATTGGCCGCGGGGTGGCGGCTGCACCGGCGCTGGCGGCGCACGGCGCTGCAAGAGCTGGATCAGGCAGACCGGTTGCAGTCTCTGCAGGCCGAACGAGACGCCGCGCTGCGCAACGACCACGACAAGAGCCGCTTCCTGGCCATTGCCAGCCACGACCTGCGCCAACCGGTGCACGCGCTGGGCCTGTTCGCGGCCACCTTGCACAAGCGGCTGATGCATTCACCGGACGAACCGCTGGGCCGCAACCTGATGCGCGCCGTGGACGGTCTGGAACGCAGCTTCAACGCCATGCTGGACATCTCGCGGCTGGATGGCGGTGCGGTGGCGCCCAAGGTCCAGTCCTTTCCTCTGCGTGACTTGTTCCGCCGCCTGCACATGCAGTACGGCGGTCAGGCCGAGCTGGCGGGACTGGGGCTGCGCTTCTCACCGGGCGGCAAGTACGTCGCCAGTGACCCGCAATTGCTGGAGCGCATCCTGGGCAACCTGGTGCAGAACGCCATCCGCTACACCACGGCGGGCGGCATCGTGGTGGTGGCACGCAGCACCCGCACACACGTCAACATCGAGGTATGGGACACCGGCAACGGCATCGTGCCCGAGGACCTGCCACGCATCTTTGACGAGTTCTTCCAGGTGGGGCGCGGTGAGCGCGACCGCAGCCAAGGCCTGGGCATGGGCCTGGCCATCGTCAAGCGCCTGGCTGCCGTGTTGAACCACCGGCTGGAAGTGGTGTCGGTGCCCGGCCGCGGCACCTTGTTCCGCGTCGGCGTGCAACTGGGGCCGCTGGACGGCGTGGACGAAGAAACCGCCGCCGCCGACACCCTGCCCATGCAGGTGGACGAGCCACAGATGGTGCTGGTCGTGGACGACGAGGAACCGATTCGCGAAGGTCTGCGCCTGCTGCTGCAGGAATGGGGCTACCAGGTGATGGCGGCTGGCGACGCAGCGCAGGCCGAACGCGCAGTCAGCGCGATGGAAGGCCGGATTGACCTGATCCTGAGCGACCTGCACCTGGGCCCGGGGCCGGGCGGACAGGACGTGGTGGCCAGCGTGCGGCGCTTGTGCGGCCGTCATGTGCCGGCCCTGCTGGTCACCGGCGACACGGCGGGCGAGGCCCTGCGTGAGGTGGCCGCCGGCGCCGACCCGGTGCTGTTCAAACCGGTGCAACCGCGCCACCTGTTCGAGGCCATGCGCGCGGCCCTGCAAAGGCCAGTCAGCTCCTTCGAGTAGTGGATGGCCCCCCTGGCAGATGACTTTCGACCACTGTACCTTCGCACGGCGCCTCCTAGAGTCGCCTCCACGTCCGAAGCCAGCCCACCCCGCCGCACCGCATGCCTGCCCACAGCATCGACATCGACGCCCTCTCCACCTCACTGGATGAAGCCCAGCCCAGCGGACCCGCGCTCGACGGTGACCTGGACTTCCAGGCCCTGGAACGCACCGCGCTGGGCACCCCGGAACGCCAGTACGGCGACAAGGTGTATCCAGCCGAACCGCCGGACTGGCCTGCGGTCCACGCCCAGGCGCTGGCACTGTCGGAACGCTCGCGCGACCTGCGTGTCGCCTGTCTGCTGACGCGCAGCAGTGCGCGGCTGCACGGCCTGGGTGGGGCCGCACGCGGCTTGCTGCTGGTGCAGGCCCTGCTGGAGCGCCAGTGGGACAGCGTGCACCCGCAGCTGGACAGCGAAGATGACAACGACCCCACGATGCGCATGAACGCGCTGCTGCCGCTGGCCACGGCTGACGCCATGCTGGCCGACCTGCGCGCCGCCACGCTGGCCCCCGCACGTGGCAGCATGACGCTGCGTGAACTGGAACTGGGTCTGGGCCGCGACGACCCGCATGGCGACGAAGTGCAACCAACTGAAAGCGGTGTGCTGCAGGGCCTGGAAGGTCTGCTGCAGGCGCACCCCTCGGTGGCCGACGACGTCACGCAGGCTTCGGCCGCGGCGCAGGGCATCAGCGCGCTGCTGGAGGAGCATGTCGGCAGCCGCGCACCCGACCTGGCCCCGCTGACACGCCTGCTGCGCGCGGCCACCGACGCGCTCCAGAAGGTGCAGGCCGCTGATGCGGGCGAGGGCGGCGATGGCGGCGATGGCGATGAACTGGCCCAGGGCGAAGGTGCCTCC
>CAVVSC010000030.1:0-18318 GCA_963750785.1 uncultured beta proteobacterium | reverse complement strand
TGGATTCGTAGGGTGGGCAGATTCTGCCCACCTTCCTTTCGTTGCGGTTATCTGCGTGGGCATGAGATGCCCACCCTACCTGGTCGTATCATTTTGCAGGTTTGCCGGTTTCCGGCTGCACTTTTACGCCGGCTTTCACGCCTGCCTGATCGAGCGATAGCACGATCTGATCGCCTTCCTTCAGTCCTTGCGTGATTTCGCTCTGTTCCCAGTTGCTAAGGCCTGTGGTCACGGTGCGCGCTTCCAGCACGCCATCGGCTTTGTATAACAGTACCTTGTTACCTTCCAGCAGGGTCTGGGTCGGGATGCGCAGCACGTTGCCGTGGCGGGTATGGACGATTTCCACATCGGCGCTGTAGCCGACCAGCAGGTTTTCGGCGGTCGGCGGTTCAATGAAATCCACTTCCACTTCGACGGTGCGCGCCTGTTTTCCAGTTCCAGCACATAAGGGGCGACGCGTTTGACGCGTCCTGCAAAGGTCTTGCCTTTAATCGCATCCAGCGTGATGCGGCTCACTTGTCCGGCCTTGATATGGGCGGCGTCCACCTCGTCTATCGGCGCGCTGACAAACAGGCAGTGGTCGTATCAGGTCGTAGGGGCGGGGAGCTGGTCGCGGGCATCGGCGACGCGGACGGCGACGGGTACGCGGACGTCGCGACGGTCGCGGTGTCGAGCACCGTGCACATCTATTCCTACCCGGGCAGCGCGGCGGCTTCGTCGATGGTGCGCGGCAGGAAGCGCTGGATGGTCGTGCCTTCAGGCGTGACACCGCCGCCGATCATTTCCGCGATGCTGCCGGTCACCACCACGCTGGGCAGGTCCGGGTCCAGCACGGCATGGGCACGCTTCATGGCGCCTTCGGTGCCTTCGCGGCCCAGTTGCTCTTCGGCCAGACCGGTCACGACGATGGGCAGTTCGTGCGGCGGCAGCGCGTCGGTGTAGTGCAGCACGCTGGTCACCGGCAGGTTCTCGCAACCCACCGGGCCGTCGATCACCACCTGCAGGCCCTTGATGGCCGTGAAGACATAGACGGCGCCCCAGTAACCGCCTGCGCGGTCATGGTCTATGACGTAGTTCAGCTTGGGTGCGCCGCTGCGATCCATCACATCATCTCCTCGGCCTTGCGCTTCTTCATCAGCTTGATGACCTGGCGCTTGGTCTCGGCACGGAACTCGGGGCGGGGCACAGGCTTGCCTTCCCAGACACCGGCCTGGTCGCCATTGCCGACCTCACCGAAGAACTCGCGCATGGTGTCGAAGCGCGCCTTGTTGGCGATGGCCGCATTGATGACCTGCGCCAGGCTGCCGGCACCAGCCGGGCCCATCAGCGGGCGGGCGCTGATGAGGTTGGTGAAGTACAGCGACGGGATCGTGGCCTGCTTGGCGGCCTGCACCACGGGCGTGGTGCCGATGGCCAGGTCGGGCTTGAATTCCCGCACCGCGGCGATGTCCTGTTCCAGCGTGGCGCGGTACTGCACGTGCACGCCACGCGCTTGCAGCCATGCCAGGTCCGGCGCGCTCCAGGGTGTCTTGGGGCAGGCGCTGCCGACGTAGGGCACATCGGCGCCGCTTTCGATGAGCAGGCGCGCCACCAGCAGTTCGCTGCCTTCATAGCCGCTGACGGTGATGCGGCCCTTGATGGGCGCCTTGGCCAGCACGCCCTTGATGGCGGGCAGGAAGCGGTTCTTGGCGGCGTCGATTTGCGCCTGGCCCACATTGCAGGCGTTGCCGATGGCCTGCAGCCAGGCTTCGGTGCCATCGTGCCCCACGGGCGCGGACGCCACGATGGGCCGGCCGGCCGCCTGGAATTCGCGTACGCTGGCGGTGTAGAACGGGTGGATGGCGGCCACTGCAGTGCCGTCCAGCGCGGCGTACAGCTCGCGCCATTCGCGGGTCGGCACCACCGGGCCCGCAGCCAGGCCCATCGGGTCCAGCAGCGCGCCGATGATCATCGGGTCGGCCGGGAACATCTCGCCCAGCAGCGTGACGGTGGGCTTCTGCGACACACCGGCACGCGGAGCCTGCACGGGGCCGGCTTCGGCCTCGCCACGGGCGTAGCGCAGCATGGCGCCGGCCAGCACGTCCTTGGCCTCCGCATGCGTCGGCACGCCAAAGCCCGGCACGTCGATGCCGATGACGCGCACGCCATTGATGGACTTGGGCAGCAGCTGCAGCGGAACGCCACTGGCCGTGGGCACGCACAGGTTGATGATGACGACGGCGTCGTACTTCTCGGGATCGCATTCCGCGTGCACGGCGTCGCGGATGTCCTCGAACAGCTTGCCGGTCACCAGGCTTTCGCTGTTGAAGGGCACGTAGCCCACGCTGCGGCGCGCGCCGTAGAAGTGGCTGGTGAAGGTCAGGCCGTAGACGCAGCAGGCGCTGCCGCTGAGGATGGTGCTGGTGCGGCGCATGCGCAGACCAACTCGCAAGGAACCGAAGGCCGGGCACATGCTCTGCGGCTGGTCATGCGGGCCCGCGCCTTCCGGCAGCGGGTAGTCGCGCTTCAACTGCTGGATGACTTCGCTCTTGCCCGCGGCTTCCGCCGCGGCCAGCATCACGTCGCGCCCTGTATGGCAACCAAGCCCATCGACTGGCGGCGAGCCACCAAGCGGCAGCCGCGGAACCGGCTCCGCCGGGCCGCTGGGTGCGCCCCCCTGGGGGGGAGCGCCAACGGCGCTCCGGGGGGGGGCTAATTCAGGCGGCGTCATAGATCACCTCAAGCGTGGGCTTGACGATCTCGTTCTTGCCCACCATGTCGAACAGCGTCGCCGGCTCCATCTTGAAGTCGCGGCCGGTCACCTCGGCGCTGAACAGGCCCAGCAACTGGTCCTGCGTCTGCGGCTTGGGACGCACCGGCGGCGCTTCGGCCACATTGGTGGCGAGCTCTTCAAAGAGCGGCGCCCACTGCGTGCCAGGCTTGCCGATGATTTCGTAGCTGGCGCTCTTGCGGCGGATGTCCTCGTTGGCCGGGATGGTGGCCAGCACCGGGATGCCGGCGTGTTCCGCAAACACCTTGGCTTCACCCGTGCCGTCGTCGCGGTTGATGACCATGCCGGCCACGCCCACGTTGCCGCCCAGCTTGCGGAAGTACTCCACCGCGCTGCACACGTTGTTGGCCACGTAGAGTGATTGCAGGTCGTTGCTGGCGACGACGATCACCTTCTGGCACATGTCGCGCGCAATCGGCAAACCGAAGCCGCCGCAGACCACGTCGCCCAGGAAGTCCAGCAGCACGAAGTCGAAGCCCCAGTCGTGGAAGCCGAGCTTTTCCAGGGTCTCGAAGCCGTGGATGATCCCGCGGCCACCGCAACCGCGACCGACTTCGGGCCCGCCCAATTCCATGGCGTAGACGCCGTCGCGCTTGAAGCAGACGTCGCCGATGGCCACCGCTTCACCGGCCAGCTTCTTCTTGCTGCTGGTTTCGATGATGGTCGGGCAGGCCTTGCCGCCGAACAGCAGGCTGGTGGTGTCGCTCTTGGGGTCGCAGCCGATCAGCAGCACCTTCTTGCCCTGCTGCGCCATCATGTAGCTCAGGTTGGCCAGGGTGAAGCTCTTGCCGATGCCGCCCTTGCCGTAGATCGCAATGATCTGCGTGGTCTTGGCGGCGGGAGAGGTGTGGACCGGATCGGGTTCGATCGCGGCTTCGGCCTTCAGGCGTTCATCGCGCATGAAGATGACAGGCGAAGTGCTGGTACTGCTCATTGGCAACCCTTCCAGTCGAGAACCATCTTGAGGCAACCGACATCGCTGAATGCGGTGCGGTAGGCACCTGCGGCGTGCTCGGCACGTTCGCGGTGGGTGATGAGGCCGGACAAGTCCAGGCGGCCGTCTTCGGCCAGCTGCTTGGTGGCCAGCATGTCGGCACGCTGCCATTCGGCGGCGGCACGGATGTGGGCTTCACGCATGAAGGCCGGCGCGAAATTGAAGGCCAGTGGTTCGGCGTAGAAGCCGGCCAGCACGATCTCGCCACCTTTGACGAGGTGCGGCATGACCTTGTCGATGATGCGCACGTCGCCGCTCACGTCATAGACGGCGCGGTAGTCGCGCCGCTTGTCGGCGTCAGGTTGGATGACTTCGTAGCCGCGCGCGCCCTCGCTGCGCGTGGCGTCCAGTTCCCACACCGTGGGCGGCGGCAGGCCGGCGGCCACGGTCAGGCGCGCCAGCAGGCGGCCCAGCACACCGTGGCCGATGATCAGGTCGGGCGCGACCACCGGGTTGCGCTTGCCGCCACCTGAAACCGCGTGATACGCCGTGGCAGCCAGGGCCAGCAGCACCGCTTCTTCACCCAGCGCGGCGTCGACGTCGTAGACCCGTTCGTCGCTGACCACCAGGCGCGCCGCTGCGCCGCCAAAGAGGCCGCGCACCGGGCCGAAGCAACGGGCGCCGGGTACGAAGACATGGTCTCCGACGCGGTGCTTGGCGCTGCGGCCGGCTTCCACCACCCTGCCAACCGATTCGTAACCCGGCACCAGCGGGTAGCCCATGCCGGGGAAGACCGGCATGCGGCCGCTCCACAAGAGCTTTTCAGTGCCGGTGCTGATGCCGCTGTAGTCGATGTCGACGATCAGGTCCGACTCGCCCGCGCCGTCCAGTTCCAGTTGCTGCAGACCCAGTTCCTGGGGTGCTTGCAACACCACGGCGGCGGTCTTCATGGGCGGTCTCCCGGGTGGGCTTGAGGCGCAAGGACTTGAGACATGAGTGTCATCGTAGACTGACACTTGCGGTTGTCAATAGGTCATTACGCATTGCTGTCATGACGGGCTTTGGGCGCCGCTTGCCCAGCGCCGGCGCGTGCCAGCAACACCCCGGCCTGCAGGGGCAGGCGCGTGCGCAAAGCCCGCACATTCACGAAGCCGGCGGCCTCCATCAGGTGGGTCAAGGTCTCGGCGGTGCGCGGCTGGCCGCGGCCCATGGCCAACAGGTAGAACCCGAAGTAGGCGTCGCCCCCCGCGTGGGCGCCGGGAGCCCGGGCCATGGGCTCGGCGACCAGCAGGGTGCCGCCCTCGGGCAGGGCCGCACGGGCGGCGCGCAGGATGGTCAGCACGTGGGCATCGTCGTGGTCAAAGAGCACGCGCACCAAGGTCACGATGTCCGCGCCCTGCGGCAGCACGTCGTCAAAGAAGCTGCCGCCGTGCACCTGCACGCGCTGCGCCAGGCCCAGGCCGCCCAGGCGCTGGCGCGCCAGCGCGGCCACCGGCGGCAGGTCGAACAGCTGGCATTGCAGTTGTGGCGCTGCAGTGGCGGCTGCCGCGACGAAGCGCCCTTCCCCGCCACCCACGTCCAGCAGCACGCGGTGGCGGCGCAGGTCGTAGGCGTCCAGCACCTCGTCAATGACCATGGGCTGTGACGCGGTCATCAGCGCCGAATATTCGGCCACCGCGCAGGCCGGCAGCTCGTCTGCACGCGGATAGGCGGCGTAGGGCCAGTAGGCGGCCATCGCGCTGCCGGCGCCTTCGTCGCGCAGCAGCGCCACCGGGTCGCGCAGGTCGGCGTACAGCGCGGCGTGGTGTTCGACCATCGCGGCCAGCGCCGCATGGCCCACCATGGGCGCGCCCAGCGCACCCAGGGCGTAGCGGCCATTGCGCCGCAAGGCCAGCAGGCGCACCGACACCGCGGCGTCCAGCAGGCGCTGCATGGCGCGCAGCGGCAAACCGTGGCGCTGCGCCAGCGTTGCGGCGTCCGCAGGGCCGCTGTCGGCCAGGCGGTTGAAGAGGTCCAGGCGCACACAGGCCAGCAGCACCTGCGTGTAGACAAAGCCGGCCACCAGGTCAAAGAGCTGCCCGGCGCGGCGGCGTACCAAGGGGCGCGTCAGCCAGAAGCCTGCCGCCCAACGGCGGAAACGCGGGCTGCTGACCTGTCGCTGCAGCCAGTCCCGCCAGCCTGTGGCGGGTGGCTGCGGCGGGCTGTCCAAGGCGCTGGATTCGCTGCGCGCCACCACCGTCCTCAGGCGGCCACGCGCAGCGGGCGTTCCGCAAACAAGGCCGGAGGCAGCAGGCGCTCGGCTTCGGCCTTGACCAGGGCGCGCAGCATGGGCGCGCCGCGACAGACAGGCACGGCGTCCACCGCGCCAGCCACCAGACTCTGGAAGATGCGCATGGCGGCGTCCAGCCCCTGCTCCGTGGCCACGCTGGGCCGGCCCAGCGCCACGTCCTGGCCGATGGGCTTGCCCAGGTATTCCGGGTTGGCGATGACGTCGCGGATGTCGTCGGCCACCTGGTAGGCCTCGCCCAGACATTCGCCCAGGCCGCGCCAGGCTTCGGCATCGCCACCAGCCGCCTGCGCACCGCAGCGGGTGGCAGCGGCGAACAAGGCGCCCGTCTTCAGGCGCTGGTACTCACGCAAGGACACGCGAGGTTCGCATTCCCAGGCCTGGCCTGCGACGATGCCGCCGGGCATGCCGACGCTGTCGCTCACGGTCTGCAGCAGTTCCAGCGCCCGCGCGGGCGCGGCCGGCGCGGCCCGCACCAGCACCTGCGTGGCCATGACGATCAGCGCGTCACCGGCCAACACCGCCAGGCGTTCGCCAAAAGCGCAATGCACGGAGGCCTGACCGCGCCGAACGGGCGCGTCGTCAAAGCAAGGGAGGTCGTCGTGCACCAGGGATGCGCAGTGCAGCAGTTCGATGGCCGTCCCTGCTGCGTCGGCCAGCGCCGGCTGGTCGTCACCACAGGCGCGGGCCACCGCCAGGCACAGCTGCGGCCGGATGCGCGCACCGCCCGGGAAGACCGCATGGCGTACCGCTGCTGCCAGCTTGGGCGGGCAGCCTGGCCCGACGGAGGCCTGCATGGCGGCATGCAGTGCGTCTTCTATGCGTGCGATGGACGGCATCCCCACTCCCTGCAGGCAGCGGGTAAGCGTCAAGCTCACTTGTCATCTGCCAGTGTCAACTAGCTTAGACAGTGAATGCATAGCCGTCAATCGGGGACGTTGCCCGCCGCCGCGGTCTCCGTTCGCCGCTCGTCGGCAGCAACGGTGACCCAGGGCGCCAGACGTGTGAGCATTGCCGCCACCACCTGGGGCGCTTCTTCGTGCGCCAGGTGGCCCAGCCCCTGCAGGAGGTGCAGGCCGCTGCCAGGCAGGCGCTGCTGGATGGACCGTGCCTGCTCGGGCGGCACCGTGGTGTCACCCGAGCCCACCAGTTGCAGCAGGCGGGGGACCAGCCGGGGCAAGTCATGCAACAGGGGCTGCAGGTCCCATTGCGCCATCATGGCCAGCACGCCCGCCACGTGGCCCGGGTCGCCAACCAGGCTGCGGTAGCGCGCCACGCCAGTGTCGTCCAGCCGGGAACCCGTGCTGGCAATCAACTTGGCCAGGGTCGCCGGCCGGGCCGCCTGCCAGGCAAACAGATGCGGCACCAGCGGGTTGCGCGACAGCAGCCTGGCTGCCGGCGCGTACCACCAGTTGCCCACGCCGCGCGGCGGGAACCAGGCACCGTTGATCGCCACCACGGCCCGAGGCGCGGCATGGCCGTCCAGGCACAGCCGGGCCGCGATGGCCGCGCCCGCGGAGTGACCGACGATCCAGTCGGGCTGCACCTGCAACACCTGCAGCAAGGTGCCCAGCGCGGCGGCCATGCCAGGCAGCGACAGCGCGTGGGCCTCGCGGCCGCTGAAGGCATGGCCCGGCAAGTCGGGCACCAGCACGGTGTGTTCCTGGCACAGCAATCCCGCCAGCGCCGCCAGCGAATGGCTGGACGCGCCGGTGCCGTGCAGCATCAACACGACCGAGCGGGGCGCCTGCTGCGACGGCAGCCATTGCAGATGCCACGGCAGGCCGCCTGCCTGCACCGTGTGGCTGCAAGCACGGTGCGGCCAGTCCTGCGGCAGCCGTGCAGGTGCCGGCCCCAGTGCAGCCGGCAGCGCGGGACTCACTTCGAATCGGCCGCCACCGCCCGCGCCACGGCACCGGACAGTGCCGCCGCGTCGGCCTGCGGCAGGGCCAGGTAGCGCGCCCCCATGGCCACGGCCAGGGCGGCAGCGGCGGGCTCCGGGCGCACGGACGTGTCGACCAGCAGCGTCTGCGCGCCCAGGCTGCGAAGGCGCGAAGCCGAATCCAGCGCGTCCTGCTGAGCCTGTTGGCGACCGCCCTGCCCGGTGCGCGTGACGTTGGCCCGGCCGTCGGTCAGCAAGACGACCACAGGCGTGGCACCGTCGCGCCGCACCTGGGCTGCCACGGCTGCTGCCGCGTCAATGCCCAACGCCAGCGGCGTGCCGCCACCACCCGGCAAGCCCGCCAACGCACGCTTCGCGCGCACCAGGGAGCGCGTTGGCGGCAGCAGCAAGTCTGCTGCCTGGCCCCGGAAGGCGATGACGGCCACCTGGTCACGGCGCACATAACACTGGGCCAGCAGCAGTTCCACTGCGCCCTTGGCCTCGGCCAGGCGGTACAGCGCGGACGAGCCCGATGCATCCACCGCAAACACCGTGGTCGTGTTGCGGCGCTGTGCAAAGCGGCGGACGTGGAAGTCGTCCGGCATCACGCGCACCGCGGCCGGGCTGTCCGGCGCCAATTGGCGGCGCAGGTTCTGCCAGGGCGCAGCGGCTCGCAACGTGGCCATGAGGTGCAGGCGCGCGCCTGCATGTGGCGCGCCCTTGCGCGCGCCCAGTGGCCGGCCGCGCAGGCGCGACGCGCTGAGCGCGCCGGCCTTGCCCGCGCTGGCCGCGCGTTCGCGTCGGCTGTCGCCATTCATCAGTCGCGCCAGCAAGCCGGGGGGAATGGCGGCTGCCGCGGCGTCGACCACGCGGTCCTTCAGGTCACCCAGTTCGGTCGTTTGCTGTGATTCGTCGGCCTGGTGGTCCTCAGGCAGGTCGGGCGGCTCGGGCGGACTGTCGGGTGGCGACTCGGCTTCCGGGTCCTCGGCCTGCGGCAGCCGCGTGGCCCGCGGGCCCAGCACCAGGCGGGCTGCCAGCGCGGCGTCGTCCGCATCGGCCTGCTGCCGACCGAACAGGGCGGCCGACGCGCGTGCGCAGCGCACGGCCAGCCAGGCCGCACGGGGCGAATCCACACCCAAGGCCAAGGTGGCGGCGCACAGGGCTTCGACGATCGATCCACCCACCTGCACCGCCGCCAGTTGCCCGCGCGCGGCGGCCACGCTGTCGGCCAGGTCGGCGTCGGCCCGGGGCGCGTCGCGCACGCTCAGGGCGGTGAAGTCCAGCCACAGGCCCAGGCGGTCGGCCAGCGAGGCGGACATCGGTCCATCTTCGGTCAAGGCTTCGTCCAAGGCCACCACCGCAAAGCGAGAGGGCGTGGCAGCGGTGAGGCCTTCGCGTTCCACACGCACCAGACCCTGGTCCATGACGGCAGACAGCACGGCGGCGGTGCCGGGCGACAGACGCTCGGCCATGGCCGCCAGCACCAGACCGCCGTTGGCCGCCGCCAGAAGTCCTTGCTGCAGCACCGGTCGACCGGTGGCCAGTGTGGCGGGCAGGTCGATGCCCCCGATCAAGCGGTCTTCACCTGCGTGCTGCGGCAGCCGCCGCCAGGGCGCGCCTGCGGGCAGCAGGCCTTGCAACAAAGCCAGCCAGGCGTCGCGCACCGGCCCGGCCTGGGCCTGGATGCGCGCACCTCCCAGCCCCACCGGGTCCACAGCCAGCAGCGCTGCGGCCAGCGCCGCGTCTTGGCTTGCCGGGATGCTGTTGTCCATGCGCAGGCGCCTGGATCGCCCTAGTGGGGAAAGGTTTCGGCCAGCACGCGGTCGACACGCACCGTGGCGTCGGTGTCGTCCAGCGGGTCGCGGCGCAGGCGGTGGCGCAGGGCCGGCCGTGCGATGCGCTTCAGGTGCTCGTCGGTGACGGTGCGCGCGCCGTCCAGTGCGGCCAGGGCGCGGGCGGCGCGCATCAGCGTCAATTCGCCGCGCAGGCCGTCGGTGCCCAGCGCCATGCACAGTTGCGCGGCGCGGTGCAGCGCGGCGTCCGGCACGCTCACTTCGGGAAGCAGATCGCGTGCGGCGACGATGCGCTTGCGCGTCTTGTCTTCGTCCTTCTTCCACAAGGCGGTGAACGCGGCGGGGTCGCGTTCAAACGCGTCGCGGCGTTTGATGACGTCCACCCGCGTGGCCAGGTCGGTGGGCGTGCGCACGTCCACTGCCAGGCCGAAGCGGTCCAGCAGTTGCGGGCGCAGTTCGCCTTCTTCCGGGTTGCCGCTGCCCACCAGCACAAAGCGCGCGGGGTGGCGCACCGACAGGCCTTCGCGTTCCACCACGTTTTCGCCGGAAGCTGCCACGTCGATGAGCAGGTCCACCAGGTGGTCTTCCAGCAGGTTGACTTCGTCGATGTACAGGAAGCCGCGGTTCGCGCGCGCCAAGAGGCCCGGCTCGAAGGACTTGGTGCCCTGGGTCAGTGCCTTTTCTATGTCCAGCGCGCCGACGACACGGTCTTCTGTCGCACCCAGCGGCAGGTCCACCACGGGCACGGACACCTGCACTACCTTCCTGGCGCGCGCGCCTTCGCAGGCTTCGCTGCTGGCACAGAAAGGCTTGTCCGGGCTGCAGTTGTAGCGGCAGCCCACCAGGGTCTTCATCTTGGGCAGCAAGGCGGCCAGTGCGCGCACGGCCGTGCTCTTGCCCGTGCCGCGGTCACCAAAGATCAGCACGCCGCCCACGCTGGGGTCGACCGCCGCGACCAGGATGGCGAGCTTCATCTCGTCCTGGCCCACGATGGCGCTGAAGGGAAAAAAGATCGACATCAGCTCATTCCCTTGTGCTTGGCAGCGGACTCGGCGTCGTGGATACGTTTGCGCGCGCGACGCACCACCACCAGGGCGACCACGGCCACCAGCGGCACGGCGATGCCGGCGGTCAGGTCGGCGTTGAGCGGCAGGCCCGCGGCCTTGCTGCCCTTGGCGACGTAACCGACGAGGCCGACCACGTAGTAAACGATGGCCGCGATGGACAGCCCTTCCACCGTCTGCTGCAGTCGCAGTTGCAGCTTGGCGCGGCGGTCCATGGAGCTCAGCAGCGCCTGGTTCTGGCGTTCGCGCGCAATGTCCACGCGCGTGCTGAGCAAGGCGCTGGCCTGTGCCACACGTTCAGACAAATCGTGCAGGCGCGAAGAGACCGTGAGACAAGTGGCCACGGCCGGTTCAAACCGGCGCGCCATGAAGGCGCCGATGGTCGGCATACCGCCCAGGCGGACTTCTCGCAGTTCGGCAATGCGGGTGCGCACCAGTTCCGCGTAGGCACGGCAGGCGCCGAAACGGAACTGGCTGGCCGCCAGGCCGCTTTCCACCTCGGCCGCCAGGCGCGTCAGTTCATGCAGCAAGGTCTCGTCGGCGGCGCCTTCATCGCGCGCAATGCCGTCGGTGAGCTCCGCCAGGCTCTTTTCAATGGCCACGATGCGCGGACTCTGGCGCCGCGCCATGGGCAAGGCCAGCAAGGCCATCATGCGGTAGGCCTCGATCTCGAAGAGCCTTTGCACCATCTGGCCCGCCACACGCGGCGTCAGGTCGCGCGCCAGCAGCAGAAAGCGTGAGCAGCCGTCGCCGTGGATCTTGAAGTCGGTGTAGGCCAGTGCGTCGCCGTCGCCGATCTCGGCGCCGACCACCAGGTTGTCAGAAAAGTGCAAAGCCAGTTCGGCGTCGCCAGGCGGCTGGTCCGGCGCGGCGGCCAGCACGGCGTGGGCGGCCATCAGGGTCTGGCCCGGCAGGCCACGCAGCCAGCCTTCGGGCAGGAGAGACGTGGCCGGTTCTGCAAAGGGCTGGCTTTCCGAGCCTGGCGCAATCAGGGTCCAGGACGAGAACTCGCCATGCCGTTCCCACTTCAGGCGCAGTGCACCCAGGCGCGCGCTGAAGTGTGTGAGTTCGCGTGCCGGCGGCGGCACGGCGAAGCGCTCACACAGTCGGGCCAGGTGCGCCGTTTCCAGCGAGCGCTCGTCGCCGTCCACCAGCACCGCCAGGTAGGACGCACGCGCCGGCGTGGGCAAGGGTTCCGGCGGCCGGGCGTGCACTTCCTCGGCCAGCGCGAAGCGTTCGGGGTGGTCGCCGGGCAAGGGAATCAAGGGCATGCAGAACGGCGGCCTGGGCCGGCGGCGGAGTCCATCAAAGTGTCAACTTCAGTATACATATCGACTTGTTGAATCACATGGGCACTGACCCGGGTGGTTCATGTCGAGAAGATACGGCGCATGGCCTGCGCAATGAGCTCGGCCAGATGCCCGCGCCGACCGGGCGGCGGCACCTTCAGGGCCTGCGCAGCCGTGGCGTCGCGCTTCAGGTGTTCAGCTGCCACCGCTGCCAGCGCATCGGCCAGGGCCGGGCGCGCCTGCAGCAGCGCCTCCATGCGCTCAGGCGGCACTTCGTACAACACAGCCGGCCCCAGCGCACGAACCGTGGCCGTGCGGGCGGCCTCGGTCAGCAGCGACATCTCGCCAAAGAACTGGCCCGGTGACAGGGTGGACACGCGCTGGGGCGTGCTCTCGCCTGCGCTGGTCTGCAGCACCTCCAGCACGCCAGCCGCCACCACAAACATCGAGCGGCCGGCTTCGCCCTGGCGCACCACGTCTTCGCCCAGGACCACGCGGACCACCTTGACCACCGCTGCCAGCGAGCGCAACTCGTCCGCCGTCAGCGCGCCCAGTACGGCCACTTGAGTCAGCGCGATCAGCCGGTCTTCTTCGCGTGCCGGGTCCATGGGCCGCTGTGGCGGCAACTGCGCGCCGGCCAGGGCCTGGGATTCCAGCACCGGACGCAGGCCGGCATGTTTCAGGTGCGTCTGCAGGCAACTCAGCAGCAGGTGGCGCGCCGGACCCTTGGGTTTGCGGCGCGGGTCGATGAGGTAGACGATGCGGTAGGTCACCCCCGCGCCGTCCATGCGCACCATGCGCGTCTTCGGCGGCTTGTCGCCACTGGTGGCGCCGCGCATCCAGGCGTCCAGCACGGCCGCAGTGAGCACCGGTTCCAGCACCTTGGGTTCCAGGTGCCAGTCCAGCAGCACGTCCAGTTCCAGTTCGTAGACCGGGGACGGGTAGGACAGGTTCTCCACCGTCGATTCCGCGACCACACTGTTGGGCACGCTGATGAGGTTGTCCTCGGGCGTGAGCACCGTGGTACTGCGCCAGTTGATCTCACGCACGAAACCGGCCACCGGTTCCCGCCGCGTGCGCACGTGCAGCAGCACGAAGTCGTCCAGCCGGAACGGGTGCTCCAGGTTGAGCGCGATGCCACTGAAGAAATCGGCCAGCACATTGCGCAGGGCCAGGCCCATGACGATGCCCACGGCGCCCGTGGCAGCCAGCACCGGCCCCACCGACAGTTCCCAGATACGGCCCAGCACCACGGTCAGCACCACGATGCCCAGCATCACGGCCATCAACTGGCGCAGCAGGCGCGGCACGCGCACGGCGGCGCGCCAGGGCAGCAGGCGTTCCCACAACACCAGATCGAGCAGCCGAACCCCCAACCACCAGCCCAGCGCATAGAGCAGGGACAGCGCTGCGCGCGCAGGCAGGCCGGCCGGGTCTTCAAGCACCGCCCATCCACGCAGCAGCCACAACAGGCCCAAGAGCAGGGACAACAGGAAAATCGGCGGCCACGCGCGCAGCCAGCTTGCTGGCGGCGGTATCGGTCGGCCGGGGCTGCGCGGCGGCAGGTCGACGTGCATGAAGGGAACAGCGAAGCGCCGGAAGATGGGAAAGGGCTTGCTCCGCATCGTAGCCTTGCCGCACCGACAGCCGAGTGGAAGGTGTGCAATTTGTCGGTGCCCCTGCCCCGCCCTGCACCGGCCTGCCCCGGGCATGGGGGTGCCGCACACCGCAGCCGGGACTGAGCCTCAGTAGGCCACCGCCAGCTGGCAGACCCCGGGTTCGTCCAGCAGCATGCCTTCTGCGAACAGTCGACCCAGGTCCTCAGACGGCAACTGCGCGATCAGGATCGCCTCGGTGCTGCGCATGGCCCGCAGTTCGTTGGGTTGGCGGGTGATGCACCGGCTGCTGTAGTAGTGGTTGATCCAACCCAGCACGCGGGCCGCCGGCTCGGCGTGGCCGGACTTGGCCAGGCGCAGGGCAAAGTGGTCAAGCACCAACCGGATACCGCTGGACTCGCGCAGGTGGGCCATGGTGAAGCGGGCGATATCTCCCGCCTCCGCCAATTCACCGCATTCGACCAGGATGCCGAAGTAGTTGCCGTAGATCCAGCCCCAGTTGATCCGGTAGACGGCCTTCACACGCTTGCAGCGCTCGATCACGTTGCGTGCCGCTTCCAGGGCACCCGGCAGGTCGCCAGAAAGCCACAGCGAATCGGCCAGGTTTTCTTCGACCGTCAACGCCAGCATGTCATAGCCCCCTTCCCGGGCCAGTGCCAGCGCGCGCAGGTTCTCGCGCCGCGTCTCGGCGGGCATGCCGCGCATGTAATAGAACATGGCCATGGTCTTGGGCAGCAGGGCCATCACCCGCGGATGGTCGCCCTGCACCAGCAGCTTGCGTGCCTCGGACAAGGCCTGCTCGGCTTCGTCCTGGCCCAAGGCAGCCAGCGAGTTGCCCAGCAGCAGAAAGGCATAGCCGGCCAGCGGCGTCTCACCCAAGGCGCGCAGCATGCTCGCTGCGGCACGCAAGGCGGTGATGGACTGCTCGTTCAGCCGCGTGTAGTAGAAGGTGCCAGCGGCCAGGTTCAGCGCGGCAACCCAGGCAGCGGGCATGTCGGGCTGCACAGCAGCAAAGGCCAAGGCCAGCCGCTCCTCGGACTCCCGCATCATCAGCCGGTCCACCCATAGCGGCCCTGACAGGCCCGTGAGTTGCACGCCGATCCGTGCGTCGCCGCCGGGAAGGAATGCCCAATCCAGCGCGGCCCGCAGGTTGCCGAGGTCGGCCCCGTAGCAGGCATCAAAAGCGGCGTCTGACTGGCGTGTCCAGTCGTCGAAGCAGTTGCCGAAGACCGACAGCCAATGGCTGGCCGCCCGCCGCGCCACGCTTTCAACCTCGTCCGCTTCGGCCAGCCTTTCAAGCGCGTAGGTCCGCGCCACTTCCAGCAGGCGGTAGCGCCACTGGCCTTCTTGGCTGTCCACCGCCAGCAGCGACTTGGTCACCAGGATGCCAATGGCGTCGATGACCTCGTGCCGATCCAATTCGGCGTCGCTGGCCACCGCAGCGCCGGCCGCCAAGGAGAAGCCCCCGACAAAGCCAGCCACACGCCGGAACACCCTGCGTTCCCGCTCTGACAGCAGGCGGTGGCTCCAGTCGAGCGTGGCTTGAAGCGTGCGCTGCCGCGGCACCACGCTGCGCCGGCCGGCCGTGAGGGCGAGAAACCGTTCGTCGAGCAGGCGGGCCACGCTCGACAGCCCCAGCGCGGGCACCCGGGCAGCGGCGATTTCGATGGCCAGCGGAATGCCATCCAGCCGCCGGCAGATTGCCGCAACCAGCGGGGCATTCTGGTCATTGCAGCTGAAGGCCTGGTCGCCGGCGCGTGCGCGCGCCGTGAAGAGCTCGACGGCACCAAAGCGCATCGCAGCGGCGGCCGTGGGCGTGTCGTCGGTCGGCACGGACAAGGACCGCACGCGAAAGACCTGTTCGCCGCCGATGCCCAGGATGTCCTGCGAAGAAGTCATGACCTGGAGCCGGGGCGCGACCGCCAGCAGCGCGTCCACCAAGGTCGCAACCGGCTCCACCAGGTGTTCGCAGTTGTCCAGCAAGAGCAACAGTTGCCTTTCGCGCAGGTGCAGCGCCAAAGCGTCCTGGCCTGAGGCCGCGTCCTTCACCTCGATGCGCATGCTCGCTGCCACCGCTGCGGCGACCGTGTCCGCATCGTTCAGCGAGGCCAGTTCAACCAGCCACGCGCCGTCGGCAAATCGGCTGGCCGCGGCCAGGGCACATTCGTTCATCAGGCGCGTCTTGCCCACACCACCGGGCCCGGTCACCGTGACCAGCCTCGACACCTGCAGCAAGTTCTGGAGCTGGTCCAAGTCCTGCCCGCGTCCGAAGAGCGGGCCACGGTTGTACGGGACGTTCGTCTGCGCACCGAAGGAACGGTGCATGGCGGGTGATGCGCTTTGCGCCTGCGCCCGCGGCACGCGCGTGAAGCGGTAGCCCTGGCCCGTGACCGTCGCAATGGCGTCGGGTCCCAGCAACTTCCGCAGGGCGGAAATCTGCACCTGCAGGTTGTTTTCGACCACGACCACGTCAGGCCAGACCTGTTCCAGCAACTGCTCCTTGGTCACCAGTTGTCCGGCGTGCCGCACCAGCACCAGCAGCAGGTCCAAGGCACGCGGCCCCAATGCAAGGGGCGCGCCGCGCGCCAGCAGACGTCGCTCTGCAGGTTGCAGTTCGAAGTCATCGAAAACGTAGCTCAGCACGGGTGCATCCACAGGCCAGCCGGAGAGTCCTTCCTGAAGACGTATTACAGCAGCGGCTGAAGCCCGATGCAGGTGGATTGAACGCGGATTCAGAAAGCTTTAAGGGCGTCTTCAGGACACGCACGGACACGACTTGAATACTGATTGCATCGCTTCCAAGGCGACACCGCAGCAATGCCGCGGGGCCGAAGCCCGCGCCCCCAAACCACCAAGGAAAACCAGTGACTCTGAAGAAGCAACTGCTGTCCAATCATGTGAGCCGTGCCTGCTCAGCCATGCTTGTTGCCGCCCTGGCGCCAAGCGCCCAGGCGCAGGCACAGGAGGCGTCCGACCGCGTGGTGGTGACGGGTTCCAGCATCAAGCAGTCGCTTGAGCAGCAGGCCCTTCCCGTCCAGATCATCACGCGGGACGAGATCAGCAAGACCGGCGCCGTGAACGTCGAAGGCTTGCTGTTCGCCTTGCCCAGCGTCAGCGCAGCCGGCGGCGTCACCAAGTCCATGGGCGCCGGCCTGTCCACCTACGGTCGGTCGTCCATTTCCTTGCGCGGCCTGGGCGACCAGCGGACCTTGATCCTCCTGGACGGCCGGCGCATGGCGCCGTTCGGTACCAATTCAGCCGCGGTCGACATCAACGCCATCCCAGTCGAGTCGATCGAACGCGTCGAGGTCCTGACCGACGGCGCGTCGTCCATCTACGGGTCGGACGCCATGGCCGGCGTGGTGAACGTCATCACACGCAAGAACTTCCAGGGCATCGAGATTTCGGCCACCACCGGCAAGCCCACCCGCAAGGGTGGCGGCAAGTCCGAAAAGGCCAATGCGGTCTTCGGTTTCGGCGCCATGGCCACGGACAAGTTCAACGTGATGCTCAGCGTCGGCCGTGAAAGGCAGAGCGAACTGAAGGCCAGCGACCGCGACTACGCCAGCAGCGGCAACGTGCCGCCCTACTTCACCAACGGTGCGACGGGCGGCGGCAACATCGAAGGCGTCTGGGACACCACCTTGGGCGACACGTACGCAGCCAACGGCGGCAGCGCCACCAATCCGCTGGGCCTGCGCGCCCGCTACTACGGCAATCCGCTGGCCGATTCGGTGGGCTGCAACTTCGACGGCCACTTCATCCAGCCGGGGCCGTCTGCACCCAGCACCAGCGCAGGCCGCTGCTTCTTCGATTCGGCCTCTTCGGTGCGCCTGATTCCCCTGACCGACAAACAGAACGTGACGGCCGCCGCACGCTTCCAGCTGGCGGCCGACACCGAGCTCTACACCCAGTTCTCGCGTGTCCGCAACATCACGCAGCAGGTGTTCCAGCCCTCGCCTGTGCGGACCAGCTTCCTGGACACGGACAGCGCGTTCGCGGGCTCTGGTGTGTCGCCGGCGCTGCTGATCCGCCCCACCAATCCCAACTACCCGACGGCCTGGCTCAACGCCCACGGCCTGTCGGGCATGGTGGGCAAGGACCTGGCGGTGACCCAGCGCGCCTTCGTTGCAGGCGAGCGCACGACACGCGACGAAAGCGTGCAGCAGCGTGCGGTCGTCGGCCTGAAGGGCGTCTACAAGGACTGGGACTACGACACCGCCTACAGCCAGGATGAAAGCACCGTGCACGGCAACGTGGTCAACGGCTACTTCTCGCAGCTGGCGCTGGCCCGTGCCCTGAACAACAGCACCGACAACTGGAACCCGTGGTCACCCGGTGGCGTGCAACCGGCCAACGTGGCTGCCGAAGTGGCCAAGGCGCAGTACATCGGCCCGACCGTGGGCGGCAAGTTCAGGACCCATGCCTGGGACCTGCGCTTTTCCAACACCGTCGGCCGTCTGCCGGGCGGCGACGTGGCGCTGTCGGTCGGGGGCGAGATGCGCAGCCAACGCTTCGAAATATCTGCGCCCGCCATCCTGGCCAGCGGCGACATCGCGGGCCTGGGCGGCGGCGTGCTGCCCGTGGCCCGCAGCCGCAGCGTCGGCAGCCTGTTCTCGGAAGTGAACCTGCCCTTCCTGAAGAACCTGGAAGCCAACCTGTCCTTGCGAGGTGACCGCTACG
>CAVVSC010000029.1:0-28624 GCA_963750785.1 uncultured beta proteobacterium | reverse complement strand
CGTGAACGTGCCGCAGAGCCTGGTCCCGATGCTGCGGCCCGGCAGCCCCGCCACGCTGACCGTGCCCGAGCGCCCGGAAAAGTCCTACGCAGCCGCGGTGCAGTCGATGTCGCGTGCCATCAGCAGCGCCTCGGGCGGCATGCTGGTGCAGCTCTCGGTCGACAACGGTGCCGGCGAGTTGCTGCCCGGGGGCTTCGCCAACGTCAGCTTCGTGATGCCGCGTACCGCGGGTGCGCTGAGCATCCCACCCAGCGCGCTGATCTTCGACAAGTCTGGTCTGCGGGTGGCGACCGTGGGCGAGGGCGACAAGGTGGTGCTGAAGCCCGTGAAGGTGGCGCGCGATCTGGGCACGAGCATCGAACTCGCCTCCGGGTTGTCGCCGGAAGATCGCGTCATCGAGAGTCCGCCCGATGGCGTCGAGAACGGGGACCGCGTACAAGTCGGCGGCAAGGCCACGCCACCACCCGCGGGCCCCGGCGTTGCGGGGAAGCAGCAGGGTTCGCGGCAGTAGCCCGCAATGCACTGGTTGAGCGTTCGCGCCGGCGATCCAGCAGGCTGCTGTCGGGCGATAGACGAGCGACCCGAAGAATGCTTCGAGCGGAATGGCCGAGTCTTGAACGAGCGAATACCGGGTCGCCTCTGATGCGGTGCGGCCGTCGAGCTGGCAATCTACGCGGTACGCCAGGGCGCGTTGCCGGTTCCTTTTTTCACCCCTTGCAGGAGATGACATGGATTGCAGACGCTGGTTGGCTTTCGGCGCGTTCGCGCTGCTGTCGTGTGCGGCTGTGGCGCAGGAGCTCACGCTCACGCGGCTGGACTGCGGCAGCGGCGCAAACGACCCGCGCCGTTTCACCGACACCTTTGCCTACACCGAGACGACCAAGCCGTTCACCTTCAGTTGCTATGTGATCCGCCATGGCGCGGACGTGATGGTCTGGGACACAGGCTACTTGCCGGGCTCGGTGCCCAGCGCGACCAACAAGCCTCTGGCCGATCTGCTGCGGCAGATCAACCTGAACCCCGACGACGTCAAGCACGTCGGCATCAGCCACTTCCACGCCGACCATACCGGACAGCTGGGCGCACTGAAGAACGCCACGCTGCTGATCGGCAAGGGCGACTGGGATGGCGTCACGGCCAGTCCCCCGATGGCGGGCGCAAACACCAAGGGCTTTGCAGAGTGGATCGCCGAGAAGCGCAAAGTCGAACCGCTGACCGGCGACAAGGACGTCTATGGCGATGGCAGCGTGATGGTGCTTCGGGCACCGGGGCACACGCCAGGCCACAGCATCTTGCTGGTGCGCCTGAAGGAGATGGGACCGGTGCTGCTCAGTGGCGACGCCGTGCACTTCATCGAGAACTACACCGGCTTCGGCGTGCCAGGTTTCAACTTCGACCGGGCGCAGACCGTGGCTTCGATCCAGCGCATGCAGGAGATCCAGAAGAACCTGAAGGCCACGCTGATCGTCCAGCACGACCCGCGCGACATCTCCAAGCTGCCTGCATTTCCGGCTGCGGCTCGTTGATGGTCTGAGGTGCCCGCAAGCGCCTGCGCCCGCCCGCTCAATGGCTGGTCAAGGATGTGCAGGCGACAGTGCGAGTTCGGAGGCCCTTGGTCGACGCCCGGACGACCGATGTCGCAAGCGGCGACCCGGGTCGGGATCAGCCGACGGTCTCGAGCAGAAGGGTCGCTCGGGGACCTGTCATGCGCGGCCACGCTCGGGCGACCGGTCAGGAAGGCGTAGCGGTCTTCCGAAGGTGGTACTCACGCTGTAGGAGTTAGGCGGGCTTGCGTTTCGGGCGCATGATCGTGGCTGGAGAAGCGGCCCATGGCAGACACCTCTTGCACCACCCGGCGGACCGCGTTGACCGCGCTGGCCACCGCTGGTTTCGTCACTGTCGGACGAAGCCAGCCCGCCTGGAACACCGAACGCATCCAGGCCCTGGAAGCGCAGTTGCGCGCCGCACCCCATGTGCGCGCCCTGCTGATGGAGCGCCGCGGCGCCAGCTTCGCGTACTACCAGCAGGGCATCACCGCCTCGAGCCGCATGAACGTCGCGTCGGTGACGAAATCGGTCGTGTCGCTGCTGGTCGGCATCGCCATGGAGCGCGGGGCGATCGCGAGCGTTGAGGAGCCTCTGGCCGCCTTCTTTCCCGAACACGCGCAAGGCCCGGGCGCTGCGGCGATGCAACGCGTCACGCTGCGGCATCTGCTCACCATGTCCTCGGGATTCGCCCGCAGAACCACGTACGACGACTATATTGACTTCTCGCGCCGGCTGTATGCGCCCGGCTTTCTGGCGTATGCGCTTGCTCGGCCACTCGCGTACGAGCCCGGCACCCGCTTCCAGTACGACAGCATCGATTCGCACCTGCTCGCGCTGGCGCTCGCGCGCCGGCTCAAGGTGCCGCTGGCGGCGTTCGCACAGGACGTGCTGTTTCACCCTCTGGGCATCGATGGCGCGGAATGGCCGGCGGGGCAGGACGGCGTTCCGAACGGCGCGGCGGAGTTGCGCTTGACCGCGCAGGAGATGCTGCGGATCGGCCAGATGATGCGCGCCGGCGGCAGCTGGGAGGGTCGCCAGGTGGTGCCAGCGGCGTTCGTGCGCGAGGCGACCACTCGCAAGATCGCGAGCGACATCCCGCCGCGCGGCCGCCCGGAGCTATGGGGCTACGGTTACCTGTGGTGGCTGTCGTCCATCCCCGGCGACGAATTGCCGGCATACAACGCGTCGGGTTTCGGCGGGCAATTCATCTACGTCGTGCCTGCGCTCGAGGTGGTCGTGGTGACGCTCACAGAGCCTATTTCTCGTGCGGTGGCGATCCAGACCGCGACAATCATTCGCGAAGCAGCGCTGCCAGCGGCGCGCTGACTGACGATTCACCTTGCGATACACCGTGGTCCGGCTGATGCCGAGCGCTTTCGCGGCTTGCGCGTCGTTGCCGCGCGCCGCGCGGTCGAACGGCTGCTCCCGCGGCATCGCGAACCGATCGCCGAAATGATCGTCGCCGCTAGCGCTGTCAGGCCAGGAAAGGCACAGCACCAGCGCGTGCCGCGTCGCCATGGCGAACACGTTCTCGATGCTGTGCGCGGACTACGCCACCCGGCGCCACAGCTCGGGCCGCCCATGGCGTCGATGCCGGCCCGCAGAAACCTAGCAATAGGTCGGATGGCAGCGGGGAATGATCGAGGGGCACAACAACGGCCTGTCTGGTCGGGCGAGATGCCCGTAAGCTGCCTGCCGCGAGCGGTGTTTGATGGCCGATCTGAGCCAGCCGAGTCCCAGCCAGACAGCGGTCAGAGGGTCCGAGGCGCCAGGGTTCCGGTGGCCGCCAAGGCGCGAAAGCCCGATCGGCTCAGTTCGGCCAATAGCCGCCCACCGCGCCGGCGGCCCGGACGACAAGTCAAGACTGGTCTGAGACAGTCGCGGCTGGAGCTCCGAATTGCAGCAACCGCGAACACCGGTCCTCGAGAGCTGGAGGCCTCAACAGGCAGCGTCGATCTCGTCATGGCTGTTCAACAGCCGTGGGCCTATCCGATCGGCATGAGTGACCGCGCGGCACCAACGCCCGCGCCCCTCGGAAAGGAAATGCAGGTGTTACCCCTAGGCGGTCCGATGGCCTGCCGCGCACCGCACGCTGCGCTTGCCGACCCGATGGAGGCGATCCGGTGAGGACGGAGGCGCCGCTCCACAAACTGGGGTCCGCCAGCCGTGCCGTGGCGCTGGCGCTGACCGGCACGTCCCGGCGCTGGTGCGCCGCGTCGGGCCGTTGCTTGCTCGTCCTGCTGTTGTGCACCGCCGGACACACTGCACAAGCGCCGCTGGACACGCGGGTGGCGCTGGTCATCGGCAACGCCGCCTACCCATCGTCGGCACTGACGAATCCCGTCCGCGATGCCCGAGCGATGGCGGCGGCCTTGCGCGGGCTGGGATTCTCGGTGGTCGAGTTGCACGACGGCACGCGCACGCAAATGCTCGCAGCGGTGGCGCAGGCCGAGCGCCTGCTGGCAGGTCGGCAGGGCCTCGGGCTGCTGTACTACGCAGGTCACGGCATGCAGATGGACTGGCGCAACTTCCTGGTGCCGGTCGACGCCCAACTGGCGTCGGCCCGCGATCTGACCACACAGACAGTCGACGTGGCCGTGGTGGTCCAGGCCTTCAAGGCGGCCGGCAACCGCATGAACATCGTGATCCTCGATGCCTGCCGTGACAACCCATTCGCCGGCACGGCCACCGGCAAGGGCCTGGCCCAGATGGACGCCCCGCCGGGCACGCTGCTGGCCTATGCGACGGCCCCTGGCAATGTCGCTGATGACGGCGACGCCGCCGGTGGCAACGGCCTGTACACCCGCTACCTGCTGCAAGAGATGCAGCGAGCCGCGCCCATTGAAGACGTCTTCAAGCGCGTGCGCCTGCACGTGCGCCAACAGAGCCGGGGCCGCCAGATCCCGTGGGAATCGACAAGCCTGGAGGAAGACTTCTCCTTCGGCACCACCGGGCCACGCCAAACCGTTGCCCGCCAGGACTTCGAGCGCCAGAAACTCGCCTGGGACCGCATCAAGGGCAGCCGCAAGCCGGACGACTTCTTCGCCTACCTGCAGCGCTACCCCAACGGCTACATCGCCGAACAGGCGAGCTTCATGCTGGAACAGTTGTCGAGCCGCGCGACGCGGGCGGAGGAAGACCGCTTCGGCCAGCGCCAAGACCCACGGCAGCCGCGCTTTCGCCTCGGCGATGTCGTCGTCACGCGCACGGTGGACACGAGCACCGGGCGCGAGATCGCGCGCAACACGCAGACCGTGCAGCGCATCCAGGACGGTCGCGTCTACATCAAGGGCACCGACGGCGACGCCGTGCGCACACAGGACGGCGGCTACGTGCAAGGCCGCAACGTCGAGGGCACCTACCGGTGGGATCCCCCGCGGTTGGACCTCCCCGGGGGCGAAATGGCGGTGGGCAAGCGCTGGACCGGGCGCACCATCGAAACCTCACTGGCGTCGGGCCGTCGCTTCACGCGCGACGACGAGGTGCGGATCGTGGCGCAAGAGGAGGTCACAGTGCCGGCCGGTCGCTTCGTGGCCTACAAGTTCGTGCTTGAGAGCCGGATTGGCAACGGCGTTCGCGTCAAGCGCACCTATTGGGCTCAGCCAGGCTGGGCGCAGTACATCAAGGTCGAGCGCGAAATCTACCGTCCGGGACAGCAGCCAGTCCTGGAGACCATGGAGATGGTGTCGCGTACTGCGGGCCGCTGAGGGCGCGCCAAAACCACTGCTGGGCACCTGTTGCGGCTCAAACCTCGAATCTCTCTCGCAGAAGTGGACTCGCCCGAGCGCCGTCGACGGGGATGGCTACCTGCCGCCTCTTGATGAGATCTTTATGCCGATCAATCGGATCTCTATACCGATTTGATGCCTGAATTCCTAAGCTCTCCAGCAGGTAACGATTGCTGGAGGCTCCATGGATTTCATCTTCTTGGCAGGGGCAACTGTCCTGCTCATCGCCATGCTCGGCATGGCGATCGGCTGCGACAAGCTGGGGGTGCGCAAATGAGCTGGCTCTACTGGGTTGCAGGTTCGGCCTCGCTCGGCCTGCTCGTTTATCTCGCCTACGCCCTGCTGCGGGCGGAGGAATTCTGATGAATACCCCAGCCTGGATCCTTCTGGCCGCCTACTTGGGCCTCCTGTTGGCATTGGCATGGCCGCTCGGCAAGTGGCTGACAGCTGTGGCCAACGGCCGCTTCCCGCGCTGGATGGCGCCTTTCGAGACCGTCGAACGTGGCCTGTACCGGCTGGCCGGCGTCGACGCGTCGGCCGGCATGGGCTGGCGCCCATACGCCATCGCGCTCATCGTCTTCAACTTCCTGGGCGTGCTCGCGGTCTACGCATTGCAACGCTTCCAGGGCGTGTTGCCGCTCAACCCCGCCGGCATGGCTGGGGTCAGCGCCGACTCGTCCTTCAACACCGCCATCAGCTTCGTCACCAACACCAACTGGCAGGGCTACGGCGGTGAAGCGACGATGAGCTATCTGACGCAGATGCTCGCGTTGGCGGTACAGAACTTCCTCTCCGCCGCGACCGGCATCGTGGTGGTCTTCGCGTTGATCCGTGGTTTCGTCGCGCGCTCGTCGGCGTCGATCGGCAACTTCTGGGTCGACATCACCCGTGTCACGGCCTACGTGCTGCTGCCCTTGTCGCTGGTGTTCGCCGTCTTCCTGGTGAGCCAGGGCGTGATCCAGAACTTCTCGCCGTACAAGGAAGTGGCCACGCTCGACGTGACCAGCTACCAGACGGCCGAGAACGGGCCCGACGGCCAGCCCCTGAAGGACGACAAGGGCGCGCCGGTCATGGAGGACGTCAAGTCGACAACGCAAACCCTCGCGATGGGCCCGGTCGCTTCGCAGGAAGCCATCAAGATGCTGGGCACCAACGGCGGCGGCTTCTTCAACGCCAACTCGGCCCACCCCTACGAGAACCCGTCGGCGCTGACGAACTTCTTCCAGATGCTGTCGATCTTTCTGATCCCGGCAGCGCTGGTGTTCATGTTTGGCCGCATGGTGGGCGACCCGCGCCAGGGGTGGGCCGTGCTGGCGGCGATGACGACCATCTTTGTCGTCGCGGTCGTCGTCGTCGTCTCGCAGGAGCAGCAAGGCAATCCGCTGCTGGCCGCGCTCGGGGCCGACCAGGATGCCAGCGCCACGCAGCCTGGCGGCAATATGGAGGGCAAGGAAGCGCGCTTCGGCATTGCCGCCACGGCCCTGTTCGCAGCCATCACCACGGCCGCTTCCTGCGGCGCCGTCATCGGCATGCACGACTCGTTCACGCCGCTGGGCGGTGCCGTGCCCCTGGTGCTGATGCAACTCGGCGAGGTGGTCTTCGGCGGCACCGGCACGGGCCTGTACGGCATGCTGATCTTCGCCATCCTGGCGGTGTTCATCGCCGGGCTGATGATCGGCCGCACGCCCGAGTACCTAGGCAAGAAGATCGAAACCTACGAGATGAAGATGGTGTCGATCGCCATCCTCGTGACGCCGATCCTGGTGCTGGCAGGCACCGCGGTGGCGGTGCTGGCCGATGCGGGCAAGGCCGGCGTGGCCAACCCCGGTGCGCATGGCTTCTCGGAAATCCTCTACGCGTTCACTTCCGCCGGCAACAACAACGGCAGCGCCTTCGCCGGCCTGTCGGCGAACACGCCCTTCTACAACACGCTGCTGGGTATTGCGATGTGGTTCGGCCGCTTCGGCGTGATCGTCCCGGTGCTGGCGATTGCCGGTTCGCTGGCGGCCAAGAAGCGCATGGCGGTGACGGCGGGCACGCTGCCCACCCATGGCCCGCTGTTCGTGGGCCTGCTCATCGGCACCGTGCTGCTGGTCGGCCTGCTGAACTACGTGCCGGCGCTGGCTCTGGGGCCGGTCGTCGAGCACCTGATGCTGTGGACCCCGAAGTGAACCGCCGCATCCACCTCAACGGAACACTCTCATGACAAGCGCAACCACCTTTTCGCTGCTGGACCCTGCACTGGTCAAGCCTGCCATCGCCTCGGCGTTCGGCAAGCTGGACCCGCGCGTGCAGTGGCGCAACCCGGTGATGTTCGTCGTCTACGTCGGCAGCATCATCACCACCATCCTGTGGATCCAGGCGCTGGGCGGGCAGGGTGAAGCCTCGCAAGGCTTCGTTCTCGCCATCGCGCTGTGGCTGTGGTTCACCGTGCTCTTCGCCAACTTCGCCGAAGCCATGGCCGAGGGCCGCAGCAAGGCGCAGGCTTCATCGCTGCGCGGCATGAAGAAGAAGACGATCGCCAAGAAGCTGGAGAAGCCCGTCCACGGCTCGTCCTGGCACCCGCAGGAGGCGGATGAGCTGCGCAAGGGCGCCGTCGTGCTCGTGGAGGCCGGCGACGTGATCCCCCTTGACGGCGAGGTGATCGAAGGTGTGGCCTCGGTGGACGAGAGCGCCATCACCGGCGAGTCGGCACCCGTCATCCGCGAATCCGGCGGCGACTTCTCTTCCGTCACAGGTGGTACCCGTGTGCTGTCGGACTGGCTGGTGGTGCGCATCAACGTCGACCCCGGCGAGAGCTTCCTCGACCGCATGATCGCGATGGTCGAAGGCGCCAAGCGCCAGAAGACGCCCAACGAGATCGCGCTGACCATCCTGCTGGTGGCGCTGACCATCGTGTTCCTGGTGGTGACGGTGACCCTGCTGCCCTACTCGATCTTCAGCGTCGAGGCCAACAAGGCCGGCACGGCGGTGTCGGTGACAGCGCTGATTGCGCTGCTGGTGTGCCTGATCCCCACCACCATAGGCGCACTGCTGTCGGCCATCGGTGTCGCCGGCATGAGCCGGATGATGGCGGCCAACGTCATCGCAACTTCTGGCAGAGCCGTGGAAGCCGCTGGCGACGTGGACGTGCTGTTGCTCGACAAGACCGGCACCATCACGCTGGGCAACCGCCAAGCCTCGGCCTTCGTGCCGGCCAAGGGAGTGACGGAACAACAGCTGGCCGATGCGGCGCAATTCGCGTCGATGGCCGACGAGACGCCCGAAGGCCGCAGCATCACGGTGCTGGCCAAGCAGAAGTTCAACCTGCGCGAGCGTGATCTGACAGCGCAGAAGACGGACTTCGTGCCCTTCACGGCACAGACGAGGATGAGCGGTGTCGACATCACGGCGGCCGACGGCAGCGTGCGGGCCTTGCGCAAGGGCGCCGGTGAGGCTATCCGCAAGCATGTCGAAGCGCTGGGCGGCAGCTTTCCTGCCGACGTGCAGACCGCCACCGATGACGTGGCCCGCAAGGGCAGCACGCCGCTGGTGGTGAGCGACGGGTCCCGCGTGCTGGGTGTCGTCGAGCTCAAGGACATCGTCAAGGGCGGCATCAAGGAACGCTTCGCCGAGCTGCGCCGCATGGGCATCAAGACCGTGATGATCACCGGCGACAACCGGCTCACCGCTGCGGCCATTGCCGCCGAAGCCGGCGTCGACGACTTCCTGGCCGAGGCCACACCCGAGGCCAAGCTGAAGATGATCCGCGACTACCAGGCCGATGGCCGGCTGGTGGCGATGACAGGTGACGGCACCAACGACGCCCCGGCATTGGCCCAGGCCGACGTGGCGGTGGCCATGAACACCGGCACGCAGGCGGCCAAAGAGGCCGGCAACATGGTCGACCTCGACAGCAACCCAACCAAGCTGCTGGAGATCGTCGAGACCGGCAAGCAGCTGCTGATGACGCGCGGCTCGCTGACCACGTTCTCGATCGCCAACGACGTGGCCAAGTATTTCGCGATCATCCCGGCGATGTTCGTCACCACCTACCCGGCGCTGGGTGCGCTGAACGTCATGGGACTGACGAGCCCCAACTCGGCCATCCTGTCCGCGGTGATCTTCAACGCCCTGGTGATCGTGTTCCTGAT
This sequence comes from uncultured beta proteobacterium, assembly GCA_963750785.1. Classification (GTDB taxonomy): domain Bacteria; phylum Pseudomonadota; class Gammaproteobacteria; order Burkholderiales; family Burkholderiaceae_C; genus Rubrivivax. Next base: position 19,216 of record CAVVSC010000029.1, on the reverse strand, counting down.
CCCGCTTGCGCTCAAGGGCGTGGCCTACCGCGCCATCGGCGCCGCCGCACTCCTGCGCCGCAACGTGCTGATCTATGGCGTCGGCGGCCTGATCGTGCCCTTCATCGGAATCAAGGCGATCGACCTGCTGCTGTCGGCTGTCCATCTTGTTTGAAGGAACCCTCATGATCTCCGTCCTTCGTCCGGCCCTGGTCCTGTTCGCAGTGCTGACGGCACTGACCGGTTTGGCCTATCCGCTCGTCGTTACCGGCATCGGCCAGGCGGCATTCCCCGAACAGGCTGCAGGCAGCCTGATCCTGCGTGACGGCAAACCCGTTGGGTCGTCGTTGATCGGTCAGAACTTCAGCGACCCCAAGTACGTCTGGGGCCGTCCTTCGGCCACCGGGCCGTACCCCTACAACGCGACGGCCTCCAGCGGCTCGAACCAGGGCCCCCTGAACCCGGCGCTGGTCGATGCGGTCAAGGGCCGCATCGATGCGCTGCGGGCCGCGGACCCAGGCAACACGGCGCAGGTGCCTGTCGATCTGGTCACGGCGTCAGCCAGCGGTCTGGACCCGCACATCAGCGTCGCCGCAGCGCAGTACCAGGCGGCACGGGTGGCGAAAGCTCGTGGCCTGCCTGCGGCGCAGGTTCAGCAGTTGATCGAGAAGCACACCGAGGGTCGCCTGTTCGGCTTCCTGGGCGAGCCGCGCGTCAACGTGCTGCAGCTCAACCTGTCGCTCGACGCTGCACGCAGCTGAGTCGCGGAACTGGCGTGGTGCAGCACCGCACCATGTCGAACAACCATGGCATCCGTAGACGTGTGGGGCATCTTGATGGCCATGCTTGCCATCGTCATACCGCTGGGTCTGGCTTGGCTGCTGTTGACTTGGCGCGATCGCAAACGCGATCCCAGCGCCGGATCGCCGGCGCGGCGCCGCCGTTGATGCCGACGACGCAGTGGGTCTGAGGAAAGCCGATATCCATGATCATCAACTGCGTCGCCTACCAAGAGGGGGCCCGACTTGTCGATCTTCCGGTCGATGACATCAGCGACTACCTGGACAAACCGGGCTGCTTCGTCTGGGTCGCGCTGCGTGACCCGACGCCGCAGGAACTCGATGCCATGCGGCGGGAGTTCGACCTGCACCCGCTGGCGGTGGAAGACGCCAGCCACGGCCATCAACGGCCCAAGGTCGAGGAGTACGGCGACTCGCTGTTCGTGGTGATGCAGCTGATCGAGTGGGTCGGCGGCGACATGAACATCGGCGAGGTCGTCGTGTTCGCCGGCCCGAACTACGTGCTGTCGGTGCGCCGGGGCAGCAAGCAGCACTTCCTGGGCGTGCGCGAGCGCTGCGAGCGTGAACCTGAGTTGCTCAAGCAAGGCTCGGGCTATGTGCTGTACGCGCTGATGGACGCGGTGGTGGACCGCTACTTCCCGGTCCTGGAGGTGCTGCAGTCGGAGCTCGAAAGCATCGAGGAAGGCATCTTCGTTCGCGGTGCGTCTCGCCAGAACATCGAGCGCCTGTACGCGCTCAAGCGCAAACTCTTGCAGCTGGACCATGCGGTGTCCTCGCTGTTGCAGTTCTCGGGCAAGCTGTACGGGGGACGTGTGCCGGCCGTGTGTGCCAACAACCAGCCGTATTTTCGGGACATCAGCGATCACCTGTCGCGCATCGATGCGCAGGTGGACTCGAGCCTCGACACCATCGGCACCGCCATCCTGGTCAACCTGTCGATGGTGACCATCGAACAAGGCGAGGTCACCAAGCGGCTGGCCGCCTGGGCTGCGATCTTTGCCGTTGCCACCGCCTTCGCCGGCATCTGGGGCATGAACTTCGAGTTCATGCCCGAGTTGAAGTTGAAGTGGGGCTACCCCGCGGCGCTGGCCGCAATCGCAGGCGCCAGCAGCTTCCTGTGGTGGCGCTTCCGGCGCTCAGGCTGGCTCTAGGCATATCGTGCGCCCATGACGGACGACCAACGCCCCGACCCCGACGCCCTGCTGGCGCAGATCAAGCAGGACGAGCAGCGCGAAGTGCGCGGGAGACTGCGCATCTACTTCGGCTCTTCGGCCGGCGTTGGCAAGACCTACGCCATGCTCGTGGCCGCGCGCAAGCTCGCGTCGGAGGGCGTGGACGTCCTGGCCGGCGTTGTCGAGACCCATGGTCGTGGCGAAACCGCTGCGATGTTGGAGGGTCTGCCCGTTCTGCCACCAGCGCAGATCGTGTACCGCGGCAAGGTACTGGGCGAGTTCGACCTGGATGGCGCGCTGGCCCGCAAGCCGGGCCTCATCCTCGTCGATGAACTGGCGCACTCCAACGTGGCAGGCTCCCGCCACTCCAAGCGCTGGCAGGACGTGGAAGAACTGCTGGCCGCGGGGATCGACGTCTACAGCACGCTGAATGTGCAACATCTGGAGAGCCTCAACGACGTGGTCGGCGGCATCACCGGCATCGTCGTGCACGAAACCTTGCCCGACACCTTCTTCGACCGCGCCGACGAGGTCGTGCTGGTCGACACGCCGGCTGACGAACTCATCGAGCGGCTGGCGGCCGGCAAGGTCTACATGCCGGCGCAGGCCGAGCGCGCGGCCAAGAACTTCTTCCGCAAGGGCAACCTGATGGCCCTGCGGGAGTTGGCGCTGCGCCGCACTGCCGACCGGGTGGAAAACGATGTTCAGGCCTACCGCGTCGACCGCTCGATCGGCCAGGTATGGAAGACCGAAGGTGCCTTGTTGTGCTGCATCGGCCCGCAGGAAGGCGCCGAGCACGTCGTGCGCAGTGCGGCGCAGCTGGCCAGGCAGTTGGCAGTCACTTGGCAGGCGGTCTACGTCGAGACACCCGCCCTGCAGCGGCTGGACCCCGGCCGCCGCGAGGGCATTCTCCAGACCGTCAAGCTGGCGCGCGAGCTGGGCGCCAGCACCGCGGTGCTGTCGGCCCAGACCGTGGCCCAGGCCTTGGTGGAGCACGCACGCCAGAACAACCTGTCCAGACTCGTGCTGGGGCACAGTGGGCAAACGCCTTGGTGGCAGCGACGAACGCTCGGCCAAGCGGTGGCCAGACTCGCGCCTGACATCGATCGCATCGAGGTCGGCCAGCCGCTGCGCACCCGGCCCTCGCCGACGTCGTCCCCGACGGACCTGGATGCGGCTTCCAACACCGGTCTCGTGGTTCGTCGATACGGCCTGGCAACCGCGGCCTGCGCCGCCACCACCGTGCTGACCCACCTGCTGGTGCCGTACTTCGACCTGGCCAACATCGTGATGGTGTTCCTGCTGTCGGTGGTGGGGGTGGCGGTGTGGCAGGGGCGCGGGCCCGCCGTGCTGGCCGCATTCATGAACGTGGCAGCTTTCGACTTCTTCTTTGTGCCGCCGCGCCTGTCGTTCGCAGTCGCTGACGTGCAGTACCTGCTGACCTTCGCGGTCATGCTGATCGTCGGCCTGGTGACCGGGCAGTTGACGGCCGGGCTGCGATTCCAGGCCAGCGTGGCCACCCACCGCGAGGCACGTTCCCGGGCGCTGTTCGAAGCTGCACGCGACCTGTCCAACATGCTCACCAATGAGCAGGCCATTGATGTGGCCGGAACCGTCATCGCGCGCGAGTTCCGGGCCCAGGTGGCGATCTACGTCCTCGACATGAAGGACCGGCTGCAGCCGCCTGCCACGGATGCAGGCGGGCTGGACTTCGGTACCGCCCAGTGGGCGCTGGACCACAACCAGCCTGCGGGCCTGGGCACCGACACGCTCGCCGGCAGTGCCTGGCTCTACCTGCCGCTGAAGGCGACGATGCGTTCGCGCGGTGTGCTCGCCGTGCAGCCGCGCGAACCGCGCTTCCTGTTGGTCCCGGAGCAACGGCAGCAACTGGAGACCTTCGCTGCACTCACGGCCATGGCCCTGGAGCGGGTTCACTACATCGAGGTGGCGCAGACCGCCACGGTCCAGATGGAGTCCGAGCGCCTGCGCAACTCGCTGCTCGCCGCCCTGTCGCACGACCTGCGCACACCGCTGGCGGCGCTGGTCGGCACGGCCGAGATGCTGGCGATCAGTCAACCCCGGCTCAGCGACCAGCAGCTGGAACTGGCCACGAGCCTGAGCGAGAAGTCACAGCGCATGGCCGACATGGTGACCAACCTGCTCGACATGGCCCGCATCCAGAGCGGCGAGGTCCGGCTGCGGCTGGACTGGCAGTCGATGGAGGAGATCATCGGCGGCGCCGTGAAGCATGCGCAGGGCGCCTTGGGTCGGCGTCCGCTCAGCGTTCACATCGATCCCGACGTGTCGCTGGTGGAGTGCGACGCCGTACTGATCGAGCGCGTGCTGGCCAACCTGCTGGAGAACGCCGGCAAGTACACACCGGAGCAGACGGCGGTGGAGATCCTGGTGCGCGCGGCGGATGCTGAACTGCTGGTCAGCGTGCGTGACCATGGACCCGGGGTGAGCAAGGGCCATGAGGAAGCCATCTTCGAGAAATTCACGCGGGGGAATGCCGAGTCGGCCACCCCGGGCGTCGGCCTGGGCCTGGCCATCTGTCGCGCAATCGTCGAGGCGCACCACGGCCGCATCTGGGTGGAACCGACGCGACCGCAAGGCGCCACCTTCACCTTCAGCCTGCCGCTGGGCACACCGCCGACCGTCGACTTGTCCGATGATGGGGCGCCCATCACCCAGAAGCCGGAGCCCTGATGTCCACGCCGACGCCCATCGCCCTGGTGCTCGAAGACGAGCGCGAGATCCGGCAGTTCGTGCGCACCTCGCTCGAGGTGGAGGGCTGGCAGGTGGTCGAGGCCGGCACCATCAAGCAGGGCCTGGTCGAGGCCGGCACGCGGCGGCCGGACCTGATCATTGCCGACCTCGGCCTGCCCGACGGCGACGGCGTCGACTTCATCCGCGAGGTGCGCACCTGGTCGGGCGTGCCGATCATCGTGCTGTCGGCGCGCACCCACGAGAGCGAGAAAGTGGCGGCCCTGGATGCGGGGGCCGACGACTACATCACCAAGCCCTTCGGCGTGGCCGAACTGCTGGCGCGCACGCGGGCCAACCTGCGGCGGGTGCGGGCCGTCCGGGCTGCACCCGATTCAACGTTCCGCTTCGGCGATGTCGAGGTCGACCTGGCTGCCCGGATCGTGAAGAAGCGCGATGCCGAGGTGCACCTGACCCCGATCGAGTACCGCCTGCTGGGGGTGCTCATCGCCAATGCCGGCCGGGTGCTGACGCATCCATTCCTGCTGCGCGAGGTCTGGGGGCCAACGCACTCGCAGAGCACGCACTACCTGCGGGTTTACATGGGCAACCTGCGACAGAAGCTGGAAGCCGATTCGGCGCAGCCCAAGCACATCGTCACCGAGACGGGCGTTGGGTATCGGCTCGTGGCTGATTGAAAGGTTGCTTGGCGCGGCGGGGTTGCCAGAACGTGAATTCCGAGCCCAGATCCGATCCGGCGCAACGACAGCCGATTTGGCGATCCTTGTCGCCATGGGTCAAGCGACCGACCGCAATACTCGTCTCATATGTGAGTCCGCTCGTCGTCACGCTGCCTCTGACGAGCAACCGAGGGAGTGCCCGCTTTCGGGCTGCCAACCCGGTGTGGGGCGGGTCGGCAGCAAAGGGTCGGTTTGAGCCGGTCGCCACCTGCAGGGGCGGTCGATCACCGCATCCCGATCCTTTACGGAAACCCCGCCGCGGCGCCCCTCAGATGTGGGATGCCGCGGCCGGCCACGGCCACACTTGAAGATTGGATGCACGCCCGGCTCAGATGCATGCAGCGATGCAGACAGTGGTGTGAAAGCGCGGTGTGAAAGCGCGGCGTGAAAGCGCGGCGTGAACGCCATGCGCTCGTCGGCTCATTGCTCGATGGAACGGTTCATGGGTGGGAGTGGAGACTACAAAACCAGTCGCCGCAAGGTCGGATCATCCCCTGCTGGTCTACGGACAACTCAAGGCAATCGGAAATCTGAGCGGCTCAAGTCATCAAGCCGGGATTCCGGGCGCTGCCGGCGTTGGATCAACAACCCGGCCAGCGCGATGGCCGCCAACGCCAACGATCCCGGCTCGGGCACGCCAGCGGGTGGTGCATCGTCGATGGGCTCGAAGCCTGGTGCCGTTGCATCAGTGGTCAGGTGGATGCGGTACCGGCCAGCAAGGTTGGCCGTTCCGGTGAAGCGCAGGGTGTATTCGCCTGGCGCCAGACTGACCGGAAGAATCTGCGAGAAGGCCTGACCATCGATGATGCTTTGGAAGGCGTCCGACGCCACGACGCTGCCGAAGGAGTCGAGGATGTCGACGTTGACGCCGATGGTGCGCTGCGGATCGTCAAGGTCACCGACGATCCATTCGATGCCCGCGGACAGCAGTCCCGCCGTGCTGGTGAACTGCAAATCGTTCCTGATGCTGCCGATCGCATCGTCAGGCAGGGTACCGTCGACGAACAGCTCCTGCCCATCGATGAAGTTTCGACCCAGGCTCTTGCTGCCGCTATGCGTGTCGAAGCGAAGCGCGTCGCCGGGCGGCAGGCCTCCAGAGAGCGTGGGTGTGGGCGGCATCACATCCCCCGACGAGAGATTGATCGCGTAGCGGCCCGCCTCGGCCGCCGTGCCGGTGAAAACCAACTGGTACTGCGCACCGGCCACCAACCCGGTCGCCGACAGCTGGGATCGGGCCGTTGTGGCATCTGCGCCCAGGAAGCTATCGGTGGCGATCCGGGTGTTGTTGAAGTCGAAGAGATCGATGTTGACGCTCACCGTCCGGTTCAGTGCGGGGGCGATGAGCCAAGCCGCCGACAACGAGAGCGCGTCCGCTCCCGCGCGAAAGCTCAGGCGGTTGTCGATCACGCTCGAGACGACGTCGCGAAGCTGCCCGTCGATCAAGAGGGAAGTCCCCGACAAGGGGCTGCCGACGACCTTCGTTTCGAAGGAGCTGTCGAATCGCAGGATGGGTGCTGCGCCTGCACCAGCGCAGGCAGCAAAGGCACAGAGCCACACGAACGCATCACGCAGCCGGACTGTCGGGGTCATGTCTTCTTCTCCTGGAAGCGGTGCGGGCGGAGAGCGTCCACTGTGCGCTGCCTTTGGAGCACCTTTGTTGAGACTGCCGAGCTGGCAGGGTTGCGCCGATAATCGGTGTGCCTTGGCATTGCCGTCCTTGGCTCGCGCTTAATCGTGCTGAATCGCGCCCCCCTACAACCCGGGATGTCCTGGACCGCCCCGATCGACCCAGAGGCTTCGCTGCTGGCCGGGCCGCTGGAGTTGCGGCCGCGGCAGCGCGAGCTGCTGCTGAATGGTGTGCCGCAGAAGCTGGGCGCTCGGGCTTTCGATCTGCTGGAAATCCTGATGCGGGAAGCCGATCGGCCGCACCCCAAGCGCGAGCTGCTCGAGCGCGTGTGGCCCGACGTCGTGGTGGCCGACAACAACCTGGAAGTGCACGTCTGGGCACTGCGCAAGGCGCTGGGCGCGGGGACGATCCTCACCGTGCCCGGGCGCGGCTACCGCTTCGCGCTTGCCGCGCAGCCGGGCGCGGCGCCGGCTTCGCCGCTGCCCTCGTTGCCCACCGGGCTGCCGGCCCGGCTGCCGCCGCTGCTGGGCCGTGCCGACGAACTCCTCACGCTCGGCACGCTGGTCGACGCCGCCTCGCTGGTGACGGTCGTCGGCGGCGGCGGTGTCGGCAAGACGCTGCTCGTGCACCACCTGCTGCGCTCGCGCCGCGGCGCGTTCGAGCACGGGGTTTGCTGGGTGGACCTGAGCACACTGGACGAGCAGGCGGCGGTGGCCCCGGGGATCGCCGCCGCGCTTGGCATTGGCCAGGCCGGCGCGCGGCCGGGCGATGTGACATCGGGCCTGGCCGCCACTTTGGCACCGCTGTCGCTGCTGCTGGCCATCGACAACGCCGAGCACCGCGTCGACGAGGTGATGCAGGTGGCCGCGCAAGTGGTCGCCGCGGCGCCGCACGTGCACATCGTCGTCACGAGTCAGGCGCCGCTGCAGGTGCGCGGAGAGCGGGTGTTCAGGCTCGGACCGCTGGCCGTCCCCGACGCGCCGATCCAGCCCGGCGAGATTCCGGAATGGGGCGCGCTGGCGCTCTTCGAAGCCCGCGTGCTCGCGCTCGACCGCCACTTCACCTGGACCGCTGCCACGGTAGAGCTGGCGCGCACCGTCTGCCGGCGCCTGGACGGCGCGCCGCTGGCCATCGAGTTGGCGGCGGCGCGGGTGCCGCTGCTGGGCCTGGCCGCGCTGGCCGCGGCCCTGGACGAGCCGCTGGCGGTCCTCACCCGCGGCCCGGGCGATGCGCCTGCCCGGCAGCGCTCGCTGCGTGCGGCGCTGGAGTGGTCGCATGCCTTGTTGAGCGCCGACGAGCGCACCGCCTTCCGCCGTCTGGCAGCCTTCAGCGGCGCCCCCGGTCTCAGCCTGCTGATCGACGCCTTGGGTGCGGACGGCGCCGTGGCAGACGCAGAGCCGGCGCTGCCAGCGCTGGACCGCCCCCGGCTGCTCGACGCGCTCAACGGCCTCGTCGAGCGATCGCTCGTGGCCACCAGCGGCGGTGAGGGTGAACCGCGCTACCGGCTGCTTGAGGCGCCGCGCGCGCTGGCGCGCGAACGCCTGGCTGCCGCGGGCGAGGTGCACCTGCTCGAACGGCGGCATGCCCAGGCCGTGGTCCGGCACCTCTGCCAATGGCACGATCGCTTTCTCGAAGGGGCGATCGGCCACGACACGCTGGTGCAGGCGCTGGAGTCCGATCTGGACAACGCGCGCGCCGCGTTGCGCTGGGCCCTGGAGCACGACGCGGCTATCGCCGTGGCATTGGCGCGGCCGCTATCGATGGTGCTGACCGGCGCCCGCCGGGCCGAATGCGAGAACGTCTGGACCGCCACTGAGCGCTGCGTCTCACCGCAGCAGGACGCCGCACTGCGCGCTGGCTGGTTGTTGGGTTCCGCGGGCTTTCGCGCCGACCACGAAGCGCGCCTCAGTGAGCAACACGCCAGCGCTGCCGCGGCGCTGTACCGCACGCTGGGCGACGAGCAGGGCGAAGCGCGCGCGCTGGCCTACGTGGCGTCGTCGCGCCTTGACGATGCGGCCGAGCGGCAGCGTGCCGCCTTCGAGCGCATGCAGAGCCTGGTCAAGCCGGACTGGCCGCCGGCGACGCTGGCCACCGTGTGCCGCGCGGAATGCCTGTACGCTTACCGTCGAGAGGATTTCGACGCCGTGGAAGCCGCCTTCCGGCTCTGGCTGGCGCACAGCGACGGAGTGGGCAACGCGGCGACGAGCAATGCCGTGGCGATGAACCTGGCCGACCTCGCACTGGCGCGCGGCCGCACGGCCGAGGCGGTGCAGCTGTCGCAGGCGCCGCTGGCGCGGCTGCGCAGCTCGCGGGACAGCCGTGCGTTTTCGATCCTGTGCATGAACCTGTCGGCCGCGCTGCTGGCCTGCGACCGCATCGCCGAGGCGCGCGCCATCATCGCCGAAGCCTGGCCGCTGGCGCCGGCCTTGTCGATGCAGAGCCGCTGGCTCGACTACCTGGCGCTGCTGGCAGCACTGGAAGGCCGCTGCGCCGACGCGGCGGCGCTGCTGGCGCGCGCCGACGCCGACTACCGCGCCAAGGGCGAGCGGCGTGAGCGCCATCAGCAACGTTCACACGAGCGGGCCGCAGCCCTGGCCGCCGCCGGCCTGGACGCGGCTGCGCTGGAACGCGCGCGGGCGGCAGGCCGGTACCTGTCGGACCGCGAGGCCGGGGCATTGGGCCTGGTGCCGGCGGCATCAGGCTCCTGACCCAAGCCCGACTGACAACACGGGCGGGCTGCGCCATGCGTAGCACCGCTGCCCGGAATCGGGCAAAGCATCGCGTTCGAGCTTTTGACGAAACGCGGCAGGCCAGCCCTGGCTCGGTGATGAAGTTGGCAGCGTGCCATTGCGTACCGGACGGGTGCGCCATCCGGCACCCGCAAGCGCTTCCGGCCGAAAGACCTGCGTGCGACCGGCTGCAACCGCTGCGCTGACGGCATTCGCTCGAGCTTGATGAACCCTGAGCCCCAACCGTCACAGTCTCGCCCAAGCGCGTCGCGCCGCCCGCGGTGCACGATGCGCCATGAAGGCCGTGCCCTGGGCGGTGTCGGTAGACAATTCCGCTTGTGCACCCCCTCCTTGCCACCGCCCTGGACGAGGCCAAGCCCCTGGTCGGGTCCCGTGGCTGGGCGTGGCCGACGCCGGCCACCCAGGCAGAGGCCGAGCGCCTGCTCGGCCTGACGTCCCGCCATCGTCCGCCGGCGATCCAGATCGATGCCGACGGATCGATACGCCTCGAGTGGGAGGCTGCCGAGACGGGCTGGCTGACGCTGACCGTCGACGGCAGCGGTCAGGTCAAACACAGTGCCGTGATCGGCCAGGACGAGTTCGAGCGCAGCGAGGTGTTCGGCGATGTCCTTCCGGAGTGGGCCCGTACCGTGCTGGAGCGGCTCGTCCAGATCGGCCACTGAGCATCGCGTCCACGATCAGGGCGGCAGCGGCGCGCCAGCCGTGTGTGCGCCCGCCAGTTGCCACCACGACGGCAGCAGCTCGATGACCTCGGCCCGGCCGTAGCGGTCATCCAGCAGCCAGAGCCAACCCCGGTCTTCGGGTGTTCTCAGCACGCGGCCCGCCGCCTGCACCACGCGCTGCATCGCCGGCACCAGGTCGGCGTATCCATGGCCGGCCCCGAAGAGCTTGTCCAGACGGGCCTGGAAGTGGTCCTGCGTCACCGAGACCGGTGGCAGACCCAGGGTGGCGATGAAGGCACCGATCAGCAGCGAGCCCGGCAGGTCCACGCCCTCGGCGAAGACGCCTCCGAGGACCGCAAATCCGACGCCCTGGCCTTCGGGCCTGAAGCGCGCCAGGAAGTCCGCCCGCGCCCCGGAGCCCATGCGCGGCTCCTGCCGCCATTGCGGGATGTCCGGGCGGCATTCGGCCAGCAAGGCGGCGGCCATCCTCAGGTACGCGAAGCTGCTGAAGAATGCGAGGTAGTTGCCCGGGTGCTCGTCGAACTGCCGTGCGATGACCGTGACCAGGCGCTGCAATGAACGATCCCGGTGCGCGAAGCGCGTCGATATCGTGTGGTCCACGCTCACGCTCAGGTGACTCGGCGGGGAAGGCCGACGGCACGTCGATCCAGGCCGTGTCCTCAGGCAGGCCCAGCAGGCGGATGGCGTACGACGGCGGCGACAGCGTGGCCGAGAACAGCGTGATGCTCTGCAGCGTCTGCAGGCGCGGTCGCAGGAAGCACGCTGGCGCCACGTTGCGCACGCAGAGCGCGGCGTCACTTGCGTCCTGTGCCGCCGCACCATCGGCCTCGGCTGCGGTGTCGGAGCCTGCGCCCAGGAAGGTCTGCACGTCGAACAGCGAGTGGTCGCTCAAGGTCTCCACCAGCCGGTGGAAGCGGCGCAGCTCGAAGTGGAAGTCCAGCAGCGAACCGACGTTCAAGGGGTGCTGGTTGAAGTGCTCCGTCAAGGCGCCTGTCGCCGCCTGCAGCGCCTGCACGAAGGCATCCGGCACCGTGGCCAGTACCTCGTAGGGTGCGGCCGTGTCGGCGACCAGTTCCTGCGCCGCTTCGACCAGCCCATCGAGTGCACCGCGCACGGCGGCTGGCGCAGTCCGGGCCGCCGCGCGGATCTGGCCGACGCGCAACTCGCCGCTGTACATCCGTCGTGCGCGCTCGACCAGGTTGTGCGCCTCGTCGACCAGCACGGCGAGCCGCCAGTCCAGCGCCTGCGCCAGGCCCCAGAGCAGGCCGTTGCTGTCGAACAGGTGGTTCACATCGCCCACCAGCACGTCGGCCCAGCGCACCAGTTCCTGGCCCAGGTAGTAGGGGCAGATGCCGTGCTGCAGCGCGACCTGGCGCTGGGCCGCGCCATCCAGCCAGCCGAGGGCGACGGCGTCTTCGCGGGCGGCGGGCAGGCGGTCGTAGAAGCTGCGGGCCAGCGGACAGGCGTCGCCGTGGCAGGCCTTCTCCGGGTGCTCGCAGCCCTCGTCCTTGGGCACCAGGGTCAGCACGCGCAGTGACCGGCCCGCGATGCCCGCGCGCAACTTGCCGAGCGCGTCCAGGGCCGTGATGCGCCCGGTGCCCTTGCAGGTCAGGTAGGCCACCTTGTCGATGCCGTGCGCTGGCACGGCCCGAAGCATTGGGAACAGGGTACCGACTGTCTTGCCGATCCCCGTGGGGGCCTGGGCCAACAGACGCCGCCCGCGGGCGGCGGTGCGATAGACCGCTTCGGCCAACTCGCGCTGGCCAGCGCGAAACGCGTCTTCCGGAAATGCCAGGTCCGACAGCGACGTGTCCCGAGAGGCACGGTGCACGGCTTCCTGCCGCGCCCAGGCCGCGAAGGCCGCGCAGCGCCGCGCCAGGATGTCTTCCAACTCTTCGGCGCCGTAGACCTGGCGCAGTTCGATCTCGGCCTGGCTCGAGACATCGAAGTAGACAAGTGCCAAGGCGATCTCGGGCACGCCGCGGCTGCGGCAGAACAGCGCACCGTAGGTCTGCAACTGCGCCCAGTGCAGTTGTCGTCGGTTCTCCGGCATCTCGTCCGGATGCCCGCGGATGGTCTTGATCTCTTCCAGGCAGCGGCGGCGCGGGTCGTAGCCGTCGGCGCGGCCGCGCACGCGCAGGGCGCCCACGACAGTCTCCAAAGCGATCTCGGTCTCGTAGTCCTGCCCTCGGCGTTGAGCGACGGTGCTCTGGCCCGCCAGCCCTTCGAGCGCCGTTGCCGCGGGTGTGAAGCGCCGGTCCAGGTCGCCGCGCTTCGCGGTGAACTCGCACAGTTCGCGGACGGCGACGGTGTAGGTCCAGTCGTGTGAAGTCGCAGGCACGTCACAGGGTTCGAGCGGCGCCTCGATGGGCAGCGGGTCCGAGAGCATGAGCGCCATTGTCGGGACTGGTTGGCTGACCGCCCATGAGCCGCATCCCGGCTGTGAGCAACCTCTTGGAACTCGACAGCTAGGCCCGGCGGGCAGCCTTCGACTCTCAACAGACGTCCGCGCCCCGTATTCGTCGCCCTGAAGCCGCCGGTCCGACCAAAGCGACACAACCGAATGGGGTCCCGCGGCGGAGCGCGCACATCGGAAGGCGACCCTGAGGGCGATTGTTGCGAGGACCACGGCTTGAGACCGTGTGGGCCCACCTCACCAGGAGCTCATCGTGCAAGCCATCGGCCGGCAGCCCCAGCGGGATGTCGTCAACGCGCTGCGGCGCAGGGGATGGGTTTCGTTCGCAACTCACTGAACGGCGATTGGACAAGGATTGGATGGCGCTACGGCCGCGGCCCGGCAGCGCTGCCTTGCGAAACACGTGCGTTGCAGCTCAACTTCTTCCCTCCGCAACCCGCTGCCATTCCAATGCCACCAACGCCAACTCGCATCGCCCCCGCAAGCCCGGCACGCCGGGCCTGCCTCCTCTTGATGGCCTGCGGCCTGTTCGGCATGCTGCCTCTGCGCCTTGCGCAGGCTCAGCCACGCGCTGCCCGCGTGCTGCTGCTGGGCCTGTTTCACTTCGACAACCCGGGCCAGGATGCCGTGCGCTACACGCCGCTGGACGTGATGCAGCCGCAGGCGCAGGCCTACCTGGAGGAACTGGCGGACAGGCTGGCGGGCTTTGCGCCAACGCGGGTGCTGCTGGAATACCGGGCGAGCTCCGACGCAGTCATCAACGAACGCTATGCCCGCTACCGGGGCGAGCGCTTTGAGTTGCACAAGAACGAGATCTACCAGATCGGCTTTCGCGTGGCGCGCCGTGCCGGCCTGGCGCGTGTAGACGGCTTCGACCTGGAGGTGCCTGGCAACGGCGATGCCCTCTGGAAGGCCCTGCCCGAGTGGCCGGCGACCGAGACACGGCTGATGGCGCTGATCCAGGCCGAGTCCAAACGCCTGGATCAGGCTCACCGCACGCTGTCGCTGCGCGAGCTGCTGGCGCTGTGCAATTCGCCCGACGAGGAACGCCGCAACCGCGGCTTCTACATGCTGCTCAACGACGCGGGAGCCGCGGACGGCCGTTTCCTGGGCGCTGATGCGTCTGCGCACTGGTGGCACCGCAACCTGCGCATGTACGCACGGGTGCAGCAGCACGCGGCGCCCGGTGAACGGGTGCTGGTCATTGCCGGGGCGGGCCATACCGCCATCCTGCGCGGGCTGCTGGGCGCGGACGCCGACCGTGTGGCCGAGGACCTGTTGCCCTACCTGTAGCGCCTGCTCCTATCATCCCGGCTCCGCGGGTCTGGCGCGGCGCCTGGTGCGCCGTCGTGCAGCGGCCCGCGCCAGGTGCCGATGGACCCTTTCAACGAAGCTTTCCAGCTGGGCGACTGGCATGTCGACGTCGGCGGCAACCGCCTGCTGCGCGGCGACGAGACCCGCCCGCTGCGCCACAAGGCGATGGCCCTGCTGGTGCTGCTGGCGCGCCATGCCGGGCAGACGGTGCCACGTGAGACCCTGGTGCGCGAGGTCTGGGACGGCAACCAGTACGTGGCCGACAAGGCCATCAACACCGCGGTGTGGGCCATCCGCCAGGCGCTGGGCGATGACCCTGAATCGCCACGGTATGTGCAGACGGTGGCGAAGAAGGGCTACCGACTGGTGGCACCGGTGTCCGTGGCGACTGCGACTGCTGCACCCGTTGCACCTGCTGCACCGGCCACGCCTGCAACCGCCGTTCCGTCAGCCGCAACAGCGCTGCCCGTTGCGCCGCCTCGGGCCCCATCACGCGCGGCCGCCGCAGTGGGTGTCGTGCTGCTGCTGGCCCTGGTCATGGCAGCGGCCTGGGCCATCTGGCAGCCTGCGCGCATGCCTGCCCCGCGCCTGTCCACCGTGCCGACAGCGACACCGCTGACGCAACTGCCCGGCCTGGAATACGTGGGCCGCCTGTCGCCGGACGGCCGCTGGCTGGCCTTCGGCTGGTGGCAGGGCCGCGGCGGCGGCCATCTCTATCTGCGCCGCGCCGACGCACCCGACGAAACGCCGCGCGATCTGAGTGGCGACGTGGGCGATGTCGAAGGCCTGGCCTGGTCGCCCGACAGCCAGGCCCTGGCCTTCACCGCCACCGACGCGCCAGGCCGCTGCACCTTGTGGCGCGTGGCGAGGGACGCGGGCCCACCCCAGGCGCTGGCGCGCTGCGCTGCACTGTTCACACCCAGCCTGGACTGGTCGCCCGACGGCCGCAGCATCGCCTTCAGCGCCGAGGCTTCGGGCGCGGCGGGACTCTTTGCGGTCGCGCCCGACGGCAGCGGCCAGCGACGGCTGAGCACGGCTGCCCCGCTGGCCATGCCGGACCACCAACCCGCCTGGTCACCCGATGGCAAGCGCCTGGCCTTCGTGCGCCAGGACCCTGCAGACGGCACGCGCGACCTGTTTGAACTGGAGCCCGGTGGCCCGGTGCAGCGCATCACCTCTCTTCGCCTGTACCGCTGGCACGGTGTGGCCTGGGCCGACAACGGACAGGACCTCATCTTCTCCACCACCCAGCAGGACCGCCGCATGCTGATGCGCTGGGACCGCGCGGCCGCCACCGCAGTGCCGCTGGGGCTGGAAGGCAGCGCACCGGCTCGCAGTGCAGGCGGCGGGCTGGTGTACGCGTTGCTGCGCTCGCACGTCAGCATTGCGCGGCTGGCCGAAGGCGCCACGGGACTGGAACGCGTCATCACCTCGGTGGGCTCCGACCGCGAACCGCACGACGTAGCCGCTGCACCGGGCCCGGTCTTCGTGTCGCGACGCGCCGACGCGCCGGAACTCTGGCTGGCGCCGCGCAACGGCCAGCCGCCACGCGCGCTGACGCGGCTGGGCGGCATCGTCAGCGCGCCGGTCTGGTCGCCCGCTGGCAACCGTGTGGCCTTCCTGGGCAGTTGCGGCCCGGCCGGCCGCTACGGCCTGTGCCGACTGGACGTGGCCACGGCTCAGGTCCAGGCCTTGTCCACGGATGCAGCCGCCTACGGCCGCCCGGCCTGGCACCCGGATGGCCGCTCGGTCTGGATCAGCAGCGAACGCAGCGGCCGCTGGCAGGTGTGGAAGGTGGACGCCGACGGCGGGCACACGCAACCGGTGGCCACCGCCGAGGAACCCGGCCGGGTGCTGGAGTGGACACCCGACGGCCGCCACTTCATCACCGCCACGTCCGACCCCGACACGCTGCACTGGCACCGCGCCGACGGCAGCACCGAACGCAGCGTGGCGGTGACCGGTGGCGCCACCCTGGTCGACTGGCGGCTGGGCCCGGCCGGCCTGCTGCTGCTGACGCGCGGTGCACGCGAATGGCTGGAACGGATGGACCCTGTCAGCGGCCGCCGCATGACCTTGCTGGACGCGCCGCTGGGCACCTTTCCCGAACGCGCCCGCCTGTCTGCCGCCCCTGCGGGGGGCGTGCTGGTCGAGGTGGCCGACACCGCCACCGCGGACCTGATGCAGATTCGCTGAAACCGCGCTTCGGACCAGTTCACGCAAGTGCCTGTCGCCGCAGGCGAAATCTCTTTTGGATGCCGATTCGACCGCCTGAAGGCGCCCCGACCATTGCGTTGGCGGACCAGCCCCCGGCCCAATGGCGGCATGAACCGGACCACACGCACCACCCAACTCCTGCTCCTCTTCGCTGCCACCGCTTCGGCGTGTGGGGGCGGCGGCGGCTCCGATCCGGCAACGGATACGACCACCACCACCACCTTGCCTGCAGGCTGGACCCGGCTGGCCGACCTGCCGGTGGGGCTGGCCAAATTCGGCGTCACTGCGCTCAACGGCCGGCTCTATGTCCTGGGCGGCTATGACACGCGCTCGACCACGTGGGTCTACGACATTGCCACCAACATCTGGTCGGCCGGGCCCGCCTTGCCGCGCGGCACCGACAACGTGGCGGCGGCCGCCACGGCAGACCGCGTGTGGGCCATCGGCGGCGAAGCCGGTGCGGCGCTGCAGGCATTTGACCCCGTAGCGGGCACGTGGTCGGCCGCACCCAACGCCCCAGCCGTGCGGTTCGCCGCCGCGGCCGGCGAACTGTCCGGGCGGCTGCACGTGGCCGGTGGCTGGAACGCCAACAACGCGGCCAGCGCCTCGCTGACACGGCACGACATCTACGACCCTGCACTGTCCAGCTGGGTCAGCGCAGCACCGCTGCCGACGGCTCGCAACGCTGCAGGCGGCACCATGCTGGACGGCAAGTTCTACGTGGTCGGCGGGCGCGCGCCCGGCATCCGCAGCACCGACCAGCAGCCGCTGACCACCGTGGAGGTCTACACGCCAGCGGCCGACCGCTGGGACGTTGCAGCGCCCTTGCCCACCGCCCGCGGCAGCCTGGCCGTGGCGGCACTCGGCGGCCGCGTCTACGCCTTCGGCGGCGAGGACACCGCACGCGCCGTCAGCAACGCAGTGGAGCGGCTGGACCCGGCCACAGGCGCCTGGACCGCGCTAGCAGCCATGCCCTACCGCGGCCACGGTTTGGGCGTGGTGGCCGTGGGCAATGACTTCTACGTGATGGGTGGCTTCACCGGCGCATCTGACGCTGTGGGCACCGAGTCCAAGGCCCTGTACCGGTACAGGCCCACGCCGTGACCCAAGTGCTGCGGCAGCACCTGCTGCTGATCAGCCTGCTGGCCACGGTTGTGCAGGCGACAGCTGCAACCACAGCGGCAACGACAGCCGCCTCTGCACCGCAAGGCCTGGTGCTGGCCGATGCCGAGCGCTTCGCCAACCTGCTGGACCAACCCGGCCTGCCCAGCGCCGCCGTGCTGCAGACCGGCTACCTGGACCCGGGTTCGCCTGGGGTGCGCATCTTCACACCCCACCGCATCCGCAACGCCAGCACCTTGGCGGCAGCGATTGCAGCCGAGCCGCAGGCCTACCGCCGCGCGGTGCAGCTGTGCCTGCCGGTGGCGCGACAGCTGCAAGACGAGGCCGCGCGCATCGGGTCGCGAATCAGCGCTTTGCTGGGTGCCACGGCACCGGCGCCCGCCTACGTGGTGCTGGGCGCCGGCAATTCCGGCGGCACGGCGGACGCCGAGGGCCTGGTGCTGGGCCTGGAAGTGATCTGCCGCGAAGCGAAGGACCGCCAGGACGCCGAGCAGTTGCTGAAGGGGTTTGTGGCGCATGAACTGGTGCATGTGCATCAGGAACGCGCGGGCACCCAACAGAGCACGAGCGACCTGCTCCGGCAGTCGCTGGTGGAAGGCTTTGCCGACTACGTGATGACGCTGGCGGCAGGCAGCACGGCAGGCAGCACGGCAGGAGCCCAAGGCGAACGCCGACGCTACGGGCAAGCCCATGAGCTGGCGCTGTGGCGCGAGTTCCGCGCGGCCGTGGACCGTGGTCAGGGCCTGGCAGGCTGGCTGTACAGCCCGGCCACGACGCCGGACCGGCCGCCGGACATGGGCTACTGGATCGGCATGCGCATCTGCGAGGCCTACGTCGCTCGCGCACACGACCGCGCTCAGGCGCTGCAGACGCTGTTGCAGCTGCGGGACCCGCGGCGCATCCTTCAAGACAGCGGCTATGGCCGCGATGGGTGAACGGAGGTCGCGTTGCGATTCCTTGGTTTTGTCGTGTTCCCCTTCCTGCTGCAACTGGCCGCGGTGCTGGGCATCATCGCCATCAACACCGGCAATGGGTCCTTCGTGGGGCTGGGCGCCTTCGCGCTGGGCATCTGGGTGCTGCCGATCACGGTCTTGATCAACTGGCTGAGCAGCCGCAAGCCCAGCCCCCGGGGCAACAGCGGGCTGATCGTGCGTACGGTGCTGCTGACCGTGACCTTCCCGGCGATGTTGGTGGTGCTGCACCTGGCGGTGCGCTGACGGGTCCGTTGGACCATGCGGCCGTGGGATGCGCGAGGGTCCGCTCAGCGGCGACGAGCAGCCGTTGACATCAAGCCAGTCTGTCATCGTCTCGATGACTGCTTTGAGTCTGGGCGAACTGGAGGTTCCGATCCAATACAGACATCCGCGCCCTCGTATTCGTCGCCCGAAGCCGCCGGTCCGACCATAGCGACACACCCGAGGGTGTTGTCGCTGCCGATACCGCTCCGTTTGCTGCTGGCCGCGCGGCCGATAATCTCCGGATGAACCCGACAGACGATCTGCAGGCCAGCGACTGCATAACGCGCCGCCACCTGCTCCGCGCGGGGCTGGGGGCCTGCGCCTTGGCCCGCACGCCTGCCTGGGCACAGGCTTCGGCCACCCGCGTGGCCCTGGTCATCGGCAATGCCGCCTACGCACGCGCGCCGCTGGCCAACCCCGGCAACGACGCGCGCGTGATGGCCGCCGCCCTG
>CAVVSC010000028.1:0-19952 GCA_963750785.1 uncultured beta proteobacterium | reverse complement strand
TGGCGGGACGGCAGTTGATTGCAGTGCGCCGCCCCGGAGCACTGCTGCGCGGGAGCTCGCTCAGCCCGACGCGCACTGGTATGAAGATGGTGCTGCCATCGCGCTGGATCAGCAGCGCCACCGACTTGGCCGACCTGGCGACGACCTCGCGCACCTGGGCCACGCTCGTCACCGGGGTGCCGTTGATGGCCACCAGCAGGTCGCCTGGCTGGACGCCGGCCAGCGCTGCCGGGCCTTGGACATCCTCGATCAACAGGCCGCTCTTGACGCCGGCATCGTGCTGTTCCTGCGGCTGCAGCGGTCGCAGCGCGAGTCCGAGCCGACCTTTGCCGACGGCCTCGTCAGCCTTGGCAAACTTGGCGTCGGGTTCGCTCGCATCGCCAAGCTTGGCGGTGATCGTCTCACCGCGGCCCTGGCGCCAGATGTCGAGCGTGATTTTCTGGCCCGGCGTCTGCTGGCCGATCAGCGCCGACAATTCGCCGGACGAAACAATGGTCTGACCGTTGAACTTGCGCACCACGTCACCCGGCTTCAGACCGGCCTGATCGGCGGGGCCGCCGCCCACCACGCTGGCGACCAGCGCGCCTTCGGGTTTGTCGAGCTTGAATGAATCCGCAAAGGTCTGATTCACGTCCTGGATCACCACGCCAAGCCGCGCATGGCTGGCCTTGCCGGTGGCAACAATCTGGGCTTGCACGCGCGTCGCCACATCGATGGGAATCGCGACGTGGACGGGCGCAAGGCCTGCTCGTCGGATTCCATCATCAGCAAGATGAGCAAGACGCAGGTCAACTTGAAGCTGATCCCGCACGTCGACGGCACACCGGCCATTGCGCAACTGGTGGCCTACGAACTGACCGACATCCAGGTGCACGGCGCCTGGTCGGGCCCCGCGCGGCTGCACCTGGTGCCGCATGTCAATGCGCCGGTGGCCGACCTGCCGGTGCGCGGCATCGTCGGCGGCCTGCACTTCATTGCCGACCTCACGCTGCCCTACGGCCGCGTGATCCACGACTACCTGGCAAGCTGAGGGCATCCCCATGGCCACACGACAACGCAGGACGCTCGTTCCGAAGCCGCTGGGCGCCGAGACACCGCCGGACCACTGTGACGCCGTCGGCGACCGCCAGGTGGTGCTGGTGCTGCAGGGCGGCGGCGCACTGGGCGCCTACCAGGCAGGGGTCTACGAAGCCCTGCACGAAGCCGGCATCGAGCCCGACTGGGTTATCGGCACGTCCATCGGCGCCATCAACGCGGCGCTGATCGTCGGCAATGCGCGCGCGCAGCGTGTCGAGCGCTTGCGCGACTTCTGGCACACCTTGGCGCACAAGGGGCTGCCGGCGCTGTGGCCCGGCCTGCCCGGCTTGCCGACGGCGTGGACGATGCTCAGCGCCGTCAGCCAGGGCCTGCCGGGCTTCTTCGAGCCGAACGGCCGCGCCTGGCTCAGCCCGCACCTGCCGCTGGACGAGGACAGCACCGGCTACTACACCACCACGGCGCTGCGCGACACGCTCGGGCGCCTGGTCGACGCGGAGCGGTTGGGCACGGCAGGCCAGGCCGGCACGCCGCGGCTGACGGTGGGCGCGGTGAACGTGCGCAGCGGCGAGATGCGCTACTTCGACAGCCGTGCCGAGGCGCTGGACCTGCGCCACGTGATGGCCTCGGGCGCCATCCCGCCGGCCTTCCCGCCGGTGCGCATCGGCGACGAGCTCTACTGGGACGGCGGTATCTACTCCAAACACCCCGGTCGAAGCCGTGTTCGACGACAACCCGCGGCGCAGCTCGCTGGTCTTCGCGGTACAGCTGTGGCAACCCGAGGGCGAGGCACCGCGCAACATGTGGCAGGTCAGCGGCCGGCAGAAGGACATCCAGTTCGCCAGCCGCGTGAACAGCCACGTGCAGCGCCAGGCGCAGATCCACCAGCTTCGCCACATCGTGCGCGAGCTGACGCGCGCACTGCCCGCCACGGCGTTGGCCAGCCCCGAACTGCGCGAGATGTCCGGCTACGGCTGCGGCACCGTGATGCACCTGGTGCGCCTGATGGCGCCGCGCCTGCCCGACGAGGACCACACCAAGGACATGGACTTCAACGCCGCGCGCATCCAGCTGCGCTGGCACGCAGGCTTGACCGACACGCGGCGCAGCCTGGCGCAGCAGGCCTGGCTGGCGCCGGTGGGGCCGATGGACGGCCTGGTGGTGCACGACCTCGAACCCGTGAGTTGACCCCCCTGCCGAACCCGGCCAGAGCATGCACCGCGCCGCCGCCAACGCAGACCACCAGCACCAGGAGCAGCCCATGAAAGAAAACTACGACCTCGTCGTCATCGGCGCCGGTTCCGGCGGCGTGGCGGCTTCGCGCCGCGCGGCCGTGCACGGCGCGCGCGTGCTCATCGTCGAGGCCGACCGCGTCGGCGGCACCTGCGTCATCCGCGGCTGCGTGCCGAAGAAGCTGATGATGTACGCCGCCGGCTTTGCACAGGCCCTGGAAGAATCGCGCGGCTACGGCTGGGCCGAGGTGTCGGGCCGCTTCGAGATGGGCCGCTGGGCCGACGCGAAGGCCGCCGAGATCACCCGCCTGGAAGGCATCTACCGCCAGATGCTGGCCGACGGCGGGGTCGAACTGGCGCAGGGCCGCGCACAGCTGCTGGGGCCCGACACGGTGGCGATAGGCACGCGCCAGGTGCAGGCCCGGCGCATCCTGGTGGCCACCGGCGGCGCGCCTTCGCACGGCGCTCTGCCCGGCCTGGCCGCGGCGATGACGTCCAACGAGGTGCTGGACCTGCGCACCCTGCCCGCCACGATGCTGGTGGTGGGCGGCGGCTACATCGCGGTCGAATTTGCCAGCATCCTGGCCGGCCTGGGCGTGCAGGTGACGCTGGCCTTCCGAGACACGCTGCCGCTGCGCGGCTTCGACGCCGACCTGCGCACGCGCCTGGCCGACGCGCTCACGGCGCGCGGCATCACGCTGGCCGGCGGCGTCGGCCTGAAGGCGCTGGAGCGCGGCGAACCCGGTTTCACGCTGCAGCGTGCCGACGGCTCGGCGCTGCACGCCGAGGCCGTGCTCAACGCCACCGGCAGGCATCCGAACACACACGGGCTGGGCCTGGCCGAAGCCGGTGTGCAGCTGGACCAGCGCGGCGCCATCGCGGTGGATGCCGACAGCCGCAGCAGCGTGCCCGGCATCTGGGCCATCGGCGACGTCACCAACCGCGTCAACCTCACGCCGGTGGCCATCGCCGAAGGCCGCGCGTTTGCAGACAGCGAATTCGGCGGCCGCCCAGCACGGGTGGACCACCGCAACGTGGCCAGCGCGGTGTTCACCGACCCGCCCATCGCCACCGTGGGCCTGAGCGAAGCCGACGCCGCCAGGCTCGGCCCGGTGGACGTCTTCGAATCCGACTTCCGGCCGATGAAAGCCGCCTTTGCCGGCAGCGCCGCGCGCACCTACATGAAGCTGGTGGTCGACGGCCTGAACGACCGCGTGCTGGGTGTGCACATGATCGGCGCCGACGCCCCCGAGATCGTGCAAAGCCTGGCGGTGGCGCTGACCTGCGGCGCCACGAAGGGCGACTTCGACCGCACGGTGGCCGTGCACCCGACGGCGGCCGAGGAATTCGTGCTGATGCGCGCACCGGTGCGGCGCCACGGCAAGGCGGCCAAGGACGCGAGCACGGGCACGACCTGAGGGCGGCACGAAGAACACCGCAGCGCGCGGCCGAAGCGGGCTGGCGGCAGCGTCTGGTTGCTGCCGCTGTCGGTCAGCGCGGCCAGCGCGGCCAGCCCGTTGTAATGAATCGGACGTCTCGCGCGTCGAATGCTCAGACGGGGTCGGCCCGGGCTGTGAGCAGAACGCGGCACTTGCAGCGCACCAGCGTTTCACACCCGGGGCCTCGTCGCCACATCCACGAACCGTGCGCGCCCCCATGAAGCCTTATCGCCTGCCCCGCTTCCTGGCCCCCCTGCTGCTGGGCTGCAGCCTGGTGGCAGCCCAGGCCGAGCCGGTGCTCAACGGCTTCGACCTGGCCGGTGCATCGGTGCCCGTGCAGGCCATCGAAAAGGGCGGTCCGCCGCGGGACGGCATACCGGCCATCGACCAGCCGCGCTTCGTCAGCGCCGAGCGCGCCGCGCTGGCCGCTGATGACCGCGTGCTCGGCATCGAGCGTGATGGCGTGGCCCGTGCCTATCCGGTGCGCATCCTGAACTGGCACGAAGTGGTCAACGACCGTTTCGGCACGCAGCCGGTGGTCGTCACCTATTGCCCGCTGTGCGGCACCGGCATGGCCTTCGAGCCGCCGCCGGCCACGCGCGGCATGGCCGGTGCGGGCCGTGCCGGCTTCGGCGTGTCGGGCCTGCTCTACAACAGTGACGTGCTGCTCTACGACCGCGCCACGCAGTCGCTGTGGTCGCAGATCATGGGCCGCGCCGTGGCCGGGCCGCTGAAGGGCGCCACCCTCGTGGCTGTGCCGCTGACCCACACCAGCTGGGCCGACTGGCGCCGGCGCCACCCCGCCACCGAGGTCCTGTCCACCGCCACGGGCCACACACGCGACTACAGCCGCGACCCCTACGCCGGTTACGACCGCGTGCCGCGCCTGATGTTCGACGTGCAGCACCGCGACGCGCGCCTGCCGCTGAAGGCCTGGGTGCTGGGCGTGCGAGTGGGCGACAGCGCCATGGCCTACCCGCTGGCCACGCTGGACCAGATCCTGCGCGGCAGCGGTGAACTGCGCGACACCGTGGGCGGCCAGGCGCTGCGCATCCGCTACGACCGCCGGCACGCCACGGCCGAGGTGCGTGACGCGCAGGGCCAGCTGCTGCCGGGCACGCTGGTCTTCTGGTTCGCGTGGGTGGCCTTCCACCCCAAGACCGACGTGCTGCAGGCGCCAAAATGAACCTGCCCGCAGACCCAGCCGCGCAGGCCGCGCACGCCGCCATGGGCCTGCAGGGCGTGGCGCTGGCCTGCGCGGCGCTGATCGGTTTTGCCGCCCATCGCGCCAGCCTGTGCAACGTGCGTGCGGTGGCCGAACTGATGGGCCCGGGCAGCGCGCACATGCTGGGCAGCCTGTTGCAGGCGGTGCTGTGGATGGCCACGCTGACGGGTGCCGGCGTGCTGTTCTTCGGCTGGCCGCTGCCCCCGGTGCTGCGCAGCACCCCCGTCGCTTGGGCGCTGGCCGGTGGCGCGCTCTTCGGCGTGGGCGCAGCGCTCAATGGCGGCTGTTCGCTGTCGACGCTGCACCGCCTGGCCGACGGCGAACTGGGCATGCTGGCCGCGCTCGTCGGCTTCGTCGCCGGTGTGGCGGCCTGGGCCCTGGCCCCCGGCCACGCGGGCCTGGCCCTGGTGCCCGTACCCTCGGTCTGGACGCACTGGCCCACGCTGGCGCCGTGGCTGCTGAGCGGGCTGGCGCTGTGGGTGCTGTGGCAATTGGTCACGATGCTGCGCCGCGCCAGGCAGGCGGCGCGCGCCTCGGCCCGCCCGGCCGCACGCTGGCTGCTGCGCCACGGGCCGCTGGCGCCGGCCTACCACCTGTCGGCCGCGGCGGCGGTGATGGGCCTGGCCGCCAGCCTGCTCTACGCCACGCAAGGCGCGTGGAGCTACACCAACCACCTGCGCAGCAGCGTGCTGCACGCCGTGGGCGCGGCCGACGCCTCGCCGGCGCCCACGGCCTGGCGTGGCGTGCTGGTGCTGGCCGTGGTGGCCGGCATGCTGTTGTCGTCCTGGCAGCGTGGCGCCTTCCGCTGGCGCCTGCCCGCCAGCGCCAGCCAGGCGCTGCGCCACGGCGCGGGCGGATTGCTGATGGGGGCGGGCGCGGCCTTGGTGCCGGGTGGCAACGACACCCTGCTGCTGGTGGCCCTGCCCACGATCACGCTGCCCGCCGCCGCGGCCTACGCTGCCATGCTGGCCGGCACGGCCGGCACGCTGTGGGCCCTGCGCCGAGCGCGCCTGCCCATGCCCGCGCTGGCCTGCTCGCCCGCCGGCTGCCACGAGGCCGAAGGCCCCAGACCTTGAGTGCTCACGGGCACCCCCACCGTCACGGAGACCCCCCCATGAGCCTGGCCCATCCGAACCCACCCCCAACGCGGCTGCCGCCGCCCGACCCGCCCGCGGACGACAAGGCCGCGCTGGAGCCGCAACTGGCCTCGCTGCGCACCCGGCTGCTGCGCCACGCCCGCTTTGCATTGCACGACGACAGCCTGGCCGAAGACCTGGTGCAGGACACGCTGATCACCGTCATCGAACAGCACACGCGGCGGCGCGGTGAATCGACTCTGCTGACCTGGGCCATGGCGATCCTGAAGAACAAGGTCGCCGACTGGTACCGCTCGCCGCAGCGCCGGCGCATGGTGCAGTTCAAGGCCGACGACGACACGCTGGGTGAAGCCGTGGATGGCCTCTACAACGGCGAGGGCGCCTACGCCGAGGCGATACCGCCCTGGCAGCAGCCCGACAATCGCACCGAGCAGCGCCAGATGATGACGGTGCTGGAGCGCTGCCTGAGCCACCTGCCGCGCCAGACCGGGCGCGTGTTCATGATGCGCGAATGGCTGGGTTTCGAGACCCCCGAAATCTGCCAGCGCGTGGGTGTGAGCGCCGAGAACTGCAGGACCATCCTGCACCGCGCGCGCATGGCGCTGCGCGGCTGCATGCAGCGCGACTGGATCGGAAAGGAGACCACGGCATGAACCTGACGTATTCCTGCAAGCGTGTGGCCGAACTGCTGTCGCAGCGGCTGGACGAACCGCTGGGCCTGCTCGACGAGATCCGCCTGCGCCTGCACCTGTCGATGTGCGACAACTGCAGCCACGTGGCGCAGCAACTCGAGGGCGTGCATGCCGCGTCGGCCGAGTTGTTCTCCAACGGCCTGGAAATGGACGACGACCGCCCCGCCGCGCCACCACGCTGAACATCGCCGGTGCGCTCGCCGCGCGCCCTCACACCTTCCCTGCGGGCGCCTCGGCGCCCGCAGCCGCTTTCGCGTTCCCCGGCGGGGCCTCCGTGTGTCTGCACATTTCTTCGTCACGTTCTGCGGTCGGGACGCGTCCAAATCAATGTCAGCACTGCAATCCGCAACGCTGACGCGGGCCAAGGTGGCCCAACCGTTCATCCGAAGGAACCACCATGAAGACGCTCATCACTGCCGTTGCCCTGACACTCGCCACGCTCACCTCGTTCGCGCAGGAGGCAACGCTTGCCCCCGAAATCGACAACTTCGTCTCCACGCGCACCCGTGCCCAGGTCCAGGCCGAACTGAGGGCCGCGATCGCCGACGGGTGGCAGTCCTCGCAGGGTGAAGCCAGCCGTGCCCCCGAAATGGAAAACTTCGTCTCGACGCTGACGCGGGCGGAGGTCCGCGGGGAGTTGATGGCCGCCATCGCGCGTGGCGAGCGCCTGTCCTACGGTGAAGCCGGTGACGACCCGCAGGCTCATCGCAGTGCCAGTGCCGACACCACCGCTGCTCTGGTGGCGCGCAGCGCAGGCGTTGCCCCGTGATGCGCGACACCGGCCCGGAATGCGGGCCGGCTGTTGCGCATCCGGATTGACTCCGGTGTGGGCGCGAACCGGCGTAGCGACGACCGGCTCCGGGCCCGCGGCCAGCGCCGCGGTCGCGAGGTGTCGGCGGCGCGACGCTGCCGTGAAGCGAATCATCGCAAAGGTACTTCAAGCAGGCGAGCAGCCGCGCCAGCCTCGGTTGTCGGTAAGGCCGGGGCCCAGTCCATCCGCAATCGCACTGCGGCAACGACTGACGCCCTGAACTACCATCGTGCTGACTGAACGCTCCGACGCGATGGACCGCCTTTCCCTGCTGTTGCACCGCTTCTCGCTTAGCGCGGGGGTCTTTTACTCGGGGCGGATCTGCGGCATTCACCACTTCGAGCGCGACGCACAGCGCGGTCACGTCCACCTCATCAAGCGTGGACCGGTAACCTTGACCGGTGGCGCCGAAGGCAAGTTGGCGATCACCGAGCCCACGCTGTTGTTCCTGCCCCGCCCAGACGCCCACCGGTTGATTGCGGACGACCGCGATGGTGCCGATGTGGTCTGTGCGTCGATCCAGTTCGGCGGTGGGGGACACAACCCGATCACGGATTCGCTGCCCCCGATGGTGCTCGTTCGGCTGGTGGATCTGCCCGGCACTCCGGCATTGCTGGACTTGCTGTATGACGAGGCATTCAAGGAACAGTGCGGGCGCCAGGCCGCGCTGGATCGCCTGTGCGAACTGCTGCTGATTCGCCTGCTGCGCCATTGCCTGGACAAGGGCCTGACACAAGGCGGCACTCTGGCGGGGCTGGCCGACTCGCGCCTGGCCAAGACGCTGGTGGCCCTGCACGAAGATGCCACGCGTCCATGGGAACTGTCGGACATGGCCAGCCTGGCCGGCATGTCGCGTGCACGTTTTGCTGTTCACTTCCGCGAAGTCGTCGGCGAAACGCCGGCCGAATACCTCTCGTCATGGCGGGTCACCCTGGCCCAAGGCATGCTGCGCGCGGGCAAGCCGCTGAAGCACGTCGCCCTCGACGTCGGCTATGGCAGCGCCAGCGCGTTGACACGCGCCTTCATCCGGAAGATCGGGCAGGCGCCGACGCACTGGTTGCGGCAGGTCGAAGACACGCAATCGCCATCGTCCTGATGCGTCCTGCCCTCGGGTCGAGGCTCGAGCGAACGTCAGGCTGGCTTGCAAGCTTCGATCAGGAACAGCACCCCTTGCCCGCAGCTTGCACGGGCGGGCATGGCACCGACCCGTAGGAGCAGAAGACACAGCAGTCGCCGGCTTTGGGTCGAAGCACGATATGGCACTGAGAGCATTCATGGAACCATTGGCAAGCGTCCGTCGGCATGGTGAGGCTTTCGGCATGCCCACAGGCGGGACAAGTCAACGTCGACAGTTGCACAGTCGTGGTCACCTCGATGTCTCCTGCTTGCCGGGCCGCCTATTGGAACCGCTGCCCCGAGTCCGCGGTTATAGGCCCATGCTTCGACTTCGCGAGCGCCGCAAGACGCCCGGTCATGAATGCGCGACGCGCAGTATCCGTTCGCACGGCCGAGCTCCATAGCATGAGGGCCTGAACGGCGCCCGCGCAAGCGCGCGGCGATACGCCGGTCGAGTCACCCCAATCAAGGACCAATTCATGTCTGCCAGCCCCATCCTTCACACCCTGCACGCGATCGACCCTGCCACCGCCAACGATGCTCAGAAGGAAATCCTCGACAAGGCGGTCAAGGCGGTCGGATTCCTGCCCAACATGTACGCCAACATGGTCAACGCGCCGGCCGTGCTGAGCACCTACCTGCACGGGTACGCGCTGTTTCGGTCCGAGTCGGGCCTCAAGCCCGCCGAGCAGGAAGTGGTGTTCCTGGCCGTCAGTCAGGTGAACGGCTGCACCTATTGCACGGCCGCCCACAGCATGATCGCCGACAAGAAGTCGGGAGTGCCTGCCGACGTGCTGCAGGCCATTCGCGCTGGCAAAACAATACCGGACACCCGTCTCGCAGCCTTGTATGCATTGACCGCCGAAATGGTCAAGACCCAGGGCCGCCCCACCCCCGCCACCGTACAGGCCTTTCTGAGCGCCGGCTTCCAGGAAAAGGACGTGCTCTACATCGTGCTGGCCATTGCCGTGAAGACGCTCAGCAACTACAGCAACCACGCCTTCGCGACGCCGGTCGACGCCGTCTTCTCGGCCTACAAGGTCGATTGATCGAAGGTTCCGGCGGTTCGCCGGGGCGCAAGGCATCGCCTCGACCGGCGGTGCCCACTCGCGGGCGCGAGCGAACCCGACTCCGGCATTGAGCGACTCCCGGGCGATGATCGTCGCCCTGGCCATGGCACCCTGTCCCGTCGCCGTCACCCGTACAGCCTATGACACCTGAAAATGTACCGGCCGAGTTCGAACACATCATGGGCTGCACCCTTGCGGACCTGATGCGTTGCCTGCCCGTCGCGCTGCCAGGCGCTGTTGTCGAGGCCGACGCGGCGGGCGGGGTCATCCTCGCCGTGTTCACCGATGGAACGCTCAGGCTGAAATGGCAGACACTACCCATGCGCAAGATTGCCTTGCTGGAGATTCCCCGCCTGCAGGTGCGGTTTGAGTACACCGGCTTGGCGCCGGAGCGCCGCCGCGAGGTGCAACGCCGCTTCGACCTCGCCACACAGCGCGGCGGCGGGTGACTCGCACCAGAGCCGGCGCCTCACCCGGCGCTGACGGCCAACGCTTCATCGTTGACTACCCCTCGGAGACCGCCGTGCCTTTCTTCCCCTCGCTCCCCGACGACGCCGGCGTACGACACATCCTCGCGCTCAACCCGGCGGCGGGGCGCGCCTTGATCGAGTTCCACAGCGCCGCGCTGCGAACCGACTCGCAGTTGACGGCCCGGGAAAAGGAACTGATCGCCGCGTTCGTTTCAGGTCTGAACGCTTGCCAATACTGCTTCGGAGTTCACAAGGAAACGGCCAAGGCCTTCGGCGTGGAGGAGTCGCTCATCGAAGCACTGCTCGTCGACGTCGACAATGCGCCGGTCGATGCGAAGCTCAAGCCGTTACTGGAGTACGCCCGCGTCCTGACGCTGACGCCCACCAAGGCTCTGCAACGCCATGTCGATGCGATCTTCGCGGCCGGCTGGACGGAGCGTGACCTGCACGACGCCATCCTCACGGTGTGCCTCTTCAACTTCATGAACCGATTGCTCGAGGGGCATGGCGTGAAAGGGTCGGGCGATGTGTATGCCGCTCGCGGGCAAGCCCTGCGCGAGGTCGGGTATTCGCCTTTGCTCGCGATGTTGCCCGAAGGGGCGTCACACGGGACTTCGCACTCGTAGCCAGCCGTCAAACATGGACCGAACGAGCATGACCCCCGTGATTCCTCGAGGCGATTCGACAACAACCGTATCGGTCAATGGCAAACCGGTGATCGTCGTTTGGACCCGATCCGCTGCGCAGAAGCTCGCCGATCGGTCGCACCCGTTGGTACTCGAACTCGAGCTCTACTTCTCCTGCCTGGTCAAGAAGTTCGTGCATTTCCACGACGAGGCGCCGGCACGCGCAACGATCCAGGTGGCGGACAAGCTGCAGTTGTACTTTCGTGCGGTGACATCGACGGCTTGCACGATGGACGCCGCCGAGACTCTCGGGCGTCAGCCAGAAATCGAGTTGGAGACTGCCGCCGTGCGAAGGCTGGCGCCAAAACGGGTACGACTGGACTTCGCCAAGGGGCAATGGGCTGCGGCCTTCTGGATGTAGATCGTCAGGCGCTCTTGGACTTCGAGTCACTAACGACGACGCTCACCACAGTTCCCCCTACTGGCGTGACATGGAGGACAGGTCCGGAGAGCACCAGCCAACGTCTGCGATGGCCGGGAGCGACCAGTCAGATCCCTCCAGTAGGCCGACGCTCGATTTGTCACCCGCGAGCCACTTTCGTACAACTGACTATGCGGTTGCTCTGCACCCACCTGCGGCAACCAGGATATCCAGGTCGATTACCGCGTCAGCCATGGCCGTCAACTCCGGCGTCTGCGACACGAAGAACTCGCGCGCATAGCCACCGAGCTTCAGCACCTCCCGCTTCATCGCCATGAACATGCGCTTGCGCTCTGGATCGAGCGGTCCATCGGCCTCGTCGGAGAACAGCGTGTCGTACTGCCGCCCGGTGTGCTGTGCAAGGTACAGCGCCACCGCCCGGATCAGGCACTCGTTGACGAAGACCCTCTCGCCGCCGCTCATCAGGCCGACGCTCTTGCTCTCGTCCGACTCGCCGTCGTGCACGACGATGTCGAAGCCCTCCTTCTGATCGCCCTTGCCGGTCTCCAGCAAGGTCAGGATGGACACCGTGAAGCGGGTGCCGTAGCAGGCCAGCAGCAGGTCGTTGGCCAACCCCGACAAGGACGGGCCCGCGTCATCGATGGCCAGTGCGATCAGCCCGTCGTTGCTCATGCACCGGGCAAACAGGTTCCAGTTGCTCAGTTCGGTCTCGACACGGGCGATACGGCTCGCCGCTCGGGCTTGTCGCGTTGCCACGGCTGCCGCCTGCAGCGTCAAGCCCGCCAGCGCCTCGGCATCCCGCAACGCGTCCAGGTGAGTCCTTTCGGCTGCAACCGCCGCGCGCGCCGCCTGGTCCATGGCCGACTTCGCTTCAGTCAGTCGCTGCACATCAAAGGCAGCGGGCATGGCGCCCAGCGCCGCATGCAGTCGGTCCAGCGTCGCGCGAAGTTGGTGCGACTGCTGCTCGATCTGGTTGGCGATCTGCTGCCGCGTGGCGTCGATCTGGTGGCGCTCCGCCTGTTCCTCGGTCGTCTCCACGGGTTGCCCATCGGTTGCACCGGGCGATGCAGCCGCAGCCAGTTCCTGGTCGACCTCGGTCAGGGCCGCACGGGCCTGCGCAATCTCGGCGGACTTGGCGGACCATTGCGCGAGCCGTGTGACCCGTGCGCGAGCGCGTTCACATTCGACTTCGACCCGTGACAGGTTCATTGGCGCGCCGGCCAGCGCCTCCCGTTGCGACCGCAGCGTCGCCAGTTCCGCGTCGATCGATGCCTTCTCGCGCGCCAGGCGGGCCATCGCGGCCTGGGCGCTCGGGATCAAGGTACTGGCCTCCCGCGCATCACCCAGCAGTTGGCATTGACCCTGCAGGTCGGTGCCGGCGCAGGGCACGGCATTCGTCAGACCGAAGCGACGCGCCAGGTCGTCCGCCCTGATCGCTGCCTGTCCCGCCTCGCGCAGGGTTGCCGAGAGCTTTTGTTCGACCGTGCGAATGGCGCCCTGGCACTCGGTCAGGCACTGAACCTGCCGGCGCCAGGTAGTCACCCGTGCCGCACGTGCCGCGAGGACCATCTCGGCCAGAGGCAGGCGCCTCTCGGCACGACGCACGACCTGCGCCTGCTTCAGGGCGTCGAGACACTTGCATCGGCGATCCTGCAACGCGCTCCAGCGGCTGCGTTCCTGCGATGTGCGGTGCGCGACGCGCTGCTGCAGGCGATCCAGCCGCTGCTGCTCGCCCCGGTCCTGCGCCTTGAGCGCCTCGATGGCCTGGATGCTGGACTGGTTGGCTGCAACACACTCGCCCTGCAGCTGCGAGCGGCGCGCTTCGGTGCTTCGCGACTGGTCCTGCTCGGCCAGCAGTTGCGCCTGCTGCTGTCGTGCGACTTCAAGGGTTGCCTGCGCCGCCTGTCGCTCAGAGAGGCACCGGGCCACGCGGTCCTCGGCTCCCTGCAATCGGCCACGCTCGTTCGCAATGCGCAGCCCCTCTTCGTCCACGCCGGCCAACTCCTGTCGCATGGCGCCGACGCTGGCCTTGAGCAAACGCGCTGTCTCTGCCGCCCGCAGCCCCTGCGCCCGTATCGCTTCCTGCCCCAGCAGGTCGGCCAGCAGGGTCTTGATCTCGCCGTTGCGGTAGGCGCTCAACTGCCGCTTGCCCTGCGCCGAGAACACGGATGTGAAGAACGTCTCGGCGCTGCCGCAGATGGCATCGACACAACGGGTATAGGTGTCCACCTTGCCATCCGACACGGTGCCGTCGTCCAGCACGACCGGACTCCACCTACCCTCCTGGTCGAGCGCGAACAGGAACGCCTCAGTCTTGCGCCGGCCATTGGTGCGGACAACGACCTGCGAGCGGTAGCTACGGCCGGCGTGTGCCCAGGTCAGGTCCTTCTCGCTCTCGGGCAGGCAGACATGGTCGTAGTAGGAGAAGCCACCGGGGCCAGCGACGGCCGCTCGCGACGGCATCGTCAGGTACGGGTGCATGTTGTCCATCACGGTGGTCTTGCCGCGACCGTTGGCTCCGGCGATGGCGACCAGCTCGGCACCGTCGGCCAGCCGTTCCAGCTCCAGGGTCAGCGCATCGCGCCCGAGGCCATCGCGGATGCCCCGGAAGCCTTTCAGCGTCAGTGAGAGTGGTTGCATTCTTCTGCTCCAACGGGATGAACGACCAGTCTGTCCTCGCTTCGTTCGTCGTCAAGGTCCGACTCCGCCGACGCCTCGTCGAACCGGAGCGCGTGTTCGACGATGTCTTGCGGAGGAGCGGCGATCGACTTCGCCAGGCACGCCAGCAAGGGTGTCGGGTTCACGCCGGTGGCCGCCGCCCAGGCCCGCACCTTGTCGTCCAGGCTCGCCAGGCGCGAGATGCCCTGCGCCCGGCTGCGCACCACCGGCACGATCCTCCCCTCCAGCTTCGCCTCCGCCGCTCCCGCCAGCAGGCGGAGGATCGCCGCCCGATCGACCTCGTGCCGGTCTTCGTCGGCGACCACCCAGCGCACCCGGACGAACGCTCCGCTGAGCTCCTGTTGTTCGACCACCGATCGCAGCACGTCGAGGTCGGGCTTGCCCTCGAACACGATGTCCAGCGTGCGCCGTGCCGGCGTCGGCTCCAACGCGCAGTGCGCCCCGTCGGGACCGACGTCCCAGAGCAGGAATCCCTTGTCACCTTCCTCGCCGTAGTGAAAGCGGCCGATGGAACCCGGGTAGGCGATGCACTGCTGCCCCGCCGCGCCGTCAACTACCCACGACTGATGCCGGTGGATGTGCCCGAGCATGAAAGCCTGGGCCTCGGCACCGAGCAGCGCACCCGTGGTGAACTCGTGGTCGAAGCCCGCCATCGGCACACCGTGTTCACTGATGCAGCCGAACACCGTGCCGTGCGAAACGCCGATGGTGGGCAAGCCCTGCGCTCGGGCGGCGCGATGAATCGGCGCATAGCCGCGCAGCAGGTCCGCCAGGTTCTCTCCCACCGCCTGTGCGGCCTTCGCCGGACCGACCACTGCGGCCACCGCCGCCTTGTTGACCGTCGGCACGCAGCTGAACAGCGCACGAGCATCCGGCGGTACCGCATCGAAGCACCATCCCTTCGATTCGATCCACTCACCGCGCACCGTCAGCGCCACCTGCCCGATGCGGTCGGCGACGTGCACCGGATGGCGTCCACCCAGCAGGCGGAAGACCGCCAGCGTGCCCGGAGGTTCGTGCGAGTACGTGCCCTGCAGCAGCAGCACCGGACAGTGATCGGCCAGCCGTCGAACCTGGGCGATCAATCGCACCGCCGCCGGGGCATGAAGGTCCAACGGGTGGTCGGTAGCGTCCCCGGAAATGACCGCGGCCTCCACCCCCAGAGCGATGGCCCGGTCGATCGCAGCGCCGAAGCAGCGGTCGGCTTCGACCAGCGTCCGGGTGCCGTAGTGCAGGTCAGAGAAGTGCGCAACGCGGATCATGTCGTCCACCCTCACGACGCCGCCTGCAGTTCGCTCTCGATCTTGTCGAGGTAGCCCTGCGGGTCGTTGCGGTAGCGCTCGAGCTCGTTCCAGGCCCGGGCCCGTCCATGCGGATTGATCTTCCAGCCCGTGCCCCACCTGCGATCGGCATAGGTCTGGTACAGGTCAGCGGGGATCCCGCCGGCCTGCACGCGGGCCATCAGTTGCTCGAGGGTCGGGTGTCCTGCGCGCAGTGGTGCCTCGACGGACGCAGGCATCACCACGGCCGGGCTCGGCGCTTCGAGCGCGACGGCCGTCACCGACTCTGCGCGGGACAGCCTTCGATCGCTCTCCAGGATCTGGCTCGCCAGGTTCGCCTGCACGAGCGTGGCTTCGATGTCCTCGTTTTCGCGGAGCAAGGTGGTCACGTCCACCGGCGCCTCCAGGTCGATGATCCACTGCGGCACGCGCACGGCACGCCCCTGCTCGTCGATGTGGGCCACCTCCATCAGCGTCTTGGTCAGGTAGAACGGCGTGCGCTGCCGGTCCAGGAAGCCCGAGATGCGTCCGCCGCGCAGAAAGCCCACGGTCTCGAACTTCCGGATCGCCGCGTTCATCGCGTAAAAGCTGTTGGTGTGCAGCTCGAACGCGCTGATCGAGCGGATGCCGGGGATGAAGAACAGGAAGCGGCCGCTCAGGTTGCACTGGCGCTGCTGGTACTCATGGCAGGACTCTGGCTCGCAGACGCCACCGTTGGCATCGCGAGGCACGGTCTTGCGCCCGCCGAAGAGGCGGATGGTGCGTCGGCCGGTGTCGTCGACGGGCACCGGTGCATGGGTCATGCAATGGCGGACCCGGCCGTCGGTCGAGTACTGCGACCAGAAGTGCTTCTCGTGCGTTCCCCAGGCTGCGAGTTCGTGGGGCATGACCGTCTGCCAGTGGTCCGTCGGAAACATCACCGGGAATCGGTAGAGACGACGGCCCTCGCCCCGGTCCTCGCCATGGGCTTGGAGAATCTGCTCGGCAATCTCCGGATTCGGGAAGTCCTGCGCCCGCACCGTGAACCACTGGACGTTGCGCGGCACCAGCGGCGTCTTCAGATCGGGCAAGGCCTCGGCGATCGCGCGCTCGATCTGCTCGAAGGATTGGCCCGTGGCCACCCCCTGGTCGTAGATCGCCTGCGCCTTGGGCTGCTCGGCCGCCTTGCGCGTGAGCACCTTGATGCCGGCGCGGATCCTGCCGCCGGTGGGGATGCGGACGGGGCCTTGCCCCAGGAGGGTCGGCGCGGCGATCGAGCCGCCTTGCTCGACGAGAACGCGTTGTGCGTTGGGAGGGGCCATGACAGCGCTCCTTCATGGGCGTCGGGACATTCCGACGATTCATGCTCTCGCGACAATCCGGCTCATCAACCCCTGGGTTGGCGCCGGATCACTCCATCTGCCCCCGGGCATGCGCAACGTCGCGCGCATCGACGGCTCTCGACTGCGCGCGTCCGCGAGTTGGTGCCGCGCTCCGTCAACCCCCTACGATGGGCGCAGCATGAGCAATACCGACCCGCCCACCCCGCATCACGAAACCCCGGCCTTGATCGCGGCATTGAGCGACAGCGCGCTGCGTCGCGCCAGCAGCGCTGCGATCTTCCAGCGCGGCAAGACCTACGCCACCTCCGGCGCCGTGCAAGTGCTGTCGGAAGAGCCCGGCGATACCCCGGCCATCTACGCGCAGGTCGCCGGCAGCGACACCTATGAAACCGAGGTGTGGATCCACGAAGGCGAGGTGGAAGGCGCCTGCGACTGCGCGAACGCCCAGGACGGCTGGTTCTGCAAGCACCAGGTAGCCCTGGCGCTGGTCTGGCGCGACCGGCTGAGTGGCGTGGTGCCGGCGGTCGACGACGAGGCGCGCATGAAGGTGCAGGCCGGCGTCAAGCGGGCGAGGACGGTTCAGGACCGTCGCCAGGCTCTGCAAGACTTCCTGCAAGGCCAGGACGCAGCCGTACTGGCCAGCCGGCTGCTCGACCTGGCCGATCGTGATCACGAGATCGCGCGCGAGTTACAGCAGTGGCGCAAGCTCAGCGAAACCCGCGATGGAGCGGCCGACCCGAAGGCTCTGCAAGCGCTGGTGACCGAGATCCTGTCTCCTGGCCAAGGCTTCGTCTCCTGGCGCGAAAGCCACGCCTACGTGCATCGCGCCGAAGCGGTGCTGCCCTTGCTGGCCCAGGCCCGCGCGCAGGACCCGGCCGGTGCGGTGGCGCTGTGCCTGCACGCCATGCGCCGCGGCTGGGCCGTGCTGATGCAGGCGGACGACTCTGACGGGAGCATCGGCGGCCTGATCCAGGCGATCGGCGCCGAGTGGGTGGCCGCCCTCGAGCGCGCCGGCCCCCAGCCGGCCGCGTTCGGTGACGCTTACCTGCAACTGCTGCTGGACGATCCGTTCGGGTGCTTCGACACCGCGGCGGCGGAGGCCGCGATGGGCGTGCCCGCCCTCACCCGCTACCGCAAGGCGCTGGCCGAACGCTGGCGCCAGGCCAAGGACGCCACGGTCGCCGCCAAGGCCGAGCACGACGCTCAGGTCGCCGAGACCGGGACCCGCAGACAGCGACTGCCACCGATCGAGCGCGACACCGAACGCGACGTGCGGCTGTGGACTCTCGAACGCATGCATCTGGCGCAATTGGATGCCATGGGCGACATCGACGGCGCGCTGGCGGTGATGCGTGAGGACCTGTCCGAGGCGGCGGGCTATCACCAGGTGACGGAGTACCTCGAACGGCACGGTCGGCTGCGCGAAGCCTTCTCCAATGCGGAGCTGGGCTGCAAGGCCTTCCCGGAGGATTCGCGGCTGCAGGAGGACCTGCTGCGGTGCTACGAGCGGGACGACTGGGTCGAGGAGGCGCTGGTGCTGCGCAGGCGCCGCTTCGACGAAAGCCCGAGTGTCGAGAGATACCGCCAGGCGCTCCAGGCCGGCGCGGCGGCCGGGCGGGAGGTTAAGGCCCTGCGCGACGAACTGCAGGCTGTGCTTCAGGCACGCGAGGAAGCGGCGATGAAGCAGGAATCAACAAGGCTGCCGTTTCTCGGCCGGGTCAACGGGCCAGGCGCCGGGCAGAGGGATGTTTCGCTGAGGGCCGAGGTGTTGTGCTCTGAGGCGCGCTGGGAAGAAGCACTGGCCTTGGTGCAGCCGCCGGCATACTGCCGTGACGGAGTTCTGGCCGACATGGCCCGGAAGTTGGACCCACGCCATGAGGTGGCCCCGGTTGTCCGAACAGAGGAACTGATTTCCTAAGTGGAGCCCTGCGGGTCTGGCATCGGTGAAGAGTTGTCCACGGCGGCGGTTGGTCGGCGCTTGCGACGTACCGACTGACCGACGCGGTGGGCAACTCGTGTTCACCGCTCAAGCTGCCTGTTTGATCGCCGGCAGCGTCGCGAAGTAGAACTCGTCCGGTGTCTTCTTGTCCAGCGAAGAATGCGGCCGCGCGGTGTTGTAGAAATTGATGTACCGCGCGATTCCCGCTTTGGCCTGGCCCACCGAGTCGTAGGCGTGCAAATAGACCTCTTCGTATTTGATCGAGCGCCATAGCCGCTCAACAAAGACGTTGTCCCGCCATGCCCCCTTGCCGTCCATGCTGATCGCCACGCCACGGGCCTTCAGCGCCCCCGTGAAGTCATCGCTGGTGAACTGGCTGCCCTGATCTGTGTTGAAAATCTCGGGCTGCCCGTACTTGGCGAACGCCTCCTCCAGCGCCTCCAGGCAAAACGAGGCGTCCATGCTGATCGATACCCTGTGCGACAGCACGCGCCGGCTGGCCCAGTCGACGATGGCGCACAGGTAGACCCAGCCACACGCCATCGGGATGTACGTGATGTCGGTGGCCCAGACCTGATTGGCGCGATCGATCGTCAGCCCGCGCAGCAGGTACGGATAGACCTTGTGGGTCGGGTGCTTCTTGCTCGTGTTGGGCTTGCGGTACAACGCCTCGATGCCCATGCGCCGCATCAGCGTGCCCACATGCCGGCGACCGACCTCGAAGCCTTCCCGGTTGAGCATGTCGCGCAGCATCCGGCTGCCCGCGAAGGGGTGCGCCAGGTTCAGCGCATCGATGCGCTTCATCAGCCGCTGATCGGCCTCGGATGCCATGCGCGGCAAGTAGTACACGTTGCCCCGGCTGATGCCCACCAGCTCCACTTGTCGCGTGATTGGCAGTGCGTGATCTCGGTCGATCATCGCTTTACGCTCAGCATGCCCGCCTTGCTGAGCGCGCCGGCCAAAAAATCATTCTCCAAGGCCAGCTGTCCGATCTTTGCGTGCAACTCCTTCAGGTCCACCGGCGGCGCGCCAGCGGCCATGTCCGTGCCAAACACGCTCGCCGCCCGGGTCAGCAGTTGGTTCTTCCAATCCACAATCTGATTTGCATGCACATCGTGCAACTTAGCCAGCTCGGCCAGTGTCTTCTCGCCCTTGATGGCGTCGATCGCCACTTTGGCCTTGAAGATCGGCGAGTGGTTCCTGCGGGGTCTCTTGCTCATGTTCATCCTGCATTCTCGGGCCTCGGGCCCGGGTTGATGCCGCAGAGCTTCCACTTATCCCGCTGTCCAGAATTCCGGCGCCACCTCTCCACAAGGCACATCGTGTCGAGCTGCTGATGCGGGTCCTGGAGAGCGAGATGCGCGGTTCGAAGAGCCCGTATCGGCGCGAGCTTGAGTTGGTCGAGGAGATCGTCAGCCTTCTCGAACCCGCCCAGCGTGCCGCCTGGCTAGACCAATTGCGGGTCGAGTACAAAGTC
>CAVVSC010000027.1:0-84764 GCA_963750785.1 uncultured beta proteobacterium | reverse complement strand
TCCCGTTTGCTTGCTGTTGTGGCAGGTGGAGTCGGCCCCAGAGAGCCACTGCACCCCACCTCACCTCCCCCACGCCGTAGACTCACGTCTGCGAGTGAACCGGGGTTGGGGAGCCAGCTGGCGCTTGACCAGCCAGAGGGTGCGCCATTGGGCCCTGTGACGGCAAACACGGCAAGCTGCCAGTTGGTGCCGGCTCGTGCACCGCCTGACCCGGGGTCTGGATCGCCCTGTACTCCGGGAACGGCGGCCGCAGAGTGCAGCGCGCCTGCACCTCGGCCACTGAACAGGCCGCGGGTGCGGTCGCAACGTGCCCGCGTGGTGGCTCGGCAAGGTGTAGTGCAACAGGCGGCGCAAGCCGCCTCTGCGCCCACTGTCGCTCCACCAGCGGTCACGGCTGAGGCTGCAATGGCCTCCCCTTCCTCGGGTCCGCCCCCTGCGCCTGCAGGCGACGACGAGTCGCCTGAATCCGATCCTGCGGCGAGCCAACGGCGCCGGGCAAGCCCGGAGCCGGCTCGGGACGCAGAGCACGTCCCGGGATGCGCGGGTGTCGCCGGCTCTGCCGGCGAACATCACCAGCGTGGCAACCCCCGGCCCGCCCAACGCGCGGGGGCTCGGAGGCACAGAGGGGGAAGGGTTGGTCAGGCCCGGCTTCGGGCACAGCCTGGGGCTCGCAATGCGCTGCCAGACCCTCCGGGTCGGCAGCAGCGACAACCCCTTAGCCGGGCACGTATCCCCCAGAACGTGCCCGCGACAGTCCGCGCGGACTGGAGCAGAGTGGTGACTCGCGCTCTCGAGGACGTCGCTGATGCCGTCGCCCACGCCACTGGTGTTGGGGCACAGGCTCGGCTGACTGACGCGTTGGATGCCTTGGCGCGCTTGCCAGAGCGCGTCCTGGCTGACAAGGGGGCGTCGCGGTCGCGGGCGCGCCGGGTCCTGGCGCGCCTTCGACGCATTGCGGAAGGGCAACGCGTGGAAGAGGAGGATGAAGGTCCTGCCATGCAGGGTGCCCGTAGGCGGCGCATGCCAGAGCAGGAACGCCTGGCTGCCCGCATACAGCGGCACTTGTCGGCCGGCAGTATTCGCCGAGGCGCGCGTGCGCTTGAGGCGCAGCCGCTGGCCGACGTCACCAACCCGGAAGTCATTGCGGCTCTCCGGGCGCTCCACCCTCCGGATGAGCCCACGACGGACCTGGTCGCGGAGGAGCCCGCTCTGCAGATCAATGCAGACGCCCTCTGCGCCGTCCTGGCACGTGTCTCGGCGCATAACCGGGGCACTGCAGGGGGCCCGACCGGGTGGACATACGAGATGATCTGTGCGGCAGCGTTAGCCACAGAGGAGGGTCTCCGTGCCGTCCTGCGGTTCGTGAACCTGATTCTGGCGGGGGCCCTCCCCCGGAACAGCTTCATTCTCGAGTCCTCACTGGTGGGCTTGCAAAAGCCCGGGGGTGGAGTGAGGCCGATCGCCATTGGTGAGGCGTGGTACCGTCTGGCGATGTTATGCGCCTTGACGGAAGTGGGGGCCGAAGTGGGTGCCGGCCTCGCGCCTCTTCAGGTCGGGGTCGGCACCCGCGGTGGCGTGGATGCGGTAGCGCACGCGATCTCTGCCGCTCTGGCAGCCGACCCGCAAAATGTGTTGCTTTCGGTGGATATGGCAAATGCCTTCAACACCGTTAGCCGCAATGCGGTGCTCGGTGCGGTACGCGAGCGCATGCCACAACTGCTCCCTGTGGTGCAGTGGGCGTACGGTGCTCCGTCCGCCCTCCACGTCATTGGTGCGCCGGAAGGCACAGAGCCGGTTCTCTCTCGCTGCGGCGTGCGGCAGGGAGACCCGCTCGGGCCATTGCTCTTTGCTTTGGCTCTGCACGGGCCACTCGAAAGAGCGGCAGCGTCTGTGCCGTCCGCGGCATTCATTGCATATCTTGACGATTGCAATGTCGTGGGCAAGCCGGACGTCGTGCAACGTGCTTTCCGGCAGCTCTGCGGTCAGGGCGAGCACAGCGTGCGAAGCATCGGCCTCCGTGTGCGCCCCACTAAGTGCGGTGTGCATGGGGGCGATGCAGCAGCATTGGAGCGTCTCGCTGATGCCTTGGGTGTGCGGTGTTTGCCGGATGGCATCACCGTGGTGGGTGTTCCGTTGGGCTCAGAGAGCTACCGTGCCTCCAGCCTGGCCAAGCGCTCGGATCAGGTTGTCGGCCTGGTCCAAAAGCTTGTCGCCCTGCCCTTGGCGAAGCAGTCGCAGTTTCTGCTGCTCCGGGCCTCTTTGTCGGTCCGGCTCGCGCATCTCCAGCGTACGGTGGAGTGGGCTACGCTCGCTCCGGCCACCCGTCGCTTGGAACAGGCTGTGCTGGCTGCAGCGGCTGGGCTTTTCAAGCTCCCGACCGGTCATGGGCCTGTCGGCTTGCCAGGCGCCCCGCCTGTTGCCGGCGGCCCGGAACTGGTGCAGCTGCAGCTGCCCACCCGCCAAGGTGGCTTTGGCCTTCGGGCCGTCACCGAGGTGGAAGCCCGTGCGGCTTTCCTGTCCGGTGCCGCGTCGGCGCACCTGGTTCTGGCTGAGGGCCCAGCGCAGTTCCGGCCGTTGGCCGGGGCTCGTCGGGCCCCCCTGCTTGCCTTGTGGCAGCAGGTGTTTGATGACTGCGCCACCGACTGTGGTTGGCCGCAGTGCAGCCGTGCCATGGATGCGTCGGCCATCCGTGACATCCTGCCGTTGGCCCAACGTGATGTTGGGCGTTGCCTCGGCGACCGGCAGGGTGCGGCGTTCCTCGCTGGGTGTGACACGACCACACTCGAGGGGAAACGCACAGCCGCGAGGCTGCGCAGCGCCGCTGGAGCCGTCGCGTCGGCGTGGCTGCTGGCCACTCCTGGCGAAACCACCTCTTTGGGTGATAACGCCTTTGTGACCGGGGCCCGCCACCGCTTGGGCTTGGGGGTGCCCACGACCGTCGCCCCACCCCCATGCACTTGTGGCATGGGGAGTGCGGCCTCCCCAGACCACGCAATGGTGTGCAAGAGCGTGGCAAAGATGACACAGATGCGCCATAACATCATGGCTTCGGCCGTGCGCCGTGTCGTCTGCCGCGCTGGTTGCGCCTCCAGCATGGAGCCGCCATACCGTCACTTGCGCGCGTCAGCGCAGCAAGGCGATGGGGCGGGCCTACATCGCGGTGATGTGCTTGTTGTCATGCCTGACGGCGAGCTGTCTATCGTCGATGTCGTTGTCACCCATCCTGCGGGTCAATCCGCCGTCAATGCTGCGTCCGCGCGCACTGGCGCTGCTGCGAAAGCGGCAGAGGATGGGAAGAAGCGTGCTTTCAGACGCTTTGCAGATGCAGGGCAGTATGCCTTTGTGCCCTTTGCAGTTGAGTCTTTTGGTTGTTTGGGTGCGTCTGCTGTGCGTTTTCTGAAGCAGCTTGGGGAGGTTGCTGCGTCGCAGGGCCGCGTTAATTGTTCCGCGTTTATGCGCAGTGCATATCGCGAAATTAGCGTTGCCTTGGTGCGTGGCAACGGTCTCATGTACGGGCGTTCACTGTTTACCGTCGCGCGTGCAAGTGGCCGCTGCTTCCTGCCGGGGATGGACGTCCCCGTGCAGGATGAGTGCCGTGTGTGAGTGCAGGTACCTTGCCAAGTCAGTCGTTGCTGCATAGGTTTTAGGCAGAATTGCTGTGCGGATTCTTTCCTTGAGCCACATAAGATGCCGAGGTTTTCTTGCCGCTCAGATCATCTTTGAGTCCCCTTTAGCTCTTTTGTTTGGACCACCTTGTGGTTTGCAGCTGTAACATGACACCGTTTTTTTCTTATGTGGCTCAAGGAAAGAATCCGCACAGCAATTCTGCCTAAAACCTATGCAGCAACGACTGATTTGGCAAGGTACCTGCACTCACACACGGCACTCATCCTGCACGGGGATGTCCATCCCCGGCAGGAAGCGGCGGCCACTTGCACGCGCGACCTTGAGAATAGGTCGGGAGGTGCCAGCACTTCATGTGCAGCTCATAGCCCACAAAAATCCCTGCCTCACTCCTCTCATCCAGCTTCAAACGCGTCTTGGATGGTACCTGGGAGTACGCTAGGCAGCCAATTATCAGATGTGCCGAAGCACAGCCAAACACCTTCTGAGTGTCATGGTCGAACTTCTTGCGCTTCCCTGTGAAGAGTTCATGGGGCACAGCCCTCACGACCGCCGAATAGGTCGCATTGCGACATGCTTCGCCGCCAGCACAGCATCATCCCAAAACATCTTGGGTATCTTTGCATCAAACAGCATGGCTCTGGTCTTCTCCATGAGCGTCCTGTTCAGGCGCTCAGCACGACCATTGGATTGACGAGTGTCATATGTGGTCATCTGATGAACAGCGCCACACTTCCTGAGCTCCTCTGACAGCACGTCTCTGCACTCGGTTCTCGTCATTAGCCCTCTGTCATGTGGCGAACCTCGGCAGCATCCCGAGCCTGAAACGCACTCCGGCGACCACGTCACCATCACCCAGCGTGAGGCCCCAGCAGGTGGGCATGGCATGAAGCCATGCCGAGGCCGTGGAGTCAGCGACACTCAATAGACGTGCCTGGTCCGACAGCGCTGCGGCCCTATTGCAATTTGGAGTCGCATCCGATCGGATGCGATCCCGCAGGGCTGGAGCCCCGGTGGCTGCAAGCTCCTGGCACACCTTGCGTTGGGCGTGCTGCAGGATGCCCTGCACATGAACCTCAAGCGCGGAAAGGTCTTCTGGCCAACCCGCGATCGAGGGCTCGTTTCGCACCCGTTCTGCACAGGACAGGATGGTGGTGCGCATGGGCCCCATGTATGGGTCGAATCGCGGAGGCCCCTTAGCCACTGGGGTGTGGGTGAGCGCCGCTTGGGCCAAGGCGGCTGCGCAGGGGAGGCTGTTCGCCGCGGAAAGGCTGTGGATGCCCATATCCCCCAGCCGCAGTGGCAGTTTTACCTGCGTTTCGGC
The DNA here is from genome assembly GCA_963750785.1 of uncultured beta proteobacterium. GTDB lineage: Bacteria > Pseudomonadota > Gammaproteobacteria > Burkholderiales > Burkholderiaceae_C > Rubrivivax. Next base: position 79,816 of record CAVVSC010000027.1, on the reverse strand, counting down.
ATCAGGGCAGCCTGCCGGGTCCCGCCCGATGATGTTGAACACAGCACCGACAGCTGCTTCCCCGACGTCCCGCATCGCGGTTTGGACATGGCGCTGTTCGGCAGCACGGGCGAGATGGCGTACCTGGCACTGCAGTGATTGATGGTATCCCCAAGTTTTTTTTTTTTTTTTTTTTTTTTTTTTTCCTAGACCATCCTAGACCTGACTAGTTCCTAGACCTAAAGCTATGCCGCGACTCACATGCGGCATGCCTCCTGCACAGGGATGTCTAACCCCGGCAGGAAGCTGCGGCCACTTGCACGAGCGATCGCAAAGAGCGACTTCCCGTACATGAGGCCGAAAGCCAGTGGTCCATATCCCCAAGTAACATGAAAACTCTGGGATCGGTTGTGCGGATACGGTACCCCCTTTACAGCATGCTGGGGCTATTAGTGATTGTGTTGTTATATTCATGAGTGATTGTCTTGTCTTGATGCGGTCATCTAAGTGGCTCTTAGGTTCTAAACCTCCAGAGACGCCGACTTGCAGAAAGACGCCACGCCCGTCACCGGCAAGCTCAGCGTGCGCTACGCACCGGTGGACATCGTCAGCCTGCGCTCCAGCGTGGGGACGGGCTTCCGCGCGCCGTCGCTGTCCGAGTCCTACACGCCAGAGACGCTGTCTTCTTCCGAGGCCTTCACGGACCCGGTCGGCGGCGCCAACTACCAGGCCAACGCCAGGATCGGCGGCAACCCCAACCTGGTGCCGGAAAAGTCCAAGCAGTTCTCGCTCGGCGTGGTCCTCACGCCTGCCCGGGGCGTGAAGTTCAACCTGGACTACTTCGCCATCCGCATCGACAAGTACATCACCGGCCTGACGGCGCAGCGTCTGGTCAACGCCGCCGGCGGTGTCGCCAATGCCTCCGTGACATTCAATGGAGACGGCTCGACCAACACCGTGGACGAAAGGCAGATCAATGCCGGCCTGGCCAAGTTTGCCGGCATCGACTTCGGTGCCAACTGGAGCGCGGCCTTCAGCTTTGGCAAGCTGGCAGTGGACTACAACGGCACGCGCATGCTCAAGGCGACGATCCGGTCCGCCGAAGGCCTGGAGGACGCCCTGGGCACGCAGGTGGACCGCCAGGGCGCGGCCAATCTGCTGACTGGCACGGGCGGCACGATCCACAAGTACAAGCACAAGCTGAGTCTGGACTGGTCGTTCGGCCCGGTAGGCGCCACGTTCACACAGAACTTCAGCGACCGCTACGAAGACGGGCCGGACCTGAACCTCAACCGCCACTTCGTACCGGGATATTCCATCTACGACTTCCAGGCCCGCTATGCCCCAAGCAAGAACCTGAACCTCTCGGTCGGCGCCAAGAACGTGTTCGACAAGAAGCCCCCGCTCTACATCAACACGGTCAACTTCTTTGCTTACGGTTTCGACCCCACGCAATACGACCCGCTGGGCCGATTTGTGTACCTCAAGGCGACGCTGAAGTTCTGAACCGACAACGTCCTGGAACGGCCTCAGGGCGGCTTGCATCAGGCGCAAGGTGCCTGTTGAAGCCGGCCGCCCGGGTCAATTCCACCAATTGGGTTCCTGTCCATGTCCATGGTCCTGCAACTGATCCCGCCATCAGACCCTGCACCGCCCGGCCTCACCGCCAGGCTGGTGCTGATGGTGGGTCCGGCCCAAGGGGTGGACAGCGAACTGGGCCCGCAGTTGGCGCGCGAAGGCGTGCGCTGCCTGTGGCTTGGCAGCGTGGCTGAAGCACTGGAAGCGGCACGCCTGGCCCGCTTCGACGCCGTGGTTCTGGACGCCACCGTGCACGACGCATTGTCGGTGTCGACCTTCACGCAGTTGCGCCACCGCCTGGGCTGCCCCTTGGTGGTGGTGGCTGACTATGCCGATGAAATCGACGAGATCGTGGCCCTGGAGCTCGGTGCCGATGCCTACCTCGTGCGCCCCTTGGCGCCGCGTCGGCTGCGCGCCCATTTGATGGCGCTGATGCGGCCCGCCTCGGCGCCGGGCGCCACCAACCTGCCCCCTGCCAAGCCCGTTGACATCGCCGCTGGCCGGGCCATGCCGGTTCGGGACCTGGAGTTCCACGCCTGGGCCCTGGACACGAACAGCGGCAGACTGAAAGGGCACGGTCACTGCGTCGAGTTGACCGTGGTGCAAAGTGCCTTGCTGCAATGCCTTGTCCAGGCTGCCGGCCGTGTCGTGTCATCGTCGCAACTCACCGCCGCGCTGCCCGGCGGGCATCAACGGGACGCGCACAGCGTGTACGTCTACATCACCCGCTTGCGCAGGCGCCTGGTTGATGCGGGCGTGCGCGAACTCTGCATCGAAGCCGTGCGCGGCCGCGGTTTTGTACTGCGTGCCAGCAGTCCGGTGGCGCGCCAGCCAACGAAGGTCATGCAGGCGGCTTGAGCAGGTCGGCGCCAGCCACCGCCAGTCGCGAACGTCAACGCTGCCGGATGGCCGCCAACGCATCCAGCATGTGGCGCGTGGCCGGCTCTGGCCGGCCAGCCCGGCACGCCAGGCCCAGCGGGCGCCAAAGGCGTGGCGTCAGCGGCAAGGCCACCACACGCGCATCCAGACTGGCTGCACCTTCTTCCTGGGGCAGCAGTGCCGCACCATAGCCGGCGGCCACCAGGCTCTTGATGGCGTCATTGAAGTTCAGTTCGATGCGCGCCTTCGGCTGCTCGCCGGCCGCCGCGAACCAGTCCATGGTCATCCGGTGCAGCCGCGTGCTGGGGTCGTTGAGGATCAGCGGCCGGGCAGCCAGCCAGGCCGGCGTGATCGTTCGCGGCACCGGCCATGCGCTGGGCACAAACGCCATCACCGGGTCGCGACGCCAGGGCGCGATCTGCACGCCCTTGATGTCGGCCTGGGGCAACGCCACCAGACCGATGTCCAGGGTTCCTTCCTGCACCTGGGACAAGGCCTCCTGCGAGGTGAGCACCGCCACCTGGACGTCCACGCCGGCATGGTCGCGGCCCATGGCCTCCAGCGCCTGCGGCAGCAGCCAGGCCAGAGCCCCGGTGGACGCACCCAGGCGCACGCGGCCTGCACGGCCTTCCACCTGGCGGGCCACTTCGTCGAGTGCCGCGTCGGCATCGGCGAGCAAACGGCGGGCGCGTTCGACCAGGCCCTGGCCAACTCCCGTGGGCACCACGCGCTGACGCTGGCGCAGCAGCAAGGCAGCGCCCAGGCGGGACTCCAGTTCGGCCACGTGCAGGCTGACCGTTGGCGCGGCCAGATGCAGGCTGCGCGCCGCCGCCGCGAACGAGCCGAGGTCGGCAATCGTCACCAGCGTGCGCAACTGGTCGAGACTCAGTTCTCTCATCGTCGTTCAGGTTTTCTGTACCTTGCGTTCATGACATTCAACTTTACCAATTTGTTCAGGGCGCGCAATCTCCGTCCATCACGACAGGGAGCACCCATGAGCGCGAAAGTTTTCATCGACGGCGATCAAGGCACCACGGGCCTGAAGATCCTGGAGCGCCTGTCCGGGCGCCAGGACATCCACCTCTGGACCCTGCCGGCAGCCCTGCGCAAGGACGCCAGCGCGCGGGCCGCCGCCATCAACGAATGCGACGTGGCCGTCCTGTGCCTGCCGGACGAAGCTGCCCGCCAGGCCGTGGCCAGCATCCGCAACCCGCGGGTGCGCGTCATCGACGCATCGTCGGCACACCGCACCCATGCGGACTGGGTGTACGGGTTTCCCGAGCTGTCGCCGCACCAGTCCGCGCGCATTGCGCAGGCACGTTTTGTCAGCAATCCCGGCTGCTATCCGACAGGCGCCGTTGCGCTGCTGCGGCCCTTGGTCGAAGCCGCCTGCCTGCGGGCCGATGCCGCGCTGAGCGTGCATGCCGTGTCTGGCTACTCCGGGCGCGGACGCGAGGGTCTGGACGCGCACGAAGGCGCTGGCGCAGCCACCGCGCTGCCCTTCCAGATCTATGGCCTGGATCTGCAGCACAAACACGTGCCGGAAATCCAGCGGCATGCAGGCCTGCAGAGGCGGCCGTTCTTTCTGCCCTCTTACGGCAGCTTCCGCCAAGGCATTGCGCTGAGCATTCCCTTGCATGCCGCCATGCTGCAACGGCCGATATCCGCCCAGGCACTGCGCGATGTGCTGGCGCAGCACTACCGCGGCCAGCGCCACGTGCAGGTGCTCGACGCTGCGCAGACCGCTGCGGCGACGCGGCTCAACCCACAGGCACTGAATGGCAGCAACGATTTGCGGTTGGCTGTGTTTGGCAGCGACGTCCATGACCAGATCCTGCTGAGCGCCGTGTTCGACAACCTGGGCAAGGGCGCGTCGAGTGCCGCAGTGCAGAACCTGGAGCTCATGCTCGGCCTGGACCCTGACGCGGGAAACGGTGCCGGGCACGCCACGGCTGACCTGTCGGAAAGCGCAGCATGAAGTACGACACGCAGGCAACTGCCCCATCGATGGAACTTGTCCATGCTCCGCAGGCAGCGCGCTCCGCCTTGATGGACATCACCCCACGACCGGACCAGATCTTCTTGCGTGGCAAGGGCAGTTGGCTGTGGGACGACCGCGGAAGGCGCTACCTGGACTTCGTGCAAGGCTGGGCCGTCAACACGCTGGGCCACTCGCCGACCTGCATCCAGGTCGGGCTGGCCCGGCAGTCTGGACTGCTGCTCACGCCGAGCCCGGCCTTCCACAACGCGCCCGCCATCGCCTTGGCCCAACTGCTGTGCCGGCACAGCGTCTTCCACCAGGTCTTCTTCACCAACAGCGGCGCCGAGGCCAATGAAGGCGCGATCAAGCTGGCGCGCAAGTGGGGGCAACTGCACAAAGGCGGCGCCCACGAAATCATCACCTTCGGCGACGCTTTCCACGGCCGCAGCCTGGCGACGATGTCTGCATCGGGCAAGCCCGGTTGGGACCGCATGTTCGCGCCGCAGGTGCCGGGTTTCCCGAAGGCGGTGCTCAACGACCTGGGTTCGGTGCAGGCTCTCATCGGCCGGGACACCGTGGCCATCATGCTGGAGCCGGTGCAGGGCGAAAGCGGCGTGCACGCGGCAAGCGCGGAATTCATGCAAGGCCTGCGTGACTTGTGCGACCAACACCGTCTGCTGCTGATCTTTGACGAAGTCCAGACAGGCATTGGTCGACTGGGACGCCTGTTCGGCTACCAGCACTTTGGCGTCGAACCGGACGTCATGAGCCTGGCCAAGGGCCTGGGCGGTGGCGTGCCCATCGGCGCCCTGCTGGCCAAGCAAGAGGCGTGCGTTTTCGCCCATGGCGACCAGGGTGGCACCTTCAACGGCAACCCGCTGGTGTGCGCCGTGGCGCTGGCGGTCATGAGCACGGTCTTGGAAGACGGCTTCCTGGACCAGGTGCGCACCGCCGGCGAGCACCTGGGCGCCCGGTTGCAGACCCTGTCCGCACAGCACGGCCTGGGCATGACCCGTGGCGTCGGGCTTCTGCGTGCCCTGGATCTCGGGCAGCCGAGAGCCGCCGAACTAGCGGTCCATGCACGCGAGTGCCTGATGCTGGGTGGGTCTGCTCGCAACACGGGCCTGCTGCTCAATGCGCCAAGGCCATCGGTGCTGCGCTTCATGCCGGCCTTGAACGTCACCCTGGCCGAGATTGACTTGATGGTCGAGGGGTTGAGCGCCAGTCTGGACGCCGTTGGGTCCTGAGCCCGGTCGTCCAACAGACGACGCCGACGGGCTTCAGGTTCTGGCCACGCCAATGCCCAATCCGCCGTCGACCAGCATGGCAATGGCGTTGACGTAGCTGGCCTCGTGCGACATGAGGAACAGCGAGGCATAGGCGACTTCCCAGCCCGTGCCTTGACGCCCGAAAGGAACGGCCACAGCGCGGTTCGGACGGCGGCGGGTCGCGTCGCGCCCCATCGGGGTGTCCATCAGACCTGGGCACACCGCGTTGCAGCGAATCGCCTTGGCCTCCCCGGCAACTGCAATCGCGCGCGCCAACGCCACCTGCGCCGCCTTGGAAGACTCGTAGGCGGGGTTGCGTCCCGTGTTGCGGTGCGCGGCGAGCGAAGACATCAACACAATCGACGAACCGGGCTCCATCACTTCCAGCCCGGCTTGCGCAAACAACATGTGGCTCCGGACGTTGACTGCGTATTCATCGTCCCAGGCGGCAGCCGTCTGCTGAGCCAAGGGCAAGGCGTTGGATATGCCCACGTTCAGCACCAGGCCGTCGAGCCCACCCAGCTTTTCTGCGCAGCGGCGAAGCAAGGGCGCGATGGAGGCCACGTCGCGCACGTCTGCGACCTCTGCGAAAGCACGGCCGCCTTCGGATTCCACCTGCGCCACCGTGTCGCACACCGCGGCTTCTGAGATGTCAACGCACGCGACGGACGCACCCTCGCGCGCGAAGAGCACCGAGATCGCGCGGCCATTGCCGATGGGCGGCTTGTCTTCAGGAATGTCCCGCTGACCCGCGCCGATCACGAGCACGCGCCGGCCCCGCAAGCGCCCGTTCGATGGCGCCTGTCCCAAGGCTTCGGCGTGCATCTGGCGGCTGGGGTCCAATTCGGTCGGTGCAAGGTTCATGTCGGAATCCAGGAAGGTGGCCTGCGGGGGTCGGATGCAGACCCGACGGAGAGACGGCTAGACAATCGTGCCCGGTGGCTCGATGTCGACCCCAAAGTTCTCCAGGAACCGGCTGACCATCATGTAAAAACCAACGGTCAACACGAGTTCGGAAAGTGCCCGCGTCGACAGCTTCGCGCGCATGGCATCGAACATGTCGTCCGGCGCCTTGACATGGTGAAAAAGTTGGTCCGTGAACCGCAGCACCTGCAGTTCAAGCGGCGCGAGGGCCGAAGTGTCTGCCCCTTCTTCAAGCGCAGCGATCTTCTCGTCGCTCAGGCCGACGCTGCGGGCGACGCGCTTGTGCTGGTGCACCTCGTAGCTGGCCTTGCTCAGAATGCCAACACGCAGGATGGCCACTTCACGCAGCTGCGAATCGAGCTCGTTTTCGCGAAGCAAGGCGCCGCCAAGTTTCAAGAAACCCACGGCTGCGGGACCGGCGTGCGGCAGCATCTTGTAGAGATTCAGAGGCGGCCGGCTGCCGAGCAGGTCGGTGTAAGCGGCCGGTGCAGTGGACATGTCGAAATAGGGAACGCGCGCCATGTGAGCTCCTGTGAACTAGAGGGGTGGAAGGCTTGTTTCGTAGCCAGGCTCCGGCCGAACGTCCATCGACGTCAGAAAGCGCCCCACACAAACGTAGAAGCTCGCCGTCAGGACCAGTTCAACCACCTGGTCGTCTTCAAAGCCGCTCAACTTCAATTGCGTGATGGCCTCTGCCGATGCGCCCGGTCCGCGGGTGACCTCGTCTGCCAGCCGCAATGCCGCCTGCTCCTGGTCGTCAAAGCAGGACGCCGTCTGCCACTGGGGCAACGCCGCGATCTGCTCTGCAGAGACGCCCGCCTCTTCGGCCATGGGCAGGTGGTGCGCCCATTCGTAAGGCGTGCGCGAGACCAGGGCGCCCCGCAAGATAAGCAGTTCGCGGGTCTTTCGAGAGGTCTTGGCGTGCAGACGAAGCGGCCATGCGAAGTCGAGCCAGGCCTTGAACATGGGCGGCGCCACACCCAGCACGCGGTACAGATCGGGCAACTGGAAATCGGGTCCGCGTGAGGCCCGTACCTGATCGAAGAGTGCTTTTGCCCCGGCATCGTCGGGGTGCTGGCTCAACATGGGAATGCGGGCCATCAACGGCTCCTGGCTTCGGTCGGGTCGGTCGAGAGCGTTGGCGATTTCACCTGCCCAGCGGTAGCGCCGGCGTCCACGGGAAGGATCACACCCGTGACCCAGCGCGCCTCGTCACTCGCCAGGTAGGCCACCGCGTGGCCCACATCCCAGCCTGAACCTTCGGTCTGCAGCAGCGAGCGTTTGCGGCGCTCGTCCCGCGCTTCGGGCGACATGCGGCCCGCCACCATCGGCGTGTAGACCATGCCGGGCGCGACGCAATTGACGCGGATGCCTTCCAGCCCGTGGTGGGCAGCCATTGCGCGCGTCATGTTGACGACTGCACCCTTGGTGGTTGGGTACAACAAGCTCGGCGTGCCCCCCAGCAGTCCGGCAACCGAAGCGATGTTGACGATCGCTCCGGCCTTCAGCTTGCGCATCTCGGGAATGGCGTACTTGGCCATCAGCATCATCGAACTCACGTTGACGCGAATCGCTGCGTCCCACTCGTCGGGATCGACCTCGACCGCGTTGCCTGCAGGTCCACCGATGCCCACGTTGTTCACCAGGATGTCGACCCGACCCCAGGCCTGGACCGCCGCGTCCACCGCTGACTTGCAGTCAATCGCCCTTGTCACGTCAGCCTGAAAGGCCAGGGCTGCGTGGCCCTCGGCTTCGATCATCTGCTGCGTTTTCCTGGCCGCGTCCAGGTTCGCGTCCAGGAGCAGCACGCGGGCTCCACGACGCGCCAACAGGATGGCGGCGGCCCGGCCGTTGCCGATCTCGTCGGTACGGGAGCCCGCACCCGTGACGATGGCCACTCGATGGCTGAGTCGGCTGCTGTCGTGCGGAGGCGCGCTGGGCGCTGGTGCTGGTGCTGGTGCTGGTGCTGGGTTCATCAGGGCTTCCGGGCGTTGAGGGTGGATGGTGCGCCACAGGCATTTCAGACGTGAATCACTTCATCAAGCGAGGCAACCAGGTTGCAATCTCCGGAAAAGCGATCAGCAAGGCAATCAGCAGGAACTCGCCTGCAAGAAACGGCAGCACGCCAAGAAAAATCTGCCCCATCGGCACATCGGTCGCGATGCCGCGCATCACGAAGACGTTCACACCCACCGGCGGCGTGATCAGCGCCACCTCGGTCATGATCACGATGAAAACGCCGAGCCAGATTGGGTCGATATGGAGCGCGGTGGTGATCGGAAAGATGAAGGGCAGCGTCAGGATCGTCATACCGAACACATCCAGGATGCAACCCAGGAACAGGTAGAGCACGATCATGAAACCGATGAAGCTCAGCTTGCTCGGGTTCATCTCCGTGACGTACTGGACCAGCAGGTCCGTGATCTGCGTGACCGCCAGGAAACGCGAGACGAGATACCCGCCCACGACGATCGCGAAAATGAACGCGCTCACCAGCCCGGTCTCCCACAGCGCCTTGTGCAGGTTCTTCCAGGTCAGGCGCCCCATCGCCAGGCTCACCACCACCACGCCGGCGGCACCGATGCCAGACGCCTCGGTCGGCGTGCAGATCCCGCCGTAGAGCGTGCCAATGACGAGTGCGAAGATGATCGCGATCGGCACGATGCCGCGCAAGGAAGCGAACTTTTCCGCCCAGGTGAAACTGGGGCCTTGTGGCCCCATGCCCGGCTTGACGAGGCATTGCAACCACACAATGGCCGCGAAGATGGCCATCGTGATGAGTCCGGGCACGATCCCGGCGATGAACAAGGCCGCGATCGACGTGTTGGTCAGCGTCCCGTAGAAGGCAAACGCCAGGCTCGGCGGTATGAGGATGCCTAGCGTTCCCGAGGCCGCCAGTACGCCGGTGGCAAGCCTCGGGTCGTAGCCATAGCGCTTCATCTCGGGGTAGACGATGGTCCCCATGGTCGCCACACAGGCCACGCTGGACCCGGTGACCGCACCGAAACCGCCGCAAGCAAAGACCGACGCAATGCCCAGCCCACCACGCATGCGCCCCAGCCAGCGCTGCAGAAATTCATAGAGATCGCCCGCGATGCCGGTCGTCGCGGTGAGCTGCCCCATGAAGATGAAAAGCGGAATGCAGACGATGACAAAGTCGGTGCCCTTGTCCCAGGTGACCAGCGTGACCTGCGACAGCGTCTGCGGGATGCCCACCACCACGGCGGTGCCGATGATGCCGACGACTGCCATGGCAAAGGCGATGGGCACGCCGATGACCAGCAGAACCAGCATCAGGCCGATCCCAATCAACCCCACATAGACCGGATCCATCAACCGGCCTCCATCGGGATCACCACGCCGTCGCGTTCCATCCCTGCCTGACCGTGCACGGCCTCTTTCCGGCCAACGAAGACGTAGTGCAGGAGCTTCATCACGAACACGATGCTGATCAGCACCAGCAAGGCGCGGAATGGCCACAGCGGGATGTGCAGCGTCTCCGAGCTTTCGTTGGTCTTGCGCATGTAGTCGATGTCGCGCCAGCTTTGCCACCCGAGCGCAGCAAAGAACAGGATCCCGGTGATGCCGGTGACGATGTCGGCAGCGGCACGCCGCCAGCCCGTGAAGCGCAGGTAAACCAGTTCCATGCGGATGTGCTTGTTCATGTCCCACGCATAGGTGAGCGACAGCATCAGCAGCAGGAACAGCAGCAGGCCGTTGACTTCTTCGCCCCATGCGAGCGGCGAATTGAAGAAGTAGCGCAGCACCACGTCAGCGGTGATCACCACCACCATCGAGGGCAGCACGACCAGTGTGCCCAGGTCGTTGCACCACTTCGAGAACTTCTTCAGGAACGAGACGAAACCAGGGGCCACGGATTCACCTTCCAGGCAGGACGAACAGGAGAAACGGGCGCAGGCTCAGATGCCGTCGATCAGTCCCCTCGCCGGACGCTCGGTGACCTCCTTCATGAACTGCTCGGCGGTCCAGCCTTCGTACTTCTTGACGCCAGCGCGCAGGTCAGCCACGAGCGCACGGGCCGGGCGACCCTCGGCTTCGTTGTCGGTGATGAACTTTTCCCACAGCGGGTCGATCGCTGCCTTCCAGCGCGCGAGTTCCTGCGGGGCAAGGGTGTGGATCTTCATGCCCAGGTCCACAAACTTCTTGCGCGAGAGGATGTCCTGGCGATCGAATTCGATGCCGTACATCATGCTCAGGCGCCGCTGCATGCCGTACATGAAGCGCCTCACTTCAGGTGGCAGCGCATCCCAGGTCTTCTTGTTGAAGGCCCAGGCATTGGATGGGTTGTTCAGGCCCAGTTCGGTCATGTCCTGGGCGAGTTCGTCGATGCGGTAACCAACCGCGCCCGTGTTGTAGAGCGACACCCCGTCGACGACGCCGCGCTGAAAGGCGTTGTAGGCATCGGTGACTGGCACCGACACAGGCACCGCGCCAAGTGACTTCAGGATGTCGGAAGAAACGCCGCCCGCCGACCGCACCTTCATGCCCTTCATTTCTTCGAGCTTGGTGATGGGCTTGTGGCTGAAGATGTTGTAGGAGCCGTTGGCGTTCAGATTGGCCAGCAGCACGCCCATCGCTTCGTACTCTTTCTTGAAGTACTTGGGGTACAGGTCTTCGGCGACCTTGGCCGCCACCATCGCGTTCGGGAAGGCAAAGGGCAGATCCAGCACGTGCAGCAGGTGAAAGCTGCCGGGCTGATAGTCCACATAGGCGGGCGTGAAGTCGGTGATGTCATTCACCGTCGCCTTGAAGCCATCTCTCGCACCATGCAGCACGCTGCTGTAGAACCTCTTGATGACGAGCTTCCCATTGCTCTCCTTCTCCACCATCTCCACCCATTTGTCCCCCACCGCCTTCGACATGGGGTGGCTTGCTGGCGCAAAGTGCGAATGGCGCAAGGTGATGACAGGGCCGCTGTAGGTGAACTTGTCCTGAGCAAAGGCCGGCGCGTAGATGCCGGTAGCCGCGGTGGCAGCCACCGCCTTCAAAAGGCTGCGTCTTTTCATGGGTTTGTCTCCTGGTGTGGTTGTGTATGCCGTGTTTCAGGCCGCCGTCGATGCACGGCAGGGTTCGCTCTGCTGGCCGCGCACCAACTTGCCAGGCAATGCGCCCGTGGAAACGCCTTCGCGGTATGTGGCCACGCCCGACACAATGGTGGCTATAAAGCCGCTGCACGCCTGCAGCAGCCGGTGGCCGCCTGCCGGCAGGTCCTTGTGCATGACGGGCGCGTGCAGGGCCAGGCTCTGCATGTCGATGACGTTCAGGTCACCCTTCATGCCAGGCGCGATCACGCCCCGGTCCAGCAAGCCCACCGCCCGTGCGGTGTCGGAGGTCTGGCGCTTGACCAGCCATGACAGATCGAAGCGGCCGCGGGCCCGGTCACGGCCCCAGTGCGTCAGCAGGAACGATGGAAAGCTGCCGTCGGAAATGATGCTCACGTGCGCGCCGCCGTCGCCCAGACCGACGACGGTGTTGGGGTCGGCGAGCATGTCGCGGCAGACGTCCAGATTGAAGCCGACGTAGTTTGCGAATGGCGCGAAAAGAAAGGCGCGCCCTTCGCGCTCCATCAGCAATTCATACGCAATCTCGGCCGGCTGAACACCGCGCCTTTCGGCCTGCGCGCGCAAGGAACTGCTGGCTGGCGGCTCATAGTCCGGCGGGTCGTTGAACGGGAAGATGCGGTCGAAAGCAGTGAGGCGCTGCGCCTGGGGATCGGTTTGCGCTTGCGCGACCTCTGCCAACAAGCATTGCTTCATGGCTGGGTCCCGGAGCCGTTTGACCTTCTCGGCCAATGGCAGGTGCGCCACCAGGGCGTAGCTTGGGCAGGCCGAAAACGGATTGCGGCTGCCCTGCAGCCCATAGAGCACGCCCACCGGGCGTGGCGCCACTTGAGCGCGCATCTCCAGCCCGTCCCGCACCGCCTCGCCGATGAGGTCCAGCAGGCGCCGCCACACATGCGGCACGGTATGCCGCTGGGCCACCGAGATCGACATCGGGCGACCTGATATCTCGACGATCTCGCGCAGCATCGAGAATTCAGCCTCGAGCGAAGGCGTGTCGAAGTCGGAGATGAACTGGAGCACGCCGCGCCCGGCGTCGCGCAGGCCCAGCGCGATGCCCATCAATTCGTCACGCGTGGCACGCAGCGACGGCGTCGGGTCGCCCTTCACCGTGCGGTGGTTCACGGAGCGCGAGGTGCTGAAACCCAGCGCGCCGTCAAGCACCGCCTGGCAGGCCAGCGCGCGCATCGCCTTGATGTCTTCAGGCGTGGCCGCTTCGTGGGCCGCGGCGCGTTCGCCCATCACGTAGACACGCAGCGCGGCGTGCGGCAACTGGGCGCAAAAGTCGATGTCGTGAGGCCGGCGCTCGACCGCGTCCAGGTACTCGCCAAAGCTTTCCCATTGCCAGTCCAGCCCCTCTTGCAACGCCACGCCGGGGATGTCCTCGACACCTTCCATCAGTTCCACAAGGCGGTTGTGGTCGTGGGCACGCACCGGCGCAAAGCCGACACCGCAGTTGCCCATCACGGCCGTCGTCACACCGTGCCAGCTGGACGGCGCCAGCCGGGTGTCCCAGATCGCCTGGCCGTCGTAGTGGGTGTGGATGTCAACAAAGCCAGGCGTCACCAGGCAGCCTTGGGCATCGATTTCAGTCGTGCCACGCGCATCGACCGGACCGACCGCCACGATACGGCCGTCATGCACAGCCACATCGGCCTTGAAAGGCGGACGCCCCAGGCCGTCGGCGACGTCTCCACCGCGAACCACCAGGTCGACGATTGCTTGCATGTGCGGCCCCGTTGCTGGCGGCACATCCGCTTTCATGCCGCAGTCGAAGGGTAGATAGGCGGGGACGTTGTCGAAACCGTACTTACCCGGGTGAAACGTTTCATCAATGGCGCAAAAAAAGGGAGAAAGCGCTAGCCCCTTGATCGACGGCGTGGCGCGGCAGCGGACTCTCGCGCATCGAATGCCGTCTGCACCACCACGCGCCGTGGCCGGCCCGTGTAGTCCCCGCGCATGCGCTCGAGAAGCAGCCGGGCGCTCTCCGCGGCCGCCAGGTCCAGATCGACGTTGACCGTGCCAATCGCCGGCACGTGGCTGCGCGCAAAAGCGGGGTCGCCCATGGAGACCACGGAAATGTCCTGCGGAATGCGCAAGCCGCAAGCAGCGATGGCATTCAGCACGTCGCCAAGCACATTGGTACCCAGGCTGAGCACCGCCGTGGGCGGCCGCTTGGACTCGAGCAATGCGGTCATGGGTTCGAAGGCATTGCTGGTCGAGGCGGGCAACTTGACGATCAGCCCTTCGACCGGCTTCAGCCCGTGCGCTTTGAAGGCCGCGCGAAAGCCTTCCACCCGGCGACGCATGGGACGGCTGGCGACGGACGAGACGACGATGGCAATGTCGCGGTGACCCAGTTCGATCAGGTGGGATACCGCCTGCCGGATGCCATGCACGTGGTCGAACTGCACGTGGTCCTGGTGCGCGGCCATGTCGCGGTCGACGATCACGGCTGGAATGCCGAGCTGGTTCACCGCCGCCACGACCTTTGCATTGCGCTCATTGCTGGGCGCGATCAGCACGCCGTCCATGCCACGGCTGCGGAACATCTCCAGGATGTTCACCTCCCACTCGGCGTGGTTGAGGCTGTTGGCCAGCAGCACCATGTACCCCGCAGCGCGGAACTTGTCTTCGAAGACGCGGAACAGATTGGCGTAGAGCGGATTGGTCACGTCGGTAAGCATGCAACCCACCGTGCGTGACGTTCTTGAACGCAACGTCTGCGCAGCGTGGTTCAGGCGGTAGTCCAGCGCGGCCATCGCACGCTCCACCTTTTCACGGACCTCGGGCGTGACGTTGTCAAACTTGTTGATGACCCGCGACACGCTGCCCAGCGACACCCCGGCCAAGGCGGCCACGTCTTTGCTGCTGGGACGGCGGGTTTTGGGTTTCATGGGGGTGGAAGTGTAGGCATGGGCCGAAACGCCGACGTCACCACCAAGAGGGCACGAGGTCGACGGAGGATCCGGTGGCCTCATCTGGCGCGCTTTGCGGGCAGCCGCACCTTGACGTTCTCAAAGTGGAACCACGGGCACTTGGCCATTGATGTCCTGGCAGTCGAACTGCAGGAGGTGGTCGGCCAGCTTGCCACCATGAACCCGGATGCCTCTCGAAGCGAAGAAGAGGTCAAGCAGCGAACGAAGGCGGCGCGACTTCTCGAAAGCAACCACTCTTGAAGGCGGTCTGAAGCGGGCACCATGAGGGCATGCCCACCCTCACCCATACCGATGCTCCCGCGGCCCCGTGTGGGCCGCACTGACCGTCTGGCGAGATAGTTGCCGGAGGCCTGCACACGCGCAGTGCAGAGAGGGTGCGGCAGAGCAGGCCGCGATCGCTGCGGTCCATTCAGCGGCAAACGCTCGAACGCCCAGCAGGTGGGCGGTGCTTGCGGTCCAGGTCGCCTGGTCAGCTTTGTTGCCGCCGCGTGGCCGTGGCCCAAAGAACTGGTCTGGCCGTCGCCGGCGCATCCGGTCGAACCCGCCCGCTTACCCGACCTTTGCCCCACTGGAAACGAAAACAGCGCCCGGAGGCGCTGCAAGTCGTTGATTCATTTAAGAAGTCTTGGTGGGCGGTGCAGGGTTTGAACCTGCGACCCCTGCCGTGTGAAGGCACGCTGTGCGGCGAACGAGCCACAACAGTACCACAAAGATCCCGCAACTGCACGCATTCTGACGCGAACAGAACTCTGAGGTTGCACTGACTTTGGAGACGTTCAACAGGTCTCGAAAGTCCGCCCGTGGCACCCCTATCGCGGTCGCGCAGTCCTCGCGCGTCAGGACCCTTCAGCCACAGCATCATTTGGTGTGTCGACTATCCGGAGGCACCAGGTAAGCCTCCAAGGAACACACATGCAAACCTTCACCCGAGCCGAACTGCACGATCTCGTGTGGACCGAACCCAGAATCAAGTTGGCGAAGCGACTAGGCGTTTCAGATGTTTGGATCGGGAAGGCATGCGCCAAATCCAACATCCCAGTACCTGGCCGCGGCCACTGGGCACGCCTCGAAGCCGGGCAGAAGGTCCACCGCACACCACTTCCGAGGCGCGGGCTTGGACAGTCCGACTATGTGACCCTCGGGCCCGACCCCAACAGGTGGGGCTACCGAGTCGACGCTGAAATCGTCATTCCGCCAGAGCCCACCTTCGAAGACACATTGGAAGTCGTCCGGGCCCGGGCAGCCAAAGAGGTCGGCCACGTGCCCATACCCCGTGGCCTTTCCAAAACGTCGCGCCCCATCGCGAAGATCCTGGAAGAGGAAGAGGCCAGGCGACAAGAAGAGCTCAAGAGCCCGTACGCATGGAAAAAGCAAAGATTCACCGTGCCATCAGCTGTCCGCCGGCTCAAGTTGGTCAATGCCCTCACGCTGGGCCTGCAGAACGCCGGCTACTACAGCTCCGTAAATGCCGACGACTTGAGCATTTGGGTCAGCATCGGAGACTCCGGGGCCTCACTGAAGCTCAACGCCGTCGGTAACAAGAGGCCGGCGCATCACACCAATCCACTGGGCCTGGTGGACGACAAGCAAGAAAAGCTTCAGATCGAATTCGCAAAGACAGGCTTGGACTTTGAGCTTGCGGGGCCCTGGCAGGATCAACCCAACAACCCACTGGAGAGTCAACTCACCCTGATTGCCACGGAGATCCTGGTACACGGCGAAAAGGGCTACCGCGCTCAACTGATGTACCGACGAAAGTGGGCCCTCGAGCGCGTACAGGAGCGCGAAGCCGCAGCGCTTGCCAAGCGCCAGAAACTCGAAGCGGAGGAACGTGAGCGGGTCGCGAAGTTTGAAAAGGCCCAGCTGGACCACTTGCTTGGCCTGGCAAAACGCCTCGAGCAGTCAGAACAGATTCGCACGCTGGTACAGGTCATGGAACCGCGAGAGGCCGAAGAGTCCGAGGTCCGGCGATGGCGTGAGTGGGCATCGAGCATCGCGGACAAGCTGGATCCGCGACTGGCACCATCGACGCAACTCTTTCCTCCGCCACCTGGCTAGCGCGCGGCGGCCCCGCAGTCGGAAGTGTCGGATGGGAGGACCTCCTCGGGTCACTGCCGTGAAGCCGGGAAGGCCTGGGCCACTGCCCCACCCCGGCTGGGGTAGGCGCACGCGACGATCAACTTGTTCGCGCGGACAGGCATCCCTCGTTGGTGCATCTGAAGCATGCCGCAGCGGCCACAAAGACTCAGTCGCCGGGGATGTCGTGACCAGCGTCCCGCAGCGCCTTCGCCCAACGCCGGATGGTCGCTCGAAGCGTTCGCAGCCGCTGCTCATCCAACGGCATGGAAGCGACCAGGGCCAGCACCTGCGTCGGCGTCACATAGCCGTACTCCAGCAGAGCCATGCAGAACTCGCGGTCCTTGTCGCGTGCCGCCGCCGCCTTGGACATGAAGAGATCGGCGACGTCGAGACAGTAGCCCACCCGGTCGTTCGTAGCGGCGTTTTGAACCCGGTGCACGCGATCGAGCCAGCCGGCGGGCAGGATGGCGGTTTCGGGACCAACACCCTGGGCGTAGTAACCGAAGGTCTCGTGAAACGCGGAGCCTTCGCCGAGGGCACCTTCGATCTTGTCGGCCAGCTCGGGCGCCTGGAGGGGATAGATGTCCGCTTCGGCTGACATGGTGAGAACAGCCTCCGGGCTCGGGACAGGACCCAAGATGGACTGGCTTCCAACAATCACGAACTCGTACTGGTCCGTCACGTCTCCACTGGCACGGATGATGTGTTCGAGCTCTTCACGCGTCATGTCGCGGCCCGACTTCTGTGTCGCCCAACTCGACGCCTCGCTTGAGTTGCTTCACCTGGTCCAAGATGCTTTGACGAACATCGGCCGGCAACAGCGTGGTCAACGGTGACGCTTGTCGAAGTTCCTGTGCGCGTCGGGTCCGCCCCAAGACTTTGCGCCACTTCCCTTGCTTCAAGACTTCTTGCCACTCTCTCCAGAGGCCGCTGGAGCGGGAGTTGCTCGAGCTCAGCCAGCGCTCCAGGGTCGATTCGGCCTGCGACAGAAGACTTGGATCCGTTCGTATCAGCCGGACCGCCTCTTCATGCAGAGCGAGGCTTTGCAGATCCTGGATCTGATGAAGGGACTCGTCGGCCGACACGAGAACTTGCACGGTGGGCCGCGGCCGGCGCGACCGTGCGGATGCGGACCCCGGCGGTCCCGGCTGCAAAGCGTCACCGGCCAACAGCGCCAGGTCCCCACTGACCCCGAGGACGGACATCACTCGCAGGTAGGTCCCCACTGAAGTGCCTTGGTCGCCTGTCTCGACAGCGCTGAGCGTGGTGCGCGAGACACCAACGCGTTTGGCCATCTCGGTCGTGCTGAGGTTTTGGGCTTTTCGGAGGCGCTTCAGCCTGTCGCCGAGCTGCAGAAGCAGCTGACGCTCCAGTACCGCTGAGCTACTTGAGGTAGTCATTTGTCTAACATTCTAGACAAATGTGCTTAATCTGCCTACCTGGATAGACAAACATGGGGAGAACCGGAGGCATGCGAAGGTCCCCTGACCTGCTCGCGGCGGTCCTTGCGGACCACGTCATCGCTCACCCGAAGCAGCGCGTGTTGTGCTGTGCCTGCCAGCACCTGAGCGCGGCATGACGCTTGTCCATGAAGCTGTGGATCCTCACACACCCTGCCCGCGTGCATCATGCCGAAATCTAGCCAGCAGGGACTCGCATGAAGAGCTTCAAGGCCGAATTCGCGACGTGGTGGAGAACCGGAGTGCCGCCCTGGTCCACTTGGCAGCTGGCATTGGCCACGCTGGCAGTCGGCACGCTGCTTCGGGTGTTAGGCGCGCTGCTGCACAACGCACACGGCTTTGGTCTCGAGGACGCGATCGGTTGGATGCCTGGCGAGGCCAGCAAACTATTGCAAGAGGGCTGGCGCGACAGACTGGGGGGTGCTTCTGGCACCGTGGTAGCGGCCTACCTGCTGTTGGACACAGCGTGCTTCATGCCCTTGTATGCCGCCTGGCTGCTGTCGCTGAGTCGTGCCTTGGCCAAGGGCCTCTACGACGACGGCCTGCCGCCCAAGGGGCTCAGCAAGCGGACACTGCCAGTGGCGCTTGCACTGACGCTGGCCCTGGTGATTGTGGATGGACTGGAAAACGCCACCGCACTGTGGAAGTTGGTGCCCTCCGTGACACTGGCGCTGGTGGCCGCTACGCTGAGCCTGGGCGTGGCGTGGCAGGCTTGGCGGCAGTCGATAGCGCCGCCGCACGAGGAGCCAACTCCGCCCTGGCACGAAGTGTCCCCATGGGTAGTTGGCCTAGGTGCCGCCCTCCTAGTCGGTGCGGCCCTGGCCATGGGCAGATCCTCCGGAGACTGCGTTGGGGACTGGGACGATGGGGACGCCGTGCGCTGTGCCGCTCATCACGGCAAGTACATCCCGCTGGTCATTGGCCTGGCCGCCGTGTTGGGCGCCGCGGCGCTGTGGCGCCTGCTAGGTCCGCCCGACTTCGACAAGCGTGAGGAGCGCGTGGCCCTGCGCAAGGCCCTGCTGACGGTCCCGCTGCGCTCGCGATACGTGCTGGCGGCGCTAGGCATGGCGGCTGGCGCGTTGCTAGTCATGAACCAGGGCCGCGACGTCATTTATGCCTGGGCAGCCCAACCGCTCAGCGGTGCATGGGTGGTGGTGGGACTGCTCAACGTGCTGTCGTTGTGGACCTTCGGATTCAGCTGCTACCTGTGGGCTCGGTTGGGCGGCATGGTGGCGGGTAGCAGTGGTCCAGCCGAAGCAGATGGACCCGCCCAGCGCTTCGCTCGAGACTGGGCGCGAGCGATGGGCGTGATGCCGGCGCTAATCGCGGTGTTGTTGTGCGAGGCGGCAATCGGCGATGCGGCGCAACTCGGCAAGGGTCAACCGGTGAACTGGGCAACCATCCTCTGGCTGATCGGGCTCGCACTCGCAGTGCTGAGTCTTAGCCTCGGTTTCCTGCGCAACCGAAGCGAGAAACAGGCCTCAGTCGGATATCTCGCCAAGCTGCGGCTCCCACAGCTACTCGAAAGCATTGCGGAGGACCCCAAGTACCGGCACCTCGGCCTGGTGTCACCGCGCTGGGTGGGGCTGTACTGCCTGGCACTGGCGCTGCTCAGCCGCTGGCTGGGTTTGTGGATGGACGATGGCCCCACGCTAACCTTGCCAATTCTCCTCTTCTCGCTGAGTTTCTGGCTCACCGTGGCAGGTTGGATGTCGTTAGTCGAGCACGGTGAAGCTGTCCCCTGGCTGCTGCTTCTGGTGGGAGCGATCGGCCTTTTCGGCGTCCTTGGCTGGACTGAGAACAGCGGCGCCGGCCATGCGGCTGCCTTGTCAATGCCCGCAATGCTTGGTTGGGCCAGCGCCATCGCGGCGGTGCTAGCCGCGGTGATGGGGCTGGCGCTGGCGCTGACACTTCGAAAGGGCGAATGGACGCCCGTTAGGAGAACTAGCGCCTTCGCGCTGGCGCTCGCGCTGGTCTTCGTGCCGATGGGGCTGCTCAAGGTGGCCGATGGCCACGCCGACTCGCCAAAGGCCGTGGACGACCGCACGCTGGACGATGCGCTGGAGGCCTTTCTGACTCTGCAAGCGGCAAAAGACCGGCCACGCTTCTGGTTGGTGGCCGCCGAAGGAGGCGGCATTCGCAATGCGTACTGGACCGCCCAGCTGCTGGCGCAACTGCAAGAGCACGACCCTGACTTACTGAACAACGTGTTCGCGATGTCTGGCGTGTCCGGCGGCAGCGTGGGCCTGGCCGTCTTTCGCGCCTGTCGCCTGCCCGAGTCCAATGGTTTGAAGGAATGCCTGCAACGTTTCGGCCGTCACGACTTGCTAGGTCCGTTGGTGGGCGCGTGGATGTTCGAAGATGTGGTGGCACGTCTGCTGCCGCTGCCTGGCTGCGAAGCCGATGGGTGCGGCTTTCTGTCGCGAGGGCTAGCCTTCGAGCAGGCGCTCCTGGATGCCGTGCCGCAACTCACCAGCGGCCTTCGTCAGAGCCGCGTGCTGCTGGCCAGCAACGCGCAAGAGAAGAAGGGGGGGCACGAGCCCTATCTGTTGCTCAACGCCACCTGGGTGGAAACCGGAGAGCGCAGCATCGCCAGCGAGCTGGGCATCAACACGAGGGACTTTCCCAATGCGCGAAATCAGCTGCTTTCCATCGGCGTGCCCGACCTGCGCCTGGCAAGCGCCGCGCACAACAGTGCGCGCTTCCCGTTCACCAACGCACTGGGCGAAGTGCGCCGTGGCAACGTTCTTAAGGGCGAGGAGCGAGCGGGAGATTCCGTCTGCGACCTGCATCCCAGCCATTGGCCTGTGGCACGCGAAAGCAGAAGCCTTAGAGCATGCGGCCACCTTGCCGATGGCGGTTATTTTGAGAACGCCGGCACGCAAGCGCTAGTCGATGTCCTGCAGGCCTTGCAGCGGAAGCTGCAGGAACCCGGACGGCAAGACTTTGCGAAGCGTCTGGAGATCAAGGTCTTGCTGATCCGCAACGGCCGTCCGCTGCGCGAGGGCCCGACGGTTGACTGCAGACCGCCCGCACAGCCGGGGCCGGAGTGGTTGACTGCGACCACTGACGCCGAAGCTATCAAGGCCATTGGTTCGCAGCGCTGCGCTGGCCGCGTCGACCTGTTCGCGGACTTCCTGGGGCCCCCCATCACCGCACTGAACAGCATCGGCACGGGTTCTAACGGTTATCTAGCGGTGTCTCGACTTCTCGCGCAGCAGCCGCACGGTCGCGATATCGGTCCACCTGCGCTACTGGATCTGGTTGAGGACGGACCGCTGCTGCCGCTGGGATGGCATCTTTCGTACGACGCCAGGCAACTGATTGAGACACGCGCCAAGAGCAAGGCAAAGCAAGTCGCATTGTCAGCGTTCGGTGCCCGCTGAATCAGCGGAAGTGATCTCGCCGCTCCGCAATTCCACTGCCGGTCCTGCGGTCGCGTGGACGTTAAACCAGGAGCTGACCCTAGCAACGTTCAAACGATTCACTTCTATCAAGAGTTTGGATGCTCACCAGGTGCATTGAGATCACTCCAGAATAGCGATCCAACACCGGGAGCCCCCGGGAGGAGTGCCTGAAATGCCTGCCCGTCCCCGCCACGCCCTCCGGTTGGCGATGTTGCTCGCCGTACTGCTGTCCTGCTTGTCCCTGGCAGGCTGCGGTGTCCTTGTCACCTGGTACGCCGACCAGCACGTCAACGACAAGGGCAACGACGATTCCGACTTCAAGGCGCAGGACGACACCTTGCTGCAGGAATTGGCACAACGGTTCGGTCTGATGGCGCTTCTGTCCGAGGCGGTCTACCGCCGTGACCTGTCCCGTGTCGAGCGGGATGGCAGCGGTTGTGCCTACCTGCAAGCAGGCGCCACTGCCTCCGCTCCGGAGTACGGCATGCCTGCCGGCAGAAATGGGCGGTGGAAGCGCTGGATGCCCGCTGGAGCGGCTGAGACGGCGCTCTCTGGAGCACCCGACAAAGCGCCCGTAGCCTGCATGGACGATCCTACGGGCCTCTACTACGAAACCTACGTGCTCGAACGGCATGGGCAATTGGTCGAGGCCGTCATAGCCTTTCGCGGCACAGAGAATCGTCCGGGGCAGACGTTTAGGGACTGGCGATCAAACATCGCAGCCTTCTTCGGATTCGAGCCCGCTCAGTACAAGGCGGCTCGGGCCCAGATGGTCCCGCTTATCGAGGCGCTATCGAATGTTCTCGCCAAACCCGATGGGAAGGCGAAAATCTACGCTGTGGGCCACTCGCTGGGCGGAGGGCTGGCGCAGCAGGCCGGCTACATGTCCAAGAACATTCTGGCTGTCTACACATTTAACACCACGCCAGTGACAAATTGGTCGAGGCTGCGATTGGACGGCGAGGTTCGCAACGCGTACCCAATCTTCCACCGCGTCTACCACGGAGGCGAGTTCCTAGAAAAGGTCCGCTTCGTCGCCACATCGGCGACCAAGGCGCGCTTCGGCCGGCACGACATCGGGCTGCAACTCAAAGACCGCAGCAATGTGGCCGGTCATTCGATCCAGCTCATGGCTTGCGAGTTTGCGCGCCTGGTGCGCGACAGCGGCATTGACGAGGCTTCGCACGGGTACGCGTCCGAGTGGATCAGGAACACGCTGCTCGACGATCGGCGACACGACCAGCCATGCTCCGCTCAAATGGCCGGCGCCTGAGTCCGTAGG
The DNA here is from genome assembly GCA_963750785.1 of uncultured beta proteobacterium. Classification (GTDB taxonomy): domain Bacteria; phylum Pseudomonadota; class Gammaproteobacteria; order Burkholderiales; family Burkholderiaceae_C; genus Rubrivivax. The sequence goes on along the minus strand of CAVVSC010000027.1, from coordinate 56,959 downwards.
CGCTGGCGCCCGTTCACCCGCCGACTTCTGTAGCTGAAGCAGTTCTTCGTGAGGGTCTTGGCAAGGGTTGAATACGACGTCTCGTCCATTGGTGATATTGCCAAAAGCTGCATGTCGTGGCACGCGAGTCCTTCTTGGGGCGAAGCCTGCTCGCTTGCCGGACGCCGCGGCAGGCATCGACTGTCAAGCGTACCGACGAATGCTTCGGACACTTGGACCGGACGATCGGCAGCGCCCGCTCTTGACCGACCCCTGCCCTTCAAAGGCGATTGATGTCACCCTCATCTCACAAGCCTCCATTGCCTGACCAAGGCAGTGCCCTGCCCTCCTGACCCCAGTTATACCTAGGGACGGCCCGCCGCCTGAGCAGGATTGCACTGACGTGGCTCACCAGCTGAGCCAAGCTTGACGACATGACACCAGTTTGGGGGGGTGTCGCTGGGCGGTTGTCGGTTCGACGGGTCAAACCAAGTCGGCGATGGCGCCATCGATTGGCGCAAGCATCCTCGATGTCTTCTGCCGCTTCGGACTGGCCAAGAGTCCGCCAGGTTGCAGGTCAGTCGTGGGTTGGGCCGTGCACGGTTTGGTCGTACGAGGCTCAGGCCGCATCGCCGCCCGTCCATGGTAAGGAGCGATACAGCGCTTGCACCTTGGCCATCGATTCATCAAATGGCGCAAGCTCACCATCAACGTCTGCCTTGAGCTCGTCGTAGCCTTTCCGCGCCCACGCGACCACCGCCTCGTCGTCCATCGACTTCGGGTCAGGCTCGATGTCCTTGGAACGGCACGACTCCACCATCATTCGATGGATGCTCGCCCTATTCTCGGCGCTCTTGGTATCGGCTGAGTCCAGCAAGAGACAGATGTCATAGACGTCTTGGCGCCGGTTGCGCTTTCGCACTGGTTGCTGCAGCAATGACCGCAACTTCTCTGCAATCACGTTGTGCAGGCTGTAGGCTTGAATGGTGACGCCACCATCGAGCTGAACCACTTCGACATCAAAAACTGCTTCGTTGTAGCTGTAGTCGACCTCGACGACATGCGGTGACTGTTTTGCACGCAGTCGCCTCATTCCTGCTGCATTTCCGCTGTCTGCGTAGCCGATCTTCAGGGACAGCGAGTGGTGCGACTTGTCTTCGCCCTTGGGTTGGACTTCGCTGGCCTGCACTGCGCAGACTGTTCCGTATGACAGATGCTCCGCAGCCACTGCAAGCTGCTGATCCAACTCTTTGAGCAGTTCATCAGACTCAAGCTTGGTGTACTTGCCAGTTGTCGAGAAGTCGAGATCCCGCGTGAACCGTGAGCTGTCATACCGGATCGCCATCAAGAGACCACCCTTCATGATCATCTTTGCTTGCAGATTCTTGGATCGACCGATGGCATCCAATGTGATGTGGACAGCCTCTCTGAAACCCTTTTGCCCGGGCGGCGCCTGAGCAACCCAAGCCGCAATGTCGACCTCGTTCAAGGCGCACTTTCCTCTTCTGGGTCTACCGGCTGCAGCGAAGGCACATTGATCGAGAGCTTCCAGGCTTCTGAGTAGATGGCGGAGTACTCGCTCGCTGGATCAAGCACACGAGAGCCGCCCCGCTGTACCGCGGCTCTCCACTTATTGACGAGCTCGTGCTGAAGCTTGCAGACCTCTTCAAGCAGGTAGCCTGCGCGAACCTTTTCTATCGGCTTTCCGTGGCGCTCAACCTCCTCGACGATGAGCGGCAGGTTCCTCGGCCCGTACTGGCGATAGGTATCGACGACATGCTGCATGCCTCCGCAGCACTCAGGCTCACGAACCATGTCTAGAAAGGTTCTTCCGATCGTCGCGACCCGAACTGCAGGAGACTTGATGATCTTGAACGCACCTCGGTTGGAGCGTCGAAGCAATTCAACGCGGGCGCCATCCACGCGCTCCATGGAAACGAAACGCAGGCTGGGTAGCCGAGCTAGACGGTATGCCTCGTATTGATCGCCCAGGTCCTTACGCATCTTTTCTTCTGCCCGAGCCCTCCACTCTTTGTCCGGCGGCGTTGTCAGATACAAGATCTTTGGGAAGCGGTCCGTGATCCCGTGAAACTCCATGGCGCTGAGGTGCGTCACGTAGGCAAAGGGGTCTACAGCGCAGGCGACTTCCATGGGCATCGAGTTGGCGTGCCCGAAGAGCTGAAAGACTGCGCCGACCTTGAAGTCTTTTCGCGGCGTGACGAGTCTGAAGCTACCGAGTTGCTCGACGACAGTCCGATACAGGGCAAGATCAAGCTCCACGGCCGCACTCGAGCACTCGGCGCACAGGAGCACCCCGAGCTCATAGTCTGTGATCGCCGGCCTCCCCCAGGTGGCGAGGCGATCGGCCAAACGCTCTGCGAGCAAAGGGGCAGAGGGCTTCAAGCGTTCGTTGTTCAAGCGTGGTAGGCTAGGCGTCCTAAGGACGCCTAGCCTACCACGCTTGTGGAGCAATATGCAAATATTGCTTCTTGACTTTCATGCTCCATGCCGTCAGACTCCGTCCTAAGGACGGAGTCTGACGGCATGGACTAAAGATGCTTGATGCTCAGTCAGCATCATCCTTGAACCTGACAGGCCAACCGCAGCGCATGAGCTGCGGCGTTCGCGCGGTCAACTCCTAGGCATAGTTCCGCCATGTAGTAGCTGGAACCAGGGTGCTTTCCCTCGAGGACAAGGACCCCAAGCCTGTCCTGGACGCCTGCGTCAATCGCCTTCAACAATGCCCACGCCCGGCCCTGCGTCCGCACCTGGGACCGGCGAACTCCAAGTCGTTGGAGTCAGGCGAGAAGACCACAGAGGCTCAAATCCGAGTCGGACTCCAATTCCCCAAGGATTACACCGACCTGCGCTGATCAGCTATGGGCAGTCCAGCCCCACGATCGACGTGCCCCAACCAGGCCACACTCAGATAGGGTTCGAGCATGATCGCGCCCAAGGTCACCTTCGAGGCACTTGCCGCCGGATACGGAGACTCACTACTCATTTCCTGCTTCTCAGGAAGTCGGACCTGGCGAATGCTGGTTGATACAGGCCCGGATGAGTGCTGGCCAGCGCTGAAGACTCGGCTCGCTGCGATACCGACCGACTCCAAGGGGCGACGCAAGCTGGATCTCGTGGTGATCAGCCACATCGACCACGACCACATAGGTGCAGCGTCTGATCTCTTTGCAGACAAGACTCTCAATCTGGTCTTCGAAGATGTCTGGTTCAACGCTCCAAAGATGCCTGCCGATCGTGGTGTCGCAGAAGGCAATGCTCTGGCTGCACTCCTCGGCGCCGCCGCGGGTAAGTTGCCATGGAACAAAGCATGGGCAGGCCGCCACGCAGTGACAGCCGCCGACGCCGGATTTCTCCAAGTTGCAGGCAAGCGGGACAAACCGACCATCACGTTGCTGTCACCTTCACCAACCTCTCTGGAAGCACAGTTCAAGGTGTGGGACCAAGTTGTGGCCGACGTCGGGAAGGCTAAGGCTGATGCGTTACCACCGGGTGCCAGAGAAATGTGGAGCCCGAACCTGGAGGCACTCGCTTCCAGGGTCACGCCTACTGATCGCGCCGCCGCCAACGGCTCAAGCATTACGCTGCTACTGGAGCACAAGGGCGTATCTGTCCTTCTTGGCGCGGACGCTCATCCAACGGTACTGGCGCCCGCCCTCAGGTCACAGGTTGCCAGCCGATCGTTGCCAGCCCCGCTAGAGGTCGAAGTGTTCAAGCTTTGCCACCATGGCAGCCGCGCCAACACCACGCTGGACCTGCTCTCGGCGGTTAAAGCCAAGCACTACGTCGTAAGCACCAACGGTGCAATCTTCGGCCACCCCGACGACGAGGCGATTGCCCGAGTGATCCTGCACGGCGGCCAGGAGCCGAGGCTCTGGTTCAACTACCGTACAGCCAAGACTTCGAAGTGGTGTACGCCGGAACTGCAGCAAGCATCTTCCTACGAGGCCAGCTTGCCGCAGCCGGGCTCGACGGGAATCCGCATCGATCTCACGTGACATTGATGCGCACGCCACCGAATGCGCTGGCGCCGCGTGACAGGCAACTTCACCAACTTGCGGCCATGCACCAACGGCCATAGGATCCGTCCAGTAGGTGCCACCGCACCTCCAGGGGCGATTTGATCCGCTTGCGGCCCCGGCATACAGCCAAACCGCTAAAGACCATGTGCGATGAGACCGTCATCGCGGCCTGCTTTCACGAAGTAGAAGCCGCAATCCTCCGCCGAGCCTTGGGACGCCAACAGCCCCCAACAGACATTCAGCTCGATCTGTGGGGAAGATCCTGCGTGCTTGGACCAGGAGTGATTCGCCTGGAACCCAGTGACGAAGGTCTCGACAACGAAGCACGCGCAGTAAGTGATGCTGCAGCCAGGCTGCTGCTCTCAGGTCTTGAAGAGCGCCTTCCCAACTACTTGGTCCGTGTACCCAACGGCAGCCTGCACGCAGCGCGAGGTGCCAGACGCCCCAGGCGCAAGGTCGTCCGTGGCGTATCGATACTGCTCCTCGGAATCAACTGGGCAGACAGCGGCCCGGGCATGTCATGGCCAGAGCAGTACTACGCGACTTGGCTGCCTGGTTTTGAGTGCTGGTGCGTAACGGCCTCTCGCGACTCCTCAGAGGTGGACGGCTATTGCGATCGATTGATCGGGTCGATCGACGGCACCCAGGACCAGCTCGAGGGCGTACGAGCACTGGTACAGGCCGAGTGGCACCGGCAGTACGAGGACGAGTCCCAAGAGCGCTGGGTAGAGCTTCTCGACGCCGGACGCATCGGCTCCACCTCGGCCTTCGAAATCGCTGCAGCTGTCTGGGGCGAGGAAGCGCAGGAAGACGAAGAGTGACGGTGACTGCCTAGCCCCGGCAGTGATCCCTGCGGTAGTTTGCGTTCCAATCGTGCACGCGCAGCCTTTGCCGGTGGCTCCAGAGAGTCAGAGCGACGGCTTGTTTGGCTCCGATGCTGGAAGCTGCCACAGCCAGCCTGACCTAAGCCCGGTCTTGCGTTTCTGAACGCCGAGTCTGCGGCTCACCCGACCGAGCTGGTGGATCGAAGCACCCAGCCCGGCAAAGTGGCGTTGCAAGTCCGCGGCAGCTCTCGGTCCATTGGCAAGCTGCTGAGCAAGCTCCCTGGCCAAACCGGGCGACGTTGCGCAGGTCTGGCTCCACTCTTTCCAACCCGCAGCAAAGCGCACGACCGCTTCTGCAGCACTTGGCCAGGCTCCACCACTGTCCGACTGCTTTACGGCCCGCCAGAAGGCGGACTTCAACTGCCGTCGATCCTCAGGCACGACAAAGAACCAGGAGGCGTCTGCACCATAGGTACGCCTGACGATCTCCACCGGTTGTCCAACAAGCCGGCTCAGCTCCTCACACAGCCCTGCTTCAAAAGAGTCAGAAGTTTCGTTCAAGCCATTTCCTCTCTTGCACCAAACTGGGAGCAGAAATCTGAGTCACTCCTGAATCAGCAGTGAACTGCCTTCGCTCACAAACTGCCAGTTCGGTCCAAAACGTGCTCCTTGCGAACCTTTTCAGAATCCTCTGCCTGAAACTACTGGCTAAATTGCATGAGTGAACTAAGGGCCATGCGTACGCGGTCGAGTGGTGCACGCGCCTGTCACCGACCTTCGACACATTCGTATGGTCGCGCTCACGCTCGTCCGCCGGGCTCAGCGTCCTTCGGCAGCTTCAGCAGCCCGGCCAAGCGCAGCCCGTCCGCCCCGGCCCTGCCGGCCACCCTGGCCACTTCGCGCCGGTACTCCTGGGCATCCTCGGACAGGACATGGTTGTCCCCACTGTGCTCGGCGGATCTGTTCCCGCTCTTGTTGGGGTAGCGGAGCTCGAGCATCAGCAGCTGCTTCATGACCCGCTCCCAGCGCGCATGTCCCCACATGTCCACCTTCTAAAGAAGGGTGGACATGAGGACATCGGGGCTGTCCTCCAGATGTCCTCCAAGATGCCCTCCAAGCAAACCTTGAAAATATTCAATGAAATCAACGGCCTGCACGCTTCTCTGTTGTGATGTCCTCCAGGTTTACTCAATTGGCTAGGACACCCCAAAAGAGGCGATGTCCTCCACCCATTGAGGACATCAAAACAGTGCTTTTGGATGGGCTTATTCATCGCCTTCGCCCTCATCGTTGGGGTCGTAGACCTTGCCGCCCAGCATCTGGTAGCCGGTCTGGCTAAGCGCCACCTTGGCTGCCTCAGTGGCCAGGTAGCCGCCGTTGTAGCCCTCGGCCTGGACAATCAGGCCCATGGCCACCAGCTCCTCAATGGCGGCCGCCACACCGTTCTTGGACAGGCCTAGCATGGCCACCAGCTTGTTCACGCTGGGGATCTTGTCCTCGACCATCAGCTCCAGCACGTCCTTGGCTTTGACGGGCCCGTTCTTGCCGACGACGATCACCGCGTCCAACAGATTGCCGAGTATCTCCAGGCACGCGCCGAGTATTGCGGACCCTTTTCTGTCATTACCCAAAAATATGTTCTTCTTGAGTTTGAACCGAAGAGGGGCCGGTTCTTCGGCGTCCTTCATCTTCTTGTTTGTGTAGACGATCTCGTCGCCCACACGGGTAACCGAAAACTCCTGGTCAATGGCCGCCTTGAATACCGACGAACCCCGCATCCGGCCACCCACGAGGCCGCTGTGGTGCACGATGTTGATGTGGCACTTGATGCCTTCCCAGATGAAGTGCAGCCGCAGGTTCGTGTCGAGTGACTCGATGAACGCGTTGGCGTCCTGCGTGCTGTTCTCGTCGCCGTCGCCGAAGTTGCGGGCCAGCGTATCCACCACGATCAGGCCCGGCACCATCTTGTGCTCAGCGCAGATCTCGTTGATCTCGGTCACCAGCTCCAGCACGCGGCTCTGGTCCAGCATGGGCACGCTGCGCCTGGTGAAGTAGATCGGTGCCTGCCTGATGTCGACGCCGCGCTCCTTGGCCCACGCAGCAAGCCGCCTGGCGGCGCCGGCCTGGCCCTCGCCGGCCACGATGATCACGGGGGCCTGGACAACAGCGCGCCCGTGCCACTTCGTACCCGTGGCCACGCAGAACGCCTGGTCGAAGGCCACGAAGCTCTTGCCGATCCCTGGCGGCCCGAACATCACCGAGATCGCGCCAGCCTCTAGGAACCCATCGATCAGCCACTCGACTCCGTCCAGGTTGGCCACCAGGTCGGCGCCCTTGATCAGCAGCTTGGGCTTGATCACCTCGGGCTCGCTGACATCAGCCGCCAGCGGCATTGCCGGCAGCGGCGGCGCGAACTTCTTTTCGCCGTCACGGACAGCACGTGGGATGTCGTCGTAGCGCTCCTGGAACCTGGCGTCCCGCGGCGCAAAGCTCGCCGCCATCATCCCGCGCAGCACGTTCACGGCGGCGCCGCCGTGCAGGCCAGATTTCACCAGGCTGGCCGCGAAAACGTTGATGCTGTCGTGCAGCGCCTCGCCGCGCATGATGTTGCCGGCCAGGTGTGCCAGCTTCTCGTCCTGCGGCACGCTGGGCCCGAGCTGCAGGCTGCCGTCGCTGCGCTCCACGACCCTCTGCCGGCACGAGTCCAGGTCCACGCCGAACGACGAGCAGGCTTCATCCAGGCTCAGCCTGTGGCCAGGGTTCCACCTGGTGACCTGGTGCCTGAACGGCCCGCTGTCGCGCGGCTTGTGGTTCGTGCCGATCGGCAGCCGCACGAGCCGCACGCTGTTGTTGCCGCTCTTGTCGCCGCCCATCAGGTTCTCTTCGAAGAACCTGCGCATGACGGCGTCGACGAGCGCCTGGTTCTCGCAGTCCGGGTCCTGGCCGTCCAGGAAGATCCCGCACTGATTCTTGCCAGGGCTGGTGGCCATGAACCAGGAGACCTGGCCAGTGATGCGGTCGTCCGGAACGTCGTCGACCACCAGGGCCAGCAGGCGACTGAAGAAGCCCTTCCGGCGGCCCTGCTCGCCGTCAGGCGACGTAAAGAATGCCGCCACCGACATGTAGGTGTTCAGCAAGCCCCAGGTGTCGATCTCGGCTTCCACAGAGCCGCCACCCTGGTACGGCATGCCGGTCCAGTTCGCGCCAGGCCTGGGCGCTCCGTCGAAGTTGACCACCCATCCATGAGTGCCGCCAGGCGCAGCCTGGAGAAGCTCACGCATGAACTCGCTATTGGTCGGACTGCAGTCCGAGCTTGGTGCAGCCGCACAGTCGTTGACGCTGGCGACCAACGACGCGCCTGGGGGATTGATGCCGCCGTCCACTACCGCACCGCCATTCCGAGGTCATCGATCATTACGAGCCGGACGCCCACCTGCTCGAATACCGAAACCGCGAAGTCGCTGCGCGCTCGCCGGTACTGGTCGAGGATCTTCAGCATCTGCTTCGCAGTGGGAGGTCTCCTGGCGTTCCAGAGACAGCCAATCCGGCCGCCCACCAGCGAGAACTGGCAAGACCACTTCGCATCCAGCCGCACCCAGTCGCCGACCACAGGCCGAAGCAAACTCACGGCAAGCGACCCGCGCTGAGTCGCCTGGCGGGTTGGACCACCCGGATTCATGCCGCCTCCGCTGGGCAGCATGATTCCGACCGGACTTTCCCGGTGGCGCAGTCAAATGCAGTGACGCAAAACCGTTCGACGTGCGCGACCCAGAATCGGCGCTGAGCCAACCGAATGGCGTCCGCTTCAAGCAGCGTTTGCTTGTGCAGCCGTAGGAAGTTGTGGAATCGCCACTTGCCGGGCTTCAATCCCAGCTCAGGGTGTCGCCGTACAAACTCTTCCCAGGCCGTCGGGCCGGTGCGCCATTCTGATGAAGCTTGCATTGGGTTTGCGTCCAGGTAGTCAAGGAGTTGCATCCAGTGCTTCGCACGATGCCGTCCTTGCCCACCCCCGTCACTTCACTTGAAGCGGCGGCGCAAACTTGAAGTCAACGCTTCTTCGGCGGCGACTTCATAAAGCTGTTCGCGTCAGCGAAGAGCTTGGTCAGGTTGCTTTCGCTAACCCCCGCGAAGCCGTCAAACTTCACGTCAAGAAAACCGATCAGATTGGATTGGTCGCTGTATTCAGGGTGCTTGTGCTCCGAGACCTCACCTCGGATGAACATAAGCAGCGCTCCAATGACGTGCGTCAGCTCTCGGGCCCTGCGGATCTTCAGTTCTCTGGCTTGGGAGTCACTGTGCCCAGGCGGTTCGTCAGGCGCAGCCGGCCCAGCCGGTGCGATCAAGTCAAGGTCCGGAATCACGTCAGAGAACCAGCCGAACCCATCGAACGGGGCGTCGAAGAACTCGTCGAGCCGGTAGGTCCCCTTCTCCACAAAAAGGCTTCTCGCGACCGCCAGGGCATCGAGCGCCTGCTGCCCCTGAGGAGAAGTCGCTTCGAAGGACCCAAACCGACCAAACTTGTCCCAGCCTTGGATGCCGTGGTTTTCGATCGCCGTCGCCAGTTTCGCGGGCGACCCAACCGTGTAGTAAAGCAGTTGCCCGAGATCCAAGAATGGGTTCTCCGCCCTGGCGTCCCAGTACTCCTGGAGAGCTCTCTCATGCTCGGCGACCCGCGCTGCCAGCGCGGCATTCACTTGTTCAGGTTCTTCGCCCATGGCATCCCCCATCGTCTTTGTCGGGTCAATATCTGAACCTTGGTCCCCCGGGATAGCCCGACCCTGCCCGGTGCCGGCCCTCATACGGCGCCCCGCCAGGCCTGCTCCTGGGCCTTTCGAAGGGCATCGGTCTCCAGGTGCCCATAGCGGCGCGCGAGCACCTGTGGGGAGTGCCCGAGAACCTGGGCCGCGACGCCCAGCGTGACGCCCGCCCTGAGCAGGCTGGCAGCAGCCGCATGGCGAACGTCGTGCATGTGGAGGTCCGGCAGCCCGATTTCCGACACAGCGGTCAGCCAGGCCTTGCGGAAGGAGATGGGCTGCCCCGGAACCCTGCCCTCAAACGGCAGGGATTCGGTCGGGCGTTTCGGGAACACACGCTTGATCTGCGCAGCCGTCTCGTCGCGGAAGTGCAACACCCGCGGCATCCCGGTCTTGGTCGTCTCGCAGACGATCTCGCCCTTGTCCAGGTCGAAGTCCTTCCACCGCCGCTCCAAGATCTCGGACTTCCGCGCCCCGGTGTCGATCAGCAACGCCACGAAGACGCCGAACCTGCGGTCTTGGAAGGCTGCAGAGCGCACTCTTAGTGCCTCGATCTGAGCCTGGGTGACCTCCACCCTGCGGATGGCTTCCTCGAAGCGCGCCACGCCCAGCGTTGGCGACCGGAAGCCCCTGGGCGATAGCCGCTTCGCCTTGGCCCATCGGTAGGCGCTTCCCAGCGCCGACAGGTCGCGATTGACAGCAGACGGCTTGTAGCCGTGCTCCAGCATCGCATGAGCGGCCGCCTCAAGCTGCTCGGAGCTGACCTCCCAAGCCGAGGTGGTGCCGAAGGCTGCGGTCCACTTCTTCAGACGCGTGTCTGACCCGTCGAGGGTGACAAGCGCGTGTGAGCGAACGAGTTCAGCGAGAGTGAGAGCCTGACTAGGCTGGTCCTGAACGGCGGCCAGGGCGGCCGCCAAATCGACGGGTTTACGCACTTCGATTCTCCGAAGATCACTGCCGTGATCGGTCGCAAAAATCGCCGCAGCGTGCGCCTAAACCCGTGTCAGAAAAGAACTTTTTACGATACTGGTGGGCGGTGCAGGGTTCGAACCTGCGACCCCTGCCGTGTGAAGGCGTTTCCACCCGGTTCTGGAATCCGCGATACCTGTACTTCCCAGCACTTACCTGCACTCCTGGGACTCCAACATATAGTTGATTTACAACGCTTTTCTTTAGTAGACCCCTGCCTTTTTTGATATCGTTGCACTTCCAGACACCGCCCCGGCACTTGGCCTAGCGTGGAGTCCCTGTGGAGTCCCAGAGAAAAGGCAGCCCCATGAAGCGCACCACCAAGCCCGCTGAGGAGACGTCGAGCAAGCTCACGATCACGAAGGAATTCCTCGCGTCGGTGAAGCCGACTGGCGAGCGCCAGGTCTTCCGCGACGACAAGGCCCGCGGCCTGCTGCTGCGCGTGAACGGCGACGGCAGCAAGGCCTGGTATCTCGACTACCGCGACCCCGTCGGCAAGCGGCAGTCGTTCAAGATCGGAGACGCAGACCGTATCGACCCGGGCATGGCGCGCAAGAAGCTGAAGGATCTCGGAGACGACCCTGCTGCCGAGCGGCGCGAGCAGAAGGCCGAGGCCGAGCGTGCCGAGGTCGAGGTCGAGAAGGCTGCGGCGCGCACCTTGCGCAAGTTCCTGGAGGGCCGCTACTGGGACGACCACCTGAAGCGGGCGGCGAGCGGGTTGGCCACCCAGAAGCGGATCTTGGCCGCGTGGAAGCCACTGCTCGACGTCGACATGCAGTCCATCACCGTCGACGCCGCTCTCAAGCACCGCGCTGCACGTTTGGGAGCGGGCGCAAACCCGCGGACCTTGAATCGGGACCGGATCGCGCTGATGGCGGCGCTGAACACGGCTGCGCACTGGGAGTTGTTGACCAGCAACCCGATCAACACGCCGGCTTTTAAACCCCTTGCGGCGACGAACGATGTGGACACTGAAGAGGCCGACGACAGCGACACCGACGACGGCAAGCGAGTTCGCTGGCTCGGCAAGCGCGACAACATCGAGGACATCCGCGACGACAAGGGGAATGTGGTTGGCGAGCGCCAGCGGTTCATGGACGCGCTCGTGGCCGCAGGCACCCCACCCTACCTGCGCGACCTAAGCCTAGTGGCCATGAACACAGGCCTGCGCCGGGGCGAACTGTTCAAACTCCAATGGAGCCGCGTGAGCATCTCCCTTGCGATGCTGACGGTCGCAGCCGCGACGTCGCGAAAGTCGAAGAAGCAGCGACACCTAGCGCTGAATGCGGTCGCCCTGGATGTCTTCAAGGACCTGTGGGCTGCGCGCGAGACCGAGAAGCAGAGGGCCTCCGAGGCCGGCGAGCCGATCAAGATGAGTCCCTACGTCTTCGTCAACGCTGACACAGGCAAGCCATTCACGACGCTGAAGAAGTCCTGGAAGGTGCTGGTGACGCGTGCGCAAGTCTCTGACTTCACCTTCCACGACTTGCGTCACGACTTCGCCAGCCGCCTAGTGCAGGCAGGCGCGAACCTTTACCAAGTAAAGGATCTACTGGGCCACAGCAGCATCACGCTCACCGAGCGCTATGCCCACCTGGCGCCGCATCAGACGCGCGCTGCAGTGGCGTTGCTCGAGGGCGCGGCATGACTCGGGCGCGCTCTTCTGGCGGACGTGTCGGTCGGCCCATCGGTTCGAAGGCCACCGCGCCGGTCATCAGCGTTGACCCCGTCGCGGTAGCTCGCGAGTGCTGGGACGAGGCCGTGCGCGCTCTCGACCTCGACGGCCGAGATGTAGTGCGCGCAGCTGTCGATGCGTTCGACGACCTGCGCATTGCTGGTGACGCGGCGGTGCTGGTGCCGCTGATGCGGCTGCTGCGCGCATCGTTGGACGTCGACATGGCCGTGCCCGCCAACCGCGCAGGCGCCCTGCCCCGCGCGCTGGCATTCGTGCCTCCCGACAGGGAGCGCCAGCCCGTCCGTGACCACGCGATCGCCTGGACGTTCGAGAGGCTCCGAGAGGCCGACGTGCGGTCGGACGGCGAGTTTGTGCTGACCGAGAACGCCGCCGCGACGAAAGTCGCCGAAGCCTTCGGCCAAGCCGGCATCGCGCATGACCTGAACGCCGGTGCGGTGCGCGCCATCGTGGCGAGGATGGCCCAGCGGTAGTTTTCCTGCGCACGCCGACCGCCGTGGCGTGCAACACAACTGCCGGCAGGTCTCGCATAGTGAGTGCCACCGAGTTCAACCGAGGACACCCAGGTGCAAGACCGCCAGACCACACCCATCCCCGCGGCCCGCGCATTGCGGGAGCAGGACGCTGCCGCTTACTGCGGGTTCAGTGGCAGCTACTTCCGCAACACACGCGTGGCCGACATGCGCCGGGCCGCGAAGGGCGAGCCGATCGTTGGCCCTCGCTGGGTCCACTTCGGCGCGGCAGTGCGCTACGTACGCGAGGATCTCGACGCCTGGATTGACGCGCAACGCGTTGCCCCCAAAGTCGCGACGCAGCAATGAGTGCCGCCTACCTCATCACCCATGCGCTGCACCTTGCCGTCATGCTGCTGCGCCGCCGTCGAGGTGCTCGATGAACAGCGGCCACAGCAGCGCAGCAGGCAGCCCTACAGGCGCGCCGATGTTGTCGGGCAAGGCGTGGGCCAGTCTGTGTGCCCGCGCGGCCCTACAGGGGCTCGTGCTGGCCCGCACCGCCATCGAAGATGGTCCCGTCCGGCTGCTGGCCCAGTGCCACGGCGTGTGGCGCGAGATCCGGTTGATCGACGACATCGAGGCGCTGGTGGTTGGGCCCGCCATATGAAGGCCAAGCCCACCCCCGAAGACCTCGAGCAGATGCGCGCCGCGCAGACCTCTGGTCGGACCCTGCTGGACATCGGTCGGCAGTTCGACTGCAGTGTGCAGACGGTCTGCAAGCTGAGCCTTGGTCACGAGCCCAAGCGCGCGTTGACTCTTGAAGATGACGCTCGCATCGACCTCCCGATCCGGCGCCGCTGCAAGGTGCCTTTGCCGCCGCTGCTGCCATTGACACCGGGGGAGGAAGACGGCGCTCGAGCGCCGCACCAGATGGTTCTAGACCTCAGAAACGAGGACGCCCTGCAGGCGGCAACCAGCAAGACGTCGAGAGAGGGCAAATTTCAATTAGTTGCGGCGAATATACAGCTCACCGCCGATCGCAAAAAGGGCTACGACTCCGCGATCGGTGTACTGAATGGACAGCCGCCTCCGCAGGTGGTAGTCCCACTGGCCGGCCTCCCGCATCGGTCGACAACTGCAACGAGGACTCATGAGCAATACGACAACCACGCCCACCAGCTTCTGGAACAGCGAGTTGATGCGAACGTACCAGCTTGCCGAGTCGCGTGGCCTGACGCTGAAAGCCGCCATTTCGATGAGGGCGGTACGCGAGCAGGGTGGCCTCTTCGCGGTGCACGACGATCCGGTCAATTTCGCGCCGTGGGCACCGTTGATGGCCAGCGACAGCCTGGAAGAGGTCCGGGCGTTCCTTCGCTGCGGGTAGGCACGTCACCAGCCGCCGTGAGGTGGCGATGAGTGCGCAGCACTTGACCGCCCTCTGGGCCGCCGACCTCGGCGGCCGCGCTGCGCGCAAGCTTGTGGCCGCTCGCCTAGCCGACCGCGCCAACAAGGACACTGGCGGCGACATCTACTTGTCGAAGGCGTCGATCGCACGCGATACCGGCCTGTCTCCGCGCCAGGTTCAACGTCAGATCCAAGATCTCCTCGACCTAGGCGTGCTGGCGGTGACCAGGCCGGCGACGCAGCACCGGCCGACGCAGTACCGTATGCCGATAGACCGGCTTCGGCTACTCGCCAGGGGAGACATCAGCGACTCCCCTGTGGACGCGGGATTGCAGCGTGCAGAACTGCCAGGGGAGACATCAGCGACTCCCCTGAATGCGCCAGGGGAGACATCCACGGCATCCAGGGGAGACACCGGTGACTCCCTAGACGTACCCAGACGAAGTCTGGGGGAGGTTGCGGCGCCTGCGCGCCCGCCCTCCGCTGGCGCTCCGGGACGGGCGCTGGCGCCGCCCAGGGAAGAGGTTGCCGGTGAATGGGCGGCCCTGGCATCCGAGCGACCGGAACTAGACCTCGACCACGTTCGCGAACAGGCGCTGGTCTTGTACGCCGACGCAACGGTCGCCGAACTCAAGAACGCGATGGAGAAGCTGAGGCTGGTGCGGCACTACCGCGAGCTTGACCCGCTTCCGCGAAAGAGCAACTCGCGATCGAGATCCGGCCCTGGCGGCGGACGTCGACGCCCGATCAACATCAACTCGTTCACCAAGGCCGACTACGAGGAGTCAATCCAATGACGCCTAAGCCCAAGCCGCTGGCTTGCATTCCGAGCATCCCGCATCGTTACCGCCGCTGTCGACTTGATCGATATACGCCGCGTACGGCCAGGCAAACTCTTGCCTTGCGGCAGGTCAATGAGTGGCTCGATGCCGTTTGCGCCGGTACGGAAGACTGGCTGGATCGTTCACCGGGGCTCATCCTCTGCGGCCCTCCGGGTGTCGGCAAGACGCACCTCGCGGTGGCAGCGGTGTGCGAGTTCGCCGACGACGAGCTTCAGGAGGCGTGGTCCGAGGAAGGTTCCTACCTCTTCACGTCGTGGCCGGCGCTCGCACAGCGGCTAGCCGATGGTGAGAACTGCCGTGCCGACATCGCGCGAGCCGTCAAGGCGTGGCACCTGATCCTCGACGACCTGATGGCGCCGCAGAGCGTGGCCGAAGAGCGCGCGCTTTGGTCGATCATCGACGGGCGCTATACGACTTCGTTCGGCGGCCCGGCGCTTACTACGACCAACATTCCCGCTTCACGATTGCGCGAGGCGCTTGGGGATCGCCTCGCCGATAGGCTGCTGGATCGCGCGCATGTGGTGTTGCTTGACGGTGAGTCGCATCGCAAACCGTGGGTGGCGCCGACCTCGCCTGCCAAATCGGCCGTCGAGCAAGTCGACGCTGCCGAAGCGTTGACGCCTCGGGATACGGCGTGAGTTGCCAGAGGCCTTTACCAGCAGACCTTGCCGACGATCGCAGACTCGACTGGCCGCGGTAGGGCTCCTGTGCGATGAGGGCTGAACTGCGATTCGTCTGCTGCACTGCCCACGGTCGCGTTCTCGGTGAGAGCAATGGTGCGTGCCACTACCCCGACAGCGTGGTGGCGCAGGCCCGGCATATGGGCACGAGCGGCGTGTACTACCGCGACATCGACATGGCGGTTGGCGCGTCGCTTGGCAGCGTGCACCTGTGGTGCAACGGAGGGCGCGCAGCGCACTCCCGCGTGATCGTAAAGAGGGTGAAGTCGGCGCGCGATCCCGTCCCTGAAACGCCTGAATAAGGCAGCGCTCCTGCCAATGACAGTCATGAACCTTTCGACCCAAGACTCCACAGGGACTCCAAATGGGCCACAGGAGCGCTACACAATGACGCCCTACCCCAACATCGACCTCGCTCGGAACTGTCCCTACCGGTCCCGTGCCGCTTGGTGCGCGCAACGGGTTCGCCTTTGCTCCGCAGCGTTGGTCAGAACGAGCGTGCGCTTGACCGAACATGTGAATGCAACATCGACTCGGTGGCCGCGATTTCGAATCTTGCCGCGCCGCACGGCGAGCACCAGACAGTACGTTGCGCCGCTGCAGGCCTACTACCCCCTGGAGGGCAAGCTGAAAACGGCCACAAAGGCCCTGTTCCTTCGCCCGCAGAGGCATCTGACGCAGCCCGTAAGGCACTTCGACCCGAGAAGCCTGTGCGCTTCACCATTGTCGAGCGGCAGAGCTGGCAAACGCCGACTGAAGTTGCCCAATGCCTGAAAGCCAGGGACATCAACGGGTGAGTCAACATCTTGCTCAAACGCCTTGGCGTTTTCCGACACTTGCCCGCGCGCAAGTCCCACGGATTTTGGGCCGCCCTCAAGGATGGAGGCGCCCGATCAAATTCGGGTCCCCGCGTGCTGGCTCTATGAGCGTCGGCACAGCGCGGCGCAACACCTGAAATCGAAATGATCAAGGAGTTCTGACCCATGGCCGGAGGTGGACTCAGAGTTGGCGCTGGCCGCCCGGCCCAGCACGTTACGGTAGAGGACTGCAGGTCCATCGACATCCGACAGTGGAAACGCGATGGCCTGCTTGACTGTGCCTGGTCAGGCGCATGGTGGTGGCGCGATCCCACCACCAACAGGGTGACGTCGGTGATCGGCCTTCGCACGGATGTCGACTCGGTGTTCGTCAGCTACGCGGTCAACCGTGTCCCTGTGGCTGAGACGATTGGGTTGGCCAGGACGCCCTGCCACTTCGGCGGCAGCAGGCCGTGGTTCCAGTGCCCGGGGTGCCGGAAGCGTGTGGCGCGCCTGTTCTTGCGCACGATGCACTTTCGGTGTCCGGTCTGCCATGACCTCCGCTACAGCTCACAGCGCGAAGATGCTATCGGCCGTGGATGGCGAGCTCAGACCAAACTGGAATGTCTGCTGCTCGACAGTTCGCGGCGCCCGAAAGGGATGCACCATGCCACTCATGCCCGCATTGCCGACAAGATCATGGACTTGGAAGTTCGACGCGACGAACTTCTCTTCGCGGGCATCCGGCGATGTCTGAAGGCGGGTTACTGACCGCAGCTGTGCACAGAAGTGCCACCGGTGTAACAGCAATGGATCTGCCAATCCAGCTGGCCACTCTGGTGCGTTTGAAGTCCAGGTAGTACGGCTCGGCACAGAGCGATGTCGGCTTCACCAGATGAAAACGTGCGCGGCCGGCCAACTGCTGGCTTTGGCGGGCAATACCGGAAGGGCCGCTTGAGACTGTTTGCGGCCGGTCGGTCCCAGCGCCTGAACTGTGCCTGAGGCTGAAACCTGTCATTCAAGGATGGCCAGGCGGCATGACTGCTTCACTTCAGTTTGCGGTCTTTCGCGCAGCGATGCCTGTATCCAGCTCCGTGAACGGCAGCTCTAGCCGCAGCTAATCGGCTCAATTCGACCCATTCCGGTCTTTCGTCAATCAAGACCTAGCGCCGCGAAGCAGACCTATGTGCAAAGTCCGAGGCCGTAGCCAGCCAGGCAGGCAGGGAGCGAGCGGCCAATGCCATGGTGCCCGCGCAATCCTCCAGGAAAACTTCAGGCGGCGCCTTGCGGGGAGCAGGGTAGTGGTGGAGCAGCAGTGCGCAAATTCCCTCATGCTGGGTTCGTGGTAAGTAGGCGCTTCCCTCGAACAAGGCGGCGGATGGGCTGTGGGCTTGGTTGCAACCTAGGCGGAGCCACAGGTGCAGAGGAAGCCCAAGGGCCGGATGGAAAATGTGAGCTCAGGCGACTCGCAACTGCCGAGCAGGATCACAGGGCCACCCGCGGCTCCAGCCGCACAGTCTGCAGGGTGACTCTTGCGTCATACGCCGGGCTGCGCATCGATTCGGCTTTCATCCGGGCGATGGCCACATCGGTCCTGCGGGATTCGTCGGCTGCGGGGACTGAAGGGGATCCCTGGCGCAGCGCACTCAGCAGCCGCCAGGCGTTTATTGGCAGCAGTGCCAAATGCAGCGCCAACGAAGGCGTGAAAGGCTCGGCCGCAGCACAAGCGACCAAGCCTGCGTTTGCGGCCAGGACAAGCGCGCGGTGATGGCGCGGATCGCTGCACGCGGCTGCCAGACGCATCGTCATGGCGGGGTTGCTTGCCTTGCGGCGGGTGCTGGTGTGCGTCATGGTGTTGCCTCTGGGTTGTAGTCGGCACTTGGCTGAAAGTGCTGACCTGTCCTGACGGACGCGACGATTGAGGCAAAGCGGACACCGCGCGATTGCTGGCCTGCGCGCCCTGTATGCGACTGGAAGTTGGCTGAAGCGCCAACCCATCAGAACAACCGGCGCATGGCCGGTTTCAGCACACCCAGGCGTCTGGGATGGCAGGAAGGCACGTCTGCCTTCTGGTGGCAGCGCCGGCGCGGCCGCCCATCCACAGGAGCCGTGTCATGAACCTGAGCCTGCTTGCCGACCTGACTTGGCTGCCCACCATGCTGGAAGCTGCCATGTTGATCTGCTTTGGTGTCGCCTGGCCCTTAGCCAGCCTGCGCATGTTGCGCAGCGGGCGAGTAGAGGGAAAAGGTGCTGGCTTCACCGTCATCATCCTGTGCGGCTATGTGGCCGGCGCGCTGGCCAAGCTGGCGCTGGCCGCGGACGGCGACGCCTTGCCGCCGGTGTTCTGGCTCTACACCCTCAACACGTTTTCGGTGGCAGGAAACCTGCTGCTGCAATGGCGGCTGAGGCGCCGGTCGGCCGCCCGGTTCGGGCTGGAGATGGCTGGCTGAAAAGGCCAGACCAGACAAGGCGACAACGCCGTTCTTGGACGTTTCAGACCGGCGGCAAGTGCAGCCCCAGGGCCCGCTCGAGTCTGATCAGCGTCGCCTTGAAGAATGGACTGACCTCGGGTTGGGCAGCGAACGCGGTACGGGCCTTGGCTGCGAGATTGAGCGCGAGCGAGCGGTCGCCGGTGTCCAGGGCACACAGTCCAGCTTTGGATCGCAAATGGGCCAGCTCGGGGGAATGCACGTAGTTGTCATTCGATTCCTCGTGAGCCAGTGCCAGCTTCAACAGCATCAACCCTTGAGCAGGCCGGCCCGCCTGGCAGGCGACTTCACCCAGCGCCTCGTTGTAGGTCGACCATGTATTGGCGCTGGCTCCCGGGTCGGGTCTCGCCGTCTCGAGAAGCTGAAGGGCAGTTTTGGTGTCGTTGCTCAAGAGCCTCACAAGCGCGCGAGTTCGCATCAATCCGTTGCGCGCCACATTCGGACTTGAATCGCCGCGCAGGGAGTCGAACTTGGGGGCTTTGTCCAATACGGACTCGGCTTCCTTGAGCCGGCCCTGCATGGAAAAGTTTTGGGCGATGAGCCAGTAGTCACTCGCGGCCCACGGATGCGAGCCTTCCCCTTGCTGCTTTCGCAGATCCATCCTTTCTTGCAAGAGCCGCCCCGCCAATTCATGGCGCCCGGAATTCATCGCGGCTATGCCCATCGAGGTTGCAAACCTGAGCTGTCCTCCGAGTGTCAGCGTTCTGGTGCGCTTGAGACTCGCAGCAGAGTTCTCCATCAACGGCCAACCCGCGGTGAGGTTGCCATGGCGGCTCAGCACGCTGCCGATGGAGAAGTCCACGTCCTGCAAATACCAGGAAGGCACGGGCAAGGGGCTGGCCGCCAATTCATCGCGACTCCTCTGCAATTGCGCGACGGCCTCGTCCGCTGTGATGCGCATCCGCCAAACAAATCGGGCCGTCTGGAACGAGGCCCGAACTGCATGGGCTCCGCCGAGTTCGCGCAGCGCCTCGCTGGCTGCCGAAAACTGCTCCTGCGCACCGCGAGAGCCGGAGGTCCCCACAAGTCGATGTGCAAGGTTGATTCGCATAGCGATGGCCGCCAACGACAGGCGCCCCTCGGTCAGCACCGCCATGCCGATCGCTTGCTGGAACAGAGGCAGTGCTTCGTCGAACCTGTTGTCGAGGTTCATCACCTCGGCTCGAAGGTAGACAGCCCATGCACGTGCGATGGAGGGCGCCGTTCCCTGTGTCGCCACGAGCGCGTCGATCTCGTCGATGACCTTCCTCATCTCGTCAAGTCTTGACTCGGCGTCGTGGATGCGGCCCAACAAGGCCAGCGCATCAAGGTAAACAGAGTTGGTGCGGCCAGTCATCTGCAACACGCGGGCGACTCGTGCCTGTGCGTCGGCGTACTTCCCGTCGTCGAACATCGCCTGAGCAAGAGCCAGCACCGCGCGGGCCTGCTCCAGGTCTTCAGCACCCAAGGTGCTCAGCGTCTCGACCCGCTTGGTGGAATAGTCCACGGCCAGGCTGTACGCGCCCATGTCGGAAAACACGCCACCGACGACGCCATACAACTCGGCCTGCAGTTCTGGCTGGCCAGCGAAGCGCTGCTGGATCAGTTGCGCGCCCCCTTCCAGCAGGGCCTGGGTCGTCACTGGCCGCAAGGCCGCGTTTCTCGGGTCAACTTTGCTGTTGACGCGGAATACATCAGAAACGAATTCCTTGACTACGCGTTCGCGTTCCGCCGAGCGTGCCGCTCGCTTTGCCTGCACCACCGCGACCCCACTTCCCGTGAGCACGGCCACCATCACCGCCGACACGGCCGACGCGCCCACCCAATGCCGCCGCAGTCCCTTGCGCAGCCGGTATCCCATGCTGTCTGGCCTGGCCGCCACCGTCTCACCCTTGAGATGCCGCTCGATGTCCAGTGCCATCGCATCGGCCGTGGCATACCGCCTTGCCGGCTCGCGCTGCATGGCCATGGCCAGGATCGCATCGACTTCACCGCGCAGTGCCTTGGCGATGGCCCGATCATTCACCCGGCTGCTGGCTGATGGGGCGTCACCGGCCAGGATGGCCTCCTCCACTGCGCCCAGCGTGCTGCGCCTGGGCGCGATCGGAAGCGTGTTGGTGAGCAGTTCGTAAAGCAGCACACCCAGGCTGTAGACATCCGACTGCACCGTGATCGCCTCGCCGGCCACCTGCTCGGGGCTGGCGTAGTGCGGCGTCATCACGCGCCCCTGCTCCTGCGTCAGCCCGGGCTGACCCGGTGCGACCTCGCTCAACAACTTGGCAATGCCGAAGTCCAGCAGGTGCGCGTGACCGTCCGGCGTTACCAGCACGTTGGACGGCTTCAGGTCGCGGTGCACCACCAGCCGCCCATGCGCATAGGCCACCGCTCGGGCCACCTGCACGAAGAGCCGCAACCGGTCTCTCACGCTCAGGCCTTGCGCCTCGCACCATGCATCGATGGCCTGCCCGTCGACGAACTCCAGCGCCAGGTAGGGCCGGCCGCGTTCATCCACCCCGGCGTCGTACAGCCGCGCAATCGCCGGGTGTTCCAGCAACATGCCGATCTCGCGCTCACGCGCCATGCGCTCGGCCAGCCCGGCGCCCCAGGCCAGGCGGGGCAGCTTGAGCGCCACCTGGCGCTTGTAGGCCCCGTCGGCCCGTTCGGCCAGCCAGACGCTGCCCATGCCACCACGGCCAATCTCGTGCAGCAGTCGGTAGGGTCCGACGAGATCTCCCTTGTGCGCCACGGACTCGTCCGGTCCTATCTTGGGCATGGCGTCCAGCCGCGGGTCGGTGCCGAGTGCCGCCTCCTGCGCCAGCATGTCGCGCAAGGTCTCCACATGCCTCTGCTGCTCGGCCGGCAATGCGGCCAGCCAGGCCTCCTGCTCTTCGGGCGGCAGTTCCATGACCTGGTCCAGCAGCTGGCTGACCACGGCGATGTCGGCAGGATTCAGGGCCATGTGTGGATGCTCGTTTGCTTCATCCCCATTCGGACGGATACCGGCGGCGAGACCGGACAGTTCAATGGCTGATCAGGTCTTCAGCAGGGCACCGAGCAGCATCCGCGCCTTGTCCCAATCGCGTCGCACCGTGCGTTCAGTGAGTTCCAGCGCCTCGCCGATCTCGGCTTCGGTGTAGCCACCAAAGTAACGCATCTCCACCACCTTGGCCAGGCGCGGTTCCGCCTGCGCCAGGGCGTCCAGGGCTTCGTGCACCTTCAGCAACTCGTCTTCGCCGGCCGGCAGGTTGTCGGCGATCTGGGTGTTCAGGGTCATGCGGTGCATGTCGCCGCCGCGGCGCTCGGCCTGGCGCTCCCGCACGGCGTCGATGATCACCGAGCGCATCACCTTGGAGGCATAGGCGAAGAAGGCTCTCCTGTCATCGCTGCGCAGCTGGCCGCTGTTGATGAAGCGCAGGTAGGACTCGTGCACCAGGGCGGTGGTGTCCAGCACGGTGTTGCGGCCGCCGTCCCGCAGCCTGGACCGCGCCAGCTTGCGCAACTCGCTATAGGCGGCCGAGAACAGCGCATCCTGGGCACCAGGTTCATCGGCATTGACGCGCCGGATCAGTTCGCCGATATCCAGGTTCATCGACCGTCCCTCCCAGGCTGACCAGCGCATCGTAAAAGCATTTGCGCCTTTGCATGTGCCTCGATTACCTCGCCGTCGCCAAGGCGTCTAAATGCTCAGCGCCACATCAAAGGTCGAATCGAACCACTCGGCCACCCTGCGATCATGGCGTGGGCACACGGCCGCCAACGGAGACTGCACCCGAAGAAAGTGCTCGCGGTGGTACACCGCAAACGCCATCGGAAGCACTGTGCCCGCGGCAGGGTGCTGCAAGGCCGGACCGATGGGCCGGTATCCGATGCGCTGGAACATTGGTTTGAGTGCCGGCACGCAGTCGATGATGCAGAACGCCACCTCGGGCTGCGTGTCCCGCGTGTGCTCGTACAGCGCGACCCCAAAGTTGGCCATGGTCTGACCGGTGCGGTGTGCAGGCTCGGCCATCAGCCGCGTGACGATGCTGATCCCACGCGGAAAAGCAGGCCCGAAGCGATCCATGCCATAGAACGCCGCGTACGAGCCGAAGCCACCTTGAGGTCGGTCGCTGCCGTAGTTCACGCGCACGGCACCCACCAGTCGTGACCCGTCGAACGCGCCAAAGATCTGTCCCGTGGCGTCCAGCGCTTCAGCTTCCAGAGGCCGGTCGGCCGGCGAGGTGGCCAGCGCATAGCCCAGTTCCTCCACATAGATGCGCTGGCGCAGGCGAAGCACAGCCTGGAGTTCGTCGGGGCCATTGATCAACCGGATGTCGAGGCTCATGGTCTGTCCTTGTTGGTTGGTGAAGGGGATGTAGTCGGCCAGTTCAGGCGCGGCAGAAACCGGCCCGTGCAGGCTGCATAGGCGCGCCAGGCGCCGGCCAGTGGGCTGGCCAGGAACTTGGACTCTTCGACTTGCACGGCCACCAGGTAGATGGCGGCCATGGACACGAGTGCCGGCAACGCCCATGCACTTCGGGTGGCCAGCAGCGGCACCGCGTGGCCCAAGACGTACGCGCAGTAGAACGGGTTGCGAGAGAAGCGGAACGGGCCGTGTGAGAGCAACTTCTGCGGTGAGTCGGTCGAGAAAGCGGCTGTGAGCGCGCCGCGACCAGTCGCCTGCACGCCCCATGCAAACAGGGCAGCGGATCCCAGGGCGCACAGCCATGCCAGGGTGTCCAGCAGCGCCTGGGCTCCAGAGCGTGTGCTGATCATCAAGGTCCCTATCAGCACGCTGCCTGTCGACGCGGCCTCGATCAGCCGCACACCTGGCGGTGCCTTGCCGTCGATCCGGAACACACGCAGGCGGCCCCACGCGAAGGCGGCGTGCAAGGACAGGAAACAAGCCGTGAGCAGGATCGTCATGCCAGGCCTGACGAAATACTTTTGCCTAAACGGACATCGCCCGCTCGACAACTGCGGCGGCCGGCTGCACGGCCTGAGGCTCTGGTGACGACGACCGTGGCGCAGGTTCCGCAGCCTGCGACTCGCTGGCATCGATCAGCACTGTGTAGATGGACAGCATCAGTACAAGGACGAAGCAGACGGCACAGAGCAGAAGTGCGGGCACAACCGATACGTCGCACTCGCGACACAGCCGGTGCAGACGGGTTTGGGTGGCGTTGCGGTTCATGGCAGCTTCTCCAAAATCGGGGCACCCTCGGCGCCCTCTGCTTGGAAGGACGCAGCGACTGACCCGAACCGGACACCGGGCCAGGCTTGTCTCCAAGCCTGGCATCCACGGCACCACTCGGTGGCCCGTCACCGGACTCGTACGGCAGGTCCGCTCACGGATGCAGGCTGCGTCTGATTCCAGGAAGGGCAACCGCAATTCGGCGACAGAGCCCTTCGGACGACATCACGCGGATCGGGAGCTCAGATGATCAAGATGTGGGTTGCAGTCGTGTTGCTGGCCGTGCTGGCTGGTTGCGGGGGCGGTGAGGACGATGAAGATCAACCTGCCGCCGGCACACAGCCAGTGCGTTGCAGTGCCGCAGTCGAGAAATGCAGGTAGGTCGGCCCATTGGGGCTGCCCAGAGCGGTCCTTGGCGAATGACAGGAATTGGCCGCCTGCTGCCGGTGCGCCTGCCAGAAGCAAGCTGACATCGAGCGCGAAGCTCATTTTGGCGAACGACCGGTTCTCGACACGGCCCCGGCCGGCTCTTCCCGGCCAAGAGCCGCCCTCCAGCAAACATCGACAAAGCGGCCCGTGCCTCATCACCAGGTGCTAAGGATGCATCGCGCGCCGCCTTCGCGAGCAGGTCGCCTTGGCGCCGATAATGGCAACCTATGCTGGCCGCTTGCGCACGGGACTTTCGTTGCGATTGCAGAAATCCTTCTACTTGCCGACTCTGAAGCGAAGGCTGCAACGCATGACTTTCATTGCAGAGATGCGGGCCCTGCCGACGGTTCCATTCCGACGTTCGGTGTCGTGGCATCTTGCCGCGTGGTTCCTTGCGACTGCGTTGTCTCTGATGGCGTCCGTGGTGGCCGCGCAGGACAAACGACCGCTTGTCGTCGGCAGTGAGCAGGATTACCCGCCATTCGCTGTCGGAATGAGCGATACGACGGCGGGCGGTTTCACGGTTGAACTCTGGCAAGCGGTCGCCCGGGAGCAAGGGCTGACCCACACCATTCGCGTGCGTCCGTTCGACGAACTCCTGCAGGGTTTCAAGGCCGGGGATGTCGACGTTCTGCTGAATCTCGCCAAGTCCGACGACCGCCGCCGGTTTGCGGATTTCTCCGCGACCCACGTCGTGGTCGGTGGCGCCATCTTCGTGCGCAAGGGTGACGCGCGCATCACGTCCGAAGACAACCTGGCCGGCAAGTCCGTCATCGTGCTCAAAGGGGACCTGGCACACGACTACGCGGTCGCAAAAGGCTGGGCGCAAGATCTGGTGTTGCTCGACACCGCCGAGCAGGGGCTGCGGCTGCTCGAGTCCGGCAAGCACGATGCGATGCTCATCAGCAAGCTGGCGGGCATGCAGACGATCCGGAACAAGGGCATTGACAGCCTCACCGCACTTGACGTCAAGGTCGGTTTCTCGCAGCGCTTTGCCTTTGCTGTACGGAAGGGTGACACCGAACTGCTGTCCCGCATCAATGAGGGGTTGGCGCTCGCCAAGACCAACGGTGTTTACGACCGTCTGTACGAAAAATGGTTCGGGCCCTATGAGACCAGGGCACCCGGCTGGCGCGAACTCTGGCCGGCGTTGACGGTGCTGACGCTGCTTGTCCTGGCGACGTTCGCTGTCATGTTTGGCAACAGGCTTTGGCGAGACCGGCGCAATGCGGCAGTGCTGCGCGACAGCGAAGAACGATGGAAGTTCGCGCTCGAAGGCGCAGGTGACGGTGTGTGGGATGCCAATTTGGTAACCGGCACGTCGTTGTACTCGAAACGCTGGAAGGACATCCTGGGCTACCGAGAGGACGAGATCGGCACAGCGGCCGACGAGTGGTCCAAGCGCATCCACCCGGACGACCTGCCGCGGGTGCTGCATGAGAACCAGGAATGCATCGACAACAAAGCTGACAGTTTCACGAGCGAATTCCGGATGCGTGCCAAGGACGGCCGCTGGATATGGATCCTGGACCGCGGCAAGGTCATCAAACGTTCGAGCGACGGCAAGGCGCTTCGCATGATCGGCACGCATACCGACATCAGCCTGCGCAAGGCAGTTGACGCCCGTGAGGCCGCCCGCTCGCGCGTGATGACGCAGATCGCCTCGGGGAGCTCGTTGCCGAACATCCTCGACTTCCTAGTGCGCGATGTCGAGTCGCGTGTCGATTGGCGCTGCAGCATCTTGCTGGTCGATGCGACCGGCACGCGCATGCTCGTCGGTGCCGCACCCAGCCTGCCGGAGTCGTTCAACACGGTGATTGACAATCTGCAGATTGGCGCCGACCAGAGATGCTGCGGCACCGCCGCACACACCAGGTCACGGGTCGTCACCGAGGACATCCTCAGCGACACGCGCTGGTCTTCAATGCACCATGTCGCCCTCGGCGCCGGGTTGCGGTCCTGCTGGTCGGAGCCAATTCTGAGCGCGGACGGTGAAGTCCTCGGAACCTTCGCGAACTACCGCGACAGTCCTTCGGTGCCGTCGCCAGCGGAAATCCAGGGCATCGTCGATGCCGCCCAGATTGCGTCGATCGCCATTGAGCGCGAACGGGCCATCCGGGCACTGCGCGAAAGCGAGGCGCTTCTTTCGGCGAAGTCGCGCACGCTGGAGATCACGCTGGAGCGCATGGAGCAAGGCGTGATGATGGTCAACGCTAACCGCGTGGTCGAAGTGTGCAACCGCCGCGCGATCGAACTCCTGGACCTTCCCGCTCACTTGATGGCCTCGAAGCCGCGCTTCGAGCAGGTGCTCGAACACCAGTGGTCCACCGACGAATTCACGAACACGCCAGAGGATGTGCGCCGGTTCGTCCTTGCCGGCGGCATCCTGGACCAGCCGCAGAGTTACGAGCGCAAGCGACCAAACGGCCGCGTGCTGGAAGTGCAGAGCGTTCCGCTCGAAGGCGGCGGCGTGTTGCGCACCTACTCCGACATCACCGATCGCAAGCACGCCGAGGCCGGGCGGCAAGAGCTCGAGGCTCAGTTGCTCGAAGCCAGGAAACTGGAAGCGATCGGCACGCTCGCGGGTGGGATCGCGCACGACTTCAACAACATCATGGCGGCCATTCTCGGCAATGCCGCACTGGCACAAGGAGACCTCGGCGAAGGGCATCCCGCACAACGGTTCTTGGGGCAGGTCATCAAAGCGGGGCAGCGTGCCCGCAGCCTGGTTCAGCAGATCCTTGCTTTCAGTCGGCAGCAGCCGAGCGAATCCGCCAGCGTTTCGCTGTCGCCGCTGGTTGAAGAGTCGGTGGCAATGCTGCGGTCCATGGCGGGTCCGCACGCGCAGGTGCGCGCGATCCTGCCGGACGCGAGACTGGCCGTGATGGGCAATCCAACTCAGTTGCAACAGATCCTGATGAACCTGGGAACAAACGGGCTGCAAGCGTTGCCAGACGGCTTCGGGCAAATCGACATCGGCCTCGAGGAATGCAACTTTGCCGACGAAGCTTCGTCCACCCGACCGGCGGGACTCGAACCGGGTGCCTATGCCCACATCTGGGTGCAGGACACCGGCTGCGGCATGGACGAACGGACGCGCGAGCACATCTTCGAGCCCTTCTTCTCGACCAAGCCGGTGGGCCAAGGAACAGGGCTCGGACTGGCTGTCGTGCACGGCATCGTCAAGGCGCTGGGTGGGGTGATCCATGTGACGAGCGAGATCGGACGAGGGAGCAGGTTCGACCTCTTTCTGTCGCTCGTCGAGCATGAGACTCAACCTGTGCCGCCGGACTTGTCCGAGGCAGACCCTGCGCGTGGGAACGGCGAGCACATCGTCTACATCGACGACGACGAGGTCATGGCGTTGATGGTGCAAGGACTCCTGCTTCGCCTCGGGTACCGCACAACTGGCTTTCTGTTGGCGCAGGAAGCGATCGAGTCCATCGCCAGCGGTGCGCAGGACGTTGACCTGGTGGTGACTGACTTCAACATGCCTGGTCTCTCGGGCCTGGACGTCGTGCGCATCCTGGCCGACATCAGACCTGATCTGCCGGTCGTGATCAGTTCGGGGTATGTATCAGACGACCTGCTGGCGAGCGCCGCTGCGCTCGGCGTTCACGCCGTGATGCAGAAGGAGCACACGATCGAGGAACTTGGCGCTGTTGTCCACGCAGCGCTGAGAGCCAGCCGCAAGTAGCGGGCGTCGTCTCCAAAGGTGAACGAGGCGTGTTGCTAAGATGAAGCGTAGCCTTCGCTCCAGCAAATGCCTCACCTTACTGCCTGGTAGTTGATGCCTTGAATCCTGGCCCAATGACCGCTTGTCCATGCTGCGAGCGGCAGCAATGGATCGAACCACGCCGACCGCGGGGTGAGTAAGCGGTCGGTCGGCTTGCGGATTACATCAAGGGCGGCTATCTGCGGCTGCCGCCTGCTCACCTTCCCGGCCAATTGCAGACGCTTGCCGTCTTTGGTCGAACTCACGCTTCCACTAGCGATTCGCTAAATCAGACGCAGGGTGAAAACCGGATGTTCGCACCGTATTGCAATGCCGTACTGGTTGTGCCGGTGGTGTCCAGGGGAAAGCTGCAATCGACACGCGCACGGACCTGGATGAACACCGGTACGACTCGATGGAATTGATCGCCGGGGAGATAGACGACAGCACGTCCACCAGCGATGACGTGAGCACGCAATTGTTCCACGTGATACTGGACGTGGCCAGCGGCTGCAAGAAGACCTGGGCTCCGTAGTTGAAGCTGCACATCGCGCTGTAGCTTTTCAATCCGGCGCCTGTGACCTGATCCGGGGCCGACAGGACTCTCCGGCAGCGGCGCCTGGTGCCGGTCTGGTTCTATCATCTGAAGATGCAGACGGCCACTTTCTGGCTCGTAGGTGATCGGTTATGCGCAGAAGAACATTCCTCCAGCTAGCCAGCTCGTTGACCGCCTGGGCGTGGGCGATGCGGACCCACGCAAAGGACGAAGTGGTCGAACTGCTGACCTTGGTCGAGTCGGAGCGCGAACTGGCCTTCCAGCAGGCGAACCCGCAGTTGCTTCAGGAGCAGCAGTCGCGCGAGCAAAGCCCGCAGCGGCCCAGGCGATCTCGAGGGCCGGAAAAGGAGCCGGGGCCGAGATTGCGCATTGCTGTGCCCAGTTCGAGCAGTTTTCCCATGCCCTCCCCCTTGAGGCTGAAGATCCAGTTCGAGCCTGAGCCGGGCTCGAAGGTGGTGCCCGATTCGTTCCGGCTGTACTACGGCCTGCTGCGCATCGACCTAACCGAGCGTGTACGGAAGGTGGCCCTGGTGACACCGGAAGGCGTCGAGATCCAAAACGCTTCGCTGCCTCCTGGAACGCACCGGTTTATCGCGCAAGTGTCGGACGACCGCGGCGCAATCGCCCAGCAGGCCTTCCAGTTCCAGATCTCCAAGTAGCGGCGCCGCTGCTCCTGCACACCTCGGACGCTGCGGGCCCCTGCTGCTGGGGCCTCGCGGCCGGACGGGCATGCCCCGAGCGTCCACCTGTCGACGGATGCTTTGGCCTTGGCGCGCGGACAAAATGCGGATGCCCATGCTGGACAGTTGGCAAATCAAGCGAGGGTCTGCGGTTTTCAATTCGGGAAAGTCCGCACCTCGATCAAGTGGCATGCGGAGAGTCGGGTTCTGATAGAAGTTCACAAGTCCCCGCGTGTGCGGGCCGGCAAGCGCCACCGAGAGCGCGTCGACGGGTTTGGAGGGTTTCAACGTGCGAATTCACCCAGGCGCCTCCCAGGCGCTGGCCGTTTGTGCAGTGGCCGCTGCGCTGGCCGTCCCGAGCATTGCCGGGGCTCAGTCATCAGCTGGTCGGGTCGAGCCGGACTCCCGTCCCGCGCCCGAGCCTGTGCGCCGCGACGCGCTGAAGATCCAGGCACCCACCTTGCCCTCGCAAGCGCCCGCAGGAGCCGAGGACGCCCGCTTTGTGCTGGGTGCGGTGCAGTTGGTTGGCAACCGCGCCCTGGCCGCAGATGCGTTGCAGTCCATCTGGGGCGCACGCTTGGGCAAGCCCATCTCGCTCGCTGACGCCTACGCGTTTGCCGCTGCAGTCACGGAGCGCTACCGCGCGACAGGGTACCTGCTGTCGCAGGCCGTCCTGCCGGCCCAGGAAATTCGCACGGACGGTGTGGCCGTGCTGCGCATCGAAGTGCTGGAGGGATACGTCGAAAAGGTGACGATCCAGGGCCCGCAGGCCCCCCGGCTCTTGGCCGTGATGGACCAGGTGACGCGCGAGCGCCCCTTGCGCCTGGCAACGCTGGAGCGCGCACTGTTGCTCGCCAACGAGTTGGCGGGTCTGAGTGTGCAGGCCAACCTGCGCGCAGGCTCGGCCCAGGCCGCGTCTGTGCTGGAACTGGTGGCCCAGCACAGTGTCGGCACTTTCAACCTGCTGGTCCACAACCGCGGCAACCCCGCGCAGGGACAGACCCGCGTGGAAGTCGGCGCGGAACGGCGCGGGCTCATCGGTGACTTCGACCGTCACGCGCTGCGCTGGGTGACCGCGGGCGACAAACGGCTGCAATTGCTGTCGTACAACGGCGAAGCGCCGGTGGACGGCAACGGCTTCAAGGCCAACTGGTCGGCAAGCCGCTCCACATCCACGCCACGCACCGCGCTGGCGAACATCGACACGGAAAGCAGCAGCTACGCCCTGGGCACCAGTCACGCGCTGGTCCGCAGCCGACGCGCCAACACGGGCCTGCGCACGGCGTTCCAGGCGTCGGAGAACCAGTCCGGAGACGGGCTGATCGCGCGCGACAAGCTGCGCATCCTGCGCCTTGGGCTTACGAGCGACCTGGCCGACGGCAGCGGCATCTCGCTGCTGGATGCCGAGTTGTCCAAAGGCCTGAAGAGCCTGGGTGCATCCAAGGAAGGCGACCCGCTGCTCAACGGCGCGAAACCGGACTTCACCAAACTCACCGCCTATGTCGCGCGGCTGCAGAACCTGGGGGGCCCGGTCACCGCGCTGCTGGCCGTGAACTGGGCGCACTCATCCGACCGACTCCCCACCTCAGAGCAACTGGGCCTGGGTGGTGAGCAGTTCCTTCGCGGGTTCGATCCCAGCGAAGTCATCGGTGAGAAGGGGTATGCGGTCAAGGTCGAGGTCCGCATCGCGGCGGCAATGGGCGCTTTCAACTCGACTTGGTATGCCTTTGGCGACACCGGTCGTGTCACGCGTGCGCAGGTCAATGCGGCCGCCGTGTCGACCTCGCTGTCCAGCTATGGCCTGGGTGTGCGCCTGTCCGGCCCCTGGGGAATGAAGGCCTACCTGGAGGCCGCCAAGCCGATGAAGAAGGACGTTACCAGCCAGGGCAACCGGGACGCACGGTTGTTTGCCGGCCTCGGCGCCGACTTCTGAACCGACGATCTCCGCTGAGGACCTATTTTGCGAAGTGAGATGACCATGCAACCGTCCTTCCCCCGCAAGCCCCGCTTCCAGAACCATGCGCTTGCCCGCGCCGCCAAGCTGGCGATGGCGCCGGCTGGCCTGGGCCTGTTGTTCCTGTCCATGCCCGTGGCCCTTGCGGCCCCGCAGGGAGGGCAGGTGACTGCTGGGCAGGCCACGATCGGCCAGTCGGCGCTGACCACCACCATCACGCAGTCCACCGCCCGCGCGGCCATCGACTGGCAGTCGTTCAACGTCGGTGCGCGCGAAACGGTCCGGATCGAACAGCCCAGCAGCAACGCCATGCTGCTGAACCGCGTGGTCGGCCAGGATCCCTCTGCCGTACTGGGCCGCATCACCGCCAACGGACAGGTGTTGCTGCTCAACCCCAACGGCATCCTCTTCGGGCGTACGGCGCAGGTCGACGTGGGTGGGCTGATGGCCACCACGGCCAGCCTGGGAAATGCCGACTTCATGGCAGGCCGCATGCAGTTCAGCGAAGCGGCCAAGCCCGGCGCGACGGTGGTCAACGAAGGCCGCATCACAGCCGCCGATGGCGGCAGCGTGGTTCTCATGGGCCGCGAAGTGGCCAACCGCGGCGTCATCGAAGCCCGCCTGGGGCGCGTATCGCTGGCCTCGGGCGACGCTTACGTCCTGGACCTGGACGGTGACAACCTCATACGCCTGGTGGTAGATGCTGAAGCGCTGGCTCGGCTGACGGATGCGCAAGGCTTGCCCCTGGCCGCCCGCATCGACCAGACCGGCCAGATCAGTGCGCAGGGCGGCCAGGTGCAGATCAGCGCAGCCACGGCGCAGCGCCTCTTGGACAACGTGATCAACGTGGGCGGCGTGGTGCGTGCTACCTCGTTCGCGGCAAGTGCGGGGCGGATCTCGTTGCTCGGCGACAGCGGCACGCGCGTCACTCTGAACGGCACGCTTGACGTTTCCGGTGAAAGCGCGGGCGCCATTGAGGCCACTGGGCGCGAGTTGACGTTGCAGCGCGGCGCCAGCCTCGATGCGTCGGCCACCCGCGGTGCGGGCGGCTCGGTGCAGCTCGGTGGTGGCTGGCAAGGCGGCGGCGGCCTGGCCCATGCGGGTATGGTGCAGGTGCAGAGCGGCGCGCGCATCAACGCCAACGCCTCCGGCTCGGGTGACGGTGGCACGGTGGTGCTCTGGTCGACCGAGCGCACCGTGTTGGAGGGCGACATATCTGCACGCGGTGCGGGCGGTGGCCGTGGTGGCCAGGTCGAAGTCTCCAGCCAAGGGAAGGTGGGCCTGACCGGCGACGTGGATGCCGCCGGCCCCGGTGGCTTGCTGCTGCTGGACCCCACCAATGTCGTGATTGGCAGCACCGGCGGCGCTCTGCCGTCGTCGACGAGCACTGGCGACGTGTCGGTCAGCGTGGACGCGGTGCGTCGTTCGCTCGTCGCCGGCACCAGCGTGCAGATCGTGGCCAGCAACGACATCCGGGTCGACGCGGCCATCGACGGACGCTCCGCCAGCGGCGGTGTGGCCGGCGGCGGGCTCACGCTTGATGCAGGCCGCAACCTGGCCGTCAACGCCAACATCGTCCTGAATGACGCGCCGCTGGTCCTGTCGGCGGGTGGCACGCTCGTCCAGGCAGTGGGCTCGACCTTGTCGGGCGGCCGCGGGGCCATGGACCTGCGCGGCGCAGCCGGCCTGCAACTCCAGCAACTGGTGGCCGATGACGCTGCCGTGACGCTGCGCTCCACCAACGGTGCCGTCTCCGTGGGGGCCCCGATCGTGGGCCTGGGCTCCACAGGCCGCGCCGGCGCACTAGCCGTGTCAGGCCAGTCGGTCAGCCTGGGCGGCGGTCGCGTCACTTCGGCAACGATCACAGCCACCGGTGCGGGCGGCCTGCAGATCGGCGGGGCCTTCGACGCGACGGCGGCGGCCGACCTGCGCAGCGCCGCCAGTGTCGGCTTGGCCGGCTTGAACGCCGCAACGATCGATATCGCCGGCGTCACGGGTGCGGGCAGCCGTGCGGGAGCCGTCACGTTCAATGGGGTGGCGGTGAGCGCAGGGCGCCTCGCCGTCGCCTCGTCGCAGACCGTGGACCTCGCGGCAGGTGCCGGCGTGTCGGCGGGCCAGGCCCTCAGCATCGACTCGGCAGGCCGCATCACGGCGGCAGTGGGCAGCACCTTGGCCTCCGCTGGCGCAACGACGCTGCTCGGCACTGCGCTGGACCTTCGCGGCGACCTGAAGGCCGGTTCGGCCAGTTCGATCGACGGCAGCGGCGCGGTGACCCTGGGCGGTCGCTTGGTGGTGGAGGGCGCAGGCGGGCTCGCGGTGCGCGGCGCCAGCATTACACAGACCGGCTCGCAGGTGGTGTCTGCCGGCAGCGGTGCCCTGGACATGACCGCCGCCGCGGGCAATTTGAGTCTGCAGCGCGTGGCCGCCGCCGGCGTGGTGACGCTGCAAGCGGGTGCAGGCGACGTCACGGTGGCCCAAGCCATCGTGGGCCCGGCGCCAGCGAGTGACCCGACACGCCTGGTGGACAGCGCGGCACTGGAAGTGAGCGGGCGAAACGTCGCGCTCAACGGCGGCCGGTTCACCGCAGGTGCCCGCGTGGCGGCAACGGCCGGCACTTTGAGCCTGGTCGGTTCACTGGACGCTGGCGGTGCGGTCGAACTCGCCGCCACCGGCAACGTCACGGTGGGGGACGTAGGTGCCAGCAGCCTGAGCGTGGCCGACAGTTGGGGCGGCACGGGTGCGGCGGGTGCAGGCGTGAGCCTGCTCGGCAACGTCGCCACCACCGGCGGCGTGGCGCTGCGCGCTGCGGGACTGGTCGACGCGGCCACCGGCTCCAAGCTGAGCGCGGGCGGCAGCATCTTGGTGCGCGCCGGTGCCATTGCTATGGGCGCCGCACCCAACTCCGCCAACCCCGACGACAGCGGGTGGCGCACCACCGGAACGGGTTCCATCGACCTGCGGGCTTCCGGCATCACCGGCCGGCCGGCCAGCATCGACCTGCAGAGCAGCCTGCGCACGGCAGGCGGCGCCATCAGCGTGGTGGCCGACACCGGCAACCTGATCGCCAGCAGCTTGAGCGGCTTCGGCACCGCGCCCGGCGCCATGGCCACGCTCACGGCTGCCCAGGGTAGCGCCCAGCTTGGGCGTGCCTATGGCGGTGACCTCAGCATCTCCACCTCGACGGCGGGCGAGAACATCACGCTGGGCAGCGAAGCTGTGCTCGCGGGCCGGTTCGACGCCGTGAGCGCGGGCAGCTTCTCCATGGGGCCGTCGACGCGCCCGCTCGTCTCCGCGCAGACCGCCATCGACATCCGCGCCCAGGGCCCGCTGACTGCCGCCGAGCTGGTGTCTGCAGGCACGGTAGCGCTGCGCAGCAGCGCGGACGTGACCGTGAGCGCACCCATCCTGGGGCCGGGCAGCACGGGTCGCACGGGCGCCCTCACCATCTCGGGGTCGGGCCTGTCCATGCAGGGCGGGCGCGTCGCCTCGGCCTCCCTGACCACCACGTCCGCGAGCGGCCAACTGCGGCAGTCGGGCGTGCTCGACGCGCAGGGCAGTGTCGTGGTGTCGGCTGCCGGCTCGGCCGAGATCGGATCGGTCACCGCCAACAGCGTCCAGCTGGGCGGCACGCAGGGCAGCGACAGCCGTCGCGCGGGCACGGTCACCCTCAACGGCACTGTCACCAGCCTGAGTGGCGACGTGCAGGCCTATGCGGTGGCGGACATCGTGGCGGCCGCGTCGGCCCAGGTGGGTTCCGCTGGCGCACTGGTCCTGGACGCGGGGGGCGCGATCAACAGCGCCGCGGGGTCGCGCTTGGTCGCGGCCGCCTCGGCTACGCTCACGGCCGGCACCATGGGTCTGGCCGGTGCGCTGCAGGCCGGCGGCGCCAATGCCACGCAGCTCACTGCGACCGGAACGGTTACGGTGGGCGACACCGCGGGGACGGCCACTTTGATCAAGGCCGCTGGTACGGGTGCCCTAGAGGTTCGCGCGTCCGGCTTCGACGAGAAGTCGGGTGCGGTTCTGGAGAGCGGCACCGGGGGAACCTCGATCGTGCTGAGCGGCGGCCCGTCCCAGCTGACAGCCTCGACGCTTACCAGCACGGGTGGCGTGGCGCTGTCGGGGGGCAGCGTCTCGGTGGCGCAGGCCATCGTTGGGCCTGGCAGCGCCAGTGCCAGCATCGCGAGCCTGACGGTCACCGCCACGGCCGGTAGTGCCCAATTGCTCGGCGGCGCCCGCGTGACCGGTGCGGTGGATGTGGACGCTGCCGCCGGGGTCCAGCTCTCGGACGGGCTGGTGGCCGGGGGTGCTGCGGCCTTCACCAGCCGGGGCGACGTCTTGCTGGGACCGGTCCAGGCCGCCAGCGTCAAGGTCGCGGACGTGCGCGGCGGCAGCGGGCGGGCCGGCGGCCAGGTGCGGCTCAATGGTGACCTGGTGTCTGGCGGCACGACCACCTTGTCCGCCGCCGGGGCCTTCAGCACGGCCAACAACGTGCAGGTCGACTCGGCCGGACCTTTGTCGGTCACGGCAGCGAGCATCTATATCGCGCCGGGCACGGGTTCGGGCGTGGCGCCCGAATCGGCGGGCCTGCGCGTCAAGGGCGCCTCGACCTCCATGACCCTGCTTGCCGACGGCACCAACCCCAGCGGCCAGGCCGCGGTGCAGGCCGATGGTGCGCTGCGCACAGAAGGCGGCAACCTGTCCGTTAGCAGCACCGGCACCGGCACCGGCACTGGCGCAGGCATCCGGCTGGCCAGCCTGCAGACGGTGGCACCCGGAACCTATGCCACCAACGGCTCGACCACCTTGCGGTCAGACAGCGGCGACATCGTGCTGACCACACCCCTGGGGGGCTCGAATACGGGCTACAACCTCTACGCCAATGGCTATCAGTTTGCCAATCGCCCCTCGATGGGCAGTATGAACATCAGCGCCCCACAGGGCTCCGTGGAGTTGAATGGCCTCAACCTGGACGGCAACCAGGATCCGTTGGCCAACACGGCAGGCCTGTCGGTGCTGGCGGGGCGGCGCCTGATCTCCAACGACGCCATCGCCGTCAACAAGGGCTCTGTGAGCCTGCTGCAGCAAACGCCCACCGGTGGCACCGCTGTGGACACCGACGGCGTGTACATGGGCCACAACGTGTACTCGCGCGGGCTGGACTTGGTCAGTGGCAGTGCACACACGAGGCGTGGCTACGGCGTCACGGTGCAGGGGCAATGGCTGGTGCTGTTCGACAACACGACCGAGTATGCGGACGTGCAGGACGTCAACACCTACGTCACCATCAATGGTTCGGGACCGTCGCGCGAGTATGCCTACGTCAACCCGCGCCGCGTAGCCAAGATCATCGTAGGCAACAACCCCGCCAACTACAGCGACCAGCCCGACGTGCTGGTGCCGCTGAGCGCGGGCATGCCAGTGCCGACGGTGACCGTGGGCGGCAAGCTGTCGGGCTTGCGCGTGGCCGACTACAGTGCCAATTCTCCCGACCGCGCCGGAGGCCTGCACATTGGTGACACCGTGTCGGTGGCCACAGCCTTCCCCAACCTGTATCAGATTGCGCTGCGGCTGTACGAGGTGCCCAGCGTGTCCCCGGACGCCGCCGACGCAAGCCTGCGCAAGGCCAACTACGGCGGGCTGCTGCTCAAAGTGCTGACCTTCAACGGCACGGGTGATGTGTCTACACCCATCCCGGCCAACAGCCTCAGCACGGCCAGCGACCGCGAGTCCTTCGGACTCTATGCACCGCTGGGTACGCTGGCCAACGTGGTGTCCAGCAACCTCACCACGGCCTTTGGCTACTCCTACGACACCACCGGTGTGTTGATAACCGGCGACATTGATGACTTCTCGGGCGCCCACCTCAAGTTGCCCACCAGTAGCCAGTCCGGCGCCATGGGGTGGGCCTTCATCGGCCGCGCTGTCGCCACGGTCAGCTCCAGCGGCACGGCTGCAGGTACACGCGTGGTCTTCGGCCCGGACACCACGACCACCGATACCGGTACGACTTACGTCTCCAGCCTGACTGCGCTGGGCTCCAACACCACACTGCCCATCAATGTGGATGTGAACCTGCGCTACCAGGGCTCCAACGGCTCGCCCAATGTCAATTCCAACGGCACTCAAGGCACAAACAACTCAGGCACCGGATTTTCGGCCGTGGGCGGCTTTGGCAGCCCGTCCACCGGAAACGGCACCACGGTGCCTTCAGGTTCCACCTCGCCAGCTGCGGCCGTCACCAACGGTTCCGCCGGTTCCAGTGGAGGTGCCGCCGGGAGCTACGCCGGGTTCACGGTGGATAACGGCGTGACCGTCGTACCCAGCGTGCCGGCGGACCCCGCGCGCGCCAGCCAGGGCACGATCGGCAGCCTGCCGCAACCGCTGCCCGAGCCTGCGGCGGAGCCGTCGCAGGGCACAGGCTCCGAGGGCAGCCCCCGCATCGACGCCGATGGCGGCAGCCAGGGCCCGGGGGCCACGCCGGCCGCGCAGGCCGACCTGGGACGGGGCGGCGCGCGAGACGGCGCCGCGCCGCAGGTCTTCGGCCGCCGTTACCTGCTCGGGCGTTCCAGCGACCCGAAGGTATGTGCGCCCAGGGACTTGCAGCCGGTGGGCGACGCGGAGAAGATCTGCAAGGCCGTGCCCTGAGGGCTGCCTTGCTGCACGCGGCCCTCTGCGCTCGCTGCCTGGTCCTGCTGGCAAGCATCGGTGTCCTGTCCGGCGCGGCCTTGGCACAGACCAGCGTGCCCAGGCCGCGGGTCAATGGAGACATGCACAACGGTGCGGTGTACCAGATGCGGGCTTCGGCCGACGCGTCATTGTTGGTCACGATCGGCGCCGACAAGACCGTGCGCAGTTGGCGCACCGACGACCTGGCGCCACTGCGCACGGTAGACCTGCCCGGGGACCTTGGCAACGAGGGGCAGCCCCGCGGCCTGGCCCTATCGGCTGACGGTCGTACGGCCTATGTCGCCGGCTGGACCGGCGTCAGCTGGTCCAATGGCCGCTCCCAGGTCTACGCGGTCGACCTGGAGTCAGGCCGCTTGCGCGTGCTCACTGGCGGACACCCGGGCGCGGTGCTTTCGCTTGCGCTGTCCGCCGACGGACGCCGCCTGGCCATCGGCCTAGAGCGCGAACTGCGCGTGGTCGCTGTGGAAGACGGGAAGCTGCTGTTCCGCGACCCTGAGTACGCAGGCGACGTGGTCTTTGCGGACTTCGCGGCAGACGGGTCGCTGGCCACCACCGCTGCTGATGGCTGCCTGCGCGTCTACGGGCCCGACCAGCGCCTGCGCTTTCGCGCCGACTACCCGCCACGGGCGGAGCCGGGGCCGGCCTGCCGCGGTTCCAACCTGGGCGGCGTGCGCTTCTCGCCCGACGGGCGCAGGCTCGCCTTCGGCGTGATGGACCGGGCCGAGGTCGTGCTGATGGACGCTTCCACGCTCAGGCCGCTGCGCGTGCTCAAGACCGACGACGCGCTGCAGCAGAGCCTGTGCTGCATCTCGTGGTCGTCCAGGGGTGATGTCCTCACGATCTACGGTGAACACGCCCAGACCGGGCGGACGCCGCTGTACCGCGCCGACGCGGGCGGCCTGGGCACGCTGCAGCGCTGGGACATCGGGATGCACAGCTACACCAACAGCCTTGGCCTTCCTGACGGCAGCCTGGTGGTGGCCACGGACTCGCCGCTGCTGCTGCGTGTGGATGCGCGCGGCCGGGAAGTGGCGCGCGTGGACCCTTCGGTGGGCGACTTCCGACAGCTGGGCACCGCACTGAAGCTGAGCCGGGACGCCCGCACCGTCGAGTGGCCACTCGGTCCAAGCGGCCCGGTGGCGCACTTTGCACTGGATGCTGCGCCCTCCGACGCCGTGCGGGTGGGCGTGACAGGAGATCTGGCGCTGCGGAGCCCCCAGCGCGAAGGGCCGCTGCGGGTCCTTGGCACGCTGGGCCGCTTCAGCTACCGCGAACCTTTGCGCATCGGCTCGGCCCTGGCGCCCGTGGATGCGGCCGAGTCGGTCTACGCCTGGGCCGGCCAAGCGGCCGTGCAGACCGTGGTGCTGGGGACTGGATGGGCCGTGCGCATGGTGGGGGCCGATGGCCGGGTGCTTTGGAGCACGGCGGTGCCCGACCCGGCCTACGGCGTGAACCTCAGCGAGGACGGCCAGTGGGTGGTCGCGGCGCTGGGCGACGGCACCCTGCGCTGGCTTCGCGCGCGGGACGGGCGCGAGCACCTGGGGGTCTTCGTCCACCCTCGCAACGGGGAGTGGGTGGCGTGGCGTACCGATGGCCACTACATGTCCTCGCCGCGCGGCGATGAACTTTTCGGTTGGGTAGTCAACCGCGGCGGTGACCGCGAGCCGGACTTCCTGCGCGCGCTTCAATTTGAGCGCACGCTATACCGGCCAGACCTGTTGCGCGCGGCGCTGGACACCGCCCCTGCCGGGGCGCGGGGCCCTGCCGCGCCGGTCCAGCGGTCTCTCGATCAGACCCTGCAGGCACTGGCCGCACCCCGCGT
Source organism: uncultured beta proteobacterium (assembly GCA_963750785.1). GTDB lineage: Bacteria > Pseudomonadota > Gammaproteobacteria > Burkholderiales > Burkholderiaceae_C > Rubrivivax. Next base: position 17,038 of record CAVVSC010000027.1, on the reverse strand, counting down.
GCGCATCGAGAGCCTGTCACCGACCAACCGCGAACTGGAGTTCACCGCCGAAGCCGCACCCGGCCAACCCTTGCAGGACGTGGGCGTCTACGTGGACGGGATCCCGGTGCTGTCGGTGGCGGAGCGGCGCGAGCTGGCCGCGGCCGGCGGACGGCGCAGGCTGCGGCTGCCGACGGGCCTGTCCATGCAACGCGTCCGCGTGGAGGCCGAGTCCGCCGGGGCACTGGGCATCGACGATGTGGGCGTCACCCAACCCCAGAGGCCCCCGCCACCTCCGGGCAAGCTGTGGATACTGTCGATCGGCGTAGAGCGCTTCGAAGCCTTCGCGGGCTGCGGCAAAGGACGCGACTGCCTTGGCGTTGACCTCATCGAACTGCCCAATGCGCCGTCCGACGCGGAAGCAATGGCGCGCACGCTGGCCGAACGGGCGCCTGGCCCGCTGGTCGTGGCGCACCGCCGACTGCTGGCGCACCGCCTGGGTGAGCGGCCCGCGAAGGCCGCGGTGCTGTCCGCGCTGCGCGAGCTGGAAGCGGCGCGACCGGAAGACACTGTGGTGGTGTTCCTGGCGTCCCACGGCATTGCCGGTGGCCAGGGGATTCCGGAGTACTACTTCGTGACGGCCGACTCCGAGCCGTCGGCGCTGGCCCACGTGCTGGCCGTGTCCCAGGGCCAGGCACCGCCCCCGGGCAGCAACGCCGGCACGTTGCTGAGCGGGTCGGAGCTGAACGACGCACTGCGCCGCGTGCGGGGCCGCCGCATCCTCATCATCGACAGCTGCCATTCGGGTGCGGCCGGCGTGAGTGCCAACCCCTACACGCTGGCCAAGCGCAGTGCGTCCGGGCAATACTCCGTGCTGACCGCCGCCAGCGGCGAGGAGTCTTCGTTCGAGTACGTCGACCCCAAGGTCCCGCACGGTGCGTTTACTTACGCCCTGCTCCAGGGCTTGCGCGGCGCAGCCGACCGGGACGGCGACGGCCGCATCACGTTGGAGGAGGCTTTCAACTTCGTAGTGCCGGAGGTCCAGGTGAACATGCGGCAGATCAACGAAGCAGAGCGCAAGAGCAACCCCCGCCACAGCGATTACTCCCAGACGCCGACGCTGCAGAGCCTGCCTCTGCTGCGGGGGTCGGCATTGTCCGCCGCCGCCTCGCCCCGGTGAGACGCCTCAGGCCCGGCCGTCAGGTCGCGCGAGCCCGCGCCAGGCATCGGCCGCGAAGCACTGGATCGTCCGTCGGCCGATGTCCGGCTGCTTCCATCCATGACCGAAGCGAGCCCGCGTGGCGTGGGCGTGATGTGGGCCTCGTAGATCGACCGACAGAGAAGGGTCAACCCTCGTCGGCGGTGATCTGAGGGAGCGGTCACTCGCTCCGACCTTGGTGCGGGTGCCAGCTTTCTGGTGCAGCCGTGAACGGGAACTCCCGGCCAGTTCCTGCCCCTTGCAACAGGCAGCTACCTGGCACCCCACCTCGATTTCCGCGAGATGAAAGACACAGATAGGCGGCCTCATAGGGACAGTCGAAGGAAGCTGTGGTTGAACTCCGTACCGCCGATACCGTGACCGAGCAGGATCAGCGCCTTTACCTTGTCACAGGCTTAGCCGTCGATGGCGACCTCGAGCGAGCGCGGACCTTGGCGATGGCTCGCGGCGCAGCGATTGTTGGGGTAGTGCAGAGCAAGCGTCGTGCCCCCTCGGCGCGACGGCACCATCCACATGGTGATCCCGCCGCTGGAGTTCATGAAGCGGCTTGCTGCGGTGGTGCGCAGGCGGAGGCTGCACCTCATTCGGTTCCATGGTGTTCTGGCACCGAATGCCAAGTTGCGCGCGCTGGTGGTGTCGCAAGAGGATGAGACGCCCGCTCAGGCCGCGCAACTCTCTGAGTGCGTGGCGGGCTGTACGCACCATCGTCCGGTTCGGCTGAGCTGGGCCAAGCTGCCCAAGCGGGTGTTCGAGGTCGACATGGAGCGCTGACTGCGTTGCGGCGGCCAGCTCAAAGTCATCGCGGTGATCCTGGAAGCGCCGGAGATCGAGAAGATCATCACGCACCTGGGATTGCAGGCGCGTGCATCGCCTCAGGTGCCTGCCCGTGGCTGGGTCTTGCAAGTGGCCTGAGGCCGCCCAACCAGGACCGTTCATGCGACCCAGCAACCCGGGCAGGTGGAGTCGGCCGCGAAGAACCATTTTCGGCGGAGTCGTCAACGTCCAACAGACCGCAGCCGCCTCAGAAAACAGATTGAAGCGCACCGAGCGCCGTGCTCTGTCAGGTTCGGGTTGCCATGGGGAAAGAGAAAGGGCGTTTGAAAATCCTATCCCCCAGGCCGCTGGTCAGCGGCCTGCTGCTGCGTTCACCGGTGCCTCAGCGACTGGGAAGCCAGCGGCCAACGGCCAGCAACAACCGCTGCAAGTGCCGTGCAGGGCATCCTTAATGCGCCACCACCGCCGTCGACAGCCAGCGCGCCACCGTGGCGTAGAGCAGTTCGGGATCCACGGGCTTGCCCATGTGGTCGTTCATGCCGGCGGCGAGGCAGGCTGCGCGGTCTTCGGCGAAGGCGTTCGCTGTCATCGCGATGATGGGCGTGCTCTGACCCATGCCACGTATTGCGCGTGCGGCAGTCAAGCCGTCCATCACCGGCATTTGCACGTCCATCAAGATGAGGTCGAAAGCCTGGCTGCGCGCCAGTTCCACGGCCAGCACGCCGTTGTCGGCGATGACGACAACCAGGCCCATCGAGCGCAGCAGTTCGCAGGCCACTTCTTGGTTCACTGGGTTGTCTTCGGCCAGCAGCACGCGCTGGCCTGCAAAGCGCAGTGCGTGCGTGGCGGTGTCGGCAACAGCGGTGGTGATGGCTGGGTTGGCCGTGTCATCGCCGACATCAGCGACTGCATCGGCACGGCCCAGCCAGGCCGTGAACCAGAAGCGGCTGCCCTCGCCCAGCGTGCTTGAGAAGCCGGCATCGCCACCCATCATGCGGGCGATGTGGCGTGTCAGGGCCAGCCCCAGGCCGGTGCCGCCGTGGCGGCGCGTGGTCGAGGCGTCGGCCTGCTCGAAGGCGCCGAACAGCGCGGCCTGCTGGTCGGGTGCAATGCCGGCCCCGGTGTCGGTGACCTCGAAGCGCGCCAGCAACCGCTGTCGGCCTTCATGCAGTTCTTCGCGCAGCAGTTCGCAGCGTAGCCGCACCGAGCCCCTGTCGGTGAACTTGACCGCGTTGGTCAGCAGATTCACCAAAGCCTGCGCCAGCCGTGTCGGGTCGCCCTGCAGCCGCTGGGGCAGGCGGCCGGTGTCCTGTAGCAGCACCAGGCCCTTTTCGCGTGCGCCGTGACCCAGCAGGTCGAAGCTGTTGCGCAACAACTGGTCCAGCGAAAATTCGGTGCGCTCCAGCACCAGCTTGCCGGCCTCAATCTTTGACAGGTCCAGGATGTCGTTGATGACCTGCAGCAGGTGCTGGGCGGCGGCGTCGACTTTGGCCAGGCGGTCTGTGGCGCGCGCATCATGCGCACGGCGTGCGTCACCCGACATAAGGTGCGTCAGACCGATGATGGCGTTCATCGGCGTGCGAATCTCGTGGCTCATGTTGGCCAGAAAAGTGGCTTTCGCACGGCTGGCTTGTTCGGCCGTTTCCTTCGCGTGGCGCAGCGCTTCCGTGGCCGCGTGCTCGGCGGTCACGTCTTCCAGCAACTTCACGATGCCCTTGTTTAGATCGCCGGCATCGAGCGCGCGCGCGGTTAGTCGCGCCCAGAAGACGCTGCCGTCCTTGCGCTTGAGCAGGCGTTCGCTGGACGAGGTCTCGCCATGCACCAATTTTTCGAGCAGGCCGTCGTGGAAGGTCCGCCAGGCCGCTTCGTCGGCGTCCAGCAGGCGGCTGCTTTGGCCGATCAGATCATCTGCGTCGTAGCCCGTCATTTCAGTCAGACGGCGGCTGCAGCGCGCAATGCTGCCCGCACGGATCAGCAGGATGCCGCTGCTGGCGGCGTCGAAGATGGCCTGCAGTTGTTCGTTGGCGCCGCGCAGCGAATCGGTCAGCCGCGTCAGTTCGGCCGCGCTTTCGGCAAATTCGCGGGCGCGGCGCTCGCTGGCTTGCAAACGCCGAATCGGCGAGATGTCGGAAGACACGCCCAGCAGCGCCGTTTCGCCCTGGAAGACCAGCGGCTGCTTCGTCGACCAGAAGTACACAGGCTCACCGCCGGGGTCTTGCAGGATTTCTTCGTGCGAAACCGGCGAGCCGGACTTCAGCACCAACTGGTCGGTGGCCCTGATCGGGTCGGCCGTTGAGGCTGGCATCAGATCGCTGTCGGTGCGCCCGAGCAGGCGCTCTACCGGCAGCCCGAAATGCGCGGCGGCGTGCCGGTTGATGTAGAGGTAGCGACCTGCCAGGTCCTTCACATAGACATGGTTGCCCAGGTTGTCGAGGATGGAAACCAGCCTGTTCTCGCTGTCGCGCAGGCGGTCTTCAGCCAAGTGGTGGTCGTGTTCGATGCGCTGCGAATTGATGTTGATCAGCGCCAGCGTGATCAGGTGCACCGTCAATATCTGCATCAGGACGTAGACGCTTTGATAGCCGCTCAGCGTTTCCAGCGTCTGGTGCATGCTGGGGTGCAACAGCTTGCCGACACTGCGCGCAATGGACAGCGCGCTGAAGGCCAGCAGGCAAGCGGCCAGCAACCAGTCTGCAGAGCCGAAATGAGCCGGCCGGCGGCGCAGCGTCACCGCCACCACGGCCAGGCCCAGCACACTGGCATAGGTCGAGAAGAGCAGGATGCGTGCATCCAGCCCCACCGGGTCCAGGCTGTAGTGCACGAACAGCGGCAAGAAGCTAAGCGCGACCACCGCTTCCAGCCTGTAGCCCACGGCCAGGCCCCGAAACACGCGCATGCCGCGATAGACCAGCAACAGCCCGGCCAGCAGCAGGGCGTTGCGCAGCGTCAGCAACGCCCACCCTTCGGGCAGCAGCCGGGGCACGAACATCGCGGCACCCATCGCCATGCAGACCATGCCGGCCGTCCAGCAGCCGAACCCGGCGTAGGTCTTGCGCGTGCGCCAGACCGTGAACATCACGCCGGCTGATGCGGCAGACACCACGGCATTGCCGGTCAGCAGTGTTGCAATGTCCATGCGCCTCCGATGAAGTGGGTTCCACACCCGCAGCACGACCAGCCCATACACAGCGTCCCAGGCGAGGCCTTTCCGAGCGTCCAACGTCAGGCTGCGCCGGTGTATGCCCGCCTGTTGCGTCCATTGTCGGGTTCAGAACGCCACGTCCGCAACGACATGCCGTGCAAATTTGCAGCACAACCTCGGTGGACGCCGCACGACCACGGACATCCTCCAACTGTTGTGTTCGAGTCCAAATGTCAGGTTTCCGACAACGCGATCAGGGCGGCGAATGACTCTTGAGGGTCGAGAGCGTGAGTCCCCATTCACGGACAACAGACACACGAGGCGACCTCGCGTCAAACCCAGCCTTGGTGCCAGAGACTCGCGTCGGTCAACTCGCGCCACTGCAGTAGATACACCTGCTTGGAATGCACGGCCTCCAGTTCGACCTGCTCAACGCGAATCGAGGGTGGTTCGGGTTCGATGACTCGCGTGACGACGAAGTGTTTTTCGCGATTGCGCGGCTTCACTGCCGTCCACTTCGTCATCAACAGCTTCTTCGGGCTTAGCGGGTTCTTTGGCGCCCCATGTTTGGGCGCGGTCGCTACACCCATGGGCTCGGGATTCAGTTTCATAGGTTGTGATGATGCGGCACGCGTCGACCGACCGGCAGCCGAGCGCCAGACAGGCAACACTCATCCAGCGCATCTACGCTTCGGCGAACGACTACTTGATGCTGGTCACCGTAAGTACCGCAGCCGAACGTGGAGGACAGCAACCGCTGCTTTGCGGAAGTTCGACGCGCGACCAAGGGCCAGACGGGCGAGTCGAGTGTTCAACCGGGTCCACAGCATTTGGCGGACTGAGTCTCTGCCAACGCCGGCACGGTGCAGCCCTCGCCTGTCCTTGGCTCTAGCCTTCCCTTCGACGTCCCCCACTACCTACGTGCACCACCCTCCAGGGGGTTGAGCCAGCCCGCCGCGCGGCTACATTCCAGACGACCCCTTTGCCTGGATTGCTTTCACATGGAGCGGTAGATGAAACTCCGAGCTGCATTCACCGCCGCCCTAGTTGCCATCGCCACCCTCTCGAGCTGCGGAGGTGGTGGATCTTCCGACACACGCCAACAGCGCACTGACGTTCTGGTCATCGGCAACAGCATTGCTCTTCACGCACCCGCCGACTCGTTAGGGTGGTCAGGCAACTGGGGCATGGCGGCCAGCAGCGCCGCGACGGACTACCCCCACAAGACTGCCTCAGGGCTGGGCTTGCCTGTTACGGTCACCAATGCCGCGCAAAACGAATTCGACGCAACGGCGCCTCTGCCGGCCGTGACAGTAGGGCCTGGCACGGTGGTCGTCGTCCAGCTTGGGGACATCGGCGTGCCGCCCAGGATGACCGCCCTGCTGGCCAGCGTGAACCGTGGCGCTGTGCTGGCGTGTCTCAGCACCTACTGGCGCGACGTGGACAAGGACGCGCTGCTGCGGGCCGCTTGCACAGCCGCTGGCGGGCGCTGGGTGGACATCGGCAACATCTTCACCGGGCGCATTGGCGTGTTCAGCAATGAGGCCGTGGACCGGCACCCGGGGGACGCGGAAATGGCAGAGATCGCGCGGCGGATCGTGGCGGCAGTTGGAAGCTGACGGAGTGCCCGTCCGCCAAACCGCACGCACAGCGGCGACCATCTTGAGTGCCTGCCCGGCTTCCCCTCACTGTCCGCCAGGCCGGGCTCATGCCGGCCTCTGAAGCCTGACCCGGCGCCGGACCGCTAACCGCCTTCGGCCCGGTCTTCCATCCAGGCTTCGTCGGGCAGCGTGGATCTGATCGCATTCTTGAGGTCCAGCATGCCCTTCGACGGGTCGGCGGGATCCCATCCAATGATGAGCTGATGGGCCGTATCGAAGTGCACCCGTACCGTCGGGTGCTGGCCGTGCAGCACGTCTGCTCGGCAGGTATAGAGCACCTTGCGACCAAGGCCTTCGGCAAAGCCTGCTTCCCAGTAGGCGCCTTGATTGCCGTCCGACAGGTCGCACACCATGAAACGACTTGTGCGAATCTCCACTCGCATGCGGTCATCGATGGAGCCCGCTGTCTGGTGCGGTCCAGCAACCGGGCGCAGGTCGAATCCCGTCTGGGCCACAGCTGGCTTCATGTGCTGCTCGAAGATGCGCCACATCTCTTCGCTGAACTTCATGGCCATGAAGGCATGGCGGCTTCGCGCGCCGCTGCGCATATGCTCGTCGAAACGAGCCCAGCCCTTTGCCGTGAGCATGGGAGCCGCATCATTGTTCTTTGCGACAAGGCCCTGTTCCCCGGCTTGGTCAACTACCCAACGCACGGCGTCCGAGCTTTCGCAACCCAGCCTGGCCTTGAGCGCGTGCTTTGGAGTCAGCAGATAGTTGCCAGGCTCAACCGTACTGGCCAGCAGAGAAACCAGAAGATCAATGCGCTCAAGCGGCGCAGGCAGGGGAGTGGCGCGGTGTACCTGGTCGAGAAGGCTTGAAGTAACGAGCGAGCGTGCCGGCAACTTCGAAACGAAGTGCCCAAGCCGGGCCCGCATTGCAGCGTCAGCGGCGCGGTGTGGCAGGACTTCTATCAACGTGCGGCTCAACCAATGGTCTCCGCAGTTCGGACACTCCAGGGCAGCGCGCTCGCCCCGTGGTTTCAATGACGCATCCGGCGCTCCGCACACCAAACACTCGTTATGGATCGGCTGGATCATCGCTTCGCCTCTGTTCGACTGAATGCCGATGATTCTCCTGGAGCGCGCCGCGGAGATACTTCCTCGCATCTATGCTTGATGGCATGCACACCCTCTTACCCTCCCTGCTGGTCCTCCTTCTGTTGGGCCTTGCTCCTGGGAAGGCTCAGGCGTTCGGCGCCGATGGCCACCGCTTGGCGGCTGAGTTCGCAGAGGCCCGGCTCTCAGCTGCGGCCCGGACAGAAGTGCAGCGCCTGCTGGCCCTCGAGCCCGGCGCCACGATGGCCAGCATCTCGACCTGGGCCGACGAGGTCCGCACCCCGACCACCGCGGCCTGGCACTACGTCAACTTCGCGCGGGATGCCCAGTGCAGCTACGCACCGGAACGCAACTGCATCCAGGGCATGTGCGTGGTGGGCGCGACTGAACGCCAGCTCGCCGTGCTTGCCGACCGCAAGGCCAGCGACGAGGACCGCCTCAAGTCCCTAAAGTGGGTGGTGCACCTGGTGGCCGATGCACACCAACCGCTGCACGCCGGGTTCGCCGATGACCGCGGCGGAGATAGCCTCCAGGTTCAGGCCTTTGGCCGCGGCACGAACACGCATTCGGTCTGGGACTCGGGCCTGATCCGTCAATGGCCGGGCGGCTTGCCCGCGCTGCGAACTGCCGTGGACGCGGAGGCGGGTGCGACCCAGGGCACATCGGCGCAGTGGGCAGAGGAATCCTGCAAAGTAACGGCCTCGCCCGGGTTCTACCCCGAATGGCGCAGTCTTGATCATGACTACGGCGCGCGGTGGGGTGAAACCCTGGTCAAGCGATTGGCTGCGGCTGCGCAGCGCTTGGCCAGGATTTTGAACGACGCTCTAGGTGTGAAGGTTCAATAGGTTGTTGCGGGTGTTCACCCGGAGAGGTTTTGAGAGACTGGGAATCGCCAAACCCCCACTCCTCAACAGCCACTTGACCCGGATGAACACCCACAAGAATGCCCGATTGACGTACCTTCGTCGCCTAGAGATGGTTCAAGACATCACTGTGCGTGGCTTGTCCGCCTCAGACGCGGCATGTGCGCACGGGGTCAGCGCAGTCACGGCCCGCAAGTGGCTTGGCCGGTACCTGGCCGATGGCGCCGAAGGTCTGCTGGACAAGTCCTCCCGCCCTGAGAAGTCGCCGCGCGCCATCGACGCCGGAGTTGCACTGGCAATCGTGGAGCTGCGGCGCAAGCTCTTCCTACAAGCCCGCATTGCCTCGTACATGGGGGTGTCCAAGGCCACGGTCAGCCGCGTGCTGCGTCGAGCCGGCCTGTCGCGCCTGGGCGATCTGCAGCCACAGGAGCCCGTGCAGCGCTACGAACGAGAGGCGCCTGGCGAGCTGCTGCACATCGACATCAAGAAGCTCGGTCGGTTCGACAAGGTCGGTCACCGGATCTCCGGCGATCGAACCCAGCGAACGCGGAACATCGGCTGGGAGCACCTGTTCGTGGCCATCGATGACCACAGCCGTATCGCCTTCACACAGCTGTACCCGGACGAGAAGAAGGAGAGCGCAGTCTCGTTCTTGAAGGCTGCCGGCGACCACTTCGCCAAGCTACGGGTGCCGATCCAGCGTGTCCTCACGGACAACGGCCCGGCCTTCCGTTCAGCCGTCTTCGGCCAAGCTTGCCTGGAGATGGGCATCGCGCAGAAATTCACCAGGGCGTTCCGTCCTCAGACCAACGGCAAGGCCGAGCGCTTCATCCAGTCGGCCTTACGCGAATGGGCCTACGGCCGCGCCTACGGCCACTCAGACGAGCGCCGCGCCGCATTGCCGCGCTGGAACCACTTCTACAACTGGCACCGCCAGCATCACGGCATTGGATGCCAGCCGCCTATGTCCAGGCTCTCGACTTCACGCAAGAACGTCTTGACTCTTCACATCTAGGTGGCCGATGAAGTGAAGGCTCAACCAGTGAGCCAGTCGCGCATCACCATCAAAATATGCCAACTCTCCACCTATGGCGCTGGACTATCGCCGATCCAATCACCGGCCGCCGGCAAAAGACTCGTCATGTGCTGAGCGAGGCTGACGCACTCGCGCTGGATCCAACTGCGGAGAAGTTGCCCTGGTCTCATGAAGTTCGCGAGGTGCCAGAAGGCGGGCTAAGGGCCCATAGCACGCCGGATACAGGAATGCCAGGCAGATGCAAGGTTTGGGGATGCGGCTGAAGCAGCGCTGTCCCCGCTCAACCTTTTGAAAGAGTTTCGCTCTCAGACTGAGTTAGGCAAGCAGCTATTGAAGTTCGCAACTCTCGCCTCCAACTGTGTTTAGCACGAGGGGGAATTCGCACTGCTTCGCGCTTACCTAGAGGCCTTGTTCTCTTGCCAAAGGAATTGACATGAAGTTTCGACTGACTCTGATGACCATCGCAGCAGCTAGCGCACTCAGCTTCGCAGCCGGTCAGGCACAAGCGGCCGATGTGAGCGCAACTATCGTCATCAAGTGTGCCCCGACCGGCCCGGCCGTGGCAGCTTGCGTGGCGGGAGGTTTCGCGCTTCATGAACTCGTGCAGTTGGGCAACGGCAAGCAGGCATTCGGCCCCAATGGAGAGGGCATGAAGTTCCTGCATGGAATCGGCAGCCTCTTCTCCAACGGCTCGGATCCCAAGGATGGGCTCGCACCAATGCGGTCGCGTCGCTTGCGCGACTAATCATGTGAGGAAGCCCGCCGAAGAGGCAGGACGGGAGCGCGCCGAGAAGGCCAAGAAGGCAGCTTGCAACCTCTGAGAGTTGCAGTTGCCTAGCACTGCTCTGCCGAGTACGGCACCAGTTGGCTAGAAACTCGATTGGGGCGCGCGCCAACAATCGGCCCCGATATGCGATTGTCGAGTGACTCGTGTACGCCGTACCCGGGGGTTAAGCCAAGATCAGGTCGCGTTCTTGTCCATGGGGCAAAGGTTGAATCGTTGCACTAGCAGCCGCCTGGCTTCCCGCAAGTCTGTGCTCGCAAATGCATCGCACACAAGCTGCGCAAACGGCGACCCGGGTTGCAGCGCGTCACCTAAAGCTGAAACTTGCCCGCCAGCCCGATGGCGGAAGCAGGCATCGAGTATGGCCAACGGTGGCACCTCCGGGTGATTGCGCCGAAAGGCCAGCGCGATCAGCACGACCTCCGGCCCGTCCGTCATTGCTGCACGGCTTCGGCGACCACCGTCGAGCCGTCGTTGGCCGGCTTGCCAATTTCATCCCAGAAGCGGACCGTGACGAATCCCATGCCGTCGGGCATGTGCAGTTCTCGCGGCCAGCTACCAGTGCCAGGGTCAAACTGCAGCAGGCCGCGAAAGGCGAAAGGCAAGACCATGGGCGGCAGACTGCCAGCAGTCCTTGCCTTTGCCCGTGCCTGGGCCATGAGGAATTCGATGTTGCGAGGCATAGCCTGCAATGCTGCAGCAGACCAGAACAAGCCGCAAGGGACGGCACCCTAGCCTTTCAGCAGCACCTTCGCGCGCTGGCGGCCGCAGCCGACCTCTTCCAACGAGACAAGAATGACGTCAGTGCCAGTGCTGGCGAGCAGAGCCGCTGGCCCCAGCGTTGGACGCACACCGAGAAGCTCGACTCCACAACGGCAACCGCTGCATTTGCAGCCGCCAAGTCCGGCACGGGCAAGGACAGCAGTGAGCCGCCAAGAGACCATCGCCGGTGGGTCCTCGCCAGCCTGGAGTCCCTGCAGGAGTCCCTGCCAAATCCATAAACGAAAACAGCGCCCGGAGGCGCCGCAAGTCGTTGATTCATTTAAGAAATCTTGGTGGGCGGTGCAGGGTTTGAACCTGCGACCCCTGCCGTGTGAAGGCAGTGCTCTACCGCTGAGCTAACCGCCCGGAATTCCTTGTGTGTGAAGCGCTTTTGAGCACCCGCCACAAACCGGCGTTCCGGTGAGCCTCGCATTATGCCATGGCTTCAGACGGGTTCCAGTTGCCGCCAGATGGTCTTGCCTTTGCAGGCTCCGTCAAGGTCTTTGAGCACCGCTGCATGAGCCTCTGCCTCTTCGGAAGTGGCTCGCAAAACGGGCAAATCGAAAGTCGAGAGGTCCGCTGCAGCCGCGGCCACGGGGCCACGCGACTCTTCGCTGGCCTCGATAACCAGCGAGTCCTGACCGCGCGTCATGTTCAGGTACACCTGGGCCAGCAGGTCGGCGTCGATCAGTGCGCCGTGCAAGTCGCGCTTGCTGTTGTCCACTTCCAGGCGACGGCACAGCGCGTCCAGCGAATTGCTCTTGCCGGGGAACTGCTCGCGCGCCATCAACAGGCTGTCGGTGATTCGTGCGGCGTGTTCGCCGAATCGCTTCAAGTTCAGGCGCGCCAATTCGGCGTTGAGAAAACCCACGTCGAAGGCCGCGTTGTGGATCACCACGTCGGCACCCGCCACGAAGTCCAGTAACTCCTGCGCGATGCTGGCAAAGGGCGGCTTGTCGGCCAGGAATTCGTCGGTGATGCCGTGCACCCGCACGGCGTCCGGGTGGCTGCTGCGGCCCGGGTTGACGTAGTGGTGCAGGCGGCGGCCGGTGTCGCGGCGGTTCTCGTATTCAATGCAGGCGACTTCAATGATGCGGTCGCCTTGATCTGCAGAAAGGCCGGTGGTTTCGGTGTCCAGGAAGACTTGTCGCATGGCAGAGATCCTACTGCGCCGGGGGCCGGGCGCGCTGGCCAAACCACCACCACAGCACCACGCCCGCGGCGATCATGGGCAGGCACAACCACTGGCCCATGCTCATGTTCAGGGCCAGCAGGCCCAGGAAACTGTCGGGTTCGCGGAAGAACTCGGCGCAGAAGCGCAGCACACCGTAGCCGATGCCGAACATGGCCGCCACCTGCCCCGTCGCGCGCGGCTTGCGGCCGTACCACCACATGAAGGCAAAAAGCAGCAGCCCTTCGCCCAGGAACTGGTAGATCTGCGAAGGGTGACGCGGGATCAGGCTGCCGCTCTGCGGAAAGGCCATCGCCCAGGGCAGCGACGCATCGGCCGCGCGGCCCCACAGTTCACCGTTGATGAAATTGCCCAGGCGCACGGCCGCAATGCCTGTGGGCACGCAGGGCGCCACCACGTCCATCACGTCCCAGAAGCTGCGGGCACGGCCGCGGGCGTACCAGGCCATCGCCACCAGCACGCCCAGGAAGCCACCGTGGAAGGACATGCCGCCCTTCCAGACCATCAAGATCTCGGCCGGGTTGGCCAGGTAGTGACCCGGCTTGTAGAAAAGCACATAGCCCAGACGACCGCCGATGATCACACCCAGCACGCCGTAGAACAGCATGTCCTCGATGTCGCGCCGCACCCACCCGCGGCTGGCGAAGTGAGGCCGCTGCACGCGCCGCATGCCCAGCCACAGGAACAGGCCAAAGGCAGCCAGGTAGGTCAGGCCGTACCAGTGGATCTGCACGGGGCCCAGGGACAGGGCAATGGGGTCGAACTGCGGGTGGACAAGCATCGGGGCAAAAGTGAGAAGGCGGCGGCGCGCATTGTGAACGTGCGCGGATGCGGGTGCTGGTGGCGCTCCAGCCGCAGCGGCACGCCGATAAACTCCATGGGTTGCCCCCAGCCCCCCAGCCCCACCGCACCATGAGCTCCAACCGCCGCAGCAAGAACATCACCGAAGGCGTGGCCCGCGCGCCCAACCGTTCCATGTACTACGCCATGGGCTACACCGAAGGCGACTTCGGCAAGCCCATGATTGGCGTGGCCAATGGCCACAGCACCATCACGCCCTGCAACTCCGGCCTGCAAAAGCTGGCCGATGCCGCGGTGGAACAGCTCAAGGCCAGCGGGGCCAATGCGCAAACCTTCGGCACGCCCACCATCAGCGACGGCATGGCCATGGGCACCGAAGGCATGAAGTACAGCCTGGTCAGCCGCGAAGTCATCGCCGACTGCGTGGAAACCTGCGTCGGCGGCCAGTGGATGGACGGCGTGCTGGTCATTGGCGGCTGCGACAAGAACATGCCCGGCGGCATGATGGGCATCCTGCGCGCCAACGTCCCGGCCATCTATGTCTATGGCGGCACCATCCTGCCCGGCAAGTACAAGGGCCAGGACCTCAACATCGTCAGCGTCTTTGAAGCCGTCGGCCAGTTCAGCGCCGGCAAGATGAGCGAAGAAGATTTTTGCCAGATTGAACGCCGCGCCATCCCCGGCAGCGGCAGCTGCGGCGGCATGTACACGGCCAACACCATGTCGTCGGCCTTTGAGGCGCTGGGCATGAGCCTGCCCTTCGCGTCGACCATGGCCAATGTGGAAGACCCCATCGTCGACCACACGCAGGCCGCGGCACGCGCCCTGGTAGAAGCCGTGAAGGCGGACCTGAAGCCGCGCGACATCGTCACCAAGAAGGCTATCGAAAACGCCGTGGCCGTGATCATGGCCACCGGCGGCAGCACCAACGCCGTGCTGCACTTCCTGGCCATCGCGCATGCCGGCGAGGTGCAGTGGACCATCGACGACTTCGAGCGCATGCGCCGCAAGGTGCCTGTGCTGTGCGACCTGAAGCCGAGCGGCAGGTACCTGGCCGTGGACCTGCACCGCGCCGGTGGCATTCCTGCCGTGATGAAGGTGCTGCTGGACGCTGGCCTGTTGCATGGCGACTGCATGACGATCACCGGCAAGACGGTGGCCGAGAACCTGGCGGACGTGCCGCCCCTGCGCGCCGACCAGGACGTCATCCGCCCCATCAACAAGCCGATGTACGCCGAAGGCCACCTGGCCATCCTGAAGGGCAACCTGAGCCCCGAAGGCTGTGTGGCGAAGATCACGGGCCTCAAGAACCCCGTCATCACCGGCCCGGCACGGGTGTTTGACGACGAACAGAGCGCGCTGGCAGCCATCATGGCGAACCAGATCGTGGCCGGTGACGTGATGGTGCTGCGCTACCTGGGACCCAAGGGCGGCCCGGGCATGCCGGAAATGCTGGCCCCCACGGGCGCGCTCATCGGCCAGGGCCTGGGCGAAAGCGTTGGCCTCATCACCGACGGCCGCTTCTCCGGCGGCACCTGGGGAATGGTGGTGGGTCATGTGGCGCCCGAAGCCTATGCCGGCGGCCTGATCGCGCTGGTGCAGGAAGGCGACCGCATCACCATCGACGCGCACCAGCTGCTGCTGAACCTGGACGTGCCGGACGCCGAAATTGAACGCCGCCGTGCAGCCTGGAAGCAGCCCGGCCCGCGCTACGCGCGCGGCGTGCTGGGCAAGTTTGCCAAGAACGCCAACAGCGCCAGCAAGGGCGCCGTGCTCGACGGCGATTGAGGACTACAGCCGCTGGTCGCGCTTGATCGCGGCGTCCGCCGCGTCCGTGGGCTTGCTGGGGGCGTCACGGCCCGCGTGGGTGGGGTCGGCCGATACGGTCACGGCCTTGGCCTTCTGCGCCCGTGCAATCACACGGTCGCGACGCGGGCTGATGCCCAGTGCTTCCATCTGCTGCTCGCGCCGGTCCTGCTTGCGCTTTTCCATCTTTTCCATGACGCGGCGCTTGGTCCAGCCGGACGAATCCGCAAACTCCCACCAGAGCACGGCCAGGCCGAAGGGAGCGATGGCCCACCACCAGGACATGCTGGCAAATGGACCGAATTCCGTCCACCTGAGCAGCAGCAACAAAACTCCAATGACGACGAAGGGCATGGCACTTCTCCTGCGGACAATGTAGCGCAAAGAAAAGCGGCGGTGCCGGGTGGCACCGCCGCACAGGCAGGAAGTTCCGGACGGATCAGTTGGCCTGGCCCAACTGTTCCAGGATCGCCGGGTTTTCCAGCGTGCTGGTGTCCTGGGTGATGGCCTCGCCCTTGGCGATGCTGCGCAGCAGGCGGCGCATGATCTTGCCACTGCGCGTCTTGGGCAGGTTGTCGCCGAAGCGGATGTCCTTGGGCTTGGCGATGGGGCCGATCTCCTTGGCTACCCAGTTGCGCAGCTCGTTGGCGATCTTCTTGGCTTCATCGCCCGTGGGGCGGCTGCGCTTCAGCACCACGAAGGCGCAGATGGCTTCGCCGGTGGTGTCGTCCGGGCGGCCGACCACCGCGGCCTCAGCCACCAGTTCGGTGTGGCTGACCAGAGCGGACTCGATCTCCATCGTGCCCATGCGGTGGCCGGACACGTTCAGCACGTCGTCGATGCGGCCTGTGATGGTGAAGTAGCCCGTGTCCTTGTTGCGGATGGCCCCGTCGCCCGCCAGGTAATAGCCCTTCAGCTCCGGCGGGTAGTAGCTCTTGACGAAACGGTCCGGGTCGCCCCAGATGGTGCGGATCATGCTGGGCCAGGGCTTCTTGATCACCAGGATGCCGCCGCTGCCGTTGGGCACATCCGCACCTGTCTCGTCCACGATGGCGGCGGTGATGCCCGGGAAGGGCAGCGTGCAGGAGCCCGGCACCATGGGCGTGGCGCCCGGCAGCGGGGTGATCACGTGGCCGCCGGTTTCCGTCTGCCAGAAGGTGTCCACGATGGGGCAGCGGCTGCCGCCGATGTTCTGGTAGTACCACTCCCAGGCCGCCGGGTTGATGGGCTCGCCCACCGAACCCAGGATGCGCAGGCTGGTCAGGTCGCTCTGCTTCGGGTGCACCGCCGGGTTGCCTTCGGCCGCCTTGATCAGCGAACGGATGGCGGTTGGCGCCGTGTAGAAGATGCTGACCTTGTGCTTTTCGATCATCTTCCAGAAGCGGCCGGCATCCGGGTAGGTAGGGATGCCTTCGAAGACGACTTCCGTGCCGCCCAGGGCCAGCGGGCCGTAGGTGATGTAGCTGTGGCCCGTGACCCAGCCAATGTCGGCCGTGCACCAGAAAACGTCGTTGTCCTTCAGGTCAAAAGTCCATGCGGTGGTCAACGCGGCATGCAGCAGGTAGCCGCCGGTGCTGTGCTGCACGCCCTTGGGCTTGCCGGTGCTGCCGCTGGTGTACAGCAGGAACAGCGGGTGCTCGGCACTCACCCATTCGGGTTCGCAGTTGGTGGACTGGCCGGCCAGTTCCTCGTGCAGCCAGCGGTCACGCGCCGGGTTCCAGGCGATGTTGCCGCCGGTGCGCTTGTAGACGATGACGTTCTGGATGGTTTCGCAGCCGCCCATGGCCAGGGCTTCGTCCACGATGCTCTTCAGCGGCAGGCTCTTGCCGCCGCGCGCCTGTTCGTCGGCGGTGATGATCATCACGGCACCGGCGTCCTGCACGCGGTCGCGCACGCTTTGCGCGCTGAAGCCGCCGAAGACCACGGAGTGAATGGCGCCGATGCGGGCGCACGCCTGCATGGCC
>CAVVSC010000026.1:0-6940 GCA_963750785.1 uncultured beta proteobacterium | reverse complement strand
TGCCCCAAGACACCCTGGAGCGCGCCGGACCTGGCATGGCTGCAAGCGCGTGGCGTGCACGTGCAGTACCGCGCCACGCTGGAACAGGACATCGCCGCGGTGCGGGAATTCAAGCCCGACCTGGCCATCGGCACCACGCCCGTGGTGCAGGCCGCCAAGCAGGCCACGATCCCGTCGCTGTACTTCACCAACCTCATCAGCGCCCGCCCGCTGATGGGCCCGGCTGGTGCCGGCAGCCTGGCGCAGGTCATCAATGCGGCCATCGCCAACAAGGCGCGCTTCGACACCATGCGCGAGTTCTTCGGTGAGGTCGGCAATGGCGACCAGGCCGGTGTCTGGGAAGGCAAGCCTGTGCCCCGCCCCGAGTTCCGTGCCGAGACCAAGCGCCAGGTCATCAAGCTGATGAAGAAGCGCAAGGCCGAGGAGATGATGTGATGGATCGCAGCGGCGCACCCAAGCTGAACTACGTCATAGACCATGACCGCGCAGGCGGTTACTGGGGCGCCGTCTATGTCTTCACGGCCATCAAGGGCCTGCAGGTGGTGATCGACGGCCCGGTGGGTTGCGAGAACCTGCCGGTGACCAGCGTGCTGCACTACACCGACGCGCTGCCGCCGCACGAACTGCCCATCGTCGTGACCGGTCTGGCCGAAGAGCAACTGGGCCGCGAAGGCACCGAAGGCGCCATGAAGCGTGCCCATGCCGTGCTGGACCCGGACCTGCCCAGCGTGGTGGTGACCGGCAGCATCGCGGAAATGATCGGCGGCGGTGTCACGCCTGAAGGCACGACCATCCAGCGCTTCCTGCCGCGCACCATCGACGAAGACCAGTGGCAGTGCGCCAACCGCGCCATGACCTGGCTGTGGACGCAGTACGGCCTGCGCAAGGTGCCCGAGCGCACGCCCTTCGCCGAACGGCCCGCTGGCGAGAAGCCGCGCGTCAACCTCATCGGCCCCTGCTACGGCTGCTTCAACATGCCCAGCGACCTGGCCGAGATCCGCCGCCTGGTGGAAGGCATCGGCGCCGACATCAACATGGTCTTCCCGCTGGGCAGCCACCTGGCCGACGTGGCCAAGCTCGTGGACGCGGACGTCAACATCTGCATGTACCGGGAATACGGCCGCAGCCTCTGCGAAACGCTGGAGCGTCCTTACTTGCAGGCGCCCATCGGCCTGCACAGCACCACGGCCTTCCTGCGCCAGCTGGGGCAGTTGCTGCAGCTGGACCCGGAGCCGTTCATCGAACGCGAGAAGCACACCACCATCAAGCCTATCTGGGACCTGTGGCGCAGCGTCACGCAGGACTTCTTTGGCACCGCCAACTTTGCGGTCGTGGCCAACGAGACCTACACACGCGGCATCCGCCACTTCCTGGAAGACGAGTTGGGCCTGCCATGCAACTTTGCCGTGCCGCGCCTGGCCGGCAAGAAGACGGACAACGAAGCCGTGCGGCGCATGGTGCACGGCAAGACCCCGCTGGTCATGTTCGGCAGCTACAACGAACGCATGTACCTGGCCGAGACCTCCGGCGGCCACGGCCCCAAGCCGGCGTACATCCCGGCCAGCTTCCCGGGCGCGCTGATCCGCCGCCACACCGGCACCCCGTTCATGGGTTATGCCGGCGCCACCTACATCGTGCAGGAGTTCTGCAACGCGCTGTTCGATGCGCTCTTCCACATCCTGCCATTGGGCACGGAGCTGGACCGCATCGATGCCACGCCGGCCCGCGCCAACGAAAGCCAGATGCCCTGGGACGACCAGGCGCAGTCGGTGTTGGCGGGCTACGTGAATGCAGAACCCGTGCTCGTGCAGATTTCCGCCGCCAAGCGCTGGCGCGACGCAGCGGAACGAATCGCTCGCGAGGCCGGCGCCGACTGCGTGATGCAGCAGCACGTGCGCCGTGCACGCAACCCTCAAGGCAGCGAGGTGACGGCGTGAAGCGCCGCCGCACCCCGCCGCAACCAATGACGTGGCATCCCGCCACGCATGCCCAGTTGTGCGGGCTGAGCGCAAAGGCGGCCGCAAGGCCAATGCAAAGGAGACCTTCCTATGGCTGAACGCAAGGGCTCGATGTCGGGCCTGACTGACGACGAAGCCCAGGAGTTCCACCGGTACTGGGTACAGGGGTTCGTGGGGTTCACGGCGGTTGCCGTGGTCGCACACCTGCTGGTCTGGATCTGGCGGCCCTGGCTCTAAACCCCCAAGACGCACCTGACACAAGGAGACGTTGATGGCAATCGTTCAACACGGCAGTGACCGGCCAGTGGGCAAGCGGGACTCCATGTCCTTCTACACCCTGTTCGCGGCGAGCTTCCTGCTCTTCGCGGCCATCGCCATCGTTGGCATGTTGTTCGGCTACCAATGGCGGTCCTGGTTGCCCGGTGCAGAAGGCGTGAAGTCGATGACAGGCGGGGTCAAAGCCGCGGTCTACACCTTCATGTCCCACCTTCAATAGGAGAACCACGACATGTGGAGAATTTGGAAGCTCTTCGACCCGATGCGCGCAATGGTCGCGCAGGGTCTCTTCCTCTTCGCGCTGGCGGCGATGATTCACCTCATCCTGCTCAGCACCCCCACCTACAACTGGATGGACGGCCCCAATGCACGGGCCACCATCGAGAAGTCGGCGGCGAAGAAGTAAGTCGGCCAATCACCGACCTGCTGAACCGGCAGGCGAGTGGCGGCTTCATGCCGCCGCCCGCCTGCCCACTTGAAGAATAGCGACCACCAGCCTTTTAGACGGCGCACCTGTGTGACGCCGCCGCGGAGTGCGGAGGAATCAAGCCATGGCGATGCTGAGTTTTGAGCGCAAGTACCGGGTCCGCGGCGGGACCTTGGTCGGCGGTGACCTGTTCGACTTCTGGGTCGGGCCCTTCTTTGTGGGCTTCTTCGGGGTCACGACGATCTTCTTCACGTTCCTTGGCGTGGCCATGATCTTTTACGGCGCGGCGGTGCAGGGCACCTTCAACCCGTGGCAGATCAACATCGCGCCGCCCGACCTCAAGTACGGCCTCAACCTGGCCCCGCTGAAGGAAGGCGGCATCTGGCAGATCGTGACGGTCTGCGCCCTGGGGTCCTTCCTCAGCTGGATGATGCGCGAGGTGGAGATCTGCCGGAAGCTGGGCATGGGCTACCACGTGCCCGCCGCCTTCGGCATGGCCATCTTTGCCTATGTGACCCTGGTGATCATCCGCCCGGTCCTGCTGGGCGCCTGGGGCCACGGCTTCCCCTACGGCATCTGGAGCCACCTGGACTGGGTGTCCAACATCGGCTACCAGTACCTGCACTTTCACTACAACCCGGCGCACATGATCGCCATCAGCTTCTTCTTCACGACGACGCTGGCCCTGGCTCTTCATGGCGCACTGGTGCTGAGCGCCACCAACCCGCCCGCAGGCCAGCCGGTGCTGACGCCTGACAGCGAAGACACCTTCTTCCGCGACTTGATCGGCTATTCCGTTGGCACCCTGGGCATCCACCGCCTGGGCCTGTTCCTGGCGCTGGCTGCGGTGTTCTTCAGCGCGGTGTGCATCGTCATCAGCGGCCCGTTCTGGACGCGCGGCTGGCCCGAGTGGTGGAACTGGTGGCTGCAGCTGCCGGTGTGGAAATGAGCGGAAGCAGGAGCACACCATGCTGAACAACATTCCCTACCAGAACCTTTTCACCCGCGTGCAGCCGGTGGGCCCCACGCACGACGGCGTGGAGCTGCCGGTACCCAATTCGCCTCGCAGTGGCCAGCCGCTGCTGGTGCACCTGTTCGGCCGCCTGGGCAATGCCCAGCTGGGCCCGGTGTACCTGGGGCCGCTGGGTCTGATCTCGCTGATCTGCGGCACGCTGTCCATCAACATCATGGGCTTCTACATGCTGGCCTCGGTGAACTGGAGTCCCATCCAGTTCCTGCGCCAACTGCCCTGGCTGGCACTGGAGCCGCCGGCGCCCAAGTACGGCCTGCACATCCCGCCCATGAATGAAGGTGGCTGGTGGATCCTGGCGTCGGCGCTGCTCCTGGTCAGCGTGCTGACCTGGTGGGCCCGTACCTACACACGAGCCCGCCAATTGGGCATGGGCACGCACGTGGCCTGGGCTTTTGCCGGTGCCATCTGGCTCTTCCTGGTGCTGGGCCTGATCCGGCCGATCATGATGGGCCACTGGAGCGAAGCGGTGCCCTACGGCATCTTCCCCCACCTGGACTGGACGGCGGCGTTTTCGCTGCGCTACGGCAACCTCTTCTACAACCCCTTCCACGCGCTGAGCATCGCCTTCCTCTACGGCAGCACGCTGCTGTTTGCGATGCACGGCGCTACCATCCTGGCTGTCACTCGATACGGCGGCGACCGCGAGATCGACCAGATCCTGGACCGCGGCACCGCCAGTGAACGCGCCGCGCTCTTCTGGCGCTGGACCATGGGCTGGAACGCGACGATGGAGTCCATCCACCGCTGGGCCTGGTGGTTTGCGGTGCTGTGTCCACTGGTGGGCGGCATCGGCATCCTGCTCAGCGGCACCGTGGTCGACAACTGGTACATGTGGGCGGTGAAGCACGGTGTGGCGCCTTCCTACCCAGCCGTGCTGGGGAACGCGGTGGACCCCAGCCTGCTGCCGGCCCTGACGCAAGGAGCCAAGCCATGAGCCGCGCCACGTTCCGCAGTCTGGTCGCGCTGGCCGCGGGCTCTTTGCTCTTGCTGGCAGGCTGCGAACGCCCGCCCATGCAGACCACGCAACAGGGCTTCCGCGGCACGGCCATGCAGAGCACGGTCAACCCGCGAATTGCAGAAGCCCAGCGTGCGGCCGTGCCGGCGGTGCCGGAAGACGCGCCGCCCGCCGGCAACGACGGCCCCAAGGCCAAGGACGTGTACCAGAACGTCAAGGTGCTGGGCCATTTGCCCTTGGTGGAGTTCAACCGCCACATGAACGCCATCACCCAGTGGGTGGCGCCCAAGGAAGGCTGCACCTACTGCCACGCGGCCAACTTCGCCGAAGACAGCAAGTACACCAAGGTCGTGGCGCGCCGCATGATCGAGATGACGCAAAGCCTCAACGGCCAGTGGAAGACGCACACCGGTGCCACCGGCGTCACCTGCTACACCTGCCACCGCGGCAACAACGTGCCCGCGAACGTCTGGACCACGGCTGCCGTGGGCAAGATGAACGTGAACACGATGATCGGCAACGACTTCGGGCAGAACAAGGCGTCCAAGCACATCGGCAGCACGTCCTTGCCCTACGAGCCCTTCAGTTCCTATCTGCTGGGTGACGAGGCCATCGGCGTCTATGGCAAGGACCCCTTGCCGACGAATGGTCGCGGCAAGGGTGCGACCATCCAGCAGGCCGAGAAGACCTACGCCTTGATGATCCACACCACCAAGGCGCTGGGTGTGAATTGCACCTTCTGCCACAACTCGCAGGCCTTCTCGCAGTGGACGCCGCGCAAGGTGACGGCATGGCATGGCATCCGCATGGTGAGGGACATCAACAACACCTACCTGACGCCGCTTACCAGCACCTTCCCGGCCAACCGCCTCGGCCCCAATGGTGACGTGCAGAAGTCCTACTGCGCCACCTGCCACCAGGGTGTGAACAAGCCGCTGGGCGGTCTGGAGATGGCCAAGCTCTACCCGGGCCTGCAAGCCTTGCCGGCTGCGCCTGCGCTGCCCGACCCGGTGGCCGATGCGTCCCGGTCGGTGCTGTACTTCGGCGTCGGGTCCGCAGAACTGGCGGGAGCACAGGGCAAGGGCTTGGAGCAAGTCGTCAGCACACTCGGCGCCCAACCGAAGTCGGTGGCCTTTGTGTCGGGCTACCACTCGGCTGCTGGCGACCTGGCCCCCAACCAGGAACTGGCCAAGAAGCGCGCCTTTGCCGTGCGTGATGCGCTGGTGGCGGCGGGCGTGCCGGAAGCCCGTGTCAAGCTGGACAAGCCGCAGAAGGCCGAAGCGAATGTGGCCGGCGAAGACCCGGCGTCGCGCCGCGTCGAGGTGAAGGTCCAGTAGGGACTGTGATGCACACCGAAGCGCCCTCGTTGCCTTCGGTCGCGGTGCTGCTCATGACCCGCGTGCACCTGCCCGCCGTGCCTTGGGCGCTGTGGCGCCTGGTGCGCGGTTCCGGCGCTTTGCGCCAGGTGCCAGGCTTGCGTTTTGCGCGGGTGTTGGGCAGCGGGCGACAGGGCGGCTTTGGCCTGAAGCCAGGGCTGGACTGCCAGGGCGTGTTCGCCATGTTTGACAGCGAGGACGCAGCCCAGCAGTTTGCGCAGCAGTCGCCCGTGGCCCGGGCCTACCGCCAGCGCGCGGCTGAAGGCTTCACAGCTGTGCTGCGGGCCAGTTCGTCGCGCGGCAGTTGGGCGGGGCAGGGCATGGCGGCTTCTGCAGCGATAGACGACTCCCCGGTGGCCAAGCCCAGCCTGCCTGGCCTGCCTGGCGTACCAGTGGCCGCACTCACCCGCGCATCCATCAAGCCTTCCAAGGCCTTGCGCTTCTGGCGCCACTCGCCGCCCGCAGAAGCCGAACTGGCTGCAGCGCCCGGCTGCCAGTTGGCCGTGGGCCTGGGCGAGGCGCCGGTACTGCGCCAGGCCACTTTCAGCCTGTGGGACAGCCCGCAGGCCATGGACGCCTTTGCGCGGCACGGATCGCACCAGCGGGCCATCAGGGCGTCCTATGACGGCGGCTTCTTCAGCGAATGGATGTTCGTTCGCTTCACGCCTGTGTCGGTGTCGGGCAGCTGGCAAGGCCAGGCGCTGGCGGAAAGCGCGCATGGCTGAGCACCGCGTGGTGGTGGTTGGCGCCGGCATCGGCGGGATCGTGAGTGCGCTGCTGCTCGCGGCACGCGGGCTGGACGTGACGCTACTGGAGGCTGCCGATGGACCCGGCGGCAAGATGCGCCCACTGGAGGTGGACGGTGCCCGCATCGATGCCGGCCCCACGGTCTTCACCATGCGCTGGGTGTTCGAC
>CAVVSC010000025.1:0-39462 GCA_963750785.1 uncultured beta proteobacterium | reverse complement strand
CACCGGACTTGGGCCTGGCGTCGGCGTAGGCCGCCACGTCGCCCGCGGCGAAAATGTGCGGGTGCGACACGCTTTGCAAGGTGGATCCCACGCGGATGAAGCCGCGTTCATCGGTGGCCAGGCCAGCCGCGCGTGGCCAGCCCGGTGCGGCTGCGCCGGTGACCACCAGGCAGGCATCGAAGCCCAGCGGCGCGCCCTGTTCGAAGTCGATCTGCCCGGCCACGACGCGCATGGCCCGGCGCTCACCGAGCCACGCGATGCCGCGCTGCGCCAGCATTCTGGCCACCTGCCCGCGCGCGCGGCCCGGCGCACCTTCCAACGGCAGCGCATCGGACCCAACGAGGGTGATGCGAACGTGCGACCACCCGTCGGCCAACGCACGGTGCTGCGCCGCCAGCGCCAGTTCCACGCCGGCGGCTCCCGCACCAAGGATGACCAGATCGAAGCGGCTACAGCGACTCAGCATGCGGTCCTCCAGGCCCGGCCAGGCTGCAACGAAGGTCTCGATTGGCCGGATCGGCAGTGCATGCTTCGCACTGCCTGGCAACTGGTCGGTGGCCGGGAGCGGTCCGGTGTCGATGGACAGCAGATCGAAGGTCAATCGGGTGCCGTCGGTACACACGATCTCGTTGTCTGCCAAATGGGCGCCAAGCCCGGCTGTCTCATGGAAGGTCACGCGGGCGTTCGTCGCCAGCGTGTCGAGCGCGATGGCACAGGACTCGATCGGATAGTGGCCCGCCACCCAACCGGGCAACATGCCGGAATAGATCTGGCGTCGGTACGGTGACACCAGGTGAACGTCCCATCCGGCCAGCGGGCGTTCGGCCAGATCCGACAGCACTTTGACGTGGGCGTGTCCGCCGCCGAGCAGCGCGAGCCGCTTCACGCGGTGACCTCTGTGGTCAGGGCATCCAGGCGCGCCAGGTCTTCGGGCACATCCACGTCCCAGAGAGTTTCGAATTCGCGCAACCGCAGGTTCAGCGAGCGAGCGCGTGCCCGGGTGTCCGACATGACCTCGGCGGTACTCCAGGTCATGCCGGTGAACAGTGCGGCCTGCGACTGACGCAGACCGACCAGCGCATAGCCACCATCTTCAGCCGGGAAGAACACCGCATCGTCACCGTCGATCAGTGCCCGAGCGGCCTCGCGCAAATGGGCAGGTCGCAGCACGGGGCAGTCGGTGCCGATGAGCAGCAGGGGTCCTTGTGCGCAATGCAGGCGGAACGCGGTGTGCATACGGTCCCCAAGGTCGCCGCTGGGTTGGACCAGGCACTGAACATCCATCGTTTGCTGCAGGGCCCTGAAGAAGCGATGCCGGGCATCGGGTGCGCACCACAGGGTCACGGGCCCGAGGTCGGCATCACGGGCCGTCTGCACTGCCACGCGCGTCAGTCGGCGCTGCAAGCGCGCGGCACCGCGGCGCCCGAGGACTGGAATGAGCCGCGTCTTGGCCAGTCCCGGGATGGGTGCCTTGGCCAGGACAGCCACCTGCACCTGCCGCAGGGTTTCATGCTGGTCATCGGGGTCGATAGCCATACCGGATCGCCAGTTGTCTGGGGTCTGCGCCCAGGAAGTAGGCAGCGCGCAGGCGCCACATCAGAAGAATCGTGCGCCACGCGCCATGGCGCTCCCAGCGGCGCGCCGAGGTGGTCACGCGCTGGTTCAGGCAGGCCGGAGGACTGTGACGCTTGAGGGCCTTCGACATCGCGACGTCTTCCATCAGCGGCAGGTCCGGAAATCCACCGACCTTGCGGAACAGATCGTGTCTGACGAACAGTGCCTGGTCGCCGGTGGCGATGCCGCTCCAACGCGACCGGCAGTTCATCATGAAGCCGACCAGGCGCAGCAATGGCCGCTCGCTGGCGATCTGCACATCGAAACGGCCCCAGGCAAACGGGCCCAGCGTGGCACGACGGACTAGCACGTCGGCGTTGTCGGGCAGCACGGTGTCGGCATGCAGGAACAGCAACACGTCGGCCGGGCAGGCCGCGGCGCCGGCATTCATCTGCGATGCCCTGCCGCGGGGTGCGAGGAGGGCCAGGTCCGCGTGAGTCCGTGCGATGTCGAACGTGGCGTCCTGGCTGCCGCCGTCCACCACGACCACGCGCGCGCCGCGTTGCCGAAATCCTTGCAGCGCCTGCAGGCGCGACGCCAGCGTCTGCGCTTCGTCGAGCACCGGCACGATGATGCACAGCGCCGGTCTCATACCGCGACCTGCTGCGCATCGCTGCGCCACGCCAGCGCGCGGTGATCGAAACCCGCTGCCAGCGTCGGTTTGATCACCGTGAAATAGGGCGAGACGTCGAAGTCTCGCGGCACGAACAGGCTGTGATGGCGCACGCGCAGGATCTCGTCCAGGCAGCCGGGACACATCGGGTCTTGCGAGGGCCGGCTCTCGATCAACGGCAGGATGGGGTAGCGCACCGACTGGAAGGCCTGGGCGATCAGGGTGGAACAGATCGCGCGGGTGGGATCGCCGCTGCCGAGCGCCAGCATGCGGCGTCGCCAGCGAAGAGGCACCGGTGGCGTCGGCAGGAGGTAGCGCGCGAGGTCGATGACGTTCTTCAGGTCGTACTGGTGCCCCAGGCGGGCCATGGCGAAGCGGATGAGCGCGTCGATCTCGGACGCGTCGAGCCCGACCGGCCGGCAGACGCGGCAATGCAGTCCGGCGAATTCGGCCACGCTCACGACGCGCACGCCCTCTCGCAGGTCCGCCTCAAGGAAGCAGCGCGGTCGTCCCTGGTCGTCGACGAGCCCGCTGGCGCTGCCGATGAACAGTGCGGCATGCGACCAGGTCGACTGCGTCAGGTACTTGATGGCGACACTGAACCGGCTCTGGCCCTCGACCAGCACCACGTCGCCCGGCGTCAGGCAGGCCATCAGCCGGACCGGGTCGGTGGGCGCGGCCAGGCTGTGCGTGTGGTGAGTCTGGCTCAGGTAGCGGCTCAGCTGCTCGCCGATCCACCGGGTGATGCCATTGAAGAGGCCAGCCATCGTGTGCTCGGTTTCGCCCGCTCAGCGCGCGTCGTTGAGCGCCCAGTCGTAGTCCAGGAATGCCAGCTTGTAGCGACCCGCGCGAAGGTCGGCCTGCGCCCGCGGCGTGCTGCCCAGCACCTCGGCGTGCCGGGCGAACACCGTCTGCAGCGTGTCGTAACCCCTGTGCCCAAGTTCGAAGTCCTTGCGATACCAGTCGAAGATTTTCGAGACCGCAAGCAGGCCCGCCGCGGCATCGAACCGGTTGCGCGTGCGGTCGGAGAGAAAGCGGCGCAGCGCGTCATCGAGCTGGCCATCCAGGCGCTCGGCCACGTAGGCCTCGTTGCGCAGCATCGGGCAACCGACGGAGGCACAGACCACCGCGAAGTGGATGCGCGGATCGTCGAAGACGCCCGGGACGCGGATCATCTCGTGCTCCACTTCGTCGAGAGAGCGTTCCTGCCCCAGCAGGCGGAAGAACTGCTTCTTCCACGGGCTCTGCACGAAACTGCCCAGGTCCTTGATCGACTTCAGGTCCGGGTAGCGCGTTAGGATCAGCTCCACCGTGAACGCGTTGTACGCATTGATCAGAAACGCCAGCTGCTGCGGCCGGCTCCAGCTGCCGTAGGTGGGCGGCGACACGGCCGACAGGCTGTCCAGATAGCCCTTCAGTTTCACCCGCTGATCTTGAAGGGCCGCGTAGCGCAGGGTCGACGCGTTGCCGGCGGGAGCCACCACCACGAACTGCTTGAGCAGCGCATCCCAGGTGCCGTGGCGGTGGTCGAAAGTGATAGGCGGCGTCTGGGCCGCGGGCGAGCCCATGGCGACCAGAAAGGCCCAGGGCAGCACCGTGATCAAGGCGCGGCGTCTGCGACCGGGGCTCATCGCATGCATCGAGTCGTTCATGGCAGCGCCTCCTCAGCCGCGCCGCCAGGCGTGGAAACGCTCCACCCAGGCCAGCAGTGCCTGCGGCGCATGAGCACGCTTCCAGTTGCCGGCGGCGTACTTGTTGGCCTCGGACAGCGTCGGGTAGGTGTGGATCGTGCCGAGGATCTTGTTCAGGCCGATGCCGTGTTTCATCGCCAGCACCCATTCGGCGAGCAGGTCGCCGGCGTGTTCACCGGCGATGGTCACGCCCAGGATGCGATCCTTTCCCGGTACCGTCAGCACCTTGACGAAGCCGTGCGCTTCGCTGTCGGCGATGGCGCGGTCCAGATCGTCCAGCCCGTAGGTGGTCACCTCGTAGGGGATCTTCTTCTCCTTGGCCTCGAGTTCGTTCAGGCCGACGCGCGCCACCTCGGGTTCGACGAAGGTGGCCCAGGGGATCACGCGGTAGTCGGCGCTGAACTTCTTGAACGGATCGAACAGCGCGTTGACCGCGGCGTACCAGGCCTGATGCGCCGCGGTGTGGGTGAACTGGTAGGGGCCGGCCACATCGCCAGCGGCGTAGATGTTGGGGAAGTTGGTCTGCAGGTAGCCGTTGACTTCCACCGTGCGGCCGGTGGTGACGCCGAGTTCCTCCAGGCCGTAGCCCTTGAGGTTGGCCACACGCCCGACGGCCACGAGGATGGCGTCGAAGGGGATGTGTTTTTCCTGACCATCGGCCTCGACGACCAGCACCTTCTCGAGCCCGCCAACCTGCACCCGAAGTGCCTTGTGGCCGGTCAGCACGGCGATGCCCTCGGCACGGAACCGGGCAGTCACGAGGTCCGACACTTCGGGGTCTTCGCGCACGAGGATGCGGGGCAGCATCTCGACCTGCGTCACCCGCGATCCCAAGCGTGCGAAGGTCTGTGTCAGTTCGCTGCCGATGGGGCCGCCGCCGAGCACCACCAGGCGCTCCGGCCGCTGGCGCAATTGCCAGACGTTGTCCGAGGTCAGCAACTCGTGCGGGCCGAGGCCGTCTAGGCCCGGAATGGGGGGCACGAAGGGCCGCGCACCCGCCGCGATGACGATGGCGCGGGTTGTCAGCCCCTGTACCCGCCCATCGGGGTAGGTGATCTCCACCTCCCAAGGCGACACGATGCGGGCCGTGCCCTGCGCCACGTCCACACCCAGTCCGGTGTAGCGCTCGACCGAGTCGTGCGGCTCGACTTCCTTGATGACCCGCTGCACCCGCTCCATCACCTCGCCGAAATCGAAATCGGCGCTGGCCGAGCGGATGCCGAACTCCTTGGCACGCTGCACGCGCGAGAGGAACTTGGCCGAGCGGATCAGCGCCTTCGAGGGCACGCAACCCGTGTTCAGGCAATCACCCCCCAGGGCGTGTTTCTCCACCAGCGTGACTTTGGCCTTGATGGCCGAGGCGATGTAGGCCGTGACCAGCCCCGCCGAACCGCCGCCAATGACGACGAGGTTGCGGTCGAATCGGACCGGCTTCTTGAAGCGGGCATAGACCTTTCGGGCCTGGAACATGTCGATCACTTTCTTGGCGATGAGAGGGAAAACGCCCAGCAGCACGAGCGAGCCCAGGACACCTGGTGAAACGATGCCGGACAAGGAGTCGATGCGCGCCAGCTGCGTGCCGGCGTTCACGTAGACCAGCGTGCCGGCCAGCATGCCGAGCTGGCTGACCCAGTAGAAGGTCCAGGTGCGCAGCATGGTCACGCCCATGGCCAGGTTGATGACGAAGAACGGCAGTGCCGGCACCAGGCGCAGCGTGAAGAGGTAGAAGCCGCCCTCCTTGGCGATGCCCGCATTGAGCGCAGCCAGCCGGTCGCCGAAGCGCGACTGCACCCAGCCTCCCAGCAGCCAGCGCGCAGCCAGGAAGGCCAGGGTGGCGCCGATGGTCGACGCAAACGACACGATCAGCGTGCCCCAACCCAGACCGAAAAGAGCGCCGGCCGCCAGCGTCATCACCGCCGCGCCCGGCAAGGACAGCGCCGCCACGGCGACGTAGCCGGCGAAGAACACCAGGCCGGCCAGCACCGGTTGGCCCGCGCGCCAGGCCTGCAGATCGGCCTGGCTGCTCTTGATGGCAGCAAGGCTCAGGAACCGACCGAGGTCGAGCCCGAAGAACAGGGCCAGCAGCACAACCAGTGCCACCAGCAACCACCACCGCTTGTCCAGACGCATCTCGTTCTTTCTTGGTTTGTCGAGGCTTTGCGCCTTCACTCCCCCATAGACGTGGAGCGGGCTGGATCCTTACAGGGATACGGTAGGTGTAAGGAATTCGGGCGCGGTTCGTCCATAGGGTATCCAAAGCCAGGAGCCCAGATGGACCCGACCCCAATCAAGCCACGCATCGGCATCTTCGGCGGCAGCGGCTTGTACCGCATGGAAGGCTTGACGGATGTTCGCGAGCAGGCCGTGGACACGCCTTACGGTGCCCCGTCGGATGCACTGCTGCTGGGGCGGCTGGGCGGTGTCGACGTGGCCTTCCTGGCCCGGCACGGGCGCAGCCACGGGCTGATTCCCAGCCAGATCCCGTTTCGCGCGAACGTCTACGCGATGAAGTCGCTGGGCGTTCAGTACCTGCTGTCGGTCTCGGCCGTGGGCTCGATGCGCGAAGACATCGCACCGCTGGACATGGTGCTGGTCGACCAGTTCATCGATCTCACCCGCAAGCGGGAGGGCAGCTTCTTCGGTGACGGGGCGGTCGCGCACGTGTCCCTTGCCGATCCGGTGTGCGCGGTCCTGCGCGGCGTGCTGGCCGACGCCTTCGGCGACGCAGGCTTCGCCGACGTGCACCTGCACACAGAAGGGACCTACGTGTGCATCGAAGGCCCGGCGTTTTCGACCCGCGCGGAGTCGCACTGGTATCGAAGCCTCGGCGCCGCCGTGATCGGCATGACCAACATGCCCGAGGCGCGGCTGGCTCGCGAGGCCGAGATGGCCTACGCCACGCTCGCGCTGGCCACCGACTGGGATTGCTGGCACGCGCACCAGGCCTGCGTCACGGC
This sequence comes from uncultured beta proteobacterium, assembly GCA_963750785.1. GTDB lineage: Bacteria > Pseudomonadota > Gammaproteobacteria > Burkholderiales > Burkholderiaceae_C > Rubrivivax. Next base: position 32,587 of record CAVVSC010000025.1, on the reverse strand, counting down.
CGAGATGGCGATGGCCAACCTGCAGGGCAACGCGCAGCGCGCTCAGACCGTGCTGGCCCACGCCGTGCGCCGGATCGCCGCCGACTGGCCAGCGTCGGCGGCGCACAACGCGCTCGGCTCGGCTCTGGTGACACCCCCGGCGGCGATGTCGGCGCCGGTCCGCGAGCGGCTGCAGGCGCTGATCGCCCGGTTTCTTTGAAGGCCGCCGCAAATTTTCGGCAGACCTCTGTAAGACCCGGCCGACCTGCCTCGTCTATTCGCCACGAAGGTCGTGCTCGGCACGGCTGTTCGGCGAGTGACCCCCGTTTTCCCCCGTCCCCTCAACTGTTTCAGGAGATTCTCATGACCCAAGCCACCACCAAGCTTCCCGCCATCGCCCTGGCCCTGGCCCTCGGCGCGGCCTTCACCGCGATGCCTGCCGCCGCGCAGATGGCCGACAAGGACAAGTGCTTCGGCGTCGCCCTGAAGGGCAAGAACGACTGCAAGGCTGGTGCCGGCACCACTTGCGCAGGCACCTCCAAGGTCGACTACCAAGGCAACGCCTGGTCGCTGGTCCCCAAGGGCACTTGTGAAAAGACGGTCTCCAAGACCTCGCCGACCGGCTTTGGCCAGGTCGCCGAGTTCAAGGAAAAGAAGGCCTGAACGGTCATATCTGCTGCGCACCCGAGCCGCCGCCCATGTCAGCCACTGATCGAGCTCCCTGCCACTCCACGGTCGGCTCGCCGACGGCGGACGTGCTAGGCGAGGTGGCCGGCCTGCCATGGCGTGCGGGCATCGGGCTGAAGCCCGAGCACTTCCGCGAAGTGCTGTCCACGCGCCCGGACATCGGCTTCTTCGAGGTGCACGCCGAAAACTACATGGTCGACGGCGGGCCCTTCCATCACTTCCTGGCCCTCGTGCGCGAACACTACCCGCTGTCGCTGCACGGCGTCGGTCTGTCGATTGGCGGCGTCGAGCCGATTGACGAGTCGCACCTCGACCGGCTGGCCACGTTGATCGCACGCTACCAGCCGGCCTCGTTCTCCGAGCATCTGGCGTGGTCCAGCCACGGTGACACCTTCTTCAACGACCTGCTGCCGGTGCCGTATGACCGGGAGACCCTGACCCGCGTCTGCGACCACATCGACCGCGTGCAGGAACGGCTGCAGCGCCGCATGCTGCTCGAGAACCCATCGACATACGTCGAGTTCAAGGCGACGACGATGAGTGAGACCGCCTTCCTGCGCGAGGTGTTGAAGCGCACGGGCTGCGGGCTTCTTCTGGACGTCAACAACGTTCACGTGTCCTGTACCAATCACGGCCGCGATGCACTGGCTTATCTGCGCGATCTGCCATTGAGCGAGGTCGGCGAAGTGCACCTCGCAGGTTTTGCACGAGACCAGGACGCCGCCGGTGCGCCGCTGCTCATCGACAGCCACGGCAGCCCGGTGGACGAGGCCGTCTGGGGCCTATACGCCGACGTGATTTCAAGACTGGGTGCCGTGCCCACGCTGCTGGAGCGCGACAACGACATCCCCGCGCTGGCCACCTTGCTGGCCGAAGCCGGCCGCGCCGAAGCGATGATGCTCGAGCGCTCTGAGCCGCGCCGCTGCGGCATGTACTGGGGCGGTGCATGACGCTTGCCTCCGTTGCTTCCTTCGCGTCATTCGCGAGGGCGCTGCTCGATCCGCAACGCCCCGTACCGGCCGGCCTGCATACCTGGAACGGTTCCGATCCGGGCGCGCGCCTCGCGGTGTACCGCAACAATGTCGTCAGCTCGCTGGTCGATGCCTTGGCAGAGACCTTCCCTGTGGTCCAGCAGCTGGTGGGAACCGAGTTCTTCCGCGCCATGGCGGCTGTGTTCGTGCGCCAGTCGCCGCCGCGTTCGCGGGTGCTCGCCCACTATGGTCAGGAATTTCCGTCGTTCATCGCCGCCTTCGAGCCGGCACGGGGGCTGCCCTACCTGGCCGATGTCGCACGCCTCGAAGTAGCGCGGGTGGCGGCCTATCACGCAGCCGATGCGGACCCGGTGTCTGACGAGATGGTGAGCCTGGCGCTGTCCAGCGGCGACAGGATGGGCGAACTGCAACTGGTCATGCATCCGTCGCTGGCCACGCTTGAATCGCCTTATGCCGTGGTGACGCTGTGGGCAGCGCACCAGACCGAATGCCCAACGGAGGGCGACATCGCGCCCGTCGACGTCGATGTGCCTGAGAGCGCCCTGATCCTTCGTTCGGGACTCGATGTGCTGGTGTTGACCGCGCCTGCTGGCGCGGTCGCCTTCGTGGAAGCCGTGCGGTCCGCGCTCAACCTGGGCGAAGCGGCTGCGCGCGCGATGGCCGCATCGCCGAACTTCGATCTCACCGCATCGCTGTCGCAACTGCTGACGCACGGCGCGCTGGCCTCCATCCACCTACCTCAAAGGCTGTCTTCATGAACACGACCGCAATGTCTGGCGCAAAGACCGGTCACGGCAACGCTGAACGCGCAGGATCGCCCATGACCCGCCTGGTGACTGGGGTCATCGGCCTGTTCGAGCGCATCCCGAACACGCTGATCGCTTTCATCGCGCGCTTTTCGATTGCCGCCGTCTTCTGGAACTCCGGGCAGACCAAGGTCCAGGGCTTTGTGGTCAATCTGGTCTCGGGTGAATTCTCTCTGGGCTGGCCACGCCTCTCCGATTCGGCGCTGGCGCTCTTCCAGGACGAATACAAGCTGCCCTTCATTCCGCCCGAGATCGCCGCACCGATGGCGGCAACTGCCGAGCATGTGCTGCCGGTGCTGCTCCTGATCGGCCTGGGTACGCGCTTCTCCGCCCTCGCGCTGCTGGGCATGACGCTCGTGATCCAGCTCTTTGTCTATCCCGGCGCCTACGCGACCCACGGCACCTGGGCGGCTGTGCTGCTGTATCTCATCGCGCGTGGCCCCGGCATGTTGTCGGTGGACCACTGGCTTGCCTCGCGACGCGCCCCTAGCCGATGATCGCCGCCCACCACCTCCTACGTCGCCTCTTGCCGCCCCAGACGCGCCGCAACACCGTGCTGAGGACTGCGCTCGGTGCGATTCCCGCATGATTGATTCGAATCCAACCCAAGGAGAGCATTCCATGAAGTTCCGACGCCTGCTGGCCGCCTTCGCCATTCTCTCGGTGCCGCTCGTGGCGTCGGCGGCTGACGGACTCATCGCCGTCAAGAGCCCTCACAGCGCCCAGGTCACGATGAATCGGTTCGAAGCGATCGTCAAGGAACGAGGACTGAACGTGTTCGCACGCATCGATCACGCGGCAGGTGCAGCCAAGGTGGGGAAGACGCTTCGACCCACCGAACTGCTGATCTTCGGCAACCCGCAAGGCGGGACGCCGTTCATCGAGTGCGCGCAGACCGTGGGAATTGATCTGCCGCTGAAGGCGCTGGTCTGGGAGGACGCGGATAAGCAGGTCTGGCTAGGCTACAACGACACCGCCTATCTGGCCAGGCGCCACGAAGTTCCCGCCTGTCCAGCGGCCGGCAATCTCGCAAAGGCAGTGGCGGGTCTGGCCGCGGCGGCGGTGGCGCCTTAGCCTGGGCCAGTGTTTGCGACAGTCGCGCCCGCGCCGCGATCCGGCGCCGCGTCCGCTGTCGTCGCGACGCTGGGCTGTCAGCTGCAGCAACCGCCCTTGGTGGACTTTTTCTCGGTCTGGCCCGTGTCGGGTCCGGTCACGCCGTAGCCGGCCTGCTCCACGGCTGCTCTCAGTTCGGCAGGCGACGTGCGGTGTTCATCGAACTTCACGCTTGCCGAGCCGTCATTCAGTGAGACCACGACCTCGTCAACGCCACCAACGGCTTCCAGGGCATGGGTGACCTTGCCGGTGCAACCGCCGCAGGTCATCCCGGTCACATTCAGAAGTTCGGTTTGCATCGAGTGCCCTTCGCAGCCTTGTTGAAGGCTCAGGGTCGCTCCAAACGTCGACCGCGTCTGTGCGATGGCGTGCCGACCGTCGAACTTCGGGGATTCGCACGCCGTTTGAAGAAGTGGCGGCATTGCCTGCCATGGAATCGCTCGGCTATGCGCGCCAACGCACAGTGCGCTTCGCGCCGATCGGCGAAGCTCGTCAGCGGTTGTCCTGTGAGGATGCCCGCTGCCGCCGACGCGTACGTCAGTCATCGAACAGGAGTCTGTGATGTCACGAACTGGAAGCGGCCTGCTGGCCGGCTTGGCTGCAACGGTCGTGCTGTCGGCACTGATGGTGATGAAGGCGGCAATGGGCGTGATGCCCGAGCTGGACTTGCCGAAGATGATCGCGGGCATGATGGGCTCGCCCGATTCGCCGATGCTCGGCTGGGCCGTCCACTTCATGATCGGCGTCGTTGGGTACGGCCTTGCGATGGCGTTCCTGAATGGGCGCTTGCCCGGCAACAGCCCAACCACGCATGGCGTGATCATCGGTTTTGTCGGCTGGTTGCTGATGATGGTCATGGTGATGCCCATGGCCGGGGCCGGCATGTTCGGCATGAAGATGGGCCTGATGGCGCCGATGATGACTTTGGTGCTTCACCTCATCTTCGGAGCGGTGCTCGGCTGGACCTATGGCAAGCTGATTGCCGGCGGGTCTGGAGTGCCGACTGCGCGCGCCGCCTGATGCTTCGGGTTCGCCATCACGGCTGGCCCTAGCTCTACTGGTTGCCGAATCCACTCTTTCCCTGCTTCTGGTACCGCGTGGCGCAGCGCTGCAACGACCCTGATATTCGTGCCAAGCGGCACGTTGCTTCATGACTTCAACCCCTTCAGGAGATTCAATGTCCTCGAACAAGATGGCGGCCGGCGCCCGGTTTCCGGCGCTTGGCTGGAGCGCGGTGGGCGGCGCACGGGTCGAGCCGGCGCAAGGCGCCGGCTGGCGCGTGTTGATCGTCTACCGCGGCGCGCACTGCCCGCTGTGCAAAACCTACCTGAACACCCTCGACGGCCTGCTGGAACCCTTCAACGCGGCCGGCATCGCCGTGGCGACGGTCTCGGCCGACCCGAAGGAGAAGGCCGAAGCCGAGGTCGCGGAATGCGGCTGGAAGTTTCCGGTTGGCTACGGGCTGTCGGTGGACGAGATGCGCCAGCTCGGCGTGTATATCTCGGACCCGCGTTCGCCGCAGGAGACCGACCGGCCCTTCGCGGAGCCGGCGCTGTTTGTGATCAATCCGGATGGCGATGTGCAAATCATCGACATCTCCAACGCGCCGTTCGCGCGCCCGGATCTGCAGTCGCTGCTGAAGGGGCTGCAATTCGTGATCGGCAAGGGCTACCCGATCAGGGGGCGCGCGTAACCCATCAAGTTGGCAGTGTTGGCGCCGCGCCCGAAGCCATCAAAGCGAGAAGCCAGACGAGCTACCAGCCAATGTGCATGCCGCCCATGTATTTGCCGTCGTTGAACATGCGCATGTGAAGTTCATCGCGAGCGGTGGTGGACATTTGGTTCGGCACGCCGCTCCGATGCGACCGACCTGTCAGCCGCAGCAATAGCCCTTGATCGATTTGCCCTTGGTCTGACCCGTGCCAGGCAGGCGCATTCACGCGGTAGTCGGCGTGCTCCACGGCCGTTTTCAGTTTGGTAACCGACGCAATGCGCCCGTCAGTCGCTGGTTCGCCGCGATGGCGGGGTCTTGCGCTCAATCTGAACTGGAGGTCCGGCGCTCCATGTCGTCAAGATGAAGCAGTAGCGCAGTTCGATCTTCTCGTGCAACGACCCGCCAGTCACGCCCGGTCAGAGCACCTTCAAGTGCCCACAGCAGGTTGAGGCTGGCATTGGCCCCGGTTCGCTTGACGGCCAGATACGCCGCCACCGACCCCAAGGCACGCAGGTCGTCGTCGGACGAGATCCCGGCGGCCGCCAGCATCCTCAGGGAGGCGGGGCCCAGATTGCGCAGTTGGCCCAACGCCAACCCCGTCGCTATCTGCGCGCCAGCAGCTTGCGCTGCAAGGCATCGAACCCGTCCTCGATGAAGTCGTAGGCCATGTTCGGCGTCGGATCGGGTGGTCCCTCGGGGCCCCATTCATCGGGCCTGCGAACGAACGCGGTGCGAAAACCTGCCTTGTGTGCCGCATTCAGGTCGAAGTTGTGGCAGGCCACCATCAGGATCTGCGGCGGCTCCAAGGCCATCCAGCGCGCTGCCGTGGCATAGGCCAGCGCGTGCGGCTTGTACACGCCGATCATTTCGCAGGAGATGACGGCGTCCCAGACAATGCCGTTGCGACGCGACACATCGACCACCAGCGCCGTCGGCAGCATCGTGAACGACACCACCGGGAACGCTACGCGCAGCGCAGCTTGCGCCCCGGGGAAATCCGGCCACGTGTCGAGTTCATGCCAGACGCGCCAGATCGTATGGCGCTCCGCTTCCGTGAGGCCCTGCAGTCCGTACTGCGCAAGCACCTCGTCGAGTGTGCGACGGTGCACATCGTCCATGTTGAATGCAGGGTGCGTCTGTCCGACGATGCCGTTCATGGCGCGTCGTCGCCAGTCGTTGGCCATCGCGTGCCAGTCCAGGCTGGTGCGGTGGCGCGCGCCCGCCTGAGACAGCGCGGCGACCAAGCCACCATGCCAGTCCAGTACGGTGCCGCCGGTGTCGAAGGCCAGTGCCTTGATGTCCATGGATCGCTCCTCGTCGCGGGCTTTTCGCCCGTGGGCCACTCTACCGGTCTGATGCCGGCGCCAGCAACTGGCTCGGCGAAAACGACGGCCCCCGGGTGATGCGCTCGAAGTAGGACTGCCAGGCTGGCGAGCCGGGCGGCCACTGCGCCAGGAATTCTCTCTGCCACCGGCCGCTGTCGAAGCGCAGGGGCAGCAGTGCCACATAGGCGCCTGCCATGCGCATTTCGTGCAGCACCGGGTGAGGCGACGCTGTGGTGCCGATCCGCGTGCACAGCCCGGCCAGGTCGCCGGAAAAGTTGGGCATGCCGGCAGCACCGTTGTTGACGACGCAGGCGTCGCCGCCGGGCACTCGCTCGACCCGCCGCAAGGCCGGCAGGCAGGTGTGCGTGCTGGCGAAGAGATCCACCTGGGCGTCCTCGAACACGGTGCGCAGCCAGGGGCCTTGTCCTGGATCGCCCAGCGCCTGCACATCGAAGCGCCAGCCGGCCAGCGACTCGGCGTCACCGTGCACGACCCCGACGCGACAGTCGCCCACCTGGTAGCGCGCCACCATGGGCAAGGCCGCGATGCGGCGCAGCAGGTCGCCGTGGCGCGCCGCCGCGGCCTTGAGCAGGGCATGGATCCGGTTCGAACGTTCGACGACGCCCGCATCCACATGGGCGGGGTAGGCACAGCCACAGCCCGCGTCATCGGCCGGTGCATCGAGCTCGGCTTCGACATTGCCCAGGATGGCGTCGTGGACCAGCACGCGACGGTTGATCTCGGCGAAGTGGCGATCGGCGACATTGAACCAGTTGAAGTCGCCGTTGAAGCACAGTGTGGGCGCCTGAGGCTCGGCCTGTGCCATCTCCTCGACGGCATCCAGCGCCGATACGTTGCCGTACAGGCCGCCGATGACGTAGAGCGTCTGCGCCGGTCTTACCTCGGCACGTGCGATGGCACTGGGCCCGTAGCGGTAGCGCAGCGGGCAGACGCGACCGGGCTCGTTCAAGCGGCGACCCCGGTGCTCGCCAGGCGGCGCGGCAGGGCGAGCGGCAGGAAGAAGCCCGCGGTGCAGAGCGCCAGCCCGTACAGATTGGTGCCGAGCAGGATGCCGTACTTGCCACCACCGATGGCCCAGGCCGCCGGAATCAGGTTCATCGCCTGCAGCACGCCCAGTGCGATGCCCGGCCAGAAGGCCAGGTGGAACGACCAGGGCGAGTAGCCGACGCGGCTGGAGAACAGGAAGATAGGCGCCAGGCCGATGACCATCGTGCCGCTGATCGTGGTGGCCTTGAGGATGTCGGTGCCCGCGATCATCGGCAGGTTGCCCAGCAGCGCGAAGCTCACCATCGTCAATGCGCCGATGGTCATCGCCTTGGGCGACGGCAGCCGGCCCGCCAGAACGGGCAGATCACGCGCGACCAGCTTTGACAGCGAGGTGAAGGTCGAGTCCAGCGTCGAGCCGGCCGAGGTGACCATGACCACGATCATCGCGAAGAAGCCGGCCATGCCCAGGCCTCGGGCCACTTCGGCGGGTACGTTGCCGCTGCCCGCCATACCCACCAGGCGGGCATGCACGCCGACCAGGCTGAAGGCGAAGATGGCAACGAACCCGAGCACGCCAGCGACGATGAAGGCCCGCAGCATGGCCTTCTCGCGCGTGATGAAGCCGCGGTCGGTCAGCACCGGGTCGTGGAACGGGTAGGACAGCGTCTGCAGCAGCGCCACCAGCAGCAGGTCGCCGCCGGAGCCCAGCGCGAACGTGCCCTGCGACAGCAGTTCGCCAGGCGAGTGCGCCGGAAGCACGTAGGCCAGGACGACGCCGAGAAAGAGGATGAACACGACGGCCTGGATCACGTCGCTGAAGATCGAGCTGCGCAGCCCGCCCTTGAGGCTGTAGAACAGCACGGCGGCCGTGAACAGCAGCGCCGACCCGATGAAGCCGGCCGAGCCGCTGGCACCGTAGTAGCCGCCGACCACGGCCGTGTTGCTCCAGACCTCGTTGAACAGGCGGATCAGGATCGCCAGCGAGAATGCCAGCGCCGCCCCACGCCCGTACTTGCCGATCAGGAAGGGCACGAGACCTGTAGCGCCCTCGCGCGTACGCATCCGGTAGATCACCAGCCCCGCCACCGGGATCGACAACCAGTACGCCGCATACGCCAGCCCGCCGACCACACCGTAGGTGGCACCAAGGTTCGCGGCGTTCGTCACCGATTTGGCGAAGATCCAGCTGATGAAGATGCTCATCATCAGCGCCCATTCCGAGGCCGGGCGGCCATGATCGTCCTGGCCGCGGAAGAACCCGCCTTCGTCCTTCGAGCGCGGGACGACCAGGTACATCACCACGCCGAAGACGAGCAGAAAGCCCCAGAAGAACAGTCCCTGCATTGAACTCATGTCGATGTCCTCGAAGGCGTGCGCTCAGAGGCCGCAGGTCGGCGCCGACGCCGTGGCGGGCTCGAGTGCGCCGCCGCAACTCGAACCCTGGCCCGCCGTGCAGCCGAAGCAGTGGTCGGCCACGCGGATCGGCCGGTCCTCCAACCGGGCGGCGCTGATCTCACTCAGGTGCACCCGGGGCTTGCCGGCATCGCGGATCGGCAGGCCCAGCTGCTGGTTGAAGTCGCAGTCGTACAGGTAGCCCTGCCAATCCACGCTCACCAGGCTGCGGCACATCACCTGGTCAAGGTTGTCGTCTCGGTGCGCGCTGCGCAGCAGGCTCATGTAGCTGTTGAACTGTCCCTTGGAGACCAGCATCGAGCCGAAGCGCTGGATCGGCATGTTGGCCAGCGTGAACAGCTGGTTGAAGACGACGTCGAAGTGCTTGGCCAGATGTTGCTTGTAGTCGCGCTCCAGCGCCTCCTGGCCCGGCGGCAGGCTGGCGCCTTGTGGGTTGTAAACCAGGTTCAGCGTCAGGCCGGAGCCTGGCTGTGCGTAGCCCAGGGCATTCAAGCGCTGCAAGCCGCGGATGCTGGCGTCGAACGTGCCCTTGCCGCGCTGGCGGTCGACGTTGTCCTCCAGGTAGCAGGGCATGGAGGCCACCACCTCGACGCCGTGCGCTGCCAGGAACTCGGCCAGGCCTTCCTGGCCCGGCTCCTCGAGGATCGTCAGGTTGCAGCGGTCGATGACCCGCACGCCACGCGAGCGCGCGGCCACGACCAGGTCGCGGAAGTGCCGGTTGAGCTCCGGTGCACCGCCGGTGAGGTCGAGCGTGCGCACGTCGGGGCTGGCGGCCAGGAAGGCGATGACCGCATCGATGGTGTCGCGCGACATTTCCTCGGTGCGGTTCGGCCCGGCATTGACGTGGCAATGCACGCAGCTCTGGTTGCAGCGGTAGCCGAGGTTGATCTGGAGGGTTTCGACCGAGCGTCGGCGCAGTGCCGGGAAGTCGGTGCGGACGAGCAGGGGAAGGGTGGCGTGCATGGGCAGTCCGTGGTGGCTTTCCTCCTAGACGGCCGGGCAGCCGTATTCCTTACAGCCCGAAGCGGCGCGGTGTAAGAAAACCGGCTGGATCATCGTCCATGCAGGGAAGGGACCCCGCTTTGGTGCCCCCACGGGCGGCCCACCGTACGATTCACCCGACCGACAGCCCGAATCCACGCATGCGAGAAACTGCAAAATGACCGTCGAACACCCAGCTGTCAGGGCCCTGGCCGGCAGGATTCGCCTGTCTCCCGCCGGTATCCTGCGGCTCATGCTGACGCCGCGGATTGCGGTTTCGGCTCTCAAGGTGTCCCTGGTGGTGGGAACCGTACTGAACCTCATCAACAACGGCGAGCAGTGGTGGACCCATCACACGGTCAACCTCTGGCAGGCCTTGCTCAACTACGTCGTGCCATTCTGCGTGTCGAGCTACAGCGCGGCGCGAAACGAGGCGCAGCGCCCGCCAGGAGTCTGAATGCCGAACCCGCCGCCAGATCCGGCCGTGCCGCTGTCCGCGTCGATGCAAGGCATCAGCGCCGAGGCCCTGCTGGCGCTGCGGGCCGACATGCTGCGCTTCGCACAGCTCCAACTGCGCAACACCGAGACCGCGGAGGACCTGGTGCAGGAGTCCATCGAAGCCGCGCTTCGCAAGTCGTCATCGTTTGCCGGGCAATCGACCCTGAAGACCTGGGTCTTTGCCATCCTGCGCAACCGGATCATCGACCACTTGCGCACTGCCAAGCGCACCGTGCCCATGTCGAGCCTCGTCGACGACGACGAGGATTGGCAGGAGCGCCTGGAAACCCTGTTCAGCGAGCGTGGCGCCTGGCGTGACGGGCCTCGTCCGGTGGCATGGCCAAACCCGGAGGAATCGATGCAGACGCGTCAGTTCTGGGTCGTGTTCGAAACCTGTCTCGACCACTTGCCCGCCAATACCGGCCGGGTCTTCATGATGCGTGAATTCCTGGGCTTCGAGTCCGACGAGATCTGCACGCAGCTGGGCATCACGACAAGCAATTGCCACGTGATCCTGCATCGCGCACGGCTGAAGTTGCGAGGCTGCATGGACAGCGGCTGGGGACGACCGGAGGGGGCGAAATGCTGAGTTGCAGGGAATTGACCGAGGTCTGCTCGGCCGAGATGGAACGGCCTTTGAAACTGGGCGAGCAGGTGTCGCTGCGCACGCACCTGATGATGTGCACCGGGTGCACGAACTATCGCAAGCAGCTCAAGACGCTGCGGCAGGTGATGCAGGCCTATGCTGACGGCAAGGCGGCGACCGTCGAATCCGATTCGGGGGCTGCCGACTGACGACAAGCTGCGCCAGCGCTGCGCGACAGGCGTCGGTCATTCGGCATTGGCTTCCGCCGCAACCTGTCGCCTGGCGCGCCAGTCTTTGAACAGCTTGGCGCCGATCGGAATCAGGGTCAGGCCGCCCAGCGCCAGCACCGAAAACAGGATGCGCTTGCTCTCACCGGTCCCCATCTCGCTGCCGAAATGAGCGAGCAGAAAGCTCGTGGGCACGATGCCCGCCAGGGTGGCGATGGCAAAGCGCCAGAACGAAAGCACCGTGAGTCCTGCGGCATAGCTGACGATGTCAAACGAGAGAAATGGCAGCAGCCGACTCACAAAGACGATGCCCATGAGCGCATTCTGGGATCCGATCAACCCGACTGAAAGGCGGCCGCCGAACCACCGATGCACGGTTTCATGGCCGACGAATCGCGCCACGCCGAACGCCGCCATGGCGCCTGCCCCCGCTCCCAGCAGCACGTACAGCGCACCCCAGCCATGCCCGTAGGCGGCACCCGCGGCCAGCGCGATCGGTGCGCTCGGTATCGGGCTGATCAGGATCGCCAGCACCATCAGCGCAATGATTGCGGCCGGGCCCCAGGGTCCCATTTGGAGGACGCGCGCGTGCAGCGCGTTGGTGTCCAGGATCGTCGTCATGGCACCGGTCTCGTGCAACAGCCAGTACACGCCGGCAAGCAAGCACACCAACAGCGCTCCGGCAGCCAGTTTGGTCCGAACGTTCATATCCCTTTCCAAAAACCGGGTTGGTGTGTGAGAGCAATCCCGGACCGGCAACAACGCCTGAATCGATTGTGTCTTTGGCCCGACCGATCCTCGAAGAGGGTACTCGATGGCGCAAGCAGTGCGGGCGTCCCGCTGCGATGGCGCGCCTGCGGGGCAGTCTGGGGACGGGGCGAGGTGAACAGCCGGAAGCTCGCCACTTGTCTGCCCGTTACGTCGCGCTTGGCCGCCAGGCTTTGCTCTGAGCCTCCGTCGAGCCTAGGGCGGTAGGGCCAGTTCGCAACGTTCGGGTGCGGTCATTAAATTGCGACCTTGTCCCAATTGCCCGTTGACCTGGTCAGCGACGACCGGGATCGACTTCCCATTGCGCCTCGGTACGCGCCTGATGCCGGTTCACGTGCGTGAATCCGCCACGTCGAAGACAGGCAGCCCATCGACCACGGCCGCCTCGCGGTCGAACATCAGCCAGGCGACGCCGGCCTGCTCCGCGGCCTCGAAGATGGCCGCAAGATCCGGCTCCGTCGGAATGCGGTACCTCGGGGTGCCGACGTAGACGAAGCCGCCGGCATCAGTCGGATAGGCATTGACCGACAGGTCGTCATCGGCCAGTCTCCTTCGGGTGGCCGACGTCAGATGGGTGATCGATAGGGCGGCCAACAACTCGGCCTGCTGGCGCAGGCCCGCGATGGATGGTGTTTCCATGGTGGACTCCTCCAGGAGTGGAAGGTGACTCGGACGACTGGCGCGCGCGCTTGCGTTGACGGTTCATGCGGCCAAACGTCATGCTGCAGTCGCGGCAACGGAACCAGTGCAGATGGCCCAGCGCGCCCAGCGGCACGCCGTGGCCTGCACAGAGGGGGCAGGGCGGTGGGGTTCTCGCCGACATGACGGCCCTTTCTGTGGATGGAAGGGGCCAGCCGCCCCGACGGGGCTGACTGGCCCCGCGGGGTTGAACACGGTACGTAGGGTGGACCTTGTGCATGACCTCAGATCAGTCCCCGTTCGGCGAAGCTGACGACCTGGTCACCGGCCACGACGAAGTGGTCGATGATGCGCACGTCCACCAGGCTCAGCGTGGACTTCAGCGTCTGCGTCAGGAACTCGTCCGCACGGCTGGGTTCGGCCTGGCCGCTGGGGTGGTTGTGGGCTACCGCCAGCGCCGCCGCGTTGCGCGCCAGCGCGCCCTTCACCAGTTCCCGGGGATAGACCGAGGTCTGGGTCAGCGTGCCGCGGAACAGTTCCTGGGGCTCGATCAGGCGGTGGTTCGCATCCAGGTACAGCACGAGGAAGACCTCGTGTTCCAGGCCTGCGCAGTACAGCCGAAGCCAGTCGCGCAAGATCTGCGGGGAAGTCATCACGGGGCCCCTGTGCATCTGCTCGCGAAGGTCGCGCAGCAGCAACTCGCGGGCCACGCTGAGCCGATGGGCCAGCAAGGACTCCGGTGACGGGGGTGCCGACAAGTCGGCATCGCTGACACGCAGCGCTCCGGCCGAGACGGTCGGTGGCAGCGGGGCCAGCATCTCGCTGACCAGGTCCTCACGGGACAGGGCAGTCACATTCATGGCGTTCTCCTCTCTAAGGGAAAGAAGGCGGGAACGCCGCTCCCGCTGGGGACGAGGTCCCCGCGCGGGAAGAAAGTGCAGACGGGTGTGTCGGCACGGTTGCAAAGGCAGGTATCGACTGCGACGCCGGCATGTTCGCCGGACAGCACTCCAAGAGTGAGTACAACAAAGCCTGATAAGTCTGATCCAACAGGCGGCAAGATTCAAGCGGGCGAGCAGGGAGCCTCGCTCAACCGGTGGCAATCAGGCCGGCTTCGAGGTGGTGCCCAGCTGTCGGGAAGCTGGCGCTGTGGTCGTGTTGCCAATCTCCGACGTCGTCGTCAGGATTCGGGGGGTCGGGCCGGCGCTAATGGCACTGCAGCGTCACTCCAGGATCACTGCAGAAATTTCGTTCACGCCTGCTCCGACCGGTGCGCCAACTCGACGATTTCCAGCCAAGATGACCGGTAGTGCACTCAACCGACCGCCCGACCATGATCCGCCTGGGCTCACAGATCCGCCTCTCCCGACGGGAGGTCGAGCGCTTCTTGAAGATCACCGACATCGAGCCGGTGGGCGTCCGCACGATCGACGACCTGGAGGCCTACATCGCGCGCTGCAAGGCGCACTACTGGGGCGTGTCGAAGGAGACCCGCTTCCTGCACTGGCTCATCGACCGCGAAGCTGCCCAGTGTCGTCAGGCGGCGTAGTACCGGCGCTCCATCGAACAACGTGCCCACGGGCACGTTGTTCTGGAAGCGTTCTCAGGCCGCCGCGGCCGGTGCTTTCGGGATTGCTGATGCGTCGGCCGTCGCCGTGACGGCCACCGTCGAACTGCCTTGCTGTTCGAAAGAGGCTTGCGCCGCGGCGAACTCGGCGTCCCGACCCAGTCGGCGGACCTGCTGAAGCGCAGGCTCCTTCCTGGTGTCGGGCAGGCACTCCAGGGCGATGTCGCCGCCATGGCGTAACCGCGTACGCAGCCCGAGCATCGGCCGCACGAGAAGCGCATGGCCCAGTCCACGAACGAACTGACCGATCCGCTTGTTGCGCGCCTGCCGGGCCTTGTGCACCCGCAAGGATTCCTTGCAGCAGAGGTACAGCGCCAGGTGCGTGCGTTTCATGTCGACGTCGGCCTCGAGTTGGGCCATGACCTCGGCGGCGATGGCCGGGTCGCGGCCGACGCGCTTGTAGAAGCCGACCCAGGCGCGCTCTTCTTCGAACTCGATGCCGCAGCGCCTTGCGCGAGGGCGGGGTTTCTCAGGGGACATGGTGGTTCTCCAGTGGTGAACAAAGGGAACCCTGTCCCCGAGCGGGGAGACGGTGGACTCCCTGGGGGTTGCTTGGATGACGGGCAGAAGGCATGGCGCTAAGCTGCGCCGCCGCCCTTGACGAGTGCCCACACGATGCTTCGCGCAGGTCACAACCTACGGTTCACGCCCGACGAAATCGAGGGGTTCCGAAAGCTCGGACTCGACTTCGACGGGGCGCGAACACAGGACGATCTCGAACAGGTGCTGACCCGCTGGGCTGACACACTGAACGACGAACGGCCCGATCTGCTGGACAGGATTGCAGCGGAGCTGGCCAAGACCAAAGGTGTCCACCTGCCCGCGCGACTAACGCGGGTGCGCTGACCTGGCCTTGTGCCTGTTGCCTTCGGCAATGCTGATCCAGCGGTCGGCGATCCGGTCCAGATAGACCAGGTCGTCGATCTCGATCTCGCCCGCCGCTCGAAGACGGGCGATCACCTCCTTGACCAGGGACGGGTCGTCCTTGGCCAACTCGATCACGGTGGCCGCAACGCGTCTGCGGTAGAGGCTGACCACCATGGTCAGCATCCCGCGATGCGTTGCTCACGTGCCATGCCGGACTGCCCGAGGGCGCAGGGCAATGGCTTCAACAGCGCCGGAACGACTGGTGCGCGCAGAGTGGACATCCGGGCAAGCCCGGAGCCACCCAGCAAAACACCGACGGGGCGCGAGTCTCGGTTCGCAGGGACTGCGAGCATGGGGTTCTCCTTCGGTTGGAAGAGGAACGCCCATCCCTGGCGGGGAACATGGGGTTCCCCGTTTGGGATGCTCCACCGCGAACGGCAAAGCGGCTCGGTGGCGCACCGGGTGGCACGCACAGGAAGAAGGCCCAGGGTCCATACGGACAGGGCCTTCGCTCGATACCGATGTCAGCCAGCGCGCGAAGCGATGGCATCCACGGCATGCAGGTTGCCACTCGACCCGAGGGTCGCGCGGCGGGGCACACAGATCAACCTGACGGCTGAACGGAACACTCGGCCATGGGCATGGCCGGACCCGACCGAAGCCGGGGATCCACAAGGCAGGTAACGACTGCGACGCCAGCGAAGCTGGACTTCAGGGCGAGCAGGCCCGCCGATGAAGGCTGTGCAGACGCGATGTCCGCAAAGAGCACTGCAAGTGTTGAGCGAACACCGTGATGCTTCAACGAGCCGAAGCAAAGCGCGTTGCGAAGCTCGGCGCAAGGCCCGTCAATTCTGGTGGCTTGGCGGTGGCGAACGGATGGCGGCCGCCTAGAGCCGCCCCGTCGGGCGAGTGCATGGGTTCCTTGCACTTGTACGACTGGCGAAGGCGTGCTCCACCCCTACAGCGGCACCGGCTCGCAGCAGCTCAAACGATCAGGCCTCGCTCCCGACAGAACCGCGAAAACCAGCCGGGCGCGTCGGCGAGCCCCTGCGTCAGGAGATCGGACCACGCGACCTTTGCGAAACGTGACCTGTCGTCGGTGTCCAGCGCCGTCACGAAACGATCCAGGCGTGCGCCTTCGGCACCGCCGAACAGTCGGGACGGACCCAGGTTGACCAGGGTCGCAGGACGGCCGTCGGAAAGAAGTCTGACGAGACACCAGTTCCTGGCCAGTTCATAGCAGCCCGAGCCTTTGACGTCGTCGATCCGCCAAGCAAGTGGCGCCACCGAGGCATACCTGGGCCAACCTGCGTAGTCGACAGGCTTGAGGTCGTTGCCGCTCTGGTGCTTGACTTCGATGAACATGACGCCGTGCTCGCCGAAATCGACGATCACGTCCGGCTCGGAAAACGAATTTGGGTCTTCTCGGAGGCCGGCGCACAGCTCGCGCAAACGCCCTTGGATCTCCTTTCCGCGGACACCGGCGTCGACAGGTGCGCCCCACAAGAGGAGGGTCGGTGTTGCCATCAAGGCGCTGTCGGCAATCAATCCGGCCTTCCGAAGGGAGCCCAGCAATTGACCGGAGCGCAGAAGGTGCATGAAGACCACCCAGGTCACGGCGTCTTCCGAGGTGGAAAAGCCGAAGCGTCGCCGCTTGGATTCGCGGTTGCGAATGTTGAGCGCCTGGGCCAGTGCCTCGCTCGCGCCCTCGCGGCTCTCGACCGGAATGTTCCCGAGCGGGTCGCGATGTATGAAAGTCACCGCGCCCCTGTCGGAGGCGTTTGATGCACCAATGCCGCACGGCTCGCAGCGGCGTAGGCAGTCATCGAACTGGGTCGCCACGGGAACCTTGCCCGCGGATTCGACGCCTGCGATCGGCAAGTGACAACTCGGACAGATCAGCGATGGCAGTTGAGGCATGGATGGTTCACGTCTCCGAGGTCATCGGGTTCAGGGATCATGGCGGCGGTTGGCGTCGCGGGCCAACGGGACACCGATTCGCAGGGTCTGGAGACGCGCCGAAGCCCGGTTCTTCTGCGACTCCGAACATCCAGGTCTGGCCGAATCGTTTCAAACGAGGTAGAGCATTTCCATAGGCAGTCCGTGATCGTCGCAGGCGGGCGAACCTTGCACGCGCTGGATCGCTGCTGTTTCCGCTCGGGCAGTGACATAGCCGACCAGGGCGTCGAGCAGGTCGTCGGCCTGTACGGCCTTTCTGCGGTGCTCCCGAAGAAGTCGTTCCAGCAGCGTACGCGTCCGCGGCTCGTGAGCCGTCAGCACCGTGAGGCGTTCGGCAGCGCCGGCCTTGGTGCGCTTTGCGTATGCCATCGGCCGGCGCGCGTTCAGCCCGTAGAAGCACACCTCCGGATGCATCTCTCGAACCACCTTGCGAGCTGCCGACTCCGCGAGCAGCAGTGCGTCCACCTCGGCGACCTTGCGGCAGATTCCCCATGCCTGCTCCGACAGACTCCGCTCGACCTCGGAGAGGTTGATTCGTCGGGCCTCTGCCACGCTGGCTGCCCTGCACGCGGCTCGACTTGGAGGCGGAAAGACGCTTGACGCACGGGGAGCCCCGAGGAGCTTGCGCGCGAGCAGGTCGCACGGCCTGGCCGGGCACTGCTTCGACGGTAGTCCGATGGGGATGTCGACCAGGATGCGCTCGGCATCCGGGTGCGCAGCAAGGACGTCGCTCATGGCACCGAAGAGTCGGTACTCGAGCCGACCGGCTTCCTCCGCGACCGCCACCCAGCCGAAGCGGCATCCATCCACGCCGACAAACCGTGCCATTCCGTTATCCCTTTTGCTCTCGACGTTCGGCGACCGACCTGGCCTGTTCCGCGAACGCTACCAGCAAGACCTTGCTGGGCGGATCGATGTTCAGGTTCATCAGAGGCGCCATCGGGAACCGGTGCTGCGACCCGACCGCCGCAACCGGCGCGCGACGCAAGGTTCGACGGTCGACGATCCCTTCGGCCGGGACTTGAAAGCACGACAACCAATGAGATTCTGAACGCGTGGACCGGTGCGATTGCCGGCCACGTCAACCGTTCAGGAGCCCTCATGAAATTCTCCAAAGCCGAGGTCGAGGCGATCATCGAAGCGTCGCCTCGCACCTTCGTTCCGTTCAACAAGCTGGTCCTCTCCGAGGATCACCAAGCGCGCAGCGGCGGCAGCGTGCCGGCACTGACCCTCGCCGAGCTCGCCGCGTCGATCAAGGACAGCGGCGTCCTGCAGAACCTCGTCGTCGTCCAGGGAGACCGGGGCCGCTACGAAGTCTGCGCCGGCGGTCGCCGACTGGCCGCGCTGGCGCTGTTGGTCAGCAACGGCGGCATCGCCGACAACTATCCGGTTCCGGTGCTCATCGTGCCGGCCGACAAGGCGCTGATCGCCAGCCTGTCCGAGAACTGCTTTCACGTGCCGATGCATCCCGCCGACGAGTTCGCCGCCTTCGCCAAGCTGATCGGGCAGGGCAAGTCGGTGGAGGACGTGGCGGCAGCATTCGGCGTGTCGTCGCTGGTGGTGAAGCGCCGCATGAAGTTGGCGGCCGTGTCGCCCAAGCTGATGGCGTTGTACCGGCAGGACGAAATCGGGCTGGACTGCCTGATGGTGCTGGCATCCGTGGATGACCACCAGCAGCAGGAACAGGCCTGGGCCGGATTGCCGACCTGGAACCAGCGTCCCGAGCATCTGCGGCAACTGCTGACCCAGGGCGAAATCGAGTCGGACCGCGATCCGGTGGCCAGGTACGTGACCCTCAAGGCCTACGAGAAGGCCGGTGGCGCGTTGCGTCGCGACCTCTTCAGCGACGACGACAAGAAGGCCTTCCTGCTGGACCCGGCGTTGCTGGAACGGCTGGCGATCGACAAGCTTCAGAAGCGCGCCAAGCAGGTCCTGGCCGAGGGTTGGAAGTGGGTCGACGTTCGCGTGCGCTACGCCTACGACGACTACGTGAAGCACGGCGAACTGCGCAAGACCCGCCGCGAGCCGACGGCCGACGAAGCCGCAGCGATCCAGGAACTCGACGTGCGCATCGCAGCGCTTCACGAGCAGATGGAGGCGCTGGCCGATGATGACGAGAACGACAAGGCCTATTTGGCCCTCGACACCGAGGCCGAAGCTCTTCAGGACCGCCGCAAGGACATCGACGTCGCGCTGAGCATCTGGCCGGCCGAGTGGATGGCCCAGGCCGGCTGTGTCGTCCATGTCGACTCCGACGGCACCGCAGCCGTGAAGCACGGTCTGATCCGGCCCGAGGATCGCAGCGAGGTGGCGCAGGCTGCGCGGCAGACCAAGGGAGGTAGCGCGAGCGACTCGGTCGTCTCGCTGCCGACGCCGAACACTCGCCCGGTTCATTCGGAAAAGCTGCTGCGGCGTCTCACCGCTCATCGTGTGGCCGCCGTGCAGGCCGAACTCTTGGACCGGCCCGATGTGGCACTCGCCGCGCTCACTGCTCATCTGGCGCAGAAGGTCTTGCGCGACGCGCTGCCTGGCGCGTATCGGTCCGCGAACGTCCTGGCGATCAGCGCGACCGACAGCCTGCACGAGTTGCGATCGGCTGCCGAGGACATCGAAGCCAGCGCCGCCGGCGCCCGGTTGCAGGCAGAGCGCAGCGTCTGGATCGAACGCCTTCCCAAGGAGCCCGATGAGGTGTTTCCGTGGCTGTTGGCCCAGGAGCAGGCGACGGTGTTGCAGCTGCTGACACTCCTGGCCGCGGTCACGGTCAACGGCATCTACGGCACCGAGCCCGAGCGGCAGAGCAACGAGCCGCTGGCCCAGGCACTCGGTCTGGACATGAACCGGTGGTGGAAGGCTACGGGCGATTCCTACTTCAACCACGTGTCCAGGGCGCGCGTGCTCGATGTCGTTGCCGAAGCCGTCGACGCCAGTGCCGCCAGCCCGCTGGCCGCCCAGAAGAAGGACGCGGTCGTGGCAGGCGCGGAGCGTGCTCTGTCTGGCACCCGTTGGTTACCGGACTGCCTGCGAACGGCAAGCACCAGAGACTCGGACACCGGAGCGGCTCAAAGCAGGGCAAGCACCGACGAAGAAGCATCCGCGCTCGCGGCTTGAAGCCTGGGCCTACGCGGCGGGAGGCGGCGCGGGACATCCATCCGGCGTCGCCTTGCGCTGTCGGCCGCTCATGCCTCCACGGGCGCCGGGTCATCGTCACCCGGCTTCGGGCCGGTTGGCGGGTCGGACGGAAGTCCCCGCCGGCCGCTCGTCCGCCGGATCGCACCCAAGTAGGCACCAGATGCGCGAAGGCGCGCATGACCAGCGAGCTGAGACACCGCGAGCCGAGCCGCCCGGTCCAGTTCCGGCGACACCGGACCACCGCCGCGCACCGGCGAGGGCAGTCCCGTGATGCCTTCGTAGGCGTCGTTCAGGCGCTCGTGGCGCAGCCCGTGCCCCGTGGCGCCGCGCTCACGCAGCGTGATGCCGAACTTCTCCAGCACGTAGTCGAAGCGGCGCAGGTTGCGTTTGAGGTCGCGGTCTGGCGCGCCCATGTGGGCGTCTCGACTGGTGACCACCTGCTGCGCCAGTTCGAGCGCCGCGTGCTGAACCGGCGTGGCCAGCGGCACCCAGCGCACCCGGCCGCCCTTGCCCTTGACCCACAAGTACCGATCCGCCTGCTGTTGGTCCACCGCCAGACCGGTTTCGGTGAAGGGCATGACATGCGCGAACGGGCGGCATTGCACCGATTCCTTGCGGCGCAGCCCGAGGGCTTGCATCAGGCGCAGCGACGCGCCGACGAGGGGGTCGTAGGCGAAGACCTGGGCCAGCACCTCGTCGGTGGCGATGCCCTGGGCCGACCAGCTCTTGTCGCGCCGGGCGTTCTCGTGGCGCTGGTACTCCTCCAGGCTCAGCCCGTAGTGCGCGGGCCCGCGCACGAAACCGGGCTTGCCCATCCACATCGCCAGCCCCCGCAGGAAGCTCAGGTAGGTCTGGATGGTGGCCGGCGCCAAGCGCTCGTCATGCCACACCTGAACCATCGCGTGGATGTGCTTCTGCCCGAGGTTGCGCGGGTCGGGCGCCATCTTGAAGCCGGCCTTCAGACTCAGGTCCCGGAAGAACCGACGCAGGAACTGCGCCCGCTCCTGGCGTGTCTTGTGCGACACCGTTTTCTCCAGTGACGTGTGCAGGGTGTTGAAGAGTTCGATGAGGACGTCCAGAACCTTCAGCGGCGGCGCTGTGCCGGGCTTGTAGCGAGCCAGGATCTCCTGGGTCGACAGGCCAGCCCAGCTCTGGCGGCGGGCGGGCTCGTGTTTGGTGTTGCGGCCGGGGCTGGACGGCAACTGCACCCGGCGGCGAGACGAACGGTGGCGAATGTGATCGGACATGGGGTCACTCCATGGTTTGCGGCCCGCCGCCCGATCGGCCGGCCCGTGCTGTCGATGAACCTGGAATCGCTTCGAGCAACCGCCAGGACGGATTCCGTCGTCCTGGTCGGCACGTGGTCGAGATCGTCGGCACCGCGCGCGACCACCACTGCGCGGCACCCACCCGGTGGGTTCGTCGGCCGGCGCCTGCGCGCGAGCCAACTCGGTCGGTCTTAAAAGTGAAACGTGTTGATCCGACCCATCCGTGCATTTCTGCAACCATGGGGATTGGTGACGCCGGCCAGCCTCCGGGGCATGGCGTCGGCATCGGCGACGAGGTCAGGCCTCGCGCGTGACTGGTGGATCAGTTCTGGATTCGCATCGCCATCCACTCGCATGGGTCCGCCCCTGACCGAAAGTCCAGGGCGGTGTCGAGTTCATGAGCGTGGGCGCGCGGGGAGCCTCATGGAGGCAAACACAGCCGCGTGCTGCGTGGAACGCGTGCTCAAAGGAGGGCGGGAACGGTGCGCGGCATCGGGTGCCGGCCGGCTGTTCTGTCGTGCCTGGCGCGCTTCAGGGAGCGCCCAGCGGTCAACGCTGGCATGGCTGCAGGCAAAGCACTACGAATGGGACCTCGGGGCCGCCGCCTCTCGGGCGACGGCTGCACCGGAACGAGTCCGGGGCTTGAAGGGCAGGTAACGACTGCGACGCCTTTGGCTCCGCAAGGAGCATGGCCAGGACGGCCATCGGGAGACCGTAGTTGACGCCGGTGTGGGCGGATCGGTCAAGGCGCCTGACCGACGCCTTCTCGCAAGCGCCGGCCGGCGGCGGCACTTGCAGGTGGCGATTTCGGGTGTGCGAGTTTGGCGTGAGCCGCGTTTATTGTCCCGAAGCGCCGCAGAGCGAGGATCCATGCGGGGTTGACAAGGGAATCTGCCGCCTCTGGTCCGTAGCCGGGGTACTCGCAGGGCTGGCGAGCGCGGGACAGCCCTGCGGCGCGATCTGGCGACAAGGGTTGACGCCGAGATTTTGGGTGCGAGCGTGGTGACACGCGCGAAGTGCCCTCAGCCGCGTGCTGATTTCCAGCGTCACCGGTGTGTCAGCGCAGACCGTCTGCAATGACATGCCGCCAGTGCCGATGACGAAACCGGCCGCATACAGGGGGCATTCCGTGTGGAGGGATCGGGTCGCGTTGTCGATCCTGATCGCGCGCAACACCAACTCGGAGCTTTCTCATGGACTTGATCGTCAGGGCGGTGGATGTCGGATCTGGCAACACCAAGTTTGTTACCGCGGCCAGCGGGGCCGACATCCGCTGCGTCAGCTTTCCTTCGGTGGCCTATCCGTCGAGCGATGGACTGCCGTCGTGGCCGTCCGGTGATCGAAGGAAAACCACGTTCATCCCCATCGGCGCGCTGTTCTACGAGGTGGGCCCAGAAGTCGCCCTGGCCGCCGACACGTTTCGCGCCAAGCAACTCCACGACGAGTACACCGAGTCGCCCGAGTACATGGCGCTGCTGCGCGGTGCGCTCGGCATGATGAAGGTCAGCCACATCGATCTGCTGGTGGTCGGCCTGCCGGTGGCGTTGTTCGCGGTCAAGAAGGCTGCGCTGGAAAAGGCCATGACCGGCAAGCACGACGTGGGCGACGGCAAGACTGTGACGGTAGCCAAGGCGCTGGCCGTCGCGCAGCCGCAGGGCGCGCTGGTGCACTACGCCAGCGTTCACCAGAAGATGGCCGAGATCGGCAAGGAGCAGAGCTTGATCATCGACCCGGGATCCCGGACCTTCGACTGGCTGGTTGCCCAGGGCATGCGGCTGGTGCAGAAGCAGAGCCACTCGATCAACCGCGGCATGTCCGACGTGCTGCGCCTGATCGCGCATGCCATCACCAAGGACATCGGCACGCCCTACCGGGACTACGACGCCATCGACCTGGCGCTGCGCACGGGCAAGCCCCCGGTGATCTTCCAGAGGCCCTACGACATGAAACACCTGATGCCGCTGGCGGAGTCGGTGGCCGACCAGGCCGTGTCGAGCATGAAGGAGTGGCTCGAGGCGCCGCACAGCCTGCAGAACATCATCCTCGTGGGCGGCGGCGCCTTCCTCTTCCGCAAGGCGGTCAAGGCAGCGTTTCCAAGGCACCGGATCCACGAGGTCAAGGAGCCCATGTTCGCCAACGTGCGCGGGTTTCAGCTGGCGGGGCAGAACTACGCCCGCAGCGTGATGACGGGCGAGCGCGACCGCACGGCCACCGAGCCTGGAGGTGCGGCATGACCCACGGTCCACTGCCCAAGGAGCCGCTGCCGATCCGGTTGGTCTTCAAGCTGGAGCGCGCCGAGCATCCGCGCCTGTACGACGAACTGATCCGCTTCCGCAAGGGTGCCAAGCGCGTGAATCGGCTGCGCCTGCTTGCCTACGACGGATTGCTGGCGCAGAACGGCGTGCTGGTGAGCGACGGCCTGGCCGCGCGCGCCGACGGCCATGGTGCCGGGGCAGAGGAGGGTGCCAGTGCGGTCACGAACGACCTGTTTGCGCCAGCCATCGAAAGCTGAGGGGCTTATGAAGCACTGCAGCAAGCGGCGCCGATCCGACGCGATCGTCAGCGCATCCGAACTCGCCCAGATGGGTCGCTGCGAACAGCTCGTCCTGTTCGAGCATCGGCACGGCCAGCGCCGACTGCCGCATCAGGAGGCCGCACGACGCCAAGGTCTGGCGGCACATGAGCGCTTCGAGCAGGAAGGCTTGGCCGTTCGCTCGGCTGGCTTGCGCCGCGCCGGACGCTGCTTTGTCGCCAGTCTGCTCTTCGGCGAGGCCTGGCAGACCCAAGCGCTTCGTCAGTTCAGGGACAAGGTACTGCGCCCGCGAGGATGGGGGCGTGGCTTGATTCGGCTCTACTACCGTGGCGCACCCAGGGTGTGCGTTGTCCTCAGGCGTTGGCCGGTGCTGCGCCGGCCCGTTCGAGCGGTGCTCGGCGTATTCGCGGCCGGGGTGAGGCTGATGCTGGGCGGAGCGGTACCGAGATGAGCGATCTCCTGGTGGACATTGGCTGCGCGGCGATCGGGGGTGCGGTTGCGCTCGGCCTGTTGCTACACCTGAGGAAACGACAGGCCGCGGGTGTCGAGCGGCGATCGCGACCGGCCGCCCTGCGGGACGCCGAACTCGCCTACGTCGAGAAGACGTTCAGGACGACCAGCCCGGTCCTCATCGCCGCGAAGCTGGATCGCGCCTATCGGCTGCCGTCCGGGCAGTTGGTGCTGGTGGAACTGAAGACGCGATGGAATGGTGGGCCGAACCTATCGGACGTGATCCAGTTGTCGGCGCAGCGGGTGGCGCTGTCGGCGGCCACCGGACAGACCGTTGCAGCCGAGGCCTTCGTGCTGATCGAGCGGCCTGGTGCTCGGCGGTCGCCCGTCGCGCACCGGGTCGACCTGTTGTCCGTCGATCAGGTGGCTGTGCTGGTCCGGCGAAGGGAAGCGATCCTCGCGGACCGGATCTCGCCAAGGTACGCGGCGGAGGCGGGCCACTGCCAAAGTTGCGCGTTCAGAAGCCAGTGTGAGGGCGCTGGCAGACAGCAACGCTCCTAGTCTAGAGGTCGGCTCATGCTATCCGCCATTGGCGTATACTCTTCGTCGATGGAGTTCATCGAGACGCCGACGTTCACGCGCCAGGTGCAGGAACTGCTCAGCGACGAGGAGTACCGCGGACTTCAGAACACGCTGGCCGAGAACCCCGAGAGCGGGGATCTCATCAAGGCCGGTGGCGGTATCCGCAAGGTTCGCCATGCGGTGCAGGGCCGGGGCAAGAGCGGGGGCGTTCGTGCCATCTACTACTGGATCAAGGATCGGCACCAGATCTACATGCTGGTCGTCTACCCGAAGTCCAAGAAGGACGACCTGAGCGACAAGGAAACGGCCATCTTGCGCGAGCTGGTCAAGGAGCTGTGAACATGGACAAGACGCTGTTTGAAGAACTTGTGGGCAGCCTCAAGGAAGCCAAGGCCATCGCCAAGGGGCGTGCCAAGCCGTCCCGGCGTTTCGAGGTGACGGCCCCGGATGCCAAGGCCGTGCGGGAGCAGACGGGTTTGTCGCAAGGCGACTTTGCCAAGCTCATGCGGGTGAGTGTGAAGACGCTGCAGAACTGGGAGCAGCACCGGCGCAACCCCACGGGTCCGGCGGCGGCGCTGCTCAAGATCGTGTCTACGGCGCCGGAGTTGGCGCTGAAGTCGCTGCACGGCTGAAGCGTCGGTGAGCCAGTTGCCAGTTCCAGTCTCCAGGGCTTGATCTGGTGGCGGGAAATGCTAGAGTTTTGCTCTGCCCGCCAACGGGTTCGGCCAAGTGACAGGAGCTCATCTGTACTTACCTATGATCACGACGTCCCACACGAATGGAGGGGAACGTGACGGGAGATAGGAAAAGTCAGAAGGGGCGGAGCGAGCAACGACGCGGGTTGCGGCGCGATTTGCATGTGATGATCGACCATATGTGATTGCCCTGCGTCGGGTCAGACGATGACCTCCAAGCCCCTGGCCTTCTCGCAAAGTCCAGGGGCTTTTTGCTGGGTTGACGCCGGGCTGAGTGATTTCTCCCGTGACCACAAGTCGCCCGCATAAAGCCCTCCGACAGATTGAGGTCATGAACCTGCACGCTGTGTCGGACGCCGATTTCGATGAGACTGGGAACAGCCCCGGTAAATTTCCGCGCATCGGGTATTGCACAGTGACGCAGTTGGCACAACATGGCAGGGGTCAGACCGCAACGCCCGACGCAAATCTATAGAATCATTCCATGCCTGACGAACCTGCTTTGCCACCAAGCTCGGATCCGCGCCCCAACCGGCCGGACGGGGCGACCGTGGCTGAGCGTTCGCCACTCAAGACCGAACCACCGCGCCTGTATCAGGTCGTCATGCTGAACGACGATTTCACCCCTATGGAGTTTGTCATCATGGTCTTGCAAGAGTATTTCAAGCATGGGCTGGAGACGGCGACTCTGATCATGTTGAAGATCCATCACGAGGGTCGTGCCATCTGCGGTGTGTTCACCAAGGATCTGGCCGCGACCAAGGTCGAATTGGTACTGGCCGCCGCCCGGCGCGCTGGTCATCCTTTGCAGTGCACGATGGAGGCCGCATGATTGCGCAAGAGCTTGAAGTCAGCCTGCACATGGCGTTTGTGGAAGCGCGCCAGCAGCGTCACGAGTTCATCACGGTCGAACATCTGTTGATGGCCCTGCTGGACAACCCTTCGGCCGCCGAGGTGCTGCGCGCCTGTTCGGCGCATATCGACGATCTGCGCAAGAGTCTGTCGCAGTTCATCAAGGAAAACACGCCCACCGTCGATGGTGCCGAGGAGGTGGACACCCAGCCGACACTCGGTTTTCAGCGCGTCATCCAGCGCGCCATCATGCATGTGCAGTCCACCGGCAGCGGCAAGAAGGAAGTGACCGGCGCCAATGTGCTGGTGGCCATATTTGGCGAGAAGGACTCGCACGCCGTCTATTACCTGCACCAGCAGGGCGTCACCCGGCTGGACGTGGTCAACTTCATCGCTCACGGCATCAAGAAATCCGAGCCGCCCGAGTCGGCCAAGCCCGAGGGGCAGGGCAGCGGCGAGGTCGAGCGCGAAGAGGCCGACGGCGGCAAGGCTTCGCCGCTTGAGCAATACACGCAAAACCTCAATCAGCTTGCCAAGGACGGCAAGATCGATCCGCTGATCGGCCGCGAGCACGAGGTCGAGCGCGTGGTGCAGATCCTGTGCCGGCGCCGCAAGAACAATCCGCTGCTGGTGGGTGAAGCCGGGGTCGGCAAGACCGCCATCGCCGAGGGGCTGGCCTGGCGCATCACGCAAGGGCAGGTGCCCGACGTGCTGGCCGACAGCACCGTTTATTCGCTCGACATGGGCGCCTTGCTGGCCGGCACCAAGTACCGCGGCGACTTCGAGCAGCGCCTCAAGGGCGTGCTGAAGAACCTCAAGGATCAGCCCAATGCGATATTGTTCATTGACGAAATCCATACGCTGATCGGTGCCGGTGCAGCGTCGGGCGGCACGCTGGACGCCAGCAATCTGCTCAAGCCCGCGCTCGGCTCTGGCGCCATGAAGTGCATTGGTGCGACCACTTTCGCCGAGTACCGCGGCATCTTCGAGAAGGACGCGGCCTTGAGCCGGCGCTTCCAGAAGATCGATGTGGCCGAACCTTCGATCGAGCAGACGGTCGAGATCCTCAAGGGGCTGAAGTCGCGCTTTGAAGAGCATCACAGCGTCAAGTACGCGCTCGGCGCGCTGCAGGCTGCGGCCGAGTTGTCGGCCAAATTCATCAATGACCGCCATCTTCCCGACAAGGCAATCGACGTCATCGACGAGGCCGGCGCGGCCCAGCGCATCCTGCCCAAGAACAAGCAGAAGAAAACCATCACGCGCACCGAGGTGGAAGAGATCGTCGCCAAGATCGCGCGCATTCCACCGGCCAGTGTGTCCAACGACGACCGCAGCAAGCTGAAAAATCTCGACCGCGACCTCAACAGCGTGGTGTTCGGACAGGAGCCCGCCATCGAGGCCTTGGCCGCGGCCATCAAGATGGCGCGCTTGGGGTTGGGCAAGCCCGACAAGCCGATTGGCAGTTTCCTGTTCAGTGGTCCGACGGGTGTCGGCAAGACCGAGGTTGCCAAGCAGCTCGCCTATATCCTGGGCATCGAGCTGATCCGCTTTGACATGAGCGAATACATGGAGCGCCATGCGGTGAGCCGCCTGATCGGCGCACCTCCCGGCTATGTGGGCTTTGACCAGGGTGGCTTGCTGACCGAGGCCGTGACCAAGAAACCGCACTGCGTGCTGCTGCTCGATGAAATCGAGAAGGCGCACCCGGACGTGTTCAATGTGCTGCTGCAGGTGATGGATCACGGCACCTTGACCGACAACAACGGGCGCAAGGCCGATTTCCGCAATGTCATCATCGTCATGACGACCAACGCGGGCGCCGAGGCGCTGGGCAAGGCCAATATCGGCTTCACCAACTCGCGCGCCCAGGGCGACGAGATGGCCGACATCAAGCGGCTGTTCACGCCCGAGTTCCGCAATCGGTTGGACGCCATCGTGTCGTTCCGTTCGCTCGACGAGGCCATCATCCTGCGCGTCGTCGACAAGTTCTTGCTCCAGCTCGAAGGCCAGCTGACCGAGAAGAAGGTCGAGGTCAGTTTCAGCGACGCCTTGCGCCATCATCTGGGCAAGAAGGGCTTCGATCCATTGATGGGCGCGCGTCCGATGCAGCGTTTGATCCAGGACACGATTCGCCGTGCGCTGGCCGACGAATTGCTGTTCGGCCGGCTCGTCGATGGTGGCCGCCTGAGTGTCGATGTGGACGCTGACGGCAAGACGGTGCTCGACATCCAGCCCAGTGGCAAGCGCAGCGACCGGCCCAAGGCAGAGAAGGCGACCGTCTGACGCTGGGGTCTGGATCGACGCATGAACAGGGGCCGCGAGGCCCTGTTCTTTTTTATGAGCTGTGCGCGCTGGGCCGGGCCGGGTCTTGCCCGAAGTAGTCGGCCAGCAGCGCATAGAGCCGCGCATGGTCTGAGCGCAGCGAGCGCGGCGTGACGAAGAAGGCCTCGACCGCAACCGCAAAGAACTCGTCGAGGCCTTGCGCGCCGTAGCCGTCGATGGGAGTCTCGCGGCCCTGTTCAAGCAGGCGGCAAAAGGCCTGATATTCGGCCGCCATGGTCTCGACCCAGACGGCTCGACGAGCGCTGCTGGCCTGCGGCGGCATGCCGTTGGCCTGGCCGTCCTGCATGTCCAGCACATGGGCAAACTCGTGCATGACGACGTTGTAGGCGGTGCCTTCGGCGGCCCCGGCTTCCTGTACGTCGGCCCAGGACAGCATCAGCGGCCGCCCTCCATGGCTTCGCCGGACAGTACCTCGTCGTACTCGTGCACCAGGCCGTCTTCGTCCATCACCTCGCGCCGGGCCAGCACCTGATCGGCATGCATGACGATGCCTTTGACGCCACGGTAGCGCTCCAGCCCCAGGTGCAGAACCAGCAGACAAGCCTGCGCCGCGACCGCCACCGCCACTTCGTCGCTCACCTCGAAACCGTCGATGCCGTGAAACTCTTTTTCGGCCAGGAACAGGGTGCTGAGCCGACGCAACAGCGCCTGATCGGTCGGGTCGCGCAATTGCAGGAAGGGATAGCGCGCCAGCGTCAAACGCCACAGCGGCTCAGCGATCGCGCGTCGCCTCAGGACGCGTGCTTCACGCCACTCACGCCATGCGCTGCCAGGCCACATCAGCGGCCTGCAGGGCTGGCGCGCCGCAGCCCCGCGGCACTCGAGTCCAGCACCTCGGCGCGCGCCGACCCGTGCGGGCCGTCGAGGATCCCAGTCGCTCAGCACCCAGCGCTGTGCGTTCGAACTCAAAGCGTGCGTGGCGGGCCGGTGCGTGTGGCCGTGAATCAGGCAGTCGGCTTGCGCGTGTGCAAGCCACTGCAGGCAGGCCGGCGCGTCCAGGTCGATCCAGTCGGCCGGCAGATGCGAGCGCTTGATGTTTTCGCTTGCGTCGCGCATGCGCCGCGCAAGGGCCTTGCGCTCGGCCAGCGACTTGGCGAGAAATGCCTCTTGCCAAGGCCTGCCGCGCACTTCGGCGCGAAACTGCTGATAGGCCGTGTCGCCAAGGCACAGCGCGTCGCCGTGGCTGAGCAGCACACGCTGGCCGAACGCGAGCAGCACGGTCGGATCGTTCAATCCCTGCACATCGACCGCGCTCAGCAGCCGCCGGGCCGACCAGAAAGTCGCGGTTGCCCGGCATGAAGAAGAGCTTGGTGCGAAGGCTCGCCTCACGCAGCAGCGCTGCGCAGCGCGCCTCGAAGCCGCCGAACCTCGCGTCGTCACCGACCCAGACTTCAAAGATGTCGCCCAGCATGAACACCGCCTGCGCGCGGGTGTGCAGCAAGTGGGCGGCGAAGGCGTCAAAGGTGGCAGGCGTGTCTTGCGAGAGGTGCAGATCGGACACAAAGTCGATCTGCTCCCACGCCCGCGGAGCGCAGACCTCGTCAAACCGGGGCAGGGCGCAGGCGCGCTGGCCTTCCTGCGCCGCGGCGGCCCCGTTCATGGCTTCAGCTCACCAGCACCGCGCGCTCGATCAGCACGTCTTCCAGTGGCACGTCGTCGTGACCACCCTTGTTGCCGGTGCGCACCTTTTCGATCGCATCCACCACGTCCATGCCGGCCACCACTTTGCCGAACACGGCATAACCCCAGCCGGAAGCCGTCTCGGCCTTGAAGTTCAGAAAGCCGTTGTGGGTCGTGTTGATGAAGAACTGTGCGCTGGCCGAATGCGGCGCGCTGGTACGCGCCATGGCCAGCGTGTAGTGGTCGTTGGTCAGGCCGTTGTTGGCTTCGTTCTGGATCGTCGCATCGGTGGGCTTTTGCTGCATGCTGGCATCGAGCCGCCACCCTGCACCATGAAGCCCTTGATGACGCGGTGGAACACCGTGCCGTCATAGTGGCCCTTGGCCACGTACGACAGGAAATTGGCCACCGTGACGGGGGCTTTTACGTCATCCAGTTCGATGCGGATCACACCATGGTTGGTGTGCAGTTCTACGGTTTTGCTCATTTATCTCTCGATCGTGGCATGGTTGATGACGACGGTTTGCACGGGCACATTTTCATTGCCGCCCTTGGAGCCGGTGGGCACGGTTCCGATTTTGTCGACCACATCCATGCCGGCGACCACCTTGCCGAACACGGCACAGCCGTTGCCGTCTTGCGAGTTGGCTGCGTCGAGGAAAGGGTTGTCGACGACGTCGATGAAGAACTGCGAAGTGGCCGAGTTGGGGTTGCCGGTGCGCGCCATGGCCACGCTGCCTTCACATTGTTCAGGCCGTTCTCGCTTTCGAGCGGAATCGGCGCGAGCGTGGGCTCTTGCACCAGCGCCGACGTGAAGCGACCGCCGAATCACGAGGTTGGTATGACGCGGTGAAGATGGTGCCGTCGTAATGGCCGCTCTTCACGTATCGCAAGAAAATTGGCCGACCGACTTGGGCGCTTTCTCGGCGTTCAATTCGACGCGGATGTCGCCCATGGTCGTGGCGAGCTTGACGGTCTGTGCCAAGGCGGGGCCGTGGCCAAGGCACAACAGGCGGCCAGGGCCGCAGTGGCGCGCAGCGCAGTGACAGGTGTTCATTGTTGGGCAATGTTCCGGTTGAGGGTGACGAGGGGAGTCACAAATCGTGGCGCCCCGCTGGGGGCAGCGCCATTGTCGCCGAAGCTTGGCGCCGCCGGTTCGAGCCGGGTCGAGCCGGCCTGAGCAGCGCGTCTGCCGCGGCCCGTTATACTGAATTGAGAACGGGTGTACGCCAGGTCTGGCCACTGACACCCTCCACCACTGACCACGACGAAATTGGCCCGGCTGCCTGGATTCAGGCCTACGGGCGACACGATCAATCCCATGTCCTTGCGCATCTACAACCCGCCGACCCGCGCGGTCGAGCCGTTCGTTCCGCTTCAACCCGATCAGGTGCGCATGTACGTGTGCGGCATCACCATCTACGACCCGTGCCATGTCGGCCATGCGCGCATGATGGTGGCATTCGATTCGATCTACCGCTGGCTGCGTGCGCTGGGCTATCGGGTGAACTATGTGCGCAACATCACCGACATCGACGACAAGATCATTCGCAGGGCGCTCGAGCGCCAGACACCGATTCGACAGCTGACCGACGAGATGATTGCAGCCATGCACGCCGACCTGGACGCGCTCGGCGTCGAGCGTCCGACGCATGAGCCGCGCGCGACCGAATACGTGCCGCAGATGCTGTCGATGATCCAGACGCTGGAAGGCAAGGGCCTGGCCTATCGCGCGGGCAACGGCGATGTGAACTACGCGGTGCGCAAATTTCCCGGCTACGGCAAGCTGTCGGGCAAGTCGCTCGACGACCTGCGCGCCGGCGAGCGCATTGCCGTCGATGACGGCAAGCTCGATCCGCTCGACTTCGTGCTGTGGAAGGCCGCCAAGCTTGATGAGCCCGCCGACTGAAGTTCGACTCAGGCTAT
>CAVVSC010000024.1:0-8652 GCA_963750785.1 uncultured beta proteobacterium | reverse complement strand
AAGGGCTATCGACTGTTGTGCGGATACCGGGGGGCCGGCCGCGCAACATCGATCGCCTGGCGGACGCGATATGCAGAATCTCGGAGCTGGCCGCAGACCTCGAAGAGGACATCGCCGAGCTCGACGTGAACCCTGTCATCGCCACGCCTGAGGGCGCAATCGCGGTCGACGCGCTGGCGGTCCTGTGTGCACGGACGCCTCGATCGTGACGGCGGCTGTGCGCGCAGCGAGGCTGTCGGCGGGGCCGGGGAGGCGGACCTCGAGCACGGTGCGCCGCGTGACCGGACGCGGGCTCTCATCGCTCAGGCCGTGCGGCGTGCCCTCGACGACGCTTTTACGCCGATACTCACCAGCCCGACGCATCGATCGATCACTCACCCGAGGAGCGCAGCGTGTCTGAAGACTTCAAAGACATCCTTTACGACGTCAAGGCGCACGTCGCCACGATCACCATCAATCGTCCTCACAAGATGAACGCGGTGACGGCGGACACGCTGCACGAGATGGATGCCGCGTTCCACCAGGCGGGTATCGACGACGCGGTGGGGGTGGTGGTGCTCACTGGGAGCGGCAACAAGGCGTTTTGCGCGGGTGCGGATGTCACGTGGCAGCAGGGCGAGAAGGAAGATGGGGCGCGGCGCCCCGGCGCCTTACACGCCGTACCTGATGATCTCGCGTTGCCCCAAGCCTGTAATCGCCCGCGTCAATGGCTTTGCCATCGGCGGAGGCCACCATTTCGCCTACTTCTGCGATTTTACGATCGCTGCCGAGCACGCGATCTTCGGGCAGAGCGAGCCGCGCGTTGCCTATCCGGCCAGCGGACCCACTGTCAACTACCTGACGCGCATCATCGGCCACAAACGGGCGCGCGAGATCTTGTGGATGCTCGGCCGCGGCTGTCTTGGCCGGCACGGTCTGCAGGTAGGCGTGCAATGCCTCCAGGTCGGTGTCGTTGAACTTCGCCAAGGATTCAAAGGGCATCACGCCGATGGTGCTGCCGTCGGGCCGTCGGCCACTGCGGAACATGCGGGCGAAGCTGTCTGCGTCCGGGTACCGGGCCATGGCGCTGCCCGCGCCCGGCGTCAGGTTGGCTGCGGCCGGCCAGTCCGGCGGCACGCCAGGAATCCGCCCGCCTGACAGTCCCTGTCCGTGACAGCCGATGCACATATTGGCCACATAACGGCCATGTTCGACGGTGGGGCCGTCTTCCACGGGCAGCTGCGGCGGCTTGCTGTGGTCGATCTTTGCTGCGGCGTCCTGCAGCACGCCGGCTGCCACCATCAGGCGAAGGGGCAGGCCGATTTCGACAACCGCGCCACCACCTTGCGCTGGCGGCATCTGTCGCAAGTAGCTCACCAAGGCGGCCACGTCGACGTCGGTGAAGCGGTTGTAGTCCTCGCTGGGCATGATCAGCGCCGGCCGCCCGTCAGGCTTGACGCCATGGCGGATGGTGCGCACCCAGTCCGTCACTGCGTATTGCGCGGTCACGCTGCCCGGCCCCGGGCTGATGTGCGGGCCGCGCACCTTCAGCATCGGCGTGTCCAGGAACTGGCGGCCGCCACCGTCACTGCCATGGCAGTCCACGCAGCCGCGGGACGCGTACAGGTAGCGGCCGCGTTCGATTGCGGTCGCCGTGGCGGCCGCGTCCGTTGGCAGGGCCACGGCCGTGACGGACACCGGCACATGCCGGTTCATTTTCCGCGTGGCCAGGACGTGGCCGGTGATCACCGCGCTTGCCGCCAGGGCCAGCACCGCGGCGGCAGTGAAGAGGGTCCAGCGGGCCCAGCGTTTCATGATCTTGCTCCGTGTTTGAAATGCCGGTTCAGCGGACGTGCACCAGGCCGGGTTGCTGCGGGACGTTCAGTGCGCGCGCCAACTTGTCCCAGCGTGGCATGGACAGGCGCTCGCGCACCGCGTCCAGCACCCCGCGAAAGGCTTCCGGGGGCATCTGCATCTGCATGCCGCCGAGCATGCCGGCCAGTTCGCTGTGTGCCAGGGCGGGGGCCATCCAGTGCAGGACCTGGCCCATTTCGGCTGGCGGCACGCTGCCCAGCAGGGCACCGTGGATCGCCTCCAGTTCCTCGTCGCTGTAGGCCGACCACAGCGCCTGGTTGTGGGCGGTTTCTTCGACGTGCATGTGCTGCAGGTTCTCGGCCACGAAGAGAGCCAGATGACGGTACAGGCGCATCGCCAGGCGCGGCCGTTGGCTGCCGGTGGCTTGGGCCACGGCATCGGCCTCGGCGTCCAGTGCGTCCAGCGAAGCGCCATGTTCCTCATGCTCCTGCGCGATGCGCACGCTGCTGCCCTGCAGGCGGGCTTCCAGCGCCGGGTGCACAAACTGGTTCTCGTGGTGCAGGTGGGCGCGCATCAGCGTGGTCAGGCCCTTGAGCTGGCCCAGCGTGACGCGCAGGTCGCCTTCATCGGCGGCGTCCATGGAGCCGACGCGGGTCAGCGTGTCGGCCATGAAGGCGCGCAGGGCCTTGTGGATGGTCGAGTACAGGTCCATGCGCGGGGCGGTGGCGGGGATGGTCCGGGCCAGGTCGATGACGGTGTTCATGCGGTGCTCCAAGGATTCAAGTTGCGGTGCCTGAACTTTCGTTTTTCACAGTGCGCTGCACATCGGCCATGGGAGCCATTGCCGGGCCATGGGTGCCGACTTCGGCGGGCCATTGAAGGGCTTCTCGAACGGGCCATGGTCGGCCTGCAGGCAGACAGTCGGTGCCGCGGGCAGGCCTTCAGGCTGCGCCTGATGAGGCGCCTGAAGCAGCGGCTGAACCGTCAATTCGATGCGCGGGCCCGGATGCGCGCCGCTGTGCAGGGTCGGCGCGCGGGCCATGCGGGCCCGGCGCGAACGGGGCGAGGCGCGCTGCTCAGGCCGTTTCGGCGTGCGCGTGGTACCAGGCCGCCGCCTGTCCACGCGAGTTGAGCGCCAACTTGTCCAGGATGTTGGCCACATGCCGCTTCACGGTGTGCGGCGACAGGTCGAAGGCGCGCGCGATGAGCTTGTTGCTGTCGCCCTCGGCCAATCGTCCCAACACGTCCCATTCCCGCGCCGACAGGGTCTTGGCGTCGTCCGCCATCGGCGTGCCGGTCTGCAGGGTCGCCGCAGGCCCAGCCACCCGCCGCATGTCCGCAGCCTGGCCCCGCAAGGATTCGGCCTGCGTGGCCCACAGCGCCACGCTCTGTGCCGCGGCAACGGTCAGGTGACCGCTCCAGTCCGTATCGGCCAAGGCACGCAGGACCTGCGGTCCAGCCAGCCAGAGCACAGCGTGGCCCGCGCCAGAGGCAGGACCCACGGCGCCGTGGCCCGCACTGGCGAACAGCGGGCGCAGCGTGTCGGCCGCGGCCGACGCATCGCCCTGGGCCAGACGCAGCCGCGCCACACGCAGGTGCAGTTCCGTGCGCAGGCCGCGCAGGTCCAGTACGGGGTCTTTCAGCAACGGTTCGAACTGGGCCAGTGCACGGTCCGGCTGTTGCTCCAGCAAGGCCAGGTAGCCACCCAGCGCTTGGCGCTGCCGCGCAAATACGGGGCGCTCATGCGGCGGCGGTGTCGTGGGCAGGCTCAGGAACAACTGGCGCGCTTCGACGTCGCAGCCGGCGCACAGCAGCCAACGCGCCAGCGTAAAGATTTCGATGTCCAGGCGGTGCTGGAGCGCCGGTACGAGCGCGGCGCGCTGCACCAGGCCCTGGAAGTGTGTGGCACTGGCGCGCAGTGCAGTGCGCTCGCCTTGCAGCGCCTGGGCCAGATGCATGGACGGGTGCACGTACAAGCTCAGGCGCAGCGGGTGGTCACGCCAGCGGGTGTCCTCCGCCGCGTCCTGCAAGTCCACCAGCGCACCAGCCACGTCACCGGACCACAGGCGCAAGCCGCCCTGCAGGCCGCGAGCCAAGGTGCGCAGCTCGCCAGGGATGCGGTCGGTGCGGGTCAGCACACATTGCACGTAACGCTGCATGGGGGCGTGCATGCCGGCCAGTCCCTGGTAGACAGGCAGGGGCAGGCTGCGGAACAGGCTGTCGGCGCCGGTGCTGTGGTCCAGGAGGGACATCTGTTCGTCCAGCAAGCCGGGCAGTTCGTTCAGGCGACCTTCGTCGAAGGCGTCCCAGGTCCGGCCCAGGGCGAGCAGCGCCGTGGCCACGTAGCCAGGTTCGTTCCCGGTGATGGGTGCGAACTGCCAGGCGCGGCGGTCCACCTGCTGCGCCACGGCGTGTTCCAGCACCTGCGCCGACTGCAGGCTGGCTTCGCGCTGGCCTGACGCCCGCAAGGCGACCAGCGCGTAGCCTTCGGCCTCCAGCGCATCCTCGGACCGGTCATTGCGTCGGCACGCCAGGGCTGCGCGTTGCGCGGCCTGGTGCATCTGTGTCCAGTCCCAGCGGCCCCAGCCGGCCAGCGCCTGCGTCAGGAGCAGGTCGGCCTGATGTTCGCGCTGGTCGGCTGGAAAGCGGTCCAGCAGGTGCGCCAGCACGCTGGACGCGCCGCCGGTGATGAGGCCCGGCGCCTGGGCGCGCAATTCTGCGGCAGCTGCTGCCCAG
The DNA here is from genome assembly GCA_963750785.1 of uncultured beta proteobacterium. Lineage (GTDB taxonomy): Bacteria > Pseudomonadota > Gammaproteobacteria > Burkholderiales > Burkholderiaceae_C > Rubrivivax. The sequence goes on along the minus strand of CAVVSC010000024.1, from coordinate 4,122 downwards.
TCCTGGGCCTGCAGCAGAAAGCCGATGCGGCGGGCAGGATCCGGCTCCGCCGCTGCGGCGCGTTGCAGCAGGCGGGGCAGGGCTTCGGGCTGGTCCATACGCAGGCGCTGTTCCAGCGCAGTGCGAAAAAGCTCATGCAAGCGCCAGGTGGGCTCAGTGCAGTCCAGCGGCGTGACGAAGAGTCCAGCGCGGTCGATCTCGTCCAGGCGCTGCGCGGCCTGGGCGTCACCGGTGACGGCGGCGCAGCGCGTGGCGGTTAGTTCCGGCAGCACGGCGCAGGCGAGCAGAAAGTCGCGCAGATCCGGTCGCAAGCGGCCCAGCACTTCGGTGGCCAGAAAGTCGAAGACGCGGCGGTCGATCAAGTGCGCGCCCGCGCCCGGCCGTGGGCCGCCGTCGCGCTGCAGGTCCAGCGCCAGGCGCAGGCCGACCGGCCAGCCTTCGGTGCGCACGTGCAGTGCGTGTGCTGCCCCCGCGTCCACGCCGGCGCGGGCGGCCAGCTGGCAGGATTCTTGGGCATCAAAGCGCAGGTCGGCAGCGTGGAATTCGGCCAGTTCGCCTGCTGCACGCAAACGGGCCAGTGGCAGAGGCGGCTCCTCGCGTGACGCGATGACCAGGGTCCAGCGCGGCGTGAATCGCTCAAGCAGCAATTCCAGGAACTGGTAGACCATGCCGTGCCGGACGCGGTGCAGGTCGTCCACCACGATGAGGCCGTGTGGTACGTCGCAGGCGTCCAGCGCGTTGATCAGTTCGGCCACGATGGCGCGCCGTGCCTCGCGCGAGCTGGCGCTGGTGGCCGAGGCCATCAGCACTTCGGGGTCGGTTCGCCAGGGCAGGTCGTGCGGCTCCAGTGCGGCGACCAGGCAGTGCAGCAACTGAAGCGGCGAGTCGTCGGCATCGCAACCCACCCACGCCACCGCCGTGCCTTCTGGCAGTTGCGCCATCTGACGCGCCAGCAGAGAACTCTTGCCAAAGCCTGCCGGTGCGCTCAGCAGCACCAGGCTGTGGTTCTGGAGCGCCTGCGCAAAGCGCGCCTCCAGCGCGGGCCGGGCGATCAGCGCGCTCCCGCGCACCCGGGGCGCCTGGATCTTGGTGCGCGCAAAGCCTGGAGCAGGCGATTGGCGTGGCGCCGCCGGCAGCGATTCGACTCTGTGCAGCGGTGTGCGCAGCGCAGGGCGGCTGGCGGGTGGGGCACCCGTTTCGCTGGGTGTGGCGGCAGGGCTGGCATTCATGGCCGCGCATCATCTGCACGTCACCTGCCGACGCCCAGCGCCGTGCGACGAACCGCTGCCTGCATGGTCCAAACGGCCTTGCGCGCGGACCAGTTCGGCCTGGCGACCTGGCCGCGGGCCCGTCACCCGGGCCGGTTCAGCGGCCCTGTCAGCCGATCGCCACCGGAATCTTGCCGATGCGCGACTGCCACTCCTTGGGCGCCGTGTTGTGCACGCTGGTGCCGCTGGCATCCACGGCCACGGTCACAGGCATGTCGACCACGTCGAATTCGTAGATGGCTTCCATGCCCAGGTCGGCGAAACCCAGCACCTGGGCGCCCTTGATGGCCTTGGCCACCAGGTAGGCGGCGCCGCCCACGGCCATCAGGTAGGCGCTCTTGTGCTTCTGGATGGCTTCGATGGCGGTCGGGCCGCGTTCGGCCTTGCCTACCATGGCGATGAGGCCCGTCTTGGCCAGCATCATCTCGGTGAACTTGTCCATCCGTGTGGCGGTGGTGGGGCCTGCAGGGCCGACCACTTCGTCGCGCACCGGGTCCACTGGACCCACGTAGTAGATGACGCGGTTGGTGAAGTCCACGGGCAGCTTTTCGCCCTTGTCCAGCATGTCCTGGATGCGCTTGTGCGCGGCGTCGCGGCCGGTGAGCATCTTGCCGTTCAGCAGCAGCGTCTGGCCCGGTGTCCAGCTGGCCACTTCGGCCGGCGTGAGGGCGTTGAGGTCGACACGCTTGCTCTTGTTGTAGTCCGGCGCCCAGTTCACGTTGGGCCACAAGTCCAGGCTGGGCACGTCCATGAAAGCCGGGCCGCTGCCATCCAGCGTCACATGGGCGTGGCGCGACGCGGCGCAATTGGGGATCATCGCCACTGGCTTGCCGGCGGCGTGCGTGGGGTAGGTGGCGATCTTCACGTCCAGCACCGTGGTCAGGCCGCCCAGGCCCTGCGCGCCAATGCCCAGCGCGTTGACCTTCTCGTAGAGCTCGATGCGCAGTTCTTCCAGCTTGCTGGTAGGGCCGCGGGCCAGCAGGTCGAACATGTCCAGCGGCTCCATCAGCACTTCCTTGGCCAGCAGCATGGCCTTCTCGGCGGTGCCGCCCACGCCAATGCCCAACATGCCGGGCGGGCACCAGCCGGCGCCCATGGTGGGCACGGTCTTCAGCACCCAGTCGACGATGCTGTCGCTGGGGTTCATCATGACCAGCTTGCTCTTGTTTTCGCTGCCGCCGCCCTTGGCCGCGACGGTGACGTCCAGCTTGTTGCCGGGCACCACGGTCATGTGGATGACCGCTGGCGTGTTGTCCTTGGTGTTCTTGCGCTCGAAGATGGGGTCGGCCAGGATGGAGCCGCGCAAGGGGTTGTCGCTGTTCAGGTAGGCGCGGCGCACGCCTTCGTTGACGGCGTCTTCCACGCTGCCGGTGAAGCCTTCAAAGCGCACGTCCATGCCGATCTTCAGGAAGACGTTGACGATGCCGGTGTCCTGGCAGATCGGCCGCTTGCCTTCGGCGCACATGCGGCTGTTGGTCAGGATCTGCGCAATCGCGTCCTTGGCGGCCGGGCTCTGTTCGCGGTCGTAGGCGCGGGCCAGGTGGCTGATGAAGTCGGCCGGGTGGTAGTAGCTGATGTACTGCAGCGCAGCGGCGACGCTGTCGATCAGGTCGGCTTGGCGGATGGGGGTGCTCATGGAAGGCGGCTCCGGTTCAGTGCTTGTCGGGTGTGGAGTGGGACATCACGCGGTCCGTCATCGCAATGGCCAGGGCCGACAGCAGGAAGACGGCATGGATCACCGTCTGCCACAGCAGCACCTTTTCTTCATAGTTGGCTGCGTTGATGAAGGTCTTCAGCAGGTGGATGCTGCTGATGCCGATGATGGCGGTGGCCAGCTTGACCTTCAACACGCTGGCGTTGACGTGGCTCAACCATTCGGGCTGGTCCGGGTGGTTTTCCAAGTTCAGGCGCGACACAAAGGTCTCGTAACCGCCCACGATCACCATGATGAGCAGGTTGCTGATCATCACCACGTCGATCAGGGCCAACACCACGAGCATGATGATGGTCTCGTTCAGCCCGCTGACGGCAAGGTCGCTCTTGTAGCCAATGCTCTTGACCAGAAGCGCCAGGGCATCGGCATTCCCGAAGGCGGCTTCTACCAGGTGCACCAGTTCCACCCAGAAGTGGAAGACGTAGACGCACTGGGCGACGATCAGGCCCAGGTACAGGGGCAATTGCAGCCAGCGGCTGGCAAAAATGACGTTGGCCAGGGGCGACAGGCGCTGCCTGGGGTCTTTCGGGGGTGGCGTGGACATGGGCAAATTGTAGATTCACGGTCTGTGAACAAAGGCACGGCGCGTCAGGTGTCCGTCAGAGCCCCCCCTTAGCTTCCGCACCAGTTTCAAGTGCTATTCCAGATCTCAGAAACCAGGACACCAGGAGACAAACCATGTCCAGCAGCAGCGATACCCAGCCCACCGAATTGAAAACCCACCAGCCGCCCGCCGCCCTGGTGGCTGCAGCCCGTGTGTCGGGCATGGCCGCCTACAACGCGCTGTGCGACGAAGCCGAGCGCGACTACGAAGGCTACTGGGCCCGCCTGGCGCGCGAATTCGTGAGCTGGAAGACGCCCTTCACCAAGGTGCTGGACAGTTCCAAGGCGCCGTTCTTCAAGTGGTTTGAAGACGGCACGCTGAACGTGTCCTACAACTGCCTGGACCGCAATGTCGAACGCGGACTGGGCGACAAGACGGCCATCATCTTCGAGGCCGATGACGGCGCGGTGACCAAGGTCACCTACAGCCAGATGCTGGCCAAGGTGAGCCAGTTCGCCAACGCGCTGAAGGCGCGTGGCGTGAAGAAGGGTGACCGGGTTGTCATCTACATGTCCATGAGCGTGGAAGGTGTGGCG
>CAVVSC010000023.1:0-17365 GCA_963750785.1 uncultured beta proteobacterium | reverse complement strand
CCGATGCCTAAGTTATCCTTCCAGTGACTCGCCTGACTGCCGTCACCAAAATTCACCCCGGTCGACCAGGCATTGCTAATCAGCGGCGTGCAACTGCCATTGATCGCGAAGTCCTTCTGGGCAGTTCCTATGGTCCAGTCCATATTGGCACCGGCAGCCTGGCTCGCTGCAGAGCAACGCGTGAAGTCGAGCACGGTCGCATAGGGGTCGTAGGCGACATCAAGGTACTGGCCCGTTTTTCCGTTGCCGTTGGCGTCGAGTATGTCCACGCCACTGGTAAATCCCAGGGCATGGCCTAGTTCATGGATAGCGATGCCAATGAAGTCATACAGGCCCGCGCCTATCCCGTTGCTCCGGTTGAAGTCGAAAGCAAACAGGCTGCTGAAAGTGATTGCGGCATCCGCAACCGGGTTATTGGCGGCCAGCAAGCCGATCGCCTTGGCATTTGCAGTGGTCATCCGCAGCTGCGATACGCCCGCCTCCACATGCGCCGCCCCGGCGTTCGCCGTGGTGCCATTGATATACTTGCTGTAAGTGGAACCTGTCTAATGAGAACCCGCGCCCCTCGTTGAAGAGCGAAGTGAAGCGCAATTCGAAGCTGGATGGCGATGTGCTCATGGGGGCCTCACGTCTTCATTGATCGGTCCCGTTCATTGAGCGCGGGCCCATGGCCCGCCACCATGACACCGAGGTATCAGCGCTGGCAGACGCCAGCTTCTGGCGCGCGCTTGAACTTACCGGCTCGCCGGGTGTCCGACCACCATGCGCCTGATGCTGCCGCTTGCCTTTGTGCTGGCCTTGTCGCCTGCCTTTGGGCGGGAAGGTGATCCCTTGCGTGCACCCGGGTGCACCGATGCGCTGAATGAGCTTTCAGAAGAAGAAGACGCCGTACTTTCCCGCCGACAGACGGCTCCGCTGAGTCCCGCCGCGCCGCCGGCACGCCTGCTGGCGCTGCGCAAGGCCGCCGCTCGAGCCTGCCTGAGTGAAGTGGACGGCGCGCTGCAGTCCCCCGGCGCGCGGGTTCAGCCGAAAGCGCCTGCCCCCGGAATCTCACGGCCCGCCCCAGCGGCAGCGGCAGTCCAACTGCCAGGCCGCGCCCCCGCAAGCGCAAGTCCGGCGCCCTTGCTGAGCGTGGTCAGCTGCGACGCGCTGGGTTGCTGGGCGAGCGACGGCACCCGTCTGCAGCAGCAGGGGCCGAACCTGCTGGGCCCGCGGGGCTATTGCACACGCCAGGGCACAGTCCTCACCTGCCCTTGATCGCCAACCCGCGCCCTAGGGGCCCGCAGTGCGCGACGGACCTACAGGTCGTGGACCCCGCGCCGCAGAGCCAGTTGCAAGTCCAGCACCAGCGGCCCAGGCTCGGGCAGCGCTTCGGTTCGTGTCTCCCCGCTCAGGTCGTCAATGGCCTCCACCGCCAGAACCGTGTCGAAGTGCTGCAGGACACTGTCGGCCAGAAAGCGGCTGCGCAGCGCGTAGAGGTGCCGGCCGCCCAGCTTGCGCTGTTGCGTGACGTGGAAGCGTTGCGGCGCCCAAAGGGTCAGCTCGTCGCGCGCGCGGGTCATGCCGACGTAGAGCAGGCGACGCTCTTCTTCGATTTCTGCCGCGCTGCCGGTGGCCATGTCGGCCGGCATGCAGCCATCCACCACGTTCAGGATGTGCACCGCGTTCCATTCCTGCCCTTTGGAGGAATGCAGGGTGGACAGGATCAGGTAGTCCTCGTCGCGGTGCGGCACGCCTGATTCGTCGCTGCTGGCTGCAGGCGGGTCCAGGGTCAGGTCGGTGACGAAGCGCTCGCGGCTCTTGTGCGTGGGTGCAATGGCGGCCAGCTGGTCCAGATCGGCCCTGCGGACCCGAGCGTCGTCGTGCAGTCGTTCCAGCTGCGGCTGGTACCAGTCGATCACGCGCTGCAGGTCGTCAGGCCAGGCTGCGCTGCCACTGCGCAAGTGCTGCAACAAGGCCACCAGCGTGGCCCAGGCAGTGACCGCTGCGCCGGGCGACTTGAAGGTCTCAACGGGGCCTGCGTGGTCCAGCAACCGGCGCACGCTGGCCGGGCCCATGCCAGGCACCAGGCGCGCCGCGCGCAGGACGCTCAGGCGCGAGGCCGGGTTGTCCGCCCAGCGCAGCACGGCCAACACGTCCTTCACATGGGCGGCCTCCATGAACTTGAGGCCGCCGTACTTGACGAACGGGATGCCGCGGCGGGTCAGCTCCAACTCCAACGCCAGGCTGTGCGTGCCGGTGCGAAACAGCACAGCCTGGCGCATCAGGCGCAAGCCGTTCTCGCGCGCCAGCAGCACGGCGTCGGCCACGCCATGGGCTTGCGCGGCTTCGTCCTCCACGGTCAGGAAGCGCGGCCTGCATCCGGCCGACCGCTGGCTCCACAACTGCTTGGGAAAGCGCTCTGATGCCAGCGCAATGGTGGCGTTGGAAGCGGCCAGCAGCTCCGGCGTGCTGCGGTAGTTCTGCGTGAGCAGCCGCAGCGTGGCGGGCGGATTGAAGCGCTGCGGAAAGTCCAGCACATGCTTCACGTCGGCGCCACGGAAGGCGTAGATGCTCTGCGCGTCATCACCCACGGCAGTGAGTCCGGCCCCTAGCGGCTTCAGCGCGTGGAGGATGTCGGCCTGCAGGCGATTGATGTCCTGCACCTCGTCCACCAGCACATGGTCAAAACGTGCGCGGATGCGGTCGGCCAGCGTCGCTTGCTGCATCAGGTGCCACCAGGCCAGCAGCAGGTCATCAAAGTCCAGCGAGTGCTGCTGGCGCTTGGCCTCTGCGTAGCCTTCGAAGAGCCGCTTGAGGTCGGCCTCATGGCCCATGCACCAGGGCCACTGCGTTGCCACGGCGTCTGCCAGATTCGTGCGTGTGTTGAGACAGCGCGACAGGATGGCCGCGCAGGTGGCGGCCAGGGGCAGGCGGTGTTCGCGGTCCGCCAGGCCCAGGTCCTGGCGCGTCTGGGCCAGCAGGTCCTGCGCGTCGGCGCGGTCCAGCACCGTGAAGCCAGCGTTCAGGCCAATGTGCGCCGATTCTTCACGCAGCAGACGTACGGCCACGCTGTGGAAGGTGCCGCACCAGGGCAGCACGGGTGTCGGCATGTCGGCGGGCAGGCCGCGGGACTGGTGCAGCAGGCGTCCGGCCCGTCGTGCCATCTCACCCGCCGCGCGGCGCGAAAAGGTCAGCAGCAGGACACGCTGCGGGTCAGCGCCTTGGTTCACCAGCCAGGCCAGGCGCGTGGCCAGGGTCTGGGTCTTGCCGGTGCCAGCGCCGGCGATGATCAGGAGCGGCGCACCCGCGGGGTCGTGGGACGCGGCTGCGGCCTGCTCGGGGTTGAGCGCGGCCAGGATCGGGTCAGCGAGCATGCAGTACTGTATGCCCATCCAGATGCGTTGGGGCGCCGCATGTGGCCTGCCCGGAGGGACTCGAACCCCCGACCCCCAGCTTAGAAGGCTGGTGCTCTATCCAGTTGAGCTACGGGCAGTCGGCGCGCATTGTCCCGCACTGCGAAGTGGCCCGCGTCCGGGTCTAGTGGCGCATGTATTGGGTGGCACCAAACAACACCTCGCGTGACCGGTCGTCAGTGACGGGTTTGCGGGCGCCCGCCAGCACCTCCACGCCGCGCATGACGGCGGGCCGTGCCGCGATTTCGTCGAACCAGCCCTTCAGGTGCGGGTAGTCGCTCCAGTCGATGCCCTGGTTCTTCCAACTGCGCAGCCAGGGAAAGATGGCGATGTCGGCAATGCTGTAGGTGGGGCCCGCGATGTACTTGCTGTTGGCCAACTCCTTGTTCATCACGCCGTAGAGTCGCCGGGCCTCGTTGGTGTAGCGGTCAATGGCATAGGGCAGCTTTTCCGGCGCGTAGATGCGAAAGTGGTGGGCCTGTCCCAGCATCGGCCCCACGCCGCCCATCTGGAACATCAGCCACTCCAGAACCTTGTACTTCGCGGCCACATCGTCCGGCATGAATCGGCCCGTCTTGCCGGCCAGGTACAGCAGGATGGCGCCGGACTCGAACAACGAGATGGGCTTGCCACCCGGGCCATCGGGGTCGGTGATGGCTGGGATCTTGTTGTTGGGGCTGATGGCCAGAAACTCCGGCTTGAACTGGTCGCCGGCCCCTATATCGACGGCATGCACGCGGTACGGCAGGCCGCACTCTTCAAGCATGATGTGCAGCTTGTGGCCATTGGGCGTGGGCCACGAATACACTTGGATCATCGTCGTCCTCCCAGGGGCTTGCGCCACAGCGCACGGTGGCGCAGCGGTTCAATGGACTTTAGATCATGCTCGACGGATTGAAGCGTCTGTTCTCGGGGCCCGACGCACCCACCGATGAATGGGACGGCATCGCTCCGTGGGCCGCGTCACGCCAGTACACCTACCGCGTGGTGCAGAACGAAGGCTTTGTCGTTGACGGCAAGCTGGGCACCGCGGCCTGGCGCTTGGAGTGGGGTCCTTCGCAACGGCCTTACATCGAAGGCCATGAACTGCGGATCCGCGCGGAAATGGGCCTGCCCTCCGAACTGCAGGCACTGGTGATGAACCGCATGCTGCAGGAGAAGATGGAGAAAGACGTCTTCGACCAGTACGTGGAAGGCGTGCAGACCCGCATCGACAACCAGACGCCGCCAGAAATGCGCTGGCTGGTGATGTACTCCAAGGTCTCGGGCAGCGACATGCCCGAACTGCGCGACCGCTACATCGCGCTGGCCAGTTCCAAGGTGTGGCTGAACCAGTGGCTTCTGGGGCCGTTGACGCAGGCCCTGACTGCGATGCGCCTGGACGTCGAGACCCCGGTCGTGCTGATGATCGGCCGCGGCCGCCTGATGCTGAGAACGGCACTGCGCGACGCGGACATCGCCTCCATCCAGGCCTGGCTGCGGCTCTTCGAAACCGCCATGCGTGAAGCTCGCCGCGTGGCCAGCGATGGCACCGACGCTGCGTCGCCCACCACACAGGCCAGCGCCTGGAGCAGCAGCGCCTTGCCCGGCGACGAGCGCACGCCCTGAGCCTGGGCGTGCGGGCGACCGCCTCTGGGATTTCAGGTCTTGGGCATCAACTTGCCAAGTTCGATCTTGGCGATGGCGTTGCGGTGCACCTCGTCCGGACCGTCGGCATAGCGCAGCGTGCGACTGAGCGTGTAGAAATAGGCCAGCGGCGTGTCCTGGCTCATGCCGGCGCCGCCAAAGACCTGCATGGCCCAATCGATCACCTGGCAGGCCATGTTGGGGGCCACCACCTTGATCATCGCGATCTCGGCCTTGGCGCTCTTGTTGCCGGCCAGGTCCATCATCCACGCGGCCTTCAAGGTCAGCAGGCGGGCCTGGTCGATCATGCAGCGCGCTTCGGCAATGCGTTCCTGCGTCACCGTCTGCTGGGCGATGGTCTTGCCAAAGGCCGTGCGGCTGACGGCGCGTTCGCACATCAGTTGCAGTGAGCGCTCGGCAATGCCAATCAGTCGCATGCAGTGGTGGATGCGGCCCGGCCCGAGGCGGCCCTGCGCGATCTCGAAGCCGCGCCCTTCGCCCAGCAGAATGGCATCGGCGGGGACGCGCACGTTGATGAAGTCGACCTCCATGTGGCCGTGGGGCGCGTCGTCGTAGCCGAAGACCGACAGAGGGCGCAGGATCTTGATGCCAGGTGCGTCGGCAGGCACGACGATCATGCTCTGCTGCGAATGCCTGGGCGCGTTGGCGTCGGTCTTGCCCATGAAGATGTACACCGCGCAGCGCGGGTCTCCCGCGCCGCTGGTCCACCACTTGCGTCCGTTGATGACGTAGCTGTCGCCTTCGCGGCGGATGTCGGCCTGGATGTTGGTGGCGTCAGACGACGCCACCGCCGGTTCCGTCATGGCAAACGCGCTGCGGATCTTGCCTTCCAGCAGGGGTTTGAGCCAGCGCTCCTTGTGTTCGGCAGTGCCGTAGCGGGCGAAGACTTCCATGTTGCCGGTGTCGGGCGCCGAGCAGTTGAACACTTCGCTGCTCCAGGGCACGGCGCCCATGATCTCGGACAGCGGCGCGTAGTCCTGGTTGTTCAGGCCGAAGGTGAATTCGGCATCGCCCTTGGCGCCGGCACCGTCTGCATGCGGTGGCAGGAACAGGTTCCACAGACCCGCGGCCCGTGCCTTGGGCTTGAGTTCTTCAATCACTTGCAAGGGCGTCCAGCGCTTGCCGGCCCGGGTATTGGCTTCGATCTCCTCCAGGTAGCGGGCCTCGGCCGGGTAGACGTGTGCCGCCATGAAGGCGTTCAAGCGCGCCTGCAGTTCCTGGGTGCGCGGTGAGTATGAAAAGTCCATGTGGTCTTGCTCCTCAGGAACGGGTGGCGCGCTGCGCGAAGCCCCAGGCCATCTGGGCCAGTGGCCGTGTGGACGAACCGGTGGTGCGGGCCTGCGCGCTGGATGCGATGCCGTCGACCACCCGCTTGGCAATGCCTTGCGTGATGCTGGCCAAGCGGAAAAGGTTGTAGGCCAGGTAGAAGTTCCAGTCCGCGGCCAGCGCTTCGGGGCTGGCCCGGCCGGTGCGCTCGCAGTAGCGGCGGATGTAGTCGGCTTCGGTAGGAATGCCCAGCGCCGCGTGGTCCAGTCCGCCAATGCCGCGGAAGGTGCCAGGTGGGATGTGCCAGGCCATGCAGTGATAGCTGAAGTCCGCCAGCGGGTGGCCCAAGGTGGACAGCTCCCAGTCCAGCACCGCCACCACGCGGTTTTCGGTCTTGTGGAAGACCATGTTGTCCAGCCGGAAGTCGCCATGCACCACGGACACCTGGGTCTCGTCGCGTGCAGTGGCCGGCATGTGGGTCGGCAACCATTCGATGAGCCGGTCCATTTCGACGACCTCTTCAGTCACCGATGCCACGTATTGCTTGCTCCAGCGGCCGATCTGGCGTTCGAAGTAGCTGCCAGGTTTGCCGTAGCTGGTCAGCCCGATGGCGTTCACGTCCACGCCATGCAGCGCTGCGATCACGCGGTTCATCTCGTCGTAGATCGCGCCCCGCTCGCCCTGGCTCATGCCAGGCAGCGATTGGTCCCACAGCACCCGGCCGTCCATGAATTCCATGACGTAGAAGGCCCGGCCGATGACCGATTCGTCTTCGCAGAGCAAATCCATGCGCGGCACCGGCACCGCCGTCTGATGCAGGGCGCGCATGACACGGAATTCGCGTTCGATGGCGTGCGCGGAAGGCAGCAACTTCGCCACGGGTCCGGGCTTGGTGCGCATCACGTAGGACTGGCCCGGCGTGAGGAGCTTGTAGGTGGGGTTGGACTGGCCGCCCTTGAACTGCTCCACGCTCAAGGGACCCTGGAATCCGGGCAGGTGTTGCTGCAGGTGGGACTGCAGCGCTACCACGTCAAATGAATGACTCTGGGCGACGGGTTTGGTGCCGGTGAAATGTTCCATGGTATCTGGGCCCGTTCAGCCTTCAGTTCAACGGTCGGATATGACCAGCAGTTTTTCGCGCGACAACACCACCAGACGCGTAGGTTCCACGCGCACCGCGCCTTCGCGTTCGAAGCCCTTCAACTCCTGGTTGACGCGTTGCCGTGACGCACCCAGCAACTGTGCAAGATCTTCTTGCGCCAGCGCCAGACCGATGCGGATCTCTTCGCCTTGCGCAATGCCGTAGCTCTTGGCCAGCAGCAGCAACTGCTTGGCCAGGCGTGCTTGCAGGGGCCGGGTGTTGAGGTCCTCGAACTGGTTGAACATGAGCCTCAGGCGGCGGCAATTCAGACGCAAGAGCGCGTCGTACAGCTCGGTGTGCTGGGCTAGCAGGTCCTTGAAATCGGGCTTGCGGACCACGAGCATGGTGGTGGCGCCATGCGCGTCGGCGTCGTGCGTGCGGGGCAGGCCGTCGAAGAGCGCGATGTCGCCGAACCAAGTGCCGGGTTCCGCGTAGGTCAGCGTGACTTGCTTGCCCGACAGTGACACCGAGCTGATCCGCACCGCGCCGCGCGCCACGCCGCACCATTCGGCGGCTTCCGAGCCGCGTGTGGCCAACGGGTCGCCGTCGCTCAGCCGCCGCACCAGCGTGCGGGACAGGATCGCGCCCTGCAGCTTGGGTGAGAGCTTGCTGAACCACGGACCTGTCTCGATGTTTTGTTGTTCTTCCAGTGTAAGAGCCGGGGTATTCATGGCTTGTCCCTGATGCGACAGCTGAGAGAGGATGGGCCACCGATGCTAGTGCGCCTGAAGGCGCTTGATTCAAGGAGTCCCTCATGACCGCGCACCCACCCGCCATTGCCACGCGCCACGGCCAGGTCTCCGACGCCGAATGGCAGCAGCGCGTGGACCTGGCGGCGGCCTACCGTCTGGTGGCCTTGTTCGGCTGGGACGACTTGGTTTTCACGCACATCAGCGCGCGGGTGCCAGGTCCGGGAGGTGAGCACTCAGGCGAGTTCCTGATCAACCCCTACGGTTTCATGTTCGAGGAGATCACCGCATCCAGCCTGGTGAAGGTGGACGCCCAGGGCAACAAGCTCGACGACTCGCCATTCCAGGTCAACCCGGCTGGCTTCACCATCCACAGCGCGGTGCATGCGGCGCGGCACGACGCGGGCTGCGTGCTGCACGTGCATTCGCTCAATGGCATTGCGGTGTCGGCCCAGAAGGCCGGCGTGCTGCCCCTGTCTCAGCAATCCATCTTTGTCCTCAGTTCCTTGGGTTACCACGACTACGAAGGCGTGGCCCTGCGAGACGATGAAAAGCCGCGCCTGGTGGCCGACCTGGGCGAACGCAACTTCCTGATGCTGCGCAACCACGGTCTCCTGACCGTGGGTGCCAGCGTGGCCGATGCGTTTCTGTCCATGTACCTCTTTGAGACGGTCTGCACGATCCAGGTCCGCGCCATGGCCGGTGGTACGGAACTGGTTTCCGTGGACCCGCGCATCATTGCCACGGCCCGGCAGCAGGCGGCTGCCGTGACCAAGGGCCTGGGCTCATCACTGACCTGGCCGGGCCTGCTGCGCCGGCTGGACAGGCGCAACCCGGGATACGACGCCTGATCCGCAGCGAGTCGGCTTGAGTGTGGCGCCCTGCACACCGCAGGGCCGCTTGCGTGTCAAAGGGGTCGGAAAGGACCGCTTTACTGGGCTCCAGCCGGGGTGCCTCAGGGGGCTTCTCTGCTAGAGTGCTTCGAGATCGCGCTTCCTCGCAAACCTTACTGCATGCACACACATCGTCCCTGGCAGTGCTTGTCGACAGGCCTTGTCGCGGCCTTGGCAGGGACAGCCGCTTCGGCGGCGGGCCTGGGCGCCGGTGCCGCCGGTGCCGTGCTGGGCCAACCCCTGGATTACGCCGTCCTGGTGCGCCTCGACGCGGGCGAGTCATTGGCCGCCGAATGCGTGACTGCGGAGGTGATGAACGGCGACCGTCGGGTGCCGACGCCCCTGGTCCGCACGGTGGTCGAGATGACCGGCGCCGAATCGGCCCGGGTGCGTGTGCAGACACAGACCAGCATTGACGAGCCCGTCGTGTCCGTCCAGTTGTCCGTGGGTTGCACGTCCAAGATCTCACGCCGTTATGTGGTGCTGGCCGACCCGCCCGCCACGGGCGTGGCTGGAGCGGGGACGACGTCCCTGGCGCCGGCCTTCGCCGCCGTGCTTCCCCCTGCAGAGCCGGTCGTGGCACCACCTGCCGCGCCTTTGGCGTCCCCAATGCCTACCGCGCCGGCCGCGGAGCCGAGCGCAACGCCAGGCGCCTCCGGCCGCAACGTGTCGGCGAATGCCGCAAGCGTGCAGGCGGTGCCCGCACCTTCAATGCCCAAGAGCGAAACTCGACTGGCAGCAGGCACGCCGCGTCCATCCAAACCCGCCAGAGTGGCGAGAGCCGCCAAGCCAGCCGTGGCTCAGGAACCCGTCGCACGTCTGAAGCTGGACCCGGCTGAGGCGGCGGTGCGCAGGACCGAGGCACTGGCCGTGGAGCAGGCCATGGCGGCGGTCGAACAAGCGGCCAGCGCCGCGCGCGCGGCGGCGTCAGCGGCTTCTGCCTCCGCCGATCGCGTGGCCGTCCTGGAGCGCATGGTGGAGCAGTTGCGTGCCGACGCCAAGTCCAGCGCTGAGCAGGCCGCCCAATTGCGCAGCCGCCTGCTGGCCTCGGAGAGTTCGAACAACTGGACCTGGCCCTTGCTCGGATTGGCAGGGGCTTTGGGCGCATTGGCGGCATGGCTGGCCTGGCGCCTGGGCCGTGCCAACACGGTGCGGCAGCAGGGCTGGAGCGCAGCGGCCGGGGCGGAGCCGCGCACGATGGTGCCCACCGTCCAGGCCATGACTGAGCAACTGGCCAGCCGTCCGCCGACTTCTCCCGTGCCGTTCGTGACGTCGAAGCCCATGATGGCGTCAGCCGCGCCCGTGGGGGTGAGCCGCCCACGCGCCGCGCCTGCCTGGCCGCCGCCCGCGCCCGCAGTGGCCTGGCCGCCACCCAACAGCACATTGCCACCGCCTGAGCCGCTGGAGCCCACGGATACGTCCATGATGCGGACGCAGCCCCTGCCGCCACAGGCGCTGCCGGACACCGGAGCGCCGCGCGACGTGACCATTGAAGAGCTGATCGACCTGGAACAACAGGCCGAGTTCTTCATCGTGCTGGGCCAGGATGAATCGGCCATCGACCTGCTGGTGGAGCACCTGCGCAGCACCGGTGGCGGCAGCCCGCTGCCCTACCTGAAGCTGCTGGAGATCCACCACCGCCGCAACGACAACGAGGCCTACGAGCGCATGCGCTCGCGCTTCAATCACCGCTTCAACGCCTACGCGCCCGAATGGGGCGTTGACCTGACGCATGGCCGCGCGCTGGACGACTACGCCGGCGTGCTGCCGCGTCTGCAGCAGGTGTGGCCGCGCCCGCTGGACGCGATGGCCGAGCTGGAGGCCTTGCTCTTCCGCAAGAGCCGTGGCGAACTGTTCGACCTGCCCGCCTACCGCGAAGTGCTGTTCCTCTATTCCCTGGCCCGTGACCTGCTGGACCGCTCTGCCGCGGACACCGGCAACGTGGACCTGCTGTTGCCCATGGCTGACGGCACGGAGTTTGGCAGCACCTCACCCGCGCCTTATCTGGGCCTGGAGCGCGACGCCTTCAAGGACACCCAGGTGCCGGAGGACCAGCCCACGGCGCCCGTGGACTTTGACCTCACCAGCACTGACCGCCGCACCAGCATCTTCGACCTGCTGGACGAGCGGCCGCAGCCGTCCGTGCCGCCGCGGCGCAGCTGAGTCCGCGGTCTACAGCCGCTCCAGGCGCTCCAGCGCCATGTTGAGCGTGCTGTCCTGTTTGGCAAAACACAGGCGCGCCAGGCGCTGCTCAAAACCGTCTTCGTAGAACACCGACAGCGGAATCGCGGCCACACCTACCTCGCGCGTCAACCACTGGCAGAAGTCGGCCTCGGCCAAGTCGCTCACGGCGCTGTAGTCCACCAGCTGGAAGTAGCTGCCCTGGCTGTCCAGCGCACGCAGTCGGGTCTTCTCCAGCCCGGCGCGAAAGAGGTCGCGCTTGCGCTGGTAGAAAGCGGGCAGGTTCAGGTACGGCGCCGGGTCGGCCATGTAGCGCGCCAGACCGTGCTGGACCGGCGTGTTGACCGTGAAGACGTTGAACTGGTGCACCTTGCGGAACTCCGCGCTCAGTGGCGCGGGCGCGGCCACTGTGCCCACCTTCCAGCCGGTCACATGAAAGGTCTTGCCGAAGCTGCTGACCACGAAGGCCCGTTCGGCCAGGCCCGGCACCGACGAGGCGCTGATGTGGGGCACGCCGTCAAACACCATGTGTTCGTAGACCTCGTCGCTGATCAGCAGTGTGTTGGTCGGCGCCAGCAGCGCCGACAGCGCCTCCATGTCGGCCAGCGTCCACACCGTGGCGCTGGGGTTGTGCGGGCTGTTGATGATGATCAGGCGGGTGCGTGGCGTCAGCGCAGCCGCGATGCGGGCGAAGTCCGGCCGAAAGCTGCCCGGCGTCAAGGGCACGCGCACCACCGTGCCGCCCGCCAATTCGATGTTGGGTCCGTAGCTGTCGTAGCAAGGCTCCAGCACGATGACTTCGTCGCCCGGGTGCACCGTAGCCAGTACCGCAGTCAGGATGGCCTGCGTCGCGCCAGCCGTGACGGTGATTTCGCTGGCCGGGTCATAGCGGCGGCCGTAGAGCGACTGGATCTTGTCGGCCACGCGTTCGCGCAATTGCGGCACGCCCGTCATGGGCGGGTACTGGTTCAAGCCTTCGCGCATGGCGCCCGTCACAGCGTCCAGCAGGGCCGTGTCGCAGTTGAAGTCAGGGAAGCCTTGCCCCAGGTTCACTGCACCTAGCTCCTGCGCCAGGGCCGACATGACGGTGAAGATGGTGGTGCCGACCTTGGGCAGGCGGCTGGTCAGGGTAGGGGTGGCGTGCATCGTTGCAGGTTCAGAGTTGGTAGTCGGTGCCTTGGCCAGCCATGGCGCGTTCGATGAGTGCAGGGGTCAGGCGCGGCGACAGCATTTCGGCAAAGGCCAGCACGAACTGCCGAAGGTAGGCACTGCGCTTGAAGGCCACGCGTGTGACGTTGGTACCGAACAGATGGCCCAGCGGGCGTGCCACGAGGTCCATGTCCAGTGCGGTGTCGCGCATGGCCAGTTCAGTGACGATGCCAATGCCCAGTCCCAGCCGCACATAGGTCTTGATGACGTCGGAGTCGATGGCTTCCAGTGCCACTTGCGGCTTCAGGCGTGCACGCGCAAAGGCCTGATCGATGCGTGTGCGGCCCGTTACCGTGGGGTGGTACAGCACAAGGGCCTGCGCGGCGAGCTGTGCCAGGCTGGGGCGCTCTTCATTGGCCAAGGGGTGACCGACGGGCACCACCAGCACATGCTGCCATTCGTAGCAGGGCAGCGAAATCAGGTCCTCGTGTGCGGCCAGGGATTCGGTGGCCAGTCCGATGTCGGCGACGTCGTCGAGCAGCATGCGCGCCACCTGATCGGGCATGCCCTGGTGCAGCACGACTTGCACACGCGGGTAGCGCAGGCGGAGCTTGGCGATGGGTTCGGGCAGAAAGTAGCGTGCCTGCGTGTGCGTGGTGGCAATCGACAAGGTGCCTTGGTCCTGCTTGGAGAACTCCTCGCCGATGCGCTTCAGATTGGCCACCTCGCGCATGATGGTCTCGATGGACTTCAGCACCTGCTGGCCCGGTTCCGTGACCCGCTTCAAGCGCTTGCCATGGCGGGCGAAGATGTCCACGCCCAGCTCTTCTTCCAGCTCCAGGATGGCCTTGCTGATGCCGGGTTGCGACGTGAACAGGGCTTTGGCTGTTTCCGTGAGGTTGAGGTTGCGGCGCACTGCCTCCTGCACGAAACGGAATTGGTGCAAGTTCATGGCCGCGGCCCGATCAACTGGAGCGCCGCAGTGGCCATGGCTTGCGTCACGAGTTCGACTTCACCTATGGCGGTGGCCAGACTCATCTGCAACGCAGGGTGTGAGGTGCGAATGGTGTCCAGCAGCTGCGGCAGGTCCTTTCGGACATGGCCACCGGCACCCAGGAACATGGGCAGCACCTGGATCGACAGACAACCTGCGGCCACCAATTCAGCAGCGGCTTCAGGCAGTGTCGGTGCCATGAATTCCAGGAAGGCCAGGCGCACCGGCACATCTGGCCTGGCGGCGCGAATGTGCGTGGCCACGGCTTCGAAGGGTGCGGCCCAACGCGGGTCACGCGCGCCGTGGGCGAAGAGGATCAAGCCTGTGCTGGCAGTCAAGTGCATGGCCTAACGGTAGCGCACGAGCCAGGTGAAGGCGGCCATGGACAGCAGCAGGTACAGCAGGCTGGGCGCCGCCGCGGCAACCCAGGGCGTCCAGCCACGCAATGTGGCGATGTGGCCCGACAGATTGCTCAGCAGCACAAAACTGATGCCCAGAAGGATGCCCCCAAAGACCTTCAGGCTCACGCTGCCGGCGCGCGCGTGCAGGTAGGCAAATGGCAGGGCCAAGGCCACCATGACAAGGCAAGCGAAGGGGTACAGCGCCTTGCGCCAGAAGCGGATCTGGTGGCTTTGCGCCGCCTGTTCCTGGCTGTTCAGATGGCTGCTGTAGCGCCACAGTTCCAGCGTCGTCATGGTGCCTACCGGCAGCACGGCAGCAGCCACCACCGCCGCGCTCAGCGTGCTGGGCCAGCGCAAGCTGGCGGCCTGTTCCAGCAAGACGTGCGGCTGTTCATCAGAACGGGCCACGGGCCAGCGGGCCGTCTTGGCGTCTGTCAGCAACCAGCTGCCGTCGTCGCCGACCTGGCCTTCGCGCGCTTCGGTTCGCGACAACAAGCGGCCATCGGCGTCGAACTCAAAGATGCGCACGCCGGCCAGCAGGCCGCGCGCGCTGGCGCCCGCGACATTGACGGAATAGCTGCGCTCGCCGTCGGCCGTGCTGCGCCTTTCCTTGAGCCAGGCGCCTGCGCCTTCCAGCCGCAGGCCACCGGCGCTGCGCGCCTTCAACAGAACGGCCTCGCGTTCGCTCGCCGGCGCCAGGTAGTCGCCCACGACAAAGGTCAGCACTGCAAAGGCCAGGCCCAGGCCGGCCAACAGCCCGAGCGCCCGCCAAGGCCCCAGGCCACCCGTGCGCAGGATGGTGAATTCGGAACTCTGCGCCAGCCGCGCCATGGAGAAAATGGTGCCAATCAGCACGGCAATGGGAAACAACTCGTACAAGTGCCCGGGCAACGCCAGCCCCGCGGCCAGCACGGCTTTGCCGACGAAGCGACCCTTGCCGCCAATGCCGTCCAGCTCATCGACAAAGTCGATGAAGTAGAAAAGCGACAGAAAGGCCAGCGCCACGAACATCACCGACGCGGCAATGTCGCGGTACAGCAGGCGGCGCACAGTCTTCATGCAGCCGCCTTGCTGCGCGCGGGCATCAGGCGTGACACGGCTGCATGGTCACGCCACCACAGCAGGGCCAGCGCGACAGCGAAGGCGCTGCCATGCACCCCCAGGAGCGCGGCGCCCATCGACATGCGGCCGCTGGCCACCCAGGCCTGGCCCAGGTTGACGAAGTTGTAGTAGATGACAAAGCTCAGCAAGGCGAACAACAGGTTCCAGTTGCTGGCGCGACGCGGGTTGGTGGCGGCCAGGCCAATGCCCAGTAGCAGCAGGTTGGCGGAAGCCAGCAGCAGGCCGAAGCGCCAGGTCAGCTCACCCTGGTTGCGGGGCGTGGGCTCCAGTACCAGGTCCATGGTGCTGACGGCCTTCGGCGGTTGCGCTTCGACGGCGCGCACGGCACGTTCACCGGCCAGCACGCGGTATCCCTCGAAGCTGGAGAGGGTTCGTTCGCCGCTCTGGGTGTCCACGTCGTTGCGTTGGCCGCGTTCCAACACCAGCACGCGGTCATCGCCCTCACTTTCCAGCCGACCTGACCTGGCCGAAGTGACCGATTCACCGCGGTCCTGCCGCGACAGGATGAACACGTTGCGTGCGTTGACGCCGTCCGCACTCTCGCGCTCGACGAAGAACACACGGCGGCCATCAGCCGAAGTCTGGAACACACCTGGCGCCACGCGCGACAGGTCGGACCGCTGCTGGTAGCGGTCGCGCAGGTCCTGGCTGTTGCGGTTGCCCCAGGGCCAGGCAAACAGCAGCAGCAAGGCCACCACCAGCAGCACCGGCCAGGCCATGCGCAGTGCAGGGCGCACAAAGCGCGACAAGCCCACCCCGCTGGCGAACCAGATGGCCATTTCGCTGTCGCGGTACATGCGACCGAGCGTGACCACGATAGTGATGAACAGCGACAGCGTCAGCATGATGGGCAACTGGCCCAAGGCCACGTAGCCCAGCAGCAGCACCACGTCCTGTGGCGCCACCACACCGCTGGCGGCCTGGCCGACGGTGCGGATCAGGAGCATGGTCAGCTCGATGGTGAGGATGACCACCAGGGTGGCACCAAAGCCCTTTGCCAACTCTCGTCGCACAGTTGAATCGAATAACATCCGCTGCTTTATCTGCTCAGGCGGAATTATGGACTTCAAGACTCAAACAGCAGGCGCCGGGCGTACGGATTCGGGCCTTGCTGGTTTGGCAGCCGACGCCCTGTTGGTGGTACTCGGTTCCGCAGCAGCCGTTCCCAGTTTGGACAAGCCTTTGGCCGACGAACTGCACCGCGCCGTCAAGGACGGGGACTTCGAATACAAGGGTGGTCAGGTGCTGTACGCCCACCGTGTGGCGGGCGTGAAGGCATCGCGTGTGGTTTTTGCATGTTCAGGCGACGCATCACCCAAAGCCTTGCGGAAAGCCGTGGCTGCTGGCTTGATGCCGCTGAAGAGCGGTGGAACCGGCACCCTGGCCATTGCAGCTGTGGGTTTCGGCGGGCTGACGGCGGCCCATGGCCAGGCCCTGGTAGCGGCCGTCACCGACAGTCTCTACATCTACCGCGAGACCAAGCCCAGTGCGCCGGCGGCAGCCAAACTGCGTGTCGTCCACATGGTGTGCGGCAAGGCCGAAGCGCCTGCAGTGGCTGCGGGCCTGAAGCTGGGTGAGGCCATTGCGGCCGGCACCACCCTGGCGCGCGAGTGCGCCAACCGGCCGGCCAACCACTGCACGCCGACCTATCTGGCCAATGTGGCCAAGCAACTCGGCAAGGACCATGGCTTGAAGGTGGAAGTGCTGAACCGCAAGGACTGCGAAAAACTCGGCATGGGTTCCTTCCTTTGCGTGGCGCAAGGTTCGGACGAGCCTTTGAAGTTCATCGTGGCCAGCTACAACGGCGGCGCCAAGCACGACGCGCCTGTGGTGCTGGTGGGCAAGGGGATCACGTTCGACACGGGCGGCATCTCCATCAAGCCTGCGGCCGAGATGGACGAGATGAAGTTCGACATGGGTGGCGCAGCCAGCGTGCTGGGCACGCTCCGCGCGGTGGCGGGCGCCAAGGCCAAGGTCAACCTGATCGGCATCATCCCGGCATGCGAGAACATGCCCAGCGGCCGCGCGGTGAAGCCGGGCGACGTGGTCACGAGCCTTTCGGGACAGACCATCGAAGTCCTGAACACCGATGCAGAAGGACGCTTGATCCTGTGCGACGCCTTGACCTACGCCGAGCGATTCAAGCCCGCCGTGGTGGTGGACATTGCCACGCTGACTGGCGCCTGTGTCATTGCGCTGGGTCACCACCGTTCGGGCCTCTTCAGCCCGGACGACGCGCTGGCTGCCGAGCTGCTGGCTGCTGGTGACGCTGCACAGGACCCGGCTTGGCGCATGCCCTTGGATGAGGAGTACGACGAGGCGCTGAAGTCCAATTTTGCGGACATGGGCAACGTGGGTGGCCGCGCAGGTGGCGCGATCACAGCCGCCAAGTTCCTGCAGCGCTTCACCAAGCGCGTGCGCTGGGCGCACCTGGACATTGCAGGCACGGCGTGGAAGTCCGGCGCGGCCAAGGGAGGCACAGGGCGG
>CAVVSC010000022.1:0-114727 GCA_963750785.1 uncultured beta proteobacterium | reverse complement strand
GCCGGTGCCGCTGTTGACTCAGTTCGTGTTGGCCCGCGCCAAATGAACCTGGCGTGGCGGGCCCGCCAGCCCGCTGCCGTTTGCGCATGACCGAAGTCGAATTCCACACCGGTGTCAGCGAGCCGCTGGCCTTTGCCTGTCGCCTGTTGCGCAAGGCGGCACGGCATGGCGCGCGCGTGCAGGTCACGGCGCCCGAAGCCACGCTGGCTGCCTTGGACCGGCTGCTGTGGACTTTTGAGGACCGCGACTTCGTGCCCCATGTGCGTGTGCCATCTGCGCCTCGGGCCGTGGCGCAGCGCACGCGGTTGTGGTTGTCGCTTGAAGTTCAGACGCAGGATGCGCCGCGAGTGCTGGTCAACCTGGGTGCCGAAATGCCGCAGCCACAGGCACCTGTTGACCGTGTGATCGAAATCGTCTCGGCAGAAGACGCCGCTGAGGGCCGCGAGCGCTGGCGTGCCTACAAGGCGTTGGGGCTGCGCATGAAGCACCACGAATCGGGTGTGCGCGGTGACTGAAGCCTTGGCCGGACGCGACATGCATCAAGATGCCTGGCCGGCCGCTGATCGCGTGCCGACGCTGACGGAGGTGGTCGAACTCGACAGCGTATTCCCGAGCACACAGATTCCGGAAGACGAAACCGGGCTGTACCCGCACGACCCGCTGCCGCAGGAATCTGGCCCGATACCTGGACAAACCAGTCCCGGCATGGCGGCGGAATTGAGCGCCGAGGTGCTCTTCGAACTGGAGCAGCGCATCGGCACGGTGTTGGAAGCGCGACTGCGCGAAGCCCTGGCGCCTGCCTTGGCGCGCGCGGCGGATCTGCTGATCCGGGAAGCGCGACAGGAGTTGGCCCAGACCTTGCGTGAACTCGTAGACGACTCCGTGACGCGCGCACTGGAACGGCGAACCCAGCTCTGATCTACCGGGTCCTGTCGGCCAAAAGCTGGGGCCGAGCGTTGTGCCAGGGCGTTGCGAGACGACTTGAAAAGCCCGCGTAAGCCCCGTTTCGGGGGTGGGAAGTTTTCGGTTATCGTGCCGCGCTTGTTCGTTTTGCCAACGTCCGTTGGTGGACAAATCCTTACTGGAGGTTATTGAATGCAAGTCAAGCTGAACGTGATCGTCGGCGCCGCAGCCATCCTGTTGGGCGGTTCCGTGTTCGCCCAGGATGTGGTCAAGATCGGCCACGTCGGCCCCACCAGCGGCGCGATTGCGCACCTGGGCAAGGACAACGAAATGGGCGCCCGCATGGCTATCGATGAACTCAACGCCAAGGGCGTGACCATCGGCGGCAAGAAGGTCAAGCTGGAACTGCTGACCGAAGACGATGCTGCGGATCCCAAGCAGGGCACGGCCGCAGCTCAGAAGCTGGTGGACAGCAAGGTGGTGGGCGTCATCGGCCACCTGAACAGCGGCACGTCCATTCCCGCGTCCAAGATCTACAGCGACGCTGGCATTCCGCAGATCAGCCCCTCGGCCACGAACCCCAAGTTCACCCGCCAGGGCTACAAGACCACGTTCCGCGTGGTGGCTGACGACGTGCACCTGGGCGGCACCCTGGGCAAGTACGCCGTGACCCAACTCAAGGGCAAGAGCATCGCCGTCATCGACGACCGCACGGCCTACGGCCAGGGCGTGGCTGATGAGTTCGAAAAGGGTGTCAAGGCCGCCGGCGGCAAGACCGTGGGCCGTGAGTTCACCAACGACAAGGCCACGGACTTCACCGCCATCCTGACCAGCTTGAAGGCGAAGAAGCCGGATATCGTCTTCTTCGGCGGCATGGACGCAGTGGCGGGCCCGATGATGCGTCAGATGAAGCAACTGGGCATCGAAGCCAAGTTCATGGGCGGCGACGGCATCTGCTCCGGCGAACTGCCGAAGCTGGCGGCGGGCACCATGGCTGACGGGCAGGTGGTCTGCGCCGAAGCCGGTGGTGTGGAAGGGGTCGCCAAGAAGTCGATGGACGACTTCTACGCGGCCTTCAAGAAGAAGTTCAACGTTGACGTGCAGGTCTACGCCCCGTACGTCTATGACGCGACCAACGTGATGGTGGCTGCGATGGTGAAGGCCGGTTCCTCCGACCCCGCCAAGTACCTGCCGGTGCTGGCCAAGACCGAAGGCTACAAGGGCGTGACGGGCACGATCTCCTTCGACGAGAAGGGTGACGTCAAGAACGGCGCTCTGACGCTGTACACCTACAAGGGTGGCAAGCGCGACCAGATCGCCGTCGTCCGCTGAACCCAGCAGACTGCCAGGCACAAGGGGCTCTTCGGAGCCCCTTTTTTCATGGCCGAGGAGGGCGTTTCTCCATCAAGGATCGGGCGCAAAGCGACAGGCAACAAAAAACCCGCCTGCAGCGGGTTCTAGGCTGAGGGCAAAGCTGAATTACTTCAGCTTCACTTCCTTGTACAGCACGTGCTTGCGCGCCTTCGGGTCGAACTTCAGGAATTCGAGCTTTTCTGGCGTGGTCTTCTTGTTCTTGCTCGTGGTGTAGAAGTGACCGGTACCGGCACTCGACTCCAACTTGATCTTTTCGCGTCCGCCTTTGCTGGCCATGGTCTTCTCCTGGCAGGGGGTTAGATTTCGCCGCGGGCACGCAGGTCGGTGACGACCTGCTCAATGCCCACCTTGTCGATCAGGCGCAGCGCCGCATTGCTGATGCGCAGACGGATCCAGCGGTTTTCGCTTTCCACCCAGAACCGGCGGTACTGCAGGTTGGGCAGGAAACGGCGCTTCGTCTTGTTGTTAGCGTGGCTAACGTTGTTGCCCACCATTGGGCGCTTGCCGGTGACTTGACAGACGCGTGCCATGACGCTTCTCCAGTGCTGAATACGGGTGTGTTGGTCGGAGGCCGGAATGTGGTCGAAACACGCGCCACTGGCGCAGCCCTTCCGGCGAAGCCCGCGAGTATAGCCTGATTTTCAGGCCACTGGCGTTTCAGCCAGCCTCTTGTTCCAGGAAGCGCTGGGCGTCCAGCGCCGCCATGCACCCGGTGCCGGCACTGGTGATGGCCTGGCGGTAGACATGGTCCTGCACGTCGCCCGCGGCAAAGACACCGGGCACGCTGGTCATCGTCGCCATGCCGACCAGGCCGGTCTTGGTGATGATGTAGCCGTCCTTCATCTCCAGTTGGCCCTTGAAGATGTCGGTGTTGGGCTGGTGACCGATGGCAATGAAGCAGCCCTTCAGCGCCAGGTCCGTGGTGGCGCCGTCGGCCGTGCTGCGCAGCCGCACGCCGGTGACGCCGCTGGCGTCGCCCAGCACTTCGTCCAGGGTGTTGAACAGGTGCAGTTCGATCTTGCCGGCCTGGACCTTGGCCATGACCTTGTCAATCAGGATGGCCTCGGCGCGGAACTTGTCGCGGCGGTGCACCAGGTGCACCTTGCTGGCAATGTTGGACAGATACAACGCCTCTTCCACTGCCGTGTTGCCGCCGCCCACCACGCAGACCGTGTCGCCTCGGTAGAAGAAGCCGTCACAGGTGGCGCAGCCGCTCACGCCCTTGCCCATGAAGGACTCTTCGCTTGGCAGGCCCAGGTATTTGGCGCTGGCGCCGGTGGCGATGATGAGCGCGTCACAGGTGTAGCTGCCGCTGTCACCGGTCAGTGTGAAGGGTCGCTTGCTGAAGTCCACCGTGTGGATGTGGTCGAACACGATCTCCGTCTTGAAGCGTTCGGCGTGCTGCAGGAAGCGCTGCATCAGTTCCGGGCCCTGCACACCCATCACGTCCGCGGGCCAGTTGTCGACTTCCGTGGTGGTCATCAACTGGCCACCCTGGGCGATGCCCGTGATCAGCATCGGCTGCAGGTTGGCACGCGCGGCATAGATGGCGGCGCTGTAGCCGGCGGGGCCGGAGCCCAAGATGAGGACACGGGCGTGGCGTGTGGGTGCGGTCATGGTCGGAACTCGGTGTGAACTCGGGTGGAGGCGGCTGCGTCGCGTCGAACAGACGCTGCATGCTGACATCGGGGCGCGACCGGGTGGCCGCAAGGGCCGCTATGGGCACAATAGGCAGATTCTTGCAGACCCAGCGCTTGGCGAGGATCCCGCAAGATCACCGACAGCCCCAGGCCAGTTTCGGAGCGTCAACAACAAGAGGAGCCCGTTCGATGTCGATGTTGTCCAACCTGGACCTGATCCGCCGCGTACCCCTGTTCTCCATGCTGACCGCCGACCAGGCGCAGTCCATTGCGGACAGTGTGGTCAAGCGCCGCTTTCGCCGCGGTGAATTGGTGGTGGAGCAGGGACGCAAGAGCAACGCGCTCTTCATCCTTCTCAACGGCCGTGCGCGTGTGCTGACGTCGGACAGCCGCGGCCGGGAAGTCATCCTGGCGGTGCTCGAATCCGGCGACTACGTCGGCGAAATGAGCCTCATCGACAACGAACCCCACAGCGCCACCGTGCGTGCCGAGATCCAGACCGACATGCTGGTCCTGGCGCGGGCCGACTTCGCGCGCTGCCTGCCCGAAAACAGCACCTTGAGCTATGGCGTCATGCGCGGCCTCGTCAAGCGCCTGCGCAATGCCGACCGCCAGATCGAGTCCCTGGCTCTGCTGGACGTCTATGGCCGGGTAGCGCGCACACTGCTGGACATGGCCGAAGACGTGGACGGCGTGAAGATCATCCGCCACAAGGTCAGCCGCCAGGACATGGCCAAGGTGGTGGGCGCGTCGCGTGAGATGGTCAGCCGGGTCATGAAGGACTTGGAAGAACGTGGCGTCATCGAAACGCAAGAGAACGGCTCGGTGGTCATCAAGGAACGCTTGCAGAACGACTGAGTCTGGGAGCGCACTGTTGGGCTGATCGGCCAGAATGCCGGTCATGAGTTTTCCCCTGGGTTCCCTTGGCGCGGACGGCACGGCTGCGATGGCTGGCGGCGCGACTGCAGGCAGCGCTCCCCGTTGGCGCCAACAGGCGCTGCTGATCCTGGGGGGCTTGGCTTGGCTGCTCTTTGTGCTGGCGATGGTCACGCACCAGGTCAGCGATGCAGCGTTCACGACGTCTGGCACGGGCGAGCCCATGCGCAACAAGGCCGGTTTGCTGGGCGCGCGGCTGTCGGACTTGGCGCTGTTTCTCTTCGGCTTTTCTGCCTGGTGGCTGGTGCCGGTGTCGCTGCGCGCCTGGCTGGCTGCGCTGGCGCATGTGCTGCGCGGGCCGTCGGCCGAGCCCCGCGCGCCGCGCTGGATGTTCTGGCTGGGCCTCACGCTGTTGCTGAGCGCCAGCAGCTGCCTGGAGTGGACGCGCCTGTACCGCTGGGAGTCCTTGCTGACAGGCCATTCCGGAGGCGTGCTGGGCTACTGGCTGGGTGGCGTGTCGATGCGCTGGCTGGGTTTTGCCGGCTCGGGCGTTCTCTGGATCGCTGCCTTGGTTGTGGGGCTGTCACTGGCCTTGCGCTTTTCCTGGCTGCGGGTCGCCGACGCCATCGGTGAAAGTGTCGACCGCCTGCGCGAAAGCCGGCAGGACAAGCGCGAACTGGCCGAAGACAAACGCCTGGGCGAGATGGCCGCGCGCGAACGCGAAAGCGTGGTCGAAGAGCAACGTGCGGTGGCGGAGGAGCAACTGCCCATCGTCATCGAAACGCCCGTCGTCGACATCCCCAAGTCGCAACGAGTGGCCAAGGAGCGCCAGAAGCCGCTGTTCGCCGAATTGGTGGACACCAAGCTGCCGCAGGTGGACCTGCTGGACTCTGCGTCGGTAAAGCCGCAGGAGACGGTAACGCCCGAATCCATCGAGATGACCAGCCGGCTGATCGAGAAGAAGTTGAAGGACTTCGGCGTTGAGGTCCATGTTGTGGCCGCATCACCTGGGCCTGTGATCACGCGCTACGAGATCGAACCGGCCACGGGCGTGAAGGGCTCGCAGATCGTCAACCTGGCGCGTGACCTGGCGCGGTCGCTGTCCTTGGTCAGCATCCGCGTGGTGGAGGTTATTCCGGGCAAGAACTACATGGCGCTGGAACTGCCCAATGCACGGCGGCAGACCATCCGCTTGTCGGAGATCCTGGGCTCCGAGGTTTACAACGCCTCGGCGTCCATGCTGACCATGGGCCTGGGCAAGGACATCGTGGGCAACGCGGTGGTGGCCGACTTGGCCAAGATGCCGCACTGCCTGGTGGCCGGCACCACGGGGTCTGGCAAGTCGGTGGGCATCAACGCGATGATCCTCAGCCTGCTCTACAAGGCCGAGGCGCGCGACGTGCGGCTGATCTTGATCGATCCGAAGATGCTGGAGATGAGCGTCTACGAGGGCATCCCGCACCTGCTGGCGCCCGTGGTCACGGACATGAAGCAGGCTGCCAACGCACTGAATTGGTGTGTGGGCGAAATGGAGCGCCGCTACAAGCTGCTCAGCAAGCTGGGTGTACGCAATCTGGCGGGATACAACAAGAAGATCGCAGAAGCCGCAGAGCGCGGTGAGAAGTTGCCCAACCCGTTCAGCTTGACGCCCGACGCACCCGAACCGCTGGACCGCCTGCCACACGTGGTGGTGGTGATCGACGAACTGGCCGACCTGATGATGGTGGTTGGCAAGAAGATCGAAGAGCTCATTGCCCGCCTGGCGCAGAAGGCACGTGCCGCGGGCATCCACCTGATCTTGGCGACGCAGCGCCCCAGCGTGGATGTCATCACCGGCCTCATCAAGGCCAACATCCCCACCCGCATCAGCTTCCAGGTCAGCAGCAAGATCGACAGCCGCACGATCCTGGACCAGATGGGTGCCGAGGCCTTGCTGGGCATGGGCGACATGCTCTACATGGCCAGCGGCACCGGCTTGCCGGTGCGCGTGCACGGCGCCTTCGTCAGCGACGAAGAAGTCCACCGCGTGGTGGAGTACCTGCGCAGCCAGGGCGAAGCCAACTACGTGGAAGGCATCCTGGAAGGCGGCGTGCTGGACGGCGAGGGCGGTGCGTCCGACGCGGTTGCGGCCGGCGGTGGCGAGTCCGACGCCATGTACGACCAGGCCGTGGCCATCGTGCTGCAGAACAAACGCGCCAGCATCTCGCTGGTGCAGCGCCATTTGCGCATTGGCTACAACCGTGCAGCCCGTTTGCTGGAACAAATGGAGCAGGCCGGACTCGTATCCGCCATGGGACACAACGGCAACCGGGACATCCTGATCCCGAAGAGGGACGAGTGATGCGCCATTTGATGTTTGTGATGCTGCTGGCCGCTTGTTCTGCAGCCCACGCGGACGCTGTCGATACGCTGCGCGACTTCGTGAGAGACGTGAAGAGCGGTCAAGCCGCCTTCACGCAGACGGTGACCTCGGCAGACGGCAAGCGCAAGAAGCTGAGCAGCGGTGACTTTGAGTTCGCGCGACCCAACCGCTTCCGCTTCGCCTACACCAAGCCTTTCCAGCAGTTGATCGTGGCCGATGGCCAGAAGGTCTGGATATTTGATACGGATCTCAACCAGGCCAGTTCGCGCAAGCTGACACAGGCACTGGGCTCCACACCGGCCGCGTTGCTGGCGGGCGCGTCTCTCGAACCCGACTTCGCGCTGGCGCCTGAGCCCACCCGGGAGGGGCTGGAATGGGCGAGCGCCACGCCACGTGCCAAGGACGGTGCCTTCCAGTCCATGCAAGTGGGCTTCCGTGGTCGCGACCTGGTGGCGGTGGAAGTGGTCGACAGCTTTGGCCAGCGCTCGCGCCTGGATTTCGCACGTTTCAGCGCCAACGCGCCCGTGGCGGCCGAGCGATTCCGCTTTGTGCCCCCTGCGGGCGCCGATGTGATCGAGCAGTGAGCCAGGCCGCTCAAGACCAAGCTTCCCGCCACGGAACCGGCTTCGCCGGGCCGCAGGCGGACGGCCCCCTCGGGGGGTAGCGAGCGCAGGCGAGCTTGGGGGCTTGTTCAGTGCGAAACCATGTCTGACAACCCCATCTCCGGTGACCGCATCAACGATTCGATGTCCATCAGGATCAGCATGCGCATCGCTTCGCCTTGGCTCACGGTGCCCAGCCCGGTGATGTAGCTGGCGTCGACCGCGCCATTGAATTCCGGCGTGGTGCGGATGGCGTCACCACCCAGTTCCAGGACGTCGCTGACCGAATCGACCACCATGCCCACGGTTCGGCCCACCACGTTGAGGATGATGACGACTGTGAATCCGTTGTATTGCACGTCGTCCAGGCCGAAGCGCAGACGCATGTCGACGATGGGCACGATCACGCCACGCAGATTGACCACGCCCTTGATGAACGAAGGCGCGTTGGCGATGCGGGTGGGCGGCTCGTAGCCGCGGATTTCCTGCACCTTCAGGATGTCGATGCCGTATTCCTCGGTGCCGAGCTTGAAGGACAGGTATTCGCTCTTGCCCAGCTGTGCAGCCGCAGCGGCGTTTTGAGCGGTCGCGGCGTTGCCCGATGAAGTGGCGGCGGTGGCCATTGAAGTCATGGAAATGTCTCTTGCAGTGCAGGTGCACCGAAGTGTCCGCGCTTGCTTCTGCGTTCACTTTGCGGATATGCCGGGTGCTGCAGGTTCAGTTCTTCGGCGGGACAAGGCCAAAGCCAAGGCTGGCGAGCGGAGACAATGCCGCATGGCCCAGCAAGACGCCCTTTTCGACGACGACAGCGGCACCAGGCCGGTCGGTGCCGCCGGCACCGTTCCGCTGGCCGAACGCCTGCGGCCGCGCACGCTGGACGAAGTCGTGGGCCAGCGCCACCTGCTCGCCGCCGGGCGACCGCTGCGTGTGGCCTTTGATGCGGGCCGTCTGCCGTCGATGATCCTCTGGGGCCCGCCCGGCGTCGGCAAGACCACCCTGGCACGGCTGCTGGCGACCGCCACCGGTGCGCACTTCATCGTGTTGTCGGCCGTGCTGTCGGGTGTGAAGGAAATCCGCGAGGCCGTGGACCAGGCCCAGGCCCTGCGCAAGGTCGGCAAGGCCACCGTGCTCTTCGTGGACGAGGTGCATCGCTTCAACAAGGCGCAGCAGGACGCATTCCTGCCACACGTGGAAGCCGGCCTTTTCAGCTTCATTGGCGCGACAACCGAGAATCCGTCCTTCGAGGTCAACTCGGCCCTGCTGTCGCGCGCCACGGTCTTTGTGCTGGAGGCCTTGTCCGACGAAGAACTGGGCCAGCTGCTGGACCGGGCTGTGGCCTCCCTGCCTGGGCCGCCGGCCGATGGCGCCGCACGCGCCCAGTTCATCAACTTTGCCGACGGTGACGGCCGCCGCCTGCTCAACGCCTATGAGAACACGGCCGCCAGCCACCCCCAGGCCAAGGAACTGACTGTCGTGCATCTGGAGGCCGCACTGGGCCGCATGACGCGACGCGGCGACAAGGGTGGCGACGTCTTCTACGACCTCATCTCCGCACTGCACAAGTCCGTGCGCGGCTCCAGTCCGGACGGTGCGCTGTACTGGCTGGCGCGCATGCTGGACGCCGGCATGGACCCGCGCTACGCGGCGCGCCGCATCGTCCGCATGGCCAGTGAGGACATCGGCCTGGCCGACCCGCGCGCGCTGCGTCTGGCACTGGATGCGGCCGAGGTCTACGAGCGGCTCGGATCACCTGAAGGCGAACTCGCGTTGGCGCAGGCTGTGGTTTACCTGGCCATTGCACCCAAGTCCAACGCGGTCTACAAGGCCTGGGGTGCCGTGAAGGCCCAGGTCCAGAGCGATGGCACCCAAGCCGTGCCGATGCACCTGCGCAATGCGCCGACGCGCCTGATGAAGGACGTGGGCATGGGAGAGGGCTACCGTTATGCACACGACGAAGCTGACGCCTACGCCGCGGGCGAGCAGTACCTGCCGTCCGCCCTGGCCGGCACCCGTTTCTACGAACCCGTGGCACGTGGCCTGGAACTGCGCATCGGCGAACGACTGGCCGAACTGCGCCGCATGGACGACGCGGCGAACAAAGCTCGCTGAGCGGCCGCCAAACCCGGCGTTTGTTCGGGCGCCAAGGGGGTAACTCCGGCCCTTTGCGCAGGAAAGCGACACCTAGAATCCCGCCCCACTGCGGCGACTCCACCCCCGGTGGAGCGCACGCACGGCCAGCTTCTTGCATGGGGCTGGACAAGCGGCGCGAAGCGCGGCAAACAGGAGTTGTCCTCGATGGAAACCTTCATCCAGCAGATCATCAACGGTCTGGTGCTCGGCAGCATGTATGCGCTGGTGGCGC
This sequence comes from uncultured beta proteobacterium, assembly GCA_963750785.1. Classification (GTDB taxonomy): domain Bacteria; phylum Pseudomonadota; class Gammaproteobacteria; order Burkholderiales; family Burkholderiaceae_C; genus Rubrivivax. The sequence continues at coordinate 104,608 of CAVVSC010000022.1, read as the reverse complement.
TCGGCTACACGATGGTCTACGGCATCATCAACCTCATCAACTTCGCGCACGGTGAAGTGCTGATGTTTGGCGCACTGACCAGTTGGACCGTGGTCACCGCCCTGGGCGACACGGGCTGGCCGGGCTGGCTCTTGATGCTGATCTCGCTGGTCTGCGCCATCGTGGTGTGTGCGACCTTGAACTTTACGATCGAGAAGCTCGCCTACCGACCTTTGCGCAACGCACCTCGGCTGGCGCCGCTGATCACGGCCATGGGCATGAGCCTGCTGCTGCAGACGCTGGCCATGATCATCTGGACGCCCAACCCCAAGCCCTACCCGGCGCTGCTGCCACCTGACCCCATCAACCTGGGCGGGCCCGTCATCACCATCACGCAGTGCCTGATCCTGGGCCTGACGGCGGTCATCCTGGCTTCGCTGATGTACCTGGTCAACAAGACCAAGCTGGGCCGCGCGATGCGCGCCACGGCCGAAAACCCGCGCGTGGCGGCCCTGATGGGCGTGAAGCCCGACATGGTGATCTCCGCGACCTTCGTCATCGGTGCCGCGCTGGCGGCGGTGGCCGGCATCATGTGGGCGGCCAACTACGGCACCGTGCAGCACACCATGGGCTTCCTGCCCGGCCTGAAGGCCTTCACGGCCGCGGTGCTGGGCGGCATCGGCAACCTGGCCGGTGCGGTGGTGGGCGGCATCCTGCTGGGCTTGGTGGAAGCCCTGGGCGCGGGCTACCTGGGCCCCTTGACGGGCGGTGTGCTGGGCAGCCAGTACGCCGACATCTTCGCCTTCGTGGCGCTGATCCTCGTGCTGACCTTGCGGCCCGCCGGCTTGCTGGGTGAACGCGTTGCCGACCGGGCCTGAAGGGAGCCTCGCCATGAAGAACAAGATCATCGTCTTCCTGCTGGCCGCCGTCGGGCTGATTGCGCTGCCCTTGCTGATGCAGGCCAGCGGCCTGGGCGCCGGCTGGGTGCGCATCCTGGCGCTGGCCCTGCTGTACGTGCTGCTGTCGCTGGGCCTCAACATCGTGGTGGGCTATGCCGGGCTGCTGGACCTGGGTTTCGTTGCCTTCTATGCGGTGGGCGCCTACATGTACGCGCTCTTGGCCAGCCCGCACCTGATCGAGAACTTCCCCTGGATCGCCTCCATGCTGCCCGGCGGCATGCACACGCCCATCTGGGCCATCATTCCCTTGGCGGCAGGCTTGGCAGCCTTGGCTGGCGTCATGCTCGGCACACCCGTGCTCAAGTTGCGCGGTGACTACCTGGCCATCGTCACCCTGGGCTTCGGAGAAATCATCCGGGTGTTCATGAACAACCTGGAACAGCCGCTGAACATCACCAACGGTCCGCGCGGCTTGGACCGCATCGACCCGATGATCATCGGCCCCTACGCCGACCCCTGGATCAACTTCGGCAAGAAGCTGCAGATCGGGGACTTCACCATCCCGTCGGTCACGATGTACTACTACCTGTTCCTGGTGCTGGTGGTGTTCAGCGTGGTCATCTGCCACCGCCTGGAAACCAGCCGCATCGGCCGCGCCTGGATGGCCATCCGTGAAGACGAGATCGCCGCCAAGGCCATGGGCATCAACACGCGCAACATGAAGCTGCTGGCCTTCGGCATGGGCGCCACCTTTGGTGGCGTCAGCGGCAGCATGTTCGCGGCCTTCCAGGGATTCGTGAGTCCTGAATCCTTCAGCCTGATGGAAAGCGTGATGATCGTTGCCATGGTGGTGCTGGGCGGCATGGGCCACCTGCCAGGCGTGATCCTGGGCGCGGTGATGCTGTCGGCGCTGCCCGAGGTCCTGCGCTACGTGGCTGGACCTCTGCAGCAGATCACGGGCGGCCGGCTGGACGCGTCCATCCTGCGCCAATTGCTCATCGCCCTGGCCATGATCACCATCATGCTGATGCGCCCACGAGGCCTGTGGCCTTCACGTGAGCACGGCAAGGCCGCGCCGCAGCCGGTCAACACCAACTGAACGGGGAACAGCAGTCATGAGCGAAACCGTTCTCAAGGTCGCCAGTGTCAGCAAGCGCTTTGGCGGCCTGCAGGCCCTGTCCGACGTGGGCATCAGCATCGAGAAGGGCCAGGTCTACGGGCTGATCGGCCCCAACGGCGCGGGCAAGACCACCTTCTTCAATGTCATCACGGGCCTGTACACGCCCGACTCCGGCACCTTCGAGCTGGGCGGCAAGCCGTACAAGCCGACCGCGGTGCACGAGGTGGCCAAGCAGGGCATCGCGCGCACCTTCCAGAACATCCGTCTCTTCCCCGAAATGACCGCGCTCGAAAACGTGATGGTCGGGCGCCATGTGCGCACCCATTCCGGTCTGTTCGGCGCGGTCTTCCGCACGGCGGGCTTCAAGGCCGAGGAAGCCGCCATTGCGCAGCGTTCGCAAGAACTGCTGGACTACGTGGGCATCGGCCGCTATGCCGATTTCCGTGCCCGCACGCTCAGCTACGGCGACCAGCGCCGGCTGGAGATTGCCCGCGCCCTGGCCACCGACCCCAAGCTGATCGCGCTGGACGAGCCCGCCGCTGGCATGAACGCAACCGAGAAGGTCGTGCTGCGCGAATTGATCGACCGCATCCGCAAGGACGGTCGCACGATCCTTCTGATCGAACACGACGTGAAGCTGGTGATGGGCCTGTGTGACCGGGTCACCGTGCTGGACTACGGCAAGCAGATCGCCGAAGGCAATCCGGCCGAGGTGCAGAAGAACGAAAAGGTGATCGAGGCTTATCTCGGCGCCGGGGGCCACTGAGATGAGCGAAAACCTGCTGAAAGTCACCGGCCTGAAGGTCGCCTACGGCGGCATCCAAGCCGTCAAGGGCGTGAGTTTCGAGGTCCGCCAGGGCGAACTCGTCAGCTTGATCGGCGCCAACGGCGCCGGCAAGACCACCACGCTGAAGGCCATCACCAGCACACAGCCGGTGGCCGCTGGCGACATTGAATTCATGGGCAAGTCCATCAAGGGTCAAGGCGCCTGGGAACTGGTCAAGCAGGGCTTGGTGATGGTGCCGGAAGGGCGCGGCACCTTCACCCGCATGACCATCGTCGAAAACCTGCAGATGGGCGCGTTCACGCGCAACGACAAGGCGGCCATTGAAGAAGACATCGAGAAAGTCTTCGTCATCTTCCCGCGCCTGAAGGAACGTGCCCTACAGCTGGCCGGCACCATGAGCGGCGGCGAACAGCAGATGCTGGCCATGGGCCGCGCATTGCTGGCGCGCCCCAAGGTGCTGCTGCTGGACGAGCCCAGCATGGGCCTCAGCCCCATCATGGTGGACAAGATCTTCGAGGTGGTGGCTGACATCCACAGCAAGGGCACCACCGTGCTGCTGGTGGAGCAGAACGCCAGCCGGGCGCTGGGCCTGGCCAACCGCGGCTACGTGATGGAGTCCGGCGAGATCACCATGACGGGCGAGGCCAAGGCCCTGCTCAACGACCCCAAGGTGCGTGCAGCCTACCTCGGCGAGTGAAGCCAGCCGCGCCGACCCGGCAATTGGGATGAGCTAGGGGCCTGCAACTGGCCCGCCGGCTGGATTTTTCTGGCATCCTTGACGAGCGCCCGCGACAAGCGAGAGCGCCAAAAGAGGGGGAGGAAGAATGAACAGCCGCTGCCAAACGGCCCCGATTGCCCGGAAGTCACGTGGACGCTTGCGTCTGGGTGGACGGCATCTGCCGCTGCTCGTTGCCGCCGTCTGGTTGAGCTGCTCTCTGACGCCGGCTGCCGCAGCAGACTGGAAATTGCCAAGCATTCCGGGCCTGCCCAAGCTGCCGCAGTCGCCGAAGGCTGCCGCTGAAGCGCTGGCACCTTCCACTGCCCCAGCGGCTGCCATCAATGCGGCAGATGACCTGCTGCAGTCGCGCCCGTACGAGTCTGTGCAGGCACTGTTGGCCAAGGGCACCGTCACCGGTACCGACCTGGTGCCGGAATTGACGGCTCTGCGCGGATTGATGTCCAAGCGCAGGTCGGCATCGGCCATGGGCAAGGTGCTGGGCTCGAGCGAAGGCGGCAGCAGCGGCGGCTTCGACCCCAAGGCCGAAGCGATGAAGGCCAGCTTGAAGCTGGTGGACGACAAGATCAAGCCTTATGTGGCCTCCATCGGCTTCAATGCCCTGGACTCGCACATGCGGACGCTCCTGGACGATTCCAGCCTGCTGGCGTCCGAGTCCATCAAGCTGCCATCGGGGAAGGGCCTCACGCAGCAGCAGGCCCAGCGCACGGTGACCATGGCGGCCATGATCATCGGCATTCGCCTGACGGGCAAGTTGCTGGTCAAGGCCAAGCTGGACTTTGCCGGTGTCGAGGACGAATACGGTCAGCTGATCGAGCGCCGGGAGGCGGCCGCCAAGGTGCTGTACGACGTGTTGCTGAAGGGCGGTGCGACAGGCGATCTTGCCGAGGTGTACGGCGACGGCGAACTGCGCTACATGCGCGAGACCCTGGGCAAGATGTCCGTGGCGGACTTTGCCAAGGACCTGGGTGCGCAGAACCTGGCCTTGGCCTATCTGCGCAAGACCGATCCAAACGCCTGGGAAGACTACAAGGGCAAGTCGGAGGGCGTTCGCAAGAGCACCAAGGGCTACATCCGAACCGTGGCCGGCGTCGGTGCATTTGCGGCGCTGATGGCCAATTTTTCGCAAGAGACGCTGAATGTGCTGCGCAGCAAGAAAGGCGCAGACATCGTGCTGACCATGCCGCTGGCCTTTGAGTTCTTCAAGGAAGTCCCGGCCCTGCTGTCCGCCTCCTGGGCGGCGGCTTCAGCGGGTGTGGTCGAACTGCCCATGAAGGCCAGCCAGCGCTTCCGACTGGTCGAAGGCACCAGTACCGAAGAATTCCGCAATGCAGGGGACTTGTTCGCCGCCGTCAAGAAGCGCAATGCCGAACCGCTGCTGGCTGAATCGCTGTTCCGCACTGGCGCCGACGGGCTGCTTTACAAGCTGTACCGCTGCGACAAGTCTGAAGTGGGCCGCATGCTGGACACGGCCGTGTCGGTGGGGGACCGCGAAAAGTTCGCCACGGACTTTGCATTGACGGAGCCTGCGGGCTTCTCTTTCGCCAACAGTTTCAACGCACCCGAGCCGACGCCCCGAGAGCAGGAAATGGGCGACGAACTGCTTCGCAAGGACCACCGCCAGCGCAGCGAGTCCAGGGCGCTTGGTGAGGCCCAGCGCGCCGCCACCAAGGGCTACAGCAAGTGGAACAACGACCAGGTCCTTCGGCTGATCCTGGCCAACCGCGAAGGCGCCGCGGCGCTGGCCACGCTCCAACTGGGGGACGTTCTGGTGCGACCAGTACCCAACATGCAGTCGGTCTACGCCTACGAATCGTTGGTGGACGAGTGCGCCAAGCAGTTTGGCGGCGGCCCTGCCGCCAAACCCGCAGCCGCTGCGCCTGCACCGGCCGCCAAACCACCGGCGAAGAAGAAATAACTTCCAAACTGCACGGACACTCCATGACCCGCTTTCACCACATCCTGGCTCTGGCAGCGCTGGCCGTCTCACTGGCCGGGTGCAAGACTGCAACCGCCCCCGTCCAGCCTGATCGCAATGCGCCGCCGCCTCGCCAGGTGACCCAGGGCGCCATCAAGATGCCGCCGGGCGTGGACTATGCGCGGGCCCGGCTGATTGCCGACAACCGCCGTGTCAAGGTCTACACCGAACTGGTGGGCATTGGCGACCCCAGCAGCGAGAAGTTGCTGTTCCCGGCCCGCATCGCGCAGGAAATCGGCGTCACGCCGGTGCAGATGCGCCGGCGCTTCATGGACACCGTGTCCAAGAGCAAGCGCTTCGAGGTCTACGACAGCGGCAGCACGGTCACCGCCGAGGCCAGTGACATCGTCATCGACGGCCAGTTCACCGGTGCCACGCAGGACATCCAGACCATCGAAGGCGGCGTGCGCGTGGCGGTGACGCGGGTGCGTCTGTCCATGCAGATGAAGGACCGCTACAGCGGCAAGCTGTTGTTCCCGGCTGCGGTGGAAGTCGTGGGCCAGACCGGCCGCACCACGGGCGACCGCACGGTCATCGCCCCGGGCGAAAACGTGCAAAGCCCGGCGGTGCAGCGCCGCCTGGGCCAGGACTACGAACGCGCCATGCAGCGCGCCTTTGACGATGCGGCTCGGCGCGTGGAAGCGGTGCTGCGGCCCATGGGTCGCGTGCTGGCGATCGACGGCGAGCAGATGGGGATCGTTGGCGGCTCCATCCACGGGCTGCAGAGCGGTGACGAGCTGGTGATCTTCCGTGCCACGATCGCCAAGGTGGGAGAAACGCAGGTCTTCTCCACCATGCGCCCGGTGGCCGTGGTGCGCTGCGACGGCGTCGGCACGGAAACCAGCCAATGCACGCTGATCCGCCGCGACCCGGCCGTGAATCCGCAACAAGGCGACTACGCGGTGTTGACCGACTTTTCCGCCACCGGTGTGCGCGCGGACTGACAGGAGCGGACGATGACTGACTCTGCAGACCTGCAACGCCGCCAGATGCTGGGCCTGGTGGCCGGCGTGCCTATTTCGGGGGCGCTTTCGGCTGCGGTTGCAGGCGGTTTGGCTGGCTGGACTCCCGCCGTGCAGGCAGCGGTGCCCACGGACCAGATCACCATCATGTATCGGCGCGAGTCGGACCAGGCGCCAGCACGCACCGAGCCTGCGGTGCAGGCCGCCACCCTGGCGCTCGAACGTGAATTCAAGAAGCGCGGATTGAAGGTGCTGCAGCCCACGGCCGAGGTGTACAAGCTGCTGGACCAGGGCCAGGGCGTGGTGGTCACGTTTGCGCCAGACGCGGGTTTTTCGCTGGTCTTTTCGGCCTACGCCGACGTGCGCCCCGTGCCGGGCCAGGAAGCCGGCATTGGCGAGGTGCGTCTGGCCACGCGGGTCTTCGTGGGCCGCAACATCCTGGTCGCCGACGAAGGGCGCGGCCAGATGTTCACGCGCCTGGAGCCCGCCGTGCGTGAGTTCGGCATGCGCCGCGCGCTGGAACTCGCCGCCCAGAAGGCGGCGGCCGACGTAGCCGAGAAGGCCATGAGCCAGTTGCAGGATCTGACGCCGGAACGCATCAACGAACTGTCGGGAGTGCCCCCTGGTTCGGCGCCCACGGCTCAGGTGGTGGCTGTGCCGGCGGCCTTGAAGCCTCCGTCGCCAACGGCCGCTCCGGCCCCTGCCGCGCCTGCAGCAGCACCGCCCACTGCTGCCTTGGCGGCGCCGCCAGCGGCTGCACCTGCCCCCATGCCCGCGCCGCGCAACCGCTACGCACTGGTGGTCGGCATGTCCAATTACTCGAGCGTGCGCGCCGCCAACAACAACGCTCCCATCGGTGATCTGCCCGGCGTGGCCAAGGACACCAGCTTTGTCGTCGACTCGCTGGGCAAGCTGGGCTTTGCCAGCGACCGCATGACCGTGTTGCGCGACGGCCAGGCCACGGGCACTGCCCTGCGCGGAGTGATCAAGTCCCTGGCAGCCAAAGTGCAGCCGGAAGATGCGGTCGTCATCTTCATTTCCGGCCACGGCGTCGACAAGGACGAAAGTGCCTCCGGCTTCGGCATGCCCGTGCTGGCCGACTTCCGCCTGCGTGACCCCGCGGCATTGGACTTCTGGGAACTGCAGAGCTTCGTCAAGAACCTGCGTGGCCGCGTGGTGTGGATCAACGACACCTGCCACTCGGGCGGTGCGGCCACCAATGTCACGTCCGTGGTGGTGACGGCCCAGGGCGTGAAGTCCAGCACCGGGCTCAGAGGGCCCGATGCTGCCAGCGTGGCCGGGCAGGCCGGTGCGGGTCAGGACTTTGCCATCCTCACCGCTTGCGCGCCCAGTGAGCTGTCACTGGAAACGGCCGAAGGCGGTCTCTTCACCACGACCTTGTTCAAGGCATTGTTGCAAACCAAGGGCCAGGTACCGCTGGGGCAGCTCTTTGCGGAAAACGTTGCCGCCACGGTGGTGGAGCGTTCACGTGTGATGTGCAAGAGCGGCGTCTGCGACAAGAACCCTCAGCAGACACCCATCATGGCCTTCAACGGCAACGGCGCGGCTTTCAGGCTTTAGGGCGCACAGGACCCGCAAGAAGCTTCACCCCGTTTCCCCCGCAGCCCCGTTCAAGCCGGGGTCATCACTGGAAACGGGGAAAGTCATGTTCAAGATCCCGCATGCGGCAGCCACCGCACTGCTGCTGGCCGCACTCTTCAGCCAAGCCCCCACATTGGCGGCCTCCGGCTTGAAGTCCTATCAGGACGAAGCCGAATTCGGCGCCGCCATTGCACGATGGCGGGCTGCGGCGCATCAAGAAGTTGGCCGTCGGGCCCGTGTGCAGGGGGACGCAGCAGGCGGCATGCAGCCGCAAATAGCCGCCCTGGCCCCCATGGCCGCGGCTCCGGCAGCCACAGGCGCCAAAGCCGCCGACGCAGCGCCGGCCAGCGAAAGCATCACCAACGTCCAGACCACCGGCGTGGACGAAGGCGGCATCGTCAAGCGCGCAGGCGACCACCTGGTCATCCTGCGCCGTGGCCGACTCTTCACCGTGCGCGTGGGTGGTGGCGCGCTGGAGCCCACGGCCCAGGTGGACGCCTATGCACCTGGTGCCGACCCCCGCGGCGCCTGGTACGACGAACTGCTGGTCTCAGGCCAGACCGTGGTGGTGGTCGGCTACAGCTACGCGCACGGTGGCACCGAAATCGGCCTCTTCGACCTGGCCCGTGACGGCGGGCTCCGTTGGCGTGCCACCTACCACCTGCGCAGCTTTGATTACTACTCGGCGAGGAACTACGCGAGCCGCTTGATCGGACGGCAACTGGTCTTCTATTCGCCCACCGAGCTGCAGCCCTGGTCTGCGGTGCCGCTGGATCAGATGATGCCGGCCCTGCGCCGCTGGATGCCGGCTTCTGGCGGGCAGGCCTTGCCGCCGAGCTTTGAACGCATCCTGCCACCCACGCGCATCTTCCGCACGGACGATGACTTCGATCCGAACCAGCCGCTGGCACTGCATACCGTGACGCGTTGTGACCTGGGCAGCACACCGCTGCAGTGCGAGTCCAGTGCCGTGCTGGGACCGGTTGGCCGCGTGTTCTATGTGTCGGCGGGCTCGGTCTATGTCTGGACGGCCGCACAAGTCCGTGGCCGCACATCGGCCGCTTCTGCGGTCTTCCGGCTCCCGCTGGACGGCGGCACGCCCACGGGCCTGAAGGCGGCCGGCGTCCCCACCGACGCATTGTCTTTCCTGGAGGACGAGCAAGGCATGCTGAACGTGCTGTTGCGCGAACAGGGTGCGGGCGAGGGCATGTGGCAGGCGCGCCGCGGTGGCGGCCGCATGGCCTTGCTGCGCGTGCCGCTCGCAGCCTTTGGCGATGGGCGCAGTGCGGCGGCCCGCGAACACTACCGTCTGATGCCGGGGCCACAAGGCGGTGCCTTGCAGAACCGCTTTGTCGGCGACTGGCTGCTGTGGGGTGCGGGGGAAGAGGCCTGGGCCCTGCGCTTTGCGGCCAGCGGCGGCCCGGAAACGCTCGAGCCAGGCCATCGGGTGGAGCGCATCGAAGCGCTGGGCGCGAACGCCGTGCTGGTTGGCAACCGGGGCGATGAACTGAACTTCAGCGCGGTGCAACTGGATCGCGGCCATGCACGCATCCAGGGCCGCCATGTGCAGGCGGGCGCACGCCAGGCCGAAAGCCGTACGCACGGCTTCTTCTACCGTGCCACCGGTGCGGATGAAGGCTTGCTGGGCTTGCCGGTGCTGCGGGGATCAGGCGGAGCAGCGGTCGCGGTCTTGCGGAACAGCGGCATGTCCTTCACCGCCTTGGGTGAACTGTCGTCACGCAGCCGCCCGCGTGTTGACGACGGCTGCAAGGCGTCCTGCGTCGATTGGTATGGCAATGCCCGACCTGTCTTCCTGGGCGACCGCGTGCTGGCCTTGATGGGTTATGAACTGGTCGAAGGACAACTGCAAGGCGAGGGTGCTCGAGAACGCATCAGCGAAGTGGCGCGTGTGGACTTTGCGCCGCGCGGCCGGGCCGGTTCGCGCCCGACGCCCTTCGACTGAACTTCACGCGCCGTGCTTGTCGGCTTCCGAGGTGAAGCTGTCGGCGTAAAACTCGTCGGCCGGCAAGCCGCAACGGGCCACAAAGTCGCGTTGTGCGGAGTCCACCATGATCGGCGCACCGCAGGCGTAGACCTGGTGGCCGGACAGGTCCGGGAAGTCCGCCATCACGGCCTGGTGGACGAAGCCGGTGCGGCCTGTCCAGGCTTCTTCGGGTGCGGGTTCGGACAGCACCGGCACATAGCGCAGGCTGGGCATCTCGGCCGCGGCCTGTTCGCACCAGTCGTGCTGGTAGAGGTCGGCCTTGCGGCGGCAGCCCCAGTACAGCACGGCGGGTCGGCTGATGCCCTTGTGGTGCAACTGCTGGACGATGGCCTTGATGGGCGCAAAGCCAGTGCCGCTGGCCAGCAGGATCAGGGGCTTGTCGCTGTCTTCCCGCAGGAAGAAGCTGCCGAAGGGACCTTCCATGCGCAGGATGTCCTTCTCCTTCATCGTCGAGAAGACCGGGTCCGTGAACTTGCCGCCGGGCATGTGGCGGATGTGCAGTTCGATGGCCGGTGGGCTGCCCAGTTCGTGCGGCGCATTGGCCATGCTGTAACTGCGGCGCGATCCGTCTCGCAGGATGAATTCCACATACTGGCCGGCGCGGTACTGCAGGTTCTGATTGGCGGGCAGTTGAAGTTTCAGCACCGCCACATCGGCAGCGGGCTTGCTCAAGGACATGACGCGGCTGGGCATCTTCAACACGGGGTATTCGCCGGCGCCCGGCACGCTGCGCGCTTCGACCAGGCAATCGGTCTGCGGCGTGGCGCAGCAGGTCAGGATGAAGCCGGCTTCTTCTTCGGCCGTGGACAAGGCCTTCTGCTGGTGCGCGCCGTGGATGACGCGGCCTTCGATGAGCTTGCTCTTGCAGGAGCCGCAGGCGCCGTCACGGCAGCCATAGGGCAGGCCAATCCCTTGGCGAATGGCCGCCGGCAGGATGGCCTCGTCACGCTCCACGGTGAAGCTGCGGGCGGCGGGTTGCAGGGTGATCTGGAAGCTCATGGACAAGGTTTGCCCGCGCTGGGGCCCCACTTAAACTCAGTCTCGAATTGTGCCCCGGCCCCGCTTGACCCCATGAGCTTCCCTTGCGCTGACTTGCGACGACCGACGCTGCTGATCGTGGGCTGCGGTGACGTCGGCATGCGCGTGCTGAAGTTGCTGCGTGGGCGTTGGCGCGTGCTGGCCTTGACCTCGTCGTCGGCGCGGCTGGCCGAATTGCGTGCGGCGGGCGCGGTGCCGCTGCTGGGCAATCTGGACGATCCGGTCTCGCTCGGACGCCTGGGCGGGTTGGCGGACGTGGTGCTGCACCTGGCACCGCCGCCAGCCCAGGGCACGCAGGACACGCGCACCCGCCATCTGCTGGCCGCACTGGCACGCGGCGGGCGCGTGAACCGGCTGGTCTACGCCAGCACGACCGGGGTCTACGGTGATTGCGCAGGCGCGCGCTTTGACGAAACCCGCGCCGTCAACCCGGCCACCGACCGTGCGCAGCGCCGGGTCGACGCCGAGGCGCGCGTGCGCTGGTTCGGACGCCAGACGGGTGCGCGCATCACGGTGCTGCGCATCCCGGGCATCTACGCAGTCGACCGGCCTGGCGGCCATCCGCGTGACCGCCTGATGCGCGGCACGCCGGTGCTGGCGCGGGAGGACGACGTCTTTACCAACCACATCCATGCCGACGACCTGGCACGTGCCTGCATGGCCGCGCTGGTGCGTGGGCCCGCGCAACGGGTGGTGCACGCCAGCGACGACACCGAACTGAGCATGGGCGACTATTTCGACCTGGCGGCGCGCCTGTGCGGTCTGCCACTGCCGCCGCGCATCACGCGGGACGAAGCGAAGTGCAGGCTGCCGCCCATGTTGATGAGCTTCATGAGCGAATCTCGCCGCCTGGTGAACACGCGACTGAAGCAGGAACTTCGGCTCCGGTTGCGCTACCCGACCGTGGCGGAAGGGCTGGCGGCAGGCCTCGCGACAGCTCTAACGCCGCCGGCTTGAAAACGGCGGCAGCTTGCGCCAGTAACGGATCATCAGCCAGCCGCCAATCATGCCGCCCAGGTGGGCAAAGTGGGCGATGTTGCTGCCCCTGCCACCCAGCAGCACGTCGAGCAGCCCGCTTCCCAACACCAGTTCCACACCGCCGTAGATCGTCACCATGGTCATGGCCGAGATCTGGATGGGCGGAATGGGCACCGCCTGGCGGTTGGTCAGGAGCATGAAGAACAGCACCATGCCCAGGATGTTGAACAGCGGGAAGGGCAGCAACATGAGCAGCATCGGCAGGAAGCCGACGAGGTCAAAGCTGCGGCGCGGGAATGTCAGCGCATAGGCCATCAGCATACCCATCAGGATCCCAGACGCGCCCACCGTGTTGGACCTGCTGCCCAACAACCAGCCTACCAGCAGCTGGAGCAGCGCGGCGGTGATGGCACACACCACGCCGAACTGCATGTAGCGCTTGGCGCCCCAGTAGTTTTCCAACTCGGCACCAAACATCCACAGGCCCAGCATGTTGAACAGCCAGTGGCTGATGCCGACGTGCAGGAAGGCGTAGGTGACCAGTTGCCAGGGCCAGAAGCGACCCGAGTCGATGGACCACAGGCCCAGCCAGCCATCCAGATACAGGAACTGCGAAATACACAAGGCGGCCAAGCAGGCCAGCATGAAGTTCTTCGTGACGTTCGGGATCGACGGCATGAGGTTCCGGTGGCGAAGGGGGCCGATTCAGCCTGATGCTTGGTGCCCTCGGCCAGACTCGAACTGGCACGCCTTGCGGCGGCGGATTTTGAATCCGCTACGTCTACCGATTTCGTCACGAGGGCAGCGTGGCCACGGGTGGGCACTGCTGAGGGCCGGGATTATCACATGCACGCGAGCGAGCTCCTGGGCCGGCTGAGACAATGCAGCCCGAGGAGTCCCCATGACGAAGAGCGCGTCCCCGATCTACAAGACCCTGGAAGACGCCATTGGCGGCACGCCCCTGGTGCAGCTGCAGCGTGTGCCCGGCGACTGGGGCCAGGCGCGCGGCAATGTCATTCTGGGCAAGCTGGAAGGCAACAACCCGGCGGGGTCGGTCAAGGACCGGCCGGCTATCAGCATGATCCGGCGCGCCGAGGAGCGCGGCGACATCAAGCCCGGCGACACCCTGATCGAAGCCACCAGCGGCAACACGGGTATCGCTCTGGCCATGGCCGCAGCCATCCGTGGCTATCGCATGGTCCTGATCATGCCGGAGGACCTGTCCATCGAACGTGCCCAGACCATGAAGGCCTTTGGCGCGGAGTTGATCCTGACCCCGCGCAGCGGCGGCATGGAATACGCACGCGACCTGGCGGAGCAGATGCAGCGTGACGGCAAGGGCCGTGTGTTGGACCAGTTTGCCAACGCCGACAACCCGCGTGTGCACTACGAGACCACCGGCCCCGAGATATGGGCGGACACCGCGGGCCGCGTGACCCACTTCGTCAGCGCCATGGGCACCACGGGCACCATCACAGGCGTGTCGCGTTTCCTCAAGGAGAAGAACCCGGGCGTGCGCATCGTTGGCGCGCAACCGGCTGAAGGTTCACGCATCCCGGGCATCCGCAAGTGGCCCGAGGCCTACCTGCCCAGGATCTACGACCCTAAAGGCGTGGACGAACTGGCGCTGGTGAGCCAGGCCAACGCCGAAGACATGGCGCGTCGTCTGGCACGCGAGGAAGGCCTGTTCGGCGGGATCTCGGCCGCAGGGGCTTGCTGGGTGGCGTTGCAGATTGCGAAGCAGGTGGAAAACGCCACCATCGTCTTCATCGTCTGCGACCGCGGCGACCGCTACCTGTCCACGGGCGTTTTTCCAGCATGAGCGCTGCACGGCCGCTCCGAAACCGCTCATTCCCCCTTGGGGGGACGACGCGCATCGTCTTGGGGGTCAAATGAGCTTTGAACCGCGCTTCTGCCTGAACTGCGGCACCGGACTGCAGCGCATCGTCGCCGCCGAAGACGGCGGCGACAAGGTCCGCCTGCGCTGCCCGGCCTGCGGCTGGACGCACTGGAACAACCCGACGCCGGTGCTGGCGGCCGTGATCGAATGCAGTGACCGCGACGGTCAGATCCTGCTGGCGCGAAATGCGGCCTGGCCGGGCAAGATGTTCGCCCTGATCACGGGCTTCATGGAGGCCGGTGAGACGCCGGAAGAAGGCATCGCCCGCGAAGTGGCTGAGGAGACTGCCCTGCACATCGATTCGCTCGATCTGATTGGCGTCTACGATTTCCAGCGCATGAACCAGATCATCGTGGCTTACCACGCAGTGGCCCATGGCGAGGTTCGCCTGTCACCCGAACTGGCCGAGTACCGCCTCTTCACGCCCGAGACCGTACGCTGCTGGCGTGCAGGCACCGGCTATGCGCTGGCGGACTGGCTGCGCGCGCGCGGGCACACACCGCAGTTTGTCGACATCCCGGCCAAACCCCGCCCAAGCCCGACCGAATCTAGAATCCCACCATGACTGAAGTCAACCGTGAACTCGACACCCGTGGGCTGAACTGCCCTTTGCCCATCCTCAAGGCCAAGAAGGCGCTGGCAGAAATGGTCAGCGGCGAACTGTTGCGAGTGGTGTCCACCGATGCCGGTTCGGTGCGCGACTTCCAGGCCTTTGCCCGCCAGACGGGCAACGAACTGGTGGAACAGCTGACCGCCGGGCCCGAATTCAGCCACGTGCTGCGGCGGAGGTAGGGCTCCGACGCGCTCGCCGGTGCCGCGCAAGGCCTGGGTCGGATCAGAGCGCCAAGCCCTTCAGGAATTCGCGGAAGCCCGGGCCCAGGTCGGCGCGGGCCAGGGCCAGTTCCACGTTGGCTTCCAGGAAGCCTTCCTTGCTGCCGCAGTCGTAGCGGCGGCCTTCGTAGCGGTAGGCAAAGACCTTCTCGCGGCGAAGCAGGGACGCAATGCCATCGGTCAGCTGTATCTCGCCGCCCACGCCGCGCGGTTGCGTCGCGATCTCATGGAACACGCCGGGCGTGAGGATGTAGCGTCCCGCCACGCCCAGGCGTGATGGCGCGTCTTCTGGCGCAGGCTTTTCGACAATCCGGGTCACGTCGACCACGCGGCTGTTGACTTCGGTGCCCGCCACGATGCCATAGCGTCGCGTCTGTTCGGCGGGCACTTCCTGCACGGCAATGATGCTGGCGCGCCACTCGTCAAACTGTTCGACCATCTGCTTCAGCACGGGCTTCTCGTGGACCATGAGATCGTCCGCGAGCAGCACAGCGAAGGGCTCGTTGCCCACCAGGCGCTGGCCGCACAGCACCGCATGACCCAGGCCCAGGGCCTGCGCCTGGCGCACATAGATGCACTCCATGTCGTCGGGCTTGACGCTGCGCACGACGTCCAGCAGGTCCTGCTTGTTGGACTTCTCCAGCGCGACCTCCAGTTCGAAGGTCATGTCGAAATGGTCTTCGATGGGCCGCTTGTGGCGGCCGGTGACAAAGATCATTTCGCGCACACCGGCAGCGTAAGCTTCCTCCACCGCGTACTGGATCAGCGGTTTGTCCACGACAGGCAACATCTCTTTCGGTTGCGCCTTGGTGGCCGGTAAAAAGCGCGTGCCGAGGCCCGCGACGGGGAATATTGCCTTTTGAACGGGCATGTTGGCTTCAGACAAGGGTTGGTTTGGCCGATTCTGGCATGTGGATCCACGCCGTTTTCATGACACCTTGCCGTCCGCGCCCATGGACGTGCTGATCGTCGAGCCGATTCCGGCCGAGGTGATGCACTGGCTGTCCGCGCGTCATGCCGTGCGCCTGGCGCCCGAGTTGGCGGGCGACCCGCTGGCTTTCCGCGCGGCGCTGTCCCAGGTGCGGGCGGTGATCGCGCCGCCGTCGGTGGTGATGGACGGCCCCGTGCTGTGGCTGGCGCCGCACCTGCGCGCCATCGGCCGCGTCTCGGCAGGACACGAGCAGATCGACCTGGACGCCTGCGCCCGCGCGGGCGTGGAGGTGATCCGCGCGGTGGCGGCCAGTGCTGCGGCTGAGGCTGAATTCGTTGTCGGCGCGCTGCTGGCCTTGTTGCGACGCGTGCCCATCCTCAACGACGAAGGTCTGCTGGTGGGCCGAGAACTGGGCGCCAGCATGGTGGGCATCGTCGGTGCCACGCCCACCACCACGCTCTTGGCCAGCCTCCTGGAAGGTTTTGGCGCCCAGGTGCTGGGTTACGACCCCGGCGTGCATGCAGACGATCCCAGCTGGGCGCAGGCCGGCATCCGCGGCGTGGCCCTGGCGAACCTCATGCACAGTTGCGACTCTGTCTGTGTGCTGCTGACCCACTACACCCGCTTTTCAGGTCTGTTCGGCGACCGCTTGCTGGCTTCTTCGAAGCAGCACCAGGTCATCGTGAACCTGGGCCATTCCTCGCTGTTCGACGAAGCCGCGTTGGCCAGGGCACTGCGCGAAGGTCCGCTGTCGGCTGCCTGGTTTGACAGTCTGGAGCCCGGCGCCCAGGACCCCGGCCGCCCCTTGCGTCACCTGGATACCTTGCAGGTGACGCCGCGCGTGGCCAGCACCACGCGCGAGTCGCGGCTGCGCAGCGCCTGGGTGGTGGCGCAACGCATCGACTACATCCTGCAAGCCGCGCCCGCGCGCGGGCCTGTCAGGACTCTGGCTGCAGGCGGGAGCGCTGATCCTGCAGGCGCGCCAAAGCCTGCCTGAAGTCGGCCAGTCGCGCGCGTTCCTGTTCCACCACGGCCGCGGGCGCGCGGGCCACGAAGCTCTCGTTGCCCAACTTGGCGTCGGCCTTGGTGATTTCGCCCTGCAAGCGGGCGATCTCCTTGTCCAGGCGTGCGGATTCAGCAGCCACATCGATCTGCACACGCAGCGCAAAGCGCAGGGCGCCGCACACGGCCACCGGCGCGGCCTGCGTCGCGGCCTGGAAACTGGCGTCGTCGGCAAAGGCCTGCACCTCACCCAGGCGGGCCAGGGCTTGCAGCACCGTGGTCGCGGACTGCAGGAAGGCGTCCTCTCCGCGCGCGAGCAGGGGCACCCGCTCACCCGGTTGCAGGCCCATCTCGCTGCGCAGGCGGCGCACTTCCGCGGCCACGGCCTTGAGCTGGCCGACCCAGGCATCGGCCGCGGGGTCTACCTTCTCCAACTGGGCCTTGGGGTAGCTTGCCGTCACGATGCTGTCGGCAGTGGTCGCAGCCTTGCGACCGGCAACGGGTGCCACGGCTTCCCACAGCTCGGCCGTGATGAAGGGCGCAAGCGGGTGCATCAGGCGCAGCACCGTTTCCAGCGTGCGGATCAGCGTGCGGCGTGTGGCGCGCTGTTCGGCCTCGCTGCCCTTGGCGATCTGCACCTTGGCGATTTCCAGGTACCAGTCGCAGTACTCGTCCCACACGAAGCTGTAGATGCTGCTGGCGACGGTGTCCAAGCGGTAGTCGGCAAAGGCCTGGGCCACGGCGGCTTCCACGCGCTGCAGTTCGCCACTGATCCAGCGGTCGGCCTGGCTGAAGCGCATGTAGCCGTGGAACGGGCCACCGGGCTGGCACTCTGCCTTCGTGTGCTCCTGCAACCCGCAGTCCTTGTCCTCGCAGTTCATCAATACGAACTTGGTGGCGTTCCAGAGCTTGTTGCAGAAGTTGCGGTAACCCTCGCAGCGCTTGGCATCGAAGTTGATGTTGCGGCCCAGCGTGGCGTAGCTGGCCATGGTCAGGCGCAGCGCGTCGGCGCCGAAGGCGGGAATGCCTTCGGGGAATTCCTTTTCCGTCTGCTTGCGCACGCGCGGCGCGGTCTCGGGCTTGCGCAGGCCTGTGGTGCGCTTGTCCAGCAAGGGGCCCAGTTCAATGCCGTCGATCAGGTCGACCGGGTCCAGCACATTGCCTTCGGACTTGCTCATCTTCTGGCCTTGCGCGTCGCGCACCAGGCCGTGGATGTAGACGTCCTTGAAGGGAACCTGACCGGTGAAGTGCGTGGTCATCATGATCATCCGGGCGACCCAGAAGAAGATGATGTCGAAGCCAGTGACCAGCACCGTGCTGGGCAGGAAGAGGTCCTGCTCCAGTGTCTTCTCGGGCCAGCCCAGGGTGGAGAAGGGCACCAGGGCGCTGCTGTACCAGGTGTCCAGCACGTCCTCGTCGCGCGTCAGCGTGCCGGTGTAGCCGGCGGCTGATGCGCGCTGGCGGGCCTCGTCTTCGCTGCGGGCCACGAACAGTTCGCCGCCCGTGCCGTACCAGGCCGGGATCTGGTGTCCCCACCAGAGCTGGCGGCTGATGCACCAGTCCTGGATGTTGTTCATCCAGTGGTTGTAGGTGTTGACCCATTCGCCGGGCACAAAGCGCACCTGACCCGAGCTGACCGCCTGGCGCGCCTTCTCGGCGATGCTCACGCCGTCGGCGCCGGCCTTGTTGACGGCCACGAACCACTGGTCCGTCAGCATGGGCTCCACCACCTGGCCCGTGCGGGCGCAGCGCGGCACCTGCAGGCGGTGCTTCTTGGTCTCCACCAGCAGACCCATCGCGTCCAGGTCGGCTACGACTTTCTTCCGTGCCACAAAACGGTCCAGGCCGCGGTAGGCCTCGGGCGCGTTGGCGTTGATCTTGGCTTCCAGGTCCAGCACGCCGATCATCGGCAGTCCATGGCGCTGGCCCACGGCGTAGTCGTTGGCGTCGTGCGCGGGCGTCACCTTGACCACGCCGGTGCCGAAGTTGCGGTCCACGTAGCTGTCGGCAATGACCGGGATCAGCCGGTCGCACAAGGGCAGGCGGACCTGTTTGCCCACCAGCGCGGTGTAGCGCTCGTCTTCTGGGTGCACCATCACCGCGGTGTCGCCCAGCATGGTTTCCGGGCGCGTGGTGGCCACCACCACGCTGCCGCTGCCTTCGTCCAGCGGATAGCGGATGTGCCAGAGGAAGCCGTCTTCCTCTTCGCTCTCCACTTCCAGGTCGGACACCGCGCTCTTGAGCTGCGGGTCCCAGCTGACCAGGCGCTTGCCGCGGTAGATCAGGCCGTCGTCAAACAGGCGCACGAAGGTCTCGGTCACCACGGTCGAGAGCTTCTCGTCCATGGTGAAGTACTCGCGGCTCCAGTCCACGCTGTCACCCATGCGGCGCATCTGGTTGGTGATGACCGCGCCGCTGGTGTGCTTCCAGTCCCAGACCTGGGCGACGAAGTTCTTGCGGCCCAGGTCGTGGCGGGACAGGCCCGCTTCCTGGAGTTGGCGCTCGACCACGATCTGCGTGGCAATGCCTGCGTGGTCCGTGCCCGGCACCCACAAGGTGTTGTGGCCGCGCATGCGGTGGTAGCGGGTCAGCGCGTCCATGATGGTCTGGTTGAACGCGTGGCCCATGTGCAGCGTGCCCGTCACATTGGGCGGCGGCAACTGGATGCTGAACGAGGGCTTGGCCGGGTCCAGCGTGGGCGCGGCCACACCCGGCGCAGACCACACCGGGCCCCAGCGGGATTCAATGGCAGCGGGTTCGAAGGACTTGGCAAGCTCGGTCATGGTGTGCGGGCCCTGGTGGGGTCCGTGTGGCGCAGGGTGGATATGCTTGGAATTGTAGGTGGGCCCCTCGTGCGGAGCCCACGTACGCACGGGGAGTTGCGCACATGAAGAGTTCCTTCGCCAGGCCCGGCCGCCGCTGGGCCGCTCTTGTCCTGCCCCTGGCCTTGGCGGCCTGTGGAGGCGGAGGCAATGGCGACGCAGGCAGTTGCAGCGTCAGTGACCAGAAAGACTGGCTGGCCGGCTACATGAGCGACTGGTACTTCTGGTACCGCCTGTCCCCACAGCCCAACGCGACCGCTTTCAGCAGCGTGGCCAGTTTCTACGACGCCTTGCTGTACGCCGGCAACGACGCCAGCTTTCCTGCCGACCGCTGGAGCTACTTCACCAGCACCGAAGCCTTCAACCGCTTCTTCGGTGACGGCGCCACGCTGGGCTATGGCCTGTCCGTGGCCGGACTGGAACTGGCCCGCAACGGTGCGCTGCCGCTGTATGTGCGACACGTGGAGGCTGCATCGCCCGCAGCAGTGCAAGGCGTGCAGCGGGGTGACCAAGTGATGTCTGTCAATGGACGCAGTGCTGCGGCCATGGTTGCTGCTGACGACTTCAGTGCCCTCACACCCGCGCAAGCCGGTGACACCGTGAACCTGGTTCTGCGCCGCAATGGCGTGGATCGCAGCGTGGGGCTCACGGCGGCCGTGTTCAGCCTCACGCCCGTGAGCGGCGCCAACGTGCAGACCACCACCGGAGGCCGTCGCCTGGGCTATGTGACGGTGAAGGACATGGTCAGCCAGGCACTGACGCCCTATGACACCGCCATGGCCAGCTTCCAGGCAGCGGGCGTGCAGGAGGTGGTGCTGGACCTGCGCTACAACGGCGGCGGCCTGGTGTCCACGGGTGGCACGCTGACCTCCTACCTGGCAGGTTCGCGCGGCACGGGCCTGAACTACGCGACGCTGCTCTTCAACGACCGCCACGCGTCCAGCAATGTCGACTACCGGTTCAGCAACCCGGCTGCCGCACTGAGCCTGCCACGGGTGATCGTGTTGATGGGCCGCCGCACCTGTTCGGCGAGCGAGCAGGTCATCAACGGCTTGCGCGGCGCCGGTGTGCAAGTGGTGGCGATCGGTGAAACCACCTGCGGCAAGCCGGTCGGCTTCCAGCCCACCGCTTACTGTGGCCAGACCTACAGTGCCGTGAATTTTGAAAGCGTCAACCAGCGCAACGAAGGCCGCTACTTCAATGGTTTTGCGCCCACCTGCGCCGTGGCCGAGGACTTCACCGTGCCGCAAGGCGGCGCGTCCGACCCCTTGATGCGTGCAGCGCGCACCGTGGCCGACACCGGCGCTTGCCCGACAAGCGCATTGGGGCAGTCGGTTCCGCGAACAGCACGGGGTGACGCAGACATACCGCGGGTGAGGCGCTTGCTGGAGGGCGACCCGCAGCCAGGCATGATCCCGCGCTGAGTTTGTTGGCCTGAGGCGAACTTCGCCGACTTGCGTGCGTCACGCGCCTGCTTGCCGCGGTCAACCGCTCCAAGGTCCTGCTTTCTGGAACGGCGAGATCGGCGCAAGGCTTGGAGTTGGTCCGATGGGGGGGCGCAAAAGGGCAGCTTCCTGGTATGAAGTGACGGCCTTCACGACACGGCTTTGAGCGTTCTGTCGGCGACTGCTCTAGCTTCGCTGAAGCATGGTGCCGGGTGGCAACTGGGCCGTCGCGTCGAAGCCTGGGGCTGACGACGGCAGCGATTCTGTAAGGTCCTGCAGCGGCGACACGACACAGCGTGACCACTGCCGCCGCATCCCATGTTCAGTCGCATGCTTCTGTTGACCTTGCTCTTGCTGTGCCCGCCCCTCGCCTGGGCCGAGCGCGTGGTGCTCACGGCTGCCGATGGTGTCAAAGTGCATGGCGAGTTCTGGCCGGCTGCGGATGCGAAGTTGAGTACCCCGCTCATCCTGGCCTTTCATCAGGCCGGTTCAAGCCATGCCGAATACGCGCCTCTGGCGCCGCGCCTCAACCGCGCCGGCTTCCATGTCCTGGCGATCGATCAGCGCTCGGGGGGCTCCGAGTTCGGTGGCACGAACCTGACGGTGGCGGGTCTCGGCCGCTCCACCGGCTACGCCGCCGCCCTGCCTGACCTGGAAGCTGCGCTGGCATGGGGCAAGCTCAGATCGAAAGGCGCGCCCATCATCGTCTGGGGATCGAGCTACTCGGCCGCGCTGGTCTTCTTGCTCGCGGGCAAGCACCCGGCTGATGTGGCAGGCCTGCTGGCGTTTTCGCCGGGTGAATACCTGGGCGCGCCGAATGCAGTGGCAAGCGCGGCGGGCACGGTGCGGGTGCCGGTGTTCGTCACCCAGTCCAGCGACGCCGACGAGACGCTGGAGTCGCGCGCGATTCTTCAAGCCACGGCCAGCAGCGACAAGACACTGGCCTTGCCCAAGCGCCAGGGCCTGCACGGGTCGGCCACGCTGCGGGCCGACCGCAATGCCCAGGGCGCCGAGGACAACTGGAGCGCGGTGCTCGGCTTCCTGGCCAGGTTCAAGGCGGCGCGGTGACCTGCACTGAGCCGGGCTGAGCCGGCGCGAGCCTGTTCTTGGCCTCGCGTGGCGACCGCTGGTCTGGCTGAAGCTGTGCCGGGCCCGCGTTGCGGCCGACCTGTTTATTCAGGCGAAGACGCTCGGCGGCAGCGCGAAGGGCGTCGTGCAGCAGGTGCACAACTGCAAAACCCTGGCGACGCCCAGCGTGTGGCGCACCCGGGCGCACCCAGGCGCACCCACGCGGAAGCCAAGGTGGACGCGTTGGCCAGCAACGGCATGGACGACGATGTGCGGCTCCTCCCGGCCCGTTGCGGTCGTACGTGCGTGGTGTCGTTGCGGGCCAAGGCCGCCGGGTACCGGGCTCCGCTCATGTCCCCCGGCTCTGGACACTTGGCAGTGTCCAGACCTTCCTCCTTTACTGCGCTGCGCCCGGTACCCAGCGGCCTTGGCCTGCCACCAGAGCGGCGTGCTCACAGGTGGCGCGCCACCGGTGGTGCCCGAGCGGGCGATTGGGGTGCCCTGCGGAGCGAAGTAAAGGAGGAGCCCCAGCTTGCGCAGCAAGTTGGGGCGGGGGACATGAGCGCAGCAGGGCACCCCAAGCGCACGCGACCGCCACAACACGGCGAACGTCAACAAAGGGTCGAAAACGGTCCTCCGGCTCTCGACTCCCGATTCCCTCCGCAAGCACCGGCCACCCACTACATGAACAAGTGCTCTCCCGCGTTCTCGCCGCCCAGCACCACGTAGTTGACCTTCTTCAAATCCTGCAGCTGGCGGCCGCCGGCATAGCTGATGCTGCTCTGCAGGTCCTCGCGCATTTCTCGCAGCGTGTCCGCCAGCTGGCCTTTGATGGGCTCCAGGATGCGCTTGCCTTCGACGTGCTTGTATTCGCCCTTGTTGAAGTCGCTGGCCGAGCCGTAGTACTCCTTGTAGCGCTTGCCATCGACTTCTACCGTCTGCCCCGGTGACTCTTCGTGTCCGGCGAACAGCGAGCCCACCATGACCATGGTGGCGCCAAAGCGCACGCTCTTGGCGATGTCGCCGTGGTGGCGGATGCCACCGTCGGCAATGATGGGCTTGGTGGCCACGCGGGCACACCACTTCAGCGCGCTGAGTTGCCAGCCGCCCGTGCCAAAGCCCGTCTTCAGCTTGGTGATGCAGACCTTGCCCGGGCCCACGCCCACCTTGGTGGCGTCGGCGCCCCAGTTTTCCAGGTCGATGACCGCTTCCGGCGTGGCGACATTGCCGGCGATGACAAAGGTCTTGGGCAGCTTGGTCTTGATGTGTTCGATGGCGGCCTTCACGCTGTCGGCATGGCCGTGGGCGATGTCGATGGTGATGTAGTCCGCGCCCACGCCGTCTGCCGCCAGGCGGTCGATCACCGCGTAGTCAGCCGGCTTCACGCCGGAGCTGAGCGACACGAACAGGCCCTTGTTGCGCATGCGCTGGGCGTAGGCCACGTTGTCGATGTCGAATCGGTGCATCACGTAGAAGTGGCCGGTCCGGGCCAGCATTTCGCTGATGGACTCGTCCAGCACGGTCTTCATGTTGGCGGGCACCACGGGCAGCTGGAAACGGCGGCCGCCGAATTCGATCGAGGTGTCGCATTCGCTGCGGCTGTCCACACGGCACTTGCGCGGCAGCAGAAGGATGTTGTCGTAGTCAAATATTTCCATAGAGATGCAGCCCCCACGCTCCCTTCGGTCGCTGCCCCCCGAGGGGGCGCATGCAGCGGCCCGGCAAAGCCGGATCCGCGCATGACCTTGATCGAAAACCCAAACAAAAAACCGGCCGGGACAACATGTCCGGGCCGGTGACGCATTGTACGCGGGGGCGTTGGGAAGAGGGCGCCTCCTAGAATGCCAGGATGCCCCCTGAACACGACCGCCTGCTGCAAAACCTGAACCCCGAGCAGTTGGCGGCCGTGACCTTGCCGGCGGTGCCGTCGCTCATCCTGGCCGGGGCCGGATCGGGCAAGACGCGGGTTCTGACCACGCGCATCGCCTGGTTGATGAACACGGGGCAGGTGTCGCCCGGTGGGATCCTGGGCGTGACTTTCACCAACAAGGCAGCCAAGGAGATGCTGACGCGGCTGTCGGCGATGCTGCCGGTGGCCGTGCGCGGCATGTGGATTGGCACCTTCCACGGCCTGTGCAACCGCTTCCTGCGCGCGCACTGGAAGCTGGCGGGCCTGAGCCAGGGTTTCCAGATCCTGGACAGCGGCGACCAGCTGAGTGCGGTCAAGCGTGTCATCAAGGCCATGAACCTGGACGAGGACCGCTTCGTGCCCAAGCAGGTGACCTGGTTCATTGCCGGCAGCAAGGAAGAAGGCCTGCGGCCCAAGGACGTGGAAGTGCGCGACGAGCAGACGCGCAAGATGATCGAGATCTACCAGAACTACGAAGACCAGTGCCAGCGCGAAGGTGTGGTGGACTTTGCCGAACTGATGCTGCGCACCTACGAACTGCTGCGCGACAACGACCCGCTGCGCGAGCACTACCAGCGCCGCTTCCACCACGTGCTGGTGGACGAGTTCCAGGACACCAACAAGCTGCAGTACGCCTGGCTCAAGATGTTTGCCCCGCCGGGTGGCAACCAGGGTGTCTTTGCGGTGGGCGATGACGACCAGAGCATCTACGGCTTTCGCGGCGCGCGGGTCGGCAACATGGCCGACTTCGAACGCGAATACCGCGTGCAGCGCGTCGTGAAGCTGGAGCAGAACTACCGCAGCAGCGGCCACATCCTGGATTCCGCCAACGACCTGATCAGCCACAACACCCAGCGCCTGGGCAAGAACCTGCGCACCGACATGGGTGCCGGAGAGCCGGTGCGGGTCTACGAGTCCACCAGTGACTATGCCGAAGCGCAGTGGCTGCTGGAAGAAGCGCAAAGCCTGCACCGCAGCGGCCTGGCGCGCAGCGAGATCGCGCTGCTCTACCGCAGCAACGCACAAAGCCGCGTGCTGGAAAGTGCGCTCTTCAATGCGGGTGTGCCTTACCGCGTCTATGGCGGCTTGCGCTTTTTCGAGCGCGCCGAAGTCAAGCATGCGCTGGCCTACCTGCGTCTCTTGGAGAACCCCAACGACGACACCAGCTTCCTGCGGGTGGTGAACTTCCCGACGCGGGGCATCGGCGCGCGCAGCATTGAACAACTGCAGGACGCCGCGCGGGCCAGTGGCCGCAGCCTGGTGCAGAGCGTGGGCGCCGTGGCCGGCAAGGCGGGCGGGAACCTGCAGGCCTTTGTGGCCCTGCTGGACGGCATGCGCGACGCGACGCAGGGCCTGACCCTGCGCGAGATCATCGAACACGTGCTGCACGCCACGGGTCTCCTGGACTTCTACAAGACCGACAAGGAAGGCCAGGACCGCATCGAGAACCTGGAAGAACTGGTCAATGCGGCCGAAAGCTTCGTGACCCAGGAAGGCTTCGGCAAGGACGCCGTGGCGCTGCCGGTGGACGAAACCGCCATCACCGACAACGCCACGCCCGACGCGGAAACGGGGGAGATCCTGTCGCCCCTGGTTGCCTTCCTGACCCACGCCAGCCTGGAGGCCGGCGACAACCAGGCCCAGGCCGGGAAGGACGCCATCCAGCTGATGACGGTGCACAGCGCCAAGGGCCTGGAATTCGACGCCGTGTTCATCACCGGCATCGAAGAAGGCCTGTTCCCGCACGAGCAGAGCCTGTCCGACGCCGACGGCGTGGAGGAAGAACGCCGCCTCATGTACGTGGCCATCACGCGGGCCCGCAAGCGCCTGTACCTGAGCTTCAGCCAGACCCGCATGCTGCACGGCCAGACACGCTACAACGTCAAGAGCCGCTTCTTTGACGAACTGCCCGACGCCGCGCTGAAGTGGATCACGCCTCGCCAGCAGGGCTTTGGATCGGGCTACGCCAAGGAATACCAGCAGGCCTGGGACCGCGGCAGCGGCCTGAAGGGCATCGTCGGCGCGGGCCGTGTGACGCCGCCGCCGGCCATGGTCATGCGGTCGACAGCGACCACCACCGACCCGACTGGCCACGGCTTGCGCGTGGGCCAGACGGTGTTCCACAACAAGTTCGGCGAAGGGGTCATCACTGTCCTGGAGGGCAAGGGACCCGACGCCCGCGCCCAGGTGCAGTTCGGCCGCCATGGCGCCAAGTGGCTGGCGCTGGGCATAGCCAAGCTGACGCCGGTGGAGTGAGTGGGCGGGCTGGCCGGGCGGTTGGCAGGGCAAGCCCTGACGGCAAATGAGGCCCCGGCGCCTATGCTGCCGGGGTCGTCCCACTTGCGGACTCAGATGGATTGGCGCCGATGAAACGTCGTGAACTGCTCGCTGCCGGTGCGGGCCTGGCTTCCCTGCCTGGACTGGCCCTGGCACAGGACAAGTACCCCAGCAAGCTCATCACCTGGATCTGCCCGTACGCGGCCGGTGGCAATGCGGACAACCGCAGCCGCCAGATCGCGCGTGTGATGCAGCAGGTGCTGGGCCAGACCATCATCGTCGACAACAAGGCCGGCGGTGGCGGCAACATCGGCACCGACGTCATTGCCAAGGCCAAGCCAGACGGCTACATCATCGGCATGGGCAATTTCGCGCCGCTGGCAGTGAACCACGCCCTGTTCAAGAAGCTGAACTACGACCCTTTCAACGACCTGGTGCCGATCATGCTGATCGAACGCGGGCCGTTGATCCTGATGGTCAAGGCCGAATCGCCCTTCAAGACCGTCAAGGACCTGGTGGCGGCAGCCAAGGCGCAGCCGGGCAAGCTCAGCTACGCCAGCGGCGGCATCGGCGGCACGCACCACCTGAGTGGGGCGCTGCTGGAGCACACCGCCGGCATCGACATGATCCACGCGCCCTACAAGAGTGGCAGCGCCGGCGCGCAGGACCTGATGGGCGGGCAGGTGGACTGCATGTTCGAGCAGATGTACGCCGCCATGCCGTCCATCAAGGGCGGGCGTCTGCGTGCCCTGGCCATCACCAGCAAGGCCCGTTCGCCGCTGGCCCCCGACGTGCCCACCATGGGTGAAGCCGGCTTCCCTGCGGTGGAGGTGCTGAACTGGCAAGGCATCGTGGGCCCCAAGGGCCTGCCGGCCGAGATCGTCAAGATTCTCAACGCCGCAGGCAACAAGGCGCTGCAGGACCCGGAAGTGCGCGCCAAGATGCTGGATCAGGGCAATGAGATAGCGGGCGGCACGCCCGAACAGTTTGCCGCGTTGATCAAGTCAGAAGCTCCGCGCTGGGCCAAGGTCGTCAAGGACGCCAAGATCGACCCGGAGTGATCGTCTGAAGCGGCGCGGCCCGGTGCTTCAGATATCGGGCTGCGTCGCCGGGTCGTCGAAGGTCGACACCGGGCTGCCGCCAAAGCTGTCGTTGAAGATGAACAGCAGCGACACGTAGAAGAGCGCGCTGTAGGCCAGCATCAGGCCCAGCACCGGCAGGGCTGCCAGAGGAAAGCCGACCAGGCCGACGATGAGCGAGCCCAGGATCGAGGTCACCAGGCTGAGGCCCAGCCAACCCACGCAGTAGACGGTGAAGGCGCCCTTGCTGCGCCACAGCGCCAGCGTGCTGGAAAACACCGCGTGACCCGCGGACTGGCCGCCCCAGTGCACCAGGGCCGTGGCGTGCCAGTAAGGCACGGACAGCAGGCTCATCATCAGCGAAAAGATCCAGAAGAAGTTGCTGACGCTGGTGTTCGACATCAGGGCTTCGATCTGCGCCTTGCTGGGGTCGCTGATCCGCGTGAAGTCCGCAAAGGCGCTCAAGCCGCCGCCGGACAGCAGGTTGGCCAGCCACAGCATCAGCATGCAGACGACGGCGAAGCTGGCGCACAGCTTGATCAGCGCGCTGCGGCGCGTGACGTCCGTTCTGAGCGGGTCGATGTACTGTCGCGGGTGCACCGGCCCATCCAGCAGCGCAGACTGGCTGGCAATCATGAAGCCCAGGCTCAGCAGCGGGAACGACATCAACTGCAGCACGATGCCCAGGTAGGGTATCTGGCCGACCACCAGCAACCACAGAAGGAACAGAGCGAAAAAGGCCATCAGGCCCAAGGGGCGCTTGACGAAAAGGCGCAGCGCGTCGGTGATCCAGCGCAGGCCGCGCGAGGGTTCGACGGATTTCAGGGACAAGGGCATGGGGATCTGACAGCAGACTCGGTCGCGGGCTAGTCCCTGGCCATGGGATGCCAGGGCCGCGCGATGCGTGCCCGCAGCACGCGTTCGAAGTGGGTGGGGTCCTTGGGCTGGAGCAGCGCCGCACTGCGCGGCAGGTGCCAGTCCCAGAGGCGGCTGATCCAGAAGCGCAGCGCGGCGGCGCGCAGCAGCGCGGGCAGGGCACGGACCTCGCCATGCGAGAGCGCACGTTCGGCCTGGTAGGAAGCGACGAAGGCTTCAGCCCGGTGCGGGTCCAGTTCTCCGCTGTCCAGGTCTGCGCACCAGTCGTTCAGGCACACAGCCAGGTCGAAGAGGAAGGTGTCGGTGCCGGCAAAGTAGAAGTCGAAGAAGCCGCACAGCCGGTCGCTGCCGGCGGTGTCGTCGAACATCACGTTGTCGCGGAACAGGTCGGCGTGGATGGGTCCGCGTGGCAGGGACTGGCCCAGCGGCGAAGCAGCCAGGTCCTGCTGGAAGGCCAGTTCGCTTTGCAGCAATTCGGCCTGGGCCGCTTGCAGGTGCGGCAGCACCACGGGCACGGTTTCCGTCCACCAGGCCAGGCCGCGCAAGTGAGGCTGCTCCATCCCGAACCGGCTGCCGGCCAGGTGCATGCGGGCCAGCATCTGTCCAACCTGGGCGCAATGAAGCACGTCAGGCTGCAGGCGGTGGCCACCGGGCAGGCGCGTGACCACCGTGGCCGGCTTGCCCGCCAGGTGCTGCAGCAGGCTGCCGTCGGGCCCGGCCTGCGGCGCAGGCACCGGAATGCCCGCGGCCGCCAGGTGCTGCATCAATTGCAGGTAGTAGGGCAGTTGCGCATCGGACAGGCGTTCGAACAGCGTCAGCACCCACTGGCCCTTGGCCGTGGTGGCGAAGTAGTTGGTGTTTTCGATGCCGGACCGGATGCCCTGCAGGTCCGTCAGCGCGCCCAGGCCCAAGCGCTGACACAGCGCGTCGGCGTCGGCAACGCGGACCTCGGTGTAGACCGCCATGGCGGGCTCAGAAGTTCAAGACCGACCAGGTGCGCCGGCCTGCGCTGCCCTTGTCCTGGTTGGGATCGCGCCCCGGCGGAGCCACCTGAACGTCGTAGTCCTTGGCACCGGGTTGCTTGGTGTGCACCGTGACCTTGCTGACGGCACCGGTGCGCCCGTGGGTTTCTTCGATGCGGACGTTGTCGTCTTCAATCACGGTCACATGAGACGGCGCGCGGGCGGCGGATGCGGCAGACGCGGGCGCTGCTGGCTTGGCCGCAGGCTTGACGGTCTGAGCCATCGCGGCGCCGGCAAAGGCCAAGGCAACCGAGGTCATCAAGCCCGTCAGGCCCTGGATCGGTCGGAAGAGGGAGCGCATGTCCGGGATTCTACGGGTCCGGCTGCGCCGATGCCGTGCGCCAAGCCCAGCGCCACAATGGCGCCATGACCGACAAGACCATGCTGCTGGTGGACGGCTCCAGCTACCTCTACCGCGCCTTCCACGCCATGCCGGACTTGCGTTCTGCGGACGGCTTTCCCACGGGCGCCATCCACGGCATCGTGGCCATGATGCGTTGGCTGCGCGAACGCTATCCCGCCGAGCATGCGGTGTGTGTGTTCGACGCCAAGGGCCCCACCTTCCGTGACGACTGGTACCCCGAATACAAGGCCCAGCGCGCGCCCATGCCGGACCCGCTGCGCCAGCAGATCGAGCCCATCCATGAAGTGGTGAAGCTGCTGGGCTGGCCCGTGCTGGAAGTGCCTGGCATTGAAGCCGACGACGCCATCGGCACTCTGGCGCGCGTGGCGGCCTCCAGCGGCCACAAGGTGCTGATCTCCACCGGCGACAAGGACCTGGCGCAGCTGGTGACCGAGGACGTCACGCTGATCAACACCATGGCCAAGCCGCCTGAAATGTTGAACGTGCAAGGCGTGGTCGCCAAGTTCGGCGTGCCGCCCGACCGGATCATTGATTACCTGACCCTGATGGGCGACGCCGTGGACAACGTGCCCGGCGTCGAGAAGGTCGGCCCCAAGACGGCGGCCAAATGGATTGGCGACTACGGCAGCCTGGACGGCGTGGTGGCGGCCGCAGACAGCATCAAGGGCGTGGCGGGTGAGAACCTGCGCAAGGCGCTGGATTGGCTCCCCACGGGGCGCAAGCTGATCACCGTGGTCACCGACTGCGACTTGAGCGCTCATGTGCCCCAGTGGCCGGCCCTGGAGGCACTGGCGCTGCGCCCGGTTGATTCGGAAGGCCTGCGCAACTTCTACCAACGCTTCGGCTTCAAGACATGGCTGCGTGAATTTGAGTCGGCTGCTTCTGGCTCTGGATCCACCGCCGCACCGGCAACAACAGGCAGCGCGGCCGACGAAGCGCCGGCCAGCCGCCCTGCAGTGGACCTGGCTCGCGAATATGAAGCGATCACCACCTGGGAGCGCCTGGACCACTGGCTGCAGGTCTTGCAGGCGGCCGGGCTGTCGGCCATCGACACCGAAACCGACAGCCTGGACCCGATGCGCGCGCGGGTTGTGGGCATCAGCTTCGCCGTGGAGCCAGGCCGCGCCGCCTACGTGCCGCTGGCCCACGCGGGGCCCGACACACCGGAACAGTTGCCGCTGCAGGCGGTGCTGGACCGGCTCAAGCCTTGGCTGGAGGACCCGGCCCGGCTGAAGGTGGGCCAGAACATCAAGTACGACCGCCATGTGCTGGCCAATGCCGGCATCACGGTCCGCGGCTACGCACATGACACCATGTTGCAGAGTTATGTGCTGGAAGCCCACAAGACGCATGGCCTGGAAGCGCTGGCCGACCGCCACCTGGGCCGCAAGGGACTGAGCTACGAAGACCTGTGCGGCAAGGGTGTCAACCAGATTGCCTTTGCCCAGGTGGATGTGGCCAAGGCCAGCGAATACTCCGGCGAAGACAGCGAGATGACACTGCAGGTTCACCAGACCCTGCTGCCGCGTGTGTTGGCTGAAGAAGGCCTGCGCTTTGTCTACGAACGCATCGAGATGCCCGTGAGCGAGGTTCTGGCGCGCGTGGAGCGCCATGGCGTGCTGATCGACGCGGCTGTGCTGGCGCGGCAAAGCCAGGAATTGGCCGAGCGCATGGTGGCGTTGGAACAGGAAGCCTATGGCATAGCGGGCCAGCCTTTCAACATGGGCAGCCCGAAGCAGATCGGCGACATCCTCTTCACCAAGCTGGGCCTGCCGGTGAAGAAGAAGACCGCCACCGGGGCGCCCAGTACGGACGAAGAAGTGCTGCAGGAACTGGCCGGGGACTACCCGCTGCCGGCGCGCATCCTGGAGCACCGCAGCCTGGCCAAGCTGAAGGGCACCTACACCGACAAGCTGCCGCTGATGGTGAACCCGCAAACCGGCCGCGTGCACACCAACTATGCACAGGCCGTGGCGGTGACGGGCCGCCTGTCCAGCAACGACCCCAATCTGCAGAACATCCCCATCCGCACACCCGAAGGCCGGCGTGTGCGCGAGGCCTTCATCGCGCCGCCGGGCCATGTGCTGATGAGCGCGGACTACTCGCAGATCGAGCTGCGCATCATGGCCCACATCAGCGAAGACCCGGCCTTGCTGCGCGCATTTGAGCGCGGCCTGGACGTGCACAAGGCCACCGCCAGCGAAGTCTTCGGCGGCTCGGTGGACGAGGTGAGCGCCGAACACCGCCGCTATGCCAAGACGATCAACTTCGGCCTCATCTACGGCATGGGGGCCTTCGGGCTGGCCAGCCAGCTGGGGATCGAACAGAAGGCGGCCAGGGACTTCATCGACCGCTACTTTTCGCGCTTTGCGGGCGTGAAGCGCTACATGGACGACACCAAGAAGCGCGCTGCCGAGCGCGGCTATGTCGAGACCATGTTTGGCCGCCGCATCTACCTGCCCGAGATCAACGGCGGCAATGGCCCGCGCAAGGCCGGTGCCGAGCGCCAGGCGATCAACGCGCCCATGCAGGGCACGGCGGCCGACCTCATCAAGCTGGCCATGATCGCCGTGCAGGACGCGCTGGACCGCGAGCAGCGCGCCACCCGCATGGTGATGCAGGTGCATGACGAACTGGTGCTGGAAGTGCCGCTGGCCGAAGAAGCCTGGGCGCGCGAAGCGGTTCCGCGCCTGATGGCCGGCGTGGCCCGGCTGAAGGTGCCGCTGCTGGCCGAAGTGGGCGTCGGGGACAACTGGGACCAGGCCCACTGAGAGCGCAAGGCCGGACCCCAGACCGGCGGTGGGTCATGGAGGGCAGATCGACGCCATTTCGGGCTCAAGTCACGGATGGCCATGCCGATACCTAAGGCCTGGGTCGCCCCTTGGTGCACCCACAAGCCGTTCAATCCCTTCCGAGGCCCGACCATGACCTTGCACCGCCGCTCCTTCTGCCTTGTCGCCAGCACCCTGTTGGCATCCTTCGCACCCGCCGTCTTCGCGTCCGACGACCGTGCCAAGCCGGAAGAAGCCAAAGCCATGCTGGCCAAGGCGGTGGCGCACATCAAGTCCGCCGGCAAGGAAAAGGCCTTTGCCGATTTCATGACCAAGCCGGGACCCTGGGTGGACCGCGACCTCTACATCACGGTCTTCGACATGTCCGGCAAGACCTTGGCGCACGGCGCCAACGCCCGTCTG
The DNA here is from genome assembly GCA_963750785.1 of uncultured beta proteobacterium. Taxonomy (GTDB): domain Bacteria; phylum Pseudomonadota; class Gammaproteobacteria; order Burkholderiales; family Burkholderiaceae_C; genus Rubrivivax. The sequence continues at coordinate 71,804 of CAVVSC010000022.1, read as the reverse complement.
GTTGGCAAGGACAACATCAACATGCAGGACGCCAACGGCAAGTATCACGTCAAGGAGCGTCTGGACATCGCCAAGGCCAAGGGCAAGGGCCAGCAGGAATTCGCCTTCCTGAACCCGATGACCAAGCAGATTGAAGCCAAGCTGATGTTCTTCGAACGCATGGACGACATCGTCGTCGCCTGCGGTTCCTACAAGCCTGCCTGACGCCTGACGTTTGCCGGCCATGACGCTGAATTTTCATTCGATAGGCGCGCGCCTGGCCGCTGCTGTGGGTGCAGTCCTGCTGGGTCTGCTGGCGGTCATTGGAACGGGCGTGTTGGGCCTGAATACGATGGAACGCCACATGGCCCAGCTGGTCAATGTGGGCACCGTGAAGAGCGATGCGGCATCGCGCATGCGCCTGGCCATCGTGGCCCGGGTGGATGCCGTGCGCAACATCGCGCTCACCACCGACATCAACGCCATGCAGGGCGACCAGAAGCGCATCGACGAACTGGTCAAGACCTACGCCAGCCAACGCGAACGGCTGCAGGCGCTGGGCCTGGACGAAGCCGAAAAGGCGGCCTTGGCCAAGGCCGACGCTGCGGAGGCCGCTGCCGCCCCCTTGCTGAAGCAGGCCCAAGGCCTGGCCCGCACCATGCAGCCCGAGATGGCTGCGGAAATCCTGACAGCCAAATTGGGTCCCGTGCAGGCGCAGTGGATGAGTGGGCTGGAGGCCCTGTCCACGGCCGCCGAATCCGGCCGCGCCGACCAGCTGGCTGCGGCCTTGTCTTCAGGCAGCAGCACGCTGCTGTGGATGTGCATCGCAGGCGCGGTGGCCGTGGTGGTGGGCGTGGCCCTGGCAGCTCTCCTGGCACGCGGCATCAGCCGGCGCCTGGCGCGTGCCGTGCTGGTGACCCAGCGCATCGCTGAAGGCGACCTCAGCTCGGCAATCCGCGAGCCCGGCAAAGACGAGGTGGCGCAGACGATCAACGCCTTGGCCGACATGCAGGAACGCTTGCGGAGCGCCATTGGCGAAGTCCGAAGCGCCGTGATGGCCATTGAGAACGCGTCCAGCGAAATTGCGCAGGGCACCAACGACCTGTCACAGCGCACGGAGCAAAGCGCCAGCAGTCTGCAGCAGACCGCGGCCTCGATGGAGCAACTCACCAGCACGGTGAAGAACTCGGCCGACAACGCCGGCACGGCGCATCAGCTGGCCAGCTCGGCATCCCAGGTCGCCCAGCAGGGCGGCACTGTGGTCAGCGAAGTCGTGCACACCATGCAGGACATCAGCGCGAGCAGCCGCAAGATCGGCGACATCATCGGTGTCATTGACGGCATCGCGTTCCAGACCAACATCCTGGCACTGAATGCCGCCGTAGAGGCTGCGCGTGCCGGCGAGCAGGGACGCGGATTTGCCGTGGTGGCGTCCGAAGTGCGCAGCCTGGCGCAGCGCAGCGCGCAAGCAGCCCGTGAAATCAAGAGCCTGATCGGCGCCAGCGTCGACAAGGTCGAGGCCGGGACGCGCCTGGTCAACCAGGCTGGCACCACCATGCAGGATATTGTGTCCAGCGTGCAGCGGGTGAGCCAGGTCATCAGCGAAATCACCCAGGCGGCAGATGAACAGACCGCTGGCATCAGCCAGATCGGTACCGCCGTCAACCAGCTGGACACCATGACCCAGCAGAACGCGGCCTTGGTCGAGCAGAGTGCCGCTGCGGCCGAGAGCATGCGCGAGCAATCGCGCCGACTGGCGCAGGCCGTGGGTTCATTCAGGCTGGACGCTGCCTGAGCCCTTCCACTGCGTGCAAAATCCGGGTCTTGCCCGGACCCAGGACACGCAGTGGACCTCAAAGTACCCATCACCCTGAACATCGAATTCTCGGACGACGAGACCAGCGCGCGCGCCTTGCTCAACCTGGCCAGCGGCGAGATCGAAGGCGTGGAGATTGACGACGAAGACACCAAGCCCTGGCGCCGCGATGACTACGAATTCACCAGTGGCACCTTGTCCAGCCTGGGCCGGGATGTGGAATTCAAGGTCGACGTGAATCGCAGCAGCGGTGTGATGTCGGTCAGCGCGAATGAGCTGCTGGAAATCAAGACCCGCGCCGCCGCGCTGTTTGCGAACAAGCCGGCGGGCCGCTAGCGGCGTCTAGCTGGGGGTGTAGGCCAGGCGCACGTAGATCGGCGCAAAAGCTTCTGCCTGGGTCACTTCCAGCAGGCGCTCACGGCTCAGTTCCAGCATGGCGATGAAGGTCACCACCAGGACGGGCATGCCGCGGCTGGTGTCGAACAGGTCGTGGAATTCCACAAAACGCCGGCCCTGCAGCCGGCGCAGCACGATGCTCATGTGTTCGCGCACCGACAGTTGTTCGCGGCTGATGGTGTGGTGGGCATTCAACTTGGCGCGCTGCAGGATTTCCTTCCACGCCTGGCGCAGGTCGTCTGCGTTCACGTCGGGCCAGCGTGGCTGCAGGCTCTGTTCGATGTGCACCTGCGCGCGCAGGAAGTCGCGGCCCAGCATGGGCAGGGCGTCCAGCTTGGCGGCGCCCAGCTTGATCTGCTCGTATTCCACCAGCCGGCGGACCAGTTCGGCGCGCGGGTCCTCGACCTCGCCGCTGGCTGCGCTCTTCTTGGGCGGCAGCAGCATGCGGCTCTTGATCTCGATGAGCATGGCCGCCATCAGCAGGTATTCGGCCGCCAGTTCCAGGTTGCGGCGGCGGATCTGCTCCACGTAGTCCAGGTACTGGCGCGTCACGCTGGCCAGCGGAATGTCCAGGATGTTGAAGTTCTGCTTGCGGATGAGGTACAGCAGCAGGTCCAGCGGGCCCTCGAAGGCCTCCAGAAAGACCTCCAGCGCGTCGGGCGGGATGTAAAGGTCCTGCGGCAAACGAAACAGCGGCTCGCCGTACAGACGTGCCAGGGCGATCTGGTCCACCACCTCCGGCACGGGCGCGGCGGCTTCAGCGGACAGTTCAGTGCTGGGGTCGACCCCGCTCAGCGCGGCGCCCGGCAATTCGGCAGCGGGAGTGCTCAAGGCCGGCTGGCCGGATCAGGGCTGGTGCTTGGTCTGGTAGACGTAGGCCTGCTGGTCCACACTGGCGTCGGCCCACTCGGCCTGCGCGCTGCGGTCCACAGCCTTGTCCCACAACAGGGCGCGGCCGGCGCGCTGTTCAGCTTCCAGCGAGGGCTTCTTCGCCTTCAGCTCGTCGATGAAGTTCGTGACTTCGGACTTGTAAGGCTTCCAGAACAAAGGCATGGGGCAGGTCTCGTGAGCCAGGGGTCTAATGCGAGCTCATTTTAGCGGGGGACCGCCATGCCTTTCCTGACTCGCTTTTGGGCGCCTGCCGTGGCCGCGGCCTTGCTGGCCCTGGCCGCCTGCGACCGCGTCGACAAACTGGAAGAGGGGGTGTCCACGGAAGTCGAGATCCGCAAGCAGTTTGGCGACCCGGTCACCGTCACCGTGGGTCCCGACGGCACGCGCACCCTTGACTATCCGCGACAGCCCGAAGGCTGGACCAACTTTGTCATCCAGATCGCACCGGACGGCAAGATGAGCTCCTTGCGGCAACTGCTCAATCCCGACAACTTTGGCCGCGTGAAGGCCGGCCTGGGCCGCGACGACGTGCGCAAGCTGCTGGGACGGCCGGCCAAGATGGTCCGCTACGACCTGAAGAAGGAGGAGGTCTGGGATTGGCGCTTCAAGGAAGGTGGGCAGATTTCCAAGCTTTTCAGCGTCACCTTCGACGCGACTGGCAAGGTCAGCACCAGCGCCGTGGCCGACGACCCGCGCGAATCGCTGACCGGCAGTCGCTGACCGGCAGCTACTGAGCCCGCCCTTGACCGAAACCGAGCTGAAGTTCCAGATTCCACCGGCGGCCCGTGGCCTGGTCCGCCGCGCGGTGGCCACGCGCCGCGCGCGCCAGACCGCGCTGCAGGCCGTCTATGTGGACACCGAAGACCGCCGCCTGGCATCTGCGGGCCTGGCCTTGCGCCTGCGCCGCGAGGGCCGACGCTGGGTGCAGACGCTCAAGGGACGTGGGGACGGCTTGATGGAAAGGCTGGAACACGAGCTCGTCCTGAACCAGTCTGGCCCAGACATGCCTGCACTGGACCCGGCGCGCCACCGGGGCACGGCCGTGGGTGAGCGCCTGTTGGCCCTGGTGGCCGACGGCACCCCGCTGGTGGCCGTGTACCGCACGCACATCCTGCGCACCCACCGCGTGTTGCGCGTGGGCGCGGCGCGCATCGAACTGGCGCACGACCGCGGGTTGATCCAGGCTGCCGGCCGTTCGCTCGCGGTGGACGAGCTGGAATTTGAACTCTTGTCCGGCACGCCCGCCGAGCTGTCCCGCGCGGCGGCGCACTGGGTGCAGCGCTTTGGCCTGTGGTGGGACGTGCGGACCAAGTCCGAACGCGGTCACCGCCTGGCTGCAGGACTGAGGCAAGCGCCCGCGGTGCGCAGCGATCATGCCCTGCTGCAGGTCCTGGCCAATGGGGCCGAACTGGCCGAGGGGCTGGGCGGCCAGGAACACCTGGCGGCCTGGCAGGCGGCGCTGGGCAGTCTCCGGTTGTCGCGGTCCGACCTGGGCGTCGGGGCTGGTGCGGATGCCGGGGCCGATGACTGGGCCGTTGACTTGGCCGCCGCCGGCGCCTTGGCACGCAGCCGCAGCCTGAACCGGGCCCTGCTTGCTGCCGCAGTCCGTTCAGCTTAGCGGCGGGGGTGCCTTGGCCCAGGCAGCGGCGACCGTGGGCACGATGAAATCCTCGCCCAGTCGGTCTGCAAAGCCGCTGCGCCTCATCAGGGACATCGCCTGCGGCGTGACAGCTGCCAGCACCAGGGCCTGCCCCTGGCGCTGCAAGCTGCGGTGCAACTGCTCCAGTGCATCCAGGCCAGAGGTGTCCATGCTGATCAGGCGGTGCATGTCCAGCACCACGCAGCGCGTGCCTGCGGGCACTTGGGCCGGCAGCGCTTCGATCTTGCCCACGGCGCCGAAGAACAGGGCCCCGAAGAGTTCGAACACCACCACGCCGGGCGGGGCCTGGGTGGATGGCAACAGCTGCACCGTGAACAGCGTGCTCATGCGGTAGATGAAGAACACGCAGGCCAGCACGAGGCCGACCTCCACCGCCACCATGAGGTCGAATACCACGGTCAGTGCAAAGGTGCCGACAAGGATGGTGCGGTACTGCAGGCTGAACTTCCGCAGCCGCGTGAATTCCCGCCACTCGCCCATATTCCAGGCCACGAACATCAGGATCCCAGCCAGCGACGCCAGGGGCACGTGGACGGCCAGCGGGGCGGCCACCAGCACCACCACCAGCAGCGTCAGCGCGTGCACGATCCCGGCCACGGGCGTCTTGCCGCCGGCGCGCACATTGGTGACCGTGCGTGCAACCGTGCCCGTGGCAGGAATGCCACCAAACAAAGGCGTTATCAGGTTGGCCAGTCCTTGGGCCATCAATTCCTGGTTCGGGTCGTGTCGCGGCAGATCGGACAGGTTGTCGGCCACGCGCGCGCACAGCAGGCTTTCAATGGCGCCCAGCAGTGCGATGGTCAGCGTGGGGATGATCAGCTGCTTGACGCTAGTCCAGCTGAAATCCGGCAAGGCCAGGGAAGGCAGGCCCTGCGGGATTCCGCCGAACCGCGAGCCGATGGTTTCCACCGGCAGGTCCAACAACTGCACGGCCAGCGTGGCGCCAGCCAGTGCCACCAGGGTGCCGGGCAGGTGGGCGGCCAGGCGACGCAGGCGCTGCAATGGGCCCAGAGGACGTTCGGGCATGCCATAGCTCTTGGGCCACAGCACCACCACGGCCAGGCTGGCCAGGCCGATCAGCACGGCCGGCAGATTGACCGTGTGCAGGTGTTCCACCAGCACGCCGATGAGGCTGAAGAAGTCGGCCGGCAGCTTGGGCGTGCGCAAGCCCATGAGGTCCCTCAGCTGCGACAGACCAATGAGCACCGCAATGCCATTGGTGAACCCGATGACGATGGGCAGTGGCACATAGCGCACCAATGCACCCAGCCGCAAGAGTCCCATCACGAACATCAGCACACCGGCCAGGGAGGTGCAGATCAGCAGGTTGGCCAGGCCGTAGCGCTCGACGATGCCGTAGACGATGACCACGAACGCGCCGGCGGGGCCACCGATCTGCACATTGGACCCACCCAGCGCGCTGATCAGAAAGCCCGCGATGATGGCCGTGAAGATGCCTTGTTCGGGCTTGACGCCGCTGGCGATGGCAAAGGCCATGGCCAGGGGCAGTGCCACGATGCCCACGGTCAATCCCGCGCCGATGTCGGCATGGAGGCGCTGCACACCGTAACCGCGCAGGCTGTCGACGAGCCGTGGGCGGAACGGTGCCAGGTTCACGGTCAGCGGCTCCGCAGATCCAGCAGCAGCGGCCGCCAGGCCAGCAGGGCCAGGAGCAGGGCCAGGGGCACAGTGGCCAGGAAACCCGTCGTTTGGAACCCCCAGGCGCCGATGACACCGCCCACAAAGAACAGGCCGAGCAGCGTGGCCTGTGCCCGCAGGCGGCTGCGACTCGCCCGCACGGGCGGGTGGGCGTGGGTGCGGTTCACGTACAGCAGCTTGCCCAGTTCGATGCCCAGGTCCGTCACCAGGCCCGTGACGTGCGTGGTGCGGATCTCCGCATGCGACACCTTGGTGATGACTGCGTTCTGCAGCCCCATCATGAAGCACAGCAGCAGCACGGTGGCCGGCAGCAGCAAGGTCACTTGGGCCTGCAAGGTGGCGCCCATCAGGCCAAACAGCAGCATCAGCACGGCTTCGATCAGCACGGGCAAAGCGTAGCAGCTGTGCAGCTTGCGGCGGCGTGCCCAGTTCACCACCAGTGCCGTGCACATCGCCCCCAGCATGAAGGCCAGCAGCGCCGCTGCGCCTGCGGCGGCCAGGCCCAGATGGCCCAGCACGATCTGGTCGGCCATTTGCGAGACGATACCGGTCATGTGCGAGGTGTACTGCCCTACAGCCAGGAAGCCGCCGGCATTGGCTGCTCCGGCCACGAAGGCCAGCGTGGCGCCCAGTCGCAGGTTGGACTGCGGGTTGCGCTGCGCAGCGGTCCAGTTCAGAGGCGATGCGGGCATGGGGCGGGCGCCTGGGCCAAGGGCCGGCTAACGCACCCGCATGCCGGGCACCGCACCCGGGAATGGTTCCAGCACATAGACACCCGGCGTGGCCTTCTCGTCGGCGTGGCTGGCGGCCAGCACCATGCCTTCGCTCACGCCGAACTTCATCTTGCGCGGGGCCAGGTTGGCCACCATCACCGTCAGCTTGCCGGCCAGTTGCTCGGGCTTGTAGTTGGCGGCAATGCCGCTGAAGACATTCCGCGTGCGGCCCTCGCCCAGGTCCAGTGTCAGGCGCAGCAGCTTGGTGCTGCCCTCCACGCTTTCGGCCTTCACGATCCTGGCGATGCGCAAGTCGACCTTGAAGAACTCGTCGGCATTGACTTGTGCGGCGATGGCCTCACCACCGGGCAAGGCCTCTTCGGGCGCCACGGGCGGTGGGGCATCGAACAACTGCTCCAGCTTGACCGGGTCCACCCGCTGCATGAGGTGCTTGTACTCACCAATCGCGTGGTGGCCCAGCGAGCGTTGCGCGTCCACCCATTGCAGCGGCGCCACCTTCAGGAAGGCCTCCACCTGGGCGGCCAGCGCGGGCAGCACGGGCTTGAGGTAGACGGTCAGCACGCGGAAGGCTTCGATGCAGACCGTGCACACGTCGTGCAGCGCGGCGTCCATGCCGGGCTGCTTGGCCAGGTCCCAGGGCTTGTGCTGGTCCACGTATTCGTTGACGCGGTCGGCCAGCAGCATCACCTCGCGCAGGGCCTTGCCGTACTCGCGGCTGTCCAGCAGGTCGCGAACGGTGTCGCTGTGGGCGCGCAGGCCGTCCAGCAGCGCGCGGCCTTCCACGCCCACGTCGGCGCTCAGCTGGCCGCCAAAGCGCTTGCTCAGGAAGCCCGCGGCGCGGCTGGCGATGTTGATGTACTTGCCCACCAGGTCGCTGTTGACACGGGCGACGAAGTCTTCCGGGTTGAAATCCAGGTCTTCCACCCGCGCATTGAGCTTGGCCGCGATGTAGTAGCGCAGCCATTCCGGGTTGAAGCCGAGTTCCAGGTAGCGCAGCGGGCTGATGCCGGTGCCGCGGCTCTTGCTCATCTTTTCGCCGCTGACAGTGAGGTGGCCGTGCACGTAGACAAAGTCCGGCACCTTGCGGCCGCTGAACTTCAGCATCGCCGGCCAGAACAGCGTGTGGAAGGTGACGATGTCCTTGCCGATGAAGTGCACCTGCTGCAGGTCGGGCTGGGCCAGGTAGGCGTCAAAGTCGATATTCAGCTTGGCCAGGTGCGCCTGCAGCGACGCCAGGTAGCCCACCGGCGCGTCCAGCCAGACATAGAAGTACTTGCCCGGCGCGTCAGGAATCTCGATGCCGAAGTAGGGTGCGTCGCGGCTGATGTCCCAGTCGCCCAGGCCGGCCTTGCCGGACCCGTCGCGCTTGAACCACTCTTTGACCTTGTTGGCCACCTCGGGCTGCAGGCGACCGCTTTGCGTCCAGCTTTCCAGGAATTCCACGCAGCGCGGGTCGCTGAGCTTGAAGAAGAAGTGCTCGCTGCTCCTCAGCACTGGCGTGGCGCCGGTCAGGGCGCTGCGCGGGTTCTTCAGGTCGGTGGGCGCGTAGACGGCGCCGCAGACTTCGCAGTTGTCGCCGTACTGGTCCTTGGAGCCGCAGTTGGGGCATTCGCCCTTGATGAAGCGGTCGGGCAGGAACATGCCCTTTTCGGGGTCGTAGAACTGCTCCACCACCCGCATGTCGATCAGGTCGTTGGCCTTCAGGGCCTTGTAGATGCTCTGCGCCAGCGCGTGGTTTTCGGGCGCGTCGGTGCTGTGCCAGTGGTCAAAGGCGATGTGGAAGCCGTCCAGGAACTGCGCGCGTCCGGCGGCGATGCCTGCCACGAACTCCTGCGGCGATTGGCCCGCCTTTTCCGCCGCGATCATGATCGGCGCGCCGTGCGCATCGTCGGCGCAGACGAAGTGCACCTCGTGCCCCAGCATGCGCTGCAGCCGCACCCAGGTGTCGGCCTGGATGTATTCCATCATGTGGCCGATGTGGAAGGCGGCGTTGGCGTAGGGCAGGGCGGTGGTGACGAAGAGCTTGCGGGTCATGTGGCGATTCTAGGAGCCCGCCCGCGGACGGTCGTCTGTCTTTGGGCATCATCCGGGTGATGAAACCCGACACCCTGCCTTCCTGTCTGTGCGCCTGCCTGCTGATGGCGCTGAACGCCCAGGCTCTGGCGCAAGACGCTTCCAGCCTGCGCCAATGCCGTGCCCTGGCCGACATGGCGGCCCGGCTGGCCTGCTATGACGCCATTCCCCTGCCGTCTGTGCCCGCCGTGTCTGCTGTGCCCGCCACGCCTGCACCTGCTGCGCGGCCCGCCATGCCCCTTGCCGTGCCCGTGACCCCGGCCGCACCTGCACCCGCACCCGAAACCCAGTTCGGCCTGCCCGCGCCCGCAGACCGCGTGCTGGAGCTCGTGACGCGCTACGACGGCCTCTTTGAAGGCTGGCGCCCGGACGAGCGCATCCGCCTGGCCAATGGGCAGGTCTGGCGCGTGGTGGACGGCAGCAGCGGCGTCTACAACCTCAACAACCCCAAGGTGACGATCCGCCGGGGCGCTTTGGGCCGCTTTGTGCTGGACATTGAGGGCGCCAACAAGACGCCCACCGTGCGCCGCGTGGAGTAGCGCCGACCCTGCTGGCCGCCAGGGCCGCCACAAGCCGCTAGACTGCCGCGCCCCGCCACCGCACACCTGCCCCCTGGAGCCCGACCGAACATGTCCCAAGCTGTCACCGAAAGCGCACTGCTCGATGCGCTGAAGACCGTCACCGACCCCCACACCGGCAAGGACCACGTCAGCAGCAAGGCCGTCCGGAACCTGCGCATCGACGGCGGCGACGTGAGCTTCCAGGTCGAGCTGGGCTACCCCGCCAAGAGCCAGCATGCGGCCCTGCGAAAGCAACTGGTGGCCGCGGCGCGCCAGGTGGCGGGCGTGGGCAATGTCAGCGTTGAAATCACCACCAAGATCACCAGCCATGCCGTGCAGCGTGGCGTGCAGCTGCTGCCCAAGGTGCGCAACATCATCGCCGTTGCGTCCGGCAAGGGCGGCGTGGGCAAGAGCACCACCACCGTGAACCTGGCCCTGGCCTTGGCGGCCGAAGGCGCCAGCGTCGGCATCCTGGACGCCGACATCTACGGCCCCAGCCAGCCCACGATGATGGGCCTGTCAGGCCGCCCGGAAAGCGCGGACGGCAAGACCATCGAGCCGATGGAAAACTACGGTGTGCAGGTGATGAGCATCGGCTTCATGGTGGAACCCGACCAGGCCATGATCTGGCGCGGCCCCATGGCCACGCAGGCGCTGGACCAGTTGCTGAACCAGACCAACTGGCGTGATCTGGACTACCTGCTGGTCGACATGCCCCCGGGCACCGGCGACATTGCGCTGACGCTGAGCCAGCGGGTGCCGCTGACCGGCGCCATCATCGTCACCACGCCACAGGACATTGCGCTGCTGGACGCCAAGAAAGGCCTGAAGATGTTCGAAAAGGTGGGCGTGCCCATCCTGGGCATCGTGGAAAACATGGCCGTCTACTGCTGCCCGAATTGCGGCCACACCGAGCACATCTTCGGCGCCGACGGCGGCAAGAAGATGGCCACCGAATACAGCGTGGACTACCTGGGCGCGCTGCCGCTGAACATGTCCATCCGCGAACAGGCCGACACCGGCCGCCCCACGGTGGTGGCCGACCCCGACGGCGAGATCGCTGCCACCTACAAGGCCGTGGCCCGCCAGGTGGCGGTGAAGATCGCGCAGAAGGCCAAGGACTTCTCGGCCAAGTTCCCGACCATCAGCGTGTCCAAGGGCACCTGAGGCAAGACCCGGCTTTCGCGGCGACGTCGGCAAGGATTTCGACATGAGCACCCTGATCTACACCCACCAGGCCTGCCTGGGCCACATCCCCGGCCCCGGGCACCCGGAAGCCCCCGCACGGTTGGTGGCCGTGCTGGAAGCGCTGAGGGCGCCCGAATTTACCGACCTGGATTGGCGCGACGCACCTCTGGGCACTACCGACCAGGTGCGGCTGATCCACACCGAGCCGTACATCGAAGAGGTCGAGTCCCTGCGGCCCGACAGCGGCTACCAGGCGCTGGACGGTGGCGACACGGTCATTTCCCCGGGCAGCTGGGAAGCGGTGATGCGCTGCGTGGGCGCCGCCTGCGCCGGCGTGGATGCCGTGATGGCGGGCGAGGTGCCCAATGTCTTCTGCGCCACGCGCCCCTGTGGCCACCACGCCGAAGCCGACAGCGCGATGGGCTTCTGTGTCTTCAACCAGGCCGCCATCGCGGCCGTGCATGCGCAAGTGGCGCATGGCCTGAAGCGTGTGGCGGTGGTGGACTTTGATGTGCACCATGGCAATGGCACCCAGCATTCGTTCTACCGCAACCCGGACCTGTTCTATGGCTCCTGCCACCAGGCGCCGTTCTACCCGGGCACCGGTGCGCGCAGCGAGTCCGGCGTCGCCGGCAATATCGTGAACGTGCCCTTGGCGCGCGGCTGCGATTCCGCCACCTTCCGCAGCCGCATGTCGGCCGAACTGCTGCCTGCATTGCGTGCCTTCGGTGCCGACCTGATCATCATCTCGGCCGGTTTTGACGCCCACCACCTGGACCCGCTGGGCGGCTTGAACTTCACCGACGAGGACTACCACTGGATCACGCGGGAACTGATGGCCGCGGCGGATGAATCGGCCGGCGGACGTGTGGTGTCGGTGCTGGAAGGTGGCTACAGCCTGGAAGGACTGGCCAGCGGCACGGCGGCCCATGTGCGCGCCCTGATGGGCCGATGACGCGGCGCCGCAAAGCAGAGACACTCAAAGAAGAAGGGGCCCGCGAGGGCCCCTTTGCGTTGACTGCTTCCGTGGCTCAGTTTGGCGCCAGGATCATTCCACCGCCATAACTGCTGACTTGCGGTGCCAGACCACCGGCCTTCACGCGCACGGCGCAGTACTTGAACTCCGGAATCTTGGCAAAGGGGTCCAGCGCTGCATTGGTCAGACGGTTGATGGCCGCCTCGTAGTACGCAAAGGGCACGAACACCGCGCCGCGCGGCGTGCCTTCGTCGGCGCGCGCCCACAACGTGACCGTGCCACGGCGCGATTCGATCGTGACCACGTCGCCCGGCCTGGCGCCCATGGCGGACAGGTCCAGCGGGTGGATCAGCGCGGTCGGGTCGGGTTCGATCGCGTCCAGCACGCTGGCGCGCCGCGTCATGCTGCCGGTGTGCCAGTGCTCCAGTTGACGGCCGGTGATCAGCACCATGGGGAATTCGGCGTCCGGACGTTCCGCGGCCGGGATGATGTCGGCGGGCACAAAACGCGCCCGGCCGCCTTCACGCGGGAAGTCGTCGACGAAGACCACCGGATCGCCGGGGTCTCCTTCTTCCACGCACGGGTAGGTGACAGCATGGTCCCGTTCCAGCCGGTCCCAGGTGATGCCGGCAATGCTCGGCATGGTGTGGCGCATCTCGTCGAACACCTCGCTGACATGGCCGTAGTTCCAGGGCAGGCCCAGGCGCTGGCCGATCTGCTCGATGATCCACAGGTCCTGCCGCGCGTCACCCGGGGGCGGCACGGCCTGGCGGCCCATCTGCACCAGGCGGTCGGTGTTGGTGAAGCTGCCGTCCTTTTCGGGGAAGGCGCTGGCCGGCAGGATCACGTCGGCCAGGTAGGCCGTTTCGGTGAGGAAGATGTCCTGCACCACCAGGTGTTCCAGCGCGGCCAACGCTTCACGGGCGTGGTTGGCGTCGGGGTCGGACATGGCGGGGTTTTCGCCCTGCACGTACATGCCCTTGATGGTGCCGTGCTTGATGGCATGCATCACCTCCACCACCGTCAGGCCGACCTGGTCGTCCAGCGTGCCGGGGGCCAGTTTCCAGGCCGATTCAAAGCGCGCGCGCACCTCGGGTTTGCTGACGTGCTGGTAGTCCGGGAACATCATCGGTATCAGGCCCGCGTCCGACGCGCCTTGCACGTTGTTCTGGCCGCGCAGCGGGTGCAGGCCGGTGCCGGGCCGGCCGATCTGGCCCGTCATCAGGGCCAGCGCGATCAGGCAGCGTGCGTTGTCCGTGCCGTGCACGTGCTGGCTGACACCCATGCCCCACAGGATCATGCTGCCCTTGCTGCGGGCGTACAGGCGTGCCACGTAGCGCAGGGTTTCCGCGTCGATGCCGCAGATCGGCGCCATCAGTTCCGGCGTGTAGCCCGCCACGTTGGCGCGCAGTTCGTCGTAGCCCACGGTGCGGCTGGCGATGAAGGCTTCGTCCACCAGACCTTCGGTCACGATGACGTTCATCATCGCGTTGAGCATGGCCACGTCGGTGTCGGCCTTGAACTGCAGGAAGCGGTGCGCCATGCGCGACAAGTCGGACCGACGCGGGTCGCAGACGATCAGCTTGGTGCCGTTCTTGACCGCGTTCTTGATGAAGGTGGCCGCCACCGGATGGTTCACCGTGGGGTTGGCGCCGATGACGATGACGACATCCGCCTTGGTCACGTCCATCACCGGGTTGCTCACCGCACCGGAACCGATGCCTTCCAGCAGGGCCACCACGGAAGACGCATGGCACAGCCGCGTGCAGTGGTCGACGTTGTTGCTGCCAAAGCCCGTGCGCACCAGCTTCTGGAAGAGGTAGGCCTCTTCGTTGCTGCCCTTGGCGGAACCGAAGCCGGCCAGGGACTTCTTGCCATGCGTGTCGCGGATGGTCTTCAGTGTGCCGCCAGCAAAGTCCAGCGCTTCTTCCCAGGTGGCTTCGCGGAAGATGTCCATGACCCGGTCCGGGTCCATCACGAAGTCGCCGCGCTTGGGCGGTGCGTCCTTGCGGCGAATCAGCGGCTTGGTCAAGCGTTGCGGGTGGTGCGCGTAGTCAAAGCCGTAGCGGCCCTTCACGCACAGGCGGCCCTGGTTGGCCGGGCCGTCACGGCCTTCCACGAACAGGATCTTGTCGTCCTTGACGTTGTAGGTGAGCTGGCAGCCCACACCGCAGAAGGGGCAGACGGACGCCACCTGCTTGTCCGGCACAGCCAGCGCGGCGTCTCGGGCGGGCATGAGTGCGCCTGTGGGGCAGGCCTGCACACATTCGCCGCAGGCCACGCAGGTGGACGCGCCCATGGCGTCGTCCATGTCGAAGACGATCTTGGCGTGGTCGCCACGGAAGGCCAGGCCGATGACGTCGTTGACCTGTTCGTCGCGGCAGGCGCGCAGGCAGCGGGTGCACTGGATGCAGGCGTCCAGGTTCACGGCAATGGCGGGGTGGGACACGTCCTGCCGCGGCTGCGCGCGCGCTGCAAACCGGGGCTTGCCGACGCCGAGCTTCGCGGACCATTGGTCCACTTCGTTGTGGCGCGTGTAGTCGGCCTCGGGCATGTCCGACTGCAGCAGTTCCAGCACCAGCTTCTGCGACTTCACGGCGCGTTCGCTGTGGGTCTGCACCTTCATGCCGGCGGTGGGCGCACGGCAGCAGGATGGGGCCAATGTGCGTTCGCCGTTGATCTCCACCACGCAGGCGCGGCAGTTGCCCACGGCTTCCAGGCCGGGCTTGTAGCAGAGGTGCGGGATCTCGACACCGGCGCGGCGCGCGACTTCGATGATCGGCTCGTCAACCCGGCCCGTGACGGTCTTGCCGTTGAGTTCGAACTCAACCGTCGGTGCGTCCAGCGACGCGCGTTCCTTGCGGGTGATGGCGTTCATGTCCCGTGCTCCACTGCTTTGCATGTGCCCCACAACGCGTGAAGCGTCCCTGGTGCACCGGTTGACTGTTTGCGGCCCGTTGCGGTCGTACGTGCGTGGTGTCGTTGCGGGCCAAGGCCGCCGGGTACCGGGCTCCGCTCATGTCCCCCGGCTCTGGACACTTGGCAGTGTCCAGACCCTCCTCCTTTACTTCGCTGCGCCCGGTACCCAGCGACCTTGGCCTGCCACCAGAGCGGCGTGCTCACAGGTGGCGCGCCACCGGTGGTGCCTGAGCGGGCGATTGGGGTGGCCCGTGGAGCGAAGTAAAGGAGGAGCCCTAAATTGCGCAGCAAGTTAGGGCGGAGGACATGAGCGCAACGGGTCACCCCAAGCGCACGCGACCGCCACCACACAGCGAACGACCGCAACGGGCCGCAAGCTGCACTTCCCTTCGCTCTTTGCGACAGCCTCACGTCTTGAGTTCCTGCGGAAAGTACTTGACGACGCAATCGACAGGGTTGGGCGCGGCCTGTCCCAGACCGCAGATGGACGCATCGCGCATCACGGTAGACAGGTCGGCCAGCAGGTCCAGGTCCCACGCCGGCTGTTCGATCAACGCAGAAGCCTTGGCCGTCCCGTTGCGGCAGGGGGTGCACTGTCCGCAACTCTCGTGCTGGAAGAAGCGCATGGTGTTGCGTGCGGCGCCCACCGCCGTGTCCCTGTCAGACAGCACCACCACTGCTGCGGACCCGATGAAGCAGCCGTAGGGCTGCAAGGTGTCGAAGTCCAGCGGGATGTCGCCCATGCTGGCAGGCAGGATGCCGCCAGACGCTCCGCCAGGCAGGTAGCCGTACAGGCTCTGACCGTCCAGCATGCCGCCGCAGTATTCGTCGATGAGCTCGCGGATGGTGATGCCCGCCGGGGCCAGCTTCACGCCGGGGTCCTTGACGCGGCCTGACACCGAGAAGGAACGCAGGCCCTTGCGACCGTTGCGACCATGCGAACTGAACCAGGCGCCGCCCTTCTCCAGGATCTCACGCACCCAGTAGAGCGTTTCGAAGTTGTGTTCCAGGGTCGGCCGGCCGAACAGGCCCACCTGGGCCACGTAGGGCGGGCGCAGGCGCGGCATGCCGCGCTTGCCTTCGATGGATTCGATCATCGCGGACTCTTCGCCGCAGATGTAGGCGCCGGCGCCACGGCGCAGGCAGATCTCGGGCATGCCGGGGTAGGGCGGGTTGGCGCGCAGCTTGGCCAGTTCGCTTTCCAGCAGGGCGCGGCAGCCGTGGTATTCGTCACGCAGGTAGACGTAGATCTTGGCGATGCCCACGGCCCAGGCCGCCACGAGCATGCCTTCGATGAAGCGGTGCGGGTCTCGTTCCAGGTAGACGCGATCCTTGAAGGTGCCCGGCTCGCCTTCGTCGATGTTCACGGCCATCAGGCGAGGGGCGGCTTCGTTGCGCACGATGCGCCACTTTCGGCCGGCCGGGAAGCCCGCACCACCCAGGCCGCGCAGACCAGAATCCTCCAGCGCCTTGATGACGTCTTCCACCTCCAGTTCACCGCCCACGCAGGTCTTGATCAGCGCATAGCCGCCTTCGTCCTTGTAGGCCTGCAGGTCGATGAAGCCACTGGGCTCGTGCTGGGTGCGACCGGCTTTGACGGCTGCGGTCACGGCATCCGGCGTGGCGTTGGGCACCGGGTGCTGGCCCACGGCCACGGCCGGGGCTTGTTCGCAGCGCCCGATGCAGGGCGCCGGGATCACGCGCACCGATTTGCCCAGGATGCTGGGCAGCTTGGCCAGCAGGTCCTGGGCGCCTGCCATTTCGCAGCTCAGGCCGTCGCATACGCGCACCGTCAGCGCCTCCGGCGCGGTGTCGCCTTCCTTCACCACGTCGAAGTGGTGATAGAAAGTGGCCACTTCGTAGACCTCGGTCTGCGCCAGGCTCATTTCCTTGGCCAGTGCCGCCAGGTGGCGGGCGCTCAGGTGACCGAAGCGGTCCTGCAGCTTGTGCAGGTGCTCGATCAGCAGGTCACGCTGGCGGGACTCCTTGCCCAGCAGCTGACGCACGTCGTCCAGCGCCGCCGGGTCAACCTGGCGGCCTTTGGGCGCTTCGCGTTTGCGCTGGCGGACTTCCGTGTGCGCGACGATGGGAATGGTTCTGGCATTCATGGGCTTGGCGTCAATGGGCGAGGTCCCGGGCGCAGGTCCTCAGACCGCGCCCTCGGTTCGCAGGGCGGCGATGTCGTCGGCGCTGAAGCCCAACTGGGCCAGCACTTCGTCCGTGTGCTCGCCCAGCAGGGGAGAACGCGTCACGTCCGTCGGGCTGTCCGACAACTTGATGGGGTTGCCGACGGTCAGGTACTTGCCACGCTGGGGGTGATCGACTTCGACCACGGTGCCGGTTTCGCGCAGCGAAGGCTCGTAGGCGATTTCCTTCATGGACAGGATCGGCCCGCAAGGGATGTCCAGTTTGTTCAGGATGTCCATGGCCTCGAACTTGTCCTTGGTCATGGTCCACTTCTCGATGCGCTTGAAGATGGGCTTCAGGTGCAGCAGGCGGGCTTGCGGCGTCTTGTAGGCATCGTCTTCGATCCAGTCTTCCTGGCCGATCACCTTGCAGATGGCGGGCCAGACGGCGGCCTGGGTGATGAAGTAGATGTAGGCGTTGGGGTCGGTTTCCCAGCCCTTGCAGCGCAGGATCGAGCCCGGCTGGCCGCCGCCGGAGGCGTTGCCGGCACGCGGCACGGCGTCGCCAAACTGGCCGTCGGGATACTGCGGGAATTCGTGCAGGGTGTGCGTGCGCTCCAGGCGCTGCTGGTCGCGCAGCTTCACGCGGCACAGGTTCAGCACGGCGTCCTGCATGGGCGCCAGCACCTTCTGGCCACGGCCGCTGTGCGTGCGCTGGTACAGCGCCGCCACGATGCCCAGGGCCAGGTGCAGGCCGGTGCCGCTGTCGCCAATCTGTGCGCCGGTGACCATGGGCATGCCGTCGACCTCGCCCGTGGTGGATGCCGCGCCGCCGGCGCACTGGGCGACGTTTTCGTAGACCTTGCAGTCTTCGTAGGGGCCCGGGCCGAAGCCCTTCACCGACGCGACGATCATGCGCGGGTTGATCTTCTCGATGTGTTCCCAGGTGATGCCCATGCGGTCCAGCGCGCCGGGGGCGAAGTTCTCCACCAGCACGTCGCAGCTGGCGATCAGCTTGTCCAGCACCGCCATGCCACCCTTCTTCTTGGTGTTGATGGTGACCGAGCGCTTGTTGTGGTTCAGCATCGTGAAGTAGAGGCTGTCCACACCGGGAATGTCCCGCAACTGGCCGCGCGTGGCGTCGCCTTCACCCGGCCGTTCCACCTTGATCACGTCCGCCCCCAGCCAGGCCAGCAGCTGGGTGCAGGTCGGTCCGGACTGGACGTGGGTGAAGTCGAGGATGCGAACGCCGTCAAGTGCCTTGGCCATGTCAAAAACTCCTGAAGTGAATGAAAGCGGTTGCTGGCGCGTGCCTGGAATGGGGTCGGCACACGCGGGCTTGATTCGCAGAATACATTCAGGTGGGCTTCAGGCGGCCGGCGTGGGCGGTGGCTGCTGGGCGGCGACTTGCGCCTCCAGCTCCATCAGGCGCTTGCGCAACGCCCGGTCTTCGGTGAAGCGTTCGGTCTCGTCGCGGATGACAGACCCGCAGGCCGTGACCTTGCCGTCGTCGCCGTACAGCATGAACACCGTGAAGGCGATGGACAGCGTCCGCCCGGCCTTGTCCACCGCCGGCACGCGCAGCACGTCGTGCGCGTAGCGGGTCTTGCCAGTCTCCATGGACTTGTCGTAGCCGTCCCAGTGCCGCTTGCGCAGCCGCTCCGGGACGATCATGTCCATGCGTTGCCCCAGCGCTTCGGCTTCGGTGAAACCGAAGATGCGCTCCGCCGCCGGGTTCCACACGGTGACCCGGCCCTGGCCGTCGCAGACCACCACGGCGTCGCCCATCGCGCCCACCATGGCCTTCATGTCGATGTCCGTGCTCATGCGGTCTCCTTGTACTGGTCGGGTGAGGGCCAAAAAAACGGCGCCCCAGGGGCGCCGTTTCACCGCGGGCGGGCCCTGAAGCCGGCAGCCGTGCTCAGACGGCCTTGGCGGCGTGGATCTCGGCGATCTGCGACGCGCTGTAGCCCAGTTCGGCCAGCACTTCGTCGGTGTGCTCGCCCAACAGGGGAGAGGCCGTCACGTTGGGCTTCATGCCGGAGAACTTGATCGGGCTGCCCACCGTGTAGTAGCTGCCGCGCACCTTGTGCGGCACTTCCACGATGGAGCCGCTGGCACGCAGGCTCTTGTCGTGCAGCAGTTCCTTCATCGACAGCACCGGGGCGCAGGGGATGTCGAACTTGCGGAAGATGTCGACCGCCTCGTACTTGGTCTTGTCCGAGATGAAGGCTTCGATCGTGGCAAAGATGCTCATGATGTGCGGCTGACGGCCACGCGGCGTGTTGTAGGCCGGGTCGTCCTTCCATTCCGGCTTGCCCAGCGCGTCGCAGATGGGGCCCCAGGCGTGGCCCTGGATGGTGAAGTAGATGTAGGCGTTGGGGTCGGTTTCCCAGCCCTTGCACTTCAGGATCCAGCCCGGCTGGCCACCGCCGCCGGCATTGGCGCCGCGCGGCACCACGCCGTCCTTGAAGGCTTCCATTTCGTGCGGGTACTGGGGGTACTCTTCCAGGTAGCCGACCTTGTCCAGGCGCAGCTGGTCGCGCATCTTCACGCGGCACAGGTTCAGCACGGCGTCCTGCATGGACACAGCGACCTTCTGGCCCTTGCCGGTCTTCTGCTTGCCGATGTAGGCGGTGAGGATGCCGATGGCCAGGTGCATGCCGGTGTTGCTGTCGCCCAGGGCGGCGGAGCTGATGGTCGGGCCCGCGTTGTCGCCCTTCCAGTAGCCTGTGGTGGACGCGGCGCCGCCGGCGCACTGGGCCACGTTTTCGTAGACCTTCAGGTCTTCGTAGTGGTGACCGTCAGAGAAGCCCTTGACCGACGCCAGGATCATGCCGGGGTTCAGGCTCTGGATGTGTTCCCAGGTGAAGCCCATGCGGTCCAGCGCGCCGGGGCCGAAGTTCTCCACCATGACGTCGGACTCCTTGATCATCTTCTCAAGGATGGCCTTGCCTTCGGGCTTCTTGGTGTCCAGCGTCAGCGAGCGCTTGTTGCTGTTGAGCATGGTGAAGTACAGCGCATCGGCGTCGGGCATGTCGCGCAGCTGGCTGCGGGTGACGTCGCCGGAACCCGGGCGTTCGACCTTGATCACGTCCGCGCCGAACCAGGCCAGCAGCTGGGTGCAGGCGGGGCCCGCTTGCACGTGCGTGAAGTCGATGATCTTGACGCCCTTGAGGGGAAGGTTGTCGGACATGTGTTGCTCCTGGTGTTGCTCGAGAGAAAAGGGGCCCGAGGGCCTGGGACAGGCGGGTGAAACGGGACGAGGGGTTTACTTCTTCAACGCTGCAGCCGGGTTCAGGCTGGTGATGCGACCGCTTTCGGTGCCCGCCGTCTCGTCGATGATGGCGTTGATGAGCGTGGGCTTGCCGGACGTCAGGGCTTCGGTCATGGCCTTGTCCAGTTCGGCCGGGTTGTTGGCCACGACGCCAACGCCGCCGAAGGCCGCCATCATCATGTCGTAGCGCGCGCCCTTGACGAAGACCGTGGGCGCCACGTCGCCGCCCTTGGGGTTGACGTCGGTGCCCTTGTAGACGCCGTTGTTGTTGAAGACGATGACGCAGACCGGCAAGTTGTAGCGGCAGATGGTTTCGACCTCCATGCCGCTGAAGCCGAAGGCGCTGTCGCCGCAGACCGCGATCACGGGTTTGCCGGTCTCCACGGCCGCAGCCACGGAGAAGCCCATGCCGATGCCCATGATGCCCCAGGTGCCCACGTCCAGGCGCTTGCGCGGCTCGTACATGTCCACGATGCTGCGGGCGAAGTCCAGCGTGTTGGCGCCTTCGTTGACCAGGGTGACGTCAGGTCGTGCCTTGATTTGGTTGCGCACCACGTTCAGCGCGCTGTGGAAATTCATCGGCGACGGGTTCGCAGTCAGCGTGGCGGCCATCTTGGACAGGTTCTTGTCCTTGCGTTCGTAGACGGCGCCGGTCCAGTCCGCGGGCGGTTTGGCCCATGGCCCAGCCCCACTGCGCATGCCGGCGTTCAGTGCTGCGACGCAGGAACCGATGTCGCCCACCAGTGGCGCCTCGATGGCGACGTTGCTGTCCATTTCCGTCGGCGAAATGTCGATCTGGATGAACTTCTTCGGGCCGTTGGCCGCGCCCCAGGTCTTGCCCTTGCCGTGCGACAGCAGCCAGTTCAGGCGAGCGCCCACCAGCATCACCACGTCGGCCTGTTCCAGCACGTAGCTGCGCGCGGCCGACGCTGATTGGCCGTGCGTGTCGGGCAGCAGGCCCTTGGCCATGGACATGGGCAGG
Organism: uncultured beta proteobacterium; assembly: GCA_963750785.1. Lineage (GTDB taxonomy): Bacteria > Pseudomonadota > Gammaproteobacteria > Burkholderiales > Burkholderiaceae_C > Rubrivivax. The sequence continues at coordinate 50,568 of CAVVSC010000022.1, read as the reverse complement.
TAGGGGATGCCGCTGGTTTCGACCAGGGTGCGGATCTCTTCGTCGGCGCGGGCATACGAAGCGCCCTTGCCCAGGATGATCAGCGGGCGCTTGGCGGACTTCAGCAGGTCCAGCGCGCGTTGCACGGCGTCGGGCGCGGGAATCTGGCGCGGCGCCGGGTCGACCACCTTGATCAGCGAATGTTTGCCGAGTTCGGCGTCCATGGTCTGCGCAAACAACTTGGCCGGCAGGTCCAGGTAGACGCCGCCCGGGCGGCCGGACACGGCCGCACGGATGGCGCGTGCGATGCCGACGCCGATGTCTTCCGCATGCAGCACGCGGAAGGCGGCCTTGCACAGCGGCTTGGCAATGGCCAGCTGGTCCATTTCTTCGTAGTCGCCTTGCTGCAGGTCGACGATCTCACGTTCGCTGGACCCGCTGATCAGGATCATCGGGAAGCAGTTGGTCGTGGCGTTGGTCAGCGCGGTCAGGCCATTCAGGAAGCCCGGTGCCGACACAGTCAGGCAGATGCCCGGCTTGCCGGTCAGGTAGCCGGCGGCTGCTGCCGCGTTGCCGGCGTGCTGCTCGTGGCGGAAGGAGATGACACGCAGGCCTTCGCGCTGGGCCATGCGGGTGAGGTCGGTGATGGGAATCCCGGGCAGCGCATAGATGGTGTCCAGGCCGTTGAGCTTCAGCGCATCAAGGACCAGATGGAAGCCATCGGTCATCTCGCGGGGTGCGGTCTCGGTACTCATGTGCGCTTGTCTCCTGCCTGTCTTGGGATGACGACGAAGGGTCGTTCATCAGGTGCGGGCTATCATAGGAGTCGCCTTTTTGTAACGCCGTTGACCAAGGTCAAGATTCAAAATTTGACTTCGGCCCGGCCTTGCGCTCTGCACCGGCCCGCTGCGGCCCGCCATGATTTCGACACACATCGACAACCACCCCGAGCGCAATGTCATCCGGCTCGAGTTGAGGCACAACCTGGTGCTGCGCGACATGGCCGACGAGGAGTGGCGCGACCTGTCCAGCCACCTGGTCATCGTGGACGCTGCCAAGGGCGAAAACCTCCTGCACCAGGGCGTGCACGACATGGAGCAGTACTTCCTGCTCAGCGGCATCCTCAAGCGCGTGGTCACCAATGCCGAAGCCAAGGAAATGATCCTGCGCTTTGCGGCTGAACGCGACATGGAGACCAGCTACGCCGCCTGGCGCATGAACACGCCCACGCCCTACAGCGTGGTCTGCGTGACCAAGGCGCGCGTGGCCAAGCTGCCGATGCCGCAATGGGTGGAGTTCATCGCGCGCTACCCGAAGATCAAGGAGACCTTCGAGTACGAGGTGATGGTGCTGATGAGCGAGGTGATGGCGCACACCATCACGCTGCACCTGCTGGACGCACCGGGCCGTGTGCACCGCTTTGAGCGCAAGCACCCGGAACTGGCCGAACGCATCCCGAAAAAGGAACTCGCCGCGTACCTCAACCTGTCCGCCGAAACCTTGAGCCGGCTGAAGCAGCGCGGAAAGATTTGAGCCCCCAGGCTCGCTGGCTTTGAGCCCCCAAGCTCGCTAGCGCTCGCTGCCCCCCGAGGGGGTGTCCGCCGGCGGACCGGCGAAGCCGGATCCGCGGCGGGAAGCATGATCGAGGCCCGCTGGCGCGGGCACGTTCAGCGCTGGAAGCTCATCGAGGCAATGGGCGGCACCGGCAGGTAGTCGGTGGACTCGATGAGCTTGCGGCGCATCGGACGCAATACGAACCAGGCCAGCAGCGCAGCCATGATGTTCAGCACCGACGCGGCCAGGAACACCGTGCCCCAGCCGCCGGGGCCGCTGGCCAGCACGCTGGTCAAGGGCACCAGCAGGGCCGCGGTGCCCTTGGCCGTGTACAGGAGGCCGGCGTTGGCCGCGGCAAACTTGCTGCCGAAGGTGTCGGCATTGGTGGACGGGAACAGGCTGTAGATCTCGCCCCAGGCGAAGAACACCAGGCCGGTCAGGATCACGAACATCAGCGGGTCCTGGCCAAACTTGTACAGCGCGAAGATGCCGATGCCTTCGATCATGAAGGCCAGGAACATGGTCTGCTCGCGGCCGATGTGGTCGGCCACCCAGCCGAAGAAGGGCCGCGTCAGGCCGTTGAGCACGCGGTCGATGGTCAGCGCAAAGGTCAACGCCGGCAGGGTCAGGCCCAGGATGCTGACGGGCACGTCAGCGATCTTGAAGTCCTTGGCGATGGGTGCCAGTTGCGCCACGGCCATCAGGCCGCCGGAGGCCACCAGCACGAACATCAGGTACATGACCCAGAACACCGGCTGGCGGATGATTTCCATCGGCTTGTAGTCGCGCTTGGTCTGGATGATCCTGGCAGAGCGCTTGGCGGCTGCTGCCGTCTTGGTCCAGCCGGCCTTCATCATGTGGCGCGGGTCGGTCATGCCCAGGGCGATCAGCACGACGACCAGGCCCTGGCCGATGCCGAAATACAGGAAGGCGGTTTCGTAGCCCATGGACTTGATCACGGCCTGGATGGGCAGCACCGTCAGCGCCGAGCCGGCACCGAAGCCGGCGGCCGTGAGGCCTGCGGCCAGGCCGCGGCGGTCGGGAAACCACTTCAGCGCATTGCCCACGCAGGTGCCGTACACGGCGCCCGCACCGATGCCGCTGACGGCAGCGGCAAAGTACAGCATGGGCAGCGTATCGGCATAGGAATTCAGAACCCAGCCGATGCCGCACAGCAGGCCCCCGCCGAAGACGACCGGACGTGGGCCGAAGCGGTCGACCAGGTAGCCTTCAATGGGCACCAGCCAGGTCTCGGTGACGACGAAGATGGTGAAGGCCACCTGGATGGCGGCGCGCGACCAGTGGTACTTGTCGGAGATGGGGCCGACAAAAAGTGTCCAACCATATTGCAGGTTAGCAATCATCACCATGCAGATGATGCCCATGAAGAGCTGCATCCACCGGTAGGTGGGCGGCCTCTCGATCGGGGTCAGGGACTGGGGGCTTGCATTCATGGGGTGCTGTCTCCGTTGTCGGTCAGTGATTGGCATTGGCCGCCTGGGCCCTGACTTGTTGTGAATCCGGTCCTCGAACAAGAGGCTGATTCAAGCGAGCGCGATGCTGCGACCGCGCCTTCGCTTCAACGATTGACCGACGTCAAGTTTCAGAAATGAGCAGGCTGGTGAAGGCTTGCAGACAGCTTGGCGACAGCTTTGCGCCGCGCTCTGGTGTTGGGAGTTCTGCGCGCAAAAACGAAGACGCCGCGTCCAGGACGCGGCGTCTTCAGTGGCTGCGCCAGGGCGAGCCGGACAGCGGCCCGCTGAGCTCAGCGCCGTGCGGTCGGGAAGTGTCTGGCGTCCGACATGGCATGCAGTTGGTTGTCCACCGAAGCCACACCGGGCACGCTGCCGGCGACGGCCGCGGTGGCGGCCTTCTCGGCGTCGTCGGCCACGATGCCACGCAGGGTGACGCGGCCGGCCGTGCTTTCAATGGCGACGTCCACGGCACGGGTGTCCTCATGCGCATTGAGCGCGGCGCGCACGTGGGCGCTGAGGGCCAAGCCCTGCAGCAGCGCGCTTGACGCCGCGGTCTCTGCAAATTCAGGCCGCGCCAGCAGGGCCTTGATCTGGTCGACGCAGCTCTGCACCGACAGGCGCTCGGTGTTGAGCACCATGTCGAACAGCACCGGGTCGCCCCAGTGCACGCCGAACTGGTCGTTCATGCGGCTGGCATTGGCCTGGTCGCTGCGGCGGATTTCGCTCTCCGCCAGGCTGCGGTCGGTGATCGCCAGCTCAGCCATCAGCCAGTCCACCCGCTGATCAAAGGGCCGCATGATGCGAATGCACGGAATGTGCGGCACCGCGCGCAGCAACTGGGTAGCGCCCCAGCCGCGGATCGCGACATTGCCGCGCGCGGCAGCGTCCAGCACCTCGGCCGCGGTGTAGATGGCCAGGGCGTGCTTGTCCGTGCGCATGCGTTCCAAGGTGCCTGCCTTGCCGCCGCGCAGGCGGTTGATCAGGCTCTTGGACACGTGCATCTTCTCGGCGACCCGCTCGGCCACTTCGTGCTGCAGCGTGGACAGCTTCAGGTCGTCGGCCAGTTGCTCGGCAATGTCCTGGGCCAGCGAGCCCATTCCCTGGGTGAGTGCGATGACAGGCATGTTCGCTCCTTGGGGATTGGTCGGTGAGTGGGTCTGTGGATCAGTCGATAGGACGCTGCGCGTCCAGTTCGTTCACCTTGGGCTTGCGGACCAGGGCCAGCAGCTTGGAGACCAGCGGCCAGGCCAGCATCAGCAGGGCCAGGGTGGTGATGGAGCCGACCAGCGGGTTGGACCACATGATGAACACGTCACCTTGCGACACCAGCATGGCTTGGCGGAACGAGTCTTCGGCCTTGTCGCCCAGCACCAGGGCCAGCACCAGTGGCGCCAGCGGATAGTCCAGTTTCTTGAAAACGTAGCCGATGACGCCGAAAGCCAGCATGAACCAGATGTCCAGCATCGCGTTGTGCACGGTGAAGGCACCAATGGCACAGATGACGATGATGACCGGCGCAATGATGGAGAACGGGATGCGCAGGATGGACGCGAACAGCGGCACCGTGGTGAGCACGACGATCAGGCCGACCAGGTTGCCCAGGTACATGCTGGCGATCAGGCCCCACACGAAGTCCTTCTGCTCCACGAACAGCAGCGGGCCGGGTTGCAGGCCCCAGATCAGCAGGCCGCCCAGCAGCACGGCTGCGGTCGGCGAACCGGGGATGCCCAGGGCCAGCATGGGCAGCAGCGCGGCGGTGCCGGCGGCGTGGGCTGCGGTTTCCGGCGCCACCACACCTTCGAGTTCGCCGGTGCCGAACTTCGGCCCGTTGCGCGACATCTTCTTGGCCAGGCCGTAGCTCATGAAGGACGCCGGCGTGGCGCCGCCCGGGGTGATGCCCATCCAGATGCCGACCAGCGAACTGCGCAGCGACGTCACCCAGTACTTGGGCAGTTCCTTCCAGGTTTCCCAGACCACCTTGGGGTTGATCTTGGCGGCCTTGCCCTGGAATTCCAGGCCCTCTTCCATCGACAGCAGGATTTCGCCAATGCCGAACAGGCCGATCACCGCGATCAGGAAGTCAAAGCCGCGCATCAGTTCGCTGATGCCAAAGGTCATGCGCAGCTGTCCCGTCACGGTGTCCATGCCCACCGCTGCCATGGCAAAGCCCAGGGTCATGGCCACCAGGATCTTGAACGGCGAGCCCTTGCCCATGCCCACAAAACTGCAGAAGGTCAGCAGGTAGACCGCGAAGAATTCCGGTGCGCCGAACTTCAGCGCGAACTTGGCGACCAGCGGCGCCAGGAAGGTGATCATCACCACGGCCACGAAGGCGCCGACGAAGGAGGAGGTGAATGCCGCCGTCAGTGCCTGCCCTGCCTTGCCTTTCTGGGCCAGTGGATAGCCGTCGAAGGTGGTGGCCACCGACCAGGGTTCGCCTGGGATGTTGAACAGGATGGACGTGATGGCGCCGCCAAACAGCGCGCCCCAGTAGATGCAGGACAGCATCACGATGGCCGAGGTCGGCGACATCGTGAAGGTCAAGGGCAGCAGGATGGCGACGCCATTGGCGCCGCCCAGGCCGGGCAGCACGCCAATCAGCACGCCCAGGATGATGCCGACGAACATCAGGCCGATGTTCATGGGCGTCAGGACCACGCCGAAGCCCTGGATCAGGGAACTCAGTTCTTCCATTTTGGGGTCTCCGTAGGGGGCGGGTCAGTAGCCGAGGAAGCTCAGCGGTTCCAGGCTGCCCTTGAAGAGCGGCACCTTGAACCAGACTTCGAACATCAGGAAGAAGAAGGCGTTGACCGCCAGACCCAGCACCACGCTCTTCAGTGGTGTGTACTTGCCCAGGATGATCATGAACAAGGCGATGTAGATCGCCGAGGCCACATAGATGCCCAGGAACATGATGACCAGGACATAGACCATGGCCGGCAGGAAGACCGACGCAACACGGTTGAGCTGTTCGCGGTCGACAAAGACGTCGGTGTCCTTGTTCTTGCTGAGCGTGGCCTGGAACAGGATGCCCAGTGCCGAGATCGACAGGATCAAGCCGATGTAGAACGGAAAGTACCCGGCTTCCGGACCGTCACTGCCCCAACCAGCCCCCAGGCGGCGCGCCTCGTAGATGACGACGCCGCCGACGATCAGCAACAGCACCGCCACCACGGCATCCACCGTGTGGTTCTTGGCCACGGCCGGGCTTTGGCTTTCGCCGGATTGGGGGTTGTCTGACATGTCTTGCTCCAGGTACAGCAGGGAAGTGGTGGGGTCGATCGTGCAGGCGCTGCCAAGGCGCGAACAGCGGCGCCGTGAGCAGCACGATTGCAACAATCGAACGGGGCGGCGGCGAAAGGCAAATCCGCGGTGGGGTGCCGCTGCCGCCGCGCGCGGCCTTACTTGGCCATGAAGCCGGCTTCGGTCATCAGCTGGCGGTGCATCGTTTCAGCCGATTCCAGCCACTTGCGGAACTCGGCGCCGGACATGGAGGTGACGTTGAACGAACCCTTCTCCATGAACTCCTTCCAGTCGGGCGTGTCGCGGACCTTCTTCATCAGGTCCACATAGAAGGCGACCTGGTCTGGCGTCACGCCCGGCGACATGAAGATGCCGCGCAGCATCACGTAGTCGGTGGGCACGCCCGATTCCTTGCAGGTCGGGATGTCGTACCAGGACATGGTGTCCGTGACCTTGGTCTTGTGCGGCATGCGCTCGTCGTCAAACACGCACAACGGGCGCAACTGGCCGGCGCGCCACTGCGCCACGGCTTCGATCGGGTTGTTCACGGTGGAGTCGATGTGCTTGCCCACCAGTTGCACAGCCACTTCGCCGCCGCCCTTGTACGGCACGTAAATGAATTTGGTGCCGGTGGCCTTTTCCAGGCCCACGGTCAGGATCTGGTCTTCCTGCTTGGAGCCGGTCCCGCCCATCTTCATCTTCAGCGGACCCGCAGCCTTCACGGCAGCCATGTAGTCCTTGGCCGTCTTGTAGGGGGTGTCGGCATGCACCCACAGCACGAACTGGTCCAGCGCCATCATCGACACCGGGGTCATGTCCTTCCAGCTGAAGGGCACACCGGTGGCCATCGGTGTGGTGAACAGGTTGGACAGCGTGATGATGATCTTGTGCGGGTCGCCCTTGGCTTCCTTGACCGACAGGAAGCCTTCTGCGCCGGCACCGCCCGACTTGTTGACGACGACCAGCGATTCCTTCATCAACTTGTGCTTGACGATGATGCCCTGGATCAGGCGCGCCATCTGGTCGGCACCGCCGCCCGTACCGGCCGGTACGACAAACTCCACCGGCTTGCTTGGTTCCCAGGCGGCCAGTGCAGAACCGGCGACCAGAGAAGCGGCCACGGCCAACGCCGTCGTGGCGGTACGGAAGAGGCTTTTGCCGACGGGCGATTTTCCTGACTTGAACATCGTGTCTCCTGACATGTAAAGGGGCCGAGGCTTGGGCCGGGTCTGTCGCTGCCCTGTCACCTGGAACGTTCGGGCGGATCGTCAGACTTGCGTGCCGAAAAAAGATTGACCGCAGTCAATTCCGAAAAAAATGCAGATCCCATCTTGCCCTAGGGTCTGTGTCTGCCTGCAAGGGCTTGTGAAGGCCCCAGTGCGAATGCTGGCGCATGGCCATGACGTTTCGACACCTTGTGATGCGCATCACCGTGGAATCGATCTTGGTGAAGACCCTAGGTCTTTGTCGTGAGCACGCAAAAGAGGGCGACAGGCCTGGAACTCAGGCACTGGAATTCGTTCGAAGGACCACGGTGAAGACCGCGCCGTGCGCGACGTCGGAGCGGTTGGCGGCGCGGATGTCGCCTCCATAGCGTTCGACCAGTCCGCGACTGATCCACAGGCCGAGCCCCGTGCCGTCCGGACGGCGCGTCACGAAGGGCTGGAACAAGCGGGCCAGCAGATCAACCGGCAGGCCGGCGCCGTCGTCGCTGACTTCGATCTCCACCCCATCCTTGTCCACGTCGCGGGTGGCCAGTCCCAGGGTGCCGCCTTCGGGCATGGCGTGCAGGGCATTGACGATCAGGTTGACCAGCACCTGCTGCAGTTCGTGCCGGTTGAGCTGCGGCCATCGCGTGGCCTTGAAGTCGCGCTGCAGCGTGATGCCGCTGCGTGCGATCTGATGACCCGCCAGCACCAGGCAGTCTTCCAGGGCGCGTGCGGTGTCCACCGCTTCCACGTAGCCGGCAAATTCGCCCGGCTTGGCGAATTGCAGCAGCTGCGTGACGATGAGTCGCATGCGCTCGATCTGCTCGTCCACCAGCTTCAGCTCGGCAGCCACCTTGCTGGTGGCTTCGGGCCCCAGCAGTTCGCGCAGCAGGTCCAGGTTGCCCTGTATCACGGCAATGGGGTTGTTCACTTCGTGCGCAATGCTGGCCGTGAGCTGGCCGACGGTGGCCAGCTTTTCGCTCATCACCAGCTGCTTTTGTGCCGTGGCCAGTTCGCGCGTGCGTTCGGCGACCTTGGCGTCCAGGTGGCGCGTGTTCTCGTCGATCACGGCCAGCAGCCGGTCCAGGTGCGCGGCCAGGCGGCCGATCTCGTCAAAGCTGGCCACCGCGCCCACGCGTGCGTGCAGTGCCCCGCCTTCCACGCGCTGCATGGTGGCTTCCATCTGCTCCAGCGGCCGGAAGATGCCACGCGCCCAGCGCAGCGACACAAAGGACGCCAGGATCATCACGGCGAAGAACAACACGCCAATGCTGCCCATTGCGACGTACTTCACCAGGGTGAACGGCCGCTCCAGCACGCCCACGTAGAGCATGCCGACACGCTGTCCCGCGCTGTTGGCCAGTGGCTGGTAGCCAGACACATACCAGTCGCTGACGACGAAGGCGCGGTCCAGCCAGGTGACGCCGCCGCCGAGAACGCGTTCGCGCACGCTCTGCGACACGCGGGTGCCGATCGCTCTGCTGTCGCCGGCTTTGTCACCGGGCTTGTCGCCGGCCTGTGCAGACAAGCCTTCACTGCTGTCGCCCCTGGCGTTGAACAGGCGCACATTGGTGCTGATGCGCACGTCGTCCAGAAAGAGCGTGGCCGTGCCGTGGCTGCCCCATTCGGAAAACGGCAGAGATCCTGCCGGGTAGACGATCTCGTTGATGTGGTCGATGAAGGGCAGGTTGCGGTTGAGCAGCACGCCGGCTTGCAGGTGACCCAGCACCGGGCCGCCCGGCGCGCGCACAGCGCGCGTGGCCAGCAGCACCATGGCGCGGTCTTCCACGGTGCGTGCCGTGGGCACTGCGTTGCGCGTGGCCACCAGTGCCACCGGCACACGCTGGCGCAAGGACGGTGACAGCAGGTCCTGGGCAGCGGGCTCCAGCACCTCCACGCTCGTGCCGTCCTGCAAGTGGCTGCTGGGAGGCAGCAGGCGGATGAAGTCAAGCCTCTCACGTTGCGCCAGCCGCTGCAGCAGGGCCGGCGTGTCGGTGCTGCCGGTCTGCAAGGACTGCAGCAGCGTGGCTGATTCGGCCACGCCCGTGGCACTGGCGCCAATCTCGCCCAGCACCCGTTCAAAGTAGCCCTGGGCTACCGCCAGGTCGGACCGGACCTTGGTCACGAGCAGCCGGTCCAGTGCTTCGCTGCCCCACCACAACAAGCCGGCGCCCAGCATGGGCAGCACGCCCAGCAGGGGGAGCAGCACCATCACCAGCAGCTTGTTGCGAATGGACAGCCGGGCGAATGGCCCGGGAGGCCTGGCATCCGGCAGGTCCATGAGAACCGGCGCCGCGGACGCCGGCCGTGCGCTCAAGCCAGTGCCCAATCGGCGCAGCGGCGCTCCAGCGTCCGGCGAGAAATGCCCAGCAGTTGGGCTGCGCGTGTCTTGTCACCGTCAACCGATTCGAGCACCGCCAGGATGTGGCGCTTCTCCAGCGTCTGCAGGTCGGTCGGCTCGGCCAGCGCGGGAGCCAGTGGTGCGCGGGGCCGCTCGGTGCGCGACAAGCCCTGGTACAGCGCCGACACATTCAAGGCGCCGACGATCAAGGACCTTTCGATCAGGTTGCGCAACTCGCGCACATTGCCAGGCCAGGCGTACTGCTCCAGGTAGTGCATTTCGTCGGCGCTGATGTCGATGGGTGGCACGCCCAATTGCGGCGACAAGGTATCGATGAAATGCGCCACCAGGTCGGGGATGTCTTCCTTGTGCGACGCCAGCGGCGGCAGGGTGATCTCCACCACCTGCAGGCGGTAGTACAGGTCGGCGCGGAAACGACCGGCTTCCACCTCGTCGCGCAACGGCCGGTTGCTGGCCGCAACGATGCGCACATCGACAGGGATTTCCTGCTCACTGCCCACCGGCCGCATGCGGCGGTTTTCCAGCATCCGCAACAGCGTGGCCTGCAAGGACAAGGGCAAGTCGGCCACCTCGTCCAGGAAGAGCGTGCCGCCTTGTGCGTAGATGAAGAGCCCATCGCGCCCGGGTTGTCCAAAGAGCTCGGCTTCGATGAGGCTTGGCGAGACGGTGGCGCAGTTCACCGGCACAAAGGGCGCACTGGCTCGCGGGCTCAGTCGGTGCAGGGCCAGTGCAGCCAGTTCCTTGCCGGTGCCCGACTCGCCGGTCAGCAGGACCGTGCTGTCCACCGCGGCCACGCGGTGCAATGCGGTCTGCAGGCCCTTGATGACAATACTGCGGCCCACCAGGCCGTCGGCCGCCTGCGTGCGCTGGTGCAGTGCGCGCTTCAGCACCCAGTTCTCGCGCTTCAGGCGCGCGCGTTCCAGCACCTGCTTGCAGGCGCCGAGCACCTGGGCGACGCGGAAGGGCTTGAGCAGGAAGTCGCCAGCCCCGGCGCGCAGTGCTTCGATGGCCGTGTCAAGGTCGGCAAAGGCCGTGATCAGGATCACCTCGCTGGCGTCACCCCGTTCGCGCATCTCCTGCAGCAGCGTGATGCCGCTTTTGCCTGGCATCGTGATGTCCATGATGACCAGGTCAAAGCGGTGATGTTGCAGCAGCACCTCGGCCTCTTCGGCGCTGGCCGCGGCCTTCACCACCCCCGCGCGTGCGGCCAGCGTCTTCTGCAGGAAGTTGCGCATGCCCGGTTCGTCGTCCACCACCAGCACCGTGGCGTGCGGCCAGGTTTCGGAGGACGGAAGCGCAGTGTTCATGGCGCGAAATTTTACGCGTGGGTTGGTGGTGCGCAGCCCTTTGCGGGCATGGTCACAATGGGCTTCAAGGTTCAACTGCAGGAGTTCCTATGGCGATCCAGGTGGTGCGCGACCGCGCGCAGAAGATGAGGCATGTCGTCCACGTGCGCCAGCACGCCTGGGCGGTGGACGAACCTGAAAGCAATGGGGGTGAAGACCTGGGCCCCACGCCACACGAGGTCTACGACAGCGCGCTGGGTGCCTGCAAGGCGCTGACGCTGGTCTGGTATGCCCGGCGCAAGCAGATCCCGCTGGACGATGTGGAAGTGACCGTGGAGCGTGACGACAGCGAAGAGCGAACCGGTCTCTATCGGCTGCAGGTCGTGCTGAAGCTGGGTGGCCCGTTGACGGACGCGCAACGCCAGGAGTTGCTCAAGGTCGCCGACAAGTGCCCTGTTCACAAGTTGATGACCAAGGGCCGTACCGAAGTCAGCACCGCGCTGGCCTGAAGCGTCCGCATGGCTGTCCTGCTGCGCGCCGAGGGCCTCGGCCTGACCGTGGATGGCGTGCCGGTGCTGACGAATCTGGGCTTCTGCATCACGCCTGGGCTGACCCTGGTGCGCGGTGGCGACGGGCGCGGCAAGACCACGCTGCTGCGCGTGCTGGCCGGGCAGGCGCAGCCCACGACCGGCATCCTGGAAAGGTCGACAGGTGCAGTGCACTTCGTCAACCCGGCCGACCCTGCGCACGACGCCACCGTGTTGACGGACTGGTTGGCGGACCAGCGGGCGCGGCAGGTCGACTGGTCCGGGTCTGTGGCACAAGCGCTGCTGCAAGCCCTGGACCTGCAGGTCCATGCGCACAAGCCGCTGTACATGCTGTCCACCGGCAGCCGCCGCAAGCTGGGCCTGGTGGCGGCTGCAGCCAGCGGCGCGGCCGTGACCCTGTTGGACACACCCTATGCCGCGCTGGACGCCCGGTCTTGCAAGGTGGTCGACGAACTGCTGAACGACGCTGCCGTGGACCTGCGCCGAGCGTGGGTGGTGGCGGACTTCGCGGTGCCCGTCGGCTTGGCGGAGGCGCCGCTGGCGGGCCTGATCGACTTGGGCGATTGAGCCCAGGTCAGGACTTGTCCGCCAGCATGCGCAGTTCGTCCGCGGTGTTGGCATTGAAGAAGGCCGCGTCGTCATCGAACAGCACGGTGGCGCAGCGGTGCTGGGCGGTCCACTTGTCAATCTTGCGCTGGCCGCCAGCCAAGAAGGCCTCCAGGCTTTCGATCAGTGGAGTCCTGAGCAGGCAGAACACGGGTTGCACCTGCAGCCGACCGTCTTCCATGGACGCGGCCATGGCGATGTCGGCATCTTCGGCCTCCAGCGCCAGGGCCAGGCGTGCGGCGAGGTCGACCGGAAAGTTGGGCGTGTCGCAGGGCACGGTCAGCAGGTAGGGCGTCTCGCAGTGTTCCAGCCCGGCCAGCCAGCCGGCCAGCGGGCCGGGGTAGTCCGCCATGGGGTCGGGCCAGACGGGTACGCCCATGCTTTCGTAGGCCGCCAGGTTGCGGTTGGCATTGATCAACACGTGGCCCACCTGCAATTGCAGCTTCAGCAAGGCGTGCAACGCCAGGGGCAGGCCCTTGTGGTTCTGCAGGCCCTTGTCGACGCCGCCCATGCGCGAGCCACGGCCGCCGCACAGGATGAGTCCGGTGATGTCTTGCGGGTCGATCATGTCGGGTGCGGCTTTCAGCTTTCCAGCATGTCAAAGCCCTGGGTCTCCACCGCCATGAACTCACCGGTGAAGACAGCCAAGGCACGCCAGACCTCGGCGCGCGGGTGCTGGGCCGTGGTCTCGCAGAGCTGGGTGACCCAGCTTTGCACGTGGGCACGGAAAAACCGGCGCTGTTGTTCCAGGTTGCACACCGCCACATCGTCGCCCGCGATCAGGAAGCGCATGACCTCGAAGACATAGGACACATGGTCTTCGGTTTCAAGCGAGGCGTCGTCGCGCGTCAGGCCCAATAGCTTCAGATCCTCGCGCAAGGCTGCCAGCGGCTTCTCGTTCAGGAAGCCGCTGAGGTAGTGGGAGCCATAGGCAAACACCTCGGGCTTGCCTACGCCGTGGAAGAGGGCGCTGTGTTCAGCCGCCGCCGCTTGCACCGTGGTGGCGCGCAGGGCGGCCACCAGCGCCATCCAGGGTGCTTCCAGATGGCTGCCGGATTCGGGCGCCTCCGTGACGGCGGTCTTGAAGGACTGCAGCAGTTCGTCGTCGGGCGCTGCAAGCCACAGGCGGGACAGCAGGCCATAGAGTTCGGCGCGCGCAAGTTCTTCGCTGTCGTCGGTGCTGCCAAAGAGGATGGGGGCGGTCTGCATGGGCGGGCTTCGTTGGCGGCTCAGAGGTCGGTGATGCGCGTCTCGTTCGGACTGCTGTGCAGGTCAATGACACGGCAGTCACTGCACATCTTCAAGCGTTCGGCCGCCGCGCCCTGGAAGGCCGAGTGGCCGGCCAGTTTGCCCAGCATGTTCTCAATGGCCTTGAGCGTGCCGAAAGGCTTGGCACACTTCACGCAGAGCCAGGGTTGCATCTCCGCCAGCACGCGCGCTTCCTTGCGCGCCTTGCCGCCTTCGGCCAGCCACAGCCGCGGCTGCAGGGTGATGGCGTTTTCGGGACAGGTCTTTTCGCACAGGCCGCACTGCACGCAGTTCTTTTCAATGAACCTGAGCTGGGGCTTGTCGGCGTTGTCGGCCAGCGCGCCTTCCGGGCAGGCGCCCACGCAGCTGAGGCACAAGGTGCAGGCGCTGGTGTCGATGACCAGGCTGCCAAAGGGCGAACCCGCGGCCGGTAGCGCGATGTCGTCCCGGACCGCGGGCGCCTGGCTCTGCAGGTGGTCGATGGCCAGGTCCAGCGTGGCGCGCTTGTCAGCTTGTGCCGCGAAGGACGCCGCGCGAGTCACCGACTGGGCCGGCGCTTCGCGCAGCGCGCCGTCCAACGCGGCCAGGTCGTGTGCGTTCGGGGCTTCGATGAGCTTGAAGTGCCGGCCGCTGTAGCCCAGGCCCGTGAGGATCGCTTGCGCGACCGCCATCTGTTCCTGCAACGCCTGGCGGTATTCGGGCGCTTCCTCGGCGGTGGCCAGGACCCAGACCTGGCTGGCCCCTTGTGCAATGGCGCTCAGCCACAGGTCCAGGCCCAGGCTGGCGGTGTGCCACACCGGCACGGGCAGCACACGCGCAGGCAGGCCGTGCAGGCCGCGGTCCACGCGGGTGGCGCGGCCCAGTGCGTCCAGCAGTTGCGAGCCGGCTTCCTGGCTGTGGATCAGCAGGGCAGCCTGTTTGCCGCCCGCGTTGCCGTAGGCCGCCAGCATCGTGCGCAGGCGCTTGCCCTGGTCCACGGTGCCGGGGTAGGCAAAGCTCATGGCGCCGCTGGGGCAGACCGTGCTGCAGGCGCCGCAGCCCACGCACAGGTAGGGCTCCACGGTGACGCCGCCGCTTTGCTCGCCCTTGAGTCGGCCCTTGCGTGACGCGTCGCTGCGGATGGCCTGGGCCGAGCAGACATCGATGCAGGCCGTGCAACCCGTCTTCTCGTTGCGGCTGTGGGCGCAGATCTTGGCGTTGTACTTGAAGAACTTCGGCTTTTCGAATTCACCGACCAGGCCGCGCAGCTTCAGCACGGCGTCCAGCAGCCGCGTTGCATCGCCTGCTGTGTGCACATAGCCCTGCGGCGCCTGGTGCATGGTGAAGGCGGGCTCGGCACGCAGGTCCAGCACCAGGTCGAAGTCTTCTTCGTGGGCAAGCGGGGCGCGGTCGAAGTCAATCGCCCCAGCGGCGTCGCAGACCCGCACGCAGTCGCGATGGCTCTTGCAGGCACCGAGGTCCACCTGGTAGTCCAAGCCGATGGCGCCTTCGGGGCAGGCGTCCACGCAGGCGTTGCAGCGCGTGCAGACGTCCAGGTCGATGGGGTTGCTGCTGGTCCATTCGGCCTTGAAGGTGCCGAGCCAGCCGCTCAGGCGCGTGAGCTGGCCGGTGTGCGTGGCACGGGCGTGGCGCTGGCCCAGGGCACCGCGCGAAAGCGTGACCAGCACGCTGATGTCCAGTTCGTCTCCCAGCAGGTCTGCCGCACGCTCGGCCGCTTCGGCGTCGCCCAGCACCAGGCAGCGGCCTTGCGAGCGGTAGCTGACGGTGGGCACCGGCTCGGCCGGCGGCAATTGCGCGGCGGCCAGCAAGGCCGCGATCTTGGGTGTGGTGTCCTTGGCCGTGAGCGGCTTGCCGGCTTCGCGGGCCCAGCCGGCGGTTTCGCGGATGTTGATGAAGTGGATGGGACGCAAGGCCACGCTGGCCGTGCCTTCGGTCTGTTCGTTCAGTTCCAGGAACAGGCGGCTTTCCTGCGTGCAGGCGACGATCAATTCGTCGCCGCTGGCGCCGGTGGACTTGGCCGCGCGCTGGAAGGCCGCGGCTTCGCGCCGGCACAGCAACGTGTGGACCTGGTCCAGGCCGTCAGTGCTGGCGCTCTGGCCCGCGACCGTCGTCTTCGCCAGGGCAGCCTTCAGTGCCGGCGCGTCCAGGGGCAGGGTCTGGTTGCAGTTGCAGATCAGGGTCTTCATGGGGCAGGGCCGGCGGGTCCGGCAGGGGCGGTGGGCTGATCACGGCCTCGGCCGTGGTCGTGGTTTCGTTTGTGTCTTTGTTCGATGCCGTGTCGGCGTGTGCTTCCGGCTCGTCATCGAACAGGCCCAGCAGTTTCGATTGCACCATCTGGCGCAACATGCCGGGCGGCAGCGGGTCGGGCTTGCCATAGTCGTCTATGTAGGTGTCCAGCCCATCCATCACATTGAAGTGGGGGTCGGTGAACAGCTTCTTCAGCGCGGCATTCTTGACATCGGGCGCCACCTCCCGCGCCATGAAGGCGGCGTAGTCAGACTCGCGCGTCAGCAAGGCCACGTCGTCCAGGGTCAGCGCGGGCGGCGGTTCGGGCTTGGCCTCGGTCGGTGTCCCGGGCGGCGTCGGATCGGATGCGGCCGGCAACCCAGGTGGCAATGCAGGAGGCCGGGCCGCTTCCTGCACGGCGGGCTGCGGGTCCGATGGCAGGGCCTGTCCTTCGCGCACCGCGACCTTGCGGCGCGACCAGCGGCTGAGGAACCCGGCGTCGTCTGCCATGGAGATCAGCGCTGCTCCGGCGCCTTGAACGACGCGGGCCGGCGGCGCTGCTTCGGTTCCGGCTTGTAGTGCTCGTCCGCAAAAGCCTGCAGCCACGCGCAGAGGTCCGGCGGCAAGGGCAGGTTGTCCACGCGTTCCTGCGCGTCGAGGAGTCGGCCCGCCTCGTGGTACGACAAGGTCACGCGTTCGGGCCAGGCCCGTGACGGATCGACTTCGCTGGCGCGCCACATGACGAACCACACCGGCGCGCCGGAACTCAGGTTCAGGTAGTAACCCTCGGCCTCGTCGCGGTGCAGGGTCACGGCCAAGCCCGGGTGCAGGTCCAGACGCTGCTTCCCGTCGTCGCGCAGTTGGCGAGGCTCGCTGCCGAACTGGCCCTCGTCCTGCACCACATCCGCCACGCGAAAGCGCCAGTCTTCCCAGGCATTGGGCTGGGCGGTGCGTTCCATCTGAACGGCCACGAGGAGGCTGGGTGGGGATTGCATAGGTGGGCTGGAAGGGCCGCGGATTCTAGGCGCCGGACCTGTGTGGAAGGCGCGTTCGTGATGCCATTTGAAGGGCTTCGAGGGTAAGTGGGCACCGGGCCTGCGACAGGCTGGCGCGGCGGGCGTGCAAGCGCGACAACTTGTCGCAAGGCGCGAGGGTGGGCCCGTATTGAAGCGCCCTGTCGGGTGAGCGCTAATGCCAGGGTTTGATGCGGCTTATGCGGCCAGGTACATACCTGTGCAGAGCGAGGGCCGCGACATGAAGGAGACACCATGAGCAGCAAGACCGCAGCGGCGCCGGATTCGGCGCCCGTGTCCAGTCCCCTCAAGCGCCGCACCCTGTTTGCCGGTGCAGGCGCGGTCGGCGCGCTGGCTGCCACCGCAGCCGTGCTGCCCCGGATCCAGCCAGCCGCGCCTGCGGTGGCACAGGCCAAGACGGTCGACCCGGCCGGTGGCTACCAGGTGACGGACCACGTCGAACGCTATTACCAGACCGCCCGCGTCTGATCCCTGAAAGAGGACGCCCCATGCTCCTGACCCGCAAGCAAAGCTCCACTTCCAGCACGCCAGGAACTTCGCGCCTGGTGTCCAACCTGGCCCGCAGCGTCACGCGCGCCGTGCCCACCATGGATCGCCGCGCCTTCCTGCGCCGCAGCGGCCTGGGCGTGGGTGCAGGCATTGCCGCCACGCAGCTCACCCTGGTCAAGAAGGCCCAGGCGGCCGACCCGGCACCTTCGGCCGATGGCGCCAAGAAGGTGGAAGTCAAGCGCACCATCTGCGGCCACTGTTCCGTGGGTTGCGCGGTGGACGCGGTGGTGGAAAACGGTGTCTGGGTGCGTCAGGAGCCGGTCTTCGACAGCCCCATCAACCTGGGCGCGCATTGCGCCAAGGGCGCGGCGCTGCGTGAGCACGGCCATGGCGAATTCCGCCTGAAGTACCCGATGAAGCTGGTGAACGGCAAGTACGAGCGCATCAGCTGGGACACGGCGCTGAACGAGATCAGCGCCAAGATGATGGAGCTGAAGAAGCAGAGCGGTCCGGACAGCCTGTTCTTCGTCGGCAGCAGCAAGCACAACAACGAGCAGTCCTACCTCTTGCGCAAGTGGGTGTCCTTCTGGGGCACCAACAACACCGACCACCAGGCGCGCATCTGCCACAGCACCACCGTGGCCGGCGTGGCCAACACATGGGGCTACGGCGCCATGACCAACAGCTACAACGACATGCAGAACGCCAAGGCGGCGATGTATATCGGCAGCAACGCGGCTGAAGCGCACCCGGTGAGCATGCTGCACATGCTGCATGCCAAGGAACGCGGCTGCAAGATGATCGTCGTCGACCCGCGCTTCACGCGTACGGCGGCCAAGGCGGATGAATTCGTGCGGCTGCGTTCGGGCGCCGACATCCCCTTCCTGTTCGGTGTGATGTTCCACATCTTCAAGAACGGCTGGGAAGACAAGAAGTACATCGAGGACCGTGTCTACGGCATGGACAAGGTCCGCGACGAGATCCTGGCCAACTGGACGCCCGACAAGGTGCTGGAAGCCTGCGGTGTGGACGAGGCCACCACCTACAAGGTGGCCAAGATCATGTCGGACAACCGCCCCAGCACCATCGTCTGGTGCATGGGCCAGACGCAGCACACGACCGGCAATGCCGTGGTGCGCGCCAGCTGCCTGCTGCAACTGGCCCTGGGCAATGTGGGCAAGAGCGGCGGCGGCACCAATATCTTCCGCGGCCACGACAACGTGCAGGGCGCCACCGACGTCGGCCCCAACCCGGACAGCCTGCCGGGCTACTACGGCCTGGCTGACGGCTCCTGGAAGCACTTCGCCAAGGCCTGGGACGTCGACTACGAATGGATCAAGAAGCAGTACGCGCCAGGCATGATGACCAAGAGCGGCATGACCGTGTCGCGCTGGATCGACGGTGTGCTGGAAAAGAACGAGCTGATCGACCAGGACAGCAACCTGCGCGGCCTCTTCTTCTGGGGCCACGCCCCCAACAGCCAGAGTCGCGGCCTGGAAATGAAGCGGGCCATGGACAAGCTGGACCTGCTGGTGGTGGTGGACCCGTTCCCCAGCGCCACGGCCGCGATGGCCGCCATGCCTGGCAAGGCCGAAGACCAGAACCCCAACCGCGCGGTGTACCTGTTGCCGGCTAGCACGCAGTTCGAGACCAGCGGTTCCTGCACGGCGTCCAACCGCAGCATCCAGTGGCGCGAAAAGGTCATTGAACCGCTGTGGGAAAGCCGCAGCGACCACATGATCATGTACCAGCTGGCCGACAAGCTGGGCTTCGGCAAGGAACTGGTCAAGAACTACAAGATGCAGAAGGTCAAGGGCATGGACGAGCCCGTGCCGGAAGACATCCTGCGTGAGATCAACAAGTGCGTCTGGACCATTGGCTACACCGGCCAGAGCCCGGAACGCCTGAAGGCCCACATGCGGAACATGCATGTCTTCGACGTCAAGTCGCTCAGGGCCAAGGGCGGCATCGACAAGCAGACTGGCTACAACCTGGACGGCGAGTACTTCGGCCTGCCCTGGCCCTGCTGGGGCACGCCCGAACTCAAGCACCCGGGCAGCCCGAACCTGTACGACACCAGCAAGCACATGATGGACGGCGGCGGAAACTTCCGCGCCAACTTCGGTGTGGAGCGTGACGGCGTGTCCCTGCTGGCCGGCGACGGGTCCCACAGCAAGGGATCGGACCTGACCACAGGCTACCCGGAGTTCGATCACCTGCTGCTGAAGAAGCTGGGCTGGTGGGGCGACCTGACCGAGGCTGAACAAAAGGCTGCTGAAGGCAAGAACTGGAAGACCGACCCTTCGGGCGGCATCATCCGCGTGGCCGTCAAGGTGCACGGCTGCCACCCCTTTGGCAATGCCAAGGCACGTGCCGTGGTCTGGAACTTCCCGGATCCCATTCCCAAGCACCGCGAGCCGCTCTACAGCAATCGGCCCGAACTGGTCGCCAAGTACCCGACGCACGACGACAAGAAGGCCTTCTGGCGCCTGCCGACGCTCTACAAGACCGTGCAGGACAAGAACAAGGACATCGGTAAGACCTTCCCCCTGGTCATGACCAGTGGTCGACTGGTGGAATACGAAGGCGGTGGCGAAGAGACGCGCAGCAATCCCTGGCTGGCCGAACTGCAGCAGGAGATGTTTGTCGAGATCAACCCCAAGGCGGCCAACGACCGTGGCATCCGCAATGGCGACTTCGTGTGGGTGAAGACGCCGCCGATGCAGGCGCTGCCCGACTTCAAGGGCTTGCGCGTGAAGGCGCAGGTGACCGAGCGCGTGAACGAGGAAACGGTGTTCCTGCCCTTCCACTTCTCCGGACGCTGGGGTGGCATGGACCTCCTGGCCTACTACCCGCAAGGTGCGGCGCCGGTGGTGCGTGGCGAGGCCATCAATACGGCCACCACCTATGGCTACGACAGCGTGACCATGATGCAAGAGACCAAGACGACGGTCTGCCAGATCGAACGCGCCACGGCATAAGCAGGAGACCGCAACATGGCACGAATGAAGTTCATCTGCGACGCCGAGCGTTGCATCGAGTGCAACGGCTGCGTCACCGCCTGCAAGGCCGAGCACGACATTCCCTGGGGCGTGAACCGCCGCCGCGTGGTCACGCTCAACGACGGCGTTGCCGGCGAGAAGAGCATCTCGGTGGCCTGCATGCACTGCAGCGACGCACCCTGCATGGCCGTCTGCCCGGTGGACTGCTTCTACCGCACCGAAGAAGGTGTGGTGCTGCATGACAAGGACGTCTGCATTGGCTGCGGCTATTGCAGCTACGCCTGCCCCTTTGGCGCACCGCAGTTCCCGAGCAACGGCACTTTTGGCTTGCGTGGCAAGATGGACAAGTGCACCTTCTGCGCCGGCGGCCCGGAAGCCAACGGCAGCCAGGCCGAGTACGAGAAGTACGGCCGCAACCGCCTGGCCGAAGGCAAGCTGCCGGCCTGCGCCGAAATGTGCAGCACCAAGGCCCTTCTGGGCGGTGACGGCGACGTGGTATCCGACATCTTCCGCAACCGCGTGCTGATGCGCGGCAAGGGCAGCGAAGTCTGGGGCTGGGGCACCGCATACGGCAAGCCGGCGGGTGGCGGGGCTGCACCCGCCGCGCAGCCCGAGGGCAAGAAATCATGAGGACCAGCCTCTTTGCCATCGTCTCCGCGGGCCTGCTTCTGGCTGCGTGCGGCGACAAGCCGCAAAACATGTCCCAGCGCAAGTCAGACACGCCTGCCTATGCCGGCGCCAATGCCGCCTACACCGTCGGCACCTGGAAAGCCGGCGACGCGGCGAGCTGGGAAGCGCAGCTCAAGACGCGGTCCCAGGGCCAGAACGAGTACTCGCGTGATTCAGCGCCCTGAGCGCATGGACGCACGAAAGGACCGCAGATGAAGCGCTGGATTCATTCACTGCTGCTGGGCGCGGCTGTGCTGCTGCCCGTGGCGGCTCAGGCACAGGCGGCTTCGGCACCGGCGGGCCCGCCCGCCGGTTTTGTCGCCCCTGCCGAACCCAAGCCTGACGACAGCAATGCCGCCCGGGCCAAGTCGCAGCCGGGCAACAACGCGCCTTTCTGGCGAGCCGTGCGCGAGTCCGGCAACCAGAGCGGCATCACGAACCTGCCGGGGCCCGAAAAGGGTCAGCTGGTGCAGGCTTTCACGCAGTACCCCGGCTCGGCGTACACGACGGCGGGTGAGGCCTGGCGCCAGGTGCGCAACCGCTGGCTGATTCCCTACGGTGGTTCGCTGCTGCTCATCGTGCTGGGTGCCATCGCCATCTTCTACTGGCGCAAGGGCCCTCTGGGCGGCCATGTGCAAAACACCGGCCGCACGATCGAGCGCTTCACGCCTTTTGAGCGTTCTGCCCACTGGGCCAACGCCATCGCCTTCGTGACCTTGGCCTTGTCCGGTGTGGTGATGGCCTTTGGTAAGTTCTTCCTGCTGCCGGTGATGGGCGCCACGCTGTTCGGCTGGCTGACATATGCCCTGAAGACGGCGCACAACTTCGTCGGACCGCTGTTTGCCGTGTCCCTGGTGGTGGTGTTCATCACTTTCGTGCGCGACAACCTGCCGGCCCAGGGCGACTGGAACTGGTTGCGCCGCGGTGGTGGCCTGTTGGGTGAGCAGGAAGTGCCTTCGCACCGCTTCAATGCGGGCGAGAAACTGCTTTTCTGGGGCGGCGTGTTTGCGCTCGGCCTGGTGGTGGTGGCTTCGGGCCTGGTGCTGGACAAGCTGGTGCCGGGTTTTGGCGAAGTCCGCGGCGAGATGCAGGTGGCGCACATGGTCCATGCCGTGGCCACGGTGCTGATGATGGCCATGTTCCTGGGCCACATCTACATCGGCAGCATTGGCATGCGGGGTTCGTACAGCGCCATGCGCACCGGCCATGTGGATGAAGCCTGGGCCAAGGAACACCACGAATGGTGGTACGACGACGTCAAGGCGGGCAAGATCCCTGCACAGCGTTCGCAAGTTGCCGCGCCGCCCGTGGGCGCCGCATCGCCCCAGGGCTGACCTGCACGGAGTTCCCAGATGAAGCACCTTTCCACCGTTTCCTGTTCGGCCGCGCTGCTCTTGGCCGTGGCGGGCGTGCAGGCCAAGCTGCCGGCAGCCAGCGATGAAGCCAAGGCCAAGGCGGCCGAGGCCGCCGCCAAGACGGCACACGGCAACAAGCTGGCCGGTTTCCAGCTGTGCAAGAGCATGGACAAGGTGGCTGCCAGCTACTTCGCCCAGGCCAAGAAGGAAGGCAAGCCGGTCAAGCCTGCGGACAAGACCGACGCCTGTGCCGACCCGGGCCCCTTCGTCTACACACCGCCCGCGCCGGCCTCCGCTGCCGCGCCAGCGGTCATGGCGCCAGCCATGACCACGACCCCGGCGCCGCTGCAGAAGAAGTAAGCTTCGGGCGATGAACCCTGCAGCCCAGGCCCAAGCCACAGGCCCGGAATCCACACGCCTGCCGCGCCTGACTCAGGCGCGCTGCGAGTTGCTGCGAGAAATCCAGGTCCTGGACGAATACGGCGAACGCCGCAGCATCCACATCCCCGCTGAGCGCCCCTTGACCGTGTTCGTGGACAAGCGTGAGCTGGTCACGCTGATGACCCTGGGCGCCATGCCCGAACTGCTGGTCCTGGGCTATCTGCGCAACCAACGCCTGATTGTCTCCATCGACGAGGTCGAGTCCGTCACGGTGGATTGGGACGTCGGTGCCGCGGCGGTGCGTACGTTTGCTGGTGTGGCCGACATGGCCGAGAAGACAGCACACCGTGTCGTCACCACGGGTTGTGGCCAGGGCACGGTCTTTGGCCACGCGATGGACGAGATCCACAGCCTGCGCCTGCCCTCCGCCGAACAGGCCCGCATCCGTCAGGGCACCCTGCACCGCATGCTGGAAACCATGCGACAGCAGGACAGCATCCACCGCAAGGCCGGTTCCGTTCACGGCTGTGCGTTGTTCCAGGGTGGCGAGATGCAGATGTTTGTGGAAGACGTGGGCCGCCACAACGCCATTGACAGCATCGCCGGCTGGATGGCGCTGAACGGCGTGGACGGCAGCGACAAGGCCTTCTACACCACAGGTCGCCTGACCAGCGAGATGGTGATGAAGGCAGCGCACCTGGGCGTGCCCATCATCGTGTCACGCAATGGCGTCACGGCCATGGGGCATGAATTGGCGTCGAAGCTGGGCATGGCCCTGTTCGGTCGTGCTTCCAACCGGCATTTCCTCTGCTACACCGGCGCCGAGCGCTTCGATTCGGAACCCGAGCCGCAGCGCCCCCCGGTGCGCGTGGTCGCCGGCTGAACAGGCGCTAGACACCCACCAGGCGGCGCTGCGCGGCGCCACTCACGGCCTTTGGTTGCGGTGCTGACAGCAGTTCCACCATGCGTGCATTGCACGGTGCGGCCAGTCCGTGCTGCTGCGCCAGCCGGACCACGGCGCCGCAGATGGCGTCAACCTCGGTGGTTCGCCCCAGCGCCAGGTCGTCGGCCATGCTGGATCGGGCCTTCTCGTCGACTTTCAGCATGCGGGCCGCGACCAGTCTGAACAGCGGCGTGGGCAGGCGCAGCAGGCTTGGCAGGCGTGCCGGCGGCAGCGGCGTGAGGCGGGCTGGCGCGATGCCGGCTGCGCGCAATGCGGCCAGCGCTTCGTCCTGCAGTGCTGCAAAGACGCGCCGGCAGTCGGCGTCAAGCAACTCGGCGCGCAAGGGCAGGCCAGACAAGGCATTTACCGGGTTGTTCAGGTTCAGAAGCAGCTTGCCCCACAGCACGGGGGCCAGCAATTCATGGCAGATCAGTGGCAGGCCCGCTGACTTGAACAGCGCCAGCCACGGGGCCAGTGCGGTGTCGTCCTGCACCGCCAGGTCCCCAAGGGTGCCGCGGTGGTAGTGGCCCGGCCCGAGCTCGGCCACATTGAAGGGCACCATCCCGGGCAGCCAGTGCAGCCCCGGGGCCTGTCCGGCGGCCAGTTGGGCATTTGCCACGCCATTCTGCAGCGAGACGGCCAGGGTGCCGGGCGGCACGGCGCGCTGGAGTTCGGCAGCGGCCTCAGCGGTGGCGCCGCTCTTCACGCACAGCAGCACCAACGCCGGTGCCAGGCCTTGAGGTGAGTCGTGCAGCTTCAAATGCTCGGCGGGCAGCACCGTGCGGCCGTCGTGCAGGTCCGTGAGCGTCAGCCCGTTGCTGCGCAGGGCGGCCAGCACACGGGGCCGGCCGATGAAATGGACCTCGGCGCCAACTGCCTGCAGCCGTCCGCCGACATAGCAGCCCACCGAACCGGCGCCCATCACGGCCACCGGGCCGGGCAGGCCCAGGCTCATCGGGTGGGTGCGGGGTGGGCCAGGTCGCGGATGACAGTCGGGCCTGCGTGGGTTTCGATCTGCGCCATCAGGTCCTTGAACAGGCCCAGTGGTGCCAGCATTTCCAGCACCACGAACATGGGGCCGACCAGCAGGCCCACGATGTCATCCGCAAATGCAGGTTTCTTGCCTTCGTAGTAGTGACCGATGAACTGGATCACCCAACCGACCACAAAAGAGCCGACGCCCCAGGTCAGCCAGGATGCCAGCGGCCCGCCATTGACCTGGTGCGCCAACGCCATCAGAAGGCCCACACCGGCTGTGGTGGCGGCGCCGATGCCCAGGTGCCCGCGGGTGAGGTACCAGGCGGCAACCAGCGCAAAGACGAGCCAGGCCGGGGTCAGCACCAGCCCCGCCAGCGTGAAGTGCCAACCAGCCAGCAAGACACCGACCCCAAAGACGATCATCGGCACGCCGATGAAGTGGGTCAGGATGTTGCGGCGGTCGCGGTGGTATTCGGCGTACTGGTTCAGCAGGGCCTGTGCGGTGCGGAAGGGGCTGGCCATGGTGGGGTCTCCGTGCGGTCTTGGTTTGCGCAGGCATCCTAGCGCAGCCTCCTAGAATCCGGCGCACGAAACCGAACAACTGGCCGGGCCAACAGGGGCAAAAGTGAGCATCAAGAGCGACAAGTGGATCCGCCGCATGGCTGAAGCACACGGGATGATCGAACCCTTCGAGCCCGGCCAGGTGCGCCAGAACGCGGCCGGCGACAAGATCGTCAGCTACGGCACCAGCAGCTATGGCTACGACATCCGCTGCGCGCCGGAGTTCAAGGTCTTCACCAACATCCACAGCACCGTGGTGGACCCGAAGAACTTTGACGAGAACAGTTTCGTCGACATCAACAAGGATGTCTGCGTCATCCCGCCCAACAGCTTCGCGCTGGCGCGCACCCTGGAGTACTTCCGCATCCCGCGCAACGTACTGACCATCTGCCTGGGCAAGAGCACCTATGCGCGCTGCGGGATCATCGTCAACGTCACGCCCTTTGAACCCGAATGGGAAGGCTATGTGACGCTGGAATTCAGCAACACCACGCCGCTGCCAGCCAAGATCTACGCGGGCGAGGGTTGCGCACAGGTGCTGTTCTTTGAAAGCGACGAGGTCTGCGAGACCAGCTACAAGGACCGTGGCGGCAAGTACCAGGGCCAGCGCGGCGTGACACTGCCCAAGACCTGAGGCGCAGCGCAGCGGCCGCCTGTCTTGGGCTGGGTTTGCACTTGCCAGCGATCAGGGCTGGCTTCATGCCCTTGATCCGGCCATTCGGCGCGGCCGCGTCGCGCGAAGATCCTGCGCATTCGGCGGTTGGTCGAAGCAGGAGTCTCCCGATGAACCACGCGCAACCCGTATCCACCGATTTTCAGCAGCGCGGCGCAGCCGTGCTGCCCCTGCCCGTCAGTGCGTTGGCCTGCTTTCGACGCCTGATGGAATACGAAGGCTGGACGGTGGACCTGTCGCGCATGTGCGCCGACGCGGACTACGCCTACCAGTGCCTGGCCACCGCGCACACCAGCAGCGACGAGCGCCTGCGTCACGCTGCGCTGTCCCTGTTCGACGCCTACGCGCGCAACGCCCAGGCCCCGTTCCTGCACTGAAGTCGGAAGCCCACGCCCCGACCTGGGCGCAGAATCCCCGGTCGGCCGCAGTGGCCGGGCGGGGTGCGGGCATGAAGTGGGAAGGGCAGGACCAGAGCAGCAACGTCGAAGACCGGCGTGACGGGGGCGGCGGCGGTGGTGGCGGTTTTCCCATCGGAGGACGCGGGGTCGGCATTGGCACAGTGGCCATTGCACTGGTGGCAGGCTGGATCTTTGGCATCAACCCGCTCACCGTGCTGGGCCTGCTCAGTGGGGGCGGCACGGACGCACCGGTGGTGCAGCAGGCGCCGGCCGGCCCTGCGCAGCGCCCGCCCGCCAGCGACAAGGCAGCGGCCTTCGTTTCCACGGTGCTGCGCGACACCGAAGTGGTCTGGGGCCAGGTCTTCCAGGCCAGCGGATCCACCTACCGCGACCCCAAGCTGGTGCTCTTCCGAGGCGCCACGCCCACGGCCTGCGGCACCGGTGAAGCGGCCATGGGCCCGTTCTACTGTCCGGGCGACCAGAAGGTCTACATCGACCTGGACTTCTTCGACACCCTGAGCCGCCGCCTGGGCGCACCCGGCGACTTTGCGCAGGCCTATGTCATTGCGCACGAGGTGGGCCACCACGTGCAGAACCAGATGGGCATCACCGCCAAGGTGGACGGCATGCGCGGGCGTGTCTCGGCGCAGCAGATGAACGCACTGTCCGTGCGCGTGGAACTGCAGGCCGACTGCCTGGCCGGCGTCTGGGCCAACCATTCACAGCAGGGCAAGGGCTGGCTGGAGCGTGGCGACCTGGAAGAGGCGCTGAACGCCGCCACGCAGATTGGCGACGACACACTGCAGAAGGCCAGCACCGGCCGCGTGGTGCCCGAAAGCTTCACCCACGGCAGCAGTGCGCAGCGTGTCAGCTGGTTCAAGCGCGGTTTCGATGGCGGCAGCGTGAAGCAGTGCAACACCTTCGACACCAAGTCCTGAAGAGCTGACTTC
This sequence comes from uncultured beta proteobacterium, assembly GCA_963750785.1. Lineage (GTDB taxonomy): Bacteria > Pseudomonadota > Gammaproteobacteria > Burkholderiales > Burkholderiaceae_C > Rubrivivax. The sequence goes on along the minus strand of CAVVSC010000022.1, from coordinate 23,400 downwards.
CTTCGCTAGGCGTGCAGGAGGCGCGTGCCGGCGAAGGACCAGTTTTCCCACGCCGTTTCCTTGAACACCAGCATCAATTGCTCGGGGTCCAAGTCCCTTGCGCCGAGTTGTTCGTGCAGGCACTGCAGCAGTTGCCGCTTGATCTTGACGCTGCGGCCCACGCTCCAGAGAACTTCCGCAACGGCAAAGCGCGCGTCGCGTGGCGGCGAGAGGGTGTCGGCGGCCGGGTAGTGGCTGTCGAACACAAAGGCCTCGTCGGGCAGGGCGATCACGCGCTGGAAGCGGTCGGCGCGCGGCACGCCGACGGCCACCAGTGCTTCGTGAACGGCGTCCAGCAGGGCGCGCCGCTGCGGCTGTGGCATGCGGTCGCTGACGGTGAGTGTGACCCAGGGCATGGCGTGCTCAGGCTTCGGGTTGCGAATGCTGGCCCAGCAGGCGTCGCCAGGCCGAGCCCAGTGCGCTGAAGAAGTCGTCCAGCGCCTGCTGACGCAGGGCCAGCGCACGGGCCTTGGCGGCGTCGTGCAGGAAGGAATAGGCGGTGGGTGCATGCATGGTGGCGCTCCGTGAACAGGGTGTGGACGCACTGTATGGAGGCGTCCCCGGTGCGGAAACCCAGCCGAGCGGACAACGCCTTTGCGCCAACTGCAACACCGACCCGTGTCATCATGGCCTGATGGCCCGCACCGCCGCGCTCACGCTGGATGATTTCGCGCTATTCGCTCGCGTGGCGGAACTCGGCAACCTGTCCGCCGTGGCGCGTGAACGGGACGTGCCGACATCCCAGGTTTCGCGCGCCCTGACGCGCATCGAAGCGCAGTGCGGCGCGCGCCTGGTCCACCGCAGCACGCATGGCCTGAGCTTGACCGACGAAGGCCTGGCCGTGGCGGCGCACGGGACGCAGTTGCTGGCCCAGGCCCAGATCCTGGAGGCCGAACTGGATGAGCGCCGCGGCGACCCCAGCGGCCTGGTGCGTGTGGCCACCAGCCCGGTGATGGCACTGTTGCTGCTGCCGGGCTTGGGCCCCTTGCTGGACCGGCACCCCCGTCTGCGCGTGGAGATTGCCGCTGACGACCGCCTGGTGGACATGGCCCGCGACGGCATCGACATCGCCATCCGCACCGGGACGCCCACGCACGATGGGCTGGTGGCGCGGCCGATTGGCCAGCACACGCGCGGTCTGTATGCCACGCCCGCTTACCTGCGCCAGCATGGCGAGCCGACACACCCGGACGACCTGGCCCGGCACCGCTTGATTGCCAACAGCGCCAGCCCGGTGCTGAACCGTTGGCCCTTCCTGGTGGACGGCGTCGAACGAGAGATCAAGGTCACCGGCACCCTGCGCACCGACAACACGGGCACCGTGCTGGCCATGGCGCTGGCAGGTCTGGGCGTGGCGCGCCTGAACCGTGACGTGGCCGCGGCCCATGTGGCTGCGGGCCATCTGGTGCCCCTGCTGGCGGAGCACGTGCCGATCACGCCCAACCCCGTCTATGCGGTGATGCTGCCCGACCGCCAACGGCTGCCCAAGGTGCGTGTCTGCGTGGACCACTTTGCGGCCTGGATGGGCGAGGTCAGCGCCTTCTGAACCGGCCACATCCAATGTTGTGGCCTAATGCGGGGTTTTGTTCAGCATCCGAGAGCCAATCATGGGCAACAAGATCGTCACCGAAGCCGACCGCAAGGCATCCCCCCGGCCCGTCGCCCCCACGGGCGTCACCGTGACCACCAAGCGCGGTCAGCGCGTCAGCCTGGAACGCGGTTCGCACACCGCCAGCAAGAAGAACCCCGGCAAGCGCGCCAAGAAGGGCGGATAAATTTGAGCCCCCGAGCTCGCTGACGCTCGCTACCCCCGAGGGGGCCGTCCGCTGGCGGACCGGCGGAGCCGGATCCGCGGCGGGAAGCTTGGTCAGCGAATGCCAGCATGCTGCGCGTCACTGAACTCAAGTTGCCGCTGGGTCATGCGGAAGGCGCGCTTCGCGCTGCCGTGCTGGACCGGCTGGGGTTGGCAGACGCCGACCTGATGGCCTTCACCGTCTTCCGCCGTGGCTACGACGCCCGGCGCAAGTCGGCGGTTCAACTGATCTACACCCTGGATTGCACCGTCGCCGATCAGGCCACGGTGCTTTTGCGCTTGGCGGGTGATCCGCACATCAAGCCATCGCCTGACACCACCTACCGCGTGGTGGCCAGCGCACCGGCCGACTTCAAGGCCAGCGGGCGGCTTCGGCCCGTGGTAGTGGGCTTTGGTCCGTGCGGGCTCTTTGCGGCGCTGATCCTGGCGCAGATGGGGCTGGCGCCCATCGTGCTGGAGCGTGGCAAGGACGTGCGCCAACGCACCAAGGACACCTGGGGCCTGTGGCGCAAGCAGGTGCTGGACCCGACCAGCAATGTGCAGTTCGGTGAAGGCGGCGCCGGCACCTTCAGCGACGGCAAGCTGTGGAGCCAGATCAGCGACCCGCGCCACCTCACTCGCAAGGTGCTCACCGAGTTCGTCAAGGCGGGCGCGCCGGAAGAGATCCTCTACGTCAGCAAGCCGCACGTCGGCACCTTCCGACTGGTCAGCATGATCGAGAAGATGCGCGCCGACATCGAAGCGCTGGGCGGCGAGATCCGCTTCCAGCAGCAGGTGACCGACGTGCTGATCGAAGAGGGCCACGTGCGCGGGATCACGCTGGCCGGCGGCGAACAGATCGCCACCGACCACGTCGTGCTGGCCCTCGGGCACAGCGCGCGCGACACCTTCGCCATGCTGCATGCGCGTGGCGTGTTCATGGAAGCGAAGCCGTTTTCGGTGGGCTTCCGGGTCGAACACCCGCAAAGCATCATCGACCGCGCGCGCTTCGGCCCCAACGCCGGCAACCCCATCCTGGGCGCAGCCGACTACAAGCTGGTGCACCACGCCAAGAACGGCCGCAGCGCCTACAGCTTCTGCATGTGTCCCGGCGGCACCGTGGTGGCGGCCACATCAGAACCTGAACGCGTCGTCACCAATGGCATGAGCCAGTACAGCCGCAACGAACGCAATGCCAACGCCGGCATCGTGGTGGGCATCAACCCGGCGGACTACCGGCAGACGCCTGGTGATGGGCCGGTCAATCCGCTGGACGGGATGGCCTTCCAGCGACAGTTGGAAAGCCGCGCGTATGAACTGGGCGGCGGCGGCTACATCGCGCCGGCCCAGTTGGTGGGCGACTTCATCAAGCGCCAGCGCTCGACGGTGCTGGGCGAGGTGGAGCCTTCCTACAAGCCTGGCGTGCAGATGACCGACCTGGCCAACCCCAAGCAACCCAGTTTGCCGCTGTACGTGCTGGACGCCATCCGCGAGGCCTTGCCGGCCTTTGATCGGCAGATCAAGGGCTTTGCCCTGCGCGACGCCGTGTTGACAGGCGTGGAGACGCGCACGTCCAGCCCGCTGCGCATCACGCGTGGGCGCGACCACCAAAGCCTCAACATCAAGGGCCTGTACCCGGCGGGCGAGGGTGCAGGTTATGCGGGCGGCATCATGAGTGCAGGCGTCGATGGCATCGAGGTGGCCGAATCCGTGGGCAGGTCCCTGCTGGGCGCTTCGGCGGGCACGATCCCAAGCGCTTGATGGACATCAAGGCGCCGGGCCGGGGCCCAGCGTCCAATGCAGCCGTGTCGATTCACAGGCAGGTGCATCTTGTCCACTGACAGCTTCCAGAAACTCACGCAACAGGTCTCCGGTCACCTGGCCGATCTGCGCGCCAGCACGCCCGAGGTCATGAAGGCCTTCAACGAACTGGGCCGCGCGGCACTGGAAGCCGGCGCACTGGATGCCAAGACCAAGGAACTCATCGCCATGGCCTTGAGCGTGGCGGTACGCTGCGACCCCTGCATCGGCTTCCACGCCAAGTCCCTGGTGCGCCTGGGCGCCACACGCCAGGAACTGGACGAGATGCTGGCGGTGGCCACCTACATGGGCGGCGGTCCTTCGCTGATGTACGCGGTCAGCGCCACGGCCGCCTTCGATGAGTTCACGCGCGATCGCAAACCGCAGCCCACCTAGACTGGGGCTCCCACCAGGAGCCCCACATGAGCACCCCCCCCGCCTTTTCCGACCCCGCAGGCACCTGGAACCGGCGCTTCAGTGAGCCAGGCTTCCTGTTCGGGACCGAACCCAACGCCTGGCTGCGCGAACAAGCCACTGTCTGGCAGCGCGGCCAGCACGTGCTCTGCGTGGCCGACGGAGAAGGACGCAACAGCGTTTGGCTGGCCCAGCAAGGTTTGCGGATTGAGGCCTTTGATGTGGCCGAGGTCGGCATCGCCAAGGCAAGGCAACTGGCGGCCGAACGCGGCGTGCAGGTGAACTTCGTCCTTGCCGATTGCGATGGCTACGCCTGGCCGCAAGGTACGCTGGACGGCGTGGCGGCCATCTTCATCCAGTTCGCCGACCCGGCGCTGCGCGCGCGCATCTTCAGCCGCATGGTGGCGGCGCTGAAGCCTGGCGGCACGCTGGTGCTGCAGGGCTACACGCCCAAGCAACTGGACTACCGCACCGGCGGCCCGCCGGTGTTGTCGCATCTCTACACCGAACAATTGCTGAGAGACGGTTTCGCTGAACTGGATATCGTCGTGCTGCGCGACTACGAAGCCGACGTGCAGGAAGGCAGCGGCCATGCCGGCCGATCCGCACTGATCGGACTGGTTGCGCGCAAACCATGACCTGGAGACTCCCCGCATGACTGTTCGACCCGTCCTTGCCGCCTGTCTGGCAGCCCTCTTCGGCCTGAGCCTGGCCACCACCGCGCGGGCCCAGTCCCCGGCAGCGGTGCAGGCCAAGGTGGCTGACCATGTGCAGCCGCTGCTGGGCACGCTGAAGGACCTGGTCTCCATCGAATCCGGCAGCCGCGACCTGGAAGGCCTGGCCACCATGGCCACCCTGGTGGCCGACCGCCTGAAGGCTGCCGGCATGACGGTGCAGATGGTGTCCGCCAAGGCGCCGGATTTTCATCCGCAGCTCAAGGGCGCGCCGGTGGGCTCCATGGTCTATGCCACGCGCACCGGCACGGGCAAGCGCAAGGTGCTGCTCATCGCGCACATGGACACGGTCTACACCAAGGGCATGGGTGCCAAGCAACCCTTCCGGGTCGAAGGCGACAAGGCCTGGGGCCTGGGCATTTCCGACGACAAAGGCGGCGTGGCCCTGGCACTGCACACCGCGCAATTGCTGGACCAGCTGGGCTTCAAGGACTACGCGCAGTTCGGCGTGCTGATCAACGCCGACGAGGAAATCGGCTCGCCTGGCTCTGGCGCCTTCCTGACGCAACTGGGCAGTGAATACGACGCCGTCTTCAGCTTCGAAGGTGCCGGCTTCCAGGAGGACTACGTGCGCCTGGCCACCAGCAGCATCGCGATCGTGGAGATGAAGATCGCTGGCAAGGCCAGCCACGCGGGCAGCAGCCCGGAACGCGGCCGCAACGCGCTGTACGAGATGGCGCACCAGATCCTGAAGACCCGCAACTTTGGCAACGCCGACAAGGGCCTGAAGATCAACTGGACCGTGGCCAACAGTGGCGAGACGCGCAACGTGATCCCGGCCTCGGCCGTGGCCATCGCCGACGTGCGTGCGCTGGTCAACGAAGACATGGATGCGCTGGAGGCACGGCTGAAGGAATCGATCAAGGACAAGCTGATTCCCGACACCAGCATCGAACTCAGCTTCTACCGCAGCCGCCCGGCCTTCGTGTCCAACGCCGTGTCACGCACCCTGGCCCAGCACGCGCAGAAGATCTACCAGGAACTGGGCAAGAAGCTGGACGTGCGCGACCGTGCCACCGGCGGCGGCACCGACGCCGCCTTCGCCGGCCTGCGACCCAAGGGCGGCGTGCTGGAAAGCTTCGGCTTGCGCGGCTTTGGCGCGCATTCCAACGACGACGAGTACATCTTCATCGACTCGATCGCACCGCGCCTGTACCTGAGCACGCGCATGGTCATGGATGCGGGCAGCGGCGCCATCGGCTGGTAGGGACCGGGCTCGCTGCTGCCGCTGGGCCAGTGGATGGCCGCGTCAATGCCACGTGCCTGATCTTCGTCGTCGTCGTGCTCGGGCTCATCGCCCGCGCGCACGGATTTTCGGGTGGAAGTTCGTCAAGTACTTCAAGGAAGAACTGCTGATCGTGCTGGGCACGTCTTCCATCGAATCCGTGCTGCCGCGCATCCTGGCCGAGCTGGAAAACCTGGGTGCCAAGAAGTCAGTGCTCGGACTGGTGGTGCCCGCGGGCTAGTCCTTCAACCTGGACGGCAGGCCCATCTGCTCGAGCATGGCCGTGGTGTTCATCTCCCAGGCCACGGACACGCCCATGTCGCTGGCCCAACCACTCAGCTTGCTGGCCGTGCTCCTGCTCACCAGCAAGGGCTCGGCGGGTGTCACGGACTCAGGCTTCATCGTGCTGGCGGCCACGCTGGTGGTGGCCCAGTGGTGCGGCGAACTCGACACCGAACGCATGCAGTCCCACCTGAATGGCGAAACCCTGGCCGAAGCCGAAGAGCCTGAAGGTGTGCTGGACTTGAAGCAGAAGCGGCCGGCCGCCTGACCGGTCAGGCTGCGTCCAACGCGGACATCAGGTGCAAGACCGCGTCCGGCACGGCGCGGCTGAGTTCGTCGCAGGTGGCCGGGTTGTCCAGGTCGGCTTCCGCTTCCGGCTGATCGACACCGTCCAGGCCGCCACCCAGCGTCAGCAGCGGGGCGACTTCCTCCGCAGCCCACTGCCCGTCCCAGGCGCTGGGCAGCAGGTCAACTGCCTGCAGGAAGCCCATGCACCACTCGCGCGCGTCGGCCCACTCGTTCGGGCCTTGTTCGGCCATGCTGAAGATCGGCTCCCAGTCGTCTGGCGCCTCGTGCAGCACTTGGCTGATGTGGCGCAAGTGGCGCAGTGCAAACAGCACCGTGTTCTTGCGTTGCCGCTTGGTGGCAAAGGGTGCGGTGTCGTCCGCATCTGTTGCGTCGCCGCCCCAGATCAGCGGCAGCCACTCTGCGGTCGGCAAGGCGCGCAAGGCGGCCGGGCCGATGGCAAACGCGGTCAGGTAACCGTCAAAGCCGTCCAGGCTCATGGCGCCGTCGTTGGGCAGGCGCTGCAGCAAGGTGTCCAGCGCAGCGATTTCTTCCGGCGCCAGCGGCGTAACGGGGGATTGCGGGTCGAAGGTGGGGTAGTGCACGAAAGGTGGCGCCGGGGGCATGTGATTCAGACCTGAAGTGTCCCCCATCCGGCGCCTGGGCAGGCCGGCACCGGTTGTCTTGCGTTCTTGCGTCAGACCTGTTCGAAGGTGCCAGGCTGGTGGCCGGCTTGCATGGCCGCCACGGTGTCGCGGATCAAGTGGCCCGAGATTGAGAAGCGCGGCGGTATGTTGGGCAGAGCGTCGACAGGGAACCACTGCGCGTCGGCAATCTCGCTCGGTTGCGGGACGATGTCTCCGCCGGTCCAGCGCGCGCTGAAGGCGATCATCAGGCTGTTGGGGAAGGGCCAGCTCTGGCTGCCGTAGTAGCGCAACTCAGCCACTTGCACGCCGACTTCCTCGGCCACTTCGCGCCGCAGACACTGTTCGATGGACTCGCCGGCCTCCACAAAGCCAGCCAAGGCGCTGTACATGCCGTTGGTGAAGTGGGGCGCTCGTGCCAGCAGCACTTCGCCCGGCCGCCAGACCAACGCCATCATGGCCGGGCTGATGCGCGGGTAGGCGGTGTGCCCGCAGGCCGGGCAGCGGCGCGCGCGTTCTCCCGGCTGGTGTTCGGTGGGTGCGCCACAGGCACCACAGAAGCGGTGTGTGCGGTCCCAGTCCAGGATCTGCGCCGCGCGACTGGCCAGGCCCGCCAGGGGTCCCGGGAAGCTCATCATGGCCGCCCGCAAGGGCGTGCTGCGCCAGCCCTGCGGCACTTCGGGCAGGCGCAGCGCCCAGCAATCCAGGCCGTCCAGCTGGCCCAGGTAGTGGCGGGTGACGCCATCCTGGTTCCAGGTGGAGCTGGCCTGCGGCGCCAGTGTGTTTTCTTCAGGGTGCGGCAGCAGGAGCTGGCCTTCAACAAAGGCCAGATGCCACTGACGCGGTGTGGGCTCGGCAGGTGGGGTGACGGCGGGCGTGAACTGCATGCGCGCAGGCTAACTCACTGCGCTCTACATGACCGCGCCGAGTTGCCACGGCACGAATTCGTTCTGGCCGTAGCCATGGGTCTCGCTCTTGGTGGCCCGGCCTGACGCCGTGGCCAGCATCAGCTGGAAGATGCGTTCACCCGCCGCGTCCACCGTGTCCTTGCCTTCGACAATGCCGCCGCAGTCGATGTCGATGTCGTCCTCCTGCTTCAGCCACAGCGCCGTGTTGGTGCTGAGCTTGAGCGACGGTGACGGCGCGCAACCGTACGCACTGCCGCGGCCGGTGGTGAAGCAGATGAGGTTGGCGCCACCCGCCACCTGGCCCGTGGCGCTGACGGGGTCGTAGCCGGGCGTGTCCATGTAGACGAATCCGTGCGCGCTGACGCGTTCGGCAAACTGGTACACGTCCACCAGGTTGGTGGTGCCGCTCTTGGCGATGGCGCCCAGGCTCTTTTCCAGGATGGTGGTGAGGCCGCCCGCCTTGTTGCCCGCCGACGGGTTGTTGTCCATCTTCATGTCGTTGCGCGCGGTGTAGGCCTCCCACCACGCGATGCGCGCGCGCAGCTTGTCGGCCACGGCCGTGCTCACGGCGCGGCGGGTCAGCAGGTGCTCGCCGCCGTAGATCTCGGGCGTCTCGCTGAGGATGGCGGTGCCGCCGTGGCGTACCAGGCGGTCGACTGCAGCGCCCAAGGCTGGATTGGCACTGATACCGCTGTAGCCGTCGCTGCCGCCGCACTGCAAGCCCACGGTCAGGTGGCTGGCCGGCACGGGCACGCGCCTCACTTGATTGGCGTGCGGCAGCAGGCGCTGGATCTCTTCCACGCCGCGCGCCACGGTCTTGCGCGTGCCGCCGGTGTCCTGGATGTTGAAGGTGACGAGCCAGGCGCCTTCCTGCAGGCCTTCTTGCGCCACCAGGCCCTGGATCTGGTTGGTCTCGCAGCCCAGTCCCACCACCAGCACGGCCGCGAAATTGGCGTGCCGCGCGTAGCCGCCCAGTGTTCGGCGCAGCACCTGGAGTTCTTCGCCGTCGCTGGCGGTTGCGCAGCCCATGCCGTGGGTGAGCGCCACCACGCCGTCGACATTCGGAAAGTCTGCCAGCGCTTCCGGGTGGATGTCGCGCCTGAAGTGGTCGGCAATGGCGCGTGCCGCCGTGGCGCTGCAGTTCACGCTGGTCAGCACGCCGATGTAGTTGCGTGTGGCGATGCGGCCGTCCGGCCGCTGGATGCCCATGAAGGTGGCCGGCTGGTCCACAAACGCCGTGGGCGTGGCGCCGGCGCCGGGTTCGTGCGTGCGCTCAAAGCTGCTGAAGGCCAGGTTGTGCGTGTGCACGTGCTGGCCCGGCGCGATGGCTTGCGTGGCAGTGCCGATGATCTGGTTGTAGCGGCGCACCGGCTCACCCGCCGCAATCGCCCGCGTGGCGATCTTGTGGCCCGGCGGCACCAGGCCGCTCACGCTGATACCTTCTTCGGCCAGCACCGTGCCACCCAGCAACTGCCGCCGAGCAATAACGACGTTGTCCGCCGGGTGGATGCGGATGGCAGGTGAGGCAGTGCTGCTCATGGCCGTCTCAAGGCTGTGCGTAGGCCTGCACGGTGTCCCACGCAGCGGTCTGCAGCACACGCACCACATCGGCAGGCAGGCCCGCGGTGTAGCTCAAGCCCACCGGGTTCTTGCCCCACAGGGCTGCGTAAGTGGTGCAGGCGGCCAGGTAGGTGCCAGCCAGCGTCGGGTGGCGCTTGTCAGCGATGTACAGCTCCAGGTCAGGCTTGGCGGCAATGGCGCGCGCGAAGGCCAGGCCGACGGGGATCACCTTCATGCCGTTGGCCTTGGCCGCCGCGGTGTAGGCATCCGCCAGCTGCTGGGTCATCTCCGGCTTGTCCTTGTAGGCCCAGGACATGAACAACACGCCGCGCATGCCCTGCGCCTTCAGCGTGGCCGCGTTCTTGGCCACGGTGTCGGTGAAGGCGCCTTTCAATTGCGGGTGGATGGGGCACTGGCTGCAGTCCATCATCACCACGGTGTCGAACTGGCGGCCGGGCGGGTTGAAGCGCACCTGGTTGTCGCCGACAAAGCTGTAGCGGCCGATGCCGTCCGGCCGCAGCAGCGAAGGCAGGTCGTGCCAGTCCATGCCCGACCCGCTGATGGTGACGGACGTGCCGCGCACCCGTACCTGGCCCGACGCAGCCAGCTGGCCCACGTGGCCGTGCAAACTGTTGTTGTAGTAGAAAAAGCTGTTGCCCACCCACAGGATGGACTGAGCGGGGCCACTGGCCGGTGCTTGCGCGGCGGGTGCGGGTGTGGCAGTTGGGGCGGGTGTGGTGGCACATCCGCCCAGCAGGGCAGCGACCAGGAACAGGGGTGTGATCCAGCGGGCCATGGGGGCCTCCTTCTTGGTTTGTTGGGGGTTCAGCCGTCAATCAGATCGGGATTCCAGGCGTGCACCGTCTGGCGCTGGTCGCCGAGCTTTTCGATGCCCAGGGTCATCACGTCGCCTGCCTTCAGGAACACCGGCGCGGGCTTGATGCCCAGGCCGACACCCGGCGGTGTGCCCGTGGTGATGAGGTCACCCGGGTAGAGCGTCATGAACTGGCTCAGGTGGCTGACGATCTGCGCCACCGTGAAGATCATGGTGCGCGTGTTGCCCGACTGGAAACGCTTGCCATTGACGTCCAGCCACATGCTGAGGTTCTGCACGTCGCCCACTTCGTCCGTGGTGACCAGCCACGGGCCCGTGGGGCCGAAGGTGTCGCAGCCCTTGCCCTTGTCCCACTGGCTGCCACGCTCCAGCTGGTATTCGCGTTCAGACACGTCGTTGATCACGCAGTAGCCGGCCACATGGGCCAGTGCGTCGGCTTCGCTGACGTAGCGCGCCTTGCTGCCCATGACCACGCCCAGTTCCACTTCCCAGTCGCTCTTGACCGAGCCCTTGGGCAGCACCACGGCGTCATTGGCGCCCACGGCGCAGGTCACCGTCTTGGTGAAGACCACGGGTTCCTTGGGAATGGGCATGCCGGATTCGGCGGCGTGGTCGGCGTAGTTCAGGCCGATGGCGATGAACTTGCCCATGCCCGTGAAGGGCACGCCCAGGCGGCCTTGCGGCACCACCGGAAGCTGGCTGGTGTCGATGGCTTTCAGCGCGGCCAGGCTGGCCGGCGAGAGATGTGAGGCCGTGATGTCAGGGATCAGCGCGGAGAGGTCGCGTACCTGGCCCTGGGCGTCCAGGATGCCGGGCTTTTCTTGGCCCTTGGGGCCGTGTCGGAGAAGTTTCATGTCTTTGCTTTCTTCAGTTGGACCAGCCGCCGTCAATCACTTGAGCGGTGCCTGTAGTAAACGCAGATTCGTCACTGGCCAGATACACGGCCAAAGCGGCAATTTCAGAGACGCGACCCAGCCGACCCATGGGTTGGCGGGAAATGAACAGGGCCTCGATCTCTTCCACCGTCTGCCCGCTGGCCTTGGCTTGCGCGCTGATGCGGTCGCGCAGCGAAGGCGATTCCACGGTGCCGGGGCAAATCGCATTGCAGCGCACGCCCTTGGTGATGAAGTCGGCCGCAACCGCCTTGGTCAGGCCAATCACGGCGGCCTTGGTGGTGCCGTAGACAAAGCGGTTCGGCGCGCCCTTGATGCTGCCAGCCACGCTGGCCACGTTGATGATGCTGCCGGCCCCTTGCGCCAGCATGCCGGGCAGGAAGGCCTTGATCATGCGGAACTGGCTGCGCACATTGAGGTTGAAGGCGAAGTCCCAATCGGCCTCGCTGCAGTCCAGCACGCTGCCGGCGTGCACATAGCCCGCGCCGTTGAACAGCACGTTCACGCCGCCGTGGCGTTCGGCCGCGGCGGCGATGGCCGCCGGGTCCATGGCGTCCAGCTTTTCCGTGCGGATGCCCGCCGTGCCGGCCAGGCCGTCCAGCAGCGCGGTGTTCAGGTCAGTGGCGATGACCTGGGCGCCTTCGCGCGCAAAGGCTTCGGCCACCGCGCGGCCAATGCCCTGGCCGGCGGCGGTGACAAAGGCGGTCTTGCCGAGGAGTCGTTGGCTCATGGGATTCCTGCTGCTCCGTTCATTGAATGAGGTGCCGCGCAACGGCGCGGCGTTCGAGTTCGTCCCAGCGCCAGGCAATGCCTAGACCGGGGGTTTGAGGCACCAGCGCGTGGCCGTCTTCGATGAGCAGGCGGCTGCTGGCCACCGCGTCCATTTGCGGGATGTATTCCACCCAGCGGCCGGCGGGTGTGGCGCCGACCAGGGACACATGCAATTCCATCAGAAAGTGCGGCGCCACCGCCAGGTTGCAGGCCTCGGCCATGTGCGCCACTTTCATCCACGGCGTGATGCCGCCCACACGGGCCACGTCGACCTGCAGGATGTGCGCAGCACCGGCCCGCACATAGTCTGCAAACTGGCCTGGTGAGTAGAGCGATTCGCCCACAGCAATGGGCACTTCGCTGTTGGCCGCCAGCCGCACGTGGCCGGCCAGGTCGTCAGCGGGCAGGGGCTCTTCAAACCAGGCGATTCCGAGCGCGGCGTAATGCGGCGCGCGGCGCAGTGCTTCGCTGAGCGTGAAGCACTGGTTGGCGTCGATCATCAGCTCGAAGCCATCGCCCACCGCGTCACGCACCGCGCGCAGGCGGACCAGGTCTTCGCTGAGTTGTGGCTTGCCGACCTTGATCTTGGCGCCCTTGAAGCCCGCGGCCTGTGCGGCCAGGGTCTCGCGCACCAACGCGTCCGGACCCAGGTGCAGCCAGCCGCCCTCGGTGGTGTAGACAGGAATGCGTTGCTGCGCGCCACCGGCCGCCTGCCACAGCGGCTGCTGGTGCACGCGGCAGCGGCGGTCCCACAAGGCGGTGTCGACCGCAGCCAGCGCCAGGCTGGTGAGCGCGCCCACACTGGTGGCATGCGTGGCGAACAGCAGGTCCCGCCAGATGGCTTCGATGTCACCCGGGTCGCGGCCAATCAGCCGGGGTGCCAGGTGGTCCTTCAGCAGCGCAAAAACCGAACTGCCACCGGTGCCGATGGTGTAGCTGTAGCCGTCGCCCGCGCTGCCGTCGTCACAACGGATGCGCACCAGCGGCGTTTCCTGGGTGACAAAGCTCTGGATGGCGTCGCTGCGTGGCACCGGCGGCGGCAGGTTCACCTGCAGCAGTTCAACGTGCGTGATCCGGGTCATGACGCGCTGCTCAAAGCCCCATGTAGCGCGGCAGCCAGAGCGATATGGCCGGGATGTACGTCAGGATCACCAGGGCGCCCAGCAGCGGCACCAGCCAGGGCAGGATGGCGACGGTGGTGCGTTCCACCGTCAGCTTGGCCACCCGCGCCAGCACAAACAGCACCATGCCCATGGGCGGGTGCAGCAGGCCGATCATCAGGTTCAGCACCATCACCAGCCCGAAGTGCACCGGGTCCACACCCAGTTGCCGCGCAATGGGCAGCAGGATGGGCACAAGGATGGTGATGGCCGCGGTCGGCTCCAGGAAGCAGCCCACGAACAGCATCAGCAGGTTGGCCATCAACAGGAAGAGCCAGGGCTCCTTGGTGACGGCCAGCACCCATTGCGCGATGGCGGCAGTGACGCCGGTGGCGGTGAGCATCCAGCCGAAGATGGACGCCGCGGCCACGATGAACATCACCGTGGCAGTGGTCTCCACGGTGTCCAGGCAGACCTTGACAAACATGCGCCAGGACAAGGTGCGGTACCAGGCCAGGCCCAGCACCATGGCCCACACGCAAGCCGCGATGGCGCCTTCGGTGGGCGTGAACAAGCCCGTGCTCATGCCACCGATCAGCAGCACCGGCGTCATGATCGGCAGCACGGCCTGCCAGCGGAAAAGCCGGTCGCCGATGAAGAGCAGCACGATGCCGGCCATCACCGTGACCTGCGCCGGTGCGCCCCACTGCACGGCGTAGTACAGGGCCAGCGGCCAGACCACGACCACGGCGGTTTCCATCAGCGCCTTGCCCAGGCGGCCCCAGTGAAACTGGATGTCGCCGCCCCAGTTGTTCTTGTGTGCGAAGTAGGCCACCGTCAGCATCATCAGCAGCGCCATCAGCACGCCGGGCAGGATGCCCGCCAGGAACAGCGCACCCACCGACACGTTGGCCATCATCGCGTAGATGACGAAGGGCAGGCTCGGCGGAATGATCGGCCCCAGCGTGGCGGAAGCCGCGGTGACGCCCACTGCAAACTCCAGGTCGTAGCCATGGTCCTTCATGGCCTTGATTTCGATCGTGCCCAGGCCGGCCGCGTCGGCAATGGCCGTGCCGCTCATGCCGGCAAAGATCACCGAGCCCAGCACGTTGACGTGGCCCAGGCCACCCTTGAGCCAGCCCACCAGGGCCAGCGCGAAGTTGTAGATGCGGTTGGTGATGCCGGCGTTGTTCATCAGGTTGCCAGCCAGGATGAAGAAGGGCACCGCCAACAGCGGAAAGCTGTCGATGCCACCGATCATGCGGTGCACCACCGCAAAGGCAGGCAGGTCGCCGCTGATCAGGATGTAGATCAGCGAAGAGCCCGCCATGGCAATGGCCACGGGAATGCCGCCGGCCATCAAGAACAGGAAGATGATCTTCAGCATGTCAGGTACCCCACGGCGCTTCGTGCGGGCTGCTGCATACGAGTTGTCAACGTAGGCTTGGGTCGCCATGCGGATGTTCGCAGTGTTGCGGCGGTCGCGGGCGCTTGGGGTGACCCGTTGCGCTCATGTCCCCCGCCCGAACTTGCGGCGCAAGTTCGGGCTCCTCCTTTACTTCGCTCCACGGGCCACCCCAATCGCCCGCTCCTCCACCACCGGCGTCCTTGGCCTCCAACGGCATCAGACACGACAGGCCGCGCCGGCCCGACGGCCCATGTCGGACCCGCCAAGCGCAGCAAGCAAAAGTGAGTCGGGGTCGTGTTCATCATCGGTCCTGCATCGTGGATTCAGGACGTTCCAGCACGCTGTAGCCGCGCTGCCAATGGATCTTCAGCACCCAGAGCGAACGCACGGCCATGGCTGCGAAGCCGAACAGGCACACGCCATAGACGATGTTCATGGGCAGGTCGATGATGGTCATCTGGTAGTTGCCCATCTTCTTCATCATCATCACGGTAAGCACCGTCATGCTGGCAAAGAAAGCCACCCGCAGCACATCCACCAGACTCGACAGTCCTCGTGCCACGGACTTTGGCAGGTAGCGGTACAGCAGGTCCACCTGGATGTGGTTGTTCTTGGCCACGCCAATGGCCGCCCCCACGAACACCGTGCCGATCAGCAGGTAGCGTGCAATCTCTTCCGTCCAGCTGGCGCTGTTGTTGAACACGTAGCGGGTGATGAACTGGTAGAACACCACACCGCCCAGTGCCCAGAACAGCAGCAGCGCCAGCCAGGCTTCGGCCGGCGTGTCGCTGAAGTCCACCTCGTCGTCGACGGCGTGGAATTCGCCGTCGTCGCCCATCACCTTGGGGCCGGCGTCGAGATCGATGTTCATGGGGTGGCCTGAAGACCTACTTGGCGGCGACG
Source organism: uncultured beta proteobacterium (assembly GCA_963750785.1). Lineage (GTDB taxonomy): Bacteria > Pseudomonadota > Gammaproteobacteria > Burkholderiales > Burkholderiaceae_C > Rubrivivax. The sequence goes on along the minus strand of CAVVSC010000022.1, from coordinate 7,807 downwards.
ATGCGGTCGTAGTCCGCGCGGCTGAAGCCCATGGACTCCACGGACTTGGACTTCAACACGGCGTCCACAAAGCTCTGGCGGTTGACGGCATGCACGCCCAGGCCGCGCTTCTTGAATTCCTCGACCAGTTCGGCTTCACGCTTCTTGATCTGTGCGCTGGCGCGGGCCGCAGCTTCCAGGGCCACGTCGGAGAAGATCTTCTTCTCGGCGTCGGTCAACTTGCTCCACACATGCGGCGCCACCTGCGTGGTCAGGCCGTCGACGATGTGGCCGGTCAGCATGATGTGCTTCTGCACTTCAAAGAACTTCTTGGCCTCGATGGTGGTGAGCGGGTTCTCCTGCGCGTCCACGGTGCCGTTCTGCAACGCCAGGTAGACCTCGGCAAAGGCGATGGGCGTGGGGTTGGCGCCGCAGGCTTCCGGTGTGGCGCGGTAGGCTGGCACGTCGGGCACGCGGATCTTCAGGCCCTTCATGCCGGCGCAATCGGTGAAGGCCTTCTGCGCCGTGGTGTGGCGCGCACCGTAGTAGGTGTAGGCCAGGATCTGGATGCCGGTCTTCTCGCGGAAGCCGTCAACTATTTCCTTGAAGACCGCGCTCTTGCTGTAGGCCAGCAAATGGTCGCCGTCGCGGAAGATGAACGGGTAGTAGGCGATGCCCAGGCGCGGGTAGCTGCGCGCCGCGAAGGACGGGCCACTGATGATCATGTCCACCGTGCCGAGCTGCATGCCCTGGTTGATGTCCGTTTCCTTGCCCAGCGACGACGCGGGGAAGACCTGGATGTCGAACTTGCCGTTGGTGCGCTTCTTGATTTCTTCCGCGGCCCACACGCTTTCGGTGTGGTACGGCTCACTGGTCTCGTAGACGTGGGCCCACTTGAGCTTGGTCTGCGCGAATGCGCCACCGGCCAGGGCAAGTGCGGCCGTGGCCAGCAGGCTCTTCAACAGGGTGCGCTTCATGTCTTGCGTCATGTCTCTTGTCTCCTCGTGGCGTTGGTTGTGATCCGGATCAGGCCGCCACGACCTGAACCTTGGTGCTTTGGGTCTTGTCCAGCGCCAGCTCAAAGGCGGCGCGGGACTCGGACAGCGGCAACTGCGCAGTGATCAGCGGCCGAACGTCCACCCGACGGCTGCGGATGGCCTGCACCGCCCAATCGAAGGCCAGGTGGGCACGGAACACGCCGCGGTAGTCCAGTTCGCGCTGCATGACGCTGTTGGCGGGGAAGGGCAGTTCGGCCGGCAGGGTGCCGACCTGGATGACGCGGCCACCGCGTTTCACGGCCGTCAGGCACGTGTGCAGGGCCGCGGGGTTGCCGGCGGCTTCGATGCTCACGTCGGCGCTGTCGGCCAAGCTGGCCACGTCGACCTTGTCGCTGCGCACGGTGCGGTCCGCACCGACGCGGCGCGCCAGGTCCAGCGCCCGGTCGTGCACGTCGCACACCGTGATCTCGGCCGCCCCAGCCAGCCGTGCGGCCATCACGCACATGGCGCCGATGGTGCCGGCGCCGGTGATCAGCAACTTCTCGCCCAGCACCGGCCCGGCGCGGTGCAGCGCGTGCAGGCCGATGGACAGCGGTTCGGCGCAGGCGATCTCGCCCAGGGTGATCTCGGGCTCGGTGATGGGGGTCAACTGCGCCTCGCCCATGACGAAGCGTTCGCGGAACATGCCCTGGGCGTGCGGGAAGATGCTGGCACTGCCCAAAAAGAACATCTTGCGGCACAGGTTGCCGCGCCCACCGCGGCAGTAGTCGCAGTGCCCGCAGGGGTGGCTGGGGTTGATGGCGACACGGTCGCCCGGCTGCACGCGCGTGACGCCGCCGCCAACGGCCTGCACGATGCCCGACGCCTCGTGCCCCGGCACCAGTGGTTCACGGATCACGAAGGCGCCGACCTTGCCTTCCTTGTAGTAGTGAAGGTCCGACCCGCAGATGCCGCCGGCGCCCAGGCCGAGCAGCACGTCGTGCGGGCCCAGCGCGCGCGGCGTTTCGTCTTCCAGGCGCAAGTCCAGGCGGCCATGGAGGGTGCAGGCAAGGCTCATGCGGCGGCTTTCTTTTGAGTGGGTCTTGCAGGTCTCCTGGCCTGGAATTCCACGGCCATTTGCGCAAATCGGTCGTGCGAGCGCTGCAGGTGCCGCTGCATCGCACGGCGTGCGCCGTCTGCGTCGCGAGCGGCGATGGCGTCCAGCACGCTCTGGTGTTCCACCAGCGCCATGCGCCAGGTGCGCGTGTTCTCGAAGTGATGACCGAAGGTTTCAAAAAGCGGACTGTTCCGTTCGTCGTAAAGCTCGGTCAGTGTTTGCAGCAGGGGCCCGTTCTGCGCTGCGGCGGCCACGGACAGATGGAATTCACGGTCGCTGTGGATGGGCATGCTGCCAGCGTCGATGTCGGCTTCCATGGCCGACAGCACCCGGCGCAAGCCGGCGACCTGGGACTTGGTCATGCGGCGTGAGGCCACAGCCGCCAGTTCGCCTTCCAGCAACTGCCGGGCCCGGATGATCTCGAAGGGGCCGAAGGCATTGCCAATGGCGCGTTCGGCGCGGCCCCTTGCGCTGCGCCGGGGCAGCACGACCACACCCGAGCCCACGCGCACGTCCACCAGGCCTTCCACTTCCAGCGCGATCAGGGCTTCGCGCACCGACGGGCGCGACACTCCCAACTGCGCGGCCAGGTCGCGTTCGGCCGGCAGTCGGGCGCCCACCGCGTATTCGCCGCTCTGGATGAGGCTGCGCAACTGGTCGGCAATCTGCCGGTAAAGACGACGGGGCTCAATGGCCTGGATGGGCATAGGCGGGTTTTGGTCAAGTGGTCAGACCAATTCAGCAAGGCTAACGGCCCGTGCCTCCGGCGGCACTGCGGAATATCCCTGTGCCACAGCGGCAGGTCGGGCAAGCGCAGCTTGCCGCTGCACGGGTGCAGAAGGTCTATCGCGTGCTTGCGCGCTGCGCGTTCAAGTCGCGTCTTGCGTGGCCTGCTGCAGTGCCGCCTCCACGCTCAATGTCTGCAATCGGCCCCAGGCGACGGCCACATCCATCACCAGTGGGGTGGACTGGCCCAGCTGGCCGAACACCGGCGTGAAATCGAGCAAGTACTGCGTCCTTGCCCGCACGGTGGGCAGTGCCGCGGCTCGTTGGTACTGCGCCGCCAGTTCAGGCGCCAGCGGGTCGTCGATGGGGTAGGCACGACCTGCGTCGTCGTGCCCACGCAGGTGCTGCAGCCAAGCCGCCAGGGCCAAAGACAGACAAGGGTGCGGCAAGCCTTGCCGCTGCAGGTCGGCCAGCGTGCCCAGCCAGCGCTGCGGAATCTTCTGGGAACCGTCCATGGCGATCTGGCTGAGGCGGTGCGCCAGCGCAGGGTTGGCGAGGCGCTGCAGCAAGCCTTGGCGGTAGGTGTTCGGGTCCACGTCCTGCAGTCCAGCGAGTGTTGGCGCCACCTCGTTGCGCATCAATGTGTCGACGAAGACCCGCAGGGCCGGCTGTTGCATGGCTTCGTCCACGGTGGTCCAGCCTGCCGCCATGCCCAGGTAGGCCATGGCGGAATGCGCGCCGTTGACCATGCGCAGCTTCAGCCGTTCCCAGGGCGCTGCGTCATCGACCAGGCGCGCGCCGCCGGCCACGCTGGCGTCGTCCCGTACGGCAGACCAGTCGGGTCGACCAGCGGGAAAGCGGTCCTCCACGGCCCAGTCGAAGTAGGCTTCGGACATCACCGGCCAGGCGTCGCGACAACCCAGGGCCTGCGCCGTCTTCGCACGGTCGGCGTCTGTGGTGCGCGGCACGATGCGGTCCACCATGCTGTTGGGAAAGCTGCAGTGCGACGCGATCCAGTCGTTCAGTCCAGGATCGCAAAGCGCCGCCAGGTCCAGCACCAGGCGGCGCAGGGTGTGGCCGTTGGCGGGCAGGTTGTCCAGCGACATCAGCGCCAGGCCGCCCAGGCCCGCCGCGCGGCGTCGTTGCAGGCCCCACACCAGGAATCCGAGTGCGCTGCGCGGTGCGCGCGGGTCGTCCCGGTCGGCCAGGATGTCCGGGTGCTCGGTCTGCAGCGCACCGGTGGCCGGGTCGCGGCAATAGCCCTTTTCGGTGACGGTCAGACTGACGATGCGTGTGGCCGGCTCCGCAATGCGCGCCAGCACGGCCAGCGGGTCCTGCGGCGCCACCAGCAATCCGTTCAGACAGCCCACCACCTGCAGCCGCTGGCGGGGCGTGCCTGCTGCGTCGACGTCGCGCACGGCAACGGTGTACAGCCCTTGTTGGGGTCCCAGCGCATCCTGGGTATCGGCGCTGCGCATGGAGACACCGCAAATGCCCCAGCGAAGGTCGCCCGAGGCATGGATGGCAGCTTCTGTGGCCACGGCCAGGTGCGCGCGCATGAAGGCGCCGACGCCCAGGTGCACGATGCCGGTCTGCAGGTCTTCTCGCGTTTAGCGCGGCCGTGCGACGCCTTCTGGCCGGGTCGCCAGCGACGCCGGATCGAGCCTCACCAGTCCCACAAACTGCCGTCTCGTTGCAGCCGGTTCACCGGCAGGTAGGCGCGCTGGTAGGGGTACTTGGCGGCCAGCGTTTCGTCCAGGCGCACGCCATGACCGGGTGCGTCCCCCGGGTGCATGAAGCCTTGCTCAAAGCGGTAGCCGTGCGGGAAGACCTCGTCGGTGGCCTCGTTGTGCGGCATGTGTTCCTGGATGCCGAAGTTGGGCACCCACAGGTCGAAGTGCAGTGCCGCGCCCATGCACACCGGCGACAGGTCGGTGGCGCCATGGCTGCCGGTGCGCACCTGGTACAGCGCCGCCAGGTCGGCAATGCGGCGCAGGTGGGTGATGCCGCCGGCGTGCACGACCGTCGCGCGGATGAAGTCGATCAGCTGGTTCTGGATGAGGTCCTTGCAGTCCCACACCGTGTTGAAGACCTCGCCCACGGCCAAGGGCGTGGTCGTGTGCTGGCGGATCAGCCGGAAGGCTTCCTGGTTTTCCGCCGGCGTGGCGTCTTCCAGCCAGAACAGGCGGTAGGGCTCCAGGTCCTTGCCCAATCGCGCGGCTTCGATGGGTGTCAGGCGGTGGTGCACGTCGTGCAGCAGTTCGTGGTCCCAGCCAATCGCCTTGCGCACGGCATCAAAGAGCAGGGGCGCGTGGCGCAGGTACTTGGGGGTGTCCCAGTCCTGTTCGGTGGGCAGGCCGCGCGTGGCGGGTTCGTAGGCCTTGCCATCCGTAGCGACGCCGTAGACCTTGTTCAGCCCTGGCACGCCGCTCTGCGCGCGGATGGCACGGTAGCCCAGGGCCGCCTGGCGCTGCACTTCGTCCACGGTCTCTGCGATGTCGCGGCCGTTGGCGTGGGCGTAGACCAGCACGCGTTCGCGGCTGGCGCCGCCCAGCAACTGGTACAGCGGCATGCCGGCGGCCTGGGCCTTCAGGTCCCACAGCGCGGTGTCCACCGCCGCGATGGCGCTCATGGTCACCGGCCCGCGCCGCCAGTAGGCGCCGCGGTAGAGGTACTGCCAGGTGTCTTCGATGCGGTGAGCGTCGCGGCCGATCAGCAGCGGGACGACGTGGTCGTTGAGGTAGCTGGCCACCGCCAGTTCACGGCCATTCAGGGTGCCGTCGCCAATGCCGACCAGTCCCTGGTCGGTCTCCAAGACCAGGGTGACAAAGTTGCGCCCGGGGCTGCAGACGACGACGCGGGCGCCGGTGATCTTCATGCCGACCGGGCGAGGTGACTGGACTTCAGCCGCGGCCGGCGAAGGGCATCTTGGTGGCCATGACGTTGACGAACATCATGTTGGTCGACAGCGGCAAGCGGGCCATGGTCATGAAGGCGTCGGCCACATGCTGCAGGTCCATGCGCGGCTCGGGTCGGGTGCTGCCGTCGGCCTGCAGCACACCGGCCACCATGCGCGCGGTCATGTCGCTGGCGGCGTTGCCGATGTCGATCTGGCCGACTGCAATGTCAAAGGGCCGGCCGTCCAGCGCCGCCGTCTTGGTGAGTCCACTGACCGCGTGCTTGGTGGCCGTGTAGGCGATGGAGCCCGGCCGCGGCGTGGTGGCCGAGATGCTGCCGTTGTTGATGATGCGGCCACCCTGCGGCGACTGCGCCCGCATCACGCGGAAGGCGTGGCTCAGGCAGTAGAAGGCGCCGTTCAGGTTGACGTCCACCACCTGCTGCCATTCTGCGGCCGTGATGAGGTCCGGCGTCTTGGCCGCCAGGCCGCCGCCAGCGTTGTTGAACAGCAGGTCCACGCGGCCGAAGCGCTGCACCATGGTGTCGAACACGGCGCGCACTTCGGATTCGTTGCCGACATTGCAGGGCAGGGGCACCGCCTGGTCGGCGTGGGCGCCGGCCAGGTTGGCTGTTTCGGCCAGGGCTTCGGCACGGCGGCCGACGAGGCCCACGGTCCAGCCTTCGGCCAGCAGGGCCAGGGCGCAGGTGCGGCCGATGCCGCTGCCGGCGCCGGTGACGATGGCGATCTTTGTCATGGTGTTCAGTGGTTGTCTTTCGGTACAAAGGCGCCGCGCTTGCCAACGAGAAAGTCCAGGTCTGCGCCTTCGTCGGCCTGCAGCACGTGGTCGATGTAGAGCTTCCAGTAGCCACTTTGCAGCGGCGGCACGGGCGGCTGCCAACTGGCGCGGCGGCGTGCCAGCTCGGCGTCGTCCACGTGGAGGTGGAGCCTGCGGCCGGCCACGTCCAGGGTGATCTGGTCGCCGTTCTGGACAAGGGCCAGCGTGCCGCCCGCAGCGGCTTCCGGCGCGGTGTGCAGCACCACGGTGCCATAGGCGGTGCCGCTCATGCGGGCGTCGCTGATGCGGACCATGTCGGTGATGCCCTTGCGCAGCACCTTGGGCGGCAGCGGCATGTTGCCCACCTCGGCCATGCCGGGGTAGCCCTTGGGGCCGCAGTTCTTCAGCACCAGGATGCAGGTTTCGTCCACGTCCAGGCTCTCGTCGTCGATGCGCTTGTGGAAGTCGTCGCTGTCCTCGAAGACGACGGCACGGCCGGTGTGCTGCATCAGCGCCGGCGTGGCGGCACTGGGCTTGATGACGGCACCGCGCGGCGCCAGGTTGCCACGCAACACCGCGATGCCGGCCTTGGCCTTGAAGGGCGCTGCCATGGTCTTGATGACACGCGGGTCGAAGTTCTGCGCGTCGGCGATGTTCTCGCCCATGGTCTTGCCGGTGGCGGTGACCGCACCCAGGTGCAGCACCGACGCGATCTCCTTCATCACCGCGGGCAGGCCGCCGGCATAGCAGAAGTCCTCCATCAGGTGTTCGCCGCTGGGCTGCAGGTTCACCAGGCAGGGCAGTTCGCTGGCCAGGCGGTCGAAGTCGTCGATCGTGAGCTTGACGCCGATGCGGCCGGCGATGGCGATGAGGTGGATGACCGCATTGGTGCTGCCGCCGATGGCCGCCAGGGTCCGAATCGCGTTCTCAAACGCTTCACGCGTCAGGATGCTGGACAGCTTCTGGTCCTCGTGCACCATGTCCACGATGCGCCGGCCCGCGTTGCGCGCAATGACGTTGCGGCGGCCGTCCACGGCCGGATAGGCCGCGTTGCCCGGCAGGCCCACGCCCAGCGCTTCCACCATGCTGGCCATGGTGCTGGCCGTGCCCATGGTCATGCAGTGGCCATGGCTGCGGTGCATGCAGCTTTCGGCCTCAAAGAAGTCGGCCAGCTTCAACGTGCCGGCACGCACTTGTTCGCTCATGCTCCACACACCCGTGCCGGAGCCCAGTTCCTGGCCGCGCCACTTGCCATTGAGCATGGGGCCACCGCTGACGCCAATGGTCGGCAGGTCGGCGCTGGACGCACCCATCAGGAGGCTGGGTGTGGTATG
>CAVVSC010000021.1:0-42410 GCA_963750785.1 uncultured beta proteobacterium | reverse complement strand
TAAACTACGTCGGCACCGCGTCCGCCGGTCAGTTCCTTGATTCGTTTGCGTACATCCTCAGTGTTAGTGTCGATTAGATAATCTGCGCCGTGTTCACGGGCAACAGCGAGTTTTTCAGATCCGCTGGCGGTAACAAATCACACCCAACTGTTTGCCGATAGCCACCGCCGTTAAACCGTTGCCGCCGGATCTGCACCATGCACCACGACGTTTTCACCGTCCCAGCCGCGCCCGATGCCACAGGGCAACATGCGAGGTGCCAAACACTACTGGGAAAGCGGCACCCTGTTCCCAGGACATCGCTGTCGGCATCGGTACACAACGATTGATGTTCACCACCACCTGCTTCTTCGGCATAGCCGCCATACGGGGTGATAGCGATTATTCGGTCACCTACCTTAATGCCTTCGACACCCATTCCTAGTTCCAACACTTCGCCGGATACTTCAAAACCGGGGCTGAATGGAGGTTGTGGCTGCTTCTGATATTGACCTCGGGTAATCAGGCTGTCGGCAAAATTGACGCCGCAAGCCCGAATTTTCAATCGAACTCTACCCGGACCCGGTCGCGGTTCGGGCACTTTTTCTAGCTGCAGTGAGGCAGCGCCGGTGAGTTCATGACAGACGATGGCTTTCATGGCAGCGTTTCTCTCCATCGTTTCAGAAAGGAAGGGGCTTAGCGAATACCCTTGTGAGTATTCCCTTCTCACTCTTTGGCGGAGAAGGGCGTATCGCGCCCCCACCCCCGAAATTCCTGCAGCAGAAGCAGCGAGGCAGCAGACCCTCGCCGCCAGCAAGGGAGTGACGAAGTGAGTGCCAAGCGCGGTGCCGTGGCGGAGGAGCGCGCTAAACTCGAAGCTGAGGTCGTCAAGCTAAAAGCACAACGCGAGGCCGAGACGGTGCAGCGTAAGCAAGAGGCGCTTGCCAGAGCGAAACTTGAGGCGGAAGAACGAGCAAAGCGGGAAGCTCGTTGGTCTGCGTTAAAGCCGAGCAGGAAGCAGCCAGGGTGAAAGCAGAAGCAGAGGCCAAGGCGCGTGCAGAAACCGATCGTCTTGCCAGAGAGGCGGTCGAGGCCGCCCGCATCAAGGCAGAACAGCATACGGCGCAAGTCAAGGCAGAAGCGGAAAGAAAAGCCCGTGCCGCAGCGGAGGAAAAGGCCAAGCTGGAAGCCGAGGTGTCCAAATTAAAGGCTCAGGCTGAGGCGGAAGCCAAAGCGCGTGCTGCGGCTGCGGAGCAGGCGAAACTTGAGGCTGAGGCTGCGCGCGTCAAAGCTGAACAGGAAGTGGCTAAAGCCAAAGCAGCAGCTGAAGCACGAGCACGTGAAGAGGCTGAACGTTTGGTTCGGGAGCAGGAAGAGGCGGCTCGTATCAAAGCAGAGCAGCAAGTGGCGCAAGCCAAGGCTGAGGCTGAAGCGATTGCTGCGGCCGCCGAACAGGCGAAACGCGAGGCTGAAGCTGCGCGTGTTAAAGCCGAGCAGGAGGCGGCCAAAGTGAAAGAAGCCGCCGAGGCCAAGGCGCGTGAAGAGGCTGAGCGCCATGCCAGAGAGCAGGAGCAAGCCGCTCGCATCCAGGCCGAACAGCAGGCCGCTCAGGCCAGGGCGGAGGCCGAAGCGCGTGCCGCTGCGGAGGAAAAGGCCAGACTGGAAAACGAAGTGGCCGCATTAAAAGCCCAAGCTGAAGTGGCGGAGCAGGCGAAACGTGAGGCTGAGGCTGCGCGTGTGAAGGCGGAACAAGACGCCAGTGTGGCCCGTCAAAAGGCCGAGCAGGAAGCCCTGCGAGCAAAATCAGAGATGGAGGCGCGTGCCCTCGGAGAAGCCGGACGCCGGGCATGTTGAAGTCGGTCACCACCAGGTCAAAGCGTTCCGGGGTGGACCGCACCGCATCCACCGCCACATGTCCTTCGCTCACCAGGGTGACCTGGTAGCCCGCCTTGCGCAAGAGCGGCTGCACCATCTGGCCAACGACCTCGTCGTCGTCCACATAGAGCACATGCTCGCCATGCCCCACCGGATCCGCTGGCTGCGCGTGGTCTGGCGTGCGGTGCTCCGACGGGATGCCGTCGGCGGGCGCATCGGTCAAGGGCAGCAGGATCTCCACGGTGCATCCCTGGCCCGGGCTGGACTCGATGCGAATCGCCCCACCATGGGCGGCGACGATGCCATGCACCACAGACAGACCCAGACCCGTGCCCATGCCTGTGGGCTTGGTGGTAAAGAAGGGCTCGAAGGCCCGTTCCAGGGCTTGCGTCGACATGCCAGCGCCGGTGTCCTTCACCCTCAGCTGGGCATATGGCCCCGGAGGCAAGGCATGTCCTGCACCGGCCCGTGGCTGGGTCAGCTGCACGGGCTCGAGCCTTACGCTCAGTGTGCCGGGCGCGTTCTGCATGGCGTGCCAGGCATTGGTGCACAGGTTCATCAACACCTGCTGGATCTGCGTCGCGTCAATCCGCGCATGCATGGGCTGGCTGTCCAGCGACACCTCCAGCGTGATGGAGGTTGGCCGCGTCGATTGCAGGAGGGCCAGCGAATCCTGCACCACCGGCTGCAGTTCCTGGGTGTGCAGCGCATGCGTCTGCCTGCGGCTGAAAGCCAGGATCTGCTGCACCAGGCTGCGTGCCCGCGCGCTAGCCTTGAGGATCTGCGACAGGTGTGATTGCGCAGGGTGGTCCGCGCCCAGGCCGTCGCTGGCGAGAGAGGCGTTGCCCATGATCGCAGCCACGATGTTGTTGAAGTCGTGCGCAATGCCGCCGGCCAGGGTGCCCATGGATTCCAGCCGCTGGGCTTCACGCAGCCGCGTTTGCAACTGCGCTCGTGCGTCGTCGGCTCGGCGCAGGCGCCAGAACAGGAGGGACACCACCGCCATGGCCGCCAACCAGATGATGGAGGTGGCCAGTGCCAGGCGTGTCCAGCCTGCCAGTACGTCGTCGAGGCTCAGCGCAACGGTGAGGAAAAAGGGGTAGCCCCTGACCAGCACGCTGCCTGAAATGCGCTGGACACCGTCAGTGAATGCCACATAGCGGCTCAGCACTTCCTTGTCGCCGCGCTGCACGGCCATCCAGAGTGGGTGGGTTTCCGGCATCGGCCGGTTGATCTCGGCGTCGATATGAGGCCAGCGCAGCACCAGCTTGCCGTTCTGGTCAGAGCGGCGCAGGAAGATCGCGCCATGGGCGCCCACATCCAGTTGCTTGAAGTGCTGCTGGAAGTAGTCCAGCTCCAGCGGCGCCAGGCCGGCGCCGATGAAGTGGCCCTGGTCGTCGCGGATGGGCCGGGTCATGACCATGGTTTGCCGCCTGGACACGCGGCCGATCAGGACATCCGAGAACAGCAAGTCGGCAGAACGGTCCTTCTGGTAGGCGGAGAAGAAGGTCCGGTCCGCATAGTTGGCGCCTGCCAATTGGACGGCGGGAGACACATAGCGTTCATTGCCCGTCGCATCGATCACCCGCAGCGCGATGACTTCGTCAAACTCGAAGCGCATGGCGTCCAGTTGGCGGTCCACGGTCTCGGTGTACCGCTGCTCCCCGCCGGCTTGGAGCGCCGCTGGTGGCGTGGTCTTGACGACAGTGCGCAGGACCGAGTCGGCGCGGCGGAAGGTCGAGTCCAACCGGACCTCCAGCGTGCGGGCATAGTTGAGCGCCGTGGTCTGCGCTGCATCCAAGGCCTCCACCCGTGCCTGCCACAGCAGGTAGGCGATGAGCGCGGTCGCGCACACCATAGCGCCCACCAGTGCGAGCGAGGCCCTCCGCAGGCTTCTGGACGGGCTGCCTTGGGCGCTTGTGCTCATGCGTGTGGGGCTCGACTCCGGTCGGGTCAGGGTGGACTGAGAGGCGTGACCGGTCAGCTTACGCCATTCCACAGGCGGTCAGACGCGGTCTGAACGACCGGGTTCCCACGCCATGCGCATACAGGCGCCCTGCGATACTCAGGGCTCCCTTGTCCCACATCACAAGACACGACACGCACCATGCTCGACCCCCAAGCCGCTGCGCTGATAGCCCTGATGGCGGAACGCAAGATCCCGCCCACGCACACCGTGGCGCCCTCCGAGGCGCGGCGCATGTACCTGGAGCGCCGATTCTTCTCGCAGCCCGACGCGCCTGTGGTGGCAGAGGTGCGCGCAGTGGCCACGGTCAGTGGTGTGCCGCTGCGGCTGTACCGGCCGGTGGAGTCTGAAGCCGCGACGGTCCTGCCTGTGTTGATGTACTTCCACGGTGGCGGCCACACCATGGGCGACCTGGACACGCACGACGTGCTGTGCCGCCAGCTGTGCAACGGCGCCGGCATCGCTGTCGTTGCGGCGCACTACCGTTTGGCGCCAGAGCACCGGTTCCCGGCTGCCGTGGACGACTGCATCGAGGCCACGCGCTGGGTGCGGTCGCAGGCCGCTTTGCTTGGCGTCGATCCCACGCGCATGGCGGTGGGGGGCGACAGCGCAGGCGGCAACCTGGCGGCCGTGGTGTCGCTGTCGTTGCGCGACGCAGGTGATGCACCGCTGGCCTTCCAGCTGCTCATCTATCCGGCCACCGACATGCCCGGCACGGCAGCATCGCACACGCGCAATGGCCAGGGTTATGTGCTGACGGCCGACACCATCGCCTATTTCCGCGGCCACTACATGCCGGACCCGTCGCAATGGCCGGACTGGCGTGCGTCGCCGCTGCGGGCCGCGGACCACAGCAAGCTGCCGCCGGCACTGGTGCTGACCGCGGGCTACGACCCTTTGGTGGACGAGGGCCGTGCCTATGCCGACAAGTTGAGCGCCGCGGGTACGCCGTGCCAGTACGTGTGCTTTGAACGCCAGATCCATGGCTTCCTGCCCATGAGCCGCATCCTGGGCGAAGCGCGCCTGGCGGTGGCCGTGTGCTGCGCGGCCTTGAAGGAAGCGCTGTTCAAGCCGGCTGCCTGAGCAGCTGCCGGAAGGCGCCGAACAGCCAGCTGCGCATGCCGAAGACCAGGGTGTAGGCGCGGCGTTCGGTGTCCGGCAGCTTCTGGTCTGCCAGGTGCTGTTGTGCAAAGTCCTGCGCCAGGCGGCGCAGGCGTTCGTTGAAGAGCTGGGCCTGGGCAGGGCTGATCTGGCCGTGCACCAGCATCAGCAATTCGCCCGCGTCGCCAAAGTCGCCGCTGAAATAGTCGGTCATCGCGTGGGTGCGGAAGTACTGCATCACCGGGCCGCCGGGCCGCCAGCGGAAGGTCTTGTCGACCTTCACGCGGTAGCGGTTGTTGGCGCGCAATTCCAGGAAGCCCAGCTTGTCCAGCGCCAGCAGGCAGGCCACGGTCTGCGGTTTGCTCAGCGCATAGGTGGCGACGATGTGCTCCACCGTCCACTGGCTCAGCGCGCAGATGGCGGTCAGCAGCAGCTTGGGGTCGCGCACCACGGCGCGTTCCTGTTCCAGCGTGAGCTCCTGCTGTGCCGGGCTCGCATTGGCCACCAGGCGCGCCAGTTCCGCGAAGTCCATCTTCAGCACGGCCAACACCTCGTCGATGCGTGACAGCGGCATGTCGCCCTTGGCAAAGATGCGCTTGATGCTGCTTTCCGCCAGGCCCAGCTCCTGGGCCAGTTGTGCATAGGTGATGCCGGCGCGGCGAAGTTCAGCCTTCAGCGTGCTGACCAGGTCCTGGGTGCTGCTCATGAAAGGGCTCCAGAAGTATCAACTGACGATACCAAACGTCCGTCATAGTGCCACGCTCCCCGTGGTGATAGATACCAGGCGGCTTGCCAATCACAGTCGCACCGTGTTCAACAAAACCCGGATCGACATGCACACCATCCCCCGCCCCGACACGAAGGCCTGGAAGCTCCAGGTGTGGGCCAGCTTTGCAACCGCCGTGGCGCTGGCCGGCACGGGCCTGGCCTGGTTGCCGGGCCAGGACCTGGACCGCGCCTTCATGTTCATGGGCTACCTGTTCACGCTGAGCGCGGCCTTCGCGCTGGCCAAGCATGTGCGGGACAACGAAGGTCGCAGGGTCGACACGCCCATGTGGGGCGCCGTGGTGTGGTCCGGCTTCGCCCTGGCCATGGGCCTGACGGCCTGGGGTCTGTGGCGCATGGACGTCAACCCCGGCTTCAAGGCCTTCCTCGGTGTGAGCTGGCTGTTCCTGATCAGCGCCGCCTTCACCCTGGCCAAGACCCTGCGTGATGCGCATGAACACGCCCTGGCCGTGGCGCGCGCCGAAGGCCGTGCATCGCAATGAACTCGACTCAACCAAGGAGAACGCAGATGAAACGCTTGATCGCATCGGTATCGGTTTCGATCTCACTGGCCCTGACTGCGGCCGCGCCCGCACGGGCGCATGGCGGCGTGTCCGAAGCCAGTGCCTTGTCCATGCTGCCGGTGGCCGTGTCCGTGGCTGTGCCTGTGGGCCTGCTGTCTGCAGGCGCCGCGCTGACGGTGGTGGCGGTGAGCGCGGTGGCCGAGGGCACGGTGTGGGTGCTGGAAAGGGCTTCTGACGGCGCCCGCTTCAGCGTCACGCTGGTTGGCGCGGCGGTGGGCGGTGTGTCGGTGCTGGCCGGCACGGCCGTGGTGGTCACCGCCGTCAGCACGGGCTGGGTCTTGTCGGCAGCGGGGCGCGCGGTGTGCTTCATCCCGAACGAGATCGGCAAGGCGCTGCTCTACAACGAACGGGTGACGCGATGAGCGCCTTGCACAAGCACCTGGCCGTCGCCGCGCTGGTGACTTTGGCCGCCGCTGCAACGCCGGCACGGGCCGGCCGCAACTGCGAAGCCCGGCTGCCCGACGCCTGGAACGTGCAGCGCGGCATGGAACTGGCCGAGCGCACGGCCAAAGAGTTGGACAAGAGCGGCGCACAGGTGGTGCTGCTGGCGCGCGCAGGGCAGGACCTCAGCAAGTACCACCTGCGCTGGAGCCACATGGGCTTTGCCTACCGCGACGGTACGGTCTGGCGGGTGGTGCACAAGCTGAACCAGTGCGGCAGCGACCGCGGTGATCTCTACCGCCAGGGCCTGGGCGAGTTCTTCCTGGACGACCCTTACCGCTACGAGGCCGCCTACGTCATACCCAACCCCGACATCCAGACGCGGCTCCTGGGCGTGCTGCAGAACAACCGCCGTGTCGACACGCTGCACACACCGGCCTACAGCATGCTGGCCTACCCTTGGGCGCAGGTCTACCAGCAGAGCAACCAGTGGGCGATCGAAACCATGGCCTATGCCATGGAACCCACCTCGCTCACCCGTGAACGTGCGCAGGCCTGGCTGCGCTTCAAGGGCTACGAGCCCACGGTCCTGCGCATCAGCCCGCTGGTGCGGCTGGGCGCGCGCATGACAGCGGCCAACATCGCCTTTGACGACCACCCCAACGAGAAGCGCTTCAGCGACCGCATCGAAACCGTCACCGTCGATTCAGTGTTTGACTGGATGGAGCGTGCAGGCCTGTCGGGCACCGTGCAAGCCATCTACCGCTGAGCCCGCCGATTTGCCGTCTACAGTTGATCCCGACCGACGCGGCGCGTCATGCCCACCCATCAAGGAAGACTCTTGAGCACTGCCCAAACCGTCGACAGCGAACACCCCAACCAGTTCGCCCTGCTGGGCCAGCGCCGCTTCGCGCCCTTCTTCTGGACGCAGTTCACTGGCGCGGGCAATGACAACCTGTTCAAGTTCGCTTTCACGGTGATGATCACCTACCAATTGCAGGTGAGCTGGTTGCCACCGGCCATGGCAGGCCTGGTGATCGGCGCACTCTTCATCGCACCCTTCGTGCTGCTGTCGGCCACCAGCGGACAGCTGGCCGACAAGCTGGAAAAAGGCCAGTTGATGCGCTGGGTGAAGAACCTGGAAATCGGGGTCATGGTCCTGGCGGGCTATGGCTTCATCAACCACAACGTGCCCGTGCTGCTGTTCTGTGTGCTGCTGATGGGCGTGCACAGCACCTTGTTCGGGCCGGTGAAGTACGCCTACTTGCCGCAGCACCTGAGCGAACGCGAAATCACCGGCGGCAACGGCATGGTGGAGATGGGCACCTTTGTCGCCATCCTGCTGGGGCAGTTGGCGGGCGGTTTGCTCATTGCCATCCCGGGCAACGGTCCGTACTACGCGGCTGCGGCCTGCCTGGCCGTAGCCGTCATCGGCCGTGTCACGGCAGCGGCGGTGCCACCCTCACCCTCCAGCGACCCCGGCCTGCAGATCAACTGGAACCCCTTCACCGAAACCTGGCGCAACCTGAAGCTGGCACGTGAGAACGTCGTCGTGTTCCGGTCGCTGCTGGGCATTTCCTGGATGTGGTTCTTCGGCGCCGTGTTCCTGTCGCTGTTCCCGGCCTTTGCGCGCGACGTTTTGCATGGTGACGAACACGTGGCCAGCCTGCTGCTGGTGCTGTTCTCGCTGGGGGTGGGTGGGGGCGCGCTGCTGTGCGAATTGCTGTGTCGCCGCCACGTGGACATCGGCCTGGTGCCGCTGGGCGCCATCGGCATGACGGTGTTTGCGGTGGACCTGTATTTCGCGGCGCGCGGCTTGCCGACTTCGGGCCTGCAAGGGCTGGGCGTGTTCGTCAGCGCGCCGGCGCACTGGCGGGTCATGGCCGACCTGTTCCTGTTGTCCTTGTTCGTGGGTCTCTTCAGCGTGCCCATGTACGCGTTGATCCAGACGCGCTGCCAACCCACGCACCGCGCACGCATCATCGCCGCCAACAACATCCTCAATGCGCTGTTCATGATCGTCAGCAGCCTGGGCGCGGGCGTGCTGCTTGGTGCGGGCTTCACCATCCCCGAGGTCTTCCTGATCGTTGGCCTGCTCAATGCCGTGGTGGCCGGCTACATCTTCCTGCTGGTGCCGGAGTACTTGCTGCGTTTCCTGGCCTTTGTGCTGACGCGCTGCATCTACCGCTTCAGGGTCCAGGGAGAAGAGCACATTCCCACCACCGGCCCGGCCATCCTGGTCTGCAACCATGTGAGTTATGTCGACGCCGTGCTGCTCATGGCCGCCAGCCCACGACCCATCCGTTTCATCATGGACCACCGCATCTTCGCGATCCCCGTCATGGGCACGCTCTTCAAGCTGTGCAAGGCCATTCCCGTGGCGCCGCGCAACGAGGACCCAGGGGCCTACGAACGTGCCTTCGCGGAAGCCCGCCAGGTGCTGTCTGAAGGCGACCTGCTGGCCATCTTCCCTGAGGGCGGCATCACCAAGGACGGCAGCCTGGGTGAGTTCAAGGGCGGCGTGATGAAGGTGCTGCAAAGCAACCCCGTGCCCGTGGTGCCGATGGCCTTGACCAATCTGTGGGGCAGCTTCTTTTCTCGCGTGGAAAAGGGCACCGCCATGGTCAAGCCCTTCCGCCGCGGCTTCTTCAGCCCGGTCGGCCTGAACGTGGGCGCGTGCGTCCCCGCGGCCGAGGTGTCGCCTGCTGCATTGCAGCAGCGCGTGGCCGTGCTTCTGGGCGAAGCGCGCGCCTAGTCCGCTAGGGGTTTGCGAGGGTTTGCCGGGCTTTCGCGCCCGGCCCGGTGACGCCTGCCCAGTCCCCCCGTTTGATGTTGCTTCGCTGGCGTTAACCCTAATTAATTCGATCGCAACACAAAATAGGATAGCGACCGCCGACGACCTCAAAACTGGCTGTGAGCAAGGTCGGCAAACCAACGCAAACGCGCACGCCATTGCGTGTCGTTTCTGGCCTCAACGATCGCCGAGGAGACAAATGAAAACTATGCAGTCCCGCGCCCATCGCGCACGCCCAACGCATCGCCGCAACCTGCGGCCCATCGCGGCAGCCTGCGGGGCGCTGGCCTCCTTGGCTTTTGCGCCGGCCCAAGCCCAAACCGCGCCGCCCGCCAGCGCGGGTTCAGACGTGGTGGTCATCACGGGCATTCGGCAATCGCTTGACACCTCGCTGACGCTCAAGCGCGAGGCCCGTGGTCTGGTGGACGGCATCGTGGCCGAAGACATCGGCAAGTTCCCGGACACCAACCTGGCCGAATCCATGCAGCGCATCTCCGGCGTGGCCGTGGAACGCTCGGCCAGCGGTGAAGGTTCCGGCGTGACCGTGCGCGGTGTCGGTCCTGCGTTCAACATGGTGCTGCTCAACGGCCGCCAGATGCCAGGCGCCCTGCTGAACAGCGCGGAAGGCGGCAGCTCGGCGAACTCGTCGCGTGCGTTCGACTTTGCCAACCTGTCGTCCGACGCGATCTCTGCCCTGGAGGTCTACAAGACCAGCCGCGCCAGTTCGCCCGCTGGTGGCATTGGTGCGACCATCAACATCAAGACCGCGCGTCCGCTGGACACGCGGGAGCGCATCGCCACCTTCGGCGTCAAGGCCAACCACGACGTGTCCAACTCGCGCCTGCCCGACAGCCTGAAGGGCAGTTCTGCGACGCCTGAAGTGTCCGGCCTGTACAGCGAGACCTTCGCCAACCGCACCATTGGCATCACCATCAGTGGCAGCTACTCCAAGCGCGATTCGGGCTCCAACAAGGCCTACACACAAAACGGCTGGCACCCGTTCCCGGCCAGTGCGGACCCCGCCAACAACTGGGGCGCGATTCCGCTGCCAGGGCAGGCCGGTGCGAACCTGATCACCAACCGCCCCACGGGCACCACGCTGTACTCCACACCCGTGGAACTGCGCTACTCGCTCACCGGTCTGGAACGTGAACGCACCAACGGGCAGGTGACCCTTCAGTTCGCGCCCAGCAAGGACCTGAAGTTCACGCTGGACTACACGCTGGCGAACAACACCGTCAACAAGAAGAACATGGAGGTGTCGACCTGGTTCAACTTCCAGGGTGGACCTTCATCCTGGACAGACGGTCCGGTGTCCGGTCCCATTTCCTACTCGGCACTGTTCCCCGCCCAGGACCATGACCTGGCCTTGAATGGCGGCCGCTACGGTGAGAAGGCGCAGAACCGATCCGCCGGTTTCAACACCGAATGGAAAGTCTCCAGCCAGTTGAGCGTGGAGTTCGACGCCCACCACTCCACGGCAAAGTCCAAGCCCAGCACCCCGTACGGCATCTACAACGTGATGGACGCAGGCATGTTCAGCCAGGGCGATGCGTATGCCTACTACACGGACAAGCTGCCCGTCCTGCAACTGCCGAACACCACCTTCAGCACGAGCAAGATCCAGGTCACGGGCACGCGCTTCGACGCGGCCATCAGCGAGCAGACCATCGACCAGGGCCAGTTCAGCGGCAGCTTCAAGATCAACGCCGACAACAAGCTGCACTTCGGCCTGGCCAGCACCAAGGTGAACAACCGCTCGGCCAACGTCAACCACCAGAACGCGGACTGGGGCGGCGTGGGCAACCAGGGTGACTACCCGGCTGGTGCCTTTGCGCTGGACAGCCTGCCGAAGTACTTCAACCGTGTTCCCGGCCACGACGACCCGCGTCTGCTGCAGAACTTCTACGTCTTCGACTTCAATGCCGTGCGCAACCGCGCCATTGAGATCGCGATGGCTCGCGGTACGTCCAGCAACAACAACACGCCGATGACCCGGGCACAGGCCGAGGCCTACTTCTCGGCGTACCCGGACTACACGCAGGGCAACGACTGGCGCACGATTGAAAAGTCGACCAGCACCTTCCTGCAGCTGGACCATGCCTTCGACACTGCCATTCCCATGAACGTCTCGGTGGGTTTGCGCTACGAATCGACCAAGGTCAGCTCGTCGTCACAGGTCCTGTCCCTGACGGGCACGAACTGGGGGTCGCTGAACGAAATCAACGTCAACAGCGGCTCGCCGACCTTTGGTTCGGGCACCGGCAAATATTCCTACGTGCTGCCCAGCATCGACTGGGACGCGGACATCACCTCCACCGTGAAGGTGCGTGCCAGCTACGGCGAAAACATCGGCCGCCCGGGCTGGGGTGCCCTGACGGGCGGCGTGTCGGTCGACCCCACAGCCAACCAGGGTGGCGGCACGGGCTCCACCGGCAACCCGGCATTGAAGCCACTGTTGTCCAAGAACCTGGACGCGTCGGTGGAGTGGTACTACGCCAAGTCCAGCTATGTGTCGATGGGCCTGTTCACCAAGAAGATCAGCAACTTCATTGCCAGCACCTCGGTGCGGCAGCCCGTGGGTGGCGTGCACACGCCCATTGGGGGCGCGTACTACAACGCGGCAGTGGCCAGCGGTTGCGCGACGACGGACCCGGTGTGTCTGCGGAATTACATCTTCGCCAACTTCAATGGTCAGCCCGGTGTGACCCAGACGGGCGTCAGCAACGGCCAGACACAAGGCAGCATCGTCGGGCAGCCGGGCGACCCCTTGCTGCAATTTGCCATCACGACGCCTTCCAACGCAGCAGGTGACAAGTTGAAGGGCGTGGAGCTGAACGCGCAGCACATGTTCGGCAGCAGCGGCTTTGGCGTGGCCGGCAACTACACGGTCGCCAAGTCGGGCCTGAAGTACGACAACCACAGCACGGCCACGCAAGCGGCGCTGGTGGGTGTGGGCAATTCGTACAACCTGGTCGGCTTCTTCGAGAACAGCCAGTGGTCGGTGCGCGGTGCCTACAACTGGCGTGGCGAGTTCCTGGCGGCCATCACGGACGGGGCGGGCAACAACCCGATCTACACCGAGGCCTACGGTCAGTTCGACCTGTCCATCGGCTACAAATTCAACAAGAACCTGACCTTCCAGGCCGACCTGGTCAACCTGACGGACGGCTACGTGCGCCAGCACGGCCGCACCAAGGAACAGTTGGTGTCGGTGACGCAGACCGGCCCCCGTTATCTGGTGGGTATGCGCTACAAGTTCTGAGGCCGCACATTCACCAGCATGGCGTCTGAGCTGCGCCGCCCTCCGGGGCAGCGCAGGCTTGGACGGACAGCCCCGCTCGGTGGGGAATCCAAAATCGACCTCTGTGGCCGATTTTGTTTTTTGGGGCTGTCTGCAGGGGATGCCACGGGGCCCGGTGAGCACGGATACTGGCGCGTGCATTGCGTTTGGCGGGGCAAGATATGACGGATGCGGTGAGACGCGTCGTGGTGTTGGGAGGTGGCTCGGCCGGCTGGCTCACGGCGGCCCTGTTGGCCGTGGAGCACGGCGGCCCGGACCCTGGCGCGCTGGCAATCACACTGATCGAGTCACCCGACACACCGGCCATTGGCGTGGGGGAGGGCACCTGGCCGTCCATGCGCGAAACCCTGCTGCGCATTGGCCTGCATGAAGCCGATCTGCTGCGCGAATGCGACGCTGCATTCAAGCAGGGTTCGCGCTTTGATGGCTGGGTGAACGGCACGGCGGGTGACCGCTACTACCACCCCTTTTCGCTGCCGCAGGGCTACGGCGATGCCGACCTGGTCGGCGCCTGGCTGAATGGCGGCGCCGGATTGCCGGGCCAGGCCTTCGCAGATTGCGTCAGTCCACAGCCGCACCTGTGCAATGAAAGCCTGGCGCCCAAGCAGGTCAGCACGCCGGAATTTGGCGCCGTGGCGAATTACGGTTACCACTTCGATGCGGTGAAGATCGGGCTGCTGTTGCGCCGTCACGCCGTGGACAAGCTGGGCGTGCGCCACGTGTCTGACGCGGTGACTGCCGTGCATTCGCATGACAACGGCGACATCGCCGCGCTGCAGACACGCAGCCATGGCTACATCGCGGGGGACCTGTTCATCGACTGCACGGGCCTGTCGTCGCTGCTGCTGGGCGAGCACTACGGTGTGGCTCTGCAGTCGCAGAAGCAGGTCCTCTTCAACGACAGCGCCTTGGCCCTGCAGTTGCCGTATGCCGACCCGCAGGGCCCCTTGGCCTCGGCGACGATCGCAACGGCCCACGCGGAAGGCTGGACCTGGGACATCGGTCTGCCGACGCGCCGCGGCGTGGGTCTGGTGTATTCCAGCGCGCACACCAGCCTGGACGCGGCAAGCGCTGCACTGCACAGGCATGTCCAGCGCAGCGGCGGCCCTGTGGATGTGTCCACGCCCCGGCACATCCGCTTCAACCCGGGCTACCGCGAACGTTTCTGGGTGCGCAACTGCGTGGCGGTCGGTTTGTCGGCGGGCTTCATCGAGCCCCTGGAGGCGTCGGCACTGGCGCTGGTCGAATTGTCAGCGGCCATGATCCGCGACGAGATGCCCGCCAACCGCGCCGACATGGACGTGGTGGCCCAGCGCTTCAACGACGCGTTCAGCTACCGCTGGGCGCGCATCATCGATTTTCTCAAGTTGCACTACGCCCTGAGCCAGCGCAGCGATTCCGACTACTGGCGCGACCACCGCCAGCCGTCCAGCATGCCCGAACGGCTGCGTGAACTGTTGCAGTTGTGGCACCACCGCGCGCCGTACCGGGGCGACCTGTTCCGCATCGAAGAAGTCTTCCCTGCTGCCAGTTACCAGTACGTGCTGTACGGCATGGGTTTCAAGCCGACTGCTGCACCCGTCCGACCTGCACGACTGGCCCAGGCGCAGGCCTGTTTCAGGGACGCGGCGACAATCACCAGGCGCCTGCTGGGCGGCCTGCCACGCCACCGCGACCTCATTCAGCACATCCACCTGCACGGCATGCCGCCGGCGCCAGACCTGGCGTGAACCGCCGCGCCATCTGGAGCACGAATCCCGGCGTGAATCAAAGCGCGAACAACAGCCCGAACTTCAGACATGCAAAAGCCCGAACTGCTCAACAACATCACGCATAAAGACCTGCGCATCATCACCCGGCGCGGCGCGCAATGGGGGGACGATGTCATGTCCTGCCCGGTCACGGCAGACGAATTCCGCAGCCTGCAGGCGCACTACCCCATCGTGTTCCAGAAGGACGCGCAGGGCCAGTTCCAGCCTGCCGCGCTCTTTGGCTTGCGCGACGGTCAGAACCTCTTCCTGGGGCCCGAAGGCTGGAACGCGCACTACCTGCCGCTGGCCATGCAGCGCGGGCCATTCATGATCGGCGTGGCTGACGATGAACTGCGCATGCTGGTCGACATGTCCAGCCCGCGCATCAGCCAGGGCGCCGACGGTGAAGCCGTGTTCCTGCCACAAGGCGGCCACACCGAATTCCTGGAGCACGCCAATTCGGTCCTCAAGACCTTGCACGAAGGCCTGCAAGCCACGGCGGAATTCGTCGAAACCCTGGTTGCTCACGACCTGCTGGATTCCTTTGTGCTGGACGTGGAAAGGCCGGACGGCACGCACGGCCGTCTGGTGGGCCTGTATGCGATCAACGAAGAGCGACTGGCGGCACTGGAGGCCAGCACCGTGGGCGTTCTGCACCAGGCGGACTACCTGCAACCCATCTACATGGCCGTGGCCTCGATGTCCAACCTGCACAGCCTGATCCAGTTGCAACTGGCGCGGGAAGCCTAGGCAGTCGGCGGCTGGCTCGGGCCTACACATGGACCTGCGACGCGGCTCACCCATGCTCGAGCGCAAGGACTTGCAGGCCGGCGCGCTGCCCGCCGACCTGTTGCAGAGCACCCAGCCGGTGGTCTTGCGCGGCCTGGTGCGGCATTGGCCAATGGTGCAGGCCGCATTGCAATCGGACGCGCAGTTCTGCAACTACCTGCGCGGCTTTGGTGCCGACACGCGCGTGGGGCTGTGGCGCGGCGCGCCGGAAATCGACGGCCGCTTCTTCTACAACGCCGATTTCAGAGGTTTCAACTTCCAGCGCGAGATTGGACGCTTCGGTGCCTTGCTGGATGAACTGCTGGCCCAGTCATCAAACCCCAAGCCGCCCGCGCTCTACCTGGGCTCCACCGAGCTGGACGGTTCCTTCCCCGGCTTGCGCCAGAGCAACGGGCTGGACCTGGGCGTGCCCGACCCCCTGGTCAGCCTGTGGCTGGGCAACCGGGTCCGCGTGGCCGCGCACTTTGACGTGCCGGACAACGTTGCCTGCGTGGTGGCCGGTCGCCGCCGCTTCACCCTTTTTCCGCCCGAACAGGTGGCCAACCTGTATGTCGGCCCGCTGGACCTGACGCCGGCGGGGCAGCCCATCAGCGTCGTCGACGTCGCGCATCCGGACCTGGCGCGCTTCCCCCGTTTTGCGCAGGCTATGGAGCACGCCCAGACCGTGGAACTGCTGCCGGGCGACGCCCTCTTCATGCCCAGCCAGTGGTGGCATGCGGTGGAGTCACTGGAACCCTTGAGCGCGCTGGTGAATTTCTGGTGGCGGCAGTCGCCGGGCCACATGGATTCGCCCATGAACACCTTGATGCTGGCGTTGTGGACGGTGCGCGACTTGCCGCCTGCCCAGCGCCAGGCGTGGCGGGCACTCTTTGACCACTACGTCTTCGACGCTGACGCGCACACCGTGGCTCACTTGCCGCCTGGGGCACACGGCGTGCTGGACCCGATATCGCAAGACCAGGCGCGGCAACTGCGCTCGGCCTTGCTGAGCCGCTTGAACCGCTGAGACTTATCCACGGACACGCCACGGACACGCCATGAACACTGCCGCCACCAAACCCACGACCGAAGCGTCCAAACCGATCCGCCGCATCGTCATTGCCGGTGGCGGCACGGCCGGCTGGATGGTGGCGGCTGGTCTGTCCAAGACCATGGGGCGGCTGTACGACATCCGGCTGATCGAGTCGGAGGAAATCGGCACCATCGGTGTGGGCGAAGCCACCATCCCGACCCTGCACTTCTTCCACGAGATCCTGGGCATCGACGAACGGGAGTTCATGGCCGCCACGCAGGCGACCTTCAAGCTCGGCATCAACTTCGAGAACTGGCGCAACGTCAACGAGGACTACTTCCACTCGTTCGGCAAGACCGGCAAGCCGCACTGGATGGCCGGCTTCCAGCACTTCTGGCTGGAGGGCCGCGAACGGGGACTGGCCAGTGACTACGGCGACTATTGCCTGGAACTGCGCGCGGCCATGGACAACCGCTTTGCGCACCTGCCCAATTCGGGCCTGAACTACGCGTACCACCTGGACGCCACCCTGTATGCGGGTTATCTGCGCCGCATCGCTGAAGCCCAGGGCGTGAAGCGCGTGGAAGGCAAGATCGTGAAGGTCCACACCGACAGCCGCATGGACGGCAGCGTCGGCAACATCACTGGCATCACGCTGGGCAACGGCTCGCTCATCGAGGCTGACTTCTTCATCGACTGCACCGGCATGCGGTCCCTGCTGCTGGGCGAGACCCTGGGTGTGCCGTATGAAGACTGGTCGCAGTGGTTGCCCTGCGACAGCGCCGTGGCCGCGCAGACCACCCTGGTGGGCGAAGCCGTGCCCTACACACGTTCCATTGCCCACCCCTGGGGCTGGCAGTGGCGCATCCCCCTGCAGCACCGCGTGGGCAATGGCCTGGTCTACAGCAGCAAGAAGCTTGGCGACGACGAAGCCAAGGCGGCCCTGCTGGCCAACGTGGTGGGCGAGGTCATCCGGCCGCCCAGGGTCATCAAGTTCACACCGGGGCAACGCGAGGTGGTGTGGAAGCGCAACTGCGTGGCCATCGGTCTGTCCAGCGGGTTCCTGGAGCCGCTGGAATCCACCAGCATCCACCTGATCCAGCGCGGACTGACCCGCCTGATCCAGATGTTCCCGGCCAACGGCGTCTCGCTGGCGGACATCGACGAATACAACAGCCAGACCCGCTGGTCGATCGAGCGCATCCGCGACTTCATCATCCTGCACTACCACGTCACCAACCGCAGCGACGTCGCCTTCTGGCGCGATTGCCAAAGCATGGCCGTGCCGGAACTGCTGGCGCACCGCATCCAGCTTTTCCGGGACACGGCGCGCGTCGCCTTGAACACGGACGAGCTGTTTGCTGAGAACTCCTGGATCCAGGTGATGATGGGCCAGGGCATCACGCCAAGCGGTCACCACCCGGTGACCCGCCTGATGGACAACCAGGACCTGGGCGAATTCCTGGGCGAGATCCGCAAGGAAGCCGCGCGCACGTTCATCAAGCTGCCCAAACACCAGGACTATGTGAAGCGCTTCTGCGGCACGGCGCCGCCCGCTGACAAGACCATGCCCATGGGCGCGGTGGCGCAGCCGTCCGCGCCAGCGTCAGCACCTTCTGCGGCGCTGTTCAATCCGAATCCGGTGGTGCAGACCGTCCTGCTGTCGAACGGTCAGCAGGTCTACGTCATCGACGACTTTGCGCAGAACCCGGAAGCCCTGGTGGCCCTGGCGCAGTCGGCGGCCGGTCGGTTCCAGACGCCTGCCGGTCATCCCTATCCCGGACCGCAACTGGCCTTGCCGGAAGTCCTGTCTGGCCAGCTGGACGCCCACTTCCAGCAGCACGGCCGGCCCCCCCTGCAACTGGGAAGCTCGCTCGGCATGTACGCGCGTTTTTCGCGCGTCACACAAAGCGGGCCCACGCTGGACGCACGGCAGCGCATCTGCCACCGGGACGATTCCAGCAACGAACCCGGACAGCGGATCTCTGCAGCGGTGCATTACCTGTTCCGCAATGAGCAACTTGGCGGCACCGTCTTTTTCCGCTCGCTCATGTCCGACACCGACACACAGGGCTTCCTGCGCGACGCCAACACGATGGACGGCGACGCCTTCGGCGCCAAGTACGGTCTTCCAGCGGGCTACATGACGCAGAGCAACCGCTACTTCGAAGTCATTGGCCGTGTGCCCGCCAGGTGGAACCGCGTGGTCTTCTATGACGGTGCCATCTTCCATTCCGGAGACATCCAGGGGCCGTCGCTCGCGGACTACCAGGCTGCGCCGGGCCGGCTCACCATCAACGCCTTCTTCAAGAACCAGCAGCTCAGCGCAGAGCTGCTGGCTGCCGCACAGACGGCCTAGGGCCTGCCACCCCAGGGCCGCGTACCAGGGCCGAAGTTCCCCTGCAGGCCCGCGTCAGCCCGGCGACCCGACGCCGGGCCCCTGCAACACCGTGTAGGGGTGCATGAGGGCGTGCAGCACATAGGCGGCACCACCCACGGCCGCGGCCGATTCGGTGTAGCGCGCCATGCGCACCTGCGGCGGCGTGACACCGGCATCCTTGGCAAAGTTGTGCAGCACGGTCAGGGCCGGTTCCACCAGGTCTGCGCCGCCCAGCGTCACGGCATCGCCACCCAGCACGATGGCCTGCGGGTCAAAGGTGGTCCAGACGTTCTGCAGCAGCACGCCCAGGTGCGCCCCCGCGGTCCGGAAGGCCTGGCCACACTTGCTGTCGCGGCGCGCCATGGCGGCTCGCAGGGCGGCGTGGTCGGGCTGGCCGTTCTTCAGCAGCATGCCCGCTTCGGCCGCGATGGCGCGCAGTCCCACATAGGCTTCCGCGCAGCCCATGCGGCCGCAAGAACAGGCACGGCCTCCCTGGGCCAGGGTGGTGTGACCGATTTCGCCACCGGCGCCCGTGGCCCCGGTGAACAGGGTGTCCCCCAGCACGATGCCCGAGCCCACGCCCACGCCGCAGATCACGAAGACCAGGGGGTCGCTGGCCGGCCGCGGGCCGAATTCGGTTTCGCCGACAGCGGCCAGGTCGGCTTCGTTCTGGCAGTGGACGGGCACGTGGCCCAGCTGGGCGTCGCGCAATTCGGCTTGCAGGCGCGGGCCCACCGGCACATTGCGCCAGCCGATGTTGGGTGCGAAGTGCAGCAGCCCCGTGTTCGCATCCACCGCGCCGGGCAGGCCCACGCCAATGCCCAGCAAGGTGCGTCCGCCACTGACCTGGCGTCGTGCCACGGCCGTGACCATGTCTGCCAACTGGTGGCAGGCCCCTTCGGGGTCCACGCGGTGCAGCGTGGACTGGGTGGATTCCAGCAGTTCGCCCTGGATGGACACGGTGACCACGCGGATGCTGTCCGGCGTCAGCTCCGCGCCGATCAGCGCCAGTTTCTGTCCGTCCAGCCGCAGTGGCGTGGGCCGCCGTCCCAACTGGCCCGTCACGAGGGCCGGCTCTTCAGCCAGCCAGCCCTCATCCAGCAGTTCCTTGACGAGCAGACTGACCGTGGAACGTGTGAGCCCGCTGTGATCGGCCAGGTCAGCGCGAGAGAGCCCGGGTACGTCGCGCACGATGCGCAACAGCGCCATGCGGTTGATGTTCTTCACCAGCCGCTGGTCACCCTTGATGGGTTGCAACGCGGGCTGCGGTTGAGTCATGCGGACAGCACTTGGGTTCTGAAATCGCGGTCAGAAAGTGTAGCGGGCGAGCATCTGGCTACAGGGCAGGGGTCGCGCTCAGGCCCGCAGCTGGCGGACCGCGGCGGCATACCAGTGGTAGCTGTCCTTGGGCGTGCGCTGCTGCGTGGCGTAGTCCACATGGACCAGTCCAAAGCGTTTGGCATAGCCGCTGTTCCATTCAAAGTTGTCGAGCAGGCTCCAGGCAAAGTAGCCGCGCACGTCCACGCCGGCCTGTTGCGCCGCGGCCAAGGCCTCCAGGTGGCGGCGCAGGAAGTCCGTGCGGCCTGGGTCGGCCACGCCGCCATCGGCCACCGTGTCGACGCAAGCCACGCCGTTTTCCGTGATGTAGATGGGGGGCAGGCGGTAGTCACGGTGCAGGCCCACCAGCAGTTCGGTGAGACCTTGCGGGTAGATCTCCCAACCCATGTCGGTGCGGCCCAGTTCGCAAGGTGGCGGTGTGTCCTTGGTGCTGGCCCAGATGCGCGTGTAGTAGTTGATGCCCAGGAAATCCAGTGGCGCCTGCAGCACCGCGGCGTCGCCATCCTGCAGTTGCGGCAGGGGCCAGCCGGCCTGCTCCGGGTAGCGGCCCAGCAGCAGTGGCTCCAGGAACCAGCGCACCAGGCGCGCATATTCACGTGCCGCCAGAGCGCGGTCTTCAGGGGTGTCGGTGGCGGCCGTGGCCGAGCTCTGATTCAGCACGATGCCCAGCGGGCAGCGCACGCCTTGCGCGCGCAGTGCCTGCAAGGCCAGGCCATGCGACAGCAGCAGGTGGTGCGACACCTGCACGGTGGTGGGCAGGTCCTGCAGGCCCGGGGCGAACTGTCCCGTGAGATTGCCCAGGATGGCGGTGCACCAGGGCTCGTTGTGCGTGGACAGCGTGGCCAGGCGGTCGCCGAGGCGTTGGCCCATCTTCACCGCGTAGTCGGCAAAGCGCAGCGCCGTGTCGCGGTGGGCCCAGCCACCGTGCTCCTGCAGCGCCTGCGGCAGGTCCCAGTGGTAGAGCGTGGCATGCGGCTGCAGTCCCCGCGCCAGCATGCCGTCCACCAGGCGGTCATAGAAGTCCAGGCCGGTGTCGTTCCACGCCCCTTGGCCGTCAGGCTGCACGCGGGGCCAGGCGATGGAAAAGCGGTAGGCGTTCAGGCCCGCGCGCTGGACCAGGTCCAGATCTTCCTGCCAGCGGTGCAGGTGTTCGCAGGCCTGCGCACCGGACTGACCCTGGAAGGTCTTGCCAGGCGTGGCGCAGAAGCGGTCCCAGATGCTTTCGCCGCGCCCACCTTCCGTGGTGCCGCCTTCGATCTGGTAGGCCGACGTGGCCGCGCCCCACACAAACGCGGGGCCGCCCAGTGCGGACCTGGCGGCGGGGCTCAGTGGGTGGGTCTCGTAGGGGGTGGACGTGGACGGCATGGTTGGCAAGGGAGGGTAGGAAGGCGTTGGCGGGGCAGCAAGGCAGGGGCGCGTCAGTCAGCGCAGCGCCAGCCCCTGGGCATTGAACAGATGCAGACATTCAGGCGCGCTGCGCAGGCGGACGGACTGGCCCACCGTCCAGCGATGGGTGGAGCCTGCCAGGCGCGCAGCCAGGTTGCCTTCCACACCGGCCACCTGCAGGTGCACCAGGGTGGAGTCGCCCAGTTGCTCAACCAATTGCACCTTGGCACGCACGCCGGCTGCGCCTTCGCTGTCGGGGTGCAAATCCAGGTCTTCGGCGCGCACGCCCACCTGCGTCAGGGTGTTCAGGTCGGCGGTGCTGGGCGGCAGCAACCAGCCGCCGGCGCCTTCCACCACGGCCATGCCTTCGCTGCCCGCGCGGGCGGGCAAGAGGTTCATGCGCGGCGAGCCGATGAATTCGGCCACGAAGCGGTTGGCAGGGCGGTGGTACAGGTCCAGCGGTGTGCCCACCTGTTCTATGCGGCCGGCATTGAAGACCGCGATGCGCTGGCCCAGGGTCATGGCCTCCACCTGATCGTGGGTGACGTAGACCATGGTGGTGCCCAGGTCGCTGTGCAGCCGGGCGAGTTCGATGCGCATCTGCACGCGCAGGTTGGCGTCCAGGTTGGACAGGGGCTCGTCGAACAGGAAGACCTTGGGGCTGCGCACGATGGCGCGGCCAATGGCCACACGCTGCCTTTGGCCGCCCGACAGGGCCTTCGGCTTGCGGTCCAGCAGCTGCGAGATCTGCAACTTCTCGGCCACCAGCTTGACCGCGGTGTCGCGCACCACGGGCTTGACGCCGGCCATCTTCAGGCCGAAGCCGAGGTTCTCGGCCACGGTCATGTGCGGGTAGAGCGCATAACTCTGGAACACCATGGCAGCGCCGCGTTCCGACGGTTCCAGTTCGTTGACCCGCTGACCGTCAAACGCCAGCTCACCTGCAGTGATCTCTTCCAGCCCCGCGATCATGCGCAGCAAGGTGGTCTTGCCGCAGCCGGACGGTCCGACGAAGACCATGAACTCGCCGGCCCTCACTTCCAGGTTGAGGTTGACGATGGTGGCCTGCGCCGCGCCAGCGTAGGTCTTGCCAATGCCGGTCAGTGTGATTTCGCTAGCCATGTCAGTTGGGGTTCTGGGTCATTGATGCCGCCGCAGCGCATGCCGGGTACAGCGTGTGTCGGATCGGCCGGGCGGTTCAGCCCTTCACGGCCCCTGCGGTGAGCCCGTCAATGAGCCGGCGGGAGTAGATGACAAACAGCACCAGCAGTGGCAGCACGGTAACGGCGGCGCCCACGCTCAAGGCCCCCCAGGTGATGCCGGTGGTGCCCTGCAGCGACCGCAGCACCAGGGGCATGGTGTAGGCGTCCTGGTCGCGCATTACCAGCAGTGCGCCGATGAAGTTGTTGTAGGTGCCAATGAAGGTCACCAGGGCCAGCGTGCCCAGGGCCGGGCCCAGCAGGGGCAGCACCACACGCCAGTAGGTGCCGAATTCGCTGCAGCCGTCCATGCGCGCGGCTTCCACCACTTCGCGCGGTATGGCCGACCCGATGTACTGCCGCATCATGAACACACCCACCGCACCGCAAGCCGCCGGCACGATCAGCGCCCGGCTTTCGTTGATCCAGCCGAACTGCGACATCAGCAGCACGGTCGGGATCATCGACACGAAGGCCGGCAGCAGCATCGTGGCCATGATGAAGCCAAAGAACTTCTCCTTGCCGGCAAAGTCGAACATGGCAAACGCATAGCCGGCCAGCGAACAGAAGAACAGGTTCAGCACGGTGACGGCCACGGCGATCCACAAGGACAGGCCCATGGAATGCCAGAAGCGGGGCCGCCGGGTCAGCAGATCGGTCAGGT
This sequence comes from uncultured beta proteobacterium, assembly GCA_963750785.1. Lineage (GTDB taxonomy): Bacteria > Pseudomonadota > Gammaproteobacteria > Burkholderiales > Burkholderiaceae_C > Rubrivivax. The sequence goes on along the minus strand of CAVVSC010000021.1, from coordinate 19,142 downwards.
TCTCCTGCAGGTGGCTGCCAAACCAGACCGGCCCCGGCACGGACAGGATCTCGGTGTTGGTGTGGGTGGCAAACACCATCATGTAGTAGAAGGGCAGCAGCATCACGAAGGCGCCCAGCGCCAGCACGCCATAGGCCGCCAGGTGGCCCGCGAATCGCCCGGTGCGGGCGCCGATGCCGGGTCCCATTGGAGTGCCGGGCGCGGCGGAAGTGGACAGGCTCATGTCGTCAAGCACCTTCATTCCTTCGGCCTGAACCAGCGGTTGTTCATGTAGGTCATGGCCGCGATGAACATGAAAAGCAGCCAGGCCACAGCCGAGGCTGCGCCGAAGTCACCGTCGGTCATGCCAACGCGCAGCATGTACATCGCCGACGTCTCCCCGGCCCGACCGGTACCACCGGTGGCGCGGGTGAGGATGTAGGCCTCTTCAAACATCTGCAGGCTGCCGATGATGGTGAGCGTGACCGCAAAGAACATCATCGGCTTCAGCAGTGGCAGCGCGATGTGCCGCAGGCGCTGCCAGGACGACGCGCCGTCGATGCGCGCGGCTTCGTAGAGGTCAGCCGGGATGGTCTGCAGCGCCGCCAGGTAGAGCACGGTGTTCCAGCCCACGTAGCGCCACCACACCAGGAACGCGATCAGCCAGCGCACATGCTCCTGGTCGGACCAGTTGACCTTGAGTTGCGGAAACAGCCAACCCAGGGGCGACACGCCACCGATCTGCCAGTTGCCCAGGGCGTTGAGCACGGTGTTGACCAGGCCAAACTCCATGGAGAACAGCGCCTGGAAGACCAGGGCGATGGCCACAGCGTTGGTGATGAAGGGCAGGAAGTACAGCGCCAGCACCGGGTGGCTCAGACGCTTGAGCTTGGTGTGGATGAAGTAGGCCAGCGGGATGGCCACCACGTGCTGCGACACGCCGGCCACCAGACCGATCCAGACGGTGTTGTAGAGCGCCCGCCAGAAATCGCGCGAATACACCTCGACCCAGAACTCGCGGCTGAAGAAGCTCGGCCACGGGAGTTGCGTCAGGTCCAGCACCCACAGGTAGTTGTCCAGGCCCGTGAAGCGCATGGTGCCGATGCCGTCCCAGCGGAAGAAGGACACCCAGGCCGAGAACAGCAGCGGGTAGACACCGAAGACCGCAAAGATCAGGAAGAAGGGGCTGATGAAAACGTAGGGCGCCCAACGGCGCGACAGCCGGAAGCCGCGGCGCGGAGCTTCGGGAGTGGAGTGGTCAGCCATGTCGAGGGTTTGGTAGGGATGTCAGGGCCGCATGCGGCGCTCGACGTAGCGCTGCGCATCGGACAAGGCGCGCGCGATGGTCTTGCGGCCGGACAGCATGTTGTCCAGTTCTGCGCGCACCATCAGCTGCACCGACGCGTCCAAGCGGTTGACCTGCTGCACGGGCACGCGCTGGGCCAGGTCGCGCCACAGCAAACGTGCGCGCTGCCCACCGAAGTAGGGCAAGGGCTCTTCCAGGAAGGCATCGTTGGTCGCTTCCAGCAGGACCGGAAAGGCGTCGATCGACTTGAACACGGCGATCTGCATGTCGCGGTCGGTGCACATGAAGCGGATGAAGTCCCAGGCCAGCTTCTTGCGTTCCGGCGTGTTGCGGCTGGGGATGGCGTAGAAGGATCCGCCCCAGGACGCGACGTCGCCACCGGGCAGGGCCGAGGCCCGCCATTTGCCTGCCGCGTCGGGCGCGATGTAGCTGGCCAGTTGGCCCCCGAGCCAGGCGCCACTGATTTCGGTGGCCACGCCGCGGCGCAGCGATTCGAACCAGTCGTTGGTCCAACGGTCGATGTTGCCGTCCAGGCCGGCATCGCGCACGGCCTTGGCCAGTTCAAAGGCGCGACGGAAGCGCGGTGTGTCGATGATGACGCGGCCCTGCGAATCAAAGAACAGGCCTTCACCCGGCTTGCCATGGGACCGGACATAGGCATCCATCACGGTCAGGGCATTGGGCAGCAGCAGCAGGCCGGTCTTGGCCTTGATGAGCTTGCCAGCCTCGATGTAGCTTTCCCAGCTGGCGGACAACTGGGCTTCGGTCACGCCGGCCTTGTCCAGCACGTCCTTGCGATAGAACATCGAACCCGGTCCCACGTCCGCCGGCATGCCGCTGAGCACCCCGTCCGGCGTGCTGGCCTGGCCAAAGGTGTACTGCACCATCTGTGGCTTGTAGGCCAGTGCGTTGTAAGGCGGCTTGGCCAGGTCTTCCAGGCCGGCCGATCCGACGAACTTGCCCAGGTAGTCCACCTCGATGCCCAGCACATCGGGCAGGCCCACGCCCGTGGCCAATGCGCTGACCAGCGCGTTGTGGTGGTCTTCATAGCTGAGGCTGACCAGCTTGATCTTGATGTCCGGCCGTACCTTCTTGTACAGCGGTATGGCGGTCCGAACGGCCTGGTCAAAACTGGGGAAGGAGGCGACGACAAGTTCGGTCTCCGCACGCGCGCTGAAGGGCGACCCACCGACGGCCAGGACCGTCAGCAGGCTGCACAGGAGGCGGCGCGTGTTCATGCGTCCAGCGGCGCGTAGCTGAAGTGGTCGAAGTCCGCCACGCAGCGCGTGCCGGCCAGGTCCTGGCAGGCCAGGCCGATGAAGTTGCCGGTGAAGCCGAAGGAGCGGGCATAGCCGTCGACGAATCGCGTCACGGCTTCGTCGCTGAGCATGGCGGTGTCCAGTGCGGGACCGATGGTCTGCCAGGCACCGCCGCCTTGGGCGTAGGAGAACTGGTAGTGGTCGTGGTGAAACTCCAGGCGCAGGTCCACCGGGCCGGCGGCCAATTCAACCGCGTCCGTGGGTTCGCTGAGTGCGCCGTCGCGGTTCAGGTAGATCCGCAGCACACGCGCGCCGCCATCCAGCGCGCGGCTGACGTGCAGGTAGGCGTGGTTGCCGGTGTTGTAGTACGCCACCAGGCCGGCCATCTGAGCGAAGCTGGCGGGTTCGAAGTCCAGGCGGGTGTCGATGCGGCAATTGAAGTGCTGCTGCCGCCGCGCCACCAGGCTTTGCTGGAACAGGCTCATCAGCGATTCGCGGCCCTTCAGCCGCAAGTGGCCCGGGCGTTCGGTCAGCGAGATCCAGCTGGCGTCAAAGGGGTCGCGCAGCGCGTTCAGGTGCGGGCTCAGCTGCGGCGTGTCGAAGTCATCTCGCGCAGGCTCCGGCGCAAAGGGGTGCGGTGCCAGCTGGGGTGCAGCGACGCGTGCCCGCGGGGTGTTGCTGCCACTGTGGATCTCAGGCCAGTCGTCGTCTCGCCAGGTCACGGGCTGCAGCGCGGTTTCGCGGCCCAGCGGGCAGTGCAGGCCGCTGTAGTCGATGCTGCCGTCGGCCTTGGCAGTTGGCTGTGGTGCGTGCGGGCCGCTCCACTCCAGCGGCCGGCCGCACAGGTGTGCCAGCCACCAGTCGCCTTGCGCCGTCTGCACCAGGCTGGCATGTCCTGCGCGCTGCAAGCCGTCCGTCGGGCGGTTCCGGGCCGTGAGCAGCGGATTGCCGGGCAAAGTTTCGTAGGGGCCGTCAATCCGGCGTGATCGGGCCAGCGTGACCGCGTGTTCGTAGAAGGTGCCGCCTTCAGCTGTCATCAGGTAGTACCAGCCCTTGCGGCGGTACAGGTGCGGACCTTCAACCACGCCCAGCGAGGTGCCGGCATAGATATTCTTGACTGGGCCGACCAGGCAGCCCGCCGCGCGGTCGTATTCCTTCAGCAGGATGCCGTTGAAGTTGTGCTGGCCCGGGTGGTGCAGCCACTGCTGATTGAGCAGCCAGCTACGGCCGTCGTCGTCATGGAACAGGCTGGGGTCAAAGCCCGAGCTGTTCAGGTAGATGGGCTCGCTCCACGGGCCTTCGATGCTGGGCGACGTAACGAGGTAGTTGTGCGTGTCCTTGTAGGCACCAAACATGCTGCGCACGTCGGTGTAGATCAGCCAGAAGAGGCCGTGCGCATGGGTGAGGCAAGGCGCCCAGACGCCGGCTGAATCGGGCCTGCCCCGCAGGTCCAACTGGCTGGTGCGGGTGACGGCGTAGGCGGCGTGCCGCCAGTTCATCAGGTCGCGGCTGTGGTGGATGCGCACCGCGGGCCACCATTCAAAGGTGGACGTGGCGATGTAATAGTCATCACCCACGCGGCAAATGGACGGGTCTGCGTGGAAGCCCGGCAGCACCGGGTTCTGGATCAAGGCTTCAGGCACAGGGCGGGTTCACGTTGTCGGAGTAGTCGCAACGGCCGGCCTTGAGGATGATGCGGACCCTGAGGCGGGCACGGCATGACCGGCATTTAGTGCGATGCTCGTATTAAATGCGAAAACGCGCGTCTCGACGCTAGGGAATCCACGCAGACGGGCCGCCTGCCTCGTCTGCCGCGTCTGGCGGTTCAGCCAGTCCCAGGGCCTCCGGGCCGCGTCAGCGGGGGTTCACGCAAGCCAGTTGCGAAGCGCTTCGGCGGCTTGTGGGTGGCTGAGCAGGTCCCAGTGGTTGGCTTGCGTGATCAGTCGCTTTTGCGGAGCGAGGGCTGGGGTGCTTTGCCGGCGCTTGTCGTCTGACGCAGCCTTCAGCGCGCGGGCCGGGTCGCGGTGTTCTCCCCAGGCGCTGGCCACCGTGACCAGGCCGTCACCGATCAACGCATGCCGCAGGCCGTGGGCTTTTTCCGCGGTGGTGGCGGCCAGCAGACCCACCTGCACGCCGGCAGGCCAGGGTGCACGCACGCTGCCGTCGTGCAGGTTGTTGATGCCCGCGCTGCGTGTCTTGCCCAGCCGCGCAAACGGCGCCAGGTAGGGACTGAGTTCCAGGCCGGAGTCGATGAGCCGGCCGCCGCTTTCCAGCATCGCGCCCTGGTGCGGTGTCCCCAGGCAGACCAGCTTGGTGAGCTTCTGTCGCCAGGCTGGGACGTCTGGCTGCGCGTCAGTTTGGGACACCGAACTGCGTGCCACCAAGCCGCCCATGCTGTGACCCACCAGTGCTAGTTCACGCAACGGCACGGGCCATGCAGCCACCAGGTCTTGCAGGCAGGCAGCGAGTTGCGCGCCGTTGTCGGCGATGGGCAGGCCCGTGTTGTAGTGCAGCGCCAGCACGGTGTAGCCCAGTTTGCCCGACAGCACGTCGCCATGGTGGTGGCCCTGGCGCCGCCATTGCAGGTCGTTCATGCACAGCCCATGCACCAGCACCGCGATGCGGCCGGTGGCCTGGGGCAATGCGGCGCGCAAGCCTTCGGGTGTCAGTTGCACCGGGCGCCCATTCACCCGCAGGGACATCGGGATGGCCAACGGGTTGCCGGTGGCCGCCAGGTGGTCACCCCAGATGCCGTTGAGGACCGCCTGCGCCGCCTCTCGCCCCGGCGAAGCGGTGCCGTCGGGCAGCCAGGACTCCAGGAGCCGCAGAGTCTGGTTGACACCTGAGCCGAGCAAGCCCGTGGTGCCGCGGACGGCGCCGTACACCGCGCCGGTGAGGCCGGTGGTGCGCGGCGCTCGGCCCGCCGCCAGCGGCCAGGCCCGGTCACTGATGGTGCGGTGCATCTGTTCCACCACGCCCACCACGCCCTGGGTGGCATCAAAGCCAAGCCGGGCCAGCCCGCGGAGCTGGGCGAGAGGTTTGGAGGCGTTGCTGTTCATCGCCTCAGTCTGCGTGGCAGGGGCTTGCAAGGCAAGGACGGGATTAGACGTGTCGCCCGGTGGGTTTGCCGTGTCAAACAGCGTTTTCTTGCGCCGCATTGCCTGTACCCGCATTGCAGACACCGGCATCGGTTCGTTCGGTCGTGTACAGACGTCCTGCCCCCGTGTCGCTCGTGTGCAAACGAAACACATTGGGGCCGCTGCCGGCCCGTGCGGACAAGTGCAGGCGGGCACTGGCTGTCGTTCGAGTAAGCCAGACCCGCCGCACAGGTGTGCCTCACTGCGCAAAACGTGCTTGCACCGGCATGGCCCAGTTCATCACGCCGAACCTACCAACGCCGGCTCGGCGGGCGGCCGTGAGCCGGGAGCTTGTGACCATCTTGAAGTCAGTTCTTGTCGGCAGCCCGGCTTTTTCGGAGCCTTGCAGCATCCACAACGGTGCCGGCATGAATCGCCTGTTCACCACATCACCTTCAAGGAGCACCACCATGACCTCTTGGCAACTCGTTCGGCTCGTCGCCGGCAGCCTGATCCTGCTGTCCCTGGCACTGGGCATTCCCGGCAGTCCCATCTTCGTCAGCCCCTGGTTTCTGGCGGTGACCGCCTTCGTCGGGGTCAAGCTGCTGCAGAGCGCCCTGACCACCTGGTGCCTGATGGAGAACATCATGCGCAGGCTGGGTGCCCGTTCGGGCGCTTGAAGGAGACTGCCATGATCTACAAGTTCACGTCCAAGGCCACTGGGGACCATCTGATGGAGGACGCGGTGGGTGCGCGACTGCTGGGCATCATAGGCAAGGCGGCGACGGCCCAGGGCATCATCGAAGTCGCCAGCATGGCGGCGGCCATCAAGGCGCTGTCGGCAGCGGTCGCCGAAGACGAGTCGCGCCTGGCACAAGGCCCGGGCGATCGGCGCCGGGACGATGCCGATGCCAGCGAGCTTGATACAGTGACGCTCCGCCAGCATGTGTGGCCTTTCGTCGAGATGCTGAAGCTGGCTGAGGCCGCGGGTGAAGTCATTGTCTGGGGGGGTTGAACTTGTCGTTTGACGGCGCGGATCTGCGGGCTTGCTGATGCTGGAAGTGGCGGCTGCTTGCCTGGTGCTGACCGCGCTGCTGGCGTACCTGAACCACCGGTTCATCGGCCTGCCCATCACCATTGGCGTGATGGTGTCGGCGCTGCTCTTGTCCCTGACGCTGGTGGGCCTGGACTGGCTGGGCATCGACAACGGCCTGCGTCAGTACGAAGAGTCCCTGCTGCGCTCGATCGACTTTTCGACCGTGCTGATGCAGGGCATGCTGTCGCTGCTGCTGTTTGCCGGTGCCCTGCACGTCGACCTGAGCGAACTCAAGGCTTACCGTTGGCAGGTGGGCACGCTGGCCGTGCTGTCCACGGTGCTGTCCACGGCCGCCGTGGGCTTTGGCACCTGGCTGGCCTTGCCCTGGGTCGGCTTGCAACTGCCACTGATCCACTGCCTGCTCTTTGGCGCGCTGATCTCGCCGACCGACCCGATCGCGGTGATGGGCATCCTGAAAACCGCCGGCGCACCGAAGAACCTGGAACTGGTGATTGCCGGCGAATCCTTGTTCAACGACGGTGTGGGTGTCGTCCTCTTTTCACTCTTGCTGGGCATGCTGGCCAGTGGCACCGTGCCCACGCCTGGGCAGGGCCTGGGCCTGCTGCTCCATGAGGCCGGCGGAGGACTGTTGTTCGGCCTGGCGCTGGGCTACATCACCTTTCGCATGCTGCGCAGCGTGGACAACTACCAGGTGGAGGTCTTGCTGACCCTGGCCGCCGTGACCGGGGGCTACGCGCTGGCGAACCGGCTGCATGTGTCCGGGCCGCTGGCCATGGTCGTCGTCGGGCTGATCATCGGCAATGGCGGCCGTGCGCTGGCGATGTCGGACACCACGCGGCGCTACATCGACTTGTTCTGGGAACTGGTTGACGAGATCCTGAACGCCGTGCTCTTTGTCCTGATCGGCATGGAAGTGCTGTTGGTGACTTTCTCGGTCAACATCTTCATCGCGGCCGTGGTGGCCATGGCGGTGACGGTGGCCGCGCGTGCGCTCACGGTCGGGCTGCCGGTGAGCCTTCTGGAGCGGGGCTTCAAGCTGCCCAAGGGCTCCGGATGGGTGCTCACCTGGGGCGGTTTGCGTGGCGGCATCTCGGTGGCGCTGGCGCTGTCCTTGCCTGCCAGCCCTGAGCGCAACACCGTGTTGGCGCTGACCTACTGCATCGTCGTGTTTTCGATCATCGGCCAGGGTCTGACCGTGGGCCATGTCGTTCGTGCAGCCGTGACGAACCGGCGTTGACCTGCGGCGCCGGTCGGGTCGGCGCCGTGGGTCCTGGCCTGCCGGGTCTCAGGCCTGCGCGGGCAGCAACGCGCGGTCCAACTTGTCGTCGATCTCGCCCAGGTAGGCCGACACGGTTCGCGTCCCTTCGCGGCCAGTTTCTTCGTCTTCACCGACTACTGCCGCGGCGCCATCCGGCTGGCCGCGATGATGGGGCTGCCGGTGGTCTGCATCTGGACCCACGACTCGATCGCGATGGGCGAAGACGGCCCCACGCACCAGCCCATCGAACATCTGGCGTCCTTGCGTGCCATGCCAGGCATGGTGGTGCTGCGTCCCGCTGACGCCCATGAAGTCGTCGAGGCCTGGCGCGTGGTGATGCAGTTGCGTGACAGCCCGGCCAGCCTGGTGCTGACGCGCCAGGCCGTGCCCACCCTGGACCGCAGCCGCTGTGCCAGCGCAGCAGGTGTCGCGCGTGGTGCCTACGTGCTGGCCGGTGCCGAAGACGGCCGGCCCGACGTGCTGCTGCTGGCCAGCGGCAGCGAGGTGGCCTTGTGTGTCGCGGCGTATGAGCAGCTCAAGCTGGAAGGTGTGAAGGCGCGCGTGGTCAGCATGCCGTCCTGGGATCTGTTCGAACGCCAGGACGAGGCCTACCGCGAGCAGGTGCTGCCCGAAGCCGTGACGGCCCGCGTGTCGGTCGAGGCTGCGGCGGCGCTGGGTTGGGACCGCTATGTCGGCTGGCAGGGCGCGATCATGGCCATGCGAAGTTTCGGTATCTCCGCGCCGGGCGCGGAGGCGCACTTCGGCTTCGACGTGGCGCATGTGTTGGCCGAGGCCCGGCACCAGGTCGCCCGCCAAGGCTCATTGCCCAAGGCCCCAAACACGCGTTGATGGGCGCGCTGGTGGGCGCGTTGATGGGCCCGCTGGTGCGCGCGGGCTTCAACGCTTGCAGGTTCAAGCCGCACGCGACGCTCGCACCGGTCGCGCCGGGATGGCGAGCCCCCCTGGTGACGCGCTGCACGCCGGGGTCTTGTGCACATGTGCAGCCCATCATCGCGGCTTCATCTTCCGGCCGACAGGCCCTGGCATCATCGCCTGTCCAGACAGGAGGTTTGGCGCGATGCGCGTGCTGCTGGTAGAGGACGACACCATGATCGGTGAAAGCCTGCGCGAAGCCTTGCGGCGCCAGGGCATGGCCGCCGACTGGGTCCGCGACGGGCGCGCGGCCGACGCCGCCTTGGCCAGCGAACGCTTTGACGCCGTTCTGCTGGATCTGGGCCTGCCGCAGCGCGGCGGGCTGGAAGTCTTGCAGGCCCTGCGGCAACGCGGCGACAAGACACCCGTGATCGTCCTGACCGCGCGTGACACGCTGGCCGACAAGGTGAAGGGCCTGGACGCCGGCGCCGACGACTACCTGGTCAAACCCTTTGAGCTGGACGAATTGCTGGCCCGCTTGCGTGCGCTGCGCCGGCGCCAGGACGGGCGCAGTTCTCCGGTGCTGCAGGTGGCCGGCTTGAAGCTGGACCCTGCAAGCCGCGAGGTCAGCCGAGACGGGCGTCCCGTGCTGCTGTCGGGCCGTGAATTTGCCTTGCTGCAGGCGCTCTTGGAACGCCCGGGCGCCATCGTGTCGCGCGCCCAGCTGGAAGACCGGTTGTATGGCTGGGGCGAGGAACTGGACAGCAACGCCATCAGCGTCTACATGCACCAGTTGCGCAAGAAGCTGGGTGACGACTTGCTGCACACCGTGCGTGGCATGGGCTACTACGCCGGCCCGGCGAAGGACGGCGGCGCTTGAAGCTGCCGCCTTCGCTGCGCGCGCGGCTCTTCGCCTTTCTGCTGGCACTGGCCAGCGTCACGGCGCTGGCCGTGGGTGGTGCCACCTATGTGAGCGTGCGTGCAGAAGCCGATGAGCTGTTCGACTACCACCTGCGCCAGATGGCGCTGTCGCTGCGCGACCAGGGCCGAATTGCGCCGGACGAGCGTTCGGCCTTCAACAACCCCGAATTCGACTACGTGGTGCAGATCTGGTCGGTCGATGGTGCGGAGGTCTACGCCAGCGGCCCGCGCGCAGCGCCGCCGCTGCCGCCCCGCGCGGTGCTGGGTTTCAGCCAGCTGCAGATCGGGTCCGAGGATTGGCGCCTGTATGCCGCCGCCACGCCACTGCGCGTGGTACAGGTGGCCCAGCCCTTGTCGGTGCGCCGGCGCCTGGCGGCGGCGGCAGCCCTGCACAGCGTGGTGCCCGTCCTGGTGGCGGCGCCGCTTGTCGCGCTGGGCTTGTGGTGGTTGATCGGCATCTCGCTCGCGCCGCTGCAGGGTGTGGTGCTGGAAGCACAGGCCCGCGGCGCAGGCAGCCTGGAGGCGCTGCCGCTTGCCGGGCTGCCCAGCGAGGTGCAACCCCTGGTGGGCGCATTCAACGGCCTGCTGGTGCGCGTGGCCAGTGCCTTCGAGGCGCAGCGCAGCTTCGTGGCCGATGCAGCCCACGAACTGCGCACACCGCTGACGGCGCTGACGCTGCAGATCGGCTTGCTGCAGGGCGCTCGACCCGGGCCTGAAGTCGACGCGGCCGTGCAACAGCTGAAGGCCGGGGTGGCCCGGGCCACGCACCTCGTGCAGCAACTCCTCTTGCTGGCCCGCGCCGAGCCCGGCGCCGCCGCGCCCTTGGTCGAGATCGATCTGGCTGTAGTGGCGAGACAGGCAATGGTGGACGCCAAGCCCTTGGCAGAGCAGGCGGGCGTCCAGGTCGAGCTCGACGCCCCCGCACCGCTGCCGCTTCGTGGCGACCCGGAAGCCTGGCGCAGCGCGCTGCGCAACCTGCTGGACAACGCGATCAAGTTCGGCGCCCACTCGGTTCGCCTGTCGGCCCTTCGAGAAGGCGACACCTGGCGGGTGCAAGTCGACGACGACGGCCCCGGCATCCCCAGTGCCGACCGCGCGCGCGTGTTCGACCGTTTCCAGCGCGCGCAGGCCAGCCACGCCGAAGGGAGTGGCCTGGGCCTGGCTATCGTGCAGGCCGTCGCACGCCGGCATGACGCCACGGTACAACTGTCTGATGCGCCCTTGGGCGGGCTCAGGGTCGACATTTGGGGCGGGGCTGAGCGTCTCCCGGTGCGGTCCTAATCTTCGCCTCACCGTCGCCTCATCAAGGACTCACCGGCGGCTTCTAGAGTGCTCCCAACGGTGCTGCACCAACCGCAGCCCGCTCTCAGGAGCTGAACATGAACCGCAAACTCACCACCACGGCCGCCGCCTCGGCGCTCCTGGTCATCACCCTGGCCGCTTCGGCTGCCGATGCCTGGACGATGCCCGCCTGGCTGCATCTTCGCGACGCGCCGGTTGCCACGGCTGCGGCGGCTGTGAGCACCCAGTCCGCTCCCGCTGCCATCAGTCCCTTGCCCGCTGGCGACCTGCCCAACTACCGCGCCATCGTGCGTTCGCAAGGGCCGGCAGTGGTGGGTGTCACCGTCACCGGTCTGCGCAATGTCGACGACCAGGCCGGCGGCGCGCAGGAGGCGAACCCGGACGAAGACCCCTTCTTCCGCTTCTTCCGTGGTATTCCGGGCCAGCGCATGCCACCGCGCGACGCCGCGCCTTTCCGCGGCCAGGGTTCGGGATTCATCCTCAGTGCTGACGGTGTGATCCTGACCAACGCGCACGTGGTTCGTGATGCCAAGCAGGTGACGGTGAAACTGTCGGACCGGCGCGAGTTCCCGGCCAAGGTGCTCGGTGTCGACCCGCTGACCGACATCGCGGTGCTGAAAGTCGATGCGACCGGTTTGCCCACCGTTCGGCTGGGTGACGCGCGTGCCGTGCAAGTGGGTGACTGGGTCTTGGCCATTGGCGCGCCGTATGGCTTTGAGCAGACCGCCACGCAAGGCATCGTCAGCGCCAAGGGGCGTTCGCTGCCGGGCGACAGCTACGTGCCCTTCATCCAGACCGATGCGGCAGTGAACCCCGGCAATTCCGGCGGGCCGCTGTTCGACGCCACCGGCCGTGTCGTCGGCGTCAATGCGCAGATCTACTCGCGCAGTGGCGGATTCCAGGGCCTGGCCTTCTCGATTCCCGTGGAGGTGGCGCTGCACGTGAAGGACGAGATCATGGCCCACGGTCACGTGGACCATGCCCGGCTGGGCGTGACCTTGCAGGACCTGTCCGCGCCCCTGGCGGCGTCCTTTGGATTGAAGGCGCCTGACGGTGCGCTGGTGTCCAGCGTCATGCCCGGCAGCGCCGCGGCCAAGTCGGGCCTGAAGGCCGGTGACGTCATCACGGCGGTGAACGGCGAGCCGGTGCAGGTGGCTGGCGACGTGTCCAGCCGCGTTGGGCTGGCCAGGCCCGGTGAGCGCCTGGCGCTGGCCGTGTGGCGCGACAAGTCACGCGTCGACCTGCCGGTGAACCTGGGCAAAGCCGAGCCCGATGCCAAGGTGGCAGCCAAGGAAGCCGAAGGCGGTGAACTCGGCCTGGCCATGCGGCCGCTGGAGCGAGAGGAACTGCGCCGTGCAGGCCTGGACCATGGCCTGCTGATCGAGCAGGTGACAGGTCGTGCGCAATTGGCAGGCGTCGAAGCCGGTGACCTCCTGCTGGCCATCAATGGCAAGCCCGTGCAGAACGTGGAGCAGATCCGCGAAACGGTCCGCAAGCACCCCAAGCAGGTGGCGCTGCTGGTGGAGCGCGACGGGCAGCAGATCTTCATTCCCGTCGAAGCGGGCTGAAGGCGGCCGCGAGCAGGCAAGCCACTGAAGGAGCGACTGGCAATGAATCCCATCCGCAGTACTGGTTCGGAACCCAGGCAGGGGCAGGGGCAGGGACCGGAGCGGGAACAGGAGCGGGAACAGGAGCAGCCAACGCTGCAGCGCTCCATTCCTGAGCTTGTTGCCGAGGTCTACGAGGCCGCACCCCTGGTCGAACGCGGTCGCCTGGTGAGCCACCTGCTCAGACCTCTGGGGGTGCTGTCGCTGGTGGTCATCGCCGACGGCATCTTTGCCAAGGCCCGGTTCCGCGCCGGTTGGCAGAGCCTGAACGTGCATCTGGAGGACATCCAGAACGTGCACGGCGCGGACATCGTGGCCCTGGTGGACCACGCGCAACAGATCAGCGTCGAAACCGTGGATGGCCTGGCGCAACTGGTGGCGGCATCGCCCTTGCTCGCGGGGTCCACCGCGGCGGCGCTGCTGCTCACCGCCCTGATTCAGCGGGCCCGGTTCCGTGACGCCGCTGCGGGTCAGTCGCGGCCCGCCGCCCCAGGGCCTGGGTGAAGCTCAGCCGGCTCTGGCTTCACCGGGTAGCGGCTGTAGTGCCAAACGGGTTGCCATTGAAGGGACTGCGCATGTCAGGGCTCACCGTGGCCGACGAATCGAAGCGAAGGATGGCCTGGCGCTGCCCTTGCCGGGGAATGTCCACGCGGCGGGTGATCGTTTGCGGCCCTGGTGCGCCATCGGCGCGAAAGGTCGCTGAAATCTCGTAGCGACCGGCAGGCAGGGCCAGCATGAACCAGGGGCCATCGGCAATGCGGTCCAGGACGACCGTCTTGTCCTTGAGATTGACGACGTGCAGTTGGGCGTCCGCAAGGTAGGCGCCCGATCCCTTGGCCACGGTGGCGATCCACAGGCTGAAGTCGCCGCGCTTGGCATGCATCGCCACCCGGTCAGCAACCGTGATGCCGCCGGACAGGAAGGCCAGTCCGCCTTCGGTCTTGTCGCTGACCACGAAGGCCGACGATGCGGGTCGCCCGGACATCGCATCCTGGGCCTTGCGCAACTTCATGTCGCGCGCGGTCTGCTCCACCGCTGCGGCCTTGCCGGGGTCGGTGCTTTCGCCGACGGCGCCGCCGGCCGAAGTGACAGGGGTGGCACTTTGCGCCTGCGCGCCCAGCGCCAGCAGCAGTGCAAGGAGAGCGGGGGTGGTCTTGAACATGGGATCTCCGGTGGTTGCTTGCCGCCGGGTGCAGGCCGAAAGGACGCCACGGCGGGGGGCGCTTCGTCGGTGCTCCGGCAGGTCTGGATTCGGGCGGGCCTGGATGCCCTGCGTGGTTCCGCAGTGCACGTGGCCGCAGGCTACTTGCGGCGACGACCTGGGTCTGTCTGGTGTCGCACACAGGGTGGCGGCCTGTCTGGCGGCCGGCGCAGCGCGGCCTGGAAGCCCGATCGCAATCGGTCGCCAGGCCGCTCTGTGTGGTCCGTTCGTCATCGCATCGAGGCGGCACCGTGTCGGCACCGAGCCAGCAGGCATCTTTCGCACGAGAAGCGCCAGCAATTCCGCTGCGGATCTGCCACCACTGTCGGTTCGAATCCGCTATGGATTCCAACCCAGGTTCGCCGCCAAGACAAGCCGTTGGGGAAGGCCACAGACATCGGCAGCCGCTGCCCGAGAGGACTGTTCCAAGTCAAAGCAGGCCGACGCGGGAAGCGGTCGTTCGTGCGTGCAGATGGAAGAGCCGGAGCAGTTAAGGCTTGTGTGACACCTGCCCTCGCGCGCAGGCGGTCGCGCTACCCCAGTGCGTCTGGGCAGGTGTTGCATAAGCCTCGAGGGAGGAAACCGCGGCGAACGCCACGATGGTCGTTGAGCGCAGCGGCTATGGCGATTGGTCGGCGCTGGCGCGGCGATCCGACTGCGCGCGATACCTCGCGCAGGCCGTGCTGACTGGCGCGGGTGGCTTGCGGCGCGCCACTTTGCTGTGGCAGCGGCCAGCAGCGGGGCATCCGGAGGCGGCGTTGGAGCCGCGCACGCAGCGCTGCACCGGACGTCGTGTTCGGCGTCGAGTTGACCCGCGTTGATGGGGCTCGGTCATGACGCTGGCGGCCCACGAATCGAGCAGTCGCGCAAGAACACCTGCAGCACCACCATGGCGTGGCCGCAGTGCGCGCACACGAAGGTTGGCGTCGGTGCGAGCGACGCATCGTTGGCGGATTCGCTGGGCGGTGGCGGTGTCGCGTGCAACAACTCGCGTGCCTGCGCCAGGTTGTCCCGCCGGACGCTGTTGGCCAACAAGCCGTAGTGCCGGATCCGATGGAAGCCGCCCGGCAGCACGTGCAGCACGAACCGGCGCATGAACTCCTGCGGGCTCAGCGTCATCGCCTTGTGGCGCGTCTTCCCCTTGGCGCGGTAGTCCTTCCAGCGGAAGGTGACACCGCGCTCGGCCATTGCGAGCAGCCGGCTGTTGGAGATGGCCACGCGGTGCGTGTAGCGCGACAGGTAGGCCAGTACCGCCTGTGGCCCTGCGAACGGCCGCTTGGCATAGACCACCCACTCGCACTTACGCAGCGGCGCGAGCCAGGCCTTGAAGGCCGCTGCGTCGGCCAGCGTGACGTGCTCGCCGAAGAACCTGAGCTTGCCGCCATCGTGCAAGCGCTGCAGTTCCTCCAGGAAGCGTCGCCTGAACAGCCTTGAGAGCACGCGCACCGGCAGGAAGAAACCGGGTCGGCAGGCGATCCAGCGCGTGCCATCTGAGGCCAGCCCGCCACCCGGCACGATGCCGTGCACATGCGGGTGGTGGGTCAGTGCCGAACCCCACGTGTGCAGCACCAGCGTGGCGCCGATGCTCGCACCCAGGTGCTTGGGATCAGCTGCGATGCGCAAGAGCGTCTCGGCGGCGATGTCGAACAACAAGCCATACAGCGCTGCCTTGTTCTGGTACGCGATGTCGGCGATCGGCGCCGGCAGCGTGAAGACCACGTGGTAGTACTCCACCGGCAACAAATCGGCCTGACGCGCATCCAGCCAGCGCTTGGCCGCGCCGCTCTGGCACTTGGGGCAGTGCCGGTTGCGGCACGAGTTGTAGGAGACCTCGTCCAGACCGCACCCATCGCAGTGCAGGACATGGCCACCCAGAGCCGCGGTACGGCACTGGGTGATGGCCGACATGACCTTGAGCTGAGCCAGGCTCAGGTGACCGCGCTGGGCGTCACGCCAGGCGGGGCCGTGGGCGCGGAAGATGTCGGCGACCTCCAGGGCGGGCCGCCCTTGCACCGTGACCTCGGCGGCCTACTCGGGCGCAGGTCCGGGCTGAGGCTTGTCGGACGTGTGGTCCAGTGGACTGATCACGCTGCGCAGCAAGTCGGTGGCCACCGCGGCATAAAGGGCTGTCGTCTCCAGCTTCTTGTGGCCCAGCAGCACCTGGATGACGCGGATGTCGACCTTCTGTTCCAGCAGGTGGGTGGCAAAGCTGTGGCGCAGCACGTGCGGCGTCACCCGCTTGTCCAGGCCGGCCGTGGCTGCAGCCAGGTGGACGGCCCGGTTGAGTTGACGCGCCGTCACATGATCTGTCGGGTCCATGCCCGGGAACAGCCAGCCGTCGGGCAGGATCTTGCCTTGGGCGTGGCCGAGCCGCCACCAGGCCCGTAGCCGTTCCAGAAGCACCGGGCTGAGCATGGCGTAGCGATCCTTGCGGCCCTTGCCTTGTTCCACGCGCAAGGTCATGCGCTGGCCGTCGATGTCGCTGACCTTCAGCGACACGACCTCGCTGACGCGCAACCCGGCGCCGTAGGCTACCGACATGGCCGCTTGGTGCTTGAGGTTCGGCGCCGCAGCGATCAGGCGGCCTACCTCCTCGGGACTCAGGATCACGGGCAGCTTGCGCGGCACACGCACGTGCTGCATCTTGGCCATCACCTCAGGCTGGCCGAGCGTGATGTCGAAGAAGAACTTCAGACCCGTGATGGTGGCGTTGATCGTGACTGGGCCGGTGCCGGCGTCTACCAGGTGCAGTTGGAAGCGGCGCAGGTCTTCAGTGGTGGCGGTGTCCGGCGATCGGCCCAGGAATGCCGCCAGCTTGCGAACGGCGCGGATGTAGCCGTCCTGCGTGTGCTCGGCGAACTTGCGCATGCGCATGTCGTCGAGCATGCGGTGGCGCAGTGGCGTGCCTGGGCGAGTGGTGGTCTCCATGGTGGGCTCCAGTCGATGAACGAGGCGGATTGCCTCGACCACCAACATCGCAGAGCCGAACGCTCAACGCACCACCACCCTGGCCGGAGCGCCTACCGCGCGAGCGGTTTAGTCCGTCGACCCTGAGCTGCCGCTCGTGAATCTTGAGACCTGAGGTACGCACTGAACGTCTCGCCCATGCAATGCCTCGCCCACACCACTTTGCAATTCGCCACGTTGCGGATACCGAGCATTGCGAATTGGACAGCAACAATGCGAGCCATGAGCATCGCAGCCATTGCCCTGAACCGATTCGGCCTGGGGGCCCGTCCTGACGAACCGCCTCCGAGCCGGCCGCAGGACTGGTTGACCGCACAGCTGGATGCCTACGAACCCCTGCTTGGGCCCTGGAAGGATTTGCCGCGAACGCCGGCGCTCCTGGAGGTCTGGCTCCAACAGCAGCGAGCCTCGAGGCAGGCTGCGGAGAACCAGAGAAGCGGCATCCGCGAAGCCTACCTTCGCCAAGGACGAGAAGCCTACGTTGCTGCTGTGGGCGCGCGCGCGAGCAGCGCGTTGCAGACCACCGCGCCCTTTGTCGAGCGGCTGGTGCATTTTTGGTCCAACCACTTCGCAGTGTCGGTGGACAAGCTGCTGGTCATCGGCTTGGCCGGCAGCTTTGAGGCCGACGCCATCCGCCCCCACGTGCTGGGCCGCTTCGAGGATCTCCTGCTGGCCGTGGTTCGGCACCCCGCCATGTTGCTGTACCTGGACCAGGCGCAGTCCATCGGCCCCAGCAGCCAGGCGGTTCAACGGGGCGGTCAGCCGCAACAAAGGCCGCGCGGGTTGAACGAGAACCTGGCGCGCGAAATCCTCGAACTGCATACGCTGGGCGTGCGCACTGGCTACACACAGGGCGACGTCACGGAGTTCGCGCGGGCACTCACGGGCTGGACACTGCCCGCGGACGACGGCGTCAAGGAGGCCTCCGCAAGCTTTCGCTTCGTGCCAGCGTTGCACGAGCCCGGCGCACGCACCGTGCTCGGCCGCACCTACGCCGACAGCGGCGAACTGCAGGCGCGGGCCATCATCCATGACCTGGTGACGTCGCCCGCGACGGCAAACCACCTCGCCCTGAAGCTGGCTCGTCATTTCGTGGCTGACGACCCCCCACCGGCGCTTGTGCAGCGCCTGGCAGAGAACTTTTCCCGCACCGGCGGTGACCTGAACAGCCTGTACCGGGAGTTGGTGGCCGCGCCTGAGGCGTGGCAGCCGGGCAAGGCCAAGTTCAAGTCACCCTGGGACTGGGCCATTTCTGGTCAGCGTGCCCTCGGCCGACGGGAAATGCCGGCGACCCAGGCCGTCAACCTGATGAACCAGCTCGGCCAACCGGTGTGGCGGCCCGGCTCCCCAGCCGGTTACGACGACCTGGCGTCCACCTGGGCCGCGCCCGACGCCCTGCTGCGCCGCGTCGAGGTGGCCCAGCGCGTGGCCACGCAAGCCGGCGCCGTTGACGCGCGCAGTCTGGCGCCGCGTGTGCTGCCAGGCGAGCTGAGTGAAGCCACGGCAAGTGCCATTGCACGCGCCGACAGTGCCAGCACCGCACTGGCGCTGCTGCTGGTTTCGCCAGAATTCCTGAGGAGGTGACAGTGCACTTGGATCGCCGAAATTTTCTGGGTGCCGCCGCACTGATGACGATGTCCCCTGTGCTGTTTGCGCAGGCTGCCACCGAGCGACGCTTCATCTTCATCATCCAGCGCGGTGCGGCGGACGGTCTGAATACCGTCATTCCCTATGCCGATCCTGCCTACGCCCGATTGCGTGGCGCGCTGGCGATCGATGCAGCCAGCACGCTCAAGCTGGACGGCAGTTTTGCACTGCATCCCGCGCTGCCCACCCTGCACCAGTTGTACGGTGCCGGGCAAGCCAGCTTCTTCCACGCGGTGGCCTCGCCCTACCGGGACCGTTCCCACTTTGACGGACAGAACGTGCTCGAAACCGGGGGGCTCGCGCCATACCAGGTGAAGGACGGCTGGATGAACCGCCTGCTGGGCATGCTGCCGCGCAGGGGCAAGGACGCCATTGCGTTCTCCCCGGCCGTGCCGCTGGCCTTACGCGGCGTCATCGACGTCGCGACCTACGCGCCTTCATCGCTGCCCCAGGCCCATGACGAGTTGATGTCCCGCGTGGAGCTTCTATACGCGCAAGACGCCCAGCTTCATGCCATTTGGTCCTCCGCACTGGAAGCGCGCGACATGGCGGCTGGCATGGGCGGCGGCGGGAACCGGCAGGAGCCAGGCGCGGTGGGAAAAATGGCCGCCGGCTTTTTGGCGCGCCCGGACGGCCCGCGCCTGGCCATGATCGAAACCAGCGGGTGGGACACCCACAGCGGGCAGCC
>CAVVSC010000020.1:0-117125 GCA_963750785.1 uncultured beta proteobacterium | reverse complement strand
ACCTGTCGCAGTGGTTGGAACTGGGGCGCGAAGCCGCCTTGCCCGTGGCCGAGCCCGGCTCCGATGTTCTGCGGCGCACCGAGCAACGCGCAGTGGTGCTGCAACTGGAGCGGCTGATGGACTACCCGATGGTGCGAGAGCGCGTGGAGGCCGGCACACTGGCCTTGCACGGCTGGCACTACGTGATCGAAGACGGCGAAGTCCATGTCTTCGACGTTCAGCGTGGCGGCTTCGTGCCGGCGGCACAGGCCGACAACGCGGGCACCGGGCCATACGTGGCGCACCAACCCGAAGCGCTACAGGATGATGAGTCCACCCGCTTGTGAAAGGGGCGAAAGGGCGACCGTCCGGTCAGCCCAGCTGGACGGCCTCGCCCTGACGGTCGAACGGAATCATGCCGCTCAGGTTGCCGGACTTCACCGCCTCCACCATGCGGGTGAGTGCGGCCTCCACCTGCGTCGAAGCGGGCGCCTGCCTTCCTTGGCCAGACAGGGCCGCAGCGAAGACCAGGGCCCAGTCCTGACCCATGGACAAGGCTTCCGCCTGCAATGCGGCGAAGTCCTTCAAGTCGGCGGGGTCCTTGTCCACGCACATCAGCGGTGCCAGCTCGCCGGACTCACCTGCTTCGAAGCGTGCCCGCTGTTCGGCCGTGGCGTCAGGCGGCAGGCTCGCTGCAGCAAACACCATCAAGAGACGCTGCGCGTCGGGTTGCTGCCGAGCGGCCTCGAGCAGGTCGTTGAAGTGACTGATTTCCATGGCCCCGAGCTTAGTCGCTTCCACCCACATGCCGACCGCCATGCCTGAGTTCGCGGTCTGGTATTCGCCTCTCAAGTCGGCCCATATCGGTCTCGTGCTGGTCAGTGGATGCCTGTTCGCACTGCGCGGTGCGCTGGTGCTGGCTGGGCAGAGCTGGGCGATGGCCAAGCCCTGGCGGATGCTCAGCTACGGCATCGACACTCTGTTGCTGGCTGCCGGTGTCGCGCTCTGGGTTTTGCTGTCGCTGAACCCGGTGGCCAGCCCCTGGTTGGGACCAAGCTGCTGTTGCTGGTGCTGTACATCGTCTTGGGCTCACTGGCGCTAAAGCGGGCGAAGGCGCCGGCGGCGCGCCGCGCCAGCTACGCCGGGGCTCTGATGGTCTACATGTTCATGGGTTCGGTGGCGCTTTCGCACCACCCGCTGGGGTTCTTGCAGGGTTGGCTGACGCATGGCGACTGAAGTCACTCCGAGCCTTGACCAGGTTCGGTCCATTTCCCGCCTCCAGTACAGTGCACGCATGCCTCGGACATGGAGCCTCTCCGCCAAGCTTGGTGCCATCGGGGGCGCCTTGTTGCTGATGGCGTTTGCCTCGATCGGGTTGACGCTATGGGTGACCTGGCAGTTGGAAGGTGGTGCGGCGGCTGTCAACGAGGCCGGCCGCATGCGCATGCAGACCTGGCGCATGGCTCAAACGCTGGCCCGCACGGACGCGCAACAGATTGCAGGGCTGGCGGCACAGTTCGACCAAAGCGTGAGCGTGTTGCGCACGGGCGATCCGGCACGTCCGCTGCTCGTTCCACACGACGCCCTGTCGCAGCAGGCGTTTGCAGCTGTTCAGCGCGACTGGCTGGAACTCAAGGCAAGGTGGATCGCCTTGCCTGGACCGGGTGCCGAACTGTCAGGGCAGCAGGCTGATGCCTTTGTAGCCCGCATCGACACCTTCGTGTCGGCAATCGAGCACCACCTGTCCCGACTGACGGCCATCCTGAATGCCGTTCAGTTCGTGATGGTGGCACTGACCATCGGCAGTGCGATCGCCTTGCTGTATTCGGCCTGGCTGTTCATCTTCAACCCGCTGTCCCGGTTGCAGGCCGGGCTGGCCCGGGTGGAGGCGGGCGACCTGGGCGCGCGGGTCGACCCAGGTGCCAACGACGAATTCGGCGCGCTCGCGGCCGGTTTCAACCGCATGGCCGAAACGCTGCAGGGGCTGTACCAGAACCTCGAGTCCAAGGTGCAGGAAAAGACCGAGCATCTGGAGGCTCAGCGAGCGCGCCTGGCGGCCTTGTACGAGTCGGCCGCGTTCGTGGCGCGTGCCGAAACCTTGGAGACGCTGGCGCAGGGCATTGCCAGGCAGGTGCGCCAGGTGGCCCGCGCCGACGCTTCGGCTGTGCGTTGGTCGGATGAGGCCAACCGCAAGTACCTGTTGCTGGCGTCGGATTGTTTGCCGCAAGCGGTGATCGACGAGGAACTGTGCATCCCCACGGGCGACTGCCTATGCGGCCAGCCCCAGGGCGGCGCCATGACACGGGTGATCCCCATCCTGCCGGATGGCCCCGCTTCACGGCTGGGGCATTGCGCCCGCGAAGGCTTCCAGACCGTCATCAGCGTGCCCGTCAGGTTGCATGAGCGCATGGTCGGCGAGCTCAACCTGTTTTACCGCGAGCCCAGGGCCTTGTCCGACGACGACCGTGCCTTGCTGGAAACCATTGCCAGCCACCTGGCGGGTGCCATCGAGGGCCTGCGTGCCGCAGCCCTGCAGCGCGAGACCGCCGTGGCCGAGGAACGCAGCTTCATCGCGCGTGAGCTGCACGACTCCATCGCCCAGAGCCTGGCCTTCCTCAAGATCCAGTTGGGCCTGCTGCGCAGCGACATCAAGAGCACGGATGCCGCCCGCATCGACAGGACCCTGGGCGAACTCGACGCCGGCGTCCACGAGAGCCTGGGCGACGTGCGTGAACTGCTGGTGCACTTCCGCACCCGTACCAACAGCGAAGACATCGCGCCCGCATTGAAGACCACGTTGCAGAAGTTCGAGCACCAGACCGGCCTGGCCACCCACCTGGAGATCGACGGCGATGGCTTGCCGCTGCCGGCCGACGTGCAGGTGCAGGTGCTGCACGTGGTGCAGGAAGCGCTGTCCAACGTGCGCAAGCATGCGCAGGCGCGAGAGGTGTGGGTGGAAGTGCAGCAGACGCCGCAGTGGCGCGTGGAGGTGCGCGACGACGGCTGTGGCTTCGACCCCGATGGCGCCGGCCCTGACGAGACCCACGTGGGGCTGCGCATCATGCGCGAGCGGGCGCAGAACATCGGCGCGACAGTGGAGGTGGCCTCGGTGCCGGGGTCAGGCACTTGCGTGGTGCTTAAGCTGCCCGAACGCCTGGGGCTGGCCGCATGATCGCCGCACAGCCCATTCGCGTGCTGGTGGTCGACGACCACACGCTGTTCCGCCGCGGGTTGATTTCGCTGCTGGCGGGCGACGCCCGCTTCCAGGTGGTGGCCGAGGCCGGCGACGCCAACGAGGCGCACCAGCGGGCCGCGCAAACCCAGCCCGACGTGATCCTGCTGGACAACCACATGCCCGGCGTCAACGGTATCGACGCGCTGGCCGGGTTCAAGGCCTCGGCGCCCCAGGCCCGGGTGCTGATGCTGACCGTCAGCGAGGACGAGCGAGACCTGGCAGCGGCGCTGCGCGGCGGCGCCCGCGGCTACCTGCTCAAGACCATGGACAGCGAGATGCTGGCCTCGGCCATCCAACGCACGATGGCCGGCGAATCGGTCGTCAGCCCCGAGATGACGAGCAAGCTGGTAAACGCGTTCCAGGCGGGGCAGGGCACTGTCACACCAACGCCGCCGGCTGTCGACACCGACCCGATCCACAGCCTGTCCCCGCGTGAGCGCGAGATCCTGGCCCTGATCGCCAAGGGCGCCAGCAACAAGGAATTGGCGCGCGACCTGAACATCGCCGAAGCCACGGTAAAGATTCACGTGCAGCACATCCTGCGCAAGCTGAACCTCAGCTCGCGTGTGCAGGCGGCGGTGTACCTGGCAGGGCGGCAGGGGTGAATGCCGCGGACGAACTGCTGGACCTGCTGGCGCTGCGTTACTCGATGGGGCCGAAGTACCTGACGCCACCGGGGCCGAGCGCAGAGCAGTGGGCCCGCGCCGCGGACCTGGCCTTGCGTGCGCCCGACCATGGCGGTTTGCGCCCGTTCCGGTTTGTCGTGGTTGTTGACAGCCAGCGCGATGCATTGGCCGGGTTGTTTGCAGCGGGTGCACAGCAACGTGGGCAGACCGCCGAAGAAGTCGAACGCGCCCGGGCGCGTGCCTTCAACGGCCCCGGGCTGGTTGCGCTGGTCGCCCGCGTGCTCGACGACGTGCCCGATGTCCCGCCGCACGAGCAGTGGCTGTGCGTCGGCGCGGCGTTGATGAATTTCATGAATGCCCTGCACCTGATGGGCTTTGGTGCCAAGGCGCTGAGCGGCGCTTCGGTGTCCGACCCGGCGGTGCACGCGGCGTTCTGCGGGCCGGGAGAACGGCTTGCCAACTGGGTCATCGCGGGTCGCCCTGTCCGCGCGGCGCATCCGAAGGCCGGGGCCGAAGCATCAGCGGTCATCAGCGGCTGGCGGATCGATCAGGGCTGAGGCGCAATCGCTGCGGTCACCGCGACAACGCCGCGCCGGCGGCGCATGGACAAGCCGATGCGATCCAGTTCGACATCACTCAGCAAGCGAGTCGCCATGGGCAGCAGCTCGGCTTCCTCGCGGGCAATGTGCTGCTCGTACAACCTGACGAAGCCCGGTATGTCGGCGCCGGCCAGTGTTGACGTGGCGCCTTCGGCGATGCGCGACAACCGCTGGCGTAAAGCGAACCAGCGTTGTTCGAGCAGGCGGTGATCACTGCATAGCGACGCGGTCAGCTCGCGCAGACATACCGCATCGGAGCCGGCCATCGACTCCAGCAGGGCAGGAAACAGGTCCTGCTCCTCGTCCTCGTGGTGGTGGCGCGCTGCTGTATCGAAGTAGCGCATGACAGCAATCGCGGCTTCTTGCGCAGGGCGGTCCGCGCCATGGGTCTCCAGGTGGGTGACCAGTCGCAGCAGGGTTTCGCACTGGTGCTGCACGCGCCCGTGGCAGGCGGCCAGCATTTCCAGCGGGACTTCGAAGCCGACAGCAGGGGCGCTGTGGCCGGGCAGGGTCAGGGCCATGGTGAGATTGCTCCTTTTGGCCTTCAGGCGCTGCGGCCCGGGCGTGTTGCGCGCCGCGGGGTCGGCGGGGCCACGACTGCAGGCAGATTGCGGCCTGCAGACTGTCGGTTGAACTTGGCGCCAGCCGCCGACAGGCCTTGCGTCATGTCCGCCAGCGTGGCGCCGTCCAGCGCCTTGAAGTAGCCCGCCAGCGCGTCATCGAAGAGGTGCTTCAGCCGGCAGCTCGGCGTTAGCGTGCAGGCGTTGGTGGCGGCGTCAAAACACTCCACCAGCCTGAAGTCGGTCTCGGTGGCGCGCACCACGTCGCCGATGCGGATGGTCTCGGGCTCGGCCATCAGCCGCAGGCCACCGCCGCGGCCCCTGGTGGTTGCTAGCAGTCCCTGACGGGCCAGGTCGTTGACGACCTTCATCAGGTGGTTCTTCGACAGCCCGTGGTGCTCGGCCAGCTCGCCGATCGTCACCAGGCGGTCCCGGTGCGCTGCGCAGTACATCAGCACCCGCAGGGTGTAATCGGTGTATTCGGACAGGCGCATGGCAATCCTTAAAGATGCACGCAGTGTATTGCTTTAAAGGCGACTAGTCATTAACATGTACGCATGCTGCATCTTTTGTTCGACAGCCCAGTTTGCAGGCCCCATGGTTGGTGCGCACGGTCATGACGAAGCCCCTACCCGTCATCCCCCTGGTCGCCACGGGTGCCCCGCAGGGCGCCGCCGCGGCCACTTCGAGCGCGCAGTTCCCATTGCCCGGCTGGCCGCTGTTTCGACTCGGATTCCGGCCGTTCTACCTGGGTGCGGCCGCGTTCGCCATGTTCGCGGTGCCGTACTGGATCGCGGGCCTCCTCGGCCTGGTGGCACTGCCTTCGACGATGCCGCCGCTGCTGTGGCACGCCCACGAAATGCTTTACGGCTTTGCCGTGGCAGTGATCGTCGGCTTCCTGCTGACGGCCGGCAAGGCCTGGACGGGCCTGTCCACGCCGCGCGGTGCCACGCTGGCGGTGATGGCCGGGCTGTGGCTGGCAGCGCGGCTTTCAGCAGTGGGGTCGCCGTACGCGGTCTATGCCGTTCTGGACGTCGTGCTGCTGCCTTGGGTGGCCTTCGTGCTGATCCGGGTGCTGCTGAAAGCCGGCAACCGGCGCAACCTGCCGCTGGGCGCAATCCTGCTGCTGCTGGCGACAGCCAATCTGAGCTTTCACGCTGCCGTTCTGGGCTGGCTGAACATCGATCCGCTGCGGGCGCTGCATGCCGGTCTGGCGTTGGTCGTGATGATCGAATGCGTGATCGCCGGGCGGGTGATTCCAGCGTTCACGATGTCTGCGCTGCCGGGCCGACAGCTGAAAGTTCCAGCCTGGCTGGAGCGCAGCACGCTGGCCGTGACGGCGCTGTCGCTGGGGGGGTGGGTGCTGCTGCCGGCCAACCCGGTCACGGCGGCCGGGTTCGCCCTGGCAGCGCTGTTGCATGCCGCCAGGTTGTGGCACTGGCAGCCCTTGCGCACCCGTGCGCGCCCCATCCTGTGGGTGCTGCACGCGGCGTACGCCTGGTTGCCCATCGGCTTCTTGCTGCTGGCCTGGGCGCAGGTGGGTGGCGTGGCCGCTTCTGCCGGTATTCACGCCCTGGCGGTGGGTGCCACGGCCGGGCTCATCGTCGGCATGGTCACCCGCACGGCGAGAGGCCACACGGGACGCCCGCTCAAGGTGTCGCGTCTGGAGGTGGCCGCCTATCTGCTGGTGGCGGGTGCTGCCGTCGCCCGGGTGCTGCTCCCCTTGGTGGCGCCGGCCCACACGGCCGACTGGCTCGTGGTGGCTGCAGCCGCCTGGGCCGTGGCTTTCGCGCTCTACCTCTGGGTCTTCACGCCTTGGCTGCTGAGCAGTCGTCTCGACGGCAAGGACGGCTGAACGTTCCTGTTCCCTCATCGCACTTCCACCGCGCATGTCGCGCGGCCAGGCGTGCACTTCACTCCTGAAAGGTTCCCATGACTGCAACCCTGATTCAACCCACCTTCGAGCTGGACCTGCGCACCATTGCGCCGCGTGAGCGCCACCCGCTGATCTTCGGTCGCTTCGACTCCCTCGCCACCGGCCAGGCGCTGCAACTCGTGAACGACCACAACCCGCAGCCACTGCGCTATCAGTTCGAAGACCGCGCTCTGGGTCAGTTCGAATGGGCCACGCTGGAAGCGGGCCCGTCGGTCTGGCGCATCCAGATCACCCGCATCGCTGATGCCGCCGTGCGATCGGCGGGCGCCAAGGGCGATTCCTGCTGCTCAGGCGGCGCCTGCTGCGGTTGACATCGCGCTCGCGCAGCGATGACCTTCGTCGTCACCGAAGCCTGCATCCGGTGCAAGTACACCGATTGCGTGGACGTGTGTCCGGTCGACGCCTTTCGCGAAGGGCCGAACTTCCTGGTCATCGACCCGGACGAATGCATCGACTGCGCGGTGTGCGTGCCGGAGTGCCCGGTGAACGCCATTTATGCCGAAGAAGATGTGCCTACAGGCCAGCAGCACTTCACGCCGCTGAACGCCGAGCTGTCGCGCGAGTGGAAGCCGATCACGAGAACCAAGCTCGCACTGCCGGATGCCGAAGTCTGGAGCAAGATCGAGCACAAGCTGGACGAGCTGAAGCGATGAAGGCACTGATGCGCTGTGATCCCTCTATGGCCGGCGCGCGCTGAGCATGGCCGATTCCCGGAAGGTCATCCCCATCAGGCCGGTCGTTGGCGTGGGCGACGACAGCGCGCAGTTCGTCTCGATGTACGAGAAGCAGGCGACGATCTACCCCCGTGCCGTGACCGGTTGGTTCGCCACCTGGCGCTGGGTCTTCGTCTGGCTCACGCAGCTGCTGTTCTATGGCCTGCCCTGGCTGCAGTGGGGCGGGCGCCAGGCCGTGCTGTTCGATCTGGAGGCCCAGCGCTTCTACATCTTCGGCCTGCTGCTCTACCCGCAGGACCTGATCTTCCTGGCCGCCTTGCTCGTGCTTTCAGCTCTGGCACTGTTCTTCTTCACTGCCGTGGCCGGCCGCTTGTGGTGCGGCTACACCTGCCCGCAGACGGTCTACACCGAGATCTTCATGTGGGCCGAACGAAAGATCGAAGGCGACCGCATCGCGCGCATGCGGCTGGACCAGGCGCCGTGGGGTGTGAACAAGCTGCTGCGCAAGGGCGCGAAGCAGGGCGTGTGGCTGGCCATCGCGCTGTTCACGGGCTTCAGCTTTGTTGGCTATTTCACGCCGATCCGGGAACTGGCCGCCGCGGCGGCGGCCTGGGACATGTCGGGCTGGAACGCTTTCTGGGTGCTGTTCTACGGTGCCGCCACCTACGGCAACGCCGGCTTCCTGCGCGAGCAGATGTGCAAGTACATGTGCCCCTACGCGCGCTTCCAGAGCGCCCTGATCGACAAGGACTCGCTGGTCATCGCCTACGACGCCGGGCGCGGCGACCCGCGAGGCTCGCGCTCGAAGAAGGCCAACGCCGCCGCGCAGGGTCTGGGCGACTGCATCGACTGCACCTTGTGCGTGCAGGTCTGCCCCACCGGCATCGACATCCGCAACGGGCTGCAGAACGAGTGCATCGGCTGCGCCGCCTGCATCGACGTCTGCGACGATGTGATGGACAAGATGGGCAATGCCAAGGGCTTGATCCGTTACTCCACCGAAAACGGCGTCGTCAACGGCTGGACGCGGCTACAGATGTTCAAGCGGGCGCTGCGGCCGCGTGTGCTGATCTACGGCGCATTGCTCACTTTGGCCAGTGCTGGCTTCGCGGCCAGTGTGGCCCTTCGCAGCCCCTTCGAATTCAATGTCATCAAGGACCGTGGCTCGTTGGCGCAGGTCGTCGAGGACGGCGCCATCGAGAACGTCTACCGCATCCAGATCATGAACCGCACGGAGTCCCCGCAGACCTACCGGGTGGCCGCCTCCGGGATCGATGGCTTGGAGGTCGTGGCAACGCCGGCCAGCGCCGGCCCGGCTGCCGTTGCGTCGATGTCGGTGAGCCTGCGCCTGCCCTTCGCCGTGGCACAAGGGCTCGCGGGCCGGTCGGTGCCCGTGGTGTTCGAGGTCACGGGTGTGGGGACCAAAACAATCAGTGCCGACACAACGCCCAGCCAGCTCGAGAAGTCGACCTTCTTCGTGCCGCGCTGAACGCTGCAGCGCCGGTCAGAGGCTGCGCCCTTCGCCCGCCTCTTCTTCGGTCCGGCCGTCGCGGATGTGATAGATCCGCTTGAAGGTCGGAATGATCTTCTCGTCGTGGGTCACCACGATGATGGCCGTGTGGTACTGCGTGGCCATCTGGTTGAGGATGCGCACGACGGCCAGGGCCCGTTCGCTGTCCAGCGGCGCCGTGGGCTCGTCGGCCAGGATCACCGGCGGCCTGTTCGCCAGGGCGCGCGCGATCGACACGCGCTGCTGCTCACCGCCCGACAGCTCGGATGGCTGCGCGGTGGCGCGATGCCCCACGTCCAGGGCGGTCAGCAACTCAAGCGCCCGCGCGCGCGCCTCGCCGTTGGGGCGCCCGGCCAGCATCGGCAGCAAGGCGACGTTGTCGGTGACGTCGAGGAAGGGGATCAGGTAGGGCGCCTGGAACACGAAGCCGATGCTGTCACGGCGCAGTGCGCGCAGGTCCGGAATCTTCCAGCCATCGTCGTAGATGGTCTGCCCGCCGAGGATCATGCGTCCGGCCGTCGGCTCGATGACGGCGCCCAGGCACTTCAGCAAGGTGCTCTTGCCCGAGCCCGAGGGGCCGATCAGGCCCACCACCTCGCCGGGCGCCACCACCATGTTGACGTCCTTCAGCGCGTCGACCGCCGTGTCGCCTTCACCGTAACGCTTGCGCAGGCCTTCGATGCGGATGCCGGCTTCGCTCATGTCGTGTGCCTTCAGCCGCCGATGGCCGCGGCCGGGTCGACCGCCAACGCCGCGCGGATCGCCAGCGTGCTGGCCAGCGCGCAGATCACCATCACCGCAACCAATCCGAGCAACGCGTCGTTCACTTCCAGCAGCACGTACTTCGGAAAGATCGGCGCCCAGAAAGTGGCGGCCACCTTGCCGACGATGAAGCCGATCAGGCCCAGGCCGAGCGCCTGTTGTAGGATCATCCCGGCGATGGTGCGGTTGCGCGTGCCGATGAGCTTGAGCACCGCGATCTCGCGGATCTTGCCCAGCGTCATCGTGTAGATGATGAAGGCGACGATGGCCGCGCTGACGATGGCCAGGATCACCAGGAACATGCCGATCTGCTTCGCCGACGTGGCGATCAGCTTGGCGATCAGGATCTCTTCCATCTGCGCGCGCGTGTAGGCCTCCAGGTGCTTCCAGCGCCGAATCGGTTCGGCCACGGTCTCGGCCGGCACACCGGGCTGCACCTGCACCAGCACAGTGTTGACGTTGTGGTTGGCGGCCTGCGAGGCCTGGATGGCCTCCAGCATGCCGGGCACGCCCGGCCGATTGAGCGCCGGGTTGGCAGCCGTGCGGGCGCGATCGTTCAGGATGGCGTCGTTGTCCTTCAGGAACTGCGCTTCCTGCGCGTCCTTCAGCGGAATGAAGACCATCGGGTCGCCGCCCGACGAGACCATGCGCTGGGTCAGGCCCACCACCGTGTAGTCGTGGCGCCGGATGCGGATGCGCTCGCCCAGCGTGAAGCCGGTGCGCACGTCCACCACGGCCTCGTAGTGGCTGCGCGTGATGTGGCGGCCTGCTACCAGGTAGCCGGGTTCGCCCGGCTGGCCCGGCTCGAAGCCGACGATCATGGCGCGTACTTCGCGGCCGGCGTCTCGCCCAACGCTCGCACGCACCTGCATCGTCAGGTAGGTGACGTTGGCGGCACGCACCACGCCCGGCAAGCCGAGCACGCTGCGCACCACGTCGTCGCGCAGGCTGGACGACTCCGCGTACGGCCCCTGCGTGTCCTGCTGCACCACCCAGAGGTCGGCGCCGCTGTTGTCGAGCAAGGCACGCGCGTCGTCCACCATGCCGCGGTAGACCCCGGCCATCGTCAGCGTCACGCCGATCAGCAGACCCAGGCCGATGCCGGTGAGCACGAACTTGCCCCAGGAATGCAGGATGTCGCGGCCGGCCAGGCTGATCATGGCTTGCTGCCGGCGAGCTGGTCGACGATCTTGATGCGGCTGCCGGCCGTGATCGCCTTCTCGCTGTAGACCACCACCTCGTCACCGGCTTTCAGGCCTTCGAGCACCTGCACCTGGCCGTCGAGGCTGGTCAGCCCGATGCGCACCGGCGCGAACGTCGGCTTGCCGCCTTCGATGCGCCACACGCCGACCTGATCGGCTTGACGTTGCAGCGCGGGGTTGGGCAGCAGCACGGCCGCGGCCGTGGCAGGCAGCGTCAAGGTGACCTCAGCCAGTTCCCCGGTGGACAGGCCCTGGGGCAGGGTGTCCAGGGAAACCAGGGCCACGCGCTCCTCGGTGATGCTGTCGCTGGTGGCCTCCACCCGGGCCACCTTGCCCGACAAGCGCACACCCGGCTTCGATCGCAGCACGATCGAGGCAGGCAGACCGGCGGCCAGACCGCTCGAGCGACCCTGGTCCAGCCGCACCCGGATCCACAAGGACGAAGGCTCGATGAGCCGCAGCACGGCTTGCCCCGCCACCACGGTGGACCCGGTCTCGGCATCGCGGCTGATGACCACGCCCGCGGCGGGAGCCAGCAGGCGCACGTTGTCGCGCTGCTGCCGCAGGCCCGCACGTTCGGCGGCCAGGCGCTGGGTGTCCTGGCGCGCGGCCGCCAGGTTGGCGTCGGCTGTAGCCACGGCGGCATCGGCCGAGGCCTGCTCCTGCTGCTTGGCCTCGACCGCGCCAGCGCTCATGAACTTCTGCGCACCCAGTTCGACATACCGACGCGCCGTGATGGCCGCCAGTTCGCTGCGCGCCTGCGCATCCCGCCGCTGCGCCTGTGCCGCGGCGACCACGCTCGACGACCGCGCCAACGAGGCCTCCAGGGCTCTGGCGCGCTCGTCCAGATCCACCGGGTCCATCTCGGCCAGCAACTGGCCAGACGTGACCGCATCTCCCACATCGACCAAGACCTTGCTGACGCGGCCGGCCACGGTCGGACCGATCAGGTAGGCGCGACGCGCCTCAACCGTGCCAATGCCGAACAGCGATGGCGACAGGCTGCCTACGCTGGCCTGTGTGACCGTCACACGGGTAGGCGCCAGGGGCCCTGAGCGCATGACGACATAGCCCAGCGCAGCGATCAGCAGCACCCCGAGCGAGCCCAGCCCGAGCCGGCGCCACCAGTTCGAGGGGATCTTCATGCTGCCGCCCGGATGCCGCGAAGGTAGATGGCGAACACGCCATCGGCCTGCGTCTTCATCGCCGCGGGTTTGCCGGTCAGCATCGACTGCATCACGAGGCCCTGGACGATGCCGACCAGCGTCGTGGCCGCGGCATCGGGGTCGAGATCGGTTGGCAATTCGCCCGACCTCACGCCCAGCTTGAACTGACTCAGCAGCAGCCGCCGATAGGCCTGAAGCAGCGCGCGGACTTCCTGCTTCACTGGGGAATCGGTGGACTGCTGCAGCTCGTGGAAGATGATCCTGGGTGCGCCAGGATGTGCGACCACAAAGTCCACATGGGCCCGGAACACCGCTTCGAGTGCCCGCACGGCCGAGGTCTGCGCCTGCGCGGCTTCGTTCATCCTGGCCAGCAGGCTTTCGTGCACCCACGCCATCGCCGCCACCCAGATGGCTTCCTTGGTGGGAAAGTGCTTGAACACGGCACCCTGGGTGACGCCGACCGCGGTAGCGATGTCGCCCGTGGTGATCGACACTGGACTGATATCCCGGGCCAGGTTCAACGCGGCCGCGACGATCTCCGCCTGGCGCTCCTCGGTGGGCAGTCTGGTTTGCATGGCAAGTCCTTCTGTGGACCTTAAGTAAGTAATCGAATACTTGCCATCATACGCGCATGGGGTGCGTTCAGCCAACTCCGGATCGAATGCGCTGAAACTCGACGGCCGGGCGCGCCCCTGAGTGCGCTGCCGTACGGAAGCCAAGGTCTGCTTGAGTGCAGGCTAGGCATCTGGGGGCGTACGTACCCCCTTCACGATGACCAGCCCAGTGACCATGACTTCCCGATTCGAACCTGGTAGGAGCTCCGCTCCCTCCTCGAGGCAGGACGAGCTGGCGCCTGAAGACTCCCCACTGACGAACGCAGAGTTGGTCCAGTTGCGTATTCGCGTGATCGCGTTGGAGAACCTGATCATCGCGCTGCTGGCCGAGGCACCTGACCGACAACTGGTCCTCGCTCGAGGCATGGCGACCTACATCTCACCGCGAGCCGGCTTCACCCAGCACCCGATCACCCTGCGAGCGGCCGACGAGATGCTGAGTCTGGTCGATCGGGCCGACCGTTACCTCCGCCCGCCGACACTCTGAACGCCACCATGCACACCTTCCACATCTTTCGCTACGACCCAGACGCTGACGAGAAGCCTCGAATGCAGGTGATGGAACTGGAGGTGAGCGGCGCTGACCGCATGTTGCTGGACGTGCTGACGCGCCTGAAGGCGATTGATCCGAGCCTGAGCTTCCGCCGTTCCTGCCGCGAAGGCATCTGCGGCTCGGACGCCATGAACATCAACGGCAAGAACGGCCTGGCCTGTGTGACCAACATGCGCTCGCTGCCGAGTACCGTGGTGCTGAAGCCACTGCCGGGTCTGCCCGTGATCCGCGACCTGTTTGTCGACATGACAGGATTCTTCAAGCAGTACCACTCCATCAAGCCATGGCTGGTGAATGACGACCCGCCCCCGGAGCGCGAGCGCTTGCAGGCGCCCGAGGCCCGAGAGGAACTCAATGGCCTGTACGAATGCATCCTGTGCGCCTGTTGCTCCAGCGCCTGCCCCAGCTTCTGGTGGAACCCCGACAAATACGTCGGGCCGGCGGGGCTGCTGCAGGCCTACCGCTTCCTGGTGGACAGTCGCGACCAGGCCAGCGGCCAGAGGCTGGACGATCTTCAGGACCCTTACCGCCTGTTCCGCTGCCGGACGATCCTGAACTGCACCGACGTTTGCCCCAAAGGGCTGAACCCGGCATTGGCCATCGGAAAGATCAAGGAAATGATGGTGCGCCGTGCCGCCTGACCGATTGCCCAGCCATGCGGAGCACGTGGACGACCTGTCCGTCCTGGGAGAGGAAGACCCCGGATCAGCGATGGATGTGTGCTGGAGCGACCCGCGGGCAGAACCGCAGGTTCTGCAAGCTGGCGACGACGTGGTTCCAAGTTGGCCATTTCTTTCCGGGCCGGGCTCGGTCACAGTGAACGGAAAGCAAAACTTGAGCGGCAAATCGGATGCTGTTGCACCCGCTGCTTTGGCTGAACGCAGTGCTGAACCTGCTGGACGGGGTCTGTCCGGAGGCCTGTGCGCTGCTTGAGGACCGCCAGTTCTCGGCGGAGTTGTCCCGGGTGATCCGCAAGATGAAGCCGACCCGGCAGGTCGAGTGTGTCGAGCTGCTGGTGTCTGCGAACACCATGACTGTGGCCTATGCGGAGGCGCTCCTGGCTGCCACGCCACCGGAACTGCTGGTCGCAGGCAAGAAACCCCGAAAACTGGCCGGGGTCTCCAAGGAGCAGATGGCCCGCATGGAGCGTGAGATGAGCAGCCTCCAGGGCCAGTACAAGCTGGTCGAGCAAAGCTATGGGCAGGATGTCCTGACCCTGGTCCTCGTGCGTGGCTACCTCGTCAAGCTGCTCGGGAACCAAGCGGTGGCGAGGTTCCTGCGATCGCGGACGCCAGAGATCCTGGAGCAGTTCGAGGCGGTTACTGCCACGGCCTCCTTGGAGTCGTAGGGCCAGACTGCAATCCTTCGGCGGGGGCGGGTCACCAGAGGTTTCGGTGCCTACGTCGCCGCTCGCCCCCCCGGTCGGACCCGCCGGTTGAGGTGGGCAAATCCACTGGCCTGCACCTCAGCTGAGGACATGCGTTCGGCGGGCTACGCGGTTCGAACCGCCTGGAGCGGTTCGAAGCCCTGCCGGGCCGGCCGCTACCGCCTCACCCACGAGTCCACCGGACTCGTGGGCCAGCGCACCATGCCCTCAGGAGACGTCCGAGGCACACGCAGGCCTGAAGTCAGCCGCCAGTGGCTGCGTTGCCGTGGCGAAGGTCCGCGGCTGCCCGATGCGCCGTCGGGCCTCGGTTTGCCCAGGTGTCGTGAACCCTGGGCCTGCGCTTCACCAAAGAAAATGGCCCCCCCTGCCGAAGCAGAGGAGGCCGATAGGACATGCATGGTTCGTCAAACCTCGGTTGCCCCGAAGGGTCCGCGGCTCGTCGGGAACTGGTCCCGCCGTACGGTTTCCACCGCCGCCCCGAAGGGCACGGCGATGGACCTCGCTTGACGACATCAGGGAGCTGTCCAGGCCTCCTGACGATGCTGACCCGGGTCTTGGGTCATGCGATGGCGGCTTGCCATCGATCTGGGGTTGATGAGCGGGGCCGAAGCCGCGCGCGTCCAACCAGACCAGTTGCAGGCGGTCAGCCTGCGGCCGGCGCGGGCTTTGCCCTTGCGCCTTGAGCGGCCACCCGAAGGCGGCCTGGTCTTGCCCGGAGGATCGAGCGCGCCATGAGCGCACGCCTCTCCACCGTCTCGTTCTGCAGATACGCAGAACCGTTTCCGGGCGGTCAACCCGTGAAACCTACGCAGCATGGTTGTCATCCCACGCTGCTCCCCATGGGGCTGTCAGGCCCCGTCCGTTTTCTCTTCTCTGCTCGCTCTGCCTGTCGGCGCCATCGGTGCCACCCGATGGCTGGCTTCTCGCCTCAGCACTGGCTTTCGGCCAGGCCTTTTGTGCCTACACAGACAACGCCCCTGCCCCTATGTCCCTACCACGGCGCGCTACTGCCGTTGCCGCCTGGATGCCACTCCAGGCGAAGACACGGGACTTGCTCAGTTAGATCGCGGCTACTTCTATCAGTCCTAGATGTGACCCGGCTATGCTTGGATCGATCCCTTGGCGCATCCCCAAGGTTTCGGCGGTCCGAAGGTCGTAAAGCGATCCGCTTACGCCCAAGCTGCCGTTCTGGTCATTCGCAGGCCCGTCGGCCCTAGCACCTATCAGCCGCCCTGAGGCGACCTTTCAGACTGTCCGGAAAGCATCCTTGCGGACGCCTTAAACGTTTGCGCTACCGAACTAGGCTTCCGGCTATGGGGCGCGACCCCCGTCACCTTCAGCGCCACCGACTCCTCCAGGCGCTTGCCTGTGAAGCCGACGCGGGGCGTTACCCCGCATGGATCGCCATCGTCACCGGCACTCGTTGCGCAGTTTCCTGCGCCTCCAAGGGGTGGGCTTGCACCACCTTTCACCGCGACCAGGTCATCTGGTCATTTCCTTCCAGATGCCGTTTCCTGATTCGCACACCTCCCAGGAGCCAGGCTCCAATACGGCGAGCCTGACGTCCCCACTTTGGTGGGCTGAACTGAGAGGTTTACTGCAGCGCGGGTGCGCCACTATTACCCCCTCAGCTCGCCCTCGCACCCGGCGTGCAACTTTCACTGCACCGGGCGCCAACGAGCAAATTCCCCAAGGCTGGCGGCCAAGGGGCGTGGGGCTTGGCAGCCCCTGGCGCAGTGTGCGCCGAGAGAAAACGGGTGGCTGTGCAGGTGGCGCCTGCCCCAGAAGGCCTCGTCTGAGCCATCCAGGGCAGGCGCCTCCCGCAGGGAGCAGATGCCGCACCAGTTTCTCCTGTTGCCCGAAGCTGATGAGTTGCGCGGAATTCAGGACCGCCTTGAGCTTGTCTGGCCCACGACCTTCATTTAACTCGGTAGCCCGACGGAGCTATTGCGTTGTAGGTCCCGTGATA
The DNA here is from genome assembly GCA_963750785.1 of uncultured beta proteobacterium. Classification (GTDB taxonomy): domain Bacteria; phylum Pseudomonadota; class Gammaproteobacteria; order Burkholderiales; family Burkholderiaceae_C; genus Rubrivivax. The sequence continues at coordinate 100,353 of CAVVSC010000020.1, read as the reverse complement.
GGCGGCCGCGCCAAAGCGTATAAGAAGCTCGATGTCTAGACTGCCGTTCATGCGCGAATACGAAGACATCACTTCAGCACTTCGAGCGGTCCAGCGTCACTGGCAGTCTGGCTACACCTTGTGGGTTTCGTTCACGGAGGGTATCGACAGGGTTCGACCGATCGGCGATCGATGGGCCGAGGAGCTAGGAACAGGCCTGCCTGCTTGGAAGCGTCAGGATCGCAAGCAGCGCAACCTGGCCAATGCCGTGGCCCTTTGTTGTCCCGTGTTCGGGAGTCCCGGCATGCGCGAGTTCATGCTGATGGCGACACCCGATGCGTTGACGATGCCCAAGGTGTCGCCATGGCACCGGCAGAACTGGGGAAGCAGCCTCCCAGAGTTGAGTTCCTTCGTCATGGTGCGCGAACCCAGGCCGCGCGGCGATTACACCTGGACCTGGCGTTTACAGCAGCATGTGGAGGTTGGTCTGGCTCGACATCTCACGCGGCTGGTCGAGCAACGCGAGAGATTCGAAGTCATCCGACACACGAACCGCGCCGTTGCGCTGTACCCCATGTTTGGCGGGGTACGAAGGCAGCTGAAACGCATCCTGAAGAATGCCAGCAAGCTGTGGCTCGCGAAGGTGAAGTCAGACTGGCCTGGCCATGATCCGGAGCAGCTGCCGGCAATGATCGGCTTCAAGGCCGCCAAGCTTGTTGCTGCTCACCAAACAAAGCCGGTTGTGCCACGTAAACAAGCTGTTAACACCGGCCGGCAAGTGCCCCGTCCTGGAATGACGGGAGGCGCACCCAAGGATGGCCCGGGACTTGGCCACTCGTGAGTGGTGTTCACCACGATTGCGTCGCACCCAGTGGCCTCTACGCCGGACCACCTTGGCATTGCTCTGTGAGCCACGTAGAGATCTTTTTACCAACATCATCAGACCGCCATGCCGTTCGTTCCCAAGTCCACCGAGCCCACCAAGACCATTGCGTTTCGTCTGCCGCCTGAGCTCACCAAGCTCTATGAACAGGTTCGTGAGCTGTGCGAGCAGCAGCAAGGGCGACTGGACCTGAATCCCGTTGTCCTGCCCGCGATCGAGGCGGAGCTCAAGGCCGTTCGCAAGAAGTTGAGCACCTGAAGCTCTTCGGCCTGAACGGGCTGGCACGGGCTTCGGCTTGCGGCGCGTGGCAGCTCCCGAATGTTGCCCCGCCGCGGTACTGTGCAGCCGTCAGCAAACCGCGACCTCGGCCAGCTGCCGTCACTCTGCGACGGCAGCTCGTCGGGAATCGCTAAACGCTATACGTGAGTCGGTGGGTGCAGGCGGTTGGCCAGGGCCAGCTGTGCATCCACACGGGCAGCGAGCTCGCCTGCACTGAGCTGCAGGCCCGCTGAGATCCGCCAAAGCACGCTGAGCGTGGGCTGCTTGCGGCCAGCTTCCAACATCGTGATGTACGGCCTGTCGAGCTCGATGAGGCCGGCCAGGTCTTCCTGAGTCAAGCCCAGCTCCAGGCGGCGCGCCTTGAGGACGGCCGAGAAGGCCTGGATCAAGGGGAGGTTTCGGCTGGGGCGCATGGGCGCCGACTGTCTCGATCGCGTACCCAATAGACACGTGTCTATTGACAACATTCGCGGACTCCGCTGTCATGCGGTACCGCGTGCTTCGGCGCGCTGCAGCAGTGGCTTCAGCCCAAAACGCGGTCCCTCATCACCGACGGGCCGGCAGCACTGCCTCCCATCGCACAGCAACGGAGGCACAGATGAATCTGCTGCAACGACTCTGCGGCGCGGTCATTGACGCCAGCGACAAGTTCGGCGCGTCAATGCAGGGCGTCGACCTGCGGACTCACCGCGCGCGGATGTACGGGCACCCCGATGGGATCGTCGCTGCGCGACTTGAAGGTCCGGTTGCGGCCCGAGCCGAGTACCGGCCCCAGCGTCCGCAAACCTGGCCAGTGGAATCCAGAGCGAGAGCCTTCGACGCGGACGACGAGGCGCGTCGACAGCAGGCTTTGGAGCCCGACATCTCGCCATGGATCGACGAACGCCGACCGACCCACGAAAGCAAGTTCGTGGATCTGGATGTCCACTTGCACGACGAGGCGCCTTGGCCCCATGACGCCCACAGTGCCGGCGAGTGCAGTCCTATTCACGAGCCTGATTTCGGGCCCGCGGGGCACGACGAACAACTTGTTAACCACCACCACGACGACTCGCACGCTCATCACCACGATGACGATCCGTTCTCGCACGAGCACGGACGCGAGTGAGGTTCGAGCCTCGGCGATTCGCGGTACGCGGCACAGGCCCGTACGCTTGCCGTACGGGGCGTCAGCCGGCTGAAGGTAACCTCGCAGAGCTCGGGTAGTACCCGGTCCTGATGAGTCGGTAGCACCGCTGTCGGAGGTCCTTTGCGCGCGGGGCTGCTCGCGTGCGGAGGCTTGAGCGCAACCCTCGAAAACAACGGTCCAAGCGGGTAGTCTCTGTGTTCACGACGCCCAACGCCAAGCACCGCCAATGTCCCAGATGTGGGAGTCATCGACTCTCGGACTGCTCTTCACTTCAGGCCCGCGCTGGACCCTGTCTTTAGACGGCGACAGCTTCAGCCTTGTCGTGGCTGACAAGACAGCCTCCGGCCCCGTTCTGCGGCTGGAAGACATGGATGTCAGGCCAGGGATGATCTGGGCCTCAGTCACCATCGGTCGCCAGAGCGGCAAGAGCGTCAGCCTCGGGGGCATCACGAACGCTGCGGCGAGGCACATGCAAGAGGCCGTGCAGGCTGCGGTTGCCAAGGTTCGTCATCAACAGCACCTGACGGAGCTGGTCCGCAAGCTCAGGCCACAGGCCTCACTGGTCGCAGACTGGGCGACGCAAACAAAGGCCCGATGCGTTCAGCAACTCCAAGCCCGTGGGTGGCTCAGCGAAGAGTTCAAGGCCGAGGTCACCGCCAGTAAACCCACCGAGCTGGCGCAAATGCTCGCGGTGCCGGAGATGGAGCAGCAACTGCGGACCTTGGACCCAGCGCTTCAGGACGCAGTCTCGTACTGGCGCCAACCGTTCTCGGAGCACGCAGACCGACTCAACAGGCACCACCTGACCAAGGAGATGCTGGACTCCAGGTACTTCTTCGACCGTGTCGAGAAATCGCCGCTGACCGAGGAGCAGGCCGAGGCCGTCATTTGTTTTGACAACCGCGTATTGCTGGTGGCCTCTGCCGGTTCCGGAAAAACCAGCGTCATGGTGGCCAAGGCCGGCTATGCGCTGCAGCGAGGCTACTTCGCGGCAGACCGCATGCTGCTGCTGGCCTTCAACAACGACGCTGCGAAGGAGCTGCGGGAACGTCTCCATGCGCGCCTGGTGCCACTCGGTCTACAGGCAGACCAGATCGTTGCCAAGACCTTCCACGCTTTCGGGCTCGAGGTCATCGGCGCCGCAACGGGTCGCAAGCCTTCGCTGGCCCCGTGGTGCGAGAACGGACAAGACCTTGCAGAGCTCCTGCAGATGGTTGACGAACTCAGGGACGTGGACCCCATCTTCAGAGTTCAGTGGGATCTCTTCCGACTGGTCTTCGGCCAGGATCTTCCCAAGTTCGGCAAAGAGCAGGAGAACCCGGACAGCTGGAACCGGAAAACCGGCACCGGCGGCTTCTGGACCCTGAACGGAGAGGTGGTCAAGAGCCGTGGCGAGATGGTCCTTGCCAACTGGCTCTTCTACAACGGCGTTCGCTACGACTACGAGGAGCCTTACCGCATCGATACCGCCGATGCAAAGCACCGGCAGTACAGACCGGACTTCTACTTCCCCGATATCGATGCCTACCTCGAGCACTGGGCTGTTGACGCCAAGGGGGAGCCGCCCGCGGAGTTTGTTGGCTACAAGGAAGGGATGGCTTGGAAGCGCGCCTTGCATGCGACTCACGGGACGACCCTCCTGGAAACCAGCATGGCCGACCTGTGGTCCGGCAAAGCCTTCCAGTACCTCGAGACAGAGCTCACCCGCATGGGGATCGTCCTCGACCCCAATCCCGACCGCGATGTGCAGGGGCGTAAGCCCATCGAGAACCCTCGCGTGGCTCGCACCATGCGGTCGTTCCTCACTCACGTCAAAAGCAACCGTCTGAGCATCGAGGACTTGCGGCAACGCTTGGAAAGCGGCGTGGCCGGACCCTTCAGGTTCCGGCATGCCATGTTCCTGAGGATCGCGGAAATGCTTTGGGAGCGGTGGGAGCAGCGCCTCCGAGAAGCCCGCTGCATCGACTTTGAGGACATGCTCAACCAAGCTGCCGATTGCATCGAGCAAGGTCGCTGGGAAAGCCCGTACGAACTCGTGATGGTCGATGAGTTCCAAGACGCCAGCCAGGCACGCGCAAGGATGGTGGCAGGCCTGGTCAACAAGCCGGGTCGCCATCTCTTCGCTGTAGGTGATGACTGGCAGAGCATCAACCGCTTCGCGGGAGCCGATCTTGGGGTGATGACGGGTTTCGAGAGCCGTTTCGGCAAGGCCGTCACCCTCAAGCTCGAAACCACCTTCCGATGTCCTCAGTCACTGTGCGACATCAGCAGTAGGTTCGTGCAGAAGAATCCCAAGCAGATCCGCAAGCGCGTGCGCTCGGCAAAGCCCAATGCCGAAAACCCCATTCGCATCGTCAGCGTCAAGGATGAGCGCCAGGTTCGGGCCGCCGTCGCTGCTCGAGTGCAAGAGCTAGCACAGGAGCATGTGCAAACTGGCCGCCGGCTGAAGATCTACGTGTTGGGCCGGTACCGGCGCGATGAGGTCTACGTACCTTCGATCAACAGCGCGCCTGGCGCAGACGTTCAGTTCATCACAGTGCACGCCTCCAAAGGCTTGGAGGCAGATCACGTCATCCTGCCTCGCATCACGTCCGAGACGATGGGCTTCCCCAGCCGGGTCGAGGACGATCCTGTGCTGCAGCTTGCGATGCCCAGCGGCGACGACTTCGAGTTCTCGGAGGAAAGGCGGCTCTTCTACGTAGCACTGACACGGGCCAAGCAAACCGTGACGCTCGTAACAGTGGAACGGCAGGAGTCATCCTTCATCAGTGAGTTGGTCAGGGACTTCGGCCTGAAGGTTTTCGATGCCGATGGAGTTGAAACTGCGGACAAGCTCTGCCCAAAATGCGGCGTGGGGTTTCTGACGCTTCGCTCTGGGCGGTACGGAAGCTTCTACGGGTGCACGAATTACAAAAGCTGCAAACGTGACACGCCTGCGGAACAACGTGTAGCCAGCAGCGCCGCTCTAAAACGTGCCGGTCAGCGGAGGCGCTAGACTGAAGTAACCTTCCCCAAAGTTCGCCGACCATGACCAGCGCCCGCGACGGACGCCTGTGCAGCGGTTGCGGTCTGTCGACGCCGCAGGCCACACTGGCGCTGACCGCCACCAAGCAGTCACTGCACCATAAGGCTCCGGCGAGTACGACGGTCTGCTTTACGAAGTGAAGCGGCAGTAGGTCTTCGCCTGTGCGGCAACGACCATGTCGATGACCGCTTCTCTTCTGACTGAACTCAACCTGTCGACCCCTTGCTGCCGTCCGAGCTTCTCCGAAGCTGCCCGACAGCCAGGCCTCCGCTCAACGCGCTTCGCGGCCGTGAAGCAGCCGTTCGCGACCTCCAGGACCCGGCCATCAGCAGTCGCTGGCCAAGGGCGGCTTGCGGCGCCCCCGTTGCCGTGGCACGATTGATTCAGGCGGTCTGTGGGGCGGGCAGCGCGATAGCCACCTGAGCAGTTGGAAGCTGGCTGCCCCGCGGTCGATCTCTATAACGGTGTACCAACCCAAAGTGACGCGGCCAGCGGTAGCCTTCTTTCGACGTCGTTGGTGCTAATGAGTAGTTCGCGGTGAGCTGCTTCCGCCATTGAGCAAGGCAAGAATGAGCGAACGGATTACCGGCCTGGAACGCTTTTTACGGGCACAGGAATTGAACTATCCGCGCGCGCTTTCTGAACTAGCTGCTGGAAGCAAGAGATCGCACTGGATTTGGTATACCTTGCCACAGCTACGTGGACTCGGGACGAGTCACTTAGCTGATTTCTACGGCATTCAGGATCAAAGCGAGGCTCTCGAGTACCTTGCCCATCCCGTTCTCGGCCCACGCTTGGTCGAATGTGTGATAACTATCCTCGATCACAAGGGTCGTGCCGCAAGCGAGATCCTTGGTGACGTCGACGCCCTGAAGTTCCGGTCGTGTCTAACCCTGTTTGATAGAGTGGCGCCATATCAGCCTGTTTTCGCACTTGCACTGTCGGCTTTCTACGCTGGCGAACCCGACGAAGAGACATTGCGTCGACTTGAGGTCGTCTGAAAGGTGAGGCATACGTGGCTGACAGATATCGTGCCTTTCTGAGCTACGCCCATCGGTACAAAGAGTGGGTGGGCCTCTTAAGGCAGAACCTAGAGGCGTGCCTGCAGCACTGCGGAGCAGCGCCCTATGAGGCGTTCGTCGATCTAGCAGATCTAGGCAGCGGCCGTTCTTGGGTGGCACAACTTCAAGAGGGTGTTGGTTCGGCAGAGCACCTTGTCTTGGTAGTTACTCCTGAATCGCTCGCATCTTCGCGGGTGGAGGATGAATGGGGCAGCTTCATTGCCACCCGCAACAATTGGGCGCGCGGGCACGTACACCTAGTACGGCTGGTCGATTCTCCGCTACCGCCCTTCCTGGCCCAGATGCAATGGGTAGACTTTGCGGAACACGACGAGGTGAAGTACCGCGAGGGCTTGCGCCGATTGCTCGCGGGACTGTTGGGCCAGTCTCCTCGCGATCTGCCGGCGCTCCCACCTGGGCTCTCGATCCCCCAATCGCCCGTTGACGTGCTGCCAGCGAGGCTTCGGAGCGAACTCTTGGGTTGGCTGGACCCGCGCATGCGCAAGAGATCCCTCCAGGGCTCAATCGCGAATGCGGTGGGTATCTCAGACTTCGCATTCGAAGGCCACTCGAGCACGTTATGCGCAGCCTCGGCTCTGATTGTCGCCGGGACCGGCGCTGACGATCGCGTAGCCGCTGGACTGCGGATCGTTACTGGGCTACTCAAAGCGTTCGAGGACGATGATCCCCAAGGGGTCGAACCATTGAGGTTGCTCCAGACCCAGCTGAAGCGCCTTCGCGAGTCTGCACCGCATGCAGGCTTGCTCGGAGACTACCTGCGACAGGTCGCTACCGACCACGAACTCCTTGTCCCCTACTTCCAGCAGAAGGCCGAGTTCGATCTGCTTGATCGCGTGTACGTAAAGCTCGAACTGCGGCGAGAGTGGGCCAAGGGTTCCGTCCGAGGGGTGAAGGAGCAAAGCCTTGCGCAGCCATGCGGTATACGACAAGTTCTGGCACTGTCTCCAACGGATACACCCTGGGCCACAGGACGCTGGGTGATTCTTGGTGATCCTGGAGCGGGCAAAACGACCTTGGTTCGGCATCTAGCTTCGGAGCTTGCACGAGAAGCCGGGCGTACCTGGGTGCCTGTCTTCGAGTCCCTCCCGCGCATGTTAAGTGAGCGCGAGTGGCTATTTGACCGCATCGCACGGCGCCTACGTCGTGCCGGCTATGCCGCCGATGGGCTGCCCGCCGTGCTTGAGCGCGAGGCCAACGAGGGGCGACTGCTTCTCTTGCTGGATGGCCTCGACGAGGTGCCCAGTGATGATCGAGAGGAAGTCGAGTCCATTCTTCGCGCCATATCCACCCGCTGGCCGCGAACCCCCATTGTTGTGACATCCCGCCAGATTGGATATCGGAAACCTGGGGGTGAGTTTCGAGAGCTGGAATTACTTTCCCTTGATGAATCCGGGCGAAGGGAGTTTCTTGCGCGTTGGTTCGGACGCCAAACGGGCCTAGCCGACGAGGAGCGGGCAGCCGAGGCTCTCGCAGTCCTTCGCGAAGACTCAAACCTTTGGGACGTTTCTGGTAATCCGCTGTATCTCACATTGTTAGCACTTCTACTTGAGCAGGGTACGCCTCCTCAGCGCAATCGCGCGCGCCTTTATGATCAGATTTTTGAATTGTTGCTGGGCGGAAAGCACAAAGCGACACCCCATCCGATAGAACATCCACAGCTCGCGCGCAACGTTCTTCGCTTGTTGAGCTATAAGATGACTGAAGAGAGCTGCGATAGCGAAGGACGAGATGCAATCGAGACGCGGCTGTACCAAAGAGGGGCCGACTTGCTGCGCGAGAGTTTGGAGCGCGTTCCCCGCTGGCGCCAGTCAATGAGACTCTTGCTCGACGACATCGCCGAACGTACCGGGATTCTCGGACCCCACGACGGTCCAGGGTCGGACTGGCGCTTCTGGCATCGCACGTTTCGCGAAGCACTGGCCGCCGAAGAACTGGAAGGCCAATGGAAGCGCGGCGGAGCGGAGGCGATTCTTAACCATGCGAAGCAGATCGCCGGTGCCGAGAGCCTCTGGGCCGAGCCGTACGCGCTTCTCACCGGCAGAATTCAGCAACCTGACCAGCTCGTGACGGCGCTGGTACGCGAAAGTCCGGCACTCGGACTTCGTGCGCTTGCGACAGCTCAAGGCCTCCAGGAAGCAACGATCATAGAAGTGTTGGATTTGGCGACAGAGAGGGCAGACGAGCGGGGGCAGGTCTTCCTGCGTCTTCCAGAGTTGATAGGGGATGGCGCCAGAGCATGGCGACTGATCGACCGTCTACGCCGACAGACTCGTAACGGCGCCGATCTGTTCTTCCTGGACCTGGCGGCACGTGAGGCAATGCACCGTTATCCAGAGCAGCGTCGTGAGATCGAGAGCTTGCTGACTCGGTTCTTTGATCACATTCCTGAGCCACCTCAAGCGCTTCTCCGCTATGTGGATACGCCCCTTGATGGCCGCGTAGAGTGGTGGCGCGCAGTTCCCTCAGGGACCTTTTGGATGGGAAGTCCGGACGGCGAGGGTCGATTCACTGAGCACCCCCGTGACAGGCAGTACCTAGACGGCTTTCAGTTGTCCGCTACTGTAGTGACCAACGCTCAGTACGCACTATTCGATCCTGCAAAATCGCCGTGGCAATGGGAGAGTGTTGGCGCCGAGGAACTGCAGAACCACCCAAGGGTAGGGGTTACCTGGTACGAAGCCGTGGCCTTTTGTGACTGGCTATCTGCCTCGTTCGAATGGGCGCGCGGCGCGCGTCTCCCATCGGAAGCAGAGTGGGAGTGCGCATGTCGCGCGGGAACCAGCACGACTTTCTGGAGCGGAGATCAGGAGGCAGACCTCGCGCGTGTTGGTTGGTATGAGGGGAACTCCGCCTTGCGTACCCATCTGGTTGGAGAGAAGCCGGCAAATCCGTTCGGGTTCTACGATCTTCACGGGCAAGTCGCGGAATGGATACTGGATCCCGAGCAAACCTATCCGATTCAGCCCGCGGCGGGCACTAGCCCTAGTTCGTACGAGAGTAGCAAGGGAAATCGGAGGGAGCGCATAGCGAGCAATTTTGGACTCAGAGGTGGCTGCCTCTGGGACCCACCAGATCAATGCCGCTCGGCGTGGCGCTACTTCCGCCACCCTGGCGATGGTCTTGAGGTGGACGGCTTTCGTGTCTTGATCCCATCTTTGACAGAGTCCGGGAACAGTGAGTCATAGCCGGGCCGTTCAGTCAAGGCGCAAGCGCAGGGTAGTAACGCCAGCGATCAAACATGGCCAAAAGAATACCAAGTTGCAGAGATGAGAAAACACGGCAGGGTCAAGCTGGATGCGTCTACGAAGGGCGCCCATGTAAGGTAGGCTACGCCTGTCGGTTCGAGCGGCAGCTTTCGGTCAGCGAGATCAGCCCTTCGGGGGTCAACTCCGGGTCGGCAACTGCCGACCGCGGACGTCGGCTATCCGGTCGCTCAACTTGGGGGCCCGCTCTCCGGCGGTGAGATCGCGCGCCCGACCGGCGCTTGCCGACCCGGAGCGGTCCTCGGTGACAATGAACCGGGCGTCGCAAAGCCGCCGCTCAACCCGCGCTCTGGCAGCGGCTGTCGTAGCGGGTCAGCTTGAGCGAGGGTCAGTCCTCAGCCCGGGGCAGTACGTACACATTGCGCTCCTCTCCGTCGGGGAAGCTCTGTCGCCTGACTTGTTGACCGCCAAGCCTGAGAACTAAGCCAAGTGCCTCGGCGTTGTGGTCGTTCATGTAGGTTTCTACGGTTGCCCACCCGAAGACGTCATAGGCATGCTGCACTGCCGCGTGGGACGCCTCCTTGGCCAGACCCTGACCGCGATACCGTGGCAACAGCCACCAAGTCAGTTCGCGTGGCCAGCCTCTGCCCTGCCAGAAGCCGCAGGTGCCGACATACTCGCCGTCCGAGGAGCGCTGGACTGCCCAGACGCCAAAGCCCTGGAGGTACCAAGAGCCGAGATCTGCAGACAGACGTGCCCAGGCTGCGCCGGCTGAGATGGGGCCTCCGTACCCACCTGAAGCTGCTCCGTCTGTGTAGAACAGCTCGTAAGCTGCCGCGCAGGCCGCGCTGGGGGCGACGAGACGGAGTCTTTGGGTTTCAAGTATTGGAATCACTCGGAAATCCTGAAAATCGTTGCCCTGCGGCCTGTCGTTCAAGGTCAGGGTTAGTGCGCGGCCTTGTCTCGCAGCGTCCCCTGCGCCGCAGTGTTGGCCAGCAGATTTGGACGACTACGACCACTTTGCAAGCACTCGCTGAATACGCGAACAAAACAGATCGATTTCGGCCGGCGTTGATTGCTCCGCCTTGTAGAGCGACAGCATCTCGAATCTGCAAGCCGGCGCACACGTTCCCAAGAGAGCGGTTTTCAGCACGCGCTTGACGGGCTGCCAGAGCACCAGACGATCAACCCACCAAGGCGAGCCGAGCGAAGTGACAGCTAGAGCCTTCCCAAGTTTGTGGAGCCTCGGCTTGATTGGACCGAGATCACTCGCATGATCGTAGGCGATACCTGGCGCCCAGACACGGTCAAACCAGCCCTTCAAGATGGCGGGGAAGCTGAACCACCAAGTAGGAAAAACAAGCACGATAGCTTCGGCGGAGAGCAAGCGGTCGGCCTGTGACCGAACGGACGCAGCGTCAAAGGCAGGGCCGTAGTAGCCCCGGCGTTCACTGGCTGTTAACGCAGGCGAAAACTCAGACTGGTAGAGGTCTTCGATCTGTACTTCATGACCGGCTTTTGTCAGCGCATCGACGGCGCTACGCGCCATGGCGTGGCAGGCACTGTCCGCAAGCGGGTGGGCTATCACAACGAGACACTTCATGGTGTGAATGACCGAGGAGCCGAGGTGCTCATGCCGGCTCACGCTCGAAAAAAGCGGGCGATGACGGCAGGGCGCCAGGGCCCGGTTGGCGACAACGTACCGCGTTCCGCCAGACCGGGCTTGGTGGCCTTCCGTTGGCGCTGCGCTTGAGCGCGGGGTCAGGCATCGCTCCGCACCGGCCGCACGCCGTATGCCTGCATGGCAGACGCGGCCTGGGACTCTTCCGTGGTCTCGGTGGGATAGAGCCGATAGCTTGGCGCCAGGATGGCCTCGACAGCTACCGCCTTCACGACAAACACGCTCTGAATGGCGAACCTTGGGCCTGCCATTTCTACGAGCTGAGTCGCCCAGCGGACGAAGTCAGGGTCATTTTTCCTGACATTGCGGGCTGCGCCGGTGACTTTGAAACCCTTCTGGGCAAAGACGTCGATGAACGCGACGCACACACGAGCATTCCGCTCGATGTTGCGCGCGCTCCCTGCCGACGCGATGTTTGCAATGACGAGATGGTCACTGTCAAAAACGGTAAAGATCTCCTTCGGAGAGACGTTCGGCTGACCGGATTCGTCAACCGTTGCGAGCCAGCACAGCACGCTGCGACGTGCAAAGTCCTTGACCGATATTGAAAGCATGATCGCCGCAAAGGTTTGATTGCGATGCCCAACGCCGCCGCTCAGCCGACGCCGGAAGTGGTCGGATGCAGTAGCCTGTCCGCCGCCTGGTGCACAGAAGCCGAGGGGCTCACTTTTCGCTCTCGCTCCAGGGGCTGCAGATATCAATGAGGCAGCCATTCGGATCAACCGTCAAGAAGCGCCGCTGGCCATAGAACTCGTTCTTCGGCTCTTGCGCAATGACAAGACCTAAGGCCTTTGCCTTGAAGTAGACGGCATCAACGTCTGGAACTACGAACGTGACGTACATGCCCGTTGGTGCGTTCTGAAAGCTTGCCGGAACCAGCTTATTGGTTCGGGCAATGATTCCGAACTCAAGCTCGTGATTTGTAGGGCAGCGCAACTGAACATACCAGTCACTGTCGTAGTTGACCTCAAACCCAAGAAGCGCGACATAGAAATCGCGACTTTCGCTCAAACGATCGGAGCAAATGTTGGTCAGTATTCGCGTGAACGACATGTGGGTCCTTCGTACGAGATGGTTAACGTTCGAGCCAAGCTGGCGACGGCGGCAGGGCGACAGGGCCCTGGTGGAGGCAACATAGCGCGTACTGCCAGACCGGGCTTGGTGGCCGTCCGTTGGCGCTGCGCTTGAGCGAGGGTTATGGGCATCACCGCGCGGCGGCAAACACCGCGTGCTCGTAGGTTGTGATCTCGTACGGGTTGCCGTCCGGGTCCGAAAAGTAGATCGAGAACGAAACCTCATGGTCTTCAAGTTCTACCCGCAGTCCCGAGGCTTGCAAGTGCGTGAACCAGTTGTGGAGCCCGGCTGCTGAGGTTCGAAGGGCGATCGTTGCTCGGTTGGGTTGAGGCGCCCGCTCAAACAGTGCGATGTGAACGGTGTTCGCTGAGTCCTGCACTGTGAGTGGACCACCGTCCACGGCCCAAAACTCGAGGCTCGGACAGCGGGTAAGCCCGAGCACTTGGGCGTACCAGCGCTCTGCGGCATTCCGATCCCGCACGAAAACGTGAACGTGGTCGATCCCAGACAGTGGTGGAGTCATGGCAGACGTTCGTGTCGAACGGTTTCGAGTATGACGGTGACGCCCAATGTGCTTTAGACGGCAGCATCAAAAGCTGACGTGGTCGTATAGCCCTGAGTCGACGAGGGCCGGGAGTCGCAACCGGATCGCACGGCCCGCAAGCGGTCACTGAAGTCTGCCCGCAATTGGCCGAGTGCGTGAGTTCTTCGCGTCGCCAGGCAGCTGACATCCAAGACCATAGGCGAGCGCCTGTGGGGCAGCTACCAGGTCAACCTTCGAACCCACGCAACCGGCCACTACCGGTCGGTCGCCCCGCGCGTCCAGTCGTGTCCGCGGCGAGCGGCTGAACGACAGGTTTCCGGCGTCGAGTCTGGGGTCGTCTTAGTCTTGACCCGGCTATCAAGAGTTGCTCGTGGATGACGCCTTTTGAGCATACCGGACTGGCGGCGGCCCCGCGCCGAGCGCAGGAGGCCTGGGGAGAGCGCTGGCTCAGCGCATTGCACGAAAGTTCGATGCGCGAGCCCGCGTACTGTCGGCCTGCTTTACACCGGCGCGGCTCCGGCGATGTCCGGTTCCACCGAGACCGCCGTAACCCTTTGAAATGCCAGGATGGCGAGGGACATGGCACCCGATTTGCTTCGGCTGCTCAACTTCATGTCAGACTGGAAGTTTGCGATGTCTTTTGCCCGAGTGCTTTCCATCGTCACTGCACTAGCCCTTTCGGCTGGCACCGTCGCATCGCACGCCGCGGCGCTGGATTTCAGCGGGTTTGCCCGTGGCGACACCGGCGCGCCGACCCTGACATCGGGCATCGGCACCATCAACGTATCTGGCGGGACAGTGTACGTCTACCGTCCCGGCGACTTCGGCGCATTCACCTCATATGGCGGGATCTGTGCGCTGAGCAGTGGCTGTCGGGCCGACTGGACCCTTGACTTCTCCAGCGCGGTGACCAACCTAGTCTTCGAGGCTGCGTTCTTCAATCCGGGCGACAACGCACTCGTTGACGCATACGACGGCTCAACGTTGGTGAGCAGGCTGAACATCACCGGCATAGGCAGTTTCGGCTTCGGCGGTGCCACCATCACGCGGCTGGTGTTCGACGACTCGAGCACCGGCAATGGATTCGGCTTTGGCAACTTCACCTTCGATGTCGCCGGTGGAAGCGTGCCCGAGCCCGGCTCCGTCGGCCTAGTCGGCTTGGCGATGGCCGGGTTGGCCGTCGCTAGGCGGCGCAAGGTCTGACGATCGCCGTCAGGATTCCGTGCAGGGCCGAGGGCACTGGAGGCGCGCCGCCTGATTGGCGGCGCGTGAGGTTTTCTTGCGGCCCGCGTGCTGCCCGTCGGCTTCCTCTTGTCTTGCGGCGCTGGACGCAGGTCGTGGCGGCCGACCGACCTCGTCGATTGCTCCCTCCCCTCTGTGCCGATGCGGCGGAGAGCGCTGTCACCGCCGATCCCGCTTCACTTCCTGCCGACCGTGCATCCCGAGTTGGTCACGCCGATGCTGTCGGTGGTGCAGCCCGAGCTGACGAGCGAATTGCCCAACGCTGCCGGGCTCAAACACGAGGAAGGCCACGGTGGCAACAACGGAGGACCGCTTAGCAGCTATCAATCAGGGAATCAGGGCGGTCGGGCGCCCGCTTTGGGTCGAGTCCTGGTGGCCGCGAACGGCTGCTTCCTGGACACGAAGCACGTTGGGCCGAGGCTTGGCTGTCGGGCGGGTTCAGAGAACCGCGAATGGCAGCTGAGGGTCGAGTGCCGACGGCCGTCTCGGGTAGAAGCAGTCGTTCCCGGACCGGGCCGAGAGCGGCCTTGCTCGACCGACCGGTCCTGGAGGCCCAGCGGTCATCCAGAGCGCTACCCCACGAACGGCGGCTTCCGGTCCGGGCAGTCGTTCAGCGGCCGAAGCTGAACAGCCGCACCCAGTCTTCAGCCGTCCTTCAAATTGTGGAGGTCTGCTCGGCAGCGGGTGCCGTGATTAGCGGCTTCCGGCCGAGTTCACGGTGCGTGTCATGAAGCCGTCATCGGCTCTTCTGATGTCGTGGCTACACCAATGACTGGCGTAGGGAGCGCAGCAGTCGTCCAGCTTGTCAGCCCGGCCACGTCGCATCATCGCGCGGTGGAACGTCTGCTGCTCGAACGGTCAAACTTGCGCTGTCCACCCGGCACTTGCTGCAGCGAATGCAAATCCGCTGCCCTGAACCGTTCGGCAGTCCTAGAACACCCACTGAGCAAACACAACCTGCCCGTCGTGGAGGCCAAGAAGGCAACCTCCAGCAGTGCCATAAGGCGGGATCGCACTGCTCGTGGCGCTGCTGGCAGGCATGCGCTAGGGGAAGGGCTGCGTAGCCTACTTCCTCTTGCGGTTGCGCCGCTTGGCGGCGTACTGGGCCTTGAGCTGCCGCTTCTCGGCCTTCCGGCTTTTGCCTGCGTCGCGCTTCCGATCCGACGCCTCTTCGTCGACCACCCTTCGGAGCGCCACCCTCTGGTCGTCACCAGGGAACTCGTCCTGGCGAAGACGCCACTGCTCATCTTTGCCTTTCCACAACCCCAGATCGACGCGCATTCGCTCGAGTTCGGCGAGGTCGGCTGCGCTCCAAGACTCCTGCGAGTAGACCATCAGGTCCTCTGCACCACCCTCGTAGTCCTTGTTCGGGTTGTCTAGAGCAATGCCTACGAAGACGGTTCCCAGGGGGGCCTTCAACTTAGCGGTTTTCACATAGGCGTGGAGGACGCTGCGGCGATAGGTGCGGTACTCATCGTAGGTTTCCGTCGACCGCTTGGGCACGATCACGAAGACAAAGACGGTCTCGCCGGCAATGCCCCCATACACGATCCTGCCAAGGCGCATGCCAGGCTCGACTCGGTCGAGGGCGTTGAAGAGGGATATAGCCAGTTGCCTTCGACGGTAGCGCGACTCCGCGGCCATGAGGCGCAACCCATGCTCAGTCTCGGCGGTGGTTTGCACCAGATGCGGCATTGAGAGAGTCGGGTCACCGTAGTCGATGAATCGGTCGATCAGTCGATCCCAGCCATAGCTGATGCGATCTACTCGCTTTTTCCGCCTGTACCCGATGTCCTCAGTGAGTGCGTCATAGGAACCAGCCTCGAAGACGATGGCGCCCGGAGGCGATTCGCCGTCGCCGGCTTCGAAAAACAGGTGCTCCTGGCCATCGGCATCCGTTGTCTGCAAGTACGCCGCGAGCAGTTCCTCCTCGCCGGTGGCGCTGACCATGATCCCGGACGTGACAAGCAACGCCTGTCGCTTCCGAAGGTAGTCCAGAAAGTCGACGACAGTGTCGAGCTCGCGTAGCACAAGCTCAATAGACACCTCGTCGAAGACGTGGACGAAGTGTTTCTCTGGCTGGGGTATGCCGACGACGAAAGGGAGCTCGTAGTGGGCATCTCCCTCCACCGCGTTATTCACAGCGAACGACCCGCGGCCTGCGCCGCCGTTATGCGCAAGCGCGGAGTCACGGCTGCCTCGGGTTACGGCCACCAAGTGGAAGGCGACGTTCTCGGCGGGGACGAGGACCGGCAACGGTCTGGTGCACTTCGCGTCCAGAAATGCGCGCGTCGGGAAGCGCTCGAGCCAGAGCTTTGCTCCATGGAGTTGCCGGCCCGACTCCAACACCGCTTTCTTGAACCAGCGCGGCCAGGCAACCTTGAGCCCCTTGGCCTCGTTGAAGAGGATGTGTTTGTCTGAGAACAACACGACATCTTTCCCGAACACGACGAGAGCATCGCACAGCTCTTTCGTCGCACCCTTGCCGTTCTTGAAGCCGTCATCGGTGTAGACGTTCGTCTGGGACCAGAGGCGCAGAAACGTCTGCCGGCATAGCGCAGTAAGGATGCGCTCAGATTCACTGACCCCTTCCGTCTCCGGTAGGTCGAAGAGCTTCGCTGGTTGTGCTTCTTCGGTTTCGGGGCCCATCAAGTGCCTCAGATCGGATCGGATTGCGTCGTCGAAATCATCTCACGCGGGGGGCGGCCGGTTGCTCTCGGCCCGGCAGCACAGCTTGGGCAGCGCAATTGAGCCTTGCGCTGGCGGACGGTTCCCGCCGAGCAGATCGGGTACTCAAGGGCGCCGGCCACGGTCGACACCTACGTCACCGTATGTGGCCTACGGATTCAAGTCAGCGATTCCAAGAATGCGCATGATTTCGTCAAAGCTCTGGTCGCACTTAGCGGCGAGATCCTTGAAATGCGCGCGCAATGTTCCATGCGCCGCGCGCGCTTGTCTCTCTTCCTTGTCCTTCTCTTCGACTGAGCTGTGGGCTTTGAGGATGCTTCTCAGTGCATGGAGCCTACTCAACGGTGAGAGCAGAGCTTTGGCCTCGTCTACCGTCTTTCCGGACACCACAGCAAGTTCCGCCACCACACGCAGGGAGGCCCAGCTTGCCTCTACCTTTCGCCCATTGGACTCGAGCAGCTTGCGCAGGGGTTTGACCTGGAAACCTTCGACGAGCACCTGGTCGAGGGCCATGATCTCGTTGGCCCACTCAAGGACCGAGTCCGTCGCTGGATACCGCGCAGCATCCATATGCCCTTCAGAGCGCGGCTGCCACCAATCAGGAGGCGCGGTGTTCAGCTTCCTGATCTTGTACTTTAAGCGGCTGAGAGGGTCGTATTCCGAACTGAACTCACCAAGAATGTCGCTCTCATATGCTCTTTTCGATATCGACCCGTTCGGCCATTCGTTGAAAGACTGCCAATAGCGCTGCTCCTCAATCGGCAGACGTGCTAGGTCACCGATGTAGGCATGCACCTGGCCAGCCTCATTGATGTCATAGCTCTTCAGGTGCCAGGCATTGCGGCATGTGATCGAACGGTCGTCGAGGCTGTACTTCTCAGGGTCCGCCTTGAACCGGTGCAAGACATCGGCACGAAAGAACGCAGGCGATATCTCCCAGGGCAGGTTCGACTTCTCAAAGTAGTTGGAAAGGAACTCCGGTGCACATGACGTTTCCACCTCGCGATTGTTCTTGCGATCGAAAATCTTGAAGGTGGCGTAATCCCTCTTCCTATTGGGACTGGACTCTGCCTGCCACTCGGCAACCAAGTCCTGCACGGTGATGGTCGGGCGCACGATCATGCGGCCGTTCACGTAGCTGGCGTTGTGGATGCCACCGCCGTGGTAGAACAAGTCCGGGGCCCTACGATCGATGCGCTCGTGGTCGCCCCAGCCGCCGAATGCGGGACTGAAGCGGGTGAAGTCAAAGTAGAAGACCAGTGCAAAGCCACCGAGCGCCATGTATCTGGCAAGGTCTTCTGTGAGAATGGTGACCGCTACCAGCTTCTCGCCGCTCGAAGCAATGTCCGCGCGGAGGATGCGGATGACATCTTCGATATCGCCTCGTGAATCCAGTCGGCAGTAGGCGTTCCGCTCTGCCACGAAGTGCAAATCCAGGGCGTGCACGAGTTTCTGGCTCAATTCCATCTCCCGCTCGCCTTTGTCCACACCATGAAAGCTGCGTTGGTAGACCAGCTTCTCGCCACCTGCGAGGGATTTGCTCGACGCTAGCGGCGGCTCCAGGTATACGCGGTGACCTTCTCCACCGCCGTAGCTCTTCTGGATCGCCCAAGCCTCATCGGTGCTTACGAACCGGTTCATCAAGTCCTGTTCATCTGCCGGTGTGACCTGCTGAACAGGTGCGAGCACGGCGTGAATGAGCACAGCAGGACCGCCAGCGTAGATCACGATTTCGTCGCTCTGAGCGTTCTGCTTCAGGAATTCGACAGAGTCTTCCGCGCCCACAAGCCATTTGGCCGCATCCGAGGCAGGAGCATGTGCAATGGCCTTCAGTGCTGCAATGTTGAATCTCCTCGCCATTCCGCAATCGCCTCCGAGTTCCTGTATTGGATTTGTAGCGCAACTTTCTGCGCCTAACGGTGATCGCGACGAATTCGCTGGGAATGCAGTAGCTGTCCGTATGAAGGACGAACAGGACTATGAAATGCCAACAGCCGCGAAAAGCTCGGTCTTTAGCCACGAATCCAAAGTTGATATCGTCACAAAATGGGTCTGCACGGGGTAGGGCGTGTGGACCATCCAGTAGTAGATGTCCCTACTCACGTAGAGCTCAACATAGCGCGCTGGAACGCTGCCGGGCCCCGGCCATTCCAGAAGCTCCAGCATCCGAGTTCTGTGACGCTGCAAGAATGCCCCTCTTCGAAGGACTTTTCCAATCTGTCCCTTGTCGTCTTCCTTGCGTCCGAAGATCTTGTCGCGCATCCGGCGGCCGTCCTTCATTGTGTAAGCCGGCTGGTTGTACTTGCACTCTGCGGCGACCAACAGGTTGTGCTCAGGCCAGTACGCAAGGACGTCAAAGTCGCCGACATCGTCGAAGCCTTCGGCTCGGAACTTCCTGTAGAAATCGACGCCCCGAGCGACGTACGGGGTATGCCG
This sequence comes from uncultured beta proteobacterium, assembly GCA_963750785.1. Classification (GTDB taxonomy): domain Bacteria; phylum Pseudomonadota; class Gammaproteobacteria; order Burkholderiales; family Burkholderiaceae_C; genus Rubrivivax. The sequence goes on along the minus strand of CAVVSC010000020.1, from coordinate 81,108 downwards.
GCGAAAAACCTCCTCACCGCGGTACTCGAGCCGTTTCTCTATCCCGGCTTTCACCTGCCGAACGGCGGGCTCGATGTGCGGCCAGCCGAACTCGGCTGGCAGATATCCATCGCGCACCGATGACATCCAGTTGTACATGCAGCGGCTCGCTGCCTCCGCTCCCCAGCGCAACTCGTCACCAACCCGCACCAGAGGGCGAATGGCGTAGCGATGAACACGCTTGCTGTGCTCCCAGTAAGGAACTTCCACTTCCTGAACTTCGCGACCTGCGAGCTTCAATAGCCCGGTTTCTGAGAGCGTAAGGAAGGCAACGATGCGGTCTGCTTTCTCTCGTCCAAGGTCTTTGACCTCGGAATCAAGCTTCGCAGCCAGTTTCTCGGCACTGGCACCGTACGAAAGCGCTAGCTCCCGTGAAAAACCGTGGCGCTGTGCTTGGGCGAGCACGGATATTGAAGCGAACAGGTCCGACAGGGTGAATCCAAGGTCAGTCTCAAAGGCCTCGTTGAAATCTGGCGATTCCAGGAGAGCCTCTGACTCACCCTCCACCACGTCCTTGCGGTTCTCACCTAGACCCAACCGAGTCTTGGCGTATTCACGCGCGAACCGCATCTCCCGGTCGTTGGAGCCGTCGGAGTAGAAGACTTCCGGAATGAAGGTGTCACTGATGGCGACGCCTGCAACATCGACGCCGTTGTGAAGTACGTCGCTGGCACTCGCGAGCGACATAAGCCAGTCCACCTTGCCCAGCAACTCGCGCAGCACATCGGGCGTGACGTCCACGCGTCCAGACGCCTGGCTGCTGACGGTCTTTTCCAAAAGGTAGCGGTAGTGGCGAGCGATGGAGCCGTATTTCTTGCGTGCCTCCTCAACGGCCTCAACCCGGTCGTAGTCGGCCTCGTGGGAGAGGCTCTGACGGGCACGCTCAATCCGACCTCGCTCGGTGACCAGAAGCGCATCGTGCTGTTCGATGCATGCTCGGAGCAACTGTTGGCGGTCGAGCTGGGCGAGACGTTCCTCAATACGACGCCTGAACTGGGCGTTGGCCAAGTCAATCTTCTCCTTTGCCTCCGCAAGCGCATATCGACCAGGAGCCAGGCCCAGATCCCTGATCACCTCAGCGAGCTGTTTTCGAGCCAGCTTGTAGTCCGACATCCGAGGCATGACCAACGATGGATGGTCAGGAATGTCCACACGTCGATTCGCAACCCGCAGCGTGTAGCGTGCGAGCTCCCCCGCCGTTGAAAGAACAGCTTCCTCCAGACCTAGCGGCAGCTCCAGGCCAAGAGCATCGTGGCTTTTGCGGATCGTCTCGGCGAGGCACTGGACCTCGAAACTGCCGTCGGTCGCGTCGGTAAGTCCTGCCAGCACGGCACGAACATCAACGTCGAGGTGAACAACCGCAGCTCTACCGAAGCTTCCTTCAGCGGAGGTGACGACGGGACCCGCCTTGGGCGCGTTTGAGTCCGCTTCGCCGGCGCTAACAATAGTACTGGATGGACTGCGCCCGCAGACGAACAGGACATGCTCCAACTGGAAGAGCGGCGCGGTAGCCAGAAGGTCGCGGCACCTGAAGGAGCTGTCCGCGAGGATCCGGATGAAGAGGTCGACCATGCGTCCGTCTTCTCGGTCGAGGTCATCCTTGATTTCCAGCAAGGCTTGAACCGTGCAATCTCCGACGAGGGTGGAGTAGGCGAGGGCCTTGCGTCCACGCGAAGCCATCTCAATGACTCCCTCTGTCCTCTCGCCCAGTCGCCAGCTGGATTTGCGGTCGGGGAAGGCGCGAGGCGCGCGCGACCAAAAATCAGCAAGCACCTTGAATCGCCAAGAAGTCCCCCAGCTCGGGTCAAGGCTGATCATGGTGGGCTCGATTGCGCCGTCGACCAGAACCGCGTCTGTGTCGCGGAACGAGGCGAAGAGGTCAGCGGGCCCGCGCGAGAAGGGAGTCAGCGACGAGTTCTGCCCATCGCAGAAGGCCCAGTAGCGTTCCAAGTCCTCAAGGCTGCCCAGGCTGTCGAAGATTGTGATGAAGTCCGCCAGCGGCAACAGCCGCACCGGTTCCTGAGGGAGGTTGAGCATCCCCGGTGATGTTCCCGCCAAGATGGGCACGAGGATGATGCGTAGCTCATCTGCTGACGGGCCGTTCACGCCGTCCTTGGAGAGCAAGACCTCTGGGCCCCGAACGAGCTTAAAGCGAGCCGTTCCTTCCCGCTGGACCTTCGTTAAAACTCGCCTGGCTGCAGCTGCTTGGTCGTCCAGCAGATCGTGGTCGCAGGCGCAGATCAGGTAGATGCCGCTTTCCGCCGAGATCACGCAGCTGATGGTCAACTCGGCGCACACCTCGCCGCCCGTCACCAGCATCGCCGGTCTTGGCAGGGTGTTGTCAAAGCGTTCGAAGGCGAACTGGCCCAGCCTCAGATGCACTTGAGTCGTGACACCCGACGCCTTCCTGTTCTTGTTTGCCCAGTGGTCGACTACCGCTCCCGGCCCGCTCCGCACGGCGACTGGATACCAAGTGCCGGCTACGTCGACGCCCAAGAACGGAACAGCCTCTCCGGTGAAGGCAGCATTGCCAAACTCTGCCCAGGTCAACGGCGCCTTGTAGTTCCCGACCTCCGCATCCAGGTCCGCTCCTGCTGCCTGGCGCCACCCAATGCATTCTTGACCGACGTTCTTGAGGAGCTTGCAACACGCGGCCCAAAACTCCTCCGGCGGCAGTCCTACCTGGCCGCGCTCTGCGTTGGCGACAGGTGCATGCGCTAGTTGAGGGATGGCTTCGATGATCAACGCCTGCAGAGCGATAACCAAGTCCATCTGGGCCAGCGCATCAGGCTCATCGGCGTAGCTGATGCGGAAGGCCTCAATGAAGTCTGGGACACGCTCGATGCTGCTGCCGTAGAAGATGGGGACGAATCGACCGCCCAGGCGGACTTTCGTGTGGCCCCAGTCCGCCTCCGGGGAAAAGTCCTCGAGAGTGGGGAAATGTGGCCATGCAGCGTACAGCGCGCTCGCGAACTCCCTGAAGTCCGCGTAGGTTTGGATTCGTAGGTTGCCACGTCCCTGAAGAGGCATATCTAGGAAGACGCACCAAGCGAACGCGTGCTTGACGTGGCAGCCCGCATTTGCCGGCCACAGCTCGGACACGCCAATCGCATTAGCCACGTCGGCGGGGTCGTAGCTGCTTATAAGGTCGCGAGTCTTCTGGACCTGGGCAAGGAAGGTGTTTTTTACCTCGCTGTGCTTGCCAAACTGGTCATGCAGGCTGGTCATTCGGCGCAGCAGGATGCCTGGATTTTCTGCGTGCTTAGCAAGCCGACGCTTTCGCTTCTCTCTGGACTTCTTACCCACGAGGCCTCCCAGATGTTGTTGATGATTTTGGCTCTAAGGAGGACCTACAGAACCCTAGCAGCGGGAGCGGCAGACGGTCTTCTCAACTTCCTTGCCGCGGCGAGTTGACCATGGCCGCAGCATTGAACGAATGGGCTTGCGCGTTCGAACCGGCCACCTTGGGGACCGGAACAGGCCAGTGGCGCCTACTCGGCGGCGCTGCGACGCCCAACGGCCGGTTCCGGGGGCATAGCTGCCAGCCAGGCTGCAGCAGGTCGTTCGCCCGTTTTTGGCAACAGCAGTCACTGGGGACACCGTGGTCGAACGACCGAGATCAGTCTGGAGCCGTCCGCGGCTTCGCTCCGAGTAGCGCCACCGCTCGCGCTACGGTAACGCCGCGGGCTTAACTTATGTGGCCGGCGCCCCGCGGCACTCCACCGGAAGATGTGGGCCGGGCAGTGTGGTTCGATTGCTTCCCTCAGCTGTCATCTTCGGTGGAACGCTTGCCTGACCACACACCCAAGCAACGGGAACCTGCTTGTAGGCCGGCACTGTTGCCGGACGCAGACTCAGCACCTTGCCCGCTAAGTTGCGATTGGACAGCTGGCCGAAGCTGATCTGCACCGCACCGCCCTCCACTGCCAAGCTCGAAACGTAATTGCCGACGATGCGATCGGCTGGGGGCAGCCCCGCCGCGGCGTTATCGGCCGGTAGCTTGCCGCTGCGCGCGTACTCGGCGGCGATGGCCTGCTTGGCCAGGTCTGCCAGCGCAAGGCCCTCGGCCACTTGCGCGCGAATGGCCCGGTCCTGGTACGAAGGCATGGCCAAACCAGCGCCAATGCCAAGGATGGCGATCACGATCATGAGCTCGATCAGTGTGAACCCGCAGTGGTGCATGCGCATGGGCAACCTCCGGACTCTCATACCAGGGAGCCCATGCTGAAGATGGGCAAGTACACGGCCAGCACCAGGGCTCCGACGGTCAGGCCCAGCAGCTGATACAGCAACAACACCGTACCCCGCTCAAACCGCGCCTGCGCTTCCTGCAGCTCGTCGGCGGCCATCTCTGCCAGGGCTGCCAAGGCAGCTTCTGGCCGACCTGTCTTTTCGCCGAGCTGCACGAAGGCGGCCAGGCGACGAGGCAACACAACTTCGGACTGCAGTACCGCGCTCAGATGCTGCCCGGCCAGCAGGCCAGCCTGTAAACGCTGGGCGGTCGCAGCCCTGCCAGCGTGGGGTGTACTTGCAGACAGGTGCGCCATCGCCGCGGCCTGCAGTGGGCCGCTATCAGGATGTGCACTCAGCAATGCCACAAGCCGGTGTCCAAACAGGGCGGCGCGCCATCGGGCAACAAAGCCCAGCTCATCGGTCAGTCGGTGTGCCGCCCGCATGAATGGCGCAGGCAGCTTTCGTTGCCACACAGCCCACACACCGCCGGCGACAGCGATGGCCACGAGCCACCACCACTGGCTGAGCAGTTTGGAGATTGCAAACAGCACGAGACTGGGCGCAGGAAGATCGGCACCGAAGCTCTCGAAGGTTTCCGCAAAGGCCGGCATCACGAACACCGCCAACACGGTCCACAAGACCAGCACGGCCACAGCCACGGCACTGGGCCACAAGAGCGCCAAGCGTTGAGCGCGCCGCCCTCTGTCGAGCTGCGCGACGTCGTCACCCCAGGCCTGCAGCGCTGCGGGCAGTTGCTGATGCTTCTCGGCTAGCGATATCCACGCCGCTGTCGACGGCGAGGCCACAGACGGCATCTGCACCAAGGTGGCGGACAGACTCTGACCGGCCGCCAGTGAGGCAGCAAAGGTCGCTGGCGCGCCGGTCGGCACGGTCTCGGGATCTGAAGCGAGGATCGCCGCTACCTCCGCCAAGGGAAGTCTTTGCCGGGTAGCTGCCGCCAGCTGCTGCAAGAGCGGCGCGCTCAAGTGGGGCGTCTGTCGCTTTCGTCTCATGGCGATGGAGTCATGGGGGATGCAGGCCTCAGCGATTGCTGCACACGTAGGGCAGTTGCTGGTCTGGGATCCCCCGCGCCAGCGGTTTGGCATCAGCTTTCCAGCCGGCTGGCGTTCGGCTCAAGCCGCACAGGGGCAAGCTGTGCCAACCCAGTCCTTGCTCCGCCACGGCCAGCCGCATGCCTAGGATCAGCTCGGTCTTGCCATCCCGCTGAACGCCTGTCGCCACTGCCTGTCCCTGTTGCCGGCCGTAGCTCAAGCTGCCCAAGAGCTGCGGTTCCGTAGGATCCAGCGTATCGAGGCGTCCCGTGAGTGCGAGTGCCTCGGCCTGTGGCCAGTTCTGTGAAGGCAAATGGAAGACCGTCTCGATGAGCTGGAGCTTGCCCAGCAAGGCCGGGATCCGCTCGATGCACAGGGCCGCGCAGACAAGCACGATGGCACAGGCCAAGGCGGCATCAAGGGGCGCGAGATGCTGCCACGACCATGGCAGTGCCGCACTGGATGCTGGGCGGCGAGGCTTCATCGGCATGAGCCCGGCAGCATCTTGTCTGGCAGCAGTTGCGCGCTGTCTTCCGCTGTGAATGGCGGCGCGGTGATGCCTTGAGGTGGAGTCTTTTTCTGGCAGAGCCAAACCAGGGGCGAGGTGGGCTGGTTCGGTGCTTGCACAGGGCGCAGCATCAGGACCCGTCCACCGGGGGCGGTCGTGACACCGGTCAACTCGTACGACACGCGCACCACGCCCTTTCGAATCTCGATGGCGCTGACATAGGCACCACGAAGCTCTGCAGGTGCCGGCAGCCCGGCCGCAGCATTGTCGACAGGCAAGACTCCCCAGCGGTCGTGGTACGCGGCAACGTTTTGCGCTGCTGCGCGACCCAGGTCCAATCCTTCCGCGACCTTGGAGCGCGTGGTGTAGTCCTGGTATGCCGGCAACGCCACAGCGGCGAGGATCCCAATGATGGACACCACCAGCATCAACTCGATGAGCGTAAAGCCAGAGGCGTGGGATCTCATGGTCCGCGGAGTCATGTCAAGGCGCAGAGGGATCATGCCAGGGCAACGTCGTCATCCTTGTCTGACGTTACCCCGGACGAGAGGGGACGGCGCCTGCCGCTAGGACGGCGGTCCACCAACGGCATGAGAGCCGTCCTGATTCGTCGCAATGACGCAGTTTCTGGCGTACAGCAGCGGTGCCGCCGACTGCTGCGACTCGCACCGCTTCATCAGGCTTTGATGAGCAGTTCCTCTGTCGTCTTGCCCGCGGCCAGCGCGGCCTTGAACCAATCGGGCCGCTTGCCCATGCCGCCCCAGGTGCGGCCCTGCCCGTCTGTGTACTTCGCGGCGCGTGCCGTCTTGCCGGCGGCCTTGGCGCCCGGCTTACGGCCTGGTTTGCGGCCAGGCTTACCGGCCGTGGGAGTTTTCGGAGCCTTCGGCGCCGCAGCAGACAGACCCAGATCGGTTGCCGTCAGGCCGTAGTGAGCAATGGCGTCCTTGATCTTGGCCACCACGTCACCGATTTCCTGCTTCCGAATGGCTTCGGCCTTGGCCTGCAATGCGGCGATTTGTGCGTTGATGGCCTGAAGCGAAGTACCGAGTTTCTTGGTTGCCATGTCGATGGATACATCAAATGGAGGATGGGGTCATAAGGATACGGCTTTGTGCACTTCAAATTCACCGCTGTTTGGCAAACTCCCTCCCGCTGCATTGCGCGAGCGCCGTCGACTTTTGTGCAGGACTTACCCCCGCAGCACCGGCATCTCGTCCCAGCGCGTGGTGTAGCGCGGAGTCCTGCGGTCTTGCCGCACCGACCACGATGCTGAGCCCGCGTCATTGGCCTTCGCCGTTGTCGTGCTGCCGATTCGAACGACTCCGCGGCCGAACCGGCGGTTCAGCGTGTCCATGGCCAGCATCAGCGCGGGTCGGTCGGGCTCTGGCGCGCTGTCCGGCTCGGGGCCGCCGAACAGGTCCAACTCGCCCTGATCGCCGAACGCTGCGGCTTGCTGCAGGTCCATCAGCATCACACCCGCCTTGGCGTAGTTGAAGTCTGGTCGGAACATCGAACGCGCAGCTTCGCAGGCCGCAGCCACGATCTTGCGGCTGTCGGCCGTGGGCCGGATCGGCACTGTGACGCTCGGGCTGTGCTGGCGGTCGTGCTGGCGAAAGTGGCTCGTGCGGATGAAGACCTGGATGGCCCCGGCCACCGAGCCCTGCAGCCGCAGCTTCTCAGCGGCCCGCGAGGCGAACTCACTGACCGCCTCGACGATGCCGTCGAGCTGCGTCACGGCCTTGCCGAAGGAGCGCGACACCAGGATCTGCTGCTTGGCCGCCGGCGCTTCTTCCACGCCCATGCAGGGTGTGCCGCGCAACTCCAGCATCGTCTTCTCGAAGACCACGCTGAACTGGCGCCGCAGCGTGGCCGCGTCGGTGCGCACGAGGTCGAGCACGCTGCGCACGCCCCCGGCGTTCAGCTGCGCGGCGATCTTGCGGCCCACGCCCCAGACATCGCCCACGTCGGTGGCGGCCATCAGGGTCTCGAGCTCTGCAGTGCTCAGCTCGGCGGTGTTGCACACCTGGGCCAGGCGGCGCGACAGCTCTGGCGGGTAGTGACCCGGCTTGCGGTCGCAGGTCTTGGCAATGTGGTTCGCGAGCTTGGCCAGGGTCTTGGTCGGTGCCAGGCCCACCGAGGTTGGCAGCCCCAGCTCTTGCAGCACCGTGGCGCGCAGGTGTCTTGATGCCGCCGTGAGGTCACCCGGGATGCCGCTGAAATCGATGAAAGCTTCGTCGATGGAGTACGGCACCACGTTGGGCGAGTAGCGCGAGGCGATGGCCATCATGCGTGCCGACATGTCGGAGTACAGCTCGAAGTTCGCCGACAGCGCGACGAGGCCTTGGCTCTTCTGCAGGTGGCGCACCTGGAACCAGGGTTGGGCCATCTGAACGCCCAGTTCCTTGGCCTCGTTCGATCGGGCGATGCAGGCGCCGTCGTTGGAGCTCAGCACCACCAGCGGCCGCCCTTCCAGGCGCGGGTTGAACACCCGTTCCACCGAGCAGTACATGTTGTTGACGTCGACCAGGGCGAACATGCGGTGGCCCGGGGATCAGGTCAGCAGCTGGCGAATGACGGTGGTGACGACGCCCCACACCTCCAGCGGCTGGGCCTCGTTGCAGAGAACGCGCTGCGCGGGTGTCTCGGCCGTCTCCAGCGCGACGACGCCGCCCTGGCGCACCAGGCGGCGACAGAGCAACTCGCCGTCGAGCTTGGCGATGACGAGGTGGCCGTGCTGGGGCGTGATGGCGCGGTCGACCAGCAGCACATCGCCGCTGCCCACGCCGGCCCCGGCCATGGCATCACCAGCAGCGCGCATCACGAAGGTCGCTTGGGGGTGGCGGATCAGCGCGTCGTTGAGGTCGATGCGCCGGACCGTGAAATCGCTGCCCGGCGAGCCGAAGCCCGACGAGGCTGTCGGCTCGCGCGGACGCATGGCGGCAGCGGCCGCATCAGCGCCCACGCGTGCGCCGTCGGGGAAGTGATCGTCAGTGGCGCCGTCGCTGTTCATGCGCGCAGAACCTGGCGGGCCTCAGGCAGCAGCCGACGCGGGCCCCTGCCCTTCAGCAGGCTCCACCAAGCGGCCGTTGACGAAGATCTGCCCGTTGCGCACCTCGATCAGCATGGTGCCGAAGCGGCTCTCCCACACGTGGCGTTGCACGCCGTGTGCGGCCAGGGGCAGATCCAGCTGCGCGCTGGGTTCGGGGCGGATGAAGACGTCGGGGCGTAGAGGTGCGTTCATGGCGGGCGCGGTCGGCAGACCGGGCCAGTGACGCCGGTCTACAAAGAAGTTGGGGCCACCCAATGGCGGCGTTGACAGGGCAGCAGGCGCGCTAGGGCCATGAGTGGCGGGGCGCAAAGACTGTATTTATGTACAGCACTGTACGCCGATCCTGAGCTGTGTGGAAGTGGCCTCATGACAAGCTGATGTGATGGCACGAGCACGTCAACGCCTTCGACCATAGTCGGAACGGAAACTGGTCTCGGCGCGCAGGTGTGAAGCCGGGTACTCGGCCGGCACTACATCGTCACCGTGCTACGGAAGTGGGGGCGCGGTTGTCCATGCAGGGGGGGTCTGACCGATCCCGTGTAGCGTTCGGTAAAAGCTGGCACGATCAACTCCAGCCAGAGGCTTCTGACAGCTGCCTGGATTTTTGGATCGGCTGGCGTGGTCTGCCAGACATGCCACTCCTCCTCAGTAAATCCCCGGTCGAAGGCTGAAGCGATGAATGCCAGGGTTGATGGGTCGACTGCGCCTCGCTCGGAAAGCACTTGGCACTCAGATACAGACAGCGCATGCCCCTCGAAGACCAAGTCCAGCAGGTCAAGGGCAGGAGCCTTTGGAAACGAAGGTCGCAGGGCGATGGCGCGTTGCACTGAGTCAAGTACGGTCACTTCAATCCCCTTCCCGGCAAGGTTGCGGCTAACAGTCTACTGTCAGGCACGGTCCATCATGGCACCGGGCCGCCAAGGTTTGCAACCGCGTACGCGCGCTTAGGAGAGAGGAGACCTGCACGGGCATGACGCGGCCATACAGGCAGAGTTCATCGTCTGTACGACGCGATGGCCCAACTGGCCGCCAATCTCAGCCCGCTGCTCAAATTTGTCGTCGGACTGCCCGGGCCTGCAGGCTTGAACTGGCGAGGCGTGCGAGTAGGTGACTTTTCCACGGCGGCGGCCGGGAGGCGCTTGCGACGTACCGGACGGCCGGCGCGGTGGGAAAGTCGCTTCGTCGAGTTCGAGGCCATTGATTCTCGACCCCTGTCGCCCGAGTACGGAGAGTTGCGGACGCGCTGGCCGGTCCTCAACGTGGACAGGTCGGTTCTTCACCCAACGCCGGTGGAGAACATGCTTCATCTCGCGCGGGACGAGTCAGACCAAGCTCTTCGCTTAGCTTCTTCTCCCACGCCACGAGAGCGGAAACGGGGATTTCATCAGCCACGTAGGCTGTGACGCCACTCGGCGTCACGAGCTTTGTCACCGATCGGCCGTTGTCGGCAAGAAATCTGCTGATGATTGGCATGCTGCATTTTTAAGGGGAACCTAACGGATGCGCAAGGCGGTGTCGGGCTTGCGAGCGGAGCTTGCACAGCGCCTGCACGCTCAAACAAACAACGCGCATGCTACGGGCAGATCTGCAACGGTTGACCGAAGGGCTTGCAACGGCTTGAGCCTGATTGGTGCGGCCGAAAGTCCGAAGGCACTTCCAGGCTGGTGTCCGCTGCTCCAAGGACGGCTGAAGACTGATCTCGGTCGTTCGTCGGTGGAGACCTCAGCGGCCGCTGGTTCCAGAAGCGATCACCCGACCTGGAGCGGCCTGTCCGGCAGCTTCGCCGACGGAAGCGGCCGTCCGGCGCGCGTGGAGGCAATTGGGCTTTTTGAGTGACCGCTGCCAGTGTCGACAGGCCCGTGGTGCATTCCGATCGTGGCTTGGAGAAGATGCTAGGCGAGTCACCTCATGGCGGGAGCTAGCTCTGGCGACCTGGTTTGCTGTCGTTGACACACCGGAACAACTGCATGGATGCTGTGGCTCATGCGCATCCTTTCCGAACGCCTCGCCTTCTGGTTCTTGCGGCTCAACGGCTTTCTCACCATCCCGAACTTCATCGTGCATCCCGAGGGACCTCGAGACGACGGTGCCTATCCGCAGCAGACTGACGTTGATGTGCTGGGGGTGAGATTCCCGTTTCGTGCGGAGAACCGACAGCGACCCATGCCGGACCACCCCCTGTTCACGGGTGAACGGCGCAGACCGATGGTGGTGCTTTCTGAGGTGAAGACGGGGCAGTGCGGTTTGAACGGGCCATGGACGGACCCAGAGCGTCAGAACATGCAGAAGGTGCTTTGTGCCGGTGGATTCCGACCAGCCGGCCAGGTCGAGGAGATTGCTAGGGCCCTCTACGGCCATGGCGTCTGGCAAGACGAGAGCTTGGCCATCCGCATCGTGTGTTTCGGCAATCGGCACAACTCTGGTCTGGCGAGAAGTCATCCATCGGTTCCTCAGTTGATTTGGCATCAAGACGTGCTGCCGTTCGTTTACCGCCGCTTCGACGAGTACAAGCTGGAAAAGCAAATGCACCATCAGTGGGACGAGGACGCTCGGCAGCTGTTTGCAGCGGCTGGGCAAGTGGCCAACGCAGATGAATTTTTTGCGTCAGTTGAGGTGGTCGACAAGCTCTGAAAGAGGACTACTCAGCGCCAAATCAGCCGGCTGATGCCCTTCGAGATGAAGCTCAGGAACGTCACGTCTTCATCATCGAGCTCGGCTCGGTCGAGAAGCTTCCAGACGGCGATAGCCGAGCACGCCAGCAGGATGGCGATGCCTGCCCGTTGGCACGGCGAGGTGAAGCGGTGCCACAGGACTTGGTCCAGCAGGTTCGCGAAGGCCGCCGCGGCCGGTCCTTTGAGGCTGGCCTTGCGCTCGGCGGTCCAGGCCATCATGCAAAGCGGCAACAGGGTGTAGAAGAGGCCAAAGCCAATCACACCCGTCCAAAGAGCGCCGACGGGGCTGAACGACGCGGCGATGTGCGCGGTGTCGTCTACCGCTGAGGAAAGGCCGCCGCGATTGCGGCGGCTGTAGCGGCGCCTGCTCACGTTGCCTCCTGCCCGAGTGCGGCCGGCCGCTTCTCGGCCTGGACGAAGGCCGTCTGGAGGCCCGGGTGGGCGGCGGGCGCTGCGCCCGTGCGATGGCGCAGGCTCTTCATCTGCACGTCCAGGGCGGCGTAGACCAACCCGCCGTGCAGCGGGCGAATCACCTCGGCCAGGGCCAGCACCGCAGCCAGCGCGCCAACGAACGGCGTGGCCACGGCGCGGGAGGCCAGCAGCGTCATCCCGCAGATGTCTTTGCGCTCCTCAGCCAGCTTCTTGTAGGCGTCGTTCAGCTCGATGGCGGCTTGCGTGGTGGATTCGGCCGTCCAAATTTGGGACGGCAAACGCGGCCCCGGGAAGGTGTGCAGGCGGATGTTGCGAAAGTCTCGATATCCGCTACCCAGCCCGGTTTCGACGACCATCGCGAACCCAGCCGTGTCGAGGTCGCGGCGGGCGGCGACGTTGTCGACGCCGAAGAGAGCCGTGGTCGGCTCGTCGACCATTACGCGGTGTTCTGGACCGAACCGGCGTTCGACCAGCGCGGTGGTGAAGCCGGCGGCTTCGAGGCGGCTCGCGACGGCCCTGACCTTTGGCTTGAGCAGGTCAGCCGCCCACAGCAGCAAGCAGGTGCTGAGGTTGGACTTGGCTGCCTTGTCAAAGTCCTGAAGCACCAGGTGCGGTCGGCCGTCGACCGGGTAAGGCAGCATGCCCAACGTCCACGCATACGCTTGGCCGAGGTGGCCCAAACCGACGAGCCACAGGGACTTCGGCAGGTACGCGAGCGCGGGGCCTTTGTGCGCATCGTCGCGCCAGTCGGCAACGGCCAGAGGGTTCCAGAGCGACATGCCAACGGTGCGGTGACCAGCCTCGGCCAGGTCGCCACGGACGTGCATGAAGGCTTCGTTGACGCCCAGCGCGGCAGCGCCGATGCCGGCGAGGGGGTTGTCATCGGCGTAGGTCAGCACGCTGTCAGCGCCGACGCGTGCAATCTGGAAGCGCCAGTGGTCCCAGCTGAGCTGAATGCAGAAGGCGGGCGGAGAGACGTTGGGGGCGGCGCCGAGCACGAGCGTCGGCAGCTCGGTGATGGTGTTGGTGACGACCAGCGCGCCGAGCTCCTCGGCGACTTCCCGTGCGCTCCGACCTTGGTACAGCGGGACGGCGAGCGCATGGTGCAGGTCGCCGTAGACCTCGACGCCGCCGAGGAAGGCGCGCACGGCCGTGTTCAGCGCGGTCAGGAAGCCGGCCTGACCGGCCAGCGTGTCGGCCCAGCCGTGGCCGAGATGGATGCGCAGCCGGTAGCGCGAAAACATGGCCACGGCCTCCTCGGGCGAGGCAACTTCGCCGGCGTCCAGCGCCATCTTGGCCAGCCGGTGCATGGAATCAGCGTTGAACTCGGTCATTGAAAAACTCCAACATCGGTAAGTCGCAGGAGGCGGCCGACATCGGAACCCGAATACGACGCCCACTGGTGGTTGCCTTGGTAGACATAGAGCCCGAGGTCACTCGGGCGCGGGTTGCCCTTGGCGAACCTGGGCACGATGAGGGCGATGTGGTCCTTCAGCGCGACCATGGGGTTGGTGCGGTCCGAACGGCTCTGGCCGGGGCCGAAGGGGTGCGTGTGGACGTCGGCCACGACCGTCATTTCGGTGGCGCGGCAGACTTCCCAGAGCTTGGCGAAGCTGTCGGCCTTCAAGGACACATAGTCGTTGCTTAAGGCGTCGGGCTGCAGCTGCTCGTAGGGCACAAAGCGCTGGACCATGCGTCCGGCATCGGTCTTGCGCCCAAGCAGGAAGGCGCCGCTTTCGCGAACGCCGGCACCCTGCTCGCGCAGGTGGGCCATCAGCTCCGTCCAGAGCGCGGCCGGCACCTCAAGCAGGGGCGCAGGCGTAGTCGCGACTTTGAAGAAGTTCATGGACGACCTCCAGGTAGTGGCTGATGCCCTTGGCGGGCTTCCAAATGAGCTGCGGGTACTGGGCGAACCAGCAGTCGTGGCCGACGATGCTTTCGCGGTCGCAGGGGATGTACAGAGCGTCGCCGTTCTTCCAACCAGGCTTGAAGGCCAGTTGCAGGCGCTCGCCGCCCTGGGGCCACTTGTCGAAGGTCAGCTTGCTGTTCGTCGACAGGTCCCAGAACGTGCCCGTGGGCGGCGTCGTCGGAAAGCCGCTGCAGTCCAGGCGCAGCGTGTACTCGCGCCGGTCGCGGGCGATGACGTTGATGTAGGCGAAGGGCCACTCCAGCTTCTTGAACTGCCAGCGGTTGCGGTCTTCGCCAGAGAGAAAGCGCGCCGACGCAAGGTCGGCACGGAGCGATTGCTCGTCCGGTGCCATACCTCGCCCCTTAGCCGTTGATGCGGTGCGCGGGCACCAGGTCGAAGGTCACCTCGCACTGCGGGCACTTGGTGAGCGTGCCGATGTGGATGTCCACGTCGGGCTGCTCCGTCGTGCCGGCAATCTGGAGGACGTGCTCGGCGATGTCGCCCGGCGCCATGCCGAACTTCTCGCCGGCCCACAGGCACACGCGGCCAACCGTGGTCGCCGGGCGGAACTTGTGGTGCACGACCTCGGCGCCGAAGCGGACCTTCACCTCGACTTGCTTGCAGCGGTGGAGGTGCACGCGCACGCCGTGCTCCTTCTTGAGGTGCTTGACGTGGGTGGCGTGGCCGTGGGCGTCGTCGTCATCGTCCTCGACCGAGAGGGCCAGGTCGGAGGCATCGGTGCCGGGCGGCAGCAGCGCCAGGGCGGCGTGCTTCAGTTCAGCGACGGTGGCCTCGTCGTTGACCTCGACGAACTTGATGTCTGGGAAATACTCAGACTGGATGTAAACGCGGGTTGGCATTGCTGCTCCTTACAGCTGGTTGAGCTGCGCGGGATGCGCTGCTCATGCTGGGTAAGTCGCAGGAAGGCCTCGAAATCGGAAGTGCGTGAGCGCGGGTGGCCTAGGCGGGGCAATGCAAGAAGTGCCGGCACTTCGGGCACTCCCAGGGGTTGGGCTTCGCCTCGAAGTTGCCTGCCATCAGCGCCTGTGCAATCGGCACCAGGAAGAAGTCGTCCGGTAGCCGGCCATACGGGGAGACGGACTCTTCAGCGCCTGTGCTCAAGACGAAGATGCTGCCCTGGAACGAGTACCGTGGATAGGCTTCGGCGAGGTACTTCAACACCCACTTGAGAACCTTGTGTTGCCGCGACCACATGCCCGATGGCTTGATGCGAACGAACTCCAACTTCACCACCAAACCCGAGTTAGTTTTAGTGATGCGATGCGGCGTGACGTGTAGCGGGATGCCAGCGCACTCGATGTCAATCGGCTTCGCCATTGCGGCGCGATTCGTGCCGAGCCATTCTCGACCAAAGCCTCGGAGTTGGTCAGCGTAGGCCCTGAGGTGCGGCACGGAGTCCTTGAATGCTGGGCCGAGGGAGGCCAGCACTTTCTCCACTTCCGCAGGCGGTTCGCCTGGCTCTTCGCCGTACGGCACGAACAGCTCTCGCATGACCGCGCCTTCAACCAGGGCAGCCGGGTGCAGGCCTGCTGCCGGGCTCAGGTCCTTGATGAAGTCATAGTAGTAGCGCCGTGGGCACACCCGATAGGACAAGAAGCCCGTAAGTTCGTATGCCGCGGGTGGTGCCACCGGGCCGCCGCCTGCGGGGGCCACCGGCAACTTGGGCAAAGTGGCTCTGCCTTGAACTCGCTCGAGCAGATGCGCGGCGCCGGTGATGGCCGCAACGCATGCGGCGTTGTACATGGCCCTCGTTTCGTAGAGAACGAGGTGCTCGCGGGCACGAGATAGCGCCACATACAGCTTGTTCGCCGCTTCGCTCTGCCCCTCGAAGTTCTCGATGGGAGCGATGGATTGCAGCAAGGACTGTGGCACCAGGTCGGAGTCGGTGCCCATACGGAAATGCCTGGCGTCGACATCGACAAGATGGACCGCCTCGAATTCGAGGCCCTTGCTTCCATGGATTGTCATGACGGCAACCGCATCGAGACTGTCCGCCTCCGGAGGCGGAATGCGAAGCTCGCGGTCATCGCCGATACGCAGGCGTCGGCGCAAACGAGTGATGAAGCTGCCGACGGTCTGATACGCGCGGCCGCCGTCTGGCACCCGCAGGTAGTAGATGAACTGCCAAAGCGCAATACGACGTGTGATGTCGAGGATGCCGCTGCCAGCAAGATGGGCTCGAAGAATGCCGGTCCGGTCTAGCAACAGCTGGCAGGCGACTTCCCAGGGTGAATCCGACGATTCGAGGTCAGCGAAGGCGGTTGCCCATTGGCCCAAAGCGGCAACGCCCTTTCCGGAGAGTCCGGGCGGCGGTACTGTGACCCAGGAGAGCGGCTCCGGTCGATTCGCCTTGCACCAGACAAGCAGCTTCTCGATGTCGGCGGGCGGCAGCTCAAGTCCCGGGAGGCGTGCGACTCGAAGCAAGCCACTCCCAGAGCGGTCGATGAAGAGCTGCAGCAGGGCCAGCAGGTCTTTGACCTCGGGACGCTGGAAGATGTCGCCGAGATGCAGTGCGGGCACGCCGACTGCATTCATCGCGTCAGCCGCAGTGCTGCAGGTCTCATGGGTGCTTGCGAGGATTACTTGGTCTCGGAACGCCACACCCAGGCCATGGATGCGGCGCACGTTGGCTGCGAGCTCGCCATGGACGACATCGTCCGTAGCGCACTGGACATGACGAGGCTTGATGCCGCTGTTCCCCCGCGCCGAACCGACGTCGTCGAGCGGCAGCACCATCTGCAGCGGATTGCCCTCGCGGCCCGTGTGCTCGAAGACACGGATGACTTCTTCGAAGCTGCGCCTGTTCTCATTGAGCGGAAAAGTCGTATGGGATGGAAAGTCGTCGCCGAAGCGGACGATGTTGCGCATGGATGCGCCGCGAAAACGGTAGATGGCTTGCCGTGCGTCTCCGACCACCCAAAGACTATCGGCGTGAGCGGCGAGGGCCTTCACAAGCTGGGCGCTCGCCCGGTTCACGTCCTGGTACTCGTCGACAAGGATGTGCTTGAATCGACCGGCACTTGCGGTGTATTTGGCGAAATTCTTCGTCAGCGCAGTTGCTGGGAGCATGACGAGGTCCCCCATGTCGACGAGGCTGCCGTTGGCTCGCATCTTCGACTCATAGCACCTGTACAGCTTGACGACGTCGTTCTGCTTGGCCAGCGCCTCATCCGAGGTGTCTGGAGCCGACCGGTCAACTGCCTCGGCGAACTCTGCAGCATCCGCGAGCTCGTCCTTGGATCGCTGGATGGCCGAGATGACTTCCTTCAGCCAGTCGAGGGGGTCGCCAAGGGGATTGAAAGCCGTCAGGCCGAGGCCGTAGATGTGAGGCTCGAGGACCGCAACCTGTGCCATCTTGTCGGCGACACCAAAGCGAGGTCGCAGCCCGAACTCCTCGTGGTTCTTGCGTAGGAATTCCAGACCAAAGGCGTGAAACGTGCCCACCCAGATGTCATGAGCATTCGGGACGCCCAACTGCTGCAGCCGGTCAACTAGTTCGCGCGCGGCCCGGTTTGAAAACGTCAGCAAGAGCAGTTCCTCGGGCTTGGCTCCCTTGGCTAGCAGATGCTGCACCCTCATGAGGAGGGTGGCCGTCTTTCCAGTGCCAGGCCCCGCTACGACCAATGACGTCGTAGCAGAGGATGTTGCCGCGGCGACCTGTTCTTCGGTCGGCGTGAGGGGCTGGGACTGCTCCTCACCGGGCGCTGCTGGTTCGGGAAGCAGCAATCCGTTCGAGTAGCTGTTGCCGAACCAGCTCCAAGGGCAGGTCTAGCTCGTGCGCCAGCTGCGTCGCGGTTTTCCCGTCGATGAAGAGGGCGCGTGCCACCGTGCGAGGAAGCAGTAGCTCTCTGGCGAAGATGTTCGCCTGCAGTTCGGCCCGCTCACGCGCCCCGTAGGCCACGACTTTCTGGGCACCGAACGTGTCGCCGTCTTCAGGCTTCAATGTCGAATCGACGACCTTGTGGCAACCCTCGTGGCCTTCCTGATGCAGCTTCCAATGGCCGAACTCGTGTGCGACGAGGAAGGCGCGTTCGCCGCTCGGCACGTCGTTGCGGACGACGATTTGTCGGAACTTGCGCACCAGAACGGCATCAGCGGTCCCTAGAGCCTCGTCGTCGGGTGCCGCATCCTCAATGTCGAAGTCCTCGACGTCTTCGGCGGCGTCAATGACCTGCTTGGACGGAATACCCGACGACGCCTTGTCGCCGAACAGCCGGTGCCTCAGCTGCGTCGCAGCTTTTCGAGCTCGATGGAAGGGGGTCAAGAGTCGCCCTCCCTGGCCTGCTGTAGCGCGAGAAGTCGTTGCTTCTCTTCGTTGCTGACCGACAGGGACTGGACGGCGGCTTTCCAGGTTTCTTGCGACGAAGCGTTTGGCGCGGCTTTCGACCTATAGCTTTTGCCTCCCGACAGTTCAGGTCCCAGGCATCTTTGGAGCCCGCTAAGCGCAACTTCGAGATGCCCAGCCAAGTCGCTCAGGACCTTGATAGGAACGTCGACGATGCTTTTGGTGAGGACCTTCGTTAGCAGCAGTGCAGAAGCGCCAAGGCCTGCGGCGGCGGCGGCTTGCTTCAGGCGCTTCCCGGCGAGCGACTCGATGGCTTTGCGTGCAGCTTCAGCTTGTAAGTTTGTGGCAGTCCCATTGTCGAGTTCATGGAGTTGGTTGAGCACGTAGCTTTGGAGGCGAGACACCGATTCTTCAGAGACTTCAGCGGTGTCAGCGACTGGGACCTCGGGCGAAGCCTCGTAGGCCGACCACAGGGCGGCGAACTCAAGGATGTCCTCACGAAATTCTGGATGGGCTTCGCAGGCGCGAAGAACCATGTCGGGGGACGGCTTGTCGGCAGAGAAGAAGAACTCGTCCAGAACTTCATCACGCGACAGCCTGCGGATGGGCGATGTCATTTCTTGAACTCCTTCCGCATCTCTGCGACTTTGTCGAGGGCGGTGTTCTTATAGGTGTTGATGGTTCGAGTGCTGACGCCAAGGGCGACAGCAATGTCCTTCACCGGCATCTCGTCTACGAAAAGCATCGTGTAGACGAAAAATTCTTGCTTGGTAAGGACCGCCTGGAGGCGGCGGACCACCTCCGCATGCTCTTGTTTGCTGGCCAGGGCGTCGGCCGGCGTGTCTGGTTGGCGAAGCGCGATGACCCTGCGAATGGTCCGGTCTGGGTCATCGTCTTCGTCGGAGACTGCCATGGCGTCCAGGCTCTCCTGAAACTTGCGCTTCTTGGAAAGCAAACGCCGCTGGAAGTCTGTCGCGCGTCGTCGAAACAGCTGCCCGAACAGTTTTTCGGCATGCGCAGCGTCACCTGGACGCTTGACCAGGCAGTCCCAAACGTACTGGGCCAACTCCTCTGCGGCCTGGTCGCGGTCGCCAATGAGCCCTGGGAAGATGCCGCTGCGCACTACGAAGCCCCCGGCGAGGCTCAGTAGGCGTCGTGACAGCACCCTCGAAAGCATGCCTACCCGCGCCTCGTCTTTTGCCTTGCGGGCCCGGCCGAACATGCGGAAGACCAGCTCATCGGGAACGAAATGCGGGTCGTTCTCCCAATCCGTGCGGGCCAGCCTTGCCAGCAGCGCACGGACGTCAAGGGCCTCTATGGCCGCGTCGTCAGGGACTTGTTTGTTCATCGTTTTTTCCATTGGTCATGCGAACACCCCCCGCTGGTTTCAGGGGAATGCCCCCCTCGCATGACTAAGTCGCAAGATGAGCCGGAAATCGGAAGCTGTCGGGCGTAGCAGGGCGCGATGACCCGCAAAAGCTCGCCCGACGACGGCAAATTCCTACCGGCCAGTATGCGATAGCCTTTCGTTACATGCACACGGGGCAGAAGTTTTTGAGCGGCCGCCCTGCTGAACTACGGGCCAGCCTGGCCCGGCCGGCACCTCGCACACCGCCTTGCGAGAATCCGGCCATGCCTCTCACAGCCGAAGCCCGTGCCCTCGCTGAAACCCTTATCGACGGTGCCCGCAAGACCGTCATGAACGCCGACGAGCTCTTTGACGAAGCTCGCCTTCTGGCTGAGGCCGGCCACGTCGCCCGTGCGCTTCTGCTGCACCAGATTTCTCTGGAGGAATGCGGGAAGCTGGAAATGCTCTACGTGGCTACCGCGGAGGTTCTTCGCGGACAGGCTGTGGACATGAAGCGGCTCAGCCGCGCCTTCAGCAAGCATGCAGCGAAGAACCGAACGAACGCCTACTTTCTGGCGAAATCCGAGACCGAACTCGCGGCCGAGGAGCATGACGACATGGGCGCCGCTCATGAGGCCTTCAGCGAGCTGCAAGCCGAGTTCCACGAGAAGTCCAACGACCTCAAGAACGCCGCGCTGTATGTTGACTACGACGGCTCGTTCCACGCCCCGCGGGAAGTCATCAGCGCGGAGCACCTCGACGAAGTGTTCAATCGCAATGGCGCCTTCATGTCGATGGCGTTCGACAAGCTGGCCATCTTGTTGCGATGGGGTGCTGATTTGGATGCGGCCGCTGCCGAGGTCGCCCAATGGTGCGCGGTTATGGGCATGGACGAGCTCGACCGCGATAAGCCAGATTCGTTCGTCGCGCTCAAGAAGCGCCTTGCAGAGGTGATGCAGAGGGGTCGGGACGCTCTGAAGCCTCAACCGCCCAGCGCTGGCTGACGGTCTTGCTGCTTACCCGACCCCAGCTCCCAGCCAAGGGCGCCAACTCGAAGAATGGGGTTCAAAGCTGCGGGCGCGAGGTCACAACGGCTCATTCAGCACGCCAGGAAACAGGTTGCGGACCAGCGCATCGTGGGGCCTGTCCGCCTCAACTTGGCGTCGCTCGCATTCGGCGGCGGTTGACCTGCAGCGGTAAGCAGACATCCGCTCATGCTGAAGTCGGCTCGCCAGCATGCACGCAACGAACGGCCGGTTCAGCCCCCAGACCGGTCGGTCGAACCTTGTGTCGGCTCTTGGCTCGATGACCGGAATGCGCTGAGGACCCGTCGTACGACGCACGACGCGGACCGACCGAGATCGCTGCCAAGCAGCAATTCACGGGAGGGCCAGCACAGGCTCGAGGCAAGGAGCGCCAGCTGGCTCACACCGGACGCGACACCTCGACTTCGTCGGCATGAATCCTTGCGACCTAATTGTCAAGTGAAGCACCGCGTGGCCAAGCGACGGCCCCGTGGCTGAGGTAACCGCACCCAGGAATGGCCTGGACATAGACATCCTGCACGCGCAGCTGGATCGCTGCACCGACGCGCGTAAAGGTGTAGACCATCAGGCCCATGAGGGCTCGGCCCCGTAGCCCGATGACGGTGCTGGTGTCGATGGCGTCGATAAGAGCCCGGGCCTCCTCGGCCGACAGCACCGGCGCCTTACGACGCTTTGAGCCAAGTACCGACGGTGGCGCCCTCATAACGTAATGCCACAGTTGGCGCCGCGGCTGTCGTGACGGCATCTTTGCGGCCTGGTATGCGAAACAGGAAAGCGTTTTGACTGTTCGGCAAGACAGTAAACCTTCACCCTTCGCCCCATGCACGCTTGAGCACACAGATCCAGATCAGGAGGCAGCCATGCCGCCCCTCAAAAACAAGCCTGACCCCTACAACGGTTTCAAGAACGACCGCGAGCGTCGGCTTGCACTCAACACCCGGGTGCGCAGCTGTTCGCTGGCCGCGGTGGCGATCGCTGCGCTCGCGCCCTCAGCAGATCTGATGGGGAGACTGCGCTGGCTGCTGGCGTTGATCCATTGAACGGCTGTAGCCACGCTTGAGCCGGCGAGCGTCCAAATCGATGATCGCTGCCCTACCGTCTTCGCTGTTGTCCACCGGGTCAAAGCACATGCTGCCGCTGCGCGACCCGATGCCGCCCCAGCTGCGGGCGACTTCCCAGTCACCGAACAAATTCTTCTGTAGGCGGGCCTGGTAGTAGCGATGCTTGGCGCGGTTTTCCCAGCGCACTATCACTTCGCCGGCTTGGTCGAGTGCAGGTACAGACATGGCAGGTGTCCTCAGATCCTGCCACTCTATGGATTCGCTAGCTCACCGAGTGAGCCACAGGCCTGTAATGACCGGCCGGTTTACCGCACCTTGTCCTTGGGGGGGTTCGGATCGTTGCCGTAGCTGTTGCTGTTGCGGATCACGCCGTTGGGGCGATGGATCACCACCTGCCCGGCGTCAACTATCTTGAGCTGTCAGCGACAACTATCGTGAGCGGTGCGGTCGGGCGTTGATCATTGGGCTGGTGTTGCGCCGCGTTGCCGGCGAGCCGGCAACGCGGCGCGGCGGCGGTAGCTGTCCACGTTCATCTCCAGGATGGTCGAGTGGTGGACGAGGCGGTCCACGGCGGCCACTGTCATGGCCTTGTCGGGGAAGACCTCGTCCCAGGCCGAGAACGGCGCGTTGGCGGTGATGGCAATGCTCCTGCGCTCGTAGCGCTCGGCGATCAGCTCGAATAGCACGGACGTCTCGGCCTGGTCGCGCCTGGCGTAGCTGAAGTCGTCGAGCACGATGAGGTCGAAGCGATCCAGCTTGCTCAGCTCGGCTGGCAGCCGCAGATCGCGCCGGGCGGCCTGCAGTCGCTGCACCAGTTCGCTCGTGCGCACGAACAGCACCTTCAGTCCACGATCGATCAGCGCGTGGCCGATGCCGGCCAACAGATGCGTCTTGCCGGTCCCGGGTGGCCCGAACGCCAGCAGGTTGTGACCCTGGCCGATCCACGAGTCGCCCTCGGCCAGTGCCATCACATGGGCCTTGGACACGGCAGGCACCGCCGCGAAGTCGAACTCCGCCAGGCTCTTGCCTGGTGGCAAGCCGCTGTCTGCCCGAGCGCGTGCCAGCCGCCGTGTCTCGCGCTCGGCCATCTCGTGGCCCAGCAGGGTGTGTAGCAAGCGCTCGGCAGGCCAGCCCTCACGGTTGGACTGCGCGGCCAGCTCAGCCCACAGCCGCTTGATGGTCGGCAGCCGCAGCTCGGTCAGCATGATCGGCACGGCCGCGGCGGAGCCGGTGGCGTCCGTGATGTGGGCAGCGCCGTTCATGCGGCCTCCAGCAGTTCGTCGTACACCGAGGTCGACGGCAGCACCACACGAACCTCCGGCATGCTCGGCTGCCTGGGCGCGAACTGCTCGCGCAGTACGTCGATGTCGGGCAGTTCGTCGCGGGCGTGCAAGGCTGCCAGCAACCCTGCCAACTCGGCCACCGCGCCAGCACGGTCTGCCAAGTCCAGCAGATCGACCATCAAGCGGCAGGCGGCGCGTTCGGGGAGCCGCGCGCTGATGTGTTCCCACGCCTGGGCGTACTCGCTGCGCGGGAACATGGCGTCGCGCAGCACCCAGCGCGCGAAGGCCCCGGGCTTGCGCTTCAGGCTGGGCAGCATGTGGCGCCAGTCGATCTGCCGCGGATGGCGGTCGGTGGCATTGGCATACAGCCGCTCGCACTCGAAGACCTTGACGCCGCCCAGCCAGGCGTCCAGGTGGGTGCTGTGCAGCCGGACCTTCAGCCGCTGCCCTGCCAGCCGAGAGGGCACGCTGTACAGCACGCTCTTGGCGCTGAAGACGCTGAACTTGCTCACGCGGGCATCGACCTCCTCGAAGTCGGCCGTGCGGCGTGCCGGCAGCGGCTTGAGGCAGGCGCGCTCGACCTCCCAGGCGCGGGCGCAGCGGGCGTTGAGCCGGCGCACGGTCTCGGCCACGAATTGCTCGTAGGTCGCCAGGTCGGCGAACTCGCGGCTGCCGCGCAGCAGCAGGGCCTGGTCCAGCCCCTTCTTCAAGCTGCCCTGGCGCGCCTCGATGGCGCCGTTCTCGTGGCTGACGCCGGGGTTGTTGCGCGTGGGGCGCACGCCGTAGTGCTGGCACAGGGCCTTGTAGCGCTTGGTCAGCTCTTCCTGTTCAGCCAGGTTGTTGAAGGCCGCCGACAGGCTGTCGGTGCGGTGCTCCTGCGGCACGCCGCCGGCCATCCACAGCGCTTCCTGCAGCCCAGCGGCCAGGGACTGGAAGCTCTCCCCGCCGAGCACGACGCGGACGTGGCGCCAGCCGCTGTGGGCCAACGCGAACTGGTACAGCCGGTGTGGGAACGTCAGGCCGTCCACGCGGATGTCGAGCTCGTCGGCCACGGTGAAGTCCGACAGCCCCAGCCGGCCCGGCGGGTGCTCCTGCGCGAAGTAGATCTCGCGTTCGCCGCCATGCTCGGCGCGCCACTGGCCCACGCGGCGCTGCAGGGTGCGCAGCACCGAGTCGGCGAACCGCTCGGGGTGGCGCCGCTGCAGTTCTTCCAGCAGCGTCACCGCCATCAGCGACGGCGCGCCCTCGAGCATCGGCACCACCTCGGTGGACCACACCTCGGCCAGCGGGTCGGCACGGGTCCGCCAGTGCCGCGCTGGGCGCTGCGAGGGCAGCGACTGCGCCGACTCCACCCGGCGAGCGCTGGCCACGCTGATGCCGGTCTTGGCGGCTGCAGCCTCCTGGCTGTGCTCGCCCCTCAATGCCTTGTACTTGTTCACTTGCAGGTCCGATATGCGTTTGCCGGGCACCGTGGCCACCTTCCTGTCGAAGGCGATCACTGTAGGAACCCAACCGCAAAACGCACCCCGGCGGCGTGCGTCAACCGCTCAAGATAGTTGTCGCTGAGCGCTCAAGATAATTGTCGGCCGCCAACCACCTCAACGTGTTCGCGCTTGGCCTGGTCGCGGGCCAGTTCAAAGGCGCCGCGCTGCGTCGTTGCTGTGTGGCCGATGCGCTGCGCGCCTTCCTTGCGGGTGGCCCAGCCATCACCGTGAGGCACGACGTGAATGTCTCTCTTCGTCATAGCGGCTCCTGTGTGCGGACACACATCTAGTGCCTAGATCGAAAAAAATCGCGCCCGGGGCACCATCCGTAGCGTACTGGATATATTATCAGGCATCCGCCATGTGCGGCGCACTCCTGGCGAAACGAAGCGGGCTACCGTCCCGGCGAGGAAGAAAAGCGGTAGCGGTAAGGGGCCGAAGTTGGGCCGCCCGGTGCAAATCCGAAAGAGTCCGCGGGGCTGGCCGCATCAGCAACGCCCGGGGGAACGCGCAAGGCGCGTCATGCTGGTCCGCGAGAGCGGGGTGATCCTCTCCAAACTCACAGCTTGTGGGTAGGGGAGGCCTTTGGGTGATTCCTACCCTCTTGCCCTGCCTTGAACTCTCGGCCAGAAGAGAGAAAAAGGGGCGAAAAATGGCGGGCGGCGCACCGCGCAAAAAATTTCGGCGCTCCGCGCTGGAGCTTGAACGGCATGGTGCGTTCTCCGTTTGATGGCCTGAAGATTCCGCGGGATCTGGTGTGCGAGTTCTTCGCCTTCTTCGCGCGTTTTGAGTTCGCGCTGAAAGAGCACGGCTACGGTCACGCAAAACGTGGGCGCTACGCTGCCCCCGACTGGAATCGGTTTGCCGCAGACAGTGCGGGCTGGCTCACTGTTGATCCCGGCAGCCCACTTGCTGAAGCCATCGCCTTCCTGGTCGGCCAACCGCCGCAGGTGCAGCGCTGGCCAGGCTTGCATTGGGAGGCTGAAGCGCTGAGGGGGCAGCACAACACCGAGCGCGCTCTTCATGCTGCATGCCGTGTGCGGAACAACCTGTTCCATGGCGGCAAGCACCCGCCCCACTCGAACCCTGGCCGCGATGAAGCGCTTGTGCACGCTGCTCTGTGTCTGCTTCACCATTGCATTGACCAAGAGCCTCGCGGCCTTCGATGGATCTTCGAAGAGCCTTAGGAGGCCCTTCCCAGCTCTCGCCTTGGCATGCAGGCGGGGCGGCGCCAGCGCCCTGCCCTCTGGGCACTAGCGTCTTCCCCGGGCGGCATGGTTGCCCTGCCAGGGGGCGACATGGGCACCCTACTAAGCACAGCAACGCTGCAAAGCAGAGTCAGGGATGCAGAGCTTCCGGTGCAAACGCAGCATACGTTGGCGGGGGGTGACGTGGCTGCCTCCCCATCACGCCGGCTGATGTCTTGCGGGCCTGGATGGTGGTCTCGACAATTCATCCATCGCAACCTCAGCGCCGTTCGTCCACATGAGCACCAAGACAACGACCGCCCCCGCAGTGTCGACGGCCAGTGCTGAAAAGGTACTGGCGGCCAAGTGGGGCAAGACGGCAATCAGTGCCGGTTTCACCGCCCTACCAGACGTGATCTTTCGCCAGACCAAGGCGCTCGAGCTGAAGCAGCTTGATGTGCTGGTGATCCTGCACCTGGCCAGCTACTGGTGGACGCCCAACGAGTTCCCGCGGCCGGCCAAGGCCACGATCGCCGACGCGCTGGACTGCGACCCACGCACGGTTCAGCGCAGCATCGAGAAGATGGAGAAGCAGGGCTACATCAAGCGAATCGAGCGCAAGGCGAAGGTGGGCGACAACCTGCCCAACCAGTACGACATGCGCGGCCTGGTGAAAGCAATCCAGAAACTGGCTGCCGACGAGATCGCCAAGCGCGAGAAACGCGCGGCTGAAGATAAGGCCCAGACGACCAGCCCGAAGACGTTCGGGCTGATTAAGGGCGGTAAGGAATGAACGCGGCGTAGCTCAAGGGAAAGAGCGCCGGCGTGGGAGGCCGCGGAGGCCACCCCGATGCAGATGGGGATCTTCATCGTACAGCGTCGGAAGTCCCGGTTCGAGTCCGGGCGTCGTACCCATCACGACCAGTCCGGGGCCCCTTTCGCGGGCCCCGGCAACGGCCTAGAATTTGTGCCGGGCGTACCCGCGCGCCTGTTCGTCGACCGCGCACAGCGTGGCGAAGATCGCTTCAGATCAGCGGCGTCTTTTCATCCGTGTCCTCTTCGCGGGCATGGCGAGTCGACGGCCTGTGCCGCTATCCGAGGAAACGGTATGCCTAGCAGTGACGACGATCGCCTGAGATTTCCGTCCGGCCGCACGGTCGGCAACTGCCGCAAGGACGCCAAAAAGCTGGCGCACTCACGCGGTGTCGCGCTCTCTACGGCGCAAGACGAGGTGGCGCGCACCAACGGCGCAACCAAGCCCTGGCACCACGCTATCGCCGCCCTTCGATCCGCGGCAACCATCTTCGTTCCTGGTGGGCTGGGCGTGGCTAGGCTGATGACGGCCGACGATGTTCGCGCGGTGCTGGAAAAGCACTGGGAGCTGACGCACTTCGGGATGGGCCCCAACAGCCAGAACCTGAAGGAGGCAGCGGGCCACTACGGCCGCGCGATCGAGCTGGGCCACCAGCAGCTCTTTAACGCTCTTGATGAGTGCAACAAGGCCTGCAGGTTTTTGCGGCACGTTGAGAAGCGCAAGACCATCAACCGCAAGTGGACCAGCTATGGCCTCAAGCATGAGGCGGAGGGTTTTGTGCGGTCGCTGAAAGACCGCCCGGTCAATGCCTACGTGGCCAACGGCGCATTCATCTGCGCGGCACTGCACCTGGGGTTCGAGATTCAAAGTGCCGGCCTGACGAGCCCGAATGTCTACTTCAACATGAGTTCTAGGTCGCCGGTGTTTCAGTGGCGCCGCCTGGTGTCGGATCGCTCGAGTCAGCTGTACTACCAGACCAAGCGCGACCGTCTGGCAGCACTTTCCGCCCAACTTGGTGCCGAAACGAAGCTGGGCAGCTTCTAGCGGCCGTCGCAGTTCACCAGCCTGTGGGCTTGGTGAACTGGCCGTGCTGATCCGTCAGCGTGTCCGGGAACTGCGAGACCTGCAGCACACCGGCCCGGATGGGCTTGTGAAAGTCCAAGTGCGGCAGCATGGCTCGGCTGGCAGAAGGCGTGACCCCTGGTCACGCAGAGAACGCGCAGAAGGCTCTCGCTGCGATCCGCTCTGACCTTCAGCAGCTGGGGTTCGACGCCTCGGTCGTGGAAGAGGTCGCTTGATCAGGACCTGAATGGATCGAGGGACTTCTTCAGCCCTCGAAGAAGTCCTCATCCACCTTCTTCAGGTGCAGCACTTCTTCATCCCGGCAGCCCACGTTGTAGCGAATCATCAGCCGCGAGAGCTGCAGGCCGTCGATCAGCACGATGCGTGAGCCCAAGCCACGCGCGGTATCGACCGCCGGCTGGCTGAAGGCCGAGGTCGTAACGAAAATGCCCTTGTGAGCCTTCTTGAGGCTCAGGGCGCCGTAGAAGTCGCGGACGGCGCCGGCGCCGACGTTGTTGCCTTCGGCGTAGCGCTTGGCCTGCACGAAGATCTGGTCGACGCCGAGCGGATCCTGGTCGATGACGCCATCGACCCCGTCGTCACCGCTCTGGCCCAGCGCACGGCCGGCCTCTTCCGATGTGCCGCCGTAGCCCATGGCCAGCAACAGTTCGACGATCAGCTTCTCGAAGAACGCCGGGGGGGCCTTGCGCACGCGGTCTAGCAGGTCGGCGGCCAGCGCGCCAGTGATGGCGGCGTGGGCTTTGCGCAAGGCCTCGTCAGGCGTTTCGGTGTCCACCGGTGCGCCGAAGGGGGCGGATACCGCCAGGGGCGCTGCGGCCGATCCTGATGCCGCGCCGTCGGCCTCGTTGACCTTGGCCTTGAAGTCCTGGAACTCCTTGAACTGGTCGAGATAGGCGTTGTTGATCGTGACCGCAGCATCGGCCAGCGCGGCCTGGCCGCGAGTTGTGATGCGGAAGTAGCCGCGGCGCGTGTTCTCCACCAGGCAGGCCTTGGCCAGGTAGGCCTTGGCCCAGTTCACACGGTTAGCGAACCGGGTTTGCTTGCCGCTGGGCAGCAACTCCGCGCGCTCGTCCGGCCTCAGGCCCAGCTGGTCGGCGAGCTTGTCAACGGTGTCGCCGATCCGGGTCTCGCCGGCCGCGGCGCAGGCCAGGACAGGGCGCATGAGAGATTGGTAATCGGGGATCATGCGGGCAAGTGACAGGTCATGGTTTGCAGTCTTTGGCCTCTATGCACGCGGTCCTGGCTTGATCCCCGCGCCGTACAGGTGCTGCTGAAACCCCACGAACACCTGCCGCACCTGGTCGGGCTTGCCCAACTCGGCGAAGGCGTCGCTCAAGGCCTGGTAGCGCAGCCGTAGCAGCGGTGACAGCTTCTCAGCGTCCAGTTCATCGACGCCCTGCTTCACGTACTGGGCCAGCACGAAGTCGACGAAGGCCTGTTGCTTGTCGGGCAGTTCGGCCGCCGTTGCGGTGCGGGCGGCAGCGGCCCGGTCGGCGCGTGTCAGCGGGGCAGCGGCAAAGGCCACGTACGCCAGCACATCGAACAAGTCGCTGTTCTCGGCCTCGATGACCTTCTGCATGTCGGCCAGCGCGTCGCGGCCGAAGCCCTTGTCAGCCAGGCCAGCCAGCAGCGCCTTGCGGGTGTCTGGCGCGCTCCACAGCCGGCGCAGCTCGTCCTCGTCCTTGAAGAATCCCGGCAAGGCGCCGAACAGCGATTCCAGGAACTGCGCCGCCGACATCGGCCGGCCGTCGGCACTCCAGAACGTAGTGGCCGTCATGTGCTGCACCCGGCGCAGCTTGCCATCGGCCAGCTTCACCTCGATGGGCGCCAGGCGCGGTCCCGCAGGCTCAGGCTCGGCGGCGCGCAGCGCGGCCGGGTCTGCGCCGTCGACTGCTTCAACCGCTCGTAGAGCGCGGCCTTCGGGTGCCTCTGGCGCCAGGGGCTCGCCGTCCCAATCAGGGTCGTTGAAGTGCTGGTGCGCCCGCACGAAGTCGTAGATCGTGAAGTGGTCTTTGCCGTCGTACAGGCGGGTTCCGCGGCCGATGATCTGCTTGAACTCGATCATCGAAGCCACCGGCCGCATCAGCACGATGTTGCGCACGTTGCGCGCATCCACGCCCGTGGACAGCTTCTGCGAGGTGGTCAGGATGGTCGGAATCGTCTTCTCGTTGTCCTGAAACGCGCGCAGGTGTTCGTCGCCGATCGCGCCGTCGCTGGCAGTCACGCGCACGCAGTACAGCGGGTCGCGGGTGTGCGGGCCTGGCGTCTTGAACTGGCTGACCAGGTCGCGCACCGCCAGCGCATGCAGCTGGGTGGCACAGAAGACGATGGTCTTCTCCCGCTGGTCGATCATCCCCATGAAAAGCTGGACGCGGTAGGTCTCTCGCTCCTTGATCTTGATGATCCGGTTGAAGTCCTTCTCGTCGTAGCGCCGGCCGGGCTCGATGTTGCCGGCCACCACGTCGTCGTCGGGTGTGTAGACGTACTCGTCCAGGGTGGTGGCGATCTGCTTGACCCGGAACGGCGTCAGGTAGCCGTCGTTGATGCCGTCGCGCAGCGAGTACACGTAGACCGGCTCGCCGAAGTACGCGTAGGTGTCGGCGTTGATGGTGCGCTTTGGCGTGGCGGTCAGGCCCAGTTGCACGGCCGGCGCGAAGTAGTCCAGGATCGCGCGCCACGAGCTCTCGTCCCGGGCGCCGCCGCGGTGGCATTCGTCGATGACGATGAAGTCGAAGAAGTCGGGCGGGTAGTCGCCGAAGTACGGCTGCGGCTGACCATCCGGGCCCGTGCCGCTCATAAAGGTCTGAAAGATGGTGAAGAAGATGCTGCCGTTCTTCGGCACCCTGCCCTTCTTGCGGATGTCGTCCGGCTCGATGCGCACCAGCGCATCGTCCGGAAAGGCCGAGAACGCGTTGTAGGCCTGGTCCGCCAGGTTGTTGCGGTCGGCCAGGAACAGCACGCGCGGGCGCCGGCTGGGCGCCGTGGTGGTTTGGGAACTCTGGCGCCAGTCGGCCAGGTTCCACCGGCTCTGGAACAGCTTCCAGGCGAGCTGGAAAGCGATGAAAGTCTTGCCAGTGCCGGTGGCCAGGGTCAACAGGATGCGGTCGCGCCCAGCGGAAATGGCTTCGAGCACACGCGAGACGGCGATGTCTTGGTAGTAGCGGCCCTGCCAGGTGCCTCCCTTGTCCTCGAACGGGATGGCTGCGAAGCGGTCGCGCCAGGTGGCTGTGCCGGGGTCGGCGTCTGCGAAGGTCATCGCCCACAGTTCGTCCGGGCTGGGGTAGCTGGCCACGTCACCTTCGGCGCCGGTGGCCATGTCGACGCCGTAGATGGCTTGCCCGTTCGTGCTGTACGTGAAGCGCACAGCCAGCTTGGCCGCGTACTTCTTGGCCTGGCCCAGGCCCTCGGTGTGCGCCTTGTCCCAGGCCTTGGCCTCGATCACCGCCAGCTTGGTGTTGCGGTAGATCAGCACGTAGTCGGCGATGTCGGCCTGGGTGCGCTGCCCCCTTCCCTGAAGACGACCTGGTGCGATCACCTCACGCCGGACCCTGCTGCCGTCGACCACACCCCAACCGGCCGCCTTGAGCGCGGGGTCGATGTGATCGGCACGGGTCTCGGCTTCGTTCATCGTGCGTCTGGGGCGGTCGCGGTCACTGTTCCGCCGATCCTGCGTCCGGATCGGTGAAGTACAGCTCGACCAGGGCCGTCGTCCAAGTGGCGACGCCGGTACCAAAGAAGTCGCGGTCTTCCGTCCAGATGGGGCAGTTCAACGTAAGCGCGCAGGCCAGGATGGGCCAGTCATCGGGGTCGCGTGGGCCGATGCGTGCCAGGGCAGCCGGCTTCATGACCTCGTACTCGGAGGGGTCCACCGCCCGCACCGCCAGCCGAAGCAACGTCAGCTTCTCGAGGGCTGGCTGCAGCGCGTTCAGTTCGCCACGTTTGGTCAGCACGCTGGCCAGGTGCACTTGCACGTCGTCGAACGCCTCTTCAGGCGCCAGGAAGGTCACCTGCGAGGCGAAGCGTTCCAGCAAACGGTCCACCCTGCGGCCGAGCACGGCGCGCATCAGGACGTTCGCATCCAGAACGATGGTGCGTGGCGTCACGTCTGTGCGCGTCGGCGTACAGCTGCGCCCGCAGCTTTGGCTTTGCGCAAGGTGTCGAAGTCACGAACCGCGGCTTCAACATCGTCCTCAGACAGCGACATCACGGCTTCGAGCTTGTCCGCAGCATCGCGCAGTGCCTGCAGGTCGACCTGCGAGGGGCGGGCCGTGGGGATGAAGAAGCCCACGGTCTGGCCGTGCCGCGTTACGGCGACTGGCTGCTTGTTGTCGATGAACTCGGCCAGGCCGGCGCGGAACTCGCGGATACCGACAGACTTGGTTTCCATGGGGTGCTCCAGGCGATGGGCGACAAGCCCTGAAGCTCAATTGTGAATCACTGTGTACACATTTGCAAGCCGTGCCCGTGGGATGGCCGGCCGTTCTGTGGTGACAGGCCTCCGGTGAAGGCTTGATGCAGCAGAGAGCGCTTCAGCTCGTCGAGGGCGGCGAGCTTGCGTGCGTAGACATCGGCGAGCTGGTCTGCGGCCGCCTGGATGGCGTCGAGCTGTTCAACGAGCGCGGCCTGCTTATCCACGGGAGGGAACGCGATGACGATCTTTCTGAGGTCGCCGATGTTGATTTGCATGAGCGCCGTTCCGTAGGTCTTCGCGCGGATTTGTGCCTGCACGGGCTCAGAGCGCAGCAGGTAGTAGCCGAGGGCCTGGCTGATGGTCTGTGGGTCGAAACGGATAGGAACGATGCCGCGCGTCACGTTAGCGCCTGCCAATGCGGGATCGGCCATGGCGACGGTGCCGGTGGTTCCCCGGACGCAGAGCAGCAGATCATTGCCTTCCAGGGTCGTGCGTGCGTAGGACCGAGCCAGCGCGGGGTTGATGCGCTTCAGGCCGTCGACGTACACGGTCTTGCCGCCAAGATCGACCGGGCGCACCACTGGCAGTCCGCCCGATACCTCGTCACCGGGCTGCACGATGCCGTAGGACAGGGTGCAGCTTGGCGCTACCAACCTTTCCAGGGTGTCGGACCGGCCGCCTGCTGATGCAGCGCCCAGCGCGGTCGCAAGCTGCCTGGCTGACCACTCCCGCGTGTTTTGAAGGTTCTTCTCGACGTTGGCCTTGGCGGTGGCGATGCCCTCGAAGACTTCGTCGAGGATGGCGACGATCCTGCGTTGCGCCACCATATCCGGCACGCAGACATGGAACGCCTTCACTTCGGGGAAGTAGATGGTCTTGTGGACTGCCCCGCTCGCGAATCGAAGCAGGTTCTCGCCCTCGGCGAGGAACAGGTGCTGCAGGAACTCGGGCTGCAACTGATCGCCACATATCCAGTTCACGAAGTCCTGGCTCGTCGCCATCGGCCGACCAGTGATTGCGACGTAGCCGACTGATGCCGTGCGCGAGAGGCAAACAGCGCCCGCCGGGATGAGCCGTGCCGACGAGTTGGCGATGCCCAGCGCGTTGGTTGACTCTTCGGTGTCGTTGATCACGCCACCGTGGCAGCGCTTGGCGTCTGGGATGCTGACCCATGGCACATCGCCTCCCCAGTACTCCGGGTGTCGTCGGCTGGGTGTGTGGCCTGATTCGAGACGAGCGAGTTCCGACAAGGGGCGCCATTGCCAGCCGCGCGGTGCAGCTGCAGAGGGCATGCCAACGGCAAGTGCCAGCGTCGGGGGAATGTGGCGCGTCGTAGCGGCACGGCCTCCGGTTTGGGTGTCCCGGCTGCGGGCTGCTGCTGTCACACCAATCCTCGAATCGTCGCCAACACCTCGGCGCTTTCGGCATCCAGTGCTGCGATCTCGTCGAGGATGTCCTTCGGTGGACGCAGCACGATCGCTGCGCCGCCGTTTGGGTTCTTGACCGACAGCTCATAGGTGCCAGTGTCGATGTCGGAAACGTCCACCGACCAGCTCTTTGCCGAGTCGGCAAAGGTCTTCTGCAGCGCGACGAACTCGGCCAGGTCGTCGTCGTTCAGCGGCGTGGTCTTGCCCATGCTGCGCCCAGGATCGAGTTGGTAGTACCAGACCCGGCGCGTGGGCGCGCCCTTCTCGAAGAACAGCACCACGGTCTTCACGCCCGCACCCTGGAAGGTGCCGCCCGGGCAGTCCAGTACCGTGTGCAGGTTGCAGCCCTCCAGCAACTGGCGCCGCAGGCTCACGCTGGCGTTGTCGGTGTTGCTCAGGAAGGTGTTCTTGATGACGATGGCCGCCCGGCCACCGGCACGCAGGCTCTTGATGAAGTGCTGCAGGAACAGGAAGGCCGTCTCGCCGGTCTTGACCGGGAAGTTCTGCTGCACCTCCTTGCGTTCCTTGCCGCCGAAGGGCGGGTTGGCCAGCACTACGTCATAGCGGTCCTTGTCCTGGATGTCGGCGATATTCTCGGCCAGCGTGTTGGCGTGCACGACGTTGGGTGCCTCGATGCCATGCAGGATCATGTTCATGACGGCGATGACGTAGGCCAGGCTCTTCTTTTCCTTGCCGTAGAAGGTGCGGGTCTGCAGCGTGTGCAGGTCGGCCGTGGTCAGGCCGGGCTGGCGGCTGAGGTGCTCGAAGGCCTCGCACAAGAAGCCGGCCGAGCCGCAGGCGCCGTCGTAGATGCGCTCGCCGATGCGCGGCGCCACCACCTGCAGCGTGGCTCGGATCAGCGGGCGCGGCGTGTAGTACTCGCCGCCGTTGCGCCCGGCGTTGCCCATGTTCTTGATCTTGGCTTCGTACAGGTGCGACAGCTCATGCTTCTCGGTCTGCGAGCGAAAGCGCAGCTCGTCGACCAGGTCGATCACGTCGCGCAGGTTGTAGCCGCTCTGCACCTTGTTCTTGATCTCACTGAAGACCTCGCCGATCTTGTATTCGATGGTGTTGGGCCCGCTGGCTCGCTGCTTGAAGCCGGCCAGGTAGGGGAACAGGCGGCCGTTGACGAAGTCGCGCAGGTCGTCGCCGGTCATCGCGGCGTTGTGGTCGGGCTTGCCTTCGGGCGTCTTGGGCGCGGCCCAGCTGTCCCACCGGTAGGCCTGGGCCAGGATGAAGCTGTAGGCCTTGCCTTCAAGCTCGGCCTCGGCCGCCTTGTCTTGCTCAAGGGCGTCGAGGTACTTCAGGAACAGCAGCCAGGACGATTGCTCGGTGTAGTCCAGCTCGCTGGTGCAGCCGGCGTCCTTGTGCAGGATGTCGTCGATGTTCTTGAAGGTTTGTTCGAACATGTCTCTCGTTCTTGTCGTGGTTGGGCCAGCCCTAGTCGGCTGCAGCGGCGCGCCGCACAAAAGGGCGGTCGAAGCGGCCCCTCGGTTCACGCTTGCGCGATCACCCTTGGCTCACGCTGCTGCCCGCCAGGGACAGAAACATAAGGACAGAAGGTTATTCTTATAATCGTTCCCCGCATGGGCAACCCGCGCCTTCATGGTGTCCTTGTCACCGCGAACTCCAACAGTTCCCGGTCGGTCACCTCAGCGGACCAAAGCTCGCTGGCAAGCCAGCTGTAGAAGGCCGCATTGGCCACTGGGTTTGTCGTGCCTGCACTCCGCCAGGCCTTCGCGACTGGGGCGGTCAGCAAAGGCAGCTGTTCCGCGACAAACCTCGCCACGACCGCGTCTCGCTGGTCTGGCGGTAACGACTCCAAATGAGCCCTTGCGCGTTGGGCCTGCTCGTGCTTCCAATCGTTCCGCAGCAACAGCATTCGCTCGCTCAACGCCAGTGTAGGCGTCGGGAGCTCGACCTTGTCGGCACTTCCCCGCCCTTCTTCGTCGGCCGGTTTCACCTTCAAGCCGCCCTCCCCTCTCCCTGCATACTGCTTCTTGAGTGCGTCTCGGAGGTAAGCGGCCGGAGATGTCAGCGGCGGTAGCGTAGCGTTCTTCATGCGCTGTTCTACGTGCTCAATAGCAGCACGCAGCAGGCCTTCGTCTGTCTTGGCGTAGATTTCCTCGACGTCCGTGCGCTTGAATCCCAATGCGAGTGCGCGCTCTACAAGCTGGAGGTCAAACACGTTCTTGCCGCCTTCGGCGAGCCCGGCCAGCTTTGGCTGTACCTTGGGGTGAACGCGGAACTGGATCTCTTCTACTTTGCGGCCACGGCGGTGCTCCACGACTTCCAGCTTGAAGTCATCGCACAAGGCGTCCAGTTCCGCTAAAGCCTTCTTGATCGTGTCTCGGTGCAGGAAACGGTAGTCGACGGTGGTGATGTCGCTCCGGCCTGTGAGCACGGAGGCCCACCAGACCAAGTCCTCGCGCATGGTCAGACGCCCAGGCGATGTGAGATAGCGAGCGCCCAGCTCGTACAGGACCGAGGCAGCGTAGCTCCGAAGCTGTGCCCCCATTTCCAACAGGATTCGGGTGTAGTGCGATGGCTTGACGATGCGCTCACGGATCGGCTCTGGGTAGCTCCACGTAACGGTGCACGGCCGACCCCGACCGGGCTCGTCGATCGTGACCGCACCCAGTAGCTGCGTTGATATCCACTGTCGCGCCGTGCCACTGCTGGTATGCCACTCGATCGTCGTGGCCTGCATGTCACGGATGTGCGACTTCAAGAGTTCCGTATTGTTCGACGCAAAGCGTGCGTCATCGATCAACTCAGACAAGAGGATGGTGTACGACGGGCTGTCGACCCCTTGTTGTTGCGCGTGGTACAGGAAGACGTTGTAGATGCGGCGTGACAGCAGGGTGAGCTTGCCTCGCTTTGGGCGGATAGCGATAGCCTCGTTGGCCTTGGCTAAGGCTTGCTCGTCCGCCCGAAGGGTCAGGTCTGTCGTTTTGAGCCGCTTGTCCTGGGGCGCTGCAGCGCTTGGGTTGGCTGTATCGGTCTGCTGCATTGGTCCAGAGGTCACGGTTGAGGCTCGGTGCGCGGTGTCAGGGCGTGAGTCTGTCAGAGGGAGTCATAAGAAGATCTATCGGACGCACTGCCTTGAGAGATTGAGATTGAACACTTGAATACTTGAAAAGTTGATGCGCCGAAAAGTTTCGGTCTGACAAAGACTTAGGCTCTTTCGGCGGAGTGGATATGGGGATCTCGCGGAGACTTTTTGGGGATCTGGGTGAGTGGATATGGGAAACCGGGGGCCCCAAGCGGAGAACATTTGGGGATCTCTGTGAGGGGATATGGGGACCATGGGTCGTGTAGAGCTTCTGTGGGTCGCTTTTAGGTAGGCAAACCCTCGTGTATGCCACGCTAGCGATAACTTCCCGTCGGCGCGCAACCCGGGTTCCCCAAATCTTCTCCGCTTCTTGGCCACGAGCGAGCGCTGTCTAGCTTGCGTTCCCCAAAGACTCTCACAATCGACGAGCCGCGTTTTCATCAGATTATGGCGATTCGACGGTTTTCAGTAAACTCGTGGGAAACCGTCGAATGAGGAGAAAAGTGGTGACATCCAACGAGACGCCCGGCTCTGACCCTGAGGAAGGTGGCAACCTGGTTGCCAGCGCCCTGCCCGCCCCCGCTCCTGCTACCCGTGCACTTATCGACATGCGCCGGATTCAGGCACTGGCCACCCGTGCGTCAAGCATGGTGGAGCAGATACGCGGGCGCCTGCTGGCGCCCGAAGCCCGCAAGCTTGCACCCTCTTTCTCGACCATGCAGGTGGCAGCTCTGTGCGGTGTCGATAAGGCGCACGTGAACTATCGGGCCTCGAGAGGCGACTTGCCTCCCGGGAGCAAGAGCGCCACTGGCGGCAAGCGAGAGTTCACGTTGGCCGAGGCCCGGCTCTGGAGCCGGACCTACCGGCACGACAAGATGAGGCCTGCCGGGCAGCGTGCCATATGCATCGCGGTTGCCAACTTCAAGGGCGGCGTATCAAAGACCACCAGCGCGATGATCCTGGCCCAGGGGTTGAGTCTGCGAGGCCACAGGGTGCTTGCAATCGATATCGACCCGCAGGGTTCGCTCACGACGTTGCACGGCATCCTGCCTGAGGCTGAGGTGACCGAAGACATGACCATCGCTCCGCTCTGCAGCGGTGAGACCGATGACATCACCCCCGCCATCCGGTCGACCTACTGGGACGGTATCGATCTAGTGGCGGCGGCTCCGTTCTTGTTTTCGGCTGAGTTCGCCCTGCCCGCGCGGCAAATGCAGGAGCCCGGCGCCCGGTTCTGGGATGTCTTGAATGCTGGCCTCGAACCCGTGCGCGACTTATACGACGTCATCGTCATCGACACGCCCCCTTCCCTGTCCTACGTGACCATCAACGGCTTGTGGGCCGCCGATGGCGTTGTTGTGCCCGTGCCGCCTTCCGGGTTGGACTTCGCCAGCTCGGCGCAGTTTTGGTCACTCTTGGCCGATCTGGGCGCCAACCTGGATCAGCAAGAGCCTGCCGGCGCGCAGAAGAACTTCGACTTCCTGCATATCCTGCTGAGTCGGGTGGATCAGGCCGACGCTGCAGCCCCTGCCGTACGGCAGTGGATCCAGGCGACCTACGGGGAGTTCGTGCTGCCTGTTGAGATCCCCAAGACTTCTGTGACCAGCAACAAGTCGGCTGAGTTCGCGACCGCCTACGACGTCCAAAAGTACGATGGATCAGCCAAGACCTTCAAGCGTGCGATCGACACTTACGACCGCTTCGTAGACTTGGTCGAGCAGTCAGTCGTGGAGGCTTGGCGCGCACGGGCGGGCGCAGCATGAAGTCGCTTGACCAAGACTGGCAACCAGGTTGCCACCCGGAGGAACAACGGCCATGAGCACCAAGAACAAACTTCTGGCGATGACCGAAGACCTCAAGCTGCCTGGCGAGACCCAGGCAGCGGCGCAGGGCGGTCTTGTCCCGGAGGTAGTGCCTCACCCCACTCCGGAGCCAAGCGCCGCTGTTTCTGCACCTGCGCCAAAGTTTCCGCCTGTTGGATTGGGTGCCGGACTGTCCGCGAAGACTGGGCCGGGTCAGATGTTGCAGTTCCGCGGGCAAATGCTGGCTGCGGAGGGCGAGCTTGGGAAACTACGCGAGCAGCTCAAGCAGCACGAAAACTCTGTTCCAACCCGCAAGCTCGACCCGCAACTGGTGATCCCAAGCCGTTGGGCCAACCGCCATGCTGCTGCCTTTGGTACCCCTGAGTTCGCACGCCTCAAGCAGGACATCGAGCAGGCTGGGGGGAACGTTCAGCCGATCTCCGTGCGACCATCTCCCGATCAGCCGAGTCGATTCGAGATTGTGTTTGGCCACCGTCGGCATCGTGCTTGCAGCGACCTGGGGCTGCCCGTACTGGCCACGATCGAAACGGCGGTCGTATCAGATCACGACCTGTTCTCGGCGATGGATCGTGAGAATCGTGAGCGTGCCGACCTATCGCCATACGAACAAGGCGCGATGTACCGTCGCGCACTCGACGAGAAACTCTACCCGTCAAACCGCAGACTCGCCGAAGCATTGGGTGTCTCGCATACGTGGGTGGCCAACGTACTGCTCGTGGCGGATCTTCCCGCACCCGTAGTGGCCTGTTTCAGGTCGCCGCTTGAGATTCAGCACCGCCATGCCAAGGCCATCACCCATGCCTTGGACGTGGACCGCAAAGGCGTCCTCCGCCGCGCGGAGAAACTTCGGCAGCAAGAGCGCCCATTGGGTGCCGCGGCAGTTGTGGCTGGGCTCGTCGGCTCTGGGCGCGAAGAGGACCAATCACAGGGCCAGGCGATCTACGTCGGCAGCAAATCAGTCGGGCAATGGTCCACCGACAGGGCAGGGCGCTTGGTGGTGCAGATCGAAGCCGAACACCTGACTGAAGATCGGCAGCGTGCTGTGATCGACGCGGTAGCGAAGGCCCTTTGGCCATAAGGCGGGGCACTGGCAACCAGGTTGCCAGTGCCTCTTCACTGTGCCTTCGCGAAGCCAACTGTACTGCGCCACTGCAGTCAAGCGGCTCACGCATCATGGCAAGCGCTAATACGGGCGTGGCATACAAGCAGCCACCTCCAGCCCAGATCAAACAGAGCGCAAGACTAGGCTCCAGCACCCCACGGGCGCGCGAGATTTCAGGGTTTGGTATTCGGTTATCCTTCTTTCTGTAGAAATCTTTCCGTGCCGCACTAGAAAGTTCTTATGCAAGCCAGCCCCGTGGTGGAAGTCGACCGGACTGTGGTGCTAGGCAAGGCTGCCCAACGCGCAGCCGAAGGGCTCGGTATGAGCGGCCGGGCGCTGGCCCAGACAGTGGGCTTCAGCGAACCAACCGTCTCTCGCATCCTCCGCGGCGAGAGAGGCATCGACCCCTTGTCCAAGGAAGGGCAGCTCAGTCTGATGCTCGTGCGCGTTTTCCGCTCGCTTGATGCGCTGGTTGGTGGTGACCAAGCCAGACGTCAGGCCTGGATGAACTCCCACAACACAGCGCTGAATGGTGTTCCGGCTTCGCTCGTTCTGACGCCTGAGGGCTTGGCGCGCACGCTGGCCTACCTCGACGGTATGCGCGCACCCATCTGATGACGTCCGGTTGGCCCGCAGGTCACCTCGAATGGGACGAGGCGTGGTTCCAGGCCTGCGCGCCGTCGGAGATGATTGCCTGGCGTGGTGTCGAAAGCCAGTCTCAAGTCGCTACCTGGCGGCTCGTTGACTCCACTGCCGAGCATGAGGCCCTTGAAGAGATGCTGGAGGCCTCGAAACCGCGGCTTCCGGAAGGCAGCGAAGGCCTCCACTACCTGCTCTTCACGCCCTTTCGCTACACCTCACCGTACGCGTCGCGGTTCCGGCGGCCTCACGAGGCCGGCATCTGGTACGGCGCAGAGTCGGTGGAAACGGTGTGCGCCGAGCTGGCGTACTGGAGACACCGCTTCATCCTGGACTCCGCGGGCCTGGCCAAGGATGGGTCAGGGCTCCTGACGACGCACACGCTCTTCCAGGCCCACATCAGCGGGCGCGTCCTGAACCTGACCGCGCCGCCCTGGGATGGCGCGCGGGAGCGGTGGACGCATGGCGCCGACTACGCGAGCACGCAGCAGGTCGCAGCTGACGCCCGCGAGCACGGTATCGCCTGGATCCTTTACGAGTCAGTGCGCTGTCCCGGGACGTATTGCGCTGCCGTGCTGAGCCCCGCGGCCTTCGGCGCCCGTCTGCCGACCCGCTTCCAGGACTGGATCTGCAGCGCCACCCGTGCGCGGGTGATCCTCACCCACAAGGAAAGCGGGTCCACGTTCAGCTGGGACTTCTGAGCAGGCCCGTCAGACGACATTGGGCCGGCGCGGTCCCAACATCAACGCCCCCAGTGCAGTCGTTCTGCAGAAACTGACTGCCGCGGGGTGCCAACACCGGGGTTTCCAAGGTCCGGGCGAGGCGAGGACAGTCCAATCAGCCGCGGTCAGTGTCAGTTTTCTATACATGATAAGTATCCTTATCACGTCGCTGAGAAACGGATGACAACTTGAGGGTTTCTGGCAAACAATCACGCAAGTGTTTGACGAGCAAGGCGTTCGCCACCGGAGCGCCCCCCCGCGAGCGAAGCTGCCGCCAGTCCGCGCAGGCGAGGCGGTTCGCGAGCGAACTGGAAATGCAACGTCACGTACCCAGTAAATGACGATTCTGTTGGGTATGCTGCACTTCACCATGGATCTGCCCACGCAACCGGCGCCCTGAACTGGCCCACCTTGCTGCGACCCCAATGCCTGCCACTGTTGCATCACCGCTGTACCGCCCGCACGAGTCAGCCTTCCGCACCCAGTACGCGGAACTGAAGGAACGCAGCCGTGCGGCCGGTTCCTTGCTGCCCGGGACCCCGGGCCAACTCGTCCCCCACGACGCAGATGGCCGCAGGTACTGGTACAGGCGCCACTACCCGGTGCCGGGCGCAAAGCCAGTAGACGAGTACGTTGGCAAGGACGACGACGCCTCGGTGCTAGATGTCGCGCGTGACGCCATCGCGTTCTCCGACTGGATGGGCCAGCAAGTGCGAGCGCTGCGCAAGCTCGACTTCCAAGTAGCCGACAAAGATGCAGCCCGGGTGCTCGTCGAGTTGCATAACCAGGGCCTGCTCGTCCCCAGCAACCCAGAGGGTGGCGGTCTGGTGCTCGTGGGAACGCTGGCCTTCATGGCCT
This sequence comes from uncultured beta proteobacterium, assembly GCA_963750785.1. Taxonomy (GTDB): domain Bacteria; phylum Pseudomonadota; class Gammaproteobacteria; order Burkholderiales; family Burkholderiaceae_C; genus Rubrivivax. Next base: position 39,565 of record CAVVSC010000020.1, on the reverse strand, counting down.
GGCTCAATGAGATGGGCGTGCGTGCTGTGGCGGCTCGCACGCAGGATATCGACCTGGCGCGCCGCCAGCCTCTGAAACTCGCTGCACCACGCTCGTTCCTGCAGACCGTGCAGGCTACGAGCCTGAAGTTTTCGCCGATCCCCACCTTGTCGCCCAAGGTTGCATCGTCTTCCGTCAAGCTGCCCGGCGCTGCGGGTCTGCGGGTGGATCTGCTGGCCGACGGCCCCGAGATCGGACAAGTGATTCCGATCCCCGAGTTGAACTGGCACGCGCAGACCGTCCCGTACTTCAGCTACCTCCTGCACGATGCCCGGCAGGCAGTCGTGCTGGCCGGCGGGCACGCCGTGCCGGTCCTGCTGCCTTCGCCCGAGCGCTTCGTCTGGCACAAGCTTTACTCGAGCACGGCACGCATCGCCACGCGCGACAAGGCCGCCAAGGATTTGATCCAGGCTGCGACCCTCGCGGCCGTATTGGTAGAGCAGGACGATGCACCACTGGGCGACACATTGGCCGACGCCCCGGCTGAGATCATCCAGTCGGCGCAGGCGAAGTTGTCCGCGCTGCGCGAGTTGCTTGCACGGCACCCGCAGGCCCTGGCCGGCCTGGAAGCCGCGTTGTCGTGAAACCGATGCCGTCCACTGCTGGGCCGTCGCTCTCGACCCTCGCACTGTCGCGGCGTGCAGGGCAGGGGAGTGCTGGCGCGACAAGCGCAATCCCGGTTGGCCGGCAGCGCAAGCTGCACACAGGCCACTTCGCCTTCATGCGCTCCGTGGTGCAGGGGCTGGATCCCAAGGACAGCTGGGACCGCTACTTCCGCATCGACGGCGAAGTCACCGACCAGCGCGTCGTGCGTTCGACGATCGCCTGGATCCGCGACGAATTCGCCGCCGCGGCGCGGCGCGCAGACCGCTTCGGAGCCGCCCGGCTCGTGCGCCTGGATGCGACCCGCATCGCTGACGCCTCGTTCGAGTTGCCGACGCTGGAGGCCTTTGCCGAAGCCAAAGGATTACAGGACGAGCGACAGGCCGATCAGATCGCAGCTTACGAGGCCGAGTACGGCCGTGAGACCCAGCGGCTGCGGCGGCGGGCGCGCCTTATCGGCCGTCAGCTCGAAGCGCTTCGGTGGCTGGAGGGCCTGGTTGCGCAGCAGCCCCAGGCCGGCGACGCCGTCGCCTCTTGGCTCAACCCAGGCCTGGCCGGTCACCTGCACGCAGCCGACATCTTCACTTTGGCCCAACTGGTGGAGCGCATCAACGGGGTAGGGCGCAACTGGTACGTCGGCATCAAGGCCATCGGGGCTCGCAAGGCCGCGCGCATCGTGGAGTGGCTGCGCGAGGTGGCCCGCGTGGAGCAGACGCAGCCAGCCCTGCAGATCGGCAGCCACGTGGAGTTGCCGCGCAGCCAGCTCTTTGCGCATGAGCTCAGGGCCGTGGTGGCACCGGCCACCGACATCAGGCCGCTGGAGAAATTCATCCTGCCTGCCGCGCTCGACGGCACACAGGGTCTGTACCGCCGACCGCAGGCGCAGTGCCTGCTGAAAGCCACCAACGACCATCAAGCCATCCTCGCCTGGCTGCGCTCCAAGCACGGGTTGACTCCGGAACAGAAGCAGGCCCTCAAGGCGCGCCGCCGCCAGCGGGACGCCGGGGTGGAGCAGGGTCTGGATTGGCTGCAGACGCTCTCGCACACCCAGCGCGCCTACCGCAAGGAAGCAGAGCGCTTCCTGCTCTGGGCCATCGTCCAGAAAGGCAAGGCGCTGTCCTCGATGAACAACGAGGACTGCGCGGCGTACCGAGATTTCCTGGCCGACCCCCAGCCGCGCAGCCGCTGGTGCGGCGACCGCGGCCGTGAGCGGTGGTCGCCCCTGTGGCGGCCATTCGAGGGGCCGCTGTCCCCATCGGCACAGCGGCACGCGATCACGATCCTCAAGAACCTGTACGGGTTCCTGGTCGACCAGAACTACCTGATGGGCAACCCCTGGTCGTCCGTCGGCGTGCCGCGCTCATCGGGACCGAAGGTGAACGCCGGGCGGAGCTTGAGCTTGGCGCAGTGGTCCTTCGTCGAGCGGCAGCTGCAGGTGCTGGCCGACACGTCGGCAAACCAGCGCCTGGCGTTCGGGCTGCATCTCCTCTATGCCACAGGCCTTCGTCTGTCTGAGGTCGTGGCCGCGACCGTGGACGATCTGGATTGGGTGGAGTATCCGGCCGATGCCTCGGACAGCGAGCCTGTGCAGGGCTGGCTGCTGCGTGTGATCGGCAAGGGCCAGAAAGAACGCGAAGTGCCCGTGCCGGTGGAGGTGGTCAGCGAGCTTTCAGCCTACCTGGCTGCGCGAGGCCTGGACCCCGACCCGGAAAACATCGGCAACCAGGGGGCGCACCTGCTGGGCAAGGCCAGCGATGCGGCCGAGCGCGCACCGGGCCTGAGGGCAGGGCAGGTGTTCGACCCGCGCGAAGGCATTGCGGCCACGACCTTCTACGACCAGATCAAGGCCTTCTTCGAGGACTGCGCGGCCGTGTTGCTCAGGCAGGGCGACGCCAAAGGAGCGGAGCGGCTCCGTGACGCCAGCACGCACTGGATGCGGCACTCGCATGCGAGCCACGCCATCGCCGCCGGCATGCCCATCGAGATCGCGCAGCAGAACCTGGGGCACGCGTCACTGGCCACGACGACGGTCTATGTGACGACCGAGAAGCGGCGCAGGCTGCAGGCCGTCGAGGCGTTCTGGAAGCGCTGACGGCAGCAGTTCATCGGCTCTCAGCCGGAACGGAGGCAGCAGGCTCTGGCTGGGGGCCGCCTCGCACAAGGAGCTTGCCCAGGCTGAAGTTCTGCAGGATGACTTCAGCAATCGCGATGAGGAACTGTGGATCTGGCGGCCAAGCTAAGCGGACCCTGTCAAAGCTGACAGTTGCCCGGAACTGCGGGTTTGTTTAAGCTGGGTTTAAGAAGTGGCAGACAAAAGCCGCTCACCGTAACAGGGAGGATTCGATGCAAGCTTCGGGCTTGGCCGTGCGCGCTGCCGTACGTGATCGTCTTTCAGTATGGGTGCTTGCGCTTTGCGCACCGGCCCCGACGCCCACGCCCTCGCAGGCTAAGCGCGAAACCACTTGGTGCAATGAAACACACCGCCAGGTACGCGGCAGCAGCGCATTACCCGCACTTAGCCCCAATCGGTTGGGTGACCAAGTCTGGCCATACAGCGGCCGCATCGAGTTCGTCCAGAGCGACCGAGAAGTCCTCGGCAACAGCAATATGCCCGTGGGGCTTTCGCGCCATCTGACATCAGGGCGCGACATGGTCAACAACGCGGGCATGCGCGGCAACTGGGACATCGAGGCCTACGTCGAGCTTTCTTGCTTCAGCACTTATGCGTTACCCGCTCAATTGCGCGTCAACAAACTACCTACGAAAAGAAGAGGCTACGGGAAAACACTAACATAGAGGCGGCCGTAACAAGAGTTCACTCAACAATGCATTAACCATAAACCGCAGGACTTCCGAGTTGAAGCCTCTATTCGTTACCGCGACGGCGCTATTAGTCATCGCAGCTTGCGCTGGAGCCTACAGGTTCATTCACCCGGAGGGAGAGGTGTCGCCGCGTGCGCTCACCAAACAGGCTCCGCTACCGAGTATTCCTGCGCCAGTAACCGACAATGTCAGGACATTACCACCATCCGCCGTGGACGCTGCGTCGGGCATCAAATCGGACAAGCGGCATTCTGTGGACGCGAGGGACAGAAGCGGCAATGTTGCTTCGTTGCTGGCCGCCAAAAGCGCAACTGGATACCTCAAAGCGTTTGATCTTCTCGAGCAGTGTGCTACCGCTGAGCAAATACGCGACACAGCGTACTCGATGCAGCGCGACGTAGCCGAAGCCGAGAACTTCAAAAAGCTCATGGCTCAGTACGAAGCTATAAAGACCTCTTGTTCGAAAGTGCCGCAGCAAGATATTGCGAACCGCAGAACCTACCTGAATCGGGCTCTTGCACTAGGTGAGGCGGCAGCAGCCGTAAGCTTTCTTCGCGCCGGCCCGCCCGGGGGCCTTCAAGGACTCAGCCCCTCGGATCCAGTCCATGCGTCGTGGCGGGCTGAGGCGATTGAGCACCTTGAACGATTTGCAATCTCAGGAAGTGTCGACGCAGCTGCCACTCTTTCCCATCTGGCATTAAGTCGGGAGATTCCCGAGCTGAGGGTTGATGGGCGGAACTGGTCTTACGTGCTTCTTTACAGGTATCTCGACCAACGCGATGCGATCGCATCGTTGCCGCCGGGTGCGGCGGAACGGCGGATAAAGAGCACAGAGGAGTATGTTGCGTCAATCGGTAAAGCGCTTTCGCCCGAGCAGAAGGCGCTTGGTCAAAGAAGATTTGAAGTCTCGTTACTGTCTCAACTAAAGGGGGGGAAACAATGAAGATGATCAATAAGTCCAAGGCTGCGGGGGCAGTAGCTGCGGCTTTATCCGGAGGGTTGGCGCTCTCTGTTGCCCACGCTGTCTCAAGCAACATTGTGATGGATCGATTTTATATCGACGATGTTTCTTTTCGTCCGACCATCAGTCATGGATATTGGCTTTGCGTTGCCTGTCGTGATGATATCGGCAACGCAATGCTCCAAGGGTCGCCTGGGGGCACTTCCGAGTTAATGAGGTTCATCAATGGCAAGGTGTCAGAGACGGTCTTTAAAGACAGACCTAATGCTGGATGGAAATCCGGTGATGTGATTTATATCTGTGACGGAGCCAGTTGCGTCAAGATGCGTTACCAGTCATTCGGGGGATTCAAGGTTGACGACATCTTGCAGGATCCAGGTTACAAGTACAGAAATTCCGTCGATGCTGATCGCAGTGGTGTTTCCGCTTACTCAGGGGTGATCCTGACAGACGGCTACGGTCCATGCTCAAGCCAGAACAGCGAAGGCTATTGGGAAACAACTACCGAGGTTTATGAGGAAGTCGTGTACACGCAGGATCCCACTGGAGCTACCCCAGATAGAATCGAAGTATTCATGCGTGAATTCATCTCTGCTGTTGAGTTTGTTCCGACTGGAATGCACTGTTAGGGGGCTGCTGGCATTCGTGCCTACTTCACAAACTGAAAATGAATGCCAGACCTTTCGCAGTGTTGGAGCCTTTGCTGCCGAGAGATTCCCTCGAGCCCCAGCTGCTCTCGCCGATCGTTTCAAAAGGCTGGGTGACTGCAGGCGAACCGCTGGCGCCCTTTGTCCAAGAGAGCCTCGAGTTTGCAAATCCTGTTGAGGGCGAGTCTGGCTCGTTTGCCTCCCGCCCAGCTGAAAGTTCGGTGGGATATGCCGAGCGTTACGGTGGATTCGGCATGGGCGGGCACCAAGGAGGGGCTCGATGCGCCAACATTAACGGCTGGCAGCTAAAAGGTGTTGGGCCCAACTCTCTAGTTTGCCAATCTGAGCCGTACTGGCAAAGATTCGGGGGTTTGACGTTTCGCGAAGCGGCAAGGGATCTAGTTTGGGGGCGGGTGTGCAGAGAGGTTTTGCCGTTTAGGTCCCCGAGGGTTCTCGGCTTCTACTTGGTTGGTACTCGTGTTCCGCGACGCTATCGAAGTCGAGTCCGGCCAGAACTCGCTACCACTCCGCGTGTGGTACTGGTCCGGGAGCCTATCCTTAGACTGGGTCACGCTGTTCGACCGGTCATTACGCGGATCGACGGAACAGTAATCCAGAAAGCAAACGCCTCAGTTCGGTCTATGGCAGCGCAGCTTGGCCATCATTTTGAACGGCTTGGCATGTCTCGTGATTCCTTGCATATTGAGGATGGGATACGAGAGTTGGCGGCTAGATTGGGCAAACAAGCAGCGTTCTGTCGCTCCCGTCGGCTAGTTCATGGCGCACTATCTCCATCAAACCTGGGGTTGGGGGCTGAGATCCTTGATTTCGGTGTTTGCTCGGCGGTTTCAGATCACGGCCGATTTATCGTTGCCCGTCGGACGCCAGATGCCTGGGGGCAACAATCTTTGGTCTGCCGCAGCCTGGTTGAATTCTGCGGTGCTCTTAATAGAGCCTATGGAAGACCCGCTGTGGTGCCTAGTGAAATCAGTAAGGTCTACTGGGATAGCTTTTACCAAAATTACGCTAAAGCTATGTTGGAGCTAGCAGGTTTCCCGCCGCATTTCATGCGTGATGTTCCAACTGAGCCCAAGAATAGACTTTCAAGAAGCATACTCGGCTTGCTTCGCCTTCAGTATCCGGAACCGTTCAAACTGCTTCACCCCTGCGACAATTACGCGCCTAGTATGCCCAGTGCGACAGGTGCTCTAGATATTGGCGCCGTGCTGTTTGAATCGGTTCTTCCTAGCAGCCCAGGCGGCCTTGCACGAGCGTTGATGGAGCGCGGTTTGTCCTGGGATGGGCTTGATGAGTTTGTTGCCGCGTTTTGGACGGTACGTCGTTTGGTTTTGGCCATGTGCCCAGCGGGAACTGTCTCAAAACTGCTCCAGTGGACGGCATTAAACAGTGCGAGAGTGAACTCGCAGCTAGAGCACTTGTACTCAAACATTTTCGATGACACCGTTGATGAGCTTGAGGATGATCTGGAACGCGCGTCGGCGGTTTTCGCTGAGGCAATAGAGCTAGGTACCAATGCGCTAAGCGAAGCAACAGCTGACGGATTTGTTCTGCGCGGCCGTGAGGGCATTATCAGAGTGTCTCTGGATGGTTTTATCGGAGCAGATGGTAGGAAGATAGAAAGGGGAGGTGTCAAATGGGAAAGCTTCTTTCGCAATCGCGAGGATATTCGGCGATGTCAGGAGGCATCCCGTTTTGGCGGGCCTATATAGAAGAGTATCAACCTGCCGCGAAGCAGGCTCAGGCATTGGGTGAGGCAGTACAACTACTCAGGCGCTTGGAATCTTCGGAACAAGACCGGTGGTCAGTAGTTGAATCGCTGGACCAAGCGCAGGCATGCGGGAAGCTTGCAATCCTGAGAAACATTGAAGGGGATCCGGTCGGCTTCTTCACGTGGGCTGGATTCGATCCTGTTTCGAGGCCGTGTATGCTTCCAAGTTTAGCCCAATTGAGCGCAAATCTTGATTGGGATGCGGGAGCTGGCTTCTGCTTGCTTTACTTTCTTTGTGAGCGGGAGTATGTGAGCTCCGCCCTAGGTGAGCTGAAGACGCTTGTTGGACATAGGTTTAGCCACGTTGGCTATACAACCCGCAGAGCGAAGGACGGTGAACCGCAACATATTCGTCCTGTAAGGCCGCATTGGCGCGAACGCCCCGCGCTGACGTGCGCCTGCGGAAGACCGCGAGCGCCATCATCATCGACTTGTGAAGTTGTCTGAGACAGTTTCCATTTGGGATGGAATCGAGTTGGCTGCGCGTACGAGTAAATCGGCGCTTGCTCGGGTTCAAATAGAGGTATCGCTCGCCTCGAGCTGCGACGTAGTCAAAGCGAGCTTGCGATTAAAAGTCGCTGCAGCCGTAGCCATGGCCATGGCCGACAAGGTAAAACAGAATGTTCTCGTCAAGCCCATGTATTTCGCCGCACGACGTGCTGCGCTCGGAGGTTCGCATGTCAAAATCAAGCGCTCTGCCCTTGTGTGCGCTATTATTACTTATCTCTCTACCGAGTTCAGCCCAGCAGGGCTACCGGGCATTCCCAACGGGAGAAACATGCCATTCCACGCAGAGTGCCGCGTGCAATGCATGGATTGGTTGGCTTAACCCGACTACAGGCGCAACGATTGTCGAATCGATTCCACACGGAGCGTATCTGTCATGCATCGTTCGTTACTCCAACGAGCCTCCAGGCCAAGCCACCAGCACCGTAGGCCTCGCTTACTGTCCACTTCCGCAATGCCCAGTGCCACCACTTTCTTCAATTACCGATCCGGCGTCGCTGGAGCATGAAAACGGATTGTTTAGCCGGTCTCCCGACATGGGTCGCTTGAGTGCAGCCACTCAACAGGGCGCGGCATGCATAGTCAATCAGACGCGAGCGCTTGGTCAGCGAGCCACAATTACCTCTGCCTTTCGACCGAACCGTTATCAAAGTCATCTTCGCGAGGTCTGGGACAAGTGGATGTTGCTACGTGATGATTCCAGTGCAGTATGCCAGCCAACAAAAGAAAGCGTAAGGATCGAGTGGGAGAGGCACAGGATTGTTAGACAGCCCGGCAATACGTCCAATCATTCTGCGGGAAATGCGGTAGATATCGCAGGTGTTCCCAATGCTCAGGCCGACGCAATTGCATTGGCATGCAACATGCGGCGACCGCTAGCCGATGATCCCGTACACTACGAGCCAAGATAGGGAGACGTTAATGGCAAAGCTCATACCAACGATCGTTTCGGCCTCGCTCTTGGCCGTTGCCTCACCGCTGATCGCGCAATCACAAAACGTTGAGATTAAGGCGTGGGCTCAGCACGTGGGTGGCGCTGTAGTTTATAGATACGAACTGAAGAATCTCAGCAACAGTCGTGTGAACAGGGTGATCTTGGGCCAGTTTACCAACTCATCAGGTGGCCGCGCGGAATTATCAGTCCAGCCAATAATTTCTTCCTCCGACGACGGGTCTCGCTGGTTGCCCATGGATGTTGCGACCAGCCCAGGGGGTTGGGGCGTGGCGATGACGTTCCCAGAGGAAAGCACTACATTTTCGCTAGAATGGATTGACGCGGACCTCAACGCGCGATTGTGGCCAATGGCACCGCGGACAGTAAATGCCCCCGTATCAACTGGTGCGGACGCAACAATCGCACCGGGTGTGACCTCTTCTGAATTCTCTGTAAGAGTCCCGAAACCTGATCAAGCGTATGTCACGGGTAGCGCGACTGTTGGTTTTACAGTCGGCTCGACGAACATACCCTTAGTTAAGGGTGATAGTGTTCCTCCGTCGCTGCGACTGAGTGTAAGTCGCGATGATCAAACGGGGGTTTTTACCCCGCCCGGAGCTTCCGGAGGTTGGACTTCGCTAATTGTGTCGGCCACACTAACTGATAACTACGATCCGGCTCCGACGGTCGAATTGTCAGTGCTTTCCGGCGGCATGACAGCGGAGCCAGGTGCAGTCAGCATCTCGCGTCAAGGTTTGAAATGGAGGGTTGCGTTAAAAAATTCTCCGGGGCAGACGTTCGAATTGAGGTTTCGCGCGGAAGATGCTTCTGGCAACAGCGCAATGGAATCAATCACCCATTCGAGTCCTTAGCAGGTCTTTGAAGTCTCAGTCAACTCTTCTCGTCCCGGGAGCAAAGATGGTAATGTCGGACGACGAGAGTTGAGATCTCGATGCGAAGAGCCGAAAGCTATAACGAGCGCCTAATCACGATGTTGAATCTAGGCGTGTTCGCGTCCAGCACGGCCGTGTAGCGTGCGGAGCCTGCCATCAGTAGCCCAGGCCGAGATCCTGCGACAGATCAGCCAGCTTCTGCAGTGCTTCTTCGGACTGGGCACGCTGAGCGGCTTGATAGCGGCGCAGCTCCTCGAACTCGATTCGGCGGTGCCGGCCCACCTTGCGGCACTTCAGCCGACCTCCTTCGATTTCCTTGATCACGAAGGGGCGCGAGACGTTCAGCAGCGCCGCAGCCTCTTGGGTCGTGAGCTCGTGGTTCTGCGGTACCAGCATCACTGGGCGGAGCTGCGCCATCATGCCCAGCATCTCGGCGAAGAAGCGTAGAGCCTGCGGAGGCAGTTCCAGCACCGGCGCATCGACCAACCCGCCCTTGTCGTCGATCAGGGCGATGCGCTGTGCACGTGAGTGGTCCAGTGTCGAAGGAAGCCGTTAAAAAGGGTGGGAAGCCTGCATCCATGGCCACGAAATTCGCCGGCTACCGGACCATCCGAAATGCTGGCGAGAAAGCGCATCGAGTTCTTGGTTCTGTAGTGCGACGCGCACCTGCACCAAACCGTCTGCGCCGTCACGAGACCACCGCATGTGCTGGTCTTTGCACATACGCCGACCGATGAGCCGATTGATGCTCGACTCGACGTATCCCGTGGAGATGCGTCGCCCTGCCTTTTGGTAGCCGCGGTAGTCGATGAGCGAGTTGATGTTCGCCTCGAGATAGGCCAGCGCGTCAAGCAGCCTGCGTCGCGCCAGGCGGGCCTGCATCGCCAGACCTTGCGTATCGACGTCTTCTCGAAGCTCCAACAGCTCGTACAACCGCTGCCCTGCCTCTTGCCACTTGAGCGTTTGGCCGGTCCACACGTAGCAGCGAAACCGAGCAAACAGGTCCCAAAGTTCGAACGCCGATCCCTTCGGTGTGAGGCGGCCATAAGCCAACGGCGTGATTGACTGGTCCAACGGCCACAGTTTCCTTCCGATGTGCGCCCAGTCCAGCATCCAGCGGCTATCGTGCGGGAGCTTGTCAGTCAGGTCCGCTAGGTCCTTCGCTGCATCGCTGATGACCTGTACCTTCGCTTGGTCGTCGTAGCCACTGCTGGAGAGAAAGTGTGTCATCTCGGCATGCAGTTTCGTGGTCCTTGGCTGCGCAGAGGCCCAGACTCTGGGGCGTTTGCCCCTGGGTCCAACCGCTGCTACGAGGATGGAGATGGCGCCCGTTTCCCTGGGACTGTCCTTTGGCTTTGCACGCGGCCTGGCCTTGCGTACGTAGCCCACGTCGATGCCCAGCTCCGCGATGGGTTCAACAGAATGCACATCGCTGTTGGGCGCTGTGGAGGTCCGAACGGCTTGGCCGATCTCGATGGTGTGGTTGCGGATCGAGACGTGGCTGTCCCTGCCGCTGGAGGGAAGCAGCAAAGAAAGAATTTCGAGTGCCTGCCTGTAGGGCAACATTGCCCCGAGCTTGGCGTGCAGCCACTTCAGTTCGGCCGTGTACATCTCGTGAAGGTAGTCTTTCAACGGTGAAACGTACCGACCACCATCAGAACCACAGCCGCAGCCCTTCCAGCGTTCGCGGACGTAGGAGACCCGGCCGATCACTGTGCAAACCTCGGAGCAGTGACTGTCGTGCAGCTTGCGAACCGCACGACATCGAGGGCATAGTCTTCGGGCAGCGCAGTATTGGTTGAGCTGCTCGCCGACGAACTCTTGCTGAATCGTCAACAGGACTGTTTTGGCCTCGGCCAAGGTCAAGCCGACGTCACCTTTGATGGGGTTGTCTGTGTCGCGGTGCAGACGCAAGGCTTCTACCCTGCGAGGAGGCTCGCCAGCGTCAGAATCAAACTCCAGGACGAGTGTGCAACGCATGCGGCCTCCAGTGCGGCAACGATTGGCTGCCCAGCTTATCGATCGTCAGCCGGCCTTCCCACCCTTTTTAACGGCTTCCTTCGACACGCAGCACGGTGCGCAGGCTGGCTTCGTCAACCGAGCCACGCACGCCCACCACCGCACCGCAGATGTTGATCTCGATGGTGCCTGCCGGCGCACGTGCGCCCGGCGCTGGCTGCGAGACCGCAGGAACGGACGCCGTCCGGGTCGTGGTCGGCGCCGGTTCCGGCTCGACAATCGTCACGGGGAGCAAGACGGAGCCGCCGGACTCCCGGGCGTCGGTCGAACCCAAGGACTGCAAGTGAAGGCGGCGCCAGTTGAACAACAGGTTCGCGTTGATGCCGGCCTGCTGCGCAATGGCAGCCACCGAGGCACCCGGCGCCAGGCTGTGATCGACGAGGGCCTGCTTGAACGCCTCAGAATGCCGACGCCGGCTGCCCTTGGGCTTGGTGACTCGCTGGCCATCCATGATGTGCATCTGACGGTTAAGTGCACACCTACAAGCGGGGCACGGGACCTCAGATCCTGCTCATCGACGGGCGGCCGCGCAATGCGGCCTTGAGGCAACGCTTACCATCCATGGCCACGAGATGCGCCTGCTGCCGGACCATCCGAAGTGCTGCCTCGAAAGTGCGTCGAGTTCTTGGTTTTGTAGCGCGACGCGGACCTGTACCACGCCATCTGCGCCGTCGCGAGACCACCGCATGTGCTGGTCTTTGCACATGCGCCGACCAATCAGCCGATTGATGCTCGACTCGACGTATCCTGCGGAGATTCGTCGCCCTGCCTTTTGGTACCCGCGATAGTCGATAAGCGAGTTGATGTTCGTCTCGAGATAGGCCAGCGCGTCAAGCAGCCTGCGTCGCGTCAGACGGGCCAGCGAGGCGGCAAGCCGTTACGGGCTACGCCCTGCGCGGCTTGCCGCCCCGCGAAGGACATCTAGAACAAACCGAAAGCAGCAAGCAGCTAAAGTTGTCTACAGCCGAGATCACGCGATCTCGGCCACCAGCCCTGGGTCAAAGTTCAGTCGGCAGGGTGGGTCAAAGTTCGGTCGGCGCGGAAAACTTGAGCCTGGAGCCCCTCTGGAGCCCGCTACTTGTCAAGCCGAAGCAGCGGAACAGGTGTTGAGTCCAGCTTGCCAAAGATGTAGCTCCCGCCCTGCAAAGCAACACATGGCGTCGGAAATGCAACAAGGATGTGTTCAGGCATCGATCCTAGTGCAGTAACAAAGGCGCCCGCGACGGGAAAGTCGAACTGTGAGGCAGGCCTTCCGGCAATGTAAGGCTCGATGGGGAAGCGATTCTCGAAATTCTTACAGTCGACAACCACAATAGAAAAATATATTTCGCGGTCCTTGATTCTCGTTGCATCGGCCGCCGGCAAGACAATCTCGATAACTTCCGTGCTGTCGACACCCTTTTTGACGTGCGCGCTAATGAGGATTGGTCGAATGACACAACCGGCGAGCGCGGCAACAGCCGCTACAGTCAGCAAGCACTTTACTAATCGTCTCGTATGTCTCATTGCACCTCCTACGGCTTCTGATAGGAATCATCAACCTTCTTCTGGGAATCGCTCTTCGACATCATCGTTGAGAAATTCCCGTGACTTGTCGAAATCCTTTGCGCGGAGTCGGCGCCCGACGTATTGGTAGTGCCGAGAATGAGTCTCCCGACGCTGGCGACTGTATCTGAGGAGTTGCGATTTGCTGGAGCAGCCGTTACGTCTGTCCAAGTCCCAACGCTGGATGGTTTACTGCCATTACCTGCGCTGCCTACAGGGTCGATGCTCACAAGGTTAGTTATCTTGGCTCCAGTATTATTGGCTTGATTTATCGCCTCCCTCCCGCCTAGACTATGCCCAATCACGTTCAATGGCTCTCCGTCTTTGCGCGGGGCATTGATTGCGGCGGCAATTTCTTTCTTCTCTGAATAGCTAAAATACTGGATGTCACGACTCGGATTGAGCCTCTGCTGACCAGCGGCGTAATCCTGAACAATTCTTGTCCCGTCTTTGTCTGACGCCCCCCCGATGTAGATGTCTCGCCTCCCATCGGGATCAATCTTGGAATAGGGGTTGTTTCCGACGTAGGTGTAGAGTCCAAAGCCCTTGCCAGTGTTGGTATCCGTGGCGATAGGATCAACGCTTAGGAACCTCCCGGCCACCGGATCGTAGTACCGCTGCTGCATGTAGACCAGCCCGGTATCTGGATCGTTCACATGCCCGGTAAACCCAATCCCCTGGGGCACATCCCCATCTGCCGTTGCCCCATACGGCTCATACCGCGTGTGGCTACCGACGATTTGACCTGACCCGTTCGTCCGCGCCACCGGGCTGCCCAACGCATCGGTGTGGTTGTAAGTCACCCCCGTCTGGTTGTTGTACTCGGCAATCAGCTTGTCGCCCAAATACACGTACCGTGTAGCGCCTTTGGTGCTGTGTGCGCTGAACAGTAGTTTGCCGGTTGAGCCTGAAGCGTTACCGAAAGCGTAGGCGTTCAGTTGCGTCTTGCCATCCGCCCACACGATCCAGCTGCGGCGCCCATGGCCGTCGTAGTCGTAATAGATCACCTTGCCCGGCACAGAGCGCAAGCGATTGCTGATGTCAAAGATGTAGCTCTGTGAGCCACGCCAGCTAACGTTGCCATTTGGGTAGTACCCCATACCGACGATCTGGCTGCCTGAAAGGCCAGTAAGCCGGTTCGTGGTGGCATCGATGTTGTGGTGCAGTGTCCGAGTGCCGAGCTGGCTGTAGGTGAGGTTGTCTACCGCGTCATAGCCGAAGACGCCGTTGCCCCATATGCCATTTGCGGCAATCAGCCGGTCCAGGCCGTCGTACGCCATAGTTCGCGAAGGCGAGCCCATTCGAGCCTTGGGACTTGCGCGCTGCGGGTGGCAGTCCTCGCACTCGGGCGGCGGAGGGGGTGGCGGAGGAGGAGGCGGTGGCGGCGGGGGAGGGGGTGGCGCGCCGGGCGACGTCGGCGGTGCAGTCGCTGGGGTGTCCTGAATCGCGATCACATTTCCATTGGCGTCGTAGCTGTACGTGTCATTGAAGACGCCATGGTCTTCCCAGGTAGCGGGGAGCCCGCGGGCGTTGAGCCCCACGGATCGCCAGATGTTGTTGGCCAGCTTGTAGCCTGCCACCATGCCATTGGGGTGGTAGCTGACGTCAGAGACGTAGCCTGAGATCTTCGTCGGCTGACCAAGAGCTGTAGGCTCGTAGAACATCGCACCCCAGTAGTCGGACAACTGAGCAACGTTGCCGTGTCGGTCGATGTGGCGCGTAAAGTGCCATCCACTACCGGGCGTCTGCCCAGGCACAGAGAACGCCTCACTCTTCAGCAGCCGCCGGTTGTTGAAGAGATAGCTCCAGGTGAAACTGCTCGAAGCTACGGTCTTAAGTGCGCCATCAGCCCAGTACTCACGGGTTATGTCTGGCTTGTTGTCTCCAAACTGCGTCAGGTATAGACGGTTTCGCAGGTCATGCTGGAAGCTAGTCACGTCCGAGTTCGGCTGTTGCGCACGGTCGCAACTGCTAGTCGCAGCTTGCCCACTCACTCGCCAGCTGAGATTCCCTGACGCGTCGTACCCCTGAATGGTTGCACCGGTTTCTGGCTCAACCGTCTTGCACAGCCGCTGGAAGCCATCGTAGCTGTAGCTACGGGTCACACTTACGTTGCCGTTTGGGCCGGGGCCGCTGCGAGTGATGCTCTGCGCCTTGCCGAATACATCGCGTGCGATGCTGACAGTGGCGTTTTCCGGCAGGGCGATGGCCTTGATGCTGTCCTCCGAAGGCTCATCGAATGTTTGAAACGAATAGGTGGTGCTGAACCCGCGAGGGTTGGTGACACGCTTCTTGAACTCCGCTTCGTACCGAGTCTCAGTAAGCAATGGCGCTGAGGCTGGCCCACTGCTGGCGCTCTCTGTTTTGACGCGATCTATTGCGTCATATACAAAGCTGATCCCGCCTATTCCGGTGTTGACCAAATCGATGTTCCGGGTCGGATAAGACTGAAACGCCTTCCGTCCGCCGCTGTCGTAGCGCGTTTCTATGGTGGTGGCTGTGCCGCCTGGGTTCGTCGAGTCGTACTTCCTCTCAAGCCTGACGCGCCAAAAACCATCGAACCATCGTTCGGTTCGGGCGTTGCAGGTAGAGATGATCTGCTTCCAGTGGCCGCCTTCGATCCCGCGGTCCATCCCGAAGTTCTGCGTGAAGTACTGGTAGGTGTCGCAGTAGGGCTCGTCATCGCCGGTGGGATAGATGATCCTACTCACGCGCCCCATGGCGTCGAATTCAAAAGACGTGGTGGTGTTGACCTCATTGGTATATGCGGCAACGTTCCCCAGGTTGTTCACGACTTGAGTCGCGAACGTCCCGTCCGCAAACGTCGCTCGCTTGGGCTGCCCGCGGAAGAACTCCGAGAAGGTCGTTGCTTTCCCTGCTGGATCGATGAGCTTGTGCAAAAGTCCATCGGAGTAGTACTCCATGCTTTGGATGGGGCGCCCAAAGCTGTGCTTCACTGACGGAAGACCCGTGCTTTCGTAGAAGTCCGTCTTTTCTACTTCAAGCCCTGTGCTGGTCTCTGTGACTCTGCGTGTCTGCCCCATGACCCACAACCCGGCGAAGTCACTGTACTCGCGCAACATGCTGCGATTCGGGCCTCCCGTAGTCCCGGCCGTTGTGAGAAGGGGTCGCGCATAGCAGTCAAAGCCGGCTGGAGCGGGCGCGACTGCCCAACTGAATGCAACTGGGTTCTGGAAGTTGCTGTCGTACTGCGTAGTGACTCGGAGATCTTCAGGCCTATTGCGCGTGGAGACGAGGTCTGTCGTGAAGCGGACGCTGGAACCGAAGCCGTCGGGGTAGCACTGTCCGGCCGCTGTCCGGTACTGAATGTCCTTGACCTGGAGCACGTTTCCAACACCATCTGCCCGCTCGACGCGCAGAAGTTGCCCTTCATTCTGGCGCCACTTGATCCCGAAGGTGTGTCGGGTCTTGGCGCCGCTAGGCTCGACCACAATCACTGTCTTGCGATCCGCGCAGGAGCTGCATGGAGCCCACTCCCCGTAGGTGTTGGCGCCGTTCCAATACTCCCAGGTCATGGTGGGCATGCCTGGACCACTGATAACTTTCCTCTCCAGTACCTCGTTGACGGTTTCCCTGGGATGAATCGAACCGTTGGTGTACTGCGCAAGCTCACCGCTGTAGTACGTGCAGATGCGGTCGACATTTGTTCGACCCTGCATGATGAAGCTCTTGTGGAACGTCCCCGTCGCGCCTGAGGGATGAACCATGAATCCCGAGGATGCCATCCCAGTAATCGAAGGCGGAGTGTCGCAGTCGACGTAGGACTCGTTAATGACCGTGCTGGTGGGCACCAGCGAACGGAGGCTGAAGGTCCAGCGGCTGCTGTCAGGCAATACAACGTGCTGAAGGTCTCCTTCGCCGGAGTACTGGTACAGCCATGTGCGAGTGCCGTCAAACACCGACGTGACGCGACCCGCTGTGTACTGCAGTGTGATGACCCGACCATCGCTGGACTCGATGCGTTCGAGGAGCAACGGATTGGCGGCGCTGTAGTGGTAGTCGACCCAGTTCCCGAATCGGTCCGTGACCCGCGTGGCCATCAAGTACATGTCGCGCCTTGCAAGGACGGAGTCGCCCTTGCGGAGGTGGCGGCCGACAATTATCTTGAGCGCTCAGCGACAACTATCTTGAGCGGTTGACGCACGCCGCCGGGGTGCGTTTTGCGGTTGGGTTCCTACAGTGATCGCCTTCGACAGGAAGGTGGCCACGGTGCCCGGCAAACGCATATCGGACCTGCAAGTGAACAAGTACAAGGCATTGAGGGGCGAGCACAGCCAGGAGGCTGCAGCCGCCAAGACCGGCATCAGCGTGGCCAGCGCTCGCCGGGTGGAGTCGGCGCAGTCGCTGCCCTCGCAGCGCCCAGCGCGGCACTGGCGGACCCGTGCCGACCCGCTGGCCGAGGTGTGGTCCACCGAGGTGGTGCCGATGCTCGAGGGCGCGCCGTCGCTGATGGCGGTGACGCTGCTGGAAGAACTGCAGCGGCGCCACCCCGAGCGGTTCGCCGACTCGGTGCTGCGCACCCTGCAGCGCCGCGTGGGCCAGTGGCGCGCCGAGCATGGCGGCGAACGCGAGATCTACTTCGCGCAGGAGCACCCGCCGGGCCGGCTGGGGCTGTCGGACTTCACCGTGGCCGACGAGCTCGACATCCGCGTGGACGGCCTGACGTTCCCACACCGGCTGTACCAGTTCGCGTTGGCCCACAGCGGCTGGCGCCACGTCCGCGTCGTGCTCGGCGGGGAGAGCTTCCAGTCCCTGGCCGCTGGGCTGCAGGAAGCGCTGTGGATGGCCGGCGGCGTGCCGCAGGAGCACCGCACCGACAGCCTGTCGGCGGCCTTCAACAACCTGGCTGAACAGGAAGAGCTGACCAAGCGCTACAAGGCCCTGTGCCAGCACTACGGCGTGCGCCCCACGCGCAACAACCCCGGCGTCAGCCACGAGAACGGCGCCATCGAGGCGCGCCAGGGCAGCTTGAAGAAGGGGCTGGACCAGGCCCTGCTGCTGCGCGGCAGCCGCGAGTTCGCCGACCTGGCGACCTACGAGCAATTCGTGGCCGAGACCGTGCGCCGGCTCAACGCCCGCTGCGCCCGCGCCTGGGAGGTCGAGCGCGCCTGCCTCAAGCCGCTGCCGGCACGCCGCACGGCCGACTTCGAGGAGGTCGATGCCCGCGTGAGCAAGTTCAGCGTCTTCAGCGCCAAGAGCGTGCTGTACAGCGTGCCCTCTCGGCTGGCAGGGCAGCGGCTGAAGGTCCGGCTGCACAGCACCCACCTGGACGCCTGGCTGGGCGGCGTCAAGGTCTTCGAGTGCGAGCGGCTGTATGCCAATGCCACCGACCGCCATCCGCGGCAGATCGACTGGCGCCACATGCTGCCCAGCCTGAAGCGCAAGCCCGGGGCCTTCGCGCGCTGGGTGCTGCGCGACGCCATGTTCCCGCGCAGCGAGTACGCCCAGGCGTGGGAACACATCAGCGCGCGGCTCCCCGAACGCGCCGCCTGCCGCTTGATGGTCGATCTGCTGGACTTGGCAGACCGTGCTGGCGCGGTGGCCGAGTTGGCAGGGTTGCTGGCAGCCTTGCACGCCCGCGACGAACTGCCCGACATCGACGTACTGCGCGAGCAGTTCGCGCCCAGGCAGCCGAGCATGCCGGAGGTTCGTGTGGTGCTGCCGTCGACCTCGGTGTACGACGAACTGCTGGAGGCCGCATGAACGGCGCTGCCCACATCACGGACGCCACCGGCTCCGCCGCGGCCGTGCCGATCATGCTGACCGAGCTGCGGCTGCCGACCATCAAGCGGCTGTGGGCTGAGCTGGCCGCGCAGTCCAACCGTGAGGGCTGGCCTGCCGAGCGCTTGCTACACACCCTGCTGGGCCACGAGATGGCCGAGCGCGAGACACGGCGGCTGGCACGCGCTCGGGCAGACAGCGGCTTGCCACCAGGCAAGAGCCTGGCGGAGTTCGACTTCGCGGCGGTGCCTGCCGTGTCCAAGGCCCATGTGATGGCACTGGCCGAGGGCGACTCGTGGATCGGCCAGGGTCACAACCTGCTGGCGTTCGGGCCACCCGGGACCGGCAAGACGCATCTGTTGGCCGGCATCGGCCACGCGCTGATCGATCGTGGACTGAAGGTGCTGTTCGTGCGCACGAGCGAACTGGTGCAGCGACTGCAGGCCGCCCGGCGCGATCTGCGGCTGCCAGCCGAGCTGAGCAAGCTGGATCGCTTCGACCTCATCGTGCTCGACGACTTCAGCTACGCCAGGCGCGACCAGGCCGAGACGTCCGTGCTATTCGAGCTGATCGCCGAGCGCTACGAGCGCAGGAGCATTGCCATCACCGCCAACGCGCCGTTCTCGGCCTGGGACGAGGTCTTCCCCGACAAGGCCATGACAGTGGCCGCCGTGGACCGCCTCGTCCACCACTCGACCATCCTGGAGATGAACGTGGACAGCTACCGCCGCCGCGCCGCGTTGCCGGCTCGCCGGCAACGCGGCGCAACACCAGCCCAATGATCAACGCCCGACCGCACCGCTCACGATAGTTGTCGCTGACAGCTCAAGATAGTTGACGCCGGGCACGGAGGGGGGACGCGTCGCGCGAGGCCATCCAATCGAACCTGTATGTGACGCCGTCTGGCGACTTCGCAATGAAGCCCTGTCCCGCTGCGTTTTGCAGCGTCGGAAGACAGCCGATCAACCACATGTTCCGGGTCGCCAAGTTCCACTGACCGCCTTGAGTCGGCAATCCTGTATTGACAAGAATTTCTTGGCTGCCTTGGCCAGGTATCACCAGGGATGTACCTTGCCAGTATTCATCGGGCGAAAAATCGCTGGCGTTGTAGTGGCCGCGGGTGACGTACGGCGGCATGTTGAAGTTTGAACAACGATTGGCTGCGTTGCCGTAGATGGGTATCCAGCCCTCAATGTCTGCGAATGCTCCCTCGATCCGCGGTGTGTTCAGGTCCCAGTCAGCCATGGCACCGCGCACGGTCCACTGGCGGCCTGGCGTGTGCTGGCGCACCACCGCTACGCGCAAGGCGTTGTTGCCTGGCAGTTCGACGTCCGTGTGCTCGAAGGAGAACGAGCCGTTGTAGAGATTGATCTTGTCGCCGAAGAGGTCTGGGCCGAGCACCGCGATCGCATCGGGGGCAACGGGCGCCTTGCCTTGGAGGTAGGCAACTGTGACTGGGCTCTGTGCCAAAGCCAGGCCTGTTGCCCCAAGGATCGTGGCCGCCATCAATGCGCGACGAACAGCGCACAAGTAATCGAACCGCATGCTCACTCCCGATTTGCGGCTGATCGCGCCGCTTTGGTGAAAGAGTAATTGCGGCCCGTCAGGACGTGCACCTGTCAACCTTTGCAGGTGTTGCGTATGGCGCGATAGCGAGATGCTCGCCAATCGGCGGGTTATGGACTGCCGGCGAGGCCCGCCCCAGGCTCAGCCCATGAGGTTGCTGCTGTCGAGCCAGGGTCGCTGCCTGCAACGCGAAAACACACTCTTCTTTCCAACGACCGCGCTCGGCAGAAGAGGGGGACCTCTTCGGCGTGACCGTGAACGCTCGTGCAGGCACGTGGGCGCCCCTGGCGCCGGCAGACACAAAGCTATCTGGCGCTTTAGCGATCCGCTGTGCGGCGAACCTGCCACCAGCCACTCGCCAATTTCAGGGTTCACATCCGGGCGGCAGGTCACTTTACGCCGCCCAAGCCCGCGGCTGATCTTCCGACCCCCAGCTTTCTTCGATGCGGGCGATGTCTTGACAGAATCGATTACAAGCGTAATCATCGCTTCATGTTTACGCCTGTAATCGCCGGCCATGACGCAAATCTCTGACGCCGAAGCGCAAGTGATGGCGGTTCTCTGGGCGGCGCCGGCCGCGCTGAGCGCGGAAGAGATCGCAGCGCAACTTCAGGGGCGTCAGACCTGGCAGTTGGTGACGGTCAAGACCCTGCTCAATCGCCTGCTCAAGAAGGGTGCTGTCTCGGCTGCTCCCGAGGGCCGGCGCTACCGCTACAGCGCCGTGCTACAGCGAGAAGCCTGCGCGCGCAAAGAGGCCACCAGCCTGCTTGACCGATGGTTCGGTGGCAGCCTAGCGCCTCTGGTGGCGCAGTTCGGGGGTGAGCGCCCGCTGCGGCCTGACGAGGTCGAGGCGCTGCAAGCGCTGCTGCAAGCACAGGCCGGCCCGTCGGCAGACACCGCCGAGGACAGCTCGACGTCCCCAGCCCGCACCCCACGACGTCGGGCGCCATGATCTACGCCGACCCTCAGGGCTGGTTGATCCTGCTGCTGCGCCAGACCCTGGTGTTGAGTGCGGCCACGCTCGTGTTGCTGCTGATGCGCCGCCCCCTGCAGCGGACCTTTGGTGCCAGTGCGGCCTACGCCTCTTGGGCTTTGGTTCCGTTGCTTTTGCTGGTGAGCACTTTGCCGGCTCATCCCGTGGGCGCTGCTGTGCGCGCTGACCTTAGCGCGCGACTGGAGCCATGGCTGGGTCCGCCGCTTCCTCCCATGGCGCTCGAGCCCAGTGATGCGTGGGCCTGGGTATTGCTGACACTTTGGTGCGCAGGTGCTGTGCTGACGCTGGTGCGCTTGGTTCGCTTACAGCGCCGCTACCAGCGCGAGCTCCGGCCGGAAAACTCTGGCTGGCGCGGTCCCGCCGGAAGCAGTCCGGCCTTGGTGGGCCTGTTTTCACCTTGCTTGGTTTTACCTGCCGACTTTGAAACTCGGTACTCCCCGGCGCAACAGCAATTGGTGTTGGCTCATGAAGCCGTGCATCGGCGGCGCGGCGACAACTTCTGGAATGCCTTGGCGGCGCTGTTGAGCGCGCTGCATTGGTTCAACCCCTTGGCGGGCTTGGCCAAACGCGCCTTACGTGCCGCGCAGGAACTGGCCGTCGATGCCGAAGTGATGGCGCAGCACCCTGGTCGGAGTGCCGACTACGCGCAGGCTCTGCTGCAAGCCCAGTCTGCCTTTCCCAGTCCAGCCCAGGCACTGCCGTGGGCCCAGTGGCAAAGCACCCATCCCCTGATCGAAAGGATCGCCATGCTGCAACGCCCACCTACCAGCCGCACGCGGCGCAATCTCGGACTGTCCCTCATCGCTGGTCTCGCGGCCGGCGGCAGCGGCTTGGTGCAGGCCATAGTGGCCGAGACGCCGACGCCCACCATTGCACTGGATTTGTCGGTAGAAATGATGCTGCGTGAAGGCGACAACAAGCAAACCATGCGTGGCGAACTCACACTGGCCCTGGCACCTGGCAAGACCAGCCAGCTGATCCTGAATCACCCGAACCGGCCCGAGAACGAACAGGTCGTCGTGACTTTCTCCGCCGATGAGCGGCCGGAGGACTTCGTGATGATCCTGGCCGATGTTCAACGCGGTGACCCGCCCGCCTCCGTGGCCAAGCCGCGCGTGATGACGAAGTTCGGCGTCCAGGCACGGATCGAACGTGGTGTCGACAATCCCGACCGCTCTGAGTTGCTGTCCATCAAAGTCAAGCCCAGGCGCTTGGGGCAGCCCACCTGACTCTCTGGATGAGCTGTTTGGTGAAGGCACGTGCTGCGAGCTTGAGCCAACCTGTCGCCCGCTGTGCCAGCCCGAAGCAGTCGAGAACCGCCTGTCTGCTGCGGCGCATTGCGGCCTTAGACGGGCATCGGCCGCAGCAGGGGTGCCCCTGAGGCGAGCAAAGCACAGTGTGTTGCGACGACTGACACCTGTTGCGGGCGAATGGCCGCCGAGGCTTCCTGGAATCTGTAGGTCAAGTGAGTCGCACAGCAACCGGACTTGGCTCAGTGGATCGACCGTCAGCCTCGATTGCTAGATGAGGGCTTCCGCACGGCGGAGATGTGCAGCGCTGGCGGGCAGGCCCGATCGCTCCAGCGTTGCAATCAGCTCTGCTGCTGACTGCGGCGGGCGGGTCAGGCGCGATCGCATCTTCTTGATGGCGGCTAGTGCCTCGAAGGGGCGGAGCTCGAGCTGGTTCAGCATGAAGTCGTCCGGGTGAACGGCTTCGATCTGGTGACGCTCAAGCGCATCTGCCGGAAAATCCTTGAGGTTGAAAGTGACGATGGCATCTGCGTGGCCAGCGATGGCCGCTGCCAGGACGTGGCGGTCGTCGGGATCCGGCAGCACCAGACCGGCGATCAGACCTTCGTAGTTCTGTACCAGGCAGTCCGAGACGGACCGGTTCATCAACTCGACCAACTCACCGAGCCGCGGTTCAATCTCCGGACGCTTGCGCACCAGGTTGCGGCACCACTCCTCATGGATCTCGGTCGTCCAGCGGGCGTGGTACAGACCTTCGACCGCAAGGCTCAGGAGCAGATCGCGCAATGGCGCCGGGTACAGCGTGTTCGCGTCGAGCACGGCCGTGTAGCGTGCGGAGCCTGCCATCAGTAGCCCAGGCCGAGATCCTGCGACAGATCAGCCAGCTTCTGCAGTGCTTCTTCGGACTGGGCACGCTGAGCGGCTTGATAGCGGCGCAGCTCCTCGAACTCGATTCGGCGGTGCCGGCCCACCTTGCGGCACTTCAGCCGACCTCCTTCGATTTCCTTGATCACGAAGGGGCGCGAGACGTTCAGCAGCGCCGCAGCCTCTTGGGTCGTGAGCTCGTGGTTCTGCGGTACCAGCATCACCGGGCGGCGCTGCGCCATCATGCCCAGCATCTCGGCGAAGAAGCGTAGAGCCTGCGGAGGCAGTTCCAGCACCGGCGCATCGACCAACCCGCCCTTGTCGTCGACCAGGGCGATGCGCTGTGCACGTGAGTGGTCCAGGGCTGCCATCAAGCAGCGTTGAGCCGCCTTGGCCATCTCCGCTTCGCGTTCAGAAGCAGGGGGCTCGAGGAGGTCGGGTGCGGACATGTTGTCTCCGGCGCGTGGCATCGACGGGGTCGAAAGTCCAACAGTTTACTGCTCAAACGAAATATTCGCAGCATTCGAAGCGGCCGCAACGCTGTGCGCAGGGGCGATGGCACGGTCGCCTGTTGCAGTTGAGGACGGGAGGCTACGCCGGTGAACCGCAGCCCCGCCGGGCACCTATGCCCTCCAACGAAGGTTGAGGCCTGTCCGGCTGTCCGCACAGACCAGACTGCCCTGACCGGCTCGCCAACTCAAGCCGGGTTCACAGGAGCAACTGGTATGGCTGCACGCCAAGTGCTTGCGCCAGCTTCTCGAGGTTGTCCAGGCTGATGTTCCTGGCGCCACGCTCCGTGTGCGCTACGAAGGTCCGGTGCAAGCCGGCCTCCAAGGCCAGCGCTTCCTGAGACCAGGCCTTCTCCCGCCGCAAGGCAATCAGATTCTTTGCCAGAAGAGTGCGTGCGCTTGTAGGCGCTGTGGCTTCCTCGGCGCTGCGCGCTGGACTCATGCGGCGCAGTCTCGCTATCTGCTGCTTTTAAGTCAGCCGTGTTTAAGTCACAATCACGCATTGTCCCTTTGCCTCGTTCTGAAAATTTCCATGTTCCTGACCTACGAAGCCTTCAAGTCGCCGGCGCAGCTGATGCCCAGGGCCACGAACTGGGCCAGCGTCGAGTACATGACGGTTTCTGCAGCCTTCATCGTGACGATCTGCCACCCTGACGACGGCAAGAGCAACTCGCTGTTGATGGGCAGCGAGCAGCATCTGGCGAGCTTCCTGGTCTCGGATCAAAAGGCTGCGGTGAAAGCGGTCCACGTGCTGTTCCCACCGAGCTGGTCTCCTTCTGGCGATTGGCTCGTCGCCCGCGCCGTCAAGATCGAGCGGCAAGATCAAGTCGAGACATGGCAGACCCCGTCGATCGTGACGACACTGGAAGACGGCACACAGTTCACGGGCTTTCCGATGTGCCCCGTGGAGGGGCCAGCAGGCACCCTGACGCTCTTGGCTGACTTTGGGTGAGCGCGATCGCGGCCTTCTGGAAGCGCTGACGAGCCCAATACACGGCTCAACGGCTGGAAGACGAGGAGCCGATTCGCCCCTGAACCTCAAACGAGGCAATGGCTGCCTGCGCGATGTTCTGTTGCGATTCGGACAGGCCCCCGTGTCGCACCGCCTTTCGATACAGATCCGCAGCCCGAGCATGGTCTGCACGAACCCCGTCGCCAAAGATGTGCATACCTGCCAAGCGCCAACAGCTGTGGCCGATTGCACCGTCGCAAGCCTTGCCAAAGTACTTGGCAGCTGTTGCGGCATCTCGTGCGACCAACCCGTCCCTTGGCTCCAGCACCATGCCCACGTAGGAGCACGCCTTCACATTGCCGGCATCGCAGGCTCCGCGAAGCGCCATCACGGCCCTTGCGCCTTCTTGTGCGGAACCTTTCCTCTGCTCGATAGCGACCACTGTCAGTGCCATCGCGTTCTCGCTGCCCTTCGCGATACTCTTCTCAAACCAGTGAAGAGGCGAACCGCCAGCGACGGCCCCCTCGCTGGAATTCAAGGCCAAGGTGCCCAGCAGGCGAAGCGCGTTCATGTCGCCCGCGTCCGCGCCACGCTTGGCCCATTGGGCCGCCCCCTTGGCGTCCGCTGGCGTACCGACACCGTTGAAAAGCGCGTACGCCAGGCCGCTCATTCCAACGGGGCTTCCGCTTTCCGCGGCTTTTCTCCACCACCGCAAAGCCTCGTCTGGGTTGGATGTCATGCCGTGGCCACGCTCCAGGCGGTTGGCATACTGGATCATCCCGTCGGCGTCTCCAGCCTCAGCCGCAGTCTTCCACCAGCGGTTTGCTTCAGCCAAGCTCTTGCCAATGCCCGTGCCGGATTCGTAGCGGGCAGCAATGATGCCCATCGAAGCCAGATTGCCAGCCTCGGCACTCTTTCGGAACCACTCACTGGCGACCTCAGGGTTCGCGGCAACACCGCCTCGGCCCGAGTTCGCTAACACGCCCATCAGTCGCATTCCAGCTGCATCCGAAGCGGCGGCTGCCTTCTGTGCCCATCGGGCGCCTTCGGGGTCGTCCTGCTTGGTTCCTTCCCCGTTCAGGTACACAAACGCGAGGAATCGCATGGAAGGGACATGTCCTGCTTCTGCGGCGCGTCGGGTCCAGCTCAGCGCTTGGACAGGGTCCTTTGGCACGCCACTGCCCTCCCTCAGGCGGGACCCATATGCGGCCATGCTCGCGCGGTTTCCTGCATCCGCTGATTTCTTGAACCACCTCGCCGCGGCTGCGACATCCTTGGGTACGCCGGAGCCCTCATCAGACAGGACGCCAAGCAACCGCATGGACTCGCTGTCTCCAAGCGCTGCCGCTTTGCTTGCCCAGGACGCGCCCTCCTTTTCGTCCTTGGCAATGCCTTCACCGTTGACCAGTGCAAAGGCGAGGTACCGCATGGAATCAACGGCACCTTCTGCCGCCCGCCTGCGGTGGGCCGCTGCACGCACGGCGGGATCTGTCGATGCCAGTTCTGCTTGGTCTTTCAAGACGCCCGTCATCTTTAGCGAATCCGCATCGCCAGCCTTGGCAGCCTTGGCAATCCATGCTGCCGCCTCTGCGTCATTGCGATCTACACCATCGCCATGGAGGTAAGCCGCGCCGAGGTAGCGCATGGCCTTCACATGTCCTGCTTCTGCGGCTTGGCGCAACAGTGGGAAGGCTTTGGCAGGATCCTTCATCCCGGATTCGGCGCTGGCATAGAGCACCCACAGGAGGTAGGTTGACTCGAGGTCTCCTTGAGCGACTGCAGGCTTTAACCAGCGCTCGGCTTTGGTGTAGTCAGGTTTGCCGAGCAGCGTTGATCCGTACAAAGTACCAAGGCGAGCTGCCGCTTGCGTGTTGCCTGCGGTTGCTGCACGTTCATAAAGCGGCATCGCCAAGGCTCGGTCTGCAGTGACCCCTCGGCCTGTTTCGTACCGCCCTGCCAACTCAAAGGCGGCATCTGCGTTGCCAGCGTCTGCTGCCTTGCGATACCACTGCACGGCCAGCGCGTCGTCTTTGGGTCCGCCGATGCCGCGATCAGCCATGACGCCCAGAAGACGCATTGCTTCGTCATCTCCCAGCGCGGCCGCCTGGGCTGCCCAGTCTCGCGCTTGCACGGGGTCGGCCGGTACCCCCACGCCATTGACCAAGGCAAAGGCCAAGCTTCTCATGCCGAGGCTCGTACCTGATTGGGCTGACTGCCGGTACCAGCGCGCTGCCAGCGCAGCATCTTTCGGGACGCCCTTGCCGCCCTCGTACATGAAACCGAGCACGAAGGCAGCCATGCCCGATTGCCGCTGCGCGGCGTCCGTCAGCATCTGCACACCTTGAGGATGAAGGCTTGGGTCGTTCAGGTACAGCTCACCCAACACTGCCTTCGCCCGCACGTCGCCTTGCGCTACTGCCGCCTTTAGCAATGTGGTGGCCTTCTCTGGGTCCCTATCGCCCCAGGCTCCTCTCTGGTGAGCCATGGCGCCCAGCACTTGTGCGCGGCTATCTCCCGCCCTGATGCCGGACTCGATCGCGCCGCGCTGCTGAACCAAGTCGACTTTCGATCGAATGACGGCACCAGGCGCATTCAGCCAATCATGCTGAGTGATGTGCCAGGCGTCGGCAACAGTCTGGTTCTGGGCTGCCGCGTCAGAGGCGGGTGTCAGCGCGGCGGCTGCTGCCAAGATCATGCAGACAAAGACGGAGTCGAACAGGCGCTTCATGTCGGCGGTGCGAAGTTGAGCTCATGGTGAGCATAAGAGCAGGCGGGGCTTCAGCGCCACGGTCCATTACGAACGCCGCCGCCCCGAGCAGACCACGTTGTACTGCCTGGTGCAGCAGCATGCGGCCAGCTTCATCGCTCACACCGAGGCCAGCACTGGCGCCGAGCTGCCTCGATTCATCAAGGAAGAGTTCGACGCCTTCTTTGAGTGCGGCATCCTGGCCCATGGCTTCCTGAGGCTGCGCTGCGGCGAGTGCGGCCACGAGATGCTGCAGCAGAGGATCTCACAGCCTAACAACTGAAGTTGGCGCAGGTGCTGGCAAGGATCGATGCCGGCAAAGCGGTGGATGACGAGGAGATCGACGTGCTGAGATTGGAGTACGAGACGATCAAGGATAGATGCCCACACAACCACGCGCCGTCCGACCATGAACTGTTCAGGGCGCAGCAACGCATGGCGCCCGAGTTTGGTGCGACCAACGGCAGGCCGGCAGTTTCGGACTGGGAGGCCCCCGCCATCAAGGCGCGCTGGCACTGGTCGACCATCTGGCTCTTCCTTTTCATCTGGATGGCAGTGGCTGGAGCCGGCGTTTACGCCTGGTGCATACCAATGTCCTAGCTTTGGTGGTCCACGCAGGACTCAAAGGTCATCTCTGACGTCGTCAGTAAGACTAGGGACGAGGACGCGGCGTCTTCATTACATTACGTGATAGACCTACCTAGTCCGCCCTGAACAACGCCGGAACCCGCGCCGTTGCTAGCGTTCCGGGCGATTGCCGATAGTGCGAGTTGCAGGATTGAGGCCCAATTGCTCTCGGTTCCTTGCAAACTGCACCGATGTTGCCGATGGGTCCGAAGCCCTGACAGAACGCCGCCGAGCAGGACCTGTTCCGGATGGAACTGGTCAACCTGATCGATCAGCGGCATGAACTGGTCAAGCTGGCCGCGCTGATCGACTGGCCGGCCTTCGAGCAGGCCTGGGGCCCCAAGTTCGAGTCCACCACCGGCAGGCCCGCGCTGCCCACGCGGTTGATGGCCTCGCTGCTGTAGCTGAAGCACACGTTCGCGCTGTCGGACGAGGACGTGGTCGAGCGCTGGATCGAGAACCCGTACTGGCAGCACTTTAGCGGCGAGCGCTACTTCCGGCACGAGCTGCCCTGCGATCCGTCAAGCCTGGTGCGCTGGCGGCAGCGAGTTGGCGAGGAAGGCTGCGAGTGGCTGCTGGAGCACAGCATCAAGGCCGCTGTATCAGCTGGCGTGATGAAGCGGCAGAGCCTGGACACGGTGATCGTGGACACGACGGTGCAGCCAAAGGCGATTGCGCACCCCACCGACAGCCGGTTGCTGAATCGGGCGCGAGAGCAGCTGGTGGTGGCGGCGCAGAAGGCCGGCATCGAGCTGCGCCAGAGCTACGCGCGGGTGGGCAGACTGCTGACGCCCAGGCCGGCCGCTACGCCCATGCGCAGCAGTGGCGCCGCATGCGGCCCGAGGTGAAGAAGCTGCGCACGTGGCTGGGTCGGGTGATCCGCGACGTGCAACGCAAGGCTAGCGAGATCACGGGTTTCCTGAAGACCTGCATCGAGACCGCGCAGCGTCTGCACGCCCAGCGGCGGGACTCCAAGAACAAGCTGTATGCGCTGCACGCCCCGGATGTGGAGTGCATCGCCAAAGGCAAGGTCCGGACGCCGTACGAGTTCGGCGTGAAGACCTCGGTGGCGGTGACGGCCAAGGAAGGCGTGGTGGTGGGCATGCGCTCGATGCCCGGCTCGCCCTACGACGGCCACACGCTGCACAGCCAGTTGGAGCAGGTGGAGATCCTCACGGGCGTGAGGCCCAGCTTGGCGCTGGCCGACCGGGGCTACCGCGGCGTCCAACCGCCCGAAGGCACCAGGCTGCTGATCAGCCACACCCGAGGCCTGCCGCCTGCACTGAAGAAGCTGCTCAAACGTCGACAGGCCATCGAGCCCACCATCGGGCACATGAAGACCGACGGTCTGCTGGCGCGCAACTGGCTCAAGGGCAGCGAGGCGACGCCATCCACGCAGTGCTGTGCGGCGCCGGGCACAACCTGCGGCTGATCCTGGCGCACCTGCGGGTGCTTCTCTTGGCCCTGATCGCCCTGATCGTGCTCGGCCGGATCGGCAGCGCCTCAACTCGGCTGATGCCCAACACGGTGGCGTAGAGCGTCGTGCGAGTTGTTCAGGGCGGACTGTTTAAAAGGGCCTGCCAAGCAGGCCGATCCGTATAATCAAACGAGTTCCGCATACTTCCTGCGCCGTATCGCAAAAGCGCTTCGCCTGATAAATGGGATCGGTGGTTAGCCACTAGTTAGGCCAACCAGCACGCTAAGCGCATGCGCGGGGGTTGACCACACACGGATTCGGCGGAATGGTTACCCTAATTATGGGTTGTGGCTTCGGTGTGACACCAGGAGCTGTGGTTCCGACAGCTACCCCATATGGAATCATTCGAGCCGGGCCAACAACTGCACCATCAACCCCAGTCAGGGGATTCAGTAAGACGCCATCTACCACCATAGATGCGCTGCGACCGCCATCCATCCGCAACGCGTTTGTGACTCCGAGGGCCTGGAATGGGCCGCAAAGAGAGGACGTGCTCGTAGTTGATCCTGAAGCTGCGGACAGGAAGACTATCCACCCTTGATATGGCGAGTGTCCAATGGCCGACCAACGGTCTGTTTCCGCAAAGGTGGTGCACACGGAATCTCTAAGAATAGAGGTAGACGAACTGATATAGGGGCGGTTCAACCCTATAAGCGTCGAAAGTCTTCCGTCGGTGGGTATGGATACATCTATAAATTGCGCAACACCAGGTTGAGCGGTTATCCACGACATTACTCGTTTGTTGCCATCTGCAAAAGAGGAGCTGAAGCAGACACCAGGATTCGTGTAAATCCAATCGTCGCAAGCCCCGCCAACGGTGAGGTTATTACCAAGGATGCGAGTGCCGATCCCGCTGTATGGCGGATCGAAGGCAAATCCAAGGGGGAGGCCAAGGTCACCGAGTCCAGAAAAACCCAACCCGCCAATCCAAGTGAAACCATTGATCAGCACCTTGCCTTGCGCCGACCAGCTTGTAAGGGGCATCATGGGGAGGCGAAGTACGTTCTGCCAAGAGATCTTTGCCTCGTGCGCGAGACTCATTGACGCTCTGTTTGGCGTCGAGCCCGCGGCAACTGCGATGTGGACGTATGGTGGAATAGTGGAGCACCAATCGAGAGAAACGACGCCACTCGTAGCCAAGGCATTTGTAATGATGGCTTGGTTCTCAGGGTGGCTCAGCATCGCGACGCAATCGCTCCACCCGTAGGATGTTGAGTTTGCGGTGGCGCCGGAAGCTGCAGAAGCGTCAACTCCGTTTTCAATGCCGGGAGCGACGGCCGATGGCGACACGTTGCTGGAGCGCCGCTCGCTGCGTAACAGACCTGTTGTATCGACCTCCAGCATCAATCGGTCAGCGCTGTTTGAGTTCCGGTTTGTTGGCGCGCCCTTTGAGATCTCTTCATTAGAAGGTCGCAGCTTTGCAATCTCCAAGCGCATGGGTTTGTTTAGGCGAATCTGCGGATAGATATCCACGAGCGGGTACTCTTTACCCGCGTCATGTACGGAGACGTAGAACAGCTGCGGCGCGGCTAAAGCTCCGACCGGGAGGGTCAGTTTCACTCCATTTGGTAGGACCACCTCTGCAGGAAAAGCTGGGTTGTATGAGACAACATGTCCGTATGGATTCCAGTAGGTTGCGCTGGCGGACGCTGGCGCAAAGCCATTCCCCTCCTTTTCGGCGGTGACCAAAACTTCGCCGCGGAACTGTTCGGCAGACAGTTTGAGTGGCTGCTTGAGCACAACCCGGCCTCGCAGAACTCCAGGCCCGGGAACAGGCTTGAACTCAATACGAGAAACCTCCATTGGCGGCAGCGTGATTTCGGCAATCAGGGTGCTGCGACCTTCGGTCGTCACGGAGAGCTCGACAGCGCTTGGAGCTGCAACATCTATGCAGCTGACCTGCGAGCAGATAGACAACCCGGCAACCCTCGCTGTCTTTTCCGTGAAGCGCTGACCGGAAGTAAGTGTGAGCCGGAGCTTGACATCCGTCGCCTGTGCTGCCGGGGCAACGGCTTGCGACATTAAGGCCGCTGACGCAGGGCTGCTCGCCGGCGTTACCTCTATCGACCACGCATTTGCTGCGGCGATTGCTGCCACGCCGGCAAGAGAGGCTCGTACTGCGGATGCAAATCCAAGAAGATATGACATGCTTTCGTACCATTCAATGAAGAACCCACGGGACTTTAAGCCGTCAACGGAACTTCGTTAAACAAGTTTACGAGGCACCCCCCAAGATTTACGTGTAAAAGAAGGCTACAGATTCAGGCGAATTAAGTTATTCATCGCTGCATTTGTGCGCGACTCGGCCATCCGCTCTCTAGTCGGCCCTGCGAATTTCAATTCGCCCGCCGCAATTGACGAAACTCCCGGCGACTGCCGGCTTGCTCAGCGGCGCCGCAGGGCCCCACTGTCCAACTGGGCGCCGTGTTCGCCCTGCACGGTGGACGCGAGCCACGCCGCCAGCGCGGTCAGGGCCAGCAAAAAGGCCGCTAGGCCCAGCCGGGCCAGCGCCTGCGGCAGCCAGCGGACGTTGGCGTATAGGAATTTCAAACGGCCTCGGCCTCGTTGCGTCGTGGGCTGGAAGCGCCGAGAGTCGTCATCAAGATTGATGACGAGACGGCCAGGTTCTGCTTCCCGCAAACCGAGGTTGCGGCGGCAGTCGGCCACAACCCGTCATCCGTCTGATGGCCGGATTGCCGACGGTCGCTTGATCTGGGTGGATCCCGGGTCAATCCAGCTGCAGCGCCCGGAACACAGGAAAGTCCCTGTGTATCGCCGTGCAGTAACGTTCCAGCAGGGCTGGCCACCATCGACGCGTGGTCATCGCCCGGTCTAACGAAGGCGCGTAAGTCGTGGGTGTCCGTGGGCTCCCAGCGAATCGCACCGCCGGGCAGGCAGCGCTATCGGGTACTGCGGACTCTTCGGCAACCGGCGCCGCGACGAGATGCAGTTCAGCGTGGGTGGGCGGGCTTCACCGGAAACCGCTTGCTCACCGCACAGCCTCTGGCCGCTCTTGAGTCAGGGATTTGTCGAACTGTGGGAACAGCACCCTGTTCTCCAACCGGATGTGCTCCTGCAGGTCCTCGGCGAACCGCCGAGTCGCAGTGCAAATTTGGATCCAGGTGCGGCAAGCATTGCCGGGCGGCGTCGCTTGATGAGTCAAGGCCAGCAACAGCGCGAGTCGGTGAGCATGTTCCTCATGCTCGGACATCATGACGCAGATCGGGTGGGTGACGAAAGAACTGCCGCCCCGCGCCAGCATCGGAAAGAGGATCGTCTCCTCCTTCTCCATGTGCGCCAGTAGTTCGCAGTGCATCGACGTCAGCAGATCGGTCAAGCCCCGCGGCGTCTCGGCGTGGTCCGCGTGCACTGCCTCCACCTTGGCCGCAAGCTGAATCAGCACGGGGAGCTGCTGACGACTTCGTGGAAGCGCGTCAGGATGTGCTCGATCAGCGCACCGGGCTCGGTGGGCACGGGTGACGCTTCGGCCTGCGGTACCGTCTGGGGCTCCAATGTTGCAGGCGCTGTGTATCGGGCCTCCACCCGGCTGATGTTCTGGTGATGGGCCTGCAGCATGTCCGTCAATTCGGCGCGTGCCCGTGCGTCGTCGACCTGCGGAATCAGGGCCTGGAGCTAGCGGGTCACCCAGGCTTGGCCTCGGTTCAGAAACTTCAATCGCTCGTCCAGATCGGCGATGGCCATCGCCTTGCCATGGAACGCACCGGTCGCGCTGGAGGGCGTGGCCCCCAACGATTTGATGGTGCACATGAGCATGCTGCACCAGCGGACCTCGTCCTTGTGGATGTCTTCCACCAGTGCTGCCAGCTCGGGGGCAGTGATCGACCGTCCCGTCTCCATCGCAACCCGGGCGCCGGCACGCTCGGCCTCCAACAGTTCGTTGAGCGCGTCCAGCAAGGCCGTGCGTGCCGAGTCCGTGCTGGCTCGAGCGGAGTCCGCTTCCGGCAACGAGGCGGATGACTGCGGTGGGATCAAATTCATGAGATCGAGGTCGCTGGCGACGGTGGGTTGGATGTGTACGGGGAACTCGGCGATGCCGGTGGCGCGAAGAGAGGGAACAGCTCCTCGTCCTCGGCGCGGATGTGCAGTGCCAGCTCACTGGCCAGGTCGTTGAGGCCTCGCATGAACTGCTGGAGCGTCTGGTCCGTGCCGTGAACTTCGGGTAGCGTGCCGAGCCTTGCGCGCAGGTCGTTCATGGCTTTTTCGTGAGCGACATGTTCGCGATGCAAGTCCTCGATCAGCAGCCCGATCAGTGTGTTGCCGCCTTGCTCCATCATCGGAAACAGCCGCATCTCCTCCTTGAACATGTGCTGTTCCAGCGCGTCGCCAATGGCGTGCAGCGCATCGACGAGGCTGTCGTCGATGCCGCGCGCCTCGACCTTCGCTGCCATGGCCAGCAACTCAGGCAGTGCCTGGCGGTGGCCTTCATGGAACCGCGTCTGGATGCGGTCGATCAGGGCACCGACCTGTTGGGAGGTTTCAGGGGACATGGTGGGTGGAGGCTGGCTATTCGGGTTCAGTCTGGGCGAGGGCGCAAGCCATTGACGTTGACCCAGGTCAACTTCTGAACCGAAGGGCCCCGGCGTAGTTCTTCAGAACTATGTGCATGCCACTGCACATCGTTCTTCTGCCGTGTCCCGCATAGCCACCGTGCTGATGTTCGCAGGAGCGCTGCGGGCGGACAGTCTCTTCAAACCCAAGACGAGTCCGATCCATGGCCACCACCACAACTCCCATCCCACGCCAGGCGTGGTCCGTGCTCATCGTCAGCACCATCGCCTTCACCGTGTGTTTCATGGTGTGGATGATGTTCGGCGTCATCGGCATACCGCTGAAGAAGACGCTGGGACTGAGCGCCACCGAGTTCGGCCTGCTGACGGCCACACCCGTGCTCACCGGCTCGCTGATCCGCGTGCCACTGGGCATATGGACCGATCGCTACGGCGGCCGCATCGTGATGACGCTGCTCATGGCGGCCACGGTACCCGCCATCTGGCTGATGAGCTACGCCACGGCCTACTGGCACTTCCTGGTCATCGGCCTGTTCGTGGGCCTGGCCGGGGGCTCGTTCTCGGTGGGCACGCCCTACGTGGCACGCTGGTTTCCCAAGTCGCGCCAAGGCATGGCGATGGGCGTCTACGGCGCGGGCAACTCCGGCTCGGCGGTCAACAAGTTCGCCGCACCGGTGCTGCTGGCTATCGGCGGCTGGACGCTGGTGCCGCAGGTGTATGCCGCGGTAATGCTGGGCACGGTGATCCTGTTCTGGTTCGGCAGCAGCAGTGACCCGAAGCACCTGGTGCCGTCGAACGTGAAGTTCAGCGACCAGCTGAAGATGCTGAAGGACCCCAAGGTCCTGAAGTACTGCCAGTACTACAGCATCGTGTTCGGCGGCTACGTGGCGCTGGCGCTGTGGATGGTGCAGTACTACGTGGGCGAGTTCGGCCTGTCGATCCAGACTGCCGCGCTGCTGGCCGCCTGCTTCAGCCTGCCAGGTGGCGTGCTGCGCGCCTTCGGCGGCATCTTGTCTGACAAGTACGGCGCGCACCAGGTCACCTGGTGGGTGCTGTGGGTCAGCTGGGTGTGCCTGTTCCTGCTGAGCTACCCGCAGACCGACTTCACGGTGGTGACCGTCAACGGCCCCCGCACGTTTCACGTCGGGCTGAACGTCTACCTCTTCACCGCGCTGATGTTCATCCTGGGCATCGCCTGGGCCTTCGGCAAGGCCAGTGTCTTCAAGTACATCGGCAACGACTACCCCGACAACATCGGCACCGTCAGCGGCATCGTCGGCCTGGCTGGCGGCCTGGGCGGCTTCGTGCTGCCGATCATGTTCGGGGCGCTGATGGACCTTACCGGCATCCGCTCCAGCGCCTTCATGTTGATGTACGGCGTGGTCTGGGTCTCTCTGATCTGGATGTACTGGACCGAAGTGCGCAAGACCGAAATGATGGGCACGAACGCACCGGCGTCGCCCTTGTCGCGCAGTTTCGCGCGCTGAAAGCACAAGGAGAAGATGCCATGAGTGCCACCACGACAGCGGGTGCCAAGTCCGCCCCCAACCAGGCTCCCGGCCCCGACATCGCCGACTGGCGTCCGGAAGACGACACCTTCTGGAATGCCACGGGCAAGAAGATCGCCTACCGCAACCTCTGGATCTCGGTACCCGCGCTGCTGTGCGGCTTCGCGGTCTGGGGCATGTGGGGAATCATCACCGTGCAGATGCTCAACCTGGGCTTTCCTTTCACCCAGGCCGAGTTGTTCACGCTGACGGCCATCGCCGGCATCTCGGGCGCAACGATGCGCATCCCGGCGTCCTTCCTCATACGCCTAGCTGGCGGGCGCAACACCATCTTCCTGACGACAGCCATGCTGCTGGCCCCGGCCATCGGTACTGGCATCGTGCTGCAGCACAAGGACTGGCCTTTGTGGACCTTCCAGCTGATGGCCCTGTGGTCGGGCGTGGGCGGCGGCAACTTCGCCAGCTCGATGTCCAACATCAGCACCTTCTTCCCGAAGCGGCTGCAGGGCACGGCACTCGGGCTGAACGCCGGCCTGGGCAACTTCGGCGTGACGACGATGCAGATCGTCATCCCGCTGGTGATGACGGTGGGCCTGTTCGGCGCCTTCGGGGGCGAGCCGATGGTGCTGGTCAAGGACAGCGGCTGGATCTTCGGGAAGATCGCCGCCGGCACCCCCACCTGGATCCAGAACGCCGGCTTCGCCTGGGTGCTGTCGCTGGTGCCGCTGTCCATCCTGTGTTGGTGGGGCATGAACAACCTGAAGACGGTGTCGCCTGCCACGGGCTCACCGCTGGTGGCGTTCGCCAAGATCACCTACCTGTACACGCTGGCCTTCGTGCCCGCGATCTTCATGCTGTGGCTGTACCTGCCCAAGCCCACCGGCCTGGGCGTGCTGAGCATGTGGGTGGCCATTCCGTTGGACGTCATCCTGGCGCTGCTGGTGATGAAGCTGGCCGCCTTCGGCGAGATGAAGGAGGGCGTGAAGAAGCAGTTTGCGATCTTCAGCAACAAGCACACCTGGTCGCTGACCGCTCTGTACATCGTCACCTTCGGCTCGTTCATCGGCTTCTCGATGGCGCTGCCGCTGGCCATCACGGTGATCTTCGGCTTCCAGCACATTCCGGACGCCAACGGCGTGATGCAGCACGCGCTGAAGAACCCGAATGCGCCCTCGGCCCTGACCTATGCCTGGATGGGCCCCTTCATCGGCGCGGCCATCCGCCCCGTGGGCGGCTGGATCTCCGACAAGGTGGGCGGCTCCATCGTCACGCAGATCATCTCGGTGGTGATGGCCGGAGCTTCCGTGGCGGTGGGCTACGTGATGATGCAGGCCTACGGCTCGGCCACGCCTGAACAGTACTTCCCGATGTTCCTGGGCCTGTTCATGCTGCTGTTCCTGGCCAGCGGCATCGGCAACGGCAGCACCTTCCGCACCATCGGCGTCATCTTCGACCGCACGCAGGCCGGCCCGGTGCTGGGCTGGACATCGGCCATCGCCGCCTACGGCGCCTTCATCGCACCGGTGGTCATCGGTGCGCAGATCAAGGCCGGTACGCCGCAATACGCGATGTATGGCTTCGCGATCTTCTATGCCGTCTGTCTGGTGCTGAACTGGTGGTTCTACCTGCGTGGCAATGCCTACGTGAAGAACCCTTGAGTCTCGGCGACGCACCCTGACGCCGGCACCCCTTCACGCCATGACCAGCATGACGATCATCCAGCACTGGAACCCCGAGGACCGCAAGTTCTGGGACCTGTCCGGTCGCGCGGTGGCCCGGCGCAACCTGTGGGTGTCGGTCCCTGCTCTGGCCCTGGCGTTCGCGGTGTGGATGCTGTGGTCGGTGGTGGTGGTGCACTTGCCGGCAGCGGGCTTTCGCTACAGCACCAACCAGCTGTTCTGGCTGACGGCGCTGCCCGCCCTGTGTGGCGCCACGCTGCGCATCTTCTACGCCTTCGCGGTGCCGATGATCGGCGGGCGCCGCTTCACCACGCTCGCCACGGCCAGTCTGTTGGTGCCGGCGGTCGGCATCGGCCTGGCGGTACAGGACCCGAACACGCCTTTCGAGTGGATGGTGGTGCTGGCTCTGCTGTGTGGCCTGGGCGGCGGCAACTTCGCCAGCTCGATGGCCAACATCAGCTTCTTCTTCCCGAGTGCCCGCCAAGGTTATGCGCTGGGCCTGAACGCCGGGCTGGGGCACCTGGGGGTTGCGCTGGTTCAGATGCTGGTCCCACTGGCCATCAGCGCCGGGGTCTTCGGCCTGTTGGCCGGGCCTGCGCAGCAGACGGCTCAGGGGCCGATGTGGTTGCAGAACGCGGGCTTCATCTGGGTGCCACTGATCCTGGCCAGTACAGCAGCGGCCTGGTTCGGCATGGACGACCTGGCCGACACCCACGCAGGCATGGCCGAGCAGGCAGTGATCTTCACGCGCAGGCACAACTGGCTGATGTGCTGGCTGTACCTGGGCACCTTCGGCAGCTTCATCGGCTTTGCTGCCAGCTTGCCGATGCTGGCGCAAAGCCAGTTTCAACGCGCCGATGCGCTGCACCTGGTGTGGCTGGGTCCGCTGATCGGCGCTGTGCTGCGCCCACTGGGTGGTTGGATGGCCGACCGCTGGGGCGGCGCGCGCGTGACCTTCTGGATCTTCGTGGCGATGGCGCTCGCCGCTTCAGCTGCGCTTTTTTGCCTACCCGCAACCGAGACCACCGGACAGCCAGACCAGGGCGGCAATTTCCCTGGCTTCCTGGCTGCCTTCGGTGTGCTCTTCGCTGCATCGGGCATCGGCAACGGCAGCACGTTTCGCATGATCTCCAGCCTCTTCGTGGCCGAACGGGTCCAGCGTGCCGGGGGTCTGCCATCGGACCAGGCACTTGCGGCCAAGGAAGGCGCGGTCGAAGCAGCTGCAGCCCTCGGCTTTGCAAGCGCCATCGGAGCCTACGGCGGCTTCTTCATCCCCAAGAGCGTGGGCTCTTCGCTCGCGATGACGGGCAGCGCTTCGGCCGCGCTGGTGATGTTCATCGTGTTCTATCTCTCCTGCATTGCGCTGACCTGGTGGGCGTACAGCCGCCGCAACGCTCCCTACCCCTGCTGATCCCGATACGCAGACGACATCTTCCAAGGACGACAACATGAGCCACTTTCTGGACCGCCTTACCCACTTCTCGCAGCCCAAGGAGACCTTCTCGGGCGACCATGGGTTGACCACCGGTGAAGACCGCACCTGGGAAGATGCCTACCGCAACCGCTGGGCGCACGACAAGATCGTGCGCAGCACGCACGGCGTGAACTGCACCGGCAGCTGCAGCTGGAAGATCTACGTCAAGGGTGGCATCGTCACTTGGGAGACGCAGCAGACCGACTACCCGCGCACGCGCTGGGACATGCCCAACCACGAGCCGCGCGGGTGTGCCCGCGGCGCCAGCTACAGCTGGTACCTGTACAGCGCCAATCGCGTGAAGTACCCGATGGTGCGGGGCCGCCTGCTGGAGCGCTGGCGCGCGGCGATGAAGACGGCGAAGACACCGGTGGACGCCTGGGCCACGATCGTCGAGGACGACGCCGCGCGCCGCGACTACCAGAAGGTGCGCGGCATGGGCGGCTTCGTGCGCAGCAGCTGGGACGAGGTGAACCAGATCATTGCCGCGTCCAACGTCTACACGATCAAGAAGCACGGCCCCGACCGCGTGATCGGCTTTTCGCCGATCCCGGCGATGAGCATGGTCAGCTATGCCGCCGGCAGCCGCTACCTCAGCCTGATCGGCGGCGTATGCATGAGCTTCTACGACTGGTACTGCGACCTGCCACCAGCCAGCCCGCAGGTGTGGGGTGAGCAGACCGACGTGCCCGAAAGTGCGGACTGGTACAACAGCACCTACATCATGGCCTGGGGCAGCAACGTGCCGCAGACCCGCACGCCCGACGCGCACTTCTTCACCGAGGTGCGCTACAAGGGCGCGAAGACGGTGGCTATCACGCCCGACTACAGCGAGGTCGCCAAGCTGGCCGACATCTGGCTGCACCCCAAGCAGGGCACCGATGCGGC
>CAVVSC010000019.1:0-6865 GCA_963750785.1 uncultured beta proteobacterium | reverse complement strand
GCTGGCGCAGCTGCACGGCCCGGCTGACGAGTGGGACGCCATCGCCATCAGCTACACCAGCGGCACCACGGGCGACCCCAAGGGCGTGGTCACCCACCACCGCGGCGCCCACCTGAACGCGGTGAGCAACGCGGCCACGTGGACCATGCCGCACTTCCCGAAGTACTTGTGGACGCTGCCCATGTTCCATTGCAATGGCTGGTGCTTCCCCTGGACCGTGGCCATGCTGGGCGGCACGCATGTGTGCCTGCGCCGCGTCGAGGCACCGGCCATCCTGGCGGCCATGCGGGACCACGGCGCGGACCACTATTGCGCCGCGCCCATTGTCCACAACCTCATCATCAATGCCGACCCCGCCCTGCGCGAAGGCATTCGGCAAAAGGTTCGCGGCATGGTGGCTGGTGCTGCGCCGCCGGCGGCCATGATCGAGGGCATGGCGCAACTGGGCTTTGACATCACCCATGTGTATGGTTTGACCGAGGTCTACGGCCCGGCCAGCGTGGCGGTCAAGCGCGACAGCTGGGCCCGGGAAAGTCTGTCCGAACAGACCCGTCTCAATGGCCGGCAAGGTGTGCGTTATGCCTTGCAGGACGGCATGACCGTGATGGACCCGGAAACCATG
This sequence comes from uncultured beta proteobacterium, assembly GCA_963750785.1. Taxonomy (GTDB): domain Bacteria; phylum Pseudomonadota; class Gammaproteobacteria; order Burkholderiales; family Burkholderiaceae_C; genus Rubrivivax. The sequence continues at coordinate 6,243 of CAVVSC010000019.1, read as the reverse complement.
CGCGAAGTGCCTGCCGACGGGCAGACCATGGGCGAGATCATGTTCCGCGGCAACATCACCATGAAGGGCTACCTGAAGAACCCGTCGGCCACCGCCAAGTCCTTTGCCGGGGGGTGGTTCCACACCGGCGACCTGGCGGTGATGGAGCCTGACCGTTACGTGAAGATCAAGGACCGCAGCAAGGACGTGATCATCAGCGGCGGCGAGAATATCAGCAGCATCGAAGTGGAAGACGCGCTGTACCGCCACCCGGCCGTGATGGCCTGCGCCGTGGTGGCGCGGCCCGACCCCAAGTGGGGCGAGACGCCAGTGGCCTACGTGGAAACCAAGTCCGGTGCCACTGTGACGGCCGCAGAGTTGGTCGCACACTGCAAGGGCCTGCTGGCGGGCTACAAGGTGCCGCGCGAGATCCGCTTCGAGACCATCCCGAAAACCAGCACGGGCAAGATCCAGAAGTTCCAGTTGCGAGAACGTGCAAAGTCCTCGGCCGCCATCGAATGAAAGGAGACCAGCCATGAACAACGAAGCCCTGGTGCTGAAACAGCAGGACCCGCGCGGTGTCGTCACGCTTACCCTGAACCGCCCGCAGGCCTTCAACTCGCTGAGTGAAGGCATGCTGCGCGCACTGCAGACGGCGCTGGATGACGTGGCCGCGGATGAGTCGGCGCGGGTGGTGGTCATCGCCGCCGCTGGCAAGGCTTTCTGCGCCGGTCATGACCTGAAGGAGATGCGTGCTGAACCCTCGCAGGCCTACTACGAAGGGCTGTTTGCGCAATGCGGCCGCATGATGATGACGGTGCAGGAACTGCCCGTGCCAGTGGTCGCCCGCGTGCAAGGCATTGCCACCGCGGCTGGCTGCCAGCTGGTGGCCATGTGCGACCTGGCGGTGGCGGTGAAGGAGGCGCGCTTTGCAGTGAGCGGCGTGAACCTGGGTCTTTTCTGCAGCACACCCAGCGTGGCCCTGAGCCGCAACCTGGGCCGCAAGGCTGCTTTCGAAATGCTGGTGACCGGCGACTTCATCAGCGCTGACGAGGCACTGTCCAAGGGCCTGGTGAACCGTGTGGTAGACGCCGACCAGTTGGATGCGGAGGTCGAACGCTTGGTGTCACGCATCGTCGCCAAGCCACGCGTGGCCGTCGCCCTGGGCAAGGGCCTGTTCTACCGCCAGCTGGAAAGTGGCATCCAGTCCGCCTACGAAGACGCCAGCCAGACGATGGCCTGCAACATGATGGATGGCAGCGCGCTGGAAGGCGTGCAGGCTTTTATCGAGAAGCGCCCGCCGAACTGGTGAAGCGGATGCCTTAGAGGCAGCGGACCATCTTGGTCGGCGCATCTTTGCGCAGCTTGAATTCCAGAGGCGCCTGGCCCGCCACTGGCCAGACCTGCAGGCTCAACAGGGGGCCCTTCAATTCGCCAGCGTAACGCGCCACGGGTGGCGTTTCGTCGGCGCGTTGAGGACCGCCCCGCTGCGCTTCAAAGTGGCCCGAAGCCTGGAACCGGCCGTCGGCGTCCAACTGGATCGGGCCTGGAATGGTGCCGCCAGCACATTCCAGATCCAGGCGTCCCATGCCTTCGCTGACAGTGAAGCGGACACGGTCCCCGCCCCACTGGCCCTCCGGCAAATGCTTGGGCGCCGGTCCAGCGCAGGCCGAGAGATTCATCACCAGGCTCCCCAGGAGGACGACGGCCTTGGCTTTGTTCATGGGCTGCATCCCTATGAAAAAAGGCGGCAGGAGGCTTGAACCTCCTGCCGCCCTGTTGTGTGGTTCTGTCTGGAGCTTACGCTCTTAGACGCGCGCCTTCGCGCCTTGGCGGCGCCATGCCAGGCCAAGCATGGCCAGGGCCACAATCGACAGCGTCGTCGGCTCTGGAACGCCACTGGCCAGACCGGTCACGTCAATCACTGAGATCCAGGTGCCCCAGCGGGAACCGCCCGTGCCGCCCGGGTGACCAAATTGCGCCAGGTTGTACTCGCGCGCAAATTCACCTATCAGGTAGAAGCGCTCGTTATTGGTCGGGTCGATCGACACCTGGCTGTAGTCACCCCAGCGCTGACGGCCCGCGGCGGCTGCGCCGAACAGGCTGCCGTTGTGGTAATCGTCGGTCAGGCTTTCCTTCAGCAGCATTTCCAGGCTGGTGGAGATCAGCACGCCGGTGGGCGCGGTCTCGAAAGTGCGCGCCATGAAGCTGATCTTGCCGGTGGCAGCGTCCAGGCCGGAACGGTTGTAACCAATGACCACGTCGCCTTCGTCATTGACGGCGATGGAGCCCTGGAAGTAGTCGTAGCCGGTTTCGCCGATGTCACGCTGGTCAATGATGGCAAAGGTGTTGGCGTCAAACACCGTGACGCGCACCCGGGTCTCGTCGCGGCCGTCGGCCGTGGAGTTCACGGTGTTCACCGTGTAGATGCGGCCATTGACTTCGTACACGCTGCTGCTGATGCGCTCGTCGCCAGCGTCGACGACGCGGCGGTTGGCGGCCACAGTGGCGGCGGGCTGGTGCGCCGCGCCCGGGCTCGTGAAGGCGTCCATGCCGAGGTACTCGGTGGTGCCCTTGGTGGCGCCGGCCGCGCTGGTGGTGGTCAGGCCATTGACCTTGAACGCCACGTTGTCGAAGGCGAACAGGGAGGCGGCAACCACGGTGCCCGTGGAGCCGGCGCTGCTGCTGTTGACGCCTTGAAGGGCGAAACCATTGTCCTGGTCGGAGGCGCTGTTGGTGAACGGCGTGACGATCTGCTTCATGCCGGCCACCGTGGGGGCGCCAGCGCTGAAGACGCTGTCAATGGGGATGACGTTCAGCGTCGTGCCACGGAAGCTGTTGCTGCCCCCGCTCGTGGCGGGCGCGAAATTGTTGGTGCCGATGTAGATGGCGTTCTTGTCGATGGCCAGCGTGGGGTAGTCGGCTGTGCCGCCAAAGCCCAGGCCCGCATAGCCTTCGAACTTGGTGGACTTCCAGGTGCCCAGGGCATTGTCGGTGTCGGACACCGCAATCTGCAGGTCCTTGACGTTGGCGCCGAATGACACCATCACCCAGCGGCTGGCGGCCGCGTTGTACATGATGCGCGTGTCGCCATTGGCACCGGTCTGGCCGGCGGCGGCCCAGAACGCGACGTCCGACTGCAGCGACAGGCGGGTGCCGGTGTTCTTGTCGTACACGGCATAGGCGCCGTTGGTGGTTTCGACGTATTGCGTGCGACCGACGGCACCCATGGTGTCCGGCGGGATGAAGTTGCGGCCGAAGGTGGCACCGTCGTACTGGCTGACGCCCTCGAAGCCAAACACCAGCGGCGTGCCGCTGGAGCTTTGCGGCGCCGAAACGCCATTGGTATCAGTGGACACGTCGCCGTCGATCGTGATCATCTTCGGCTTCTTGAATTCGAAGTACGACTTGATGACGTTGACGGGCTCCGCCTGGGCGGACAGTGCCACGAGCATCAGGGCGACGCCTGCAGCAACGCTGCCGGACTTGAAATAGGTCGTGTCTTGCATGGATCCCTCGGTCGTTTGGGTTCACCCGCCCATCTCTACGTGGGCAGTTTGTCACGACAGGTTACTGACAGCTTTGAACCAACGCACCCCGCATTCAGGTGCCCGAACGAGAAGGCTTGCCCCTACTGGAAAACCCGAATCAATCCGCCCGGGCCCCGCTGGCCTTCACCACCGGCTGGTAGCGCTTCAGCTCGCGCTGGATCAGGGCGGCAAATTGCTCTGGTGTGCCGGACACCGGTTCCGCCATCAACTGGGTGAAGCGCGCCTTCACGTCGGGCGATTGCAAGGCGGCCACGAAGGCAGCGTTGAGTCGGCTGACCACGTCCCTGGGTGTACCGGCGGGTGCCACCAGACCCCACCAGGTGTCGATCTCGAAACCGGGCAAGGTCTCGGCAATGGTGGGCACGTCTGGCAGCAAGGGGCTGCGCTGCGCGCTGGTCACGGCCAGGGCCATGATCTTGCCAGCGCGGATGTTGGGCGCCGCGGTGGCCAGGTTGTCCAGCGTGTAGTCCACCTGGCCGGACAGCAGGGCCAGCTGGCTGGGCGCGCCACCGGCGTAGGGGATGTGCACGGCGAAGAACCCGCCGCGCTGCTTGAAGATCTCACCGCCCAGGTGGCCAGCACTGCCGTTGCCACCACTGCCATAGTTCAGCTTGGCCGGATTGGCCTTGGCATAGGCCAGGAAGTCTTTCAGGTTGGCGATCTTCAGGCGCTGCGCCACTTCGGTGTTCATCACCAGCACATTGGGAATGCGCACCATCTGCGTGACAGGCGCAAAGTCCTTCACCGGGTCAAAAGGCAGCTTGCTGTACAGCCACGGATTGATGGCGTGCATGGCCGTGGCACCGACCCCCAATGTCAGGCCGTCGGGCGCAGCCTTGGCCACGAGGTCCACGCCGATGTTGCCGCCAGCGCCCGGCTTGTTCTCGATGACGATAGTGCCCAGGGTGTCGCGGACCTTGTCGGCCAGCAGGCGCACGGTGACGTCAATCGGCCCGCCGGCCGCGAAGGGCACGACGATCCGGATCGGTTTGCTCTGTGCAAAGGCAGACGGGATGGTCAGCGTGCTGCTGGCGGCCAGTGTGGTGATGAAGGTGCGGCGGTCCATGGGCGGTGTCTTTCGGTTGAGGGCCTGGATTGTCAGGCCGCCAGGCGCGCTTTCCAGGCCTGCTGGTGCAGGTGTTCTACCAAGAGACGGGTGGTGGCGGTGGTGCTGCCATCGCGCCGTGCGCAGATGCTGAATTGGCGCACGGCCCAGTCGTCCGTCAGCGGCACCAAGGCCAGCTGCGCCAGGCTGGCATGGCCTTCCAAGGCCTCGCGAGGCAGCACCGATGGCCCCAATCCGGCTGCGACGATGCGCGCGGCCGCGTCCATGCCCGACACCTGGATGCGCCAGTCCGGCACGCGGCCCAGCTTGGCGGCTTCGCGGCGCAGCAGCACGTCCATCATGCCGCCCGGCGCGGCGCTGACGGCCACGTCGTCCAGCGCTTCGGCGAAGGAGATGCGCTTGCGCCGTGCCCAGCGGTGCCCGGCCGGCGTCACCAGGCACAGTTGGTCCTGGCGGTAGCTGACGCTGTCCAGTCCGCTCAGGTCGGTGGCGTCCCACAGCACGCCCACGTCGGCGGCGCCTTCGCGCACCGCGCGCACGATCTCGGGACTGACCCGCTCGTCCAGGCTCACGCGCACGGCGGGGTGCCGACGCAGGAAGCTGCCGATGTCACCGCCCAGTTTTTCCGCCAGCACGGACGGCGATGCCACCACGCGCACGCTGCCCTGCACGCCGGTGGCAAATTCACTCAGCTCGGCATGCATGCGGGCCATCACGCCCAGCACCTGGCGCGACTGGCGCAACAGCGCCAGACCGGCCGCCGTGGGTTCGATGCCGCGCCGCCTGCGTACCAGCAGCGGTGCGCCGATCTGTGCTTCCACGGCCGCGATGCGCTTGCTGACGGCCGACGCGACGATGGCTTCCCGTTCCGCCGCGCGGGCGATGTTGCCCTCCTCGCAAACGGCCACAAAGAGCCGCAGAGTGACCGGGTCGAAGTCCGATTGCATGGGAGGAGACATTCCAGATGGGAACGTCAGAGCTGCCGAAATACCGCTGATGATGCCGCACGGCATGGCTACAGTCCCTCGCCATGAACACACTCCAAACGGTCATCGTCCGCGAGGTGGGCCTGCGCGACGGGCTGCAGAGCCTGGCCCGCACCATGCCCACGGCCGACAAGCTTCAATGGTTGCAGGGCGCCTACGCGGCGGGCCTGCGAGAACTGGAAGTGGGCTCCTTCGTGCCCGCCCGCCTGCTGCCGCAACTGGCCGACACGGCCGAGCTGGTTGCCGTGGCCAACACCCTGCCGGGCCTGCGGGGCAGCGTGCTGGTGCCCAACGTCCGGGGCGCGGAGCGGGCGCTGCAGTGCGGTGCCCGCGCCATGCTGCTGCCGTTGAGCGCCAGCCACGCCCACAGCCTGGCCAATCTGCGCAAGGCGCCGGACGAGGTGCTGGGGGACCTTGCGGCCATTGCCAGGCTGCGCGACGCGTGGGCCGGTGAGACCGGCCAGCGTTGCCTGCTGGAAGTGGGCTTGAGCACCGCCTTCGGCTGCACCATCCAGGGCCGGGTGGACGAATCCGAAGTGCTGCGCCTGCTGCAGGCTGCGTTGTTCGCGGGCGCCGACTGCGTGGGCCTGGCCGACACCGTGGGCTACGCCGACCCGGAGCAGGTCCGTCGCCTGTTCACACGTGGCTTTGAAGCCGTGGG
>CAVVSC010000018.1:0-159960 GCA_963750785.1 uncultured beta proteobacterium | reverse complement strand
CGCGATGGGCTGCAGGCGGCGGATGAACGAGGTTGATAGCAAGAAGAACGACCTGGACGGCAAGGCTGCGAAGCCTAGTGTGGTAGCGGGGGCCACCCTCGCGGAGGCTGAGCTAGGCGCTGGGGCGCGAATTGAATCCGTTGGGCCGTTGGCCGCGCCGATCAGCGCAGTACCTGCAGACCCGAACCTAACCGAGGCGATCTCTTGACACCTCTTGTATACCTGCGCCCGGTCGGAAGAGCCGCGCCGCGCGCCCACGCATTCCGACCGATCTCGGCTTCAGACTGACTCCGGACCCTCGTCGGCGGCAAGCCATCGACCGCTGCGGCGTAAGCGGTCGTTGAGAGATGGTCATTGGTCGTGGCGTCCGGTTACGTTTGCCTCGCAACTGTGGTTGCGGCTACCAATGCTTCGGCAAAGTCTCCCGGTACAAACGGGACTTGCGCAAAGCACAGGTCTCGCTCTCCCTCAAGTTTTGCCAACAGGTGGCCACGGCCCAGTAGGCGTTCGGCGCCTCGTTCGCCCAACGCGATCTCGGACGTTCCTTCGCCGTCGACACGAAGGATCAACCGATTGCCCAGGTTGGCCCTGAGCTGCATGGGCATGACGTTGGCATCCGGCCGCTGGGCCGCGAAGACCAGGTAGATACCAGCTGCCCGAGCTTTAACGCCTAGTCGCTGCACGACCGAAGAAACTGCCTCCTTGTATTCCTCAGTCAGCATCCACTCCGCGAACTCGTCGTGGACGAGCCAGATCACAGGCAGCCGCTCTCCAACGGACACCTTCTTGTTGTACGCGGCCAGGTTGTTCACCCGCGCAACCTTGAACAGCCCGTACCGACGATCCATCTCGGCAACAAGCTCTGTCAGCCGCTCGTTGGCGACGTCCTGGTTATCGATGATGCCGCCGTCCAGATGGGGAAGCCCCTCGAAGGCGAAGTAGTCAACGCCTTGCTTCGGGTCGATCAGAACGATCCGGGCCTGCGCGGGCGTGTTGGTGGCCGCGATGGCAAGGATGATGTTCTGGACCAGCACCGACTTCCCGCTACCCGTGCTTCCGGCGACCAGCGTGTGGGGCGCGTGGAGACGGCTTGGCGAGAGGATCAAGGGAGAACCGTCGTTCTCTCGCACGGCAATCAGCAGGTCCTGATTGCCCCACGTAGATGGGTCCGGTTGCCAGCCTGCCCAAAGCTTGCCGATCTCCACCAGTTCTCTGCTCGGGCGCTCGATGGCGAGGACGACAGCACCTGGTTCTGCTCGGATCGAAATGACGTTCAGTCCGAAGGTGGTCAGCAATTCGGAGCGTTTGCGTGACACCAGTTCGATGGTGAGGTTGGCGCTGCCGGCGAACCGAAGCAATGCACTGTTGGGGGTCAGAGTTGAGCTCGTCAACTTGGCTTGGAGCTGAAGCTGCTGCAGAGCGCTCTTGGCTTGCAGGGCCGTGCGAGTCAACCACTCTGGATCGCTGTCAGGGGCGCTGCCCGAATCCGCGCTGATCAATCGAGCGATCCCTGGGTAGGCCCAACCGGCAGATGGCTGGGGAGGCGCCTGAGTCGGTGCCTCTGCCGGGCCGCCTGCGGCGGGTGCGGGCTGAGGAGCAGGTGGAGGCTTCTTGGGACGCGCCGCGCCTCTGCCGGGCGCAGCAGGCGGGGCTCCAGGATCAGGGGGAGCACCGCCTAGGTTCCCGGATGCACCGGGCCTGCGCCAAACTGCGCTTTGCTCCAGATGGAGCGCACCGCTGGCCAAGCGCAGCGGCAACGTGCTCTCGCGGTTCCAGTACGCCAAGAGCAGTCGTTTGAGGGTTGGTCGGCCGTAGATCTCCTGGAAGCCCTCAGTGAGGCCTGGGACCGGCGCGATCTCCGTGCAGTCGGAGTCGTCTGCAGTCGGCACGAACACGTGCGACCGGCCACGAAGGTCGATCTCGCAGCGACCTTCCCGGAGGGCCCGGCGCCACGCACTCAGGTCGATACCGCTTGCGGCGGGTAGCCGTACGCCGTCAAGCAACAGGTCGGAAATGCGAGTGAGCCAGGACTCCCGATCGAGACGGTCGTCGTCGCCAAACAGCGCATCCTCGATCCGGCGCATCGTGTCCCGCAACTGCTTCTGCGACTCCTTGCGCTTTGCGGCAAGGCCGTTCAGCTCGACAAACTTCGCCTCGCTCACGAACATCGAAATTCGCAGGCCATGGTCTGGCGTCTCCTCCGCGGAGATCGCAAGGAGATCCGCCAGCTGTTCCTCGCGCTGGCCCATCCATGCCGCGTAGTCGTCGAGGAAGTACCAGCCGAAGTTCCGATGGGCACCCAGCTCGTCCTTGATCAGGTGGCGGCTCAGCACCACACCAATCAGCTCGCTCGCACTTTCGCCGCGGCGAGCGGCGCGGAGCACGATGTCACCCGACACGTCGTTGGCGTCGTCGATGAGGCGATCCGCAAGCGCACGGAGGTCTGGCTCTGTCAGCCCAAGCCCGAGGGATCTGAGGCGGTTCAGGATCATCGAGCGCAACAAGCCGAGCGGCGCGCGAGACGAGATGACGACGTTACGCCCTTGGGTGGCGGACTGCTTGTAGCGAATGACACGAACATCCTGGTTAAGCAGTTGCCTGCGGTCCAGGAGCTCGTCGAAGTTGACCACCCAGTTCCCGAGATCATGGGTCTCCTGGAAGATCCTTGCGGTGCGCCCGTCTCGGAAGTCGAGTTGTCGAACGGGGAGGTAGCGGCGCTCGGTTTGGCCGTCCCAGTCGCCGTTGAAGAAGGTTGCCAAGGCCGTCAGGTACGACCAGCCTTCGGTGCTCTGAACGGGACAGCAAAGGAACACCGCCGACTTCAGATCATCGGCAGCGGCCGGTTTGCGTCTCGACCAGCGCGATGGCAGCAACGATCTGATACTCGCAGGTTCGGCGGACTCCACGTACCAGTGCAGCCGTGCGTGCCGTGCGATGACGTCTTGCGAGAAGACGATGTCGAAAGGCGCGCCGTCTTTTGGATCGGGTGGTGGCGCCTGATCGGCGATGACGGAGATGCGCAGCCGTGCCATGAAGTCTTGAGTGGCTTCGCTGGCGCTGTACGCGTCGGCCGTGGGCTCGGCACCCAGGATGGAGCGATACACGTCCCGAAGCCGCTGGTCTTCCACATGCCGAAGCAGGACCTGACATCTGACGTCTTCGTCGTCGTCGTGAAACTGGCCCAGCTTGTCGACCACGGCTTGAGGAAGCCGCGCCGAGTCGCAGTTGAAGAGGACGACCGACATGTTGGCCCGCTCGTGCGGCTGCAGCGCCAGGTATCGCTGCACAAGGTCTAGAACGCACGCGCTGCCTTCGGTCGGGCTCTCGCTGGTGTCCTCCATGCCATCGGTGGGAGCGATCGGCGGCTCGAGGAGGCTGTAGTCCTGCTGCACGTCGCTGGTGGACAGCAGCAAGGGGCCATCTACACCCCATGTGATCGCCACTTCTGGGTACAGAGGATGGGCCATATCCTGCGCGAGATCCCGGAAGAAGAGTCGGGTGTCACCGAAGAGAGCTTCACGTGCATCCAGCAAACGCTCAGCCAGATCGGCGACCAACCTAGCTTTCCTCCACATTGCGGCGAGGCGCAACGGGTTCCACGGAGCAACGACCGCGGCGGGCGCACCGCCTTCGACCGTGACAATCCCGATCTGGAGTAATGGCCTCAACAGGAGCTCGCGATTGCGGTCGCCCTTGGCCAGCGAGACCACCGCATCCAGGAGCTGGGCGTACGCCGCAATCTGGGTCAAGTTCGCTTCAGCGCCTGGGCCGTCGGCGGCGAAGCCGACGATCGCCGCGGTGTACGCGGCCAGGAACCGGTCGAAGGCAGCGCCCAACGCGCTGGCGATCTCGGACGCGAGGAAACGATCGTTGCGACACCGTTCAAGGTTTCCGCGCCACAGTGACGCAAGGTCGCGGTCTGCCTTGTAGGTAGGAACGAACGAGCCGCGGTCGCGGTCGTAGGCGGGCACGAATGTCCTGACGTCGGACAGATCGATGGCCTTCGATTGCGCCTTGTGACCCGTGAACTCCCGCGCAGCACGGCACATCAGCAGCGGGTGTCCGGAGAGTCGCTGCCAGTCGTCTGCGAGCTGGGAGGTGACGGCGTTCGCCGCAAACCGCCATACAAGCTGGGACGAGCACGCTTGGACGCTGCCGCCCTCGGTCGTCGTCTCCAGCTCGACAACGAACTTCAGCTGGAGTGCAGCCCTGGCCTGCGACCGGTTAATGGCCCCCTTGCTCGTGGAGCGCCATCCCTCCACGACCATTGGGAAGTTGAACAGGTCACCCACTTCCCATCGCACGCGAGAGCCGAAGAGCCGTTGGAGTCCCGCGTACCGATGTGCGAAGTACAGCCCGGCCTCAACATTCAAGTCGCGAAGGTCGCGCTTGGTTGCCCGATCGCACCGTATCGTGAGCACCCGCTTGGATCCGAGCGAAGCCCGATTGAAGAGCGGCTCCAGTGCGGAGGCCAGCCCAGCCAGGAAGTCGATGGTCTCCACGGGTCGACCAAAGACGAATCGGTCCCAGGCCGACTTGAGCTTGCCCTCTTCCTTGATCTCGTTGCGATGGGCCTCATAGAAGGCCACGTCGTCTTCGGCGGCCTCCGTGGTCTTGCGGCGGATGAGCAGCTTCAGGTACTCGCGATCCTCGTCGGACAGCAGGCCTGGCTCGGATTCGTCGTAGAAGTTGAGGGTCTCCTGCCCGAGGTTGAATTTCTCTCTCTGCAGGCCGTCGAACAGCGGCTTGACCTCCTCCCACTCGCACTCAGCCAGGCCACCGGCTGCCTCGTTCCAACCACTCGACGCCGCGATAAAGCGCTCGACGGCCGGATGCCGGACCTCGGGTATGACATCCCTGACCTTGTCAAAGGCGGTTGTCAGGTCCTCCTCACTGAGCAGCAACTGTGAAGCGGTCTGCTTCAGAAGCAGGCCCGCACGACGCTTGTACGCGGCCCCGAAATGGCTGCGCCAGGCGCCGGCTTGTCGACGCGACTGTTCCTTGATGCCGTTGAAGTAGTTGCTGTCGCGAGGCAGTCGCAAGGCTGGCAACGCCGAACCGAGCGCAGACAGCAAGGGCTGCCCATCGTCTTCGATGCTGTCGCGGACACGCAGAAGGTAGCTCGCAAAGCGGTCAAGCGAGGTCATGCGGAGGTCGCGCAAACCTGCCAGCGCACGCTCCCACCACTTCAGGTGCTCCTCGGTTAGCGCCAGGCCAGTGCTGACGTGATGCACCCAAAGATCCATGCGATCCAACAGTTCGGCAGGACCCACACGGGTGATCTCTTTGAGCGAGGCCTCCTCGTCGTGCTCGACCACGGCGAGCAAGAAGGCTTGCTTGGGGCAGCTCGCGTTCCGGAAGTAGGTGGCGGGGCGGGTGGTCAGGACCTCGGCGGGCAGGTCGAATCCCGCCACGAAGGTCTCCGGCAACTTGATCTCCACCTGCTCGCGCAGGACGAGGTTGCTGAGCACTGCGTGAGCGGTGGCGGCGGTTTGCTCCGCGTTCAGATTGAGGACGAACCGGCTGGTCGCCGGCGTGCCGCCGGCGCCTCCTTCGAGTCCTTCACGAAGAAGGGAGGCGGCAACCGTACCGACAAGATCGGAGACGTTCATTGCGCGGCCTTTCGGAGAGGGTTCTCGACGTAGGCGCACGCGTCCGAGAGGCGACGCAACATCCCAAGTGTCTTGAGCCGAACCTCAAGCCGCTCGGAGTTCGCCTGGAAGGCGCGCTTGTCGAACTCGTCGCTGCTCAGCACCTTTTGGGCTTCGCGCTCACCGAAGACGAGGCCATAGCGGTCGAACAGGACGGTCAGAAACTCACCGTACTCCATGCGCGTTGGAACGTTGGCCAGGATGAGCGTCTTGAGGAGCTCATCGGTCGGGGCATAGCGAAGGCGGTTTGTGCCACGTCTCGATACGAGTCCCGCCCCTCCACCATAGCTTCGGTGCACGTTGGCGACGTGCTGGCGATGCCTGGAGAGGGCGGCGCGCCGCAGGGCGACCAACAGGGCATCGGCATCTGCTGGGCCGTCGTAGTCGCGCTCGTCGCTTGGCCACCGCACGTGATCGCGCATGAGCTGACGGCAAACGGTGAAGCCGGCTGGATCGGACGCGGCAGCTTGCCACTCCGGCTTCTCTGCAAGGGTGCGGACGTAGTGCTCGACCGCCTGCTGCGGGAGTTGGTTGTTCTGCATGTAGCTGGAGCCGGAGAGCTCTCGAACCAGGGTCTTGCGCGGAGCGACGACCTCGCAGACAAAGTAAGGATCGCGGCTGCCGATGCGGTCCGCGGCCACCACCAGCTGGTAGAGCATCAGATGCAGTGCTCCGAGGGTCGCCAGGTGCGAGTAGGCATCGAAGCGGGGGAGGTTGAGCTCGAACAGAGACAGCCAATCCGTGGCCAGGGCGTCAAAGGACGGGTGCGAGGCGTAGGGCAGATACCCGGTGCTGCGGGTCTGCAGGTCCCCTTGGTCCTCGGGCTGCATCAGGGCGAGGAGCCGATCGCATGGGTCCCTCCTCTGCAGCGCGCTCTCAAGATGCAGGCGCACCTCGTTCGCATGCGCTGATCGGTGCAGCATCTGATACAGGAGTTCACCCGGGCGTCCGAAGTAGATGTACTCACGGCTCGGGCCAGCTCCGCTGACATTGAGGTCTTCGTAGATCGCGTTGCTTCCGAACGGGAACACGAAGCGCGAGCTCCAACGCTTGTTGGTGTTGCTCTCTAGCGTTGAAGACCTGAGCATGCCCACCAGGTCGGCGAACTGCTTGAACGAGTTGAATCGCTTCTTGAGGTACGAGAAGTCGCGGTTCGGAACGGCCTGCGCGTTGTCTTGCATCCACTCGAGCCACTTCCGCCAGGCGGTCGCATCGTCGGGATAACGCTCCGCGACGTCAAAAAGCGTCTCGTTGTTGTAGAGGATGTTGCGCAGATGCATGCGCCTCTGCGGCTTGAAGCTCACCGCGACTGGATAGCCAGAGCCATCCAGCAGATCTCCTGTGAACAAGGCATGGTCGCGGTGACGTGACTCGGCAATGGTCAGGAACTCAAGGAAGATCAGCCACGGGCTCTGGGCGTCCCACAGGCGGTGACCCCAGATCTGCTCATCCACCCACATTGCGTTCTCGTCTTGAACGCTGGGCCTGGGCGGGGGAAGAACCTTCACGTCACGCATCGGCAATCTCCACGACGTCGTCGATAGGATTGCCGTTGGCGTCGAGGCTCAGCAGGCGGAACGACAGCTCTCCCCTGGTGTCGGCACCGGCAGTGTTGCTCGTGTGAGCCTGGTTGCTAGCTGCGGCGAGGAGCGCGCTCTTGAACGCCAGGATGTCCTCGTAGCACTCTCGAGAGAAGTTTCCGGGTAGCGCGCCTTGGCTCACGCGCTGCAGAAACTCATAGCGTGTCAGGTTCAGCTTCAGCGTCCGGGCGGTGCCGTTTGGGAGGGTGACCTCAAGGCAAGGGAAGCCTCTGCGGAGCAGGACGTCGACCTTCTCAGGTCGCCCTCGTGCAGATACCGCAATGCGATCCTCCAGCAACTGGCTCACCCGCGATCCGGAGAACGACAGGCTGGTGGCGAGGAGAAGCTCTCGATCGGTTGAGACGAGCAGGCCCGTGAAGATGCGATTCAAGCCGTTGACGAGCCGCGCGACGAGATGACGCGCCACGCGTTCGCCAGACTGAAGCGGCCTTGCGACGTCATCCAGGTACTCGCCGGCGCTGGCGAAGACGGTCAAGCTCCAGAGCTTGAGTTCGGCGGCAAGCTCATCCGGGATCTTGAAGAAGAGTGCTCGCCTCTGCTCCACGAGCATGTCGAGGAAGTCGTGACGGTCGCCGGTGGTGGCCTCCGGCGCCTCCACGTAAGCGCGCTGTGCTGACCGAAAGCGATCCGTCGCGCCGTAGAAGGGGTCGTTGGCGATCAACTGTTCATAGTAATGCTTGAGGTTGTCGTCTTCGGCACCAAAGATCAGGATGTTGTCCACCCGGTTCGTCGTCTCCTGTCCGATGCCGAACCGGCCAAGGTAGTCGAAGATCTCGAGTGACTCTCGCTTCGTGACGCTGAGGTTTGCACCGAACAGATTGCTGTACAGGCTCGCTTGGTGGCGCGTGCCCTTCGCGAGAACCTCCTTGACGTCACGTGGCAGCATCAGGCGCTCGCGTGCGTCGGGATGTCCGAGCAAAGCGTTGGCCAGCAGCATGAGCACGCGCCGAATCGGTGTGTGCAGCTCTCCGAAGTCGCACAGCCTGAAAAGGTCAAGGAGCCGAGAACGGACGAGCGGGGTCTGAAGCAGCTCGAAGTTCTTTCTGATCGGGCACGCGGGCCCGAAGAAGCCGTCCGGGTGCGGACTGCTGATGCAGGCTTGCCAACCTTCGTGCGCCAGCAGGGCATCCAGTGCCAGTTCGAGCACCCTCGCGCTCGGCACGTTGCTCAGGTTGAAGAACTGCAACCGAGATTCCGGCCCCGGGACCTCATCACCCATCAGCCGTGCTTCGAGCAGCTCCCGGGCACGTTGCGCATCACCGACGAGGCCCAGCTTCCGCCAGGTCTCGATCAACTGGCCGTCGTTCGCGGCGATCAGGAAGAGCACATCGGAGGCCGGATCGAAGAGCGCAGAACTGAGCTCCACCAGCAGCGCGGACTTGCTCGTGTAGCGGTCATCGTCGTCGTCATCCGGCATGCCGGTCAAGTCGCGGATCACGTGCAGGGTATAGGTCCTGCCGTTGATCGTCGGCTTGAGCTGAAAGTACACATCGTTCGACGCCCACAGGCCCGGGTCGCCTTGAAGCTGGTGCCAGACCTGGCTGCACAGGTGACTCTTGCCGTCACCCGCGGTGCCGGTCAGTACGAGGCACGAGGGGGTCACGGAGCCGTCGAACACTTTAAGGACGGCGTCCTCCAGGGGATGCTTGAACGCTATAGGGTTGACCCCTAGTCGGCTGGCCGAGCGGCGGATCTGCTCATCGAACATGTTGTCGTTCTGCGGCAGCGGTCCGTACTGCCGCAGAAACCTTATCCAGCGTTCCCCTGCGTCCATCGTTTTTTCCCCCTCGTGCGTATTCTCGGCGACGCGCTTCCCTGCGGGTGACCCTCACTCTCGGTGCGCGCGCTGCGCACCCTCCGGCGGCGTGTTTCGTAGAATGTGCAACGAAACAGGCGCGCGCGTCAGACTGATGGCGGATCAAGAGGTACTCGCATCATTTGGGGCGGGCTTGCCGCTGGGCATGGTCGCCGACTTGTCCGCGATTCGTCTAAACGAGTCGGGGTGGTGGCCCTGCCGCCCTGCCTGTGGGCGACCGCTCTGGCAACGGCGGGACGCGAGTCCCTCATGAGCGGCCTCGGCAAGCAGGTCGGTGATGAGTGGTACCTGCATCGGTCTGCATTGCGTGCAGTCGCCGACACGGCGCGCCTTGATGCGATTCAGGAAGCGCTCGCTGCGCTGCCAGAAGACGCAGAGGCGGCGATCAACGTGGTCAAGTTCAATGTGCGCAGCGGGCGCGTATCGCTGTTGGTGTACGGCGACTTCGACGATGACCCGTTTCCCACGCTGATCAGCAGCTGGACGCAGGCACGCAACGGATCGGGATTCAACCGACGCTCCTACGCCGACTCGCTGAATCCACCGATCCTGCATCGCAAGGAGCTGCTGGTGCAGGAGTCGCACCCCGGGCGCGCGTCCTGGTGCGCCTTGACGTCGGAGGCAGAGGCTCTCGGGCTGTTCGATGACACGCGAGTGATCGGCTTCCGGATGAACTGGGAGAGGCTGATCGCAGCCAAAGGCTATGCACTTGCGGGTGCTCAGCTCATGCCGATCGGCAACGAGGGGCATGCCGACGGGAGCGCGCGCGAAGAGACAGGGGAGTCCATTCATCGCCACCGTACGGCTCTCGCGCGTTCTGCGATCTCCGCTCCCGTGCAGTTGCTGCTCCGGCACCGCTTGCTGACACGTGAGTGCTCGTTCTTCGACTACGGGTGCGGCCGAGGCGATGACCTGGCGGCGCTCGCGGGCGACGGGTTCGAGGCGGCGGGATGGGACCCCCACTACGCACCGGATCGGGAGCGGCTTGCCGCGGACGTCGTCAACGTTGGCTTTGTGATCAATGTGATCGAGGACCCGGCCGAGCGCGTCGAGGTCCTTCAACGGGCTTTCGGTCTGGCCAAGCGTGCGATGTCGGTGGGCGTGATGCTCTACGGACCGGAGGCACCGGGCCGGCCCTATCGCGATGGGCACGTCACGTCGCGCGGGACGTTCCAGAAGTACTTTGTGCAGGCGGAGTTCAAGGACTACCTCGAGCACGTGCTGGGGGAGGAGGCCATGATGGTCGGCCCTGGCGTCGCATTGGTGTTCAAGGACAAGGACTGGGAGCAGCGGTTCGCAGTCGGGAGATACCGCCGTGCCGATGTCTCCGATCGCCTCCTGCTGCGCGTGCCCCGACCGGTTCGGGCTCCCGCGGTCAGGCTGACCGAGCGTCGTGTCAGGGGGCCAGTCGAGCCGCAACCACCGCACCCGCTCTTGGAGCAACTGTGGCGCCAGGCTTTGGATCTGGGTCGACTGCCTGACGCGCTGGAGGTACCGTTCCTTGTCGAGCTCGAGGAGAACTTCGGTAGCTTGACCCGCGCTCTGCGCAAGATGTCTGGCGCGTTTGAGACCGGGTTGCTCGAACGGGCCCGTACTGCTCGGCAAGAGGACCTTCGCCTCTTCTTCGCCATGCAGCAGTTCGGCAAACGTCCTCGATACCGACAGCTGGAGCAGCGGCTGCAGAGGGACGTCAAGGAGTTCTTCGGAGACTACGCCGACGCGCAAGCTTCTGGGATGAAGCTCCTGCTCGAGGCATCAGACGCTGAGGTGGTCGGGCAGGCCTGCCGGGACGCCGCGGTCCAGGGCCTGGGATGGCTTGAGGGCGATCATCTGCAGTTCCACGTCTCGTTGGTAGAGCGCATGCCGACCGTGCTTCGCGCGTTCGTGTCGTGCGGGCTGGTGATCTACGGCGACCTGAGCACCGTGGACCTGATCAAGGTTCATAGCTCCACCGGGAAACTGACGCTGATGCAGTTCGAGGACTTCGCGGGAAGTCCCGTGCCGCTGATGAACCGCAGGGTCAAGGTGAGCGTGCGACGCGCTGACTACGATGTCTTCGAGTACGGAAGCGCGTTCCCCAAGCCTCACCTGTACCGCAAGAGTCGGTACATGCATGAGGAGAACGCAGGCTACGCCGAACAGGTCGCCTTCGATGAAGCACTTGAAGCTGCTGGTGTCTTGGGCGACACCGAGTTCGGGCCCACCGCGAGCGAGCTGTCAGAGGCGCTGCGGCTCAAGCGGCTGGAGGTGGTGGGCATGAACCTCTCTCGCAGCAGGACAGTGCCGGATCTTGATAGCCAGTGCGGGAGCTCATTCATCTATCGGAGCTTGATCGAATGCGGAGAGACACAGGCTAGGCTGAGCCTTGCCAATCTCCCGAGCAATCCGGAGTCGTACAACGCGCTCTACGACCTTGCCGTGAGGATCCTGGATCCCATCGTCGAGTACTTCGGGGCGATCCGGCTTACGTACGGCTTCTGCTCGGCCGAGCTGGGAAAGCACATCAAGTCGCGCGTGGCGCCCGCCTTGGATCAGCACGCGGCCCATGAGCTGAACCGGCGCGGCGAACCCATCTGCCCCAGAGGCGGAGCGGCGTGCGACTTCATCGTCGACGACGAAGATATGCGAGAGGTCGCCGACTGGATCATCGCGAACCTGCCGTTTGATCGCCTGTACTTCTACGGCAGCGATCGACCCATCCAC
Organism: uncultured beta proteobacterium; assembly: GCA_963750785.1. Lineage (GTDB taxonomy): Bacteria > Pseudomonadota > Gammaproteobacteria > Burkholderiales > Burkholderiaceae_C > Rubrivivax. The sequence continues at coordinate 148,189 of CAVVSC010000018.1, read as the reverse complement.
CTGAGCTACGCGCCCTCCGATCTGCGGGAGGCCACGGAGATGAAAGCCGGGCCGTCGGGCCGGTTGGTTCCCAGGAAGTACGTGACCGGACAGAGCGGTTCCTAAGCCCGCATCGGGCGGCCTGGCGCTGTCCGAAAACCTGCAGCACTTTTCGGACAGGACGATAGCGTACAGTCCGAAAGTCACCTACAGATATCGGACATGCCCGACATCCGAGCCCAGATCGCCGAGCGCATATCCATGGACGAGTCCGTGCTCGTCTGGGTGCCGCCTGACTTCGCGCCTCTGGGCAGCCGAGGTGCCATCGACAAGGCCTTGCAGCGCATGGCCGCGGCCGGCGAGCTGGAGCGCCTGGATCGTGGTCTCTACTTGAGGTCGGGTGCGGGCCCTTTGAGTGTGCATGATTACTGGGCTGTGGTGGATGCCATCGCAAGGCCGGACCGTTTGCGGGTGCTTGTGGATGGCGAAATGGCCGCCCAGGCCCTTGGCCTGACCGCGAAGGTGCCGACGAAGGTCATCGTCCTCACGGAGGCTCGCCGCAGGTCGTTGGAACTGGGCACGTTCACGGTCGAGTTCAAGCAGACCAACCCCGGCCGGCTCTTCTGGGCCGGGCGCGCTGCCATGGGTGTTGTCCAGGCGCTGTACTGGCTCAAGGAGTCGCAGGTCATTGACCAGCAGGTCGTGGATCGCCTGAGAGGCATCGTCTCCGACCCGGTTCGCGGCCCCTTGATCCGTCGAGATCTCGTTGAAGGCTTCTCGACGCTCCCCGGATGGATGCAGAGCGTGGTTCGCGAGCTGCCTGGGTGCGATCCCAACGCGCCGTCGCAAGCGCTGCGCTACGTCGAGCCGAAGGTTCGGACAGGCAAGAGCAAACGAGAACGAAGTCCCCAGGTGCAGATGGTGCGGTAGGCCCTGACCGTCTAACCCCAACAACGACAAAACGAGAGAGAAGGAAGGAGTGCAATGAGTAGCACTGAAAGATTTTCGGGGCATGAATCCTTCGTGTGCCGCTATGGCTGGCTGCCGAAGGTCTATCGCGAAGTCTCGGCGGACGCGAATCTGCTTCGTACCGATGAGAAGGCGATCTACAAGCTGGGCATCGGACGGAACATGGTCAAGTCTCTGCAGTTCTGGGCAGAGGCGTCGGGTGTGCTTCGGACTGCAGCCGATGGTGGACACGAGCCAGGCCCGGTGGGCAATCTGCTTTTCGGAGGCCGCGACGCGGTAGACCCGCATCTCGAAAGGCTGGAGTCGTTGTGGCTGATTCACTGGCACCTGTCCACGCGGGCTGGCCTGGCTGCATGGCGTGAGGTGTTTGCAGACAGCCGATTGGTTCGATTCGATCGCAAGCAACTGATCGAAGCGCTTACCCGTCGTGGTGCGGGCTCCGCGCGAACTTTGGCGCCAAGCACGCTTGAACAGCATGCGTCCATCTTCATCCAGTCGTACTACCAAGAGGAACGTGGTACGGACGACACCTCCTGGTCGCCCTTGCAGGACCTGGGCCTGCTGAGAGTGCACAAGGCTGAAGACGGTCGGACGCTCTTCAACACAGAACCGCGGGCACCCGTGGGACTAACGACGAGGGTGTTTGGAATCGCTTTGAGCGATTTCATGGCGGGCGGCGAGGAAGGAGAGGTCAGCGCCGACTTCGAGCAGTTGCTCAAGGGTGCAGGGAGCCCGGGCGTTGTACTCAGGCTTGACGAGCATCATCTGAGGACGCTCATCGAAGTGCTTTGCGAAGGGCTCCCTAGAGCGATCCGGTTCTCGGACACTGCAGACACGCAACGAGTAATCCTGAACACCAAAGAACTAGATCCGCAGTACAGACTGCGGACTGAGGAGGTCGAAGAACATGTCTAAGAAGATCGCCGAGTTCCTCGCCTCGGGACGCGGGCACACCCGATCGATTGCACTCGATCGCGACCTCCATGACGAGTCGACAGTTGCAAACTACCTCGTCACTCCCGCAGCGCTTGGTGCGCTCAGCCAGATCGGTGTCGGCATCACGACGCGACAAGCGCAGCGCGCTTGGAAGATTGTTGGTCCGTATGGGAGCGGGAAGTCGGCCCTGGGTGTGATGCTCGCTCAGTTGCTGAGTGGGAAGCAGGCACATCCAGCTGCGGCACGTGCCATCCACAAAGCCGACTCCGAAGTAGGTTCCCTGTTCCGGACCGCTAAGCGGTTCCCGCTGGCCATCGTTGGATCGCGGCTATCGATCGGAGTGGCGCTTGGCAACGCCATCGGTGCGGCGCTCAAGCGCCTCGGTAAGAGCAAGGAGCTCTCTGCGTTCAGCAAGCGCCTGGACCTGGCTGCGATGACCTACAAGGGTCTGCCGCTGAACACCATTGCTGGCGAACTGGCGGCCGACTTTGCCGCGACGATCGTTCAGCTGGACTACGACGGCGTGGTGCTGCTCATCGATGAAGTGGGCAAGTTCATCGAGCAGGCTGCCCTGCACCCGGAAGAAGGCGACCTGATAGCCCTCCAGCAGATCGCTGAGCATGCATGTCAGGCCGATGATCCGAAGCTTGTCGTCGTGGCGCTTCTCCACCAGCACTTCGCCAGCTACGCCGCTGGCGTGGGTCGGTCCCTGCAGGATGAATGGCACAAGGTGGCCTCTCGATTCGATGAGGTCGCTTTTGATGAGCCGGTCGAGCGATACGCGCACTTCGCTGTGCATGCGCTCGGGGTCAAGGCTGCGCTGGAGTCGCATCTAGGACTCGGAGCCGCGGCGAAAGACCTCTATGCAAAGGCCGACAAGCTGGGCGTTCTGCGCAGTCGCTCGGATGTCGACCGCCGGTTGTTCGAACGCGCGGACGCTCTGTACCCTCTCCACCCGTTCACGATCGCGGCGCTGGCCGTCGCGTCCAAGCGGTACGGTCAGAGCGAAAGATCGTTCCACGCGTTCCTGCGAGGGAATGAACCCCTCGGGCTGAGGGAGTTCGCGGAGCGGGAAGCAAGTCCGCAGACCTGGTATCGCCTGAGCGACCTCTTTGACTTCCTCGAAAAGGGACCCGGACTGCGATTCAGAGACTTGAGTGCTGAAAGACGCTGGGTGTTTGCGCTTTCCACAATTGAGCGCCAGACCTTCGAACCGGCAGTACTAAGGACTCTCAAGTGCATCGCGGTGATGGAGCTTGTCGCTGGCGGCTTGACCGTGCCAATCACAGCTGAACTGCTGGCTTTTGCTCTTGGAGACATGTCGGCAGATGCTGTCACGACGCTTTGTGGCCGCCTGGTGGAGCAGGGCATCCTGATTCGGCGACGAGTCAATGCGGAGTACGCCTTCGCGGTTTCCGATGCGGTGAACATCGAGGCGGTGTACGAGCGCGCCTCCAAGGTCGGCGAAGAGGGACTGGCCATAGAGGGCCTATCTCGGGCACTCTCCCAGCGTCTCATCGTTGCCAACAGGCACTACGCAACGACGGGAACGATTCGCACCATGGGCGTCACGGTGGGATCGCTGGGTTCCTGGCCCAAGGTACCCGTGAGCAAGTCCGACGACCTCCAGCCCGACGCCTGGCTGAAGCTGGTGATCGTGGTTAAGGACTCCGAGGAAGAGAGCGAAGCCAAGGCAAGGTTCAAAACTGACAAGGACGCACTCGTAGTTTCTGGCTGCCTTGCGCTTGCGCCGGCGAGCCGCGCGGCGCTAGCTGAGTACGCGATCTGGCTCAATGTGCAGCGTGAGGTCACGAGCAAGCGCCTTGATCCCTGGACGAGTCAATACGTCGCAGGACGACTGCACGAGGCGCGGGAGACGGTCGGAGATCGGGTCTTGTCCGAGTTGTTGCCTGCCGAAGGTCGCTCCGGTCTCCAGTACTGGCACCTGGGCAAGGCGATCAAGGACAGTCAGAGCATGAACACGAGCCGGCTTGCCTCGTGGTTGTTCGACAAGGTCTTCGAGAAGACTCCAAAGATCGTCAACGAACTCATCAACAAGGACCGACCCACGAGCGCGATCGTGCTTGCGCGCCATCGGATGTTCGAGGTGGTCCTGGGCGGAGACCAGAGTCGGCCGATCTGCGAGCCCCAAGAGTTCCCTCCGGAACGGTTGATCCACCATACCCTGCTTCGAGAGACGGGGATCTGGAAGGAAGAAGGAGGACGCTGGTCGCTAGCGGAGCCGACAAGCGAGGCCGCGATCGACATCAGCGAACTGTGGAGCGTGATCTCCGCTACTTTGCAGGCTAAGACGCCGCCGAGCTTCGCGGCCTTGCTGGACCTGCTCGCAGCGCCCCCCTGGGGTGTGCGTGCCGGTCCCGCCGGCGTCTGGCTGGTCCTCTATGTCCTGATCCATCGCAACCGTTGCGCGGTGTTTGAGCGGGGCACTCTGGTCCTCGAGCTCACAAGCGAGCACCTGCAGCGGATGTACAAGAACCCGCAGGTGTTTGAACTCCGAGAGCTGGCGCAGGACGAGAGCAGCCGCGAGCTCATGGGTGACTACCGAGCAGCTTTCGCGTCTGTCGGCTGTTCGTTGGACGGAGACCTGAGCTTTCTTGAGTTGGCACGAAGCCTCTATCGCTGGTATGCGCGATTGCCGGAGTTCAGTCAACGAACCATGCAGGTGAGCAAGGAGGTCGTGCTTGTCAGATCCGCGATCGACAAGGCTCAGGATCCGATCAAGCTTCTTACTGGAACGCTTCCAGATCTTTACGGGCAGACTGGCCTAAAGACACCGTTCGCTGACTGGATTCGGAGCACGCTGGCCGCCCTTGGGATGGCCAACCGGAGGCTGCAAGACTCAGTCGCCGGCGATCTCAGCGAGGCGTTCGGGATCGCCGGTCCGCTGAGTCGCGTCCGCAACCAACTGCAGACCGAGTGCGCGGTGCCAGCAGCTGACATCGCGGAAGCACGGCTCAAAAGCTTCATCCTCCGCTGTACGGACCTATCACTGACGGACGAGAAGTGGCTCGATTCCATCGGTAGCTTGTTGGTGCAGCGTCCGCTAGACGCTTGGGAAGACGAGACCATTGGGAAGTTCTCCCAAGCGCTGACCGAGCTGTGTGGACAATACAAGCGTTGGATGAAGCTCGTCATGCAACGCGGCAAGATGCCCAGAGCCGCTGAGCGATTCGTCAATGTGACTTTGACGATGGGCGGAGGACAGGAGACATCGCTGTTCTTTGCGACCTCCAAAGAATCAGCGGCGCTAGCTCGATCCGTACTGGATCTGGTCAAGGCACAGGCGAAGGGCAATGTCGACCTTGCGGCCTCAGCCTTGGCTGAGGCTCTGGTCGAGATGCAGGGCTCAAGGAACAACAAGACTGAGGGAGGCGAAGCCGATGGCGACCGAAAAGCCCGTTAGACACATCCTTAGCCTGTCGGGCGGCAAGGACAGCGCCGCGCTGGCGATCTACATGCGGGACCGCGTGCCCGACATGGAGTACATCTTCAGCGACACGCGCAAGGAACTGCCGGAGACCTATGAGTACCTGGAGCGAATCTCCAGTTACCTGGGCAAGGAGGTTACGCGCCTGAACGCCGACGTGGGCTTCGATCACTGGTACGAGATGTATGGCGGCATGATCCCGTCGAACCACCGGCGCTGGTGTACCCGTGCGCTAAAGCTCAAGCCCTTCGAGAAGCACTGTGGCGACGAGCAAGTCGTCAACTATGTCGGGCTGCGCGCGGACGAAGACCGTAGCGGCTACATCAGCCACAAGCCCAACATCAAACCCGTCTACCCTTTCAAGGAGGACGGGTTGATCTTGCGCGACATCGAGGAGATTCTGCGGTCCTCAGGTGTTGGTATGCCGCCCTACACGAAGTGGGGAAGGACTCGGTCCGGGTGCTACTTCTGCTTCTACCAACAGAAGATCGAGTGGGTCCGCCTGAAGGAAACTCATCCCGACCTGTATGACAAGGCCAAGGCTTATGAGAAGCCGTACGAGAAGACCGGCAACTTCTTCACTTGGAGTCAGGGAGAGAGTCTGGTGGAGATGGAGCAGCCGGCGCGAGTTGAGCAGATCAAGCGTGAGCATGTGATCCGAATCGAGCGGAAGGTGGCCCGCAAGGAGAACGCAACTCTGAAGGAGGTCTTTGCTGAGGCTGATAGCGGAGAGCAACCAGAGGAAGACGACGATCAGGGGTGCCTAGTCTGTCAACTATGACATCCGACTGAAGGCGCGGCCCCAATGACTCTGCACTTCAAAGCGCGCGTTCTCCTTGAACTCGGCGCCGAACTCATCAGCTCTGACGCTGTGGCGATCTACGAACTTGTGAAGAATTCGCTGGACGCAGGATCGAAGGGAGTCGAAATCTTTGTCGACGTGGCGATGCAGCACTCTGCCTATTCGCAACTGATGGAGGTGCTTGAGGGGATCGCGGCCGCGGAGGATGCGGGTACGGAGCCCGAGGTTTCGTTAACCTTGTTCAACGAATGGGTTGAACAGAATCTTGAGGACGATGCTCAAGAGGAGTGGCTGGGTCGGTTCAGGGAAGGCTATGGAGTTCCCGAGACGGCCAAGGAAGCCCTGGAGACACTGGCCAAGGCCTATGTCGACGGAAGCCGGATCTTCATTCGCGACCGTGGCCACGGAATGTCGCGGCAGGATCTGCTGGATAGCTATCTGACTGTCGGCACGCCGACACGTTTGATGGAGAAGACGGACGCCATCAAGCTCGCCTCGGCCGGGACAGATCGCCTGCACCACAAGTATTCCGTTCCCGCAGCGCGGATGCCGCTGGGCGAAAAGGGTATCGGACGCTTGTCCGCAATGCGCCTGGGTCATCTTGTCCGCGTTCGGACGAAGCGAACCGGCTCCCGTAGTTGGAATCATCTGGAGCTGGATTGGCGTCCGGCCTTTGCCGACCCAAGCCTGGACGCTGACGCGCTGAACTTTGAACCCACGCAGCGCAGGGGAACGGAAGCAGAAGCGGACGAGCAAGGCACATCGATCGCGATGCGGGACTTGCAGAGCAACTGGTCATCGGAGAAGGTGCACGCCATTGCGAGAACTGACTTGGCGAAGCTCGCCGACCCCTTTGCTTCGCTGCGCGCGAACAAGTTCATCTCATTCAGTTTTCAAGGCAAGCCGATCAGCGTGCCGTTTCTTGATCGCGAGCCGTTGAAGGGTGCGGACGCGACCTGCGAGGCCAGGTTTGAGTACGACGAGAGCGGAGAGCCGACGCTCGCGATGAACGTCAACTACCACACCTACTCGCATGAATCCACGATTCGCCTGACCGGCGATCACTTGCGTGCGACCGTCCGCGAAGAGCCTGGTTCCACCAAGCGCAAGAAGCGAACGCCGCTCGTGGATGGTGAAATCATTGGCCGCGCGCTCAAGCACCTAGGCCCGTGGGAGATGAAGTTCTACTGGTTCAACCGGGGCAAGGTGCAGCGGGAGAACTCGGACTACTACCAGGGTACCCTCAAGCCCTTCTTGCTCCAGTGGGCGGGGGGATTTCTGGTGTATCGGGATGGCTTCCGGGTGTATCCCTACGGTGAGCGATCGGACGACTGGCTGGACCTGGACCGCAAGGCACTTGCCGCCGGGGCCTACAAGCTGAATCGCGCACAGATGGTCGGCTACTTGCGTATTTCATCGATCGCCAACCCGTTGCTTTTGGATCAGACGAATCGGGAGGGCTTCCGCGACTCCTACGACAAGGAAGCCCTGCGGCGACTGCTACGCTACGTCATCCTGGGTTTCTGCCGGCCCTTCCTGGAGGAAATTGACCGCAAGGTGGCGCCCGCGATCGAGGAAATGGTGGTCGCGGTCGAAAAGCAGATCACGGATTCAAAGGGCATCGCCATCGAGAGCCTGAAGGGAATCCAGGCGCGCGCCCCAGGGGAGTCCGAGAGCATCGGAAAGGTCATGCACCATCTCCAGGAGGTGAGCGACGCCTGGGAGCGCGCGAAACTGCGCATTGCACACTTCGAGGAGGAGATCGAGACCTACATCCATCTGGCCGGTGTCGGACTGATGCTCGAATTCATCGCCCACGAACTGGCCCGCATCACGCAGGACACGCTCAAGGCCGTGTCTGCTGGCAAGTATTCGCCCGAGGTTGTCGAGGCACAACTGAAGACGCTCGAAAAGCGAGTGCGGATCCTGGATGAACTCAGCGTGCCCGGCCGGCAAATTCGCAAAGACACAGACATCGTCGATCTCACTGAGATGCTGAAGGAGTTCCACGAGTCCAAAAGCGAGCGCGAGGGAATCAGCGTCGAGATTGTGCGCAAGAAGGCCAACGCCGCCTTCGTTGAGCGCGTCGAGAAGGGCCAGCTTCTGCAGATTCTCGACAACCTATTCAGCAACTCGTTCTACTGGCTTGTGAATCGCATCGATCGTTCCGAGTCGGGGAAGATTCGTATCGAGCTTGATGCTGGAGCTCGGCAGATTCGCTTCTCCGATAACGGTCCCGGCATTTCAGAAGACCGGGCGGAAGCAGTATTCCAGCAGTTTGTTACGAGCAAACCCCCAAGAGAGGGGCGTGGTCTCGGGTTGTATATCGCACGACGGCTGGCGCAAGAGAACAAGGCGACCTTGGGCCTGGCGCCGGCTGATTCGGACGGTATGCACCGCACATTCGTCCTGAGCTTCGGCCAAGACGTGTGAAATCATGAGGGAAGGGAAAGCCGATGGCTTGGCAGTATCAAAGCGCGGTCGTCGTCGACGATGCGCTCGGCCCACCGCCACCCGGCGGCGTGAGCAGTGACGACAAGAATGCGTGGATTGACGTGGTTGGCGCCGATGAGCCTGCGCAGGCGAAGTTGCTGGACTCATTCAAGGATCTGAAGTGCGCTGACTTCGACTCTCTGCTGGAGCGGCTCACATCCGATGTCGCGCAGCTGCAGGCGTTGTGGCAAGCGCATGAGAAGGCGACGCTGACCGACGTTGGGCTGGAGGTTTTGTTCAAAACGGAAGCGCTCAATCGGCGGGCGAAGGCACAGAAGGCCACGCTGGTTTGCGAGACCTTGAGGGCCTTGGTGGGCGCCGCGAATGTCAAGGCATTCGCTAACATGAAGGACGCAACACCGCATCTAGAGACCACGGATGTTGCGTTTGTCGACTTCTTCCTTCAGGAGGGCGAGTCGCCGGAGGCGGCGCTGGAGCGAATCAAGAATGCCGCCACGGTCCTCAAGAAGCCTAAGCTGCTTTTCTTCATGTCGTCGATTGCCAGTCTGGAGACGCAGGGGAAGGTTCGGGACCTCATCCGGACTAAGTCCGCCTTCTTCGAGGTCATGCTCAAGAGCGACATCGATGACGAGTGGGTTCGTGGGAAGCTCAAGGCAAAGGCCGATGCGTTCGAGGGCAATATGGCGGTTCAGGCGCTGGTCGACAACTTGGCCACAAACGTGTCGAAGGCGACCGATGAGTTCCTCGCGCAGTGCGAATTGCTGGAGCTTCACGACTTGCGCATCCTGGATTCCCTGCGGCTCGAGGCGGAGAACGAATCTTTGTCAGCGTACTTGACCTGGTTGTTTTCGGAGTCTCTGGCCGCAAAGACACGCAGGCTCAGCGGAGCGCTGGCCAAGCAGATTCCGATTGATGCGAAGGCGATCAGCTTCACGGGCCAGATCCAACAAGGCCGCGTGCTATTTAACCTGTTTTCGGAGGTAGTGTTTGGGCCTGCCCAAGAGGCGGATGCGCCCATCCGGTTTGGCGAGCTGCTCGCCTTGTCGAGTGACCCCAATTCGTACCGATTGATCTTGACGCCCGCCTGTGACCTGGTGCGATGCGAGGCCAGCAAGAAGGTCTTGTGCGTGGTGGGAGCAGGGAGGGACTTCAATGATGCTAAATCGCACGCTGGAGCGCGGCTGTACAGCAAGACCCAACACCTCCTCGTGGATCTCGAGAGGCGGACGTCAAAGCTGCTTTCGTGGAACATTGACGACGTTCAGACGCTGCCTGTAAGTGAATTGAGTGGGGAGGCCTTCAAGCGGGTCGCCGTCATGAATGAACTGTACGCACAGGAGGTCAAGGAAGAAGTCCTCCGGCAGTTGGGACGCGTGGGAACACCCATCGACCCGCCTCCGGCAGCGGCGTTGCGCGCGTCTGTTCGATGGAAGGTGGGCGATCAGCTTTGTGGCGAAGACACGCCAAGCGATGAATTCCTTTCCTCGTTGTTGACCTATACGGAGAAGCTCGAGAAGCCATACAAGGCTGCCGGGGTGGTCTTGTCCGACGCGTTCAAGGGTTGGCTCAAGCAAAAGGTCAGCAACAGTCACGGCACAACGGCCATGGTTTCCAAGCTTGTCAACAGCCTCAATGCGGTTGATCAGGTGTACTTTCCCTTGAACGCCGGCATGAGCTGGAACTTCAACGGCGACCTGTGGATCCGGGTGGCGTCGTTGAGCACGGCGCAGGATGAAGCGGCCCAAATGAAAGGGCTGCTAGAGGTCACCCTTTGGACGGACGACTAGGTGTCCGCTGCTGGTGCAACTCGCGCGCCACAAGAGCCTGGCCCCCTGTACGTGAGCAGCCTTTGGTTGACCGTCATGCTGCGGGAACGCGCAAAGCGCTTGTCCCAACGGCCAGCTGGGCTCGGCGAGTCGACGGGTAACTGCAGGCCTTCCCCAGAGCGGCGCGGTCAGTCTTAACGTGACAACTCGACCTGCGGCAGGTGATCCGGTGATCCAAGACCTGAGGGGTAAACCAAGGGGTAAACCAGATTGCGGCTGGACCCGGATTTCGGCGAACGACGACGGACAGGAGTTCCGCCTAAGTGCCTGATTTCAAAGGAGTCCGAGTCCGCTGCCGTTCGCACGAATTCGCGCATGAGTGCCTGTCACGTCAGGGGTCGCGGGCTCCAGAGGTGCAAGTCCGTGACGCACCTGGCACCCAACCTGAGCTCGAACCAGGGGCGAGCGCACAGAAGGTTCACGCCCTCATCGTATTGTGACGTCGAGAGGCACGGATCTCAGCTGGAACCTTGCTGGATCGAGCTCGGCGCGGCCTTACCGATGCAGGTTTTTGGCTCGCAGCTGCGTGTACCGCATCATCTGCTTCGGGTCCTTGTGCCCGGACACAAGCATGACTTCCGGGATCGAGTACTTCCCCGACTCGACAAGTCGGCTGATGCCTTCGTGTCGAAGGTCGTACAGGTTCAGGTCATGGATTCCCAGCTCGGTGCAGGCTCGCGGGAAGATGCTGGACCAACTCTTGCCGTTGAGCGGGAAGATCAACTCGCCAGCTTTGGGCTGCGCGCAGACGATGGCGTAGCTGCGCCCGAGCAGCGGCACGATCTGGTTATTGCCCAGTTTCCGCCGCGGGTCCTTTCGGTCACGGATGAGGATCGTGCGGTCCTGATGGTTGAGGTCCTCCCAACGCAAGCGAACGATCTCACTGGGGGGGCGGAAGCAACTGTCGATGATGAAGTCGACGAGGTCCGGAGTGAGGCTGCGAGAGTGCAGACGCAACCAGCCTCGAATGCGCTCGATCTCGTCTGCCGTCGGTCGGCGATCGCGCTCGTTGCTTCGACCCAGCACATTCATGTGCCTCAGCACGTCGCGAGCCTCGATGACAGCCGCGATGCTGACCGGCAGGCGCCAGAGGGATCTCCCGACCTTCAGCACGCCGCCCAAGTAGGTGAGGTCAATGGACGCGGTGACGCCGGTGATCCGCCGGTCTTCGGTGATGTAACTGACGATCCTGTCGACCGTCAGTTCTGCAGGGGTGACCTCGCCCAGGTGAAACTTGAGGCGCTTGAGGACGTCCTCCTTGTTCCTGCCGAACGGCTTCTGCTTTCCGATCTCTTCCGTGTACCGCTCGATCAGTTTGCCGATGGTCAGGTGCCGAGCTGCGCCACTCGCCGACGAAACACCGGTGCGGCCGGCATCAATGTCGGCCTCGATCCCCCGCGCCCAGAGTTCGGCGAGGATTTTCTTGGGAAACGTCTTGGTTTGAACCGGGTGGCCCTTGCGCCGCACTTGTGCACGCCACGAGTCACCCACCGGGATAATGCTCGCCACGCCGTCCCTTTGCTGTAGCAATGACGGGACTTACTGTAGCAAATCCGTAGCACTGAGCCCATGTTTTCTTGTGTTTTGATGTGCTTTTCCGTGCTGATTTGTGGAGACGCTTAAGTCGTAAGCCATTGATTAATATAGATAAATCAACAACTTGCAGTCCATGGCGCCTGTCCGTTGCCCCCATGATGGATTGGACGGACAAGCACTGCCGCCACTTCCACAGGCTGATCACCCGCCACACGCGCCTGTACACCGAGATGGTGACCACCGGCGCGTTGTTGCACGGCGACGTGCCACGCCACCTGGACTTCAACCCGGCCGAACACCCCGTGGCGCTGCAACTGGGCGGCAGTGAGCCTTCCGATCTGGCGCACTGCGCCAGGCTGGCCGAACAGTGGGGCTACGACGAGGTCAACCTCAATTGCGGTTGCCCCAGCGAACGCGTGCAGCGCGGTGCCTTCGGCGCCTGCCTGATGGCCGAGCCCGAACTCGTCGCTGATTGCGTCAAGGCCATGCGCGACGCGACGTCGCTGCCAGTGACGGTGAAGCACCGCATCGGCATCGACCAGCAAGACAGTTACGACTTCGTGCGCGACTTTGTCGGCACCGTGCACCTCCGTGGTGGTTGCGAGGTCTTCATCGTGCACGCCCGCAGCGCCTGGCTGCAGGGCCTTTCCCCAAAGCAGAACCGCGAAGTGCCGCCCTTGCGATACGAGATGGCCTACCGCCTGAAGCGGGACTTTCCGGCCTTGACCATCGTCATCAACGGCGGCGTCAACAGTGAGGAGCAGATCGAGGCTCACCTGCGCCACGTCGACGGCGTGATGGTGGGTCGTCAGGCCTACCATGAGCCCTGGACCATGGCCGATTGGGACGCCCGCTTCTTTGTCGCGCCCACGCCGCACCAGGGACGCGAGGCCGTGGAAGAGGCCATGCTGACCTACATGGCGCTATTGGAAGGGGCCGGTACGCCATGGCCCCATGCTGGCCGCCACATGCTGGGCTTGTACAACGGCCAACCCGGTGCACGGCGCTGGCGCCAGGTGTGGTCGGAATCGGTGGCGCGCCGTGAACCGGTGCGCGAGGTTGCTGAACGCGCCCGCAAGGTGCGGCAGGCCATGGTGGCCGATATGATGCGCGCCGCCTGACACCCTGGAGCACCCATGAGCACCCCCTTGCTGGCCATCATCGGTGGCAGCGGCCTGTACGACCTGCCGGGCCTCTGCGACACCCGCTGGGTCACGGTGGACACGCCCTGGGGCGCGCCCAGCGACCAGATCTTCCGCGGGCGTCTGGAAACGAACCAGGGATCGGCCGAACTGGCCTTCCTGCCGCGCCACGGCCGCGGCCACCGCATCCCGCCGTCCGAAGTGAACTACCGCGCGAATGTGGCGGCCTTGAAGAGTCTGGGCGCCACCGACGTGCTGTCCTTGTCCGCGGTGGGCGGCCTTCGAGCGGACCTGCCGCCGGGCACCTTTGTGGTGGTGGACCAGTTCATCGACCGCACCTTTGCGCGCGACAAGAGCTTCTTCGGCACCGGCCTGGTGGCGCATGTGTCCATGGCGCAGCCCGTGTGCCCGCGCCTGGGCGACCACGTGCAGTCCGCTTTGGCGCAGCAAGGTGTGCCGCATGTGCGCGGCGGCACCTACCTGGCCATGGAAGGGCCGCAGTTCAGCACCCTGGCCGAAAGCCAGATGTACCGCAGCTGGAACGCCAGCGTGATTGGCATGACCAACATGCCGGAAGCCAAGCTGGCGCGCGAGGCCGAGCTTTGCTACTGCTCGGTGGGCATGGTGACCGACTTCGACTGCTGGCACCCGGGCCATGACGCGGTGACCGTGGACGCCATCATCCGAGTGCTCTTGTCCAACGCGCAGGCTGCCAAGACCCTGGTCGCCGGACTGGCGGGCACCATCACCGCCGACCCGGCTGCAGGTGCCTGCAGCTGCCGACATGCGCTGGACCACGCCCTCATCACCGCGCCAGAGGTGCGCGACCCGGCGATGGTGCACAGCCTGCAGATCATCGCCGGACGCGTCTTGAAGGACCCGGCGTGATCGTCGACGGAAGGGCCTTGCGGCCGATCCTCGCACGGCCTTCGCGCGATGCGGTCGACGTCATCGACCAGCGCCTGCTGCCGCACGAACTGCGCATGGCGCGGCTGGCCACAGCGCAGGACGTGTTCACCGCCATCCGTGACATGTGGGTGCGCGGCGCGCCTTTGATCGGTGCCACCGCGGCCTACGGCCTGGCCCTGCAGTGCCGAGTGGACGCCAGCGATTGCGCGCTGGAAGAAACGGCCGACTGGCTGCGTTCCGCCCGCCCCACCGCCGTCAACCTGCACTGGGCGATCGAACGCATGCTGAAGCCCTTGCGTGCAGCATCGCCTGCGGCACGCGCTGCGCTGGCCTGGGCCGAGGCCGACGCATTGGCCGAAGAGGATGTGGCCGTCAATGCCGCCATCGGCCGGCACGGCTTGGCCCTGCTGCAGGCCGTGGCCGCCCGCAAGCCGGGCCCGGTGAATGTGCTGACCCATTGCAATGCCGGCTGGCTGGCCACGGTGGATTGGGGCACGGCCACCTCGCCCATCTACCAGGCCCAGGCCGCGGGACTGGATGTGCACGTGTGGGTGGACGAAACCCGCCCGCGCAACCAGGGTGCCAGCCTGACGGCCTGGGAACTGGGGCAGGCTGGCGTGCCGCACACCCTGGTGGCCGACAACGCCGGGGGCCACCTCATGCAGCACGGCCAGGTGGACCTGGTGATCGTGGGCTGTGACCGCGTCACGGCACGCGGCGATGTCTGCAACAAGATCGGCACCTACTTGAAGGCCCTGGCGGCGCACGACAACGGCCTGCCCTTCTACGTGGCCATGCCGACGTCCACCTTGGACCTGTCACTGCAGGACGGCCTGCGCGAAATTCCCATCGAAGAGCGCAGCGACCGCGAAGTGACCCACATCCAGGGCCTGGACGCGGCCGGCCGTCTGAGCGAGGTGCGCGTGGCGCCCCTTGGCACGCGCGCCGGCAACCCGGCCTTTGACGTGACCCCGGCACGCCTGGTCACGCAGCTGGTCACGGAACGGGGCCTGGTGGCCGCCAACGAATTGGCCTTGCGCCACTTGATGGAGCAACGCGCATGAACGAATCCGGCTTGCGTGACGCCGTGGTGCAGGCCATTCGGCGGCTGGATGAGCGCGGCCTGAACCGCGGCAGCACAGGCAACGCCAGCACCCGCCTGGGCAGCGGCATGCTGATCACGCCCACCGGCATGGGGGCCGAGGTGAGTGGGCCGGACCTGCCTTTCGTGGCCTGGGGCGGCACCACACGCGGGCGCTGGAAGCCGTCATCGGAATGGCACTTTCACGAGGCCATCTACAAGGCCCGCCCCGACGTGCAGGCCGTCGTGCACACGCACTCGGCCCATGCGACAGCGCTGGCCTGCCTGCGTCGGCCGCTGCCGGCCTTTCACTACATGGTGGCCGTGGCGGGCGGCGACAGCGTGCCGCTGGTGCCTTACTTCACCTTTGGCACCGACGCGCTGTCCGCCGCCGTGGCCCGGGCCATGGTCGACCGCGACGCCTGCCTGCTGGCCAACCACGGTCTGGTGGCCGCAGGCGCCAGCATGGCGCAGGCGCTGAAAGTGGTGGAAGAAATCGAATCGCTTTGCGGCATGTACCTGCAGGCGCTGGCAGTCGGTGAGCCTGTGCTGCTGTCGGCGGAACAAATGGCTGAAGTGATCGAAAAGTTCCGCAGCTATGGCAAGGCCGCAGCGGTCTGAAGCTGTGGCGGCGCCATCGGCAGCACGGGCCGTGACCGCTTGGCCAGTTCCGGCCAGTCGGTGTTGCCTTCGCTGATCAGCAAGGGCGTGGCACCGTCGCGTTCGGCATGCAGCCGCGCGCACTCCTCGGCCACCTTGGCGAAGAGTTCGGGCCGGCGGTTCATGGAACATTCGCAGTCGGGCTTGGGCTCGAACAACGGGGTCTGAAGCCATCGCGCCACCGGTGGCCGCTGGGCCAGGTGGCTCTTCAGGCTGTCATGGAATCGGCGGATGCTGTGGTTGACGATGGGGTTGCCGCCCATCAGGTTGAACTCCAGTTCGGTGATGTTTTCGCTCAGCACATAGAACAGCCGGGTCACTGCGCGCACATAAGACAGCACCTCGCCGCGTTCGTAGACGCGCCACACGGGCACGTTGCAGTTGACTTCATGGTCGGCCACGCAACTGGTGAAGGCGGTGACCGGTGACGGGTCGAAGGCCACTGCACCGTTCACTTCGCTGCTCTTGTAGGCAAACATCTGCGCCAGTCCACCGCCCAGGGAATGACCGGTGGACACGATCTGCCATCCTTGCTTGAGGTGGGCGTGGCCGCGCGCGGCCAGGTCCCGCTCCGCCAGTTCCTTGCTTTCGCGCACGACCTGGGGCACCCAATCGGCCAGCACATCGTACTGGTCGCGGCCCGGCAGGAACCAACGCAGGTTGGCATGCCAGTCCGCGGGGCTCTTGAAATCCGTGCCGCGGAAGGCGACGGCAATCTCCGGCGTTTCGGCTGGCGCCCTTTCACGGTAGTAGCTGGCGAAGATCATGCCGTGGAAGTTGTGCGGCCCCACCAGGTCCGTGGGGTAGCGCTTCAGCAGTCGCCAGCCATGTGCGTCGGCCAGCAGGTCGTTGTGGCACTCGTCCGGGTCGGGCTTCTGCTCGACCACCGCACTGCAGTAGACCTCGGTGGCCAGGGCCGCGTAGGGCAGCAGCGCGGCGGCGTGGCCGTCGACATCGGGCAGAGTGTGCGCCCTTCGAAATTCGTGGGTACGACGGCGCGCGTTCAGCGGCTCAGGCTCCGGTGGGCGGTCCACCCGTTCGGGCACAGGCAGGCCTTCGGCTTCGAACTCGGCACGTGTGTCATGCCAGTCCGCCTGTGCGCAGGGGACCGCGCATGCCAGCAACGCGAAGACACAAGCGGTGCGTCGTTTCCAATCTGCAGGGTGTCGCATGGCCAAGTCCTCCTCGGGCGGCATCATGCGCGCCGTGGGCCGCTTGCGGCATCGGCCCGAAGATGGACAGGGGCCTGCCGTTCTAGGGGGCTGCGGCGCCAGTCGATCTGCGGTGCGCCGTCTCCGGCCAGGTGGCCAGCAGCAGGCCCACCACGGCAAGCCCCAGGGCCAGCAGATGCGCCGTGCCAAAGTTCTCACCCAGCCAGAGCGCGCCCACGGCGGCGGCCGACACCGGCAGCAACACCATGAAGACCCCGGCGCGAGAGGAGGGTACCTGGCGCAGGCCCTGCATCCACAGCCACACGCTCACCATGCTGGCTGCCAGGGCATAAAAGACCAGCAGCATCCAGTTGCCGACCTGCACGCTGGCGAAGTCAAAGGACAAGGCCTGCCACAGCCCAAGCGGGGTCACCAGGGCCAGGCCCCAGAGGTTGATGAGCGCGCTGATGCGTTTGGAGGACAGCTGCGCCGTCAACAACTTGCCGATGACCACGTAGCAGGCCTCGCAGCCCACGGCGCACAACAGCAGCAAGTAGCCCCAGGACGATTCAGGACGGACGCCATCCACGACACCCGGCGCCGAGCGTGCCCAGGCCATGATGGCAATGCCTGCCACCGCCAATGCGATGGCGCCTGCCACGCGTGGCCGGATGCGTTCGCCCAGCACCGCTCGCGACAGCAGCGCAATGGCAGCGGGAATGGCCGCCATGGTCACACCTGCGGCCAGCGCCGAGGTCAGAGCCACCCCGTACAGCATGCAGATGCTGAACAGGAAGTTGCCCAGGAAGCTCTCCAGAAACAGCAGCTTGCGGTCGCGCAGCGACAGCGGTGGATCACCCGCGGCGGGCCGCACCCAGTGCACCATGGCCAGGGCTGCAATGCCAAAGCGCAGCCAGGCCAAGAGCAGGACCGGGAAGACCAGCACCAGCAGCTTGGACAGCGCCACATAACTGCCCACCAGGGTGGTGCTGGCCGCCAGCGACAGGTAGGCCCAGGCGGTGGCGCGCGGCGTGAGGCCGCTCACGCTGCGCACGCAGCTTCCACCTCGTCCACGGATCGCGCAATGTGCGGGCCCAGCACGCGCGAGCCGGTCCCGGTGATGAGCACATCGTCTTCGATGCGGATGCCGCCGAAATCCATGTGGCGGCCCAAGGCGGCGTAGTCGATCAAGTCGGCGTGCAGGCCCTGCGCCTGCCACTGCGCGGCCAGCCAGGGGTTGAAGTAGATCCCGGGTTCGACAGTCAGCACAAAGCCCGCGTGCACAGTGCGAGCCAGGCGCAGGTACTTGTGGCCGGGCAGGGGGCTGCGCGTGTGCCCTTCACCGTAGCCCACGTGTTCTTCGCCCAGGCCTTCCATGTCGTGCACGTCCAGGCCCAGCATGTGGCCGGTGCCGCAAGGGAAGATGATGGCGTGAGCGCCCCTTGCCACTGCGTCGGCCGCGCTGCCGCGCATGAAACCCAGGCTGATCATGCCTTCCACCAGCACGGTGCAGGCGTGTTCGTGCGCCGTCCGGTAAGGCACGCCAGGCTTGAGCAGGGCAATGGCTTCCTGCTGCGCCTTCAGCACCAGCCGGTACAGGTCGGCCTGCAGCGAGGTGAATCGACCAGACGCGGGAATGGTCCGGGTGATGTCGGACGCATAGCCCAGCAGCGACTCCGCGCCACTGTCGTTGACGACCAGGTCGCCGGCTTTCAGGACCTTGTCGTGGTGGTGGTTGTGCAGGATCTCGCCCCGGCAGCTGAAGATGGGCGGGTAGGCCATGCGCAGGCCGCGCGCGGAGACCAGACCTTCCATGGCGCCCACCACCGCTTGTTCTGCCACGCCGATGCGCGCGCTGCGCAATGCCAGCAGGTGCATGTCGCGCGTGGTGTGCAGGGCTTCTTCGATCTGCGCCACTTCGTCCGCCGACTTCACGGCCCGAAGGTCGATGACCGCTTGCAGCAGTTGCCGACTGAAGCCCGTCTGCTCACCGGTGCGGGACACGGGCAACCGGTGCACGGCACGGCCCTGGTGGCGGGCCTGCTCCAGCAGGGCTGGCAGCTCGCTCAGTGCGGCATGGTGTTCGATGCCGGCGGTGGCGGCCCATTCGCCGCGGCTGGCGGTGGGTCCGGTCCAGACGATGGCGTCCGGGTGCGGGTCCTTTGCCAGCAGCGTGGACCGGCCGCTGTCGCAGTCCAGCAGCAAGGCGATGTCAGGCTGGGCAATGCCGCTGAAGTACAGCAGGGTCGAGTCTTGCCGGAAGGGGTAGCAGTTGTCGCGGTAGTTCGCTGGGCTTTCCGCATGGCCCGGCAGCAGGACCAGGCCCGGGCCGACGCGCCGGGCCAGTTCGGCGCGGCGTTGCTGGTAGGTGGATGCGTTGATCATGCTCAGCTGAAGCGTGCAGGGTTGAAGGGCCGGATGTCCAGTGGGGGGCGCACGCCAGCGACCAGGGCGCTGACGATCTCGGCCGTGGCCGCCGATTGTGTGAGGCCCAGATGACCGTGGCCAAACGCGTAGGTGATGCGGGCGTCTGCAGAAGCCCGGCCGATGGCAGGCAGGGAGTCGGGAAGCGAAGGCCGAAAGCCCATCCATTGGGTGCCCGCCTGTGTCTTCAGGCCCGGCAGGAAGCGCTTCGCCTTGTTCAGCAGCACGTCGGCACGTCGGAAGTCGGGCGGCGCTTGCAGCCCTGCCAGCTCCACGGCGCCACCCACCCGCACGCCGCCGGCAATGGGCGTCACCACGAAGCCGTGCCCTGGGAAGCTCAGCTGGCGTTGCAGGTCGAATGCACCGGGCGGCAGCGTGGTGTTGTAGCCGCGTTCGGTTTCCAGCGGGATGCGCTCACCCAGGGTCTTTGCCAGTTGGTGCGACCAGGCACCCGCTGCCACCACCACGTGCTGGGCCTGCACGCAGCGCCCATCTGCCAGGGCCAGGTCGACATGGCCGATGGCGGGTCGCAGGGCTTGCACGGTGGCGCGGCGCAAGTGGCCGCCGGCACCTTCAAAGGCAGCTGCCACGGTCTGGCAGAGCAGCAAGGGGTCGGTGATGGTCTGCCAAGCGGGCACAAAGGTGGCGGCGACGAAGTCCGCGTGCAGTCCGCCTTGCCAACGTGCGATGTGGTCTGCGCCGTGGGCATGTTCGAAGGCGATGCCATGGTCCGCACGCAACTGCCAGCCGGGCAGCGACGCCTTCCATTCGGAATCGCTTTCATAGAGGTGCAAGTTGCCGCCGTTTTGCAGCAGGTGCCGCGCCCCCGCCGAGTCCAGCAGCCGCAAGGTGGCCGGTGCGGCCAGTTGCATCAGCGCCACCTGCGCCTGGATGCTGGCCGCAAAGGCGGCCGGCTGGCTGGCGCGCCAGAAGCGCCACAACCAGGGCAGCAGCGCCCAAAGGTAGGCCGGCCGCAGTGCCAGGGGCCCCAGCGGGTCCAGCAGCCAGCGTGGCACCTGGGCCAGGATGCCGGGCGACGCCATGGGCAGGACGTCTGAAAATGCATAGGCGCCGGCATTGCCGCGGCTGGCTTCTGCGGCCACGCCCTGGCGGTCCAGCAGCAGCACCTCGTGGCCACGTTGGCGCAAGAGGAAGGCCGTCGACAGTCCGACAATGCCGGCGCCAACCACCACCACCTGGGCCTTGAGGCCATTGTCGGACAGTGGGCGAAGGTGCTCGTCCGCCACTCCCGTCAAGCCATTCCCCAGGCGAAGCGGTCCCGCGGGTCGAACACCAGCGTTGCATCCATGGTCACGAAGGCCGTGCCGTGGATGAAAGGCATGACCTGGCCCGGTTCGGCTGCGGGCTGGTAGTGCGCACGGAAAACGCTGCCGATGACGCTTTCCTGCTGCCACACGGCGCCGGGTGCCAGGTCGCCATCGGCCGCCAGGCAGGCCAATTTGGCACTGGTGCCGGTGCCACAGGGCGATCGGTCAAAGGCCATGCCGGGACAGAGTACGAAGTTGCGTCCGTTGTGGCGAGCGTCGTGCGCTGGGCTGACCAGTTCGATGTGGTCGATCTCGGCGCCGCCGGCTCCTGTGATGCCCGCCGCGACCAGGGCTTGGCGGATCGCTTCGGCTTGCTTCGTGAGCATGGCCACCTGGCCCGCCGACAACTGCAGGCCGTGGTCCTCGCACAGGAAGAACCAATTGCCGCCCCAGGCCACGTCGCCATGCACCAGGCCCAGACCCGGCACATCCACGGCCACGTCCTTGGCATGACGGTAAGCGGCGACGTTGGCCACCGTGACGCTCCGGTCTTCATGCAGCGTGGCGTGGACGGTGCCCACTGGGGTGTCGACGGCGTGCACCCCGGGCCCGATCCTGCCGAGGTAGGACAGCGTGGCCACCAGGCCGATCGTGCCGTGACCGCACATGCCCAGGTAACCCACGTTGTTGAAGAAGACGACGCCTGCCAGGCTGCCGGGCCTTTCCGGTGGGCAGAGCACCGCACCGACCAGCACTTCAGACCCTCGTGGTTCGTTCATCAGGGCGCGGCGCCAGTGGTCATGCGCCGAGCGAAAGCGGTCGAGGCGATCGGCCATGGCGCCGGTGCCCAAGTCCGGGCCGCCTTCGATCAGCAGGCGCGTTGGTTCGCCGCCGGTGTGGGAGTCGATGATGCGGCTTGGCGCGGTTTGCATGGTCTGGGTGGGCTGTTCAGGCAGCGATCTTGCGCGGGCTGCGGGACGCGGGATTGAGCAGCTGGTGCAGGTCCTTGCGCACGGCCTCGATGTGAGCCGCCAGGTAGGCGCAGGCTTCATCGAATCGGCCGCTGCGGCACAGCGTCAGCAACTTGCGGTGCTCACGCTCGGCGCGGGGCAGGGCGCTGGCACGGTTCATCTGCACGCGGGTGTAGCGCTCACTGGTCTGCAGCAGCTGCGTGACGATAGCCAGGGTGCGCGGCTGCGGCGCGTGGCGGTACAGGGCCTGGTGGAAGCGGGCGTTCAGCTCGCCCCAGTGCGCAATGTCCTGCCGGGCAATGGCCGTTGCAAATGCAGCGTCCAGTTCAGCGATGTCCGCGTAGTCCGCATCGGTCAAGAGCGGGGCGGAATGCCGCAACAAGCGAGGCTCCAGCAGCACCCGCAAGTCGAATACGTCGTCGACCTCGGCGCGAGAAAACGTGGAGACGACAGCGCCCTTGTGCGGCGCAATCTGTACCAGGCCCTCGGCTTCCAGCTGGAACAGGGCCTCGCGCACGGGGATGCGGCTGACGCCAAACTGCGCGGCGAGCGCGTCCTGCCGCAACTGGCTGCCGGCTGCGTGGGTGCCGGACAGGATGCCCTGGCGCAATTGCTCGGCAATGGCCGATGACAGGGTGCGGTGGACCAAGTTCTGTTTCATGGGTCGGGTAGGGGCAGCCCTGGATTCTTCCCAATGACCAACCCTGCTGTTGACTCGTCGATTGTATAAAATCTACGATCGGTCCATTCAACCGCCGTCTCTACAAGGACTTCCATGAGCGCAGCCGTCAACTGGCAGGGGGTGTTTCCTGCCGTCACCACCCAGTTTCACAGCGACTTCTCGCTGGACATCGACGCCACCGCCCAGGTGATGGGTGCGTTGATTCGCGACGGCGTGTCGGGTCTGATCATCTGCGGCACCGTGGGCGAGAACACCTCGCTGTCGCGCGCCGAAAAGGCACAGATCATGGAGGCCGCCGTGTCGGTGTCCGCCGGCCGCGTGCCGGTGATCTGCGGCGTGGCTGAATTCACCAGCGCCTTTGCCATCGAGACCGCCCGCGAAGCGGCGCGCCATAAGGTGGACGGCATCATGCTGATGCCCGCCCTGGTCTACTCCTCCAAGCCACATGAGTCCGCGGCGCACTTCCGTGCCGTGGCCGCGGCCACCGATGTGCCGGTGATGGTCTACAACAACCCGCCGGTCTACAAGAACGACATCACGCCCGACATCCTGGCAAGCCTGGCAGACTGCGACACCATCGTCTGCTTCAAGGACAGTTCCGGCGACACGCGGAGGTTCATCGACACACGCAAGCGTGTCGGCGACCGCTTCGTGCTGTTTGCGGGCCTGGACGACGTGGTGGTGGAAAGTGTGGCCATGGGCGCGGTGGGTTGGGTGTCCGGCATGTCCAACGCCTTCCCGCGCGAAGGCGAAACGCTCTTCCGCCTGGCCCGCGCCGGGCGTTTTGCCGAACTGATGCCCCTTTACGAATGGTTCATGCCGCTGCTGCACCTGGACGCACGGCCAGACCTGGTCCAGTGCATCAAGCTGTGCGAACACCTGGTCGGCCGTGGCACCTGGCGCACCCGGCCGCCGCGGCTGGCGCTGCAGGGTGAGGACCGCGCGCACGTGGACAAGATCATGGCCGAGGCGCTTGCCAGTCGGCCCAACCTGCCTCACGTCGGTCTGCCGGCCTGACGCGGCCGGGCTCGATCAGGCGGCCAGCCAGCCCTGGCGCTGGGCGTCGGCCAGCGTGAGGTCCAGGCAGCGGCGGATCAGCGCCACCATCTCGTCGATCTGTGTGCGCGTGATGACCAACGGCGGCGCGATGATCATGCGGTCGCCTACGGCACGCATGATCAGGCCGTTGGCAAAGCAATGGCCGCGGCAGACCATGCCGATCTCGACCTCGTCCGGGAAGGCGGTTCCACGGGTCTTGTCCTTCACCAGCAGCAGCGCACCCATCAGGCCGCAGGTCTCTGCGTCACCTACCAGCGGGTGATCGGCCAAGGATGCATAGGCTCCACCCAGGTAAGGGCCGACGTCGTTGCGCACATGCTCCACCAGTTTCAGTTCGCGGATCAAGCCGATGTTGGCCAGCGCCACTGCGCAGGCCACGGGGTGGCCGCTGTAGGTGTAGCCGTGGTTGAACTCGCCGCCCTTGTCGATGAGCACTTGTGCAACACGCTCGCCCACCATCACACCGCCCAGTGGCACATAGCCACTGGTCACACCCTTGGCAAAGGTCATCAGGTCGGGCTTGAAGCCCAGGGTCTCGCAGCCGAACCATTGGCCCGTGCGGCCGAAGCCGCAGATCACCTCGTCACTGACCAGCAGCACGCCGTACTGGTCGCAGATGCGCTGCACCTCGGGCCAGTAGGTGCTGGGTGGGATGATCACGCCGCCGGCACCCTGGATGGGCTCGCCTATGAACGCCGCTACCTTGTCCGGGCCGATGGCCAGGATGCGTTCTTCCAGCCACCCTGCCGCAAGCAGGCCGAAGGCTTCACGCGTCAGTCCCTGCGTGCGTCCGTGCTGCCACCAGTAGGGTTGTTCGATGTGTTCGATGCCCGGGATGGGCAAACCGCCCTGCGCATGCATCCCGCTCATGCCGCCAAGCGAAGCGCCGGCCATGGTGCTGCCGTGGTATGCGTTGTGGCGGCTGATGATGATGGACCGGTCGGTCTGACCCAGCACGTCCCAGTAGCGCCGCACCATGCGCACCACGGTGTCGTTGCCCTCGCTGCCGCTGCCGCTGAAGAAGACATGCTTGAACTGCGGCGGGCTCACCTCGGACAGCAGTTCGGCCAGCTCGATGGCCGGCACGGTGGCCGTCTGGAAGAAGGCGTTGTAGAAGGGCAGTTGCTTCAGTTGCCTGGTGGCGGCGTCGACCAGGGCCTGCTGCCCATAGCCCACGTTCACGCACCACAGGCCGCTCATGGCGTCCAGGATCTTGTGGCCTTCGCTGTCCCACAGGTAGATGTTGTCGGCGCGAGCAATGATGCGCGAACCCTTCTTGGCCAGGCCCTTGAAGTCGGTGAAGGGGTGGAGGAAGTGAGCGGAGTCGGCGGCCTGCAGCTCAGCCGTTGTTCGGGTGTTCATGCGCGTGTTCATGGTCTGCCGCTCAGACGTGGAGCAGGAGGTGTTCCCGTTCCCATGGAGAGATCACCTTCATGAACTCCGCGTATTCGATCTCCTTCACTTCCGTGTAGACCGTGATGAAGGACTTGCCCAGCACGGCCGCCAGGTCGGATTCGTTGCGCAGCAGTGTCAGGGCCTCGCCCAGACTGCGCGGCAGCTGGTAGTCGCCCAGGTAGGCGTCACCCTTGCATTCGGCCGAGGGCTCGATCTTGTTCATCATGCCCAGGTAGCCGCAAGCCAGCGTGGCGGCCAGGGCCACGTAGGGGTTGGCGTCGGCGCCGATCACGCGGTTTTCAATGCGCCGCGCGGAGGCGCTGGCCACTGGGCTGCGGATGCCCACGGTGCGGTTGTCCGTGCCCCACTGGATATTGATGGGCGCGGCGTTGCTGCGCACCAGGCGGCGGTAGCTGTTGACGTAGGGCGCGAACAAGGCCATGGCGGCCGGGATGTATTTCTGCAGCCCGCCGATGTACCAGGAGAACTCCTTGGACGCCGTGAAATCCGGGTTGCTGAAGATATTCTGTCCCGTGGCCTTGCTGAGGATGCTCTGGTGGATGTGCATCGCGCTGCCCGGCTCGCCGGCAATGGGCTTGGCCATGAAGGTGGCGAACATGTCGTGGCGCAGGGCGGCTTCGCGCACGGTGCGCTTGAAAAGAAACACCTCGTCGGCCAGGCCCAGCGGGTGGTCGTGGAAGAAGTTGATCTCCATCTGCCCGGCGCCGACTTCGTGGATCAGGGTGTCCACGTTCAGCTCCATCTTCTCGCAGTAGGCGTAGACGTCTTCGAAGAGCGGGTCGAATTCGTTCACCGCGTCGATGCTGTACGCCTGCCGGCTGGTCTCGCTGCGGCCGCTGCGGCCCACGGGCGGCTTCAGCGGCACGTCGGGGTCGGTGTTGCGCGCCACCAGGTAGAACTCCAGTTCCGGCGCCACCACCGGAGACCAGCCTTGCGCGTCGAACAGGTCACAGACGTGGCGCAGCACACTGCGTGGCGCAAAGGGCACGAGCACGCCTTCGCGGTCGTAGCAATCGTGGATGACCTGGGCCGTCGGGTCCGTGGCCCAGGGCACGATGCGCGCGGTGGTCGGGTCAGCCCGCAGGTGCATGTCGCGGTCGGTGGGCTTGATGACGTCGTAGTAGGGCCCCTCTTCGGGAAATTCACCTGTCACGCCCATGGCCACCACCGCTTCCGGCAGGCGCATGCCGCGGTCTTCGGTGAACTTTTGTCGCGGCAGGATCTTGCCGCGGGCCACACCGGTCAGGTCGGGCACCAGGCATTCGATCTCGGTGACGTGGTTGGCGTCGAGCCACTGCTCGAGTTCGCTGAAATTGAAATTTTCTCTGGCCAGCATGGGGTGCCCGCAATCGTGTCGTGCGGCAGAAGGGCTGCCGCGGTCCCTGCTCAGGCTTGGGCAGGGACGCGTGGCAAGGGACCCCGCACGCGGTCGCGGTAGCTGCGCGCGGCGGCACCAAAGGCCCGCAGGATCTGCATCGACACCGGGTTGGACGCCGCCTGCCATTCCGGGTGCCATTGCAGGCAGAGGTTGAAGCCGGGGGCCGATGGCTGGCTGAAGGCTTCGATCACGCCGTCTGGCGCCACCGCTTCCACGCGCAGGCCTTCGGCCAGGCGCTTGACGCCCTGGCCATGGACGGAATTCACCTCGAAGCTGGCCAGGCCGGTGATGCCCTGCAGCAAGCCGCCGGGCACCACGTCCACCGGGTGCGCCAGGGCGTACTGGTCAGCCGCGGAGGCGCCCTTGTCGCCCTTGGCGCCGCGGTGATCAGTCAGGCCCGGCTGTTCCTGCACGGCCTGGTGCAGGCTGCCACCCAGGGCCACATTGGCTTCCTGCGTGCCGCGGCACACGGCCAGCAAGGGCACACCGCGTATCAAGGCCTTGCGGATCAACGGCAGTGTCCAGGCGTCACGCTCGGGGTCGAGCGGCAGGTCGGGGTTGTGCACGGCCTCGCCAAAGTTGGACGGGTGCACGTTGGACGGCGATCCCGTCAGGAACACGCCGTCCACCGCGTCCAGCAGGGCGTCCAGTTCGCCTTCTTCAAAAGGCGGCGCGATCATGGGCAGCGCGCCCGCCAGGCGCACCGCGTCCACATACTTGCGGCCCGCAATATGGAACGGGTGCTCGCCCACCAGGCGGTTGCAGCTGGTGACCAGTACGAGCGGCAACATCGCGGCGCTCAGGTGGCTCGGCGCAGCGCGGCGCGAACGGTGTCCACGGTCTGGTCGATCTGGCTCTTCTCGATGATCAGCGGCGGACTGAGCGCAATAGTGTCGCCCGTGGTGCGGATCAAGAGGCCCTTGTCGAAGCAGTCCAGGAAGACATTGAAGCCCCGTTTGGCGGGTTCGCCCGGTATGGCGGCCAGTTCAATGCCGCCGACCAGGCCGAAATTGCGGATGTCGATGACATGCGGCTCACCCTTGAGCGAGTGCAGCGCCTCGGCGAAGTAAGCGCCGATGTCAGCAGCGCGCGTCAGCAGACCATCTTCGGCATAGGTGTCCAGGGTGCCCAGGCCAGCCGCGCAGGCGAGCGGGTGGGCGCTGTAGGTGTAGCCGTGCGAAAACTCGATCAGGTGTTCCGGCCCGGTCATGAAGGCGTCGTGGATCTCGTCCTTGGCAATCACGGCGCCCATCGGCACCGCACCATTGGTCAGTCCCTTGGCGCAGGTGATGAGGTCCGGCGTGACGCTGAAGGTCTGTGCCGCAAAGGGCGCACCGGTGCGGCCGAAACCGGTGATGACCTCGTCAAAGATCAGCAGGATGCCGTGGCGGGTGCAGATCTCGCGCAGGCGCTGCAGGTAACCCATGGGTGGGATCAGCACACCGGTGCTGCCCGCTACGGGCTCCACGATGACGGCGGCGATGTTGCTCGCGTCATGCAGGGCCACCAGGCGTTCCAAGTCATCGGCGATATCGGCGCCGTGGGCGGGCTGGCCGACGCTGAAGCTGTTGCGCGCCGGGTCGTGCGTGTGGCGGATGTGGTCCACACCGGCTACGGCCAGACCAAAGGTCTTGCGGTTGCCGACCATGCCACCCACCGAGATGCCGCCGAAATTGACGCCGTGATAACCCCGTTCGCGTCCCAGCAGCCGGGTGCGGGTGCCTTCGCCACGCACGCGGTGATAGGCCAGGGCCATCTTCAGGGCGGTGTCGACGGCTTCACTGCCGCTGTTGGTGAAGAAGACCTTGCCCATGCCGGCAGGTGCCAGCTGCGCCACACGCTCGGCCAACTCAAAGGCCTTGGGATGGGCCATCTGAAAGGGTGGTGCAAAGTCCATCTCCGCAGCTTGCTGCTGGATGGCCTGCACGATGCGCGGGCGGTTGTGGCCCGCATTCACACACCACAGGCCCGCCACGGCGTCCAGGATCTGACGGCCATTCACGTCCCAGTAGTGCATGCCAGCGCTCTTGTTCAGCAGGCGCGGCGCCTTTTTGAACTGGCGATTGGATGTGAAGGGCATCCAGTAGGCGCCCATGGCGGCCGGCAGCGTACTGCCAGTGGCTTCGGCGGCCTGCATGAGGGCGGGGTCCAGGGCTTTGTTCATGGTGCTTCCTTCGGGCGGTCGGGCAGACCCACGCAGTCTACCCAGGCGCGCGCACCCTGTGAGCGTGGCCCGCCGCCGTCAGCCGACTCCCGCTGGCCCGCCGCGGCCGTTCAGCAGGGCCAGCTTGTGGCGCCTGGCGGCCGGGTAGACGCGGGTCTCCTCCAGTTCGATGTGCTCCAGGTACAGCGCATGGAAGATGGGCATTGCAGCCACCAGCAGCGGCAAGTCGTAGCCGTTGTAGCCGTCGGCAATGGCCAGCACGTGCGGGCGCAGTTCATCCCAGTCTTCTTCCAGCCAGCCGTGGTCCTGCTGCAGGCGCTTCACGTCGGACACCAGTTGCGGGTCGCCGCTGGCCAGCAAGCTCGGAAACACGTGGGTTTCCTCGTCCGCATGGTGGGTGCGGCCGGGCCCATTGAAAAAGCTCAGGACTTCGCGGGCGCTCTGGCGCGCGGGCTCGTCCAGCCCCTGGTCTTGCAGCCTGGACACCAGTCTGCTGAAGCCTTCCAGCATGATCAGGGCTGCCCGGTGGGCCTGGTCCATCACCTCGAACTCCTGGAGCCGGGGCTTGCCGGCGCGCGATGCGAAGCTGGGACGGGCTGGCCGCACAGTGTGTGAAGACGGTGCCATGGAACCTCCTGTGTGTGGCGCCACTGTCGCGCCGCTTGGCTTGTGGCGATTTGCGTTCGGTCAAGGCCAGCCGTCGACCCCCGAAAGCTGCCCGAAAGCTGCCTTCCGACGGCGGGCCGCTGCGGCACACTGCCGACTGGTCATGAACAAGCCGCGTCCGTAGCCATGAAGCCCGTTCTCATCCTGCAGCACCTGTCGGGCGACGGCCCTGCCTACCTGGGGACCTGGCTGCGGGAGCAAGGGGTGCCGGTGGACTTGCGCAACACCGAGGGCGGCGATCGCTTCCCGGGCAGCCTTCGGAACCACAGCGCACTGGCCATCCTGGGTGGCGAGATGAGTGCCAATGACCCGCTGCCTTCCTTGCGTCAAGCTGAAGCCCTGTTCCTGGAGGCCGTGCGCGAAGGCGTTCCGACCCTGGGGCACTGCCTGGGCGCGCAGCTGATGTCTCGTGCCTTGGGCGGGCAAGTAGGCCCATCGCCCGCCCCCGAAATCGGTTGGCAGACCCTGGAGGTGCATCGCAGCGCGGAGGCGGCAGCCTGGTTCGGCCCCGGCCTCGGGCCCAGCTTGGCGGTGTTCCATTGGCACTACGAGACCTTCTCGCTGCCGCCCGGTGCGGTGCTGCTGGCGTCCACAGCGGCCTGTCCGCACCAGGCATTTGCCTTCGGTCCGCACCTGGCCATGCAGTTCCATGTCGAAGTAGACGAGGAGAAGCTGAACCGCTGGTCGCTGGACGCACGGGATGAGGTCCCGCACTTCCGCGATGCGGCCGCGGTGTTTCCGCGGACGGTGCAAACCGGGGAGGCCATGCGAGCAGGAGCCGCTGCGGGGCTGGTCGCGCAACAGGCGCTGGCGCGACGTGTCTACCGCCGCTGGATGCACCAGGCTCGAACGGACTGAGCCCGATCGGGCTCCATCGGCATTTCTCGCGGAGCGAAATACATCTCACAATGCGGAATGGTTCAATGCTGCGATGCGGAAATAATCCACCATATGGAAGAATATAGTTTCGCAATACGAAAATGCGTCCTAAGGTGTTGATTTGTATGGATTCAATGGCCTGTCTTATATAAGACATAAGTTGTTAGATCTTCAGAGGATCGCGATAAGCTTGGCTCCAGATTGATTCGCACGTTCACTCCTCAAACCTTCAACACCCGGGAGCCACCCATGACCCAACTCACACGCCAGCAGCAAATCGAAGCCCTTGAGAAAGACTGGGCCACCAACCCGCGCTGGAAAGGCATCAAGCGCGGCTACAGCGCCGCCGACGTGGTGCGTCTGCGCGGCAGCGTGCAGGTTGACCACACCCTGGCCAGGCGCGGCGCAGAAAA
This sequence comes from uncultured beta proteobacterium, assembly GCA_963750785.1. Taxonomy (GTDB): domain Bacteria; phylum Pseudomonadota; class Gammaproteobacteria; order Burkholderiales; family Burkholderiaceae_C; genus Rubrivivax. Next base: position 117,976 of record CAVVSC010000018.1, on the reverse strand, counting down.
GCTGTGGAACCTGGTCAACACCGAACCCTTCGTCAACACCCTGGGCGCGTTGACGGGCAACCAGGCCATGCAGCAGGTCAAGGCCGGCCTGAAGGCCGTCTACCTGTCCGGTTGGCAAGTCGCCGGCGACGCCAACAGCAATGGCGAGATGTACCCCGACCAGAGCCTGTACTCCGTGGACTCGGTGCCCAAGGTCGTCAAGAAGATCAATGCCACCTTCGCCCGCGCCGACCAGATCCAGTGGAGCGAGGGCAAGAACGACATCGACTACTTCGCGCCCATCGTGGCCGACGCCGAAGCCGGCTTCGGCGGCGTGCTGAACGCCTTTGAACTGATGAAGGCCATGATCGAAGCGGGCGCCGCCGGCGTGCACTTTGAAGACCAGCTGGCCAGCGTCAAGAAGTGCGGTCACATGGGCGGCAAGGTGCTGGTGCCGACGCGTGAAAACGTCGCCAAGCTGGTGGCCGCGCGCCTGGCTGCCGACGTGATGGGCACGTCCACCGTGCTGCTGGCCCGCACCGACGCCGAAGCCGCCGACCTGGTGACCAGCGACGTGGACGACAACGACAAGCCCTTCCTGACGGGCGAGCGCACGGTCGAAGGTTTCTACCGCACCAACAAGGGCCTGGATCAGGCCATCAGCCGCGGCCTGGCCTATGCCCCGTACGTGGACATGCTGTGGTGCGAAACCGGCACCCCGGACCTGGCCTTCGCCAAGGCCTTCGCGGACGCCATTCACGCCAAGTTCCCCGGCAAGATGCTGGCCTACAACTGCAGCCCCAGCTTCAACTGGAAGAAGAACCTGGACGACGCCACCATCGCCAAGTTCCAGCGTGAACTGGGCGCCATGGGCTACAAGTTCCAGTTCATCACGCTGGCCGGTTTCCACAGCCTGAACTACAGCATGTTCGACCTGGCCTACGGCTACGCCCGCAACAACATGAGCGCCTTCGTGGAACTGCAGGAAAAGGAATTCGCTGCGGCTGAGCGCGGTTTCACCGCCGTCAAGCACCAGCGCGAGGTCGGCACCGGCTACTTCGACGCGGTGACCACCACCATCGAAAAGGAATCGTCCACGGCTGCCTTGAAGGGCAGCACCGAAGACGAACAATTCTTCGACGGCACGCACCACTGAGCCCGCGCACGAGGCCCGAAGAAAGGGCCTGGTGTCTGGCAAGCTCAGCTGGGCCAAAAGTGCCCAGTGCCTGAATGAATCGGCGGGCACAAGCCGCCCGGTGCAGGAGACAAGCAGGCGCGGACCCCACCAGGGTCCGCGTTTTTGCTTGTGGGGAGCTCCGTTAGCATCCGCCCCGTTTCACTTCGAGAGACTGCCATGAGGTTTCCCGCATCGTTTTCTGGATGCATCCGTTCGCTGGTGTTGGCGGTGGTATTGGCTGCCACAGGCGCCACCGCATCGGCCCAGGCCGACACCGCTGAAGCGCGGCGTGAGGCCGCCACGGCGCTGGTCAAGTCCATGGACAAGTTGATGGGCCCGGAACGCATGATGAGCACACTGCGCGGCGCCATGCAGGCGCCTCTGATGCAAGGCATTCGATCCAACACCCGCCTGACGATCGCGCAGCAGGAACGCGCGGGCAAGGTCATGGTCGACACGTTGGTAGAAGCCACCAGCGACATGCTGCGCGAAATGATGCCCGCGATGTACAGCGCCATGACCGAGGTCTACGCCACACGCTTCACACTGGTGGAAATCCGTCAGCTTCAACAGTTCTACGCCAGCGATGTCGGGCAGAAGTCGGTGACCGTCATGCAGGAAGACATGCCCCGCTTGATGCAGCCCATGATGCAGACCATCCAGAGCCAGGTTCCGCGTCTGCAGCAGCGCATTGAAGCAGCCGTGCAGCGCCTACGCGACGAAGGCATCGTGCTGCAAGAGCCGCAGAAGAAGCCTTGATCGCGCGGGTTCAGGCGTGTGCGCCCGCGCCCCGCTGGCGCCACAGCACCAGACCGTAGAAGAGGGCGGCCGACACCAGAAGGGCGCCAAGGAACAGCGGCGAGGCTGCGGCCTGAAGCGCCGCGCCCAGATCGTGCAAGGCAAAGCCCGGCAGTTCAGACAGCGCCTCGCTGGCCGGGTGTTCCGGGCTGATGGTGATCCCGCCCTGACCGCTGGCGCCCATCAGGGCCCTGGCCGCGTTGATCATCAGATCGCGCAGCGTGTCGGACAGCAGGGGCTGCCCGAACACCCCTTTCAGCACAGCGCTGCCCAGGCTCAAACCCACCGCCAGCACGGGCAGGCCCCAGCGCTTGAAATAGGCGTTGGCCAACATGGATGCCAGCAGCAGCGGCATCAGCCAGAGCGTGGCCAAGGGCAGCCCGGCCATGACACGGGCCACCAGACTGGCCATGCCGATTGCCAAGCTGCCCCATGGCAGGGCGAACCATTCGCCCAGGCCGGCCAGGCGGCTGACCGTCACCAGCGAGACCAGCAGGCCGGCTGCCAGTCCAGCCAACAGGGCCGCGGCCGGCACCAGCAGCAGGTGCACCAGCAGCGGCGCGGCCAGGCTTTCGCTGTGGCTGGTGGGCAGCGACAACCAGAACTCGATGGAGCGATCGGCATGGTCGCGACGTGGCGAGGCTGTCGCCACGAACACCGACGTGATCCAGAGCAGCAGGAAGATCACCGCCGTGGAGATCACCATGCTCAGGGTGCCGACCATCAGCGCCAGTTGGGCCGGTACCTGGCTGGCGGCCACACCGTCCACTTCGATGCTGCCAAAAATCAGCGGCAGGATGGCCAGCGCCACGGGCACCAGGACCAGCAGGGCCCAGGCAAACCGGTGTTGCAGCCATTCACGCCGCATCAGGGGAACGAGGTTCTTCATGGTTCGATTCCAGTGCGTGGGTTCAGAAGTGCTGGCGGTCGAGTTCGGGCTTGCGCGTGAGCGCCACGAACAGGTCGACCAGGCTGGGGCGCACGCGGCGGCCCAGGGCCTGCAGGTGGGCGGGCGGTTCGCCATCAAAGAGTGACGCACTGCCCCCTTGCACGCGGTACTTCAGCAGCGGGTGCGCGGCGGCCATTTCCTCGGCCACGGACGCGTCATGGCTCAGCGCGACGAAGCGGCGGTCCATGTCTTCCAGGCTGATGTTCAGCACCAGCTTGCCCTCATTGAGCATCAGCACGTCGGACAGCAGTGTCTCGATCTCTTCGACCTGGTGGGTGCTGATGAGCACACTTCGTTCGCCGTCGCACCACTCGTCGATCAGCATCTCGTAGAAGGACTTGCGCGACAGCACGTCCAGGCCCAGGGTGGGTTCGTCCAGGATCATCAGCTGGGCGTCGATGCTGGCGATCAGCGCCAGGTGCGCCTGCACCACCATGCCCTTGGACAGCGATTTGACCTTGTCGCGCAGGCCCACACTGGTGCGCTTGAGCAGGATGCGCGCCCGTTCCGCTGAAAAGCGCGGGTGGATGCCGCTCATCAGCGTGATCAGTTCGTCGACGCGCGCCCAGCGCGGCAGCGTGGCCACGTCCGGGATGTAGCAGGCGCTTTGCAGCAGCGCCACACGGTCCTGCAAAGGGTTCATGCCCAGTACCCTCAGGTCGCCCTGGGGCTGTGCCAGGCCCACCATGGCGCGCATCAGCGTGGTCTTGCCGGCGCCGTTGTGGCCCAGCAGGCCGACCACGCGGCCCTTGGGGATGCTGAAACTGATGTCGTCCACGGCGCGCTTCTTGCCGTAGCTGATGCTCAGGTTGCGCGCTTCGACCAGCGCGTTCGTCGGCTCGGCGCTCATGCCTGCTCCTCTTGGATGGTCCAGTTCAATTGATCGCTGCGGATGCCCAGCCGGCGCAGGCGCTCACGCAGACGCGGCCATTCGGTTTGCAGGAAGCGGTCGCGCTCGGTTGCACGCAGCCGTTCTCGGGCGCCCTGCGTCACAAACAGACCCAGGCCGCGGCGGTTTTCCAGCAGGCCCGCGTCGCCCAGCGCCTGCAGGGCGCGGTTCACGGTCAGGGGGTTGAGGAGGTATTGGCTTGCCAGCGCCCGCACGCTGGGCATGGCCGCGCCTTCGGCGGGGTCACCGTCCAGCAGTTGCGCGGCCAGAAGGTCCGCAAGCTGCTGGTAGATGGGTTGTCTGTCGTCCCAGGTTGGCATGGCTCACCGATAGGTGTGTTGCTGATGTAGCACACCATATCAGCGGGCCGGGCGCGGGCGCATGGGCCAAGTGACAGTCTGCAGCGCCGGGCGACCAACTGCACCCGCCCGGCGACGGGCCGGACCTGGACGAGCGGTGCTCTGCGGGCGGTCCTAGAGGCTGTCGGCCAGCATGGCCCGGTACTCGTCGCGGGTGGCCAGGCGCGGGTTGGTCTTGTGGCAGTGGTCCGCCATGGCCCCGTCGATGATCTTCTCGAACAGGTCTTCCGTGACGCCCATGGCGCGCAAGCCGCTCGGCAGGCCCAGGCAGGCGTTCATGTCGCGGATGGCCTCGGCTACCTCGGTGCCAAGGCTGTCGCAACCGGGCAGGCCCATGGCCTGCGCCATGCGTTGCAGCCGGCTTTCCTTCTGGATGCTGTCGGCGGCGGCGTTGAACCTCACCACGGCCGGCAGGAACATGGCATTGAGCGTGCCGTGGTGCAGGCGTGGGTTCACGCCGCCCAGGCTGTGCGACAACGAATGCACGCAGCCCAGGCCCTTCTGGAAGGCCATGGCGCCTTGCATGCTGGCACTCATCATGGCCCAGCGGGCGTCGCGGTCCTGGCCGTTTCGGGTGGCGCGCTCGATGTGCGCCCAGCCGCGCGCCAGGCCGTCCAGCCCGATGCCGTCCGCCGGCGGATTGACGGCGTGGGCCATGAAGGTTTCCATGCAGTGCGCGATGGCGTCCATGCCGGTGGCGGCCGTGAGCAAGGGCGGCAGGCCCAAGGTGAGCGCCGGGTCCAGCAGGGCAGCCTTGGGCATGATGTGCCAGCTGTGGAAGCCCAGCTTGCGGCCGTCGTCGACGATCAAAATGGCGCCACGCGCCACTTCGCTGCCCGTTCCCGCCGTGGTGGGCACCGCGATGAGCGGCGCGACGCGTTCCGTGATCTTCGGGCTGCCGCCTTCGATCGTGGCGTAGGTCTTCAGCGGTCCTTCATGCGTGGCGGCGATGGCCACGCCTTTGGCCAGGTCGATGCTGCTGCCCCCGCCCACGGCGATGAGGCCGTCGCAGCCTTCACGACGGTAGACGGCCACCGCAGCGCGCACGGCGGCTTCGGTTGGGTTGGGCGGTGTGGTGTCGAAGACCGCGTGGGGCAGACTCTTCAGCGCGTCCAGTGCCGGTTGCAGCACACCGGCTGCGCGCACGCCGGCATCGGTGACGACCAGCGGCTTTTTCATGCCGGTGCGCTGGCACTCTTCTGGCAGCAGGCGCACAGCGCCAAAGTCGATGTCGATCTGGGTCAGGTACTGGATGCGGGCCATGGTGTTCGGGTGTCCGGGGAGCGGGTCGCTACGAATCGCGAAGTATGCTCCGGCCCCACCCGTGAACACCCACCTGCTCACCCCGCAAATGGCCGGCCTGCTGGAGCGCATCCAGCGGGCGAAACGCCCGCCGCTGCACAGCCTGCAGGCCGTGGATGCGCGCCGCGCCTATGAAGCGGCTGCCGAAGTGCTGGACATGCCGCGCGCACCGCTGGCGCGTGTCGAGGAGCTGAGCCTGCCAGGTGGCGACGGCCTGCCACGGCCGGCACGGCTGTACGCTGCCACGGCTGAACCAAAGCCAGCGCTGCTGTACTTCCACGGCGGCGGGTTTGTCATTGGCAGCCTGGAAACGCATGACAGCCTGTGCCGCCAGTTGGCTTTGCGCAGCGGCTGCGCGGTTGTCGCGTTGGATTACAGGCTGGCGCCTGAGCATCCGTTTCCTGCAGCCTGGGATGACAGCTGGGCCTCCATGGCGGCGCTGGTGGCTTCGCCCGCGGAACATGGCATCCAGCGCCTGGTGGCCGTGGGCGGCGACAGCGCAGGCGGCACGCTGGCCGCCAGCGCTGCGCTGCATGCCCGTGACAAAGGATGGCGACTGGGGCTGCAGTTGCTGATCACGCCCGGCACCACCGCACATGCCGAGACTGCGTCGCACCAGCTCTTTGGCAGCGGTTTCCTGCTGGACGCCGCAACGATTGCGTGGATGTTCGACCAGACCGTCCAGTTTCACCACCGCAAGGACTGGCGCTTTGCCCCGCTGCTGGCTTTGGAACTGGAAGGCGTCGCCCCTGCCTGCGTGATCCTGGCCGAATGCGACCCGCTGGTCGACGAAGGCCTGGCTTATGCCGATCGACTGCGAATGGCAGGCGTGCCGGTGGACCTGGAACTGTTCCGTGGGGTGACCCACGATTTCATCAAGATGGGCCGCGCGCTGAAGGAAGCGTCGGCGGCACTGGACGCCGCTGCCGCAAGCCTGCGCGCAGCCGCAGAGGAGACTGCATGAGCCTGACCCGATCCGACTTCCGCTTCCTGGACTCGCTGCGCGTGCGCTGGGCCGAAGTGGACATGCAGAAGATCGTCTTCAACGGTCACTACCTGATGTACATCGACACCGCCGTGGCAGGCTACTGGCGCGCCCTCGCCATGCCGTACCACGAGACCATGGAGCACCTGCACGGCGACATGTTCGTGCGCAAGGCGACACTCGAATACGAGGCCTCCGCGCGCTACGACGAACGACTGGCAGTGGGCATTCGTTGCGGGCGCATCGGCAACTCGTCCATGGTTTTCCAGGCCGCCGTTTTCCGTGACGAGCGACTGCTGGTGCATGGCGATCTGGTCTACGTCTTCGCAGACCCGGTTTCGCAGACCAGCCGACCGGTGCCGGACGGCTTGCGTGGCGTCTTGCAGGCCTTTGAAGCGGGCGAACCGATGGTGAGCGTTCGGCTTGGCGATTGGCAGAGCCAGGGCGAAGCCGCCAGTGCCTTGCGTCACGCGGTGTTTGCCGAAGAGCAGGGCATTGCCGCCGACCTGATGGTGGACGACGCCGACACCGATGCGGTTCACGCGCTGGCTTTCAACCGCTTCGGCATGGCCGTTGGCAGCGGCCGCTTGCTGCAAGGCGGGCCGGGCCTGGCCAAGATCGGCCGCATGGCCACGCATGCCGGCGTGCGCGGTGCCGGCGTCGGCGCGCAAGTACTGCAAGCCTTGATGGCGGCGGCGCGCGCCCGCGGAGACCGCGAAGTGATGCTGAACGCCCAGGCAAGTGCCGTGCCTTTCTATCTGCGTGCCGGTTATGCGGCAGACGGGCCGATTTTCGTGGAGGCAGGGGTCTCGCATCAGGCGATGCGTCGGGCGCTGTGAGCGGCTCAGTCGGCCGGCTCGAAGACTTCCACCTGTCGGCCCGACAGGGCCCATTGCGCGAGTGCGGCGTCGGCTTCCGATGCAAGCTCCTGGGGCAGGTCCTTGGAGCTTGAATAGGTCTCCATCAGGGTCACACGCGAGCCGTCTCCATCCTGCCGCCGCAGCAAGTGCGCCCGCAAACCGGCATGTTGCTTGCACACCTGTGCGTGAAAGCTGCGTACCGCCTCGGCGGCTTCCGCAGCCTGGCCAGGCGAGACATGCCAGTAGATGAAGAGCGACGCGCTGTTCAAGCCTGGTCCAGCGGAATCGCGTAGGGCAGGGCGCCCAGCGTGAGCTTTGGACCATCGGGTGCGCCGACGTGCAGGCTGCCGCCTTCCAGGCTGGACAGCTTCAGTTCGACCAAGCCCACCGGGACTGCACCGGGCAGCCAGCCGGCCAAAACCACCATGCCCGCCGGCTGACCTGGGTCGCTGTCACTGAAGACTTCCTGGCCGGGCTGCAGCGACAGTGCACCCGTCACCACTTGCGCGCGACGTTTGAGCGTGCCGCGGTACTGACTGCGTGCCACGATCTCCTGGCCCGGGTAGCAGCCCTTCTTGAAATTCACGCCGCCGACGAGTTCCATGTTCACCATCTGCGGCACAAACTGCTCCGCCGTGGCGGCCACGACACGCACCACGCCGCTGCTGGCTTCCAGGCCCTGCCACACGCCGAGGTCCAGTTCCCGCAGACCGACGGGCGCAGCGCCCGTCCAGATCCAGCGCGGGACGCTGGCGCCGCCCCAGCGTCCGTCGGGCAGGCGCACCGCTGTGCCGGCGGTCAGGTCGGCCCTCGACCAGGCCGCGTCGGGCAGTCCGGGCACGACACCAAACCCTACAACGCCCCACAGCGGCACTTCGGCCGTGGCGTCGCTCAACTTGCACTTGGCGCGCAGCACGAACATGGACAAGCGCTTCAGCACCGTGGGCAACACGTCCGCGCTGCAGGCCAGCAGCAGATCGTCAGCACCGTCGCGCCAGACCACGAAGGTGGCCAGCAGGCGTCCCTTGGCCGAACAGTAGCCTGCCAGGCGGGCGTCAGCCATGCCCATCAGCTCCACGTCCTGGGTCAGTTGGCCCTGCAGGAACTTGCGCGCTTCGACACCTGCGGCCCGGATCACGCCCCAGTCGGTCAGTCGTGCCGCGCCGTGCACGGCGCTGGCTGTTTCGGGGGCTGGTTGGACAGATATGGGCAGGCTCATGCCGCAATTATCATGAGCTGCTATTCCCCAACAACCGAACATGGCCGGTCGACGCAAGGGTCTTCGTGTGCTGTTGGCCCTGCTGGGCCTGCTGGTGGTGGCTGCCGCTGCCTTGGCTGCTGCCGCCTGGTGGTGGCTTGACCAGCCCTTGCCGCTGTCGGGACCGTCGGCCGAGCTCAGCATCGAATCCGGCGCCAGCCCGCGCGACGTGGCGCAGGCCTGGGTCGACGCCGGCGTGCAGACCTCACCACGCCTGCTCTACGAATGGTTCCGTTGGTCCGGCCGGGCACGGCGCATCCGCGCGGGCAGCTACGAGATCGACGCCGGCGCTACACCGCGCAGTCTGCTTGCAAAGATGGTGCAGGGCGACGAAACGCTGGAACGCGTGCGCTTCATTGAAGGCTGGACGCTGCGCCAGCTGCGCGGTGAACTTGCCAAGGCGCCCCACCTCAAGCCAGGCACGGCCCAGATGTCCGAAGCGGAGTTGATGGCCGCCCTGGGCTCGCCCGGCGTGCCTGCCGAAGGCCGCTTTTTCCCCGACACCTACGTCTACAGCCGAGGCGTCAGCGACCTGACCGTGCTGCGTCGCGCCCACCGGGTCCTGGAAGCCCGCCTGGCCGACGCCTGGGCCGCGCGCGCGGCGGACACGCCTTTGAACAGCCCTGCAGAAGCCCTGGTATTGGCCTCCATTGTAGAAAAGGAAACCGGCCAGGCCGCAGACCGTGGCCTGATCGCGGGCGTCTTTGCCAACCGCTTGCGCCTGGGCATGCTGCTGCAGACCGACCCGACCGTGATCTACGGGCTGGGCGATCGTTTCGATGGCAATCTGCGCAAGCGCGACCTGCTTGCCGACACGCCCTACAACACCTACACCCGTGCCGGTCTGCCGCCCACACCCATCGCGCTGCCGGGCATGGCGTCGCTGCGCGCTGCCGTGCGGCCGCAGCCCACCAAGGCGCTGTACTTCGTGGCCCGCGGCGATGGCAGCAGCGCCTTCAGCGAAAGCCTTGCCGACCATAATCGTGCGGTGAACCAATACCAGCGTGGCGGCCGTTGAAACCGGGCCGATTCATCAGTTTCGAAGGCATCGACGGCGCTGGCAAGAGCACCCATATTGCCGCCTTGGCGCAATGGGTTCGCGACAGGGGCCATGAAGTGTTGGTCACGCGCGAACCTGGGGGCACGCAGCTGGCTGAACAGTTGCGCAACATGGTGCTGCACCAGCCCATGGATACCTTGACCGAAGCGCTGCTGGTGTTTGCCGCCAGACGAGACCACCTCGTCACGCACATCCTCCCGGCACTGGCCCATGGTGTCACTGTGCTGTGCGACCGCTTCACCGACGCCAGCTTTGCCTACCAGGGCGCTGGTCGCGGATTCGATCTGGCGGTGCTGGCGCAACTGGAAAGCTGGGTTCAGCAGGGACGGCAGCCCGACCTCACGATCTGGTTCGACCTGCCTGCCACGACGGCCGCGGCACGGCGCGCAGCCGTGCGCACGCCGGATCGCTTCGAGGCCGAGGATCTGGCCTTCTTCGAACGTGTGATGGCCGGCTACGCCCAACGCATGGCCGAATCGCCTTCGCGCTTCCTGCGCATCAATGCCACCGTGGAGCGGGAAGCCGTGTGGGCCCAAATCACCGATGGCCTGGAGTCCCGCGCGTGGTGGTAGGACCGGACGGCCAGTTGCCGTTGCCCTGGTTGGCTCAGCCGCTTCAAGCGGCCCTGTCACAGCACCGCGGCCATGCCCTCCTGGTGCAAGGCCACGAAGGCATCGGCGCCCTGCCTTTTGTGCTGAGCCTGGCCCAAGCCTGGCTTTGCGAAAGCAAGAGCGCTGACGGCCGCCTGCCGTGCGGCCACTGCGGCAGCTGCAAGCTGATCCAGAACCACTTGCACCCCGACCTTCAATTGCTGATGCCCGAGGTCTTGCGCCGCCAGCACGACTGGCCACTGGTCGACGACAAAGCCGAAGGCGAGGACAGCAAGCGCAAGCCCAGCAAGCAGATCCGCATCGACGAGGTCCGGGGCGTGATCGACTGGGTCTTCAAGACCAGCGCACGTGGCCACGGCAAAGTGGTGGTCCTTCATCCGGCCGAGTCCTTGAACCTCCAGTCGGCCAACGCCTTGCTGAAGACCCTGGAGGAGCCGCCGCCCGGCACGCGCATCCTGTTGTGTACCTCCGACGCTGCCTGGCTCCTGCCCACGGTACGCAGCCGATGCCAGATGCTGAAGCTGCCGCCGCCCGGCATGTCGCAGGCGCTGGCTTGGCTGCAAGCTCAGGGCGTGGAAGGTGCTGACGTCTTGCTGGCAGCTTGCAGCGGCAGGCCTTTGGAGGCTGCGGCCTGGTTTGCGTCGGGCGTGAAGGCCGATCAGTGGCAGGCATTGCCCGGCATGCTGTCGCGCGGTCTGCCAGGTGCCCTGCAGGGCTGGCCGCTGCCTCGCGTGCTGGACGCGCTGCACAAGGTCTGCCACGACGCGATGGCGCTGGCCAGTGGCGCGGCGCCGCACTACTTTCCTCAAGGCAGCGTGCCGCCCGGCGGCACGCTGCCTGCACTGTCTGCTTGGTCGCGCGAATTGGACCGTGTAGCGCGCCACGACGATCACCCGTTTTTTGAGGGCCTGATGCTGGACGCTCTGGTGGCTGGAGCGTCCAGAGCCTTGAATTCCCGCCCAACAACCGCCCATACACGCGGTGCGGTGCGCCGCGGCTTGGATACACTGCTGTCATGAATGAACGCGCACCGACTCGCGCGGGAGGCCTTGGGCCCCCGGTGGTCCCAGGGCAAGCCAGCGGCGCTGCGGGTAGGCCCAGCGTCATCCAATTGGTGTTCCGCGAAAAAGGTGCGCTGTATGCGGCGTACATCCCGCTGCTGACCGATGGTGGCCTCTTTGTCCCCACCACCCGCGAATACCGGTTGGGTGAGGACATCTACTTGCTGCTGTCGCTGCCGGACGACCCCCAGCGTTTTCCGGTGGCCGGCAAGGTCGCATGGATCACGCCCGCCAATGCTTCGGGCGGCCGAACACAGGGCGTGGGTGTCCGTTTCCCCAACGACGAAAAGTCGCGTCAGTTGAAGCTCAAGATCGAAGAGATCCTGGGCACGAGTATTTCCTCGGCCAAGCCGACGCAGACGATTTGAGGCCGGTGCCGGTCGCGCCTGTTGCGCGACTGTGCCGGACACGCGCATGTTCGTCGATTCCCACTGTCACCTGAGCGACCCGTCCTTGCTCGGGCGGATCGACGAGGTCCGTCAGAACATGACCGACCACCGGGTGGACCGTGCGCTGTGCATCTGCACCACGCTGGAAGAGTTCGACACCGTGCTTGCGCTGGCCCAGGAGCATGACAACTTCTGGTGCTCGGTGGGCGTGCACCCTGACAACGAAGGTGTCCAGGAGCCGAGCGTGGACGACCTGCTGACCCGTGCCGCCTTCCCGCGCGTGGTGGCTATCGGCGAAACGGGCCTGGACTACTACCGGCTGAACGGCCGCAGCCTGGCCGACATGGCCTGGCAGCGCGATCGCTTTGCCCGGCACATCCTGGCCGCGCGCCAGACCGGGCTTCCCCTGGTGGTGCACACCCGCAGTGCCAGCGACGACACCTTGGCCGTGCTGCGCAGTGAAGGGAAGGGGAAGGTCAATGGCGTCTTCCATTGCTTCACCGAAACGCGGCAGGTCGCGTCGGACGCGCTGGACCTGGGCTTCGACATTTCGTTTTCCGGCATCCTGACATTCAAGAATGCCGTCGAACTGCGAGAAGTGGCCCGCATGGTGCCGCTGGACCGCTGCTTGATTGAGACCGACAGCCCCTACCTGGCGCCCATGCCACACCGTGGAAAGCCCAACCAGCCGGCCTGGGTGGCGCATGTGGGCGCCATGCTGGCAGAACTCAAGGGCTTGCCTCTGGAACGGGTGGCGGCCGCCACCACAGCCAATTTCGAGCGACTGTTTTCGCGTACCCTAGGATGAGAATTTACTTTAGGTTTGTAGCATATCTACTTGTTGCAACAAGTATTCATGTTCACGCGGCTGCGCCGGAAGTGGAATTCTTTCGCGCCGTCAACGTGGACGACGAACGCACCGTGCGCCAGCTTCTGAGCAGTGGCCTGGACCCGAATCTGACCAATGCGCAGGGTCAAACCGGCTTGCTGCTGGCGATGAAGGATGGATCGCCAAAAGTAGCCGAGGTGCTGCTGGCCCATCCGAGCGTTCAGGTGGATGCAGCGTCGGCTGCTGACGAAACGCCGTTGATGCTGGCTGCGTTGCGCGGACGGCTGGACTGGGTGCAGCGACTGGCCGTGCGAGGCGCGGCGCTCAATCGGCCAGGCTGGTCGCCGCTGCACTATGCCTGCAGCGGTGCCGAGGGGCTGGAAGTGGCCAGATTCCTGTTGGACCGGCATGCAGAGATCGACGCCCGGTCGCCCAATGGCACGACGCCTTTGATGATGGCCGCCGGCTATGGCAGCTATGACTTGGCTGACCTGTTGATCAAGAGAGGCGCGAACGCCAGTCTTCGCAATTCACGCAACTTGAATGCGGCGGACTTTGCCCGGCAAGGTGGCCGCGAGCCCCTGGCTGAACAACTTGCCAAATTGGCCTTGCCCTGACACGCTATCGGGTTTTGCCTGACGCTTCGTGTCAGAAGTCATCTGACAGCCGCTTTGGCGCGCCGCCGACTTTGGATTGCAAAGTCGCGCGCGTAGAGTTGTCTTCAGGGCTGATTTTCCAGTCCAAGGAGCGTCACGATGTCTCAACCGGCTACCGTTCGCAACCCGTTCATGCTGATGCTGAACCCGGAGGTCGTGTTGGCCGCCGTGGAGAAGTCAGAGCGCCTGGGGCAACTCAACCGGCACCTTTGTCGGCCACTGGACCGCGCGGCGCCTTCCGGCGCCAAAGCGTCCGCCGAACTGGAAGATGAGGTCGACAGCGACGTGCCGGATTCGGCCGAAGCTTGAGCGCGGGTCGGGGACCGAAAGGTCCCCTTTCTGGAAGCCAATAACAGTGCACAATGTATATTATGTTAACTACTATGAACTGTTGAGTTGACCGTCGGAAGGCGGCAAAACGGCAATGCTGCAATGGACTCGGGCAACAATCCTCCCCAGCCGCGCATGTTGCGCAGGAGTCGCTCGTGACCGACCACAACGAAAACCTGGAAGCCGCGCTTGCGCGCAACGTTCGTGACGCCTTGGCCGAAGACATCGGCACCGGTGACTGGACCGCGCGGCTGGTGCCAGGCGGCCGCCGAGCGTTGGCCCGCGTCACGGCCAAAGAGTCAGCCGTGCTCTGCGGCCGAGCGTGGTTCACAGCCTGCATGGTGACCTTGGACACGGCTGCCAAAGTTTCGTGGCATGCCACCGAGGGCCAGCAGGTTGCGTCAGGCACGGTGGTTTGTGACATTGACGCTGACGCCCGCGCACTGCTGAGCGCCGAACGTCCGGCCTTGAACTTTTTGCAGACCTTGTCTGGCGTGGCGACGGTGACGCGGCAATACGCGGACGCCGTAGCGGGCGCGTCGCCCAATCCCAAGGGGTGTGTGGTGCTCGACACCCGCAAGACCCTGCCCGGCCTGCGTCAGGCCCAGAAGTACGCGGTGCGCGTGGGCGGTGGGCAGAACCAACGCATGGCCCTGTGGGCTGGCATCCTGATCAAGGAAAACCACATCGCAGCGGCCGGCGGCATTGCGCCGGCGCTGGCCCGTGCGGCAGAACTTCAGGCGGGCGTCCCGGTTCAGATCGAGGTGGAGTCGCTGGCCGAAATGCTCCAAGCGCTGGACGCCGGCGCCACCAGCATCCTGCTGGACGATTTTTCGCTGGCCGATATGCGAGAGGCAGTGAAGATCAACCGGGGGCGAGCGCTGCTGGAGGTGTCCGGTGGCGTCGAATTGACCACCGTCCGAGAAATTGCCACGACGGGCGTGGACCGCATATCCGTGGGTAAGTTGACCAAGGATTTGCATGCCGTGGACTTGTCACTGCGGGTCGTAGGCTAGTTCTGATGGCCGTACAAGCCTGCTGCGGCCTCCAGGCGGCCCTTCACCAATTCCACCAGTCCGGGCGGTTCTAAGACCCGGACCTCGGCGCCCTGCCGCAGAACGTCCATGGCCAATTCGTTCGCATCGACATACGGAAGCCGCAGTTCAAAACTGCCATCTGGCAGGCTGCGGCCCTCCTGTTGCGGATGCCATTCTTCGCGACTGGCCCACTGCGCGGCTTGCGGGTTGAAGCGCAGCAAGGCCCACTGTTGCTGCCCGCCCGCGTAGATGCCATAGCCCGCATCCATTCCTGTCTCGACGCGCTTGAGCGTCACTTCCTTGGCAGGCCGGTCCAACAACTGCGCCTCCTGCACCGCATCCAGCGCAAAACGCCGCAGCGCATCGACCCGGTGACACCAGGCGTCCAGGTACCAGGTGTTGCGGTAGTGGACCAGGCGTTGGGGCGACACGTCGCGTTCACTGACCTCGCCGCGGCCACGCGTCAGGTATGTCAAGTGCAGCCTTCGGCGCTGCAGCAGCGCGTTGCTGACCCGTTCGAAAAAGCGGCTGGCCACAGGCCGCCGCCATGCACTGACCACCTTGATGCGCTGGGTGAGTCGCGTGGCGGCTTCGTCGCCCTCCCCTCGAGCCAACAATTGGCGGATCCGATCCAGAAGCGGTTGCAAGTGGCGCGACAGCAAGCCATCCGTGTCCAGCCCTGCCAGCAACTGCTGCGCAGTCAGCAAGGAGTACAGCTCAGGCTCGTTGAACCAGAGGCCGGGCAACTCATGCCGCCCACCGGCCTGCAGATCGGCTCCGAATCGGTAGCCGTTGAGGTCTCGGTCGTACTCGATGGGCGCTCCCATGCGGCTGCGCAGGAATTCCAGATCGCGCTTGAGCGTCGCCCGCGACACTTCCAGTTCATCCAGCAAGGTCTGGAAGCTGACATGCCCACGTGCGCGAATCAGCGCTTCGATGCGGTAAAGCCTTTCGGTGTTGTGCGCCACGATCGTGCGCTCCCTGTATCAAGCGTCCGGCTGGCCATTGTGTGGGCGCGGCTGATCGATTCGCGCAGCTTCGGCCTTGCCTGGCCACCAACGGACTCCGGAAGGTGCCGTGGTATCCCACGGTCTACTTCTCCGTCGACTTGCGCAGTTGCTCAATAGGTTCATCGCAGCCCAAAGATCCAGGAGAGCAAACATGTTGACCCTCTTTTCCGCCGGACCCGGGCTCTTCTATCTCGCGATGGCCGCTGCAGCGGCTCACCCAGTTGCACCACCCGCGCGCCCTTACCTCGCTACTTCTCATGTCGGCAGCCAAGTTGTTCAGGCTGCATCGAACTGTGTCCGCGCATGCCGCTCTGTGGCGGCCGCGGACCTGGCAAAGGCCAGCCGCAGCGATCTGTCTGCTCCTGGCGAGTGACTTTCAGATACCGCGCGTCGACCGTCGTGGCAGATTCTCACGCCATCCGGCGCACGCTAAGCTGGCGACATGGCGGACTTCAGCATTGGATTGAGTGTGATCGCGCGCGACGAGGCTACCCTCATCGGGCGTCTTCTGGACAGCGTTCGGCCTCATGTCGACACCATGCTGGTACTCGATACAGGGTCGACGGACAGCACCGTTGCCGCCGCGCAGGCGCATGGCGCGCGCGTCGAGAGTTTTGTCTGGTGCGACGACTTTTCGGCGGCTCGAAACGCCGCGCTGACGCTGAATCCAGTCGATTGGCACCTGGTGCTGGACGCAGACGAATGGATCATCGAAGGCGGTGAGGCGCTTCTGGCTCTCCGAAAACACAAGCCCGACTTCGTAGGTGCACTGCAGTTGATGGACCACACCGGCACCCGGGAGGCGGACCACGTGGTGTCCTGGATCAGCCGCCTTTTGCCAGGGCCCACGCGCTACGCAGGCCGAATCCACGAACAGCCCCAGCATGGCATGCCGGTTCGCAGGCTGCCCGTCCGGATCGGACATGACGGCTATGCCCCGCCGCGACTGAAGGCCAAACGCGGCCGAAATCGAAAACTGCTGAAAGCCGATCTAGAAGCGCATCCTGAAAGTGCCTACCTCTGGTACCAGTTGGGCAAGGACTGCGATGTGTACGGCGAACATGCCGACGCCGTCCAAGCTTTTCTGATGGCACTTGCCGGGGCGGCGGAGACTGGCGCCGCGCCTTGGCGCTTCGACTTGGCGGCGCGCCACCTCCATGCCTTGAAGAAATGCGGTCGTCATGCGGAAGGTGTTCAGTTTGCCGAAGCCCACCTGGGCACATGCGCGGAATCTCCAGATTTCTTCTTTGCGCTGGGTGACCTCCTGCTCGACTGGGCGGCGACCGAGCCCGATCGCGGCGAAGACTTGCTGCCGATGGCGCAAGCAGCCTGGACACGGTGTCTCGAAATCGGTGAGCGACCCGATATGTCGGGTGCGGTCGTGGGTCGTGGCAGCTACCTCGCCGCACACAATCTAGCGGTCATCTTCGATGGCCTGGACTTGCCGAACGAAGCTGACGCAATGCGCGGTCGCTATCCGGCACCGACATAGTCCTGCGAATGGACACAAACGAAAAAGCCCCGCAGTGCGGGGCTTCTCGGAAAACTCATCGGCGTTCACTGAACACCGGCAAGGCTCTGTCTGGCGGAGTCGGAGGGATTCGAACCCTCGATGCAGGTTTTGCCCACATACTCCCTTAGCAGGGGAGCACCTTCGGCCACTCGGTCACGACTCCGGCGAAGGGCTGCATTCTAGCCGCAACCCAAGGCACTTTTTTTGATCAGGCAGCGGGCTGGTCCAGGTCAAAGGCCTTGTGCAATGCGCGCACGGCCAGTTCCATGTACTTCTCGTCAATCACCACGCTGGTCTTGATCTCGCTGGTGGTGATCATCTGGATGTTGATGCTCTCCTCGCTGAGCGTGCGGAACATCTTGGCCGCGATGCCCACGTGGCTCTTCATCCCGATGCCCACGATGCTGACCTTGCAGATCTTGGCGTCGCCGCGCACGTCCAGTGCCCCCACTGCCGGCATCACCGTGTTCTTCAGGACGTCCAGCGTGCGCACGTAGTCGTTGCGGTGCACGGTGAAGCTGAAGTCGGTACGGCCATCGTGGCTGACGTTCTGGATGATCACGTCCACGTCGATGTTGGCGTCGGCCACGGGCCCAAGCAACTGGTAGGCGATGCCCGGCTTGTCGGGCACGCCGATGATGCTGATCTTGGCCTCGTCGCGGTTGAACGCGATCCCAGCCACCACGGCTTGTTCCATCTTCTCGTCTTCCTCAAAGGTGATCAGGGTGCCCGACACGGCTTCTTCCTCGACCGGGATGTCCCACGGCGTGAAGCTGCTCAGCACCCGTGTGGGCACGCGGTACTTGCCAGCAAATTCCACCGACCGGATCTGCAGCACCTTGCTGCCCAGGCTGGCCATTTCCAGCATTTCTTCAAAGCTCACCGTGCTCAAACGGCGCGCCTCCGGCACCACCCTTGGGTCCGTGGTGTAGACACCGTCCACGTCGGTGTAGATCAGGCATTCCGCAGCTTTCAGCGCGGCTGCAACAGCCACGGCCGACGTGTCGCTGCCACCGCGGCCCAGCGTGGTGACATGACCTTCTGCATCCATGCCCTGGAAGCCGGTGATGATGACCACCCGGCCGGCATCCAGGTCGGCACGTACGCGGGTGTCGTCGATGCTGGCAATGCGCGCCTTTGTGAAGGCCGAATCGGTCTTGATGGGCACCTGCCAGCCACCGTAACTGACAGCAGGCTGGCCCAAGGTCTGCAAGGCCAGGGCCAGCAGGCCGACGGACACCTGTTCGCCGGTGGCGGCAATGGCGTCCAGTTCGCGCATGGCCTCTGCCGTGCTCGCATTGGGCATGAGCTCTTTGGCCAATCCCAGGAGGCGGTTGGTTTCGCCACTCATGGCGGATGGGACCACCACGATCTGGTGGCCAGCGCGCACCCACTTGGCCACACGCAGTGCCACGTTGCGGATGCGCTCGGTGGACCCCATCGAGGTGCCACCGTACTTGTGAACGATCAAGGCCATGTTGTGCTTGCTGATGCTTGCTGGTGCTTGCCTGCGGAGGCTCGTTTGTACTTGCTTGTATTTGCTTGTACTTGCGTGCTGGCGCGCCCGCCGCAGGTGCCCGTTTCGGACGGTTTCGAGCCCGGGTGCAGGACGGCGGCGCCCTGCACAAAGCCCATGATTCTAACGGGGCAGCTGACGGCTATCTGTCCCGCCGGGCGCGCCGGGCACCCAAGCCAGCCGCAGTTGCTCGGCGCCGGGTGGCGCCCACTGGCAGGCGTCCATCCCCAGGTGCGGCACAAACAGCAGCCTGCCTTCGACCGTGGACACCAAGGGCCCCGACCGCGCCCAGGCGGGCACCGCCAGCGTCTGGTACTGCTTCTTCAAGCTGCGCGACGTGGCCATGGGCGCCAGACGAAACTGTTCGCCGCCCTGCCGGGCATGGACGCGCACCTGGCGCAGCCAGGCTGGCGAAACGCCGCCCTGGCTGCAAGCCTCCACCACCAGGTCACCGCCCCAGCCCTCAAGGCGCAACCGGCCCGGCTGGGCCAGGTCGGCCTGCAAATCCGGCCATTTCTGCCGGTCGGCAGGTTCATCGGGTCCGAGGGACAGGCGGCCCCGGTGCAAACGCAGCCATCCATTGGGCACGGGCCAGCGGCCGCTGCGACTGGCAGGCAGTTCAAGACACAGTCGCTCAAGCAAGCTGTGCGGCGGAAAGGCGCCCAAGGTCTGCATCAACCACCCGCGCAGCGCGTTGTGGCGCCGCGCTGGCGTCAGGTCCAGCCACGCTTGCCGATCGAGGCCTTGCTCGTCAGCCACCAGGGGCAAGTCTTGCTGAGCAGCTTCGGCCGCCAGGGCCACCGCCAGCTGGGCATGCCGCGCGGCTTGTGACAGGGTGGTCTCCACACCCGGAAATTCCTTTTGCAAGACCGGCCACAAGCGCTTGCGCAGGCGGCTGCGTGCAAAGCGCGGGTCGGCGTTGCTGGGATCTTCCACCCAGCTGAGCCGATGGCGCCTGGCATAGGCTTCGATGGCCTCGCGCCCTTCGCCCAGCCAGGGCCTGGCCCACACCAGTCCTTGACGGTTGGCGGTCGCCGGCATGGCCGACAGGCCCGCATCTCCCGCGCCGCGCAGAGCTTGCAGCAGCCAGGTCTCGGCTTGGTCCCGCCGGTGGTGTGCCAGCAGCACCAGTTCGCAGCCGTTTGCGTGGGCCATGTCGGCCAGCGCTCGGTAGCGACACGCGCGTGCCCAGGCCTCGACACTGTCGCCGCTGGCCGGTGCGCCCTGCAGGCGACGTACGTCAAAATCCGCGCCCCAGCGCCGGGCCTGGCGGCGAACCTGGTGCTGCCACGCGTCAGCCTGCGGCATCAGGCCATGGTGGACATGCAGCGCCACCACGTCCACATTCAGGGCCTTCGCTCGGGCCAGGGTGCAGTGAAGCAGCGCGCTGGAGTCCAGCCCGCCGCTGGTGGCCACGGCAACCCGCGGCCGGCCCACGCTCACCGATCCTTGGTGTCGCTGAAGCGGCCGTAGGAGCGCAGGCGCTCGTAGCGGCGCTGCAGCAGTTCCTTGGGCTTCAGGTCGGCGGTTTGACGCAAGGCGTCGGCCAGGCCGCGTTTCAGCTGCGCAGCCATCCAGGGGATGTCGCGGTGGGCACCGCCCACCGGTTCGCTGACGATTTTGTCCACCACGCCCAGCGCCTTCAGGCGGTGTGCCGTGATGCCCAGTGCCTCGGCCGCCTCTGACGCGCGTTCGGCGGTCTTCCACAAGATGGACGCGCATCCCTCGGGCGAAATCACGCTGTAGACGCTGAATTGCAGCATCAGCACCTGGTCGGCCACGCTGATGGCCAGGGCGCCGCCTGAGCCGCCTTCTCCGATGATGGTGCTGACGATGGGCACTTCCAGCTGCGCCATTTCGAAGATGTTGCGGCCGATGGCTTCGCTCTGGCCGCGCTCTTCGGCGCCGATGCCCGGGTACGCGCCCGGCGTGTCGACAAAGGTGAACACGGGCATGCCGAATTTCTCGGCCAGCTTCATCAGGCGCAGGGCCTTGCGGTAGCCCTCGGGCCGGCTCATGCCGAAGTTGCGCAGCGTGCGCTCCTTCGTGTCGCGGCCTTTCTGGTGACCGAGCACCATGCAGGCCTGCCCGTTGAAGCGCGCCAGCCCGCCGACGATCGACAGGTCGTCCGCGTAGTGGCGGTCGCCGTGCAGTTCGTGGAAGTCGGTGAAGATCTCGTTCACGTAGTCCAGCGTGTAGGGACGCTGGGGGTGGCGGGCAATCTGTGTCACCTGCCAGGGGCTCAGGTTGGCGTAGATGTCGCGCGTGAGCTGCTGGCTCTTTTGACTGAGCCGGTCGATCTCGTCGGAGATGTCCACCGCCGATTCGTTCTGCACATAGCGCAGTTCGTCGATCTTGGATTCCAGTTCGGAGATCGGCTGCTCAAATTCCAGAAAGTGGCGCTTCATCGAATCAATACTCCACGGGCACCGGGTCCAGGCTGCGCCAAATATACCAAGTGGCCACCGAGCGGAAAGGCGCCCAGGCGTCGGCAACTTCGCGGGCTTCAGCGCGCGAGACAGGCTCACCGCTGAAGTAGTTGACGCTGATGCCTTTGATGAGACCCAGGTCGTCCAGCGGCAGCACGTCGGGCCGCATGAGATGAAAGATCAGGAACATCTCGGCTGTCCAGCGGCCGATGCCGCGGATGGCCGTCAGTTCGGCAATGATGGCCTCGTCGTCCATGGCCTGCCAGCGCGCCACGTGCACGCGGCCGTCGCTGAAGTGGCCCGACAGGTCCAGCAAGTATTCCGCCTTGCGTGCAGACAGGCCGGCTTCGCGCAAGTGCGGCACGGCCACAGCCTGCACAGCAGCGGGCTTGAGCAAGGTGCTCTGGCCACCCACGGTGGTCACGAAACGGTCCCACACCGATTGCGCAGCCTTCACCGAAATCTGCTGGCCGACAATGGAACGCGCCAAGGTCGTGAAGGCGTCACCACGGCTGCGCAGCCGTGCCTCGCCGAACTTGGGGATCAGCTTTTTCAGCACACGGTCGCGCTTGGCCAGGTGGCGGCAGGCCTCGTCCCAGTAGGCGGGAATGATGTCGGGCGTGATCTGCTCGGGGCTGGCGGCCCCTGACTTGCTGGCGGACTTGGGCATGCGGGTCAGGCGCGCACCCAGGTCGTGCCCTGGGCGGAGTCCTTGAGCTCAATGCCCTTCGCCAACAGGTCCGCGCGGATGCGGTCTGCCTGGGTGAAGTCACGCGCTTGCTTGGCGGCGGCACGAGCGGTAATCTGCTGGCGCACCCAGACTTCGTCCACACCGCCCTGCCCGCCTTGGAGGAAAGCTTCCGGCTCCGCCTGCAACACACCCAGCGTGGCGCCCAGGGCCTTGAGCAGTGCAGCATCGGCCGTCTGGCCGCGGTTGACCTGGCTGGCCAGTTCAAACAGCACCGCCAATGCGCCCGGCGTGTTGAAGTCGTCGTCCATGGCAGCCTTGAAGGCGGCGGCACGTGGCTCGGACCAATCGACGGTCAGCAGCGGCGGCACATCACCGGCCGACTGGAGCGCGGTGTACAGACGCCGCAGACCGTTTCGCGCCTCGTCCAGGAGCGTGTCGCTGAAATTGAACGGGCTGCGGTAGTGCGTCCGCAGCATGAAGAAGCGGACGGATTCGCCGTCGAACACTTTCAGCACGTCGGCGATGGTGAAGAAGTTGCCCAGGCTCTTCGACATCTTCGTGTCGTCGACGTTCAGGAAGCCGTTGTGCATCCAGGTGCGGACGAATTCGCCACCACTGGCGCCTTCGCTCTGTGCGATCTCGTTTTCGTGGTGCGGAAAGGTCAGGTCCATGCCGCCGCCGTGGATGTCAAACGGCGCGCCCAGCAGCGCCTCGCTCATGGCCGAACATTCAATGTGCCAGCCCGGCCGACCGGCACCGTAGGGGCTGGGCCACCTGGCGTCATCGGGCTCTTCGGACTTGGCGGACTTCCACAGCACGAAGTCCAGCGGGTCTTCCTTGTCGCCCAAAACGGCCACGCGCTCACCGGCACGCAACTCGTCCAGGCTCTTGCCGGAGAGTTTGCCGTAGCCCGGCAGGCGGCGCACGGCGAAGTTCACGTCACCGGGGGCTTCCGAAGTTCCGGCCTGGTAGGCCAGGCCCTTGTCCTTGAGCTTGCCGATGAGGTCCAACATCTGCGGCACGTAATCTGTGGCGCGCGGCTCGTGCGTGGGTGTGGCCGCGCCCAGGGCCGCGAAGTCGCTGTGCATGGCGGCAATCATCTCGTCGGTCAGCTGGCGGATCGTGACGCCCCGCTCCACCGCACGGCGGATGATCTTGTCTTCGATGTCGGTGATGTTGCGCACGTAGGTGACGCGCAGGCCGCTGGCCAGCAACCAGCGGTAGACCGTGTCGAAGGCCAGCACCATACGCGCATGTCCCAGGTGGCACAGGTCGTACACGGTGATGCCGCACACGTACATGCGCACATGGCCAGGGTCGATCGGCTGGAAAGGCTCCAGGCGGCGCGTCAACGTGTTGTGGATGCGTAGCGTCATGGCGGGTGATAAGACGGCGCTGCGGCACCGTGGGCGCCGCGCATCTGGCCAGGCCAGGGGGCGCCGATAGAATGAAGGCAGTATACCGGCCACCCTGCTGTTGGGCCGCCGTTTGCCGCCCTGCGCCGCCGCCCCTTCCCACCCGCACATGCCCCTGCTTCTGACCGTGCCGCGCGCCCTCGCTGCGGCCTTGCTGCTGATTTGCGCAAGCGCCCAGGCAGACTTGATCACCGAGGTGCAGAACCTCTCCGCCAAAGGTGACCTGGCGGCTGCCTTGCGCGCCACCGAATCGGCCGCCACCCAGGATCCGCGCGACACGCAGGCGCGTTTTCTGCGCGCCGTGGTGCTGATGGACTTGCGGCGCAATGCGGAGGCGCTGGAGTCCTTCATGCAACTGGCCCAGGAGTTTCCAGAATTGCCCGAGCCCTACAACAACATCGCCTTGCTGCAGGTGCGTGCCGGCCGCCTTGAAATGGCTCGCCAGGCACTGGAAACTGCGCTGCGCAACGACCCTGGGCACCGCACCGCACGCGCCAATCTGGGCGAAGTCCACCTGATGCTGGCGGTGCAGGCGTGGGAACAGGCAGCCAGTGCAGGGCCGCTGGACGCGCGACTGATGCGCCGTCTGGACGCCGCCCGAGCCTTGGTGGCGTCCGGGTCCTTGCCCGGCGCGGTCCCTCAGCCGCCATCAGGTGCATCGCCAGCCCGCTAGACTCGGCGCCGCGCTGCAAGTCCGCGCCCATGACCGGAGATTCACCATGAAACTTTCACGTCCCTGGATCACCACCCTCTGCGCTGGCGCTGCGCTGTTGATGGCCTTGCCCGCATTCGCCCAAAAGGTTCGCCTGGCGACATCGCAAGGTGACATCGTGCTGGAACTGGATGCGGACAAGGCGCCCAAGACCGTCGCCAACTTTCTGGCCTACGTCAAAGCCGGGCATTACGACGGACTGATCTTTCACCGCGTCATTCCCACGTTCATGATCCAGACCGGCGGCTACAAGTCCGACCTCAGCGAAAAGCCCGTG
The DNA here is from genome assembly GCA_963750785.1 of uncultured beta proteobacterium. Taxonomy (GTDB): domain Bacteria; phylum Pseudomonadota; class Gammaproteobacteria; order Burkholderiales; family Burkholderiaceae_C; genus Rubrivivax. Next base: position 93,884 of record CAVVSC010000018.1, on the reverse strand, counting down.
CGTGCCACCATCCCGCTGGAAAGCCGCAGCGGCTTGTCCAACGTGAGGGGCAGCATTGCCATGGCTCGCACCAGCGACCCGGATTCCGCGACGTCGCAGTTCTTCATCAACGTGGTCGACAACCTGTTCCTGGACCAACCCAACGCACGCGACGGCAACGGCTATGCCGTGTTCGGCAAGGTCGTGGACGGCATGGACGTCGTCGACAAGATCAAGGCCGAGCCCACGCAGTCGCGCGGCGTGCATCAAAACCTGCCGGTCACACCCGTGACCATCCGCAAAGCCACATTGGAGAAATGACATGAGCAAGACCGTCCAGATTGACACCAGCGCCGGCGCCATTCGCGTCGAACTCGATGAGGCCAACGCGCCGCTGTCCACTGCCAACTTCCTGGCCTACGCCAAAGCAGGCCACTATGACGGCACGGTGTTCCACCGTGTCATCAAGGGCTTCATGATCCAGGGCGGTGGATTCGAGGTAGGCATGAAGCAGAAGTCCACCATGGCCCCGATCAAGAATGAGGCCAACAATGGCGTGAAGAACAAGCACTACACCCTGGCCATGGCGCGTACCAGCGACCCGCATTCGGCCACGGCGCAGTTCTTCATCAACGCCACCGACAACAGCTTCCTCGACTTCAAGGCCGAGAACTCCCAAGGTTGGGGCTATGCCGTGTTTGGCAAGGTCGTTGACGGAACGGACGTTGTGGACGCGATTGAAAAGGTCCGCACCGGCAGCAAGGGCGGCCACCAGGACGTGCCGATGGAAGACGTGGTGATCCAGCGCGTGACCGCGGTCGACTGAGTCGCCAAAGCCCGCGGTGCAGGCCCCCTCGTCACCGCCGCTGCCCAGCTTTGCTGAGCTGGCGGCGCAGGATGCCTGGCACACCATCGACATGGTGTCCGATCTTCACCTGAGCGAGGCCTTGCCGCAAACCTACGCGGCCTTTTCGCAGTACCTGGCACGCACGTCGGCCAACGCCGTCCTGATCCTGGGTGACCTGTTCGAGGCCTGGGTGGGCGATGACATGGCCGAGCACGGCTTCGAGCGCGACTGCGTGGACATGCTGGCCCGGGCCTCGGCCCATCGCGCACTGTGGTTCATGGTCGGCAACCGCGACTTCCTGGCGGGTGCGGGCCTGTTGCGCCGCGCCGGGATGGTCGCCTTGAAGGACCCTACTTTGCTGAATGCCTGGGGCCAGCGGGTGCTGCTCACGCACGGCGATGCACTCTGCCTTGGAGATGCGCCCTACCAGGCCTTCCGTGCCGAGGTGCGCTCGCCCGCATGGCAGGCGGCATTCCTGGCGCGGCCCCTGTCGGAACGGCTGCAGATCGCGGCGGACATCCGCCACGCCAGCAAGTCACGCCGACAGTTCGACGGGGCGGCGGATGCGGACGTCGATGCGGCCGAGGCCGTGCGCTGGCTGCGGGCAGCGGGCACGACGGAACTGGTCCACGGCCACACGCACCGACCCGGCCGCAATGCGCTGGCGCTGGGCTATGAGCGTCACGTGCTCAGCGACTGGGACCTGGACGACTCGCGTCCGCGCGCCGAGGTGCTGCGGCTGACCCGTCAGGGCTTGCAGCGCTTGTCACCCGATTCGGCCTGAGTGGCCCAGGCGCCTGCGGTGATCGGCAACTGGTGGCAGCACCTGCAACGGCGGCGCGAAGCCGCCGCCGTCAGCCGGCGGGCCATACCAGATGACCTGTGGAAGCGCACCCTGGTCCGCTACCCCTTCTTGCAACGTCGCGACCCGGCTGATGGTGCGGAGCTCCGCCGGCTGACCAGTCTGCTGCTGGACCGCAAGGAATTCAGCGTCGTGGGTGGACTCAAACTTACCGACATGCTGGCCGTGTCCATCGCTGCGCAGGCGGCGTTGCCGGTGTTGCGCTTGGGACTGGGTGCATACGACAGTTTTGTCGGGATCGTGGTGCACCCAGGCGCGGTGGTGGTGCCACGCAGCCACGAGGACGAAGATGGTGTCGTGCACGAGTACGACGACACGCTGGTCGGTGAGTTTGTGCAGGGCGGCCCGCTGATGCTGTCCTGGCCCGATGTGCGCGCGGCCGGGCGGAGCAGCCAACAGGCCTGCAACGTGGTCATCCACGAGTTCGCCCATGTGCTGGACGCTGCCAATGGTGAGCCCGACGGGGTGCCACCCTTGCCTGCCCATATTCCCCGCGGCCAGTGGGTGCAGACCTTGGACGACGAGTTCAAGCGCCTCGTCGCCCGGGTGGAATCCGAAGAGCACACCGCTATCGACCCGTACGCGGCACATGGGCCAGATGAGTTCTTCGCAGTGGCCAGTGAGAGCTTCTTTGTCGATCCAGCAGGCTTGCTGTCGGAGCATCCGGCCTTCTACGACCTGCTGCGGCGCTTCTACGGCCAGGACCCCAAAAAGGAACGCCCGCCGGCGCGGGGCGCATCGGCGGGCGGGTCGGAGAAAGCAGCCGGCTGAAAGCCGGGTGCCTGCCGATCAGGCGGGCGTGGCTTCCGCCTTCGGCTTGTCGCTCTTCTTGGGCGGCTGGATGTCCAGTTGCACCTCGTCGTTGGCGTCCATGTCCACCGTGAGGCGGCCACCGTCCACCAGTCGGCCGAACAGCAGTTCGTCGGCCAGCGCGCGGCGGATGGTGTCCTGGATCAGGCGCTGCATGGGGCGTGCGCCCATCAGCGGATCGAAACCCTTCTTGCCCAGGTACTTGCGCAGCGGGTCGGTGAAGGTGACTTCCACCTTCTTCTCCGCCAGTTGGCCTTCCAGCTGCAGCAGGAACTTGTCGACCACGCGCAGGATGATCTCTTCGTCCAGCGCGCGGAAGTTGACGATGGCATCCAGCCGGTTACGGAACTCGGGCGTGAACAGGCGCTTGATGTCGGCCATTTCGTCACCCTGCTCGCGCTTGTTGGTGAAGCCGATGGTCGACTTGTTCATGGTCTCGGCGCCCGCATTGGTGGTCATGATGATGATCACGTTGCGGAAGTCGGCCTTGCGCCCGTTGTTGTCCGTCAAGGTGCCGTGGTCCATGACCTGCAGCAGCACGTTGAAGACATCCGGATGCGCCTTCTCGATCTCGTCCATCAGTAGCACGGCGTGCGGCTTCTTCGTGACGGCTTCCGTCAGCAAGCCGCCCTGGTCAAAACCCACGTAGCCCGGGGGCGCGCCGATCAGCCGACTCACCGCATGGCGCTCCATGTATTCCGACATGTCGAAGCGGATCAGGTCGATGCCCAGCACATAGGCCAATTGCTTGGCGACTTCGGTCTTGCCCACACCCGTGGGGCCGCTGAACAGGAAGCTGCCAATCGGCTTGTCGCCCTTGCCCAGGCCCGAACGGGCCATCTTGATGCTGGCGGCCAGCGCGTCGATTGCGGGGTCTTGACCGAACACCACCTGCTTCAGGTCCCGGTCCAGCAGCTTGAGCTTGCTGCGGTCGTCGCTGCTGACGCTTTGCGGCGGGATGCGGGCGATCTTGGCGACGATCTCTTCCACCTCGGCGCGTGTGATGGTCTTCTTGCGCTTGTTGGCGGGCAGGATGCGCTGGGCAGCGCCGGCTTCGTCGATGACGTCGATGGCCTTGTCCGGCAAGTGGCGATCATTGATGTACTTGGCCGACAGTTCCGCCGCGGCCTGCAGTGCACCCACGGCGTACTTGACGCTGTGGTGCTCTTCAAAGCGCGACTTCAGGCCCTTCAGGATCTCGATGGTCTGCTCGACCGTCGGCTCCACCACGTCCACCTTCTGGAAGCGACGCGAGAGGGCGGCGTCCTTCTCGAAGATGCCGCGGTATTCGGTGAAGGTGGTCGCACCGATGCACTTCATGGCGCCACTGCTCAGCGCAGGCTTGAGCAGGTTGGAGGCGTCCAGGGTGCCGCCGCTGGCCGCACCAGCGCCAATCAGCGTGTGGATTTCGTCGATGAACAGGATCGCGTTCGGGTGATCCTTCAACTGCTTCAGGACGCCCTTCAGGCGCTGTTCGAAGTCCCCGCGGTACTTGGTGCCCGCCAGCAGCGCGCCCATGTCCAGCGCATACACCGTGGCGTCGCCAAGAACTTCCGGCACGTCGTTTTGCGTGATGCGCCAGGCCAGGCCTTCGGCAATGGCGGTCTTGCCCACGCCGGCCTCACCGACGAGCAGCGGGTTGTTCTTTCGGCGGCGGCACAGCACCTGGATCACCCGCTCGACCTCGTTTTCGCGGCCAATCAAGGGGTCGATCTTCCCTTCGCGGGCTTGCTGGTTCAGGTTCTGCGTGAACTGCTCCAAGGGCGAGCCCTTGGCGTCGCTGCCACCACCCTCTTCCTTTTCGCCTTCCTGGCCCGAACTCTCGTTGTTCTTGGCGGGTTCGGGCGGATCACTTTTCTTGATGCCGTGGGCGATGAAATTCACCACGTCCAGGCGCGTGACGCCCTGCTGGTGGAGGTAGTAGACAGCGTGCGAATCCTTCTCGCCGAAGATAGCCACCAGCACATTGGCACCGGTGACTTCCTTCTTGCCGCTGCCCGTGCTCTGCACGTGCATGATGGCGCGCTGGATCACGCGCTGGAAGCCGAGCGTGGGTTGCGTGTCCACCTCTTCGGATCCACCCACCGTGGGCGTGTTTTCCTTGATGAAGGTGGACAGGCTCTTGCGCAGGTCCTCGATGTTGGCGGCGCATGCGCGCAGCACTTCTGCAGCGGACGGGTTGTCCAGAAGCGCCATCAACAGGTGTTCCACCGTGATGAATTCGTGGCGCTGCTGGCGCGCCTCGACAAACGCCATGTGCAGGCTGACTTCAAGCTCTTGCGCGATCATGCGGCCTCCATAATGCATTGCAGAGGGTGCCCTTCACGGCGGGCAGCCGTGAGCACCAGCTCGACCTTCGTTGCGGCGACATCTTTCGGGTAGACACCACAGATGCCGCGGCCTTCGTGATGGATCTTCAGCATGATGTGTGTGGCCGTATCCATATCACGCTGAAAGAACCTCTGGAGCACCATCACGACGAACTCCATAGGCGTGTAGTCATCGTTCAGCAAGACCACCTGGTACAGCGTCGGTGGCTTGGTCTTGGCCGCCTTCCGCTCCGCGACCACCACCCCATCCGGCTCGCGGGCCGGTGGTGCTGGCGGTGCAGGCATTGGTGGCGTTTCGTCGGGCATGACTCATTCTATCGACTTGGTTTCTGGCTGCACGGTTGCACGCCAGCAGGGTTTCTGTCGTGTGATATTGATCTGAATTGGTCGTGTTCAAGGGCGGAGCACGGGCTTCTTTCCGGCCTTCACGCTCCGATCCCCGAGGGGCCATTGTCCGCAAGTGTCAATTACGCATGTCGACTGGACATGTATCGCCTGCTTGACACTTGGGCTGCTTCGCTCAATACTGGGCCAGCGCAGGCAGCAAACAGAGGGTCCAGATGGCGACCGGCACAGTCAAATGGTTCAACGACGCCAAGGGATTTGGCTTCATCCAGCCTGAAGGTGGCGGCGCAGACGTCTTCGCGCACTTCTCGGCCGTCCAGATGGAAGGCTTCAGGACCCTCAAGCAGGGCAGCGCGGTCAGCTATGAACTGGTCGATGGGCCGAAGGGCAGCCTGGCCCAGAACATCCGCTTGTTGGCCCCCGAGTTGGAGCAAGACCGTTTGGACGCTGCAGCCCAAACCGAACCATGATCGGCTTGCGGGCGCTCCGCAGCAGCCTGCAATTCAGTTGCTGGGTGGACCGCAGCGGGACTCAGGACTGATCACCACCTTGCACCGGTCGAAGCCTTCCGGTCTGGTCGCGCCTGGCGCGGTCCGGTAGGGCCCAAAGCATTCCACGCTCTCGGCATAGATGCGCCATGCAGCCTTGCAGTCTGTGGAGTCTGTGATGACTTCTTGGGGCCGCTTCAGATCAGTGCGGACGGCAGCAGGAGCGGGACTTTCGGCTCTTGCCGCCTTGACCGCGGGCGGCCGGGCCGCCGCCGCCCTTGCGCGAGCCTTGTTCCGTGCCGCAGCTTGCTCTGCTGCAAGCCTTTGCTCGGCAGAAAGCTCATAGGCCTGGGAGTCGGTGCAGTTGGCGACCGCCTTGTACTTGTCCGGAACCACAGACGCCATCTGCGTGCGCCCGCCGTTATTCACCCACCGGCAAATCGGCGTGGCCGAACCGACCGACACCTGCATGAGCAGCACCAGGGCCACAGTGCCGAGCATGGTCCGCCGAACCCTTGTGCAGACCGGGCGATCGAACACCTCTGAACCTTACTGCTTCAGCTTCAGTTCGTCATGGATGGTGTGAGCGCCATCTGAGGCACGCGCTACGCGGTTCGCTTCGTCGATCTGGGCCTGGCTGTCGACGACGCCAATCAAGCGCACGTCGCCTTGCAACGTGACGACTTCGATGTTGAATCCCTTGAGCAAATCGTTCCGCTGCAAGGCCGTCTTGACGTGTTCGGTCACATCGATGTCCGAGACGTTGCCAACGACCGGCGGCGCGACTGTCACCGCTGGTTCAGGTGCCTTGCTGCATGCGCCCAGCACCAACGCTGCAGCCAAGGCGGCAGGTAAGAGCAACGATCCATTGTTCTTCTTCATACAGATCCATTTCCAATTGATGGGTCCACGTGGGAGGACCTGTCTGCAGCTTCGAGGGTTCAAGTGATTCCGTCCGTGCGATGGCGAACGGGAACAGAACTTGGTGGTGTCTGCGCAGACATCCGCGCAGCCCGGGCGCGATTGACATCCGCGCGTGGGTAGTCCCGGCCGGCAGTTCCGGGCCCTTCATCCAGAGGCACCCGTCAAGGTGTCGCCGTCGCGCTCACGGCATCTGGGCCCTTGGCGATATCGACAGGTGCCAGACGGCGATGAACATCGCTGCAATCGTCGGTCCGATGATGAATCCATTGATGCCAAACACCGCCATGCCGCCCAGCGTGGTGATCATCACCACGTAGTCCGGCATACCGGCATCTTTACCGACCAGCACAGGCCGAAGCAGGTTGTCTGCCAGCCCGATCACCAGGACGCCATAGGCGACGAGCGCCAGGCATTGCCAGAAGGCGCCGGTGATGAAGTAGTACGCGGCGACAGGTGCCCAGACGATGGCGGCTCCGACCATTGGAAACAGCGAAACGAATGCCATCAGAGCGGCCCAGAGCAAGGCCCCCTTGATGTCGAGGACCCAGAAAGCGATGCCGCCCAGCATGCCCTGTATGGCTGCGACCAGCAGGCTGCCCTTGACAGTTGCCCGCACCACCGCCAGGAACTTGTTCACCAGTTCGCGCTTGAATTGCGGCGGCACCGGCATTGCGGATTCGGCGATCTGCGCCAACTCGACACCGTCCCGAACGAGGAAGAAGGCCAGGTACAGACTTACACCCAGGCTGGCCACAAAGCCGAAGGTGTCCAAGCCGATGCCGAAGGCCTGTTTCGCGATGAACTGGCTGCCTTGCGCCAAGCCGGCGGTGACCTGGTGTTGGAAGACATCAAAGTCCGCAACACCCGCACGGTCCAGCAGCGCAACCACCCAGCTGGGCAGGGTATCGAACAGCCCGTGCAGGTAGTCCGCCGGACTCCATTGGCCCGAATCGATGCGTTGGTAGACGACCGAAGCTTCGCGCGCCAGCGCTGCGGTCATCAACGCAAAGGGCAGCACGCCGACCACCACCACCAGCAGCATCACCAGACCCGCCGCGAGGTTGCGCCGAAGCTTCAGCTTCTGCAGCAGCCTTCGGTGGACGGGCCCGAACAGCATCGCGATGATGAGCGCCCACATGATCGCGCCGTAAAACGGCAGCAAGATCCAGCCCAAGGCCAGTGCGCTTGCGGCCAGCAGCAGCGGCGGCATCAAGCCTCAAGGGCGCGCGCCGCGGCGTCACGCGAGGTCTGGGGTCCGTGCATCGAGCCAACCTTTCTGCCGATCGTTCTATCGGCAGCGTCCACCTTAGGCTCCCCCGGCGGCTGGGTCTGTTCTGCAGCGCACCGTCGCACCATCGCGCCGTCAGATTGACCACCCCCTATCCGCCCCAGGCGCAACGAAGCAGCCCCAGTCGAATCTACGATCTGGGGCTTGGCGGAAAGCACTGCGGACGTCGTGCGACGCCCTGGAACCGGGTCACATCTGGTCAATCATGACCTGGCCAAAGCCGCTGCATGACACCTGTGTGGCGCCTTCCATCAGGCGGGCGAAGTCATAGGTGACCTTCTTGCTGGCAATGGACTTTTCCATGCTGCGGATGATGAGGTCGGCTGCTTCGGTCCAGCCCATGTGGCGCAGCATCATCTCGGCGCTCAGGATCTCGGAACCTGGGTTCACGTAGTCCTTGCCCGCGTACTTGGGCGCCGTGCCGTGGGTGGCTTCGAACATCGCAACGCTGTCGCTCAGGTTGGCGCCCGGGGCGATGCCGATGCCGCCAACCTGGGCGGCCAGCGCGTCACTGATGTAGTCGCCATTCAGATTGAGGGTGGCAACCACCGAGTACTCCGCCGGGCGCAGCAGGATCTGCTGCAGGAAAGCGTCGGCGATGGAGTCCTTGACGACGATGTCGCGGCCCGTCTTCGGGTTCTTGAATTTGCACCATGGGCCGCCGTCGATCGGCGCGGCACCGAATTCGCGTTGTGCCAGGTCATAGCTCCAATCGCGGAAGGCACCTTCGGTGAACTTCATGATGTTGCCCTTGTGCACGATGGTCACACTGGGCTTGTCATTGTCGATGGCGTACTGCAAGGCCTTGCGCACCAGCCTTTCGGTGCCCTCGCGGCTGACAGGCTTGATGCCGATGCCGCTGGTGTCGGGGAAGCGGATCTTCTTCACACCCATCTCTTCGACGAGGAACTTGATCAGCTTCTTGGCCTTGTCGCTCTCGGCCTCGTATTCAATGCCTGCGTAGATGTCTTCGCTGTTCTCACGGAAGATCACCATGTGCGTCTTTTCCGGCTCCTTCAGCGGGCTGGGCACGCCCTTGAAGTACTGAATGGGACGCAGGCACACGTACAGATCCAGTTCCTGGCGCAGCGCGACATTCAGGCTGCGGATGCCACCACCGACGGGCGTGGTCAGTGGCCCCTTGATGGACACCGCGTAGTCACGCACGGCCTGCAAGGTCTCTTCGGGCAGCCAGACGTCCGGGCCGTAGATCCTGGTGGACTTTTCGCCCGCGTAGACCTCCATCCAGTGGATCTTGCGCTTGCCGCCGTAGCTCTTGGCAACTGCCGCGTCCACCACCTTCAGCATCACCGGCGTGATGTCCTGCCCCGTGCCGTCACCTTCGATGTAGGGAATGACCGGCTGGTCGGGCACCAGGAGCGAGAAGTCCGCATTGACAGTGATCTTCTGCCCTTGCGTGGGCACCTTGATGTGCTGGTACATGAATCAGGTCTCCAGAGCCGGCCAATCAGCACGGCGGACGGTGCGAAGTGAGCGCGTGATTTTAGTTCACGGGGGCTGTCGATCCAGTCTCGCCGGCCGGCGTCTCGGTGGTCGCCTCGAATGGCGTGCGAGCGGCCGCACCTTCAGGCCCAGCCGCAATAGGCAGCCACCTGGTGCCAGACCCCGCGACCCAAGGCAAATCCAGACCCCAGCACCAGCAGCACGCCCGACACACGGATCAAGCCGACCTCAGAGAGCTTCGCCGCGCCGCCCTGCCGCACCCGTGCCCACAGCCACGGCCCGGCCATCAACCCGGCCGAAGAGGCCAGCGCAAAACCTGCCATCGCCAAGGCACCGCCAGCTGGCGTGTTGGCCAAGGCGGCCACCAGCAGGGCAGATTGCAGCAAGCCGCAGGGCCAGGCCACCCACAAGGCGCCGGCAGCGCCTGCGCGCAGGGGGCCCTGCATGCGTTGCCAGCCTTGAGGCAGGTCGGTCGATTCCTGGATTGGCGCACGTCCCAGGCGGCTCATCCACGCGGGCTGGCGACCTTGCCAGAGAAACCAGAATCCCAGTGACAACACACCGGCATGGAACAAGGCCCACACGGGCCGCATCGCTGGACTCCACTGCGACAGGCTGACCAAGGCGCCCACACTGCCCGCCGCCAGAGCACCGGCCGTCGCATAGGCGGCCATGCGCGCCAGTTGAAAGGCGATCGCACGGGCACCAAAGTCGGCAGACGTCCCGCCGCAAGCCGCCGCGCAAGGTGCTGCGCACATCGCCGCGCAGTGCGGCAGCCCGGCAAGGCCCAGCGCAGTGGCGCTGGCAATGAGCAGCGCATCCAAATTTCAGATGACGCGAGAGAAGCGCACGCGCGCCTGGTCTGACTGCAGGTGCTTGTCAAACACCATGGCCACGGCGCGCACGAAGTACCAACCCGTGGCGGTCACCTGGATGTCCTGATCGCTCAACTGAACCAGACCCATGTCCTGCATGTCCTTCAGACGCGCCATTTCGGGTTGGAAGGTGTCGTGGAACTTGACGAGATGGGCCAGCTCGATGGACTCGAACTCCACCCTGCCCTGGCACATCAGCGCCATGATGACCGCCCGGCGCAACAGGTCGTCGCGGCTGAGCGTCAGCCCCCGCACGACCGGGAAATTGCCCTGAGCGAGCGCGTCCTGGTACTCCTCCAGGGTCTTGGCATTCTGGCTGTAGGTGGCGCCAATGCGGCCGATTGACGACACGCCCAGCGCAATCAGGTCGCAGTCGGGCTGTGTGCTGTAACCCTGGAAATTGCGGTGCAGCCGGCCCTGTCGCTTGGCCACGGCCAGCGAATCGCCCGGCAACGCAAAGTGGTCCATGCCGATGTAGTCATAGCCGCTGCGGGTGAAACCTGCCAAGGCATCGCCCAGCATGCGGACGCGCTGTTCGCCTGTCGGCAAGGCGTTGCCTTCGATACGGCGTTGCGGCTTGAAGCGCTGTGGCAGGTGGGCGTAGGCGTAGAGCGCAATGCGCGACGGCCGCAACTCCGCCACTTGGGCAATGGTGCGGGCAAAGGACTCGGGTGTTTGCTTGGGCAGACCGTAGATCAAGTCCGCGTTGATCGACTCAAACTGGAGCGCGCGTGCCTCGGACACCAGTTCGGCCACCTGTTCATACGGCTGCACGCGGTGGACGGCGACCTGGACGTCGGCATCGAAGTCTTGCACACCGAAGCTGATGCGGTTGAAGCCCATGGCCGACAGGTTGCGCAGCCGTTCGCGTGAGGCCGTTCGGGGATCGACTTCGATCGACAACTCCGCCGCGGGCAGCAATTTGAAGGCGCCGCGCAGCATGGCCATCAACTGGCCCAGTTCGTCGTCGGAAAGAAAAGTCGGCGATCCCCCCCCCAGGTGCAGTTGTGACACGCCCTTGGGCGCGCCCAGCACTTCCTTGTGGAGGTCAATCTCGCGCTGCAGCCACTGCAGGTAGTCGGCCCCGCGACTGTGGTGCTTGGTGATGATCTTGTTGCAGGCGCAGTAGTAGCACACGGACTCACAGAACGGGATGTGCACGTACAACGACAGCGGCGGCGTGCCGCCCACCACCGCGCCTTCGGCGCGTTGACGCAAGGCCTGGCGGTACTCGGCCGGTCCAAAGGCCTCGACGAAGCGGTCGGCGGTGGGGTAGGAGGTGTACCGCGGGCCCGGCACGTCCAGCTTGCGCAGCTGTTCGTCACTCAAGGAAACCGGTTGCAGGGGCGTGGATGGGGGGGCGGCCAAGCTCATGGGCCGCACTTTGCCAAAGCATGCCGAAGCGGGCTTGATCCAGCGCAAGCGCTTGTCAAGAGGGCAAGCGGGGCCAGCACCGGGTGCCTTTGGGCGATACTTCCGGTCTGCTCCCGGACCGTACCAGCCATGCAAGCCGCCATTCCTGTCGTCCGTCTCGAACCCTTCAAGGTTGCCTGTTCCAGCTGCAACTTGCGGGAATTGTGCCTTCCAGTGGGAATTTCCACCGCCCAGATGGACCGCCTGGACGACATCGTGGCCACCCGCCGTGCGGTGGGGCGTGGTGAAGCCTTGTTCCGTGCTGGCGACGCATTCACGTCCTTGTACGCTGTGCGCACCGGCTTCTTCAAGACCTGCGTGTCGTCCGAGGACGGCCGCGATCAGGTCACCGGATTTCAGATGGCGGGTGAATTGATCGGCCTGGACGGCATCGGTACCGAGCGCCACACCTGCGACGCGCTGGCGCTGGAAGATTCCCAGGTCTGCGTCATCCCGTACCAGCAACTGGAAGACCTGTCACGCGAGCTGTCTGACCTGCAGCGTCACTTCCACAAGATCATGAGCCGCGAGATCGTCCGCGACCATGGTGTGATGCTGCTGCTGGGCAGCATGCGGGCCGAAGAGCGCCTGGCAGCGTTTCTGCTGAACCTGACGCAGCGCCTGCGCACCCGCGGTTTCTCGTCCAGTTCGCTGATCCTGCGCATGACGCGTGAAGAGATCGGCAGCTACCTCGGCCTGAAACTGGAAACGGTGAGCCGGGCGTTTTCGCACTTCCAGGAAGAAGGCATCCTGAACGTGAAGCAGCGCCACATCGAGGTGCTCGATCCTGACGCGCTGCAAAAGCTGGTGAACGGCTCCGGCTGCTGAGCCCCGTCGGCACGCGGTTTGTTCAGGCGTCGGCCAGCGGCTCGGCGTTGATGTCGTCGGCGCTGCGTTCCAGCAGCACGGCCAGGCCACAGGCCACCGTCGTGCAAGCCCAGAACCCCAGAAAGGCGATTGAATAGATCGCCACGTCTGACAGGGCCAGGCTGGACCCTTCCAGCGTGTGCAGCGACTTGGGGTCGACAAAGGCGAAGACTGCCACTTCCAGCACCGCCGCGACCAGGAAGGCCGGCCAGGAAATGGCCGCTGCACGCCGGACAATCCGATTCACGGTGATGTCGCTCTGGTCAGCGTTGCGGAGTGGCCGCGTGGTTGCGGGCCTGGACGGCCGGCATCACGGAACGGTCCGACACCTGGGTGCTGAGCACCGGGTCCGGGTAGAGGATGGCCAGCGCCAGCGTGGCGAAGCTTGCCAGCACCACGATGGCCGGGCCGCCAATCACCATCCAGACGATGGGCAGGCGCCACCAGGCCGTCGTGGTGCCTGGGGCCTTGCTTGCAGAGTCAGACATGGGCGTCTCCTGGAAAGGGCCGCATCAGCGCGGCACCATGAAAGTAGATTTTTCGCTGACATGGCGTTCGTCGTCCCCCTTGGACTTGCCCGCCTCGCTCACTTCAAAACGGATCGGGTGGCTGCCCGCACCGGCCATGGCGGCGGCCTCCGGTGGCACACGAACGGCCACGACAACCCACCGTGCTTCAGCAGGCTGCAACTGCACGTCTGTTTTCAGGTCGCTGGTCAGTTGCGGCAGTCCTTCCGCCTTCACGCGCAGCGTCATCGGCCGTTCGGTGGCGTTCATGATCTGCAGGCGATACACATTTTCGATCCAGCCGTCGTCCACGATGCGCGCCAATGTGCCACGGTCCCGGACCACGTCCACCCGGTACGGTGCACGCAGCAACAGCCCGGCCAGCAGGCTGGCGCTGATGATGCCCAGCACAGCGGTGTAAACCAACACACGCGGCCGCAGGATGCGGCGCAGTTCCAGGCCGCGGCTCAAGTGCTGCCGCATGCCGTTCAGCGTGTCGTAGCGGATGAGGCCCCGCGGGTACTGCATCTTGTCCATCACACCGTCGCAGACGTCGATGCAGGCCGCGCAGCCAATGCATTCGTACTGCAGGCCCTTGCGGATGTCGATGCCCGTCGGACAGACCTGGACGCACAACTCGCAGTCGATGCAAGCGCCCAGCTTGGCGGCCTTCAGGTCCGTCTTGCGGCCCCGCGTGCCGCGCGGTTCACCCCGTTCCGCGTCGTAGCTGATGATCAGTGTGTCCTTGTCGAACATCGCGCTCTGGAAGCGCGCGTAGGGGCACATGTATTTGCAGACCTGCTCGCGCATGTAGCCGGCAAAGCCGTAGGTGGCAAAGCCGTAGAAGAGGATCCAGAAAGTCTCCCAAGGACCCAGGCCAAAGGAGAAGACCGACTGGCCCAAGGCGTGTATGGACGTGAAGTAGCCAGCGAAGGTGAAGCCGGTCCACAGGGCAATGGCAATCCAGATCGCCTGCTTGCCGCCCTTGCGCATGAACTTGTTGATGGACCAGGGAGCCGCATCCAGCTTGATGCGCTGCATTCGGTCGCCTTCCAGGTGCCGTTCGACCCACATGAAGATCTCGGTGTAGACCGTCTGGGGGCAGGCGTAGCCACACCACAGCCGCCCTGCCACCGCGGTGAACAGGAACAGTGCGTAGGCCGAGACAATGAGCAAGCCCGTCAGGTAGATGAAGTCCTGCGGGTACAGCACCAGGCCGAAGATGTAGAAGCGCCGCGCGCCCAGGTCGAACAGCACCGCTTGGCGCGAATGCCATTCCAGCCAGGGCAGGCCATAGAACACCAGCTGGGTGATCCACACCATCGCCCAGCGCCAGCCGGCGAACCAGCCGGACACCGCGCGCGGGTAGATCTTTTTCTGCTTCTGGTACAGGCTGACGATCTGCCAGGTGTCGTCAGCCGCCGCCCCGGCCGGTGCGGCAACTGGTTTGGGAACGGCAGCCTCGTTCAAGCAGCGTCCTTGCTCAGTTGGCGGCCACGCGCTGAGAAGCGGACAGGCTCAGCACATAGCCGGCCAGCACATGCACCTGCTCAGGTGTCAGCAAGCGGCCCTGGGCCGGCATGACGTTGGTCTTGCCGGCATTGACCATGCTGATGATGGCCTGCTCGCCCCAGCCATGCAGCCAGATCTTGTCCGTCAGGTTGGGGGCGCCGATGGCCTGGTTGCCCTTGCCATCAGGCCCGTGGCAGGCGGCGCAGGCACCGAACTTGGCCTTGCCGAGTTGGGCTGCGATGTCGTTGTGCGCGCTGCCGGAAAGGCTCAGCACGTAGTTGGCCACGTTCTTCACGTCCTCCGCCGTACCCACCGCCGCGCCCATGGGCGGCATGTTGCCGGTGCGGCCTTCCATGATGGTCTTCTTGATGGCGTCCAGGTCGTGCGCGCCCAGCCAGTCGCTGTCCGCCAGGTTCGGGAAGCCCTTGCTGCCGCGGGCGTCGGAACCATGGCACCCGGCGCAGGTGTTCAGGAACAGGCGCTGGCCGATGCCCATGGCCACCGGGTCCTTGGCCAGTTCTTCGGCCGTCATGGTCGTGAACCGGGCGTAGACCGGCGCCATCGCGGCACGGGCCTTGGCCTGTTCGCCTTCGTACTGGTTCTGGCTGGTCCATTGGAGGCTGCCGGGGTTCGTGCCCAGGCCCGGATAGAAGGCCAGGTAAACCGCCGCGAAGACCACGGTGATGACGAACAGCCACATCCACCAGCGAGGCAGCGGGTTGTTCAGTTCACGCAGGTTCTCGTCCCAGACGTGGCCTGTGGTGTTGTCGTCGGCCATGATGCGGCGGCGACTGGCCACGACCAGCAGTCCCAGGCAGGCGATGAGCCCGACCACGGTGGTGGCGGCGACGAACAGGGCCCAGCCGCTGTTGATGAAATCACTCACGCCACTTCTCCTTCCATTCGATTGCTCTTGGCCGTGTCGGCCGGGGCCTGCACGGGCGCATCGTCACCACCCATGAAGGGCAGCAAGGCGGCGTCGGCATGCTCAGCGGCACGGCGCCGGCTCCAGGTGTGCACCATGAGCGCCAGGAACAGCACCAGGCTGACCAGCGTGACGGCGATGCGGAGATCGTTGATGTCCATGCATGCCTCCCTATTTGCGGGCGGTGCCCAGCACCTGCAGATAGGCCACCAAGGCCTCGATCTCGGTGCGGCCCTTGACGTCTTCTGCAGACTTGGCAATCTCGTCGTCGGTGTACGGGACGCCGACGATGCGCAGCGCCTTCATGCGCGGCGCCATGCCCTCGGCATCAACCGTATCCTTCAGCAGCCACGGGTAGGCCGGCATGTTGGACTCGGGCACCAGGTCACGCGGATTGTTCAGGTGCACACGGTGCCACTCGTCGCTGTACTTGCCGCCCACGCGGTGCAGGTCCGGTCCCGTGCGCTTGCTGCCCCACTGGAAGGGGTGGTCGTACACGAACTCACCGGCGGTGGAAAAGGAACCGTAGCGCAGCGCCTCAGCACGGAAGGGACGGATCATCTGCGAGTGGCAGTTGTAGCAACCTTCACGCACATAGATGTCGCGGCCCGCCAGCTGCAGCGCCGTGTAGGGCTTGAGGCCTTCCACCGGCTGCGTCGTCGACCGCTGGAAGAACAGTGGAATGATCTCGACCATGCCGCCGACCGCCAGGGCCAGCAGGATCAGCACGATCATCAGGAGGTTGCTGGTCTCGATCTTCTCGTGGCCAGTCGGGTTGGTGTGTTGTGCCATGTTGTTTGCTCCTGCAGGCGTCAAGCGTGGGCCAGCACAGGCGTGGGAATGGGCGCTTCGACGGCCTTGCCGCTCTTGACCGTCATCACCACGTTCCAGGCCATGATCAGCATGCCGCTCAAGTACAGCAGGCCGCCGGACAGGCGAACGACGTAGTACGGGTAGGTCGCCTTCACGCTTTCGACGAAGGTGTAGACCAGGGTGCCGTCGGGGTTGACCGCGCGCCACATCAGGCCCTGCATGACCCCGGCGATCCACATCGCGGCGATGTACAGCACGATGCCGATGGTGGCCACCCAGAAGTGCAGCTCAATGGCCCGCACGCTGAACATCTTTTCGCGACCGAACATGCGCGGGATCAGGTAGTACAGGCTGCCCATGCTGATCAGACCCACCCAGCCCAAGGCACCGCTGTGCACGTGGCCCACCGTCCAGTCGGTGTAGTGGCTGAGCGCGTTGACAGTCTTGATGGACATCATTGGGCCCTCGAAGGTGCTCATGCCGTAGAACGACAGGCTCACGATCAGGAACTTCAAGATGGGGTCGTCACGCAGCTTGTGCCAGGCACCGCTGAGCGTCATGATGCCGTTGATCATGCCGCCCCAGCTCGGGGCCAGCAGCACCAGGCTGAAGATCATGCCGATGCTCTGCGCCCAGTCCGGCAGCGCGGTGTAGTGCAGGTGGTGCGGGCCCGCCCACATGTAGGTGAAGATCAGCGCCCAGAAGTGGACGATGGACAAGCGGTAGCTGTAGACCGGGCGCTCAGCCTGCTTGGGGATGTAGTAGTACATCATCCCCAGGAAACCGGCCGTCAGGAAGAAGCCCACTGCGTTGTGGCCGTACCACCACTGCACCATGGCGTCCTGCACGCCGGCGTAGGCGCTGTAGCTCTTGGTCAGGCTGACCGGAATGGCCGCGCTGTTGACGATGTGCAGCAGGGCCACGGCCAGGATGAAGGCGCCGAAGAACCAGTTGGCCACGTAGATGTGCCGCACCTTGCGGATGCCGACGGTGCCGAAGAACACGATGGCGTAGGACACCCAGACCACGGCAATCAGCAGGTCGATGGGCCATTCCAGTTCGGCGTATTCCTTGCCCTGCGTCATGCCCAGGGGCAGCGTGATGGCCGCGGCCAGAATGACCAGTTGCCAGCCCACAAAGGTGAACATGGCCAGGCCCGGCGCGAACAAGCGCGTCTGGCAGGTTCGTTGCACGACGTGGTAGGACGTGGCGAAGAGCGTGCAGCCGCCAAACGCGAAGATCACCGCGTTCGTGTGCAGGGGGCGCAGGCGCCCGTAGCTCAGGTACGGGATGCCCAGGTTCAGCTCGGGCCATGCCAGTTGGGCGGCAATGATCACCCCCACCAGCATGCCCACCACTCCCCAGAGCACGGCAGCCAGGGCAAACAGCCTGACCGGTGCGTCGGTGTAGACACCCTGGCCCGGCGCGGCCTTTGCGGCAATGTTCGACATCAACAGACTCCTCGCAACGTCACTTTGGAACGATGCAAGGATTCTTAAGGTGGGTCGCTCCTGCGGGCTTGATCGGTATCAAGCGGGGGCGGGTCGTCTGTCAGGATTCGTTCACCTTCGGCGTCCAGGTCTTCAAACTGACCCCGGTTCAGCGCCCAGGCGAAGATGGCGATGATGACCAGCACCAGGCCGGCTGACAGCGGAATCAGGATGTACAGGCTTTCCATGCGCGCCGGGGCCGCAGATCAGCGCGCCGCGCGCAAGGCGTTCAGCACCACCAGCAGCGAGCTGCCAGCCATGCCCAGACCCGCCGCCCAGGGCGGCAGGTACCCGGCAAGCGCCAGCGGAATGCACAGGCCGTTGTAGGCCGCAGCCCACAGGAAATTCTGCCGGACGATGGCCAGCGCGCGCTGCGCGGTCGCACGCGCCCGCACGACGTCTTCCAGCCGGTTGGACGTGATCACCGCGTCGGCATGGCTGCGCGACACCAAGGCGCCCTGCCCCATGGCCAGGGAGACGTCGGCGCGGGCCAGCACTGGCGCGTCGTTGACGCCGTCACCCACCATCACCACTTGCTGGCCCTGGGCTTGCAGGCTTGCCAGCGCGGCCAGCTTGCCTTCGGGCAAAGCCTGCGCCAGGACATCCTGGATGCCCACCCGGGCAGCCAATGCCTGGGCCCGAGCCAAGGTGTCGCCGCTGACCAGTCGCACCGAGACCCCTTGGGCTCGCAGGGCCGCCACGGACTCTGCGGCGCCGGGGCGAAGCATCTCGTCCAGGCGGAACGCGGCCAGGCACTGGTCTTCCCGCGACAGGAAGAGGCGCTCACCGGGCTGAGAATCGGCCACACCCAGCCACCGTGCCGAACCCAGGCGCCATTCGATGCCGGCAGCGTCTCGTGCCTGCAAGCCCAGGCCCGCCTGCTCTTGCACGCCATGCCAGTCCGCCGGGGCGGCTGACGAGGCTGGCGCGGCTGGGACTGCATCGCTCAAGGCCCGGGCCGCAGGGTGATCGGACCAGCGAGCCAGGGATGCCGCCACAGTGAGCAACTCATCAGCCGTCCACCCCTGTGCGGCGTCGGTGAGGCGTGTGCCTGCGCACTGCAAGCGGTCTTCGGTCAGCGTGCCGGTCTTGTCAAAGTAGACGTGCTGTGCAGTGGCCAAACCTTCGATTGCATCCAGGCGTTGCACCAACACGCCACGCCGCGCCAGGCCGCGTGCCGCGGCCACCAGGGTGGCAGGCGCAGCCAGCGACAGCGCACATGGGCAGGTGACGATCAGCACCGACACGGCGACCCAGACCGCCCGCGAGGGGTCGACCACGCTCCACACCGCCGCGGCACCGGCCGCCAGCAACAGCACGGCCCAGAGAAAGGGCCCCGCCCATCGGTCAACCAACCGAGCAGCAGCCGGGCGCTGCGTCATGGCGCTGCGCATCATCGAGACAATGGTCTCCAGCCGCGTGTCGCCGCCGATCCGCTCGACCCGCACCCGCACTGGCGCGCCCACATTGATGCTGCCGGCCACCACCGCGTCGCCTTCCAGCTTGACGACCGGTGTGCTCTCACCGCTGAGCAGGGCTTCATCGGCCTGGGTCTGCCCCTGTTCCAGCCGGCCGTCCGCCGGGAATGCCTGGCCCAGTGGCACCTGCACCAGGTCGCCGACATGCAGGCGTTGCACGCTGACGGCGCTGATCTGGCCATCGGCGCCCACCCGCCAGGCCGTTTCCGGCAGGTGCGCCAGGGCCCGTTCCAGGCTCTCGGCGGCCTCCTGGCGCGCACGCATTTCCAGCCAGCGCGCACCCAGCAGGAAGCTGATGAACATGGTCAAGGAGTCGAAATAGACCTCGTGCCCGAAGACGCCGCTGGGCGCAAAGGTCGCACCCGTGCTGGCGATGAAGGTGATGGCGATGCCCAGCGCCACCGGCACGTCCATACCCATGCGACGCTGGCGAAGCATGCGCCAGGCGCCGCTGAAAAACGGTGTGGCGGAGAAAGCCATCACCGGCAGGCTGACCAGCCAGCAACCCCAGTTCAGCAACTGGCGCATTTCGTCGCTCAGCTCGCCCGGGCGGGCCACGTAGCTGGGGGTGGCGAACATCATCACCTGCATGGCACAAAAGCCCGCCACAAACAGTCGCCACAGGGCCTGTCGCTGGGTCTGGCGGCGCAAGGCACGGGCCGGCGCCGCAGCGTCGGGCACGGCGTCGTAGCCGGCGCGCCGCACGGCGGCAATCAACACCGAAGGCCGCGTCACTTCTGGGTTCCATCGCACGGTGGCGCGCTCGGCAGCGGCGCTGACCTGGGCGCTTTGCACGCCCGGCACGCGGCGCAGCGCATCTTCGATGAGGCCGCCGCAGGCTGCGCAGCGCAGGCCGGCCAGTTGCAGGGAGGACTCGGCCCAGCGCTCGCCGGCGGGGCCGGACACCCAGCGGGTGAAACGGCCCATTTCCAGCGGGTCGTCCACGACCGTGACCGCTGATGCGTTGTGCAGGGCAGTTGTTTTGGTAGAAATTGCGGGTGCAGTCATCGGCGATTCTGTCGGGCACGATAATTTAGGACCGGAGCACATTGAACCCCATGACCTGCATCAAGCTGCACCCGCTCACGCGCCTCGCGCGAGCCTTGCCACTCGCCCTCTTCACGCTGACCTGGGCTTCCTTGCCGGCCTGGGCCCAAAGCGGCCCGCAAGCCCGGCTGCCCAGCATCGACCTCAGCGCTGGCATCTACCTCATCAAGACGGAGTTGGCCATCTCGGGCGAACAACAAGCCACCGGCATGATGTTCCGCAAGGAGATGGGCACCAATGACGGGATGCTTTTCGTCAACGACGACAGCAGCGTAAGGTGCTTCTGGATGCGCAACACGCTGATCCCGCTGACCATTGCCTTCATCGCAGACGACGGCACCATCGTGAACCTGGCCGACATGGACGCCCAGTCCGACCAGTCCCACTGCTCGGCCAAGCCTGTGCGCTACGCCCTGGAGATGAACCGCGGCTGGTTTGCCAAGCGGGGCATCAAGGCCGGTGCCAAGCTGCAGGGTCGGCCCTTCGAGAAGCGTTGACCTGAAGTGTTCAGGCGCTGGGCACCCGCGCTAGGGTGCCAGGCGTACGGTGAAGCGCATGCCCTGCACCTCGGGCCGGGTGGCCGCGGACAGGCTGCCGCCCAGCCGCAGAACGATCTCTCTTGCGATGGCAAGACCCAGGCCCGTGCCGCCGTCGTTGCGCATGTCGGCACGTTCGCCGCGCCAGAAGGGCTCGAAGAGCCGCGGCAGTTCTTCCGGCCGCACGCCCGCACCGTCGTCTTCCACGCTGACTTCCGCACCGCCACCGGGCATTGCGGCCACGCGCAGCAGGATATTCGGTCCGCCATAACGCTGTGCGTTGTCCAGCAGGTTGTTCACCACTTCGCCCAGCCAGATCGGGTGGGCGCGTGCCACCACGGGCTGGGCAGGCGCGTCCAGTTCGATGCTGCGGCCGAGACGCAGACCCTGGAGCACCAAGGGTTCTGTCGCTTCACGCAAGAGCGGAACGATGTCCTGCGGGCGGTGTTCCGCGTCCATGGTCAGTGCGGTTTCGGAACCGGCAAGGCTCAGCAGCTGCCCAATCAGGCGTGACAGGCGCTCGGTGGAGTTGTGCAACTCGCTCAGCAGTGGGTGCCCGACGCTGGCATCCGCCCCGTCTGGGGTGGTGCGCAGTTGGCGATCCAGCTCCTGTGCCAGCACACGGATGCCGGCCACTGGCGTGCGCAACTGATGCGCGGCATCGGCCACGAAGCGGCGCTGCAGGGCCACGCTTTCCTGCACGTCCTGCATCAAGGTGTTGATGCGCTCCACCATGGGCAGGACCTCCGCGGGCACCCGCTCCAGCGACAGCGGGCGCCAGTCATGCAGGTCTCGCAGAGCCACTTCGTGACCCAGGCGGTTGAGCGGCGCCAGGCCCCGCCGGACCCCCAAGCCCAGCAGCAGGAATGTCAAGGTGCCCAGGAAAAGGGCTGGCATCACGATGGCCAGTTGCATGTCACGCTGCAGCTCGGTGCGCTTGCGCTTGGTCTCGACCACGACGATGGATACGGTCCGATCGATCATCGGTGACGAGACCGAGAAGACCGCACCACGCACGGGCTCACCCTTGAAGCTGGCATTGAAGAGGACGGGCCGTTGCAGGCTGCCCTTGCGGTCCAGGGGCACCGGCACCTCGGCATCGCCCGCCAGGGGCGCGCCTTCGATGTCCACCATGACAAAGCCATTGCGGTTCTCGCTGTCCCAACTCTGCAATTCGAGGGGATGGCGGCTCACGTCCAGCAGTGGGCCGCGGTCGGACCAGGTGACCTTGGCGGCCAGGGCTGAAGCCTCGTCCTGCAAACCGCGGTCAAATGCGCTGTTGGCGGCCGTGCGTGCCAGCAGGTAGGCGCCCACGGTGGCCGCCACCAGGCCCACCAGCCAGGTCCACGCCAGCGGCTTGAAAAGCCGCTGCGCCAGGCTGCTGTTCAAGGGGTCAAGGCGCCGGCATCGGCGGGTTCCATGACGTAGCCAAAGCCGCGCACCGTCTTGATGGCCACACCCAGCGGCGTGAAGCGCTTGCGCAGCCGGTGCACGTAGACCTCCACTGAGTTCTCGCTGAAGTCCGCTTCCCAACTGGACAGGCGGGCCACGATGGATTCCTTGGTGACGACACGGCCCGCCTTCTGCAGCAGCAGTTCGGTGAGTGCCAGTTCACGCGGGCTCATCGGCACCCGTTCGCCGTTGAAGCGCAGTTCGCGGTCGGTGAGGTCCAGCTCCAGCGCGCCCAGGGTGAGGCGCTCTTGCAGCCGGCCCGCTGCACGGCGACGCAAGGCACGCAGACGCGCCAGCAATTCGGGCAGGTCGAAGGGCTTGACGAGGTAGTCGTCCGCGCCGGCGTCCAGGCCCGCCACACGGTCTTGCAGGTGGTCGCGGGCGGTCAGCAGCAGGACCGGCATGCGAACGCCCTTGGCACGCCAGGCGCGCAGCACGTCCATGCCGCTGCGCCCAGGGAGCCCCAGGTCGAGGATGGCCAGATCGTGCTGGCTTTCCAGGCCCACACCCACAGCCACTTCACCGTCGGCCAGCGCGTCCACGCGCCAGCCTTCGTGGACCAGCGCGTGCTGGATGCCCAGGCTCAGGGCCCGGTCATCCTCTACCAAGAGCACCCGCATGGATCAGGGCATCAGGCGAAGTTCTGTTCCGCGAAGCCCCAGTTCACCAGCTTGTCCAGGAAGGTCTCGACGAACTTGGGACGCATGTTGCGGTAGTCGATGTAGTAGGCGTGTTCCCACACGTCCACCGTCAGCAGCGCCTTGTCGGCGGTGGTCAGCGGCGTGCCGGCGGCGCCGGTGTTGACGATGTCCACGCTGCCATCGGCCTTCTTCACCAGCCAGGTCCAGCCGGAACCGAAGTTGCCCACGGCGCTCTTGATGAAGGCTTCGCGGAAGGCCGCGTAGCTGCCCCACTTGGCGGTGATGGCGGCCCCCAGTGCGCCCGAGGGCTCGCCGCCGCCGGCGGGCTTCATGCAATTCCAGAAGAAGCTATGGTTCCAGATCTGTGCGGAGTTGTTGTAGATGCCGCCGCTGGACTTCTTGATGATTTCTTCCAGGGTCATCGATTCGAACTCGGTGCCCTTCTGCAGGTTGTTCAGGTTCACCACATAGGCGTTGTGGTGCTTGCCATGGTGGAACTCCAGTGTCTCCTTGCTGTAGTGCGGGGCCAGTGCGTCGATGGCGAACGGCAGTGCGGGCAGCGTGTGTTCCATGTCGGTCCTTTGGGTGCTGTTGGCGGTTGGGTCGCGCAGGGCGCGCGGGTGAAGTCAGGCAGAACTGGAAAGATTGTAGGCAGCCCGGATCTACGACTCTGGCGTCAGGGGCTCCACGCGCAGCACTTCGGCTTCGGCGCTGCCGTCGGCCCACACCGCACGAACGGCCTGACCCTGGCGCAGACCCGCCACGCCCAACACCGGGCGGCCTTCCAGGTTCTCCACCCATGCGTAGCCGCGGCGCAGCACACGGGCCGGGTCCTGTGCCGCCAGCCTTTCGGCCATGGCCTGCAAGCGCAAGGGCGCCTGCCGCAGCGTCGCATGGGTGGCCTGGCGCAGGCGCAGGGCCGCGCGCTCCAGACGGTCGCATTGGCGAGCGTTCCCGTGACGCAAACTTTGCAGCAGTCGATGTGACAGCCCGTCCAGGGTTTCGGACGCCCCAGCCAGACTGCGCGCAGGCTGGCCCAGGCGCAACATGGCGGTGTCCAGGCGCTGGGCCTGGACCTGGACCTGCCTTTGCAACGCGCGCTGCAGGCGCGACGCAGCATGCGACAAGGACCGCAACTCCTCGTCCTGCTCGGGCGCGGCCAGTTCGGCGGCCGCAGTGGGCGTGGGGGCCCGGACGTCGGCCACCAGGTCGGACAGCGTGATGTCTGTTTCATGGCCAACACCGCAGACCACCGGCAAGGCAGAAGCTGCAATGGCGCGCACCACCCGTTCATCGTTAAAGGCCCACAGGTCTTCCAGCGACCCGCCACCACGGACCAGCAGCAAGGTCTGCAGGCCAGCCTCCTGCGCGACCGTGTTCGCGCGTGCGATCGCCTGCGCAATGGACTGCGGTGCGTCCACACCCTGCACCGGCGTGGGCACGATCACCACCCGCACATGGGGAGCACGCCGTTGCAGTGTCGTCAGCACGTCACGCAGTGCGGCAGCTGCGGTGGACGTCACGACGGCCAATCCCTGTGGAAAGGCCGGTATTTCGCGCTTGCGGGCGGTGTCGAACAGGCCCTCCGCGGCCAGTTTGGCGCGGCGGCGAAGGAACTCTTCGTAGAGCGCGCCCGCGCCGACACGCTGCATGGACTCCACCACCAATTGCAGTTCCCCACGGGCGTCGTAGACGCCCAGGCGGCCGCGCAGTTCCACCTGCTGTCCGTCGCCAGGTGCAAAGTCCACCAGACTGGCGGCACGTCGGAACATGGCGCAGCGCAGGAGGGCCGAAGCGCCGTCGGCGTCCTTCAGCGAGAAGTAGCAGTGTCCACTGGCCGCCCGCGAAAAGCCCGAAAGTTCGCCGCGCACAGCCACGGCCCCAAAACGCGTCGACAAGGTGTCGGCAGTGGCCAGCAACAGACCCGACACCGTCCATGGGCCGCGCGCGCCTTGGCCAAAAGTGGCGTCCATGCGGTGCTCAGCAAGCACCCGCGCGGGTCCGGAACTCCACAGGCCTGCGAGAAGGCACTCCCGGAGGACGGTTTGCTGTCATGGAAGTGTCACCATCGTGCAAGTGCTTGAATTGATTGAATAATTGGGCGCTGCTTTTTTGAGCAATTGAACTCTGGCCCAGCAATGGCGCGGATTTGACACGCCCGCGCAAGGCTTACCCACAAGCTTGTCCACACTTTCGGTGGAGATCTGCGCTGCGCCGTTCGTTCGCCGCTTGCGGATGGCAGCGAAGCGTCCCGTCGCCATCGGCCATAATCGCGCGCCGCAACTGGGACCTGCCCTGCCGAGACACCCTTGTTTTCCATCATACAAGCCGCTGGTTGGCCCATTTGGCCCCTGATCCTGTGTTCCGTGGTGGCCCTGGCCCTGGTCATTGAGCGCCTGGTGCACCTGCGGCCTTCGCAAGTCGCGCCGCCCAAATTGCTGGACGAGGTCGTCGGTGTCACCCGGGCCAGCCTGCCTGCCGCGGACGTCATCAACAAGCTGGCCGACAACTCGGTGCTTGGACGCGTGCTGGCGGCCGGTTTGCGCAGCGTGATTGCCGAGCCGCGCATTTCCGAAACCAACCTGCGCCAGTCCTTTGAAAGCGCCGGCCGCTCTGCCGTGCACGGGCTGGAGCGCTACCTGAACACCCTGGGCACCATCGCAGCTGCCGCGCCGTTGCTAGGCCTGTTTGGCACCGTGGTCGGCATGATCGAGATCTTTGGCTCGCAGGCCCCCACGGGCGGCAGCAACCCGCAGTTGCTGGCGCACGGCATTTCTGTGGCGCTCTACAACACGGCCTTCGGTCTGATGATCGCCATCCCCTCGTTGATGTTCTACCGCTACTTCCGCGGTCGGGTCGACGAATTCCAGCTGCAGCTGGAACTGGCCGCCGAGCGCATGGTGCCGCACCTCATGCGTTTTGCCGTGCGTGCCGGAGGCTGAAGCTTTGAAGTTCAGCCGCCGCCGCCTGGAGGACCCGGAGATCAACCTGATCCCGTTCATCGACGTGCTGCTGGTGGTGCTGATTTTTTTGATGCTGTCCACCACCTATTCGCGCTTCACTGAACTGCAGGTCAACCTGCCAGCCGCAGAAGCCGACAAGCTGCGAGAACGGCCCGGCGAAGTCATCATCGCCGTGTCCGCCGACGGCCGCTACGCCGTCAACCGCAAGGGCGTGGACGGTCGCAGCGTGGACGTGCTGACGGCCGAACTGGCCGCCGCTGCAGCCGGGCGCGCCGACACCGTGGTCATCATTTCCGCCGACGCCATGGCCGCGCACCAGTCCGTGGTGAACGTGCTGGACGCCGCCCGCCGTGCGGGCCTGTCGCGCGTGACCTTCGCTGCCCAGGCGGCGCAGGGCGGCGGCGCGCGCTGAGCCCCGGGCCACGGTGCGGGCCTGGCTGGAAAAGACGCTGACGCGCCATTGGTGGCGCACCGAGCCGTCCGCGTGGTGGCTGCTCCTGCTCTATCCCCTGTCGATGATCTACCTGCTCTTGTGGGTGCTGAACCGCTACATGGCCAAGCCCGCGCAGCCCTTGCCCGTGCCGGTGCTGGTGGTTGGCAACCATGTGGTGGGCGGTGCGGGGAAGACGCCCACTGTGATCGCCGTGGTGCAGGCCCTGAAGGCCGCCGGGCGCAGGCCGGGGGTGATTTCGCGCGGACACGGTCGCCAAGGCAGCGCAGCGCAGGCTGTTCAGGCCGACAGTGAAGTCAGCGAGGTGGGTGACGAACCACTGCTGATCCGCCGCCGGACCGGCGTGCCCGTCTGGGTGGGCCGCGCACGCCGGGAAGCCGGGCTGGCACTGATGGCCGCGCACCCGGACGTGGACGTGATCGTGTCCGACGACGGGTTGCAGCACCTGGGGCTCTGCCGGCAGGCCGAACTGGTGGTGTTTGATGAACGTGGCGCGGGCAATGGCTTCCTGCTGCCTGCCGGGCCACTTCGGGAACCCTTGCCGGCCGAAGTGCCCCGCTGGATGCGCGTGCTCTACACCGCGGGTGTGGCCAGCACCGCGCTGCCGGGTGCGCTAGCCGTGCGCCGCCTGGGGAAGGCTTGGCCCTTGGCAGCCTGGCACGTGGGTGATGCGACTCAAGCAGTGCCCTTGGCTGTGCTGCAAGGCCGGTCCTTGACAGCCGCCGCAGGCCTGGCCGCACCCGAGAAGTTCTTCGGCATGCTGCGCGTCGCGGGCCTGGTCTTCAAGGCGCTGCCGCTGCAGGACCACCATGCCTATGCGCAGCTCCCCTGGCCTGCCGACACCAGGGACGTGGTGACCACTGAAAAAGACGCCGTCAAGCTCTCACCTGACCACATGGGCGCGACGCGTGTCTGGGTGGTGCCGCTAGACTTGGACATCCCTCCCGCCCTGGTGGACGAGTTGATGGCCCTGCTGCCAACACCCGTTGCCTTTGCCCGCACCCCATCATGAGCCTGGACCTCCGACTGATCGACCTGCTCGTCTGCCCCGTTTGCAAGGGACCCCTGCAATTGCGCCGGGACGCCGACCATCGCCCGCTGGACCTTGCGTGCCCGGCCGACCACCTGGCCTTCCCCATCCGCGATGGCATTCCGGTGATGCTGGAAAGCGAAGCGATGCCCCTGGACAGCGCACCCCCCGCAGCTTGAACGGCTGGGCGACGCCATGGACTTCACCGTACTGATTCCGGCCCGCATGGCGTCCTCACGCCTGCCAGACAAGCCCTTGGCCGACATTGCCGGCAAACCGATGGTCGTGCACGTGGCCGAGCGTGCTGCGCAAAGCGGTGCCAGCCGAGTGGTGGTGGCCTGCGACGACCCTCGCATTGCCGACGCCTGCGCCGCGCACGGCGTGGCCGCCGTGCTGACGCGGGTGGACCATGTCAGCGGCAGCGACCGCTTGGCCGAAGCATGCGTGCTGTTGGGGCTGGACGGTGCCGACATGGTCGTCAACGTGCAAGGTGACGAGCCCTTGATCGAACCCGCGCTGGTGCAGCGCGTGGCCCAGCTGCTGAGCGAACGACAAGACTGCGTCATGAGCACGGCGGCCCACCCGCTGGCCGACGTGAACGAGTTCATGAACCCCAACGTGGTGAAGGTGGTGCTGGACGCTGCAGGCCGGGCCCTGTATTTCAGTCGCGCACCCATTCCCTGGTGGCGCAACGGCAACGCAGCTGGCGTCACGCAACTGCCCTCGCCCGTGCCGCTGCGTCACCTGGGCCTGTATGGCTACCGCGCGGGTTTTCTCCGCGGCTTTCCGGCCCTGCCACCTGCCGACCTGGAACAGTGCGAGGCGCTGGAGCAGCTGCGCGTGTTATGGCACGGCCACCGCATTGCGGTGCACGTCGCGCCCCACGGCCCGGGCCCTGGCGTGGACACGCCTGAAGACCTGGCGCGGGTGCGGGCCCTCTTTGCGCGCGGCGCGCACTGAAGACCGCGGGCCTTCGTCAGTTTCGCGCTTGGGGGCGCGTGATATTCTCGATTCGAGACAAGCGTCACGCCGACCTGTGACTGGAGGACGGCGCCAGAACGCGGGCAAGACATACCAAACTGAGGGACCCGATGAGACTGATCCTCCTGGGCGCGCCTGGCGCCGGCAAAGGCACCCAAGCCACGTTCATCTGCAAGCGCCTGGGCATTCCGCAGATCAGCACCGGCGACATGCTGCGCGCAGCCGTCAAGGCCGGCACACCCCTGGGCGTGGAAGCCAAGAAAGTGATGGACTCCGGCGGCCTGGTCAGCGACGACATCATCATCGGCCTGGTCAAGGAACGCATCGCGCAGCCCGACTGCGCCAGCGGCTTTCTTTTCGACGGTTTCCCGCGCACCATTCCACAGGCCGACGCCATGAAGGCGGCAGGGGTCAAGCTGGACTTGGTGCTGGAAATTGATGTGCCTGACAGCGCCATCATCGAACGCATGAGCGGCCGCCGTGCCCACGTGGCCAGTGGCCGCACCTACCACGTCAAGTTCAACCCGCCCAAGGTGGAAGGCGTGGACGACGTGACCGGCGAGCCGCTGATCCAGCGCGACGACGACAAGGAAGAGACCGTGCGCAAACGGCTGGAGGTCTACCAGAAGCAGACGCGCCCGCTGGTCGACTACTACTCGCGCTGGGCGGCCACTGGTGCTGATCAGGCGCCGCGCTATGCCAAGGTGAACGGCACCGGCACCGTGGACGAGATCACCGCCCGCGTGACGGCCGCCCTGGGCGCCTGAACGACAACGATCAACTGCAGAGCACGTACATGGACATTTCAGGCAAGGTCTTCATCGTCACCGGCGGGGCTTCGGGTCTTGGCGAAGGCGCGGCACGCGCGCTCACGGCCAAGGGCGCCAAGGTCGTCATCGCCGACCTGCAAGCCGACAAGGGCGAAGCCATCGCCAAGGAACTGGGCGGCCTCTTCGTCAAGTGCGACGTCACCCAGGAAGCCGACGGCCAGGCGGCCGTGGCTGCAGCCACCGGCCTGGGCAAGCTGATGGGCCTGGTCAACTGCGCCGGCATCGCCATCGGCGTGAAGACCGTGGGCAAGGAAGGCCCGCACCCTCTGGCGCAGTTCAGCCGTGTCATCACCATCAACCTGATCGGTTCCTTCAACATGATCCGCCTGGCCGCGGACGCCATGTGCAAGAACGACCCGGAAGCCTCCACCAAGGAACGCGGCGTGATGATCAGCACCGCCAGCGTCGCTGCCTACGACGGCCAGATCGGCCAGGCCGCCTACGCCGCCAGCAAGGGCGGCGTGGTGGGCATGACGCTGCCGATCGCGCGCGACCTGGCGCGCAACGGCATCCGCAACATGACCATCGCCCCCGGCATCTTCGGCACGCCCATGATGTTTGGCATGCCGCAAGAAGTGCAGGACGCACTGGCAGCTGCCGTGCCCTTCCCCAGCCGCCTGGGCACGCCCGCGGACTACGGCAAGCTGGTGGTGCATATCGTCGAAAACGACATGCTCAACGGCGAAGTGATCCGGCTGGACGGCGCCATCCGCCTGGCGCCGAAGTAAGGCCCGGCTGGCGCACGTGGAAGCCGTCGACCGGCTGCTGATCCGTGCCGCGCAGTTCGAGGACGCCGGCAGGCCGCTGGAAGCGATTGCGCTGTACCAACAGGTGCTGGCGCGAGAACCCAGGCGGCCCAACACCTGGTTCAACCTGGCGCGCCAACTGCGCCTGTCCGCGGAACCTGCCGCGGCACTCGCTGCCTACCAGCAGGCCTTGGACCACGGTGTCAGCCAAGCTGAAGAAATTCACCTGAACCGAGGCGTTATCTATTCGGACGACCTGCGGGCCGGTGATGACGCGGAACGCGAATGGCGCGCGGCGCTGGCGCTGAACCCTGCCTACGTGCCCGCGC
This sequence comes from uncultured beta proteobacterium, assembly GCA_963750785.1. GTDB lineage: Bacteria > Pseudomonadota > Gammaproteobacteria > Burkholderiales > Burkholderiaceae_C > Rubrivivax. The sequence goes on along the minus strand of CAVVSC010000018.1, from coordinate 63,662 downwards.
TGATGAACCTGGCCAACCTGCACGAAGACCGCGGCAACCGGGTCGAGGCGCTGCAGGTCTACGAACAGCTCTTGCGCCAGGAGCCACACAACTTGGACGCCTTGTCCCGCTACGCAGCCTTGCGCGGCGTGTCGTCGGCGGCCGACCCGCTGCTGCTGCGCCTGCGCGACGCCACCATGGCGCCGGCCAGCACTGCCCTGCAGAAGGCCAGCGTCTCCTTTGCCTTGGGCCAGTTGCTGGATGGCTGCGCGGCTTACGACGAGGCCTTTGCGGCCTACAGCGAAGCCAACCGCTGGAGCCGTGCCGCTGCGCCGCCCCAGGCGCCCCGCTACGACCGTGCAGCGCACGAGCGATTCGTGGACCGCATCATCCAGACCTTTCCGCTGGCACAGACGCCGCGGCAAACGTCCACGGGCCCCGCGCCCATCTTCGTTTGCGGCATGTTCCGATCAGGTTCCACGCTCACAGAACAGGTGCTGGCAGCCCACCCGCAGGTTCGTGCGGGTGGCGAACTCAACTTCATCCCGCACCTGGTGGCCGCGCGGCTGCAACCCTACCCAGAAAGTGCGACCAGCTTGTCACGACCGGCCTGGCAGGACCTGGCAGCGCGGTACCGCGAACAGCTCGCTCTGGTCGGCCAGGGTGCGCTGCATGTCACCGACAAACGGCCAGACAACTTCCTGCACATTGGCCTGATCAAGACGCTGTTTCCCGAAGCCCGCATCGTGCACACCACACGCAACGCGGTGGACAACGCCTTGTCCATTTTCTTTCTGCACCTGGATCACGGCATGCCCTATGCCACCGATCTGGAAGACATCGCTCACCACTACGTGCAGTACCGCCGCCTGATGCGGCATTGGCAAGCGTGTTACGGCCCCGACATCCTGGAGTTTCCGTACGACGACTTCGTGCGCGAACCCCGTGCCGCGGCTGGGCGCCTGCTGGCCTTCTGCGGCCTGCCCTGGGACGAGGCCTGCCTGTCCTTTCACCAGCTGCGCAACATGGTACGCACCGCCAGTGCTTGGCAAGTGCGGCGCCCGGTGTTCCAAACCTCTTCAGGCCGGTGGAAGCACTACCAACGCAACCTCGGGCCGTTGATTCAGGCCTTGGGCGAACACGGCAGAGACGCGCTCGGCTGAACGGTGGACGGCGGCTCAGGCCACGAAGGACGGGTCGGCACCGCCAAAGGCATTGAGTGCGCCACTGAGCGCCGAAATCAAGTGCCGTTCGTGGGGCAGCAAGTCCGGGTGCCAGGTGTCCCAGATGAGGATGGCGCGAAGTTGGTCGCTGTTGTTTTGCGCCTCGTGCTCGATGGTGTCGTCAAACGCCCAGGCACGGCCCACTTCCCATGGGCGCACGCTGTTGCCCACCCGGAACTGGCAGCCGGGCGGCACCACCAGCGGCAGGTGGCAGATCAGGCGCGCGTTGCTGGCGCCCACGTGCGGCGGGATGGTCGTTTGCGGCTTCAGCAGCGAGAACATGGCCACTGGTGTGCGGCCAGCCTGTTGCGGGCGCGGCGTCTCCTCCAAGAGCCGCGCAGTTTCCGGACATTGCGCCACATGCTCGGCGACCGGCAGTCCATCCTTCCACAGGTGGTAGGCACTCCAGCGCAGGTTGTGGTTGAGCTCGGCCCACTGTTCCACCGGCTGGTCGGCGGCATATTGCAGGTAAGGCGTGATGCCCTGGTCTTTCCGGAGCACGGCCAGCATTTCCTCGCGGATGCGGTCGGTACCGGCTTCCATGGCCGCCATCCAGGGCATGCGGGCACGGTCGGCGAATTCGAAAGGATTCAAACCCGGGACAAAGTAGCGCAAGGGACGTGGCTCGTGACGCTTCTTGCGGCCCAGCAAGATGTCCACGGACAGGCGGAATCGCGACAGGCTTTCGCCCGACACCGCGCCCAGCGCAGGTTCCAGCGCCTGGTCAACAAATCGGGCCAGGCGTTGTTCATGGGCTTGCCGCACCTCCAGCGCGTGGGTGAGCGGACCGCGCAGTTCGGCCGACAGGCGCTCGATGGACGGTGCCACCATGGTGGCGGCAATGAAGGCATCCGTCGCTTGCTCCGGCCGACCCGTGCGTTCGAACAAGTTGCCGCGCATCAGCAGCGCCAGCAGATCCTGCGGGTCTTCCTTCAGCGCGCGGTACAGCGCCTCCTCCTGCGCAGCCACATCGCCACGTTGCTCCTGCACCAGCGCCAGGTCGATCCAAGGCCGCGGATTGCCGCGGCTGGCGTTGGCCGCACGGGCAAGGTGCTCTGCCGCACCGTTCAGGTCACCACGGCTGTGGGCCCAGCGGCCAAGACCGGCGTGGGCTTGCACATCGCCAGGGCTGAGCGCCACGATGCGCTGCCAGCAAGCGACTGCCTGGTCGCCACGCTGCTGCTGCAATGCAGCCATGGCTTGCCGATGCCATTCGGCAATCTGGGTGGCTGCTTGGGCGGATGGCGTCACGTTGATTCACTCTCATCCAAAGAAAAAGCCCCGCGGCGTGGCCGCAGGGCTTCTTGTGCTGGCAAGTGCAAGCCCGCAGGCTTGCAACCCGTCAGAACTTTGCCGTCAGGTTCAGCGACAACTGGCGACCCAGCGCGTCGTAGACCGTCGGGTAGGTGTTGCCGTTGCCGAACGGGGCACCGGTCACCGCCAGCGGGGGATCCTTGTCGAACAGGTTCCGCACGCCAGCACGCAGGGTGAAGGCCTTCATGAAGGTGTAGGACACCGACAGGTCGAAGTAGCTCACGGAAGGCAGCTTCGAGTTGGGCGAAGAGAATGATCCATTCAGCGACTGGTTGGTGCTGACACCCTCATCGTCCACGCCGCTGAGGTAGCGCCATGAGGTCGACACGCTCAGGTCATAAGGGCTGTTCCAGGTCATCGTCGCACGGTGACGCCACTTCGGAGTCGGCGTTCCGCAGGTGGCACCGTGGTACCCGACGCAGTCGTACGTGCCCGTGCCGAGAACTGGCTCAGCCTCGTACTTCTGCGTCAGCGTGCCCAGGGCGCTGATGTCGATCCGGCCCATGCCTTGAAGCTTGAAGCCCGTGTCGATGCCCACGTCCAGGCCCGCGGTCTTGAAGCCGGCCACGTTGGCGTTGTTCGCCTCGATGAACGAATTGCCGGTCCACAGGGAACCGTTGCCCGTTGCGCGGTGGATCAGGCCGCAGAAAGTCGGATTTCCCGTGGTCAGACACTGGGTCAGCGACACGTTCGGCGACACCGTGGAAATCTGGTCCTTGATCTTGAAGCTGAAGTAGTCCAGCGTGATGTTCACGTCACGCACGGGCTGCAGCACCGCACCAAAGGTGTAGCTGTTGGACGTCTCGGCCTTCAGGCTGGTGTTGCCACCCAGGCGCTGGTTGTACTGGCCAGCCGAGTTGTCAGGCACGTTGCCGTATTGCGCTGCCGTGACACCCGTAAGGGCGCAAGCTGCCTGAGTGGCAGTCGGCGCCGTGCCAGCACAGGGGTCCGAGTTCATATTGAACAAGGCCACCGACTGCGCGCGGTACAACTCAATGATGTTGGGCGCGCGAACCGCCTTCTGGATGCTGCCGCGCAGCTTGTAGCCCTTGATCACGGACCAGTCCAGACCGACACCGTATGTGCTGGTGGTCTTGTCTGTGCTGTAGCTGGAGTGACGGTAGCTGGTCGTCAGGATCAGCGATTCGACGCCAGGCTTCTTCTCGATCAGGGGCGCACGCAATTCACCGAAAACGTCATTCACCCTGTAGTTGCCACCTACGCCGATGCTCGGTCCGCCCTGTCCTGCGAGATCACCAGTCGAGAAAGCGGTGTCGGTTTCCAGCTCACTCTTTTCCTGGCGATTTTCAATACCAAAGGCCAGACCAATGCCTTGGCTAGCCAGCGGTGACTTGATGCCGTAGACCCCCAAGTCCACCGAGCCGTTCAGGTTGTAGATCAACTGCGAGGTGTAGCCGCGCTGCAAGCCTGGCGTCGACAGGTAGGCGATCTGGTTCGGCTGCACACCACCCGGGTTGAAGATGTTGTAAGGCACGCAGTTCGGGTCGGTGCCATCGACCACGGAACGGCAGACGATGTTGCCGTTGGTGTCGCGGACCGCATCCAGGGCTCTCTGCGCACGTGCCACGGAGAAGTCGTTGAAATACTCTTCCTGGTAGATCACCTTGCCGATCTGGGCCGACGCGTCGTAGCTGAAGGCACCGATGTCGCCCTTCACGCCGGCAACGCCGCGGAACATGGTGTGGCGCAGGTCGTCCCGGCGGCCACCGCCTTCGACGTTGCGGCGCCCGATGTACACATCGACCGGCGTGGCCGAGCCGTTGGTGATGCCCAGGGCCGTCTGCATGGCCGACGTGATGAGCGGGTTCTCGCCCGTCAACTGGTAGATGTTGCCGAAGAACAGGCCGCTGGGAGCGATCTGGGCAACCGAGTGGTCGTCCATGAAGTTGAACTCGGTGTACACCCGAGCCATGTCGCTGATCTTGTAGTTGCCGTAGGCGGCAGCGGTGTAGCGGTCGTCCGGGCGCTGGAAGTAGTTCAGCGGGCCGAAGTTGTAGGCGTCGCGCGCGCCGGAATATGAGCGCACATTGCCCGCGGCGTCGTAGGAGTAGCTCGCACCCGTAGTGGCATTGGTGAAGCGACCTGGGTAGCTGGTGCTCGATCCGCCGCAATTGAAGCCTGAGCCGGTTCCAGAGCCGGTAAGGCCAACGGAACAGGCTGAGAAATCACGTTGCGATTGCAACAGAGCTGCCTGCCGACGGAAGCCGAGGAACAGCGTTGCATTGCCCTTGTCGCCGCCGAAATTGGAGCCGATCGTCAGGCTGTAGTCGTTGACACCGCCGTCACCGCCGATGTTGCCAGGCTTGGCGTAGTTGCGCGCAGCCAGGGCGTCGTCGATCTTGCCCTTCTGGCTGTGGTTGTAGATGCTGCGGCCCACCTGGAACTGCACGCCTTCAAAGCGGTCGTCCAGGATGAAGTTGACCACGCCGGACACGGCGTCCGAGCCGTACACCGCGGATGCACCACCGGTCAGCACTTCAACGCGCTTGAGCAGCGGCGTCGGGATCTGGTTCAAGTCAGCGGGCAGATAGCCCGGGTCACCGGCAGGCACACGCCGACCGTTGATCAGCACCAGTGTGCGGGACGGCCCGAGACCGCGCAGGTCAACCGTGGCCGTGCCGGTGGAGCCGTTGGACACCTGGGCGCCGTAACCCGCGAACACCTGGGGCAGGTTGTTCAGGATTTCTTCGACGTTCGACGAGCCCGCGATCTTCAGGGCTTCGGCGGTCAGAGAAATGATGGGGGACGGCGAATCCGTAGCCAGCGCCTTGATGCGTGAACCGGTGATTTCCACGCGGTCGGTGGCTTGTGCGAAGGCACCCAGCGCGAAACCGCCGCCGAGAGCCAGCAGCACGCCGGTTGCTACCTTGGACCTTTTGAACATAAACACTCCTGTGGGAAGATGGATCGACTACCCCGGCTGCGCAGCAAATCCCGTACCGGCCTTGTAAGCCCGAGATGACACAGCCATGTAACCCCATTGTCTTTGCGGTGCTCTGCGTCGGCCCTCAGGGAAACCCATGGCGTTGCGTCGGCCCTTCAGTTCGTAGTGCGCCTCGGCAGCAGAAATTGCCGCGTTTTCCCCAGGGAAAAGGCCCAGAAGGCCTCAATCCGAGCGGATGGCCTGCAGTTTTGCAAATGTGCAGTTGCCGCAGTGCTTGTTGGTACGCGACAACACCAGAGCCACCGGGTCAGCTTGAAGCCCTTGTGGGCATCACGTCAAAGGCCATGCTCAACCGGGGCGACGCGTCGGTGAAAGGCGTGGTGCCGTGCCACATGAACGATGGAAACAGCACCAGGCGGCCGGGCCGGGGCTGGACCCAGTGGCGAACCGCGGTGTCCAGACCGGCGTCGAAGTCGGGCGCGCCAAACTGCAGCCAGCCTTCGCGGCGCGTCGGGTCTGCGCAGCCAGGCGGCACCTGGACGTAACAGGCCGAACTCAGCCACCCATGCGGATGGACGTGGTTCGTGTGGAAGCCGCCCTGCCCCAGGCGCGAGGACCAGGAGTCGGTGAATCGCCACTGTGTGGAACGCCGTTGGAGAAACGGGTGGCTGGCATCGTGGGGCAATGCACGGATGTACGCGTCTACGGCAGCTGAAATGCCTTGCTTGAGCAGATTCACCAGCGGATGGGATTGCTCAAAGATGTCTCCCAGGGTCTGGGTGCCCTTGCGCAGCGTCTGGTCCACGGGCGGGGCCGAATCCAGGTGCAGCGACTGGAGTTCGCGAGTCAGCAGCTCGGTGAACGCCGCCATGCTCGGAAAGCCTGGCGGCGCTGGCAGGTCCACCGCGTGGACGAATCGGGCCACGTCGTTCAGCCAGGGCTCGCGGGGGTCGCCCTGCACGCGCCACACCAGTCCCTGCACGGCCAGCACGTACTGATCGTCCGGCGCAATCTCGCGTGCGGCCTGAATTGCTTGGGCGGCCTCTTCGGGTCTGCGGACCTCCAGCAGGGCTGCAGCGAAGCACGCCCGGGCCGTGGCGTCCCCGGGCGCCAGCGCGACCGCTCGCTGGTGCTCCCGCAAGGCCAGGTTCATGTCACCCAACTTGGCCAGGCAGCGGGCCAGGCCGCTGTGAAAGCCGGCCGCGTCAGGCGCCAGACCCAGGGCCTGACGAAAGGCCGCGGCCGCGTCTTCGTAGCGCTCGCCTTGCATGAGCAGCTGCGCCCTCAGGCCCGGCGCCACGGGCGAGCCTGGCTGCGCCGTGGTGGCCGCCCGGAGCTCCGCGTCGAAATCAGAGTCCGCCTGGCGCCAGCGCAACCGGGACAGGTCGTACAGCGCCAGCCGATGGCCCGGTTCGCGTTGCAGGGCCGCTCGATAGGCCGCCGCTGCTTCCTCCAACCGGCCCAGGCTCTGCAAGGTGTTGCCGTGGTTGTAGTGGGCGTCTGCGGCATCCAGACCCAGGCCAAGGGCGGCCTGATGGGCCGCAAGTGCGTCCTTGTGGCGGTGCAGTTGTTGCAGCAAGGTGGCGCGGTTGTGGTGCAGAGCGGCCTTCTGTGGGGCAGCCGCAAGTGCCCGGTCGAGACTTGCCAGCGCCTGCTCCTTTTGACCCAGGTCCGCTTCGATCAGCGCCTTGGCCTGCAGCACCTCCGCGCTGGGCTGCGGCGCCAGGCCCTGTGCCCGATCGATGGCCTGCAGCGCTTCGCCCAGCCGTCCCAACTGATGCAGAAGCAAGGCGCGGTTGTAGTGGGCTTCGGCATAGCGTGGCTCTTGCATCACGGCGTTGTCGAAGCAGGCCAGCGCTTCCTGGCTGCGGCCCAGATGGTTGAGCAGGCTGCCCAGGTTGTTCCAGACATGCGGCTGCTGCTTCTGTGCTTGCAGCGACCGCCGCATGAAGGCTTCGGCTTCAGTCCATCGGCCCGTGCGCCGCGCCACCAGACCCAACAACTGCAGCGCGGCAGGGTGTTCGGGCACATGTTGCAAGGCCCGCTCGAACGCCTGGCCCGCAGTCGCCAGCTGACCCGCGTTCAGCAGCTGGAAACCCTGGCGTACGGATTGGTCGGCCAGCGCCAGCTTGGCAGGAGTGGAGTGCACGGTTCTGGAAAGATCAGGAAGGGACACGGAAGTATCTGGCAGCTGACACCGATCAGCTGCCCAAAAAAAGCGGGCCCGAAGGCCCGCCTTGCTGCATTTCCTTTGATCGGCTGATCAGAAGTTCAGCTGCGCGGTCACCGTGTAGCGGCGGCCGATCACGTCGTACTGCGTCGGCATGGTGTTGCCGAAGTTGACGGCGCCACCAGCAATGCCGGTGCCCACGAACGGCGGGTCCTTGTCGAACAGGTTGTTGATCGTCAGGCCCAGCTTCAGCGCCTTGAACACCGTGGTGCTCAGGCTGAGGTCAATGTAGTTGTAGGGCTTGATCGACTTGTACTGGTCCAGCGCGTTGGTGCCTGGCTCGGCGTGCGTGCCGCCGATGTAGCGCCACAGGTAGCCGATGGAGGAATTGCCGATGGTCCAGGTCGTGCGCTGGCTGAACTTGGTCTTCGGATACGGCGTGCCCGTGTTCACGCCGTAGTTGCCGGCGTAGTGGTCGGTGGCCACCGTAGGCAGGGCCGTGAAGTCAGCCTTCTGCACAAAGCTGGCTTGCAAGGACAGGTCCAGACGGCCCAGGCCAGGCGCACCAAAAGCCGAAAGGGGCAGGCGGTAGTTCACGCCCAGGTCCACGCCGTTGTAGTCGAAAGCACCCAGGTTGGAAGACTGCGTGCTCACGCCGCGGCTGCCCGTGCCGTTCAAGCCGCCGTTCAGCGGGTCACGCTGAATGGCCTGGCAGAAGGCGTTGTAGGCGAAGCCCGGGTTCAGGGTGGCTGAGTAGCAGCCTTGCACCACCTGGTTGGCGGTGGCGCTGGAGACGGCCTCCGTGATCTTGATCTTCCAGTAGTCCACGGTCACCGACAGGTTGTCGACGAAGGTGGGCTCCCACACAAAGCCGAGCGTGGTGGTGTCGGCAATCTCGGGCTTGAGGTTGGGGTTGCCACCGCCGGTGTTGTTGATCTGGCTGGAAGACGGTGCCGCCACAGAGCCGATCTGCGCAACCGGCACGCCCGTCAGTTGGCACAAGTTGGTCAACGTACCAGCCTGCCCGGCCTGACCAGAACTGATGCTGCCGCCCTGGCACGGGTCGGTTGCCAGCGTCGCCAAGCCCGTGGTCACCGGCTGGTACAACTCGTTGACGTTGGGGGCGCGCGTGGCACGCTGCTGTTCGCCGCGGAAACGCAGGCCCTTCATCGGGGTCCAGTCCAGGCCGCCCTTCCAACTGGCATAGGACTGGCTCACACCGGCGGAAGTCTTGAAATCCGTGTTGCGGTAGCCGCCACCGATGCTCAGGGCGCGCACGCCCGGCAGGTCGCTCAGCAGGGGCAGGTTGGCTTCGGTGTAGAGCTCGTTGAACTTGAGCTCGCCCGACCGGTCGGGCGTCGGCGCGCCGCTGCCCAGCAGTTCGCCTTGGGTCTGCACCACGGCGTCGGACTTGTTGGCACCGAAGACCGTGCGCTGCTCCGCACCCACAGCCAGGTTCAGCGGCGACTTGGCCCAGGGGCTCTTGGCCAGGGCGATTTCACCGTTGGCAGAAGCCGAGATCACCTGCTGACGGACCTGGGTGGTCTGGAAGGTCGGCGTCGACAGGAAGGCCAGCATTTCCGGGGTGAGCGTGCCCGCGGCGCCGAACAGATTGACCGGCACGCAACCGCCCGACGTCACCGTGCAAGACGTTGTGTTGGTGGCGCGCACGGCTTGCTGGAGCTTGGTGGCTGAGAAGCCGTTGGCCGTGGTCAACATGGCATCAGAGCGGCCCGACTGGTAGTAGGCGTCGTAGCTCCACGTGTCCAGGAAGGGAATCGAGCCGCGCAGGCCACCGGTGTACTGGGTGGTGACGTTGTCATAGCTGTACACACGCGGGCCGGCTTCCACGAAACGGCGGGCGATGTTGGCGCGGAACTCCGTGGCGTTGCCCGCCACGCAGTTGGCTGCTGCAATGCCGTACGCGGCGCAGAGCTGGTCGCGGACCGGTTGCGTGATGTACGGGTTGCCGATGGGGATGTTCAGCGCCACGCCGAAGGTGCCGGACGGCGCCAGGTTCAGCGTCACGTTGCTGCGGGTGTGGAAGATCTCGGTGTACGCCTCGGCGTAATCGTTGATCACGAAACGACCCAGGCCGGTGGCCTGCGTGCGCGTCAGCGGCGTTTCAAAGTAGTTCGGCGGGTTGGTGTTGTAGCCGTCCGGGGGACCGGAAGTCACCGCCGAACGGAAGGTGCCCGTGGTGGTGTCGATGACGCGCGAGCCGTTGATCGGAGAAGGCATGCCCGACCAGACCGCGGGAACGGCCGTGCCCGAGAATCCACCCGGGTTGCCCGTGGCAGAGCTGATCACCGTGCCGGAGAAATCGCGGTCACCCAGGCGGATGGGGTCGGTCTTGGTGGTGCCGACGTGCACCGCCACGTTGCCACGGCCATCGGCCAGGTTGGCACCCAGCGTCAGGTCCTGCTTGCGGCGCTTGGCGTCGTTCTTGGCCGACACGCTGTACAGGGTGGTGGCTTCGACACCCGTGAAGTTGCGCTTCATCACGAAGTTGACCACGCCGGCGACGGCATCGGCGCCGTACACGGCAGACGCGCCGCCGGTGACCAGGTCCACACGCTCCAGCAAGGACACGGGCACGTTGTTGGTGTCCACCACGCCACCCAGGTTGGCGGGCACGAAGCGCTTGCCGTTGAACAGCACCAGGGTCCGGTTGCTGCCGATGCCGCGCAGGTCGATGGACGCAATGCCGGTGGAGCCGTTGTTGATGTTGGGGCCCAGGGCCGGGTAGGCCGCAGACAGACCACGCACCAACTCTTCCACGGCCACGGGCTGGCTGGTGTCGATGTCGGCACGGCCGACTGAGGTGATGGGGCTGCTGGACGTGTTGCCGATGGACTTGATGCGCGAGCCGGTGATTTCAACGCGGTCGCTGGACTGCGCGTGGGCAGCCATGCCGACGCTCAGCATGGCCGTGCCCAGCGCAATCAAGACGCCAGTGTTGACTTTGGTTCTTTGGAACATGGGGAAGGAGCTCCTGTTTGAAGGATGGCTTTGATGATCGCTGTCGGGGCGATGCAAGCCCTGTACCCGACCCATGGCTGGGCGGGGAACAAGCCGGTTACATCACGTCGCAACATTGTGAGCGACAGTTTTTTCACACGGGGCCGCGGGTAATCCATGAGTGCCCTCCTGTCACCCCCCAGAGGACGGATGCGCGATACATTGCCAACGTGATTTGTTCTTATATTCAAAGACTTAGCGCGAAGTCAGCGGCCCAATCCGGCCTGGAAGACCACCTGGAATCAGGCTATCCCCTAGCGCAACCGGGGGGTGCACGTTGGTGTTGCGCGACAGTCGGCGCGCACAAACCCACGACGCCGACAGGCGCACTGCGGGCCAGCTGACGTGCAGTTCGCCAGCGGCGCGAGGCAAGTGCCTCCCCCGTCGGTTGTCAGGCGACCACGAGACGTGGCACTGCGGCCAGCAATTGACGGGTGTAGTCCTTCTGTGGCTGGGCCAGCACCTGCGCGCAAGGTCCCTGCTCTTCTACCCGCCCGGCCTTCATCACCACCACGTGGTCGGCGATGTACTCCACCACCCCAATGTTGTGCGTGATGAACACATAGGCCACGCCCAATTGGCGCTGCAGGTCTCGCAGCAGGTTCAGGATCTGCGCCTGCACCGACACGTCCAGTGCCGATGTGGGTTCGTCGCAGATGATCACCTGCGGCTGCACGGCCAACGCGCGCGCAATGGCGATGCGCTGGCGTTGTCCGCCACTGAATTCGTGGGGGTAGCGCAAGAGCGCTTCACGACGCAATCCGACCTGGTCGGTCAGCGTGTTCAGGCGTTCGCGGCGCTGGTCGGCCGTGAGTTCCGGCTGCAGAGCGATCAGGCCCTCTTCCAGAATGTCGTACACCCGCATCCGCGGGTTCAGCGACGCAAACGGATCCTGGAAGATGATCTGAACCTGGCGCCGCGCGGCGCGCAGTTCGGCCGCTTGCATGTCAAACAGGTTGCGGCCCTGCAGCAGCGCCCTGCCCTCGGTCACCGAAAGGTGGCGCAACAACTGGACGATCGCCTTGCCCGTGGTCGTCTTGCCGCAGCCAGACTCACCCACCAAGGCAAGCGTCTCGCCTGCATGCAATTGGAATGAAACGCCGTCCACCGCATTGAAGTAGCCCGACACACGCTGCAGCGCGCCGCTGCGGATGGGAAAGCGCACGCGCAAGCTCTGCACGTCCAGCAGGAGCTCGCCAGTTGCCGTGGGTGCGGATGCCATCGGCGTCTCAGACTGATTCACGGAAGCAGATGTTGGCGCCGCTTGCGGCAGGTCGCCGGCGCTGTAGAGCAGGCAGCGGACCTCGTGCCGGCCCGTCACCGACACCAGTTCGGGCAGCGTGTTGCTGCATGACGGCATGGCGCGTGCGCAGCGCGGCGCAAAGCGGCAGCCGGCGAAGCTCTGGTTCAGGGCCGGCACCGTGCCCGCGATGGCCTCCAGCGGGCCGGTGCGCCTGTCGCCGCCCGGCAGCGCACGCAGCAAGGCTTTGGCGTAAGGGTGGCGCGGGGCGCGGAAGAAATCTTCGGCGCTCGCGACTTCGATCACCTGGCCGGCATACATCAAGGCCACACGGTGAGCCATGCCCGACACCACGGCCAGGTCGTGCGTGATCAGCAGCAAGCCCATGCGCCGTTCCTGCTGCAGGCTGCGCAGCAGGTCCAGGATCTGCGCCTGGATGGTCACGTCCAGTGCCGTGGTCGGCTCGTCCGCAATCAGGTAGTCCGGCTCTGCCGCCAAGGCCAGCGCGATCATCACGCGCTGCTTCTGACCGCCGCTCATGCGGAAGGGGTAGTCGTCGATGCGGCGTGCGGGTTCGGGAATGCCCACGCGGCGCAGCCATTCGATCGCCTTTTCGCGTGCGGCGTCTCCGCGCAGGCTGGTGTGGGCCTCGATCGCTTCGACAATCTGCTGGCCCACCTTCATCACCGGGTTCAGGCTGGTGGCCGGCTCTTGGAAGATCATGCCGATGCGGCCGCCACGCACGGTGCGCATCTGGGCTTCCGGCAGGGCCAGCACGTCCACGGCGTCTGGCCCGGCACCGATGTGGATGTCGCCCGCCGCCACATAGCCGTTTTCCGGCAAGAGGCGCATCAGTGCCAGCGCCGTCATGCTCTTGCCGCAGCCGCTTTCGCCGACCAGCGCAAAGGTCTCGCCACGGGATATGGAAAGCCGCATGCCGTCAATGGCGCGGACCAGGCCGGCGTCGCCTTCCAGTTCGACCTGGAGATCCTGGATGTTCAGCATGTTCAGGCCGCCTTGCGCACGATCAGCTTGCGGCGGCTGCGGAAGACGCGCGCCCGGGGGTCGAAGGCATCTCTCACGCCGTCGGCAAAGAGGTTGGCGGCCAGCACCACACCGACCATGAAGGTGAAGGCCGAAGCAAAGCTCCACCACACCAGCGGGTCGCGGCTCATTTCGTTGCGGGCCAGGTTGATCATGCCGCCGAAGCTGTTCATGGACGGATCCACACCCACACCTACGTAGGACAGAACGGCCTCGTAAAGGATCAGGGAGCTGAAATCCAGCACCGTCACGATCAGCATCAGGTGCGCCACATTGGGGAAGATGTGCCGCGCCATGATGCGGGCATGCCCCACGCCGAACGCGGTGGCGGCCTGTACGTATTCCAGTTCGCGCAGCTTCATCGTCTCGCCGCGCAGCAGGCGGCACAGGCTCGCCCATCCGGTCAGGCCCAGCACGGCGCACAGCAGGAAGAGCTTCAGGTCTGCACGCTCTGCACCGGTTTCGAAAAGGTCCGGGTTCTTGTCCAGGAAGACCTGAACCATCAACACGCAGGCGGCGATCAGCAGAACATTGGGCACCGAGGACAGCACGGTGTAGATGTACTGGATCAGTTCATCCACCCAGCCCTTGAAGTAACCCGCCAGCAGGCCCAGCACCACCGCCAGTGGCAGCGTGGCCACCGTGGCCAGCGTGCCGATGACAAAGGCCGTGCGAATGCTCTTCAGCGACTGGTACAGGACGTCATTGCCTGTGAGGTCCGTGCCCAGCAGGTGGTACGGGCCCGACAATGCAGTCGACACGCCGACCACCAGACTCAGCAACACCAGCGTCCACATCGCCACGTGCCAGGGCACCTGGCTGTCGGCCATGTGCACGCGTCTCAAGGTATCGGCAAAGGACGCCTTTCGAGCCCTGGCCAAGAGCGCGACGAGCAAGGCGCACAGCAACACGCCAATCACCACGCCCTGCGCCAGCCCGTAGACGGCCTTCAAGGCGACGTCTCCAGCCCAATCGACCTGCGGGTTTTTCAGGTGAGCGCCCCCAAAGGCCAAGCGCGGCGCCACCCGTTGCACCTGGCCGTCAATCAGCAAGGACTCCTTGGTGAAGCCCAGGTAGGACAAGGGCCGGGAATAGGTGGACTCTCGCGAACTCACCAGATCCACCAGCCAGACGTCCAGCAGCGAACGGGTACGCGAGTCGTACGCTGGCGCCGCGTTCTTCACGCCTTCGGCCTGCGGCAGCAAGGCGCGAAAGTGCACGCTGTCAGCCAGCGTGACCAACAGGCAGAGGACAAGAACGATGCTCGATGACAGGGCGGCGGCATCGCGGAACACGCGGCCCCATTTGGCGGCCAGTTCCGGTTTTCGCAGCACACTCAGGCCATAGATGGCGATGGCAGCGATCAGCAACCAGATGGACAGGTCGGTCCAGAGCAGGACGAATTTCGGCATGTGCTTCTTCTGCTCCGTTCAGGCCAGGCGCACGCGGGGATCCACCCACGTGTAGGCCACGTCGATCAGCGCGTAGGTGGCGATGTACAGCAGCGATCCCACGAAGACCATGGTGCGCACCACCGCAAAGTCCTGCTTGGTGATGGCTTCGATCACATAGGCGCCCAGACCCGGCAAGCCAAAGAAGCTTTCGAACACCAGACTGCCCAGGAACACATACGGCAGGTAGCTGCCCGCGCTGGTGATGATGGGGATCAGGGCGTTGCGCAGCACATGGCGGAACATCACCACCCGTTCCGATAGGCCCTTGGCGCGTGCGGTGCGCACGTAGTCCTTGCCGATTTCTTCCAGGAACATGGCGCGGTACAGGCGGGCTTCGCCACCCAGGCGGGCCACCAGGCTCAACAGCACCGGCAGCATCAGAAACTTCACCGCATCCAGCCCTGGCGCATAGCCCGAGATGGGCGCCAACTTCAGGACCCGCGAGAACAGGTACTGACCGACGATGATGTAGAAGAGGCTGCTGATGGACAGCATCAGCACGCAACTGACCACGCCCCAGAAGTCCAGCCGCGAATTGCGGAACATCACCAGCAGCAGCGCAAAGGCCGTGCTGGCGATGACCTGCAGCACAAACAGCGGCAGCGCCATCTGCAGGCTCACGCCCATTCGCTGCGCAACCTCATGCCCGATGTCACCGGCGCTCTCGCTGTCGGCCCGGCCGAACTTCAGCGCAAAGAGCGAGACGCTGCGGTCCCAGAAGATGGTCTCGGTGATCTGTTCGCTGCCCTGCTTCTTGGCATTGAAGTACAGCGGCTTGTCGTAGCCGCGCTCGACCTTCCACTTCTCCACCGCTTCCTGGGTGATGCGCTTGCCGCCCAGGTTCAGGCGCGCCATGTCGTCTGGCGTGTTCACGGTGAAGAAAAGCGTGAAGGTGGCCAGGTTCACGCCCAGCAGGATCAGCACGCCGTAGCCGAAGCGGCGGAGGATGAAGTTCAGCATCTCATCCCTCCGACGACGCCAGCACTTCGCCGCGCGCATTGGTGCGTTCGCGCTTGCGGAAGTGGTTGCGGGCCACCCAGACCAGGGCGCCGGCCAGGGCCAGCATCAGGCCCAGCGGCCACCACACCGGCTTGTTCCATGACGATTGCGCGGCCACGCGAGCATCTACGTCCAGCCGCAGGTAGCGGCCGTGGTCGCGGATCAGGATGGCCGGCTTGTAGTTGTGGACCCATTGCTGCGCCGCAGCGCTGGCGTAGGGAAAGAAGCCCATGGTCCACGGCGCGTCGTTGCGAACGATGCGCACCATGTCGTCGATCAGCTTCTGCTTTTCCGCGCCGTCTTCCAGTGTCTTCATCTGCTGGTACAGGCGGTCGTATTCCGGGTTGGCATAGTTGGCCGTGTTCTCGCCGTCGAACTTGGTCTTGCCGGTGGGACCGTAGAGCAGGAACATGAAGTTCTCGGCGTCCGGGTAGTCGGCGTTCCAGCCCAGCCAGAACACCTGGTACTTGCCTTTGCGCACCTTGTCCTGGAACTGGTTGTTGTCGGTGGCGCGCACTTCCAGCTGGATGTCCAGCTTGGCGAACTGCCGCACGACCCAGTCGATTTCAGGCTTTCGTTCGGGCGTCGGCGGCGCGTAGAAGTCGTAGTTCAGCACCAGCGGCTTGCCCGTCTTGGCGTCGCGCCCATTGGGGTAGCCGGCTTCTTCCATCAGGCGCTTGGCGTCCGCAATGGGGCGGCGCACGGCCACGCCATCCTTCCACACGTGGGTGATGGGGTTGACGCCTTCCGGCGTCCCTTCGCGGCTGCCGTAGATGCCCAGAGGCAGCGGTCCCATGGCGGTGGAGCCGGCCTTCTTCGGGAAGATCTTGGAGTACTCCTCCCAGTCGATGGCAATGCTCAGGGCTTGCCGCAACTTGCGGTTGCGAAGCTTTTGCTCGGGCGTTTCGCCGTCGCCGACCACGGGGTCCAGCATGTTGAAAGCGATGAAGTAGCTGTTGACATCTGACCCACGGTTCAGGCGGAAGCCCTTGTCCAGGTACTCGCGACGGACTTCTTCGCTGTCGTCCATGGCCACGCGGTAGTCCATGCCGGTGTCGGTGCGCTCGAAGATCTCCACGTCGTAGAAGCCCTGGCGGAACTTGCCACGCTGCGGCACCGCTTCGCGCTCCACCGTGCTGACGATGGTGTCGATGAAAGGCATGCTTCTTGCCGCAGTCGTCCAGCAGCCCGGCTTCCTTGTCGCCCGGCATGCCTTCGCAAGGGTAGGTGTCGCCGTGGTAATTGGGGTTCCTCTTCATCACATGGCGGCGGTCCTTGACGAACTCCACCATCATGTACGGGCCCGTTCCCACGGGCCATTGGTCCAGCGAGATGCCACGTTCGGCCAGGCCGGGCTGGGCATAGAAGGCGTCGGCCTCCCACGGCACGGGCGCCGTGAAGGTCATCTGCATCCAGTAGCTCCACTGCGGGTACTTGCCCTTGATGCGGATGCGCAGCAAGTGCTTTTCCGGCGCGCTGACTCCCGACAAGGGCCATTTGCGGAAATCCAGAAAGGGCTTGTCCTGGCTGGCTGGGTCGAGGCCCTGGCGCAGCTTGGCGTCTTCCTTCTTGATGAGCGCGCCGTACTCGCGCAGACCCACCACGTATTCGGCAAAGGTGCTGAAGATGGGCGTGGTGATGCGCGTCGTGGCCTGGCGCTTGAGTGCGTAGACGAAGTCCTCGGCCACCAATTCGCGCGTGCCCTGGAATTCAAAGTCCAGCGGTGTGCGGCGCTCGCCAAGTTCGCCCGGCTTCATCGCGTGGTAGCGGTAGCGGCCCTGTTCATCCTTGGCAAAGGCAGGATGCGGTTGGAACAGGATGCCCTGCTTGATGGGCACGTCGTAGATGCTTTCGGCCACCTGGGCGGGCGGCGCGTCGTCCGGCAAGGACTGGCCGTTCTTGTCCACGTAGCGCGGCTTGGCGACGGCAGCAGCCGATTTGGGTACCAATTGGAACGGCCGCTTCAGGTAGTGGTAACCGTAGGGTGGTTCGTAGATCTGGTAGGTCCAGGACGTCTCGTTGTTCCAGTACGAGGCGGTCGGATCCAGGTGCCGCGGCGAGTTTTCCTGCACCGCCGTGTACAGCGTATTGGTGGCCGCAGAGCCATCCGGCCACGGGTTGTTGTTGCAACCCGCCAGTGCCAACACGGCAGCCGCCAGTGCCAGCCACGGGCAAGACGCCGTCAGAACCGATCTACCAATTGGTCCGCGCATGCGGCCTCCACCGTCGATACCGTTGGCCGAGGGGTCGCCCCGGCCGCACCAAAAAACCGCGCCTTCCGGCATCACGTGGCTTGTGGCCGCGCATGCCGTGAAGGCGATGATGAGATTCTAGGCTGGCGGCGCGGGGCGCAAACCCCGGGTTTGCCGGGAAAGCTGTCTACCAGCCAATCAAGGCGTTCCGCCCCTGCACCAACAACTGGATTTTGCGGCCCACCGGCAGGCTCACCTTGGGGTGCACGTGGCCGAAGGGCAGGCCCGTGAGCACGGGCACCTTGGTCACGCTGCGAAGGTGCTGAACGAGCGCTTTCAGCCCGTAGCCCCGGTCCAGCGGCGACGGCTTCCAGGCGCTCACGGCGCCCAGCACCACGGCCTTCTGGCGTGCCAACACGCCAGCCTGCAGCAGTTGAAGCAGCGTGCGTTCCACCCGATAGGGGTGTTCGTTCACGTCTTCCAGAAACAGCACGCCGCCCTTGACCTGGGGAAAGTGCGGCGTGCCCAGCAGCGATGCCACCATGCTCAGGTTGCCGCCCCACAGCACACCCTGCACGCCCAGGCCGTCAAAGCCAGCCTCGGTACGGAAGCCGATGGCTTCCAGTTCGCCACTCATCGCTTCCAGGAAGCAGTCGCGGGTGACCTCGTCAACGCCACCTGCTTCTTCGCTGCGGCTGAAGTCGTCCAGCGCTGCAGGGCCCGCCCAACTGGTCCTTCCCGTGTGCGCCAGCAAGCCCAGGTGCACGGCGGTGAAGTCGCTGTAGCCGACCCATCGCGTGCCCTGGTCTGCCGCCTTGGCCAGTGCCTTCCATCGAATGCGGTCCAGCAGCCGCGTCAGGCCATAACCGCCCCGCGAAGTCATGGCAATGGAAGGCGCCGCGGCGGCCACGCGGTGGATGGCCGCCAGACGCGTGTCGTCGTCGCCGCCAAACCGCTGGTGCCTGGCGAGAACGGCTTCGTCCAGCTGTGCATCAAAGCCCAGCGCACGCAAACGCCTGAGCGCCTGACGCAGCGGTGCAGCGGCGGGCACCACGCCAGAAGGGCTGAAGAGGGTCAAGGTGCTCATGGGCATGGCAAGTCCGGAGTTTGGATTTCGACCGCGTCCCCAGTCGGGATCGCGTCTTCGGTGATGGGCAGCGCCTCGACCGCCCGCTCCGCCTTCTGCAGGCGTCGGCGCTCGGCAAAGAACTCGCGCAGCAGTTGTCCGCAGGCATCGCCCATCACGCCGCCGGCGACTTCCGTCCGGTGATTCAGCAGCGGCTGCGCAAAGAGGTCGACTACCGAGCCGGCAGCCCCTGTCTTGGGGTCAAAGGCGCCGAAGACCACGCGCTTGAATCGAGCGTGCATCAGCGCCATGGCGCACATGGCACAGGGCTCCAGCGTGACGAAGATCTCGCAGTCCGGCAGGCGGTAGTTTTCCAGCAGTGACGCCGCATGGCGCAATGCAACGATCTCGGCGTGCGCCGTGGGGTCGTGCGTGGTGATCGGCCGGTTGTAGCCGGTGGCGACGACCTGACCCTTACGCATGATCACCGCACCAACGGGCACTTCGCCCACCAGCAGCGCGTTCTGCGCCTGGTCCAGGGCCAGGCGCATGCCCAGGCTGTCGTCGGAACCGGTCATGCGTGCTGGCCGCTGCCCTGCCACGCAAAGCGTCGCTCCGCGCGACGTGCTTCATGGCGGTCACGCTGTTCGGCAACCCAGTCCGTGACCTGGACACCAGTCCAGAGCCGCGCCCAGGGCTGGTTGAATGCCATCAAATCGTCGTACCTGACCCGGCGGTACTCACGGCCAAAACCGTCTCGTGTGAGCCAGCGGGCATCCACCAGCCAACGACGCAACTCGACGTGGTCCGTGCCCAGGCAACGCGCGGCACCCGAAAGTGCTGCTTTCAGCGCCCTGTTGACTTCCGGTTCGGTCATTGGCGTGGCGGGGAGCGTGGCCCAGGCCAGCGCCAACGCGGCCGGTCGCTGGTCTTCACCCAACACGCCCAGGCTCACGCGGTTCTTGACGACCAGTTGCGCCACCTGGGTCCAGAGCACTGCGGAATCGACCACGGCGGTCTCCTCATCTGCAATGGGCGCGCGGCCCGACAGGCGCATTGTCGCCGCAGGTCTTGCGGCCGGCGCATGCCTCTGGCAGGCACGCGCCGGTGGCCAAAGAAAAAGAGGGCCCAAAGGCCCTCTTCGCGCTTGCGCAGCTGCTGCGCCGCAAGAAGTGCAGGTCAGCGACGGCTGCGACGCGAGGCCGCCATGCCGGCCAGGCCGAGGAGCACCAGGGCCACGCTGGCCGGTTCCGGCACGGCAGTGCCATTGGCCAGTTCCACGGACACACCGTCGATCATCGGGTCGTTGGAGCCGCCTGCACCGGCCGTGTGGATGAAGCTCAGCGTCGTCGACGCGGCCAGGGCCGTGAAGCTGAAGCTTTGCGTGGTGAACGGGCGTTGGAAGGTGCCCGAGCCGTCTGGGGTCAGCACATAGTCGATGCTGGCATCGCCTGCTGCGACGGTCAGGGTCTCGGTGCCGGATTGGTTTTCGGCGCTCAGACCGAAGACCACGGTGTAGCTCGCGCCGATGACAGTGGCAAAGGTCTGCGCAATGCCGTCGCCGATGGGGCCGAAGGCATCGCCGAAACCGCCCAGGTCGTAGAAGTTCCGGCCTTCGTAGGCCACCGGGCCGAACTGCGAGTAGGCGATCACGCCATCGCTGTGGCCGATGTTGGTCCAGCCGGTCGGCGTGGCGGTCTGGCTCGACGAGGCTTCAAAGCCGCCATTGACGATCAGGCTGGCCTGCGCAGCGGAAGACAGCGCGAGAACGACCGCAGCGGCTGCCAGGCGAAGGTGGAACTTGTTCATGGGGAGGACTCCGTGACGATTCGTGGTTGGATGCGAGGCACGGATGGCTGGGCCTCGAGCAACGGCGTTCCCACCGCTGACAAGCGTAAGTGTTCGTGAAAGTCGCACTTGGGTGCAGCACCCGAGTGCGGGGGATCAGCGTGACAAGCCGCACACTTGGTCGTCAGCGGTCACACCAAGGCCCGACAAGCGGGTCTGGCTCACTCGAACCCGTCAGTCGCGTCTGGCGACGCAGGCCCAAGACGAGCGGGCCGGCGCCGATCTGAAGTCCCAGTCGGAAACCAAGACGCCCTCGCAGCCAGACTGGCCGCCGATTGGGACACGGCTCGACCGCGAGACCAAGCCGTCCAGCCCCCTGTTGGTGGTGTCCGGTCGGCGTCATCCGATGACTGGCACGGTGCACTGCTGCGCGACTGTCCGGTCCGTGGCCGAAACCTACAGCAGATCAGCCGGCAGGCTGACGACCCAAGAGACTCCGAACCCGCTCTAGGAAGTGGTTGACAAGGTGGGGACCCTCCAAAATCAGGTCTCGCGCGCTACCTGGGCAACGCGCATGCCTTTCTTGGTTTTGCCGTGCCAGGCGATGCCACGGCCCAACGCAGGGCGGGTATCTCATCGGCCTCGCCGCCTCGCCGCCTGGCAGCTGGCTCAAACTTGCGCCCCACCTGGTCTGCCCTTCCGCCGTCTGCAGACGGGCACTGTTTTCCGGTCAGTTCCAGCCTTGGCGGACCGCCGTGCCCTATTCCCACTCGATCGTGGCCGGCGGCTTGCTGCTCACGTCGTAGGCCACGCGGTTGATGCCACGTACTTCGTTGATGATGCGGCTGGAGACCTTCTTCAGCAGCGCATAGGGCAGTTCTGCCCAATCGGCCGTCATGAAGTCGCTGGTCTGGACCGCGCGCAAGGCCACCACGTAGTCGTAGGTGCGGCCGTCGCCCATCACGCCCACGCTCTTCACCGGCAGGAAAACGGCGAAAGCCTGGCTGGTCAGGTCGTACCAGCTTTTGCCGGTGTCGTCCTTGAAGGCGCGCAGCTCCTCGATGAAGATGGCGTCGGCGCGGCGCAGCAGGTTGGCGTATTCGGCCTTCACTTCTCCCAGGATGCGCACGCCCAGACCGGGCCCGGGGAAGGGGTGGCGGTAGACCATTTCATGAGGCAGGCCCAAGGCCACGCCCAATTCACGCACCTCGTCCTTGAACAGATCTCGCAGGGGTTCCAGCAGCTTCAAGCCCAGCGTGGCTGGCAGGCCGCCCACGTTGTGATGGCTCTTGATGGTGGTGGCCTTCTTGGTTTTGGCGCCGCCAGATTCGATCACGTCCGGGTAGATGGTGCCCTGCGCCAGCCACTTGGCATTCTTCAACTTCTTCGCTTCAGCCTGGAAGACTTCCACGAATTCGCGTCCAATGATCTTGCGCTTGGCTTCGGGGTCGCTGACGCCCTTCAGGTGGCCCAGGAACTGCTCGCTGGCGTCCACGTGCACGACCTTGGCGTGCAGGCGGCCGACGAACATATCCATCACCATCTGGCCTTCGTTCAGGCGCAACAGGCCATGGTCCACGAAGACACAGGTCAACTGGTCGCCAATGGCCCGGTGGATGAGGGCCGCGGCCACGCTGGAGTCGACGCCCCCGCTCAGGCCCAGGATGACCTCTTCCTGGCCCACTTGTTGGCGGATCAATGCCACGGCTTCTTCGATGTGGTCGCGCATCACCCAGTCGGGCTGCGCTTGGGCGATCTGCAGCACAAAGCGCTCCAGCAAACCCCTGCCCTGCACCGTGTGCGTCACCTCTGGGTGGAACTGCACGGCGTAGTAGCCCCGAGATTCATCGGCCATGCCGGCAATGGGGCAGCTGGGTGTGCTGGCCATCAGCTTGAAGCCCGGCGGCAGCGCAGTGACCTTGTCGCCGTGGCTCATCCAGACCTTCAGCATGCCGTGCCCCTCGGGCGTGGCGAAGTCCTGAATGCCGTCCAGCAAGCGGGTATGTCCATGCGCCCGCACTTCGGCATAGCCAAATTCCCGGTGGCTGCTGGCTTCCACTTGCCCGCCCAGCTGAACCGTCATGGTGAACATGCCGTAGCAGATGCCCAGCACGGGCACACCCAGGTCCCACACGGCCTGGGGCGCTCGCAGGTCCTGCTCCTCGTAGGTGCTGGCGTGGCTGCCGGACAGGATGATGCCCTTGGGCGCAAAACTGCGGATGAACTCGTCGCTGACGTCGTTGGGGTGGATCTCGCAGTAGACATGGGCCTCGCGCACACGTCGCGCGATGAGCTGCGTGACCTGGGAACCGAAGTCGAGGATGAGGATCTTGTCGTGCATGGCGTGCTTCACAAGCTTTCAGGCAGCGGGGGCCGGCGCACTGGCCGTGCCCGGGGAACGGCGGAAGTGCAGCACGGCAAACAGCAGGGCCATGGCCTGCAGTCCCGCGCAGAAGAACATGGGGGCGCCAACGCGCCAGTCGCCAGCGTGCAGATGCGACACCAAGGCCAGCAGGGGCGCACCAAATACCGGCGCAATGACGGCCATCAGGCTGTTGAGCGAACTGACAGAACCCATGGTCTGGCCCTGGTTGCGCTCGTCCGCCGCGCTGGAGATCAGGCTTTGCATTGACGCCGCCACGGCAGCCCCGAGCACGTTGGCGAAGATCACCACGTACATCATCCAACCCTCGGTCGCCAGGCCCCACAGCGCAAACGCGCAGGTGGACGACACCAGGCCCCACATGGCCAGCCTCTCGCGTGAAAAGCGCTTGAGCAGGCGGCCGAGCAGCACACCCTGCACCAGGGCCGAAACGATGCCCACGGCAAACAGGGACCAGCCGTTCTGCGCCGGTCCCCAGCCAAAACGGAAGGTGCAGTAAAGCACCCAGGTGGTGTACAGCGTGAACTGCGCCAGGCCCGCAAACGCCAGCACAGCTACGAGCAGTCCTACGCCCTTCAACTGCGCCAGGTCCTTCAGGGACAGAAAGGGATTCGCCCGGCGCCAGTTGATGGCGCGTCGCTGGGTCGTGGAGAGCGACTCCGGCAGCACGAACCAGCCGTAGGCCAGGTTCACCAGCGCCAGCACGCCGGCCGCAAAGAACGGCAGTTGCAGGTCGATGCCGCCCAGGATGCCACCAATCACCGGCCCCAGGATGAAGCCGATGCCGAACATCGCGCCCAGCATTCCAAATCGCTTGGCACGTTCCTCTGGTGGCGTGATGTCCGCAACATAAGCATTGGCCACCGCGGCATTGGCCTGCATGGCGCCGCCGATCACGCGTGATGCCACCAGCATCCATACCGATGTGGCCAGCGCCGTGGCGAAGAAATTCAGGGCGAGGCCACAGAAACCCACCAGCAAGATGGGCCGGCGGCCGAATCGATCGGACAGCGCACCGAGGATGGGCGACCCGAAGAAGCTGGCCAGCGAAAACGAGAACGTCACCAGGCCGTACCAGTAGGTCTGGTCGGCCGGATTGCTGGTGAACTTGCCGACCAGGGCGGGCAGCACCGGCACGATGATGCCGACCGCCAGCATGTCGATCAGCACCACGAGCATGATGAAACGCATGGCCGCATTGCGGCCGGCGGCAGCCAGCGGGGCTGGCTGGGCGGCCGGGTTTTCAGGGTTCATTTGCGGCAGCCCTCACTCCATGCGGTAGTTGGGCGCTTCCTTGGTGATTTGCACGTCGTGAACGTGGCTCTCTCGGATGCCGGCGGCGGTGATCTCGACGAACTCCGCACGGGCGTGGAAGTCGGCAATGCTGGCGCAGCCGCAGTAGCCCATGGAGGCGCGCACACCCCCCGCCAACTGATGGATGATGCCCACCATGCTGCCTTTGTAGGGCACCCGGCCTTCGATGCCTTCAGGCACCAGCTTGTCGGCGTTGGGGTTGACGGTCTCGTCGCTTTCCTGAAAGTAGCGGTCAGCCGAACCTGCCTTCATGGCCGCGATGCTGCCCATGCCCCGGTAGCTCTTGTAGCTGCGGCCTTGGTACAGGATGACTTCGCCGGGCGCTTCTTCAGTGCCGGCGAACATGCCACCCATCATCACGGTACTGGCGCCGGCTGCCAGTGCCTTGGCGATGTCTCCCGAATAGCGGATGCCGCCGTCGGCAATGCAGGGCACGCCGCTGCCACGCAGGGCTGTGGCGACGTTGTCGATGGCCATGATCTGCGGCACACCCACACCGGCCACGATGCGCGTGGTGCAGATGCTGCCGGGGCCGATGCCGACCTTCACGGCATCGGCCCCAGCTTCTGCCAGCGCCAGCGCCGCCGAGCCCGTGGCGATGTTGCCGCCGATCACGTCCACCTGAGGGTAGTTCTTCTTGACCCAGCGGACCCGTTCGATCACGCCGGCGCTGTGCCCGTGGGCGGTGTCGACCACCAGCGCATCCACGCCCGCTTTGACCAGCAGTTCCACGCGCTCCTCGGTGCCCTCGCCCACGCCCACGGCCGCGCCCACGCGCAACTTGCCCTGCGCATCACGTGCGGCATTCGGGAAGTCGGTCTGCTTAGTGATGTCCTTCACCGTCATCAGGCCGCGCAATTCAAAGCCGTCGGACAGCACCAGCACGCGTTCCAGGCGGTGCTTGTGCATCAGCTGCTTGCCTTCTTCCAGTGAAGTGCCTTCCCGCACCCAGATCAGGCGGTCACGCGGGGTCATCACCTCGCGTACCGGTGCGTCCAGTCGGCTCTCGAAGCGCAAGTCGCGGTTGGTGACGATGCCCACCACCGCCTTGCCTTCCAACACCGGGAAGCCCGAAAAGCCGTGCTGCCTGGACAGTTCCATCACGTGACGAACGGTCGTGTCCGGCGTCACCGTGATGGGGTCGCGCAGCAGGCCCGATTCGTAGCGCTTGACACGTGCCACTTCAGCCGCCTGTTGTTTGGGCGTGAGGTTCTTGTGGACGATCCCCATGCCGCCTTCTTGCGCGATGGCAATGGCCAGGCGGGCTTCGGTCACCGTGTCCATGGCCGCTGAGATCAGCGGCAAGTTCAACGTGATGTTGCGGGACAGCTGGGTGGAGAGGTGGGTGTCGCGCGGCAACACCTGGGAGTAGGCCGGCACCAACAACACATCGTCGAAGGTGAGCGCTTTGCCGAGTAGGCGCATGAGAAAAGGCTCCAGACGCAAAAGCGGATTATAGAGAGGCGCGTGAAGCCTTCACGCCCGGTCACATTGACGCAACAGGTGCCCCGGTCGTACGGCCTACACTTCGGGGATGAGCCTTTGCAACCCCTTGCCTGCGGGCCCAGTCGCCCAGCGGGCGAAGCACGCCCAGGCCGGTCTGCGAGCCGCCGCCTGCCTGACCTTGTTCGCCGCTCTGTGCATGGCCGTCGCGCCAGCCCAGGCGCAGTGGAAGTGGCGAGACAAGGATGGACGCATCACGGTAAGCGACCGCCCGCCGCCCCGCGACGTTCCCGACCGGGACATCCTTGCCAAGCCCATGGTGGAAAACCGCCGCGTGGTAGCCCCACAGCCCGGCGCCTCGGCGGCCTCAGGCGCGGAAGGTGGTGCGGCACCGGCCGCACCCGCTGTCCCAACGGCCATGGAGCGTGAAGTGCAATCCCGCAAGAAAGCCGCCGAGATGGAACAGGCCGCCAAGGCCAAGGCCGACGAAGAGAAACTGGCAGCCCAACGCGCCGACAACTGCCGCGCCGCGCGCAGCCACCTGGCGGCGCTGGAAGGTGGCCAACGCATCGCCCGTACCAACGACAAAGGCGAACGTGAAGTGCTGGACGACAAAGGCCGCGCTGACGAAATGCGGCGCGCCCGTGAGGTCATGACCTCCGATTGCCGTTGAAACGACAGTCGCACCCGTCCCCCACAACCCTTACCACCGCCACTACTTCGCCTTGGTCGAGGCCATTCGGGACGACCGGTCCTTCCGGTAGCGCTGCCGTCGGGCCTCTTTGGGGTCCACTTGCAGAACGCGGTAGATCTCGACACGGTCCCGCTCCCGCAGCGGCGTGCCCAATTCCTTGAGCTTGCCCCAGATGCCGACTCGCAAGTCCTTGACTTGCAAGCCGTGCTGAACCAGCAACCCACTCGCATCCAGCGCCTCCGCCAAGCTCGCCCCCTGGCCCAGCACCAGCGAGACCAGGTCCAGATGTCCGGGGCCAGCGCTGAACGCGACTTCGACCTTGAGCGGCTCAGCGGGGGCCATAGACCTCCGCCGCACGCCGCACAAAGCTTTCGACAAAGGTGTTGGCAACGCGATCAAAGACGGGACTCACGACAGTTTCAAGTGCAGGACTTGCAAAGGCATAGCGCAAGTCGAATTCGATCTTGCAAGCGGCCTGCCCCTCGACTGCGCCGCCCAAGGTCTTGAACTGCCAGGTGCCATCGAGGGAAGAAAATGGCCCGTCCACCAACTGGACCTTCACGCATTGCGCCACCTGCTGCACATTGCGTGTGGTGAATGCGTGGCGAACGCCCATGTAGTTCAGGCCCAGCCTCGCGGTGACGCCGTCTGCATGCGCTTCGAGCAATTCGGCCTTGTCGCACCAGGGCAGGAACTTCGGATAGTCCGCAATGCCTGTGACCAGGTCATACATCTCCAGCGCGGAGTACCAGAGCAGGACCGACTTTTGCACGTGCTTCATACAATGCTGCAGATTGTAGGAGCCGACTGCGGCCCCACTTGACGAGAACGTCCTTACCCAGCCCGGCACCCAAGCCACATGGCAACCACAGCCCACATCGCCGAAAATCGCCGCGCACGCTACGAGTACCACATCGAAGAACACTTCGAAGCCGGTATGGTGCTGGCCGGCTGGGAAATCAAGGCGATCCGCGCCGGCCAGGTGCAATTGACTGACGGCTACGTGCACATCCGCGAAGGTGAGCTGTACCTCATCGGATGCCGCATCAACGCGCTGCGCTCGGCATCCACCCATGTACATCCGGAAGCCGACCGCACCAAGAAACTGCTGATGCACAAGGCGGAAATCCGCCGTTTGATCGGCAAAGTCGAGCAGAAAGGGTTCACCCTGGTGCCCCTGAACCTGCACTACAAAGGCGGACTGGTGAAGGCAGAAATCGCCTTGGCCAAGGGCAAAGCCCAGCACGACAAGCGCGATACGGAGAAAAAGCGCGACTGGGAGCGCGAAAAGGGCCGCCTGATGCGCCACAAGGTGGCCGCCCCGGCGCCGCACAGCTGACGCCAGGCTGAGCCTGTTACCGTGTCTCCCCCCAGTAGCGGGGGACCCCCTTGATCAAAGCCCCGCCCTCCTCTGCGGAAAGGTTGTTTCGGCACTTGCTTGCCGTAGCATGTCCCTACTGATTGCCACATGCCCACACAGAAGTCTGGGCGGTCAGACACAGAGGGATTGCAGATGGCCTATTTCGCCCGCACGCGCCGCCACGGTGATGCCGCGGTCACCTTCTTCACCTGGGTGCTTGCCGCGTCCTTGTGTCTCTTGGTGACACAGAACGCCCGGGCAGCAGTTCCGGCGCAGGAACCTCGGCATGCTTTGGTCATTGGCAATGCCAACTACGCGTCGGCCCCGCTGCTGAACTCGGTCAATGACGCAACCGCCGTCGCCAAGGTGCTGGAAAAGGCGGGCTTCACCGTCGACTTGAAGCTCAACGCCAACCAGAAACAGCTGCAAGACGCGGTCAGTGCATTCGGTGACCAGTTGCGCACGGGGGGTGCGGGGCTCTTTTACTTTGCCGGTCACGGGGTCCAGATCAAGGGCCGGAATTTCCTGATGCCGGTTGGCGCGGACATCAAGCGCGAAGACGAAGTGCCCTACAAGGCGGTGGATGTCCAGCAGGTGCTGGACAAGATGGAAACTGCCAAGAACCGCATCAATGTCGTCATCCTGGACGCCTGCCGCGACAACCCGTTTGCGCGCAGTTCGCGGTCCGGCTCCGGCGGCCTGGGGCAGCTGGACGCACCGATCGGCTCGCTGGTGGCCTTTGCCACAGCACCCGGCAGCGTGGCCAGCGACGGTCGCGGCGCCAACGGTTTGTACACGCAGCACCTGCTGGCCAACCTCGAACGGCCGGGCGTTCCGATCGAGGAAGTCTTCAAGCGCGTGCGTCTGGGAGTGCGACTGGACTCCAATGGGGGCCAGGTGCCATGGGAGAGCACGTCGCTGGAGGGAGACTTCTATTTCTTCGCGCCCACCATCACCGCAAAGATGGGGCCGACGGTGCTGCCTCCGCCGCCGGGCGTGGAACAGATCGGCCGAGCCGAGCGTGCCTATGAGCTGTTGCGCCAAGGCAAGATCGACGACGCGGACCGCATCTTCCATGCTCTGGCGACTGCAAACCACCCGGAAGTCGTGCTGATGGGCCGCGAGGGCCTGGCCGAAGTGATGCTGGCCCGCGGCGACTCCAAAGCGGCGTTGGCCGAGGCAAACGACATCATTGCCAAGTCGCCGACCCGCAGCGCAGCCTATTTGTTGCGGGGTCGGGCCCTGACCAACGCTGGCGATGGAAAGGCGGCCCAGACGGCATTGCTTCAAGCCGCGGGCACGCAGACCTCGGCCGACTTTGCCTGGCAGAAGTCCACGGCGCTGGTGGCTGTGGGCAATGCCCAGATGCGCCAGGACCCCAAGGCCGCGGTCAAGACCTACGAACGCGCCAGTCGCGAGAACCCGCAGTCCGTGGATGCGCTGAGCAACCTGGCGGTGGCCCTGAATCAAACCGGGCAGTCGGCCAAAGCCAAAGCCGCGCTGGACAAGGCAAGAGAACTGGACCCCAACGACGCCATGACTGCCGCGCTTTTGCGTCAGGTCCAGGAAGGCCTGGCTGATGACCAGGACCGGGCTCGCCAGGCGTACATCGACAACGCAGTGAAAGACCTGGCGGCGCAGTTCCGCAATCCGGCACCACGTCCGGCCAGCATGGGTTCCGCCGACGACTGGACTTCGCCAGTCCTGGCGCTCAGCGTGCTGCCTTTCCAGGACCAGACGCAAGCTGCCGTCGGCGGACGCATCGGGTTCGACAGCCTGCTGCAACAGGAACTCATCCGCGAACTGCAGAACCGCGGATACACGCTGGTTGAACGGCGTTTGCTGGACAAGGTGCTGGCGGAAGTGAAGTTGGGCAGTTCCGAAATCGCAGACCAGGACACCCAGATCAAGCTGGGCAAGGTGCTGGCCGCCCGCATGATGGTGTCTGGCGTCTTGGGTTCGCAAGGCGACACGATGACCGCCTCGGTGCGCGCCATTGACACCGAAACCACCCAATTGGCCATGGTTCGGGCAGAAAAGCTCAGCGGCACGCCGAACCCGACTGCGCTCGCAGCGACCTTGGCCCAGGCCATTGCGCAAACCGTGCAGGAAAAGTACCCCCTGAAGGGCCGCGTCGTGTCGGTGGATGGCAAGAGCGCCATCATCAACCTGGGCAAGAAGCACGGCCTGGCCATGGGGCAATCCTTCAATGTGCTGGTGCGCGGCGAGCCCATCGAGCTCAACGGCCGTGTGCTGGGCTACAAGGAATCGCGGATCGCGCAACTCGCCGTGACCGAGGTTCAGGACCAACTGGCCTATACGCGAATTGTCGAATCCTCCGCCGCCCTGGAAAAGAACCAGAGGATCATTGCCCGCCGCGAATGAAGGCCACGCCAGCGACCACCCGCACGCCGGCCGGTGCCCTGCACCGTGTCCGGCTCGCTGCGTTGTGGAGCGCGCTCTTGACGGTGCTGATGGCAGTTTGCTGCCCGGGTATGCTCAGGGCGCAGGCAGCACTGCCGGCCGTGGTGGTGTGGGACTTCGACAACCAATCGCCGGGTGGCGTGGGCGTGTCACCGACCGGGGTCGAATTCCTGCGTCGCTCGCTCTCGGAAAACCTCACGGTTTCCTTGCTGCAAGCCGGTGGCCTGCAGGTGGTGGAGCGTCAGCGCCTGAAGGACCTCCTGGCCGAACAGAAGGTCTCGGCGGCGCAGTTGGCAGACGAAGACAGCCGCGTGCGGCTGGGCCGCATCGTCGGCGCCGGACGCATGGTCTTTGGCGGCTATTTCGCCCTGGGCGACGAGGTGCAGGTCCATGTGCGGGTGGTGGACACCGCCACGTCCCGCGTGCTCTTCTCTGACGAAGCCACGGCGCCGTTGAACCAGGTGATGCAACAAGTGGAACCCATGAACCGCCGCCTGGCCCGGGCACTGGGCGGCACGTCTTCCACCGGCGGCAGCTACCTGGCGTCTTCCTGGCAAGCCTATGACGGCGCTCTGACCCTGGCCGATGCAGGCCGCCTGGAAGACGCTGTGCAGGTGTTGCAGGTCTTGCTGGCCCGCGACAAGACATTTGTGCCCGCAGAACGCCAATTGCTGGCGCTGCTGGACAAGCTGGCCCGGCGCTGAGCGCACACACCCGGACACCACGACGCAAGACAACACCGACAAACGGGACCCCATGCGGAATCACCACCCACTGCCCTTGCATCCCTTTGCGGCCCTGGTGCTGCTGTTGGGCACCGCCAGTGCGGCCCAGGCTCAGAATGTGCCCAATGCGGGCCAGTTGCTTGAGGAAAGCCGGCGCGCTCCGCCCACCCTGCCCGCCCAGCCACCGCAGCGCTTGATCGAGCCGCCGCAGCGTCCGGGCATCAGCATGCCCGCAGGTGCGACGGTGCAGGTTTCGGAATTTCGAATTTCGGGCGGGGTGTCGTTCCCGGCCGAGGTGCTGGCAGCCATCGTCAAGCCCTGGTTGGGTCGGCGCCTGGACTTCAAGGGACTGGGCGAAGCCACGGCCGCGCTCACCCGCTTCTACCAAGCCAACGGTCATTTGCTGAGCTACGCCTACCTGCCTGCGCAGAAGGTGGCCGACGGCGTGATCGAAATTGCCGTGCTGGAAGGCCGGCTGGAAAACGTCCAGATCGTCACCGCTCAGGACGTCCGCCTGCGCGACAGCATCATCCAGCAGTCGACCGACTCACTCACGGGCCCCGGGCCGCTGTTGCAGGCCGATGTGGAACGACGGCTGCTGCTGCTCAACGACATCCCCGGTGTCACGGCGCGCGCGGCTTTCACGCCTGGCGCCACGACGGGTGGTGCCGAAATGGTGGTCACTGTGGCCGAAGACGACCCACTGGACTTCCGCGCCGACTTCAGCAACCACGGCAGCAAGTCCACTGGCGTGTACCGCCTGGGCGTGACCTTGCAGTTCAAGGACCTCTTCGGCCTGGGCGACCACACCACCGCGCGCGGCATCGTGTCCGACCGCGGCAGCCTGGTCAGCGGCAGCCTGGGCACCACTGTTCCCGTGGGCGGTGACGGTTGGAAGTTTGGCGGCTCGCTGAGCCGCCTGCGCTACCAGCTGGCGGGCGATTTCCGCCGCCTGGGCGCCACAGGCCAGGCCGACACTTTCGGCCTGGACGCCAGCTACCCTTTGCGCCGCACGCCCGACAACAGCATCTACCTGCGAGCCGGCGCAGACATCAAGCGCCTGCAGGACGACCTGGAAATCCTGGGCGAGAGCCATCCCAAGCGCAACAACACCCTGGACCTGGGCGCCAGCTACGACCTGCGAGACGGTTTCGGCGGTGTGGCCACGGGCAGCGCCACGGCCACGCTGGGCAGGCTGCGCGTGGACAGCGGGACCGAACGCGAATGGCACAAGTTGACCGTGCAATGGGCGCGCCAGCAGCGCCTGCCTGCGGCGTTCAGCGTCTACACCCGCCTGTCGGCGCAAGCCACAGGCGGCACCCTGGACAGTTCTGAGAAGCTGGGCCTGGGCGGCGCCAATGCGGTGCGCGCCTATGGTGCCGGTGAACTGTCGGTCGACCAGGGCAGCCTGCTTTCCTTGGAATTGCGCTACGGGATGGACTTTGTCGGCGGCAATGTCGTCGGCTCGGTCTTCCATGACGTGGGCCGCGGTCAAATCAACCGCGCCTCGGCCGGCCTGCCCGGCAACCAGCGGGAAATCCACGGCACCGGCTTTGGCGTCAGCTGGACTGGTTCCGGCTACGGCCTCAATGCGTCAGTCGCCTGGCGCGGCAGCCGTGCGTCCAGCACCGATGGATCCGATCCGCGACCGCGCTTGTTTGTCCAGTTTTTCCTGAATCCCTGAGCCCCCACCAGGCCCCGGAGAATCGCCATGACCACCCGCCAGAATCACACTTCTTCCCGCACGGCCCAGGCCAGGCGCAATTCGCGCCGATGCGTCACGCAACCGGTGTCCGCACGCCGCGCGGCGCAGCGGCGGCGTCCGCGCATGTCGCGCCTGCTGGCGTGGCTGCTGTCGGCCTTGCTGGGTACCCTGGGCATGGCGCATGCCCAGGTCGGGGTCAACACGCTGCCCATGGGCGGTCGCGTGGTGGTGGGCAGCGGGTCGATTCAACAGGGCAACAGCACCCTGGTGATCACGCAGGCCACACCCAAACTGGGCATGGACTGGCAGAGCTTCAACATCGGCAGTGGTGCGCTGGTGGAGTTTGTGCAGCCGGGTGCGGATTCAGTGGCACTGAACCGGGTCCTTGGCAACAGCGGCTCCGAGATCTACGGCCGCTTGCGAGCCAACGGTCAGGTCTTCCTCGTCAACCCCAGCGGCATCTTGTTTGCGCCGGGTTCAAAAGTCGATGTGGGCGGTCTCGTGGCATCGACGCTGGACCTGTCGCAGCAGGACTTTGCCGACGGCCGCTACAACTTCAACGCGAATTCAGCCACGGGCAGCCGTGCCTCGGTGGTGAATCAGGGTGAACTGCGCGCCAATGCCGGCGGCTATGTGGCGCTGTTTGGCAACCGGGTTGACAACCAGGGCACGGTCCAGGTCAACAGTGGTTCTGTCGTCTTGGCCAGCGGCCGCGCGGCCACGGTCAGCATCAGCGGCAGCGGCCTGATCTCCGCAGTGGTCACCGCTGGAGACGCGGGCAGCGTCAGCAACAGCGGCAGCCTCTTGGCGGACGGCGGTGTGGTCACGATGACCGCACAGTCGGCCGAAGGCGTGGCCAGTTCGTTGGTGAACAACAGCGGCATCATCCGCGCCAACTCGCTGGTGGAGCACAACGGCGAGATCTGGATCACGGGCGATGACGTCGCCAACAGCGGCCAGGTCTCTGCGCGTTCCGAAAGCACGGCGGCCGGCGGCCGCATCACGCTGATGGCCAACCTGCAGCGTGGTGAGGCCCAAGTGGGCGGCACGCTGGACGCCAGTTCCGCGGCCGGGGACGGTGGATTCATCGAAACCTCCGGCAGCCGGGTCAAGGTGGCGGACAGCGCGCGCATCACCACCGCAGCGCCCAATGGCCGCACCGGCACCTGGCTGATCGACCCCACCGACTTCACCGTGGCCGCATCGGGTGGTGACCTGACGGGCGCGCAGCTGTCAACCCAGCTCACCAGCAGCAACGTCACCATCGCCAGCACGGCGGGCAGCACTGGAACGCTGGGCAATGTGAACATCGCAGACACGGTGTCCTGGTCGGCCAACCAGCTGACCCTGAACGCCCAAAACAACATCAGCGTGACGCAGGCCATGTCCGGTACGGGCACTGCCACGCTGCGCCTGGAATTCGGCCAGGGCGCGGTGGCTGCGGGCAACACGTCCAGCTACAGCATCACCGCGCCGGTGGCGCTGCCCACGGGCGCCAGCTTCACCACCAAGCAGGGCAGCAACGGCGCCGATGTGGCGTACACAGTCATCAACACGCTGGCCGATCTGCAGGCCATCGATACCAGCAACACCACACGCAGCGGCAACTGGGCTCTGGGTGCAGATATCGACGGCAGTGGTGCTGCGGCGCTCAACAACAACACCGGCTACAAGCCCATCGGCAGCGAGACGTCTTACAGCGCCAACAACACGACCAGCTTCACCGGTCGCCTGGACGGCCTGGGACACTCGATCAACAGCCTGACCATCAGCCGCAGCACCGGCAACTACACGGGCGTGTTCGCCAGCGCCACGGGCGCCAGCTTCCGCAACCTGTCCTTGAGCGGCATCGTCGTGGCCGGCTCGCAGTACGTGGGCGGTCTGGTGGGCTATGCCGGCGGCGGTACCAACCTGAGCACCGTCAACAGTCTTTCGGGCACGGTGAGCGCGGTGGACGATTCGTCGTCGGGCGTCTATGCCGGCGGACTGGTCGGCGCCACGCCAAGCACGGCCGGTGCCCTGACCCTGAACACCGTGTTCACCAGCGGCGGCGTGTCGGGCAATACCAGCATCGCCACTGCATTCACTGGCGGCGTCGTGGGCCAGCAAGGCGGTGGCACGATCACTTCGGCCACCTCGACCGCTGGCGTGACCGCCACACCGCGTGTCGCCAACGGCTCGGTGACGAATTTCAGCGCGGGCGGCATTGCCGGGCGGTTTGACGGCACCTTGGTGACCCTGTCCACAGCGTCGGGAACGATCAATGGTGCTGGCAATGCAGGCGGCCTTGTCGGCTACTTCGGGAGCACCACAGGCAGCGTCAGCAACTCGTCGGCCAGCGGCGATGTCTCGGGCGGCGTGGGTGGCGATATCGGCGGGCTGATCGGTTTTGTTGCAAGCGGCACCGGCAGTGTGACCAACAGCAGCGCCACTGGCAACGTCAGCGGCCCGGCCACGGCCACCTCCGTGGGTGGTCTGGTGGGCAACTTCTCGATGAGCGGCGGGCTGTCCAATGTGACGGCGGGCACCTCGGGCAGCACGGTGAGCGGCG
This sequence comes from uncultured beta proteobacterium, assembly GCA_963750785.1. Taxonomy (GTDB): domain Bacteria; phylum Pseudomonadota; class Gammaproteobacteria; order Burkholderiales; family Burkholderiaceae_C; genus Rubrivivax. The sequence goes on along the minus strand of CAVVSC010000018.1, from coordinate 28,668 downwards.
GCACCTATGCAGGCGGCGTGATCGGGTACGCCAACTCCAGCGCGGCGGTGAACAACAACGCTGGTGGCGGCAGTCCGTTTGCCTTCAACGGCGCTTCGGTGTCCGGCAATTCCTGGGCTGGTGGCCTGGTCGGCTATTCCACGGGTGCAGCGACGTACACCAACCTGTCTTCGTCGGCGCCTGTGACTTCAGCAGCCTCGGCCGGCGGCCTCATCGGGTACAGCGCGGGCCTGGTCACCGGTGGCACTTCCAGTGCCTCGGTCACGGGCGGCAGCAACGGGGTCATCGGCGGCCTGGTCGGCCAGTCGGTTGGTGGCGTCACCGGCTCATCGGCATCTGGCACGGTTGGGACCAGCGGCAACGGCGCCTACCTGGGGGGCCTGGTCGGCTCCGTCACCGGCGGCAGCGTCACCAGCTCCACGGCTAGCGGCAATGTCACGAGCACCGGCACCGGTGGCCGCCTTGGCGGTCTGGTAGGCAACTTTGGTGGCACGGGCAGCATCAGCGGAGCCACGGCTTCGGGCACGGTCCAGGGCGGCACCAGCGCGGGTGGCCTGGTCGGCCTCTTCAGCACCAGCGGAGCGGGCGGCAACATCACTGCCAGTTCGGCCACCGGCGATGTCAGCAGCACCTTGGCCAGCGCCGATGTCGGCGGCCTCATCGGCTATGCCGCAGGCTCTGGTACGTTGAGCAACAGCTTTGCACGTGGCAATGTGAGCGCGCCGACCAATGCCAGCGGCACGGGCGGCCTGGTGGGCCAGTTCCAGATGTCGGGCGGCATCAGCAACAGCAACGCCGGCGCTTCTGGCACGACCGTGACCGGCGGCGTTTACACCGGTGGCGTGGTGGGCTACAGCACCACCAACAGCGCCTATGTGACCGACAGCAATGCCGGCACGGCCATCAGTTTCAACGGCGCATCCGTGACTGGCACCACGTGGGTGGGCGGCATCGTCGGCTATTCCACCGGCACCGCCGGGTTCACCGGCCTCAGCTCCAGCGCGCCCGTCACGGGTACGGGCAGTGCCGGCGGCGTGGTGGGTTACGCCGGCGGCCTGGTGAGCGGTTCCACGTCCAGCGCCGTCGTGAACGGCGGCAACGCCTATGTGGGCGGCGTGGCTGGCCAGGCAACGGCGGGCCTCTCCAACAGCAACGCCACCGGGGCAGTCACCGCTTCAACGGCCGGCTCGTCGGTGGGTGGCCTGGTCGGTTATGTGAGTGGAGGCAGCGTCGCCAATTCGACCGCCTCCGGCAATGTGCGCAACAACGCCACCAGCAACAGCAACGCGGGCGGCCTGATCGGCTACATGGGCGGCACCGGCACGTCCATCACCGACAGCCAGGCCAGCGGCAGCGTCACGGGTGGCACGAACGTGGGCGGCCTGGCGGGCTACTTCACCATCGGTGGCAGCACCGGCGGCAACATCACCAACAGCAGCGCAACAGGCGATGTGATCACGACCTTGACCGGGGGTGACATTGGCGGCCTTGTTGGCTATGCAGCCAGCGTCGGCACCATGTCCGGCAGCTTCGCCCGCGGCAGTGTGACAGCTCCTGCTACGGCCGACACGGTCGGGGGACTGGTGGGCCAGTTCAGCATGACCGGTGGCCTGAGCAACAGCACCGCAGGGGCCGCAGCCGGTGGCCTGAGCAACAGCACCGCAGGGGCCGCAGCCGTGGGCAACACCGCGGCCACCACCGTCAGCGGCGGCTCCTACACCGGTGGCGTGCTTGGTTGGAGCAACGTCAACACGGCGTTCACCACCGACAGCAATGCCGGCACGGCCATCACCTTCAATGGCGCATCGGTTTCCGGTACCACCTGGGTTGGCGGCTTGTTCGGACAGTCCACCGGCACGGCCGCGCTCACGGGCCTGAGCAGCACCGCCACGGTCACGGGCACGGGCGGCAGCAGCACGGCTGGCGGTCTAGCGGGCTACAGCGCCGGCAACGTCACCAATTCCAACTCCTCAGGTGATGTGTCTGCCACCAACAATGTCGGTGGCTTGATTGGTCAAGCGGCGGGCACGGGTGCGATCCTGGTCAGCGGCAGTTCTGCCACCGGCCGCGTGAGCAACTCGACAACGACGGGCTACGTGGGCGGCCTCATCGGCTACAGCACTGGCCCAGGCATCAGCAACAGCACGGCCACCGGCAATGTCAGCGGTGGCAACTACGCTGGTGGCCTGGTGGGCTATTTCACCAACAACAACAGCATCGCCGGTTCACGTGCCGACGGCACGGTCAGCGGTTCCCCCAACGCGGGTGGCTTGGTGGGCTATGCCGCTGGCACAGGTTCGTTGGACACCAGCACCGCCACGGGCATGGTCACGGGCACGGCGAACAACACCGGCTCCGTCGGTGGCCTGGTGGGCGAGTTCCGCATGGCCGGCGGCATTTCTGGCTCTCGCGCCGAAGGCACGGTGTCCACCGGGTCGAACGTGGGCGGCCTGGTCGGCTACTCCAACACCGCAGGCAGCATTTCCACCAGCACCGTGGGCAGCACCAGCATCAGTGGTGGCACCTGGGTGGGCGGCCTGCTTGGCTATGGTGCGGGCGCAGGAACCATCGACGGCATAACTGTCAATTTGACCGTATCTTCCGTGCAGCATGCGGGAGGCCTCGCGGGCTACAACACGGGCCCGATCAACAGCAGCCTGGCCACGGGCAACGTCACCGGTGGCACCAGTGGCTACATCGGCGGCCTGGTGGGACAGTCCACCGGCAACATCACCGGATCCAGTGCGTCTGGCACGGTCAGTTCCAGCGGCAGCGGCGTAACCATCGGCGGTCTCGTCGGCTACGCCAGTGGCGGCAGCATCGGCACCTCGTCTGCCAGCGGCAACGTATCGGCGACCAATACCAACACCACCGGCAGTTCCGTGGGCGGTCTGGTCGGCTACTTCTCGGTCAGCACCGGGAGCATCACGGGTAGCCATGCCACGGGCGATGTCACCAGCGCCAGCGGCAATTCCGATGTCGGCGGCTTGGCCGGCTACGCCAGCGGCACGGGGTCCATCACCGACAGCTATGCGCGCGGCAATGTGCTTGCGGCGGCAAATGCCGACACGGTGGGTGGCTTGGTCGGCGAATTCCGAATGACTGCAGGCCTGGTGAACAGCAATGCCGGTGCGGCTGCCACTGGCAATGCGGCTGCAACCACGGTCAGTGGCGGCAATTTCACCGGTGGTGTCCTTGGCTGGAGCAACACCAACGCGGCCTTCGTGACCGACAGCAACGCGGGTACGGCCATCACCTTCAATGGTGCGTCGGTCACGGGTACCACTTGGGTCGGCGGCCTGTTTGGTCAGTCCACCGGCACGGCGGCCCTGACGGGCCTGAGCAGCAATGCCGTGGTCACCGGTACTGGTTCCAACAGCTCGGCAGGTGGACTGGCAGGCTCCACCGCTGGCAATGTCACCAATGCCAGCGCATCGGGCCCTGTGACAGCCACCAACTACGTGGGTGGCTTGATCGGTCAGGCGGCGGGCAGCGGCGCGATCCTGGTCAGCGGCAGTTCTGCAACCGGAACGGTCAGCAACTCAACGTCTTCAGGCTATGTCGGCGGACTGATCGGCTACGACACAGGTCCAGGCGTCAGCAACAGCACCGCCACCGGCAATGTGTCCGGCGGCAACTACGCCGGCGGCCTGGTTGGCTACTACAGCAACAACAACAACGTCTCAGGCTCCCGCGCCGACGGCTCCATCAGCGGATCTTCGGGTGCAGGCGGCCTCTTGGGCTATGCGGCCGGCACAGGATCTCTCAGCGGATCGACCGCCACGGGCTCGGTCACCGGCACCGCCAACAACACCGGTTCGGTGGGCGGACTGGTGGGTGAATTCCGGATGGCGGGCGGCCTGTCGGGAAGCCGGGCCGAGGGCGCGGTCTCCACCGGCTCCAACGTGGGCGGCCTGGTCGGCTACAGCAGCATCACTGGCAGCATCACCACCAGCACGGTAGGCAGCACGAGCGTCACTGGCGGTCAGTGGGTTGGCGGTCTGATCGGCTATGCGGCAGGTAGCGGCACGATTGACGGTATCACGGTCGGCCTGAACGTCACGGGCGCAGTCAACGCCGGCGGACTGGCCGGCTACAGCGCGGGGCTCATCCTCAACAGCAGCGCGAGCGGCACCGTCAACTCCGGGGCCAGCTATGCCGGCGGCTTGGTGGCCTACTCGGATGCCGGGGTGCGCGACAGCAGCGCGACAGGCTCGGTCACGGTCACTGGCAACAGCAACACGGCCGGCGGACTGGCCGGTACGGTGGCCGGCGGCAGTGTCACCGGATCGGCCGCCAGCGGAACCGTGTCCCAGACCGGCACCAGCGGAGGCACGCTCGGCGGCCTGCTCGGCTATTTCCAGGGTGCGGGGAACGTCTCCAACAGTTCAGCCACCGGCAACGTATCCGGCGGCTACTACGTGGGTGGCCTGATCGGCAATGTGGCCGGGTCGGGCAGTGGTGGCAACGTCAGCGCGTCGACTGCGACAGGCAGCGTGACGACCACGCAAACCGGTTCGGTGGGGGGCCTCGTCGGGCGCGCCACGGGCCAGGGTGCCATCACCGGCAGCAGCGCCAGCGGCTCGGTGTCCGCCACGTCTTCAAGCTACACGGGAGGCTTGGTGGGCGAATTCCACCTCACAGGTGGCATCGTCAACAGCCAGGCGGGCGGCAGCGGCAGCCAGGTCAGCGGCGCCACCTACACCGGCGGCGTGGTGGGCTACTACAACAGTGCCACGGCGCTGGTGACCGACGCCAATGCCGGCACGAGCGTGGCCTTCCGCGGAGCTTCGGTGTCGGGCACTGCATACGCTGGTGGCATCGTCGGCTACAGCACGACCACGGCGGCACTGACCGGTCTGAACAGCAGCGCCACCGTCAGCGCCACGTCCAACGCCGGCGGCATCGCAGGCCGCGCGGCCGGCAACGTGAGCAACATCAGCGCCAGCGGAGCCGTGTCGGGCGGCGGCGCAGTGGGCGGCGCCATCGGCGTCCTGAACGGGTCTGGCACCGTGGCGGACAGCCAGGCCACTGGCGCCGTGTCCAACACGGGTACCACGGGCAGTGCAGGCGGCCTGATCGGCACCGCCAGCATGTCCAGCGGCACCATTGGCACGTCCACATCTTCTGGCGTCGTGTCAGGCAGCAGCAATGCTGGTGGCCTGGTGGGCGACGCCAGTTCGGTGACGCTCACCGTGGGCAGCAGCTTCAACAGCACCACAGCGACTGTCACCGGGTCTGGTAACGCAGGCGGCGTGGTCGGCAGTCTCAGCAACAGCAGCTTGTCGGGTGCAGCGGTACAGCGACCCGTCACCGGGGGAACAGCCGGTGGCGCAGTGGGCGTGCTGTCCAACAGCGGCGTCACCAATTCCTCGTCCAGCGCGCAAGTGACGGGCGTGACCTACGCTGGCGGCCTGGTGGGCTATTCGACCGGCACCACTTCGTCCATCTCCGACAGCACCAGCAGTGCGCCCGTGACGGCCAACAGCGGCAACGGGACCAACTACGTCGGCGGCCTTTTGGGCTTCAGCGACGGCGGCACCACGGTGTCCCGCACCGAGGCGACAGGCAATGTCTTGGCAGTGGGCAACAGTGCCAACGCGGGCGGCCTGATCGGCTACATGGGCTACTACTACTACGCCAACAACGGCGTACCCCGTGTGGTGGACAGCGTGGCGCGCGGCAACGTCAACACGGACGCGTCATCGGGTGCAGCCGGCGGGCTCATAGGCTATTCAACCTACTCAGGCATTGCCCGAAGCGATGCCTACGGCACCGTGACGGCGCTGGACTCCACCGGCAATACCTCGTCCAGCTACCGCGTCGGTGGCCTGGTGGGCTACTTTGACGGCTACTCAGGCGTGGGCATTGCATCCAGCAACGCCTACGGCAACGTGGCTGGCCGCTACTACACCGGGGGTTTGGTCGGCTTCTACAGCAGCGACGGCTCCATCACCGGCTCGACGGCACACGGCAACGTGTCAGGCACCACCTTTGCTGGCGGCCTGGTAGGCTACTTCAGCGGCTCCAGCAACAGCGTCGTGTCAGGCAGCAGTGCCACGGGCAACGTCAGCGGGGCCAGTTCCTATTCGGGTGGCCTCGTGGGCTACTACTCGGCGAGCCAATCGCTTTCCAACGTGTCGGCCAGCGGAAGCGTCGCGGCATCGGGTGGCTACGCAGGGGGTCTGGTCGGCTACATCGACGGTGCTGGCGTCAGCACGGGCTTTGCCAGCGGCAACGTCAGTGGCGCTGCCGGCTATGCCGGTGGGCTGGTGGGATACGTCTCGTACACGGCCAACGTCACGGGTATCACGGACAGCCGCGCCACCGGCGATGTCAGCACCACGGCCAACGGGGCCAACGCGGGTGGCCTGCTCGGCTTCCACTACAACTATTACGGCACCAACCCCATCCTCAACAGCACGGCCGAAGGCAACGTGTCGGCCACGGGCAGTTCTTCGGCGGCTGGCGGTCTGGTCGGTCTTTACCAGCGCTATGCCAGCGCAACAGGAAGCAGCTCAGACGACATCCGCGGCTCGTTTGCCAGTGGCGACGTCACCGGGTCCCGTTACGCGGGCGGCCTGGTCGGTGACTTCCAGGGTCTCATGGGCATCCGGCTCAGTGGCGCCACCGGCAACGTCACCTTGAGCAGCCTGGCCAGCAGCTATGCGGGCGGTCTGGTGGGGCGGTTCTACGCGTACGGCGCCGGCGCGCAGATCGACCGCAGCTGGGCCAGTGGCGACGTTGGCTTGGCGAACGGCGTCGTGGCGGCTTCCTCAACGATCAACTTCATGGGTGGCCTGGCAGGCCAGATCTTCGGCAGCAACACCGCCAGCGTGGCGCTGTCAGACGCCTATGCCACGGGCGACGTCAGCGCGCCGGCAGCTGCCGGCACCGGGACCCGTACGCTGCGCATCGGTGGCCTGGTGGGCGAGGCACAAGGCAGCTTGCGGCGCAGCTATTCCACAGGTGCGGTGTCGGCCAGCGGCTTCACGACGGTTTCTGCAGGTGGCCTGGTCGGCCGCCGTTCAGCGCAAACCGTGACGGTGGACAACAGTTTCTGGGCCACCGACTCCAGCGGCCAGGCCGCCAGCGACGGCGGCACCGGCCAGACCCTGAGCCAGCTGATGGAACTGGCCACCTACCCTTCCACGGGCAACAACGCCTGGAGCATCGCTTCTACGGGCGCTGCCGGCACCACCTGGCGCATCTATGAAGGCTTCACAACACCGCTGCTGGCAGAGTTGCTGACGCCTGCCAGCATCTCGCTGGCGGACACCAGCAAGATTTACGACGGCACGACGTCCTTCGGCAACGGCGTTCTGACGGGCAGCAGCGGGGGCATCACGCGGCCCGACCTGGTCTACATCGATTCAATCTCCCCCAACGTCGGAACCTACTCGGTCGCCGCGACCAACATCTACTCGTCGCAGCGTGGCTATGACTTGAGCGTGACGGGCAGTTCGCAGCTGTCCATCACGCCGCGCCCGCTGACGCTGGCTGGCGTGGTAGCCGACAAGGTGTACGACGGCACGCGCGTGGCTGCGCTCACGGGCAGCGGCGTCCCGACCGGCCTGGTGGCCGGTGAAGATCTGCGCATTGACGGCAGCGCCGTGACGGCGGTGTTCGACACCAAGGCCGTGGGCAGCAACAAGAGTGTCACGGTCACCGGCTACACATTGATGGATGGGGTGGTGGGGCTGGCCTCCAACTACTCCATCGGGTCCAACACGCTGACCACAGCCAGCATCACGCCCAAGCCCCTGACGGGCCTGAGCTTCACAGCCACTGACCGCACCTATGACGGGTCCACGTCGGTCCAGGTGGCCGTCAATGGTGGCGCGCTGCAAGGCGTGATCTCGGGAGATGACGTCACGCCCAGCATCGGCAGCAGCGCCACAGGCACCATGGCCGACAAGAACGTCGGCACCAACAAAGCCGTCACCGTATCCGGTGGTGCGCTGACCGGCGCCGACGCGGGCAACTACAGCATTGGCGGCACGGGCGGTGTCACGGTGAACATCAGCCAGCGTGACATCACCGTCAACGGCCTGACGGCAGACAGCCGGGCCTACAACGCCAACACAAACGTCACCGTGCGAACGGGCAGCGCGGTGCTGACCGGCCTGGTCTCTGGTGATCTCGTGCAACTGGCCGACACCACGATGACCGGGCAGGTGGCGACCAAGGATGTGGACACCGCCAAGGCCGTGACCGTCAGCAGCATCCGGCTGCGCGGCCCGGACGCGCTCAACTACCGTGCACAGGGCGGCGGCCTCACGGTGGACATCACGCCGGCCAACATCAGCTGGTACGCCTACGCTGTCACCGGAACCAGTCGCTTGTACGACGGCACCGCGACGGCCACAACTGGCACCTACCTGTACAGCCTGGGCAACGACGACGTCACGCTGAACATCGCGCAGTCGGTCTTCGTCAACGGCTCGGGCGTGGCCGACAAGAACGTCGCCTACAACGGCAGTGGCAACCCCACCAGCAAGAACATCGTGCTGAGCGGGGCCACGCTGACAGGCACTGACGCGCACAACTACACCCTCTACAACACCACATACACGACCAGCGGCATCATCTCGCCGATTCCACTGTCAGTGACTGGGGTCACTGCAGTGGACCGCGTGTACGACGGCACCACGGCCGTCACCGTCAATGTGGCCAATGCGTCGGTGGACCTCAGCCGCCAGATCGCAGGCGACGACCTTGGGGTGCAGATCCCCACTGGCGGCACCGTCAGCGCCTCCATCGCCAACAAGAACGTCGGCACCAGCAAGCCGGTGACCAACATTCCCGGCCTGACACTGACCGGCAACGACCGACTGAACTATTCATTGAGCGGCACCAACGGCGTCACCGTCAACATCGCACGCAAGGACCTCACTGCCACCTACACGGGCATCGACCGCGCATACGACGGCACCAACTACGCCGCCGTGCAAGCGTCGTCCAGCGACATCGTCGCCGGTGACAACGTGGACTTCTATACCAATGTGCTGCGCGGCTACTACGTCTATGGCTGCTACTACTTCTGCGCCACGTACACCGGTACGGACGGCAAGAACGTGGGTCAGAACAAGGCCATTTCGATCACCAGCGACACGCTGACAGGCAACGACGCGGCCAACTACACCTTCGTCAACGCCACCCAAGCCACGGCCACCGCGTCGATCACGCCCAAGAGCATCACCGCGCAGTTCACTGGCGCCAACAAGGTCTACAACGGCACGGCCGATGCGCAAGTCACGCTCAACACCAGTTCCTCAGGCATCTACAGCGGCGATGCCGTGACGGCCACTGGCACCGGCGCGTTTGCCGACAAGAACGTGGCCTACACCAGCGGTGGCGCAGTCACCACCAAGGCGGTTGCCGTCAGCGGCATCAGCTTGAGCGGCAACGACGCCTTCAACTACACGCTCCTGAACAGCAGCAGCAGCACCACCGCCAGCATCACGCCCAAGTCGGTGACGCTGACCGGCATCACACCCCAGAACCGCAGCTACGACGGCACCACCACGATTGCTGTCAATGCCGGAACAGTGACCTCCAGCGGCTTCATCACCGGCGACACGGTCAGCGTGCAGCAACCGACTGGAGGCCTGACCACCGGCACGGTGGCCAGCAAGAACGTGGGCAGCAACAAGCCGGTCGCGGTGACCGGCTTGAGCCTGGGCGGCACCGATGCGGGCAACTACAGCATCGACCTGGCCGGAAGCGGTCTGACCGTCAACATCGTCGGCCGCGAAATCACGGCTGTCTACACGGGCATCAACAAGGTCTATGACGGCGGCACCAGCGCGCAGGTCCTTGGCTCGTCGGCCGACCTGCTGCAGACCGATAGCGTGGGCTTCACCCAGTCGGCCATCTTCACTGGCATCGGTGCGCGCAACGTGGGCACGGGCAAGGCCATCAGCGTCAGCAACATCACCTTGTCTGGAACTGACGCGGCCAATTACAGCCTGCTGAACACCACGGCCACCGCCAGCGCCGACATCACGGCCAAGGGCATCACGGTCACCTACACGGGTCTGGACCGGGGCTACAACGGCGTGGCCGACCTGAGTGCCCTGGTGCAAGGCGCGTCCAATGGCCTGATTGCCGGCGACAGCGTCAGCTTCACGCAGCAAGCGGTGTTCCAGACCGACGGCCGTGCGGGCAATGCCAAGGCCGTGGACGTGTCATCCATTGGCATTGGTGGCGCCAACTCGGCCAACTACACCTTGATCAACAGCACAGCCACGACCACCGCCAACATCACGCGGAAGTTCATCGGCGTGACGGGCATCAGCGCCATTGACCGTACGTATGACGGCACGACCCAGGTGCAGATCAGCGTGGGCAACGCCCAGGTCGACACCAGCGCTATCGTCGGACAGGACCAGGTCACGGTGACACTGCCTTCCGGTGGCATCACAACGGGCACCTTGCGCACCGGCAAGAATGCCGGGCAGGCCAAGGCGGTGGATGTGTCTGGCCTGGCCATTTCCGGTGCCGACGCCGCCAACTACCAGTTGGTGGGCGCCACGGGCCTCACGGTGAACATCGCACCGCGCGCCGTGACGGCCAGTTTCTCGGCGCTGGACAAGATCTACGACGGATCCGCGCTGGCCCAGTTGTCTGGCAGCTCAGGCGACTTCCTGGCCATCGATGCCGGTCTGGTCGGCATCTCTGTCACGGGCGCTTTTGCCGACAAGAACGCAGCCACCAGCAAGTCAGTCAGCGTGACCAGCGCCTTCCTGACCGGTGCAGAACGAGCCAACTACTCGCTGATCAACAGCACGGGCCAGACGACGGCCAGCATCACCCGCAAGACCATCACCCCGCGCTACACCGGCGGCACGCGCGTCTACGATGGCACGCTTGACGCCGTGGTGAGTTCGTCGCCCACCACGGGCATCGTGGCCGGTGACCAGATTGGCTTCTCGCAAACCGCGCAGTTCAGCGGTGCCGACGGCAAGAACGTCGGCAGCGGCAAGGCGGTGTCCGTGAGCAGCATCTTCATGCTGGGCACCGACGCGGCCAACTACCAGTTGAGCACGGACACCGCCACCACCACGGCCAGCGTCACGCCCAAGCCCATCACGGTGAGTGGTCTGACCAATGTCACCGCTCAGGACCGCACCTACGACGGCACCCGCGTGGTGACGGTGGTGATTCCGTCCGGCGCCAACATCGTGGCCAACAGCGGCGACATTGTTGCGGGCGACAACGTGAGCATTGCCGTGCCCTCCAGCGGCACGACCACCGGCAGCATGGTCAACAAGAACGTCGGCACCGGCAAGGCCGTGCTGGTGGATGGCCTGGGCCTTTCCGGAACCGACAGCGGCAACTACACCATCACGGGCACGGCTGGCATCACGGTCAACATCACCCCGAAACAGCTGACCGCGGTTTACACCGGTGTCAACAGGGTCTACGACGGCACGACCAATGCCGTGGCCACCGGCTCCTCTGCCGACATGGTCAGCGGCGACGCGCTCACCATCAGCGCCAGCGGCCAGTTCACCGGCACCGGCGCACGCAATGCCGGCACCAACAAGGCGGTGTCCGTCACCACCGCATCGCTGAGCGGTGCGGACGCGGCCAACTACAGCTTGCTCAACACCAGCGGCAGCACCACGGCCAGCATCACGCCGCGCAACATCACGCCCAGTTTCAGCGGCGGATCCAGGGTCTACGACGGCACCTTGGACGCGCCTGTCACCAACACCACGGGCAACTTCATTGCTGGCGACGCCGTATCGCTGACCTCCTCCGCCAGCTTCGCAGACAAGGACGTGGCCTACACCTCAGGCGGTGCGGTGACCAGCAAGGCGGTGACCGTCAGCAACGTCAGCCTGACCGGCGCCGACGCGGCCAACTACCAGTTGCTTAGCACCAGCGTCAACACCAGCGCCACCATCACGCCCAAGCCGCTGGTGCTGCTGGGCCTGAGCGGCCTGACCGCCGTCAACCGCGTGTACGACGGGACGCGCACTGTGACGGTCAACATCAACAGCACGGGTGGTATCGCCATCAACTCGGCTGACATCGTTGGCAGCGATGACGTGGGTGTGAATGCGCCTTCCGGCACCACGACGGCGGGTACTGTGGCCAACAAGAACGCCGGCACCGGCAAGGCCGTGACGGTGAGCGGACTCACGCTGACGGGTGCCGACGCCGGCAACTACAGCATCGCTGCGACCAATGGCCTGTCCGTGGACATCACGCCCCGTGACCTGACGGCCAGCTACGCGGCCGCCAACAAGATCTACGACGGCACCACTGCGGCCACCATTGCGGGTAGTTCCTCGGACATCCTGTCCGGCGACAGCGTGACCGTCGCGGCCACGGGGCGGTTTGTGGATGGCAAGGACGTGGGCAATGGCAAGGCCGTCACCGTGACGGCTGGCCGTTTGACGGGTGCAGACGCCATCAACTACAGCCTGCTGAACACCACGGCCAGCACCAGCGCCAACATCACGCCGCGCGACCTCACCGCCACCTACACCGGTGGCACGAGCGTCTATGACGGCAGCACGACGGCCACGGTGACGGGCACGCTGAACAACCTGATTGCCAACGACCGCGTGGTGCTGGGCCAGACGGCACAGTTCACAGACGGCAAGAACGTCGGCAACAACAAGCCGGTGGCCATCACGAACCTGGTGTTGTCGGGCGCCGACTTCGGCAACTACAACCTGCTGACCACCAGCGCCACCACCACCGCTTCGCTGACTCCGCGACCCTTGCACCTGGTGGGCTTGACAGGCGTCAGCGCCAGCAACCGTGTCTACGACGGCACGACCACCGTGTCGGTCACTGTCAGCAGCACCGGCACGGTCACCGCCGACCCGGCGGACCTGGTCGCAGGCGACAGCGTCGCCGTCAACGCACCGGTGGCAGGCACCACAACCGGCACCATGCTGGACAAGAACGTCGGCACCGCCAAGCCTGTGGCCGTCACCGGCCTTTCCTTGACCGGTACCGATGCCGCGAACTACACGCTGCAGGGCACCACCGGCGTCACGGTGGACATCACACCGCGCCAGCTGACCGCCAGCTACGCTGCGGCCGACCGGGTGTACGACGGCAGCACCGCGGCCACCATCACGGCCTCCTCAACCGACCGCATCGCGGGCGACAACCTGACGATCAGCGCTCAGGGCAGCTTCACTGGCACAGGAGCCAAGAACGCCGGCAGCGGCAAATCGGTCAGCGTGACGGGCGGCGTGCTGTCGGGGTCGGACGCGGCCAACTATTCGCTGCTGAACGCCACGGGCAGCACCACGGCCACCATCGTGACACGCAACCTGAGCATCACTTACCTGGGTGGTTCACGTGTCTACGACGGCACCGACAGCGCACCGGTCACCGCCACGCTGAGCGGAATGGTGGCGGGCGACGACCTGCTGTCTTCGCAAACCGCTCAGTTCACAGGCGCTGGTGCCAAAAACGTGGGCTCTGGCAAGACGGTCGGCATCAGTGGCATCAGCTTGTCCGGAGCCGACGCCGCCAACTACAACCTGTTGACGACCAGCACTACCACCACGGGCACGATCACCCCGCGTGCCCTGACGGTGAGTGGACTGAGTGGCATCACTGCCGTCGACCGCACGTACGACGGCAGCCTCACGGTGTCACTCAATGTCCCTGGCTCGCTGGGCTCTCCTTCTGGCGACGCAATTGCGGGTGACCAGGTGTCTGTCGTCATCAGCAGTGGCGGCCTGGGTGCCGGCACGATGCTGGACAAGAACGTGGGGCTGGCCAAGGCGGTGGTGCTGAGCGGCTTGTCCCTGACCGGCTCTGACAGCGGCAACTACTTCATCGGCGGGACGACGGGCCTGACGGTCAACATCACGCCCAAGCTCTTGAACGCCCTGTTCACGGGCGTCAGCCGGGTCTACGACGGCACCGCGGCCGCCACAGTACTGGGTGGCTCGGCCGACTTGGTGGCAGGAGACTCCGTCTCCATCGCCGGCAGCGGGGTGTTCACTGGCAGCGACGCCAAGAACGTCGGCGTCGGCAAGGCGATCAGCGTGACCGGTGCCAGCCTGAGCGGCACCGACGCTGCGAACTACACGCTGGCGGGAACGACGGGCAGCGCAACCGCCGACATCACCCCGCGCACACTGACCGCCACGTACCTGGGCGGTACACGGGTCTATGACGGCAGTACAACGGCACCCGTCACCCGCACGCTGGCCGGCTTGATCAGCGGCGATGCGGTGACCGTGGCTGAGACCGCGGAATTCACCGGCACAGGCGCCAAGAATGTGGGCAGCAACAAGACGGTGGATGTCACGGGCATCGCGCTGTCTGGCAGCGACGCAGGCAACTATTCGCTGCTGGCCAACACGGCCAGCACCACGGGCAGCATCACGCCGCGCGCCATCACCGTCAGCGGCTTGACCGGCATCACCGTGCAGGACCGCGTCTACGACGGCACCACGGCGGTGGCCGTCAACATCCCCGGAACACTCGGCAGCGCCAGTGCCGATGTGGTCGCCGGAGACAACGTCACCGTGGTGGTGGGTGGCGCCAACGGCGCGCACATGCTGGACAAGAACGTGGGGCTGAACAAGGGCGTGGTGCTGGATGCCGTGAGCTTGGCGGGCACGGATGCCGGCAACTACACCATCAGCGGCACCCTGGGCCTGACCGTCAACATCGCGCCGCGGGCCTTGACGATCAGCGGTGTGACGGCGACCGACCGCGTGTATGACGGCCTCGCTGAGGTGGCCATCGACACCACTGCCGGCACGCTGACGGGCGCCATCAGCGGAGACAATGTCAGTCTGCCCACCAACGGCGTTACCGGCAGCATGGTCGACAAGAACGTGGGCTTGAACAAGGCCGTGACCGTGTCGGGCCTGACCTTGGCGGGTAGCGACCTGGCCAACTACACCGTCAGCAGCGGGCCTGGCCTCACGGTCAATATCACGCCGCGCACCTTGACCCCCACGACGGCCCTGGTCACCAAGGTCTACGACGGCACCACCGGTGCCACGGTGACGCTGGACGCTGCGGACCGCGTGCTGACCGACCAGGTCACGCTGAGCGGTTCGGCCACCTATGCCAGCCGCAATGCCGGCACGGGCATCGCTGTGGCCATCAGCGGCATCACGCTGGCAGGCACGGACGCCGCCAACTACCAGCTGGCTGCCACGCAGCTCAGTGCGACGGGCACGATCGAACGCCGCGCCTTGACCCTCACGCCCAACGCAGTGGACAAGATTTATGGCACTGCGGCCACCCTGGTGGGAACCGCCTTTGGAGCCGGCGCTTCCGAACTGGTGTCTGGCGAAACCGTGGGCAGCGTCACGCTGAGCAGCGCCGGAACGGCCGAGACGGCGGACGTGCAAGGCTCGCCCTATGTCATCAGCGCCAGCAATGCCACCGGTGGCACTTTCGACGCTGCCAACTACCTGATCACCTACGGCAGTGGCCTGATGACCGTGCGACCGCGGCCGGTGACCGTGGCCGCCAACAGCCGCGTGCTGTTCACAGGCGACACGCTGCCCGCCCTGACCAGCTACGGTTTCAGCACCAGCGTAGACGGGCTCTTCGGCAGCGACCGGCTGTCCGGCGTCACGATCTCCCCACAAGGTCTCAGCGGTTCGCAGGCCGTGGGCGGCATCTACTCGCTGCAGCCGACCAATGCAGTCTTCGACATGGGCAACGCCAGCAACTACGCGCTGAGCTACGCGGCTGGCGTGTTGTTGGTTCTGCCGCAACAACCACGTGTGGGTGACACCAGTGGCGGCGGCGCCGGTGGCAGCGGCTTCGCCGTGGCCATCAGCCCGCAGGAACGTGCCGACGCGCTGGATGCGCTCTTGCAGGCAGTGCTGTCCACCGCCGGCACGGGCAAGCTACGCAACCGCACGCCCACGACGGTCGCGCCGCTGGTCAACGCGCTGCAAAGCCTGTCGCCCGATGACTTGGCATTGCTGTTGTCCGGCGACTCGCGCAAGCTCAACGTGCCGGACTTGCTGAAGCTGCCTTTGTTCACCTTCGATCCCGAACTGCGCCGCATCATGCAGACCCCGGAAACCACGCCCACCAACTGAAGCGTTCGCTGACCAGAACAAGAAAGCCAACACCGATGACGCGTCACCTTTCCCTGCGGACCATCCGGGCCCAGCATGTTTTGCGGCGACCTGTAATGGCTGCCGTCGCCGTGGCCGCTGGCTGGCTCCTGGCGGGTGCGTCCAGCGCGGCACCGCTGGACGATCTGCGGCGCCAGGTCGAATCCAGCCAGGTTGAACAAGCCTGGCGCACGGCCCAGGACAACCCGCAGCTCATCGGCCAGCCCGAGTTCGACTTCCTGTACGGACTGGCCGCACTGAACGCGGGCCGCGTCGCCGAAGCCGTCCTGGCGCTTGAGCGCCACCTGGCCAGCGCGCCAGGCAATGACCGCGCCAGACTGGAACTGGCTCGCGGCTACTTTCTGCTGGGCGAGTACCCCAGAGCACGTTCGGAATTTGACTTTCTGCTGCGCAGCAAGCCGCCAGCCGGTGTGCGCGCCAATATCGACAGCTACCTGCAAGCCATGCAGCTGCGAGAAGGCAGCACCGCGCGCGCTTCGGCCCGCCTGTATGCCGAGGTGGGTGGCGGCTACGACAGCAACGTGAACCTGGCGCCTGCGGCACAGCAGGTGCAGATCGGCCTTGACGCCGTGACGCTGGACCCTGTGAGCCGGCAGGTCGGCGACTACTTCGGGCAGCTTGCAGTGGGCGGCCTGCACCAGATGCGCGTCAGCAACCGCATGAGCTTGCTGGTTGGCGCCGACCTGGACCACCGCGCCAACAGCAAGCAGCATGCCTTTGATATCAGCAGCGGCGGTGCCTATGTTGGCTTCACACAGCTCAGCGGCCAGGCCTTGTGGCGCATGACCTTGGGCAGCAGCGAACTGCGTGTGGGCAACAAGCGATACCGTGATCAGTTGCAGTTGGCGCTGGAAGCCAATGTCAACTGGAACCAGGACCTGTCCACCATGGGATTTGCGCAGTACGCCGAGCTCCGCCACGCCACGACCGACCGCGTTCGCGACGCGCGGTCCACCACGATTGGCGGCATGGTCACGCAGAACTTCCCGGCCGTGATGGGCGCGCCTACCATCGGCGCGCGCCTGGCGTACATACAGGAAGACAACCTACGCCTGCGCGACGATCTCGGCAAGAAGACTGCGGTCTTGAGGCTCTTCGGTTCGGTGGAACCCTTGGCGCGCACCCGCGTGGCCTTGAGCCTTTCGGCGTCGCGAGACGACTACGGTGCAGAAGACATTTCCTTTCGCTCCACACGCCACGACAACACGGTGTCCCTGGACGGGTCGGCCACCTACGCCTTGGACAACACCTGGTCCTTGCGCCTTGAAGGGTCCTGGCTCAAGACCCAGTCCAATCAAGACCTCTATGACAAACAGCGCAAGGCCCTGGCCTTGAAGCTGCGCTGCCAGTTCTGACCGCTGCTGGAGTCCCTGATGACCTTGTTCGACCTCAAACGGCTCGCGGCCCTGCTGTCGCTCGCCACGGCTGCGGGCCTGGCTGGTGCACAAGCGCAGAACAGCCGCATCGTGCAGTTGCGCGGCGACGTGCGCGTCAATGGCGCCCTGGCGCAGCCCGGCCAGACGGTGCCGGAGGCCGCCACAGTGGCAACAGGCGTCGACGGCCGCGTGCAGTTGCGCATGGCTGACGGCACCTTCATTGCATTGCCGCCGGGCAGCCAGGTCGCCCTGCCCCGGACTGAGCCGCGACTCCTGAGCTTTGTGCGCGGTGGGCTGCGCCTGAGCGCCAGCACAGACCGTATCTGGCGCATCGACATGCCACAGCGCTTCATCCGCACCAACGGTTTCCTGCGGCTGCAGGAGTGCGTCAGCGGCTGCCCGGAAGGGGCCGGTCTGGTCGGCCAGGTGTCGCAAGGCGAAGCGGTGCTGGAATACCAGGGTGGACGCAGCGTGCTGCGGGCACGCAGCTTCCGCTGGGCTTCGGCCACTGTACGGCCTGAAGTGCTGGCGCGTCCCAGCGCCCTGCTGGACGACGGCAGCAGCCAGGCCGACGCAACGCGCGTGCGCGGTGAAGTGGCCCAACTTCTGAAGACGGGCATTGACGCTTTCCGTGACGGCAAGGATGACGAAGCCGTCCGCGCGCTGCAGGCGGTGCGTGCAGCCTCACCCGGCGAAACGGTGGTGCCCTACTACCTTGGCCTGATCGCCCTGAAGCGCGAAGACAACGCTGCCGCACTTGCCCTGTTGCAGCAGTACACCCGCGAAGACCCCGAAGGGGCCAGCGCACGCGACGTGCCCAAGACGCTGACGCTGCTGTCCTCCACGCAATTGCGCCAGGAAGTGGCATCCGCCGTGGCGCGCGAAAAGGAAGTAGTGGCCACGCCGCCAGAGCCCGGCAGCATCGCGGTGCAGGCCTTTGTGAACCAAGGCGACGAGTCCTACCGCGCCATGGCAAAGGGCTTGGCCGCGATGATCATTGCTGACCTGTCCAAGGTTCCCGGCCTGAAAGTGCTGGAACGCGAAAAGGTCCAGTTGCTGGTGAACGAGGCCAAGCTGGGGGACAGCGGCCTTGCAGACAAGGATTCCGCTGTGCGTTCAGGCCGCCTGATGCGCGCTGAAAAAGTCGTGGTTGGCAACTTCGAGGTGCAGTGATGAAGAACCGGTTCACTTTGGCCTGCACGGCCAGCCTGGCGACCGCCATCGCCTTCGCCGCGGGCAGTGCCCAGGCGCAACGCAGTTTCTCGCTGGAAGGCGCCATCATCGACAGCCGCAATGGCAGCAGCCTGGGCGTGGTGACCGAACGCGGCGAACTGGCCACGCTGTTCCGCGCACAAAAGGCCATGACCTTTGGCATCCTTCGGTCGGCCGGCATTTCGCTGGAACAACTGAGCCCCGAGGTGCGGGCGCGCATCGAACGCTTCCAGACCACCAATGTGGAAGCTTTCCGCGCCTTTTCACAAGGCCTGGACCTCAAGGACCAGGGCCGCTTCGGCGAGGCGCGCGAGCAGTTCCGACGCGCCGCCGAACTGGACCCGAACTTTGCGCTGGCCGCCGAACAGCAGCAGTCCATGCCCGAGGTAAGCCTGGGCAACAACGTGCAGACGCGCGCCGTGCTGGCCGCGGCCGCGGGAGCCGCGGTGGACAAGGGAAAGGCAGCCTACGTGGTGGACGTGGCACGCGCGATTGCGGCCATCCAGGCAGGCCAAACCGTGGTCAGCGTGCCGCTGCCGTCGGACGCCGCAGCCATCGCCTCCAATACCTATGACCGCGCACCGAGTGATGGCGGTCCCGCGCAGCAACTCACCCCCAATCAGGTGGTGGGCACGGCCTACACCTTCGTCAATGCCAGCTCGCAACTGATCACCCTGGCCAGCAGTTCGGAATACCGCGCGGCAGACGTCCGCGTGTCGGGTGGCGTGCTGGAAACTGCCGGCACTGTGGCCGGCGGGTTCCTGGCGCAGCGCATCAACGCGGCGTCCAGCGGCACGGGCAGCCTGGCACTGGGCGATGGAAGCACGGCGTACTGGGGCCAGTGGCTTTCATCACCGACTGCAAGCGCTGCCTTGACCCTATCGGGCAATCGCATCCAGGCGCCCGTTCTGGGCCGTGTGGACTACGTGGTAGGGGACGCCCCACGCGCCATGCCTTCCAGTGGTACCGCCGTGTTCACACCCGCCGGGGGACCCAGCATGAGCGGCGTCAATGGCACGATTGCCGTCAATTTCGTGACCCAGAACGTGACCCTGCAGAACCTGGGCTTCCAGATTGGCAGCACCACCTTCAGTGGCCTGACGGGATCGGCCAGCTACGCCCCGCCTCCCGGCGTCTCCCCGGTGCCTTCGGGTGGCTTCAGCGGCAATTACACAGGTGGGCAATGCACCGGCTGCAGCGCCTTCAACGTGCAGTCCAGTGTCTTCACCGGCAACTTCCTGGGTCGCGACGCCAACGGACTGGCATTCACGACCTTCCTGCTGACGGGCGGTGGTGGCACCGTGGGCGCCACGCACCTGTTCACGCGGCCTTGAGCCCGCGCCTGATTCGCTTTACCTGAAGGCCGCGGTCAGCGACTGCACCAGGTCAACCTTCAAGTCGGCCACCGATTCCAGGCCGACCGAGAAGCGCACCAGGTGGCCGCGCAAGGCGTGGCCGGTGTCGCGCATGCCGTCCAGGTCATACGGGACCACCAGGCTAACGGGACCGGCCCAGGAATAGCCGATGCGGAACAGCTTCAGCCCGTCCACAAAGGCATGCACCTGCGCTTGGCTGAAGCGCTCATCGAGCATCACCGAAAACAAGCCCGCAGCACGCGTGCAGTGCGCTGCCCAATGGGCATGCCCCGGGGCGCCTTCAATGGCTGGGTGCAGAACCTGCGTCACTTCAGCCTGCCCGCCAAGGAAACGCGCCAGTTCACGGCCGGCCGCGTCCTGCGCCGCGTAGCGCAGCTCCAGTGTGGGCAGGCCGCGCAACACCAGTTCTGCGTCGTTGCCGGCCACGCCAAAACCCAGGCGCATGTGGGTCAATTTGATCTTTTCATGCAGACCTTGGTCGCGCGTCACGACCGAGCCCATGAGCACGTCGCCGCCGCCGCTGGGGTACTTGGTCAGTGCCTGCATGACGATGTCGATGCCGTGGTCGAAACCACGCAGGGCAATGCCCGCGCCCCAGGTGTTGTCCAGCGCCGTGGTCACGCCACGCGCTTGCGCCGCCCGCACCAAAGCCGCCAAGTCCGGGAACTCCATGGTTACCGAACCTGGCGCTTCCAGCCATATCAACTTGGTTTGCGGGCCGATCATGGCGGCCAGCGCAGCCGCATTCATGGGGTCGTACAGCCGGTGCGTGATGCCCCAGCGCGCCAGTTCGTGACGTGCCAATTCCCGGCTGGGACCGTAGACATTGGTCGGCAGCAGCACTTCGTCGCCGGGCGACAGCAGTGCCAGGTCGACGACCGACACCGCCGCAAGTCCGCTGGGCACCAGCACGCATTGAAGGCCGCCTTCCAGGCTCGCGATGCGCTCTTCCAGGTGGAAGGTGGTGGGCGTGCCATGCAGGCCGTAGGTGTAGCCGTCGCGGCGGCGCCAGTCGCGCTTGCGCACGGCGGCCACGTTGGGAAAGATGATCGTGCTGGCTTTGTAGACAGCCAGCGTGGGCGATTCAAAACCTGCGGGCGGCTGGTAGGGGTGGTGAATCAGTTCGGTGATCAGGTCTCGGCTCATGGCATGTCTCAGATAGGCTGGGCAATCAGGTCGTGGCCGTCGGCGGCCACGATGCGGGCGCGGGTGAATTCGCCCACTTTCAGCGTCTTGGACGCTTTTTCCGGCGGCAGCAGTTTCACCACGCCGTCGATTTCGGGGGCGTCTGCATAGCTGCGGCCGACGCCGCCCTTGCGGCCCAGGGCAGGTGCCTGGTCCACCAGCACCTGCATGCTGGCGCCGACACGGCCTTGCAGTTTGGTAGCAGACACCGCTTCCGCAACAGCCATGAATCGCGCACGGCGCTCCTCGCGCACGTCCTGCGGCAGCATGCCGGGGATGTCATTGGCAACGGCGCCGGTGACCGGCGAATAGGCAAAGCAGCCAGCACGGTCGATCTGGGCTTCGCGCAGGAAGTCCAGCAGGTGCTGGAACTCGGCCTCCGTTTCGCCCGGGAAGCCGGCGATGAATGTGGACCGGACGACGATTTCCGGGCAAGCCCCGCGCCACCTGGCCAGGCGCTCCAGGTTGCGTTCGCCACTGGCGGGGCGTTTCATGCGCTTGAGCACATCAGGGTGCGAATGCTGGAACGGGACGTCCAGGTAAGGCAGCACCAGCCCCTGCGCCATCAGCGGCAGGATCTCGTCGACGTGCGGGTAAGGGTAGACGTAGTGCAGGCGCACCCAGGCGCCATAAGGCGCGGCCAGGTCGCCCAGGCGCTGGCACAGGTCCAACATACGGGTCTTGACGGGCTGGCCGTCAAAGAAGCCCGTGCGGTACTTGATGTCCACACCGTAGGCGCTGGTGTCCTGGCTGATGACCAGCAGTTCTTTCACGCCGCTTTCGAACAGCGCCCGCGCGTCAGTCAGCACATCGCCCACCGGCCGCGACACCAGGTCGCCGCGCATGCTGGGGATGATGCAGAAGGTGCAGCGGTGGTTGCAGCCTTCGCTGATCTTCAGGTACGCGTAGTGGCGCGGTGTGAGCTTGATGCCGGCCACGCCCCTGAATTCATCACGTGCCGCCGGCACCAGGTCCACGAAGGGGTCGTGTGGTTTGGGCACGTGCAGGTGCACGGCATCCATCACTTCTTGCGTGGCATGAGGGCCCGTCACGGCCAGCACCTTGGGGTGCACCTGACGGACCAGGTTGCCGCCGCCTTCACCGGTGTCCTTGCCACCCTTGGCGCCCAGGCAACCCGTGACGATGACCTTGCCATTGGCGGCCAAGGCCTCGCCAATCGTGTCCAGGCTTTCCTTCACCGCGTCGTCGATGAAGCCGCAGGTGTTGACGATGACGAGGTCGGCGCCGGCGTAGGTCTTGCTGGTTTCGTAGCCTTCCGCGCGCAGTTGCGTGAGGATCAGTTCGGAGTCCGTGAGTGCCTTGGGACAGCCTAGCGAAACGAAGCCGACTGTGGGTGCGGCCTTGGCCGGGGAATCAGGGGTAAGGGTGCTCATGCCGCGATTTTCGGGCATCGCGCGCCCCAAGCCGCACCCAAGCCTATTTCTTGGCCGGCGGGAAGCCCGCCATGCCCGGGAACAGCTGTCCGGCCTGCTGCATCTTGTCCACCATGGACTTGCCTTGCTGCGCGTAGGCGTCCATCCAGTTCTGCATGGCGGCGGGCTGGCCGCGCACCCATTGGGTCCACAGGTCCGGCGTCAGCTTCTTGGGGTCGTACAGGCCCGCGCTTTGCGCCACAAACTGCTTTTGCAGGTCGGTGAAAGCCGACATGTTCTGCTCCAGCAGGCTGCCCATGACGCCCTGCATCGCGTGTCCATAGAAGCGGATGATCTGTGACAGGGTCTGGGCGGTGAACATGGGCACACCGCCGGATTCTTCTTCCAGGATGATCTGCAGCAGGATGCTGCGGGTCAGGTCCTCGGCAGTCTTCGCGTCGCGCACTTCGAAGTCTTCGCCGCTGAGCACCATCTGCTTCACATCGACCAGCGTGATGTAGCTGCTGGTGCGCGTGTCGTAGAGGCGCCGGTTGGGGTACTTCTTGAGCACACGCACGGCGCTCGCTGCTTCAGCTTCCGGTTCGGAGGCCGCGCTTCGGCGGGAGGTGGGCATGCGGACGTTCCTATGCAGAGTGCCGGGACATTCTAGGGTTGGGCCTTCATCGCATGGCCACAGGGCTTCCCCGAAGCCAGAAGCGGCGTCTCAGAGCCGGTTTCACGTCCAGCCCTGAGCCACGAAATGCGGATTCTCAAAGCCAGGCTTCCCGTAGCGAAGGGCACGGCCCTGAAGGTCGTTCACTACACCGCCAGCCGCAAGCACCACGGCATGACCCGCGGCGGTGTCCCACTCCATGGTTCGCCCCAAGCGCGGGTACAGATCGGCCTGACCCGCGGCCACCATGCCGAACTTCAGCGACGAACCCGCGGCAATGCGCCCCGCCACGGGCCGGTCGCCCAGCCATGCCTGCATGGCTGCCTCATCGCCATGCGAACGGCTTCCAGCCACCACCAGGCCACCTGCCGCTGGCGGGCGGCACGCAATGGACTGCCGCGCGCCCTGGACTTCGCGCCAGGCGCCCTCACCCAGGACACCGGCAAACATCACGTCCCCAACCGGTTGAAGCACCACACCCAGCACGGGCACGCCGTCCTCGATCAGGGCGATATTCACGGTGAACTCGCCATTGCGCGAGATGAATTCCTTGGTGCCGTCCAATGGGTCGACCAACCAGAAACGGCGACCAATCTCAGGCACTTCGCCCCGCGAAACCGCTTCCTCGGCGACCACGGGCACGCCGGGCGCCAGGCGGCGCAGGGCTGGCGAGATGATCTGCTCGGCACGTTCATCCGCTTCAGTCACCGGTGACGCGTCCGCCTTGCCCCGCACTGCAAAGTCCGTGGCATACACCGCCAGAATGACCTCTGCCGCGTCGCGCGCGATGCGCTCAGCCCGGTGCAACCACGCCAGCTTGCTCATGCGGCCTGCGTGCCTGCACGTCGGCCCGTGACCAAGCGCACCAGTCTGGCCAGGACCCGCCACAGCAGCCGGACAAACACCAGCGTCAACACCACTTCCAGCAAGGTGGTCACAAAGGCAAGCGCCGTGTTCCAGCGCAGCTCGCGGCGCTTGAATTTGCTCACGGCTCGGTCACGGGCATTTTCGATGCTGTCATAGAAGCTGGGAATCACCAGCAGCGTCAGGAAGGTGCTGGTGATGGTGCCACCGATGATGGCCACCGCCATCGGCCGGTAGAACTCACCGCCCTCGCCCACGCCAATGGCCACGGGCAACATGCCTGCAATCAAGGCGAAGGTGGTCATCAGGATAGGGCGCAGCCGCTTGCGGCCCGCCGCCATCAAGGCCTCTTCACGGTCCATGCCTTCGGCTTCCCGCACCCGCGCGGCGTCCAGCAGGAGGATCGCGTTCTTCGCCACCAGCCCGACCAGCATGATCACGCCGATGAAACTCATGAGATTCAGCGTGCCACCGGTCAGCAGCAGCGCAATGACCACGCCGATCAGCGACAGCGGCAGCGACACCATCACTGCAATCGGCGCCGTGAAGGATCCGAACTGCATCACCAGCACCAAGTACATGAGCACGACGCCAGAGACCAGCGCAATGCCCATCTGCTTGAACACCTCTTGCTGGTCACGCGAGGCACCCGCCAGTTCCAGCCCATAGCCCGGCGGGTAGTCCATGGTCCGCGCCAATGCCAGTGCATCGGCGGTCACCTCCCCGGGCGATCGGCCCTGCGCGTTGGCAGCCACATTGATGGTGCGCTTGCCGTCCGAGTGCTGGATCTGGCTGGGGCCACGGCCCGTGGTGACGCGGGCGATCTGCTCCAGCGGCACCATGCGGTTGCTGCCGCTCACGGCAATAGGCAGTCTTTCGATGTTGCTGGCATCCACGCGGTCGTCCGGATGCAGGCGCACTGACACGTCGCGTGTTTCGCCCGTCGGGTCCACCCAATCGCCGACTTCCACGCCTGCAAAGGCAACGCGCAAGGCCTGCGCCGCGTCATTGACCGAAATGCCCAGCGTATTGGCCAGGCCGCGGTCCATTTCGATCTTCATTTCGACCTGCGGATCCTGCTCCGACAAGCTCACATCCACGGCTCCGCGCACATCGCGCAGCTTGGTCATGAACTGGTTGGTGATCTCCAGCAACTTGCGCGAATCCGGCCCTGTGAACCGGATCTGGACCGGCTTCTGCGCACCGTTGTTCAAGTCGTCCAGGACGGTGTATTCCGCGCCCACCAGCCGGACGACGAGCGTTCGCAGCTGATTGGAGATCTCGATGGCAGACCGCTTGCGCTGGGTGCTCTTGCCTATGTCGATGAAGATCCGGCCACCGCCCGGGTTGACCGAGCTGTTGGTGGCCACCGTTTCCGGGATGGTGCGAGCCAATGTGGCCGCTGCCTCCACCTTGAGCCGTGCATATTCCAGGCTGCTGCTGGGCGGCGTACGGATCTCTACCGCAATGGTGCCGGCGTCGGACGCCGGCAGGAAACTGCTGCCACCAAACTTGACGTGCAGCAGCAGAGCGCCCACCAGGCTGATGACGGCGAAGACCGCCATCCAGCGCCGGTGGTGCAAGGCCCAGGCGATGACGCGGCCATAACGGTCTGCTTGATGGTCGAACCACACGTTGAACCGCGCCAGCAGCGCGGTGATGCCCGTCTTGGGCGCCAGATGGTGGCCTGGGGGGTCACCCCAGTAGGCAGAGAGCATGGGGTCCAGCGTGAAGCTGATGAAAAGACTCACCATCACGCTGGCGACCACCGTCAGGCCAAAGGGTCGGAACCATTCCCCCGACACGCCCGGCATGAAGGCCACAGGCACAAAAACGGCCACGATGGAAAAGGTCGTGGAGGCCACGGCCAGTCCAATTTCTGATGTGCCGTTGAGTGCCGCGGTTCGCCGGTCTTCACCCAGTTCCATGTGGCGCACGATGTTTTCCCGCACCACGATCGCGTCGTCAATGAGCACGCCGATGGCCAGGCTCAGCCCCAGCAGACTCATGAAGTTGAGGGTGAAGCCGCACAACCACACCGCGATGAACGCTGCCACAACCGAAGTCGGGAGAGACAAGGCCGTGATCAGCGTGGAACGCCAGGAATTCAGGAACACATAAACCACGAACACCGTGAGCCCCGCGCCGAAGACCAGCGCATCGACCACGTTGTTGAGGCTGTTCTGAGCCTCCTTCCCGCCGTCACGTGTGACTTCCAATTTGGTGCCAGCCGGCAGCGTCTTGGCGATTTCATCCACCACCTTGCGGACCGATGCAGCCACGCTGACGGTGCTGGCCTCCCGCGTGCGGGTGATGCTGATGCCGACATTGGGGTGGCCATTGCGAACCGAAAAGCTGCCGATCTCCGCAAATCCATCCTTCACCTCGGCGACCTGGGCCAGACGCACCAGTTCATTGCCACGGCGCTTGATGACGATCTGGCCGAATTGCCCAGGCGATTCAATGCGCCCCACCAGCCGAATGCTCTGGTCCTCCAGCTTTCCCCGCACCTTGCCGACTGGCGCTGTGGCGTTTTGCGCCCGCAGCGCGGCCACGACGTCAGTGACGGACACTTCGTACTCACGCAACTTGTCGCTGTGGATCAGCACGGACAACTCACGCTTCAAAGCCCCACCCACATTGACCACAGCCACGCCCGGGATGCCGCGGAACTTGTCGGCCAGTTGGTCCTCGGCCAGACGCGAAATGTCCGCATGGCTCTGGTTTTCAGATGACAAGGCCAATTGCATGATGGGCTGCGCCGCAGGGTCCAGCCGTTGCAGGATGGGCTCGCGCATCTCCACGGGCAGCTTGAAGCGAACGGACGCGATGGCGTTGCGCACCTCATCTGCCGCAATCACCAGGTTCTTGTCGAAGTTGAAGATAAGTATCAGCGTCGCACTGCCTTCGGCAGAGGTCGACCTCAACTGGTCCACGCCGGAAATGCCCTGCAACGCCTTCTCGATGCGGTTGACAACCTCCCGCTCTACCGTTTCGGGCGACGCGCCCGGGTAAGGGATGTTGACCACCAGAACGGGCTGCTCGACGTCGGGGATCTGGTTGACGCGCAACTTGGACAGGGCCAAAAAGCCCAACGCCATGAGTGCCACGATGATGACGATCATCGCCACCGGACGCTTGATGCTGAATTCAGAGAGGAACATCGCTGCCTCACTTGGCGGCGGAAGCCGCCGACGATGCGGCCGTTGCGGCGGGCGCTGCGGAAGCTGTCAACGCCGCTGATGCCAACTCCACAGGCTGGCCATCGGCAAGAGAACTGCCCGGGTTGCGCAGCACGCGGTCGCCTGCATTCAGGCCGCTGAGCACTGGGTATTCGCCCGTCCGCGCATCGCGCTCGCCTGCCTTGACGGGCACCTTGGCCAATTTGTTGCCATTGACACGCCACACATAGGCAGCGTCGCCTGCCCGCACCAATGCCGATTCGCTGAGTGTCAGGACTTGAGATCCACCGGTCTCAACCCGCCCTTCGGCGAACAAGCCCGCCACACGTGGCGCCTTCGCCAAATCGCTGAAGGCTACGATGATTTCCACCTGCCGCGTGGTGGCGTTGGCTGCCGCGTCGACACGCTTGATATTGCCGGTGAATTCGCTTTGCGGAAAGCCATTGACCCGGAAGCTCACTGGTTGTCCGGTCTTCAGTTCATGCATGCGGTCGGCCGATACCAAGCCTTCAAAGCGCATGCTGCGTGGGTCAATGACCTTGACCAGTTCCTTGCCCACGGCCGCCGTGTCGCCAGCCGAGGCCTTGCGCTCACTCACTACGCCATCGAACGGTGCCCGCACCTCCGTTCGTCGCAACTGCTGGCGCGCGGCGGCCACGCGAGCCCTGGCGGCAACCAAGTCGCTTTGTGCATTGTTGCGGCGGACTTCGGTGTCTTCCAATGCCTGCATGGAACTCATGCCCTGCGCCTGGAGGGTTTTCAAGCGCTGGAACTGGCGTTCCGCTTGCTCAGCGCTTTGGGTCGACGCTCGCACGGATTCTTCGGCCGATGCCAGGCTGTCCCGGATGCTGGTGTCATCCAGGCGAATCAGCAGATCACCCGAACGAACGGGCTCGCCGTTCTCCTTCAGCACTTGCAGGACCACGGCCGCGACTTCGGCACGCAAGTCCGCACGGCGTTCAGGTTGCAATGTGCCGCTGACCACCGGCCCGGTAGCCTGCAAACTTGCTTGAAGCGTCAGCAGGTCTTCGGGCGCCAACAGCAAGCTTGCGCTGGCTTTGGCCGCGGAGGCCGGGGTGCCGGCACCCGCAGCAGAGGCGACAAGCTTGTCCGGTGTGCCTGGGCGGCCACATCCCGTCAGCACGGCGAAAACGGCAAGCGTGCAGGCAGTTCGCAGGAAGGTTTTTAGCATGTGCGTTCACCGGCCACTCGGCAGTGTCTCGGGGCGGTTCGAAAGGCGCAAGACTAACGCGGCTGCGTGTTGTGCAAGCACCCAAGGCGACGAAACTGCGCTCTGGCGGCGCGAGCGGAGTCCTGGGCCGGTGAA
>CAVVSC010000017.1:0-1249060 GCA_963750785.1 uncultured beta proteobacterium | reverse complement strand
TGAGGACTCGCCGTCGTCCGCCGTCGTCGTCGTCCGCCGTCGTTGGACGAACTTCGCCTGTGTGCAGGGCGGCAAAACCACGCCGCTATACTGGTCGATTCTATCGGCGCGCCCCACGAAGAACGCCCTTCGCCGCATGACCCTCCGCATCCACAACACCCTGACGCGCCGGCTCGAGACCTTCACGCCCATCACGCCGGGCGAGGTGCGCATGTATGTGTGCGGCATCACGGTCTACGACCTGTGCCACATGGGCCATGCGCGCATGAAGCTGGCGTTCGACGTGGTCTACCGCTGGCTGCGTGCCAGCGGCTACGACGTCACCTACGTGCGCAACATCACCGACATCGACGACAAGATCATCCGGCGCGCGCTGGAGCGCGGCATGTCGATCCGCGCACTCACCGACGAGATGATCGCGGCCATGCACCGCGACTTCGCGGCGCTGCGGCCTGCGACCGCCCGAGCGCCGAGCCGCGCGCCACCGAGTACGTGCCGCAGATGCTGGCCATGATCGGGCAGCTGCAGGCCAAGGGCCTGGCCTACCAGGCCGAGGGCGGCGACGTGAACTTCGCGGTGCGCCGCTTCCCCGGCTACGGCAAGCTGTCGGGCAAGAGCCTCGACGAGCTGCGCGCCGGCGAGCGCGTGGCCGTGCTCGGCGACAAGGACGACCCGCTGGACTTCGTGCTGTGGAAGTCGGCCAAGGCCGACGAGCCCGACGACGCCAAGTGGCCCAGCGCCCTACGGCCCGGGCCGCCCGGGCTGGCACATCGAGTGCTCGGCGATGAGCTGCGCGCTGCTGGGCGAGCACTTCGACATCCACGGCGGCGGCATGGACCTGCAGTTCCCGCACCACGAGAACGAGATCGCGCAGAGCGAAGGCGCGCATCGGCCACGCGTTCGTCAACTACTGGATGCACAACGGCTTTCTCAATGTCGACAACGAGAAGATGTCCAAGTCGCTGGGCAACTTCTTCACCATCGCGCGACGTGCTGCAGAAGTTCGACGGCGAGACGCTGCGCTTCTTCATGCTGCGCACGCACTACCGCAGCCCGTTCAACTTCAGCGACGCGCTGCTCGACGAGGCGCGCACGGCGCTGAAGCGGCTCTACACCGCGCTGGACGCGGTGCCTGCCGACGCACGGCGCCATCGACTGGTCGCGAGCCGCAGGCCGCTGCCTTCAAGGCGGCGATGGACGACGACTTCAACACCCCGGGCGCACTGGCCGTGCTGTTCGACCTGGCCAGCGAGCTCAACCGCACGCACGACGCCGGCACGGCCACGCTGCTGAAGTCGCTGGCGGGCGTGCTGGGCATCCTGCAGCAGCCGCCGCGCGCGTACCTGCAGGGCGGCGGCGGCCTGGACGAAGCGGCCATCCAGCAGCGCATCGACGCCCGCGCCGCAGCCAAGCGCGCGCGCAACTTCGCCGAGTCCGACCGCATCCGCGACGAGCTGCTCGCGCAAGGCATCGTGTTGAAGGACTCGGCGCAGGGCACCACCTGGGTCAAGGCCTGATGCCCAAAGGTCTGGCGGCCCAGGCTGCTCCCGCGGCTCCTGCGGACATCCCCGTGCCCGACGTGACCCCGGCATACTGGGACGACGCCTGCCGCCACCTGTCGCGCCGCGACCGGGTGATGAAGAAGCTGATCCCGAAGTTCGGCGAAGCGCGCCTGCGCAGCCGCGGCGATGCCTTCACCACGCTGGCGCGCTCCATCGTCGGCCAGCAGATCTCGGTGAAGGCCGCGCAGTCGGTCTGGGACCGCTTCGCGGCCGCGGTCGGCGGCCCGGCCGACGCAGCTGCCGCCGCCGTCGGTGCGCGCGTTGCCGTGCCGAGACCCTGCGCGCGCGCCGGCCTGTCGGCGCGCAAGGCCGAGTACCTGCTGGACCTGGCCGCGCCACTTCGACGAGGGCAAGGTGCACGTCGGCCAGTGGCAGGAGATGGACGACGAGGCCATCATCGACGAGCTGGTCGCCATCCGCGGCATCGGCCGCTGGACGGCCGAGATGTTCCTGATCTTCCACCTGATGCGCCCGAACGTGCTGCCGCTGGACGACCTGGGCCTGATCAAGGGCATCAGCGTCAACTACTTCAGCGGCGAGCCGGTGTCGCGCGCCGAGGCCCGCGAAGTCGGCGAGGCCTGGGCGCCGTTCCGCTCGGTGGCCACTTGGTATATTTGGCGCAGCCTCGACCCGCTGCCCGTGGAGTACTGATGAGCAAAGCGACACTTCCTGGACTTCGAGCAACCGATTGCCGAGCTCGAAACCAAGATCGACGAACTGCGCTACGTGCAGAACGAGTCGGCCGTCGACATCTCCGACGAGATCGACCGCCTGTGCAAGCAAGAGCCCGCAGCTCACCAAGGACATCTACGCCAGCCTGACGCCCTGGCAGGTGACGCAGATCGCGCGCCACCCGCAGCGGCCGTACACGCTGGACTACGTCAGCGAGATCTTCACCGACTTCCAGGAACTGCACGGCGACCGGCATTACGCCGACGACCTGTCCATCGTCGGCGGCCTGGCGCGCTTCAACGGCCAGGCCTGCATGGTGCTGGGCCACCAGAAGGGCCGCGACACCAAGGAGCGCACCGCGCGCAACTTCGGCATGAGCCGCCCCGAGGGCTACCGCAAGGCGCTGCGCCTGATGAAGCTGGCCGAGAAGTTCGGCCTGCCGGTGTTCACCTTCGTCGACACGCCCGGCGCCTACCCCGGCATCGGCGCCGAAGAGCGCGGCCAGTCCGAGGCCATCGGCCGCAACATCTTCGAGATGGCGCAGCTGGAAGTGCCCATCATCACCACCATCATCGGCGAGGGCGGCTCCGGCGGCGCGCTGGCCATCAGCGTCGCCGACCAGGTGCTGATGCTGCAGTTCTCGGTCTACTCGGTGATCTCGCCCGAAGGCTGCGCGTCCATCCTGTGGAAGACCGCCGAGCGCGCCAGCCGACGCCGCCGAGGCGCTGGGCATCACCGCGCACCGCCTGAAGGCGCTGGGCGTGATCGACAAGATCGTCAACGAGCCCGTCGGTGGCGCGCACCGCGACACCAAGTGGATGGCGGCCCAGCTCAAGCGCGCGCTGAACGACGCGCTGCGCCAGGTCACCGACCTGAAGACGAAGGACCTGCTGCAGCGCCGCTACGAGCGCCTGCAGTCCTACGGCCGCTTCGGCGACACCACGGAGCGCTGAGCCCGCGGTGAACGCGCGCGCGGTGGCGGTGGCCGTCAGTGGCGGCCGCGACTCCACCGCGCTGCTGCACGCCGCTGGCGCGCGCCGCAGGCACGCTCGGCTTGCAGGTGCACGCCCTGCATGTGCACCACGGCCTGAGTGCCGCAGGCCGACGACTGGCTGCAGCAGGTGCAGCGACAGTGCCGCCGCTGGGCCGCCCGCGGGCTGCCGGTGCAGTTCCACGCCACACGCCTGCACGGGCCAGCCCGCACGCGGGGACAGCGTCGAGGCCTGGGCCCGGCGTGAACGCTACGCGGCGCTGGCCGCGATGGCCCGCGCTGCCGGCTGCAGCCTCGTGCTGCTGGCGCACCACCGCCGCGACCAGGCCGAGACCTTGCTGCTGCAGGCGCTGCGCGGCGGCGGTCCCGCGGCCTGGCGGCCATGCCGGCCCGTGCCGAGCGTGACGGCATCACGTGGGCGCGGCCCTGGCTGGAACAGCCGCGCGATGCCATCGAGGCCTACGTGCGCCGCCATCGGCTGGCGTTCGTCGACGACGCCAGCAACGCCGATCCGCGCTTTGCCCGCAACCGTCTCCGCCTGAGCGTCTGGCCTGCGCTGCAGCAGGCGTTCCCCGATGCCGAAGCGCAGCTGCAGGCCGCGGCACGGCGTGCGCAAGAAGCCGCTGCCTGCCTGCATGCGCTGGCGGTGGCCGACCTGGCGCCGTTGCTGCATCCCGACGGCGCGCTGCGCTGCGCGCCCTGGCGGCTGCTGGCGCCTCCGCGGCGCCGGCTGGTGCTGCGCCACTGGCTGCAGCAGCAGGTGCCGGGCGGGGTGCCGGAGTCGCTGGTGGAGCGCCTGGCCGACGAGCTGCTGCGCGCGCGCAGCGCACGCTGGCCGGCGCCGCAGGCTGAATTGCGGCTGCACGATGGGCTGCTGCGCCTGCAGCCGCTGGCAGCCCCGACCACTGCCGCGCCTGCGCCCGTGCAGCCTGCCAGCACGCTGGCACTGCAGCGGCCGGGTGTGCACCGTGCCGCCGGCTGGGGTGGCCGATTCGTCGTCACCGCCATCGACCACGGTGGCGTCGAGCCTTCGCGCTTGCGCAAGCTGCGCCTGTGCAGCCGCGAAGGCGGCGAGCAGTTCCAGTCGCATGCGCGTGGCGTGCCGCGCAGCCTGAAGAAGCAGTTCCAGGCCGCCCGCGTGCCTGCGTGGCAGCGCAGCGGCCCGCTGCTGTTCGACGACGACATGCTGGTCTTCGTGCCGGGGCTCGGCATCGACGCGCGCTGCATTGCGCCGCCCGGCGCACGCCAGGTGCAGCTGCAATGGCTGCCCGACAGCGACGAAGACGCAGCATCGGCGGGCTAAAATCAAGGGTTTTCGCCAGTTCCAGCGAGACGCATCGCGAGAAGAAAGCCCGCACCCATGGCATTGATCGTTCACAAGTACGGCGGCACCTCGATGGGGTCGACCGAACGCATCCGCAGCGTCGCGCAGCGCGTCGCCAAATGGGCGCGCGCCGGCCACCAGATGGTGGTCGTGCCCTCGGCGATGAGCGGCGAGACCAACCGCCTGCTCGGCCTGGCCAAGGAACTGTCGCCCGCCGCGATGGACGCCCGCCGCGCTGCGCGAGCTGGACGCCATCGCCGCCACCGGCGAGCAGGTGTCGGTGGGCCTGCTGGCGCTGGCGCTGCAGGCCGCAGGGCCTGCAGGCCGTCAGCTACGCGCGGCTGGCAGGTGCCCGATCGCCACCGACTCGCTCGTACACCAAGGCCCGCATCGAGCAGCATCGACGACACGCGCGTGCGCGCCGACCTGGCCGCCGGCAAGGTGGTCATCATCACCGGCTTCCAGGGCATCGACGCGCGACGGCAACGTCACCACGCTGGGCCGCGGTGGCAGCGACACCTCGGCCGTGGCCGTGGCCGCCGCGATGAAGGCCGACGAGTGCCTGATCTACACCGACGTCGACGGCGTCTACACCACCGACCCGCGCATCGTGCCCGAGGCGCGCCGCCTGTCCACCATCAGCTTCGAAGAGATGCTGGAGATGGCCAGCCTGGGCAGCAAGGTGCTGCAGATCCGCTCGGTGGAGTTCGCCGGCAAGTACCGTGTGCCGCTGCGTGTGCTGTCCAGCTTCACGCCCTGGGACATCGACATCAACGAAGAAGCGCGCTCGGGCACGCTGATCACTTTCGAGGAAGACGAGAAGATGGAACAAGCCGTCGTGTCCGGCATCGCGTTCAACCGCGACGAAGCCAAGATCACCGTGATGGGCGTGCCCGACAAGCCGGGCATCGCGTACCAGATCCTGGGCCCGGTGGCCGATGCCAACATCGACATCGACGTCATCATCCAGAACGTCTCGCACGACGGCAGCACCGACTTCTCGTTCACCGTGCACCGCAACGACTACGCGAAGACGCTGGACCTGCTGAAGAACACCGTGGCGCCGGCCACCGGCGCGGCGCAGGTGCTGGGCGACCCGAAGATCTGCAAGGTGTCGCATCGTCGGCATCGGCATGCGCAGCCACGTGGGCGTGGCGAGCAAGATGTTCCGCACGCTCAGCGAAGAGGGCATCAACATCCAGATGATCAGCACCAGCGAGATCAAGACCAGCGTCGTGATCGACGAGAAGTACATGGAGCTGGCGGTGCGCGCACTGCACAAGGCGTTCGATCTCGAACAGCCTGCCGCTGCGGCCTGAAAGAGGCCGAAATCTCAGGCTAGAATGCGCGTCTTCGCCGGAGTCGTGACCGAGTGGCCGAAGGTGCTCCCCTGCTAAGGGAGTATGTGGGCAAAACCTGCATCGAGGGTTCGAATCCCTCCGACTCCGCCAAGCTTGCAAGACAGTCTGCACGATCGAACGGGCCCCTCACGGGGCCCGTTTCGTTTGGTGCCCAGGAACAGGAAGTGGCCGTGAACCGACCCCGACTGCACACGCTGACCGCGAGCGAACTTGCCCACCGGCTGCAGCGCCGTGAACTCGGCGCCGAGGCCCTGTTGCGCGACTGCCTGGAGCGCATCGCCGAACGCGAGCCTGCGGTGCAGGCCTTCTCCCACCTCGACGCGGACCAGGCGCTGGCCCAGGCGCGTGCGCTCGACGCCGGCCCGCTGCGCGGCCTGCTGCACGGCCTGCCGCTCGGCGTGAAAGACCTGATCGACACCGCCGCCCTGCCCACGGCCTACGGCTCGGCGATCTACGCCGGCCACCGGCCGGCTGCCGATGCCGCTGCGGTGGCGTTGGCGCGCGAGGCCGGTGCCGTGGTGGCGGGCAAGACGGTGACGACCGAGTTCGCGTACTTCCACCCCGGCGCCACGCGCAACCCGCACGCGCTGGCCCGCACGCCGATGCACACACCGGGCGGCTCGTCCAGCGGCTCGGCCGCTGCGGTGGCCGACCACATGCTGCCGCTGGCCCTGGGCACGCAGACGGCCGCGTCCATCATCCGCCCGGCGGCCTTCTGCGGCGTGGTCGGCTACAAGCCCAGCTGGGGCCGGGTGCCGCGCGGCGGCATCAAGAGCCTGTCGGAAAGCCTGGACACCGTGGGCGGCTTCGGCCGGGCCGTGGCCGATGTGGCGCTGCTGGGCGCCGTGCTGACGGGCGACACGCGCCTGCTGCAGCCGCACGACGGCAGCACGCCGCGCATCGGCCTGTGCCGCACGCCCGACTGGCCGCAGGCCGACGCCGACACGCAGGCCGCGTTCGCGCTCGCCGCGCAGCGGCTGGGCCCATCGGCGCAGCTGCGGGAGGCCTGGCCTGCGGCATTGCCGGACCTGGTGCCGTTGCAGAAGTCCATCATGGCCTTCGAGATGGCACGTTCGTTGAGCCACGAGCGCACGCAGCACCGTGCGCGGTTGAGTGCCAGGCTGCTGGCGCTGATGGACGAGGGCATGGCGATCGACGGCGCCACGCACGCGGCGCACCAGGCGCAGGCCGCGCTGGCGCGGCAGCAGGCGCAGGCGCTGTTCGACGGCGTGGACGTGCTGCTGGCGCCCAGCGCCATCGGCACCGCGCCGGCAGGGCTGGACGCCACCGGCGACCCGCTGTTCTGCCGTGGCTGGACGCTGCTGGGGCTGCCGTGCATCCACCTGCCGTTCACGCAAGGCGCCAACGGCCTGCCGGTGGGGCTGCAACTGGTGGGCCGCCACGGCGACGACGCGCGGCTGCTCGCCGCCGCCGACTGGTGCCTCAGCCGGCTGCTTGCCTAGACAACACCAGCAGCAGGTTGTTGGCCGGCATCGGCAGCCGCTCCTGCAGGTGCAGCCCGGCGGCCGCAGCCTCGGCCAGCACGTCGGGCAGGCGCCGCAGGCCCCAGGCCGGATCGCGGCGCCGCAGGTCGGCGTCGAAGTCCAGGTTGCTGGCCGCCGTGGGCACGTCGTCCTCGATGAAGGGGCCGTAGATGCAGAGCAGGCCGGCCGGCGCCAGGTGGCGCGCCGCGCCCTGCATCAGCGCCGGCGTTGTCGGCCATGGCGCGATGTGCAGCAGGTTGGCGCAGAACAGCAGGTCCGACGACCGACGGCACGCCAGGCCAGACCGGCGCCGTCACGTCCAGTGGCAGCGGGGTGGCCACGTTGGGCAGGTCACGGCACCAGGCGCGGATGGAGTCGGCGAGACGCGGGTCGGCCTCGGTCGGCTGCCAGCGCCAGCCGGGCAGGGCGGCGGCAAAGTGTGCGGCATGCTGGCCGGTGCCGCTGGCGATCTCCAGCGCCTGGCCCTGCGGCGGCAGCAGCCGCTGCAGCGCGGCCAGCAGCGGCACGCGGTTGCGTTCGGCGGCGGCGCTGTGCAGGCGCGCGTCGTCGGGTGGGATGACACTCATGTGCCGGGCCGCGCACGGGCCTGCAGCAGCGGCACGGCGTCGGCCACGGCGCGGCTGAGCGCGTCGCGCTCGGCCGGGTCGGCCAGGCGCTGCCGGTCGGCGTCGGCCAGCGTGCTGTCGTCGCCGCCCAGCAGCGCGATCGGCACCAGCGCCGGGCCGAGCGTGGCGTCGTCGAACAACGGGGCCCAGGCCTCGCTGTCCAGCGCCACGGCCTGCAGGAAGCCGATGCACCAGTCTTCGGCATCGACCAGTTCGCCGTCGGGCGTCTCGGCGACGCTGAACACCGGCTCCCAGGCGTCGGCATCGCGCTGCAGCTGCTGGTGGATGGCGTGCAGATGGCGCAGCACCAGCACGGCGGCGCGCTTGCGCTGCTTCTGGCTGGCGAACGGCGCGCTGCCGCTGCCGTCGCCGCCCCACACCACGGGCAGCCAGTCGGCGCTCTTCAGCCGCTGCAGCAGCGGCGGGCCGACCACCAGGGCCGTGAGGTAGCCGTCGAGGCCCTCGATGTTCATGGCGGTCTCGCCGGGCAGCGCCTGCAGCAGCTGGTCGAGGCTGTCGAGTTCCTCGTCGCTGAGCGGCGGGCTGTCGAGAGCGGGGTTGTAATCGGGGTAGTCCACGCCGCGATTGTCGCTGCTGCGTCAGGGCAGACCCAGCAACGCCTCGGCCAGCGCGATCACCGACAGCGGCGCCGAGCCCTCGGCCTTGTTGTTGATGGTGACGAACGCATGGTGGCCGGCGTTCAGCGTGCCCGCCACCACGCGGGCCAGCGTCGTGCGCGTGGGCACGTCGGGCGCCTGCAGCCGGTCGAACGGCGCCCAGCGGTCGCGGGCCTGGGCGTAGCGCTGTCCGCGCTGCAGGTTCCAGCGGCACACCAGGTCGCCGGGCCAGGTGGCGCGCTGCATCGGCAGCTGCGCGTCGATGGCGGGCAGGCGGTCGTGCAGGCCCAGGCATGCGCGCACGCCGTGGGCGCGCAGCAGCGCGGCGAGCGCCGGCGTCAGCAGTTCGGCGTCGCGCAGTTCCAGCGCCACGAGGCTGCCCGCCGGCACGCCCGGCACGACCGCGCCGAACAGGTCGGCCAGCCGCTGGTGCAGCGCGCCGGTGTCGCGCAACCAGGATGCCGGCAGCGGCGAGAGCTGGAAGACCAGCGCGCCCAGCCGCGGCCCCAGCCCGCGCACCGCAGGCTGCACGCACAGCTCCAGTGCCGCGGCCGGGTCGAGGAACAGCGGGTTGGCCTGCAGTGCGGCGCCGGTGGCAGCGTCGCGCTGCACCGCGTCGCACACCAGGGCAGCCGCCTTCACGACGAAGCGGAAGCCCGCCGGCACCTGGGCGGCAAGCGCCTGGTAGGTGGCGGCGTCCAGCGGCCGGTAGAACGCCCGGTCCAGGCTGACCGTGCGCAGCAGCGGGTGCTGCGCGTAGGCCTGCAGGCCGTGGCGCGACAGCAGCGCGTCGCCATGCCGGCCCTGCCACACCAGACCCTGCCAGCCCGGGAAGTGCCACGACGAGGTGCCCAGGTGCAGGCGGTCGCCCCAGCGCGCCTGCAGCGCCTGCGCCAGGGCGTGCACATGGGCGTCGGGTGGCGCCGGCAACACGACCGGCGCACCGTCGAACAACGCCCCCTGCGGCGTGCCGGCCTGCACGGCGCCCCGCTGCTCAGTCTGCAGGGCGCTGCGGGTGCGCCAGGCCGGCCAGGAAGGACTCGATCGCCAGACGGCCCACCGGCATCAGCTCGAAGCCGGAAGGGTCGAGGATCCAGTTCTGGATCAACCCGCCCAGCAGGGCGTGCAGGCCGATCGCCATGTGGCGGGCCGACTGCGCGCCCGTCACGTGCCCGCAGTGCTGCGCGATGCGCAGCGTGCGTTCCAGCGTGTCGGTGTAGCTGTTGCGGACCTGGAGATGGCGCTCGCGCACGGCGGTCAGTTCGTCCACGTATTCGATCTTCTGCGTCGCGATCTCGAACACGCGGCGCAGTTGCGGGTCGCTCGCCAGGTCCGCCAGCACGCCCAGCAGGTGGTCGCGCAGCGTCGTCAGCGGCGCCGGGTCGTCGGCGCGGTCCAGGTGCAACGTGGACGCGGGTTCCATCGGCAGGCACACGCGGTCCATCATCGCGTTGAACAGGTCGCCCTTGTCCTCGAAGTGCCAGTACACAGCGCCACGTGTCACGCCCGCGGCCGTGGCGATCTCCTGCAGCGACGTGCCCGACACCCCCTGTTCCTGGAACAGGAGTTCGGCGGCGTCCAGAATGCGCGCGCGGGTGACGAGCGCTTCTTCCTTGGTCTTGCGGGCCATCGTGCGGGCGTGTGGTGGGGGTGGACTGGGCTGGGGCGGCAGCGGGAACGACTGTTGCATTGGCGGCAGTGCTGCATTCCTGCCGTTGTCATCAAACATACATTCTAGACTGTATGTATACTCCGTTGCCTTGCTGGTGGCACTCCGCGCGAACCCTCCGTTTGCGCTGGGTCAAACCACCCCTCCTACGCACCGACCCACCCAGCCCTGCTCCGCCTCGCCGCGAAGACGCGCCCATGAACAACAAGCACTCCCTGCCGGCACTGACGCTGGCCATCCTGGTGGCCGCGGTGCTCGCGGCCTGCAGCGGCAAGGACGCCGCATCGGCCGGCGGCGCCCCGGGCGGCGGCATGCCGCCGCCGCCAGCCGTCGGCGTGGTGACCGTCGCGCCGCAATCGGTGGCCTTGCAGACCGAACTGCCGGGCCGCGTCGAGGCGCTGCGCACGGCGCAGGTGCGGGCGCGCGTCAACGGTGTCGTGCTGCAGCGGCTGTTCCGCGAAGGCAGCGAAGTGCGGGCCGGCCAGCCGCTGTTCCAGATCGACCCGGCGCCCTACCAGGCCGCGCTGGCCAGCGCCAACGCGCAACTGGCGCGTGCCCAGGCCAGCCTGGCGCAGGCCACGGCCACGGTCGAGCGCTACAAGCCCGCTGGCCGACGGCGCAGGCCATCAGCCAG
Organism: uncultured beta proteobacterium; assembly: GCA_963750785.1. Classification (GTDB taxonomy): domain Bacteria; phylum Pseudomonadota; class Gammaproteobacteria; order Burkholderiales; family Burkholderiaceae_C; genus Rubrivivax. The sequence goes on along the minus strand of CAVVSC010000017.1, from coordinate 1,238,120 downwards.
CAGGACTACGTCAACGCGCAGGCTGCGCAGAAGAGCGCCGAGGCCGACGTGGCCGCCGGCCGCGCCGCGGTGCAGACGGCCAGCATCAACCTGGGCTACGCGCGCGTGACGGCGCCGATCGCCGGCCGCATCGGCCGCGCGCTGGTGACCGAGGGCGCGCTGGTCAGCGCCACCGAGGCCACGCAGCTGGCGCTGATCCAGCAGACCGACCGCGTCTACGTGAACTTCACGCAGAGCAGCAGCGAAGTGCTGCGGCTGCGCAAGGCGCTGGCGGCCAACCAGCTGCAAGCGCGGCAGCGAGGCCGTGGACGTGCGCGTGGTGCTGGACGACGGCAGCGAACTGCCGCGCCCGGGCAAGCTGCTGTTCAGCGACCTGACGGTCGACGCGAGCTCGGGCCAGGTGACGCTGCGCGCCGAGGTGCCCAACGCCGAAGGCCTGCTGCTGCCGGGCCAGTACGTGCGCGTGCGGCTGGCGCAGGCCGAACTGCCCGGCGGCTTCCTGGTGCCGCAACAGGCGGTGACGCGCACGCACCAGGGCGACACCGTGCTCGTGGTCGGCGAAGGCAACAAGCCGGCGCCGCGCACGGTGAAGATCAGCGCCGGGCAGGGCGGCCAGTGGGTCGTGACCGACGGCCTGAAGCCGGGCGAGCAGGTCATCGTCGACGGCTTCCAGAAGATGTTCGTGCCCGGCGCGCCGGTGAAGCCGGTGCCCTGGACGCCGCCGCGGCTGCGGCCTCGGCCGCCGCCCGCCGCGGCAGCCGGCAGCGTCGAAGTAAGCGAGGCAGCGCACCATGGCCCGCTTCTTCATCGATCGCCCGATCTTCGCGTGGGTGATCGCGCTTGTTCATCCTGGTGATGGGCGGTGTCGCCATCACGCAGCTGCCGATCTCGCAGTACCCGCCGGTGGCGCCGCCGGCCATCGTGATCATCGGCCGCCTACCCCGGCGCCTCGGCGCAGACGCTGGAAGACAGCGTGATGGCCGTGATCGAGCGCGAGATGAACGGCGCGCCCGGCCTGATCTACATCGAGTCGGTGGCGCAGGCCGACGGCAGCGGCACCATCACGCTGAGCTTCGAGCCCGGCACCAACGCCGACCTGGCGCAGGTGGACGTGCAGAACCGCCTGGGCCGCGCCACGCCGCGCCTGCCGGCGTCGGTGACGCAGCAGGGCGTGCGCGTCGACAAGTCGCGCTCGAACTTCCTGCTGTTCACGATCCTGTCGTCGAACAACCCGGCCTACGACCCGATCGCGCTGGGTGACTACGCCGCGCGCAACGTGCTGCCCGAACTGCAGCGCGTGCCGGGCGTCGGCCAGGCGCAGCTGTTCGGCACCGAGCGCGCGATGCGCGTCTGGATCGACCCGGCCAAGCTGCTGGGCTTCAACCTGTCGATGGCCGAAGTGACGGCCGCGATCCGCGCGCAGAACGCGCAGGTGGCTGCCGGCACCATCGGCGACCTGCCCAACGTCGCCGGCCAGGGCATCGCCGCCACCGTGGTGGTGAACGGCCAGCTCGGCAGCGTCGAACAGTTCGGCAACGTGGTGCTGCGCGCCAACGCCGACGGCTCCACCGTGCGGCTGCGCGACGTGGCGCGCATCGAACTCGGCGCGCAGACCTACGCCACCTCGGCGCGGCTGAACGGCAAGCCCTCCACCGGCATCGGCGTGCAGCTCTCGCCCAGCGGCAACGCGCTGGAGACGGCGGCTGCGGTGCGCGCGAAGATGGAAGAGCTGCAAGCGCTTCTTCCCCGCAGGGCGTGAACTACGCGATCCCGTACGACAGCTCGCGCTTCGTCAAGATCTCGATCAGCCAGGTCGCCGAGACCCTGGTCGAGGCCGTGGTGCTGGTGTTCCTGGTGATGTTCCTGTTCCTGCAGAACTTCCGCTACACCATCATCCCCACCATCGTGGTGCCGGTGGCGCTGCTGGGCACCTTCGGCGTCGCTGCTGGCGCTGGGCTTCTCGATCAACGTGCTGACGATGTTCGGCATGGTGCTGGTGATCGGCATCGTGGTCGACGACGCGATCGTCGTGGTCGAGAACGTCGAACGCATCATGAGCGAAGAGGGCCTGCCGCCGCGCGAGGCCACGCGCAAGGCGATGGGCCAGATCTCCGGCGCCATCGTCGGCGTCACCGTGGTGCTGATCTCGGTGTTCGTGCCGCTGGCCTTCTTCGCCGGCTCGGTGGGCAACATCTACCGCCAGTTCTCGGCCGTGATGGTGGCCTCGATCGGCTTCTCGGCCTTCATGGCGCTGTCGCTGACGCCGGCGCTGTGCGCCACGCTGCTCAAGCCGGTCGAGGCCGGCCACCATCGTCGAGAAGCGCGGCTTCTTCGGCTGGTTCAACCGCGGCTTCCGCCGCACCGCGAAGGGCTACGAAGGCGTGGTCGGCCGCATGCTGCGGCAAGGCGGCGCGCTATCTGGTGATCTACGGCGTCATCATCGGCGTCGTGGCCTGGGTCTACATGCGGCTGCCGACCTCGTTCCTGCCGGCCGAAGACCAGGGCAACATGATCGTCAACGTGCAGCTGCCGCCGGGTGCGACGCAGGAGCGCACGCAGCGCCGTGATGAAGCAGGTCGAAGACTTCATCCTGAAGCAGCCCGAGGTGCAGAGCATGGTCGGCGTGCTGGGCTTCAGCTTCTGCGGCCAGGGGCAGAACGCCGCGCTCGCCTTCGTGACGCTGAAGGACTGGAGCGAGCGGCCCGACCCCGAGAACAGTCGGCGCAGGCGCTGGCCGGGCGCGCCTTCGGCGCGCTGATGGGCATCCGCGATGCCTTCATCTTCCCGCTCAGCCCGCCGCCGATCCCCGAACTGGGCACGGCCTCGCGGCTTCAACTTCCGCCTGCAGGACCGCGGCGGCCAGGGCCACGACGCGCTGGTGGCCGCGCGCAACCAGCTGCTGGGCATGGCCGCGCAGAGCAAGGTGCTGACGCAGGTGCGGCCCGACGGCCTGGAAGACGCGCCGCAGCTGCAGATCGACATCGACCGCGACAAGGCGGCGGCGCTGGGCGTGGGCTTCGACGCCATCAACGCCACGATCTCCACCGCGCTCGGCTCGGCCTACGTCAACGACTTCCCGAACGCGCGGCCGCCTGCAGCGCGTGGTGGTGCAGGCCGACGCGCCGGCGCGCATGCAGCCCGACGACCTGCTGCAGCTGAACGCCAGCAACGCCAGCGGCAAGCCGGTGCCGCTGTCGGCCTTCGCCACCACGCGCTGGGTCACCGGCGCGATGCAGACGGTGCGCTACAACGGCTACCCGGCCATGCGCATCGGCGGCAGCGCGGCGCCGGGCTACAGCACCGGCGACGCGATGGCCGAGATGGAACGCCTGGCGGCGCAGCTGCCGGCGGGCTTCGGCTTCGAGTGGACCGGCATCAGTCGCGCGAGGAAAAGACTCGCCGGCACCAGGCGCTGATCCTCTACGGCTTCGCGATCCTGGCGGTGTTCCTGTGCCTGGCGGCGCTGTACGAAAGCTGGACCATCCCGCTCGCGGTGATCCTGGTGGTGCCGCTGGGCGTGCTGGGCGTGGTGCTGGCGACGCTGTTCCGCGGCTATGCGAACGACGTGTACTTCCAGGTCGGCCTGATCACCATCATCGGCCTGTCGGCGAAGAACGCGATCCTGATCATCGAGTTCGCGAAGGACCTGCAGGCCCAGGGCAAGAGCGCGATCGAAGCGGCGCTGGACGGCGGCGCACCTGCGCTTCCGGCCCATCGTGATGACCTCGCTGGCCTTCATCCTGGGCGTGCTGCCGCTGTTCCTGGCCAGCGGTGCCGGCTCGGCCAGCCAGCGCGCCATCGGCACCGGCGTGATCGGCGGCATGATCACGGCGGTGGTGCTGGCGGTGTTCTTCGTGCCGGTGTTCTTCGTCGTCGTGCGCCGCATCTTCAAGGGCAGCGAACGGCAGCGCCGCATGTACGCGCCACGAGACCGAGAACCAGAACCTCAACGCCCCGATGGAGGACCGCTGAATGCGCGCCGCCCTGACCCTGCTGGCCGCCGCCGCGCTGCTGAGCGCGCTGCTCGCTGGCGCCGACCTACGAACGCCCGGCGGCGCCGGTGCCGGCGGCCTTTCCGCAGCCGCGCCCGCCAGCGGCACGGCAGCGGCCGACACTGCCCTGGACCGACTTCGTCACCGATGCCCGCCAGCGGGCGCTGGTCGATACCGCGCTGCAGAACAACCGCGACCTGCGCGTTGCCGTGCTCAACGTCGAGCAGGCGCGCGCGCAGCTACGGCGTGCAGCGCGCCGACCGCCTGCCCACCGTGGGCGCCGGCGCCTCGGGCACGCGCACCACCACCGGCAGCGGCATCAGCAGCAGCTACAGCGTCGGCCTGCAGGTCACGGCCTTCGAGCTCGACCTGTTCGGCCGCGTGAAGAGCCTGTCGCGAAGCCGCGCTCGCGCGCTACTTCGCCACCGACGAGGGCCGCCGCGCCGCGCAGATGGCGCTGATCGCCGCCGTGGCTGAACGCCGACCTCGCGCTGCGCGCCGACGACGAGCTGCTGCAGATCACGCAGCGCACGCTGGCCTCGCGCGAAGAGCAGTTGAAGCTGGTGAAGCTGCGCTTCGACGCCGGCGCCGCGGCCGAACCCGAGCTGCGGGCCACCGAGTCGCTGGTGGCCGCGGCGCGCGCCAACGTGGCGGCCCTGCAGCGCCAGCGCAGCCAGGACCAGAACGCGCTGATGCTGCTGCTGGGCCAGGGCCTGCCCGAGAAGCTGCCCGAAGGCGCGCCGGTGTCGCAGCTGCGCTACGCCGATCTGCCGGCGGGGCTGCCGTCCGAGGTGCTGCTGCAGCGCCCCGACGTGCGCCAGGCCGAGCAGTCGCTGATCGCCGCCAACGCCAACATCGGCGCGGCGCGCGCGGCGTTCTTCCCGCGCATCTCGCTCACCGGCAGCCTGGGCACCGCGAGCACGCAGCTGTCGGGCCTGTTCGAGAACACCGCCTGGAGCTTCACCGGCCAGGTGCTGCAGCCGCTGTTCGACGCCGGCCGCAACCAGGCCAACCTGGAAGCAACGCGCGCAGCACGCGACATCGCCGTGGCGCAGTACGAGAAGGCGATCCAGACCGCGTTCCGCGACGTGGCCGATGCGCTGGCCGGCCGCGCCACGCTGGGCGAGCAGCTGCAGGCCCAGCAGGCCCAGGCCGACGGCCGAGGCGCGCCGGCTGGAGCTGACCGAACTGCTGTTCCGCGGCGGCGCCGCCAGCGCGCTGGACCGGCTGGACGCCGAACGCTCGGCCCTGGCCGCCCGCCAGGCCGTGGTGCAGCTGCAGCTGGCGCAGGCGCAGAACGCGGTGCAGCTGTACAGCGCGCTGGGCGGCGGCGCGGGCGCTCCGGTGGTGCGCTGACCACACGGCAAGGGGTGCCCCGGTAGAAGCCCCGGTGGGGTGCTGCAGCTCCGGGCCGCGACAATGCGCGGTGCGTTCCTGCAGTTCCGGAGTTCCCCTTGCCCAGTGACATCGCCATCGCCCAGGCGGCGCGCCTGCGCCGCATCACCGATCTTGCACAGGACCGCCTGGGCATCCCCGACGAGCACCTGGTGCCCTACGGCCACCACAAGGCCAAGCTCTCGCTGAAGTACATCGACAGCCTGCAAGACCGCCCCGACGGCAAGCTGATCCTCGTCACCGCCATCAGCCCCACGCCGGCCGGCGAAGGCAAGACCACCACCACGGTGGGCCTGGGCGACGCGCTGAACCACATCGGCAAGAAGGCCATCGTCGCGCTGCGCGAGCCGTCGCTCGGGCCCGGTGTTCGGCATGAAGGGCGGCGCCGCCGGCGGCGGCTACGCGCAGGTGGTGCCGATGGAAGACATCAACCTGCACTTCACCGGCGACTTCAGCGCCATCGCGCTGGCCAACAACCTGCTGGCCGCGGCGCTGGACAACCACATGCACCACGGCAACGCGCTCGGCATCGACGTGCGCCGCATCACGTGGAAGCGCGTGATGGACATGAACGACCGCGCGCTGCGCGACATCACCGTCGGGCCTGGGCGGCCCGGGCAACGGCTTCCCGCGCCAGGACGGCTTCGACATCGTCGTCGCCTCCGAGGTGATGGCCATCTTCTGCCTCGCCACCAGCGCTGGACGACCTGAAGGAGCGGCTGGGCAACATCGTCGTCGCCTACACCCGCGACAAGACACCGGTGCGCGCGCGCGACCTGAAGGTGCACGGCGCGATGACGGTGCTGCTGAAGGACGCGCTGCAGCCGAACCTGGTGCAGACGCTGGAGAACAACCCGGCCATCCTGCACGGCGGGCCGTTCGCGAACATCGCGCACGGCTGCACGACGAGCGGGCCCTCTATGAAGCACTCGCCGCCAAGCGCATCGGCGGTGCCGTGATCGACACCTGGTACGTCTATCCGTCCCCCGCCGATCCGGAGCCCCATCCGGGTCGTTTGCCGTTTCATGAGTTGGACAACTGCATTCTGACGCCGCACATGTCCGGCTGGACGACCGGCATGCTGCGCCGCCGCCAGGAGACCATGGCGGAGAATGTGCGGCGCCTACGTCGCGCGAGCCGCTGATCAACGTCGTGGCGCTAGCCGGCGAGCGGCCCGTCGCGCCAAAATCGCATCATAGCCACAACCGCCTTCCGATTTTGGCGCGACATGAGGGCCACTAGCAACATCAATGACTTAGTGAGGCGTTTGGCGCGCCTCAATTGACACCAACCGTGCCGCACCCACCGGTCAATTTAGGCGCGACGCCTCACTAAGTGGCCCGTCGCGCCAAAATCGCATCATAGCCACAACCGCCTTCCGATTTTGGCGCGACATGAGGGCCACTAGCAACATCAATGACTTAGTGAGGCGTTTGGCGCGCCTCAATTGACACCAACCGTGCCGCACCCACCGGTCAATTTAGGCGCGACGCCTCACTAGGGCTCGACGCGGAAGATGCGGCACTTGTGGGGATAAGTCTGGAATTCATCGACCTGGCGCATCCAGGGGCACTTCGCGATGATCTCCATCGCCGGATCGGGAGAAAAGGTAGGCCGCGTGCAATGCCCGCGGCGTGCGCTCCACGGTGCGCAGCATGTTCTCGAAAACGAAGCGCAGCACCTCGCCGCCGAACGGATTGAAAACAAAAGGCCGAGGTCGCCTCGGGCGGCACCTCCCAGTTCATGGCGTCGGCCTGGACGAAGCTGATACGCGACACGTCAACCGGCCGTCCACGGCTCTGCGGTTCGCCTCGGCGATCTCGATGAGCTGCGGCAGGATCTCGACGCCGATGATGCGGGGGAAGCGGCCCGTCATTGCGGCGACCAGTGCCGAGCGCCCGGCGCCCGAGCCGTATTCGACGAGGATGTCGGGCCGGTCCAGGGGCATCGGCAGCCGCTTCATGACCGTTGCCAACGCGCGATAAGGTGCAGGCTCGTGCTCAAGATACTGCGTGTCGTAGCCGAAGTCGCGCAGCCAGATCGATTGCTGCGTCGAGATCCCAAGCCTCTGCTCGCCGAGCTTTTCCGAGACCCAGTGTTGGCCGTAGGCCAGCGTCTCACTGAAACCGTTTTGGTGCAGGTGTTGGATGGCATTGCGTACGAGTGACATGCCGCCTCATTGCAGACGCATCGCTTCCGCGATGCCGCTCGACTGGAGAGGCGCGCACGCTAGCCATCGGGGATATCGCCGGCAAGCCATTGTTTAGCCTATGGTTATTTCCGTAGAATACCGGCGACATCGCAGTCTGATTATCGCATCACCGGTATCGAGAACTCCGCCCCCTCCTTCACGCCGCTCGGCCAGCGGCTCGTCACCGTCTTCGTCCGCGTATAGAACCGGACCGAATCCGGGCCGTGCTGGTTGAGGTCGCCGAAGGCGCTCCGTTTCCAGCCGCCGAAGGTGTAGTAGGCGAGCGGCACGGGGATCGGCACGTTGACGCCGACCATGCCGATATTCACTTTCGCGACGAAATCGCGGGCCGTGTCGCCGTCGCGGGTGAAGATGGCGACGCCGTTGCCGTACTCGTGGTCCATGGCGAGGCGTAGCCCTTCGTCGTAGTCCTTGGCGCGCACGACCGAGAGCACGGGGCCGAAGATCTCCTCCTTGTAGATCTTCATGTCGCGCGTCACGTCGTCGAACAGGCAGCCGCCCATGTAGAAGCCCTGCTCGTAGCCCTGCATCTTGAAGTCGCGGCCATCGACCTTGAGCTTGGCGCCTTCGCTGATGCCGGTCGCGACGTAGCCTTTCACCTTCTCCAGATGCGCGCGCGTGACCAGCGGCCCCATGTCGGCGTCGAGGCTGGTGGACGGGCCGATCTTCAGCCCCTCGATGCGCGGAATGAGCTTCTCGACCAGCGCATCGGCCGTCTTCTGGCCGACCGGCACCGCCACCGACACCGCCATGCAGCGCTCGCCCGCCGAGCCGTAGCCGGCACCGATCAGCGCGTCGGCGGCCTGGTCGAGATCGGCGTCGGGCATCACGATCATGTGGTTCTTGGCGCCGCCGAAGCAGGCGACGCGCTTGCCGCTCGCAGCACCCCGCGCATAGACGTAGGCCGCGATCGGCGTCGAGCCGACGAAGCCCACGGCCTGGATGTCCGCGTCGTCGAGGATGGCGTCGACGGCCTCCTTGTCGCCGTTGACGACATTGAGGATGCCCGGCGGCAGGCCGGCCTCGATCATCAGCTCGGCCAGCATCAGCGGCACGCTCGGGTCGCGCTCGGAGGGCTTCAGGATGAAGGCGTTGCCGCAGGCGATGGCGGGCGCGAACTTCCACATCGGGATCATCGCCGGAAAGTTGAACGGCGTGATGCCCGCCACGACGCCGAGCGGCTGGCGCATCGAGTAGACGTCGATGCCCGGGCCGGCGCCCTCGGTGTACTCGCCCTTCAGCAGATGCGGGATGCCCGTCGCGAACTCGGCCACCTCGAGGCCGCGCTGGATGTCGCCCTTGGCGTCGGGGATCACCTTGCCGTGCTCGCGGGCGAGCTTGTCGGCGAGCTTGTCCATGTCCCGGTTGAGCAGGTCGACGAACTTCGCCATCACGCGGGCGCGGCGCTGCGGATTGATGCGCGGCCCATGCCGGCTGCGCGGCCTTGCGCGTTCTCGACCGCGGCGCGGACCTCGGCCTTGGAGGCGAGCGGCACGCGGCCTGCCACCTCGCCGGTCATCGGCCAGAACACGTCGGCGAAGCGGCCGGACGAACCGTTAACCCGTTTGCCGCCGATGAAATGGGTGAGCTCCTCGGCCATTGATCCGCCCTCGCGCACAATTAAGCCTGGACAGCCGCAACCATCCTAGAGCCTGATCGACTGAGGTGGAAGCAGCAGCACTTCCACCGAAGGCGTGTAAGTCAAGTCTCTTAGATCAAAAGCTCGAGCACGCGCACCCAACGCTCGGTGATTCCACCTGGGAGCTGACGTGCTATGGAAGCGCCTCTGGCCCAGATCCAGCGAGCGCAGAGCAGCGGCCGAAGGAATTGGCGCGGCGCGGCCAGCCCTCGTCGACTTGCGCTTGAGAGCCGCCGATCCGCGACCTAGACTCTCGCGGGTTGCCTGGGAGCACCGCTCCAATGACAGTTGCCAAGGACGAGTTGAGGCCGCTGGCCTTCTGGGCGGATGCGCTGACGGACGACGAGGCCGAGCGAGCGCGTCGCGGCATCAGCGAGCGCCAGTTCCCGGCTGGGTCTTACATCTGCCATCGCGGCGACAAGCTCGATTCGTGGACCGGTGTGGTTACCGGCCTGGTCAAGATCGGCGCGATCTCCGCTTCGGGTAAAGCCATCACTTTCGCCGGAATAGGAGCTGGCGGGTGGCTCGGCGAAGGCTCGGTCCTCAAGGGGGAGCCGAGAAAGTATGATCTCGTGGCCCTTCGCACGACCCGCCTCGCAATGATGAATCGGCCAACATTCATGTGGCTGTTCGACAATAGCGTCGGGTTCAACAAATTCCTGGTCACGCAGCTCAACGAGCGGATGGGCCAGTTCATCGCCACTATCGAGCACGACAGGCTGCACGATCCGACCGCGCGGGTGGCCCGCAACCTCGCCTGGCTCTTCAATCCGGTGCTCTATCCGGGCCTCGGAGACCATATCGAGATTACGCAAGAGGAACTGGCCCTGCTTGCCGGCGTGTCTCGCCAAATCGTCAGTCGCGGGCTGAAGATTTTGGAGGAAAAAGGTCTGATCAGGGTCGAGCGAGGCGGTTTGACAGTGCTCGCCATCGGTGAACTCGCCACCTACGAGGGCGATTGAGGCACAAATCCCGCAGCAATTCGCTCATTGGTAACATAGTCTTGAGCAGCAGTCTGTCCAGCTGAAACTTGAGACCCAGCCTGTTTCGTGAGCAAGTGGATGCGGCTCGGTCAACGACGTCGAGCGCCGACGACGAACGAGCCGGTCGGTGTGACTTGGCGATGGTGAGCGCAAGGGTCATGGGGACCTGCGCGCACCGTGGTGAACGATCACATCGGGTCGGCAATCCGTCGTCAGGCGACGCAGAGTTGATCGCAGGCAAAATGGCGTCGCCTCGAATGCGGCGCTGAGAGGATGGCGTGGGGGCCGGTTTTTCCCGGCTCGACACGTCGCCCTAGTTCGACAGGGAGGAGTTGAGCCGTGACCGCTGGGCCACCCCAGACGCAACCCGATACGATTCCCAAGCTCCTGCTACGCAATGCCAGCGTCTACGCCACGCGTCCGGCATTCCGCGAGAAGGATCTCGGTATCTGGCAGACCTGGACGTGGTCGGAGGTGCTCGACGAGGTGCGCGCTCTGGCGCTCGGTCTCGAGCGGCTGGGTCTCAAGAGTGGCGATACCGTTGCCGTCATCGGCGACAACCGTCCGCACCTCTACTGGACGTTTACCGCCGCCCAGAGCCTGGGCGCGATCCCGGTGCCGCTCTATCAGGACTCGGTTGCCGATGAGATGGCCTACGTGCTCGAGCACGCCGAGGTGCGTTTTGCCGTCGTCGAGAACCAGGAGCAGGTCGACAAGGTGTTGTCGATCGCAGACCGCCTGCCGCGGCTCGAGCGCATCGTCTACGACGATCCCCGCGGGCTCGAGGCTTATGACCGGTCCCGCCTGCACGCGCTCACTGACGTGCAAGACCTGGGACGCGAGACGTTGAAGACAGACGCGGGCGCCGCAGATGCCTGGCTCAGCAGGATCAGAGACGGCAAAGGCTCGGACGTGAGCGTGATGCTCTATACGTCGGGCACCACGGGACGACCCAAGGGCGTGATGCTGACGCACGAGAACGTCGTCGTATCGGGGCGCAACGCCAACGTCTTCGACCATTTCACGCCCGACGACACGATGATTGCCTACCTGCCTATGGCGTGGGTCGGCGATCATATCTTCTCATACGGCCAGGCGTTCGCCGGTGCCTTGACGGTGTGCTGTCCGGAAAGCCCGGAGACCGCAACCGACGATCGCCGCGAGATCGGTCCGACCTACTTCTTCGCGCCGCCGCGCGTGTTCGAGACCATGCTCACGCAGATCACGGGCGTGGACCCCACCGACCCCAATCTGGCGCGGGGCTACACCGTGGCGCGAGGCGCGCCGCTGCGTTCGCTGCTCAAGCGCGGGCAGGACACGCAGTGCGAATTCCGCACGGCCATGGCCGTCACCCTGTGGCCGCTGGAACTGACCGATCTGCGCTACTTCAACCACGCACCCGACCTGGCCCTGACCCGGCTGCCACAGGCGCGCGCCGCCAAAGGCGGGCTGCGCATCAAGTTGCGGGTGGGAGGTGGGCTTCGGCTGGACCAACTGAGCCTGGACCGGCTGGTCTTCTACATCGCCGCCGAAGACAACGTGGCCTTCCGTCTGCATGAACTGGTCCTGGGCTGCACGGCGGGCACTGCGCTGGCCGAACCCGGCCAACCGGTGTCCGAGGCGCGCTGGCGTGGTCCCGCTTCGATCCAATCCGTGGGCTACGGCAGCGACGAGGCGCTCCTGCCCGAAACCGACCGCGCCTTCTCGGGTCACCGCCTGCTGCAGGAGTTCGCGGCACTGCCGCAGCGCTTGCTGTTCTTTGAAGTGAATGACCTCGGCAGCCGCCTGACCGGCTTGACAGGCAACGAGGTGGAACTGGTGCTGGCCTTCTCGCGCCCCGATCCGGGCCTTGAAACGCTGGTCGATTCGCAAAGTCTGGCCCTGCACTGCACGCCTGCGATCAACCTGTTCCCCAAGCGGCTGGACCGCGTGACCCTGGACGCCAGCAGCGCCGACTTCCATGTCGTGCCCGACCGCACGCGGCCCATGGACTATGAGGTTCACAGCATCGACCGCGTCATCGGTCACGGCGCCAGCGGCACCGACAGTGCACGGGACTTTGCGCCGCTGTACGCCAGCGCGCACCAGTCGCTGCCCGACGGCAACGGCTATTTCGCGCTGCGCCGCGCGCCGCGCCGGCCGTCCGACCGACAGCGCCAGAACGGTGCCCGTGTGGCCGCGTACCTGGGTGAAGAGGTTTTCCTGTCGCTGGTGGATGCCCACCATGGCGCCTACCGGGAAGAGTTGCGCCAGCTGAGTGTCATCGCCCAGGTGACCAACCGCGACTTGCCGGCCCTGCTGCCACGCGAAGGCAGCGAAGGAGACCGCGCCTGGATCCTGGAAGCCGCCGCGCCTGTGAACGCCGTGCGCAGCCTGCGGGGGCCCACGCGGCCGTCCTCTCGCCACCCCGAAGGCGACATCGGTTGGCAACTGGTGAGCCAGCTGACACAGAACCACTTGTCGCCCAACACCGACCCCGAACGCGCGGCCGCCGCGCTGCGAGCCGGGTTGCGGCTCTACGGCACTGGCGATGCGGCCTGGATCGCGCAGGTGGATGGCCTGCGCAGCTTGCGCGTCAGCACCGTGACGCGGCGCCTGCCCTTCGCAGGGCCGCTGAGCTTTGGCTGCGGCATCGCGCTGACCCTGGAAGTGGACGACGCTGCGTTCCATGGCAACAGCGCCTTCCTGCTCGGCTGCGTGCTGGAACATTTCTTCGCGCGCCACGCAGCGATCAACAGCTTCACGCAGCTGAGCCTGCACAGCGCCCAGCGGGGACTGATCAAGACCTGGCCCCCGCGGCTGGGCGAGCGGGCAGTGGCATGAGCGGCACTGCGGGTGTCACTGAATCAGGCACACCTGTGCAAGAAGCCTTTGATGCGCTGATGGCCGAACTGCAACGCGACGCCACGGCCTTTGACTTCTTCGCGTTGATGCGGCGTGTAGACGCCTTGCGCCGCGACCAGCCGCGCACTGGCGAAGCGCTGCGCCCGCGCCAGGAAGCCCTTCGACTGGGCCAGGCACCGGAACTGGACTTCGCGCCCGCGGCCTTGCAACAACTGCAAGCGCGGGGCGACTTGCCGCCTCGCCTTCTGGTGCGCTTCTTCGGCCTGCTAGGGCCGCAAGGGCCGATGCCGCTGCACTTCACCGAATTCGTGCGCGACCGCCTGCACCACCACGGCGACGCCACGCTGGCGCGCTTCCTGGATCTGTTCCACCACCGGCTGCTGTCGCTCTTCTACCGCGCCTGGGCGCAGTCGCAGCCGGTGGTGCAAGGCGACCGGCCTGACGGCGACCGCTACCGCGCCTGGCTGCTGGCCTGTGCCGGTGCGCCGGCGCTGGGTGGTGTCCTGCCGCCTGCCGCCCTGGCTTTCCACGCCGGCACCCTGGCCGGCCGCAGCCGCCACCCAGAGGCCCTGGCCAAGGTGCTGCGTCAATTCTTCGGCGTCGCTGCCCGGGTGGAGTCCCATGTCGGACACTGGCTCAGCATCGACCCGGCCGACCACTCACGGCTGGGCCATGCACGCAACCGCGCCGAACGCAGCGAAAGTCCGGCGGCAGCGCTGGGGCTGTCCGCCAATGCCGGATCGCGGGTGTGGGACCGGCAGTACCGATTCCGCCTGCACCTGGGGCCGCTGGACATGACGCAATACCTGGCCTTCCTGCCCGGCGGCAGCGCTTGGCCGGCCCTGCAGGAATGGGTCCGGCTGCTGGCCGGTCGGGAACTGCAGTGGGACCTTGAACTCACCCTGGCCGGCAGCGCCCGGCCCGACCCACGCCTGGGGCGCAATGTCCGCCTGGGCGTGCTGGGCTGGCTGGGATCACGGCCGGGCAAGGGTCGCAGCCTGCGCCTGCGGCCCCTCACGTCCTTTCTCACGTCCTTTCCCACGACTTTTCCCAAGCCCCGCCCCGGAGTCCTGCCATGACCGAGATCTCTCGCACCGCCTCCTTCGGCAAGCTCAACGCGCTGGCCTACAAGGCCATCGAAGGCGCCACCGTGTTCTGCAAGATGCGGGGCAACGCCTTCGTGGAACTGCAGCACTGGCTGGTGCAGATCCTCAACACGCCGGACAGCGACCTGCACCGCATCGTGCGCCACTACAACCTGGACGCATCCGCGCTGGCGGCGGACCTGACCAGCGCGCTGGACCGGCTGCCCCGTGGCGCGTCCAGCGTCAGCGACATCTCGCAGTTCATCGACACCGCCGTGGAACGCGGTTGGGTCTACGGGTCGCTGATGTTCAGTGACAGGCAGGTTCGCACCGGCCACCTGATGCTGGGCATGCTGAAGACGCCGTCGCTGCGCGGCGCATTGATGGGCATTTCACGCCAGTTCGACAAGGTCCATGCCGACGACCTGGCCGCCAAGTTCAGCAGCATCCTGAAAGGCTCTCCGGAAGAAGGTGCACCGGCCAGCGAGAGCGGTGCCGCGCCCGGTGAGGCCAGCGACGCCATCGCACCCGCAGCCATGGGCAAGCAGGAAGCGCTCAAGCGCTTCACGACCGACCTCACCGAACAGGCGCGCGGCGGCAAGATGGACCCCATTGTCGGCCGCGACGACGAGATCCGCCAGGTCGTGGACATCCTCATGCGGCGGCGCCAGAACAACCCCATCCTGGTCGGCGAAGCTGGTGTGGGCAAGACCGCGGTGGTGGAAGGTTTTGCCCAGCGCATCGTGCGCGGTGATGTGCCGCCCTCGCTGAAGGACGTGCAGTTGCTGGCCCTGGACGTGGGCCTGCTGCAGGCCGGTGCCAGCATGAAGGGTGAATTCGAGCAGCGCCTGCGCAGCGTCATCGACGAGGTGCAGGCGAGCGTTAAGCCCATCATCCTGTTCATCGATGAAACACACACCCTGGTCGGCGCCGGCGGCGCGGCAGGCACGGGCGACGCAGCCAACCTGCTGAAGCCAGCACTGGCGCGTGGGCAGTTGCGCACCATCGGCGCCACCACGTTTGCGGAATACAAGAAGCACATCGAGAAGGACCCGGCACTGACACGCCGCTTCCAGAGCGTGCAGGTCGACGAGCCCGATGAACAGAAGGCCGTGCTGATGATGCGTGGCGTGGCCAGCACCATGGAAAAGCACCACCGCGTGCAGATCCTGGACGAAGCGCTCGAAGCCGCCGTCAAGCTGAGCCACCGCTACATCCCGGCGCGCCAGTTGCCCGACAAGAGCGTGAGCCTGCTGGACACCGCTTGCGCGCGTGTGGCCGTGAGCCTGCACGCCACGCCGGCCGAGGTGGACGACAGCCGCAAGCGCATCGAGGCGCTGGACACCGAACTGGGCATCATCGCCCGCGAGAAGGCCGTGGGCGTGGACACCACAGCGCGGGAGGCCGAGGCCTCGGCCGCCAAGGCGGCCGAAGTGGAACGACTGGCTGGGCTGGACGCGCGCTGGCAGCAGGAAAAGACCTTGGTCGACGAACTGCTGGCCCTGCGCGCGACGCTGCGCGGCGCGCTGCAACCGGTGGAAGGCACGGGCAGCGCTCTGGAAAGCGCCGCCACCGCGGCCACTGCTGCCGAAGCGCCCGCGCCGCTGAGCGAAGACGACCGCGTCAAGACGCTGGCGCGCTTGCGCGACGTGCAGGCCCAACTGCACACCCTGCAAGGTGAGAGCCCGCTGATCCTGCCTACGGTGGACCAACAGGCCGTGGCCAGCGTGGTGGCCGACTGGACGGGCATCCCTGTGGGCCGCATGGCAGCCAACGAGATCGAAACCGTGCTGAACCTGGCCAAGCACCTGGGCACGCGCGTCATCGGCCAGGACCACGCGATGGAGATGATCGCCAAGCGCATCCAGACCAGCCGCGCCGGCCTGGACAACCCCAGCAAGCCCATTGGCGTGTTCATGCTGGCAGGCACCAGCGGCGTCGGCAAGACAGAGACCGCACTGGCCCTGGCCGAGGCGCTTTATGGCGGTGAACACAACCTCATCACCATCAACATGAGCGAGTACCAGGAGGCTCACACCGTCAGCACCCTGAAGGGCGCACCCCCGGGCTACATCGGCTACGGTGAAGGCGGTGTGCTGACCGAAGCCGTGCGCCGCAAACCCTACAGCGTGGTGCTGCTGGACGAAGTGGAGAAGGCACACCCCGACGTGCACGAGACCTTCTTCCAGGTCTTCGACAAGGGCTTCATGGAAGACGGCGAAGGCCGCTTCATTGACTTCAAGAACACGCTGATCATCCTGACCACCAATGCCGGCACCGACCTCATTGCCGGCTTGTGCAAGGACCCGGAACTGATGCCCGACCCGGAGAACATGGCCAAGGCACTGCGCGAACCCTTGCTGAAGGTCTTCCCGCCGGCGCTGCTGGGACGGCTGGTGACCATTCCCTACTACCCGCTGTCCGACGAGATGCTGGGCAGCATCGTCAAGCTGCAGTTGGGCCGCATCAAGAAGCGTGTGGAAGCGCGCTACAAGATCCCGTTTGTGGTGGGTGACGAGGTGGTCAAGCTGGTGGTGTCGCGCTGCACCGAAAATGAATCGGGGGGTCGCATGATCGATGCCATCCTGACCAACACCATGCTGCCGGACATCTCCAAGGAATTCCTCAACCGCCTGCTGGAAGGCAAGCCCATCGAACGCGTGACGGTGGGCGTGCACGACGGCAACTTCAGCTACGCGTTCTAGACACGCCAGGATGACGAAGGACCGCGGCATGGGCCAGAGCGCATCCAAACGATTGGACCTGGGACGTCGGCTGCAGGTGGCCATGAACCTGCTGCGTGACGAGCAACTGGAGCAGGCCGAAGTTGCACTCGCTGCCCTCCTGGTCCAATGGCCCGGCGAGCCGAACGCGCTGCACTTCCAGGGCATTCTGCGCCATACACAGGGCCGCAGTGCAGAAGGGGCCGTCCTCATCCGCCAGGCCTTGGCGGCGCTGCCCAACGAACCCGGCATTTGGAACAACCTGGGCAACGTGCTCGTGGAATCACAGCAGCTGGATGAAGCTGTGGAAGCCTACCGCCGCAGCGTGGCGGCAGCGGCAGGCCTGCCGGCCTCCGCGGACGCGCTGAACAACTTGGGCACGGTGCTGCGCAAGCGCCTGGACTGGGCCGCTGCCGAACAGGCCTACCGCGACGCGCTGGCTTTGCGACCGGACTTCGTCAGTGCCTGGTACAACCTGTCGCTGACCCTGCTGGGACAAGGCCGCGTTCCCGAAGGGCTGGAGGCCAACAGCCGGGCCATCACACTGTCGCCGCGCGACATGCAGCCGCGCAACCAGGTTATCCGTGCGCTGCTGCTGCTGGGCGAACGCGACCAGGCCGCCCAGCTCTACCGCGAATGGCTGGCAGCAGAGCCCGACAACCCGGTCGCCCGGCATCAGCTGGCGGCCTGCCTGGGCCAGGACACGCCGGTGCGAGCCAGCGATGCTTATGTCGAGGAGGTCTTTGACAGCTTTGCCAGCAGCTTCGACGTCAAGCTGGAACAGCTGGGCTACCGGGCGCCCGGCCTGGTGGCCGAGGCGCTGCAGCAGGCCGCAGGCGAGGCCAAGGCCTCGCTCGACATCTGCGACGCTGGCTGCGGCACGGGGCTGTGTGGCCCGCTGCTGCGGCCTTGGGCGCGCATGCTCTCCGGCTGCGACCTGTCAGTGGGCATGCTGCGCCAGGCCAAGCCGCGCCGCTGCTACGACCTATTGCACAAGGCCGAGCTGGTGCACTACCTGCAGACCCAGCCCAGCGCGTTCGACGCCGTGGTATCGGCCGACACCTTGTGCTACTTCGGTCCGTTGGAACAGGTGGCCGAGGCCGCGGCCACCGCCTTGCGCCCTGGCGGCTGGCTGATCTTCACCGTGGAGGCGCTGCCCGACGGCTGCGCCGACCCTCACCAACTGCAAACCAATGGGCGTTATGCCCATGAGGCGGGCTACCTGCGGCGCGTGCTGACGTCGGCGGGCTTCAACGCACCTGTGCTGCGCCACGAACGGCTGCGCATGGAGGGTGGCAAGGCCGTGATGGGCTGGCTGGTCGCGGCACGGCGGCCAGGGGTTGCGGCATGACACGCAGCCGGGGCCCGATGTGTTCGGCTGAGCTGGGTGAGCAGTGGATGGACCTGGGCACCTTGTCGCGCACGCAGTCCACGCCTGGCTCGCCGCAGGGTGTGGACGGCCACAACGGCCTCAGCGCAGAAGAGCAGTCCCTGCTGCTGGACCTGGCGCAGCTGGTGCTGGACCTGGCCGGCATCCTGGACCCGACGCCGGTTTCCGATGGCACCAACGCCGTCATATCGCTGGGCCGTGGCGACTGGTGGGGCGCGGGGCTCAGCGGCGTTTCGGCCATCCCCTACATCGGCGACCTGGCCAAGGCCGGCAAGCTGGGCCATTGGGCCGAAACCCTGCACAAGACGGTGGCGTTGGCGCGCCTCCGCCCTGCCTTTGCCGCCAAGGCGCGTCCGGTTCTGGAACAGCTGGCGCGCCTGGTCGGCCGCATTCCGGAAGCGATGCTGCCCGGCTTTGCACGTGGAGCCTTCCAGCGCATGAAGCGTGAACTGCTGTCCTGGGTGGGCGCCGCCCACCGTTTGCCGCGCAAACAGATGGTGGAGACCTTTGTGCAGCGCTGGTACAAGGACATTGATGAACTGCCGCTGCCCGCACCGGGCCCGGACCGTGGCGCCCTGTGGTCCAGGCTGGGGCCGAAGAAAGCGGGCGACCCGGGCTTCGTCCACCTGGCCGACGACCCCGCGCTGTCAGGCGCCGAACTCGCCAAGCGTCTGGCCGAACAGAACGGCCGCAAGACCCTGGAAAAGCAGCTAGAGGCCTTTGGCCTGGAGCAGAAGCTGGAACTCGATGCCGCGAAACTCGCCGAGTTGGTGGGCGGCCCGCTGGCGTGGACCGAATTCAAGCAGTTGATCTGGTCGAAGGTGTCGGTCAAGTACGTGAAGTCCTTGAAGGGGCGCGTCGTGGTCTATGTCGACGACGCGGTGCTCAAGAACGCGCTTCGAAAGGGCGAAATGCCGGTGCTGACGACCGAACTGCAGGAACTGCTGCGGCGGCGGCGCAACGGCGAAGGCATCACCAGCATCGAGGTGCGCGACATCTTCGATGGCACCGTGTTCGAGATCTAGTCGGTAGCACCCGCTGCACAGGGGAGGACGCATGACTTTGGTCGCTGTTCGGCACCCGCCCACTCCCCGAGCATGAAAACCAGCCTGCGCCCTGACGCAGGCACCTTGCAGGCCTGACGACCATGGCATCGCCGATCACCTTCAACTGCCCACTGCCACCCACCGCGCTGATGTTCGCGGCGATGACGGCCCGCCAGACCGTGTCCGCGCTGGACAGCATCGAACTCACCCTGGTGGCCGACAAGCCCGACCTCAAGGCCGAGGACTTGCTGGGCCAGCCGGCTGGCGTGAGCATGACCCTGCGCGACGGCAAGGCGCGCCAGTTCAACGGCCTGGTGACGCGCTTTGGCAGCGGGCATGTGCAGGGCCGCTACTACCAGTACCAGGCCACGCTGCGCCCCTGGCTCTGGTTCCTGACGCGCACCTCCGACTGCCGCATCTATCAGAACCTGACGGTGCCGCAGATCGTGGAGCAGGTCTTCGGCGAGCACAGTGCCATCGCCAACTTCGAGTTCAAGCTCTTCCGCAGCTACCGCCAGCGGGTCTACTGCGTGCAGTACCGCGAGACCGACTTCAACTTCGTGGCGCGCCTGCTGGAAGAAGAGGGCATCTACTGGTTCTTTGAACACGGCAAGGGCTCGCACAAGCTGGTGCTGGTGGACGACACCAGCGCCTTGAAGGTGGCCACCGGCGCAGAGCAACTGCCCTACTTCGACAACGGCGGCAGCATCCCGCCCGACCTGGACTGCGTCACCAGCTGGTCCCATTCACGCGAGGTGCGAACGGGCAAGGTGGCGCTCACCAGCTACGACTTCGAACGCCCGTCCACGTCCTTGGCCGTGGAGCAGCACCAGTCGCGTTCGCACACGCTGGACGACTATGAGCAGTTTGACTTTGAAGGTGAATACACGCAGAAGGCCGAAGGCCAGCACCTGGCCGATTGCCAGCTGGAAGAACAGCAGGCAGGCTTCGAACGCCAGTCCGGCGCCAGCAATTCGCGATCGCTCACCGTGGGGCATCTGTTCAAGCTGAGCCGCCACCCCAGGGCCGACCAGAACGCCGAACACCTGGTGCTGCGCAGCACGGTCATGGCCAGCCTGGCCACGTACGAGGCCGATGGTGGACGCGACGACTTCCAGTGCCAGTTCGAGACCATGCCCTCGGCCCAGCCCTTCCGCCCCCCGCGCCAGACGCCCAAGCCCTTTGTGCAGGGCCCGCAGACCGCGGTGGTGGTGGGCCCTGCCGGCGAAGAAATCCACACCGACAAGTACGGCCGTGTGAAGGTGCAGTTCCACTGGGACCGCTACGGCAAGAAGAACGAACAGAGCTCCTGCTGGGTACGCACCAGTTCGCCCTGGGCCGGCAAGAGCTTCGGCTTCGTGCAGATTCCGCGCATCGGGCAGGAGGTGGTGGTCGACTTCCTGGAAGGCGACCCCGACCGGCCGCTGATCACGGGCCGTGTCTACAACGCCGAGCAGATGCCACCCTGGGAACTGCCCGCCAACGCCACGCAGAGCGGGGTGCTGACACGCAGCAGCAAGGGTGGGAACTACGGCAACGCCAACGCACTGCGCTTTGAGGACAAGAAGGGCTCTGAACAGGTCTGGCTGCACGCGGAGAAGAACCAGGACATCGAGGTCGAGAACGACGAGACACACTGGGTCGGCCACGACCGCAGCAAGACCATCGACCACGACGAAACCACGCACGTCAAGCACGACCGCACCGAAACGGTCGACAACAACGAACGCATCACTGTTGGCGTCAACCGTACCGAGAGCGTCGGCGCCAACGAGACCATCAACATCGGCAACAACCGCAGCATCAGCGTCGGGGCCAGTGAAACCGCGACTGTCGCACTGCAACGCACGCACACCGTGGGCGTCAACGAGACGATCACGGTTGGTGCGGCGCAGGAAATCGCCATCGGGGCGGCGCAGACACTGACCGTGGGTGCCGCGCAAAGCGTGAGCATCGGCGCCAAGCAGAGCACGACCATCGGCAGCGACCAGACGGTGAGCGTCGGCAAGAAGCTGTCCCTGACCGTGGGCGACGCGAGGGCCACGCAAGTGGCCAAGGACGACAACCTGACGGTCGGCAAGAAGTACGTGCTGGAAGCGGCCGACGAGATCACGCTGAAGACCGGCAGCGCCAGCATCACGATGAAGAAGGACGGCACCATCACCATCAAGGGCAAGGACATCACGCTGGAGGGCAGCGGCAAGATCAATGTGAAGGCCTCCGGCGACGTGGTGATCAAGGGCTCGAAGATCTCCCAGAACTGATCCACCCATGCTCCAGGTCGTCAACCACACGCCTTTCAGCGCGTCGCTGTCGGTGTTTCCCGACGCAAGCGGGGTCGAAACCGTCTACGCGGTGGTCAAGGCGACTTTCCTGATCGGCGCGCAGGGCCCGGAGATCGCCAGCCCGCAATTGCCCATCCTGGCAGGCGACGTGTTCTGGGGCGACCCGCTCACCACCAGTCTGCGCGCGGCTTCTGAATTCGGTCTGCTGAAGCCTGCCACCGACGTGCTGCTCACCGGCCGCGCCGTGGCGCCTTCGCCCGACACCCGGGTAGCCGATGTCAGCCTGCGCGTTGGCGCCGTGCGGCGGCGCGTGCGGGTGTTTGGCAACCGCCACTGGGAGCGCGCGGGTGGTGCTTGGCGGCCGTCGGAACCCGAGCCCTGGCAACGCATGCCCTTGCGTTGGGAGTTGGCCTATGGCGGCGTAGCCTCGGCAGCGGCGGGCGCGGTGCCGGAATACGAAGTGCGCAACCCCGTGGGCCGCGGCTTCGTGGCCCACGGGGCCGAGCCGGAGCAAGGCCAGCCCTTGCCCAATCTGGAAGACCCGGACACACCGCTGAACGACCCGCAGGACCGCCCCACGCCCGCTTGCCTGGCCCCGGTGGCGCCCACCTGGCAACCGCGCCGCGGCTTCGCCGGCACCTACGACCATGCCTGGACACGCCAGCGCGCACCGTACCTGCCGCTGGACTTCGATTCGCGTTTCTTCCAGTTGGCCCCGCCTGAGTTGGTGGCGCCAGGTTTCCTGCAGGGCGGCGAGCCCGTGCAACTGCTGGGCGTGGCCGCCGTGCCCATCGAGTTCACCCTGCCACAGGCCGGGCTGGAGTTGGATTTCCAGTTCAAGGGGCAAACCGTGCCCTGCGAGCCGCAACTGGAACTGCTGCTGCTGGAACCCGATGCCGGTCGCTTCCAGATGCTGTGGCGCGCCGCGCTGGCGGTCGACAAGTCGCTGCTGAAGCTGAGCAGCGTGACGGTCCGCAGCCGCGCCTGGGACGCCCAGGGGCAGCCACGCCCTCCGCTGGGTCGGCTGGGCCAGATGCCGCCCGCCTACGCGGCAGCCGGCTGAGCCGATGCACGACGACCCCATCGTCATCGTCAGCGCCGGCCTGGTGACGCCGGTGGGTTTGAGCCTGCCCGAGACCGCCGCTGCGGCGCGCGCGCGGGTGTCGCGACTGCGCGAAATGGACTGGTACGACCGCCGCCAGGAGCCTTTCATCGTGGGCCAGGTGCCGGAAAACGGCCTGCCCCCGCTGGCCGATGCCTTGGCAGCGAAGCCCTTGCAATCGCGCGAGGTACGCATGCTGCGCCTTGCGCAAGTGGCATTGGAAGAAGTGCTGGCGCCGCTGCAAGGCGCGGGCGGACCGCTGCCCCTGCTGCTGGGCCTGCCGGAACAGCACACGACGCTGCCGATCCAGGCCCAGGCCTTCCTGAAGCACCTGGCCGTTCAGGCGCCGGGCCTGGTGGATGCCGACCGCAGCGTGGCCGTGGCCCGGGGCCGCGCCGCCGGTTTGATGGCGCTGCGCGAAGCCGCCGCACGTTTGCGGCGTGGCGACTGCACCTTCGTGCTGGTGGGCGGCGTGGATTCCCTGGTCGACCCCTATGTGCTGGGCACGCTGGACCTGGAAGGCCGCGTGCGCAACAGTGCCAACAACGATGGCTTCAGTCCGGCCGAAGGTGCGGCCCTGTTGCTGTTGTCAACGGCATCCGGCGCGCGAGCCCGTGGCCTGCAGCCGCTGGCGCTGTTGTCGGGCTCGGCCAACGGCCACGAGCCCGGCCACCTGTACGCGGACGAGCCCTACAAGGGCGAGGGCCTGGCCGCCGCTTTCGCCACCTTGCTGGCCGAGGCGCCCCCGACGCAGCCCATCGCCAGCGTCTACTGCAGCTTCAATGGTGAACGCTACTGGGCCCGTGAATACGGCGTGGCGCGGTTGCGCCAGTCCCATGCTTTCGGGGCAGATCACCCGATGGAGCATCCAGCCGAGTGCTTTGGTGACCTGGGTGCTGCCCATGGCCCCGCACTGCTCGCACTGGCGGCGCATGGTGTGCGCCACGGCTACCGGCGCGCGCCGTGTCTGGTGTTTGCCTCGTCGGACCACGGCGACCGCGCCGCGGCCTTGCTGGCTGACGCCGCCCAAGCCTTGAATTGAGGAGACCGACATGCCCACAACCGTCCACAACATCACCGGCTTTGCGCACAAGGGCAGCAGTGGCATGAGCCTGGTCTTCCCGGACGTCTGCAAGACCCCAGCGCCGCCGCTGGGGCCGATTCCGATCCCCTACCCGAACCTGGGCAAGTCGGCCGACACGTCGCAGGGCACCACCCAGGTCAAGGCCGACGGCCAGATGATCATGGTGAAGGGGGCCAAGTACATGATGAGCACGGGCGACGAGCCCGGCAGTGCCGGCGGCATCATCAGCGGCGTCTTCAAGCAGGAGTGTGAATACCTGATGTACTCCTTCAACGTGATGCTGGAAGGCAAGAACGTCTGCCGCATGGGCGACCCGCTGTGGCACAACAAGAAGAACATCTGCGGGTGAGGCGGTCATGACACAACTTGGCGAAAGTGTCTCCATCGGCGTCTTTGTCGGCTCGGGCGACATGGCTCACAGCGAATCGACCTGCCCGTGGCACGGGCCTGCAGACGAGGGCTCGGCCAAGCCCATGGAAAAGCAGCTGTCCGACGAGGACGGCCACGCACCGATTCCACCCAACCTGGGCGAAAAGCTCGGCAAGAACCTGGACGCGGCCAAGGACAAGGAGCCGGCTGCCGACTCGGTCACCCTGCACTTCAAGCCTGCCGAGGTCATCAGCTTCAAGGGCGGAGCCAAGGAAGTGCAACGTTATGCACCCACCGAGGCACAGACCCGCGTCTTCCCGCTGCAGTACGCGCCGCATCACCTGGTGCCGGGCAACGAATCGCTCAAGGGATCGGCGATCCTGCCTTTCATGGGCGACGCCAGCGTCATCAAGGACTACAAGCCGCCGTCGGCCAGCAAGATCAAGGACGGCAAGTCGATCGGGTACGACGTCAATGCCGCCGAAAACGGCGTCTGGCTGCCCAGCCCGTACGCCTTGTCGATGAACAACAAGTGGCCCTCGCAGGACGGCATCAAGGTCCTGCTCAAGCAATTCAACCAGGGCGCGGTGGACGACGCAGAGGCCTTCAAGGCCTTCTACACGGCCGCCAGCATCGAAGGCTCGGGCGGCCGGCAGTTCCACATGCGGCACGCGGGCTATTCGGCCAAGGTGAAGGAGATCCTCAACGCCATGGCCGACAAGGTGAAGGTGTCGGCTGTGCAATGTCCGGTGTCGGGCAACAGCGACGGCAAGTTCGACCCGCCCACGGGCCTGAAGGCCAAGCTGAACGCCCTGTCGTCGCGGCTGCGCACGCTGGTCACCGGGCCGGTGTGGCACCCGCCCTTCTTCACCGACGACCTGTCCAACCGCTACTTGGGAGGCCGTGTCGCCGTCACGTCCGACACCAGCCACCTGCGGGTGATGTGAAGCACACCACCGCCGCGAAATTGCCATGAACACCCGCCCACCTCCGCCCCCTGCAGACGACTACTTCGTGCTGGAGCCCGACATGTTGGACGGCATGCTGCTGGAGTCCATTCCCGAACCACCGACCGACCCGAGCTGGACCCTGGGGGCCCGCTTTTCCACCGCACCGGCCACGCCGGTGCAGGCCCAGATCTGCGAAGGTTATGAAGAGGAATCCCCGCGGCCGTACCTGAACGTGCCGCCGGTGATGAGCGATCAACTGCACCAGGTGCTGCTGGCCGCTGGCGTGGGCAATCTGGACGTGTACGAGGCCGAACTGGTCAGCGCGGATGGCCGAGTGCGCCTGCAAGGCTACAAGGCCTTCAACGTCATCGGATTGGTCGCCGCGGCCGACCTGGCACGGTCGCAGTTTGCCGCCGACAACCCTTCGCGCAGCGTCGATGCGAGCTTTGAAAACCTGGCGCTGGACCCGGCACGCGTGCGCGGTCTGCGCCTGTTCCGACTCGCCGAATACAGCAGTGCCGTTGTTGTGCACCACACGGTTCGACAAGCCATTGAGGATGCAGGCATCAGCGGCATCATTTTCCGCAAGCCGTCCGAATTCCTGAGTTGATCTGGAGCCCCCTCATGACATCCCGCAAGAACCTGCGACTGGCCGTGGCCCCGACGGCCGACATCTCTGCGGGACCGCACCGTGCACGCCTGGAGCAGGTCCTGCCGGACGGCCGCCTGCGCGTCAGCTGTGAAGGCAGCGCCAATTGGCTGTGCGATTGGCTGGACACCGGCAGCACACTGGTTCCGCCGTTGATGCCCGGCGACACCGTGCTGGTGTTGCCGCCGGCCGGGGATGGTGCGGGCGTGGTGCTGGGCCGCATCGGCAGCTACCAGGCGCAGCGCGCGGCAGTGGTGTTGGACGCCACCGAATCGCTGAGCTTGCGCTGCGGCGAATCGTCGCTGGAAATGCGAGCCAACGGACAAGTGCTCTTGAAGGGAGACGACGTGCTGCTGCGCGCCAAGGGCACACAGCGAATCCGCGCGGGCACCGTGGCCATCAACTGATTCGCAGCGGCCCGCCGACCGACGAGCCCATGCCCCGCTCCCGCCACATTCCAGAACTGCTGCAGGTTCACGCCGAGGAACTGGCCTTCGTGTGGGGCCAGCGCAAGCGCGCGCTGCACGCTTTCGAGTTGACGCAGCGCCACTACGCCGACCTGGCCGAACGTGTGGAAGCGCATGTGCAGGGCCTCATCTGCGTGCCGGCACGCGACCTGATGGACCTGCTGGCTCCGGCGCTGTCTGGCGACCACACCCAGGACCCTGACGAGGCTTTCGCGGCCGGCTTCGCACTGCTGCGCAGCGGTGACCCTGCGGCCGGGCAGGTCGTGGTCGAAGCCTTTGCGCGCGCGCAGGGGCCTGCCTTGCAGGGCCTGCTGGAAGCCCTGGCCACGGCCCCGGCCTCCGTGGCGCTGGACGGCTTGCACCAGTTGCTGGCGCAAGCGCCGGCAGCCATTTCGGCGGCTGCCGCCGCAGTGCTGGCCAGCCACCGGCGCCTGCCCGGCAACGACGCCCGGCTGGCGCAACTGCTGGTCGATCCGGACCCTGTGGTCGCCACTTGGGCCTGGCGCGCGGCGACACGCGCCGACCGCACACACGGTGCCCATGCACCGCCTCGTCCCTACGCCACCGCACTGAAGCATGCGGACGCCTCGGTGCGTGACGCAACTTGGTCGGCTGCTGCCTGGGGCGCACAGCGCACATCCCTACCGGCCTTGCGCCAGGCCGCAACCGAAGGCGACACGGTGGCCTTGCGATGGTTGGCCGTTCTGGGCGGCAGCGAAGACCTGCCCCTGGTTCAGCGCGGCGCACTGGCCATGGAAGACGGCCCAGCCCGTTGCGCCCTGCTGGCGCGGCACGGGCACCCTGCTGGTCTGAACGCGCTGGTGCGCTGGATGGACGAGGGCGATGAGGCCACGCAGGTGGCCGCGGGTGAAGCCTTCGAACTGCTCACCGGCATCGACGTGCGCGGCGAACGGCGGCAGATCACCCTACCCGAAGACGCCGAAGATTTCGCGCGAGAGATGGCGCCGCTGGCCTGGTTCCCGGCCGTCGACCGGGCACGCGCCGCACTCCAACAACACGCCAGCACCTGGGCCAACGGGCAGCGCTGGAGGCGTGGCGGCTGTGTGGACAGCGCCCCCGACGCAGACCAGGCGCGCGCACTGGACATGCAATCGCGCTGGGACATTGCCGCACGACTGGCATTTGCGGGTGGGGCTGCGCCGCCGCCGCCCCTGGTTTGAGAACAGAACGCCTGCATGAATCCGCGATGGCTCCTGCCCCTGCTCGCGATCGTGTTCGCCGGTCTGGCTTTGCAAAAGGCCCGGCTCCAGGGCAGGTCCCACCCAGCCGTGCGGGCTTGGGCCCTGCTGGCGCTGAGCTTCGGCCTGGTCTCCGTGTGGCTCCACACCGCCGGGTGATCAGGTCGACCATGGTTGACTTTGGTCGATTGCAGCACCGGGGCGCTGCACCCACGATCTGATCGTCTGCTTTCCTACGCCCGTCCACCCTTCGCTGGCCTGTCGCCGCCCATGATCATCACGTTGAAGGCCGTCTCGTTGAACGACCAGGCCCTGTCGCGGCCCATCACTGCACGCTTTGACGTCAGCGGCGGCACCATCGGCCGCGCCGACCACAGCACGCTGGCGCTGCCCGACCCGGAACGCTTCATCTCGCGCACGCAGGCCGAGGTGGTCTTCGTCAGTGGCGGCTTCATCATCCGCAACATCGGTGCGGCCAATCCCATCACGGTGGCTGGCCGCACGCTGGCCAACGGTGAATCTGCGCCCCTGCGCGACGGTGACCAGGTCCGCCTGGGTGGCTACCTGCTGCGTGCCGAGTCGGGGTCCGGCACGGTGGCGCCTGAGCAGCGACCGCCAATTCGTGTGGTGCCTCCACCGCCCGCCCGACCCCTGAGCGCGCTGGCGGCCGCCGTTTCCGCCGAAGACCCGCTGGCCCACTTCAGCAACCCGCCCGCACCGGCCGGCCTGTCCAGCGACAACCCTTTCGCCGACCTGCTGGGCCCGGCTCCAGATGCAGACCCTTTTGGCGGTCTGATGGGCAAGCCCGCGGCGCCGGCAACACCGGCCCCTGCGGTCGACCCCTTCGCGGGCCTCCTGGGTGCGCCCGCAGGTTTGGACCAACGATCGGCAGCCGTGGCGCCGCCGCCAGCAGCAGGCGCGCGCCTGCCGGACGACTTCGATCCCTTTGCGGCCTTGAGCCCACCGTCCAGTCCGGCCGCGAACCCTGCCGCGGGTTTTGCGTCGGGCCACGCAAGTGCGCCGCGACCGCCTGCAGCGCCGGCGCACTGGAGCCCCGCCCCCGCCGTCGACCCCCTGGGTGACATGCTGGCCGACCTGACGCCGCACGCGGCCGCACCGTCCATCGACTCGGCCTTCGACTTGCTCGGTGGTGCCGGCGCGGGCCCGGGTGACGACCCCTTGGCGCGGTTCATGGCCGACCTCTCGGCGGGGCCGCCGGCGCAACAGGCTGGACTGTCCACGGACCCTTTGGCCATGTTCAGCGACGCCCCTGTGGCTCCGCGGCCGCCAGCGCAGGCTGCTCAGCGCAACGACCTGCCAGGCGTGCATGCCGCCTTCACGGCGCCGCCGGTGGCGCCACGCACACCAGATCCCGCGGTTCTGGTCGGCTCACAGCCTGCCGCGCGGCCCGTGGTCGCCGCCAGTGGCGACGACGGCGCGGCGCTGTGGCAGGCCTTTTGCCACGGTGCCGGTGTGCAGTTGCCCCTGCCGCCGGGCGGCGGAGCCGAGCGCATGCAACTGATCGGCCGCGTGCTGCGGCATGCGGTGGAAGGCACGCTGCAACTGATGGCCGTTCGCGCCAGCACCAAGAGCGAAATGCGCGCGGCCGTCACCCAGATCCAGGCGCGCAGCAACAACCCGCTGAAGTTTGCGCCCGACGCCAAGGTGGGCGTGGAGCAATTGGTGCAGCCGCCCGTGCGCGGTTTTCTGGAAGGACCGGCCGCCATGGAGGACGCCATGCATGACCTGGTAGGCCACTCCATCGGCACAGTGGCCGGCATGCGCGCAGCCATCGAAGGCATGCTGGACCGTTTTGACCCGGCCGCGCTGGAGGCCAAGCTCAGTGGGGGTTCGATGCTCGACAGCCTGATGCCCATGAACCGCAAGGCGCGGCTGTGGGAGTTGTACTTGCAGCATCACAAGGCCATCCGCGACGAAGCGCAGGAAGACTTTCACGCCGTCTTTGGCAAGGCCTTTGTGTCTGCCTACGAACAGCAGGTCGAACGGCTCAAGCGCGGAGGCCGTTCATGAGCCGCCTGCGCGTGGCTGCTTGCACCGAGGTAGGCGACCGCAAGCGCAATGAAGACGACCTGCGCCACGGCACCGGCCCGGCAGGCCACTACGCCGTGCTGGCCGACGGCGCAGGTGGCCATGCCAATGGCGCCGAAGCCTCGCACAGCACGGTGCTGTGCATCGAGCGCGCACTGTGCCGGCCGGACGCCCGCTTCGCACCCGAATCGCTCACCCAGGCCGTGCGCGACGCACATGCCGAGTTGCGCCGCGCGGCCAACGGCGCGCACGCCAGCGCCAGCATGCACAGCACAGCGGTAGTCCTGTGGATCGATCCGGCCGAAGAGCGGGCACTCTGGTCGCACGTCGGCGACTCGCGCCTGTACCGCTTCCGCCATGGGCGCTCGGACCTGCTGACCGTGGACGACAGCGTCGTGCAGCGCATGGTGCAGGCGGGATTGCTGAGCGTGGAGCAGTCGCGCGGGCACCCGCAAAAGAACCACTTACTCGCGGCGCTGGGCATTGAGGGTGAAATCGATCCGCACACGGTCCCGCGAGCTGTGCACCTGCTGGAAGGCGACGCCTTCCTGCTGTGCAGCGATGGCTGGTGGGACCACTTCGAACCACAGGACCTGGGAGATGCGCTGTGCCGCGCCTTGTCGCCCGAAGAGTGGCTGTCCGACATGCGGGCGCACGTGCTGTCGCGCGCTGTGCCGCAGCAGGACAACTTCAGCGCACTGGCGGTGTGGGTGGGCAACCCGGGCGAGATGACGATTGCCCGTTTCGAAGATACCGTACCGCGCGGCGGGCGCTGAGTCCGCGCCCGGCCCTGCAGTCGGGCCCGCATGGGCACTGCGCAAGGCTGCTACGGTCCGATCGCCTGGCCAGATGCCAGCAGGCTGGCGAACTCGGCGGGTTCCGGCAGTCCTGGCAACACGACGCAAGGCGACGCCGCCTGGTCCTCGTGCCAGGGCCACCACAAGCTGCAAGCGGCCAGTCGCTGCTGGAGATTCACCCCCGCCAAGGCCTGCGCCAGGTCCGCCGCGCCAGCTCCGGCGTGCGCATCCAGCCGTTGTCCGCGGCCCTGCGCCAACAGCGTCCAGGGCGCACGCGCGGCGGGCCATGGTGGCAGGTCGTCCAGGGCAGCTTCAAACACGTCCACGCTGCCCTGCTCGGACAGGGTCTGCAAGGCTGCGCGCGCCGCCTGCGCCCACCACAGGTCCAGGTGGTCCAGGGCCAGCCGGTCGGCGGGCGGTGCTGCCCTCGGCTGCGCCACCACCAGCGGGAAGTAACGTCCGACCTTGTCGCAACTGGGCATCAGCACACCGAACCACCACTGCGCATCCACCACGCCCGGGGCCCAGGCAAAGCGCCACACGGGAGCCGCCAGGTAGGCCGGCCACCAGCGTTCACCGAGCCGACGCTCGCCTTCGGCCATGCCGGCCGACAACCAGCGGTCGCAGGCCTGCACCCATTCGGGCGAGAGCCGGCGCGACGCGAAGTCGCCCAGCGAGGACAGCTTGCCGAACCAGCCGGGCGTGGCCACAGGCTAGAGCCCGTTCGGGCACTGGAAGGAGCGCAATTCCGGCAAGCGCAGGGCGTTCTTGACGCTGCTGGTGGTGATGTCGAATACCGCCTTGCGCCCGTCGATGTCGAACGTGGCGCGGAACTTCTCGGGCGACAAGCCCGGCGTGACGGTGACCCGTTCGAACAGGCGGAACAGCGCCCAGGGCCCGTCGTTGACAAGGCCCGTACCGCCCGCGGGCTGGACACTGACGCGCACAACGCCCGTGCCTCGCGGACCCGGCCACTTCACTTCGGTGGGGATTTGAGGGCCGTGGTCATAACGCACAAGTTGACCGTCTACATCCAGCAGGAATTCGCGCAGCCGCGTGTCCATCTCCAGCGGCTTCATGACCAGTCGCACACCGGGCACCGTGGCGCCGGAAGCGAAGAACGCCTCACGGATGGCTTGCGCCCGCTGGAACTGCGGCAGGCTGCCCACATCGGAGCCCAATGGCGTGCCTTCCACAGGTCGGAAACGCCAAGGACGGGTGCTGGTGTCGATATACGGTGCCAGCCGGGCCTGCATCTGCTCAAACTTGCCGCCGGGCCCGAACAGCGCTGCAAAGTCCGCCGGCGTGATTTCGCGCGCCGAGTTGGGGTCGATGGGATAGCGCCCTGCCGCAGCCTGCTGACAGAACTCACCCACCTGCGAACGCACTTCGCGCGACAGTGTTTCGCGCAACTGGATCAGCGCCACCTTGGAACTGGTGGTGCCCAGCGCGTCCAGCACGCTGCGCACCGGCTCAGGTGAATTGGAGGCTTCCACCTTGAGCTGGTTCGGCAAGGGCGACGGCGGCGGCGCGCCACCGCCTTTCAGCGCCGCATCGACGCTGGTCAGCAGCACCTGCAACTCCTTGAGCCTTTCCACCAGCCCGTCCAGCGGCGGCTTGCCTCCTTCAGGCGCGGTGATCAGCAATCGCAGGGAACGGAACTCATCGTCGACGATGCTCTCGATGCGATCAGACGGCGCGCCCGTGGTGATCGGCTTGACGCCCGCGGTGCCCAGCACCAGTTCCTGACCACGGCGCACCGCATCGCTGACCTTCTGGCCGGCTTGCCCCACGACACCTGGCGCCGCCGCCAGCAGGGTGGTCTCCTTGGCGAAACGCTTGAGCATCGGCACCAAGGGCGTGTCGGGACCCGACAGGAAGCGCGTCTTTTCGATGGCCTGCGACATGCTTGTCAGCGGCTGCAGGCGGATGTCGGCAATGAAGGCCTTCCAGGTGTCGCGGTAGTCGTTGAGATACAGGCGCCGCACGTCGTCGGCAAGGCGGCCGGAAGCCAACAAGGCTTCAGCACCCTGGGCCTGTCCAGGCGTGATGCCCAGCACCCAGGTTTGCTCATCGGCCAAAGCCTTCGTGGCCGCGCCGACTTCGTTCTGGAAGCCCTTGTAGTAGCCGTCGTAGGTGAACAGGCCGGGCACGCCGCGGGTCAGTGGCAAGCCACTGGCCCGGACGAAAACCAGTTGGGCGTTGGGCCCGCCCGCGCCCACCGCGGTCACCTCGGGGAAGCTGGCACCCAGGCCGCGCTGGCGCAGGCGGTTGTAGACACGTTGAGGAAGCGACACGGCGGCCAGGCGCACCCGCGTGGATTCGATCAGGGCCTTGTCCTGAGGCAAGGGCGACACGGCCGCACCCGCAGCCAGCAGAGCGTCCAGGTGGCGGCTGAGCGCCTCGCGCTGGTCGGCCGTGATCTCGCGGCCCAGCCGAGCTTCCCAGTCCGATTCGATGTGCGCTTTGAGCGCCGCCGCGTCGAAGCGGGCCGGCTCGTACATCATCAGGTAGGCCTTCAGCGCCTCGTACTGCAACTCCGGTTGATCCCCCGCACGCAACTGTTCTTCCACCCGAAGCGCCAGGCGCGGCAACACCGCATCGACCAGCATGCGTTCGTAGGCGGTGCTTGCCGCACGGTCCAGCTTGTGTCCCTGGTACAGCCCGAAGCCCAGCGACATGGGCACGCTTTGTCCCTCTGTGCCCGCGGCAGCCAGTGACCGCGTGGCTTCCAAGGCAGGCAGCACGGGCAACAGGTCGGCGCTGGCGCGGTTGGGCGACTCCTGCACCTGGCGGCGCACCGCCTGCACACGTTCGGCCACGGTTTCCACATAAGCACTGTTGTTGCGGAAACTGAAGCCCCAGGCCGCAAGCAAGCCCACGCTGAGCAAGCCGATGGCCGCATAGCCCGCCACCGCCCACGCGCCACGCGACCGCTCCCACCGCCGGTCGGTACCGGCCAGGCCTTGCTCGGCAAACACCACCTCGGTGAGCAGGCGCTGCAGGAAGAAGCTGCGGCCACTGCTCTTTTGCGCCGGCAGCATGGCTTGCTCGATGCGGTAGCGCCGCGCCACCGCACCCAGCACCCGGTCAATGGGCGTGCCTTCCTGGGTGCCGCTGACGAAGTACACGCCACGCAGCATGGGGTTGGCTTCGAAGGGCGAGGGTGCGAACACCTGGCGAACGAAGTCGTCCAGCGGCGCTTGCAGGTTGGCGAACTGGTTGGGGAAGGCGTAGATGCGGGCGCGGCGCTGGGTGTCCGGCTCGGCCTGCAGGCGGTCGATCAGGCCCTGGTCCAGCCGCTGCAGCAGGGCCTGGAATTCGGTTGCCAAGGACGCTTCCCAGGCCTTGGCCGGTTGCAGCGGAAACGTGAAACCCCAGGGCGCGGCGCGCTGGTCCTTGTCCAGCGCGTTGAAGCTGTCGGCGAAGCCGGCCATCAAGTCGCACTTGGTGACCAGCAGGTAGATGGGGATGCGGATGCGCAGCTGTTCGTGCAGTTCCTGCACGCGCTGCCGCACGGCCTGCGCGTGCTGCGCACGCTGGGCACTGCTCAGGCCGACGAGGTCACTGACCGACACAGTGACCAGCACACCGTTCAGCGGCTGCCGCGCGCGCGAGTTCTTCAACAGCGCCAGGAAGCCGTCCCAGGTGGACTTGTCCTTGGCCTTGTCGCTGTCCTGCGTGGTGAAGCGGCCGGCGGTGTCAATGAGCACCGCGCGGTCGGTGAACCACCAGTCGCACAGCCGCGTGCCGCCCACGCCTCGCACAGCGTGGTCCCCCAGTTGCGCTGCCAGCGGAAAATTCAGCCCCGCGTTGTGCAAGGCCGTGGTCTTGCCCGAACCGGGCGCGCCGATGATCAGGTACCAGGGAAGCTCATAGAGGTAGCGCCCGCCCAGCCTGGCCTTCAGGCGGCTCCACCAACCGCTACCAGCTTCGGCACCAAAGCGCGCGTTCTTCAGTGTGTCCAGGGCCTGAGTGAAGCGCTCGCGGACGGCCACCACCTCGGCGCTTTCGCTGGGACCTGCCGGTGCGGCGGCGAGTTGATCGACGACCTTGCGGTTGCTGAGCTTGGCCTTGACCAGCTTCCACACGATGACACCCAACACCAGCCCCAGCAGCAGGGCTGTGCAGACCCAGCGTGAGGTGAGGCTGTCCAGCGGCCGCCACGTGCCCACAGCCACCAGCGGCCCGATGATCCACAGCAGCAACAGCACCGCAGCCAGCAGCAAGAGCAGCAGCGTCCAGCGGTTGAAGATCCAGCCCAGCAGCTTGCGCATGTTCAGCAGCCTCAGCGGGTGGCACTGGCCGGCGCGGCCGGCCGGGCCGCACCGGCGTCGGCACGGGCAGCCGTCAGGGTGATTTCGACACGCCGGTTCAGCGCACGGTTGGCGGGCGTGTCATTGGGTGCAACCGGGTCCGCGTCAGCACGGCCTTCGGCGCGGATGCGCTCGCGCGGCAGGCCGGAACCGACGAGCACGTCACGCACCGCACCCGCACGCTCTTCCGACAGGTGCCAGTTGGACGGGAAGCGCAGCGTGCGTATCGGCGTGTTGTCGGTATAGCCGGTGACCAGCACCGCACCGCCGACGCGCGAGAGCGCGGCGCCGATACGGCCCATCAGCGCTTCACGCTCCGACACCAAACTGGCGCTGGCGGGGCCGAAAAGGCCGTCGCCGCGGATGGTGATGACGCTGCGGTCGACTTCGTCGCGCACGGCCACAAAGCCGGCGCGGATGTCGGCTTCCAGGAATTGCGCCAGGCGCGGTTGCGCGGCAGGCTGGGCCACCGTGGTGACGGGCGGCGACAGGCGCAGTGACTGGATCTGCCCGTACACCGGGTCAGAGCGCGTGGCCAGCATGTAGTTCAAGGTCGCATAGGCCGCACCCAACACCAGCAGCGACAGCACGGCGGTCAGGGCCAACGGCAGCCAACTGAGACCCTTGCGCTCAGGCAAGGGGTGGCCCGCCCAGTGCTGCGCCAGCGGCGCCGGGTAGCCGCCACGCACCTGGGCCAGGATCTGCGCCAGCTTGGCACGCACGGCTTCCAGTTGCGCCTTGCCGCCATTGATGACGCGGTAGCGCCCTTCAAAACCCAGCGAAATGGCTGCGTAGATGAGCTCCAGCAGGTCGCGGTTGGCTTCGGGCTTCTCGGCCAGACGGGCCATCAACTGGAAGACCTTCTCGCCGCCAGAAGCTTCGTTGTGGAACTCGGCCAGCAGACTGAACCGGGCCCACCCGCCGGCGCCGCCCCAGGGCGTGTCGGCGGCGGCTTCATCGATCATGGTGCACAGCACGTAGCGCGCGGCCATCACGCGTTCTGGCGGCACGCCGGCTTCCTGCGCGGCTGAAACGAAATCGCGGACACCTTGGGCCAAGGTGGCACGCAAGGCGGCCAGGTCGGGCACGCTGCGCATCTGGCGCAAGGGCGGCACCAGCAAAAGCAGGCGGTTGGCCGTGGCCAGCAGCGGGCTCAAGCCGTGATCCGCAGGCGCCTCCATGGGGCCGGCAGCAATTTGCGGCTCGCCTGCCGCAGCCGCGCCTGGCCACCCCGCCGGATTGGGTTTGACGAAGGTGCGGCCACTGTCGGCCCCGCCGAAGGGGTCGCTGAATGGATTGCGCTCGTTGGCCATACTGGCGCGCCGCGTCTTCAGGCCTGCCGGATGGCCCAGAGCTCCAGCTCCAGACCCGGGAAGTCACCAGCGACGTGCAGGGCGAGGTTGCCGCTGCGCTCGATCTGCCGCCACAGGTCGCCCTGGCGTTCAAGCTCGAAGTAGTGGCTGCCACTGTGAAAGGGCAACTGACGCGGCGCCACCGGCAGGCTGCGCATCACCACGCCCGGCAGTTGCAGATTGACAAGGTCCTTGATGCGTTCCACCGGCCCCAGCTTGCTTTGCGTAGGAAACCTCTGACGCACGTGCTCGGCGGGCATCTGCGCGCTCACGGACAACACAAATCCGGCGGTACGCAACAACTCGGCATCGGCCACCACTGCCGTGCTGACGCCATGGCCGCGGTCGGTGAGTTCAATCTGCACGGCGTGCCGCTGGATCACCGCGGACAGGTACTCGCGCAGGTCCTGGACCACGGGTGCGAAGCTGGCTTGCAGGTCGTCGTGGCGGTAGACCGGGTAGTCCGGCGGGTGGCGCTCGGCACGCGAGAAGGTCGCGAGCTCACCTGCGAGTTGCAGGCAGGCCGCATGCAGCAGCCAGGGGTGCACGCTGGGTGCGCCTGCAAACTGTCTCAGCAGCGGCTCGTTTCGGTTGAGCAGCTGCAGCATCAGGAAGTCGGCCACTTCAGAGACGCCTTTGCCCAGCTGACCCATGGAGTCCGCCAGGTTGCGCGCGCGCTGCTGCACCAGGCCATGCAGAAGACCGGCCAGCGTGGACAACTGACCGCTGGCTTCTATGCGCGTCTGCGGAGCGATGTAGTTGCGGTCCAGCACGACCTGCCCGTCGTTGCGCCGCTCCAGCACCCGCACGACGCCCAAGGCGGCAAAGGCATCGCTCAGGTCACGCTGGCGCAATAGGCGCAGGCGCAGCAGGCCCAATTGCACGGGCTCTGGGTCATCCGTTGCGTGGGTCTGGTCACGCAGCTCGTGTTCCTTGACCGCGAAGCGGGCCATGGGTTCTGCTGCACCGTCACCGAAGTCGACTTCGGTGGTGCCAAAACGTTCGCGCGGCGCGGCCAGCAGCACGAGTTCGTTCTGCACGTCCGGGCCGACATCCAAGGGGGCCGGCAGTGCATCAGCGTCAGGCATGGAAAACGGACTGCCGTCGGGCAAGATGCCGTGGGCACGTGTCAGTGCCAGACGGCCAGCAGCCAGTTGCGCCTCGTCCAGCACCAGTTCAGCAAAGCCCCAGGCCTGTGGGCTTGCAGCCTGGCTGCGCGCATCGATCAGGTGTTCCAGAAAGCGGGTCTGCTGCTGGAAATGGTGCGGCTGCAGGAACAGGCCCTGCGACCAGATGACACGGTGACGTGCGGTCATGGAGCGTTGGCGGTCAGGGCTGGATCGACAGGGACACGGCCAGGCTGTCGGCGCGCAGAGTCAAGGCCTGCTTGCGACCGGGCTGGACTGCTGCACTCGCGCGCCATGTGGCCCGTTCGACGTCGCGATAAGCGGCGAAGACCGCCACAAACCGGGTCTCTGGCGCCAGCGTGCGCTGGTAGGAGCGGGACTCGCCCGGTTGCAGAATGAATTCATCTCGCAGCACCAGGCCACTGCCCAAGGTTGCGACGTCAGATTGGTACAAGGCCATGAAGTCCGCCTTGGCAAAGTCGGACAGGGCACGCAATTCGTAGAGGCGGATCACCACCGGAGAAGGTCGCTGGCTGACGCTGGGGTTCAGGTTTGCGGCTGCGCTGATGGTGCCCGCGATCACGGTCGGGAGCACGGGCGCTGGCAAGGCCGGAATCGCGGGCGCCTGCAAGGCAGGCGCGCTGGGCGCGGCCGGGGCCGTGATGGCAGGAACCTTGCTGCCGAACATGGAGCAGCCTGCCAGCGCGCCTGCGATCAGAGCCGCGGCGCCCACGCTCCAGCGAGGGAGACGCCGATGCGCTGCGGGCGGTGCCGCAGCGCAGGCGACGACGTCGGGGCGCCTGGCAAGTGGTGTAGCGATCATGGCGGGCAAGAATAGCCAGCCCGGCCCTTGCCACCGCGTGACTTAGGTAATCCACCAGTGGGATGAAGCCATCAAGAACAAAGCCCGCTCAAGGCGGGCTTTTTTGTTCCAGCAGCATGGGGCTGCTTATTCGGCCTTGTCAGCCGGTGCGGCTTCTGCGACCACTTCAGGACGGTCGACCAGCTCCACGAAAGCCATGGGCGCGTTGTCGCCAACGCGGAAACCCATCTTCAGGATGCGTGTGTAGCCGCCCGGGCGGGCCTTGTAGCGCGGGCCCAGCTCGTTGAAGAGCTTGGACACTACGTCACGGTCACGGGTGCGGTTGAAGGCCAAGCGGCGGTTGGCCAGCGTGGCTTCCTTGGCCAGGGTGATCAGCGGCTCGACGACGCTGCGCAGTTCCTTGGCCTTGGGCAGGGTGGTCTTGATCGCTTCATGCTTGATGAGCGAGTTGCACATGTTCCTCAACATCGCCAGGCGGTGCGAGGTGGTGCGGTTCAGTTTGCGGGGGCCGTTGCGGTGGCGCATGGTGCTTTCCTGTCTTTATTGAACCCCAGCCGGACAAGGTACTGGGGGTTGCACGTGCGTCTGAGGCTGGTTGGCCTCAGCGCTTGTCGAGGCCTTGGGGCGGCCAGTTTTCCAGCCGCGCGCCGAGCGTGAGCCCGCGCGAAGCCAGCACTTCCTTGATCTCGTTCAGGCTCTTGCGACCCAGGTTCGGGGTCTTGAGCAGTTCGGTTTCGGTGCGCTGGATCAGGTCGCCGATGTAGTAGATGTTCTCGGCCTTCAGGCAGTTGGCCGAACGCACGGTCAGTTCCAGCTCGTCCACCGGGCGCAGCAGGATCGGGTCGATCGTGCCAGCGCCCGCCTTGGCCTGCTGGCCGGCGCTTTCGTAGGCCGGGGTCGGGTCAATCTGGGCAAAGAAGGCCAGTTGCTCAACCAGGATGCGGGCGCTCTGGCGGATCGCTTCCTCGGGCGCGATGGCGCCGTTGGTTTCGATCTCCATGACCAGCTTGTCCAGATCGGTCCGCTGCTCGACGCGGGCGTTCTCGACAGCGTAGCTCACGCGGCGCACCGGCGAAAAGGACGCGTCCAGCACGATCCGGCCGATGCTCTTGGTCGGCTCATCACCATAGCGGCGCAGGTTGCCCGGCACGTAGCCGCGACCCTTTTCAACCTTGATCTGCATGTCCAGCTTGCCGCCTTGCGACAGGTGGGCGATGACGTGTTCAGGGTTGATGATTTCGACGTCGTGCGGCGTCTGGATGTCGCCAGCGGTGACGGGGCCTTCGCCTTCCTTGCGCAGCACCAGCGTGACTTCGTCGCGGTTGTGCAGGCGGAACACCACGCCCTTCAGGTTCAGCATGATGTGGACGACGTCTTCCTGCACGCCGTCGATCGCCGAGTACTCGTGGAGCACGCCAGCGATGGTCACCTCGGTCGGCGCGTATCCCACCATCGACGACAGCAGCACGCGACGCAGTGCATTGCCGAGGGTGTGGCCGTAGCCGCGCTCGAACGGCTCCAGCGTAGCTTTGGCGCGATGGCCGCCGAGCGGCTCGACCTGGATGGCCTTGGGCTTCAGAAGGTTGGTTTGCATGAGTTCTGTTTGTTCCTGTCAATACCCTCGGCTCGTTACACCGATAAGGCTGTAGGACCGCGCCGGGTCTTTCGTATTGGCCGCTCCGCACCCGACACGCGAAGCCACCCGACGATGGGCAGCAGCCGAAGGCCGGCTGCCCGCTCTCGACTTGATTACCGTGAGTACAGTTCCACGATCAGGGCTTCCTTGATTTCGGCGCCAAACTGATCGCGGTCCGGCACCTTCTTGAAGGTGCCTTCCATCTTGGTGGCGTCCACCGCCACCCAGTCGGCCAGGCCGAGGGATTGCGCCAGCTTCAGCGATTCGGTGACGCGCAACTGCGTCTTGGACTTCTCGCGCAGGGCGACCACGTCACCCGGCTTGACCTGGAAGGACGGGATGTTCACGACCTGGCCGTTCACCGTCAGCGCCTTGTGGCCCACCAGCTGGCGCGCTTCGGCGCGGGTGGAGCCAAATCCCATGCGGTAGACGACGTTGTCCAGGCGGGTTTCCAGCAGCGCCAGCAGGTTGGCGCCGGTGTTGCCCTTGCGACGCTCGGCTTCAGCGAAGTAGCGGCGGAACTGACGCTCCAGGATGCCGTACATGCGCTTGACCTTCTGCTTCTCACGCAATTGCATGCCGAAATCAGAGGTGCGCGAGCCGCTGGTGCGGCCATGCTGACCGGGCTTGCTGTCGAACTTGACCTTGTCGCTGATGGAGCGACGAGCGCTCTTCAGGAACAGGTCGGTGCCTTCGCGGCGGGAAAGTTTGCCCTTGGGGCCAAGAAGTCGTGCCACTTTTAATGTCCTTGTAAATCTGACGCGGCAAACATCGGCCGGGGCCGCTATTCCGCGCGAGTCTGGCGTTCCTGTTGCGGAAGCTCAGACGGTGGTCTTGAAAGAAACGACCAGCAAACCACAGGTGGTGTGCTGGCCTTGGGGAAACCCTTGATTCTAGCCGATTCGTGACGCTGTTTGCACGATACGCCCCATCAAGCGGCCACCGTGGATCCGGCTCGGCCGGGCCACCAGCGGCGCCCCCTGGGGGAGCACCGAAGGCGCTTCGGGGGACTCAGATCCTGCGGCGCTTTTGCGGACGGCAGCCGTTGTGCGGAATCGGCGTTACATCGCTGATGCTGTTGATGCGGATACCCAACGAGGCCAGCGCACGAACGCTGCTCTCGCGGCCAGGGCCAGGCCCCTTGATCCGCACGTCCAGATTCTTGATGCCCTGTTCCTGCGCTGCACGGCCCGCCGTTTCGGCAGCCACCTGGGCAGCGAAGGGCGTGCTCTTGCGTGAGCCCTTGAAGCCCTGGCCACCACTGCTGGCCCAGGCCAGCGCGCCGCCTTGACGGTCGGTGATGGTGATGATCGTGTTGTTGAACGACGCGTGCACGTGTGCGATGCCGTCCGCAACGTTCTTGCGGACCTTCTTGCTCACGCGGCGAGCGGCGGTATTGACGGGTGCCTTGGCCATGTCTTTGCTCTTTCAGTGTGCGCGGGTCAGCTTACTTCTTCAGCGCCGCTGCACTCTTCTTCGGACCCTTGCGGGTGCGGGCGTTCGTGCGGGTGCGCTGACCGCGCACGGGCAGGCCGCGGCGGTGACGGAAGCCGCGGTAGCAGCCCAGGTCCATCAGACGCTTGATGCTGATTGACAGTTCGCGGCGCAGGTCACCTTCGATGGTGATCTTGCCGATCTCGTCGCGGATCTTCTCCAGGTCGGAGTCGTTCAGATCCTTGATCTTCTTGTTCAGCGGGACGCCGGCCGCTTCGCAGATCTTCTGCGCGGTCGTTCGGCCGATACCGTAGATGGCGGTCAGGCCAATCTCGGCATGCTTGTGGGGGGGGATGTTGATACCGGCGATGCGTGCCATGTTCGTTCCTCTGGATTAACCCTGGCGCTGCTTGTGGCGCGGGTCTGTGCAGATCACACGCACCACACCCTTGCGGCGGATGATCTTGCAGTTGCGGCACATCTTCTTGACCGAAGCGGCGACTTTCATGGTCTTCTCCTTGACCTTCCGGGTTCAGACTTACTTGGCCCGGAACACGATGCGTGCCCGGGTCAAGTCGTAAGGGGTGAGTTCAACGGTGACCTTGTCACCTGGCAGGATGCGGATGTAGTGCATGCGCATCTTGCCGCTGATGTGGCCGAGAACCACGTGTCCGTTTTCCAGCTTCACGCGGAACGTGGCGTTGGGAAGATTCTCAAGAATCTCACCCTGCATTTGAATGACGTCGTCTTTGCTCATGTCAGCTCGCCTTGAAGTTGGCCTTCTTGAGGAGCGACTCGTATTGCTGGCTCATCACGTAGCTCTGCACCTGGGCCCAGAAGTCCATGGTGACGACCACGATGATCAAGAGCGACGTTCCACCGAAATAGAACGGCACGTTGTACTTGAGCACCAGAAATTCGGGCAGCAGGCAGACCGCTGTGATGTACACGGCACCGGCCAGCGTCAGGCGGCCCAGGATGCGGTCGATGTGCTTGGCGGTCTGCTCACCCGGGCGGATGCCGGGAATGAACGCACCACTCTTCTTCAGGTTGTCGGCGGTCTCGCGGCTGTTGAAGACCAGGGCCGTGTAGAAGAAGCAGAAGAACACAATCATCGCGGCGTAAAGCATCACGTAGATCGGCTGGCCAGGTGAAAGACCGGCTGCAATGTCCTTCAACCAGCGCAGGCCATCACCGGTTGCAAACCAGCCAACGATGGTGGCGGGCAACAGGATGATGGAACTGGCAAAGATCGGCGGAATGACGCCGCTCATGTTCAGCTTCAGGGGCAGGTGCGAAGACTGGCCACCATAGACCTTGTTGCCAACCTGCCGCTTGGCGTAGTTCACCAATATCTTGCGTTGGCCGCGCTCCACAAAGACCACGGCAAAGGTCACACCAATGACCACGGCGATGATGAACAGACAGGCCACGATGCTCATGGCACCGGTGCGGACCAGTTCAAACAGGCCGGCCAGCGCAGCAGGAAGGCCCGCCACGATGCCGCCGAAGATCAGGATGGATATGCCGTTGCCCAGACCACGCTCGGTGATCTGCTCACCCAGCCACATCAGGAACATCGTGCCGGCCACCAGGCTGACCACGGTGGTCATGCGGAAACCGAAGCCCGGGTTCAGCACCAGACCGGCGGAGCCTTCCAGTGCCAGCGCAATGCCCAGGCTCTGGAAGATGGCCAGGCCCAGCGTGCCGTAACGGGTGTACTGCGTGATCTTCCGACGACCGGCCTCGCCTTCCTTCTTGATGGCCTCCAGAGAGGGCACCACATAGGTCATCAGCTGCATGATGATGCTGGCGCTGATGTAGGGCATGATGCCCAGGGCAAAGACGGTGAAGCGCGACAGGGCACCACCACTGAACATGTTGAACATGTTCAGGATGCCGCCGCTCTGACCCTTAAACAGCTGCTGCAGCTGCGTCGGGTCAATGCCGGGCACAGGGATGTGCCCGCCGATGCGGTAGACCACCAGCGCCAGGATCAGGAAGATGATGCGGCGACGCAGGTCACCGAACTTCCCGCTCTTGGCCAGCTGGTTCGCGGAAGTAGCCACGTGTTGGGGGTTCCTTTAGCCCTGAGTGATCAGACGAACGATCAGGCCAGCGAGCCGCCAGCGGCTTCGATAGCGGTCTTGGCAGCTGCGGTGGCGGCGATGCCCTTGAGGGCGACCTTGCGCGACAGTTCGCCGGTGCTGATGACCTTGACGTGCTTGATCAGCTCGCGCACCAGGCCAGCGGCCTTCAGCGTCTGCAGGTCCACTTCGTCGGCCGCCAGCTTCTGCAGGTCGGCCAGGGTGATCTCGCCGTTGTATTTCAGCTGCTGGCTCTTGAAGCCACGCTTGGGCAGGCGGCGCTGCAGCGGCATCTGGCCACCTTCAAAACCGACCTTGTGGTAACCACCAGCACGGCTCTTTTGACCCTTGTGTCCACGACCTGCGGTCTTGCCCAGGCCCGAACCGATGCCACGCCCGACACGGCGGCGCGCCTTCTTGGAGCCGTCAGCCGGCTTGATCTTGTTCAGTTCCATCAGAGCACCTGCACCAGGTAGTCCACTTTGTTGATCATGCCGCGCACAGCCGGCGTGTCTTCCAGCACCTTGGTGCTGTTCAGCTTGCGCAAGCCCAGCCCCCGGACCGTGTCGCGGTGCGACTGGCGGGTGCCATTGATGCTGCGAACCAGCTTGACAGTGAGCGTCTTCTTTTCAGCCATGTGAGTTCTCCGCTGGCGTGGTGTCAGTTGAAGAGGTCTTCAACCGACTTGCCGCGCTTGGCCGCGATTTCCGCGGGCGTGGTGGAGCGCTTGAGCGCGTCCAGCGTGGCGCGGACCATGTTGTACGGGTTGCTGGAACCCAGGCTCTTGGCGACGATGTCGGTGACACCCATCACTTCAAATACCGCGCGCATCGGGCCGCCGGCAATGATGCCGTCACCGGGTTTGGCTGGGGCCATCAGGACCTTGGCAGCGCCGTGCTCACCGCGCACGTTGTGCTGGATGGTGCCATTGCGCAACTGGACCTTGACCATGTTGCGGCGGGCCGATTCCATGGCTTTCTGCACCGCAACCGGCACTTCCTTGGCCTTGCCCTTGCCCATGCCGATTCGGCCGTCGCCGTCACCCACCACCGTCAGCGCCGCGAAGGACAGCGTACGGCCGCCCTTCACCACCTTGGTGACGCGGTTGACCGCGATCATCTTTTCCTTGAGCCCGTCGTCGTTGGCTTCGGCCTGCGCGCGGGGAGTGAACTTTGCCATCGTGATATTCCTTAGCGGATCCGCTTAGAACTGGAGGCCGGCTTCGCGAGCCGCTTCCGCCAGGGCCTTGATGCGACCGTGGAATGCAAAGCCCGAGCGGTCGAAAGCGACCTTCTCGATGCCGGCAGCCTTGGCCTTCTCGGCAATGCGCTTGCCCACCAGCGTGGCGGCGTCGACGTTGCCGCCCTTGCCGTTGCCGCCCAGTTGCTCGCGCACTTCCTTTTCGGCGGTGCTGGCACTGGCCAGCACTTGCGTGCCGTCGCCAGAGAAC
The DNA here is from genome assembly GCA_963750785.1 of uncultured beta proteobacterium. Taxonomy (GTDB): domain Bacteria; phylum Pseudomonadota; class Gammaproteobacteria; order Burkholderiales; family Burkholderiaceae_C; genus Rubrivivax. The sequence goes on along the minus strand of CAVVSC010000017.1, from coordinate 1,193,635 downwards.
ACGCTGGCGTAGATGTGCATGTTGGAGCGATGCACGGCCAGGCGGGCAACGCCCTGGTTGGCGATGCGAACACGGGTCTGGCGCGAACGGCGCAGGCGTTGGGCCTTCTTGGTCATGGTCATGGCGCTGCTCCTTACTTCTTCTTCGTCTCTTTGAGCGACACGCGCTCACCGACGTAGCGGATGCCCTTGCCCTTGTAGGGCTCGGGGGGACGGAAGGCACGAACTTCAGCGGCAAGCTGCCCGACGACCTGGCGGTCGGCACCCGAGATCACGATCTCGGTTTGAGTGGGCGTGGCGACCTTGATGCCGGCCGGCATGTCCTTCACCACGGGGTGAGAGAAACCGATCTGCAGGTTGAGCTTCTGGCCAGCGGCCTGGGCACGGAAGCCCACGCCCACCAGCGACAGCTTCTTCTCGAAGCCTTTGCTCACACCGTTGACCATGTTGGCCACCAAGGCGCGCATGGTGCCGCTCATCGCGTCAGCAGCTTGCGAACTGTCGTTGGCGGCGAATGTCAGCTGACCGTTGTCGTTGCTCACCTTCACCAGCGGGTTCTGCGCACGCACCAGGGTGCCATTGGCGCCCTTGATGGTGATGCTTTCTGCGGTGATTGCCACGTCGACGCCCTTGGGGACGGCGATGGCCATTTTTCCTACGCGGGACATGTTCGTGTTCCCCTTATGCGACGTAGCAGAGGACTTCGCCACCGACACCGGTCTGGCGAGCCTTGCGGTCGGTCATCACGCCCTTGGGCGTGGTGACGATCGCCACACCCAGGCCGTTCATGACCTGGGGAATGGAATCGCGGCCCTTGTAGACCCGCAGGCCGGGACGGCTCACGCGCTCAATACGCTCGATGACCGGGCGGCCCGCGTAGTACTTCAACGCGACTTCCAGTTCAGTCTTGCCGTCGTTGGCCTTGACGGCGAAACCGTCAATGTAGCCTTCGTCCTTCAACACCTGCGCAATGGCCACCTTCAACTTGGAAGAGGGCATCGTGACTGCCGACTTCGCAACGCTTTGTGCGTTGCGAATGCGGGTCAGCATGTCGGCGATGGGATCACTCATGCTCATGAATTTGCTCCTGATCTACGCGCCGGATTACCAGCTGGCCTTGACCATGCCGGGAATGTCGCCCTTGAAGGCGAGTTCGCGGATCTTGTTGCGGCCCAGGCCGAACATGCGGAACGTGCCACGGCCACGGCCGGTCAGTTCGCAGCGGTTGCGCAAGCGGGTCGGGTTGGCGTTGCGCGGCAGCTTCTGGAGTTCCAGGCGGGCCGCGTAACGCTCTTCGTCGCTTTTCTTGGCATCGTTGGAAATGCTCTTCAGTTCGGCGTACTTCTTGGCGAACTTGGCGACGAGGTTTTCACGCTTGAGTTCGCGCTGGATGATGGACAGTTTGGCCATGTGTATTTCCTGGTGCCGCGTCAGTTCTTGAAGGGGAACTTGAAAGCCACGAGCAAGGCCTTGCATTCCTCGTCGCTCTTGGCGCTGGTCGTGATGCTGATGTTCATGCCACGGATCGCGTCGATCTTCTCGTACTCGATTTCCGGGAAGATGATCTGTTCCTTGACACCAATGTTGTAGTTGCCACGGCCGTCAAAGCTGCGACCGCTGATGCCGCGGAAGTCGCGCACGCGCGGCAGTGCAACCGTGACAAAACGGTCCAGGAATTCGTACATGCGCACGCCGCGCAGCGTCACCATGGTGCCGATGGGCACGCCGTCACGGATCTTGAAGCCGGCAATGGCCTTCTTGCTCTTGGTGACCACAGGCTTCTGGCCGGAGATCTTGGTCAGATCGCCCACGGCGCTGTCCATGACCTTCTTGTCGCTCACAGCTTCGGACACGCCCATGTTCAGCGTGATCTTTTCCAGGCGCGGCACTTGCATGACAGAGGTGAAGCCGAACTTGGCCATCAGCTCAGGAACGATCTTCTCGCGGTAGATCGTCTGCAGGCGAGCGCTCTTGACGTCGTCAGCCTTGCCGGCGGGGACTGCTTGGGTCTTTGCCATGATTAAGCCTTGATCTCTTCGCCGCTGGACTTGTAGACGCGGACTTTCTTCCCGTCAGCCAGCAACTTGATGCCCACGCGGTCACCCTTGCCCGTGGTGGCGTTGTAGATCGCCACGTTGGACTGGTGGATGGGCATGGTCTTGTCGACAACGCCACCGGTGGTGCCCTTCAGGGGGTTCGGCTTCACGTGCTTCTTGGCCACGTTGACGCCGTCAACCACGATGTGGTCTTCGTCCACGCGCAGCGAAACGGTGCCGCGCTTGCCCTTGTCGCGGCCGGTGGTCACGATGACCTGGTCGCCTTTGCGAATCTTGTTCATGGTCGTAGTCCTAACGAGCGGCGCTTCAGAGCACCTCAGGAGCCAGCGAGACGATCTTCATGAAGCGCTCGGTACGCAGTTCACGCGTCACCGGCCCGAAGATGCGGGTGCCGATCGGCTCCAGCTTGGCGTTCAGCAGCACGGCGGCATTGCCATCGAACTTGATCAGGGAGCCGTCTTGGCGGCGCACACCCTTGGCGGTGCGAACGACGACGGCGCTGTAGACCTCGCCTTTCTTCACACGGCCACGCGGCGCGGCTTCCTTGATGCTGACCTTGATGACGTCGCCAATGCCGGCGTACCGGCGCTTGGAGCCGCCCAGCACCTTGATGCACATGACAGACTTCGCGCCCGTGTTGTCGGCCACGTCAAGCCGCGATTGCATTTGGATCATGTTGTCTCTTCTCCCAACTTGAGCGGCTCTGCTGCCTGATTCAGGCGGCGAGATCCGGCCAGTCTTGGGCCCGTGGATGGGATGATGCCGAAGCGGTTTGCGCAGTCAGACTTCTTGACGGTCGCGCATGCCGAAGCGGCGAAGCCTTGCAGTATGACAGAGGTTGCAGTGCCGCGTCAAGCAGCACTTGCAATCATTTCCTGATGCCTCAGGCCGACTTGGCCTGCTTCAGCATGGTGGCGGCGTCGCTCACTTCGAACTTGCCGGGCGCTTCCACGTTGAGCGACTTCACCACACCGTCGACCACCAGCATCGAATAGCGGTTGCTGCGCAGTCCCATGCCCTTGGCCGTGAGGTCCAGCGTCAGGCCAGTGGCTTGCGCAAAGGCCGCGCTGCCGTCGGCCATCATGCGGACCTTGCCACCCGTCTTCTGGTCACGGCCCCAGGCGCCCATCACGAAGGCGTCGTTCACGGACACGCACCAGATTTCGTCCACACCAGCTGCCTTCAGCGCTTCGGCTTCGGCGACATAGCCTGGGACATGCTTGGCTGAGCAGGTGGGGGTGTACGCACCTGGCAGCGCGAAGATGGCGACCTTCTTGCCGGCCGTTGCCTTTTCGATGTCGAAGGTGTTGGGGCCCAGTGAGCAGCCATTGCCTTCAACTTCGATGAATTCCTGCAGGCTGCCAGCGGGCAGCTTGTCTCCAACCTTCAACATGAACGTCTCCTCGTGGTGGGGAATGAAAAACGACCGGCGCTGGAGTCTCCAGCTTCCGGCCGCTTCAGGTGCCTGCAGGGTCTTTAGACCAGCTTGGCTCTTTCGACCATGCGGGTCACCGTCCAGCTCTTGGTCTTGCTGATCGGCCGGCCTTCGGAGATCTCGACCAGGTCACCCATCTTCGCCTCGTTCTTTTCGTCGTGGGCGTGGTACTTGGAAGACTTGCCGACGATCTTGCCGTACAGCTCGTGAGCATTGCGGCGCTCGACCAGCACGGTCACGGTCTTGGCGCGCTTGTCGCTGACGACACGGCCGATCAAGGTGCGGGTGTTGGTCACCGGTTCGGCTTGTTGGGTTTCGCTCATTTCGCGGCCCTCTTCTTCTCGGCAATGATGGTCTTCACGCGGGCCACGTCGCGGCGGGTGTTGCCCAGTTGCGTGTGGTTCGTGAGCTGTTGCGTCGCCTTCTGCATGCGCAGGCCGAAATGGGCCTTCAGCAGGTCGGAGACTTCCTTCTCGAGCGCCGCGATGTCCTTGGCGCGCAGTTCGGAGGTTTTCATGTTGCGTCTCTTTCCGATCAGGTGCCGACCTGGCGTGCGACAAAGGTGCACTTCAGGGGCAGCTTGGCCGATGCCAGCAGGAAGGCTTCGCGAGCCAGTTGCTCGGGAACACCGTTGATCTCGTACAGGACCTTGCCCGGCTGGATCTCGGCCACGTAGTACTCAGGGTTGCCCTTGCCGTTACCCATCCGCACTTCGGCCGGCTTTTGCGAAATCGGCTTGTCAGGGAAGATGCGGATGAAGATGCGGCCGCCCCGTTTGATGTGTCGGCTGATCGCCCGGCGGGCAGCTTCGATCTGGCGAGCCGTGATACGGCCACGTTCGGTGGCCTTCAGGCCGAATTCGCCGAACGAGACAGCGGCGCCACGGGTGGCAATACCCGTGTTACGGCCCTTGTGTTCCTTGCGGAACTTGCGACGTGCGGGTTGCAGCATCGTTATTCTCCTTTGGTCTCGCCGCCAGCGGCGGGAGGCGCAGCGCGGCGCACGCGCTTGACAGCCGGACCCTTGGGTCCGTCGCCAGCAGGTGCGGCCGGCGCGGCAGCAGCGGGCGCGGCAGCATCAGCACGCGGGCCACGGTCGGCGCCAGGGCGGCCGCGGCCACCCGGTGCACCGCCCGGACGCCCGTCAGGACGCGGGCCACGGCGGTCACGGCGCTCGTTGTCATTTTCAGTCTTGGGCAGCTGCGGGGCTTCGCCGTTGGCCAGGCGGTCACCGCGGTAGACCCACACCTTCACGCCGATCACGCCGTAGGTCGTCTTGGCTTCGGAGAAGCCGTAGTCGATGTCGGCCTTCAGGGTGTGAAGCGGCACGCGACCTTCGCGGTACCACTCGCAACGAGCGATTTCGATGCCGTTCAGCCGACCCGAAGACATGATCTTGATGCCCTGGGCGCCCAGGCGCATCGCGTTCTGCATCGCGCGCTTCATGGCGCGGCGGAACATGATGCGCTTTTCGAGCTGCTGCGTGATGCTGTCAGCGATCAGTTGTGCATCGACTTCGGGCTTCCGAATCTCTTCGATGTTCACTGCCACCGGCACGCCCAGGCGGCGGCCCAATTCGGCCTTCAGGTTCTCGATGTCCTCGCCCTTCTTGCCGATCACCACGCCCGGACGGGCCGAGAAGATGGTGATGCGGGCGTTCTTGGCGGGACGCTCGATCAGGATGCGCGAGACAGCGGCACTCTTGAGCTTGGTCTTCAGGTATTCGCGGACACGCAGGTCTTCGGCCAGCATCGTGGCGAAGTTGGCCTTGGTTGCGAACCAGCGGCTCTGCCATGCACGTGTAACGGCAAGGCGGAACCCGGTCGGGTGAATCTTCTGTCCCATGCTCTTAGTTCCCCACGGTCACGTAGATGTGGCAGGTGCCCTTGCTGATGCGCGCGCCGCGGCCCTTTGCACGTGCCGAGAAGCGCTTGAGCACAGCGCCCTGCTCGACATAGATGCTCTTGATCTTCAGCTCGTCGATGTCCGCGCCGTCGTTGTGCTCAGCATTGGCCACCGCAGAGTCGACAGCCTTCTTGATGATGCCGGCGGCCTTCTTCTGCGTGAAGCTCAGGATGTTGAGAGCCTGATCGACCTTCTTGCCGCGGATCATGTCGGCGACGAGGCGGCCCTTGTCGGCCGACAGACGCACACCGCGCACGATGGCCTTGGTTTCGGTTGCCATGTTCATTGGCTCCTTACTTCTTGGCCTTCTTGTCCGCGGGGTGACCCTTGAACAAGCGGGTGAGAGCGAATTCGCCGAGCTTGTGGCCGACCATCTGGTCGGTCACGTACACAGGCACGTGCTGCTTGCCGTTGTGAACGGCCACCGTCAAGCCGATGAATTCCGGCAGGATGGTGCTGCGGCGCGACCAGGTCTTGATCGGCTTCTTGTCCTTGATGGCAGAGGCCTTCTCGACCTTGGCCAGCAGGTGGTGGTCCACGAAGGGACCTTTCTTGAGTGAACGGGTCATGTTCTACGACCTCACTTCTTGCGACGCGAGACGATCATCGTCTGCGTGCGCTTGTTGTTGCGGGTGCGGTAGCCCTTGGTCAGCGTGTTCCACGGCGACACCTGCGGCTGCGCTTCGCCCGTACGGCCCTCGCCGCCACCGTGCGGGTGGTCGACCGGGTTCATGGCGACGCCACGCACGGTCGGGCGGATGCCTCTCCAGCGGATGGCGCCAGCCTTGCCGTATTGGCGCAGGCTGTGCTCTTCGTTGCTCACTTCACCGATGGTGGCGCGGCAATCGATATGGATCTTGCGAACCTCACCCGAGCGCAAGCGGAGCTGCGCGTAGATGCCTTCGCGGGCCATCAACGTCACGCTGGCACCGGCGGAGCGCGCGATCTGCGCACCCTTGCCTGGCATCATTTCCACGCAGTGGATGATGGAGCCGACGGGGATGTTGCGGATGGGCAGCGTGTTGCCAGCCTTGATCGGCGCCTCGGCGCCGCTCATCAGCGTGGCACCGGCTTCGACACCGCGCGGGGCGATGACGTAGCGGCGTTCGCCGTCGGCGTAGCACAGCAGTGCAATGTGGGCGGTGCGGTTGGGGTCGTATTCAATACGCTCGACCTTCGCCGGAATGCCATCCTTGTTGCGCACGAAGTCGACCACGCGGTAGTGGTGCTTGTGACCACCGCCCTTGTGGCGCATCGTGATATGGCCGTTGTTGTTCCGGCCAGAATTCTGCTTTTGCGGCTCGAGCAGCGAGGCTTCGGGCGCGCCCTTGTGCAGGTGCTTGTGCACCACCTTCACCACGCCACGGCGGCCGGGCGAAGTGGGTTTGACCTTGACGATAGCCATTTAAGCGGCCTCCCCGGAGAAGTTGAGCTCCTGGCCCGGCTTCAGCGACACGTACGCCTTCTTGACGTGGTCGCGGCGGCCGATGGTGCGGCCGAAGCGCTTGACCTTGCCCTTTTGCACGGTGGTGCTGACGGAGGCCACCTGAACCTTGAACATCAGCTCCACCGCAGCCTTGATTTCCGGCTTGGTGGCGTCGCGCAGGACCTTGAAGAGAACCTGGTTCTGCTTCTCGCCGATGCGCGTGGCCTTCTCGGAAATGATCGGCGCCACCAGCACTTGCGCCAGACGGCCTTCGTCGAACTTCATTTCGGCGGGAGTCGGATTGACGCGGCTCATGCGAACATCTCCTTGAGCTGCTCGATCGCGCCCTTGGTCACCAGGACCTTCTTGTAGAAGACCAGCGACAGGGGGTCGGCGTAACGCGGCTCCACAACCAGCACGTTGGGCAGGTTGCGGCTGGCCAGCGCCAGGTTGTCGTCGATCTGGTCGGCAATGACGAGCACCGAATTGGTGGTGTTCGTGCCAAGGCCCATGGCCTTGAACTTGGACGCCAGCAACTTGGTCTTGGGCGCTTCGATGCTCAGGCTGTCCACGACTGCCAGGCGGCCGTCACGGGCGAGCTGAGACAGGATGGACGCCATGCCGGCGCGGTACATCTTCTTGTTGACCTTCTGCGAGAAGTTCTCGTCAGGACGGTTCGGGAAGATGCGGCCACCGCCACGCCAGAGCGGCGAGGACGTCATACCGGCGCGGGCGCGGCCGGTGCCCTTCTGGCGGAACGGCTTCTTGGTGCTGTGCTTGACTTCGCCGCGGTCCAATTGGGCGCGGGTGCCTTGGCGTGCGTTGGCCTGGAAGGCCACGACGATCTGGTGCACCAGGGCTTCGTTGTAGTCGCGTGCGAACACGGTGTCAGGCGCGTCCACTTTGGAGGTGGCCTGACCCTGGTCGTTCAACATTTCGAGTTGCATGCTCAGGCCTCCGCTTTCTTGGAGCGGGCCTTGATGGCGGGACGAACGACCACATGGCCGTTCTTGCTGCCCGGCACCGCACCGCGGACCAGCAGCAGCGAGCGCGCTTCGTCCACACGAACCACATCCAGGTTCTGCGTGGTGATGGTCTCGTCGCCCATCTGGCCCGTCATCTTTTTGCCCGGGAACACACGGCCCGGGTCCTGGGCCATCGAGATCGAGCCCGGCACGTTGTGCGAACGGCTGTTGCCGTGCGACGCGCGCTGCGACTTGAAGTTGTGGCGCTTGATAGTGCCGGCAAAGCCCTTGCCGATGGACGTACCTTGCACGTCAACCTTCTGGCCAGCGGCAAACACGCTCACAGGAACCACCGCACCGGCCTTGTACTGGCCCGCGATGTCCGCGGTGACGCGGAATTCCTTGAGGATGGTGCCTGCCTCGACGCCGGCCTTGGCCAGATGACCGGCTTCGGGCTTCGAGACACGGCTGGCCTTGCGGGCGCCGAACGCTATTTGCAGCGCGCTGTAGCCGTCAGTGTCGGCTGTCTTGACCTGCGTGACGCGGTTGTTGGACACGTCCAGCACCGTCACGGGAATGGCGTCGCCATCGTCCGTGAAGATGCGCATCATGCCCACCTTGCGGCCCAGCAAGCCGAGCTGTTCGCTCATGCTCATGGTTTTCTCCAGCGCAGGAATCTCCCACGCCTTGTTCACGATCCCGACATCGATTGGCCGGGGCGGCCGCCCTGATCAGCCTTGGAAGACTGCCTGGGCGGTTCATTGGCCCTTTGGGCCAATGCGGCGACGGCTTTAGGCCGTCGTCAAAAGCCCGCGAGTATAGCAGTTGCGGGCGAACCCGCAACTACCTGGCCCCGCGAGGCTGGCTTGTCGCCGTTTACTGCAGCTTGATTTCGACGTCCACGCCAGCCGGCAGGTCGAGCTTCATCAGCGCGTCCACGGTCTTGTCGGTGGGGTCGACGATGTCCATCAGGCGTTGGTGCGTGCGGATCTCGAACTGGTCGCGGCTGGTCTTGTTGACGTGCGGCGAGCGCAGGATGTCGAAACGCTGCATGCGCGTCGGCAGGGGCACGGGACCCTTGACGATGGCGCCGGTGCGCTTGGCGGTTTCGACGATTTCCTGTGCGGATTGGTCGATCAGCTTGTAGTCAAACGCCTTCAGGCGGATGCGGATCTTTTGCTTGGACATGTCCGCTCCCCTTACTCGATGATCTTGGCGACGACGCCGGAGCCGACGGTGCGACCGCCTTCGCGGATGGCGAAGCGCAGGCCTTCTTCCATGGCGATGGGGGCGATCAGCTTCACCGTGATGCTGACGTTGTCTCCCGGCATGACCATTTCCTTGTCCTTGGGCAGTTCCACCGCGCCGGTCACGTCCGTCGTGCGGAAGTAGAACTGGGGACGGTAGTTGTTGAAGAACGGCGTGTGGCGGCCGCCTTCTTCCTTGCTCAGGACGTAGATCTCGGCCGTGAAGTGGGTGTGCGGCTTGATGCTGCCCGGCTTGCACAGCACTTGACCCCGCTCGACTTCTTCGCGCTTGGTGCCGCGCAGCAGGATGCCGACGTTGTCGCCCGCCTGGCCCTGGTCCAGCAGCTTCCTGAACATTTCCACGCCGGTGCAGGTGGTCTTTTGCGTCGCCTTGATGCCGACGATTTCGATTTCTTCGCCGACCTTGACGATGCCTCGCTCGACCCGGCCCGTGACCACGGTGCCGCGGCCAGAGATGGAGAAGACGTCTTCCACGGGCATCAGGAACGCGCCGTCAATGGCTCGCTCGGGCTGCGGGATGTAGGAGTCCAGGGCGTCGGCCAGCTTCATGATGGCGCCTTCGCCGAGTTCGCCCTTGTCGCCTTCCATGGCCAGCTTGGCGCTGCCGTGGATGATGGGGGTGGCGTCGCCAGGGAAGTCGTACTTGTCCAGCAGTTCGCGCACTTCCATTTCCACCAGCTCCAGGAGCTCGGCGTCGTCGACCATGTCGCACTTGTTCAGGAAGACGATGATGTACTTCACGCCGACCTGGCGGGCCAGCAGGATGTGCTCGCGGGTCTGGGGCATGGGGCCGTCAGCGGCCGAGCACACCAGGATGGCGCCGTCCATCTGGGCGGCACCTGTGATCATGTTCTTGACGTAGTCGGCGTGTCCCGGGCAGTCCACGTGGGCATAGTGCCGGTTGGCCGTCTCGTATTCAACGTGCGCGGTGTTGATGGTGATGCCGCGGGCCTTTTCTTCCGGCGCCGCATCAATCTGGTCGTACGCCTTGGCTTCGCCGCCAAACTTGGCCGACAGCACCGTCGTGATCGCCGCCGTCAGCGTCGTCTTGCCATGGTCCACGTGACCAATCGTCCCCACGTTCACGTGCGGCTTGGTGCGCTCGAATTTACCTTTTGCCATGTCTCAATCTCCAAAAAAGAGCATTGCCAGTGAATCGGTTTTAGGTTTCCGCGTGGGCTGCTGACCGCCTGCCACTGGCAGCAGGCGCAACCCTCGCGAAGACCAGCTCTGAAAGTCTTACTTGCCGCGCTTACTTGCCACGAGCGGTGATGATCGCGTCAGCCACGTTCTTGGGAGCCTCAGCGTAGTGCTTGAACTCCATCGTGTACGTGGCGCGGCCTTGCGACATCGACCGCAGCGTGGTGCTGTAGCCGAACATCTCGGACAGCGGCACTTCGGCCTTGATGACCTTGCCGCCGCCAGGCATGTCGTCCATGCCCTGCACCATGCCACGACGTGACGACAAGTCGCCCATCACACCACCTGCATAGTCCTCAGGCGTTTCCACTTCCACGGCCATCATCGGCTCCAGGATCACCGGCGACGCCTTGCGGCAGCCGTCCTTGAAACCCATGGACGCAGCCATCTTGAAGGCGTTTTCATTCGAGTCCACCTCGTGGTACGAACCGAAGGTCAGCGAAACCTTCACGTCCACCACGGGGTAGCCCGCCAGCACACCATTCGGCAGCGTGTCTTCAATGCCCTTCTTGACGGCGGGAATGAATTCGCGCGGCACCACACCGCCCTTGATGGCGTCGACGAACTCGAAGCCCTTGCCCGGCTCCTGCGGCTCGATCTTCAGCACAACGTGGCCGTACTGGCCCTTGCCACCGGACTGGCGCACGAACTTGCCTTCCACGTCCGACACCATCTTGCGGATGGTCTCGCGGTAGGCCACCTGCGGCTTGCCGACATTGGCTTCCACGCCGAATTCGCGCTTCATGCGGTCGACGATGATTTCCAGGTGCAGTTCGCCCATGCCGGAGATGATGGTCTGGCCGGATTCTTCGTCGGTCTTGACGCGGAACGAGGGATCCTCCTGCGCCAGACGGCCCAGGGCGATGCCCATCTTTTCCTGGTCGGCCTTGGTCTTGGGCTCGACGGCCTGCGAAATCACCGGCTCCGGGAAGATCATCTTTTCCAGCGTGATGATGGAGGTCGGGTCGCACAGGGTTTCGCCCGTGGTCACGTCCTTCAAACCCACGCAGGCGGCGATGTCACCGGCCAGGATTTCCTTGATTTCTTCGCGCTGGTTGGCGTGCATCTGCAGGATCCGGCCGATGCGTTCCTTCTTGCCGCGGATCGGGTTGTAGACCGAGTCGCCGGACTTCAGCACGCCGGAATACACGCGCACAAAAGTCAGCTGGCCGACGTACGGGTCTGTCATCAGCTTGAAGGCCAAGGCAGAGAACTTCTCTTCGTCGGTGCGATAGCGCACGACCGGTTGGTCGTCATCGTCAGTGCCGGGGACAGGAGGAATGTCGGCGGGCGACGGCATGAAGTCGATCACGCCGTCGAGCATGCGCTGCACACCCTTGTTCTTGAAGGCGGTGCCGCAGAACATCGGTTGGATCTCGGCCGCGATGGTGCGGGTGCGGATGCCATGGATGATCTCGGCCTCGGTCAGGTCGCCCGATTCCAGGTACTTGTTCATCAGCTCTTCGCTGGCTTCGGCGGCCGCTTCAAGCAGGTTCTCGCGCCACTTCTTGGCATCGGCCAGCAGTTCGGCCGGAATATCGTGGTACGCGAACTTCATGCCTTGCGAAGCCTCGTCCCAGATGATCGACTTCATCACGATGAGGTCGATCACGCCGGTGAAGTTTTCTTCGGCGCCGATAGGGATGACCACGGGCACCGGGTTGGCCTTCAGGCGCACCTTCATCTGGTCATAGACCTTGAAGAAGTTCGCACCCGTGCGGTCCATCTTGTTGACGAACGCCAGACGGGGCACCTTGTACTTGTTGGCCTGGCGCCAGACGGTTTCAGACTGCGGCTGCACGCCGCCCACGGCGCAGTACACCATGCAGGCGCCGTCCAGAACGCGCATGGAACGCTCCACCTCGATGGTGAAGTCCACGTGTCCGGGGGTGTCGATGATGTTGATGCGGTGCTCGGGATGGCTCAGGTCCATGCCCTTCCAGAAACAGGTGGTCGCAGCGGACGTGATCGTGATGCCACGCTCCTGCTCCTGCTCCATCCAGTCCATCGTGGCCGCGCCGTCGTGCACCTCACCGATCTTGTGGTTCACACCCGTGTAGAACAGGATGCGTTCGGTGGTGGTGGTCTTGCCGGCATCGATGTGTGCGCTGATACCAATGTTGCGGTAGCGCTCGATGGGGGTCTTGCGGGCCATGATCTTTCTCCAAATGCAGGGGCCGCCTCCGGGTTAGTGCTAACCCGTAAAGGCGGCCAGGAAGACGTTGTTAGAAGCGGAAGTGCGAGAACGCCTTGTTCGCTTCAGCCATGCGGTGGACTTCGTCGCGCTTCTTGACCGCGCCGCCGCGGCCTTCGGAAGCTTCGAGCAACTCATTGGCCAGGCGTGCGGCCATGCTCTTTTCTCCGCGCTTGCGGGCGCTTTCCTTCAACCAGCGCATGGCCAGAGCCTGCCGGCGAACGGGGCGAACTTCCACGGGAACTTGGTAGTTCGCACCGCCCACGCGGCGGGACTTCACTTCGACCATCGGCTTGATGTTGTTCAGCGCGACCATGAAGATTTCCAGCGGGTCCTTGCCGGCCTTCTGCTCGACCTGCTCGAGGGCACCGTAAATGATGCGCTCGGCGACGGCCTTCTTGCCCGATTCCATGATGACGTTCATGAACTTGGACAGATCGACGGAGCCGAACTTCGGGTCCGGGAGGATTTCGCGTTTGGGTACTTCGCGACGACGTGGCATGGGAGTCTTCCTTTTTCAGTTTCAGTTGGCACCGTTTTTCAGTGCCGCGAAGGGTCATCAAGGCCCTTCACTTACTCGGCGCGCTCTTCTTCGACATGCGAATGAAGCCGCCGCAAATGGGTCTGGCCTGTCAGGCCTTCTTGGGACGCTTGGCGCCGTACTTGGAGCGCGATTGCTTGCGATCCTTGACGCCTTGCAGGTCCAGCGAACCGCGGACGATGTGGTAACGAACACCAGGCAGGTCCTTGACACGACCGCCGCGAACCAGCACGACGCTGTGTTCCTGCAGGTTGTGGCCTTCACCGCCGATGTAGGAGATGACTTCAAACCCGTTGGTCAGGCGCACCTTGGCGACCTTCCGCAGGGCCGAGTTCGGCTTCTTGGGCGTGGTGGTGTACACGCGGGTGCACACACCGCGCCGCTGGGGCGAGTTTTGCATCGCCGGCGACTTGCTCTTGGTGGTTTCGGCCTCTCGGCCGAAGCGCACGAGCTGGTTGATAGTTGGCATGGGTAACTTGTTCCCGTTTGAAGTTACGCTGTGGATGAATTCTTTCCCGCGCCCCGGACTCGCTGGGCTTTGGGCGGACCGCCACGCACGCTTGCGCGCATGGGCATGCATCGCCAAAGTTGGCGGAAAAGCCTTCTAGTATATTCGTCGCCAGCCATGGCAGCAAGCGAGCCCGACATTCCTGCTGCCGAAGTGCCTCCAAAACCCAGCCTGCTGGTGCTGGACACCAACGTGGTCCTGGATTGCTTGGTGTTCAAGGACCCCCGCGTCGTGGCGCTGGCCGCAGCACTGAAAGCTGGGACCGTGGCCTGGGCCGCCTGCCCGAGGATGCGTGAGGAATTGCGCCGGGCCCTGGCCTACCCGTCGCTGCAAGCATGGGAACCTGACAGTGAGCACACGCTCGCATATTTCGACCGGCTGGCTTTGCTGAGTTCCGACCCTCCGCACCCGCAAGCCAGCCCGCTGCTGTGCAGCGACCCCGACGACCAGATCTTCATCGAACTGGCGCTGGCCCGCCAAGCCAGTTGGCTGCTGACACGCGACCGCGCACTTCTGAAACTGAAACGGCGCGCCGCCGGCCGAGGCCTGCAGATCGCGCCGCCAGAAAGCTGGATTGCAGCCCAGCGGCCATTCACTTTGCGGGCTTGACGTACTCGGACATCACCTTCCAGCGCCCTTCCTGGATCTGTGAAAGGCGGGACAAGTCGCTGCCCAACCGCTTGGTGCCGGTGTAGGTGGCTTCGGCAGAACCAAAGATGTCCGGCGGTACCACCATGGTGTCCATGGCCTTGATGAAGCTTTCGGTGCTGAGGTTGGTGCCGGCCTTCTGGGCTGCCCTGTTGAAGAGGTCGATGATCGAGTAACCGTAGACCGAAAACACCGTCGGGTCTTCGTTGAACTTGGTCTTGTACTTGTTGGCCCAGAAGCGGATCGGTTGCGAGGCGTCATCGGTGTAGGGGTTCTGCACAGTCATGGTGGCGTAGAGGCCGTCCATCGCCTTGCCGCCCAGCTTGTGGATCAGGTCTGTGTAGGCCGCACTGGAACCCATGAAAGTCGGGTTGAATCCGGTCTTGCGCGCTTCGCCTATGGTGCCGATGGTCTCGCGGATGATGGTGCCCAGGACCACGAAATCGCAATCCGCCGCTTTCATCTTGGCCACCTGCGACGAGAAGTCGGTGGCGCCACGCTTGAAGGTGGTCTTCTCGACGAACTCCATGCCGATGCTCTTCAGGCCTGCCTCGCCACCGCGCATCACCTCCAGGCCAAAATCGTCGTCCTGGTAGATCGTGCAGACCTTCTTCGCCGCCTTGTCCTTCACCAGCTTGGGCAAGGTGGTCCGCATCTGGTCGTAGTACGGCGCGGCAAAGCTGTACTTGAGCTTGTGGAAGGGCTCGTACATCTCGCGCGCCGCCGTGACGGGCAGGAAGTTGATGACGTTCTTTTCAAACTGCACCGGCATGGCGGCCATGTTCTGCGCCGTGCCAAGGTGGCCCACCATCATGAAGATCTTGTCCTGGTTGACCAGCTTCTGCGCCGCCAGCACCGCTTTGCGCGGGTCGTAGCCCGAGTCCTCGAACAGGAGCTTCAGCTTGCGGCCGCCGATGCCGCCCTGCTCGTTCAGTTCGTCCACGCGCAGCATCATGCCCAGGCGGATCTGCTTGCCAAACCCAGCCAGCGGGCCGGACAAGTCCTGGATGGAGCCCAGCACGAGCTCTGTCTTGCTGACGCCCTGGCTGTTCTGCGCCTGGGCCTGGGAATGCGCCAGCGGCAATGCGAGCGCGGCCGCAATGGCCAGGGTGTTGAGTGCAGTCTTCATCGCTTGTCTCCTTGGGGTGTTGCAGAAAGGGCCGGGGGCGGGTCAGGCCGCGCCGCGGTACATGGACTCGATCAGCGCAGCGTACTTCTTCTGCACGAAACTGCGTTTGAGCTTCATGGTGGGGGTGAGTTCTTCGTCGTCGGCGGTGAGCTGCGTGTCCAGCAGCCGGAAGGACTTGATCTGCTCCACGCGGGCGAACTTGGCGTTGACCTTGTCGATCTCGGCCTGGATCAGGTCCAGCACCTCGCGCGCCTTGGTGAGGCTCGCGTAGTTGGAAAACGGCACGTCGTGTTCCTGCGCAAAGCGCTCCACGTTGTCCAGGTCGATCATGACCAGCACGGTCAGGTAGGCGCGCTTGTCGCCGATCACCACCGCGTCGGTGACGTAGGGCGAGAACTTCAGTTCGTTCTCGATCTCGCTGGGCGTCACGTTCTTGCCGCCGGCCGTGATGATGATGTCCTTCATGCGGTCGGTGATGCGGAAATAGCCGTCTTCGTCGACGCGGCCCACGTCGCCGGTGTGCAGCCAACCTTCGGCGTCAATGGTCTCGGCCGTCTTGTCGGGCTGGTTCAGGTAGCCCATGAAGACGTTGGCGCCGCGGATCAGCAGCTCACCGGTGGCCGAGTCCACCTTCACTTCATTGAAGCCACAGGCGGGACCGATGGAACCGGGCTTGATGCGCCCCGCAGGCATGCCGGTCGATGCGCCACAGCTCTCCGTCTGGCCCCAGACTTCCAACATCGGCACGCCCAGTGCCAGGTACCAGCGGATGAGGTCCGGCGCGATGGGCGCGGCCCCCGTTACCAGAAAGCGCGCCCGGTGGATGCCGATCAGGCGCCGCACGTTGTCCAAGGCCAGCCAGCGCGCCAGAGTGAAGCGGGCCTTCAAGCTCGCGGACACGGGTTGGCCGTCCAGCACCCGCCGCGCCACCTGCTGGCCAACGCCAATGGCCCACGTGTAAACCGCCTGCTGGAAACGACCTGACTCCTTCAGCGTGATCATCACGGACGAGTAGAACTTCTCCCACACCCGCGGCACGGCGGTGAACACGGTGGGCGCGATCTCGCGCACGTTCTCGGGCACGGTGTCGGGGTTTTCGACAAAGTTCAGCACCGACCCCGTGTACAGCGCAAAGTACTCACCGCCCACCCGCTCGGCCACGTGGCACAACGGCAGGAAACACATGCGCTCGTCGCGTTCGTCCTGCGCAATAAGCGTGTTGTAGCCGCGCACGGTGTGCAGCAGCCCGCGGTGGCTGTGCATGGCGCCCTTGGGCCGCCCGGTGGTGCCGGAGGTGTAGATCAGGATGGCCAGGTCTTCGGGCCTGGCTGAGGCCACGCGGGCTTCGAACTCACCGGGGTGCGCTCGGTCGTAGGCGGCCCCCTGTTCCCGCAGTTCCGCCAGGCTCATCACCATGGGATCGTGGAAGCGACGCAGGCCTTCGGTGTCGAAGACGACGATACGCCGCAGCTTGGGACACTCGCTGCGCACCTGCAGCGCCTTGTCCAGTTGCTCGTCGTCTTCCACGAACAAGATGGACGTGGCCGAGTCCGCGCACAGGTAGTGCACCTGCGACGGCGCGTCCGTGGGGTAGATGCCGTTGGACACCCCGCCCGCGCACAGCACGCCCAGGTCGGCCAGCACCCAGTCCACCACCGTGTTGGACAGGATGGACGCGCAATCGCCCTTCACAAAGGCCAGCGACACCAGTCCCATGGCGACTTCGCGCACGGCCGTCAGCGTCTGGTCCCAAGTCCACTCCCGCCAGATGCCCAGCTGCTTTTCGCGCATCCAAACCTGGCCCGCACGCCGCGTGGCCGCCTGGAGCAAAAGCTCGGGCAGGGTGTCGCCCGGCACCACAACTTCAAAGCGCGGCTGGATGCGGCTGGGGTCCCAGAGATTGCTCATGCTCAGCGCCAGGTTTTCTTCTTCTTCCAGCGCCGCTCACCGCGCGCGCCGGCTTCCTTCATGCCGAGGTAGAACTCCTTGATGTCGTCCTTCTCGCGCAGGCGTTCGCAGCTGTCTTCCATGACGATGCGGCCGTTTTCCAGCACGTAGCCAAAGTCTGCAGCATTGAGCGCCATGTTGGCGTTCTGCTCGACCAGCAGGAAGGTGGTGCCGCGCTCGCGGTTGATGCGCACGACGATCTCGAAGATCTCCTTGGTCAGCTTGGGACTCAGGCCCAGGCTGGGCTCGTCCAGCAAGATCAGCGAAGGCGCAGCCATCAGCGCTCGGCTGATGGCCAGCATCTGCTGCTGGCCGCCGGACAGCAAGCCCGCGTCTTGCCGCTCGCGTTCGCGCAAGATGGGGAAATAGCCGAAGACCATATCCATGTCGCGTGCCACGGCGTCCCGGTCGCTGCGGGTGTAGGCGCCCATCTGCAGGTTGTCGTGCACGGACAGCAACGGAAAGACCTCGCGCCCCTCGGGCACGTGCGACAAGCCCTGGCGCACGATGAAGGCCGGGTCGCGCGCGGTGATGTTGGCGCCCTTGAATTCCACCGTGCCCTTGCGCGGGTCGAGGATGCCGGAGATGGTCTTCAGGATCGTCGTCTTGCCCGCGCCATTGCTGCCCAGCACGGTGACGATGCTGCCGGCGTGCACCTGCAGGCTGACGCCGCGGATCGCCCGGATCGGCCCATAGGCGCTTTCAACATTGCTGAGCTTCAGCACGGGCAGCGCGGCCGTCATGCGCGGCCCCTCCGCAGCGACGTGGCGTCATCGGCGGTGCCCAGGTAGGCCTCCACCACACCCGGGTGCGACTGCACCTCGGCCGGCGTACCCATCGCCAGCACTTCACCCTGGTTCATGGCCAGCACCCGGTCGCTGACACGCGACACCAGGCTCATGTCGTGCTCGACCATCAGCACGGTGATGCCCAGGTCCTTCTGGATGTCCTCGATCCAGAAAGCCATGTCGCCGGTTTCTTCGACATTGAGGCCTGAAGACGGCTCGTCCAGGAGCAGCAGCTTGGGCTCGGTGGACAGTGCACGCGCCAGTTCCACCACCTTGCGCACACCGTAGGGCAACCCGGCAACCAGGGTGTCGCGGTAGTGCTGCAGGTCCAGAAATTCGATGACCTCTTCCACCTTCAGCCGTGTCTGGCGTTCGGCCTCGCGCACGCTGGGCAGGAACAGCATCTCGGCCCACACGCGCCGGCGGTGGCGGATGTGGCGGCCGATCAGCAGGTTCTGCAGCACGGTGGCGTGTTCAAACAGTTCGATGTTCTGGAAAGTGCGCGCAATGCCCAGCGGCGCCACCTGGTGTGGCGGCACTGCGGCGAGCGGCTGGCCTTCAAAGAGCAGGTCGCCAGCCGTGGGTGTGTAGATGCGGCTGATGAGGTTGAAGACCGTCGTCTTGCCTGCGCCATTGGGGCCGATGAGCGTGAAGACCTCACCGCGCTTCACGTCGAAACTCACGTTGTTGACGGCCAGCACGCCGCCAAAACGCACCTGCAGGCCGCGGGCTTGCAGCAGCACGTTGTCGGCGGGCGCGGCTGGCAGGTTCATTTCAACCGATCGGATTTCTGAAACGCCTTCTGCCGCTTGAACAGGCCCTGGCGGTAGAACGGGAACAGTTGGAACCAGGTGCGCACCTTGAGCCAGCGGCCGTACAGGCCCATGGGTTCGAAGAGCACGAAGGCGATCAGCACGGCGCCGTAGATCACCGCCTTCAGGCCAGGCGCCTGGCCCACGGCGTCTGGCAGATAGTCCTTCAGCGCCGAGATGGCCTGCGGCATGCCGATGAGAAAGATCGCGCCCAGGAATGCGCCATGCACGCTGCCAAGTCCGCCGATCACCACCATCAGCAGCAAGTCGATGCTCTGCACGATGTTGAACTGGTCCGGCGACAGGAATCGGATCGCATGCGCATACAACGCGCCCCCAATGCCCGCCATGGCAGCCGAGATGGCAAAGGACAGCGTCTTGTAGGACGCCAGGTGGATGCCCATGCTCTGCGCCGAGATCTCGCTGTCGCGGATGGCGACGAAGGCACGTCCCGTCGGGCTGCGCAACAGGTTCAGCACCACCAGCGTGCAGGCCACGGTCAAGACCAGGCAGACGAAGTAGAACTTCACGTCGCTGTCGGCCTGCCAGCCGAAGGCCTGCAGCGTGCCCACCGCCATGCCGGCGTTGCCGCCAGTGACGCTTTCCCAGCGCGCCAGTCCTTCTTCCACGATGAAGCCGAAGGACAGTGTGGCGATGCCGAGGTAGATGCCCTTCACCCGCAGCGCAGGCAGGCCCACCACCGCGCCCACCAGGGCGGACAAGGTCGCAGCGGCTGCGATCGACACCGGAAACGGCCAACCCTTGGCTGCCAGTACCGCCTGCGTGTAGGCGCCCACGCCCAGGAAGGCGGCGTGCCCGATCGAGAACAGGCCCGTGAAGCCCGCCAAAAGCATCAGGCCCAGGCCCACGATGCTGTAGATCAACACAAAGGTCAGCTGCGCCAGGCCGTAGCTCTCCAGCCACCAGGGCGCGGCCAGCAGCAGGGCCATCAGAAGCCCGTACCAGAGTTGATGTCCGCCATGCTTGGCCAGGCGGATGTCCTGGTCGTAGCCGGTCTTGAAGATAAAGCGCATGGGTCAACCGCCACCAGGCCGCCCCAAGGCGGTTGAGCGCCCCCCTGGGGGGCAGCGAAGGCGCGAAACGACAAGCTTGGGGGCCATGTCTACACCTTCTTGCGCAGGCTGGGGCCGAACAGGCCGTTCGGCTTGACCATCAGCATCAGCAGCACCACCACGTAGGCGGCAACATCCTTGACGCCTTCAGGCAGGTAGAAGCCGGCAAAGGACTCCACCAGGCCAATGACCAGACCGCCCACGATGGCGCCCGGCAGGCTGCCAAATCCACCCACCACGGCGGCAGGGAAGGCCTTCAGGCCGATGAGCCCCATGTTGGCGTGCACGAAGGTCACGGGCGCCAGCAACAAGCCCGCCACAGCCGCAACGGCAGACGCCAGGGCCCATACCAGCCCATTGAGCCGCTGCACCGGAATGCCCATGTAGTAGGCCGCCAACTGGTTCTGCGACGAGGCCTGCATGGCGACGCCGACCTTGCTGAAGCGGAACAGCGCGTATAGGCCACCACACAGCACCGCGGTCGACGCGATGATGACCAGTTGCGATGCATCAAGCACCAAGCGCCCCAGCGCGAAGGTCTCGCCAGCGTAGGGCACGGGCAAGGTGTGCGTGTCCGTGCCCAGGCTCGGGATCATGGTGATCAGGCCCCGCACCACGTAGCTGATGCCGATGGTCAGCATCACGATCGAAAAGGCCGGCTGACCCAGGATGGGCCGGATCACCAGGCGTTCCACCAGCCAGCCGAAGAGGCCCATGGCCGCGATGCTGCAAGGCACCGCCAGCCAGTATGGAACGCCCAGCAGCTTCAGCAGTGCCAGGCCGCAGAAAGCGCCCAGCATCATCAACTCACCCTGGGCGAAGCTGACGGTTTCCGTGGCCTTGTAGATGAGCACGAAGCCCAGTGCGATGAGGCCGTAGATGCAGCCTTGGGCTGCGCCACTGATCGCAAGCTGCAGCAGCTGCAAAGACATTCCCGTGGAGTGCACTTGAAGCGGATGCTAGACGGCGGCCTCTCCAGCGGGCATCAGGGAAAGGCTGTAAGGCGCGGCCCGGGGTCGGGCTGGACGCGCCCAAGAAAAAGGGCGGCTTGCGCCGCCCTTTCCTGTACCCCGCCCGGTCAACCCGGCCGAGGCAGCTGCAGGCCTTACTCGCCCACGGGCGTGTGCCCTGCGTCGGCGTCCACCTGGGCCATCTGCACAGCCGCCAGTTCTTCGGCTTCCTGCAGCGCGATGGAACGGCGCTCGGTCTCGTCCATCTCTTCCTTGGCCTTGCGGGCCTGGTGGAAGGCCATGCCGGTACCGGCAGGGATCAGGCGGCCGACGATGACGTTTTCCTTCAGGCCACGCAACTCGTCGCGCTTGCCCATGATGGCAGCCTCGGTGAGCACGCGGGTGGTTTCCTGGAAGGACGCCGCCGAGATGAAGCTGTCGGTCGACAGCGACGCCTTGGTGATGCCCAGCAGCACGTCGGCGTGCGTCGCGGGGACCTTGCCCGCGGCGCGCAGCGCGTCGTTGGTGTCCAGCAACTCCGAACGTTCGACCTGTTCGCCGTTGATGTACTTGCTGTCGCCGGTGTTGGTGATCTGCACGCGGCGCAGCATCTGGCGAACGATCACCTCGATGTGCTTGTCGTTGATCTTCACACCCTGCAAGCGGTACACGTCCTGCACTTCGTCAACGATGTAGCGGGCCAGTTCCTCGATACCCAGCAGGCGCAGGATGTCCTGCGGGTCTGCTGCGCCGTCGACGATCAGCTCGCCCCGGTTCACCACCTGGCCTTCGTGCACCAGGATGTTCTTCTCCTTGGGCACCAGCATCTCGTCGACCTTGCCTTCCGGGTCGGTGATCTGCAGGCGGACCTTGCCCTTGGTTTCCTTGCCGAAGGACACCGTGCCGGTGATCTCGGCCAGCGTGCCCACATCCTTCGGGCTGCGCGCTTCGAAGAGCTCGGCCACGCGCGGCAAGCCGCCTGTGATGTCGCGCGTCTTCTGGCCTTCCATCGGGATACGCGCCAGCACTTCACCAGGCGCCAGGTCCTGGCCGTCGCGGATCTGGATCAGCGAACCGACCGGGAAGCCGATGGTCACGGCGTGGTCGGTACCGGGGATCTTCACCTCGACACCAGCCGCGTCAAGCAGCTTGACCTGCGGGCGCACCACCTTGATGGCACCACGGCGCTTGGAGTCGATCACCACCAAGGTCGACAGGCCCGTCACTTCGTCCAATTGCTTGGCAACAGTGACGCCCTCTTCCACGTTCTCGAACTTCGCCTTGCCGGCGAATTCCGTGATGATCGGGCGGGTCAGCGGGTCCCAGTTGGCCAGCACGGTACCAGCCTTGATGGTCTGGTCGGGCTTGATGTTCAGCGTTGCGCCGTAGGGCAGCTTGTGGCGTTCACGCTCGCGGCCGTGCTGGTCGGAGATGACGATCTCGCCGGAACGAGAGATGACCACCAGCACGCCCTTGCCGTTGGTCACGTAGCGCATCGTGGCGTTGAAGCCGATGATGCCGTCGCTCTTGGCGTCCACGCTGCTGGCCACGGCTGCACGAGAAGCCGCACCACCGATGTGGAAGGTGCGCATCGTCAGCTGGGTGCCGGGCTCACCAATGGACTGCGCAGCGATCACGCCGATGGCTTCGCCCGTATTCACCAGGCCACCACGGCCCAGGTCGCGTCCGTAGCACTTGCCGCAGATGCCGAAGCGCGTGTCGCAGGTCAGCGCGGTGCGGACCTTGACTTCGTCCACGCCCGCAGCTTCCAGCACGTCGATGGTGTCTTCGTCCAGCATCGTGCCGGCGGGGACCATCATCTGCTGGGTCTCGGGGTGCAGCACTTCGATCGCCGTCACGCGGCCGAGGATCCGGTCGCGCAGACTTTCGATGACTTCACCACCTTCGACCAGCGCGCGGCGGTTCATGCCGTTCTGGGTGCCGCAGTCGACTTCCGTCACCACCAGGTCTTGCGTGACGTCCACCAGGCGGCGTGTCAGGTAGCCTGAGTTGGCCGTCTTCAGCGCCGTGTCCGCCAGGCCCTTTCGGGCGCCGTGGGTGGAGATGAAGTACTGCAGCACGTTCAGGCCTTCACGGAAGTTGGCCGTGATGGGCGTTTCGATGATGCTGCCGTCCGGCTTGGCCATCAGGCCGCGCATGCCCGCCAGCTGGCGGATCTGCGCTGCAGAACCGCGGGCACCGGAGTCAGCCATCATGTAGATGGAGTTGAAGGACTCCTGGTCCACTTCCTTGCCGTGGCGGTCCTGCACCTTCTGCTTGGACAGCTGCTGCATCATGACCTTGCCGACTTCGTCGCCTGTCTTGCCCCAGATGTCCACGACCTTGTTGTAGCGCTCGCCGGCAGTGACAAGACCCGAGACGTACTGCTGCTCGATCTCCTTCACTTCCTTCTCGGCCTTTTCGATCATGGCCGGCTTTTCCTTGGGCACCAGCATGTCGTCGATGGCGATCGAGATGCCCGCGCGCGTGGCCAGCTTGAAGCCCGCTTGCAGCAGCTTGTCAGCCAGCACCACGGTTTCCTTCAGGCCGCACTTGCGGAAGGACGTGTTGATCAGCTTGCTGATTTCCTTCTTCTTCAGCGCCTTGTTGATGTTGCTGAAGGGCAGGCCCTTGGGCAGGATTTCCGACAGCAGCGCGCGACCGACGGTCGTGCTCACCAGCTTGATCTCGGACGTGAATTCACCGTCCGCGCCCTTGGTCCACTCGGGCATGCGCACGCTGATCTTGGCGGTGACTTCCACCGCACCGTTGTCCAGTGCGCGCTGCAGTTCCTGCATGTCGGAGAAGACCATGCCTTCGCCGCGGCCGTTGATGCGCTCGCGGGTGGCGTAGTACAGGCCCAGCACCACGTCTTGCGACGGCACGATGGACGGTTCGCCCGACGCCGGGAACAGCACGTTGTTGGAGGCCAGCATCAGCGTGCGGGCTTCCATCTGGGCTTCAATGCTCAGCGGAATGTGCACGGCCATCTGGTCGCCGTCGAAGTCGGCGTTGAAAGCCGAGCACACCAGCGGATGCAGCTGGATGGCCTTGCCTTCGATCAACACCGGCTCAAAGGCCTGGATGCCCAGGCGGTGCAGCGTCGGCGCGCGGTTCAGCAGGACCGGGTGTTCCTTGATGACTTCTTCAAGAATGTCCCAGACCACCGGCGTGCCAGATTCCACTTCCTTCTTCGCCGCCTTGATGGTGGTGGCGATGCCCATGGCTTCCAGGCGAGAGAAGATGAAGGGCTTGAACAGCTCGATGGCCATGAGCTTGGGCAGGCCGCACTGGTGCAGCTTCAGCGTCGGGCCGACCACGATGACCGAACGGCCGGAGTAGTCGACGCGCTTGCCCAGCAGGTTCTGGCGGAAGCGGCCGCTCTTGCCCTTGATCATGTCGGCCAGAGACTTCAGCGCGCGCTTGTTCGCGCCCGTCATGGCCTTGCCACGGCGGCCGTTGTCCAGCAAGCTGTCAACGGCTTCCTGCAGCATGCGCTTTTCGTTGCGCACGATGATTTCCGGCGCCTTCAACTCCAACAAGCGTGCAAGACGGTTGTTGCGGTTGATGACGCGGCGGTACAGGTCGTTCAAGTCGCTTGTCGCAAAACGGCCACCGTCCAGAGGCACCAGCGGACGCAAGTCCGGCGGCAGCACCGGCAGCACGTCCATCACCATCCAGTGGGGGCGGATGCCGGACTTCTTGAAGGCCTCCAGCACCTTCAGGCGCTTGCTGTTCTTCTTGATCTTCAGCTCGGAGCCGGTCATGTCGTTGCGGATCTTGTCGATCTCCGCATCGATGTCCATTTCCTCCAGCAGCTTCTTGATGCCTTCGGCGCCCATCAGCGCGACGAATTCGTCACCGAATTCGACACGCTTGGCCTCGTAGTCGTCCTCCGTCATGATGCTGAACTTCTTCAGCGGGGTCATGCCGGGATCCACGACCACGTAGGCTTCAAAGTACAGCACGCGTTCGATGTCGCGCAGCGTCATGTCCAGCACCAGGCCCAGACGCGAAGGCAGCGACTTCAGGAACCAGATGTGCGCGCAGGGCGCGGCCAGGTCGATGTGACCCATCCGCTCGCGGCGCACCTTGGTCTGCGTGACTTCAACGCCGCACTTTTCGCAGATGACACCGCGGTGCTTCAGGCGCTTGTACTTGCCGCACAGGCATTCGTAGTCCTTGATGGGACCAAAAATCTTGGCGCAGAACAGGCCATCACGTTCCGGCTTGAAGGTCCGGTAGTTGATGGTCTCGGGCTTCTTCACCTCACCGAACGACCAGCTGCGGATCTTCTCCGGGCTGGCCAGTCCGATCTTGATGGCATCGAAATGCTCATCGGGGGTGAATTGCTTGAAAAGGTCGAGTAGTCCCTTCATGCATCTGCTCCTTAATTGCGTTCGAGTTCAATGTCGATGCCAAGGGAACGGATTTCCTTGACCAGGACGTTGAACGATTCAGGCATGCCGGCTTCGATGGCGTGTTCGCCCTTGACGATGGACTCATACACCTTGGTACGGCCATTCACGTCGTCGGACTTCACCGTCAGCATTTCCTGCAGGATGTAGCTCGCACCGTAGGCTTCCAGCGCCCAGACTTCCATTTCGCCGAAGCGCTGGCCGCCGAACTGCGCCTTGCCGCCCAACGGCTGCTGCGTGACCAGGCTGTACGGTCCGGTCGAGCGTGCGTGCATCTTGTCGTCGACCAGGTGGTGCAGCTTCAGCACGTGCATGTAGCCGACAGTCACCGGGCGCTCGAAAGGCTCGCCCGTGCGGCCATCGGACAGCTGCGCCTGGGTGCGCGTGGCGGTCAGGCCCTTCTTGGCGGCGATGTCGTCCGGGAAGGCCAGCTTCAGCATGGCGCGCACGTCGGTTTCATGGGCACCGTCAAACACCGGCGTCGCGAACGGCACGCCGTGTTGCAGGTTGCCAGCCATTTCCAGCACTTCGTCGTCCGTCATCGTGTCGATGGACTCGGTCTTGCCACTGCTCTTGTTGTAGAGCTCGTCGAAGAACTTGCGCAGTTCAGCCACCTTGGACTGCTGCTGCAGCATGTCGCCGATGCGCTGGCCGATGCCCTTGCCGGCCCAGCCCAGGTGGACTTCCAGCACCTGGCCCACGTTCATGCGCGAAGGCACGCCCAGCGGGTTCAGCACGATGTCCACCGGCGTGCCGTCGGCCATGTACGGCATGTCTTCAACGGCCGTGATCTTGGAGACGACACCCTTGTTGCCGTGACGGCCGGCCATCTTGTCGCCGGGTTGCAGGCGGCGCTTGACGGCCAGGTATACCTTGACCATCTTCAGCACGCCTGCCGGCAGTTCGTCGCCCTGCGTCAGCTTCTTGCGCTTTTCTTCAAAGGCCAGGTCGAAGCTGTGGCGCGTCTGCTCCAGGCTGTTCTTGATGCTTTCCAGCTGGTTGGCCAGTTCTTCGTCCGCGGGGCGGATGTCGAACCAGTGGTACTTTTCGACGCTCGCCAGGTAGTCCTTGGTGATGGCCGTGCCCTTGGCGATCTTGTTCGGGCCGCCATTGGCCAACTTGCCGTTCAGGAGCTTTTCGATCCGGTCAAACGCGTCCGCTTCCACGATGCGCAGCTGGTCGTTCAGGTCCAGGCGGAAGCGCTTCAGCTCGTCGTCGATGATCTGCTGGGCGCGCTTGTCGCGCACGATGCCTTCACGGGTGTAGACCTGCACGTCGATGACGGTGCCGTTGGTGCCTTGGTCGACACGCAGCGACGTGTCCTTCACGTCCGAAGCCTTCTCGCCGAAGATGGCGCGCAGCAGCTTCTCTTCCGGCGTCAGCGTGGTCTCGCCCTTGGGCGTGACCTTGCCCACCAGCACGTCGCCGGGGTTCACTTCGGCACCGATGTAGACGATGCCGCTCTCGTCCAGGCGGGACAGTTGCTGCTCGCTCAGGTTCGGGATGTCGCGCGTGACTTCTTCGCTGCCCAGCTTGGTGTCGCGGGCCATGACCACCAGTTCCTCGATGTGGATCGAGGTGTAGCGGTCTTCGGCGACGACTCGTTCGCTGATCAGGATCGAGTCCTCGAAGTTGTAGCCGTTCCAGGGCATGAAGGCCACCAGCATGTTCTGGCCCAGGGCGAGTTCGCCCAGGTCCGTGCTGGCGCCGTCGGCCACCACGTCACCCTTGCCCAGCAGGTCGCCACGGCGGACGATGGGACGCTGGTGGATGTTGGTGTCCTGGTTGGATCGCTGGTACTTGATGAGGTTGTAGATGTCCACGCCCACTTCACCGGCCACCGTCTCCGCGTCATTGACACGGATCACGATGCGGTTGGTGTCGACGTAGTCCACCACGCCACCGCGGCGGGCGGTGACCACGGTGCCCGAGTCGACCGCAGCGACGCGCTCCACACCGGTACCGACCAGCGCCTTTTCAGGGCGCAGGACTGGCACCGCCTGGCGCTGCATGTTGGCGCCCATCAGCGCGCGGTTGGCGTCGTCGTGTTCCAGGAAGGGCACCAGCGATGCGGCCACCGACACGATCTGCGCCGGCGCCACGTCCATGTACTGCACGCGTTCGGGCGACAGCAGCACGGATTCGCCATTGACCCGCGCGCTGACCAGTTCGTCGATCAGCTTGCCGTCCTTGTCCAGGCCGGCATTGGCCTGGGCGATCACGTACTTGCCTTCTTCGATGGCCGACAGGTAGTCGATGTCCATCGTCACCTTGCCGTCAACGACACGGCGGTAAGGCGTTTCCAGGAAGCCGTACTCGTTGAGCTGCGCGAACAGCGACAAGGAGTTGATCAGGCCGATGTTCGGACCTTCAGGCGTTTCAATCGGGCAGACACGGCCGTAGTGCGTGGGATGCACGTCACGGACTTCGAAGCCGGCACGTTCACGCGTCAAGCCGCCCGGGCCCAGGGCCGAGACGCGCCGCTTGTGCGTGATCTCGGACAGCGGGTTGGTCTGGTCCATGAACTGCGACAGCTGGCTCGCCCCGAAGAACTCCTTCAGCGCAGCGCTGATGGGCTTCGAGTTGATCAGGTCGTGCGGCATCAGGGCTTCGGTTTCGGCCTGGCCCAGTCGCTCCTTCACGGCCTTCTCGATGCGCGCCAGGCCCGAGCGGTACTGGTTTTCGGCCAGTTCGCCTACGCAGCGCACGCGGCGGTTGCCCAGGTGGTCGATGTCGTCCACGTCGCCGTTGCCGTTGCGCAGGTCGACCAGGATCTTCACGACGTCGAGGATGTCCTCGTTGGACAGCGTCATCGCGCCTTCCGGCGTGTCGCGGCCCACGCGGGCGTTGAACTTCATGCGACCCACGCGCGACAGGTCATACGTGTCGGCGCTGTAGAAGAGGCGGTGGAACAGGGCTTCCACGGCGTCTTCGGTCGGCGGCTCGCCAGGGCGCATCATGCGGTAGATGGCCACGCGCGCAGCCAGCTGGTCGGCCGTCTCGTCAGCGGCCAGGGTCTGGCTGATATAGGCGCCCTGGTTCAGCTCGTTGGTGTAGAGGCACTGGACTTCCTTGATGCCTGCAGCGCGCAGCTTCTTCAGCAGCGCTTCGGTGACTTCGTCGTTGGCCTTGGCCACGATCTCGCCGGTGTCCGGGTCCACCTGGTTCTTGGCCAGCATGCGGCCGACCAGGAAGTCTTCCGGCACGCTCACGAAGCCGGTGCCGGCCTGTTCCAGCGTGCGCACATGGCGCGCGGTGATGCGCTTGTCCTTTTCGACGACGACATTGCCGTTCTTGTCGGTCAAGTCAAAGCGGGCCACTTCGCCCTTCAGGCGCTCAGGAACGAATTCCATCTGCGCGCCCGTGTCCATCAGGCGGAAGTTGTCGTTGTGGAAGAAGTGCGCCAGGATCGATTCTGGGTTCAGACCGATGGCCTTCAGCAGAATCGTCACGGGCATCTTGCGACGGCGGTCGACGCGGAAGTACAGGATGTCCTTCGGGTCGAACTCGAAGTCCAGCCAGGAGCCGCGGTACGGAATGATCCGCGCGCTGAACAGCAGCTTGCCCGAGCTGTGCGTCTTGCCCTTGTCATGTTCGAAGAACACGCCGGGGCTGCGGTGCAGCTGGGACACGATGACACGTTCCGTGCCATTGACGATGAAGGAACCGTAGTCGGTCATCAGGGGCACTTCACCCATGTAGACCTCTTGTTCCTTGATTTCCTTGACCTGCTTGGCCGGGTGCGATTCCCGGTCATAGATGATCATCTGCAGCTTCGCGCGCACGGCGGCGGCGAAGGTCAAGCCGCGCTGCTGGCATTCGCGCACGTCGAAGGCCGGCTTGGCGATGTTGAATTCGATGAACTTCATTTCCACGAACCCGTTGTGCGACGTGATCGGGAACGCGGACAGGAACGCAGCTTGCAAACCCTCGGGCTTGCGTTTTTGCGGCGGCACGTCCTTCTGCAGGAACGCGACATAGGACTCCCGCTGCATGGTCAGCAGGTAGGGGACCTTCAAAACACTCTCACGCTTGCCGAAGCTCTTGCGGATCCGCTTGCGCTCGGTGTACGTGTAGGGGGTTGCTTGCGCCATTGAACTCTCCGTGTCGAGACCCACCGCCTGGCCTAGGCAATGGATCGTCGGCGACTGGCGACTCAGACCTTGCGTCTGAGGCTTGGTGGCAGGCCACTACCTGCCGCTGGCGGACAACCCTGGCATTGCACCAGGGCCCGACCAAACCCGTTCTCTGCAGTCGGATCAGAGAACACTTCTGAAGGCAGCACGCTGCCCTCAGAGGTGCTCCCTGCAGCGCCCGAAGGCGTTGCAGCGAGCGACTGAGACTTACTTGATCTCGGCCTTGGCGCCGGCATCCACCAGCTTCTTCAGCGCGGCTTCTGCGTCGGCCTTGGCCACGGCTTCCTTCACGGCCTTGGGAGCGCCGTCGACCATGTCCTTGGCTTCCTTCAGGCCCAGGCCCGTCAGTTCGCGCACGGCCTTGATGACGGACACCTTGTTCGCGCCGGCTTCCAGCAGCATGACGTTGAATTCGGTCTTCTCTTCCACCACCGCGGCGGCGGCACCACCACCACCGGCGGCCGGGGCGGCCATGGCGGCTGCGGAAACACCGAACTTCTCTTCAATGGCCTTGACCAGGTCATTGAGTTCCATCACGGTCATGCTGTCCATGGCGGACAGGAAAGCGTCTTTATCGAATGCCATTTTGATTACCTGTATGTCGTTGATTGGTTGGGATCGAATGCATTCAGCTCATCAAGCTGCGGCGGGGGCTTCAGCGGGAGCTGCAGCTTCTTCGCCGCCACCCTGCTTGGCAGCCACTGCCGCCAGCACGCCAGCCATGCGCTGGATCGGCGACTTCAGCAGGCCTGCGATCTGCGCGATCAGCACTTCGCGGCTGGGGATCGCGGCCAGAGCCTTGACGCCGTCAGCGTTGAGTGCCTTGCCCGCGAAGGCGCCACCTTTGATGATGAGCTTGTCGTTGCCCTTGGCGAAGTCGGAAATGACTTTCGCCGCAGCAACGGCATCCTCGGAAAAGCCGTAGATCAGCGGACCGACCATGGCACCCTGGGCCACCTCGAACTGCGTGCCGGCGACGGCACGACGGGCCAGGGTGTTCTTCAGCACGTGAAGGTACACACCCTTGGACCGCGCATCGACGCGCAGCTTGTTCAAGGTTTCCACGGTGAGGCCACGGTACTCGGCCAACGCCAACGTCTGCGAACGTGCGGCTTGCGCCGACACATCCGTGACCACGGCTGCCTTTTCGTTGCGATTGAGACTCAAGGTCTGCTCCTCACACATTACGTGCCGGCTGGGCCCTCTTTGCATTCGGGCTTGCCCGGCACACCGGTTTCAGCAGCCATCTGTGAAGGTCCAACCCGAAGGCCTTTCCAATCAACAGCGGGACCACCATCTGCGCTGGCTTCGAGCGTCACCTGGCGGATCGGCTCTCGATTACGGGGTTCACATGCAACCCCACCAGCGGTCTTGGATGGCCTGTCAGCGTTGCCGCCGCCAGCCCACCAATTCATCAGGGGCTGCGCCAGACTCGCGCAGCCCCTTTGTTCATATCAAGCCGCGGCTTGCACGGCCAGGGATTGCGTGTCCACGCGGACACCCACACCCATGGTCGACGACACCGCCACCTTGCGCAGGTAGATGCCCTTGCTGGTGGCCGGCTTGGCCTTGTTCAGGGCGTCGATCAGGGCACGCAGGTTGGCCGTCAGCTTGTCGGACTCGAAACTGCGGCGGCCGATCGTGCCGTGCACGATGCCGGCCTTGTCGACGCGGAACTGCACCTGGCCGGCCTTGGCGTTGCGGACGGCTTGCGCCACGTCCGGCGTCACGGTGCCGACCTTCGGGTTGGGCATCAGGCCGCGCGGGCCCAGGATCTGGCCCAGCGTGCCGACGACGCGCATGGTGTCCGGCGACGCGATGACCACGTCGAAGTCCATCTTGCCCGCCTTGATTTCGGCGGCCAGGTCGTCCATGCCGACGATGTCGGCGCCGGCGGCCTTGGCTTCTTCAGCCTTGGCGCCTTGGGCGAACACGGCCACGCGCTTGGTCTTGCCTGTGCCTGCGGGCATCACGACGGCGCCACGCACCACCTGGTCGGACTTCTTGGCGTCGATGCCGAGCTGCACGGCCACGTCGATGGATTCATCGAACTTGGCGGTGGCAGCTTCCTTGACGAGGGCCAGTGCCTGGTCCAGCGGGTACAGCTTGTTGCTGTCGACCTTGCCCTGCAGGGCCTTGGCCTTTTTGGTCAGCTTGGTCATGTTCAGACTCCTTCGACGACGATGCCGATCGAGCGGGCCGAGCCCGCGATGATCTTCACGGCGCCATCCAGATCGGCGGCGTTCAGATCCTTCATCTTGATCTTGGCGATCTCTTCGAGTTGTTCGCGCGTGACCTTGCCTACCTTGTCCAGGTGCGGCTTGCCCGAACCCTTTTCAATCTTTGCAGCCTTCTTCAGCAGGGCGGTCGCGGGCGGCGACTTGATGATGAAGGTGAAGCTCTTGTCGGCAAATGCGGTGATCACCACCGGCAGCTTCATGCCGATTTCGAAGCCTTGCTGCGTCTGGGCGTTGAACGCCTTGCAGAACTCCATGATGTTCAGGCCGCGCTGACCCAGCGCGGGGCCGATCGGGGGCGACGGATTGGCCTTGCCGGCCGGCACTTGCAGCTTGATAAAGCCGACGATCTTCTTTGCCATGATGGCTCCTCGAGTTCAAACGCTTGGGGTCAGGCCCCGAGCTCCTCGTCTGTCGACCCTGAAGGGTGTCGGCGCGCCGGGGTCGGGGCGGCGCGCCCTCTTGCATTTCAGTACAGCTTCAGCGGGCGTTCAGATCTTCTCGACTTGCGCGAAGTCCAGCTCCACACCCGTGGCACGGCCGAAGATCGTGACGCTGACCTTGACCTTGCTCTTTTCGTAATTGACGTCTTCCACCGCGCCGTTGAAGTCGGTGAACGGACCCTCCTTGACGCGGACCAGTTCACCCACGGTCCATTCGATCTTGGGCTTGGGCTTGTCGACGCCTTCCTGCATCTGGTTGACGATCTTGGCAACCTCGGCTTCGGAGATGGGCGCCGGACGGTTGCGCGCGCCACCGATGAAGCCTGTCACCTTGCTCGTGTGCTTGACCAGGTGCCAGGTGTCGTCGTGCATTTCCATCTCCACCAGCACATAGCCGGGGTAGATGCGGCGCTCGGTGACGCTCTTCTTGCCGTTCTTCAATTCCACCACTTCTTCGGTGGGAACCAGGATGCGGCCGAACTTGTCCTGCATGCCCGCGCGGTCAATGCGCTCGCGCAGGTTGCGCTCCACGGCCTTCTCCATGCCGGAGTAGGCGTGCACGATGTACCAGCGCTTGGCTGAAGTGACAGCAGAAGCGGCAGCTGCAGCGACGGGTGTGGCTTGGGGATCAGTCATGTTGTGAAGGTCTTCCAAGCGAAATCAGTGACGCCAGCCCAGGATCAGGTCGTACAGGACCCACTCCAGCGTCTTGTCGGTGAACCACATGAACAGCGCCATGATGAACACGAACGCGAACACGTAGCCCGTCATCTGGGTGGCTTCCTTGCGCGTCGGCCAGACGACTTTCTTGGTCTCGCGCACGGAATCACGACCGAACGCAATGAGCTGGCGGCCGGACTCGGACACGAAGAACAAAGCCACACCGGCAACAAACAGCGCCAGCAGGGCGGCAACGCGCAACCACAGGTCTTGCTTGCCCAGGGCGTAGAAGACCACGACAGATGCCACCAGCAACAGGGCAGCGCCGGCCAGCTTGGCCTTGTCTGCGCCCGTGGAGACGGTTTCAACTTCGGGTTGGGTGGACATTGCGTTCAATCTTGGTTGCCGCGTGAGCAGCAGCGTGGGTCGTCGTTGATCTGAAAACTAAGAGGAGCAAAGCCCGCTGGCCTTTTCAGACCCCGCGGGCTGGCTTTCTTCTTCAAAGCCACCGTGGACAGAGCCGGGTGGCAGGGGCAGAGGGGATCGAACCCCCGACCTTCGGTTTTGGAGACCGACGCTCTGCCAGTTGAGCTATGCCCCTGCGGAAAACGCTTGTCCTTACTCGATGATCTTGGCGACGACGCCGGAGCCGACGGTGCGACCGCCTTCGCGGATGGCGAAGCGCAGGCCTTCTTCCATGGCGATGGGGGCGATCAGCTTCACCGTGATGCTGACGTTGTCTCCCGGCATGACCATTTCCTTGTCCTTGGGCAGTTCCACCGCGCCGGTCACGTCCGTCGTGCGGAAGTAGAACTGGGGACGGTAGTTGTTGAAGAACGGCGTGTGGCGGCCGCCTTCTTCCTTGCTCAGGACGTAGATCTCGGCCGTGAAGTGGGTGTGCGGCTTGATGCTGCCCGGCTTGCACAGCACTTGACCCCGCTCGACTTCTTCGCGCTTGGTGCCGCGCAGCAGGATGCCGACGTTGTCGCCCGCCTGGCCCTGGTCCAGCAGCTTCCTGAACATTTCCACGCCGGTGCAGGTGGTCTTTTGCGTCGCCTTGATGCCGACGATTTCGATTTCTTCGCCGACCTTGACGATGCCTCGCTCGACCCGGCCCGTGACCACGGTGCCGCGGCCAGAGATGGAGAAGACGTCTTCCACGGGCATCAGGAACGCGCCGTCAATGGCTCGCTCGGGCTGCGGGATGTAGGAGTCCAGGGCGTCGGCCAGCTTCATGATGGCGCCTTCGCCGAGTTCGCCCTTGTCGCCTTCCATGGCCAGCTTGGCGCTGCCGTGGATGATGGGGGTGGCGTCGCCAGGGAAGTCGTACTTGTCCAGCAGTTCGCGCACTTCCATTTCCACCAGCTCCAGGAGCTCGGCGTCGTCGACCATGTCGCACTTGTTCAGGAAGACGATGATGTACTTCACGCCGACCTGGCGGGCCAGCAGGATGTGCTCGCGGGTCTGGGGCATGGGGCCGTCAGCGGCCGAGCACACCAGGATGGCGCCGTCCATCTGGGCGGCACCTGTGATCATGTTCTTGACGTAGTCGGCGTGTCCCGGGCAGTCCACGTGGGCATAGTGCCGGTTGGCCGTCTCGTATTCAACGTGCGCGGTGTTGATGGTGATGCCGCGGGCCTTTTCTTCCGGCGCCGCATCAATCTGGTCGTACGCCTTGGCTTCGCCGCCAAACTTGGCCGACAGCACCGTCGTGATCGCCGCCGTCAGCGTCGTCTTGCCATGGTCCACGTGACCAATCGTCCCCACGTTCACGTGCGGCTTGGTGCGCTCGAATTTACCTTTTGCCATCTTCAAAGCTCCTGGCTGAGATTTTCGACATGCCCCGGGTAAGGGGATGCGTCGGTTTGGATAAACGTGGTGCCCATGGCGGGAATCGGACCCGCGACCTCCCCCTTACCAAGGGGGTGCTCTACCACTGAGCCACATGGGCATCGGTACGGGTCTGACGACGCTGCCAACGGCAGGCCCGTAACGACGATGAACTTGACACCTGTTGCCGGCAAACCTGCAGAACCGGCCACCTTGGAGCGGGAGACGGGAATCGAACCCGTGTCATTAGCTTGGAAGGCTAAGGTTCTGCCATTGAACTACTCCCGCACATCGCCTTCGACACTTCATTTCTGGCATGCCTGCAGCAGGATCTCTCTGGTGGAGGAGGGTGGATTCGAACCACCGTAGGCGTAAGCCAACAGATTTACAGTCTGCCCCCTTTAGCCACTCGGGCACCCCTCCGGAGAGCCTGTGAGTATAGCACGCTGGCGCGGCTAGCCAAGTCGCCAGTCCACACCCGGCCTCCCGGCCTCGGCCAAGAAACGGTTGGCCGCGCCGAAGTGACCGCAGCCAATAAATGGCACCGGTGGGCGCAGCGCGGACAGGGGAGAGGGATGGTTGCATTCCAGCACCCGGTGAGGCGGGCGGCGGCGGGCCGGCGGCAGCAGTCCCTGGGCATGAGCACCCCAAAGCAGGAAGACCTTGGGAGTTTCGTCTTCAAGCAATACCTGGATTGTCGTGTGAGTGAGCGCATGCCAACCCAATTTGGCATGACTCGCAGGCTGCCCGTCCTCCACGGTCAGGGACGTGTTCATCAACAGCACGCCCTGTCGCGCCCATGGCACGAGCGAGCCTTGGGCCGGCATGGGCAAGCCCAGGTCGCGCTGTTGTTCCTTGAAGATGTTGCGCAGGCTGGGCGGCAGACGCACACCCGCGGGCACAGAAAACGACAAGCCTTCGGCCTGCCCCGGCCCGTGGTAAGGGTCCTGGCCCAGGATCACCACCTGCACCGCGGCTGGTGGCGTCAGCTCAAAAGCCCGGAAGACCTGCGCGGGGTAGACGGTGGCGCCGGCGGCAACGCGCGCGTCCACCGCCGCCAGTGTCGCCTTGCCGACCGGGCTGTTCGCCCACCCGTCAAGCACGGGCCTCCAGCCCGGGTCCACGCCAACCCGCTGTGCGGAAAGTGGCCCGGAAAGACGGCTCACCGGAACAGTTCAGACAGCGCCACACCCGGCTCGGGCGCACGCATGAATGCCTCGCCGACGAGGAAACTGTGCACACCGGCGGATCGCATCCGCAGGACGTCGACCCGGCCCAGGATGCCGCTTTCGGTGACCAGCAACTTGTCCGCAGGCACATCGGCCAAAAGGCCCAGCGTGGTGTCCAGCGTCACTTCAAAGGTCTTGAGGTTGCGGTTGTTGATGCCCAGCAGCGTCGTCTTCAGCCGCAGTGCCCGGCTGAGTTCCGCACCGTCGTGCACTTCCACCAGCACGTCCATGCCCAGCGCCCCGGCGACGGATTCCAGGTCGGCCATTTGCGCATCGGACAGGCAAGCCGCGATCAGCAGGATGCAGTCCGCACCCAGCCCACGCGCTTCCACGACCTGGTACTCGTCGATCATGAAATCCTTGCGCAGCACCGGCAGCGAACAGGCCGCGCGGGCCTGCTGCAGGTAGGCTGCGGACCCCTGGAAAAACTGCTCGTCGGTCAGCACACTGAGGCAAGCCGCGCCATGCTGCGCGTAACTGGTCGCAATGTCCGCAGGCACAAAGTGCTGCCGCAGCACGCCTTTGCTGGGGCTGGCCTTCTTGACTTCGGCGATCACGGCGGCCTGGCCGGCCGCGATCTTGCGCCTCATCGCCGAAGCAAAACCTCGCACATCGCGACGTGCCTCGGCTTCTTCGCGCCAACTCGCCAGGCTGCGGACTGCCTTGGCTGCTGCGACCTCCGTTCGCTTGACGGCAACGATCTTGTCCAGGATGTCGCTCATGCCGTGGCCAGTTCCTTCGACCGGGCCACGAACTGGTTCATCTTGGCCAAGGCCTTGCCGCTGGCAATGGCCTGGCGCGCCATGTCCACGCCATCGGCCATGCTGACCGCCAAGTTGGCGGCATAGAGCGCCACGCCGGCATTCAGGATCACGATGTCGCGCGCGGGGCCCGGCTCGTTGTCCAGCACGGCCTGGATCAGCACGCGGCTTTGCTCGGGCGTTTCCACCTTGAAGGCGCGGCCGCTGGCCATGGTCAGGCCGAAGTCTTCGGGGTGGATCTCGTATTCGCGGATGCCACCGTCCTTGTACTCGCCCACCATGGTGGCGGCGCCCAGCGAGACCTCGTCCATGCCGTCGCGGCCATAGACCACCACGGCATGCTCGGCGCCCAGGCGCTGCAGCGCGCGCACCTGGATGCCGACCAGGTCCGGGTGGAACACGCCCATCAGGATGTTGGGCGCATCTGCCGGATTGGTCAGTGGCCCCAGGATGTTGAAGATGGTGCGCACGCCCAGCTCGCGGCGGACCGGCGCCACGTTCTTCATCGCCGGGTGGTGGTTGGGCGCAAACATGAAGCCGATGCCGGTGTCGGCAATGCAGCGCGACACGGCTTGCGGCGACAGCGTCATCGGCACGCCCATGGTCTCCAGCACGTCGGCACTGCCGCTCTTGCTGCTGACGCCACGGTTGCCATGCTTGCTGACACGCGCACCGCAAGCCGCCGCCACGAACATGCTGCAGGTGCTGATGTTGAAGGTGTGCGAGCCGTCGCCGCCCGTACCCACGATGTCCACCAGGTGCGTGCGATCGACAACTTCCACCTTGGTGGAGAACTCGCGCATGACCTGCGCGGCAGCGGTGATCTCGCCAATGGTTTCCTTCTTCACGCGCAGGCCGACCAGCAACGCCGCCATCATCACCGGGCTCATCTCGCCGCTCATGATGCGGCGCATCAGTGCCAGCATCTCGTCGTGGAAGATCTCGCGGTGCTCGATGGCGCGTGTCAGCGCCTCGTTGTTGCTGATGGGCATGTCTTGTCTCCTAGTGCAGCGCGGCGCGCAGCACGGTCACCGCGCGGCGCACGTCGTCTTCATTCACGTCCAGGTGCGTCACCAGGCGCAGGCGGTACAGGCCCGTGCACAGCACGCCGCTGGCCTTGAGCTTGTCGATGAGGCCCGCGGACTTCTCAGGCGCAAGGTCCACAAACAGGATGTTGGTCTGCGGTGCCTGCACCGTCACGCCAGCAATGCCCTGAAGGCCCTCGGCCAGCAGCTTCGCGTTGGCGTGGTCCACGGAGAGTCGGTCGACATGGTGGTCCAGCGCATGCAGCGCTGCCGCTGCCAGAACGCCCGCCTGGCGCATGCCCCCGCCGAGCATCTTGCGGATACGGTAGGCACGGGCGATCAAGTCCTTCGAACCCACCAGTGCTGATCCGGCGGGTGCACCCAGCCCCTTGCTGAAGCACACCGATACGCTGTCAAAGTGCTGCGCAATCTGCTGGGCCGGTGTGCTGCTGCCCACCGCTGCGTTGAACAGGCGCGCTCCGTCGAGGTGGGTGGACAGACCGCGCTTGCGGGCCAGCGACGTGGCTGCTTCTACATAGCCCAGTGGCAGGATGTTGCCGCCCCAGGTGTTCTCCAGCGCCAGCAGCCGCGTGCGCGCGAAGTGCGCGTCGTCTGGCTTGATGTTGGCTTCGATGTCTTCCAGCTTGATCGTGCCGTCGGCCTGCTGCACCAGCGGCTGCGGCTGGATGCTGCCCAGCACCGCGGCGCCGCCGCCTTCCCAGCGGTAGGTGTGCGCCATCTGGCCGACGATGTATTCCTCGCCACGCTGGCAGTGCGCCATCAGGCCACACAAATTGCTTTGCGTTCCGGTGGGCACAAAGAGCGCCGCCTCCTTGCCCAGCATCTGCGCAATGCGCGCCTGCAGCGCGTTGACCGTGGGGTCGTCGCCAAACACGTCGTCGCCCAATTCGGCCGCCATCATGGCTTCGCGCATGGCGGCGGTGGGCTGTGTGACGGTGTCACTGCGCAGGTCGATGGCTTTCTCGGCGGGTTTCACTGAACGTGCTCCAGAAAGTTGCGCAGCATGGCGTGGCCGTGCTCGCTGAGGATGGATTCGGGGTGGAACTGCACGCCTTCCAGCGGGATGCCGCGGTGGCGCACACCCATGATCTCACCGTCCTCCGACGTGGCCGTCACCAGCAGGTCCGCCGGCAAGGACGCACGCTCGATGGCCAGCGAGTGGTAGCGGATCACTGAAAACTGCTGCGGCAAGCCGTGGAACACGCCGGCCTGGTCGGTGGTGATGGTGCTGGCCTTGCCGTGCATTTGCACCCGCGCGCGCACCACCTTGCCGCCCAGTGCGGCACCAATTGCCTGGTGACCCAGGCACACGCCCAGCAAGGGCAACTTGCCCGCGAAGTGGCGGATGGCATCCACGCAAATGCCGGCCTCGGCAGGGCTGCAAGGGCCGGGCGACAGCACCAGCCGGTCGGGCTTCAGCTCGCTGATGCCTTGCAGCGTGATCTCGTCGTTGCGGACCACGCGCACGTGCTGGCCCAGTTCGCCGAAGTACTGCACCAGGTTGAAGGTGAAGCTATCGTAGTTGTCGATCATCAGCAGCATGTTCAGAACCCCTCTTCCACGAGTTCTGCCGCACGGATCAAGGCCCGCGCCTTGTGCTCGGTCTCTCTCCATTCCATTTCGGGAATGGAGTCGGCCACCACGCCGGCCGCCGCTTGAACGTAAAGCGTCTGGTCCTTGACGATGCCCGTGCGGATGGCAATCGCCAGGTCCATGTCGCCGGCAAAGCTGAGGTAGCCGCAGGCGCCGCCGTAGATGCCACGCTTGACGGGCTCCAGTTCATCAATGATCTGCATCGCGCGGATCTTGGGCGCCCCGGTCAGCGTGCCCGCGGGGAAGGTGGCCTTCAGCACATCCAGGTTGCTCATGCCGCCCAGCAGCAAGCCTTCGACGTTGCTCACGATGTGCATCACATGTGAATAGCGTTCGATGACAAACGCGTCCGTGACCTTCACGCTGCCGGTCTTGGCGATGCGGCCGATGTCGTTGCGCGCCAGGTCGATCAGCATCAAGTGCTCGGCACGCTCCTTGGGGTCGGCGGACAACTCCGCTTCCAGCGCCTTGTCCTTCTCCGGCGTGGCACCGCGCGGGCGTGTGCCGGCCAGCGGGCGGATGGTCACCTTGGCGCCTTCGGGTGTCTGCTCCTGGCGCACCAGGATTTCCGGGCTGGCGCCCACGATCTGGAAGTCGCCCATGTCATAGAAGTACATGTAGGGCGACGGGTTCAGGCTGCGCAGCGCGCGGTACAGGGACAACGGGCTTTCGGTGTAGCGCTTGCGCAGGCGCTGGCCGATCTGCACCTGCATCATGTCGCCGGCGGCGATGTATTCCTTGGCCGCATCCACCGCCTGCAGGTAGGCAGCCTTGCTGAACTCGCGCTCCACCGAATGCGCCGCACCGCGCTTCACGGCCGGCGCGGTGACGCTGTAGTGCAACTTGTCAGCCAGCTCCGACAGCCGCCGCTTGCCCTTGAAATAGGACTCCGGCGCGCCGGGGTCGGCGTAGACGATGAGGTACAGGCGCCCGGACAGGTTGTCGATGACGGCCAGTTCTTCGCACTGCAGCAACAGGATGTCGGGCGTGTCGATGCCGCCGTCCTTCCAGGTCTGGGCCAGCTTGGGCTCCATGTAGCGCACGGCGTCGTAGCCGAAGTAGCCAGCCAGGCCACCGCAGAAGCGCGGCAGGCCGGGGCGCAGGGCCACCTTGAAGCGCGACTGGTACTGCTCGATGAAGTCGAGCGGGTTGCCTTCGTGTGTTTCCACCACGGCGCCGTCGGTGACGACTTCGGTCTTGAAACCGCTGGCGCGCAGCAGCGTGCGGCTGGGCAGGCCGATGAAGCTGTAGCGGCCAAAACGCTCGCCACCGACCACGCTTTCCAGCAGGAAGCTGTGACGTGCGCCGCCGGCCAGCTTCAGGTACAGCGACAGCGGTGTTTCGAGGTCGGCAAAGGCCTCTTTGATGAGGGGAATGCGGTTGAAGCCTTGCGCAGCCAGGCTCTGGAATTCGAGTTCAGTGATCACGTCTCACACCTTGTGTTTCGGGGCCTGGCCAGGGGCCGGCCCGCGGGGAACAGTCAGCCATCGTCAAGTCAGACCGCCAGGCGACGGTCGGGCGGCTCAGCGGTGCAAGCGACGCCAGGGCCAGGCTCCCCAGGCGCAAGGGCCGGGCCGGCTGGCGGCGTGGGTGGGACGAAGTGACGGATTCACGCGCTCAGTTTAGCAGCGCCCCTACCTCTTGGGCGGGCCTCATGCCAGACTTCAGGATTGCACCCATCGGCCCGGAGGGCCTCATGAACCGTCGCATCCTCATGGCCGCCCTCAGCTGCGCCACATTGCTGTCGCTGACCGCTCAGGCCCAGACCGTTGAACTGGCTGGCATCAAATACCCGCCCACCGCACAGGTCGGCAACGCCGCTCTGCAACTCAATGGCGCAGGCATTCGCTACAAGTTCATCATCAAGGTCTACACCGCTGGCCTGTACGTGGCCAGCAAGACGCAGAACGTCGACGCCGTTCTCAGCCAGCCCGGCCCCAAGCGCATGCACGTGGTGATGCTGCGTGATATCGATGCCAACGAACTGGGCAAGCTGTTCACGCGCGGCATGCAGGACAACGCGCCCAGGTCCGAGTTCAGCAAGTTCATCCCGGGCACCCTGGTGCTGGCCGAGATCTTCTCTGCGCAGAAGAAACTGAAGTCGGGTGACAGCTTTGACATCGACTACGTGCCGGGTGTGGGCACCACGGTTCTTGTCAATGGCAAGCCGACTGCGGACCCGATCAAGGAACCCGAGTTCTTCGGGGCGCTGCTGCGCATCTGGCTGGGCGATCGGCCGGCCGATTCGGCACTGAAGGATGCCCTGCTGGGCAAATCCTCGTACAGCAACCCGGGCGGTTCATCAGGGCATCAATAGTCCGGCAAGCCGCGCCGGCAAGTCGTCCAGCCGGCTCAAGATGGCGTCCGGCCGGGCGTGTTCCACCGGCTCACCGTGGTTGTAGCCGTAGTTCACCAGCACCACCGGGCAACCGGCCGCCCGCGCGGCGGCGGCGTCGTTGCTGCTGTCGCCCACCATCAAGGTGCGTGCGGGCTCGGTGCGCAGCGCCTTGCAGGTTTCCAGCAGCGGCAGCGGGTCAGGCTTCTTGCGCGCAAAGGCATCGCCACCAAAGACCTGCTCGAAGAAGCCTGAAAGCCCCTTCTGCGCCAGCAGCGGCCGCGCGAAAGCGGTGGGCTTGTTGGTCAGGCAAGCCAAGTGCAGTCCCGCGTCCTTCAGCGCTTGCAAGCCTTCCAGCACGCCGGGATAGACATCCGAGTGCTGGCCATTGATGGCCAGGTAGTGGTGCTGGTAGCGGTCCCAGGCCCGGTCGTACAGCGCCTCCGGCGCGCCGACCTGGGCCAGCGTGCGGCGGATCAGGTGCTCCGAGCCTTTGCCGACCGTGCGCTCGATGAAGGCGCGGTCCACCGGCGGAAACGACAGGTCCTGCAGGGCCCGGCCCAAGGCGGCTTCAAAGTCGCCGACGGTGTCGACCATCGTGCCGTCAAGGTCAACGATGGCGGCTTGAAAGGTGTGGGCTGCAGGCATGGCTGCGGATTGTGCCCAACGCGTCTTGCCCACCGGGCGCACCCGGATTGCTGGCCGTGGTGTGGACCATCATCATCAAAGGCAAACGCTGGAGACAAGCATGAAACGACTTCTGAAGTCCTTGGCCACCCTGTGCCTCTTGATCGCACTGCCCGTGCTCGCCGCGGACTACCCGGCCCCCAAGGAAGGCGACTGGGTGGCGCGCGACTTCAAGTTCAGCACCGGCGACACCCTGCCCGAGCTGAAGCTGCACTACACCACTGTCGGCAACCCGGCTGGCGAGCCGGTGCTGGTCTTGCACGGCACCGCAGGCAGCGGCGCCAGCATGTTGTCGGCAGCCTTTGCGGGCGAACTCTTCGGTCCCGGCCAAGCGCTGGACGCCACGCGCTACTTCATCATCCTGCCGGACGCCATTGGCGCGGGCAAATCCAGCAAGCCCTCGGACGGCCTGCGCACCAAGTTCCCACGCTACGGCTACGAGGACATGGT
Organism: uncultured beta proteobacterium; assembly: GCA_963750785.1. Taxonomy (GTDB): domain Bacteria; phylum Pseudomonadota; class Gammaproteobacteria; order Burkholderiales; family Burkholderiaceae_C; genus Rubrivivax. The sequence goes on along the minus strand of CAVVSC010000017.1, from coordinate 1,150,966 downwards.
GCGTGCGCAGATGCTGCTGGTGACGCAGGGCCTGGGCATCAAGCACCTGCGCCTGGTCATCGGCAATTCCATGGGAGGCATGCACACCTGGTTGTGGGCAGTGAACTACCCGGAACTGTCCGACGCCTGGGTGCCCATGGCCTGCCAGCCGACCGAGATGTCCGGCCGCAACTGGCTGCTGCGGCGCATGCTGACCGAATCCATCCGGCAAGATCCGGACTGGCAGGGCGGCAACTACACAACACAGCCACGCGGCCTGCGCATGGCCAACCTCTTCTTCGGCCTGGCCACCAATGGCGGCAACCAGGCGTACTACAAGGCAGCGCCGACGCGCGCCGCCGCTGACAAGTTCTGGGACGACCGCCTGGCCGCGCCCTTCAACGCTGATGCCAATGACTTCCTGTACCAGTGGGAATCGTCCCGCGACTTCAACGCGTCGCCGGGCCTGGAACGCGTGCGCGGCACGCTGCTGGCCATCAATGCGGCGGACGACGAACGCAACCCGCCGGAGCTGGGCATCATGGAACGCGAAGTGGCCCGCGTGCGCAACGGCCGGCTGCTGATGATTCCGGCCAGCGCCGACACGCGCGGCCATGGCACCACGGGCCTGGCGCGCTTCTACAAGGCCGCGCTGGCCGACCTGCTCAAGACCGCGCCGCGGACGGCGCCTTAGTCTTGGCCTGCTTCACGGGGCGGCCGCTGTGCCGCGCCAGCCAGTCCGCAAATTCGCGGTACCAGAGCAGCGAATTGCGCGGCTTCAGCACCCAGTGGTTCTCGTCCGGGAACCACAGCAGGCGCGCGTCGACTGCGCGCGCCTTCAGCGTGTTGTAGTAGGCCAGCCCGTTGCAGTCCGGCACGCGGTAGTCCTGCGCGCCGTGGATCACCAGGGTGGGCGTGTTCATGCTTGCAGCGCTGGCATGTGGGCTCTGTGCCAGCACACGCGGCATGTCTTCCCAGTAGTTCGCGGCCAGGTCCTTGGGGCGCACAGGGTAACTGTCGGCACTGAAGGTGGAGACACGGTCAAACACACCGGCGTGGCACACATAGGCCCGGTACCGGCCTTCGGGCCAGGCCGGCACATGGCCGTTCATCCACGCCACCAGAAAGCCGCCGTAGCTGCCGCCGGTGGCAAACACCCGGCTCTTGTCGGCCCAGGTCTGGGCCAGAAGCCAGTCCGTGGTGGCCTCGATGTCCTGCAATTCCAGTTCGCCCTGGCGACCGATCAGGCTGTGGCGGAAGGCATGGCCAAAGCCGCTGGACCCGTGGAAGTTGACCTGCGCAATGACATGGCCCGCCGCCGCAAAGGCGTGTGTGTTCCAGCGGAAGCCGAAGGTGTCGCCTGCGGCCGCAAACGGGCCGCCGTGGATGACATGCGTCACCGCGTGCTTGCGCTTGGCGTCAAAGCCCGGCGGGAAGGTCAACCACACCTGCACCTCGTCGCCCAGGGCGCCGCGCACGGTGATCTCGCGCGTGTTGCCCAGGCGCACGCCGGACAGGGTCAGGTCGTTGAAGTGCTCGATGCGTTGCGCCTTGTCGGCGCCGCGGCGCGCCCAGATCTGCGCCGGGTGGTGCGCACGGTCCATCAGGACCGCCAGGGTGTCACCTGACTCGCCCCCGACCAGGTCCCAGGCCTGCACCCAGCCACCCTCGTGCACCCGCGTCAGCGCGTCCGTCGCCAGGTCACAACGCCAGAGGTGGCAGCGGCCACGTTCTTCGGCGCTGAAGAAGACGGCCTGGCCATCGGCCGACCAACGCAAGGGACCGTCTACTTGCAGGTCCCGATCGGCACCCAGGATCTGGTGCTTTTTGCCGGGCGCCAACAGCACCAGTTGCGCGGTGGCCGTGTGCACTTTGGCGACGTTCGCGCCCAGTGCGGCCACCCGCGTGCCGTCGGGGCTGTAGTGCGGCGCGGCGAAGTCCCAGGACTTGTTGTAGGTGAGTGCGCTGACCCGCCGTGTGCGCAGGTTGATCTCGCTGATGCACAGCCGGTTGCCGGCACGCGGCTCCTTGGCTGGGTCGTGCGCGAAGGCCACCGCCCGGCCATCGGGTCGCACGTCATAGACACCGGCGCCTTCACCGTCGCGCGGCAGCTCCAGCCCGCTGCCGGCGAAGAGGTTGGTGATGCGGCCCGAATCCAGGTCCAGCAGCAGCAGGTGCAAGGCGCGGCCCATGAGCACGTGGTGGTCCCAGTGCCGGTAGAAGGCGTCTGAAGTGACGTAGCCCGTTTCCTTGCGCTCAAGCCAGGCCTTGTGGCGCTTGCCCTGTTCGGCCACGCTTTTGGCGTCGGGCCAGACCCAGGCCGAAAAGACGATGCGCTTGCCGTCCGGCAGCCACTTGAAGGACTCGACGCCGGGGCCGAAGTGGCTGACCCGCGTGGCCTCGCCGCCGTCGGGTGCGATGGTGTACAGCTGCGCACTGCTGTCCTTTTCGCCCTGCTGGTCGCGCCGCGCCAGGAAGGCGATGCGGTCACCACGCGGTGACCACAGCGGTTGACCGTCACGCGTGCCGCAACTGGTGAGTTGTCGCGGCGAGCCGCCGGTCGTGTCCAGCAGCCACAACGCAGCGCGGCCTTCATTGCGATCGGTGTCATAACGCGTCACCGAGCAGACCGCGCGGCGGCCGTCGGGCGACAGGGACGGCGCCCCCAAGCGGTCCAGTTGCCAGAGCAGTTCCGGCGTCAGGTGGCGGGGCCTGTTCGGCGCGGAGGAGGGGCGGGTCTTGGTGCTGGGCATGGCTCCAAGTGTCTCCGGTCTTCCTGCGCCCCAGCCATCCCTCAGTTCAGCCGATGCTTTCCACCTGCCGGCTCTGCTGGTAGGCCTTGCCAAAGCGGTTGGCCAGGAAGGCCGGCAATTCCACCTGCTCCTGGCGGATGAAGCCGCTCTGCGGCAACTGGCCTTCACGGAACAGGTCCACGGCGGCGCAAATGCCGGCGGCCGTCGTGATCTGGATGGCCGACAACGGGTTGGTCTCGCTGCGATCAGCGAAGATCTTGCGGGCGAACACCTCCTGCACCAGGTTGTCGTCGCGCAGGCCGCTGACCGTCACAAACACCAGCACCACGTCCTGCATGGTGCTGGGGATGCTCTTGCGCATGATGGCCTTGAGCGTGTCGGTGTCCTGGTTCAACTGCAGGTCTTCCAGCAGCATCTTCATCAGGTCGCGGTGGCCGGGGTAGCGCACGCTCTTGTAGTCCAGGCTCTGCACCCGCCCGGCCCAGGTTTCGCACAAGGTGCCCAGGCCGCCGCTGGTGTTGAAGGCCTCGTATTCCGTGCCGTCCAGGCTGAAGTGCTCCATGCCCTCCAGCGCCAGCACCTCGATGTTCTTGCCGCCGCGGATGGCTTCACACGGGTGGCAGTACTCGTTGATCAGGCCGTCCACGCTCCAGGTCAGGTTGTACTTGAGGCTGTTGGTGGGGAAGGCCGGAAGCGCGCCGACGCGCATCTTCACTTCATGCAGCGTGTCAAAGCTCTTGGCCAGATGGTGCGCCACGATGCCGATGAAGCCCGGCGCCAGGCCGCACTGCGGCATGAAGGCCGTGCGCGAGCCATCGGCCAGGGCCTTGATGGTGCGCGTGGCTGCCACGTCCTCGGTCAGGTCGAAGTAGTGCACGCCGGCCTCGCGCGCGGCCGTGGCCGCGCTGGTGGCCAGGTGGTAGGGCAAGGCATTGATCACCGCTTGCTGGCCCTGCAGCGCCTTCAGCAGCGCGCCGGGGTCGGCCGTCTCCACGACCTGGGTCTTCACGGGCTCTCCGGCCAATTTGTCCAGGGCGGACGCCGCGCGGTCAACGACGGTCACGTCGTAGTCGCCGGTGTGGCTGAGCAGGCGGGCAATGGTCTGGCCGATATGGCCGGCGCCGAGCAGGGTGATGCGCATGGCTGCGTCTTTCGTCGAAGTGGAAATCTGCCGGGCAGTCTAGGCAGGACCGACGACGAAAGAAACAGTCAATGCGTCATAACGATTGCGACATCCGTCATATTGACGAACAATTCGTGCAATTGCTCAGCCAGCCGCTTTCAAGGCTTTCTTGTGCGCCCGGCCTTCTGCGCGCTTGGCTTTGGTGGCCGCTTCTTCATAGGCCGCCACTGCTTCCTTGCGCATTTCCACGGCACGCTTGAGCGCGGCCTTGTAGCGGGTCACGGTGTAGGTATTTTCGGTGCCGATGTAGATGCTCTTGCGCTGTGGCTTGTCGCCAAAGCGCGGGATCAACACCGCCAGGCTGCAGTCACGCAGCACGCTGCCGCGCCGCTGGCGCACGATGGGCCCGGAAATGCCCACCGGCAGTTGGCTCTTCTTGCCTTCACTGGGGCCGCGCTGAAGCAGCGAAGGCGCAGGCAGTTCCGCAATGCGCTTGAGCAGTTCCTTCGTGGCCAGGCGCAGCGATTCCGCCGCACCCGTGCCGTCGGCCGGCAGGCCGTCGGAGTAGAGCTTGGTGCCGCCGTAGCGCAATTGCCAGCCGTGCGTGGCGCGGTGATCGATGCGCTGGATGCTTTGCGGCACCTCAAAAACATGACCGCTGAAGATAGTGACAGTGCGGGTTTTCATGCGTCGCCCTTCGGTTTGTTCGACAACGCTCCCTGATCAACTCTTGTACGGCGCCATGGGCTGATCGGTGTCAGCTGGGTCATCCTTTTGGCGCACTGTAGTCCAACTGGGACTGCCTGTGACGCTGAGTGACTCCACAATCCTGTCCACATGCTGTTAGACGAACTCGACCGCCGTCTCATCGCCCTGCTGCAGGCCGATGCGCGCACCAGTGCCGCTGACCTGTCGCGTCAGCTGGGTGTGGCGCGCACGACCGTGCTGGCCCGGCTGACACGACTGGAAAAGCAGGGCGTCATCGTCGGCTACACCGTGAAGCTGGCGCGTGACGAAGGCGCGCAAGGTGTCGAGGCCTACGTCGGCATCACCACCGAACCCAAGTCTGCACGCCTGGTCACGGCACGGCTGGCCACGCTGCCGGAACTGCGCCAGCTGTGCTCGGTGAGCGGAGAGTTCGACTACCTGGCCCTGCTGCACGCAGACAGCACCGCGCGGCTGGATGCGTTGCTGGATGAGATCGGTGCGTTTGAAGGCGTTCTGAAAACCACCACCAGCGTGGTGCTGGCGCGTCGCATCGACAGGACATAGAACCCCCAGGCTTGTCGCTGCGCGCCTCCGCCACCCCGAGGGGGCTCTTGCGGCGGACCGGCTGAAGCCGGATCCACGCATGTCCTGGATCAGGTCGCGGCGAGTTGCTGCCGCATCGCGTCAATAACGACCTTGTAGTCAGGCTGGCCAAAGATCGCGCTGCCGGCCACAAACGTGTCGGCGCCTGCGTCGGCCACGCGGCGGATGTTGTCCACCTTGATGCCGCCGTCCACTTCCAGGCGGATGTCGCGGCCGCTTTGGTCGATGATGCGGCGCGCGGCTTCGCACTTGCGCAACGCCGAATCGATGAAGCTCTGGCCGCCAAAGCCCGGGTTCACGCTCATCAGCAGCACCACGTCGACCTTGTCGATGACCCACTCCAGCACGTCAAGCGGCATGGCCGGGTTGAACACCAATCCGGCCTGCTTGCCTTCGGCCTTGATGACCTGGAGGGTGCGGTCCACGTGCGCGCTGGCATCGGGGTGGAAGGTGACGATGTCGGCGCCAGCCTTGCAGAAAGCCTGGGCCAAGGCGTCCACCGGTTGCACCATCAGGTGCACGTCAATCGGCACGCGGCTGTGCTGGCGCAAGGCCTGGCACACCATAGGGCCAAAGCTCAGGTTGGGCACGTAATGGTTGTCCATCACGTCAAAGTGGATCCAGTCCGCGCCGGCTTCGATGACGCTGCGAACCTCTTCGCCCAGCCGCGCAAAGTCAGCCGAGAGCACACTGGGGGCGATGCGGAAGGTGGTCATGACCGGATTCTAGGAGGCCCTTCCTGCGGGTTGACGCAACGCACTCCTAAAATGAGCCACATGGCCAAACCCGAATTCAGCTGCGACGTGAAAGTGCAGTACCTGCCCGACCAGTCGCAGCCCCCCGAAGGCCCGTTTGCCTTTGCCTACACCGTCAACATCCGCAACAGCGGGGCCGTGACGGCCCAACTGGTCGGACGCCAATGGATCATCACCAACGCACAAGGGCGCGAAGAGGAAGTTCGCGGCCTGGCGGTGGTGGGGCACCAACCCCTGCTCAAGCCCGGCGAGCAGTTCGAATACAGCAGCTGGACCCGCATTGACACGCCCATCGGCAGCATGCGCGGCACCTTCTTCTGCATGACCGAAGACGCGCACCCCTTTGACGCGCCGGTGGCGGAATTTGCGCTGGTGTACCCCGGCGCCCTGCACTGAGCACCCCGCGCGGCAGCATGGCCGGCGCCTGGGACCTCACCGCCCTCATCAACGCAGCCGACCCCAAGGCCGCGCAAGCCGAGCGCCACCTGTGGCTGGTGCGCATGCTGGAGTGGCTGCGCCACGCGCCGGCGGGCGGGATCCTGCGCGGGGACGAGGAACAACGCACGCCACTGCCCGTGCTGCGACTCAAGCACCTGCTGCGGCAGATGGACCAGCACCCGGCACTTGCGGCGCGGGTGCAGGGACTGGCACAGGCCTTCTGGCGGGACATCGACGCAAGCTCGCTGTTTGCCGACTTCGGTTTTGGCGCTCGCTTGACTTTCGGCGGCGAGTTGTTGTCGCGCGTGCAGGCCCACGTGTTGCCGGCCACGCCGGACACCCGCAGCCTGGCCTCGCTCTTCGCCCTGCTATTCGAACCCGCCGATGTGGTGTGGCTGGAAGCACTGGACAACGACACCACCGCGCGCGCTGCGCAGTTGCTGGGCCCTGCCGCCGTGCCCGCCCGCGCGGCGCTGCTCAACGCCGTGCGCATCCTCGTCAGCCACGTGCACTCGGCCGCACTGGGGCCGGCCCTGCGGCAGCGCATGGAACCCAGGCTGCTGGCCAACGAACCCTTCCGCCAACTGGAGCCGGCCGTCAGCGCGCTGCAGGTCGCGCTGCTCGAAGACCGGGCTGACGAGACCCTGCGCCAGGCCGGCTATCTGCGGGCGCTGCTGGACCAATGCGTGCACGCCGCCGAAAGCGTCATGCCGCACCTGGAAAGCCACGGCGTGTCGGTCAACATCGTGTTCGATCTGGACCAGCTGCAAGGGCGCTGCAGGCGCATCGAGGAGTTGCTCAACGTCGTCCTGGCACCCGACCGCCTGGCCGAAGGCCGACGCCTGCTGATCGATCTGGTCGGCGCGCTGCGCGAACAGGCCAGCGTGCGTGCCCTGTTTTCACGCCACTACTCCCTGCTGGCGCGCCACGTGGCCGAGCGCAACGCCGAAAGCGGCGAGCACTACATCACCCGCGACCGCGACGAATACCGCGACATGCTGCGCCGCGCCGCGGGCGGTGGCGCCGTCATTGCGGGTACCACCTTCATCAAGTACGCCATCGCGGCCATCGGGCTCACGGCCTTCTGGGGCGGCTTCTGGGCCGGCGTGAATTACGCGGCCTGCTTTGTCCTGGTGATGCTGTTGCACTGGACGGTGGCCACCAAGCAGCCCGCCATGACCGCGCCGGCGCTGGCCGCCACCATGCCATCAGGACAGCGCAGCAGCGACGAGGACCTGGAACGCCTGGTGGACCGCGTGGCGCAGCTCATACGCTCGCAAGTGGCGGGCATCGTCGGCAACCTGGCGTTGTGCGGACCGCTGGTCCTGGTTGTGCAGTGGATGGCCACGGAACTGACCGGGGCTCCCCTGGTGGGCGCAAAAGCCGGCGAATACACCCTGCACAGCCTGACGCTGCTGGGCCCGACGGCGCTGTTCGCGGCTTTCACGGGGGTGTTGCTCTTCGCCAGCAGCCTGATCGCGGGCTGGGCCGAGAACTGGTTCGTTTACCACCGGCTGGACAGTGCCATCGCCTGGAACCCGCGCATCGTCACGCTGCTGGGCGCGGCGCGCGCGCGCCGCTGGGCCGATTGGTGGCGCGCGAACGTCTCCGGTGTGGCGGCCAATGTGTCGCTGGGCATGCTGCTCGGCCTGGTGCCGGCTGTGGCGGCCTTCATGGGCCTGCCCCTGGAGGTACGGCACGTCACCTTGGCTTCAGGACAGCTGGCAGCTGCGCTGGGCGCGCTGGGCATGGACCTGCTGCGGCAGCCCACGTTCTGGTGGTGCGTGGCGGGTATCGCGGCCACCGGCGTGCTGAACCTGACGGTGAGCTTCTACCTGGCGTTCAAGGTGGCGCTGCGTTCCCGTGGCGTGCAGGTCCAGGACCGCCGACGCATCCGTGCCGCGCTGGTCCAACGGCTGCGCACCAGGCCCTTTGGCTTTTTGCGACCGCCGCCGCAAGACTGATCGGCAGTCCGCTCACGGTGGATCGTCAGGAGGCGGGTCCTCGTCCTTGCGGCGACCGGAGAACATCGTCCACCAGACGATGAAGCTCAGCAGCAGGCCCGCGCCCAGCGCTTCCAGAATCAGCAACCACATGGCTTGAACACCTTCACGTGCGGCGCGGTCCGAAGAGGTTCAGCGCCAACCCGGCCAACACCAGCACCGCAGCGCCCAGCTTCCAAAGGGGCAGGCCTTCGCCCAGCAGCAGGGCAGACGCCCCCATGCCAAACACCGGCACCAGCAAAGCCATCGGCGCGATGGTCGCCGCCGGGTGCCGGGCCATCAGCCAGCCCCAGGCCGCATAGCCAAAGAGCGTGTTGCCCACAGCCTGCCAGGCCACCGCCAACCACACACCGGTGTCGGCCGCGGCCAGCCCCTGCGCCATGCGCGTCGGTCCTTCCACCAGCAGCGTCAACACCAACAAGGGCGGCAGCGCAAAGGCGCTGGACCACACCACCACGCCGAGCATCTGGACACGACCCATGCTGCGTGCGACCTGGTTGCCCGCTGCCCAGGCCATGGCGGCCAGCAGCACCATGCCCAGGCCCAGCAGGCTGTTCTCACCGCCCGTGTGGGCGGCGATGACCGCGATGCCCGCACTGGCCAGGACCAGCGCGGCCCACTGGTAGGCACGCACTTTTTCGCCATCCGCCAGCATGGCCAGGCCGATGGTGAAGAACACCTGCGTCTGCACCACCAATGAAGCCAGCCCCGGTGCGATGTGCCCGTTCAGGGCCATGTAGAGCAAGCCGAACTGACCGGCACCGATCAGCACACCGTAGGCCGCCAACTTGCGCCAGGGCACGGCCGGGCGCGGTATGAAAAGCGCCGCTGGCAGCAGTGCCAGGGTGAAGCGCAGCACTGCCAGGAGCAAGGGCGGCAATGCGTGCAATGCCACCTTGATGACGACGAAGTTGGTGCCCCACACCGCCACGACACCCAACGCCAGAAAGGCATGGCGCAGCGGCAGGCGGCCCTCGCCGCCGGTCAAGTCGCCACCACGATGCGATCGCGGCCTTGTGCCTTGGCGTCCTGCAGGGCCTTCTCGGCACGCTCCAGGGTCTGAGCCACGTTCTCGCCGGCGTGGTGCTCCGCCAGGCCACCGGACAAGGTCACACCCACCGCCGCGGTGCCATGGAGGATGCGCAGCGCGCCCACCTTCTGGTGCAGACGCTCCAGGCCGCCACGGGCCAGTGCGGCGCGGGTGTCGCTCATCATCAGCACAAATTCCTCGCCACCCCAGCGGGCCAGCACGTCGGATACGCGCACATGGCGCAGCGCCTCTTGTGCGGCGGCGCGCAGCACGGCATCGCCCACGGTGTAGCCATGCGCCTCGTTGACGGCCTTGAATCGGTCGATGTCCAGCACGGCGATGCAGAAGCTCTGACCACTGCGCACGCAGCGCTGGTGTTCCTGCTCCATCAGGCCTTGCATGTGGCGTTTGTTGATGAGGCCCGTCAACTCGTCACGCGTCGTGTGTTCGCGCAGCCGCGCCAAGGCTTGCGAGAGTTCCGTTCTTTGCAGACGCGAACGGTGCCGCATGCGGCTCATCCGCCCGGCCAGGATGGACACCGCTGGCAGCATCGTGGCCACCAGCAGGAAGTGGCCCAGTTCGATGGTCCACGGGTAGTCAGCCGGCCGACGCACCGCCATCAGTGCCATCGCGCTGCCGAAGAGCAGCACCGCATAGACGCTGAGCCAGAACATCTGCCGCGGCGACACCACGAACATGCCAAACATCAGCACCAGCATCACCACCGGAAACACCGCCCCGCGGCCCGCGCCCAGCAAGGTGTAGGCCACGGCGCCGCTGGTCAGTGCAAACAGCATCTGCGGCACGGTCAGCGAAGGCTCGGCTCGCTGGCGCGACCAGCCGCTGCGGATCAGCATGTACAGCACCAGCATCCCGACCAGCGTGACCAGTGACCACAGGCGCACCGGCCCGGCTGGCGCCACGCCCACCCAGACAAAGAAGTGCATGGCCGCCACGGCCGTGGCCATCACCAGCATGGCCAAGCCCGCTTGGGCCAGGCGCACACGTTGCACCGGGTCGGTGGTCAGCAAGGCATCAAGCAGGCGATTCATGGCGCCGGGTGGCGGGGGCTGGTGATGATGGGCAACACAGCCCCTGAGGGTATCGCAATCGCGGCATTGGACCGGCGGTCGGGATCAGGACGTGCCGGCGCGCCGCTCGTCGGTGGCCAGCACCACGCGGTCGCGCCCACCGCGCTTGGCGCTGTACATGGCGGCGTCGGCCCTTGCGATGGCGGCTTCCAGATCGCCGGCCTCATGGCACTCGGCCACACCGGCGGAAAAGGTCACGGCCAGACCCGGCGCGACATCGGCCAGCGAATCCGCCTGCAGGCACTGGCGCAGTCGTTGCAGGGCATCTTCCACGGTGGCGCCGTTGCATGCGGGCATCACCAGCAGGAACTCTTCGCCGCCCCAGCGCGCCAGCAGGTCGCCTTCCCGCACCACCGCGGAACCGGCCTTGGAAAAACGCCGCAAGACCTCGTCGCCGGCTGCATGACCCAGTTCGTCATTGACGCGCTTGAAGAAGTCAATGTCGAGCAAGGCCAGACCCAGCAAGGGCAGCCCGCGCGCACCCGGCGCCAGGCGGACGGCCAGCACCTGCTGCATGCGCTCCAGGGCTGCGCGGCGGTTGGTCAGGCCGGTGAGTTCGTCGTGTGTGGCCAGCGCCTGGATGCGCTGCAATGCGGTTGCCAATTCATGGCCCCGATCCTGCAACCGTTGGCGCAGCTTGCCGATGCGGATGGCCAGCGCCGACACCGCAGCCATCACGATGCCGGCAAACAGCAAGTGCATGCCTTCGACGCGCGGGTCGTAGCGCGCCGGGTCGGTGAGGGCCTTGAACAGCATCACGGCGGCCAGCATCAGGAAGCCCAAACCCACCAGGGCACGGGCCTGCAAGGGCTTCAGCTGGAACGTACCGAAGATCAGCACCAGCAGCATGATCAGGATCACCGCGCCACGGGCCGGCCCGGTGATGGCGTAGGACCAGGCGATGCCCGTCATGGCCCAGCCCGACTGCGGCAACGCCAGCGCCGGGTCGTCCGCGCGCGACAAGCGCAGGTTCAGGCCGCTGCGGATCAGCGCGAAGAACAGCAAGCCGCCGCTCAGGTTCCAGGTGGTCAGGTACCACGACTGCGCCGCATCCATCATGCCCAGCAGGACCTCTGCGTGCTGCACCAGGGCGAAAGCGAGGTACACGGTCAGCACCAGGAGCGACTGCGAGGCCCGCAATTGCTGACGTGTGTCTGAGCCCAGCACCCAGGTGCGCAGCGTGCCCGGCGGAAACAGGATCATGGTCAGGACGGTTTCGACGCTTTCGATCTTGAACTTGAGCGCGCCCTGCCCGCCCCGCTAGCCCAGATGCCCCAAAGGCAGCACGCCGCCGGCCTTGACCTCACCCAGGCTGAAGCTGGTGTGCAGGTCCTTCACGTTGGGCAACTTGAACAGCACGTCCATGGCCAGGCGGGAAAAGGCGTCGAGGTCGGTGGCCACCACCTGCAGTTCGAAGGTGCCGGCACCGCTGATGTAGTGGCAGGCCACCACTTCGGGCCGCGCACGGATGGCATCCTCCAGGGCGCGCGTGCTCTCGCTGTTGTTGCGCTCGGCGTCCAGGCGCACGAAGGCCAGCACGCCCAGGCCGATCTTTCGGCGGTCGATCTCAGCCCGGTAGCCGGTGATGTAGCCCTGCTCTTCCAGCCACTTCACGCGTCTCCAGGTGGGCGCGGCGCTCAAGCCAATGCGCGAGGCCAGCTCGGTGTTGGACAAGCGCGCGTCGGCCTGCAACTGGCGCAAGATGGCGATGTCCCACCGGTCCAGCCCTGCGCCATGGGTGTCGGCGACCTCGGTCGCGACAGCGACTGGGGCAGGGACAGAAGAACTGGTTTTCCCCAATGTCGGCTTTTTCAGCGCCATTTGCTCTTTCAATTCCAAAACTGAGCAAGATTCTTGCGCAAAGAAGGCTGCAGTGGGCATCAAAAGAAAAGACATGCCAGAGACCTTTGCCTAAACTGCCGCGCTGCACCTTCCTTTCTGTATCCGTGGCCCCACTGGAGTTGCCCGTATGAATGCACCGCTGCCCGATGCCGTCCGCCGCGCCCTGGAGACCGCCACGCTGGACGACAAGTACAGCCTGGGGGCGGGCCGGGCCTTCATGAGCGGCGTGCAAGCCCTGGTGCGCCTGCCCATGCTGCAGCGCCAGCGCGATGCCGTGGCGGGCCTGAACACCGGCGGCTTCATCAGCGGCTACCGCGGCAGCCCGCTGGGCGCGTACGACCAGGCGCTGATGGCCGCCAAGAAGCACCTGGCTGAGAACCACATCGTGTTCCAGCCCGGCGTGAACGAGGAACTGGGCGCCACCGCCGTGTGGGGCACGCAGCAACTGGACCTGTACCCGCAGAGCAAGAAGTACGACGGCGTCTTCGGCATCTGGTACGGCAAGGGCCCGGGCGTGGACCGCTGCTCGGACGTCTTCAAGCACGCCAACATGGCCGGCACCAGCAAGCATGGCGGCGTGATTGCCATTGCCGGTGACGACCACGTCGCCAAGAGCAGCACGGCCGCCCACCAGAGCGACCACATCTTCAAGGCCTGCGGCCTGCCGGTGTTCTTCCCCAGCAATGTGCAGGACATCCTGGACATGGGCCTGCATGCCTTCGCCATGAGCCGCTTCAGCGGCGTGTGGAGCGGCATGAAGACCATCCAGGAGGTGGTGGAGTCCAGCGCCAGCGTCAGCGTCGACCCGGACCGCGTGAAGATCATCCTGCCCGAAGATTTCACCATGCCGCCCGGCGGCCTGCATATCCGCTGGCCCGACGCGCCGCTGGAGCAGGAAGCGCGATTGATGGACTACAAGTGGTACGCGGCCCTGGCTTATGTGCGTGCCAACAAGCTCAACCACAACGTCATTGAAAGCAAGCAGGACCGCTTCGGCATCATCGCCAGCGGCAAGGCCTTCAACGACACGCGCCAGGCGCTGAACGACCTGGGCCTGGACGACGACACCTGCCGCACGCTGGGGATCCGGCTGCACAAGGTCAACGTGGTGTGGCCGCTGGAAGCCACCATCACGCGCGACTTCGCACAAGGGCTGCAAGAGATCCTGGTCGTCGAGGAAAAGCGCCAGGTCATCGAGTACCAGTTGAAGGAAGAGCTCTACAACTGGCGTGCCGACGTGCGCCCCAACGTGCTGGGCAAGTTCGACGAGCAGGAAGGGGACGGCACCGGTGGCGAGTGGAGCATGGCCAACCCCAGCCAGAACTGGTTGCTGCGCGCCAAGGCCGACCTGACGCCAGCGATCATCGCCAAGGCCATTGCCAAGCGGCTGAAGAAGCTGGGTGTGCCGGCCGACATCGTGGCGCGCATGGACCAGCGGCTGGCCATCGTGGCGGCGCGTGAACAGCAGCTCACGGAGCTGAAGACCGACACCGGCGAACGTGCGCCGTGGTTCTGCAGCGGCTGCCCGCACAACACCAGCACGCGTGTGCCCGAAGGCAGCCGCGCGTTGGCCGGCATCGGCTGCCACTACATGAGCGTGTGGATGGACCGCAGCACCAGCACCTTCAGCCAGATGGGTGGTGAAGGCGTGGCGTGGGTGGGTCAATCGGCCTTCACCACCGACACGCACGTGTTCGCCAATCTGGGCGACGGCACCTACTTCCACAGCGGCATCCTGGCCATCCGCCAGAGCATTGCCGCGGGCGTGAACATCACCTACAAGATCCTCTACAACGACGCGGTGGCCATGACCGGCGGCCAGCAAGTGGGTGAGCGACCCGAAGGCCATTCGGTCATGCAGATCATGAAGAGCGTGGTCAGCGAAGGCGTCACCAGGCTGATCATCGTCACCGACGAGCCCGAGAAATACGCGGGCAAGACCTTGGAGGCCGGTGTCACGGTGCACCACCGCGACGAGCTGGACACGCTGCAGCGCCAGTTCCGCGAAATCAAAGGCACCACGGCCATCATCTACGACCAGACCTGCGCCACGGAAAAGCGCCGCCGCCGCAAGCGCGGCAAGCTGGTGGACCCGGCCAAGCGCGTGGTCATCAACGAACTGGTCTGCGAAGGCTGCGGCGACTGCAGCGTGCAGAGCAACTGCCTGAGCGTCGAACCCGTCGAGACCGATTTCGGCCGCAAGCGCCGCATCAACCAGAACAGCTGCAACAAGGACTTCAGCTGCGTGAAGGGCTTCTGCCCCAGCTTCGTCACCGTGGAAGGTGGCCAGCTGAAGAAGCCCAAGAAGGAAAAGAAGGGCACGCTGGAAGGCCTGCCCGCGCTGCCGGAACCCGCGCTGCCCTTGGCTGAGAAGGCCTGGGGCGTGGTGGTGGGCGGCGTCGGCGGCACGGGCGTCATCACCATCGGCCAGCTGCTGGGCATGGCCGCGCACCTGGAAGGCAAGGGCGTGGTCACGCAGGACAGCGGCGGCTTGGCGCAGAAGGGTGGCGCTACCTGGAGCCACATCCAGATTGCCAACCGGCCGGAAGCCATCCACACCACCAAGGTGGACACGGCCCAGGCCGACCTGGTGATCGCCTGCGACAGCATCGTCGGCGCGTCCAAGTACACGCTGTCGGTCATGCAAGAGGGCCGTACCTACGTGGCGCTCAACACGCACGGCACGCCCACCGCCGGCTTCGTGAAGAACCCCGACTGGCAGTTCCCCGGCGGCAATTGCGAGATCGCCGTGCGCAACAGCGTGGGCGAAGGCCTGGTCGGCGCGTTCGATGCGGAACAGGTGGCCGAACAGATGCTGGGCGACAGCATCTACACCAACCCGTTGATGATGGGTTACGCGTGGCAGCAGGGCCGCATCCCGCTTGGCCTGCCGTCCATCCTGCGTGCGATCGAACTGAATGGCGTGCAGGTCGACAACAACAAGGCGGCCTTTGAATGGGGCCGGCGTTGCGCACACGACCTGGCGTCGGTGCAGGCCTTGTTCAAGGCCCAGCAGGTCATCCAGTTCGTCAAGAAGCCGGGCCTGGCAGAAACAGTCGCCACGCGCGTTGACTTCCTCTCCGGCTACCAGGACGCCGACTACGCCGCCCGCTACAAGGCCTTCGTGGACCGGGTCCAGGCCGCCGAAGCCAAGCTGGGCAGCGGCACGGCGCTGAGCGAGACCGTTGCCAAGTACCTCTTCAAGCTGATGGCCTACAAGGACGAGTACGAGGTGGCTCGCCTGCACACCGACGCGGCCTTCACGAAGAAGATCGCCGACATGTTCGAAGGCGACTACAAGCTGGTGCACCACCTGGCCCCGCCGCTGACCGCCAAGACCAACGACAAGGGCGAACTGGTGAAGAAGCCCTTCGGCCCCTGGATGCGCAGCGCCTTCGGGGTTCTGGCCAAGATGAAGGGCCTGCGCGGCACGGCGCTGGACGTCTTCGGCCGCACCGAAGAACGCAAGACCGAACGCGCGCTGATCGGCGAATACGAAGCCTGCATCAACGAACTGCTGCAGACGTTGAATGCCGACAATCGCGCGCTGGCGACGGAAATCGCCCGCGTGCCGGAAGAAATCCGCGGCTATGGCCATGTGAAGGAGCGGCACCTCAAGGCGGCCCGCCCCAAGTGGGACGCACTCATGCAGCGCTGGCGTGCCGGGGCCCTGCAGAAGGCGGCCTGAGGCCATGGACATTGCCAAGCACCACCAGTTGCATGGCGTGCAGCCCGTGCTGCCCGTGCCGGACCTGCTGGCCGCCATTGACTGGTACCAGCGAGTCCTGGGTTTTGCGCTGGATTTCACGCATGGCGAGCCACCCTTTTACGCCCGCGTGAAGCTGGGCGACCGCAGCTTTGGCGACCCCATCTACATCCACCTGCAGCACCGGGCTGGGCCCATCCAGCCTTGCGGCGAGACCCGACTGCACGTGGGTCACGACATCGACGGCCTGCACGCCCACGCAGTGGCTGCGAGTGCCGACGTGATGCTGCCGCCCACCGACCAGCCGTGGGGCCTGCGCGAGGTCATGCTGCGCGCACCCGGCGGCCACGTCCTGGTGCTGGGCGCCGAAGCAGCGCCTACGCCAGCCGCGCAACGGCCGCGTGCGGTGATCGCCTGTTACCGCGCCAAGCCCGGACAAGAGGACGCGCTGGACGCGCTGGTGCGCAGCCATGTGCCCGAGCTGCGCCGCCTGGGCCTGGCCACCGACCGCGCGCCCTACAGCTTGCGTGCGGCGGACGGCACGCATGTGGAGGTCTTTGAATGGGCCTCTGCTGAGGCAATAGCCCGTGCGCACGACATGCCCGAAGTCCACGCCATGTGGGCCGCGTTTGGCGCCGCGTGCACCTACGTGAAAGTGTCTGACCTGGACGAAGCGAAGAACCTCTTCGCCGAATTCGCCCCCGCAGACTGATGCGCTGGCCCGCCTTGGCCGCGGCACTGCGGCGGGACGACAGCCTGCGATTGCCCTGGGTGGTGGACGGCTGCCGTGCGGGGTCGGTACCCCGCGCGGCCCTGTCGGCTTTGGCCGCGTGGCCGCAGTGGCTGCAGATCGCGTCAGACCAGGTCTCGCTGCTGGCAAGCGACCGCGACGCCGCGCTGGCCAATATCAACGCAGACTTGCGCAACCAGGGCTGGGTGCGCGCCTGGCGAGACGAGACCTTTGCCATCACCGACCCCTTGAGCGGCCGCCACCTGGCCTGCACCGAACGCGCCGCGTCACGCTTCTGGGGCACGCTGACCCTGGGCGCCCATGCCAACGGCTACCTGGCGGACCTCACCGGTCGGCCAACCCACCTGTGGCTTGCCCAGCGTTCGCTCAGCAAAGCCACCGACCCCGGCATGCGCGACAACCTGGTCGGCGGTGGCGTGCCGATGGGGCAGTCACCCTTGGAGGCGCTGGTCCGTGAAGGCTGGGAAGAGGCGGGCCTGGCGCCTGCGCAGATGGCGCTGGCCCGTCCGTGCCGTGTGATCCGCCTGCACAGGGAGATTCCTGAAGGGCTGCAGGTGGAAGACCTTCACGCTTTCGACCTGGTCCTGCCTGCCGGGCTGGTGCCGCACAACCAGGACGGTGAGGTTGCCGGCTTTGCGCTGTTGCCCGTGCCCGACGCGCTGGACCTGGCCGCCAGTGGCGCGATGACCGTCGACGCCGAACTGGTGACATTGGACTTTGCGCTGCGCCACGGGCTGCTGCCACCGGGCGAAGCGGACAGCCTGGCCGCCTTGCTTCAGCCATTGCTGCCGGAACGAAAGCCATAGCGGCACGTCTTGCGCGCCAAAGCGGCATAGTCCAGCCCTCCATGCCGCCCGCCGCAACCCAACGCTACTCCTCGCTTGCCATGGCCCTGCACTGGCTGTTGGCCCTGGCACTGATCACCAGTTTCAGCGTCGGCGCGTACATGGCGGACTTGCCGCTCAGCCCGACCCGCCTGAAGCTCTACAACTGGCACAAGTGGGCCGGCATCTGCATTCTGGGCTTGAGCGCCTTGCGGCTGCTGTGGCGCCTGCGACACCGGCCGCCTGCGGACCTGCCCATGCCACCCTGGCAGGCGCGGGTGGCCCATGCCACGCACATCGCCTTCTATGGCCTGTTCTTCGCTGTTCCCCTGGTCGGCTGGGCCTACTCGTCGGCCGCGGGCTTTCCCGTCGTGTTGTTTGGCCTGCTGCCCCTGCCTGACTTTGTGACGCCGAACCGTGAACTGGCCGAGAACATCAAACCGCTGCACGGCACCCTGGCCTGGACCTTGGCGGCGCTGGTGCTCTTGCACGTGCTGGCGGCAGTGAAGCACCAGTTCGTGGACAAGGACGGCTTGCTGGCGCGCATGTGGCCGGGCCGCTGAACGGATACCAACAGACGCTTGACCATGAACATCCAAACCTGCTCTGCCCTGATCCTGACCTTGGCCGTCGCCACGCTGCAATCCGTACAGGCCCAGCCCAAGCCGGCCACACTGGTGGCTGCCGGCAGCGAGATCGCCTTCACGACCAAGCAGATGGGGGTGCCCGTGGAGGGCAAGTTCGGCAGGTTCACGGCGCAGATCACACTGGACCCCAAGAAGCCCGAGACCGGCACCGTGGCTTTCACCATCGACACCGGCAGTGCACGTTTTGGCAGCGCAGAACTGGACACGGAAGTGCCCAAGGCCACCTGGCTGAATGTGCCCAAGTTTCCGCAGGCCAGCTTCGTCAGCACAGCCGTGAAGGGTGTGGCGCCGGGCAAATTTGAAGTGAGCGGCAAGCTCAGCATCAAGGGCGCCAGCAAGGACGTCGTGGTGCCCGTGCAACTGACCCAGGCTGCGGCGTCCAATGCAGGCAGCAGCACCGCCACTGGCAGCTTCACGATCAAGCGCCTGGACTTCCAGGTGGGCGACGGCGATTGGGCCGACACCTCCCTTCTGGCCAACGATGTCCAGGTGCGATTCAAGCTGCAACTGAGCGGCCTGGCGCCCCTCTGAACCCATGAAGCCCGTCTTGCTGGCCGGTGCGGCCGCCCTCATCCTTGTCGGGGCCAGCCACGCCGGCGCCGAGCCGGCCACCTATGCGATTGACCCCACACACACCTTTGTGAGTTTCGAGATCCAGCACTACGGCACCAGCACCAACCGCGGCCGCTTCGACAAGAAGGAAGGCACGGTGCAGTGGGACCGCGAAGCCCGATCCGGCATGGTCGACATCACGATTGACATGAACTCC
Source organism: uncultured beta proteobacterium (assembly GCA_963750785.1). Lineage (GTDB taxonomy): Bacteria > Pseudomonadota > Gammaproteobacteria > Burkholderiales > Burkholderiaceae_C > Rubrivivax. Next base: position 1,131,944 of record CAVVSC010000017.1, on the reverse strand, counting down.
ATCAGCACCGGTGTGCCCGCGCTCAACACCTACCTGAAGAGCAAGGATTTCTTCGACACGGCCCGCTTTCCCACGGGCCAGTTCGTGGCCACGCGCCTGGTATTCGATGGCGACAAGGTCGCCGCGGTGGATGGCGTGCTGACGCTGCTGGGCAAGCCCGTGCCCGTGCTCTTGAAAGCCACCAACTTCAACTGCTATACCAACCCGCTGCTCAAGCGCGAAGTCTGCGGCGGTGACTTCGAAGCCACCGTCCAGCCCTCGGCCTGGGGCATGCGCACCTACATACCGGCGGTGGCGCCGGACCAGGCGCGCTTGGTGGTGCAGGTGGAGGCGGTGCGACAGTGAGCTGCCGGCCTGCCCTTGCCGGTCTGGGTCGGTGGCTGTGGGCCTGCATGGGTCTTTGCCTGATCGCCTCCCCGGTGAACGCTGAACCTGCGGTATACGACCTGGACCCGGATCACAGCTGGGTGACCTTTGCGTTCCGCCACTTCGGCACGTCCACCTCGCGGGCGCGCCTGGGGCCAGTGCGTGGCAGCGTCACGCTGGACCGCGCCACGGGCGAAGGAGACATCGGCATCCGCGTCGCCACGGCCAGTGTCGACACCGGCCTGCCCTTCTTCAACGCGCGCCTGCGCCAGCCCGACCTGCTGGCCAGCGACGAATATCCTGAAGCCTTCTTCGTCGCCCGAAAGCTGCGCTTCGAAGGTGCCCGGCTGGCCGAGGTGCGCGGCGAATTCACCTTCCGCGGCGTCAGCCAGGCCCTGTCCTTGGTGTCCACCCAATTCACCTGCCGACAAGATGCGCAGGGCGAAGTCTGTGGCGGCGACTTCGAAGCCGAAGTCCTTCGCAGCAGCTTCGGTGCCGACTTTGGTTTGCCCTTGGTCGGCGACCGCGTGCAGTTGCTGATCCAGGTCGAAGGCCGTCGGCGGCCCTGACCGCCGACCGACTCAGCCCCCGAAAGAGCGCCCGAACGCAAAAACCGAGTTCGGCGCGGTGGTGCGCACGGGCTTGGCCACCGGTTGAGGCGCCGGCTGGCGGCGGGGCGGGCGCGCTTCCACGCTGACGCCCCTGTCCACCTGCTCCTTGACCAGGCTGGCCAGCGTGACCGTGGCCATGTGCGCCAGCATCACCTCATTCAAGCGCAGCCACAGGGCCTTTGAAAGGCCGAGGTCGCGCATCTCGTCGCACTGCTCGTCCAGCGGCTCGTCCACCGCCGTGACGATTTGTGCCACGTTGATCTCGGTCGCCGGACGGCCCAGCGTGTAGCCGCCACCGGGGCCGCGCGTGCTTTCGACGATGCCGTCGCGGCGCAGCCGGCTGAAGAGCTGCTCCAGGTAGGACAGAGACACCTGCTGGCGCTGGCTGATGGACGCCAGCGCCACGGGGCCAGCAGGCTCGCGCAGGGCGAGGTCGATCAAGGCATTGACGGCAAAACGGCCCTTGGTGCTCATGCGCATGGTGGTCTCCTGAATCGGTGCGTTTGCAGGGTGATAAGAAGTAGCAGCACTCAATGTAGGGTTGAGAATGCTTCGTGTTAATTCGATAATTTGATAACTTCACTTCGCAAAAAGCGCATCATGAACTTCAAGCACCTGCACTACTTCTGGGTCGCGGCGAAGGCGGGCGGGGTGGTACGGGCGGGCGAGCAACTGCACACCACCCCGCAGACCCTGTCAGCGCAGATCAAGCTTCTGGAAGACCGGCTGGGCCGGCGTTTGTTCCGCAAAAGTGGGCGCAACCTGGAACTGACCGACGACGGCCGGGTGGCGCTGCGCTACGCCGACGAAATCTTTACCTTGGGCCATGAGCTGGAGTCCTCACTGCGCGAAAAGGGTGCCGGTGGCAGCCAGGTCCGCGAACTGCGCGTGGGGCTGGAGGACATGGTCGCCAAGTCGGTGGCTTACCGCTTGCTGGAGCCCGCCTTGTCCCTGGAAGAGCCGCTTAGGCTGATCTGCACCGAAGGCCGCTTCCCAGACCTGATGGCCCAACTGGCGCTGCACCGCATCGACCTGGTGATTGCCGACGAGCCCCTGACCAGTCGCTTGAGCGTCAAGGCCTTCAACCACAAGCTGGGCAGTTCGCCCATGAGCTTCTACAGCGCGCCCGGGTTGGCGCTGCGGCTGCAAGGCCGGTTTCCGCAATGTCTGAATGGGGCGCCCATGCTGGTGCCGGGCGCGGGCTCGTCGGCACGGCCGCAGTTCGAAGCCTGGCTGACGCGCCACCAGGTCACGCCCAGGGTCGTCGGCGAATTCGACGACGGCGCACTGATGCAGGCCTTCGGTCGTCAGGGCGCCGGTGTGTTCCTGTCGCCATCGGTCGTGGAGCATGAAACCGTCGGTCAGTTTGACGTGCAAGTCATTGGCCACACCGACGAGATCGTCGAGGACTTCTACGCCATCTCGATTGAAAGACGCATCACGCACCCGGGCGTGGCAGCCATCACCCAGGCCGCCCGAGGCGCGCTCTTCAACGCGAGCTCTCTATGAGCCTCGGGCGCTGTTCAGTGCCGGTCAGCGCCGTGGAGCGCCAGGCGCCTTGATTGCAAATGCCAAGGTCACGAAGCGACTCTCCCATTCGCCTGGTACGTCAGCACGCGGCCGCAGATCCACCGCGCGGGCCAGCCATTGACCAGGTGGCAGCGGCCCCAGCTGCAGCAAGCCCGCCTCGTCGCTGCGTCGCCAGACGCCAAAAGGTACGGCGTCACCCAGCAGTTCCACCGCCTGCCCGGCCAGCGGGTGTCCGTCGCGCAGCACCTGCAACTGGCCGCCGGGTCGCTGCACCAGGTCCATGTCCATGGGCACGGGGGCGCTGCCTGCGTCGCCATCACCCAGGTCGATGCGCGCGTGCTTGGTATAGCGCTCGCGCCAGGGTTGGCCGATGCGCCGCTGCGCCTGCCAGGCGGCCAGCGTGTCCGCGCTGGCGCGGATTTCCTTCAGATAGACGTCGACCAGGTGCGGCTTCACTTCCACGTCCAGGGGCACCAATTGCGCCCAGCAGCTGCGAGCGCCAGGTGGCGCCTGCAACTGCAAGGCATGGCCGCCTTCATAGCCGAGGGGGTGCATGTGGCGCTCTCCGCCTGACCTGTCCGCAGGCCGGCAGCCCTGCCTGTCCAGGTACTCGGGCGCAATGGCTGTCTCCTGCGTCGGGTAGTGCTGGCCCGTGCCAAGTGTCAGCTGCGGGGCTTGGCCCGCCTGGCTGAGGTGAAACCAGGAATCGTGGGCGTGGGCGGGCAGCCCGGTGGCGATGGTGGAAAGCAGGACGGTGGCAAGAACGACAGCACGCATGCCCCGTCATACGCCGGCCTCAACGCCCTGGATGCACTTGGAGCTGCAGCGCTCCGGCGCTCCAGCGCTCCACGCAGTCAGCGCCCGTGCTGCTCCAGCGCCAGGCCAGCACCGGTCAAGGCCACCAGTGTGTCGGTGATCAGTGAGGTCGGTATGGCGCGCAGGTAGTCCTGGAAACGGCCCTTGGCCTCGAAGCGCTCGCGGAATGCCGACGCGAAAAAGCGTTCCCCCAGCCGCGGCACGATGCCGCCACCGATGAACATGCCGCCACGTGCACCTAGCACCAGGGCCACACTGCCGGCAAAACTGCCCAGCAGCGCGCAGAAAGCGTCCAGCGTGCGGTCACAGACGGCGTCGGACTGCGCCAGCCCAAGGCCGACGATGTCCTCGGTTGCCAGCGCCGCTGTCTGCACGCCCAGCACCTGGGCAACCGCGCGGTGCAGCACGGGCAGCCCGATGCCGGACAACAGGCGCTCGGCCGAGACATGCGGGAACTCGCAACGCGCAGCGGCCAGCAGCTGGCTTTCAAAGGCGTCTATGGGCGCGACGCTGGCATGGCCGCCTTCGCCCGGAATCGCCACCCAGCCATGGGCCGTCGGAAGGATGCCGGCCACACCGAGGCCTGTGCCAGGGCCGATCACGGCCATGGCGCTGGACGGCGCCCCCAGCCTCTGCTCGCCGATGGGACGCAATTGACCGGCACCCAGGCGTGGCAGCGAGAGCGCCAGGGCTTCAAAGTCGTTCAGCACCAGCAGTTCGTCCAGGGCCAGGCCATCGCGCAGGGCCTGGCGCGAGAAGCTCCAGCCGCTGTTGGTCAAAGCCACCACGTCTGCGCCGACGGCCGTGGCCACAGCCAGGGCTGCGGCGCGTGGCGGCGCGTAGGCCGCGCCCAATTGCGCCGACAGCATCGCCAGGTAAGCCTGGGCAGCAGCGGCGGGGCCGCTGTGCGAAGCGACCGGCAGGGTCATCACATGCTGAACCTGTGACGAACAGGCGTCGATCCAGCCAAAACGCGCGTTGGTGCCCCCGATGTCGGCCACCAACCAGGGCTGGGCCAGGCCCGTTGGCAGCTTCAACATGGGGTGGGTCACGTCATTCATTGCAGGCCGCCCACGGCGCCGAAACCAAATCCATCAAACACATCCATCAAAGCCGTGCGACGGTAGCAAAACTACAGTCCTTCAGCAAGATCGAAGCCGACCATGCGGTGCGCCCTGGGCGATCTGCAGACGGGGAAAACCCGAAGATTCTGTAGTCAAGCTACAGCGGGGGCCAAGTCCCGGCATGGCCATGGCGCAAAGCTCGCGCACAATTGCGGCACACCGGCCCTGCCACGCCGGGCGGACCATGCCACGCCCACCATGACTCCCTTCGAAAGCCCGCGCCTGCTCGCCGACATTGGTGGCACCTACGCGCGCTTCACCATTGAAACCGCTCCTGGACAGTTCGAGCATATGGCATCGCTGCGCTGTGCCGACCACGCCGACTTCCACGCCGCGATCTCGTCCTTCCTGAGCGGCCTGCCTGAAGGCCGCGTAGGCCACATCGAGCACGCGGCCATTGCCATCGCCAACCCGGTGGAAGGGGATCAGGTGCGCATGACCAACTACCACTGGCAGTTCGGCAGCGAGCAGATGCGCCAGCGCCTGGGCTTCGAGACGCTGGTGGTGGTCAACGACTTCACGGCGCTGGCCATGGCACTGCCGCGCTTGGCGCCTGCGCAACTTCGGCAGGTGGGTGGCGGCGTGGCCCGCGAACGCAGCGTGGTGGGCCTGTTGGGCGCAGGCTCAGGCCTCGGCGTCAGCGGGCTGATCCCTGCCGCGGATGGCTGGATCGCCTTGGGCACCGAAGGCGGCCACACCAGCTTCAGCCCGCGCGATGAACGCGAAATTGCCATCTTGCGCTACGGCCTTGCGCAGTACACGCACCTGTCACACGAACGCTTGCTGTCGGGCCCCGGCATTGAACTGATCTACCGCGCGCTCTGCCACCGCGCGGGTACACCCGCGCAGGCCCTGTCCGCACCGGAAATCACCCGCCGTGCACAGGAGCGCAGCGATCCGCTGTGCACCGAGACCTTGGAAGCCTTTTGCGCCATGCTGGGCACCGTGGCAGGCAACCTGGCCGTGACCCTGGGCGCTTTTGGCGGCATCTACATCGGCGGCGGCATCGTGCCTCGGCTGGGCAACACCTTTGACCAGTCCGCCTTCCGCAGCCGCTTCGAAGACAAGGGCCGCTTCACCGACTACGTGAAGGGCATCGCCACTTACGTCATCACCGCGCACCAAGCCACATTCGTCGGCGCCAGCGCCATCCTGGCGGCACAACTGCGCAAGCTGGAAGCAGACGAAGGCTCGTCCGTGATGGGCCAGATCCGACGGGCGCGCGACACATTGTCACCTGCCGAACGGCGGGTGGCCGACCACGTGCTGGCGCATCCACGGTCAGCGCTGTCAGACCCGATAGCAGAGATCGCAAGGGCCGCACAGGTCAGCCAGCCCACCGTCATCCGCTTCTGCCGCACCTTGGGTTGCGAGGGCCTGTCGGACTTCAAGCTGCGCCTCGCCTCCGGCCTGTCTGGGACCGTGCCGCTGAACCACACGCAGGTGACGGGTGACGACAGCACACTGGAACTGGGCGTGAAGGTGCTGGGCAATACCGCCAGCGCCATCTTGCAGGTGCGCGACCAGCTGAACCGCGAACTGCTGTCGCGCGCCATCGACCTGCTGGCCGCTGCCAACCGCATCGAGTTCTATGCCGTGGGCCACTACGGCGTGGTGGCCGACGACGCGCAATTCAAGTTCCTGCGCTTTGGCGTCCCCAGCGCCAGCCACACCGACACTCGCCTGCAGCTGCTGTCCGCCAACGTGCTGAAGCCCGGTGACGTCGTGGTGGCCATCAGCAGCAGCGGCCGCATTGACGACCTGCTGGCTGTCACTGACCTGGCGCACCAGCGCGGCGCGGCCGTGGTGGCCATCACCGCCAGCCAGAGCCCGCTGGCACGCAAGGCCGACGTGGCCCTGATCGTGGACCACGTGGAGGACGTGGCCACGCACGTGCCCATGGTCAGCCGCATCCTGCACCTGCTGGTCATCGACATCCTGGCCGTGGGCGTGGCCATGAAGCTGGGCAAGGAGCACGTGGCTGCCCTGCCGCAGGCAACGGCCGACGGCCTGGACGAGGCACAGCCGATGCTGCCAGCCAGCACGGCACCTGCGGTGGCGCAGCGTGTGGCACCGGGCGTCAGCACGGCGGGCCTGCTGTCACATCTGACGTCGCACAGCCGCTGAACGCGGCTTGCGGCCGCTCAGGCGGGCGGCACCCAGAGTCGCAATTCCACGGCGTCAGGGCGCACCACCAGCGGTGCGATCCGCGCGGCCAACACGCCGCGCTTGAGCAACTGCTCGCGCACGTTTTCCGCCCGCGCCCCAGCAGGTGCCGAGACCCGCAACTGCGCGCGCTGTTGGCGATGCAGGCTGGTGGCGACCTTGTCCAGCACCGCTGCCAGCGGCGCCTTGACGGCGTCCTTGCCGTTGTCAAAGGCGTACTTCAGCGGTACCTCCACACGCACGCCGGCATCGGGCGCTGCGGACACGAGGACGGGTGTGTCGCGGAACAGTTCTTCCAGCCAACGCTTCTCTGCTGCCAGCACGGGTGGCGCGGCCTGGGGCACCGAGGGCGTCGGTGACGAAGCAGTCGTGCGGCCTCCCGTCGACGGCGTGCTGGTGAGGGTGTTCGTGCTGGCACAGGCGGCCAGCAGCAGACCCATCACGAGGGTCGAGCGTTGCATGACGGGTTGGAGACTCATGACCTGCATTCAATCGCGCAGGAAGTCCGTTTCCACGTCACGCCGTGTAAGTGCTGCAGCGTTCCGCAGCCAGAGCGCGGGTAGACCCTCGGTAGAATGACGGGCTTCCCAAGGAGCGTTGCAACGGCCGCACGGCCGCCAGGCTTGGGACACCACCCGCAGGCCGTCCAGGCCACGTGGGCCGGCAAGCAACGGCGCTCGGCCCTCCTTGCCGAGCAAAGCCGAGCCCCGCCATGAACGCCCCTGTCTCTGTCGCCGTCCAACCCATGCGCCTGTCGGGCCTGGAACCTGTGCTCATCGGCCAGGGCAGCCTCTTCGTCAACATCGGCGAACGCACCAATGTCACCGGCAGCCGCGCCTTCGCCAAGATGATCCTGGAAGGGCGCTTTGAAGATGCCTTGGCTGTGGCCCGGCAACAGGTGGAGAACGGAGCCCAGGTCATTGACGTGAACATGGACGAGGCCATGCTGGACAGCGCCGCGGCCATGGAACGCTTCCTGAAGCTCGTCGCAGGTGAACCCGAGATCGCACGTGTGCCGATCATGATCGACTCGTCCAAGTGGAGCGTGATCGAAACGGGCCTGAAGTGCATCCAGGGCAAGGGCATCGTCAACAGCATCTCGCTGAAGGAAGGCGAAGCGGAATTCAAGCGCCAAGCCAAGCTCGTGCGCCGCTACGGCGCCGCCGCCGTGGTGATGGCCTTTGACGAAAAGGGCCAGGCCGACACCTACCAGCGCAAGACGGAGATCTGCGCGCGCGCCTACCGCACGCTGGTGGACGAGGTGGGCTTCCCACCGGAAGACATCATCTTCGACCCCAATATCTTCGCCATTGCCACGGGCATTGAAGAGCACAACAACTACGCGGTGGACTTCATCAACGCCACGCGCTGGATCAAGGCGAACCTGCCGGGCGCCAAGGTGAGCGGCGGTGTTTCCAACGTGAGCTTCAGCTTCCGCGGCAACGACCCGGTGCGCGAGGCCATCCACACCGTGTTCCTGTACCACGCCATCCAGGCGGGCCTGGACATGGGCATCGTCAACGCCGGCATGGTGGGCGTGTACGACGACCTGGAACCCGTGCTGCGCGAACGGGTGGAAGATGTGGTGCTGAACCGGCGGCCGGACTCGGGCGAACGCCTGGTGGAAATCGCCGAAAGCGCCAAGGGCCTGGCCAAGGACGACAGTGCCAAGCTGGCCTGGCGCGCCAACGACGTGAACCACCGCCTGAGCCACGCACTGGTGCACGGCATCACCGAATTCATCACGGTGGACACCGAAGAAGCCTGGCAGGCCATCGCAGCCACTGGCGGCCGTCCGCTGCACGTCATTGAAGGCCCGTTGATGGCCGGCATGAACGTGGTGGGCGACCTCTTCGGTGCGGGCAAGATGTTCCTCCCGCAAGTGGTGAAAAGCGCACGTGTGATGAAGAGCGCCGTCGCCCACCTGCTGCCCTACATCGAAGCCGAAAAGAAGGCGCTGCAGGACGCCGGCGGCGACGTCAAACCCAAGGGCAGGATCGTCATTGCAACCGTCAAGGGGGATGTGCACGACATCGGCAAGAACATCGTCACCGTCGTGCTCCAGTGCAACAACTTCGAAGTGGTCAACATGGGCGTCATGGTCCCGTGCCAGGACATCCTGGAAAAGGCCAAGGTTGAAGGCGCGGACATCATCGGGCTTTCCGGACTCATCACGCCCAGCCTGGAAGAGATGCAACACGTGGCGGCCGAGATGCAACGGGACGCGTACTTCCGCGACCGCAGCACGCCGCTGTTGATTGGCGGCGCCACCTGCAGCCGCGTGCACACGGCGGTGAAGATCGCACCGCACTACCAAGGACCGGTGGTGTATGTGCCAGACGCGTCACGCAGCGTCGGCGTGTGCAGCGACCTGCTGAGCGACGAGCGCGCGGCCCGCTTCATTGCCGACTTGAAGACTGACTACGCACGCGTGCGCGAACAGCACGCCAACAAGAAGCAGACGCCGCTGGTGACACTGGCCCAGGCCCGGGCCAACAAGGCCCCCATCGACTGGGCCGCCTACACGCCGCCGAAACCGAAGTTCGTCGGCCGCCGCGTGCTGCGCAACTACGACCTGGCTGAATTGGCGGCCTGCATCGACTGGGCGCCCTTCTTCCAAACCTGGGACCTGGCCGGCAAGTTTCCGGACATCCTGCGCGACGAGGTCGTGGGAGCCGAAGCCCAGCAAGTGTTCAGCGACGGCAAGCGCCTGCTGCAGCGGGTGATCGAGGGCCGTTGGCTGCAAGCCCATGGCGTCTACGCGCTGCTGCCTGCTGCAACGGTGGACGACGACACCATCGAGATCTACACCGACGACTCGCGCAGCGAAGTCGCCATGCGCTGGAACCCACTGCGCCTGCAGACCGAAAGGCCCGTGGTGGAAGGCGTGAAACGTCCCAACCGCAGCCTGGCTGACTTCATTGCACCGAAGGGCGGGCCCGCTGACTACATCGGCCTGTTTGCAGTCACGGCGGGGCTGGGCGTGGACAAGAAGGAAAAGCAGTTCCTTGCCGACCACGACGACTACAGCGCCATCATGCTCAAAGCCCTGGCCGACCGCCTGGCCGAAGCCTTTGCCGAGCGCCTGCACCAGCGTGTGCGCACGGAGTTCTGGGCTTATGCCGCCGACGAAGCCCTCAGCACCGAACAGCTGGTGGCCGAGCAGTACCGCGGCATCCGCCCCGCGCCGGGCTACCCCGCCTGCCCGGACCACAGCGTCAAGGCCGACATGTTCCGCGTGCTGGCGGCTCAGGACGTGGACATGGCGCTGACCGAGAGCCTGGCCATGACGCCCGCGGCCAGCGTCAGCGGCTTCTACATGGCGCATCCGCAAGCCACTTACTTCAACGTGGGCCGCATCGGCGAAGACCAGCTGCAGGACTGGGCGCAGCGCCAGCAGATGGCGCTGGACCTGGCGCGCCGCCGCTTGGCACCCGCGCTCTAGGGCGGCCACTTCAGCAGTCAGGTCGCCACGGGCAAACGCTTCCAAACGTAAAGGCCTGCACGTGCAGGCAAGCGACAGCGGTTTTGCGACATCTGGCGCACCTGGCAGGTCTGGTCGCAACGAAGATCACGGTTTGGCCTGCGACGGGAGAGTTGCCGTGATCCGCTCGTTCCTCAGACACACCGCATCTGCGCTGGTGCTGACCACGCTGCTGGCCGCCTGCGGCGGCGGCGGTGGCGGTGGCGGCGGTGACAGCGGCGGCAACACGCCGCCACCCGTCGTCATCGAAAAGCCTGCCACCCGGGCAGAGGCCGCGCGCTTCCTGACCCAGGCCAGCTTCGGTCCGACCGATGCGGCCATCGACCGCGTCCTGGACATCGGCTATGCAGCATGGATCGACGAGCAGTTTGCGCTGCCGGCCACGTCGCACCGCAGCCACTGGGAAGCGCGCAATGCCGAGATCGCCGCGGCCACACCCGGCAGCACCGCCGGGCAGGACCAGGTCTTTGAAAGCTTCTGGAAGCAGGCGGTCACCGGCTCCGACCAGTTGCGCCAGCGTACAGCCTATGCGCTGAGCCAGATCTTCGTGATCTCCATGGTCGACAGCAACGTGGGCAACGACCCGCGTTCTGTAGCCGCCTGGATGGACATGCTGGCCACACAAGGCCTGGGCACCTACCGCGGGCTTCTGGAGTCCGTGTCGCGCCACCCGATGATGGGCTACTACCTGAGCCACCTGCGCAACCAGAAGGCCAACGCCAGCACCGGCCGCGTGCCCGACGAAAACTACGCACGCGAAGTGATGCAGCTGTTCTCCATCGGCCTGGTGGAGCTGAATGAAGACGGCACGGCACGCGCCGGCACCGGCGGTGCGGCTGCCGAGACCTACACCCCCGCGGACATCAGCGGCCTGGCCAAGGTCTTCACCGGCTTCAGCTGGGCCTGCCCCGATTGGCCGGACAACAATTGCTTCTTCAGCGGCAGCAACAACGGCGTCAGCAATCCCGACCGCGGCTTCCTGCCGATGCTGGGCTACCCGCAGTACCACAGCATCGAAGCCAAGAGCTTCCTGGGCACCACGATTGCAGCGCAGACCAGTTCAGCGCCCGACGCCAGCCTGGCCACGGCCCTGGACGCCTTGGCCGCGCACGCCAACGTGGGGCCCTTCATCGGCCGCCAGCTGATCCAGCGCTTTGTCACCAGCAACCCCAGTGCCGCCTACGTGACGGCCGTGTCGCGGGCCTTTGCCAACAACGGCAGCGGCGTACGCGGCGACATGAAGGCCGTCGTCAAGGCCGTGCTGATGAATCCGGAAGCCCGCACCGTCAGCGACACCAGTGGGAAGCTGCGCGAACCCGTGCTGCGCCTGTCGGCCTACCTGCGCGCCTTCCCGCACAGCAGCGACACCGGCTACTGGCGCGTGGGCAACACCGACAACCCCGGCACGTCACTGGGCCAGACGCCGTTGCGCGCGCCGTCCGTGTTCAACTACTACCGCCCAGGTTACGTGGCACCGGGCACCATGTCCGCCACACGCAACCTGGCCGCGCCAGAAATGCAGTTGGTCAGCGAGACCACCGCGGCCGGCTTCGTCAACTACATGCGCGACAACGTCAGCGCCGGCGTGGGTGCCAGCAACGGCACCGTGAATGGCGTGGTGCGCAACCGGCGCGATGTGCAGCCCGACTTCACCGCCGAGCTGGCCCTGGCCACCGACGTGCCCGCCCTGGTGGCGCGTGTGGCTGAGCGGCTGAGCTACGGCAACCTGGCCGCGGCCGCACAGACCGACATCGCCACGGCAGCGGCCAGCATCGCCATTCCGGCGGCCACTGGCAGCAACCAGGCGGCCATCGACACCGCCAAGCGAAACCGCGTCAACGCAGCGATCCTGCTTGTGCTGGCCACACCCGAATTCCAGGTGCAGAAATGAGCCGCTCCATGAACGCCTCCCGACGCCTCTTCCTGCAGCACAGCGGCGCCCTGTCGGCCCTGGCCGGCGCGGGCGCGCCACTGGCGCTGAACCTGCTGGCCGCTGGCAGCGCCGCGGCGCAGACCGCGGGCGACTACCGCGCCGTCGTCTGCCTGTTCCTGTTTGGCGGCAACGACGCCTACAACATGGTGCTGCCCACCGACGGCCACAACGGTGCAGGCGCCCCCACGCCCGGCACCAGCTGGAACGCCTACACCGCCACACGCAACCAGGCGCCGGATCCGATCTCGCTGCTGGCACCCGGCGTTGCGCCCGTGGGCACCGCCGCCGTGGGCTCGCCTGCCCGCTTGGGTGGCGTGCTGCCGATTGCACCGATCAACGCACAAGGCCGCACGTTTGCGCTGCACCCGCTGATGGGCACGCTGCAGACGATGTTCGACACCGACCGCCGGCTGGCCATCCTGCCCAACATCGGCCCGCTGATCGCCCCCACCACCAAGGCGCAGTACGCGCTGGCCACGCACCCCAAACCGGCGCGGCTGTTCTCGCACAACGACCAGCAAAGCACCTGGCAGGCCCTGGCACCCGAAGGGGCCACGGCCGGCTGGGGCGGCCGCATGGCTGACGCGCTGGCAGCCAGCAACACGCGCACCGTGTTCACATCCGTCTCGGCCACCGGCAGTGCCGTGTGGCTCAGCGGACGTGACGTGCGCCAATACCAGGTGAGTGCAGCAGGCGCCATCCGCCTGGGCGCCAACACCAATGGCCAGGTCTATGGGTCCACGGCCGTGGCCGACGCGCTGAACCGCATGGCAGGCACGGCGCGCGGCACGCACGTTTTGCAAGCCGACCTGGCTGCCGTGGCGCAACGCTCCATCGACGCCGAAGCCTTGCTGCGCACCAGCTTGCGCCCGGCCAGTGACGCGGCCTTCGGCACCGCACCTGCCACGGGCACCTACAACCCCAACAACGACCCCAAGCTGCAGTACCTGAACCCGCTCACCGGCAACAACGCCTTCAACGCCTTGGCGCAACAGCTGCAAGTGGTGGCGCGCATGGTCGACGCCGGCATGACGGGCGCCACCGGCGTGCGCCGCCAGGTCTTCTTCGTCAGCCTGGGCGGCTTTGATTCACACGACTTCCAGAACCGCAACCAGGCCGACCTGTTTGCGCGCGTGGCCCAGGCCATGCGCTACTTCGACACGGCGCTGGGCGCACTGGGCGCGCGCGGCAATGTCACCACCTTCACCGGCAGCGACTTCGGCCGCACCTTCACCAGCAATGGCGACGGCACGGACCACGGCTGGGGCAGCCACCACTTCGTGATGGGTGGCGCCGTGCGCGGCGGTGACCTGTACGGCCGCTTCCCCACCTTGGCCACCAAGAACACCAACAACAACAACTTCGACGGCAGCCCGGACCAGCTGGGCAACGGTGCGATGCTGCCCGGCACATCCGTGGACCAACTGGGCGCCACCTTGGCGCGCTGGTTCGGCCTCTCGGACACGCAGATCCTGGACGTCTTCCCCAACCTGGCCAACTTCGACACCGGTGTGCGCAACCTGGGCTTCCTGACGGCCTGACGGCGCTGCGCCGCTACATCGCCCTTTCGCTTGGCGTGCCCAGCTCCGGGCTGGCACGCGGCTCGTCGCGACCGCGCAGCTGCACCAGGTCGTAGTGCCCGAACGTGCCCAGGAAACGAGCGGCGGGCCACAGCGGCGACTCACCGTGGGGCAACGCCACATAACCTGTGCCCCCGCCCAGCCGCACCTCGGCCTGCTGAGGTGTGCTCACCAACTCGGCCCGACCCTGGCTGTAGAAGGACGCGGAGAACAAGCGCGTGCCGACAAAGACCAGCGGTTCGGCGCCGTGGCGCTCGGCGGCCCAGCGCGCCACCAGGGCCTGCGCCGAACGCCGATCCATGTCTCCGGACCGCTTGAGCTGGACCACTGCAACCGCGCAGCCGAGCAAGGTCAGCGCCAGACCCACAGACAGCAGCCGCTGCACGCGAGCTTCCGGCAGCCGCCGGTCGAGCCACGAAGCCGCCCACAAGGCCAGCGCAGGCAAGGCGGGCAAGGCATAGGTCCAGATGATGTTGCGTGCCGCCGTGAAGAAGACCAAGGGCGCCAGACCCCAGCACAGCAGGTAGACGCGCCAGTCACGGTCCGCGTCGCGGGCCAGCACCGTGGCGCCAGCCGATCGTCCACGCCAGGCGGCCACCGGCAGGCTCAGTGACCACGGCAGCATCGCACCCAGCGCAAAGACCCAGACCATCCCAGGGGGGAAGTGGTGGGCGGTGCCGTACAAGTCACCCTTCCAACCCGCAGTGACGAACCTGTGCCAGTGTTCACCCACGATGAAATAGGACAGGAAGCCAGGGGTCCTGATTTCGGCCGCGAGGTACCAGGGTGCGACCAGACCTGCCGCGACCAGCAGGCCCGGCACCCAGGGCAGGGCCATTAACTGAGCGCGGGCGGGCTTGTGCAAGGCCAGCCAGGCCAGCATGGGCAGCGCGACCAGCACCACGGCCAGCGGTCCTTTGGCCAGCAAGCCGATGGCCAGGCCGATGAAGACCCACCAAGCTTCGCGCCAGCGCGCAGACGGCAAGTCGTGGCCCGCCAGCCAGAAGCCGCGCATGGCCAGCGTGATGCCCAGGACCAGGGCCTCGTCCGTCATCACCGCGCCGGCTGACACGAAGGACAGTGCTGCGCCGGACAACAAGGCCAGCAAGGTCATGGCCTGCCCGGGCGACCGGCGGCGTGCCAGCCCCCATCCCGCCCACACCACCAGCCCCATGCAGAGGAAGTGTGGCAAGCGAGCGCTGAACGCGCTCACGCCGAAGAGCTTGAAGCTGCCGGCAGTCAGCCAGAAAGATAGCGGCGGCTTGCCCCAGAAGGGCACGCCGTAGTCATGCCAGGGCGTCACCCAATCGCCCAGCTCGACCATCTTGCGGGCGATCTCGGCGTAGCGGGCCTCCGTCGTGTCCATCAGCGGCAGCCAGTCCATCGCGGCCAGCCGCACCAGCACGCATGCCGCCACCAGAATCAGCACCAGCTGGCGGCCGGACAGCCGCGTCTGGGCGGAGGCGCGCAAGGCACGGACCTGCGCGTTCACGCCTGCCTCCCGACAGCCGCCCCGCCCCGGTTCGGCAGGCGCCCACCCTGTGGTGCCGCCGCCAGCTGCTCATCTACCACGTACAGCGGCCGCCGCTTGGCTTCGATGAACACGCGGCCCAGGTACTCACCCACGATGCCGGTGGCCATCAGTTGCAGGCCGCCCAGGAAAAGCACGGTGACGATCAAGGTCGGAAAGCCCGCCACGGGGTCCCCCAGCCAACTGGCCTTCACCAGGAAGAAGGCTGCATAGGCAAAGGAGAGCAACGCACTGCCCATGCCCACATAGGAAGCCAAGCGCAGCGGCACGCTGGAAAACGACACCAGCCCGTCCATCGCCAAGCGCCAGAGCTGCCGCAGCCGCCACTTGCTGTGGCCCGCCACGCGCTCGTGCACGTCGTAGTCCAGCACCGTCTGGCTGAAGCCGATCCAGGCATACAGGCCCTTCATGAATCGGTTGCGTTCGTCCAGCTGGTTCAGCGCGTCAACGGCGCGGCGGCTCAGCAGCCGGAAGTCGCCCACGTCGGTAGGCACGGGCACGTCGCTCAAGGCATTGATCAGGCGGTAGAAGGCGCGTGCCGCCAGACGCTTGAACGCGCCCTCGTCCTGGCGGCTTCGGCGGCGCATGCTGACCATGTCCACGCCCTGTTCCTGCCAGGCCCTCACCATCTCGGCAATGGCTTCGGCCGGATGCTGCCCATCGGCGTCCATCAACACCACGGCGTCACCCTGGGCCGCGCGGAGCCCAGCTGTCAATGCATGCTCCTTGCCGAAGTTGCGGCTGAAGCCAATCAGCCCCAGGCGCCGGTCCGAGGTGCGCAACTGCTTGAGGATCTGCCGCGAACGGTCGCTGCTGCCGTCGTCGACATAGACCACTTCGAACGCCATGTCCAAGCTCAGGAGACATGCCACCAAATCGCGATGGAAGATCAACAGGCCGGCGGCTTCGTTGAAGACGGGTACCACGACACTCAGCAGGCGCCCCGGGCCGGGCAGCGGCCGGTCGCGCAGCAGCGCAGGCGCGTGGCCCGCACGAGAAGGCAGTTGAGAGGTGTGCAAGGGATGGCTGGAAAGCGATGACAGCCGACACCCTAGCGGCCACCCCGTTGCGGGCGTGTGAAAGCCGCGTTAAGAGCGCGTGAAGGCGGCGGCGCCGAAATCCAGCGTGAAGCGGCTGCCCCCACCTGTCGGGCTTTCCAGCGCCACGCGCCAGCCCAGGTGTTCGGCCACCCGGCGCACGATGGCCAGTCCAAGCCCGGAACCAGCCGAGGTGTCAGGGTTGCCGCGCACAAAGCGTTCAAACACACGTTCGCGCAAGGCTTCTGGGATGCCGATGCCGGTGTCCTCCACCGTCAAGCGCCAGGCGTCCAAGCGCACGGTGACCTGGCCCTGCTCGGTGAACTGGCAGGCGTTGCGCACCAGGTTGCCAATCGCCATGCCTGCCAATTCGGGCCTTGCGTGGATCTGCACATCCACCGGAGCCAGCAGTTCCAAGCGCACGTCCTTGCCTTCCAGCAGCGGCCTGCAGCGGTCGATTTCGGTGCGCGCCACGGTCGCCAGCGAGATCAGCGGTGCGTCCACCTGTTCTGGAGAGCGCGACAGCATCAGCAAGGCGGCCACGCGGTCGGCGGCATCGGCGGCGGTGCGGCGGATGCGCTCCGCATGGTCGTGCAGGTCAGACGGCGCGGGCGTTCGCGCACACAGCACCTCGGCCGCGCCCAGCATCACAGTCAGCGGCGTGCGCAGCTCATGGCTCACGTCGCCTACAAACCAGCGTTCGCGCAGCAGCACCGCCTGCAGGTCTTCGGTTCGTGAAGAAAAAGCACGCGCCAGCACGCCCATCTCGTCGCGCAGGTCGAGCTGCGGCAGCAAGGCCGTCAACTCATCCTGTTCCACGGCACGGGCCAGCGCGGTCACCGGCGCAATCACCTGGCTGGCCGTGGCCCGTCCCAGGGCCAAGGCCAGAGCCACGCAAGCGGCGAAGGCGCCCGCCATCAGGGCGTAGATTTCCCATTCGATCCGCTCGAAGTCGGCGTCGTCGTCGGTCAGCACCACCGTCTGTTCGCCTTCGCGCCGCACCAGCACATTGACCGACAGGCCGTTCATGGGCATGTCGTACTTGCCTGGCGACAAGGCGCGCAAGGGCTCCGGAATCGCTTCGTTCCAGTACACCCTGACACTGGGCGGCGGCTCCCAGTCGCGCCCTTCGGCGTGGCGCTGAACCACCTGGTCCGCGGTGCGCGCCAGACGCCGGTCAATCAAGCGGTCCTCCAGCGAGGCCATGATGAACACCGCAACGGCGGCGAAGGAGCCGCAGACCGCGCAGGCCAGCACCACATAGGCCGCCGCGATGCGGCTGCGCAGGGACCAGCGTTCATTCATGACTCACTCATGCTCGTGCACCAGCTTGTAGCCAATGCCGGGCAAAGTCTTCAGCAGGGGTCGTTGAAAGGGCTTGTCCAGGGCCGTGCGCAGGGCGTGCAGGTGGGTGCGCAAGGCGTCGCTGTCAGGTCGGTCGTGGCCCCAGACCTCCTGTTCCAGCAGTTCTCGGCTCACCACACGGGGCGCTTCCCGCAGCAGCACGGCCAGCAGCTTGTAGCCGGTGGGCGTGAGGTGCAGCTGCACGTTGCCGCGCATGGCCACAAAGGTGCGTGGGTCGAAGCTCACGTCCTCGAAACGCAAGGTAGCTGCCACCTGGGCACCGCTGGACCGCCGCACCAGGGCCTTCAGCCGTGCCTCCAGTTCCACCAGGGAGAAGGGTTTGACGAGGTAGTCGTCGGCGCCGCTGTCAAAGCCCTGCACCTTTTCCTGCACCGTGTCACGGGCAGTGAGCATCAGGATAGGCGTGGACTTGAGGAAGTCACGGCGCAGCCGCCGCGCCACGTCCAGCCCGTCCAGGCCCGGCAGCGACAGATCCAGGATCACGGCGTCGAAGTCGCCCTCGGCCGCCAGGGTCAGACCCGTGATGCCATTGCGTGCGGTGTCCAGTTCATAGCCCAGCGGACCCAGGAAAGCGAACAGGTTGGCCACGATGTCCGGGTTGTCTTCGATGATCAGGATCTTCACGCCGCCCGCTCCACGCCTGCTGCCGCATTCTGAGGGCAGGGCCATCGAAATGGGGCCGCTATGATCCGCCGCCCCATGAACGCCCCTGCCACGCTCAACAATGCCCAGATGCAGGCCGTGCAGCACCTGCACGGGCCCTGCCTGGTGCTGGCAGGCGCAGGGTCCGGCAAGACGCGGGTCATCGTGCACAAGATCGCGCGGCTGCTGCAGGCCGACCTGCTGCCGAAACAGATCGCGGCCATCACCTTCACCAACAAGGCCGCGCAGGAAATGCGCGAACGCGCCAAGGCCCTGGTGGGACCGCGCGCGGCCAAGGACCTGGCGATCAGCACGTTCCACAGCCTGGGCGTGCGCATGCTGCGCGAAAGCGGCGAGAAGGTGGGCCTGAAGCCCAACTTCAGCATCCTGGACAGCGACGATGTGCTGGGTGTCTTGCGGGACGCCGGCAGCTGCACCGACAACGCGCTGGCCCGGCGCTGGCAGTGGACCATCAGCCTGTGGAAGAACCAGGGGCTGGATGCGTCGGGTGCCGAAGGCGTGGCCAAGGACGCAGACGAACAGCTGGCCGCGCGCGTGATGCGCCTGTACGAAGAACGCCTGCAGGCCTACCAGGCCGTGGACTTTGACGACCTGATCAAGCTGCCCTTGGTGCTGCTGCAGCGCGACGAAGAAAGCCGCCAGCGTTGGCAGAACCAGTTCCGCCACATCCTGGTCGACGAGTACCAGGACACCAATGCCGTGCAATACGAACTGATGAAGGCGCTGGTGGGTGAGCGGGCGCTCTTCACCGCCGTGGGTGACGACGACCAGTCCATCTACGGCTGGCGCGGCGCCACCATCGACAACCTGAAGCGCCTGCCGCAGGACTTCCCGCAGCTGACCGTCATCCCGCTGGAGCAGAACTACCGCAGCACGGGGCATATCCTGCGCGCGGCCAACGCGGTGATCGCCGGCAACCCCAAGCTGTTCGAAAAGAAACTGTGGTCCGACCTGGGCGACGGCGACCCGGTGCGCGTACTGGAATGCGACAGCGAAGAACACGAGGCCGAACGTGCGGTGGCGCGCATCGTGGCCCTGCGGGCGCAGGACGCGCGCCTGAAGCTCAGCGACTTTGCCGTGCTGTACCGCGCCAACCACCAGGCGCGCATCTTCGAGCAGAAATTGCGCGGTGCGCAGCTGCCTTACAAAGTGAGTGGCGGCCAGAGCTTCTTTGACCGCGCCGAGATCAAGGACCTGTGCGCCTGGCTGCGCCTCTTGGTCAACAACGACGACGACCCGGCCTTTCTGCGGGCGGTCACCACGCCCAAGCGCGGCATCGGCCACCAGACGCTGGGCACGCTGGGTGAATTTGCAGCCAAGTGGAAAGTCAGCCTCTTCGAAGCACTGTTCTCGCCCACCCTGGCCCAGGTGCTGAAGGGCAAGCCCATCGACCTGCTGCACAGCTTCGGCCGCGAGCTGAACGACCTGCAGCACAAGGCCGGCCACACCTCGGGAGCCGAGGACGCGAAGGCGCTCCTGATGGGCTGGCTCAAGGACATGAACTACGAGCAGCACCTCTACGACAGCGAAGACAGCGAAAAGCTGGCCGCCGCCCGCTGGCGCAATGTGCTGGACTTCGTCGACTGGGTGGCGCGGCGCTGCGGTGGCGAAATCACCCAGGACGGTGGCACCACTTTCGAATCAGAACGCCAGACCGTGCTGCAAGTGGCGCAGACCATCAGCGTCATCATCAGCCTAGCCGAACGCAGTGACGAGCAGGACGTGGTGACCCTGTCCACCCTGCACGCGTCCAAGGGCCTGGAGTGGCCGCACGTGGTGCTGGCCGGCGTGAACGAAGGCCTGCTGCCCTTTCGCAGCGGCGACGACGACATGACGCCCGAGCGGCTGGAAGAAGAACGCCGCCTCATGTACGTGGGCATCACGCGCGCACGCCTGAGCCTGACTGTGAGCACCCTGCGACGCCGCAAGAAAGGCCGCGACACCATCGCCGGCGTGCCCAGCCGCTTCATTGCAGAAATGAAACTGCACGAAGCCAGCGCCAAGGAAGACCCGCGCGAACGGCTGAAGAAACTGCGCGACGCGATGGCGGCCAAGGTGGCCAAGGGCGAGGAAGGGGCCAAATCAGCGGCCAAGCCAGCCGCCACGCCCGCCTCAATGCCCTGAGGCGCCTTCGCTGTGCGCGGCCACGGCGCGTTCGATGCGCCGGTCCGGCAGCAGCCACATGCCGGCCACGCAGACGTACAGGAGCCAGGACGCAGGCGTCCAGACAAAGGCCATTCCGATGGCCGCGATGTAGATCACCGGCGCGGCGTTGCCCTTGAAATCACGGCCGACGGCCTGCTGGAGCAAGGAGTCCTTGCCATGGCTTCTGACGATGGCACGTTGCAGGATCCAGTAGGCCACGCCGCACATCAACAGGTCCGCGCCATACAGCGCCGTGGGCAGTGCGGCGAAGTGGTTCTCACCCATCCAGCCCGTGACGAAGGGCATCAGGCTCAACCAGAACAGCAGGTGCAGATTGGCCCACAGGATGCCGCCCTGGACATGCTTGACGGTGTGCAGCAGGTGGTGGTGGTTGTTCCAGTAGATGCCCACGTTCACAAAGCTCAGCACATAGCTCAGGAACACCGGCGCCAGCGCCGACAAGCCGGCCCAGCTGGGGTCGTGCGGCACCTTCATTTCCAGCACCATGATGGTGATGATGATGGCGATGACGCCGTCGCTGAAGGCTTCTAGTCGGGTCTTTCCCATCATGGTGGTCCGGCCTCGGCCGCAGGTGCAAAGCCGCCAGCATATCGCCACACAATCTCGCCATGACTTCCTTCACACGTCAGCAGCCCTGGTTGGCAGCGGCCACGCTGCTGAGTGCTTGTCTGGCCATTGCGTCCGCCCCGTGGGCGCTGGCGTTGCCATGGCTGAACTTCATGTTCAAGCCACTGACCACGGTGCTGGTGATCGCACTTGCCTGGCCCCGGGGACGCGAAAACCCCAAGGTGCGGCGGTGGGTACTGGTAGGGCTGGCCTTCTCGCTCGCTGGCGACGTGTTCCTGATGTGGCCAAAGCAAGGCTTCCTGCCCGGCCTGGTGAGCTTTCTGCTGGCCCACCTGGCTTATCTGGTGGCCTTCACGCGCGTGGCGCGATTCGCGTCTCGACCCTGGGTGTTTGTAGGCTACGGTGCGCTGGCAGCCATGATCCTGGCGCTCTTGTGGCCAGGCGTGCCGGGGCCTTTGCGCATCCCGGTGGTCACCTACGTGCTCTGCCTGGCCAGCATGGCGGCGCAGGCGGCCGTGGTGTGGCGCAGCGGTGCTTCGCGCGGCGCTGTGCTGGCCGCTGGCGGCGCCCTGTTCATGACCAGTGACGCATTGCTGGCCACCAACAAATTCGCCTTGGCACTGCCCATGGCCAGCCTGTGGATCCTGGCCACCTACTGGGCGGCGCAGTGGTGCATTGCGTCCTGGATGGCGCCCGCAGGTGGCAGGCTCAGCGAGTCGTCGTCTGCGCCCGACGGCGACTGAAACCCAACGCAGCCAGCGCCAGACCGCCGAGCGCCAGCGTGCCCGGTTCGGGCACATTGCCGCCCGTGTCGCCCGGCGAGTCGCTGGCCGCGATCCGGAAATTGTCCAGCGAGGCATAGCCGCCCTGCAGCAGGTCGATGCGCAAGGTCACGTTGCCGTTGGTGTTGCCGGTGGCGTCCAGCGCAGCGATGTGGTGCGTCCAGTTGAAGGTGTAGTCATTGACGCTGGCCAGGCCGGTGATGTCTTCAAAGTCCAGCAGCGCGCCGCTGCCCAGGCCGATGGCGCCGCCCGGGTTGTCGTACAGCGACAGCCGGAAGATGGGCACTGCGCCGGAGGCGACGAAGGGCCCGCCCCAACGGTCCAGGTCGATGGACGAGATGTTCAGTTCGAAGTTCAGGAATTGGAACGCACCGACATTGAAGGACAAGCCCAGCAGGTCATTCTGTGCATCGGACAGCATGCCCAGCACATAGCGCCCGGCCACGGCCTGCGGGTCCTGGAAACCGTGGCCCCAGGCTTGCGTGCCGCCGACCAGGAGCGTCTCGGTGGTGAAGTTCTGGAAGAACTGGAAACCAGAGGGCTGGTTGCCGTACAGCTGGTTGACGGTGCGGAAGATGTTGACGTCGCCACCGTCATTGACGAAGTTGACCGGGTTTTCAAAGTCCTGCGTGTACAGCACCGTGGTAGCGGCAGCGGGTGCGGCAAGCACGGCCGCCAAAGCGGCAGCGAGCAGTGGTTTCATGAGTCATCTCCCAATGGGCGGAGGTCCGGATGGACCGTCCTTCCAAGGTAGACGCAGGCTCTGGCGCGCGCAAGGACCACGCCCCCCCGAAGTAAGGGGCGCAGCCGGTCAGGACGGCAGGAAATCCACCGGCCAAGTGACCTTCATCACTTCGACGTCCTTTGCACCGAAGTCAAAGCTCCGGATGCGCGCCTGCAGCTTCTTCTCCAGTTCCTCGTTCTTCAGTTCACTGGACAGGATGCGCAGGCCGCTCACCTCGCCGCTCGGTGCGATGGTCAGTTCCAGCACCACCTTGCCCTGCAGGCCAGGATCGTCGCGCAAGGCACGGTTGTAGATGGCGTAGATGGCGCCCTTGTTGCGCTCGAAGACCAGCTTCACGTCTTCGATGCTTCGGCTGGCCTTGCCGCTGCTGCCCTTGGTGAGCGTGCCGCCCTTGCCACCGCCGACGCCGGCGCCGTCACCCGTGCCGCCACCGGCACGGCCACCGCCGCCTCCAAAACCGCCGCCACCACCACCGCCGGCAACCCCTTCCACCAGGGTGCTGCCGCGGCCCGCCAACCCACCGCCGCCGGTGTCGCGACTGTAGGCCGCCGTGTTGAGGCCGCCGCTGCCCTTGGTGGCATTGCTGGTGATCATGGCGCGCACAGGGACGCCGGCATCCTGGCCTGCCCCCACGCCCACGCCGACGCCGACCCCCACGCCGGGTCCGGGCTTCACATCCTGGTTCAGTTGAACGGCTGCGGGCGCCGCCGCCATTTGCTGCAGCTGGTCCTTCATGGCCAGCAGACCCACACCACTGGCCTTGCGGCGTGCGTTGTCCAGCGCCACTTCACCGGGCGGCTTGTTGGGCTTGGGGTCGCGGGCCTCGGGCACGGGTGGCTGGTCTTTCTTGTCAGCCTTGATGGGCGCGGGCTTGTCGGGCGCGGCCTCGGGCTTGGCGTTCTCGGGTTTGTCGTCCGCCGGCTTGGGTGGCGGCGGCGGTGGCGTGGTCTTCTGCTCCAGCAGCAACTTGGCCATCGGCGCAGGCAAGGCCACGGACTCTGTTCGTTCGGGCGTGCGCAGTGGAATGAAGGGCACGATGAAGCCCAACAGCAGCAGCACGGCCAGCACCGCCTTGGCGATGCGCTTGAAGCGGCGCTCGTCGTCGGCATTGATCGACCAAGGCAGCGACGGGACGCGGAAGGACGCGACGGGGGCGAGTGCGAGCGCCGTCATGTCAGAAGTCCTTTTTCCGCACAGCGAACGACACATCGGCAAAGTTGGCACGCGCGCAGGTGAACATCAGCTTGCGCAGCAGGCTGTAGGGCATCTGCTTGTCAGCCATGATGGTCACGGCCTGCTGGTCGGTCTTGTTTTCGGCCAGCACCGCGGTGCGCTGGCCGAGCACCTGCAATTCGGCCTGCAGGGCCGGGATCACATCGCCGGGCAGCGCCACGGCTTCGGCCACGCCAGCCACCCGTCGGCCGTCGATGATGATGTCGTCGCCCGACACCACCAGCAGGACAGTGGCCTTGGGTTCCTTCTCGGCGGTCGACACGGGCAGGCTCACTGCCTTGGGGCTGACCAGCGTTTCCACCCCGGACGCGCTGGACAGCAGGAAAAAGATCAGGATGGTGAAGACGTCGATCAGGGACACCAGGTTCATGTCCATCGACGCACCCGCCTTGGCACGCCGATGGGCGCGCTTTTCAGTGGCGGTCATGGCAGCCATCAGCTGGCTCCCTTCTTGGGCGTGCGCACGGGCGCGTCCCCGATGCTGACGTTGGGAAACAGCTCCGCCGTCACGGTCTTGAGGCCGCCTTCAGGAGACGGACGCACCGCGGATCGGATGCTGTCCATCACCTGCACCAGGTCGTCGTAGGGCGTGTCGGGTTCGGCCAGCACGCTGACCTCGGTCTTGTCCGGGAACTTGGCCTTGACCTGCAACATCAGCCCGGTGAGCGAGGCGAGGTCCTGCTTGCCGCCGACATGCGCGATGCGCTGGATGAGCCCGCCGATGCGGTCGCCCACCTCGATGGCGTCCTTGCGCAGCACGATCTCCAGGTTCAGCTCCGGGCCCTTGAGCTGCTCGACCGCATTGTTCTGCTGCGCAGGCAGGTTCAGGTCCAGCACGGCCATGCGCGAGAACACGGCGGTGGACAGCAGGAAGGGCACCAGCACCACGATGAGGTTGATGAAGGCGGTCAGCTCCAGGTGCGCGACCGCCTTGTGGAGGCGGCGTCTTCTCATGGCACGCGGCGCTCGGTCGAATCCAGCTGGCCGCCAGCCATGCGCTGCACCAGGTTCAGGAAGGTGATCTTGGCGGCTTCCAGGCTGTCCACGATCTCGCTGGCGCGCGCCTGGAGGAAGGCGTGGATCAGCAGGAAGGGGATGGCCACCATCAGCGCAAAGGCCGTGTTGTTCATGGCCACCGAGATGGACGCCGACAGCATGGTCGCCTTCTCGGCCGGGTTCACCGCGGCGACGGCCGTGAAGCCCTTGATGAGGCCGATGATGGTGCCCAGCAAGCCCACCAGGGTGATGGTGTTGGCGAAGGTCGCGATGTAGGGCGTGCGCTTCTCCAGGCGCGGCACGATTTCCATCATGCCTTCTTCCATCGCGTTGTCGATGTCCTCGCGGCGGCGCGCACTCTGCATGCGCGTGAGGCCGTTGCCGACGATCTTGCCGATGGCCGATTCGCTGCGCTCCGCGATGGCATGCACGTCCTTGAACTTGCCGGCCTGCAGCATGGGCAGCACCTGGTCCCAGAGCTTGCGGTTTTCGTTGCGGGCCTTGCGCAGGAAAACGAACCGTTCAATGGCAATGGCCACGCCCAAGCCCGCCATCGCCAGGCTCGGGTAGAGGAAGGGGCCGCAGTCAACAAAGAACTTGACGATGGTGTTGAAGGTGTCCATGGGCAGGGCTTTCGGAAGGCGGGAGCTTCGTTGGGGTGGTCGGGTGATCAGGGCTTGGCCGGGGCTGCTGCAGCCGCAGGCGCCTGCACGGCGGCCGCGGCGCGCGCGGCAACCTGCGTGTTGTAGCCGACCTGGCGCCGGAAGACCTCGCGGTCAACCGGGGCCAGGGCTTCGTCCAGCACGCTCTGCACGGGCCGGCCGTGCAGCGTGCCGGGCAAGGGCTTTTTCCAGGGCACGATGTACAGGACCTTCGGCAGTTCGCGGTTGCCGATGATCTGCGTGCGGTCGATGTCGGCGCGGTCTTGCGCGCGGGCCACGCCGCAGGCAGCACCGGCCAGCAGCACCGTGAGCACGAGTGCATTTCGCGTCATGACTTCTCCTTGGTGCTGGCGGCCACGGCGGACGCGCCTGCAGGGGTGGGGCCAGGTGCCACCAGGGGCTTGCGTCCCTTGAGCTCTGCCAGCCAGCGATTCAACTGTTGCGCATCGCCTGGCGACAGTTCCAGGCAGCGCTGGTAGGCCGCTTGGGCCTGGGTCACGTCGCCCATGTACAGGTCCAGCAGGATCGCCAGGTTGAGTTGCGCGGGCAGGTACTTGGCATCGGCCGCAAGGGCTGCCTCGTAGGACTTGCGTGCCGCGTCAAACTGGCCCGCCTGGCGCTGCGCGATGCCCAGCTGGTTCAGCAGCGGTGCAGAGCCCGGCGCCGAAGTTGGCAAGCTCGAGGCCGCGGCCTGCAGCGCGGCCACGTCCCTGCCAAGCGCCGCGTCGCCACGTTCGACCTTTCCATAGCGCACGGGCTTGAGCTTGGCCAGTTCGGCCAAGCTCTGCTGCACGTGGCTGTCCCACAAACCCTGCGTGGTGCGGCGGGCATTCGTCTCGTGCAGCTCGATGGCCTTTTCCTCAAAGGGGAAGGCCTGCTCTTCCAGCAGCACGTTGTACTGCTCCAGTTCCAGCTTCTTCAGCCCCTTGGGCCGCTGCGATCCGATCAGCGCCTTGCCAAAGTCCTGGTACAGCGCGGCGGTCTGGAAAGTCGCGGCCGTGGTCACATCGGCCACGCCCGCTTCTGACGCTGCCGCGTAGGCCTTCAGCACCTCGTCCATCTTGGCCTTCTTGAGCTTCAGTTGCTTGGCCAACGGTTCGATCAAGGGCACCTTCTTGTAGGCTTCCAGCAGCGGCTCGCTCAGGATCAAGGTGGCCTGGCCGCCCAGGCTGCGCGTGACGGGGGTGCGTGCGTCGCCCGCTTCGCGGTCGGCCATCTGCACCGCGCGCAGCCAGGCGGTGCTGCGCGGCAGTTGCCTGTCCTGCTTGGTCAACTGCGCCAATTGCCAGCTGGCCTGCACGGCCGCTTCCAGCGGTTGCGGCCAGGCCTGCAGGTAGCGTTCCCAGGACTTGATGGCTGTGGCCAGCAGCGGCGACTTCGGCGCCGCCTGGTCCGCCGCCTTGTGCCGCAGTTCAGCGGCCTGCCACTGCGCGCCGCGCGCCAGCGCCGGGTCTTGCGCGGTGGCGGCGACACGTTCGAATTCAACGGCGGCCAGCGCCGGTTTGCCGCCTTCCATGTAGGCCAGCGCCAGCTTGGGCGCCACGTCGGCCTGCAGCGGGTGGTTGGGATGCTGGCGGCGGAAGTCTTCCAGCGTGCGTGCAGCGGCGTCCCAGTCCTTCAGCCCGATCTGCGCGGCGGCGGTGTCCAGCAACGCGCTGGCACGCACGGCGGACGCGGCCGGCAAGGCGCCCAGGCTGGCGATGCGGGCGAAGTGGCCCACGGCGCCGCGCGCGTTGCCCGCCTCGCGGTCGGCTTCGCCTTGTCTGTAGATGGCCGCCGCCTGGCGTTCCACCAGTTCTGCACGGCCCGGGGCCCGGTCGTCGGTCAGCGCCAGCACTTCGCCGTAGGCAGCCTCGGCCGGTGCAAACGCGCCCGTTTCAAAGCTCTGGATGGCGATCACCGTCCAGGCCACCCGGCGCAGGTCCGGTGCGGGCGGCGGCGTCAGCGCCAATGCCCGGCGCGCGAGCTTGACGGCTGCTTCGCCGTCTTTCAGGGACAGCAGGAGTTCGGATGCGTTGGTCAGCACCGAAGCGACGCGTGGGTCGGTGCCGAAGGCGTCGGCAAAGCGCAGACCGCTCTCCACGGTCCGGCGGCGCGCGGCCGGCTTGTCGGTGGCGGCCTTCTCCAGTTCGGTGGTGGCCAGCAGGGACGAATAGCCCGCATCGGCCGCGCGCGCGAACACGGAGGCAGCAGGAGTGCGGGGCGATGCGGACGCCGATGGGGGATAGGCGACGGTGTCGAATTCCTTGGCTGCGCGTTCAAAACGGCGGTCGTCAAACAGCAGTTCCGCCAACAGGAAGCGGTTGGCCGGCACCTCG
The DNA here is from genome assembly GCA_963750785.1 of uncultured beta proteobacterium. GTDB lineage: Bacteria > Pseudomonadota > Gammaproteobacteria > Burkholderiales > Burkholderiaceae_C > Rubrivivax. Next base: position 1,104,269 of record CAVVSC010000017.1, on the reverse strand, counting down.
ACGTCGTCAGGGAAGGAACTCAGCAGCAGTTCGTACCAGCGGATGGCTTCCTGCACATCGGCGGGCTGCTTGTTCTTTTGCGCCAGCGCGTGGTGGTGGCGCGCCAGTTCCACCAGGTGTGTCTTGACCAGGGGCTGCGCACGCTGCCAGCCGCTGGGGTTGGCGCGTCGGAACTCGCTGTCCACGCCATAGCGCACCACGTGGTCCTTCTTGGCCGACAGCGCGAGCGTGTCAAAGCCTGCCGTGGCGTAGATATCGATCACACGCGCCTGCATCAGCGGCGCCTGCGCGTGCAGCGGCTGGCGGCGCACGAACGCAGACAGCGTGTCGGCCGCGTCCTTCACACGTTCCTGGCGAATGTAGAGCTCGGCCAGTTGCTGGTAGACGCGGAACTGGTAGCCCTCGCGCACTTTCGCGAATTCGGGGTTGTCGACGAAGCGCGGGATGCTTTCCGCGCCCTGCAGGCTGGACAGGCTGATGCTCACGACGCGGAAGGTGTCGTCCAGCAGTTCGCGGTCGGCCCGGGACAGCGCACGCAGGTCTTCCAGTTGCGCTTCGTCGCGTACCGCCGGGCTCAGGCCGCCCAGCTTGAGGTCCAGCACGGCGAAGAAGGGTTTGAGTGCGTCTTCGGGCCGGTTCTGCTTGAACAGCGACCAGCCCTGCATGTACAGCGCGCGGTCGGTGAAGGGCGTGCGCGCGCCCTTTTCCAGGACGGTGGCGTAGGCGGCTTCCGCGTCCTTGTAGTTGCGCATGGCGAAGAGCATTTCACCGCGGCGGAACTGGGCCTCGTCGGCGTGCACGGTGCCGGGGTACTTGCTGACCAGCATGTTCAGCGTCTGCAACGACGCTTCCAGCTGGCCGGCACTTTCGCGGGCGCGCGCCAACTGGTACAGCACGCGGTCGTTGCGCGGGTCATCCGGATAGGCGGCCAGGGCCTCCTCGTATCGCGCGATGGCGGCCTTGTAGTCCGGCACATCGGCGGCCGTGCTCTCGGCACTCTTGCGGTCGGCGCTGTCCATTTCCAGGTCACCCAGGCGGCGCATGGCCTCGGGGCGCTGCGGCGCCTTGGGTGCGGCGGCCAGGAACTGGCGGTAGGCCGTGATGGTCTGGTCTTCGGCCACCACTCGCGGCGTGTCAGCCGGGTCGGGTACGACGTTGACCGTGCGGTCACGCAAGGACGCCAGCGTGGGTTCGTTGTCGCCGGGTGGGCGCTTGGGGCCGGACGAACACGCGCTCAACACCAGCGCCGCTGACATCGAAGCGGCCGTCAACAAGGACAGGCGATGCAGCTTCATGGTTTGGCTGCCGACGGCACGACACCCGACGTGCTGCCAGGCACAGCAGCTGGCGATTCGCCCTTCTGTGCCAGTTGCGCGCGGTCCATGATCTGCGCGATGGCCAGTGTCGCCTGCGCGGCATAAGCGCCCAGGCGTTCCTGCTGGTTCTGCAATTCGGCCACGGCAATGTCCTGCAGCTGTCCTTGCACTTCTGCGTCCAGTTGCGCCACGCGCGGCTGCAGGGCCTGGATGCGCGCCGCGAGTTCGGCAATGCGCGCCGCAAAGCGGGCCTGACGTTCGGGTTCGTCCTGCTGCGCCTGCAGGAGAGTGGCGTCGCGGGCGCGGCCTTCGGCCAGGGCGCGTTCGGCGTCGCGCAGGCCTTTGCGCGCCACCCAGGCCCGTTCACTCAACTGCTGCGTGAGTTGCCAGTCCAAGGCGCCTGCCGCCCGGCGCAGGCGTGCCTGCGCGCTGGCGCGGTCTTCGGCGCTCATGAGCTCGCCGGCCTGTTGCTGGACATGCGCCAGCGTGGCGCGGCCAAAGGCGATGCGGTCCAGCAGCTCGCGCTCACGCGGGTTGGCAAAGGCCTTGACGTCCTGCGACTGCTCCACGCGCACCAGTTCGGCCGCCAGTGCATCGCGGCGCTGCTGGATGAGCGGCAGGTTGACGATGCCGGCGCGCTCGCGCACCAAAGGCAGCCGCTGCGCAAAGGCCTGGCGGCGCGTGTCCAGCATGTCGGTGAAGCTGCCCAGGTTGTCCTGCCACTGCGCCAGGTTGCGTTGCAGGAACTGCAGGTCGCGCAGGTGCTTGAAGTTTTCCTGGAAGGGGTTGTCGGCCAGCAGCGGCACCAGGTGGGACGTGTGTGGCATTTCTGGCAACTGGTCCAGGCGCGCAAAGGCGTCCAGGCCCTGCCCGTCGCCCACGGGGTTCTGCTGCAAGAGGCCGCGGATGAAGCCGCCGCCGCGGATGGCCGCAATCGACTGGTTGAGCGCAGTCTTCTCGCGGTCGAACAGGGCCGCAGCGCCGCGGTAGCGTTCCAGCGCCTGCAGGTACGCGCCAATTTCGGCCATCGCGTAGGGCACTGCGATCTGAGCTTCCAGCACGGCGGCGTCCGTGAGGTCGCGCGTGGCCAGTTCCGTCCACGGCACCAAGGCCAGGCGCGGGTCGTTCAACTCTGACGCCGCCCAGCCGTAGCCCAGCAGCGCCTTGTTGGCCAAAGGGCCGGCCAGGCGCACACGCTGCAGCGCCACGCGGGCTTCGCGCGGCTTCTTGTCCTGCAGTGCGACAAAACCCAGCGCCACATTCGCACGGTCACGCAGGCTGCGCATCTCCTCGTTGGCAGCACCGGTCTGGCCCACCTCATGCAGCAGCGCGGTGCCACGTGCGGTCTCGGCCTCGCCGCCGGTCTTGATCAGCGCCACGCCCAGGTTGAAGCGGGCGTAGAGGTTGGCGGTGTCCGTGCCCTTGATGCCCTCCAGCACCGTGACGGCACTGGCGTAGTCTTGCCGCGCCATGTGCAGTTGCGCCTGCAGCAACTGGCGCTCGTCTTCCATGCCACCGGCCAAAGGCGCCGTGATGCGGTCCAGCGCTTCCTGCGCGGTCTGCACGAGGCCGCGCTGGTGGCGCATGCGGGCCAGGAAGAACCAGGCGCGGTCACGCACCGCGGGCGGTGCGTTGCGTTCGATCAGCTTGGCAAAGATGTCCGCGGCCTGGTCGTGCAGACCGTAAGAAAGCAACATGCCGCCGCGCAGAACTTCGGCTTCGTCGTCGTGCGGCGACACGCGCTGGAAGTGCTGCGACACCATGAGGCCGGTGATCGCGTCGAAGAAGTGGTCCTGGTAGAACTGGAAAAGCGTGTCGCCATAGTGCGGCGCCGCGACGGCGCGCACGCTGAATGGCAGCGTGCCGGAAGCGGGCGGTGCGTCGGCCGCGCAGGCCGAGCCGCAGGCCCAGACCGTGCAGGCGATGGCAACGATGACGCGCAAGGACTTCACTGCCAGACCTTGACCTCGAATTCGGGTTGCAGCTTCTTCGTCGAGTCCTGGATGCGCAGTTCGATGTAGCGAGGTTCGGTGCCCTTGTCGAACTTCAGCGTGGTGCCACGTTTGTAGTCCCGCTCGTGCGGGCCCCGGCCCGTGAAGAAGGCGTCGATGCTGTGCGCTCCGGTCTTGAGGTTGCCCACGAAGACCCGTTGCACGCCGCCCCGGTGCAGGGCCTGCACTTCCTGCGCGGTGTACAGGTGCTGGCTGATGACTTTGTCGTCCAGCTTGATCTGCACCGATTCCAGTTCGAAGAGCCGGCCCACGTCCATGCTGACGAAGACCGCGACTTGCGTACCGGCGGGGTACAGCAGTTCCTCTTCCAGGATGAGCAGGTCGCGGTTGAGGCGAATGACCTCGGCCTTCAAGTCCTGCACGCGCGTGTCCAACGCGGCCTGCGGCACGGGCACCGATGCGGCAGCCGCAGGGGCCGAGGCAGCGGACATGGGCGCAGATGCGGCGTCAGCAGGCGCCACTGCCGCAGTGGCTGCCGCAGGTGTCGAGGGCGCCGCAGTTTGGGCGCGGGCGGAGAACGCGGCGAAGCCACTGATCACCAGCGTCAGGAAGGCCAAGGTGAGGCGGTGCGGAAATGCCATGGGGTGTTCCGTCAGAAGGCTAGAAGCCGGCGGTCACGTACAGCTGAAGCACGTGGGCGTTGTGGCGGTAGAGGTTGCCGTTGCGCAGGTCGGTGAAGTCCTTGAACCGGAACTGCTTGAATTCGTAGCCGCCGTTGAACTTCAGGTCCCAGCCCTTGGGCGCACCGGCCCAGCTGTAGCCCAGCCGTGCCGACAAACTGGTGCTTCTGAAGGTGCTGAGCTGGCGGTTCCGAGTCAGGTAAACCGTCTCGGACTGCGCGTTGTCGCTGTAGAAGAGTGCCTTGCCCTGCGAGTAGCTGCGCAGGCCCACGTCCAGCACAAAGCTTTCACCGATGTACTGGCTCCCGCCAACTTCGAAGGTATGCGCCTTGATGGCCCAGGTGTCCCAGTAGTAGCGGTATTCCACGCGCACGGAACTGCGTGGCAGCAGTGAAGCCGTGTCGGTGACGCTGCGCAGCTTGACGGCCCGGCTGGTGCGGGTGCGCGGGTTGCGTTCCGGCACCGCGGCACCAAAGACGCGGGCGGCCCGGTAGGGGCTGCCCAGGTAGCCTGAATCGGAGATGACTTCCAGGTTTGCGCTCATCAGCCACCTGGGGGTCAGGATCTGCGTGAGACCCGTGCGGTACTGCCAGTGGGACGCTTCGTCGATCCAGCCCGTCACACCCTTCTTGCCCACCTGGTCGCGTGCGCGCGAAAAGCCCAGGCTGACGGTCGTCAGGCCGCCAAACACTTCGTGTGCGGCGTCGGCGCTCCAGGTGTCGGCCGTGTAGTCCGGTTCGCGGCTCTTGTTGAGGCCCAGGCTCAACGTGGTGTCGCGCACCACCGTGTCCAGGCCGAAGTCCCAGGCCTTGCGCGTTTCCTTGAAGGGGCTCGCGGTGGTGACCACGTCGATGCTGGCGTTGCTGACGGCATCCACGTAGTACTGGGCCGATACGCTGACGCGGTCGGCGATGCTCTTGCGCACCAGCAAGGCGGGGCCTTGCGCCTTGACGCCGCCGCCGTCATACACGTGGTACAGGAGCTCGGCTTTGTCTTCAGGCAGCGCGGCGCCGCTGGCCTGCGTGGCCGCGCTGCCGGCCATGGCGGTGCCCAGGAGGCCCCGCCAGCGGGCACTCAGCCAGTTCCAGACGCCTTCAATTGCATCCACAACCACCGCCCTGGACTCCTGTTGCGCCGCGCGCGCCTTCGCGTACGTTGTGGATGTGCTCGCGGTGCTTTTCCGCCAGCGGTGCGCGCGCGAATTGCATGATGGGATCGGACAGGCGCTCGCGTTCGTAGGGCTTGACCCACGGTTGCACGGCGCAGCCGGGGAGCATGGCGACGACCAGCAGTGCCAAGGCGGCGCGGATGGTGCTCATTCTTTTACGAGCTCGCGGATCTGCCGCTCGTAGAGTTCTTCCACGCCGTCGCGGTAGCCGCGGTGCAGGTAGCGGACCTTGCCGTCGCGGTCGATCAGCACTGTGGCCGGCATGCTGCCCAGGTCGTACAGGCGCGAGACGCTCTTGTCGGCGTCCAGCAGCACGGGGAACTTGAGACCCCAGCGCGCGGCGGTGGCCGCACCAGTGCGCGCGTCGTCGTCGATGTTGACGGCCAGCAGGGTGAAGCCGGACGCGCGGTACTTGTCGTAGAGCTTGGCCAGGTGCGGCATCTCGACCTTGCAGGGGCCGCACCAGCTGGCCCAGAAGTTCACCAGCACGACCTGCCCGCGCTGCTCGGCCAGGCGCAGGTTGCGGCCTTCGGCGCTCTTGAGCGTGAAGTCCGGTGCGGCAAGCTGCGGCGTGACGGCCGCCTGGGCGACGACCGACGCGGTCAGCAATAGGCTGAAGGCGGTTCTGGAAACGAAGGCGCGCATGGTGGAAGGGTCTTCAGAAGTAGAAGGTCAGGCCGGCGGTGATTTCCGGGTTGTGCGTGGTCTTGCGGCGGCCGAGCAGGTCGAGCGCGAAGACGTGGTCGCGCACATCGGCCTGCAGTGCAAACCAGTCGGCCAGGATCAGCCGCATGCCAAAACCGTAGTTCACGGTCTGCCGCTTCTGGCCCGCAAAGTCGGTGCTGCCGATGCCGGCCACGATGTAGCCCTGTGAGGCCTTGGCCGTGTTGCGGCCGAAGAAGACTTCTCCGGGCAGCAGGTTGTAGCCCACGGACACGCCGTAGTAGCGCAGCCGCTCCGTCCGGTTGACGAAGATGCCGCCGGGCAGCACCTGGCGGAAGGCTTCGTCACTGACTTTGCTCTGCCCGTAGGTGCCGTCGAAGAAGATGTCTTCGGTGACGTGATACGAGACGCGCAGACCCGTCACGCCACTGGAGCCGAAGTTCTCGGTGGCGTAGACACCGCCATACAGGCCCACGGCAAAGTCGCTGGACGGGTACTTCGGGGGCTTGACGTCGCGGCGCGCCACCTGCGGCACGATGACCTGTTCGGCTGCAGGCTGCGACGCTGCTGCTGCGGGAGCGGCCGGCGCGGCCAACGTCTGGGCGTGCGCGGAATGGGCACCCAGCAGCGCCAGGGCCATCAACAAAAGGATCAGGGCAGGCTGCATGGGCTGGAGCTTCAGAAGAAAAAGGCAAAGCCGGCCGTGAAGGCGCGGTACTCGATGCTGCGCGTGTCGGCCACGAAGGCGGTGTAGATCGATCCGTCCACACGCACCACAAAACGTTCCGCCAGGTACCAGCGCAGGCCCGCAGTGGCATGGGCCAGGCGCGCGTTGGTGGGTGCGGCATTGACCAGGCTGGAATTGGGAATGTTGCGGAACTGGCCCAGGCCGACGCTGAAGAAAGGCGACAGGCGCTTGTCGGACCAGGGCTCGGAGGTGAGAGACAGGCTCCAGAAGTCGGTGCCCGAGAACACGCCCTGCACCTGGCCCACCGCCAGTTCCACGCCCACCGTGTCGGCCAGGCGCACCTGGGTCCACAGCTTGAGCATCGGTTCCTTCTGGAAGCGACCCCAGGCACCGCCGAATTCGACGCGCCGACCCAGGTAGTCATCAACCACCACGTCGCGGAATGTCTTGCTGCCACCAGCGTCGGTCAAGGTGGCTTCCAGTTGCTTGCGCGGCACCCAGCCCGTCTGACCGCCCTCGGCACGCACGCGGTACCAGTCGGTCCGGCGGAATTCCACCACCACCCACTGGTGTTTTTCAACGACAAAGAAGACCGGGTAGCCGCGGCCGGGCCCGGTGTGCATTTCCAGGTACGGGTCGGTCACCCGCAAGCGCTCGGCTGTGTCGGCAGCGGACGGCTTCAGGCCCGGGCCAGAAGCTACCAGTGCGTCGGCAGGCTGCGACTGCACCTGCGCAGCGAAGAAGCACAGCGCGGCCAGCGCGAGCGAACGCAGCGGCACCATCAATCCGTGTTGCAGACGCCGTTGACCGGGTCGGCAGGCGTGAACATGGTGTTGGCCGCGGCACTGAATTCATCCTGGCCCTGCGGCATGGGGCGGTTGATCCAGTAGCGGATCAGCTTGGCCTCGGCCATGTCCACGTTGTCAAAGATAAGGCCGCCGCCGTGCAGCACACCGCGCACAAGCGGCTTGTTCATGATGCGGCTCTGGTCCGGACTGCCGACCACGGTTTCTCCCAGCGACGAGTAGTAGTTCTTGTACATGTCGCTGGCGCGCACGACATCTGCACCGAGCGACGGGTCCACCGCCGGCGCATTGCCGAAGAGGCGCAGCGCACCCCCGGTGCCAGAACCATTGTCGTGGCAGCCGCCGGAGGCGCAGGTGTTGGTGGTGGCCACGCCGTTGATGACCACGCGCAGTTGCGCGTTCAGTACCGGGTTCACGCAGCGCTGGAAGTACACATAGGACAGCTTCTGCCCTTGCGCTCCCGGCGGGTTGGCGATGTCAGGCGGGTTGTCCAGCGCACCACCGCCGCCGCAAGCGGTCATGAGCGCGGTTGCGGTGGCAGCGGCAAGCAGTGTGTGAAGGGAGGCCCGTGGTGGGGTCATGAAGTCATCGCAGTGGGCAAGGCGGCTCAATTCGTGGGACAGCCCTGCTGGATCCAGGCACTGATCTGGTTGTAACCGCTGCTGCCCACCGGCAGCAAGGCGGTGAGTTGTGTCAGATCACCGCTGGGGTGGGGCACCGTGGAGGGACGTTGCAACAAGGCGTTGCTGGTCGGCGCGCAGGTGTTGTTGATCATGGAAAGCGTCACGTTGAAGTCGCCCTCTGCGCTGCCCGTCAGCACAAAGCGGTTGCGCGGGTTGCCCAGTCCCGCCTGGTGGCAGCCGGCACACTGCGCCTGCAGGATGGGCTGCACCTGCGACAGGAAGGTGGTTTCGCTCAAGCCCGTGACGGCGCGCACGCCGCTGTTGGCGTCGAAGGGGTCGTTGTAGTACTGGCCACCCAGGTCCATCCACTCGGCCACCAGGCGCCGCTCGGCCTTGTTGAGCATGCTTGAGTGGTCCGGCGCCGTGGCAGGCGGACTGGGGTGCGCGGTGCGGGCGTCGCCGCCGGCCAGCAGGTTCTGGCCCCACAGGATTTCCGTCAGCCGGCTCTTGCGCGCCTGGCCCGCGGTGTTGGATGCACCCGAGCTGGTTTCCACCAGGGACGGTCCACGCACCACCTCGGGCACACCTTCGCGCAGGCGGATGACCGGCCGCCCGTCGGCGCCGATCACCGGGTCACCCAGCAGCAGTTCCTCGTAGGACACCAGCCGTCCCGTGCCCGCCACGGTGGCGCGCAGGTCCAGCTTCACGGGATCGGCGTGGCAGGTGGTGCAGGTCATGCTGCCGTTCACGCCCCGGCTGCGGGTCCAGATCGGCGCGATGTGTTCCGGGTAGTTGATGACGCCGTTGCTGGGCGCGGGCGTGGCCAGGTCATCCGCCGGGTTGGCATTGCCGGTGTACAGCAGGGCGATGCTGGCGCGCGCCGTCACGCCGCTGCGCGTGGTGTCAGCCCAGTAGTCGCTGTAGACCGGGTTGCTGGACAAGGCCAGCGCAGCCGGATCCAGCCGCGTGCGCAGCGAAGCCAGGGTCTCGCCACTCAGGTGCTGCGCGGACAGGCTTTGCTTGATGGCGGCCGGCATGTTGTTCACGGTGGCGCCGGCATTCAGTGCCGCGCCGCGGCGCGGGCTGTGGCAACCGTCGCAGGTGCGGCGCTCACCCGGGCGCACCTGGATCCAGTTGGTGTGGGTCTGGAAGGACCGGCCTTCGGCATCCACCACGCTCAGCGCCAGCGGCACGTCGGCCGGTACCTGCAGCTTGAAGGAGCCGTCAGGCTCGATCGGTGCATAGCCCAGGATCTGCACCTGTTCGAAATCGGTCTCGCCGATCGCGGCGCGCATGCCGGTGGAACCACTGGGCGGCGGCACGCCGCGCACCGCGCGCACAAAGCGCACGGGGGCGCAGTTGTAGGCCGGGTCGGCTGGGTCCTTCATGCGCGCCAGGTCGGCCACCGAAGACCGGGTGTCCGTGGCCTCGGTTGGCGACCGCTGCGGGATGGCCGTGGTGCAGCCGGCCGCCAGGTCAGACGCCGTGAGCATCTGTGCGGCCATGCGGTTCAGGCCGTCGGTGTCGTAGACGCTGCGCACTTCAATCAGCGCCATGTTCTGGGCAGCCAGCGCCGGGTCCACGGTGGTGGGTTCCACCACATTGGGTTCGGTTCGCGGCGTCAGCGCGATGGGGTCGGTGTACATGTAGCCGGCGGGCGGCGCGGCCACGATCAACCAGGTCTGGTTGGACGGGTCGAACATGTAGATGGCGTAGGCGCTGGGTGCGTTGTCCTGCACCGAGGCCGACGCGCGCTGGGCACGTGTCATGGTGTCGTCGCCCAGGATGGCCCGTTCGGCGTCGGTCAGCGTCACGCAGGAAGTGACCACGCCATTGCGGGTCACTTCGCAAGGGCGCCAGGCCAGCAGCACCCGGTCGCTGCCGTCCCACAAGGGGTACGGCGTGGTGACCCGGCCGTAGGCGGAAAGTCCCATGCCGTCGGAAAGCGTGCGCGCGGTGGCCTCCACTTGGCCGCCTTGTGCCGGAATGGTGTTGTTGGCGGGTGTGTTCTGTTCGCTGTAGCGGGCCGCGTCCATCATCTGCAGCGATCCGCCTTCCTGCGTGCGCGACAGCGGCATCAGGTCGGACATGATCTGTCCGTTGTAGCGGCCACGCGGGTCCATGTCGCGCGGGTGCAGGTAGCTGTTGCCTGGACTGTGTGCGCCGTACAGCACGAACATGTCGGTGCCGTCCGGCTTGCTGCGGAAGACGGCAAAGCGGTTGCGGTCGGCCACGTGTTCCCAGCGCGAGAACATGATGTCGCCGTTGGGGCGGATCACCGGGTTGCGCTCGTGGCTCTGGTTGAAGCTGATCTGCTGGATGTTGCTGCCGTCGCTGGCCATGCTGTGCAGGTTCAGCACGCGCTCGCGCTCGTATTCGTCGGTCGCGAAGTAGGCCCGGCCCAGCGCCTGGTTCAGGCTGCTCTTGGCCTGGCGATTGCTGGAAAAGATGATGCCGCGGTTGGCCGGCAGGTAGACGGGGTCCACGTCGTCGGCCGCACTGCTGGACGTGATGCGCCGGAAGCTGCCTCCTGTGAGGCCGCCCGTCGTCATGTCGTATTCCCAGATGTTCCATCGCCCCGTGCAGGCAGCTGCGCCGTCGATGGTGGACGTGTTGCTGCTGGGGCACTTCATCGCGAAGACGATCTTCTTGCCGTCGTAGCTGACCTCCGGGTCGGACGCGTCGCCGTTGCCTTGGGTGAAGCGCGCGGTCAGGTTGGTCTCGGTCGCGCTCGGGCTGGACTTGTCGCGCACCATCAGGTCGCCGCCTGCGGCACTGTTGGTGCCGTCAGTCGGGTTCATGGTGACCCCGGTGCTGCGCTTCACGTAGGCGATGGGGATGTCGCCATTGACGGTGACCGTGTCACCGCTGCTGGTGCTGCCGCCATTGCAGCCGGCCAGCACGGCGAGCGCGGCCAGCCAGACGATGGAGAAGGCTTTGTTCATGGTCATCTCCCTGAGATTCATTGGGTACCGGCTTTGCCGGCTTGCTGTTCGCTGGTTGTGCTGCATGCCGCGTCGGCACGCAGGCCGTGCAGCAAGCCGGAACTGGCGTGCAGGACGCCTTTCGTGTCCACCACCACGGCGTCGGTGCCGGGCAGGGTCTCGACCAGGGCGAGGCCGCGCTGCACACCCAGCACGAAGACGGCCTTGGACAGCGCTTCGCAGGTCAGCCCGTCAGCGCTCAGGATGGTCACGCTTTGCACGCCACGCGGGCTGGTACCTGTGGCCGGATCGATCAGGTGGTGGACGCGTTCCCCACCGTCATCAAAGAAGCGTTCGTAGTCGCCGCTGGTGCTGATGGAAGTGTCTTCCAGCGGCAGCAGCGCCACCACTTCTGCCGCCCGGCGCGGGTCGCGAATGGCCACGCTCCACGGCCGGCCACGGCGGTCACCGAGCACGCGGCTGTCGCCACCGGCGCTGATCCAGGCGTGGCGCACACCGCGTCGAGCCAGCAACGCCGCCGCCCGATCCACGGCGTGACCCTTGGCAAAGCCACCCAGGTCGATGCGCATGCCGTCCTTGGCAAAGCGCACGGTGCGGTCACGTGCGTCCAGTTGCAGGCCCTGCCACCCCACACTGGCCTGCGCCTGGGCCAGCGCCTCGGCCGTGGGGCGCACGCGGTTGCGGTAGTCGTAGAGCTGGCCGACGGCCGCGTAGGTGATGTCAAAGGCGCCGCCGGTCAACTGCGAGAAAGCCTGCGCACGCTGCAGCAAGCTGAACATCTCGTCCGTCAGTGCCACCGCCCCGCGGGCGGCTTCGCGGTTGATGCGGCTGAGCTCCGAACCGGCCTTGTGCGGGCTCATGGCGCGGTCGATGCGGTGCATCTCGTCCATCACCGCCGCAGCCGCGGCTTCGCCGGTGCGGCGTTCATCAGCCCACAACTCCACCTTGATGGCCGTGCCCATGATGGCTTCTTCGCGCACCACCCAAGCTGCTGTGGCGCGTGCAGTGCGGCTGGCAAAGTCAAAGTGGCGTTGCATGGGGCTGAAAGTGGCAGACAGCATGGGTCAAGGCTCGCGGTCGGGCGTCAAACGGGCAGGAGAGCGCGGCTCGACCGGCATGGGTCGGCAACCTCCCTCTTGTTGGTGGGGCGAAAGGTACCCGGCTGGCGCGCTCATTGCAGTGACCGCTGGTGCGCGGTTGCGAGCAAATGATTCTGTGCGGCGCGCGACGCAAGCGCTCCGAGCCGGCTCCGCCACGACAGTCCGTGAACTGCGTCACGAAGAATGAGACGAATGCCTCCGGCAGGCCGCGAATGGGCCGCGCGCACTGTTGCTAACGCTCACGCGTGACGCAAGTCTCAAGACCCCGCAACCGCGGGGTCACCGCCGGAACGGCGCGCTACATGCCCTTGAAAAGACCCGTGTAGCTGCGGCTGACTTCCAGCTTTTCGCCGTGGCCCTTGACGCTGACGATCTGCCTGCCACGGAAGTCGCGCGTCACACCGGCAATGGACTTGACCGCCACCAGGGTGCTGCGGTGGATCTGCCAGAACAGCCGCGGGTCCAGTTCATCCAGCAATTCCTTGATGGGCTTGCGGATCAACGCTTCCACCTGGGCCGTCTGCACCCGGGTGTACTTCTCGTCGCTGATGAAGAAAAGTACCTCGTCCACCGGGATCATCTGGATCGCCTGGCCCACCGTGGCCTGGATCCACTCCAGGTAGATCGGCTTGCTGCCGGGGTTCAGGCGCGCAGACAGCTGGTGCAGCAACTGCTGCATGTTGGGCCCCGCGGGGGCATCGCCGCCGCTTTCACGCGCCGTCAGGCGCTTCTGGATGCGCTCCACCGTCACGCTCAGGCGGTCGCGCTCGGCGGGCTTCAGCACGTAGTCGGCCACGCCTTGCTCGAAGGCTTCCACCGCGTACTGGTCGTAGGCCGTGATGAAGACGATCTCGGGCACCAGGGCGTCGTCTTCGCCTTCCGGTGGCGGCAGCTGGGTGATCTGCTTGGCGGCCTCCACGCCCGTCAGGCCGGGCATCCGGATGTCCAGGAAGACGATGTCCGGCCGGTGTTCCTGCACCAGTTGCACCGCCTCCAGCCCATTCTTGGCCTCGGCGACGATGTCCAGCTCCGGCCAGACCTCCGACAGCCGCGCGCGCAGCTGTTCGCGCATCAGGCGTTCGTCGTCGGCCAGGACGGCGCGGGGGGCGGCGGTGGATGCAGGTGTCGGTGCGTTCATGTGCCGGATGCTAAACAGCCGCAGCCCGGCGCGGCCGCCGCAACAGCAGCCACAGCACCAAGCCAATGCCCCACAGCGGCGACAGGGCCAGCGCCAGCACCAGCAGCAGGCTGCCCAGGCCCGCTGCCAGGCCCACGGCGCCGGCCAGGACCGCCAGGCCGACAGCCAGCACCACACACAACAGCGCCACCGTCAGCGCCAGCGGCACGACCACCAGCACCACCACCACGGCCAAGGCACCGGCCACGATGGCAGCGACGCCAAACTCCCAGTCGTGCGCAGAGCTGAGGTGCAAACTCTCACCGTCAACGACGATGTTCATGCCGTCCCGTGCCCCGTCCAGCAGACCCAGCAGGGTCAGCGAGGTCATCAGCGTCACCAGGCACAGCAGCAGGAAGGCGCCCAGCACCCAGGGCCAGCGGCGACGTACGGGCTTCGGTGTCGCCCCGGGTGCCGCAGCCGGCGGGGGCGTGAAGGCATGGATGTCTTCGTCCTGCATGGTTTTCTCCCTGCGGCTCAGGCGGTCGTTTCTATGGACTTGTAGGGCACGGTCACGGTCACCACCGTGCCGCTGGGCTGGTTTGCCGACACCGTGAGGCTGGCCTTGGCGCCGTACAGCATCTGCAGGCGCTCGCGGATGTTGGCCAGTCCCACGCCGGTGCCGGCCGTGGCAGCCATGCCGAAGCCCAGGCCCGTGTCGGCTACGGTCATCTGCAGCTTGCCGTGCACGATTTCAGCCGCCACACGCAGCAGGCCGCCTTCAGCCTTGGGCTCCAGCCCGTGCTTGATGGCGTTTTCCACCAAGGTCTGGATCATCATGGGCGGGAACTCCGCCGACATCAGGCCTTCGGGCACTGCGATCTCGGTGCTCAGGCGCTCTTCCATGCGCACCTTCAGGATTTCCAGGTACGGCCGTATCACGGCAATCTCGCGCCCCAGGTCGCGCACGCTCTGGCCACTGCCCGCAGCTTCGCGCATGCTGGGCATGCTGGCGCGCAGCAGGGCGATCAGGTTCTTCTGCATCACGCTGGCGCGGGCCGGGTCGGTTTCGATCAGGTGGTCGATGCTGGCCAGCGTGTTGAACAGGAAGTGCGGCTCCACCTGCGCCTGCATGGCGGCCATGCGCGCTTCCACCACCTGGCGCTTGAGCGATTCGGCTTCGGCCGTTTCCGTGGCCTTGGCAGCCTTCACCTCGGCCTGCTTCTGGCCCTTGTAGGTGAACTTGATGACCGCGCTGGCCACCACCAGGAGCACCGTCATCTGCATCAGGAAGTCGCCGATGCCCACCCGCGTGGTCTTGGTGCGGTACTGGCGTTCTTCGCTGCGCAGGTCGGCCATGGCGGCCTCGGCGTCCTGGCGGGCCGCTTCGGCGTCCCGCCGCGCTTCCACCGCGTCGGCGGCCGCCTGCTCAGCTGCTTCCTTGGCTTCGCGGATGGACTCCTCGATCTGCGACCGGGCGGCCTCCACGGCGAACTTGACGTCGGATTCGGCCATGCCCTTGGGCATGGCCAGGCGGATGCCGCGCTCCACGGCCGATGCCGCCTCTGCGGCTGCGCGGGCAGCCAGCTCGGCAGCCGAAGCCGCGCTTTCTGGCGCGCCGCTGGCGCCCGCCTTCGGGGTGATGTGGATGCCGTCCTTGCCGATGCTGATGTCCACGCCTTCGTTGGGACTGCCCTTTTCAATCCGGATGGGGAAGTCCTTGCCGGCGGCCTTGGGCCCTTGCGGCTGGGCTGGTGGCACGGGCGCGGCGGGCGCCTTCGGCGCCTTCGGGGCTTCCGGTGCCTTGCGCGGTGCGCGCCGCGGCGGCACTTCCACTTCTTCGGTGATGCGCCAGGTGAAGGGCGGGATGTCGTGCACGATGCCCACCAGGATCAACAGCCCCAGGGACAGCACGATGAAGCGCCGCCAGGTGATGCCCACCAGCCAGTTGGCGTAGGCGTGGAAGGACCTGACGGCCTCGGCAGAAGAGCGCTGCCAGCGCTGGCGCCACAAGGAGGCGTGGTCGGTTTGGGGGCTGGGCGGGGGCGTCATGGTGGGCGGGGGCTCGGAATAGGGTGCACTGTACGCAGCCGCCACGCACGTTCCAGCGCCTGGCGACCTGTCGCCGCCCGTGGGGGACAGGCTGCAGCCTCGGCCGACAGGGCGGCGGGAACTTTTCCGCCGTGCCGCTCCAATAGCAGGACACGGCTCTCACTGCTGCCACACGACCCATGATGCCCTTCGTCCCCTGGAACCGCCCCCGGCCCGGCCTGAACCCGGCCAATGGCGTGGCGATGGCGCTCCGGGAACTGGCCAGCGGCGACGCCCACCAAGCCACCCGCGCGCTGGACGGGCTGTACCGCGACGAGGCGCCGCGCGTGTACCGCTACGCGCTGGCACTGTGCGGCAACGCGGCGTGGGCGGCTGATGCCACGCAGGAGGCCTTCGTGTCCCTGGCGCTGCGTCCGCATGGATTTGATGCCACCAAGGGGGCACTGGGCGCGTACCTGGCCGGCATGGCGCGCCACACGCTGGCTGCACACTGGCGCGAATCCCGCCAGTTGCTGCCGTGGCCCGGCGTGGCCGACGAGGACGGCGACGCCGACGGTCCATGCCACGACGTCTCGCCCGAGGCCCTGCTGGTGCGCGCCCAGGACGCTGACGCCGTCTGGTCCGCCCTGCGCCACTTGGCGCCCGCCTTCCGAGAGGCGCTGATCCTGGTGGACCTGCAGGAGCGGCCGTATGCCGAAGCCGCCGCCATTGCCGGCGTCGAACTCAACACCCTGCGCACGCGGCTTCACCGCGGGCGCCACAAGCTGGCCGCGCTGCTGTCGCCGCCCAGCGGGAGCCCGCCATGAACCCGATCACACCCAAGCTGATGCCCTTGAGCCAGGCCCTGGCCCTGGCGCGTGAGCATCTGGACCTTCAACTGCCCCCTCCGGATCTGGCCACCCAGGTCAAGGCCCGCGTGGCCGCGTCCCGCCCAGCCGGCCCGGCCGGGCGTCCCGGCGCGCGCTGGGCCTGGTCCGGCGCGTTCGCCTGCGCGCTGTTGCTGCTGGGGTCGGTGGCACTGATGCTCGGCCACCCCGACGCGCCGCAAACAGCCAGCGGTGGCGAGCGCATGGCCGGCTTCCTGCCCCTGGTGCCGGAAGAAGACTGGCCCGCAGGCGATGCACCGGCGTGGCTGGTCAACACCGAACTCCGGCGCGACCGCCTGGTGGCGATGGGCCTGCCTTTCGACCCCGCCCGGGCCGGTGACAGCGTGCGCGCCGAACTGCTGGTGCGACCGTCCGGCGAAGTGCTGGCCGTGCGCTTTCTCCAGTGACCCCACAACACCCCCACACGGGCCTGCCGGCCCTGCTCAAAAGGACGCCCATGAACCCCATCCCCACCCCCCTGCGCGCCACGGCGGGCGCCTGCGCCCTGCTGCTGGCCACCGGCGCTCTGGCGCAGGACGCACCTGAGGAACGCCAAATGCAGGTGCAGCTGGCACAGGCCGAAGCGCAGTTTGAACGCCAGGTCTTCTTCAACGACGGCATGGAGCACTTCGCCATGGCCGCCGGTGACCTGGGCCGGGTGGTCAAGGGCGCCCCCTACTGCGCCGACGCCGTGCACGAGAACGTGCAGTGGCTGCCCGACGGCAGCGGGGCGGCGCCCAACCGCATCGTGCGGCAGCAGACGTCGCGCCTGTGCCGCGACGGCGAAGGCCGCACCCGGCAGGAGCTGGACCGCAACGGCCGCAAGCTGGTGTACCTGCGCGACCCCGTCAGCAACGAGACCTGGCTGCTGGAGCCGGACCGCAAGACCGCGCGCCGCATCGCGCCCGGTCCTTCCCTGGCGGCCATGGGCATGGATGCAGAAGCCATGCGCGGCTTCAATGAACGCACACGCGAATGGGCGCGCAACTTCGCAGACAGCCAACGTGAAGGCCGTGTCGTGCCCAAGCCGCCCGTACCGCCGACCCCGCCGACCCCGCCGACTGCCCCGACGCCACCCGCCGCCGCTGCACCGGCGGTACCGCCCGCCCCCGTGCTCATCACCCGCACCGAAGACGGCCAGCGCCACACCGAAATCCGCATCGTTCACAAGCGCGCAGCCGACAGCGGCGACTGGCCCGTGCCGGCCCCCGTGCAGTGGCGCGCCAGCAGCCTGGCACCGCGTGGCAGCGGCAGCGTGCAGCCCCTGCCTGCCAAGGAGGTGGAAGGCCTGCGCGCCAACGGCGAACGCACGACCTGGGTCATCGAAGCCGGCAAGGTAGGCAACGAAAAACCGATCCAGATCACGCGTGAGGTGTGGACCGCACCGGACCTGATGCTGACCGTGAGCAGCCGCGACTTCGACCCGCGCAGTGGCGAGGTCAACTACCGGCTCAAGGGACTGAAACGCGGCGAGCCCGACGCGGCACTCATGCGGGTACCGGCCGACTACAAACAACCGGCACGGCCTGGCAACAAGGCGTCGCAGCCCACAGGCTGAGGCACCGCAACAACAGCCAGCCGCTATCGTCAGGGCCTTCTCCATGAGGGCCGGCACTTCCGTTGCCTCGCTCAACGGTCATGCCCCGCTCCGCTCTCCCGCCGCCGCGTCTCTTTGCCCTGGCCTGGCCGCTCTACGTGGAATTGCTGCTGGGCTTTGGCGTGGGCGTGGCCGGCACGGCGCTGGCCGCCAGCCTGTCCGACCGCAGCGGTGCCGCCTTCGCGCTGACCAACCATGTGGTGGGCATGCTCTTCGTGCTGTTTCGCGTGGTGGGCGCTGGTGTGGGTGTGGTCGTGACGCAGGCCCTGGGCGCAGGCCGCCGCGACACCGCAGACGCCCTGGCCCGCAGCGCCGTGGGCGCCAGCACCTGGGTCGGCGGCGGCATCGCGCTGGCCGTGCTGCTGGGCGCCGGACCGCTGCTGTCGGTGCTGAACGCGCCCGACGAAGTCCGGCCGCTGGCCGAACCGCTGCTGCGGGCCCTGGCGCTGGCGCTGATGCTGGACGCCTGGAACGCGTCCATGGCCTCGGTGATGCGCGCCCACCTGCGCACGCGCGACACGCTGGCCGTGATGGTGCTGATGCAGCTGGTGCAGATTGCGCTGGCCTTGCCGCTGATGCTGGGCGTGGGCAGCTGGCCTGGATTGGGCCTGCTGGGCTACGCGCTGGCCCTGCTGGCTTCGCGGCTGCTGGCACTGGGCCTGCACCTCATGCTGTGGCGCTTGCGGATCGGCCTGGTCGTGCGGCCGCAAGACTGGTGGCACTTGCCGCGGGTAGAACTGGCGGCCATGGCGCACATCGGTCTGCCGGGCGCGGCCGAGAACATCGCCTGGCGCGCCGCCTTCACTGCCAGCGTGGCGGCGGTGGGACTGCTGGGCATGCAGGCCGTGGCCACGCAGGCCTACGTGCTGCAGCTGATGGGCCTGATCATGCTGTTCAGCATCGCCACCGGGCTGGGCGTGGAGACCGTCGTCGGCCACCTCATCGGTGCTGGCGAATTGCGCCGCGCGCATGCGCTGGTGCGGCGCGCGCTGTTCCGGGGCATTGCGGTGGCCTTCATCACCGCGGTGCTGGTTGCGCTGGCAGGGCCCTGGCTGCTGCGCCTGTTCACGCAGGACACAGCCATCATCGCCCAGGGCTCCTTGCTGCTGTGGTGCTGCCTGCTGCTGGAGCCGGGGCGGACCTTCAACCTGGTGGTCATCAACGCACTGCGCGCCGCCGGGGACGCGCGCTACCCGGTGATGGCCGGCGCGGCCAGCATGGCGGTTGTCCTGGCCGGCGGCAGCTGGCTGCTGGGCGTGCACCTGCAGCTGGGGCTGGTGGGCGTGTGGATCGCCTACGCGGCGGACGAGTGGCTGCGCGGCCTCTTGATGTGGCGGCGCTGGGCGCGGCTGTCGTGGGTGCCGCACGCACGGCAGGCCCGGCGGCGCATGGCGCTCAGCTGAAGCGCGCGGCCTGCAAGGGCCACACCACCAGGTCGCACCGGCCGCTCCCGCGCTCGGCCACCAGCGCCAGGCCCTGGTGGGCGTCGTCCGGCAGGAACTGCTCGCTCAGTGTGGCTTCACCTTCGCCAACGAACACTTCGACAGAGGCCCAATCCAGCAGCACACGCAACTGGAGTGGCGCGCCAGGCCGCCACACGGCCGGTGCATGGCGGCGCTGCGGCCACAGCACGTCGCCCGGCGGCGCATAGCCGGCCTGGCTGCGATCCACGAACACGCTGCCGCGCGCCGCATCCACGCCCACGCGCAAGGCGCGGCCGGGCCCTTGGCGCAGCAGCAGACAGACGACGCCGTCCGGGGACAGGTCCGACACCGTGACTTCGATGTCCAGCAGGCGCGCATCGCCTTGTGTGGGCAGCAGCGTCAGCAGGTCCACAGGCAGGCCACCCACCGTGATGCTGGACTGCGTGGCGGGCGCGCCTCGCAGGGACTTCAATTCACGCACGGGCTGTTGCAGCAAGGCCCAGCGATCGCCTTTGCGTCGCAGGCTGAGTTCCCTCGGCACGCTCATCGCCCCGCGGAAAGGCTCCGTGGGCAGATGCTTGGCCACGCGGTGGCAGTTCTGCCAGGCCAGCCAGAGCGCCCGGGGATGGCCGTCCATAGTGGGCGTATCGGCCCAGGACAGCGCCGCATAGAAGTCGGCACCCCAGTCGGCCCAGCGGGGCTGGTCTTCGGGCTCTGCCGCGAAGCAGGTGCCGTCAAAGTGGCCGAAGAAGATGCGCGCACCGGCGTCGCCGGAAGGGTGGCCCGCAAACACGTCCACCTTGAACAACCACACGCGCCCGCCGTCTGGCGTGGGCAAAGGTACAAGGTCCGGGCACTCCCAGATGCCCTGGCCTTCAAAGGGCGCCACAAAGTCGCTGAGCCAGGTCCAGGCCTTCAGGTCAGGGCTGGCGTAGAAGCGGGCACAGCGCTCGTCAGGCAGCACCACCACCATCACCCAGCGACGGGTCTCTGCGTGCCAGAAGACCTTGGGGTCGCGGAAGTCGCGCAGGCCCAGGTCCAGCACCGGGTTGCCTGCGAACGGGGTCCAGCTGCGGCCCCGGTCATGGCTGAAGGCCACCTCCTGCGCCTGGCCGCCTTCGTTGCGGCGCAGGCAGCCGGTGTAGATGGCCACCAAGGGCACCACGCCATCTTTGGCGAAGCCGCTGGTGTCGTCCCGGTCCAGCACCACGCTGCCGGAATAGATGGACACGCGCTTGTCTTCCGGAATGGCCACCGGCAGTTCCTGCCAGTTCACCAGGTCCGTGCTGACCGCGTGGCCCCAGCTCATGTGGCCCCATTCGTTGCTGAAGGGGTTGTGCTGGAAGAAGAGGTGGTACTCGCCATCGAAGTGGATCAGGCCATTGGGGTCGTTGATCCAGTGGCGCCGGGCGCTGAAGTGCCACTGAGGGCGCCAGGGTTCGCGGCGTGCAGGTTCGCTCATTTGCCTGCTTCGGAGGCGGCCAGGTTGCGCGCCAGGAACTTCTCGACGCGGGTCCAGAAGTCGATGCGGTTGTCCAGGTTGTTCCAGCCGTGACCTTCGTTGTCGTAGACCACCCACTCCACGGACGGGTTGTGGGGTTTCAGCGCATCCCGCATGCGCTCGCCGTGCACCAGCGGCACGCGGTAGTCCGACGCGCCATAGGCGAGCAGCAGCGGTTGGGTGATGCGTGCGGCCTGGCGCAGCGGTGACGCGGCCTTGAGCTTGGCTTCGTCGGCCACCGGGTCGCCGAGCATGCGCTTCAGCCCATAGGTCAGCGACTCTTCGGAGAAGTTGCTCCAGGACTTGTCGAACATCAGCAGCGGGTCCGACACCGCCACCCAGGCCACGCCGCAGCGGAACAGGTCACCGTCGCGCGCCAGCCCCATCAAGGTGGCGTATCCGCCATAGGACGCACCGGCAATGCAGACGCGTCCAGGGTCCGCGTGTCCCTGGGCCACAGCCCAGCGAACGGCGTCGACCAGATCGTCCTGCATGGCCAGGCCCCATTCGCCAAAGCCGGCTTCCAGATGGCGGCGCCCGAATCCCTTGCTGCCGCGGAAGGCCGGTTGCAGCACTGCGTAACCGCGGCTGGCGAGGAACTGCACCTCGGGGTCGAAGTGCCAGTCGGCACCCCGCACCCAAGGGCCGCCGTGCACCAACAACACCATCGGCACCTTCTTGGCGCCGCCCGGCGGCAGCGTCAGATACAGCGGCAAAGGCAAGCCGTCGCGTGCCTTGATGCGGTGGAAGTCGGTCTGACCCCCTTGCCGCGGGTCCACGCCGGGCAAGGTCTGGCCCAGGCGCGACAGCTTGCGCGTACCGCGGTTGAACAGGTAGGTGATGGTCGGCTGCACATCCGAGAATGACTGCACCAGCAGCCACGGCGAGTCCCCATGGTGCGGCACGCTGATGCGGTTGGACGTGGCCGGCAGCAACTGGTCCATGTGTTCCTGCAGGGCCTTCATGCCCGGGTCCAGCCACTGCGTCACCTCTGCGTCCACCACATAGCGCAAGCCCAGCAGCTTGCGTTCGTCGGCGACATAGGCCGGGGATACGGAAAAGCCCGGCACGGCCGCCAGTGGCGCACCCTTGGGCTTGGCTGTACCGGAATCAAAGGCGAACACCGCGTCGTAACCCTTGTGGCCCGCCAGGCCATACACCGTGCCGTCCGGCGCCTGGAACTGGAGCGTCGAGCCACCATCAAGCGCATCAAAACTCTCGCCTGCAAGCCAACGGCCATCGGTCTGGCGCACATGCCAGGCGGCCACGCCTGCTTGCGTGCTCAGCGCGGCCAGCGGCTCGGCATCGCGCCCAAAGAGCCAATGCTCGCTGTGCAGGGGCAGTTCCAGGTCCACCGTGCGGCCGGTGCGCGTGTTCAAGCGCTTGACTTCGAAGTAATCGATCTTCTGGCGGCTGGCTTCACCGGCGATGGCCACATACACGTCGTCACCCAGCGAATGGCCCGGTGCGCTGAGCAGGAAGTGCCGACCGTTCAGGGGCGGCACGCCCATGGGTGGTGTCGTGTACCGCGCCCACCAGCTTTCGATCAACTGGCGGTAGTTCTCGCCGTCCACGTCCACGCCGAAGAGGCCAGGGCCGCCGTCGCTGCGGTCCTTGGCGGTGAGGCGCCAACGCAGGCGGTAGACCAGGCGGCGGTCGTTGACCCAGTGCAATTCGGCCACATCGCGGTCACTGGATCCGCCCACCACCTTGGGCTTCAAGGTTTCCAGGTTGACCACCACCAGGCTGCGGCGGCCGTTTTCGGTGGTGGACAGCATGGCCACGTGCCGGCCATCGGGCGACAACTGCGCCTGTGACAACACGGGCTCCTGGAAGTAGGCGCTCAATGGCGGCGGCGCGGCTTCTGCCGCGGCTGCCCAGGCCAGATGCAGCACCAGCAGCAGGCACGCAACACATGGATTCATGTTCTTGTCCTTTGGTCCACTGCGGCACGTCGTGGCGCGGTTCTGGTCAGACTGCCACCACGGACCAGCCCCAAGGCGGCAAGCCGAGGCTGGCTCCAGTAGCCGAACGGGCCGCCCGCCGCGTGGCGCTGAGGTTCACGAACACGTCCACACGCTGGCCAGCCTTTTCACGCCGGAACCCGGCAACCGCAGCATCTCCCGTATCCAGCCAGCGCAGTGTGCCTCCATATTGTCCGTTAGCCAAGACAGCATGCCGACTCTTCAGTGCCAGCAGTTCCGAATAGAACGACGCCAGCGGATAGCCGCGCCAGGCGATGGGGTCCTTCTCGAAGAAGGCCAGGCGCTTGTCGAAGAAGGCTTCCTGCCCGCCATAGACCAGCGGCGTGCCGGGCAGCGTGGCGGCCAGCACCGCCATGGCTTTGAAGCAGGCTTCATTGCCGTAGAACTCCTTGCAGCTGCCATGCCAGCTGTTGCTGTCGTGGTTGGCGGTGAAGTTCATGCGGTAGGCGTCGCCGGGGTACCTGGCTTGGCGGCGGCCCCACCAGGCTTGCAAGGCGCGGGCATCGGCCTTGCCCTTGGCGATGTCGCGCAATTGGTCGAACAGGTCCCAGTCGTAGGTCATGTCGAAGGCCTTGGCGTGCAGGTCCGCCTGGTCGCTCTCCGCCAGCATGAAGACGGGCTTGATGCGGTCCAGCCTGGCCCGCGCCTGCTCCCAGAAGGGTGTGGGCACCAGGCTGGCCACGTCGCAGCGGAAGCCGTCGATGTCAGCCGCTTTCAGCCACCAGACCATGGCGTCGGTCATGGCCATCCACAGCCCCGGGTCCTGGTAGTTCAGGCCCACCACGTCGGTCCAGTACTCCACCTGCGGCGTGCCGGCATTGAAGGTGACGCTGAAGACCTCGCCCTTGTCGTCCAGCTTGTAGCGCTCCTTGTGCGTGTCCACCCACGGATGGTCCCAGGCGGTGTGGTTGGCCACCCAGTCTAGGATGACTTTCATCCCCAGCGCATGCGCCTTGTCCACGATGCGGCGGAAGTCGTCCAGCGTTCCGAACGCCGGGTTCACCGCGGTGTAGTCCTGGATGGCGTAGTAGCTGCCCAGGGTCCCCTTGCGGTTCTTGCTTCCAATGGGCTGGATGGGCATGAACCACAGCAGCGTCACGCCCATCTGCTGCAGGCGCGGCAGATGCACTTCAAAGGCCGTGAGGGTGCCTTCGGGCGTGAACTGGCGGACGTTGACTTCGTAGATGTTGGTCTGGTGGGACCAGGGCACGTGGTCGAAGCCGGTGTCAGTGTTGGACATGGCACTCAATGTGGTTGTGGCGCCCACCAGGGCAGCCAGGGTTTGCCGACGATTCATTTCAACGCTGGAATCTCAGCGCACCGGCCAAGCTTCCCGCAGCAGAACCGGCTCCGCCGGGCCGCCGGCGGACGGCCCCCTCGGGGGTAGCGAGCGCAAGCGAGCTTGGGGGCTCCATTTCACCCCTTGACGCCACCCGCCGCCAGGCCGGAAATCATCCAGCGCTGAGCCAGCAGGAAGACGGCGGTGATGGGCGCACCGCTCAGGATGGCCGCGGCCGCAAAGTCGCCCCAGCGGAAGTTGTGTTCCTGCACGAAGAGCTTGCTGCCCACGGCCAGGGTCAGTTGGTCCTGCTGGCTCAGCAGGACGCTGGCCACGGGGTATTCGATGATGGCCCCGATGAAGGCCAGCATGAACACCACCACCAGGATCGGCAAGGCCATGGGCAGCAGCACGCGGCTGAAGGTTTGCCAGGCGGTAGCGCCGTCCACGCGCGCGGCTTCTTCGATTTCCACCGGCAGCGTGTCGTAGTAGCCCTTGAGCGTCCACACATGCCCTGCGATGCCGCCGCTGTAGGCCAGCACCAGGGCCCAGTGCGTGTTCAGGCCGATGAAGGGGAACACGCCACCCAGGCGGTCGAAGATGGCGAAGATGGCCACCAAGGCCAGCACGGCCGGGAACATCTGCATCAGCATCAGGCCCGTGAGCAGCTGCTTGCGGCCGCGGAAGCGCAGGCGCGCCAGCGCGTAGGCCGCGGTGGTGGACAAGAGCAGGGTCACCACGCCGGACATCAGCGCCACCTGGATGCTGTTCCACAGCCAACGCATCACGGGCAGGTCCGGCAGGATGGGCTGGCCGTCCGGCCCGGGCACCGGCAGGCCCAGCACATAACGCCAATGTTCCAGGCTGATGCTGGCCGGTATGAGCGACCCGCTGGCGAAGTTGCCCGGCCGCAAGCTCACGCTCAGCACGATGAGGAAGGGAAACAGCACCGCCGCGCACAGCAGCAGCAGGAACAGGTGAGCGCCCAGCAGCTTCCAGCGCTGTTTGCGCGATTGCACGATGGCCATGTCAGTGCTCCAAGGACGAATCAAGCTTCCCGCCGCGGAACCGGCTCTGCCGGGCCGCTGGCGGACGGCCCCCTCGGGGGGTACCGAGCGCAAGCGAGCTTGTGGGCTTCATTTCTGCGTGTAGCGCATCTGCACCAGCGTGACAGCCGCGACGATGAGGAAGATGACGGTGGAGATGGCGCTGGCCAGGCCGAACTGCTGGCCGCTGTCCTGGAAGGCCACACGCCAGGTGTAGCTGACCAGGATGTCGGTCGTGCCCGCGGGCATGGTCGTGTCCAGCTGGTCTGGCCGGCCACCAGTCAGCAGGCTGATCAGCACGAAGTTGTTGAAGTTGAACGCAAAGGCGCTGATGAGCAGTGGCGTCAAGGGCTTCAGGATGAGCGGCAGCGTGATGGCGCGGAAGTTGACCCACGCGCTGGCGCCGGCCACCGCAGAGGCTTCGTACAGGTCGGCTGGTATCGCCTTGATGAGGCCTGTGCACAGCACCATCATGTAAGGGAAGCCCAGCCACACATTGACCATGACCAGCATCAGCTTGGCCAGCCACGGGTCCGAGAACCAGGCGGGTTTGATGCCGAACAGCGCGTTGAGGATCAGGTTCACTTCACCCAAGTTCTGGTTGAACAGGCCCTTGAAGACCAGGATGCTGATGAAGCCCGGCACAGCGTAGGGCAGGAACAGCACCAGTCGGTAGGCGCCCTTGCAGGGCAGCGACTCCCAGTTGAGCAGCACGGCCAGCACCATGCCCAGCCCGGCGGCACCGGCCACGCTGAGTGCGCTGAAGACCAAGGTCCAGGTGAAGACGCTGAGAAAGGGCTCGCGGAAGCGGCCGTCGCTGAAAATCTGCATGTAGTGCGCGAAGCCAACGTTGACGCGGTAGCCGGGCTGCAGGCGGTCGCCCTGCTCGCTGGCGTAGAAGCCGACGCTGTCGTCGCGGCGGTACAGGTTGCGGGTGAGCTGGTCGAGCAGGCTGCCGTCCGGCTGCGCCAGGTACAGCGGCTGCGTCACCGCCACTTCGCGCAGGCTGGCCAGGTTCAGCAAGGTGCCGTCCGGTGTCTTCAGTTGCAGCGCGCGCAAGGCGGGCAGCAGGGCCACGGTGTCGACCATGTTCAGTGGCGTGTCGCCGAGGCTGCCTTCGCTCAAGGGCTGGGGACCTGCTGGCGCCGCCCCGGCCAGCGCCAGCGGCGCACTGACCAAGGCTGCACGACCATCGTCTGCCGGCAGCTGCAGGCGCACGCCACGGTCTGCCCTGTGCAGCGTGAAGGGCCGCGCACTGCCCGGCTTCAGCACCGCTTCTTCCAGCAGGTAACGGCGCGCGCGATCGTGGTCCAGCAGGTTGGCGGAGCTGTAGTTGGTGAAGCCCATGCCGATCGTGTACAGCATGGGGAAGATCACGAAGACCAGCGCCGCAGCCACGCCCGGGAACAGGTAGCGCAGCGCGTGGCTGCTGCGCGAGGTGTAGGTCCACAGCGTCATGGCAGCCACCACCAGCAGCGTCAGCGCCAGCAGGGATTCGCCTGCGGCATGCACACGCAGCACGCCGTAGAGCAGCACGGCGGTCACCCCCAGGGCAAGCGCATGGCCGCCCCAGGTGCTGCGCGGCTTGGCGCGGGCCGACGCGCTCATCCGCGCACCCGTGCGGCGGCCGCGGCCAGCGCCTGTTCCGGGCTCTGCCGGCCTTCGCTGAGGTTGGTCAACGACGACTTCATGGCCGACCAGAAGCGGCCCATCTCGGCGATGCTGGGCGTGGTGCTGCCCGTGCTGGCGCTGTCCATGATGCCGGCGACACGCGGGCCCACCACGGGGTCGGCGCGCAGCTCGTCCATGAAGGCGCGGCTGGCAGGCGCCCCGATGGGTTCGGCCCGGTCGATCGCGCGCAGGCCGGGCAGGCTGAGCACATGCTGTTCGATGAATTCCACCGCCAGTTCCCGCCGCTGCGTGGCGCGGTTGATCATCAGGCCCTTCACGCCCACGAAGGGCGATGCCGGGCTGCCGGCCACACTGGGCACGCGCGCCACGCCAAAGTCCACGCCCACGCGCTTCAGGTTCACCCAGGCCCAGGGGCCGTTGATCATCATGGCCACGCGGCCCTGCGCCACCGCCGCTTCCATTTCGCTGTAGCCGCTGCCCGCAGGCATCAGACCTTCGCGCAGCAAGCGGTTCAGCAGTTGCGCACCTTTCAGCGCACCAGGGTTGTTGACGCCCGTGTCGCGAGCATCGAAGCTGCCATCGGGCCGGCGCTTGAAGGCGTATCCCCCGCAGGCGGCCAGCAAGGGCCAGCTGAAGTAGGTGTTGGTGTAGTCCCAGAGGATGGCGCGCTTGCCCTGGCGCTGCAGTTCAAGGTCCAGCGCAAACACATCGTCGAAGCTCTGTGGCGGCGTCTTCACCAGCGCCTTGTTGTAGAGCAAGGTCACCGCTTCCAGCGCATACGGGTAGCCCCACAGCCGCCCGCGCAGGCCAAAGCCTTGCCAGCCCAGCGGGTGCACGTCCTGCATCAACGCGCGGTTCGGGTTGACGGCATGCAGGATGCCCGAGCCCACCCATTCGCCGATGCGGTCATGGGCGTAGATGAAGATGTCCGGCCCTTTGCCGGCCGCGGCGGACTGCTGGAACTTGGAGGTGGCTTCCAAGGGGTCCGGCGTTTCCACCACCACGGGCACGCCGGTCGCTTCGGTGAAGCCTTCGCCCACCACGCGCATGCCTTTGGCACCTTCGACGGTGAACCAGACCACCAGCGGCGCCGGCCTGGCCTGGGCGCGGGCAAGGCCGCAAGCGCCCAGGGCTGCGGCCGCACCCGCGCGCAGGAGGCGGCGCCTTATGATCTTTGCGGTTTTCAACGGCGGGCCCTCACTTGGACAGCAACATGACGCCGCCCTGGCTGGACGCGCAGGGTCGCTTCTTCAACCCGGCTGCCCGGGTGCAGGTGGTGGCCATCGGCGCGGGCCGGACCTGCGTGGTGGTGGACGAGGCGCTGGCCAACCCCGAAGGTGTGCGCCTCTGGGCCGCGACCCAGAACTTTCTGCCGCCGGCTGGCTATCCCTATCCGGGCCATGTGTGCGACGTGCCCGGCGAGATCAACGCGCGCATCGCAGACTTCTTCAGCCAGCACGTGCGCAGCCACCTGGGCGTGCGGCGTGCGCTGGAACTGTCGGTGCGCTTGTCCGTGATCGACACCCCGCCCGAACAGCTGGCCCCGGTGCAGTGGATGTGCCACCGCGACCGGCTGGTCGAGCAGGGCAGCGACCTGCTCTTCGTGGCAACCGTGCTGTATCTCTTTCATGACCCTGGGCTGGGCGGCACCAGCTTCTACGCGCCAAGGCAATCGATTGCGCAAACAGATCAACTGGTGACCGACAGCCAACTTCTTGCAGCCCATGACTTTGGTGCGCGCTATGCCCTGCTACCGGCCTACATGGCGGGAAGCAATGCGTACTTCGAGCGGACCGCGCAGGTCCCGGCGGCGTGGAACCGGCTCATCTTCTACGACGGCAGCGAGTTCCATTCGGCCGATGTGAACCCGGCGCGGCTGGTGCCGGACCCCTTGCAGGGCCGTCTCACGCTGAACAGCTTCATCACCTGCCGCAGGACTTTGCGCTGACATGCCGCCCCTGCACGCTCAGCAGTCGTCCTGGACGGCATTGCTGGCGCCTGCCTGCTGGCGCTTGCACCGGTCGGAACTGCGCTTCTGGTCTCGCAGGGCCGCGTCTGTGCTGCGGCGGACTTCCTTTTCGCGGCTCTGCGCTACTTGCTTGGCCTGTTCCAGGTCAGCCTGCAGGCCGGGGGCACCGGCAGGCCGTTCGATGGTGGCCACGCGGTCGGCGCCCAGCGGCAGGAAGGTGTAGTAGCTCTCCTTGGCGCCACTGGGCCACACCGCGGTCACCAGGGGCGTGCGCAAGGTCTCGGACTTGCCGTCACCCTGGTACGTGCGCGTCACCGGCGCGACGCCGATGGCTTGCCCGCCTTCGTACAGCGTGGCGCCTTCGGGCTTGGTCTCATAGGTCAGCATGGCCGCGGTCGGCGGTGGTGCGGCGGCACAGCCTGCCAAGGTCACCACCGTGGCCAGCATGGCCAGCGCAGTGCTCCAATGAAGTCTGGGTTTCACAGTGCAGGCTCCTCTCACGTGGCCACCGATGCAGCCGCTCCCATCGCAGGGGCGGCGCAGTTGTCGGCAATGAACCGGGCATGGCTGGGCATGGCCTTGACGCAAGCCGCGATGACGCCGCTGACCTCGTCCAGATATTCGGCCGTCTCCTCTTCAGAGCGCAAGTCGGCCAGCGGGTGGTAGGACTGCGGGTTCACGCGCTGCCCATGCATCACCTGCAACCAGCTAAGCTTGGTGAAGAGCTCGTTGCCTTCGCGGAAGACGCGGCCGTGTGTGGCGAACAAGTCCATGCGTTGCTGCAGCGAGGCCGGGATCTCCATCGTGCGGCAGTGGTTCCAGAAGCTTGAATCGGTGCGCTCGGTGGCCTTGTAGTGCAGGATGATGAAGTCCCGCACCCACTCGTATTCCTGCGCCATCAGTCGGTTGTAGTGCTCGCGGTCGGCATCGGCAAAACCGGTGGCCGGGAACACGGTCAGCAGGTGGGCAATGCCCATTTGCACCAGGTGGATGGCCGTGGACTCCAGGGGTTCGATGAAGCCGCCGGCCAGGCCGATGGCCAGCACGTTCTTGTTCCAGGTCTTCTTGCGCTTGCCGGTGGTGAAGCGGATGGTCCGGGGGTCGGCCAGCGGCGCGCCGTCCAGGTTGCTCATCAGCACGGCCGTGGCCTCATCTTCACTGATGTGCTTGCTGGAGAAGACATGACCATTGCCAATGCGGTGCTGCAGCGGGATGCGCCACTGCCAGCCCGCCTGGCGGGCCGTGGACCGGGTGTACGGAGTGATCTCCTGGGTCGACACGCAGGGCACGGCCACTGCGCGGTCGCAAGGCAACCAGTGTGACCAGTCGTCAAAGCCGGTCTTCAACGCGTCCTCGATCAACAGCGCGCGGAAACCTGAACAGTCGATGAAGAAGTCGCCTTCCACGCGCTGCCCCGACTGCAGCTGCAGCGCGGCGACGTGACCGTCGCCGTCGCGGGTTTCAACCTGCGCGACCTTGCCTTCCACCCGCCGCACGCCGCGCGCTTCGCTGAAACCGCGCAGGAATTTCGCGTACAGCGACGCGTCGAAGTGGAAGGCGTAGGCGATCTGCGACAGCGGCGAGTCCGGCATGTCCAGTCGCGGCCGCATGAACTTGTTGGCACGGCAGGCCGCGGTGTTGATGGAGTAAGCCTCCAGCGGCTTGGCCTTGCCCGCCAGATGCATCTTCAGCCAGTACTGGTGGAAATCCACCGTGGCGTTCTCCTGGCCCACCACACCGAAGCCATGGATGTAGCGGTCGCCCAGCCGCCCCCAGTTGACGAACTCGATGCCCAGCTTGTACGAACCCTGGGTCTGGCGCACAAATTCATCTTCATCCAGATCCAGCAGCCGGTTGAACAACTGGATCATGGGAATGGTGGCTTCACCGACACCGATGGTGCCGATCTCGTCGGATTCCACCAGGGTGATGGCGTACTGGCCCTGCAGCACGCGGGCCAGTGCGGCGGCGGTCATCCAGCCGGAAGTGCCACCGCCGACGATGACCACACGAAGGGCTTGCTGCTGTTGCATCAGGACGATCCTTCTTCAGGGACCGGGGTTGGCTGGGATTATCGGATCGGCCCGACTGCGAGACCAGGGCCCGCAATGCAAAGACCCCTTGCCGACACTGGGCCGGCAAGGGGTCTGCAGGCCACTCGATTACTGCAGCTTGTAGCTCAGCTTGAAGCCGTAGGACGCGCCGGTCTTGTTCTCGTGCGTGGTCGAGCCGTCAAAGTCGCGGTACACCGGCTTGTTCAGGTTGTTGCCTTCGAAGCGGATGCCCAGGCCCTTGACCGGACCGGACTGGAACTCATAACCGATCTGCGCCGACACCCAGCTCTGCGGATCGATCTGCGCCAGCGACGGGTAGCCGCCCGTCGTGTTGTTGGCCACGCTGCCGATGTAGGTGGAGCGGTGGCTGCTGGCCACAAAGGCGCTGAAGCCGGCACGCTCGTAGTACAGCGTCATGGACGTGTTGGTCTTGGACAGACCCGGCAGCTGCATCGAGATGTTGCCGCTGATCGGCGGCTGCGTGGGGTTCAGGCCGATCGTGTAGGGCAGCGCGATGTTGCTGTTGGTACGCGAATAGGTCGCCGTGGCGCCGAAGCCTTCCAGCCAGGATGTGAACATGTTGAAGGGCACGGACGCGGCAAGTTCCACGCCGCTGATGTTGCCGCCACTGCCATTGACCGTCCGGGTGTAGGCACCGATGCCGTTGTTGCCATAGCCGGTGACGCCGTACTGGGCCGCCAGCGCGCTGAGGTCGGTGATCGCCACGGACTGCGTGATGTAGGTGTCCAGCTTCTTGTAGAAACCCGCTACCGAGACATAGGCCTTGGTGCCGAAGTACTTCTCGTACGACAGGTCCAGCGCAGTCGCCTTGAAGGGCTTCAGATCCGGCGAACCGGAGGAAGCCGTCAGCAGGCCGGTCTGGTTGTTGATGCCGATGCCGAAGGAATTGCGCATGTCGGTCAGCGTCGGACGGGCGATCTGCTTGCCCAGGCCGAAGCGCAGCACATTGCCGCTGCCCAGGTCACCCTTCAGCGTCACGTTCGGCAGCACGTCGGTGTAGGTCGTGCCGGCGGTCGTCAGGCTGCCGGCCGGGTTGTTCAGCGTCACGTTGGAGGTCGCCGATGAACGGTAGCCCGCGGAAGACTGGTCCGTCTGCACCAGCTGCACACCCACGTTGCCGGTGACCCCGACGCCAGCCATGCTGGTGTCGATGTTCAGCTTGGCATAAGCCGTCGTGACCTTTTCCTGCACCGTCCAGGTCTTGGACAGGATGTCGTCGTTGTACTTGCGCAGCACCGTCGCACCCGACCACAGGTTCTCGGTCGGGTCGAAGGTCAGCATGTTGATGCCGGTGCCCGCGACGTTGTTGATCACGTAGGCATCCCCCGGGTACGACACACGGCCATAACCGCCCGGCTGGGTGGTCACCACCAGGCCTTCGTCGGTGATGCGGTCCTTGCTGCGCTTGCCGTAGTTCAGGCCGAACTGCACGTCGGTGAACATGCCGGCGTCCAGGTCCTTGCGGAAGTCAAAGCGCACCGCGTCCATCTTGTCGGTGAGCGTCGGGCCCTTGTTGTAGCCTGCCTGCGGCACGGTCTGGCCAGCGAAGGGTGAGCCCGTCGGGTACGTCACACCGCTCCAGCCGGACTGGTCGCGCACCTGCACCGTGGCGGGGTTGGTGTACGCACCCGGGTTGCCAACGGTCAACTGGGGGATGCCGCTGCCGCTGTAGTTGCTGAAGCTCAGGGTGTCGGCCGTGGTGATGCCGGCATAGACCTCGATGTCCTTTTCGACACGCTTGGCCTTGTTGTGGCTCAGGTCGGCAGAGGCCGTCCAGCCGCCACCGAACTTCAGCGTGGACTTCCAGCCCAGCGAATCGATCTTGTCGTCGTCGAACAGGTTTTCGCTGTAGATGATCAGGCCGTCGGGTGCCAGCTGGAAGGTGCCGGCCGTGACGACGCTGCCGTTGACCGTGGCGTTGGTGACTGCGCCGCCGTTGGTACCGGCCTTCAACGCGTTCTTCTTGGTCGCCGTCTTGATCTTGGCCGAGTACACGTCCAGTTGGGTCTGGAAATTCTTGTTGGGCTTGTAGCTCAGGATGGCTGCAATGCCGGTGCGCTCGTCCTTGTTGACGTCGGTCTCGACGCTCAGGCCGCCGCCGAAGGGAATGTTGAGCGTGCTGGTCTGGCCGCCGGTGGTGGTCACGGTGGCGTTGTTGCCCCAGCTGCCGTTGGCGATGGAGCTGCTTTCGCTCTTGCTGCTGACAAAGCCGATGGCCAGGCCGATGGTGCGATCAGCAAACTGGTCGACATAGGACAGGCTGTAGCGGTCACCCTTGCCGGTGACGTCCAGGCCCACGCCGTACTTGTTGCGTGTCACGCTGCCGGCAATGGTGCGGCCAGACTGCGCCAGCGGGTCGATCAGGCGCGTGTCCAGCGTGCCTGCCAGGCCGGCGGTCATCAGGGTTGCGTCGCCGGTCTTGTAGACGGTGGCGCCGCCGATCAGTTCGGCCGGGTAGACGCTGAGGTCCACGCCACGGCTGTCGCCAGTGCTGGTCTGTTCACGGCCGTTGAGCAGGTAGCCGTTGAAGTCCGGGCCGAGGCCGCGGATGTTGATGTTGGTGGCATTGCCGTTGCGGTCGCGCTGGGCAGTGACGCCGGGCAGGCGGGCCAACGATTCGGCGATGGTCGTGTCCGGCAGCTTGCCAATGTCTTCGGCGGAGATCGCTTCCACCACGCCTTCAGCGTTCTTCTTGACGCTGATTGCGCTCTCAATGCCGCGCCGGATGCCGGTGATGGTCACCACATCATCCGGCGCCGCCGGGCTCGCGGCCTGCGCAAAGACGGCGCCAGGGCCGCACAGAACAGCGGCAACAGCCGCGGCGACCGGGGTGACCCGGACCAGGGTGCGCGAACGGCTGCGCGCGGGCTTGGAAGTCTTCATGGTTGTCTCCTGAAACGCTCGGAACTCACAAAAATGGGCAGCCGGCAGGGGCGCGGTGACGCGGCCGGGCGGGCGACTGGTATTGCACAGTGGCCGGAACTTTGTACCAAAACTAGATAGTCCGGATACCTGCGGAAACCCTAGATAGGTGCGGCGTGCCGCACCGGCAACAAGCTTGGCGTGGTGCCTCTACTGGGGCAATTTCCCAGTGAAGAGTTCGAATGACGCACCAAATTGGCCACCCCCGCTTGCGGCAGGCCATCAGTTTGTAGCCAAACTACTTTGCCTAAAAAGCAACAGGCCGAGCTCCAGGCCTGTGGGTCGCGCCCTACACTGCGCCGCCATGAAGGCTTTGCCCTGGCTTGCCTGGAACCGGTCCCGAACGGCATGCGCGGTGGCCGGCCTGGTATTCATCGGCCTTTCGGCAAGCTGTCGGGCTGGCGCCCCGGGCACGGGCCCCCTGCACGTGCCGTCTCCCGACTGGCGCGACCAGATCCTCTACTTCGTCATGACGGACCGGTTCGCAGACGGCGAGACGGCCAACAACGACCAGGGCGCAGGCGAATTCAGGGCCGGCGATGCCACGCGCTACAACGGTGGTGACCTCAAGGGCCTGCGCCTGCACCTGGACTACATCCGCGGCCTTGGAGTCACCGGTTTGTGGATCACGCCGCCCGTGGCCAATCAGTGGCTGGACCCGGTCGGCAGCCATGCCGGCTTCCACGGCTACTGGGCCGAGAACTTCATGCAGGTGGACCGCCACCTGGGCACGCTGGCCGACTACCAGGCGCTGTCGCGTGCCCTGCACCAGCGCGGCATGGTGCTGGTGCAGGACATGGTGGTGAACCACACCGGCAACTTCTTCACCTACCGCGACCGCTGGAATCCCAGCGACCCCGACCGTGCCTGGCGCGGCTACGAGCCGCACGACCAGACCCGCCCCGTGCCACGCCCCAGTCAATCGCCGTTTGACCGCAACGACCCGCGCGACCCCGTCCAGCGGGCTGAAGGCATCTACCACTGGACGCCGGACGTAGCCGACTACCAGGACCCGGTGCAGGAGCAGAACTTCCAGATGTCGGGCCTGGACGACCTGAACACTGAAAACTCCGCCGTGCGGCGGGCCCTGCGCCAAAGCTACGGCCACTGGATCCGCGAAGCAGGCGTGGACGCCTTCCGGGTCGACACCGCCTTTTATGTGCCGCCCGACTACTTTGCGGACTTCCTGGGCTCCCGAGACCCTGCCGCGCCGGGCATGGACGCCGTGGCGCGGGCCACAGGCCGGCGCGAGTTCCTGGTGTTCGGTGAAGGCTTCGGTATCGACAAGCCTTTCCAGGACCGCGAGGCCGCCAAGATTGAACGCTACATGACCGGGCCCGGCGGCCAACGCCTGCTGCCCGGGATGCTGAACTTCCCGCTCTACGGCGCCCTGGGCGACGCCTTTGCGCGGGGCCGGCCCACCGCGGAACTGGCCCACCGCATCACCCGCATGGTGCAGTTGCACGCGCGGCCGCACCTGATGCCCAGCTTCGTCGACAACCACGACGTGGACCGCTTCCTGGCGGGCGGCAGCCTGCCCGCGCTGCGCCAGGCGCTGCTGGCGATGATGACGCTGCCGGGCATCCCGGTTATCTACTACGGCACGGAACAAGGCTTCACAGAACAGCGCGCCTCCATGTTCGCAGCCGGCTGGGGATCGGGCGGGCGTGACCGCTTTGACACCCAAGCACCGCTGTACCGCGACATCGCCGCCATGGCCGCGCTGCGCAAGCACCACCGGGTGCTGTCGCGCGGCACGCCGCGGGTGTTGTGGTCGCAGGCAGCACGGGCTGGCGGCATTGCCTGGACGATGCAACAGGGCAAGGACCTGGCGCTGGTGGCCTTCAACACGGCGGAAAACGAAGCCTTGCTGCCGACCCTGACCACGGGCTTGCCTGCCGGCACGCTGCTGAAAGCGGTCTACGGCCTGGATGGCCTGCCCGCCGCCCTGGTGGTGGGCGCGGGCGGCCTGGTTACCCTGCCATTGAAGGCCCGTGCCGGTGGCGTGTGGCTGGCCACGTCGCATCGGCGGGCCGCGCCCGCCAAGTCGGCGGTCACCTTGGACACGCTGCCCGCAGCCAAAGTGAGCAGTGACTTCTCTGCGAGTGGCACCGCCCTCCCTGGGCAAACTGTGCAGGTGGTGGTAGATGGCGACTTGCACGCCCCCACCCGGGCCCGCACCGACAGCCAGGGCCGTTGGCAGGCCCGCGTGGACACGTCGGCCATGGTGGACGGCGAACAGCCTCACAGCCTCACTGCCTGGGTGGACGACGGTGGCACGTCAGCCACCCAGTCGTTCCAGGTCAGCCGCGACTGGCAACTGCTGGCCGAGGCCGCTGACCCGGCAGGCGACGACACCGGCCCGGACGGCCACTACAGCTACCCCACCGACGCGAGTTGGGGCGGCCACCGGCAGATGGATCTGCGAGGCATTAAGGTCTGGGGCGCCGGCGGGGCGCTGCGCGTGGACGTCCAGACCGCTGAACTCACGACCTTGTGGAACCCGCCCAACGGCTTTGACCACGTGAACTTCACCGTCTTCATCGAGCTGCCAGGTCTGGCCGGCGGCGCCACGGTGATGCCGCTGCAGGACGGCAGCCTGCCCGGCGGCATGCGCTGGCATCTGCGGCTGCGGGCGGGCGGCTGGTCGAACGCGCTGTTCAGCCACACCGGTGCCTCGGACACGTCTGAAGGTCGGCCGGTGACGCCCGGCGCCGCCCTCCGGGTGGACCCCGCCACACAAACGGTCAGCTTCACGCTGCCGGCACAGGTGCTGGGCGGCGGGGGTTCGCTGTCCGGCGCACGCGTTCTGGTCACCACCTGGGACTACGACGGCGGCTACCGCAAGCTGGGGCCCGTGGCAGCGCCCTACGCAATGGGCGGCGGTGCCGCCGGCCAGCCCAAGGTGATGGACGCCTCGGCCCTGATCACCCTCCCCTGAGCGCAAAGAGCAGCCAGCAAGAAAAAAGGCAGGTGCGGTGCACCTGCCTTTTCCATGAAGAGCCGAAGAATTACTTCTTGGCTTCTTCCTTCTTCATTTCGGCCTTCTTTTCGGCCTTCTTGTGGGCCTTCTTGGCGGCGCTGGCGGCCGGCTTGGCGGCGCTGGCGGCCATCGGGGCGGCACCGGCGTGCGAAGCGGCTTGAGCGGCGGTCATGGCGAAAGCGGCCAGGATCAGGGCGGTCAGGGTCTTGGTCATGTCAAAGTCTCTCTGTGTACGGTGGATCAAGGGTCACTCTTGGTTTGCACCTTGCCGGGGCGTACCCCATGCGGTGGACTTGCCGCGAGTGGCCGGTCTGTTGCACACGATTTCTTGCATGCCCATGGCCGGTACATGCACAACGTGCTTGCCCGAAAACGGTTGACGCGGCCCGCTACGATCGCTGCCGATGCCACCTTTGCCTTTCCTGATCAGCCTGGCCGCGGCCTTTTGCGCCACCGCCACCTGGGCTGCCCCCCGCACGCCCGGCTCCGACGCCGAAGTCCTGGAACGCGTGCCTGCCAGAGCCACCGACCCCGCCGCACGCGAGATGCAGGCGCTGCGCCAGGCCTGGCGGGACCAGCCGCAGGATCTGGACACCGCCACGCGCCTGGCCTGGCGATACCAGCAGGAAGTGGCTGCCACCGGCGACCCGCGCTACATGGGCAGCATCCAGGCCGCCCTGGCGCCCTGGTGGGGCTTGGCCGAGCCGCCCGCAGAAGTGCGCGTGCTGCGTGCCGTGGTGCTGCAGTTCGACCACCGCTTCGACCCCGCCCTGGCCGACCTGGCCGCCGTCCTGCGAGAAGCGCCTGACCAGGCCGGGGCCCTGGCCTGGCAGTTGGCGATCCAACTGGTCCAGGCCAACTACGCCGGTGCGCGCGCCAGCTGCGATGCATTGGCGCCGCAAACCAGCCCGCTGATTGCCACGGCCTGCCATGCGCAGGTGGACGCCGCCACGGGCCAGGCGACCGCCGCCGCAAGCGCCTTGCGGGCGGCACTGCAGCGTGAACGCCTTGCCGACCCTGCCGAGCGGCTGTGGAGCCTGACCCGCCTGGCCGAGATCGAAGAACGGCGCGGCGACTTCAGCGCCGCCGAGGCTGCCTTCAACGAGGCCGAGGGCCTGGGCCTGGCCGACGTCTACCTGCAGGCCGCACATGCCGACTTCCTGCTCGACCGTGGCCGCGCGGCGGACGTGCTGAAGCTGCTGAAGGACCGCGGCAAGGCCGACGTGCTGCTGCTGCGCCTGGCTTTGGCTGCGCAGGCCGCCCAGGACGCCAAGGCCGGCGACTTCGCCCGCGAACTTTTCGCCCGTTTCGACGCCGCCCGGCTGCGAGGCGACACCAGCCACCGCAAGGAAGAAGCCCGCGCCACGCTGGCCCTGCGCCAGGATCCTGCCCGCGCCCTGCCGCTGGCCCGAGCCAACTGGGCCGAGCAGCGAGAACCAGCCGATGCCCGCGTGCTGCTGGAAGCCGCTCTGGCGGCACGCGACAAGCCCGCCGCCGCGCCAGTGCTGAAGTGGATGGCGGACAACCGTTTCGAAAGCGTGCAGTTGCGCGCCCTGGCCGACCGCCTGGTGGCCCTGCCATGAAGGCCTGCCTGCGCGGCCTGCTGGCCCTGCTGCTGCTGGCCAGCCACCCCGTCTGGGCCCACAAACCGTCAGACAGCTACCTGAACCTGCGTGTGAATGCACAAGGTGTCAGCGGCCAGTGGGACATCGCCCTGCGCGACCTGGACGTCGCAATCGGCCTGGACGCCAACGGCGACGGCCAGATCACCTGGGGCGAAGTGCGGGTACGCCATGCAGACATTGCCGCGTTCGCCTTGGCGCGCCTGCAGCTGCAGGCCGACGGCCAGCCCTGCACCGTGACCGCCGGCACGCAGCAGGTGGACGAGCACACCGACGGCAACTACACCGTCATCCCCCTCCAGGTGAGCTGCGCCAAGCCGCCCGCCGACACGCTGGCCGTGGCCTACACACTCTTTTCTGACATCGACCCGCAGCACCGCGGCCTGCTCAACCTGTCCACACCCGGCGGCACGCGCACGGCCGTGCTGGGGCCCCAGGCACCGGCCCAGAACTTCACCGTGGGCGCGGGCGCCGAAGCCGGCCCGCTGGCGCAATTCGTCACCTACCTTCGCGAAGGCGTGTGGCACATCTGGATCGGGTTCGACCACATCCTGTTCCTGTTGTCCTTGTTGTTGCCGGCCGTGGGCACCTGGCAGGCCGGTCGCTGGCTGCCCGTGCAGCGCCTGCGGGAAGCTGCCTGGGACGTGCTGCGCATCGTCACGGCGTTCACGGTGGCGCACTCCATCACGCTGTCACTGGCAACGCTCGGCCTGGTGTCGTTGCCGTCGCGGCTGGTGGAATCGGCCATTGCCGCGTCGGTGGTGCTGGCCGCGCTGAACAACGTGTGGCCGGTGTTCCGCGGACGGCGCTGGGGTGTGGCCTTTGCCTTCGGTCTGATCCACGGCTTCGGCTTCGCCAGCGTGCTGGTGGACCTGGGCCTGCCGCAGGACGCCTTGGCCCTGGCGCTGGTGGGATTCAATGTGGGCGTGGAGCTGGGTCAGTTGGCGATCGTCGTCGCCTTCCTGCCGCTGGCCTTTGTGCTTCGGCGGAGCCTGTTCTACAGGCGCGGTGTGCTGCTGGCGGGCTCGCTGCTGATCGCCCTCATCGCCTGCGCCTGGTTCCTGGAGCGGGCCTTCCAGATTCCCGTGTTCCCCGCGTGAACAGATGAGCCCGCCGCGCCTGCAACTCAGCGCCGCACCCCGTGTGCAAGCCGGAGAGCAGGACGTGGTGCTGGGCCCGCCGGACGCGCTGATGCTGGCCTGGCTGGCGCTGGAAGGCCCGACGCCGCGCGAGCGCATCGCGTCGCTGCTGTGGCCCGGCAGTACGGCCGAAGCCGCGCGCAATGCGCTGCGCCAGCGGCTCTTTCGCCTGCGCAAACAGCTGGGCGCAGACCTGGTCACGGGCCAGACCGTGCTGGAACTGGTCGGCGGGCTGACTCACGACCTGGTCGACTCCACCACACTGCTGGGCGACCTGCACTGCCCTGAAAGCCCCGAACTCGACGCCTGGCTGGACCGCCGCCGCGCGGCGCAGAAGAGCCAGAAGCGCCAGCAGCTGG
This sequence comes from uncultured beta proteobacterium, assembly GCA_963750785.1. Taxonomy (GTDB): domain Bacteria; phylum Pseudomonadota; class Gammaproteobacteria; order Burkholderiales; family Burkholderiaceae_C; genus Rubrivivax. The sequence goes on along the minus strand of CAVVSC010000017.1, from coordinate 1,064,760 downwards.
AAGCGCAGATCGAAGCCCTGGAAGCCGTGGGCGACACCGCCGCGGCACTGCCGTTGTCGCAAGCCCTGGTCGACGCCGAACCGCTGTCCGAGGACGCGCACCGCCGCCTGATGCGGCTGCACTATCTGCGTGGCGACCGTGCCGCCGCCATGCTGGCTTTTGACCGGCTGGAACAGCTGCTGAAGCACGAAGTCGGCACCGCGCCTTCTGCCGAGACCCTGGCACTGCTGACCACCCTGGAACAAGCCGCGCCGCTGGACCACGGGCCGGCGGTGCGCGGCGCCATGCCGGCTGCCATGCTGCGCCCGCCGCGGCTGGTGGGGCGAGACACGGAACTGCAAGCCATTGCCCGCGCGCTGGCCGCCGGACAGGTGGTGGTGCTGGTGGGCGAAGCCGGCATGGGCAAGTCACGCTTGCTGCAGGCTTTGGCGGGAGACGCCGCACTGCGCCCGCCGGGACTGTCACAACCGCTGCTGCACGTCAGTGGGCGACCCGGCGATGCACTGGTGCCCTACGCCACCATCGCCCGCGCGCTGCGCCAGCTGCTGGACCAGTACCCGGCCGCCGCCGACCCCGCGCTGCGGCGCGAACTGGCCCCGCTGCTGCCTGAACTGGCACCCGCCGCCGCGCCCATGCCCGCTGCGCTGCAGCCCCCGCTGGCGCGCCCGGTGCTGGCGCTGCTGCAGCAGGCCCAGCACGCGCTGCAGGCACTGGCGCTGGACGACCTGCACTTTGCCGACGAAGCCACGCTGGACCTGCTGCAGGCCGTGCTGACCGCCCCGCGCGACAGCGCGCCGCCCATGCGCTGGTGCCTGGGCCTGCGCCCGCCCGCGCCTGGCAGCCGCCAGCAGGCGCTGCTGGACGCACTGGCCGCCGCCGGCCCGCACACCCGCCTGACGCTGCAGCCGCTGACCGAGGCCCAGTTGGCCGAACTGGTGGACTCGCTGGCCCTGCCCGGCGTGCGTGGCGCCGACACCGGCGCGCTGCTGCACCAGCGCACCGGCGGCAACCCGTTGTTTGCGCTGGAGACGCTCAAGCTGGCCTGGGCCGAAGGCGCGCTGCAGGGTGGCGTCGACCTGTCAGCCGCCGGCCTGCCACGGCCGCAGTCCTTGGCGCAGCTCATCAGCCAGCAGTTGGCGCGCCTGTCAGGACCCGCGCTGCAGTTGGCGCGCGTGGCCGCGGTGGCCGGCGTGGACTTCAACATCGCGCTGGCCGAGTCGCTATTGGGCAAGAGCGCCCTGGACCTGGCCGATGCCTGGGCCGATCTGGAAGCCCAGCATGTGCTGCGCGGCGACGCGTTTTCGCATGACCTGATCCACGACGCCGTGCTGCAAGGCCTGCCGGTGCCCATCGCCCGGCATCTTCACGGCCAGACCGCGGCCTGGCTGGAAAAGGCCGGCGGCGAACCGGCTCGCGTGGCCGCGCACTGGGAAGCGGCCGGCCAGCGCGCCCGCGCCCTGCCCGCGCTGCGCAATGCTGCTGAAGCCGCGCACCGCGCCCTGCGCGAGAACGAGCGCATCCTGCTGCTGCTGCACGCGGCGGAGATTGCCGAAGCCGATGGCCGGCCAGATGAAGCCTTCGACCTGGTCAACAACGCCATCGACGGCCACATGAACACCCTGCGGCAGGCCGACGGCCTGCCGTTGCTGGAACGCCAGGCGCAACTGGCCCGCACCGACTGGCAGCGCGCCCGCGTCGCAGCCAACCGCGCCTGGTACGCGGCAGTGCTGGGTGACAACGACCAGGCGCTGCAACTGGGCGAGGAAGCCCTTCGACAAGCGCTGCCGGCGGGCGACGAAGGCCTGGTGGCATCGGTGCGTCAGCGCCTGGGCACGGCCATGGGCATGACGGGCCACTTTGACGACGCACTGGCCCATTTGCGCGCAGCGGAGCCCTGGATGGAATCGCGCGCCGACGCGGACCACCGGGTGGAGTTCCAGGGCAACCTGGCCGCAGTGCTGGACAACCTGGGACTGGCCGAGGACGCGCAACAGCACCACCTGCGCGCCATTGCCGATTCCGCCCATCACAGCGAACCTGCCCAGCGCGCCACGCTGCTGGCCAACTACGCGCTGAACCGCCTGGACGCCGGCGACGCGCAAGCCGCGGTCGACCAGGCCACCCAGGCCCAGCGCATCGTGCAGAACTTCGAACAGTCAGGCGGCAGCGCCGGCTACATCGCCGTGCTGCTGGCCCAGGGAGAACGGGGCCTGGGCCACTACCAGCAGGCCTTGCTGTGGTGCGACCACGCCGAAGCCATCCTGGCCGAACGCATTCCTTCGCGCGTGCCCGTGGCGCACCTGCACCGCGCGCATGTCTGGCTGGACCTGGCCCAGCACGCACGCGCCCTGCAGGTCCTGGGCAGCGACGCGCTGGTCACCGCCCGCACCCTGCAGCCGCGCTACGCCGTGCGCTGGCTGGTCCTGCTGGCCCGGGCGCAACGCCGGCTGGGCCCCGGGCACGAGGCGAAGGCGCAGGCGCTGCTGAGCGAAGCCGCCGCCTTGGCGCCGGTCAACGGCTGGCCCGAGGTGGCACTCATCGTGCGTACCGAACAGGCGCTGGGCCTGGACGACGCCGCGGCGGACGCAAGCCTGCAACGGGTCGCAGAAGAGGCCGCGCAAAGCCAGTTGCACAGCGCCGGGCTGGCGGCCTGGCTGCACCTGGCCTGGCGCACGTCAGACCAGGCGCTGGCGCCCGCAGCCGCGCAGCGGGCCTTGTCCCTGATGGACCGCGCCGAAGCCCTTCACGCCGACCGCGCCCTGCGCTGGCTGGCCCCGGCGCGCGCACTGCGCGCCAGCGCACCTGACCGGGCGACGGCGCTGATCGAGTCCGGCCAGGCCTGGCTGCGCACGACGGCGGCGGCCCACGTGGCACCGGCTTTCGCCGACAGCTTCCTGCACCAACACCCGCTGAACCGCCTGCTGCTGGCCGGCGTCACGCAGATGCCCGGGGGCGTAACGCCCGCATAACACCGGCTTCCCTACAACCGGGTCCATGGCGCAAACCAGACGCCATTCACAAGACCACAGGGAGCCCACCATGTTTGCAGCCGGAAATCCGCGCCACGACTTTGCCGACACACGCGACTTCTCGCCCGAGGCCCAATGTGCCCACGCCGGCTTTGTGCCACTGGACGCGCTGGACCAATTGGAAAGTGCCAACGCCGCAGACACGCACCTGCTGCGCCTGGTGATGTGCACCGCCTGCGCCACGCTGACGCTGGCGCTGATCAGCAGCCTGGCCTGAACCGGCCGCGGTGCTGGCGCCTCAGGGCCGTGGCGGCGGTTCGTCGTCCTCGGTGCCCAGCCGCTTCATGGCGCGACGGATGAACTGCATCTGCTCGTCCACGTTGCGGCAGGTCTGGCAGATGACGAAGTGCAGGCGCATGCGCGCGCGGTCACCGGCCGGCAGGGTCTCGTCCTGACCGGCGCTGATCAGGCGGGACACTTCCTGGCAGTTGAGCTGGACCTTCATCGCTGCCCCACAAACCAGTTGCGGTCCAGGCAATCACGCAATTGCATGCGGGCGCGGTAGAGCATCACGCCGCAGTTGTTGGCCGTGATGCCCAGCTCCACGCAGATCTCGTCCACTTCCTTTTCCAACCATTCGCGCATCATGAAAGCGCGCCCCGTCTTGGCGGGCAGGCGGTCCACGCAGACCTGCAGCTTTTCGAAGAACTGACGCTGCTCCAGTGATTTTTCGGGCTGTTGCCAGGCTGCGGGGGGTTCTTGCCAATGCCCGTCCTTGGCAAAGAGCGCGTCCAGCGCGTCGTCCATGCTCTGCTCGTCCAGCGGCTCGACATGGACCTCGCGGCCGCGCTTGCGCAGCACGTCGATGATCTTGAACTTGAGGATGCCCGTGGCGTAGGTGCGCAGGCTGCTGCGGCCTTCGAAGTTGTCGGGCTTCTCCAGAATGGCCAGCAGCGTTTCGGACACGACATCCTCGGCCATGCTGTCATTGCGCAGTTGGAGCTGGGCAAATCGCAGCAGCGGCTTGTGCAGGTCAGCAAGTTCGGATTCAAGGGACATGGTTCTTGGGGCGAGGTCGTTTTGTCGAAGTGGACCACACCAGATTACAGCGGAAACGACCTGCGCCCGGCCGGCGCCACCTGCGTGCCACCTGCGCGCCGCCAAAGTGCCCCGCCCTGGGCACTGTGCCCGGTCGCTTCTAGACCACGAAACGGCCGCGTGCCTGCATGGCCGCCACGGCCGGGGCTTCCACGTCCACCCAGGTCAGGAAGTCGATGGTGCGGAACTCGCGGTCCACGGCCGGCTCACCGCAGATGGCCGCACCCATGGCCAGGTAGGCGGTCAGCAGCCGTGGAATGCGCGGCGCTTCTGCCGCCACCTGGTCCAACGGGCAGGCGAATTGGGCCCTGGGCAAGGTGCGCCAATCTTCCGGCGCCAGGTGAGGCTGCAGCTTGCGGTAGGCCGCTGCGCCCTGCGCCGCGTCCTGCGAGGTGATGGAACTGCACCCGATCAAGTAGCGGGCACCGTGCTCGCGGGCATAGGTGCCAATGCCCTTCCACAGCATGTTGAGTACGGCAAAGTTGCGGTGCTTGTCGTGGATGCAGGCTCGGCCCAGTTCCAGGATCTGCCCGCGGGCCGATTCGAAGGGGGTGAAGTCGAATTCCCGTTCGCTGTAATAGCCCAGGCCCGCCTTGGCGCGCAGTCCCGTCTGCACCCGGTAGGTGCCCACCACGGCACCGCTGGCGGCATCGTCCACGATCAGGTGGTCGCAGACCTCGTCAAACGGGTCTGCGTCCAGGCCGGTGTCGTAGGACTGGACCAGGCCTTCGTCGAGTTCGATGTTGAAGACCTCGAAGCGCAGCGCCTGTGCGGCGCGCACCTCGGCAGCCGTGGAGGCCACCCGCAGACGGTACGCGGGTTCGGTTCGAGGCGCTCGGGCAGCGGTGTGGGTGAGCGCGGCGGATTGGAGTTGCGTTGAGCTCATGGCGGGCCTTTCGTGCACGGTTCTGTCGTGCCAACTCGGCTAGCCTTACACCGATCGATGTAAGGCTGATGAATGTCGCGCGACAGAACCGTCATGAATGCCCCAGCCGCCCCCGCCACCCTGCTCAGCAAGCGCTTGTGGACGGCCTTCGGTGTCGCGCTGGCGGCGGTGGGTTGCGCACCCCCGGGGCCGCGGACGCCTGAAACCACCACCGAGGCCATGCGCCAGGCGGTGGCGGTCGGCGCGCCCTTGTCCACCACCCTCAGCTATCTGCGGGCGGGCGATGCCAGGGGCACCCGGCTGATCCTGGTGCACGGCACGCCGGGTTCGGCCACGGCCTGGGCAGACTACCTGGCCCACCCACCCGCAGGCGTGGAGGTGGTGGCGCTGGACCGGCCCGGCTTTGGCCAGAGCGGCCCGGCGGGTGCGATGCCCAGCCTGGCGGACCAGGCCGCGGCCGTGCGTGCGCTCCTGCCTGCGGATGGTCGACCCGTGGTGCTGCTGGGTCATTCGCTGGGCGGCCCGGTGGTGGCACGGGTGGCGGCCGATGTGCCTGGCCGCATCAGCGCCATTGTGTTGCTGGCGGCATCGCTGGACCCGGGCTTGGAAGAGATCCACCCCATGCAGCACGTCGGTGACTGGGCCTGGGTCCGCGCGATGCTGCCGCGGGTCATCCGCAACGCCAACACAGAGCTGATGGCGCTGAAGCCTGAACTGGAAGCCCTGGCCCTGGCGCTGCCGCAGATCACGGCCAAGGTGGTCATCCTGCACGGCACTGAAGACAATCTCGTGCCGGTGGCCAATGTGCCCTTCATGCAGGCGCGCCTCACCGGTGCGCGCTGCGTGAAGACGACGCTGCTGACGGGCCGCAACCACTTCCTGCCCTGGAATTCGGAAACGGATGTGCGCGCAGCCATTGCCGAAGCACTGGAACCGGCATGCTGAGCGATTGGCACGCCCTGGTCACCTGGGTGCAGGCGGTGCTGTCGGGCATGGCATCGCCAGCGGTGATTGCCTTGGTGCTGGCGCTGACGACCCTGCTGCTGGAAGACGTGGCCATAGCCGCGGGCGTGGCGCTGGCCACGCAGGGCGTGATCTCCTGGCCGCTGTCCCTGGCCGCCGTGGGTGGTGGCATCGCCCTGGGCGACCTGGGCCTGTACGCGCTGGGTCTGGGCGCCACGCGCATCCCCTGGCTCAAGCGGCGCTATGTCGGCGACAAGTCCGACTGGGCGCGTGCGCAGATCCAGCAGCGCCTGTCCACTGCCGTGTTGCTGGCGCGGGTCATTCCCGGCCTGCGCTTGCTCACCTACACCACCAGCGGCTTTGTGCGCGTGCCCTTCTGGCCCTTCACTGCCTGGGTGTTGCTGGCCGTGAGCTTGTGGACCGTGGGCCTGTACGCGCTGAGCGCCGCCATCGGCCACGCACTGGCTGATGTGCTGGGCTGGCCGCCGGCACTGGCCGTGGCCCTGCCCATCGCGGTGCTGGCCCTGGCCGTTCCGCTGTGGCGACGCTGGCGCCGTCCTGCCGCTGCCGTGGCCACCCACCGTGCCTGATCTGCCGACCCGAGCCCCAACGACCATGACCACCTTGAACGCCCCCATGCCCATGAGCCTGCGCCCCCACCAGGGCATGCCGCCGCTGGAACAAGACGGTCCACCGCTGAGCTTCTTCGAGTTCTGGCCCATGTGGGCGTTCTACCCACCCGTCATCGCCTACGTGGGCTGGCTGATGCTGCGCCACCGCGGCGTGCTGCTGCCCACCCTGGCCAACCCCAGCTTCCCCAGCGGCGGCTGGGTTGGCGAAAGCAAGGCTGAAATCCTGTCCCTGGCCATGGCCCATGTACCAGAGTGGACCGCGCCCTTCATCCGCCTGGAACGCGCGGAGGCCGGCTGGCTGGATCCGAGTGTCGAATGCGAAGCCGCGCTGGCCGCACTGGACGACGCGGGCCTGTCCCTGCCCGTGGTGGCCAAGCCCGACCTGGGCTGCCGCGGCGTGGGCGTGAAGCTGGTGCGCACGCCCGCCGACCTGCAGGCCTACATCGCCGCCTTCCCACGCGGTGGCGGCTACCTGCTGCAACGGCTGGTGCCCTTCGAAGGCGAAGCCGGCATCTTCTACGTGCGCCGGCCGGGCCAGGCGAAGGGCCGCATCGTGTCGATCACGCTCAAGTACTTCCCGCATGTCATCGGCGACGGCCAACGCACCCTGCGCGACCTGATCCTGGCCGACCCACGTGCCGGCCGCTTGCCGCACCTGTACCTGAAGCGGCATGCGGCGCGGTTGGACCAGGTGCCTGCCGCTGGCGAACCGGTGCGGCTGGCCTTTGCAGGCAGCCACAGCCGCGGTGCCATCTTCCGCAACGGCACCCACCTGGTCACACCGGAGATGGAAGCACGCTTTGACGCCATCGCGCAGGCGCTGCCGGAATTCCACTTCGGGCGTTTCGACATCCGCTTCGAGCGCTTTGCCGACGTGCAGCTGGGTCGTGGCTTCACCATCGTCGAAGCCAACGGCGCAGGGGCCGAAAGCACCCACATCTGGGACCGCAAGACCACGCTGCTGCAGGCCTGGCGCGACCTGTGCAAACAGTACCGCTGGCTGTTCGAGATTGGCGCGGCCAACCGCGCGCGCGGCTTCAAGCCGACAGCCTGGCGCGACTTCCGTGCGGCCTGGCTGCGCGAAAAGGAACTGACGCCGCACTACCCGGCGACCGACTGAACGCGGCCACGGACAGACCCGCGATGACGCACCTTGTACGCCGCGCCCTACAACTGGGCGCAGCCTTGGCCATCGCCTCCGCCGCGCCTGTTTCGCGCGCGCAGCCCAGCGATCTGCCGCTGTGGGAACTGGGTGCCGGCCTGGGCGCCCTGAGCCTGCCGCACTACCGCGGCAGCGACCAGTCGCGCGCCTGGCTGCTGCCACTGCCCTACTTCGTCTACCGCGGAGAATTCCTGCGCGCCGACCGCGAGGGCGCACACGCCCAGCTGCTGGACAGCCAGCGCGTGGATCTGGATCTCAGTCTGGACGTCAGCACGCCGGCGCGCAGCGACGACAACCGCGCACGCGTCGGCATGCCCAACCTCAAGGCCGCGTTCGAGGCCGGACCCAACCTCAACATCAACCTGGCGCGCAGCACCGGCTGGAAGCTGGACTTGCGACTGCCAGTCCGGGCCGTCACGGCCATCGGCTCACACACACAAGCCATTGGCTGGCGGGCGAACCCGTCGCTGTCATGGGACGCCACACATCAAGGCTGGGACATCAGCTCGCAGATCGGCCCGGTGTGGGGCGGCCGCCAGTACCACGCGTATTTCTACGACGTCGCCCCCGCATATGCCACGGCTACGCGCCCGGCCTACAGCGCGCCAGGCGGGTTCGGCGGCTGGACCTGGAGCGCCACCGCCTCTCGCCGCTGGGGCGACTGGTGGCTGGGCACTTATGTGCAAGCCGACAGCTTGCGCGGTGCGGTCTTCAGCGGCAGCCCCTTGGTGCGCACGCAGAACAACCTGAGCGTCGGCGTGGGCCTGAGCCGGGTCTTTGCAGTTTCCGATGCACGGGCGCACAAATCGCCGTAACAAGGCACCGGGTCCGACGACTGACATTCATCCGGCAAGTCGTGCCCAACACCCCAGGCAGCGACAGACGGAACAGGCCCAACCGGCCTGCTGACTGTTCAACCCAACCCACAAGGAATTCATCATGTACGCCAAGACTCTCGTGACCATCGCCGTGGCCCTGATCGGTGCCTCTGCCGCCACCTTCGCCCACGCCTTCCCGGGCGAAGGCGCCACGGAACTGCCCACCGCCTACAGCTCCAGCGTGACCCGCGCAGCTGTTCGTGAAGCCGCCATCGCCGCACGCCAGGCCGGCCAGATCGCCGTCGGCGACCAGGACGTGGTCATCGACCAACCGGGTCCTGGCCTGAGCCGCGCCCAAGTGCGCGCCGAAGCCATCGAAGCCATCCGCCTGGGCCTGCGCAGCCGCGGTGAACACAGCCCCGTCGCCACGCAGGAACAGCTGGCCAAGATCCACATGGCCGGCCTGGACGCCCTGGGCATGACGGTGGCTTCGCGCTGATCGGCGCTGTAAGGACCAGCGCTGCGGAACGACTGCACGGCAATCCCTATCCGCAGAGCAAAACCATGTCCGATGCCCACGCCACCGCCGCCGACATGCAGCACCTGCTGGCCTTCAACCAACAGGTGCTGGACCAGGCCCTGGCCTTGGTGGCCCTGCATGCGCGGCCGGATGGGCCGAGCTATGCCGGCCCGGTGGGGTCGCACCTGCGCCACATCATCGAACACTATGACGCGCTGCTCTTCCCCGCCCAGGCAGGCGTGGTGGACTACGACAGCCGCGCCCGCAACCGCGAACTCGAAACCCAGGCTGCGGTGGCCAGGCGCCGGCTGCAGGCCCTGAGTCATTGCCTGCAAGACCGGGCTGCGGCCTGGATTGACGAGCCCGTGCGCGTGGTCGGCCTGGCCGGTACCGCGGGCGAGTTCAGCTTTGCCGCCCCCTCCAGCACGGCCCGTGAACTGGCCTTCGTGGCCAGCCACGCCGTGCACCACTTCGCCTTGTTGAAGACACACTGTCAGCAGCAGGGCACGCCCACGCCCGCCCACTTCGGCAAGGCCCCGTCCACCGTCGCACACGAACGCGCGCAAGGACAGACGCCCGCTGAGGCAGGCCCCACCTCCAAGGAACCACCATGTCCCGCTCTGCTTCTTCCGGCCTGACCCGCCGCGCCGCCCTGTGCGTGGGCGCTGCGGCTGCCCTGCTCTTCGGCGCGGCCGCCCAGGCTGCCGAACCGCCCATCAACACACTGAAGAACAGCTTCTTTGGTGGCCGCACCGACACTGCCATCAACGGCTACGACACCGTGGCCTACTTCACCGTCGGCAAGCCGGTGAAAGGACTGGACAACCTGGCCACCGACTGGATGGGCGCCAAGTGGAAGTTCAGCACGCAAGCCAACCTGGACCTGTTCAAGGGCAACCCGGACAAGTACGCGCCGCAGTACGGCGGCTACTGCGCCTATGGCGTCACGCAGGGCTACCTGGTGAAGGTGGAGCCGGACCAGTTCACCATCCGCGACGGCAAGCTCTACCTGAACTACGACGGTGAAGTGCAGGCCAAGTGGGCCAAGGACCCGGCCGGCTACATCAAGAGCGCCGACGAGAAGTTCTCCGGCTTGCTGAAGAAGTAAGCAGAAAAGAAAGCTGAGGAGGGCACCCCATGAAATGGCTCAAGCAGCATGGCCACTGGATCCTGACGTTGTACGTCGCGTTCGTCTTCATCCAGTCGCTGTTCTTCAAGTTCACCGGCTCGCCCGAGACGGTCTACATCTTCCAGGGCAAGCTGGACCCATGGGCAGCCAGCCTGGGATTCCCGGGTGTGTTTGCACCGGGTGGCATCTTTTCCGCCAAGGTTGTGGGCACGTTTGAATTGATCGCCTCTGCACTGCTGCTGGCGGGTGCGGCCATCAGCAAGCAACGTGTGGTGCAGGTGCTGGGCGCGGGCATGGGTCTGGGCGTCATCAGCGGCGCCATCTTCTTCCACCTGTTCACGCCCTTGGGTGTGGCCGTGGTCAACACCGACGGCAGCAGCGACGGCGGCGAACTCTTCACCTTGGCTTGTGGCGTGTGGCTGGCCTGCGCCGCCCTGCTGTGGCTGCGCCGCGAGGTGTGGCTGGGCTGGTTGGCGCCATTGGGCGTGCGTTCGCGCGGCGGCTGAAAGCCCGCCGTGCCCCAAGGCGCCCTGTGGGGACTGGCGCTGCTCTGCGCTGCCCTCATGGGCCTGGCCATGCAGCGCGGCGCCACCTGCCTGGTGGTGGCGGTCAGCGAATGGCAACGCACCGGAAAGGCCTGGCGCGCGGCAGCACTGGCCGAAGCGGCCCTCTGGGCCGGCACGGGCATGCTGGTGTTGAAAGCGCTGGGCCAACCGGTGCCCTTGAGCGCCGGCTACGCAGTGACGGGTTGGACGCTGGCAGGCGCGGTGGTCCTGGGACTGGGCGCAGTGGTGAACGGCGCGTGTGCCGTGGGTGCCGTCGCGCGCCTGGGATCTGGCCAGTGGGCCTACGCGGCCACGCCCCTGGGCTTCTACATGGGCTGCCAGGTCGCATGGGCCAGTCACGCCGTACCCGCGCAAGTGGCCGTGACGGGCCCACCGCTCGTGTCCACGGCACCCGCTGTGCTGGCCTGGGTGTTGCTGGGCCTGCTCTGCATGCGCGCTGCCTGGGCGCTGACGCAGGCGCCGCGTGCATGGAGCCCCAATGTCGCCACGGCCTGCATCGGCGTGTTGTTTGCCGTGTTGGTGGCACTGGCGGGCGCCTGGGCCTACACCGATCTGTTGTCGGACATCGTGCGGCAAATGGCCATGCCCGGACTCATCAGCCAAGCCATGCAGTGGGCCCTGGCCGCTGCGCTGCTGGCGGGCGCCTTGACGGGCGGCCTGCTGGCGGGCACCTGGCAATGGCCCCGCCCCTGGCCCTGGCGGCAAACCCTGCGCTGCCTGGCCGGCGGCGCCTTGCTGGGCCTGGGCAGCCTATGGGTGCCGGGCAGCAATGACGGACTGCTGCTCCTGGGCCTGCCGCTCCTGTGGCCGCACGCCTGGGCCGCGCTGGCCGTGATGGTGGCTACGATCGCGCTGCTGCTGAAGCTTCAGCAGCGCAGTTGAACGCTGGACCCCATGACGCCGATGTCGCTCGAAACTCTGGCCGACACCCTGCAGACCGCATGGGTGGTCTATGGCGCCGCTTGCCTGGTGTTCGCCTGCGTGTTTGCAGCCAGGGGCGCAGCGCAAGTGGACCCTGCGGCACGCGACATGCCCCTGACCGCTCGGCTGCTGCTGATCCCGGGTGCTGCCTCGCTGTGGCCGCTGGTGCTCTGGAAATGGTGGCGCCGATCTGCGCAGGGGAGCGCACGCTGATGTCGCACGGGTACCGAGCCGTCAACTGGACGCCTTTCAAGAAGCGCTTTGACGCCTGGATGCTGGCCGGCATGGCCGTCTACCTGCTGGCGTTCGTCACGGGCAGCAGCCTGTTCGTGCCGGCCCACCAGAGCTTCACGCCCGCACAGATCCTGATCCGCGCCACGGGCACTTTGGCCTTTTTGCAACTCAGCTTCCTGCTGTGCATCGGCCCTCTGGCGCGGCTGTCGCCCCGCTTCAGGCCTTTCCTCTACAACCGCCGCCACCTGGGCGTGGCCACCTTCCTGGTGGCGCTGGTGCACGCCGCGGTGGTCCTGGTCTGGTACCACGGCTTTGGCGACCTGGCCCCGCTGGTGTCGCTGCTGGTGTCCAACCCGCGCTACGACTCCCTGGCGGGCTTCCCTTTTGAAGTCCTGGGCCTGGCGGCCTTGGCGGTGCTGTTCGTGCTGGCCGCCACCAGCCATGACTTCTGGAACGCCAACCTGGGACCGGGTTTCTGGAAAGGCATCCACCAACTGGTCTTCGTGGCGTACGGCCTGTTGGTGGCGCATGTGGCTCTGGGCGCCTTGCAGTCCGAGACCCACCCGGGCTACGCGCTCGCCCTGGTGACCGCCGCGGGGGTGGTGACCGGGCTGCAGGTCTTCACCCGCTTCTTTGCTTCAGGCGCCGCAGTACGCACGGCGCCCGGCACGGACTGGCTGCGCGTGGGCGAGGTTCACGACATCCCGGAAAAGCGCGCCGTGGTGGTAGAGCCTGCTGGTGCAGAGCGCATTGCCGTGTTCCGCTACGACGGCCTTGTGGCTGCCGTGTCCAACGTCTGCCGCCACCAGGGCGGCCCGCTGGGTGAAGGCCGGGTGATCGACGGCTGCATCACCTGCCCTTGGCACGGCTACCAGTACCGCCCCGAAGACGGCTGTTCGCCGCCGCCCTTCACGGAGCAGATCGCCACCTACCGCACGCGTGTGGTGAAGGGCGTGATCTATGTGCACCCCGTGCCGATGGCGCCGGGCACGCCTGTGGCGCCTACCCGCATCGAGGATGCCGCTGCATGAGCGCGCCGGACAAGGACGAGCTCAGGGGCAGGGATGGGGCCGAGGACTTCTTCATCGGCTGGGCCGATACGCCCGCGGCCGACCGGCGCTTCTTCCTGCGTGCCGGTCTGGGGCTGACGGCTGCAGCGGGTGCGCTGGGCCTGGGCTTGGCGGCACTTCAAAAGACGCCCGGCCCCGGCACTTGGAACGCAGACGCCGTGCGTGAATGGCGCGGCGTCGTCACCGCCGAGCCCTACGCCATGCTGCGCACCGCCGATCTCGGTCCGCTGCCGCGCACCGCCCTGCTGTCCTGCCTGGGCAAGTGCGGCGTGGCCGCGCGCATCGGCTCGTTCGCAGGCCAAGCCGTGGTGGTGAAGGGCAGCCTCATCCAGCGCGGCGCGCACACCATGATTGCTGTCGACGAGTCCGCCGACTGGATTCGCCGCGACGAACTCACCGTGGTCAACCCGTGGCTCTTGTTCCCGCCTGCGGTGCAACTGGGCGAGATCAGCCTGACTGGCGAAATCCTGGACTTCAAGTGCTGGTTTGGCGCCATGCGGCCTTCCGAAGGCAAGGTGCACAAGGCCTGTGCCGCACTGTGCATCCGGGGCGGCATACCCCCCGCCTTCTTCGTGCGCGGGCCCGAGCAGCAGACCCGCTTGATGGTCATGACCAGCGGCGGCCGTGCGCATGGCCACGACCTGCTGCCTTTCGTTGCCGACGCCGTGCGCGTCAGCGGCCGCCTGTCGCGCGTGGGCGACGTGCTGATGCTGGACGCGCCGGTGTCGCAGATCCAGCGGGTCTGAAGCCGCGCTCAGAACACCGACCAGCCGGTGCGCCGCGACAGGCTTTCCAGCGCCAGCGCACCCACCAGCGAATTGCCCGAGGCATTGAGCCCCGGCGCCCAAACCGCAATCGATGCCCGGCGCGGCGCAATGGCCAGGATGCCGCCGCCCACGCCGCTCTTGCCCGGCAGGCCGACGCGGAACGCAAAGTCGCCCGACGCGTCGTAGTGGCCGCAGGTCATCATGATGGCGTTGATGCGCCGCGTGGCCTGCGCGTCCACCACGCGGTGGCGGGTGATGGGGTCCACACCCCCATGCGCCAGGAACAGGCCGGCCCGCGCCAGCTGCACGCAGTTCATGCGCAGGGCGCACTGGTTGAAGTAGGTTTCCAGCACATCGGCCACCGGGTTGTTGAGATTGCCGAAAGAGCGGATGAAGTTGGCCAGGCTGGCGTTGCGAAAGCCCGTGTCCGCCTCGGACTGCGCCACCTCGCGGTCCACCGTCACGTTGGCGTCGTCGGCCAGTTCGCGCAGGTAGGCCAGGATCTCGGCCACCGCCACTTGCGGCTGCCGCCCGGCCAGGATGGCGTCGGTCACCACCAGCGCGCCGGCATTGATGAGCGGGTTGCGCGGAATGCCCAGTTCGCGTTCCAGTTGCACGATGGAATTGAAGGGCGAGCCCGAAGGCTCCCGCCCCACGTGCTGCCACAGCGAATCGCCCACACGGCCCAGCGCCAGCGTCAGCGTGAAGACCTTCGACACGCTCTGGATGGAAAACGGCACCGCGCAGTCCCCCACGGACGCGGTCTGGCCCGTGCACGTGGCAACGGCCATGCCGAACTGCTGCGGATTCACCCGCGCCAGCGCCGGGATGTAGTCCGCCACGCGCCCGCTGCCAAAGTGCGGCAGCATGTCCTGGCGCACGGCGTCCAGCAGTTCGCCCAGTTCCTGTGATGTCTGCATGAGCGGAAATGCCCTGTAAGTGTTGCGCCCAAAGGCCGACCATGAGCGGGACAAGCGGCGGCAGCAAACGCCACACAGCCGGTCGGTATCAGTCGCACCCTGGAGAGACAAATGACATATTGCCTTGGAATTCTCCTGCCCAGCGGGCTGGTCATGGCCTCGGATTCACGGTCCAACGCCGGCGTGGACCAGGTGGCCCTGGTCAAGAAGCTGTCGATCTTTGAAGTGCCCGGCCAGCGCGTGGTGGCCATCCTGTCCGCCGGCAACCTGGCCACGACACAGGCGGTGGTGACGGGCTTGCGCGAAGCCGCCGGCAGTGGACGCTTTGGGCAGGACATCCACGCCACGCAGTCGATGTTCGACGTGGCACAACTGGTCGGAACCAAGCTGCGCGAGGTGATTGCCCGCGACGGCAACTATGTGCAGCCCTTCGGCGACCCGAATGGCACCTTCCTGGTCGGCGGGCAGCTGATCGGCGAGACACCGCGCCTGTTCCAGATCTATTCCGCAGGCAACTTCGTGGAAGCCTCCGACCGAGCCCGTTTCCTGCAGATCGGCGAGACCAAGTACGGCAAGCCCATCCTGGACCGCGCCTTGGGCACCATGAGCTCACTGGACGAAGCCGCCAAGCTGTCGCTGCTGTCTTTTGACGCCACCATGCGCAGCAACCTGTCGGTGGACGCGCCCATCGACCTGCTGCGCTACGCCACCCACAGTTTCAGTGCACGCAACCTGGTCACTTTCGAGAAAGACGACCCCTACTGGATGAAGCTGCGCAACCAGTACGCCGACGGCTTGTCACAGCTGGTCGCCAGCATCCCGCCGCCGCCGGGCTTCGGGTGAACGGATGGCACGGGAGCGGCAGGCGTGCCTGACCTGGACATGACCTGGCAGGTCATTGCCGCGTGCTCGTGGCTCGCACACAGTGCCCTGGCGGTCCACCCATCCACTTCACAAGGCCACCCATGCTCGCGCTGCGCGTTCTTCTGATTTCCATCGTTGTCGTCCTGCTCGTCTACACCGGCTTCGTTGGCGCTTCGCAAGGCTGGAACTTCATGCCGGTCTTCATCCAGGACATCCTGGCCGTGAAGTGGCCCGGCCAGTTCAACCTGGACTTCGCCTGTGTGCTCTTGCTGGCTGCGCTGTGGCTGGCCTGGCGCCACCGGTTTTCGCCCGTGGGCATCGTGCTGGGTTTGCTGACCCTGCTGGCAGGTTCGCCCATGCTCTGCACCTACCTGCTCGTCAGCAGCCTCCAGGCCCAAGGCGATGTGAAGGTCTTGTTGCTGGGCCCGTCTCGGGCTGCCTGAGCGTCCACAAGCGGCGCGGTCTAAGCGTGTGCCGACTCCAGGTGGTCGGCAAAGGCCCGAACCTTGGCGGACTGCCGCCGCTGGCTTGGGCTGACCAGGTGCACGGGCAAGGAAGGGGCGGGCCAATCGGGCAGCAGCACCTGCAGGTCGCCCTTCGCCATGTCGCTTTCAAAGAGCCAGGTCGGCGCAAAGCCCACGCCCATGCCGGACAGCACCGCGGCCCGTACGACTTCGCTGCTGTTGGTCTGGATGTTGCCTTGCGCGCGGACCGTGACCGCGGTGCCCACGTCCACCGGCGCGCCGGCACCCGAAGTGAAGGTCCACGCGTTCTGGGTTGCCAGTTCGGTGTAGACGATGCAATTCAAGTCCTGCAAGTCGGCGGGCACGCGCGGGTTCTGCACGCCCTCAGGCAGTGAGCGCAGGTACTGGCGGCTGGCGATGAGCACCCGCTTGCTGGTGCCGATGCGCCGGGCCACCAGCGTGCTGTCTGCGAGATCTCCTATGCGCACGGCCACATCAATGCCTTGTTCGACGAGGTCGATGAAGCCATCGTTCAGCCGCAGGTCGATCTTCACGCCGGGGTGCGCGGCCAGGAAGCTCTTCACCAGGGGCAGCAGCTTGAGCCGGCCAAAGCCGACCGACGCCGCCACGCGCAGCCAGCCGGTGAGCTGTTGTTCGCCCTGGCGAAGGCCGCTTTCGGCTTCGGCGATTTCGGCCACCAGCCGGCGGGCCTGTTCGAAGTAGCGCTCACCCTCTTCGGTGAGCGACAAGGACCGGGTGGTGCGGCTCAGCAAGCGCGCGCCCAGCGCGCGTTCCAGTGCGGCCACCTGCTTGCTCACGGCGCTCTGCGTGGCCTGCGACTCGCGCGCCACGGCCGAGAAGCTGCCGCTTTCAACAACGCGCACAAAGGTTTGCATGGCGGTCAGGCGGTCCAGGGCAGGCCTCTATTCATTCCAAATTGGACTGGATATTAGTAGGTTTGACTGTCTAGTGCGAAACCCCGGCACGAATCACAGTCCGTATCAGCGCGAACCCCATCACCACCTGAAACCCAGCGCGCACAAGCATTCCACCTACGACCGGAACACCGGCGCATGCGGCAGTAACGCTGCGACGACTTTCCCGACTGAGCTTCAAACCCCCGACATACGGAGCACTCCCATGACCACCATCCAAGTCCCCACCCGCGACCAGGTGTCCCCCGCCAACCAGGCCCTCTTCGACACCCTGAAGAAGGGCCTGGGCATGGTGCCCAACCTGTACGCCACGCTGGCTCTGTCCGAACACGCCCTGGGCAACTACCTGGCCTTCCAGAACGCCAAGAGCAGCGTCAAGGGCAAGGCGCGCGAAGTGGTGAATCTTGTCGTCAGCCAGGTGAACAACTGCGCTTACTGCCTGGCCGCCCACACCGCCATCGGCGGCATGCTGGGCTTCACCTCCGAACAGATCATCGAGATCCGCCGCGGCGGCGCGTCCTTCGACGCCAAGCTGGACGCACTGGCCAAGCTGGTGAAGAACATCGCCACTGAACGCGGCCACGCCGACCCGGCGCGCGTGCAGGCTTTCTTCGACGCCGGCTGGACGCAGGAGAACCTGGTCGACGCCATCGTCGTCATCGGCGACAAGACCGTCACCAACTACCTGCATGGCACGACGCAGGTGCCGGTGGACTTCCCGTCCGCCCCGGCGCTCCCGAACTGATTCGCACCGCCGCCTCACGAAGGACTGCCATGAACGCCGCCAACCCAGCGCTCCCCATGCCTGCTGCAGCAAGTGACCACTCCAAACTGCTGGCAGGCTTGGCCGTGGGCCTGCTGGCGGCCAGCATCGGCGCGCTGTACACCGTGTTCGCGCGCTGGGGCATCGCACATGGGCTGCATTCGCCGGATCTCACGGTGCTGCGCTTCGGCGTGGCCGGTGTGCTGACCCTGCCGGTGCTGTGGCTGGCCTGGCGTCGCGACGCGGCGCAATTCCTTTCGCGCTGGCGCGTATGGGCCGCGGTGGCCCTGCTGGCCGGCACGCCCTTCGGCTTGCTGATGTTCGGCGCGTTGCAGTTCGCGCCGTCCAGCCACGCCGCGGTGTTCCCGTTCACCGCGATGAGCGTGATGGGCATGCTGCTTGGCGCCTTGGTGTTGGGTGAACGGCTCAGCCGCCGCAAGTTGGCGGGCATTGCCGTGGTCCTGGTCGGGCTGGTGCTGGTGTCCGGCGTGGACGCCGCCAGCTTCACGGCGCGCGCCGCGCTGGGCGACCTGATGTTCCTGGCCGCAGGCACCTTGTGGGCCGGCTTTGGCATCGTGCTGCGCAAGCACCGGCTGGACCCGCTGCTGGCCACGGCCGTGGTGTCGCTGTCCGCACTGCTGACCTATGTGCCGGTCTATTTCCTGTGGGTGGGTGTGGACCGGCTGATGGCCGTCGTGCCGCAGGTCTTCTGGACCGAGGTGCTGGTGCAGGGCGTGATTGCAGGCGCCGGCACGTTGTTCACCTACGCCAAGATGGTGTCCTTGCTGGGCCCAAGTCGTGCGGCCATTTTCCCGGCCCTGGCACCGGGCCTGGCGGCCCTGATGGCGTGGCCGGTGCTCGGGCATGTGCCCACCGGTGCGGAGGCGGCGGGTCTGGCGATGGCCATGGCCGGTTTGATCCTGGCGGTGACTGCGCCGACGCCACGCTGAATGTTTCTCGACCCACTCCTGCCTTCACTGCAACGGATCCACACCATGGAACAGACTCCTTCACTGAGCGAACAACTGGCCGCGTACCAGGCCGGCTTCAAGCAACGCGCCGCACCCGAGCGCGTGGCGATGATGGAAACGGCCACGGCCGACCTTCGTGCCACCGGCATCGAAGCACGAGCCCTGCAGGTGGGCGCACAGGCGCCCGACCTGATGCTGCCGGACGCCTTGAATCAACCGGTTGACCTGTCGACACTCTGGCAGCAGGGCCCGCTGGTCCTGGTCTTCTACCGTGGCGGTTGGTGCCCCTACTGCAACCTGGAGTTGCGGGCCTGGCAGCAGCAGTTGTCGGCGCTGAAGCGCTTGGGCGCGCAGCTGGTGGCGGTGTCGCCGCAGACGCCCGACAACTCGCTGTCCACCGCCGAGAAGAATGAGCTGGCCTTCCCGGTGCTGAGTGATTCGGCACTGCAGGCGGCCACGGCCTTTGGCGTGGCGTTTGAGATGCCCAGCGAATTGATCGAGCTGTACAGCAAGGTGGGCAACGACCTGCCTGTGCTCAACGGCAACGGGCGCTGGGTGTTGCCAGTGCCGGCCACCTACGTCATCGACCGCAAGGGCCGCATCGCCTTCGCGCATGTCGAGGCGGACTACCGCGAGCGGGCCGAGCCTGGCGATGTGCTGGCCGCCGTGGCGGCTTTGAACTAGCTGTCGAAGGACCGGCTCAGACCAGTTCAGCGTCCGTCATCACCTCGACCAAGGACGGACCCTGGTGCGACAAGGCCTGCGCCAGGGCAGCTTCCAGTGCACCGGCCTCGGTCACCTTCAGGCCCAGCCCGCCGCACTGCTTGGCAAACATCGCAAACGACGGGTTGCGCAGGTCAGTGGCCCACACCGGCAGCTCGCCGGCCCGCTGCTCCTTGGTGATCTTGCCCAGTTGCGCGTTGTTCAGCAGCACGTGCGTGATGTCCATGCCGTACTTGACGGC
Source organism: uncultured beta proteobacterium (assembly GCA_963750785.1). Classification (GTDB taxonomy): domain Bacteria; phylum Pseudomonadota; class Gammaproteobacteria; order Burkholderiales; family Burkholderiaceae_C; genus Rubrivivax. Next base: position 1,045,144 of record CAVVSC010000017.1, on the reverse strand, counting down.
CGTGGTGAACTCCATGGCGTACTGGCCGAAGCCCCCATCGCCGGAGATGGACACGACCTTGCGGCCTCGCAAGGCATCAAAGTCCTGCGTCGCAGCCCAGGCACCCATGGCCGCAGGCAGGCTGAAGCCGATGGAACCCAGATAGCCCGACATCAACACCCGCTGGCCCTGGCTTTCGAAATAGCGGCCGAATGAGTAGGTGTTGTTGCCCACGTCTACCGCGATGATGGCGTCGGGCGGGCACAGCTTGGTCAGTGCTTCGAACACGGCCGCGGAGTGCACGCCCTGGCCGCGGTCTTCGCCCAGGCGCCGGCGCTTTTCATCGCGCCAGATAGCCCAGCGGACGGCCAGTTCAGCCACCTGGTCCGGCGCATCGGCGGCACGCTGCACACGCTGCACACGCTGCACACGCGGCATCACGGCTGCGCAGAAGGCGGCGATCTCGCCCCACACCGGCAGCGTCACCGGGTGGAAGCGGCCCAACTGCATGCGTTCGAAGTCGACCTGGATGATGGGCTTGGAAGCTTCGATGCCGGTGTGCTTGGCGAAAGACGAACCCAGCGTGATGATGAGGTCGGCCTCGTTCATGAACCAGCTGGCAATCGGCGTGCCGGACCGGCCCAGCACACCGCCCGCGTTGGGGTGGGTGTCGGCGATCAGGCCCTTGCCCTTGAAGGTGGTGACGACCGCTGCGCCCAGGTGCACCGCCAGCGCAATGACCGCCTCACGCGCCGCCACGGCGCCGTGGCCGATGACCACCAGTGGCCGCCGGGCGGCATTGATCATCGCCGCGGCCTGGGCCAGGTCGGCTTCCGCAGGCACCACCACAGATCCGCCCAGGCGTCCGGTGGGAGCGCCGGCCTTTGCGCTGCTGGGCAGGGTCTGCACGTCGTCCGGGAAGATCAGGTGCGCGACGTCGCGTTCCACCAGCGCGGTCTTGCAGGCCAGCGACATCAGCTCGGCGTGGTTGGAACTGGGCAGCACCAACTGCGAAAACTTCGTCACCGCCTGGAAGGCCGACGACAGATCAATGTCCTGGAACGCGCCCGGCCCGAAGACCTGGGTCTGCACCTGGCCGGTGAGGGCCAGCACCGGCGCACGGTCGACCTTGGCGTCCCACAGGCCCGTGAGCAGGTTGGTGGCGCCGGGCCCGGCGATCGTCAAACAGGCCGCGGCCTGACCCGTCAGCTTGCCGTAGGCCGATGCGGCAAAGGATGCAGCGCCTTCATGGCGCACGCCGATGAAGTTCATCTGCCCATCCAGCACGCGCCGCCGGATGGCGTCGGCCAGGCCCAGGTTGCTGTGGCCGACCATGCCGAACACATGCTTCACGCCCCACTGCACCAGTGTTTCGGCCATCACGTCGCTGACCGTGCGCTGGTGTTCGGGTTCAGGCGCCAGACCGATGAAGACCGCGTCGTCCCGGATCTCGATCGGGTACATGCTCTGGCCGCTGTCTTCGTGGCCGCCCGGCGGCTTGCCGCTGAGCGGGTCGAAGTCCCAGCCGTGCCAGGGGCAGCGGATCCAGCAACGGCCGTCCACACCGCGTTCGATGGAGCCTTCACCCAAGGGCCCGCCCTGGTGCGGACAACGGTTGTCCATGGCGGCCCACTGGCCGTCGAAGTGCGACAGACACACCGACCGCTTGCCCGGCGTCACGGTCTTGACGCGGCCTTCGGGCAGGTCGCCCACCTGCGCCACCTGGAACCACTGCAAGGCCGGCTTGTTCATGCGACACCACCATAGGAAACGCCGGCCAGGTCGGCCATCTCGCGCTTCCAGGTCGTCAGGTCGTCCAGCGTGAACTGCGACAGGTGTTCGTGCCCGCAGGCGCGCGCCATCACTTGCATCAGGTGCACCGACGCGTCGAAGAAGTTGGCCAGTTGTCTGGCCGACTTGTCGACGACCAAACGCGCCACCAGATGCGGTTTCTGCGTGGCAATGCCGACGGGGCAGTTGTTGGTGTGGCAGGCCCGCATGGCCACGCAGCCAATGGCCTGCAGGGCGGCGTTGGACAGCGCGACGGCGTCCGCGCCCAAGGCCAGCGCCTTCACGAAATCGGCCGGGGTGCGCAGGCCGCCGGTGATGATGAGCGTCACGTCGCCGCGGCCGGACTTGTCCAGGTGGCGCCGTGCACGGGCCAGGGCCGGGATCGTGGGCACCGAGATGTTGTCCCTGAAGATGGTGGGCGCAGCGCCAGTGGCACCGCCCCGGCCATCCAGGATGATGTAGTCCACCCCCACGTCCAGCGCCGCGTCGATGTCCTTTTCGATGTGCTGGGCCGACAGCTTGTAGCCGACTGGGATGCCGCCCGTTCGCTCGCGCACCTCAGCGGCAAATTCGCGCATCTGGCGCGGTTCGGTCCAGTCTGGAAAGCGTGCAGGTGAGATGGCCGGCTCACCCACGTTCAAACCACGGACCGCGGCAATCTGCGCGCTGACCTTGGGGCCGGGCAGGTGGCCACCGGTGCCGGTCTTGGCCCCTTGCCCGCCCTTGAAGTGGAAGGCCTGCGCGCGGCCGACCTTGTCCCAGCTGAACCCAAAGCGGGCCGAGGCCAGCTGGTAGAAATAGCGGCTGTTGGCAGCCTGCTCCTCGGGCAGCATGCCGCCTTCGCCGGAACAGATGCCCGTGCCGACCAGCTCAGCGCCTTGCGCCAGTGCCACCTTCGCAGAAGCAGACAGAGACCCGAAGCTCATGTCCGACACGATCAGTGGAATGGCCAGCCTCAGCGGCTTCCTGGCGTTTGGGCCGATGACCACGTCGGTGCCCACCGGGTGCTCGTCCAAGAGCGGCGGGCGGTGCAGCTGGGCGGGCAAGATCTGGATGTCGTCCCAGGTCGGCAGGTGGTCGCGCGGCACACCCATCGCTTCCACCGCGCCGTGGCTGCCGGTTTTGGACAGGCCTTCGCGGGCGTAGCGCTGGATGAGCGCGTTGTGCGGCTCCTCGGCCGTGCCGTGGCCGGTGTCCGCGTACTGGCCCAGGTAGATCGTGCGGTCAAACGGCTGGGGATGGTCCTGTGCCCAGGCGCCAACCTCATCGGCGTCCACGAGGACAGTGCCGTCCTCCACCCAGGCGGTGAATTTCTGCAGAGCTTCTGCGTTGTTGTAGGCGGACACGCCACTGTCCAGTCGGTAGTCCCAGCCATGCACGCCGCAGATGAGGTTGTCACCTTCGACGTGGCCGTCGGCCATCAGCGCGCCGCGGTGCAGGCAGCGTCCGTACAGCACCGTCACCTCGGTGTCCAGCCGAACGACCACCAGGTCCACGGCACGAACCTGCGCATGGGCGGGTTGGCGGTCTGCGAGCTCATCAAAGCGGGCGATGGCGATCTTCTGCATGGTGACTCCTTGGCCCCGAAAGTCGGGCGGGGCGGCCTGGCCTTACGGCTGTTTCCGATGGTCTGATTCTGAAGACAGCGGCATCCCGCGACAGGCCTGCCAGACTACGAGACCCATTCCGGTGTAAGATCTGCTTGTCAGGCCCGCATAGACCGTCAATTCAGGTCTCCTCTGTTCACCACAGTGCAACGCTGTGGTTTCCGGTAGAAGCTCAATCGATCCTCTGTACGTCTTGGCACTGCGCTGGCATGTGTCGGCGTAGCAATTCAGCAAAGGAAATATCGATATGGCAACGCAAACCGGTACCGTCAAGTGGTTCAACGAAGGCAAGGGCTTCGGCTTCATCTCCCCCGATGATGGCGGCAAGGACCTCTTCGCCCACTTCAGCGAAATCAAGGGCACGGGCTTCAAGACCCTGGCCGAAAACCAGCGCGTGGAATTCGAAGTGACGCAAGGCCAGAAGGGCCCGCAAGCTTCGAACATCCGCACGGTCTGACCAGACCAGCGCAACCCGCAAGGGTCGGCCGCGTTTCCCCTGGGAAGCGCGGCTTTTTTGTTTCCACGGCCTGCGTTCAGGGCCGCACCGAGGGCGCGGCACGATGAAGAACCTGCAGGAAGCGACCGAACGCATCTGTGAGCTGAAGGGCGGCCTCGTCGCTCTGGATGCCCTGACCGCAGCCTTGCTGCGCACACTGCCGCCGGCTCAACGGGCCGCCTTCAAGCCTGTCTTTGAGCGCCATGCGGAAGTTGCGCGGTCGGTGCTGTTGAATGCACCCATCTCCGAACTCACCATCGCCGCGTTCGAACTGGACATCGCGCGCACCGCGGCGCTGTTGCGCGACGGCACAGCCACCACGCCGTCGGTCGAGCCGGTGATGCTGAGCACCGCACGCATCACCACCTTCGACGGCCCGCGTGTCCTCACCGGCGCCAGCGGCTTTTTCTTCGAGCGCGGCGAACGCCTGTTCCTGGTGACCAGCCGCCACGTGCTGATCGACGAGCCCAGCAAGCACCACCCGGACCGCATCGAAATCGGCCTGCACACCGACGCCGTCAACCTGACGCAGACCGCCGGCTTTTCCGTGCTGCTGTTCCGAAAGGGCGTGGCGGAGTGGCATCAGGCCGAGGACAGTGGCGGCGAGATCGACGTCGCCGTGCTTGAACTGGACCGCTCCGCGCTGCCCGAAGGCACGGTGCTCAACGCCTTCAACCCGGACCATGTGCAGGGCCTGTCGACCGGCATCCCCGTCGGCCACCCGGTGAGCATCATCGGCTACCCCATGGGCTTCCACGACACGGTGCACCACCTGCCCGTCGTCCGTCAGGCCGCAATCGCGTCTTCCTACGGGCTGCGTTTTGAAGGCCACGGTTACTTCCTGACCGATGGCCGCATGCACCGCGGCTCCAGCGGCGCGCCGGTCCTGATCCGCACCGCCGACGCGTCGGGCTGGATGCTGCTGGGCGTGCATTCCAGCCGCTTCGACGTCGACAACCGCGAAAAGGACGAAGACGAGTCCCTGGGCCTGAACTGCGCCTGGTATGCCGACGTGCTGCTGGCGCTTACCAAGGACTGAGCAGGCGCCCAGCCCGGTTCAGAGCCACTGCGCGATCTGCGTCAGCGGTTTCTTGACGCCGCCATGCACCGGCACCTGGCAACCCGCCTTGGGGTAGCCCACCACCAGCAGGATGTTCGGCTTCTCGCTGGCGGGTCGACCGCAGATCTCGTTCAGGAAGCCCATGGGGCTGGGCGTGTGCGTCAGCGTGGCCAGGCCGGCGTGGTGGAGTGCCGCGATCAGAAAGCCGGTGGCGATGCCCACGCTTTCCGGCACGTAGTAGTGGCTGAAGCGTTCACCGCCAGGGTGCAGGCCGTACTTCTGCGCAAAGATGGCGATGAGCACCGGCGCTTCTTCGAGGAAGGCCTTGTTCGGGTCCGTGCCCAGCGGGCTCAGCGCGTCCAGCCATTCCTGCGGCGCGCGGCCACTGTAGAACTCGCGCTCTTCGGCCTCGGCGGCCTCGCGGATGCGCTGCTTGCGCGCGGGGTCTGTGATGACGCTGAAAAACCAGGGCTGCTGATTGGCGCCAGAAGGCGCGGTGCCGGCCGCCAGCAGGCAGTGCTCGATGAGTTCGCGCGGCACGGGTCGCGAGTCGAAGTCGCGCACCGTGCGGCGGCGTGCGATGTCGTCGTGAAAGTCGCGGGCGCGCTGCGCCATCTCGGCGGGCGGGTACTCACGGTAGGCCTGCAGCGGCTCCAGCACAAAGGGCGGCGGGGTGGGCACGGTCACGGCATCAGTCCTGGTTGAAGAACCACACACGGCCACGCAGAGCGGGTTCAGCCTGCGGCGGGCTGAAGCACTCCCCATCCTCGGCGCAGCAGTCCACAAAGCGGCGCTCCAGGCTGCGCACGTTGCAAACGTCCAGCTGGCGTTGGACGACCTGTTGAACGGGCTCTGCGTCTGCGTCCATGGTGGTGCCCTTGCCTGTGCTCATGTTGCGAGGGTAAAGGACTCATGCACTTCGCCGCTCACACGGCCCAGGTCGTCCATGGTGCGCTCGGTGACGTGCACCACCCGTTTGGCGCCATGCAGTTCCAGCACCACCACGGTGGAGCAGCGCGTGCCGTAGACCGCATGCAGCGAACCCGGCGCCGTGATGCGGATGAACAGCGCCGACAGCGCACGTTCGCGCTCCAGCGGCACGCCGGTCTGCGGCAAGCGGTCGTCTGGCGCCAGCGCGCGGTCCGCCAGCGCACCAAAGGCCGCATCGCTCACCTCCGTTGCGGATTGCGCGGTCACGACCGAGCTCTGAAGCTGACGCGTCAATTGCGTGATCTTGGGCCAGGGCGTGTCCAAGGCGGCATTCGACAAACCATGCACACCCAAGCCCAGCGGCCTGGGCAGGTCGGCGCGGTTGCTCAGCCACAGGCCAGGTCCGCTGGTGGCCAGATCGACCGCCAGCAGATTGAAGCCATTGCGCGCCGGCGCCAGCAGCTGTGCGGGCTGCGCCTGCACGGTGGGGCTCCGAAGCCACAGAGGCACCAGCTCCCCGCGCGAAGGCGCTTCGGGCAGATGCCGGCCGGGTTCGCGCACATTGGTGACCAGGGCCAGTTGGCCGCTGCGCCGCATCCCCATCCAGGTGCCGCCCGCCGACAGGTCACGGCCGGCCAGGATGGGCTCGTCACCTGGCGCCGGTTGCCACCAGCCCAAGGGGGCCGCTGCACGGTCAAAGAATTCGTCGCGGTTGCTGGCCAGCACCCAGGGGAAGCGCGGGTTCAGACCGGAAGCAATGGCGGCCAGGCACATGGAAGGATTGGAAGCAGGTTTGGCTGCCATTGTCCACAGCCGAGCCAACCCGCGCTGTAAGGACGTGGCCGTGAGGCCGACAAGGGCCGATGAGCCCGATTCCTTCAGTCGCGGTGGCCGACAAGCCCCTGCTGCAGCCGCGTGCGCGTCCGGTGCAGGGACACCCACAGGGCCCCGGGGCTCAGCCCCAGTTCGGCGCAGACTTCGTCAGTGCTGTGGCCCAGCGCGTGGCACATCACGAAGGCACGGGCCTGCCGATGTGGCATCACGGCCAGCAACGCTGCCAGGCGCACCACGAACTGCCGGTTGCCGACATTGCGCAGCGGGTCGGCTCCTGCGCTGGGGTCTTGTGCATCCGCAGTCAGCAACTCCGTGGATTCGCTCAGGTGCAGGCGCAACTGGTCGACCACCTTGTGGCGCAGCACGCCAAAGAGCCAGGCTCGCAGACGGGCCGGTTCATGCAGGCTCGGACGGGCTTCCAGGGCCGCCAGCAGCGTCTCGGAAACAGCATCGTCGGCCCACTCCGAGTTGCTCAGTCGCGCCCGTGCCGCGCGCAGCAGGTGGCCACGGGCCCGGGACAGTTCACGGGCCAGCGGGTCAGGGGAAGTCATGCTCATGTCGCAAGAGGCACGCGGTCGGTGAAGTCGAATGAACACCGCGCATCGTCCGGTCGCGCGGCCTCCTTGTCTTTCAGAAATCCACCGCGCACGACCTGCCGGACCCCGTGCTTTTCTGTCATGGCCCGGCCGTGAAGGGACTTAACGTGCCACCAGCGGTGCGTCCGCCGCAGTCCGGCGAGCGGACTTACCGCCAGGAACTGGCCCAGTCCGGCGGGCAGCCTGTCCAGACGCTGATCCGCGTACCGGCGGCTGGCGCCTTGGTGGTGGCGCTGTATGAAGCGCCGCCTTACGACCTGCATGTGCCGGCACTGGCCGTTTCGCGCCTGTCCATCAACTTCACGGCCTCGCGCGTCAGCGGCAAGGTGGAGGACGGACGGGACCGCAGCTTCGAAGCGGGCCGCCACTCCCTCTTCCTCACCCCCGCCGGTGCCCAGGCCCACTGGCGCAAGGATGCCGCCAGCCGCCACCTGAACCTGTACTTTGACGGCAAGGCCTTTGACGGCGACCTGCTGGAGGGCGCAGCGCTGGACTGCTGCCAGACCTGGCAGAGTCCCTGGCTGAACGGCAAGGTGCCGGGCGTGGGCACCTTGGCAGACGAGTTGGCGCGAGAACTGCACCAGGGTGGGCTGCTGGCGGCCGAGGCCGCAGACAGCTTGTCGCGCCTGATCCTGGTACGCGTGGCGCGACACCAGCAGACGCGCCGTGCGCCGGCCAATCCGATCAGCCGCGCCGTGCTGCTTCATCTGCGCGACCACGTGATGGCGCACTTGGGCGAACGCATCCTGGTGCTGGACCTGGCCGCCGTGGCAGGCTTGCCGCCCAACCGTTTTGCCCAGGCCTTCGCCGCACACACGGGACTGTCGCCGCACCGCTTTGTGCTGGACATGAGGCTGGAACACGCCACGCAGTTGCTGGCGCAGTCCAACACGAGCCTGGCCGACATTGCCGCGCTGTGCGGCTTTGCCAGCCAGCAGCACCTGACCAGCACGATGCGGCAGCGGCTCGGCACCACGCCGGGCCGCTGCCGCGCCGGCCATCGATCAGTTGGCAGCGAGTCCGGCTGATCCCGCCGGAATCCCGCCCACCGAGCCCAGCGGCACCAGGCTCCCGCTGCGGGAGATGCTGTACGACACGATGTTCAAGCTGCGGCTGGCAAACACCGCCAACTGCGAACCATTGGGCGACACCGCCATGTCCAGCGCGCCCGCACCCGTGCCCGTGCTGGCCGCAGCGCCCGCCTGCAAGCTGAGCTGGCCATTGCGCGCCACGGCATAACTGCTGACTGTGCTGGTGCCGGCATTGGCCGTGAACGCGAACTTGCCGTCTGGCGTCACTACCACCCAGCAAGCCGCACCCTGGCCATTGGCCAAGGATGGTGTGACCAGGATGGGCAGGGCGGAACGTTCGTTGAACCGATAGGACGAAGCGCCGCTGCCAGCCGCCTCGGACACCACCAGGGTGTCACGGCGCGTGAAGGCGAATCCGAAGGGCACGGCACCCGGCGAAGCGGTGACGGTCTTGCCGTCCAGAGAGCCGTCGCGCTTCACCAGGAAGCTCGTCAGCCGGTTGGTGTTGCGCTCGGTCACCACCAGCAGGTCGCCATCCTCATTGAAGCTCACCTGCGCCGGTGCCGTGCCTGAATTGGCGGACATCGTGCCCACGGCGCCGGGCACCGGCGTCAACTGCCCGCCCCGGTTGCGCAGACCAGTGATGTTGCCGCTGCCGCCTGCATTGAGCACGAAGACCAGGCCGTCGTGTTCCGTGACGCTGGTCGGCGTCAGGCCGCCGGTGTCCACAACCGACTTCAGCACGAGCCCGCCCGGCGTGACACCAAAGGTGGACAGGTTGTTCGAAGCCGCGTTCACCACATACAGCCAGCGGCCGTTGCCACTGAGCGTGACGGCGCCTTGCGAGCCCAGTCCGGCGCCGGTGCCCAGGCCGTGCGTGGCCACGCGGGTCACCAAGGTGGCGGGCCCGCTGGCCGCGCGCTGGAAGACCAGCACCTCGTTGCCAGCCGTTGAATTGCTGCTGATGAAGAGCTTGCCGCTGCGCAGGCCGCCGCGGTCTTCGTCGCCGTCATCGGCATCGTGAGCCCAGGCGGCAAGGCCTGTTCCGGCCAGGGCCACGGCGACTGCAACAAGTCGTGCCGCGTGGCGGCGATTGGTCTTGAATGTCATGCGATCTCCAGATCTCAGGTGGGCGCCGTTTGCGCACGGCGGACGGCAGATGCAAGCCGCGTCTGCCCCGCTTACTCGCGCTGAAGCGCACCGCCATTACGGACGGCGACGACAAAGAAATGCACGTAAGGCCTGCATGAAATGCCCGACTACACCTCCGTGGCGGATGAAAACGCCCCACGCAAGACCACCACCCATCCACGTTCCGATTCAAGGAGACCCTCATGAAGACCCGCCAAATCCTGGCCGTTGTATCCACCGCCTTGGCACTGGGTGCATTCGGCAACGCCGCGCACGCGCAGACCAGTGACGACATGTCCTTTGCCGGCATGTTCAAGGCCGACCGCATCGACAAGAACAAGGACAAGATGGTCTCCAAGGCCGAGTTCCTGGAGATGATCGGCAAGATGTGGGACATGAAGGCCAAGGACATGAAGGCCAAGGACGACAAGCTCAACATGCAGCAGTACGAACAGATCCTGCAGTACATGAAGCTCGGCGGCTGACCTTCACCAGCCCGAAGCCAGGCTGGGCGGGGGCTTGCGATCTGGGGGATGCCGCACCGGTCTGCAGAGGTTCATGATCGCCATCCCATCGTTGGCGAAAAAGGACCTGCAGCACCATGGCCACTCCCGCAACCAAGACCCCTGCCAAGCGCAAGGCGCTGTCTCTCCACCTGGGCTTGAACGCCGTCAGCGGCGCTGCCTACGAAGGCTGGACCGGGCCGCTCGCCGCTTGCGAATTTGACGCCAAGGACATGGCCGCACTGGCCAAGGGCCAGGGCATGAAACCCACGGTGCTGCTGACCAAGAAGGCCACACGTGCCGCCTTGCTGGCTGGCATGCGCAGCGCGGCGAAGGCTCTGAAGGCCGGTGACCTGTTCTTCCTGAGCTATTCAGGCCACGGCGGGCAGGTACCCGACACCAACAAGGACGAGCCCGACCGCAAGGACGAGACCTGGTGCCTGTTCGACGGCCAGCTCATCGACGATGAGCTGTACCTGGAACTCAGCCACTTTGCGGCCGGGGTGCGCATCCTGGTGCTGTCAGACAGCTGCCACAGCGGCAGCGTCACACGTGAGCGCACACCGCCTCCACCGCCACCGGGCACACGCGCAAAGCTCATGCCCGACGCCGTGGGACAGCGCGTGTATGCCGCCCACAAGGCCTTCTACGACAAGCTGCAGGCTGCTGTCGCGCGCGAGGCCAAGGTCGTGGACCCCGACGCTGCGTTGGCGCAGGTCGCCGTCACCGGCGCTGCTGGAACCGCCACTGCCTTGGTCGGTACCTTCAAGCCGGCGGTGCTGCTGATCAGCGGCTGCATGGACAACCAGACCAGCCTGGACGGCGAGCACAACGGCCTCTTCACGGAGAAGATGCTGAAGGTGTGGAACCAGGGCAAGTTCAGCGGCACGTATGCCAGCTTCCACGCGCGCATTCGCGCGGCCATGCCGGCCAACCAAAGCCCCAATCTGTTCGCCCTGGGGCCGGCTGCCAGCTTTATGGCGCAACAGCCGTTCAAGGTGTAGACGCAGTCAGATGCCGGCTGAAGAAGCGGGTGATGGCCCGCTCCACGGCCGGCACTTCCCGCTGACGGTCAAAGCCCGGCGGGTCCGCGAGCAGTTCGCCCACCAGACCACCCATCTGGGACGGCAGCGGCGACAGCATGATGGAGTGCGGCGCGCCCGCCACCTGGGCCAGCACTTCGCAGGTCTTGCAGGCCAGGCGCACCTGCTCGCCATGGAAGCGCGGCTGCAACCAGCGGTCCTGCCCGGCCAGCACCAGACCCAGAGGCACCCGCGGCGTGGCCAGTGAGGCCAGGTCGAAGTCCGCCGCATAGGGCACGCCAGCCACCACGGCGGCCACTCGCGGGTCCTCATGCTGTTGCAGGGTGTCGTCGTCAAAGCGCCAGTCGATCAGCGTGCGTGCCAGCCACAACTTCGCGCCGTCCAGCGGCCCGCCGGTCAGCTGGGTTATCAGGCCCACGCAAGCCTGGAAATCCTCGGCCAGATGCGTGTCGCAGTGCCGCCTGAAGCCGCCACGTGACCAGCGGCCACCGGCCATGGACAAGGCGGTGTGGCCCCCGGCGGATTGGCCGGCCACGCCCACGCGCGTCAGGTCCAGCAGGGGCGCAAAGCGACTGTCGCGTCCCATGGCGTCAATGGCCCGCGACACCTCCTGCGGGCGCAACGTGAAGGAGTCCGGCCCGGGGTTGCCATCGTCGCGCCAGTTGTCGCCCTTGTGTTCGGGCAGGGCCACCACAAAACCCGCCTCGACCAGCTGGCGCGCCAGGTCGGCATGGACCACGGGCGATCCGCCGGAGCCATGCGACACCACCACCAGGCGGCCATTGCCGCGCAATGCGACGCCGTCCACGGCCAGGTTCAGCTTGAAGCGGCCGCGCTGCACGGGTACTTCGGCGCTGCTGCTGGGGTAGAAGACCGTGACCGGGCCGTCGTCCCCTGCGCCGGGGATCACGGACTGGCCCATGCCGGCCGGGCTTGCCGCTGCAGTGGCGGTCAGCAGCATGCCGGCGCAGAGTCGGCGCAGGGCTGCAAAGTGAATCCAAGTTCTCATCATCGTGCTCCATCGACGGGAGCGAAGGCCCCCGGTGAAGCGCAGGTTCGCGTCACGCCAGGCGCCTGTCGCGCCGAAACCCGCCGTGCACGATTCCGGCTGGCCGTTTTCAGGAATCGGCCAGCTTTTGCCTGCGAAAGTCCGTCGGTGTGAGCCCTGTAGCCGCTTTGAAGGCCCGGTTGAAGGGGCCAATGGACTGGAAGCCGGTGTCCAAGGCAATGCTCAGCACCGGCCGTTCGCGCAGTGCCGGGTTGGCCAGCGCCGCACAGGCCTCTTCCAGGCGCAGCCCGTTGACATAGGCGTTGAAGTTGCGATGACCCAGGCGCTGGTTGATGAGGCGGCGCAGGCGGTACTCCGGTACCGCCAACCGGGCCGCCAGGCTGGCCACGCTGAGGTCTTCGCTGCGGTAGGCGTGGTCTTCGCTCATGGCGCGGTGCAACGTCTGGGCCAGGCGTTCTTCAGCGGCGTCGGGTTCGGCCACCGGCGGCGGTCGGGTGGCCGGTGCCTGCTGCGTTGGCAGGGCGGTGGCCGCCGCGCGGTCCGACGGAAACAGGTCGGTGCGTCGAAGGCACAGAACATGCCAGGCGGACGGCAGCACGATCAACAGCATCAGCAGCACATCGGCCGTGGCCAGGACACCGGCCAGGCGCCCTTGCGGCGACGCCAGCCGCGCCACCCACTGCGCCAAGGTGTAGATCACGCCCGTGACGACGATGAAGACCCGCAAGCGGCGGCGGCTGTCCACCAGGTCCGCCTGCCATTGCTGAGCTGCTGCCATTGCCGCCAGCACCGCGCACACCACCGGTACCGAACGCTGCAGACCATAGGTCACGGGCGCAAGGACCGACGCGCTGCCCGCCACCACCAGGCAGTTGAAGCCGGCCAGCGCCGCGGCCGTGAACCAGGCCGCGGCATGGACGGCACGCCATCGGAAGTCGTCATCGAACAAGGCCTGTACAAAGATCCAGAAGAGCACGGCATTGCCCACGGACACTGCGACCAGGGGTGCCTGCAGCCGCAGCGGCGCATGGGCCTCAAAATCCGGCGCGGAGCTGAGGGTCTGCAGCAGCAGCCCCAGACACAAGGCCACGCCCGCGCGTGCCGCAGCCAGCCGCGGCCGGTCGCGATGCAGGACGGCGGCCAGCACCAGCAACAGCGCCATCAGCGTGCCGCGCAGTCCGGCGTCCAGCAGGCTCAGCAACGGCGAGTCGTGCATGTCAGGCTGGGGTTGACTGGATGGCGATCAGGCGTCCAGCACCGCGCGCACGGCGGCCAGCAGGTCGGCACGTGCAAAGGGCTTGTCCAGGCTGGGGCAGCGCGTTTCTTCCAGCACCTGGCGCGCCTGCGACGACAGCGTGTCGCCACTGACAAACAGCATGCGGCGCGCCAGCAGCGGATGTTGTTCGCGCACGGCACGCCACAGCGCGGCGCCGTCGATGTCGGGCATGCGCACATCGCTGACGATGGCGTCGAAGCGTGCTTCGGCCAGCATCTCCAGCGCCACCGCGCCGGACTCGGCCGTGGCCACGTCGAACCCGGCACCTTCCAGCACGGCACGCATCAGGTCGGCGATCTCGGCTTCGTCGTCGACCACCAGCACGCGGTGGTGCAAGTCGTCGCTGGCGGTGTCCAGCGGCACTGGCACGCTGACCGGCGCAGCGCCACCGCTGATGGGCAAGCTCATGCGGAACACCGCGCCGCCATCGCGCGGCTCCAGCACCAGGTCGCCGCCGTGTTCACGCACGATGGACCTCGACACGCTCAAGCCCAGCCCGGTGCCAAAGCCCGCGGCCTTGGTGGTGAAGAAGGGTTCGAAGAGCCGTTCACGGGCTGGCACCGGCACGCCCGGCCCGGTGTCGGACACGCGCAGCCAGACGCGCGGCTCACGCCCGGCGGCACCCGGACGAGGCGCCTCCACGCCCGTTGCCAGAGCCAGCACCCGCGGGCCCTGCATGCTTTCCATGGCCTGCTGGGCATTGACCACCAGGTTCAGCACCACCTGGCCCAGCTGGTCGGCGTCGGCCTGCACGTCCGGCATGGCGTCGGCCAGTTGCAGGTCCACCTTGATGCCGTGGCTGCGCAGCGTGTAGCCCAGCATGTCGGCTGCGGCACGCACGGTGTCGTTGATCTGCACCGCGCTGCGCGAAGGCGGCCGCTGGCGCGCCATGTTGAGAAAGGTGCGCACGATGCGGCCGCAGCGTTCCGCCGCTTCGCGGATGCGGCGGGCGTCGTCCTGCACGGCACCACCTTCGGCCTTCTCTTCAAGCAGGCTGGCGCGCCCCATCACGATGGCCAGCGGGTTGTTCAGTTCATGTGCCACACCCGCGAGCAAGGTGCCCATCGCACTGAGCTTTTCGCTCTGGCGCAGGGCGTCACGCTGGCGGTCGATCTGCGCCGTGGCGTCCTGCTGGGCAGACAGGTCGGTGATGAAGGCGGTGTCGAAGGGTTCACCGTCGATCTGCACGCGGAAGTTCATCAACTGCATGGGGAATTCACGCCCGCTCTGGTGACGCGCGGTGTGCGTGCCGCTGGCCAGGCGACGCGGGCCTCCTAGCGCCGCCTCGGGCAGGATCAGCGGCGCCAGTTCCTGGCCCAGCGCACGGGCGCGCGGCACGCCAAACAGGGTTTCGGCCGCCGGGTTGAAGTCGACGATGCGGTCCTGCCCGTCGCGGGTGACGATGGCCAGCGGCGCGTGGTCCACCATGGCGGACTTGAAGGCCTCGCTGGCGCGTTCGCGCTGCTGCAGCACACGTTGGGTTTCGAAGGTGTCGGTGACGGCATCGACCCAGCTCGTCCAACGCTCGCCGAGTTGCGGCACCGGCGCCTGCGGATCGGTGGAGCGTGCGCGCAGATACCCCAGCACGCGCAGCGCCGGCGTGACAAACCAGCGTGCAAACAGCCACTGCCCAGCCACGAACACCAGCAGCAGCGCCAGGCCCAGCAGCGCATTGGGCAGCAGCGTGGGCAGCACCTGCGCGTGCAGCACCTGGGTCGGCACCGCCTGCACATACAGCCAGGGCGAACCGGGCCGACCCGCGCTCACCAGCACCCAGTCGCCGCTGCGCAGCAGTGCGCCACGCGGAGCTTTCAGCGCCGCCAGATCGTCGGCCGCCAGCGGCCCCGGCAGGCGCGAGGCCAGCGGGACTTGCACCTGCGTATCGGCCAGGCCCACGCCCGGCGGTGGCCGCAGCGCTTCCGTGGCATCGGCCAACAGACCCAGTGTGCCGTCAACCACCCACACGTGCGTGCCCGGTTCTTGCCAATTGCGAGCGATGCGCTGCAAGGCTTCCAGGCGGAAGTCCAGGCTGACCTCGCCCACGTAGCGTCCATTCACGCGCACGACCGCGCCGTGCGATTGCACGAGCTCGCCGTCCAGCTGGCTCACATACGGAATGCCCCAGAAGGTGATGTCATTGGGGTCGCGTGCGAGATCGGCCCTGGACCGCTCCACCGATTCGGCCCGTGGCCTGTCGACGGCCTGCAGCGAGGGCAGCCCCATGGCCGCCAGCATGCGTTCCGTGCCCACCCAGGGGTAGCCGAAGTTGAGGTTCTCGTCAGCGGCCACGAACCAGGTCGCTTCGAAGCCCGGTGCGCGCTCATGCACCACGCGGGCCGCGCGCAGGAACATGGCGGCTCTGCGCAGCCACAAGGCATCGGGTGGCCGCGCATCCGCGGGTGCCCACCAGAGCTGGCCGAACTCCGTGCGCAGGGCCTCTGGGGCAGCGTCCAGTGACCAGCCGTCCACCGAACCCGGCCTGGCCGGTGCTGGCAGGGGGCGTGGCGACAGCGCCCGGCGCAACGCGGGGCCGGCATCGGGTGGTTCGTCCCAGGACAGTTCCAGCAGCCGGCGCAGGTCGTTCACATGCGCCATGGCCGGGCGTGCAATGGCTTCCAGTTCCTGCGCCCGTTCGTCGGCGCGGCGTTGCAGGTCGCGCTCGATGTCGGCCAGGCGCTGGCGGTACTGCAGGAAGGTCAGCACGGCCAGCAAGGCCAGCACCGGCACGACGATCCACCACAGCAGGCGGCGGGCCGCGCCCTGGGTGGCGGCGCCTGCCGGCAGGGCCGCGCTCATGCAGGCATCTCGCCCCTCGCAGGAGGTGCACCTCTTGCGATCCCCCAAGGGGATGCGGGCCAGCTTCGGGCGGCCCGGCGTTCGGCCCGCGCCACGCTAGGCCGCCGTGTGCACGTAGACGTAGCCGACATTGCGCACGGTCTTCAGCACTTCCGGCTTGTCGGGGTTGCGCTCGATCTTGCGGCGCAGGCGCATCACGCGCAGGTCGATGCTGCGGTCGAACACGTCCCAGCCACGGTTGTGGGCCTGCTCCATGATCTGGTCGCGGTTCAGCGGCCGATTGGGGTGGCGCGCAAACAGCGCCAACAGGTCGAATTCGGCGGCCGTGATCTCGATCTCGCTGCCGTCGGCGGCGAAGAGCTTGCGTTGGTCCAGGTCCAGCTGCCGGTCGCCAAAGGGCACGCGGCGTGCCTGGTCTGCCGCGCTGGCGGCGGCGACCGGGGCGGGCGCAGACGCCGCCGCCGTGATCTGCGAGCGGCGCAGCACGGCACGCACACGCGCCAGCAGTTCGCGCAGTTCATAGGGCTTGGCGACGTAGTCGTCAGCGCCCAGTTCCAGCCCCACGATGCGGTCCACGGATTCGCTGGCGGTGGTGAGCATCACGATGGCCACCTGGG
The DNA here is from genome assembly GCA_963750785.1 of uncultured beta proteobacterium. Taxonomy (GTDB): domain Bacteria; phylum Pseudomonadota; class Gammaproteobacteria; order Burkholderiales; family Burkholderiaceae_C; genus Rubrivivax. Next base: position 1,028,445 of record CAVVSC010000017.1, on the reverse strand, counting down.
GGTGCGACTCGCGCAGCCAGCGCGCCAGGGAGAGGCCGTTTTCGCCGGGCATGTTGATGTCCAGCACGGCCAGATCAGGACGGGCGGCGGCGATCAGTTCGCGGGCCTGGCCGGCGTCCTCGGCCATGCGCACGGCGAAGCCGTGGCGGCCGAAGTACTCGGCCAGCAGGCCACGCAACTCGGGTTCGTCGTCAACGACGAGCAGTGAAGGCAGCGAGCCGGGTGCGACGTTGGTGGCCATGTCAGCGGGATCATATCGGCCAGCCTCGCCCGCTGGACGGGCGGTGCGCTCCCCCTGGAGCGGGAAAGCGGCCATCAGATTGGCGAACGGGGGCAGGGTCAACTCCATCCCCCAATGGTGGGAGCCGGCGGTATCGGCAGTGAATCAGCCGGACGGCAAGCGCGTTTCAATTGTTGTGGTCACCACCGGGCGGCCTGAACAAAGCAAACACGCGGGTGAACCGGACGAAACCGGACCGATACCCCCGCACCGCACAGTTGAGTCCAACCCGCAGCACGGTGCTGCCTCCTCCACGCAAGGTCCCCCCATGAACAGCGTCGCCCCCTGGCTCATTCCCGGACATCTGGCCCGCAGCGAAGCGTTCGCGGAAGACCTTGCCGAGGACAGCAGCTTCGCCGAACCCACGCCACCGCGTGTGCACATGCTCAGCGCCACGCTGTTGTGTGCCGTGCCGGTGGCCGTGGCCCTGCTGGGGGGCGTGGCCGCCTTCATCCACACGATGGGTTGAGGGACCGGCCTGCCCCGTACCGAGCCCTTTCACGAGACGCCTTCAAGGCGCGGGCATTTGCTCAGGGAATTGCTGTTGATGTGAACCGGATACCCGCCCTCATGGGCGGGCCTGGGCCGCCAACACACGCCCGAACAGCGGCGGCACATCAAAGCTCAAGCCTTGCGCGTCAGCCTGCACCGACTGCCCCGCCAACAGGTCCTGCCATTCGCCGGGCGACAGACCCTCGGGCAGCGCAATGTGCACGCGCCGCGTTGTTTCCGCATTGTTCAGCGCCGTGATGGCCCAGGTGTCGCCCAGGCGGCGCATCAGCACCAGCACGTGTTCGTCGGCGAATAGCGGTGCGGCCAGGCTGCCGCGCCGCAGCACGGGGTTGTCATGCCGCATGCGGATCAGGCGCTTGAAGTCGGCCAGCAGGGCCAGGTCGGGCTTTCCACCTTCGTCGGCCCAAGGGTAGGGCTTGCGGTTCATGGGGTCATCGCCGCCGTTCAGGCCCACCTCGTCACCGTAGTACACGGTGGGTGCGCCGGGGTAGACCATCTGGAACAGCACAGCCAGCCGCAGGCGCTGGCGGGCGCGTTCGATGACGGGCAGGTCCCGGGTGTCCTCGTGCCAGCCGAAGACATGCAACGCACGGGCCTGGTCGTGGCTGGACAAGAGGTTCATCAGCGCCTGGTGGGCGGCTGGCGGGTAGGCCTCACGCAGGTGCTCCAACTGCCGCACCAGCACGGCGGCGTTTCCGCCCGCTGCAAAGTCCTGCACCGTGTTGCGGAAGATGTAGTTCATGGTGCTGTCGAACATGTCGCCAAGGAAGTACTTGGACGCGTCGAACCAGGTCTCGGCCACTGTCAGCACGTCGGCCTTGTGTGACTTCAGATGGCTGCGCCATTCACGCCAGAAGTCGTCAGGCACCCAGGGTGCCACGTCCATGCGCCAGCCGCTGGCGCCGCGGTCCAGCCAAAGCTTGGTCACGCTGTCGGGTTTGCGGAAAGCAAAATCGCGCCAGGCGGGGCTGGCCTTGTTCAGCTCCGGCAGGTCGCTCACGCCCACCCAGCCCTTGAACTGCTTGTCCGGGTTCACGGGCGCAGGGTCCAGGGTGTACCAGCTGGCGTAGGGCGAATCGACATTGATGCGGCCGTTGGCAAATGCCCCCTGGCCTCCAAAGTTGCCATAACGGTCAAAGTAGATGGAATCCGCACCCGTGTGATTCAAGCTGGCGTCCGGAATGACGCGGATGCCCCGCTTGGCGGCTTCGCACGTGAGACGCTGGAAGTCCTCATTGCTGCCAAAGCCCGGGTCGACGTTCTTGTAGTCGGCCGTGTCGTACTTGTGGTTGCTGGCGGCGCGGAACACCGGCGTCATGTAGATCGTGTTGGCACCCAGCTCGTGGATGTAGTCCAGCTTCTCGATGATGCCGGCCAGGTCGCCACCGAAGAAGTCGTTGTTGTAGTGCTCGTCGCTGCCGTCGCCGCTCTTGGGCACCCAGGGCTTGTCCAGCCATTGGGCGTGCCTTTCCACGGTGTAGGCGTGGTAGCGGGCGCGGCCAGGCTGTGGGTCATTGGCCTTGTCGCCGTTGCGGAAGCGTTCGGGGAAGATGTAGTAGTAGACGATGTCGGCCGCCCAGTCCGGCACTTTCAGCGAGTGCGCATGCACCGTCTGGCGGAAGCGGCGGATGGGGCCGGTGTTGGCAGGCCGCTCACCCACGGCACCAACACCGCCGGTGCCTTTCTCACGCGTCCAGTACAGCGACTCGTTGTTGTTCTGGTAGGCATAAAGCCGGCCACCGATCTCGGCCTCGAACCAGTAGCCGTAGACCGACACGTCGGTGAAGCGGTAGTTGGCCGCCCAGGTCTGCTCGCCGCCGGCGCCAGCGTCTGTGCTGCGCACCATGGGCACGCGCGCCAGGGGCAGGTACTCCAGCACTTCCTGGTTGCCTTCCAGGCGGCGCTTTTCCAGCACCAGGGTCAGCCGCGTGACGCCAGGCGCACTGCTGACACGGAAATCCATGGCGGTGCCGGCGGGTATGGCGCCGAAGGGCAGCTTGTGCGCCGCGCTGCGTGAGTCAAAACGAAGGCTCAGCGCCACCGGGTTGTCGACCGCCGCCGTCCGTGGGTCGGCAAAGCTCTTGGGGCCGACGTCCAGTTGCGGCCGGTTGCCGGCCCAGGCCAGGCGCAGGGTGTTTTCGCCGCTGAAGCTGTGGACGATGTTGCCGGCGCCCAGGGCGATCTGCGCGCCGTCTTGGCCGAAAGTGCTGGCGTCCTTCCAGCCGGCGTCGGCAATCTTGAATTCATGCCGCCCCTGCAGCTTCACGTTCAGGTAGTAGGCGTCGCAGCTGTACTGGAAGGCGTAGTCGTCCAGCGCGGCCCAGTTGTTGGGCGAGCCGCGCAGGAACAGGGTGGTGGCGCCCAGTGGCGCCGCGCCTTCGGCGGGGCAGCTGTCGACCTGCAGTTCCGGTGTCGGCTTGTCCATGGCGATGGTGATTCGTTGCGTGCCGGCAAAGCGGCGTTGAATGTCCGGGCCCCGCAGCACCAGCCGCCGACCATCGGTAGAGCCGAAGTCCGCGTCCGCGCTCCAGGCTTCGTCGGCCACTTTGAAACGGTGGTCGCCGCTGAGGCGCGTGACCAGTTCCCAGCGTGTGCACAGCCACGTGAATCGTTGGGCGTCAGCGCTGCTCCAGCCGTTGAAACTGCCGCGCAGATACAGCGCGCGGCCGGCCAGCGGGTCGGGCAGGCACCTGGGCTGCTCGGCCCGGGCGGTGGGCACGGCGGCCACCACGGCCGCTGCCCAGACCCAGGCCGGCAGCGAGCGCCGCAGGGTCTGCATCAGGGCACGCGCTTGTAGCGGGTGTAGCCGCCCAGGGCCTTCGGCTGCGGCTGCAGCACCAGCACGCCCTGCGGCGGCACTTCCACCGTGATGAAGCCCGGGCCAAAGGACATGGGTTCGGGCTTGGCCACCAGGCCCAGCACGTCCACCATGGGCGTGTCGTCCATCAGGAAGCCATGGCGGACCAGGAGGCGCTCGCGCACGGTCTGCTTGCCGGGGTTCACGACGACGATGCGCGTGTCCAGCGTGCGATCGGTGTGGCGTTCAAAGGCAAACAGGCGCTGCGCTTGCACGGGCCTGTAGTCGCCAATGCGCAAGGCACGGTGCTGCTTGCGCAAGCCGATGAGCTTCTTGACCCAGACCAGATCCGGGTTGTCGGCCTGGACCAGGTCCCAGCGCATGGGGCCGCGGTTTTCGGGGTCTGCCCCGCCCGTCATGCCGACTTCCGCGCCGTAATAAACGTTGGGCGCACCCGGCAGGGTGAACTGCAGCGCCTGCACCATGCGGCGTTGCGCTGTCTGCGGCAGTTGTGTGGCGATGCGCGGGATGTCGTGGTTGTCGATGACCACCCAGGACTTGAGCATCGACTCGATGCCGGCGTCCTGCACCAGACGCGCCATCATCTGCGCGGCCGCCGCGGGTTCGAACTCCTCCCGGGCCAGTCCCAACACCAGGTCGCGCAGGGTGAAGTTCATCACCGCGTCGATGGACTTCAGCCAGGGCGCCGGGTAGTTGACGATCTCCCCCACCACCAGGGAGCCAGGCTTTTCGTGGTGGGCCGCGTTGGTCAGCTCGCGCAGGAAGGGCAGGCCCAGTTCATAGGCCGTGTCCAGGCGCCAGCCATCAGCGCCGTCGCGCAGGTAGCTGCGAACGACCGAGCCGGGCGCGTTCCAGAGGTAGTCGCGCACGGCCTTGTTTTCGAGATTCAGCTCTGGCAGGTTCTGGAAGCCTGTCCAGGCGCGCGCGCCCCCTTCGTACTGCGGGCCGATGGCGAACCAATGGCGCCACTGACTCTGAGAGTTTGCAAAGGCGTCGCGAAAGGCCGGCGAGTTGCGGCCCATGTGGTTGAACACGCCGTCCAGCACCAGCTTCAGGCCACGTTGGTGCGCATCGGCCGCCAGGCGCTTGAAGTCCTCCCGCGTGCCGTATTCCGGGCTGATGGCCTGGAAGTCCAGCGCGTCGTACTTGTGGTTGGTGTAGGCCAGATGGATCGGATTGAGGTACAGCACGTCCGCGCCGAGCGCCTGCACATGGTCCAGCTTGCTGGCCGTGCTGGCCAGGTCGCCGCCCCAGAAATCGAGTTCGTGCGCGGACAGTTTCTGGTCGGCGAGGTAGGGGCCGGGCTTGGGCACTTCGTCCCAGCTGCGCAGCGTCTTGGGTGCCGGATACAGCGCACGTTTGGCATCCAGGTTGGCCGCTGGCGCAAAACGGTCCACGATGACCTGGTAGACGATGGCACCGTTGCGCCAGTCCCGTTCGCGGTCCTCGAACGGGCCGGCCTGCGCCACCAGGGTCACGGCCAAGGCAGCAGCCACCGCAATGCGCTTCATGCTCATCCCTTCACACCGCCAGCGGTCAGACCCGAGACGATCCAGCGCTGTGCCAGCAGGAAGACCAGGGTGATGGGTAGGCCGCTCAGCACGGCCGCGGCCGCAAAGTCGCCCCAGAGGTACTTCTGTTCATAGAGGTAGAACTTGCTGCCCACGGCCAGGGTCAGGTTGGGTTCTTCCCGCAGCAGGATGCTGGCCACGGGGTATTCGATGATGGTGCCGATGAAGGCCAGCACGAACACCACCATCAAGATGGGCACGGCCATCGGCAGCAGCACGTGGCGGAAAGCCTGCCAATGCGTGGCACCGTCGACCTTGGCGTTTTCTTCGATCTCCACGGGGATGGTTTCGAAATAGCCCTTGATCGTCCAGATGTGCATGGCCACACCGCCCAGGTAGGCCACGACAAGGCCGCTGTGCGTTTCGATGCCGAGCCAAGGCACCTGCGTGCCGAGGCCTTCGAAGATGGCATAGATGGCCACCAGCGCCACGGCCACCGGGAACATCTGCAGCAGCAGCATGCTGTTCAGGATGGCCTGCTTGCGGGCGAACTTCATGCGCGCAAAGGCATACGCGGCGGTGGTGCTGATGGCAACGATCAGCACCGAACTGATGGTGGCGATCTTGATGCTGTTCCACAGCCACAGCAGCACCGGGAACGGCGGCTGCACCACCGTGCCGTCGGGCTGGGTGTAGGGGAAGCCCAGCGCCAGTTGCCAGTGCTCGAAGCTGATCTGCGCGGGGATGATGCTGCCGGTGGCGAAGTTGCCCGGCCGCAGGCTGATGCTGATGACGGCCAGCAGCGGAAACAGCGTGAAGGCGAGCAGCACCCACAAGCCGGCGTGGGCGGCAAAGATGCGCCAGCGTTGGCTCTTGCCGGTGACGATCATGGGCTTTCGCTCCTTGCGTGCGGGCTGTGGCGCGTGGTCAGTCGGCTGGGGTGCCCTGCTGCGCTCATGTCCCCCGCCTCCATCTGCTGGCGCAGCTGGAGGCTCCTCCTTTACTTCGCTCCGCAGGGCACCCCAGCCGACTGACCGCCAACATCAGTGGCGCACCACGACCAGCCGGCCAGACCTGGTGGAGGCCAAGGACGGTCGGTGGCCGACGCAGCGAATTAAAGGGGGAGGATTTGGGTGCCGCCAAGCGCCCGAATCCGGGGGACATGAGCGGAGCCGGCCACCGACCGGCCTTGGCACGAGCGGAAGGGAGCAGGCCGCTCACTTTCGAGCCTCCGCCCGCTGCGTGATCTTCAACTGCACCATCGCCATCAAGGCCACCATCACGAAGATGAGCGTGCTGATGGCCGCCGCCAGGCCGAAGTTCTGCCCGCTGTCCGTGAAGGCGATGCGGTAGGTGTAGCTCACCAGGATGTCGGTCGTGCCTGCGGGCAACTTGGTGTTCAGGAAGTCCGGCCGGCCATCGGTCAAGAGGCTGATCAGCACGAAATTATTGAAGTTGAAAGCAAAGGCACTGATCAGCAATGGCGTCAGCGGCTTGGCGATCAAGGGCGCCGTGATCCTGAAGAAGTTGGTCAGCGGCTTGGCGCCTGCGATGGCGCTGGCTTCGTACAGGTCGCCGGGAATGGCCTTGATGAGGCCACTGCACAAAATCATGATGTACGGGTAGCCCAGCCAAGTGTTGACGATGAGGATCATCGCCTTGGCCAGCAGTGGGTCCGCAAACCAGGCCGGGCGGATGCCCAGCAGTGAATTCAGGATGCCGTTGATCTCGCCAAAGTTCTGGTTGAACAGGCCCTTGAAGACCAGGATGCTGATGAAGCCGGGTACGGCGTAGGGCAGGAACAGCAGCGTGCGGTACAGCGCGCGGTACTTCAGGGCGGGCCACTCCAGCACCACGGCCAGGGTCATGCCCAATGCCGTACTGAAGACAACCGTCAAGCCCGCAAAGACCACCGTCCAGACGAAGATGCTGACGAAGGGGCCGCGGAAGTCGGCGTCCAGCAGCATGCGCGTGTAGTTGGCGAATCCGATGCCCACCTTGAAGCCGGGCTGCACCCGTTCACCCTGTGCGCTTTCAAAGTAGCCGGCCTGTCGGTTGGGCTTGAAGACGGCGCCGGACAGGACCTGCTTCAAGGCGCCGTCGGGCTCGGCGGTCCACAGCGGATCGATGGGACCGAATTCTCGCAGGCCGGCGTAGCGGATGAGCTTGCCGTCCGGCAGTTTCAGCTGCAGCGCCTGCAGTCCGTCACGCAGCCGGACCAGTTCTTTCAAGGGCAGTGCGGCGCCCAGCGGGGTGTTGCCGATCGCCTGCATCGCCACCGGTGTGCTGCCGGCGGCGGCCAGGTTCAGCGGCGGGGACAGCAGCACTTCGGTGCCTCCCTCTTCCGGCTGCAACTGGATGCGAAGGGCTGTGCCTTCTGCATGCAGCGTGAACGGGCGCGCATGTGCTTCGTCGGCCACCGTCTGGTCCAGCAGATAGGCCCGCGCGCGCGCTTCCTCCAGCAGGTTGCTGGAGGAGTAGTTGGTGAAGCCGATCTGCACCGTGTAGAGCAGCGGGAATGCCACGAAGAGCAGCATGCCGGCCACACCCGGGAACAGGTACTTCCAGGCCACCGTCTGCGCCGTGCCGTAGATGTAGAGCGCGCTGCCGCCCAGGGCCAGCACGCCCACGGCCGTCATCGGCTGGCCGGCAGTGAACAGGCTGAACACCAGCCAAAGCAGGGCCAAAGCGGTGGCACCGGTGATGGCCCACTGCAGACCCGAAGTCCGTGGCGTGGCGCTCATTGCTTCATGCGCGCCGCCGCGCCTTCCAGTGCATCCTGCGGCGACTGCCGGCCGTTGGTGATGGCCTCAAATGCGGCGTCCATGGCCGGGAAGAAGCGGCCCATCTCCGGGATGTTGGGAATGGCCTCGCCGGCGCGCGCGTTGGCCATGGTCGCGGCAATCTTCGGGTCCGCACTCAACTCCGCGTAGTAGGCCTTGTTGGCCGGCACGCCCAATGGCACATCGGCGGCCACCGTCTTCAGTGCCGCCACCTTCAGCAGGTGGTTTTCCAGGAATTCGCGGGCCACGTCCTTGATCTTGCTGGGCGCCGTGATCATGCAGCCGAGGACGCCCACAAAGGGCTTGCCCGGCTTGCCGCCGATGGACGGAATGGGCGCCACCGTGAAGTCGATGCCCACCTTCTTCACGTTGTCCCAGGCCCAGGGGCCGTTGATCATCATTGCCACCTGGCCCTTGGCGAAGGCGCTTTCCATTTCACTGTAGCGCGCGCCCTTGGGCATGTGGCCTTCCTTCACGAGCTTGTCCAGCATCAGCGCGCCCTGCAGCGCGCCGGCGTTGTTCACCCCCACCTGCTTCGGGTCCAGTTCGCCCTGCGCGTTGCGGCCGAAGATGAAGCCTCCCGGCCCGGCCAGCAGCGGCCAGGTGAAGAAGCTGTTGTTGTAGGCCCAGAGGATGGCGCCCTTGCCTTCCTTCTTGAGCTTCTTGTCGATCTCGATGACTTCTTCAAAGCTCACCGGCGGCGTGGGCACCACGGCCTTGTTGACGATCAGGCCGATGGCCTCGATTGCGATCGGGTAGCCCCAGGTCTGGCCGCGGTAGCTGAAGGCCTTCCACGCGGAGTCGTCAATCTCGTCGCGCAGTTTCTTGCCAGGGCGCACGGGCACGACCAGTCCGCTCTTGGCCCACTCGCCGACACGGTCGTGCGCCCAGCACATGATGTCCGGGCCCTTGCCGGCAGCAGCGGCCGCCTGGAACTTGTCGGGGGCGCCTTCGGGGTGCTGCACCACGACCTGCACGCCACTCTCTTTGGCAAAAGCGTCGCCGACCTTCTGCAGGCCGTTGTAGCCCTTGTCACCGTTGATCCACACCAAGAGACGCAGCGGCGCAGGCGTTTGCGCCTGCGCCCCGAACGCGAAGAAAACGCCGGCCGCGATCAGCAACCGCGCAGCGTCAAGCCGCATGTTGCTGGCGCTGCGGGACGAGCCGCGGGAACGCCCGGCCTTCGGCGTCGAAAAGGTAGGTCTTGTCCACTGGCACCGACAGCGGCAGCGCGTCGCCACTGCCCACGGGCTTGTCGCCTTCCACGGCGCAGGTGATGACGTCTTCCACGCCTGCATTGCTGCAGTAGGCGTAGGTCATGCTGCCCAGGCTTTCCACGAAGGTGACGGTGGTGGCCAAGGCGTTGTGCGCCACGCCGGCGCGCAGGTGTTCGGGCCGCACGCCGAGCTTGACCTTGTCGCCCAGCTTGGCGCTGGACGCGTCCACGGCGCAGCGGATGCTTTCGCCACCGCCCAGCTTCACCGTGGCGCCACTGCTGCTGGCTTCGGTCACTTCCGCGTCAATGAAGTTCATGCCCGGGCTGCCGATGAAGCCGGCCACGAAGACATTGCACGGGTGCTCGTACAACTCCATCGGCGCGCCGACCTGTTCGATGCGCCCGGCCTGCAGCACCACGATGCGGTCGGCCAGGGTCATGGCCTCCACCTGGTCGTGCGTGACGTAGACCATGGTGGTCTTGAACTGCTCGTGCAGCTTGGCGAATTCGTAGCGCATCTTCACGCGCAGTGCGGTGTCCAGGTTGGACAGCGGCTCGTCGAACAAGAACACCTCGGGCTTGCGCACGATGGCGCGACCAATGGCCACGCGCTGGCGCTGCCCGCCCGACAGGTCCTTGGGCTTGCGCTGCAGCAGGTGTTCGATGTGCAGGATCTTGGCCGCGTTGTTGACGGCGGCGTCTATTTCCTGTTGCGGCACCTTGGCCAACTTCAGGCCGAAGGCCATGTTGTCGAACAGGTTCATGTGCGGGTACAGCGCATAACTCTGGAAGACCATGGCAATGCCACGCTCAGCCGGCGGCACATCGTTCACCACCTTGTCGCCGATGCGCAGCGTGCCTTCGGTGATGTCTTCCAGTCCGGCAATGGTGCGCAGCAGGGTGCTCTTGCCGCATCCGCTGGGACCCACGAAGACCATGAATTCGCCGTCGCGGATCTCCAGGTCGATGCCCTTGAGGATCTTCACGTCTCCGTAGGCCTTGCCGACCCCGGACAGTTTCACGTCTGCCACTGTTTGTCTCCGTGCCGGGCACCCGGTCTGTAGAGAATATACAAGCGCCTCACCCACGGAACAATCGGGCATCAACCCCGAATCGCGGCCCCAAACCCTTGAAAATCATCAACTTAGCCTTGGCCAAGGGATTCCCCGATGTAGCATTACTACATCGTCAATGGGCCATTTGACGCTCCCCGCCAGCCCGCCGCGCATGAAGAAAACCTTGGACCTGAACGAACGCCGCGCTGGCGTCGTGCTGCATCTGACCTCCTTGCCCGGCCCGCATGGCATGGGTGACGCTGGCGAGCCCGCTCGCCGCTTCGTGGACTGGTTGGCCAGCGCCGGGCAGCGGGTCTGGCAGATGCTGCCGGTGAACCCGGTGGGGCCGGGCAACTCGCCGTACCAGTGCCCTTCGGCCTTTGCCGGCAGCGCATTGATGGTGGCGCTGCAACCGCTGGTGGACCGCGGCTGGCTGGCGCCGGCATCCATCGCCAGGCCGCCCCGGTTCGACCAGCTGCATGTCGACTATGACCGTGCCATTCCCTGGCGCTGGCAACGCTTGCGCGAGGCCGCTGACGGCTTCTTCGCGCATGGCAGCGCCGACGACCACGCCGCCTTCGAACGCTGGCAGCGGCGCGAACGCGGCTGGCTGCCGCAATGGGCCCTCTTCGCAGCCTTGAAGGACGCGCATGGCGGCCTGCCCTGGTGGTCCTGGGATGCGGCGCTGGTGAAGCGCGACCCCGCCGCACTGGCCAAGGCAAAGAAGCAATTCGCCCGCGAACGCGCCGCGCGCGCCTTTGTGCAGTGGTGCTTTGACGAACAGATGGCCGATCTGCGCGCCTATGCCAGGCAACGCGGCGTGCTGCTGATGGGCGACATGCCCATCTTCGTGGCGCATGACAGCGCCGACGTGTGGGCGCGCCCTGACCTGTACCTGATGGACGCGAACCACGAGCTCACTGCGGTGGCCGGCGTGCCCCCGGACAGCTACACCCCCGACGGTCAGCGCTGGGGCAACCCGCTGTACCGCTGGGACCGCATGGCCGATGAAGGCTATGCCTGGTGGGTGGCACGCGTGAAGCGCGCCTTTGCGCATGCCGACATCCTGCGCATCGACCACTTCCGCGGCTTTGCGGGCTGCTGGGAAGTACCGGCCAGTTGCCCCACGGCACGCGACGGCCATTGGGCGGCGGGGCCCGGCAAGCCCCTCTTCCACGCGATCGAAAAGGCGCTAGGGCCACTGCCCATCGTGGCCGAGGACCTGGGAACCATCACGCCTGAGGTCATCGACCTGCGCGACAGCTTCGGCTTCCCCGGCATGCGCATCGTCTACGAAGGCATGATGCATGGCGCAGACCACCCCTTCATGCCGCACCACCACACGCCGCACACCCTGGCCTACACCAGCACGCACGACAGCGACACGGTGCGCGGTTGGTGGCAAGGCGCCACGCCACAGGGCCGCGCCACCGCAGCCGCCGCGCTGGGCCTGGACGCCAGGGACGGCAGCGCACCGGTTCACGAAGCGCTGTGGCGCGCCACCCTGTCGTCGGTTGCCTGCCTGGCCCTGGCACCCATGCAGGACCTGCTGGGCCTGGGCAGTGAGCACCGCATGAACCGGCCCGGAACTGCGCAGGGCAACTGGTCCTGGCGGTTCAGCTGGGGCATGCTGGACAAGCGGCTGGCCCCGCGGCTGGCGGCAGTGACGACGGCCACTGGCCGATAGGCGCGCCGGACCAAAGCCAAGCGTGCGAACTGTGTGCCACCGGCGAGCGGTGCCGTGGCCCACTACTTCCTTTGGGGTACTTTCCTGGCGCCTTTCGTTGCGCCCTTCGCGGCGCCAGATTTGGCGCCTTTCTTGGCGGCGACCTGTCTTGCAGACCCGGTATCCACCACCAGCACGCGCACCGATTGCGGCGCCAGCAGCAGGGTCGCCTGGCCCTCGCCATTCACCTTGGTGGCGGTGGCACCACCGGCCGGATGTGCCGACACCAGTCGTGCTCCTGCAGGCAAGCCCGACATGTCGGCCGCGGCGGGGCGCTTGTCGTAATTGATGAGCACCACCGTGTGCTCGCGGTCCAGCTTGCGCTGCCAGCCCAGCACCAGCCCTTGCGCAAAACTGCCTTCAAAGCTGCCCTGCGCGACGGAGGGCAGCGTGTTGCGCAGCTTCAGCATCGCCTTGTAGAAGTTCAGGATGGAGGCTGGATCGCGCTGCTGGCTTTGAACGTTGTGCGCCCCCAGGTTGGGCGACAGCGGCCGGAATGGCTTGCCCGTGGTGAAGCCTGCGGTGGCCGCATCGGCCGTCCAGGTCATGGGGCTGCGGATGGGGGAATCGCCTTCCAGCGTGGAGACGCCGGCCTGCCCGATTTCCTCGCCGTAGTAGATGAAGGGCGTGCCCGGCTGCAGCAGGTAGCCGGCGGCCGCCACCTTGTAGGCGCGCTCGTTGCCGCCGACCTGGTCCCACAGGCGCTGGCCTGCGAACTTGTCGTGGTTGCTCAGGAAGGTCGCCATGGTGGCAGGAGCGCTGCGGTAGTACTCCGCTAGCTTCTGCACCGCTTCCACGCTGCCCTGGGCCGCAGCCACGAACTGCTGCACGTAGCCGAAAGCGAAAGCGCCTCCGCAGAGCGCGGGGTCGCCGTAGTCCAGCGGCTTGGCCGTGGCCTCGCAGACCACGTAGCGGCGTGGGTAACGCTTGATCTCGTCCTGGATCTGCTTGGTGATGGCGCGGCTCTGCGGTTGGTCGTTCCAGTCCACGGCGTTGTTCTCCACCAGGTGCGGCACAGCGTCCAGCCGGTAGCCGTCCAGCCCGCGGTTGAGCCAGAAACGCAGGCTGCTCATGTGGTACGCCAGCACCGCCGGGTTGTTGAAGTTGAAGTCCGGCATGTGGGGCCCGAAGGTGCCGAAGTAGAAGTCGCGCGCTTCCGGCGGCGCCAGCGGCAGGTCCTTCACCTCGCCCTTCCACAACCAGGGCTGGGCGCCCACGTGGTACCAGGGGTATTTGCCCCAGATGTCCCAGCCAGGTGGCGCGGTGTCGCTCCATACGTACCAGTTGCGGAAGGCGTTGTCCTGTCCCTTCAGCGCCTCCTGGAAAAAAGGGTGCTGCGCCGCGCTGTGGTTGATGACGTAGTCCATCACCACGCCGATGCCACGCTTGTGCGCTTCGCGCATCAGTTCGTCAAAGTCAGCCAAGCTGCCGTACTCGGGCGCGATGTCGCGGAAGTCGGTCGTGGCGTAGCCGTGGTCGCCGTCGGCGCTGCGGGTGATGGGCATGAGCCAGAGGCCGCGAACGCCCAGGTCCTTCAGGTAGTTCAGGCTCTGCGTCAGGCCTTTCAGGTCGCCGATGCCGTCGCCATTGCTGTCGCGCCAGGCGCGCACAAAGATTTCCATGAAGGCCCCGTGCTGCCAGCCTTCAGGCAGGGCGCTGGCGAGCGTGGTGACAGGAACCGGGCTCGTGTCCGGCGCTGCTTGCGCCCGAACGCTGCCGGCAGCACAGGCCAGGAGCAGCACGGCCAGGGCCGGCAGGGTGCGTTGCATCATGAAAGCGGGGCAGCGGCCAGTCGGCCCAACGGGCCGGGGCATGAAGTATCGCGACACGGCGGCGCGGCATCACCCCGTGTTTCCCAGAAAACACGGGTCCCCACTTGGTCTGCAAAACGGCACTTTGGATACATTGCTGCCATGATCCGATCCGCACTCCTGGCCCTGCTGGCCTTGCCCGCCGTGTCCGCAGCCGCGCTGGCCGACTGCAACAGCCCCGACCTCTGGCGTGTGCTCAAAGCCAGCGCTCCAGCCGCTCAAGCCGATGCCGTGTTCATGGACCGCCAGCGCATCCGCTGGCCCGGTGTGGCGGCCGCCGACAGCCGCTTCACGCTGGAAGGACCCGGCTTCCAGCACGACTTGACGCGCGCCGGGACCGCACCTCCTGCGGCGCTCGTCTCACACCACGCCTACCTGGGTAAAGGCACGGACCTGCAGTTGCCCGCCGCGGCCCTGAGGCAACTGCCACGCTGGCTGCAGGGACCGATGTTGATCAGCGAACGCGGCCCGCAAAACGACCTGCGGCGCCAGGCCGGGCTGCAGACGGCCGGCGCCCTGGACGACCTCTACGCCGCAGCCGAGACCGGACCCAACTTGGGCGCAGGGCCTTCCGGCAAGGGCACGCAATTTCACTTGTGGGCACCCACCGCCACGCGCGTGGCCCTGTGCCTGCATCCCGGCGCAGAAGACCCGGCGCAACGCGAAGTGCCCATGCATCGCGACGCTCGCACCGGCATCTGGTCCGCCAAGCTACCTGCCAAATTGAGCGGACACACTTACACCTACCTGGTGGACGTGCACATGCCCGGGCACGGACAGGTGCGCAACCGCGTCACCGACCCGTATTCACTGAGCCTCACGGCCGATTCACGGCGCAGCTGGATCGGCCGCATGGACGCGCCTGCGACACAACCCGCCGGTTGGGCCACGGCACCTCGGCCTGCGCCGCTGCGGACGTCGACGGACCTGGTCATCTATGAAATGCACCTGCGGGACTTCTCGGTCAACGACGCCAGCGTGCCCGCCGCCCACCGCGGCAAGTACACCGCCTTCGCACAGGGCAGCAGCGCCGGCATGGCGCACCTCAGGCGCCTGGCCGGCGCGGGTGTGACGGACCTGCACCTGCTGCCGGTGTTCGACTTTGCCACCGTGCCCGAGCGCGGCTGCACCAGCGTCACCCCCCATGGCGCACCGGACAGCCCTGACCAGCAGGCCGCCGTCATGGCTGGAACCGCTGGTGATTGCTACAACTGGGGCTACGACCCCCTGCACTTCGGCGCGCCCGAAGGCAGCTACGCCAGCGATGCCAACGATGGCGCCGTGCGCGTGCGGGAATTCCGGCAGATGGTGATGGCCCTGCACGCCGCAGGACTGCGGGTAGGCATGGACCTGGTCTACAACCACTTGTCGGCCAGCGGCTTGAACGCCAGGAGCGTGCTCGACCGCATCGTGCCCGGCTACTACCACCGGCTGGATGCCAAAGGCGCCGTCACGAACTCGACCTGCTGCGCCAACAGCGCCACCGAGCACCGCATGATGGAGCGCCTGATGACCGACACGGCGGTCATCTGGGCGCGCGACTACCGCATCGACAGCTTCCGCTTCGACCTGATGGGCCACCAGCCGCGTGCCGCCATGGAACGGCTGCAACGGGCCGTGGACGCGGCCGCCGGCCGGCACATCCCGCTCATCGGCGAGGGCTGGAACTTTGGCGAAATCGCCAACGGCCAGCGCTTCGTGCAGGCCAGCCAGCTCAGCTTGAACGGCAGTGGCATTGCCAGCTTCAGCGACCGTGGCCGCGACGCTGCGCGCGGCGGCGGTTGTTGCGACAACCCGCAGGAAACTGCCACGCGACCGGGCTGGTTGGGCGGCGGTGCGGGCGCCACGCCGCAAGCCGCCGACCTGCTGCGCCTGGGCCTGGCCGGCACGCTGCGCGACTTTCGGTTCACCACGCACGCCGGCACCGTGAAGCGTGGCGCCGAGATCGACTACAGCGGCCAGCCCGCCGGCTTTGCCAGCGAGCCCGGCGAGGTGGTGAACTACGTCGAGAACCACGACAACCAGACCCTGTTCGACCTGAACACGCTGAAGCTGCCACGCGACACAACAAGCGCGGACCGTGCCCGCGTGCAGGTGCTGGGCCTGGCGTTGACGGCCCTCAGCCAAGGCGTCGCCTACTTCCACGCCGGTGTCGACATCCTGCGCAGCAAGAGCGGCGACCGCGACAGCTTTGACAGCGGCGACTGGTTCAACCGCCTGGACTGGACCTACGCCGACAACGGCTGGGGCAGCGGCCTGCCGCCGGAGAAGACCAGCGCCGGCTTCTGGCCGCTGTTGAAGCCGCTGCTGGCGGACGCGGCGATCAAGCCCACGCCCGCAGACATCGCCTTCACGCGCGATGCGTTCCTGGACTTGCTGAAGATCCGCGCCAGCAGCAGCGCCTTCAGGCTTGCCAGCGCCGAAGATGTGCAAGCTCGGCTCACGCTGCTGAACACGGGACCGGACCAGTTGCCGTTGGCGTTGGTGGGGCACCTGGACGCGCGCGGCTTGTCCGGTGGTGGATTTGCTGAACTGCTCTACGCCATCAACGCCGGCACCGGCCCGTCCACGCTGGCCTTGCCGACGCTGCGCGGCCGCAGCTTCCATTTGCACCCGGTGCACCGCGCTGCCAGCGCTGCCGACCAGCGGGCCGCGCTCGAAGCGCGCTGGGACGCGGCCACCGGCACACTGACGGTGCCGCCTCGGACGGCGGTGGTCTTTGTGCTGGACTGAACCGTCAGTGCGAGTGGACCGACTCGCCGGCCTTCAGGCGGTAGACGGTGCCGCAGTAAGGGCAACGGCCCTCGCCCGTGGTGGCCACGTCGATGAAGACCTTGGGGTGGTTGCTCCACAAGGCCATCTTCGGGTTGGGGCAGAAGGTGACGCCGGGGCCTTGCAGGTCGGCGGCGGCCAGTTCCACGGCGGGGGTGCTGGATGGAGTGGGCTTGCTCATGTCGGCCTCAGACCAGGGTCAGCCATTCGGCGTACTTGGGGTTGCGTCCGCCGACGATGTCGAAGAACGCGGCCTGGATCTTTTCCGTGATGGGGCCCCGGCTGCCCGCACCGATCTCGATGCGGTCCAGTTCGCGGATGGGCGTCACTTCCGCGGCCGTGCCGGTGAAGAAGGCCTCGTCGCAGATGTAGACCTCGTCGCGCGTGATGCGCTTTTCCACCACCTTCAGGCCCAGGTCCTGGCAGATGTGGAAGATGGTGTTGCGCGTGATGCCGTTCAGCGCACCGGCGCTCAGGTCGGGCGTGTAGACCACGCCGTTCTTGATGACGAACAGGTTCTCGCCCGCGCCTTCGGAGACAAAGCCCGACGCGTCCAGCAGCATGGCTTCGTCGTAGCCGTCTTCCGTGGCTTCCATGTTGGCCAGGATGCTGTTGGTGTAGTTGCTCACCGCCTTGGCCTGCGTCATCGTGATGTTGACGTGGTGGCGCGTGTAGCTGCTGATCTTGACGCGGATGCCGCGCTTCAGGCCCTCTTCGCCCAGGTAGGCACCCCAGGCCCAGGCCGCCACCATCAGGTGGATGGTGTTGCCCTTGGGGCTGACACCCAGCTTCTGGTCGCCGATCCAGGTCAGCGGGCGCAGGTAGCAGCTTTCGAGCTTGTTTTCGCGCACCACCTGGCGCTGCGCTTCACTGACCTGATCCGGCGTGAAGGGGATCTTCATGCGCAGGATCTTGGCGCTGTTGAAGAGGCGCTCCGTGTGTTCCTTCAGGCGGAAGATGGCGGTGCCCTTGTCCGTCTTGTAGGCGCGCACGCCTTCGAAGGCGCCGCAGCCGTAGTGCAGCGTGTGGCTGAGCACATGGATCTTGGCGTCACGCCAATCGACCAGCTGGCCGTCCATCCAGATCTTGCCGTCGCGGTCGGACATGGACATGGTGCGTTTTCTTTCTTGACTGGAGGAATCTGCGGATTTTAGGCGGGCGGGGCCGAGGGCTGGTCTGCGCGCACCAACTGCCACTGCGTGACGCTGCCGCCCTGCAGTTCAAGCTGCACTTCGTCACCGCCCTCGTCGGCCCAAGCCCAGACTTCCGGGCTCTCGGACTCGCCGATGCGCCGGCCCAGGCTCTTGGTCAGCTTCAGCACGTCCGGCAAGCGCATGCCCTTTTGCAGCCTGGCATTGAACATGACCGCATTGGTCACCGAGCCCACCGGGTTGCTGCCGGCCGTGCGCAGCACGCGCAACGCGCGGCTGAACTGCAGCAGC
The DNA here is from genome assembly GCA_963750785.1 of uncultured beta proteobacterium. Classification (GTDB taxonomy): domain Bacteria; phylum Pseudomonadota; class Gammaproteobacteria; order Burkholderiales; family Burkholderiaceae_C; genus Rubrivivax. The sequence continues at coordinate 1,010,518 of CAVVSC010000017.1, read as the reverse complement.
AGCCAGAACACGATGACGCTGATCGCCAGGAGAACGCCCGGCCATCCATAGACGCTGTAGCCCACGGCCATGGCGGCCGCTGCCAGCGCCCAACCCAGGGTGGCATTCATGGGCGCCCCTTCGCGCAAAATCGATGAGATGAATGGTTTGCAGACATGGGTGATCAACCTGGACCGTGCGCCCGACCGGCTGGCCCGTATCAGCGCGCAATTGAATCGCCTGGGCCTGCCCTTCGCACGCTTGCCTGCCGTGGACGCCCGCCAGCTGGCGCCTGAACAGAAGGCCTGCCTGGACGAAGACGGCTTCCGTCGCAAGCACGGCATGCCGCCCTTGCTGGGCGAGCTGGGATGTTACCTGTCACATGTGGAGGTGATGCGCGCCTTCCTGGCCAGCGAGGCGTCGTTTGCACTGGTGCTGGAGGACGACGTGCAACTGCACGACGCACTGCCCGCCGTGCTGCAAGGCCTGATGAACCACCCGGGCCGCTGGGACGTGGCCAAGCTGTCTGCCGTGCACCGCGGCACGCCGCAGCCGGTGCTGGAAGTGGCACCTGGCCACCACCTGGCTGTGATGCTGAGCCGCGTCACCGGCAGCAGCGCCTACCTGATGAACCGCAAGGCGGCCGAAGCCTACCTGCGCCCAGTCGGCGGCCTGCTGCCCATGAGCCTGCCCTACGACCATGTCTTCGACCAGGGCTGGCGCTTCGGCCTCAAGTACCGCCTGGTCACGCCCACGCCGTGCGGGCACGACGACCAGGTGGCGTCCACCATCGGCGCGCCGGGCCAGGGCGCGCCGCGGCGCAAATTCCACTGGACGAAGCGTCTGTCGACTTACGCCTATCGGCTGGGCAATGAATCGCGGCGGCTGGTCTACGGCCTGACCAGCACCTGGCGGGAGCGTGACGCGCGGCGCGATACAGGCGGGCCTCAAGTGAGATAAAGCGAGCCCCTCGGGTTTGCACGGTGCGAAAAGTATTTGACAGGGATGCAAAACGCATCCATGATTCGTTCACGTCTGGCGCTGGGCCGGGCGACCTCCACAGGAGCTTCACATGTACGCCTCTTCCTTCCGTCCCTCCGGTTTCCGGTTCGCTCAGTCCGCCCACATCCAGGGCCAGGCTCTGACTGACCACCAGCTGCGCCAGGTCGTGCCCTCGGTCTTCGCCGAAGCCGCCCACGACAGCCGCAGCGCGCGGTATGCCTACATCCCCACCATCGACGTTCTGTCCGGCTTGCGCCGCGAAGGCTTCGAAGTGTTCAGCGCTCGCCAGGCCAAGACCCGCATCGAAGGCCGGGAAGAGCACACAAAGCACCTGCTGCGCCTGCGCCACGCCAGCCACCAGGGCCGCGCCGCGGTGGTGGGTGACTCCGTGCCGGAAATCCTGCTGCTGAACAGCCACGACGGCAGCAGCAGCTATCAGATGATGGGCGGCGTGTTCCGCTTCATCTGCGCTAACGGCATGGTCGTGCCTGATGGCACGTGCCAAACCATCAAGGTCCAGCACTCCGGCAAGGTGCAGGACCGGGTGATTGAAGGTGCCTTCGAAGTGCTGGACGGCCTGACCCGCGTCATTGATTCCCGCGACTCCATGCGCGCCCTGACACTCAATGAAGGCGAGCAAAACGCCTTCGCACGGGCTGCCGCGCTGCTGCGCTTCGAGCCCGCCGAAGGCCAGGCGCTGCCCGTCACGCCCGAACAGGTCAACCGCGCCCGCCGCATGGATGACCGCGCCCCGGACCTTTGGACCACCTTCAATCGCGTACAAGAAAACGTGGTTCGCGGTGGCCTGCGTGGCCGCAATGCCAACGGCGCGCGGCAGTCCACCCGGGCCGTGACCGGCATTGACCAGGACGTGAAGCTGAACCGCGCCCTGTGGACCCTGGCCGAAGAAATGCAGCGTCTGAAGGCTGCCCACTGACGCCATCCGCCTAGGGCCCACCCGGGCCCTATGGGATGCCGCCATGCATCGCGCCCGGCACTGGCCAGGCGCCACCCTCAAGGGCCGCTATGGACACCGTCACCTTCACCCCCTACCGCTACGCGCAGGCCGGCCAGGTCATGCGCCACGACAGCGCCGGCGACGGCTACAAGCGCCGCGCCGACCGCCTGGCCGAAGCCTGCGGCCTGCGCTGGGTCAACCGCGCCCGCGGCTACGTGGGCACGGCCACCCAGTGCGACCGCGTGGCGCGCCTGCTGGCGGCCGGCTGGGACGCGCGCCTGGTGCTGTGGCAGGGGCAGGACTTCGGCCCCGGGCCAGGCAACCTGCCCGAACCCTGGATGCGGCGCCGGCCGGGCTTGTGGCTCGCGCCTGAAGCTCCACCGCCGGCGCCAGTGACCCGCGCCCGCACCACCATCAGCCAGGCCCAGACGGCCGCGGCCGTAGCGCGCGTGGCGGCCGTCGCGCGCGACGCAGTGGCCAAGGGTGGCGGCTTCAAGGCTCGGGCTCAGGGCTCGCTGCTGTTCGCCCGCGAAGGCGAAGACCAGGCCGAGGCGGTGCGGCGCTTGATGGTGGCCACCAAGCGGCGACACAAGGCGGCCGACTCGCGCACGTACCCGGCTTATCTGCCGGGCATGAGTACAGCCGACTACGTAGCGCTCTACGAACACGCCAACGCCATCAGCCAGAACACACGCGACATGCTCAAACAGGCCGGCGATGGGCGCCGGGCTGGCACCTTCTGGGCACCACTCAACACTGCGCCGGCTGCGCTGTATGAAGGCGGCGCACTGGACTTTGAGCCTGTGGCCGAAGTGGTGAACGACACCCCGGCACCAGTCCAGCCGGCCGCGCCGTCCATGCGCGCCCAAGCGCCTGCAGCAGCTGCAGCGCTAGCGCAGCGGCCCTCCCTGGCGCACAGGCCCCGGCTTGGTGGCCACTACACCCGATGGCTACGCGCGCCGGCGCAGGAGTGGCGGGTGTGGTGCCTGCGCCGCGCGCTGGCGCCACTGGCGCACCTGGTGGGCACCAACGGCGCCAGCCTGCGCCGCGCGACTGCCGGCCTGGCCGCAGTGCGTCAGCTGTCCGCCTTGGTGGACGTGGCCGCGCCCTGGCGCCAGCTGGCCGCCCCGCTGAGCGGCGGCACCGGCCCGCCCCGCGCTGTGTGGTCCAGCCGAAGCACTGCACCCACTGGAGGTTTTTTAACTGCGCGGCCCGGCGCCTGGCCAGGCCACCACCTGAAGGATTCGCCATGAACACGCTCACCCGCGCCTTCGCACGCACTCTGACCGCCGCCCAGCTGGCCGCCATGTGCGCCTGCGCCCAGCTGCCCGCATCCAAGCCCTGCAAGCCACCAGAAGCCATGCACCTGCTCATCGACCCAGACACTGGCCAGCCGGTAGTGCCTGAATGGGTGGGCCGCCTGCGCGACGGCGTGGACTACAGCTGCCCGTCGACGAGCGCGCCATAGGGCCGCCCACAGCGCAGCGGCTACGATGCCGCCGCACCTGGTGCACTCACCCCCTGGGGGTTTTTTGGGACTGACCATGAACGCTGCCGAGCTGCAGGCGCTGCGCCGCTTGCTCTTCTTCTCTGTCGCCGAGGCGGCGCGCTACGTTGCGGCCGATGCGCAACGTCCTGGCGGTGTCGAAGAACGCACGTGGAACCGATGGGAGGCGGGCAAGGTGCCCATTCCTGCCAACGTGGCGCAAGCGCTGTACCACCTGGTGGCGGTGCGTGAGTCGCGCGTCCAGGACTTGAAAGCGATGATCCGGCTCTCCAAGGCAACGGAGCTTCCCCTCGTGCTGCCTTGGTACGACGACATCGAAGACTGGGTACACCCCCGTAGCTTAATGCGCCCAATACAGAGCGCACACGCCGCGGTGGCCAGCGTGGAGTCAGCGATGCTCCGCCTCGTGCCCTTTGACGGCGTCGCCTATGCACGGTGGGCCCGCGACCGCAAGGAGCCGGGCTTTGAGCCGCAGGCCGACATCCAGCGTGAACAGTGGTGCCGCGAACAGCTCGCAGCCCAAGAGGGCGCATCCCCCCCGGAGGTTTTTTAAGGCCCTACAGGCCCGCCAGAGCGGTCAAAGCCGCTGCAAGCGCCGTCTGCACTGCCTCAACGCTTTCAGCGGCGCCAACGGCCTTCTTGCCCCCAATGCGGGCCTCTTCAATGTCGGGGCCCAGCTCATCGTTCCACAGCGTGCCCGTCGTCACGATCTGCTGTGCGGCCGCCGCGGCGCTCAGCCCGGTCGCCCGCGCTTCCGCCGCAACGTAACGTGGCACCGCGGCGCCGGCGTCCAGCGCCGCGGCCGCCAGGTAGTCCTTCGCCTGTTCCAGCTTGACCAGATACACACCCACCTGGCCAGGGATGTCGGTGATGTACTTGAGCCTGACCTGGCCAGCGGCCTGGTCGATGGTGCGCAGGGCTCGGCCGCGATCGCGTGAAAAGCTGTTGCTCATGGTGCGTTGCTCAGAGGGTGTCCTGCACAACGGACAGGTAGGCCGAGCTGGTCACCGGCTCGCCACCCGCCACCGGCGTGATGTCGAAGGCCACTTCGGAATTCCGCTCGATGTACACGCCAAGGCCGGGCGGGGTCAGTTCAAGACGCCAGATCGGCGCTGCACTCAGCAGCTGCGCCGTGACGCCGGTGACGCCGAAGGTCAGCGGGTCGCCCGTGCTGCGGGCGCGCACCTGGTAGCTGGCGCCGATGCCGGAAGTGGTGGGCGTGTACCAGTTCTCTCCGGTGGCGGTCCAGCTGCCGTTGTTCTCGCGCCGGTCGATCGTGCCGTCGTCATTCAGGCGAACGGCAGCGTCTGCATTCAATCCGCCCGTCCGGTTGCCGCTCACGGCCACTGAGAAGGCCCGCGGCCGCGCCGCCGGCGGGCCCACCAGCACGCGGTTGATCACCACCTGGTCGGCGTAGGCGCCCAGCGTCACCGACACCACCGCATAGGCCGCAGCGCCGAAGCCGGCCAGGTCGATGGCCCACGTATTGCCGCTGCCGGTCAGCGTGCCCGCGCCCAGGCTGCCGCCGGCGGCGTTGAACAGGGCGCAAGCAAAGGTGCCGGTGCCGCTCAGGTTCTGCAGCAGCGCAGACACGCTGATGCTCTGCGCTGCCGGCACCGCTCCGCCGGCGTTGTCGTAGGTGAAGGCCAACGCCGTCGCGGCCAGGCGCAGCGTTGACGCGTTGGCTCCCGGCGAACCATCGGACCCGTCCGTGCCGTCGGTGCCGTCTGATCCATCACTGCCCGCTGCACCCTGCTTGCTGCGGCTGATGGTGTAGACCTTGTCAAGCGTCACCGTGCCCACCACGGCCCGCAGGGTGGCAGTGCCCACGTCGGCCGTCGTGCCCGTCAGCGTGTACACGCCGTCCGCGCCGATCGCCATGCCGCTGATGCCGGCCACGCTGCCGCTCACCACGCTGAAGGCCACGCCGCTGGTCAGCTCGGTGATGCCGTCGAACACCTTGAAGTCGCCGCCGGCGCTTCCATAGCTGCCCCCGCTGCCGTCAGCCGCGGTGGCCACCGTGTGCGCTTCGTTGGTCAGGAAGCCGGTGACCGCGTTGCGGCCGTCAGCGCCAGGCGTGCCGTCGCGCAGCCGCACGATGGTCAACTGGTCTGTGTACCCACTGGCGCTGGCCGTCACCACCGCATAGAACGCAGCGCCAAAGGCCGCGATCGCCAGCGTGCGGTTGTTGCCGCTGCCGCCCAGCGTCAGCGCGCCCAGGCTGGACCCGCTGGCGTCATAGCCGGTGGCCGTGAAGGCGGCCGTGCCGGCCAGGTTGGCCAGCAGCGCGGTCAGCGCAATGGTCTGCGCCAGCGGCTGGGCAGCTCCGGCGCCGTTGAACGTGAAGGCTTGCGCGCTGGCCAGCAACGTCAGCAGCCGCGCGTCCGCGCCTGGCGCACCGTCAGCGCCGGCAGCACCAGCTGGGCCGAAGCGCACGTTGCGCACCTCGCCGCCCACGGCTTGGAAGCTGCTGTCCAGGTACAGGCGCAGGCCCGCGGCCGCGGCCACCTGGCGCACCTGCACGCCGTTGGCAAAGTAGCGCACCAATTCGTTGTCGTACTGGATGCTGAAGAGCGTGTCCGTGGTGTACGCGCCCAGCGTCAGCACGTAGGAATTGCTCTCGAAGATGTGCGCTTGGCCTTCGCTGCAGAACCAGGCGTAGTCCAGCGTGGTGTAGTCAACGCCAGCAGCTGGGTCCGAGTTCAAGCCAACCATCAGGTTCTTGTTGGTCTGCTCGCACTGGAAGCTGCACCAGGCGCCGCCGGTGAAGCTCTCAAGGCTGCGGCAGTCGCTGTCCCACTCGGTGGCACCAGTGGCCTTGCGGATGCGGTCCGGGCCGGGCGTGCTGCAGGTGCCACTGGGCACCAGGGTGATGCTGCTGGCGCCGCTCAGGCCGCGTGGGCCGACTTGCCAGGCGCCGTCCGTTCCGTCAACAAGCTCCACGGTGGGCGGCGCAAACAGCACGCGCGCGCCGGCTGATCCGTAGTATTGAAAGCCACGCGTAGACACGTCGTTGGCGCTGGCCATCCAACAGAAGCTGCTGCACGCTGCCACCTTGAGCCCCGTGCTCAGGTCGATCACACCACCTGCGTCAGCTGGCACGCCGGCTGAGCCTGCCGGGAACACGTAGCCGACGATGAGGTACCACTTGTTTAGCTCTGGCAAGTCCGCAGAATGGAAGTACGGATTCACAGCCGGCGTGCTGGTGTTCAGGTCACAGACGCGCCACGAGTCTGCATCGTCGAAGCGGAATTGCGGACCTAGGTAGACCCCGCCGTCGCCCGACAGACGCTTGACCGGAACAGCGAACCTGTAGGTGCGCGTAGGCAATATCCGAGCGCGGTTTTTTGGGCTGGCGCCGGCGTCCTCCCACCCGCCTTCGGGACCGAAGTGCGGTGTGCCTGCGGCCGTGGACTGCAGCAGCGCTTGCACAGTTCCCTTTGGCCCCACTCCCCAAACGAATTGGGCCTCTCCGGCCACGTCTTCAACCGGGCCACCCCACTCCCAAGCAGCACCCGGCTTCCACCAGGTCGGATCAATGAGGTTCCCGCCCACCGCCACCTGGTTGCCCACTACCGTGAACGTCGCGTCCTTGGGCTTGGACAACGTGCCCAGCGCGTTGCGGCTCTTCACCCGCACATCCAGCAGCCCAGGTGCCAGCGCGTCGATGTCCACGCAGTTTTCCGTGGTCGGCGGCACGTCGGTCCACGTGCCACCCGCCAGGCGCCAGCTCAGCAGGAACGCCAGGCCGCGTGCGGGCTCTGGCCAGCTCAGCGTGACGCGGCTGCGGCGCTCCTGCCCCAGCGCATAGATCGTCTCCGTGAAGCTGATGCTGGCCGGCGCCGGCGGCACGGCGGTGATACGCGACACCTGCCGCTGTTCGAAGGCAATGCCCTGTTCGATCAGCGGGTACTTTTCCGGCTCATGCCGCACGCCGGTGATCTCGAACTGGTTCTGGCCAGTCACTTCGGCCACCGACAGGCAGCGCCAGCTGGTGGCCTGCACGCTGGTGCTCTGCAGCAGCCACACCGTCTGCGGCGCCGGCGCTGAAGGCAGCTCCGGGAACAGGTTCAGCGCTGTCGCCGCGCCGGCGCCGTTGGTCACCGGCCGCTTCACCACCACCAAGCGCGCCGGGTCCAGCGGGTCCTGCAGCATCACGCTCAGTTCGTAGCTCTCACCAGGCGCAAGCGTCACTGGCGCGTCCAGCGTCACGGCCGCGGTGCTGGCGCTGTGCACGCGCCCGCCCAGGCGTTCGCCGGCTTCGTTGGCGTCCGCCACCTGGTAGACCTGGCCAGGGGCCACCAGCGACCCGTCCAAGCCCACGCGGTGGCTCTCGATGGCGCCTTCCCGCTCTTCGCTGTACTTCACCCACTTGGCCAGGCGCTGGGCCTGGCCGCGGCTCCACGTGCCCAGCGGGCTCAGATCAAGGGACTTGATGCCCTTGCCCTTCTGCAGCTCAGGAATGGGCAGCACTTCCGGCGTGAGCTTGCCGAACTCGGCTATGTTGTTCCACCACACCACGATCTGGTTGTGGCGGCGGCTGGCACTCGCCCCGGAGTAGATGAACTTGCCTTCGATAACGTTGGCGTTGGTGAACAGCGCCACCGGGTCGCTGGGCGCGTCCTGCACCACACCAAGGTCCGTGCCTGACCAGTAGGCCATGCCCCGAAAGATGGCTGCCATGTCGGCCAGCACCTTGTAGGCCTGTTCGCGGGTGGTCAGGTACACGCCGCACTTGAAGCGGGGCTCCATGCCGCCGCGGCCGTCCGGCACCATCTCGTCGCAGTAGCGGCCTATGGGGTACATCTGCCACTTCAGCGCCGGCGTCACCGTGAAGTAGCGACCCAGACCGTAGCGGTTGCTGGTGACGATGTCGTAGTAGATCCACGCCGGGCAGTCCGTCCAAGCCACCTTGAAGGTGCCGTCCCAGACGCCGGTGTAGACCTTGGTCATCGGGTCGTAGTTCGTCGGCACGCGCACGCGCATGCCCATCACGTGGTACGCCCGCACAGGGATGCGGCTGAACTGCTGGGCGCTCACGCGCAGCCTGCACAGCGCCGAGTTGGGCATGCGCAGCTTCAGGCTCTGGATCTCGGTGTAGCTGGACCAGCGGAAGGCGTTCGCCACCAGTTGGCTGCTGCTGTCGGCCGACACGCGCCGCACGCGGATGTCCCAGGGCGCACTTCCTGGAAGTGAAAACTGCTTGCTCCGTGTGTAGCGGCTGGTGGTCTTGCCTTCCACCACGTCGGTGAAGATCTGCACATAGCCGCCGCCGTTGCTCTGCACGTCCACGGCCCACTCAAAGCTGCTGCCGCCCATGTCGCCGCTGTCAGCGCTTTGACTGGTGAGCTGGGGCACTTCGATCGTGACGCGCACCATGTCGATGTCCGCGTTGGCGATGTTGCGCACCACCGCCGCGGCCGCCGTCACCGCCACGCCCACGCCCTGTTCGGTCTGCACGCCGTCAGCGCCTGTGATTGCGGCCTGGCCTTGTGTGCCGGCGGTCAGTTGCACCTGCACACCTTCGAAGTTGAAGGTGTCGTCCGCGTTCTGCAGCGGCACACCGTCCAGGTAGATGCTGCCCAGGCCCTTGACCAGGCCTTCAATCTCACCTTCGCTGATCAGGTCAACGATGTCGGCCAGTTGCGTGCTGCGGATGCTGTCGGGCAGCTCCTGGCCGCCGCCGCCACCCTTGCCGCCGGCACCGGCGATCGCGCCCGCAATGGCGCTCATTCGCCGTCACCCCCCGGTGAACCTTGGCCACTCTCCCACTCCGGCTGCGGAATGTCCGGCAAAGGGGCCGGCGGCGGAATGACGATCTCGGTTGTGCTCAGCCCCTGACTCACCACGGTGCTGCCGCACACCACCGTGCCATAGGCCAGCGGCACTGGCCCGCCCTGTTCGGTGTTGTTCACCGGGCCGTCGAAGGCGTAGCTGGGCTGGTTTTCGACAGACTGTGACTTGTTGGTCCGCTGCGGGCTCAGCAGCTGGATGACGCCGCCCAGCATCATGGCGCTGCCAGCGGACATGAAAGCCTGACCCGCCGGTACGTAGCCGTAGGCGGCCAGCACCACACCCACCGCGTACAGGATGTACCCGACGATCACCTGTGCGGTGCCCGCCCGCTTGGCGCCGGCAATCTCAGGCACGAACCTGATGGTGTCCTGCGCGGCCAGCGGCTCCACTGCCTCCTTCTCACCGATGCAACGGCGCTGCGCCTGGCGGCCCACGTACACGTGGTACCCCGCACGCTTGTCCGGGCCCAGGAAGGCAGCCTTGAAGCCCGGCAACACGGCGCACAGGGCCTGCACCGCTTCAGCCGGGGTGGCCACCGCCAGGCGGAAGATGCGGCCAAAGCGTCGGCCCAGTTCGCCGTACAGGCGCACCTCACGCAACGCCGGGTTGGCCAGCTCCATCACGCCACGCTCCGGTGGCGCACCACAGCCACGGTGTGCCGGGCCCAGTAGCCGCCGTACACGTCATGGCAGGACGGTCGGCCCCACAGGTGGTGCAGCAGCTTGTCCTGGCCCAGGTAGACGGCGCCGTGGTTGGCTACGGGGCTTTTCACCTGCATCAGGACGACGTCACCCTCACGCAGCAGGCCTTCGGCCGGCACAAAGCCAGCCGCGGCAAAGTTCTGCATGTACAGGTCCTGGCCCTTGGCCCACCAGTCGTCTTCGCGGTCGAAGTCCGGCAGCTCGATGCCGCGCTCGCGGGCGTACCAGTCCTGGATCAGGGTGTAGCAGTCCAGCACACCGTGCGCGAACTCGCGGCCGATGAAGGGCGCTTGCCAGCCTTCGGGCGCCATTTCCTTCATCACGCCACTGGGCCAGCCCACCACCACCCAGGGCAGGCCGCTTCGTTCGCAGCCTACGCGGTCGGCCATGCTCGGGTTGGCGCTGGCGTTGGGGTGGCTGTGCACCACGGCCAGCACCTCGCCGAAGTCTTCCGCCGCTGCGAAGTCTTCCGGGTGCAGGCGGAAACGGTCTTGCCCGGCCGGGCCGCTGGCCAGCAGGTTGCGCGCGGCCATGTAGTGGACGGTGCCGCCGTCAGGGTCGCGGACGACCAGGCCGCAGCACTCCTGCGGCTGCTCATCCGCCGCGTGGTCCAGCATGGCCTGGCGCACCTGGTCACTCAGCAGTTGAAGGACGCTCATCACAGCGCCCGGATCAAACCGGCTCCGGGGAAGATGTCGATGGGCAGTTCAGCCGTGGCCCCAAACCGCAACTTGCAACCACTTACGCGAAGGCTGCAGTCGTCCAGCAACAGGTTGCTGGTGGCCGTGTCGTCGGCCTTGGCCACCGCCCCGCCCGCATAGCCGCATTCGCTGCTGCGGTACACGCTGCCGCAGATGCTGCGGCGCACCTGGCGCGCCGGCAGCACCACGTCTTCCAGGTCAAGCGGGCTCACCAGCTCCCACTGCACGTGGGCGCCGTCGCGGCTGCGCACGCGGTCAAAGAACCACAGTTCGTCGGGGTACTGCGCGGTCGGGTCGGCGCTGGCGTTCACGCCGCCGGGGAAGTTCACCGCGTCCAGGTAGCGTGCATGTGTCTGCTTACGTGTGAGCTTGGCGCCGCCCAGGTCGTCATACAGGCGCAGCTCAGCGGCCAGCACACCGTTCACGTCGCCCACGGTGATCAGCGGCCGCGGCCGCGGGCCGTCGCCGCGCAGCTCGAAGCCGGTCACTTCCACCGGGATGTACTGGTAGGCGTGGCCTTGCCACACCACGGCCTGGCTGAGCTTGTTGGTGCCGTTGTGGAAGCGCCAGACAGCAGGCGCGCCCAGCTCGGTGGCGTCCACGACGTAGAAGGCCAGCTTGGCGCTGGGCTCAAGCGCCTGCAGTTCTTGGGCGATGGTCACGGCTCGAACACCTGCTGGAAGGTGGCGCGCACGCTGCTGACGCCGGGACCGCTGTGGGTGCGGCTCCACTTGGCGCACTGCACGCGGATGAGCGCCGATGCGCGCATGGGCCAGTAGTTGAAGGCTTCCACGCCGTTGCGTGCACGCAGGAAGGCCACCATGTCGTCGGCCACTGCGTCGTCCACTTCGTCGGCGGTGTATTCCCAGACCTGGTCCAGGTTGTTGATGCCGTCCGCGGCGCGCTGTTCGTAGCCGTCGCCGAAGCGGGCACGCTTGACGCGCGGCTCTTCGTTCAGCGTCGTGCCGGCGGACTCAACCCAGACCCAGTCAGCCATTGCGCGCCCCAGCCAATATGCCGCCCTGACGGCGTTGCGTTTCGGCCCAGCGCTCCACGGTGGCGGTCATCATGGCCTGCAGCTGTTCCGCTTGCGCGCGCTGGTTGTCCGCTGTGCCGCTTGCGCCATTGATGACCACACTGCTGTTCACCGTGACGCCGCCGGCGCCCTTGTAGTTCTTGACGTGGCGCGGGTCGTCGGCCGTGAGCATTTCTTCGCCCACTTCGGCGATCACCGGCACTTCGTTCTTCTTCAGGCCAACGCCGCCGGCACCGACGATGCCGCCGCTGTGCAAGATCTGCGCGCCTGCAAAGACCAGCGGGCTCACTGCGCGGGCCATGCCGCCGGCGGCGCCGATCAGGCCGCCGGCGTGCTTCACAGGTGCTGACACCGTGCTCGTCGACGAACTGGAAGTGCTGGTGCCGTTGTAGGCGTCGAAGAGGCTCTTCACCAGCTGCTCACCCAGGCGCCGCGCGATCAGGTTCAGCATGGACCGCGCTACGCCGGACACAAAGTCCCGCACTGCGTCCAGGCCCTTCTTGGCGCCGGTGGCCACGTTGGTGAACAGGTCGGCCAGGCCAGATGTCAGCGACTCGCGCAGCACGCGGGTGGTTTCGGTGGTCTTGTCCCCCAGCTTGTCCAGCTGCAGGACCAGCTGCTGCACGTTGGTCGCTTCACCAGGTGTCTGCGCCAGCGCTTGCTGCAACACCAGCAGCTCGCGCAGCTGCGGCAGGGCCTTGGCCCGCGCGTCCAGCTTCTTGCGCTCTGCCTCTTCGGTGGTCAGCGCGCCTTGTTCAACCTGCTGGTCGATGTTGGTCTCGGCCTGTGCAAGGGCTTGCTGCAGCTCTTCGGCCTGCTGGACGAAAGAGCCCAGCTTCGCCTTGCGCGTCTGCTCATCCAGGCTCTTGCGTGCTTCGGCCAGCACCGCATCCAGACGGGAGTTGATGGCAGTGCTGTCGCCCAGGGTCGCCGCCGTGGCCTTGCGGCTGCGAATGTCGCGCTCAAGGTCATCAAACTCCTTGCGCGCGGCGTCCGTTGCAGCACGCGCTTCCAGGGCGGCGCGGCGCTGCGGGTCGCTCTGACGCAGGGCGTCGTCGGCCGCGTTGGCGGCACTGCGGCGGCGCATCTCTTCGTCCAGGCGTTGCACTTCGGCGTCGATCAGGCGCTTGCCCTCAGACACCGCGCTGGCCAGGCGCGCCTTGGAAGTCACCACCTGGGCTTCCAGCTGCGTCAGCTGGGCCTGCTGGGCTTCCACCTCGTTCTTGCTGTCCAGTGAAGCCGTGCGGTCCCGCTCGATCTGCAGCGAGCGTTCCGCAAGGGCCTGCTGAGCTGCGGCGCGGCGCTGCTCAATGGCGTTGAGCTTCAGGTCCTTGTCGTTGGCAGAAGTCAGCTCCTGTGCGTACTCACGCTCCACCAGGTCGCGCTGCGCATCCAGTGCGGCTTCCTTCTGCGCCAGGCTCTTCTGCGCGGCCGCCTGGTCCTGGCTGGCCAGGATGGCCTGGAACTCCTTCGCTTCGCGCTTGATGCGTTCCTGCTCTTCGCGCAGGGCCGCGGCGCTCTCTGCCTTGCGCGCCATCTCACGGCCGGTGGCGGCAATCTGCGCCTGCACGTTGATCCGCTCGGCTTCGTCCACCGCGGCGCTGCGTCCGCCAGACAGGCCGCCGGCGGCGCGTATGGCTGCGCGGCCGTCCAGCTCGGCCAGCTTGGTGCGCAGCTTCTCAAGGCGTTGCTCAGCCGTGTCGTCACGGCCCACCGCCTTCAGCTGGTCCAGGAAGAACGACACAGCCCGGCCCGCCAGGTTCCAGCCACGCTCCACCACACCAATGGCGGCTGCGCTGCGCTGCTGCAGCGTGTCGGCCAGCTGCTCGTTCGCAAACTTGGTCGCCTCGGCGACGCGGCCCTGCCGTTCCAGGCTGCGGATGTAGGCGACCTGGCTGGCGGTCAGGAAGTTGTAGGCCTTGTTGGCCTTCACGCTCCAATCGGTGATGCCGTCTGCCTGGCCTTCGAAGCCCTTGACGGCCTCTTCAGCGCTTTGGCCAGTGAGCTTGCTCAGCGCCGTCGCGGCGCGGGCGGTGCTCTTCAGCGTGGTGTCTGTCTGGCCACCCAGGGTCAGCACCTGGGCCAGCACATCACGCACAAAACCGATGCTGGCGCCTTGCTGGCCGCTGATCTCCGTGGCCAGGCCGTTGATCTGGCCCAGGCTGGTGTTGGCGATGTTTCCGCTGAGCGCAAGGCTCTTGTTCAGCTGGCTGCTTTCGCGGTAGCCCGCTGCCAGCTGCACGGCCAGCAAGCCGAAGCCGGCAGCCACGCCACCCACGATGACACGCATGGGCGTCAACACGCCCAGCAGGGCCCGCAGAGCGCCGCCGGCGCTGCCGTAGATGTCGCGCAGCTGCCCACCCTGCTGCAGGGCCACGGTGATGGGGTTCTGGCCTGTGGCCAGGCCTACACCGATGTCAGTGAGTTGCGGCGCCAGGCGCGCGGCGTTGTAGGCCGACGTGCGTTCAGCCTTTCGCTTGGCGGCGTCTTCCGCGCGGCGCTGGCGGTCAGCTTCACCTGCGACGCGGCGGCGGGCGGTGGCTTCGTCGTCGGCCTGCTTCTTGGCGTCGCGCGCCAGCTGCTTCTTGCGGTCGCCCTCTTCCTTGTCAATGCGCTTGCGCTCGGCCGCGGCTTCCCGCTCAGCCTGCGTGCGGCGCTTGACCTGGCCGACTGCTGCGTCGGTGTCCGCCTTGGCCGCGCTGCCGGCACCACCACCCAGCGCCGCGGCGGCCTCTTGCTTGGTGGCTTTCAGCTCACCACGGAAGAGCTTCAGGCCACTGATGGCCTCAGCCACCTGCAGCGCAATGCGCAGGCGGGCTTCAATGGTGTTGTTGGCCATGTGGCGTCAGCCCGCGTTCACGGCTTGTCGGCTTGCTCGCCCAGCCGCTTGGCCAGGTTGCGCAGGCCATCGCCACCAGCGAAGGCGTGGCTGCTGTCCACGACCTGGTCCAGGCGCTGGCGTGCACGCTCAGCGCGCGCCAGGCGCAGGTAGGCCGTGAACTGCGCCCAGGTGTAGCCCATGATGTCGCCGTGCTGGTGCCCGGCGGCGATCAGCTCGCCGAAGCGCTGAGCCCAGGCGTCGAGTTGCTGCTGGTCTGCTTCTCGCCGGTGGGCAACAGAGCGCCCAGCTTTTGCGCTGCCTCGCGCAGCACGGGCAGCGCTCGGGCGAAAAAATCGGCGTTCACCTGCAGCACCACGGCGAAGAGGTATGCAAAGCGGTCGGGCAGCAGGTTGCGCGCATCGGCCTCGCTGAAACCGGCGCCCAGCTCCACCACCTTGGCGGCCACGTCGAACGCGTCCAGCTCCGACAGCATGCGCAGCAGCTCGACGATGTCGGCCTCTGTCGGCCCTTCGTCGCTGACCAGGCGGTCCAGCAAGTCCGGCGGCAGCGCCGCCAGCTCGTGGATCACCGGCGCGGCCACGGCCAGCAGTGCGGCCAGCTGCGCCACGTTGGCGGCTGTGACCTTCACGTCCCGCCCGTCCATCGGGAATTCGATGGTCAGCGGGGTGATAAAGCTCGGCGGGCTTGCAGCGTTCGCGGGAGTCATGTCCTGCGGCTCCCGCTTACGGCAAGGTCAGGCTGTAGAACTGGCCGCTGGCGTCGGTGGACTGCCGGGTCAGGTCCGCCAGCACCGAGCCGGCCACTTCGAAGTCGTTGAAGTCGTCGTTGATCAGGTCCATCTGACGGCTGGGAGAAAGCCGCGTGCGGAACACGTCACAGATGACGCGCGAACCGTCGTCGGTGTTGATGCCGTCCATGCGGACGTACACCTCGGTGGACAGCAGCTTGAACGCGCCCACCACGTTGACGGCACCTGGCGTGAAGTCCGCCTTGAACGGCTGCACGTAGGCGCCGCCGGCGGTCAGGTCCAGCAGCGTGATGGTGCCGGCGAACGCGTCCAGCGTGTAGTTGGTGCCCAGGACCAGCGTCTTGGGCGCGCCGGTGGAGTCCTTGATGGTCACCGCCGACACGTTCTTGCGCGGCATCACCAGCGTGTCGCCGACGATGGCGCCGGTGGGGAACGCCGAGTTGGTGACCGCAGCGCTCGCAGCCACCAGAGTGTTCTGGCCCAGCAGCGCAATGGCCATGTTCTCCTTCGAAAACTCGTCGAAGGTGATGGTGATCTCGCCGCCGCGGCCGCGCGTCATGCGGCGGTTCGGCAGGCGGTTGCCGGTGTAGCTTTCCTTGCGCTCCACCGTGTCTTCGTTCTGCGCCACGCGGAAGACGCTGGCGTTGCCGATCCAGCGCAGGATGCCGGCGGTGCCGTCGCTCAAGCGCTGGCCGATGAGTACCTTGCCTTGTCCAGAAAAGCCGGGCATGAGTTGCCTCCTACAGGGTCAGTGGTTGCTCGAAGCCCATCGGATAGATGGCCTTCTGGGAAGTGAATTGCGGCGTCAGTGGCGCGTTCACGCGGCGCATCGGCCTGGCTGCGCCTTCAGCTGTCCAGCCGGCCAGCGCCTTGTGCACCAGGGAAATGGTTGGGCCGGCACGCACGTTGCGCGCGTCGGCGCTGCCCACGTTGTTGATGCCCAGGGCCACCAGCCAGCGCTGGTTCAGCGATTGACTGGCACCACCTTGTGCGCGGCCGGCCTCGCTCTCGGTGAAGCGCTCGCCGGCCCACATCACCATCAGCACGATCACGCGCTTGTCGGCGGCCAGCACCTGGTCAACGGTCTCGCACACTTGCACCGGAATGTCGGGCACCTGGTCTTCCAGCCGCGCCTTGATCAGCGGGGCCATGAAGAAGTAGTCCAGTGCGAGTGCGGCCAGGCCCATGATCAGGCGACCTCGCGGCCCATGACCTTCTGGCCACTGCTGAACAGCACGGTGCCTGCGCCCAGCGTCGGCGGCACGTCCTTGGGCGGCATCAGCGCGATCTTGCCGCTGCCCACGCTGTCCAGGTACTTGATGATGGCCTTGTAGTCCTCACGGTCGGCGTCGCTTGCCGCGCCGCCCAGCAGCCGGTAGTGCGCGATGCCGCAGGCGTGCACCTTCAGCACCGGCGGCACCGGGTTCAGCGGCAGCGTGTAGCGGCCGGCAAGGTAGCTGTCGATCTCAGCCGTTGCGTCTTCCAGCGCCTTCAACGTCACGGCTTCGTCCATCACGCCCAGAGGCGGGTCAGACAGGTCCGTCAGCCGCTGCAGCCGGCCTTCGCCCAAGCGGTCGATCAGGTCGGCGACGGTGGCGTAGGGCATGGTGGCTGGGTGCTTGGGCTACCCCCCTACCCAGGGCAAGAGCCGAAGCTCCTGCCCTGGGGGGCGACGGCCCGAAGGCCTACCGGGGGGTGTTATGGGGTCAGCTGGCGGCGGCTTCCGCCTGGCGCTCGGTTTCGGTCACCGTCAGCTGCTTGTGCTCGCGCAGAGCCTGGAGCTGGGCTTCGGTGAAGTTGGCGGCAGGCAGTTCGCTTGCGCCGGCCCACAGGGCGCCTGCGCATTCCACGCGGGTGTCGGCGTTGGCCGTCTCCACGCGGATGAACTTCACGGTGCTGGCGGTCTTGGCGGTGCCCATGTGGGGTGCTCCTGAAGTGGTTGGGTCAGCGTCGGGCCGTCAGGCCTTGGCTTCGTCGATGTCCACTTCCGTCACCACCAGCATGGGTTCGGCCTTGATGGCTTCCACCTGGTCTTCGGTCAGCTCGCTCATTGGCAGCGTGTTGGTGCCGTTGAACTCGATGCCGGCGCGGCGGAAGCCGTCGCGCTTCGCGGTGACTTGCAGGCCCTTGGTGGCCGGGCCTGCGGCCTTGGCCTTCTTGGTGGTTGCCATGTGCGTTGCTCCAGATGAGGGTTGTGTTCAGCGGGTCAGGCAGCTCACAGCAGCCAGGGCACTTCAATCACCTGCAGGCGGTTGTAGAGCGTGTTGCTCGCGCCGCCCGCCAGGTACTGGTTGGCGAAGAGCTTCTTGGCGGCCTCGGCAAGGGTCGGGCTGCACACGAACTTGCGGCCGACGATGCCCAGCGGCGTGCCGTCGTCGTCCTTCTGGCTTGCCATCGCGGTCAGCGCTGCCAGGACGTTGGTTTCGTCCACCGTCTGCTTGGAAGCGAAGCACAGCTGCCAGTAGGGGCCGAAGCCAAAGCCGGCGCGGCCGTCCACACCGTAGACGTATTCCTTCTGCCAGAAGACATTGGGAGAGTCCGCGTCGAACATGGTCACCAGGTCGAAGGCCCGGCGCGGCTGATAGATCAGCGGCTTCACCGCCTGGCTGTCGTCCACGATGTACCAGCCCTCACCGCTGCCGCCCATGAAGTTGCTCACGCTGACCTCTTGGCCAGGCTTGCCCACGGGGTGGTCCACGTCGAAGAAATACTGGCCGTCCGGGCCCAGCGCCGTGAAGCCGGTCTTCAGCATCGCGTAGACGTACTTGCTCGGGAAGTTGGCCACGTTGCGGCCCATCTGCTCGAAGCGCGGCTTGTACAAGCCGTACTGGTCATCTTCCACCGCATCGCGCGGCACGCCTTCCGTGTGCTCGTAGGGCTCATTGACCAGGCGGAACTCGCCCTTGGACAGGTTCTGCTTGACGCGGTCCCCCAGCCACTTGCGAATGACGCCGATGCTCTTGAGGTACGGGTAGACGTTTTCCGCCGTCATCGACGGGATCTCCATCGCCACCACCTCCCAGGGTGCGGACTTCTTTTCGAGTCCGACCATGAAGGTGGCCTTGACGGCCTGGGTCAGCATGGTCAGGCTGGCGGAATTGAGTTGCATGAGTGCTCTCCTGCGTGTGCGAATTCGGGTGTGTGACGGCTGGCTGTGGCGGGCGGCTTACTTGAAGTCCACCCAGACGCCCACGCTGTCCACCATGTGGACCTTGCCGGCCACGCTGCGTGTGCTGGACCCGCTGGTCTTGGCAACGGTCGAGTCGTCCACGATGTAGCAGTCGCTGCCCACATCGGGCGTGGTGATCTGGTCGCCGGACGCGCTGTTGGCAAACGGGCCGAAGATGCCGCGGGCGGCCTCGAAGTTGATGGCGCCGGCGGCGCCCCCCGTGTTGTCGTAGGGCGCGACGAACACGCCCACGCACTTCAGAGTGGCGGCGGTGCTGCCCTTGTTGCAGTTGCCGCTGGCGTCCACCACGGCGATGGTGCCGGCGTAGACCTTGGCCGCGGCAGCAGCGGGGAAGGAACGGAAACGGCCAGGCACCTCTTGGGTGTCGCGGTCCTTGGTGGCAGCGGTCATGTCGTGCTCCGGTAGTTCGTGGGGTGCGTGGTGTGCGGGGTGGTCAGGCTTGAGCGGGCGCGCCCTTGGCGAACTGCTCCGGCGTCAGGCCGAAGGCCTTGGCCACCTGGGCAGCCAGTGCCGTGGTGTTGCCGCCGCCGGCGCTCAGATCCTTGCCTTGCGTCTGACCGTCCAGCGTCAACACGGGCGCGGCGGCCAGGTAGGTGCTGAGCGCGGCCGAGTCCGTCTTGCCCAGGCCGAGCGCCCATTCGCGCATGGCGGGCAGCAGCTTGCCGGCCTTGATGGCGTCGTCCACTGTGCTGGTCACCTTGTCAGCGTTCAGGCGCCCGGTCAGGTCAGCCACTTGGCCCTGCAGCGCGGCAATGGCTTGCATGGCGGCAGCCGCTGCCGTGGTGTCCGGCTTGCTCAGCGCGGCCACAGCGGCCAGCGCCGCGGCTTCGTCGGCACCGGCCTGCAGGTGCAGCGCCGTGGCCAGCGCGGCCGGCACAGCGGGCTTGGCGGTCTTCAGCGCGTTCAGTGCGGAGACGGCCTGCTCTTGGGTGGCAGTTTCTTGAAGACCGAGACCGGCCAGCAATGCGACAAGGATGGGGTTCATGGCAGGTTGCTCCTGATCAAACTGAGTTGCGAGTTGCGCAAGCGCCGGGCTCATGCCCAACACCGCGGGGTAGTTCACAAGCGCGGCCATCGCCACGCCTTGCACGTCCAGCGTGTCCGGGTGGTACATCAGCACCGGGCTGACAAAGAGGTATTCGCCGTTCTTGATGTGTTCGGCAGCTGCGGGCGTCCACTCGGTCTTGGCGAACAGGCCCTGACCAGGCCGCCACTCAGCGGACTTCATCCAGCCAGCGGCAGGTGCCTTCTGTCCATGCTTCTGCAGGTACAGCGTCTGGTGGTCGTAGTCGATGACAACGGGTGTCTGCGCCGCGACCTGGTTGAAGCTGGCAGCCAGCGCAACACCTTGGGTGTCGTTCAGCTTCCACGTCTTGCCAGGCCCTGGGCGCCCATCACGGGCCGCGAACTCGCCGTGCGGTGTCAGCTGCACCCAGCCGTCCGCCGCAAGGGCGAAGGTGGAAGCCAGCAAGGCGGTGAGCAAGCGCATGGGGACGCACTTTGCGTGCGCGCGGCGCCCCTTGGAAGGTGAAGAATTTCCTGAGCCGCTGCAGCGGCAGGGCCATGAACTCCGGCGTCAGCTGAAGGCGCTTCCCAGCGCCTGGTTGACGATGGCCAGAACGTCGTCCGTATCACCCGTGCCCAGCTCGCCAGTCTGCGGGTTGGCCGTAAGGATGCCACGGCGTGGCATGTTCTTGGTGCCCCATTCCATCAGCGCACCCACCTGCCACTGCTTCTTGCCCACCTGGCGGCTGGTGCCGATTTCCAGGTAGTCCACGCCCACGTTGTGCGCCAGGCTGTTGCGCAGCTGGCGCGTGCGCTCAAGCAGGTTGCCGGGTATGCCGCCCTTGAATGCGGGGTTGGCCTTGATGAACCATTCGCTGGTGTAGATCTCTTTCGTCGCCGGCGACAGCGGCGCCCACGCGGCACCTGTTGGGTCCACACGCTCGTCCCAGCGCAGCTGCGCGTTCGATTCGAGCTGGTCGCCGATGTCGCCCAGCAGCTGCTGCGGCTTCTCCATCAGCGCGATCGCGCGGCCGATGGCGGCCAACAGCGCGTCGTCTTGCAGTTCGATGACCAGGCTTTGCATCACGGTCTCCTAGAGCAGCGCGGCCAGGCCGGGGTAGCGCGCCACGGCTTCGTCAACACTGAGTGCAGCCAGGCGCTGCACCCACCACACCAGGTCACCGCGCTTCAGCTCAAGCACATGCACACGGCGGTTCGCACCGGCGCCGCGGGCCCACCACCACAGCACGTCACCGCCAGGAAGCGCCAGGCGCTGGCCCTGGTCCACCACGGCCTGGGCCATTGCCCAGCCTGCTGGCGTCACAGGCAGCAGGCGCGGAAACGTCTCTGATGTCTGCTGCACCAGCAGGTTCACGGCGGCTACGCTGGCCACCGGCGGTTCACCGCGCATGGACGGCAGCGCGGCCACAGGCATGCCCACCGGCGTGTTCTTGGGCGGCGCCTGCAGGAAGTCGCGGAAGGCCCTTTCACTGCGCATGCGTGCCACCACGGCGCGCGTCACGTTCAGGGTGTTGCCGGCCTTCGGCGCGGTGGCCTGCACGGTGGCCAGGCTGCGTTCCAACATCTCCACGCCACGCTGCACATGGACCTTGCCGGGGTTGTACGCAAAGCCGGGGTCGATGCCGCGCGGCACACGTTCCACCTGGCCGGTGCTCCTGTTCAGGAACTCCACCCACTGCGTGGCCGGCGGCTCGGTCTTCACCGGCGCGTCAGCCGGTGCGCTGGCGCGCAGCCTGGCCAGGCCGGCTTCGTCCACCGCGAAGAAGCTGCAGCGGCAACGCCAGCCACAGGGCGGCGTGTGCGTGTCCCACCAGGGGTGTTCGCGGGGCAACACCACGTTGTCCCAGGGCTTGTGGCTGGCGCGCACCCGTTCGTCACGCATGGTGCGGTAGACCAGCAGCGGCAGGCGGCCGCGCATCACACGCTGCCAACGGCCGGCGGCGTGGCTCTGCCGCATGTTCACGTCGAAGATGAGGCGCAGCCGTGCGTCGTTGAACTTCGTCTTGCGCACTTCGCCGGTGGCCTGGTCGGTGATCTCAAGGTTGCCCCACCAGCCTTTGCGGATGAGCGTGGCCTTGAGTTCCTTGTTGAACATGGCCAGGTCGCCGCCCTGTTCCACCACCGCGTCCACGGCCTTGCGGATGTCGGCCAGGATGTCCAGCCGCATGACACCCGCCACTGCAAAGGCGCGCGTGTGCTCCTGCTGCCACACGTCCTGCCAGCGGAAGCTGGGCCGCAACAGGCCGCGCTGCTGGAAGACGTGGATGGCGTCTTCGGGGCGGATGGCGCCGAGCTGGAAGCCGGCGGGTGTGGCGACCGGCATGCAGTCAGCCGGCGCTGAGCCTGCTCTTCAGCTCATACCCCATCAGCGGCCACATTTCTTCGCGCGCGTTGGCGATGGCCACTTTCTCGCCGATCTCGGCGTCATCGTTCTCTGCAGACACCGATGCCGATGGCTTGCCGGTGACGGCATAGCCGCAACGCGTATTCAGCACTGCCCAGCGCAACACCTGGCCGGACTTGGCCACGTGCTTGACGATCTCGGTGTCCACGATGTTGGCCTCGATGGCGGCCGGCGTCACGCGCGGCGCCGTCAGCCCCTTAGCCAGGATCTCTTGTTCGATGGCGCCGTCGTCCGTTCGCGGCGACTGGATGCGTTCCATGTGTCTGCTCCTGTGGTTGGTCAAAGGTCGATGTCCGACTCACCCGCCAGGCGCGCGCCGAAGGCGGCGCGGGCAAGGGCTTCGGTGATTGGCTGTCCGTCGATCTGGTGGATCAGGTTCGGCAGCCGGGCCGCGAACGCTTCCAGGCTTTCACCTGAAGCAAGCGCCTTTTCAACTTCGGCCAGCAGCGGCTCCACCATCGGGCCCAGCAGCGGTTGCCACTGCGCCGTCTGTTCGTCCACCAGCTGGTCCACCAGGTCTTGTTCGGGGTCGGGCGACCTGGCGGGGCGGTTGACCTGGCCGGCCAGCGCCCGCGCGATCAGCTGCGCAAACGCCTTCTTGTCGTCCGGCTTCGGCGGCTGGCCAGGCTTGCCCGGCTGGGTGGCGCCTGGCGCCGGCTCGGGCGCGCTGACCAGGATCTCGACATCGTCTTCAGCCAGCGGGATCTTCAGCTTGTCGTGCGCCCACTGCTTCTTGATCTTCATGCCCATCTTCACCAGCTTGGGCAGGTTGTCGGCGTAGACCTGCAGGTCTTCCGGCTCGCCGGTGTCGATGACCAGGCGCGGCAGCCGGCGCATGTTCACGCCTGGCGCGTTCAGCATGCACAGCGGGCCGATGATCTGGCGCGTGAAGCTGCCTTCGTACAGCTCAGCGTCGGCGTCGCGGATGTCCATGCGCACGTCGTTGTGCACCTGGCCCAGCGCCTGTGTGCCGTGCTGGCCTTCACTGGCGCTGAGCGTCTGGCCCAGGATGGCCTTGCTCTCTGCGGCGTCCAGCCGGTCCCACATGGCCACGAAAGGCACTTCGGTGCCGGCGGCCGCGGCCTCGAATTCCAGCGCCATGTTCTGCGGGATGATGCCGGCGGCGTTGTGGCCGATGTCCGTCACCGCGCGCAGCAGCGTCAGCTTCTCATCGTCACCCGCGCCGGCCGGGTACTTGCCCAGTCGCAGCGGCAGGCCGTAGATCTCCAGGAATTCCGCCAGGTCGCGCACCGCGAAGTTCTTGAACAGGTACGGCCAGAACAGCACACGCGCCAGGCTCATGCGCGCCAGGTAGCCGTTGCGCGCCGGGTGCACGTGCATCAGCCAGGCCAGCGGCCGCAGCTCTTCACCCATCACCGGCGACAGGTCCGGGTCCGTCACCTGGTTGGTCTGGCTGCGCAGCAGGAAGCGGCGGCGGTCAGGGCTTGTGGTGAACCAGCTCTGCGGCTGCAGCGTGGCGTCCGGCACCAGCACCTGGCGGCCGGTGCTGTCGGGCTGCAGGTTCCAGGTCAGCTCAATCGGCGCGTAGCCGGGCAGCACACCGGCCGTCATGGCAGCCAGCAGCAGTTCCATGCCGCCGTGCACGCCATTGGCATGCGCCGTCAACATACCCACCCAGTCGCGGACCTGGTCGGTCAGCTTCTCTTCTTCAGGCGTCGGGTTCTTCGGTGGCGCAATGCTCCACTCAAGCGCCGTGATGGCGCCGCGGCGCTTGCCCAGTTCGGCATAGAGGTGTGCGTCACGCTCTTCCATGTCGTCGGCCAGCTCCGACTGCCCCACCAGGTCGCCTTCTTCGGCGCGCTTCATGATGGTGGCTAGCTTGGCGGGCGTCAGGCCCTTGGCCGGGTGGCGGTCGAATTCGCGGCGGATGGCACCCAGCTGCGCGGTCTGCGGCTTGTCGATGCCGCGCATGATTCCGGCCAGGTCCAGCGGACGGCCATCGGGGCCCAGGATGGTGGTCATGGCTTGAAAACCTCAGTTTGCAAAACAGCCCCGTAGCGGCGTTTTTTCAGGGGGGGGTGTGCCGTTGGTACGTCCGACACCCCTTCAGGGGCCTTTTGAACGTTCATGAACGGGTCGGCGGGACTCTGGGGGGTGGCAGGCTCTGCCGCAAAAGCGCTTGCGCGGTAGTCAAGGCGGCCCATCACCAGCCCGCCTTGCCACCAAAACTGCCGCCGAAGCCGGTGTCAGCGGCCAGGTTGTCGGGCCGCATGCGCATGCGGCGCCGCTCATCGTCGCCACGCTCAGCGCGGCTGCTGCGGCCAGGCGCCGGCGTCCAGGCGATCTCACCCGCCTCACGGCTGAAGGCGTACTCGGCCAGGAACAGGGCGATGGCGAAGTCACCGTGCCGCTGCTGCTTGCTGCCGCCGTCAGCTGCAGCTGCTGCCTGTGCGGTGGACTGGCGCGCATCGCGCGGCACCTTGGGGATGCCCTGCACCATCTTGATGGCGCGCAAGTCCACCTGGTGTTCGTCGTCGCGCGCCAGGTCGGTGAGCGTGCCGTCCTGCAGCCCGGCCTTGAGCTTCGGCATGTGGTTCAGATAGAACGTGTCGTTGAGCTTGACCTGTTCGATCATCTCCACGCCGAAGATCTGCGCCATCTTCTCAGCCAGTGCTGCGCCATTGCCGGTGGCGTCCATCGCACCACCGCGGAAGCGCGGCAGCCGGCGGATGACGTATTCCAGGATCTGTTCCTGGCAGCTGAACGGGCAGTTGGCCAGCTCGATGGTGATGCGCGGCCTGTGCGTCAGGTCCGTGTCTTCTTCCAGGATGGTGGTGACGGCCTGGTCGCGGTTGCGCGCAAAGTCTTCGCCGAACACATGGCGGCGGCCCTTGTGCAGGCGCGCCAGGTGCGGCGCCACGTTCTCTTCAAGCCAGCCGTTGATGGCGTGGCGGCGCACGTCTTCGGACTGGTACGCAAAGCCGTCGTCCCACTTGCCGCGGATGATCACCGGTCCGTCCGGGTCTTTCGGCCAGGCCGTCACCATGCGCTGCTGGATGAGCGTGAGGCTCAGGTACGCGCCGGCGCTGGCGCTGGGAATGGCATCCAGTTCCTCGGGCGCGTGGTCGCCATAGAAGCGGTAGGCGGCGCCCACCCATTTGTCCTGGTCGGCCTGCGACCAGGCTTTGCCTTTGCGGATGCAGACGCGGTGATACAGGCCATCGGCCACGGCCTGGCTGAAGGTGATGCGGTGCACGCTGGCTTCGGTGGCGTCACCCTTCTTGCCGGCGCGGATGTCCTGCACCAGCTGGTTGAAGGGGTTCTCCACGCCGTCGTGCGTGGAAATGATGCGGACCTTGTCGCCCCACAGCAGCATGGCCATCGCGGCCTTCAGCAGTGCGTCCAGGTCGCCGTGGAAGGCAGCTTCGTCGATGACGATGACACCCTGTTTGCCGCGCAGGTTGGTCGGGCGGCTGGACAGCGCCACGATGCGGTTGCCCGACCGCGGGAAGACGATCTCGTAAGTCTTGATGTAGCGGCGGTTGCCTTCGGCATCGTCGCCGTCGTCATAGATGCCTTCGCCCAGCTCGCCGGCGGCCACGTTGAAGGCGCGCGCCCACAGCGCGCAGGCTTCGATGTACTCACGCGCCATGTCCTGCGTGGCGCTGATGTAGAAGACCTTGCTGCCGCCTTCGGCCGCGGCGATGAGCACGTCGTCAGACGCCTCGGCCCAGGTCAGGCCCACGCGGCGACCTTTCTCGGCCACCTTCAGCTGCGCTGGGTCAGCCACCCACAGCTGCTGGTAGTGCAGCAGCACCGGCACGTCCAGGCCGTCGTCCGCGGCCGCGGTCAGCAGCTCAGCGGTGGGGTCGCGCAGCGGCACCGGCTCTGCCGGCGCGGCTTCAGGGCGCAGCTTCATGCGCGCACGACACGCACCAGCGCGCGGCCCACGGCCTGGCGGCCGCTGGTGAGCAACGCCACCACACGCAACAGGTAGGTGACACCAGGCTCGGCAATGGAACCGTCCACGCGCTGGATACAGTCCGAGCCGAAGCGCTGCGGCTCACCCACCTTCAGCGGGTAGGGGCGCGAGTCCACGCCCACCTGCGGGTCGGCGCTGAAGGTGTAGCCCTGCACCGCTTCGCCGGGCAGCAGGATGCCGCCGAACCGGAAGGCGATGTCGTCGATCTCCGAGACGTTCAGGCCTTCAAGGCGCGTGGGGCTCTGGCGCGTGCCCACCACCACCACACGGCGGCCGATGATGGCCGTGGGCTCGACGTAACCAGATACGCCGCCGGTTGGCGCGGCGTCGTCCAGCACCACGCCACCGCCCAACGTGGACGGCGGGTTGACGCCCAGCTGGCCCGCCGCGGCCGCGTCGTCGGCCTGGATGCCGCCGGTGAGCTGGCCAGGCGCGGTGTTGACCAGATTGCCGCTGGCCACCGCGTCGTCTGTGGTGAGGTTGCCCGTGGCAAAGCCGGAGCTGCCGATCAGCACGTAGAACGTGGCTTGCGGGTTGGGCGTGAACAGCACGCCGTCAGCCCAGCCGGTGAACAGGCCCTGGTGAATGCCCGGCGGGCCTTCGGCCGTGACGCGGCCCAGCTCGTCCACGTCGAACGTGGTCAGCAGCGGCGGCACCAGGTCGATGCGGATCATGATTTCCTTGCCGTTGTCAGCAGGGAAGGTCAGGCTGGGGAACGGGATGGACGGGCCGTTGGTGCCGGTGCCCGGGAAGGTCTCAGCCAGCAGGCCCAAGCCTCGATCGCCTGAGTGGTGGTAGCCGGCCAGAAGCGGCCCGTCTGAGCGGTGGGTGGTGCTCATGCTGCGCCTGGTCAGGTCAGCGTGTAGCGCTCAACGCCCAGCTTGCCGTCCGGCTCGCGCGTCACCACCACCACCGACGTGCCCGGCGGCGCGGGCACGTTGCCGGCCATCGTCAGCCGGCCGTTGCTGCCCATGAGGATGCCGGTGCTGCCCACCAGGCGCGCCAGGTTGGCATCGTCGGTGAGGACGGCCAGCGCCACGTTGGCGATGCTGACCACGCGGCCGCCGGCGCCGGGGTTGCGGGTGAAGGGCAGCGTGGTCAGAGTGCTGAACTGCAGGCCCAGGTTGCCGCTGGCCACGGCTTCGTCGAGCGTGATGCTGCCGGCCAGACTGGACGGCGGTGTGGGGGCGAGTGAGCCTGTGGGAGCGGAGTCGTCGGCGGTGATGTTGCCGGTCAGGACTGGGGCAACAGGTGGCGTTTCGAAAGCACCGGCGTCGGGTGGGTTCTTCCGCGTCGTGCCGTAGGCATCAGCGGTCGAATTGGTCAGGTCCTGGACACCAGCACCGATCAGTGAAGATCCGCTGGCCACACGCAAGTCGTGCGTGCCCGCGCTGATGTTGTTGAACTTCGCGCCCGTGCCTGTGGCGAAGGCAACGGTTGTGAAACCAGCGAGCGGCGAAGCATCATCCGTTGCGCATCCTGAAGCGGCCCAGGTGCTGGAACCACCAAGCGCATTCGTGCCGCCGAAGACACCGCAGTTCTTCATGATTCGGCCGGTGTCAGAGTCACCGAGAATCACGTTTGGAATAGCCGTCCCGAGGTTGACAAACGTGCATCCGAAGGTCTCAGCACGCAGCGCGACGACCGGGGCGTCGTTGTAGTTGTTCGTGCGGATGACCACGCATTGGCGCACTTTGGAAGTCACGCCGCCGCCGATCTGCGCAACACCTGCAAATGCATTTGGCGCAGCGCGGCCTTCTATCAACACCCGGTCCATGTCGGCGGGGCCGCCACCAGTCATGCCGTAGTCCAGCGTGTAGCCGGTGCCCAGGTTGATGACCTGGAACTTGGACAGGCGCATAACCTGCCCGGCATCCACGAAGAACCCGATGCCGTAGTCGTAGTTGGTCTTGATCCGCGCTTTGTAGCCGTAGCGCATGGGGTTGGACGGCACATCGGTCCACGAGGCCCCAGTGGCGGTCGTCAACTCGATGTACCGGGTGGCGTCAACCGTCTTGCCGCTGAACGTGATCGTCGGTGTGCAGTCGTGCTCTTGGTCGAGCAGCTCGCCACGATGGATCACGTCGGCCGTCACAAGGTTGGCCGGGATCGCAGCCCACCAAGCGGCGACTGTCGCGTAGTCGCCGCCTGAGCCGATGGTCTTGGTGACGGTTGAGGGCATGTTCGTTTGCTCAGTTGGATGTTCTGAATGCCCAACCCCGGGCGTCTTGGCGAGGGAACATCACGAAGCCCTTGAACACGGCCGTGTTGATGTACCTGAAGCGCCCGTTGATGCCTGCGCCGCCGCTCGGAGTTGTGTCCGGGGTGCCAGCAACGGTCATCAGGTCCATGTCCCAGACGTTGGTGTTGTTCGGCGTGACTCGATACAGTCGGTTTGGAAGCAGCACCACGCCGCTCGCGAAAGACTGGCTGGGATAGAAGACATAGTTGTCGTTCACCGTGTCGTAGTCACCGCCCATGTAGGCCGGCTTGTCGGCAAGTAACTGTGCGAGCGCGGCAGCCGAACCGGCGCTGAATGTGATGGTGGTGAGCACGCCCGTGGTCGGATGCAGCACCTTTGCCAAGAAGCCAATGCTTTCGGAGTAGCCCCGCCCATCGGCCCACTGCATCGTGAAGAACTGATTGCGAAGCGTGTCAAAGGGGAATGGATTCCGCACGTAGGAGCTTGACAACTGCTGGGTGACAGGCTGACTCCAGGCGTTCGCGGCGCAGTCCCACAACCACCCCGCCGCCGTCCACACGTTGCCGGTTCGGGGGTCACGGGCAATGCCATAACCTCTACCGAAAGGCTCAAGCGGCGGATATGTGGCCGCTCCCGTCACACAGTCCCATGTCCAGTCGCTCACCCGGACGCCATCGACCTTGCCAGCCCACCCGCCGCTTTCGTTGATGCCCTCGGCGGCGAACAGCATCACCCGCCCGCGCTGCGCGATGTAGTGCGCGTGGTGGTAGCCGTGGCGGCTCACCGGCTTGCCATCTGGCATGTAGGGCGCGTCAATGGTGACGCTTGGGCTCGGCGCAATGCGCGGCGTCCAAGCCGGCGCGTTTTGCGTGATGTCGATGCTGGTAACGCGGTTGTCGCTGCTGTCTGTATGCCCGCCGTTTGCGGCCGACACGAGCGTGCCTGTGCCGTCGATCGGGACCAACGTGCCCCATGCGTTCAGCGGCGCGCCAGACAACGCGCTGGCTGCGCCCATGTCGGCCCACTGCAGGAGCGGGACGCCTAACAACCAGGTCGGCGTTGCCACAGGGTCCAGCAGCGGCTTCATACCCCAGCCTGGACGCAGGCTGAAACCAGCCGCCAAGGCAGACCAGTTGGATGCCGCCTTTATGCGGGCGTAGGCGGCGCTGGCCCCAGAAACACCGTGCCGCACCGCGTAGCTGATGGCCGGCTGCATGTTGTTCCACATGGCCGGGATGAGGCCCGCGCCCGTCTCCGGGAAGAACTCACCTGCCAGGACACCCTCAGTGCTGCCAGCCCATGCGGTGTTGGCCGTCATGGTCAGCGCATAGACAGCCGCCCAGTTCGCAGCCCACGGGCCGGTGCCCTCGAAGTAATTGATCGGCTGCAATGCCGAGCTGCTGATACGGAGGGTGTACGTGCCGGCGTTGATGTACCAGAAGTCACTGCTCAAGCCCAGGCGGTAGACAACACTCTGCGCTTTCCACGCGAAGAAGTTGCCCATCTGCGTCTTGGCCGTGCTGCTGATCGGCAAGTCCAGCGACAGCGCCCAACCCCACACCGCAGTCACGAAGTCCTGCTGGAACATGGACACGCGACCGTAGGGGTCGCCATAGTCCTCACCTCCAGCCGGCTCCGTGATGCCGAACGGGTTGTTGACTGTGTTGTTGTAGTAGGTGCTGTAGTACAGGCAGTTGGCCTGCACCGAAGCGATGAGGTCGGCACGAACGCCAGAAGCGTCAGCATCCGGAACCACGGTCAGCGCCTGGATCAGCGAGCGGAACCACCATGCGTCCGTGCGGGTCTGCACCTTGCTCGTGCACACGCCACTGGCGCCTGTGTAGCCTGCCAGGGGCGCATAGACCGGGTAGCCAACCACGTTTCCGCGCCCAGCGCCTCGCGCCCAGTCAGTGACGTTGAAGTGGTTGGCAACGTGCGCAAACAGCACCGTATCCAGGTGGTACACGTGGCCCGTCAGGAGGTAGGCCATGTAGCCGACCGCAGGGCAGTGAGCCGGGTCCCATTGCGGGGCGTTGCCACCCGTCACGGCCGGGCTGTAGGTGCTGGTGGTGCTGGCGCCTGTGTCCTTCAGGCCCGCGCTGTCACGCAGCACCAGCGTCGGGTAGTCGGTGAGGCGGGGGATGCCGTTGGTCGTGGCGTCGCGGAAGTGGATGCCATACCGGCCCGCCGAGTAGCCCGCCTGGACCGCTGCGCGCACGGCCGTCACCCGGTCGGTGTCGTGCGCCGTCATCACAATGCCGTCGTGCTGCGGCAGCAGGCCAATCGGTTCCTGGAATCCCGTGGACCCCATGCTGTCGCTGCCGTAGTTGTAGACGCCCTGCGCCAACGGCGTGAAGGTGGTCGGCAGCTCGGTGACCTCGGCCGAGCCTGCGGCCATTGCGCCGTAGTAGGCGGGCAAAAGCTCGGTGCTCTCCAGGTAGTCCTGATCGTGGATCGGCCAGATGCCTGGATCTGAGCCAGTCCAATGCTCGATGGCGCCGCCAGAGATCAGCGTGATCTTCTGGTGGTGCTTCATATCCAGCGCGCTGCCGCTGGTGTACCGAAGCGTGCCGTTCAGCGTGAACGTGAAGATGGCCGACTTGTTGGTGTGGGCTGAGCCTGTCAGGTAGCCGTTCTCGTGCCAAGGCAAGATCGCCACGGAGCCGTCGGCAAACAGGCGGACCTCAGCCCAGGCCACCAGGTGCGGATCACTGCCCACGGGCATGCGGTACCGCCACGACGACATCAGCGGCCCGGCCGCGACCTGATCGAATGGGCTGGCCAGAGCTGAGCCGGAAAGCGTGACCGTGCCAAAGGCGCCGCAGCCGAAGACCGCAACGGGCGCCGCTGCCTGCAGGTGCGTCAGAGTCAGGTTGGAACCCGACACCGCCGCGCCCAGCGCCATGCCAACAGGCCGATCAGTGGCCGCCGTGATGACGGCAGCACCGGCCAGCAGCGCAAGCTTGACGCTGCCGTCCGGCCAGCGATTGCGCACCGTCATCTGCAGCCCAGCCAATGTCTGGCCGCTGGGTACGTCGCCCTTCTTGAAGGCTTGAAACAGGGCGAAGTACTTCAGGCCGGCGCTGCCACCGCGTAGCTTGGTGGCGGTGATGCCGGTGGTGGGTGGTTCAGGCACGTTGCTCAACTCACCACTGGCAACCGCGTCACCCGCCACCAGACCGCCCGTCAGCACAGCCGCTGCGAACAGCCCGCCATACAGCCGCGGCCCAGGCCCAGCGATCGTCACCGGCTTTGCGTCAGCCATTCCCTGTACCCCAGCTCAGTCGGTCCAGGTCAGTTCGCGTTGCCTTCGGTGATCACCAGCGTGGTCAGCGTGATGTTCTGACCCGTGGTGACCGTGCCAGTGAACTGCCAGTTGCCGGCACCGGCGCCGATGTCGATGCGCATCACCACGCGGTCCGCACTGGTGGTGATGTCCGCGAAGGTCGGCGTGCCGCTGGTGAAGCCGCCGCTGGATTGCGTGAAGCCGGCTTCGTCGAAGTCGATGGTGCCGCTGGTCGCAGTGCCGATGGTGCTGCCGAAGGTGCCGCTGGCCAGCAGCGTGTTGCCGCCGCTGACAGCGCCGGTACCGGAAGGCCGTGTGCCGTTGTAGAGCTTCAGCTTCGCGCTGGCGCCGGCTTGGGTGATCAGCGTCTGCGCACGGGCCGTGCGGTCCGTGGTGCTGATGCTCAGCGCGGCTTCGCTGGGCGTCTGCTGGGCCACGTAGGCCGGGACGGCCACCGCGAAGACGGCAGCTGCCATCAACGCCACGGTGGCGACGTTCATGCGGAGAGTTTTCGGGAAGTTCATGGTGTGTCGCTCCTATGCGGTGGTGGCTGGTGTGTCTGAATGCGGGCGCCCAGCCGTCGCCTGTTTGCTCGGTTGATGTGCTGTGCTGATGCCCATGATCTGGGCGCGGATCTCGCGCACCTGGTCGGGCTTCAGGCCGCCGGTCTTGGCGATCTTGGTGACGGCGTCGGCCGCGGCCTTGGCGCGTTCTTCCACCTGGTGGCGCCACTGGCGCTGCCGCACGCTGGTGGTGGTGAGCCTGGCGCTGGCCAGGCTGGCTTTGTTGAGCATCGTCACGCGCTTGGCGTGGTCCGGTTCGGCTTCGGCCTCACCGGCCAGCAGCAGCACTTCAAACAGGTCCGTGCTCAGCTTGGCGTTGAGTGCTTCGCCGCGCAGATCTGCGTCGTCGCGGGCCGTGTTGGCCAGCAGCTGCATGCTGCGCGTCGTCGCGGCAATGGCTTCATGCGCCCTGCGCACGCGCTGACTCTCTTCACCCACGGCGCTCTTGCCGATGGTGATGGCCACGCCGGCGCGCTTCATCAGCTCGTTCAGTTCCTGCGTGATGGCTTCGATGTCGCCGTAGGCCCGTTCCACGAACGTGCGTTCCAGCCACTGCCGGATCTCCGGCGGTGCCTTGGCGATCTTGCGCACGGGCGGCATGAGGTTGCTCTTAGAAGCCCGGCGCGGGGCGCGCTACGCCAGGCGCTTCAGCGCTGCCGGTGGCCACGTCCAGCCCGCGCTGCGTGAGCGTGGCCACGGTGACGCCTTCGGCGTTGTTCAGGTCCACCAGGTCTTGTTCGCGCAGCCAGGCCAGGTCTTGTTCCAGTCGGTCCGCGCTGACGGTGTGGCCCACAGCCGCGCAGTAGCGGCGCAGCAGCATGGCATTGCTGCGGTACTGGAAGGCGTGCTGCAACGCGCGCAGCACCACCAGGCGGCGGTCCTGGGCTTCGAATTCGGCGTAGCTCAGCGTCATCTCAGCGACCGTGGCTCAGCAGGTAGGTTTCGATTCGGGCCACGGCGGCGCGCGTTGAAGACTGCGTTTCCTGGATGCCCGCCAATGAAGCCTGCACGGCCTTGACGGTGCCCTTCAGCTCTTCGTGTTCGCCGGTGTCCGGCATGTGGCTGATGCGCTCCTGCAGCACGTCCACGCGTCCGTCCACTGCCTTGACGGCTTCAATGGCTGTCTCACCAGGCTTGCGCAGCCACAAGGCCGCAAGCGCCAACATTTCCGCCGCGTGCAGCAGCAGGCTCAGCAGGCGTATCGGGTCATCAGTGTTCATGGGCGTGCGCCGTCCTGGCGTTGCTTGATGAGGGCGGTGAGCGCAGCAAGGCGCGCGCGGTCTTCGGCGCAGCTCAGGGCGTTGCTTCGGTGGTTGGCCCAGGCGTCTTCAAGGCTCGCCGTGCTTGCAGCAGCACAGGCTGGGCTGGCTGGGTCAGCAGGACTGCAGGAATCGGCTGCCACGTCTGAACCGGCAAGGGCGCTGTTCCACAGGCTGACAGCGCCCAGACTGAGCTGCACAGCAGGCTGGGCCAGGTCCGCCTGGGTGTCACCCACGCGGGGCGCGGCTGCGGCGGCACCATCTGTGAAAACGGGTTGCGCAAGCTGCACAGGGCTGCAAGCCACAGCGCGGGAAACCACAGCAAGCGGTGCTGCATGGCGGGACCTCTCTTCCAGGGTGGTGGCGTAGCGGCCTTTGGCGCGCAGCTGTTCGTTGAGCGCGTCGAAGCGGGCGTCGGCGTCGCGGCGGTCCTTGTCGGCCTTCACGCGTTCTGCCTTCAGCACCTTGGCCTGCGCGGCATCGGCTTCCACGCCGGCTAGGTGGTGACCCATCCACACGCCGCCCAGCAGCAGCGCCAGGCTGTAGCCCAGCGCGGCCAGCGCGCGCACGGCCAGGCTGTTCAAGGCTTGGGCTCCTGCGTCACGTCTTGGGTGACAGCAGCGGTTGGCTGTTGGCCCAGCGTCAGCGGCTGGGCCGTCACGCTGCGCAGCGCCACGTTCAACAGTGGCAGCACAAAGCTCAGCCAGGTGTACACGTCCACCTTCAGCACGGGCTGCAGGATCTGCAGCTTGGCTTCAGCCGCGGCCAGGGCCAGGACCACGATGTTCAGCCACAGGGTGCGGCTCTTCCACCAGGGCTTGGTGCCGTAGGTGATCGCAACGATGGGCACGCCGGACGGCATCACTTGGGCCCTGCCCGGTCCGGGTACACGTTGAAGGGCAGCGGCCGCATCCCGCGCGCAACCCAGGCGGTCACGTCAAAGCCGGGGCACGTCTTCAGCCATTCCTGCGGCTCCACGACCTTGTTGCCATTGGAGTCCGGCGACAGGTCGCGGTGGCCCAGCACAGCGCAGCCGGGCTTGCACAGCGGCAGCAGGCGGCGTACCAGCAGGGCCAGGAAGTCCCACTGGTCCTGCGTGTAGCGGGCTTCACGTTCAGCGCCACCCACCAGGCACACGCCCAGGCTGTAGGCGTTGTGGCCGGCCACGTGCGCGCCGACTTCATCCACATGCCGGCCCGTCCAGATGCAGCCGTCCAGGTCCACCAGGTAGTGGTACCCGATGGCGGCCAGGTCCGGATTGAACGCACGCCGCGCAACAGGGCTGCGGCGGAAGCCGCGGGCCAGGTGCCAGGCGTCGATCACCACGGGCGCGCAGCCCTGCAGTGCCTTGCCCGAAGGCGTAGCACTGCAATGGATGATCAGCTGGCTGACCGGCCGCGCAATGGCGGCGGGGTAGGTGGGGTCTTTGCCCGCGTCGAGTGGCATGCGGGCACTTTCGCGCCCGCGCGACTCAACTGGAAGGTGAAGAATTTCCTGAGCGTTGGGGCTCAGGCTTCAGGGCTGGCTGGTCAGCTCTCGCCGCGCACGATGTCCATTCCACCGCTCTCCAGCATATACATGCGGTAGACCTTCGTGGAGCCGGGCTCCACATTCACCACGCGGTCGATTTTCTGCTTTCCAAGGAAGCTGCTGCACAAGCCTTGCCCCTGCGGATCGCGTGTGGTGCTCACTCGCAGCTCGCCACCACGCACGCGAAGTTCCACGCGCTCACCAATCGCAAGCCTGGCCACCAATGCATCGTTGACCCACAGGCCGTACATGCAGGGCGAGCCGTACATGGAAATATCGCGGATGAAGACCACCGTCGAGTCAGCGTCTGTGGCGGCCTCTCCGAAGACGCGCGTAGCTGGCGCATGACGTGCCGCGCTTAAGGGCACTGGCTCGGACACAACAGTGGCGCAGCCTGAAAGTGCCATGACCGCTGCAGCGGCGCACACCCATGCAAAGCCACGCGAAGCACCTGCTATCGAACTCTTGGCCACACCATTCTCCCTATGACGCGTACTTCGCGCGCGAGCCCCCTTGGGATCGTCTCGCGCTGGTAGCTCTGGTTGTCGCTGATCAACACAAGCGTGCCATCCACCAGGTGCTGCACACGCTTGACCAGGCGGCGGCCGTAGACATCCAAGACATAGATGCCGTCTACCTCTACTACCTGGACACCCTCATCAATCACGATGGTCTCACCATCGAGCAGTGTTGAGGCCATGCTGTCACCCCTAACCTGGATAGTGGTGAGCCTGCCAGTGGTGTGCGCAAGGTTGCGGCGCATCCAGTCGAAGCTGAAGGCCATTTCTCCGACCAGGTCAACCTGATCGTCGTCGGGACCGGCGCCAATGCCGCCGCTCCCGGCCAGCGCCGTGCGCATGTGCTTGGGGATCAACTCGTATTCCTCAATAGGCCCGCCCTGCTCTCCCGAGGGAAGTGAAAGCAACAAGGGTCGGGCAGCCCCCGCTTCCCGTGGCCTCAGTAAAGCAGCGCGGGAATTGCCCACGTCGGCGGGGATACCCGAGGACCCCCCGGGTTGCGTGTTAGCTAGCGCTCTCACCGTACGCCACGGCGCAGGCCCTTCTTCAGCCACGTAGGCCCTCAGAGCCCCCAACGGAGGGATGTCGAACGGCCCCGTCGTCCCGATCACGGCGGTCGCATCGGATGCGGACTGCGTCAGCGCATCAGATGTGATATGCATCTTGCCCCTGCCCCGCACCAGCCAGTCCAGGCTGCAATTTGTCTCCTCTGCGGCATGCACGCAGTGGTTGATGGGCACCGATCCGCGTTGCTTCCAGCCCTTCACTGCGGAGAGGTCTTCCCCCATAGCCAGCGCCAGCTGCGGAAGGCTTGTGCAGGCATAGACCTGCATAAGCCGCTCAACGATCGAGCGGCCGTCAGCAGCGAAGGAAGGACTTTTTTGCATCTGCCCCGTTGACGTTGGAGTATTTCGCATCTAGTATCAGCCGCAATTCGCATCCGATACCACCCCCTAGCTTACTACCCCATGCATCCGGCA
This sequence comes from uncultured beta proteobacterium, assembly GCA_963750785.1. Taxonomy (GTDB): domain Bacteria; phylum Pseudomonadota; class Gammaproteobacteria; order Burkholderiales; family Burkholderiaceae_C; genus Rubrivivax. Next base: position 974,346 of record CAVVSC010000017.1, on the reverse strand, counting down.
GACATCAGCGCAGCTCTTCGCAAGGCGGGCAGCAGTCAGGCCCAAGTCGCCCGTTCGCTGACGGGCGCTGACGGCAGATGCATTTCGCACGGCGCTGTGCACCTGGTCCTTACCGGCCGCATGGCTTCAGCGCGCATCGCACTTCGCATCAGCGAGCTGACCGGTTTGCCAGTTGGCGAACTCTGGCCCGGCAAGTACCCGTTGATCGAAGCGCAGCAGTCCCGCACCCGCCGCGCCCCCATCCAACCCAAGAAGGCCGCATGAACCCGAACACCCACCTGGTCAGCGAAGTGCTGCTGATGCTTCAGACCGCAGAACACAAAGCCGCGCGGCTACAGGTGCGCGCCGAAGCTAACCACGTGCCCGTGGGCGACCTGGAAGACCACCGCACCGAAGTGATCGGTGAGCTGCTGGACGCGCTGAACCGCTGCCACCCCGGCCTGGGCGAACGCCTGCAGGCAGCCATGTACCCGTTGACGCCCAACGAAGAGAGCCCAGCATGAGCGACGACAAGTACATCAACGACAGCCAGCAGCGGCTGATGGAAGTGATCCGCACGCTGGCCGGGCAGGAAGTGGACGGCCTGGCGCCGGGCGACATCGCCAAGCTGGTGTCGTGCCATCCCAGCCAGGTCACACGCGACCTGGCCAACCTGAAGCACTTCGGCTGGGCTGAGCAGATCAGCCCCACGAACCGTTGGCGCCTGGGGCCGCAGGTGGTGCAGATCGCCACGCGCCACATGACCGCCATCGACCGGGCCAGAACCAAGCTGGCCGAAGTCTCCCAGCGCTACAGCCGTAGCGACTCCTGACCCCACCACTCCCAAGGACTGATCAATGGCCCGCAAGCCCAATCCCGACCCCGTGCCGCACGGGGATCAGATGAACACCGCTGCGCTGAAAGAGGGCAGCAAGGCACTCACCGAGCTGTCCAAGCGCAGCGCTGAGATCGTTGAACGCTTCGGCGACGGGCTGGCCTATGACCGCAGCCGCGTGGTGAGTGAAGCGCGCTTCTTCATGGCACAGGCAGCCGAAGGCATCCTGCAGACGGGCAAGCGGCTGATCCTGCTGAAAGAGCACGAACCGCACGGCAGCTGGCAGGACATCGTGGTGAACGAGCTGCACATGAGCGCCCGCACCGCGCAGGTGGCCATGCAGGCTGCAGCCAAGTTCCTGTCGCCGGCGCTGGCTTCAAAAGCGCAGACGTATGCGCTTTTGGGCACCAGCAAGCTGCTGGACCTGGTTTCCGAGCCGGACGACGACCTGGCCGAACTGGCTGAGGGCGGCACGCTGGCAGGCCACACGATTGACGACATCCAGGCGATGTCGGTGCGCGAACTGCGCACCGCCTTGAGTGACGCCAGGAAGGCCGCCGCCGCCAAAGACAAGGTCATCCAGAACAAGAGCACCAAGCTCGACAAGCTGGAAGAGCAGCTGGCCGGCCGCCAGAACGCCACGATGGAAGAGGCCGAAGCCGCCCAGGTGGAAGAGCTGCGCATGCGCACGCTGGAAGCCGAAAACGCGCTGCTGATGCTGCTGGCCGCGGTTGACGAAACCATCGGCGCGCCCGCCACGCAGTCCGCCGAAACCTGCGCCCGCAGCAGCCTGGACTACCTGGTGCAACGCATGGTGGACGCGTGCCTTGAACGCGCCATCACCGTGGACCTGGCCGAACGCGTGTCGCCCATGTGGGCCGCGCCGCTGGAAGAGGCCAAAGCCCGCGGCGGCAGCACGCCGCGGCGCAGCCGCAAGTGATCCAGGGCGCACACCAAGGCCATACCCGACACCCCATGCTCACAGCCACCGAACACGACATTCTGGGCCGCGCCCGCGAAGAGCTGCTGCGTGCGCCACGCGGTGACCGCGCGCCCATCGTGGAGCGCGTCGCGCAGGCCCTGGGGTGCAGCACGGCCACCACCTACCGCAAGCTGGCCGGCGCCGGCTTTGAGTCAGGCCGCAAGCAGCGGTCTGACGCCAGGGTCAGCGTGCTGACGGATGCAGAGATCGTGCTGGTGGCCGGCGTGCTGCGCGCCAGCCTGAACAAGAAGGGCCAGCGCATGCCCGTGCGCACGGCGCTGGACATGCTGCTGGCCAGTGGCCAGCTCAGCCGCGACGTGCACGAAACCACCGCCAGCAGGCAGCTGTCTGCCCGCCAGCTGCACCCGGACCAGATGGCGCTGCCTGAGCCCAGCCTGGTGATGCGCAGCCTGCACCCGAACCACGTGTGGCAGATGGACAGCACCACGGGCGCGTACTACTACCTGCCGGGCGGCCGCCTGCGCTGGATGCCTGAAGACCAGTTTTACAAGAACAAGGTGGCCAACCTGGTCAAGGCCAGCTCGGACTTGCTGACGCGCTATGCCGCGGCGGACCACTACAGCCACTCGCTCAAGTTCCGCTACTACCTGGGCGGTGAGTCGGCCGAAAACCTGCTGGACTTTGTGACCTGGGCCATGTGGAAACAGGACGGCCCCATGCACGGTGTGCCGGTGATCCTGGTGATGGACCCGGGCCCGGCCAACAAGGGCCACCTGATCCGCAACTTCTGCAAGCGCGTGGGCGTGGAGCTGATCCACCACGCACCAGGTGCGGCCCGCGTCACCGGCAGCGTGGAGAAGGCGCACGACATCGCGCGAATGCACTTCGAGACGCGCTTCCGCTTCCGCGAACCCAGTGATGTGACGCTGGACAAGCTCAACGAAGACATCCAGCTCTGGGCCAACGCCTATTGCTCCAACAACGTCCACGGCCGCCACCAGCAGACCCGCTTCGGCGCGTGGATGCGGATCACCGCTGACCAGCTGCGTGTGCCGTCCAGCCTGGAAGCGCTGCGCGAAGCCGCGGTGCGCGAGCCGGTGACGCGCCGCGTGGGCAACGACATGCGCATCAGCTTCGGCTCACCGGCCGTGGCCTACCTGCTGAAGCTGGTGCCAGGTGCCCGCGCCGGCATGAGCGTGACGGTGCAGTCCAACCCCTTCCGCGCGCCGGCGATCGACGTGCTGTTCACCGACCCGGACACGGGTGTGGAAACCTGGCACGTGGTGCAGCCCGAAGCGCTGGACGCAGGCGGCTTCCCGGTGGACGCGCCGGTGTGGGGCGAGCAGATGCGCCGCGCTGGCTTCAGCGACGTGGACCACAACCGCAATGCGCTCACCCGCCAGGCCTACAAGACCGGCGACGGCCTGCCCACCGTGGACGAAGCCGAAGCCGCACGCAAGGCCCACAAGGCGGCCTATGCCGGCCTGGTGGACTCAATGGCCGACGTGAAGGCCACGCAGGTGCCCACCTACCTGCCACGGCGCACCACGCCGCTGGAACTGCCCAGCCGCAAGGTGGAGAGCCGCCGCCTGAGCGTGGTGGAAGCCTGCCAGCGCCTGAAGGACCAGCTGGGCGAACGCTATTCGCCCCAGGTCTATGCACACGTTTCTGCGCAGTACAGCGACCCGGCGAATCCTGGCGTGCCTGAAGAGGCGCTGGACGCGATCGCCGCGTTGTTCACCACCAACCAACCTGTTGTCAACAACAACATGCCGCGCCTGCGCGCGGTCGGAGACGAATGATGGGCCGCCGCGAAACGCTGGCACGCGCCACTTCTCAAGTGGACCTGGACAACCCGCCGCCGGGCCGCAAGCTGAACCTGGGCGTCGTCGCTTCGCGCCTGGGCGTGAGCGTCACGGTGATGGCCGAAGCCACCGGCATCAGCAGAACGGCCATCGCCAACTTGCTGAGCAACACCTGGCCGGTGAACACGCCGCGCGAACAGCTCACCGCTTCACTTCTGAAGCTGATGGAAGAGCGCGGCGCCACAGACGAAGAGCTGCAGACGCTCTTCCACGGCTTTGGCCGCCAGACCGGCCAGGTCAGTCCCACACGCGGCCCTGATGCGCGTGCGCCCGATCTGCCGCCCTACGTCCCGCCCAAGCCTGCTGCGCGCCCCGCAGACGCAAAACCACCCCTGAATGAGGACCACGACATGCTGCCCATGAAAGCCGCGCTCAGCGCCGAGGCCAAGCGCCAGTTCCAGCTGTTCCGCAACCCCTTTGACGGCCCCGTGAACAGCGACGCGCAGATGTTCCTGAGCGACGAATTCACCTACGTCCGCGAAACCGCCTGGCAGTGCGCACAGACCAGCAGCTTCCTGGCAATCGTGGGTGAGAGCGGCGCCGGCAAGACCACCTTGCTTGAAGACCTGGAAGCCCGTCTTGAACAGGACGGCAGCCACACCATCGTCATCAAGCCCAGCGTGGTGGGCATGGAAGAGAGCGAAAGGGTGGGCGCACGCATGAAGAGCGGCGACATCCTGCACGCCGTCATTTCCCGCCTGGCGCCCAACCAGCCCATGCCGGTGACGGTGCAGGCCCGCACGCTGCGTGCGCAGAAGCTGCTGACCGCCAGCGTTGCGATGGGCAACAAGCACCTGCTGGTGGTGGAAGAGGCGCACAGCATGCCTGACGCCACGCTCAAGCACCTGAAGCGCCTGCACGAACTGCGCGACGGCCGCCGCAGCCTGCTGGGCATCCTGCTGCTGGCCCAGCCCGAACTGAAGGTGCGCCTGGCCAACGGCCTGCGTGACGGTGGCCTGCGTGAAGTGGCGCAGCGCTGCGAGCTTGTGCAGCTGCTGCCGCTGGACGGCGACGTGAAGGCATTCCTGGTGAAGCGCTGTGCTGCCGCCGGCGCTGACCTGGGCAAGCTGATCGACGGCAAGGGCATCGCCGAACTGCAGGCCCGCCTGACGCGCGGCAAGGGCCGTGACGCGGTGAGCATGTGCTACCCGCTGGCGGTGTGCAACCTGATGGTGATGTCGTTGAACAAGGCGGCGACCCTGGGCGCGCCCATTGTCACTGACGACATCGTGAAGGCTGCGTGAGGCCATGAAGCCCACCAACACCACACGCATGCAGCCGCACCCGCGCCCGCGCCACGTGCTGCGCACCAAGACCCCGGTCTGGCCGACCCGCTTGTGGCAGGCCGGTGGCGTGGCCGCAGTGCTGGGCCTGCTGGCCTTCGGCGGCCACCTGGACGACCAGGCGCGCGAGCGCGACGCATTGGCCCAGCAGCGCCACAGGCAGCAGCTGGCTGATGCCTTTGAAGAGGGCCGTCGCGTCGGCGAAAGCACGATGGTCCGCACCGCAGCGGCTGGATGGGAAGCGGCGATGACTGAAGCCGAGTCCTGCAGGCAACGGGGGGGGGTGCGGCAATGAGCGCCTTCAATCCCTTCGCCCAGCTGCTGGGCATCGTCCCGACTCAGCCACCCACCACGGGCAGCCACACACTGGTGGTGGCGGGCCGCAAGATCAGCGACCAGCGGCAGATCGTCCATGCACTGGGCCTGAAGGCCACCAGCTGCGCGATTGACGAACTGGACGAACACGACCTGGCCGAGCTTGAAGAGTTGAAGGCGGCCAAGCTGCGTGCTGATGAGGCGGCCGCCTACCAGCGCGACCGCCAGGACCCGGCCAAGATGGACAAGCGCCGCGCCTGGGACGAAACGCACAAAGAAGACCGCAAGCGCTACGTCGCAGAGTGGAAGAAGCGCAACCCGGGCCGCCAGGCCGAACTGGCCAAGGCCTGGGCCAAGAAGAACTACCACCGCAACCCAGAATTGATGAAGGCCAAGTCACGCGCCTGGTACGCGGCCAACCGCGAAAAGGTGCTGGCGGGCCTGAAGGCCAAGCGCGACGCGGCCAAGGCAGAGAAGGCCGCGGCCAAGGTGCAGGGAGTGCAGTCGTGAGCCGCGCTGTGGACGCCATTGTGCTGATCCGCCTGCGCGAGCACCTGGGCAGGGAAGTGGGCGTGCGAGAGCTGGCCGACCTGATGAAGGTGGACGACGAAGTGGTGGAAAACAGCTTGAACCGGCTGGAAGCCACTGGCGCGGTCGAAGTCAAGCGCGTTGCCAGCCATCCGTTCTGGGCATCGGCGCTGCCGCTGCCCACCGCGAAGGGCCTGTGATGCGCATGAGCTGCCCCGCGTGCCACGCCGAACTGAGCCTGGAAGTGCTCATCAGCCACGAAGCCGCACGCCAGGCCGTGGCGCGGCTGGCCACGGTGAGCCTGCCCTTCGGTGCGCTGACGCTGCGCTACATGGCGCTGTTCAGGCCTGAGAAGCGCGGCCTCTCCATCGAACGCCTGGTGCGCCTGGTGGAAGAGCTGCTGCCGGACATCGAACGCCGGGCAGTCACACGCAAGGGCCGCGACTGGGACGCGCCGGTGGAAGCGTGGCGCGCCGCGTTTGAAGTGGTGCTGAGCAAGCGCGACAAGGGCACGCTGACCCTGCCGCTGACCAGCCACGGCCTGCTGTACGAAGTGCTGGCTGGCATCGCGGAGAAGCAGGAAGCCCGCGAAGAAAGCCGGATGGAACAAGACCGCCGCACGCGCCGGCCTGCAGGCCCAGCTACGGGTCCACGCGACCTGTCCGACCTGGCTGACCAGCTGGGCACGGCGCCTGGCGCCTTGGCGCCCGCTGTGGTGCCCGCGCCGCCGCCGGCCTACACCGGCCCCAGCCGCGGCGCGCTGGAAGTCAAGGCACGCATTGAGGCCGCACGCCGCCGCCTGGTCGGCGAGCCCGACGACACCGCCGACCAACCCGCAGGAGCCGCCCAATGACCACGCAAACCGCCTTGCTCAACGCACTGGCCCAGCACCAGGGCCGTGAAAGCGGCATCGCCGCGCAGCGCCTGGCTGACCAGCTGGGCGTGCCGACGCGGCAGCTGCGGGTGCTGATCACCCGGGCGCGTGACGACGGCATTGCCATCTGCGGCAAGCCCAACAGCGGCTACTTCATGCCCGTGACGCCTGAAGAGCTGGAAACCAGTTGCGAGTTCCTGCACAGCCGCGCGCTGAAGAGCCTGCGCCTGCTGAGCCGCATGAAGAAGGTGGCCCTGCCCGTGCTGCTGGGCCAGCTGCTTCTCAACCAAGCCTGAAAGACGAAGGAGCCCACATGGCAACCATCCAAGAGATCGAAGCGCGCACGCTGGCCTATTCGGCCGCGCGCCACAAGCTGGCCGAAGCTGTTGCGCAGCTGCAGGACGGAATCGACAACCTGCGCAAGAGCAACCTGCCGCGCATCAAGCGCAACCTGGAACGCGCCGGCGAGCTGCACGCAGAACTGCGCGCCATGTTGGCCGACAGCCCGGACCTGTTCGTCAAGCCGCGCACCGTGGTCTTCCACGGCATCAAGGTGGGCTACGAAAAGGGCAAGGGCCTGATCACGTTCGATGACTCGGACGCCGTGGTCAAGCTCATTGGCAAGAAGCTGCCCGACCAGGTGGACGTGCTGGTGAAGACCACAAGCAAGCCCGTCAAGGCGGCGCTCAAGCAGCTGACGGTGCAGCAGCTCAAGTCCATCGGCTGCACGGTTGAAGAGACTGGCGACCAGGTGGTGGTGCGCGCGATCGACAGCGAAGTGGACAAGCTGGTGGCGGCCCTGCTGAAGGGCGCCGAAGAAGAAGCCGAGGCCGAAGAGGCGTAGGTGGTGACCGCGTGGCCGGCGCTTTGGGGCGCGATAGCCGGCTGGGTTGTAAGGGGCGGGTGGACCCACCACAAGGTAACTGCCTCAGCACGGGGAAGCACGTCTGCTGCGTCGGAACAGCGCAACAGGCGACATGCCAGCACCTTACTGGCTGCGGTCGGGCCGCTTTCCTGGTTGAGCGTGTCAACCAGGGCTTTCAACCGAACGAGGGCAAACATGAATGCAGACCAGTCCGAGGCAACGCGTCTCAAGGCCTTGATCAACACGCCGGAACTGCACAGCTTCCTGCGCGCCGTCCACCTGGAAGCCATCCACCAGGTGGAACGCTGGGGCACCGCGCACGACCGTGCCAAGCGCCCCGCAGATTGGTTCTGGCTGGTGGGCTACCTGGCGGGCAAGGCACTGCATGCAGCCATCAGCGGCGACAGGGACAAGTCCCTGCATCACTGCATCAGTACCGCCGCTGCGCTCTACAACTGGCACTGCGCCATCAACGGCACGGATGTGAGCATGTGTCCTGGCCGGTCCGACCTGGCTGAGCTGGTCGAGCGTGAGTTCCCTGGCGAAGCGGTGCGGTCATGAGGAAGGCTCAACGCGTCGAGTTGCCGGTAATCATGCTCACCGGGCAAGAGCTGGTGCAGGACATCTACGTGGCCGACAAGTTCGGCGCGTTCACCACCAACAAGATCCGCGGCCACACTGCCAGCTGCACCAGCGGCGCGAAGGAGGCCGCCGAGCGCATGGCCGGCAAACTCTACGGCCCGGCCCTGCGCAGCGTGGTGGAAGTGGACCCGGGCAACAAATTCGCCCGCCTGTTTCGCGCCACAGCTGACCCGATCATCTATGCCTGGTGCTGGGCCACTGGCCTGATCGAGTTCGGCGACAAGGTGCCGGACGATGCGCTTGAACTGGCCTACGGGCCGGAGCGCGCTCTACGCGCGGCCTTCGACGTGAGTGCACGGCATGGCAGGGGTGCCAGTGCCGGCAAGTTGTTGGTGCCAGGCGTGCCCGAAGCCGAAAGCCAGCGCGAAGGCCTGCGTGCTGTCCAGGTGTTCTGTGTCTGGCGCGCACGCAACACCAACGACGACCGCGACAGCTTTGGTGTCATGTTCTTCCCCTACACGCCCAGCGCGGTGGAGACGCTGCGGCTGGACGTGAACAAGTGGCTGGACCGGAAGGGTCTTTCCACTCTGCCGGCGCGCCAGCAGCCGAAGCGAGCTGCGGCATGAACCCGGTTGAAGAAGCCGGCCTGCGCCAGGCGCTGGCCCAACGTGAAGCGAAGCTGGCGCAGCTGCTGCTGGACCCGCACGCTTCAAGGCAGGACGTGGACGCAGCGCGGCGCGCGGTTGAACGCTTGCGCAGTGAGCTGGGAGGAAAGTGATGGCCTACGAGCCCACCCCTGGCCCACTTCCTGGTCGCCAGTACGTGCCCAGCAACAGCACCGAGGGCTACGGCTTCATCGGCGCCTGGTGCAGCACTTGCGCACGCGACCGCGCGATCCTTGAACTAGATGACTTTGAAGACTGCCGCGACGATGAGGTCTGCCACATCGTCGCTGCCAGCTTCCGCGGCGAAGCGGTGGAATGGCGGCGCATGCCGGCGGGAAACGTGCTCTGCACGTCCTACGTGCCCGTGGGCGAACCCGTGCCGCCGCCGCGCTGCACCCACACCCTAGACCTGTTTGCGCAGGAGCCCGTGCGATGAGCCTCACAGACAAGCAGCTGGCCGGCCACCAACGCCGCACGCTCAGGTCCATTCGCAAGCGCCTGTTGGACATGGCCGGCGAGTGGGACGGCCGCGACGGCTTCAACGTCACTCAGCTCACCGAGCTTGCCGACCAGGCCGAGAAGGTGGCCACCGACATGGTTGACGACGAAGGGGCGGGCGAACCATGAGCGACTGGGAACTGCTGGCAAAGGCCGCTACCGTGGCGCCGGGTGACGTGCGCTGGGAAGTGGACTTCGGGTGCTACAGCTCGGTGTGGTCTGACGGCCAGCGCACCCGCTGGGACCCACTGGCGAACGATGCCGATGCTCTCAAGCTGATGGTGGCGCTGCGCATGCACGTTGGCCTTGAGGAAGCCGCCGTGACAGTTTGGAGGCCTAGAGCCGTCCGTCAGCGCGGATTCTTCTGCGAGGCGCTGGGTGATGACGTGTTTGCAGCGACGCGCCGCGCCATCGTAAGGGCAGCCGCGGCATGCGCATGAAGCCCGCAACCGTAGCCGTCCGCCAGAACGACCTGGCGGCCATTCACATTGCCAAGAAGCAACTGGGCCTGGATGAAGACGCCTACCGCGACCTGATGGCCACGGTGTGCGGCGGCATCCGGTCTTCCGGTGACCTGGACGCTGCCGGCCGCCAGCGCTTCCGTGCTCACCTTGAAAAGTGCTTGCAGGAGAGCGGTGTGCGGCCGGCCAAGCCAGCCCGCAAGCGGCTGCCGCGGGATGAGGCCAAGGTCTGGTCGCTGTGGATGCAGCTGGCCGACGCCGGCCAGGTCCAGGAACGCACCATGAAGGCCATCAATGTCTGGGTGAAAGCCCAGATCGGGGTTGACGCTCTTTCCTTCCTGAACGACCAGCAGATGCAGCTGGCCATCGAGCGCCTGAAGATGTGGCTGCGCCGCGTCGAGAAGGCCGCGAGGACCGCATGAGCGAAGCCGCGCCCCGCGATCTGCCTGAGTTCGTCGACGAAGCCCAGCGCATCGGCACGGCCCAACTGGTCAACCAGCTGCAGCTGCCCGAAGACCGCGCCCGCGAGGTCATGGGCAAGATCGTGGCCGAGATCGTCAGCCGGTTCGCCCGGACCACGATGTACGTGCCGGCCGGCTTCGATTCCAGGAATGAGGCCATCTGGAAGGACTACGGCGAGCGTGGCCCCACCAGCCGCGGCCAGGCCGGCGCGGCGCCCTTCACGGCCGCCAGGATCGACGAGATCGCGGCCGAACGGGGCATCACGAGCCGCCAGGTGCGCAACATCCTGGCCGTGATGAAGGCCGCTGAAATGGCCAGCCGGCAGGACCGCCTGCCTGGGTTCGAAGCCGCCGAATAGGGCGGCTCACCCTCTTTTCACGCCGCGCAAGGCGTTTTCTCCGGGCCTTTTCTTCTTCCGGCCTTGTCCGGCTTCTTCCGGCCCTGTTTCTCACTTGTGGCCCTGGGATATCTCACTCCCGGTCAGGAGCGGCACGGCGGCTGACGCCCCCTGGTTCGCGGGGGGACTGAGCCCATTGGGGGCGACAGGCTGCGTAAACCAGCGACACCTTCCCACGAACTCGCCGCGCCGACCAGCGGCAGAAAGGCCGACCATGTTCCGCTCCGCAACCCTGGCTGCTGTTGCCGCCGTCGCCCTGGCTGGCGCGTTGCCGGCGCGCGCCGCGCTGCTGCAAGGGCCCGCCTACATCCAGGCATCCACCAACCTGCCGGTGTATGCCGGCTGGCCGCACAGCATCAACGAGATTGCCGACGGCATCTCGGCGGACTTCAACGGCTGGGCCGGCGCCAACGGGCTGGTCGGCACCATCCAGCTCGACCTGCTGGGCACTTTTGACATCACCAGCTTTTCGCTGTGGAACGACATCAACATCGTGCGCGAAGGGGTAGGCGACTTCCAACTGCACTTCTACGACGACCAGGACCAGCTCATCAGCGACTCCGCCGTGTTCACAGCGCCCATCAGCAGCTTCGCCCCAGGCGTCTACAACTTTGCGGCCGTGCAGGGCGTGAGCCGCGTCGACCTGGAAGTGCTGACGCTGCTGACCGGTGGCGTCTGCTGCCGCATCGAGATCCGCGAAGTGGCCTTCAACGGTGAAGCCAGCGGCGGAGGCGCCGTGCCGGAGCCTTCCGGGCTGGCCTTGGCCGGACTGGGCCTGGCGGGCGTGGCGGCCGCTGCGCGACGCCGCCGCCTCACGAAGGCTTGAACGCGGACCTTGGCGCAGGTTTGGGGCTGCGGGGCCCGCGCTCGGTCAGGGCGCAGCCGCGCGGATGTCGCTCCACACCTGCGCCGGCAGCCGCTTCAGGATGAAGCGGATGGCCAGCGGGATCAGCACCACGTCGTCCAGCAAACCAAATATCGGAATGACGTCGGGGATCAGGTCCACCGGGGACAGCAGATAGAGCACCAGCAAAGCCACCGCGGGCTTCAGCCACCCGGGTGACATCGGGTGCTTCAAGGCCAGCCACAGCAGCTTCGCGTCGCCCCGCACCACGGCCCACAGCATCGACAGTCGCTTCCACATCGCAGGCTCCTCCAGGGACCACGCGACCCACCCCACCACATGGGGTGCCGCAGCCCGATGACAAGGCTACAGGCCGCGCACGGCCGCGATGGCCTCCTCGATGCGTTCAACCGCATGGATGGTGAGGCCTTCGATGGGCTTCTTGGGCGCATTGGCCTTGGGCACCACGGCCACGGAAAAACCCAGCTTGGCGGCTTCCCGCAGCCGTTCCTGGCCGCGCGGGGCTGGGCGCACCTCACCGGCCAGGCCCACTTCGCCAAAGGCGATGAAACCACGTGGCAAGGCCTTGCCGCGCAGGCTGCCCTGGATGGCCAAGAGCACGGCCAGGTCCGCTGCCGGCTCGCCGATGCGCACGCCGCCCACGGCGTTCACGAACACGTCCTGGTCCAGGCAGGCCACGCCGGCGTGGCGGTGCAGCACGGCCAGCAGCATGGCCAGGCGGTCGCGGTCCAGGCCGACGCTCAGGCGGCGCGGTGACGGGCCCCCGCTGTCCACCAGGGCCTGGATTTCCACCAGCAGCGGCCGTGTGCCTTCCAGCGTCACCAGCACGCAGCTGCCGGGCACCGGCTCTGCATGGGTGGACAGGAAGATGGCGCTGGGGTTGCTGACGCCCTTCAGGCCCTTTTCGGTCATGGCGAAGACGCCGATCTCGTTCACGGCGCCGAAGCGGTTCTTGATGGCGCGCACCAGGCGGAAGCTGCTATGCGTGTCGCCTTCGAAATACAGCACGGTGTCGACGATGTGTTCCAGCACGCGCGGCCCGGCCAGCGCGCCTTCCTTGGTGACGTGGCCCACCAGCACCATGGTGCAGCCACTGGTCTTGGCCACACGCGTCAGCTGCGCCGCGCATTCGCGCACCTGGGCCACGCTGCCCGGCGCGGACGTGAGCTGGTCCGAATAGATGGTCTGGATGGAGTCGATGACGCAGAAGGCCGGGTCTTCGGCCTGCAGTGTGGCGATGATCTTTTCCAGGTTGATCTCGGCCAGCACACGGACCTTGGCGCCCGACAAGCCCAGGCGCCGTGAACGCAAGGCGATCTGCGCACCGCTTTCTTCGCCGGTCACGTAGAGCACCTTCATCTGCGACGACAGCGCGTCCACCGCCTGCAGCAACAGCGTGCTCTTGCCGATGCCGGGGTCGCCGCCGATCAGCACCACGGCGCCTTCGACGATGCCGCCCCCCAGCACGCGGTCCAGTTCTTCCTGGCCGGTGGGTGTACGTGCCACGTCTGCGGCTTCGATCTCCGACAGCGTGGCCACGGGCTGGCTGCGCGCCAGGGCCTGGAAGCGGGTGTTCTTGGCTGAAAGGCCGGTGGGCTCAGCCACCGTTTCATCCAGCGTGTTCCAGGCCTTGCAGTGCGGGCACTGGCCCAGCCACTTGGCATTGGTGCCGCCGCAGTCGCGGCAGGTGTAAACGGTTTTTGCAGTGGCCATGCGCGCATTGTCGTGCGCGCATGGGTGGGCACTCAGGCTGCCGTGAAGTTGCCGTGAAAACCGAAAGGCAACCAGTAAGGCAAGACCGCCTGGGCGATGGGCCCGTCTTCCACATGCGCCGCGTCCAGCACATTCAGCACGGTGGCCTGGCGGCGCGCGTCGAAGATGGTGCCCAGCAGCCAGGCATCCAGTTCGCCCGTCCTGCCGGGCTTGGGCACGACGATGTGCTCTTCCACTACGGCGTGCTCGCCATAGTCGTAGCGACGCGTGCGGCCGGACAGCGTGTCCACCATCTGCACGCCATGCAGCAAGGCGTTGCCGCGGCTCGGCGCCTGACGCCAGGCCGCGCCGGTGACCAACCAGCGCGCGGGCAGGCCGACGCGCCGCGGGTCCATGCGCGGAAATTCCACCTCGTCGGCAAAGACCTTCTGCGTGGCACGCCCGGTCTTCATGTCCAAGGTGACCGAGCGCAAGCTCACGCGGCCGGGGGTCTGCTTCTGTGCGGACATCAGCGCCACGGCACCCTGGTCCAGGAACCAGGCATCGGGCGCGCCGATGTAGCTCAGCACGACCTGCCCATCGGCCGTTTCGTGCGCATTGCCGACGTGGAAGACCACCTCGGGCGGCAGTTCAAAGACGCGGCGGCGGCTGATGTCGTCCTTGTCCATCACCAGCACGCGCAAGGGCTCGCCAGGCTTCATGGCAAAGCGGCGCGGGCCTTCGGCCACGGATTTGGCAAAGTCCAGCGACACCGGCGGCAGCGGCAGCGCCAGGTAGCGCGGCGTCACCGCCATGTCGTGCACCATGCCGCCGGGGTAGGGCGACTCGCCCACCTGGACCTTGGCCAGTTGCCCTTGCGGGTCGACATGCCAGGCCACGATGGCCGCACCCGCGGTGCCGAAGTTCCACAGGTGGCCCGTGGAGTCGACTTTGGGGTGGGCGGAAAAGGGCATCTGCTGCAGGTCCTTGCGCCAGGTGACCGGGCCTTGCGTGGACAGATCTTTCGGGTCCAGGCTGTAGGCCGAGCCGCCTTCCCACAAAGCCAGCACACGGCCCGCGTGTTCCAGCGCATTGGTGTTGGCCACGTTGAACGAGTCCGGCCCGCCGCTCGGCGGGCCGCCTTCGATGCTGGTGCCCAGCGCGGACATCAGGAAGCGCCCGGCCCGCTGCTCGGCCTGCAGCTTCGGCGTGCGGACCAGGCGGCCGCGGTGCGTGACGCCACGGCCGTCCAGCGTGAATTGCTGGACCATGCCGTCGCCGTCAAACCAGTGGTGGTAGCGCGCGCCGGCACGCTCGTACAGCGCCGGGCCGTTGCGGTAGAAGCGGCCCCGCAGCGCTTCGGGCCAGCGGCCCTTGATGGCGGCCACGCCGTCCACGTCACCCGTGATGTCGGTGACGCCGTGGAAGGGCTGCAGCAGCGGCTGCGTGGCCACGGCGGCTGCGAAATCGGCGGCCCTGGCTGGTTTCGTGATGCCCGGGGTGGCGGCGGCGCTGGCGAGCGCGCCAGCGGCAGCCTGCAGAAGGTGTCGGCGTTGCATGGCGTGCCTCTTACTGGCTGAGATTGACGACGATGGGCTTGCCGTCCAACGCCACTCGGCCGGTGTCCCAGCTGGGACCGAAGGGGCCCGGCGTGCCGGAAGAACCCCAGGGCTCGGTGGGCATGCCCAGCAGGTTCTTGTTCATCTTGCCGTCGCTGTCCAGGTCCTGGAACAGGGTCAACGCCACCTGGCTGCCGCTCAGGCCGCACAACTGGAAGCGCGTGACCGCCTCACCGGCGGGCACGCGCAAGGAGGTGACCGCTTTCTTGCCGAAGCTCTCGGCGTCGGCGTAGGCCGCCACCATCAACTGGCCCTGCTGCGGTCGCACGTTCTGCACCTCCACCTGCACACAGCCGGCTGGTGTTTCAGCCTGGGCGATGCCGTGCGTGGCGGCAATGGCCAGCAGCGTGGCTGCGGCCGTGACAAGGAAGTAGGTCTTCATGAGCGGGCTCCGTTGGGTGGGAATGAGCCGCATTCTTGGGAGCAGCTTCCCGCCGGGCGAGCCGCCTGCGACGAAGCGGCGCCGCTGTTCGTGAAACGCCGCCCTCAGCCGTCGACGCGTTTGCGGCCAGCCTTCACTTCGCCACGCAAAGCCTTGCCTTCTCGTCGCCGGCGCTTGGCGCCGTAGGGCACCTTGGTGGCCTTGCGGGGACGCTCAGGCTCAGCGGCCTCATCGACCAGGGCCTGCAGACGCGCCAATGCGTCGGCCTGGTTGCGCGGCAGGCTGCGGTGGGTCTGCGCCTTGATGACGACGACACCGCCATCGCTCAGCCGCTGGTCCGACAGGGCCAGCAAGCGGGCCTTCACGTCATCTGGCAGGGAGGATGCCGCAACGTCAAAGCGCAGGTGGGCCGCGCTGGACACCTTGTTGACGTTCTGCCCGCCCGCGCCCTGCGCCCGCACGGCGGTGAATTCCACCTCCGCCGGGTTGACGGTGATGCGCGGTTTCAGCTGGGAGTGCCCCCACTGCCGCGCAGCTTGCTGACCACCAGGAGCAGCACGATGGCGCCCAGCACGGACGCGATCCAGCCCGCGCCCTGGCCCACCTGGTACCAGCCCAGCGCCTGCCCGATGAAGCCGGCCAGCAGCGACCCGCCGATGCCCAGCAGGATGGTCATGATCCAGCCCATTTTCTGTTCGCCAGGCAGCAGAAACCGGGCGATGGCGCCCACGATGAGACCGACAAAGATGGTTCCGATGAGGCCCATGCACTGCTCCTGTTGGGGGGTGTTCTAGTCAGCCACGTGCACCGGCACCCGGGGGGCCAAGGCGCACATCAACTCGTAGCCGATCGTACCGGCGCACCGTGCCACGTCATCGATCGAAAGGATGGCCCCAGGACACACCTGTGGACCCGACCGGCCCCACAGCACCACCTCGCTGCCCGGGCCCGCGGCGGGCACAGGGCTCAGGTCCACGGTCAACATGTCCATCGACACCCGGCCCACGGTGCGTGTGCGCACGCCGTCGACCAGCACGGGCGTGCCGGTTCCACACAGGCGCGGGTAGCCGTCGGCGTACCCGCAGGCCACGATGCCGACACGCAGCGGTCCTTCGGCCGTGAAACTGCTGCCGTAGCCCACGGTGTCGCCTGCCTGCAGCTGCTGCACGGCCAGCAGGCGCGACCGCAAGCTCATGGCCGGCTGCAGGTCCCAGTGGGCGATGTCGTGTTCAGGGAAGTCGGGCGCACTGCCGTAGCTCAGGATGCCCGCCCGCACCCAATCGTTCTTCAAGCCGTGGCGAAGAATGGCGGCGCTGTTGGACAAGCTGCGTTCGCCAGGCAGGTCGCTGGTGACGGCGTCGAATGCCGCCAGCTGGTGCGCCACACCGCGCGGGCCATCGGCGTCGCTGAAGTGCGTCATCAGGGAAATCTCGTCTACCTGTGGCAGCGCGTCCAGCCGCGCGTAGGCGCTGCGGTAGGCATCGGGCCTGAAGCCCAGGCGGTTCATGCCGCTGTTCATCTTCAGGAACACGCGGTGCGGCACTTGCGTCTTGTGGGCCGCCAGCCAGTCGATCTGCTGGCTGCAGTGCACGGCGTGCCACAGCCCCAGGCGCGAGCAGAGTTCCAGGTCGCGCGCCTCGAAAGCCCCTTCCAGCAAGAGGACGGGGCCGCGCCAGCCCAAGGCGCGCACGCGTTCAGCCTCGCCCAGGTCCAGCAGCGCAAAGCCGTCGGCACCGCGCAGGCCCTGATAGGCATGTTCGATGCCGTGCCCGTAGGCATTGGCCTTGACCACGGCCCAGACACGCGCCCCGACCGCAAGCGTGCGCGCCCGCGCCAGGTTGTGGGCGAGCGCTTCGGTGTGGATCAGCGCCGCGATCGGACGTGGCATGGGGGTCGAGGCTCCTGCAGATGGGGGGCGGGGCTGCCCCCGGGTGGGTTCAAATCCTCTGGGGGGCCCATGCTATAACCCGCCCGCCCCACGCAGGGAGACAACAGCAGAAAGCGCCTCACCGGCTGCGACACCCAGGCCGCGCCCGACACGATGAAAAAAGGTTTCTCGACCATCATGTCGGCGCAGTTTTTCAGCTCGCTGGCTGACAACGCGCTTCTTGTGGCCGCCGTGGAGTTGCTGCGCATGAGCAACTCGCCCGCCTGGCAGGTGCCCGCGCTGGCACCGATGTTCGCGCTGTTCTACGTGGTGCTGGCGCCTTTTGTCGGCGCCTTTTCGGACAGCATCCCCAAGGGTCGGGTGATGTTCGTGTCCAACGCGATCAAGATCGTCGGCTGCCTGATGATGCTTTTTGGCGGCCACCCGCTGCTGTCCTACGCCATCGTTGGCCTGGGCGCGGCCGCCTATTCGCCGGCCAAGTACGGCATCCTGACCGAACTGCTGCCGCCTTCGCAATTGGTCAAGGGCAATGGCTGGATCGAAGGCCTGACTGTGGCGTCGATCGTGCTGGGCATCGTGCTGGGCGGTCAGCTGATCGGGCCCAGGATCTCGACCGCGCTGCTGGGCTTTGACCTGCCCTTCATCAACACCAGCGTGGACACGGCGCCGGAAGCCGCCATTTCGGTGATCGTCTTCCTGTACATCATTGCCACCATCTTCAACCTGTACATCCCGCGCACCAACGCACCGCTGCAAGCCATGGATGGCGTGACCGACCTGGTGCGCGACTTTGCACGCTGCAATTCACGGCTGTGGGGCGACAAGCTGGGGCAGATCTCACTGGCTTCCACCACGCTGCTGTGGGGCATCTTCGGCAACCTGCGGCTGATCGTCTTTGCCTGGGCTGCGGCGGCCATGGGCTACACCACGGCCCAGGCCTCCAACCTGGCAGGCGTGGTGGTGATCGGCTCGATCCTGGGCGCCGTGGCTGCGTCGGTGACCATGAAGCTGGACAGCGCGACCAAGGTCATCCCCGTGGCCATCAGCGTGGGCTTCCTGATGATTGGCCTGAACTTCATCACCAGCCTGTGGACTGCCGTGCCCTTCCTGGTGATCATGGGTGCAGTGTGCGGTTTCCTGATCGTGCCCATGAACGCGCTGCTGCAGCACCGCGGCCACAACCTGATGGGTGCGGGCCGGTCCATTGCCGTGCAGAACTTCAACGAGCAGGCCTGCATCCTGGGCCTGGGTGCGTTCTACGTGGGCATGACCAAGTTCGGGCTGTCGGCCTTTGGCGCCATCCTGGTCTTTGGCCTGCTGGTGGCCGCCACGATGGAGCTGATCCGCCGCTGGCACCAACGCAACACCGTGGTCCACAAGGAAGAGGTCGACCGCCTGCTCGCCATCGCCCGCAGCGACCACGGCCACCACTAGGCGGCCCATGGCTGCACCGCGTTGGCTGCCAGCGGCAGCCCTGATGCTCAACGCCTTCACCTGGGGCGTGTCCTGGTGGCCGTTCCGGCAGTTGCAGGGCCTGGGGCTGCACCCCTTGTGGGCCACGGTGCTGATCTACCTGGTGGCGGTGCTGGCCATCACCTTGTGGCGGCCTTCGGCCTGGCGCGACCTGGCCACCACGCGGTCCCTGTGGCTGCTGGTGCTGGCGTCCGGCACCACCAACGCCACCTTCAACTGGGGCGTGACCCTGGGCGACGTGGTGCGCGTTGTGCTGCTCTTCTACCTGATGCCGCTGTGGGCCGTGCTGCTGGCGCGCTGGCTCCTGCACGAAGCACTGACACGCGGCGCCGCGCTGCGAGTGGCCATCGCCCTGGTCGGCGCGGGCACGGTGCTGTGGCCGCCGGGCGGCGGCTGGCCACTGCCGCAGACCTTGGCGGAGTGGCTGGGCGTGCTGGGCGGCTTCACCTTCGCCCTGAACAACGTGATGCTGCGCCGGGAAGCGCACCGGCCCGAGGCCGCACGGGCCTTGGCCATGTTCCTGGGCGGCGCCGTGGTGTCGGCTTGCATCGCGTTGGCGCTTTCGCAGCAGGGCGGTGTGCCACTGCCTCCTGCACTGGCGCCTGGCTGGCTGCTGGGCGCGCTGGCCATGGGCGCCCTCTTCCTGCTGGGCAATGCCGCACTGCAGTATGGCGCCGCCCGTCTGCCGGCCAATGTCACGGCGGTGGTGATGATCAGCGAGGTGCTGTTCGCCAGCGTTTCGGCCGTGCTCCTGGGTGCCGGCACGGTGACGCCGACCCTGCTTGCTGGCGGCGCGCTGATCGTCGGCGCGACCTTGCTGTCAGCGCGCGGCTGAGGCCGCGGGCTTGATACCCAGGCGCAGCAGCAGGCGCTGCAACTGCACCTCGTCCAGCGGCTTGCCCAGATAGCCATCCGCACCGGCGAGGGCACCACGCGCGCGGTCGCTCTCTGCCGCATGCGCGGACACCATGAACACGGCCGAAGGCGCGCCCGCACGTTCGGAGGTGCGCTTGATGTGCTGGCACAGCGCCAGGCCGTCCAGGTCGCTTGTAGGGCCCAGTTCCACGTCCAGGAAGACCAGGTCGTAGCGCCGCTGCGCCAGCAGTTCGATGGCACGTCCGCTGCTCAGCGCACGGTCCATCACCAGGCCAAAACGCTGCAGCCGCGTTTCCAGGAAGCGCAGCGCGATCTCGCTGTCGTCCACCAGCAGCGCGGTGGGCGTGGCCTTCTCTGGCGCGGGCGCGGCGGCCATGCGCCGGCGGTCCGCGCCGTCCCAGTCCTGAGGGCTTGTGAGCAAGGAGTCGGTGCCTCGTGCGCGCGCCGGGGCGCGACCTTGCGCCACCAGGGCGTCCAGTTCTCTCAGCAGGTGGCGCGCGTCCAGAGGACGGTCCACCACGGCCACGGATCCCATGGGCGGCGGCGTGCCCACCCAGAGCGCCATGCGCAGGCGTTCGGTGGCCAGCACCAGCTTCACGGAGGGCGTGTGCTCAGCGTCGGCGATGACAAAGTCGGCGTCGTCGAAGACCGGCGTCAGCTGGTAGCTGGGCGTACGGTCCTGGGGCAGCAGACGCAGCGTCGCGGTGATGGTGGCGCGCTCGGCATCGGACAGGCCGATCAAGGCCACTTGGTAGGGTGCGGGCATGGGCGCCACGATGTTGCGCGGCGCCCTGCACCCTGTCAACGGCTGCCCGGCTAACATCTCCGGCCCCAACGACCGAGCACTGCACTATGGCCGCCACCAGCATCTACGACTTTGAAGCGCTGTCCATCGATGGCAAAGCTGCGCACCTGTCCACGCAGCGCGGCAAGGTGATGCTGATCGTCAACACCGCCAGTGCCTGTGGCTTCACGCCGCAGTTCGAAGGCCTGGAAAAGCTGTGGGCCGACTACCGGGATCAGGGCCTGGTGATCATCGGTTTCCCCAGCAATGAATTTGGCGGCCAGGACCCGGGCAACAACGACCAGATCGCGTCCTTCTGCCAGCTGAACTACGGCGTCAGTTTTCCCATGATGGCCAAGGTCCAGGTGAATGGCGCCGACGCGCACCCGCTGTGGCAGTGGCTCAAGGCGCAGGCGCCGGGCATCCTGGGCACCGAAGGCATCAAGTGGAACTTCACCAAGTTCCTTGTGGGCAAGGACGGTGCAGTCGTGAAGCGCTACGCCCCCAACGACACCCCCGAGTCGATCAGCAAGGACATTGAAAAGGCCTTGAAGGCCTGAGACCACGACCGAGATCTGACGCCATGAGCCTGTTTTCGCACCTGGAGCCGTACGCCGGCGACCCCATCCTGAGCTTGAACGACGCGTTCCAGAAGGACCCGCGCACGGACAAGGTCAACCTGTCCATCGGCATCTACTTCGACGACGCCGGGCGCATCCCTGTGCTGGATTGCGTCAAGCAGGCCGAAGCGCAGATGCTGGCCGAGAGCAGTGCCAAGCCCTACCTGCCCATCGAGGGGTCGGCCGCCATGCGCAGCGCCGTTCAGCGCCTGCTGTTTGGAGCCGACCATGAGGCGGTAACCAGCGGCCGCATCGCCACGCTGCAAACCATTGGCAGTAGCGGCGGCCTGAAGGTGGGCGCTGATTTCATCAAGCGCTGGTTGCCCGACAGCAGCGTCTGGGTCAGCGACCCCACCTGGGACAACCACCGTGCGATGTTCGAAGGCGCGGGGGTCACGGTGAACACCTACCCGTACTACGACCCCGCCACCGGCGGCGTTCGATTCGACGACATGCTGGCTGCCATCGCGGCGCTGCCGCCCAAGAGCGTGGTGCTGCTGCATGCCTGCTGCCACAACCCCACGGGCGTGGACCTGAACCACGCGCAGTGGGAAGCGCTGATCCCGGTGATCAAGCAAGCCCAGCTGCTGCCGTATCTGGACCTGGCCTACCAAGGCTATGGCGACGGAATTGCCGAAGACGCCTTTGCGGTGCGCGCATTGGCCTCGTCGGGCTTGGGCTTCTTCATCGCCAATTCGTTTTCCAAGAGCATGAGCGTCTATGGCGAACGCGCTGGCGCTCTCAGCGTGGTTTGCGCCGACGCGGCCGAGGCCGAACTGGTGCTGGGCCAGATGAAGGCCACCGTGCGCCGCAACTATTCCAGCCCCGGCATCCACGCCGCGGGCGTGGTGAGCCGCGTGCTGACGGACCCGGCCCTGCGCAGCAGCTGGGAAGGCGATGTGACCAGCATGCGCACGCGCATCCAGGCCATGCGCAAGAGTTTGCATGCAGTGCTGTCGGCCAAGCGGCCGGGGCGCGATTTCAACTACTTCCTGACCCAGCGTGGCATGTTCAGCTACACCGGCCTGTCGGCCGCGCAGGTGGACCGGCTGCGCGAAGAGTTCGGCGTGTACCTGGTGCGTTCAGGTCGCATTTGCATCGCCGGCTTGAACACGGGCAATGTCGAACGCACCGCGGTTGCCATGGCGGCGGTGCTTTGAGCGCTCAGGCCTCCGCTGCCGCCTGCACCTGATCGCGCAGCCAGCGGTGCGCCGGATCGGTGTCGTGGCGAAGGTGCCAGATCATTTCCACCTGGACAGTGCCCACGGGCATTGGCAGTTCGCGCGTGACCAGTCCGTCGGTGTTGCCGGTCGCGGCCAGAAACCGTTCGGGCAGCACAGTCAGCAGGTCGGACTGGGCCACCACCCGGCCGGCAGTGAAGAACTGATTGACCGTGAGCACCACGCGCCGCTGCCGGCCCAACGCAGCCAGGGCCTGGTCGACAAAGCCCTGTGCGTGGCCTGAAAAGCTCACCAGCAGGTGGTGGGCTTCGCAAAAGTCGTCCAGCGTGAGTTGGCGCCGGGCCAGCGGGTGGCCGCGCCGCATGACGCACACATAGCGCGTGTCATAGAGACGCGCATGGTGCAAATGGCTGTCCGCGCCCTGCGCCAGGAGGGTGGTGATCAACTGCGGGAAGTAGCCCACTGCCAGGTCTGCGTCGCCGCTTTCCAGCAAGCGTCGCGGGTCCCGCGTGGTCAGCGGCAGGACCCGCAGGTTGACCTGCGCAGCTTCGCCTTCGATGCGCGCCACCAGCGGCGGTGCCAGCAAGGCCGCGGTGGCGTCGGCCATGGCCAGGCGCATCTGCACCGCATCGCGTCGGGGGTCGAAGTCACCGGGCGCCAGGGCCTGCCGCAGGGTGCCGAGGGCGGAACGCACCTGCGGCCACAAGGTCTCTGCACGTGGCGTCGGCCGCACGCCGTGGGCCACGCGCTGGAACAGGTCTTCGCCCACCGTGTCCCGCAGGCGCTTGAGTGCGTGGCTGACGGCCGGTTGGGTCATGGCCAGCCCGTTGGCGGCACGCGTCAGGCTGCCTTCGGCCATGACCGCGTCAAACACCCGCAGCAGGTTGAGGTCCAGGGTACGGAAGTTCATGGACATGGACGCGGCCCTTCATATGCGCCATGTTTATACCTTACGTGTCAATCATTCACTATCCACGCATTGGTGATAACCCGTACATTCCACTCATCGCTGGCGCACAAGCCGGCTCTGAAGGGAACAGCATGAGCACCATCACCGTCAACATCCCCGTCAAGGTTTCTGCCCCGCGTGGCGCACGCCTGGCCGCGCTCTGGTTCGGTCGCCTGCTGACCCGCCTGGGCGATTTGGCTGAGCAGCGCGCGGAGCACCGTGCCGTTGCCGGCCGCATGCGAGAAGCCTCTGAAGTGCGCGCTTACGCGCAGGCCGTGATGTCGCAGGACCCGCGCTTCGCCGCCGACCTGTTTGCCGCCGCCGACCGCCACGAACACGGCTGATCCGACAGCCCGCATGAAAAAAGGCCACCCTCGGGTGGCCCTTTCTGCTTGGGGCCGTCCGCGTGTCGTCAGGCAGCGCGGCGCTGCGCCGAGCCCACGGCCAGTTGGCTGAACAGGTCCTTCGGGTCGGCCAAAGCCGGGATCAGGTCGATCTGCTCGCCCAAGCCCAGTTCAGCCGCCAGCTGCGCCATCAGGCGCAGGGCCGAGAAGTCCTCCAGCGCGAAGCCGACGGAATCGAACACGGTCACGTCGCCGTCGCCGCTGCGACCCGCGTGCTGACCCGTCAGCACGCGCCAGAGTTCAGTGACGGCAAAGTCTGCCGGCATCTGCTGCAGATCGCCCTCGACCCGGGTTTGCGGTTCGTATTCCACAAAAACCTTGGCGGCCGCCAACACGGCTGCTGCCAGCTCCGTCTTGCCCGGGCAATCGCCGCCGACGGCGTTGAGGTGCATGCCGGGCGCCAGCATGTCCGGATGGACGATGAGCGCGTTGCGCTTGTCCGCCGTGGCCGTGGTGACGATGTCCGCACCCCTGGCCGCGTCGGCCGCACTGGCGCACAGCTCCAGCTTCAGCCCGGGCACCGCGCGAAGGTTGCGGACCAGCTTGGCGGTGGCTGCGGGGTCGATGTCGAACAGCCGCAAGCGGGTGATGCCCAGGCCGTGGTGGAACGCCAGCGCCTGGAATTCGCTCTGCGCACCGTTGCCAATCAACGCCAGGGTCCGGCTGCCGGGCCGCGCCAGCGCACGTGCGGCCATCACGGAGGTCGCCGCCGTGCGCATGGCAGTGGTGATCGTCAATTCGCTGAGCACCCGCGGCGTGCCGGTGGCCACATCGGCCAGCACGCCAAAAGCCATGACGGTGGGCAGGCCGAGTCGACCGTTGCCAGGGTGGCCGTTGACGTACTTGAAGCTGTAGTCGGCCGCGTCGGCCACCGGCATCAATTCGATGACGCCCGTGCGGGAGTGGCTGGCCACGCGGGCGACCTTGTCGAAATCAGCCCAGCGGCGGAAATCTTCGGTGATGGCGCCTTCCAGGCGACGCAACACCTGCGGCAGGCCGTGGGCGGCGACGATGCGGGCAATGTCGTGGGTGGTGAGCAGGGTGGTCATGCAGGGTCTCCAGTCGTTCCTGAGGATTCTTCAGATCGGCTGTGACAATGAAAAGTGGCAATCCTGCTGCGCATTCGCCAGATTTCTGGCGAAGTGTCAGTGTCATTTGGCGAAGTGCCAGAATTGACCATGGACGACACCGACCTCAAGCTCATCGCCCTGCTGCGCCAGAACGCACGCTCCAACGTGGCCTTGCTGGCAAAGAAGCTGGGGGTGTCGCGCGGCACGGTCACCAACCGCATCCGCAAGCTGGAAGATGAGGGGGTGCTGGTCGGCTACACCGTGCTGCTCAAGCCCGACGCACAGACCCAGCAGATCACCGCCTGGATGAGCATTGCCGTCGAAGGCAACCAGACCCGCACCGTCATCGGCACCCTGCTGGGAGAACCCGGCGTGGCCGCGCTGCACGACACGAATGGGCGCTGGGACTTGCTGGCCGAGGTACGCGCGGCGCACCTGGCCGAACTGGCCGAGGTATTGGAACGCGTGCGGCTGATCAAGGGCATCGGCGCCACCGAAACCAGCATTCACCTGCAGACCTACAAGCTGTCCTGAGCAGTCGGGCGGGCGGTCGGCCGGGCCAGCGACCCCTCTGACCAGACATTCAGATCCGGGCAAACACCAGGGCCCCTGCCGGGCGATTGACCGGTGCGCCAGCGCGCGCCCACACTCCTTGCACAACATCTCAAAGCACGGAGGCCCCGCGTGAACACCAGCACACACCAGCGCCTGATCCTGGACCATGTCTACGATCATGAGGCCACGCAAGCGGACCGCGTCTTCCTGACCCAACCCGTGGGTGGCGGCGAGGTTGTCGACTACACCTGGGGCCAGACCCTGGACCAGGCGCGACGCATGGCCACGCACCTGAAGTCCTTGAACCTGCCGCAAGGCGCGTGCATTGCTTTGCTGGCGAAGAACAGCGCGCACTTCTTCATGGCCGAGTTGGCCGTGTGGATGGCAGGCGGCACCACGGTGGCCATCTTCCCCACGGAGACTGCTGACAACGTGCGCTATGTGCTGCAGCACTGCGACGCGCAACTGCTTTTCATTGGCAAGCTGGACACCTGGACGCTGCAAAAGAGCGGCATCCCTGAAGGCCTGCGCTCCATCACCTTGCCCTTGGCCCCCGAGGTTGATCTGCCGGGCTGCGAATCCTGGGACGCCATCACCGCACGCACGCCGCCCTTGCAGGGCCGGCCGCAGCGCAATCCGGACGATCTGGCCATGCTGCTCTACACGTCCGGCTCCACCGGTCAACCGAAGGGCGTGATGCAGAACTTCGCCAGCATCACCGCAGCGACGCAATGCATCCTGGCCGACCAGTTGCAGCGTGACGGCGGCGTGGAACTGGACTCGCGGGTGGTGTCCTACCTGCCGCTGGCGCACTGCTTTGAACGCGCCTGGGTGGAATGCGCGGCGTTGATCCATGGCGGGGTGCACGTCTATTTCACAGAATCGCTGGCCACCTTCATGGACGACATCCAGCGTGCGCAGCCGACCTGGTTCATTTCCGTGCCGCGCCTGTGGACCAAGTTCCAGCAGGGTGTGCTGGCCAAGATGCCGCAGGCGCAGCTCGACGCCGCGCTGTCCAACCCGGCCATCGCAGCCGCTGTCGGCAAAAAGGTGCTGGCCGGCCTGGGGCTGGATCAGGTGCGGCGTGCCGGCAGTGGGTCTGCACCCATGCCAGCGGAACTGCTGCGTTGGTACCGCCGGCTGGGCCTGGAGCTCTACGAGGGCTATGCCATGACCGAGGACTTTGCCGTGTCCCACACCGGTGACACCAGCGAAGCGTGCCTGGGCACCGTGGGTCGGCCTTTCCCCGGCGTGCGCGCGCGGATTGCGCCCGACGGCGAGGTGCTGGTCCAGGCGCCGGGCCAGATGGTGGGCTACTACAAGCAGCCCGAACTGAATGCCGAAAGCTTCACCGCAGACGGCTTCTTCCACACCGGTGACTTGGGGCGTTATGACGTGCACGGCCAACTGATCATCACTGGACGCAAGAAAGAACTCTTCAAGACGGCCAAGGGCAAGTACGTGGCGCCGGCGCCGATCGAAAACCGCCTCAATGCCCACCCCATGGTGGAGATGTCCATGGTCTCCGGCGTGGGCCAGCCCGCGGCTTATGCGGTGCTGGTCCTGGACGAGTTCCTGCGCCCCAAGCTGGCCGACGCGGCGGTGCGCGCGCAGGTGGAGGCCGAGCTGACGCAACTGCTGGATGATGCCAACGCGCAAGTCGCCAGCCATGAGCACCTGCAGATGCTGGTGGTGGCGCGCACACCCTGGTCCATGGAGGCAGGCACGCTGACACCCACCATGAAGATCAAGCGCGCCCGCATCGAGGCTGAAGTGGCCGGCGCGGTGGAAGACTGGTACCGCAGCGCGTCGCCGGTGGTCTGGGCCTGAGTCGCACCCAGCGTCGTTCAGGGCCGGGCGTTCGCCACGGCCGGCGGCGCGCTCTTCACGTCGATCGCGGTGAGTTCCTGCCGCACCTGCTGTTCAAGGCCGCCATCGTGCCGCTCTTCCCAGTAGCTGGCCACGGGCAGGCCAATGCCGCGGACGTACCAATAAACCAAACGCAGTTCCACAAGGGTCGGCACAGGCGTCAGGCTGACCATGCGTTGCAAGGAACCGCGGCCACGCAGCTTCACTTCCACACGGACCGCGTCAAAGACACCGGCCGGTGTCTTCACGGTCTCGGTGTCCGCGGCCTTGACGGTGCCGCTGAAGTCGATCCAGTGCGAGGTGTTGGACCCGACCCCCACGGTCAGGCGGGATTGCACGTCGCGCTTGTAGCCCACGCCTTTCCAGGCCACATCCGCCACGGGCAGCGGTTCGGACCACTCCACCCATTGCCCGGTCCGCGGCAGCGTGAAGCGCACCACCTGGCCGTAGGCATCCACCTTCGAATCGGGGTCATTGAGCTCGATCAGCCCTTCTGGCGACAGGCCATCCACGCGCCACAGGTGCTCGCCCTGGTAGCGGTCCAAGCGCACGTCCACCGTCCGCCAGCGGTATCGGTCGCCCACTGCAAAGCCGCGGCTGTTGGCTTGCACACCGCGCGGCCGCCGTGCGGTGTTGACGTCACCCCAGCGCAGGATCTCGTCGATTTCCCGCCGTGAGGCCAGGTCGGTGCCGACGTCATTGGACGGGTCGGCGGGCGCTCCGGGCGGCACGTTCAACGTGGCTTCGGGCGTCACCACGGCCTGTGCCGGCACAGGGGCCACCAGGTCGGTCAGCCGCTGCCGCGCGTCGCGCGCGTGGCGGCCGCTGGGGTAGCGGTTCAGGTAGGCAAAGAGCTCGGCGCTGCTGGAGCTGTCCTTCACCGCCGACCACAGCGCGTCGTCAATCTGGGCACTGGGGTCGATGGGCGGCAGGGCCGGAGCTGCCGCCAGCGCGGTGTCGCCAGGCTGCGGCGGGCTGAAGTAGAAGTCGCCCACCAGGGACGTGGCTTCCCAGGGCACCTGGCGGCCACCGGTGTCGCGCAGCACCGCCATGCGCACTTGCTTGAAGACGTCTTCAACCTTGGCGCCGGGCTGCTTCATGGCGCGCAGCAGGTGCGCGGTGTACAGCCCATTGACCCCTGTGCCGTCACTGGCCACTGAGCCGGGCGCGGTCGAGAAGGCCACCACGGAACCCACCGGGGCGTCCATCTGCGCCAGGCCTTGGCGGCCACTGCGGAAGCTGCGTGCGAACGGGTTGTTGCGGCAGGCGTCCAGGATCATCAGGTTGCTGCCGTTGCCTGCGGACTCCATCTTGTCCAGCACGGCCTGCGCGTCCATGGCCTGGTAGCTGACCTCGTCTTCGTGTTCGATGTTCGCGCCCACCGGCACGAGGTAGTTGCGCCCCTTGATCTGCATGCCATGGCCTGCAAAGTAGAAGAGCCCAGCCGTGCCTGGGCCGCCATCTTTCAGCCGGTTGCCGAATTCGCGCACGGCGGCGGTCATCTCGGGTTGTGTGGCATCGGTCCGCAGGATCACGCTGAAGCCGGCGCGCTGCAGGGCGTCGGCCATGGCACGCGCGTCGTTGATGGGGTTGAGCAGCGGCGCAGCGGTGTAGTTGTTGTTGCCCACCACCAGCGCCACCCGGCGCTGCGCAGTTTCAGCCGTCTGCGCCCACGCCGCAGGTGCCAGCAAGCAAAGGCCTGCAAGACACAGCAGCACGCGGCGGCAGAGGATGTTCATGGCACGCTTCCGTCAACAGAGGTGACGGTTTGTATCCTAGCGATTCGCCGGCCGGGATGACACCGAGGTATCCGTCCGCCGGACGAGCCAGGCTCGGTCTGCACACCCGATTGACGTGGGCGCCCGAGCACAATGGCGCGATGAGCCCGCCCAAGCCCAAACCCGAACACTGGCAACTGAAAGCCTCGGATGCAGCCACCGCGACCCTGGTCATCCCTGCCGACGCCAGGCGCGAACGCCGATTCGAGATTGCCTGCGCCGTCACCGTGGGCGTACCGCAAGAGGAGCCGCACGGCTGGCTGCAAGTGACGGTGCAAGCCAATGGCGCCAAGGAATGGCAGCGCCGCACGGCCGCAAACAACCCCGGCGCCTGGGACGGACTGGACTACCGCTTCAGCCGCAACGTGCCGGTGGCGCAGGCGCTGCGCGTGACGGTCAGCGTGACCGGGCAGGGTGTGCGCAGGCGCAGCCTGGACATCGAAGCGGACGAGCAGGTCTGACCCGGGTCGTATTCGCGCCCAGTCGGCCACGGCCGTTCGCAGCCCGCACGTCCGCGCACAATGCAGCCTCCTTCGGCTTCGCAGCGACACCCCATGAGCTACATGCTCCTCATCGTGGAACCCCTGGGCCAGCGCGCCGAACGCGGTCTGCCTGCGGGCGAACAGCTTTACCAGCGCATGCTGGAATTCACCGCCGACCTGCAGGACCGCGGTCTCTTGGAAGCCAGCAATTCACTGGCCACCGGTGCGCGCCGACTGACCAAGCGCGCCGGCCAGGTGCAGGTGGTGGACGGCCCGTTTGCAGAAGCCAAGGAAATGATCGGCGGCTTCTTCCTGCTCAATGTGAGCACACGTGCCGAGGCCTTGGCGATTGCCGCCACCTGCCCTGCGGCGGAATGGGCGGCGGTCGAAGTGCGAGGCGTCGGGCCCTGCTTCGACGACCAGGACCCGGCCTGAAGCCGCTTTCGCGGGTCTGTCGATACGGCCGCACCTGAATCGTCGTGGTGTCAGTGGCGCTGCTTGGACACCCAAGGCGCCTCATGACAGGCCACAACGGGCCAGGAGAGACACGATGCGATTCATGATCATGGTCATGGCCACGCCGCTGAGCGAATCGGCCGCCAAACCCAGCGCCGCCCTGATGCAGGAAATGGGCGACTTCCACGAAGAACTGGCGCGCGCCGGCGTGCTGCTGGACGCCGCGGGCCTGCGACCCACCGCCCAGGGCTGGCGCCAGCTCTACCGCAAAGACGGTCAACGCCAGGTCGTTGACGGACCGTTCACGGAGTCCAAGGAACTGCTGGCCGGCTACACGCTGATCCAGGTGCGCTCACGCGAAGAAGCGATGGAATGGGCACGCCGCTTTCCCCAGCCCTTTGAGGCTGCAGACTGCGCCATCGAAGTGCGGCAGCTCTACGAAGAAGCCGACTTCGCCCCTGGTGGCGACATGGCACCCGTCTGAATCTGCAGGAGAAACTTCATGCTGAAGCTCATTGGCTACATCGTCCTGGCGCTGCTCCTGGCCGTGGTTGCGCTGGCGGCGTTTGCCGCCTTCACCAAGCCCGACACTTTCAAGATCGAACGCCGGATCGTCGTCCAGGCGAAGCCCGACAAGCTGTGGCCCCTGGTGGGCGACCTGCGCGGCTTTCACCAGTGGAACCCGTTCGGTGCCAAGGACCCCAACGCCAAGCTCACCTTCAGCGCCAGCACCAGCGGACCCGGCGCGCGCTATGCGTGGGAAAGCCCGGTCGTTGGCGTGGGCAGCATGGAAGTCACCGACGAGCAGAAGTTGGCCCTCGTCCGCTTCCGGCTGGACTTCCTGAAACCCTTCGAGGCCCACAACCAGGGTGAATTCGCCCTGCGCGCCGAGGGCACCGGCACCGAGGTGCGCTGGACCATGCAAGGCCCGGCGCCGCTGATGAACAAGATGATGGACGTCGTCTTCAACATGGACCGCATGGTGGGCACCGACTTTGAAGCCGGCCTGGACAAGCTGAAGGCGATGGCCGAACAGCCTTGAGCGAAGCCGCCACGCATGCCACCGTGGCCGCCGTGTGGCGGCTGGAGTCCGGCGTGGTGATCGGTGCGCTGTCGCGCATGTTGCGTGACATCAGCCTGGCCGAAGAATTCGCCCAGGACGCGCTGATGGCAGCGCTGGACCACTGGCCGCGTGAAGGCCTGCCCGACAAACCCGGGGCCTGGCTCATGACCACTGCCAAACACCGCGCGCTGGACCACCTGCGCCGCCAGGCCATGCTGGCGCGCGAACACGAAGCCCTGGCCCAGGACCTGGCCGCCACGCAGGCCGATGTGCAGCCTGACTTCGTGGACGCGCTGGACGCTGCGCGGCAAGACGAAATCGGCGACGACCTGCTGCGCCTGATCTTCACGGCCTGCCACCCGAGCCTGGCGCGCGAAGCCCAGGTGGCATTGACCCTGCGTCTGCTGGGCGGCTTGTCGACCGCCGAAATCGCGCGCGCGCACCTGGTGCCCGAAGCCACCATCGCGCAGCGCATCGTGCGCGCCAAGCGGTCTCTGAAGGGTCAGGACTACGAACTGCCCATGGGTGCGGCGCGCAGCGAACGGCTGCATGCGGTGCGCGCCGTGATCTACCTGATCTTCAACGAAGGCTATGCCGCCAGCAGTGGCACGGACTGGACACGCCCGGCCCTGTGCGCCGAAGCGCTGCGACTGGCGCGCGTGCTGGCGGCCTTGCTGCCGGACGACCCGGAAGTGCAGGGGCTGGTGGCGCTGCTGGAAATCCAGTCTTCACGCATGGCGGCGCGCGTGGACGCCCAAGGCCTTGCCGTGCTGCTGATGGACCAGGATCGGCGACGCTGGGACAGCCTGTTGATCCGGCGCGGCTTGGCCGCGCTGGCGCGCGCGCAGGCGCTGGGCGAGCCAGGGGCGTATACGCTGCAGGCCGCCATCGCGGCGTGCCATGCGCGGGCTGCGCGGTCGCAGGACACGGACTGGGAGGCCATCGTGGGCCACTACGAACATTTGCTGGGCGTCGCGCCCTCACCCGTCGTGGAACTGAACCACGCCATGGCCCTGAGCATGGCGCCACCGCCGCAGGGCGGGCCGCAGCGCGCGCTGCTGCGCCTGGACGCCCTGGTGGCCGAAGGCGCGCTGGCCAGCTACCCCTGGCTCTACAGCGTGCGGGGCGATGTGCTGGAACGCCTGGGCCGGCATGCCGACGCGGCCTTGGCCTTCGAACGCGCGGCGCAGTTGAGCGGCAACGACAGCGACCGCGCCGTGTTGTTGGCAAGGGCGCAGCGAGCGCGCCAGTAGGCGCCGCCGACCTCGCGGTCGGCTGCCAGCTCAGCGAGCCGGCTCGCGCTGGAAGATGCCCTTGGCGTGTTCAAAGTCCACCGGCACGGAGGTGTGCTCGTGCACGATGCGCCAGCCGTCCTGCTGCAGCGCCACCACCCAGGTCAGGCGGTTCACCATGGCCCGCAGTTCGCGGCCTTCGGGTGTGAGCGCAGCGTAGGTGAAGGCCGCAGTGGCCACCGCATGGCCGCCGCGGCCGATCACGCGCAGGTCGCTCACACGCACGTCCACTTGCTCGCCCACGCCCAGGGATGCGAACCAGCCCTCGATCATCTTGCGCCAGGCGTCACGCCCTTCGTAGGACCAGGTGCCCCAGGTGTCGAACACGCGCACTTCCGGGTCGTACAGCTGGATGAAGGCTTCCACGTCGCGCGCGCGCACAGCAAGCTGGTAGGTGGCAAGCATCGCGGCCACGGCTTCCTGAGGCTGGATTTGGGGCGGGTGGGTCATGAGCGATTCCTGTCCGGGCAAACCGCAAGAGGGCGGCAATGATGTTCGACGATCGGCCTGCCCGGAATTCGACAAGCCCGTGTGCGGCGGGGACAAACCCGCAAACGGCCCGGATCATGGCATCCAGGTCACGCTGGCGACGCCGGAGCCTGCCACTCAGGCGCAGAATCGCCAGCCCTTCCACACCCCGGGGCCCGCCATGAACCACCTCAGCGGCATCGACGCTGCCTTCCTGCACCTGGAATCGCCCGAGATGCCCATGCACGTGGGTTCACTGCACGTGCTGGAACTGCCGCCAGGCTACGAAGGCGACTACTTCGAAGACGTCAAGGCCTGCCTGGCCAGCCGCCTGCACCTGGCCGACGTGTTCACGCGCAAGCTGGCATTGATGCCCTTCGACCTGTCCAACCCGGTGTGGGTGGAAGACGAGGACATCGACCTCGAACACCACGTGCGCCACATCACCCTGCCCAAGCCCGGCAGCAACACGCAGCTGCAGCAGTACGTGGCGCGGCTGCACTCCACGCTGCTGGACCGCAGCCGCCCGCTGTGGGAGTTCTTCGTGATCGACGGTTTGCGCAGCGGTGAGGTGGCGCTGTACATCAAGGTGCACCACGCGCGGCTGGACGGCCAGGCCGGTGTGGCCCTGGGCCGTGCCATCCTGGACCTGGAGCCGGCAGGCCGCAAGATAAAGCCGCCGCGCGCCAAGCTGCGCCGCAACGACTACCAGCTGGGCGTGGCCGAACTGCTGGGCGCCGCCGCCAGCAACACCGTGCAGCAGGTGGTGCAACTGGTGAAGGCGCTGCCTGCCGTGGTGAGTGCCGCCAAGAGCGTGCTGCTGCCCGCCAAGGGCGAAGACGGCAAGCGCCAATGGCCTTTCACGCTAAAGCTCGCTAAGAACCTGGACTTCCTGGCGCCGCGCACACCGCTGAACGTGGCCATCACCAACCAGCGGCGATTTGCCGCGCGCACGGTGCCGCTCGCGGAAGTGAAGGAAATCGCCAAGCGCACCGGTGTGTCGCTGAACGACGTGGTGATGGGCACCGTGGCCGGCGCGCTGCGCGACTACTTCACCGGCCACCGCGAACTGCCGGCCAAGCCGCTGTCGGCCGCCGTGCCGGTGAGCCTGCGCGCGGCGGGCGACGATTCGGCCAACAACCAGGTCAGCATGGTCCTCATGACCTTGGCCACCGACGTGGCCGACCCGCTGCAACGGCTGAAGAAGATCGCCGCCGCCAGCGCCAACACCAAGGCCATGATGAGCCGCGTGAAGTCGGCCATTCCCACTGACTTCCCGATGCTGGCTGCCCCCTGGTTGATGTCCGGGTTGGCGTCCTTGTACGGCCGCTCGCGCCTGGCGAATGTGCTGCCGCCGCTGGCCAACGTGGTCATCTCCAACGTACCCGGCGTGCAGGCGCAGCTGTACTTTGCGGGCGCCAAGATCATCAGCTACTACCCGGTGAGCATTCCCGCGCACGGCATGGCGCTGAACGTCACGGTGCAGAGCTACAACGGCCGCCTGGACTACGGCCTGATCGGCTGCCGACGCGCTATTCCCGACATCATGGACCTGGCCGATTCGCTCCTGGCCGAACACCGCAAGCTGCTGGAACTGGCGCGCGCGCTGGAGGTGCGGGTTGCTGATGCACCTGCAACAGTTGCCGTTCTGGAAGTGGCGCGCCCAAGCGCAGCCAAGGCGGTGAAGAAGACCGCAGTCCGCAAGGCCAAGCTCACGGTGGTGTCCAACAACAAGGCCCCGGCTCGCAGGCGCGATCCCCGTGTTGCCAGGACCGCTTGACTGGTTGACCGCTCGACTATTTGACCGCTGCGGCGCCGCTCAGATGCAGCGGCCGCCGTCCACTTCCATGCACACGCCAGTGATCATGCTGGCCTCGTCGCTGCACAGGAAGCAGGCGGCATTGCCCAGGTCTTCTGGTGTGCTGAAGCGGCCGATGGGGATGGTGCTGAGGAACTTGGCGCGCATCTCCGGCGTGTCCGCGCCCATGAAGGACTTGAGCAGCGGCGTTTCGCCCGCCACCGGGTTGAGCGCCACCACGCGGATGCCGAAGGGCGCCAGTTCCACGGCATTGGCGCGCGTGGCCGTGATCACCCAGCCCTTGCTGGCGTTGTACCAACCCAGGCGCGGGCGCGGGCTGACACCGGCCGTGCTGGCCATGTTCAGCACCACGCCGCGGATGCCCTTGGGCCCTTGCGCGTTGGCCTTGAAGCGCGGCACGACTTCGCGCATGGCCAGGTAGATGGCCTTCATGTTGACGGCAAATACACGGTCGAAGTCCGCTTCGCTCACCTCTTCCAGCGCCTGTGGCAGGTGCGTGACACCGGCGTTGTTGACCAGGATGTCCATGCGCCCGAAGTGAAGCTCGGCCGCTTCCATCATCAGCCGCACGTCGGTGGCATTGGTCACGTCCACACGCAGCGCGCGCGCAGCCGGGCCCAGCGAAGCGGCCACGTCCATGGCGGCTTCCAGGTTGATGTCGGCCACCACCACCTGCGCGCCTTCGTGCACGAACTTGGCGCAAATGCCAGCGCCAAAGCCCGACCCGCCACCGGTGACCACGGCCACCTTGCCCTTGAGTCTCATCGTGTCTCCTTTTTGACCAACAGCTTCGTCAGCCGTGTCAGTCGTGTTTGATGGCCACTGTCTTCAGCACCGAGAAACCATACAGCGCATCGAAGCCTTTTTCGCGGCCGTGGCCCGAATGCTTCAGGCCACCAAAGGGCAACTCGATGCCACCACCCGCGCCGTAGTTGTTGATGAAGACCTGGCCGCATTGCAGCTTGCGCGCCAGCCGCAGTGCGCGGCTGCCGTCGCGCGTCCACACACCCGCCACCAGGCCGAAGGCGGTGCCGTTGGCAATCTGCAGGGCGTCGGCTTCGTCGTCAAAGGGGATCACCACCTGCACGGGACCGAAGATTTCTTCCTGCGCCAGGCGGTGCGCCGGGTTCACGTTGGCCACCAGCGTGGGCGGTACGTAACAGCCTCCCGCGGGCAGGTCGGCGGGCAACGGGGCTTGCGCGGCGATCACCAGGCCGCTGTCACGCGCCAGCGCCAGATAGCCCTGCACGATGTCCTGCTGCCGCCGGCTGATCAGCGGCCCAACGTCCAGGTTCGCCAGCGCCGGGCCCACGCGCAGCGCACGGTAGCGCTCGCTCATGCGCGCCACCACGGTGTCGAACACGCCGCGCTGGACCAGGACGCGGGACGCAGCCGAACAGGTCTGCCCCGCGTTCTGGATGCCGGCGTTCACCAGAAACGGCAGGGCCGCGTCCAGGTCGGCGTCATCGAACACCAGTTGCGGGCTCTTGCCGCCCAGCTCCAGCGTCACAGGAATGGCATTCTTCGCCGCCGCGGCCTGGATCATCTGCCCCACCGACACCGAACCCGTGAACGAGATGTGCCGCACGCCCGGGTGCGCCGACAGCGCCGCGCCCGCTTCTTCGCCTAGGCCCGGCACCACGTTCAAGGCGCCAGCCGGCAGGCCGGCTTCATCGGCGATGCGCGCAAAGGCCAGCGCGGTGAGGCAGGCCTCTTCCGCCGGTTTCAACACGCAGGCATTGCCCATGGCCAGGGCAGCGCCGACGCTGCGGCCGATGATCTGCATGGGGTAGTTCCAGGGCACGATGTGCGCGGTGACGCCGTGTGGTTCGCGGATGGAAAATGCGGTGTAGCCATTGGCGAAGGGAATGGTCTCGCCCATCACCTTGTCGGCTGCGCCGCCGTAAAACTCCAGGTAGCGAGCCAACGCGACCGCATCCGCACGGCCTTGCTTGACGGGCTTGCCCACGTCCAGCGCTTCCAGGCGCGCCAGTTCGTCCGCCTGCTGCAGCACGAGCGCGCTCATCTTCAGCAGGACGCGACCCCGCTCGGCGGCGGTGAGCGCACCCCAGGCACCGTCCAGTGCGGCTTGCGCGGCCTGGACGGCTGCGTCCACGTCCACCGCGTTGCCACGTGCGATCGACGTCAGCATTTCACCGTCCGACGGGTCCAGCAGCGGCAAGGTGCGGCTGGACGCACAGGCGCGCCACTGCCCGTTAATGAAAACCTGCGACGCGTCAAAGCCGATGTGTTTTTCCAAGCCCTTGCCCATGTAGACCTCTCGCAGCCGTCGTCAGTCAATGAGGCATCATATTTGCCAGATGTCTTCCTTCGGTCCCTTTCTGGCCAAGCGCCTGCTTACCTTCCTGGCCACCCTGGCCGTGGCTTCGGTGCTGGTCTTCGTGGTGCTGGAGCTGCTGCCGGGCAATGCAGCGGAAGTCATCTTGGGTGACACCGCCACGCCCGAAGCCCTGGCCGCGCTCAATGCCAAGCTGGGTCTGGACCAGCCCGCGTTCACGCGCTACCTGCACTGGGTGGGCGGGCTCCTGCAGGGTGAGACGGCCAACAGCATCAGCTACGACACGCCCACATCCGAACTGATCGCCGAACGCCTGCGCGTGACGCTGCCACTGGCCCTGATGGCCATGACACTGACCGTGGTGCTGGCGCTGGGCCTGGGCCTGTACGCCGCTTCCCGCCACAACAAACTGGGCGACGTGGGTGTGATGGCGGCCAGCCAGGTGGGCATCGCCATTCCCAATTTCTGGTTCGCGATCCTGTTGATCCTGCTCTTTGCGGTGCACCTGCAATGGGTCAGCGCAGGTGGCTTCCCGGGCTGGACGGAAGACGATGGCGGCGGCCTGTGGGACGGCTTCAAGGCGCTGATCCTGCCGGCCATTGCGCTGGCCCTGGTGCAGGCCGCGATCCTGGCGCGCGTGACGCGGTCTGCCGTGCTGGACGTGATGCGCGAAGATTTCGTGCGCACCGCGCGCGCCAAGGGCCTGAGCCGGCGCCAGGCGCTGTGGCGCCACGTGCTGCGCAACGCCATGATTCCGGTGCTCACCGTTGCCGGCTTGCAGTTTGCCAACCTGGTCACCGGCACGATCGTGGTGGAAAACGTCTTCGTGCTGCCGGGCATCGGCCGGCTGGTGTTCCAGGCCATCAGCAACCGCGACCTCATCGTCGTGCGCGACGTGGTGATGCTGCTGGCCGGTGTGGTGGTGCTCGTCAACTTCGTGGTGGACGTGCTCTACGCCGTCATCGACCCACGCCTGCGTACGCAATGAGTTTTCTCGCTCGCGCCTTCCGCCACAAGAGCTTCGCTGTCGGCTTCACGCTGACGGCGCTGCTGGTCCTGGCTGCCGCGCTGTCCCTGGTGTGGACACCTTGGCCGACGGCCGAGATCGACATCCCGATGAAGCTGAAGCCGCCGACCTGGTCGCACTGGCTGGGCACCGACCAGTTGGGCCGCGATATCCTGAGCCTGCTGCTGGTGGGCGCGCAGAACAGCATCGTGGTCGGACTGATCGCAGTGGGCATCGGCCTGGGCACGGGCGTGGCGCTGGGCTGCGTGGCTGCGGCTTGCCGGGCCAGTGGCCGGTCGTGGGTGGAAGAAGTGATCATGCGCGCCAGCGACTTCACCTTCGCCTTTCCGGCGCTGCTGTCGGCCATCATGCTGACCGCCATCTACGGGCCGGGCCTGGTCATGAGCATCGTGGCCATCGGCATCTTCAACGTGCCGGTGTTCGCGCGCGTCACGCGCGGTGCGGCCAATGCGGTGTGGACGC
Source organism: uncultured beta proteobacterium (assembly GCA_963750785.1). Taxonomy (GTDB): domain Bacteria; phylum Pseudomonadota; class Gammaproteobacteria; order Burkholderiales; family Burkholderiaceae_C; genus Rubrivivax. The sequence continues at coordinate 936,421 of CAVVSC010000017.1, read as the reverse complement.
GCGAATTCGTCACCGCGGCGCGCGCTGCCGGCAAGGGCCCGCTGGCCATCACGCGGGACCACGTGCTGCCCAACATCGCCAGCCAGTTGATCGTGCAGGCCACGATCAGCTTTGCCACCGCCATCTTGGCCGAGGCCGCGCTGTCCTACCTGGGCCTGGGCACGCAGCCGCCGCAACCCAGCTGGGGCCGCATGCTGAACGAGGCGCAGACGCTGATGTTCCAGGCGCCCCTGCTGGCCGTGTACCCCGGCGTGGCCATCATGATCAGCGTGCTGGGGCTGAACCTGATGGGCGACGGGCTGCGCGACCTGCTGGACCCCAAGCTTGCACGCCGACGCTGACGGAGCGCGGCGCTAGGATCCGGGCATCGCCTTGACATCCTCCTTCATCTGGCCCGCCCCTTGTCATTCAAGACGCCATTCGCCGCCCAAGACTTGCGCAGACGCCTGCCAGACCCAGAGCGCCGCCGCCTGAGCCTGGGCGTCGGCTTGGCAACGACGGCCGCCATGCTGGGTGGCTGCGACGCACTCAGCCGCCTTCAATGGGGCATCGACGAACGGGCCGGCCTGGACCCTGCCCTGCTGGCACGCCTGGACGCGCTGTATGCCGAAGGTGCCCGCGCGCTGAAGCGGGGGGAGATCGAGCCCACCATCGGCGCCTGGCGCCGCTACGTGGCCGAGTCGCCCGCAGGGCTGCCGTCCGCACGCCGGGTGCGGGGCTACCTGACGCTGCTGGAGCGCGAATCGGCCCGGCGCCTGGCGCGCGCGGCGGCCAGCAGCGAAAGACAACTGGTCAGCGGGCCCGCTCCCAGCCGGCTCAGCGTGGCGGTGTTTCCCTTCCAGACGGTGGGCAAGAACGCGGGCCTGCAGCCCTTCAACCGCGGCCTGGTGGCGATGATCACGGCGGACCTGGCGCGTGTGCCGGCGCTTACCGTGCTGGAACGGGAGCGCGTGGACGCGTTGCTGCGTGAATTGCGCCTGGCCGACAGCGGCCTGGTCGATCGCGAGTCCATCGGGAAGCCCGCCGCGCTGCTGGGCGCAGGCACGGTGGTCACGGGCACCCTGCTCAACGAGGCTGGCCCAGCGGGCCTGGGCAGTGGTCACTACAAGATCAATGCCGCCGCCTTTGACATGCGCGAAGCGCGTGTGATCGCCACGCCCGAAGCCGACGGTGCGCAGGCCCGCTTCTTTGTGCTGCAAAAGCAGATCGTGTACGCCCTGCTGCAGGCCCTGGGCATCACCGACATCCCTGCAGCCGTGCACCGCGTGCACACCCGCAACTGGGAGGCCTACCGGCGGTTTGCCATGGGGCTGAAGTTGCTGGCCGAAGACCGCTTTGACGAAGCGCGCGAGGCCTTCTACGGAGCGCTTCGCGAAGACTCTGCCTTCACCCTGGCGGCCGACACCCTGGCCCAAGTGCCGAGCGACCCTTTGCCCGGCTGAAAAACGCCACCGCGCCTACACTGCGCGCCCCAGCAACTGCCAGCAAGTGCCTGCAATGGCCAGCAAACCCATGCGCATCGACTTTGTCTCCGACGTGGCCTGCCCCTGGTGCGCCGTGGGTTTGAATTCGCTGGAAAAGGCCCTGCAGGCCGTGGCCGGTGACATCCCGGTGGAACTGCACTTCCAGCCCTTTGAGCTGAACCCCACCATGGCCGCCGAAGGCGCCGATGCGGGTGAGTACCTGAAGGCCAAGTACGGCATGGGCGACGCCCAGCTGGCGCAGAACCGCAACGTGATCCGTGAACGCGGCGCAGCCGTGGGCTTTGCCTTCGGCGACCGCATCCGCGTGTGGAACACCTTTGACGCGCACCGCCTGCTGCACTGGGCCGGCCTGCACAGCGCCGACGCGCAGCGCGCCCTGAAGCACGCCATGCTGCAGGCTTACCACGGCGACGGTCTGAACCCGTCCGACCCGCTGCTGCTGGCCCGCCTGGCTGGAGAATCAGGGCTGGACGCGGCCGAAGCCACCGCCGTGCTCGCCGATGGCCGCTTCACCGACGAGGTGCGCGCGGCGGAAGCGCAATGGCAGCAGGCCGGCATCCGGTCCGTGCCCAGCATCGTCATCGACCAGAAGCACCTGATCCAGGGCGGGCAGGCCCCGGAAGTCTTCGAACAGGCGCTGCGCCAGATCGCTGCCGGCGCTTGAGAAGGTCCGCTGCCCATGGCGCGCAACATCGAGATCAAGGCGCGCATCGGCAGCGTGGCTGAGTTGCTGTCCCGCGCACAGTCACTGGCTGGCGCCGAGCCCGCGCTGATCGAACAGGACGACACCTTCTTCCATGTGCCGCAAGGACGCTTGAAGCTGCGCCAGTTTGCCGACGGCAGTGCCGAACTCATCCACTACCACCGGCTGGACACGGCCGAGTCCAAGGCCAGCGACTATGTGCGTGTGCCCGCACCCGACCCCGCTGCGCTGCGTGAAGCGCTGACCCGCGCCTGCGGCGCACAAGGCCGCGTGCGCAAGCAGCGCTGGCTGCTGCTGCTCGGGCAGACCCGCATCCACCTGGACCGGGTGGAGAGCCTGGGCGACTTCATGGAACTGGAAGTCGTGCTGCGACCCGACCAGAGCGACGCAGACGGCGCCGCCACGGCCGAGGCATTGATGCGGGACCTGGGCCTGGCCGACGCGCCGCGCCTGGCCGGCAGCTACCTCGACCTGCTGTCCAGTTCGGCCGGAATGGCGTCGGCCAAAAAGTCGTAGACGCGGCGCACCAGCGCACTGCCGCGGATTTCGCGGTGCACGGCCAGCCAGCAAGGCAGGGGCGGGATCTTCAACATTGGCAGTACCGCACGCACGCCCGCCCAGTGGCGCAGGTTGTAGGCCGCGACAAAACCGATGCCGGCACCGGCGGCGACCAGCCGGGCGTAAGCCAGTTGGTCGTCGGTGCGCACTTGGAAAGCTTCGCGCGGCAGGTCGTAGCCCATCGCCGCAAAGCCCCGTTGGATGCCGTCGTTGCGGTCAAAGCCGATCAGCCGGTGGCGCAAGAGGTCTTCGGGCTTCCTGGGCGTGCCGGCGCGCTGCAGGTAGGTTTCGTGCCCGGCCGCGACGATGGGCACTTCGCCCAGCTTGCGCGCCACCAGGCTTTGCTGCGCGGGCCTCACCATGCGCACCGCGATGTCGGCCTCGCGCCGCAGCAGGTTGCTCAGCTGGTCGCTGGCCACCAGCTCCACCTGGATGCCGGGCTCGGCTTCCTGCAGGCGCACCAGCACGGGCGGCAGCAGCCAACTGGCGGCCACGTTGCTGGTGGTGATGCGCACGGTGCCGGTGGTGGCTTCGCGGCTCTTGTGCAGGCCACGGGCCAGCTGGTCGGCACCGTCCTGCATCTGGCGCGCGCTGTCGGCAATGGCCAGTGCGGCTGCCGTGGGCAGCACGCCGCGGCCCGTGCGTTCAAAGAGTGGGGTGCCCAATTGGGCTTCAAGCTCGGCGACGTGGCGGCTCAGCGTGGGTTGTTGAGCGCCCAGGCTACGCGCCGCGCCCATCAGGCTGCCGGCGTCCAGCACCGCCAGGAAGCTGCGCACCAGGGTCCAGTCGAAGGCGTCTTGAGCCATGCAAAAGTGTATAGCTTGATTGCCCACTTCATCAATTGCCGGATGGACCACTCGCACCCAGACTGGGAACCTCTGCAACCAAGGAACCACAGCATGAACACCGTACTCATCCTGGGCGCGAACGGCCGCTTCGGCCAGGCCGCCGTCAAGGCTTTTGCCAACGCCGGCTGGCGTGTGCTGGCTCAGATGCGGCGTGCACCGGCGCAGGCGCTGCCGCATGGAACCGAGGCACTGGCACTGCCCCTGGACGACACGACCGGTCTGACGCAAGCCGCAGCTGGCGCACAGGTGGTGGTCTATGGCGTCAACCCGTTCTATACGAACTGGTCCGCGGAAGCGCTGCCGATGTTCCGGCAAGGGATGGCGGTGGCGCAGGCGCTGCGCAGCACCTTCATGCTGCCCGGCAATGTCTACAACTACGGCAGCCACCTGCCAGCGCTGTTGAGCGAAGACACGTCACCCGCCGCTGACCACGAGAAGGCGCGCATCCGCATCGCCATGGAAACTGAATTGCAGCAGGCGGCAGCCGCGGGCAGCCTGCAGTCGGTCGTCATCCGCGCCGGTGACTTCTTCGGCTGCGGCAGCGGCAGTTGGCTGGACCAGGCCATTGCCAAGGACATCGCCAAGGGCAAGCTCGTCTACCCTGGCCCGCTGGACCTGGCGCATGCCTGGGCCTACCTGCCGGACCTGGCCGCGGCCTTTGTGGCAGTGGCTGCGGCACCCCGCACTGCGGCTTTCCAGAACCTGCACTTTGCCGGCCACACACTGACCGGCCGTGAAATGCTGGCGGGCCTGGAAGAAGCCGGCCGCTCGCTGGGTCTGCAACCCGCGCGTGGTTTCCGCCAGGGCGCCTTTCCTTGGCTCCTGATCCGTGCCGTGGGCCTGGCCTATCCGATGTGGCGCGAACTGGCGCGCATGCGCTACCTGTGGACCATGCCGCACGCGCTGGACGGCCGCTTGCTGGCGCGCACGGTGGGCCCCTTGCCCACCACGCCGGTGGTGGCCGCGCTGCGCCAGTCCTTGCTGGACATGGGCCTGGTTCCCGCGGCGGCGGCGGCAAAGGCGCTATCGTCCCGGCGTGCCCCTGCTTGACGTCCAGAACCTCCGCGTCGCCCTGCCTTCGCCCCGCGGCCCTGTGGAGGCCTTGCGGGGCGTGTCCTTTGCGCTGGACCGCGGCCAGACCCTGGGCCTGATCGGTGAAAGCGGCTGCGGCAAGAGCATGACGGCGCTGGCCCTGATGGGCTTGCTGCCCGAAGGTGCCACGGTCAGCGGACAGGTCCTGCTGCAGGGCCAGGACCTCACCACGCTGGACGAGCGCGCGTTCTGCCAGTTGCGCGGCCACCGCATGGGCATGGTGTTCCAGGAACCCATGACGGCGCTGAACCCGCTGCACACGGTGGGCCGCCAGATTGCCGAGCCGCTGCGGCTGCACAAGGGCCTGTCGCGCAGCGCCGCGCGCGCCGAGGCGTTGCGCCTGCTGGAACGCGTGCAGCTGCCGCAGGCGCGCGAACGGCTGGACGCCTACCCGCACCAGTTGAGCGGCGGCCAGCGCCAGCGCGTGGTGATCGCCATTGCCTTGGCTTGCGGGCCGGACCTGCTGATTGCCGACGAGCCCACCACGGCGCTGGACGTGACTATCCAGCGCGAGGTCCTGGACCTCATCAAGGAACTGGTGCGCGAAGACGGCATGGGCCTGATCCTCATCAGCCACGACCTGGGCGTGATGGCCGACAACGTGGACCGCCTGCTCGTGATGTACGGCGGCACGGTGGTGGAAAACGGACCGACGGCCGCCGTGTTCAAGCGCCTGGCCCACCCTTACACGCAGGGCCTGTTTGCTGCGCGCCCGCGCCTGGGACTGGCACGGGGCACGCGGCTGGCCACCATCCCGGGCCGGGTGCCCTCACTGGCCGACATGCCCGCGGGCTGTCCCTTTGCCGACCGATGTGAGCTTGTCATCGATGCGTGCCTTGTCGCGCCACCAGGCGCCGTGACGGTGGGCCCGCAGCACCAGGCACGCTGCCTGCGGGTGGGCGCCGCATGAGCACGCCGCTGCTGCAGGTCGAAGACCTCACCAAGCACTACCGGCTGCCGCGCCAGAGCCTGCTCAGCGCCGCGCCCGAAGTGCAGGCACTGGCCGGCGTCAGCTTCCGTTTGCAGTCGGGCCAGAGCCTGGGCATCGTGGGCGAATCCGGCTCTGGAAAGAGCACCTTGGCGCGCCTCGTGATGGCCTTGGAAACCCCCAGCTCCGGCCGCGTGCTGCTGGACGGCGTGGACCTGCACCAGTTGCCCGCCGACAAATTGCGCGGTGTGCGCGCCAAGCTGCAGATGGTCTTCCAGGACCCCTTCGGCAGCCTGGACCCGCGCCGCAGCGTGCTGCAGACCGTGGCCGAACCGCTGGCCGTGCTGCACGGTGCCGGCAAGGCCGAGCAACGCGAACGTGCGGCCGAAGCGCTGGACGCCGTGGGTCTTTCCGCCGCCGACCTGCCCAAGTACCCGCACGAATTCAGCGGCGGGCAGCGCCAGCGCATTGCCATCGCCCGCGCGCTGATCACGCGGCCTCGATTGATCGTGGCCGACGAGCCGGTCAGCGCACTGGACGTCAGCGTGCAGGCCCAGGTGCTGAACCTGATGCAGGACGTGCAGGACCGCTTTGGCGTGAGCTACCTTTTCATCAGCCATGATCTGGCGGTGGTGGACCTGGTGTGCGACGAGGTCATCGTCATGCACCGGGGCGCCATCGTCGAACGCGGCAGCCCCGACGCCTTGTTCACGGCGCCACAACACCCCTACACGCAGCGCCTGCTGGCTGCGGTGCCCGGCCTGAAGCCGCCCAACTGAAAGACCCGCATGAGCCAAGCCACGATCGAACGTTTCTACGCCGCCTTCGCCCGGCTGGACGGCGAGGCCATGCAGGCCTGCTACGCGGAGCACGCCAACTTCGACGACGAAGCCTTCTCACTCAAGGGCCGCCGCGAGATCGGCGGCATGTGGCGCATGCTGTGCGACGCCACCAAGGCCAAGGGCCGGGACCATTGGAAGCTGACCGTGAGCCAGGTCACGCCCACCAGCGCGCACTGGGAAGCGAACTACAAGTTCAGCGCGACCGGCCGGCTGGTGCTGAACAAGATCGACGCGGCATTTGAATTCGACGGCCAGGGCTTGATCACCCGCCACCGCGACCGCTTCGACTTCTGGACCTGGTCGCGCCAGGCCCTGGGCCTGCCGGGCTTGCTGCTGGGCTGGAGCCCGTTCCTCCAGGCCAAGGTACGAAAAACTGCTGCCGCCAACTTGAGGCGTTATCTGGACAAGGCCTGAATCCATGGCGTCCTTGCACGAGCTGAGCGCCGCGGAGCTGGGCCGCGCCTACGCCGGCCGCACGCTGTCACCGCTGGAGGTGGCGCAGGCCGTGCTGGCGCACATCGCGCGCTGCGAACCGCAGTTGCATGCCACATGGGCACTGGACGCCGAAGCGGCCTTGGACCAGGCCCGTGCGTCGGCCCTGCGCTGGCAGCGTGGCGACGCACGGGGGCCGCTGGACGGCGTGCCCGTCACGATCAAGGAAAACATCGCCACCCGCGGCTGCGCCACGCCAATGGGTACCGCAGCGACGGAACTGGTCGCCGCGCCCGAAGACGCCCCGCCGGCCGCGCGCCTGCGCGAAGCCGGCGCCGTGATGCTGGCCAAGACCACCATGCCGGACTACGGCATGCTGTCTTCGGGCCTGTCGAGTTTTCATGCCCAGTTTGGAAAGCTCACGCGCAACCCCTGGGACTTGCGCATGAACCCCGGCGGCAGCAGTGCCGGAGCGGCTGCGGCTGCGGCGGCTGGCTACGGCCCACTGCACCTGGGCACCGACATCGGGGGCAGCATCCGCCTGCCTGCGGCCTGGTGTGGCGTGGTGGGCTTCAAGCCCAGCAACGGCCGGGTGCCCATCAAGCCGCCCTACCTGGGCCGTGTGGCCGGGCCGCTGACGCGCACGGTGGAAGACTGCGCCTGGATGATGGCTGCACTGAGCCTGCCGGACGACCGCGACGCCACGCGCCTGCCCTACGAGCCCCTGCCCTGGGCCGACGTGGCAGCCGCGCCCGTGGACCTGCTGCGCGGGCTGCGTGTGGGCGTGCTGGCCGACGCCGGCTGGGGCTTGGCGGTCGACGAGGACATCGCTGCAGCCTTGCAGGATGCCACGCGCCGCTTCGAAGCCGCAGGCGCCGCGGTCAGCACCCTGGAACCCTTCACCACGCGCGAGATGGCCGACGGCATCAACCTGTTCTGGCGCACAAGGTCCTGGCTGGACATCAACGCGCTGCCGGCCGCGCGACGCGAGAAGGTGCTGCCCTTCATCCGCGACTGGGTCGCCGCAGCGGCAGGCTTCAGTGCCGCACAGGTCTTCCACGGCTACAGCCAGTTTGGCGCGCTGCGCGACGCCGCCGTGGCGGCCTGCGGCCCGTTTGACGTGGTGATCTCGCCCGTGGCACCGGTGTCGGCATTCCCGGCCGAATGGGCCATGCCGACCAACGACCCCTTGCACGCCATGGAACACATCGGCTTCACGCTGCCCTTCAATGTGAGCGAACAGCCTGCCGTCAGCCTGTCCTGCGGTTTCACCGCGGCCGGGCTGCCCATCGGCCTGCAGATCGCAGGCCGGCGGCATGACGACATCGGTGTGCTGCGCGTGGCGCGCGCCTTCGAGCAGATCCGCGCGCCGCTCTTGCCCTATCCACACCTGTAAGCCGGTCTGTCTTCGAGCCGCGCTACATTCCGCGAATGTTTCGACCCCAAGCTCGCCACGCTCGCTGCCCCCGAGAGGCGCGCCAGCGCCTTCGGGCGGCCGGGCGGCGCTGACATGGCCCACCCGGACATCCGCGGCAACCCCTGCAGCAGCCCGCACGCCGTCGCGCGTGACGCGGCGGAACAGGCGCTGTGGCGGATGATGTCGTTCTACGACCCGCCGCTGGCCGACCTGGACGCCGCGATGGCGGCCGACCCCGCCTGGGCCCTGCCGCACATCATGAAGGCCGGCTTCCTGCTGAGCCTGACGGAGCCGTCCCTTCTGACCGAGGCCGACGCGCACCTGTCGCATGCACGCGCCTTGGCCGCCGACGCCACGCCGCGCGAAAAGGCCCACCTGGAAGCCACGCAGGCGGTGCTGGAAGGCCGCTGGCAACAGGCCTGCCGCATCTGGGACCACTTGCTGGTAGACCATCCACGCGACGCGCTGGCGCTGCAGTGGGCGCAGTTGTGGGACTTCTACCGGGGCGACGCGGTGGGCCTGCGCCAGCGCCCGGCGCGCGCGCTGCCGGAATGGGACGAAGCCGACCCGCTCTATGCCCACGTGCTGTCGCTCTACGCCTTCGGCCTGGAGGAAAGCAACCTCTACCCGCAGGCCGAAGACGCGGGCCGGCGCGCGCTGGCCCTCAACCCACGCGTGCCCTGGGCTGTGCACGCGGTGGTCCACGTGATGGAGATGCAGGGCCGCTTTGAAGAAGGCGCTGCCTTTCTTCGCCAGCACCAACCCAGCTGGGCCGAAGGCAATGGCTTTGCCTGCCATCTGTGGTGGCACAAGGCACTGTTCAGGCTGGAAGCCATGGACACCGCGGGCGTTCTGCGCCTGGTGGACACCCACCTCAGCGGCGCTGCGCTGCAGGTCACGCTCAACCGCGTCGACGCGGCGTCCATGCTGTGGCGCCTGCACCTGCTGGGCGAGGATGTGTCCGCGCACAGCCAGACGCTGCTGGACGGCTGGCCGCAAGGCGACGACACGGTCGGCCCCTACGCGGGCTACTACGCTTTCAATGACGTGCACCTGGCGCTGGCCTGCATCGGCGCGGGCGAGGTGGGCCGCGCCGAGGCCTGGCTGGCACGTTGCGCCGAACGTGCGCTGGCGCCCACGGACGCCGGCCGCAGCAACCACCTGATGGCGCGCGAAGTGGGCCTGCCGCTGATCCGCGGCCTGGTGGCGCTGGCCCATGGTGACGCCGACGGTGCCGTCGACCTCATCGCGCCCGTGCGTGCCCAGGCCGCGCGCATGGGCGGCAGCCATGCCCAGCGCGATCTCATCGACCAGACCCTGCTGGCCGCCGCCGCGCAGGGCGGCCGGCGCAGCCTGGGTCGCGCGCTCATCAACGAGCGCAGCATGGCCAAACCGGTGACGCCGCTGACGCGGCACTGGATCGAACGGCTGGCTTTGCCATCGGAGGCACGCGCATGACTGCAGAAGAGAAACGCGAGAACCGGCTCCGGCTGCTGGAAGACGACATCGGCCGCCGCCTGGCGGAAAGCCATGCCAATGGCGAATTGCGCAGCGCGGCCAGCTTCGGCAAGCCGCTGAACCTGGGCGATGGCTACAACGAGACACCCGAAGAACTGCGCATGGGCATGAAGATCCTCAAGGACGCCGGCGTGGTGCCGCCCGAGGTGGAATACATGCAGCAGATCGAGGCCCTGCGCCAGTCACTGGAAGGCGCGCCCGAGGGCGCAGAGACCCGTGCCAAGCAACAGCGCCTGTCGGAGATGCGCCAGCAACTGGCCCTGCGGCTGGAAAAGCTGCGCGGCAGCGGCACGCTGTAGCGGCGTCAGTAGAGCGTCGTCAATAGAGCGGCTCGCTGAGCTTCTCGGCGGCAATGGCTCGCTCCACGGCGGGCCGCTCCAGCATGCGCTTGAGAAACGGCGCGATGTGCGGGTAGTCGCGCGCCGGCCGGCTGCTGAAGCCCCGCGTCCAGCGGCTCAGCATCCACACATACGGGTCCAGCACGGAGTAGTCCGCGCCCAGCATCCAGGGGCCGCCGTGGCTGGCCAAGTGGGCGTCGATCTGCTGCAGGTGGTCCTGCACACGCGTCTGCATGTGGGCCTTGACCTGCGCAAAGCCGTCGGCATTGCCGGCGTCCACGATGCGGTCGCCGTAGAAGTAGTGGATGAGGCTGGCCTGAACGGTGTTGGTCATCCATATCAGCCACTTGTAGAACTCGGCCCGTTCTTTTGTCCCCAGCGGCGGCGCCAGTTTCGCGGCCGGATGCGTGTCGGCCAGGTGCAGCGCAATGGCGGCCGTTTCGTACAGCACCAGGTCGCCGTCCACCAGGACCGGAATCAGGCCATTGGGATTGAGCTTCAGGTAATCCGCCGACTTGTGCGCCTGCACCGTGCGGTCCACCAGGGCCAATTCAAAGGGCACGCCCAATTCGTGCAGCAACACGTGCGGGGTGAACGAGGCATTGCCGGGGTAGTAGTGCAGCGTGATCATCTGCAAATGATCGCATGCAGATGACAATGCGCGCAGCACGGAGGATTCCCAGTGGCCACCTACACCGCCCGCACTGTCTGGCAGCACACACCCGGCGAAGGCTTCACGGACAACCGCTACAGCCGTCGCCACCGGCTGCTGTTTGACGGCGGCGCGGAATGGGCGGGGTCTGCTTCGCCCCATGTGGTGCCCCTGCCCTGGTCGGACGCCAGCGCGGTGGACCCGGAAGAAGCCTTTGTCTCGTCGCTGTCCAGCTGCCACATGCTCTGGTTCCTGTCGCTGGCCGCCGACAATGGTTTCACGGTGGACCATTACGACGACCTCGCAGAAGGCACCATGGCGCGCAATGCGCAGCGGCAAATGGTGATGACGGTCGTCACGCTGCGCCCCAAAGTGTCCTTCAGCGGGGAACTGCGGCCCACACCCGAGCAATTCGACGCGCTGCACCACGAAGCGCACGCGCAATGCTTCATTGCCAATTCCGTGAAGACCGACGTGCGCTGCGAAGCGCAAATGGGCTGAACACACCGACCCCGGGTTCCTGGGGGCTTGAAAGCAAGGCGCCGGGGGCCCAGATGGGCGGGTGGACATTGGCAGCGCACTCCTTTCCCTGGGCTTCCTGGCGCTGCTGGCGAGCCTGGTAGCGGCCTGGCTGCGCGGGCCAGCCTGGCTGGCGGCCTGGCGGCGGCGCCGCGTGAAGGCCGCTCCCTTCCCTGCGCAATGGCGCGAAATCCTGCGCCGCCGCATGCCGGCCTTTGCGCGCCTGCCGCCCGACGTGCAATGGCAATTGAAGAAGTTGGCCCAGGTGTTGCTGGCCGAAAAGCCTTTCATCGGCTGCGCGGGACTGGAAGTCACAGACGAGATGCGCGTGCTGGTATCGGTTCAGGCGGCGCTCTTGCTGCTGCGTCTGGGCCCGGATGGCTTTGCGGAATTGCGTCAGGTGCTGATCTACCCCGGCCCTTTCGTGGTGGACCGCAGCCAGCCCGACGCCTCCGGCCTGGTGCACGAACAACGGCGTGCGCTGTCGGGGGAATCCTGGCAGCAAGGCCAGGTCATTCTCTCCTGGGCCGACGTGCTGTTTGGCGCGGCCGACCCGGGTGACGGCCACAACGTGGTGCTGCACGAATTTGCCCACCAGATCGACCAGGCCCACGGCCGCGCCAACGGCGCGCCCTGGCTGCCCAGCCGCGCGCGGCGTGAGCGGTGGGCCCACGTGATGACTGCCGAGTTCCAGGTCCTGCGCCAGCAATTGGCGCAAGGTCACGGCAGCTTGATCGACCCCTATGGCGCCACCGAGCCGGCCGAGTTCTTTGCGGTGAGCTGCGAACTGTTCTTTGAAAAGCCGGCCGAATTGGCAGAACACCACCCGGCGCTGTTCAATGAATTGCAGGGGCTTTTGGGTGTGGACCCGCGCTTGTGGAAGGACACCTCGGCCTTTCTTCCCGCTTGATTCACCCGCCCAATTCGAACCACTTATGCAGTCTTTTGATGCCACTGCACAACGCTCAAATGCCTTTTGTTTCCAGCCTTAATGCATTCCATCCGATCCAACTGCTTCTGCATGTTATGTTCGGCCCCTGACAATGGCGCCTGTTCAAATCAAGACGTCAAATGCCTGTTGGAGGCCACCGCAGGGGGGAACATCTGAATGGAAATCATGAGCAAGTCCTACGCACAAATCGTCAAGCAAATCGAATCCCTCAAGCAGGAAGCCGAAAAGATCCGCCGCGGTGAAGTGGACGGCGTAATCGCCCGCATTCGCGAGGCCATCAGCTTCTACAACCTGACTGCCGCCGACCTGGGCCTCACCGCCAAGTCCAAGCCCACCGGGGAAAAGACGGCCCCCACGAAGCGCAAGAAGGGCAAAGGCGCCAAGGCCGCCATCGTGGTGAAGTTCCGCAACGACGCCGGTGGCACCTGGGGCGGCCGCGGCAAGCGCCCGACCTGGTTGCGCGACGCGCTGGCCTCCGGCAAGAAGTTGGAAGACTTCGCGGTCAAGTAATTCATTACCCGCACACCTGCCAAACAGCCGCCGCAGACAGGCCATGCCCGGTTACCGTGGGCGCCCCTTTCAGGGGGGCGCCGCAGGCGCTCCGGGGGTGGGCCAAATTCAATGGGCCGTGGTTTGCGTCACGGCCCTTTGCCATTGGGCCATACGTTCCGCAGACTCTGCCTGGGGCATTGCAGGCATGAAGCGCCTTTCTTCCTGCCATTGCGCAGACAACTCATCCAGTCCCGCATAAAGGCCGCAGGCCAATCCTGCCATATACGCAGCGCCTAACGCCGTGGTTTCGGTGACTTTCGGCCGTACCACGGGGATGCCCAGCAAATCGGCCTGGAATTGCATCAGCAGGTTGTTGACGCAGGCGCCGCCGTCCACGCGCAATTCATGCACCGGCGCCGCGTCACGGGACATGGCCTGCAACAAGGCCGCACTCTGGAAGGCGATGCTTTCCAAGGCCGCTCGCGCAATGTGGGCCACTGTGCTGCCGCGCGTCAGTCCCACGATGGCGCCACGTGCGTCGGCGTTCCAGTACGGGGCGCCCAGCCCTGTGAACGCGGGAACGAAGACCACCCCGCCGCTGTCCGGCACGCTTTCGGCCAGGGCCTGCACGTCACTGCTGCTGCTGATGGCCTTCAAGCCGTCGCGCAGCCATTGCACCACCGCGCCGCCGACAAACACGCTGCCTTCCAGCGCGTACTGCGGCGTGGCGCCCGTCTGCGCCGCAGCGGTGGTGATCAGGCCGTTGTTCGACACCTGGAAGCTGTTGCCGGTGTGCATCAGCATGAAGCAGCCGGTGCCATAGGTGTTCTTTGCCAGGCCGGCCTTGAAGCAGGCCTGGCCAAAGAGCGCCGCCTGCTGGTCGCCCGCCACCCCGGCGATGGGAATCGGCGCACCGAGCAGTGCGGTTTCGCCATACAGATGCGAAGAAGGAAAGACCTGCGGCAGCACGCTGTCCGGCACATGCAGAGCTTTCAGCAGGCCGTGGTCCCAGCGGTTGTGGCGGATGTCGAAGAGCATCGTGCGGCTGGCATTGCTGACGTCCGTGGCGTGCACAAGGCCGCCCGTCAGCTTCCACAGCAGCCAGCTGTCCACGGTGCCAAAGGCCAGGTTCCCTTGCGCCGCGGCAATGTGCGCGCCGTTCACGTGGTCCAGCAGCCAGCGGATCTTGGTGCCGCTGAAATAGGGGTCGATAACCAGGCCCGTGGTGGAGCGCACTTCGTCCACCAGGCCTTCCTGGTGGCGCAACTGCGCGCACAACGGCTCGGTTCGCCGGTCTTGCCAGACGATGGCGTTGTGCACGGGCTCGCCGGTGCGGCGGTCCCACAGCAAGGTGGTTTCGCGCTGGTTGGTGATGCCGATGGCGGCGATGTCAACGGCTGTCAGACCGGCCTTCTGCAGCGCTTCTTGTGCGGTGGCCAGTTGCGTGTCCCAGATCTCATGCGGGTCGTGTTCCACCCAGCCCGGCTGCGGAAAGATCTGCCGGAATTCGCGCTGCGCCATGGCCACGATGCGGCCACTGGCGTGGAAGACGATGGCCCGCGAACTGGAAGTCCCTTGGTCCAGGGCCAGCAGGTGTTCTTTGCTCATGTCGCTTCTCCTCAGCGGGGGCTGACCGCCAGCTGCTGTGTGATCCACTCGTCGGTCACGGTGCTCAGCGTGTCCAGCGGCAAGGCACCGTTGTCCAGCACCGCGTTGTGGAAGCTCCGGATGTCAAATCGCGCCCCCAGGCGGGCCTTGGCGCGGTCGCGCAGTTCGTCGAACTTCAGCTTGCCGATCATGTAGGCCAGCGCCTGGCCGGGCCAGGAGGTGTAGCGGTCCACCTCGCTTTCCACGAACTCGCGGTCCACGCCCGTGCGCTCCACCATGAAGTCGACCGCGCGCTGGCGCGGCCAGCCCAGCGCATGGATGCCGGTGTCGGCCACCAGGCGCGCGGCACGGAAGGCCTGCCACTGCAGGTGGCCGAAGCGCGACAGCGGGTCCGTGTACAGGCCCAGGTCAAAGCCCAGCGTTTCCGCGTACAGGGCCCAGCCCTCGCTGAATGCGGTGTAGCCAAAACCACCGCGACGGAAGGACGGCAGGCCACGCAATTCGGTGGCGCGCGCAATCTGCAGGTGGTGGCCAGGCACGGCCTCATGCGCCACCAGGGTCTCCATGCCCCAGATGGGCTTCTTGCGCCAGGCCAGGGTGTTGGCGAAGAAGAAGCCCGCGCGGCTGCCATCCAGCGCCGGGCCGTTGTAGTACTCGGCGCGGTTGGCACCCATGTGCGCGGGCATGGCCTGCACGCCATAGGGCGCACGCGGCAGGTCGGCAAAGAGCTTGGGCAGTTCGGCGTCGATGCGCTTGGCGATGTCGCGGTAGCCGGCCAGCAGGGCTTCAGGGCTCTTGTGGAAATAGCGTTCGTCGCTGTTGAGGTGCTGCACGAATTGCGCAAACGTGCCCTTGAAACCCACTTCGGCCTGCACGGCTTCCATTTGCGCCCGCAGCCGCGCGCCTTCGCGCAGGCCGATGGCGTGGATCTGCTCCGGCGTCAGGTCCGTGGTGGTCTGCTGGCGCACCTGCAAGGCGTAATAGCGTGCGCCATCCGGGTACTGGCTCAGCGACCCTTCCGCGGGCGCCTTGGGCAAGAGCTCATCGGCCACCAAGGCACGCAGGCGGCGCAGGGCCGGCAACACCTGGCTGTCGATCGCCGCCAGCGCACGCTGCTGCAGCGCCTGTTGCTCGGCCGCTGCGATGCCGCTGCCCAGGCGCTTGAAGGGTGCGTAGTGCGGCGTGTCGGCAGCGGGCAGCAATTGCACATCGATCTGCGCCAGCACCCGCTGCAGCACGTCCCGCGCCGGCACCCAGCCTGCCTGGGCGCTGCGCCGCGCAGTGGTCATGTCCTGGTCCATGCGGCGCGGGTAAGCGGCCAGGCGCGCCAGGATCTGCTCCACCTGCGCGGTGTTGCGGGTGGGCATGATCTGCAGCAGTTCGGCAAACTGGTTCTGCGGCCCGCCCAGCGCGCGCAGGTTCATGCCACGGGCGGCGGGGAAAGCCGCGCTGTCCACCGAGCGCTGCAGGCCGCCGGCGAACATGTCCAGCGACACGCGGTCGGTGGGTGAAAGCCTGTCGCGCGGGATGGCTCGCGCGTCGGCCAGGAAGGCCGCGGTCTCGCGGTCGCGCTGCGCGACGCTTTCCTCGGACGCATCGCTCAGCCGGTCGCCAAATCGATGGTCGCCGCGGTAGGTGGCGAACTCCGGGAAGGCTTCCGCACTCCAGGCCCAGTTGCGGTCGAACAGCGCGTGCAGCGCGCGGGTTTCTGCGTTGGCTGCATTCACTGCGGGCGGCACAGCCGGCTGTGCCCAGGTGAGCTGCGCTGCGGAGCAGGCCAGCAGAAGAGCCAGCGCGAATCGGTGCAGATGGTGCAGCCCGCGCGGCGCCTGCCGCAAGGACGTTTCGTGTGTCATGGAGAAAGGAGAAGCGGCCCGGCAGGAGCGAAGCCGCCATTCTGCGAGGTGCGATCATCCCGGGCTGCAAGGTCTTCCCCTGGGTCCCAGGGGCCCTGGCCGGCCGCGCAGCTGTTTGCCGCCGACCCCAACTGGTCTGCACTTGATCCGGCCCGACCCGCCCTTTGCCCTGTTCACCGTCAGCGACCATGCCCGCGCACCGCCAAGCCCTCATGACCGGCACCCTCTTCGCCCTGGCGGCCGGCCTGATGTGGGGCCTGGTTTTCGTGGCGCCGGCCATGCTGCCGGAATACCCCGCCAGCTGGCTGACCGTGGGCCGCTACCTGGCCTTTGGCCTGATCGCCTTGCCGCTGGCCTGGATGGACCGTGCCCGCCTGGCCGAACTGACGCGCGCCGACTGGCTGGAAGCGCTGAAGCTGGCCGCCATCGGCAACCTGCTGTACTACCTGTGCCTGTCTGCAGCCATCCAGCGCGCGGGTGGGCCCCTGCCGACCATGATCATTGGCACGCTGCCCGTGGTGATTGCCATCACGTCCAACCTGCGCGGATCGGCTGCCGTGCGCGCGCGCGACGGGCGCTTGCCCTGGGCGCGGCTGATGCCCTCGCTGCTGCTGATTGGCGCCGGCATTGCCTGCGTCAACCGGGCCGAACTGCAGCACCTGCAGACCAGCGGCGGATTGGACCTGGGCCGCCACGCACTGGGCGCCCTGCTGGCCGTGGGCGCGGTGGCCTGCTGGACCTGGTACCCCATCCGCAACGCGGACTGGCTGCGCGCGCACGCCGACCGATCGCCCACGGCCTGGGCCACCGCGCAGGGTGTGGCGACGCTGCCGCTGGCGCTGCTGGGCTACGCGGCCATGCTGCTGTGGTTCTGGCTGGGCACCGGCGCCAAGTCCCCGGAACTGTCCCTGGAACTGCCCCTGGGCCCCCGGCCCTGGGCATTCCTGGGGCTGATGCTGGCGATTGGCCTGTTCGCGTCCTGGCTCGGCACCTTGTGCTGGAACGAAGCCAGCCAGCGCCTGCCGCCCGCGCTGGCGGGGCAACTGATCGTCTTTGAGACGGTGTCCGCGCTGGCCTATGCCTTCCTGTGGCGCGGCCAGGCACCCAGCGCACTCACGCTGGCGGGCGTGGTCCTGCTGCTGGCCGGCGTGTGGATGGCCCTGCGCGGCGGGCCCGCATCCGCGCACCCGGCCTGACCGGTATCCAGCCCGGTCGGGCTGGGAGCATCACAACGCGCAGACGTGCATCAGCCGTTCCAGCGGCAAGCGCACGCGCAAGGACGCCATCGGGATGACTGCGATCACAGCCAAGGCCGGATCGGCCGTGTCGCGCCGTTGGGGCACTGCCAGGAAGTCGCCATTGCGCGCCATCACCGCCACAACGATCGGCGCGTTGGCCTTTTCGCCGCGGCGCATCACCACGCCCAGTTCGCCGGACTTCAGGCGCACCGCCACGCCAGGCGGGTACAGGCCGAATTCCTTGACGATGGCTGCCGTCATGGGATTCTTGGGGTCGGCCTGGAAGAACTCGCGCACGGCTGCGTCGGGCGCCAGGCCCAACCGCCCGGCGCTGGGGCCGAAGCGCGCGGTGAACTCGTCCGACTGGTTCAACAGCAAGGCCAGTTCACCCACGTCGGTCAGGCCGTGCGGGTAGCCGCTGCCGTCAGGCTTCTCATGGTGGCGGGCCACGGCAGCCAGCCAGTCGGGGTCCGTCACGCCGCCGGCTTCCAGCAATCCGGCGCTGCGGGTGGGGTGGTCCTGGATCGCCTGGCGCTGCTGCGTGCTGGGCTGAGACACCTGTTGCGCCAGGCGGTTCTGCAATTCGGACATGGCCAGGTTCATGGTCAGCGCGGCACGGAACAGCAGACTGCCCGTGTCGGCGCCCCAGCCCAGCCGCACGGCACCCAAGTGGCCGGCAATGGCGGCGTGCAAGGCCTGGCGACCGGCGGGGTGCTGCATGGCACCTTCGTCGGTGCGCACAACCTGGTAGATGGCCAGGTCGGGATCGCGCTGCACCAGGGCCAGCACGGGCTGGGCCACGATCTCCACATGGCGGTGGTACTCCGGGTCCACCTTGGCGCGCAGCAAACGGGCCACCTGTTCCGCGCTTTCGGTCCACAGCGCAGGCAACTGGCTGACCTGGGCTTGCAGCACACGCTCGGACGCTTCGGCGGCCAGGTCGCGAAAGATGTAGGCGCCGCGCTCCAGCAGACCGTCGAACTGGGCGATCGAATCGATCATCTGCCCGCGCGCCAGCAGCAGCCGCCCTTCGGCATCGCAGATGCCAAATGGCAGCGCTTCGCCGATGCGCACCTGGTGGCGGTGCGCGGCAAGCGTGGGCAGGTTGAGAACAGGCGTTTCGGACACGGGGGCCGCGCGGCGCGCGGGCGGGGTACCAGTACCGGTCAGTCTAGGCAGCCGGGCCGCAGGCCATGCCCAGAACAAGCCTGCCAGGACGCCGCTGTTCAGGCCAAGGCGTCGTCCAGGACTTCCACCCAGTGGCGCACCGGCGTGGCGGTGCCGCTTTGCAGGTGCTGGATGCAGCCGATGTTGGCGCTGACGATGGTCTCCGCCTCCAGCGTTGCCAGGTGGCCCAGCTTGCGGTCGCGCAGCTGCGTGGCCAATGCCGGTTGCAACACGCTGTAGGTGCCGGCGCTGCCGCAGCACAAGTGGCTTTCGCTGGCGGCCAGGCTCACGTCAAAGCCCAACGCGGCCAGGTGGGTTTCCACACCGCCGCGCAATTGCTGGCCGTGCTGCAGCGTGCAGGGCGGGTGGAAGGCCAGGCGCATGGCGCGCCCGTGGCGCATCTGGCCCTTCAGGCGTGGTGCGATGTCGTGCAGCAGCTCGCTCAGGTCGCGCGTCAGCTCGCTGACACGGCGGGCCTTGTCCGCGTAGTCCGGGTCGTGCGCCAGCGCATGACCGTATTCCTTCACCGTGACGCCGCAGCCGCTGGCATTCATGACGATGGCTTCCACACGGCCCTGGGACGTGAGGCCTTCGACCAGCGGCCACCACGCGTCAATGTTTCTGCGCATGTCGGCCAGGCCGCCCGAGGCGTCGTTCAGGTGCGTGCGGATGGCGCCGCAGCAGCCCGCACCATCGGCCACCAGGGTCTGGATGCCGGCGGCGTCCAGCACCCGGGCCGTGGCGCTGTTGATGTTGGGCGCCATGCTCGGCTGCACACAACCCAGCAGCAAGAGCACCTTGCGCTTGTGCACCCGCTGCGGCCAACGCTTGGCCCGCGCGGCGTCTGGGCTGTGGGCGGGGTCGGGCACCTTCTTCTTCAAGACCGTCGGCAGCAGCGGGCGCACCCATTGGCCCAGCTTCATGGCGGGGCCGAAAAGGGACGAGGTCAGCCCTTCCTTCAACAGCCAGCGGACCGCCTTTTCACCACGCGGACGTTCGACGCGCTCTTCAACAATCTGCCGGCCAATGTCCACCAGATGCCCGTACTGCACGCCACTGGGGCAGGTGCTTTCGCAGTTGCGGCAGCTCAGGCAGCGGTCCAGATGCTGCTGCGTGCTGCGCGTGACGGGCGCGCCTTCCAGCACCTGCTTCATGAGGTAGATGCGGCCGCGCGGGCCGTCCAGCTCGTCACCCAGCAACTGGTAGGTGGGGCAGGTGGCGGTGCAGAAGCCGCAGTGCACGCACTTGCGCAGGATGGCCTCGGCTTCTTCGCCCTGTCGGGTGCCTTTGAATTCGGGTGCGAGCTTGGTTTGCATCAGTTCAGGGTTCCCGCCGGGCCACCCCACGGGAGCCTTGCGCCCCCTTGGTGGGCCGCGAACGAAGTGATCTTGGGGGCTTCATGCCAGTTCGTAGCTCAGGACCCAGTAGTGTTCGAAGTCGATCCACTCCGGGTTTGTGGCGCGTGTGCCCAACGCGGCAAACGCTTGGTCACGCGTCGGGAAGTTCTTCAAGACTTCGTGCACGACGCCGTCGTCCAGCGTGCGGTTCTGGTAGGTGTTGCCTTCGGCGTCCCTGCGCGACAGCGGCGTGCTGCTGGTCTGCACATAGCTGTTGTCCAGCATGACCACCCGTGCGCCGGGTTCCAGTCGCACGTGCAGGCTCTCCAGCCAGGCCGGCAAGCGCGACAGCGGCACGTGGCTCCACCAGCAGCCGGCAAAGGCGCCGTCAAAGGTCTGGCC
Source organism: uncultured beta proteobacterium (assembly GCA_963750785.1). Classification (GTDB taxonomy): domain Bacteria; phylum Pseudomonadota; class Gammaproteobacteria; order Burkholderiales; family Burkholderiaceae_C; genus Rubrivivax. The sequence goes on along the minus strand of CAVVSC010000017.1, from coordinate 916,038 downwards.
CTGGATCTGCTCGAAGCTGTAGGCATCCAGTTCGGCGAACTGCACGCAGGCCGGCAACGCCTTGCTGCGCGCCACGGCCATGGTTTCGGGGTTCAGGTCGGTGGCGAGCCAGGACTTTGCATGCCGCGCGCCGTGCAGCGTCCACCAGCCGGTGCCAGCGGCAATCTCCAGCACACGCCGGCCGGCAAACACCGGCGGCAGCCAGGCTTCCATGGCACGCAGGTTCGTCTGGCGTTCGGGCTTGAGGTAGACCCGCTCGTAGGTCGCCGCACGTTGGGCGTAGTAGGCACGCATGGATTCCGTGATATCGCTCATGTCCAAAGGTCCGCGTCAGAGCCCCGGGACCAGGCGGCCGGGATTGAAGATCATGGCCGGGTCGAAGCCGCGTTTCAGTTCGCGGTGGATGCGGTCCAGCGGCGCTTTCAGCGGCGCAAAGGCGCCGCCCTGTTTTTCGCGCGCCCGGAACAGCACCGCATGGCCGCCCACGGCCGCGGCCACGTCGCGCAGCGTGCTGGCCGGTGCACTGGTGCAGATCCAGCGCTGCGCCCCGCCCCATTCCAGCAATTGTTCTCCGCTCAGCTTCAAGGGCCCTGCCGTGGCCGGCACCGACAGGCGCCAGAGGCCCGCGCCGCCTTCCACCGCCTTGGCCGCGCCCATGAAGAATTCGTCGCTGTGGTCGCGCAGGCCCAGCCAGAACGGGTCTGCCGACACCGGCGCAATGACCTCGCCGCCGATCTTTTCCTGCGCCGCCTTCACTGCAGCCACTGCGCCCGACAGGCGCAACACCAGCATGCCGTCCCACCAGGCACTGGCGTTCAGTGGCAGGGGTTGGCCGCCCCATTCGTTGAGCTTCCGAATGGCCGTGCCTGCGTCCATTTCCAGCCGCACCGTCACGCAGGCCGGCGGCACGGGCAACACCTTCAGCGACACCTCGCAGATCACACCCAGCACGCCCATGCTGCCCGCCAGTGCGCGGCTCACGTCGTAGCCGGCCACGTTCTTCATCACCTGGCCACCAAAGCTCAGCACCTCGCCACGACCGTTCAGCAGTGTGGCGCCCAGCACGTAGTCACGCACCCCGCCCACGCTGGCACGCGCCGGTCCCGCAAGACCCGAAGCGACCATGCCACCCACGGTGCCGCCGGGGGCGAAACGCGGGGGTTCGAAAGGCAGGCACTGACCCTTCTCGGCCAGCGTGGCTTCCAGTTCAGCCAAAGGCGTCCCGGCGCGCACGGTCACGACCAACTCGCTCGGTTCGTAGCTGCTGATGCCGCTGAGTGGGCGCATGTCCAGCAAGTCGCCGATAGGCTCTCCGCCATAGAAGGCCTTGGTGCCGCCGCCGCGGATTTCCAGCAGTTTGCGGTCGGCGGTGGCCTGGCGGACCTGGTTCTGCAAGCGCTGCAAGGCCGCGCTCAAGTCAGACCTCGCCGGCATCGGATCCAGCACTTGCGCAGAGCCGGCTTTGCCGGGCCACAGCAAGAGCCCCCTCGCGGGGTGGCGACCGAAGGGAGCCTGAGGGTCATCAGAACCGCTCCAGTTCGGGGAAAGGCAACAGTCCCTTCTTGACATGCATCTTCCCGTACTCCGCACAGCGCTGCAGCGTGGGGATCACCTTGCCGGGATTCAACAATTCGTTGGGGTCGAAGGCCCGCTTCACAGCGAACATCTGCTCGCGCTCTTCCGGACTGAACTGCACGCACATGCTGCTGAGTTTTTCCACGCCCACGCCGTGCTCGCCCGTCACCGTGCCGCCCATGGCCACGCTGGTTTCCAGGATGTCGGCACCGAAGAGCTCGCAGCGGTGCATCTGGTCCGGGTCGTTGGCATCGAACAGGATCAGGGGGTGCAGGTTGCCGTCGCCGGCGTGGAAGACGTTGCAGCACTTCAGGCCGTACTTCTTCTCCATTTCGGCAATGGCCAGCAGGATGTCGGCCAGGCGCTTGCGCGGAATGGTGCTGTCCATGCACATGTAGTCAGGGCTGATGCGGCCGCTGGCCGGGAAGGCGTTCTTGCGGCCCGACCAGAACTTCAGGCGCTGCGCCTCGTCCTTGCTGACCTCCATGCGCGTGGCACCGCAGCCCGACAGCACGTCCAGCATGCGGTCGATCTCTTCGGCCACCTCTTCCGGCGTGCCGTCGCTTTCGCACAGCAGGATGGCTGCGGCGCTGAGGTCGTAGCCCGCGTGCACGTAGTCTTCCACCGCCGCCGTCATCGGCTTGTCCATCATCTCCAGGCCTGCGGGGATGATGCCCGCCGCAATGACCGCGGCGACCGCGTCACCGGCTTTGCGGATGTCGTCGAAGCTGGCCATGATGCAGCGCGCCAGCTGCGGCTTGGGCACCAGCTTCACCATCACTTCGGTGGTCACGGCCAGCATGCCTTCGCTGCCGATGATGAGCGGCAGCAGGTCCAGCCCCGGCACGTCCAGCGCCTCGGAGCCGAATTCCACCGGTTCGCCTTCGGCCGTGAAGCCGCGAACGCGCAGCACGTTGTGCAGCGTCAGGCCGTATTTCAGGCAGTGCACGCCGCCGGAGTTTTCGGCCACGTTGCCGCCAATGGTGCAGGCGATCTGGCTCGACGGGTCCGGCGCGTAGTACAGGCCATGGGGCGCCGCCGCCTCGCTGATGGCCAGGTTGCGCACACCGCACTGCACGGTGGCCGTGCGTGCCGCACGGTCGATCTGGACGATCTTGTTGAACTTGGCCAGGCTCAGCGTGACGCCGCGGTGGTGGGGCATGGCACCGCCCGACAGGCCCGTGCCGGCGCCGCGCGCCACCACCGGCACGCCCAGCGCATGGCAGGACTTGAGCACGGCCGCCACCTGGGTTTCGTTTTCCGGCAAGGCCACGGCCATGGGCATTTGCCGGTAGGCGGTGAGGCCGTCACATTCGTAGGGCACCGTGTCCTCCGGCTGCCACAGCAGGGCATGGGCAGGCAGCAGTGGGGCCAGGGCGGCCACGACTTCGGCCTGACGGGCCGCGCGGCTGGCGGAGCCATCGCTCAAGGCATTCGGGTCGGACAGGGCCGGTGCATCAACGGGCGCGTTCATCGGGGCAAGGTGTCCTGGCTGCGCTGCAGCACATGTGCAGCCCGTGGACTTTACGACGAGCCGCTTGCTCCTGCCCCCAGCCGCTCAGACTCAGGGCCGCCCGGTGAAGACCGTCAGCACGCCTGTGTAGCCGTAGACATGGTGCCGGGCGATCTCGCCGCCGGCAAAGAAGCCCACCAGCGGCACGTCACCCAAGGCGTGCTGCACGATCTTCAGCTCGGCCGAGGGCCCGCCGAAGTGCGGTCCGCCGCGCCCGGCGCAGCTGACATAGATCGCGCCCAGGATGCTGCGCCCGGGCTCCGGATGCACGCCGGTCCCGCTGGGCGCGGCGGCGGCAGTCATCAGACTGGCTTGCTCTTCGGCTTCGGCTTCGGTTTCAACCTCATCACGGATCTCGGCACAGATGCGCACCAGGTCGCGCCTGGCCGCCTGCACGTCGCGCTGGCAGAAGGCCAGGGTCATGCCGGGCTCCAGCAACTCGGCCACGGCCACGGCATGTCGCGCCGGGTCCAGGCCGATGAGGTGGCGCACCCGTGTGTCGGCTCCAAACTGGCCGGGTCGAGCCACGGCCTTGTCCTGCACTGGCTGCGCGTCCTGCGCGTCGGCAATGCCCGCCAACGTGGCACGCAGGCGCGGCAGCGCGTCGCGCGGGTCGCTGCCTTCGGAAACGCCCAGGTCTTCCAGCAGGCAATCCAGGGCCGGGCGGCCGTCCAGTTCCAGCGCGACGTGGCGTTCGCACGCGGTGACGCGGCGCGTCTTTCCCAAGGGCTGACAACCCTGTGTGACCCGCGAAATGAGCGGTATGTCCTGGGTAAAAGCCACACCCGAAAGGCCACCTTGCCAGACGCCATCGGCCAGGTGCACGTGCGCGCCCCGCGACGACACGAGGCCGCCAAACAGGTAGCCGGAAGCGGTGCGGGTGCTCAATTCGGTGATCAGTTCGCCCAGGTCCGGCGTGACCGGGTCGGCGTGCACCAGCGCACTGAAGGCGTCGATGCGGTGCAGCTTGTGGGCGCCGGAGAAGACTTCGAAGGCGCCCACGGGCAGGCTGGTCAGCATCAGGACCAGGGCGGGCTCGTCAAAGTACTCCGCGCCCGTGGCAGCCACGCCCACACCCACACTGCCGACCCATGACACACCGGGCCAGCGCTGGCGCAACTCGCCCAGCAGGCTTTCCGCGGCGGCGGCGTAGTGGTCGGTGAGATAGACCACGCCCAGGGTCCAGGGCGGGCCGACCGTGCCGTCGCTGTCCCGCGCGGCGCGCTGGGCGTCGATCTGCACGGCAGCCAGGGCCAGCGCCCCGCGCCAGTCGGGGTGCGTGGCGTGGCCAACCAGAAAAAGACTCACGGTGCCACTTTCAAGCGGGCGCTCAACGCTTGCTGGGGCTGCTCTTGGTGCTCTTGGACCTGGCGGCGGTCTTGCCCGTGGTCGCACCCCTGCGCTTGCCTTTTCCCGGCGCGGCTGCGCGCACGGCCGCACCGGCCAGGCCGGCCGCGGCCTGGCCTGGCATGGCCGCAGCCTTCTTGAACGCCCCTGCGGCGGAGTCCACGGACTGCTTCACCAGGTTGCCGGCCAGCGTCTTGGCGGCGTCGGCGCCGGTGTCCTTCATCGCCTGGGTGGCCAGTTCGGTGAACTGCTGTGTCAGCGCGCCCCACCACTGCACCGGGTCCACAGCGGGGGCAACTGCCTTCTTGGCGGCAGGCGCTGGTGCCGCAGCCTTGCGCACCGGCGCCTTGCGAGGCACAGGCTCCGGCTCGGGCTCCTCTTCCGGCTCGGGCGCGGGCGCCGCTGCCAGGGCGGACGCGTACGAGGACAAGGGCTTGATCTTCAGCGACTCCGCCAGATCCGCCATTGGCAGGTTCATGCCCTGCAGGGTGGACAGCGTCATTCGCTGCACCTCCAGCGCCTGGATCGTGGTGCCCAGCAGCCGCGCGTTCTGCTCCAGCCAGAACTGCACGGTCTTGAGTTCCTGGATGCGCTTTTCCAGTTCTTCGGGGTTCAGCGTCGGTGCGATCCACTGGCCCATGCTGGGCAGACCTGAACCCGCGTTCTTCATCAGGCCCTGGAGGAAGTCGAAACCCGGCACCATGCGGGCCAAATCACTGGCTGCGGTCATCCCTGCGCTCCCCGGCCGGCATGGCCTTGTGGGCGGCGATTGTGCGCCCGGGACATGGCGCCAGGCTGACCATGATGGCTCCTGGGGCGCTGGATCGTGACTGCTCGGAAAAGCCGCGAAGACCCTTCACGGCCGGAACGACACGCGCTCCACCTTGAAGCCGCTTTGCTCCAGCAGCTTGGGCAGGGACAAGGGCCCGGTCATGTGCAGCGCGCCCACGGCCGCGAAGACCCGTTTGCCGGCCTTGTGCTGGGCGCTGATGCCATCCGCCAGGCCGGGGTTGCGGTCGTCGATCATCGTGCGCAGCGAAGCGCGGTCGGCCTCGCTGTCGGCACATTCGCACCACTGGCCGTAGGCCTCCAGCACGGCCAGGTTGCCTTCTTCCCAGGCCACGGCCAGGCGGGCCAGCACGCGGCGGGCTGTCTGGTCTTCCAACTGTTGCAAGCTCTGGTCCAGGGCGCTGTTGGCCTCTGCGTCGTCTGCAGGCACCAAGGCCTGCAACTGCTGCAGGGCCGATTCCAGTGCCACCAGTTTGCGTGCCGGCTTGAACGCCCCTATCAGCAGCTGCTCGGTGGCGTAGCCGGCGTCCATGCCGAGCCATCGTGCTTCCATCATGGTCAGCGTGGTGGCTTGCAGCAGAGGATGCAGCGTGGCAAGCGCTTCGCTGGCCATGCAGGCGCGCTCAAAAGCCTTCTCGAGGCGCTTCTGCAGCTCCGCCGGCACCTCACGAGGGTGGCGCATCTCGTTCATGGCCTTCAGCACGTCGGGGTCGTTGGGGTCCACCTCCAGCGCCAGGGTGTCGCTCGCCTTCAGCGCCGCGGTGATGGCCGGGCCCAGACGTTTCCACTGCGGCTTGCCCACGTGCAGGGTGCCGTAGAGGTAGAGCGAGCGGCCGTCGCGCGTGGCCTTCCAGAGCAGGCCGCGGTCCCGTGGGACGGCGGTGTCCGAGGGGTTGGCCAGTGGTGGCGGGCAGTTGGCTGCCAGCGCAGCCCCGGCCAGGCAGAACCCCAGGCAGCCCACCAGGGCCAGGCTCAAAAGACGGTGCAAATGCATCCCCAAACGATGCCACGAAATGGGGCGCTGCTCTCCCCTGGCGGGGGGAGAGCGCGCGCACTACGACGCCTGCACCCGGCTCAGGTTGTCGTCGGAGTTCCGGTCGATCCGCTTGTTGTAGGGGTCAACCCCAACCAGCGTCGGCGCCTGGTCCACGGTCACGGTGATGCGCTGGCTGCCAGTCTTGATGCGCTGACGCTGCATGAACAACACCGACTTTGCGCTGTAACCGGGCTTGCCCGGCTCTGCGCTGAACACGCCGATGTCGAAGGGCTCGTCCAGCGGGGCCTCGGTTTCCTTGCCCTTGCCATCGGCGTAGAACTTCTTGGCCTCCACTGTGAAGCTCACGTCGAACTTGCCGTCCGGCCTTTGGGTGACCTGCGCATCGCGGGCCTTCACGTCCAGCAGGGTGATCTTTTCGAACAGGTCGGTGATGAGCGCGTCGTGCTCGGGCCCGGCAACTTGCCTCAGGATGCGCAGGAAGTCGGTGCTGTTGGGGTAGGGCGCGGCCTTGAAGGCGTATTGCTTCAGCAGTTCGGCCAGCGCGCGATTGACCTTCTCTTCGCCCACCACCTCTTTCAGCCACCACATGGCCAGCGACCCCTTCTGGTAGTGGATGTAGCCCTGGTTTTCCACGCGGGCCAGCGGCAGTTCTTCCACCACCTCGCCGCCGCGCGAGCGCAGATAACGGTCCAGCTCGTACTTCAGGAAGCGGCGCATGTGCTCCTTGCCGTAGAGCTTCTCCATCACCAGCAGCGCGGAGTACTGGGCAAAGCTTTCCACCAGCAGCGTGCCGCCCTGCTGACTGCTGGGCACCAGCTGATGGCCCCACCACTGGTGCGCGATCTCGTGCGCAGTGACGTAGGTGACCACGTCGATCTTGTCGGGGTCGGCCAGCTTGGTCAGGAAGCCGATGTTCTCGCTGTAGGGAATGGTGTTGGCAAAGCTCTGCGCAAAGTCCGCATAACTCGGAAATTCCAGGATACGTGCCTGCTTGAACTGGAACGGCGAGAACTGCTCGCTGAAGAGCTGCAGCGAGGTCTTCATGGCTGACAGCATGCGCTGCACGTTGTACTCATGGCCTGGCTGGTAGTACACGGCCAGGTCGATGGCCCCTAGCTTGTCCTTCTGCACCGCGTAGCGGGCCGACTGGATGCTGAAGAAGTGGTTCATCGGTGCGTCGGACTTGAAGTGCACCGTGCGCCGGCCGTCTTGGCTGGTGTCGCTCACCGTGTAGCCGGGTGCAATGGGTGTCTGGTCGGCATCGGTCGTGACGGTGATGTCGGCGTCCACCCAGTCGCTGTCCTTGCGGAAATCCGTCTCCGCACGGCCGGCTTCGTCTTCCAGCGTGGGCGGGCGCAGGTCGGCCGGCAGGCCTTGCTTGCGGCGCTTGGCGCGGTCTTTCAGGAACTGGTCACGGCTGATGCCCAGCGTGGGGCTGATCTCGCCGTTGTCCAGGAAAGTGCCGTTTTCGACGATGCGCGTCAGCGGCGCACCGTTGGGAAAGCCGCGTTCTTCCAGCGTTGTCTTGAAGCGCAGGTCGCGCATCTCGCCGGGCTGCATGGGCGTGGCCAAGGTGTAGATGCGGTAGCCGTAGTCCTTGTAGTCCTTCTTCAGGGTGGCGCCGGGCAGTTGCAGGTCGTCCAGCTTGAGCCGTTCGCCATAACCCACATGCACTTCGCCGATGGGCACGCCGCTGCGGTTTTCCAGCTTGTAGCTTCCGGTGGTGACGGCGCGCGCTTCACGCGGGAACAGCTGCACGTCCAGCGTGACGGCCGTGATGCGCGGCATCGGCAGTTTTTCAAAGGGCAGCAGTTCCCGTTCGGCCGCGGCCAAACGCTCGTCACGGTCTGGCGCCGTGCGGTAGGTATTGAGGATGTTGGTGTTCCAGTAGATGAAGGTACCCGTGCCCGCCAGGGCCAGGGCCGCCCCGGCGCCCAGCAGGCCCGCACCACCGCGCAGCCGCAGCAAGGCTTGTGGCGTGCGCTGGCGCAGCGTGGCCACGGTGCCGCGGCGCCAGAAGGCGAAGGCCAGCACGGCCAGGCCCAGCGCAAAGGCGCTCCAGTAGGCGTGGAACCAGTTCTGGCCAATCCAGAAACGTGCCTGGCCGCTCATGTCCGACAGCGGCACGGGCGTGGTGTTGCCGTAGTTGTAGAGGTTGTGTTCAAAGCCCGCAGAAGCCAGCGCGATGCTGGCCACCAGGTGCACCAGCATCAGGCCCCAGCCGATGAACTTCTGCGGCACCAGCACCTGCACCAGGACCGACAACACAGCCAACTGCAGCGCGCCCACCACCGTGGGCCAAACAAACCACAACAGGTAGGCGCCCAGTTCGAAGTGGGTGTAGCCCTTGGCCATTTGCACCAGCATGCCGGTGAGCACGGCCACGAGAGATGTCGCCACCAGCACCAGGGCGATGGCAGCGATCTTGGGCACCAGGTGCGCCCATTCCGGCGCAGCGGTGGCGTCCACGATCTCGTGCATGCGGCGTTCGCGGTCGCGCCAGACCAGTTCACCGCCGTAGAAGATGGCGATGATGATCGGCATGATCGTGAAGGCCTGCTGCAGCGCCTGCACCATCAGCCGCGTCACGGGGTAGGAACCGCTGCCGTACCACTCGTTGCTGAACCAGGCCTGGCCGCCGGCATTGAGCACGCCAATGAACAGCAGCACGAAGAAGGCCGGGCTCCGAAACACGAAGGCCATGTCGAAGCGTGCCAGGGCCAGGAACTGCGCCAGGCGCGTGGTGGTGTCGGCCTTGGGCTGTGCCAAGGGCACCGCGCGGGCCGTGAAGACCGAGGCGGCTTCTGCCAGCTTGGCTGCGGCCTTGCTGGCGCGCTGCTCGAAGCGGAAGCGCCAGGCGGCCAGGCCGAACAGCGCGGCGCCCACACCCAGCCACAGCACGCGGTTGGCCAGGAAGAGCCCCGTCAGTTCGGGCATGCGGGTGTTGCGGTCAGCCGCAGTCCAGTACTTGGTGGCGACCGACAGGGCCGACAGACCGAAGGGGTCGCTCAAGGCCGACAGCAGGTCGCGGTTCACGTCTCGCAGCATGCCGCGCGACACGAAGTACAGCATCAGCAAGGCCACCGCACCGACATAGGTCCACATCATCGACCGCGTGGCCGTGGCCAAGGCAAAGAAGGCAGCGCCGGTCACCAGCAAGGACGGCAAGCCGAAGACGAACAGCGCGTACAGGTAGTGCTGTCCGACAAAGGGGCCGATCTTTTCGGCGTCCAGCCAGGGCATGGTGGCACCCAGGGCGATGGCCAGCGGCACCGAGGCCAGGACCACCAGCGCGGCGGCCAGGGCGCCTGTGAAGCGGCCGCTGAGGTACGCGCCTTTGCCCAAACGCGTGCTGCGCAAGATGGGCGCAAAGCCAGTCTCGTCGTCGCGGATCACCGTGCCGGCCACCATGGCCACCACGATGAACACGGCGAACACGCTCATGATGCCCAGCGTCTGCAGGATGGCAAATGGCGCGTTGATGTTGACGTTGCCGCGGCTGCCGATCTGGATCTGGTCCACCGTGGTGGCGCCAAAGGTGAGCAGGAAGAACAGCAGGAAACCGACCCAGAACACCGGGCTCTTGATCTGGAACTCCCATTCGAAACGCGCCACGGGCGCGAAGAAACCGGCGCCCATCTCAGGCGACCTTGGCAGCAGGCATTGGCGCGGCGGCTCTTGCGGCGCGGTCCCGGTACAGCGTGGTGAAGTAGACGTCTTCCAGACTCGCGTCAGCCGGACTGAAGCCCACACCCGGGCTGCCGTCGGCCAGCACGCGGATCACCGTGCGGCCCGCGCGCAGGCGCGTCGCAATGACCTCGTGGCGCTGGCGTGCGGCGTCCAGTTCGTGCTTGTCGATGCTGGCCTGCCAGACGCGGCCGTGCAGCGCCGCAATCAACTCGCCCGGCGTGCCGTTTTCGACGATGCGCCCGCCCACCAGGATGGCTGCGCGCGGGCACAGGTCGGTCACGTCGTCCACGATGTGCGTGGACAGGATCACCACCACCTGCTCGCCGATCTCGGCCAGCAGGTTGTTGAAGCGGTTGCGCTCTTCCGGGTCCAGGCCGGCGGTGGGTTCGTCGACGATGATCAGGCGCGGGTTGCCGATCAGCGCCTGCGCGATGCCGAAGCGCTGGCGCATGCCGCCGGAAAAGCCCGCGATGGCCTTCTTGCGCACGTCCCACAGGTTGACCTGGCGCAGCAGCGATTCCACCGTGTCGCGCCGTTCGCCCCGGCCGGCCACGCCCTTCAGCACCGCCAGGTGTTCCAGCAGGTCCTGCGCCGACACACGCGGGTAGACGCCGAAGTCCTGCGGCAGGTAGCCCAGGGTGGCGCGCAGGTCGGCGGGCTGGGTCCGCACGTCGATGTCGCCAAAGCGGATATGCCCGCTGCTAGGAACTTGCAGCGTGGCCAGGCAGCGCATCAGGCTGCTCTTGCCGGCGCCATTGGGGCCGAGCAGGCCGAACATGCCGGCGGGGATGGTGAGCGACACGTCGTCCAGCGCGCGGGTGCCGTTGGCGTAGACGTGGGTGAGGTGTTGGATGTGCAGCATGGCGGCCATGGTGGCGCCACAGGCGGCTTTGGGCCAGGCGATTGCGACAGGCGGGCGGGTTTTGCGATGAACCCACCCGGACCGCGCATGAACGCGGCGGGCGGCCGTCCTTGAGCCTGGGCCTAGTTGGTGCCGAGGGGCGGGCTTTCGGCCGACGTCTCGGCAAGCGGCAGCGGCACTTCAGGCTCGTCAACCAAACCGGCCACACGCTGGTCGATCGCGCCGAACACGCTCAGGCCGTCTGCGCCGAGCATGTCGATGCGGATGGTGTCGCCGAACTGCATGAAGGCTGTCCTGGGTTCGCCGTGCTCGATGGTCTCGATGGCGCGCTTTTCAGCCACGCAGGAATAGCCGTGGCTCCAGTCCTTGTTGCTGACCGTGCCGCTGCCGACGACACTGCCCGCACGCAGGTTCCGCGTCTTGGCGACGTGCGCAATGAGCTGGCCGAAGTGGAAGGTCATTTCGGGCCCGGCGTCGGTGTGACCCACGCGCTGGCCGTTCCAGCAGCTTTCCAGCCGCAGGTGCACACGGCCGCCCTTCCAGGCGCCGGCCAGTTCGTCCGGCGTCACGGCCACCGGGCTGAAGGCGGTGGCCGGCTTGCCCTGCACAAAGCCGAAGCCCTTGGCCAGTTCACCTGGGATGAGCTGGCGCAAGCTCCAGTCGTTGACCAGCATCAGCAGGCGCACGGACTCCAGGGCCTCGCTGGGTGTGGTGCCCATGTCCACGTCGCCGATGATGACCGCCACCTCGGATTCGAAGTCGATGCCCCAATCCGTGCTGCCAAAGCGGGCCGGGTCGCAGGGGCCCATGAAGTCATCGCTGCCGCCCTGGTACATCAGGGGGTCTTCGTAGAAGCTGGCCGGCACTTCGGCACCACGCGCCTTGCGTACCAGTTCCACGTGGTTCAGGTAAGCCGAGCCGTCGGCCCACTGGTAGGCCCTCGGCAGGGGCGCCATGCATTGGCGAGGGTCAAAGGCAAAGGCGTGTCGCGCGCGGCCGTGGTTGAGCGTGGTGTACAGGTCTTCCAGCTGCGGGCTGATGAAGTTCCAGTCGTCCAGCACCCGCTGCAGGGTGGTGGCGATGTCGGTGGCGAAGTGCGCGTGGCTCAGGTCGCGAGAGACGACGACCAGTTGGCCGTCACGCGAACCGTCCTTCAGAGTGGCAAGTTTCATCGTTCTTCCGGGGGCAGCCTGCGCGCCGCCCCAAGGGGGATGGGACCGGCCGCAGCCAATGGCACTATTGTGCGATGAGCGCCACCGCCTGCCTGCCGCCCACGCCGACTTGGCCTGCGCGTGCGCGGCTGCGCGCCGCCCTGCTGGTGACCGCCGCCGTTCTGCTGCTGCACAGCCTGGCGCTCTCCCTGGTGGACAAGGCGCCCGGGCGCGGGTGGGCCGCGCAAGCCGCCCGGGCCGTGAACGTGAGACGGGTGGTGGTGCCAGCGCATGCCGCCGCTGCGCGGGTGGCATCGCCCGTAGCGGCGCCCGTAGCAACGCCCGCAGACGTGCCGCAGGAATCCTTGCCGCCGTCCCGGCCCTCTGCGCGTGCGCCGTCAGCAAATCTCCGAGCCACACAGGCACCTGTCGCGGTGCAGATGGCCGCCCCGGCAGCAGTCGAACCGCAGCCAGAGCCAGCACCGGCCCCGGAAACTGGCGGCCTGCAAGTGCCGGTCTACGCCACCCACCCGCCAGCGAGCACCCTGTTGCGCTTTGAAAGCCGCCGCGGCATCAGCACCGGCGTCGCCGAACTGGGCTGGCGACACAGTGCCGATGGCTACCAGCTCAGCCTGCAAGGCCAGGCGCTTGGCGCGCCTTTCATTGGATGGTCCAGCGTGGGAACGCTGGACAGTGCCGGACTGGCACCGCTTCGTCTTGCCGAGTCGCGACGCGGCCGCGACGTGCGTGCCGCCAATTTCCTGCGTGACAGCGGCCTGGTCACCTTCAGCGGGCCGCAGGTCGAACACCCCCTGGTACCGGGCATGCAAGACCGGCTGAGCTGGCTGGTGCAGTTGCCCGCCATCCTGCAGGCCAATCCGGCATTGGCCCTGCCTGGTGCCCAGGTTCAACTGGCCGTGGTGGGCACCCGCGGCGACGCCGAGGTCTGGACCTTCACCGTGCAGGGCCGCGGCCCGCTGGACCTGCCCGAAGGCCCGGTCGCAGACGCGGTGCACCTGCTGCGCGAGCCGCGCCGCCCTTATGACACGCAGGTGCAGGTCTGGCTGGACCCGGCACGCCAGCACTTGCCCGTGCAGGCCTGGCTGCGCGTGCGCGCCACCGGAGAAGGCACTGAACTGCGCCTGCTGGAGATGGCTGCCCCCTGACCAGGCGGCAGGGCCTTGGACTTGAAAGGCGGCCGGGCCGCCTCATGTGCGGTATCAGGAGACCCTTCATGCACATGCTCTACAACTCAGACAGCTTTGTGGTCGTGCAGTTTCATCTGCAGGATGAGAACCCGGTGCCGGGCAATGCGCCCGTATTGGCCGGGCGCGGCGGCTTCGAGATCGTCGACAAGCACGCCGGCAGGGAAATCTATTTGCAGGGCCCTGTCGCCGATTCCTTCCAGCGCGGCGTTGAGGCTCTGGTGAAGGCGGGGCCGAGTGAAGAACAACTGGACGACTACATCAGTGGTTTTGTCCAGTTGGCCCAACAACCCGTCGTGTTGCACTAGTTTCCCGCCTGGGCCAAGATCAACGCCCGACAAGGCGTTGATTGAGAGGTGGTGTCCATGGCCCGAACGTCCGCCGATCCGCGCATGCTGCTCTCACCGGGCATGGCAGACGCGCCCGTCATGGACGTGCTGTGTTCGCACTTCGTGTTGACGCTCACCTTGCACCAGGCCGGGCGCTTCAACCTGCGGCGGGACTGGAACAGCCTCTTGTCGCTGGTCGGCCGCCACCTGGTGTGGCCCGTGCCGGTGCTGACGCGCGTGCGCGGATTCCTGGCCCAGCGCTGCAAGGGCAACCTGCAGTGGAAGGGGCACGAGGACCTCTCCGATACCGCCTTTCTGCTGCGCCATGGACCCTGGCGCGGGCCGTACGAAGAAGGCACGCTCTTCTTCTACATCGACGAGTACATCAAGGACGCCCCCAAGGACCTGCTCACCGTGCTGGCCAGCACCTGCGATTGGCTGGCGCGGCGTCTGAAGAAGGAATCCACGCTGGTCGAAAAGAACATCGACTCGCTGGCCGGCCTGTTGCAGCTGAACCCCGCGGAACGCGCACTGCTGCTCTACGGCACCTTGGCCCGCTACCAGCGGGACTTGCGCGGGCTCTTGGTGGAATTCAAGGTCAGCAACGCGCACGAAGCCTATGCGGCCCTGGCGGCCGTCGCTGGCGTGGAGGCTGCCGAAGTTGCCGAGGCGCTGCGTGCAGGCTCGCGCCTGGAACGCATCGGCATGGTGGAGAACCTGATCTCCGAGCAGAACATCACCGACCTGGCCGACCTGATGAAAGTCAGCGAGCAATTGCCGCCCGTGCTGATGCGCGAGTACCGCGCACCGGGCGAATTGATGGCGGTGTTCACCCGGCCCGTGCCGAAAAGTGAACTGCAGGGCAGCGACTTCGCCTTCGTGGCAGAAGACGTGGCCGTGCTCACCACGCTCTTGAGGAACGCGGCCGATCGCAAGGAAGCCGGCGTCAATGTGCTCTTGTACGGACCGCCCGGCACCGGCAAGACGGAACTGGCCAAGGTCTGTGCCGGCGCGGCCGGCCTGACGCTTTACGAAGTGGAGAACGCCGACCGCGACGGCAACAGCTTGAGTGGCCGTGACCGATACCGCAGCCTGCAGATCAGCCAGGTGTTCCTGAAGGGCAGCCCCGGCGTGGCGCTGCTGTTCGACGAGGTGGAGGACGTGTTCCCGCCCATCAGCAGCGAGGCGGCGCAGATCATCGCGCGTCTGGACAGCTCCGACGGCAGTGGCGGCGGCATGAGCGGCAGCGTCAGCGGCAAGGCCTGGGTCAACCAGATCCTGGAAACCAACCCGGTGCCGGTGATCTGGGTGACCAACCGCATCGAGCAGATCGACCCCGCATTCCGCCGCCGTTTCCAATACCACCTGCAATTGAAGAGTCCGCCGCCAGGCGCGCGCGAAGTCCTGGTGACACGTGCCTTGACCGGCGTGCCGGTCAGCGAAGGCTTTGCCGCCAAGCTGGCAGAGCGTCGCGGCCTGACACCGGCGCAGATCCGCACCGCAGTGCGCTTTGCGCGCCTGGCGCAAGCTGACACCAGCGAACCGGCCACGACCGAATCCCTGATCGAACGCCAGCTGGGCAATGCCGACAAGGCCCTGGGCGGCAGCAAGACCGAGCGCGGCGCGCGGCCCGTGGTCACATCCTACGACCTGAGCCTGCTGAATGTGGAAAGCCGCTTCGAAGTGCCGCGCATCGTGCAGGCGTTGGCGCGGCGTGGGCATGGCACCCTGTGCTTCCATGGCGCGCCGGGCACCGGCAAGACCGCCCTGGCCGAGCACATCGCGCGTGAACTGCAGCGGCCACTGATGATTCGCCAGACCAGTGACATCGCCAGCAAGTACGTGGGCGAAACCGAGCAGAACATGGCCCGCATGTTCGAAGAAGCGGCCAATGAGAGCGCAGTGCTGCTGCTCGACGAAGCCGACAGCTTTCTGCGCAGCCGCCGCCTGGCTGAACGCAACTACGAGGTCACCGAAGTCAACGAGATGTTGCAAGGCATGGAGCGCTTCCCCGGCGTCTTCATCTGCACCACCAACCTCTTCGACGAACTGGACGAAGCTGCATTGCGCCGCTTCACCTTCAAGCTGCGCTTCCAGCCGCTGACCCACGAACAGCGCCTGCGCATGTTCGCGGCCGAAGCGCTGGGCGGGCGGCGTGAAGATCTCACGGAGGAACAAACGTCCCGACTGGCAGCGCTGGACCAACTGGTGCCGGGCGACTTTGCCGCCGTGCAGCGGCAGGTCGACATCCTGGGCGAGGTTTTCGACCCGGACAGCTTCCTGTCGCAACTGGAAAGCGAACACCGCGTGAAGCCTGAAGTCCGCCAGCGGCGCGGGATCGGTTTCAAGACCCACTGAACCAGGCACGTCACGCTCAAGCGGCGGCCCCAGGGGCCGATATGTGCTGGATGGGGCCACTACCGACTGTCGTCGAGATGTTCCGTCAGGGCGGCGCCCTGACTGCGGTGCTGCTCGTGCTCGTTCTCTTGTTGGCCGCAAGCGTGGCGCAGGCCTGGCGCCTGGCACGCAGCCGCAACCGGCTGCGTTCAAGGCTGGTGAATGTGCACTCCGAACTGGCCGAGGTGCGCCAGCAAGACCGCCTGACGGGGCTCATGTCGCGCACGGAATTCGAATCCGCCCTGGAACCGATGGTCCTGGACGCGGACCGCCGCCAGGGCAGCCTGTGCGTGCTGTACGTCGGGCTGGACAACTTCCGCGGTATCAATGAGGCCTATGGATTGCGTGTGGGCGACGGGCTGCTCGTGGAAGCTGCACGCCGACTGTCCGCCCTTGCGACCCCACGCACCCCGCTGGCCCGCATTGCCGGCGATGAATTTGCGCTGGCGCTGCCTTGCAGCAGCAGTGAAGCGGTCGGCCGCGCGTCGGACCTGCTGGCGGCGCTGTCGGAGCCTTTCCTGGTGGAGCAGATGCCCCTGCGCTTGGGCGCGTCCGTGGGAATCGCCTTGTACCCCGAGCACGGTTCTCGCCCTCGCCTGGTGCCACATGCAGCACTGGCCATGCGCGGCGTGAAGCTGGGCGGCGGCGGTGCCCATGCACTGTTTGACCCCGCCATGGGTGTCAATCAGCGCGAACAGGCCGACATGTTGCAGGACTTGCGCCAGGCGCTGTCCCGACACGAGTTCCAGCTGTACTTCCAGCCCAAGGTGGACGCCCGCAGCCTGCAGATCACAGCGGCCGAAGCGCTGTTGCGCTGGATGCACCCCAAGCGCGGCATGGTCAGCCCGGCGGTGTTCATTCCGCTGGCAGAACGCCATGGCCTGATTGCCGAGATCGGCCTGTGGGTCATTGAAGAAGCCTGCCGCCAGGCCGCGCAGTGGCGCGAAGCAGGCCTTCGCATGCGCATTGCGGTGAACATTTCGGGTCATCAGTTGCGACGCGACGATCTGGTCGACCAGATCCAGGCTTCGCTGGCACGTCACCACGTGCCGGCCGGCCGGCTGACCTGCGAAATCACCGAGACCGTGGCCATGGAAGACACGGCGGTCACGCGCCTGGCCTTCGAGCGACTGGGGCAGGCAGGCCTGCATGTGTCCATTGACGACTTCGGCACGGGGCACTCCAGCCTGTCCACGCTGCGGCGACTGCCGGCCAAGGAACTGAAGATCGACCGCGCCTTCGTGTCCGACCTGGGAAGCGGTGGCGAGGAGGCCCGCAGCATCGTGCGCGCCATCGTGCAGATGGCGCACTCCCTGCAACTGCACGTCGTGGCCGAGGGCGTGGAAACCGAAGCCCAGCGCGACGCGCTGATACAGCTCGGCTGCGATGAATTGCAGGGTTATCTCTTTGCCAAGCCCATGACGGCGACCGCACTCGCGTTGTGGGCCGAAGGCGACGGACCCGCCGCGGCTTCGGCTTTCCGCGCATCACTTTTCGAGCCAACGGCGCCCGTGCCGCTGGAGCCTTGAGCCCTCAATCCACCGACCTTGGTCTGGTGTTCGGGACTCGCCTGGGTGCTGTCTTTCACCCACTTTCGGCCTCAAAGCGACTTTTTCCCTCTTCGGAATGACCCGGGTGGTGGTTCAACGGGGGTCACTCAATGCGATGATCCGCGGTCGCGCATTCCTGAATCGACCTGATCCCGCATGTCCTCCGGCTCCCTTGGTGACTCCTCGTTCCTGCTGTGGTTGATGGCCGCCGTGGTGGTCGTGCTGGGCGCCTACCTGTTCATTGGGTGGATACGGCGCGCGCAGGACAGTGAACGCTGGCAGGGCGCGGTCTGGCCCGCGGTGATCGCGGGCACTTCCTTCGGGGTCGTGATCCCCTCGTCCATGACCTTGGCCATGGCCGCCGAGCCCTTGCCATTTCCCCTGGGTTACCTGTGGGCGGCCGTGCCCGGGCTGTTCCTGGCGCCGATGCTGTTGTGCATTCCGGTGGCCTTCTGGCTGACGCGTCGGCAGAACTGGCTGGCCCTGATCGGCAGCGGACTGTTGCTGGCTGGCATTGCGATTGCGGTGCAGGCAGGGTGGGTGATGTCGGCCGGTCTGCGGCCGGGCATTCGCTGGCAATTTGACCTGCTGGGTGGCGCCATTGCCGTGACGGTGCTCGGTCTGGTTGCGGCGTCCTGGCTGGCCTATTCGGACACCAGCAGCGACGGTGGCCGAAAGAGCCTCTGGCGCGCTGGAGCAGCAGGCCTGATCGCCATCACCCTGGTCGCGGGCCAGGAAGTGGTGGTCTCGGCGGCCGGCTTGCTGGGCCAGGTCGGCTCGGTCTACAAGCGCGAAGCGTCCTCAACCATCCTGTGCCTGATTGGCGGTGCGCTGGTGCCCACGGTGCTGGCCATGGCTGCGCTGGACTTGGCGCTCCGCAACAGCACGGACCGCAAACGCTCCAGGCGTGGCGTGCAGTTGAACATCCCCAGGCGACGCAAGCGCCGGCGGAAGTACCGGGCGCTGTGACAAGGCGCTGAACGGGCCCAGGCAGGCCTGGTCGCGCGATGCGTATCGGCACCCTGCGAAGCACCCCAGGGTGATTCGGGCCCCTCTCAGAGTTGCTCCCAGGGCAGTCCGTCATGCCGCCAGCCGTTGAGCCGGCCACGCTGGAAGTGCTCGTCCAGGTCACCTTCGAAGCCGTGCAACACGTTGATCACCTCGGCGAAGCCCGCGGCCTCCAGGGCCTTGCCGGCTTCGACCGTGCGTGCGCCTGACCGGCACAGCAGCACCACGGGCCGGTCTTCCCGACCGCCTTCGCGGCGCACCTGCTCCACAAACGCCAGAGTCTGAGGCTGCATGTCCGGGTACTCGTACCAGGCCACGTGCACCACGCCTGGGGGGTGTCCGACATACAGGTATTCGATTTCCATGCGGACATCGACAAACAAGGCGTCGGGATGCTGCTGGACGAAAAGCCAAGCCTCGCGCGGGGTGAGATGCTTCATGGACCGGGGCTTGACGGGGTTCCTACAATTGCGGGATGAACGCCCCATCGAAAGCGCCCCACGCGGCCTACACACGCGGCGCGGCCTTGGCCGCCATTCTGCACGAGCGCATTGCCATCATCGACGGCGCCATGGGCACGATGATCCAGCGCTACAAGCTGAGCGAGGCGGACTTCCGCGGTGAGCGTTTTGCCGCACACGGCAAGGATCTGAAAGGCAACAACGATCTGTTGGTGATGACCCGTCCGGACGTGATCCGCGAAATCCATGCGCAGTACCTCTCTGCAGGCGCTGACATCGTCGAATCCAACACCTTCGGCGCCACCAGCATCGCGCAGGAAGACTATGGCCTGGGCCACGTCGCGCGCGAAATGAACATCGCCGCCGCGCGCGTGGCGCGCAGCGCGGCTGACGAGTACAGCACGCCAGACCGGCCCCGCTTTGTCGCGGGCGCACTCGGCCCGACGCCGCGCACCGCCAGCATCAGCCCTGACGTCAACGACGCGGGGGCCCGCAATGTCAGCTTCGACCAGTTGCGCGACGCCTACCGAGAGCAGGCAGAGGGCTTGCTGGAAGGCGGCTGCGACCTGTTCCTGGTCGAGACCATCTTCGACACGCTCAATGCCAAGGCCGCGATTTTTGCGCTGGATGAGTTGATGGAAGCCACTGGGCAGCGCTTGCCCGTCATCATCTCCGGCACCGTGACCGACGCCTCCGGCCGCATCCTGAGCGGCCAGACAGTGCCCGCCTTCTGGCATTCCGTGCGCCACGCGCGGCCGCTGGCCGTGGGCCTGAACTGCGCGCTGGGCGCAGCGGTGATGCGACCCTACATCGAAGAGCTGTCCAAGGTAGCAGGCGACACCTTTGTCAGCTGCTACCCCAATGCGGGCCTGCCCAACCCGATGAGCGACACCGGCTTTGACGAAACACCCGATGTCACGGGCGGCCTCATGGAAGAGTTCGCCAAGGCGGGCTTTCTCAACATTGCCGGTGGCTGCTGCGGAACCACACCCGAACACATTGCCGAAATCGCCCGGCGACTGAAGGCGTACCGGCCGCGCAGCAGGCAAGACCCACTGTTCAGCGGCCTGCTCGCAGCCTAGATCTCGACTTTCGTACCGAGTTCTACGATACGGTTCGTCGGCAGGTTCAGGAAGTCCGCAGCCGCCGCGGCATTGCGGTGCATGCTGGCGAAGAGCCTCTCGCGCCAGAGCGCCATGCCATGGCCCAGTGTCGGGATGACCGTGTCGCGGCTCAGGAAGTAGCTGGTCTCCATCTCGTCCAGTTGCACCCCTCGGCCCTTCAGCAGCTTCAGCGCCTCGGGCACGTCGGGGTCATTCTTGAAGCCGAAGTGCAGATTGACCTGCCAGCAGTCGTGCCCAAGTGACTCGATTTCGCAGCGCTTGTCGAAGCCGATCCACGGGATTTCGTGGTGCTTCACGGACACGAACAGGTTCTGCTCGTGCAGAACCTTGTTGTGCTTCAGGTTGTGAAGCAATGCGAAGGGTGTCGAACCCGTCTCGGCACTCAGGAAGACTGCGGTGCCCGGCACGCGAAGTGGTGGGCTGATGAAGATGCTTTCCAGGAACGGGACCAGATCGATGGCTTCGTCGCGCAGCCGTTCGGCCATCAGCTTGCGGCCGCCCTTCCAGGTGATCATGAGCGTGAACATGCCTGCGCCGATGAGCAGCGGGAACCAGCCACCTTCCAGCACCTTCACGGCGTTGGCGGCGAAGAAGATGATGTCCACCACGAAGAAGAAGCCCGTGGCCAGGGCACACAGCCACAGCGGCAGGCCCCAGGCCCAGCGGATGACAAAGAAGGTCATCACCGTCGTGATGGTCATGTCGATGGTGACCGCGATGCCATAGGCAGACGCCAGGGCGCTGCTGCTGCCGAAGACCACCACCGCAAACACCACGCAGCCGAACAGCGCCCAGTTGATGAAGGGAACATAGATCTGCCCGGTTTCGCGCACGCTGGTGTGCAGGACACGCAGCCGCGGCAGGTAGCCCAGCTGCATGGCCTGTTTGGTAACGGAAAACGCGGCGGTGATCAGCGCCTGGGACGCAATCACCGTGGCCAATGTGGCCAGGCCGATCAGCGGAAACAAGGCCCAGGCAGGCGCCATCTCGTAGAAAGGGTTCTTCACGTTTTCCGGGTGCTGCAGCAGCATGGCGCCCTGGCCAAAGTAGTTCAGCAGCAGGGCCGGCATGACCACCGCAAACCAGGCCAGGCGGATGGGCTTCTTGCCGAAGTGGCCGAGGTCGGCGTAGAGCGCCTCGGCGCCGGTCACGCACAGCACCACCGAGCCCAGCGCCAGAAAGGCGATGCCCGGATGCGTCAGCATGAAGCCCAATGCGTGCTGCGGCAAAAGGGCCACCAGCACTTGCGGGTGGCGAGCGATATGCCCCACGCCCAGCACGGCCAACACGACGAACCACACCAAGGTGATCGGCCCGAACAAGCGCCCCACCACTGCGGTCCCGAAGCGCTGCGCAGAAAACAGGGCCGTCAGGACGACCAGCGTCACAGGCACGATGAACCGGTGCAAGCCCGGGGCGGCCACTTCCAAGCCCTCGACCGCTGAGAGCACGCTGATGGCCGGCGTGATGACGCCGTCGCCAAAGAAGATGGCCGTGCCGAAGATGCCCAGCAGCAGGAGCCTCGTGCGCAGGACCGGCCGTGACTTCACGGCCTGCGAGGCCAGCGCAAGCATGGCGATGAGGCCGCCTTCCCCGTTGTTGTCGGCACGCAGGATCAGCGCCACGTACTTCAGCGACACCACTACCGTGAGCGTCCAGAACACCATGGACAGGATGCCCAGGATGTTTTCTGGCGTGAGCGGCACGCGCCCGTGCGCAAAGACTTCCTTCAGCGCGTACAGCGGACTGGTGCCGATGTCGCCATAGACCACACCGACTGCGGCCAGTGTCAACCCGGCCAGGGCGCCTGGGGTCGGAGGGCGGTTCTCGGAACGCATGGGGACGGTGATTGTGCGCCGAAGCCCGGCACTTTTGTGCGCCGCAGCAAAGGCACTGTCGGCGTGCGGCAGTCTACTGCGTCAGCCCATGAGACTCAGTCATAGCTTTCCGCATCCGGGTCAGTGGCTTCCAATTCGTAGGCCGCAGCCAACATCGCCAGCCGTCCGATCACGCCGTACATGTAAAAGCGGTTGGGCGGACTGGCGCCAGGCTTGGCGCCAGGGCGCGGCAGCTGGCCGCTTTCTGCAAATGCCAGCGGCACGTAGCTGGAACCCGGCCCGCCCAGGTTTTCGTCGGTGCCGCGACCAGCGTGCACCCGGTAGAAGCCGCCGACCACATAGCGGTCGATCATCACGACCACGGGCTCGGCCACCGCGCTGTGCATGCGCTCGTAGCTGGGCACGCCTTCCTGGATGATGACTTCGGTGATGGCCTGTCCGTCCTTGGCCAGACCCAGGCGCTGGCGCAGTTGTGAAGCGTTGTCCAGGTCCTTGGCATCACGCACCGTGACCACGCCGTTGCCGCGGTTGCCGTGGTCGGCCTTGACGACTACGAAGGGCTTTTCATTGATGCCGTATTCCTTGTACTTGCGGCGCACTTTTGCCAGCGCTGCGTCCACGCCGGCCTTGACACAGTCCAGTCCTTCGGGGGATTCGAAGTCCACCTCGCCGCACTGCGCAAAGAGCGGGTTGATCAGCCACGGGTCCATGCCCAGCAACTTGGCGAACTTCTTGGCCACTTCTTCATAGCTCTGGAAGTGGCGGCTCTTGCGACGCACCGTCCAGCCCGCGTGCAGTGGCGGCAGCAGGTATTGCTCGTGCAGGTTGTGCAGTTCGCGCGGGATGCCCTGCGCCAGGTCGTTGTTGAGCAGGATCGTGCACGGGTCAAAGTCCTTCAGCCCCAGGCGGCCGCGCGTGCGCAGCAGCGGCTCCACCATCAGTTCGCTGCCGTCGGGCAGGGCCAGTGCACGTGGGCCAGTCACGGACGGGTCGGCTGAGCCCAGCCGCACGTTCAGGCCGGCCTGGGTGAAGACCTGCACCAGGCGCTGGACACTGGTCATGTAGAACGGGTCACCGGTCGCGTTGTCGGGCACCAGCAGCAGGTTGCGCGCTTCGGGGCAGATCTTCTCGATGGCCGCCATGGCGGCCTGCACCGCCAGCGGCAGCATTTCGGGCGTCAGGTGGTTGAAGCTGCCTGGAAACAGGTCGGTGGACACTGGCGCCAGCTTGAAGCCTGCATTGCGCAAGTCGACCGATGTGTAGAACGGCGGCGTGTGCTCCATCCATTCCAGGCGGAACCAGCGCTCGATGGCGGGCATGGACTCGAGCACCCGCTGCTCAAGCTCGTTGATGGGGCCCGTGAGGGCGGTGGTGAGGTGCGGAACCATGGCAGCTAGGATGGGTGCAAAACACGCATCTTCGCAGACCCCCAATGACAACGGGCCCGAAAGCCCGTTGTGCTGTTGCGATGAGCTGCGGGCAAAGCCCGTCAGCTCGGTCGGCAACAAGGAAGAGCCGCGCAGCCCGCCAGGGCTGCGTCGGCTTTACTTGTTGTAGGCCGTCTCGCCGTGCGAGCTGATGTCCAGGCCTTCGCGCTCTTCGTCTTCCGCGACCCGCAAACCGATGGTCAGGTCCACGATCTTGAAGGCGATGAAGGCCACCACACCCGACCACACCACGGTCACGGCAACCGCCTTGAGCTGGATGAGGAACTGGTCGAACATCGGCACGGAGCCCACCGAGGCGGTGACCCAGTCGGTCACCAGGCCCGGGCCGCCCAGGGCCTGGTTGTTGAAGATGCCGGTCAGCAGGGCACCCAGGATGCCGCCGACGCCGTGCACGCCGAACACGTCCAGCGTGTCGTCCGCACCCAGCAGCTTCTTCAGACCCGTCACACCCCACAGGCAGGCCACACCGGCGACTGCACCGATGACCAGTGCACCGACGATGCCCACGTTGCCCGCAGCCGGCGTGATGGCGACCAGACCGGCCACCGCACCCGAGGCTGCACCCAGCATGGACGCCTTGCCCTTGTGCAGGGCTTCAGCCGCGCACCAGGCCAGCACGGCCATGGCGGTCGCACTGAAGGTGTTCATGAAGGCCAGCGCGGCGCTGTTGCCGGCTTCCAGCGCAGAACCCGCGTTGAAGCCGAACCAGCCCACCCACAGCAGAGACGCACCGACCATGGTCAGCGGCAGGCTGTGCGGCGCCATGGCTTCCTTGCCATAGCCCACGCGCTTGCCCATCATGTAGGCACCCACCAGGCCGGCCACGGCGGCATTGATGTGCACCACGGTGCCGCCGGCGAAGTCCAGTGCACCCCACTGCCAGATCATGCCGGCCTTGGCGTTCATCGCATCGACCACATCCTTGGCGGTGTAGGCGTCAGGGCCCATCCAGTACCAGACCATGTGGGCGATCGGTGCGTAGCTGAAGGTGAACCACAGCACCATGAACAGCAGCACGCCGCTGAACTTGGCGCGTTCTGCGAAGGCACCGACGATCAGTCCGCAGGTGATGGCCGCGAACGTGGCCTGGAAGGCTACGAACACGATCTCCGGGATGACCACGCCCTTGCTGAAGGTGGCGCCCATGGCGAACTCACCGGTGGCAGGGTTGAAGATGCCCTTCAGGAACAGCCGGTCCAGACCGCCGACGAACTGGTTGCCTTCGGTGAATGCCAAGCTGTAACCGTAGACCACCCACAGCACGCTGATCAGGCAGAAGACCACGAACACCTGCATCAGCACCGACAGCATGTTCTTGCTGCGCACCAGGCCGCCATAGAACAGTGCCAGGCCTGGGACGGCCATCATGAGAACCAACAGGGTGGAGACAAGCATCCAGCTCACGTCACCCTTGTTGGGAACGGGAGCTGAGGCTGCGGCTGCCGGCGCAGAAGCGGCGTCAGATGCGGCAGGGGCAACCGCCGCGGCGGCCGCAGGGGCAGAGGCGTCAGCCGCGGGGGCCGTTGCCGCTGCCGGCGTCTGAGCCAGCGCGGTGCCGCTGACGGTGAGGGCTGCCAGGCCAATAGCCAGGGAAGTGGCCAGAATGGAGAGAAGTTTCTTCATGGTTTTGTCTTTCGCGTGGGCGCGGCTGCTTACAGCGCGTCCTTGCCGGTCTCACCAGTGCGGATGCGCACCACTTGTTCCAGCGACGAGACGAAGATCTTCCCGTCACCGATCTTGCCGGTGCGGGCCGAGCTCTCGATGGCTTCGATGACGCGGTCGACGATGCTCTCGTCGACGGCGGCTTCGATCTTCACCTTGGGCAGGAAATCAACCACGTACTCCGCGCCGCGGTACAGCTCGGTGTGGCCCTTCTGACGACCGAAGCCCTTGACTTCGGTCACCGTGATGCCCTGAACGCCAATGCCGCTCAGTGCTTCTCGTACTTCGTCCAGCTTGAAGGGCTTGACGATGGCAGTCACCATCTTCATGGTTGTATGTCCTCTTCGGTTTGGCGGGTGATCAGAAGTTGTATTTCAGGCCGACCACCAGACCGGCCTTGCCCAGGTCCTTGCCAGCGGGGCTGACGTAGGCCGGCGTGCCACCAATCTTCTTGGTGTCCGTACCGATGATCGCGGCGCTGAGAACGAGGCCGCTGAAGTCCTTGGAGGCCGTCAGCGAGTAGTCCGTGTAGCTGTAGTTGCTGTTGCCAGTACCGGCCACCTTCTGATAGCCCACGTGCGGCGCCAGGGAGATGCCGGCGCCGACTTCCCAGCTGGCCGACAAGTCCACGTAGCCGCTGTTCTTGCTGTCGGCAAAGCCGAAGAGGTTCGACACGCTGTGCGAGTACTTCAGCGTGGCCGGGCCGAATGTCAGCGCGCCGTAGATTTCAGTCGTCTCGGCCTTGGTGGCCAGCTTGTTGGACGGGTACTGGTAGGTCAGCACACCCACGTCGTAGGTCAGCGAGTCCTTGACGATGTCGCCCTTGTAGCCACCGTACAGGTCGATCTCGGCATTGGCCTTGCCGCCAGCGTCCTTGATCCACTTGATGGTGGAAGCCCAGGTGCCGAGGTAGAAACCGCCGTTGCTGTAGTCGATGCCGCCCTGCACCGCGGGCTTCAGGCGGCTTTGCGAAATGCCACGGTAGCGGTAGTCGCTGGTCGCGCCGACGTTGAAGGCCAGGTCCGCATGGGACACCGCGGGAAGCGCCATCACGGACACGAGGCCGACGATGCCGAGAAATTTGCTTTTCATTCTGAAGACTCCAGGGAGGTGACGGACGGGGTTTGGCTTGGATTTGCAGGTTCTGTGCCACCGCCACCCCACCCCGCTGAAAAGCACCTCCCTCCTTGGTGGGATTCCTTGCGGTGTCGTTGCCTCATTTGGCATGCACCAAGTCAGGGGCCACCGTTCGGGTGCACGAATTTGGTGCGATGCGCCCCGCCTTGGCGTTCCCAACAATGGCCGACAAGGAGAAACCAAATGAGCCTGGCGGTGGTGATGAGCAGGGCCCTGGACGGCTGGGACGCCCCGCCAGTGCATGTGGAAGTGCAACTGGCCAACGGCCTGCCCAGCTTCACGCTGGTGGGTCTGGCCGACACCGAAGTGAAAGAGTCGCGCGAACGGGTGCGGGCCGCCCTGCAGCAAAGCGGCTTTGCCTTTCCGCACAACAAGCGCATCACCGTCAACCTGGCGCCGGCCGAGCTGCCCAAGGAAAGTGGGCGTTTCGACTTGCCGATCGCCCTGGGCATCCTGGCGGCGGCCGGCCAACTGGACCTGCAACGCCTGGCCGGCTTCGAATTTGCCGGCGAGCTGTCGCTGGCCGGTGAACTGCGGCCGGTGCGCGGCGCGCTGGCCCTGGCCTTGGCCCTGCGCCGGTCGGGTTGCGCCCGTGCGCTGGTGCTGCCGCCAGACAGCGCTTGCGCGGCCGCACAAGTGCCCGGCGTCGTCGTCCACCGAGCCGCGACTTTGGCGGAGGTGGTGGCCTCACTGGTCACGGGGGACGCGCACGTGCCCCTGGCCAGGGCCCAGGGCCTGGCCCGCGCCGACGAGCTGGCGGCACCTGACCTGCGCGATGTCAAGGGCCAGGCCGGCGCCAAGCGTGCGCTGGAGATCGCGGCGGCCGGCGGTCACAGCCTGCTGATGGTCGGGCCGCCGGGCACGGGCAAGTCCATGCTGGCGCAACGCCTGCCGGGCCTGCTGCCCCGCTTGGACGAAGAAAGCGAGGACGAGGCTCTGGCCAGCGCAGCGCTGCAAGGGCTGGGGATGGCGGGCGGCACGCCGACGGCGTTTGGCACGCGCCCCTGGCGCAGCCCTCACCACACGGCCAGCGCGGTGGCGCTGGTGGGCGGAGGTTCGCCGCCCCGGCCCGGCGAGATCTCGCTGGCGCATGGCGGCGTGCTTTTCCTGGACGAAATGCCCGAGTTCCCGCGAAGTGCCCTGGAAGCGTTGCGCGAGCCGCTGGAAACCGGTCTCATCACCATCGCCCGCGCCGCCCGGCGCGCCACCTTTCCGGCGCGCTTCCAGTTGATCGCCGCCATGAATCCGTGCCCATGCGGCTGGCTCGGCGCGCCGGCGCTCGCAGGCCGAAGCTGCCGTTGCACGCCCGATGCCGTGGCCCGCTACCAGGCCAAGATGTCCGGCCCCCTGCTGGACCGCATCGACCTGCAAGTGGAAGTGACGGCCGCCGGCAGCTCGGAACTGATGTCCTTGCCCGACGGTGAGCCCAGTGCCCTGGTGTCCATGCGGGTGGCCACGGCGCGGCAGCGACAGTTCGCGCGACAGGGGCGTGTCAACGCCCAGCTGGCACCCGGCGAACTGGACAGCTTGTGCCCGCTCGAGCCCGCTGCCGAACGATTCCTGCGCAGTGCCATGGACAGGCTGGCGTGGTCGGGCCGACGACTGCACCGCTGCCTGAAGGTGGCACGCACCATCGCCGACCTGGCGGCTTGCGACATCATCGGCACCGGCCACGCCGCCGAGGCCTTGCAGTTGCAGCGGGTGCTGCCGGCGTGACCTGCAGGCGAACGCGCCTTTGCTTGCTGTGTCCTTGAAGCCCGGGAGTGCTGCCCATGCCCATTGTTCTGCTGCTCTGCGTCCTGCTGTTCGGCATCGCGCTGCTGGCCATGTGGCAGGCCTTGGGCAAGACGCGGCGCGCCGACTTCATCCGCAGCTACACGCTGCCGCGTGGGCTGTTCGACAAGCTGCGCCAGCGCCACCCGCAGCTGTCGCAGAAGGACTGCCAGCTGGTGGCTCAGGCGCTGCGCCAGTACTTCCTGGCTTACCTCGCGGGCGGCGAGCGGCCGGTTTCGATGCCTTCGCAGGTGGTGGACGACCTGTGGCACGAGTTCATCCTCTATACGCGCAACTACCAGGCCTTCTGTCGCCAGGCCTTTGGCGGCTTCATGCACCACACGCCAGCGGCCGTGATGGGTGGCGAACGGCGCTCCAACGCCGGGCTGCGACGCTGCTGGTGGCATTGCTGCCGGGCGGAGAACATCGCACCGCGTCAACCGACGCGGCTGCCGCTGCTGTTTGCGATCGACGCCAAGCTGGCCATCGTGGGAGGCTTCCGATACGTGCTGGATTGCGAACCCCGCCGAGCGCAGGCCGCAGCCGCGGGTCAGGGCCAGTCCATCTACTGCGGTGGCGACTTTTCGGACCCGAGTTTTGACGGCGGTGTGGACGGCCTGGGCGATGCGGGCACATCCAGCAGCGATGACGGAGGCGGCGCCGGAAACGGTGGGAGTGACAGCGGCGGTGACGGCGGCGGTTGCAGCAGCTGATTCGCGCCCGGCCACTAGATTGCCAAGGGGTCGACGTCCACGGCCCAGCGGATCAGGCCCTTGTGCTGTGCGCGCAGCACATGCAGCTGCGGCAGCCAGGCCGCCAAGAGGCGTTGCAGCGCCACGCGCGAGGGCGATTCCACCAGCATCTGCATGCGGTCCACGTCAGCCAGTCGGGCCAGGTGCGGCGGCACCGGGCGGTAGACGGTGACGGCGTCATCGGCCCGGACCAGGGTGGCCGCCTCGTCCAGGAAGGCTTTGGCCACGGCAGCGGTCCTGGCGTCGGCACGCAAGAGCGCCAGGGCTGAAAATGGCGGCAAGCCTGCCGTGCGGCGCTCTTCCAGCTGGGCGGCGGCAAAGGCTTCGTAGTCGTGGCGCTTGAGCGCGGCGAAGAGCGGGTGCGGTGCGTTCCAGGTCTGCACCCACATCTCGCTGCGCGCGGCCTGGTCCGCATCGCGACCGGCACGGCCGGCCGCCTGCATCAGCAGCGCGAACAGGCGCTCCGGGGCGCGGAAGTCGCTGCTGAACAGCGCGCCGTCCGGGTTCACCGCGGCCACCAAGGTGATGCGGCGGAAGTCGTGGCCCTTGGCCACCATCTGGGTGCCCACCAGCACGTCCACGTCGCCGTCGTGCACGGCTTGCAACTGCTGCTCCAGCGCGCCGACGGCCTTGGTGCTGTCAGCGTCGATGCGGGCGATGCGCGCACCGGGCAGCAACTCGGCCAGCTGTTCCTGCAACTTTTCCGTGCCGCGGCCGATGGGCGAGATGTCCAGGTTGCCGCAGTCCGGGCAGGCACGCGGCACGCGTTCGGTCAGGCCGCAGTGGTGGCATCGCAGCGTGCGGTCCACCTTGTGGAAGACGCGCCAGGCGCTGCAGTGCGGACAGCCGCTCTTCCATCCGCAGGCGGTGCAATTCAGCACCGGCGCGTAGCCCCGGCGGTTCAGCAGCAGGAGGCTCTGTTCGCCACGGGCGATGCGCTCCTCGATCGCCACCAGCAACGCCGGTGCCAGCACCCGTTCGCCACCTGGGGGCTTGGGCAGCGCGGACATGTCCAGCACCCGCACCCGCGGCATGGCGCCGCCGCCGATGCGCTCGGCCAGCGGCACACGCAGGTAGCGGCCCTGCAGCGCGTTGTGCCAGGTCTCCAGCGACGGCGTCGCCGAACCCAGCACCACAGCCACGCCCAACTGCTTGCCGCGCCACACGGCCAGGTCGCGGGCCGAATAGCGCGCGCCTTCCTGCTGCTTGAAGGAAGGGTCGTGTTCCTCATCCACCACGATCAGCCCCAATCGCGGCAAAGGCGCCAGCACGGCCAGACGGGTGCCCAGCACCAGGTCGGCCAGGCCCAGGTGCGCCAGCAGCCAGTGGCGCAGGCGTTGCGCCGGCGTCAGCCCGCTGTGCAGGCTGACCAGCACTCGGCCCGGAAAACGTTCGCTGAAGCGGGCTTCCAGCTGCGGCGTGAGGTTGATCTCGGGCACCAGCACCAGGGCCTGCCGGCCGGCATCCAGCGTGTGCGCGGCGGCGTGCAGGTAGACCTCGGTCTTGCCACTGCCCGTGACACCGTGCAGCAGCACCGGGCGATCCGCCGCGGTGATGGCGGCAACAGCCGCCTCTTGCTCGGCATTGAGCTGGGGCGGCAGGGAGGCCTTGTCCGGTACCGGCCAGGCCTCGGCCAGCGCCCTGGACCGCTTCAGGCGCCGGATGAGCTGGGTGTTGTCCAGCTGCCGCAGCTCCGGCGGCAGCACCGACAAGGCCAGTTCGCCGACGCCGCGCTGATAGTAGGCAGCGGCAAAGTCCAGCAGCTGGCGCCAGTCCGCGGGCAAGGGCGGCAAGGCGTCCAGCACGGCGGCCACGGGCTTGATTTCCACGCCTTCTGGCATGCCTGCATCCGGGTCCGGATCCGCGTCCCAGACGAGGCCGGCCACTTCGCGGCGGCCCAGCGGCACACGCAGCAATGTGCCCGGCGCAAGTGCCTGCTCACTGGCGTAGTCCAGCAGCGCGCCCAGACCGGCGTGGCGTGGGGCGTCCAGGGCGACCGGCAGCTTGAAACTCACGCGGGGAACCTCACGGCCTCAGCGGGCGAGGCAAGTGCAGGAAGTACCTCACAAAAGACGCCCAAGTCGTTGATGCCAAAGAAGATTTGCGATTACTCACCCATTCTGTGGATAACTATGTGCGCAACCTGCGTCCAGACGCGCCAAGTGCTTGATTCTGCGAGCCCTGGCTTGGATTGCCCATTTTCGAAGCAATCCAGAGAACTCAATTAAATCAAGTACTTGGCACGAAAAACGGTGATTGTCGGCCGCTGCAGTGCGTCAATTGGATGCCGCTGCGGCAAGGAGTCCAAATTGGGGATAAGTCAAGCCCTGATTGTCCGATGCCGGGTTTTTTTATCGCCCCTTCGGCGACCGAGAAAAACACGGCCTCCACGGATGAGCGGGCGCTCACAGACGGTCCGGCAGCGACCCGCCCTGCCCGCCTGAAGTTCAGGCGCGCAAGCGGCGCGAATGCGCGTGCAGGGCGTCCACCAAGGCCGCCACATGTGCAGGCGGCGTGTGCTGGTTGATGCCGTGGCCCAGATTGAAGATGTGGCCGTCCCAGCCGCCGTCGGCGCGCTGCGGGCGGCCAAAGCTGTCCAGCACTGCCACGCCTTCGCGCGCCACGGCGGCAGGCGGGGCAAACAGGACCGCAGGGTCCAGGTTGCCTTGCAGCGCCACCTGGCCACCGACCCGGCGGCGGGCGTCTGCCAGATCGACCGTCCAGTCCACCCCCACGACGTCGGCGCCACATTGGGCGATCTGCTCCAGCCAAACACCACCGCCCTTGGTGAAGACGATGACGGGGATGCGCTGGCCATCCTTTTCGCGCTGCAGGCCCTGCACGACGCGGCGGGTGTAGTCCAGGCTGAAGCGCTGGAAGGCGCCGTCGGCCAGCACACCACCCCAGCTGTCAAAGATCATGACGGCCTGGGCGCCGGCGTCGATCTGGGCGTTCAGGTAGGCGGTCACAGCCTGGGCGTTGATGTCCAGGACGCGGTGCATCAGGTCCGGCCGCCCGTAGAGCATGGTCTTGACGAGGTGGTAGTCGTCAGACCCGCCGCCTTCCACCATGTAGCAGGCCAGGGTCCAGGGGCTGCCGGAAAAACCGATCAGCGGCACGCGCCCGTTCAGCGCCTTGCGGATGCTGCTTACGGCGTCAAAGACGTAACGCAGCTTGTTGAGGTCCGGCACCTCGAGGGCCATCACGGCCGCCTCGTCGCGCAGCGGGCGGGCGAACTTGGGGCCTTCGCCCGCGCCGAAGCTCAGGCCCAGGCCCATGGCGTCAGGCACGGTCAGGATGTCACTGAAGAGGATGGCGGCATCCAGCGCAAAGCGGTCCAGCGGCTGCAGCGTCACCTCGGTGGCGTACTGCACGTTGGTGGCCAGGCCCATGAAACTGTTGCCGGCCTTTTCGCGCGTGGCCTTGTATTCCGGCAGGTAGCGGCCGGCCTGGCGCATCAGCCAGATGGGCGTGTGGGTGGTGGGCTGGCGCAGGCAGGCGCGCAGGAAGGTGTCGTTTTGAAGGGCGGGCCACATGGCCCAAGTTTAGGGGGCCGTGGACGACACCAGCCCCAGACCCAAACCCCGGGCAATTGCCGATTCCAGACTGGCGTCGTTTTGACTCCACAACCACAACTGTTCCGGCGAGATGACACGCGTGCCCGGCGCGGCCAAAGGCAGCAGGCGGACCAGTTCCACCACGCATCGTGCCAGGGCCACGGCGCGCAACGCCTGCTGGCGCTGCGGCACCATCCAGCGCAACTGCGCCAGCCAAAGCGCGGCCAGGCGTGCCAGGCCGCTGCTGGCTTCAGGAGCCTCGGTCTGTGCGGCGCGCAGCACCACCAGATGGTCAAAGCCCAGCCCCGCCACGGACGCTTCGTCCAGGTTGGCAAAGCCGTGCACCAGCGCCTGCGGCATGAGGGCCGGCGCGTGCGGCACCACGACCAGCAGGCGGCGCACACCTGCCTGCTGCAATTGGCGGGCGATCGGCAACAGCTCGTCCACCTGCGGTTGCGTGAAGGCGGCGTCACGACCGTTGCTGTGGCGCCGCCGCTCCAGCACGACGACGGCGGCATCGGCAGCCAGCGCGTCGCCCCGCGCCAGTGCCGCCGCGTCCAGAGGCACGAAGCCGCGCACCGTCGAGCCGATGCGTTCTGCCACCAGCGCGATCACGCGGGCAAAGCGCCCCGCCGCCAGCGCTTCGGCCAGGACCGCCGAGCCCAGGGTGCCGCCGCCGCCCACCACGAGCAAGCTTCGTAGCGGCCGCAAAGGAACCGCGCTCCGGTGTTGTGCGCCGCGCAGGGCCTGCAGCAGGTCAGTCATGGGCTGGTGTGTCTGGTCGGGGCTTGAAGCGTGATTGTCGGTCCCCATCTGGTGTCCCGCGGGTACCATGCGCCCGCCCAACCTGCAGGAGCCACCTGATGCGCTTGACGACCACCTTCCCGAGTTGGGGCCGCCGCGCCGCACTGATGCTCACCCTGGCCACCGCGGCCTTGCTGGGCGGCTGCGGCTACAACGACTTCCAACGCCTGGACGAGCAGGTCAAGTCCGGCTGGGCCGAGGTGCTGAATCAGTACCAGCGCCGCAGCGACCTCATCCCCAACATCGTGGCCACGGTCAAGGGCGAAGCTAACTTTGAACAGGAAACCCTGACCAAGGTGGTGGAGGCACGCGCCAAGGCCACCAGCATCCAAGCCACGCCAGAACTGGTCAACAACCCTGAAGCCTTCGCCAAGTTCCAGGCTGCGCAGGGCGAACTGACGGGCGCACTGAGCCGCCTGCTGGTGGTGACCGAGAACTACCCCAACCTGAAGGCCAACCAGGGCTTCCAGGACCTGCGCGTGCAGCTGGAAGGCACCGAGAACCGCATCACTGTGGCGCGCAACCGCTACATCAAGACGGTCCAGGAATACAACGTGCTGGCACGCAGCTTTCCCAGCAACCTGACGGCCATGGTGTTCAGCTATGCGGTGAAGCCCAGCTTCACGGTGGCCAACGAAGCCGCCATCTCCACGCCCCCCGCGGTGAGCTTCGACAAGCCTGCCGCGCCTGCACCTGCCGCGTCCAAGTAGCACACCGCTTCAGACCATGAAGCACCTCCTGCGCTGGGCCCTGCTCAGCGCCGTGCTGTTGTTGGCGCTGTTCACGGCGCATGCGCAGGACGTGCTGCCGGTACCGCCACTGGATGCGCGTGTCATCGACCAGACCGGAACGCTGACTGCGGCGCAGCGCAGCGCGCTCGAATCGAAACTGGCCGCCTTTGAAGCCGCCAGTGGCCCGCAGATCGTGCTGCTGCTGGTGCCGGCCACGGCCCCAGAGGACATTGCAAGTTTTGCCCAGCGCGTGGGCGAAGCCTGGAAGATCGGGCGCCGTGAGGTCGGCGACGGCCTGCTGGTCGTGGTTGCCAAGAACGAGCGCAAGGTGCGCATCGAAGTCGCCAAGGCGCTGGAAGGTGCCATCCCCGACCTGGCGGCGCGGCAGATCATCGACAGCACCATCAAGCCCGCCTTCCGCGCCGACGACTACGCGGGCGGCCTGAACGCGGCGGTGGACAAGTTGATGGAACGCGTCCGCGGGGAACACCTGCCGGCGCCCGAGGCCAGCCCCTCGCGCATGGAGCCCGGTGACAACAACCTGGGCTTGTTCTTCTTTGTCGCGGTGCCGCTGGTGGGCTCGCTGCTGAGCCGCATCCTGGGCCGCCGCGTCGGTGCGCTGCTGACGGCCGGTGCCGCCGGCGGTGTGGCCTGGTGGGTCACCACCAGCATCGCCATCGCCTTGGGCGCGGGCGTGGTGGCCCTGGTGTTGGTGGGCATCGTCGGCGTGGGCTCCTTGCTTAGCAATGGCGTGCGCGGCCGCGGCGGCCCGTCCACGGGCGGCTGGGGCGGGGGCTTTGCCGGTGGCGGCGGCTGGAGCGGCGGCAGCAGCAGCGGCGGCGGTTTCTCCTCCGGGGGTGGCGGAGACTTTGGTGGCGGTGGCGCCTCGGGAGACTGGTGATGGGCCTGCTGCACACGCTCACCCGCATCCTGAAGCACCGTTGGCTGGACGAAACCGACAGCGCACGCGCCTTGGGGCCCGCAGGCCTGCAACGCCTGCAGGACCGCGTCGCCGCTGCAGAGTCGCGCCACAGCGGCGAGATCCGCATCTGTGTGGAAGCCGGCCTGCCGCTCAGCTACCTGTGGCGCAACGCCAGCGGACGTGAGCGCGCAGTGACGATGTTCGGCAAGCTGCGCATATGGGACACCGAGCACAACAACGGCGTGCTGATCTACCTGCTGCTGGCCGAACGCGCCATCGAGATCGTGGCCGACCGCGGCCTGACGCGCCATGTGCCGCAGGCCACCTGGGACGGCCTGGTCACAGGCATGCGCGAGGCCTTCCGCGCAGGGCGCTTTGAAGAAGGCCTGGTGCAGACTGTGGACGCAGTGGACGGGCTGTTGTTGCAACACTTCGCCTTGGCCGAAGGCCAGACCAACCCCAACGAATTGCCGGACCAGCCGGATCTGCGCTGAGCAGGCCACCGCAGAGACCCACGCAGGCGGCGCTGCTCAGGTCCGCGGAATCGTCATCGCCAAGCGGTTCTTGCCGTCGCGCCTCTCATAGGACAGGCGGCTGGCGGTGTTGCGGATCATCAAGAGCCCCAGGCCACCGACCTGCGCGTCTTCCAGCGTGTCGGGCAGCAGCACGGCGCCTTCGTCCAGCGGATCAAAGGGTTTGCCGTCATCGACCAGCAGCACCTGCACCTCGTCCAGGTCCACCTGCAGGTCGATCTCGATCCAGTGTTCTCCCGGCGGCAAGCCTTCGTAGCCATAGCGCAGCACATTGGTGGCAGCTTCTTCCAGGACCAGTTCCACGCCGGCCAGCGCGTGTTCATCGACGCCGTTGTTTTCCAGGAATTGACGCGCCTGCAGCCGGGCAATCTCCAGGCTGGGCTTGTCGGCCACCATCGGAATCAAGAGCGACGGCGGTGGTGCGCGCATGGGTGATGCGGTGCTGCGGGTCAGGCGCCCAGCAGGGCTTCGGCCTGGTCGCTGTCCGGGGCGATGGGGATGATCTGGTCCAGGCCCACCATCTTCAGCGTCTGCAGCACGATGGGTTGCGCGCCGAACATCACCAGCTTGCGGCCCTGCGCACGCTGCGTCTTCGCCGCGGCAATGATCATGCGCACGCCCATGGACGACAGGAAGCTGACCGCCGTCAGGTCCACCGCCACGCCGCGTGCCGCATTGGCCACCGCCGCGCTGAAGGACCCTTCGATGCGGTCCACGCCCGGGGTGTCGAGCCGGCCCTGCAACACCACGCAGGGTGCGCCCGAGGCCAGTGCTGCGAGGCTGATCTCCATCGTCTGTGTCCTGAAACCTTGTTGTCGTGGCGTCGGCTGGACCGCCGCCATCCTGGCCGCGAACCTTACAGGATCTGCGCGACCACCAATGAAAAATCATCGTCCAGCGGGCCGGGGCGCGCAAGACCCTGCACCACCTTGAACAGGTGTTCGGGTTCTGACACACCGCTTTCGTGCGCGCTTTCGACGGCTTGCCCCAGCAAGGGCAGGAAGTCCGGCAGTCCCCAGGTCACACCGTCGCGGGTGACGATCTCGAACACGCCATCACTGAAGATGTACAACTTTTGACCTGGCCGCAATTGCGCGCGGCCGGCATCAAAGTCCACGCCGTCCATGGCGCCGATGACCAGGTTGGGCGTCTGCAAGGCCTGCAGCTCGGCCCCGTCCGGCGACCAGACGAAAGACGGGTGGTGACCGGCCGATGCGTAGTCCAGCGTCCAGTCGCGGCGGTCCAGGACGCCGTACCAGATGGTGAAGAACATGCCGGCATGGCCGTCCATCGGGTACATCGTGTTCAGGCGTTCCAGCACCTGGGCGGGCTTTCCGTAGTCGGTGTCGGGCAAGGTCTGTTGCCGGAGCGATCCCAGCACGGCCACGCCGTGCATGGCGGCACCCACCCCGTGGCCGGACACGTCCACCAGATACATCACCAGGCGGTGCTCGTCCAGCCAGTGGTAGCCGAAGACGTCGCCGCCGACCTGCGTGGACGGCTGGAAATGCCACTCCACGCGCACCGGCCCGCTTTGCAGCGGTTGCGGCAGCAGCGACTGCACGTAGTGGCTGGCGCGGGCGAGATCCCGGTTCAGTTCCTGGCTCTGCGCCAGTTCCTGTTCGTCGCGGAACTCGTGCTTGAGCATTTGCCGCCCCACCTGCAGCATGCCGCCGGGTGGCACGGGCTCGTTCGCAAAGACCCGGCGCCCGTCGACAAAGGTGCCATTGGTCGAACCACGGTCACTGACCATCAGGTCGTCGGCGCGCAGCAGCAGTTCGCAGTGCACGCCGGAGACCTCGGCGTCGCGCAGCACCAGCTCGCAGGGCAGGCGACGGCCGATGCGCACGGGCATGCCTTCCACCAGGCGCAGTCGCTGGGCCACCCCGGTGTCGTCGGTGTAGCTCAGGTAGTGCACCCAGCCCACGCGCGGCTGCGCCTGCGTCGCGCGGTTGCGCGTCGTGCGGATCATGGTGCGTTCGCCGTCGTCGGGCGTGAACTGGGTGGCGCGGTCCTCGCCGGTGCTCATGTAGGTTGCCTGTGGATACCTGTCCCAGGGATGGGGCTGCAAGCGAGATTGGAGCATGACACGACTGCGCCGGCATGCCGATCGCCGGGTTGGCCGTCCGGTGAATGCGCGCGCTTGTCAGGGATAGGCACAGTTGCTGCATGCAACAGATGCAGATACCGTGCGCCGCGCCGTTCATGCTGGCGGAGCCCTCGTCCCCCGCGCGCAAAACCCGACAAACGACTGTCCAGGAGAAGACCCATGCTGAAAACCCAACTGTCCCGACTGGCCGCGGCCACGCTGTTCGCCGTCGGCACGCTGAGCGCCCTGCCCGCGATGGCCGGCAAGACCATTGACGCCATCAAGGCCCGCGGCCAACTGATCTGCGGCGTGAACCCGAGCCTGCCCGGTTTTTCTGCGGCCGACAGCCAGGGTGTCTGGGCGGGTCTGGACGTGGACGTCTGCAAGGCCATCGCCGCCAGCCTGCTGGGCGATGCCAGCAAGGTCAAGTGGGTGCCCTTGAACGCCAGCCAGCGGTTTGCCGTGCTGCAGTCGGGTGAGATCGACATCCTGTCTCGCAACACCACCTGGACGCTGACGCGTGACGCCTCGTTGGGCCTGCACTTCACTGGCGTCACCTATTACGACGGCCAAGGCTTCATGGTGCCTACCAAAGGCAAGATCAAGAGCGCCAAGCAGCTGAAGGGCGCCACGGTCTGCGTGCAGAGCGGCACCACTACCGAAAAGAACCTGTCGGACTACTCCAAGGCCAACGGCCTGGCAATCAAGCCCGTGGTCTTCGACACCCAGGAAGCCACCAACAAGGCCTACTTTGCTGGCCGCTGCCAGGCCTACACAACGGACGCATCCGGTCTGGCCAGTGTGCGCAACAAGGAAGCCAGCAAGCCTGATGACCACCTGATCCTGCCGGAGCTGATCAGCAAGGAACCGCTCGGCCCCAGCGTGCGCCGCGGCGACGACGAGTTCTTCGCCATCGCCAAGTGGGTGGTGTTTGCGCTGATCGAAGCCGAAGAGTACGGCATCACCCAGGCCAACGTGGACCAGCTGAAGGCCGACAGCAAGGACCCGGTGGTGCAGCGCATCCTGGGCACCAGCGAAGACACGGGCAAGCTGTTGGGCCTGGACAAGGACTGGGCGTACCGCGCCATCAAGGCCACCGGCAACTACGGTGAGATCTTTGAGCGCAACGTGGGCCCCAAGAGCGCGCTGAAGCTGCCGCGCGGTGCCAACAACCTGTGGAACAAGGGCGGCTTCATGTACGCGCCCCCGGTGCGCTGATCGCCGGCTGAGAACGGCGCTCCCGCATGGCTGCCCCACCGAAGATCCGCCGCTGGACCTGGCGCAGCCAGGCTTTCCGCGGCATGGTCTACCAGGTGGTGGCGCTGCTGCTGCTGGCGGCGGCGGCGGCCTACCTCTGGAGCAACACGCTGGCCAACATGCGGGCGCGTGGCATCCAGAGCGGCTTTGACTTCATCGGCCAGCCGGCGGGCTTTGCCATCGGCGAGAGCATCGTTCCCTTCGACGCGGAAGAGAGCTACGGCAAGGCCTACCTGGTGGGCCTGTCCAACACGCTGCGGGTGGCGCTGGTGGGCATCGTGCTGGCGACCGTCCTGGGCACGCTGGTGGGGGTGGGGCGGCTGTCGCGCAACCTGCTCGTGCGCAGTCTGTGCGGCACCTATGTGGAGATCACGCGCAACATCCCGCTGCTGCTGCAGCTGTTCATGTGGTACTTCGCCCTGACGGAGTTCCTGCCGCCCATCGAAGAGGCGCTGCACCCATTCCCGGGACTGTTCTTCAGCAAGAATGGCCTGCAGTTTGGCTTGCCGATGTGGGAGCCCGGACACTGGGGCACGGTGGCCGGGCTGGTGGTTGGCGTTGCAGGCACATGGGTGTGGCGCGGCGTGGCACACCGGCACTTTGAAGCCACGGGCCGCAGCTGGCCCGTGTTCTTGCCGGGGCTGGTGCTCCTGGTGCTGGGCGGCGTGCTGGGCTGGTGGGCTGGCGGCGCGCCTTCGGGCCTGGACATTCCCGAGAAGACCGAGATCAACGTGGTCGGCGGTGGCGCGGTGACGCCGGAATACCTCACCGTGTTGCTTGGACTGACCATCTACACCGCAGGCTACATCGCGGAAATCGTGCGAGCGGGCGTGCAGTCGGTGGCCTATGGCCAGATCGAGGCGGCGGCGTCGCTGGGCTTGTCGCGCGGCCTGTCGCTGCGGCTGGTGCAGTTGCCCCAGGCGCTGCGCGTGATCATCCCGCCGCTGACCAGCCAGTACCTCAACCTCACCAAGAATTCCTCGCTGGCGGTGGCGGTGGGCTACCCGGACCTGGTCTCGATCAGCGCCACCTCGCTCAACCAGACCGGCCGCGCCATCGAATGCATCGCGCTGGTGATGGCCTGCTACCTGACACTGTCGCTGCTGACTTCCGCCCTGATGAACCTGTACAACCGCCGCGCGCGGCTGAAGGACCGCTGAATGCGGCCCCAAGTTCACTTCGTTCACTGCCCCCGAAGGGCGCGTCAGCGCCTTTGGGCGGCCGGGCGGCGCTGACATGCCCGACGGTTTCGTCGCCATCGAAAGCCGCCCGCCGCCGCGCAAGCAGCCCGGCGCGGTGCTGTGGCTGAGACACAATTTCTTTGGCAGCGTGGGCAGCACGGTGCTGACGCTGGCCGTGCTGCTGTTGCTGGCGGTGCTGATCCCCCCCTTGTGGAACTGGGCGGTGTGGCATGCCGTGGCGACGGCCGACAACCAGGCCTGCCGTGCCGCGCATGGCTCCGGCGCGTGCTGGGGCGTGGTGGCCGAAAAGGGCCGGCTGATCATCTTCGGCCGCTACCCGTTTGCGGAGCAATGGCGGCCGCTGTTGGCCTGCGTGATGCTGGTGGCTCTGCTGACGGCCAGTTGCCTGCGTCGCTTCTGGCGCCCGGCCTTGGCATTGGCGTGGGTCGTCGTCTTCATTGCCTTGTACGTGCTGATGCGCGGCGGCTACTTCGGCTTGACGCCCGTGGAAACCGCGCAATGGGGCGGCCTGCCGCTGACCCTGCTGCTGTCCACCGTGAGCCTGGTGGTGGCCTTCCCGCTGGCGGTGCTGGTGGCACTGGGCCGGCAGAGCAAGCTGCCCGCCATCCGCACGCTGTGCGTGCTGTACGTGGAGCTGATCCGGGGCGTGCCTTTGATCAGCGTGCTGTTCATGGCCAGCTTCATCCTGCCGCTGTTCATGCCGCAGGGCAGCACGATCGACGTGCTGGCGCGCGTGCTGGTGGGCATGACGCTGTTCACCGCGGCCTACCTGGCGGAAGTTGTGCGCGGGGGCCTGCAGGCCTTGCCCAAGGGACAACTGGAAGCGGCGCAGTCGCTGGGTCTGAACTATTGGCAGGCGCAGCGCAAGATCGTGCTGCCGCAGGCGCTGCGCATCGTGGTGCCGAGCATCGTCAACACCTTCATCGGCGCGTTCAAGGACACGTCGCTCGTCACCATCGTGAGCCTGTACGACCTGACCGGAGCCGTGCAACTGGCGCTCGGCGACGCC
Source organism: uncultured beta proteobacterium (assembly GCA_963750785.1). Lineage (GTDB taxonomy): Bacteria > Pseudomonadota > Gammaproteobacteria > Burkholderiales > Burkholderiaceae_C > Rubrivivax. The sequence continues at coordinate 875,326 of CAVVSC010000017.1, read as the reverse complement.
GACTGGCGCAAGTTCTTCCTGGAAGGCCAGCTCTTCGTGGCCGGCATCTACTTCGTGGCCTGTTTTGCCATGAGCCGCTACAGCCGCTGGCTGGAACAGCACTTGAACACCGGAACCCGACGCTCATGACCGCAAGCCCCGCCGCAGAAGCACCGCTGATCAGCTTTGAGGGTGTCAACAAGTGGTACGGGGAATTCCACGTGCTGCGCGACATCAACCTGCGCGTGGCCAAGGGCGAACGCATCGTCATCTGCGGCCCTTCGGGTTCCGGCAAGAGCACGCTGATCCGCTGCGTGAACCGGCTGGAAGAGCACCAGCAAGGTCACCTGGTTGTGGACGGTGTGGAGCTGACGGACGACGTGAAGGCCATCGAGGCCATACGCAAGCAGGTCGGCATGGTGTTCCAGCAGTTCAACCTGTTCCCGCACCTCACGGTACTGGAAAACCTGACGCTGGCGCCCATGTGGGTGGGCAAGGTGCCCAAGAAGGAAGCCGAAGAGCGCGCCATGCTGCAGTTGCAGCGCGTGCGCATTGCAGAGCAGGCGGCCAAGTACCCGCTGCAATTGTCTGGCGGCCAGCAGCAGCGCGTGGCCATTGCGCGGGCCTTGTGCCTCACGCCCAAGATCATGCTGTTCGACGAGCCGACTTCTGCCTTGGACCCGGAGATGATCAACGAAGTCCTGGACGTGATGTCCGAACTGGCCCACCAGGGCATCACCATGCTCTGCGTGACGCACGAGATGGGCTTTGCCAAGGCCGTGGCCGACCGCGTGATCTTCATGGACCAGGGCCAGATCGTCGAAGAGAACACGCCCAGCGAGTTCTTCAACCACCCCAAGACAGACCGGACGAAGGACTTCCTGTCCAAGATCCTGGCGCATTGACCGCCCTTCACCACCCCCCGAGCCCCTGTTGATCGATAAAACCCGATACGCCTGCGCCGGCGACGCCAAGCCCCGGCCCCATGGCAATTGCTACTGGCTGGCGGAAGGCGCAGTGCTGGCAGGGCCTCACCCTGGTCCGCTGGGCGTCGATCTGTTGCGCAGTGTCGGTGTCACGCATTTCGTGGACCTCACGGCGCCGAGCGAGTCGGCTCAGCCTTACCAGGCTGCACCGGCGACTTACTCGCGCCACCCCATCAGCGACTTCGGCATTCCCACGGTGGCGGGGCTGCGCGCCACGCTGGCCGACATCGAATCGGCCGTCGACAAGGGCGGCCTGGTCTACCTGCACTGCCGCGCCGGCATCGGACGCACAGGCACGGTAGCGGCCTGCCTCTTGGTCGAGCAGGGCTTCTCGGGCGAAGAGGCGTTGGCGCTGCTGATGCAGAAGTGGCAAGCCGTGCACAAGCGCGTGCTGTCGCCGAACACGCCGGAAACCGAAGGCCAGCGGCAGTTCGTCCGCCAGTGGGCCCAGCTCAGATCGGCTTGATCCCGCCCTTGTAGCGTTCGGTCAGGGGCTCGTGCCCCAGCGGCGGGAACTCGATGTTCGCGTCCGGCACAGCGTAGTCGGGCAAGGCGTCCAGCAGGTGGCGCACCAGCTTCAGCCGCCCGCGCCGCTGGTCGTTGAAGTCCACCAGTTGCCAAGGAGCGAACCTGGTGTGCGTGGCCTCCAGCATGGTCGTGCGGGCCGCCGTGTATTCGGCGTACTTGCTGCGGGCCTGCAGGTCCACCGGACTGAGTTTCCAGCGCTTCAGCGGGTCGGTCAGCCGTTCGGCGAAGCGCTCTTCCTGCTGCGCCTGGTCCACGGTCAGCCAGTACTTGAAGAGCAGGATGCCTTCGTCCACCAGCATCCTTTCGAACACCGGCGCCTGCTTCAGGAAGGCCTTGGTCTCGTCTTCGGTGCAGTAACCCATGACCCGCTCCACGCCGGCGCGGTTGTACCAACTGCGGTCGAAGAGCACGATTTCGCCCGCCGCCGGCAAGTACGGGATGTAGCGCTGGAAGTACCACTGCGTGCGTTCGCGGTCGCTGGGCTTGGCCAAGGCCACGACGCGGCATTGGCGCGGGTTCAAGGTCTCTGCAATGGCGCTGATGACACCGCCCTTGCCCGCCGTGTCGCGCCCCTCCACCACCACCATCAGTCGCTTGCCTGTGCTCTGCAGCCAACGCGCGACATCGTTCAACTGCAACTGCAGCGGCGCCAGCTTGTCCAGGTACTCGCTTTTGCCCAGCCGCTGCGGATCCTTCTTGCCCATCGTCAGCCTTCGTGTCGGGCTGCGGCCCGGGGGTCCGAGTCTGTGGACGGTCCTGCCGCGCGTCAAGTTCAGAAGCGGGTCCAGTCGCCCGCACCGGCCATCGCGGCCATTGGTGCCTTGACAGGGCCGGGGCGCTTCGTGCGGGCAGTCACTGCCGGCGCTTTCGCCCGAGGCCCGACCTGGGCGGGTTCATCACCGATGCGGAAGACCGATACCGCATCCTGCAGGTTGCGCGCCTGCTTTTTCAGACTCTCCGCCGCCGCCGAGCTCTGTTCCACCAAAGCAGCGTTCTGTTGGGTCACCTGGTCCATCTGCGTGACGGCCTCGCTGACCTGGGACACCCCCGTGCTCTGCTCGACGCAAGCGGCGCTGATCTCGCCGACCAGGTCCTTTACACGGGCGATCGAGTCCACCACCTCTTTCATCGTGCCGCCGGCTTGCGCCGCCAGGACCGTGCCTGCATCCACACGCTCCACGCTCTCATTGATCAGCACTTTCACTTCCTTGGCCGCATCTGCGCTGCGCTTGGCCAGGTTGCGCACTTCGCTGGCCACGACGGCAAAGCCACGGCCCTCCTCGCCAGCGCGCGCAGCCTCCACAGCGGCATTCAAGGCCAGGATGTTGGTCTGGAACGCGATGCCATCGATGACACCAATGATGTCGGCAATGCGGCGCGAGCTGCCCTCGATGCCTTTCATCGTCTCGACCACTTTGTTCACCACCTGGCCACCGCGCACAGCCGTTGCAGCGGCGCCATCGGCAAGCTGCCGCGCCATCTGGGCGCTATCGGCGTTCTGGCGCACAGTGCCGGTGAGCGCTTCCATCGACGCCGCTGTCTGCTGCAGGGCGCTTGCCTGTTCTTCGGTACGCTGGCTCAGGTCCAGCGTACCTTGGGCGATTTCGGACGACGCCGTGGCCACGCCGTCGGCGTCGCGTCGGACCGTGCCCACGGTCTGGCGCAGGCTGGCCTGCATCTGCTGCATCGACGCCATCAGGCTGTGTTGGTCGCCCGGGCGCAGCGTGATGTCCAGCGACAGGTCGCCAAGGGACACGGCCTGGGCAACAGCTGCTGCGGCTGCGGGCTCGGCACCCAATTGCCGGTTCAGGCTGCGGCTGAGTTGCAGGCCCAGGGCCGTGGCGACGGCCAGTCCGATGCCGATGGCCAGCATCATGCCCAGGCGCAGGTGGTCGTAGCGGGTGACGGCATCGTCGTGCTCCTGCTTGGCCACCGTGACCTGCAGGGCCATCAGCTTTTCCAACGTGACGCGTGCTTGAGCTGCGCCCTGTGCCATCGAATCCCGGGCCAGTTGCTGGGCACGGTCAAAGTCTTGCTGGCGCAGCGCCTGAAGGACCGGCCCAAGTCCTTGCTTCAGGTAGGCAGCCCGCTCGGTCTCGAACTGGCGTGCCAAGGCCGCTTCTTCCGTCGTCAGCTGGGTGGCCATGTACGCCGCCCAGTTGCTGTCAATGGCGCTCCGGTTGCTGTCGGCGAGGGCCGCAGCGGCGTCGCGTCCACTGAGCTCCTTTTGCTGCACCGCGACTTCGACAGCCAGCTGGCTTGCTTCCATCAGCCGCTGGATCTGGCCCAGCTGGCCCAGTGGCACGACGCGGTCGTCATAGACGGTGCGCAAGCTGTCATTGCCGGCCTGGATGCCGTGCAGGCCGATGCCGCCGACGATGGCCAGGAGAAGGGCGAAGAGCGCCGTGTTGAGCGCCAGCCGGGTGGACACCTGGAGCTGGTTCATGAAAGTCCGATCGAACGGGCGTTTTCAGCCGCATGGGCCGCGTCATGCATCACCGACGGTGTGGTGGACAGCCCGGCAGGCGCGTGATGGGGCGCCAAGGACAGCGCCAGCAAAGACAGGACGGCAGGGTTCATCAAGGTTCCATTCGGGCTCGCCCTGGCGCCACGGTGCGGCGTTTGAATCCTGGGCGAGCCTTAAATGATATTTATGATTCCGACGCGGAATACATATACATCATATACAGGTCGCGGAATTCATCACATTTTTTGGCACCTCGCTTCGATTCGATGGCGCGTCATGCAGATCCCGCAACGGGTTTACGAGGAACTCCTGTCTTTGCAGCGCCGGCTGCCGATAACCGCGGGCACACACCTCAGGCAGCAAACCTGCATTTGTGTGATTTTGCCGTTTACCAGACGATCTGGCCGGTTTGAGGGGAAATGATATTTATCACTTCTGACATAATCTGGTCTCAACGGCTCCACGCACCACCCACAGCCCACCGCCATGCCTCAGATCCTGCTCGTCGAAGACCACGCTGACATTCGGCGCCTGATCCGCATGACGCTGGAGTTCGAGGACTTCGACGTCCATGAGGCGGCGGACGCCGTGAAGGGTTGGCAACTGGCACAGGAACTCCGCCCTGACCTCGTGCTGCTGGACCGGATGATGCCCGGCGAACTGAATGGCCTGGACCTCTGCCGCCAGCTGCGCGCCGACGCCACGCTGGGCCGGGTGCCCATCGTGATGCTCTCGGCCTGCGGCACCAGCGCCGACCGCGAGGCGGGCCTGCAGGCCGGAGCCACCGCCTACCTCGTCAAGCCCTTCAGCCCGATGCAATTGCTCGAACTGCTGGGCACGCTGGTGCCCGCCGGCGCCTGAGCCGCCAACTGCCGTCCCAGACACCATGCAAACCGATCTTCCGACGCCCACCGACAGCAGCCACTGCTTTGCCGACGACGCCACGGCCCAGATGGAGCAGCTGGTCGCCGATTTCGGCCGCATGTACCAGGAACGCAATGACGCCTTGCGCGAGGTGGCGCAGGCGCACCACGACGCATTGCTCCGCCTGTCGCGCGCCGCCGAGTTCCGCGACGACGACACCGGCGTGCACATCGTCCGCATTGGCTTCCTGGCCTGGTCGCTGGCGCTTCGCCTGGGACAGTCTGCGTCCTGGTCGCTGCTGTTGCGTCAGGCCGCGCCCATGCATGACATCGGCAAGATCGGCGTGCCCGACGCGGTGCTCAAGAAGCCGGGCGGCCTCACGCCTGAAGAACGGACCGTGATGAACGAGCACCCGCGCATCGGCGCAGAGATCCTGGGCCGCTCGCGCATCGCGCTGTTCCGGCTGGCCGCCGAAGTGGCGCTCGCGCATCACGAGCGCTGGGACGGCACAGGCTATCCGTCACAACTGGCTGGCGAGTCCATTCCCCTGTCCGGCCGCATCGTGGCGGTGGTGGACTTCTTTGATGCGCTGACGATGGACCGCTGCTACCGGCCCGCGTTCAGCGACGAAAGGGCCTTGCAAATGCTGGCCGAACAGCGCGGCCTGGCATTCGACCCGCAAGTGGTTGACGCCTTCATTGCCAACGCCGATTCCTTGATCGATATCCGCAACCAGGTCAACGTCCAGGGTTTGGGCTTTGCCGAGCTGTCCACCCCGGGCGACGCCGGCGGCCTGGGCCTGGTCTGAACCCACAGGAGCTTCCATGACACAGACCCCTTGCCTTCCTCGCACCGTTCGCCGCCTGGCGCAGGTCCTGGGCATCTTCCTGGTCGGCACGATGGCTGCATTCGCCCCGCGCCCTGCTGCAGCGGGCACCGTGCTGGACCGCGTCAAGGCCAGCGGCAGCATGCGCGTGTGCGTCTGGCCCGACTACTACGGCATCAGCTTTCGCAACCCGCGCACGCAGCAGCTGACGGGCATCGACATCGACCTGTCCAAGGAACTTGCAGCGGACCTCAAGGTCCAGTTGCAGCACGTCGATTCGTCATTTGCGACCCTGATCGCGGACCTGGAGGGCGAACGCTGCGACGTCGCCATGTTTGCCGTCGCCATGCTGCCCCAGCGCATGGAGCGCCTGCGCTTCTCCCGCCCCTACTTGCAAAGCGACATCTACGGCGTGACCACCAAGGGCAACAAGGCCGTCACCCGTTGGGAAGACATCGACCAGCCCGGCGTGGCCGTTGCCGTGCAGGCCGGCACCTTCATGGAGCCGGTGATGGCCGCCGCTTTGAAGCAGGCGCGCCTGGTCAAGGTCAGCGCGCCAGCCACCCGTGAACGCGAGCTGGAGGCGGGTCGGGTGGACGTTTTCATGACCGACTACCCATACAGCCGACGCCTGCTGGACAACGCGGACTGGGCCACCCTGATTTCGCCGCCTGCTCCCTTCCATGTGCTGCCCTATGCCTACGCAGTGAAGCCCGGCGATGCGCAATGGTTGGCACAAGTGGACGAGTTTGTGGGGCGCATCCAGCGCGACGGCCGTCTGGAGACCGCTGCACGCAAGTACGGCCTGGGCAGCATCGTGCGCTTGAAGTGAGTTGCGCCTGGGCATGAACACGTCTGGGGCCAGCGCGCCCGCTCGGCTGCATGCCCACCACTGGGTCGCGCTGGCCGGTACGACTTTGCTGCTCGCCGTGCTGGTGGCACTTTTGCTGCTGGGCTACTTCCAGCGCCAAAGCCACATGGACCGGGTGCGCGAACGCAGCGTGTTGCTGGCCCGCGTGTTCGCTGATCACGCCACACGGAGCGTCGAGGGCGCAGCTCTGGCGGCCGTCACGATCGGTGACCTGCTGGCCCGAGGCACGGAACCCGAAGGCGCCGAGATGCGCGCGGCTCTGGCCCAGACGCTGGTCAACCTGCCCTTTCTGCGCGGCATCGGCATCGTGGACTCGCAAGGGCAGGTTCTGGGCAGCACCGACAGGGGTGAGGTCGGCGCCGTCATCGAGCTCGGCCGATTGGGCACCCTGCCGATCCCGGGACGAGATTTGCTCGGCCGCTTTGTCCCGGTGCGGCGACTGTTGGACCTGCGTGCAGCGCAGAGCCCCATCGTGGCGCGGGGTGTCGGGTTCATACCCCTGCTGCGCGCAGCCAGCATGCCCAATGGTCGATCCGCTTGGGTGGTGGTCCTGCTCAACACCGATTCATTTGCCAACTTCCAGCAGGTCACGCTCAACGACCCCCATGCGGCGGCCGCGGTGCTGAGCTATGCCGGCCGTCTGATCGCAGCGACCGGCGGCGTCCCAAGGCAGGTGGATGACGCGCTCTCGGCCCTGCCGCCATTCACGGAATTCCTGCCCGCCCGCGAGCACGGCAGCTGGGACGGTGCCGGCCTGCGCGAAGGCGCGCAGCTTGCGGCTTTCCGCGTGTCGCGGTCGCGGCCCCTGGTAGTGATGGTGGAGTTCGACGCCGGCGCAGCGCAGGCGGAGTGGTGGCGCAGCATGCGGGGCCCGTTGGCCACCGGCGTGACCGTGCTGGTTTTCATCGCGGTGATGACCGCGCTGGCGTCGCGCAGCTTGCGCGGGCGCGCGGCGGCCCATGCGGAACGAGACCTGGCTCAGGTCGCCGTGGCGCGTCGCGAGCGCGAACTCAGCATCACGCTCAAGAGCCTGCAGGAACTGGTGTTCCGCACGGACGACAAAGGCGCGCTGAGCTTTGTGAACCAGCGCTGGCAGAACATCACCGGCCGCGAGGACGTGGCCCTGGGCCGCCCGTTGGCGGATTCGGTGATTGAGAGCGAACGCGCGAGGGTGCAGTCCTTGTTCGATGCCGGCAGTGGTTCCGGCATGCGGCAGGCGCGGGCCCAGATGATCGACTCACAGGGTCAGGCGCGCACGTTCGACTTTGCGGTGATGCCACTGCAGACGGCAGGCACCATCGTCGGCTTTGCCGGCAGTGCGGTGGACGTGACCGAACGTGTGCGTGCGCAGGGCCGGCTCGAGACGCAACTGGCCTACAGCGAGATGCTGCTCGAGAGCAGCCCTTTGCCAATGTCCGTGGTGAGCCACGAACGCCGCTACATCAGCGTCAACCGCGCCTGGGAAGCCTTCACAGGCAAGAAGCGCAGCGACGTGATTGGCGGCATCGTCGGCGCCCACCTGACGCCCGCCGAGCGCAGCCTGCATGCGCTGCAAGACGCCCAGGTGCATGGCACGGGACGCCCCGTGCGCTATGACGCGAGGGTGGCGCATGCCGACGGTTCGTTGCGCGACGTGGTGGTGGAAAAGCAGCTGCTTCCAGGAGACAACAGTCAGCCGCCGGCCATCCTTGCCGTGATCATTGATGTCACCGAATTTCGCGAGGCCGAACGGGCCACGCGTGAAGCACATGACATCGCTGAAGAGGCTTCGAGGGCGAAGTCCGAGTTCATCGGCAACATCAGCCATGAGTTGCGGACACCGCTTCAATCCATTCTGGGGTTCTCGGAACTGGGCATCCGGCGGGCCGGCGAGCAACCCCGCCTGGCGGCCATGTTCGGCGAAATCCATGGCTCGGGCGAACGCATGCTGTCGCTGGTGAATGATTTGCTGGACGTGGCGCGGCTGGAAAGCACCGTGGGCACGATTCATCTGGAGCGGGTCGACCTGCGCGGCCTGGTCCGCGAGGTCTTGCGCGAGCTGCAGCCGCTGGCCGATCAACGACAGGTGCGCCTGGTGGAGAACCTGCCGGAACAGACGATGCGGGGCAAGGTCGACCCGCTGCGCTTTCAGCAGGTGGTGCGCAATGTGGTGGCCAACGCCATCCGGTTCGCGCCCGCCAGCACGGCCGTGGAGATCGAAGGCTGCCTCAGCGCCACGGGGGAACTGCAGTTCGCGGTGGCGGACCGCGGGCCCGGCATCCCCGAAGCAGAACTTGACCGAATCTTCGACGCCTTTGTGCAGTCCAGCCTCACGAAGGACGGCTCCGGGGGCACCGGGCTCGGGCTGGCCATCTGCCGCAAGATCATGGCCGTGCTGGAAGGACGCATCCATGCCGAGAACCGAGACGGCGGTGGCGCGGTATTCCGCATTGCGCTGTTGGGCCGAGCCGGCGCGGAGACAGCGCCAGCACCCCTGTGAGGCTGCGGCAGACGTCGTCATTCCAGGGCGATCCGCCTGTCGTCGCGCCAGAAAGCAAAACGGGCCGCGCTTGCGCCGGCCCGTGTGCTCAGTCCAAAGACCGGCTACTTCCTGCGCAGCTTCTGGATCGCGGCCAGCTGGGCAGCCATGGCGGCAAACTCGCCTTGGGCCGCGGCCAGGTCGATCTCGCTCTTGGCGTTCTTCATCGCCTCTTCGGCCTGCTTCTTGGCTTCTGTCGCCTTGGCCTCGTCGAGGTCATGGCCACGGATGGCGGTGTCGGCCAGCACAGTCACCGTGCCGGGCTGCACTTCCAGAATCCCGCCCGCCACAAAGACGAATTCTTCCTCGCCGTTGTCAGCACGCTCGATGCGCACCGCGCCCGGCTTGATGCGCGTGATGAGGGGGGTGTGGCGCGGCAGGATGCCGAGCTCGCCGTTTTCACCCGGCAGAGCGACGAACTTGGCTTCGCCGCTGAAGATGAGTTCTTCAGCGCTGACCACGTCGACATGGATGGTTGCCATCACGTATTCCTTCAGAAGTACGGCACGCTGATCAAGCCCGATGCCGCGGATCCGGCTCTGCCGGTCCGCTGGCACGCATCCCCCTCGGGGGGCAGCGAGCGCCAGCGAGCTTGGGGGCTCAATTTATCTTCTTGGCCTTCTCGAAGGCCTCGTCGATGGTGCCGACCATGTAGAACGCCTGCTCCGGCAGGTGGTCGCATTCGCCAGCCACGATCATCTTGAAGCCGCGGATGGTTTCCTTCAACGGCACGTACTTGCCCGGGCTGCCGGTGAACACTTCGGCCACGTGGAAAGGCTGGCTCAGGAAGCGCTGGATCTTGCGCGCGCGGCTCACGGCCAGCTTGTCTTCCGGGCTCAGTTCGTCCATGCCCAGGATGGCGATGATGTCGCGCAGTTCCTTGTAGCGCTGCAGGGTCTGCTGGACGGCGCGGGTCGTCTCGTAGTGGTCCTGGCCGACCACGTTCGGGTCCACCTGGCGGCTGGTGCTGTCCAGCGGGTCCACGGCCGGGTAGATGCCCAGCGAGGCGATGTCACGGCTCAACACCACGGTGGCGTCCAAGTGCGCGAAAGTGGTGGCAGGGGACGGGTCGGTCAAGTCGTCGGCCGGCACGTACACGGCCTGGATGGACGTGATGGAGCCGACCTTGGTCGACGTGATGCGCTCCTGCAGGCGGCCCATTTCTTCGGCCAGCGTCGGCTGGTAGCCCACGGCGGAAGGCATGCGGCCCAGCAGAGCGGACACTTCGGTACCGGCCAGCGTGTAGCGGTAGATGTTGTCGACGAAGAACAGCACGTCGCGGCCTTCGTCGCGGAACGACTCGGCGATGGTCAAGCCGGTCAGGGCCACGCGCAGGCGGTTGCCCGGGGGCTCGTTCATCTGGCCGTAGACCATGGCCACCTTGGACTCTTCGAGCTTCTCCAGGTTCACGACGCCGGAGTCGGCCATCTCGTGATAGAAGTCGTTGCCCTCGCGGGTGCGCTCACCCACGCCAGCGAACACCGACAGACCCGAGTGCGCCTTGGCGATGTTGTTGATGAGCTCCATCATGTTCACGGTCTTGCCCACGCCGGCGCCGCCGAACAGACCCACCTTGCCGCCCTTGGCGAACGGGCAGATCAGGTCGATCACCTTGATGCCGGTTTCCAGCAGTTCTTGCGAAGGGCTCAGCTCGTCGTAGGACGGGGCCTTGCGGTGGATGGGGGCGGTCAGGGTCTGGTCGACCGGGCCACGCTCGTCGATCGGGCTGCCCAGCACGTCCATGATGCGGCCCAGCGTCGCCTTGCCCACGGGCACGGTGATGTTGGCACCGGTGTTCTTGACCATCAGGCCGCGGCGCAGGCCGTCGGACGAGCCCAGTGCGATGGTGCGCACCACGCCGTCACCCAGCTGCTGCTGGACTTCCAGCGTCAGCGCGGTGCCTTCCAGCTTGAGCGCGTCATAGATGTTGGGCATGGCATTGCGCGGGAACTCCACGTCCACCACGGCGCCGATGCACTGGACGATCTTGCCCTGGGCTTGAGTGTTCGACATTTCAATCTTCCTTGGAATCGAATTCGGTTTGCAGTTGCGGCTGTTGTCTTTTCAGATCAGCCGCTGATCGCGGCCGCGCCGCTGACGATCTCGGACAGTTCCTTCGTGATCGCCGCCTGACGGGTCTTGTTGTAGATGAGCTTGAGCTCACCAATGAGCGTGCCGGCGTTGTCGGTGGCGGCCTTCATGGCCACCATGCGGGCGCTGTGCTCGCTCGCCATGTTTTCAGCGACGCCCTGGTAGACCAACGCCTCGATGTAGCGGGTCAGCAGGTCGTCGATGACCGTGGCGGGATCGGGCTCGTAGATGTAGTCCCAGCCGTATTGCTTCTTCTCTTCGGCGGTCCGCTCCAGGCGGGCGGCCGACAGCGGCAGCAGGGCCTCGATCAAGGGCTCCTGCTTCATCGTGTTCAGGAACTTGGTGTAGCAGAGGTAGACGGCGTCGATCTTGCCTTCGACAAAGGCGTCGAGCATCACCTTGACCGGGCCGATCAGCTTGTCCAGGTGAGGCGCGTCGCCCAACTGCACCGCCTGGCTCAGCACGGTGGCGCCGATACGGTTCAGGAAGCCGAGCCCCTTGTTGCCGATGGCGACCGTCATGATGGAACTGCCCGCGGTCTGGGCGTCTTTCATCTTGTTCGTCAGGGCACGCAGCAGGTTGGTGTTCAAGCCGCCGCACAAGCCCTTGTCGCTGGTGACCACGATGAACCCCACGGCCTTGGGCTTGCCCCCGGCCTTGGCCACGTCACGCATGTACGGGCTCTTGTACTCGGGGTTGGCCTCGGCCAGGTGGGCCGTGATGTTGCGGATCTTGTCGGCGTACGGACGCGCAGCGCGCATGCGCTCCTGCGCCTTGCGCATCTTGCTCACCGAGACCATTTCCATGGCCTTGGTGATCTTCTTGGTGTTCTCCACCGACTTGATCTTGACGCGGATCTCTTTACCGACAGCCATGGCCGTTCTCCTGGGCTGCGGGTTTAGGCGAAGCTCTTCTTGAACGCGGCAATGGCGTTGCTGAGTTCTTCTTCCGCGCCCTTGTCCATGGCCTTGTCGTTCTCCAGCTTGGCCAGCAGAGCAGCGTGGCTGCTCTTCAGGTGCTGGTGCAGGCCGTGTTCGAAAGCCAGGACCTTCTTGGTGTCGATGTCGTCCAGGTAGCCCTTGTTCACCGCGAACAGCGTGGCAGCCATCAGGCTGATGGGCAGCGGGCTGTACTGGGCCTGCTTCAGCAGTTCCGTCACGCGGGCGCCGCGGTCCAGCTGCTTGCGCGTGGCGGCGTCCAGATCGGACGCGAACTGCGCGAAGGCGGCCAGTTCCCGGTACTGCGCCAGGTCGGTACGGATGCCGCCGGACAGGCTCTTGATCAGCTTGGTCTGCGCAGCACCACCGACGCGCGACACCGAGATACCGGCGTTGATGGCGGGGCGGATGCCGGCGTTGAACAGGCTGGTTTCCAGGAAGATCTGGCCGTCGGTGATCGAGATCACGTTGGTCGGGACGAAGGCAGACACGTCGCCGGCTTGCGTTTCGATGATGGGCAGTGCGGTCAGCGAACCGGTACGGCCCTTCACTTCGCCCTTGGTGAAGGCTTCGACGTAGTCGGCGTTCACGCGGGCTGCACGCTCCAGCAGGCGGCTGTGGAGATAGAACACGTCGCCGGGGTAGGCTTCGCGGCCCGGCGGGCGGCGCAGCAGCAGCGAGACCTGGCGGTACGCCACAGCCTGCTTGGACAGGTCGTCATAGATGATCAGCGCGTCTTGGCCGCGGTCGCGGAAGTACTCGCCCATCGTGCAGCCCGAGTAGGCCGACACGTACTGCATGGCTGCCGATTCCGAAGCGGAAGCCGCCACGACGATGGTGTAGTCCATCGCACCGGCCTGTTCCAACGAGCGAACGACGTTCTTGATGGACGACGCCTTCTGGCCGATGGCGACGTACACGCAGGTCATGTTCTGACCCTTCTGGTTGATGATCGCGTCGATGGCGACGGCGGTCTTGCCCGTCTGGCGGTCACCAATGATCAGTTCGCGCTGGCCGCGGCCGACGGGCACCATGGAGTCGATGGACTTCAGGCCGGTTTGCACCGGCTGGTCGACCGACTTGCGGGCGATCACGCCCGGGGCGACCTTCTCGATCACGTCCGTCATCTTGGCATTGATCGGGCCCTTGCCGTCGATCGGCTGACCCAGGGCGTTCACCACGCGTCCGATCAGTTCCGGGCCGACAGGCACTTCCAGGATGCGGCCCGTGCACTTCACGGTGTCGCCTTCGGAGATGTGCTCGTACTCGCCCAGGATCACGGCGCCAACGGAGTCGCGTTCCAGGTTCAGGGCGAGGCCGTAGGTGGCCTGGCCGCTCTTGGTGGGCGGGAACTCCAGCATCTCGCCGGCCATCACGTCGGACAGACCGTGCACGCGCACGATGCCGTCAGTGACGGAGACCACGGTGCCTTGGTTCTTGATGTCCGCGCTGGCCGACAAGCCTTCGATGCGGCTCTTGATCAGCTCGGAAATTTCTGCGGGATTCAGGTTCATGGAGTGCTCCAAGTCACGCAGTGAGCGCGACCTTCATTTGTTCCAGACGGGCCTTGACGGAGGTGTCCAGCACCTCGTCACCCACGGTGACGCGAATGCCACCGATCAGCTCGGGCACGAGCTTCACGGAAGCGTTGAGCTTGCGGCCGAAGCGCTTTTCCAGCGTGACGACCACGTCGCTCAGCTGGGCGCCTTCAATGGCATAGGGGCTCTCAATCAGGGCGTCGCTCACACCACCTTGTGCGTTCACCAGTGCGGTGAACTGCGCGGCCACTTCGGGCAGCGCGGCCAGGCGGCCGTTTTCCAGCACGGCGCGCAGCAGGTTGCCGACCTTCGGGTCCAGTGACACGCCCTTTTGCAGCGCGACACCTGCCACCAGGTCAAAGACCTGGGTGGCTTCGACCTTGGGGCTGTCGGCAAACTGGCGCAGGCCTTCGTCGCTGGCCAGCGCGGACAGGGCCACGATCTGGTCCTTCAGCTTCGCGCCATCCGCGCCAGCCGCCTTGAACAAGGCTTCGGCGTAGGGACGCGCGATGGTCGCGATTTCGGCCATGTCAGAGCTCCGCCTTCAGGCGGCCCAACAGCTCGGCGTGCACGCCCGCGTTGACTTCGCGCTTCAGGATCGCTTCGGCGCCCTTGACGGCCAGGCCAGCCACCTGCTCGCGCAGGGTCTCGCGTGCCTTGACCGAAGCCTGCGCCGCTTCAGCATGCGCAGCAGCGACGATCTTGGCAGCCTCTTCGGACGCGCGGCCCTTGGCTTCTTCGACCATCTGCTGGGCCAGACGCTCGGCGTCGGCCAGGCGCTTGGCAGCGTCGTCGCGGGCGGCCGACAACTGGGCTTCCACGCGCTTGTTGGCGGCGGCCAGCTCGGTCTTGGCTTTGTCTGCGGCCGAAAGGCCGTCGGCGATCTTCTTCGCGCGCTCGTCGAGCGCGACGGTGATCGGCGGCCAGATGAATTTCATCGTGAACCCGATCAAGATCAGGAAGACGATGATCTGGACGATGAGAGTAGCGGTGATGCTCACGTCATTGCCTCAATCACGGTAACGGGGCCGTCACCGAAACGAATCTCGGTGCCGGTCAGGAGCCCCTTATCGGGGCTGCGCAAACTTACTTGGCGCCGGCGGCCGCCGCAACAGCGGCAGCGATCTGGCCCAGGAACGGGTTGGCGGTGGCAAACCACAGCGCAACGCCGGTACCGATGATGAACGAGGCGTCGATCAGGCCGACCAGCAAGAACATCTTGGTCTGCAGTTCGCCCATCAACTCGGGCTGGCGAGCGGCCGATTCCAGGTACTTGCTGCCCATGATGCCGATGCCGATACAAGCGCCGAGCGCGCCGAGACCGATGATCAGGCCAGCGGCCAGGGCGACAAAGCTGATGACTTCCATGTTGTGCTCCGAATGAGGAAGGTTTGGGGGGAAAGGAAAGGAAAGGCGGCGCTCAGTGAGCGTCGTGCGCCTGGCCGACATAGACCAGCGTCAGCATCATGAAAACGAAGGCCTGCAAGGTGATGATCAGGATGTGGAAGACAGCCCACACCGTGCCAAGCACGATATGACCCAGCGCCAGACCGACGCCCAGTGCCGACATCGACCAGGCACCACCCAGCAGGGCGATCAGCAGGAAGATCAATTCGCCGGCATACATGTTGCCGAAGAGCCGCATGCCATGCGACACCGTCTTGGCGATGAACTCGACGATCTGCATCGCGAAGTTGAAGGGGTACAAGGCCCAGTGGTTGCCGAAGGGCGCCGTGAACAGCTCGTGCACCCAGCCGCCCAGGCCCTTGATCTTGACGTTGTAGATCAAGCAGACCAGCAGCACCGAGACCGACAGGCCCATCGTCACCGACAGGTCTGCGGTCGGCACGACACGCAGGTACGCGTGGTGCGGGTCGCCGCCGCTGGCGCCGACGATCTTCTCCCAGACGAAGGGCAGCAGATCGACGGGCAGCAGGTCCATGGCGTTCATCAGAAAGATCCAGACGAACACCGTCAGGGCCAGCGGCGCGACCAGCTTGCGGCTCTTGGCGTTGTGCACGATGCCCTTGGCCTGCGCGTCGACCATCTCAACGAGGATCTCAACGGCAGCCTGGAAACGGCCCGGCACACCGGAAGTCGCCTTGCGCGCGGCGCGCCAAAGGAAAAAGCAGCCGATGACGCCGGTGAGGATGGCGAAGAACATCGAGTCCCAGGCGACCACACTGAAGTCGACCGGGCCCGTCATGTCCTTGTTCCGCAGATGCGTCAGGTGGTGGACGATGTACTCGCCTGCGGTCGGTCCGTGCTCAGCGGCGTGGGCTTCAGCTGCCATGTTGATTTGTCTCGCTCAATTCGACACTTTTCGGCGGTTGCGCCACAGCAGGACCACCACGTAAATCTTCATGCACAACACCAGGCCAACCAGCAATGCCGGCCAGACCAGGGGCTGCACGATGCTCGGGGCCAGCACCAGCATGGCCACCGAAACCACAATTTTCACCGACGCCCACAACATGAAACTGACAGCGCTGCTGCCAGGCGACACGCTGGAGAGTCGGCTGGTCATGCCACGCGCCATCAAGGCGCCCGGCACCACCACCGTGGCGGCGCCATACAGCACCGACCACGCCACCTCCTGCCTCTGCATGACCAGCCCTGACAGCAAGGCTGCGGCCACACCCACCATGACCTGCACCACAACGACCCGCCACGGTGACAGTGGCGGCTCTTTCGCACGCAGGGCTGACGCTTCCTCTTTCGTCAGCGGCTTGAAGGCCTGGGCCTTCGCGCCATCACGCCAGCTTCCAGCCCCGGTTTCTTCGTCGTCCCAGCGGTTCGGCGGCGTGGTCAAGGCTGGGTTACGGGCCGGTTCCACGAATTCACCGTTCTTTCAGGGGCGCGCTGTCGAATGACAGGTGCCGGGTGCAGGTAGCAAAGCCTGTCGATTATACGAAGAAACCCGCAGCCTCCCAAACTCGCGCTCCACAATAAGGCCCTGTACGGAACCTGGGCAGTGCCTGCTGCTCCAATCCCACGCATGCAACCCCTCTCGGTCACGGCGCGACTCCTGGCGTCATTCACGCTGCCGCTTCTGGCTGCTGTCCCTTTGCTGGCCCGGGCTGCGCCTGCCGCCGTCGTCAACACGCCACAGGTTCGGGCCGAACTCGTGGCCCACGCGCCCGAAGGCGTGGTGGCCGGCAAGCCGGTCTGGCTGGGCCTGAAGATCGAACACCAGCCGCACTGGCACACCTACTGGAAGAACCCGGGCGATTCCGGCCTGCCGACCACGCTTCAGTGGACGCTGCCGGCTGGCGTGACGGCCGGCGACATCCAGTGGCCGACACCCGGCCGCCTGCCCATCGGGCCGCTGATGAACTTCGGCTACGAGGACACGCTGCTGCTGCCCGTGCCCTTGACCGTGCCAGCCGGTTTCCAGGCCGACACCTTGAACATCACGCTGCGCGCCGACTGGCTGGTCTGCAAGGAGGTCTGCATTCCCGAAGGTGGCGACTTCACGCTGAAGTTGCCCGTGCAGCAAGCCACAGCCGGGCACGGCGCCCTGTTTGACAGCGCGCGTGCAGCACAGCCGCAACCGGTGCCGGGTGCGAAGGCCACCGCGGCCGTGGACGGTGGCCAACTGGTGGTCACCGTGTCGGGCATCCCGGCCGCCTGGCAAGGTCGCGAATTGGGCTTCCTTCCTGAGACCGGCGGCGTCATCAACCACGCCGCCAAATTGCAGGCCCAGTGGCAAGGCGACACCTGGACCGCGCGTGTGCCGCTGGACCCGCAACGCAGCGAGTCACCCAAGACCCTGCCCGCCGTGCTGATCAGCGCCGGCCAGCCCGCGGGGCTGCACATCGAAGCGGCCGTCACCACGGCCTGGCCCGCACCAGCCCCGCCGCCGGCACCCTTGCCGTCCTTGGGCGACGCGCAGGTCACCGCGCCCGCGGCCGGCACAGGCCTGCTGCTGTCGCTCTTGCTGGCCCTGGCTGGCGGCAGCTTGCTGAACCTGATGCCCTGCGTGTTCCCGGTGCTGTCATTGAAAGTGCTGGGCTTCGCTTCACACGCCGATGACCGCCGGGGCCTGCTGCTGGGCGGCCTGGCTTACACGGCCGGCGTGGTGCTGTCCTTTGTGGCGCTGGCTGCCGCCTTGCTGGCACTGCGCGCGGGTGGTGAACAACTGGGCTGGGGCTTTCAACTGCAGCAACCGGGCGTGGTGGCGGTGCTGGCCGCTTTGTTCACGCTGATCGGCCTGAACCTGGCCGGTGTGTTCGAGTTCGGTTCTGTGCTGCCCAGTTCTCTGGCTGCGGCGCGTGCGCGCCATCCCATGGTCGATTCCGCCCTGACAGGCGTGCTGGCCGTGGCCGTGGCCTCGCCCTGCACGGCGCCTTTCATGGGCGCTGCACTCGGCGCAGCGGTCACCTTGCCGACCGTTGAAGCCCTGACCGTGTTTGCCGCGCTGGGCCTGGGCATGGCCCTGCCCTACCTGCTGGCCAGCGCCTGGCCGGCCGTCGCACGGCTGCTGCCGCGGCCGGGCGCCTGGATGGCCCATTTCAAGACGCTGATGGCCTTCCCGATGTTCGCCACGGTCGTGTGGCTGGTGTGGGTGCTGGGAATGCAGGTGGGTGTCGACGGCGTGGCCGCGCTGCTGGGCCTGCTGGTGGCGCTGTCCTTTGGCGCGTGGGCGCTGGGCTCACCCACCCTGGGGCCGAAGGCGCGCGCCGGCTTTGGCAGTGCCGCTGTGCTGCTGCTGGTGGCCGCGCTGGTTTGGGCCTTGCCCGCGCTGCGGCAGGACGCCGCGGCGCAGTCCACGACTGCCGCGCCATCCGGTGACTGGCAGGCCTGGTCGCCCGAGCGCGTGGCCCAAGCCCAGGCTGCTGGGCAAGGCGTGTTTGTCGACTTCACCGCGGCCTGGTGCGTGACCTGCCAGTTCAACAAGCGCACCACCTTGGCCGCGGCAGAAGTCAAAGAGGCCTTCGCTGCCAAGAAGGTGCTGCTGCTGCGCGCCGACTGGACGCGGCGTGACGCCGCCATCAGCGCGGAGTTGTCGCGCCTGGGCCGCAGCGGCGTGCCGGTCTACGCGGTTTACGCCCCAGGGACTGCAGGGCCAAAGCTCCTGAGCGAAATTCTCAGCGTCGCCGAAGTGCGTGGGGCCATCGACACCCTGCCCTGAAAGGACTGCACCGATGAAGAAACTCATGATCAGCGCCGCGCTCGCCGTGCTTTCTGCCAGCGCAGGCGCCGTGGCCACCGTGGGCCAGGCCGCGCCCGCCTTCACGGTGCAGGACACCGCCGGCAAGGCCGTGTCGCTGGCCGACTACAAGGGCCGCACCGTCGTGCTGGAATGGGTCAACCCGGGTTGCCCGTATGTGCAGAAGCACTACAGCGCCGCCAACATGCAAGGCACGCAGAAGGACGCTGCGGCCAAGGGCGTGGTCTGGCTCACCGTCAATTCCACCGCCACCGACCACGGCGACTTCAAGAGCCCGGCCGCCATGGCGCAATGGATGCAGCAGCAGAAGGCTGCCGCCAGCGCCACGTTGATGGACAGCGACGGCAAAGTCGGCCGCGCCTACGGCGCGCGGACCACGCCGCACCTGTACATCGTGGACGGCAGCGGCACACTGGTCTATGCCGGCGGCATCGACAACAAGGCCAGCGCCAACCCGGCTGACATTGCCGGCGCCACCAACTACGTGAAAGTGGCCTTGGGCGAACTGCAGGCGGGCAAGGCCGTCAGCCAGGCGACGACGCGACCCTACGGCTGTTCGGTCAAGTACCCGTCGATGTGAGTTTCAGCTGGGCAAGCGCAGGTATTGCGCGGCCAGGTGCTTGAACGCGTCGGCGTCCACCGGCCGGCCCAGTTCTTCGGCCAGGATCGCGGCCACCGCGTCGGCCTGGCGCGCCGCTTCTGCGGCGTCCAGGAACAGCAACCTGCAGCGCCGTGCCAGCACATCTTCCACGGTGCGCGCCATTTCAAAGCGCGCGGCGAAGCGCACCATGGCTTCGCTCAAACCGCCTTCGCCGTCGCGCCACAACCAGCGGTCGGCGCCGGGCAGTTCGCGCAGCGCGGCGGCCTCGCTGCCGTACAGGTGCTCGCCCGGCGGCTCGCCCATGGGCTTGCCGGGTGCAGCGCCCACCAGGGGCAGGTTTGCCGTGACGCCGGCCGGCTTGTGCGGCAGCAGTCCGCGCTGCATGCAGCGCTGCAGCACGTCTTCGGCCATCGACCGGTAGGTGGTCCACTTGCCGCCCGTCACAGTGACCAGGCCGCTGCGGCCGATCACCACCGTGTGCTCACGCGAAATCGCCTTGGTGTTGGCGCCCTCGTCCCCTTCGGGCCGAACCAGGGGCCGCATGCCCACCCAGACGGACCGCACGTCGCTGCGTTGCGGCGGGCGCGACAGGTAGCGCGCCGATTCGCGCAGGATGAAGCCCACCTCTTCGGGCAGCGGCTGTGGCTCCAGCGGCGTGTCCTGGCGCGGGGTGTCGGTGGTGCCCAGGATGGTCTTGCCCAGCCAGGGCACGGCAAACAGCACACGGCCGTCTTCGGTCTTGGGCACCAGCAGCGCGTGGTCGCCGGGCATGAAGGACCGGTCCACCACCAGGTGCACCCCTTGGCTGGGCGCCACCATGCGCGGGCGTGCGGTCGCGCCGGGCGGCTGGTCCATGTCGCGCACGGCGTCCACCCACACGCCGGTGGCGTTGACCACGCAATGCGCGCGCAGGGTGATGGCCTCGGCCGTTTCTGCGTCCTGCACGTGCACGCCGCGCACCTGGCCTTTGTCCAGCACCAAGCCCGTCGCGGCGCAGTGGTTGACGACCAGCGCGCCGCGCTCGGCGGCGGTGCGGGCCAGCAGCAGGGCCAGGCGCGCGTCGTCGAACTGGCCGTCCCAGTAACGCACGCCGCCGTGCAGGCCGCGCGGTTGCACGCCAGGCAGCAACTGGCGCGTGCGGGATGTGGACAGCCATTCCGTGTCGCCCAGCCCCTGGCGCCCCGCCAGCAGGTCGTAGGCCTTGAGGCCCGCACCGTAGAAGCCGCGCTCCCACCAGTGGTAGGCCGGCATCACAAAGGGGAGACGCGACGCCACATGCGGCGCGTTGGCCAGCAAGGCGCCCCGTTCGTGCAGCGCCTCACGCACGAGGCCGATGTCGCCCTGCGCCAGGTAGCGCACGCCGCCGTGGGCCAGCTTGGTGGCGCGCGAAGAGGTGCCCTTGGCAAAGTCCTGCGCTTCCACTAACACGACGCTCAAGCCGCGGGCCGCCGCGTCCAGCGCCACGCCCAGGCCCACGCAGCCGCCGCCGATGATGGCCAGATCCCATTCACGCGCCGCACGAAGGCGCGTCAGCAGGGCGTCGCGGTGCAAGGCCTGGCTCATGGTTTCAGGCCCGCGCGAAGTTGACCGGCAAGCCCGGCACGTCCACCCGCGCCATCAGCACGCAGCCCGCCAGCGGTTGCGCCGCCAACTCTTCGGCGGAGCGCTTTTCGCGCGAAGTGGTGATGAACAAGGTGCGCAAGTCCGGCCCGCCGAAGCAGGGCATGGTGGGACAGCGCACGGGCAGCTTCAACTCTTGCAACACGCGTCCATCCGGTGCGACGCGCAGCAGGCGCTGGCCTTCGAAGAGCGCACTCCAGTAGGCGCCTTCGGCATCCACCGCGGCACCGTCGGGACGGCCGCCATAGGTGGCCAGGTCCTGGTCGGCTTGCTTCAGGTCGAACTGCGCAAAGACGCGCCGGCGCGACAGGCTGCCGTCGACCAGGTCGAAGTCAAAGGCCACGACCCGGTGCGCCGTGGTGTCGCTCCAGTACAAGGTGCGCGCATCGGGGCTGAAGGCCAGGCCGTTGGCCACCGTGGCATCGCCCGCCATGCGGTCCAGTCTGCGGTTGCCAAAGCGGTAGAGCGAGGCTTTGGGCGCCGTGCGCGGCTCGAAAATCGTGCCCACCCACAGCCGCCCCAACGGGTCGCACTTGCCGTCGTTGAAGCGCTCCTGCTTCGGGTCGTAGGGTGGGTCGGCGACACAGGTGCGCTGGCCGCTGGCCGGGTCGACATGGAAGATGCCGTCGCGGAAGGCCACCAGCAGGCGACCGTCCGGCATCGGCGCGCAGCAGCTGGGTTCGGTGTCGAAGGACCACTGCCGGTGCTCGCCGCCGACACCATCATCCGCGGGTCGCCAGCGGTTGATCTGCCTGCCCGGGATGTCACACCAGTACAGCGCGCCTTCGTCCGGGTGCCAGAACGGCGACTCCCCCAGCAGCGAAGGCGGCACCGGCAGCGCAGAAAACACCACCGTCATGCGTGCGTGATCTCCAGCTTCATCCACGCGTCCACCGTGTGGCCCGGCTCCACGCTCTTCAGACCATGTGCCACCGGGTCGGCCATGTGGATGGCGTTGCTGACGTGGGTCACGGGCTCCACGCAGTAGTAGGGCTTGTCCGCAGGCGTGAAGACGACCAGGTAGGGCGCCGACGAGCTCAGTCGCAGGGACAGTTTCTCGTCGCGGATCCGGGCCGGGCCTTTCCAGCCGCTGAAGCAGTTGTCAAAGGCCAGGTGCGACACATCGCCGTCGATGCCCGGCTGCGGCACATGGCGCGTGGGCAGGCCGCTGGCATCGCTTTCCCAGCGGTCCGACAGCTCGATGTGCAGCCGGCTGCGCTGGCGCTTGGGGAAGTAGGGGTGCCAGCCCAGGCCCACCGGCTGGTTGTGCGTGTGCTGGTTGGTGAAGGCCAGGTGCACTTCCAGCGCGTCGGCCGTCAGCACATAGCGCTGGCGAATGGTGAAGGCGAAGGGCCAGTGCTCGTCGGGCGTGTGGCTGTACTGCAGTTCGGCATCGTTGGCGCTGCTGCTCAGCACCGTCCAGGGCCGTTTCCAGGCCAGGCCGTGCACGCTGTGTGGGTTGTCGTCGAAGTTGGGCGCGGTGGTGTGGTCGTGGCCCAGCCAGCGGAAGCGGCGGTAACCCAGCCGGTTGGAATAGGGCGCCAGCGGGTAGCAGGCGGACAGGCGCGACGTCGCCAGGTCGGCCGGTTCGGTGCTGCGCAGCACCGCGGTGTCAGCCAGCCACAGGCCGGCAATGGAGCCGCCAAGGTCGGGGCGCAAGGCCAGGCGCAAATCGCCGGCACGCAGTTCCAGGGATGCTGTGATGATGGTCTCCGTGAGGTCGTGGGTTCGCCGAGCTCGTGCCGCAGTCGTTGGGCAATCATGCCCCATGGCAGAGGCCGCACCGGCAGGGTCTTACCAGCGAGTGCCGGGCGCGTCCAGGTCCGCCTTGAGGTAGTGCGCGCCAGGGATGGGGTTGAAGTAGTAGGGCGGCACTTCATAGAAACCCAGCGTGCTGTACAGGCCCCGCGCGGCCTCCATGTCGTCCAGCGTGTCCAGCAGCATGCAGCTGTGCCCCGCCTGGGTGGCCAGGTCCATCAGCTGCTGGGCCAGCATGCGGCCCAGGCCGAATTTGCGGAAGGCGCGCTTCACGTACAGGCGCTTCATCTCGCAGGCGTTGATGTGGTCCGATTCCGGCAGCGGCCGCATCGCCACGCAACCCGCCGGGGCGCCGTCCACCAGGGCCAGCAGCAGCGCGCCGGCGGGCGCGGCGTACGCGCCGGGCAGGCCGGCCAGTTCTTCCTCGAAATTCTGGAAGCACAGGTCCACGCCCAGCGAGGCACCGTATTCGCGCATCAGCTCGCGCGTGGCCTGCAGTTGGGCCGCGGTTTCTGCCGCGACGATCTCTATCTGTGGGCCGCCGTCGTCCATGCGCTCAGCCGCCCCGGCTCCAGACCCAGCCGGCAAAGGCCCAGCTGACCACCAGCAGGGCCAGCGCCAGCAAGCGGTGGCGCCAGGTGTCCGCGCTGGCCGGTGTGCCGGCAGGCAATTCCTTGTCGCCCAGCACCATGGGCGTCACCAGGTTGCGACCCTTCTTCACCTTGTAGAAGACGATGGCCGACACGTGCAGCACGATCAGCGCAATCAGGATCCACTGGCCGATGTCGGCGTGCCAGCTGCTGGCCTGCTTGGCCGTGTCTTCGGACACCAGGCCGTTGAGTGGCCCGCGCGTGGCGATCTCATCGTCCGCCACCAGGCCGGTGGCCACCTGCACCACCAGCAAACCCAGCAGTGCGAAGACGCTGCCCGCGCCCAGCGGGCTGTGGCCCACGTCCAGGTGTTCGCCGGCGCCAGCCTCCCCGCGCAGGTAGCGCCGCACGGTGGCCGGGCTGTAGACAAAGCTCTTGAAGCGCGACCAGCGCCCGCCCACCAGACCCCACAGGATGCGGAAAGTCAGCAGGATCAGTGCGACCATGCCCAGTGCCACATGCCATTCCATGGCATTGCCGCCCAGGTGGGCCGAAATGATGGAGCCCACCACCGACGTCGCCAGCACCCAATGGAAGATGCGCGTGGGCAGGTCCCAGACGCGGACTTGGGCAGTCGGCTCGTTCATGGTGGCAATGTTTGGGCAGACAACAACGCCGCAACCATACCGCGACTTGAAGCCTGAACGCTTGACCCGGGCTAACCCTGAACCCGGAATGCCGTCCTGACCCGTTGCGTACACTGAACGAGTCTGCTGCGTCCGCGGCGGAATCGCTTCCCGACCAACCCGCCCTACGGAGCCCTGCATGACGCGTACCCTTCTCGCCGCCGCTGCTGTTGCCACGCTGCTGACATCCCTGCCCGCCGCGGCGCAGTTCCAGAAGCCTGAAGACGCGGTCAAGTACCGCAAGGCCGGCATGACGATGATCGCCGCCCACTTTGGCCGCATCGGCGCCATGGCCTCTGGCCGCGCCCCGTTTGACGCCGCCGCCGCCAACGCCAACGCCGAGGTGCTGACGCACCTGGCCTCCCTGCCCTTCGCGGGCTTTGTGGAAGGCACCGCCGGCACCGAAAAGGGCCAGCCCAACGCCAAGGTCTGGAGCGAGCGCGCCAAGTTCGATGCCGCTGCCAAGAAGATGCAGGAAGAAATCGCCAAGCTGGCGGTTGCCGCCAAGTCGAACAACCTGGACACCGTCAAGGCCGCCTTCGGCAATGCCGGCGGCGCCTGCAAGGCGTGTCACGACGACTTCCGCAACCAGTGACCTGCTGATGCCGTTCAGGCAGGAGCGCTGAGCCCGCGCGAGCATGCCCGGAAGGGCATGCTCGGCTGGCGAAGGCCCGGGCGCGATTTCACGCGCCAGGGCTGAGCGTCTCCCACCGCTCCAGGGCCTGCATCAGTTCCTGCTCGATGGCCTCGTTGCGGGCCTGCAGGGCCGGCACCTGTTCCGGCGTCTTGGCATACAGCTCTCCGCTGGCCAGCCGGTCTTGCAGCTGCTTCTGCTCGGCCTCCAGCTTCTCGATCAGACCCGGCAAGCCGTCCAGTTCCCGCTGTTCCTTGTAGCTGCGCTTGATCTTGGCGGGCGCTGCCTTGTTCACGGCGGGTGGCTTGGCGGCAAGCGACGGCGAAGCCACCACGCGTCCACGGGCGCGCTGCTGCTTCCAGTCCTCGTAGCCGCCTTCGTACTCCCGCCACAAGCCTGTCCGTCCACCAAATTCCGGGTCGCCTTCCCAGGCGATGGTGCTGGTGACCACGTTGTCCAGGAAACGCCGGTCGTGGCTGACCAGGAACACCGTGCCGGCATAGGCCTGCAGCAGTTCTTCCAGCAGTTCCAGGGTGTCGATGTCCAGGTCGTTGGTCGGTTCGTCCAGCACCAGCACATTCGCCGGCAGGGCGAACAAGCGCGCCAGCAGCAGGCGGTTGCGCTCGCCACCGCTGAGCGTGCGCACGGGTGAGTTGGCACGCTCGGGCGAAAACAGGAAGTCGGTCAGGTAGCTCATCACGTGCTTGCGTGAGCCGCTGAATTCGACCCATTCGCTGCCGGGGCTGATGGTGTCGGCCAGCGTGGCGTCCAGGTCCAGGCCGGCGCGCATCTGGTCGAAGTAGGCCACCTGCAAGCGTGTGCCCTGGCGCACCTTGCCGCTGGTGGGCTCCAGTTCGCCCAGGATCAGCTTCAGCAGCGTGGTCTTGCCCGTGCCGTTGGGGCCGATCAGGCCGACCTTGTCGCCGCGCAGGATGGTCGCGGTGAAGCCGCTGATCAGGGTCCTGTCCCCGTAGCGCATGCCCACGTTGGTCAGTTCGGCCACGATCTTGCCGGGCGGCAAACCTGCGTCCAGTTCCAGCCGGACCTGGCCCAGCGTGTCGCGCCGCGACTGGCGCTGTTCACGCAGCTTCACCAGCCGTGCCACGCGGCCGACGCTGCGGGTGCGGCGGGCTTCCACGCCCTTGCGCACCCACACCTCTTCCTGCGCCAGCAGCTTGTCGGCACGCGCGTTGGCCAGGCCCTCGTCTTCCAGTTCGCGCGCCTTGGTGGCTTCGTAGGTCTTGAAGCTGCCGGGGTAGCTGCGCAGCTGGCCGCGGTCCAGTTCCAGGATGCGCGTGGCCACGGCGTCGATGAAGGCGCGGTCGTGCGACACGAAGACCAGCGCGCCGCGGCGCTCGCGCTCGGTCAGCAGGCCTTGCAGCCATTCGATGGCGTCCACGTCCAGGTGGTTGGTGGGCTCGTCCAGCAGCAGCACGTCCGGCACGGCCACCAGCGCGCGCGCCAAGGCGACGCGCTTCTTGGTGCCGCCGGACAGGTCCGACACTGCAGCGCTGCCGTCCAACTGCAGGCGCTGCAGCGCTTGCTCCACGCGTTGTTCCCAGGTCCAGCCGTCGAGTTGTTCCAAGCGCGTCTGCAGCGCGTCCAGGTCGTCGCCGGGTTCGTGGGCTTCGAAGCGTTCGCGCACGGCGCGCGCTTCGGCCACGCCTTCGGACACGGCGTCGAAGACCGAGGTGCCGTCGGCAAACTCCGGCTCCTGCGCCACATAGACGCGGCGCAGGCCGGTCTGCAGTTGCAGCACACCGTCGTCAGGCTTGTCCAGCCCGGCCAGGATCTTCAGCAGGCTGGACTTGCCAGCGCCGTTGCGGCCGATGAGCGCAACGCGCTCGCCGGGTTCCAGCGCCATGGCGGCGCCGTCGAGCAGGGGGACGTGTCCGAACGCGAGGTGCGCGTCCGACAAAGTGATGAGGGCCATGGCCCGATTGTCGGGCCGCCAGCGCTACATCGGCGGCGCCAGGCCTTCCACCACCCGGGTGGCGGCCTGCTGCCACACCGCGGCACCACCGTAGGCACGCTGTTCTTCATGGCAGCTGTCGACCAGCTTGATGACGTGGTCGTCGTCGCTGGCGCGCGCGGCGCCCAAGATGTCGGGCCAGCCGCGCAAGTCGGGTAAAGGCTTGGCGCGGAGCCCGGCCACACAGACGGCCGCCGCAAAGGCGCGCCAGTACGCGCCCACAGCCGCTGAGGTGTCGTCTTCGTCCATGAAGGGCAGCAGCACCCGCACCGCGTGAGCGCTGGTGACCAGGTGGAGGGCGGTGAAGTTGCCGCTGGCGGCATAGGCCATTGCCGCCAGCGCTGCCAGTTGCGGCAAGGTGCTGGAGGACACGGCCAAACGCGGCACCGTGCGGCGGAATTGGGCCGTGGCGGCCGCCGCCTGCATGCGCTGGAAGATCAGATCGCCGCCGCTGCGCACCACACGCAACTGTCGCAAGACAAGTTCGGCATCCGGCTCAGTGCCGCCGCTGCCGACGGGTCCCAGGTCCAGCCAGCGGCAGGCCCAGTAGGCCAGCGCATCGGTCAATTCCTGCCGGTGCGCGGACTGCACGGCATAGGCGGTGCGGATCAGCCCGTGGAAGGCGGCCGCACCACAGCCCTGCATCAAGCGGGGCAGCGCTTGGCTCAGCACTGTGGCGGCGGTTTCGCTGTGCAGCCATTGCCGGAACAGGTCGCGGTAGATCGGCCAGGCTTCGCGCTGTCCCAGGTACGCGCCCCAGGCATCGCCAGCCGGCCAGGGTGCTGCAGGCGGCGCGGGAGACAGGCGCTGTGCATAGTGGGCGGCGAAAGTCATCAGCGTCTGGTCCGCAGCACCCAGGCGGGCCAGGGCGCCCAGCGCCATCGGCAGGTGGTTGGACAAGCCGCCCCCGTACTCCGCGTCGAAGCGCGCCACGCCGTCCAGCAGTTCGGGAAGGCAGCTCATGTGGGTCAACGCGGTCGGTTCAGTAGCGCAAGGACAGGCCCAGCGAGCCCATCAGGCCGCCATCGCGGCGGTCCGTGTTGTCGCTCAAGCCCAGCGCATCAAAGCTGGCTTCGATGGCCAGGGCCCGGGTCACGCGGAACATCGCACTGAAGCCACCATAGAGCTCGACGCCGTTCTGCGTGACCGCGCTGCGCAGCCCACCCTCCGTGGCGTCGCGCACCGTGCGCGTGCCGGCCAGGCCGGCGCGGACTGTGAAGGCCAGGCCACCTCCCAGTTCCAGTTGCGCCGCGGTGCCGATGCCGGCCATGCGCAGGCTCACCTGCTGGGTGTCGTTCAGGCGCGTTTCACGGCCGCGGCCAAAGTCCATGTAGACCAGCTCGGCCGCCAGGCCCGGGTTGAAGTAGAGGCCGCCCAGCAAGCGGCCGCCACTGCTGGCCAGGCCGCAGGCGTCGCGGCCGTTCAGGCAGCGGGTCTGCACCGACGTGGCGCCGCCGGCCAGGCTGAGGTACGCATGCTCCACGTGCTGGGCGCTGGCCGCTGTGGCGGCGCAGGCAAGCGCCGCCGCCACCACCGACATCAGCGCTTTCACAACTGCGCTTCCAGCGCGTCCATGAAGCGTGCGGCCACGTTGAAGCCGGTCTGCTCGGCGATCTCGGCAAAGCAGGTCGGGCTGGTGACATTGATCTCGGTGAGGCTGTCGCCAATCACGTCCAGACCCACCAGCAGCAGGCCGCGTGCGGCCAGCACGGGCCCCAAGGCCGACGCGATCTCGCGGTCACGTTCCGTCAACGGCTGCGCCACGCCCTTGCCACCGGCGGCCAGGTTGCCGCGGATTTCGCTGCCCTGCGGAATGCGCGCCAGCGAAAACGGCACCGGCTCGCCGCCGATCACCAGCACGCGCTTGTCGCCCTTGACGATCTCCGGCAGGTAGCGCTGCACCATGATCGTCTGCGCGCCGCCCTGGTTCAGTGTTTCCACGATGCTGCCCAGGTTCATGCCGTCCGGACCGACGCGGAAGATGCCCATGCCGCCCATGCCGTCCAGGGGCTTCAGGATGATGTCCTTGTGCTCGGCGTGGAAGGCGCGCACGTCCGCCTCGTCCTTGGTCACCAGGGTGGGGCCGATGAACTGCGGAAACTCCAGGATGGCCAGCTTCTCCGGGTGGTCGCGCAAGGCCGCGGGCTTGTTGAAGACGCGTGCGCCTTCGCGTTCGGCCTGGCCCAGCAGGTGCGTCGCGTAGAAGTATTCGCTGTCGAAAGGCGGGTCCTTGCGCATGACGATGGCGCCGGTGTCGGCCAGTGCCATCTCGTGCGTGGCCTTGACGCTGAACCAGTGGTGTTCGTCACCCGTGAGCGTGATCTCACGCAAGGTTCCGGTGACCCGTTCACCCCGGCGCCAACGGATGTGCCGGGGCTCGGCAGCCAGCAGGGCGTGGCCGCGCGCAGCGGCTTCTCGCATCATGGCGAAGGTGGAATCCTTGTAGGTCTTGAAGGACTCCAGCGGGTCGGCAACAAACAGCAGTTTCATCGGCGTCTTCTTCGGCGTGTCACTCGGCAGGGCCGCCACTGTGGCACAAGCCGC
The DNA here is from genome assembly GCA_963750785.1 of uncultured beta proteobacterium. GTDB lineage: Bacteria > Pseudomonadota > Gammaproteobacteria > Burkholderiales > Burkholderiaceae_C > Rubrivivax. The sequence continues at coordinate 846,142 of CAVVSC010000017.1, read as the reverse complement.
GATCCGGCACCGCCGTGGGCTCAAGCGGCTGCAAGGGCAGCCGACAATGTCAGAACCCCGGGAGCCGCATCCATGTGCCGACTAGCCGCCTACCTTGGCGAACCACTCTTCCTGGAAGAGTTGATTGCCAAGCCCCAGCATTCGCTGATGCGACAGAGCCTGCGCGCCGAAGAAGCCAAGGTCGTGACCAATGGCGACGGCTTCGGCATCGGCTGGTACGGCGAGCGCGCCGAACCCGGCGTCTACCGCGAAGTCACGCCCGCCTGGAGCGACGACAACCTGATGGCGCTGAGCCAGACCCTGCGTTCACGCCTGTTCTTCGCCCATGTGCGCGCCGCCACAGCGGGCGGCATTGCGCGGCAGAACTGCCACCCCTTCCGCCACGGCAAGTGGCTCTTCATGCACAACGGCCAGATCGGCGGCTATGCGCAGCTGCGGCGCACGTTGGAAGGCTGGCTGTCTGACGAGTTCTACGCCGAACGCCGCGGCGCCACCGACAGCGAACTGCTCTTCCTGCTGTCCATGACCCGCATGCACCAAGGCGCCGCGCCCGACGAAGCCGTGCTGTCCGTGCTGGACGACACCATGGCGCTGATGCGCGAACGCGGCATCACCCAACCGCTGCGCTTTGCGGCCACGCTGGCCGACGGTGAACGCTTCTTCGCCTTCCGCATTGCCACCGACGGCAAGCCGCCGACGATGTACCTGCGCCGCTGCGCCAGCGGTGTGATCGTCGCCAGCGAGCCCCTGTGCGAAGACGAGCCCGGTTGGCACATGCTGCCGGACGGCGCCGTGGCCACCGTCGACACGAAGGGCTGCAGCGTGCAGGCCAGCCGCTTCGAGCCGGCGCTGTTCAGCTGAGCTTCGTCTGCAGCTTCAGCGCCGCCAGCGCGCCACCAGCAGCGCCAGCGTGCCGGCCACCACGCCCCAGAAGGCCGAGCCCACGCTCCACAGCGTCAGGCCGCTGGCCGTCACCACAAAGGTGATGAGTGCGGCCTCACGGACAGCCTCTTCTTTCATGGCCGCCGCCAGGCCATGGCCGATGGTGCCCAGCAAGGCCAGCCCAGCTACAGCCAGCACCAGTTCTTTGGGGAAGGCGGCTATCAGCGCCACCACGGCGCCGCCCAGCAGGCCCGTGACGATGTAGATCAGGCCCGCGGCTGCGCTGGCCTTCCAACGCTGTGCCGGGTCTTCATGCGCCTCGCGGCCCATGCAGATGGCGGCGGTGATGGCGGCCAGGTTGAGCGCATAGCCGCCAAACGGCGCCAGCACCAGGGACACGAGGCCCGTGGTCGTGATGACGGGCGACACTGGCGTGTCATAACCCGCCGCACGTTGCGCCGCCACGCCGGGCAGGTTCTGCGACGCCATGGTCACCACAAACAACGGCAAGGCCACGCCCATGGTCGCGGCCAGGCTGAAGGCGGGCAGGGTGAAGACAGGCGTGGCCAGTTCCAGCGGCACCGCCCCGAAGTGCAATTGCCCGTGCAGGCCCGCCACCAGCACGCCCACCACCAGCACGGAAGGCACGGCGTAGCGCGCCCACAGGCGACGTCCCAGCAGGTAGGTGGCGAACATGGCCAGCACCAGGGCGAATTCGCGCTGCATGGAGGCAAAGGCGTCAAAGGCAAATCGCGCCAGAACACCTGCCAGCAAGGCCGCCGCCAAGGCCTGTGGGATGCGGTTCATGACACGTTCAAACCAGCCCGTGGCGCCGGCGACGGTGATCAGCAACGCGCAGGTCATGAAGGCGCCCACGGCCTGGTCCATCGGCACGCCGACACCAGCCGTGGCCAGCACGGCTGCGCCGGGCGTGGACCAGGCCGTCAGCACCGGCTGGCGGTACCAAAGACTCAGCCCCAGGCTGGTCAGGCCCATGCCCAGCCCCAACGCCCAGATCCACGACGCCGTCTGCGCTGGCGTGGCGCCCAAGGCCGCAGCGGCCTGGAACACGATGACCACCGAACTGGTGAAGCCCACCAGCACAGCGACAAAACCGGCCACACCGGTCGAAAGCAAGGACTGCATCCGACCGAGGATAAAGGCCCCGTCAGTTGACGACGAACACCACGGCCGAACGTGCAGGGATCGTGAACGCGCCCGTACCCGCTGTGTAGCTGGCCTGGGTCGCCGGACGGCGGTCGGCACCGGTGGCGTGCACCGGATGCAGCACGAAGCTCTTGCCCGCCAAGGACGCTGCGGTCACGGTCTGCGCCGTCGGCCCGACGTTGATGAAGTAGGCCAGCTCGGCAAAGTTGGCGCCCACGTAGCCGGTGCCGCGCACATGGCCGGCCAGCACCGTGGGCACCTGGCTGCTGCCCAGGTTCAGCAGCGTCAGCCGGTCGCGGATGTCCTGCGCCGTGCGCAGGCGCAGCAGGGTGCTGCTGGCGCGGATCTTCATCAGGTCGATGAAGGCGTTCTTGGTCCAGGTGATCTCGGTGCTGGTCGGCTTGATCGCCGCGTTGGCCAACAAGGGTTTCAGCAGCGGCCAGTCGGCACCATTGGCTGGCTGGCGCGGCGCGCCGACGCCAAAGTTGTTGTCGGCATAGCTCCAGTCCAGGCGGTTGAACCAGTCGCCGCTGTCGTAGCTGTTGCGGTCCAGGCTCTTGCTGCGCAGGGTGTCGCTGCCGGCGTGGAAGTACGCCACGCCCTGGCTGAAAGCCACGGTCGCCAAGCCGACGATCTGCGCACGGGCGCGGTCGTCACGGCTGGTCGACGTGGGCAGCTTCATGGCGTTGACGTCGAAGAGCGTCAGGTTGTCGTGGTTCTCGACGTAGTTCACCACCTCGGTGGGCTCCGCCGCAAAGCCGGCGCCGTCCAGGTCCTTGAGTTGCACGTTGGCGTCCCAGTGCGTGAGCAGGGTGTAGTCCTTGATGCTGCCGGCCAGGCCCGCCTTGATGAGGTCACCGTACCAGCGCAGGTCGTTCAACACCTTGCCCGTGCCCAGCGGGTTGGGCTCGTAGAACAGGCCGTTGACGAAGCCCTGCTGGCCGATGAGCGCGCTGCCGCTGTCGCAGCAGCCGCCGCCGCGCACGGCGTCGCGCAGCTTGTCACCGAAGCTGCCGATGGCGGTGCCGTTCAGGCCGCCCTGGCGCGCCTGGGCAAAGCGTGCGTCGTTGGCCACTTCGCCGAAGTTCCAGCCCTCGCCGATCAGCTGGATGGTCCTGCCGGTGGCGGCGTTTACCCGCGTCTGCAACTGTTCCATCACCGCACGCGGTTGGTGGCCCATGATGTCGAAGCGAAAGCTCGCTATTCGGTATTCACGGGCCCACTGCACCACCGAATCGATCATGAGCTTGCCCATCATCAGGTTCTCGGTGGCGGTGTTGTCGCAGCAGCTGCTGTTGGCCACGGTGCCATCGCTCATCAGGCGCTGGTAGTAGCCCGGCACGATGCGGTCCAGCACGCTCTTGTCGTTCTGGCCGCTGGCAGTGGTGTGGTTGTAGACCACGTCCATGCCAACGCGCAGGCCGGCCGCATGCAGGCCCATCACCATCTGGCGGAATTCGATGATGCGGCGTGCGCCGTCCGACGCGTCGCTGGCGTAGCTGCCTTCGGGCGCGTTGTAGTGCCAGGGGTCGTAGCCCCAGTTGAAGCAGTCGCTGCTGACCGTCAAGCCTACCGTTGCCTGCTGGGTTTCTGCGTCTGGCGCGCCCACTGGTGCGGGCGTGGTGCAACCCACTTCGGGCACGCTGGCGATGTCGAAGACCGGCAGCAGGTGCACGTCGGTCACGCCCGCATCCGCCAGACCCTTCAGGTGCTTCATGCCGTTGGAGGTGGCTTCGGTGAAGGCGCCGTACTTGCCGCGGTTGGCGGCGCTGACCGTGGGGTCGTTGGCGCTGAAATCGCGGACGTGCAGTTCGTAGACCACCAGGTCCGTGCCCGCGACCACGCGGTTGGGAATGGCCGACGCATCCCAGCCTGCAGGCTTGAGGTTGGCGGCCGAGAGATTGGCGATGTAGCTGCGCGCGCTGTTGGCGCTGAGGCTCACGGCATACGGATCGGTCACGAGGTTGCGCACCACGCCCACGCCGCGCACGAAGACTTCCACGGCAAACTTGTAGTACTTGCCAGACAGGTCGCCCGTTCGACCGGCGCTCCACACGCCGGTGGCCGCGTCCATGGTCATTTCGTCGACCGTGGTGGCCACGCTGCCGGCCGTGTCGTAGGTGAAGACGTAGACCTTCTGAGCAGTCGGCGCCCAGAGCTTGAAGCGCGTGCTGCCGCCGCTGATGCCGACGCCCAGGTCGGTCACATCACCGGCCGCGGCATAGAGCTCGTCCAGCGCGCCAGCCAGTTGCGCCGTGGTGGCGTTCTGCACCAGCCCACTGCCGTTTTCCTGCACCAGCACCAATTGACCTTTCAGCAGCGCGGCCAGCCGGGACTGGTCAGCCGCCTTCACGGCAAACACGGCGCCCGCTTCCACCCACTTGAAACGTTCGGCCGCCGCGGCGGGCACGCTGCTGGTGAAGGCATCCAGGGTCAGTGAGCCGTCGGCACCGCTGACGCTGCCGTCCCTGGGTGCCAGGATCTGGCCCGTGGCCGAGTGGTAGAGCTTCACGGTGCCCGTGCCGCTGATGGAGACACGCGGCCACTTGATCAAGGTCTTGTTGAGCCACACGGCACGCGCGTCGGTGCTGCTGGCGCGGCGTGTGTCCGGGGCGGCCAGGTACACGGTCGAATCGCCCTGCACCAGCCAGACCTCGCCGACCTGGCTGCGCACATTCAGCGCCCCGAAATTGACGCGGATGTTGTCCGTGCGGCCATCCTTGTCGTCGCCGTTCGGCGGCATGCCGTGGATGATGAATTCCAGCGCGGTCCGCGTCGCGTCCGCCGCCGGATTCAGCACGGGAATGTCGAAAACGACCTCGTCCGTGCCGGCGCTGTAGCCCGGCATGGCCGAAAAGGCCACGGGGCTGGTCCATTGTTCGATGCCCGCGGGTGCGGCCGCGGTGTCCAGACCGCTGCCGGCCCACAGGTGCAGGCCCCAGTTGGCGTAGTCGCCCCCATAACGTCTGTAGTGCACGCGCACCTTGTTCAGGTCCGGCCGTGCGGCGCCCGTCGGGTTGCTGCGGTAGGTGGTGCCGTCGCCTTCGACGCGCCAGATCTCATTGGCGCCGGCCTGCAGCGCAATGCTCTGGTCACCACCGGCCGGCCCGCCAAACACGTCCTTGGTGTCGCCCTTGTGCAGGATGTAGCCGACGTTGCCGCTGGTCGTGCGCAGGGGCACGCTGAAGACTTGGCCGAAGCTGTCCGTGGCGCTGGACGTGAGGCCGGCGGTCCATGCGGTTTCCACCGCGGCGTCCCAGACATGCAGGGTCCAGCCGCTGTAGTCACTGGCGCTGCGCTGGTAGTGGATGGTCAGCGACGTGGCTGTGCCACTACCACCGCCCGTTCCAGCGGGCACGGCGCGCAGCACGGTCTGGAAGCTGGCATTGCCGTAGTCCAGCGTCGGGTCCGCGGCCGGCGGCTGCACCACAGGCGGCTCGCTGCTGCCACCGCCGCCGCCGCCACCTCCGCAGGAAGCCAGGCCGAGCAGCAACGGCAGCACAGCGGCAGCGCCCAGCAGCAGCCTGCGGCCCCGAATCCACGAACGCGCCAACAGGAACATGCCTCAATCCTTCGCTGCAAACGGCGCGATGGTATTGAAGTAAAACTACAGCACTGACGCGGACAAACCCGGACTTACTCGGAGATCTCCATCAACGCGCGCTCCTCAGCCCGCAAGTCGTCAGCATAAATCAGTAACTAAACTACAAGCTCTTCAGAGCTGCAACTTGCCGTAGAAGACGACCGGTCCCGTAGGCTTGCCTGTCGGACTGCCGCCCGGCGGCTCCACGCTGACCGCCATGTGGTCGATGCCGCTGCCCTTCAGTCCGCCAGGCAATTGCCCACGGGACAGCACGGTCATGCCGTCGGCCTTGATCAAGCCCAGTGAAGTCGGCGCGCCCTTCTCGGGCGCCCACCAGAGCTCCAGCACCCGGTCGGACTTCAGAGAAACGGGCGTCAAGGTGCGCGCCACAGCCGCACGGCCGTCGGCGCTGAAGCTGGCCACGACGCTGCCGGCCACGGCCGGGTCGCCGCCGGTGCTCTGCAGCACCACCACCACCGGCGCCTGGGCCGGCGGCGGGCTGGCCACCGCCACGGCCAGCGCCACGGCTGCCACCGTGGCCAGCGAGGTGGCGGCACGCCACAGGGTCACCCGCTGCCACCAGGGCTGCGTGGCGGGCACGGGCCACAAGCGCTGCTCGATGGCCCGCCAGACGCCCGGCGAGGGCTGCACTGGCTGGATGGCCACGGTCAGCGGGATCAGGCGGCCCTGCCATTCGGTAACGGCCGCACGCAGGCCGGGGTGGCCCGGCAGGAGGGTCTCGAAGCGGCGGCGTGCGGCACCGCGCAGGGTGCCGGCCACATAGCTGGCGGCCAGGGCGTCGGCCAGAACCGGATGTGCATAGTCCATGTTCAGGCCCCTTCCCGCAGGGCGCCGGTGTCGCTCAGGTCTCGTGTGGCCGCGCGGTCCAGGCAGCCTTTCAAGGTGCTCAGGGCGCGGCGCACCCAGCTCTTCACGGTGCCCAGCGGTTCGCGCAATTGCTCGGCCACTTCGGCATGCGACAGGCCGTCAAAGAAGGCCAGCGCCACGCTCTGGCGTTGCGGCGGGCTGAGCCGTTCGATGCAGGCGCTGAGCTCGCGCTTCTGACTGGCCAGGCCCAACAGGTCGAGCGGGCCGGGGGACTCGTCGGCGTGCTGCTCCAGCGCGTTGGGGCGGTCTTCGTCGCCGTCTTCGCCCGCATGGTGACTGTCCACCTGCGGTTGCGTGCGCGCGCGGCGCAGGCTGTCGATGGCGCGGTTGCGCGCGATGTGGGTCAGCCAGGTCAACGGTTGGCTGCGCGCCGCGTCAAAGCCGCCGGCAGATTTCCAGACCGACACATAGATCTCCTGCAGCAGGTCTTCGGCCTGCGCACGGTCACGTTGGATGCGCAGCACCACGGCCAGCAAATGGCCGCTGGTGCGCTGGTACAGCCTGCTGAAGGCGGCGCGGTCGCCCAGCGCCGTGCGCGCCAGCAGCGTGGCCAGTTCGCGGCTTTTCTCGGGCCAGTCCTGCTCGTCCACTCGGTTCATGTGTGCTCCCTACAATCCTTGCAATGGCCGTTGCAAACCAATTCGTGATGACGCTGGCGTGCCCTGACGCCAAGGGCATCGTGCATGCAGTGTCGGGCCTGCTCTACCAGGCCGGTTGCAACATCGTCGATTCGCAGCAGTTTGGTGATCTTGACGGCGACGATGCCACGGGTCTGTTCTTCATGCGGGTGCATTTCGTCTCGCCCCCTCAGCTGGCACAGGCTTCCACGCTGGACGCGCTGTTCCAGCACACGCGGCAGCAGTTCAGCATGCAGGTGCGTTTTCATGCACTGGCCGCTCGGCCCCGGGTGCTGCTGATGGTCAGCCAGCATGGCCACTGCCTGAACGATTTGCTGTTCCGCTGGAAGAGTGGGTCGCTGCCGGTGGACCTCCCGGCCATCGTGTCCAACCACAGCAGCTTTGAAGAGCTGGCTGGCAGCTATGGCATCCCGTTCCACCACTTCCCGCTGACGGGGAACCGCAGCGCCGAAACCAGGCGCGCGCAGGAACGGCAGATCGAAGCGCTGATCGATTCCGAGCGCGTGGACCTGGTCGTGCTGGCGCGCTACATGCAGATCCTGAGCCCCGAGTTCTGTGCCGTGCTGGCCGGCCGCGCCATCAACATCCACCACAGTTTCCTGCCCAGCTTCAAGGGCGCGCGGCCCTACTACCGGGCGCATGCGCGCGGCGTGAAGCTCATCGGCGCCACGGCTCACTACGTGACGGCCGACCTGGACGAAGGCCCGATCATCGAACAGGACGTGCAGCGCGTGGACCACACGCTGTCGGCCGAGGACTTCACCGCCGTCGGCCGCGACATTGAATGCATGGTGCTGGCCCGCGCCGTGCGCTGGCATCTGGAGCACCGCGTGCTGGTCAACGGCCACAAGTGCGTGGTCTTCCGCTGAGCCCCGATCCCACACCGCATGGCCCGCCGACCCATCCCCACCGCCAACCTGCTCAGCAGCCCTGAGGATGTGGAAGCGCAGCTCTACGAATCGCTGCAGCAAGGCGACATCGAAAGGCTGATGGCGCTGTGGGCCGACGACGACGAGGTTGTCTGCATGCACCCAGGCGGTGAGCGCGTCATCGGCCAGGCCGCCATCCGCGCCAGCTTCGAAGCCATATTCGCCAGCGGCGGCGTGCCGGTGCAGCCGGAGCAGGTCCACGCTCTGAACCTGATGGGCACCGTGGTGCACCACCTGGTGGAACGCATCACGGTCGACACGCCCGAAGGCCAGCAGACCGGCTGGGTGCTGGCCACCAATGTGTACGTGAAGACGCCGCTGGGCTGGCGCCTGGCCGCGCACCACGCGAGCCCGGCCGGCGCGCAGGAGCCGCCTGCGCAGCGGCCCGGCTCTGCGAACACACCCAGCACGCCCAACACGCTGCACTAGCGGTGGACAACTACCAGGCACCGGCATGGCTGCCGGGCGGCAACCTGCAGACCATCTGGGCTGCGACCCGTTCAAGGCGCTTCTCCGGCGAGTTGCCACGCTTCACACGCGAACGCTGGACCACACCGGACGGTGACTTCATCGACGTCGACCACCTGGTTCGCACGCCCGAAGCCACCAGCCCTGCCGAACACCACCTGGTGCTGTTCCACGGCCTGGAAGGCAGCACCGAGAGCCAGTACGCCCAGGCCTTTGCCGCCGTGGCGCGCGAACGCGGCTGGGACTACAGCGTGCCGCACTTCCGTGGCTGCAGCGGCGAGCTGAACCACGCCCCACGGGCCTACCACTCCGGCGACCATGAAGAGATCGGCTGGATCCTGCAGCGTCTGCGCGCGCGCAGCACGGCGCCCTTGCTGGCGGTCGGCATCTCGCTCGGCGGCAATGCGCTCATGCGCTGGGCCCAGGAAGCCGGCGACAGCGCCGCAGGCACCGCCGCCAGCGTGGCTTCGGTCTGCTCGCCCATCGACCTGGCCGCCGCAGGCCGGGCCATCGACCGCGGCTTCAACTGGCTGGTCTATTCGCGCATGTTCCTGGCCACCATGAAGCCCAAGGCGCTTGCCAAGTGGCAGCAACACCCAGGCCTGTTCGACCGCGACCGACTGGCTGCTGCGCGAACCTTGTTTGAGTTCGACAACGTCTTCACCGCGCCCCTGCACGGCTTCAAGGACACGCCCGACTACTGGGCCCGCGCGTCGGCCAAGCCACACCTGGCGCGCATCCGCATCCCGGCCCTGGTGCTCAATGCACGCAACGATCCCTTTGTGCCGGCGGCGTCGCTGCCGCGGCCCGAGGACGTGGGTCGCTTCGTCACGCTGTGGCACCCGGCAGAAGGCGGGCATGTCGGCTTCCCGGCGGGTCCCTTCCCATCCACCGTTCAAGCCATGCCGCAGGCGGTGTCTTCCTGGCTCGTTGATCACGCGTGATCGGTTAACTTCGGTTCCATGGACGACATCGTCAAGGCGGCGCTGAAGAAGTGGCCCAACGTACCGCACTGCTACGGCTGGCTGGCGCTGGACGCCCGCGGCGACTGGTACATGCGCGACGACCGCACCCAGGCTGCCGGCCCCTTCCCGCAGGTCAAGGGCAGCCGCATCCTGCACGACAAGCTGCGTGAGTTCATCCACCGCAACTACGGCCATGACGACGCGGGTTGCTGGTTCTTCCAGAACGGGCCGCAACGCGTCTACGTGGAACTGGAGGCCGCGCCCTTCGTCTGGCGCGTGTCCGATGAGGCGGGCTGGCCCGTGCAGGCCCACACTGGGCAGGCGGCGGCCGTGCGCAGTGTCTGTCTGGACGACCTGGGCCGGCTGTTCCTGGACTGCGACATCGGCTTCGGCCTGGTCCACACGCTGGACATGGGCCTGGCAGCGCAAGCCGTGGAGGCGGGCGTCTGGGCGCCGAAGGACATGGCCTTCACGGACATGCCGGCGCGATTCGGCTACGCCTTGCGGCCGGGCCAGGTCTAGGTCGGAACAGGTTTTCACCGTGGTCTGTACGCCATCGAGCAGACGCCGGATGCACTTCGCCCAGTAAAAAGCCGGCACAGTGGCCGGCTTTTCAAGGAACCCGCGCTGCTTCAGTTAGGAGCGCTGGCGGCCGAGGCCGCGGCTTCCGGCGCCTTGGGCTCGGCGAACTTGGCGCCGGCCTGGTTGGCCATGTAGACCACGGCACGGCCCACTTCCACGTCACTGAAATCGCCACCGCCCTGGGCGCCCATGGCGCCCTTGCCCTTGAGCGCGGAATTCAGCAGGGCGTCATAGCCTGTCTTGATGCGCGGGCCCCAGGCAGCCGCATCGCCCACCTTGGGCGCGCCAGCGGCACCGGCCGTGTGGCAGGCGGTGCACTGCGCAGCAAAGACCTGGTCGCCCGTCTTCAGCACGACCGGGCCGTTGGCGTCGCGAATTTCCACTGAACCCACGCGCTGCAGGCGCTTGGCCACGGCTTCTGGTTCCATGCCGGTGCTGCCGGCGCCTTCCTTGTTGCCGAAATCGACGTAGTTCACCAGCAGGATGATCGCCACGATGGGCACCAGGAACGACGCCACCACGGCCGCGATCAGTTGCTTGGGGGTGCGGATCGGCCCTTCGTGGGGAGCGCTGGAATCTTCACTGGAGTCGTGGTGGTCGCTCATGGAATCCTTGGGGGTAAAACTTGCCCGGCAGGGCCAAAACCCGCAGATTATAGGAGGGCATCCCACGCCCGCCTGACGTGCTCCGGGGCGCGCCCACCCCGGGGGCTAGAATGCATGGCTCCACCGAGGCGACCGTGGTGAAGTGGATATCATGCAGCCCTCCGAAGGCTACGTCGCAGGTTCGATTCCTGCCGGTCGCACCAGCCTTCTGCGCTGACCCCCCACGGTCAGACCTGGCCCCACCTCAAGGGTCTCTCGCCCACTGTTTGTCAGATGCCTGCCGTCCAGTTGGTGATCCTTTTGTCCGTGGGCAGCTTTCAGGCCGTGGCGCCCGCCGTGTCCAAGCAACCGTCTGCGGTGTATGCGGACAGCGCTCAGGGCACCACCGACTTCGTGACCTGGTTCCGGTCGCAGGTGCCACCCGCCAAATTCGCGCAGCCGCCACTGGATGTGTGCGTGGTCGGCGCGGTGCCCTTCACCGCTGAAAGGGCGCCCTACCTGCCCAAGCCGCTGTGGGAGTCCAAGCCACCCTGGCGCCATCTGGAACCCTACGCCGCACGCTTTCATTACGTGGAACCGGCGGCCGGCCGCAAGGCAGCGAAGCCACGCACCTTGCTGCAAGCCCAGCAACTGTGCGCGGCACCGCCGCAGAAACCCGCCAAGCCCTAGTTCAGCGCTGTGCGCGGGCCTCCAGCAGGGCCACCATCTCACGCAGGCCGCGCGAGCGCGCCAGGTCCAGGGGGGTGCGACCGGCACGGTCGGTCAGCCGGGCGTTGGCGCCGGCGTCCAGCAAGGCCTTCAGGGTGGCCTGGTGGCGCGGCCCGCCGTCCCCCAACACGACAGCTTCGATGGCGGCCGTCCAGTGCAGGTTGTTGACATGGTCCAGCGGTGCGCCGGCTGCAATCAACTGGCGCACCACGCCGTCGTGCCCCAGGTGCGCTGCCGCGATCAGGGCCGTGCCGTCGTAGCGGCTGGTGGTGAGCCTGGCGCTGGCACCCAGCTGCAGCAAGCTGCGCAGGGTCTCTTCGTCGTCGGCCACGGCCGCGATCGTGACCGCGTCGTAGCGGTCGTCCTCCAGCAGTTGCAGGTCCGCGCCGGCCTGGGCCAGGCGGCGGATGGCTTCGTGCTGGCGTGCAAACGCGGCCACGTGCACGGCCGTCCGTCCGTGGCTGTCACGGGCATTGATCGCGGCGCGCCCTGCATGGTCAGAGAGCAGCTTGTCCAGCACCGCCAGGTCGCCCTTGTGGGCCGCCGCGTGCAGGCCGCCGTAACGCGCCAGCTGTTCGGGGCTGGGCCCGACTTGCGCTTGAGCGCCCCAGTGCGTGGCACCACAGGCCAGCAGCACGGCCGACAAGACCGCGCGGCGCTTCACTTCAAGAGCTCCTTGACTTTGTCGATGCCAGCCACGGCGCACTGCTCGTCCAGGTGACCGCCCGGCGCACCGCCCACGCCCACCGCGCCAATCACCTCGTTGCCCACCTTGATGGGCACGCCGCCGCCCAACAACAGGAAGCCGGGCAGGTAGACCAGGTTGGCGCCTGCGGGGTTCTTCTGCGCGCCTTCCATCATGACCAGCGTGCTGTTCTTGGCCGACGCAGCGGTGTAGGCCTTGGCCTGACTGCTGGCCAGCGTGTGCGGGCCGGCGCTGTCGGCGCGCTGCAGGGCACGCAGGCTGCCGGCGCGGTCCACCACGGCGGCGGCCACGGCATAGCCGTTGGCTGTGCAGGCGGCCACCGTGGCGGCAGCAATCTGGTTGGCCAGGTCCAGCGACATGTTGCGCTCGGTGCGCACGGCTTGCGCTTGTGCCGCGGTGGCGGCCAGGGTGCTCAGGGTCGCCAGGCCGAGGGCGAGAAACGTCTTCTTCATGCAAGAACTCCAGGGTGGTTGAGGTGTGGAGTGCACTGTAGGAAGAGGAACCGGCTGCGGCTATTCGTAGGGCGCCGCTGCGGACTGCGTAGAACTACGCGGGTGGTGCTGGCTTGGGTGGTGCTGGCTTGGGTGGTGCGGGCGACGTGCCCGTGCCGTCTTCGTCCACGAGTTGCGCGTAGCGCAGGATCAGCTGGGCCAGGCTGGGTGCACCCAGCTTGCCAAAGAGGTGGGCGCGGTGGGTTTCGACCGTGCGCGGGCTGAGCGCCAGTGCGCGGCCGATTTCCTTGTTGGTCAGGCCTGCGACGATCAGCCCCAGCACCTCGCGTTCACGCGGCGACAGCTGCGCGTGGCGTTCGCGCGCTTCGCGGTCGGCGGCGTGGTGCTGGCGGCGCTGCACGTGCTGGCGCACGGCCGCTTGCAAGGCATCCAGCAAAGCCTGGTCGTCCACGGGCTTTTCCAGGAACTCCGCCGCACCGGCCTTGAAGGCGCGGCGGCACATGGCCACGGTACCGTGGCCGGTGAGCATGAGCACCGGCTGGTCCACACCCTGCGCCAGCAGCAGTTCCAGTACCTGCAGGCCGCCAAGGCCGGGCATGCGCACGTCCAGCACGATGGCGCCAATGGCTTCGCGGTCGAACTGGTCCAGGAAGGACTGCGGGTGCGCCCAGGTCTGCACCCGCAGGCCGACGGTGCCGATCAGCAGGGCCAGGCTGTCGCGCACGGCGGCTTCGTCGTCAACGAGATGGATCAGCGGCGTCTGGTTCGGGCTCATGCGGCAGCCCGTGGCAGGTTCAGTGTGAGTTCGGCGCCGCCTTCAGCCCGGTTGCGTGCGGCCAGGCCACCGCCCATGCCGGTGGCCAAGGTCTCGCACAAGCTGAGCCCCAGGCCCAAGCCACCGGGGCGCGTGGTGAAGAAGGGCTCGAAGGCGCGCTGCAGCGCCTCGGGCGGGAAGCCGGGGCCGCTGTCCTGCACCCAGAGTTGCGCCTGCGGGCCCTGGCTGCGGCAGCCCAAGGTCAAACGGCGTTGGCCGGCTGGCACGCGTTCCAGTGCCTGCACGGCATTGAGCAGCAGGTTGTGCACCACCTGCTCCAGTGCCACCGGGTCGGCTCGCACCTGCACCGCTTCGTCCAGGGCCGACAGGTCCAGTTGCACGCCCTGCGGCTGCATCAGGTCCAACACGCTGCGCACGCGGGCCGCCAGCGGCAGGGTTTGCGGGGCTGCATCGGCGTCGGGGGTCTGCACCAGGCGGCGCAGGCGGCTCACCACGTCGGCCGCGCGCCGGGCCTGCTGCACGCCGTGCGTCAGGGCCTGGCGGACGGTGGCGAGGTCGGGCTCTTCATCGTCCAGCAGGCGCTGTGCAGCCTGGGTGCTGGCCAGCACGGCCGTCAAGGGCTGGTTCAGTTCGTGCGCCATGCCAGCGGCCAGTTCACCCAGGGCGTTGAGCCGGCCGACCTGGCCCAGGCGCAGCAACTCCTGCGCGCGGCGCGCGGCGTCTCGTTGGCGCTGCCAGGCGGCCAGGCCAGCCGCGGCAGCCGCAGCCACCACACACCAGAGCAAGAGCTTGAACCAGGGCAGTTCGGCCAGCAGCAGCGCGCGGCTGACGGTCAATTCGAAGGGCTGGCTGTCACTGGCCAGGCGCTTGCGGGCCTGCAACTGCATCACGCCCGTGTCGGCCGTGCCCGGTTGCAGCAGCCAGGGTCGCCCGCCCAGCGTCAGCACGGCGCGCACCGGGCCGTCGGCGGGCAAGGGCCACTCGGCCCAAGGCACGGCGCGGCGGGCGTCCACGCGCAGGGCATAACTGGCAGGTTCGCCGGCTCTCAACAAGGTGTACTGGCCCGCCTGGGCGTCGGCCTGCACCACCACACCTCGGCCGGTTCGGGAGGACTCGGCTTCTGCCGCGGCCAGATCGGACGTGGGCCAGGCCTCGCCGCGCCCGCGGCGCAGCACTTGCAGCACCTGGGGGTACAGCGCGGGCAGGCGCTGCTCGGCACCCGAGGCATCGCCGCCGGGCTGCAGCAGGGTCAAGGTGGCCAGCATGGCGTCGTGCTGCGCAGCCTGCTGGCTGAGCAGGCGGTGGGCGATGCGCGCCTCCGTGTCAAAGGCGTTGCGGCGGTCCGTCACGTCGGCCCCAAGCAGCCACAGGTCACCCGCCAGGGCCAGCACCAACCCAAAGGCGGGCCACAGGCAGCGAGACAGGTTGCGTGAAGCCATCGCGCCGATTCTGGCGCGGGAAAGCCCTGGACTCGCCCCGCCTCGGCGGCCGAAGGCGCTGGCTACACTTCTTGCGCGGGGAGAGCCGATGCGTTTGCAGAGTCCGTTGCGCGGTGTGCTGGTGGTGCTGTGTCTGTTGTGGGCGGCCTTCGGGTCCGCGCCGCAGGCTTGGGCACAAGGCACGCCACCAACCCAGGCGCCGTCATCGCGTCAACGGCTGGCGCTGGTGATGGGCGTGGGCACGGTGGGCGGCAAGCCGGTGCTGGAGAGTGCCCGCCGCGACACCGACGCCGTGGCCGCGGCCCTGAAGTCCGGCGGCTTCCAGGTGCTGCTGCGCCAGGATCTGGGCTCCAACGATCTGCGCGCCGCCTTGAAGGAGTTCCGCGACAAGCTGGGGGCCGAGGGCATCGGCCTCATCTACTTCACCGGCCTGGCGGCCCAGGTCGACGGCAAGAACCTGCTGCTGCCTGCCGATCTGAACCTGCACGAGGGGCAGACCCCGCCCGCCGTGGCCACCGTCTTGCGCGCCGTGGGCGTGCCGCTGCAGGAACTGGTGGACGCACTGGCCGGCGGCCCCGACAGCCCGCGCATGCTGCTGGTGGACGCCGCTTACCGCCACCCGGCGCTGGCACGCCTGTCGCCACCGGGGCTGACGCGCCAGCGCGTGCCGCCCGGGATGATCGTCCTGCTGGGGCACGCGCCAGCGGCCCTGCAGGACCTGCCGACCGTGGACCCCGCCGCGCCGAAGGACCCGCGCAGCGGCGCCGCCAGCCGCTTTGCGCGCGTCGTGGTGGACGCGCTGACGACACCGCGCATCAGCGCGCCCGAAGCCTTGCGCGCCGTGCGCCTGGTGGTGCAGGACAGCAGCGGTGGGCGCGTCCAGCCCTGGCTGAACGGCGACACGTCCGCCAGGGACCACTTGGCCGACGCGGCGCGGCTGGAGGCGCCTGCCACGGCGGCGGCCGAGCCGGCCAGGCCGGCGGCATCGGCCGCAGTCCATGCAGTGGCTGCAGCCGCCGCGCCCGCATCGGCTGCGTCTGCCGCCGCCCGCCCCAACACCGACGGCCGTACCGCCCAGGCTCCCGGCCAGGGCGAACGCCCCGTCTACCAGGCCCGCATCAACAGCTTCGGCCATGCAGAAGGCGACGTGCTCAGCTACCAGTTGACCGACACGCGCAAGGACGAGGTGACGCAAAGCTACACCCTGTCCATCGACCAAGTGTCGCCGGACGGCCAACTGTCCGCCAACGGTGGCGCCTTCAAGATGGACCCGGAAGGTCGGCTGCGCGCGCAAAAGTCCGAAGACGGCAGCACCGTCCGATACGAACCCTCGCAAGACTGGTGGTGGGCGCGGCCGCAGGTCGGCGAAAGCCGCTCCGTGGGCCACAAGGAAACCTATGCGCGCGCCGACAACACGCGCGGCGTCATTGACTGGCGCGGTACCGCGCAGGTGGGCAGCTCGCGGCAGATCGAAACCCAGGCCGGGGACTTCGACGTACTGCCCATCAAGACCACGGGCACGGGCCTGGAAACGCCCGAGGGGGGCACGCCGCGCAAGCTGCAATTCACGCGCACGGTGTGGTTCGCGCCCAAGCTGGGCGTGCCGGTGGCGATGGACATCGAAGACAACGACGAAGCCGG
The DNA here is from genome assembly GCA_963750785.1 of uncultured beta proteobacterium. GTDB lineage: Bacteria > Pseudomonadota > Gammaproteobacteria > Burkholderiales > Burkholderiaceae_C > Rubrivivax. Next base: position 829,714 of record CAVVSC010000017.1, on the reverse strand, counting down.
CAAACCCGTGCGGCGTGAGCGCATCGAGCTGACGCACGCGCAACAGCAGCGGACGGCCAATTGATGGAGCCCCCAAGCTCGCTTTCGCTTGCTACCCCCCGGGGGGGGCAAGCCGGACGAGAAACAGTCCCTGCGGACTGTTTCTCGCCTGCGAGCGCCTGCGGCGTCCACGCCGCAGGCCGTCCGCCAGCGGCCCGGCAGAGCCGGTTCCGCGGCGGGAAACCTGGTCTGGTCGGTCCGTCGATGATCGTCGCTCTTGCGCTGCTGGCCACCGGCTGCGCGACGCGCAAACCTGCCGCAGACCGCGACGGCGTGCCCGATCAGATTCCCGCCGGCCTGATGCAGCGGCCCGACGCCGAGCCGCGCATCGAACCCATCCGCGTGGGCGGGCCCAACAAGCCCTACGAAGCCGTTGGCCGCCGCTACGAGCCCGTGCTGGGCGACGTGGCGATGGTGGAAACGGGCCTGGCCAGCTGGTATGGCCGCAAGTACCACGGCCGGCCCACCAGCAGTGGCGAACCCTACGACATGTTCGCCATGACGGCTGCCCACAAGACCATGCCCATTCCGAGCTACGCACGGGTGCGCAACCCGGCCAACGGGCGTGAGGTCATCGTGCGCATCAATGACCGCGGACCGTTTGCGGACGGGCGGGTCATCGACCTCAGCTACACCGCGGCGCTGAAGCTGGGCGTGTTGAACGGCGTGACACCGGTCGAAGTGCGGCGCATCACGCAGGCAGAGATCCGCGCCGGGCAATAGAGCAGAAGCGAACGATGCGCGCACGCGCCGGGGCGCAGAACGCGGCACACCCCTAGCTCCGCGCAAGGCCCGGCTTGATCGGGCGCCGCTTTGCCACCATGCTCGGCGACCGCCGCAAGGGCAGAAGACCACGCAGAGGAAACAAGACCATGGCGCAGAACGCGATCACCTTTGTCATCCCGGGGCAGGCACAGACCACCCGCAGTGCCAGCGGTGCAGCACCCGCCGCGCAAGGCATGCCGGGCGTGGTGAAGGCGTCGGTCAAGTTGTCCGCGCGCCGGGGTGCGGGCGACAGCGTACGGGTCACGGCCGTGCCCGGCGAAGACGTGGTCGTTTTGCGCCTGGCCAACGGGCCGGTGCTCACGCTGCACCCGGAAACCGCGCGCGACCTGATGCTCGGCCAGGGCACCACCAGCCGCAGCGCGCCCCGCGGCGCAGCCGATGAAGTGGCCGTCACCGCACAGCTGCGCTGGCGCGGGCTGGAGCAGGCCGCGCCCACGCGGGGCGCCGGCTTTCTGGGCGACGTGCTGCTGCAGGTGTTTGAAGTGGTCACCGGTGTGGGCAAGGACACCGCGGCGGACTTCGTAGCCAGCCAGGTCGTGGCCAAGGTGGACGGTCAGGTGGACGCCGGCGTCTACGCGCTGAAGCGCGAATCGCTGGCTGCGTTGAAGGGCAGCGGCCAGAAGCTGGGCAGCGTGCCGGCGCCGGCAGACCCCGCCAACGAGCCCTTGCTGGTGATGGTCCACGGCACCTTCGTTGACACCTTCAGCACCTTTGGCAAGTTGTGGGCGGTGCACCCGCAGCGCGTGAACGAACTCTTCAGCGCCTATGACGGTCGCGTCTACGCGCTGGACCACCCCACCGTCGGCGTGAGCCCCATCGGCAACGCGCTGACCCTGGTGCAGGCGCTGCCCAAGGGCGCGCGGCTGCACCTGCTGACGCATTCGCGCGGCGGCCTGGTGGCCGAGGTACTGGCTCTGGTCTGCGGTCGCATGAACGGCAGCGGCCAGCAGCCCATCGGCGCGGCAGACCTGGCCTTCTTCGCCGGTGCAGAACACGCCCAGCACCGCGCCGACCTGCAAGCCCTGGCGGCCGCCGTGAAGGCCAAGGGCATCCGCGTGGACCGCGTCGTGCGCGTGGCCTGCCCGGCGCGCGGCACGCTGCTGGCCAGCAAGCGGCTGGACGCCTACCTGTCGGTGTTGAAGTGGACAATCGAACTGGCCGGTGTGCCGGTGGTGCCGAGCCTGGTCGACTTCCTGACCGAAGTCGCGCGACGCCGCGCCAACCCGGCCAGCCTGCCCGGCCTGGCGTCCATGATCCCGGACACACCCCTGGTCAGCTGGCTCAACAGCGGCGAGACACCCATTCCTGGCGACTTGCGCGTGGTGGCCGGTGACCTGCAGGGCGACAGCCTGGGCAGCTGGATCAAGACCCTGCTGGCCGACGCCTACTACTGGACCGACAACGACATCGTCGTGCACACGCGCAGCATGTATGGCGGCAGCCCGCGTGTGAACGGACCGGGCGGCGGCGCCAGCTTCCTGCTGGACCAGGGCGGCAAGACCACGCACTTCGCCTACTTCGTCAATGAACGCACCGTGCAGGCCGTGGTGGGTGGCCTGACGCAGGACGCGCCCGCTGGCTTTCGCAGCATCGGGCCCTTGTCATGGGCCGGTGAGGATTCCAGCGGCGTCCGCGGCAGGTCTGGCGGCGCGCACCGAGGCGCGGACGACGGCCGCCCTGCGTCAGACAGCCCAGCCGTGTTCGTGCTGCCCGGCATCCTGGGCAGCCACCTGAAGGCCGGCGACAAGCGCATCTGGCTGAGCCTGCGGCTCATCGGCGGCTTGGGACGCCTGAAGTACCAGCCGGGCGGGGCGGACGGCGTGAAGGCCGACGGCCCGATTGGCCTGGTCTACGACGACCTGATGGAACACCTGGCCCAGACACACGAGGTCATCCCCTTCAGCTTCGACTGGCGCCGTCCCATCGAAGAAGAAGCAAGCCGCCTGGCCGATGCAGTGGACGCCGCGCTGGACGCGCGCAACGGCAGCGGGCAGCCGGTGCGCATCGTGTCGCACAGCATGGGCGGCGTGGTCACGCGCACCATGCAGCTGGAGCGGCCCAAGACCTTTGACCGAATGATGAAGCGCGAAGGCGCGCGTGTGCTGATGCTGGGCACGCCCAATGGTGGCTCCTGGGCGCCCATGCAGTGCCTGAGTGGCGACGACACCTTCGGCAACGCGCTGGCCAACTTTGGCAGCCCCTTGCGCGACCAGGCCGCGCGCCAGTTGATGGCCGAATTCCCCGGCTTCCTGCAACTGCAGGCCGAACTGACGAACCCCAAGCTGGGCCTGGACAAGACCGAGACCTGGGCACAGCTGGCACGAGAGGACCTGAAGCGTGTGCAGGACAACAACTGGTGGCACCGCTACGAAGGTGGCGATGCAGACGCAGCCTACGAATGGGGCGTGCCGCCACAGGGCGTGCTGAAGCAGGCGCTGGCCTTGCGGCGGCGGCTGGACACGCAACGCGACACGGTGCTCAAGGACTATGCCGACCGCATGCTGCTGGTGGTGGGGCGCGCCAAGTTCACGCCCGACGGCTATGAATGGGGCGCCGACGGGTTTTCGTACCTCAACGCCACCGACGGCGGCGACGGCCGCGTGCCGCTGGCCTGCGCCCTGCTGCCCGGCGTGCGCACCTGGAAACTGGACAGCGAGCACGGCAACCTGCCCGACGTGGCCAGCGCCTTTGACGCCTACGTCGACCTGCTGGAACGCGGCGACACCACGCGGCTGGAACCCTTGGCCGTCGCACGCGGCGGCGCCTTGTCCGTACCCGCCGTGGCGCATGTGCGCAGCCGGCCCTCGCGCGCGCGGCCGATCACATCGCCGGCCAGCAGCGAACGCCAGGTCTTCGCCGCCGGCACGCAGGACGAACCCGACAGCGGCAGCGCACCCGTGCAGGCGCCCCTGAAGGTGACGGTGCTCAACGGCAACCTGAGCTTTGTGCGCCAGACCCTGCTGGTCGGGCATTCGCGTGCCCTCAACCTGACCGGCACGGAAGCCGTGGTCAACAGCCTCATCGGCGGCGCCATGAAGGCCAGCCTGGACGCAGGCCTGTACCCGGACGCTGCCGGCTCGCACCAGATCTTTCTCAACACCCGCAATGATCCGGAGAACCCCTGGCGCACGCCGCAGCCCGCGCAGGTGGTGGTGGCGGGCCTGGGCGAAGAGGGCAAGCTGACGGAAGCCGACCTGATCCGCACCACGCGGCAGGCCGTCATTGCCTGGGTGCAGCGCCGCGCGGAAGACCCCGAGCATGCCGGCGTGACGGTCGAATTGAGCGCCACCCTGATGGGCACCGGCGGTGTCGGCATGTACCCCGGCAACGCCGCGCGCGCCGTGGCCCAGGGCGTGCGGGAAGCCAACCAGCGCCTGGCGGCGCAGCCCCAGCATGGCTGGCCCATCGTGAGCCACCTGACCCTGGTGGAGCTGTACCTGGAACGCGCCAGCGACGCCTGGCACGGCCTGCAGGTGCTGGCCACCGCAGCCCCGGGGCGCTTCGAGGTGACACCCACCATCCAGAGCGGCGTGGGGCCGCTGCGCCGGCAGATCGACAGCGGCTACCGCGGCACCGACTACGACTTCATCACCGCCACCAGCACCACCGACGACACCATCAGCTTTGCGCTGGACACCAAGCGCGCGCGCACCGAAGTGCGCGCGCAGACCACACAAGGCAAGCTGATGCGCGAACTGGTCCGGCGCGCCAGCACGGCCGAGAACCAGGACCCGCGCCTGGGCCACACGCTGTTCCAGTTGCTGGTGCCGCCTGAGGTGGAGCCCTTCCTGGCCGGCACCAGCCGCATGCTGCTGGAACTGGACGACCGCACCGCCAGCATCCCCTGGGAACTGCTGGACACCCGCGGCACCGACCCCAGCCAGATCGACGACCGGCCCTGGGCCATCCGCACGCAATTGCTGCGCAAGCTGCGGCAGGAAAACTTCCGCCAGCAGGTGCAGGACGCACAGCCGGACGACGCGGTGCTGGTGATCGGCGAACCTGCCGTGGACACCAATGTCTACCCGCCACTGCCCGGTGCTCGCGCCGAAGCCGAAGCCGTGGCCGAAGCCTTCAGCGGGCCCGGCGGCCTGGGTGCAGAGCGTGTCAATGCGCTGGTGGATGGCAACGAAGCGGCCAGTGTCATCAACGCGCTGTTTGAACGGCGCTACCGCATCGTTCACGTAGCCGGCCACGGTGAACCGGTGACGAGGGATGCAACGGGCAAGCTGGTGACCATGGGCGGTGTGGTGCTGTCGGATGGCACCTTCCTCGGTCCCGACGAGATCCGCAGCATGCGCACGGTGCCGGAACTGGTCTTCGTCAACTGCTGCCACCTGGCGGCACGTGACAGCAGCCAGACGCTCAAGCAGATCAACCGCGCGGAATTCGCCTGGGGTGTGGCGGACTCGCTGATCGAAATCGGCGTGCGTTGCGTCATTGCGGCCGGCTGGGCCGTGGACGACGGGCCGGCCAAGGTCTTTGCAACCACCTTCTACCGCGAGGTGCTGGCCGGTCGGCCCTTCATCCACGCCGTGGCCACAGCGCGTGAAGCCGCCTGGGACGAAGACCACGGCAGCCAGACCTGGGCCGCGTACCAGGCCTATGGCGACCCGAACTGGGTCTACCGACGGGGCTCGGTGGAAGCGCTCACGGTTCCCGTGCCGCCGCGTCTGGAATTCGACGGCGTGTCCTCACCGCTGGGCCTGGCACTCGCCCTGGAGGAACAGGCCGTCAAGTCCAAGTGGATGCGCGCCAACGCGGCTGCACAGCTGGAAAAGATCCGCCACCTCGAGGCGCGGTTCGCGGCCTTGTGGGGCGGCATGGGTGCGATCGCCGAAGCCTTCGGCCTGGCCTATGCCGAGGCCGGCGACCAGGACGCCGCCATCAGCTGGTACCAGCGCGCCGTGCAGTGCAATGACAGCAGTGCGTCCATGAAGGCGCAGGAGCAACTGGGCAACCTGCGGGCGCGGCGCGCCTGGGCCCTGGCCAGCGAGCCGAAGGCCAGCGCAGCGGCCATGGGTCGGGCGCGCAAGGAGATTCGGGCGGCACTGGAATCTCTGAAGGCGCTGGCTCAGCTGCAGCCCACGCTGGAACGCCACAGCCTGCACGGCTCGGCGTGGAAACGGCTGGCCCTGCTGGAGAAGGCGGCTGGCGACAGTCGCGCAGCATGCGCCGCGCTGGCGCAGTCGGCGGCCGCCTACACGCGTGCCGAGGACCTGGCGCACGCCACCGGCGATTCGCTGCTGTTCTACCCCGCACTCAACCGCATGGCGCTGGACCTGGTCGTGCATGGCGACAACCCGCGCTGGCCCGGCTTTGGCCCTGCGGCGGTGCAGGCGGTGCGCCACAGCCTGCAAGACAAGGAACTGAACGATCCGGACTTCTGGTGCCACGCCGGCCAGATCGAACTGGACGTCTACGAAGCCTTGGCGGCCAAGAACCTGGGGGCTGGCCTGGACGGCCACAGCGGCATCGCCACGCGCTACACCGAACTGCACAACCGGGTGGCCTCACTCAGCATGTGGGGCAGCGTGGCCGACACCGCCGAACTGGTCTTGCCGGCCTATGCGCAGCACGCCGGAAAGACCGAAGCCGCCGCCGCGCAGAGACTGCTGGCCGTGGTGAAGGCTTGCGCCAGCGGCTGAACGCGGGTCAGCCGGCCCCGTTCACCTGGGACTCTGGCGCACGAAGCAATGCTTGGGTTCGCCGTAGGCCGGGTCGCTGCCGAAGTTCTCCACCTTGCAGGGCATGCCGTTGGTGGCGCGGCGGACCACAAAGCGGCCCTTGGTGCCGTAGCGCACCTCGCCCGGGCCGCTGAAGGCGCAGAAGCCGTCTTCGCTGGCACAGTAGTCCCAGTCGCGTTCCTCATTGCCGTAGTCGCGGCCTCGCTGCAACTGGTAGTCGCAGCCCTTTTGCGTGCCGTAGGCGGGGTCACCAAACATGCCCACCCCGCAGCGGATGCCGTTGCTGGCGTTGCGGTAGGCATAACGTCCGTCCACGCCGTAACGCACGCGCGCCGTGCCATTGAAGCGGCAGGTCTCGCCTTCCTGCGCACAGGGGATCCAGTCGTTGAAGCTCAGGCGCACGTGCTCACGTTCGCGCTGGTCGTAGGTCACCTCGCACTGCTTGTGCAGGCCAAAGGCCGGGTCGCCGAACTCCTGGTGGTCGCAGATGATGCGGTTGCGCGCCAGCTTGTAGGCATAGCGGCCGTCGGCGCCATAGCGCACCAGGGCTTCGCCGTTGACGCGGCAGACCTCGTCCTGGCCGGCGCAACGCTGCCAGCTGGACGGGGGCGGTGGTGGCGGGGCACGTCCCGGCAGTGGGGGCAGGGGAGGCAGAGGCGGACCCGAGGGCTGGGCTTGCACCAGCACTGCGCTGAAGAGCAGTGTGCAGGCCACGGTGGCGCGCATGAGAACAAGAGGTCGCAGCAAGTTCAATCCTTCTGGGCTCTATCGCCCGCCGGTCACGTCCACCACGCTGCCGGTCGTGTAGCTGCTGGCGTCGGACAGCAGCCACACGATGGCCTGGGCCACTTCTACTGCCGTACCCGAACGCCGCATGGGCACCAGCGGCGCCATCTGCGCCGCCCGGTCCGGCTGGCCGCCGCTGGCATGGATGTCTGTTTCAATGATTCCCGGGCGCACGGCGTTGACACGCACACCTTCGGTTGCCACTTCGCGCGCCAGGCCGAGCGTGAAGACGTCGATGGCGCCCTTGGCGGCCGCGTAGTCCACGTACTGGCCGCCGGCGCCGATGCGCGCGGCCGCCGAGGACAGGTTGACGATGCTGCCACCCGTGCCACCATGCCGGCTGCTCATGCGGCGCACCGCTTCACGCGCGCAGGCAAAGCTGCCGAAGACATTGACGGCAAACATGCGCTGCAGCCGCTCTGGCGTCATGGCGTCGACGCGGCTGGGCACGTCCACCACGCCGGCGTTGTTGACCAGGCCACGCAGAACGCCACCGTTCGTGCCCAGCCCACGGTCCACCTGCTGGAACAGGGCCACGACCTGTGCATCGTCGCCCACGTCGGCCTGCACCAGCAGGGCCCGTCGACCGGCAGCGCGCACATCCGCGGCCACGGATTCGGCAGCCGCGGCATCTCGGGTGTAGTTGATGGCCACGTCCCAGCCGTGCGCCGCAGCCAGGCGCGCGGTGGCGGCGCCAATGCCCCGGCTGCCGCCGGTGACCAGAAGGATTGGGTTCATCCCCGGATGTTAGGCGGGCCCCGCTGGCGCTAGAGTCCGCCGCAACCCTGTGATCTTGCTGTGCCATGAGCCCCATCCCTGACCCGCTGGAAGGCGGCTGCGATTGCCGCCGCGTGCGCTACCGCCTGAGCAGCCGACCGCTGTTCGTGCACTGCTGCCATTGCCGCTGGTGCCAGCGCGAAAGCGGCGCGTCCTTCGCACTCAACGCGATGATCGAATCCGACCGCCTGCAGTCACTGGGCGAACGGCCCGAGCTGGTCCACACGCCGTCTGAAAGCGGGCTGGGCCAGCAGATTGCACGCTGCCCGCACTGCCGCATTGCGCTGTGGAGCCACTACCCCGGCGCCGGCCCGCTCATGAGCTTTGTGCGTGTGGGCAGCTTGGACCACCCGGACATGCTGCCGCCCGACGTGCACATCTTCACCGCCAGCAAGCAGCCCTGGGTGGTGCTGCCGCCCGGCGTGCCGGCGGTGCCCGAGTTCTACGACCGCGACAAGCTCTGGCCGGCGGACAGCCTGGCACGGCGCCAAGCGCTCCTGCCGCAGATCGAGGCCTACCAGGCTGGGCTGCGGGCAGGCGGATGAGCCCCACATGACCGGCGCCCAGATCATCGTCCTGGCCACGCCGGTGTTCCTGCTGCTGATTGCCGTGGAACTGGCGGTGGGCCTGGCGCGCGGCAAGAACACCTACCGGCTCAACGACGCGCTGGCCAGCATCGGCCTGGGTGTGATGAGCCAGGTCACCGGCGTCTTCGGCAAGTTGCTGCGCATCGGCGTCTACACGCTGGCTTTTGACCACGTCGCGCTCTTCAGGCTGCCCAGCGACCAGCTGTGGGTTTGGCTTTTCGCGCTGGTCTTCTACGACTTCTGCTACTACTGGCTGCACCGCGGTGGCCACCGCGTGGCGGTGCTGTGGGCAGCGCACGCCATCCACCACCAGAGCGAGGACTACAACCTCAGCACCGCGCTGCGCCAGACCAGCAGCGGCTTCCTGCTGGGCTGGTTGTTCTACCTGCCGATGGCGGTGCTGGGCGTGCCGCCGCTGGTGTTTGGCGTGGTGGCGCTGGTCGACCTGCTGTACCAGTACTGGGTGCACACGCAGCAGATCGGCAGGCTGGGCTGGTTCGACCGCTGGTTCTGCAGCCCCAGCAACCACCGCGTGCACCATGCCGTGAACGACCGCTACCTGGACAACAACTACGGCGGCATCCTGATCGTGTGGGACCGGCTCTTCGGCAGCTTCGCTGAAGAAGACGACGCAGAGCCGATCGTCTACGGCACCCGTTCACCGCTGCGCAGCTTCAACCCGGTGTGGGCCAACCTGCAGGTCTACAAGGACCTGGTGCTGGATGCCTGGCATGCGCAGTCCTGGACCGACAAGTTGCGGGTGTGGCTGAAGCCGCCGGGATGGCGCCCGGCCGATGTCGCAGCGCGATTCCCCAAGCAAGGTTTCAGTCTTCAAGACTTCGAGCGTTACGACCCGGCAGCGCCGACCTCGCGGCAGTGGCTGGCAGCCACGCTGTTCCTGGCGGTGCTGGGCTTGACCAGCGGCTTCCTGTGGTTCTCGCACCAGTTGAGCCTGGCCCAGCAGGCCGGCGGCGCAGTGGCTATCGTGGCCTTGCTGTGGCTGATCGGCACACTCTGCGAACCGCGCGCGACGGTGACAAGTCCAGCGACAGTTTCATCCTGAGTGCGCTGGCAAACTCCACACCATGGCCAAAGACTTCGACACCCTGGAGGACAGCAACCGCTCCTCCAATCCCAGCATCCATGACGTGTCCGACCCCGCCCGCCGCGTGGTGCTGCGCGCAGGCGCCGGCGCTGCACTCACGGGCCTGCTGGCCCCGCTGTCCGGCTGCGCCACGGCGGGCAGCGGCCATGGGCCGACCATGGGCTTCAAGGGCGTGCCGACCTTGATGGCGGACAAGGTCACCGTGCCGGAGGGCTACACCGCCACCCCCTTGGCACCCTGGGGCGAGCCCGTGGGCATCGCCGGCAACATGCCCGCGTTCAAGTTTGACGCCAGCAACACCGCGGCCGAACAGGCGGTGCAGATGGGCATGCACCACGACGGCATCCAGTTCTACGCGCTGGACGGTTCGCGCCGGGGCCTGCTGGCACTGAACCAGGAGTACACCGACGAAGGCCAGCTGCACACCACCGGCCAGACGCCCTGGACGCTGGAAAAGGTGCGCAAGAGCCAGCATGCGCATGGCATCTCGGTGATCGAGATCGAATTGCAAGGCAAGCGCTGGCAGATGGTGCGGCCCTCCAGATACGCCCGCCGCATCACCGCCTTGACGCCCTGCCGTGTGGGCGGCCCGGCAGCCGGTCACGCGCTGATGAAGACTGCGGCCGACCCCGAAGGCCGCACGGTGCTGGGCACCATCGCCAACTGCGCCAGCGGCAAGACGCCCTGGGGCACCTACCTGTCCGGCGAAGAGAACTGGGCCAACTACTTCACCGCTGCCGACGTGCCCACGGCACACGAGAAACGCTGGGGCATCCGCCGCGCCAGCTGGTACCGCTGGCCAGAGCACGACGAGCGCTTTGACACGGTGCGCAACCCCAACGAACCCAACCGCTTTGGCTGGGTGGTGGAGGTGGACCCGATGGACCCGAGCAGCACGCCGGTCAAGCGCACGGCGCTGGGCCGCGCGGCGCACGAAGGCGCCTGGGTCGCGGTCACCAAGGACGGCCGTGCCGTGGTCTATTCGGGCGAGGACGCCCGCTTTGAATACATCTACAAGTTCGTCAGCCGCGACAAGATCGCGCCCGCCGGCAATGGCAAGACCGCCGCCCAGGCCAATGCCGAATTGCTGGACCACGGCACCCTGCACGTGGCGCGATTTGACGCCGACGGCAAAGGCCAGTGGCTGCCGCTGGTGCACGGCCAGGGCCCCTTGACGGCCGCGAATGGCTTTGCAGACCAGGGCGATGTGGTGATCAAGGCTCGCCAGGCCAGCGACCTGGTCGGTGCCACCAAGATGGACCGGCCGGAGTGGCTGGCCATCGACACCACCAGTGGCTGGGTCTATTGCACGCTGACCAACAACAGCCAGCGGGGCATGGGCAGCAACCCCGGGCCCGATGCCGCCAACCCGCGCGTCAACAACACCATGGGGCAGATCATCCGCTGGAAGGAGCAGGTTGACTTTTCCGGCGAGCGCTTCGAATGGAACCACCTGCTGCTGGCTGGTGACCCGCAGGCCGAACGGCCCGGAGCGCGCGGCAACATCGTGGGCGACCTGCTCTCGGGTCCCGACACGATCGCCTTCGACCCCAATGGGCTGCTGTGGATCGGCACCGACATGAGCAGCATCGGCAAGGGAGAGATGGCGCGCATGGGCAACAACGCCCTGCTGGCCTGCAACCCGGTCACTGGCGAGGTGCGGCGCTTTCTGACCGGGCCGATGGAATGTGAACTGACCGGCGCCACCTGGACACCCGACGGGCGCACGATGTTCGTCAACATCCAGCACCCGGGTGCCGGCGTGTCACGCGACGGCACCGGCAACCCGCGCCAGTTTTCCAATTGGCCGGACTTCAGTCCTGTGGGCCGCCCGCGTTCGTCCACGATCGCCATTCGGCGCCAGGACGGCGGCGTCATAGGGAGCTAGTTGTGAAGGTTCAATAGGTTGTTGCGGGTGTTCACCCGGAGAGGTTTTGAGAGACTGGGAATCGCCAAACCCCCACTCCTCAACAGCCACTTGACCCGGATGAACACCCACAAGAATGCCCGATTGACGTACCTTCGTCGCCTAGAGATGGTTCAAGACATCACTGTGCGTGGCTTGTCCGCCTCAGACGCGGCATGTGCGCACGGGGTCAGCGCAGTCACGGCCCGCAAGTGGCTTGGCCGGTACCTGGCCGATGGCGCCGAAGGTCTGCTGGACAAGTCCTCCCGCCCTGAGAAGTCGCCGCGCGCCATCGACGCCGGAGTTGCACTGGCAATCGTGGAGCTGCGGCGCAAGCTCTTCCTACAAGCCCGCATTGCCTCGTACATGGGGGTGTCCAAGGCCACGGTCAGCCGCGTGCTGCGTCGAGCCGGCCTGTCGCGCCTGGGCGATCTGCAGCCACAGGAGCCCGTGCAGCGCTACGAACGAGAGGCGCCTGGCGAGCTGCTGCACATCGACATCAAGAAGCTCGGTCGGTTCGACAAGGTCGGTCACCGGATCTCCGGCGATCGAACCCAGCGAACGCGGAACATCGGCTGGGAGCACCTGTTCGTGGCCATCGATGACCACAGCCGTATCGCCTTCACACAGCTGTACCCGGACGAGAAGAAGGAGAGCGCAGTCTCGTTCTTGAAGGCTGCCGGCGACCACTTCGCCAAGCTACGGGTGCCGATCCAGCGTGTCCTCACGGACAACGGCCCGGCCTTCCGTTCAGCCGTCTTCGGCCAAGCTTGCCTGGAGATGGGCATCGCGCAGAAATTCACCAGGGCGTTCCGTCCTCAGACCAACGGCAAGGCCGAGCGCTTCATCCAGTCGGCCTTACGCGAATGGGCCTACGGCCGCGCCTACGGCCACTCAGACGAGCGCCGCGCCGCATTGCCGCGCTGGAACCACTTCTACAACTGGCACCGCCAGCATCACGGCATTGGATGCCAGCCGCCTATGTCCAGGCTCTCGACTTCACGCAAGAACGTCTTGACTCTTCACAGCTAGTGGCAACCGACCAGGCTTGCCACCGCTGAGCCGGCTCCGCCGGTACGCTGGCGAACATTCCCCTCAGGGGGCGTAGGCCGCCGCTCCAAGTCCGCCTGCGCGGACTTGGAGTGGCCAAGCTGGCGATGCCTCCGGCGTCGCGTGGAGCACCAGCGAGCCTGGGGGCTCATTCACTCAGCAGCACGCGGTTTCGGCCTTCGTCCTTGGCGCGGTACAGCGCGCGGTCGGCGCGGTGCAGCAGGTCCGGCAGCTCATAGTCCGGCGCACTGGCCAGACCCAGACTCACTGTCAGCGGCGCGGCGATGCCGCAGCGCAGGGCCCAGGGGAAGCTGTGCACCCGTTCGCGCAGGCGGTCACAGACCTCCAGCGCACGCTGGGCAGCCATGCCGGGCAAGACCAGCACGAATTCCTCGCCGCCATGGCGAGCCACCACGTCGCCACTGCGGGTGTTTTCGCGCAGCAGCTGCGCCATCGCCACCAGCACCTGGTCACCCACGGCGTGACCGTGACGGTCGTTGACCTGCTTGAAGTGGTCCACGTCCAGCAAGGCCACGGTCAAGGGGCCGCGGCTCAGGGCGGCGGCGGGCAGCAACTCTGCACACCGGCGTTCCAGATGGCGCCGGTTGCCCAGGCCGGTCAGCGGGTCGCGTTCGGCCTCGGCTGCAAATTCGGCGGCCAGCGCACGGGCCCGTTGCGCTTCGGAGCGTGTGACGAAAAGTTGCGACTGGCCGCGCAACTGCGCTGTGGTGCGCTGGCGGTCCAGCCGCTCGGACTGTTCCAGGTGCACCAGCGCCAGGGCACTGTCGCCCAAGTTCCGGGCCGCGCGGTACACCGTGTCGTGGGCGCGGATGGTGGTCTGTTGCGGGCCGGTGCCGGCCATCTCGCGCAGCAACGACAAGGCCGCCTCACGCGCAGGTTCGGGCTGGCCCGCGGCCAGCAGCCAGTCGGCCATCGACGTGCGCACCCGCCACACGTGGGCTTTGAGTCCGCGCGCCTGTGCATGCGCCAGCGCCCGGTCCAGCAGCGGCCAGGCCGGGCCGATTTCGCCTTGCAGCAGTCGCACTTCGCCCAGGTTGCCAGGCACGGCGGCTTCGTAAGTCACGTCGCTGACCTTGCTCAGCAGCGCCAACGCCATCTCGCCATGGCGACGGGCATTGCTCAGAACTGCTTGCAGTTCGGCGTCGGCACCCGTGTCACGCAGCCGGTGAGCCATGCCAATGGAGACAGCGCAGGCGCCGTTGGCGGCCACCATCAATTCCCGGGGCGCCTCGGCGCCCGTGGCTGCAGCCAGGGCCTGGTTGAGCGTGCGCACAGCCTGCCAGGAATCGCCCATGCGTTCCAGGCACACGGCCAGTGCGTAGGCGGCGGTCAGCGCCGCCTCCGGACAGCCACTGCCATGGCTGGCAAGCGCCAGTTCGTTCGCCGCGTCCAGGGCCACATCGAAGGCGCCGATTTCGGCGCCGCTCAATGTCAGGCAGCGCAACAACTCCCGGTGCAGCGCTGCCTGAGCCGCGGACTCCTGCGCCGCCAACAGGGGAAGCACCTGCCGCGCCGCGTCCAGCATCTCGCTGTGCAGTCCCAGGCGCGTCAAGTGGATGCAGGCCCAGGCGGCCGCACCGACGGCCTGATCGGTCCAGCCCAAGCGCTGCGCGCAACGCTCGGCCGAGCGGGCCGCCTGCAGGCCGGCACCGGCTGCGATGTCCGCGCTGGCCGCATCTGACAAATGGCTTGCCAGCATGGCCTGCAGATCAATGTCGGTGACGACGGCGTTCATGTTCCTGAGTCTTTTCCCAACAACGGTTTCGGCCCGGACGGCGCGAACTGTAGGGTTTCTGAAGACCTGCTTGCGCTTTGAACGCCCCCCGGCGGAGGGTATCGCCGGGCCTACTTCGCGGTGGGCATGACGAATTCGGCACCTTTGCCGATGCTGTCAGGCCAGCGCTGCATGACGCTCTTTTGCTTGGTGTAGAAGCGCACGCCTTCTTCGCCGTAGGCGTGCATGTCGCCGAAGAGGCTCCGCTTCCAACCCCCGAAGCCGTGCCAGGCCATCGGCACGGGAATAGGCACGTTGATGCCCACCATGCCCACCTGCACCCGGCGCGCAAATTCGCGCGCCACGCCACCATCGCTGGTGAAGCAGGCCACGCCGTTGCCGTATTCGTGTCCGTTGACGAGTTGCAGCGCGCTGGCCATGTCGGGCACGCGCACGCAGGCCAGCACGGGGCCGAAGATTTCCTCCCGGTAGATGCGCATGTCTGGCCGCACGTGGTCAAACAGGGTGCCGCCGGTGAAGAAGCCCTTCTCGAAGCCCTGCACCTGGTGGCCACGGCCGTCCACCACCAGCTTCGCGCCTTCTTCCACGCCGATGCCGATGTAGGCCTCGATGCGGTCGCGCGCTTCCCTGGTGACGATGGGACCCATTTCAGCGTCAAGCTCCATGCCGTTCTTGACCTTCAGGGTCTTGGCGCGTTCGGCCAGCAGCGGCACGATCTTGTCGGCCACGTCACCCACCAGCACGGCCACGCTGATGGCCATGCAGCGTTCTCCGGCGCTGCCGTAGGCGCTGCCGATGAGGGCATCGACGGCCTGTGCGATGTCGGCGTCGGGCATGACGACCATGTGGTTCTTGGCGCCGCCCAGGGCCTGCACACGTTTGCCGTGGTGGGCGCCGGTTTCGTAGATGTACTGCGCAATGGGGGTGCTGCCGACGAAGGACACGGCTTTGACGTCCGGGTGGGTCAGCAGGGCGTCGACGGCCACTTTGTCGCCCTGGATGACGCTGAAGACGCCGTCCGGCAGGCCGGCCTGCTGGAGCAGTTCGGCCATCAGCAGGCTGGCGCTGGGGTCGCGTTCGCTGGGCTTCAGGATGAAGGCGTTGCCGCAGGCCAGGGCCACGGGGAACATCCAGCACGGCACCATGCAGGGGAAGTTGAAGGGGGTGATGCCGGCCACCACGCCCAGGGGCTGGCGCAGGGTCCAGTTGTCGATGCCGGTGGAGACCTGGTCGGTGTAGTCGCCCTTGAGCAGTTGCGGGATGCCGCAGGCGAATTCGACGATGTCGATGCCTCGGGAGACTTCGCCTTGTGCGTCGGTGAAGACCTTTCCATGTTCGGCCGTGATCATGGCCGCCAGGGTGTCCTTGTGCTGGTTCAGCAGGGCCAGGAAGCTGTTCAGCACCCGCGCCCGGCGGATCGGGGGCATGTCGCCCCAGGCCACTTGCGCCGCCACCGCTGCCGCCACGGCCGCGTTCACGTCGGCCGCTTCGGCCAGCAGCACCTGGCGCGCCGCCGCACCCGTGGTCGGGTTCCACACCGTCTGGCTGCGCTGGCCCGTGCCTCGGGTGGCGCAGCCCTTGATCCAGTGGGTGATGTCGGTGGTCTGCGTGAAGGCTTCGGGTGCACCCATGTCGTGTCTCCTGCGGTTGGCTCTGCAGTTTACGAGTGCTGCACAGGAAGCCTTGACGCACACCGCGCGGCTCAAAAAAGAACCCGCGGCTTTCGCCGCGGGTTGTCACAAGCCGTCCGGAGACGGCGTCGTTGGGCCGGGAGGCCTGCGCTGCACCACAATCGGCGCCAGCGCTGGCCCATGTGCAGCAATCTAACCCGCGTCCCGCGCACGCATGCCCCCCGGTTCACGGGGTCACCCATGACCGACCTCACGCCCCTGGACGACCAAGACCTCAGCCGCCTGCAGACCCTGTTGGATGGCGTGCCGGCGCCCCTGCAACCGCTGGATGTGAGCGCACTGGACGGCTATCTCTGCGGCGTGCTGCTGCAGCCCCAGCGCGTGCCCGAGGCGCGCTGGCTGAACCATGTGGTCGACATCGACGGCCGACCCGCGCCGGGTGGCACGGCGCTGGAGGAATTGCAGAGCCTGGCTCGCCGCCGCCATGCCGAACTGGACCGTGCCATTGGCGACCGTCAGTGGTTCGACCCCTGGATCTACCCCCCCGCTGACGAGGACGAAGACACGTCGCCGTCCGAATCCGTGCTGCCCTGGGTGGCCGGTTTTGCCACCGCCACCAACCTGTTCCCGGCGCTCACCGACCACCCGCACCCGGACCTGGTGGAGCCGCTGGCACTGCTGTTCATGCACTTCGACCCGGACGACCTGGAAGACGCTGACGCGTTGGTGGAAGTGATCCAGACCCTGGAACCACCCAAGGACCTGAGCGAGGCCGTCCAGGACGTCGTGCGAGCGCTGATGCTGATGGCCGACGTGACCCGACCGCGCCCGTTCGCACGTCCCGCTGCAAGCACAGCCCGCAAACCTGCACGCCGTTCCCCACCCCCCCGGAGACTCCGATGAACCGCACCCGCCTGACCCAAGCCGCCGTGCTCGCTGTTCTGGCCCAACTGGCCGTCCTGCACACGGCCTTCGCTGCCGACACCACGCCGTCACCGCCGCCGCCCGCCCCCGCGCAGGCACCCGCCGTGGCGCCTTTGGCCGCCGCGCAGGCGCACTTGAAGGGCAATCGCTGGGCTGCCGCGCTGGAAGAACTGAAACGCGTCAATGCCACCGCAGACGCGGACTGGAACAACCTGATGGGCTACACCCTGCGCAAGCTGGCCAAGCCGGATCTGGAAGGCGCGCAGCGCCACTACGACTCCGCGCTGCGGATCAATCCCAACCACCAGGGCGCTTTGGAATACGCCGGTGAATTGGCGCTGATGAAACGCGACCCGGCCGCGGCCGAGGCCTATCTGGCGCGGCTGCAGAAGCTGTGCACCTCGCCCTGCGAACCGCTGGACGACCTCAAGCAGGCGATTGCCAAGTACAAGGCCGCCAACAAGGGCTGAGCCCGGGCACATGGCCCGGAAGGGGCCTTGTGCCTGGCGAAGGCCCAGGGGCGATACAAGCCCCTGGGCTGAATCAGGCCACGCCGAACACCGCGCGGGCGTGCAGCCCCAGCCCTTGCGCCACGCTGGCAAAACGGTCGCCCCGGACACTTTGCGCCTGCGGAAAGTGTGCGGCGATGCGGTCCACCAGGGGCGTCAGGCCCGTAGACCCGCCGGTGAAGTACAGCGCCTGGATCCGGGCCGGGTTCACCCCGGCCATGCGCGCCGTGACGGCCGCAGCCTGCACGATCTTCTCCAGGTCTGTTTCCAGCGACTCGGCCGCCTGTGCTTCTTCCAGGCTGGCGGTCAGCGCACGCTCCAGCGCCGACAAGTCCACCTCCGCCCGGCCGGTCATGGCCACGTCGATCTTGGCGCGCTCGGCCGCGGCGGCCAGTGCGTGGCCCAGGCGTTCATCCACGGCCACCATCAGACGTGCGTGGTGTCGCGGGTCGGCGTACCAGCTCTTCATGCCTTTCAGTTCGGCCAGCCGCGCCGGTGAGTAGACGGTATTGATGAGGTGCCAGGTGGCGAGGTCGAAGTACACGCCACTGGGCACCTCGCGCGGCGACTCACCCGGCTTGGCCGGCCGCAGGGCGCGGTAGCCCAGCAGCGGCAGGATGCAGGCCAATTCCACATGGCGGTCGAAGTCCGTGCCGGCGATGTGCACGCCGTGGTTGGCCAGGATGTCGTCGCGCCGCTCGGCCCGCCCGCGCCGGGCCGGCCCGACGCGCACCAGCGAAAAGTCCGAGGTGCCGCCGCCGATGTCGGCCACCAGCACCAAGGTCTCCTTGGAGACGGTGTTCTCGAAATCCAGCGCCGCGGCGATGGGCTCGTACTGGAACTGCAGCTCACGAAATCCGACCTGCCGCACCGCCGCTTCCAGGGCGGCCTGGGCCTGGCGGTCACGTTCGGGGTCGTCGTCGACAAAGAACACGGGGCGACCCAGCACCACACGGTCGGCCGCATGGCCCGATTCAGCTTCGGCCATGCGCTTGAGGTGCCGCAGGTAGCCCACCACCACGTCGCGGTACTTCACGCCGCGGCCACCGCCGATGTCCGTGCTCTGGTCCAGCAAGCTGGAACCCAGGATGCTCTTCATGGACCGCATCAGGCGGCCGTCCACGCCTTCCACGTAGGCCGCCACTGCCGCGCGGCCGTACAGACGGTCGGCTTCCAGCTGTTGCGGCGGCGTGTCGGCCCGGTAGAAGACGGCCGTGGGCATGGTCAGCTGCCCGGGTTCCAGTTCGATCAGGCGGACGCCGCCTTCTGCGCGCGGCAAGGCCACGGCGGAATTGGAGGTGCCGAAGTCGATGGCAACAAAGTCACGCTTGCTCGTCATGCGAATCGAGGCCCGATGGAGGTGCGGCAAAGCACGGAAAAAAGGGCGGGATTCTAGTGATAAGGCGCACAAGCGCCGCCTTCTTCGGGATGGTGCCCAGGCCGATGAAGACACACACTGTTTCCCAACACACACCTACAGAGGCAAGCCCCATGTCCAAAGATGCCACGCCCAACCGCTGGTTCTCCGGCTGGCGCGCCAGCCCCCAACCGGTGGACATGGACCCTGCCGACCTGGGCACTGCCTTTGGTCTGGACCTGAGCCTGAACGAGATTGCGCACGAGCCGCCCGCCACCGTGGCCCCGGCCTTGCGTCGGCCCGGCTGGGTTGGCCGGTTGACGATGCGCCGCAAGCCGTCTGCCTGAACCGCGGCCCGCCAAAACTGTTCAGTCATTTTCGCAACTGGGCAGTTCAAACGGCGACGCCGCTGGCTAGAATTCGCGGATGTCGCGGCTCTCATTCAAGGAACAGGTCCTTCGCACCCGGGAGGACGCCATCATCGCGTCCGTCAACCGGCTGCTGGCCGACAAGGGCTTCGACCTGATGACGGTGGACGAAGTGGCCGCCGACGTGGGCATCGCCAAGGCCAGCCTCTACAAGCACTTCGCTTCCAAGGAAGCCCTGGCCGCCGCAGCCATGGTGCGGCTGATGGAACGCACCCAGGCCGTGGTCGACCAGCAAGGCGCCCGTTCCGGCGTGCGCGCCATCGACCGGTTGCAGGCCATGACGCGCTGGGCACTGGACACGCAACTGGCCGGCGAAATGCCGACCGTGCCCTCGCAGAATTCCAGCTTGCGGGCGGAACTGATGGCGCACAAGGCCTACCTCGACTCCATCCTGCGCGTGAGCGACACCTTGGGCGAGTGGATCCAGCAGGCGCAGGCCGATGGCGACATTGACCCGCAGCTACCGCCCGAAGTGGTGCTGTACACCATCTACGCCCGTGCCTGCGACCCGGTGCCGGCGTTCCTGAAAGCCGGGGGCGCCTTCACCGATGCGCAGATCGTGGAGCTGGTGCAGGCCACCTGCTGGAACGGCCTGCGCGCCCGGCCGTCCTGACGGCCCGGTCCTGGTGACGAACCCCGGCAACTAGCGGATCAGCAAGGCCGGCGTGCTGCAGTGCGCCAGCACCTTGGTAGCCACCGAACCCATCACCAGACTGCCGATGGTGCCGTGGCCGTGCGAGCCCATCATCAGCAGGTCGAAGTCCCCCTTGCGCGCGACCTCGGCGATCACGTCCGCAGCCGGGCCCACCTTGTATTGAAAGTCCGCTTTCAGCTTGTTCTTGCTGAAGAAGGTCTTGATGGGCTTGAAGACCTTGTCTGCGCTTTCGGCGTAGTAGCCCTTGAGCGTGTCGCGGTCCAGCACGGCGGCGGCGCGCGGTGGCACCCCAGGCACGGCGTGGATGACGGTGTAGTCGTGCTGGGCACCCAGCCATTCGTCATGGGCGGCCAGGTAGGCCAGCATCTTCTTGCTGAAGGGGCTGCCGTCAACGGCGACGAGGATCTTCATGGCACGGGTCCTTTGGGGCGGTCGGGTCTCTGATCGGGCAAGTGTGGCAGACCTGGCGCACCCACCGCTTGACGCATCTCAGGGTTCCAGCACCCACAGCGGGTCATGGCCCAGGTTCTCGCCTTTCTTGGCCAGGCCGCGCGCATTGCAGACCACGCGGCTGGGTGCGCGGCCGGCGCGCGCCACGCGGTAGTCGTGTCGGCAATGCAGATGGCCGTGCAGCCACAAATCCGCACGCGGGATCAGATCGTCATCGGCATTGCAGAAGCTGGCCGTGCCGGGCTGCTTGCCGTAACGCGGGTCGCTGCTGGCCAGGCTGGGGCCGAAGTGGGTGATGACCACGGTCTTGTCCCAGCGGCCTTGCGGCGACTGTTGCAGGGCCTGCTCCAGCCAGGCGCGGCAGCGCAGCGATTCCTCGCGCACAGCCGCCGCGTCAAAGGGCTGGTCGCCGCGCGTGCTGCCCATCAGGCGCAGGAAGTAACCGGCCGCTCGGGTGGCTCGCGGCCGTTGCGCTTCGCCGAACAGGTCGAAGTCGCTCCAGCGTGTGGTGCCCAGGATGCGAATGCGTTCGCCACCCGTGCCTGTGACGATGTGCTCTTCGCATTCCAGAAAAGTGAATCCCAGGCGCGCGCACAGTGCTCGCATCCCCACGAGCGCTTCGTCAAAGCCCCGGCCGTCGAATTCGTGGTTGCCGGCAATCACCACCACGGGCACCGGCCAGCCCGCAAAGCGTTCGTAGCCGGCCCAGCCAGGCCCGCTGTCAATGTCGCCGGCCAGCACCAGCAGTTCGGCGCCAGGCGCGGGTTCAGGCAGGAACTCTTCGGTTTCGAGGTGGAGGTCAGACAGCAGTTGCAGTTTCATTGAGGCGGAGTCTGCCATTCGACCCGCGCGCCATGTGGGTGGCAGACCGCCAGCAAGCGGTCTTCGCCGCCCGGCCAGACACGGCAGCGCAGTTCCACCCGCATGTCCGCCCTGGGCGGCTCGAAGCTCAACCACGCCACCGGCGCGGCCGCGGTGGCTGCTTCGCCTGCGGCTTCCATCTGGGCCTTGATGTCGGCCTGTTCGGCCGCAGGGATGTACTGCCAGACCACCGAATGCATCAGCACCCAGGCCGTGCCGGGCGGGCGTTGGGCCAGTTGCTGGCGCACGAAGTCCGCCCCTCGCTGGGCACGCACGGTCACGCTTTGTGCGCGCATGTGGTCGCGAGCAACGCCAATGGCCGCCCGTACGCGGGCCAGGCGTTCGGCCTGGTCGGCCCAGA
The DNA here is from genome assembly GCA_963750785.1 of uncultured beta proteobacterium. GTDB lineage: Bacteria > Pseudomonadota > Gammaproteobacteria > Burkholderiales > Burkholderiaceae_C > Rubrivivax. The sequence goes on along the minus strand of CAVVSC010000017.1, from coordinate 808,059 downwards.
TGAAGGACGCCAGGCGCACGTCTTCGCCCGCCTGCAGCAAATCCACGGGCTGCATGTCACAGCCGGCCCTTTGGCTGATGCGAAGGGCTGCCTGCAGCGGCGGTGGCGGTCCTTGCCAGTCGGCGCGCAGGGTCAAGGGCGCGGCCATGTCGCCCCAGGCCCAGCCGCCCAGCTGCGGGCTGTGGTCGTGGCGGTACTGGTCGCACCAGAGGTTCAAACCCGCCGACGAGCCGATTTCGTTCAGCGACAAGGGCAAGTCGGTTTTCGACGCCACGTGCAGCAAGCCGGGAAGCAGCGCCACGCTGCGCTGCACTTCGTTGGTCTGCGGCGCATTCGACAGCGCGGCACGCATGTGGCCGTGCTCGCCGCGCCAAGCCAGGGCGATGGCCTCGTCCAATGAGCGGTCGCTCACTTCACCTATGGACGGCGGCCACAAGGAAGCCCAGGGCTCCCGGTCCATCAAGGCCAGGTGGTGAAGCCCGGACAGCCAGCGCAGCGACACTGCTGCGGCCAACGGGTCGTTCGACACCGCCGCCAGTTCGTCCAGCGCGTCTTCGTGCGCTGCCAGCCAAGCTCGGCTGCGCGCCAGCACCCGCGCGCTGAACGGCGACGCGCCTTGCCAGCACCAGCCGACCTGGCGGTCGAAGGCGTCCAGCAGTTGCGCCGCAGCGCTCAAGCGCGAAGGCTCCGGCGCCTTACTCGGCCGCCAGGCGCGCTTCGATCCGCGCCTTGGTGGCCGGCAACTCGGCGGGCAGGCCGTTTTCCAGCTGCTTGAACAGCTCGGCGTGCAAAGCCAGCTCTTGCTGCCAGGCGGCCTTGTCGATGCCGATGACGGTGTTGAACTGGTCGCGCGTGAAAGACAGGCCGTCCCAGCGCATGTCTTCAAAGCGCGGGCTGGTGCCGAAGAGGTTCTCGGCGCCACCGGCCTTGCCTTCGATGCGGCCCAGCATCCATTCCAGGACGCGCATGTTTTCGCCGTAGCCCGGCCAGACGAACTTGCCGTCGGCGCCCTTGCGGAACCAGTTCACGCAGTAGATGCGCGGCTGCTTGGCGCCCTGGGCCATCAGCTTGCCGCCCATGTTCAGCCAATGCTGGAAGTAGGCGGCCATGTTGTAGCCGGTGAAAGGCAGCATGGCGAAGGGGTCGCGGCGCACGGTGCCATTGCCACCGGCCATGGCGGCGGTGGTTTCGCTGCCCATGGTGGCTGCCATGTAGACACCTTCGCTCCAGTTGCGGGCCTCGGTCACCAGCGGCACAGTGGTGCTGCGGCGGCCGCCGAAGATGAAGGCGTCAATCGGCACACCGGCGGGGTTGTCCCATTCCGGGTCCAGCGCCGGGTTCATGGTGGCGGCCACCGTGAAGCGCGAATTCGGGTGGGCGGCCTTGGCACCGGTTTCCTTGGCGATGGCCGGTGTCCAATCGTTGCCCTGCCAGTCGATCAGGTGCGCGGGCAGCGTGTCGGTCATGCCTTCCCACCACACGTCACCGTCATCGGTGAGCGCGACGTTGGTGAAGACCACGTCGGACTTCATGGAGTCCATGCAGTTCGGGTTGGTGTGGTAATTCGTGCCCGGTGCAACGCCGAAGTAGCCCGATTCCGGGTTGATGGCGTACAGCCGTCCATCCGCGTTGGGCTTGATCCAGGCGATGTCGTCGCCAATCGTCGTGACCTTCCAGCCTTCGTAGCCCTTGGGCGGCACCAGCATGCTGAAGTTGGTCTTGCCGCAGGCGCTGGGGAAGGCGGCGGCCACGTGGTACTTCTTGCCCTGGGGGTTGGTCACGCCCAGGATGAGCATGTGTTCGGCCAGCCAGCCCTGATCGCGGCCCATGTTGGACGCGATGCGCAGCGCAAAGCACTTCTTGCCCAGCAGCGCATTGCCGCCGTAGCCGGAACCGTACGACCAGATCTCGCGCGTGGCCGGGTAGTGCACGATGTACTTGGTGGGGTTGCAAGGCCAGGCCACGTCTTTCTGGCCGGCTTCCAGCGGGGCGCCGACGGTGTGCACGCAGGGCACGAAGTCGCCAGTGGCGCCCAGCACGTCCAACGCGCCACGGCCCATGCGCGTCATGGTGCGCATGCTGATCACCACGTAGGGACTGTCGGTCAGTTCCACGCCGATGTGGGCGATGTGGCTGCCCAGCGGGCCCATGCTGAAGGGCACCACGTACATCGTGCGGCCCTTCATCGCGCCCTTGAACAAGGCTTGGTTTCCGGTCTGCAACAGCGCCCGCATCTCGGCCGGGGCCATCCAGTTGTTGGTGGGGCCGGCTTCGTCCTTGGTTTCAGAACAGATGTAGGTGCGGTCTTCCACGCGCGCAACGTCCGACGCGTCGCTGCGGGCCAGGAAGCTGCGCGGGCGCAGTTCCGGGTTGAGTTTCATCAGGGTACCGGCCGCCACCAATTGCTCGGTGAGACGCCTGTACTCGGCTTCGGAGCCGTCGCACCAGCAGACTTCGGCAGCTTCGGTCAGCGCCGCGATTTGTGCCACCCACTCAACAAGTCGGGTGTGTTGCACGTGGGCAGGCACGTTCAGGCGCAGGCCTTCCAGCACGGGACGGTTCATGGGATCTCCAATCATGGCTAAGACAAAGGAAGCGGAATTGGGCGAATGCCGACCGACTGTCCACTGCTTGCCTTGCCAGCTGCAGGCCGCCTGACCGACGTTCGCCGAATGCCGCTCGCCCTGGTTGCCCAGGGTGGGGACGGAATTGTGGGCGCAATGTAATCACGCCGTAACCACCGGCCTGGGCGGGGTCATGCAAATCCCGCATGAGCTGATGCATAGCGCACGGCACGGGTCGGTCCCGCTCCTTGGGTGCGGCTGGGCGGCTACTGCACCAGCTTCACGGCCGCACCCAGCGGGGGGTCGGCACCGCCGCCATAGACGCCGTTAACGAGCCGCAAATGGGTCTCGGTCTGCGTCGAACGGCGCGCAAGTTCCGCGAACCCGCCGGCGGGCATGGGCTCGGTGCGCACCTGCCAGGGCTTGGCTGCCACGCGGTCGGCCGGGCTCAGCGCCCGAAAGGACGATTCGGCTTCCTGCAGCGGCGCAGCGGCCCGCTGCAGCGCCGCGGCGTCCTTGGCGGCCGCCTGCAGCAGGTAGGTGCGCTGGCCTGGCCCGGTGACCAGGGTGGCCTGCACCGGCTGCGCGTGCCCCTGGGGATTGCGCACGGTGCCGCTGAAATGCGTGGCGGGCAAGCCGTTCAGGCTGCGCTTGTCGGTCCGCACGTCATCCGGCTTGAAGAGCTTGCGGATGATCTCGTCGTGTGTCGTGCCCGCCTGGGCCGGCACCAGCCGAACGATCAGGCCGGCGTTTGCGGCGCCATTGACCAGGGTGATGGCCTCGGCGCCGTTCTGGATGCGCCAGCCCTCGGGCGCGGTCAAGGCGATGTCCAGGCCGTCATGGAAGAACTGGCGTCCGCGCACCAGGCCCTGTTCGGCGCTGTCGCCGAAGGGCATGCCCTCGATGGCCTTCAGGTAGCGGCCCCGGCCGTCATCGGCGTAGCCGCCAGGCTGGCTGGTGGCGTAGCGCTGGGCCACCTGCTGGATGTCGGCCAGCCGCTTGTCATTGCTGGGGTGCGAACTGAGCCAGTTCGCGCCCTGTGGCGCGGGCTTGCCTTCGTCCTTGGCCTGGTCGGCCGCAAAGCGCTCCTGGTTCTTCAGCACCTGGATCACTTCCACCATGTTGCGTGGGTTGTAGCGGTTGCGCGCCAGGTACTCCGCGCCCAGTTCGTCGGCCTGGCTTTCCTGGTCGCGGCTGTAGCTGGCCAGGCGGCCGGCGGCCACCGTCTGGCCGACCTGGTTGGCAGCGTTGGCCGCACCGCTCACACCCACGCCTTCCAGCACCGCGCCCAGCACCGTGGCTGCCAGCACGCCCACGCCGGCAGAGCGCTGTTGCGTGGCGCGCTGCGCGCCGTGTCGGGCGGTGACATGCCCGATCTCGTGCCCCAGCACGCCAGCCAGCTCGGCCTCGTCATTGAGGTAGGCCATGATGCCGCGCGTCACGTAGACATAGCCGCCAGGCAGCGCAAACGCGTTGATCTCGGCGCTGTCCAGCACGGTGAAGGTCCACTTCAGCTGCGCCCGGTGCGATTGGGCCGCGAGCTTCTGACCCACGCCGTTCACGTAGGCCTGCAGCGCCGGGCTGTTCAGCGCGGGTGTTTCGGCCAGGATTTGTTGGTGCGCCTTGGCGCCTTCGGCGATCTCGGTGGGCTCGTCCATCACGGTGCGCTCGCTGCGGCCGGTGACGGGGTTGACGACGGTGGTGGTGCCGCAAGCCGTCAGTCCCAGGGACAACGCGACGGCCAGCGTGAGGATGAGAACGGTGCGCTTCATGGGCGGCAGTGTGCACCGGACAATTGCGGGCATGAGCTCTCCCAAAGTCCTGCAGGTGTGCACCGGCCGCGCGCGCAAAACCGTCATCGACGGCCGCAATCTGCAAACAGCCATCCACAAACAGCCCGTTGCAGGCTCCGTGCCCGTGGGCCCGCTGGGCCTGCAGGGCGACGAGCAGGCCGACCTGTCCGTGCATGGCGGGCTGTCCAAGGCCGTTTACGCCTACCCCAGCGAACACGGCCCCTTCTGGCAGACCGTGCGTGCGCAGGCCCGAGTCGGCTTGTGGGACGACCCACTGCCACCGGGCCTGTTCGGCGAAAACCTGCTGCTGCAAGGCCTGCGCGAAACCGAGCTCTGGGTCGGCGACCGCCTGCGCCTGCCCCACTGCACCCTGGTGGTGAGCGAACCGCGCCTGCCCTGCTTCAAGTTCGACGCCGCCCTGGGCTTTTCGCACGCCAGCACGCTGATGAAGCAGTCCGGCTTCTGCGGCGCCTACCTGGCCGTGCTGCAGCCGGGCACGGTGGGTGCTGGCGAGTCCTTTACCCTGGAGCCCGGTCCTCGGGACGTGAACCTGCGGGAACTGTTTATGTCCCGCGCGCGGCGCGACTGAACGCGGGCACCTTCACGCCAGTGCCGGGTAGTCCGTGTAGCCCTCGGCGCCACCGCCGTAGAAGGTCTTCACATTGGGTGCGTTCCACAGTGCGTCTTCGCGCAAGCGGCGGCCGAGGTCGGGGTTGGCGATGAAGGGCTTGCCGAAGGCGACCAGGTCGGCCCGGCCGCTGGCTACCGCGTCCAGCGCCATCGCACGGTCGTAAGCGTTGTTGACCATCCAAGGAGCCTGGCAGCGGTCGCGCAAGGCCGCGTAGTCAAAAGGTGCAAAGTCGCGTGCGCCGCCGGTGGCGCCTTCCACCACGTGCACATAGGCCAGCCTCAGCGGCGCCAGGTGCCGGGCCACATGGTCCATCAGGGCCTGCGGGTCGCTGTCCTGTGGCGCGTCGTTGGAAGGCGTCACCGGCGACAGACGCACAGCCGTGCGGCCGCCGCCAATGGCCCCTGCGACGGCCTGCATCACGTCCACCAGCAGGCGCGCGCGGTTGGCGATGGAGCCACCGTAGGCATCCGCGCGGTCGTTGATGCTGTCGCGCAGGAACTGGTCGATCAGGTAGCCATTGGCCGCGTGCACCTCCACGCCGTCAAAGCCGGCGGCCATGGCGTTCCGCGCGGCCTGCACGTAGTCGGCCACGATGCCGGGCAATTCGTCGGTGTGCAGCGCGCGCGGTTCGGAGCAGGCCACACGGCCCTCCGCGCCCAATGTGTTGCTCTTGGCCGCGCGCGACGTGCTGCTGACGGGCGCCACACCGCTTGGCAGCAAGGACGTGTGCGAGACGCGCCCCACATGCCACAGCTGCACCACGATGCGCCCACCCTGGGCGTGCACGGCGTCGGTCACCCGGCGCCAGCCCGCCACCTGTTCCGCGCTGTGGATGCCGGGCGTGTCCTTGTAGCCCTGGCCCATGGGGCTGATCTGCGTGGCTTCGGTGATCAGCAAGCCCGCACCCGTGGCCGGGTTGGCACGCTGTTCGTAGTACTGGCGCATGAGGTCGTTGGGCACCTGGCCGGGGCTGGCGCGGTTGCGCGTGAGCGGGGCCATGACGACGCGGGTGGCGAGATCGATGTCGCCGATGTGGATGGAATCGAAAAGTGATGTCATGGACTGAGGTTAACCCGCGAGCCGTGGCACAGTCCGCGCCATGCTCGCCTACCGACACGCCTTCCACGCCGGCAACCATGCCGACGTGCTGAAGCACCTGGTCCTGTACCAGGTGCTGGACCACATGAACCAGAAGGACAAGGGCTGGCGCTACGTGGACACGCACGCCGGCGCCGGCGGCTATTCGCTGGAGGGCGACTACGCACGCAAGACCGCGGAATACGAACAAGGCGTGGGCCGCCTGCTGGCCCGCAAGGACCTGCCGCCGCCCGTGCAGGAACTGGTGGACCTGGTGCGCGCCTTCAACGACGGCAAGGCCATCAAGCAGTACCCGGGTTCACCCGCCGTGGCCCAGGCCATGAAGCGCGAACAGGACCAACTGCGCCTGCACGAACTGCACCCCACGGACTTCAAGATCCTGGCCAGCTACCTGGGCGACGTGCCTGGCGTGGAATGCAAGCTGAGCGACGGTTACGCGTCGCTGAAGACCCACCTGCCGCCGCCCACGCGGCGCGGCGTGGTGCTGATCGACCCGCCCTACGAGATCAAGACCGACTACGTGCGCGTGCTGGGCGCGCTGCGGGAATCGCTGCAGCGCTTCCCGGAATGCGTGGTCATCATCTGGCTGCCGCAGGTGCAGCTGGTGGAAGCCACGCAACTGCCACAGCGCCTGAAGGCCGCCGTGGACACCGCCGGCAAGAAGGGCTGGTTGCTGGCGCGCCTGACCGTCGCGCAGGCGGATGAACGCGGCTTCGGCATGATGGGCAGCAGCGTGTTCGTGGCCAACCCGCCGCACACCCTGTTCGGCACGCTGCAGCCTGTGCTGCCCTGGCTGGCCACGGCCCTGGCCCAGTTTGACGGCGCCAAGAGCGCGCTGGAACGTTCTCAAACGGCCTGATCAGGCGTTCATTCAGCGTCCCGCGTGAAGTTGCCGAAGGCCAGCACCTTGTCTTCGCTGTCCAGCACCTCGTAATCGCCCTCTGTGGTCAGCACCGCCACCGGCTGCCCGGTGAAGACGGGCTGCGTGAAGGAGATGCGGAACTGCTGCAGCCGCGCGACGGAATCGGCCGACAGGATGGCCAGCACCTGGTTGGCCGTGAACAGGCCCTGCACAAAGGGCCGCGGGTGCCCGAACAACTGCGCGGCCAGCGCCGTGGTGTGCACCAGGTTCATGTCGCCCGACAGCTTGCCGTAGCGCACACCCATGTCCTGCGGAATGTCGACCGTGGTGCGGCGCACCGCGGCGCGGCCGGCCAACTTGGACCGGCGCCGCGACGCGTCGCGCAGCTCGGACGCATCCAGCCTGCCAAAGCCCTTGCTGGCCTGCAGTGCCTGCACATGCTGTGGCTGCAGGTTCAGGATGACAAAGAAGTCCCGGAAGCTGCGCACCAACCGGCCACTGGTGTCGTTCAGTCGCGAGTCCACCACCAGCACGACCCGGTCCCCGCGCAAGACCAGGATGTCGGCCAGCCGGGCGCGCAAGCGGTAATCAGTGCCGGGCTCCACGTCCAGCGGCGACAGCGCCATTTCCGACCGCAGGTGCAGCAGGTTGCGGAAGTTGATGCCGACGTCCGACACCACCTTCATCAGCACCAGGGTGCCCACGGTGGTGTGGAAGGTGAAAGGCGGCGCCTGCGGCGCATCCGGTCCGACGCCGAACAAGGCATGCCAACGCAGGCGCTCGTCCACGCCCAGCCGCAACACGGCCTCGTAGAAGGGGAACTGGCGGTCCACGATCAGCCGGTGCTGGCGCAGCACGGTGCGCAAGGCCGACGCGTAGTACACGGCCGCGTATTCGCGCATGCGGTCGATGGCTGGCACGTCCATGACCACGGTTTCCGGGTGCGTGTCGGCCTGCAGTTCGTTCTTCACCGCCAGCGCGGCTTTCAGGCCGTGCGCCACTTCGCGGCTGAAGGCCCAGCCGAAGCTCGGGCAGCTGGCGAACAGGCTCTGCAGCGCGGCAGGGTCCAGACGCAAGAGGCGGGAGGCCCGCGACGCGGCCACGGTGGCGGTGCGCGATTCGCCCAGCAAGGCACCCAATTCTCCGAAGCTGCCCCCCGGCCGGATGTTGCCCACCTCCAGTGGCGGGCTGCCGTCGTCCAGTGCCAGGGTCACGGTGAGCTCGCCGTCCAGCAGCACGAAGAAGTCGTGCTCGTCACGGCCTTCGTGGGCCAGTTCCGTGCCAGCGGGTACCTGCAGCAACTGGGCGCGGGCCAACACGTCGTGCAATGCGCTGTGGTCAAGGTTCGCGAACAGGCGCGCGGCCTGCATCTGCCTCAGCGTGGCCGCTGCGTCGTCTGGGGCGAGGTCTGCATGCATGGGATATTGCGAACCTGTTGGCGCGGCGACGCGCAGGGCGAGGAGTGAGGATAGCCCGCGCTTGGTCAGCGCCGGCCAAGCGCGCTCAGGCAGCGTTGCGGCCTCGCCAGACGGCCTTCACGCGTGCCGACCAGCGGTGCCCGGCGCGCCAGACCGCCGTGGCCTTCACCCGCAGCATGAGATCGGTCTTCCACGCCACCCACTTCGTGTAGGCCCGGGCGAACCAGCCAATGCGCATCAGCGCCGGCTGGGTCAGCGAAAACAGGTGCGCCAGCAGGGCGGTGCCCAGCAGCTTGGACACCACCAGCAAGGCCACGCTCCAACCCACCAGGCCGCGCGCAATGAGCCACACGGCCACGACCTTCACCGGAATGATGGTCATGGACGGCACCGCCATCAGCGCCAGCGCCGCATAGGGCGGCAGCCGGGCGATGCGGCGGTTCAGCCAAGCCAGCGGCCAAGAATTGGCCACCCAGGCGGCCAGCTTGCGCAGCGGCTCCCAGCCCCACTCTTCAAAGAGGATGACGGGCGTCAGCACGACGCCCAGCAGCCCGTTGAGGATGCGGCGCAGCAGCTTCACGCCTTCAGTCGACGCCGCGCGCCCGGTCGGCCTTGAACTGGGCGCGGAAGATTTCGAAACGGCCTTCGTCCAGCGCCTGCCGCACCTCGGACATGAGGTTCACGTAATAGTGCAGGTTGTGGATGGTCGCCAGCATGGGGCCCAGCATCTCGCCGCAGCGGTCCAGGTGGTGCAGGTAGGCGCGGCTGAAGCCGCTGGCGCAGGTATGGCAGCCGCAGGTCGGGTCCAGCGTGCGTTCACTTTGCCGGTGCTTGGCGTTGCGGATCTTCAGGTCGCCAAAGCGCGTGAACAGGTGGCCGTTGCGTGCATTGCGCGTGGGCATGACGCAGTCGAACATGTCCACGCCCTGCGCCACGCCTTCCACCAGGTCTTCCGGCGTGCCCACACCCATCAGGTAGCGCGGCTTTTGCGCGGGCAGCCGGTGCGGCGTGTGCGCCATGATGCGCAGCATCTCGTCCTTGGGCTCACCGACGCTGACACCGCCCACGGCGTATCCCGGCAGGTCCAACTCCACCAGCTGCTCCAGCGACTCCTGGCGCAGGACTTCGAACATGCCGCCCTGCACGATGCCGAACAAGGCATTGGGGTTCTCCAGCCGCGCGAATTCGGCTTGCGACCGCCTGGCCCAGCGCAGGCTCAGCTCCATGGACTTGCGTGCCTCGGCTTCGGTGGTGATGTGGCCCTTGGTCTCGTAGGGCGTGCATTCGTCAAATTGCATGACGATGTCGCTGTTGAGCACCGTCTGGATCTGCATGCTCACTTCGGGCGTCAGAAAGAGCTTGTCGCCGTTGACGGGGCTGGCGAACTTGACGCCTTCCTCGCTGATCTTGCGCATCTCACCCAGGCTCCACACCTGGAAGCCGCCGCTGTCGGTGAGCATGGGCTTGTCCCAGCGCTCAAAGCCATGCAGCCCGCCAAAGGTCTTCAGCACGTCCAGGCCCGGGCGCATCCACAGGTGAAAGGTGTTGCCCAGGATGATCTGCGCGCCCATGTCCAGCAGGCTTTGCGGCATGACGCCCTTGACCGTGCCGTAGGTGCCCACAGGCATGAAGATGGGCGTTTCCACCACGCCGTGGTTGAGCGTGAGGCGGCCACGGCGTGCATGGCCTTCGGTCTTCAGCAGGTCGAACGTCAACATGCGGGCATTGTCTCAGCCCGGCTTGCAGGTTGGGCTCAGGCCCGTGTCAAGAGCATGGCGTCGCCATAGCTGAAGAAGCGGTAGCGCGACTCCACCGCATGGCGGTACAGCGCCAAGATGTGCTCGTGGCCCGCGAATGCGCTGACCAGCATCATCAGTGTGCTGCGCGGCAGGTGGAAGTTGGTGACCAGGCGGTCAACCACGCGGAAGGCGAAGCCCGGCGTGATGAAGATGTCGGTCTCTCCGGTGAAGGCTTGCAGCGGCCCGTCACCGGCCGCGCGTGCAGCACTTTCCAGTGCACGCAGCGTGGTGGTACCCACGGCCACGACACGCCCGCCGCGCTGGCGCGTGGCTTCGATGGCGGCCACCGTGGCGGCGCTGACTTCGAACCATTCGCTGTGCATGCGGTGGTCGGACAGGCGGTCCACGCGCACGGGCTGGAAGGTGCCCGCACCCACGTGCAGCGTGACGGCGGCACGGTCCACCCCCCGGGCCTGCAGCGCCGCCAGCAGAGCGTCGTCAAAGTGCAGTGCTGCCGTTGGTGCGGCCACGGCGCCAGGACGCGCCGCAAACACCGTCTGGTAGCGGCGCTCGTCTTCGGCCGAATCGGCGTGGGTGATGTAGGGCGGCAGCGGCACATGGCCGTGCTGCTGCAGCAGCTCCAGCGGGTCGGCCGGAAAGCGCAGGTGGAAGAGTGAATCTTCAGGCCCGGCGCGGCCCAGCACGTCGGCGTCAAAGGCGTTGGCAAAGCGCACTGCGGTGCCTGCCTTGGGGCTCTTGCTGGCACGCAGGTGGGCCCAGACCTCGTGCTTCGGCAGGATGCGTTCGACCAGGGCTTCCACCGCTCCGCCCGTGGGCTTTTCGCCCAGCAGCCGCGCCTTGATGACCCGCGTGTCGTTGAAGACCAGCAAGTCGCCGGGCTGCAGCAGGGCTGGCAGGTCGCGGAACACGCGGTCCACCGGCAAGCGGCCGCTGCCGTCCAAGAGCCGCGAGCCGCTGCGCTCCGCGGCCGGGTGCTGGGCGATCAGTTCGGGCGGCAGATGGAAGTCGAAGTCCGCAACCGTGAAGACGCGCGGCGGGGGGTTGAAGGGTGTGGACACGGTCAAAATTGTTCCATGCCAAGCAAGACGGCGTCTGACACGCCGGCCAAAGACCCCGCTGAAACCCTGTCCGCCCCTGCGCGCGCCAAGCGCAAGGCGGACGGAGACACCTTGTCCGCCCCGGCCCGCGCCCTGCACAAGCTGGGGCTGGTCCGCGACATCGACCTGGCGCTGCACATCCCGCTGCGCTACCTGGACGAGACGGTGTTGCGCCCCATCGCCACCTTGCGCGACACCGACACCGCCCAGGTGCAGGGTGTGGTGACGGAGTGCCGGGTCGACACCCGCGGCCGTCGGCAATTGGTGGTGCGGGTGGCCGACGACAGCGGCGAACTGCTGCTGCGACTGCTGCACTTCTACCCCAGCAACCAGAAGACCCTGTCCGTAGGCAACCTGGTGCGCGTGCGCGGCGAGGTGCGGGGTGGCTTCCTGGGGCGGGAGATGATCCACCCGGAATTCCGCGCTGTCACAACTGACACGCCGCTGCCGGCCACGCTCACACCCGTCTACCCCAGCAGCGCCCAGCTGCCGCAGACCTACCTGCGCAAGGCCGTGGCGTCTGCGCTGACGCGCGCGCCGCTGCACGAAATCCTGCCCGAGGGCACCGTGCCCGCCGGCTTGCCGACGCTGCGCGACGCCGTGCTGCAGCTGCACCACCCTGGCAAGGGTGGTGCGCTCGGGGCGCTGGAGGACCGCAGCCACCCGGCCTGGCAACGACTGAAATTTGACGAGCTGCTGTCCCAGCAGCTGGCGCAAGCCCAGGCCCGCGCCGCTCGCGCGCTGCTGCAGGCGCCTTCGCTCAAGCCTGCAGCGGATGGCATCAGCACGCGCTTCCGCGCGGCACTGCCCTTCACACTGACGGGCGCCCAGACGCGCGTCGTGGCAGAGATCGTGGCCGACCTGGCGCGCACGCAGCCCATGCACCGCCTGCTGCAGGGTGACGTAGGGTCCGGCAAGACCATCGTGGCCGCGCTGGCCGCCACCGTGGCCATGGACAACGGCTGGCAATGCGCGCTCATGGCGCCCACCGAAATCCTGGCCGAGCAGCACTTCCGCAAGCTGGTGCAGTGGCTGCAGCCGCTGGGCATCACCGTGGCCTGGCTCACGGGCAGTCGCAAAGGCAAGGAACGCAAGCAGATGCTGGCGCAGGTGGCCAGCGGCGAGGCCTTGCTGGTGGTGGGCACGCACGCCGTCATTCAGCGCGATGTGGCGTTCGCCCGGCTCGGCCTGGCCGTGGTGGACGAACAGCACCGCTTCGGTGTGGCGCAGCGATTGGCTTTGCGGGAAAAGCTGCAGGCCTCGCACGGCACGGCGGTGCTGGAACCGCATCTCCTGATGATGAGTGCCACGCCCATCCCCAGAACCCTGGCAATGAGTTATTACGCCGACCTGGAACTCAGCACCCTGGATGAACTGCCACCCGGCCGCACACCGATCGTCACCAAGCTGTTCGAAGACGGCAGGCGCGACCAGGTGGTGCAGCGCATCCACCAGGAAGTGGACCAGGGCCGGCAGGTCTACTGGGTGTGTCCGCTGGTGGAAGAGAGTGAACACCTGGACTTGCAGAACGCCACCGCCACCCACGCCGAACTGAGCGCGGCCCTGCCCAACACCCTGGTGGGCTTGCTGCATGGCCGCATGGCGCCGGCGGAAAAGGCCGCTGTGATGCAGCGCTTCACCGCCGGCGAGATGAAACTGCTGGTGGCCACCACGGTCATTGAAGTGGGTGTGGACGTGCCCAACGCCAGCCTGATGGTCATTGAACACGCCGAGCGGTTCGGGCTGGCGCAGTTGCATCAGCTGCGTGGCCGTGTCGGCCGCGGTGCAGTGGCCAGCGTGTGCGTGCTGCTCTACACCGCGCCCCTGTCGCCCACGGGCAAGGCGCGCTTGAAGGCGATGGTGGAAACCACGGACGGCTTCGAGATTGCACGCCGCGACCTGGACATTCGCGGCCCGGGCGAATTCATGGGTTCGCGGCAAAGCGGTGATGCCCTGCTGCGCTTTGCTGACCTGGCCGAGGACAAGGACCTGCTGGCGCATGCCCGCGCGGTGGCGCCGGAACTGCTGGCCCAGCACCCGACGGCGGCGCAAAGGCATGTGGATCGCTGGCTGGGCAGCAAGGCCGACTACGTCCGTGCCTGAGGGCTTTGAAGCTTTGGCCACAATGCAGACATGACCCTGACCGAGCTCAAGTACATCGTTGCCGTCGCGCGGGAAAGGCACTTCGGGCGCGCTGCCGAGGCCTGCTTCGTGAGCCAGCCCACCTTGTCCGTGGCGGTGAAGAAACTGGAAGAAGAGCTGGACGTGAAGATCTTCGAGCGAGGCGCCAGCGAGGTCAGCGTCACGCCGCTGGGTGAACAGATCGTGCGCCAGGCGCAACAGGTGATCGAGCAGGCCGCGTCGATCAAGGAAATCGCCAAGCTGGGCAAGGACCCGATCTCCGGCCCGCTGCGTGTGGGCGTCATCTACACGATCGGCCCTTACCTGCTGCCGGACCTGGTGCGCCAGGCCATCGACCGCGTGCCGCAAATGCCCCTGGTGCTGCAGGAAAATTTCACCGCACGCCTCCTGGACATGCTGCGCACCGGTGAGCTGGACTGCGCCATCCTGGCCGAACCCTTCCCCGACACCGGCCTGGCCGTGGCGCCCTTGTACGACGAGCCCTTCCAGGCAGCCGTGCACGTGGACCACCCCTTCGCCAAGCGCAAGAGCCTCAGCACGGAAGAGCTGAAGAACGAGACCATGCTGCTGCTGGGCACGGGGCACTGCTTCCGCGACCACGTGCTGGAGGTCTGCCCGGAATACGCACGCTTTTCCAGCGCCACGGACGGCATCCGCAAGTCCTTTGAAGGCAGCAGCCTGGAGACCATCAAGTACATGGTGGCCAGCGGCATGGGCATGACCGTGGTGCCTCAGCTCAGCGTGCCCGCTGAAAAGCAGCCCCACGTGCGCTACGTGAAATTCTCGGCCCCGGTGCCGACGCGGCGCGTGGTGCTGGTCTGGCGGCGCACCTTCCCGCGCTACGAAGCCATAGCAGCGCTGCGCAACGCCATCTACGCCTGTCCGCTGACCGGCGTGAAGCGCCTGACGGCCTGATTTTGCAGCCCCTGGCCGGGTCTCCAGCGCCGCGCCAGCCCGGTCAACAGCCCAAGAACGGGCCACTGTGGTACCTTGCCGGGCATGGAACCGTCTCAACCTGACCCTGGCTCGCGCCTTTCCGACCTGGCGCCGGAGCTCGCGTCTACTGTTGTCCGCGTGGCGGGCGACATTGCCTTGGTCATTGGCGAGGACGGTGTCATCCGCACGGTGGCGGAAGGGACGGCGGCCCTGCACCAGGATGGCCAGGAATGGGTGGGCCGCCCTTGGGTGGACACCGTGGGCCAGTCCGCGCGCAAGAAAGTGGAGTTGCTGCTGCACGAGGCACAGCAGCACGGCGTGTCGCAGCGGCGCGAACTCAACCACCCATCGCCCTCCGGCAGCGACATCCCCGTGTCCTGGGCCGCTGTGCGCCTGGGCAACCAGGGCCCGGTGCTGGCGGTGGGCCGGGACCTGCGCGCGATCGGCGCCATCCAGCAGCGTTTTCTGGACGCCCAGCAGGAACTGGAACGCGAATACTGGGTACGCCGCCAGACCGAAAGCCGCTACCGCCAGCTCTTCCAGGTGGCGCAGGACGCCGTGGTGGTGCTGGACGCGGCCACACTGACCGTGCTGGAAGCCAACCCGGCCGCCGGCCCGCTGTTCGAAACGCCCAGCGCTTCGATGAATGGCCAGACGCTCAACCGTTGGCTGGAACCGGGCGCCCGGGCGTCACTGGACGAACTGCTGATCACTGCCCGTGCCACGGGCCGTGCCGCCGAGGTGCGCTTGCGGGTGGCTGGCAGCGGCATGGCCATCGATCTTTCCGCCACGCCCTTCCGCGCTGAAGAGCAGCTTTGCCTGCTGCTGCGTGCACGTCGCGCCGTGCCTTCGGCGACCGATCCGCAGGCCGTGCTGGACTTCGTCAGCCAGACGCCTGACGCCGTGGTCGTAACCGATTCCGCCGGCCGCGTGCTGTGGACCAACGCTGCCTTTGTTGAACTTTGCGAAGCGCCCAGCGAATCCCGGCTGCGTGGCCGCCAGCTGGCGGACGCATTGGGCGGCGACCCACTGCAGTGGTCCACACTGCTGGCGCGCGTGCGCACCCGCGGCATCGTGGGCCACGCCACCGTGGCCCTGCGCACGCCCGGATCGCCCGCGCTGATGACCAGCGTTTCGGCCGCACTGTTGGCCGAAGGGGACCAGGAACACATCGGCTTCACGCTGCGCCCGGCCACGCTGGCGGCGCCCGTGGGCACCGCGACCGAACTGGCCCTGGACGTGACCCAACTGGTGAACCGCCTGGGCCATCTGTCCTTGTCCGAACTGCTGGCCGAAGCCGGCCGCATGGCCGAACTGCATTTCATCCAGGCCGCATTGCGCAGCAGCGGCGGCCATCTGGACGCAGCATCTGCCACGCTGGGCATGAAAGTGCCTGCGCTGTTGCTGCGCATGAACCAGCTCGGGTTGTCGCTGAACGCCCAGGTCGGCCTCAGCGGCGGGGCACCCAGCGTCAACTGAGCGCTGTGGACGAAGTACCCGCTTTCGGTCAGGCCGACCTGACCAACTGCGAGCGCGAGCCCATTCACCTCGCAGGCTCGGTGCAGCCGCACGGCGCGCTGCTGCTGCTCAGTGAAGGCAGCTTGAGCGTGCTGCAAGCCAGCACCAACACGGCGGACGTGCTGGGCGTGCCGGCCGCCGAACTGCTGGGCCAGCCTTTGACGCGTGTTGGCGGCAACGTGGCCAGCCGTGTCATGGAAGCCTTGCAGCACCTGGGCCGCGAGCCCGTGCTGCTGAGCATGAATCTGGGCAGCGGTCAGCAGCAGCGGTCCGTGGACGGGGCATTGCACCGGCCGCCCGGTGGCGGCCTGGTACTGGAGCTGGAACCGCACGACGGCCCGGCGCTGCTGCGCACACCGCTGGAAGGCGAGCAGGGCGCGGCGACTCTGGCCGATGCCGTGCGCCGCATCACCAGCACGGCCAGCATCCAGACCCTGGCCGACACGCTGGTGAAGCTGGCACAGGAACTGACCGGCTACGACCGCGTCATGGTCTACCGCTTTGACGCCGACGACCATGGTCAGGTCATCGCCGAGGCCTGCGACCCGCGGCTGGACCCCTTCCTCGGCCATCACTATCCGGCCAGCGACATCCCGTCGCAGGCCCGCGCGCTGTACGTGAAGAACCGCGTGCGCATGCTGGTCGACGTGGAATACACGGCAGCGCCCATCCTGCCCGTGATGCGGCCGGACAACGGCCAGCCGCTGGACATGTCGATGTGCCAGCTGCGCAGCATGTCACCCGTGCACCGCCAATACCTGCGCAACATGGGCGTGACCGCGTCCATGTCGACGTCGCTGGTGCGCGACGGGCGCCTGTGGGGCCTGCTGGCAGCCCACCACGGCCGCCCGCGCCAACTGAGTGCCGCCACACGCAGTGCGCTGGACTTGCTGTCGGAAGTGGCCTCCACCCGCATCGCCGCCATCGAGAACTACGCCCAGGCCCAGGTAGCGCTGCTGGTTCGGCGCCTGGAACAGAGGCTGATTGAAGCCACGTCCACCGAAGGCGACTGGCGGCTGGCCCTGCTGCGCAACCCGCGCGCGCTGCTGCAGCCCCTGGGCGCGACGGGCGCGGCGCTGTTCCATGAGGACGAGATCCTCACCGCCGGCGAAGCGCCGTCCACGCCCGAACTGCGCGACCTGCTGCGCTGGGTTGAAGATCAGCCTGCCGCCAGCCCTGGCGAGACCACCTTTGCACACAGCGCCGTCGGCAAGGACAACCCGCTGCTCGCCACGCTAACCCCCACGGCTTGCGGTGTGCTGGCCGTGAAACTGTCCAACTCGCGGCCGGACTACCTCATGTGGTTCCGCAAGGAGCAGCTGCTCACCGTCACCTGGGCCGGTGACCCCGCCAAGCCCATGGTCGGGGACGACCCGCTGCAGCTGTCCCCACGGCACAGCTTCAAGGCCTGGAGCGAGATCGTGCGCGGCACGGCGCCGCCCTGGGCGCATTCGGATCGCCTGATGGCTCGGGCCATTGGCGCGGCGCTGGTGGAGATCATCGTGCAGGTACACGCTGTGCGCCTCTTGATCGCCGAACACCAGCTGGAGCGGATCCGCAGCACCGTGGGTGCCGCTGCCGAACCGGTGTTGCTGACCCGACCGGACGGCCGGCTCATTTTTGCCAATGAGGCCTTCGAAGCGCTGCGCGGCAACACAGGGCAGCGCCCTGCCGGTGCCATCCCGGCGGGCACGCCCGTGTCGTCCCTGTTCATGCGCCCCGGCCATGTGCAGCGTGTGCTGGACGAACTCTCCCACCAGCCCTGGCGCGGCGAATGGGCCGTGGCACCCCTGGACGGCACCAGCCCGCCGCGCGCCGTGTCGGTGCGGGCCGAACGGGTGCCCGGACGCGACGGCGTCGTGATGGGCTGCATGATCGCGCTGACCGACCTCAGTGACCTGCGGCGCACGGCACAGGCCCGGCGCCACCTGGAAGAGTCGCTGACGCAGTTCGGCGGCGGCATCGACCCGGACAAGCAGACGGACCAGGTGGTTGGCGCCATCCTGACCAACGCCAGCATCGCGGCCATGGACATTGCCGACGGCTCCGGCGGACCCTCGGTGGCGCCCCTGCTGGAAGAACTGGAAGGTTCGGCGCGCCGCGCCACCGCGCTCTACGCGCAGCTGACGCGGCTCACGGACGGGCCAGTTCGCTGAACACGGCCACGTGCTGCCGGAAGGACCAGCAGGCCTCGGCCACGATGGCATCTTCTTCCTCGCCGGTCACCGGCAAGCAAGCCAGGCCTTCGCGCAGGCGCTGGCGCAGGGCCCTTACCGTTCCTTCAGGGCCGAAGTCGTAGAAGGCCGTGCCGGCGTGGTCCGGCAGGGCCAGCATGCGGGTCACCCGGTCCTTGAGGATCTGCCCTCCATGCAGGTCGCCCAGGCTGCGGGTGTAGACATGGGCCACCAGCGCAAGTGGGTTCGTCGCGGTCAGGTGCTGCAGGTGTTGAACGTAGGCCTGCATGGTGGCCGCCACCGGCAGCGCGTCGGCCCAGCCTGGTCCGTGCAGCGCCAGCAGGTCGACTTCCAGCGGCGCGCGGCGGTGCTGTGCAGGGTGGTCCACACAGGCCAGCACCGGGTTGTCGACGCGCTGCTGCAAGCCGTCTTCCAGGGCGTCGTACAGCGCGTGCAGGTTGCGCAGCAGCAGGCAATAGGCCTCAAGCGGCAGCAGGCCCCGGACGAGATCGGCCATCACACCCGCCTGTTCGGACTGGGTGTGCAGGTCGCGTGTGTCCTGGCGCAGGCGTTGGGGCAGGTTCGGTGTCAGGGTGGGCCTCAGAGCTCGTCGACGGTTTTGGGCCAGCTGGCCTTCAGCAGCCGGCTCAAGGCGCGGTCAGCCAGCAGCTTGCCGCCGGTCTGGCAGCGCGCGCAGTAGTTGTGTTCGCTGTCGGCGTGCAGGATGCGCTGCACCGGTGTGCCGCAGTCCGGGCAGGGCTGGCCGTAGCGGCCGTGCACGGCCATCTGTGGGTGGAAGGCGGTGACCTTGTCGGGCCAGCCGCCGGCCCGGTCGGCTTCAGCGCGCAGGCGATCGGTCCATTCGGACATGACGGCGCGCGTGGCGTCCAGCAGGCGCATCACGCTGTCATCTGGCAGCGTCTTGCTCAGCGCCACCGGCGACAGCCGGGCGCGGTGCAGGATCTCGTCGGAATACGCATTGCCGATGCCGCTGAAGAGGCGCGGGTCGGTCAGTGCGCGCTTGAGCGTGTGGTTCTCGCTCTTCAGCCGCGCGGCAAAGTCCTGCGCGCTGCAGGCCATGACGTCGATGCCGCCGGGGTCCAGGGCCTGCATGGCGGCGGTGTCCGCCACCACGTGGATGGACGCGCGGCGTGTGGTGCCGGCCTCGGTCAGCACCAGCTGGCCGCTGTCGAACTCGAAGACGGCCAAGGCCAGCCTGCCGGGCAGTTTCGCGCCCGTGGGCAGCCAGCGCAGGCGGCCGGCAATCATCAGGTGGATGACGATCACGGGCCCGTCCTCCAAGGCCAGCACCACCCGCTTGCCCAGGCGCTGGACGCCGGCCACCGTGCGACCCTCGGCGCTGGCCATGGGCGGCACGGCCGTGCGCAACACGAAGGCGTTGAGCATGCGTGCGCGCTGCAGCACGCGGCCCTGCACCAGGTTCTGCAGCCTTTCGATGTAGATGGTGATGTCGGGCAGTTCGGGCATGGGGCCGGGCGTTGGTCAGCAGCACGCGACAGGGCTCGCCACGGGATAATCGCAGGTTTCCCCGCACCCACACCGTCCCATGTCCGCCACGCCCGAGCGCATCCAGTCCGAAGTGCGCCGCCGCCGCACCTTTGCCATCATCAGCCACCCCGACGCGGGCAAGACCACGTTGACGGAGAAGCTGCTGCTGTTTTCTGGCGCCATCCAGATCGCCGGCAGCGTGAAGGCACGCAAGGCCACGCGCCACGCCACGTCCGACTGGATGGAAATCGAAAAGCAGCGCGGCATCTCGGTGGCGTCCAGCGTCATGCAGATGGAGTACCGCGACTGCGTCATCAACCTGCTGGACACCCCGGGCCACCAGGACTTCAGCGAAGACACCTACCGCGTGCTGACCGCCGTGGACGCGGCCCTGATGGTGATCGACGCCGCCAACGGCGTGGAGCCGCAGACGCGGCGGCTGCTGCAGGTCTGCCGCGCACGAAACACGCCCATCCTGACCTTCGTCAACAAGATGGACCGCGAGGTGAAGGACCCATTGGTGCTGATGGACGAGATCGAACGGGAACTGGGCATGGAAGTCGTACCCTTCACCTGGCCTGTGGGCATGGGCAAGGCCTTCCATGGCGTAATGGACCTGCGCGAAAAGCAGATGCGTGTCTTCAGCCCTGGCGAGGACCGCAAGGGGGCGTCGGACGAGATCCTGGCCGGCCTGGACAACCCGGCCTATGCGGACCGCTTCGGCATGCAGTACGAGCAGGCCAAGGGCGAGATCGAACTGCTCACCGACGCCGCCCCGCCCTTCAACATGGACGACTTCCGCGGTGGCCGCCAGACACCGATGTTCTTCGGCTCCGCCGTCAACAACTTCGGCGTGCAGGAGGTGCTGGACGCGCTGGTGGACTTGGCGCCGCCGCCCGGCGCCAAGGCGGCCCTGCAGCGCGAAGTCACGCCCACCGAGCCCAAGTTCAGTGGCGTGGTCTTCAAGATCCAGGCCAACATGGACCCGGCCCACCGCGACCGCATTGCCTTCCTGCGCGTGGCCAGCGGCCAGTTCGAACGCGGCATGCGGCTGAAGGTGTCGCGCTCTGGCAAGGAATTGCGGCCCAACACCGTGGTCACCTTCATGAGCCAGCGCCGCGAACTGCTGGACGAGGCCTTTGCCGGCGACATCATCGGCATCCCCAACCACGGCGTGCTGCAGTTGGGCGACACGCTGTCGGAAGGCGAGCAGCTGCAGTTCACCGGCCTGCCCTTCTTCGCGCCAGAGATGTTCCGCAGCGTGGAAGTGGCCGACCCGCTGAAGACCAAGCAGCTGCGCGCGGGCCTGACGCAATTGGGCGAAGAGGGTGCCATCCAGGTCTTCCGCCCGGTGGCCGGCAGCGTGCTGCTGCTGGGCGCCGTCGGCCAGTTGCAGTTCGAGGTGGTGGCGCACCGCCTGGAACACGAATACGGCTGCAAGGCACGCATCATGCCGGCCCGCTACAACGTGGCGCGCTGGGTGACCTGTGACGCGGCGGACGGCGGCGAACGCGAGCTGCAGCGCTTCATCGACGGCAATTCGCACCGCGTGGCGCTGGACGCTGTGAACGCGCCCACCGTGCTGCTGGAATACGCTGGCGAGTTGCGTGCCATGCAGGAAAACTGGCCCAAGATCAAGTTCCACGCGCTACGGGAACACGCGGGTCTGGTTTTCCAGAAGCAACTGGACGGCTGAAGCCGGCCGGCGAGCCCCTGCATCTGCGGGGGTGGGCCCCCGTACGGACGTGCGGCCATGCACACTCACTGTCACACCGGCATCACGGGCCCATAGCAGGCTCGGATGTCTTGCCAGGAGGGCTACCCCGCATGAATTCCAACGTCCCGTCGCGCCCGTCGTTGCGCACCCGTTACTCATCTCTGCTGGCCGCCTGGTCGCTGGCGCTGCTGGGCGCTGCGGCGCCCGCCGGCGCGGCGGTGCAGATCAGCCAGGTCTACGGCGGCGGGGGCAATTCCGGCTCCTTCTACAACGCCGACTTTGTCGAGCTGCGCAACACGGGTACGTCGCCCGTGAGCATGGCGGGCTGGTCGATGCAGTACGCATCGGCGGCCGGCACGTCCTGGGCGGTCACGTCGCTCAACGGCTCCATCCCGGCTGGCGGCTACTACCTCATCAAGCAGTCCACAGGCGCTGGTGGCACGCAGAACCTGCCGACGCCCGACGCCACGGGTACGACGGCCATGAGCGCGACCGCCGGCAAGGTGGCCCTGGTCAACAGCACCACGGCACTGACCGGCACCTGCCCGACCAGCAACGCCGCGGTGGTGGACTTTGTCGGCTTCGGCACCACGGCCAACTGCAGCGAAGGCAATGTGCCGACCGCGGCGCCGTCCAACACCACGGCCGTGCTGCGCGCCGCCGAGGGCTGCACCGACACCAATGTCAATGGCACCGACTTCAGCGTCGGCTCGCCCAACCCGCACAACAGTGCGTCCACCGTGTCGGCCTGTTCCGGTGGCGGCGGTGGTGGTGGCGGTGGTGGTGGCGGCACGCCCACGGACCTGGCGATCTACGCCATCCAGGGCAGCGGTACGCAGAGCCCCGTGGTCGGCACCCTGGCCCGCAGCACCGGCGTGGTGACCAGGCTTGTCAACAACGGCTTCTTCATGCAGGACCCGGTGGGTGACGGCGACCCACTTACTTCGGACGGCATCTTCGTCTTCACCAGCAGCACGGTGTACCCGGCCGTGGCCGTAGGCAACCTGGTGCAGGTGGTGGGCACGGTGACGGAGTTCAACACCGGCGCCGCATCCAACGCGCACACCGCGGCGCGCACGGTCACCGAACTGGGCACCGTCACCAGCGTCGCCCTGCTCAGCACGGGCAACAGCATCACGCCGACAGTGATCAGCCTGCCCGAGGCAACGGAAGACGACCTGGAACGCTACGAGGGCATGCTGGTCACGCTGAACGGCCAGCTGACCGTGCAACAGAACTTCTTCCAGGGCCGCTATGGCCAGCTGACGCTGGCCGTGGGTGGCCGCCTGGAAACACCGACCAACCGTTTCCGCCCGGGCAGCGCCCAGGCCCTGGCACTGGCCAACGAAAACGCACGCCGCCGCATCATCCTGGACGACGGCAGCAGCCTGCAGAACCCCAACCCCACGCCCTACCTGGGTGCCGCCGCCCTGCCGCGTGCGGGTGACCAGGTCAGCGGCTCGCTGACGGGTGTTATCGACTTCGGCCTGGCCACCAGCAGCAACGCCGACCCCGGCGACTACAAGATCCATCCGACCGTTGCGCCGGCCTTTGTCACGGCCAACCCGCGCACCAGCGCGCCGGACCTGGTGGGTGGCAACGTGAAGGTGGCCAGCTTCAACGTGCTGAACTACTTCACCACCTTCAGCAACGGCAGCAACGTGGCGGGCCAGACGGGCCAGGGCTGCAGCCTGGGCAGCGGCGTGTCCGCCGGCAACTGCCGCGGCGCGGACAACCTGAACGAGTTCATCCGCCAGCGCGCCAAGATCGTCGAAGCCATGGCCGCCATCGACGCCGACGCCTTCGGCCTCATGGAGATCCAGAACAACGGCAGCATCGCCGCGCAGAACCTGGTGGACGAACTCAACGCGCGCATCGGCTCGGCGCAATACGCCGTGGGCCCCTTGCCCGGCAACACCGGCACCGACGCCATCCGCGTGGCCATGATCTACAAGCCGGCCCGCATGACCCCGGTGGGCGCGCCGATGAGCGACACCGACCCCATCAACAACCGGCCCACCCTGGCGCAGGGCTTCGTGATGGCCAACGGCGAACGCTTCTCGCTCGTCGTCAACCACCTCAAGTCCAAGGGCAGCTGCCCGTCCGCGGGTGATGCCGACTTTGCCGGCAACAACGACGTGGGCGACGGCCAGGGCTGCTGGAACCTGCAGCGCGTGCAGCAGGCGCAACGTCTGCGCAGTTTCATCGCGCAGGTGCAATCGACGGTGGGCAGCAACGACGTGCTGCTGGTGGGCGACTTCAATGCCTACGCAAAGGAAGACCCCATCTTCGACTTGACCAGCAGCGGCTACATCGACCAGATCGGCCGTTACAACGGCTTTGGCTACAGCTATGTCTTCGATGGCACGGCCGGCCGCCTGGACCACGCCATCACCACGGCATCGCTGTCGCCCAAGGTCACGGGCGCGATCGAGTGGCACATCAATGCAGACGAAACGCCGCTGCAGGACTACAACACCGAGTTCAAGTTCCCGCTGACCACCTGCGGCGGCCTGTGCCCGGCCGACCCGTACTTCGTGGCGCCGTGGCGCGCGTCGGACCACGACCCGGTGGTCGTGGGCCTGTCCATCTACAAGACCATCACCGCAGCAGCGACCAGCACGTCCGTGGCAGGCTCGGCGGGCGACGACATCATCTTCAGCGGCGCCGGCCGGCGCACGCTGACAGGTGGTGGCGGCAACGACTGGTTCGTCTTCACGGCAGGCTTCACCGGTGGCGCCACGATCACCGACCTCAGCTTCGGCGACGTGGTGGACCTGCGCGCCGTGCTGCAGAACATGGGCATCACGTCCACCAGCCCCATTGCGCAGGGCTACCTGAAGTGCACCGCCAGCGGCGCTGCCGACGCGCTGATCAGTATCGACCCGGACGCCGGCGGCCCCGCGCTGCCGCGCGCCATGCTGCTGATCAAGAACCAGGGCTGCACCGTGCTCAGCGCCAATTACTTTGCTCAATGAAACTTGTCGGGAACACCATGAAGTCTTTCACCTCCTCACTGCGGCCCCTGCTGGCTGCGTCGGCCCTGGCGCTGGGCTGCCTGGGCGCCCAGGCCACCACGGTCAACTTCACCGGCATGACCGATTCCGGACCGTTGTCCGGCTCGGCCTTCAGCGGCAGCTTTACCTACGCAGAGCCGGTGAGCGGTTTTGACGGTGCGGTGGACCTGGACAGCTTCCTGCTGGATTTCGACGGTCACACCTTCACGCTGGCAGACGCCGATCTGCCGGCGCTGGCCTGGTTTGCTGCGGGCAGCTTTCTGGGTGTCGACTACACCGACACCGACTCGTTCAGCACTGCCGTCACGCTGGTCGCGGGCTTCTTTGACCTCAGCGAAGCCTTCTTCAGCTACCAGCCGGTCGGCGCCGACCAGGGCTTGGGCAGCATCACCGCGTTCACGACGCAGGTGGTGCCCGAGCCCGGCTCCATTGCGCTGCTGCTGGCTGGCCTGGGCGCAATCGGCGCCACACGCCGCCGTCAGGCTGCGGCGTAAGCCACCGCCACACGCGCGGCCAGCCGCGCGTTGTTCAGCACCAGTTGGATGTTGGCCGCCAGGCTCTGGCCGCCCGTCAATTCGCTCACACGCTGCAGCAGGAAGGGCGTGCTGTCCTTGCCGCGGATGCCCTGCGCCGAAGCCTCGGCCAGAGCCTGTGCAATGGCAGCGTCGATGCGCTCGCGCGGCATGGCGTGCGCTTCGGGTACCGGGTTGGCAATCACCAGGCCCCCCGCGTAGCCCAGCCCCCATTGCGCACGCATCACGGCAGCCACCTCGGCTGGCGTGTCCAGGCGAACGTCCACGCCGTGGCCGCTGTCGCGGCTGTAGAACGCGGGCAGGCGGTCGGTGCCAAAGCCGATCAGCGGCACGCCATGGGTTTCCAGGTACTCGCGCGTCAGGGCCAGGTCCAGGATGCTCTTGATGCCGGCGCACACCACGGCCACTGGCGTGTGCGCCAGTTCCTGCAAGTCGGCGGAAATGTCGAAGCTGGTTTCAGCGCCGCGGTGCACACCGCCGATGCCGCCCGTGGCAAAGATGCGGATGCCCGCCAGCGCTGCCACGATCATCGTCGCCGCCACCGTGGTGGCGCCGTGGGCACGCCGTGCGACGAGCACCGGCAGGTCGCGCCGGCTGGCCTTGGCCACCGTGGTGCCCGCGCGGCCCAGGGTGTCGATCTGCTCGCGCGTCAGCCCGGCCTTCAAGCGCCCGTCCAGCACGGCGATGGTGGCCGGCACGGCGCCCTGTGCGCGGACCTCTGCCTCCACCGCCAAGGCCGTCTCAACGTTCTGCGGCCAGGGCATGCCGTGGCTGATGATGGTGGACTCCAGCGCCACCACAGGCCGGCCCGCAGCCAGGGCTGCGGCCACGTCAGGGTGAACGTCCAGGTGGGGATTGCTGTGCGGTGCCATGGCGTCATTCTGGCCGGGTCCACAGGCGCGCTGCCGATAATGGCCGCTGTGAGCAACCCTGCCGAGCGACCCAGCCGCCTGTCGCTGTACCTGAACCTGATCCGCTGGGACCGCCCCGCCGGCTGGCTGCTGCTCTTGTGGCCCACGCTCAGTGCGCTGTGGATCGCCGGTGACGGTTGGCCAGGCTGGCACCTGGTCCTCGTCTTCACCGCTGGCACCGTGCTGATGCGCAGCGCCGGCTGCTGCGTCAACGACGTGGCCGACCGGGACTTCGACAAGCACGTCAAGCGCACCGCGCAGCGTCCGGTGACCCGCGGCGCCGTGTCCACGAAAGAAGCCCTGCTGCTGGGTGCGGCACTGGCGCTGGCTGCCTTTGGACTGGTACTGACCACCAGCGCGCCAGCCATCCTGCTGAGTTTCGCAGCGCTGGCCGTCACACTGATCTACCCGTACGCCAAGCGCGTGCTGAACATGCCGCAGGCTGTTCTGGGCGTGGCTTTCAGCTTCGGCATCCCCATGGCCTTTGCGGCGGCCCAGGGCGGCACCGAATGGAGCCTGCGCGCCATCAATGCCGCGGTACCGCCTCACGCCTGGTGGCTGCTGCTGGGCAACCTGTTCTGGGTGCTGGCCTACGACACCGAATACGCCATCGTGGACCGTGACGACGACCTGCGCATCGGCATGAAGACCAGCGCCATCACCCTGGGCAGCATGGACGTGGCAGGCGTCATGGCCTTCTACGCCGCCTACCTGCTGTCGTGGGCCGGGCTGGGGCTGTCGCTGGGCCTGGGCAAGGTCTTCCTGCTGGGCGTGGCTGCCGCGGCTGCGCAAGCGGCCTGGCACTACACGCTCATCCGCCACCGCAGCCGCGACGGCTGCTTCAAGGCTTTTCGCCTCAACCACTGGGTTGGCTTTGCGGTGTTTGTGGGCGTGGCCGTGGACCTGGCGCTGCGCTGAGCAAGAATCGGCGCCTTCACCGCGCGCAACCGCGCGCACAACGAGGAGCCCGCATGAAGTTCACACGCATCCTGTCCGTCGCTGCTGCCTTGGCCTTGCTAGGCACTGCCGCGCACGCCCAGCAGTTCTTCCGCATCGGTACCGGCGGCACCGCCGGCACCTACTATCCCGTGGGCGGCATGATCGCCAACGCAGTGAGCCAGCCCGGCAAGATCGTCGCCACCGCGCAGGCCAGCAATGGCAGCGTGGCCAATGTCAACGGCATTGCCGGTGGCTCCATGGAGAGCGGCTTCAGCCAGTCCGACGTGGCCACCTGGGCCTTCAAGGGCACGGGACTCTATGAAGGCAAGCCCAATGTGCCGGGCCTGCGCCTGATCGCCAACCTGTACCCGGAAAGCGTGCACGTCGTCGTCAAGAAGGGCTCGGGCATCAAGAGCGTGGCCGACCTGAAGGGCAAGCGCGTGGCGCTGGACGAACCGGGCTCCGGCACGCTGGTGAATGCCCGCGCCATCCTGTCCGCCTACGGGCTGAAAGAAAGCGACATCAAGCCGGAATACATCAAGCCCAACCAGGCCGGCGACAAGCTGAAGGACGGTTCGCTGGACGCCTTCTTCTTCACCGGCGGCGCGCCTGCCGGTGCGATTGCGGAGCTGGCCTCGGCGGGCACGGGTATCGACATCCTGCCCATCGATGGCGCCGCCGCCGACGCCCTGAAGAAGGCCAGCCCCTTCTTCGCCGACGACAGCATTCCCGCCGACACCTACAAGGGCGTGGGCGCGGTGAAGACGCTGGCCGTGGGCGCGCAGTGGGTCACCAGCGACAAGGCCGATGCGGCCACCGTCTACGAAATCACCAAGGCGCTGTTCAGTCCCGCCGGCCAGGCGCAACTGGCCAACGGCCACGCCAAGGGCAAGTACATCACCAAGGAAAACGCCGTGCGCAGCGCCGGCATCCCCTTTCACCCGGGTGCGGAGAAGTTCTACAAGGAAGCAGGCTTGATCAAGTAGTCGGCGGCGCAGGATGAGCACCACCACGCTGCCCGACGACAAGGCGCTGCAAGCGCTCGAGCAGAAGTTCGACCCCGAGATGCGATTCCGCCCGCTGACGGCGGTGGCGGCAACGGTTGTCGGCGGCCTGCTCATCCTGCTGTCCCTGTTCCACTACTACACGGCGGGCTTCGGCCTGCTGCAGGAAGTGACGCACCGCGGCGTGCACCTGGCCTTCGTGCTGGGACTGATCTTCCTGGTGTTCCCGCACCGCAAGGTTTTGCTGGAAAAGGCCGCCACGCACCGCTGGTCCGCACCGGGCAACGTGCCCTGGTTCGACTGGCTGCTGGCGGCTGCGGTGGCCGCGGCGGTGCTCTACATCCCCTGCATCTTTGAAGACCTGACCTTCCGCGTCGGCAACCCGCTGCCGCTGGACGTGGTGATGGGCAGCGTGCTCATCGTGGCGCTGCTGGAAGCCACACGGCGCAGCATGGGCTGGCCGCTGCCGATCATCGCCATCAGCTTCATGGTCTACGCGCTGGCTGGGCCCCTCTTCCCCGGCCTGCTGAAGCATGCGGGCGCCAGTTGGAGCCAGTTGATCAACCACCAGTACCTCACCAGCCAGGGCGTCTATGGCGTGGCGGTGGGGGTGGTGGCGACCTACGTCTTCCACTTCGTGCTGTTCGGCGTGCTGGCCACGCGCATCGGCCTGGGCCAGTTGTTCCTGGACGTGGCCAGCAGCATCGCCGGGCGCTACGCGGGCGGGCCGGCCAAGGTCAGCGTGTTCGGCTCGGCCCTGTTCGGCATGTTGAGTGGCAGCAGCGTGGCCAATGCGGTGACCGTGGGCTCGTTGACCATCCCGGCCATGATCCGCGTCGGCTACAAGCGCGAATTTGCTGCGGCGGTAGAAGCGGCTTCGTCCACAGGTGGGCAGATCACACCGCCCGTGCTGGGTGCGGCGGCCTTCCTGATGATCGAGTTCCTCTCGGTCCCCTACCAGACCATCATCGTGGCCGCCACCGTGCCGGCCTTCATGCACTTCTTCGGCGTCTTCATGCAGGTGCACTTCGAAGCCAAGCGCTTTGGCCTGCGCGGCCTGACGGAAGAAGAAATGCCCAAGCTCGTGCAGAGCTTCCGTGACCGCTGGCCGACGCTCATTCCGCTGTTCCTGCTGATCTACATCCTGGTCAGTGGCCGCACGCCCTACCTCGCGGCGTTCAGCGGCATCAGCTCCTGCGCCATCGTGGGCCTGACCACGCGCGTGGGCGGCAACACGCCACGGCACTGGGGCTTGATGATCGGCCTGCACGCGGTGCTGGCGGTGCTGCTGTTGGGCGGGATCGAGAACCTGCAGGTCAAGCTGGCGATCTTTGCGGCGGCACTCATCGCCACGCCCATCCTGCTGAAGACGCTGAAGGTGGACGGCCGCATCGGCACGCCGGCACTGATCGAGGCCTTCAGCACCGGCGCCAAGTACGCGCTGGCCGTGGGCGCAGCCGCGGCCACCGTGGGCCTGGTGATCGGCGTGGTCACGCTGACGGGCGTGGGCTTCAAGCTCAGCAGCATCATCACCGGCGCTGCGCAGGCCGTGGCCGGCGGGGTGGGCAGCTTCATCCCGTCCAGCCTGATCGAGCTCAAGTCCCTGACCCTGCTGGTGGCACTGGCGATGACCGGCCTGGTGTGCATCCTGCTGGGCTGCGGCATCCCCACCACGGCCAACTACATCATCATGGTGACCGTGGCCGCGCCCACCCTGGTGGGCCTGGGCGTGCAACCGCTGGTGGCGCACTTCTTCGTCTTCTATTACGGCGTGCTGGCGGACATCACGCCCCCCGTGGCGCTGGCCGCCTACGCCGCGGCGGGCATGGCCGGCAGCGACCCTTTCAAGACTGGCAACACCGCCTTCCGGCTGGGCATGGCCAAGGCGCTGGTGCCCTTTGTGTTTGTGTTTTCGCCCAGCCTGCTGATCGTGGCCAAGGGCTTCACGGGCTATGACTTCGCGGTCACCTTCATCGGCTGCGTGCTGGGCATCACCCTGCTGGCGGCGGCGCTGTCCAAGTTCTTCCTGGTGGAGATGACACGCGGCGAACAGGGCTTGTGCGGCCTGGCCGCGGTGCTGATGATTGCACCAGGCCTGGCGCCGACGCTCATCGGACTGGCGCTGGCGGTGCCCATGGTGCTTCGCCACCTGGTGGCGCACAAACGCCTGGCGGCGGCGCCGGCTTGAAGGCCGACACCGTCCGCACACTGGTGTTGGCGGCTTGGCTCGCCAGTGCCCTGACCCCCTTGCTTGCCCAGGTGCACAAACCCATGGATACGCCCATGACCACGCCCGCCCAGACCTTGCACTCGCTGTTCGACAGCGAATGGGAACGCAGCCTGCGCGACAGCCCCGAATCCGCCAGCTACCAGGGCGACACCCGCTTTGATGACCGCTGGACCGACATGAGCGTGGCCGGCATCGCCGCCCGCGAAGCCGCGGAACGCGACGCGCTGGCGCGGCTGCGCGCGATCCCGCGTGCGGCGCTCTCGGCCGCGGACCAGCTGCACTACGACACCTTCGAATGGCAACTGGCTCTGGCTGTCGAGCGGCAGCGCTTCCAGGAATGGCTGCAACCCATCGGCCACCAGGGCGGGGTGCAGACGGCCGACGGCATTGCGCAGACCATGCCGCTGGCCAACACGGCGCAGGTGCGCCAGTACCTGGCGCGTCTGGCCGGCGTGCCCACCCTGGTGGCGCAGACCCTCACCTTGCTGCGCGAAGGCCTGAAGGCGGGTCGCATGCCGCCGCGCGTGCTGATGCAGCGCGTGCCGGCGCAGATCGCCGCACAAATCGTCAGCGACGCCACGCAGAGCCCTTTCTACCTGCCACTGCGCAGCTTAAAGGTCGGCGTGCCACAGGCCGAGCGCGCTGCCTTGCAAGCCGAAGCTCAAGCGCTGATCCTGCAAAAGATCGTGCCCGCCTACCGCGAACTGCAAACCGTCTTTGAACGCGAGTACCTGCCGAAAACGCGCGACAGCATTGCAGCCACCGCGCAGCCCGACGGCGCGGCCTACTACGCCCTGCTGGTGCGCAGCTTCACCAGCACGCCGCTCACGCCCAAGGAGATCCACGACATCGGCCTGGCCGAGGTGGCGCGCCTGGACGCGGCCATGGAGAAGACCAAGAACGAGGCGGGCTTCAAGGGCAGCATGGCCGAGTTCTTCCACTTCCTGCGCACCGACCCGCGCTTCTTTGCCAAGACACCCGACGAATTGCTGCGCGCCTACCGCGACGTGAGCAAGCGCATCGACCCCGAACTGGTGAAGATCAGCAAGACCTTGCCACGCATGCCCTATGGCGTGCGGCCCATTCCCGACAACATCGCGCCTGACACCACCACGGCCTACTACCAGGGTGGCGCGGCGGACGGCACGCGGCCCGGCTACTACTACGTCAACCTCTACAAGCCCGAGACGCGCCCCAGCTGGGAAATGATGGCGCTCAGCCTGCACGAGGCCGTGCCCGGCCACCACCTGCAGTTCGCGCGGGCGCTGGAACTGCCGGACATGCCGCTCTTCCGCAAGACCGCCTACTTCGTGGCCTACGGCGAAGGCTGGGCGCTGTACGCGGAACAGCTCGGTTATGACATGGGCCTGTACGACGACCCCTACGAGCGCTTCGGCCAGTTGACCTACGAACAGTGGCGCGCCGTGCGACTGGTGGTGGACACCGGCATGCACGCCTTCGGCTGGACACGGCAACAGGCCATCGACTACTTCAAGGCCCACAGCGCGAAGACCGAACAGGACATCGTCAACGAGGTGGACCGTTACATCGCCTGGCCGGGCCAGGCCCTGGCCTACAAGATCGGCCAGATCCGCATCAGCCAGATGCGGCAACGTGCAGAAGCCGCGCTGGGCACGCGATTCGACCTGCGTGCCTTCAATGACGCCATCCTGGAAACCGGGTCGGTGCCGCTGGCCGCGCTGGAAGCGCGCATGCAGGCCTGGCTCGACGCGCAGCATTGACCCAGCTTCCCCTCAAGGGCCCGGCTTTGCCGGTCCGTCGAGGGATGGCCCCTTGGGGGGTAGCGAGCGCTGGCGAGCTTGGGGCTCTACTTCGTGACGACGTCCCGGTGCATGGGCGCCAGGCGCGCCAGCAAGGCGTTCTGCGCAGAAAAGGGCACGCCCCGCGCGTCCATGCTCTGCTGCAGCACCTCCACCAGCGCGTTGAAGTCGCCGCGCCCAATCTCCAGGCCCTTGTGGACAGGGCCCATGGGGTCGCCTTCGTAGACGCAGGGACCGCCACTTTCCTTGCACACCTGCTGGGACAGCAGGTCCACCAGGCGCGGCAGCTTGGTGTCCTTGAAGAAGCGCGCTGTGCGTGTGTCGGCCGTGAGGCGCTGCACAAAGTCCTGCATCAGGACCTGGATGCCGGGCTTTTCGCCGAAGGCCCGGTAGAGGCTGTCGTCGGCGCGGGCGCTGAGGTGGACCGAGCAGGCCGCAAGGGCCAGCAGCAGGGTGAACAGGGCGCGTCGCATGCGGGGTCCTTGCAGATCAGTCAGGTGTGGTCAGGCGGCCTTCAGCGGGCCATCAAAAAGCGAATTGCACCGAGAGATAGCCCCCGGTCTGGCGGCGCGGCTGCACCGCCGGCGCGATGCGCCCCAGGTCCACCCAGGCCGCCGTGACGGAGACATGTTTGGACGGCGCCCAGGCCACGAACACGTCGGCCCAGTCGTCTTCCTTCAGCGCACCAGCGCCCAGCACGCTGGCGTTCAGGTTGTCGGGCTTGGCCCGCCATTCCGCGCCCACCGCCAAGCGGCTGCTCAGCAGCCAGGCCACCGACACCTCGGGCTGCACTCGCAGGCCTTCACCCAGCGCGCCGCCAAAGCCCAGAAGGCCGTTCTGGTTGGCCTTGGTCAGGCGCAGCGTGCCATTGACCAGGATGCCCTGGGCCAGGAACAGCTTGGTGGCGCTCAGGTAGACGTCGGTACCGCTCTTCTTGGCGCCCAGCGCGCCGTGCAGCGTTGGCGCCAGTGCACCCGCGTCCGTGCGCTTGGCTTCGACACCCAGCGCCACTTGCGGCACCCAGGTGTCGCTGTCCAGCACAGCGTCGCCAAACAGGCGCACCTTGGCGCCCACGATGTCCTGCTTCAGGTGCAAGCCCGGCAGGCCCAGCGGGGCCAGGTTGTCGTGCGTGTCCAGGTCCTGGCGGGCCAGGGACAGTTCGATGCGGTCGTTCCAGCTCACCAGCGCGCCGTAGGTGGCGAAGCCGTAGTCGCGCGTCTTCACGCCCGTGGCGTGCGCGGTGGCGCCCCATTGGCCCTGGGTGGCGTAGCTGCCGGTCACCGCCCACGGGGTCAGACCGCCCCCGGCGGCACCGTCGATGCTGCTGACGCCGCCCGTCAAGAGCAGCTTGCCGGAGGCCGCCTGGGCAGGCAGGCCGGCAGCGGCCAGCAGGGCCAGCAAAGGCAACAGCGGGAGGAACGGGCGGGGTGAAGAAAAGCGGGTCATCCAAGGGCTCCTGGGTGCAGCGCCGTGTCGCGCCATGGCGCGACATACGCCGCGCAGGCCCAGGCGGATGCACGCCGGCCTGCACACCCGGGACTTCGGCCCTCACCGGGCCAACTTGAGCCCTGCGCTCAGGCCCGCCCCAGTTCCTGCGCGCGGGACCGCGCGGCATGCAGCGCCTTCACGAACGAAGCCTTCACGCCTTCCGCGTCCAGCGTGGTGATGGCCGCATGCGTGGTGCCGCCCCTGGACGTGACCTGTTCACGCAAGACCGTGGGCGACAGCGGGCTTTGCATCGCCAACGCCGCCGCGCCGCCAAAGGTCGCCTGGGCCAGCACGCGGCCCTGCTCCGGTGTCAGGCCCATCTCGGCCGCGGCCTGCACCATGGCCTCAAGGAAATAGAACACGTAGGCCGGCCCTGAACCCGACAGGGCGGTCACGGCGTCCAGGTCGTCTTCCCGTGCCACCCACATCGTCTGGCCGGTGGGCTTGAACAAGACCTCCACCACCGCCCGCGCAGCCAGGTCCACGGCCGGCCGCGCAAACAGGCCCGCGATGCCCTGGCCGATGAGCGCAGGCGTGTTGGGCATCGTGCGAACGATGCGCTCGGTGCCCGTGGCGGCCACCAGGCTGTCGCTGCGGATGCCGGCCATCACGCTGACCTGCAAGGCGCCGCCGATGTGCGGCTTGACCGGTGCCGCGGCCTCTGCGAACAGCTGCGGCTTGACCGCCCAGACAACGGTGGCGGCTTGCGCCAGCCTGGCGTCGGCCGCTGCTTGGGCTTGCACGCCGAAGCTCTGCAGCAGCTTGTCGCGCTGGACTTCGAAGGGTTCTACGACGGTGATGTCGGCAGCCGCATGGCCGCTGCGGATCAGGCCACCGATGAGGGCGGAGGCCATGTTGCCGCCGCCGATGAAGGCGATTTGCTGTGTCATGCCTTCGAGTTTATGGGCGCTCGAATGTCTGCAGGTGCTGCCGAAGGGGAAGGGTGATCGGCTCCGCTCATGTCCCCCGCCCCAACTTGCTGCGCAAGCTGGGTCTCCTCCTTTACTTCGCTGCGCCGATCACCCTTCCCCTTCGGCAGCCGGCACCAGCAACTGCGCGCCAAAGAAAAGATCGCATCCAGCGTGCGGCGCCCCAGCCCAGCGCTCTCGCGCAGACCGACACAGTCAACCCACCCAGCGATCCCAAGCAGCGGCCGGGACGGCCTCGCCCCAAAGGTCAATCGACGCTGCGGTCCCTTGGTGCACCACCTGCGCCGCGTCACCCCGCACATAGCCCAGCGCGATGCAGGCACCGGCCTTGATGCTCCAGCCTACCGAGCTCAGCTCACCCACGGTCTGGCCGTTGATGACGATGGCTTCGCCGCCCCAAGCGTAGGCCGCAGGGTCTTGAAAGACGAAGCTCAGCAGCTTCTTCCTCTGTGCTTGGTTCTGCGCGCGCACCAGGGCCTGGCGGCCGATGAAAGACGAAGGCTTGTCCAGCTTCACGCCCGCCAGCAGGCCCGCTTCAAACGGTGTCTCGTCGGGCCCCAGTTCCGCGCCCCAGGCACGGCGGCCGGCTTCTATGCGCAGGGCGTCCAGCGCGTAGTAGCCGGCGTCGCGTAGGCCCAGGTCCGCGCCTGCAGCCTGCAGCTGCAGGTAGACGTGGCGCGCCATTTCCACGGGCACGTACAGCTCGTAGCCGGGGCCGCCGACATAGCTCATGCGCGCGGCGCGCACACGGGCGTGGCCCAGGTCGATCTCGGCGGTGTGGCTGAACTTGATGGTGCTGAGATCGTCTGGGCTCACACGCGCCAGCAAGTCGCATGAGTGCGGGCCCATCACGGACAGCACGCTCCACAGCGGACTCACGTCGGTCAGCACGGCAAATTCATCAGGCCCGATGTGGCGCTTGATCCAGTCGGCGTCGCGCACGGGCTGCGCGGAGCCGGTGACCAGGAGGAAGCGGTCCATCCCTTGCTCGGAAGGCAGGCGCATCACCGTCAGGTCGCTCTCGAAACCCCCGCGCTCGTTCAGCAGGGCCGTGTAGACCATGCGGCCGACGACCACGTCGATCTCGTTCGCGCACAGGCGCTGCAACACGGCCAGCGCATCGCGGCCCTGCAGCAGCAGCTTGCCGAAGCTGGTCTGGTCGTAGAGCGCCACAGCCTCGCGCGTGGCGCGCTGCTCCTCGATGACCCAGGGCAGCCAACCCGGCTTGCCCAGGCCATAGGCGGGACGTTCCGCGCCCCCGGTCTTGAAGTAGTTGGCGCGCTCCCAACCGTTCTTGCTGCCGAACGCCGCGCCCTTGGCGGCCAGCAGGTCGTACAGCGGGCTGGTGCGCAGCGGCCGGCCGGTCTGCAGTTCCTGTCGCGGCCAGCGCATCGCATAGTGCAGGCCCAGGGTTTCGCCGGTGCGCTCGGCCAGGGCCTTGCGGTTGGCGGTGAAGGGCGCAAAGCGGCGGATATCCACGTCCCACAGGTCGCTCGGTGCCTGACCGTTGATGATCCAGTCGGCGATCAGCTTGCCCGCGCCGCCGCTGTTCGCAATGCCGGCACTGTTGAAGCCCGCGCAGACGAAGTAGTTGCGCAGCTCCGGCGCTTCACCCAGGATGAAATTGCCGTCCGGCGTGAAACTCTCCGGCCCGTTGAGCAGCATCTTCACCGGCGCCGTTTCCAGGCAGGGCGTGCGGTGGATGGCATTGGTCATCAGCGGCTCGAACTGGTCCCAGTCTTCGTCCAGCAGCTGGAACTGGAAGGTGCTGGGGATGGGCTCCATGCGCCAGGGCTTGGCCACGGGTTCGAAGCCGCCCATGAGCAGCCCGCCGACTTCTTCCTTGTAGTAGATGAAGCCATCCGGGTCGCGCATCACCGGCAACATGGGGTGCACGCCGGGGATCTTGTCGGTGACGATGTAGAAGTGCTCGGCCGGGTACAGCGGCACGTTGACACCGGCCAGCACGCCGAACTGGCGCGCCCACTGGCCGGCGCAGTTGATGAGGAACTCGCAGGCCACATCACCCTGCGCGGTCTGCACGCCCGTGACACGGCCCTTGTCGGTCAGCACGCCGGTCACCTCGACATGCTCCACCATGCGCACGCCCCGGTTGCGCGCGCCCTTGGCCAGGCTCATGCACAGGTCGGCCGGATTGGCCTTGCCGTCGCCCGGGATCCAGATGGCGCCCTGCAGGTCGTCGGTGCGCATCACGGGGTAGAGGTCGCCGGCCTCTTTCGGCGTGATCAGCTGCACCTCGACGCCAAAGCTGCGGGCCAGCGCGGCCTGCTTCTTCAGCACCTGCCAGCGTTCCGGTGTGCGCGCCACGTTGACGCTGCCGCACTGTTTCCAGCCTGTTGCCAGGCCCGTTTCCGCTTCCAGGCTGCTGTACAGGCCAATGCCGTATTGGGACATCTGCGTCATTTTGCGGTTGGGGCGCATCTGGCCCACCAGGCCGGCGGCATGCCAGGTGGTGCCGCAGGTCAGCTGGCCCTGTTCCAGCAGCAGCACGTCGCGCTCGCCCTGCAGGGCCAGGTGGTAGGCCGTGGAGCAGCCAGCGATGCCGCCGCCGACGATGACGATGCGGGCCTGGGTGGGAAGTGTCATGGCAGCAAACGGCGCGTGGGGTGGTAGGCAAGGTTAATCGGTGCCATCCAGACTGGACCTCCGTTCAACCACGGCCTGCCGCACGCACACCATGTCTGACCTGTCTGCTTTTCCGATCACCCGCAAGTGGCCCGCCCAGCATCCGGAACGGCTCCAGCTCTATTCGCTGCCCACGCCCAACGGCGTGAAGGTCTCGATCTTCCTGGAGGAATGCGGCCTGCCTTACGAGGTGCACCGCGTCGGCTTCGAGACCAACGACCAGCTGTCGCCGGACTTCCTGTCGCTCAACCCGAACAACAAGATCCCGGCCATCCTGGACCCCAACGGTCCGGGCGGCCAGCCGATGGCCCTGTTTGAAAGCGGCGCGATCCTGATGTACCTGGCCGACAAGACCGGCTTCGGCCTGCCTGCCGATGCGGCCGGCCGCTGGCAGGCGCTGCAGTGGGTGATGTTCCAGATGGGCGGTGTCGGGCCCATGTTCGGCCAACTGGGCTTCTTCCACAAGTTCGCGGGCAAGGACTTCGAGGACAAGCGTCCGCGCGACCGCTATGTGGCCGAGTCACGCCGCCTGCTGCAGGTGCTGGACCGCCACCTGGAAGGCCGCGACTGGATCGTGGACGGTGGGTACGGGGTGGCCGACATCGCCACCTGGCCCTGGGTGCGCAACCTGGTGGGGTTCTATGGCGCCGGGGACCTGGTCGGTTTCGCCGACTTCAAGCAGGTGAACCGGGTGCTGGAAGCCTTTGCCCAGCGCCCGGCCGTGCAGCGCGGGCTGAACATCCCTGCCAAGCCTGGCGGCTGAGGGGCTTAGACCGGCGCGGCGCGCGTCTGGGCCGTGGACGCCAGGTTCGATTCGGCGTCGACACCCATGGGCTGGGCCCATGCAAACGAGGTCACCGCATAGACCGCCAAGGCCAGTTCTGCCACGGTGATGGCCCAGAAAACGGCGGAACGCTTTTGCATGTCGGTACCTGCTTCCCTTGGTGTTGAACCCTGGGTGCCACGGTACCGGGCAGGCCGTCCGGCTTGAGCCGAAGGAAAGCCCGGAAAACCGGGCTGTTCTTCGGATCGACGCCAGCTCAACGGACCAGTTCACCTCCGGCCAGCCACTGCGCGCCGCGCCGGACCAGGTCCTCCACCGCTGAACCCCTGAGCATGGGCATGTCCAGCTTCACGCGGTAGCCGATGCGCGTCTGGATGTAGGCCAGGTGGCGGTAGCCTTCGGGGAAGGCGGCCAACTGCACAGGGTCCAATTCCAGCTTCGCCGCGGGGTCGATCGGGTCGATGCGGTCCTTTTCGTAGATCGGCTGTCGGTGCAGCAGCTTCCAGTCACCCATCTGCCGGGTCACGAAATCGTAAAAACGGCCGGTGCAGACCACGTCGCAGGGCACGCCGTCCACCAGGCCGCGCTGTGAAATCGTCATCTTGGTCTGGGCAATGGCGCGGTCGCCGTTCACTTCAATGGCGCTGCCGCCCAGGAAGTGCAGGATGCTGACGCCCTGGGCCCAGCCTTCCTGCGTGACGCGGATGAAGTCGGCAAACGGGCCCTGGAACCAGGTGGCCATCATCACGCCGTCCGGGTGCCAGACGGTGGCGAAACGCTCCCAGTCGCCAGCGTCGCGCCAGACGGCCCAGCGTTCGACCAGGCGACGGATCAGCAGTTCGTCTTGCAGGGTGTCGGTCATGGCCACGCCGCCTTCACAGCTTGACGATGCCCAGGTCCAGCAAGCAGCGCGCCGTGTCCGCGATGCTCTGTTCCACCGGCCGCGTGGCCCAGCCGAGCACCTCCTTGGCATGCGCCGGGCTCTGGTTGCGGATGGACCCCAGTTCACCCACCACGGCCTTGGCCAGCGGGTTGAAGAGCGCGCCGATGCGCACCAGCCAGTCGGGCACGTTGCGGGTGGTGACCTTGCTGGCCTCAGAGCCCAGTTGCGCGCGCAGCACGTCAGCCACTTCGCGCAACTTCATGAAGCGGCCGGACGCGATGAAGCGTTCTCCTGCCAGGCCGGGCGTCTGCAGCGCACGCACATGCAGGTCGGCCACGTCACGCACGTCCACCACGCCAAAGCCGATGTCCGGGCAGGCCCCGACGCGGCCGTTCAACAGGCTCTGCACGACCGTGACGCTGGCTGAATAGTCGCGGCTCCAGACGGGGCCCAGGACCACGGACGGGCAGATGCTGACAAATTCCATGTCGCCGCCTTCCTTGGCGACCCAGTCGCGCGCAGCTCGCTCGGCCACCGTCTTGCTCTGGATGTAGGGCGAGATGCCGGGCTTGGACAGGTCGGTCCAGTCGGCCTCGGTGAAGTTGTGGACACCGCGGCCGCGGCCATAGGAAATGGCGGCGACGGAAGACGTCATGACAAAGCGCTTCACGCCCGCAGCCTTGGCGGCGCGCAAGGCGCGCAGGGCGCCTTCGCGCGCCGGGACGATGAGCTCATTGGCGTCCTTCGGGATGCCCACGGGCAGCGGCGACGCCACATGCGCCACATGGCTGCAGCCGGCCATGGCTTCGGCCCAGCCGGCGTCGGCCATCAGCTCGGCCGCAAAGAACTTCAGGCGGCTGTTGTCCACCGCCAGCAGTTGTCGCACCGCGTCTTCCTTGGCCAGGCTGCGCACGGTGGTGTGCACCGTCCAGCCCTCCGCCACCAGTTGCCGGATGAGAAAGCCAGCGATGTAGCCGCTGCCGCCGGAAACCAGAACTGTTGCTGCCATGGGGACGCTCCGTGTGCGCAGGATTGCGGGGGCCATTGTGTGACCCTCGAGCCCTGGCAAGCCCACGTTGCCGACAATTGGGGACGCGAACTTACCCCAGCCGCAAGGCCATCACGCCCAGGACCACGACCACGGTACCCAGGGCACGCTGCAGGCCGAACTTCTCCTTCAGCAGCCAGGTGCCCAGCAGCGCGGCAAAGAGCACGCTGGTTTCGCGCAATGCGGCCACGCTGGCCACGGGCGCCTTTGTCATCGCCCACAAGGCAATGGCATAACTGCCAATGCTGGCGGCACCGCCCAGCGCGGCCTTGGGCCAGCGCGTGCGGGCGTAGGCGACGATGTTGCGCCGTTGCTCAGGCGTGCGGCGCAGCCACACCAGCAAGGGGTAGGGCAGGCCGTCCAGCACGAAGAGGATCATCACGTAGCGCAAGGCGTTGCCACCTGCAGCCACCTCGGCCCGCACGCCCAGGCCGTCCACCACCGTGTAGACCGCGATGATGGCCGCATTGCTGAAGGCGAAGGCCAGGGCCTTGCGGTGGTGCAGCGCCTCACCCGGGTGGGCCAGGCCCACCAGGGCCACGCCCACCGTGATGGCCACGGTGCCCATCCAGGCCGCGGTGCTTGGGTGTTCGCCAATGAGCGAACCGCTGGCCAGCGCCACCAGCAGCGGCGCAAAGCCCCGCATGATGGGGTAGGTCATGCCCAGCTCGCCATGCTGGTAGGCCCCGGCCAGCGCGATGTAGTAGCCGATGTGGATGACCAGAGATGCCGCGATGTAGGGCGCCGCTTCCAAGCGCGGCAGGCCCACGATGCACAGCACCGGCAGTGCCACGAAGGCGCCCAGGAAGTGCACCAGGGCCGTGTCCACCGTCTTGTCGCCCGCCGACTTGACCAGGGCGTTCCAGCTGGCATGCAGGGCCGCGCCCAGCAGCACCGCCAGCACGACGGGCCAGGTCAGGCTCAAACCAGGGCGCAGCGCTTCGCGCGTGCCAGGAAGTGGTTCAGGGGCGGCGTGGCGCCGCCTTCAACCTTGGCCAGGTCGTCCCATTGACGCAGCTTCACCGCGTCGGCCGCGCCGGGCCGTGCAATGAACGCCGCTGCCTGCCCAGCCGTGAAGACGCCGCCCTGCAGTTTCAAGCTGCGCTGGCTGTCGGACGACAGCGCAGCTTCGTAGCCCGCCACGGTGGCGCACAGGTAGCGCTTGGCGTCCACGTGCAGTTGCACGCCGCCCAGCACACGGTCCCCGAACAAGCCGCGCAGGAAAGGGATGGCGGCGTACTGGTGCACGTCGTCCAGGCCCCGCAGCGTGGGGCTTTCGCCCAGATCGTGCACCAGATGCCCGAGGTCGTGCAGCAAGCAGGCCGTCACCAGTTCGTCGTCGGCGCCGTTCTGCTCGGCCAGCGTCGCGGTCTGCAACGCGTGCTCCAGTTGCGTGACGGGTTCGCCGGCGTACTGCTCGTGGCCGCGGCGTGCGAAGAGGGTGTGGATATCGTCAATGCTCAGCATGGAATGGAAGCCAGGTGATCAAGCTTCCCGCCGCGGAACTGGACAGTCCGAACGGGCTGCGGCTCCGGCACAGCCCAGCGAGCGCTAGCGAGCTTGCGGACCTCATGTCAGTCCGCGCGACCGTCCAGGTCCGACAAGCGCGATGGGCGGATGCGGGTGGCCGACAGCGCGCCTGCCGACTCCAGAATGGGGTAGGCGATGGAGCAGATGTGCGAATTGATGCGCTTCAGTTCGCTGATCAGGTCCAGGTGCAGGGAACTGGTCTCGATGCTCTGCGCCGTGTTGTCCTGCAGCCGGCCGATGTGGTTGGCGGCGTACTCGTGTTCCAGGTCGCGGAAGCGCGCCTTCTCTTCCAGCAGCTTCTGGGCGTCACGCACATGGCCGTCCAGGAACACGCTCATGCCCAGGCGCAGGTTGGCCAGCAGCCGCTCGTGCAGGTGGCAGATCTCGGCCATGCCGGCTTCGCTGAAGCGGCGGTTCTTGCGGATCTTCTTGTCCTCGATGTCCTGCAGCACGCGTTCGATGGTGTCGCCGATCTGCTCCATGTTGATGGTGAAGCTGACGATGTCCGTCCAGCGCCGGCTTTCGCGTTCGGACAGCGCCTCGCGCGAGATCTGCGTCAGGTAGAACTTGATGGCCGAGTAGAGGCTGTCCACCGTGTCGTCCATCTTGCGCAGCCGTTCGGCCAGGGCCAGGTCGTTTTCGCGCAGCACGCGCACCACGCCCACCAGCATGGTCTCCACCACGTCGGCCTGGTGCAGCGCTTCGCGCGCCGCGCAGCTGATGGCCAGGGACGGGGTCGTCAGGGCCACCGGGTCCAGATGGCGCGGGCGCTGGCTCTCGGGCGCGGTGGTCTTGGGCAGCCAACGCTCGGTCAAGCGCCCCATGGGCCCTGTGGCCAGGATGAAGAGCAAGGCCATCAGCACGTTGAAGGCGACGTGGAAGGCCACCACCTGCTGCTGCACCGTGTCCACCAGGTAAGGCAGCAGTGCATGCGCTTCGCCCAGCAGCGGGATGGCCAGCGCCACGGCGCCCAGCTTGAAGAGCAGGTTGCCCAAGGGCAGCCGGCGCAGTTCCGCGTTGCCGGAGGCGGTGACAAACACCGCCAGCACGCCACTGCCCACATTGGCACCCAGCACCAGGCCGAGGGCCACATTGGCCGGCAACATGGACTGGTCTGCCAGGGTGGCCACCAGCAGCACGATGGCCAGGCTGGAATACGACACGATGGCCAGCAAGGCGCCGACCACGATGTCCAGCGCCACCTCTTGCGGCAAGGCCACCAGCAGCGCGCGCACGGCAGGCGACGCGGTCAAGGGCTTGGTGGCTGCGACGATCAGCGTCAAGGCCAGCGTGATCAGGCCCAGACCGATCAGCACGCGGCCCACGCGACCGACTTGCGTGTTCTGCCGGCCGATGAACATCACCACGCCGACGAAGATCAGCAGCGGCGACAGCCAGGACAGGTCGAAAGAAAACACCGCCGCCATCAGCGCCGTGCCGACGTCGGCGCCGAGCATCACTGCCAGGCCCGCGGCCGTGCCAACCAGGCCGGTGCCGACGAAGGACGCGACGATCAGGCAGGTGGCGGTGCTGCTTTGCACCAAGCTGGTGACGCCCATGCCCGCCAGCACGGCGGTGAAGCGATTGTTGACACTGCGTTGCAGAACGTGGCGCAGGTTCTCGCCAAACACCC
This sequence comes from uncultured beta proteobacterium, assembly GCA_963750785.1. Lineage (GTDB taxonomy): Bacteria > Pseudomonadota > Gammaproteobacteria > Burkholderiales > Burkholderiaceae_C > Rubrivivax. The sequence goes on along the minus strand of CAVVSC010000017.1, from coordinate 765,484 downwards.
GCAGCATGCCGGTGCGCACGATGTGCGTGCCCCAGACCAGCAGGGCGATGGCGGCGAGCAGGTTGAGCAGGTGGATCAAGTCAGCCCCTCGCCTGCGGAGGTCCGCAGTCGGCCGCCCGAGGGGGCCGCGCCCGTCTCGGGACGGCCCAGCGCTCGGACGCGTGCGGCGTCAGAGCCACGGCACCGTGTAGGTCTTGAGGTTGGTGAAACTCTTCATCGCTTCTTGCACACCTTCCTTGTAGCCCAGACCGGAGTCCTTGATGCCGCCAAAAGGTGTCAATTCAAGACGGTAACCCGGCACTTCACGCACGTTCACGGTGCCCACCTGCAATTCGTTCACGAAGCGGGTGATGTGGTCCAGGCGGTTGGTGCAGATGGACGAGCTCAAGCCATAGGCGGTGCCGTTGCTGATCGCGATGGCCTCGTCAATGCTTTCAAAGCCGACGATGGGCGACACGGGGCCGAAGGTTTCTTCCAGCACCACCAGCATGTCGGGCCGCACCTGGTCGATGACGGTGGGCGCGTAGAGCGCGCCGTCACGTGTGTGGCCGGCCAGCAGGCGGGCGCCTTGTGACAGGGCGTCGTCCACGCGGGACTGGAAGTGCCGTGCCGCGGTCTCGTCGATGACCGTGCCCATGTCCACCTGCGCATCGGCCGGGTCGCCAAAAGTCCAGGCCCGGGTCTTGTCGATCACCAGGTCGGTGAAACGCTGTCGCACGGCGTCGTGGACCAGCATGCGCTTGACCGCGGTGCAGCGCTGGCCGCTGTTCTTGTAGCTGCCTTGAACCGCCAAGGACGAGGCCTCGTCCAGGTCGGCATCGTCCATGACGATGATCGGGTCGTTGCCCCCCAGTTCCAGCACCACGCGCCGGTAGCCGGCCTTGCTGGCGATGTACTTGCCGATGGGCACCCCGCCTGTGAAGGTGATGAGGTCCACTGCGGGGTTCGTCAACATCTCGTCGGCGATCTCACGCGGGTCGCCGGTCACCACGCTCAGCATTTCCGGCGGCAGCCCGGCCTCGTACAGGATGTCGGCAAACAGCAGGGCTGAGAGCGGCACCTTTTCCGACGGCTTCAGCACCATGCGGTTGTTGGTGGCGACGGCAGGAACCACCTTGTGTGCCACCTGGTTCATCGGGTGGTTGAAGGGCGTGATGGCGGTGATGACACCCAAGAGCGGCTCGCGCTGCGTGTGCACACGCCGCTTGCGGCCGTGCGGCGTGATGTCGCAGCTGAAGGTCTGGCCGTCGTCCTTCAGGCATTCCATGGCGCCGAACATCAGCACGTCGGCCACCCGGCCGGCTTCGTAGCGGCTGTCCTTCAGGCACAGGCCCGATTCGGCAGTGATGAGCGCGGCAATTTCGGCCGTGCGTTCGCGCACCAGTGCCGCCGCGCGGTTCAGGATGTTGCTGCGCTCAAAGCGCGTCAGCTTGGCCTTGTAGGCGCGCGCGATGTCGTAGGCGCGGCGCAGTTCGGCCAGCGTGGCTTTCGGCACCGTGCCGACAAGATCCCGCGTGAACGGGTTGCGGACCTCGATGACGCGGTCGCTGCCGCGCTCGGCACCGACCTTCTCGCCCGCGATCCTCAGCGCTTCATTGCGCATGGTTCAAAGCCAGGTCAAAGGCGTCAAAGTTGCGCCATCGGCGGTTGGTGTCCAGACCGGCAACCGGTCGGTTCAGGATCAAAGGCACCCGCTGTTCCGACACGCCGCCGTGGCTGCGCAGCGGCACTTCCAGCGCCGTCAGGTCGTGGCGAGCCGCGGCCGTGCCTATGACAACGGAACGCTCTGACACCACCACCAGGTCCCCGATGCGATCGGCCGGCAGTTCAAAGGCTGCCGCCGCCTCGTCACGCGTCAGCACCCGTTCGATGCCACGCAGGTTGCGGATGCGCGCCGCCACACCGTGCGCGGCATCGTCCGGCAGGTACACCGTGGCGTAGGAGCCCAGCGCGCCATGGTGCACGACGTAGGGGTCGGTGATGGGCAGGATGGTGCGCGCCTTGCCCGCGCCCAGCCAGGCGTCCAGCCGGTCCTGCAGGTAGATCACGTCCGGGCTGCCATCCATCCAGGTCTTGGCGTTCATGCCGTGGTCGGCCGTCAGCGCGATGACGCAACCCAGTTCCTCCAGCACAGACAGGTAGCGGTCCATCATCACGTAGAAGGCGTTGGCGCCGGGTGTGCCCGGCGCGTGCTTGTGCTGGATGTAGTCGGTGGTGGACAGGTACATCACGTCCGGGCGCTTGTCCTTCGGACCTTGCATCAGCTTCACGCCCGCCGCAAAGACGAACTCCGACAGTTCCGCGCTGTAGACGTCGGGCACGCCCATGCCGACCATCTGCAGCACGTTGCTGATGCCGTTCTCTTCCTGCGTGGCCACGTCCGCCTTTTCTGAGCTGAAGCAGATGCCGGTCATGCCCTTGCCCAGCAGCTTGCGCAACTTGTCCTTGGCCGTGACCACCGCGCAGCGCTGCCCCGCAGCTGACAGCGCCGCCAGGATGGTGGGCGCGCGCAGCCACTTAGGGTCATTCATCATGACCTCGGTGCCGCTTTCGACGTCATACAGGTAGTTGCCGCAAATGCCGTGCACACTGGGCGGCGCACCCGTGACGATGCTCAGGTTGTTGGGATTGGTGAAGGTCGGCACCACGCAGTCCGCGATGAGCGCACTGCCCTGCGCCAGCGTGCGCTTCAGCCACGGGGCCTGGCCGCTGGCCACCACCTGGGCCAGGTAGTCGGGTTCGCAGCCGTCCACGCACACCACGACGGTGGGCTGCTTGGGCAGTGCGTACCTGCGCTTGTTGACTTCGAGTGTCATGGGTGTGGTCTCGTTGCATGGTCAAGTCTTGTCGCCCTTGCACGCTCGACGCGCCGTTGCGGGCCAAGGACGCCGGGTACCGGGCTCCGCTCATGTCCCCCGGCCCGGCCTGCGGCCGAGCCTCCTCCTTTACTTCGCTGCGCCCGACACCCAGCGTCCTTGGCCTCCACCAGCCGTCGAGTGGCTGCAGGTGGCACGCCACCCGCAGTGCCTGAGCGGGCGATTGGGGTGCCCTGCGGAGCGAAGCAAAGGAGGAGCGGCGGGCGCAGCCCGGCGCGAGGGACATGAGCGCAACAGGGCTCCCCAAGCGCACGCGAGCGTTGCAAGCTCGATTCACGCATGGGCCGCCACCTTCTTGCCAGCCGGAGCCTGGTTGCGCAGCGTGCGCTCCTTGCTGTCCAGCACATGCTGTCGCATGGCTTCTCCAGCGGCCCGCGCATCGCCCGCGGCAATGGCTTTGAGGATGGCACGGTGCTCACCGGCCGACAACGGCAAGGCCCCCACTGCCGCCAGGTTCATTCGGCGAAACAGGGACAGTTCATTGATGAGCCGCCGGTACAGCACGCTCAGCTTGCGGTTGCCGGCAAAGTCCACCAATGCATCGTGGAACTGCAGGTTCAGCAAGTGGTAGCTGTCCGCGTCGCCGGCCTTCACGGCGCGTTCCATGGCGTCCACCATGGCACGCACCTGGCGCAGTTGTTCGGGCGTGATCTTCTCGGCCAGCAGGCGGCCGACCGATTCGTCCATCATGGCGCGCAGGTCGTAGATCTCCAGCGCCTCGTCCAGCGGAATGTGGCGCACAAAGACACCGCGGTTCTTTTCCTGCCGCACCAGGCCGGCTTCTTCCAGCATGCGGAAGGCCTCGCGCACGGGGCCGCGGCTGACGCCCATCGACTCTGCCAGCGTGGCTTCGATCAGCTTGTCGCCGGGCTTCAGTTCGCCCTGCAGGATGAGCCGCTCGATCTCCTGCTGCACGACGGACGTGAGCGAACTGGATTGCAGCAGGGCAATCTTGTCGTGCACGGCAGTGTCGGGCTTGGGGCTCATCGCACTGCATTGGAGCGGAGGCTTTGCAGATTGTCAACAATAGGCAAATTGCCGTTGACACACCTGGCATCCCGCGACAGCATCGGCTGACTTGTGAGCTGCCGTGCGGGCACTGTGTGCATGACACATGCCTGACACCGGTGCCTGACAGACTGGTTGGTTACGCGTTCCATCCTTCACCAAGTTCCGAGGAGATCACCCCATGCGCATCACCGCACCCTTGCAGACCCTGGCCGCGGCGGCCCTGCTGGCCCTGACCCTGCCGGCCTTCGCCCAGAAGACCACCCTGCTCGTCTATACCGCGCTGGAAACCGACCAGCTCAAGGCCTACCAGGAAGGCTTCAACAAGCAGTTCCCGGACATCGAACTGAAGTGGGTCCGCGACAGCACGGGCGTCATCACCGCCAAGCTGCTGGCCGAGAAGGCCAACCCGCAGGCCGATGCCGTCATGGGCGTGGCCGCTTCCAGCCTGGCGCTGCTGGACAAGAACGGCATGTTGGAGCCCTACCGGCCGCTGAATGCCGACGCGATCATGTCGCAGTACATCGACAAGAAGAAGGTCCCGGCCTGGTTCGGCATGGACGTGTGGGGCGCCACTGTTTGCTACAACACCATCGAAGGCCAGAAGAAGGGCATTCCCAAGCCCGAGAGCTGGAAAGACCTGCTCAAGCCCGCCTACAAGGGCCAGATCGTGATGCCGAATCCGGCGTCCTCAGGCACCGGATTCTTCGACGTCACCGCCTGGCTGACCCTGTGGGGCGACAAGGACGGCAAAGGCGACGGCTGGAAGTTCATGGACGGCCTGCACGAGAACATCGCGCAGTACACGCACAGCGGCTCCAAGCCCTGCAACATGGCCGGTGCGGGTGAATACGTCATCGGCATCAGCTTTGAATACCGCGCCAACACCAACAAGGCCAAGGGCGCGCCGATCGACCTGGTCTTCCCCAAGGAAGGCCTGGGCTGGGACCTGGAAGCCTTTGCCATCCACAAGGGCACCAAGAAGCTGGACGCCGCCAAGAAACTGGCCGACTGGGCCAGCAGCAAGGACGCCATGCTGCTGTACGGCAAGAACTTCGCCATCACTGCGCAGCCGGGCGTGGCCGCGCCGCTGGCCAATGTGCCCAAGGACTATGAAGCGCGTCTGGTGAAGATGGACTTCAGCTGGGCCGCTGAAAACCGCGAACGCATCCTGACCGAGTGGACCAGGCGCTACAGCGCCAAGAGCGAGCCCAAGAAGTGACAGCGGGGGCGTCCACAGCCCCCTACCTGCGGCTGGCCGGGGTCCGCAAGGACTTCGGCAGCTTCAGTGCGCTCAAGGGCATCGACCTCGACATCACGAAAGGCGAATTCGTCTGCTTCCTGGGGCCTTCGGGCTGCGGGAAGACGACGCTCTTGCGCATCATCGCGGGCCTGGAACTGCAGACCGCCGGGCGCATTGAACTGGCGGGGCGCGACATCTCGGCCCTGCCGCCGGCCGAGCGCGACTACGGCATCGTCTTCCAGAGCTATGCGCTCTTCCCCAACCTCACCGTCACGGACAACGTGTCCTACGGCCTCGTCAACCGCAAGGTGCCGCGGCGGGCGGTGATTGAGCGCGTGGAAGAACTGCTGGCGTTGGTGGGGCTGCCGGGCAGCGGGCCCAAGTACCCCGCGCAGCTCTCGGGCGGCCAGCAGCAGCGCATTGCGCTGGCCCGCGCACTGGCCACGTCGCCGGGCCTCCTGCTGCTGGACGAGCCGCTGTCGGCCCTGGACGCCATCGTGCGTGTGAAGCTGCGCGGCGAGATCCGCAGCCTGCAGAAGAAGCTGGGCGTGACGACCATCATGGTCACTCACGACCAGGAAGAAGCCTTCGCGGTGGCCGACCGCGTGGTGGTCATGAACCAGGGCACCATCGAACAGGTGGGCTCGGCCATGGATGTGTACCGTGACCCGGCCACGCTCTTCGTGGCGGACTTTGTAGGCCGCATCAACGCGCTGCCCGCCGTGGCACACGGCGGCGGGCTGCGGGTGGGCGCGCAGGTGCTGCACTGCGAGCACGCCTCGGTGCACGGGCACGACGACGGGCGCGAGCTGCGCGTCTACCTGCGGCCTGAAGACGTGCTGGCCAGGCCCATTGCAGCGGGCGACAGCAACGTCTTCGAAGGCGTCATCGAAAAGATCGACTTCATGGGCCCGTACTGCCTGGTGCGCGTGCACGCGGCCACGCTGGGCGCGCAGGCGCTGACGGTCTACCTGTCGCTCAACTACCTGGCCGAAGCGCAGTTGGAAGTGGGTAGCCGGCTGCCACTGCGCCTGTTGCCGGAGCGAATGCGCGTGTTCTCGTGACCAGCGCAGCGATCACCCGGGCAGAGACCGCCAGCGCACACGTGCGCCAGCGTGTACACGCCAGCGAACGTGTGGCCCACGCGGTGCTGGTGCTGGTGGCGCTGGCGCTGCTGGCCTTCCTGGCTGCGCCGCTGCTGGCCATCCTGCAGAAGTCGGTGCAGGACGCCGACGGCCGCTTTGTCTTCCTGGCCAATTTCCTGGCGTATGCGCAGACGCCGGCACTGCTGCAGAGCTTGTGGAACAGCGTCTGGGTCAGTGTGGCAGTGACCGCGGTCACCGTGCCCACGGCATTCGTGTTTGCCTACGCGCTGACGCGCAGTCGCATGCGCCTGAAGGGCCTGGCGCGCGCCATCACCCTGGTGCCGCTGCTGGCGCCGTCCCTGCTGTCGGCCATTTCATTGATCTACTGGTTTGGCAACCAGGGCGTCCTGAAGGGCGCGCTGGCGACGCTGGGCATCGAACAGATCTACGGTGCGCCGGGCATCGTGCTGGCCGAGATCTTCAGCACTTTTCCACACGCGCTGATGATCCTGGTCACGGCACTGGCAGCCTCCGATGCGCGCCTGTACGAAGCGGCCGACGCCATGGGCACCGCGGCGCGCCGCAAGTTCTTCACCATCACCTTCCCCGGCGCCAAGTACGGCCTCATCAGCGCGGCGCTGGTGGTGTTCACGCTGGTGGTCACGGACTTCGGCATTCCCAAGGTGATTGGCGGCAGCTTCAATGTGTTGGCCACGGACGTCTTCAAGCTGGTCATCGGCCAGCAGGACTTCCAGAAGGGCGCCGTCGTGGCCCTGCTGCTGCTGGCACCGGCCGTGCTGACGTTTGCGGTGGACCGCTGGGTGGGCCGCAAGCAGACGGCCATGCTCACCGCGCGCGCCGTGCCCTACCGGCCGAAGAAGGCGCCGCTTTTTGACGCGCTGATGTCGCTCTACGTCGTCGGCGTGTGCGTGCTGATCCTGGCCATGCTGGGCATGGCGCTGTTTGCGTCCTTTGCCACCTTCTGGCCCTACAACCTGCAGCCCAGCTTCAAGCACTACCTGATGGGCCTGGTAGACGCGGAAGTGGGCGAAGCCTTTGTCAACAGCCTGGCCATGGCCGCGGGCACCGCCGTTTTCGGCACCCTGCTGGTGTTCGTGGGCGCCTACCTGCTGGAAAAGACGCAGGGCTTCGGGCCGGTGCGCAGCCTGGTACGCCTGCTGGCGCTGCTGCCCATGGCCGTGCCGGGCCTGGTGCTGGGCCTGGGCTACATCTTCTTCTTCAACGAACCCGGAAATCCACTCAACGGCCTGTACCACACGCTCACGTTGCTGACGGTGTGCACGGTGGTGCACTTCTACACCACCGGCCACCTCACGGCGGTCACCGCGCTGAAGGCACTGGACGCGGAATTCGAGGCCGTGTCCGCCAGCATGAAGGTGCCCTTCTACAAGACATTCTGGCGCGTCACCCTGCCCATCTGCACGCCGGCCCTGGTGGACATGGCGCGCTACTTCTTCATCAATGCCATGACCACGATCTCGGCCGTGGTGTTCCTGTATTCGCCGGAAACCAAGGTGGCCAGCATCGCCATCCTGAACCTGGACGAAGCCGGCGAGATCGGCGCCGCTGCCGCCATGGCCGTGCTGATTGCCGCGGCCAACGCCGTGGCCACCTTGCTGTTCATGGCGCTGTCCGGGTACGTCGACCGCCGAACGCAAGCCTGGAAGAACCCATAAGACGGAGACCTGCCCCATGGACCGCGACCCCATCCTGCTGACCCCCGGCCCGCTGACCACCACGCTGCGCACCAAGCTCGCGATGTTGAAGGACTGGGGCAGTTGGGACACCGACTTCATCGCCGTCACCGCCCGCGTGCGCAAGCGCCTGCTCGACATCGTGCACGGGCAGGACAGCCATGTGTTGGTGCCCCTGCAAGGCAGCGGCACCTTCAGCGTGGAAGCGGCCGTGGCCACGGTGGTTCCGAAGGACGGGCATGTGCTGGTGATGGACAACGGCGCCTACTGCAAGCGCGCCGCACGGCTGACACAGCTGATGGGCCGCCGCGCCACCGTGGTTGAACAGGCCGAAGAGGAACCGGTGTCGCCAGCGGTGCTGGAAGCGCAGCTCAAAGCCGATCCCAGCATCACGCACGTTGTGCTGATCCACTGCGAAACCGGCACCGGCGTGCTCAACCCCTTGCCTGAGGTCGCGGCCGTGTGCCAGCGGCTGGGCAAGGGGCTGATCATCGACGCCATGAGCAGCTTTGGCGCGCTGCCCATCGACGCGCGCGAAGTGCGTTTCGATGCGCTCGTCGCCGCCAGCGGCAAGTGCCTGGAAGGCGTGCCCGGCATGGGCTTCGTCTTCCTGCGCAAGGCCATCGTGGATGGCTGTGCTGGCAACAGCCAGAGCCTGGCCATGGACCTGCACGACCAGCACGTCTACATGGAAAAGACCGGCCAGTGGCGCTTCACGCCGCCCACGCACGTGCTGGTGGCGCTGTCAGAGGCCATCACGCAGTTCGAGGAAGAAGGCGGCCGTGCGGCCCGCCTGGCGCGCTACACGGGCAACTGCAAGACGCTCGTCGACGGCATGGCCGCCCTGGGCTTCAAACCTTTCCTGCGGCCCGAAGTGCAGGCGCCCGTCATCGTCACCTTCCACGCCCCGGCGCATGCGAACTACGAGTTCCGCCGCTTCTACGAAGCTGCCAAGGCGCGCGGCTTCATCCTCTACCCCGGCAAGCTGACGCAGGTGGAGACCTTCCGCGTGGGCTGCATCGGCGCCATCGGCGCCAACGAGATGCGGCAGGCGGTGGCGGCGGTGGCGGACACGCTGCGCGAAATGGGCATCCCCAACGGGCGACCTGCGGCCTGATCTGCGCCGGCGGAACGGCACCAGCATCAGTCCAGGCTCAGGTTGATGCGTTTGGCAACCGCGCCCCACTTCTCCGAGATTTCAGCCAGCTGGGCGGCCGCTTCGGCGGGCGTGCTGGCCACGATGCTTTGGTCGGTCACCAGCAACTTCGCCGCCATGTCCGGCTGCCGCAGTGCATCGACGAAGGCCTGGCTGAAGGCCTTGACGATGGGCTCGGGCGTGCCGCTGGGTGCAAACAAGGCGAGCAGGAAGGTGGCGTCGTATCCCGGGTAGCCGCTCTCGGCGACCGTGGGGACTTCTGGCAACACCGCCGAACGCTTGGCGCCCGACACCGCCAGCGCCACCAGCCGCCCGCTCTTGATGTGCGGCAGCACCGTGGGCCCCGCCAGAAAGCCGCATGGCACCTGACCGCCGATGACGTCCTGCGCCGCCGCAGCGGGGCCCTTGTACGGGATGTGTTCCATCTCGATGCCGGCGGTGGACAGCAGCAGCTCCATGGCCAGGTGCCCCGGCACCCCGGCGCCCCCCGACGCATAGCTGAACCGGGTGCCGCCTTTGGCTGCCTTCGTCAGATCAGCCAAGCTCTTGACGCCCGCCGCCGGATGGCACACCAAGGTCTGGCTGAAGCTGCTGGCCACGGACACGGGCACCAGGTCGTCGACTTTGAAGGCGAGCTTCTTGTAGACATGCGGGTTCACGGTCACCACTGTGTCGGTGGCAAAAAACCAGGTGTAGCCGTCGGGCGCGGCGCGGGCCGCTTCGGTCGCGCCGATGTTGCCCCCGGCACCAGGCTTGTTCTCCAGCACGAAGGGCTGCTTCAACGAGACCTGCATCTTCTCCATCGCCAGACGCAGCACGATATCGCTCGGTCCTCCGGGCGGGTACGGCACGATGACCCGGATCGGTTTGTCCGGCCAGGCGGCCTGTGCGAGGCCGCAGGCCAGCAAAGCCAGCGAGACGATGGACTGTCGGACGGTGGGCAACATGGCGCGGTCTCTTGTCGGATGGAGCGGGTAATCTACGGCCAACGTCCATGTTTGTTGATATCAATCACCCTCGGAAATGACCATGAGCGCCTACGTGATATTCGATGTCGAGATCCGCGACCCCGCCCAATACCAAGTCTTCATGCAGGGCGTGAAGCCGGCGCTGGAAGCCGCTGGTGCGCGCTATCTGGCGCGCGGCGGCGCACACAAGGTCCACGAAGGCGACTGGGTGCCGCGCCGCATCGTCCTGCTGGAGTTTCCGTCGATCGCTGCCTGGGAAGCCTTCTACAAGGGCGACACCTACCAGGGCTTGAAGGCCATCCGTGACGGCTGCAGCTCGGCCCGGCTGGTGTCGGTGGAAGGTCTGGACGCATGAAGCCCTGCGCTTGCTGATACGCTGGCGACGGCGGTTTCCGCAAGGGACACCGCCGCCCCCAACGGAGCACCCAGATGGCCAGCAAGAAGAACAGCACCCCGCAGGAACACCCCGCCGTCGCGGCCGTCCGCAAGAGCGGCGCCGGCAAGGTCAAGGTGGCGTGCAGCGACATCGACGGCATCCTGCGCGGCAAGTACCTGCACAAGGACAAGTTCTTCGGTGCAGTGCATGGTGGCTTCGGCTTTTGCGACGTGGTCTTCGGCTGGGACTCGCAAGACCTCTGCTATGACAACACCCAGGTCACCGGCTGGCAGCACGGCTTCCCTGACGCGCTGGCGCGGCTGGACCTGTCCACCGCCCGCACAGTGCCCTGGGACAACCAGGTCCCCTTCTTCCTGGGCGAGTTCGTGAATGCCGACGGCACGCCCTACCCGGTGTGCCCGCGCCAGACCTTGAAGCGGGTCTTGAAGCGAGCCGAGAAGCTGGGTCTGCAGGCCATGACGGGCATGGAATTCGAGTGGTTCAACTTCGCGGAAACGCCGCAAAGCTGGGCTGCCAAGAAGGGCGTGGGGCCCGAGCCCATCACGCCGGGCATGTTCGGCTATTCGCTGCTGCGCATGGCGGACCAGAAGCCCTTCTTCAACGCGCTGTTCGACGAGATGGCGGCCTTTGGCGTGCCCATTGAAGGCCTGCACACCGAAACCGGTCCGGGCGTCTATGAAGTGGCCATCGCCTTCAGCAGCGCGCTGGAGCAGGCCGACCGCGCCATCCTCTTCAAGACCGGCGCGCGTGAGATCGGCAAGCAGCATGGTGTGATGCCCAGCTTCATGGCCAAGTGGAGTGCGTCGCTGCCCGGTTGCAGCGGGCACATCCACCAGAGCTTGAGTGACGGCAAGAACAACCTGTTCCATGACGCCAAGAGCCCTCGCAAGATGAGCAAGCTCTTTGAAAGCTACCTGGCCGGCCAGGTGGCTTGCCTGATGGACTTTGCGCCGATGTTCTGGCCCACCATCAACAGCTACAAGCGCCTGGTGGACGGCTTCTGGGCGCCGGTAAAGCCCACCTGGGGCCTGGACAACCGCACCGCCAGTTTCCGCGTCATCGCAGGCTCACCGAAGGCCACGCGCCTGGAGACGCGTTGCCCCGGCGCCGACGTGAATCCGTATCTCGCCATGGCCGCCGTCATCGCGGCCGGCATCCACGGTGTGGAGCAGGGCCTGAAGCTCACCGCGCCGCCCATCACGGGGACCAACCAGGGCGCAGAAAACGTACCCCGCGCGCCGCGTTCGCTCATCGAATCCACCCGCGTGTTCCAGAAGTCCGACATCGCGCGCGACTTCCTGGGCGACACCTTCGTCGACCACTTCGCCGCCACGCGCGACTGGGAACACCGGCAGTGGCAGGACGCGGTGACCGACTGGGAATTGAAGCGCTACTTCGAGATCATCTGAGGCGCACGCGATGACCTCCACGCGTCTCGACGGCCAGCGGGTGCTGCTGACCCAGGCGGGCGAATTCATGGGCCCGGCCCTGGCCCGCGGATTTGAATCACAGGGCGCCACCGTCATTGCCAGCACCGCGTCCCTGCACAGCGACTCCGGCGCCGCAGCAGACGTCGTGCAGGCTGCAGGCCGTGTGGACGTGCTGCTGCTGCACCTGTCCGTGCCGGCACCCAGCACCGCCGCCGGCGACATCACCGACGACGAATGGCGCACCGTATTCGCCCACCTGGTGGACCCCCTGCCGCGCCTGGTGGCCGCCGTGCTGCCGCAGATGCGCGAACGCGGCCGTGGCCGCATCCTGCTGATGGGCAGCGCCGCCGCGTTGCGCGGACAGAAGCGCACAGGCAGCTACAGCGCGGCACGCGGCGCGCAGCTGGCCTACATGCAGTCGGTGGCCCTGGAACTGGCGCCGCTGGGCATTGCCTTCAATGCCATCGCGCAGAACTTCGTCGACAACCCCACCTACTTCGGCCCGGAACTGCAGGCCAATCCGCGCTTCCAGGACAAGCTGAAGCGCGATGTGCCGCTGGGCCGGCTGGTGAGCGCGGAAGAAGACGCACTGTTTGCGGCCTACCTGTGCAGCGAAGCCGCCGGCTGCTTCGTCGGCCAGGTGTTCCCCGTGAGCGGCGGCTGGGTCACGCGCTGAGGGCCGCGAATTTGGGATCATTGCGGTCTCAACCGGAGTTGCCATGACCAGCGCCCTGCCCATCAGCCGTTTTCCCGTGCCCGACCTGAAGGACCTGCCGGACGACATCCGCCAGCGCATCCTCGCCGTGCAGGAAAAGTCCGGCTTCGTGCCCAACGTCTTCCTGGCACTGGCGCACCGGCCCGACGAATTCCGCGCCTTCTTTGCGTACCACGACGCGCTGATGGAAAAGAAGGGCCCCATCACCAAGGCCGAGCGCGAAATGATCGTGGTGGCCACCAGCAATGCCAACCAGTGCCAGTACTGCGTCATCGCGCACGGCGCCATCCTGCGCATCCGCGCCAAGAACCCGCTGCTGGCCGACCAGGTGGCGGTGAACTACCGCAAGGCCGACCTCACCCCGCGCCAGAAGGCCATGCTGGACTTTGCGATGAAGGTGTCGCAGCAGTCCTACCTGGTGGACGACAGCGACTTCGCCACCCTGGCCGTGCACGGCTTCGACAAGGAAGACGCCTGGGACATCGCCGGCATCGCTGCCTTCTTCGGCATGTCCAACCGCCTGGCCAACGTGACCAGCATGCGTCCCAACGACGAGTTCTATGCCATGGGACGCTGACCGTGCGCCAGTCCCTGCTGACCGAACTGCGTGCCACCGACTACGCGCGGCTGGACGCCACCGGGCAGGTCTACCTGGACTACACGGGCGGTGGCCTGCACGCCAGCAGCCAGTTGCGCGAACACCTGGCGCTGCTGGAGTCTCGGGTGCTGGGCAACCCGCATTCGGTGAACCCCACGTCCTCGGCGATGACCGACCTGGTGGAAAGCGCGCGGGCCGCCGTGCTGGCGCACTTCAAGGCCACCGGCCGCTACACCGCCATCTTCACGCTCAATGCGTCCAACGCGCTGAAGCTGGTGGGCGAGTCCTTCCCTTTCGCGCCCGGTGGGCAGCTGCTGCTGACGGCCGACAACCACAACTCCGTCAACGGCCTGCGCGAATTTGCCGCTGCCAAGGGTGCGCACACCGACTACGCGGCGCTGACAAGGCCCGACTTGCGCATCGACAAGCCTGCGCTGGACGCACAGCTCGCCAGGCCCGTGGGTGCAGCGCCCCGCCTGCTGGCCTTCCCGGCGCAGTCCAATTTCAGCGGCGTGAAGCACCCGCTCGGGCTCATCGCCGAAGCGCAGGCGCTTGGCTGGCATGTGCTGCTGGACGCCGCGGCCTTTGTGCCCACCAACGCATTGGACCTGGAGCAGTTCAGTCCGGATTTCGTGGTGATGTCCTTCTACAAGATGTTCGGTTACCCCACGGGCGTGGGCTGCCTGCTGGTGCGCAACGAAGCGCTGCCGCTGCTGAAGCGCCCCTGGTTCGGCGGCGGCACGGTCAACTTCGCCACCGTGCAGGGGCGCATGCATGTGCTGTCGGCCGGCGAAGCGGGCTTTGAGGACGGCACGCTCAACTACCTCAGCATCCCGGCCGTGGAAATCGGCCTGAAGCACCTGCAACGCGTCGGCATGGACCACATCCAGGCCCATGTGCACGGCCTGACGGACCAATTGCTGCAGCAGCTGCTGGCCTTGAACCACGGCAACGGCCGCCCCCTGGTGCGCCTGTACGGCCCAGCCAACATGCAGCAGCGCGGCGGCACCGTCACCCTGAACTTCTACGACCCCGGCGGCCACCTGGTGGACTACCGGCGCGTGGAGGAACTGGCCTCGCAAGAAGGCATCTCGCTGCGCACCGGCTGCTTCTGCAACCCGGGTGCCGGCGAAACCGCCGAAGGCATTGTCGAAGCCGACCTGCGCGCCGGTGTGGCCGACGTGGGCAGCCAGATCAACCTGCCGCGCTTCCTGCAGTTCCTGCAGGTCCATGGCGGCAAGAGCGCGGGGGCCATCCGCGTGTCGCTGGGCCTGGCCAGCAACCGGGCGGACGTGGACCGTTTCCTGGCCTTTGCGGCTGGATTCCGCGACCAGACCGCCTTGACCATTGGCACGGTGTCCTTCGACATCGAGTCCTGCCGGGTGGTCCGGGACAGCGGCTGAGGCGGCAAGCCGCGCATCATCGATTCGGGCGATGCACGCGCCCTTTTCAGGCTTGAACATGGGCGGTACGCTGGTCCAGAACCGGCGCAAGCTTGCAAGAAAGGCCACACCATGAAGACCAGCCCCGCCCTGAAGAGCAGCATGTTCGCGGCATGCGTGGTCTTGGCACTGAGCGCCTCGGCCAGCCCCATGACGGTGGCCCGGACCTACCAGTTCCTGGACAACGTCTCCACCAATTCGCTGGGCATCCGCGCGGGCACGCGCCAGCAATTCGGCTCCAACTGCGTGGTGCTGGCGGACAACCCCTGCACGCCGCAGAACCTGGCCAATGCCGTGGGCACATCGGTCACGGCCACGCAGGGCAACACGGTCATTCAGCTGGGCTTCGTGGCTTCGGACCTCACGTCCAACCACTGGTCCACCGCGCCTGCGCCCGATGCCGTGCCGGACGGCGCCTGGACCATCACGGCCACCAATGGCGTGGACACCGCCAGCGCCCTGACGCCCTTGCTGACGTCTTCGGTGCCCATGGGTTTTGCGAGTGCCGCAGCCATCCAGCAGAACGGCCTGATGCCCACCTTCAGCTGGCTGCTGCCGCAGGTGGCCAGCGGCTCGTCCATCGATGCCGTGACGGCGCTCCTGCGTGACGTGAGCGACGTGCGCAACGGCGTGGCCACGCTGATCTACCGGGCATCCTTGGGCGCAGGCGCCATGAGCTTCCAGGTGCAGGCCAACGACCCGCGCTTCCTGGCTGGCAGCACGCTGCAGTTGGGACACCAGTACGCCCTGGAAATCCAGATCCAGGACACCCGCGACGACAGCGCCAATGGCGCGTTTCCCAACGTCGCCAGCCAGTCCCGCACGCACCTGAATTTCACGCTGGAAAGCAGCAGCCCGGGTGCGGTCTACCTGCCGTCGCTGGACACTTCCGGCAGCGTGCCGGTGTACCGCTTCAATGGTGTGCCGGTGCATCAGGGCGTGTCGGTGCTGATCGACCCCGACCTGGCCGTCGGATTCGACTACGCCATCGGCGCGGGCGACCCATTCTTCGAGTCCGTGACCCTGCCCACCGGCGTTGGCGACGACGCCTACGACCTCTGGCTGTGGGACGGCGCCCAGTGGGCCGACACCGGCCTGGAACTCTTCGGCGGCCAGCAGCACGTCTTCGGTGGGCAGGGCGTGGACCGCTTCCGCATCACCGGCATCGAGACCAGCGCGGGCCTGGACCCGCGCCAGGCCGGCGCCTTCACCACAGGCGTCAGCTTTGTGGCAGACGGCCTGTTCAACGGCACCATGACGCCGCTGGTGGTGACGGTGCCCGAGCCTTCGGCGGCGCTGCTGGTGCTGGCCGGTCTGGCGCTGATCAGCCGGCGCCGCCGTGCGCCTTTCACTGCGAGCCGGTGACCTCGATATCCACGCGGCGGTCGGGCTGCAGGCAGGCGATGAGCTTGGGCGTGGGCTTGTTGCCCGTGCAGGCCGAGGTCTGGGTGACCGGTGAGGACTCGCCCTTGCCCACGACATTCACCTTGTCGGCTGCAAAGCCGCCCGAGCTCACCAGGTAGGCCTTGACGGCCTCTGCGCGGCGCAGCGACAGGCGCTGGTTGTAGTCCGGGCTGCCCAGGCGGTCGGTGTGCCCTTCGACGGTGATCACGTCGAAACGCGTGCCACGTGTATCGGCTGCGAACTTGTCCAGGGCTGCCCGACCTTCGGGCTTGACCGTCGACAGGTCGAACCCGAACAGCGACTCGGCCGAGAAGGTGACGCGGCGGCGCACCGGCGCGGCCACGATGACCGGTGGCGGCGCGGGTTCAGGCGCCACCACCGGCGGCACGGCCTTGGCAATCGGCGCCGGCATCGGCTGAGGTGGCGGCACCACCACGGCCGGCGCCACATAGACGGGTGCAGCGGCATAGCGGGGCGCGGCCTCGGCGGCACGGCCAAAGGGAAAGACCAGGCTCAAGGACGCGACGTTCACGCCACCGTGGTTGCCCACCGCGTCATTCACACGGTAGTGCTCACCTTCCAGGCGCATCAGGACGTTCCGGCTGAAGGCGTACTGCACGCCGGCGCCCGCCTTGTAGTTGATCTCGCGCTTGCTCGGGTTGGGGTTGAGCACGGCCACCGCACCGCTGCCGCCGAAGGTGTCGCGGGCCTGCGCGGCCTGCGCGCCGACACGGCCGAGCAGCGACCAGCGGTCCCCCAGCGGCAGGGTTCCGACGAGGTCCAGACTCAAGCCGCGCAGCCGGATCTGGCCATTCAATGTGCCGGCCGGCGCGGTGCTGGCGTTGAAGCCGAACTTGCCCAGGTCGAAGTAGCCCGCCTCCAGTCCGAAATAACGGTTGAACTGGTAGCCACCGAACAGCCGGAAGGCATTGCCGCGTTCGTCGCGCTGGAAGCCCGTCGTCGTGAGGCCGGCGCCCAGCAGGCTGGCGGCGATGCGGTCCTGGTCGATCTTGGACCGCGACGCGCCGGCCGAGATGCCGCCATAGAGATAGCTGTCGTCCTGGGCCACCGCGGCACCGGTGGCCAGTGTGCTGAGGCCCGCAAGGACCATCAGGCCCAAGGTGTGTGGGGTGTTCATGGGCGTCTTTCGGTTGTGCCGGCTCATGGCGCGACGATGGTGGTGTTGACCAGCGTCACCGACGCGGTCAGGCCGATGGCGCGGCCAACGAGCGTGGTCTGCACCGTCTGGCCCGCGGTGGAGACGGTCACTCCGGCGGGCGCGATGATCGTGCCCACCATGGTGCTGCCGTCTTCGATGCGCGCGGCGCTGCCGACCTGCCAGAACACGTTGCGGGCTTGTGCGCCGTTGATCAACAGCACACTGCGCGGCGTGGCCGTCAGGCCCACGGTGAGGGCCGCGGCACTCTGGAACACCCACACGGCATTGGGGTCGCCCTGTGCGTCCAGCGTCAGATCGCCGTGGTGAGGCCGAAGGTGCCGCCCGCCGCGGTGTAGACCCCCGGCGCCAAGACCAGGCCGCCGAGCTGGCCGGCGCCCGGGTCGCTGCCTGGTGGCAGCGCGGCCAGTGCGTTGTAGGCCGTCTGCGCATCAGCCCGGGCCTGTGTGGCCACGGCCAGCGTGGCCGGTGTGCCCGGCGCAGGCGGCGCGCAGTTGATGCTGCCGTTGACGGCGCCCCTGTTCAGCGGCGACTCGGTGTAGACGTTGACCGCGTCGTGGAAGCCGGTGATCAAGGTGCAGGCCGCGGTGCTGCCCAGGTTGCCGCCGACCACGGTGTTGATGCCCTGGTTGGTGACACCGGCGCCACCACCGAAGGCGCCGAAGGTGCCGGCCAGGCCCAGGTTCACAGCGGCCGTGCAAGGCTGCGTGCCGGTGCCGAAAGTCCAGACCAGGTTCGCCGCCAGTGCGTTGCCGGCCAGGTCCTTGACGCCACTGGCACCTGCCACGATGGTGGCGGTGAACGTCCTGCTGGCCGCAAAGCCCGCAGCGGCCGACGGCACGAAGGTGGCCACCTGGGCGGCCGCGTCGTAGCTGACGCTGCCGGGCACGGCCAGGCCCGCGTCGGTCACGGTGAAGGTTGTGGTGTTGACCGTGGCCGGGTCCATCGCCTCGCTGAAGCTCGCGCTCACGGCCTTGCTCAGGCAGACACCGGCGGCGCCGGCCAGCGGGCTGACGGCGGTGACAGTGGGCGGCGTGGTGTCGCTGGTGGCGCCGGTGGTGAAGGTCCACACGTGGCTGCCTGCGCCGGGGAAGACGGCGGTGTTGCCGGCCAGGGCGTTGCCAGCCACGTCGGTGGCGGCACTGGTGATGGTGGCCGTGAAGAGGCTGCCATTGGCCAAGGTCGCGGCCGTGGGCGTGAACGTCACCGTGCGCGAAGACGCCACATAGCTCACCGTGCCAGCCACGGCAGCACCCAGGGTGGTGTTGCTCAGCGTCACGCTGGCATTGGTCAGCGTGGCGGCATTCATGGCCTCGCTGAAGGTGGCGGTGATGCGTGTGTTGTTGGCCACGCCCGCGGCGCCAGCTGCCGGCACGGTGAAGCTCACTGTGGGCCGGGTGGTGTCCAGCGCGTTCGCGGCGCCCGTGGTGAAGCTCCAGCTGAAGGCGGCTGCCAGCGGAATGCCGGTGCTGTCCTGCACCCCGGCTCCCACGGTGGCCACGCAGACGGTGTTGGGCGGCAGCGGTGCGGTGGGGGTGAGCGTCGCGATCTGCCCGCCCGTGGCGTAGGACACCGTCGCGGCCACCGGGCTGCCTGCTGGGCAGGCCACCGTGAAGCTGGCTGCGGTGATCGTGCTTGCCGACATCGGCTTGTTGAAAGTGGCCTGCACCAGGGTGTGGGTGTCGACACCAGTCGCACCCGCCAGCGGCAGGTTCAGCGTCACAGTCGGCACGCGGGCCACGGGCGGGGAGCCCAGGATCGGGTCCAGCCCGCCGCCGCAAGCGGCCAGTGCCATGAGAAGGAAGGTGGCGGCGGCCGATGGCAAGGCCTGCAGCAGTCGAGTCGGTAGCGGGTTCATGTTCGAGTCCTTGCAGCGGGGTTCATCGCCGTGGTCCAGGCGAGGCCGGTTTGTAACGACGGCGCCGCGGCCAGTCGGTGCGGTGGAGCACACCCGCGGCATCGGGCGCGATGCGGCGCAAAGGCCTCGCTGCATGTAGACTGTATAAATGTCCAGTATCCAACCCGAGACCCCGAACCTGGTCCGTGTGGGCAGGGACGCGGCTGCCGGCCCGCAGCTCACCCGCGCCAGCGTCGCCATCGGCTTCGGGTCGCCCTCGGGTGACAGCGGCGTCACCCGGCTGGACCTGAACGACATCCTCATCAGGCATGCCCAGGCCACCTTCCTGATGCGCGTGTCCGGCGACGCGATGCACGCGCTGGGCATCGACGGTGGCGACCTGCTGCTGGTGGACCGTGCCATCACGCCGGCCCACGGCCACGTGGTGATCGCCGTGGTGGACGACGAGTTCCTGTGCCGCCAGCTCTGCAAGCAGGGTGCGGGCCTGTGCCTGCGCGCTGGCGACGGCAACACCGCCGACATCGCGGCCGGCGAAGGCACGCCATGGCAGTTGTGGGGCGTGGTGACCCAGGTCATCAAGGCCATGCCGGTCTGATGCCTGCAGGCTGAACTGCCAGCCCGTGGCCATGTTTGCGCTCGTCGACGTCAACAACATGTACGTCAGCTGCGAACGGGTGTTCAAGCCCGCGCTCAACGGCAAGCCCGTGGTGGTGCTGTCCAACAACGACGGCGCCTGCATCGCACGCAGCAACGAAGCCAAGGACCTGGGCGTGCAGATGGCGCAGCCGTGGTTCCAGGTGCGCCACCTGGAACGCCGGGCCGGGCTCATTGCGCTGTCGGCCAACTTCGAGCTCTATGGCGACATGTCCAGCCGCATGATGAGCTTGGTGGGCCAGTACGCGCCACGGCAAGAGGTCTACAGCATCGACGAGTGCTTCCTGGACTTTGAAGGCCTGCCGCGCGATCTTGTCGACGTGGGTCGCCAGCTGCGTGCC
Source organism: uncultured beta proteobacterium (assembly GCA_963750785.1). Taxonomy (GTDB): domain Bacteria; phylum Pseudomonadota; class Gammaproteobacteria; order Burkholderiales; family Burkholderiaceae_C; genus Rubrivivax. Next base: position 745,417 of record CAVVSC010000017.1, on the reverse strand, counting down.
CAGGTGTTGCAGTGGACGGGGCTGCCCACCAGCGTCGGCTTCGGACCTACCAAGACCCTGGCCAAGCTGGCCAACCACGTGGCCAAGATGGCGGACCGCAAGCCCGGGTCCTACGACCCAGGCTTCGCGCAGGTCTGCCACCTGGGCGAAGCCAGCGCGGCCCAGCGCGAACGTGTCTTCCAAAGCACGGACGTGGGCAATGTCTGGGGCGTGGGCCGGCGCATGACAGCGCGTCTGAACGAGGGCGGCATCCGCAGCGTGCAAGACCTGGTGAATGCTGACGTGGCCACGCTGCGCAAGCAGTTCAGCGTGGTGCTGGAAAAGACGGTGCTGGAGCTGCGCGGCACGCCTTGCATGGACGTCGACGACGAGCCCGCAGCGCCACAGCAGATCATGTGTTCGCGGTCTTTCGGGCACGCTGTGACCGATCAGGCCAGCCTGGTGGAAGTGGTGAGCCAGTTCGCCACCCGCGTGGCCGAAAAGGCGCGGCGCCAGCAGCTGGTGCCCGGGGCGGTGCATGTCTTCATCAGCACCAGCCCCTACCGTCCGGACGACCGCCAGCACAGCCCGAGCATCACGGCGCCCTTGCCGCGCCCCAGCGCCGACACCCGCGTGCTGATCCACGCGGCTGTGCGGGCGCTGGAAGGCCTGTACCGGCCCGGCTTCAATTACGTGAAGGCCGGTGTGATGCTGGTGGCCCTGCAGCCGCAAGGCGTGCAGCAGGACGAACTGGACCTGTTCGGCGACCGCCCGGGGGCCGCTGCTGAACAGCACGAAGAATCGTCGCGCCTGATGGTCGCGGTGGACGCGCTCAACCGCCGCTTCGGACTGGGCGCCGTCGGCGTGGCCAGCGCGGCGCCCCAGGCCAGCCATGCGCCGCATGCGGCACGGCAGGAAAGGCGGTCGCCGCGGTGCACGACGCGGCTGGCGGAAGTGGTCCGGGCGCGCGCCTGACCGCCGACCCGGCCAGGGCCAGCGCCAGCGCCCGATTGGTGCGCCGTCGCACAGACCCGCATGACCTCCACATGACAGGCTCGGGCTTCAAAGCGGCCACCTGTGCTGCAGCCTGTCCCGGACCCATTGGAGACTTCCATGAACACATTTCTGCGCTTCGGCTTGACCTGCGCCGGCTTGGCCGTGGGCGCCAGCGCCAGCGCACAAGTCACCTTCTACGAACGCGAGGACTACAAGGGCAGGTCCTTCACGGCCACTGCCGAGGTCAACAACCTGCGACGCCAGGGCTTCAATGACCGTGCCTCGTCCGTCGTGGTGCAGGGCAAACGCTGGGACCGCTGGGAACTGTGCGAAGACTCGCGCTTCCGCGGCCGCTGCGTGGTGCTGCAGCCCGGTTCCTATGCGTCGCTGGCCGCCATGGGCCTGAACGACCGCGTGACGTCGGTGCGCGCAGTCGAGCGCCGCGGCCCGCCCGAAGCGCCGCCGGCCACGGTCGGCCAGATCGACCTCTATGAGCGCGAAGGCTTCCAGGGGCGGTCGTTCACCACGGTGCAACCGGTGCCCGACTTCCGGCGCAATGGTTTCAACGACCGCGCCTCGTCAGTGGTGGTCACCGGTGGACGCTGGGAGGTCTGTTCGGATGCCAACTTCGGCGGCCCCTGCACCGTGCTGCGGCCAGGGCAGTACCCGTCGCTCAGCGCGCTGGGGCTGAACGACCGCATTTCGTCGGTGCGGGCCGCCAGCCGCGAAGACAGCGAAGCGCCGCGACCTGGGCCGCCACCGGTCGCATCAGGCCCGTCCAGCAGCATCGTGTTCTATGAGAACGACGGTTTCCAGGGCCGCAGCATGGAGGCGGATGGTCCGTTGGAGGATTTCCGGCGCATCGGCTTCAATGACCGGGCCTCATCGGTGGTCGTCCGTGGCGGCCGCTGGGAAGCCTGCCAGGATGCGCGCTACGGCGGCACCTGCGTCGTGCTGCGGCCGGGCCAATACCCGTCGCTGGCGGCCATGGGCATGAACGACCGGATCTCGTCGGCGCGCCGCGTGGAGCGTGACGCGCCTGTCGATGAACGCCGCTTCGCGCCCCTGCCCATGGTGTCGAGTGACTATGGCCGCCGCCGTGAAGAACGCCTGTACGAGGCCACCATCACTTCGGTGCGTGCCGTGGTGGAAGAGTCCGGCCAGCGTTGCTGGGTCGAACCGCAGCAGGTCGTGAGCGAGGGCAACAGCGGCACCAACGTGCCTGGGGCTTTGGTGGGCGCCTTGATTGGCGGCATCCTGGGCCACCAGGTGGGTGGCGGCACGGGCAAGGACGTGGCCACGGGTATCGGCGTCGTGGCGGGTGCCGCCATCGGCGCCCGCACGGGCGGCGGCGACGTCAGCCAGCAGGTGGTGACGACGCAGAACGTGCAGCGCTGCAACCGCAACCCCAACCAGGCGCGCGCCGCCTACTGGGACGTGACCTACAACTTCCGCGGGCAGGAATACCGCGTGCAGATGACCCAGGCGCCGGGCCGCACGGTCACCGTCAACGAGCAGGGCGAGCCGCGCGGCTGATTCGGTCGAAGCGATCAGTCGCCCTGGCTCAACCAGCGCGACAGCGTCCTGTAGAGATGGTCCGGATGGAAGGGCTTGGGGATGAAGTCATTCATGCCCGCGTCGACGCAGCGGCGCCGATCCTCATCAAACGCATTGGCTGTCATCGCCAGGATCGGCGTGCGGCGCCGGTGGGCCATCTGCCGGATCGCCAGCGTCGCACCGAGACCATCCAGGACTGGCATCTGCAGGTCCATCAGGATCAAGTCCACCGGCGCCTCTGCCATCTGGACGGCTTCCTGGCCGTCGCTGGCCAGCGAGACTTCCAGTCCAGCTTCGTTCAGCAGGGAGCAGATCAGCTCCTGGTTGATCGGGTTGTCCTCGGCCACCAGCACCCGCTTGCCGGCATGTCGACGCCTCAGCTGGTCCACGGCCGGCACTTCGCCGGGTTCCGCGGTCGATGCGCCCGCGCTTCGGGTGGAGGCCCGGTCGCACCAGGCGGTGAACCAGAAGCTGCTGCCAACGCCCGGTGTGGTTTCGACACCGGCGTCACCACCCATCATGCGGGCCAGGCGCCGTGTGATGGCCAGGCCCAGGCCCGTGCCGCCGTGCAGCCGCGTCGTGGATGCATCCAGTTGCTGGAAGGTTTCGAACAGCTGGCCCAGTTTGTCCGCGCCGATGCCGACGCCCGTGTCGCGAACCTCGAACTTCAGCAGGACCCGATTGGCGTCTTCCTGCAACTGGGAAACACGCAGGGTCACCGAACCATGCGCGGTGAATTTCACCGCGTTGTCCGCCAGGTTCAGCACAGCCTGACGCAGACGTGTCGGATCGCCGCGCACGTGCACAGGGACCAGGTCGCTTTCCAAGGACACGGTCAGGTTCTTGGCGCTGGCCTGTTCGGTGACCAGCACCCGCACCGCTTCCAGCAAGGCGGCAGGTTCGAAGTCGGTGCGCTCCAGTTGCAGTTCACCCGCCTCGATCTTTGACAGATCGAGCACGTTGCTGATGATCGTCAGCAAGTGGTCGCCCGCCGCCTTGATCCGTTGCACTTGCTGGTGTTGCTGCTTCGAAAGCGCAGAGAGTCCCAGAACATGCGCATAGCCGACCACGGCATTGAGCGGCGTCCGGATCTCATGGCTCATGTTGGCAAGGAAAGCCGTCTTGGCCACGTTGGCGGCCTGCGCGGCGTCGCGCGCAGCGGCCAGTTCGTGCGTCCGTGCATCGACCAGTTCCTGCAGGTGGTGGCGGTGCAGGTCGAGTTCGGTCTCGACGCGCTTGCGGTCTGTCACGTCGCGGGTGACCGTGAGGATGCACGCGCGACGGTCGATGGTGATGGCGCGCGAGGACACCAGCGCTGTCACCGGCACCTTGTGCCGCGTGAGGAAATGGGCCTCGACATTGGTGCACTCGCCTTGGGCTGACATCAGGCGAATGAACCGTTCGCGGTCCGCAAGATCGGCCCAGATGCCCAGTTCAACCGCTGTGCGGCCCAAGGCTTCCGCGCGGGCCCAGCCGAAGATGTCTGAGAACCCCTGGTTGGAATCGAGATAGCGGCCGTCCACGAGGTCCGTGATCGTGATCGCGTCCGGGCTGGTCATGAAGGCCGTCCGGTACCGCGATTCGCTTTCGAGCAAGGCGGCGGCGGACTCGTGTGCAGCCGACACATCCCTGAAGACGACGGATGCCAGTTCCTCGTCGTCGCCGGCGGTAAAACGTTCGCTGGCGATCTCCACGGGAACGACCGAGCCATCCTTGCGCTTGAAATTCAGCGCGCCCCGCCAATGGCGCGAGCGGCTTCTCTCTTCCAGGGCCGCCTGCAGCCGGGTCTCGCCGGGCGCCACGAGGTCGTGGCGGTGGAGGCGACCGATCTCCTCTTCCGTGTAGCCGAGGATGGAACAAGCCGCGGAGTTCCCGGCAAGGATGTGGCCGTCCGCGTGTGCCAGCAGGATGCCATCGAGCGAGTGCTCGAAAAGCCGCCGGTACCACGACTCTTTGGAATAGGACATGGTTCGTCCGTTCGATCCTGGTGCCCCGCGGTCCAACATCGACCCGGGTCTTGCAGTGGCGCCTCAGCTGCAGAAATCTTGCCGCGTGAACGGCCCGAAGCGGTGGCCGTCTTGCCGACCACTTTAGCTCAAAGGTCTTTCGGTGGGTCGTTAGAGGTGCCACAAGGAACGCCGGAACCGCCGCTCGGCGCGGCACTGACCGGCTGCGCGTGGGCGCCCGGCCAGGCCGAATTGGAATGGCGGAGCCTGCATGTCATGCAACGGTTCCTGCTTGCTGACGACAACCCGGTCAAGCAGGAGGTGGCGGTCGAACTGATCGCCGCACTCGGCCTGGTGGAGGAAGTGGCCGACCACGGTGCGCACGCGGTCCGGACGGCCGTCACACGCAACCGCGACCTCTTCCTGGCAGACCTGCAGATGCCGGAGATGGACGGCCTGGAAGCGACACGCGCCATCCGCGCCCGTTTCGGGTGGCGCGTGCCCATCGTCGCCATGACGGCCAAGGCGTTTGGTGAGGACCGGGCAGCCTGCCTGCACGCGGGCATGGACGACCACGTCGGCAAACCCGTCCACCCCCAGTTGCTTGTACGTCACGCTGCTTTGCATCACGCCAGGGCCGCGTAACGCTCCAAGTGATGGTCCGCGTCGCCGAAGCGCTGCGTCGCCATCGTCAGCCGCCGGAAGGTGTGCGAGATTTTCAACTCTTCGGTCATGCCCATGCCGCCGTGCAGCTGCACGGCTTCCTGGCTGATGAGGCGCGCCGCATCGGCGATCTTGATCTTGGCGCCAGACACCGCCCGGCCACGCTCACGCGCATCGCCGCCTGCATCCACCTTGGCCGCCGCCAGGATGGCCATGGAGCGCGCCTGTTCCAGCGTGATCAGCATCTCCACCATGCGGTGTTGCAGCACCTGGAATGACGCTATTGGGCTGCCGAACTGCTTGCGCGTCTTGGTGTATTCCAAGGTCGCGTCCAGCGCGTACTGCATGGCGCCAATGGCGTCTGCGCACAGCAGCGCGGTCGCAAAGTCCACCGCTTCCTCGATCGACGGCAGCGCGGCGCCGGCCGTGCCCAGCAGCGCATCAGCGCCCAGGCGCACGCTGGTGAAGCGGATGTCGGCCGTGCGAATGCCGTCCACGGTGCGGCTGGGATTCAGCGACACGCCAGCCGCCGCCGCATCCACCACGAAGAGGCAGGCACCTGCGTCGGTTCGCGCCGACACCACCAGCGTCTGCGCCAGCGGCGCACCGATGACGACGCTCTTGGCGCCGTCCAGCACCCAGCCTGCGCCGTCTCGCGTGGCCGTGGTCTGTTGCGGGTCCAGCGTGTAGCGCTGCCCGGGTTCCAGGCTGGCAAGGGCCAGGCGGCGCGTGCCGTCAATCAAGCCGGGCAGCAAGGCCGCCCGCTGCGCCGCGCTGCCCATGCGCGCCACCAGGCGACCAGCCAGCGCGATGTTGTCCAGCAGCGGCTCCACCACCAGGGCTTCGCCGCAGGCTTCCATGGTGGCCATCAGGTCCATGGCGCCACCGCCAAAGCCGCCGTCGGCTTCAGGCAAGGCGATGGCCGTCAAGCCCATGTCGGCGAAGGTGGCCCAGCTCTCGGCGCTGAAGCCGCTGTCGCTGCGGACGATGGCCTGGCGCTGCTCAAAGCCGTAGCTGCCGGCCAGCATCCTGCGCACGGCGTCGGCCAGTTGCTGTTGTTCGTTGCTCAGTTCGAAGTTCATGGGGGTGTCCTGTCCTGAGCGGTCACAGGCCCAGCGTCATCTTGGCGATGATGTTGCGCTGGATCTCGTTGCTGCCGGCGTAGATGCTGGCCTTGCGGTAGTTGAAGTAGCGCGGTGCCAGGCGCGAGGTGAAGTGGTCGATGTCGCCATCGGCCACGGCCTTGAAGGGTTGGGCCATCGGACCGACCGCCTGCATCATCAGTTCGGTGATGGCCTGCTGCACTTCCGTGCCGCGGATCTTCAGCATGGACACGTCGGCGCCCGGCGGCTGGCCGGTGCGGCGCATCTTGTCCAGGAAGCGCATGGACGTGAGTTCCAGCGCGTCCAGTTCCACCTCCACACGCGTCAGCTTGTCGCGGAAGCGGGCGTCGTTGATGAGCGGCTGGCCGTTCTTCAGTTCGCGCGTGGCCAGGCTCTTCAGCGCGGCCAGTTCGCGGCGCGACGAGCCCACGCTGCCCGAGCCCATGCGTTCGTGGCCCAGCAGGTACTTGGCCACTGTCCAGCCCTTGTTTTCTTCGTAGACGAGGTTCTCCATCGGCACCACCACGTCGTCGAAGAAGATCTCGTTCACCTCGTGCCCACCGTCCATCAGGATCAGCGGGCGCACGGTGATGCCGGGCGTCTTCATGTCGATCAGCAAGAAGCTGATGCCTTCCTGGCGCTTCTCGGCCGTGGTGTCGGTGCGCACCAGGCAGAAGATCCAGTCGCCGTACTGGCCCAGCGTCGTCCAGATCTTCTGGCCGGTGACGCGGTAGACGTGGCCGTCCTTCACAGCACGGGTCTTCAGCGCGGCCAGGTCGGACCCGGCGCCGGGCTCTGAATAGCCCTGGACCCAGAAGTCTTCACCGGTGCGGATGCGCGGCAGGAAGCGGTTCTTCTGCTCCGGCGTGCCGAACTTCAGCAGCACCGACGCGCACATGCTGGGCCCGAAGGGCGGCAGCATGGGCGCACCCGCCAGGCCAAACTGCTCGTCGTACAGGTAGCGGCGCGTGATGTCCCAGCCCGTGCCGCCCCACTCCACCGGCCAGTGCGGCACCGACCAACCCTGGTCAGCCAGGATGCGATGCCAGCGGCCATAGTCCTCTTTGTTCAGGCCGTGGTAGCCGACCACCTTGTCGCGGATGTCGGTGGGGATGTTGGCTTCCAGCCAGCCGCGAACTTCGTCGCGGAAGGCCAGTTCGTCGGCGGAGTAGTTCAGGTCCATGGCGCGCTTTCAGTGCTCTTCAGATCAAGTGAAACTCAAACCGCCGTCTGGCCGGGCAGTTGCCGGGTGACGGGGTGTGAGCTGGACAGGCCGCCGTCCACCGCAATGGCCTGGCCGTTGACGTAGCTGGATTGGTCTGACGCCAGGAACAGCGCCACGTTGGCCAGTTCCTCGGGTTGCGCGGCGCGGCGCAGCGGGTTCAGGCGGCCGAGCTTGGACTCCGAACCCTTGTCGCGTGCGTAGTCGAAAACCGGCTTGGTCATCCCGGTTTCCGTGAGGCCCGGGCACAGCGCGTTGACGCGCACATTGCTTTCGCTGAGCTGCTGCGCCGACACGGTGACCAGGTTGATGACGCCGGCCTTGGACGCCGAATACGCCGGTCCACCGGCACCGGAACGGATGCCCGCCACCGACGCGGTGCAGACGATGGACCCCCCTCGGCCCGCATCCACCATCACCTTGCCCGCGTGCTTGACCATCAGCCAGGGGCCGATGAGGTTCACACGCAGCACCTCGTTCCAGGCCTCGGGCGTGGTGTCGAAGATGCCGTCGCGGCCGCCGGAGATGCCCGCGTTCGCAAAGGCCACGTCCAGCTGTCCGTACTGCTTGACCGCAGCAGCGACCAGGTTCGCCACATCGGCTTCCACGCCCGCGTCCATCTGCAGCGCCACCGCCTGACCGCCGGCCTGCTGCACCAGGCGCGCAGTCTCGTGCACCGCGTCGGTCTTGTCGCCGAGCACCAGGCTCGCACCCTCGGCCGCAAAGCGCAGTGCCGATGCCCGTCCGATGCCCGAGCCTGCGCCCGTGATGATGGCCACCTTGTCTTGCAATTGCTTCATGTCAGTTGCTCCGTTGCGCTTGAACCGGGCCGCCTCGCGTCGAACGACAGGCAACGCTGTAGTGTTTAGTGTCGGCCCCGTGCGGACGTTCGTGCTTGGTGTTGTGGCGGGCCTGCAGGTGGCGCGCCACCAGTGGTGCCAGAGCGGGCGATTGGGGTGACCCGTGGAGCGAAGTAAAGGAGGAGGCCCAGATTGCGCAGCAAGATGGGGCGGGGGACATGAGCGCAACGGGACACCCCAAGCGCCCGCGACTGCCACCACACCTCGACCGGCCGCCACGGTCCGCGAGCTGCCACGAATCCCATCCCGATTGCTCAGTTGCGGAAGCTGGCCGCAAAGGCCGCATCTTCCGACGCGCTGCCGTGGATGCCCAGCTCGTGACGGCCCACCACCAGGTGGTGCACCTCGTCCGGCCCGTCGGCCAGGCGCAGCGTGCGCTGCTGCGCGTACATGTGGGCCAGCGGCGTGTATTGGGACACGCCCAGCGCGCCGTGCATCTGGATGGCCTGGTCGATGATCAGGCACACCCGCTCGGGCACCAAGGCCTTCACCATGTGCACCCACAGGCGTGCGTCGCGGTTGCCCATCACGTCCATCGCCTTGGCGGCCTTCAGCACCATGAGGCGCATGGATTCGATCTCGATGCGGGCGCGCGAAATGATCTCGATGTTCCCGCCCAGCCACACCAGCTGCTTGCCAAAAGCCTTGCGCGACAGGCCGCGCTTGACCATCAGGTCCAGCGCCTTTTCTGCCGCGCCAATGGAGCGCATGCAATGGTGGATGCGGCCCGGGCCCAGGCGCAACTGAGAGATCTCGAAGCCGCGCCCTTCGCCCAGCAGGATGTTGGACCGCGGCACGCGCACGTTGTCGAACTTGATGTGCATGTGGCCATGCGGCGCGTGGTCTTCGCCGAACACGTGCATGGCACCCAGGATCTTCACGCCCGGCGTGTCCTTGGGCACGAGGATCATCGACTGCTGGCTGTGCGAAGCCGCTTCGGGGCTGGTGCGCACCATGGTGATGAGGATCTTGCAGCGTGGGCTGCCAGCGCCGCTGATGTAGTGCTTTTCGCCGTTGATGACCCAGTCGTCACCGTCCAGCACCGCGGTAGTGGCGATGTTCTTGGCGTCGGATGAGGCGTGGTGCACTTCCGTCATGGCGTAGGCGGAACGGATCTCGCCGGCCAACAGGGGCTTCAGCCACTTCTCTTTCTGCGCCGGCGTGCCCACGCGTTCCAGCACTTCCATGTTGCCGGTGTCGGGTGCGCTGCAGTTCATGCATTCGCTGGCCAGCAGGTTCTTGCCCAGCTCGGCCGCGATGTAGGCGTAGTCCAGGTTGGACAGGCCTTCGCCGGTGTCGGCGTCGGGCAGGAAGAAATTCCACAAGCCTTCCTTCTTGGCCTGGTCCTTGGCGGCGTTCAGCAGTTCCAGCTGGCCGGGTGCGTACTGCCAGCGCTCGTCGCCCGTGCGGCCTTCGCTCAGCGCGTTGAACTTGACGCTCATCGGGTCCACGGTCTCGGCAATGAAGCGCTTGACGTGTTCGTACAGCGGCATGGCCTTGGCGGACATGCGCAGGTCGTTCAGCTCGTCGGTGGGATTGAGTCCGAAGCTGGACGCGGTGGTGGAGCTCTGGGGCATGGTGGGTTTCTCCGGCAGGGTCCCGCGCGCGGGGACCAACCGTGCAGTGTGGGGCTCTGCCCGGGGCGGGGCAATCCGCTTGGTGACATCGTCTCCAAGGGTTTGCCCGACGCAGCCACTGGAACCGGTCTACAAGTAGCCGCCCACGAACCAGGCCAGGGGCGGCAGCAGCAGCCCCAGCACCACAAAGACCAGCGGGGCCTGTCCCGCTTCGGCGATGAGGAACGCCTGCTCCGGGTATGCCGGATTCACCCAGGCGCGCACCTGGGCGTTCACAGGAAACGGCGCCAGTTCTTCGGCCGCCGCTGCAGCCGTTGCGTAGCTGCGCACGATGACGGACGGGTAGAGCCTTTCGCTGCGCCAGGTCCGACCCGCGACTTCGTAGCGAAAGCGCACGTCAGGCCGGTGGCTGGTGGTGCTGGTGTTGCGGTCCAGACGCGGGTCGGTGTCCGCACTGGTGCTGGTGAACACGGCGGCGTGTTCGATGGTCGCCACGACCGGTTCTGCATGGGCCAGGTTGCGGCGCTGCTGGCGCATCTGGACAACGCCCACCACCAGCAGCATCAAGCCCAGGCCGCCGAAAAGAATGAAAGTGATGATTTGCGCCATGCGTCGTTCTCCATCCGGTCTTGCTCGGCTCAGTCTTTCTCCGGCACGCCGGGCGCCACCAGCGCGCCTTCGCGCCAGCGGCGTTGCACATCAGGCACCGCGTCGAAGAACCAGGCCAGGGAGTTCAGCCGGTCGGGTGCAGATTCCTCTTCCACGCGCACGGTGGCCGCGTAGTAGAAGTAGACGTAGCCGCGGTCCTGCTGCTGCGCGGCCAGCCGCGCGGCGATGCCCTGGAAAGGCAGGTAGTCCTTGCCGATGTTGTCGAAGACCCAGTCGCCGTCGACCACTTCGCGCCAGCCCAGCGGGCCCGCCCGGGCGGCGCTGGCGCGTGGGCGCGGACGCAGCGTGACAGCGCCTTCAGGGGCAGCACGCACGCGGCCCAGCGGCAGCAGCAGCTGGTAGCGTGGCTCCGGGTCGCTCATCCATTCCAGGTACACACCGCGGCGCAGCACGGGTTGGCCGGGCACCAGCGCCGCGTAGCCTTCGCGCTTCAGCATCGCCTGCACAGTGGCCAATCGCTTGGCTTGATGCTCGGCCTCCTGGCGCGGGGCGTCTCGCATCGCTGCAAAGCGCTCCACCGGGTCGCGCACGATGCGGAACGACGCCGCCATGCGCGGCAGTTGGGCAGTGGCACTGGCGAGGTCCATTTCCTTCTTCAGCACGTGCCACGCCAGCTGCAGGCGCTGGTTGCGGTCGGCATACAGGAACTGCCAGGCGGGCTGCACCGCGCTGCCCATCGTGTACAGGCCTTCGGTGGTCGTCAAGGTGCCCGGGCCCAGCGCGCGGCTGCCCAGGAGCTTGTGCTGGTCGTGGTGGATGTCCATGCGGCGCGGCCACTCGGCGTAGTCGGCCTCGGTGGCATCCGGCGGCATCAGGGACACGACCAGCTGCTGCCGGTAGGCAGTGACGCTGCCCATCGACGCCCACAAGTCCGTCGACGAAAAGCCAAAGGCCAGGCGGCGGGCTTCGGCCACGCGGCCACCGCTTGCGTCTTCGCTGTCCAGCGCCGCGGGCACGCGGATGGTGGCCACGTCGGCCAGCGCACGCACCGTGAGTCGCGGCTGGGCCGCGCAGGACAGGGCCAGCGTGCCCAGGCCGACGAGCATCCAGGCTTTCATCCGGCGGCCGGCCCACATGCTGGCCCCGCAGACTCAGCCGCGCGACGCCAGGGCCCTGCCCACTTCGTTGCTGCCTTGCGCAGACCCGCTGCCGGGCACCTGCTCACCGCTGCGCTCGCTCACCTGTGCCCAGGCGGCCGCCAACCGCTCGGGCGTGTCGGCGGTCGTGCCCAGGTGCAGGCCTTGCGTGAGCGTGATGTGTGCGGCTTCGAAGGTGCCCGCCCCGGCGCAGGCAATGGTGCGCGTGGGCGCGTCGTCGCTGGCCAGGAACAGCATGGCAGGGACCACGGCTTCGGGCTGCAGGGCGGCCAGGACCGCCGGCGGCATCAGGCCTTCGGTCATGCGTGTGGCAGCGGTGGGGGCCAGGCAGTTGACGCGGATGTCGTGCTTGGCGCCTTCGATCGACAAGGTCTGCATCAGCCCCACCAGCGCCATCTTCGCCGCGCCATAGTTGGCCTGACCGAAGTTGCCGTACAGGCCGCTGCTGGACGTGGTCATCACGATGCGACCGCGCTCTTGCGCCGTCATGATGGGCCACACGGCCTGCGTGCAGTGGAAGGCGCCCATCAGGTGCACGTCAACCACGGCGCGGAAGTCGTCCAGGCTCATCTTGGCAAAGCTCTTGTCGCGCAGGATGCCGGCGTTGTTGACCAGGATGTCCACGCGCCCCCAGGCGTCCATGGCCTGGGCCACCATGGCGGCCACGGCCGCGGGGTCGGTGACCGACGCGCCATGGGCCAGGGCCTGGCCACCGGCGGCGGTGATCTCGTCGACGACGGCTTGCGCAGCGGTGGGCGACCCGCCGGTGCCCGCCGTGGTGCCGCCCAGGTCATTGACCAGCACGCGCGCACCGCGCGCGGCCAGGGCCAGGGCATGGCAACGGCCCAGGCCGCCGCCTGCGCCGGTGACGATGGCCACGCGGCCGGTGAAATCAAGCGTCATGGGTCTTCTCGGTTGGGGTGACAGCGCCGGTTTATACCGTGGCCTTTGCGGCGGGCTGGCGCGCGGCACCCGCCACAGGGCGTTGCGCCCAGTTGCCGGGCACGGCGGGCGTTGGCGCCCGCTTGCGCTACCCTCGCATCCAACCGCCAACACCAGCGCACCATGAGCACTTTCATATCCCGCTTCGCCTTCCCCACCCCCATCGCCTTTGGTGCGGGCGCCCGCAAGCTGGTCGGTCCGCACCTAGTGGAACGCGGCATCAGGCGCCCCTTGATCGTCACCGACCGCGCGCTGGCCGCGCTGCCCGTGATGGCCGAATTCAAGCGCCACCTGGCGGGCCTGGAGGTGGCCGTGTTCGACGGCGTCTTCGGCAACCCGACCTGCGCGCAAGTCATGTCCGGTGCGGCCGCGTACCGGGCGCATGGCGCTGACGCTGTCATCGGCTTTGGCGGGGGCGCAGCGCTGGACGTGTCCAAGGTCGTCGGCCTGATGGCCGTGCACGACGGTGACGTGCTGGAGTACGTGTGGGACCACCCGCAGGTGCGTGCCATCACGAACCCGCTGCCCTACTACGTGGCCCTGCCCACGACGTCCGGCACCGGCAGCGAGGTGGGCCGCAGTGCCGTGGTGTCGGAGAACGACACGCACATCAAACGCACGGTCTTCAGCGCGCAGATCCTGGCCAGGCAGGTCTTTGCCGACCCCGAACTGACGCTGGCCCTGCCCGCCGCCATCACGGCCGCGACCGGCATGGACGCGCTCACGCACAACATCGAAAGCTACCTGTCGCCGGCCTACCACCCGCTGTGCGACGGCATTGCGCTCGAAGGCCTGCGCATCGGCGCGCGCGCGCTGGTGACGGCCGTCAAGGACCCTGGCAACCTGCAGGCACGCGCCGACATGATGATGAGCAGCATGATGGGCGCCATCGCCTTCCAGAAGGACCTGGGCGGCGTGCACGCCTGCGCGCATGCTTTGGGCGCGGTGGCCGACATGCACCACGGCCTGGCCAATGCGCTGATGATCGACACCGTGCTGGCCTGGAACCACGAGGCCGTGCCGGACAGGTTTGACGAGCTGGCGCATGCGGCCGGTGTCGGCGGTGGCGGCCTGGCCTTCCTGGCCTGGCTGCAGCAGCTGAAGGGACAGATCGGCATCACCGGCGGCCTGGCCTCGCGTGGCGTGACCGCCGCGCAGATCCCGCGCCTGGCGCAGCTGGCCGAAGTGGATTTCACCAACCAGACCAACCCGCGGCCCGCCAAGGCGGCCGACTACGAGCGCCTGCTGGCGCAGGCGATGTGAACGACATGAGCTCGCTGCAAATCCACGACCCGGCCACCGGGCAACTCATCACCACGCTGCCGGCCGACGACGCGGCCGCCGTGGCCGCCAAGGCGGCCGCCGCACGCGCCGCGCAACCCGCCTGGGCGGCCCGGCCGATGGCGGAGCGCTTGACCTGCATCCAGCGTTTCCGCGCCGGCTTGGTGGCCGAAATCGACACACTCGCAGCGACGCTGACGCAGGAAATGGGCAAGCCCGTTGGCCAGGCGAAGAACGAAATCAACGGCCTGTTGGGCCGCATCGACTTCTTCCTGGAACAGGCCGAACGCTCCACCGCCGACGAACATGTCTTTGACGGTGGCGGCATGCACGAACAGATCGCCCATGTGCCGCTGGGCGTGGTGGCCAACATCTCGGCCTGGAACTACCCCTACTTCGTCGGCTGCAACGTCATCGTGCCCGCGCTGCTGACGGGCAACGTGGTGCTCTACAAACCGAGCGAGCTGACCACGCTCACCGGCCAGCACATCACGCGCCTGCTGCATGCGGCGGGTGTGCCCAAGGACGTCATGCAGTGCCTGGTGGGCGGTGGCGACGTGGGCGCGGCGCTGCTGGAGCAGAAGATCGACGGCTTGTTCTTCACCGGCAGCCACGCCACCGGCCAGCGCATCGCGGTGGCGCTGGCGCCGCGGCTGGTCAAGCTGCAGCTGGAGCTGGGCGGCAAGGACCCGACCTACGTGCGAGCGGATGCCGACCCCAAGGCTGCGGCGGAAAGTCTGGCCGATGGCGCCATGTACAACACCGGGCAAAGCTGCTGCTCGGTCGAGCGCATCTACGTGCACGAGAGCATCCACGACGCTTTCGTACAGCACTTCCTGACCACCGTTGCCGGCTTCAAGACGGGCGACCCGACAGCCGCCGACACCTACATCGGCGCCATTGCCCGCGCGCCGCAACTGGCCGTGCTGGAAGCCCAGGTCGCTGACGCCGTCGCCAAGGGCGCGACGCTGCTGACAGGTGGCAAGCGGCTGCCCGGCCCCGGCCACTGGTTCGAACCCACAGTGCTGACGAACGTGAACCACACGATGGAGCTGATGCGCGAGGAAAGCTTTGGTCCCGTCATCGGCATCCAGAAGGTCGGCGGCGACGAAGAAGCCGTGCAGCTGATGAACGACACCCGCTACGGCCTCACCGCGGGCGTGTTCACCCAGGACGAAGCCGTGGCGCGGGCACTGCTGAGTCGCGTCAACGCCGGCAGCGTCTACTGGAACTGCTGCGACCGCGTCAGCCCGCGCCTGCCCTGGTCCGGCCACGGCGATTCGGGCCTGGGCCTCACGCTGTCCACACACGGCATCCAGACCTTCACGAGGCCCAAGGCCTGGCATCTGCGTCAGCCCTGATGCCGGCCTTGAAACCCCGGCTCGCCCTCTTCGATCTGGACCACACGCTGCTGGACGGCGACAGCGACGTGCTCTGGTGCGCTTTCCTCATGGACCAGGGTGTGCTGGACCGCGCCAGCTTCCAGCCGCGCAATGCCGCCATGGAATGCGACTACCGGGCCGGCACGGTGAGCGTGCAGGACTTCAGCGCCTTCTACGTGTCCACGCTGGCTGGCCGCACGCCGGCGCAGTGGGAGGCCACACGCCAGGCCTTCCTGAAGGACGTGGTGGCGCCGCGGCTGTCCCAGGCGGCGCGGGCATTGGTGCGGCGGCAGCAGGCCGAAGGCGCCACCGTCGTGCTGACCACGGCCACCAACCGCTTCATCACGGAATTGACGGCGCGTGAGTTGGGCATCGAACACCTCATCGCCACCGACTGCGAGGTAGCAGCTGACGGCCCCCTGCAGGGCCGCTTCACGGGCCGGCCGCAAGGCACGCTGAACATGCGCGAAGGCAAGGTCACGCGGCTGCACGCCTGGCTGGGCCGGCGTGGCCAGCGGCTGGAAGACTTCGACAGCTGGGCCTGGAGCGACAGCACCAACGACCTGCCGCTGCTGCAGGCCGTGCAGCACCCCGTGGCCACGCACCCGGATGCGCGCCTGGCAGCGCTTGCCGCGGAGCGCGGCTGGCCTGTGCTGCACCTGCACGGACTGCAAGCGCCGCGTTGAACCCGAAACCCTGGGGCGGGCGGCAAGCTTGCCCAGGCAGGACCGCAGGCCATGACGGCCATGCGCGCGGGTCATGCAAAGCTGGCATGACGCACGGTGACAAATTCGGCGGGGGCGCCCCTACAGTCCAGCCCCACACCGAGCCCCGCCCTTGAAACCCGGCAGCCCACAAGGCAGCCCTGCGGCATGGGGCAGGCCCCAACCCACGGAGACACCCCGAAATGACCTCCCCGCTGTCCTTTGTCCACCCCACGCCCGACAGTCCCTGGGGCACCTACCTGAGCCAGGTTGATCGCGTCGTGCCCTACCTGGGCCACCTGGCGCGCTGGGCCGACACGCTGCGCCGCCCCAAGCGTGCGCTGATCGTCGACATTCCCATCGAACTGGACAACGGCGAAGTCACCCATTTCGAGGGTTACCGCGTCCAGCACAACATGAGCCGCGGCCCCGGCAAGGGCGGTGTGCGCTACCACCCGGACGTGACGCTGGAAGAGGTGATGGCGCTGTCGGCCTGGATGAGCATCAAGAACGCTGCGGTGAACCTGCCCTACGGCGGCGCCAAGGGCGGCATCCGCGTCGACCCCAAGACGCTCAGCATCAAGGAACTGGAGCGCATGACACGGCGCTACACCAGCGAGATCGGCATCATCATCGGGCCGCAGCAGGACATCCCGGCACCGGACGTGAACACCAACCCGCAGATCATGGCGTGGATGATGGACACGTACAGCATGAACACCGGCACCACCGCCACCGGCGTGGTCACCGGCAAGCCCATCCACCTGGGCGGCAGCCTGGGCCGCGTCAAAGCCACGGGCCGCGGCGTGTTTGTCACCGGCCGTGAAGCCGCGCGGCGCCTGAACCTGAACCTGGAAGGTGCCAAGGTCGCGGTGCAGGGCTTTGGCAACGTGGGCTCGTCCGCTGCGGAGTTGTTTGCGCAGGCCGGCGCCAAGATCGTGGCCGCGCAAGACCACACCGGCACCATCTTCAACCGCCACGGCTTCGACATGGCCGACATCACGGCCCACGTGAAGGCCACCGGCGGTGTCGGCGGCTTTGCGGGCGCCGAACCCATGGGCGGCGAAGACTTCTGGGACGTGGACTGCGACATCCTGATCCCCGCCGCGCTGGAAGGGCAGATCACCGCCGACCGCGCCCGCCGCATCAAGGCCAAGCTGGTGCTGGAAGGCGCCAACGGTCCGACGGTGCCGACAGCAGACGACATCCTGTCCGACCGCGGCGTGCTGGTCGTGCCGGACGTCATCTGCAACGCCGGCGGCGTGACGGTGAGCTACTTCGAATGGGTGCAGGACTTCAGCAGCTTCTTCTGGACCGAAGACGAGATCAATGTGCGCCTGGACAAGATCATGATCGGTGCGCTGAAGAAGATCTGGGACACGGCGGACAAGCACCAGATCACGCTGCGCACCGCCACCTTCGCGGTGGCTTGCGAACGCATCCTGACCGCGCGCGAAGAACGCGGGCTGTATCCCTGAAGTCTTGAGTCCTTGAGAGGACGCCACTGCGCGAGTGGCGGCTTAGGATTCCACCACCCGCCGCTCCCCGGTGGGCGGGGGGTCGGGATGTGGCGTGCATGTTTGGTGCTGTTGGCGGCGCTGTGGTCTTTTGGGGCTTCCGCCCAGGCAGACACCGATTGCCGCGGACCTGAAGGCTTCAGTCCCCACGGCCGCTCCACGCAGTTGGCCGTGTTCCTGCATGCCTTCCGTCATGAGGGGCGCGACTTGTGCCCGGCGATCGCCGCGCTGCTGGGCACACCCGCGGGCGCGGACGCGGACGTGCTGGCGCCTGACCTGCCTTTCGGCATGTTGTCCAGAGCGCGGCCAGAAGACGTGCTGGCAGCGCTCATCAAACGCGTGGACGACCAGTGGAAGGCCCGTCAGGACAGCGGACATCCCTACCAATCGCTGCTTCTGGTCGGCCACAGCATGGGTGGCCTCTTTGCCCGCAAGCTCTACCTGGCAGGGCAAGGTGAACACGAGGAGGCGGCCTTCGAAGACGGGCTGAAGGCCGGCCTGCGGGCGCTGGGCGCACAGGGCCTGTCCAAGCCGCGTGATTGGGCCGCCGTGCCGACCCGCATCGTCCTGATGGCGGGCATCAACCGCGGCTGGAGCATCTCGCACCACATGAGCCTGCAGCGCGGCCTGGAGATGGGCCTGGGCGTGTGGACCAGCCGGCTCGTGCAGGCCGTGGGCGGCGATGCGTTCACCGTAATGTCGGCGCACCGCGGTTCGCCGTTCATCACGCAAATGCGGCTGCAGTGGCTGGCGCATCGCCGCCACATCGTCGCGTCAGGGCGCCCTGACGCTCACGTCGTGCAATTGCTGGGCACCCAGGATGACCTGGTGCCCCCCAGCGACAACATCGACGCCTTCACCGGGCGGGACTTCAGCTACATCGAAGTGCCGCGCTCCGGGCACGTCGACGTGATCCAGATGGATGCCCAGACACCGGTGGGTAGCGCACGCCGAGCCAAGTTCGTGCAGGCGCTGAGCCTTCAGCCCGGCGAATCCCCGCTGCGACCGGTGGCACTGGCCAACCTGCCGCAGCCGGACCCGTCGGTTGACCGCATCGTCTTCGTCATCCACGGCATCCGCGACGAAGGCTTCTGGACCGAGCGCATTGGTGTGCGCATCCAGGAACTGGCCGCCAGGCAAGGCAGCAAGGTGGCACTGGAGACGTCCAGCTACGGCTACTTCCCCATGCTGTCCTTCCTGGTGCCGGGCGCGCGCCAGGAAAAGGTCGAATGGCTGATGGACCGCTACACCGAAGCCCTGGCTCGCTACCCCAACGCAGGGAACCAGGTCTCCTTTGTCGGGCACAGCCATGGCACCTACCTGCTGAAAAAGGCCTTGGAGGACTACCCGGCCATGAAGGTCGGGCGTGTCGTGCTGGCCGGCAGCGTGATCCGCAAGGACCACGACTGGGCACCGCTCCTGCAGAGCGGCCGCGTGGGCGGCGTGCTGAACTTGGTGGCCAGCAGCGACTGGGTGGTGGCCTGGTTGCCCAATGCTCTGGAGAAGCTCGGTCTGCAGGACGTGGGCGGCGCCGGACACTATGGATTCCAGCCCCACCACCCAGGCCTGCTGGAATTGCCGCCGCCCGGCCGCTTCGTCCGTGGCGGCCACAGCGCCGCGCTGGACGAAGCTTGGTGGGACAGCATCGCCGGTTATGTGGTCAAGGGCACGCTGGAGGTGCCTGACATGCCGCGCGAAGCCGAGCATGGCCCCTGGGTGGCCGCCGGAGCCGCGGTGGCGCCCTTGCTCTGGCTGCTGGCCGCGCTGGTCGTGGCGGGCTTGTTCTGGCTCATCCTGAGAGCCAAGTCACGGGAGTGGAAGAAGACGCTGGCCGTCACCGGCCTGGCCGGTCTGCTCCTGCTCGTGCTGACGCAGTACTGAACCGGGCCGGCGGGCCGTTCCCTGGGGCTGCTGGAAGTTCGCCACAATCTGCGCATGAACGCGCCCAAGAACACCAACCCTTTCGCCGCCCAGGCCGCCTACGGCTCCACGGGCTACGGCTACGCCAGCCCGGCTGCCGCGCCGGCTTCTTCAGCCACCCCAGAACCCGCCCAGAGCCTGGTCTACGACGTCACCGAAGCCGACTTCCAGACCCAGGTGCTGGAACGGTCTCTGCAAGTGCCCGTGCTGCTGGACTGCTGGGCGCCCTGGTGCGGCCCCTGCCGCAGCCTGGGGCCGATGCTGGAACGCATCACCGAAGCCTACGGTGGCGCTTTCGAACTGGCCAAGATCAACACCGACGAAGCGCCCAACCTGAGCGCGGCGCTGCGCATCAAGAGCATCCCGCTGGTGGTGCTGTTCGTCGGCGGCCGGCCGGTGGACCAGTTCACCGGCGCGCTGCCCGAAGGCCAGATCCGCGCCTTCCTGGACAAGCACCTGCAGCCGCCCGGTGACCCGATGGAGGAGATCCGCGCCGAAGCCGCCCAGGCCACGCCGGAAGATGCCGAAGCCCTGCTGGGCGAGGCGCTGCAGATGGCCCCGGGCCACCCCGACGCCACCGCCGACTTGGCTGAGCGCCTGCTGGCCCGCAACGTGTCGGCGGCGGACGTGACCGCCCTGCTGGACAGCGTGGCCGAAGCCGACCGCGGCGATCGCGACCTGACGCTGCGCAAGCGCATGGCGCTGCTGGCCAACAAGCCGCCAGGCGACGCTGCCGCGTTGGCCGCACGCATCACCGCCAACCCTCGTGACTTCGAAGCGCGTTTTGCACTGGCCGCGCTGCAGGTCTTTGACGGCGACTTCAAGGCCGCGTTCGACAACCTGTTGGACGTCGTGTTGCGCGACAAGGCCGAAGGCAAGCCCGACCGAGAGCGGGCCCGCAAGCAGCTGATCGAGTGGTTCGACGTCTGCCCCGACCCTGAAGTCGTCAGCAACGGCCGACGCTACCTGGGCATGTACTTGAATTAGACCCCCCGAAGCGCCTGCGGCGCTTCCCCCAGGGGGCGACCCCCAGCGGCCCGGCAGAGCCGGTTCCGCGGCGGCCGCTTGATGCAGTGGTCAGTCCAGCTTGATGCCCCGCTTGGCGATGAGCGCGCTCCAGCGATCGGCTTCGCCTTTCACGTAGGCCGCAAACTCGCGCGGTCCGCGCGGCTGGACCTCGCTGCCCGCCTCAGCGAAGCGGGTCTTCACCTCGGCACTGGCCAGCACCTTGCGCAGCTCGGTGGACAGGCGCTCCACCACCGCGGCCGGCAGGCCCGCGGGCCCTACCAGGCCCTGGAAACCGGCGGATTCCATGCCGGGAAGGCCCTGTTCGCGCGCGGTGGGCACGTCGGGCAGGTTGGGGTCGCGCTTGCTGCTGGTCACACCCAGCGCCTTCAGGCGGCCGCCCTTGATCTGCGGCAGCAGCACGGTGCCGGCGTCGATGAGCAGGTGCACCTGGCCACCAATCAGATCCGTGACCGCTTGCGCGCTGCCTTTGTAGGGCACGTGCAGCAGGTCGACACCGGCCACGCTGCTGAAGAGTTCACCGTTCAGGTGCGTGGACGCACCCTGGCCGCTGCTGGCGAAGTTGGCCTTGGTCGGGTTGGCCTGGGCCCAGTCGATGAAGCCCTTCAGGTCCTTGGCCGGGTGGTCGGCACGCGTGGCCACGATGTAGCCGGCTTCCGTGACCTGGCCGATGTACGTGAACTGCTTGACCGGGTCGTAGGGCGGTTTGGTCTGCAGGTAGGGCGCGATGGCGAAAGGCCCCGTGTTGGCCACCAGCAGGGTGTAGCCGTCAGGCGCGGCGCGCGTCAGTTCGGTGGCGGCAATGACCCCGCCGGCGCCCGGCTTGTAGTCAATGACCACCGGCTGCCCCAGCGCGGCTTCCAGGCCGTTCTGGATGGTGCGTGCGGTGAAGTCGATGCCGCCGCCCGGTGTGAAGCCCACGATCAGCTTGATGGGCTTGCTGGGCCAGGCCGCCTGCGCGCGCGCCCCCATGGGCAGCAGTCCAGCAGTGAAACCGGCGCACACCAGGGTCCGTCTTTGCATGTCGAATCTCCTGCCAGCTTCCCTGGCGCGCAGGCTACTCGATATCGAGCGGCGGGCGCCATTCCGACAATGGCACCACACGCCATCGACCGGCCAGCGTGGCGATCAGCAAGGCCCCCACGCCAAACGCCAGCACCACGCCCAGGCGCGGCCAGAACACACCGTCATAGGCCCCGAAGAGGCTGGCGCGAAACGCGCTGACCACCCAAGTGAGTGGCAGGTAGGGGTGCATGGCCTGGAAGGCTTCGTCGCTCAGCTCGATGGGCAGCAAGGCGCCGGCGGCTGATACCTGCACGATGAGCAGCAGCACCGCCAGCACCTTGCCCAGGTCGCCCAAGAGGCGCACCAGCGCAAACACCAGCAGCAGGAAAGTGGCTGACGCGCAGGCCAGGGTCAGTGCAAAGCTGCCCGGGTTGGGCACCTGCACCTTCAGCACCAGCACCAGCATCAGCAGCATCAGCAGGGCCTGCATCAGCACCACGGCCAGGGGCAGGGTCAGCTTGCCGGCCACCTGGGCCGTGCGCGGCAGCGCGGCCACGGGTTCGGCGATGCGGCGCAGGTGCAGCAGGAAGGACGTCATCACCGCGCCCACCCACAGCGCCAGCGGCACGAAGTTGGGCGTCAGCGCCGTGCCGTTGTTGGGCACGGGGGCCACCACCTCGACGATGGGTTCCACGCTGAGCGCCAGGCCCTGCGCGCTGCCACCCGGCGCGTCCACGGCCACGGGCAGGCTGCCACGCAGCAGTTCCAGGCCGGTGTCCAGGCGGCCCGCGCCGTCGGTGAGCCTGGCCATGCCGCCTTGCAGCGCATCGGTGCCGGTGGCCAGTTGGCGCAGCCCACCGGCCAAGGCATCGCTGCCGCGGGACAGATCTCTCGCACCGTCGACAAAAGTGTCCAGGCGCTGTTCGTCCGGCAAGCGCGCGGCCAGCAGCGACATGGCATTGCCCGCGCGCTGGGTGGCGTCGGTGAGGTTGACCACCGCATCCTCTGCGCGCTGCAGGCCGGCCACCAGGCGCGTGCTGCCGTCGCGCGCAGCGTCCAGGCCGCCCACCAGTTGCAGGCCGCCTTCTTCCAGCGGCGCCAGGCCTTCGACCAGCCGTGCGCTGAAGAGCGGCACGTCGTCCAGCGCCAGCTTGTACTGGCCCAGGCCGCCACTCAGCTTGCGGCTGCCGGCGGCCAGCGTCTCCAGGCCCTTGTCCAGTTCTCGTTGGCCGTCGCTGAGCTGGCGCATGCCCAGGCGCAGGTTGACGAGTTCGGCGTCAGTCGGCCGGCGCGCGTCGAGCGCGCGCAACAGCGGGCCCACCTGGCGCAGGCCGCCGGCCACCTGCGGGGCCGCGTCGGCCAGCTGCGCGGCGCCGCCACGCAGGCGCTGGGCCGCGTCGACCGCGCCTTTGTTGCCAGTGGCCAGCTGGTTGCTGCCCTCCTGCGCCTTCTTCATTCCCGCGGTCAACTCCGTGGCCCCGTGGTGCAGGTCGGCCAGCGCCATGCGCAGCGTGTCCAGGTTGCGCTGCGACCCGGCTGCCGTGCTCAGCACCAGTTCCCAGCGCGCTTCGCCCAGCATGGTGTTGACGCGCTGCGCCACTTCCGGCGCAAAGCGGCGCGCGAAGCCGGCGCTGCTGTAGTTGTTGCCTTCGCTGGTGTAGATCGTGAGCTTGGCCGCGCCGGCCCGTTCGCCGGGCACGGCCTGCCGGCTGAAGTCGGGCGGGATCTCCAGCACGAAGGCCAGCTGGCCCCGGCGCACGCGCTGGCGTGCATCGGCGGGGTCCTTCAGGCGCTGGTAGGCGAACAGGCCGTGCCGTTCGATGGCGGTCAGCACCTCGGCACCCAGGTTCAGCTCACGGTCGCGGTAGTGCGCGCCGGTGTCCAGGTTCACCAGGCCCGCGGGCAGTGCCCGCGTGTGGCTGGCGGGGTCCCACATGGCCCACAGGTAGATCAGTGCGTAAAGCGCCGGCACAAAGAGCAGCCCGACGGCTGACGCAGCCAGCTTGGGGTGCCGCTGCAGCAGCTGCCACTCCAGCCGCCACACCTCGCGGGCTGCGGACCACCAATGCATGGATCGGGACTCCCCTTTGGCGCGCGGGCAGCCCCGAGCGAATCGGGGCATTGTGCGCGGCTCGATGGGTCAGTGCAGCCCTGCAAGCAACTCGGCATTGCCGCCGGCGGCGGCGGTGTTGATGGTCACGGTCTGCTCGGCGCAGAAGCGGTACAGGTAGTGCGGGCCGCCGGCCTTGGGCCCCGTGCCGGACAAGCCTTCGCCACCAAATGGCTGCACGCCCACCACCGCGCCGATCATGTTGCGGTTGACGTAGACGTTGCCGATGCGGGCCGCGTCCGCAATGCGTTGTGCGCGGCTGTCGATGCGCGTCTGCACGCCCAGGGTCAGGCCGTAACCCAGGGCGTTGATCTGCTGCACCACGGCCATCACGTCGCCCGCGGCGGCTGGGCCGGTCTGCCCCGGTCCCCAGCGAACGACATGCAGAACAGGGCCGAAGATCTCGGTTTTCAGGTCGGCAATCGACGGGATCTCGAAGGCCGCAGGTGCGATGAGGCGTGGGAAGGTGGACGAGACCGCCGTTTCACCCAGCAGCCTGGCGTCCCGCTTCAGGCGCTGCACATGGCCGCCGATGCCCGCGAAGGCTTCGTCGTCGATGACCGGCCCCACGTCGGTGGCCAGCACCGCCGGATCGCCCACGTTCAGTTCAGCCAGCGCGCCGCGCAGCATCTCGATCACGCCGTCTGCAATGCCTTCGTGCACGCACAAGAGGCGCAGCGCGCTGCAGCGTTGGCCAGCGCTGCGGAAGGCGCTTTGCACCACGGCGTCGATCACCTGTTCCGGCAGTGCGGTGCTGTCCACGACCATGGCGTTCAAGCCGCCGGTTTCAGCGATCAGCGGCACGATGGGGCCGTCCTTGGCCGCCAGCGTGCGGTTGATGATGCGGGCCACCTGGGTGCTGCCGGTGAAGCACACACCCGCCGTCAGCGGATGCGACACCTGGGCGGCGCCGACGGTCTCGCCCATGCCGTGCAACAGCGCAACCGCATCCGCTGGCACGCCCGCTTCCTGCAGCAGCGCCACAAAGCGCTGGGCCACGGCTGGGGTCTGTTCGGCCGGCTTGGCCGCCACCGTGTTGCCGGCCACCAGAGCCGCCACCACCTGCCCGGCAAAAATGGCCAATGGGAAGTTCCAGGGGCTGATGCAGACGAACACACCGCGGCCGTGCAGGCGCAGCACATTGCTTTCGCCGGTAGGGCCGGGCAGGGTCTGGTCGGCCAGGCGCGCTTCAGCCTGGTCGGCGTAGTAGCGGCAGAAGTCCACCGCTTCGCGCACCTCGGCCACGCAGTCGCCCAGGGTCTTGTGGGCTTCCTTGACCAGCAGGCCACAGAACTCAGGCAAGCGGGCGTCCAGCAGATCGCCTGCCTTGCGCAGCATGGCCGCACGCTCAGTCAGCGGGCGGCTTGCCCAGGCGTCGAAGCCTTCTTGCAGGCGCTGCATGGCTGCGTGAACTTCGTCGGTGCTGGCCATGGCCACGGATGGCACGACGGTGGTCGCCACGGCCGCGTCGAGCGGGGCACGCAGGGCCGTGCAGGCCAGGTCCACGCCCGTGGAATTGGCGCGGCCGGCACCGTACAGGTCGCGCGGCAAGGGCAGCGTGGGCGGCTTGGCGCCGTCCGCGGGGTTGGCCAGCAAGATGTCGGCACTGACCATCTCGTCAGCCAGTTGGTGGACGAAGGAGGAGTTGGCACCGTTTTCCAGCAGGCGGCGCACCAGGTAGGCCAGCAGGTCGCGGTGCTCGCCCACAGGCGCGTAGACGCGGCAGGGCACCGAGCCGTCGGCGCGGGCCTCTGACATGACTTCGCGGTACACGCCCTCGCCCATGCCGTGCAGGCGCTGCATCTCGAAGGCCGCGCCCGCTTGCCGGGCCATTTGCAGAATGGCCGCGATGGTGCCCGCGTTGTGGGTGGCGAACTGCGGGTAGATCACGTCGTGGTGGCTCACCAAACGCGCCGCGCAGGCCAGGTAGCTGATGTCGGTGTGTTCCTTGTGCGTGAACACGGGGTAGCCCGGCAGGCCGGCTTCCTGGGCGCGCTTGACCTCACCGTCCCAGTACGCCCCCTTGACCAGCCGCACCATGAAGCGAAGGCCGTGGGCCTTGGCGATGCGCGCCGCCTCGTCCACCACCGCCAGCGCGCGCGTCTGGTAGGCCTGCACCGCCAGGCCGAAGCCCTGCCACTGCGGGTGGTGCTTCGCGATGTGCGCAGCCAGCGTGTCCAGCAGATCCAGTGAAATCTCCAGCCGGTCACTTTCTTCCGCGTCGATGGTCAGGTTCAGGTTGGCCTGCGCGGCCTGGTCCACCAAGCCCTGCAAACGAGGCAGCAATTCGGCGAAGACGCGGTCGCGCTGCGCGTCTTCGTAACGCGAAAAGAGGGCGCTCAGCTTGATCGATATGCCGTCAGCGGCCATCGGCGAGCCCGCAGTCTTGCCGTCGGCAATGGCGCTGATGGCGTTGCGGTAGCTGGCCAGGTAGCGCTCGGCGTCGCGTTCCGTGCGCGCACCTTCGCCCAGCATGTCGTAGCTGAAGCGCAGGTTCTTCAGTTCGCGGCGTTGTCCATCGGCTTCGGACATGGCTTCCTGGATCGTCCGGCCCAGGACGAACTGCCGGCCCAGCAGTTGGATGGCGCGCACGGTCGCCGCTACCACGGTGCGCGAGCCCAAGCGCTGCAGCAGGCCCGGCGGGTTCTCACTGTCCGGCAGGAACTTCTTGCTCAGTGCGATGGCGCTGGCGCTGATCTGCGCCAGCATCTTGTGCGGCGAGCCTTCGGCGGTGCCGTCAAAGTCGCCGCGGCCCAGTTGGTCGGCGGTCAGGGCAATCGCGGTTTCGGCGTCCGGCACCCGCAGCAGGGCTTCGGCCAGGCGCATCAGGGCCAGGCCTTCGGCGCTGCTGATGGGGTATTCGCGCAGCAGACTTTCCATGGCCCAGAAGGGCGCCGGCCTGTCGCGCACGGCCTGCACCCAGGGGCGGGCCTGGGCCAGCACACCCGCCCAGTCCAGGCGCCCCTGCAGCACAGCCAGTGCCGCGGCCACAGTGGCCGCTTCGGGCCGGTAGGGGAAGGGCAGG
The DNA here is from genome assembly GCA_963750785.1 of uncultured beta proteobacterium. Taxonomy (GTDB): domain Bacteria; phylum Pseudomonadota; class Gammaproteobacteria; order Burkholderiales; family Burkholderiaceae_C; genus Rubrivivax. The sequence goes on along the minus strand of CAVVSC010000017.1, from coordinate 718,836 downwards.
CGCGCGCTTGGGGTGGTGGTCACGGACAAGTCTCCGGGGCAGGACGTTGAAGTTGCGCAGCTTAGAGGCCACGGGCCCGAAGCGGATTCGGAAGATGAGCGCCTTGACCGAGAATCCTTCACCATGAACAGCCCTGATGCACTCACGCCCAGCCATGCCCAGCGCAACGAACGCGGACTGGACAAGATCGACCTGCGCATCCTGCGCGTGCTGCAGGCCGATGGCCGCATCAGCAACCTGAAGCTGGCTGAAGAGGTGCACCTGTCGCCCACCGCCGTGCTGGAACGTGTGAAGCGCCTGCACCGCGAAAACTACATCCTGGGTTACGAAGCCAAGCTCAATCCCGTCAAGCTGGGCGCCGGGCTGCTGGTGTTCGTGGAAATCCTGCTCGACCGCACCGTGCACGACGTGATGGACACCTTCAAGGCCGCCGTGCAGGTGCGCCCGGAGATCCTGGAAGCGCACCTGGTGGCCGGTGGCTTTGACTACCTGCTGAAGACGCGCGTGGCCGACATGACGGCCTACCGCGAATTCATCGGCAGCGTGATCTGGACCCTGCCCGGCGTGCGCGAAACGCGCACCTATGCGGTCATGGAAGAGGTCAAGAACAGCTCGCTGCTGCCTGTGTAGCCGGTGCAGCCGGCGCGGCCTGGCTCAGTTGCCCGGACGACCGGGGTTGGGCTGGCTGCGCAGGGTCTCGTTGGCGGACGAACCGCTGATGCTGCGCACGATCTGCGGCGAGTTGCCGGACGGAATGCGACTGCCAGTGACGTACTGCCGGGGCTTCTTGGCTGCCTCCTGATCGGCGGAAGCCATGGCCTGCGGTTCGGCCGTGGCACAGGCCGACAGGAGGCAGGCCGCCGCCGCGGCCGTCAGTGCCAGCAGGCGAAAGGTGGGGTTGTGAAAGTGGCGCATCGCTGGTCCAGATCAACAAGCAGGACACCGAGTGTGGACGATTGCGGCGCGCCGCTCAAGCCACGATTCAATGGAGCAGTCCGCGGCGCGCGGCCAGCCATTCGCCTGCGGCCTGCTCGGACAGCGGTTTGGCCAGATGAAACCCTTGGCCCAGTTCGCAGCCGAGTTCACGCAATTGCGTCACCTGGTCCGCCGTTTCGATACCCTCGGCCACCACGGCCTTGCGCAGCGTGCTGCCCAGCTGAACGATGGCGGCCACCACGGCCGCATCGTCGCTGTCGCGGTGTAGCTGGTGGACAAAGCTGCGGTCGATCTTCAGGCTGTCGATGGGCAGCCGGCTCAAGTGGCTGAGGCTGGAATACCCGGTGCCGAAGTCATCCACCGCCAGCCGCACACCCAGGCGGCGCAAGGCCGTCAACGCGTCCAGCGCGCCGCTGACGTTGCTCATCAGGATGTCTTCGGTGATCTCCAGTGTCAGGTGCTCGGGCCGCAGGCCGGCTTCCACAATGGCGCGGCTCACGCGCGCCACCAGCGCCGGGTTGGCCAGGTCGCCGCTGGCCAGGTTGATGCTCATCGTCAGGTCGGCCAGCTCAGGGCTGGAGGTCTGCCACTGGCGCAGCTGACGGCAGGCGCAGTGCAGCACGAAATCACTGACCTGGACCATCAGGCCGGTTTCTTCGGCAATGGGCAGGAAGGAGGTGGGCCGCAGCGTGTCGCCGCCCGGGTGCTTCCAGCGCACCAGGGCTTCGAACCCGGTGAGTTGGGGCAGGCTGGTTTCCTTCTCGCCCAGCTTGAACAGGGGCTGGTAGACCACCGCCAGCTGGCCTTCGGCGATGGCCAGGCGCAGTTCGCCTTCCAGGCGCAAGCGCTCGGACACCGCGGTGTGCAGGCTGGAATCAAAGACCGCAAAGCGCGCCTTGCCCTGGCTCTTGGCCTTGTACATGGCGGTGTCGGCGTCGCGCAGCACTTCTTCGGCGCTGTCGTAGCCAAAGGCGCTGAAGGTGATGCCCATGCTGGCGCTGGCGGTGATGTCATTGCCGGCCACGACGAAAGGCTTCTTCAGCGCGTCCAGCAGTCTTTCGGCCAGCACCACGGCGTCACGTTCATGTTCGATGCGCTCGGCCAGGATGGCGAACTCGTCGCCGCCCAGCCGCGCCACCAGGTCGCTGGGCCGCAGCTTGTCCTGCAGCCGGCGCGACAGCTGCATCAACAAGTCATCACCCGCGCCATGGCCCAGGCTGTCGTTGACCAGCTTGAAGCGGTCAAAGTCCAGGAAGATGACCGCCCAGGCTCGGGTCGGGTCGGTCTTGGCGCGCGCCACGGCTGCGGCCAGCATCTCCATGAAACGGCGCCGGTTGGGCAGGCCGGTCAGGGCGTCATGGAAGGCCATGTGGGCCAGCCCCGCTTCGGCTGTGCGGCGGGCGCTCACGTCTTGCGCCTGAAGGATCAGGCAGGGTTGCCCGGAACCGGCTCCGCCGGGCCGGTCGACGGCCCCCTCGGGGGGTGGCGAAGGCGAAGCTGCAGCCTGGGGGTCCGTTCTGGCATCCGGGTCGGTGAAGAAGCTGCAGTGCAGGGCCAGCCAGATGGGGTCATCGGTGGCGGTCAGGAACTTCATCTCCCCGGCGAAGCCTTGGAACTCCGCTGCCGACGTCAGGCCCAGCTGGCGCTCCAGCTTGGGCTTTTCCTCCGGTGCGACGCAGGTCTGCAGGGGCACACCGGTCAGGTCGTCCACGCTGCGGCCCAGCGCCAGTGCCAGTGCCGGGTTGGCCTGCAGGATCCGGCCGTCAAAGGCCAGCAAGGCCATGCCAATGCTGGCGTGGGTGAAGGCACTGTGAAAGCGCCGCTCGCTGGCCTGCAATTCCAGCAGATGGCGCCTCGCGGCTTCGGCTTCACGCTGGGCCAGGCTGGCTTCCCGCTCGGCCACCTCGGCGCTGGCCTCACGCAGTTGCTCGGAGGCCTCCTGCTGCTTGAAGTAGTAGTGCAGCGTGACCAGGAGCATGGCCAGCAGGGGCAGCATCACCACCAGCGCAGCCACACCCTGCTGCTGCCAGGTGAAGAAGAGCAAGGCGGCCAGGCTGGCGCTGCCGGCATAGGCCATGCCGACCCAGCGGAACACACTGAAGATGCCGGCAGGCTGGAAGAAGGGTTCCCCGCGCTTGAGCTGCAGCACGCCGTACATCAGCGAGGCGGTGATGAAGAAGTAGACGGCCGAGAAGGCCATCGCTGCGGCCAGTTCCGCTGCGGCATGGCCCAGCCCCGCGGCCGCCAGTGCGTCCAGCGCAACGCGCAGCAGCGCGCCAGCCAGGGTCATGGACAGTGCCGCCACGGCCGGACCGTAGATGCGGCTGGTCCAGCGCTTGGACGTGCGCAGGGAGGCCACGCCTGTTTCGCAGGCCGCGGCCACCGCGGCGGCGGCCGGGCCCAGCATCAAGAGCAGCAGGAAGATGAAGACTTCGCCCGCGGCATAGGAATTCTTGGTGCCCGGCACACGCACAGGGAACAGGCCTGCACCCACTGCCAGGGCCGTGCCCACAGCCACTTGCAGCAGCGCCACCCAACCCTGCACGACCACTTGGCCCAGGCTCCAGGCCAGCAGCACCCAGCCAGCAACGGCCACCAGCCACCACACGGTGGCGGCCCTTCGGTTGTAGTCGGGCATCAGCGCGGCATGCAGCCGCTGCCACCAGGGCATGGGCGCCTGTTGGGAGCCGGTCTGAGCGGTCATGTGCGCTCGCGCCTGGCCGGCGCGGGAGTGGACATCGTCAGTGCAGGGTCATCGCACACGTTGCCGTATCAGCCTGGCTGGCTGGCACGGCCACCGTCGTGCCCAAGGTGTTGAGCAGGGAGGATACGTCCGCTGCGGGCTGCGGACGTGCCAACAAATACCCTTGTCCGAAGTCGCAGCCCATTTCCTGCAGCTGTGCGAGCTGTTCCTGCGTCTCGATGCCCTCGGCCACCACCGCCTTGCCCAGCGAGTTCCCCAACAAAAGGATGGAACGCACCACAGCGGCTTCGGCGCTGCCCTGGTCCAGTCGCGAGACAAAGCTGCGGTCGATCTTCAGCGTGTCGATGGGCAAGGTGGACAGATGGCTGAGCGACGAATAGCCCGTGCCGAAGTCGTCAATGGCCAACTGCACGCCCAGGCGGCGCAGTTCGTCCAGCACCGACAGCGCGCCTTCCAGGCGCGACATCAGGATGTTTTCCGTCAGTTCGATGCACAGGTGCGCCGGCTTCAGGCCGGACTCCACCAGCGCCCGCGTCACGCGTGCCACGAAGGCCGGATGTGCAATGTCGTGGCCCGATACGTTCACATTCATCGTCAACCCGGCCCAGGCCGGATCGGACTGCTGCCAGTCGCGCAGCTGTCGGCAGGCACAGTGCAGCATGAAGTCGGTCAACTTGACCATCAGGCCGGCTTCTTCGGCAATCGGCAGGAACTGACCGGGCGAGATCGTGCCGTCCTGCGGGTGCTGCCAGCGCACAAGGGCCTCGAAGCCGGCGAGCCGGCCTTCGTCCTTGATCGCGAACACCGGCTGGTAAGCCACCGACAGGCGTCCATCGTCAATGGCGTGGCGAAGCTCGCCCTCCAGCCGCAACCGGTCGGCCACTTCGGTGTGCAGGCTGGCGTCGAACAGCGCATAGCGCGCCTTGCCCGCGCCCTTGGCCTTGTACATGGCGGTGTCGGCGTCGCGCAGCACGTCTTCGGCCTGGGTGTAGCCCAGGGCGCTGAAAGTGATGCCGATGCTGGCGCTGGTCATCAGCTCGGTGCCGGCCACCAGGAAGGTGCGGCGCATGGCTTCCATCAGGCGCTCGGCCAGTTGCACCGCGCTGCGCTCGTGTTCGACATGGCGCACCAGTACCGCGAATTCGTCGCCACCCAGGCGCGCCACGGTGTCGTGCGGGCGCAGGCTGTCCTTGATGCGCTGGCTGACCTGGACCAGGAACTCGTCACCGGCGTTGTGCCCCAGGCTGTCATTGATCAGCTTGAAGCGGTCAAAGTCCAGGAACATGACCGCATAGGCGTCGTGCGGGTCGTTTGTCTCGTTGAGCCGCGCCACGGCCTGGCCCAGCATTTCGTGGAAGCGGCGCCGGTTCGGCAGCCCGGTGAGGCTGTCGTGGAAGGCCAGGTGGTGCAGGCCTTCTTCGGCGTTGCGCCGCGCGGTGATGTCCTGCACCTGCAGGATCAGGCAGGGCGCGCTGGTGCCGGGCTCGCTGAAGAAGCTGCAATGCGCCGACACCCAGACCGCGCTGCCATCGCGGTGCAGGCAGCGCAGCTCCAGCGCAAAGCCTTCGAATTCCTGGTTGCTGACCAGGCCCATCTTCTCGTCGACCAGCACACGGTCGGACGCCAGGACGATGTCGTGGAAGCGCTGGTGAAGCAGGTCGTCGTCCTGGCGCGAATTGCCGCGTCCCAGCAATGCGCGCAGCGCCTGGTTGGCCTGCAGGAAGCGGCCGTCAAAAGCCAGCAGGGCCATGCCGATGCTGGCATGGGTGAACGCGCTGTGGAAGCGCCGTTCGCTCATCTCCAGCTCTTGCACATGGCGCGCGGCCAGTTCGCGTTCGCGCTCGGCCGCTTCGGTGCTGGCGTGGCGCGCGGCCTCGGCGGCTTCCTGCTGGCGGAAGAAGTAGTGCAGCGTGGCCAGCATCATGCCCAGCAGCGGCACCATGGCCATGAGCACGCCGATGCCCGATTGGCGGTAGACCAGGAAAAGCAGTGCCGCCACGGCTGCGCTGCCCGCAAAGGCAAATCCGACCCACCCGAACATGCCGATGAGGTCGGCCGCCTGCAGGCTCTCGTTGCGCTTGAAGCGACCGACCGCCGTCACCAACAGCGTGTTCGTCACGAAGTAGGCCAGCGAGAACAGCATGGTCGCCGCGACCAAGGCGCCGGGCGACCCTGGTATCTGTTCCAGCACCAGGTGCAGCACCGAGCCGGCGCCATACATGGCCAGTGCGGCCATGGCTGGGCTGGCAATGCGGCTGGTCCAGCGTTTGGACGTCCGGTAGGAGCCGACAAAGGCCTCACCGGCAGCCGCCAGCGCCGCAGCGTCAGGGCCGTGGATCAGCAGCAGCAGGAAGATGAAGATCTCGCCCGCCGCGAAGGAATTCTTGGCCCGAGGGATGCGCACCGGGAAGATGCCGGCCAGCATCGCGATGCCCGTGCCGCAGGCAATCATCAGCCAGGCCCCGGGACTTTCGGCGGCGACCTGGCGCAGTGCCACGGTCAGCGACAACGCGCCCAGCGCCACCACCACCCACCAGTACACGGTGGCCTTGCGGTTGTAGTCGGGCATCAAGGCCGTGTGCAACCGGTCCCACCAGGCGGGCGTCCGGTCGGGCGCGGATCGGCATTCGGGTCCGGAACCGGTGGTCATGGGTGACGGGGTATGGGGAGAGGAACTGCCTCGTTTTCGGCACGGCCCCCGTTCACTTGAGTTGTGTACGGGCCGAGACACAGGCGGCCTGCCCGTCCTGTGCGGTCAGGGCTCGCCGGTGACGAGTTTTTCGCGCGGGTTGACCGGGTTGGTGGTGCCGGCCTCGCTCATCACCAGGCCTTCACTCATGACCAGCCCCTCGCTCATCACCAGGCCTTCGCTCATGACCAAGCCCTCGCTCATCACCAGGCCTTCGCTCATGACCAGGCCCTCACTCATCACGAGCCCTTCGCTCATGACCAGGCCTTGCGACAAGGTGCGGCCACTGCCGAGCCAGGAAGCCAGTTTGGAGGTGGGGATGAAGAGGCCGCTCTTGCCGAGCCAGGAAGAAGTGCCGGCGACTTCCACCATCGAAACCACGCCCGGCGTCATCAACGACGAGTTGCTCACCACAGCCGAGGTGACGGCCATGGGGAAAACGTTGCCAGTGCTGGGCCAGTAGGCCACCGTCAACTTGCGGAGGGTCTTGCCCACCCAGAGCAGCTTGGGGTCGTACCAGGGCTGCCATTGGCGGAAGAGGGCCTCTCCCGTGAACACGCGGTTGCCACCGGCAATGACCAGGCGGCCCCAGGGGATGGTCTGGCCGTTGATCACGGACTGCGGCGCGGGCAAGGTGGCGCCGCTGTACCAGAGCAGCGAGTCCCCTGAGGGGATCGTCTGGCCGGCCTGCAACTTGGCCGACATGTCGTTGCGGATGGCTGCAGCCAGCGTCACCGCGCCGTGGATGTTGAGCGCACCCGCGCCCTGCTGCGCCAGGTTGTAGCCCGGCAGCGGCTGCGCCGTGTACTGCAGGATGGCTTTCACCATGGGCGGCGTCAGCCCGTTGTTCGCCTCCAGCATCAGCGCCACGGCGCCGGCCACCACGGGCGCAGCCACCGACGTGCCACTGAGCATCATCAGGCCCTTGTCGGCGGCCTGGGTGAAGCCCGGCACCTGGGTCAGTGCGGTGTAGGTGGCGGCCAGCTTGTTCCAGGCGCCGCCGGCAGCCGCGGTGTCCGAGCCCAGGGCCGACACGATCTTGTTGCCTGGCGCCACCAGGTCGGGCTTGATCAGGTTGTCGTAGACCCGCGTGCCGTTGACCAGCTGCGAACCGCGCGTCGGGCCGCGAGAGCTGAAGTTGTTGACGACGTCGTCACTTCGGCTCAGCGTGCCCTTGGCATTGAGCGAGCCCACCGTGATGACGCTGGGCTCATGGCCCGGGGAACTGATGCTGCCCCAGGCTTCCTTGCCCGCACTGTTGAGGCCGAAGTTGCCCGCAGCCACCACCACCACGATGCCCTGCGCCACCGCGCTGCGCACGGCGCGGGCCAGCGGGTCGGTCTCCCAGGATTCGGTGGAGTCCGCGCCCAGGCTGAGATTGATGACGCGGATGTTCTTGTACTTGGCGTAGTAGATGACCCAGTCCAGGCCGGCCAGCACGTCGCTGAGCTGGCCGTAGCCGTTGTCGTCCAGCACCCGTACGTCAAACAGGTTGGCATTGGGCGCGATGCCGGTGGTGTCCACGGAGCGGTCGGCGCCCCGGCCCGCCGCGACCGCCGCGACATGCGAGCCGTGGCCGTAGCGATCGGCCTTGGGGGCAAAGCCGTTCTGGATCTTGCCCTCATAGGTCACCATGGTCGGGCTGCCCGGGTACAGCACGCCCGATACGTCGATGCCCGCCTTCCAGTCCGTGACGCCCACCTTCACTGCGTCACCGGCCTTGGTGATGTTCATGGACTCGCGCACGCGGCTTTCCGATGCGCTTTCACCCCTGAAGTTGGCGTGTTGCCAGGCGATGCCGGAATCCAGCACGGCGATGCCGATGCCTTTGCCCGTGACGCCAGTGATGCCGTTCATGTAGTTCGTGGTGCCCGTGGTGCGCACCGCGGCTGTGCCGGTGATGCTTTCCAGCGTGCTGGAGGCACGCGACATCAGCCGGTTGGGAGAGATGCTTTGCACGTCGCTGCGCGCGGCCAGCGTGCCCACCTGGCTGGCGGGCAGCAGCGCAGACAGGGCCATCACGCTGCTGTAGCGGTAGTAGATGGAGCCCCCCGCGGCCATGACGGCCTTGCGCAGGTTGGTGAGTTCCACGTCGCTGGTGTTGGCGACGATCAAGACCTTGACGTAGCGGACGCCATTGACATCCTTGGCCCAGTTGATGACCGGCGTGGTGGCCGCCGTCAGCACCGGCTGCAAGTCGCGGGCAATCTTGGGTGAATTGGTCTGGGCGTGGGCGCCGGGGCTGAAACCCCACAGGGCGGCCGCAACGGCCAGGGTGCCCGTCATCGCGGCCAGCATGCGGCGGCGCTCGACAAGGACGGTGAAGGAGGTCTTGGTCTTGTAGTTGTTCAACGCGGTTCCCCAATGGGGTGGTGATGAAGACGCGCACGGCCGAACGGACCATGCCCATTGCTGGTTTCACCCCGCGACTGGCCAAAAGCCACCCCCGCGCGTTGCCCGACATTCAGTTGACTTGCGCCACCCCTGAACTTCGAGCCAACGCGAGTGTGCCGCAGCAACAGAGACCGTAACAGCGGGTGACAGGTCGACACCGCCCTGCCGTGAATCATTCACGCCAACTGGTGCACGTCCGCCTCCCCTGTCGTCCGCTGCCCAAAGATCGCGCTGCCGACCCGCAACAGCGTGCTGCCCTCGGCAACGGCGGCCTCGACGTCGGCGCTCATGCCCATGGACAGGGTGTCCAGTGCCAAACCCTGGGCGTTCAGAGCGGCCAGCATGTCCCGCAGCTGGCGGTGCGGCGCGCGCTGCGCGGCGGGGTCGACACTGGGCTCGGGAATGCTCATCAGGCCGCGCAGGCGCACCCGGCCCGCCGGCAGGGACGCGACGGCGGCGGCCAAGGCGGGCAGGTCGGCCGGCGCCACGCCACTCTTGCTGCCTTCACCACTGACATTGACCTGCAGGCACAGCTGCAGCGGCGGCAAGCCAGCTGGGCGCTGTTCGGCCAGGCGCTGGGCAATCTTCAGCCGGTCCACCGAGTGCACCCAGTCAAAGGCCTCCGCCACGGGCCGGGTCTTGTTGCTCTGCAAAGGGCCGATCAAGTGCCAGGTCAGCTCGCCGCGCAAATCGGCCAGGGCCTGGATCTTGTCCAGCGACTCCTGCACGTAGTTCTCGCCAAAGGCACGCTGGCCGGCGGCGTGGGCCTGGCGAACCGCGTCGGCCGGGAAGGTCTTGCTCACGGCCAGCAGCGTGACGCTGTTGGCTTCCCGGCCCGCGCTCAGACAAGCGGCCGCAATGCGCCGCTTCACTTCTTGCAGGTTGCTTCCGATGCTGCCCATAATCAAATCAAGAGCTTAAGCGCTGGCATGCCGCTGGTTGCGCTCCACCTCTTCTTCAGATTCCCTGCATGGACATCACCCAGCTGTTGGCGTTTTCGGTCAAGAACAAGGCCTCGGACCTGCACTTGTCCGCCGGTCTGCCACCCATGATCCGCGTGCACGGGGACGTGCGGCGCATCAATGTGGAAGCGCTGGACCACAAGGGGGTCCACGCCATGGTGTACGACATCATGAACGACTCCCAGCGCAAGCACTACGAAGACACGCTGGAGTGCGACTTCTCGTTCGAGATCCAGGGCCTGGCGCGCTTCCGCGTCAACGCCTTCAACCAGAACCGCGGCGCCGGCGCCGTGTTCCGGACCATTCCCAGCAAGATCCTGACGCTGGAACAGCTGGGAACGCCGCGTGTCTTTGCCGAACTGGCGCTCAAGCCGCGCGGCCTGGTGCTGGTGACCGGACCTACCGGTTCCGGCAAGAGCACGACCCTGGCCGCCATGGTCAACCACCTGAATGAAAACGAGTACGGCCACGTGCTGACGGTGGAAGACCCGATCGAATTTGTGCACGAAAGCAAGAAGTGCCTGATCAACCAGCGCGAAGTCGGCCCGCACACACTGAGCTTCAACAACGCCTTGCGCAGCGCGTTGCGCGAAGACCCGGACGCCATCCTGGTGGGCGAATTGCGTGACCTGGAAACCATCCGTTTGGCGCTGACGGCCGCGGAAACCGGCCATATGGTCTTCGGAACCTTGCACACCAGTTCCGCCGCCAAGACCATTGACCGCGTGGTGGACGTGTTCCCGGCCGCGGAAAAGGAAATGGTCCGCTCCATGCTGTCGGAATCGCTGGTGGCCGTGATCTCGCAGACCCTGTGCAAGCTGAAGGACGGCTCCGGTCGCGTCGCCGCGCACGAGATCATGCTCGGTACCAGCGCCATCAAGAACCTGATCCGCGAAAACAAGATCGCGCAGATGTACAGCTCGATCCAGACCGGGCAGAACCTGGGCATGCAGACCCTGGACCAGAACCTGTCGGACCTGGTGCGGCGCAACCTCATCGGCCCGGCCGAGGCGCGTTCGAAAGCGAAGATCCCCGAAAACTTCCCCGGATAAACCATGGAACGCGACCAGGCATCAAAATTTGTCAACGACCTGCTGCGGCTGATGGTCAGCCGCAATGGCTCTGACCTCTTCCTCACGGCAGACTTCCCGCCCGCCATCAAGGTCGACGGCAAGGTCACCAAGGTGAGCCCGCAGCCGCTGACCGGCCAGCACACGCTGGCGCTGGCGCGCGCGGTGATGAACGACAAGCAGGGCGCGGAATTCGAGCGCACCAAGGAGTGCAACTTCGCCGTCAGCCCCATGGGCGTGGGGCGCTTCCGGGTCAATGCCTTCGTGCAGCAAGGCCAGGTGGGCCTGGTCTTCCGGACGATTCCGGCGCAACTGCCGACCATCGACGGCCTGGGCCTGCCCACGGTGCTGAAGGAAGTGTCGATGACCAAGCGCGGCCTGGTCATCTTCGTGGGCGCCACGGGCTCGGGCAAGAGCACGTCCCTGGCCGCCATCGTGGACCACCGCAACGAGAACAGCTACGGCCACATCATCACCGTGGAAGATCCGGTGGAATTCGTGCACGCCCACAAGAACTGCATCATCACGCAGCGCGAACTGGGCATCGACACCGACAGCTGGGAAACGGCGCTGAAGAACACGCTGCGGCAAGCGCCGGACGTGATCCTGATGGGCGAAATCCGTGACCGCGAGACCATGGAACACGCGGTCTCCTTTGCCGAAACCGGCCACCTGTGCCTGGCCACGCTGCACGCCAACAGCGCCAACCAGGCGCTGGACCGCATCATCAACTTCTTCCCCGAAGACCGTCGCCAACAACTGCTGATGGACCTGTCGCTGAACCTGAAGAGCCTGGTCAGCCAGCGCCTGATCCCGCGCGAACAGGGTCGCGGCCGGATCGCCGCCGTGGAGATCCTGCTCAACACGCCGCTGGTCAGCGACCTGATCTTCAAGGGCGAAGTCGCCGAGCTCAAGGAACTGATGAAGCGCAGCCGCGAACTCGGCATGCAGACCTTCGACCAGAGCCTGTTCGACCTGTACGAGAACCGCCACATCAACTACGACGACGCGCTGCGCAACGCCGATTCGGTGAACGACCTGCGCCTGCAGATCAAGCTGCAAAGCGTGCGCGCCCGCAACACCGACCTGGCTGCCGGCACAGAACACATGCGCGTGGTGTAGCCCACGACGGCGTCAAAAGAAAAGGGGCGGCCCGTGAGCCGCCCCTTTTTCATGCATGCCCGCGTCGTCAGGGAATGAAGTTCAGCCCTTCGGGCAGCGTCAACGTCGGCACTTCGAAGAAGGGGCCTGCTGCGCCATCGGGGTCGATGGTCATCGCACCGCCGGTGGCGAAGAAGATCGCCATCTGCGTCTGCGCCATGATGGCGTAGGGGGCCTGCACGCCGTTGCCAATATTGCTCAGGAAGGTGTGCGGGTTCTTGCCCACGCCGCTGTTCACCGCATAGGCCAGGTCGTTGCGGTAACGCGTGGCGCGGTCGGCCAGGCCGCCGGCGCGCAGGATGGCCGTGGTGGTCGGGTTGGGCACGGTCATGTCGCCTTGCGCGAACTGCACGATCACCGGCTTGGCCACATGTCCCGGCAGCGGCTGCTTGCGGATGTAGGGTGCGTAGCTCACCGGGTTGCCGGCCTGAGTGGCCCACTGCGCACGGTCGATGAAGGTCTGGATGTCCATCGCACCGGGCACGGTGTTGATCACCGGCGGCAGGTTGCGCAGCGGCATGTTCTCGTCGAAATTGAACGGAACAGGTAGCGCGGCCGTGGGCGCCAGGTTCAGCAGCGACGGTTGCCGGCTCAGCAGCGTCAGGCCCGTCAGCACCCGGAAGGAGGGGCTGATGCGGGCGATTTCGGTGATGGAACCACCGGGCACGTTGGGCACGCCAGCCTTGATGTTGGGCTCGCTGCCCAGCAGGATGGTGCCGTAGATGCCGCCGAAGCTCTGGCCCGCGTAGTAGATGCGGTTGGCGTCCAGGTCCACGCTGCCGTCACCGTCGACATCCACGCCGGTCTCGATCTGCCGCACCAGCTGCATGTAGTCGATGACCGTCTGGCGCAGGCCGTCGCGGCTGGCCACCAGGGTGGCGGGAGCGGCGGCATTGACACCTTCGGTGCTGTCGATCGTGCCATTGCCATCCTGATCGATGCCGCGGCCGCCCGCGGGCACCACCACCGGCAGTGCGGCGTTGCGCAACACGTTCAGCGTGCCCAGCGCGCCGCCACCGTGGCCCACGACGTTGATCGACACGGTGGCCAGGCCGCGTGAAGCCAGCGTGGCCGCCACCGTCCAGGGCACGCCGTACATGCTGTCGGTGAAGCCGTGGCCGAACATCACCACCGGCCAGCCACCCGCCGGCTTGGCACCCGCGGGCAGGAAGACCTGCAGGACCAGGTCACTGCTGCCCAGCGCTTGCGGCTGGCCCGTGAGCGTGCCGGTGGCCGGGATCACCTTGCCGGCCGTCTGGTAATTGGGGCTGCTGAAGCGGCCATAGGCCACTTGCGCGACCGCACCTGGTGCCACATTCAGCGCCGGCGTGGGCACGAAGCCTGCCGTGAAGGCGGGCGCAGCGCCCGTCTGGCGGTTGAACTGGATGCCCAGCAGGCCGCTGACCGGGAACACGGCGCGCACCGGGCCGGCGGCCGTCTGGCCGATGTTGAAGTCCACCGGCGCCACGCTGCTCTGCTTGATGACGCGGTTGATCTTCTGCAAGTCGGCCGTGATGCTCTGCGTGGTGAACACGCTGGCAGCGACCACCTTGTTCCGCGCGCTGCGCAGCGCGTTCACGGCGCCGCGCAGTTCGCCGCGGTACTCGGCGCCGCCGTGGTCCCGGCCGAAAGCTTCGCCCAGGTCGTCGCCCCAACCGCCGGACTTGATCTTCTTGCCGCGTGCGTCGCGCACGCCGTCGGTGATGACCAGCAGGTAGCGCGCATGCTGCTGCAGCAGCGCGTCGCTCTGGAAGCCCAGGGTCTTGCTGGCGCCGTCCCAGACGATCTGGTTGATGCCCACACGCTCACCGGCCCCCGCGCCCGTGAAGGTGTCGCCCAGGTTGATCAGGAACACGGTGTCACTGGTCACCGTGGCCACGTTGATGTCGCCCGTGAAGGGCACGGTCACGCGCGGTTGGGTGGAAAAGCCGTCCAGCTGGTTCAGCACGGCGACATCGGCGCAGTCGCTGGGCCGCACTGCGCAGTCGGGCATGGGCAGCTTCACGCGGCGCAGCGTGCGCTGGCTGCCGTCAAACACGGTGAAACGGTTGCTGGGGAAGGGCATGCCAGCCAGGCTGGTGCCGGCACGCACGCTGACACCATCGTCATCGTCGCGGTCGGCCCACGCGGCAGCGGGCAGGAACAAGGCCAGAGCCAAGGCGGCCGAAAGCGGCCGGAGCAAGTGTGTCGTCATGTCTGTCTCCTGACCCGGCCTGCGAATGGGGAAAGCGATGCGGCCGGTGTGTCCGCGCTTATAGGCCTCACCCCTGCCGCCTGGCCTCAGGCATTTCCCTGCCGACCTGTCACCTCGGCGACGCCCGCCCCCTGTTCAAGGCGCCGCGCGCAACCGTGGCAGCATGCGGACATGAGCACACCCACCCCTGCCGCGTCCAAGGCCTACGAATCAACCCCCCCGCTGCGCGTGGCCTTCCTGGGCCTGGGCGTCATGGGTCACCCCATGGCCGGCCACCTGGCGCGCGCCGGCCACCCAGTGACGGTCTACAACCGCACGGCATCCAAGGCCGCCGCCTGGGCGGCCACGGAAAAAGGCGGCCATGCCGCCACGCCCAGAGAGGCGGCCGCGGCCGGCGGTGGCGCCGACATCGTCTTCGCGTGCGTCGGCAATGACGCCGACTTGCGCAGCGTCACGCTCGGCCCGGACGGCGCCTTTGCCGGCATGAAGCCGGGCGCCGTGTTCGTGGACCACACCACCGCGTCGGCCGAGATCGCCCGCGAACTGGACGCCGAGGCCCGCGCACGGGGCCTGCACTTTGTCGATGCGCCGGTGTCGGGCGGCCAGGCCGGCGCGGTCAATGGCGCGCTAACGGTGATGTGTGGCGGCGAGGCCGTGGCCTTTGACCGCATCAAACCCGTGGCGATGGCCTTTTCGCGCGCCGTCACCTTGATCGGTGCCAGCGGCGCGGGCCAGCTGGCCAAGATGGTCAACCAGATCTGCATTGCCGGCCTGGTGCAGGGCCTGGCCGAGGCCCTGGCGTTTGGCGACAAGGCCGGGTTGGACCTGCCGCTGGTGCTGGACGTCATCGGCAAGGGCGCGGCGCAAAGTTGGCAGCTGGACAACCGCGGCAAGACCATGGTGGCTGGCAAGTTCGACTTCGGATTTGCCGTCGACTGGATGCGCAAGGACCTGGGCCTGGTGCTGGACGAAGCCAGACGCAACGGTGCACAACTGCCCGTGACGGCCCTGGTGGACCAGTTCTATGCCGAGGTGCAGTCCATGGGCGGCCAGCGCTGGGACACGTCCAGCCTGATCGCCCGTTTGAAGCGTCCCTAGCTGCCGGAGGCTGCGGCCTTTGCGCCGCGGGCATTGACAGTCGCAAAGCCCGAGCTGTGGCGCTTGACCATGGGCGTGCCCCAGTAGTCCACCGTGCCGATGCCGGAGATGCTGATGGACAGGTCTTTCTCGACCCAGACCTTGACATCGCCCAGGCCGCTGACCGACACGCGGCCGCTCTGCGCCTGCAGTTGCTCGCCGCGGAAGTCGCTCTTGCCGGACACGTGAACCGACAACTGGTCCACGCTGCCGCTGAACTGGCCGTCGCCCGCGCCCGACACGGTGAAGCGCAACTCGCCGGCTTGCAGCCGGTCAAAGCGCGCCAGGCCCGCGCCAGAGATGTCCACCGCCAGCTTGCCCAGCTTCACCGGCTGCGTGGCCAGCACGTCGGCGGCGCCGGATATGGACAGTCGCTTCAGGTCGCGCGCCGTCACGCTCAACTGCAGTCGGTGGTTGTTCCAGAACTTCCAGGTGCCGCTCTGGCGGATGTTGAGCCGGCCGTTGCGCAGGTCCAGCTTGACTTCGCGCTGGAGCTCATCGTCGCCTTCCACCACCACCTGGTCCGTATCGCCCTGCGCAAAGCGCACCTCGGCCGAACCCTGGATTTCCAGCTCGTCAAAGGCGCCTGGGGTGTAGACGCGGACGGCGCCGACCTGTGCATGCGCAGACCCGGCGCCCAACAGCACGGGCAGCAGCGCGGCCAAAAAGGTGAGGCGGGTGGTCATAGTGAATCGGCTCTCAATTGCTTGGAGACTTCCCGGCTGGCGGTGACGCGTGTGCCGTCACGCAGATGCACAACGAACTGCGAGCTTTCGTCCGGGGTCATGGACACCACAAAGTCCAGGTTGACGATGCAGCTGCGGTTGACCTTGAGGAAACGTGCGGGGTCCAGGCGCTGCTCGAAATTGACGATGGGCAGGCGCACCAGATAGCTGCGGCCTTGGCTGGTGAGCGCGGTGTACTTGGTGTCGGACCGCAGGTGCTCGATGGCGTCCACCTGCAAAGGCACGATACGCATCCCGTCACGCACCAGCACGCGTGACAGCGGGCCTTGGCCGCCGGCCTGGGCCGCCGCTTCCAGCGCAGGCAGTGCGCCCGAACGGCTGTCGGCGCGGGCGTCCGCATGGTCCACCACGCGCTGCACCGCGTCGTCGAAACGTTCGCGCGAAAAGGGCTTCAGCAGGTAATCCACCGCGTGCAGCTCAAACGCGGTCAGCGCGTATTCGTCATAGGCCGTGGTGAAGATCACCGCCGGCCCGGGGCGCGGGCCGTCGTCGGCCAGCGCACGCAGCACCTGCAGGCCGGTCATGCCCGGCATCTGGATGTCCATCAGCACCAGGTCGGGCTGCTGCGTGCGGATGGCAGTCAGCGCGCTGGCGCCGTCGGCGACGCAGTCCAGAAGCTGCAAGTGCGGCAGTGCGCGCACCCAGTCGGCCAGGCCTTCGCGCGCCAGCGGTTCGTCTTCAGCAATGAGGGTGGTCAGCGGCATCGTCCGTCTCCTGGGCCATCAGAGGTCTTGCGGGATCAGGACTTCAACCTCGAAGCCCAGACCCGGCGCCGTGTGCACGTGCAGGCGGGCCTGGCCTTCATAGTCGAGTTCAAAACGCCGCTGCAGCGCCGACAGACCCACGCCCCGACCCGGCGCGGCGGCGGGCGGCGGCCAGATGGAGCCGGCACCGTCGTCCCGCACCACCAGGCGCAGTTGCGTGCCCAGGCGCTCTGCGCGGATCTGCAATTCACCGCCCTGCAGCTGCGGCGCCAGGCCATGCAACACGGCGTTCTCGACCAGCGGTTGCAGTGTCAGCGGCGGCACGGTGTCGTCCAGCACGGCATCGTCCAGGTCCCACTGCACGCGCAGGCGCGGGCCCAGGCGCAGGCTTTCCAGCGCCAGGTAGTCGCGCACGAAGTCCAGTTCTTCGCGCAGGGACACGCGGTCCAGGCTGGCGCGGGCGCTGTCCAGCACGTGGCGCATCATGCGGGCGAAGCGCAGCAGGGCGTCTTCGGCCGCCGCGGGGTCGCGGCGCGTCAGCAGCAACAGCGTGTTGAGCGTGTTGAACAGGAAGTGCGGGTTGAGCTTGCCATTGATGGCGGCCAGTTCCGCACGCACCAGGGCGGCTTCGGCGCGGGCGGCGGTCAGGGCCGCGCGCTGGGCCTGCCGCGCGTGCAGCGCACCACCGAATCCAAAGACCAGGGCCAGGTAGACGAACACGCCCCAGACGGCACGCCACAGCACCCGCTGTTCCAGCATCGCGCGCGCATGCGCAGAACCAAACAGGCCCGAGGCCAGGCCGAATTCCAGCGCCAGCCACAACAAGGTGAAACCCGTGGCACCTAGCGCGTGCAGGCCCAAGCGGTCGGCGCCTCGACGAGGTCTGCTTTGCAGCCAGCGAACCCAAGGCAAGGCCAGCAGGCCCATGAGCATGGGCGCCACCAGGTTCAGCGTCGCCTCGTAGGCGCCTTCCCAGACACGCCAGCCGCCGCGCACCCAGTCCGTGCCGGCCATGGCGTACAGGCCCCAGCACAGCGCACACAGGCCGGCATAGGCCAGCCACAGGCCACCTGCACCGCCTTCGCCTTCGCCTTGTGCGGCGCTGGCGGATGCGGTGGGGGCAGACTTCAGGACCATGCGGCCATGCTAGGGGCTGGCCGGGTGCGTTGTCAGCGCCAGGTGATGAAGTGCGAGGCGCTGGCAGCCAAGTGCTGGCAGCCATGTACTGGTGGCAACTCCAGCTGCAACTGCAGGCACAGAAGCGGGCGGCCGGTCACGGCCCGCCCGCAGCGGGCATCAGGTTTTGGCGGGTGTGGCCGTGGAGATGGGCGCAGGCGTGTTGGTGGCCGGAGTGGCCAGGTCTTTTTCGCTCACGATCTCGAACACCTTCACGACCTTTTCGACGCCGCTGACCTGGCTGGCCAGTTCCGCAGCGCGGTTGGCTTCGCGTTCGGTGACGCGACCCATCAGGAAGATGACACGGCGGTCGCAGACCACCTTGAAGGCATTGGCCTGCACATCCTTGGCGTCCACCAGCGTGGCCTTGACCTTGGTGCTGAGCACGCCGTCAGCAGACCGTGAACTGAAGGCGCTGTTGGGCGCCACCACGATCTCGTTGACCACGGCGCGCACGTTCTCCACCTTGGCCACCGCCGCTTCCACGGCGGCGCGTTCGGGTACGCCAGGCACCTCACCCGTGACCAGCACCAGGCGGTTGTAGCTGGTGACGCTGACCTGGCCCAGCGTGGCCAGTTCACGGATGCGGGACGCGGCGCGCAGTTCGATGCCTTCGTCCTCGATCTGGATGCCGGTGGTGCGGCGGTCCGTCGCCACCAGCCCGGTGCCGACCATGGCGCCGCCGATCAGCAGTGGCGCGCAGGCCGACATCAGGCTGGCCGCAGCCAGGGCGCCGAGCACGGGCGCGGCGCGCCGCTTCATGAATTCAGTCATCACGTTTCCTGTTCCCCCATGAGCTGGTAGTCCACTGCGTCGCACAAGCAGTGAATGACCAGCAACTGCAGTTCTGTCACCCGCGCGCCGCGTTCATGCGGCACTGCAACGAGGACATCCGTTTCGGCCAGAAGTTCCCCAAAGGCCTGGGCGCTGCGTCCAGCCAGCACCACGATGGTCATGTCCTTGGCCTGCGCGGCAGAGATGACCGTGGTGTGGCCGTCGTCCGCGTCGTCGATGTACAGCAGCACATCGCCCGGCAGGCCCAGCGCCCGCACTTCCTGCGCGGCACGCGGGCCCAGAGCCACAGCCGCCAGCGGCGGACGTTCACGTTCAAAACGGCCCGTGAAGAGGCGCGCCAGATGCGGCGCCAGCGCGGCACCGGCACCGCTGCCGCAGACCATGACCTTGCCGCCGCTGGTGAGCGCCGCCAACAGCGCTGCCGCGGCCTCGGCCACGGGCCGTGCCATGGTCTCCGCACAGCGGTAGAGCAGGTCTGCGCTGTCGAAGAACTGCTGCTGGATGCGCTGTTCAAGCATGGGCGCCATGATAGGCGAGCCCTTTTGCGGGCTCTGCGCGGCGCCCGTATCAGGATGCGTCAAAGGCGGCGGGCAGCCATTCGATTTGATCGCCATCGATGGCCACCACGTCAAAACGGCAAGGCGGTGGCGACGCCAGTCGCTGCAAGAAATGCTGTGCAGCGTAGACCAGGCTTCGCTGCTTGGCCGCGCCCACGCTGGCGGCCGCGCCGCCCTGCGCCGTGCCGGCACGCGAGCGAACCTCCACGAAGACCAGGGTGCCGTCGCGGTCGCGCAAGATGAGGTCGATCTCCCCACCGCGGGCGCGCGGCCCACGCGCCACCCGATAATTGCGCTGCACCAGCCTGAGACCCTGGCGCTGCAGGTGCTGCAGTGCCAGCTCTTCGCCCTCCACGCCGCGCGCGGCGCCTTGCGACTTGAACATCACCCCCTCCACCCTGTTGCGCGCTGCTGAAGAAGCAGCAGGCGCGCAGTCCTTTGCTGCTGGCGCACTCTACGTGGTCGCCACGCCCATCGGCAACCTGGCCGACGTGACGCTGCGCGCCGTGCAGGTGCTGGCCCGCGTGGATGCCGTGGCCTGCGAAGACACGCGCGTCGGCGCGCAACTGCTGCGGCACCTGGGCCTGCACAAGCCGCTGCTGGCTCTGCACGCGCACAACGAGCACGAAGCCTCGGCCGCCGTGCTGCAACGGCTGGCTGCGGGCGAAAGGGTCGCCGTGATCAGCGATGCCGGCACACCGGCCGTGAGCGACCCCGGCGCCGTGGTGGTGGCCGCAGCGGCTGCGGCGGGGCACCGCATCGTGCCCATCCCCGGGCCCAGCAGTGCGCTGGCGGCGCTGAGCGCGGCGGGTGACACGGCAGGCCACGGCTTCACCTTCGTCGGCTTCCTGCCCTCGAAGGGTGGTGAGCGTGGGGCCGCGCTGGCGGCCGTGCTGGCCGACACACGCACCCAAGTGCTCTTCGAAGCCCCGCACCGCATGGACGACCTGTTGGCCACGCTGGCCCACAGTGCACCGGCACGCCGCGTGACGCTTGCGCGCGAACTCACCAAGCAGTTCGAGACCATCCACACGGCGCCCGCAGCCGAACTGCCAGCCTGGCAGGCTGCCGACCCGCACCGCGCCAAAGGTGAGTTCGTTCTGGTGCTGCACGCGCTGCCACCCACGGCAGCGGCAACGGTCGACGCACTGGACCCGGCTGTCGAACGGACGCTGTCCATCCTGCTGCGCGAGCTGCCGCTGAAGCAGGCCGTGGCCCTGGCGGTGGACATCACCGGCACCGCGCGCAACACGCTGTATGCGCGGGCCTTGGCCCTGCGCGATGCAGCCCAGGGCGACGATGCCGATTGATCGCCTGCAGCGCCACGCCCAAAGCTGGTCCCAAGGCCTGAGCCCCACGGCGCGGGCGCTGCTCTGGGCCGTGGCCAGCGGCGCCCTCTTCTGTGTGCTGAACGCCCTGATGCGCTTGCTGGCGCAGCAGCTGCACCCCATGCAGATCCAGTTCCTGCGCTACCTGTTCGGCTTCATCGTGCTGCTGCCGCTGGTGTTGCGCACGGGCACCGCGGCCTTCAAGCCCAACAACCTGGCAGGGCAGTTCTGGCGCGGCGGCGTGCACAGCCTGGGCCTGGTGCTGTGGTTCCTGGCGCTCACGCACATCCCGCTGGCCGACACCACAGCCATCGGATTCACCGGACCCATCTTCATCATGCTGGGCGCCTGGTGGTTCCTGAAGGAGCCCATGCGCTGGGAACGCTGGGTGGCCACGGCCATCGGCTTTGCCGGCGTGCTCATCGTGCTGGGCCCCAAGATGAGTGGCAGCAGCGGGGGCTACCACCTGCTGATGCTGGCCTCGGCGCCCGTGTTCGCGGCGTCATTCCTCATCACCAAGGTGCTCACGCGCACGGAAAACACCAGCGTCATCGTGCTTTGGCAGGCCATCACGGTCACGCTCTTCAGCCTGCCGGCAGCGCTGTGGGTGTGGCAGGCGCCCAGTGCCTGGCAGTGGCTCGGCTTTGCGCTGTGCGGGGCCCTGGGCAGTTCTGCGCACTACTGCCTGACACGGTCTTTCCGCGTGGCCGACATCTCGTCCACCCAGTCGCTGAAATTCCTGGACCTGATCTGGTCCGCGGCCCTGGGCTGGGCCTTGTTTGGCGACGTGCCGGCTGAAACCACACTGATCGGCGGCGCGGTCATCACGGCCGCCACCTTGTGGGCGGCCAGACGGGAGGCGCGCCGGCACCTGGCCAGCACAGCCTCCGAGGCCGACACCCAGCCCTGAGCATGCATCCCTGCGCCCAGGGCCGGCATCGGCCCAGGGTCTGGGTCAGGTTCTGGACACGATCACTTGCTCGGCGCGCTGGCGCCCGGCTTGTGCTGCGCGTCGTGCTTCTGGTGGTGGATGTCCGCGCTGGCACGGTCCTGCATCAGGTGGATCTTCTTGCGCTCTTGCGGCGTCACGGTGCCATCGGCCTTGGCCTTGTCTTCCACCTTGTTGATGGCGGTCTGCTCGCGTTCCAGCTTGCGCGTTTCGCGCTTGGTGAGCTGGCCGCTGGCAATGCCCTGGTCGATGCGCTGTTCCTGGTTGGCCTGGCGCTTGTCGATGCCGGGCGTGGCGGCCGGCGCGGAAGCACCTTGGGCGAAGGCGGCAACGGATGCCAGGCTCAGTGTGAGCGTGGCCAGGGTGGTCTTGATTTGCATGGTGGTGTCCTTGTTCGTGAAGGGTTTTGATCGGGATTCGGCAGCCGTGCCCAGTCAACGCAAGCTCGGACCTGACAGAGCACATCCCTCGGTGAAAGGCGCGTAAAGAAGCGCGAAGCCCTGGAACCATGCGTAAGCAAGGTGAATGAGAGGTGGCTCCTAGAATGAGCCGCTTTCCCCCAGGCCCCAGGTGAACTTCCATGATCAGCCGTGAACCCACCCTCGAACGTCTGGCCACTGCGCAGCAACTGATGCTGGAGCCCTTCGGCCTGTCCGAGGCCACCATGGCGCAGGCGTTGGCGCTGATCGGCGAACACCGCGTGGACGACGCCGACCTCTACTTCCAGACCACGCGCCACGAAGGCTGGAGCCTGGAAGAAGGCATCGTCAAGAGCGGCAGCTTCAGCATCGACCAGGGCGTGGGCGTGCGCGCCGTGGCTGGCGAGAAGACAGCCTTCGCGTATTCGGACGACCTGAGCGTCGAATCGCTGATGGACGCCGCACGCACCGTGCGCACCATCGCAGCCGCAGGCCAGAACAGGCGCGTCAAGCTGGCACGCCCGGCCAAGGTCGTGAAGCTGGCGAAGAGCCGCCTGCTCTACGCGCCCACCGACCCCATCGGCACGCTGGACAGCACGCAGAAGGTGGCGCTGCTGGAGCGGGTGGAAAAGCTGGCCCGCGCCAAGGACCCGCGCGTGGCCCAGGTGATGGCCAGCGTGGGTGCCGAATACGACGTGGTACTGGTGGCGCGCGCCGACGGCACGCGCGCGGCCGACGTGCGCCCGCTGGTGCGCCTGAGCGTCACCGTCATTGCCGAACAGACGGTCAAGGGCGAGGTGCGCCGCGAAGTCGGCAGCGGCGGCGGCGGCGGCCGCTTCGGCCTGGGCTACTTCACCGACAGCATCATTGAAGAGTACGTGAACCACGCCGTCAACGCCGCGCTGACCAACCTGGACAGCCGCCCGGCGCCGGCTGGCGAAATGCCCGTGGTGCTGGGCCCGGGCTGGCCCGGCGTGCTGCTGCACGAAGCCGTGGGCCACGGCCTGGAAGGCGATTTCAACCGCAAGGGCAGCAGCACCTTTGCCGGCCGCGTCGGACAGCGCGTGGCGGCCAAGGGCGTCACCGTGCTGGACGACGGCACCATCCCCGACCGCCGCGGCAGCCTCAACGTGGACGACGAGGGCCACGCCACGCAGCGCAACGTCCTGATCGAGGACGGCATCCTGCGCGGCTACATGCAGGACAGCCTCAACGCACGTTTGTCGGGCGTCAAGCCCACGGGCAATGGCCGGCGCGAAAGCTATGCCAGTCTGCCCATGCCACGCATGACCAACACCTACATGCTGGCCGGCAAGCACACGCCGCAGGAGATCGTGGCCAGCATCAAGCGCGGCATCTACGCCACCAACTTTGGCGGCGGGCAGGTGGACATCACCAGCGGCAAGTTCGTCTTCAGCGCCAGCGAGGCCTTCTGGGTCGAGAACGGCAAGATCCTGTACCCGGTGAAGGGCGCCACGCTGGTCGGCAACGGCCCAGAAGCCATGAACCGCGTCAGCATGATCGGCAACGACCTGCAACTGGACACCGGCGTGGGCGTCTGCGGCAAGGAAGGCCAGAGCGTGCCCGTGGGCGTGGGTCAGCCCACGCTCAGGATCGACCGCATCACCGTCGGCGGCACGGCATGAGCCTCGGCTTCGCGGACATTGAAACGGCCGCGAAGCGACTGGCTGGCCAGGTGCTGGACACGCCCTGCGTGGAAAGCAAGACGCTGGGCCAGATCATCGGTGCGCAGGTGTTCTTGAAATTCGAGAACCTGCAGTTCACGGCCAGCTTCAAGGAGCGCGGCGCGCTCAACAAGCTGGCCACGCTGATCGAATCCGGCCAGCCTATCAAGGGTGTGATCGCAGCCAGCGCCGGCAACCATGCGCAAGGTGTCGCCCACCACGCCCAACGACTGGGTCTGCGCGCCGTCATCGTGATGCCGCAGCACACGCCCACCGTGAAGGTGGAACGGACGCGCGGCTTCGGCGCCGAGGTGGTGCTGCATGGCGACGGCTTTGACCAGGCGCGTGACCGTGCGCTGCAAATGGCCACCGAGCAGGGCCTGACTTTTGTCCACCCCTTTGACGACGAAGCGGTCATTGCCGGCCAAGGCACCATCGGCATCGAGATGCTGCGCGCCCAGCCGGACCTGGACACGCTGGTGATTGCCGTGGGGGGCGGGGGCCTCATCAGCGGCATCGCCACCGCGGTGCGGGCGCTGAAGCCCGGCGTGCAGATCATCGGCGTGCAGACCTCGCGCTTCCCGGCCATGGTCAACGTGGTCAAGGGCACGCAGCATCCACAGGGCGCCAGCACCATTGCCGAGGGCATTGCGGTGGGCGTGCCCGGGCAGATCACCCGGACGCTCGTCAAGCGCCATGTGGACGACCTGGTGCTGGTGGACGAGGGCGACATCGAACAAGCCATCGTCATGCTGCTGGAAATCGAAAAGACCCTGGTTGAAGGTGCCGGCGCGGCCGGCCTGGCCGCGCTGCTGAAGGAACCGACGCGCTTTGCCGGCCGCAAGGTGGGCCTGGTGCTGTGCGGCGGCAACATCGACCCGCTGTTGCTGTCGTCCATCATCGAACGTGGCATGGTGCGCGCCGGGCGTCTGGCGCGCATCCGCGTGGCCGCGCGCGACACGCCCGGCGTGCTGGCCCGCATCACGGGCATCGTGGCCGAAGCGGGCGCCAACATCGACGAGGTGCACCACCAGCGGGCCTTCTCCAGCCTGAGCGTGCAGAGCGTGGAAGTGGAACTGGTGCTGCAGACCCGCAACCACGCCCACGTGCAGGACGTGGTGGGCCGCCTCAACGCCGCGGGCTTCCAGGCCGCAGCCGGTTGAAAGAATCCTGCGCGGCACGCGACTGGTGGTGCATGAACCCGGAGACCCCCATGACCCGCCGCCTGCTGCTCAACCTCTTGTCCAGCCTGGGCCTGTCCGGCTCGGCGGCAAGCACCCATGCCGCTTCAGCCCCAACCCGCGCCGACCGTGTCGAACGCAGCGACGCTGACTGGAAGCAGCGCCTGAGCCCCGAGGCCTTCCAGGTGCTGCGCAACGAAGGGACCGAGCGCCCGCACAGCAGCCCGCTGGACCGCGAAAAGCGCGCAGGCACCTTCCACTGCGCCGGCTGCGACCTGCCCCTGTTCCATTCGCGCACCAAGTACGACAGCCGCACCGGCTGGCCCAGCTTCTTCGACCCCTTGCCGGACGCGCTGGGCACCCGCACGGACTTCAAGATGCTGCTGCCCCGCACCGAATACCACTGCGCCCGCTGCGGCGGCCACCAGGGCCATGTCTTCAACGACGGCCCGCGGCCCACCGGCAAGCGCTACTGCAACAACGGCGTGGCCCTGCGCTTCGCACCAGAGGCTTCATGAACACAAACTGGAAAACGCTGCTGTGGGCCGCCCTGGCGGTGGTGGGACTGGGCGTCGGGCTGGCGCAGTCACAGTCACAGCCGCAATCCCAGCCGCAAAAGCAGGGAGCAGGCGCCGCCGCGCCCGCCGGCACGCCCTTGCCGGCCCACCTGGCCAAGGCCACCTTCGCCGGGGGCTGCTTCTGGTGTGTGGAGTCGGACTTCGACAAAGTGCCGGGTGTGGTCTCCACCACGTCGGGCTACACCGGCGGAACCGTGGCCAACCCGACCTACCAGCAGGTCTCGGCCAAGCACACGGGGCATGCAGAAGCCGTGGAAATCGTCTACGACCCCGCGGTGGTGAGCTACGACAAGCTGCTGGGCATCTACTGGCGCAGCATCGACCCCACCACGCGCGACCGCCAGTTCTGTGACGTGGGCAGCCCCTATCGCACGGTGATCTTCACGCACGGCCCGGAGCAGCAGGCCGCGGCGCTGGCGTCGCGCATGACATTGGAAAAGAGCAAGCCCTTCCCTGAGCCCATCGTCACGGGCATCGAGCCCGCTGGCGCCTTCTACCCGGCCGAGGACTACCACCAGGACTACCACCACAAGAACCCGGTGCGCTACACGTACTACCGCACCAGTTGTGGACGCGACGCACGGCTGAAGTCCCTGTGGGGTGGGGCGCCCTGACGCGCTGAAGACCCCTGGCCTGAAAACAGACCGTTGCTCATCCCGCTTATTTGGCATGCGCGGGCGGCAGGGACTCCGAACAATGGCGGCATCGCTGTCCAACTGCCGGAACCACCCCATGAGCCAAGCCCCACGTCCTTCCCGCCTGACCCTGCCGCTGGTCGTCGGCATTGCCGTGGCGGGGACCTTCACGCTCAGCACGGCCCGTGCCGGTGAGGTGTACCTGGCCGGCGGCATTCCGGGGGTCATGCTGGGCTACTCGCAGCCCATCGGACCGTTGTTCGGCCTGCGCGCCGACTACGCCACCATCGGCAACCGCAAGGACCGCCGCACCGAAGACGGCATCGACTACGACACCACACTCAAGCTCAACCGCACCGCGCTGCTGGCCGATTGGTTCCCGTTTGCGGGCAGCTTCCGCCTGACCACGGGCCTGACCGCCAACCAGTACAAGCTGGACATGCTGGCCACCGGCGCCGGCGGCACCATCACGGTGGGCAACACCAGCTACACCACCACCTCGCAGGACCAGTTCCGCGTGCAGGTGAAGTTCCCATCCAGCACGCCGTACGTCGGCTTTGGCTGGGGCCATGGCAATGGCAGCGGCGTGCGTTTTGCCTTCGACATCGGCGCCAAGATCGGCAAGGCGACGGTGGACTACTCGCTCAGCGGCCCGTGGACACAGCGCGTGTCGCAGGCCGACATCGACGCCGAATTGCAGCAGTTGCGCGACGGTGTCGGCAAGGTCCGCGCCATTCCGCAGATCACGCTGGGCCTGGGCTACAGCTTCTGAGCGTGTCAGCGGCCCTTCAATTCGCCCGTGCTACATTCGCGCCCATGCGTCCCGCATCGTTTTACTTTGCGTACTTTTGGTTCTCGCACCGCTTGGCGGCTGGAGAGGCAAACGCGTAACTGAAGAAGCGACGCACCGCACCCCCAGAAACCGCCGGCAGCCCCGGCGGTTTTTTGTTGCCGGGACGTGATGCAGACCACCGGCACACCAGGAAGACCCCCATGAGTCCCAAGCCCGTGAACACCCCCAAGCTCGCCAATGACGACCGACTGGCCCTGTCCGAGAAGACCAGCCAGACCGATGACCAGCGCATCAAGGACGTCACACCCCTGCCGCCGCCCGAACACCTGATCCGCTTCTTCCCCATCGCCGGCACGCCGGTGGAAGGCCTGATCAAGGACACGCGGCACGCCATCCGCCAGATCATGGCGGGTGAGGACGACCGGCTGCTGGTCATCATCGGCCCCTGCAGCATCCACGATCCGGCCGCGGCCATCGAATACGCGCGCAAGTTGAAACCGCTGCGCGACAAGTACCAGGGCGAACTGGAAGTGGTGATGCGCGTGTACTTCGAAAAGCCCCGCACCACCGTCGGCTGGAAGGGCCTGATCAACGACCCCTACCTGGACGAGAGCTACCGCATCCACGAAGGCCTGCGCATCGCGCGGCAGCTGCTGGTGGACATCAACCGCCTGGGCGTGCCCGCGGGCAGCGAATTCCTGGACGTGATCAGTCCTCAGTACATCGGCGACCTCATCTCCTGGGGCGCCATCGGCGCACGCACCACCGAAAGCCAGGTGCACCGCGAACTGGCCAGTGGGCTCAGCGCACCCGTGGGCTTCAAGAACGGCACCGACGGCAATCTGAAGATCGCCATCGACGCCATCCAGGCCGCCAGCAAGCCGCACCACTTCCTGTCGGTGCACAAGAACGGCCAGGTGGCCATCGTGGAGACCAAGGGCAACAAGGACTGCCACGTCATCCTGCGCGGCGGCAAGGCGCCCAACTACGACGCAGAGAGCGTGGCCGCAGCCTGCCAGGAAATCGAAGCCGCCAAGCTGCCCTGCCGCCTGATGGTGGACGCCAGCCACGCCAACAGCAGCAAGCAGCACCAGCGCCAGATCAACGTGATGCAGGACGTCGGTGCGCAGATGGCCGCGGGCAACCACTGCCTGTTTGGCGTGATGGTGGAAAGCCACCTGCACGACGGCGCGCAGAAATTCACCCCCGGCAAGGACGACCCGGCCAAGCTGGAATACGGCAAGAGCATCACCGACGCCTGCCTGGGCTGGGACGATTCGGCGGCTGTGCTGGAAGGCCTGGCCAGGGCCGTGAAGGCACGCCGCAAGAAGCGCTGAAGCTCCAGCCCCGTCGGCGACAGATCAGCCGGCGCGCCCGCCCACCTGCTGCCAGGCTTTCAGTTGGTCGTGCTGCAAAGGCTGCAGCGCGTGCGCCGCCGCGTAGGCCGCCGCAGCCCGGTCGCGCCAGGGCAAGGCGTCGGCAGGCCGGGCTGCCTGCACTTCGTGCGCGCTGCTCAGGGCCTCGGCGGCATAGAGCCGCATCTCGCGGTCTTGCGGATTCGCGGCCACGATGGCGTCCATGGCCGCCACCGCACCGACCGCCAGCGCGCCCGCTGCGGCGTCGCCCTGGTGGTGCAGCACACGCGCCTGGTCTGCGTGGTTCATTGCCAGGCGCCGTGTCGCGGCGTCGGCCAGCGCGCCTGGGGGCGCGCTGCGCAAGTCGTCGCGCCAAACGGCCTCGAACGCACGCAGGTGTTCCAGTGCCTCGTCGCCCCGGCCCAGGGAGACCAGGCTGTGGGCCCAGCCCTGGCCGAACATCGCCCAGCGTTGCCGCCAGCCGCGGTTGTCGGGGTCGTGGCGGCGCAGCCGTTCCAAGGTGCGGAAGGCCTGCTCGGCGCTTTGCGCCGACGCGGGCTCATCACCCATGCGGGATTCGACATAGGCGCGGTTGTTCAACGTGAGCGCCAGCGCGTGCAGGAAGGAGGTGTCTTCGCCCTTCGTCTCTTCCACCAGCTGCGCCACCACGGCCACGGCGCGCTGCAGGTGCGCCCGAGCTTCGGCCAATCGGTCCTGCACCTGACGCACCACGGCCCGGCTGCCTTCGAGCAGGGCCAGGTGCATGCGGTCGTCGCGGCCCTGCGCTTCGGCCACCAGGGCTTCGTAAACGGCGGCGGCTTCGTCCATGTAGCGCAGCGCGGCATCGGGCTGGCCCAGGCTCTGCAGGCCCACGGTCTGGTGCAATTGGCCCAGCATGCCCAGGCGTGCCGCCAGGGCCCGGCGCAAGAGCAGGTGACCGGGCCAGCGCTTCAAGGCAAGCCGCAGCACACCCAGCCCTTGCTCGAAGGCGGCCACGGCTTCGCTCAACTCCCCGCGTTCGTGCGCCAAGCGGGCCTGGATGGAGTGGGCGCGGTCAGTCCAGCGCGCCACTTCCGGGTCCTGGTCCATGGGCAGAGCGCCCAGTAGCGTCAGGGCTTCCCGCGCGTGCCGCCCGGCCTGGGTCGGCTTGACGACCGACACCGGCCCGCCCGGGCCCTGCAGGTCCGCCAGCCGCGCCAAGGTACCACCCAACATGGCCGTCAGCTCGGCGTCGCCGGGGTCGGCCTGCAGCAAGGCGCGCAGGCGCTCGGCCGCTTCGATGAGCATGGCCTCGCGCGTGGGCGGCCCGCCGGGCAGGTAGGTGATGGCGTCGGCATGCTGGCGCACCATCGAGCCCAGCAGCGCCTTGGTCTCGGCCAGGCGCAGCGCGCCCCGGTCACGCGCTTCGGCCGCGCGGCGCGTCTGGATCAAGGACAACGTCAAGCCTGCCGCCAGGCCCAACAAGCCCAGGCCCACGGCCAGCCGCCCTTGCAGCAATGTTGCCGACAGGCCCACGGCCAGTCCCAGCGCGCCCAGGCCGCCGGCCAGCACGCCCCATGGGTGGCGCCGCACGAACTTGGCCAGCACATAGGCAGGATTGGCGGCGCGTGCGCTCACGGGCCGACCTTCCAGGAAAGCACGCACGTCGGCCGCCAGCGCGTCCACGTGGGAGTAGCGGTGCTCAGGCGCCTTCTCCAGCGCCTTCAGCAGGATGTTGTCCAGGTCGCCCTGAAGGCGTTTTCTGGTGGCCTGCCGACGCGGGTCCAGTGCCTCCTGCGGGCTCAAGCGGCTGGGGCGCGTGGGCTGCTCCTCCAGCACGCCCTTGACGGCCTCCGCCGCGTTGGTCGCGTGCCGCCCCGTGGGCCGCGCGCCAGTGAGCATCTGGTACAGCAACACGCCCAGGCTGTAGATGTCAGTGGCCGTGGTGACCGGCTCGCCCCGCACCTGCTCGGGGCTGGCGTAGTGCGGGGTGTAGGGTCGTTCGCCGGCCTGCGTGACACCCGGTTCGGCGCCTTCCAGCGGGTCCAGCGCCTTGGCAATGCCAAAGTCCAGCAGCTTGACCTGGCCCTCGCCGTCCACCAGCACATTGCTGGGCTTCAGGTCGCGGTGCACCAGCAGGTTGCGGTGCGCGTGCGCCACCGCGTCTGACAGTTGCAGGAAGAGCTTCAGGCGCAGGTCCAGCGGCAGCCCGAGCGCGGCTTCGTGGATGGGCCGGCCATCCACATGTTCCATGACGAAGTAGGGCAGACCGTCTTCGCTGGCGCCCGCGTCCAGCAAACGGGCGATGTGCGGGTGGCTCAGCCGCGCCAGCGCGTTGCGCTCCTGCGCGAATCGCTGCAGCACGGCCTGGCTGTCCATGCCGCGCTTGAGCAGCTTCACGGCCGCGCGGCCTTCGTAGCTGCCATCGGCTCGGCGGGCTTCGAAGACCTCGCCCATGCCGCCTTCTCCCAGGCGGCGCACGATCTCCCAGGCGCCCAGGCGTTGACCTGCTTGCGCGGCGCGGGCCGGCGCCTGCGCCAAGGGCAACACGGCTGGGGTGTCCAGGAAGTTGCCGTCTCCGCCTCCTTCGGCCCCCACCTGGCCGTGGTGGCGCAGCAGAGTGCGCAACTCGGCCTCGGCTTCCGCGGGCAAGGCCGCCGCAACAATCAGCGCGTCATGCTCGGCGCTGGGGCGATCCAGCAGCGTGTCGAACAAGGACTTGATCTGTGCCCAATGGCCGGCGCGCTCGCTCATGCGCCGATGATGCCTTCTGACGCCAGTGGTTCGGGATCTTCGGGGTCTTCAGCGGCAGCGAGAGGTTTGGCACGCAGGGCAACGGCATCACCGCCAGGGCCGCGGGTTGGCCGGGCGCCTGGCCAGCCCTGCCCGGCCGGCGCCTAGAACCGACGCGCAGCTTGCAATCGTTCGGCAGCCGGCGCATCGTCCGGCGCTTCGCGCAGGCGCTGCGCCAAATCGTTGGCGGCCTGCCGCGCCAGGGCCTCGGCGGCGGCGGCATCGCCCGCAGCCTTCCATGCGAGGGCAAGCTCCAGTGCACACCAGCCGCGCCGGCCCAGGATCCAGCCACTCTTGGCCGCGTCCATGGCCGACAAGGCTTCCTGCAGGCGCGGGATGGCCTCGTGCGCCTGGCCCGCTTCGCGCAGGGCTCGGCCACGGTGCATGGCAAACCAGCGCCGACGCGCGGTCCAGGTGGGCACGCTGGGGTCTTCGGCTTCCAGCGCGCAGATGACGGCTTCGCCGCGGGCCGACACGGCCAGGGCTTCGGCCACTTCGCCGGCCTGCAGCAGGTGGTCGGTGAGGTTGTTGGACTCACCCGCCAGGCCTTCGCGGTAGCCGATGTTGTCCGGCTGCAAGCTCAGCGCCTGTTCGCGGCATCGCACCGCGCGGCGCCCGGCGGCCAGGCTGTCGGCGCTGCGGCCCAGGCGCCCGAGCACGATCATCTGCGCGCCGGCAATCGTGCCCAGCTGGAAATGCACGTCACCGTCGCCGGGTTGGTCTTGCGCCAGGGCGGCATAGGCCGCCTCGGCCTCGGTCAGCACCTCCAGCGCTTGTTCGGAACGGCCCAGGCTGGGCTCGAGCCAGGTGTCCAGCGCGATGCCCATGCCCACCAGGGCCGACGCGTGTTCAAAGCGCAGCCCATGGTGGCGCGGAAAGCGCTGCAGTGTGTGGTGCAGGAAGCGGCGCAGGCGCTCATAGGTGCCGAGCGAAGCCTCGGTCTGGCCGTCCAGCCGCTGCAGCTTGGCGTGGCAGCGCAGCGCACGCGCCCACCACATGAAGAATTCCGGATCGTCGCGCTGGGAGGCCTCGCCGCCCGGGAACAGCGCCAGCGCGCGTGCGGCATGGATTCGGCAGTCCTCGGCCAGGTCCAGGGTGGTGTCCAGCCCGGGCAACTGCAGGTCCGCCAGGCGGGCATGGGCCTTGGCCAGTTCGGCCACCAGTTCGCCGTCGCCCGGTGCGCTGACATGCAGGCGGTCCAGGTGGGCGATGGTGTCGGTCAGCAGGTCGGCCTTCATGCGCAGGCCGCCGGGCAGGTAGGTGGCCATGTCCGCATAGCGCATCAAGACCTCGCGTACCAGAGTGCTGGTCTGGGCCAGGCGGGTGCGCGCCTCGTCGCGTGCCTGCGCGGCCAGGCGGGCCTGCCAGCTGCTGACGCCCAGGCCCACCGCCAGCGCCACCAGGGCCAATGCGGCCGCGGCGTCGCGTGCCTGCCAGGCTGTAGCGCCCAAGGCAAGCGCCACGGCCAACAGCGCCAGCAGCGAAGCCGCCACGCTGCCGCGGTGGCGCGCCACAAAGCGCCCGGCCACATAGAGCGGTGTGCGCGGCCGCGCCGACACCGGCTGCAGTGCCAGCATGGCGCGCAAGTCGGCGGCCAGCGCGTCCACGCTGCCGTAGCGTGCGCCCACGGACTTGGCCAGGGCCTTGAGCACGATGGCGTCCAGGTCACCCGCCAGGCGGCGGCGCGGCACGCCGGGGTCGGCACCGGGGTCGGACTGAGGGTCCACGACGCAGGCGCTCGGCCGCGTCGGCTCTTCTTCCAGCACCGCACGCAAGGCGGCTGCGGCCGTTGTCGTGCCGCGGCCGTAAGGGCGCACCCCGGTCACCAGCACGTGCAGCAGCACGCCCAGGGAGTAAACGTCGCTGGCCGCAGTGATGCGCTCGCCGCGCACTTGCTCCGGACTGGCGTAGCCAGGGGTCAGCGGGCGTGGCGCTTCAGCCTCGTCGGGGCCCTTGTGGACGCGGTCCAGCGCCTGCGCAATGCCGAAGTCCAGCAGCTTGACCTGGCCGGCGCCGTCCACCAGCACATTGGCCGGCTTCAGGTCGCGGTGCACCAGGCCCTGGTGGTGGGCATGCGACACGGCGTCGGCCAGCTGCAGGAACAGGCGCAGCCGCGCGGCCAGCGGCAGGCCGCGGCAGGCGTCGTCCAACGGCCTGCCGTCCACGGCCTCCATCACGAAATAGGGCCGGCCCTCGGCGCTGCGGCCGGCGTCCAGCAGGCGTGCGATGTGCGGGTGGTTCAGCCGCGCCAGCAGCCGCGTTTCCTGCAGCACCAGGGCCTGGCGTTCGTCGCTGTCCAGCCCCGCAGGCAGCAGCTTGACGGCCACGCGGGCCTCGTAGGCGCCGTCGTCACGCTGCGCCTCCCAGACCTCGCCCATGCCGCCGGAGCCCAAGGGCGCGGCAAGCCTCCACGGCCCCAGGCGTTCGCCGCGTCGGTCCACAGCGGGCGCTGCGGCCAGGCTGGCGTGCCCCGCCAGAAAGACGCCGCCAGCGGCTTCTTCCGCGTCGTGCTGGGCCAGGAGTTCGCGCACTTCGCGCACGGTGGGCGCCTGGGCGCCGACGCGGTCCAGCAGGGCGTCCCGCTCGGCAGCAGGCACGGCCAGCACGCGTTCAAACAGCGCGCGCACGTCGGACCAGGAAGCCTCACCCATGCTGCCCATGCTAGGGGCTTGGCGGCCGACGCGCGGCAGGGGAATCGACGCTTCGCGGGCTCAGCGCCGAAGCCGACGCGGCTGCATGGCTGCAGCCAGCGCAAGGCCGCCCAGTGCCAAGGCCCAGCTGGCCGGCTCGGGCACGTTCCCGCCCGTGGCCGGCGCCGTGAAGCCGTTGCCGTCGGTCAGCGCCAGGCCGGGCAGGAAGTCCAGCGCCGCCGTGCTGCCGGTGGGAAAGGGCGACTGCCAATAGCCGTTCCAGAAGGCGCAGGTGCCCGGCACATTGGGCGCACAGCTGGCCGTGGCCTGACCCGGCGCGGCGGTGTCGCCGCTGGACATCCAATGGGTCTGGGACATCGACCCAAAGCGCTGGCTGAACAGCGCGGTGTAGGTCTCGCCGGCGTTGAGTTCGTCGTTGGCAGACAGCAGCTGGCCGGATTCGGTGATGCGGTCAAGCGCAAAGTCGTAGACGTTCATCGCCCCCAGCGGCACATAGCGGCCCAGCAGACCACCCTGCACCACCACTTCACCCTGGCTGTTGTAGATGCTGATGCGGAAGAAACGCTCCATGCCCGTCACGGTGCTGAGGGCCTGCAGTGGCAGGTAGGCATGTGCAGCCAGGCCTGTGACCTGCGGCGTGAAGTTGAAGCTGGCCGTGAACACGTTGATGAAGGGGCAGAAGGCGCTGGCGCAATAGCCGGAGATGTCGGCGTACTGCGTGCTGCTGTAGTCCGCGGAGGCCGCCGTGGCGTCGAAGTTGGCGTACAGGGCCGCTGCCCGTGCCGGGGCGGCCGTGCCCGTGATGCAGGCCACCAGAGCGGCCAGGGCCAAAGGTCGGATCCAGGTGTTCATGGGGACTCCACAGGTTGGTTTGGAAGCAGGTCTCTCTGTGGACGCGGCGCTGGGGTGGGCATCGGCTCATCCCGGTGCGGGCGACCCCATGAATCGGGGGTGCGTCAGGCGGTGAACTGCGACACGAAGGCCCCGCGCTGACCCGCAAACGAGGCTTGCCCTGGGTCGGCAGCTCACGGACGATCCGCGCTCATGTACGCCTCTGCCACAGCAAACGTCACGGTCTGGCTTGAACAGCTCAGCAGCGGCGAGTCGGGCGCCGGGCACCAGGTCTTCAGCCTGCTGTACGGCGAACTGCACCGCCTGGCGCGTGTGCACATGCGGCGCGAGGCCTCCGGCCACACGCTGGGCGCCACCGGTCTGGTGCACGAGGCCTGGTTTCGGTTGTCGGAACAGCACCGCACGACCTGGCGAAACCGCACCCACTTCATGGCGGTGGCCAGCACCATGATGCGGCGCATCCTGGTGGACCACGCCATGGCGCACCGCGCCGCCAAGCGGGACGCTCAGCTGGAACCCATCAGCACCACGCTGCTGGACCGCCACGGCGACGGCCTGGACCACGACGTGGTGGCCGTGAACGACGCCTTGCTGGCGCTGGAAGCGCACGACGCGCGCGCCGCCAAGGTGGTGGAGCTGAAGTTCTTCGGCGGGCTGGAGATTGAAGAGATCGCACAGGCGCTGGACATTTCCCCGGCCACCGTCAAGCGCGACTGGGTGCTTGCGCGCGCCTGGCTGCGGCGCGAGTTGGGTGGCGCGGCCTGATCCCAGCCCGCCAGCCCCCAGTCCGTTCGGTCTGACGAAGCCAGGGCTGGGCGGGCGCCGGCAGGCTTTCAGCCCTGCAAGCGCGCCAACAGGGCCTGGTGATCCAACGCCAGTGGGTGCTGCGCTTGCGCCTTGGACAGGGCGGCCAGCGCTTGGGCGCGGTGTCGATCGCGCCCGCCAGGTTGGCAGTCGATGAGCAGGGCGTGGGCTTCGGCGCGGGTCAGCCAGGCGTCGCGGTGCAGCGTGCGGGCAGGTCGGTCATCGCCAGCGGGCTCCTCGCACAGCGGCACCAGCTGGTCCACCACATGCAGTGCCCGCTTGCATGCTTCGTCCGGCAAACCCAATGCCATCTGGGCCTGGGCGGCGCAGAGCTCGAAGGCCGCCGCCCGGCGCCGTGCGTCGGGCACCGCGCCCTGAGCTCGCCAGTGGACCCGGGTCTGCTCCAGCAGGGGCAGCGCGTCAGCCGCGCGGCCCTGGGCCAGCAAGGCACGGCCCAGCAAACCGGCAAGCAAGGCCTGCACCGAGGCGTGGGCCCATTTGCTCTGCGGTCCTTCGTCCCGCGCCAGGGCTTGTGCGATGTCCCAGGCCTCCTGGGCCGCAGCCAGTGCGCCGTCCCGGTCGCCCAGGCGCAGGCGAGCCTGGGCCAGGGTGTTGGACTCGGTCATCAGGCCGTCACGCCAGGCCACGTTGCGCGGCTCGCCCGTCACGTTCTGGCGCATCAGTGCCACGGCGGCCTCGGCTTCCAGGCGCATCTCCGGCAATTGGTCCTGGCGAAGGTGCACCAGTGCGCGGCCGCCGTGGATGACGGCAATCTGGTGCACCAGGTAGGCCGCAGTGGACACGTCGCCGGGCGCGGCTTTGCGGTCCAGTTCGGCCAGGTCGGCCTTGCGCGCCAGCGAGGCTTGCAGGGCCTGCTCGGCGCGGCGGTACTCCCGCAGCGCGTACTCAGGGCGTTGCAGGCTGGGCAGGTTGCCGTGGTCATAGACCTGGGCCAGGTTCAGGTGCACGTTGGCCAGGCCGGTCGCCAGGTACAGCTGGCCCTCGACACTGTGCGCTTCCTGCAACGACGCCGACGCCTGGTCGGCCGCACGCAGCAGGGTGGATTCGGCGTCCTGCAGCCGACCATCCCGCCGCGCCAACTGGGCCTGGACCACACGCACCCGCACCGTCCAGCTGGCCAGTCGCCAGTCGGACAGCCGCTGCGACCAGGCCTTGTCGGACAGCACCAACGCACGCGCCACGGTAGCCTTGGCCGCGGGCTCGCTGTCGGGGCGGGCCACGGTGATGTTGCCCTGGATCTCGGCCAGGCGGCCTAGCTGTGAAGAGTCAAGACGTTCTTGCGTGAAGTCGAGAGCCTGGACATAGGCGGCTGGCATCCAATGCCGTGATGCTGGCGGTGCCAGTTGTAGAAGTGGTTCCAGCGCGGCAATGCGGCGCGGCGCTCGTCTGAGTGGCCGTAGGCGCGGCCGTAGGCCCATTCGCGTAAGGCCGACTGGATGAAGCGCTCGGCCTTGCCGTTGGTCTGAGGACGGAACGCCCTGGTGAATTTCTGCGCGATGCCCATCTCCAGGCAAGCTTGGCCGAAGACGGCTGAACGGAAGGCCGGGCCGTTGTCCGTGAGGACACGCTGGATCGGCACCCGTAGCTTGGCGAAGTGGTCGCCGGCAGCCTTCAAGAACGAGACTGCGCTCTCCTTCTTCTCGTCCGGGTACAGCTGTGTGAAGGCGATACGGCTGTGGTCATCGATGGCCACGAACAGGTGCTCCCAGCCGATGTTCCGCGTTCGCTGGGTTCGATCGCCGGAGATCCGGTGACCGACCTTGTCGAACCGACCGAGCTTCTTGATGTCGATGTGCAGCAGCTCGCCAGGCGCCTCTCGTTCGTAGCGCTGCACGGGCTCCTGTGGCTGCAGATCGCCCAGGCGCGACAGGCCGGCTCGACGCAGCACGCGGCTGACCGTGGCCTTGGACACCCCCATGTACGAGGCAATGCGGGCTTGTAGGAAGAGCTTGCGCCGCAGCTCCACGATTGCCAGTGCAACTCCGGCGTCGATGGCGCGCGGCGACTTCTCAGGGCGGGAGGACTTGTCCAGCAGACCTTCGGCGCCATCGGCCAGGTACCGGCCAAGCCACTTGCGGGCCGTGACTGCGCTGACCCCGTGCGCACATGCCGCGTCTGAGGCGGACAAGCCACGCACAGTGATGTCTTGAACCATCTCTAGGCGACGAAGGTACGTCAATCGGGCATTCTTGTGGGTGTTCATCCGGGTCAAGTGGCTGTTGAGGAGTGGGGGTTTGGCGATTCCCAGTCTCTCAAAACCTCTCCGGGTGAACACCCGCAACAACCTATTGAACCTTCACACCTAGCGCACAGACCATGGTGACGGCCAGGTCCAGGTCGTCCGGCGCGCCCAGCAAGGCAGGCTCCAGCAGCGTGACGCTGTCGCGCAGCATGGCTTCCTGCGCCTGCGCGCCGCCGGGCAGCAGGGTGACGGTGTCGCCATAGCGGAAGACCAGGTCGGTGGTGATGCGCTTGACGCGTTCCAGCTGCTGGCGTGCGTCGTCACGGGCGCGCTGGGCGGCATTGCGCGACAGCTGCGACTGGCGCGCCTGCACCAGCGCCAGCACCAGGCCCGCGGCCAGCAGCAGCACGCCGGACGCGGCCGCCAAGCGGCCTTGCAGCACGGTGGCGGCCAGCGCAGTGGCCAGGCCCGCCGCGCCCACACCAGCCGTCATCACGGCCCAGCGGTTGCGCTGCACGAACTTGGCGCCCAGGTAGGCCAGGCTGGCCGGGCGCGCGCTGACGGGGCGGCCGTCCAGGTAGGCCTGCACGTCGGCGGCCATGGCGTCGACGCTGGCATAGCGGCGCTCGGGCAGCTTTTCGAGCGCCCTCAACAGGATGTTGTCCAGGTCGCCTTCCAGTCGCTTGCGCGTGGCCAGCCACTGCGGGTCTTGCGCTTCATGCGGGCTCAGCCGGCTGGGACGGGTGGGCTGTTCTTCCAGCACGCTCTTGGCCGCTGCCGTGGGCGTGGTGGCATTGCGGCCGGTGGGCCGTGCGCCGGTGAGCATCTGGTACAGCAGCACACCGAGGCTGTAGATGTCGGTGGCGGTGCTGACGGGTTCGCCGCGCACCTGCTCCGGGCTGGCGTAGTTGGGTGTGAAGGGGCGGATGCCGCCGATCGTGGTGTGGCCGCCGTCTTCGCCATGCAGGCTTTCCAGCGGGTCCAGGGCCTTGGCGATGCCGAAGTCCAGCAGCTTGACCTGGCCTTCGGCGTCCACCAGCACATTGCCGGGCTTCAGGTCGCGGTGCACCAGCAGGTTGCGGTGCGCATGGGCCACCGCAGAAGCCAATTGCAGAAAGAGTTGCAGGCGTTGTTCCAGAGGCCGCCCCAGAGCCGCTTCGTGCACGGGCTTGCCGTCCACATAGTCCATGACGAAGAAGGGCAGGCCGTCTTCGCTGGCACCGGCGTCCAGCAAGCGGGCGATGTGCGGGTGGCTCAGGCGCGCCAGCGCGTTGCGCTCCTGCGCAAAGCGCTGCAGCACGGCCGCGCTGTCCATGCCGCGCTTGAGCAGCTTGACGGCCGCGCGGCCTTCGTAGCTGCCGTCGGCCCGGCGGGCTTCGAAGACTTCGCCCATGCCGCCAGCACCCAGGGGCCGCACCACTTCCCAGGCACCCAGGCGCTGGCCCGGCAGGGCCGGTGCCAGGCGGGGCGTGTCGTCGGCGGGCAGGTCGGCTGGTGTGGACAGGAACTCCTCGCTGTCCGTGGCTTCGTCGTGGTGTTGCAGCAGCGAGCGCACTTCGGCCAGCTCTGCATCGTCCAGGCCCGAGGCAGCCAGCACGGATTCGCGCTGGCTGGGCGGCAGGCCCAGCGCGGCTTCGAAGACGGCCTTGATATCGGCCCAGCGGGCGGGCGTGGCGGGCATGCTCAGGGTGCCAAAGCGCGGGCGGCGTCGACCCACACTTGCAGGGCCGGCGGCACGGTACCGGGCGGGGCTTGCCACAGCACCAAGGCGTCACGCGCGGCGCGCGCGGCGGCCACCGTGTCGCCGGCGGCGCGCAGGGCTTCGCCCTGCTCGCCCAGGGCCTGCGCCAGCAGCCAGCGACGGCTGGCGTTGTCGTCACCAGCCCGCGTGGCTTGCATCAGCGTGGCCGCTTCCTGGGCCAGACCCAGCGCACGGCGCGGTTCTGCACCGTGCCAGGCACGCGCCGCCCACAGCAGGCCGCTGGCACGGGTGCGTTGGGCGCCAAAGCTCTTGGCGTCCCCCGCCGGCAACGCGGCCAGCACGGCCGTGGCCTGTTGACGCGCCGCGGGCAGCCGGCCAGCCTGCACCAGCAGCTCCAGCTGCATGGCCTGCAGCGCCTGCAGCCGCGGTGCTGCCGCCTCGTTGCCGGCGTCGGCCGCCGCGGCTTCCTGGGTGATGCGCAAGGCCTCGTCCAGTTGCGCCAGCGCTTCGGCATGGCGCCCCTGCGCCGACCACACCCGCGCCAGGTGACCGCGGGCCACGCCGCGCTGGTAACGGAAGTCCATGTCGTCCGGGAAGCGCACGGCCATCAGGTCGCGCAGTGCCACCTGGCGCAAGAGCAGGGTCTCGGCCGGGTCCAGCTCACCGGCCAGCAGCGCGCACTGGCCTTGTTCGCCCAGCGTGAAGGCCAGGGTGTCGGGGCCATAGCGGTTGGCGGGGTCGGAAGCCAGCGTGGCCAGCGCCGCGTCGTTGGCGCGCGCGGCGGCGGCGCACGCGTCCTGCCAGCGGCCGAGCGAGGCAAAGGCCGGGTTGTTGCCCAGGATGCGCGCGTGCAGGCCGTGCAGGCTGACCGCGCTGGCCAGCGTCCACGAGTCCCTGGCGTCCTGCTGCAGCGAACGCTGCAGGATGGGCAGGCCCTTCAGCAAGGCCGCCTCGGCCTCGGCCATGCGGCCGCTGCGCTGCCAGACCTCGCCATGGCTGGCGTGCATGTTGATGGCCACGCCCAGCGCTTCGGTGCTCATGCCGGGGGCGTCCACGTAGCGCGCCGACACGGCCAGTGCCTTGTCCAGGCTCTGCTGGGCCTTGTCGTGCTGGCCGGTGTTGATGGACTGGTCCACGCCCTGCAGGCGGCTGATGCGGTACCAGGTGCTGGCCAACTCGTAGGCGAATTGCGGGTCGCCCCTTTCCGGCGAGCCTACGGCAGGCTCCAGGCTGTCCAGAAAGGCCGCGGCGTCCGTCAGCAGCGTGTCGCGCACCTTGGTGGCGCCGGGCAGGCTTTCTATGGCGTCGTGGTACTTGAAGACCAGCTGGTTGGCCAGTTGCCGCACCTGTGCAAAGCGCTGCTCGGCCACGGCCTTCTGCGTCCGCGCCACCTGGGCCTGCCACAGCGCCACGCCGGCACCGCCCAGCACCGCCACCAGGGCCATCGCGGCGGCCGCGCTGGCGTTGCGGTTGCGTTGCACGAAACGGGTGAACAGGTAGCCGACGCTGGGCGCACGCGCGCTCACCGGGTAGCCACCCAGGTGGGCGCGCACGTCCGCGGCCAGCGCGTCCACGCTGGCGTAGCGGCGGTCCAGCGGCTTGGCCAGGGCCTTCAGCAGGATGTTGTCCAGGTCGCCTTCCAGCTTCTTGCGCGTGGCCAGCCACGCGGTGTCTTCGGGCTTCTGCGGCGACAGCGCGCTGGGCCGCGTCGGTTCGTCTTCCAGTACCGCGCGCGCGGCTTCCTGCGGCGTGGTGGCTGTGCGGCCATAGGGACGCTGGCCGGTGAGCATCTGGTACAGCAGAACGCCCAGGCTGTAGATGTCGGTGGCCGTGGTGACCGGGTCGCCGCGCACCTGCTCAGGGCTCGCGTAGTGCGGGGTGTAGGGGCGCTCGCCGGCTTGCGTGATGTCCAGTTGAATTCCGGAGCCCGCAGCTTCCAGCGGGTCCAGGGCCTTGGCAATGCCGAAGTCCAGCAACTTGACCTGGCCGTCGGCCGTGACCAGCACGTTGCCGGGCTTCAGGTCGCGGTGCACCAGCAGGTTGCGGTGCGCATGGGCCACGGCGTCGGCCAGTTGCAGGAACAGGTCCAGCCGCGCGTCCAGATCCAGGCCTGCGCAAGCCTGGTCGATAGGCCGACCCTGCACGTGCTCCATCACGAAGTAGGGCAGGCCGTCCGGCGTGCGGCCGGCGTCCATCAGGTGGGCGATGTGCGGATGGGTCAACCGTGCCAGCGCCTGCTGCTCCTGCGCAAAGCGCTGCAGCACCGCCGTGCTGTCCATGCCGCGCTTGAGCAACTTGACCGCCGCCTGGCCGCTGTAGCGGCCGTCGGCGCGCTCGGCCAGCCAGACTTCGCCCATGCCGCCGCTGCCCAGGCGGCTGACCAGACGCCAGGCGCCGAGCGACTGGCCAATGCGATCGGGTGCGGGTTCAGGCGTGTCCGACGGATCCAGGGCGGCTGCAGCCGGCTCCACCAGGAAGCCCGCCGCGCCTTCATCGGTGTCGTGGGCCAGCAGCGACCGCACCTCGGCCACCACCGCCAGGTCAAGCCCGGGGCTGGCCAGCAGGTGCTCTCGGGCGATGGGGTCCAGCGGCAATGCGCGGTCAAAGAGATCGCGCACCGCCGGCCAGGGCGGCGGGGTCATGGTGGGGCGGCCGACGTCAGATGGGCGTCAACGAAGCAGCGGGAGTTCTCTGGAGACGCAGCAAAGCGGGCCGCGGCGGCTCACCCCGCTCAGAACGAACGCCCGGCCCGCAGGTAGCCGCGGGTGCCCTTGGGCTCGTCCAGCGCCTGCGCCACGCCCACGCGCAGTTGCAGGCCCAGGGCGTAGAGCAGGCGCAATTCGCCCAGCAATTCGAAGCCGACGCTGCGGCGCCACTGGTCCGGGCTGCCACCGGTGTTCCAGGCACCCCCGATGTCAAAGAAGACCGCCGCCGACAGGCGGTTGATGCCCACCGCCGGCACCATGAAGTGGCGGTCGATGTCGGCCAGCGGCGTGCGCCATTCGATGCTGGCCACGCGCGCGTTGCGGCCACGAAGTTCGGGCTCGTCTCCGCGGTAGCCACGCAAGGACAGGTTGCGCACGTTCAACGTGGGTCCCAGTTGCAGCAGTTCGTCGGTGGCGCCGCCCAGCTGGAAGGGTTCCGTCCGGCCCTTGGCGCGGGCTTCGGTGAAGCGCGCGGCCAGCACCGTGCGGCCGATGGGGATGAAGCCGGCCAGGTCGCCGCGGCCGACCGTGCCGTCGTAGCGCAGCAGGTCGCCGCCGGCCAGGGGCTTGTAGCTTTCGACCAGGCCGGTGGCCTTGAAGCCGCGGTTGGGGCCTTCGGAATACCAGTCGCCAGCGCTGAAGTCCAGGTCCAGCAAGGCAGCGACCAGGCGCTCGTCGCGGCGGCGTGTGGTGCTGTCGTTGAGCAGGTTGACGCGGTCGCTCCATTCCGCCGCCGCACCCACGCCCAGCACGATGCCGCGTTCCAGTCGGGAGAAAGGGAACAGGCTCAGCCACTGCGCCTTGGTCGTGCGGTCGTAGACCGTGGTGGTCTCGTCGCCCGTGCCGCCTGTCCAGGCCTGCGCCGCCAGCTGCCGTTGGATGGCCACGCCGTGGCTGCCGGCGAACTGGTATTCAAAGCTGCCGATGAGTTCCTTCTGCGAGCTTTCCCACTGCGCCAGCGCGGCGTAGCGGTGCCAGCCCAGCGCGTCGGCGCCGGTGGTGCTGGCGCCGTAGGCCGTCAGGCCCCGGTCGCTGGTGATGGCGGGCAACCAGGACCGCGGGTACAACGCACGCAGGGCCGAGTAGTTGCGTCCTTCACCCAGGCCTGCCAGCCCGGGGCCGACCGGCGCCGCGGCCGAAACCATTGCGGACACAGCGGGTGCAGCAGATGGGGACGCAGGCTCGACCACGGCAGCCGCCGTCTGCAGCACCAAGGGCTGGGCCAGCCGCTGCAAGACCACGCCTTGCGG
Source organism: uncultured beta proteobacterium (assembly GCA_963750785.1). Taxonomy (GTDB): domain Bacteria; phylum Pseudomonadota; class Gammaproteobacteria; order Burkholderiales; family Burkholderiaceae_C; genus Rubrivivax. The sequence goes on along the minus strand of CAVVSC010000017.1, from coordinate 675,749 downwards.
GTCCAGCGTGACGCTGACCAGGGACCCGTCCGCAGCCGTGCCGGCATGCGCGACCACCGCCGTGTGGCTGTGTGTCAGGCGCTGCAACTCGGTGCCCTGCAGCCGCCAGACGTTGGCCGTGCCGCCAAGGGTGGCGATCAATTCCAGCCCCGAAGCGCCCTGGCGCAGACCCTGGATCGGTCGGCCCTGGCGCACCAGCAGACGAGGCGCGGCGCTCGTCTGCGCGGTGTCGATTTCCACCACGCGCCAGTCGGGGCCCAGGTGTGTGAGCAGGCGCACACTCTTGCCGTCAGGCCCGCCCACCATGTCCAGCAGCTCCGTGCCGTCGGTAGGCTCCCACAGCACGCGCGGGTCGCCCTTGCCTTCGGCCAGTTGCACCAGGCGCGTACGGCCGGCCAGCAATTGCAGCGCATAGACCCGGCCCGACAACTGGGTGGCGCGGCGCAAGTGGCCGCAGCTGGTGAGCTGCTTCAGTCGGCTGCCTTCCAGCCGGTAGACGTCATAGCCGTAGTACAGCGTGTTGCAGATGTCGGGCTGGGCCACCAGCACCGTGCCATCCGCCGCCACGTCCAGCCGTGCACCGCGATTGACGCGGGCCACGCGTTCGCGCACGCCGTTGGCAGCGATGCGCAGCAACTGCGTGCCATGAAGTCCGTCCTGCACCACGGCCAGCCAGCCGCCACCGGCCGCTGCGGGCAGTGCAGCCACGCTCTCCAGGTCGAACAGCGGACCGGCCAGGGCCGTGCCCACGGCTTCCGGCTGGGCGACGATGGCCCGCGCGCGGGCATCCACCTGCTGGGTCAGGTCGGCGATGAACTCGTCCCACAGCTCGTCCATCATCTTGCCGGTCGCGCCCCAGGGTGCGCCGTGCAGGCGCGGGGCGAAGCCGACGTTGCCGCTCATGTGCTCCACCACCTTCAGCGGGGCGTCGGCACCATACTTGCGCGCCAGGAATTCGTAGAAATAGGCGCCGTAGAGGTATTGCTTGTTCAACGGCAGCGTGCGGCCGTCGGCATTGAGTTCACGCAGGCTGATGAAGTCCTTCTTGCGTTCGGCACGCAGCCAGGCTTCAAACAGGGGCGCCTTCAGGCGGCCGATGCCGGCTTCGGGCTGGCTCTCCTGATAGACCGCCAGGCCTTCCAGCATCCAGCCCGGCTGGAAGATGTTGGGGATGAACCAGGGCACGTTGCCAAAGATCATCTGCAACACACGCGGCACACCGCGCACCTTGTCCAGGTGCACGGCGTGGGTGAACTCATGCACCAGCAACAGGTCCAGCCAGGTGCTGTTGTCCAGCAGTTCGCCTTCGTCCGGCGGCGCCAGGAAGACGCCGATCATGTTGAAGGGCAGCGGCGTGGTGAAGCCGTTGGCCATGTCGAATTCGTTGTAGACGACGATTTCCGTGCGCCCGCGCACCTGCCAGTTCAGTGCCTGCGTCACCTGCGGCCAGATGCGCTCGGCCGCGCGCGCCACGGCTTCGGCCTGGTTGCGCTGGGTGCTGCGGTAGTGCACGCGGAAATGGTCGCTGTCGGCGGTGGACCAATCCACCCGCGGGTCGGCCAGGGGCTGGGCGATGGCGGGCGCCTGGACAAGCCCAAGGATCAGGGCGGCGGCAAACGCCCAGGCGCGGCAGCGCATGGACAGCGACGGGGACAAACGCATGGGGCTTCCTTCTGCAGGGACAGTCCGGCCTATTTCACCACTGCCCCCGGGCCCCGGAGCCGCCGGATGTGTCATCTTGCGCAACGGCGGCCGGCCCATGCCATGGACAATCACGGCTCACATGAGCGGTATCGATCCTTCTGACGTCACGCAATGGCTGCAACAGCTGGGCGATGCCAACCCCAAGGCGTCTTCGCAGCTGTTTGAAGTGCTCTACGGCGACCTGCGGCGCATGGCGCGCAACCACCTGCGCAAGGAAAATCCGGGCCACACGCTCAGCGCCACCAGCCTGGCGCACGAGGCCTGGTTCCGCATGGCCGAGCAGACGCGGACGCAGTGGAAGAACCGCAGCCACTACCTGGCCGTGGCCAGCACCATGATGCGGCGCATTTTGGTCAACCACGAACTGGCCCGCCGCGCCGACAAGCGCGACGCCGAACTGGTGCCGGTGACGATGAGCGGCCTTGAACAGATCGGCGCCCCGCCCGACCGCGACCTGGTGGCCGTGCATGAAGCCCTGCTGGCCTTCGAGGAAGTCGACAAGCGCGCTGCCAAGGTGGTGGAGCTGCGCTTCTTCGGCGGCCTGGAAAACGAGGAAGTGGCCGAGGTGCTGGATGTGAGCCTGGCCACCATCAAGCGCGACTGGGCCGTGGCCCGCGCCTGGCTGCACCGCGAACTGGCGGTGCGGTGATGGCGGTGCGGTGACGCCCGCTTGACGTGCGCTTTGGGATGAACCCGATGCGTTGGGCCCTGGTGGGGCCGGGCCGCATTGCCCAGACCTTTGCACAAGCCTTGCATGCGCTGCCGGACGCCGAACTGGTGGCCGTTTGCGGCCGCGACGCCGCGCGCGCCGAGGCCTTCGCTCGCGCCTGCACGCCTGCCGTCAAGGCCGTGCCGGAAGCCTGCACCGACCTGGCAGCGCGGCTGGCCCGCGGCGACATCCACGCCGTCTATGTCGCCACGCCCCACGCGCAGCACGCCGAGCCCGTGGCCACCGCGTTGAAGGCCGGCTGCGGCGTGCTGTGCGAAAAGTCCCTGACCCCCGGCCGCGCCCAGGCCGTACCGCTGGTGGCGCTGGCCCGTGAGCAGGGCCTCTTCCTGATGGAAGCAGTGTGGACGCGTTTCCTGCCCGCCTATGCGCAAGCCAAGCGCTGGATGGACGAAGGCGCCATCGGCCAGCTGCGCGGCATCCAGTCCAGCTTCTGCTTCCCGGTGCCCTTTGACCCGAACAGCCGCCTCTACGACCCGGCGCTGGCCGGAGGCGCGCTGCTCGACGTGGGCATCTACAACCTCACCGTCACCCGCTGGGCCTTGCAGCAGGCCCTGGGCCATGTGCCCGAGCCTGTGGCCATAGACGTGCGCGGGGAACTGGCCCCGAGTGGCGTGGACCGGCACGTGGCGGCCACGCTGCACTTTGACGGCGGCATCGCGTCGCAGTTCATGTGCGGCTTTGCGCTTCGCTCCGACAACCCGTTGCGCCTGATGGGCGAGGCTGGCTGCATCGTGCTGCCCCAGCACTTCTGGATGTCGCAGCGGGTGGAACTGCACCGGAGGTCCGAACCCACGGTGGTGGTCGACACGCCCTTTGCCTGCAATGGCATGGAAGGCGAGATTGCCGAAGCCATGCGCTGCATGCGCGCCGGCCTGATGGAAAGCCCCGCCATGACCCTGGACGAGACGCTGGCCACGCTGGCCTGGATGGACCAGCTGCGTGCGCGGCTGGGTGTGCGCTACGCCTGGGAGTGAGCGTTCAACCCCGGGGAGGGCTCACTCGGCCTGGCGCTTGAGCCGTTCCGACTGCCAGTAGACGTCGTCCCCGCCCAGCCCGTCCAGGTTGGCGCGATTGAGCACGCGGGCCAGCACGAACAGCAGGTCGCTCAGGCGGTTCAGGTACTGGCGCGGCGCGGCGTTGACCTTGTCGTGCACCGCCAGCGCCACCACGGCACGTTCGGCGCGGCGCGCCACCGTGCGGCTGACATGCGCCAGGGCCGCGCTGCGGGTGCCGGCCGGCAGGATGAATTCCTGCAGCCGCGGCAGCTGCGCGTTGTAGTGCGCCAGCGCTTCGTCCAGGCGAAGCACGGCGTCTTCCTTCACCAGCTGGAAACCGGGGATGGACAGTTCGCCGCCCAGGTTGAAGAGCTCGTGCTGGATCACCACCAGCAGGTCGCGGATGTCGGCCGGCAGCGGCTCCGCCAGGATCACGCCCAGGCCTGAATTGAGTTCATCCACGTCACCCATGGCCTGCACGCGCAGGTTGTCCTTGGGCACGCGGGTGCCGTCGCCCAGGCCGGTGCTGCCGTCGTCTCCGGTGCGGGTGGCGATCTGTGTCAGGCGGTTGCTCATGGCCGGCATTGTCGCGGTTGATCGCCTCAGGCCGCATTCGCGCAGCCCCGGCGTGCGGGCTTGGCGCAGACGCTGGCGCACAATGCCCGCGCCAAGACCGGAGACCGCCATGAATGCACCCCTGCCAGAAGCCGCCACGCGTGACCTGCGCGCCATGCCCGCCGCCATGCGCGATGCACTGCAAGCCCGCTTTGGCGATCGCTTCAGCACCGCGATGGCCGTGCGCGAGCAACACGGTCGCGGCGAGAGTGCCTACGACGCGCAGCCGCCCGAAGCCGTGGTCTTCTGCGAAAGCAATGAGGAGGTGGTGTTTGCCGTCACCTTGGCCAACGAACACGCCGTTCCAGTCATCCCCTATGGCACGGGCAGTTCACTGGAAGGCCACCTGCTGGCCGTGCAGGGTGGCATCAGCGTGGACGTGTCGCGCCTGGACCGCATCCTGGCCATCCATGCCGAAGACCTGACCGTCACGGTGCAGGCCGGCGTAACCCGTGAACAGCTCAACCGCGAGATCAAGGACACGGGCCTCTTCTTCCCCATCGACCCCGGCGCCAACGCCAGCCTGGGTGGCATGGCCGCCACGCGCGCCAGCGGCACGAACGCGGTGAGGTACGGCACCATGCGCGAAAACGTGCTGGGCCTGACCGTCGTCACCGCCAGCGGCGAACTGGTGCGCACCGGCACCCGCGCCAAGAAGAGCAGCGCGGGCTACGACCTGACGCGCCTCTTCGTGGGCAGCGAAGGCACGCTGGGCGTGATGACGGAAGTGACGCTGCGCCTGTTCCCGCTGCCCGAAGCGGTGAGCGCGGCGGTGTGCCACTTTCCGAGCATCGACGCTGCCGTGCAGACCACCATGCAGGTCATCCAGATGGGTGTGCCGATTGCGCGCTGCGAACTGCTGGACGCCAACGCCATCCGCGCCGTCAACAAGCACAGCAAGCTGAGCCTGCGCGAAGCGCCCATGCTGCTGATGGAATTCCACGGCAGTGAGGCCGGCGTGAAGGAACAGGCCGAAACCGTGCAGGCCCTGGCCGCCGAACATGGCGGCGAGGAATTCCAGTGGGCCAGCACGCCGGAAGAGCGCACCAAGCTGTGGACGGCGCGCCACCAGAGCTACTTTGCGTCGCTGCAGATGCGACCGGGTTGCCGCTGCCAGAGCAGCGACACCTGCGTGCCCATCTCACGCCTGGCGGAGAGCATCAACGACAGCATCGAAGAGGCCGAAGCGTCCGGCATCCCCTACTGGATCGTCGGCCACGTGGGCGACGGCAACTTCCACCTGAGCTACCTGCTGGACCCGAACGACAGCCGCGAAACCGCGCTGGTGGAGGAGCTCAATGTGAAGATGGTGCAGCGCGCCTTGCGCCTGGGCGGCACTTGCACGGGGGAGCACGGCATTGGCCTGCACAAGATGGGCTACCTGGAAGAAGAGGCGGGCCTGGGTGCGGTGGACCTGATGCGCAGTATCAAGCGCGCGCTGGACCCCAAGAACATCATGAACCCGGGCAAGGTGTTCAGCAGCTGATGGCGCCCTGATCAGGGCCCGATCACTTCCTGATCCCGGCCGCAAGCACAGCCACAGAAGCAGCCGCGCATGCGGCTGCGGTCAGAAGTCGAAGCGGCCACCCAGGTAGTAGTAGGTGCGCGTGGACGCCTCGTTGCGCAGCGCACTGGTGGTCTTGCTGCTCTCCATGCTCAGCTCCGACTCCAGCACCCAGGACTGCTGGACCCGCCAGGTAACCCGCAGCCCTGGCGACCAGCGCGTGCTGGTGACCTGGTCACTGGTGGTCTGGCGGTAGTACTTGAACGAAGGCTCCAGCTGCCAGCCCGTCGTCAGCACCGAGCTGTTGTGGTACGACAGCAGCTGGCCCTGGAAGGTGGGGCCGGTGATGAAGTTGGCGATGACCACGTGCGTGTCGCGCGCGGAATACAGGTTGCTGCCGATGAACTGCAGCCCGGCGCTCCAGATGTCACCGCTGGAGGGCTGGCCCTGGGGCAGCAGGTCCTGCACCGGTGCGATGGCGCCGATGTTGGTGTAGCGCACGTCCACGCCCAATTGCCACTTGGTGGACAGCGGCGTCGTCACACCCATCGACGCCTGCGTGGCGTCCGCCGTGGTGTCGCGCACCTGCTGGCGCAGGGACTCCGGCGTTGCGCCAGCGGCCAGCAGGTCGCCCATGCGCGTGGCCGTGCCGCCACCGAAGAACAGCGCATTGCCCAGCATCAGCAGCGGTGTTTTGCGACGGTCCAGCAGGGTGTTGAAGACCGTGCCGCCTTCGAGCTGCCAGGTGCCTTGCATCGATGCGATGTTCAGGCCCTTGAGCAGGATGTCCTGGTCCAGCTGACCGCTCAGGGACAAGCCGCCGTTGAAGTAGCGCATCTCCGTGCCAACGGCGCGGCGGTCCACCAGGCCGTCCACCTTCTGCTCCATGAAATAGAGCGAGCCCCCCAGGTGGGGCGTGAGCGCTTCCGCGTCCACCGACGCGCCGTAGAAGTAGCGGTGCGTATCCAGCAACTTGTCGGCCGGCTGCCCGACGACGGCATTGACCTTCCAGCGCGGCTTGAAGATGTAGCCACCCTGCACGCCATCGAAGCGGCCCAACACACCGCCGCCCAGCGGCGACTGGCGGCCCAGGCGCACGTTGGTGCCCAGGGCAAAGGACTTGTGGTCGTAGTACAGGGCCGACAGGCGGTTGCGGCTTTTCTCGGGGCGGTTGAAGTCCTTGCTGTAGCTGTCGCGGAACACGAAGCGCTGATCTGCGTTGGCGTCGCGCTGGCGCCAGTTCACGTCGGTGGCCGTCACCAGCAGGCTCTGGTCGGTGTCGGACAGGGTGGACTCCGACACCAGCTGCGGCAGGCCCCCGATGGGCGAGTCCTGGAACTCCTGCGTGCGCACCTTGGACTGGCCACCGTAGTAGTAGGTGCTGACGGACCCGGTCAGCGTGGATGTGGTGTTGGCACGTGCCCGCTCCGCCGCCTTGTCATTGGCTGCGACCACCGGCGCGGCGCTGGCCAGGGAGGCCAGATCGGCGCGGACACGGTCGCTGTCGGCGCCGCTGGGGTACAGGCGCAGGAATGTCTCGAATTCGACACGGGCGCGGGCGCTGTCGCCCAGCTTCAGGCGGGCCTGGCCGATGAGCGCCTGCGCCTGGCGCGACGCGCCATTGGGCGGCAGGTCGAGCAGCTTGCCCAGGGTGTCCAGGGCTTCTGCGTGGGCGCCCGCAGTCAAGGAGGCCTGTGCAGCGCGCAGCAGTGTCTGGGCCTGTTGCTCCAGCTGAGCGTCGGTCAGCGGTGGCGAGGCCACGGCAGGGGCCGCGGGTGCGGACGTTGCGGGTGGTACGGGCGGTGTGGGCGGCACGCTTGCTTCGGGCACCGAGGCAGCCGGAGCAGGTGGTGCGGGTGTCACAGCCGGTGGTGCCGGTGTCGGTTCGACGGCGGCGGCCGGCGCCGATGCAGGTGCAGTGGGTGCGGCCGGTGCGGCAGCCACCACAGCAGGCACCGGTGGCAAGGGCAGCACGGCGGCGGGCAGTTGCGGCACGGGCGTGGCGACCGGTGCCTGAACAGCCGCCACCGCAGGGGCGTCTTCCATCGTGATGGCGGCCTGGGGGAAGCGGCTTTTCACGGCGCGCAGCGCGGACTCGGCTTCGGCGCGCGTGGCAAAGGGGCCAAGGTGCGTTTCATACAGGGTGCGGCCGTTGACGACGCGGCGCGAGGTGAAGACGTTGACGTCCTGCAAGGCCGCGGGAATGGCGGCCGACAGCACGCCAGGCTGTTCGCTGGCTTCCAGCGTCACGCGGAGCAGGCCGTGTGCTGGGGGCAGCTCGGCTTCCACCGGGTCCGGCAGTTCGCGCCCCAGGCCCGACAGCACCACGTCGATGGTGCGCGTGTCTCGCCCGCTGCGCACCGAGTGGCTGACACCCTTGGTCAGGCTCATGCGCAAGCGGCGTTCGTCGCTGGTGCGGTCGCTGCTGGGCTGGTCGGTGATGGTGATGCCAGGCAGGTTGGTGCCCATCGCCTTGGGCGGCAGGCGGCGCTCGGCCGGGCCCAAGTTCAGTGTCTGCTGCGTGGGCAGCACGCGGTAGATGATCAGGGTGTTGTCGGCCGCGCTGCCGCTCAGCGCGTGCAGCAGCTGCACCGGCGTGGCGAAGCGGATGTGCATCACCGCGTCGCGGCCCTCGCGCTGCAGTTCGATCTCGTCGATCAGTTGCGCGTGGGCCAGCCCGCTTGCCAGCAACAGGCTGGCGAACAGCCCGCGTAAAAGTCTGCGCATGAGTCCGCGCATGAGCAAGAAGAAGGAGGTGCGCAGCTGCCGCCCTGCTGGCCCGGAGGTGGGGGTGTTCATCAGTCCCAGTTCTTGTAGGTGGTGCCTTTGGTACCCAACGGGCGGTGGCAACCGGATTCGGAACAGTCAATGGCGGGCGGCGACTTGGTCTTGTGGGTCAGCGACTTGCGGTCGAGGCTCCCGGCGTAGCTCGTGCCGCTGAGATGGCAGCCCTTGCACCAGCCCGCACCGCCGCCCAGGCTGTTGTTGTGGTCCATGCGCATCGTGGTCCAGCTGGTGGTGCTGGTGTGGCAGGCGTTGCACTCCATGGCCGCACCGTTGAGCAGCTGCGCTTCAGGAATGTGGTTGGCCGGCTTGCCCACCGCGGACTGCGAGGCATAGGTGCCGCTGTGGCAGGTCTTGCACTGCCCGGTCACGGTGAAGTTGGCGTGCAGCTTTCCGTTGGCCCAGGTCGTGTAGCTGTTCTTGTGGCACGCGTCGCAATTGGCCGCGGCCGCACCGGCGATCAGCTGGTAGGGCAGGTGCCCGGCGCCGCGCCCATCGGCCGGCGGGAAGGTACCGGTGTGGCAACTGGCGCACTGCCCCGTGGCGATCGTCTGCGTGTGGTTGAAGCTGCTGGGTGTCCACTTGTTGGTGCTGTGGCAGCTGATGCAGTTCACCACACCCACGGGGATGTGGGTGCTGCTCTTGCCGGTGGCGGCACTCCCGTTGTGGCAGGACGAACAGTTGGTGGCCACGGTGAACAGGGTGTGGTCCACCTTGGCGCCGGTCCAGGTGGTGAAGGACTTGTGGCAGGTCTCGCAGGCGGTCTGGCCCACGTGCACGGTGGTGTTGGGCTTGGTGCTGGCGTGGCAGGTGTTGCACTGGCTGACCACCGTCGCATTGACGTGGAACTTGCCGTTCGCCCAGGTGCTGTAGCTGCCCTTGTGGCAGGCGTCGCAGTTGGCCGCCGAAGTGGTACTGATCAACCAGTAGGGCGTGTGGGTAGCCCCACGTCCGTCGGCCGGCGGGAAGGTGCCGGTGTGGCAACTGGCGCACTGGCCGGTGGCCACCGTCTGCGAGTGGTTGTAGGTGCTGGGCGTCCACTTGGTGGTGGTATGGCAGCTGATGCAGTTGACCACCCCCACAGGGATGTGGGTGCTGCTCTTGCCCGTGGCGCCGGTGCCGTTGTGGCAGGTCGAACAGTTGGTGGCCACAGTGAAGGTGCTGTGGTCCACCTTGGCGCCGGTCCAGGTGGTGAAGGACTTGTGGCAGGTCTCGCAGGCGGTCTGGCCCACGTGCACGGTGGTGTTGGGCTTGGCACTGGCGTGGCAGGTGTTGCACTGGCTGACCACCGTCGCATTGACGTGGAACTTGCCGTTGGCCCAGGTGCTGTAGCTGCCCTTGTGGCAGGCGTCGCAGTTGGCCGCCGAAGTGGTGCTGATCAGCCAGTAGGGCGTGTGGTCTGCGCCACGCCCGTCTGCTGGCGGGAAGGTGCCAGTGTGGCAGCTGGCGCACTGGCCGGTGGCCACCGTCTGCGAGTGGTTGTAGGTGCTGGGCGTCCACTTGGTGGTGCTGTGGCAGCTGATGCAGTTCGTCGCACCCACCGGGATGTGGGTGGAGTTCTTGCCGCCGGCCGCGCTGCCGTTGTGGCAGGACACGCAGTTGGTGGCCACGGTGAAGGTGCTGTGGTCCACCTTGGCGCCGGTCCAGGTGCTGTTGGACTTGTGGCAGCTTTCGCAATTGGTCTGGCCCACGTGGACCGCGGTATTCGGCTTGGTGCCGGCGTGGCAGGACGCGCACTGCGCGGTGATGGTGGTGTTGCTGTGCACGCTGGCCGGCGTCCAGCTCTTGAAGCCGGACTTGTGGCAGGTGTCGCAACTGGCCGAGGCCGTGGTGGCCACCAGCTGGTAGGGCGTGTGGCCGGCGCTCTTGCCGGTGGCCTGGATGCCGTTGTGGCAGGTGCCGCAGGTGCCCGGCGTCACGCCCACGTGGTCAAAGCCGGTGGCGGGGCGCCAGGCCTGGTTGCCGTGGCAGCTGTCGCAGGACGCCGTGGTGCGCAGGTGCGTCGGCGTCTTGCCGACCGCCTGAATGCCGTTGTGGCAGGTGGCACAGGTGCCGCGCAATACCGTGGCGTGGTTCATGCGCGCGCCGGTGAAGGTGCGGGTGGTGTGGCAGCTGTCGCAGGTCTGCAGTTGGGTATTCAGGTGCTCCGGCGTCTTGACGACATTGCCCCGCGCCAGGCGTGCGCCTGCCGTGTGGCAGGACTCGCAGTCCTTCGGCGTGCCCTTGAACACGCCCCCCACATGGCAGGTCTCGCAGCGCGCGTTCACGTGCGTGCCCGTCAGCGGGAAGCCGGTGCGCAGGTGGTCGAAGTCCCGGCCCTGCGCGTGTGCGCCAGGCGCCAGCACGAGCAGGACCATCAGCAGCAGCGTCTGGACGATGGCGTTCATGGGGATCCTCGGTGACTGACCTGTTTCCAGCGGGTCACGCTGTGGCACTGCTCGCAGCGGTTGCCGAAGCCACCCTCGTGCGGGTCGTCCCGGCGGTGGCAGCTCTGGCAGTTGCGGTCCAGTGGCGCGGCCGCCTGGCCCGCCGGTGCAGGCTTGTCATGGCAGGCCTGGCAGGACACCTTGGCGTGGCTGCCCTCCAAGGCATAAGGCGTCTGCTTGGCGTGGTCAAAGGTCCACAGCCGCCAGTCGCGTTGGTTGTGGCAGGACTCGCAGCGGGTACCGAAAGTGCCCTGGTGCTTGTCGGTCTTCTGGTGACAGCTGAAGCAGTCCCGCGGCGCGTCGCGAAAGCGCGGTGACTGGTGGCAGGCCTTGCATTCGACGCGCACGTGTGAACCGGCCAGGGGGAAGCGGGCGCGGGCATGGTCAAAGCGCGTGACGTGCCAGCCGCTGGCGCTTCCGTTGGCGCGTCCGTTGTCAATGTGGCAGCTCTCGCAGCGCGTACCCAACTGGCCGGCGTGCTTGTCGTCTTTCTTGTGGCAAGCCAGACACTCCACGGCGGTGCCGCGGAAACTGCGGTGGTCCACGTGGCAGTCCACGCACTTCATGGGCGGCACGGTGTGAGATCCGCGCAGCGGGAAACGCGTGCGTGCATGGTCGAAGCGGCTGGCCTTCCAGTCGCGTTCGGTGTGGCAGCTGGCGCAGTCCGTGCTCAGAGTGCCTTGATGCTTGTCGTCCTTCTGGTGGCAGGACGCGCAGTCGCTGGGTGCTTCCTTGAACTGCGGCGTCGTGTGGCAGCCCTTGCAGTCGGCCTTGGCATGGGCTCCCAGCAGCGGGAAGCGCGCTTTGCTGTGGTCGAAGCGCACCGATTCCTTCCAGCTGCGGTCGCCGTGGCAGCTGGCGCACTCGGTACCCAGGCTGCCCTTGTGCTTGTCGTCTTTCTTGTGGCAACTGACGCAGTCGCCGACCAGCTTGTCCTTGAAGAGGTTGCCGGTGTGGCAGCTGAAGCAGGTGGTCTCGCGATGGCGACCTCGCAAGGCGAACTTGGTGTCGGTGTCGTGCTTGAAGGTGACGGCAGGCCAGCTGCGTGTGGTGTGGCAGGTCTCGCAGCGCTCGCCAAATCGGGCCTTGTGGCGGTCGTCCTTCTTGTGGCACCCGATGCAGGTGCTGCTGACTTCCTTGAACACCTTGGACTTGTGGCAGCTGTCGCAGGTGGCCGCCGTGTGCTTGCCCGTGAGCGGAAAGCGCGTCTTCTCGTGGTCGACCTTGACGTCCTTCCAGCCTTGCTCCGCATGGCAGCTGGCGCAGTCCTTGCCCAGGCTGCCCTTGTGCTTGTCGTCCTTCAGATGGCAGCTGACGCAGTCCTGCGGCGCTTCGCGGTATTTCCTGGCTGGCACGTGGCAGGACTTGCATGCGACGGCCGTGTGCTTGCCGCGCAGCAGGTAGTCCGTTGCGCGGTGGTCGAACAGGCTGGTGTTGAAGGCCGCGATGTTCACGTCGCGTCCGCGGTGGTCGGTATGGCAGGTACGGCAGGCCTGCGCCGGCTGCTTGCCGTGCAGGCCGGTCTTGGCGCGCAGGTCACTGGCCACCTCCTTGTGGCAAGCCAGGCAACGTCCGTCCTGGCCGGCGCGGTCGAAGCGCACATGACAGTCTGAGCAGCCGATGTCCTGCTTGGCGTGGTGTTGGGTCAGGGGCCCGGGTGACAGCGCGGACTCCAGCGACTGCGCATGCAGCGGCCCGGCGATGAGGGCCAACAGCAGCCCCCCGAGCCGGGCCCAGGTGCGCAGCCAGCGGCGCATCAATAAGCGTGCACCGCCACCACATGGGCTACTGCGCACAGAACCATGAGGAACACGAAGGGCACGTGCAGCACATGCCACAGCGAAAACACCTTGGTGTAGGCCGCCAGCTGCGCCGTGCGTTGCACGGCGTCCACATAGCGGGCCACCTGTTGCGCCACCTTGCGTTCGCGGCTGCGCAGCGTGGCGTTGTCCCAGCCCTGGCGAACCGCCATGTCGCGCAGCGTGGCCTGGGCCTGGCGGCGGATGGACCTGCGCTCACGCTTGAGGCGCCAGGGCAGCACGGTCAGGCGCTGCAGGTGTCCCAGCCAGCTGTCTCGCGGCTTGCCGGCCAGGCTTTGCAAGGCCTGCAGGCGCGCAGCCGCCTCAGGCGCGAAACGCAGCGTGCCGCCGGTTTCCGCGTCCGTGGCGCCCAGCTCGGCCTGCAGGGCGTCCAGCGTCTGCAGCTGGCCGCCCAGGCCCTGGTGGATGCGCAAGTAGATGAAACGGCCGACGACGCCACTGGCAGCCACCACCAGCATGCTGAAGAGGGCCACCCCTGCGTTGAGCGATCCGACACGGAAGGTGGCGTGCGCCAGGACCAGCACCGGGCCCATGATCCCCAGCACCATGTGCACGACGAACCAGATCTTGGCCTTGCCGAAGCGCGCCAGGAAGGCCCAGCGCTTGCGCAGCGGGTAGGCGAAGAGCAGCAGCATCATCACCGCACCCACCACGCCGATCCAGTAGCCCACGTCCGACCGGGCGTCGTACAGGCCCATCCGGCTGATCTTGAAGGCCAGCAACAGGATCAGGCCCATGCCCAGGTACATCAGGGCATCGACGCCCCGACGGCGGTTGCGCCCTGTCGGCGGCAGCTTGGGCGCCATGCCCGGACCTGGGGCGGCGCTGGTGAGGGAGGAGCTCATGGTCGGTGTGGAATTCTTTTGAATGCCCATTTTGTGCATTTTCAATCTTAGCGCTGTTAGAAATTGCGACTGTTGCGCGGCTCTCATCAACGGACTTGCATGCGTCAGGAGCGGGGCACACTCAGCACCATGGACAACTGGACCGACTCGCTTTTCCTGCTCATTCCCTATCTGTTGGCGGCCGGGGTGGTGACCGCGATTTACCTGGCCCGGAAGCGACGCAGCGAGAAAGCCGCCGTGGCGCAGCGCGACGAATCGGCCGCGCAGGGCCTGAACGAACCGCCTTCCCTGCACCCCGTGATAGACCCGCACCGCTGCATCGGTTCTGCCGGTTGCGTGACGGCCTGCCCTGAAGGCGCACTGGGCATCGTCCAGGGCAAGGCGGTGCTGATCCAGGCGGCAGCCTGCATCGGCCATGGCGCTTGCAAGCCCGCTTGTCCTGTGGATGCCATACGCCTGGTTTTCGGCACCGAGAAGCGTGGCATTGACATTCCGGAGCTGTCGCCCAACTTCGAAACGAATATCCCGGGACTGTTCATCGCGGGCGAGCTGGGCGGAATGGGACTGATTCGCAAGGCCGTCGAACAAGGCCGTCAGGCGATGGAGGCCATCCGCCAACGCAAGGCACCCGCCGAGCCTGCGGATGCGCTGGACGTGCTGATCGTTGGCGCCGGTCCGGCCGGCCTGTCCGCCGGGCTGGGTGCCATGCAGCACCGCCTGCGCTACCGGCTCATCGAACAGGAAGCGTCGCTGGGTGGCGCGGTGTACCACTACCCGCGCAACAAGATCGCCATGACGGCGCCGGTGGTGCTGCCTCTGGTGGGCACCGTGAAGATGGGTGAGATCCAGAAGGAGAAGTTGCTGGAGTTCTGGAACGGCGTGGTGAAGCGCACCGGCCTGCTGGTGAACTACAACGAACGCATGGACGCGCTGGCCGCGGACGGCGACGGCTTCGTGCTCACCACCAACCGAGGGACGCTGCGGGCGCGGTCGGTGCTGCTCACCATCGGCCGCCGGGGAACGCCACGCAAACTGGACGTGCCCGGCGAAGAGGCCGCCAAGGTCGTCTACAAGCTCGTGGACGCCGAGCAGTACCGCGGCCAGTCCGTGCTGGTGGTGGGCGGCGGCGACAGTGCGCTGGAAGCCGCCATTGCGCTGGCCGAGCAGCCCGGCACCCGGGTTACCTTGTCTTACCGCAGCGAAGCCTTCTCACGCGTCAAGCAGAAGAACCGCGACCGCGTCCAGGCCGAAGCTGCGGCAGGGCGCCTGAAGGTGGCGTTGTCGTCCACGGTCAAACGAATCGACGCCGACACGGTGCTGTTGAAGACGGCCCAGGGCGAAGAGAGCCTGCCCAACGACGCCGTGGTGGTGTGCGCGGGTGGCGTGTTGCCCACGCCGCTGCTGCAGGCAGCCGGCGTGCGGTTCGCCACCAAGCACGGCAGCGAGTAGACGGGCCCCGCCAGAAGCGGCACGGTCAGGCTGGCGCGGGCACGTTGAAGCGCTTGGTGACGTCACCCTTGGCGTTGGTGCTTTCCAGCTGCACGCCAAAGCCCCAGAGGCGCGCCACGTGCTTCAGCACTTCCTGCGCGGCGTCGTGCAAGGGCCGGTCGTTGTGCTGGAAGTGGCGCAGCGTCAGGCTGCGGTCGCCGCGCAGGTTGACGTTCCAGACCTGGATGTTGGGTTCGCGCGAGCCCAGGTCGTACTGGCGCGACAACGCTTCGCGCACACGGCGGTAGCCGCTGTCGTCATGGATGGCGCTGACTTCGAGCTCGTTCTGCTTCTCGTCGTCGGCAATCGCGAAAAGGCGCAAGTCCCGCATCAGCTTCGGGCTGAGGTACTGGCCGATGAAGCTCTCGTCCTTGAAGTTGCGCATGGCGTGGTCCAGCGTCGGCAACCAGGGCTTGCCGGCAATGTCCGGGAACCAGGCGCGGTCCTCGTCGTCGGGCTTCTCGCAGATGCGCTTGATGTCGGTGTACATCGCAAAACCCAGCGCATACGGGTTGATCCCGCTGTAGGCCGGGTGGCCGACCGGCGGCTGGTAGATGACATTGGTGTGGGACTTGAGCCACTCGATCATCACGCCGTCGGTCAGGAAGCCGTCGTCGTACATGGTATTGAGCAGCTTGTGGTGCCAGAAGGTGGCCCAGCCCTCGTTCATCACCTGGGTCTGGCGCTGCGGGTAGAAGTACTGCGCCACCTTGCGCACGATGCGCACGATCTCGCGCTGCCAGGGCTCCAGCAGTGGCGCGTTCTTCTCGATGAAGTACAGCAGGTTCTCCTGCGGCTCGTCCGGGAAGCGCTTGGCCTCGGGTGCGGCTCCTTCCAGGCTGGCGCGCCGCGGCAAGGTGCGCCACAGGTCGTTGACCTGGCGTTGGGCGTAGGCCTCTCGATCTACCCGGTCAGCCAACTCCTGAGCGAGGCTCTTGCGGGTGGGGCGGCGGTAGCGATCGACACCGTGGTTGCTGAGTGCGTGGCAGCTGTCGATGAAACCTTCGACGGCCTCCAGGCCCTGCTTTTCTTCGCAGGCGGTGACGTAGTTCTTGGCGTAGACCAGGTAGTCGATGATGGACGCGGCGTCGGTCCACATGCGGAACAGGTAGTTGCCTTTGAAGAAGCTGTTGTGGCCGTAGGCCGCGTGCGCGATGACCAGCGCCTGCATGGCCATCGTGTTCTCCTCCATCAGGTAGCTGATGCAAGGGTTGCTGTTGATGACGATCTCGTAGGCCAGGCCCATGTGGCCGCGCTTGTAGTTCTTCTCGGTGGCGATGAACTCCTTGCCGTAGCTCCAGTGGCGATAGTTCACGGGCATGCCGACGCTGGCATACGCGTCCATCATCTGTTCAGCAGTGATGATTTCCAGCTGGTTGGGGTAGGTGTCCAGGCCGAAACGTTCCGCGGTCGCGCGGATGACCTTGTGGTAATGCTCGACGAGCTCAAACGTCCAGTCGCTGGGACCGGGCAGCGGACCGCCAGGCCGTTCGTTCAGCGGCAGCGGTTGTTCCAGTGCCAGTGGGCGAGGCTTCATGCGGCGTCCTTCATGCTGCGACCTTCATGCGGCTTTGGCCCCTTCCTTCTTGAACAGGTCCCGGAAGACCGGGTAGATCTGGTCGGCGCTGGTGGCCTTGCGCATGGCGAAGTGGCGGTGCGCGGCCTGCAGCTGGGTGTATTCCTCCCACAGGTTCTGCTCTTCCTCGGCCACCTGCACATAGGCGAAGTAACGCACCAGGGGCAGCAGCTTGTCGTTCAGCAATTCGCGGCAACGGCCGCTGTCGTGGTGCCAGTTGTCGCCGTCGCTGGCTTGAGCGCCGTAGATGTTCCATTCGCTCGGGTTGTAGCGTGCGCGGATGATCTCTTCCATCAGCACCAGCGCGCTGCTGACCACGGTGCCGCCAGTTTCGCGGGCATGGAAGAAGTTCTGCTCGTCCACTTCCGACGCTTGCGTGTGATGACGGATGAAGACCAGTTCGATCTTCTCGTAGTGCCGCGTCAGGAACATGTAGAGCAGGATGAAGAAGCGCTTGCTCAACTCCTTGCGCGCTTCGTCCATGGAGCCGGACACGTCCATCAGGCAGAACATCACGGCCTTGCTGGTGGGCACTGGCACCTTCACGCGGCTGCGGAAGCGAAGGTCGATGGGGTCCAGAAAGGGGATGCGTTCGACGCGGCCCTTGAGTTGTTCAATCTCGTCCAGCAACTGCTTGATGTGCGCTTCGGCCACCGCGTCGCCCGGCTGCAACATGCGGCGGCAGTCGGCCAGCTCGGCTTCCAGTTCCTTCACCGTGCGGCGCGAACTGGCGCCCAACGCGATGCGGCGGCCCAAGGCGCCGCGCATGCTGCGCACCACGTGCAGGTTGTTGGGCGTGCCGTCGTTGGTGAAGCCCGCACGGTGGCTCTTGAATTCGGGCACCTCGGCCAGTTGCGTGCGTATCAGGTGCGGCAGTGCCAGGTCCTCGAAGAAGACCTGCATGAATTCCTCCTTGCTCAGCGCAAAGACAAAGTCGTCCTCACCTTCACCGGAGTCGCCCGCCTTCCCTTTGCCGCTGCCACCGCCCTGGCCTCCCTTGGGCCTTTCGATGCGGTCACCCTGGATGTATTCCTGGTTGCCCGGGTGCACGGTTTCGCGCATGCCGCCCTGGCCGTGGCCAAACACGGGCTCGTTGATGTCGCGCTTGGGGATGTGGATGTCTTCCCCACGCTCGATGTCGCGGATGCCGCGGCCGTCGATCGCCCGTTTGACCGCTTCCTTGATCTGGTCCTTGTAGCGGCGCAGGAACCTCTCTCGGTTGCCGATCGACTTGTTCTTGCCCGCCAGGCGGCGATCAACGATGTGTTGCATGGATCAGCTGCTCTTCCTCACGCGCAGGTACCACTCGCACAGCAGGCGCACCTGCTTCTGCGTGTAGCCCTTGGCCACCATGCGGGTCACGAAGTCCTCGTGCTTCTTGGCTTCGTCGGCACTGGCCTTGGCGTTGAAGCTGATGACCGGCAGCAGCTCTTCGGTGTTGGAGAACATCTTCTTCTCGATCACCGTGCGCAGCTTCTCGTAGCTGGTCCACACCGGGTTGTTGCCCTGGTTGTTGGCACGCGCGCGCAGCACGAAGTTGACGATCTCGTTGCGGAAATCCTTGGGGTTGGCAATGCCGGCGGGCTTCTCGATCTTTTCCAGTTCCGCGTTCAGGCTGGCGCGGTCGAAGACCTCGCCGGTGTCGGTGTCGCGGTACTCGTGGTCCTGGATCCAGTAGTCGGCATAGGTCACGTAGCGGTCGAAGATGTTCTGGCCGTACTCGGAATAGCTTTCCAGGTAGGCGGTCTGGATTTCCTTGCCGATGAACTCCGCATAGCGCGGCGCCAGCGCTTCCTTGATGAAGCCGACGTACTTGTCTTCGGTTTCCTTGGCGAACTGCTCGCGCTCGATCTGCTGCTCCAGCACGTACATCAGGTGCACGGGGTTGGCCGCCACCTCGGTGCTGTCGAAATTGAAGACCTTGCTGATGATCTTGTAGGCAAAGCGCGTGCTGATGCCGCTCATGCCTTCGTCGACACCAGCGTAGTCGCGGTACTCCTGGTAGCTCTTGGCTCGCGGGTCGGTGTCCTTCAGGTTCTCACCGTCATAGATCAGCATCTTGGAATAGAGACTGCTGTTTTCCGGCTCCTTCAGGCGTGTGAGGATGGCGAACTGGCTCATCATCTTCAGCGTGCCCGGTGCACAGGTGGCTGCGGCCAGGCTGCTGTTCTTGAGCAGCTTCTCGTAGATCTTCACTTCCTCGCTGACGCGCAGGCAGTACGGCACCTTGACGATGTAGATGCGGTCCAGGAAGGCTTCGTTGTTCTTGTTGTTGCGGAAGGCCTTCCACTCGCTTTCGTTGCTGTGCGCCAGCACGACGCCGTCAAACGGAATCGCGCCAAAGCCTTCGGTGCCCTTGAAGTTGCCTTCCTGCGTGGCGGTGAGCAAGGGGTGCAGGACCTTGATCGGCGCCTTGAACATTTCCACGAATTCCAGCAGGCCCTGGTTGGCCAGGCACAGGCCGCCGCTGTAGCTGTAGGCGTCGGGGTCGTCCTGGCTGTAGCTTTCAAGCTTGCGGATGTCCACCTTGCCCACCAGGGCGCTGATGTCCTGGTTGTTCTCGTCGCCCGGTTCGGTCTTGCTGATGCCCACCTGCTTCAGGATGCTGGGGTGGCGCTTGACGACCTTGAACTGCCGGATGTCGCCACCGAACTCTTCCAGGCGCTTGACGGCCCAGGGGCTGAGGATGCGGTTGAGGTAGCGGCGCGGAATGCCGTACTCGCTTTCCAGGATGGGGCCGTCTTCCGCCGCGTCAAACAAGCCCAGCGGCGATTCGTTCACCGGGCTGCCCTTGATGGCGTAGAAGGGCACTTCCTGCATCAACTGCTTCAGCCGTTCGGCCACGGAGCTCTTGCCGCCGCCCACCGGGCCCAGCAAATAGAGGATCTGCTTCTTTTCTTCCAGACCCTGCGCGGCATGGCGGAAATAAGACACCACCTGTTCGATGGCGTCTTCCATGCCGTAGAACTCGGCGAAGGCCGGGTAGACCTTGATGACCTTGTTGGCGAACAGGCGGCTCAGGCGCGGGTCGTTGCGCGTGTCCACCGCCTGCGGTTCGCCAATGGCCCTGAGCATGCGCTCGGCGGCGGTGGCATAGGCCAGAGGGTTCCGCTTGCACTCGGCAAGGTAGTCCTCCAGCGACAGTTCTTCCTCGCGGGTGCGCTCGTAGCGCGCGGCGAAGTGCTTGATCACATCCATGTGCAGTGCCTCCGGGTCCCGGGAAGCGGCGAGGCGGACAACCCTGCCCCCGTTCCGCTCCTGGGAAGTTCTGATGGAGTCCCGGCTTCACGGACCCAGGCTCCATCAGAGCTTTCCGGCACCCGGTGGCGACGCGCCACCGGCGGCGATGTGAACCCAGCTTCGTTCATCAACCGGCGGCCCATAAGCCGGATGAACGGGGCCAAGACCCTTCAGTTTCTGCCGTTCGGAGAGCGTGCTCCGACCTTCGCTCCTTTGCAAGGCCCGTGCCCTGCAGGTTCACCTTCAACGTGTGCAATTGCCAATGCGCTGACACGGCGCTTGCACCGCGGTGGAGCCTGCGAGCCCCGCTTTGGTTCCACGCGATGAGAAGATCCGGGTCATGAACTCGAACCTGATCCTGCTGGCGATGTGCCAGGCGCTGTTCCTCACCAACAACGTCACTTTCATTGCGATCAATGGCCTGGTGGGCTTGTCGCTGGCACCTTTGGGCTGGATGGCAACGCTGCCTGTCACCGGCTATGTGGTGGGCGCTGCGCTGTCGGCCATGCCGGTGTCTCGGCTGCAGGCGCGGTTGGGCCGCAAGCGCACGTTCCAGATCGGCCTTTTGGTGGCGATTGGTTCCGCGGCAATGGGCGCACTGGCGGTCAGCATTGGCAGCTTCTGGCTGCTGGTGGCGACCACTGTGGTGGCTGGCTTCTACAGTGCCAACGGCGCCTTGTACCGATTTGCCGGACCGGAGCTGGTGCCGCCGTCGATGAAGGAACGTGCCATCAGCTGGGTGCTGGCTGGCGGCGTGGCCGGCGCCTTCATCGGCCCCAACCTGGCAAGCACCGCGCGCGCTTGGCTGCCGGTTCCTTTTGCAGGCGCCTACCTGGCCTTGGTGGGCGTGGGACTGATCGGCCTGGCGCTGATGTCCTTCATCCAGTTTCCGCGGCACACGCCGCCCGCACCTGGCTCAGCGGTCGGTCGGCCACTGGCCGAATTGGCGCAGCAACCCGTCTTTGTGGTGGCCATCATCGCCGCGGCGCTGGGGTATGGCGTGATGAACCTGTTGATGGCCGCCACGCCCATTGCCATGCAGCAGTGCCAGCACCCCTTCAGCAGCGCGGCACTGGTGCTGGAATGGCACGTGCTCGGCATGTTCGTGCCCAGTTTCTTCACCGGCAACTTGATCAAGCGCTTTGGCGCGCTTCCGGTGATGGGCGTGGGCGTGGCGCTGAACCTGGTCTGCGTGCTGGTGGCGCTGAGTGGCGTAGACCTGATGCAGTTCCTGGTGGCGCTCTTCACCTTGGGCGTTGGCTGGAACTTCCTTTACACAGGTGGCACCACCTTGCTGACGCAGAGCTATCGGCCTGAAGAGAAGAACCGCGCGCAAGGCGTGATGGACACCTGTGTGTTCTGGACCATGGCTGTCACCTCGTTCTCTTCAGGCGCACTCATCACCACCCAAGGCTGGACCTGGTTGAACCTGGGCTCGCTGCTGCCGATAGCGCTGGTGTCCCTGGCGCTCTTGTGGCTGGCGCTGAAACTGCGAGCGGTGCCAAGGGCTGCCTGATGATCGACCGCCGCACACTCATCCAGACCTTGCGCGACGCACTGCTTGCGTCGGCAGATGTCGACGCAGCGTGGGAGGGCGGCAGCGCGGCCTTCGGCACCGACGACCCTTGGTCCGACGTCGACGCCGTGGCAGTGGTCGCTGACCAAGCCTTGGAAGCCACCTTCGGCCAGGTGCAGGCCGCGCTTGAAGCGCGGTCTCCGATTGCGCTGCGCTATGACGTTCCTGGCACGGCCGGCTACAGCCAGAAGTTCTACCGCCTGCGCGATGCGGGCGAATTCCTGGTGGTGGACCTGGTGCTGATCCGCCGCAGCGACCCGCTGCTGTTCAGGGAAGTGGAGCTGCATGGACGTGGCGCGATCTGGTTCGACCGCCGTGGCCTCCTGGTCGAGACCCACCTGGACAGGGTTGACGACGCGGCCAAGGCGCGCGCCCGCGTGCCGGTGCTTCACGCGGCCTTCCAGATGTTCCAGCACATCGTGACCAAGGAACGGCTGCGGAGCCGCGCGGTGGAGGCGTTGACCTTCTACCAGGCGATGACCATGCGCCCATTGATCGAAGCCATGCGACTGCTGCACGCGCCGCACACGCGCGTCTTCGGTCCCCGGTACCTGGCGCGTGACCTGCCCGCGGACGCCTGCAGGCGCATCGAGACCCTGAGCTTCGTTCGCGACCTGGATGACCTGGCGGCCAAACACATGCAGGCCTGCGCCTGTTTCGACGCATGCATGACCCGTCTGACTGCACAGGGGCCGGGCGGGGGCCTCGAGGGTGTGCTTTGAAGACGCTTCAGGCTGGCGCACAAAAGCGGGTCGACATCGCCCGTCGGGTGGCCGACGCGCACCGCGGCCTGGGTGACGCAACGCTGCTGTCCTTCGTCTCCGGTTCCACAGTCGATGAGCTTGTCGACGATCGCTCCGATGTGGACATGAGTGTCGTCTTCGCCACATTGCCCGACGAAGCAAGCTTGCGCGCGACCTGCCGCAGCGTCGGCAGCGACTGGATCTGGACCATCGGCAACTTCGCCGAGGGCGCGGCGGTGGTGGCGTTCCCTATCGACGGCATCGAAGTCCAGATCGGTTACAGCACCACGGCCAGGCTGCTTGATGACCTGGACGAATTGCTCATCCGCCACCAACCTGACACGCCCATCCACAAGTTGGCGGAGGGCGTGATGAAAGCTTGGCCGCTGGCGGGCGCGGATCAACTCGCCGCTTTGCAAGGCCGCCTGGCCGCATTCCCGCCCGAGCTCGGGCTGGCGATGATCCGCCATGCGCTGGCCACGCCCATGCCCTGGCGCATCGTGCCGCAACTGCTGCACCGCGACGCGGGCCTGTGGTTGCGCGAGTTGCAGGTGGACGCGTGCTACCGGCTGCTCATGATGCTCTGTGGTCTGAACGGGCGCTACTTCACGACTTTCCAGGTCAAGCGGCAAGGCAAGCTGGCCTCCCTCTTGCCAATAGCTCCCGAGCGACTGGCTGCACGCATCGACACGCTCCTGGCGGCGCCGCATGCGCAGGGGTTTGCCCAGCTGCATGCGCTGGAAGCCGACGTGCTGGTGCTGCTGGCGCAACACCGGCCACAGGTCGATCTGACGGCTGCGCTGCAGCGATCAGCGCTCTACAAGCCCGGCTGAACAACACGCCTGGGCCAGGCGATCAGCCACCCGCGCCCAGCTTCTCCAGCAGGCCGTTCAGTTCTTCAAGCGAGCCGAATGCAATGGCAATCTCGCCTTGCTCACCGCGCGACGTGCGGCGCTTGACGCGGATCTCGACGGCGGCCGTCAGCAGGTCTGACAACTGCGCTTCCAGTCGCGCGATGTCGCGCGCCTTTCCCTGAGCAGCCTTCCTGGCTGCCACCGGTGCGGCAGCCTCGCGAAGCGCGCGTGCCACCAGCCGTTCGGCGTCGCGCACGCTCATGTTCTTGGCGGCGACTTCCTGTGCAGCCATCACCTGCTCGGCCGCAGGCAGAGCCAGCAGCGCCCGGGCGTGACCCATGTCGATGTCACCTGCCAGCAGCATCTGCTGCACCGGATCGGCCAGGTTCAACAGGCGCAACAGGTTGCTGGCCGCGCTGCGGGAACGGCCCACCGCCTGGGCCGCCTGCTCGTGCGTCAACTGGAACTCGCTGACCAGGCGTTGCAGGCCCTGCGCTTCTTCCAGCGGGTTGAGGTCCTCGCGCTGGATGTTCTCGATCAGCGCCATCACGGCCGCGGCCTCGTCGGCCACCACCTTCACCAGCACGGGCACACTGTCCAGCCCGGCCAGCTTGGCCGCGCGGAAACGGCGCTCGCCGGCAATGATTTCGTAGTGACCCTGCTGCTCCGGCCCCAATGGGCGGACCAAGATGGGCTGCATCACGCCCTGGCTCTTGATGCTCTCTGCCAGCTCGTACAGCGAACCCTCGTCCATGCGCGTGCGAGGCTGGTACTTGCCGGCGCGCAGCGCATTGACAGACAGGGTGGTGGGAGTGCCGTCGGTGGCAGCCGGCGCGTCGCTGACCTTGGGGCCCAGCAGTGCTTCCAGCCCCAGCCCCAGGCCCTTGGGTTTCTTGGTGACCATCCGGGGATTCTCTCAGGCTCAGCCGCGGCGCCTGCGCTCCTGGGCGGGGTACAGCACATCACGCTCCAGATAGCGACGCAGCTTTTGAACACGGGGATCGTTTCGCGCCGGCATGCGGGTCAGGTACTCGATGACGGCGTCCACGCGCAGCCAGATGTGGCCGTTGTCGTCGCGCCGCCAATTGCCCGGCGTGCGGGCCGCAGTGACATCGTCGGCCTCCTTCAGGCCCAGGACACGCTGCAGGCCCGGGGCGTCCAGCCAGACATGGCGACCGTCATCTGCCACTTGCAGTGCGACCCCGGCAAAGGCGTGGTGGACACCCGCGTTGTGTGCGCCCAGCTTTTCTCGCACGGCGGCGTGCAGGTCACCCAGTTTGCTGAGGCCATACCAGACGCCAGCGGCAATGCCCACGAACAGGAAAGCCACCAGCAAGGCGGCCTTGATCGGCCCCCAACCTTTCAAGAAAGTCCAGCCCAGCACCGTGGTGAGCACCAAGGACACCAAGGCTGCACGCGCCAAGCGGTCACCCATGGCCTGGGTCCTTCAGCGCCAAGGCATGCAAGTGCGCCAGCCCCTCGGGCCAATCGCCAAGTCCGGACTGGGCATTGAGGTGGCCGCGGGCACCCTGGCTCAGCGCAGGCACTTGCCATCCTGCAGCCATGTGACGCGTGCGGTCAGGCGTGCAGAACGGGTCGTCGTCGCCGTAAAGAACGAGAGCTGGAAAGGGCAGCGGCGCGTCCGGGATTTTTCGCCAGCTGGACAGCTGCGGCGGCATGTCTTCACGGGCAGTGTCCGGCGGCGCGACCAGGAGCGCCGCCGCCACACGTTGGGTGTTCGCTGAATGGGCCGACCAGGCCGCAACCAATTGGCAACCCAGGCTGTGCCCCACCAGAGCCACCGGCCCAGGTGCTTCCAGCACGACTTCCTCCAGCCGAGTCATCCAGTCGCCGCGCAAGGGGTGTTGCCAATCTGCTTGCTGCACACGCACAAAGCCATGCAGGTCCTCCCACCGGGTTTGCCAGTGGTCAGGGCCTGAGTTCTGCCATCCGGGCAGGATGAGCACACGCATTGGTAACGACATGTTCGAATCGCGGCTGGCTGTCGGCTGCCCGATTGTGAGGTCGCGCCCGCGAACAGGGTCGTCAGCGCGCAGTTTGCACGCGGACCGCGGCCAAATGCTAGGGTTTACCTCCGTTAGGGTGCTGGATTCCGGGGCCTGATGCGTGCAGCATCCGGCCTCCTCAGGTCGCAGGAGGAGTGGTATCCCTTGGGGTCATCCACTTTTGGGTCTGCGGAGTTAATGATCAAGTCCTGGGGCAAAATTTGAGTCCCGAGGAGACAGAACCGCAGAACTTGGCCGGCGGCGATCTGTTCCACATCACAACCAGTCCGGCCTTGAACCTGAATCAGGAGCACTTCATGAAGACGATTTCCAAGACCCTGCTGGCCGCCATGACCGTAACCGCCGCTTTTGCGGTTGGCGCTCAGACATCCAAGGTTGACCTGAAGGACGCGAAGCAGTCGCAGTCTGGCGGCCTGGCCAACAGCCAGACCGGCAACATCGGCAACGCTACCGGTCCGAAGTCCAAGTCGGACGTCAAGGCCACCAACATCAAGCAAAGCCAGTCCGGCGGCCTGGCCAACAGCCAGAACGTCAACATCGGCAATGCCACCGCTGGCGGCCAAACCAAGGTGACCGCGACCAACGTGTCGCAAAGCCAATCCGGCGGCCTGGCCAACAGCCAGAACGTGAACCTGGGCAACGCCGCCGGCAAGGGCAAGAGCGATGTCAAGGCCACGAACGTGAGCCAAAGCCAATCCGGCGGCCTGGCCAACAGCCAGACCATGAACGCCGGCAACACGAAGTAATTCGTGCCTCCGGCCTGGCCTCACGGCCAGGCCGGAACTTCGTTCATTTGTCCAGTGCCTGCGGACCGGTGCTGGAAGCGGCCTGACTGCACGCCGCCATATTGACACCATCTCCGGAGATCACGATGCGCACTCCAATGCTTACTTTAGGCCTCGTGGCCGTCCTGCTCGCCACGCACGCCCTGCCGGCAGCGGCGCAGAACCGTGGCACACCTGCCCGTTCAGATGCGCTGGACATGGAAGACAAAGACCGCGCGCTGGTCGCCAAGGAAACGATCAAGCAGAACAGGAACAAGAGCAGCGGCAAGGCCGGCTCCAACGCCAACTGCGGCTCGGTTGACATCGGCAATGACAGCAGCAGCAAGAAGGGTTCGTCGCAGATCGCGGACCGTCAGAAGACCGTGATCGTCACGGGCAACATCATCAACACCGCCAACTGCAAATAACGGGTTCAGCAATGAGCATCGGCAAGCTTTCCGCGCTGTTGACAGGCCTGGCTCTGCTTGCCGGGGTCGGCAGCGCCCTTGGGCAAACCAAGCTCACGACAGCTGAACAGAACGCCAAGCAGGCGATCGAACTGTCGGTCAAGCCTTCAGCGGGCCCGCCGCGCGCGAACCAGACCGGCTTCGCCACGGCGCTGCGTTGCATGGACAACCAGTTCCGCACGTTTGGCGTGAAGAACGTGTCGGTCATCATTGAAGACATTCCCGACCAGACCAAGAAGATCAACGTGGGCGGCCGCGAGATGTTCGTGTCTGCCACTTCGCAGATGACGCGGTCCAGCCGCGCCATCCGACTGATTCCCTACGACGGCAACCGCAAGGTGTTCCAGGACCTGTTCAAGGGACAGGACGACATCGCCAGCAAGGCAGCCTTTGCCATCCAGGGCTCGATCAGCCAATTCGACGAATCCTTGCTGAAGAAGCAGCGTGACGGCGGCATCTGCCTGGGCATTCTCTGCATCGGCGGCGCCGATTCTGATTCGTTCTCTGGCATGAGCGTGGACATGAGCGTGCTCAACGTGCGGGACGACCTCACGCTGGTGCCAGGTGCCATTTCCAAGAATTTCGTGCTCATCCGCAAGTCCGGCAAAGGCGCGGACGCCGACCTGAACTACAAGAAATTCGGCATCAACTTCAATTTCGTTGCCAGCCAGTCAGACGGTCAGGGCCAAGCCTTGCGCAACCTGGTGGAACTGTCAGCCATCGAGCTTTTCGGTCGCCTGATGAAGATCCCGTACTGGAACTGCCTGGGCGTACCTGACACCGATGAAGGCGTGAAGGCCGAAATTGATGACTGGTGGGACATGCTGCAGTCGGACGTGCCATCGCTGGTCAGCTACCTGCAGATCCAGATGACCGCGCGGGGCCTGTACAAGGGCGAGATCGACGGCGTGATCGCTGACGAACTGGAGCGTGCCGTGCGTGCCTACAAGGGCGTCATGGGGATGAAGGAAGACCTGTCTCTGGATTCGGACTTCTTTCGTGGCTACCTGACGGCCAACCACGCCGTCCTTCAGCCGAAGGCACAGGCCCGGCTGAAGGAAATCAACCTGGCCGAAGGTCCGATTCCGACGGCACCCGTGCAAGTGGCTGCGGCCACGCCTCCGGCGGCGCAGCCCGCGACACCCTCCGCTGCTGCGGTGCGTGCGGCTCTGACGGTGCAAGGCACCAAGGGCCCGCAATACACGTACAAGCGAGGCGAGTCGCTGGACGTGGACGTGGCGGTCTCCAACCAGGGCTTCCTGTATTGTTTCCTGCTGGATGAGAACCGCACCGTGTCGCAGTTCTTCCCCAACCCGGTTCAGCCTTCGGCGGCGGTCACCCCAGGCACGCGAATGCTGTTCCCCGGACGCTTCCCGTTCCAGTTCCAGGCCAGCGCCAAAGGCGCGACGGAAACGGTCGCGTGCTTCACAACTGCCAAGGATCTGGGACCGAATGTCACGCTGCCAAACAGCGTTCGTGACTTGCCGGGCCTGCAGACCTTGATCGCTCAGCGCGGCGGCAACGGCACTGAAATGGGAGTCTTCGATGTCAAGGTCAAGTAAGCGGGCTGCAGCCCTGGCCGCCGTCGGCACCGTGATGTCGCTCGCCTTGTCCGCGATGTCGGCTGCCGCACA
Organism: uncultured beta proteobacterium; assembly: GCA_963750785.1. Lineage (GTDB taxonomy): Bacteria > Pseudomonadota > Gammaproteobacteria > Burkholderiales > Burkholderiaceae_C > Rubrivivax. The sequence continues at coordinate 647,957 of CAVVSC010000017.1, read as the reverse complement.
GGACTCGCCGACTGCGGCGTCAATCAAGGCGCTGCAGAACAAGGACGGCCAAGACGGCGGCAAGTCCAAGCCGGTCATGGCCAAGGATGCTTCCGTCAGTTCGTCATTGCCGCGCGTCGGCAAGCGTCCGCTCCTGCGCTGCTGGCAGGAAGGCAAGCTGGTCTACGAAGGCGCCGGCATGCAGGTAGCCGCACAGCAAGGCACCGCCTCGATCGACATGCGCAATGGCAATGCCTTGGCAGTGCAGATCTTTGACCTGAAGAACGGCATGTGCCTGCTGGACCATTCGCCTGAATAGGGGCCAATGCCAGACACCATTGGCCCAGCGACGACACCCTGAATACCGCGCCACACGCGCAATGGAGCCTCAGATGAACCCCATCAGCCTCAAATGCACACTGACTTCCGGGGCGCTCCTCTTTGCGCTGGCTGGGCCTGTTGCGCTGCATGCCCAAACGTCGCAGGTACAAGTCGACAACGCCAAGCAGTCGCAGAGCGGCGGCCTGGCCAATTCCCAGCGCGCCAACATTGGCAATGCCTCGGGCGACGGCAAGAGCCAGGTGCACCTGGGCAATCTCCGGCAGACGCAAAACGGCGGCCTCGGCAACACGCAGGAAGCCAACATCGGCAATGCGTCGGGCAGCGGCAAGACCAATGTCACCGTCAACAGCGTGTCGCAGACCCAAAGCGGCATGGGCAACACGCAGAAGGTGGACATCGGCAACGCGTCCGGCCGCGGCCGGACCCAGGTCAGTGTGGGCACGGTGACGCAGAACCAGTCCGGTATGGGCAACAAGCAGACGGCCTCGGTTGGCAATGCCACTGGCAACGGGTCCACCAAGGTTTCGGTTGGCAGCATCAAGCAGTCGCAGTCCGGTCTGGGCAACAAGCAGAGCGTGGAGATTGGCAACAACTCGGGCAATGGCAGCACCAATGTCCAGGTGGGCAACGTCATCCAGAGTCAGTCCGGCCTGTTGGGCAACAACAAAGTCAACATCGGCAACAAGTAAGCCGGTACGCACGCACACCGTCCTGTAGGGGGAATCACCATGAACACCCGTATCGTCCAAGCCGTAGCGCTTGCACTGGCTTCCATGTCCTTGCATGCATCTGCACAGGTCAAGGTATTCGAGCGACCGCCCACGCTCGATGAGTTGCGCGCCAGCATGGCGGCACCCACAGCCGCGCCAGTCGCCGCGCCGGTTGCTGCTGAAGAACCTGGCGCGGTCAAGAAGCGTGGCATTGTCTGGAACTCACCTGGCACGCCAGCGAAGGCCAGCACCGAAACCGCCGCCCAGACAGCGCAAGGCACGGCGCCCGGTCAGCAGATGGCCGCTGTGGCCGCGCCCTCCAAGGGCATTGCCTTGCCGATCAGCTTCGAGCCCGGCAGCAGCCGCCTGGTGACGGGTGCCACGGCCTACATCGAACCCATTGCTTCGCTGTTGCGGGCAGACCCCAGCTTGAAGATGGCCATTGAAGGCCACACCGACGCCAGCGGCTCCGCACAGCGCAACCTGATGTTGTCCTGGGACCGTGCGATGACGGTGTTCAAGCTGCTGGTGGAACGCTACGGCATCGACCCGGTGCGCCTTCAACCCGTGGGCAAGGGCTCGATGGAACTCATGGACGCAGGCAACCCGGAAGGCGCCGCAAACCGCCGCGTGCAGTTCCGCCCGATCAGCGCGGGCTGAGCACCTCCGGGCGCACGGTCGCCCGACATTGGCCTGTATCCTCGCCGCATTGCAGCAGCAGGCTTGAGCGAGGCAGTCATGAGCATCACCGTCTTCGTCGATGGCCAGGAAGGCACCACCGGCCTTCGCATCCACGAGTACCTGGCGGCACGTCGTGACGTGGAAGTGCTGCGCATTGCGCCAGACAAGCGCAAGGATGCTGCCGAGCGGGCACGCCTGCTCAACGCCGCCGATGTGGCTTTCCTGTGTCTGCCCGACGCGGCGGCGCGCGAGGCCGCGGCGCTGGTGAGCAACCCTCGAACCTGCCTCATTGACGCGAGCACCGCACACCGCACGGCACCGGGCTGGGCATTCGGCCTGCCTGAGCTGGCTCCGGGCCAGCGCGACGCGCTGCGCGCCAGCAAGCGCATCGCCAACCCAGGCTGCCATGCCAGCGCCTTCATCCTGCTGCTGCGGCCGCTGGTGGATGCCGGTCTGATTTCGGCGGCGCACGCGGTCTCGGCCACGTCCATCACGGGCTATTCCGGTGGTGGCAAGAAGATGATCGAGCAGTACCAGGCGCAGCCAATGGACATGCTGCTCACGTCCCCTCGACCCTATGCATTGAACCTGCTCCACAAGCACCTGCCCGAAATGGCGGCGCACACAGGCTTGATCTCGCCACCGGCCTTCATGCCCGTGGTCAGCAACTTCTACAAGGGCTTGACCGTGACGGTGCCGCTGCACCTGTCGCAACTGGGCACCACGGGCCCGGCCCTGCATGCTGCGTTGGCCGCCCGCTATGAGGGCGAGCGCTTCATCCGCGTGATGCCGCTCAGCGACCCTGACACGCTGGAGGCCGGCGGTCTGGACGTGCAAGCCTGCAATGACACCAACCGCGTGGACCTGTTCGTCTTTGCCAGCGAACGCCATGCGCTGCTGGTGGCCCGCCTGGACAACCTTGGCAAGGGCGCCAGCGGTGCAGCCGTGCAAGCCATGAACGTGCACCTTGGCACGGACGAAGGCCTGGGGTTGTAGGCGGCTGGCGCCGGTCTCCCCTCAACGCGGGTTGACGCCACCCGCATGCGATCCCATGCTGGGGACAAAATGAAACTGCTGACAAAGACTTGGGTGATGGTGGCCTGTTGCTGGGCCGCTGCGTCAACGCTGGCGCAGACCAGCCAGCCGCCGACAGAACCGCTGCTGCGCATCGAAGCCGGCATGCACACGGGCACCATCAACGCGGTCGATAGCGATGCTGCCGGCCGTGTCGTCGCCACCGCAAGCCCTGACAAGACCGTGCGCGTGTGGGACCCAGCCAGCGGCCGGCTGCTGCAGGTGCTGCGGCCGCCCTTGGGCGCAGGCAATGAAGGTTCGCTCTACGCGGTGGCGGTTTCGCCGGACGGTCGCCAGGTGGCCGCGGCAGGCTGGACCGGATTCGACTGGAACCGCCGCTCGCAGGTCTATGTGTTTGACCGAGTCAGCGGTCAGCTGACTTCGCGCCTGGAAGGATTCCTTCCGGCTGCCGTTGTTCACCTGGCCTTCAACCCAGAAGGCACGCAGATCGCCGCCACGCTCACCGGCCGCAATGGCGTGCGCATCTGGAATTGGCGCCAGGGCGGCGTGCCGCTGGTGGACAGCAACTATGGAGACAGCAGCTTCGGAGCCGCCTGGGCGCATGGCGGCCTACTGGCCACAGCCAGCTACGACGGCAAGCTGCGCCTGTACCGCGTGGAAACGGCCAAGCTGAACAAGCTGTTGGAAGTGGCCTCCCCTGGCGGCGCACGACCGCACCGCCTGGCGTTCTCCCCTGACGGACGCAGCCTGGCTGTCGGCCATGCCGACAGCGCGCGGGTCAGCGTGCTGGACAGCACCACCCTGGCTCTGCAGTTCGAGGCCAGCGCAGCAGGCATCAACAACGGCCAACTGCCCTTGGTGGCATTCAGTGCGGATGGCAAATCACTGGCCGCCGCCGGCTCCTGGCAACAGAGCGGCCGCACACAGGTACGCACCTGGGCTCAGGGCGGGCGCGGCCAGGCCGTCGACACGCCCGTCGCCGCCAACACCATCTTGGCGCTGGCGCCTTTGCCTGGCACAGGTTGGCTGGTGGGCGCGAGCGACCCGCTCTGGGGCGTGCTCAACAGCGCGGGTGTCTTTGCTGCGCGAGGCTTGCCCCCCACCGCAGACCTGCGCGGCAGCACGGGAACGGCCCTGCTCGTGGCCAGTGGCGGGCGCAGCGTGCAGTTTGGGTACTTGCCCGGTGGGCAGGACGCCTACCGCTTTGATCTGGCGGGTCGCCAGTTGCTGAAAGGTGCCTTGCCGGGAGGCACGGCCGCCCGCACCGAAGGCCTGGGCATGGAATCCTGGAAGGACAGCTCCCAACCCAGCTTCCGCGGCAAACCTGTCCAACTGGCGGCGCGCGAAGTGTCGCGCAGCCTGGCGGCCGCGCCCGGCGGCGGCGTGCTGCTGGGCGCAGACTGGTCGCTTCGCATGCTGGCCGGCGACGGGAGCGTGCGCTGGCAACGCAGTGCGCCGGCCGTCACCTGGGGCGTGAACGTCTCGCCGCAATCCTTCTTTGCCGTGGCCGCGTACGGCGACGGCACGGTGCGCTGGCACCGCTTGTCGGACGGCGAGGAACTGCTCGCACTCTTTGTGCATGCGGACCGCAAGCGCTGGGTGCTCTGGACACCGTCCGGCTACTACGACGCCAGTCCGGGTGCCGAAGAATTGATCGGCTGGCATATCAACCGCGGGCAGGCAGCCTCGGCCGACTTCTTTGCAGCGTCGCGCCTGCGCAGCAAGTTCTACAAGCCGGCGGTGATCGACCGCGTGCTGGAGACGCTGGACGAATCCGAGGCAGTTCGCGAAGCTGAGACCACCCTGGTCGCCGCAGCACCTATTTCCGCACCAGCACCAGCACCTGCAGCTGCACCGGTGACTGTGCCGGCACCCGCGGCGCAGCCCGCACCCGCACCCGCACCCGCACCCGCAGCTGCACCTGCACCCGTGGTGATACCGGCCCCGGTGAAGCCAGCACCCCAGGCAGCTGCGCCGCAGCCCGCACCGCTGCCAGCCAAGCCCGTGGCGACAACCCCACCCAAGCCCACCCCTCCGCCGCCACCGGCTGTGGCGCAGTTGCTGCCACCTGTGGTGGAACTGCTGTCCGATGCGGAAGCCGCCGCGACCAGCGCCACCTTGGCTGTGAAGGTGCGCGGCCGCAGCATGGCGGATGCGCCCGTCACGGCCTGGCGCGTGCGTGTCAACGGCCAGATGGTCAGCGATGTCGCCGGCCTGCGCGCGCAGGACGCCGGCGGCGCCGACGGCGTGCGCAGCGCCACCGTGCCCGTGCCGCCACAAGACAGCGAAATCGAGCTCTTCGCCGAAAACAAGCACGGCACGTCATCCCCCGCACGCATCCGCGTCAGCTGGAAGGGGGCTGTGGCGCCCAAGGACAGCCCGGGGGTAGTGGCCGGGTTCCAGATCAAGCCCAAGCTCTATGTGCTGGCCGTGGGCGTCGGCAACTACAAGCACGCGGACATCCCCAAGCTGGAACTGTCCGTGAAGGACGCTCGTGACTTTGCAAACGCCATGCAGAAGCAAGCGGGCAAGCTCTACCGCGCGGTGGAGGTTCGCCTCTTGACCGATGAAAAGGCCACGGCCGAAGCGGTCATCGACTCGCTGGAATGGATGCAGCGCCAGGTCACGCAGCACGACATCGGCATGGTCTTCATTTCCGGCCATGGCATGAACGACCCGACCCTGGGCTACGCCTACCTGCCGGTAGACGCCGACCCGGAGCGCATGCGCCGCACGGTGGTGCCCATGGAAGAGTTCAAGAAGACGCTGGCCAACCTGCCTGGCAAAGCCATCTTCTTCCTGGATACCTGCCACTCCGGCAACGTGCTGGGGCCGGCCCGTCGCGCGGTTCGCAACGACGTGGCCGGCGTGGTGAATGAATTGTCCAGCGCCGAAAACGGCGTGGTGGTCTTCAGCAGCAGCACAGGGCGCCAGTTCAGTCTCGAATCGTCGTCCTGGGGCAATGGCGCCTTCACCAAGGCGCTGCTCGAAGGCGTGGCCGGCAGTGCCGACTACATGAAGACGGGCCGCATCACGCACAAGATGCTGGACCTGTACGTGAGCGAACGCGTCAAGGACCTCACCAAGGGCGAGCAGAGCCCGGTGACCCAGGCCCCAGGCGGCGTGCCGGACTTCCCTGTGGCCCTTTTGCAGTAGCTGCGACGAGGGGATTCCCTGTGTTGAGGTCCTTGTCCATCGCCAGTTTGGAGGTCGTCGCAAACACTTACTTGACCTAACATGGTGTGAAGTCCCTGCATGCCGTCAGGCCGCGCTCATCCAGCGCTGCGGCGGGTGCATCGAGCGGCACGGGCGCCTTGGCCGCCCGGCCCGCACAGGAGAAGTACTCGCATGGCACGCAAGTTCGCCGCGGCTACCCAATTTATCCGCCGCGCTCATCTCGGAAGCCTGCTGTTTGCCGCCTTGACCCTGGCGGCTTGCAATGGCGGCGGCACAGGCAATGACCGCGACAGCGGTGTCAACAAGACCACGCTGCGGGTGGAAGCGTCCGACACCAACGGCGACACGCTGCACTACAGCTGGCGCGTCAACGCAGGCACCATCGACAACGTCGACAGCCCCACCACCGTGTGGACGCTGCCTGACGGCCCGGGTCTTCACTTTGCCTACGTCACCATCTCTGATGGCAAGGGCGGCTATGTCGAACAGCAGTACGCTGTTTCCACCGATGCGCTGAACACGGCAGCACCCACGTACGCACCTTTGACCTTGACGGCGCCGGCTGTCACGGACTTCGACGGGGCGCTCCTGCGGGTGCGCTTCGCTTCACCGTCGACCCACCTCTTTGCGTCGACCACCCCGGGCGGCACCGCCGCCCAGCGCAAGATCTACTTGCCCGACACGCAGGTTCAGGTGGTTCGTCAAGGCAGTGGCGAAGTCGTCTTCAGCGGCGCCACCGACCACAGCGGCGAGGTCAGCCTTCCCAAGCTGCCCACGGGCGCCATTTACGACGTGCGTTGCGCGACATCGGAAGATGCACCGCTGGTCACCTGCTCGACCTTGACAGTGGGCACCGCGGGCACCACTGTGGCGGTGCTGCCTGTGCTGTCGGACGCACGCAACCTGCGTCTCTTTGGCCACGTGGCACTGACGGACGGCAGTGTCTGCGGTCTGCAAAACGACTTTTTCAACATCCGCACGGCGGCAACCGCCGAGTTGCTGGACGCCAACGGCGCGTCGCTTGCGCGGCCCGTGCGCGTCAACCGCTATGGTGACTACGCCATTGATGCGGCGGTTCCCGTGCGGGCCTCGCTGAAGCTCAAGCTGACTTGCGAAGGCTACAGCCGCACGCTGGACGTGCCTGCCGCTGGCGCGGCAGGCTACGTCGCCGCCGCGCCTGTGGAGTTGTCGCACGCCATTCCAAACAGCCGCCCGCAGATCGTGAAGATGGTGGCCAATGGCCCCGAGGGCAGTGTGCGCGGCAAGATGGTGGTGCCCTTGGCAGACGCGTCTTCCAACAGTTCGCCTGGAGCAGACCATTTCCTGACCTTCAAGGGCAGGGACACGGCCCTGTCGAATTGCCTGTACTACCGGGCCCTTGGCGCCACCCGCGATTGCGCACCCGACGGCCGCATGATCGACCCGATCACCTTCGATGACTGGAAGCGCATTCGCAAGTTCTCACCCTACAAGGCAGGCAACACCGAAGTCTCTGCGCTGTACATCAACAAGATGGACTTGAACCTGGTGCGGCGCATGACGGCCACGCAGACGGGTCCCAACGACATTTCCTTCATCGTCTGCAACAACCCCGGGCCGGACGGCAGCACGCAACGCGAAATCGACAGCACCATAGACACCGCGCTAGCTGGCGAGAAGTTGGTGGCTTGCGTTGCCATGGAGTGGTCCGTGACCCCCGGGGTCAACGCCGGCCAGCCCTTCACCAAGTTCCTGAGCTTCGGTCCGGACGGCCGTCTGCTGTCGTCCGTCAACCTGGACGGGCGTGGTGAAAAGTACCTGCCGGGCGCATGCGTGGCTTGCCATGGCGGGACGCAATACAACGGTCGCTTCCCAGAGCACGGCACCCCCAGTGCCTTCCTGGGGTCGGGCTTCCTGGGCTTCGACACCGACAACTACTTCTTCGGCTCCGGCCCCGGCCAGAGTGAATTGGACCAGAGCGATGCCATTTATGGCCTGAATGCTTTGGTAGCGGCCACCGAGCCTTCAGGCACGGCGCCCATCAATCGCACCTTTGCGGGCTGGTACCCCAATGGCACGCACGTGCAGAACAAGGCCTATGTGCCTGCGGTCTGGCAAGCTGCAGATGTCCGGCAACCCGGCGCCGCGCGCCTGTACCGCGAGGTGATTGGGCAGTCCTGCAGAACCTGCCATGCCGCGATGGGCGCCAACTTCGATTGGGATTCCATCGTGCTGTCGCCGGCACGTGCCAGCAACCACATCTGTGGCGGCACGGCGGAACTGGCCGTCAATGGATCCATGCCCAACGCGCTGATCACCCGTGACCGGATTGCGGAGAAAGTGCGGGCCGACCCGAGCCTGGGCGCACTGATGACTACTTTCCTGGGATGCAGCAGTCCCTTGCCGGACCCTGTGTACACGCGCCGCTGAACCGGCGCGTCAGACCTGAATTCAATATGAGCCTTACGCCATGAACTGCACACCCGCTGTCGGCCACAAACGCGCCGGTCTGGCTCTTCCCGCTCTGGTCGCTTCGCTGCTTTCGCTGGCCGCCTGCAACAGCACCGCCCCCAAGGTCAGCGAGCCCACGCCCGCGCCCGTAGCAGCCGCAGCGCAGGCGTCCACGACCGCTGCGCGCGATGAATACCAAGCGGCCACGCCAGCGCCAGGTTCTGCTGTCGTTGTCGCAACCGCGCCAGCGCAGCGCCCCGCGGCTGCCGTTGCGGCGCCCCTGAACACCTTCGTGGCGCCGGAGCCGGTGCCTTTTGAAGAAGCCATTGCACGGTCTGGCACCGAACTCTTCGCGCAGGCGCGTGAACGGCTGGGTGCCGAGAAGCGCACCATCGTCATCGACCCGTTGATCGACGCCAACACCGGCGCCCAGACGGTCAGCACCGCGCGCATGGGCGACCAGATCGAGGCCATTGCCAAGGCGAAGCAGGCTGGCTGGACGGTGAAGCCTCTGACGCGCGAATCGCTGGCTGAAAAGCCGCTGCTGATGATCGGCACCTTGACGCCGGTGAACATCGAGCGTTCCGTGGACACCGTGCCCGACGCCTTCCGCGTTTGGCTCACCGTGATCGACCTGCGCGACGGCCGCGTGATTGCCAAGCAACTGGACCGCGCCACCGTGGGCAGCGTCAATCCCGAGCCGCTGAAGTTCTATGCCGACAGCCCGACCTGGCACAAGGACAAGACAGTGCTGGGCTACATCAACAGCTGCCAGATCAACACCAAGATCGGCGACCAGGCGGACCCGGACTACCTGGCCCGTCTGCCCGCGTCGGCCGTGGTCAACGAGGCCATCCTGGCCTACGGCACCGGCAAGACACAGCAAGCTCACCAGCTGTACCTGGACGCACAACGCATTGCGGAGCCCGGCGACCTGCGTGTGTTGAACGGCCTGTACCTCACCAGCTGGCAACTGGGCAAGCGCGACCTGGCCAAGACGTCCTTCGCCAAGCTGGTGGACTCCGGCATCGAACTCAAGCGCTTGCCGGTGAAGCTGTTGTTCCAGCCTGGCCGTACCACATTCAATGCCGTGGGTGACCTGGGCCAGCAGTACCCGATGTGGATTTCCACGGTGGCAGAAGAGGCGGGCAAGTCCAACACCTGCATCCGCATCGTCGGCCACACCAGCCGTACCGGCAGCGCACGCGCCAATGAAACCCTGTCGCGGCAGCGGGCTGAATCGGTGCAACGAATGCTGGAACAGAGCAATCGCGCACTGGCCACGCGGCTGTCGGCGGCGGGTGTGGGCTCGCGTGAAGCACTGGTGGGTTTGGGTACGGACGATCAGAGGGACGCGCTGGACCGTCGTGTGGAGTTCCGCGTGGTGGATTGCGTCTGACGCGACAACAAGTCGCGCGTTTGGGGGGAATTTTGAGAATGAAAAACGTCGCCGTCAGCTGGGCCCGCCTGTGCCGATTCACCGCCCAGGCGCCCGCGCTGGCTGCGCTGCTCTTGGGCATGGCGGCACCGGCCATGGCCCAGACCGATGCACTGGTAGTCGATTGGGCCGCCGCGATCGGTGGCGTGGCATTCAGCGAGTGCACCGGTTGCCACAGTCTGCCAGCGACTGGCGCGAATGGCGCGGATTCGACGAGCTCGGGCTTCAGCTATGGCCGCATCATGGCCGTCTCCTTGTTCAGCACGGCATACACCACCGACGCGGCTGCGGGCACGGCACTTCGAGGCTGGTGCGCAGGCGGCGGCAGTGGTTCCACGATGTGCAGCAGCTACGGCACCTACCTGGCCACGATCACGGATGCCAACGCAGGCAAGGTCTACAGGTTCATCCGTGCGGCACGGACAGTGAACCCTTCTGTCACCTCGGGCTCGACTCTGTCATTCACTTCCGCGCGCCTGAATGCCTTGAGCCCGACGGTGCGAACCATCGTCCTGAAGAACTACCGCGCGGAGACCGTTCAGTTCACGATTGGTGCTGTTTCCGCGGATTACACGGTCACGGTCGGCAGCACGTCGACCTGCACGCCCAGTGGCAGCGGCGCCATCATCGCCGGGGCAACACCCAACACCGCCAGTCCCACCGACGGTGATCCTTCGTCCTGCACGATCACCATCCGCTTCCAGCCGCTGTCTTCGGTATCGGCAGTGTCGACCAATCGCGACGACACGTTGACGATCAGCTATTCGCGGACAACCTTGTTGCCCATCGCCGATGCGCCCATCAGTCCGTCATCGTCTACCTACACGCTGAGCGCCACCGCCCTGATCCCGACGATTTCGGTCGGCGCCTGGTCGGGTGCGTTTTCTGCCAATGTCGGCTCGTCCATCACCCGCACAGCCACCATCACGAACACGGGCAACGCGTCGATGACGTTCTCGGCCTTGGGCTTGGCCAACAACCTGCTGAGTGACTTTGCGTTGCGCTCACCCGTGCAGGGCGGTGACTGCACGGCCAGTTCAGTGCTTGCAGCCAGTGGTGGCACCTGCACCCTGGCGCTGACCTTCTCGCCAACGGTTCTGGCAGGCACGCACTCCGTCAGGGTCGACATGACCCACAACGCACCGATAGCAGGCACCACAACATCGGTGAACGTGAGCGGCACGCCGCTGCAAGGCACCTTTGGCGCCATCACAGGAGGCACCGGCAACTTCGGCACCGTATTGCAAGGTTCCAGCAGCTCGACGCAGAGCTTCACCATCAGCAATACCGGGTCGGCCACCTTGTCTTCCTTGGCCTTCAGCCTGACCGGGACCAACCCCGGCGATTTCTCCCGCACCGGGGGCACCTGCACCACCACCTTGGCCAACGGCGCCACTTGCACGGTGATCTACCAGTTCACGCCTGCCACATCACCAGCCCTTGCGCCGGCGGTGACGAGTCCGCGCTCCGCGGTCCTGACTGCCAGCAGCAGCAATGCCAGCAATGCCAATCCCACGGCAGCCTTCAGCGGAACCAGCCAAGGCTTGGCCAGTCCGACGGCGTCGACTCCGACGGCCTTCCCATCCACGCAGGTGGGCACGACCAGCGGCACGACGCGGACCATCACCATCAGCAATCCGCGCGCCAACGCGGTGACGTATTCGGTCAACACCAGCGGAACAAACGCGAGCGACTTCTCCGTGTCTGCAGAGTCCTGCGCGCCCGGTCGCTCAGTCGCAGGCGGCGGCACCTGCACGATCACGTATTCGTTCACTCCGGCCCTGGCGCTGAGCAACAACACGCGCAACGCCAGCGCCGACATCACGTTCTCGGGCACCGGTACGGATCCAGCACCCACCACCAACCCCGTGTCTGTCGCGCTTTCCGGTCCTGCCACCACGGCACCGTCGTTTGCCATCAACAGCACCACCCTGACGCTGTCTTCGGTGATCCACATTGCGGCGTCGCCGGTGACATTGACCATCACCAACAATGGCACGGGCGCGCTGGTGCTTTCTGGACTGACACTGGGTGGAACCAACCCGACTGACTACACCCTGGGTGGCACGTGTACCAGCAGCAGTTCGCTGGTCGGCACCCTGTCCGCACCGCGCACCAGCTGCACGGTGACGGTGACATTCACGCCAGGCGCCGAGGGCCCGCGCAATGCCACGCTGACCATTGCGCACAACGACAGCACCGTGAATGCCGGCTCCACCGTGGTGGCACTCAATGGCACGGGCAACGCGTCCCTGGTGCCGGTGCTGGACATTGGCGGCACCAGCCAGCTGGCCTATGGGAGCGTGCTGCAAGGTGGCAATTCCCAGCTCGGTTTCACCATCCGCAACGGCAACAACAACAGTGGCGCCACCGCGCTGCAAATGACCAGCCTTGCTGTTTCCGGCACCAACACGGGTGACTTCACGCGCGGCGGTACCTGCACCGCCAGTACCAGCTTGGCCAGCAATGCCAGCTGCACGGTCACCGTGACCTTTGCACCAGGGGCGGCGGGCCCACGATCGGCGTCGCTCGATATCGGTACCAGCAACGCTGGCAATGCGTCTGTCAGCCTCATCGGTACAGGCGTCGCGCTGGCAGACGCCACCCTGACTGGCGTGCCCCTGGCGGCTTTCCCGAGCACCCTGGTGACCACGACCAGCAGCACCACGGGCACGGTGACGATCAACAACCCGCGCGCCAACTCTCTGACCTACGGCACGGCCTTTGGTGGCACCGATGCGGCGGACTTCCAGATTGGCAGCGAGTCTTGCGCCACACGTGTCGTGCCGGCAGGCGGCTCGTGCACGGTAGCCGTCCGCTTTGCACCCACCAATGGGGCGCAGGGCACGCGCAGCGCCAGCCTGTTCGTGAGCTTCATCGGCTTCGGCACGGACCCCAACCCGGCCACCTTGAGCACGGCGGTCAGCGGCACCGCAGCCTTGCCGGCGCCTACTTTCAGCATCTCCAGCAGCAGCCTCAGCTTCACGGCCGTGGTGCTGTCGCCGACCACGGGCAGCACGCTCATCACGAACACCGGCACGGCCAATCTGGCCCTCACCGGTCTGAGCTTCTCCGGCACCCAGGCGTCGGACTTTTCGCTGGACAGCAGCAACGCCTGCACCAGCTCCACCACGCTGACACCCAGCAGCAGTTGCACGCTGGTGTTGCGATACGACCCTGCCGCGGCAGGTACCAGCAGTGGCTCACTGTCCATCACCAGCAACGCGGCGGGCAGCCCGCATGCCGTCACGCTGACCGGCACGGCCACGCCCACACCGCGGCCCCGCATTGCACTCAGCAGCCTGGCCTTGGCCTATGGCAGCCTGCAGGTGGGCACGCCGGGCAGCCAGACCATCACCGTGCAGAACACGGGTGACGCCACGCTGAACTTCAGCGCCTTCACGCTGTCGGGTGCGGCGTCGGGTGACTTCACCCGTTCCGGCACCTGTGCCACGGCCAGTGTGCTGACGCCGGCTGCGCAGTGCGATTTGACGATGACGTTCAATCCCACGGCGCCTGGCTCACGCAACGCGTCCCTGGCCGTGGTTTCCGACGCCATCAACGGCACGGCTGCCGTGTCGCTGTCCGGCACTGGCGTGCCGGTACCGGCGCCGGTGGTCACCCTGTCTGCGGTGTCAGGTCTGCCGCTGGAATTCGGCTCGCAGACGGTCGGCGGTCTGTACCCCAGCCGCCGCGTGACGCTGACCAACAGCGGCAATGCCGACCTGGTGACCAGCGCCGTGACGGTTGAAGGCACGGGCTTCAGCAACGCCGGTGCAGCCGCTTGCCCGACCACGTTGGCAGCGGGCGCGGCCTGCGATATTGACATTGCCATGGCCCCCACGGCGGCTGCCGACTACAACGGCAACGTGCGCGTCGTCAGCAATGCAGCGGGCTCGCCCCATACCGCAGCACTGCATGGCCGCGGCGTGGCCACGGCCGTGCCCAGCGTGGTGTGGGAGCCGCTGGTCTCACGCTTGGACTTCGGCCAAGTGACAGCAGGCTCGCTGTCGGCCGTGCAGTCGGCCACGCTCAAGAACAATGGGCCGGGCGGCGTGCGGCTCACGGTGCTCAACGCTGTGGGTGCAGATGCCGCAGCCTTCTCGGTCACGGCGGGCGACTGCCAGTTGAGTGATGTGCTGTTTGAAGGTCAGAGTTGCCGCATCGATGTCCGCTTTGCACCGGCCACGGCCGGCACCAAGACGGCCAATGTGCAGGTGGCCAGCACGGGAAGCTTCCCGACCGACCTGACGCTGACGGGTGTGGGCATGGGTGGCCCCAATCCGGGCCTGGCGCTCTCTGTGCGCGCGCTGGACTTCAGCACGGTTCGAATGGGCACGCAGTCTGTGCCATCGGAACTGACACTCTCGGCCAATGGCTCCGGTGTCGTCCGCGTGACCGGTTTGCTGGTCAGCGACGGCTGGACAGTCCAGCCCAAGAGCTGCCCGGCTTTGCCTTTCACGCTGCAGGCGGGCAGTGAATGCACCCTCACGGTGGTGTATACGCCGCGCGCCGTCGGCGCGGTGACGGGCCAGCTGACGGTGACTTCTGATGCCACCAACGGCACAACCCAGCAGGTGGCGCTGTCTGGGACCGGTGAAGCGCCACCTGAACTGTCCAGCGGCGGCTGCTCTATCAGCCAGGGCGATGAGAAGGGCGTGGACCCGACGCTGGCGATGCTGGCACTGCTGGCTCTGGGCGGGTTGGGATACCGGCGCCACCTGCGCCAACAGGCTGCACGCCGCGCGCAATGATCAGCACCACGCTGGGGGCCCCGCCCCGTGTCGGCGGTGCGAATCAGCTTGCCACGGTCGTGGCTGTGCTGGCCTGGGCGGCGCTGGCCGCCGGTCTGGAGCAGGCTGGAGCTTCCCGCGTACTCTTGCTGCTGATCTTGGCGCCCGTGTTGGAAGAGGCGGCCTTTCGGGCCGGCCTGCACGAAGCGCTGCTGGCCCGGCGCTGGTCGCCCATGGCCGCGAACGGCCTGACTGCGCTGACTTTCGCCGCCCTTCATGTCTGTATGCAGGGCCGGTGGCAAGGGGCGCTGGTGTTGGTGCCCGCGCTGCTGATCGGCGCAACTTACAACCGCTGGCGGCGGGTGCGCTGGTGCGTGCTGCTGCATGCCGCGATGAATGCCGCCTGGCTGGCGGTGACGCTCATGAACCGGGCAGCTTGAGGACCCAACAATGATCAACAAGAAACTGCGTCCGTTCCTGCTGGCTGGTTTGCTGCTGGCTGGTGCCGGCGCTGCGCAGGCCCAGGCCGACTACCTTCTGTACGGCGTGGCCGACCTGTCCTATGGCCGCTTCGAAGCCAGTGGTCAGGTTCCGGACAACCGCTTCAACAGCAATTCACTGACAGGCAGCTTTGCAGGCCTGAACCTCAAGTACGGCTTCGACGGCGGCTGGTCCGTGGGGACCACGCTGGAGACCTTCATCCGCTTTCAGGATGGCCGCCTGGGCCGCCGGAATGATGACCCCATCCTGTCGCGCAACGCGTTCGTGTCGGTGTCGAACACCGACTACGGCTTGATTCGCGTCGGCCGGCTGCAGAGCTACCTGTTCGACGCGACGATCCGCTTCAACGCGCTGGGCAATTCCATCGCGTTCGGACCGGCTGCGCGCCACGTGTTCCTGGCCGGCAATCTCGAAGGTGTGCAGGGCGACTTCTATTGGGACCGGGCGGTGAGCTACTCCACGCCCAACATGGAAGGCGTCACGGTCAACCTGATGCGCTCCATGGCCGACAAGGACGTGACCGGTGGATTGACTGGGGGAAGCATCGTGGTGGCGCGCGGCTTGTTCGCCATGTCGCTGGCGGCCCAGCAGGTGAAGCTGGATGACGGGTTCACCGTTCCCGCGACCAACGAGACCGCCGTGCAGTTGGGTGCGCTGTACAACTTCGGGCTGTTGCGCGTGTTTGGCCAGTTCACGTCGACGCGTGACCTGGGCCTTGAGGTGCGTAGCAAGATTTTCTCGGCAGGCGCCAACCTGGCCCTGGGCCCGGGCAATGTGCTGTTCCAGATGGCCGCAACCAAAGCCACGGGCCCAGCGGTGGACCGCAAGCACACGTCTGTGGCGGGTGGCTACCAGTGGGGCTACGACAGCGTGACCGACATCTACGTGCTGGCCATGGACGACCGCATCAATGGTCAGACCCGTGGTGTGTCCGCCGCGCTGGGCGTTCGCTACAAGTTCTGAGCCCGGCGCGGGTCAGGTCGCGTGGGCTGCCCGCTCGCGGTAGTGGTATCGGTAGGCGTCTACGAAGCCCAGGCGGCCATAGACCTTGAGTGCCGGATGGTTGACGGCGTCGACTTGCAGATAGCCGACTTTTGCACCCTGCTGGGCTGAGATGGCAAGCATGCGCTCACATAGCATCTGAGACAGGCCCTGGTTGCGCGCCTCGGGGTGCGTGAACACGTCATACACACCCACGAGGTCCGCTTCGCGGGCGATCTGGCCGCAGGCCAGCACCCGGGAATCGGATTCCCGGCGGAGGGCCCAGCCCTGGTAGGGCACCGGCGAGTGCTCCAGGCGCAAGGCGTGGCTCTTGCGGTGCTCTGGCGGTGATCCGCGCAACTCGCCAACGGCCTCGGCAAAGTCAGCGCCATTCAGGGGTTCCCAGCGCAGACCTGACGGCAGTTCGTGTGCCGGCGCGGTGGGCAGCCGCGAGCAGATCATCACCCGGGTCTCATCAACCAGCGTGTAGCCTTGATCGTCCAGTTCCGCGTCTAGGCCGTGTGGCTGGGTGAAGCGGGTCAGGCGAAAGATCATTGGCAAGCCGGCATCACGGTAGACCTTGTCAGCAAGCGCCAACTTCTTCTCCAAGGGCAGCAGGCCAAGCGACAGGGCGTTGATGCAGCGGGCCCTTCGCGCCTTGCCCGGCAAATAGCGAACCAGCCAGCCATCCAGCCAGCGTTGTTGGGGCGGCGCGCTGGCATTGAGTCCGGCATCCTCTACCCGCGACATCAGGGCCAGGTCAAAGGGCTCAGCCAAGGCGCGCCGCCATTTCCTTTGCAAATTCGACAAAGGCCACTGCGCCCTTGGACGATGGATCAAAGGTCACGCCGGGCTGACCATAGCTGGGGGCTTCGGCCAGACGCACGTTGCGCGGAATGACCGTGTTGAACACCTTGTCGCCGAAGTGGGCCTTGAGCTGGTCGCTGACTTGCTGCTGCAAGGTGATGCGAGGGTCGAACATCACGCGCAGCAGGCCGATGATTTCCAGATCCTTGTTGAGGTTGGCATGCACCTGCTTGATGGTGTTGACCAGGTCTGACAAACCTTCCAGTGCAAAGTACTCGCACTGCATGGGCACGATGACGCCGTGCGCAGCGCACAGGCCGTTGAGTGTCAGCAGGCTCAGGCTGGGCGGGCAATCCACCAACACGAAGTCGTAGTCGTCATCGACGGCTTCCAGTGCACCTTTGAGTCGGCGTTCACGTCGGTCCAGGTCCACCAACTCCACTTCAGCGCCTGCCAGTTCCCGGTTGGCACCCAGCACGTGGTAGCCACCGTGGGGACTGGGTTGCCGGGCATCCGCCACGGTTGACGATTCCAGCAGCACGTCATAGACGCTGGCCGGCAAAGCGCGCTTGTCGATGCCCGAACCCATGGTGGCGTTGCCTTGCGGGTCCAGGTCCACCAACAGCACCCGCTTCCCGGTCAGGGCCAGCCCGGCTGCCAAGTTCACCGTGGTGGTGGTCTTGCCGACACCACCCTTTTGGTTGGCGATGCAGAAGATGCGCATGGTCAGTTGGTGCCGAGCTTGAAGCCAAAGCCCACCAGGAAAACGCCGGCCAGCCTCTCCAGGCCCCGCGCCAGGCCCTGGTGCGCACGCACCTTGGCGCTGACAGCTTCGGCAAAAGCACAGAGCAGCAGGCAGTACAGCGCCGTGATGCCGGCGATGGTGGCGGCCATGGCCGCGAAGGTGAGCATCCCTCGGTGCTGGGATTGGTCAATGAACAACGGGAAGAACGCCATGTAGAAGACGATGGCCTTGGGGTTCAGCAGGGTGATGAGGGCCGCCTGACGAAAGTAGTTTCGAGGTTCGATGCGCACTGGCGACGCGCTGCCGGGCCTGGCGAAAATCAGCTTCAGGCCGATCCAGCCCAAGTAGGCGGCACCGGCGTATTGCACGCCCTTGAACACCATTGGGTTGGCCGCCAGGAGGGCGGCGACACCGGCAACGGCCAACCACAGCAGAACCTGGTCGCCAACGATCACACCCAGGGTGGCCGCCGCACCGGCGCGAAAGCCACCTTTGGCCGTGGACGTCAGCAAGGCAAAGGTGCCAGGACCGGGCAGGGCCAGGAAGAGCAGTATGGCGGCGCAAAAAGCACCGAAGTCGGCAATGCCGAGCATGCGGTCGGTCCTAGCGGATTTGTCGAAGTAGCCGTCAGACCCGGTGGCGCAGGGGCAGCGGGGTTAACGGAGTTGCTGGTTTGCCCGCCGGCGGGCTGTCGCCACCGTATTGGGCAAGCCAGGAGGGTATCTCAACTTGCCTGCTCACCGGGGCCAACCGCACCTGGGTGAGGACTCGCCGAGACAAGCTTTGTGGCTCACCGGCCACGGCGCAGGCACCGTCAACTGGCCGGGCGCATCCAGACAAGGCACCGGTCGGCCGCCAGGCCGGGCACTTGAAGCGGTTCCACGTGAAACACGGACACTATGGCGGGCAGAGCAGCCAGTTCCTCATCCGGCCGCTTGCCCTTCATGGCCATCCAGACGCCAGCAGGCGTCAACAGGTGTGCCGTGAGGGACGTGAAGTCCGCCAGGGAAGCGAATGCCCGAGAGGTGATCAGATCAAACCGCGGCGCCCGCAAGGACTCGACGCGGGCGTGCACGGCATGCAGGTTCGGCAAGGACAACTGACCTGCGACTTGGCGAACGAACGCTGCCTTCTTGCCAACCGCATCCACACAGGTGACGTCGAGCGTCGGCACCAATGTTGCCAACACAACCCCTGGCAGCCCGCCGCCGCTGCCCACGTCCAACAGTCGACCCGCAGCACACCGAGCCAGCAAAGGCCTCACAACCGCCAAGCAGTCAGCCAGATGCTGCGTCAGCATGGCGTCCCGCTCCCGCACGGCCGTCAGGTTATAGGTGCCATTCCACCGCTGCAGCATGTCCAGGTAGCCGGCGAGTGTCGCCAGCTGCGCCTGGCTTGGCTCCAGTCCGAGTGCACTGCAGACCGGGCCGATTTCGTTGGCGATCAATCAGGCAGCCTCGCCGCTGACCGACCGGGCGAAGCCCTTGTAGCGACCCTTTTTCAAGTGAACCAGCAGCAGCGAAATCGCGGCCGGCGTCACTCCGGAAACGCGGGACGCCTGTCCCAGGGTGGCCGGACGATGGCGACTGAGCTTTTGCCGGACTTCAAAGGACAAGGCGGTCACTTGCGCATAGTCCAAATCGTCTGGCAATGCCAGGTTTTCCAAGCCGGCCGCGCGCTCCACCTCGTCTTGCTGCTTGCTGATGTAGCCCGCGTACTTGATGCTGACTTCGGCCTGCTCAATCACCGCATCCGCCTCTGTCACTCCAAATTCCGCCCGCAATGTTTCACGTGAAACAGCGGCTGGGTGACCAGCAATGCGCGCCACCTCCATCACGGCATCAAAGCTGACGCTTGGGCGCCGCAGCAAGTCGACCAGTGCGTACTCATGTTCCAGCGCCTTGCCCAACAAACGCTGCGCATCATCATCCCGCAACGTGGCCGGCCGAACCCAGATACCCCGCAATCGCTGAAGCTCGCGCTCCAGACGCTCGCGCTTGCGGGCGAAAGCTGCCCAGCGGCGATCATCAACCAGACCGAGTTCTCGTCCAGCTTCCGTCAGGCGCAGGTCGGCGTTGTCCTCACGCAGTTGCAGCCGGTACTCCGCGCGGCTCGTGAACATCCGGTAGGGTTCAGTAACGCCTTTGGTCACCAAATCGTCGGCCAGCACGCCCAGGTAAGCCTGGTCGCGGCGCGGCAGCCAGGCCGATTTGCCTTGGACCTGCAGGGCCGCGTTGGCGCCCGCGAACAGGCCCTGGGCAGCCGCTTCTTCGTAGCCCGTCGTTCCGTTGATCTGCCCGGCGAAGAACAGTCCACCGATGCTGCGCGTCTCAAAGCTGGGCCGCAACGCGCGCGGATCGAAATAGTCGTACTCGATCGCGTAGCCCGGCCGCAGGATGTGCGCGCGCTCCAGGCCGGACATGGATTGCACGGCTGCAATCTGGATGTCAAAAGGCAGACTGGTGCTGATGCCGTTCGGATAGAACTCGTGCGTCGTCAGGCCCTCGGGCTCCAGAAAGATCTGGTGCGAGTCCTTGTCCGCGAAACGGTTGACCTTGTCTTCAATGCTGGGGCAATAACGCGG
Organism: uncultured beta proteobacterium; assembly: GCA_963750785.1. Taxonomy (GTDB): domain Bacteria; phylum Pseudomonadota; class Gammaproteobacteria; order Burkholderiales; family Burkholderiaceae_C; genus Rubrivivax. The sequence goes on along the minus strand of CAVVSC010000017.1, from coordinate 627,814 downwards.
GCCCACGCCTTCGATGACGCCCGTGAACATCGGGCTGCGGTCAAATCCGCTCTTGATGATGTCGTGCGTCCGTGCGTTGGTGTGCGTGACCCAGCATGGCACCTGGCGCGGATGCTGACTTGCAGAGCCCAGAAAACTGAACACCGGCACCGGGTCCAGGTCTCCTGGCTGCTCTTCGAGCTTGGAAAAATCAATGGAGCGGCCGTCAATGCGTGGCGGCGTGCCTGTCTTCAGCCGCCCCTGCGGCAGCTTCAGCTCCTTCAGGCGCGCAGAAAGTCTGATCGCGGGCGGATCCCCTGCGCGGCCGCCGCTATGGTTCTGCAGGCCAACGTGGATTCGTCCGTCAAGGAAAGTCCCCGCCGTCAGTACCACCGCGCGGGAGCGGAACTGCACACCCAACTGCGTGACAGCGCCGGTCACACGGTCGCCTTCGACCACCAGGTCATCCACCGCGGCCTGAAACAGCCACAGCTGGGGCTGGTTCTCAAGACGATGGCGGATGGCCGCCTTGTAGAGCAAGCGGTCCGCCTGCGCTCGCGTTGCACGCACGGCAGGGCCCTTGCTCCCATTCAGGATGCGGAACTGGATGCCCGCTTCATCTGTGGCCTCGGCCATCGCGCCGCCGAGCGCATCCACCTCCTTCACCAGGTGACCCTTACCGATGCCGCCAATGCTGGGGTTGCAGCTCATCTGGCCCAGGGTTTCGATGTTGTGCGACAGGAGCAGAGTGGTGCAGCCCATGCGGGCAGAAGCCAGCGCGGCCTCGGTGCCGGCGTGCCCGCCGCCGACGACGATCACATCAAATATTTGAGGGTGCAGCATGAAGCCGTGATTCTACGAAGCCCCCAACTTCAGCAGGGGACTGTGACGCCTATCCCACTGCGGCCTGCGCAGCCTTGGCTGAGCCTTGGAAGGTGAGTCGCGGCGCTAGCATGCCAGCATGGACTGCCGCCCCGGTTGCGGCGCCTGCTGCACGGCGCCGTCCATTTCCACGCCCATTCCCGGCATGCCGGCCGGGAAAGCCGCCGGCGTGCGCTGCGTGCAGTTGGACGAGCACGAACGTTGCCGCCTGTTCGGCCAAGCAGACCGACCGAAGGTGTGCGTATCCTTGCTGCCAAACGCCGAAATGTGTGCCAGCACGCGGGTCGAAGCCATGGCTTGGCTGATGCAATTGGAAATTCGGACCCGACCGGGCACGGACCAGGGCTCCTAGAGGGTCATGGGCTTTCGCTATCTTTAAGTCAGCAAAGGCCCATGAAGAAAGCGAGTGCTCACAACAATGCACAAACCTGACCGTCGCAACCCAGTGACCTCCAACAAAACGTGAGCGCTTCGTCAAGCCACCATGGCTCGCTGCCGCATCAATGCGTTGGCCGGCGTGGCGCGCGAGCGACCAGGGGCTAGCAATGTCGGTCCGGCCACGGCGTCGATTCGGCGCAGCGCACGCGGCCAATCCAGCGATTCCGCACCCAAGGCCTCGAGTCCGCCAACGCCGCTTGCCCCTACCACCTGCCGCACCACTTCTTGCCATGCGGTGGCATGGGCAATCCGATTCAGACCGACGATAAGCTCAAGTTCGTCCAATTCGCCGCCGTCCTTGCCGACGAGCTTCGCGTTGCTGATGAAGCCATTGGGGTCGCGCAAGGCAGGCACACCTTGCATGGCTTCCACCCATTCCCAGGCGGCACCGAGCAGCGACCCATCACTGAGTTGAGCAGCCCACACTGTTTCACCAACTGTGCGACCGAGTTCATCCCGTTCGGCACGGATGTCAGTGCCCATATGGTGAAATACAGGCCACTGATCGGCGGACGCCGGCGGTTGCCAGACCACCTCTGGCCAGGATTTGAGTACCCAACTGCGCATTGCCATTTTGAAGTCTCCCATGTGCCTTGACGAGACCCAAGCGTGATGCAGACACCAGAACCTGGCAACCTAGCAACCTGAACAGTGACATGACCGCAGTCGGGTACCAGAACTACCTTGATGTCGCCAGCGCGCGGGATGTGCCCACGTTCCGCAAGCGCCTGGAGGCCTTCGCCAACAGCCTGGACTTCCCGCTGTTCAACGCCACGGTGGTGGTCGAACAACCGGCCGCTCGCCCGCTGGTGATCGCGCTTCGGAACACGCCCCAGGCCTTTTCCGAGGCCACCGAAAGCCATGCCTCCGGCCAGCGCGACCCCGTTTCTCAACGCCTGCGCACGGCCACGTCTCCGGTGATGTACGACCAGGGGCTCTACGTCAACCACGCCGCGGGCGACCTCTGGGAAGAACAGGCGCCACACGGGTACCACGCCGGCATCTCGATGCCCATGCACCTGTCCGGCGGGCGGCACTTCATTCTGGGCGTGGACCGCCCAGACCCCCTGCCAGGCGACCCGGACAAGTTGGTCCGCCTGATGGCCGACCTGCAACTGCTGGCCGTGTTTGCGCAGGAAACCGCCATGCGCTTGCTGTTGCCACAAGCCGCAGATGGGCAAGAAGTGCCTTCCCTGTCCGCACGCGAGCAGGAAATACTGAAGTGGACATTGGCGGGAAAGTCCAACCAGGTGATCGGTCAGCTGCTCAACATCAGCCTGAGCACCGTGAACTTCCACATGCGCTCGGCCATGAGCAAGCTGGGCGTGGCCAGCAAGCACCAGGCTGCGGCCAAGGCCCACGCTCTGGGCCTGATCTGACGATCAGCAGTTCCAGCGACCGGAAAAAAGAGGGCGCCGGCTTCTTTCGAAGACGGCGCCTAACGCCAGGGCCCTTGGAGGGTCAGGTACCCCGGCGCCGAAGTGCCAAAGCGGCTATCACCAGAACCGCTGAGGCAGAACCAAGAATCAGTGAGACGAAGGGCGGACAGCAGCCGCCGTCAACGCGGTGGAGCCGAGGCTCACTCCCAACCTTGACCGTCGCGGGGGCCGCAGATCAGCGAAAGCAGGAATTCGAACATGGCCGTCTCTCCGTTGATGGGCCTGACTTGGCCCGTTGAATGAATTGGACCAAGGTGGGCTCACTTGCGCACCTGCACACCTGTTCAGGTAGCCACCGGAAACGACTCAGACGGGTTTGTGACCTTTTGGGCCCTATTCAGACCTTCAATGCTGCGCTGCGCAAGGTGCGCGCCACGAAAACCAATGCCAGCAGGGTGAGCACCACACAGACGCCCGTGGCCGTGGCTGCGTCCGCCCAGGGCATGGCTTCGCCCTTGAGCACGCGACCCATCAAGGTCACTTGGGAGAGGGCGGGCACCAGGTAGTGCCAGGGTGCGGTGCCTTCCTGGTTGAAGACGGTCACCAGCGGCAGCAGCGAAATCGCCAGCACCACGCCAGTGGCATTGGCCTGCGCCTCCTTGAAGCTCTTGCAGCGGATCGCAATGGCCATCAGCAAGGCCGCCAGAAACGCCGCCACGGGCAGCAGGAGTCCGATGAAAGCCAGTGCTTCACCCGTGCCGAAGCGGAACATCGCAGCGAGAGTTTCGCTGCGCAAGAGCCACTGGCCCGGCAAGAAACTGAGGCAGGACAACACGGCAATCATCATGCCGACCGTCGCCACCGCGCCCCACTTGCCCAGGACCAGCGCCAGGCGCGGCGCGGGGTTCATCAACAAGGGCTCCAGTGAACCGCGCTCCCGCTCGCCTGCCGTGCTGTCCAGCGCCGCATTCAACGCGCCATAGAGCACCGCCATCAAGACGAAGTAGGGCACCATGGTGGCCAGCTGCGCTGCGCGCATGGCTGCATCCGCCAGGTCGCGCTCCTGGATGCGCACAGCCTCCAGCGCCACCGGCGACACGCCTCGCACGGCCAGTCGCAGCAGTCCCTGTTCCTGGTTGAAGCCGCGCAAGAGCCGCGTCACGCTGCCCGCGCCTGCCTGGGCGCGCTGGTTGCCGGAACTGGAAACCACTTCCACCTCGGGCGTTTCGCCCGCGGCCAGGTCGGCCTCGAACTGCGGTGGAATCACCACCACCGGGTCGCCCAGCTTGCTGTCTCGCAGCCGCTGCTCCCAGCCTGCGGGCGCCTCGCGCACGGTGTAGGTCTGGCGCAGCACGAAGTTGCGCAGCGTCGGCGCGTGCTCCATGCCCACCGCGACGATCTCGCGGGCCTCTGCGCGTTTTTCGAAGCCGGCCACCAGGCCGCTGACCAGCACCAGCACCAGCGGACCGACCGCCACCGAACTGAGCAGCACCATGGTCAGCGTGCGCCGGTCGCGCAAGGCATCCACCAACTCCTTCAGGTAGACGGTCCAGGCGGCCGGGATCATGCGGACTCCCCTTCGCGCGTCGGGTGGGGTTCTTGTGGGAAGGCCAGCTTCACGAAGGTTTCCTCGAAGTCCGTGCTGCCGGCCTGCGCGGACAAGTCCGCCACCGTGCCGGCCGCTACCGTGCGGCCCTGCGCCACCACCACCACGTGGTCACAAAGCCGCTCCACCTCTTGCATGATGTGGGTGGAGAAAACGATGCACTTGCCCTCGTGGTCCCGCAGCCGACGCAGCGCGTCGCGCAGGGCGCGCGTGGCCAGCACGTCCAGCCCATTCGTGGGCTCGTCCAGCACGATGTTCGGCGGGTTGTGCACCAGCGCGCGGGCCAGGGCGGTCTTCATGCGTTCGCCCTGGCTGAAGCCGTCGGTGCGGCGGTCCAGCAGCGCGGCCATGTCCAGGACATGGGCGAGCTGGTCCGCGCGGGCAGAGGCCGCCGCGCGGTCCATGCCGTGAAGGCGGCCGAAGTAGACGATGTTCTCGCGCGCCGTCAGGCGTGGGTACAGGCCGCGCGCATCGCTCAGCAGCCCCAGACGAGCCAACGCTTCGCGGGGGCGCACGGCGACTTCAATGCCGTCCACGCGCACCTGCCCGGCGTCGGGTTCGATCAGCGCCGCCACCATGCGCAGCGTGGTCGTCTTGCCGGCCCCGTTGGCGCCCAGCAGGCCCGTGATGCAGCCATCCGCAGCTGTGAAGTCGACACCGTCCACGGCTTGCACCACGCGCCGCTTGCGGCCGCTGCCACTGCTGAAGCGCTTGCTGAGCTGCTGGACTTCGATCATGGCGCGGCTCCCGATGCAGCCAGGCCGGGTGGCACAAACAAGCTCGGGCGCGGAATGCCCGCCGCACATCCAGCGTCCACTGCCAGCGCATCCACATCGTTGGCCGCATCAATGAAGCGGAACAGCACATCGCGCATGCAAGGCAGGCTCATGACGCCGTGGCCGGCCTGCGCAACGATCACGTGGCGAGCCCTTTCTCCCAGCGCCTTGGCCACACGCTCACCGTGCCGCGGCGGCGTCACCGGGTCGGCACCACCGGACAGCACCAGGGTCGCCGCAGGTGCCGGGGGCACGGTATAGAAAGCCGCGGGCAGGTCGCCCCGGGGCCATTGCGAACAGACGTGCACATAGAGTTCCGAGGCCGCCGTGCCGAAGTCTTGTCCCGGCCGGTCGGTCGCCTGGGCCAGGCGGGGCAGGTCTTCTGCGCACACCACAGAGAAGTGCATGCCGCCCGCCAGGCGGCCACCCCCGCGAGAGCCCATGGCCGAACCCAGGCCGATCAGCGGCTCGAAGCGGCCCTGTGCGGCCTCGCTGATCACCAGCGGCAGGGCCGCCGCCAGCGCAGGCACGTACAAGGGCAGGCGCACCTGACCCAGCACGAAGTCGCGCGTAATCGTCACGGTTTCCGCAACGCCCGTCAGCGGGTGCCGCACGCCGGCTTGCAGCGGCAGCCGGGCCAGCAGCGTGCGCCAGTCCTCGGCAAGCTTCGGGTAACGCCGCACGCAGGCCAGGTCGCTTTGGCAGGCCGCCAGCAAGGCGTCCAGCGCGGCCTGGTTGTCCGTGGACATGGCCACGGGCAGCACCATGTCAGGCGGCGCCACGCCGTCGATCACCGCGCGTCTCACGGTCTTGGGAAACTGGCGCTGGTAGTCCAGCACCGCGCGGGTGCCGTAGGACCCGCCCACGATGTTGATCTGCTCTGCACCCAGGGCCTGCCGCACGGCGTCTGCGTCCTGCATGGCAATGGGCGTGGTGAAGTAGCGCAAGTCGCCATAGGGCAGGGCCTGCAGCTTGGTGCGGCAAGCCTGCAGCAGGGTCATCTGCCGCGCCATGTCCACGGTCTCGGCCAAGGGTGCAGCCTGCGGTGGCTCGTCACACACCAGAGGCGCGCTGAGACCGGTGCCCCGCTGATCGATCAACACCACGTCGCGTCGGTAGCCCAGGCGCGACAAGATGCGTGACACCTGGCCGCCGACGTCCATGGCGCTCTGGCCCGGACCCCCAGCAAAGAAGAACACCGGGTCCGGCTTGCGGTTGCGTGCCAGCGCGGGCAGCACGGCGTAGTGGATGTCGACGCGCCGGCCGGCCGGCTCAGCCGGGTTCAGGGGCCGGCTCAGCACACCACACAGTGCATCGTGTTCAACGCCCTTCAGTCGGCAGGCCTTGAGGCCCTCGCGCGACTCAGCCGCCGTGGCGGAGGGCAGGCCACTGGAGAGCGCCACCAGCAAGGCCGCGGCCAGCGGCAGTAAAAGAGAGATCTGCATGGCGCCCATTCTGCGGCGCCCCGACCATGTGCCAGCCGCACTTGCGGTGAATGGCCATCCCGGCGGATGAACGGCGTCAGGCCAACATGCGCTGCACGTCGCCACTGGCCAGCAGGCGGCCCAGGTCGTCCGCACCGCCCACCAGCACGCCCTTGACGAAGACCATGGGCAGCGTCGGCCATCCCGTCCACATCTTCAGCGCGTTGCGGCGGCGCCAGTCGCTGAGATAGTTGCCGTACTCCAGGTAGTGGTAGCGAATGCCCGCCGCGTCCAGCAGCTTGCGCGCCTTGCGCGGGAAGGGATTCAGCCCCATGCCCACTACCACCACCGGGTGGGCGGCGACGGCGTCCTGCACCTCGCGCACGATGTCTTCCTGGTGCCCGGCAACCTTGCTGCGCACAGCGGGATGGATGCAGGACTCGTCGAGCACATGGCGGGGCATGGTGGCCTCCTCGTTTGTTCTTGGATGCGGCTATCGAACGGCCCGCAGTATCGGCCAAAGTCGCGGCGGCCCAGAATCGCATCTGCTTCCTGGAACAAGAACCGTCCTTCATGCAGCCCGCCACACCGTCCCCATTGCCCGAACTCGGACCCTCTCCCCTGGCATCCGGCAGCGAATTGCCCGTGGACGACGCACGCGCGGCCATGCGCCAGTTGCTGCGGCCCGTGGACGGCACAGAGATCCTGCCGCTCGCGCTGGCATTGGGCCGCGTGCTGGCGGCCGACGTGGTGTCGCCCATTGCCGTGCCGGCACACGACAACTCTGCCATGGACGGCTATGCGCTGCACGGTGCCGACCTCTTGGTCGATGCCCCCACCCGCCTGCAAGCCGAAGCCGCCACCGTGTTTGCGGGTGCGCCCTATGCGGGCAGCGTGCCACGCGGTAGCTGCATCCGCATCATGACGGGCGCCGTCATGCCGGCAGGGCTGGACACGGTGGTGCCCGTTGAGTTGTGCGAGGTCGATGGCACCCAGGTGAGCCTGAAGCCCGGCGTGATGCGCACCGGCGAGAACCGCCGCAAGCGCGGCGAAGACCTGGCCGAAGGTGGCGTGGCCCTGGCCGCGGGCCGCCTGCTGCGGCCGGCAGACCTGGGCCTGATCGCGTCCCTGGGCCTGGCCACGGTCACCGTGAGGCGCAAGCTCAAGGTCGCGCTCTTTTCTACCGGCGACGAACTGCGCAACGCCGGCGAGCCGCTGGGGCCGGGACAGATCTACGACAGCAACCGCTACAGCCTGCTGGGCGCGCTGCACCGCCTGGGCGTGGAGGTGCTGGACCTGGGCCTGGTGCCGGACGACCCGGCCCTGCTGCGCCAGACCGTCGACCGCGCCATTGCCGAAGCGGACGCCGTCATCACCAGTGGCGGCGTCAGCATGGGTGACGCCGACTACACACGCGAGTTGCTGGCCGCGCGCGGCGAAGTTGCCTTCTGGAAAGTCGCCATGCGACCCGGGCGGCCTTTTGCCTTCGGACCGCTGCACGGCATCAACGGGAAGACGGCCTACCTCTTTGCACTGCCTGGCAACCCCGTGGCCGCCCTGGTCACCTTTTATGCGTTCGCCCGCGAAGGCCTCCTGGTGCTGGCCGGCGCGCGCGATGTGCTGCCCATGCGCGCGACCGCGCGCAGCGCAGTGGCCATCCGCAAGCGGCCGGGTCGCACGGAATACCAGCGCGCCGTCGTCAGCCATACGCAAACGGGCTGGGAAGTGCGCACCACCGGCTCGCAGGGCGCCGGCATTCTGCGCAGCATGACCGAAGCCAACGCATTGCTGGTGCTGCGCCACGAACAAGGCTCGGTGGCTGCAGGCGAAGACGTCGAGGTCTGGCTGTTCGACGGGCTGGTCTAGCACCCGCTGAACCGGCCTGTGGTTGAGGCAGGCACGCGCCTCGGCAATTCCTATGCTGTGGCGAACATATCGCCAGGACTTTGGCGCGCCCAGACAATCGCGGCCCCATGTCCGTGATCACCGAAAGCCTGGGCACTGCCACGCAGATGCTGACCCAGGGCGACGAACGTCTGCTGCAAACCGTCTGGCTGTCCCTTCAGGTCAGCGGCACCGCCTGCATGCTGGGCGGGCTGCTGGGACTTGCGGTGGGTGCCGCGCTCGCTGTGACGCGCTTCCCCGGCCAGGGCGTGGTGGTAGGCCTGGTGAACACGCTGCTGGCCCTGCCCAGCGTGGTGGTGGGCCTGCTGGTCTACCTGCTGCTGTCTCGCCAGGGGCCGCTGGGCAGCTGGGGCATCCTCTTCACGCCCACTGCCATGGTGGTGGCACAAAGCATCCTGGTCGTGCCCCTGGTCGCAGCGCTGTCGCGGCGGCTGCTCTTGTCCGCGCTGGCCGAGGGCGGTGACCAGCTGCAGTCTCTGGGCGCGGGCCCGGTTGCCACCGCACTGGTGCTGCTGGTGCACGAGCGCCTGGGCTTGCTGACCCTGCTGCTCACGGCATTTGGCCGCGCGATTGCCGAAGTTGGCGCGGTGATGATCGTCGGCGGCAACATCGCCGGCGTCACGCGCGTGATGACGACCAGCATCGCACTGGAAACCAGCAAGGGCGACCTGCCGCTGGCCCTGGCACTCGGACTGGTGCTGCTGTTGGTGGTGGGCGCGCTCAATGCGGGCGTGGCGCTGCTGACGCTGCGCGGCGCGCGCCAGGGCGCGGGCGGTGTGGAGGCCATGGCTTGACGAAAGCGGCGCCTTCCGTTTCACCAGCCCAGCCCCTGATCACGCTGCACGACGCCGGCGCGCAGTTTGGCAGCACGCTGGCACTCGCAGGCGTCAGCCTGTCGCTCCAGCGTGGTGACCGACTGGCCCTGGTTGGCGCCAATGGCAGCGGCAAGACCAGCCTGCTGCGCCTGCTGCACGGCCTGCTGCCTGCTGCGCACGGCCGCGGCACGCGGCTGGCGCACGCGCTGCACCCGGAAGGTCGGGCGCCTGTCTCCGCCATGGTGTTCCAGCGCCCGTTCCTGCTCAACCTGCCGGTGCACTGGAACGTGCAACTGGGCCTGTGGCTGCAGGGCGTGCCCGCGGCTGAGCGCCGGACACGCAGCTTGCGCGCCCTGGCCCGCGTGGGCCTGGTCAGCCTGGCCGACCGCGCGGCGCGCACGCTCAGTGGTGGGCAGCAGCAGCGCCTGGCGCTGGCACGCGCCTGGGCCCTCAAGCCCGACATCCTGTTCCTCGACGAGCCCACCGCCAGCCTGGACCCCAGCGCCAAGCGCGAGGTGGAAGACCTGATGGCTGACTTCGCCAGCGAAGGTGTGACGCTGGTCTTCAGCACCCACAACCTCGGCCAGGCCAAGCGCCTGGCCACACGCGTGGCGTACCTGGAAGCCGGCCGTCTGGTGGTCGAACGACCGGTGCGCGACTTTTTCGAAAGACCTGGCCTGCCCGAGCAAGCCCAGCAATTCCTCAAAGGAGAACTGCCTTGGATCACCTGAAGAACACCTCCCGACTTCGTCGCATCCTCACTGCACTGGCGCTGGCAGCCGCGGCGGGCAGCGCACTGCCCGCTTTCGCTCAAGACAAGCCGGCCAAGTTCATCGTGATGGCCAGCACCACCAGCACCGAACAATCCGGCCTGTTTGGCCACCTGCTGCCGGCCTTCAAGGCCGCCACCGGCATCGATGTGCGCGTGGTGGCTGTCGGCACCGGCCAGGCGCTGGACACAGGGCGCCGTGGCGACGCCGACATCCTCTTCGTGCACGACACCGCGGCCGAGCTGAAGTTCGTTGCCGAGGGCTTTTCCACGCAGCGCCGGGACGTCATGTACAACGATTTCGTGATGGTCGGACCGAAGGACGATCCGGCGGGCGTCAGGGGCAACAACATCAGCAACGCGCTGAAGAAACTGGCCGGTACTTCGCAGTCCATCGTGAGCCGCGGCGACAAGAGCGGCACGCATGCGGCCGAATTGCGCCTGTGGCGGGCAGCCGGCATCGACGTGGCCAAGGCCAAGCCTGCGGGCTACAAGGAATGCGGCTGCGGCATGGGCCCGGCACTCAACATGGGTTCATCGCTGAACGGCTACGTGCTCACGGACCGCGGCACCTGGCTCAGTTTCAAGAACCGCGGTGACCTGGTCGTCCTGGTGGAAGGCGACAAGAGCCTGTTCAACCAGTACGGTGTGATGGTGGTCAGCCGCAGCGTGTTCCCGCACATCAAGGCAGACCTGGCGCAACAGTTTGCAGACTGGGTGCTGTCGCCCGCAGGTCAGCAGAACATCGCGGCCTACAAGATAGGCGGCGAGCAGCTGTTCTTTCCCAACGCGAGATGAAGACCACCGTCTTGACAGCGCTGGTGGCCGCAGCCTTCGGCGCAGATGCCGCGTCTGCGCAGGCGCCTGCACCTTTGGCGGTGTACGCCGCCGGCAGCCTGCGTGCTGCGCTCAACGAGGTGGCCGCCGACTTCGAGAAGAGCGGCAGCGGTCCCGTTCGCCTGACCTACGGCGCGTCCGGCCTGCTGCGCGACCGCATCGCCAGTGGTGAGGCGGCCCAGGTTTTCGCGTCTGCCAATATGGAGCATCCACGATCCCTGGCCTTGAGCGGCAAGGCCGAGCCCGTGCGGGCCTTCGCGCGAAACACGCTGTGCGTGCTGGCGGCGCCCGGCTTTTCGTTGCAGGGCAAGTCGCTGGCACAGCGGCTGCTGGACAGCGACGTCAAGCTGGCCACGTCCACACCCAAGGCCGACCCTTCGGGCGACTACGCGTTTGAGATGTTCGACCGCATCGAAGCCACCGGCGCGGCCGGCGTGGGTTCCGCCGCGACGCTGAAGGCACGCGCGCTGCAGCTGACCGGCGGCCCCGGCTCACCACCACCACCGGCCAATCGCAGCGTCTATGGCGACATGGTTGCAGGCGGCCAGGCCGACGCCTTCGTCACCTACTGCACCAACGCCGCCCAGGCGCGGCGTGAACAGCCGCAGTTGCAGATCCTCGCGGTGCCCGATGCACTGAACGTGGCGGCCCGCTACGGGGTGGTGCTGATGCAGCCCGTCACCGGCACCGCCCGCGACTTTGTCGCTTACCTGCTGTCGGCCCCTGGCCAGGCCGTGCTGGCCAACCACGGCTTCAGCGCACCCTGAGCGGTAGGCGCCGGCAGCCAAGCTGGGCACCGCCCTGCCTGCGCCCTGCGTGCCCGCTTGGTACACGAGCCCGGGCACCCTCGCGACAGGAATCACAACCCACGCTTGCCAGGGAACGTCAAGGAGTGCAGACTGGGTCATCTGTCAGCGCTGGCTGACAGATGACCCAGGAGCGAACATGACCTTGCCCTTGACCGTCTTCCTTGTGACCGGCGTGCTGTTTGGCCTGCTCACCTTTTCCCACCGGCACCACTTCAGCGAAGGCAGCACGCGCCGCCCGGGCGAAGCTGACAACACCTTGGCCGCACGCCTGGGCTGGGTGGCACTCAGCACCATGCTGTGGCCGGTGCTGGCGTTGTCCGGGGTCTATGGGCTGACGCAGCGCAAGCGCGTGCCGCCCAGGCGTTGAAGCCCGGTCAGGTCACGCAGCCCGCGTCGACCACAGCCACCGCACCCACCGCCACCGGGTCCGGCACGCTGTAGCCATAGCGCACGGCCGTCAGCTCGGCCAGGATGCTGACCGCGATCTCCGGCGGCGTACGCGCGCCGTTCTTCAGCCCCACCGGGCCATGCAGGCGCGACAACTCGGCATCACTCATGCCAAAGTGGTCTTTCAGGCGTTCCTTGCGCTTGGCCTGGTTCACGCGCGAGCCAATGGCGCCCACGTAGAAGGCCGGTGACTTCAGTGCTTCCATCAGCGCCAGGTCGTCCAGCTTGGGGTCGTGCGTCAAGGCGATGATGGCCATGTGGCCGTCGGGCTTCAGCGCCGTGACGGTGTCGTCGGGCATGGTGCGCAGCAGGGTCGCGCCGGGCACGTCAAAGCCGGTGGCGTACTCCTCGCGCGGGTCGCACACGGTCACCTGGTAACCCAGGGCCTGGGCCATCTGCGCCAGGTACTGCGTCATCTGGCCGGCGCCGATCAGCAAGAGCCGCCAGCTGGGGCCGTGGTGCGTGCTGAGCGTGGTGTCGGTCAGTGCCAGTTCATCGGCGGCGCCTGACGGCTCCAGACGCACTTCGCCCGTGGACAAGGTCAGGACGCGCCGCACCCGTTCGCCGCGCTCCAAGCGCTGCAGCAGTTCAGGCAGCTGGGTGTGCGGCTGCACCGGTTCCAGCACCAGTTCGATCAGGCCACCGCACGGCAGGCCGAAGCGGTGCGCCGCATCGGCGTCAATGCCGTAACGCACCACCTGCGGCACACCCGCCACCAGCGCGCCCTGCCGGGCCTTGTCGATCAGGTCGTCTTCGATGCAGCCGCCGCTGACCGAACCCGCCACCAGCCCGTCGTCTCGGATCGCGACGCTGCTGCCCGGCGGCCGCGGCGCGCTGCCCCAGGTGCGGGTGATGGTGGAAAGCACCACGCGGTGCCCGGCCTGCTGCCAGGCCAGCACCTGGCGCATCACTTGAAGGTCGACGTTGTCCATGGGCACCGAAGGTAGCGCAAGCAGAGCCGCCGTGCCGACTGCGGGCTTTCCCTGACTTGTCCTTGTCACGGGCGCGCGGCCTCATAGGGACAAGCGCGGGGGTGCGGCGGAGCGCCGCGCTGCCCAGAATCCGCTTCCACTCAAACGAGACTAGGAGACAAGGTCATGAGCATGCGATTGAGCCTCACCGTGAACGGCAAGGCCGTCAGCCGGGACGTCGACCCACAGACCTTGCTGGTCGAATTCATCCGCGAGGACCTGCGCCTCACCGGCACCCATGTCGGCTGCGACACGTCCCAGTGCGGCGCTTGCACCGTGCACGTGGACGGCCGCGCCGTCAAGAGCTGCTCCATGCTGGCCGCGCAGGCGCAGGGCAAGAGCGTCACCACCATCGAAGGCCTGGCCGCGGCCGACGGCACCATGCACCCGATGCAGGCCGCCTTCAAGACCTGCCACGGCCTGCAGTGCGGTTTCTGCACCCCGGGCATGGTGATGAGCGCGGTGGACCTGGTGCAGCGCCACGGTTGCCACAGCGAAACCCAAGTGCGTGAAGCCCTGGAAGGCAACATCTGCCGCTGCACGGGTTATCACAACATCGTCAAGGCCGTGCAGCTGGGCGCTGCGGGCATGAAGGCCTGAACGGAGGACATGCACATGAACGCTCCCATCCCCGGATTCATCGGCAAGTCGATCGAGCGCCGTGAAGACGGCCGCTTCCTGACTGGCAAGGGCCAGTACACCGACGACATCTCGCTGCAGGGCCAGACCTACGCGTACTTCCTGCGCAGCCCCTACGCCCACGCCAGCATCAAGCGGCTGGATACCAGCGCCGCGGCCAAGGCCGAAGGCGTGCTGGACATCTTCACCGGCGAGCACTTCAAGGCCGTCGGCGGGCTGCCCTGCGGCTGGCTGATCAACAACCTCGACGGCACGCCCATGAAGGAGCCCAAGCACCCGGTGCTGGCCGATGGGAAAGTGCGCTATGTGGGTGACCGCGTGGCCATGGTCGTGGCCGAAACACTGGAACAGGCCAAGGCCGCTGCCGCGCTGATCGAAGTCGACTACGAAGAGATTGCCCCCGTCGTTGACACCGCGCTGGCCGCTGGCGCCGCCAGCAGCGTGCACGTGGAAGCGCCCAACAACGTCTGCTACCACTGGGGCATTGGCGACAAGGAAGGCACGGAAGCCGCCTTCAAGACCGCCGCGCACATCACCACGCTGAACTTCCGCAACAACCGGCTCATTCCCAACGCGATGGAGCCGCGTGCCGCGAATGCCAGCTACGACAGCAACGCCGACAACTACACGCTCTACGTCAGCAACCAGAACCCGCACGTGGAACGGCTGCTGATGTGCGCGTTCGTGTTGGGCATCCCGGAACACAAGATGCGCGTCGTCGCACCCGACGTGGGCGGCGGCTTTGGCAGCAAGATCTACCTGTATGGCGAGGAAACCGCGCTGGTGTTTGCCAGCAAGTCCATCAAGCGCCCCATCAAGTGGACCTGCGACCGCAGCGAAGCCTTCCTGTCCGACGCCCACGGCCGCGATCACGTCAGCACCGCCGAACTGGCCATGGACAAGGACGGCCACTTCCTGGGCCTGCGCGCGCTGACCACGGCCAACATGGGGGCCTACCTCAGCACCTTCTCCACCTGCATCCCGACCATCCTGCACGCCACGCTGCTGGCCGGCCAGTACAAGACGCCCAAGATCTGGTGCGAGGTGACGGCCGTGTTCACCAACACCGCGCCGGTGGACGCCTACCGTGGCGCCGGCAGGCCTGAGGCGACCTACCTGCTGGAACGCATCGTCGAAACGGCGGCGCACGAGATGAAGCTGGACCCGGCGGAGATCCGCCGCCGCAACTTCATCACCACCTTCCCTTACGCCAGCCCCGTGGGCCTGACCTACGACACGGGCGACTACGACGCCACCATGCGCCGCGCCATTGAACTGGCCGATGTGGCCGGCTTCGCAGCGCGCCGCGCCGCCAGTGAAGCGAAGGGCATGAAGCGCGGCCTGGGCTACAGCGCCTACATCGAAGCCTGCGGCATCGCACCGTCTTCCGTGGCGGGCGCACTCGGCGCACGGGCGGGCCTCTTCGAAGCGGGCGAGGTGCGCGTGCACCCCACCGGCAAGGTCACCATCTTCACCGGCAGCCACAGCCACGGCCAGGGCCACGAGACCACCTTCGCGCAGGTGGTGGCCGACAAGCTGGGCATCCCGCTCGACGACATCAGCATTGAGCACGGTGACACCGGCAAGGTGCTGTTCGGCATGGGCACCTATGGCAGCCGCTCGCTGGCGGTTGGCGGCACGGCCATCGTGAAGGCCGTGGACAAGATCGTCGCCAAGGGCAAGAAGATCGCGGCCCACCTGATGGAAGCGGCTGAAGGCGACATCGTCTTCGAAGGCGGCGAATTCAAGGTGGCCGGCACCGACAAGAAGGTGCCCTTTGCCAGCGTGTCGCTCACCGCCTACGTGCCGCACAACTTCCCGCACGACAAGCTGGAGCCGGGCCTGAACGAGAACGCCTTCTACGACCCCAGCAACTTCACCTACCCCGCGGGCACCTACATCTGCGAAGTGGAAATCGACCCGGCTACCGGCAAGACCACCATCGAACGCATGACGGCCTGCGACGACTTCGGCAACATCGTCAACCCGATGATCGTCGAAGGCCAGGTGCACGGCGGCCTGGCGCAAGGCATCGGCCAGGCGCTGCTGGAGCACGGTGTGTACGACACCGAAACGGGCCAGTTGCTGTCCGGCAGCTACATGGACTACGCCATGCCGCGCGCCGACGACCTGCCCAGCTTCACCGTGGAAACGGCCAAGGGCACGCCTTGCACGCACAATCCGCTGGGCGTGAAGGGCTGCGGTGAAGCCGGCGCCATCGGTTCGCCGCCTGCCGTCATCAACGCGATCTGCCATGCTCTGGGGGTGAAAGACGTCCCCATGCCCGCCACGCCGTTCACGGTGTGGAAAGCAGCCCGGGCAGTGAACTGAAGCGAAGAAGGAGCACAAGACATGCAAGCGTTCAACTACGAAACCCCTTCTTCCGTGGCTGCTGCAGCCACGGCCGCCAAAGTCAGCGGCGCCAAGATCATCGCCGGCGGACAGAGCCTGCTGGCTTCGATGAAGCTGGGCCTGGCCGCGCCGGAAGCGCTGGTGGACCTGGCCGGCGTCGCCGAGCTCAAGGGCATCACGGTGGCTGGCGGCACGGTGAAGATCGGCGCCATGGTCACGCACGCCGAAGTGGCAGCCAACGCGGATGTGGCCAAGGCCATCCCCGCCCTGGCGGCGCTGGCCGGCAACATCGGCGACCGCCAGGTGCGCAACCGCGGCACCATCGGCGGCAGTCTGGCCAACAACGACCCTGCCGCCTGCTACCCCGCGGCCGCGCTGGGACTGGGCGCCACCATCCACACCAACACCCGCACCATCGCCGCCGACAGCTTCTTCAAGGGCCTGTACGAAACCGCGCTGGCCGAAGGCGAGGTCATCACGGCCGTCAGCTTCCCGGTGCCCGAAAAGGCGGCCTGGCAGAAGTTCAAGCAACCCGCCTCGCGCTTTTCGCTGGTGGGCGTGTTCGTCAGCAAGGGGCCGCAGGGTGTGCGCGTGGCCGTCACGGGTGCGGGCGCCAGTGTGTTCCGTGCTGGAACACTGGAAGCCAAGCTGGCGGGCAGTTGGAGTGCCGACGCGCTGAAGGGCGCCACCGTCAGCGCCGACGGCCTGAACACGGACCTGCACGGCAGCGCCGAGTACCGCGCCGCGCTGATCCCGGTGCTGGCTTCGCGCGCGGTCGCCGCAAGCTAAGACGTCACAAGACCAGGTCAAAAGTGGAAGGGCTGCCGACCAGCATCGAAGACACGCAACAGCGCCTGCTGTTGCTGGACTACGTTGCCGACCGGCAGCTCGCCACCACGCTGTACCTGGCGCTGAAGCTGCAGCGCCCGCTGTTCCTGGAAGGTGAGCCCGGGACCGGCAAGACCGAGATCGCCAAGACGCTGTCGGCCATGCTCGGCCGGCCGCTGATCCGCCTGCAATGTTTTGAAGGCCTGGATCTGGCCGGTGCCGCCTACGAATGGAACTACGCGCGGCAGATGCTGGAAATCCGCATGGCCGAGGCGCAGGGTCGTGTCGGCGCTGACCTGAATCGAAGCCTCTTCAGCGAGACCTTTCTCATCAAGCGCGCGCTGCTGCAAGCCATAGACCCCGCCAATCCGGTGGCACCGGTGCTGCTGATCGACGAGCTGGACCGTGCCGACGAGCCCTTTGAAGCCTTCCTGCTGGAGGTGCTGAGCGACTTCCAGATCACCATCCCCGAACTCGGCACGGTGAAAGCCCTGGAGCCGCCCGTGGTGGTGCTGACCAGCAACCGCACACGCGAAATCCACGACGCGGTGAAGCGCCGCTGCCTGTACCACTGGGTCGGCTACCCCGACGCCAAGCGCGAACTGCAGATCCTGCAGCGGCGTGTGCCCGGTGCCTCACAACAGCTGGCGCAGCAGATCGTCGCCTTCGTGCAGAGCCTGCGCAGCCTGGAGCTGTACAAGCTGCCCGGCATTGCCGAGACCATCGAATGGGCTCGCGCGCTGATGGAACTGGACACCATCGTGCTGGACCCCCAGGTGCTGCAGGACACCCTGGGCGTGCTGCTGAAGTACCAGGACGACATCGCCCAGGTGCAGGGCGCGCAGGCGCTGAAGCTGCTGGACGAAGTGAAGCGGCTGGCCACGGCCGCCTAGGCACCCCATGATCCCCGCCCGCCAGACGCCGGGCCGGCTGGCCGAAAACGTCATGCACTTT
Source organism: uncultured beta proteobacterium (assembly GCA_963750785.1). Classification (GTDB taxonomy): domain Bacteria; phylum Pseudomonadota; class Gammaproteobacteria; order Burkholderiales; family Burkholderiaceae_C; genus Rubrivivax. The sequence goes on along the minus strand of CAVVSC010000017.1, from coordinate 610,004 downwards.
GCCCGCGTGCTGCGCCATGCCGGCATGCCTGTGGGCACGGACCGCGTGTCACTCAGCCTGCAGGCGCTGGGGGTTGCGGGCCTGTCGAGCAAGCGCGAACTGCACGATGTGCTGAGCGCCTGCCTGCTGGACCGCGTGGAGCACCGCGAACTCTTCGACCAGGCATTCGAACTCTTCTGGCGCGACCCCGACCTCATGGGCCGCATGCGCGCCATGCTGCTGCCCAAGGTGCAGCTGAAGCCAGGCGCGGTGCCGCAACCGCCGGAAAACCGTCGCTTGGGTGAAGCGCTGTTCCCGCGCCAGAACGACCCGCCGCCGCCCGACGACGCGCCGGAAGAAACCGAGATCAACGCCGAGTTGACCTGGAACGACCGCGAAGTGCTGCGCAAGGCCGACTTCGAAACGATGACGGCCGACGAATGGCGCGAAGCCCGGCGCATGCTGCTGCAACTGCGCTTGCTGTTCGAACCGCTCACTACACGACGCACCAAGCCCGCCGCGCGCCCGGGCCGCGCCGACTGGCGCGCCACCCTGGCGGCGATGGGCCGCAAGGGCGGCGAGTTCACCACCCTGCGCTGGCGCCAGCGCCGCACGCAACCGGCGCCGCTGGTGCTGCTGGCTGACATCTCCGGCAGCATGAGCCGCTATTCGCGCATGCTGCTGCACTTTGCGCATGCGCTGGGCCACGCGGAGTCGCGCGTCGAGAGCTTTGTCTTCGGCACCCGCCTGACCCGCACCACGCGGCTCTTGAAAAGCCGCGACCCAGACGTCGCCGTCGGCCAGGTCGTGGGTACCGTGCAGGACTGGTCTGGCGGCACGCGCATCACGCAAAGCCTGGCGGAATTCAACCGCCGCTGGGCGCGCCGCGTGGTGCCGGGCAATGCGACCGTGCTGCTGATCAGTGACGGGTTGGAACATGGCGATACGAAGGACCTGAGCTTCGAGATGGAACGCCTCCACAAGAGCTGCCGGCGCCTGATCTGGTTGAACCCGCTGCTGCGCTTTGCGCGCTTTGAACCCAAGGCCGCAGGCATCAAGGCCATGCTGCCGCACTGCGACGCTTTTCTGCCGGCGCACAACCTGCAAAGCCTGGAAGAACTGGCGGCGGTGCTGACACGACCGGGTGCGCCGCGCCGTCTGCGCTGAAACCCATGCGCTGAAACCCTTCACTCCTGAACAAAACCCAACATGGATCTCACCAACCAACAAACCCTGCCCGTGGGCCAGGCCCAGGCCTGGGAAGCGCTCAACGACGTCACGCTGCTGCAGGCCGCCATCCCCGGCTGCGAGGGCATCACGCCCACCGGCGAGAACCAGTACGAGGTCTTGGTGACGGCCGCCATCGGCCCGGTCAAGGCCAAGTTCAAGGGCAAGCTGCAACTGGAAAACCTGCAGCCACCCAACAGCTACACCCTGCGCTTCGAAGGCCAGGGCGGCGCGGCCGGCCACGGCAAAGGCACGGCCGAGATCAAGCTGGAGAGCACCGGCCCGCAAACCACCGTGTTGCACTACACCGCGCACGCCACCGTGGGCGGCAAGATCGCGCAGATCGGCTCGCGCCTGGTTGACATGGCGGCGCAGAAGATGGCCACCGAGTTCTTCGAGACCTTCAACACCAAGCTGCAGGAGCGATACGGTGTCGCGTCCCCGGCACCTGCAGGGTCCGCCGCTCCGCAGGGCCTGTTGGCCCGCATCGCCGCGTGGTTCAAGAGGCTCTTCGGCGCTTGAACCCTGGGCCGCGCACGACAATGCGGTGATGAAAGCCCGCGGCGTCCACCTGCAATACCGTTTCGACACCACTGCGCAGGCCGGCGCGGCCGTACACAACCCGCTGTTCGATCTGCTCTTGGCCGTGCATGAACACGGCAGCATCCAGCGCGCGGCCGCGGCGCTGAACCAGAGCTACCGCCATGTGTGGGGGCAGCTGCGTCAATGGCAGGACGTGATGGGCGAAGCGCTGGTGCACTGGACCCAGGGCCAGCCCGCACGCCTGACGCCCTTTGCCGAACGCCTGTTGTGGGCCGAGACGCAGGCCCGGGTGCGCCTCACGCCGCACATCGAAGCCCTGCGCGCGGAACTGAGCCGCGTGCTGACAGAGGCACTGGACGGCCAGCAGCAGGTGCTGACGATGTACGCCAGCCACGACCTGGCGCTGCCCGCGTTGCGCGACACCGCCAGCAGCGCCGAGCAGCTGCACATCGACCTGCGATTTGCCGGCAGCATCGACGCTTTGCGCGCGCTGGCCGAAGGCCGCTGCACGGTGGCCGGCTTTCACGTGCCACCGTTGGAGGAAGGCGCGCCACTCTTTGCAGCCAGCCTGAAGCCGCTGCTCAAGCCCGGTCTGCACAAACTCATCGGCTGCAGCCGGCGCACCCAGGGACTCATGGTGGCGGCGGGCAACCCCTTGAACATCCGCGGCCTGGCAGACGTGGCCACCTTGCGTGCGCGCTTCAAATGGCGGCAGGCCGGTTCAGCCACTCGGCTGCTGACGCAGCACCTGCTGGCGCAAGCCAAGCTGCAGGAACACCAACTGCTGGACGTTGGCACGGAAGACAGCCACAACGCCGTTGCGGCGGCGGTGGCGGGCGGGCAGGCCGACGCAGGGATCGGCCTGGAAGCCGCAGCCCAGGCCTTCGGCCTGGGCTTTGTGCCCCTGGCCCAGGACGAGTACTTCCTGGTCTGCCTGGCCCACAGGCTGGAAGACCCTGCCGTGCAAGCCCTGCGCCGCACGCTGTCGCACGCGCAGTGGCAAGCTGCCGTCGCGGCCTTGCCTGGATATGAGCTGATGGAGCCAGGGCGCGTCTTGTCACTGACGGCAGCCTTGCCCTGGTGGCACTTCAGGAAACCCAAGCCCTGACGCATGACATGGACGACAACCAACTGCTGCGCTATTCGCGCCACATCCTGCTGGACGAGATCGGCATCGAAGGCCAGACCCGGCTGCTGCAGTCCCACGCCGTGATCATCGGCGCAGGCGGTCTGGGCTCTCCAGCGGCCTTGTACTTGGGCACTGCCGGCGTGGGCCGCCTGACCCTGGTGGACCACGACACGGTGGATGTGACCAACCTGCAGCGCCAGATCGCCCACAACCTGTCCCGCGTGGGCCAGCCCAAGGCCGAATCGGCTCGCATGTCGATTGCCGCCATCAACCCAGAGGTGCAGGTGCGAGCGCTTGCCCGGCGCGCCGACGAAGCGCTTCTCAACGAACTGGTCGCGGATGCGGACGTGGTGCTGGACTGCAGCGACAACTTCAAGACGCGCCATGCGGTGAACGCGGCCTGCGTGAAACACCGGGTGCCGCTGGTCAGCGGTGCGGCCATCGGCTTTGACGGCCAGGTGTCGGTCTACGACGTGCGTCAGGCCGGGGCGCCTTGCTATGGCTGCCTGTTCCCTCCAGACCAGGCCTTCGAGGAAGTGGCCTGCGCGACCATGGGCGTGTTTGCGCCCTTGGTGGGCATCATCGGCACGGTGCAGGCCGCTGAAGCGCTGAAGTTGCTGGCGGGCATCGGCAAGCCTTTGGCCGGCCGTCTGCTGATGCTGGACGCGCGGTCGATGCGCTGGGACGAAGTGCACATGAGCAGACAAGCCCATTGCCCGGTATGCGGGAATCTCCCCTGAAGGATGGAGACCGGCTCTGTCGGCAAAGCTGACAGGCGGGCGGGGCTGGGTGTCTACAAGGTGTCGGCCTCGCGCCGCGATCTCAGCGCAAGTGCTTGCTGCTGCAGCGAAACTTGAAGATAGGGGGTAACCCTGGCCCGGACGATGCAAGCTCGGGTGAACAGCCACGGCCGGAGGCTGGTGAGTGTTTCAAGGCGCAATTTCCTCATGCGCACCACCGCGTCCAAGTTCGGCCCCAACCCACCAGGGAGTTTCCATGACCCGATCCACTCGATTCGCTTTGGCCGCGCTTGCCGCCGCCGCCTCACTTGCCTTTGGAAATGCTCAGGCCGGCGCGGTGATTGTCAAAGACAACACCAACATCAACACCATTCCCGGCCTCACCGGCTTCTCCACCACGGGCGCCATGATGTCGGGCCTGTCGATCACGGCTTCGTTCTCCGGCGGCCTGACCGAAACGCTCAGCTGGGCCACCACGGGCGCCAATTCCGGCGGCGTCACAGGCTCGGGCTGGGGCCTGTCCGTCAACGGCGACACCTTTGCCGCGCTCTGGAATTTTGCGATGACCCCGAACCTGGGTCAGATCATGAGCCTGATCATCGACGGCACCAATGCGCTGACCGTGCTGGACACGACCAACCCGTCCCCTGGCACGCCCGATTCGGCCAGCGGCGCTGACTTCACGTTCACCGATGGTTCGATCGACGCCGTCGCCACCTACAGCAGCGTGGTGGCCATCAGCCCGAACGCAGCCGTGGGCGACCTGTACCAGGTGCTCACCGTCAACTTCGGCAATGGCGGCCCGCGCACCGACTTCAGCTTCCGCCAGGACACCGACAACGACTCGCGTTTCGGCACCACGGTCCCGGAGCCCGGCAGCCTGGCGCTGGTGGCCTTGGCGCTGGCTGCAGCGGGTGCCGGCGCGCGCCGCACACGGAAGAGCTGAAGCACTCAGCCCTTCGCTTGCCACAAAAAAGAGGGGGCCTTTGGGCCCCCTTCGCTTTTCAGAACACGACCACGCTGCGAATGCTTTCCCCACGCTCCATCAATTCAAAGCCATGGTTGATGTCTTCGAGCTTCAAGGTGTGCGTGATGAGCGGGTCGATGCGCAGCTTGCCTTCCATGTACCAGTCGACGATCTTTGGCACATCGGTTCGGCCACGCGCACCGCCAAAGGCCGAACCTTCCCACTTGCGCCCCGTCACCAGCTGGAAAGGCCGCGTGGCGATCTCCTGCCCTGCCGCGGCCACGCCGATGATGATGCTGCGGCCCCAGCCCTTGTGGCAGCACTCCAGCGCCTGGCGCATGGTGTTCACGTTGCCGATGCATTCGAAGCTGTAGTCGGCGCCGCCGTCGGTCAGCTGCTGAATAGCATCGACCACGTTGTCCACGTGCTTCGGGTTGATGAAGTGCGTCATGCCGAACTCGCGCGCCATGGCTTCGCGGCCGGGGTTGAGGTCGATGCCGATGATCTTGTCCGCGCCCACCATCTTTGCGCCCTGGATCACGTTCAGGCCGATGCCGCCCAGGCCGAACACGACCACGTTCGCACCGGCTTCCACCTTGGCTGTGAAGATGACCGCTCCAACGCCGGTGGTGACGCCGCAGCCGATGTAGCAGACCTTGTCAAAGGGCGCGTCGGGCCGGATCTTGGCCAGCGCGATTTCCGGCGCCACGATGTGGTTGGCAAAGGTGCTGGTGCCCATGTAGTGCAGGATGGGTTTGCCGCCCAGGCTGAAGCGGCTGCTGCCGTCGGGCATCAGGCCCTTGCCCTGCGTGCCGCGGATCAGCTGGCAGAGGTTGGTCTTGCGGCTGAGGCAGAACTTGCAGCCGCGGCATTCGGGCGTGTAGAGCGGGATCACATGGTCGCCGGCCTTCAAGCCGGTCACGCCAGCGCCGACTTCCAGCACCACGCCCGCGCCTTCGTGGCCCAGGATGGCCGGGAACAGGCCTTCGGGATCGGCACCGCTCAGGGTGTACTGGTCGGTGTGGCAGATACCGGTGGCCTTGATCTCGACCAGCACTTCGCCGGCACGCGGGCCTTCCAAGTCCACGGTTTCAATGGTCAGCGGGGCGCCGGCCTTCCAGGCCACGGCAGCTCGGGTCTTCATGGGGCGTTCCTTCCGGGTTCAAATTCGAGCGTTCCGGCGGGGCCATTCAATGCCTTGCAATGAAGACCAGCCGTTTGGCAGCGATGATGCCAGCCCTCAACCCAACAAAGACCCTGGAGACACGTATGACCAAGCTCTACTACAGCCCCGGCGCCTGCTCGCTGAGCCCGCACATCGTGCTGCGCGAATCCGGCCTGCCGTTCGACCTGGTCCTTGCCAGCACCAAGACCAAGAAGCTGGCCGATGGCACCGACTTCAACACCATCAACCCCAAGAGCTACGTGCCCGTGCTGGAGCTCAATGACGGCCAGCGCTTGACCGAAGGCCCGGCGATCGTGCAGTACATCGCCGACCAGGTGCCCGCGAAGCAGCTGGCACCGGCCGCCGGCACCATGGAGCGTTACCGCGTGATGGAGTGGCTCAACTTCATCACCAGTGAACTGCACAAGTCCTTCAGCCCGCTGTTCAACCCTGCCATGCCCGAAGAAGGCAAGGCCTTGTACCGCCAGCGCCTGTTGACCCGCTTCCAGTGGGTGGACAGCCAGCTGGAAGGTCGCGACTACCTGATGGGCAACAGCTTCACCGTGCCTGACGCCTACCTGTTCACGGTGACCAACTGGTGCAAGCCCGTGGGCCTGGACATCAGCAGCTTCAAGAACTTGGGCGCATTCATGGCGCGCATGGCTGCACGCCCGGCGGTGCAGGAAGCGCTGGCGGCCGAAGGCCTGAAGAAGTAGTTCAGGCCAGGTGGGCGGCGGCGAGCAGCTCTTTTGTGTACGGCTGCTGCGGCGCGCGGAAGAGGCTTTCGGCTTCGCCCTCTTCCACCACGTCGCCGCCCTTCATCACCATCACGCGGTGCGACATGGCCCGAACCACGGCCAAGTCGTGGCTGATGAAGACGTAGCTCATGCCGTAGCGCTTCTGCAGGTCGGCCAGCAAGGACAGCACCTGCTGCTGCACCGACACGTCCAGGGCCGATGTCGGCTCGTCCAGCACCAGCACTTCCGGGCGCAGCACCACCGCACGCGCGATGGCGATGCGCTGGCGCTGACCGCCGCTGAATTCGTGCGGGTAGCGCTGCAGCACGCCGGCCACGCCGTGGCGGTCTGACAGGCCCACCTCGTCCAGCATCTCCAGCACGCGCTTCTCGCGCGCGGTCTTGCCCAGGTCCGGCTGGTGCAGGGCCAGGCCTTCGCCGACGATCTGGCCAATGGTCATGCGCGGCGACAGGCTGGCAAAGGGGTCCTGGAAGACCACCTGCATCCGCTTGCGCATGGCACGCAGGTGGGTTCGGTCGGCGTTGTCGATGCGCTCGCCGCCCAGGCTCACCGAACCGCCAGACAGACCTTGCAAGGCGAGCAAGGCCATGCCCAGCGTGGTCTTGCCGGAACCGGACTCACCGACGATGCCCAGTGTCTCGCCGCGCTTCAAGGACAGGGTGGCGTTCTTGACTGCGCGGAACTGGCGCTTGCCGAAGAAGCCTTCGCGGAATTCAAAGCTCACGCCCACACCGTCGCCCTGCAGCAGCACGGGCGCGTCGGCAGGCAAGGGCTGCACCACGCGTTGCGGTCGGCTGGCCAGCAGCTTCTGCGTGTAGGCGTGCTGCGGGTTGGCAAAGACGGTGGCGGTTTCACCCAGTTCCACCAGCTTGCCGCGTTCCATGACACCCACGCGGTGCGTGAAGCGGCGCACCATGTTGAGGTCGTGCGTGATGAAGAGCAGCGCCATGCCCATCTCGGACTGCAATTCGTCCAGCAGCGCCAGGATCTGGGCTTGGATGGTGACGTCCAGCGCTGTGGTCGGCTCGTCGCAGATCAGCAGCTGTGGCTTGCAGGCCAGGGCCATGGCGATCATGGCGCGTTGGCGCTGGCCGCCGCTCAACTGGTGCGGATAGACATCGACCCGCCTTTCGGGTTCGGGGATGCCGGTTCGCGCCAGCAACTCGATGGCGCGTGCCCGCGCGGCGTTCTTGAGAAGGCCCTCGTGCAGCATCAGCACTTCAGCGATCTGGTTGCCCACGGTGAACAGCGGGTTCAGCGCGGTCATGGGTTCCTGGAAGATCATGCCGATGCGGCTGCCGCGGATGCTGCGCATCTGCAGGTCCGTGCGCTGCACCAGGTCCTCGCCGTCGAAGCGGATGGCGCCGGTGGTGGTGGCTGCATCGACCAGCCGCAACACGCTCAGCGCGGTGATGCTCTTGCCGGAGCCGGATTCGCCGACCAGCGCAAACTTCTCGCCGGGTGCGATGCTGAAGGACACATCGTTGACCACGGTCGATGCGCCAAAGCGCACGGACAGGTGGCTGACTTCAAGCAGGGGTGCGCTCGCTGTTGTCATGACTTCAGGACTTCCGGGTGTCGAAGGCATCGCGCAGCGCGTCGCCGATCAGCGTGAGCAGCATCATCGTGCCCACCAGCAGCACGAAGGTGCTGACGATGATCCACCAGGCGTCCAGGTTCTCCTTGCCCAGCTTGAGCAGCTCGCCCAGGCTGGCCGTGCTGGCCGGCACGCCCAGGCCCAGGAAGTCCAGGCTGGTCAGCGCCAGGATGGCCGTGCCCATGCGGAAGGGCAGGAAGGTGATGACGGGCGTCAGGCTGTTGGGCAGCACGTGTCGCCAGATGATCTGCGCATTGGACAAGCCCAGCGCACGCGCGGCCTTCACGTATTCCAGCGACCGGTTGCGCAGGAACTCGGCCCGCACGTAATCGGACAAGCCGATCCAGCCGAACAGGCTCAGCAGCACCAGCAGCAAGAGCAGCGAAGGCTCAAAGATGGACGCAAAGATGATCAGCAGGTACAGCTCCGGCAGCGCGCCCCAGATCTCGATGATCCGCTGCAGCAGCAAGTCCACCTTGCCGCCGAAGTAGCCCTGCAGCGCACCCATCAGCACGCCCAGCGCAGTGCCTACGAAGGTGAGCGCCAGTGCAAACCACACGCTGACCCTGAAGCCATAGATCAGCCGGGCCAGCAGGTCGCGCGCCTTGCTGTCGGTGCCTAGGAAGTTGCGGCGGCTGGGTTCGGCGGGCGGCAAGGACTTGTCGAAGTAGTCCAGCGAGTCGGCCGAGTGCGGATTCAAGGTGAACACCGCGATGTTGCCGGGCTTGGCCAGCAGCTCGGTGATGAGCGGGTCCTTCCACTCGGTGGGCGTCTCGAAGTCACCGCCCAGGGCTTTCTCCGTCGGGTTGGCAAACACCGGCAGGTACCACTGGCCGTTGATGCGTGCCACCAGTGGTTTGTCGTTGCTGATCAGTTCGGCACCCGTGGTCAGCAGCAGCAAGACGCCGAAGATCCACAGGCACACATAGCCCAGGCGGTTGCGCTTGAAGCGCGCCCAGGCGCGCTGGTTGGGCGACATGGGCGTCACCGACGCGGGTGCGGCGGCGGCATCACTCGTCGGGGAGGGGGTGTCCAGTACGGCACTCATCAGGGTCTCACTTACCAATGGCCGCGAACTGCACGCGCGGGTCAACGACGGTGTAGAGCAGATCAGAGACCAGCTTCACCACCAGGCCCAGCAACGTGAACAGGTACAGCGACCCCAGCACCACTGGGAAGTCCCGGCGCACCACACTTTCGTAGCTCAGCAGCCCCAGGCCGTCCAGCGAGAACAGCGTCTCGATCAGCACGCTGCCGGTGAAAAAGGCACCGATGAACGCGGCAGGAAAGCCCGTCACCAGCGGGATCAGCGCATTGCGGAAGATGTGCTTGTAGAGCACCCGCTGCTGGCTCAGGCCCTTGCTGCGCGCCACCAGCACGTACTGCTTGCGGATCTCTTCGACAAAGGTGTTCTTGGTCAGCAAGGTCACCACGGCAAAGCTGTGGATGACCAGGCAGGTGAGCGGCAGCGTCAGGTGCCAGAAGTAGTCCTTCACCTGGCCCCAGCGGCTGAGTTCGTCGAAGTTGTCGCTGGTCAGGCCGCGCAGCGGGAACAGGTCCCAGATGGTGCCGCCGGCCAGCAGCACGATCAGCAGCACGCCCAGCACGAAGCCTGGAATGGCGTAGCCCAGCAGCACGCCAAAGGTAGTCAGCAGGTCGAAGCGCGAGCCCTCCCTCACCGCCTTGGCCACCCCCAGCGGGATGCTGATGGCGTAGCTGATGAGAAAGGTCCACAGGCCCAGCGACACCGACACGGGCAGCTTCTCCTTGATGAGCTCCCACACGCTCTTGTTCTGCAGGAAGCTCTTGCCCAGGTCGAAGCGGGCGTAATCGCCAATCATCTTCAGGTAGCGCTCGTGCGCGGGCTTGTCGAAGCCGAACTGCTTCATCAGTTCCTCACGCTGCTTCTTGTCGACGTCGCGCCCCGCCTTGTAGGACGTGCCTTCGCTGCCACCGCCGGCGCGGGCTTCAGCCAGGATCTGCTCCACCGGGCCGCCCGGCACGAACTGCATCACCAGGAAGGTGACGGTCAGCGCGCCCAGGATGGTGGGCACCATGAGGCCGATGCGTTTGAAGATGTAGACCAGCATCGCTCAGGCCTTCTTGGGTTGAATCGACTTGTCCCACCAGGTCCACAAGGGCCAGGGGCCGAAGCCGGCAAACGTGGTCAACATGTCGTCGGCGCGGAAGTACTTGGGCAGCACTTTCGGAATGCCGAACTTGTTCCAGTGGCTGACGTTTTCCACACCGGAGTAGAGGTCCGGGATCTGCCAGAAGCTCCAGGTGGCCACGCGGTCCAGCGCACGGGACGCGTCGCGCAGCGAGGCAATGGAGTCGGCCTTGTTCATGGCGTCGATCAGCGCGTCGGCCGCACGGCTCTTCACGCCGCGGAAGTTGTTGTTGCCGGGCTCGGCAAAGCTCTTGCTGCCCATCAACTGTGCCATGTCGTTGCCACTGGGCAGGGTGAAGCTGCCGTCGACGATGGTGATCATGTCGTAGTCGTAGGCCTGCAGGCGGCGGCGGTAGAGCGCAAAGTCCACCAGCCGCTCCTTCATGGTGATGCCCAGCTTCTTCAAATTGCGCGGCCAGTCCACCGTGCTCAAGGCCTGCGGCACCATTTGTTCGAACTCAAACGGCTCGCCCTTGGCGTTGCGCAGCACGCCGGCGGTGTCCAGTTTCCAGCCGGCCTGTTCCAGCAACTCGCGCGCTTTCAGCAGGTTGCGGCGCAGGCCGTCCGGGCCGCCGTCGGTACGCGGCGCCTGCCAGGCAGGGCCAAAGACACGCGGTGGCAACTCAGCGCGGAAGGGCTCCAGCAAAGCCAGCTCGCCGGGGCCTGGCAGGCCGACGGCGGCGAATTCGCTGTTGTTGAACAGGCTGTTGCAACGCGTGAAGACCTTGGTCTTGTTCAGGGTCTCGAAGTCGTAGGTGTAGACCAGCGCCTCGCGCACCCGCGGGTCCTGGAACAGGGGCCGGCGCATGTTGATGTCGTACGCCTGCATGTAGTAGCCGTAACCCGTGCGCATGTCGAACTTGACAATGCGACCGTCGTCCCATTTCACGCCCTTGTGCTTGCGCACCCAGCTCCGCGAGCCGTACTCCTTCATCAGGTCGAATTCACCCGCCTTGAAAGCTTCCAGCGCGATCTGGTTGTCGCTGTACATCCGGTAGATGACACGGTCGAAATTGAAGTGCCCGCGCCGCGCCGCCAGGTGCTTGCCCCAGTAGTCAGGGTTGCGCTTGAACTCCACCCGCCGGGGCATGTCGATCTTGTCGATGAGGTAGGGGCCGGTGAGGATGGGCAGGTCAGTGACGATGGCGTCCATCGTCTTGGCCTTGCCGTCCACCACGCCCCACTTGCGGCTGAACACCGGCATGCTGCCGGCGGTGAAAGCCTGTTCGCGGGTCTTCTCGCGGAAGGTGAAGCGCACCGTGCGGGCGTCCACCACTTCGCAACGTTCCAGTCCCTCCAACGCGGTCTGCACGTTGGGCCCGGCGCCCTTGCTGGTCAGCATCTTGAAGCTGTGGACCACGTCTTCGGGCAGCACCGGGTCGCCGTTGTTGAAACGGGCTTCCGGTCGGATGCGGAAGCTGACGCTGCTGAAGTCGGGCGCCACCCAGATGGCTTCTGCCAGCAGTCCGTACATGGTGGACGGCTCGTCCTGCGCCAGGTGGCCCAGGCCTTCGACCATCCAGTACACCACGCCGCCGGGCGAATTGCCGCGGGTCGTCCAGGGGTTGAACTTGTCGAAGCTGGTCCGGCGGTCCGGGTTCTTCAGCTTCAAGGTGCCGCCCTTGGGCGCGTCCGGGTTCACGTAGTCGAAGTGCGTGAAGTCGGGGCCGTACTTGGGTGGGCCGTAAGCGGCAAAGGCATGGACCCAGCGGCCGGTGAATTCACCCCCGTCTGCTGGGGCGGGAGCCGGCCCAGAGGCCGCCGCGGGCGCGGTGCCGGCAGCCTGCAAGGCGCCTGCCCAGGGCGTGGCAGCCAACAGGCCGGCCAGCCGGCGGCGCGCGCGGCCGGTCGAGTTCAGTTCAGTCATCGCTTGCCCTTCAGGCCGACTTCTTCGGCGCCGCGCTGGCTGCGGACGTGGACTTCAGGACGCCTTCGCAAGCCGCCCGCTGGCCGCCGGCCGCAGGCGCCTTGCCGCAGACCGCACCCAATTGCGCCTGCAGCCGCTTGAGCGCCGCAGCCTGCTGGCCATTTCCGTTGCCATTCGCTTTCCAGCTGGCCAGCTTGCCGGCCACCCGCTGCAGGCTGCGCACGCTGCGGCCTTCAAACGCGCCGCTGTCCTTGGCGGCGGCCGCGAACAGCTGCGACGCGGTCTTCTCGATGCGCGTGGCGTCCTGCGGGGCCAGGTCCACCAGGGCACCGACGTAACCCGCGCCCCACTGCAGGCGCGTGGCCGGACCCTCGCTCTTGTCGAAAGCCTGGCCGTACCAGTTCAGGGCTTCGTCCTTGCGCCCCAGCTTGCGTGCGTTGCCGCCCAACTGGCTCATCAGGTAGTAGGGCGTCAGCGCCTTGGCCAGGTTGGACTTGAGCAGTGCTTCACTTTCGTCCCACAGGCCCGCCTTGGCCAGCAGGGAGGCCCCAAACGGAATGACGACCATGCGCTCGTAGCCGTCGGTCGTGTCGCGGTCGGCCCGGGCTGCATGCTCGCGCACTTCTTTCAGCAAGGCTTCAGGCAGCTTGACCTGCACGGCTTCCTTGGGCTCGCCCAGTCGCGCCAGTTGCACACGCGCGTAGAGCGCGCCCATGCGGTCACCGCGGGACAGCGTGGTGTCGATCTCCAGGCGCTTGAGTGCGGCCTCGAAGGCCTGCACCAGCGGGCTGCCGGGCTTCCCTCGCTCGGCAGCGCTGTCACCGTCCAGCACGCGCACGATGTCGTCGGCACTGCTGGTGAGAATGTCCATGTGCGTGCGGGCGGCGGCCGGATCGGCCAGCACCTTCAGCACCCGTTCGCGCAGGGCTTCGTCGGGCTTGACACCCTTGCCGTCGTCGCTGGACGCCAGGGCCTTGAGCCAGAGCCGGGTGGTCGTTTCCTTGTCGGCATCGGGCAGGGCGGCCTGCGCCACGGCCAGTCGAACCAGGGTGCCGGGCACGTCTGCCTTGGGCACCAGCTGCTGTTCGTCGGTGTCCCAGGAATAGAAGGCCAGCATCCGCCAATCGCCCGCGGGCAGCGGCTTGCCGGCCAAGGCATCTTCCAGCACCGCCTTGGCGGGACGGCCACCGGCCAAGCCGCTTTGCAGCACGGCCATCACCTGCGGCGCGTCGGCTTCACCGGGGAGCCGCGTGATTTCCTGGCCTTGGGGCGTGAACAGCACCACGGTGGGGTAGCCGCTGACCTTGAAGCGGCTGCCCAACTTCTGCGCGCCGGGGCGGTCGCCGTCCACATGAACGGCCACGAAGCTCTTGGACAGGGCCGCAAAGTCCGCGCGGTTGAAGAACGTGGCCTTCAACTGGTTGCAGGGCGGGCACCAGGTGGCGCCCCAGTACAGCAGCACGGGCTTCTTGTCGGCGCGGGCTTTGGAAAAGGCCCGGTCCACGTCGGCGTCCGAAGACGCTGTGAGCCAGGGAATATTCTGGGACGGCAGTAAAGGTGCGGCGACAGCGGGTGCCTGGGCAGCCAAAATGGCCAGCGCCAGGCAGCCGGCAGCAAGGATCGGTTTCATGGTGACGAACTCCGGCTTGAGGCCTCGCCGAACACAGCGTGTGGCTGTGGCAGCGGGCTGAGAAGGGCGCTATTGTGCGGCGCGCCGGGCACCTGGCAGCGCGGGGCTTCCCTGCCGGGGACGCGACAAGGGCCTCTCGGAGACCCCGCACCTGCGGGGTTGGTCACGGGACTTCATCACGGCAAGGTCACTGCCTGGACCCCGGTATGGCTGGGGCTTGGGGCTATCTCCTAATATCTGCGGTCCCCTTCGACACGCTTGCTGTGCCCGCCATGAACCCCACTCCCCGAGCCCACGCTGCCCGGCTGCTTGCCAGCCTGCTGTTGTCAGGGGCAGCTGCGTGGGTCCATGCAGCCGACCCCAAGGCTTCCCAGTACTACGAAGACGCTCTCCAGCGCTACGAGAAGAAGGACTACCCGGGCGCGGTGGTGCAGCTGAAGAACGTCATTCGCCTGGACAAGAAGAACCTGTCGGCGCAAGTTCTGCTCGGCAAATCACTGCTGGCAACCGGTGCGATGGGCCCGGCAGAAGTGGCGCTGACCGAGGCACTCACACTGGGCGTCAACCGGGCAGAGGTGGTGGTTTACCTGGCGCAGGCATTCACCGGCCAAGGCAAGTTGCAGCAGATCGTGTCTGACGAGCGATTCAACCCTGACGGACTGCCCGACGCCACCAAGGCGCAGATTCTGCTGATGAAGGCTGCGGCCCAATCGGATCTGGGTTCGCCGCGCGAGTCCTTGAAGCTCATCGAGTCGGCTCGCGCGCTGGCGCCGAAAGTGGCGGACTCCTGGCAGGCGGAGATTCCCATCCGCATCAGGGCGCGCCAATTTGCCGAAGCCCATGCCGCCGCCAAGAAGGCCATCGAGCTGGCGCCGACATCAGCCGAGGCTCAGTACCTGTCGGGATCCATTTTCCACGTGGAGAGCAGGGTTTCCGAGGCGCTGGAAGCCTACAACAAGGCACTGGCTCTCGATGCAACGCACACAGAATCCCTGATCGCCCGGGCAGGCCTGAACCTGGACCGTGGCCAACTGGAGGACGTCCTTCGAGATGTGAACGAGGTCAAGCGCCTGAGCCCTTCTGATCCCAGGGCGCCATTCCTGGCTGGCCAGGTGGCCGACCGGCAGGCAGACGCCAAGGGCGCCCGCGCGAAGATGCAGGAGGTGACCGCTTTGCTGGACACCGTGCCCTTGACGGCCCTGCGCTTCCGACCCCAGATTCTGATCATGGGAGGCATGGCCCACTACGCCCTCGGCAACGGCGAGAAGGCACGCCCCTACCTGGAAACGATCGTCCGCCAGCAACCCGACAGCCCGGCAGCCAAACTGCTGGGCCAGATCTACCTGGGCGCAGGCGAGAACGACAAGGCCATCGAGGCCTTCGAGGCCTATGTGAAAGCGCACGCCAACGATCAACAGGTCCTCATCCTCCTGGCCACAGCCCAGCTGGGAAAAGGGCGTCATGCGCGTGCTGCCCAACTGATGCAGGAGGCAATCAAGATCCAGGACTCCCCCCGGGCCCGGACCATCCTGGGCCTCACGCTCGTGGGCGGGGGCAAGCGCGGGGACGCGCTGGCGGAGTTTGAAAACGCTTACCGCCGTGATCCGTCCCAGCTTGCCGCGGGTGCCGCCTTGGTGGACATCTATGTCAGCCGCGGAGAGGGCAAGAAGGCCCTGATCATCAGCGAAGCCCTTGTCAAGCGATGGAGCAAGGAAGCGTCGCTGCAGGCACTCCACGGCCGCGCGCTGGCCTTGCTGGGTCAGACGGACAAGGCACGCGCCGCGCTGGAAGCCGCGCTGGCAATTGACAACAACTTTGTACCTGCGCAGTTGGAACTGGCGCGCCTGGACATCCGGACCAAACAGTACGACCCTGCGGAAAAGCGCCTTTCGGCCATCATCAGCAAGAATGAAAAGAACGTTGATGCGCTGCTGACCGTGGCCGATCTGGCGCTGATTCGGGGGCAGCGCGATGTCGCGACAAGATTTCTTCAGAAGGCTGTTGATCACAGCGGCCCTCGCGAACTGAGGCCTGGCCTGATTCTCGTCAGCCACCATCTGGCCGGCGGCGATCTCCCAGGCGCGACGCTGGCCTTGGGGGCGCTGAACAGCAAGGCGCCTGACGCCGTGTCCGTCTTGCTGGCCAACGCTCGCGTGCGCATGGCGGCCAAGGACAACCCGGCTGCGCAAACCTTCCTGTCCCGTGCCAGCCGAACCGCCGGTTTCGACGCGCCTTTGCTGGCTGAAATTGCCACCATGCAAATGTCGGCCGGCGACGCCAAAGGCGCCCAGACTTCGCTTTCCAAGGCCATGCAGGCCCAGCCCGACTTCATCCCAGCCCGCGCGCTTGCGGTCGAAGCCAATCTGCGCGCGGGCGATGCGGCGGCCGCAGAACAGATTGTCAAGGAGCTGCTGGCTCGCAACGCCAACAGTGCGCAGGCGCAAGCCCTCAAGGGGGATGTGGCGCTGGCGCGCGGCCAGGTGCCCGCGGCGGTCGAAGCATACAAACGCTCCCACCAACTTGAGCCAACAAGCTTCAGCGTTCAACGCCTCTACGTCGGCCTGTCGCGGCAAGACCCGGATGCAGCCGGCAAGATGCTGGAAGCCTGGATCAAAAGCCACGCCCCCGACCCACGCTTGAGCCGCATGCTGGCAGAAGGCTATGCGCGGGCTGGCAAGTTCAGCGCCGCCAAGGACGCCTTCCGGACCCTGGTCGAACAGACGCCGCAGGATGCAGACGCGCTCAACAACTACGCCAATGTGCTGCTGCGAACCAACGACCCGCAGGCGCTGTCCGTGGCGGAGCGTGCGCTAACTCTCAAGCCGCAGTCTGCGTCCATCATCGGCACCGTTGGCTGGGCAGCCTTCGTGGCCGGGCAGTCTGACCGGGGTCTGCAGTTGCTTCGAGACGCCAAGGTCCGTGACCCGGCCAACCCGGAGAACCGCTATTACCTGGGCGCGGCGCTGGCCAAGAAAGGCCGGGGCGTCGAAGCGCGGGAGGAACTGCGTGCAGCACTGGATTCGGGTCCCGGCTTTGTCTTCCGCTCAGACGCTCAAGCGCTGCTCCAGACGCTCAAATGAGGGGTTTGAATGCTGTCGCACAAGTTTACACTTCGTGCATCAAGCCCTCAGCAGTACGAAGCAAGTCGTTGTTCTAATTGATATTTTCCTGCCTGGACCAGTTCTGGCATATGTCAAGACATCAAGGGCAGGCACCAGGGCTCCTCCCGGTTTCAAAAGGGTTTTGCGATGAATAAGTCAATCACCAGCTTTGTGTTCGGCGCAATCGCCGTGGTCGCCATGGGTCACAGCGGGCAAGCTGCGGCCGCGTCCACGTGGAATTTGGGCACCGACTGCAATCCGGCGCCGGCCCAGGGCGCGTACACCGCAGGCGGCAACACCGTTACCTGCGCGACGGGTATTCCGGCTGAGACCATCACGGCGACTGCCTACAGCAATGCTGCCGCAGGTGGCACTGGCAATTTCATTCGCGCATCGATCGGTGACTTCAACACCAACGGTGTTGGTGCCTACTCCGGCAGCGGCGAGACGGGCACCGACTCCCAGCACGCCTTTGACAACGTGACAACGAGCTGCGGTGGCGGCACGGGTACCGTGGGCACCGGCGGTTGCGGCGGCTCCCAGGAGTTCATGCTGATCAACTTTGGCCCGTACAAGGTCAACCTGACAAACGTGTCGATTGGCTATCGCTCGGTCGATGCTGACGTGGCCATTCTGCGTTGGGACGGAGCTGACACGACGGCGGCCAACATGGATCTCCTGCTCAAGGGCAAGAACACCGCCTCGCTGATCGGAAGTGGCTGGACCCTGGTGGGCACGGAAAGCCTGGACTCGCAGCCGGACACGACAGTTGTGAACCTGGGTGGCAAGGTCTCCAGCTGGTTCATCGTCAGCACGTACTTCGGCACCGCTGCAACCAGTACCGCCGGCACGCTGGATGTGGGCAATGACCGCTTCAAGATCAGTGGCCTGACCGGTAGCGTCTGCACATCCGGCGTCTACAACGGCGGCAACCAAGGCAACGGCGGCACTTGCGGTGGCAGCACCCCGGAACCCGGCTCACTGGCCCTGGTGGGCGTGGCCATGCTGGGCTTCACCGCCGCACGGCGCCGCATCTTCGGCCGTCGCTGATCGACGCCTGCCTGCGGCAGCTTGCCGCAAGCCCTGAAGCCCGGCTCTGCCGGGCTTTTTGCTTTCTGGCGCCGAAATCCACGCCAGGTCCAAGTCTTCAGATGCTTTCGTCGCCCAACTGCGCTTGCAGATCGCCATCCGCGCCGGGCTCGGTGCTGGCCCTGGCCAGCACCATCCAGGCCGTGAAGGACAAGCGCGCCGGCCGCCGCGGCGCCGGCCGCAGCACCTCCAGACCGCCGCCCCGGGCTTCCATCAAACCGTAGTCTTGGGGCACATCGTCCAGCCCCGCGATGCCTTCGCGCACCACGTACCAGCACTGGCTCGCCAGGGCCGCGTACGCCAGGCCTTTGGTGGGCTTTCGCAGGTCCGACAACAGGTCAGCCCGGCTGACCTTGATCTCGTGCACCACGGGTTCGACATAGTCCTCCACCGTGGTGTGCCGGATGGAAAACACGTCCGGCATGGCCATCACCCATTGCGTGGCGCCGGTTTCATCCACCAAAGGTGCCCGCAGGGTCAAGCCGCGCCAGACCAACCTGCCGGCGCGTTGCATCTCGACGGCCACACGGGCCACCAGATCCTCGTGCGCCGACCGCGCCGCCTGGTTGCGCTGCCGGGTGGCGGCCAGCAACTGGATGCCGGCGTCGCTGACCCGCAAAGTCTCGCGGCTCTCACTGTCCCAGTGACGCGTCAACAGGCCAGCCGCAAGCAGGTCCAGCTCCAGCAAGTCGTGGCACGGCCAGCCCGCTGACCGCCAGATGTCCCGCAGCCGGCGCTTGTGGGCTGCGGACAGTTCCGCCAAGGCCGGCTGCCTATGCGACGACCTGCACGCCCTTCCAGAACGCAATGCGCCCCTTGATCTCGGCTGCCGCGTCTTTCGGGTCCGGGTAGTACCAGGCGGCATCGGGGTTGGCGTCGCCGTTCACGAAGAGCGTGTGGTAGCTGGCCTGGCCCTTCCAGGAACACATGGTCTTGGTGTTGCTGGGCAGCAGGAAATTCTGGTGCACCGCTTCGGCCGGGAAGTAGTGGTTGCCTTCCACCACCACGGTGTCGTCGCTTTCGGCCACGACGGTGCCTTTCCAGATCGCTTTCATCCAAGTCTCCTCATGCTGGAAGACCAGATTACCACCGCGTCGGGATTGAACGCGGCCTTCAAGTCCATGCAACCCAACAAGACCTGCGGCTGGCTACAGTGACGCCCATGGACACCACCACCGTCACCCTCCCCCGCCGCGTCGAACGGCTTGTGCAAGGTCAGGCCACCAGCGACGGCGCGGGCGTCAAGCTCACGCGTGTGCTGACGCAGAACCTGCAACGCCGCCTGGACCCGTTCCTGATGCTGGACAACTTCGGCACCGACAACCCGGGCGACTACATTGGCGGCTTCCCCAGCCACCCGCACCGCGGCTTCGAGACCATCACGTACATGATCCAGGGGCGCATGCGCCACCGCGACAGCGCCGGCAACGTGGGCCTGCTGGAGCCCGGCAGCGTGCAGTGGATGACTGCCGGCCGCGGCGTCATCCACAGCGAAATGCCGGAGCAGAAGGACGGCGCCATGGAAGGCTTCCAGCTGTGGCTGAACCTGCCGGCGCGCGACAAGATGCGCGACCCTTGGTACCGCGACATCGGCCCTGGCGAAGTGCCCCTTTGGCAAGGCAGCGGTGACGCGGCGGGCGCCAGCGCCTACGTGATCGCGGGCCACACGCATGGGGTGGAAGGTGCGGTGCAACGAGACGCCACGCAGCCACTGTACCTGGACGTGCACCTGGAGCCAGGCGCGCGCTTTGAACAGCCGCTGCCCGAGAAGCACAACGGCTTCCTGTACGTCTACCGCGGCGAACTCACCGTGGCAGACACGCCAGTGAAGCGCCAGCGCATGGCCATCCTGGCCAACACGCCGGGCAGCAATGGCGTGGTGCTGACAGCAGGGCCAGAGGGCGCGCGCGCGGTGCTGATCGCCGGAGCGCCCTTGAACGAGCCCATTGCCCAGCACGGGCCCTTCGTGATGAACACGCAGGAAGAGCTTTTCCAGGCCGTGCAGGACTTCCAGGCCGGCCGACTGGCCTGAAGCCTTGGGCCCGAAGCCGCAGCTACCGATCCCGGTTCAGCTGGCCCACCGGCGACGTGCTGCTGCCCAGCATGAACAGCGTGTAGACGCCGCTGGCAGACAGGGTCAGGTCACTGGCCCCGTAGTTCAGCAAGCCATCTGAACTGGTGACCTGCAGAGCTCCCGTGGTGGTGGCGTCTGCCGTGGCATAGTCCGACGCCGCGCCGGCCGACACACCGCTGGCCTTCACCACCAGACCCAGCTTCAAGGTCAGCACCCCCGTGGCGCCATTGAGCAGGCGCAACTTGGCTTTGCTGCTGTCACCAGGCAGCGTGTTGTCATCGGCCACCACGGAAGCAGCGGCCGTGCCGGGTGCGCCGAAGACCACCAGGGTGTAGTCACCGCCCGCCAACAAGGTAGGGACGGTGGTGAGGCTCAAGGCCGTGCCGTTGACGGTCACGACGGGTGTCACCGCACCTGCTGTGACCAGCGCGTAGTCCGTCAGCGCGGGTGCCACGGCGCTGTTCATGAGCGTGGTGCCCGCCACGCTGGCCGTCACCGCTGCGGTTCCGTTGACGCCCGCCGCCGCGCGCACACGCGCCTGGCTGTTGGCACCTGCCGTCACGCCCCCCTGTTGCGACAGCAGCAGCGCATTCACCAGCACGCCGCCGCGCCCCGGCGTGATGACCAGGGTCTTCACGCCTTTGCTTTCGAAGTCCAGTCCCGACACGTCCAGGCGCAGGTCGCTGGTGTTGCCTGCACCCGTGACACGCAGGCGCCAGGTGCCGCTGTTGATGGTGACAAAGCTGCCCAAGGTGCCGTAGGCGGCACTGGTCTGCAACGGGGCCGCCTGCGCCAGTGAATCCGTGGCGCCCGTCAGGTAGACGTCCAGTGAACCGGCATCAGTGGCTGTGCTGATGACACGCACCAAAGTCTTGCCGCTGCTGGGCGTGGACTGGTTCTCCTCCAGCAACTGCGTGGCCAGCGCGCCCGCCCTGCCGTAGGCCAGGAGGGTGTAGTACGTGTCCTTGCCCAGTGACGCACTGCGCGTGGCCAGGATCGTGGCCGAGCTGGGGCTGGAAATGTCCAGGTCCTGCGTGCCGCGGCTGGCGTCGGCGTAGTCAGCGCTGCTGCCGCCTGCCACGCCGCTGGCTATGGTGCTGCCGTCGATGGTCAGTGCCAGTGAGCTGTAGCCGCTGCTGGCATTGACCAGGCGCACATGCGCCTTGGTGCGGTCGGTGCCACCGCCGCAGGCCGCCAGTCCCAGGGACAGGCTGAGCGTCAGGAGCAAGGCCAGGCAAGCGCGCAAGTTCGGCATCGGCAGGTCTTCTAGTGCAGTGTCGGGTCCGCGATCATGCCTGCGCCTTCGTCAAGCGATGTGTCCACTTCGTAGCAGGGCGTCGCCTGCAACAGCATTTCGAACGCCAGCCAATCCGTCAGCGGCAGCAGGGCCAGCGCGCGGCCGTCTGCCTCACCCACCTGCAGGCCTTGCTGCAGGTCGTGGCTGGAATCGAACCAGCCACAGCCCAGCGGGCGGTCTTCGTCATCCGGCAGAGTGCCGTCGTGGTGTTGCAGCGCCGTGCGGGCAACAACCGACTTGCGCCACGGAAGAAACTGCAGGAGCTGGTTCCAGCGGGGGGTGAACATGGGGGTCTCCTCGGACTTGCCGTTGTGGAGACGCCATGTTCAATTTCCGTGCGACTGGCCACCATCGCCAAGCGGTGGGGCCGGCGGGGGTGCCTGGGCTGGGGCACCCGGGCGGGGGCCCCGGATGGGTGCCCGGGCAGTCCGCCTTCAGCCGAAGGGCCGCACGCCGATCCACGCGCCATGCGCCCAGAATGCAAACCCGGCCCACAGCACCACGCCCAGCACCACGGTCAACACCGTAGGCACGGCCCGACCTGCGGGGTAGACCACCTGCAGGTCCCGGTCACGCTGACGTGCGGCGCGGAAGTTCAACACCGCCCAAGCCAGGAAGGCACCAAACAGCACCACGTGCGCGACGGTCCCGTTGGCCAGCAGGTGGGCCAAGGCCCAGGTCTTCACGCCCAGCACCATGGGATGGTGCAGTTTGGCCTTGATCGCATTGCCCGGCACATAGGCACCGGCCAGCATCACAAAGGCCAGCAGCGTCAGCAAGGCGGCGAGGTGGCGCATGCCAACCGGCGGCGCCCACAGCAGCACCGGGTGCTGTCGAGCTTGGCCGAAGCCCCAGATGATCAGGCCGAAGCCCAGCACCGAGACCACGGAGTACAGCCCCTTGTAGGCGTTTTCGCCCAGTTTCGCCCGGGTCTTCGTGCGCCAAGCTTCGGCAAACACGCGCACCGAATGTGCGCCCAGAAACAGCACCAGACCCAAAATCAACCACGCCATGCGATGCACTCCTTGATGGCCGTCTGTCGACGGCAATGCCGAGCCATTGTGGTGCCACATGGCCGCTCCCTGCCGCCGCTATGCTTGCCGCCATGCGTTCTGCCGCCGACCAAACACCCCGTCGCACCCCCCGCTTGTTCTGGGAAGACTTCCCAGCCGGCCATGTCATGGAGTTCGGCGGCATGCCTGTCAGCCGCGAGGCCGTGCTGGCCTTCGCCCAGCAGTTCGACCCGCAGCCCTTCCACCTGGACGATGAGGCTGCGAAGGCCTCGCTCTTTGGCGGCCTGAGCGCCAGTGGCTGGCACACCTGCGCCATGGCCATGCGCATGATGTGCGACGCCTACCTGCTGGACGCCGCCAGCCTGGGCTCGCCCGGCATCGACGCGCTGCGCTGGCTCAGACCCGTGTTCCCCGGCGACACGCTGTGCGTGCGCATGGAAGTCCAGCAGGCACGGCCCATGAACAGCCGCCCTGGCGTCGGCCTGATCCAGTCAGCATGGACCGTCAGCAACCAGCATGGCGAGCCGGTGCTGACCATGGAAGGCTGGGGCATGTTCCGCCGTCGTCCGGCCGACTGATCACCCGTCGACCGACATGCGCCACTTCGACGCCGCGCAAGTCGCCGCTGCGCTGCCGTTTGACAGCCTGGTTCCCGCCCTGCGCGATGCCTTTGTGCGCGGCTGCGAAGTACCGGCACGGCACCCACACGCCGTGGGTACCGCAGGCACGGCCTTGCTGATGCCCGCCTGGCGCGAAGACGGCTTCCTGGGCGTGAAGACCGTGACCATCTTCCCCGGCAACGGCACGCTCGGCCTGCCCGGCGTGCATGCCATCTACGCCTTGTTTTCCGCCCGCACCGGCGTGCCGCTGGCGGTGATGGACGGCAGCGAACTGACTGCACGACGCACCGCGGCTGCTTCTGCGCTGGCGGCCAGCTACCTGGCCCGCACAGACGCCCGGCGCCTGACACTGGTGGGCGCCGGGCGCGTCGCGTCGCTCATGCCCGCGGCGCTGCGCAGCGTGCGGCCCGACTTGCTGGACGTGCGGGTTTGGAACCGCAACGCCAGCGCCGCCAAGCACCTGGCGGCGTCACTTTGCGCACAAGGGTTCCAAGCCACCGCGGCAACGGACCTGCAAGCCGCGGTCCAGCAGGCCGAGATCATCAGTTGCGCCACCATGGCGACGCACGCGCTGGTGCAGGGCGACTGGCTGGCCCCCGGCGTCCACCTGGACCTGATCGGCAGCTTCACCCCGGCCATGCGCGAAGCCGATGGCCGCGCCTTTGCGCGCGGCCGCGTCTGGGTGGACACCGAAGAAGCGCTGGCCAAGTGCGGCGACCTGCTGCAGGCCGTGGCCGAAGGTGCCTTTGACCCGGTCACGCTGCAGGGCACCCTGGCCGCGCTGTGCCGGGGCGAGGCGCCTGGGCGCCACCGCGACAACGACATCACGCTCTTCAAGTCGGTGGGCACGGCGCTGGAAGACCTGGCTGCAGCGGAACAAGTCTGGGCCGCAGCCGATAATCCAGGTCCTCCTTGAGTCCCGAGAAGCTGACGCCCATGTTCAAGTACGTCGTGATGCCCCTGGTGGTGCTGGCCCTGCTTGTTGCCGCGTGGCTGACCGCCGCCTGGAAGTGGAGCTATTCGACCGGCGAACGCGCGGGCTGGGTGCAAAAGCTGTCCAAGAAGGGCTGGCTGTGCAAGACCTGGGAAGGCGAACTGGCGCTGGTGTCCCTGCCCGGGTCCACCGCCGAGAAGTTCAACTTCACCATCCATGACGAGGCCGTCGCGCAGGGGATCACCAAGGTCATCGGCAAGCGCGTGGCCTTGCACTACGAAGAGAAAGTGGGCCTGCCCACCAGTTGCTTTGGCGAGACGCGCTACTTCGTCACCGGCGTGGCGCTGAGCGACGAGATCCCGATCGGGCCGGGCGTGATCGTCAATACGCCCACAGCGCCCGCCTCCGCGGCGTCCCGCTGACACCCCACCGCATCTGCGTTAGCCTGGTCCGCTGAGGCCAACGCACGAAGACGGTTGCGGACATGGAGCAGGAACGCGGTTACCTGAGCAGACATTGGCACGGCGAGTTGTCGCTGCCGGTCAGCTTCTGGGTCAACAACGTGCTGCTGTCCGTTCCGGCCGGGTTGGCGGTGGGTGCGCTGGCGGCCTGGATCACCGTGACCGGCGACCTGCTGCGCAGCGGCAGCGTGGCGGTGCTGGTGTGCTATCCCCTGCTTGCGCTTTTGAGCCTTTGGTGCACGGTGGGCGGCTGGCGGTCGGCACGTGCGCACATCGACAGCGGTGGCTCAGCCCTTTTGGCGCGGCTGGCGCAACTGGTCCTGGCGCTGGGCGCGCTGGGCACGGTCTGGAGCACCCTGTTCGAGTTTGGGCCCAGCATGGGCACCTACTGGCGCATGGCACGCGGAATAGACCCCATCGGCAACCTCAAGGCCAGCCTGTCGACGGACGGCCAGCGCCTGATCCTGACAGGGCCCATCGGCGCGGGGGATGCGGTGCGTGTCAAAGGACTGCTGGCACGCGCACCCACTTTGCGCGTGGTCGAACTGGACTCCCCGGGGGGCCGCCTGAAGGAAGCCGAAACCATTGCGACTGCCGTCCGCGAGCGGCCGCGCGTCACCCGGACCACGGGTTCGTGTGAAAGCGCCTGCACGCTGATCCACCTGGCCGGCAGCCGACGCCAGGTGCTGCCAGGCGCAAAGCTGGGTTTTCATCGCGCCTACTCGGGCAGCCACAACCCGGTGGTCGACCGGTTGGTGAACCTCGAACTGGCACGCACCTACCGCGAAGCCGGGCTGACCGAGCACTTTGTGCAAAAGACGCTCGCCACGCCCTCCTGGGGCATGTGGTATCCCAGCCGGGCGGAACTGGCCTCCGCAGACCTCCTGCACACCCCCGAGCGACCCTTGGACGTCGACTTGCCCGCCGAGGCGCAGGCGCCCGCATCGGACTACGCCGAGCTGATGCGGGTCAACGACACCTGGCTGGCGGTCGACCAGCACCGTCCGGGTGCGCTGCTACTGGCGGCAAACCAGATGGCAGTGGCAAGGTCCGCTGGCGTTGACGACGCGGACGTCCAGGTGCTGGGCCAGCGTGTCGTGCAAGCCTTGTTGCCGTCCCTGCTGTCAGGCACCGAACCCTGGCTCTTGGAAACCTACCTGGAGTTGCTGATCGACCAAGCCACGGCTGCACGCGAGGCAGGTGCAGGGCCGGCGTGCATCGCCGTGCTGCAGGGTGATGCGGCCGCGCGGCGGAGCCTGCCGACCCGTCTGTTGCAGCGTGAATCGTCCTGGCTCATCGATGCGGCCACCCTGCCTGCCCGCAGGACCCCTGGGCGAAAGCTCACGGCACTGGAGCAGGAGGTGCTTCGTCGGCGTCTGGGCGAACAAGCGCCCGGGCTGCTGGCCAGCGCCTGGCGTGCAGGACGCAACGGTCAGGAAGTCCGCGCCAGCCTGCAGGAATGCAACCGCACGCTGGAACTGCTGCGGGCCGTGGCTGCGCTGCCCGGTGCCGAACGGCGCCTGGCGGCGCGGGTCATCTTCGAACGCAGTTGAGGCCGCCAGACCTTCAAGACATCAGGCCTTGTGCCAGATCACCTTCTTGCGCATGCCGACCCAGGCGTCGTAGTTCTTCGCAAACAGGTCTTCGATCCGATTGCGCTTGACCTTGAATGTCGGCGTGATGAGGTCGTTGTCCACCGTCCAGGCCTCTGCCGTCACGACCAGGCAGTCCAGTTGCTCGTGTGGGTCCAGGGTTTCGTTGATGGACTTGATGTGGGCCGTCAGTGAGGCTTCCAGTTCGGCCTTGCCTTCGGGCGTGCCGGCCTTCCTGATAGCGTCGATGTTCAGCATGGCCAGGGCCAGCGGCTGGCCCAGGTTGGCGCCCGTGACGCAGCAGGCTTCGATGGCGTTGTGCATGACCAGCTTGTCTTCGATCGGCGCGGGCGCCACGTACTTGCCCTTGCTCGTCTTGAACAGGTCCTTCACGCGGCCGGTGATCTTCAGGTTGCCCTCGGGGTCCAGCGCGCCCTTGTCGCCGGTCCTGAGCCAACCGTCTTCGGTGAGGGCCTGCTTGGAAAGCTCGGGTTCCTTGTAGTAGCCCAGCATCAGGCAGGGCGCTTTCATCTGGATCTCGCTGGAAGTCGGGTCCAGTCGGCACTGCACGCCGTCATAGGGCAGGCCCACGGTGCCAGGACGTTGCTTGCCCGGCAGGGTGGCATGGCTGACACCGCAGTTTTCCGTCATGCCGTAGACCTCCACGAGGTCCAGGCCCAGCTTGTTGTACCAGCGCAGCAGGTCCGGCGGCATGGGCGCGGCGCCGCCCGCAGCAAAGGTGCAGTCCTGCAGCCCCAGCGCGGTGAGGATCTTCTTGCGCACGATGCCGCCCAGGATGGGGATCTTCAGCATGGTGTCCAGCTTCTTCGGCGGCATCTTGGCGCCGATACCCTGCTGGAACTTCACCCACAGGCGCGGCACGCTGAAGAACACCGTGGGTCGCGCGCGCTGCAGGTCGGCGGTGAAGGTGTCCAGGCTTTCGGCGAAGAACACCTGCATACCGGTGGCCAGCACACCGTGTTCGACCAAGGTGCGTTCGGCCACGTGGCTCAGCGGCAGGTAGCTCAGCATGCGCGCGCTGTTGTTGATGGCCGGCACGCGCTTCAGGCCGCTCTGCACACCCCAGGCGAAGGTGCCGAAGCTGTGCATCACGCCCTTGGGGGCGCCGGTGGTGCCGCTGGTGTACATGATGGTGCCCAGATCGTCAGCGTCCCGCAGCGGGTTGCCCTTCAAGGGCTCAGTCTTGGCGACGATGCTGTCCCAGCTGGTGTAGCTCTTGGCCGCGTCGTCCGGTGCCAGCGGCAGGCTGATGCAGGACATGCCGGCAGGAATGCCGGGCTTCATGCCTTCCCAGCCATCCAGCTTGCCCACGAAGAGCAGCTTGGCTTCGGAATGCTCCAGGATCTGGCGGATGGTGCCCGCTGCCAGCGTGGGGTACAGCGGCACGGAGACAAAGCCCCCCACCCAGATGGCCCAGTCCGCCATCAGCCACTGCGCCGTGTTCTTGGACAGCAGGGCCACCTTGTCGCCGTGCTTCAAACCGAGGCTCTGCAGGTGCGCGGCCATGCGGCGCACCTGGTCCATGACCTGACGCCAGGTGTAGGTGGCGACCTGGCCACCGCCCAAGGGCTGCGTGAACACCACCCGGTCCGGAGTGGAGCTTTCCCAGTGATAAAGGCGCTGCAGAGCCAGCGCGTCAGCGGTAACGGTCGATGCCATGGGGGTCCTTGCCTGGTGCGGGCAGTGCGGTTGCTGCAAAGCGCGGAGGGTACCCAAGCCTGGGCGGGCCCGACAGAAGGGCTTTCCTCAGGCGGGGCTAGGGCAATGGCCCTAACTCTGGCGGGCGCTTGGCCGTCGTTCGACCGTCAGCCTTGTTGGCCATTGGCCTGCGCGGCCTGCAACTGCTCCTGCACCTGGCGCAGCGCGCGCAGCACCAGCGTGCCGTCCAGATCGGCCTGTGGTGCTACGTGAAGGGCAACTTCGTCCAGAGTCTCGGGTTGGGTTTCCAAGGTGTGGGCCAGCACCGACAACGCACAGATTGCACGCTTGGCCGGCGGCGCGGGCAGTTCGTGCGTGGCTTGCGCGTCGACATGGAAGCGCACGCTGGACAGCGCCGCTGCGTTCAGGCCCCAGCTTTCGCACAGCGCGGCGCCCAGCTTGTCGTGGCTGACGCCAAACCCGGTGACCTCCATCTGCACCAGGGCCACGTCGTCCGCTGCCGCACGCAGCATGGCGCCATAGTGGTCAGGCGCATGGCGGAAGAGCACGGCTTTGCCGCATTCCTCGAACAGGCCCGCGGAATGCGCTGCCCAGGCATCCAGTGACAGGCGCTGCGCCAACCGGCCCATCAACAGGCCGCGCCAGGCGGCACGCTTCCAGATCGGGTCCAGTTCCGGCGCCGGCGGAAACGCGGCGCGCAGGCCCATTTCAAAGGTGATGGCGGCGACTTCGCGCATGCCCAGGTAGGTGATGGCCTGGTGCGCGCTGTCCACGCGGCCACGCAAACCGTAAAGCGAGGAGTTCACCGCCTTCATCACCGCTGCGGCGAGTGCCATGTCGCCCTCGATCAGCGTGGCGGCGGCCTGCAAATTGATGTCGTCCTCGGCCAGCAGCAAAGACAGCTCCAGCAGGGACTGGGGCTGGGACGGGATGTCGATGTCCAGCTTGCGGAGTTCGGCGTCGACGGGCATGGGCGGGCTCGTTGGGTTGCAGCAGCCATCCTAGACGGCCGTGCCTCAGCGCGGCGCGCCGAAAAAAGCGCCCTTGTGAGCGCTTGTCTCCAAACGAAAGCGCCGCCGCCGGCGTCAGGGCACACACAAAGCGCCGTCGCGAGTGCACGCGGAAAAAAGAAAGCGCCGTCGCCGGCGCTTGTGCAAATCTGCCAACCTGGTGCGCGTGAGCGCCCGGCCGGTCAAGTGTTGGTCGTCGTATTGGTGTTCTGTCGTCTCCTCGGGCCTCCGCCAGCGACAACCACGGCAAGAGCCCGGGCGCCGGAAGAAGGCGCAATGTATCGGCGGGCCGCCGCAACCCGAATCCGGACTAACCCGCCGACGTTCCGTCCTGGGCCATCCATTCGGCGGCACGCTCGGCAATCATGAGCGTCGGCGAATTGGTGTTGCCGCTGGTGATGGTGGGCATGACGCTGGCGTCAGCGATGCGCAGGTTTTGCAGCCCCTGCACGCGCAGGCGCGAGTCCACCACGGCGCCCGGCTCGCCCGCGCGGCCCATCCTGCACGTGCCCACGGGGTGGAAGATGGTGGTGCCGATGTCTCCAGCCAGCCGGGCCAGGTCGGCGTCGTTCTGGAACTGCACACCCGGCTTGACCTCGCGCGGCTTGTAGCGGGCCAGTGCCGGCTGCGCGGCGATCTGGCGCGTCAGGCGCAGCGAATCCGCCGCCACCTGGCGGTCAGCCTCCGTAGACAAGTAACGGGCCTGGATGCGCGGCGCGGCGTGCGGGTCTGGCGAGGCAATGCGCACAAAGCCCCGCGAGGTGGGGTTCAGGTTGCAGACGCTGGCCGTGAAGGCATTGAAGCTGTGCAGCGGCTCGCCAAAGGCGTCCAGGGACAGCGGTTGCACGTGGTATTCCAGGTTGGGCCAATCGTGCGTGGCCGATGAACGCGTGAACGCACCCAGCTGCGAGGGCGCCATGCTCATGGGGCCGGTGCGCTTGGTGAGGTACTCCCAGGCGATGCCTGCCTTGCCCTTCCAGGTGCTGGCGATGGTGTTGAGCGTCTTCACGCCTTCTACCGCATACACCGCGCGGATCTGCAGGTGGTCCTGCAGGTTCTCGCCCACGCCAGGCAGTTCATGCAGCGGCGTGATGCCCATCTCATGCAGATGAGCACCGGCGCCGATGCCCGACAGCTGCAGGATCTGCGGTGTGCCCACCGCACCGGCCGCCATCACCACCTCGCGCCGGCAACGCGCCTCCACCACGGCACCGCCCTGCGCCGGCAGTGCCTGCACGCCGACCACGCGGTTGCCGTCCAGCAGCAACCTGGACACCTGGGCGCCCATCCAGACCTGCAGGTTGTCGCGCGGGATGGCGGCGCGCAGGAAGGCCTTGCTGGTGTTCCAGCGCACGCCGTCCTTCTGATTGACTTCGAAGTAGCCGACGCCTTCGTTGTTGCCCCGGTTGAAGTCGGCCGTCGCCGGGATGCCGGCCTGCTGGGCGGCCTGGGAGAAAGCGTCCAGGATCTCCCAGGACAAGCGCTGCTTCTCCACCCGCCACTCGCCCCCCGGCTTGCGGTTGGCGATATGTTTTTTGGGCTCCTGGCCTGCGCCGTGTAAGGCGTCGCCGCCCTTCCAGTGGTCTTCGTGCTTCATGAAGAAGGGCAGGCAGGCGTCCCAGCGCCAGGTGTCGTCACCGGTCAGTGCCGCCCACTGGTCGTAGTCGCGGCTCTGGCCGCGCATGTAGATCATGCCGTTGATGCTGCTGCAGCCGCCCAGCACCTTGCCGCGTGGGTAACGCAGGCTGCGGCCGTTCAGGCCGGCATCCGGCTCGGTATGGAACATCCAGTCGGTACGGGGGTTGCCGATGCAGTACAGGTAGCCCACCGGGATGTGGATCCAGTGGTAGTCATCCTTCAAGCCCGCTTCGATCAGCAGCACGCTGCGCCGCGGGTTGGCCGACAGGCGATTGGCCAGCAGGCAACCGGCGGTGCCGCCGCCGATGACGATGTAGTCGTAGGTCGTGATGGGTTCGGTCATGCCGGATACAGGCGGAATTCAGCGGACATTGGTCGCCAGCACGGGAAACAGCTTCAACAGGCCGTCGGCCAGCAATTCCACGGCCATGGCCGCCAGGATCAGGCCCATCAGCCGCGTCATCACGTTGATGCCCGTCCGCCCCAGCACCTTGGCGATGCGCGGCGATGCGGAAAAAACCAGGAAAGTGACGACGCCGATCACCACGCCGTAACCCACCAGCACGCCCAACTGCCAGACGTGGCGCGTCTTCTCGGCGTAGATGACCATGGTGGAGATGGTGGCCGGCCCCGTCAGCAGCGGAATGGTCAAGGGCACCACGGCAATGCTGGCGCCGGCATCCAGCTTCTCCTGGCCTTCACTCACGTCGTTGGGCTTGCTCTCCGCCGGCTGGGCGTTGAGCATCGCCAAGCTGCTGATCAGCAACAGACAGCCGCCGCCGACCTGGAAGGACGCCAGGCTGATGCCAAAGAACTCGATGATCTTCAAGCCTGCCAGGGCGCTGATGGCAATCACCGCAAAGGCGGAAAAGGAGCTGATGCGGATCGTCCGGCGCCGTTCTTCTGGCGAGAAAGCCTGGGTGAAGTGGATGAAAAATGGCACTACCCCGATGGGATTGACGATCGCCAGCAGCGCGATCAGGGGCTTCAGCAGGTCCATCCAGTCATTGTGGGGTCAGGCCGCCCACCTTCCGGCTGGCGACAGCTGGCCAAAAACAAGGGTTAGCCCGTGGACGACAAAACAACACTTGACTCGGCCCCACTATGCATGCTGCGGAAATCGATGCCCATAATGCGGGGGTCTGTGTCTGGCAGCCGCACCTTGAATGATTCACGCAGGGTTTAGCTCCACATGGTTATCTAGGTACTTTTAAGGGCTCCCTGTGGGAAACAAACTTTACGTCGGCAATCTGGCCTATTCGGTGCGCGATGACTCGCTGCTCCAATCCTTCTCCCAATTCGGCAACGTCACGTCGGCCAAGGTCATGATGGACCGTGAAACCGGCCGTTCCAAGGGCTTCGGCTTCGTGGAAATGAGTTCGGACGCCGAGGCGCAAGCTGCCATCAACGGCATGAACGGTCAGCCCCTGGAAGGCCGGGCCATCGTGGTCAATGAAGCCCGTCCCCGTGAAGAGCGTCCGGGCGGCTTCGGCGGCGGCGGTGGCCGCAGCGGTGGCGGCGGTGGTGGCTACGGCGGCGGTGGTGGTGGCGGCTACGGTGGTGGCGGCGGCGGTGGCGGCGGTGGCCGCAGTCCCTACGGCGGTGGTGGTGGTGGCGGTGGCCGCAGCCCCTACGGCGGCGGCGGCGGTGGCCGCAGCGGTGGTGGCGGTGGTGGCGGCTACGGCAGTGGTGGTGGTGGTGGCGGCGGCGGTAGCCGTGGCGGCTACTGATCCGGCCCCCTGCTGATCACTGCAGGTTGCAGTTCCAGGCGCTCTCCGGAGCGCCTTGTCATTTCTGGAGCCGTTTCCGGACCCACTCCAGCGGCTCGCTCAGTAGCGCTCGGGCCGGATCACCTGCACGGCGCTGAAGTACAGCACCACGCTGTAGTGCGCGACGTAGGTGGCCAGCACGTGCTCAGCCATGGCGTTGGCCACCGCTTCGCTGCAGATCATTTTCAGCTCGATGGTCCTGTCGGCTTCCCAGGCGCCTTCGCGCACGCCCTCCAGGCTGGCGCCGTGCACTTCGCCGACGGTCCAGCCCTGGACGCCCAGTTGGCGCGCGTCGCGCACCAGGTTCTTTTCGAGCACCGCCTCGGCCACGATGACCAGCAACGTCTTCGGGTGTTTGGTCATGCCGTCAGCCTCTTCGCCAGCGCGATGTACAACGGGATCCCCAGCACCAGATTGAAGGGGAAGGTGATGCCCAGGGCAGCCGTGATCGACAGCGCCGCGTTCGCTTGCGGCACCGCAATCCGCATGGCCGTCGGCGCCGCAATGTAGCTGGCGCTGGCGGCCAGCGTTGCCAGGATGGCCACGCCGCCCGTCGACAAGCCCAGCCAGACGCCCAGGCCTGCGCCGGCCAGCCCCAGCAAGGGCGGCGCGGCCAGGCCGATGACCAGCACCGCCACACCAAAGCGCCTGAACTCAGCCAACCGGGCACCCGCCACCAGGCCGAGTTCCAGCAGAAACAGCGCCAGCACACCCTTGAAGGGGTCGACAAACATGGCTTTGACCGGCGCCGTGCCCTCTACCCCGGCCACTGCGCCGATGCCGATGCCGCCCAGCAGCAGCAGCACGCTCTTGCCAAAGAACACGTCGTGCGCGAGTGCACCCCAAGCCGCCGACCCGCCTTCCCCCGCCCCCAAAGCACCCCGCTGCGCCCAGCGCGCCAGGACGATGCCGGCCACCAGGCCGGGTGCCTCCATCACCGCCACCCACAGGGCGGCATGGCTTTCGTAGCCAATGCCCTGCCGGGTGAGCGCGGCCGTTGCCACAGCGAAGGTCACCACGCTCACCGAGCCGTAGTGCGCCACCAGGGCCGCGGCGTCCACGCCGCTCAACCGCAGCCACCTTGCCAGCGGGTACAGGACGAACGGAATCACGAACCCCAGCGCCATGCACGCCAGCACCTGCGGTGCCAAGGCCAGCAGCGGTTGCTTGCTCAGTTCAATGCCGCCCTTCAGGCCAATGGCCAGCAGCAGGTAGATGGACAAGGTCTCGTACAGCGCCTCCGGCAAGCGGAGGTCGCTCTTGACCAGGCGCGCGAACACACCCAACAGAAAGAAGAAGACGACGACATCGATCATGGCCGCCGAGATGCTGCCAGTTCGGCCCTGGACCCGCGCGGCGCGGGGTCAAGTCAAGTGCGTCGAGCCTTGCGCGCACGACCGGCAAAGAGCCGGTCGAACAGCCCGTTGGGCAGTAGCCGCAGACCCTTGGCCACCCAGCCCATTTGCCAAGGGATGACGGCATAGCTGCGGCCTGCCGAAATGGCACGGAAGGCCCGTTCGGCAAAGGCTTCCGGCTGCATCAGAAACGGCATGGAGTAGGTGTTGGCAGCGGTCAACGGGGTGGCCACATAGCCCGGCAGGAGGGTCACCAC
The DNA here is from genome assembly GCA_963750785.1 of uncultured beta proteobacterium. GTDB lineage: Bacteria > Pseudomonadota > Gammaproteobacteria > Burkholderiales > Burkholderiaceae_C > Rubrivivax. Next base: position 576,342 of record CAVVSC010000017.1, on the reverse strand, counting down.
CCGCACACCGCTGCTGCGGCATTCCACCCGCAGGCTCTCGCAGTACGACACCACGGCCGCCTTGCTGGCGCAGGTGGCGCCGTGGCCCGGCAGGCCGCGGATGGCATTGACGCTGGCCACCCCGACCAGCGTGCCGCTGCCGCGTTGTCGCATGGGCAGAACGAACGGGTGAAAGGTGGCAGCCAGCCCCAGGTTGTGGGTGGCCAAGGTGTCGCGCAGCACGTCCAGGTCCGCGCGCTCCGCGGTGTCAAAACCCGCGCTGAATCCGGCCGCGGCGATGACCACATCCGGCAGACCCCACTGCGCCATGCACTGGCCAGCGGCGGCGATGATGCTGTCGGGCTGGGCCACGTCAGCCGGCAGCACCAGGGCCCCGTCCGCGCCCAGTCCCAGCGCCGCTGCCCACGCCTGCATGTCGGCCCCGCGCCGTGCCACCAGGGCCACGCGCCAGCCCGCCTGCACATACCGCGCGGCCAGCGCCTGTCCAAGGCCACTGGACGCCCCGGTGATGAAGGCCAGCGGCGCCCGACGTGCCGACGTGGCCGATGTCATCACGGCCTTGGCGCCCGCGGCGACAGCACCGCGCGGATGGGCCCCTTCAGCTCCAGCTTCCGCGTGGCGTTGTCGTAGTCCATGGCCGCGGCGTGCAAGGACGTGCCGCCCTGGCTGACCAGCACCGGCAAGTGAGAGCGCACCTGCTCCGTCACCAGAAACGCATGCAGGAATTCGCCGCGCATCACCAAGGGCTGGCCCGAGGTGTCCTGCGCGGTGACCTCGGCGCCACCCACCAGCTGCATCTCGCTGCCATCGCCGTTGCCCAGCGCGCGTGCGGCCGTCGCCAAGGTGACGCGCCCATCCTGGGCAAAGGCGCGGATGCGCGCCTGGTCGATCTCCACGCGGTCGGTGTCGGGAAAGTGGCGCAGGCGGTCGCCTTCAATGCGCACCTTGAGTCGGCCGGTGGCGTCAAAGCGCTCCAGTGAAAACTTCGTCATCGTGTAGTCCGGCTCGCTGGACACCGGCCGCTCCACACCGGGCACCGCCAATCGCGGCGAGTTCTTCACCAGCCACCAGGTGGCCAGCGCCAGCAGGGCCATCAGCAGCAACGGCAGGTAGGACGACAAGGTGTCGCGCAGCCGCAGGTGCCAGGGCATACGCACACGCGGTGTGCCCACCGCGGGCGGGCCCAGGGAAATGGGCACCTCCGGCAGGTCGGGCAGGTGCAGTTCAACGCTCACGGTGCTTTCAGCGCCCGTCCAGCGTGGTCAGTTGCTGCCGCAACAACGCGTCGTAGCGGCCGCAGGCCAGCAGCAGCAGGTCACAGAACTCTCTGGCCGCACCGTGGCCGCCAGGCAGGCTGGTGACATGGTGCGCCACAGCCTTGGCCTCCGCATGGGCGTTGGCAGGCGCGCAGGCGAACGCGGCGCGCGTAAGCAGCGGCAGATCAGGCCAGTCGTCGCCAATGGCCGCCACGTCAGCCCAGCTCAGGCCCAGCGCTGCCAAGAGTGTGTCGGCTGCCGCCAGCTTGTCATGGGCGCCATAGACCGCGTGCTGCAGACCCAGGTCCGCGACCCGGCGGCGCACGGCCGGTGAATCACGGCCGGTGATGACCAGCGGCTGGATGCCCCCGGCAGCCAGCAGCTTCAGCCCATGCCCGTCCAGCGTGTTGAAGGCCTTGACGGTTTCGCCTTGTTCGCCGATGTACAGGCGCCCATCGGTCAGCACGCCGTCCACGTCGAAGATGGCGGCCTTCAAGCCCAGGCCAGCGCCTTGTGCGCGCAGCAAGGTCCCGGCTGGGAAATTCAATGCGGCCACGTTCAGATCACCTTTGCGCGCATCAAGTCGTTGGAGTTGAGTGCGCCCACCAGCAGCCCGTGCTCATCGACCACCAGCACACTGGTGACGCGGTGCTGTTCCATCACTTGGGCCGCATCCACAGCCAGGGAATCGGCACGCACCAGGCGCGGACGCGGGTGCATCAGGTCGGCGGCGCTGCGGCTGCGCAGGTTTGCGCCGTCGCCGTCAGTCCGTTCAATCAAACGCCGCAGGTCACCGTCCGTGAAGATGCCCGCTGGCTTGCCGGCAGCGTCAACCACGGCGGTGAAGCCCAGGCCCTTGCCGGTCATCTCCCGCAGCAGTTCGTTCAGGGTGGCGGCGGGCGACACGCGCGGCACGGCGTCTCCACTGCGCATGAGGTCGTGCACGTGCATGAGCAGCTTGCGACCCAGGCTCCCGCCCGGATGGCTGCGCGCGAAATCTTCTTCTCGGAAGCCCCGTGCGTCCAGCGCGGCCACGGCCAGCGCGTCGCCCAGGGCCAACTGCGCCGCCGTGCTGGCCGTGGGGGCCAGGTTCAACGGGCAGGCTTCTTCTTCCACCGCGCTGTCCAGCACGATGTCGGCATGCCGGGCCAGCGAGGAATCTGCGCGGCCCGTCATCGCCACCAGCGTGACGCCCAGGCGGCGCATGGCGGGCAGGATGGCCGCCAGCTCGTCGCTTTCGCCGCTGTTGCTGATGGCCAGCACCACGTCGCCGGGTGTCACCATGCCCAGGTCGCCATGGCTGGCCTCGGCCGGGTGCACAAAGAAGGCCGGTGTGCCGGTGGACGCCAGCGTGGCGGCCATCTTGCGACCCACATGGCCACTCTTGCCCATGCCCATCACCACCACCCGGCCACTGCAGGCGAGTATGGCCTGCACGGCCCGCGTGAAGCCTTCTCCCTGGCGTGCGGCCAGGCCCTGCAGCGCGCGGGCTTCGATGTCGAAGGTGCGCGCGGCCATGCGCAGGGCGCGCTGCGCGTCGAAGGCCTTGGCGGGTGGCGAGGGTGACGTCACATCAAATGGGTGCAATAGGATCGGGCCATTCTAGGCAGCACCCTCACACAAAGCGCTTCCCGCCTTGGCCACCACCCTTGAACTGGTCCTGCTGTATCTCGTGGCCGCTGTCCTGGGCGTGGTGGTCTGCCGTTCGCTGAAGCTGCCGCCGATGCTGGGCTACCTGGTGGTGGGCGTGCTGATCGGCCCCAACGCACTGGCCCTGGCCAAGGACACGGCGGGCGTGAAGTACCTGGCCGAGTTCGGCGTGGTGTTCCTGATGTTCGTCATCGGGCTGGAATTCAACCTGCCCAAGCTGAAGAGCATGCGCACCCTGGTCTTCGGCCTGGGCCTGAGTCAGGTCGTGCTGACCATGGCGGGCACCTTGCTGGGCCATGCACTGCTGGTCGCGGGCTACGCCTGGCTCTTCAACAAGGCCTGGGCCATGAGTTGGCAGGGCGCCGTGGTGCTGGGCGGCGCCATTGCCATGAGCTCCACGGCCATCGTCGTGAAGCTCATGTCGGAGCGCCTGGAACTGGAAAGCGAACACGGCAAGCGCGTGATGGGCGTGCTGCTGTTCCAGGACTTGGCCGTCGTGCCGCTGCTGGTGCTGATCCCCGCCCTGGGCTCACCTGGCGAAGAGATGCTGATGGCCATGGCCTGGGCCGGCGTCAAGGCCGCCGCCGTGCTGACCGTGCTGCTGGTGGGCGGACAAAAGGCCATGCGCTGGTGGCTCACGCTGGTGGCGCGCCGCAAGAGCGAAGAGCTCTTCATGCTGAACCTGCTGCTGGTGACCCTGGGCCTGGCCTGGGTGACGGAACACGCCGGCCTCAGCCTGGCGCTGGGCGCCTTCGTGGCCGGCATGCTGGTGGCCGAGACCGAATACAAGCACCAAGTGGAAACCGACATCCGGCCCTTCCACGACGTGCTGCTGGGCCTGTTCTTCATCACCATCGGCATGAAGCTGGACTGGCGCCCGGTGCTGGACCAGTGGTTCCTGGTGTTGCTGCTGACTTCGGGCCCCGTGCTGGCCAAAGCCGTGCTGGTGGCGGCGCTGGCGCGTGCGTTCAGTGCCCAACCCGGCGTGGCGCTGCGCACGGGCTTGTACTTGGCACAGGCCGGTGAATTCGGCTTCGTGCTGCTGACCCTGGGCGCCGAACACGGCCTGGTTGCCGCGCAGTGGATGAGCCCGGTGCTGGCCAGCATGGTGCTGAGCATGCTGGCCACGCCCTTCCTGATCCAGTACAGCAACGTCATCGTCAACAAGCTCAGCGCCAGCGACTGGCTGATGCAGTCTGTGGCGCTGACCAGCATCGCCAAGCGCGCCATCGGGGCCGAAGGCCACGTGATTATTTGCGGCTATGGCCGCAGCGGGCAGAGCCTGTCGCGGCTGCTGACGCAGGAGCGCATTCCCTACATGGCGCTGGACCTTGACCCCGACCGCGTGCGCCAAGCCGCCGCTGCGGGCCAGAGCGTGGTGTTTGGCGACGCCGCGCGGCTGCAAAGCCTGATGGCGGCGGGCCTGGCGCGGGCTTCTGCTGTGGTCATCAGCTACCACGACACCCCATCGGCGCTGAAGATCCTGGCGCAGGTGCAGGCCCACGCGCCCAAGGTGCCGGTGGTTGTGCGCACCATCGACGACTCGGACATCGAACGCTTGCGCGCCGCAGGCGCCACGGAAGTCGTGCCCGAAGCCATTGAAGGCAGCCTGATGCTGGCGGGCCACGCCCTGGCCCTGGTGGGTGTGCCCATGAAGCGTGTCATCCGCATCACGCGCGACGCACGCGACGCGCGCTACAGACTGCTGCGCGGCTACTTCCACGGTGCCGATGACGACACCGTCGAAGAACTGGGCCAGGCACGCCTGCAAAGCGTCACCTTGCCCGAGGCCAGCGCCTGGGCCGGCCAGCCCTTGGACCACCTGGCCCTGCATGCGGTGGGCGTGAGCGTGGTGACTGTTCGTCGCGCTGGCGGTCGCGTGCTGTCTCCAGGCGGTGACCACATCCTGGCGGGTGGCGACACGCTGGTGATCAGCGGACTGCCCGAGCCCCTGGCGCTGGCTGAAGGAAAGTTGCTGGGCTCGGGTTGAGCCTGGCAGCCGCCCCGGCGCTCCTATCATCGGCGCCATGAGCAGCACCCACCCGTCGCAATACATCCGCGACCACATCCGCACCGTGCCCGACTGGCCGGCGCCGGGCGTGCAGTTCCGCGACATCACACCGCTCCTGGCCAACCCACGCGTGTTCCGCGTGTTGATCGACCAGTTCGTGCACCGCTACTTCAGCGAGCGACCGGACGTCATTGCCGGCCTGGACGCACGCGGCTTCATCATCGGCAGCGTGGTGGCGTATGAACTGGGTGTGGGCTTCGTGCCCATCCGCAAAAAGGGCAAGCTGCCCTTCACCACCGTCGAAGAGACCTACGAACTGGAATACGGCAGCGCCACCGTGGAAGTGCACACCGACGCGGTCAAGCCGGGGCAGCGTGTGCTGCTGATCGACGACCTCATCGCCACAGGCGGCACCATGATGGCAGGCAAGAAGCTGGTGGAGCGCCTGGGTGGCGTGGTCATCGAAGGCGCGGCCATCGTGGACCTGCCGGAACTCGGCGGCTCGGCCAAGCTGCGCGCGGCCGGCCTGCCGCTGTTCACGCTGGTGGACTTCGAAGGCCATTGAGCGCGGCTGGGCCGCGCTCAGGTCAGCCGCAAATGCTAGCCCGCTGCCTGAGCCAGGCGAAAGACCGAAACCGCTGCCACCAGTTGCTGCGCCTGCTGCTTCAAGCTTTCGGCGGCGGCGGCACTCTGCTCCACCAATGCCGCGTTCTGCTGCGTGGCGTGGTCCATCTGCGTCACCGCCTGTCCCACCTGCGACACGCCTGAACTCTGTTCGCTGCTGGCGCTGCTGATCTCGCCAATGATGTCGGTGACGCGCTGGATGGCGCCCACGATCTCGGTCATGGTCGTGCCAGCTTCGTCCACCAGGGACGTGCCTTCATCCACGCGCTCCACGCTGGCCGAGATGAGGCTCTTGATTTCCTTGGCAGCTTCGGCGCTGCGCTGCGCCAGGCTGCGCACTTCGCTGGCCACGACCGCAAACCCGCGGCCTTGCTCACCGGCACGGGCCGCTTCCACCGCGGCGTTCAGCGCCAGGATGTTGGTCTGGAAGGCGATGCCGTCGATGACACCGATGATGTCGACCACCTTGCGCGAGCTTTCGTTGATGGCGCGCATGGTGTGCACCACGCGGCCCACCACCTCGCCACCCTTCACCGCCACGCCGGCTGCGCCCTGCGCCAGCTGATTGGCCTGGCGCGCGTTGTCGGCGTTGTGCCGCACGGCTGTGCCCAGTTGCTCCATTGACGCAGCCGTCTGCTGCAACGCACTGGCCTGCTGTTCGGTACGGGCTGACAAGTCGTTGTTGCCCTGCGAGATCTCGTCGGACGCGGTGGCCACGCTCTCCGAATTCAAGCGCACGTTGGCGACCACGGAAGCCAGGCTGGCGCGCATGTCGCCCAAAGCCGCCAGGAGGCGCGCCGCTTCGTCGCGCCCTTCGGAAACGATGTTGAAGTCCAGGTCACCCTGCGCGACGCGGGCTGCCGCCTGTTCCGCCTGCCGCAGCGGCGCCGTGATGCTGGCGGTCAGCCGCCAAGCCAAAAGCGCCGAGCCCAGCAGCACCAGCAGACCGGCACCCAAGGCCACCCACTGTGTGGTCTGCGCACGCGCCGCATCTGCCGTGGTGGCTGCCGTGGCCAGTGCCTTTTCCTGCACGGTGAGCCGCTCCAGGTCCGCCGTGGCCTTGATCAGCAGCGGGTCGATCTTGCCGGTGATGACGGCGCCGGCCTGTTCGGTGTTGAAGCTGGCCGCCAGGTCCACGGCCTCCTTGAAGAACTTGTCCATGGCCGCATCGGTTTCGGCCAGCTGCTTGAAGACCTGCTGATCGTCGGCGGACAGATCCGCCGCCTGCAGGCGCTGCTTGGCGGCCAGGTAGCTGGCGCGGAACTTCTTGGCTTGCGCCTCGTCCTTCTGCACGCCTTCCACGGCGGTCTGCAGGCCCATGTTGCGCACCGCCACCGCGCTGCGCTGCAGGTCCAGCTGCATGGCGGCCACGGTTTCGCTGCGCTCGGACGCCTGCTGCACGGCGGCCAGAGTCTGCACCCGCTGCTGCGCGTTGCCCACCAGCAGCACGGCCAACATCGTGCTCGTGGCCAGCAGGATGGTGCCGAACCCCAGGCCCAGGCGGGTTCCGATGTTCACGTTGCGCAGGTTCATTGCGGGATCCCTGAAGAGGTGGTTGTGGTGCGCGGGCTCAGCCCTCGGGCGTGAAATCGCCCGAGGTCCTTCGCCTGTTGTGCAAGTCCTTCCGGTCTTGCACGTCCGGGCTCAGCCCTTGTAGATGCCGCAACCCACCAGTGTGTCGCCCACGCGTTCCAGGTACATCGCCTTGCCTTCGATCTTCTGGGAGACCGGGTTCATGAACTTGTAGCCCTCCACCCACCCCTTGCCCTTGTCCTTGGCCAGGTCAACAAACATCCTGATCAGGGGCTTGCCGTCCGGGTCTTTCAGGCCCATCAGGTCCTTGCCCACCAGCTTGGGGTTGGCGCCCTGGGCCAGGTTCTTGCCATTCAAGTCGTAGACGATGATGTAGAGGTCACGGTCCTTGAAGGTCTTGCCGTGGGTGAACTCCTCATAGGCCTTGTCGGCGCCACTGGTCTTGATGAACGCCACGGCCTTCTTGACCATCGCTTCAGCCTCTGCTGCGGTGCCCTGTTCTGCCGCATGGGCTGTACCGGCCAGGAAGAAAACGGCCATGGCTGCGCCAAGAACGGCGCGCAGGGTGCTGATGAATTTCATGGGGTTCCTTGCGGGTGACGAAAAGTGGATCGACCGTGGCTGGGCATCGGGGCCCAGCACGGCATCCACCAATCATCGGCACCCGGCAAGCGCCACTTGAGCCCCGAGGGCCCCACGAATCACACAGATTGCACGGGGCCGCGCACCGGCCTCAGCGTGTGCGGCGGCGAACGCCCGCCAGCATCGCAATCCCTAGAAGCGCCAGGGCGGCGCTGGCCGGTTCCGGCACGGTCGTCGCGAAGTTGCCGTTGTCCGGCGCGAAATCCGAGATGGCGGCAGTGCCCGCCACACGGCTGTCGCGCGGCCACAGGTTCCAGGTGTACTGGTCCACCGTGAAGCCACGGCCGGGCAAGCGGGTGTCGGCCAGATCCAGCGAGAAGCTGTCGCCCAGGATCTGTGCCGTGCCGGCGCCAAAGTTGAACGCCGGCAAACCACCGCCAGACAAGTCATTCACGCGGCCGGAACCGTCGGCGTTGACGATGATGACCATGTCGAACAGCACATTGGTTGCGCCAATGCTGGCAAAGCCCGCCGTGCCCAGGCCGCGGTTCACTCCCCAGACGTAGATGCCGCCCGGCGTGGTGCCGATGCTGCCCGCCATGGTGGCGCTCAGCGAGAAGATGTGGGCATTGGGGTTGTAGAGCACGTTGGCACTCAGCACGTCCAGGTCGGCGCCGTGTGCGCCGGTGAAGCTGGGCAGGAAGTCGCCTGCAGCATCAACGGCACCGGCTGCCGCGAAACTGCTGGCCAGCGCCAGGCTGGCGGCAGCCAGCAAGGGCTGGATACGGAAGGTCTTCATCGGCTCGCTCCTGTTGTGGGGGTGTGATGCCGGTATACGTGGCACGGCTGGCGGCTATTCCGCGGCTGTCACTTCCCAATGCAGAAGCTGCTGAAGATCTCCCCAAGCAGGTCTTCGTTGCTGAACTCGCCCGTGATGGCCTGCAGGGCCTGGTGGGCCAGGCGCAGTTCCTCGGCCAGCAGGTCCAGCGCTGCGTCGCGCTGCAGGGCGTGCTCCTGGGCCCGGGCGACATGGTCCTGTGCACGGCGCAGGGCCTGCACATGGCGCGTGCGCGCAATGAACAGGCCCTCTTGCGTGGCCTGCCAGCCGGCGCGGGCCAGCAGTTCATGGCGCAAGGTGTCCAGCCCTTGGCCGGTGCGCGCTGACAAGCTCAGCGCGTCTTGAGGCGGGGTGACTGCGGCGCCCAGGTCGGCCTTGTTGAAGACTTGCAGAACGCTCACTTCGGCAGGTAGCTCGGCCGCGATGGCGGCGTCAGCGGCGTCATAGTCGCGCTGACCGACGCGGCCCATGTCGCGCAGAAAGAGCACCACATCGGCCGTGCCGATCGACTCCCAGCTGCGCGCAATGCCAATGCGTTCCACCTCGTCTGCCGCGTGGGTGTCGTGGCGCAGGCCCGCGGTGTCGGTGATGTGCAGCGGCACACCTTCGATCTGGATGGTCTCGGCCACGCGGTCGCGCGTGGTGCCGGGAATGGGCGTGACGATGGCCAGCTCGGCTCCCGCCAGCGCGTTGAGCAGGCTGCTCTTGCCGACATTGGGTTGGCCCGCCAGCACCACGCGCAGGCCTTCGCGCAGCAGCGCGCCCTGGCGTGCACGGGCCAGGGCCGCGGCCAGCGTGGCGGCGATGCCGTCCAGCTGATCCCGGGCGCGGGCCTTCTCCAGGAAGTCGATCTCTTCTTCCGGGAAGTCCAGGGTCGCTTCCACCAGCATTCGCAGGCGCACGATGCGCTCGGACAACTGCGTCACTTCGGCGCTGAAGGCACCGGACAGCGACCGCGCGGCGGACCGCGCGGCGGCTTCGGTGCTGGCGTCGATCAGGTCGGCCACGGCCTCGGCTTGGGCCAGGTCCAGCTTGTCGTTGAGGAAGGCGCGTTCGGTGAACTCGCCGGGTTCGGCCAGGCGCAGGCCGGGCATGGCCGCCATGCAGCGCGCCAGCAGCAGCTGCAGCAGCACCGGGCCGCCGTGGGCCTGCAGTTCCAGCACGTCTTCGCCGGTATAGCTGTGCGGCCCGGGAAAGTGGATGGCCAGGCCGCGGTCCAGCGGCTCGGCTTGTTCGCCCAGGAAGGGCAGCAAGGTGGCCTGGCGCGGCAATAGCGACCGGCCGCACAGGGCCTGGATCAGGGGCGAGAGGTCACGACCCGACGCGCGCACGATGCCCACCGCACCTCGGCCGGGGGCCGAGGCGATGGCAACGATGGGGTCTTGATGGGCCGCGCGCATGGTCTGCTGATTCTGGCGCGCGGCGGTGTATGGCGCGGGTGGAGCGGTGAGAAGCGAAGGCTGCTCTGCACCGGGATCTCCTGAGCCGACTCTGTACAAGCCGGGTCGCCCGCATGGAGAGCAATGTTCGGCATTGCGGGCCGCGGGCTCAACCCCCGGACAGGGGGCAGCCCCCTGTTTGCCGTGAAGGATGTCCTCCCGCAGGAGGACAAATCAAACGCTTACTTCGGCGGCGAGTTGCCCAGCACGCCCAGTTGCTTGTTGATCGTCCACTGCTGGGCAATCGACAGCAGGTTGTTGGTCAGCCAGTACAGCACCAGCCCGGCGGGGAAGAAGAAGAACATCACGCCAAAGGCCAGCGGCATGATCCACATCATCTTGGCCTGCACGGGGTCGGCCGGCGCCGGGTTCAGCCAGACCTGGAAGAGGGACGACGCCGTCATCAGCGTGGGCAGGATGAACCACGGGTCCTTGGCAGCCAGGTCGGTGATCCAGCCAATCCACGGCGCGTTGCGCATCTCCACGCTGGACAGCAGCACCCAGTACAGCGCAATGAAGAAAGGCATCTGCACAAAGATCGGCAGGCACCCGCCCAGCGGGTTGACCTTCTCTTCCTTGTAGATGCGCATCATGGCCTGCTGCATTTCCTGCGGCTTGTCCTTGTAGCGTTCCTTCAGTTCGTTGACCTTGGGCGCCACGGCCTTCATCTTGGCCATGCTGCGGTAGGCGCTGGCGTTGAGCCAATAGAAAGCGACCTTCAGCAGCACCACCAGGGCCACGATGGCCCAACCCCAATTGCCCAGCATGCTGTGCAGTTGCGTCAACAGCCAGAACAGCGGCTTGGACAGCACCGTGAGCCAGCCGTAGTCCTTGACCAGTTCCAGGCCCGGGGCCAGCGCGGCCAGCTTGTTCTCTTCCTGCGGGCCGGCAAAGAGCAAGGCCTCGTGGGTCTTGGTGGCGCCGGCGGCCACATCGCCCAGCGGCAGCACCATGGTCACGTTGTAGAGGTTGTCCGACACCTTTGTGGTGCTGAACTGGCGCGGGCCCGGCGCATTCACCAGCCAGGCCGACGCGAAGTAGTGCTGCACCATGGCCACCCAACCGTCATTGCCGGTCTTTTCGTGGCTGGTGCTGCCCTTGGCAATGTCCTTGAAGTCCACCTTCTGAAACTTCTTGGTGTCGGTGTAGACCGCCGGGCCGGTGAAGGTGAAGTAGAAGCTGCTTTCGCCTTCGGGCGGGTTGCCGTCGCGCGCCAGTTGCAGGTACAGCTGGGGCGACAGCGCCGTGGCGCCGTGGTTGATGACCTCGTGCTTGACGGTCATCGTGTACTCGCCACGCTTCAGCATGTAGGTCTTGACCAGCTGCACGCCGTCCACCACCGGGCTTTCGAAGCGGATGCTGATGTCGGCGGCGCCGGCAGCCAGCGTGCGGTCGCCCGGCACCAGGTTCATCACCGTGAAATGGTTGGGCAGGGTCACACCGGCCTGGCCGGTGACCAGGCCCGTCTGCGCGGCATAGAAGCGCTTGGCGCTCTGGTCCATCAACACCACGTTCTTGCTGGCATCGACAGGGTCGCGGTAGCCCAGCAGTTCCAGCTTCACCAGGGACCCGCCCTGCGTGTCGAAGGTGGCTTTCAAGCGGTCGGTGGTGACCAGGACCTGTTCGCTCTTGGGCGCAGCGGCAGGCGCGGTCGCCGCCGCCGGTGCGCCGACTGTGGCCGCCCCGGGTGCGGCCCCTGGCACCGCGCCAGGCACGGCGGCCATGGCAGCGGGCGTGGGCAAGGCGGCCGAAGCCGGTGGCACGGGGCCCGCGGCAGCCACCGTCGGCGCCTTGACACCGAAGAAGCCCGGTTGCCCGTTGTGCTTGTTCCACGCGTCCCAGATCAGGACGAGCGACATCGTGAAAACCACCCAGAGGATGGTGCGGCGCATATCGGTCATGGCAGTAGCCGGGTGAAAAGCCCAGCGGCAGGATTCGTGATCGTTTCAGGGACGGGGTCGTGCCCGCCCTGGCAATAGGGGTGGCAGCGCAGCAGGCGCCCGCCGGTCAGCAGCGAGCCCCTGAGCGCGCCGTGGCGCTCCAGGGCCACCAAGGCGTAGGCCGAGCAGCTGGGCTCAAAGCGGCAGGCGTTGCCTATCCAGGCCTTCAGGAACAGGCGGTAGCCCTTCACCAGGCCCATCAAGGCATGTGCAGGCCAGGTCTTCAGCGGCGGCATGTTCATGGGGTTCAGCCCGCGACAGCCGCACGGGCCAGCAAGGTGTCGATCTCGGCACGGGCGGCCGCTGCCAGCGCACCGGAGTGCGCCGACACAAACTGCGCCGGCGCAAACCCGCCCACCAGCCGCAACATCCACAGGCCTCGCGGCAAGGCGGGTTCATGGCAGCTGAAGGCCTCGCGGATCTGTCGCTTGATCAGGTTCCGCGTGACCGCCCGCTTGGCATGCCGCTTGGGCACCGCACAGGCAAACCAGACCGCTTGCGGCAAGTCATCCACAGCTTGCTCAACAAGTTGTGCCAGGTCTGTGGATAACTTTGGCGGCGACGCCTTGGACCTGGGCTTGGCGGGCGCAGAAGGCCCCGCAATCACGTGGTGAAGTGCGAAGTGAGCACTCCGCGTCCGCGAACGCGTGCTGAGCAGCCGTTCAAAGTCGGCCTTGTGCACAAGGCGGCCGAGCATGGGCTTGGACAGGGGCTTTACCGGGGCCGGCCCACTGGGCCAGTCAAGGCAGGCAAGGGCCAGAGGCTGGTGAAGCCTCAGACGGCCAGGCGCTTGCGGCCCTTGGCGCGGCGTGCGTTCAGCACGGCGCGGCCGCCGCGTGTCTTCATTCGCACGAGGAAGCCGTGGGTGCGGGCGCGGCGGATCTTGGAGGGTTGGTAGGTGCGCTTCATGGCTGGCCTGCTTTGCTTGAAAAATGGTCGTGCGGCCGGGTCCTACCCTGTATGCAGGCTTGCTTGGTTGCGCGCTTGCACATCAGGTCCCTGCGGCCAGGGTTGACATTCAGGGGATCGATGCGGGTCTGGACCCTGAGGTTGCACCCAGAAGATGCACCCAACGATTTCACCCAGACCCAACACCCGCAATGCCAAAGCTCGGCAAGCGGCGAATCCGGGAAACCCACGATTACATCAAAAATGGCCTTTCCGGTCAAACACTTGCACCAGAAACCGCTGATCGTGGCTGGGCGACCAAGTTCTGCGCAGGGGCTTGACTGGCGCTTCGAATGTGTGGATAACTGCGTTCCGCCGAGCTCGAGGGGATACCAATTCGGCGGCTCCAACAAGAAGATGTCCACAATGAGCCTTGACCTTTGGCAGCGCGGCTGCGAACGCCTTGCTGCCGAACTGCCTGCACAGCAGTTCAACACCTGGATCCGCCCGCTGGCCGCCACCATCACCCCGGCCAGCGCCTCGGCAGACGGAGAACCACAAGCCGCTACCGTGGTGAGCATCCGCGTGCCCAACCGCTTCAAGCTGGACTGGATTCGCGCGCAGTACGCCAACCGCATTGAAGCCGTGCTGACCGAACTGGCCGGCAGCGATGTTCGTCTGGACCTGGGCATCGCCGCGCAAGCGGCTCACCCAGCGGCGCGCCATGATGCGCCGGCCTCCATTGCCTTGCGCCGCAGCCAGCCCGTGTCTGCTGTGTCGGTGGCGCTGGACGGCCTGATCCCCGGCGGTACCTTTGCCGACTCCCCCGCGAGGCCGTTGCCGCACAACGCCCCCGCGGCGCAGCTGCACCGCCTGAACACGGCACTCACCTTCGACACCCTGGTGGCCGGCCGCGCCAACCAGATGGCCCGCACCGCCGCCCTGCACGTGGCCGGCAACCCCGGCGCCATGTACAACCCGCTTTTCATCTATGGCGGCGTGGGGCTGGGCAAGACGCACCTGGTGCATGCCGTGGGCAATGCCTTGCTGAAGGACCGGCCCGACGCGCGTGTGCTGTACCTGCATGCCGAACAGTTCATCAGCGACGTCGTCAAGAACTACCAGCGCAAGACCTTCGACGAGCTCAAGGCCAAGTACCACAGCCTGGACCTGCTGCTGATCGACGACGTGCAGTTCTTCGCCGGCAAGGACCGCACCCAGGAAGAGTTCTTCAACGCCTTCGAAGCCCTGCTGACCAAGCGCGCCCACATCATCATGACCAGCGACACCTACCCCAAGGGGCTGGTGGACATTGATGAACGCCTGACCAGCCGCTTCGACGCCGGCCTGACCGTGGCCATCGAGCCGCCCGAGTTGGAAATGCGCGTGGCCATCCTGCAGCGCAAAGCCCTGGCCGAGGGCAGCGAGATGCCCGAAGACGTGGCTTTCTTCGTCGCCAAGAACGTGCGCGCCAATGTGCGCGAACTGGAAGGCGCGCTGCGCAAGGTGCTGGCCTACAGCCGCTTCAGCCACAAGGACATCAACATCGCCCTGGCCCGTGAAGCCCTGCGCGACCTGCTGAGCATCCAGAACCGGCAGATCGGCGTGGAGAACATCCAGAAGACTGTCGCCGACTTCTACAAGATCAAGGTGGCGGACATGTACAGCAAGAAGCGCCCGGCCAGCATCGCCCGGCCGCGCCAGATTGCCATGTACCTGGCCAAGGAAATGACCAAGAAGAGCCTGCCCGAAATTGGCGAGCTCTTTGGCGGCCGCGACCACACCACCGTGCTGCACGCCGTGCGCAAGATTGGCGCCGAGCGCAGCACCAACCCTGAACTGAACCAGCAGCTGCACGTGCTGGAGCAAACCTTGAAGGGGTGAAACCCCCTCTGCGCAAAGCCTGTGGAAAGAACTGGCACAAGCTGGAAGCTGTCCACAGGCCCAAGCACTTGGTGCAAATTGCCCCCAAAGCCGGTACAGCAGGCGCCCGGTTCGGCACACAGGGTTGCCCGGCTCCCAAGTGCTTGATGGAACAGGTGAAAATAGGCTTGTCCCCAGATTCGGTGGTCCTCTACTAACCACTACCACCTTCTAAAAAGAGGAAGACAGATGATCGTTCTGAAAGCTGCGCAGGCGAATCTGCTGGAAGCGCTGCAGTCGGTGGCTGGCATCGTGGAGCGTCGTCACACGCTGCCGATCCTGGCCAACGTGCTGATGCGCAAGAACGGCTCCTCGGTGGAGTTCACGACCTCCGACCTGGAAATCCAGGTCCGCACCAGCGCCGAACTGGGCGGTGACAGCGGCACGCACGCCACCACAGTGGGTGCACGCAAGCTGATCGACATCCTCAAGAGCCTGCCGGCCGACCAGGTCGTCACACTCACGGCTGCGCAAAACAAGCTCACGCTGCAAGGCGGCAAGAGCCGCTTCACGCTGCAGACCTTGCCGGCCGACGACTTCCCCCTGGTCAACGAAAGCGTGGACTTCGGACCCACCTTCAGCGTGCCGCAGAAGACCTTGCGAGCCCTGATCAACCAGGTGCACTTTGCGATGGCGGTGCACGACATCCGCTACTACCTGAACGGCATTCTCTTCATCGCCGAAGGCAAGACCCTGACCCTGGTGGCCACCGACGGCCACCGCCTGGCCCTGGCGCAAAGCCAGCTGAGCACCGACGTGCCCAGCAAGCAGGAAGTCATCCTGCCGCGCAAGACCGTGCTGGAG
This sequence comes from uncultured beta proteobacterium, assembly GCA_963750785.1. GTDB lineage: Bacteria > Pseudomonadota > Gammaproteobacteria > Burkholderiales > Burkholderiaceae_C > Rubrivivax. The sequence continues at coordinate 560,854 of CAVVSC010000017.1, read as the reverse complement.
CTGCAGCGCCTCTTGAAGGACGACGAAAGCGCCATCGAGATGCGCTTTGCCAACAACCAGGCCAAGTTCAATTTCGCCGGCATGGAATTCGTCACCAAGCTGGTGGAAGGCAAGTTCCCTGACTACAACCGCGTCATCCCCAAGAACCACAAGAACAGCGTCACGCTGGGCCGCGCACCGCTCCTGGCCAGCCTGCAGCGCGCCGCCATCCTGACCAGCGAGAAGTTCAAGGGCGTGCGCGTCAACATCGAACCCGGCCTCTTGAAGATCGCGTCCAGCAACGCGGAACAGGAAGAAGCCAAGGAAGAGCTGGAAGTCGACTACAACGGAGACGCCATCGAGATCGGCTTCAACGTCACCTACCTCATCGACGTGCTGGCCAATGCCAACGTGGAAATGGTCAAGCTGGAACTGCAGGACAGCGCGGCCAGCGCCTTGTTCAGCCTGCCCGACCAACCCGGCTTCAAGTACGTGGTGATGCCCATGCGCATCTAGCGCGCACCGCCACAAGACACCAGCACACAGCGGGCCTCGGCCCGCTTCAGCGTTTCTAAAGGGGCCAGCACAAGCGGCCCCTGACTCGACAAGTATCCGAAAAGAGCCCTCGATGACCGACCCGAAGAAGCCCGAAGAGGGCGCTGACAAGCCCGCCAACAAGCCCGCCGGTGACGACGGCGTGACCCGCCGCGACGTGCCTGCCGAGCAAGGCCCGGCGGCCAACAGCAGCAGCGAAGCCAGCGCCGCCTACGGCGAAGGCAGCATCCAGATCCTGGAAGGCCTGGAAGCCGTGCGCAAGCGCCCGGGCATGTACATCGGCGACACGTCGGACGGCACGGGCCTGCACCACCTGGTTTTCGAAGTGGTGGACAACGCCATCGACGAAGCGCTGGCCGGCTTCTGCGACGACATCGTTGTCACCATCCACAGCGACAACAGCATCAGCGTCACCGACAACGGCCGTGGCATCCCCACGGGCGTGAAGATGGACGACAAGCACGAGCCGAAGCGTTCGGCTTCGGAGATTGCGCTGACCGAACTGCACGCTGGCGGCAAGTTCAACCAGAACAGCTACAAGGTCAGCGGCGGCCTGCACGGCGTGGGCGTGAGCTGCGTGAACGCGCTGAGCGTGTGGCTGCGCCTGATCGTGCGGCGCGAAGGCAAGGTGCACCAGCTGGAGTTCAAACGCGGCGTCACGCAAGACCGCGTGCTGGAAGTGCGCGACGGCTTTGAGACCAGCCCCATGCGCATCACCGGCGACACCGAAAAACGCGGCACCGAAGTCCACTTCCTGGCCGACGACACCATCTTCAGCAACATCGACTTCCACTACGACGTGCTGGCCAAGCGCCTGCGGGAACTGAGCTTCCTGAACAACGGCGTGAAGATCAAGCTGGTCGATGAACGCAACGCCAAGGAAGACAACTTTGCCTTTGCCGGCGGCGTGAAGGGCTTTGTCGGCTTCATCAACACCGGCAAGAAGGTGCTGCACCCGAACATCTTCCATGCCATGGGCGACAAGATGAGCGACCAGGGCACCAACATCGGTGTCGAAGTGGCCATGCAGTGGAACGACGCCTACGCGGAAAACGTCCTGTGCTTCACCAACAACATCCCGCAGCGTGACGGCGGCACCCACCTGACGGGCCTGCGCGCGGCCATGACGCGCATCATCAACAACTACATCGCCGAGAACAAGATCGCCGAAAAGGCCAAGGTCGAGATCGCCGGCGACGACATGCGCGAAGGCCTGGCCTGCGTGGTCAGCGTCAAGGTGCCCGAGCCCAAGTTCAGCAGCCAGACCAAGGACAAGCTGGTCAGCAGCGAAGTGCGCGGCCCGGTGGAAGACATCGTCAGCAAGCTGCTGCACGACTGGCTGCAAGAGAACCCGAACGACGCCAAGATCATCTGCAGCAAGATCGTCGACGCGGCACGCGCCCGCGAGGCTGCCCGCAAGGCCCGCGAAATGACGCGCCGCAAGGGCGTGCTGGACGGCCTGGGCCTGCCCGGCAAGTTGGCTGACTGCCAGGAAAAAGACCCGGCGCTGTGCGAGATCTACATCGTGGAAGGTGACAGTGCCGGTGGCAGCGCCAAGCAGGGCCGCGACCGCAAGTTCCAGGCGATCCTGCCGCTGCGCGGCAAGATCCTGAACGTGGAGCGTGCGCGTTATGAACGGCTGTTGTCCAGCGACAGCATCGTCACCCTCATTACCGCGTTAGGCACGGGCATTGGTGCGGAAGACTTCAACGTCGACAAGCTGCGCTACCACCGCATCATCATCATGACCGACGCGGACGTGGACGGCGCCCACATCCGCACTCTGCTGTTGACCTTCTTCTACCGCCAGATGCCGCAGCTGGTGGAGCGTGGCCACATCTACATTGCGCAGCCGCCGCTGTACAAGGTGAAGCTGGGCAAGCACGAGGAATACCTGAAGGACGGCCACGCCCTGGACGCCTTCTTGCTGAACGTGGCGCTGGACGGTGCCAGCGTGCTGCCAGATGGCACCGCCGCTGGCGGGCGCCCTGCGCTGGAAGGCCCGGCCCTGGAAACCCTGGCCCGCGCCTACCTGGTGGCCAATGCAGTGACCGAACGTCTGAGCAATTGGATGGACGTGGACGCCGTGCGCGCCATCGCCAGCGGCCTGACCCTGAATCTGGACACGGCAGCCGACGCCGAAGCCAGCGCCGTGGCCCTGCAAGCCACGCTGAAGGACGCCACGGTGGAGTCCCAATTCGACGCCCGCACCGACAAGCACCTGCTGCGCATCAGCCGCCGCCACCACGGCAACGTGAAGAGCAGCGTCATCACGCAGGACTTTGTGCACGGCGCCGACTACGCCGCCCTGGCCACCGCCGGCACGTCCTTCCTGGGCCTGCTGGGTGCCGACGCCATTGCCAAGCGCGGCGAGGGCGACAAGGCCAAGGAGCAGAAGGTGGCCGACTTCCGCGCCGCCATGGCCTGGCTGATGACCCAGGCCGAAAGCGCCGTGGGCCGCCAGCGCTACAAGGGCCTGGGCGAGATGAACCCCGAACAGCTGTGGGAAACCACCATGGACCCCACCGTGCGCCGGCTGCTGAAGGTGCAGATTGACGACGCGATCGAGGCCGACAAGGTGTTCACCATGCTGATGGGCGACGAAGTGGAGCCGCGGCGGGAGTTCATTGAGAGCAATGCCTTGCGGGCGGCTAACATTGACGTGTAGCGGATATTTGGGCCATTCGCGCTAGGTCAACACCTTGTCGCAGATGCCTCGATTGGGTTCTTTGGTGGAACGCGCCTACTACAGGGCGCCCATCGAAGAGTTCATCGAGGCATCTTCATCTGTTGTTTTGGGCAGGCTGACAGAGGCCAGCGAGTTCGCCGTCGACCTCACGCAGAGGGACGCCTGGCAGCAGGAAATAGCGCTGCTGCAGTCCGTATTGCAGCCCTACGCTGGGCGCGGCCGCGTCTACTTGGAGTTCGTCGTGCCCCGCGTGGGAAAGCGCATCGATGCGGTGTTGCTGTTTCCTCAGGCCGTCGTGGTTATCGAGTTCAAGGTTGGCGCAACGACCTTCCTTCGGCAAGACGCAGATCAGGTTTGGGACTACGCCCTGGACTTGAAGAACTTCCACGAAACCAGTCACTCGGCTCGGATCGTTCCACTTCTTGTAGCAACCGGCGCTCACAACAAGCAGCAGATGGGTTCGAGCCGTAGTCATCAGGACGGAGTCGCTGAGCCGTCGTTGGTTTCGTCGGACCGCCTTGCTGTTGCGCTGGCCGAAGTGCTTGGTGAAGTTGCTCGGGAACGCTTGGAATTGGACCAGTGGGAACAAGGCCGATACCTGCCTACGCCCACGATCGTCGAAGCCGCCTCGGCGCTTTATCGGGGCCACTCTGTCTATGAAATCTCCAAGCACGAAGCCGGTGTCGACAACCTCGCGGTCACATCGGAGGCAGTAGCGCAGGTCATCGAGCGGTCGCGAGAGCAAGGACTGAAGTCCATCTGTTTGGTAACGGGTGTCCCAGGTGCGGGAAAGACTTTGGTAGGCCTGGACATAGCGACACGCTTCAAGGGCCAACAGCGTGGGTCTCGCGGGGTATACCTCTCCGGCAACGGGCCGCTCGTGGCTGTGCTTCAAGAGGCTTTGGTGCGTGATGACGTTCGCAGGGCCAAATTGCAAGGACAGCCGCGCACGAAGAGCGACGCGCGCCAGCCTGTGAAGGCCTTCATTCAAGCCGTCCACCACTTCCGCGACGAGTACCTGAAGGATCCGGCCGCGCCACCTGAGCATGTGGCTATCTTCGATGAGGCTCAGAGGGCCTGGAATCAGGCGAAGACGGCCGACTTCATGCAGCGAAAGAAGGGTCGCCCTGGCTTTCAGATGTCGGAACCAGCATTCCTGATTTCATGTCTCGACAGGCATCCCGACTGGGCGGTGGTGGTCTGCTTGATCGGGGGCGGGCAAGAAATCAACACGGGCGAAGCTGGCATTGGTGAATGGATTCGCACCTTGCAAGCCGACTATCCCAAGTGGCACGTGCATGTGTCACCCAAGCTGACCGACAGTGAGTACGCCGCCGAAGAGCCTTTGAAAGCCATCGCATCACGGTCCAATGTCACTTTGAACCCATGCCTGCACCTCTCTACATCCATGCGCTCATTTCGGGCGGATTCGGTATCCAATTTTGTGAAGCTGGTGCTCGATCTCGAGCTTGAGAAGGCCTCAGAGGTGCACAAAAGCTTCGCCAGTCAATACCCGATCGTGATCACTCGAAATGTCGAACGTGCACGCAACTGGTTGCGCCAGCAGGCTCGCGGGAATGAGCGGTTCGGCATCGTGGTTTCGTCTCAAGCGCAGAGGCTGAAGCCCCACGCGATTGATGTTCGGTCGCCGATGGATCCAGTGAATTGGTTTCTCAATGAACGCGACGACATACGGTCATCCTATTACCTCGAAGACGTTGCCACTGAGTTCCACGTGCAAGGTCTTGAACTCGATTGGGCGTGCGTGGTTTGGGACGGTGACCTTCGGTACAGCGAAGGCGCTTGGCAGCATCATTCGTTCGTGGGCAACCGCTGGCAGCACATCCGCAAAGGCGAGCGCAAGGCGTTCCTGAAGAACGCATACCGCGTCCTGCTTACCAGGGCGCGGCAGGGCATGGTGCTTGTGGTGCCAGAAGGTGCAGCATGCGATCCCACCCGCAATGCCGACTACTACGACGGTACCTTCGAGCTGTTGCGCAGCATTGGATTGCGCGAATTGGAGTGAGGGCCGCCCTGCCCCGCCGCCCCGTCACAATGCGCTCCAAACAACGCCTGCGGCCCTTCCGCCAGCAAGCAGGCCCGCAGCGCTCCATCACCGCATGCCCCCCAACCCGCACCGGCTCCCCGCCGTCATCCGCTACGGCGTAGACGACGTCCCGCCCGCGCTCACCACCTGGGTACAGGCCTTGCAGCACCTGGGGCTGGTGGCCATCAACTTCATCTTCGTGCTGCTGGTGGTGGACCATGCGGGCGCCTCGCCCGAGGTGCGTGCCGGGGCCTTGAGCATGGCCATGTTGATGTGTGCGCTGGGCACGGCCTTGCAGGCCTACCCTGTCGGGCCGGTGGGCAGTGCTTACCTGATGCCCGCGGTGGCCTCGTCCATCTACCTGGGCCCGGCGCTGATGGCTGTGGAGCTGGGCGGCCTGCCCGTGCTGGCGGGCATGTTGCTGTTTGCCGGCGCCACCGAGGTGCTGCTGTCGCGGCTGTTGCCACGCATGCGGCCGTTCTTCCCGCCGGAGATTGCGGGCCTGGTGATCTTCCTGGTGGGGCTCACCCTGGCCGTGATCGGCCTTCGCAGCCTGCTGGGCTTGCAGGGCGCGCAGCCCGTGTCGGGCCTGGAAACCGCCATCGGCCTGGCCACGTTGGCACTGATGATCGTCTTGCAGGTCTGGGGCCGCGGCATCCTGGGCCTGGGGGCTGCGCTGTTCGGCATGTTGGTGGGCTGCGCCCTGGCGGCGGCCTTTGGGGTGCTGCCGGCCGTGCCGCAGGCGCACCAAGGCTTTTCGATGCTGCTGGCCTGGCCCAGCTGGGGCAGCACGGGTCTGGGCTTCGACATGGGCCTGGCGCTGCCCTTTGCGCTGACGGCCCTGGCGTCCGCGTTGAAGGCCATGGGCAGCGTGGCCTTGACGCAGCGCGTGAACGACGCCGCCTGGGTGCGGCCGGACATGGCCAACGTCAGCCGCGGCCTGGCGGCCGACGGCCTCACCACCATGGTGGGCGCGCTGCTGGGTTCGCCCCTGGGCGCCAACCCGGGCTCCAGCAATGTGGGGCTGGCCGTGGCCACCGGGGTCACCAGCCGCCACGTGGCGGGCTGCACCGCGCTGCTGCTGGCGGCGGTGGCCTTCGTGCCCCTGGCGGCCTGGGTGTTCCTGGGCCTGCCGCGGGTGGTGGCGGGTGCGGTGCTGCTGTTCACGGCCTGCTTCATCATGAGCAACGGCATGGAGATGATCGTGTCGCGCCTGCTGGATGCCCGCAAGTCGCTGGTCATCGGCCTGGCGCTGGCGGCCGGCGTGGGCGTGGAGGTGTTCCCCGAAGCGGCCCGCCACGCGCCGGCACTGCTGGTGCCCGTGCTGTCCAGTTCCTTGGTGTGCGGCACTTTGCTGGCGTTGCTGCTGAACGGGCTGTTCCGCCTGGGCGTGCGCAAGGTGGCCAGCTTGCAACTGGAGCCAGCGGCTTACCGCCCGGAAGCGGTCTACCAGTTCATGGAACGCCAGGGCGCGTTGTGGGGTGCGCGGCGCGACGTGGTTTCGCGCGCCGCACTCGCGCTGGACCACCTGCTGGACGCGGTGGTGTCCCAATGCGAACCACAGGGGCCGATGGAGCTGACGGTGTCCTTCGACGAGTTCAGCCTGACCGCCGAGCTGCTCCACCTGGGCTTGCCCTTGGACGTGCCGTCCAGCCGCCCTACGCTGGACGAGATTGCCGAAAGCCTGGACGGTGTGCGCCGCTTGTCCGGCTACCTGGTGGGCAAGGGGGCCGATGGCGCCAGGTCCCACCAGCGGGGCGGCCGCCTGGTCACCGAACTGCGCTTCGAACATTGAGGGCGCTTCTGTTCCAATGAATCCCTCTGCGGCCATGCCCAGGCCTGCAAAGGGAAGCACGCTGTGCGCATCAAACCCACCCTCTCCGTCCTGGCCACGGCCGCGCTGCTGGCCTCCTGCGCCACCCTGGACGACACCCCGCCCGCCACCACCATCACCCCCATGCCCGGCCTGGGCACCGCCACCTTCGCCGTCACGGCCAAGGACCCGCAGGCCCGCGCCTGGTTCGCCCAGGGCCTGCAACTGGCCTACGCCTTTGAACACCCCGAAGCCGTGCGCGTGTTCCGCGCCGCGCTGGCGCGGGACCCCAGCTGCGCCATGTGCGCCTGGGGCGTGGCCTATGCGCTGGGGCCCAACATCAACAACCCGGACCGGGGGCCGGTGCGCGACATCCGCCGCTACATCGAACGTGCGCAGCAGGCCGCCGCGGGCGCCACGCCGCTGGAACGTGCGCTGATCCAGGCCATGGCCGTGCGCTACGGCCGCGCGCCTGAAAAGGACCAGAAGGCGTTGGAGGCGCAGGGCGCGTCGCTCTGCGGCACGGCCAAGGCCGCCAAGAACACCGACCCGCAGGACCTGGGCTACGCCGCCGCCATGGGCGACGTGCTGAACCAGTTCCCGAACGACCCCGACGTGGTGACGCTGTATGCCGACGCGGTGATGGTCACCATGCCCTGGGAATGGTGGGACCCGAAAACCGGCAAGCCCAATGGCCGCGTGGCCGACGCGGCCGAGCGCCTGGGTGCCATCACGCAGAAGTTCCCGCAGCACAGCGGCGCGCTGCACTTCTACGTGCACATCTCCGAACATTCGCCCAACCCGCGCCAGGCCGAGGTGGCGGCTGACGCGCTGGGCACCGTGGCACCCGCGTCGCCACACCTGGTGCACATGGGCAGCCACATCTTCAAGAACATCGGCCGCTTTGACGCCGGCAGCCTGGCCAACCAGCAGGCGCTGGACGTGCAGAAGAAGTTCGACGCCATCCTGCAGGCCCAGAACGCCGGTGGCCGTGGCCGCTGGGACGGGCACCACCTGCACTTCCTGTGGTTTGCCGCGCTGATGGAAGGGCGCGTGGACCTGTCGGTCAGCACCGCGCGTGAGTACGCCCGCCGCTATGGCGACCGGGGCGACGGCGCCGGTGAATACGCCCGCCTGCTGCCCCTGGCCACCCTGGTGCGCCTGGGCCAGTGGGAAGCCGTGCTGGCCGAACCGCCGCACACCGGCGGCCTGGGCATTGCCGAAGGCTTCACCGCCTACGCCCGCGGCATGGCCTTCGCGCACACCGGACGCCTGGCCCAGGCCAAGTTGGAACTGGCCACCGTGCAGCGCCAGCGTGCGCTGCCCACGGTGCAGCGCGCCAGCTTCTATGGCGACAACGGGCCCGCCAAGATCATGACGGTGGCGCAGCACATGCTGGCCGGCCGCATTGCGCGCACCGAAGGCCGACCCGAACAAGCCATTGCCGGCTTGCGCGAAGCCGCCGCGCTGGACGACGACTTTGGCAACGACCCTGCCATCGTCGGCGGTGGTGTGCGCCTGGCCCTGGCCGGCGCCTTGATGGAAGCCGGCAAGCTGGACGAAGCCGCCAAGGAAATCGCCGAAGCGCAGCGTCTGAACGGGCCCAGCGCGTGGGTGCACCAGGGCCTGGCCGAACTGGCCGAGCGGCGCGGTGCGCTGCCTGAATCCAAGCGCCAGGCCGAACTGGCCCGCGCCGCGTGGCGCAACGCGCAGGGGGCCAGCCTGCCCCGGATCTAGTCGGGCGCACGGCGCCGGTTGTTCCGCGACCGCCCTGCGTCGATCTGCTGCCGTCTGGTTCGTCGGGCCAGCATCAGCCCCAAACTTTCATCGCCATGAACCTTCGCACCCTGATGGTCCCCGTGCTTCTGCAGGCCCTGCCCGCCTTGGCCGAACCCGCCACCTACACCATCGACCCGATGCACACCTACCCCAGCTTCGAGGCCGACCACATGGGCATCTCCACCTGGCGCGGCAAGATGACGAGCAATCGCGGCACGGTGGTGCTGGACAAGGCCGCGGGCACCGGCACGCTGGACGTCACGGTCGACCTGGACAGCATCGATTTCGGCCTGCCCATCATGAACAGCTGGGCCCGCGGCAAGGACTTCTTTGACGTGGAAAAGCACCCGCGTGCCTTCTACAAGGGCAGCTTCAAGGTGCCCGCGGCGGGCCAGTCCACCACCGTACTGGGCCAACTCACGCTGCACGGCGTGACACGCCCTGTGGAGCTGACGCTGCAATCGCTGAAGTGCATTCCGCATCCGCTGGTCAAACGCGACTACTGCGGCGCCAACGTGTCGGGCCGCTTCATGCGCGACGACTTTGGCCTGGACATGGGCAAGGCCTACGGCTTCAAGATGGACGTGGACTTGCGCATCCAGGTCGAGGCGCTGGCCGACCGGTAGTCCACGCCGCAGCGTGCGCGGCCGGGTGTTCGCGACGCACGCCCTGCAAGCGCACCGATTTGGGCGCTGCAGGCCACAGACTCGGTGCGCGCCAGGCGCTTCTTCACCGCTTTGCGGCGCCGTTCAGCGCCAGGCGGCACGCCGCCGGACGGTGCCTCAGCCGATGACCTCCACCTTGGACGTGCGCGCCACTGCACGCCAGGTCTCGATCTGCGAGCGCACCAGTTGCACAAAGTCGTCGCCCATCACATTGGGGGTGCGCGGCAGGGTCTGCAGGTCTTCCAGGCGGGCCGCCACGTCCGGGCGGGCCAGCACGTCGGGGATCAGGGCCGACAGGCGTTGCGCGATGGGTGCGGGCAGCCCCTTGGGTGCCGACAAGCCCAGCCACTGTGAACCGGTGAGCTTGGGGAAGCCCGCTTCTGCAAAGGTGGGGATGTTGGGCAGGGCCGTCAGGCGGCGCGGTGTGGACACGGCCAGCGCACGCAGCGAGCCGGCCTTCAAGGCCGCCACGTTGGTGGTGATGGGGTCGAACACGCCTTCGATCTGGCCGCCCAGCAGGTCTTGCATGGCCGGCGAACTGCCCTGGTAGGGCACGTGGTCGTGCTGCGGCGCACGGCCTTCGATCTTCAGCAGTTCACCAAACAGGTGGTTGGCCGACCCGATGCCCGACGTGCCGTAGCGCACCGGCGATGTCCGCGCCGCAGTGACGTACTGATCCAGTGTCTGGAAGGGGGACTGTGCCCGCACGGCCAGCACCATGGGCGCTTCGCAGAGCATGCCCATGTGGGTGAAATCGGCCAGCGGGTCGAAGGGCATGGTGCGCCGCGTGGCGGTGGCGTACACATGCACGGCGGCGTGGCTCACCAGCAGCGTGTAGCCGTCAGCGGCTTGCTTGGCCACGTAGTCGGTGCCGATCAGGCCACCGGCACCGGGGCGGTTTTCCACCACCACCGACTGGCCCAGCGCGGCCGACAGGTGCGGCGCCATGAGCCGGGACACCACGTCCACCAGGCCGCCCGGCGGGAACTGCGCCACCAGCTTGATGGGCCCGCGTGCGGGCCAGTTGCTGGCCTGCGCACGGACCACGGCGGGGGCCGCCAGAAACGCTGCACCAGCGGCCAGCAGTTCACGTCTTTTCATGGGGGGCTCCAGACTCGTCATGTCGGGGCCCGCGACGACGTGACCGCCAGGAGGTGACGGCAAAGGGCCCGGTCCCCAAAAGCAAGCGTGGTGCCAGCAGGAATGGCCTCATTTGGGCCTGACCCAAGGTGGGAAGGTGCGAAGGCACCAAGGCGCCTCGGCGCGGCATGGCCGCGGCTTACCGGGAAGCGTTGCCGCCGCGCGCGGCGTCCTTCTTCTTGGCCGGCGTCGCGCCCTGGTTCATCTGCTCCAGCACCAGCAAGGCTTCCACGTGGGACATGAAGTGCTGCAGGTACTGCGGTGAGGCCGCGCGCATCACGGTCAGCGCCTGGTGCAGCAAGCGTTGCGTGTTCAGCGGGCCCGCGTTGTCCGGCACCTTGGCCAGGGTCTGCGTCAGGCGCTGTTCCATGCCCAGGCGCGCCCAGGTGCCGCGGTAGTCGCGCACGGCCTTGAGTTCGCCGGGCGGCGGCGCCTGGCGCGCAAGCTGGTCCAGCAACAGGGCCAGGGGGCTGCGGCGCGGCGGGAGTGTGGGCGCCGGAACGGGCGCTTCGCTGCGGGCGCGCAAGGCCTGCAGGCGTTGCTCCATCACCAGCCGTGCGGCACCCTGGTGCTGGGCGGCCCGCCGCGCCAGCGCGTCGATGTGACGCTGGCGCACCGGGTCCACGCGCCGCGTGTCGTCCGTGCCGCCTGCGTTCATGGGCCGGCCACCTTCTTCACGCTGGGCTTGGCTGTCGGCGTGATCTCCACACGGCGGTTCTGCGCGCGGCCCGTGGCGTCGGCATTGGAAGCCACCGGTTGTTCCGCGCCAAAGGCGGCGGCAAAGACCGCGGCCCTGGGCACGCCGGCGTCGATCAGCGCCCGCGTCACGGTGAGCGCCCGCTGTGCCGACAGTTCCCAGTTGTCTTCAAACTGCTGGCTGCCGCCGCGCATCTGTCGGTCGTCGGTGAAGCCGCTGACCATCAGCATCTCGTCGCGTGCGGACAGGTAGGCCGCCAAGGTGGTGGCCAGGTTCTTCAGCAGCACGCGGCCTTCGGGCTGCAGCTGGTCTGAATTGAAGGCAAACAGCAGGCTGCTGCTGATGCCGATGCGGCCGTTGTCCAGCGTCACGCGCCCTTCGGCCAAGGGAATGGCCAGCGCCTTTTCCAGGGCCGTGCGGCGCTGCTCTTCGGCCTGGCGCTTCTTCACTTCGTCCTGCAGCCGCGTGGCCAGGTCCAGCTGCAGGGCCATGGTGCAGACCAGGATCAGCACAAAGGCGCCCAGCAGGCCGGCCATGAGGTCGCCAAACACGGCCCACACGGGGGCTGTGGCTTCCTGGGCCAGGTCGTGGCCGGCGTCCAGCTCTTCCATGCTCAGGCGTCCGCCGCTGCAGGCAACGCGGCCTGTTGGCGCGCCAGGCGCTGCAGGTCGTCCACGATCTGCTTCTGCGACAGCAAGCTCAGGTCGATGACCTCCCGCGCCTGCGCCACGTAGTAGGCCAGCTGGTCGTCGCTGCGTGCGCTGCTCTTGGACAGCGCCTCTTCCACGCGCTGCAGTTGCGCCACGGTCTGGCCAGTGGCTTGCGCGAACAGGTCCACTGCCGTGCCGAAGGCTTCGCCCAGACTGGCCACGTCGGCCGCACTGCCACTCAATTGGGCGGCCATGTGTTCCATGCGCGCGGACTCGGTGTCCACCTTTTCCGTGAAGCGCGCGCCTGCCTGGTCCAGCCAGCTGGCGGTGGACGCCACCATCTTGTCGATGGCCGCCTTCTGTTCCGTGGCCGTGTGCTGCACCGCGCCCAGCAGCATGTTCAGCGTGTTCATGATGCGGCTGCGCTCTTCCAGCATGGCGTTGTCGCGCGCCAGGCTTTCAGACAGCTTGTCGCGCAGCTGGGCCACCACGTCGGCCGCGGCGCGTGGCGCTTCAGACGCCGTCTGCACCAGGCGCGCCACTTCGGCCACCGTGCTGCGCGTCTGCGCTTCGGCTTGCGTGGTGATGCGCCCGGCGGTCGCTTCCAGCGTGGCGCAGATCTGCGCCTGCTGCGCCAGCGTCTGCGCGCCAGCCTGTTGCCATTCGCGCTGCAGTGTGGCGGCGATGTCCTTAAGCGACGCGGCCCAGGCGGCCTGCTGCTGCTCGTCTCGCGTGGCCTGTTGGATGTGCTGGCGCGACTGCGCCTGGTCCAGCGCCAGGAGCACCGCGCCCGACTGCTGGCCGAGCTGAGCACCCATCGCGTCCACCCAGGTGCCCGACCGTTCTTCAAAGCGCTGCGCAAAACCGTCCAGCTGCTGTTGCACGCTGCTGGCAACCTGGCCATGCAAGGCAGCCGTTTCGCGCGTGATGCCGGCCATGGTGGCCTCCACCACCGGCTGCAGGGTGGCTGCGGCCAGGCGGGCGCTTTCGGTCAGGCTTTGCGTCAGGCTGCGCTGCAGCGTCTGGTCTACCGAAGCGGCCAGGTCGCGGTAGGCCTTTTCCGCGCTGCCCTGGAAGCGCTGCTGGCTGGCCAACAGGTGTTCGTTGGACTGCTGGGCCTGCAGCTGCAAAGCTGTGGCCAGTGCCTGCAGCTGGTCCACCAGCGCGGGCAGGTGCCGGGCCTGCTGCTGCTGCAGTTGCAGGGCCTGTTCACGCTCCTGCTGTTGCCGGAAGGCGCGCGTGAACGGCTGCAGCGCGGTGGCCACCTGCGCGTCCAGCAACTGGCCGACTTGTTGCCGTTCTCTGCGCGACAGGGCCGACATCAAGCCCAGCATGGCGGAAGCCGCCACGCCAGCCACCGACGTGCCAAACGCCAGGCCCAGGCCGCGTACCGGGGCGGACAGCGAATCGCGCATGCTCTGCACATCGGTCGCGCTTTCCAGCGCCAGGCCCGTGCCGTTGAGCGTGACCACCATGCCCAGGAAGGTGCCCAGCATGCCCAGCAGCACCAAGAGGCCCACCAGGTAGGGCGTTAGCGCCGGGCCAGGCAAACCCGCGCGTTCACCGTCCACACGCAGGCGCACGGCGTTGCGCAGCGGCGCCGGCACCTGGGCCAGCCAGTCGGCCAGGTGCGCGGGCGGCGTGCCCAGGCTGTTGAGTGCGCGCTGCAGGGCGCCGGTGGCTTGCTGGAAGCGGTGCAGTTCCAGCGCGCCCATCACATAGGTTGCCGCGATGAGCAGGGTCATGCCCAAGGCCACCGGGTTGGCCAGCGGGTTGCTGCGCAGGTAGCCAAAGGCCACCCAGCCGATGGCGACCAGGCCGGCGGCAGCCGCGGCCCGGTAGAGGTGCTTATTCATGTAGTCCTTGGTGCGTGCCACGCAGCGTGTCCAGCAGGCCGCGCGCGGGCTGCAGCCGCAGGTCCCGTTCGGCCAGCAGCAGGCTCCGCATGTCCTGGCGGAAGGTGTCCAGCCAGGGTGTGTCTTGATCGGTTGCCGCGGGGGCCTGGCGCAGCCGCGTGAAGTGTTTGTCCAGCAGCACCGGCATCAGGGCCAGTTGGGCGTGTTCCCGCGGGGCCAGCGCGCTGGCCATGGCCGCGTCCAGTGCCGCCAGCTGGGCCAGTTGTGGCGACAGCCGCGCCACGGCGGCGCGCAGCTGTGTGCGCAGCCCGCCGATGCTGGCTTCCATGGCCTGCTGCAGGGTGAAGCAGCGGCGGCGGAAGGGCAGGAAGTCGCTGCCGTCTTCGCGCGCCGTGGACTTGTCGTCGTCGATGGCCTGGCCCAGGGCTGTGTGTACCCGCTGGAATTCACGCTCCAGTGCCGCGGCGCTGGTGCTGTGCGCACGTGTGCCCGCTTCGGTGCCTACGGGCGCCTGCAGCACGGCAGACAGGGGGATGGCTTCCTTCCAGCCCAACCAACGGCCCATGCCTTCCACAAAGGAAGGGGGCGTGGCGGGGCGCTCCAGAGGGGCCAGTTGCAGTTCAGCCAGCAGACCAACGAGCGCCGAGCCATTCAGGCCCGTGCGCGGTAACTCTCGCTCCATGCTGGGCGCGGTCAATGAGACAAGGAACCGAGCACTCTACACCGGCGGGCCTGGCCGGCCTGGGGTGACCGTCAAGACCATTCAGGGCAGCTCAGGCCTGCCAGACGCCATAGCCCGCTTCGCGCAGGCCGATGGCCAGTTCCACTTCCATGTCGCGCGCGGCGTCGTAGGGCATGGGGTTGTAGACCTCGTACAGCGCCGGCAGCAGCCGCAGGCCGTGGTCAAAGACAAAGCGGTTGGACTGGATGCCCGCCTTGTGCTTGTCAAAACGCAGGTCCGGGTCCAGGCCGGTCATGCCGACGTAGACGAAGGGCTTGCCCAGCTGGTAGTCGGGGTTGGCCTTGCGGAAGCTGGGTTCGTTCCAGACGGTGTCGGCGAGTTCGACGACGTAGACGTGGTGGTGGTGGCGTGCGCTGGCAGGTGCCGGGCGGTTGGGGGCCGGTTTGCGGACCGTCTTTCCCGCGGGCTTGGCGCCTTGCACAGCCGGCTCTGAGGGCTCAGCTGAATCGCACCGCCGGGCCGGGCACCGCGTCGAATCCAGGCGCCAGCCAGTTCAGCAATTCCATCAACGGGTCCACTGTGCGCGCTGCCGGCGGTGTGGCTGAAGGCATACACCACATCGGGTTCGATGCCTGACTGGCTGGTGCGGGCCACCCTTCGCCGCTTTTGATGTGTGCAAGAAGTGTGGAAGGGTCCATGACGCTCCAGTATGCCGCCGTGGCGGACCATGAAGGCGACGGCCGCCCGCACAATCGCCACTGGCTTCAAGCTCCCCGCACCGCACTGCACGTCCCCGCGCCGCCAATGCCCACCCTGCTGATTGCATTGCTTGTCGCCCTGTTGCTCTTTGCAGGCGCGGCCAGTGCCATGGTGCTGGTGCAGATGCGCCGCTTGCGGGTGGTGGAGCCGCAGGTGCAGCCGCTGCTGCCGCAGCAGGTGCCAGAAGACACCAAGGAGCGCCTGGCGCCGGGGCTGGACCTGTTGCTGTCCCTGGGTTTTGCGCAACCCGTGGCGCAGCGCACGGTGTCCCAGTTGCTGGCGGGACAGCTGGTGGATCAGTTCCAGCTGACCCTGACCCACCCCAAGGTGCCGGCGGCGGCCTTCCTGACCACCACGGTGCTGCCGGACGGTCCGCGCCAGTGGACCATCCACTTCGTCAGCCGCACGCGCGAAGGCCACACCTTGCTGACACGCAACCGCGCCAGCATCACCGGCCCGCTGCCTTTGCGTGACGTGACGACCCACGACGTCTGGCTGCCGGACTGGCCTGCGGTGTGGAAGGCGCATGTCGCCGCGATGCGGGTGATGGCGCCCCGGCCTGCGCAGTGGTCCGGCATGACGTCCGAAGCCTGGTCGCGCGCCAGTGCCGACGCCGACCGCGCCAGCTTCCAGGTGCGCCAGATGCACGGTCAGCTGGTCTGGGCGGGCGACGGCGGCTACCGCATCAGCGCGCGCTGGGCCCTCAGCATGCTGGGCCGTGCGTGGATGGTGGCGCACCACACCTGGCGGCCGATGGCGGCCGACCGGCTGGCCGCATCCAAGAAGGTGCCACCCAGCCTGTCTGCCATGGTGGCTGCCTATGAACAGCACAGCCGGCGGCACCCTTCGGGCGGCTGGTCCGCGGGTGCCAAGTGGCTGCTCTTCTTTGCCAGCGCCGCAGTCGCGGCGCTGTCGTTCGGCTTGAACATGGACCTGCAGGCGCTGGCGGCCCTGCTCCTGGTCCTGCTGGTGCACGAAGGCGGCCACTTCCTGGCCATGCGCCAGGCCGGCTACCAGGACCTGAAGGTCTTCTTTCTGCCCTTCCTGGGCGCCGCCGTCAGTGGCCGGCACGAACAACCCACGGTGCGGCAGGAACTCACCGTGCTGTTTGCAGGGCCCTTGCCGGGGCTGGTGCTGGGGCTGGTGGCACTGCTCTACGTGCCGGCCGACGTGCTGGGCGAATTCGGGCATGCGTGCGCCCTGCTGGCCGTCATCCTGAATGCCTTCAACCTGCTGCCCATTCACCCGCTGGACGGGGGAAAGATCTTCGAGATCCTGCTGCTCAGCCGCTGGCCCGGCCTGGCCTTTGCGGGCCGCGTGCTGGGCGTGCTGGGGCTGGGTGCACTGGCGTGGACCATGAAGGGCGCGCTGGCCCAGGGCGTGATGCTGGGCTTCGTATTCCTGATGGCGCTGGGCCTGCCTCAGCACTGGCGCGAAGCCCGCGTGGCCCGCGCCCTGCGCGCCAGCGGCCGCCATGCGGGCCTGGCCCGGCCGGCGGCGCTGAAGGCCCTCTTCAGCACCTTCTCCCAACTCGGCTACGGCCGCCTGGCCTGGCCCAGCCAGAAGGCCCTGGTGGACGCGCTGCTGCCTGCCACCTTGCGGCCGCGCCTGACCCGGCCGGGCCGTGCCGCCGGTCTGGCCTTCTATGCCTTCAGCGTGGCCCTGCCGCTGCTGGGGGCCGTGGCCTGGGGCCTGCGCATGCAGCAGTTCGGCCCCGACCCTGGCGCGCAAGTGCAGGTCAGCGCCGAAGCGCGCGCCCAGGCCGAGGCCGCCGGCCGCGCGCAATTGGCGCGGTGGCTCGTCAGCCGGCAGGCAGAGTTGCAGGCCCTGCAGCAGCGGGTGTCTGCAGCCCCCGACGCAGACACCCGCTGGGCGCTGCTGGAACCCGAACTGGACCAGGTCGCCGAAGACTTGTCGCGCAACAGCGCCACGGCCCTGCCCGCGGCCGAGACCTTGCTGCGAATGGCCGACGCCTTGGCCGCCGCGCCCGACGCCATGCCGCAACGCCGGTCGCAAGCGGCGCTGTGGCGCGCCGATGCGGAGCCGGATGCCGGCAAGCGCCTGAACCACCTGCGAGCAGCCATGGCAGCGTATGAAGCGCAGCCGCCTGCCGCGGCTGTGGCAGAGGCTGCGGCATCGGCTTCGGCTGCAGCAGCGTCAGCCTCCGGCGCTGCACTGCCGACAGCGCCTGGCGTGGACATGGGCCCGCTGCTGCGCGCTACGGCCCTGTGGGCGCAGGAAGCACCCGCGGACGCGGAGCCCATGCCGGCCGACAGCGTCGACAAGGCCCTGGCCCGGGCCGGCGACACCGCACGACCGCAGGACCTGACCCCTTTGCAGGCACACAAGGTGGACCTGCTGCTCACAGCCGGCCGGCGTGACGAAGCCCTGGACCTGGCCAATGCCGTCTTCGACCGTGCCCTGCCGCGTGGTGACACCGCCTTGCTGGCTGCCAGCGCCCAACTGCTGGTGGAGACCACGCTGGCCGCCAACGGCCCGGAAGCCGCGCTGAAGGCGCTGGACACCGCCCTGCCCCTGCTGGACGTGGCGCGCAGCCCGGGCAAGACCCCGGCCGAGCCCTTGCGTCGTTTTGGCCTGTGGGTGGCCGAAGCCGCGCAGCGTCCTGACTGGCAGCGCCAGCAGGTGGCCAAGCTGGCACCGCCGCGGGCTGCGGCGGCGCCCGTCTCGTTCACCGACCGGGCCCTGATCTGGTTGATCTCGCGCGGCCAGACCGAAGCCACCACGCTGCTGGACGTGGAGCGTGCCCACTGGGAAGGCAATGCCCAGGCCGCGCGTGACGCCGCCCGGCGGATGCTGGACCGCAACCCCCGCTATGTGGTGCAACTGTGGCCGGCCAACCCGCGCAGCCCGCTGGCAGTGGCCCGCGCCAATGTCAGCAACGAGGTGCGGCGCGCGGTCTACCGGCGCTACGGGCTGCCTGTGCAGGTCGGGGCTTAGGCTTCCAGGTACTGCGCCGCCAGCCTTGCGCGTGCCGCGGGGCTCAGCTTCATGCGCTGCGCCAGGTAGGGTTCCAGGCCGCCGTGGTCTTGGTCGATGCTGGCCAGCGCGGCCTGCAAGAAGCCGGGATGCACGCTCCACAGCACGGCCAGCGCGTCTTGCGGAATGCGCTCATCCGGCGCGTGCGCGCGGCGGTAGTGCAGGTTGGTGAGCAGGTAGTCCTGCTCCACCACGGCGGGTGCCACACCCAGCGCGCGCAGCAGCAGCATGGCCGCGATGCCGGTGCGGTCCTTGCCTGCGGTGCAGTGAAAGACCAGGGGCGAGTCGTCGTCCAACAGGTGGCCGAACCAGTCGGCAAAAAGCGGCGCGTTCTCATTGACCAGGCGCCGGTAAAGGTCCTGCATCAGTCCTTCCATGCGTTCGGGTGTCAGCGGCAGGCCAGCGCCCGCCAGCGCGTGCATGTGTTGCGCCACGGTGGGTTCGATGGCCAGCGAGTGCTGCTTGAGGCCCGGCACTTCGTAGGGCTCGGCCGCGCGTTCGTGCAGGCCGCGAAAGTCAAAGGACCGCGTGATGCCCAGGCGGGCCAGGTGGCCGTGGTCGTCGGCGGTCAGGCCGCCCAGGTGGTCAGACCGGAACAGCTTGCGCCAGCGCAGCGGCCGGCCTGCCAGGCCCGCGTAGCCGCCCAGGTCGCGGAAGTTGGTGACACCCTGCAGGGGCAGCAGGCGGTCTGGATGCGTCGTCAGGTCCATGCGGGTGTCAGATCTGAGATTCGGGCAGGCGCACGGTGATGCCATCCAGGTCGGCCGACAGGCGGATCTGGCAGCACAGGCGGCTGTTGGGCTCTGCAGCGGGCACGCCTTCCAGCAGGAAGTCTTCGGTGTCGGACCGGGCCGGCAAGCGGGCCGCCCAGGGCTCGTCCACAAAGCCGTGGCAGGTGGCGCAGCTGCAGCAACCACCGCAGTCGCCCAGGATGCTGGGCACGCCGTTGTCCACGGCCACTTGCATGAGGTTCTTGTTCAAGGGCGCCTGCACGTCGTGGCGGGCGCCGGTGTGGTCGATGAAGGTGACGCGGGGCATGCGGCATTCTTCCCTATCAAGCTGCCGGTCGCCCGACAGCCTGCACCAGCAGATCAGGCCCGCAGGGCTTGTGGCGCGGGGGCGGCCTGAACTTCGGTGTGCAGTTCCACCCGCTGCCCATTGACGAAGATCTGGTCCCGGATGACTTCGATCAGCATGGGGCCGTAGCGGCTTTCCCAGACCCAGCGCTGCACACCGGGCGCGGCCAGCGGCAGCGCGGCCTGGCCGTCTTCTGCGCGGCGCAGCAGGACTTCAGCGGACACGGCAGCATTCATCCCTAGACTCAGAACCAGGCCCAGACGCGGTGCAGCCAGCGGGGCAGACGGTCGGCCTGGGGGCGGTAGTGCTGCGGGCGGTGCTGCTGGCGGTGGTGCTGGCGGTGGTGCTGGCGGGTCAGCGGGTGGATCGGGTGGCGGTTGAGTTGGCTCAGCTGCTGCTGCGGGGCTTGGCTTGGCATGGCGGTTTCCTCTCAAGGGAAGTCTACTGTACATACATACAGTATCGGCCGCAACGGCTGATTCAAAGAAGTGCCGCGCGGGGGACGTACCCACAATGCGTTGACCATGATCCAGCCCCCTGCGCCGCCCGGCACCCTGTCCCAGATGCCGCGCGGTGTGTGGGTGCTGGGCTTTGTGAGCCTGCTGATGGACATCTCGTCCGAGATGGTCCACAGCCTGTTGCCGATGTTCATGCTGACGCTGGGCGCCAGCGCCTTGACCATCGGCCTCATCGAAGGCGCGGCCGAGGCCACGGCGCTGATCGTCAAGGTCTTCTCGGGCGTCCTGAGTGACGCGCTCGGC
Source organism: uncultured beta proteobacterium (assembly GCA_963750785.1). Lineage (GTDB taxonomy): Bacteria > Pseudomonadota > Gammaproteobacteria > Burkholderiales > Burkholderiaceae_C > Rubrivivax. The sequence goes on along the minus strand of CAVVSC010000017.1, from coordinate 540,708 downwards.
AAGCGCAAGGCCTTGGCGGCGTTCGGCTACGGGCTGGGAGCAGCCACCAAGCCACTCTTTGCTCTGGCGTCTTCCACCGGCCTGGTGCTGACCGCCAGGTTGCTGGACCGCGTGGGCAAGGGCGTGCGCGGTGCGCCGCGGGACGCGCTGGTGGCCGACATCGCGCCGCCCCACCTGCGTGGTGCGGCCTTCGGCCTGCGGCAGTCGCTGGACACGGTCGGCGCCTTCCTCGGCCCACTGCTGGCGGTGGCCTTGATGTTGCTGTGGGCGGGCGACTACCGCGCCGTGTTCTGGGTCGCTGTGGTGCCCGGGGTACTGGCCGTGATGCTCTTGCTCGTCGGCGTGCGTGAACCTGACCGGCCGTCCGACGCAACCCGCACCAACCCCATCACCCGCGCCAACCTGGCGCGCCTGCCCCGCGCCTACTGGGCGGTGGTGGCGCTGGGTGCCGTGTTCACACTGGCCCGCTTCAGCGAAGCCTTCCTGGTGCTGCGCGCCCAGCAAAGCGGCATGGCCACGGCCTGGGTGCCGCTGGTGATGGTGGCCATGAACATCGTCTACGCGGGCAGTGCCTACCCCTTCGGCAAGCTGTCGGACCGCATGAGCCACCGCGCCTTGCTGGCCTGGGGCCTGGTGGTGCTGTTGGCTGCAGACCTGGTGCTGGCCAGCAGCACCGTCTGGCCGGTGTTGCTGCTGGGCGTGGCGCTGTGGGGTGTGCACATGGGCATGACGCAGGGCCTGCTGGCGGCAATGGTGGCCGACACCGCGCCAGCCGACTTGCGCGGCACGGCCTTCGGCTTCTTCAACCTGGTCAGCGGCGTGGCGCTGCTGGTGGCCAGCGGCGTGGCCGGACTGTTGTGGGACCGCTTGGGCGCTGCAGCCACCTTCCAGGCCGGCGCCGCCTTCAGCCTCTTGGCTTTGGCGGCGCTGGCGGCGCAGTGGTCATTCAGAAGACGGCGTGGTCGCCGCGGTCCAGCGTCGCCTGGCCGCTGAGGAGCCGCGCCTGGTAGTCGAACAGCGTCTCATCGCCCCACGAGGGCGTGGCATCGGCGTCGTAGCGCCCGGTTGCTGCATCCCAGACCAGCATGGACTCGGTGGCGTAGTAGCGGCCAATGCGCGCCAGCTCGGCCTTGTCGGCGAGCTGGGACGACACGCGGCCCAGCAGTGACAGCGTGCCGATGATGCCGTCCATCAGCGCCAGCGGCACCTGCTTGAAGCGCGGCTCGCGGCCGGCCAGCGCAAAGAGGCGTTCGCCCTGGTCGCGCGGCGTCAGCGCCGGCCCCGGGCCGCCGATGGGCAGCACACGCCGGTGGCGAGCAGGGTCTGTGATGCAGCCGGCGATGTAGTCCGCCAGGTCCGTGTCGCTGATCGGCTTGCAGGCGGTCAGGCGACCGTCGCCAAACAGCAGGTAAGGTTTGCCGGCCTGCACGCGGGCCACCTGGCCGGACAAGGACTTGAAGAAGGCGGTGGGCCGCACGATGGAGTAGTTCAGGCCCGATTCGATCAAGGCCGTCTCGAAGGCCAGCTTGGCTTGTTGAAAAGCCAGCAGCGGCTTCTGCACGCAGATGGCTGACAACAGCACCAGGTGCTGCACACCCGCCGCTTGTGCGGCCTGCAGCGCATGCAGGTGCGCCAGGTGGTCCACCGCCCAAGCGTCGCGAGGCGCACCGGTGCGCGACGCCATGCACGACACCAGCACGTCGAAGCGTTCGCCGCTGAAGCCCTGGCTGGCGAGGCAGTCCGGCGTGACCTCGCCGCGCCGCAGCGTGGTGCCCGCGGGCAAGTCACTGGGCAACAGGCGTGATCCGGGTCGCACGAAGCAGACCAGTTCATGACCCTGCCGCGCCAGAGCCTGCGCCGTGGCCCGGCCGATGGTGCCGGTGGCGCCCAGCAGCAGAACGCGCATCAGTAGGTGTAGGTGCGCGCGATGCGGAAACCCAGGTCCGAAGCGCGGTACGACGAAGGCTGGTTCGCGCGCGCCGCCGAGCGCACCTGCGCCGGTGAACTGGCCCAGCTGCCACCGCGCACCACGTGGCGGCCGCAATCGCCGCTGTTGCGCACGCCGCCGTTGGCAAGCGCGCCTTCGTGGCTGGGGTTCCAGCAGTCCTGCACCCATTCAGCGGCGTTGCCCAGCATGTCGTACAGGCTGAAGTTGTTGCGCCCGAACCAGCCGCCGCCGGTGGCATAGGGATAGCTGTCCTTGCAGTTGAAGACGCCGGGCTGGTCGAATTCCTTGCCAAAGGCTTCATCGGCCACGTTGGCGTAGCGGCAGCTGCGGCTTTCGGGCTGGTCGGTCTTGGTCTTCACGACGCCCAGCATGCGGCCAAAGAAGCCCGGCGTTTCGCTCCACGGCCGGATGGACGTGGTGCCGCCGCGGGCGGCGAATTCCCACTCGCCTTCGCTGGGCAGGCGGAAGCGTTCCTTGTCGGCGGGCACGCCGCTGTTCAGCCACTGCAGGTAGGCCTGGACGTCGTTGAAGCTGACGCAAACCACCGGGTGGTAGTCGGTCTGCGTGTAGCCCGGCGCGCGCCATGTGACGCCCGACTTTTCGCTGAAGCCGCCGCCCTTGACCGGCACGCTGCAACCGCCGGACCCCGGACGCTCGGCGTCGGTCAGGTACTTGGTGGCGTCGGCGAACTTCTTCCAGTGGCCCACCTGCACCTCGTAGTAGCTGAGTTCGAAGTTCCCTGTCTTCACCTCGTGCTTGGGTTGCGCGGACAGGTCGGGCTGGCCATCGTCGCCGGGTTCGTCGGCGTCCGCGCCCATCTGGAAGGCGGCGCCATAGATGCGCGACAGGCTGATTTCGCGCAGCGCGTAGTAGCGCAGCTGCTCCGCCTCGGCACTGATAGGCGGGCTGACCGGTGCGGCCAGCGCGGCCGTGGCGGCGGCCGCGGCTGCAGGCCGCGTGCTGGGGACCTGCGTGGGCACGGGCAGTGGGGCCGGTGTGGGCAGCGGTGTGGGCCGGGTCGCGGCCAGCCCCGGCGACTGGGCGGTAGCGGGCATCGGCGCCGCGGACAGTGTGAGGGTGGGCGAGGGCGCCGGTGCCGGGGCGGCCACAGGCGTCATGCCCACCACCTTGATGCGCGCCGCCGCGGCGTAAAGGCCCTTGGGGAATTCGGTCAGGTAGGCCTGGTAGGCCGGCAGCGTGCGCACGGACTCGGCTGCCTGCCAGGCCGCTTCGTCGGCATTGTTGGGTGGCGGCGCGGGTTGCACGGTCACTGTGGCGCCCGGGCTCACCACAAAGAAGAAGTCGCCGGTCAGGCTGCCTTCCATCCACGGTTCCTGCTTGCCCTTGGTGGCCTCGCGCACCTTGATGGTCACGCGCTTCAGGCTGGTCTCGATCGGCACGCCCTTCTCGTCGATCTGCGTCAGCAGCGCTTCGGTGTAGGTGCCGTGTTTGCCCGAGCCGTCCTCTGCCGTGCTGCCCGGTCGTGTGGCGTAGTGGATGAGCGTGCCACTGGGCGCCTGCACCCGCGCCAGGCCCTGCGGCTGGCTGCGGAAATTGCGCTGGAAGGGGTTGTTGCGGCAGGCGTCCAGCAGCACCAGGTTCACGCCGGCCTTGCTGTCTTCCATGGTGTTGAGCACGGACGACAGGCTCAGCGCCTGGTACGGCACGTCTTCTTCGGTGGCCAGTTCGGCGTCCACGGTGGGCAGGTAGTTTTCGCCGCGCACCTGCAAGCCGTGGCCTGCGTAGAAGAACAGCGCCACGCTGCCGGGCCGGATGGCGGTGCGGAACTCGCGCAGCACACTGCCCACCTGCTTCACCTGCAGGTTCTCGTAGTAGACGATCTGGAAGCCCATGCGCTGCAGCTTGTCGCGCATGGCACGCGCGTCATTCACCGGGTTCTTCAGCGGCGACTGCTTGTAGTTCGCGTTGCCGATGATCAGCGCCACGCGGTGTTCGGCCACCACGCCCGTGCTGGCTTCAGACCGGGTGGCCGCCAGCGCCGCGGTGTGCGGGGCCATGCCCGCCAGCGCGGCGGCGCAGGCCAGCGCGACGGCGAGGGGACGAAGACTGTGCATGGGAAGTCCTGCGGTATGGGGGCCAGTGTGGCGCGATTGTCGCCCGCCTGCCCGCTGGCCAGGGGTATCCCGAAGGATCCCTGTCCACAGTTCAGTGCAGCGCAGCACGGCGCCGAGGCTCAGCGCAGCAGCAGCAGTCGGCCGAAGGGCGGCGTGGCGTCGGCAAAGGCCGGCGGCACCGCCCACAGCACGGCGCCCTGGGGGCGGTGGCGCGCCGGGCCCTGCAGGTCGGTCAGCACCACGGTGAGATCGGGGCGGTGGCGGTCGGCTTCTTCCAGCAGGGGTGTGAAGTCCGTGTTGCCGCCGCCTGTGACGGCCAGGGACTGGAGCGCGTCCAGTGCCTTCAGTCGCACCGAGCCCGGTTCGAAGTGCCGCACCTCGCGCACACGGTCGTCCCCGGCCACCAGCACCAGCGCGGCCTGCAGGCGGCGGCTCAGCGCGTTCATCTCGGCAGCAAAGCGGTCCAGCAAGGCCTCGTCTATGCTGCCGCTGACGTCCAGCACCAGCACCACACGCGGCACCGCGCGCGTGGCCGTGGTGCCGGGCTCCCAGGGCATGCGCCGCGCCGGTGTGCCGCCGGCCCGGCTGCGGACCCGCCCCTGGTTGGCCAGCCAGCTGCGTGTCGGGCGGCTCCAGCTGAGCGCCGGCTGCTTGGACAGCGCACGAGCGGCCTGTGTGCGCAGCACCTGCTCCCACGGGGTGTGCACACGCGGCAGGTCCGCACCCAGGGTGCGCAAGATGGAAAAGGCGCTGTCGCCACTGTGGCCGCGCAGCAGGCGGTCGCCCCATTCGCGGGCTTGATCGGCTTCGGCGATCAGGGCGTCGGGCTGTGTCGGGTCGGGGCGCAGGTCGCCGTTGTTGCTGCCGCCCAAGGCGCGGGCGCGCGCGGCGCGTGGGCCGTCACGCTTTCGTTCGCCGTCTTGCGCGCGGTCGTCCACGGCCGCGTACAGGCGTTCCACGTCCCATTCCAGCAACGCGGCTTCGGGCGTGCGGCTCTGTTGCAGCACCTGGTCCAGCATGCTTTCCAGCAGCAAGGCGCCAGCCGGCAATGTCAACCAGGCCAGGTGGGCCAGGGTGCTGTTGACGATGGCGTCGGCGCAGCGGTTGAAGAGCGCCAGGTCCACGTCGCCCGTGCGGCGCGCCAGCAGGCCGTGGCGCTGGGCGTGGCGGAAGGCAATGTGCAGCACCTCGTGCGCGACCCAGCCGGTTTGTTCTTCGATCGGCAAGCGCTCGAAGGCCGGCGTGTAGAAGACGGTGGCGCCGTCGGTGAAGGCCGGCAGGCTGCCGGTGGCGTGCTTGAGAGCGGCTTCGGCCGTGAGGTCGACGTGGTGCACCCAGAGCGCCAGGCTGCCGCTGGCGGGCGCGTATTCCACCAGCCGCTGCACCGCGCGCTGGCCGCGGTGGCGCAGCTGGCAGATTTCAGCCACGGGCGTGGGCCATTGATTTCAGCCGCGGGCCGCCAGGTATCGCTGGTACGCAGGGCTGTCCAGCAAGGCCGATTCAAAGCCGGTTTCCAGCGCCTTCTGCGCAAGCAGTTCCACGGTCAGCGTCTGCACTTCGGCCAGCGGCAGGGGCACGGCACCGCGGATTTGCGGCAGCTGTTCCACGATCTGCAAGGTGCGGGCATAACGTGCATCGTCCGTGCAAGCGGCCAGCAGGCCGTAGACCAGGCCGTACAGGCCGTCCAGCGAGGTGGGCAGCAGCGCCAGCGTGGCGGCCCCGGGCTCGGCGGCCAACACGCGCAGCACGTCCGCGCCGGCCCGCAGTTCCTTCAGCACGCCGAAGAATTCCGCCGCGTTGGCCGCGCCGATGCGGCCTTGCACGAAGAGCCTTTGCTGGGCGTCCGGCAAGCCAGCCTGCAGCACGCGTGACACGTCTTCCCAGCCGCGCGGGCTGGCGCCGATCAGGTGGTCGGCAGCCAGCTGCGCTTCGGTGTCGTCCAGCCGGTCGGGCCGCACCTTCAGGAAGGCCATGACCTCGGGCGCAAAGCCCTGGGCCAGCGCGTGCGCCAGGAACGCGTCGATGCTGCTGACCACGTTGAAGTGAAAGAGGCGGTCGGCCAAAGCCGTGCCCATGTCGTGGCTGACCGCGCCGTGGAAGGCCGCGTTGCCTGCCGCCACCACCAGCCAGCCCGCAGGCAGCTGGTAGTGGCCGACACGGCGGTCCAGGATCAGGCTGTAGGCGCTGATCTGCAGGCGCTGGTCGGCGGCGGTCAGCTCGTCCAGGAAGAGCACGCCTTCGGGCTGGTCGGGTTCCGGCAGGAACTCCGGCGGGAACCACACCGTGCGCTGCAGCGTGTCGTCGGCATAGATGGCACCGCGGATGTCCACGGGCTCGATGGTGGTCAGGCGCAAGTCCACCAGTGGCACCTGGAAGTGTTCGGCCACCTGCCGGACCACGCTGCTCTTGCCCACGCCGCGCGTGCCCCACAGCATGGTGGCGCGCTGGCGCAGCAAGGGTTGCTTGAACTGTTCCACCAGCGCGGCCTTGGCCTGCGCAATGTTGACCGGCGGGATGTTCATGGGGTGGCTGTGCATGCGCTGAAGTGTGGCGTTAGGCTTGGGTGGTCCACGGCATCCAGCTCCCCGCTGCGGGTGCGCGTGGCAGCCGCGGCAGTTCGATGCGCGGCATTTCGCGCCGCATGAAGAAGAGGGCCATCAGCAAGGGCGGCGCCAGGTTGGCCAGCGCGGCCAGTGTCGACTCGGCCGCACCGCCGGTGCCACGCACCGCAAAGGCCGCGGCCACCAGCAGCACCCCCAGCATCAGCGGCCCGCCGCGGGCGAGGCCCACGCGCCAGCGCGCCGCGCGGTGGCGCTGGTGGAAGCGCGCGGGCGACTCACTCAGCGTGCGTCGCAGGTGCTGAAGCGTTTGCGCCAGGCGCGCTTCGGCGTCCGCACTGCGCTGCGGTTCATCGCCACGCAACTGCACGCTGGCTTCCCAGCCCTGGCGCCGGGGCTCCAGTCGGGTCCAGGCGCGGCCTTGCACTTCCAGCAGGTCGACGGGCAATCGGCGGCTGTCGCCTTCGGTGCGCTGCAGGTCCAGTTCGGCCGGGTAGCCGCGCACGCTGGACACCTTCATGTGCAAGCGGAGTCCGCAGACCCGCGCCTCGGCTTGCCGCAGCACCAAGTTGCCGCCCGGGCCGCAGCGCTGGTTCAGCGCCGCGCGGCCGTCGACCCCGTCGATGTGGGGGAACTGGCGCGCCAGTGGCACCGCCTGAACGGCGGCCAACAGGTCTGCCGGATCTTCACCTTCGGCACTCAGCTGGGCCTTCAGCCCGTCGGCCGACTGCAACTGACGTGACAGACGCCAGCCTTCGCAGCCGTCTTCCAGGGAGAGGGTCTCGCAGATCGCGGGCAAGCCGTCTGCGGCCGGATGGTCCACGGGCTTGAAGCGCAAGTGCCTTGCGGCCCGGTCGCTGGCGGCCAGGTCCAGTGCGCAACCGGCGCGGCTGAAAGGCGCCACCAGCGCCAGGATCTCGTGGTGCGTCAGCGGCGCCGCTTGGGCCATGGCGCTGCGGCTTTCCTGGCTAGGCGTGCAGCGTGGCTGCCACGCCCAGCAGCACACCCAGGCAGGCCACGCCGTACATGCCCCATTCGAGCCAGCGGCGGCCGGTGAGCAGTGCAATTGCAGCCAGGGCGATGGCAATCTGCAAAGCAGTGGTGGCCTGCGCCCAGCGGTGGTGGTTGTGCAGTTGCGCCTCGGACTGGTCGTCCCAGCTCTTGGAGTCCGCTTCCAGCTTCTCTGCGGCCAACTTGATTTCAGCCTTTTCCTTCTTGTAGCGCTCGACCTCGTCCTTGAAGCCCTGGCGCTTGTCTTCGGGCGCCAGCACGATGGCCAGTTCGGCCAGGTTCTGCTTGCCGCTCTTGGCCTGGTAGAAATTCCACTGGTTGCCGGCCTCGGTCTTCTTGATGGCGGCGTTGTTCTTGAACAGGCCCGCATTGGCCTGCGTGGCGCCGCCCATGTAGGAAAACAGGGCGCCCACGGTGGCAAGGATGGCGGTGATCACGGCGATCAGGCCGCTGTGGTTGCTCTTGCCACTTTGCTGGGCTGCATGCTCAAGCTCGTGGTCGTGCGGACCGTGGACGTGAAAACCGTGGCCTGACATGGGTGGAATCCGGTGAAAGTGCGTGAAAGCGCGGATTCTGGCGGAAGTGCCCGGCAGCCCTCCCCAAGACCAGGGCTGGACACCGCCTCCACCTGTCGCAGAAAATATTTGGACAAATTGACATGCCCTGCCCACCGCGGGGTTGAGCGACTGTCCTGTCTTGCCGATGATTGCTTCCCGACTGCCGAGCCCACCGTCCCGGGCGCCGACATGGCCGCCGACCTGGACCTGGCTCCTGGCTGCTGTGCTCCTGGCTGCGCCGATGCCGCAGGGGGCGTGGGCGGCAGATGCCCAGGCCTCTCGCTACTACGAGGACGCGCTCAAGCGCTACCGCGGCAAGGACATGCCCGGCGCCATCATCCAGCTCAAGAATGCGCTCAAGCTGGACAAGACCCAGCTGTCTGTCCAGCTGCTGCTGGGCCAGGCGCTGCTGGCCAACAGCGAAGTGGTGGCCGCGGAGGTGGCCTTGACCGAGGCGCTGCGCCTGGGCGCAGACCGCTCGGTGGTGGTCCTTCCCCTGGCCAAGGCGATGACGGGCCAGGCGCGGCCGGATGTGCTGCTGGAAGACCCACGCTTTGACACAGCCGGCCTGCCCGCCGACGTGGCAGCGCAACTGCTGCTGCTGAAGGCAGCGGCCTACGGAGACCAGGACAAGCTGCGCGAGGCGCTGCGCGGTGTCGAACAGGCCCGGGCGCTGGCGCCCGCACAAGCGCAGTCGTGGCTGACCGAGGTGCCCCTGCGCGTGCGCGCCCGCCAGTTTGACGCCGCCTTGGCAGCGGCCGACCAGGCCTTGCGCCTGGAGCCGGCGTCCGCCGACGCGCTGTACCTGCGCGGCAGTGTCAGTCACGCCATGGGCGACGGGGCCGAGGCGATGGCCTGGTATACCCAAGCCTTGGCCAGGGAGCCCGATCACGCCGACGCATTGCTTGCCCGGGCCGGCCTGTGGGTGGATACCCGCAGGGACAAGGAGGCGCTGGCCGACCTGCAAGCGCTGGCCACGGCCGACCCCAGGGACCCGCGTGCGGCCTACCTGCGTGCGCTGATCCAGCAGCGCCGCGGCGACGCGGCGTCCAGCAAGGCCTCGCTCCACCAGGTGGTAGCGCTGGTGGACGCTGTGCCCATCGCTTTCCTGCGCTATCGGCCGCAGATCCTGCTGCTGGGCGGCCTGGCGCACCACGGTCTGGGCGAGCGCGAAAAGGCGCTGCCCTACCTGGAAGCGGTGGTGCGCCAGCAGCCGGTCAGCCCGGCCGCCAAGCTGCTGGCCCAGGTTCATCTGGCCCTGGGCAACACGGACCGTGCCATCGAGGCGCTGGACGGCTACCGCCAGGGCTTTCCCAACGACTGGCAGGCCACTTACCTGCTGGCATCGGCGCACCTCTCGCAAGGGCGCCACACACGCGCTGCCGCGCTGATGACCGATGCGCTGCGCCACACCGACACGCCCGCCGCGCGCGGCGTGCTGGGCCTGAGCCTCTTGGCCGGCGGCCAGTTCTCCAATGCCGAAGCCGAACTGGCCAAGGCCGTGGCGCGCGAACCCGGGCAGGTGCCGGCGGCAGCCGCCTTGGTTGGCATCTACATGCATTCGGGCCGCGGCACCGAGGCCGTTCGCGTCGCCAAGGCGCTGGCGGCCGCGCACCCGCGCAGCCCGGGCATCCAGTCGCTGCTGGGCAGCGCCTGGCTCGCCGCGCGCGAACGCGTGCCGGCCCGACAGGCTTTCAACCGTGCCCGGGAGCTGGACCCGAAGTTCCTGGAGCCACTCGTGCGCCTGGCCGGCATGGACCTGGACGAGCGCAAGATCGACACGGCTGTCGCGCAGCTCAACCGCGTCATTGCCAGCGACCCCGACAACCTGGACGCGCTCATGATGCTCGCCGGGGCCTTCGTGCGCGTCGGCAAGCCGGACGAAGCCCAGCGCTGGTTGCAGCGGGCCGACGACGTGGCCGGTCCGGACAACGTGCAGGCCGCGCTGGCCCTGGTCGAATTCCAGCTGGCCCGCAACCGCCCCGACCTGGCCAAGGCCGCGCTGCCGCGGGCCGAACAGAAGCAGCCCCAGGACCTGTCGGTGTTGATTGCGGCTGCGCGCGTGGCACTGGCCACCGATGACGACAGTGGCGCGCGTTCGACGCTGTCCCGCGCCTCGGCGCTGGCGGGCACGCAGGCCGCGCGCCTGGTGCAGATTGCGCAGCTGCAGGTGCAGGCCGGTGACCTGCCGGGCGCCGCCCATGGCCTGGCCAAGGTCTTGAAGGAACGTCCCGACTTCCTGCCCGCGCTGGCGCTGATGACCGATGTCGACATCGCGCAGCGCGACTATGCCGCGGCCGAAGCGCGGGCGCGCCAGGTGCTGGCCAGGCACCCCAAGCTGGGTCTGGGCCACAGCCTGCTGGGCGACCTGTCCATGGCGCGCGGCAAGAACGGCGCCGCGGTCGAGTCCTACGTCCGCGCACACCAGCTGGAATCCAGCAGCCAGAGCTTGCTGCGCCTGTTCCGCGCCCAGGTGCGGGTTGAACCCGTGGCTGCACATCGCCTGGCCGGTCATTGGCTGAAGGCGCACCCAGGGGACATCGAAGTGCGCCGCGAGCAGGCCCGCAGCTTCGCGCGCAAGGGCGACATGCTGGCCGCGAAGACCGCCTTCGAAGGCCTGGTGCAGCACGCACCGGACGACGTGGAAGCGCTCAACAACCTGGCCAATGTGCTGGTGCACTTGAAGGATCCCGGCGCGCTGGCGGTGGCCGAACGGGCGCTGGCCCGCGCGCCCGAGACGGCCCACGTCATCGGCACGGCCGGCTGGGCTGCGTACCACGCCGGCCAGGCCGACCGTGCCCTGACCCTGTTGCGCAACGCCCGGCTGCGCGACCCCGACAACAGCCAGACCCGTTACTTCCTCGCCACGGTGCTCGTCAACCGCGGCCGCCAGGCCGAAGCGCGGAGCGAATTGGAGGCCGCCCTGCGCGGCGGTTTGCCCGCAGACCGTGCGCAAGATGCCCGCCAATTGCTCAGCACGCTCAATTGAGGGGTGGGCGATCGGAGTGGGCTTAACTACATTTGTGCAAAGGCAACACCGGCCTGGCTCCCTGTCGGGTTGCGGTCCGGGTCGTACGGCAGCAACCGGGAAGTCAGCATGAAACGCATCCATCAACTCGCGAGCTTGGCCCTGGCAGGCGCAGCCTTCGTACTCGCGGCGGGTCCTGCACAGGCCCAGTCCAGCTGGAATTTCGGCGCCGGTGTGGGCTCGTGTGACGCCAGCGGCACGCCGGGCGAAGTGAAGAACTGCGGCGGGTCCAACACCAGCGCCACGGTGGACGGCAGTGGCTGGAGCAACACCGGCAGCGGCGGCGCCTTCGTGCAGGGCTCGCTGCAAAACTACGATCCCTATGGCCTGGGCATGATCTCGGGCAGCCGCGAAACCTCGACCAACTACCACCACGCCTTCGACACCAGCACCACAGGCTGTGGCAGCAGTGGCACCTCCACCTCGCGCTGCGGCGGCAGCATCGAAATGCTGGCGCTGAACTTCAGCAGCAAGGTCAGCCTGGGCTCGGTCACCGTCGCCGGCTTCGCGGATACCGACCTCGCGGTCTACCGCTGGGACGGTGGCAGCGGCGGCCCCAACTTCGCCACCACCGTGGCCACGGTGGGCTCGGATGCGCTGGCGGGCTGGAGCCTGGTCAAGGCGGAAGACGTAGGTGGTGCCAACAACAGCGGCAACGGGGCGTTCTTCACCTCGTCGGCCATCGCGGACACGTCGGTGTCCAGCTGGTGGCTGATCACCACCTACTTCGGGTCTGGTGTCGACAGCCTGGCTGACGCCTTCAAGATCACCAGCGTCACCGGCAACGTCTGCCAGTACAGCGCCACCAGCACGAATGGCGGGCAGTGCACGCCGGGCACCACCTCCAACGGTGTGCCGGAGCCGGCCAGCCTGCTGCTGGCAGCACTGGCGCTGGGCGGTCTGGCGCTGTCGCGGCACCGCGGGCGCGGACCGCGGCGCGCCCGGCACCCAGCGGGGGCCTGAAGCCGCGCTCTGTCGCACCCCCGGGCGGCTGAGACCGCAGGGCCGGCAAGGACCGTCGGCACAGGCTCGACGCCTTCCGCAAAGGCCCTGCCAGGCCCAGCGTGGCAGCCTGCTGCCCGATAATTTGCGCATGGCAAGCAGGCAGCGGGTGGTGGTGGGACTTTCCGGCGGCGTGGACAGCGCCGTCAGCGCCTGGCTGCTCAAGCAGCAGGGGCACGAAGTCGTCGGCATCTTCATGAAGAACTGGGAAGACGACGATGACAGCGCGTACTGCTCGTCCAATGTCGACTTCGTGGACGCGGCCGCAGTGGCCGACGTGATCGGCATCGAGATCGAGCACGTCAACTTCGCAGCGGATTACAAAGACCGGGTCTTCGCCGAATTCCTGCGCGAATACGCCGCCGGCCGCACGCCCAACCCGGACGTGCTGTGCAACGCCGAAATCAAGTTCAAGGCCTTCCTGGACCACGCCCTGCGCCTGGGCGCAGAGAAGATCGCCACGGGACACTATGCGCGGGTCCGCGAACGTCAGGGCGCCTTCGAACTGCTCAAGGGCCTGGACCCGGCCAAGGACCAGAGCTACTTCCTGCACCGCCTGAACCAGGCGCAGCTGTCCAAGACCTTGTTCCCCGTGGGCGAGCTGGAAAAGACCGAGGTGCGCCGCCTGGCCGCCGAGATCGGTCTGCCGAATGCCAAGAAGAAGGACAGCACCGGCATCTGCTTCATTGGCGAGCGGCCCTTCCGCGAATTCCTCCACCGGTACCTGAGCCACGAGCCGGGGCCCATGGTGGACGACCAGGGCCGCGAAGTGGGCCGCCACGTGGGCCTGAGCTTCTACACGCTGGGCCAGCGCCAGGGCCTGGGCATCGGTGGCGTGGCCAGCCACGCCAAGGAAGGCGGCGCGCACGAGCCGTGGTACGTGGCGCACAAGGACCTGGCGAACCACACCCTGCACGTGGTGCAGGGGCACGACCACCCGTGGCTGCAGAGTCCGTGGCTGGAAGCCGCGGACATGAGCTGGGTCGCGGGCCACGCGCCGGCAGCAGGGCCGCTGGCTGCGAAGACGCGCTACCGCCAGTCCGACGCGCCCTGCGGCTTCACGCCGGTGGCCGAAGGCTTCCGCCTGGACTTCGCTGACGCGCAATGGGCCGTCACCCCGGGTCAGAGCGCCGTGCTGTACGACGGCGAGGTCTGCCTGGGTGGCGGTGTCATCAATGCGGCCCGGCTTCCTGCTGTCGTGCCTGCACAGGCTGCGAAAGCTCCGCGAAAAGGCGCGCGAAAACCCGCTTCAAATTGCAAGGGCGTGCGGCCGACAATGGCCCGATGAACGCCCCCATCACCGCCACGCAGATTCGCGCCAGTTCGCTGGCCCCCGCCATTGAGGCTGCCGCCGCCGCCCTTGAACAGGCGGTCATCGCCTGGCGGCGCGACCTGCACCAGCACCCGGAGCTCGGCAACCGGGAATTCCGCACCGCGGGCATCGTGGCCGAACACCTCAAGAAGCTGGGGTTTGACGAGATCCGCACGGGCGTCGCGCACACCGGCGTCATCGGCCTGCTGAAAGGCGCGCTGCCAGGCCCCGTGGTGGCCCTGCGTGCCGACATGGACGGCCTGCCTGTCGTCGAAGAAACCAACTACCCCTTCACCAGCAAGGCGCGCGCGCAGTTCAACGGCGAAGAAGTGGGCGTGATGCACGCCTGCGGACACGACTGCCACGTTGCCATCCTGATGGGCGTGGCCGAGATCCTGGTGGGCCTGCGTGCGCAGCTCAGGGGCAGCGTCAAGTTCATCTTCCAGCCCGCGGAAGAAATGCCGCCCGAAGGCGAAGACGGTGGCGCGGAGATGATGGTCCGCGAAGGCGCGCTGGAAAAGCCCACGCCGGGCGCCATCTTCGGCCTGCACGTCACCAGCCGCCAGCCGGTAGGCGAGATCGGCTGGCGGTCCGGGCCCACCATGGCCAGTTCCGACAAGCTGCGCATCGACGTGCAAGGTCGCCAGACCCACGGCGCCGCGCCCTGGCTGGGCGTGGACCCCATCGTCACGGCCGCCCAAGTGGTACTGGGCTTGCAGACGGTGGTCAGCCGCACGCAGGACATCACCCAGGAACCGGCCGTGGTGACCATTGGCGCCATCCGCGGCGGTGTGCGCGAGAACATCATTCCCGACAGCGTCACCATGCGCGGCACCATCCGGACCTTCAACGAGGACATGCGCGACGACATCCACGAGCGCATCACCACGCTGTCGGAGTCCGTCGCCCGAGGTTCGCGCGCCACCTGCCGCGTCTGCATCACCAAGAACTACCCGGTCACCATCAACGACCCGGCGCTGACCGAAGCCATGCTGCCCACGTTGCAACGCGTGGGGGGCGCGGGCAAGCTCGTCAACGTGCCCAAGATCACCGGCAGCGAAGACTTCAGCTTCTTCCAGCGCGTGGTGCCGGGGCTCTTCGTCTTCCTGGGCGTGACGGCACCGGGTGTGGATCCGAAAACCGCTGCGCCCAACCACTCGCCGCGCTTCACGGTGGACGAGGCGGCCTTGGTGGTCGGCGTGCGCATGCTGGCCCACCTGGCCTGCGATTGGCTGGAAGCGAAAGGCTAGGCCCCCAGGCTCACTGGCGTTTGCTACCCGCCGAGGGGCTCGTCCGCCGGTGAAGCGGCAGAGCCGGTTCCGCGGCGGGAGGCTTGGTCGATGGTCGCGAGCGCCCCGGCCTTCGCCGTCTCGGGCATGAACGAAGCCTGGGCTGCCAAACGCGCCATGGCCAGCAAGTCCGCCTCGGTCAAATCCGTGTCGCGCAGCAGCGCTTCGGCTTCGGAGCCGGCGGTGATGCAGCTGATCAGCGTGTTGTCCGTGTGGTAACTCAGGCTCACGCCGGCCTGCCACAGCGCTGTGATCGGGTGTGTGCCGATGCTGGACGCGGCGCCGGTGTTGACGTTGCTGGTGGGGCAGACTTCCAGGTGCAGGCCCATGGCCTTCACCTCGTCCACCAGATGCTGCCGCGCCGGGTCGCCCAGGGCGTCCACCAGCCGCACGCCATGGCCGATGCGCGTGGCACCCAGGCGGCCGGCTTCCACCACACGCTCGGCCGCGTCCGCTTCGCCGGCGTGCAGCGTGATGCCCAGGCCAGCGTCGCGCACCCGCTGCAGCGGGTGCGCGTGGTCCGAGGGCGGGAAGCCCTTTTCCGGGCCGGCCAGGTCGAAGGCCACAACACCCTGGCCCTGGTACTTCAGCGCCAGCGTTGCCGCGCGTTCAGTTTCCGATACCGGCAAGTGGCGCATGGCGCAGACGATCAGCCCGCAGGGCATGGGCGCTTCGGACAGGCCCTGCAGCAGGGCCTCCACGGCGGCCTCGCCGCTGACGCCAAAGGTCTCGAAGAGCAGCGGCGCGATACGGAATTCCGCCAGCAGCACGCCCTGTGCATGCGCGTCTTCGGCGGCTTCGCGCGCCACGCGACGCATCGCCTCGGGGCTGGCCATGGCGGCCACGGTCAGCGCGAAGCCTTCCAGGTACTTCTCCAGGCTGCCGGCGTGCGCGTTGGCGTTGAACCAGGCGTAGAGGCGGGCATCGTCGGGTGCCGGTGGCGCCATGCCGCGCTGGCGCAGCAGGTCCAGCAGCGTGGACACGCGCAAGCCACCGTCCAGGTGGTCGTGCAGCAGCACCTTGGGCAGCGCCCGGGCCGTTGGTGTGAGATTGAGCGTCTGGGTCATGCCGCCATGCTAGTGCGGCCAAGTGCCGGCTACCCTGCCTGCCCGGTGATGGCTCAGCGCGGGCTCAGGAACTCGGGTGCGGACTCGCGCCGCAGCGTGCCTGGCGTGACGCCAAGTGCCGCACCCACGGACTCGTTCATGTGGCTCTGGCTCGCAAAGCCCGCGGCCTGGGCAACCGCGGTCAGGGGCATGGCGGTGCGCTGGAGCAGTTCCCTGGCGCGCTGCACACGCTTGTGCATCACGTGCTGGTGGGGTGAAGAGCCAGTGGCCGCGCGGAACAGCCGCGTGAAGTGCGGTGCGCTCAGGCAGACCACGGCGGCCAGCGCAGCCAGCGAGAGTGCGCCCGATGCCAGGTGCTGCTCGATGTAGTCGTCCACCCGGGTCAGTTGTGCCTGCATGAGCCGCCCTCGCTCTCGCGACGCCGAGCGCCTGCGGCCGCAGCGCGCCTGCAAGCCCGTCAGCAGGGCCAATGACGCCGTTTCCGCATACAGCCGCCCGCCGGGGCATCCGGCCTGCACCTCCTGCGCCATGGCGCGCAGCAGGGTGGTCATGCCGGCGTCCCGGAACTCCAGGTCTTCGCGCCAGGCGCTTGGTTGGAAGTCGCCCGAGTCCAGGCCACTGCCCGCGACCTTGAGCAGGTCAAGGTCCACCATGATGCGGCGCACACCCGCGCAGCGCCAGCGGCTTGCACGCGTTTCGCCCGGCAGGAACAGGCCCATGGCACCGGAGGCCACTTCCAGGTGCACGCGGCGTTGGCCGAAGTCGATATCGGCCTCGGCCACGCCCGCGTCCAGCAAGGCGAGCACCGGGCTTTCGCTGACGGATCCCCGCGTCGCCGTGTTCGGGCTGGCGTCCACCCAGCACAGCGGCAGACCCTGCCAGCGCGCCAGTTGCACGTCCGACAAGCGGCTGCGCTCCTCGTAGAGGTTCAATCCCTGGGGCGTGCGGTGAAGGTGGATGTCCATGGCGGCGCGGGCGCATTCTGCGGCGCACCTGCGGGGCCTGCCGATCGGTGTTTGCCCGTCGCGTGTGCGGGGGACCTTGGCCTGATTTCGATCGGTTTCTGAAAGACCGGGCGCGCTGGCGGCCCTAACTTCCGCATCCCGATCGGGCCGGCAGCAAGGCACCCAGGCACCTTAGACGCACGCCCCTTGCTGCCGCCGTTGGGTGCACATCCCGAAAGACCCCCATGAACGAGGAGACCAAGCCATGAGCCACCGTCACTCTCAACCCCTGCGCGCAGGCCTAGGTTGGGCCCTGCGCGCGGTCGTCGCGGCCGCCTCCGCCCTGGCAGCCTGTTCCGCGTATGCACAAACCCCGGTCGCCTCTTGCGACGCGGGCGGCATCGGCGCAGCCACCCTGCAGGCCGACGGTGTGCCGGTGACCATCCTGTCGGCGGTCTCGGCCACCACAGCGGCGCCGGGCTCGGTGCCCTACTGCCTGGTCAAGGTGCTGGTGCCGCAGGCCATCAACATCTGGGTCGGCCTGCCCATGGGCAACCGCTGGAACGGCCGCTGGCAGTCGCTGGGCGGTGGCGTCTACGCCGGCTCGGCCATCCTCACCAGCAACACGGGCCGGCCCGCGGTGGAAGGCGCCGTGGCGGACGGCTATGCCAGCGCCGTGACGGACACCGGCCATGCGGGCGGCCCGCCGCGCTTCCCGCCGTTCCTGAGCTTCCTGGACGGCAGCTTCGGCTGCGTGAATGGCTGCGCGGGCAACAGCGCCGCCAACCCGGGCCGGCCGGACACCGCGCTGCAGACCGACTTCGCCTACCGCTCCGAGCACCTGATGGCGGTCATCGGCAAGCAGCTGGTCCGGGCCTTTTATGGCGAAAGGCCGGCCTATTCCTACTGGAACGGTTGCTCCACGGGCGGCCGCCAAGGCCTGCGCATGGCGCAGGACTTTCCGGGCGACTACGACGGCGTGCTGGCCGGCGCGCCGGCCATCCACTGGGACCGCTTCCAGGCCGCGCAGGCCTGGTACTGGCTGGTCCAGCAGATGGACAACCACGGCCCGATCGGCGGCGGCGACCCGGCCATGCTGGCGGCCAAGGAGGGCCTGGCCACCAGCCGCGCCGTGGCCACCTGCGACGCCAACGACGGCGTGGTGGACAGCGTGCTGACCGACCCCCGCAGCTGCCGCTACAGCGCGCGTGCCGACCGCTCCATCACCAAGGCCAGCTGCGCGCCGAACGACGCCACCTGCCTGTCGCCCCCCGAGGCCCGTGCCATCGACCGCATGTGGCAAGGCCCGGTGAGTTGCGAGGAGGACCGCCACGGCGCCAGTTGCCGGGTGCCCGACGAAGCCACGCGCAAGCTGCGCGGCGACGACAACAAGCGCCTGTGGTACCCGCAGACGCGCGGCACGGACCTGTCGGCCCTGGGCGGCGTGAACCCGTTCATCGCCACCACCGAGCAGGCGCAGTACTGGGTGTACTTCGACCCCACCTGGAACCCGGCGGTGCTGAACTACGACAACTACCTGAACTTCTTCCGCGACAACGTGGCCCAGGTCGGCCCGCTGATGGCGTCGGACAACCCGGACCTGTCACGTTTCCGCAACCGCGGCGGCAAGCTGCTGATGTGGCATGGCTTTGCCGACCAGCTGATCGTGCCGGGCGGGTCCATCGACTACTACGACGCGGTCACGGAAAAGATGGGTGGCGGCTACAAGCGCACGCAGTCCTTTGCGCGGCTGTTCATGGCCCCGGGTGTCGCCCACTGTGGCGGCGGCTCCGGGCCGCAGCCCCAAGGCCTGTTTGAGGCGGTGGTGAACTGGGTTGAAAAGGGCCGGGCGCCCGAGGTCATCACGGCCTCCAAGCCCATGCCCGCGGGCGGCACCCAGACGCGACCCCTGTGCCCTTACCCCACCTTCGCCAAATGGACGGGCCATGGGAGCCCGGACGACGCGGCCAACTTCGTTTGCCGGGCACATTGAGCGGCGCGGGTGTGCGGCTATGGATCCTGAAAGGCAGCCGAGCGCGCCGGCCCACTGGCGCCTCAGCCGCAAGCCGGGCGTTATGAGGTGGTTAAATTGGATCCAGAATCACAGTTTGAGATCTGCTCCGCCCTGCCGGAGCAGGTCTTCGGCCCCCACCTTGAACTGGAGCCCCGCATGACCGCCCGCACCACGCCCCCCTTCCGCGCCGACCACGTCGGCAGCTTCCTGCGCCCTGCCTACCTGCTGGCCGCACGCGAACAGAAAGCCAAGGGCGAGATCACCGCCGCGCAGCTGCGCACCGTGGAAGACCGCGCCATCACCGAGATCGTGCAGTTCCAGCGCGACTGCGGCCTCACCAGCATCACCGACGGCGAGTTCCGCCGCACCTACTTCCACATCGACTTCCTGGAACAGCTGGGCGGCGTGAAAACCGACATTCCGATGACCATCCGGCGGGCCGACGGCACCGAGGAACTCGCGCCCCCGGTCATCAAGGTCATCGACAAGGTGCGCCACGTGAAGGACATCCAGCGCGCGGACTTTGAATACCTGAAGAGCCAGATCGAACAGCACGCGCCCGGCTGCACGCCCAAGGTGACCATTCCCAGCCCGACCATGCTGCACTTCCGCGGCGGCCGCGCAGGCATCAGCCGCGAGGCCTACCCGGAACTGGACCCCGTCTTCTACGACGATGTGGCCCAGGCTTACGCCGACGAACTGAAGAGCCTGTTTGACGCCGGCTGCCGCTACGTGCAGATGGACGACACCAACATGGCCTACCTGTGCGACGAGAAGATGCGCGAAGCCGCCCGCCAGCGCGGCGACGACCCCAATGAACTGCCGCACCGCTACGCCGGTTTCATCAACAAGGTGGTGGCCAAGAAGCCTGCGGGCATGACCCTGGCCATGCACCTGTGCCGCGGCAACTTCAAGAGCACGCACGCCGCGGCCGGCAACTACGAGCCGGTGGCCGAAGCCTTGCTGTCGGAAATGAACCTGGACGCCATCTTCATGGAGTACGACGACGACCGCAGTGGCGACTTCCGACCGCTGCGCTTCCTGAAGCCCGGCAAGATCGTCGTGCTGGGCCTGGTCACCACCAAATTCGGCCAGCTGGAAAGCAAGGATTCCCTGAAGCGCCGCATTGCGGAAGCCGCGCAGTACGCGCCGCTGGAACAGCTGGCGCTGAGCCCGCAGTGCGGCTTTTCCAGCACCGTGCACGGCAACAACATTGCGGTTGAGGACCAGAAGCGCAAGCTGCAGCTGGTGGTGGAGACGGCCCAGGAAGTCTGGGCGTGAGTGGAGCCCCCAAGCTCGCTTGCGCTCTACGCAAGGCCAGAGGCCCTGCTTTCTTGGCCGTCCAAGTCCGCGCCGGCGGACTTGGAGCCGCGGCGGCAAGCTTGGTCGGCGCGCCTGTGCCACCATGCCGGGCAGGCATAACAGCTAGCGTCGCCATGCACTCGCCGGCTGGACAGCCGCTGCGGACAATCCCCGCCGATCACAGGAGACAGACCCCATGAACACCCGCCGACATGCCCTTGCGCTGGCCGCCGCCTCGGCCGCCGCCTTGGCTGCACCCGCCGTCTTCGCCCAGGGAGAACCGCTGAAGATCGGCGTCATCCTGCCCATGACCGGCCAGTCGGCCAGCACAGGCAAGCAGATCGACGCCGCCATCAAGCTGTGGATGCAGCAGACCGGCGGCAAGATCGGTGGCCGCAAGGTCGAGGTGCTGCTGAAGGACGACGCCGGGGTTGCCGACACCACGCGCCGCCTGGCGCAGGAGTTGGTGGTCAACGACAAGGTCGTGGCACTGGCCGGCTTTGGTCTGACGCCGCTGGCCCTGGCCACGGCGCCCATCGCCACGCAGAGCAAGACGCCGATGGTGGTGATGGCCGCGGGCACCTCCAGCATCACGGAAGCCAGCCCCTACGTCGTGCGCACCAGCTTCACGCTGCCGCAGGCGGCGGTGGCCATGGGTGAGTGGGCGGCGAAGAACGGCATCAAGAAAGTGGTCACCCTGGTGGCTGACTTCGGCCCCGGCAGCGACGCCGAGAAGTTCTTCAGCGACCGCATGCTGCTCAACGGCGCGCAAGTACTGGAAAAGCTGCGCACGCCGCTTCGCAGCCCCGACTTCGCGCCCGCACTGCAGAAAGTGCGTGACGCCAAGCCCGATGCGCTGTTCGTGTTCCTGCCTTCCGGCCAGGGCGCGCAGTTCATGAAGCAGTTTGCCGAGCGTGGCCTGGACAAGGCCGGCATCCGGCTCATCGCCACGGGCGACGTGACCGACGACGACCAGCTGAACGACATGGGCGACGTGGCCCTGGGCGTGGTCAATGCCCACCACTACTCGGCCGCGCACAACAGCCCGGCCAACAAGAAGTTCGTCGCCGAATTCCAGGCGCTCAACCGGTTCCGCCCCAACTTCATGGCCGTCGGCGGCTACGACGGCATGCGCGTCATCTTCAAGGGGCTTGAAGGCAGCAAGGGCGTGGGGGGCGACGCATTGCTGGCCGCCATGAAGGGCCAGATCTTCGAGAGCCCGCGCGGCAGCGTGCTGATCGACGCGCAAACCCGTGAACCGGTGCAGGACATGTACATCCGCAAGGTCGAACGCAAGGACGGCCAGCTGTGGAACATCGAGTTCGATGCCATCAAGCAGATGAAGGATCCCGGCAAATTGAAGTGAGCCCCCGAGCTCGCTCGCGCTCGCTACCCCCCGAGGGGGCCGTTCGCCAGCGGCCCGGCAGAGCCGGTTCCGCGGCTGCTGCTTGATCAAACCGCCCCATGCCCACACTCATCTTCGACGGCATCGCCTACGGCATGCTGCTCTTCGTGCTGGCCCTGGGGCTGGCCGTGACCATGGGCTTGATGAACTTCATCAACCTGGCCCATGGCGCGTTTGCCATGGCCGGCGGCTACGTGCTGGTGCTGCTGATGCAACGTGCGGGCTGGCCTTTTCTGCTCTGCCTGCCAGCGGCGTTCGTGCTGACCGCCCTGCTGGGCGCGGTGGCGGAGAAGCTGCTCTACCGGCCCATGTACGGCCGGCCGCACCTGGACCAGGTGCTGTTCAGCATCGGCTTGACCTTCATGGCCGTGGCTGCGGTGGACTATTTCATGGGCAGTTCGCAGCAGAACGTGCAGCTGCCGGACTGGCTGCGCCAGCGCTTTGAGTTTGGCGAAGGCCCCTGGATGCTGGGCATGGGCGCCTACCGGCTCTTCATCATCGTGCTGTGCGTGCTGCTGGCCGTGGCCTTGCAACTGGTGCTGTCCAGGACGCGCTTCGGCAGCCGGCTGCGCGCGGCGGTGGACGACCCGCGCGTGGCGGCAGGTCTGGGGATCCCGGTGGACCGTGTGTTCCTGCTCACCTTCGCCTTCGGCTCCGGCCTGGCCGGGTTGGGCGGCGCGCTGGGTGCGGACATCCTGGGCGTGGAGCCCAGCTTCCCGCTGAAGTTCATGGTCAGCTTCCTGATCGTCTGCGCGGTGGGCGGCACCAGTTCCATCGCCGGTCCGCTGGTGGCCGCGCTGGTGCTGGGCCTGGCGGACGTGATGGGCAAGTACTACGTGCCCAAGCTGGGGGCCTTCATCGTCTACGTGCTGATGATCGCCATCCTGCTGTGGCGGCCCCAGGGCTTGTTCACCCGGGAGTCGCGCAAATGAGTTCGCTCGACTCGCTGCGCGTCCAGTCGCGGTGGCGCTGGCCCGAGGCTGCGGCCTGGGTGGCCATTGCCGCAACGCTGGTCGCCTTCCCCAGCCACGCCGCGCTGATCAACGAAATCGCCATCCTGGCGTTGTTTGCGCTGTCGCTGGACTTGATCCTGGGTTACGCCGGCATCGTGTCCCTGGGCCACGCGGCTTTCTTTGGCGCTGGAGCCTACGCCGCCGCGCTGTTTGCCAAGCTGGTGATGCCCGACCCCTTGGTGGGCCTGGCCGTGGCCACGGGCGTGGCCGCTTTGCTGGGACTCATCACCAGCCCGATGATCGTGCGCGGCACCGACCTGACGCGCCTGATGGTGACCATGGGCGTGGCCCTGGTGCTGCTGGAACTGGCCAACAAGTTCGACGGCCTCACCGGTGGTGCAGACGGCCTGCAGGGTGTGGTGATGGGGCCGCTGCTCGGTGCCTTCGAGTTCGACCTGGGCGCCCGTGTCGGCTCGGTCTATTCGGTGGCCGTGCTCTTCATTGCCTTCCTGCTGGCACGCCGGCTGGTGCATTCGCCGCTGGGCCTGAGCCTGCAGGCGCTGCGTGACAACCGGCTGCGCGTCACGGCGCTGGGCATGTCCGTGCCGGCACGCCTGGCCACGGTCTACACGCTCAGCGCGGCGCTGGCGGGTGCGTCCGGCGCGCTGCTCGCGCAGACCACCGGCTTCGCCAGCCTGGACGTGCTGGAGTTCCACCGCAGTGCCGATGTGATGCTGGCGCTGATCATCGGCGGCGCGGGTTGGCTGTGGGGCGGCCTCATCGGCGCCATCGCCTTCAAGGTGTTGCACGACCTGCTGGCCGCGGTGACGCCGCAGTACTGGACCTTCTGGATCGGCCTCTTCCTGGTGCTGCTGATGCGCGTGGGCCGCGACCGCCTGATGCGGCCCTGGACCTGGTTCAAACGTGACTTCAAACGAGACCAGCACGGCGGAGGCGGCGCATGACGGACACCGTGCTGCGCACCGAAGACCTGTGCCGCCGCTTCGGCGGCCTGCAGGCCACCGACCATGTCTCCCTGAACGTGGAGCGCGGCGCTCGCCTGGCGCTGATCGGCCCCAATGGCGCGGGCAAGACCACGCTCATCAACCTGCTCACCGGCGTGATCCCGCCCACTTCGGGCCGCGTCTTCCTGCATGGCCAGGACATCACCGCGCTGCCGCCGCACCGGCGCGTGGGGCGCGGCCTGGTGCGCACCTTTCAGATCAACCAACTATTCCCCAGCCTCACGCCGCTGCAGAGCCTGGCCCTGGCCGTGGCCAGCCGCCGCGGCACCGCGCATCGCCTGTGGCGCTCGCTGGCCGCTGACGCCGAGGGTGCGGCGGAATGCGACGCCCTGCTGGCCCAGTTCCGCCTGAGCGACCACGCCACGCAGCCCACGCGAGAACTGGCCTATGGCAAGCGCCGCCTGCTGGAAATCGCCTTGGCCGTGGCCTTGAAACCCAGCGTGCTGCTGCTGGACGAGCCCGCTGCCGGCGTGCCCGCGGCCGAGCGCCAGGACATCCTGGACACCGTGGCCGCGCTGCCCCAAGACGTGGCCGTGCTGCTGATCGAACACGACATGGACCTGGTCTTCAGCTTCGCCAGGCGCATCACCGTGCTCGTCAACGGCGCCGTGCTGACGTCGGGCACGCCGACGCAGATTGCCCAAGACCCGCAGGTGAAGGCGGTGTATCTGGGAAGCGAGCAGGGCAGCGAAATGGCCGCAGAAGGCGCGGGCCATGGCTGAGCCGCTGTTGAAGGTGGAAGGCCTGAGCTGCGGACATGGTGAAGCCGTGGTGCTGACCGACGTCAGTTTCACGCTGGAGGCCGGCCGCAGCCTGGCGCTGCTGGGTCGCAACGGCACCGGCAAGACCACGCTGCTGGACACCCTTGTCGGCGTCACGCGCCGCTTCGCCGGTCAGATCAGCCTGGCCGGCCGGCCGCTGCACACGCTGCCCGCCCACCACCGCGCGGCTGCCGGCGTGGGCTGGGTGCCTCAGGAGCGCAACATCTTCAAGTCGCTGACGGTGGAAGAAAACCTCAGCGCCGTCGCTCGCCCCGGTCCTTGGGATGTGGCGCGCGTGTTCCTGCTCTTCCCGCGCCTGGAAGAACGTCGCGGCAACCTGGGCACGCAGTTGTCGGGGGGCGAGCAGCAGATGCTGGCTTTCGGCCGCGCGTTGGTGCTGAACCCCAAGCTGCTGCTGCTGGACGAACCGCTGGAAGGCCTGGCGCCGCTCATCGTCCAGGAACTGTTGCAGGCCATCCGCCGGGTGGCGCGAGAAGAAGGCCTGCCCAGCATCGTGGTGGAACAGCACCCGCACCTGGTGCTGGGCGTCACCGACGACGCCATGGTGCTGGACCGTGGCGGCGTGGCCTACCGAGCGCTCAGCGCGGACCTGCTGGACGACCCGGCGCCGCTGGACACCTGGCTGGGCGTGGCTCGCTGAGAGGGAGCCCATGCCATCATGGCCCCATGTTGAAGACGCTCAAGGATTTGTTTGACTGCCTGCTGGCCGCGCCGGCGGGGGCAGCTGCAAACGACACCAGTGAAGAACACCGCCTGCAGCTGGCCACGGCCGTTCTGCTGGTGGAGGTGATGCGGGCCGACAACCACATGGGCGCCGCCGAACGCCAGGCCGTGCAGGCCGCCCTGATCGAACAATTCGCACTCAGCGCCGACGAGGCCGACCGCCTGGCCGAATTGGCCGAAGCCACGGCGCGCCAGGCGACCGATCTCATCACCTTCACGTCGCAACTGGACACGCACTTTTCGCTGGAACAGAAGGTGCGCATGGTGGAACTGATGTGGCGCGTCGCTTATGCCGACGGGCATCTGGGCGACCACGAACGCCACACCCTCTGGCGCGTGGCCGACTTGCTGCACGTGCCCCAGGGTGCCTACGTGCTGGCGCGGCAGCGGGCGCGGGAGGCCCTGTCATGAAATTCAAGATGCCCGAGAACTCCCTGTTCGCCCGCCTGCTGCGGTCGCCTTGGTGGGTGAGCCTGGGCATTGGCGTGACGCTGGGGCTGGTTTGCGCGGCACTCTTTCCTGCCCATCTGCGGGTGGTGGGTGCCTTGTCTGGGGCTCCTTTCTTGGTCATCGCCGCCATGGCGGCGTGGCGCCAACGGGGCCAGGTGGGTCCGGCGCAACTGGTGCAGGCTTCCAAGGTGCTGGGCGCGATGAACTGGACGGCCTTTGCACAGGCCTTGGAGACGGCCTTCCAGCGCGACGGGTTCACGGTCACGCGCTGCAGCGGCAGCAGCGGCGGCACGCACGACTTCGACCTGGAGCGCCAAGGCCGCCGCATGCTGGTGTCGGCCCGCCGCTGGAAGTCTGCGCACACGGGGGTGGAGCCGCTGCGGGCGCTGCAGGCCGCGCGTGAAGCTGCCGATGCCCCTGATGCGCTGTTCATCGGCCTGGGCGATCTCAGCGAGCCGGCACGCAAACTGATGGCCAGCGAGCGCATCGCGGTCTGGCAAGGGCCGGAACTGGCGCAGAAGCTGCGTGGCCTGCTGGCGACGGCTTGAGCTGAAGGTCCGCCTGTTCCGCGGGGCCTAGGGCGAACCGGGACGGGTCTGCGGCCTGAGTCTTGCTATCCTGACTGGCTTCAAATTCCTCTCCCGACCCCGGAGGCCGCCCCGCCATGATTTCCAAGAAGTCCTTCAAGCTGGCCACGCCGGCGGTTGCCTTGTCTGCCCTGTGCGCCGCCGGCGCGGCCTGGGCCGAGCCCGCGGTGATCTTCGACATGGGCGGCAAGTTCGACAAGAGCTTCAACCAGTCCGGCTTTGACGGCGCGGAACGCTGGAAGAAGGAAACCGGCAAGCCCTATCTGGAATTCGAGATCAGCAACCCGGCTCAGCGTGAGCAGGCGCAGCGCCGCATGGCCGAACGCGGTGCCGACCCCATCGTGGGCATCGGCTTCAGCCAGGGCAGCGCGGTGGAAAAGGTCGCCAAGGACTTCCCCAAGATCAAGTTCGCCATCATCGACAGCGTGGTGAACCTGCCCAATGTGCAGAGCATCGTCTTCAAGGAGCACGAAGGCAGCTTCCTGGTGGGCATGATGGCCGCGCTGGCCAGCAAGACCGGCAAGGTGGGCTTCGTGGGCGGTATGGACATCCCGCTGATCCGCAAGTTCGCCTGCGGCTACGAACAAGGCGCCAAGTACGCCAACCCCAAGGCCCAGGTCACCACCAACATGACCGGCACCACGCCCGCCGCCTGGAACGACCCGGCGCGTGGCGGTGAACTGGCCAAGGCGCAGTTTGCGGGTGGCGTGGACGTCATCTTCGCGGCGGCGGGCGGCACCGGCAACGGCGTCTACCAGGCCGCCAAGGACGCCGGCAAGCTGGCGATCGGTGTCGACAGCAACCAGAACCATGTGCAGCCCGGCACCATGCTGACCAGCATGGTCAAGCGCGTGGACGTGGCCGTCTACACGGCCTTCAAGGGCGTGAAGCCCGGCGTCACCAACCTGGGCCTGGCCGAAGGCGGCGTGGACTACGCCATGGACGAGCACAACGCCAAGCTGGTGTCCGCCGACATGAAGAAGAAGGTGGACGCTGCCAAGGCCGACATCATCAGCGGCAAGATCAAGGTCATCGACTTCATCGCCGCCGGGAACGCCTGCAAGTAGTCCAGCCGGCAAGCCCGTTCCCCGTTTCCCGTCCATGACCCCTGAGCCATCGACAGCCGCCCTGGCTGTCGAGATGAGCCACATCGAAAAGCGCTTCGGCGCGGTGCACGCCAACCGCGACGTGCACCTGGCCGTGCGCGCCGGCACCGTGCACGGCATCGTCGGCGAAAACGGCGCCGGCAAGAGCACGCTGATGTCCATCCTGTACGGCTTCTACCAGGCCGACAGCGGTGACATTGCCATCGAAGGCAAGGCGGCGCGCATCACCGGCTCTCGCGAAGCCATCGCGCTGGGCATCGGCATGGTCCACCAGCACTTCATGCTGGTCGACACGCTCAGCGCCCTGGACAACGTGATGCTGGGCGCCGAGCCCGGCTTCCTGCTGAAGAAGGGCCGCGCCGACGTGCGCGCCAAGTTGGACCTGCTGATGCGCGACACCGGCCTCAGCGTCAACCTGGACGCCCTGGTGCAGGACCTGCCGGTGGGCGAACGCCAGCGCCTGGAGATCCTGAAGGCACTGTTCCGCGGCGCCCGCATCCTGATCCTGGACGAGCCCACGGCGGTGCTCACGCCGCAGGAGACCGACCAGCTCTTCGTCACCCTGCGCACCCTGCGCGGGCGCGGCACCACGGTGCTGCTCATCACGCACAAGCTGCGCGAGATCATGGCCCTGTGCGACGCGGTGACGGTGATGCGCGCCGGCCAGGTGGTGCTGGACACCTTGATCGCCGACACCAGCATCGACGGCCTGGCCGAAGCCATGGTGGGCCGCCGGGTGAATCTGGGCCGCGACGGCCATGCGGCGAGGCCCGGTGCCGAACTGCTCAAGGCCGAAGGCCTGGGCTGGAAGGACGCGCTGGGCGTGGCGCGCTTGTCCGACGTGTCGATCACGCTGCGCGCGGGCGAAATCGTCGGCATCGCGGGGGTGTCGGGTAACGGCCAAAGTGAGCTGCTTGACGTGCTGTCTGGCCTGATGGCGCCGCAGCAGGGTAGCCTGCAAGTGGCCGGAGAGAACTTCACGCCCGCGCGCTGGCTCAGCACCCGCACTGCACGTGAACTGCGCCTGGCCCATGTTCCGGAAGACCGCCACAAGCGCGCCTTGGTGCTGCCCTTTGACGCCTGGGAATCGGCCGTGCTCGGCTACCAGGACCGGCCGCGCTACAGCCTGCGCGGCTGGATGCGCCAGCGCCAGATGAAGACCGATTGCGCCGACATGATGGAGCGCTACGACGTCCGCCCGCGCAACCCGGCGCTGCGCTCGTCCAAATTCAGCGGAGGCAATCAGCAGAAGCTGGTGCTGGCGCGCGAAGCCGCGCTGCAACCGACCGTGCTGCTGGTGGGCCAGCCCACGCGTGGCGTGGACATTGGCGCCATCGAATTCATCCACGGCCGCCTGCGCGCCATGCGCGATGCGGGCGGCGCGGTGCTGGTGGTGTCGTCGGAACTGGACGAGATCCTGGCGCTGAGCGACCGCGTCATCGTCATGAACGCAGGGCGCATCAGTGGCGAGTTGCCGATTGACCAATGCTCCGAAGCAGCACTGGGCCGTTTGATGGGCGGTGGTTGAGATGATCGCTGGCGTCTACGACAGTCTGTTCTGCGAAATGTGGCGCGAGCCAAGGACGGTGGGTGGCCGACTGCGTTCATGTCCCCCGCCTCAGCCTGCTGCGCAGTCTGAGGCTCCTCCTTTACTTCACTCCGTCGGCCACCCACCGTCCTTGGCCCCCACCGGCTGTGGCGCGCTTGCAGCGAACGCCAGCATAGGTGGTGGATCGGGACGGTGGGGCGCGTTGCGCAGCGAAGTAAAGGAGGAGCGGCGGGCGAAGCCCGACGCGGGGGACATGAGCGGAGCAGCGCGCCCCGTCGGCACGATCTCGCGCAGAACGGTGGAGCACCTCAATTGAGCCAACCCACCGAACTCCCGCGCTGGATGGACGTGGCCTTGCTGCCCGCGCTGAACCTGGCCATCGCCTTGATCGTGGCCGGGGCTGTGGTGCTGTTGGTCGGCTTCCAGCCTGGCCAGGTGCTGGCCTTGTTGATCAAAGGCGCGTTCGGCAGCAAGTCCGGCATCAGCTACACCCTGTACTACGCCACCACCTTCATCTTCACGGGCCTGGCCGTCGCCGTGGCCTTCCACGGGGGCTTGTTCAACATTGGCGGTGAAGGCCAGGCGGTGATGGGTGGGCTGGGCGCGGGCGTGGTGGCGCTGGCCTGGTCGGCGCAGTTGCCGGCGTATGTGATGTTGCCGTTGATGGTGATCGCGGCCGCGCTGTTTGGCGCCGTGTGGGCGGCCATCCCGGGTGCGCTGCAGGCCTGGCGGGGTAGCCATACGGTCATCACGACCATCATGTTCAATTTCATTGCGGCGGCCCTGCTCAGCTACCTGCTGGTCAACCAGCTGAAAGAGCCGGGCAACATGACGCCGGAAAGCCGTGCCTTTGCAGACAGCGCGCGCATGCCGGGTGTGCACGACATGCTGAATGCCGTAGGTATTGAGTGGCCGCGCACGCCCTTGAACCTGACCGTGGTGCTGGCCGCCCTGGCTGCGGTGCTCACCTGGCTGGCGCTGTGGAAGACCCGCGGCGGCTATGCCCTGCGCGCCGTGGGCTTTGCACCGGACGCGTCGCTCTACGCCGGCATCCAGCCGCAACGCCTGGTCGTGCTGAGCATGGCCGCGTCGGGCGCCCTGGCCGGTCTGGTGGGTGTGAATGAAATCGCTGGCGTGCACGGGCGCTTGCTGCCGGACTTCGTGGCGGGTGCGGGCTTTGCGGGCATTGCGGTCAGCCTGATCGGCCGCAACCACCCGGTGGGCATCGTGCTGGCTTCCATTCTTTTCGGCACGCTGTACCAGGGCGGGTCGGAACTGGCCTTCGAGATCCCCGGGTTCAGCCGCGACATGGTGTTCATGCTGCAGGGCCTGATCGTGCTGTTTGCCGGCGCCATGGCGCAGGTGGCGGCGCCGCTGCTGTTCAAGCTGTGGCGTGCGGCCGGCGGTGGGCGAGCGGGCAAGGACCACCATGGATGAAGTCCTGATTGGCACCTTGCTGGGCAGCACGCTGCGCGTCAGCGTGCCGCTGATCCTGTGCGCGCTGGCCGGGGTGCTCAGTGAACGCAGTGGTGTCATCGACCTGGGCCTGGAAGGCAAGATGCTGATGACGGCATTTGCGACGGCGGCCGTGGGCGTCACCACCGGTTCTCTGACGCTGGCCCTGGCTGCGGCCGTAGCGGTGGGCCTGGCGCTGTCCATGTTGCACGGCTATGCGTGCGTCACGCACCGCGGCGACCAGGTCGTGCTGGGCATGGCCATCACCATGACCGCGGCCGGGCTGTCGGTGGTGCTGGGCATTGCGTGGTTTGCGCAAGGCGGCCAGACGCCGCCGGTGCCGGAGTCGGTGCGCCTGGACCCATGGTTCACGGGTGTCGGAGAAGTCGTCGCGCAGTTGCCCTTGATCGGCAAGGCGCTGTCGCTGGCCTTCTTCGGCCACAACGTGATGGTCTATGGCGCACTGGCCGCGGTGGCGGCGGTGTGGTGGCTGCTGTACCGCACGCGTTTCGGCCTGCGCCTGCGCGCGGCCGGTGAGAACCCGACCATGGTCGACGCGGCAGGCGTCAGCGTGAAGGGCCTGCGCTACCAGGCGTTGGCGCTCAACGGCGTGCTGTCGTCCCTGGCCGGCGCCTACCTGGTGCTGGCCCAGAACCCCAGCTTCATCCCCAACATGACCGCAGGCCGCGGCTACATGGCGCTGGCTGCGCTGATCTTCGGCAAATGGCACCCGGTGGGCGCCTTGTGGGCCTGCCTCTTGTTCGGATTCCTGGATGCCGTCAGCATCCGGTTGCAGGGCGCGCAGCTGCCGCTGATCGGCGAAGTGCCGGTCCAGGCCATTCAGGCCCTGCCTTATGTATTGACCGTGGTGCTGCTGGCTGGCTTCATCGGCAATGCCATCGCGCCCAAAGCCTTGGGCCGTCCTTACCTGAAAGAACGATAAATGATGCCCCCAAGCTCGCTTGCGCTCGCTACCCCCCGAGGGGGGCGAGCCGGACCAGAAACAGTCCCAGTGGACTGTTTCTCGCCTGCGAGCGCCTGCGGCGTCCTCGCCGCAGGTCGTCTGCCAGCGGACCGGCGAAGCCGGTTCCGCGGCGGGAAGCTGGGTCGTGTGGCCGCGATTGCTGTGGTTTGCATGGCCTCTGTGGCAGCCATGGCCCAAACTGCGGCACCCAAAGGCGAAGTCACGGGCACGGCTTGGGAACACACCGCCGCCTCTCTGGCGGGCACCTTGCAGCAGGCCGACGTGGTGCTGCCTGCGCAAGCCACCGGCGGTGCGGTCTTCACGGGCAAATTCAAGGACGCACCCACCACCGCCAAGTCGCGCGTGCCGGTGGTGCTGTTCCTGCACGGCTCGTCCGGCCTGGGGCTGAAGGCCATCGGCGAATGGCAGCAGTGGCTGGCAGCGCTGGGCGTGGCCAGCATCGCGCCGGATTCCTTCGCGCTGGCGGGCCATGTCACCTACAAGTCGCCCATCGACGTGGCCAGCTACGAGCGCATCCATGCGCTGCGCGCATCGGAGATCGCGCCCACGCTGGCGGCGCTGAAGGCAGCGCCGTGGGCCGACGCGCAACGCCTGGTGCTGGCCGGCACCAGCGAAGGATCGGTGCCGGTGGCGCGCCAGGCCGGCAACGACTTCGCCGCCAAGATGATGTTCGCCTGGAGCTGCGAGACCAACTACTTCGTGCAGACGCCGAACAACGCTTTCATCGCCGACCAGCCCGTGCTCAACGTCATCAGCAGCACCGACCCCTTCTTTTCTCGCAGCAACAGCTGGCTGGGTTCGGCAGACGCCAAGGGCCATTGCGGCGCGGCGCTGAAGGGCTTGCCCAAGGCAGCGGTGGTGCTGGTTCCGGACGCACCGCACACGCTCCTGAACTTCCCAGCCGCGCGCCATGCGGTGTCGGGCTTCCTGGCCGCCCACGGGCTGCGCTGACATGCTGATCGACGAACTCACGCGCGACACTCTGTTGACGGTGGCGCAGACCGTGCGCACCCAGGCCCACGCGCCCTATTCGAAGTTCGCCGTCGGTGCGGCGGTGCTGGACGAACAGGGCCGCATGCACGCCGGCTGCAACGTGGAAAACGCCGCCTACCCGCAGGGCTGGTGCGCCGAAGCTTCCGCCATCGCGGCCATGGTGGCCGCGGGCGGGCAGCGCATCATGGCCATCGCCGTCAGCGCCGAAGCCGCGCAGCCCGTGCCGCCATGCGGCGGTTGCCGGCAGAAGATCCGCGAATTCGCGGACGACGATTGCGACATCTTCGTGACCGGTGCGCAAGGCGGCTTGCGCGCCACGTTCACCTTGGGGCAGCTCTTGCCCTTTGCCTTTGGCCCTGAATACTTGAAGCCATGACACCCGAACTCGTTGAACAAAGCGCGGCCTTGCTGCGCACGCGGCTGGGGTCTCGCAAGCCCAGGATTGCCGTGCTGCTGGGCACCGGCTGGGGCCCGTTTGCGGCGCAGGTGCAGGACGCGGTTGAAGTGCCTTATGCCGATCTGCCGGCCTTCCCGGTGCTGGCCATCGGCGGCCACGCCGGCTTGCTGAAGGCAGGGCGCATCGGCAGCACGGAAGTCATGGTGCTGGCCGGCCGAAAGCACAGCTACGAGACGGGCCAGCCGGACGGCATGAAAGGCGTCATCCGCACGTTGGCGGCCATCGGCGTGCAGGTGCTGGTGCAGACCAACGCGGCCGGCAGCATGGACGCCAGCATGCGCCCCGGCGAGCTGATGCTGATCACTGATCACCTGAACGTGGTGCAGCGGTCGCCGCTGGTGGGCGAGCCAGGAGACGGCCGCTTCATCGACATGGGCGCCGCCTACGATCCCAAGCTGGGGGCCCAGGCGCTGGCCGCGGCCGTGAAAGCCGGCCATCCCATGCGCGAAGGTGTCTACGCCTGGGTGCTGGGCCCGCAGTTCGAGACGCCCGCCGAGATCCGCATGCTGCGCGGCTTTGGCGCGCAGGCCGTGGGCATGAGCACGGTGCCCGAGACCATCCTGGCGCGCCACGCCGGCCTTCGCGTGCTGGCCTTCAGCCTGATGACCAACATGGCCGCCGGCATGGAAGCCGAGGTGCTGAGCCATGCGCACACCATGGCGACGGCGCAATCGGCCAGCGTGAGCGCCGTGTCCACACTGGCCGCAGTGGTGCAGGCGCTGGAACTCTGAACTTCAAGACCGATCACGAACAGAACACCGCCATGAACACACTCCGCAAGAACCTGGGCCTCAGCCTGTTGACCACCGCCGCGCTGCTGGCGGGCTGTGCCACCGCACCCCCGCCGGCGGCGACCGAACCCGTCAAGGTGCGCGTGCTGGCCATCAACGATTTCCACGGCAACCTGAAGCCGTCTGCCAGCGGCATCCGTGTCGCCGACAGCGCCAACCCGGGCAAGACCAGGACGCTGCCGGCCGGCGGTTCCGAGTACCTGGCCACAGCGGTGGCTGAATTGCGCAAGGCCAACCCCAACCATGTGTTCGTGGCGGCTGGTGACCTCATCGGCGCCACGCCCTTGCTCAGCGCCTTGTTCCGCGACGAGCCGTCGGTGGAGTCCATGAACCTGATGGGCCTGGAGATTTCGTCGGTGGGCAACCACGAATTCGACAAGGGTTCGGAAGAGCTGCTGCGCATGCAGCGTGGTGGCTGCCACCCCACGGACGGCTGCAAGGGCCCTTCGACGTTCAAGGGCGCCAGCTACCAGTACCTGGCGGCCAGCACGGTGGTCGACAAGACCGGCGAGACCCTGCTGCCGGCCTACAAGGTCAAGACCTTCCAGGGCATCCCCGTGGCCTTCATCGGCCTCACGCTCCAGGCCACGCCCAGCATCGTGGTGCCGGCGGGCGTGGCCGGCCTGACTTTCAAGGACGAAGCCGAAACCGTGAACGCGCTGGTGCCCAAGCTGAAGGCGCAGGGCATCGAAGCCATCGTCGTGCTGATCCACGAAGGCGGCGTGCCGGCGGGCGATTACAACGAATGCCCGGGCATCAGCGGCCCCATCGTGGACATCGTGAAGAAGCTGGACAAGGCCGTGGACCTGGTCGTCAGCGGCCACACGCACCGTGCCTACAACTGCCGCATCGACGGCCGCCTGGTCACCAGTGGCGACAAGTACGGCACCATCGTCACCGCCATCGACATGGTGCTGGACCCGAAGACGCGTGACGTGGTCAGTGCAAACGCAGAAAACGTGCTGGTCATGCCCTCGTTTGCCAAGGACCCGCGCCAGACCGCGCTGATCGAACAGTACGAAGCCCTGGCCAAGCCACTGGCGCAGCGTGTGGTGGGCCGCCTGGGTGCCCCGCTGCTCAACAGCGGTGGCAGCCCGGGTGGCGAGTTGCCGCTGGGCCAGGTGATCGCCGACGCGCAACTGATGGCCACCCAGGACGCCGGCGCGCAGGTCGCCTTCATGAACCCGGGCGGCATCCGCGCCCCCCTGCCCATGCCGGCCGACGGCCTGGTGCGCTACGAGAACCTGTTCTCCATCCAGCCGTTCTACAACAACCTGGTGACGATGACGCTGACGGGCGCCCAGGTGCTGACGCTGCTGGAACAGCAGTGGAAGGGCCAGGATGAACGCGGCCGCATCATGCAGGTCAGCAAGGGTTTCAGCTACGCCTGGGACGCCAAGCGTGCCGTGGGTGAACGCGTGGTGCCCGGCAGCGTCAAGTTGAATGGCCAGCCACTGGACCCGGCCGCCAGTTACCGGGTCACCGTCAATGGCTTCATGGCCAGCGGTGGCGACAACTTTGTCATCCTGAAACAAGGCAAGGACGTTCGAACAGGGATCATGGACGTGGATGCGCTGGAAGCCTTCGTGAGGGCCCATCCATCGCTCGCGCCCGGCCCGCTGGACCGCATCACGCGCGCCAATTGAGGCCGGGTCTTCCAGCCCTTCGCTTCAGGAGTACCGCATGAACCGCTTTGTATCCACCGCCGCCATGGCCGCCTTGCTGGTGTCCGCCGCGGCCATTCAGGCCCAACCCAAGCCCGAGGGCTACCTGTGCTGCAACATGCGCACGGACGGGCGCTGGATCAGCGACAGCAACTACCAGGAAAGCGGCAAGTCCGTGGTGCCGCTGGGCACGCCGGCCAAGGTGCTGGACTACGGGCGCTACCGCATCAACCTGCAGTTGGGTGAAGGTTCACAAGCAAGCAAGCAGACCTTGGGCAACGACTACAGCCGTGACGTGTCCATGCCGGACTTCGCGCGCCGCTATGTGGTCGCCGAAGACCCCGCACTGAAGCTGCGCAGCTTCCCGCGCAAGGTGCAGGAGGCCATTGCGTCCAGCCGCGTCACGCGCGGCATGACGCGGGAGCAGGTGCTGATGGCCGTGGGCTACCCCATCGCCAGCGAGACGCCGCACCTGGACAGCAAGGTGTGGAAGTTCTGGCTCTGGACCTTTTCGCCCTACGACATCTACTTCGACGAGCGGGGCTACGTGTCCGATGTCCAGACCGACCCCGAAACGCGCCCGCACGTGGTGATGGACTGAATGCTGCCTCCGGCGCTCAGGTGCTTCGAAACGGCCGGACGGACCTGAATTGCAGCCGGCCGAGATCATCCGCGCCAAGCGCGACGGCCAGGTGCTGAGCGGTGGGCAGATCCAGGCCTTCGCACGCGGGCTGACGGACGGCAGCTGGTCCGACAGCCAGGCCGCGGCGCTGGCCATGGCCGTGCTGCTGCGCGGCATGAACACCGATGAAACCGTGGCGCTCACGCAAGCCATGACGCTGAGCGGCGAGGTGCTGAGTTGGGACGCGGACGCGCTGCCGGGCCCGGTGCTGGACAAGCACTCCACCGGCGGCGTGGGCGACAAGCTGAGCCTGATGCTGGCGCCCATCGTCGCGGCCTGTGGCGGCGTGGTGCCGATGATCAGCGGCAGGGGCCTCGGCCACACCGGCGGCACGCTGGACAAACTGGAAGCGCTGCCGGGCTACCGCGTGGACGTGGACCGCGCCACGCTGCTGGCCACGCTGCGCTCCGCGGGCTGCGCCATCGTGGGCGCCAGTGCGCAGCTGGCACCGGCAGACCGCCGGCTCTATGCCATCCGCGACGTCACGGCGACGGTGGAAAGCGTGCCGCTCATCACCGCCAGCATCCTGAGCAAGAAGCGCGCGGCCGGCCTGCAGGGCCTGGTGCTGGACGTGAAGTTCGGCAGCGGCGCCTTCATGGCCACTTTCGAACAGGCGCAGCTTCTGGCGCAAAGCCTGGTCACCACCGCCTGCGGTGCCGGGCTGCCGGCACGCGCGCTCATCACTGACATGAACGCGGTGCTGGGCTGCACGGCAGGCAATGGGCTGGAGGTGGCCGAGGCCATTGCCTTCCTGCGCAACGAGCCCATCGACCCGCGTCAACGCGAGCTGACGCTGGCCCTGAGCGCTGAGTTGCTGCAGCTCGGCGGACTGGCCGCCACGCCGGCCGACGCGCGTGCGCTGGCCGAGCGCGCCCTGGTGTCGGGTGCCGCTGCTGAACGCTTCGCGCGCATGGTGGCGGCCTTGGGTGGACCGCGTGACGTGTTGAACCAGCCGGACCTGCCGGCGGCGCCGGTGCGGGTACCCGTCGCCGCTCCACATGCAGGTTATGTGGGCGCCCCGGACGTGCGCGCGCTGGGTCTGGCGGTTGTGCAGCTGGGCGGTGGCCGCGTGCGGCCGGGCGAGACCGTCGACCCGCGTGTGGGCCTGTCCCAGGTGCTGCCTCCCGGCACGCGTGTGGCGGCCGGCGACCCGCTGGCCCTGGTGCACGCGGCTGACGCTGCGGCCGCGGCGGTGGCGGTGCGGGCCGTGCTGCAAGCTTGCCCCGTTGCAGACACAGCCCCTGCCCCCGGCCCGGTGGTGGCGGGCCGGGTGGCCTGATCAAGCGGGTCTGATCAAGCGCTTGTGGTCAAACGCTCCTGGTCAAGCGCTTGTAGTCAGCGCTTGTGATCACTTGGCCGTGACCGTCACGGCCACGGCCTTGTTGGCCGTCGTGCCGGCTGCGTTGCGCATGCTCACGTTCAGGGTGTAGTTGCCGGTCCTTGGCGCGGCCCAGGTCGCCGTGAGCGTGCGGCCGGACAGCGTGAAGGCCATGCCCGCCGGCACACCGGTGATCTGCGCGCTGAAGGCCGTGTTGGACGGGTCGTTGAAGGCGATGCTGCCGGTCAGCGCCTTGGCGGCCACACCGGTGAAGCCGGTGGTGGTGATGCTGATGCCCGTCACGGGTGCCGGCGTGGGCGTGGGGGTTGGGGCAGGGGCAGGCGCAGGCGCGACGGCCGGGCTGCCCGCCAGCGCTGCCAGCAGGGCCGTGCCGTGCGGCGTGCCCAGACCCGTGGGCGTGTCGTAGCCCGACTTGGCCGCACACACGCTGCAACTGCCATTGCTGCCGCTCAACACATCACCAAAGGCATTGGCGTAGGTGCCGGGCACGGCGCCGACGCTGCCGTACAGCGCGCTGTGCGGCTGGCCCAGCAAGGCGCCGCTGCTGCGCGCACGGATGGCGTTGGCCACGGCCAGCAGGCCCGCCCATTGCGGCGTGGACAGGCTGGTGCCCCCTGCGCTGATCCACTTCAGCGCCGCACCCGGCGCTTGCACGGCCACGTACTGGCCACTGCTGGGGTTGGCGTTGAAAGCCACGTCGGCCACGCTGCGCTTGCCCAGGCTGGCCAGGCTGGCCAGGCCCGGCACGTTCAACTTCTGATACGCCGGCAGCGCCACCTGTGCGCTCACGCCACCGCCAGTGCCGCTCCACACGGTTTCGCTGCGGGTGCCGGTGCCGCTGTAGGCCAGCGTGGTGCCGCCCACGGCCAGCACCTTGGCCGATGCGGCCGGCCAGTACACGCCCGTGCCCCAGTCGCCGGTGGCGGCCAGGTAGCTCATGCCGGTGCCCGTGAAGGCGCTGTCCACCGAGGCCAGCCACGTGCCTTCGGCCGTGCCGAAGCTCATGGACACCACGCCCGGTCCCGTCTTGTTGGCCAGCTGAATGGCCGACACCAGGCTGTTCAGCGACGCGTCCTGCGCCTGGATCAACACGATGCGCGCCAGCGGCGCCGTGGCATGCGCCCACTGCACGTCCAGCGCGATTTCCGTGGCCCAGCCGGCGTCGTAGGGCGGCACCGTGGTGCTCAGCGTGGCCGTGGTGCTGGCGTTGACGACCGACAGCGTGCAGCCGTCGCTGGCCTTGGCGGCCGCCAGCGGCAGCGCGGTCTGCACGGCGATGGCCTTGGTGGTGCAGGCCGGCAGGCCGAACTTGGCATTGAACGCGGCCAGCTCGGCGGCCACGTTGGGGTTGCTCTTGGCGTTGACGATGTAGATCGTCTGGCCGGCGCCCAGTTGCGCGGCCTGGTCGGCCGTCAGCGTGGCGCTGGCTGCGGGCAGCGCCGCCAGCTTGTAGGCCGCGCGGATCTGCGCGGGGGAGTAGGTCACTACGGCAGCGGCGGTGGCGGCCGGTGCGGCCGTGCCGTCGGCCAGTGCGCGCGGCGCGGACAGGGCCAGTTTGCGTTGCGCGCCGTCGATGCCTTGCACCGTCAGGCCGCGTGTGGACAGCTGCGCCAGGCCTTCGGGCACGGCCTGTTCATGTGGAGCCTGGTTGGCGTCGTCGCCGCCGGTGGGCTCGTCCAGCAGCACCGGTGCGGCGTGGAACAGTGGCTCGGCCTGCACCGCAGCGTCGGCATCGGTGCCCGCCACCTCGACGCTGTAGGTGCTGGAATCGGGCGAGGCGGTCTCGTCGCCGGGCTGCCCGCCGCCACAGGCCGCAAGCCATGCGGACACGGTGAGGGACAGCGCGAAAGAGGGGGACGTGCGAAGGAGTCGGTTCATGGCCATGCCGTTCTGAAAAAGGACGCAGGGCCACGCCGAAAACAACGCCGCACACCGGATGTGCTGGGCACCTGGTGACAGGTGCCACGTTGGCAACCCCGCTGCCGTGGCGCTGGTGAGCGCGTTAGGCCGGTGGCTTTGCGTCACCGCCTTTCGGCGGTTTTGCCCTTGCTGTGTTGGAGAAGTTGCCGTTCGGTGCCGACAGGCCCTGAACTGCAACAATCGGTTACGAGTTTACTTGCCGCGCCGCTGGCTGGATGTGCCGTGCGAGCATCCGCAGCGGAATCAACCCTGCGCCGTGAAAAGTCACCATGCCTGAAGCCCGCGTGAAGGTCTGCTGCATCGCAAGCGTGGCGGAAGCGCAACTGGCCTGGCAGTCGGGCGCCGCGGCCTTGGGCCTGGTGTCGCAGATGCCCAGCGGCCCCGGGGTGGTGGCGGACGCCGTCATCGCCGACGTCGCCGCCGCCCTGCGCGGCGAAGATGTGCGCACGTTCTTGCTCAGCTCGCGCACCACGGCCGCAGGCATTGCCGCGCAGCACGCCGCCGCGGGTACCACCACGCTGCAACTGGTGGACCACGTGCCGCATGGCGAACTGCGGCGCCTGCGTGGCTTGTGTCCAGGCGTGGAGCTGGTGCAGGTGATCCACGTGACAGGCCCGGAATCGGTGGCCGAAGCGATGGCTGTGGCACCGCTGGTAGACGCCGTGTTGCTGGACTCGGGCAACCCGAACCTGGCGGTCAAGCAGCTGGGTGGAACGGGCCGCACGCACGACTGGGCGACCAGCCGCCGCATCCGCGACGCGGTCTACCCGCTGCCGATGTGGCTGGCCGGCGGCTTGCGCGTGGAGAACGTGGCGCGGGCCATCGCGCAAGTCCAGCCGTTCGGGCTGGACCTGTGCACCGGTGTGCGCACCGGCGGCCAGTTGGACGCAGCCAAGCTGGCTGCCTTCATGGCCGCGGTGCGGGCCGCGCCTACCAGTTGAAGGTGCTGAGGCCGCCGTTGTTCAGGTAGTGGATCTGCCCGCCCATCTGCAGGCTGCGTTCCTGCGCCAGGCCCGCACTGAAGCCGCTGCTGCCGCCGGCCAGGCCCAGGCTGCGCAGCGTGCCGGCGGCGCTGTCCACTTCCAGCTTCAGCAGGCCGTGCTGGTAGTCGGCATAAGGCGATCCGGTCAGGAGCACCGGCAGGGCGACACGCGCCGCGTCGCCCACCTGCAGCAGGTTCAGGCCGTGGCGTGAACTGTCCAGCGCCGAGGTGCTGCCGACGGCGCCCAGGCTCAGGCTGGCCCGCTGGCTGGGGTGGGCTGGGTCGTTGACGTCGAACAGCGCGAACTTCAGGCCCGTGGCGCGGCCCGCGCTGTCGGTGTCGCGTCCGACGCCCAGCAGCTGGCCGCCCGGCATGGGGAAGAGGAATTCGGAAAAGCCCGCCACGTCCAGTTCACCCACTGTCTTGGGGTCGGCCGGGTTGGACAGGTCCAGCACGTACAGCGGGTCGGTGCGGCGGAAAGTCACCACGTAGGCGCGGTCGCCCAGGAAGCGCACGGCATAGACCTGTTCGCCTGGCTTGCCGATGGCCGCCGGCCGCGCGCGGTTGGGCAAGGTGGCCACGGGCTGCAAGCTCTGGTCGGTGCTGCGTTCACGCAGGATGGTCAGCGTGGCCGGTGATGCGGTCACGCTGCTGGCGTCGGCCAAGGTGAACCAACCCTGGCTGCCGGTGAAGGTCAGCACGCGCAGGTCGCCGTTGTGTTCGCTGAAGCGCAGCGCGGTCCGGTCACGGTCCCAGCCCAGGTTGCCGTCCACGCTGCCACTGCCGCGGTAGCTGACGCTGGCCGTGCCGGAGCTGGCGCCGTTCCCCAGGGCGAATTTGTGGATGTCGGTGTGCATCTGCGACGGGTAGGCAAAGCCGGCCAGGCCCGTGGGCACCGACCAGCGCGCAGTGGCCAGGTACAGGTTGCTGGCCGACATGTACATCGCTTCGGTCCCGCCCACGAAACAGCGGCTGCTGTGCGCCAGGCTGGAAGACGCCAGGTCAAACACCGTCACCGTGGTCAGCTGCACGTCGGTGGACGCAATGCCGTCGCGCACGTAGCAATCGGTTTCGGCCATCAGCGGCTCGCTGTCCGCTCTGCTGGCGCCGTTGCGGCGGATGCGCGGCAGCAGGTCGGCCGGGCGCAGCGCGGCGATGGCTGCTTCGCGGTCGGCGGCAGTGGCACCGGCCGGCAGCACCTGCGGCAGCAAGGTCGGCCGCCAGGTGGTGACCACATAGAGCAGGTTGCCGATGCGCCGGCTGTCCACCAGGCTGCCGTCGATCTGCAGGCGTTCGCCCGCGACAGTTGCTGCCGGGTTGCGGACGTCCACGCGCTGCACATGAACACTGCTGTTCATCCAGTTCGGCATCAGCGTGGCGCACACCTCCTGGCAAGCGGCCGGCGGCGGGCCCATGGTCCAGGTGCGGGCGATGACAGCCAGTGAGCGGTGGTCGTCGCTCAGGACCATGCCGTCGCTGTCCATGCTGGTGGCGCCGTCCAGTGGCAGCTGCACGGCGGCCAGGCGCGTGGCACGGCCGTCGCTGCCGCGCTGGTAGGCCGCCACTGTGGCGCCGGCGCCGTAGGTGGTCTGCAGCGTGTAGAGGTAGGTGCCGTCGGACTGCAGCAGGTCGGCTTCGTCAACGCCAGCCTCCTGCAGCAGGGTGGACGAGCGAGGTGCTGGTGAATTGGACGCCGCACCGGTGGTCATGGGCAGCAAGGTGGTGGGAACCAGGTCACCGCCGGCGTTGGACATGCCCAACTGGCCCTGGGCGTTGAGGGTGCGCATGCGCTGCTGCACAAAGGCCGTCAGCTCACCAGGCTGGGACACGCCCTTGGCGTTGGCGCCGCCGTCGCCGCCAGACGCATCGCCACCACCGCCCCCGCAAGCAGACAGCGTAAAGACCATGGCCACCACGGTGGCGGGCCACAGGCGGTTCGGCGCCAGGCTGCGCCTGGTCGGGTTTGCTGGGGAGGCGCGCATGAACAGTCTCCTGCAGGCGGCTGGACAAGTGCCGCAATGAGTGGGACAATATCCCACAACAAGCTTCACCGTCAAGTTCTCCGATTCAAGCCCACCGCATGTCAAGCTTCTGGCCATGACTTCGCAACCCACCCTCGCACTGGACCGCGTGCTGCGCGTGCTGCAGCCGCTGGTGCGCCTGCTGCTGCGCAATGGCGTCACCTACACGGTCTTTGCGGCGGCTGTGAAGCGCGTGTTCCTGGACGCTGCGCGCCAGGAACTGGCGGGCCGCGGCATGGCGCAGACCGACAGCGCGGTGTCCCTGCTGTCCGGCGTGCACCGGCGCGACGTGCGCACCCTCACGCGGGAAGACGAATCCCGTGCCGCCGAGGCACAACCTGAACCGCCGCGCCGCCTGGGCATGGCCGCACAGGTGGTGGCGCGATGGATGCACGACGCCAGCTTCCTCAACGCCGACGGCAGCAGC
This sequence comes from uncultured beta proteobacterium, assembly GCA_963750785.1. Lineage (GTDB taxonomy): Bacteria > Pseudomonadota > Gammaproteobacteria > Burkholderiales > Burkholderiaceae_C > Rubrivivax. Next base: position 498,305 of record CAVVSC010000017.1, on the reverse strand, counting down.
CGTGTGCTGCCGCGCAGCGCCGAAGCCGCCGGTGACCCAGGTGCCCAGCCCAGCTTCGACAGCCTGGTGGCCAGCGTCAGCCAGGACGTGCGGCCCAAGGCCGTGCTGGACGAACTGCTGCGCCTGGGCGTGGTGCAGGACACCGACGCCGGCCTGCACCTGTCGCGGGGCGGCTTCGCGCCGCGGCAGGGCTTTGAAGAGCTGTCCTGGCTCACCGCGCAGAACCTGCAGGACCACGCCGCTGCGGCGGTCGCCAACCTGCAAGGCGAAGCCAATTTCCTGGAACAGGCGGTGTTTGTGGACCAGATCACCGAGGTCTCCGCCGCACGCCTGCAGCAGGTGTCGGTGAAGGCCTGGGAAGCCGCCTTCCGGACCGTGATGGGCGAAGCACAGCAACGCTTTGATGCCGATGCCGACCAGGCGCCCGCGCCAGAACGCCGCCACCGCGCGCGCTTTGGCGTGTACTTCTACAGCGAACGGGAGAACTGAATGTCGAGCCTGATGGCCAAGCTCCGGGCAGCCCGGACGGCTTTCGCCCTGCTGGTGCTTGGCGCCTGCTTGCAGGCCTGCGGCCCCGGCGTCGGCGGCTCCGGCACCGGGCAGGGCGTGGACGCCTTCGGCGCCACAGCCGCGTCGCTGTGCGGCAGCGACATCGCCGCCGCGCTGGCCTGCCCGGCCGGTGCGTCGTCGCCCCCACCCGGGTCCGGCGTCAGTGCGGGCACCGGCACGGTCTTCTTTGTCGACAACGTCGACACCCGTCGCGTGGTGGTCACGGTGCACGGCAACAGCATCGAGCTGAACGCACCCTGCGCACGCATCAGTTTCCGTGGCGAATGGGGTCTGCTGGCCGGGCAGGCCGCCCGCTTCTACGGCCTCAATGGCGAAGGTGCCCATGCGCAGCCGGCGCAGGTGCGTGCCAGCCTGTCCAGCGGCGGTGTTCAGCTGACCGTGCTGGACGCCAACGGCGATGTGCTGCTGGGGCCCGTGCTGGTGACGCTGCAGGCCAGCGCACCCACGCCGGGTGGCTGCTAGGACCTAGCGCTCACCGGCGCGGTAGGGCTTCATCAGGGCTTGCGGCACCTGCGCGCGGCGCGCCATCACCACCAGGGCCACGATGGCCATCACGTAGGGCAGCATCAGGTAGAACTGATAAGGCAGCGCCAGGCCCAGCAGCCCATCACCTGCCTGCTGCAACCGCAGTTGCAGCGCGTCGAAGAACGCAAAGAGCAGTGCACCAAAAAGCGCCTTGCCTGGCCGCCAGCTGGCAAACACCACCAGGGCCACGCAGACCCAGCCGCGGCCGTTGACCATGTTGAAGAAGAAGGCGTTGAACGCCGCCAGTGTGAGAAAGCAGCCGGCCACACCCATCAGTGCCGAACCCGCCACCACGGCGCCGATGCGCAGGCCCGCCACGCTGAGGCCCTGGCCTTCCACCGCTGCCGGGTTCTCGCCCACGGTGCGTATGGCCAGGCCCAGTGGCGTGCGCATCAGGAGCCAGGCCACGGCCGGCACCAGCAAGAGCGCCAGCAGCGTGAGCGGCGTCTGCGCGTTGAGCACGGGGATGGGCAGCCAGCTCATGGGCTCGAAGGCCTGGATGGTGGGCGGGCGCTCCACCTTGGGAAAGCTCACGCGGTAGGCATAGCTGGCCCATGAGGTGGCCAGCAAGGTCATGCCCAGGCCGGCCACGTGTTGCGACAGCGCCAGGCTGACGGTCAGCACGCCATGCACCAGCCCCAGGACCGCACCGGTCAGCGCGGCCACCGCCACACCGCCCCACAAGGGCAGGCCGGCGTGCACGGCCAGCCAGCCGGTGAAGGCGCCCGCCACCATGATGCCTTCAATGCCCAGGTTCAGGACGCCCGCGCGTTCGCAGAGCAGCACGCCCAAGGTGCCCAGGATCAGCGGCGTGGCAATGCGCAGCACGCTGACCCAGAAGGGCGCGGCGTACAGCAGGTCGACGAGTTCGCTCATTTGAGGCGCACCCGGTACTGCGTGAGCATGGCCGCAACCAGCACGGCAATCAAGGAGACGGCGACGATCACGTCTGCGATGTAGGTCGGCACGCCCACCGCGCGGCTCATGCTGTCCGCGCCCACCAGGATGCCGGCCACGAAGACTGCAGCGGCCACCACGCCCAGCGGGTGCAAGCCCGCGAGCATGGCGATCACCACGCCGCTGGTGCCGTAGCCCGGGCTCATGTCCAGCGTGACGTAGCCGGCGCGGCCGGCCACCTCCACCGCGCCCGCCAGGCCCGCCAGCGCGCCGGAAATCACGGCCACCTTCACGGTCACCCAGGCCACCGGCATGCCGGCAAACGCGGCGGCGCGTGCACCCGAACCGATGGCGCGGATCTCCAGCCCCAGCGTGCTGCCGCGCAGCAGCAGCCACAGCAGCACAGAAGAGGCCAGCGCACCCAGCAGGCCAGTGTGCACGCGGCTGCGCGCGATGAGCTTGTCCAGCTGCAGTGCGTCCTGCACCGCCACGCTCTGCGGCCAGCCCATGGCGCCGGGGTCTTTCATCGGGCCATCCAGCATGGCGCCGACAAAGAGCAGCACGATGAAGTTGAGCAACAAGGTGGTGACCACCTCGTCGACCGCCAGGCGGCTCTTCAGCAGTGCCGGCACCAGCAGCAGCAGAGCGCCCGCCAAGGCTGCGGCGCCCATCATCAGCGGCAGCAGCAACCAGGGGCTGGCGGCAAAACCTTCGCCGCCGTGCAAACCGCCCACCGCCACGGCAGCCAGCGCGCCCAGGTAGAGCTGCCCCTCGCCGCCGATGTTGTACAGGCGCGCCCTGAAGGCAACCGCCGCGGCCAGGCCGGTGAAGATCAGCGGCGTGGCGCGCGTGAGCGTCTCGGTCCAGGCAAAGCGCGATCCGAAACCGCCCTGCAGCAGCAGCGCATAGGCCTCGCCCACCGGCGCGCCCGCCCAGGCCACCAGCAGCGAACTGACGGCCAAAGTGAAGGCCAGCGCCGCCAGCGGCGCGCCTATCAGCAGCGCGCGCGACGTGGACTCGCGCGCTTCAAGCCGCAGCATGCGCAGCGCCCCTGTCGGCTTCACCCGCCATCGCCAGACCGATGCGGGACCGCGTCCAATCGGCCGTGGGCAAGGCCGGCCCCAGCACGCCGTGGTGCATGACAGCCACGCGGTCTGCCAGGGCGAACACCTCGTCGAGGTCTTCGCTGATCACCAGCACCGCGCTGCCGGCCGCTGCGGCGTCCAGCAACTGCTGGTGCACGTAGGCGACGGCGCCCACGTCCAGGCCCCAGGTGGGTTGGTTGGCCACGATGAACGGCGGCCGTGCGGTGCTGCCCAGCGCCCGCCCGAGGATCAGCTTCTGCATGTTGCCGCCGCTCAGCTTGCGGGTGGTGGTCAACACGCCCCTGGCTTCGGCGCCGCGCACATCAAAACGCTGAAGCAGGCCTTGCGCAAAGGCCATGGCCGCGCCGCGCTTCAACCAGCCCAGGCGCGAAAACGCGGGTTCTGCGTAGCGCTCCAGCACCGCGTTTTCCCACAGCGCCAGGTCGCCCACCACGCCGACGGCGTGCCGGTCTTCGGGGACCCGTGCCACGCCCGCGCGCACAAAGGCCCGGGCCCGCGCGGGCAGGGCCTGGCCGGCCAGCAGCAGCGTGCCGGTGTGCAGCGCCTGTTCACCACACAGCACCGCGGCCAGCACCGCCTGGCCGTTGCCGGACACCCCTGCCACGGCCACCACTTCGCCCGCACGAACCACCAGGTCGGCCACCTGCAGTTGTGGGCGGGCGCCGCCCTGGACCAAGGCGCCACGCACCTGCAGCACCACCTCGCCGGGTTTGGCGCTGGCCGGTCGACGAGCGGGCTCCACGCTGCGGCCCACCATGGCCTCGGCCAGCATGGGCTTGTCGGCACCTGCGGCGGGCAACACGGCCACCAGGCGCCCGGCGCGCAGCACGGCGATGCGGTCGCTCACGCGCAGCACCTCGTCCAGCTTGTGGCTGATGAAGACGATGGACAGGCCGTGTTCGCGATCAGTGACCATCTGCGCCAGGGTGGCGAAGAGGCTTTCGCTTTCCTGGGGCGTCAGCACGGCGGTGGGCTCGTCCAGGATCAGGATGCGCGCGCCGCGGAAGAGCGCCTTCAGGATCTCCACCCGCTGCCGTTCGCCTACCGACAAGCCACCCACGCGCGCGTCCGGGTCCACGCCCAATCCAAACCGTGCCGCGGTTGCCAGCAGCTGCGCGCGCGCGGTCGCGCGGCGCGACACCGGCCGCAGCAGCGGCTCGGTGCCCAGCATCACGTTGTCCAGCACGCTGAGGTTGTCGGCCAGCGTGAAGTGCTGGTGCACCATGCCGATGCCTGCGGCCAGTGCGGCACGCGGTTGGCCGGGCGGCAGTGGCGTGCCGTTCACCGTAATGGTGCCCTCGTCAGCCACGTAGTGACCAAACAGGATGCTGACCAGGGTGCTCTTGCCCGCGCCGTTTTCGCCCAGCAGGGCCAGCACCTCGCCACGCGCCAGGTCCAGGCTGATGCCGTCGTTGGCCACCAGGCGGCCGAAGCGCTTGGTGATGCCTTGCAGGCGCAGCGCGGGTGCAGCCGCCTTGTCGGACTCGGTCATGTGGGGCATTCTCTGGCAGCTTTCATGCCGGGTTCGGCAGACGAATTGCGCTACCGTTGCAGCCCATGCCGCTGTTGCCGCTTTCGCCTGTCCCCAGCCCAGCCGTGGCCCGGCTCACCGCCTTGGCAGTGCTGGGTCAGTGCACCAATTGCGAAGCGGATCTGCCCGAGCCGACGCCGACCTTCTGCCCTTCCTGCGGCCAGGAAACGCAGATCAAGCCGCCCAGCGTCGGTGAATTCCTGCAGCAGTTCAGCGGCACCTATTTCGCCAGCGAAGGCGCGCTGTGGCGCACCTTCAAGCTGCTGCTGGCAAAGCCGGGGGAGCTGACCGCGCAGTACCTCAACGGCCGCCGCAAGCAGTATGTGCTGCCGCTGCGCCTGTTCCTCAGCATGACCGTCGTGATGCTGCTGAGCATGCGCCTTGTGGGCGCGTTGCAGATGTCGGCGCTGGACGATCCGGAACTGGCCGCTGCCCTGGCCGAAAGGCCGAACGAGATTGCCCTGGAACTGGGCGTGGTGCGAGCCGGCATGTCGGGCGGCGTGTTCTTCTGCGAAGGCATGCCGGACTGGGTCTGCCGCCGTGTGCGGACCAAGATCGACACCAGCACGCGCAAGCTGATGGAGCAGGTGCAGAAAGTCAACGACCGCATCGCCAGCAACGCGGGCGTGGTGATGTTCGTGCTGCTGCCAGCCTTTGCCGGCATGCTGGCCTTGCTGTTCCGGCACCGTGGCTTCAGCTACACCGAACACCTGGTCTTTGCGCTGCACTTGCACGCCTTCTGGTTCGGCACCATTGCCTTGATGATGCTGGCGCTGGAATGGGTGCCCTGGCTGGCCCTGGTGGGCCTGCTGGCGATTCCGGCTTATGCGGCGCTGGCCTTCCGCCGGGTTTACGGCGGCCGGCCAGGGCCCCTGGTGTGGCGCTGCGCTGTCCTGACCATGGTGCACACCTCGCTGGTGGTGTGCATGGTGGCGCTCACTGCGATTGCTGCCTTGCTGCTGTGACCGCGCTGCCAAGCCTGGCGAACGCGCGCCCGGCTTGCGCGAACTGCGGTGCGCCTTTCGTGCCGGCGCGTCGCCGCTTCTGTGCCGATTGCGGCCAGGAAACCCACATCACGCCGCCCACGCTGCGCGAACTGGCGCAACAGTTTGGCGGCGCCTACATCAGCACCGAAGGCGCGCTGTGGCGCACGCTGAAGCTGCTGCTGACGCGGCCCGGCGAACTCACGGCGCAGTACCTGGCCGGGCGGCGCAAGCACTATGTCTTGCCGCTGCGCCTGTACCTGACGATCAGCGTGGTGGTGTTCTTGTTGATGCGCTGGATGGGCGGCGTGGACGTCGTGCGCGGCCTGGACGGGCCGGAACTGGCGGCAGCCGAACGCGGCAAGCTGCCTTCCCTGGTGCTGAGCGCAGGCCCCGTGTCCTTGGGCATCCGCGAAGGCGGCTTCGTCTGCAAGTCACTGCCATCTCGCCTCTGCGACCTGGTGCACGAGCGGGCGGCGCCGGACGCCCGCACCTTGCTGCGCAAGGTGCGCCTGGCCAACGATCGGCTGGCAGCCAACCTGGGTGCGGTGATGTTTGTGCTGTTGCCGCTCTTTGCCGCCTGCCTGAAGCTGGTGAACATCCACACCGGCATGCCCTACACGGCGCATCTGGTGTTTGCACTGCACCTGCATGCCTTCTGGTTCATCTTGCTGGCGCTGATGCACCCGGTCGTGGCGCCCGGGTGGTGGCTGGGTGTGGCGGTCATGGTGGGCTACACCTGGCTGGCCGGCCGCCGCGTGTACCCGGGTCGGTGGCTGCCTCGCCTGGTGCGTGCCGTGGCGCTGACGCTGCTGTACATGGGCCTGCTGGTGGTGACCGTGCCGGCGGCCTGGCTGCTGGCCTTGTTGGCATGAAGCGCACGCCCATCGACGACGCCGCGCCAAGCGCCTGCGCCAATTGCGGCCAGGCCTTTGGCGCGCCGCCGCCGAACTTCTGCCCGGCCTGCGGGCAGGAGTCGCGCATCAGCGCACCCAGCGTGGGTGAGTTCCTGCAGCAGTTTGGCGGTGCCTACTTCAGCACAGAAGGCGCCCTGTGGCGCACGCTGAAGCTGCTGCTGCTCAAGCCCGGCGAACTCACGGTGCAGTACCTGCAGGGTCGGCGCAAGCACTACGTGCTGCCGCTGCGCCTGTACCTGTCGATCAGCCTGGCGGTGTTGTTGCTGGTGCGCTTGTTCCATGCCGGTTTCGGCAGCCTTGATGAGCCGGGTGTGCGCGAGGGCATCCTGCAGGGGCGCAACAACCTGGGGGTCAGCATCGGTTTTGGAAGTGCCCAAATAGGCCCCGGCGGCTTCAAGTGCGTGCGGCTGCCCGATGTCCTGTGCGACAGGCTGCAGCAGCGCATCAGCGCCAAACCCGAAAACTTCATCGCGCGGCTGCACCAGGCCCAGCAACGCATCTACAGCCAGGCTTCGGCGGCCATGTTCGTGATGGTGCCGCTCTTCGCGCTGCTGCTGTGGGCCTTCTTCGCTGGTCGGGGCCTGAAGTACACCGAGCATCTCGTGATGGCTTTGCATGTGCATGCCGTCATCTTCATCGCCCTGGGCCTGGGGCTCCTGCCCTGGGAGCCCTGGCAGGGCGCGTGCATCCTGGCGGCGGTGCTGCATGTGTTGCTGAGCCTGCGCCACGTCTACCGCCTTGGCTGGGGCTCGCTGGCCTGGCGCAGCGCGGCACTGCTGGCGCTGTACGCGGCCGCCGTGGTGGCCATACTCACTGGGCTGGGCGTGTGGGCCCTCATTGCGGATTGAGCTTGCATGGCAGCACCAGAACCAGATCCCGACCCCAAGGCCTGCGCCAACTGCGGCCAGGCCTTCAGCACGCCGCCGCCCAAGTTCTGCCCGGCCTGCGGCCAGGAAAGCCGCGTGCGCGCACCGCGCCTGGTGGAGTTCCTGCAGCAGTTCGGCGGCGCCTACTTCAGCACCGAAGGCGCGCTGTGGCGCACCTTGAAGTTGCTGCTCACAAAACCCGGTGAGCTGACCGTTCGCTACCTGGCTGGCCAGCGCAAGCACTACGTGTTGCCGCTGCGCCTGTACCTGACGATCAGCGTGCTGGTGCTGGTGTTGATGCGCACGGTGGCGGGCAGCAGCATCCAGTTCAACATGCCGGGTGATGTGGATTTCCGCAAGGGCGAGTACAGCATCTTCAACTTCAGCGACGGCAGCGGCGCCGGCATGAAGGACGGCGTCTTCTATTGCACCAAGATGCCGCAGTGGATCTGCAAGCGTCTGGAGAAGCGCCTAGACGTGGACCCCAAGGGCCTGCAGAAGGAAGCGGCGGCGATGGGCGAGCGCTTCGTGTCCAACATGGGCGCGTCCATGTTCTTCGTGATGCCGCTGTTCGCGCTGTTCCAGACGTTCGTGTACTGGAACCGCCGCATGCGCTACACCGAACACCTGGTCTTTGCGCTGCACCTGCACAGCTTCTGGTTTGCAGTCCTGGCCCTGACGGTCTTCAATGAGAAATGGCTCACTGGCCTGGCGATGCTGGCGGTGCCGGCCTATGGCTTCATGGCACTCAAGCGGGTGTATGGCGGCGGCCGGCTGTGGCGCTTCATGCGGGTCTGCGTGGTGTCCGTCCTGTACTTCGTGGCGCTGACACTGGCCATGACGGTGGCCATCCTCTGGTCCTTGGTGTTCTAGGCTTCCGAGCGCTTCGGCACGTCCTGCATGAGCCGAGGAGGCTGGGTGGCCGACTCCGTTCATGTCCCCCGCGCCGGGCTGCGCCCGTCGCTCCTCCTTTACTTCACTCCGTCGACCACCCAACCTCCTCGGCCTCCACCCGTGCTGGCGTGCCAGCTTTGCTTACCGTTGCTGGTGGCGGTTCGGGGTGGCCGGGTGCGCTGCGCAGCGAAGCAAAGGAGGAGGGCTGGGCGCAGCCCGGCCCGGGGGACATGAGCGGAGCGGGCACCCGGCCGCCCCGAACCCGTGCGAATGTGAGTGCGCCCATAAACTCCAGGCGCCGCACCCGCGTGCCACCGCACCGCCTGACTGACTCATGCCCATCCAATGGTTCCCCGGCCACATGCACGCCACCAGGCAGGCACTGGCCAAGCGCCTGCCCGACATCGACGTCGTGATCGAACTGCTGGATGCGCGCCTGCCCGGCTCCAGCGCCAACCCGCTGCTGGCCGAGCTGGTGGCCGGCAAGCCGAAGCTGAAGGTGCTGAACAAGCAGGACCTGGCCGACGCCGAACGCACGGCGCCCTGGCTGGCCCACTACCAGGCGCAGCCCGGCACCAACGCGCTGGCGCTGGACGCGTCCGACCGCGCGCCCGCCGCCAAGCTGGTGCCCGCCTGCCGCGCACTGGCGCCGCTGCGTGGCGGCATGGTCAAGCCGCTGCGCGTGCTGATCTGCGGCATTCCCAACGTGGGCAAGTCCACGCTCATCAACACGCTGGTGAGCCGGCGCCTGGCCAAGGCCAGCGACGAGGCCGGCATCACCAAGGTGGAACAGCGTATTGCGCTGGCCAATGACTTTGACCTCTACGACACGCCTGGCATGCTGTGGCCGCGCATCGTGGTGGAGCAAAGCGGCTGGCACCTGGCGGCCAGCGGCGCGGTGGGCCGCAACGCCTACGACGACGTGGAGGTGGCGTTGCACCTGCTGGACAGTGTGCGCGGTCCGTATGCCGCGCGGCTGCAGGACCGCTACAAGCTGGCCGCGCTGGAAGGCCTGGGCGACGAAGACCTGCTCACCGAAATCGGCCGCAAGCGCAGCGCGCTGATGACCGGCGGCCGCGTCAACCTGCAAAAGGCGGCCGAATTGGCGATCACCGACTTCCGCACCGGTGCCTGGGGCCGCATCACGCTGGAAACGCCGGCAGACTTTGCGCAGTGGCAGGCCGAGGGCGAGGCCAAGGAACTGGCGCGCCAGGCCAAGGCCGCGGCCCGGCTGGCGAAGAAGCCGCCGCAGCGCGGCGGGCCGCCGCCCGAAGCGGCCTGAACGCCGGGTTCAGGCCGGCAGCAACGCGGCCAGTTCCGTGAAGCTGGTGCAGGCGATGTCAAATTCGCCTGCGGTCCACGGTTCCACCCAGCCACCGACGCCGCGTTCCAGCGGCCGCGCCACATAGGCCGTGCGCAAGCCACAGGCCGCCGCCGCGCGCAGGTCACCGGGGTGGGCCGCCGTCATCATCACCTGCTGCGGGGCCAGGCCCAGCAGCCGGGCGGCGCCCAGGTAGACCTCGGGGTCGGGCTTGTAGTGCTGGAACAGTTCGGCGCTCAGTACCGTGTCCCAGGGCAGCCCGGCGTGTTTGGCCATGTTGACCAGCAGTGCCACGTTGCCATTGCTCAGGCTCGTGATGGTGAAGCGCTGCTTCAAGCGGTACAGGCCCGCCACGCTGTCCGGCCAGGGGATCAGCCGATGCCACACGCGGTTGAAATCGGCCGCGTCGACGCCGGGCAGCACCAGGCCGCGTTCGGCCAGGATGCGGTCCAGGATGCGCCGGTGCAGGCCGTCGATGTCCGTCCACGGCAGGACGCCGGTGCGCACCTCGTGCATGGCCGGCTGGTAGCCGGCCCGCCAGTCGTCGGCAAACGCCGCCCAGTCCTGCGCGGGCAGGGCCAGTCGCGCTTGCAGCAACTGGCCTTCGCGCGTGATGGACGTTCGCCAGTCGACAACCGTGCCGAAGATGTCAAAGCACAGGGCCTTGACGCCTTCAAGACCAGGCTTCACTTGGCCGTGCCCTTGGGTTGCGAATCGTCCACCTTCACGGTGAAGCTGCCCGCCAGGATCTCGCCCGTGCGCGCACGCACCTTGTCCACCACGGCCTTGGGCACCTTGCCGTCAAAGGTGCCAATGGCGCTGAGTTCGCTGCCCTTGACCTTCATCATCGAGTAATGGCCATAGTCCTCGGCCTTGAAGCTGCCGGCCTTGACGGCCTTCAGCGCTGCGTCGATCGTCGGCTCCATGTTCCACAGCGCACTGGCCACCACCGTGTCCGGGTACTGGGCCTGCGTGTTGATCACGTTGCCGATGGCCAGCACCTTGCGTTCCTTGGCCGCGTCGCTGACGCCGAAGCGTTCGGCGTACATCACGTCGGCGCCCTTGTCGATCATTGCGAAGGCGGCTTCCTTGGCCTTGGGCGGGTCGAACCAGCTGTTGATGAAGCTGACCATGAATTCCGCCTTGGGGTTGGTTTCCTTCACGCCGGCCATGAAGGCGTTCATCAGGCGGTTCACTTCGGGGATGGGGAAGCCGCCCACCATGCCGATCTTGCCGCTCTTGCTCATGCCGCCGGCGATCAGGCCGGACAAGTAGGCCGGCTCCTGGATGAAGTTGTCAAAGACGCTGAAGTTGGGCTCCTGCGGCTTGCCGCTGCTGCCCATCAGGAAGGTGATCTTGGGGTAGTCCTTGGCCACCTTGCGCGCCGCGGCTTCCACGGCGAAGGATTCGCCGACGATCAGGGAGTTGCCCTTTTCGGCGTACTGGCGCATGACGCGTTCGTAGTCGGCATTGGCGACGTTTTCGCTGAACACATATTCGATGTCGCCACGGGCCACGGCGGCCTTCAGGGCCTTGTCGATTCGGCTGACCCATTGCTGCTCCACCGGCACGGTGTAGATCGCAGCCACCTTCAACTTGGCCTGGGCATGCACCAGGCTGGGCGCGGCCAGCAGCGCGCTCAGGGCGGCGGCGGTCAGCAGGGCATGGCGGCGGGGCAGGCGGGTTGCGCTCATCGGGGCTCCTTGGGGTGGATGCTGGGGTGCGCGAGTTATAGCAAGACGCGTTCCGCCTTCGGCGGCACACGACCCGGGTCTGCACCGTCCACAGGCCCGCCCCGCCCTCCTAGAATGCGCACACCGCGACAAGGGCTGCGGGGCTGCCCGGCCCCAGACAAGACCCGCCGCGCCCGTCTTTTCACCGCGCATGAACCCCTCCGCCCCTTCCTCGCTCAGCGCGCTGTCGCCGCTGGACGGCCGCTATGCCGCCAAGCTGGCTGCGCTTCGCCCTCTGCTGTCCGAATTCGGGCTCATGCACCGGCGCGTGCAGGTGGAGGTGGAGTGGTTCATCGCCCTGTCGGACGCCGGTTTCGACGAATTCAAGCCCTTGAGCGAAGCCGCGCGTGGCCTCTTGCGTGGGCTGGTGACGCGGTTTTCCGAAGCCGACGCCCAGGCCATCAAGGACATCGAAAAGACCACCAACCACGACGTCAAGGCCGTGGAGTACTGGCTCAAGGGCCGCTTCAAGGGCCAGGCCGAACTGGAACGCGCGGAAGAGTTCGTGCACTTCGCCTGCACCAGCGAAGACATCAACAACACCAGCCACGCACTGATGCTGCAGGCCGCGCGCACCCTGGTGCTGCTGCCTGCGCTGGACGGTGTGCTGACGCGCCTGACGCAGATGGCACACACCATGGCCGCCGTGCCCATGCTGAGCCGCACACACGGCCAGACGGCCAGCCCCACCACGGTGGGCAAGGAATTGGCCAACGTGGCCGCGCGCCTGGTGCGGGCCCGCGAACGTGTTGCCGCCGTGCCGCTGCTGGCGAAGATGAACGGTGCCGTGGGCAACTACAACGCGCACCTGTCGGCCTACCCGGCGCACGACTGGGAGGGCTTCGCCCGTGGTGTCGTGGAAGCCCGTCTGGGACTGACGTTCAACCCGTACACGATCCAGATCGAGCCGCACGACTACATGGCCGAGCTGTTCGACGCGGTGACGCGCAGCAACACGCTGCTGATCGACTTTTCACGAGACGTCTGGGGCTACGTCAGCCTGGGCTACTTCAAGCAGCGCGTGAAGAAGGGCGAGGTCGGTTCGTCCACCATGCCGCACAAGGTCAACCCCATCGACTTTGAAAACGCCGAAGGCAACTTCGGCCTGGCCACGGCGCTGCTGTCGCACATGAGCCAGAAGCTGCCCATCAGCCGCTGGCAACGTGACCTGACCGACAGCACGGTGTTGCGCAACATGGGCGTGGCGCTGGGCTACACCGTGCTGGCGCTGGACAGCCTGTGCCGCGGCCTGGACAAGCTGCAGATCAACGAAGCGGCGCTGGCCGCCGACCTGGACGCCGCCTGGGAAGTGCTGGCCGAGCCCGTGCAGACGGTGATGCGCCGCCACGGCTTGCCCAACCCGTATGACCAGCTCAAGGACTTCACCCAGGGCAAGCCGATCACGCGCGAGCTGATGCAGGGCTTCATCCAGGGCCTGGCGATTCCGGCCGACGACAAGGCACGTCTGATGGCCATGACGCCCGGGTCCTACACGGGCAAGGCCGCCGAACTGGCGGCCCGCTTCGGCCAGAGCGAATGACGTCCTTCCGCGCCCTGCTGGCAGGCGCGGAAGCGCAGAACGGCTCCATGCTGTGCGTCGGCCTGGACCCGGAACCTTCGAAGTTCCCGCTGGAATGGCGCGGCGATGCGCGCCGGGTCTACGATTTCTGCGCCGCCATCGTGGACGCGACAAAGCACGCCGCCATCGCCTTCAAGCCGCAGATCGCCTACTTCGCGGCGCAGCGCGCCGAGGAGCAGCTGGAAAGGCTCATCGCCCACATCCACCAGGTCGCGCCCGGCGTGCCGGTGATCCTGGATGCCAAGCGTGGTGACATCGGCGCCACCGCAGAGCAGTACGCGCGCGAAGCCTTTGAGCGCTACCAGGCCGACGCCGTGACGCTGTCGCCCTTCATGGGCCATGACAGCGTCGAGCCCTACAAGCGCTACGCCGGCAAGGGCCTGATCCTGCTGTGCCGGACCAGCAACCCCGGTGGCAGCGACCTGCAGGCGCTGGACGTGGGGGGCGGTGACAAGCTGTTCGAACGCATTGCCCGGCTGGCGGCGGGTGAGTGGGGCAAAACCGCATCGGGCGCCGCCGCGGAACTGGGCCTGGTCGTGGGCGCCACCTACCCGGCCGAAGTGGCGCGCGTGCGCGAACTGGCGCCCACGCTGCCGCTGCTGATCCCCGGCATTGGCGCGCAGGGCGGTGACGCGCGCGCCACCGTGCGCGCAGGTTGGCGTCCCGATGCACCGATCATCGTGAGCTCTTCGCGCGCCGTGCTCTATGCCGGCGGTGACGCGCCCGCCATGCCGGCCTTTGCTGCCGCGGCCTGCCGCGTGGCCGAGGCCACGCGGGCCGAACTGCAGCAGTCTCGACTGGTCTGAGTCGTCATGGCCCGGGTTCCGCACATCGACCTGGACCGGTCCATGCCCGTGCTGGTGCGCCGCGGCGAAACACCCACGACTGCAGGGCCGCCGGCGTCCATCGCGCGGCACATCATCCTGGTGGTGTCCGGCGCATGCGCGGCAGCGGCCTTGCTGCTGCTGGCGGTGCTGGGCCCGCAGCAGGCGGTGACGCCTGTGGTTGGTGCTTACTTCGTGCTGGCACTCGTGTCTGTGGGCCTGTGGTGGGCACCGTCGCACTGGTTGATGCGCGGGCTGGCCGTGGTGATGGTCTGCGCCGCGCTGGTCATCGGCTTTGCCGCCTTGCAACTGGGCTGGGGCCTGTCAGCGCCGGCAGTGACGGTGCTGCCGCTGCTGGTGTGCATGGTGACCGCAGCGACGGGCTGGCGCATCGGCGCCATGATGGCCGGTGTCGCGGTCGGCATCGTGCTGGGTCTTTCCTGGGCCGGCACAGGCGGACCGGCCCAGCCGGGCTTGCCCGTCCCAGGACTCCTGCTGGCGGGGCACCTGGTGGCTGTCGCGGTGGCCCTGGCCGGTGGCGCCGTGGTGTCGCGACTGGTCGACCGCGCCGTGCTGTCCGTGCACGACCGCGAAGAGCGCTTCCGGAACTTGCTGGCCCTGGCGGCGGACGCCTACTGGGAGATCGACCGCAACTACCGTCTGGTGGCCGCTGGCCAGCCCGGCCGCGAACTGCGCGTGCTCGACAGCGACGGCGGCCTGGGCGCGGTGCCCTGGGAACTGCCCCGCTTCGACTGCGAACCCGAGACCCTGGACTTGCTGCTGGCCGACCTGGGCTCACGCGTGGCCTTTCGCGACCTGCCCGTGACCTGGGCCCAGCCCGACGGCAAGTTGCGCCACTACCTGGCCAGCGGCGAACCGCGTTTTGACGCCCGCGGCCTGTTCAAGGGCTACTGGGGCGTGGCGCGTGACGTCACCGCCGTCGAGCGTGCCAAGAAGGAACTGGAGGCCACGGAGACGCGCTACCAGGACCTGTTTTCTCACATCCCCACGCCCCTGGTGTTGCACCGGGGTGGCCGTGTGCTGGACGCCAACCCTGCCGGCGTCAGCCTTTTCGGCCACGAAGACCTGAGCACTTTCCTGGGCGCCGATGTGCTGGCCGCCTACGAAGCCGGTGAATCACGCGACCGCGAACGCCGCCGCCTGGATCAGTTGAGCGACCAGCCCGTGGGCAGTTCCCTGCCCGTCACGGACTTCTGGTTGCGCGTGCAGGGACAGGCCGCTGCCGTGCGCGCCACGGCCGTGCGGGTGCAATCCGACGGCGGTCCCGCCCTCTTGTCCATCTATGTGGACGTGACTGAAAGGCTGGCAGCGGAAGAAGCGGTGCGCCGGTCCGAGGCCATGCTGGCCCACCTGGTGGCCACCAGCCCGGACCTGATCACGCTGACGGACGTCGGCACCGGCCGCTACGCGATGGTCAACCAGGCCTTCGAACGTGTCAGCGGCTGGTCGGCAGCGGAAGCGGTGGGCCGGACCTCGCTGGAGCTGGGCATCTGGGGCAGCGACGGCGCGCGCGAGCAGTTCATCACCGCGCTGCGCGCCAATGGCGCGGTGTCCGACCTGCCGGTGACCTTCGTCAGCAAGACCGGCACCGAAGTGGCGATGCGGGTGTCAGCGGCGCGCTTCGTCATGGACCGGCGCGACTACATGGTGATCAACGCGCGCGACGTCACCGCCGGCGAGCGTGACCGCCTGGAGCGGGAGGCCATCCTCAACAACGCGTCGATCGGCATTGCCGTCACGCGCGACCGGCGCTTCGTGCTGGCCAACCCGCACTTTGAACGCATGCTGGGCTGGAGCCCGGGCGAGATCCTGGGTCAATCGGGCGGGGTGGTGTGGCCGACACCGCAGGACTACGACGAGGTCGGCCGACTGGCGGGGCCGCCGCTGTCACGCGGCGAGCCGGTGGAGTTCGAGCGGCTGTGCCGGCGCAAGGATGGCACTACGCTGCTGATGCTGGCGCGGGCGCGTGCCGTGGACCCTTCGCGGCCCCTGACCAGTGGCACGGCCTGGATCCTGGAAGACGTGACACAACGCCGCCAGTCCGAACAAGCCCTGGCCCGGGCGCGTGACGACGCCGAAGCTGCCAACCGCGCCAAGAGCGCCTTTCTGGCCAATACCAGCCACGAATTGCGCACGCCGCTCAACGGCATGATCGGCCTCGCCCGCATGGCCGCCAGTGCCACCGTGAGCGAGCAGGTCCGTCGCCAGTACCTGGACCAGATTGCCGATGGTGCGCAGTCCCTGGCCGGCATCATCAGCGACATCCTGGACCTGTCCAAGATCGAGGCCGGCAAGCTGCAGATCGAAGCCACGTGCTTTGACCTGGCCGGGCTGCTGCAGTCTCTGGAGCACACCTACCAGACACTGGCTGATGCGCGCGGCCTCGGCCTGACCATGTCGCTTGACGATGGCCTGGCGGGTGCAGTCAGCGGCGACCCGTTGCGCGTGCGGCAGATCGTCACCAACTTCCTGAGCAATGCGCTGAAGTTCACCGACCGCGGCAAGGTCCATCTCCATGCCGGCCGCAGTGCCGGCGGCGCTGTGCTCATCGAGGTCACCGACACCGGGCCCGGCATCGCGCCCGAAGTCCAGGCGCAGCTGTTCAAGCCTTTCACGCAGGCCGACCAGTCCACCACACGGCGCTTTGGCGGCACGGGACTGGGCTTGTCGATCTGCCGCGAACTGGCGCTGCTGATGGGGGGCGAGGTCGGCGTGAAGAGCCAGCCCGGCCAGGGCAGCTGTTTCTGGGCCCGCTTGCCGCTGGCGCCCGCAGCCGGGCCGCTGCCCGTGGCGCCGCCGCCAGCAGCGCAGGGTCTGAGCGGCATGCGCGTCCTGATGGTGGAGGACAACGCCGTCAACATGCTGATTGCCGTGGCCATGCTGCAAAGTTGGGGCGTGCAGGTCACCCAGGCGCACGACGGGCGCGAGGCTCTGGCCGCTGTGCAGCACAGCGCGGAACAGGATCAGGCCTTCCACGCCGTGCTGATGGACGTGCAGATGCCGGAGATGAGCGGCCACGAGGCCACGCGTGCGTTGCGTCAACTGGATGCCGGCCGGGAACTGCCCATCGTGGCACTGACCGCTGCGGCCTTGGTGACCGAGCGCGACGAGGCGCTCAAGGCAGGCATGGACGACTTCCTCACCAAGCCCATTGACGCCGAAAAGCTGCACGCCACCCTGCTGAGGTGGTGGCGGCACTGAACTAGACGCTGGTGATCGGCACCGGTCTGCCGGTCAGGTAGCCCTGCACCAGCTGGAAGCCCATGTCGCGGCACAGCGCCGCTTCAGCCTCCAGTTCGATGCCTTCGGCCAGCGGCACCGAGCCCAGGTCCAGCACCAGCTTGACCAGGTCGCGCACCATTTTCTGCTTGCGGTCGCTGGCCTCGTGGATCCCCTGGAGCAGGCCCATGTCGAACTTGACGAAGTGCGGCGGCACATCGCCCAGTTCGTTCAGCCGCGCCTGCCCGGCACCGAAGTCGTCGTACGCAAAGTTGACGCCGATCTCGTCCAGGCGGGCGGCCAGGTCGCGCATGCGTTCGACTTCCATCACGGCGGTCTCGTGCACCTCCACCACCAAATCCGGCGCGCCTTCTTCGCTGCGCAGGGCCTTCAGGGCTGCAAAGAAGGTATCCGCAAAGGTCTCGTCCGGGTGCGAATTGATGAAGAGCTTGGTGCCCTTGAGCCGCGGCGCGATGGCGCTGATGCCGTAGGTGCGGAAGGCGGCGCTGAGCTCGGCCTCGCGCCCCAGCATGGCGGCCAGGCTGAACAGCTGGATCGGTGAGGACGGCAGGCCCGGGTGGGTGCAGCGGCCCAGCAGTTCGTACGCAAAGAGATGGCCCGTGCGGGCGTCCACGATGGGCTGCGCTGCCGCGGACAGGCCCTGGCCGCGCAGCAGTTCCATGAACTGCTTTTCGTGTTGCACGAAGTGCTGCGACAGCGCCTTGCCGGCTGGCACGATCAAAGTGCGTTCGCCGTCGTCCGGCGGCAGGGCCATGCGCGTGGCGGTTTCGACACCCAGGCGGTATTCGGCATTGCCGAAGTGCAGCACATCGTTTTCCGCCAGCGCACGCGCTTCCTGGATGCGTTCGCGGTTGACGTAGGTGCCGTTGGTGCTGTCCAGGTCCTGAAGCAGCAGTTCGCCATTCGGGCCGGCCTGGAATTCCGCGTGCTGGCGCGACAGGCCGCGCGCGTCCACGGCCAGGTCGTTGGCGGCGTCGCGGCCCACGCGAAAAGGCAGCTTGTGCAGCGCATGCGACACGCGCGACCCGTCAGAGGCCACGCCTTCCAGGAACCAGGCTTTATCCACGAGGGGCTTCCGTGACCGTAAGGCCGGCACCGTTCGGGCCGGCGCCGTGAAGGAGTGCAAGGCACTGTAAACCCAAACTTGAGGCGGGTGCGCGCCACACACCCACCTGCGGGGCGCGCCGGGGCCACAATCCCGGGTATGACGATCAACGTAAGCCACCGCCCCGAACAGCTGCGGTTTGAAGCCGCACCCGGCGGCAAGCTGGCCCTGTGCAACTACCGGTTGAGCGACAAGGTGATGACCATTCACCACACCGAGGTGCCCTGGCAATTGCAAGGCAAAGGCGTCGCTGCCGAACTGGTACAGGCCACCCTGGACTGGGCCCGTGCCGAGGGCCTGCGTGTGCGGCCCACCTGCAGCTACGTTGCCTCCTACATGCGGCGGCACCCGGAGACACATGACCTGCTCTACCAGTCCGGAGACGCTGCATGACCCGCGACTGTCGCGCCTGGCTGCTGTCCGCCGCGGCCTTGCTGGTCGCCTTGCCTGCCGAAGCCCAGACCGCCTTCCCCAACAAACCCATCAAGATCATCGTCGGCTTCCCCGCCGGGGGCCCGCTGGACGCGCATGCGCGCCTGCTGGCTGACCGCCTGGGCCAGTTGCTGGGCCAGCCGATCATCGTGGACTACAAGGCCGGTGCCGGTGGCACCGTGGGCGCGGACTTCGTCGCCAAGAGCGACGCCGACGGCTACACCCTGCTGATGGCCAACACCGGCACGATGACCATCAACCCGGCCATCTATCCCAAGAACCCATACCAGACCCTGCGCGACTTCGCGCCGGTGGCACGCACCGCCATGCAGCCGCTGGCCATCATCGTGAATCCGCAGGTACCGGCCAACACGCTGCAGGAACTGGTGGCACTGGCCAAGAAGAACCCGGGCAAGCTGAACTACGGTTCAGCAGGCAATGGCGGCATCAGCCACCTGGTGCCAGAGATGTTCAAGGCCGCCACCGGCACTTTCATCGTGCACATCCCCTACAAGGGCAGCGCACCCGCTTTCACCGATCTGCTGGGTGGGCAAGTGCAAATCATGGCCGAAAGTATTCCGCAGGCCAGCCAGTACGTGAAGCAGGGCAAGTTGCGCGCACTGGCCGTGACCAGCCGTGAGCGCAGCAGTGCGCTGCCAGATGTGCCCACGCTCATCGAATCCGGTGTGAAGGGTTTTGACGTGGTGGGTTTCTACGGCGTGCTGGCTCCTGCGGCCACGCCCAAGCCTGTGATGGACAAACTGGCCGCGGCCTTCAAGGCGACGCTGGAGACGCCGGACATCCGCACCCGCATGGTGGCCCAGGGCGCCGACCCCGCCTACCTGGGGCCGGAAGCCTTCACCCAGTACCTGGCCGGTGAAATGCCCAAGTGGGCCAAGGCAGTGAAGGACTCAGGCGCACGGCTGGACTGAGCCCTGGCAAAGTCGCCCTTGGGGTCAGGGAGCTTGCAGTACGAGATGCCGGATTTGGCCCGTTGCGGTCGGTCGTTGTGTTGTGGCGGTCGCGTGCGCTTGGGGTGCCCTGCTGCGCTCATGTCCCCCGCGTCGGGCTGCGCCCGCCGCTCCTCCTTTACTTCGCTCCGCAGGGCCCCCCAATCGCCCGCTCCGGCACCGCCAGTGGCATGCCACCTGGGCGCGCACTGCAAGGGTGGTTGGCCAAGGACGCTGGGAACCGGGCGCAGCGAAGTAAAGGAGGAGGGTCTGGACACTGCCAAGTGTCCAGAGCCGGGGGACATGAGCGGAGCCCGGTACCCGGCGGCCTTGGCCCGCAACGGCAACAAGCAAGAACGACCGCAAGGGGCCGCAAGCCGCCTGAAGCCGGTTCAAGGCTGACCGTTTCTCTCTTTTGCCGAAAGGGCATGGAGCAACCGAGATGAGCCCTTCAGTCACTGCTGCCGAGGTTCTGACCTTCTGGTTTGGCGACCCGCCCGCAACGCAGCCCCGCGGCGAGTGGTTCCGCAAGGATGCGGCTTTTGATGCGCAGATCCACGCGCGTTTTGGCACCGCCATCGAGGCCGCACTGACGGGTGGCCTGCAGGACTGGGACGCCACGCCCGGCGGCACGCTGGCGCGCATCGTGCTGCTGGACCAGTTCACCCGCAACAGCTTCCGCAACACGCCCCGTGCGTTTGCGGGCGACGCATTCGCCTTGGCGGCTGCGCAGGCACTGGTGGCCCGTGGTGGTGACCAGCAACTGCCGCCCTTGCAGCGTTGGTTTGCCTACCTGCCATTCGAGCATTCCGAAAGCGGCGACGTGCAGCGGGAATCGATTCGCCTGTTCATCGCGCTTGCCGCGGCAGATCCCGCCATGGCCGACGCGCAGCTTTACGCGCAGAAGCACGCCGACATCATCAGGCGCTTCGGCCGCTACCCGCATCGCAACGCGGTGCTGGGACGTGTGTCCACCACCGAAGAAGAAGCCTTCCTGCGCGAGCCCGGCAGCAGCTTCTAGGCGCCGCCTGCTTGAGCCGCCGTTGCCGCGGTCACACCGACCGCGTGATGCCGCCGTCGACGCGGATGTTCTGCCCCGTGATGTAGCTGCTCTTGTCCGACGCCAGAAAGGCGATCAACTCACCCACTTCCTCCGCGCGGCCGTAGCGCTGCATGGGGATGCGCGCGCGGCGCTCCTCCTTTTCGGGGAGGCTGTCGATGAAGCCCGGCAACACGTTGTTCATGCGCAGGCCCTGCGCGGCGTACTGGTCGGCATAGAGCTTGGTGAACGCCGCCAGGCCCGCACGGAACACGCCGCTGGTGGGGAAAGCGGCTTCGGGCTCGAAGGTGGCGTAGGTGCTGACGTTGACGATGCTGCCGTGGCCCGCTTTCAGCATCACGGGTGTCACCAGGCGTGCGAGCTTCACGACATTGAGCAGGTAGTACTCCATGCCGAGGTGCCAGTCCTCGTCGCTGATGGAAAGCAGTGCGCCCTTGGGGCCGTGGCCAGCGCTGTTCAACACCGCGTCGATGTGGCCCCATTCCGCCAGCGCCGCGTCCACCAGGCGCTGCAGGTCGGCTGTGTCGCGGTTGTTGCCGGTGACGCCCACGCCGCCCAGTTCGCGGGCCAGCGCCTCGCCCTTGCCGCTGCTGGACAGGACGGCGACTTTCCAGCCTTGTTCGGCCAGTTTCCTGGCGGCCGCAGCACCGATGCCGCTGCCGGCTGCGGTGAGGATGGCGACGTGTTCGCTCATGGTGCGGGCTCTCTCAAAGCACGGCGGGTTGCAGGTAGCGGATGGTGCCTGCGTCCGCATCCATCTCCACGCTCAGCCCCACCGGCAAGGTGAACTTGCGCTTGATGTGGCCGAAGAGCGCTCCGCTGTACACGGGCACGTTCAAGGGCTTGAAGTAGTCGTCGAAGATCTCGTCCAGCGTCAGCGTGCCGTAGTTGCCGTCGCCGGGCGTGCAGTTGGTGAACCCGCCGACCACCACCCCGGCCACCTTGCTGAGCGCGCCGCTGATCTTCAGCGTGCTGAGCATGCGGTCCACGCGGTAGAGGTATTCGTTGATCTCTTCCAGGAAGAGGATGGCGCCGTCGAACTTTGGCCAATAGGGGGAACCGGCCATGCTGGTCAGCACGGCCAGGTTGCCGCCCACCAGGTGTCCGCGCGCCTTGCCGCCGCGCAAGGTGCTGATGCGCCCGGTCTTGGGCACGATGTTGTCGTCCTTGTCGCGTGGGTTGGTCAACAGCATCGCTTGCGCGTCCATCAAGGTGCCACGGAAGTGGTCCACGCTGAAAGCGTTCCACTCTGAAATGCCCACTGGTGCGTGGAAGGTGACCAGGCCCGTCTGCACGTGGATGGCGTTGATGAGCGCGGTGATGTCCGAGAAGCCCGCCAGCACCTTCGGGTTGCGGCGGATCTGGCTGTAGTCCAGGAGCGGCAGGATGCGGTTGCCGCCACTGCCGCCGGTGAGCGCCAGGATGCCCTGCACCGAAGGGTCCGCGAACATGGCATTCACATCGGCCGCGCGTTGCGCGTCGGTGCCGGCGAACTGGCCGTAGCGCGCACGCAGGTGCGGGGCCTCGCGAACCTTGAAGCCCAGCGCCTGCAGCGATTCGGCCGCGATCTCGTAAGGCGCGCGTTCGTAAATGGCGCTGCTGGGATTGATGAAGGCGATGGTGTCGCCGGGCTGCAGGCGTTTGGGGCGGATGGCTGGCGCGGTCTGCGCAGACACAGGCAGGGCGAAGGGCGCGGCGGCCGTTGCCGCGGTGGCGGCCATGAACAGGCGTCGGGTCGTGGACATGGTGGACAGTCTCTGGAGGGTTTCAGTACACGCGCGGCAGGTGGCGGCGCACGTGGTCGCGGTCGCCGTGGTCAAAGTGCCACCACTCGTTAGGAATGCCGTGGAAGCCGCCGTGCCCCATGGCGCGAAGCAGCCAGGTGCGTTCCTGGACATGTGCTGGGGTGAGCACGCCGCTGGCCAGGTGCTCTTCATGCAGCGCGGGGTGGGACCGTGTGGTCATTTCGTCAAAGCCTGCGCCCATGTCGGCTTCATGGCCATCCGGGGCCAAGAGGGTCACGTCCACCGCCATGCCGTAGCTGTGGATGCTGCCGCGTTCAGGGTTGGCGAAATATTCCTGCATGGGCGTGCCAGCCACGTCCACCCAGATGGCTTCCTGCACACGTTGCGGACGCAGCGCGTCCAGCACCACGATGCGCCAGCCCGGGCGCTGTGCGTGCAGCCATTCGGCAGCAGCCTCAAGGCCTTCGGCGGCTTCGCGGCGCAGCCAGGCGCAGTCGAGCCGGCCGTAGAGACTGCGGCCGGCGAAATTGTTGCTGCCTACATAACGCAGATCGTGTGGTACCTGGCGCAGCGTGCGCAGGTGACGGAAGTCGGTGCTGGCAGCGATGTCTTCGACGCGGATCATGCGGGGCTGGTGTCCAGGTGGGTGAGGGCGGATTCGTCGAACCAGTTGAAATGGCGGTCGCCCAGGTCAAACACCGCAAGACCCAAGCCCTCTTCGGGCAGGCGAAACAGCAACTCGCCGTCGGGAGCGATGACCGCGCTGTGCCCGCAGTGTCGGCTTTCTTCAGGTCGGTTCAGGGCGTTGGGCCAGTTGCTCTGCACCACGTAGGCGCCCGTCATGCGGGCGATGGCCTGCGCTTGCTGCACATGCTGCGGCGGGTCGGTGGCGGGCTTGGCAGGGTCGGGCCGCATCTGGCCGGGCCAGAACAGCAGGTCTGCGGTGCCCAGCGGCAGCTGCGCCGCCACCACGGCATGGTCTTCGACTTCTCGGCAGATGACGGCGCTGCAACGCCAGCCTTGCAGCCGCGCCACAGGCCGCGTGGTGCCGCGCCGGAAAAAGCTGGCCTCGGGGTCGGTGAGTCCCTGTTTGGCGACCGCCGCAGCGAGCGCCCCGTGTTCGTTGATCAACAAGTGGCTGTTGAAGCGTTCGCCTTGCAAATTCCAGGTGGGGGCACCCAAAGCGGCTGCGATCCGCAGCTGTGCGCACAACGCCTGCACTCGGTCCAGCGCAGGCTGCACAACGCCCGGGTCGGCCTCCTGCACGATGCCCCGGTGAAAGCCCGTCAGGGCCAGTTCCGGAAAGCTGCACAGCGCCGCACCTGCCGCGTGGGCGCGCTGCAGGGCCAACTCGATGGCGGCCAGGTTGTCCGCCGTGCGCCAGTGCATCCGTGGCTGCGCCACCGCCATGCGCAAGCTCATGCCAAGTTCCCCTTTGCACTCACTTTCGGCTCACCCCTTCAAAGTCCATGCTGCCGTTCGGCGACATCACGAAGCCCGTCACGTCTCGCCGCATCGGGATGTAGACGCTGCTGTGTGCCATGGGCATCCAGGGCCTTTCGCGCTTGAAGATCACCTGGGCTTTTTCGATCAGCGCCAGCCGCTTGGTGTCGTTGACTTCGGCCCGTGCCGCGTCCACCAGCGCGTCAAATTCCTGGTTGCAGAACTTGATGCCGCCGCGGCTGGCGGGGCAGGTCAGGTTGGGCGTCAGGAACTCATCGGCCGCGGCCACGTCGGTGCTCCAGCCGCTCATGTAGACGTGGTGCTCGCCCTGGTTGGCCCGCTTCAGGTATTCGCCCCACTCGTAGGTGAGGATGCGCGCCTTGACGCCGATCCTGGCCCAGTCGGCCTGGATCATCTGCGCCATCAACTGGCCGTTGGGGTTGGTCGGGCGGCTGATGGGCAGGGCCCACAGGTCGATCTCAAAGCCCTTCGGGTAGCCGGCTGCAGCCAGCAGCTGCTTTGCGCGTTCGGGCTTGAACTCGTTCTTCAAGGTCTTGTTGAAGCCAGGCACCGCGGGCGGGAAGGCGCTGACGGCTTGCAGCGCGTCCCCGCGCGGGAACAGCACCTTGAAGAGCGCGTCACGGTCGATGGCGATGTCCAGCGCCTCGCGCACCTCGCGCTTGTCCACGGGCGGCTTCTTCAGGTTGAAGGACAGGTAGCTGATGTTGAGCGCCTGGATCTTCTGGATGACGACCTGCGGGTGGCCTTGCAGCGCCGTGATGTCCACGTCGCGGATCGGCGCAGTGATCTGGCATTCGCCGCGCGCCAGCTTCTGCACGCGCACGTTGGGTTCGCGGCTGATGGCGTAGACCAGGGCCCTGGGCGCCACGTCGGGTGCTGGCAGGCCGCGCCAGTACAGCGGGTGCGGCTTGAAGCGCAGCACGTCGTCCTTGCGGTAGCTCTTGAACTGCCAGGGACCGGTGCCCACGGGCAGGTTGTTGATGCTGCTGGCCTTGCCCTGGGACAGCAGTTGCGCCGCGTATTCAGCGGAATGGATGCCCGCAAAGCTGGCCGCAAAGTAGCTGAGGAAATTGACGTTGGGCTGGTGGAGGCGGAAGCGCACTTCCATGGGTCCCAGCTTGTCGATGCCAGCCATCATCTTCGCCAGCCCCAGGCTCTGCGGGTACACAAAGGTGGCCGGAAAAGCCAGGTTGAAGGGCAGCTGGGGGTCCACCAGCCGCGTGAAAGTGAACATCACGTCGTCGGCGTTGAAGTCCCTTGCGGGCGTGAACGTGGGCGTGCTGTGGAATTTCACGCCGGGGCGCAGCTGGAAGGTGAAGCTGCGCGCGTCGGCCGACACCTGCCAGGCGGTGGCCAGCCGCGGTTCCAGCTGCGAACTGCCCCGCCGGAAACCCACCAGGCCCTGGAAGATCTGCGAAGTGACGTTGCTGGTGCTGCTGCTGTCCCACAGCGCGGGGTCAAAGCCTTCCGGGCTGGCGTCGGCGCAGTAGACCAGGGGCTTGCCGGCGGGCGCTCCGGCGTCGGCCGGTATGGCGCGGACGGGCAGGGCAGCCAAGGCCAGGGTCAGTGCCAGCAGCGAGGCAGCGGACGCGGGCAAGCGAAAGAACGGCAAGGGAGAGCAAGGCAAGGGCACATGGGCATCATAGAACTGGGGTGTGCCCGCTTCCGCGTCCGTCCATTCGCGGATGCCCGGCGGGCCCCGGGCCGATAGGGTTCGTTCATGCCCCGCCCCGCCGCCAGCCTGCCGCCCCCTTCGCCTGACGTGGCGGCCCTGTTGAGCCGCCTGGCCGATGCCCTGCCATGGCCGCTGCTGGTGCTGCAGCCGGACGGTGGACTGGTGCATGCCAACCGGGCAGGTCGTCAGCTGCTTGCCGCCGCCCGGCCCTTGCGCTGCGACACCTTGGGGCATGTGACGCCGGCCCAGGCCGCGCAGCGAGCTGCCTTTCAGGACGCACTGGCTCGGGCGCGGCTGGGCCAGACCGTGCCCTTGCGGTGGCCCGGTCGATCGCTGGCGCGGCAGGGGCTTCTGCAAGCGCTGCCTGGTGACGCGGATCCCGCCTTGCTGTTGCTGGCACTGGACGCTGCCGAAACAGGCGGCCTGGTGCTGCCCCTTGCTGCGGACGCGATGTAAATAAGTCACCAAACCAGGCCGTCAGAAGTCACCCCCTGGCATGGCGCAGCCCCCCTAACGTGTCCGTTGTGGGCCCACACCAAGGCACCACGCAAAACACACCAGGGGAATGCCATGTTCGAGACGCTTGTTTCTTCACCGCAAGAGCCGCAGCGGCCGACGACCTACACGGGCGCGGAACGGCGTGGCGCCACCGGGCCGCTGGGGGCCTGCCTGACACGCATGCTGGACGAGATCGACTACGGCATGCTGCTGGTCACCAGCGACGGCCAGGTGCTCTACCTCAACCACACCGCCCGCCTGGAACTGGACAGCGCGCACCCGCTGCAACTGATGGGCCAGAGTCTGCGTGCCCAGCGCCCGCAGGACGTGGCGCCGCTGTATGACGCCCTGTCCAGCGCACAGCGTGGACTGCGCCGGCTGCTGACCCTGGGCGAAGGCGCGAACCGCACCAGCGTGTCCGTGGTGCCGTTGCCACCGGGCCAGGGTCAGCGCCTGGGCGACCAGTCGCCAGCCACCCTGCTGGTGCTGGGCAAGCGCGAGGTCTGCGCCAGCTTGTCGGTGCAGGGCTATGCACGGTCCATGGGCCTGACGCCGGCCGAGACCCGGGTGCTGGAACGTCTGTGTGCCGGTGTGCGACCCAACACGATTGCGGTCGAGCAGGCGGTGGCCGTGTCGACCATCCGCACGCAGATCGGCAGCATCCGCGCCAAGACCGGCGCCAGCAGCATCAGCGACCTGGTGCGCCAGGTGGCGGTGCTGCCGCCAGTGGTGGGTGCCCTGCGCGGGCCGGCCGGCTCACGCGGCCATTAAGATCGCCGGGCCTGTGGCGCACGTGCCTTGGGCACTGCCGCTACAGGCCCGGCCACATGCTCCGCAAAACGCCCCGCAAACCACCCCTTCAGGACCCGATTGACGCCGCCCCCTTGGGCGATTCCCTGCGCAAGCTGGCCCGACGCGGCGACGTGCGTGCCCTGCGCAAGGGCGTGCAGATCATCACCGAGGGTGACCGCGGTGACAGCCTCTTCATCGTGCTGCAGGGCGGTCTGCGTGCCTTCAGCGTGGCCCCCGACGGTCGCGAAGTGACCTATGCCGATTACGGCCCGGGCGAATACGTCGGCGAAATGAGCCTGGACGGTGGTCCCCGGTCGGCCAATGTCGAAACCACCGTGGCGTCCCTGTGCGTGCTGGTGACGCGGCCCACGCTGGAGCGCCACCTGCAGGAAGATCCCTCATTTGCCTTTGACCTGCTGGCCAAGGTGATCCGGCGTGCGCGCGCGGCGACGGTCGGCATGAAGGGGATCGCGTTGAACACGGTGTACGGGCGGCTCAAGGCGCTGCTGGAACAGGAAGCCGCGCCCGGCGATGCAGGGCTGCCGACCTGGCGTATGCCGACGCATCTGGCCTTGTCACGCCGCCTGGGCTGTTCACGCGAGATGGTGACCCGTCTGATCGTGGACCTGGAGCAAGGCGGCTATCTGCGGACCGGTGATGGCCAGGTGGCCCTGCTGAAAGGCATGCCGGCCAAGTGGTGACGCCTTGCTGATCGGGGGCGGCAACCACCGCCCGACTGTTCAGGTGGGTGGCGCGAAGCGCTTGCCCGGTTTGTCCGCGGCCTGGTAGAGCGGATCCACCCGCGGCAGCCGTGCCTGGATGTCCTTGATGCGCGTCTGCCCCGCGGGGTGCGTGGACAGCCATTGCGGCGGCGCCTTGCCCGCCGTTTGCTGCGTCATCTTTTGCCACAGGGTGACGCCTGCACGCGGGTCGTAGCCGGCTTGCGCAGCCAGGATCAGGCCCAGCGCATCCGCTTCACTTTCGTCTTCGCGGCTGTACAGCAGAGACAGCAAGCCGGCGCCTTGCTGCGCCGCGTAGTCGCCCAGGTTGCCCAGTCCCAGCAGTGCCGCGCCCAGGCGCAAACCGATCTGGGTGCCGGTGCTCTTGGCCATGCGTTCGCGCGCATGTTCCAGCAGCGCGTGCGCGACTTCGTGGCCCATGATCATGGCGACCTCGTCGTCGTTCAGCTTCAGCTGCGTCAGGATGCCGCTGTAGAACGCGATCTTGCCGCCGGGCATGCAAAAGGCATTGAGCTGCTTGCTGCCCAGCAGATTGACTTCCCACTTCCACTGCGCCGCGCGGTCGTTGCAGGCGGCCGTGAAGGGCACGATGCGCGCGGCGATGTAGCGCAGCCGCTGCAATTGCGGGTGCGATTCCGGCGCCAGCGCCTGTTGGCCCCGCGCGCCTTCCAGCAACTGCGCATACTGGCTGCGCGCCGAGCCTTCCACACTGGAAGCCGGTATGGCCTTGGTGGCAAACGAGCGTTTGCATTCCGGAATGGCCGCCAGCGCCGGTGCAGCCGCACCCGCCAGCAGCAGGCCGGTGAACAGGCGGCGTTGCGGGTGCCAGCAGGTGCAGGCGCAAGGATTGCCGGGCATCTTCATGCCGACATTGTGGGGGCGCGCATCCCTGCCGCAAGGTGGTTGCAGCCGGCTGTTCAGTTGCGCGAGATGCTGGCGTCCAGCTTCGCGCGCAGCTCCAGCGTGGAGCGCACCTCCAGCCGGTCATAGGCCTTGCGTGCGTGGTCCACCACCGTCGCAGGGGCCACTTGCAAACGCCGACCGATGTCCTGGTGCGAGCGTCCGTGGTACAGCTCTCGGCAGACAGCCATCTGGCCTGGTGTCAGCGGCAAGGCGCGCAGCGCACGGGCCAGTGCCACGCGGTGCGGCTCCATGCGGCGCAGCGTGACTTGCGCCAGCGGTGCGCCGCTGCCGCTGAAGGGGCGCAGCACCGCGCCGTGGGCCACGAACTGGCCGGCCGCTGTCTCGTGGGTGATGGACGGCGGCGGTGCGGTGGCCTGCAGCAGGGGCGAGCGTGCGCGCTCGCGCAGCCGGGCCAGCAGCATCGGCAGCAGGTTCCCTGCCAGGGCGTCCAGCGGACGCGACAGCGTGTCGCGCGAGGCGCCACCTTCGGCCATCAGCAGCATTGCATGAGCGCCGGGGCTGGCGTGGCACAGCGCGCCGTCCAGTGTCAACAGCAGGCTCTCCGGCGGCTGGTGCGATGGCACGTGGCGGTCATCGGCCACGGCGGGACCGTGGCAGGACAGCGCGGCCGCGATGTCCGGCAGCACCGCGGCCAACCCTTGTTCGTCGTCTTGCGTGAAGCGCGCGTCGCCTGGCGCGCGGTACAGCACCAGTGAACCGACCAGCAGACCCGTGGCCGTGCGCACCACGGCTTCCAGCCGCGTGTGAAAGCCCTGCGGTCGCCAGATCTCGTTGTACAGCGCGGATTGGAAGAACGCCGGCTTGTCCAGTTCGTCCGCACTGCGCACACCGCGTGGCGCGCGGTGAAGCGACTGGAAGGCCGGCATCGCTTCCGCTTCACGCCGGTTGTGGAACTCGTCGAAGTACAGGCGCGCGACAGCAGCGTCGATGGGGCCTTCAATGAAGTAGCGCACCAGGCGGCCGTGCGCGTCGGTCCAGTCGAAGAGGTTGCGGTGACTCGGCACCAGGTCGTGAAGCGCTTCAAGCAAGGCGGGAATCAGCACTTCGGCGTGCAGGTCCAGCTGGCACAGCGCACGTAGAGCGGCAATCGAACGGCTTCTTTTCATAGGGGCTTCAGTGTCCGTGGCCGCGTTGCGCGACACATCCACCTTCGGGTCTACAGCTGGTGTGCCCACCCCCCTGCCGGGGGGCGAAAGCGGGTGCGGCTGTCCGTACCTTGGTGCCAGGCGTCTTCCCGGATCAGCCTCGTCACTCGTCCACATCGCTCACCCCCATCACCCACAACGGTTCAACAGGAGGTTCCATGTCAGAACACATCGCCGCCACCGTCCAGGCCGCACCCGGCGCGGCCATCATCACGCTGCAGGAGAACACCCAGGCCCTGCTCGACCGCGCCTTGCAGCTGCTTCAGGCTGGCGACCCGCTGGGCGCCTTCCGGCTCATGGGCTCACCGCTGTCGGCGCTCTGGTCTGAAGCGCGGGGCTCGGGCCGTGCAGAGGCGATGCAGGCCTGGTGTCGCGCCCACCCGCTGCATACCGCAGTGCAGGAGGACCCGTACACGCACCGCGCCTCCACCAAGCCGCGGGGCTATGCGGGCGACGCCGTGATGATGGACTTCATCTATTCGGGCCAAGCGCCCGAGTGCACCAGCCCGCTCGGGCGCAGCGTGTTCTCGGCCACGACGCGTGTGTCCATGGGCCTCTCAGTCTTGTACCGGCGGCAGTTGCTGAAGAGCCTGATCGACGACACGGTGGTCACCCGCGAGGCCGGGCGCATCCTGTCCGTGGCCTCGGGCCACGCGCGGGAGTTTGAAGGCAGCCTGGTTGGCACACCGGTGTTTCAAGGTGAGGTGGTGGTGCTGGACCAGGATGCGCTGTCCTGCGCCGAGGTCGCCCGCGCGCACGCGGCAGCGCCGCTGCGCGTGGTCAACGAAGGTGTGCGCGAACTCCTGTCCGGGCCGCTGGCGGAGTCGCTGGGCCAGTTCGACCTGGTCTATTCCGCTGGCCTCTACGACTACCTGCCCGACAGCCTGGCGCGCCGCCTCACGGCGCGCCTGCTGCAGATGCTGCGGCCCGGTGGACGGCTGGTGATTGCCAACTTTGTGCCGGGCGGGTCCGGCCGCGGCTACATGGAACTGTTCATGGACTGGACCCTGGTCCTGCGCAATGAAGCAGCCCTGCGCGACCTGTCGCTGGCCGCGGGCGCAGCGCAGGTGTCGACCTTCCATGACCCGCACCGCAATGTCGTCTACGCCGAACTCCTGCGCGAGGCTGCAGCATGAATGCAAGCGCACCGGTGGTGCACGCCATGCCGGCGGCGCCCTTTCTTGGCGCGCAGCGGCGCCACTTCCTGTGGGCCGTGGTGATGCCGACCGCAGGGACCTTTCTTCTACCGCTCATCTTGCCAGTCATGCAGAAACCGGGTTGGGCAGCTTCGCTGTGGCTGCTGATGTGGTTCATCGTGGGTGGCGTGGGCGTATCGGTGGGTCTGCACCGGCACTTCTCGCACCGTGCTTTTGAAGCCAGGCCGGCACTGCGCGCCGTCTTGGGTGTCTGCGGCGCGATGGCCGCGCAGGGCCCGGCCGTCTATTGGGTCAGCCTGCACCGCATGCACCACGCCGCCAGCGACCAGCCGGGCGATCCGCATTCGCCGCGCACCAGTGCCTGGCCGGGCGCAAGCCGTTGGCAGGCGGCGTGGCGCGGCCATGTCGGGTGGGTTCTGCGCCACGACGTGCCCAAGCCCACCCGCTATGCGCGTGAACTGATCAGTGACCCACTGGTCCGTCGCTTGTCCAGCGCCTACCCGCTGTGTGTGGCAGCGGGGCTGTTGCTGCCAGCCGTGGTGGCCCTTGCCGTGCTGGGCCGAGAAATCGGTGCTTGGCAGGCGCTGGTCTTTGGCGCTTATTGGGGCGGCGTGGTGCGCATGGCCGTGGGACACCAGGTGATCTGGGCCATCAACTCCTGGTGCCACTTGCGCGGTTCACGACCGCATGCCACACGCGAAAGCAGCACGAATGTCGCAGTGCTGTCGCTGATCTCCTGGGGGGAGAGTTGGCACAACAACCACCACGCAGCGCCCGCGGAGGCGCGCTTCGGCGTGGGTTGGCGCCAGCCGGACATTGGGTGGTGGGTGGTGCGGCTGTTTGTGTGGCTGGGCTGGGCCAGGTTGCGGCAGGCGGCTTGAACTGCGCTTGAGCGACGTTTGAGGCGTGCTATAGGCCTACTTGAGGTGCACTTGGGCCTGCGCGGGATCCGTCAGGCAGGGCGGCCCGCTCCGCTCATGTCCCCCGGTTTCGGCCGCTTGGCAGCGGCCGAAACCTCCTCCTTTACTTCGCTGCGCGGGCCGCCCCGCCTGACTGATCCTCAACCGGAGTGGGCGTACCCGGTATGCGGTCTGCGACGGGTGGCTCGCCTGGGGAGTTGGGGGACCGACGGAGCGAAGTAAAGGAGGAGGATCAGACTGCGCCAGCCGTGTGATCCGGGGGACATGAGCGCAGTCGGTCCCCCAACTCTCCAGGCCCCCGCAGCGAGCAGCAAGTTCAGTCGTCCGCCGAACCCACCCCCTCAGGCACATCCAGCACGCGCACCGCCTCCCGCATCCACCAGAGCATCACCAGTGCCGGCGCCGCCAGCACCGTGCTGATGATGAAGAAGCTCGGCCAGCCGATGCTCTCCGCCAGCACCCCCGCCAGCGGCCCCACCCACACCCGGCCTACGCTGGCAAAGGCGGACAGCAGGGCGTACTGCGTGGCGGTGAAGCGCTGGTTGCACAGGCTCATCATGAAAGCTACGAAGGCGGCATTGCCCATGCCGCCGCTCAGGTTCTCGAAGGCCACCACAGCCAGCAGTCCGCCGTCCACCGGGGTGGGCGTGGCCAGCTTGACGAAGCCCCAGTCGAAGGCTGGCAGCACGGTGCCGGGCAGCCCACCCTTGCCGCTGACAGCCAGCCACCAGAAGCCCATGTTCGACACCAGCTGGAGCACGCCAAAGACCATGAGAGAACGCCACAGTCCCAGCTTCAGCATCCACAGCCCGCCCACCAGCGCGCCGAAGATGGTCAGCCAAAGGCCGATCACCTTGTTCACCACGCCCACCTCGGCCGATGTGTAGGACATGCTCTTCAGCAAGAAAGGCGTCATCAGCGACCCGGCAAACGCATCGCCCAGCTTGTAGAGCACGATGAAGAGCAGGAATGCTGCCGCGCCGCGCTGGCTGAAGTAGCTGTTCAGGCCACCCAGCAGCGTGTCGAACTGGGCCTTGCGCGCCGCCCAGGCCGCCAGGGGCAGCGTCAGGCCGATGCCCAGCAGCAATGTGGCCAGATCCACCCAGCGCTTTTGCAGCGGCAGGGGCAAGGACGTGCCTTGCAGCAATGGGCCCACCAAGGCCTGGGCCAACAGGCCACCAAAATTGTCCGTTAGCCAAAAGCCCACCGCCACTGCCACCAGCACGGCCGCGAAACCGCGCAGGTCGTGGCCTGCCTTGCTGGTGGGCCGGGGCGCGCTGTCGGGCAGGCGCGGCAGCAGCAGCACGGTCACGCCCGCGGCAATCACCATCAGCACGGCCATGAAGCGGTAGACCTCGGGCCAGGTCCAGCCGCCGCCCTGGTTGGGGTCGGTCCAGATGAGTGCGATGCCGCCGGACAGGATCATCGCCAGCCGGTAGCCCATGACGCCCAGTGACGCGCCCATGCCGCGCTCGGCGGGTGGCAGCAGGTCGGTCCGGTAGGCATCGACGACCACGTCCTGGCTGGCCGACAGGAAGGCCACCAGCACGGCCAGCAGGGCGAAGGCACGCAGCCCGTCCTTGGGCGAGGTGCCCGCCAGCAGCACCAGCACGCCGGCCAGGGCCAGTTGCGTCAGCACCAGCCAGCTGCGGCGGCGGCCGAGCCAGGGCAGCTCGAAGCGGTCCATCAGCGGGGACCACAGGAACTTGAAGGTGTAGGGCAGGCCCACCAGGCTGAGGAAGCCGATGGCGGCCAGGTCCAGCCCCTGCACCGTGAGCCAGGCCTGCATGGCCTGGCCGGTGAGCGCCAAGGGCAGGCCGCTGGCAAAACCGAGCAAGGTGACGGCTGCGAGGCGGTGCAGCGCGCTCAGTGAGGGCAGTTTGGGCATCAACCCATTCTAGGAAGCGGCCGCGGCAGCCCGCGGCTGCGCTTCAACGCGACGCGGGCAAGGGCGGTGCGGCGGGCGATGGCGTCGCAGGCAATGGCATCGCAGGCGGCAACGCCGCCGGGTGCTGGTCGTAGATGGACTTGGCCAGCGCCAGCAAGGCGTCCTTGGGCAATTCACCCACCAGTGCGTAGCCGGCGCCTTCTTCAACCCAGTAGAACATGCCCAGCTTGCCTTGCTGCTCAAACCGGAACGCGGTGTCCACGCCCTGTTCGGGCTTGCGCAGGTAGACGGTGACGCGGCGTTTCTCGGCGTCCTGGTACATCAGCTGCGCGCTTTTGCCAGGGCCGTCAGGCAGCAGCCGGCCGCCGACCAGGTCAAAGCCCTGCGCGTGCAGGTCGAACAGCTTCACCGGGATGTCGATGCGGCGCGTCAGCCAGCGCGACAGATGCTCTTCCTGCGCGCCCACCTCCACCGCATGGCGGGGCTCGTTGGTGTAGATGCTGTGGGCAAATGCGGCGCGCTGCACCCAGCCTTGCGAAGTCCCCGGAGCCATTTGCAGCCTGAGCTGGGCCAGTTGGGCAGCCTGCGCCTTGCCCTGCCATTGCCACACGCCCGCGCCGCCCAGCACACCGCCGGCCAGCAGCAGGCCCGCTGCGGCTGCCGCCATGGCCCAGCGTGCAGGGCTGCTGCGGCGCCACACGGCGGCCTGCAGGGCCTGCGGTGCGGGCTCGTCCAGTGCGGGCCGGAACAAGGCCACCAGGGCGGCGCGGTCGGCCTGCCAGGCCCGCACACGGGCACGGTCTTCGGGGTGCGACTGCAGCCATTCGTCCACGCGTTCGCGATCGGCGGCTTCGATCTCGCCGTCCACATAGGCGCTGAGCAGTTCGTCGGTGATGATTGGGGTGTTCATGTTTACACCACGCGTTTGAGTTGGGTCCGTGCCGCGGACTGGCCGTGGCCTTCCAGGAAGTGGCGCAGCGTGGCACGGCCACGGCACACACGCGACATCACCGTGCCCACGGGGATGCGCAACACTTCGGCCACTTCGGCATAACTGAGTTGTTCCACGCACACCAGCAGCAGCGGTTGGCGCTGTTCGGGTGGCAGTTGGGCCAGGGCGGCCTCCAGGTCCAGACGCAGACCTGGGTAGTTGCCGGACGTCGGGCCCGGGTCGGATTGCGTTTCGTCCTGCACGCGCTGCAGTTCGCTGGGGTCGGTGACGGTCATGCGGGCCTCCCGTCGCACCAGGTCCAGGTGTGCGTTGTGGGCGATGGACAGGACCCACACCGCGATGTCGCGCATGGGGTCGAACTGCTGCCAGTGCAGCAGCGCGCGTTCCAGGGTCTGCTGGCTCAGGTCGTCGGCCGCCGCAGGGTCGAAGCTCAAGGTGCGCGCATAGCGCCGCAACCGCGGGATGACGTCCAGCAGTTGGCGGCGGAATGCGGGCGGAGCGTCCACTGAAGGCTTACGCGGGGAGGTACCCGATTATTCCGCCCGGACGCCAGGGGCAGTGGACTGGCGTGCAGCGGTGCGCAGATGTGCGTCAGTGCGTCCGTGAAAGGGACCAGGGCAACCAGCGCTGCCACCATGCCTGCGCGGGGGCTGGCGGCTGGGCCTGCCGCACGGGCGTGCGGGTCCGGCTCTGCAGCAGGCGCAGTGGCGGCGGTGCCGGTGTGTGGCTGTCCATGGCGGCCGACTGTAGGGACATGCGTGTTTGCAGACAATGAAGCACATTGCAAGTAGAGTCTGCATGTTTGCAGTGAATAGGAGACTGGGCATGTCCCAGCTGGATTGGAGCGACTTGCGCCATGCCCTGGCGGTGGGTCAACTGGGGTCGGTGGCCGCTGCCGCGCGCCGCCTGGGCGTCAACGCCACCACGGTGCAGCGACGCCTGGACGCGCTGGAAGCGGCGCTGGGTGCCCGCTTGTTTGACCGCTCGCGCACCGGCTGGCGCCCCACCGAGGCGGGTGCGGCGGTGCTGGACCAGGCGCGCCGCATGGCTGACCAGGCCGAGGAGATCGAACGCCGCGTGCTCGGCCGCGACCGTGAACTGACGGGCGTGCTGCGCCTGTCCACCGCCTTCGTGGTGATGGAACACCTGCTGCCGCAGCCCCTGGCCGACTTCGCCGGCGCCTACCCCGGCATCGAAGTGGAAGTGGTTGAAAACGCCGTGCTGATGGACCTGGCGCGGCGCGAAGGTGGCGCACCCGGCTTGGCGCAACTGCAGGCCGACGTGGCGCTGCGCCTGTCCAACAACGTGGCCGACCACCTGGTGGGCCGGCAGCTGGGCATGACGCACTGCCGTGCCTACGCCCTGCGCGGCGCGCCCGGTCTGCCGCAGACCGTGCTGCCGATGACCGAACTGCTGCGCGACGCACCCTGGGTGGCCTTTGAGCGCGACGGCGTGCACCGCGTCTACGACCAGTGGATGCGCCAGCACCTGGTCCCCGCGCAAGTGCGCGTTCGGGTGGACATCTTCAACGCCGTGGCCGCCATGCTGCGCACCGGCGTGGGCGTGGGCATCCTGCCCACCTTCATGCAGGACAAGCACCCGGAACTGGTGCCGGTGAGCGAGGTGATCCCCGAACTGAGTGTGCCGGTGTGGATGCTTACCCACCCCGACCTGCGCGAAACCGCGCGCGTGCGCGCCTTCATGCGCTTCGTGGGCGACGCCCTGGCGAAGCGCCTGGCTTGAAGTCGGCGGCTTGGGACCCATTTCCAGTTGACCATGAGCGACACCAAGATCCAGCTGCCCTGCCCGCACTGCGGCGCCACCAACCGGTTGCCCGCCGAGCGCATCGACGACAGCCCCACCTGCGGCAAGTGCGGCCAGCCCTTGATCGACGGCCAGCCCATCGACTTGAACGACGGCAACTTCGACGCCGTGGTGGACGAAACCAGCCTGCCCGTGCTGGTGGACTTCTGGGCCGCCTGGTGCGGCCCCTGCCAGATGATGGCGCCAGCCTTCAAGCAGGCTGCCGCGCAATTGAAGGGCCGGGCGCTGCTGGTGAAGATCAACAGTGACGACAGCCCCGAACTGAGCCGCCGCTACGGCGTCCGCAGCATCCCCACGCTGGTGAAGTTCGTGAACGGGCGGGAAGTGGGGCGGCAGAGCGGGGCTGTGCCGGTGGGCGTGATCGTGGGGATGGTGGAGCGTTAGCCGCGCGGCACCTGCTTGCGCCAAAGCAGCACGTCGCTGCTGTGCTCCAGGACCAAGTTGCGGACCTTGCCCGTCTGCTTGATGTCCTGCCGTAACACGGTCATGGTCGCCGGGTCCACCCAGTGCACCGTTTCCAGCAGCCGCTGGTGGTCCTGCAGCACGGCTTCGCCCTGGGCTTCCACGCGGAAAGCCTTGAAGCGGCCTGCGGGCACTTCCAGGTCTTCCAGCGCGGTACAGCGGTGTTCATAAAAGCTGCGCGCGGCCGGGCCGCCCTGGCGCGTGTTGGTGAAGGCTGAGCGCCAGCGCTTGCCCACCTGCAGGTCGGCCGGCGATCCCAGCAGCGCTGGGTCCTTGGCGCCGAAGCGGTTGAGCAGCAGGCCGCCCATCTGGTCGAAGATGATCTCACCACCGTTGATCAGCACGCGCGGGCCATCGAGGGCCGTGACCAGGGCGCGGAGGTCGGTGGTCTTGCCGCCGTCCAGAAAGTTGGTGCGGCGCATGGACCAGCTGTCGCCGACGCGGAAGCGGTCGGTCCCCGGCGGCAGCATGCGCACCACCTGCACGGCCTGCACTGCGGGCCTGGAGAGCTGGTCCAGCCGGAACTGCGCCACTTCGCTGATGCGGCCGTTGGGGTGGCGTTGCAGGAAGGCGTAGAAGTCTTCCGGCCGCGTGGACTCCTTGACGCGGGCCCAGTCGGCCTTCTCGGCGTCGAAGTCGGCGTCGCGGCTGGTGATGGTGGGCGCGGCCACCTTCTGGCCGGTGGCAAAGACGAAGTCGTCTTCCAGGCTGGTGCTTTCCCATGGGATCTGCCGGCCCTGGCTGGCGCGCCGCACCTGCAGTCGCACACGCTTGAAGACGTCTTCGATGCGCGCCTCGGGCTGCCTCAGTTCCTGCAGCAGGTACTTGGTGTACAGGCCGTTGCCGTCGGCCGCGCTGCCGTCTTCGGCCACGTTGCCCGGCGCCGTGGCGTAGGCGAAGAAAGTGCCCTGTGGTGCGTCCAGCGGCGCCAGGCCCTTGGCCGACGTGGCCTGCGGAAAGGGGTTGTCGCGGCAGGCGTCCAGCACCAGGATGTTCATGCGGTTGCCCGCGGCCTTGAAGGCGTCCAGCACGGCCTGCACGTCCAGGCCCTGCACGGGCACGTCTGAGGCCGCAGCCAGTTTCACGTCTACCGGCAGCATGTAGTTGCGCCAGTCCAGTTGCAGGCCGTGGCCGGCGTAGTACAGCAAGCCCACACCGTCCTGGCCCTGCAGCAGGCTGCGCGCCTCCTGCAGGGCGGCCTGCATCTGCGCACGCCCGGCGTCGCGCGCCTCCACCACCTGGAAGCCGATGTTGCGCAGCAGCCCGGACATGGCCGCCGCGTCCTTCGTGGGGTTGATGAGGGGCCCCATGGCGTAGGCCGCGTTGCCGATGACCAGCGCCACGCGCGCCGCATTGGGGTTGGCGGCGCGGGCCCACATGGGCACCAGCGTGCTGGCCAGGGCTGATTGGAGCAGGGTGCGGCGGGTCGGGGTCATCGGGCAATGGGCAGGTTGCATGCTGGGAGGTCGCCCATCGTTATCGGCCACATGCGGACCGGCTGAACGGGTGACTTGATCAGCGCGCTCCATCCCCCACCAGCGCATACGGCGCCCAGAACGCCGGGTGCTGGTACTTGGCCATGGCCATCACGCTGAGCATGGCCTGCCGAAGGCTTTCCGCCTTGCCCGCGTACGGGTTGGCCGTGAAGTGCTCGAAGGTGCGCGTGGTCAGCAGCTTGGCACTTTCGGTTTCCACGGCCCAGTGGGTGACAAGCACGCTGCGCGCGCCGGCGTAGAAGAAGCCGCGGGCCAAGCCGCTCAGGGCTTCTTGGGCGCGGCCGTCGGCGGCGGCGGTGTTGCAGGCGGACAGCACCACCCAGTCGGCATTCAGGCGCAGGCCCAGCACGTCGTCCAGGGTCAGCAGCGGGGCCAAGGGGTTGGTTTCGGCGTCAGGCGTGGCGGCCAGGGCCAGAGCGGGTTGATTCAGGTTGGGCAGGTCGCCGGCCATGAGGCCGTGAGTGGCGAAGGCGACGACCTGCTTGTGCACCAGTCGGCCTTCCCTGCTGGCCTTCATGACGCTGGCACGCGTGGCGGACGGACCCAGTACCAGATCGCGCTCCTCATCGGCTCGCAGCGTGGCCGCAATGGCACGGAGCTCATCGCGTGTCTCGGGCAGGGTCGGAAGATCTGCATAACGCACGTTGTTGATGGCTGCATCGACTGAGCGTGTGGCCAAGCGGCGGGTGATGAGGTCTGCGCTCTGGATGGCGGCCCCCTTCGCCAACGCAAAACTGGGGTCGCCCCAGGCCATCAAGGCCTCGGATGGGCGGGGAGCCGAGCCCAGCCGCTGGATGGCCAACCAGGCGCCCGCACTGGGCACCTGGCTCACCGCCATGCGCCGCGCCAGCCAGGGCGGCGGCGCACCGTCCGAGCCCTGCGGGTCGGTGGTGAGAAGGGCCGCAAAGGGTAGTGAGCCCAGCGCACCACCACCTGCCACGATGAGGTGTCGCGCCGCCGCCAGTTGCTGGCCCAGCGGCGCCAGCAATTCGCGGTACAGCAGCCAGGCGGCTTCAGTGGCAAAGGGCTTGAGCGGCCCATCGTCGAGTTCGGTGCTTTGGCGCACCGCAGCCACGGCCTGCGTCAGCCGCTCGCGTGGCAACGCAGTGAAACGGTAGCTCTGGTCCGTCCAGGTCAGCGCCCACAGGTGCACACCATCTTACACGGGCAGCATCAACACAAACACTTCACCCAACGCCAGCTGGCGCGTAACCTCGGCCGTGCCGGGGGCTTTGGGGTGCACCAGCGCGTCATAGGTAGGGAAGCCGCGGGCGATCTGTTCGCGCAGCTGGCGCCGTTCAAGCTCCAGCGCCGCAATGCGTTCACGCACACCATCGTTCTGCGCCAGCGGCGGCAACTCGTCGGCACCTGCGCTGCGGCCGGCCAACAGGTCCAGCAAGCTGCGAACCTCGTTGCCTGCGTCCTGTTCGCGCCGCGCCAGATCGCCCAGCCCCGCGGATTGCGCGAGGCTGCGCAGGGCTGCATCTTCAATGGCCGCTTGCACACGCGAGCCGCGCAGGTGGTCAGCCACCTGGAACGCCAGCACGCTGGCACGCGACTCGGGCGCCGCCTGTTCGGTCTGGCGTGTGCGCAGCAACTGCTCGAGGATGAAGCGCGTGGCGAAGCCTTCGATGGACGTTGCCGGCTGCAGAACGCCTTGCCGCTGGGCCGCCAGCAACCTTTCGCTGGCAGTCATCAGCAGCCGCAGCCCGTCCTGCCGCCTTTCGGGCGGTGCGCTGCCGGACATCCAGGCCACGCCCAGCAGACCTTCGCGGATGGCTGCTTCGGGGTGATCTGCACCCAGAAGCTCACGTGTCGAGTTCACCGCCGCAGCCAGTGGCGCACGCAACGACGCCAAGCGGCCCGAATGCGCGTAAGCCAGCGCGCGCGCCAGCAGGTTCAGGTGCGCAGAGGCTGCCAGCTCATGGCCAGCGGTGATTCGGTCACCTGGTCGAACTGTTCGTTGGCGGCCTGCCAATCGCCCATGGCCACCAGCGCGTTCTGCAGCGTGTTGCGCGACTTCAGAACGGCCGAGGACAACTTGTTGTCCTCGGCGCCCGGCCACTGCGCCACAGCGCGCTGTGCCCAATCCAGCGACTGGCGCAGATCGCCTTCGTCCAACGCCATTCTGCTCGCCACGCGGTAGAAGTGCGCAGTGGGCTCGCGACGGGCGGCGCCCGATGCAGCCAGTGCCGCGGCCTCCCTCATGCCGGCGGCGGCGCTGGTCAGGCGGGCCGCCTGGCGGTCGGCCCAGGCCCGGGCCAGCAGCGCGTTCAGCACCATGCTGTCAGCACCTGCTTCACCGCCTCCGGAAAAGCGACGAAGCGATGCGGCTTCGCGTGCCCGTTCCAGGGCTTGCGCGCATGCGGTGCTCGTTTCGTCGTTTCGATGCTGCCGTGTGGCCAGGTTGCATCGCGCTCGGTTCAGCTGGTACAGCGCGTGTTGCTTGTGGAAGCCCTCCACGCCGCCGCTGGTGGTGGACATGAGCAGCAATGAACCAGCAAGGGATTCGGCTTCGATCAGCAGCTCGCGGGCACGGGCGTAGCGTCCGTTGTCGATCTGGTCACTGGCCAGCGTGGCGTGGGCCCACATGCGGTCAGAGGGTCGGCCGCCGTTTGATGCCACCACCAACTCGCCCAGCGCCAGTTCGGCGCGCGGGTCACCTTCTCCGCGGCTCGCCTTCCAGTGCTTGAGCAGTTCGTTGAAGCTGCGCCCTTCTGCCGCTGGTGCGCGCTTTCCACCGGCCCCGCCACCGGCCCCGCCCGCCTCGCGCGCATGCGTCGTTTGTGTCATCAGGGCCAATAAGGCCCCAACCACAAGGACAAGCAGCCGGTTCACGGCACCGATTGCACGTTCAGCAGCGCCGCCCCGAACGCATCAGAACAGCTCGGCGCACCCGGCTTGCCGCAGCCCTCCGCGGGCGTGCCGTTGGACAGGATCCACTGCAGCTTGGCACGGCCGTTGGCGTCCAGCAGCGTCTTCATGAAGGGGCCGCTTTTTTCCTGCGCCAGGCCCTTCAGGTCGCGCGGGGCGTC
This sequence comes from uncultured beta proteobacterium, assembly GCA_963750785.1. Lineage (GTDB taxonomy): Bacteria > Pseudomonadota > Gammaproteobacteria > Burkholderiales > Burkholderiaceae_C > Rubrivivax. Next base: position 457,034 of record CAVVSC010000017.1, on the reverse strand, counting down.
GGTCACCATCACCAGCAGCGTCTCGAAGCCTGGCGGGCCGCCAGCGACGATTTCCCAGCCCTTGCCCGGCAGCGTCACGCGCTGACCGGCGCGCACGCGGTTGTCCTTCGCCAGGTCGTTGGGGTAGAGCAGGTACATGCTGGTGCCGTCGCTGCCGGCCAAGGCCACGTAGAGGTAGCCGTCTCGCGAAGGCGTGACGTCAAACTCCAGCGGGTCCTTGCCAATGGTCAGGCGGTCCCGGCGCGCGGTGGCCACCACGCGGCGCTGGCCGTCGCGCTGGCTGTGCAATTCAGCCAGCACTTCTGCGGGCGTGGCGGCGTTGGTTGGGGGCGGCTCCGGGGCGACCACGGCTGCAGCCAAGGGGGGCTTGGTGGCGGGGGCGGTGGCTACCTGGGTGGGTGTTGGGGCGGGTGCCGGGGTTGGCGTCGCAGCCGGCGCGAACCCCGCGCCTATCCACGCAGGCACGAACTTCGGGTTGCCCGCCACCGTCATCTGCTGGCCCAGGATGCCCGGCTGGCCGGCCAGCGCACTGGTCACCTTGGCTTGCGCGCAGGCGGTCACTTCGTCGGCCGTGACGGCGCCGCTGCGGTCCAGGTCCTTGGCCTCACCCAGCAGGCAATCGCGCCAGGCGGCGGTGGCAAAGCCGCCCTGGGTGCTGCTGTCAAAGCTCACTTCATCGGGCCGACTGGCAGCCACGTGGACCACGTTTTCAGGCTGGGCTTCCTGCTGCTGCATCACCAGGGCCAGGCTGCGGGTCTTGAAGTTGGTGGGCCGCGAGCACTGCTCAGGGGCACCTACGCGGGTGAACTTGGGCGTGACCTGCTCGCCGCCGATGTTGAGGCTGCGCGTCCGGAAGGGTGCCCCGGCCACGCCGCCGCTGAAGCAGGCGTCGTAGAACACCAGCATCTTGTCGGCGCGCTTGGCCAGTGGCGACAGGCGCTGGCCGAGCTCGGCGTTGGTCAGCACCTGGCCGTCGGCAGCCATCAGGCCTTCGGTGCAGCCGTCCTGCTTGATCTTCTCGTCGTACCAGCGTGTGCCGTGGCCGGAGTAGTAGATGAAGAGCCGGTCGCCGTCGGCCATGCGCGCATACAGACCTTCGATCTCACCCCGGATATGGTCGGCTGTGGCGTCGCGGTCGCGCAGCACTCGGATGTTGGCGTCCGGTATCGCCATGGCGGTGGCCATGCGGCGCGCACTGGCCATGTCGTGCTTCACGCCCTTGAGCGTGGGCACTTCGGGGTCGATGTACTCACTGATGCCGATGATCAGTGCATGGCGCGTGTTGCGCTGTGCCGGCTGGCCGGTCTGGGCCATGACAGGCCATGCCGTGCAGGCTGCCAATACGGCAGCGGCGGTCCATGTCCAGGGTTTGTTCATTCGATGGTCACCACGCGCACACGGCGGTTGTCGGCAGACAGCGGATCACGCGGGTTGACGGGCTCGCTGGATCCCTTGCCCACCGCGCGCAGACGGCTGGGGTGCACGCCCAGTGCCACCAGGTAGAGGCGGACCTCATCGGCGCGGGCCTGAGACAGGCGCAGGTTGCTGGCCGCGTTGCCGCTGGCGTCGGTGTGGCCCTCGATGACGAAGCGCTGGCCCTTGAGGTCTGGCGACATCATGGCGGCCACCAGGTTGCCCAGCACCGGGCCGCTTTCGGGCCGCAGGCGAGCGCTGTTCATTTCAAAGGGAATGGCCAGCGACAGGCTCGGCGGCGGTTCCAGTGGCGACAGCGGCGTGGGTGGGGGCGCGGGCTTGACCGGGACCGGAGCAGGCGCCACCACCACCATGGCCGCTGGCGGCTTGGTGGGCGATGACAGCAGCACCGTGCCTGGCGCCGGAACCGGCGCCACGGCTTGCACCGCCACGGGCGCCGGCGCAGGCGTAGGTACTGGCGCTGTGGCCTCCGGCTGCGACGTCGGCCGCACCATCAGGTTGCGCTGCCGCGCGGGTTTCAGCGCGTTGATCATGTCGTCGGGCTGCGGCGTCGCACCGGCTTGCGCAGCGACGCTGGGCGCCCAGGCATGCAGCGCGGCGGCCAGGGCCAGAACGGCGGCCGCCCGGGTCCAGTCAACGGGCATGGCTGCGACTTTCGTGGCGGATGAGCGCTTCCATGAGCGTGACGTCTCCAGGTTGGTAGTCGGTGCTGCCGGCAATGGCCACATGTGCATCGGTCTGGGCCAAGTTCACCAGGGCGCGTGGTGTCACGGTGCCCAGTGTGCCCGGCCTGGCCACCTGCGCCATGGGTGTTGCGGCGCACGCGGGCAGGCGGTCCTTGAACTCCGCCACCCAGGCTTTGTCGGCCGCTTCGGCCGGCAGGCAAGGGTAGAAGTAAAAACGCAGCCTCTCCAGCCCGGGTTGCCCCTGCAGTTGGATGCCTTTGTCACGCGGGAGTCGATTGAGCTGGTCCACCAGGACCGTGTAGGTGCCCAGGTCGGCCGTCTGGCCGCGGGCATCCACGTTTTCCAGCCGAACATGGCCGGGCAGGCTGGTCGAGAACTGCACCACGAACACATCGCCCGTGCGCAGCAACGCACCGCTGCCCCCCACGGGCACGGGCCGAAGCACGGCAAAGCTGCCGGGGTCCAGTTGTTCCATGGCCCAGGCCAGGGCGGGGACGAAGCGGCTTGGGGCGGACGCCGAGGCGGCAGAGGCGGCAGCGTGTGAGGCCGTGGGTGTGACAGCAGGGGCGACAGACTTGTGCGACGCGGTCTTGCGGGCGCTGGACCGGGCCGGTTTTGCAGGCGCCGACGCGGCGGCAGGGCCCGATGCCTGCACCTTTTGTGCTTGCCGCTGCTGCTCCGCCAGCCGCTGGAAGAGGCCCTGCTCGGCGCTTTCCTTGGGCGCCGTGCCAACACGGGCCATCACCTGGTCCAGCAAGGGCGCCAGGGCCGCGGCCGATGCGGGCTGGGCCGGCGCCGTCTGGGCCTGCACGGTGCTGGCCAGACTGGCCAGCCACAGCAAGCGCGCCGGCCGAGCCAATTTCACGACGCCGCTCCAACCCGGATGCGCAGCTCCTGCTCGGCCGTGTTGCCCTTGTCGTCGGCCACCTGAAGGATCAGGCGGTGCTGACCGTCCGGCACCTTGGCGCCGTCCACCACCACGCCGTTTTCGGTGACGGTGGCATGTTGGCGCAGCCTTTCCGTGAGGTCGATCTTGAGCAGCCCGTAGAGCACGCGGAAGCTGCTGGGCACGATGCGGGCGCCGGGCGCCGGCGTGAAGGCCACCTCGATGCGCACCGGCGCGGCCACGGCCGTGCCGGCTGCGTTCGGGCTGACCACCTTGATGCCGGGCATGTTGGGCCGCGGCGGTGGCGGCACCTGACGGGTCCGGATCTCTGGCCGCGTGGCCTCGGCATTGGCGGTGGCCTGGGCCTCGTCTGCCGTGATCAGGTCGAAGCCGCCGGCGGCCCGTGCGCTGCCGGTCCAGGCCATCACCAGCGCCACGCCGGCCCATGCCAGGTGGCGCCTCAGGTGATGCAGGGAAGTACGCATGATGAACTCCTTGTTCAGATTCGACCCGTCGCGCCAGCCCTGTTCGGGTGATGGGTGGTTCCGCTTGGGTGCATTGGATATCGACCCGCAAGTGTGCCGAATGATCCCGACGGATACCCGGCTCATTTCAAGGATCAGGGGGATGGGGTAGCCGGCACCGTGCCGGGTTCCACAGGCACCAGGTGCCGCAGGGCGGTCACCAGGGAGGCCAGGGCCACCGGCTTGCCGAGCAGCAGGCACTTCTTGGGCAGGGGCAGCGTGCCCATGGCGGCGATGCGGCCGGTGACGATGAGGGCCGGCACCAGCAGTTCCCATTCGGCGCGCAGCTCGGTCACTGCGGAGACGCCGTCGGGTTTGCCGGTACCCAGGTCCAGGTCGAAGACCAGCGCGTCAGGGAAGCGCGGTTCCTCGTCCAGCTGCAGCTTCAGTTGTTCCAGGGAACCCGCGTCAACGATCGTGGCGCCGGCCGATTCCAGCGCCGCGCGAAGGGCCAGGCGCGGACCCGGCTCGTCGTCCAGCAAGGCCAGCAGCCAGCCGTCCAGGCGCGAGATGTCGGCGGCGGGCCGTTTGCCCAGCCCGCCGGGCTTGCCGCCTGGGGCAGGTGTGCTGACGCGGCGCAGGGCGGCCGGCACCAGCACCCGGAATCGCGTGCCACGTCCCACCCAGCTGCGCACCGGCGCCAGGCCCAGGCCCAGTTGCGCCACCAGTCCGCGCACGATGGCCAAGCCCAAGCCGCGCCCGCCGCGCGACGCACCTGCGCTGTCCAGCTGCACATAGGGCTCGAACACGGCCTCCAGCTTGTCGGCCGGGATGCCGCGGCCGTTGTCCACCACGTCGATCACCAGGCCTTCGCTGCCGTCTGGCAGTCGCTGCGGGCGCACGGCCAGCACCACCCGTGCTGCCTCGCCGGCGCGCACGGCCAGGCTGTAGCGCACGGCATTGCCGGCCAGGTTCTGCACCAGGCGGGCGAGCTGGGTGCGGTCGATGTGCAGCCACTGGTGACGGCCGTGCACCGACAGCTTCAGCGTGGCAGGCGGGTGCGTGGCCTGCAGGCTGGCGGCGACGCCGTCCAGCACGTCGCGCACGTTCACCAGTTCCGGGTGCGACTGCAGCGCACCTTGTTCGATGGCGCTGAATTCGCTGAACTGGTCCAGCATGGCAACAGCATCGTCGGCTGCGCGCATCTGCTGGCGCAGCAGGTCGGCGCGGCGGGCGCCGGCGTCGTCAGGGGTGCGGGCTGTCAAATGCATGCCCTGCAGCGCTTCGGCGTACAGGCGCACCGCCTGCAGCGGCTGGCGCAAGTCGTGGCTGATGCTGGCCAGCAGCTGGGTGCGTGCGCCCTGCAGTTCGGTCAGCTCGTCGGTGCGCTGGTCCAGGCTGGTGATCAAGGTGTCGCGCTCTTCCAGGGCCTGGAACAGGCGGCGATCATTGGCGCGCATGTGGGCCAGGTCGATCCACACGAACATCAACGCCAGCACTGGCGCTCCTTGCCACAAGGTCGGGTAGTCGGAAAAGGCGAACTCCCATAGCACCATGGACAGCACGGTGCTCAGCAGCAGCACCAAGCCACCTTCGCGCCACGCATGCCAGCCCAGGCTGGCCACGCCCACCAGCAGGAGCATGGACAGCGCGGCGGCAGCCCCGCCCGCTGCTGCGAAGGAAGAACCCAAGGCCAGGCCGGAAAGCAGCGGCAGCACGGGCCACGGGGTCTCGCTGCGTGCAAGGGTGCCCAGCAGGGCCAGGCACAGCAGAGCCCAGGCCCAGGCCAGTTGCTCCGCACTCAGGTGTTCGGATCGCGTCAGGTGTTGCACCGCCTCCAGTGACACCGTGTCATAGGGCAACAGCCAGGCGCCCCAGGTCTGCGCCGCCAGTCCCACCACGCCCAGCGCCATCAGTGCCAGGCCGAGGCGCCGTCGGCGGCGCGGCAGTTGCTCGGCAATGGCCGGTGCATTGCCACGCATGCCGCGGCGGCGGCGCACCTCGCTTTCGGTCATCGGACAGTCATCGGACGCTCATTCGTCGGTGCCGACACCACTGTCGGCACCGTCGCCCGAGCCCGATCGCATCGACGGTACGCGGTAGCCCTTCTGGCTCAGCAGCACCAGCAGCTTGGTGCGGTTGGGCGCGCCCAGCGCCTGCAGCGTGGCGGTGACGTGCTTCTTCACGACCACCTCGGACCGGTCCAGCACGCGCGCGATTTCCTTGTTGCGCAGGCCCTGCACCACATAGCCCAACACCTCGATCTGGCGTTCCGTCAGTCCCAGGGCCGACAGTTCGGACAGTTCACGCCCGCCGCTGGCCTCGGGCTGCGCCGCCATGCCGCCCGACACGCTCTGCGGCAAATGGATGCGGTGGTCCACCAGCACCCGGTTCAGCGCCTCCTTCAATTCGGTGGGCGATGCGGCCTTGCTGATGAAGCCCATGGCGCCGGCGTCCAGCGCGGCCAGCACGGTGTCGCGGTCGTCTTGCGCGCTGAGGATGACCACCGGCACATAGGGGAAGTCTTCGCGCAGGCGGCGCAGGCCGGCCAGGCCATGCACATCAGACAGCGTCAGGTCCAGCAGCACCAGGTCAAAGCGCCCTGCCGTTTGCAGCAGGTGGACGGTCTCGGCCAGGCTGCTGGCCAGCTGCACGCGCAGCTGCGGCAACACGTCGGCCAGCAGCAGCTGCAGTCCGTGCCGCACCAGGCCGTGGTCGTCGGCCAGCAGGAGGGATCCGTGGGGGTTCATGGGCGTGTTCATCGGTGGGGTGGATGTCGGATGTTGAACAGGGCCTGGAACCGAGGGCACGATACCAAGGTATACCGCGCGGGATGCGACGTCCAGGCCTGTGTATACCAAGGTGTCCTGTTCGGAAAGCGCTTGCGCTGGCGAAATAGCACCCATGCCAAGCGCCGCTGGGCACATCAGCAACAAGCCACCCAGGAGAGTCACCATGAACCGCATCGTGAACCACACCGTGAGCCGCACCGCACGCGCCCTGACCCAGCTGATCACGCCCGCTGCCGTGGCCCTGGCAGCGTCGGTGGCGCTGATGTCCGCGGCCCCCGCCTATGCGCAGAGCGCCGACCAGGTGAAGGCTGAGTTTGCCCGCTCCATTTACTTGAACTCGGCCGCCCAAGTCCACAACGAACAACCGCAGGCGCTGCTCCGTGCCGTGGTGGTGTTGCGGATCAAGCTCAACGAACAAGGCCAGTGGGCTGCGGAAGTCTTCCGTGACAACCCCGACCAGCCCGAGATGACCCGTGCCGCGCTGGAGTCCGTTTCCAGGCTGCCCGTGCCCGTGGGCCTCAGCGCCAAGGCGCGCCAGATGCTGCAGAACGACGGCCTCGTGGAAGCCTGGCTGTTCCAGAATGACGGCCGTTTTGCACTGAAGACGCTTGCCAAGCCCCAACGTTCGGCATGACGCGTTCGCCTTCTGCGGCGTAGCATTCCATCCCATCACCGTGCACTTGCAACACACCACCGAGACACCATCATGAAACTGCACTCCAAGATTGCCCTTCTGGCCCTGGCCGCCCTGCTGGCCACTGGCTGCGCCCAGGCACAACAGGAACGCGTGATGCGTGAAGGCCAGGTCACGCAGGAAGCCTTGATCGACGCGCTGGCCCCGGCCGCGCTTGCGTCTGCCCCGGCGGACGACCAGCCGCGCACCCGCAGCTGGAAGCCGGGCGTGCGCCCCGCCGCGGCCGCGGCGGCCGGCACGGCGGCAGCCGCCGCGCAACCGGCGCGTGCATCCATCCTGGTGACCTTCGTCACGGGATCTGCCGATCTCACCGGCGACGCCAAGCGTGCGCTGGACGTGCTGGCCGGTGCCATGAAGTCCGAGAAGTTGGCCAGCGTGAAGTTCACCATCGAAGGCCATGCCGACCCGCGCGGCAATGAAGACCAGAACCTCAAGCTGAGCCAGACCCGCGCGGAAAGTGTGCGTGCCTACCTGACCAGCGCCCATGGCCTGGCTCCGGAACGCATCAATGCTGTCGGCAAGGGCAGCAGCGCGCTGATGAAGCCCAGCGAACCCGCGGCGCCGGAAAATCGCCGCGTGACCATCGTTGCCAATCCGGTGTGACATGCAAGCGGCCCGCGCACTGCTCCTGACCTTGGCCTGCGGCTTGGCGCAGGCCACATGGGCTGCGGACAAGCCCGCGCCGGTGTTGCGCGAAGGCCAGGCCAGCGAAGCTGCGCTGGTGGAGGCGCTGGCGCCACCGCTGACGCGGCAGTGGGTGGCGGGTCAACGGCCGCCGGAGGCCAAGGCCTCCCTGTTGATCACCTTCGTCACAGGCTCGGCGCTGCTGACCGCTCCGGCCAAAGCCGCGTTGTCCCAACTGGCCGCCGCGATGAAGAACGACAGGCTGGCCAAGGCCAGCTTCACCATCGAAGGCCACGCCGACCCGCGCGGCAGTGCGGAAAAGAACCAGCTGCTGAGTGAAGCCCGCGCGCAGAGCGTGCGCGACTACCTGGTGCAGGACCAGGGACTGGAGGCCGGCCGCCTGCGGGCTGAAGGCAAGGGCGCGAGCGAGCCGCTCAAACCGGCCGTGCCCGCCGCGCCGGAGAACCGCCGCGTCACCATCATCGCGACCCGACCCAAGTGAACGGCAAGGCGCTGCGACTGCGCCTTCATTGACCGCCGCATCCACGAAAACCGCATCCCTCTCAGGTGGGCTGGAAGTAGTTACAGGTTGACACCTTCCAGGGGTGCGGGCTTATCGTGCTCGTCCCACCTAAAAGAACGGGACGGCGACGTGAGCAATGCAACACGCGACCGGGTCAGCAGGACGGAGCAGCCCGAAGATGGCCTGCGCGAGAGTCTGCGCACCCTGGCTTATGAATTGACCGTCGCGGAATCCCGCGAGCGTGACCGCATAGCGCGCGAATTGCATGACGGCATCGGGCAGGTGCTGGCCGTGGCGCTGTTCCGTCTGGGTGAGTTGCGCATGTCCGCCGATGGCCAGCGCGACGCCTTGTTCAACGAGATCGAAGACCTGCTGCGCCAGGCCACCCGCGCCACCCGTTCCACCACCTTCGAGCTGGGCGCGCCGGCTTTGCGTCTGGGTCTTCATGAAGCCTTCCTGAGCCTGGTTGACCGCCTTAACTTGTCGGCCGGTCCCCGCTTCAGCCTGGACGGCCGTCTGCCCGACCTGCCTTGGCCAGATGAAGTGCAGGCGGTGCTGCTCAGGGTGGTTCGGGAACTCTGCGTCAACGTGCAGCGCCATGCCCACGCGCGCCAGGCCTGGCTGCGCCTGCGCAGCGACGCTGCACACATCAGCGTCAGCGTGGCGGACGACGGCGTCGGCATCGACCCCACGATGCCCCTGCCGCAACTCAGCCCGCACGGCGGCTTCGGACTGCACAGTGCGCAGGCCCAGGTGCGCGCGCTGGGCGGCACACTCATGCTGGAAAGCGGTCGCGGCGCGGGCTGCGCCGCCACCGTCACCCTGCCCATGACGGTGCGCCCGCAGTGACGTCCGCAACCTACCCCACAGCCCGTGCCCCGGCTCAGGCGGGCCGCACACCCGCGCTGCAGATCCGGGTGGCGCTGGCCGACGACCACCGCTTGATGCGCGAAGGGCTGCAGTCTCTCTTGCGCCGCGAATCCGACATGGAGGTGGTGGGCACGGCAGCTGACGGACTGGACGCCTTGCGTCTGGTGCGCGACACCCAGCCCGATGTGCTGGTGACCGACCTCAGCATGCCCGGTCTCAACGGGCTGGAAGCCATTCGACGTGTCCAGGCCGAGTTGCCTGCTACCAAGCTGCTGTGCCTGTCCATGCATGACGACAGCCGCATGGTGATGGCCGTGTTGCAGGCCGGCGCCGCTGGCTACATGCTCAAGAACGGCTCCAGCGACGAACTTGCCGTGGCCATCCGCAAGGTCATGGCGCGACAGGTCTACCTGAGCCCGGAACTGGTGACCCTGGTGGTGGACGCCATGCGCCAGCAGGCCGCGCCGGGCACACCACCAGCCGAATCCGAACGCCCCGCCCTGACCCCGCGTGAACGCGAACTGGTGCAGCTGTTGTCCGAGGGCTATTCCACCCAGGACATTGCTGACCGCTTGCACGTCAGCATCAAGACCGTTGCCACGCACCGCGAGCACGTCATGCACAAGCTGCACCTGGGCAGCGTCGCCGCGCTGACGCGCTATGCGCTGCGTGAAGGGCTCAGCACGCTGGACACGCCTTGCGGCGCCACGCCGCGCCCGCGCCGCCGCGCGGTCAACTGAGCGGCCCGCTTCGGCTTTTCCGACGCACCGATCTCAGCACTTCCTGCCCTCGGATCTCAGCTTTTCGGAAGCTCGGATTTCAGCCCCGCGCTGATGCGCGGCGCAGGCCGTGCGGCCTATCGTGTCTGCTCCATGCCGCACACGCTCTCATGATCGCCGCCGCCCTGTCCCAGGTGGCCGGCCAGTTGAACCAGGCGCTCAAGCGCCAGTTCCTGGTCGCCGAAGACCTGGTCGTGGTCTGCAACCTGCACGAGCAGGACGGCACCGTGGCCACGCAAGTGGCCAACAAGCTGGCGGTCTTCCTGGTCAACGTCGAACGCGAGTCCGTGCCGGCCGGCCCCGGCGGCGGCAACCTGGCACAGCGCTTCACGCAAAAGTCGGCGCCGGTGCACCTGAACCTGATGGTCATGTTTGCGGCCAACTTCAGCGGCAACAACTACCCGGAAGCACTGAAGTTCCTGTCCAGCACCGTGGCCTTCTTCCAGGGGCGGCCGCTCTTCAACCACCAGAACACACCTGAGCTGGACAGGCGCATCGACAAACTGACGCTGGAGATCGAAAACCTCAGCATCAGCGACCTCAGCAACCTGTGGGGCGTGCTCAGCGGCAAGTACCTGCCGTCGGTGCTGTACCGCATGCGCATGGTCAGCATCGACGCCAACCAGCTCACGGCGCAGGTGCCGCGCGTGGCGCAGCCCGATGTGGCCGTGAAGGCCTGAGCGCGGTGGACAGGCCATGACCCGGTGGTCCCCGCTGTTGGAAATCACCGTGGAGCACGGCTTCTTTGCCGACGGCCTGGCGCGGGGCCTGCGCTTCGAACCGGCCGAGGACACGGCCGCCTGGTTGCGTGCGCACGATGCCGTTTGCCGAGAGACCGGCGCCAGCCTGCTGGTGGCGCTGCCGGCAGACCGCGGCGCGGGCCTGGACGGGCCCGGGCGACTGGCCTGGCGCGTGCACAGCAGCGATGTGCTGCTGGCCGGTGTCACCGAAGGCCTGCCCGGCCGCGTGCCCGAACTGCAGCACTGGTGCGCCACCCTGGTGGCGGACGACACCTCCAGGCTCCATGCCGGGCCGGCTGCGGGCCCGGCCGACGCCTGGCCGCTGACCTGGCCCGCGGTAGCCGCCCTGCTGGACGGGTCCACACGTCGCCAGGCGCCTGTTGCACTGATCAACGTGCCGCTGCCCATCACGCCTGCGCACTACCGCGTGCGCCTGGCGCCGCGCAGCACGGTGTGGAAGTACTGGTTGCTGGGTGACTGGTCGTCGGACCCCTTGCAGGTGGTCGACCCGGCCCATGAAGTCGACTTCACCGACCCGGCGCCCGAGGCCTTGGACGACGGCCGCATCGCATTGGCGGTTCGCTCGCGCAGCGGCATTGCGCTGGCCCAACGATCCGAAGCCCGCTTCCAGTTGCGCAGCCGCGGTCCGGCTGTCGAACGTGTCCTGGTCAAGCGCCTGCCGGTGGCCGGCGCTGACCATTTCGCCCGCGAGACGATCCACGGCGTGACCACGCTGGTCTCCGAAATCTATGTGCATCGCTAACTTTCACATTTACCCACGCAGGAGGCTGCAATGGCCATGAAGACACCCGGTGTCTATATCGTCGAGAAGAACGCGTTTCCGCCCTCGGTGGTGGAAGTCGCGACCGCCGTGCCCGCCTTCATCGGCTACACGGAATTTGCACGCAACGGCGGCAATCCGCTGAAGGGCAAGCCCTGGCGCATTTCCTCCATGAGCGAATACGCGCGCTACTTCGGCGGTCCACCCAAGCCCGCGTTCAAGCTGGAACAACTGGCCGCCGACGCCAAGCCGGCCGATCCGCTGGAAGCTCTCGATGCACGGATGCAGTCCATCGATTTTGACTGGAGCGGCAAGAAGTTCCGCCTGTCGCGGGCAGCCCTGCAGGCGGGTGGCCGCTACCTCATGCACCAGGCCATGACGCACTTCTTCCAGAACGGGGGAGGCGCCTGCTACGTGGTCTCGGTCGGCGACTACAAGGCCGAGATCGAAGCGCTCACCAAGGACGGCAAGGGCGGCTTGATCAGTGGGCTGGAGCCCTTGATCAAGGAGCAGGAGCCGACGATGGTGCTGACGCCCGACGCGGTGCTGCTCAGCGAAGCCGACTGCATCCTGGTGCAGCAGCAGGTGCTGGCGCACTGCGGCGGCAAGATGCGCAACCGCGTAGCCCTGCTGGACCTGTGGGGCGGCGACCTGGACCGCAAGGACGCCAGCTACAAGGACTTCAGCTGCATCGACAAGTTCCGCGACGACATCGGCATCAACCACCTCGACTTTGCGTCGGCCTACTACCCGTGGCTGCACACCTCGCTGGTGCCGGCCAGCGCGCTGGACTATGGCCTCTTTGGCCCGGAAGACATCAAGGTCCTGGTGAAGCTGCTCAAGGAGGACCTGAACCTCACTGACGCCGTCATCGCCGGGGACCCCAAGCAGAAGGCACGCGCCGATGCCCTGGACGACATGCTCAAGCCCGACGACAAGTGGGTTGAAGACCTCACGAAGGCCGTGGCAACGGACCTGAAGATCAAGGACAAGGAGAAGGAAGTCGCGGACATCGCGCGCCGAGCCGCCGACCCGGACATGAAGCGAGCCCTGCTGGCGCCCAGCAAGGACCTGGTGCAGAAGAGCGCGCTGACGATGAGCGGCCTGTACGAGCATGTGCTGAAGCAAGCTCGCGAGATGATCAACCTGACGCCGCCGTCAGCTGCCATGGCTGGCCTGTACACCATGGTCGACAACAGCCGTGGCGTGTGGAAGGCGCCGGCCAATGTCAGCGTGGCCAACGTGGTGCGGCCGTCGGTGGAGATCTCGCACGACGACCAGGAAGATCTCAACGTCACCACCCAGGGCAAGAGCATCAATGCCATCCGCAGCTTCATCGGCGAAGGTGCGCTCGTCTGGGGTGCGCGCACGCTGGACGGCAACAGCCTGGACTGGCGCTACATCAGCGTGCGGCGCACGATGATCATGCTGGAAGAGAGCTGCCGCCTGGCCGCCAAGGCCATGGTCTTCGAACCCAACGTGGGCAACACCTGGGTGACCATCAAGTCGATGATCACCAATTTCCTCACCGGCATCTGGAAGCGCGGCGGTCTGGCCGGCGCGGTGCCGGACGACGCCTTCAGCGTGCACGTGGGCCTCGGCGAGACCATGACCTCGGAAGACATCCTCGAAGGCATCCTGCGCGTGACCGTGCTGGTCGCCATCAGCCGCCCCGCGGAATTCATCGAGATCACCTTCCAGCAGCAGATGCAGAAGTCCTGATCGATCAGACCCTGCACTTCTCATCCATCCATTGACGACGACCACGGAGAACTTCCATGGCAGCAGACGACGGTTCCGCCCAATCCACCAGCGTGTGGCCCTTGCCCAAATTCCGCTTCGAAGTGAAGTGGGACAGCGCGGTGATGCACTTCCAGGAGGTCTCGGGCCTGGACGCCGAGGCCCAGGCCATTGAATATCGGCACGGAGACAGCCCGCAGTTCAGCACCATCAAGATGCCCGGGCTGAAGAAGTTCAGCGATGTGACCATGAAGAAAGGCGTCTTCAAGAGCGACAACAAGTTCTGGGACTGGTTCAACGAGATCAAGATGAACACGATCAAGCGCAAGCCCGTGACGATCAGCCTGCTCGACGAGGCCGGGTCGCCGACGATGGTGTGGACGCTGACCAATGCCTGGCCCAACAAGATCAGCGGGACGGACCTCAAGGCCCAGGGCAACGAGGTGGCGGTGGAGACGATCGTGATTTCTCACGAAGGCCTGACCATCGCCAACGCCTGACGCCATGCCGCCGCCTGCACCACCGCTGCCGGTTGCGCGGGCTGATGCCGCGCGGCGCGCGGCCCCACCACCTGCAGCACCGTTGCCGCTTGCGCCAGCGGCTGCCGCGCGCCGCCCGCCGTCGCCGGTGCTGTACCCGCCGGTGGCCTTCCATTTCCGGGTCAGCTTCGGCACGGCGACGCGGGACGCGGACTGTTCGTTCCGTGAAGTCAGCGGCATCGCTGCCGAGATGGAGACCGAGACCGTGGTGGAAGGAGGCGAGAACCGCTTCGTCTACACGCTGCCCAAGGTGGTGAAGCACCCGCGCCTGGTGCTCAAACGCGGGGTGGCGCCGTACACGTCGCGCCTGGTCACCTGGTGCCGGGACGTGCTGGAAGGCGGACTGGGGAATGCGGTCACCACCAAGCTGCTGCAGGTGGCGCTGCTGGACGAAGAAGGACAGCCGCTGCGCCTGTGGACCTTTGACAACGCCTACCCGGTGAAGTGGGACGTGGAGCCGTTCCAGAGCAGCAAGAACGAGGTGGCGCTGGAGAAAGTGGAGCTGGCCTACCTCAACGTCAAGCGCGAGATGTAGACGTCAGAAGACATCGTCAGAAGACATTGCCAGAAGCCAGCAACGCAAGACATCACCAGGACGACCCCCATGACCATTGAAGTCCGCCAGGTGTTGATCCGCTCGCAAGTGGGCGTGCGCCCAAGCACGGCCGCCGCCACCACCGCGGCCAGCACGCGGGAGCTGGAACGCGCCAAGGCGCAGATCCTGGCCGAGTGCAAGGCCTGGCTGCGCGAGCAGTTGCAGTCCGCCAAGGAGCGCTGACATGCTCGGCGCCACCACGACTTCGTCCACCAGCGCCGCCAGCGCCAGCGGGGCCAAGTCGCGCCTGGTGATGACACGCTACAAGGTCAACACCGACGGCACGCTCACGCTGGAAACCAACGAGCGCTTCGAGGTGCTGATCAACCCGGCCGAGTTCAAGCACACGGCAGGCATCTCGTACTCCAAGGACAAGACGCTGGGCGACTCCGCCGCCAGCGCCAAGTTCAGCGCCGTGGACGACGAGAAGGTCAGCTTCGCGCTGGTGCTGGACGGCACAGGCGTCGTGCCGGGCGGCGTCGGCGCGTCCGCGCGTTCGCCCAGGAGCGTCAAGGCGCAGCTGGCAGACCTGCACAACGTGGCCTACAACTATGTCGGCACCCTGCACGAGCCGCCCCATGTCCGCTTGTTGTGGGGCAGCCTGATCTTTTTCGGCCGGCTGGAAAGCATGAGCACGCAGTTCACGCTGTTCAAGCCCAGTGGCGAACCGCTGCGCGCCAAGGTGGACCTGTCCTTCACAGGGGCCACCAGCAAGCGCGAAGGCGAATTGGTGTCCAACCGCAGCTCGCCCGACCTGAGCCACCGTGTGCAGGTCCGCGAAGGGGACACCTTGCCGCTGCTGTGCCAGCGCATCTATGGTGACGCCGGCTTCTACATGGATGTCGCTGCGTTCAACGGCCTGGGCGACTTCCGCCGCCTCAAGCCGGGCCTGGAACTGCACTTTCCGCCCCTGGAGTGAGCCCGTGGCCGTCTCACCACTTCTCAATGCCGAAGGCCCGGTCCGTGTCAGCCTGCTGTGCGGTGGCACGGACGTGAGCCAGACCTCGGAGATCGAATCCGTCACCATCTGGCGCGCCGTGAACCGCGTGCCCACGGCCACCATCGTGATGATCGACGGCGACATGCCCGAGCAGAAGCTGCCGCTCAGCGATGCCGCCACCTTCCTGCCCGGCGCGGAGGTCGAGCTGAAGGCGGGCTACGGCGAACAGGAGGTGACCGTCTTCAAGGGCATCGTTGTGCGCCACGGCATCCACATGGACGGTCAGGCCGGCGCGCGCCTGACCGTGGAGTGCCGCGACAAGGCCGTCAAGCTGACCGTGGGCCGCCGCAACAAAGTGTGGACCGAGAAGACCGACAGCGACCTCATCGCCGAACTGGCCCAGGGCCGCGGCCTGACGGCGGCGGTGGACAGCACCAGCATCACGCACGGCTCGCTGGTCCAGCACTACTGCACCGACTGGGACTTCCTGCTGTCGCGCGCCGAAGCCAACGGCCTGCTGGTGGTGCCCGAGGACGGCACGCTCAAGGTGGCCGCGCCTGCCACCAGCAGCAGCCCGGTGCTGACCCTGGGCTGGGGCCGGGACATCTTGGAACTGCAGGCCGAAGTGGACGCGCGCCACCAGTTCAGCACCGTCAAGGCCAGCGCCTGGGACCTGGCGACCCAGGACGTGGTGAGCGGCACGGCCGCCAACCCCGACGCGATGACTTCGCAGGGCAACCTGAGCGGCTCCACGCTCGCCGCGGTGCTGGGCCTCAACGAGATCGACCTGCAGAGCGGAACCGTGCTGGAAGCCGCCGAACTCACGACCTGGGCCAAGGCGCAGCAACTGAAGTCGGGCCTGGCGCGCCTGCGTGGCCATGTCCGCTTCCAGGGCAGTGCCCTGGCCCAGGTGGGCAAGCTGGTGACGTTGGAAGGTGTGGGCGACCGCTTCAAGGGCAATGTGCTGATCACCGCGCTGACCCACACCTTGCGCAACGGCGAATGGACCACCGACGTGGAGTTCGGCCATGCAGTGGAATGGTTCACCGAACGCAGTGACGTGGTGGCGCCGCCGGCCGCGGGCCGCGTGCCAGGCATCGAAGGCCTGCACGTCGGCGTGGTGTTGAAGCTGGACGCCGACCCCAAGAGCCAGCACCGGATCCAGGTCAAGGCGCCCACCGCAGGCATCGACCAGGTCTGGGCGCGGCTGGCGCAGACCTTGGCCTCCAACACCTTTGGCGCCTTCTTCGTTCCTGAAGTGGGCGACGAAGTGCTGCTGGGCTGGTTCAACAACGACCCCGCCTTCCCCGTGGTGCTCGGCTGCCTGTACAGCAGCAAGAACCCGCCGCCCTACACGTTGGCGGCCGAGAACAACACCAAGGCCATCGTCATGCGCTGCAAGTCCAAGCTGGAGTTCGACGAGAAGGACAAGATCATCACCCTGCTCACGCCGGGCAACAACAAGATCGTCATCAGCGACAAGGACAAGAGCATCACGCTCACCGACCAGAACAACAACAAGGTCGAACTGGGCCCCAGCGGCATCACGCTGGACAGCCCGAAGGACATCACCATCACCGCCAAGGGCAAGATCACGCTGGACGCGGTGGGCGAGGTCGGCATCACGTCCAAGGCCGACGTGAAGGTGGCAGGCCTGAATATCAACTGCACGGCCAATGTCGGCTTTGCAGGCAAGGGTTCGGCCACGGCCGAGCTGTCGGCGTCTGGCCAGACCACGGTCAAGGGCGCCATGGTCATGATCAATTGACACCGAGCCCTGCATGCCGCCCGCTGCACGCCTGACCGACATGCACGCCTGCCCCATGGTGACGCCGGGGCTGCCGCCGATTCCACACGTGGGTGGGCCGATCGTCGGCCCGGGTGTGCCGACGGTGCTGATCGGCAGCATCCCCGCTGCGGTGCTGGGCGACAACGCCGTCTGCGTGGGACCGCCGGACGCCATCATCAAGGGCTCGGCCACGGTGATGATCGGTGGCAAGCCCGCGGCACGCATCGGTGACAGCACGGCGCACGGCGGCAGCATCGTGCTCGGGCTGCCCACGGTGATGATCGGAGGATGAGGCCGTGAGCGCCAAGTCCGACACCGCACTGGACCGCGACTTCCTGGGCCAGGGCTGGGCCTTTCCGCCGGCCTTCGAGCCGCGCGGCTGCGCAGCCATGCTGGTGTCGGAGGTGCAGGACGTGGAAGAGAGCCTGCGCATCCTGATGTCCACGGCGCCGGGCGAACGTGTGATGCAAGCCAGCTACGGCTGCGGCCTGCACCGCCTGATCTTCGAGGTGGTGAATGAAACCACGCTGACCGAGATGCGCAGCCTGATCGAAAAGGCCGTCACTTTCTTCGAGCCGCGCATCACCCTGCACGCGGTGGATTTCGACTTCGAGAACCCGCAGGAAGGCGTGCTGCGCATCCTGCTGGACTACAGCATCCGCACCACCAACTCGCGCCACAACCTGGTGTTCCCGCTGTACCTGCAGCAAGGCCGCGGCACGCGCGGTGACGCCTGGACGGGTGGTGCGGCATGAGCAGCATGCACCGCCAGCCGGTTCCCAGCATGCCGGGCAGCAAGGACGGCACCACGCAGCGCCAGCGCTCCCTGCCCGCGCTGGACCAGCCCTTTGCCGTGGACGAACTGCAGCTGGACCAGTTGCTGGCCCTGAGCCGACGCCTGGCCGCGCGCCTGCGCTACGTGGACCTGAACAAGCACAGCGACGGCACCTGGGAGCCGCTGTTCCGGCGCGACGAGACGCTGCTGCTCGCCGACATGGCCAGCTACCCGCGCTTCGCCTGGCAGCAGGGCTTTGCCAGTCACGCCCGGCACGCAGAGGCCACGGCACCCGCACACGATGTGCTGGATCTGGCCGAGAAGATGGACGAGTGGCTGTTGGGCCTGGACGCCGTGGCCCGCAGCGGCCCACACGACCGGCAGGGGCCAGAGGATCTCAGCGCCGTGCTGGCCGTGCGCGACTCGCTCGCCCACGCCGTGCGCGGCCAGCTGTCGGGCCAGCTGAAGTGGCTGAACGACGGCTATGGCGGTTTGCAGAGAAACGGCGTGGCGCTGGCTGCGCGCGTAGCCGCACTCAGCCCGCTGTGGCACAGCGCGCTGAAATGGTCTCCTGCGGCCAGCGCACCACGGCAGCAGTTGCGTGGCGTCGGCCTGTCTCTGGCGGCTGCGCTCTCACGCCTGCAGACCCTGGCGCGCGAGCGCCTGCCGCAGACCCTGGACAGTGGCCACCACGACGCGGCCGTGGGCCTGTTGCTGAGCTTCATGCGCCTGTACGCGCGTGCGCAGCAGGACATCAACACCCTGGGCGACCGGCATTTCAACTTCTACCACCGCGAGGTGCTGGGCTTCGTGCCGCGCCAGCCCCAGCCCGACCGCGTGCATGTGGCCCTGCAGGCCGACCCGCGCCGCAGCGACCCGGTTCAGGTGGCCGCGGGCACCCTGTTCCTGGCCGGCAAGGACGCGGCGGGCCAGCCGCTGAAGTTCCGTGCCGAAGAAGCCCTGGACGTGAGCCGCGCGCGTGTGGCGGCCCTGGCTACCTTGCGCCTGGAACGTTCCGCTGACGTGCAGCCCGAACATGACCTGGGCTACGTCTATGCGGTGCGCGCGCAGGAGCTGGGCCTGCCGGAGCCGGACGCCGCGCCCGTGCCGGCCTTTGGTGGCGGCGCCGACAGCCATGACGCGCCGCTGGGCCTGGTCATCGCGTCGCCGCTGCTGCTGATGAAGGAAGGTCAGCGCCGCGTCCAGCTGGACCTGCAGCTGGACTGGCCCGGTGCGCCGCTGGACACGCTGCTGCAGGTGGTGCTGAAGACGCAGAGCGCCGACGTCTTCCGCGGCGCGGCCGGGCAGCTGTACGCGCGCTGGTTGCTGGACACCCGCGTGGTGCTGGATGACAGCCAGCGCGGCCAGTTGCTGCGCCAGCTGACCCAGCTCGGCATGCCCTATGGCAACCTGGCGCCGCTGCTGGGCACGGTCGAGGACACGCCCCTGTTCCGTCAGATGGAGTTCCACCGCGTGGTGGGCGACCTCTTCGACCTGAGCCTGACCGAGCCAGCCGGCTGGTTGCCTGTGCGCCGCGTGCAGCTGGACATGCCCCGACCCGGCCAGTCCGGCCTGCGCCTGGTGGTGCAGCTGACGCAGGAAGACCCGCCCGTCTGTGCCTGCGACCCGGCCGTGCACGGCGGGCAGTGGACCGCGCGGCTGCCGCTCTTGAAGCTGCAGGTCAGCCCGCGGGCGCGCATCCACCCGCTGTCCTTGCTGGAACACGCGGCCTTGGCGCGTGTGCACCTGTCGGTGCAGGTGGCCGGGGTGCGTGAACTGGTCCTGCACAACAACCTGGGTCCGCTGGACGCCAGCAAGGTCTTTGCACCCTTCGGTCCGCTGCCCAGCACAGCCGCAGCCCTGGTGCTGGGTGCACCCGAAGCCGCGGCCAAGAACCTGGACGCGCTGAGCCTGAGCTTCGAATGGAGCGGACTGCCTTCCGAAGGCCTGCAGGCGCACTACCAGGCCTATGGACCCGAACAGGCGGGCGGCCCCTACACGGTGGCGATGTCGCTGCTGCGCGACGGCCTGTGGCGGCCCTGTGGCGGCGTCTCGGCCCACGAAAGCTTGTTTGACCCGCCCGACGCGCAGGGCCGCACGCCGGCGCGGCGCCAGGTCGTGGTGGACCCGTTGTCGGTGCGCGAGAACGCCCATGCCAGCAGCGTGCCGCTGGACCAAGTTGCGGACGTGCGCGACGGCCTGCTGCGCCTGCAGATCAACCACCCGCCCGGCGCCTTCGGCCACGCAGCCTATGCCACGCTGTTGTCCGACGCGGTCAGCGCCCGCACGCGTGCCAGCGCCTGGCGCCGCAGCCGCACCACCCTGCCGCCGCCGCCCTACACGCCGGAACTGCAGTCGCTGCGCCTGCACTACGCGGCCAGCACCACACTGGACCCGCTGGCCGTTCCCGGCGCTTCGGCCACGGAGGCGGACACCGCTACCCGGGAACAGCTGCTGCATATCCACCCCTTCGGTGTGGCGCCGCTGCAGCGCGCCCGCAAGGGCCGCCCACCCGGCGTCCTGCCCGAGCTGGCGGCCGAAGGCAATCTGTTCATCGGCCTGTCGCTCCCCGACGATGAGGAAGGCCTGTCCGGACCCCTCACCTTGCTGTTCCAGATGCAGCCGCAGGGCGCCGCCACCTTGGCCGGTGACGCCGGGCGCGCCCAGGTCCGCTGGGCCCTCCTGGCGCGGGACCAGTGGCAGCCCTTGGACCATCGGCATGTGTTGTCCGACACCACGTTCGGGCTGCTGACCTCGGGCGTGGTGAAGCTGGAGCTGCCGCGCGGCGCCAGCCGCGACAACGCCGTGCTGGACCGGGGCCTGTACTGGCTGCGGGTGTCCGCCCGGCGGGACTTGCAGGCCACCGCGCGGCTGATCAGCGTGCAGGCACATGGGCTGCGGCTGGCCCGCGTGTTGCCGGACCTGCCGGACCTTCCGGGAGCTGCCGCGGACAGCACCGTCCCGGGCCAGCCGCTGCCGCCGGGCCGCATCACGCAGACCGACACGCCGGTTCCCGGCCTGGTCGGCGTGCTGCAGCCTGAAGCCGCCAGTGGCCTGCAAGCGGCCGAGGACCCGGCCCAGTTGCGCCTGCGCGCGGCCGAGCGGCTGCGCCACAAGAACCGCGCAAGCCTGGGTTGGGACTTCGAGCGCCTGGTCCTGGCCCACGCGCCCGAGGTCTACAAGGCCCGCTGCTTCATGGCGCCTGCCGCAAGCCTGAGCCCGGGCCAGGTGTTGGTGGCCGTGCTGCCCGCGGCGCGCCGCAATGCGCCGGACATGGGCACCCAGGTGCTGCAACTGGACACGCTGGCGTTGCAGCGCATTCGCCGACTGCTGCAGGAGCGTGCCTCGCCATTTGCCCAGCTGCTGGTGCGCAACGTCTGCTACGAACGGGTGCAGGTGCGCTGCAGCGTGCAGCTGCAGCCGGCGGCGCAGCCCGGCGCCACGCGGCGGCTCATCAACCGGGCGCTGGTCGAATACCTCTCGCCCTGGCACGACGCCGGTTTCGGCCCGCGCATGGGCTGGCAGCTGCGTTGCGAAGACGTGCAGGCCCAGGTGCGGCGCGTGCCGGGGGTGGCTGGGGTGTCCGGCCTGTCGCTGCTGCACGTGGTGCGGGACGACGACGGCAGCCACCACTACGGCGACACCGCGCGGCAAGACACGGAGCACCGCGACCAGTTGCGTGCACGCCACCCCTGGGGCGTCGTGCTGCCGCTGGACACGCACCTGATCGAACTGGAAGACCACCAGGGCAGCCCCTGGCCCAAGAGCAGTGGCGTCACCGAGCTGGCCGTGGGCGAGACCCTGGTCGTGGCTGCCGACGGCGCGCCGGTGATGGGGGCCATCCAATGAGCGGCGCCACGCGGGATTCGCTGAAGAGCCTGTTCAGGGCCGGCAAGCTGCCGCGCCAGCAGGACTTTGAGGGCCTGATCGATTCCATGCTGCACATGGACGACGAGGGCTTCCGCAAGTCCGTCGACCACGGCCTGCAGATCACCAGCGCCGTGACCAGTGAACGCCTGGTCACTTTCTACCGCAAGGACCAGCAGCAGACGCCGCTGTGGCAGATCGAACACGCCGCCACCGGGGACCGGCTGGTGTTCGGCCGCGCGGGCGGGCGTTCGCGTGAACCGGTGCAGGCCCTGCTGACGCTGGACTCGGACCAGTGCGTGGGCGTGGCCCAGGCCGACCCCGAACACACCCTGCACGTGGGCGGCATCCTGGCCTCGAAGGGCCGCGTGGGCACCACCTCGCTGCCGCCGCAGTCGCAGCCCATGGCCGACGGCCGGCCGCACGTGCTGGTGGCCGGCCTCAGCGGCTGCAACGCGTTTGAGGTGGTGGCCTCGGTGCGCAACAGCGACGGCAAACGCGCCGCGCTGCTGCATGCCGTGGCCGTGCACGCCGGCCGCATCGAAGCCGAATGGCCCTTGTGGCTGGACTGGCTGCGGCCGCTGTTCAGGCGGCGCAACCGCATCCGCAGCGTGGACGCCTGGTACGGCCAGGGCTGCGACAGGCTGGAACTGCGCTGGCAGCCCGGCGGCGAGGCAGGCACCTACGACCTGGTGGTCAGCACCGCATGTGACTACCTCGGCAGCGTGCCCATCCAGGCCCACGTCACCGAGCTGTGGCCTTGCCGCCCCGCGGGCCGGACCCGTTGAGATGAGCCTGCCCGCCCCGGCCACCATCAGCCGCCGCACGCGCCAGACGCGCGGCACCGGCTTTGAACGCCTGCGTGCGCTGGGGCTGGACAGCCTGCAGCGAACCAGCGGCCAGGTCTGGACCGACCACAACTTGCACGACCCCGGCATCACGATGCTGGAGGCGCTTTGCTACGCGATTTCCGAGCTGGCCTACCGCAGCGAGTTTCCGGTGGCGGACCTGCTCACCGGGCCCGACGGGCGCCTGGACTTCGAAGCCCTGGCGCTGCACCCGCCGCAGCAGGCCTTGCCCTGCCACGCCACCACCCTGGCCGATCACCGCCGCCGCCTGCTGGACCGGGTGGCCGGGCTGGACGACGTGCGACTGCTGCCCGACCGCAAGCTGCCTGGTGTGCTGCTCTTGCAGGTCAAGCCAAGCCCGAACCTGCCCGCCGGCGCACCCGACTCGGTGGCCCTGGTGCAGCAGGGCTGGCGTGCCGAGCGGCCGTTGGGCGAAGACCTGGCTCCGGAAGTCGGCAGTGTCGCGGACCACCACTGTGCCCTGTGCGCGACCCTGGAAGTGGCCGGCTCGGCCGACCCTGCCGAAGTGCTGGCCGAGGTCTACTACCGCGCCGCCGCCGTGGTGGACCGTGCAGCGCGACTGTCGGGCCGGCGTGAACTGCACGAACGCGGCTTCACGCTGGAGCAGTTGCACGACGGCCCGGTCGTCGAACACGGCTTCATGGTGGCCGAACACCGCGGCCATGCCGGGGACGCGCAGGATGGCGACGGCAGCCACGGTGACGGTGTCGAGATGCTCTACATCGACGACATTTCGCGCGAACTGGGCAAGGTGACCGGCGTCAAGGCCGTGCTCGACCTGAGCCTGTTGCTGAAGGACGGCTCGGCCGTGCGCAGCCTCACGCCCTGGGGCGGTGATGCCTGGGCCCTGCGCCTCCATGTGCCCGGCGGCGGTTCTGCACCGGCAGGACCTGCGGTGCCCGCGCACCTGCAGCCGCTGCAGGTGAAGCTGCAGCGGCGCACGCATGAGCTGCCGGTGGACGCGGCCGAGCTGTGGCGCCGCGTGCAGGACCTGCGCGCCAACGCACGCGGACAGCGGCTGCTGGCGGCGCACACGCTGCAGGACGAGGAACGCGCGCGCCTGCCCACGGGACGTTACCGGCCACCAGCCGACTACCTGTCGGTGCAGCACCACTTCCCAGCCATCTATGGGCTGGGCGTGCACGGCGTGCCGGACAGCTACGGCAAGGAACGCCAGGCCCGCGCGCTGCAGCTGCAGGCCTACCTGATGCTGTTCGACCAGGTGCTGGCCAACGGCCTGGCCCAGCTGTCGCATGTGCACGAGCTCTTCTCTGCCAAGGGCGGCGGCCGCAAGACCCAGTGGTGGCAGGTGCTGGGCCCTGGCCAGGTGCCCGGCCTGGATGAATTGCTGGAGCCAGACCCGGACCTGGACGGAAGTGGCTTCGAGGACGCTGTGCTGCGGCCCCTGGACAGCTCGGCCAAGCGCAAGTTGCGCTTGCTGGACCACCTGCTGGCCCTGCATGGCGAAGACCTGCCGCAACACGCCATGCGGCTGCATTGCGCGCACCTCGGCACCGCCGAACTGGACGCGCTGCTGGTGCGCAACAAGGCCGCCTGGTTGAAGGACGTGGTGCTGCTGGCGCGCCAGCGTGCCGGCGGCTTTGACGACCGCCGCGCGGCCTGGCGCGGCCGCAGCGGAGGTGATGCCCACAACACCAGCGGGCTGGCGCGGCGGCTGGCACTGCTGCTGGGGTTTGAGCAGGTGCATGCGCGGCCGCTCTGCGCAGGACTGGCCCGCCACGGCTGGGCGCTGGGCCCGCGCTCGCGCAAGCTGGCGCCCGATGAATCGGAGGCCCTGGCCCAGGCCGAGGTGCTGACCCTGCCCAGCGTGCTGGACGTGCCGCGGGCTTCGCCCGCGCGCCCGCCGAAGGAGCTGCGCGTGCTGCACCCGCTGCAGTGGCGGGCCGCCATGGGCCACGACCACTTCACCGTGCTGCCGCGGGCAGCCGAAGGCCGCCACCGCCTGTTCGTGGGTCCTGACGACAGCGGGCCCGCCGCCTGGTGGCCCTTGGGCGATTTCCAGACGGCCGCCCAGGCCCGGTCCGCCGCGCACCGCCTGCGCAGCAGCCTGCTCAGCGC
This sequence comes from uncultured beta proteobacterium, assembly GCA_963750785.1. Classification (GTDB taxonomy): domain Bacteria; phylum Pseudomonadota; class Gammaproteobacteria; order Burkholderiales; family Burkholderiaceae_C; genus Rubrivivax. The sequence goes on along the minus strand of CAVVSC010000017.1, from coordinate 432,568 downwards.
CCACGCGGCCTGCGAAGGTCTGCACCTGGTGGAACACGTGCTGCTGAGGCCGGTTCTGGACACCGGGGCGGGGCAGGCGCGCTGGCGCATGCCGCAGGGCGACCAGGTGCTGCGCCTGACCGCCGTGTTCCCAAACTGGACGCTGCGCACGGCCTCGCCGACTTTCCAGGTGCTGGCTGAAGAGACCTTGCGCCTGAATTGCCCTGCGCATCTGGTGCCGCAGACGCTGTGGCTGGACTTTGCCGCGCTGCAGGACTTCGAAACCGCCTACAGGCGCTGGCTCGTCTGCCGACGCCTGTGGTTGCGCGGTGCCACGGACCGGCGTGCCGGACAGATGGACCGCGCGGCCGCTGCCGTGCTGGCCCGGCTGAGCCCTGCCCAAGGGGCGCTTGCATGAGGCGGGCCCCATGAGCAAGGCCCATGTCGTGCAGGAGCTGTGCCTGGAGGTCGACTTCGACAGCGAGGACCAGGCCTTTGACGCCCAGGAGCGCCTGGCGGCCTTCGCGCAAGGGCTGGCGTTGCGCGTGCTGGATGAAGAATTCAGCCGCGCCCTGGGGCAAGACGCCGTGCTGCGCCTGCCGGCGCTGGAACTGAACCTGGGCTGGCTGCCTGCGGATGCCGACGAAGCGGCCTGGGCGGAACGCCTGCGCCAGGCGGTGCAGGAGGCGCTGTCGGCGCTGGGGCGGTCCCTGGTCGGTGACCAGGAACACGCCGACAGGCAGCAAGACCGCGACGGCCAGGAGCCGCAATGGCGGAGCGCAGACGCATCCGATCTGGACACCCTGTGCCACTACCTGCGCCATGGCCAGCTGCCCTGGCATGCCGCGCCAGCCACCGACCCCGGCGCCTTGGCCCGCGCGCAGTGGCAGCGCGACCCGGCCGCGCTGGTGGCCTGGCTGCGCACGCAGAGCCTGGACGCCAGCCTTCGCCAACGCCTGGCCTGGCAGCTGCCTGCCGAATGGAGTGACATCCAGCGGGCCTTGAATCCCGCACCGGCGCCTGTCACCCCACCGGCCGCCGCGGCCTTGCGACGCTCGCCGGAGTCCAGCGCGCTGCGCCTGCCGGTGCGCAGGCCCGCGCCAGCGGTGCGAGCGGCCCTGCGGCGCCTGAAGGCCTTGCTGGGCGACGACGGCGCGTCGGCCGCGGACCAGGACCCGGGCGAACTGCTGGGCCTGTGGTCCCGCCTGCAGGCCGATGAAAGCGACGCCTTGCGTCAGTTGCTGCGCACCCGTGGCGTGCAGGCGCGTGTGCGCCGGCGCATGGCCGAGCACTGGCCGCAGGCGCTGCTGCTGCAGACCGCGGCCCTGTGGTTGCCGCAGGACGAAGCCGCCCGGCTGGAAGCCGCGGTGCGTGCACATCCCTTTGCAGGCACTGCCCGGCACGAGGCCTGGACTCGCCTGCTGCGTGAGCTGCTGGCCCCGGCAGCCGCGGACGAGGCGTCGCAGCGCATGACCCACCTGACGGCCGCGCCCCTGATGGCCGCCTGGCTGGGTGCCGCTCTGCCTGTTGCCGCTCCGCCCGTTGCCGACACAGCCGACGTTCCCGTGCCCAGAGGCGCTCCGGCGGTCGGTTCGTCGTCGGCCACGGGTACCCGGTCGGCGTCCCCTTCCTGGGCCAGCCGGCGCGAGCAGGCGGCGCGCCTGACACGCGAGAGCTTTGCGCTGCATCTGGCCCAGGCCTTGGGTGCGGCCCAGGCGCCCGAGGTGTCCGAAGCACTGGCCGCGCTGGCCTTTGACGCCTTGCCCAGCGCCTGGCAGGGCGGCGGCGCACCCTGTGACCCTGCGCAGCGGGTGCAGTGGGCGCTCGAACTGATCCACGCCACGCAGCCTGCGCTCGTCACCCCGCAAGCCCTGGTGGCCGCCTGGTGGCGCGGCCTGGCCCTGCAGCGCCTGCGCAGCCCGGAAGAATGCCGGGCCGACCTGCAGGCCGAACCCGTGGACGCAGCCGACCGGGCGCGGCACGACGCCTGGCGACTCTGGTTGCCCGCGACTGCCGCAGCACCGGCGGGTCTGCCCGCTGGCGCGGCGGCGGAAGCCTTGTCCGCGCTGTCGGCCGACGCGGCCGTGGCGTCGCCCGCCGCCTTGCGCCTGCACCTCGCGCGCGGCTGGGGCAAGGGGCGCACCACGCCGTCGGAACTGCCCCGCTTGCTCAACGGCCTGTCGCCCAGCGCCTGGTTGTGGGTGCTGCAGCGCTTCTTGCCTGCGGCCGACAGCGCGTTGCTGAACCAGGGCCTGGAGCCACTGGCCGCGGTGGCACGCCACGCCAGCGGCGCTGCGGATTTGCGCGCGCAGGTCTTGTCGGCGCTGCTGTGGGGCGGCGCCACCCATGCCGTGGCCGCGCTGAACCAGGTGGTGCAGGCGCTGGCCCGCGCGCAGGACGACAGTCCCGCCCTGCTGGCACGCCGCGCGGCCGAACATGCCCGCCGGGGAGGTGCGGCGGCCCTCATGGACCTCTTTGCGGCGTGCGTGCCCGTGGAGCCCGCGGCCCTGCCCGCCGCACAGGCCTTGGGCCAGCAGCGCCACCGGGCCCTGCTGTTGCGCCTGGTGGACGCGATGGCGGCCGCGCCCGCCGGCGCCTGGGACGATGTGGCGCAGGATTGGCAGACCTTGCGCCAGTCCGAACCTGCGGCCTTGCGCGCACTGCTGCGCCAAAGCCTGGGCAGCGCGCGCGAACGCCAGCGGGTGTTGGCCTGGATGCCCGCTGCTGCCTGGGGTGACTTGCTGGCGCTGCTGCTGCCGGACGCGCCGCAGTTGGCGCGTGCGGCCGAACAGCTGTCGCGTGGTGCCGGCCCGCATGTGGCGGTGGACTGGCGCGACGCCGTGCTGGCCTGGGTGCTGTCCGTGCCCACGCCCCAATCCGGCCCGGGCGGGTTGCCGGCGAGCGCGGAAGCTCTGCGCGGCCTGCTGCTGCACCTGTCGGCCTGGCGCGGCCTGCCGCCCACACGACTGGCCGCGCAGGCCGCGACGACCGCAGCCGGCGCAGAGCTGTCTGCCCTGTTCACGCACGCGGCCGAGGCGCTGGCGCGCAGCCCGCAGCAGCGGCGTGCTGCGGACACACCGGAGCCACCCGCGAACGAAGCCGCAAGCCCCGCTGCGGCGACCAGCCTGCAGGCCCTGCTGCGCGGCCCCGCCGAGCAAGCCCGGTTGGCGCTGCGCAGCCTGTCGCTGCACAGCCGCACCCGGCGCCCGCTGGCGGCCCAGTTGCTGCCTTCTATGGTGGAGCCGCTGCTGGCGCTCTACCTGCCCGGCGCAGCCCGTGAAGTTGCGGCCCTGCTGCGCTTGCTGACGCTGGAAATGAGCGGCATTGCCACCGACGCGCTCAGGCATGCTGGCGCCCGTCCGCCGCCCGATGCACCGGCCCTTCCCACCCGGCTGCAGTCGGCCGACGCGGCGCGGCTGCAGCTGGCGGAGCAGCTCTTGTGCAGCTTGCCGCACCACCTGCCAGGCAGCGCGTCCGGCGCACCAGGCCCGCGCCTGTCGGAGGTGTTGGGGGCCCTGCTGGAGCAGGCCGCCTGGCAGATGCAGATCACGGTGCCGGTGCTGGCGCGCCGACTGCAGGCGCAGGCCGTGGCCTACGGGCTTGCGCCGGACACCTTGGCGCCCTGGCTGACGCGCACGGCGCCCGTGCCGATTCCGCCATCGCCCATCGCGGCCGATCGGCCCGCGACCGGTCCATTGGCCGCGACAGTTGCGCACCTGCGAGCCAGTGCAGGTGACACGGGCGGGGCACGCGGCGCGGTCGACCAAGCCGGCCCGGACCTGCTGAGCGACGCACCCAGTGACCCGCAGGCGCGCGCCCATTGGCTGGCCTTGCTGCGAATCGACGACAAGCGCACCCGCGCGACGCTGGCCCGGGAACTGGAGTCGCCGCTGGCGGCAGAACGCTTGTCGGCCTTGCTGGGCCCCGATGAGCTGCGCCGGGCCCTGGGGTGGTTGCGCCCGGCCGACGCGGCTGGGCTGGATCAGGTGTGGCCGGCGCTGCAAGCCCTGCCCGCACCGCCGCAGCACGGCTGGCCGGCGGTGGCGCGCGCCGTGTTGCGCGAACTGTTCCAGGAAGACCGCCGCTTTGACGGTCCGGGCCTGCTGCAGCGCGCCGCGCAGGCCCTGCGCCGGCTGGCGGGCGGAAACAAGGCTTCGCTGGCGAACACGCCAACGAACGCGCCAACGAACACGAACACGCACTCTCAAACCCCCGCGTCCCCGAGCGCGCCCGCCCCGGCCCTGGCCGCGGCAGTGCCCGCGCCCGCGCTGACGCTGCCCTGGCTCCCGCCGCTGGCGGGTGAGCCGGTGTTCATCGGCAACGCCGGTCTGGTTCTGGCCGGCCCCTACCTGCAGCGCCTTTTCGGCTTGCTGAAACTGGTGGAGGACAAGTCCTTTGTCGACCTGCAAGCCGCCCAGCGCGCCACGCTGCTGCTGCAGTACCTGGCCAGCGGCGAGGCGGCCGCGCCAGAGCCTGAACTGGCGCTGAACAAGCTGCTCTGCGGACTGGCGCTGGACATGCCGGTGCCACCTGCAGTGGAGCTGCGTGCGGCCGAACGAGAAGCGGCCGACGGTTTGCTGGCGGCCATGATCGCCCATTGGTCGGCGCTGGGCCACACCAGCCCGGCGGGTCTGCGCCAGACCTTCCTGATGCGCGAGGGTCGGCTGGAACATGCCGACGAGGCCTGGCAGTTGCACGTTCCGCCGCAGACCTTTGACATGCTGCTGGACCGCCTGCCCTGGGGCTACAGCACCGTCAAGTTCCCCTGGATGCCCGAGGTCCTCCATGTCCAGTGGCGATGAAATGGCCCCCCCCCGTAGCGCCTTCGGCGCTCCCCCCCAGGGGGGCGCCCCCAGCGGACCAGCGGAGCCGGCTCCGCGGCGGCCGCTGGAGGAGGCGCGGCCTGCGGCCGGCGAGTCCTTGCTGGAGTTGGAATTGCAGTGGCTGGACCGCGTGCTGCAGGCCCGGCTGTGCCTGCACTTCGGCCAGCCTTGCGAGGTCACCGAGGTGCGGGAGCTGGAGCCTCCGGCACCCGACGACGGCAGCGCGTATGCGCAGCTGGTGGGTGGCAAGGAGTGGGGATTTGACGAACGCCTGCTGCTGGTGCTGTCCCTGACCCCGCATGTGCGGCCGCAGCTGCTGGACACGCTCTTCGTGCGCAACCGCAACCTGGACCGTGGCTACACGGAGTTTGGTGGCACCAAGGGCAAGACGCACGGCGGCTTCCTGCCCACCTGCGAGACCGCGGTGTTCCTGCTGGCCGGTGAAGACCTGGCACGGCGCTTCTCGGCCCTGCGACTGTTCGATGCGGCGCACTGGTTGCAACGCAAGGGCATCCTGGCCTTTGACCACGACGCGCCCGGCGAGCCGCCACTGGCCGCCAGCCTGCAGCTGCAGCCCGAGTTCCGGGAACTGCTCACCACGGGCCAGCCGCACAAGCCCGACTTCAGCAGCAACTTCCCGGCGCACCTGATCACCACCGTGCTGCACTGGGACGACCTGGTGCTGGGCCCGGACGTGATGGACGAAGTCAGCGCCATCAGCACCTGGCTGAACCACGGCGACACGCTGCTGGACGGCTGGCGACTGCGCAAGGCCGTCAAGCCCGGCTACCGCAGCCTGTTCTTCGGCCCGCCGGGCACGGGCAAGACACTGACGGCCACGCTGCTGGGTCAGGCCACGGGCGCCGACGTCTACCGCATCGACCTGAGCATGGTCGTCAGCAAGTACATCGGCGAAACCGAGAAGAACCTGGGGCGTGTCTTCGACCTGGCGCACAACCGGCGCTGGATCCTCTTCTTCGACGAAGCCGACGCCCTCTTCGGCAAGCGCACCAGCACCAGCAGCAGCAATGACCGCTATGCCAACCAGGAAGTCAGCTACCTGCTGCAGCGGGTCGAGGACTTCCCCGGCACAGTGATCCTGGCCACCAACCTCAAGGGCAACATCGACGAGGCCTTTGCGAGGCGTTTCCAGTCCCTGGTGCACTTTCCCATGCCCGACGCCGACCAGCGCCTGCGCCTGTGGGAAGGCATGCTGCGCCACACCGGCCGCCTGGCCCCGGGCCTGGACTTGCGCCAGCTGGCCGAGCAGCACGAACTGTCCGGCGGCGCCATTGCCAACGTGGTGCGCGCCGCGGCCATCGCGGCCCTGCAGGACCGGCGCGAGTGCATGACCCTGCCTGATCTGCTCAAGGGCGTGGCCAAAGAACTGCGCAAGGAAGGACGCACGGTGCAGACATGAACGGGCCGACCCGCCGCCGCAAGCCCCGCTGCCGCCCGTGCATGCGGCTGAGGCGCTTGCTGTGCGTCACGCTGCTGGCGGCCCTGCTGCCGGTATTGCCGGGCACGCCGGGGGCACAGCCGGTGCCGCCGAGCGCTCCCGCGGCCACGACGTCTGCGCCGGTGCAGACTGGGCCCGCGAGCGGGAACGGGAACGGGAACGGGAACGGGAACGGGAACTTAAACGCCGGCACGGTCGCAAATTCAAATTCAAGCCCGAGCGCAGATTCACCAGCCTCTGCGGCGTCCGGGGCCGAGCTCATCTACAACCGCCTGCAACTGGTGCGGCTGCAGGTCGACAAGGCCTGGAAGGGTCTCCAGCTGGTGCGCGCCGGCAAGCTGCCCTTCAAGCTGATCTTTGACCCGGAGGCCTTGCCGCCTGGCCTGGCCATCAACGACAAGGGCTTCCTGTCCGGCACGCCGACGGAGGTCAAGGACTACCCCTTCGTGCTGCGGCTGGAGGATGCCAGCCACGGCACCGAGCAGCGCTACCTGATCCGGGTGCACGGCCCGGCGGTCGTCAAGCCGCAGACGCCGCAGATCGCCATGCCGCCCACCAGCGCGGCGGTCAAGCCGGACCTGCCACCCGGCGTGCCGCGGGTGTGGCTGCTGACCGAGAAGGACATTGCCGAACTGTCCGTGTTGACCGAAGACCAGCAGAAGGACGCCCAAAGTGCGGAAGCGGCGGGCCGGCCGGTACCGGTGCCCACGGAAGACCAGCTCAAGGCCATCCTGGGCCCCCTGCAGGACCGTGAGTTCCCCACCGAAGCCCTGCTGCGCCACGCCTTGCAGGCCAATGTGTGCGAGTACTTCCGCTTCCACGTGCGCGCCGTGGCGAACATGCTGAAGCAAGAAATCGACGACACCTGCCCGCCGCGCAAGGGCGCGCTGGAAATCGCAGAAGGCCGCCAAGCGGTGCCGGCCCTGCACCCGCAGGCCAGCCGCCGTGCCGTGACCCTGCTGCGCGACGCCAGGGCCTTGGCCGAAGGCGGGCCCGCGCGCACCTCGACGCTGGCGTCGGCAAGCGTCGGGGGAGCCGCCAGCGGTGCGGCAGCCCCGCCTGCGCCGGCCCGGCGACCGCCCAAGGAAAAGCCCCTGGTCGACTTCTACGACGAGCTGCTGACCGCAGAGCTGGCACGCGAGGTGGTGCTGAAGGCCGAAAAGGAGCGACCGCTGTTCAAGGCCACTCCCCTGGCCCTGGCACCCCCGGCCGCAGCCTGCGCCTGCCGCCCCGCGACGACGGACGAAGCCATGGGCTTGTTTTCCTACTGGCACGGCGCCAAGGACGCGCAGCAGGTCAACTTCGGCCTCTTCTCGCGCCTGACCTGGATGGGTGCCGAACTGGAGGACAACGGCTCCCTGCACCTGGCCGAGCCGAACGGCGCGCCGCAGCCGCTGGCCTTTGTGCGCGCCGCCCGCCAGTACGACGTGAAGGTCGACCTGGGGCTGCATCGACGCGACTGGGCGTTTCTGCGCGGCGCCACCGACAAGCGCATCGACGAGTTGGCGGCCAACGCCGCTGCGCAGACCTGGAAGCAGCTGCAGACGCGGCTGTCGGACAGCACCGCGTGGTGGCAGGGCTTCCTGATCAAGCGCTGGCGCGACCCGGATTGGGCCTTTGAAGGGCTGACCATCTTCTTCGAAGACACGCTGGAACCGGTCGGCCTGGAGGACAAGGAGGGCGTGCGCCACCGGGAGCGCTATGAGCGCTTTCTCTATGCCTTCGTGCGTGCCGTGATGCAGCAGATGCGCCGCACCGGCGCCGCCGACGGCACGCCCACGCCGGCCACGGCCCGCGGCGCCGTGGCCACATCACCGCGCGCCGACCGGCCCTACCGGCTGAACATCGTGGTGCCCGACCACCTGGTGCTGGCCGACGGCGTCTTTGGCCTGGACCGGCTCTGGAGCGTGGTGCAGGAGTCCGAGCGCGTGCTCAACCAGGCGCAGATCGACGAGCTGCGGCTGAGCCTGGTGCAGGACCGCAGCGGTGCCCGCCCGGTGCAGACCGATATCGCCGTCAATTTCCTGGTGCTGCTGTCCGACCCCACCACGGACTTCAAGAAGCTCTTGCGCGCCAGGCTGGACGACTCCCGCAACATCAAGGGCCACGACCGCGTGGCGCTGCTCACCAGCATCGTGCCCGTGCTGCTGACCCGGCGCGACACCCAGCTGCACCTGGAAGGCGGCAAGGCAGGGCTGCGCGACGACTTTGCCTACGCGCGCTGGAACTACGGTGGCGTCGGCCTGTGGCCCATGCCGGTGGAAGGTGTGGGCCAGGGCAGCGAGGTCAGCAAGCTGATGGCCGAGACCTATGGCGCCGAACCGAAGTGGAGCGACCGCCTGTGCCAATGGGGCTGCCCATGGCGTGTGCCGCTGCGGCTGAGCTTTCAGGCGCTGGTGCTGGTGGGCGCGCTGCTGCTGGGCCTGTACCTGTGGAACTGCCGCGTGCGCGCACTGGGGAGGCCCTTGGTCCTTGTCCTGCTGGGCAGTGCCTTCATCACGTCCCTGGTGGGCGCCACACTGCTCACCTGCGACCCGCTCTTGCAGCAACTGGAACTGACCAGCATGCTGCTGGCCGGCGGCATCCTGTGCGCGTTGGCCTTTGGCCTGTGGCGCACCCTGAGACCGCCCGAGTGAACCCCATGTCTTTCACAGGAGCTTTTGCCATGAAGACCCGTACCGCGCTTGCAAGACCCGAGCACGCCAACCGCGCTGCCGCGCAACGTGAGTCCCGCGGCGGCGCTGCCGGGACGCACGGCGGCGGCCAGCGCGACGCGGCGCAGCGCGCCCGCATCGAGTCTGCCTTTGGCAGTGCACCGGCGCAGCGGGCGGGTCCGGAAGAAGAACTGCAGATGAAGGCCGACACCACGGTGCAGCGCGCAGGGCCCGAGGAAGAGCTGCCCTTGCAAGGCCAATTTGCAGTCCAGAGGGCCGCACCGGAAGAAGAACTGCTGCAGGGCCGCTTTGCCGTTCAAAGGGCGGAAGAAGAGGAGCCGCTGCAAGGCCGCTTCGAAGGATCCGCGCCCAAGCCCAACCAGACCGGCATGCCTGACGGCTTGAAGATCGGCGTCGAGGCCCTGTCCGGCATGGACCTGTCGGATGTGCGTGTGCACGCCAATTCCAGCCAGCCCGCGCAACTGGACGCGCACGCCTACGCGCAGGGCAACGACATCCACGTGGCGCCGGGGCAGGAGCAGCACCTGCCACACGAGGCCTGGCACGTGGTGCAGCAGAGACAGGGCCGCGTGCAGCCCACCCTGCAGATGGCGGGCGTGGCCGTCAACGATGACGCCAGCCTGGAAAAGGAAGCCGACCTGATGGGCGCCAAGGCCTTGCAGAGCAAGTCGCGCCGCGACCTGTAGCCGCGACTTCTGGCTGCGACCTCTAGCTGCGACACCCCACCTGCCATGCGCCACGCCGAGAGAATGCCCATCCTGCACGCCACGCGCGCCACTCCCGTCGCGCAGCGCGACGAGGCGACGCCCGACGGGGCCGCCCGCGGCGGCTTCAGCTGGATCAGCGACAGCCCGCTCGCCCAGGCCCAGGACCGGCGTTTGCAAGGCCTGTTCGGCAGTCCGGCTCCCGTGCAGGCCCGGCCCGTGGTGCAACGCGAACTGGACGGCAAGAAGCTCAAGAAGTACGGCACCCAACTGTCCGCCAAGAAGGGCCAGCCCATTGCCGCCCTGGTCAAGGCCATCAAGGAAAAGCTGCAGAGCGGCAACGACACGGTGAACGTCGAGCACGTGACCCAGATCCTCGACCAGTTGGGTGTGACGGTCCCCAAGAACCTGGCCGACCTGGTGGGCGGCACCGTCACCGTGATGACGCTGCCGGCGTTCCTGCTGCGCTTCCACAGCAATGACGCAGGTGGCGGCATTGACGGCTATGCGACCGCAATCAAGGCCATGACGGGCGAGCAGAGGGATGAATTCCCCGGCTTTGTGGCCGCCATGAACCTGGGCACGGTCTTCGCGCAGCACGACGGGTCCAAGATCCGCAATGACCTGCAGAACGCCAATCCGAAAATATTCAACCTGCAGATCCAACTGGGCGGCAAGGACCTCTACCTGCCCAAGCAGAACGCCAAGGACAAGACCAGCGTGAGCTGCGTGGTGGTGGACGCGGACATCGTTGCGCTGTGCCAGCAGTCGCCGGCCATCGCCGGCCACGTCGTGCCGCTGGTGAAGGCCGCACACATCAACAGCCTCGCCGATGGCCAGAAACGTCTCTTCACCTTCGATGCGGAAGGCTGAGCGCTCCGCCGCACCGGTGCGCGCGGTGGCGGCGCCGGCGCCCGTGCAGGCACCTCAGCCCGCACCCGGGCCTTTGCACCACAGCGCCCGGCTGTCGGCGCAACGCGTCCGCATCGCCGCTGCGTTCGGCCCCGTCGCGCAGTGCGTGAAGGTGGGCGGCGCCGACACCGGCGTCATGATGCTGGCGTCCCAGCACTTCAACGACAGCACGCCTTTGTGGAACGCAGCCCGCAAGGTCCTGCAGGCCATGAAGGACAGCGACAAGGACTACGCCGACCTGGACGAGATCCTGAGCACCGTGCGGGCCGACCCGGACGTGGCCAAGCAACTGCTGGCGGTGCAGCAGCAGAAGGCCCAGCAGGAGGCCGAGCAGAAGCGCAAGGCCGAATCGCCCACCATCTACACGGCCTTCGGCAAGGACGGCGACGTCACCGACTACGACATCGAGAAAGGCCGCTGGCAGAGCCTGAACCGGCCGGGCAAAGTGGACTACGAACTTGTCGTCGAACTGGCCAATGGCCCGGTGTACTCCTTCCATGTCCACCCGCCGCACTTCAGTGGGCAGCGCCCCATCCCCGGCGAGGTCATGCGCGGGCGCAGCGCGACCGGGACGCAGACCTCCACCGCGGTCATCGACTGCATCCTCAAGCACCACCCGCTGCCCGCCAAGTGGTGAGGCCACGCGCCCATGATTCCCGCCCACTTCCAGCCCACCGAATACACCGCCGCGCTGATGCTGCGCCTGCGCCAGCAATCGGCGCGGCTGGAGGGCGCCTCGGTGCTGGAAATCGGCACCGGCAGCGGCGTGGTCATGGCCACGCTGCTGGCCCAGGGCGCGCGCCAGGCGCTGGGTGTGGATCTGGAAGCGGAAGCCGTGGCCTGCACGCGCGACCTGCTGGCCGCCCTGGGCCTGGGCACGCGCGCGCAGGTGGTTCAGGGCGACATGTGGGCACCGTGTGCGGGTCAGCGCTTTGACGTGATCGCCGCCAACCTGCCGCAGTTCCCGGTGCGGCAGGCGCTGGACGACGGCCGCCTGCCCAGCTGGAGCTGTGGTGGTGCCGACGGGCGTGCCCTGGTCGATCCCTTTCTGCGCGGGCTGGCCCTGCACCTGGCCCCGGGCGGCCTGGTGGTGATGACGCACAACGCCTTCATCGGCCTGGAGCAGACGCAGGCCATGCTGGCCACGGCCGGCCTGCAGGCGCTGGTGGCCAGCACAGTGTCGGTGCCGCTGCCGCAGCACAAGTTGCGAGGGCTGCCCGCGCCCGTCCTGCAGGCCAAGCTGGGCCACGGCCTGCACCAGCTGGGCGATTGCGCCTTTGCCGACTTCCATGTGCTGGACATCCGCCACGCCCCTTCCTTGCACGTCTGACCCGGTGTGGCGTCGCTGGCTGGTCGGGGTGGTTTGGCTCGCCGCGTGTCTGGGCGCGGGCCCGGTGCACGCCGACCCGGCGGCGCTGGCGAACCTGTTGGGGCAGGCCAGGGCGCAGGCGGCAGCCTCCTGCAACAGCGGCGACGCGGCCGCGCAGGCCCTGGTGCGTGTGCTCTGCGCGGGGCAGTTGCGGGTGGGCGTGCGCAGCGACTACCCACCTTTTGGCAGCAGCAACGGCGGCCAGGCACCGACCGGCTTTGAAATCGATCTGGCGCGGGCCTGGGCGGCGCGCCTCGGTGTGCAGGCCGTCTTTGTCACGGTCTCACCGGCCAACCGCATGGCGATGCTGGGCGAGGGCCGTGTGGATGTCCTCATAGCCGCCACCGGCCACACCTTGCTGCGCGACAGCCAGGCCACTTTCGTGCAGCCGCACTACTTCCAATCCAAGACCGTGGTGGTGGGCCGGCGCGAGTTGGCTCTGGCGGGCTTGCCCGACCTGGCTGGCAAGACCGTGTGCGTCACCGTGGGCAACGCCACCAATGCCGAACTGGCCAGCCACGGCGCCCGCCTGATGCTGTTTGCCGACGCGAACCAGATGATCGAACAGCTGCACACCGGTGGCTGCGTGCTGGCCGCGCAGGACGACAGCCTGTTCGCCCGCCACTGGCTGCAGGACAGCTTCCGCGCGCGCCAGGCCTTGAAGTTCGGCTTTGCGCCACTGCCCTGGGGCGCCGCGGTGGACAAGGCCGGCGGTGCCGACCTGGCGCGCGCGCTGGGCTTGGCGATGCAGGACATGCACGCCGACGGCAGCATGCTGCAGATGGCCACTGCGCGCGGCATCGACACCGAATTCCTGCGGACACAGCAGCAGCGCTGGAGCCAGCCGCCGTGCGCCGGCGCCGCTGCCATCACCCTCGCGGCCTGCCGCGCGGCGCCCTACGACAACCACCTGGAGCCGACGACCTTTGCGCCGGTGGTCGACCGCCTCGAACAGGACCTGCGCGACTGCTGCGGCGTGCACATCACGCTGCCCATGCTGAAGACCCGCATCGCACGGGACCTGTTCCTGCGCGGCGTGGGCTATTCGCTGGCACTGGTGGCGGGCGCCGTCCTGGCCACCGTGGCTTTCGGGCTGGTGTTTGCCATCGGCCTGGCCGACCGGCGCCGCTGGCTGCGCTGGCCTGCGCGGGGCTTGCTGATGTGCATGCAGTCCACCCCGCTGGTGCTGTTGATGATCTTTGCCGGCGTGCTGGGCTCTGCGTTGGGTGCGCACTCGCCGACCTTGGCCCTGGCCCTGGCCGTCACGGTGCTGGGACTTTTCAATGGCAGCAACACGGGGCAGGCCATTGCCGAAGCCCGCGCCAGCCTGCGCCTGGAAGGCGCCAAGGCCAGCCTGCAGCAGTCGGTGCAGCGCGCGCGCGCGCAGGTGGTGGCCTTTGTGGTCAACGCCACGCGCGGCAGCCCGGCAGCGTCGCTCATCGGCGTGCCCGAACTGCTGTCTGCGCAGACGGACATTGCCTCTTTTTCCACCGACCGTGCCACCACCTTCGCGCTGCTACTGGTGTTCTACATGGCGCTGGTGTCGGCCGTCGTGTGGCTGGGGAACCGCTGGCAGGTGGCAGTGGCTGCACGCAGCCTGCAGGCAGGTGCCCGTGCTTGAAGCCCTGCCCGGTTTCGTGCTGCGCTTTGCCGCGGCGCTGGGCGTCAACCTGGGCATCGCGGCCAGCGCGCTGACGCTGGGCCTGCTGCTGGGTTTGCCGCTGGCGGCGGCGCGGCTGGCCGGTGGCAAGGCGGGTCAGGGCAGCGCCGTCCTGGTGGCCGTGATGCGTGCCGCGCCCACCTTCGTCGTCATGTTCTTCCTGGTCAACGTGCTGCCGCCTCAGGTGGCGCTGGGCCCGTGGCATCTGGGCCTGGACGCGTGGTGGGCGGTGGTGCTGGCGCTGGCGGTCTACACCACGGCCTATGTCAGCGACAACGCACTGGACGCGCTGCGCCAGTGGCGCGCCGGTTCACACGCCGGCGCGCTGCTCTTCCTGATGAGCCTGGCGCGGGCCTTCTTCGTGGTCGTGCTGTCCTCGGGCTTCGGGGCCGCGGTGGGCGTGATCGAGGCCACCACGGTCACCTTGCGTGAACTGGAACGCCTGCCCAGCCTGGGCCAGCAAGGTGCCCTGATGGCCCTGGTGATGCTGTTCTTCGTGCTGGTGTTCCAGTGCATCTACGCATTGATCGACGCGCTGCGCCGCCGCCTGCTCACGGCCCTGGCGCCGACCCTGGCCGAGCCCTGAACGCGGCCACCGCCGCGCCTGCGCCTCAACCCAGGCCCAGGTGAGGCCGCAGTTTTTCCAGCTGGGCACGCGCGCGGTCGGCGTTGTCCTCGCGCACCACGACGGCTTCCGCAGCCCGGAACAGCAGCCGGCTCAGCGGCCCCGGCTTGCGACCCGCGTCGACCCGGCGCTGCAGCGCTCTCAGGAAGAAGAGCGCGGCATTGAGCGCGGCATCCTGGATGAATTCGCTCAGCGAGCGCAGGGTGCCAAAGGCCGACACCAGGGCCAGCAGGAAGAGCGCTGGTCCCCAATACGCGTCCACGAGACCGGCCAGCGTGGGGTTCAGGTGCGCAAAGAGCCAGGGCGTGCCGGTCTTGGCCCACTCGCTGGCCAGGGGGTGCACGGGCAGGGCCGTGGCCACCAGGCTGGGGAAATCGCCGTGCCCGGACACCAGGGACACGCCGCCATGCACTTCCTTCAGCGTGTCCAGCAGGGTGTAGACCAGGGCCGGGTGCATTTTCTCGCGCACCACCACGTTCACCGTGGCGCCGACCAGGGCCACGTCCTGGGGTGGCAGCGGCGCCCGAAGGTCATAGGCGCCGCGTGGCAAGAGGGCCGGCTTGAGGTAGCTGAGCTTGCGCGTGAGGGCCACGTTTTCGCTGAAGGAGAAGAGGCGCAGGCCAGGATCCTTGACCAGGTCGCGGATCACCTCGCTCGATGGCGCCAGCATGAAGAAGCCCACGTCGTGTTCACCGCGCTGCAGCGCGGCCGCGGCTTCCTTCAGCAGCAGGTGCGTGATCTGCTGGGCTTCGGTCTGCACGCCATAGGCTTTCAGCACATCCAGCGCAGCCTGCGCGGTGGCGCTGGCGGCCGGCGGCATGACCAGCCGCTTGCCCGCGAAAGCGGCCGGCGTGTCGAGCGCGCCCAAGGACGTGCGCACAAACACGAAGAGCGGCTGCAGTTCCACGGCGCCCAGTGACCGCAGGTCGGGGTGGGCCTTGGCGTCCACCTGCTGCGCGGTGAAGCCGACCTGGTTGCGGGCCTTCTCGTCGTCCAGGCGGGTGACGATTTCCAGCGAGTTGTCGACGTTCTCGATGCGCGGCCCAAAGCCGGGCTTGCGCAGGAAGTCCAGGTAGCGGTGGGCATGGTCGTCATAGCTGCCCTGCTTGGGGCCGGCCAGGATCAGCACCTCCTTGGGCGGCAGCGCGCTGCCCACGCTGCCCTCGACCAGCCAGAGCAGCGCCAGCACAAGCAGCACGATGAAACTGGTTCGGGACATGGAGACGTCAAACGGTGGCGTGGGTGCGCATCACGAACGTGGCGTCGTCCGCGGCATAGCCCTGCAGGAGTTCGACCACGGGCGACAGCTTGCGGCAGAAGTCCTGCAACTCGGCCACGTCGCGGCCCACCAGCAGCGGGTGTGCAGGAAAGTGGCGTGCGTCCAGCACGTTGAAGACCAGCAGCCGGGTCGCTGCCGCGTACATGTGGGCGATCACCCTGAACACCCAGTGCGGGTCGGCGCAGCGGTAGCCCAGGGCGCCACAGGCCACCACCACGTCGGCCTTGGGCAGCGCAAGCTTGTCGAAAGGGCCCTGAACAAACGCCGTGTCGGCCTGGTGCGCGAAGCGGGCACTGGCGGCCTGGGCAAATTCAGGCATCTGGTCGATGCCCAGGTAGCGCAGACCCGTGAAGCGCGCGTCCAGGAAAGCCTTCAGGTCGCCGGTGCCGCAGCCCAGGTCCAGCACCGAAGCGCCGTTGAAGTCCGTCACGCCAGCAATGACCTCGAATCGCCTTTGCTGGCTGTCGGCACCGCGCCAGCCCAGGGCCTGCGGCGTGCCCGGGCCATGCTGCGCCAGGCGGTGGCGGTGGTACTGCAGCACCGTCGCGCGTTCAAGGACATCCATGGGTCTGCTGGGGCTCCTGGCTTCAGCAGGGTTGTAGCCCGCCGCAGGCCGCAGGGCCATCGGCTCTTTGCTGATTCGGGGCTGCCGAAAAGCCCATCCCGGTCAGGTCCCGCCAGGCTGGGCCTGCGGCGGCTGGCCCGCGCGTTGGTGGGCCAACGCCACGAACCAGTCCACGCAGGACGCATTGGCCATGGCGTCCGGATTCAGGACTTTGGAAGGCTCGGCGCCCATCAGCAGCTTCTTCACCGGCAGTTCCATCTTCTTGCCAGACAGCGTGCGCGGAATGGCCGGCACCTGGAAGATGTCGTTGGGCACGTGGCGGGGTGACAGAGCGGCCTTGATGGCCTGGCGCAGGCGCTGTTCCAGCGGCGCATCCAGCACCAGGCCGTCGCGCAACACCACGAACAAGGGCATCCAGCTGTCGCGGCCCAGGTATTCCAGATCCACAACCAGGCTGTCCAGCACCTCGGGCTGCACTTCCACCGCGCGGTAGAGCTCGGACGTGCCCATGCGCACGCCGTGGCGGTTGATGGTGGCGTCGCTGCGGCCGTAGATGACGGCGCCCCCGCGCGCCGTGATGCGGATCCAGTCGCCGTGGCGCCAGGCCGCAGGCTTCGAAGTGTCCCCGGGGTACATGTCGAAGTAGCTGTCGATGTAGCGTCGGTTGCCCTCGTCGTTCCAGAAGTACAGCGGCATCGACGGCATGGGTTTCGTGCAGACGAGTTCACCCACTTCGTCCGTCAGCTCCTCCCTGTCTTCGCTGTAGGCCGCCACGGCGGCGCCCAGGCAGCGGCACTGCATCTCGCCCTTGACCACAGGCAGGGTGCGCATGCCGGCGACAAAGGCGCCGGCAAAGTCGGTGCCGCCGCTGATGGGGTTCAACCAGATGTCCTGGCCGTTCACTTGGGGCAGCTGGTCCCAGATCCACTGGTAGCACTCGTCGGACAAGGGGCTGCCCGTGCTGCCGATGGCGTGCAGCCGGGACAGGTCGCCTTGCTGTTGCGGCACCACGCCAGCCTTCAGGCAACTGGCGAAGAAGGCCGCTCCGGCGCCGAACCAGGTGACGCCGGCCTGCGCGGCAAAGCGCCACAGGGTGCCCCAGTCCGGCGCCTTGTTGGGACCGCCCGGGTTGCCGTCATAGATGCAGATGGTGGTGCCGCCCAGCAGCGCGCCGACCTGCGCGTTCCACATGACCCAGCCGGTGGTGCTGAACCAATGGAAGCGTTCACCCGTTCCCGCAGTCGGCGCAATGTCGTTGTGCAGCGCGCCGCCCTTCAGCAGTTCCAGCACGATGCCGCCGTGCCCGTGCACGATGGGTTTGGGCAGGCCCGTGGTGCCGCTGCTGTAGACGATCCACAGCGGGTGGTCGAAGGGCAGCCATTGCGGCTGCCAAGCGCCGGGGTCGCCAGCCGTCCAATCCGCGAAGTCGTGCGTGGCCAGGCCCTCGCGTGCGAAGTCGGCGGCGCGTGCCCCCGGGTCCACATCTGCCACCAGCACCAGGTGCTGCAGGCTGGGCAGGCCGGCCAGCACCTCACGCAGCACCGGGCGGCGGTCGTGCGCGGTGCCGCCCCACACCTGACCGTCCACCGCCACCAGCAGCTTGGGGGCGATCTGGCGGAAGCGGTCCAGCACGGCCACGGGGCCCATGTCAGGGCTGCACACGCTCCAGATCGCGCCCACGCTGGCGCAGGCCAGAAAGGCCACCACGGTGTGCGGCGTGTTGGGCAGGTAGGCGCAGACGCGGTCCCCCGGCTGCACGCCCGCGGCCTGCAGGCGCGCGGCCAAGGCGCCGACCTGGCGTTTCAGTTCCGGCCAGCTGACTTCTTGCGGTGCCGCCATGCGTTCGTTCTGGAACACGATGGCCGGGTGGCCCGCTGCATCTGCCGCGTCCGCATGGCGCAGCGCCTGTCGGGCAAAGTTGAGCTGGGCACCGGGGAACCAGCGCGCGCCGGGCATGACGGGGTTTTCCAGCACCGCGCGGTGCGGCGTGGGGGATTCGATCTGGAAGAAGTCCCACACGCTTTGCCAGAAGGCGGGCAGGTCGCCGGTGCTCCAGCGCCAGAGGGCGTCATAACTGCCGAAGTGCAAGCCTCGTTCGCGTGCCAACCAGTCGGTATAGACCTGGACACGGGGTGGGCGGATGCTGCCGTGGTTGAGGGCGGTGTGCATGGACACACGCTACGCGTCCGTGCTGGTGGCGCCAATCGGGGTTCAGCCTGTGTACGGTCCCGACCTTGCGGGTCACGGTGACGGCTGGCCCGGGTCGACAAAACGCCAGTAGTCGCGCATGAAGGGGTGGCGCCAGAAGCCTTCGGTCCAGGGCTGCACCAGGTCGATGTAGACGTTGTGCAGGTGCACCTTGAAGGGCATGTAGGCCACCAGCATGTCCTTGGCCTGGCGCATGACGGCTTCGCGTTCCGGGCCGTCGGGCAGGGCGCGCTGCTGTTCGAAGAGGCGGTCGAAGGCCGGCAGTTCAAAGCGCGGGTCGTTGGATTCGCTGGCGTTGGGTCCGTAGGCGATGGCCAGGAAGAAGCCGCCGTCAGGCGAATTGGCCGACCAGGAGTAGCCCCACATCATCAGCGTGCCGGCACGGCTCTTCTTCAGAAGTTCGGGCCAGGTGGAGATCTCGAAGACCATCTTCAGGCCCACCGCCTTCATGCTGCGCTGCCAGATCTCGCTGCTGCGGCGGTCCTGCTGGCTGCTCTGGGTGGCCATCACCAGGGTCAGGGGCTGGCCGTCGGGTTGTTCGCGCCACCCATCGCCGTCCTTGTCGACATAGCCGTACAGGTCCAGCAGCGCCTTGGCGCGGGCCGGGCTGAATTCGCTCATCTCGCTTTTGTAGGCCGGGTCGTAGCCGCTGGTGTGCGGTGCCACCGTGCTTTGCGCGCGCACGCCGAAGCCGCCCATCACGTGGCTGCGGAAGGCCTCGCCGTCGTAGGCCAGCCCGATGGCGCGGCGCAGGGCCACTTTCTCCGGCGAATAGCCGCCGACCAGTGGGTTCTGCATGAAGAAGAAGTTCATCGTCATGTCGGCCTGCAGGCTCGCCTGCAGGCGCACGCCGCGCTTGGCCAGGTAGGGCGCCAGCTGCCCGCCGGGTGCAGCCAGCGGCCGGAACGGGCCCGGTACCTGGAGCCAGTGGTAGCCGCCATTGAGAAAACTCAGCCAGCGCGGCTGCGCTTCTTCCACCACGTCCACCAGCACGCCGTCGGCAATCGGCAGGCGCTTGCCCTTCAGGTGGGCCGCCGCACGCTGCGCCGCCGGGTCGTCGGCCGGTGTGCCTTCGTAGTAGGTGGCGCGGTAGTTGAGCGAGCGTTCCAGTTCGATGCGTGACGCACGCCGCCAGGTCTTCAAGCGGTAGGGGCCGGTGCCCACCGGGTGGGCGCCGATGTCGTCGCCATAGCGTTCCACCACCTCGCGCGCCACGGCACCGGTGTACTGGGGGCTGGTGAAGAGGTAGACAAAGCGTGGGTCGGCAATGCCCAGGATGACGCGGAATGTGTAGCGGTCCAGCGCCCGGATGCCTTCGACGTCGGCGTCGTAGTTGAAGGGCTTGCGAGACTTCAGCGCCTGTTCGCGCAGTTCACCCAGGCCCGGCAGCTTGAGGCTCTCGAAGAGGTACAGGTCGGCTGAGTTGTACTTGGGGTCGTAGAAGCGCTTGATGGCATACACGTAGTCCTGTGCCACCAGTTCGCGCGGCTTGCCGCCGAAGGCCGGGTCGTCCGCGAAGAAGATGCCGGGCTTCAGGCGAAAAGTGAAGTGCTTGCCGTCGGCCGACACGTCTGGCATGGCGGCGGCGGTGTTGAGCAGCAGCTTCACCGGCCGGGCCAGGTAGTCGTATTGCAGCGGCGATTCCAGGATCTGCGCCAGGATGTAGCTGGCATTCGCGTCGCTGTTGGTCTGTGGCGGGTCGAAGGTGGTTTCTGAAGAGGCGAAGGCGATGCGCAGGAAGCGCGGCGCCGACGCGCCAGGGGCCGCGGCCTGCAGCGCACCGGGCAGCACCCCAGGCAGCCCCGCTGCCAGCGGCGCGACAACGAACGGCCGGCGGCGCATGCGGGCGCTGCGCTCAGGCCACGCCAATGCCGTGCTGCCGCGCCACGCCCAGGTCGATGTCCACATACTTGTAGAACTCGCGCGCGAAGATGTTGCGGTGGTAGCCGACGACCCAGGGGTGGGCCAGGTCGGTGAAGACCCGGTGGGCGTGCACCTTGTAGGGCATGTAGGCCACCGCCAGGTTCTGCGCTTCCTTCATCAGCGCCAGGCGCTCGGGCCCGTCGGGCAGCACACGCTGTTTTTCGTACAGCGCATTGAAAGCCGGCAGGTTGAAGCGCGAGTGGTTGGCGCCGCCCTTGTTGGGGCCATAGGCCAGGGCCAGGAAGGTGTCGCCGTCCGGCGCACCTGCGGTCCAGCCCACGCCCCACATCATCAGCTTGCCGGCCCGGCTGGCTTTCAGGTTCTCCGGCCACTTGGCGGTCTGGAAGCGGATCTGCAGGCCCAGCGCGTTCATGTTGCGCTTCCACTGTTCGTTGAGTTGTCGGCTGGTGGCGTCGGGGCTGGTCGCGTAGTCCAGCACCAGTTCTTCCCCGTTCGGCTGTTCACGCCAGCCGTCACCGTTCTTGTCGACGTAGCCGTGCAGGTCCAGCAGGGCGCGGGCGCGCGCCAGGTTGTAGTCGCTGCTCTCGCTCTTGAACGCGGGGTCGTAGCCATAGCAAGCCGGCGCCAGCAGGCCCTGGCCGGGGATGGCCTGGCCGCGGCGCACCAGGCGGATTTCGCGTTCCAGGTCGACGGCCAGGCTGATGGCGCGGCGCAAGGCGACCTTGTGCGGCTCGTAGCCGCCGACCACGGGGTTTTCCATGCCGAAGTAGCTGACCGACACGTCGGCGCGTGCGTAGCGCACCAGGGCAATGCCGCGCTTTTCCAGGTGCGGGGCCAGCTTGTTGTTGGGGATGACGGTGGGCGCAAAGTCCGCCGGCAACTGGTCCATCACGTCCTGTTCGGTAGCGTTGAAGCTGAGCCAGCGCGGCTGCGCTTCTTCGATGATGGAGATGTGCACCTCGTCCACCATCGGCAGGCGCTGGCCCTTGAGCTTCTGCGCCGCCGCCTGCAGGCGGGCGTTGCCGGCAGGCGGCGTCTCGTTCCACAGCACCTCGCGGTAGTTGGGGTTCTTGGCCAGCACGATGCGCGAGCTGCGCCGCCAGGACTTCAGCAGGAACGGGCCGGTGCCGACCGGGTGTTCCATGATCTTGTCGCCGTAGGCTTCCACCACTTCTCGAGCCACCGCGCCAACAAAGCTGCCGTCACAGAAATTGTTCAGGAAGCGCGGGCTGGGCTCGCCCAACTTGATCTGGAAGGTGTAGCGGTCCAGCGCGCGCAGTCCCTCCACGGGCGTGTCGTAGTCGAAGGGCTTCTTCTCGTCCGTGAGCTTCTTGCGCAGCTCCGTCAGCCCCAGCAGCTTGGCGTTCTCCAGGAGGTAGAGGTTGGCGCTCTTCCAGCGCGGGTCGTAGTGGCGCTTGATGCTGTAGACGTAGTCCTCGGCGACCAGTTCGCGCTTCTTGCCCTTGAAGGCCGGGTCGTCCGCGAACAGCGTGCCGGGCTTCAGATGGAAGGTGAAGGTCTGGAAGTCCGCCGACACCTCGGGCATGCCGGTGGTGGTGTTGGGCCGCATCTGCGCCGGCTGCGCCATGAAGGCGAATTCCAGCGGCGCTTCGAAGATGCCCGCCGCCACGGTGCGTGAATACAGGTCGCTGATCTGCGCCGGGTCGAAGCCCGTTTCTGCAATCAGGAAGGCATAGCGCAGGATCTTCAGGTCCGCAGGCTGGGCCTGCGCGGCCTGGGCAAGCGGGTGCAAAGCCAGGCTGCCGGTGGTGCCGGCCACCAGAGCGGCGCCGGTGGCAAGGATGTCGCGGCGGGTGGTCATGGTCTTCTCCTCAGGGCGCTGGCGACTCGACGGTCATGAAGCGCCAATAGTCGCGGATAAATGGGTGTGGCACGAAGCCCTCGACGCCAGCATGGGTCAGCCAGCTGTTGATCGGGTGGTTCGTGGCCTTCATCGGCATGTAGACCAAGCCCAGTTTCAGGGCTTGCTGCACCAGTGCGAAGCGTTCCGGGCCGTCCGGCAGGGCGCGCTGCCGTTCGTGCAGGGCGTTGAGGGCCGGCAGGTCCATGCGCGCGTGGTTGCTCATGCCCTTGTTGGGGCCGTACATCACGTCCAGGAAATAGCTGGCATCAGGCAGGGCGGCCACCCAGCCGGTGTTCCACATCATCAGCCTGCCGGCGCGGCTGGCCTTGATGTTCTCCTGCCACTGCGCGGTGCGGAATTCGCTCTTCACGCCCACGGCCGTGAAGGCTTTTTGCCACAGGCCCTGCAGCTCGCGCGACAGGTGCGTGGTCTCGGCGTGGTGTTCGATGACCAGGGGCTTGCCGTCGGGCATGTCGCGCCAGCCGTCGCCGTCCTTGTCGACGTAGCCGTACAGGTCCAGAAGGGCCTTGGCGCGGGCCACGGAGAACTGGCTCATCTCGCTGCGCAGGTTCGGGTCGTAGCCCGGGATGCCCGGCGGCAGGATGGTCTGCGGCGCCAGGCCCTGGCCGCGGCGCACCAGCGCAATCTCCCGCTGCACGTCATAGGACATCGCCAGCGCACGTCGCAAGGCCACCTTCTCTGGCGTGTAGCCGCCCGTCACCGGGTGGTCCATGTTGAAGTAGGTGTAGGACGTGGTGACGGCCACTTCGCGGTGCAGCGCAATGCCGCGCTTGGCCAGGTGCGGCGCCACGTGGCCGTTGGGCGCAGCCAGGTCCACGAACTCATTGGGCAGGGCCACCATGTCGATCTGGTGGTTCAGGAAGCTCAGCCAGCGCGGCTGTGCTTCTTCGACAAAGCTGAGCTCCACGCGGTCCAGCTGCGGCAGCGGACGGCCCTTGAAACGGGCAGCCAGCGCCTGGCCTGCAGCGTCGTCGGCGCTGGGTTCGGCGTCATACACGCTGTGCCGGTGCACGGGGTTCTTCTCCAGCACGATGCGTGCGCCGCGCTTCCAGTAGGCCAGCCGGAACATGCCGGTGCCCACCGGGCGTTCGCCTACCGTCTTGGGGTCCAGTTCCACCACCTCGCGTGCCAACGCACCAGCCAGGGCCGCGCTGGCCAGCACATAAGGCAGGCGCGGTGCGGGCTGCGCGGTGCGGATCTCGAAGCTGTAGCGGTCCAGCGCCCGCACGCCGTCCACCGGCGCGTCGTAGTCGAAAGGCGTCTTGTGCGCGATGGCCTTCTTGCGCAGCTCGGGCAAGCCCAGCAGGCCGGCGTTTTCGTAGTGGAAGAGCGTGGGACTGCGTGTGGCTGGGTCGTAGTAGCGCTTGATGCTGTAGACGTAGTCTTCGGCCACCAGTTCGCGCGGCTGCCCTTTGAAGGCCGGGTGGTCCGTGAAGTGGAGGCCGGGCTTCAGGCGGAACACGAAGCGCGTGAAGGTCTCGTTCACCTCGGGCAGCGCTGCGGCGGTGTTCGGCTTGAGCTTGACCGGGCGCGCGAGGTGGTCGTAGGTCAAAGGCGCGTCGAACAGGCTGCCCATGAGGGCCGCAGACACCGTGTCGCTGATCTGCGCCGGGTCGAAGTTGTTCTCTCGCCCAGGCAAGGCAAGGCGCAGCACCTTCGGCGCAGTCTGTGCCCAGGCTTGCAGGGCCGGCGCCAGCGACAGAGCCACCGCCAGGGCACAAGGCACCGCCCGGGCCAGCGACCGCCGCAAACTCGTGGTCATGGCGGGTGATGCACCACGTGGGGTGCAGGCTGGAGAGGCGTCGAGTCTAGTGCGCAACCCGCTTGGGGGCGGCACGGCGATTGCTCACGATCCCCTGGGCGTGAGGGGACTCGAGGGGGGAAATCACCGGCTGTGTGGCTTGGGTGGCACCCCTACACTCGCCCACTTTTGTGTCGACCGCCTGCCGTGCTGCCACAAGCAGTGAACCGGAACCTGGGCTTGGAGTGCTTGCATGGCCGCATACCTGATTCGGCGCCTGTGGCAGATGATTCCCACGCTGGCTGGCGTGGTGCTGCTGGTTTTCTTCCTCTTCAAGGCCTTCGGTGGCGACCCTGCTGAAGTGCTGGGCGGCCTGAACGCCAGCCCCGACCAGATCAAGGCCATCCGCCAACAGCTGGGCCTGGACGAGCCCATGTGGTATCAGCTGTGGCTCTTCGTCAAGCAGATCGCCACCTTCGACTGGGGCAAGAGCTGGGCCACGCAGGAACAGGTGAGCAACCTCTTCGCCACCCGCCTGCCGGCCACGCTGACGGTGATGATCCCCATCCTGATCCTGGACGTGACGCTGGCCCTGCCCATCGCCATGTGGGTGGCCTACCGCCGCGGCAGCCTGGCCGACCGCACCTTGATGGTGGTGACCACGGTGGCGCTGTCGATCAGCTTCCTGGTCTACGTGATCATCGGCCAGTACGTCTTCGGCTTCCAGCTGGGCTGGTTCCCGGTGCAGGGCTGGAGCGACAGCACCTGGACCAACCTGAGCACCTATGTGCCGCTGCCGGTGTTTCTGGCGGTGCTGGTGGGCGTGGCGCCGCAGACGCGCCTGTACCGCAGTTTCCTGCTGGACGAACTGGGCCAGGACTACGTGCGCACCGCACGCGCCAAGGGCATGACGGAGCGGGTCGTGCTGTTCCGCCACACGCTGCGCAACGCGATGATCCCCATCATCACCAACATCGGTCTGCAGTTGCCCGGCATCTTTGTGGGCAGCTTCCTGATCGAGGTCTTCTTCAGCATCCCGGGCATCGGCCGCGAGGTGCTGCTGGCGGTGAACCGCAGTGACTTTCCCGTGATCCAGGCGGTGACCATCTACCTGGCGGTGCTGACCATGGTGATCAACTTGCTGACCGACCTGGCCTACAAAGTGGCTGACCCTCGTGTGGTGCTGAAATGAGGCTGGCACATTCAACCGCGGGGATGAGCGTTGGCGGGCCGTTGCGGTCATTCGGTCTGTGGCGGTCGCGTGCGCTTGGGGTGGCCTGTTGCGCTCATGTCCCCCGCCGCAACTTGCTGCGCAAGCTGCGGCTCCTCCTTTACTTCGCTCCACAGGCCACCCCAATCGCCCGCTCCGGCGCCACTGGTGGCGCGCCACGCTGGAGGCAGGCCAAGGACGCTGGGTACCGGGCGCAGCGAAGTAAAGGAGGAGCCGCAGGCTGCGCAGCAGACTGTGGCGGGGGACATGAGCGGAGCCCGGTACCCGGCGTCCTTGGCCCCCAACGACACGCCGAACGAACGACCGCACCGGGCCGCAAACAGCCGAATGACAGACCGCCGGCGCCCCACGCGTCGCGCGTTGCGCAATGCGCTTTGGAGCACCTGAAATGAGCGCAGTCCTGTCCGCCGATGGCGCTTTCGACAGCGCCCAACAGAAGAGCGAAGGCGTCTGGCACGCTGCGTGGCGCCGCTTCAAGGGCGACCGCGTGGGCTTGATGAGCTTGTGGGTGGTGGCGTTTTTCTTGGCTCTGATCCTGCTGTCATCCACCGGCCTGGTGGCCAGCAACTGGCAGCTGGAAAAGGGCGTGCCCAACGCGCCGCCCACGCTGCTGGGCCCGGCGCCACCTGCGGCCACCGGCGTAATCGAGTCGCCCAAGGGGCCGAACGTGGACCTGTCGGCCATCGACCCGCTGGCGCCGCGCTACAAGGAATGGGACGAGAAGTCCAAGACTTTCCAGACCCAGGAAACGGTGAAGTCCGAGACCCTGCCCTTTGGCGGTGACCGGCTGGGCCGCGACGTGCTGGCCAAGGCCATCAAGGGCACCGAAGTCAGCGTGTTCGTGGGCGTGGCGGCGGCCCTGGTGGCCAGCCTGATCGGCGTTTTCATGGGCGCCTTTGCCGGCTTCTTCGGCGGCAAGGTGGGCGACATCACCGAGTGGTTCTACAACGTCTTCGAGAGCATCCCCAACATCCTGCTGATCTTTGCCTTTGCGGCAGCGCTGAAGACGCGTGGCGTGGAGACCGTGGTGATCATCCTGGCCTTCACCGGCTGGACCGGAATGTACCGCCAGGTGCGCGCGGAATTCATCAAGCACGCCAGCCGCGAATACGTGCGCAGCGCCGAAGCCATCGGCGCCAGCCGCATGAGCCGCATGTTCAAGCACATCCTGCCCAACGTGCTGCACGTGGTGCTGGTGCGCATGGGCCTGCTGGTGGTGGGCTTCATCAAGGCCGAAGTGATCCTGTCCTACCTGGGCCTGGGCGTGCGCGTGGACCAGGTCAGCTGGGGCACCATGCTGGCCGAGGCGCAGAACGAATTGATCCTGGGCCACTGGTGGCAGCTGGCAGTGGCCACGCTCTTCATGGCGGTGTTCGTCACCGCGTTTTCGCTGATGGCCGACGCCTTGCGCGACGCGCTGGACCCCAAGTTGCGCGGGCTGGAGTGACCACATGCTGCTGAGCATCCAAGACCTCAAGGTCGCCTTCCGCATGGGCAAGGGCGTGAGGGCCGAAGCCGTTGGGCGTGAAGGGTCTGGCGTGTCCTTCGACATCCCGGAAAACGGCACCGTGGCCCTGGTGGGTGAGTCAGGCTCGGGCAAGAGCGTAACCGCCATGAGCGTGCTGAACCTGTTGCCCGACAACGCCGAACGCAGCGGCCGCATCCTCTGGCAAGGCCAGGACCTGCTGGGCTTCAGCCTGCCGCAACTGCAACAGCTGCGCGGCAAGGAAATCGCGTGCGTGTTCCAGGACCCGATGAGTTCGCTCAACCCGGTGTTCAACGTGGGCCAGCAGCTGTGCGAACCGCTGATGAAGCACATGGGCCTGTCCCGGTCCGCCGCGCTGAAGCGGGCGGAAGACTTGCTGGCCGAAGTCGGCATTCCCGAGCCCAAGCGGCGCCTGGCCAGCTACCCGCACGAAATGTCCGGTGGCCAGCAGCAGCGCGTGATGATTGCCATGGCGCTGACTTGCGAACCCAAGCTGCTGATCGCCGACGAGCCCACCACGGCGCTGGACGTGACCATCCAGCGCCAGATCCTGGAACTGCTGGGCAAGCTGAAGACCAAGATGCGCATGAGCGTGCTCTTCATCAGCCACGACCTGGGGCTGGTGGGCGAGATCGCCGACAGCGTGGTGGTGATGCGCAACGGCGCCATCCGCGAGCAGGGCCCCGTGTCGCGCATCTTTGAAAGCCCGCAGGACGGATACACCAAGGCGCTGCTGGCCTGCCGCCCCAGCCTGGAAGGCAACCCGGCGCGGCTGATGGTGATCGACGACCACATGGCCGGCAAGGCGGCGGACCATGCCGGCAAGACCAGCAAGCCCAAGGACCCGGATGCGCCGGTGGTGCTGGAAGTGAAGTCCCTTGCCAAGAGCTTCTGGCTCAAGCAGGGGCTCTTCGGCAAGCGCGAATTCAAGGCCGTGCAGGGCGTCAACTTCCAGTTGAAGAAGGGCCACACCCTGGGCGTGGTGGGCGAATCCGGCAGCGGCAAGACGACCATGGGCCTGACCCTGCTGCGCCTGCACGAGCCCACCGGCGGCGAGGTCATCTTCGACGGCCAGAACCTGCTCAAGCTCAGCGACCGTGAACGCCAGCTGATGCGCCGCCGCATCCAGATCGTGTTCCAGAACCCCTACGCCAGCTTGAATCCGCGCTTCACCATCGGCCAGACGCTGGTGGAGCCCATGACCATCCACGGCATCGGTGCCGACCTGGCCGAACGCGAGCAGCGCGCCCGCACGCTTCTGGAAAAGGTGGGCCTGGACGGCCGCGCCTTCGGCAAGTACCCGCACGAGTTTTCAGGCGGCCAGCGCCAGCGTGTGGCCATCGCGCGTTGCCTGACCCTGAACCCCGAAGTGCTGGTGCTGGACGAGGCCGTGAGCGCGCTGGACGTGTCCGTGCAGGCCCAGGTGCTGAACCTGTTGAAGGACCTGCAGGACGAATTCGGCCTGAGCTATGTCTTCATCAGCCACGACCTGGCGGTGGTGCGATTCATCAGCGACGAGGTGCTGGTGATGAAGGACGGCCAGGTGGTGGAGCAGGCCAGCGCGGCACAGATCCTGGCGGCGCCGCAGCAGGACTACACCAAGCGCTTGCTGGCGGCCATACCGCGTGGGTATCACGCGGTGGCGTGATTCGCGCGGGGCGACCACGCTGCGCCTTGCGGAGAGCGCCGTTCAGGAAGGGCGCGCGAAGCCGCTCTCCAACCAGCGCGCAGCCGTGGTGGCATTGAGCTTGAAGCCGGCGTCCACCTTCACCTGTGCCACGGTTTCACCTTCGGCATTGGTGGCGGCCAGCAGCGCGTGCGGCTCCATCTCGTCGGGCACGATGTCCAGCGTCACCTGCAGCCGCCCCTGGGCCGTGTCCAGGGCCACCGACTTGTGCAGCGTGGCGTGCAGTTGCTGTTCATGGCGGCGGATCACTTCAGACGCCGTCTTCACCAGCGTGTTGAAGGCATTGGTGTCCAGCGGCTTGGGGTTCTTCTTGTCGCGGCCCATGGTCCAGGGGCCGATCAGGGCCGGCTCGTCCTGGCCCTGCAGGACCATCTCCACGGCCCAGCCTTCGTCGTCTTCGTTCTTCACGACACGGGCGGTCCAGCCGTTGTCGCGCCACAGGCGCGGTTCCTTGATGGTCTCGGGGACGTTTTCGGGTGCGATGGTGTTCATGTCAGGCCGCGAGGATGGGGATGGTCTGGCGCGCCGTGCTGGCCCGCGCGCGCAACTGGCCGCAGCCCGCGTCCACGTCCTGGCCGGCGGATTGGCGCAGCTTGGTCAGCACGCCGGCGCGGTGCAGGCGGCGGGCCATGTCGGCCGCACGGTCCCAGCTGGGTCGGGAAAAGGGCAGGCCGGGCACGTTGTTGTAGGGGATGAGGTTCATCAGCGCGTACTTGCCACGCAGCAAGCGCACGATGCCTTCGATCTCGTCGTCACCGTCGTTGACGCCCGCCAGCAAGGTCCACTGGTACTGGATCGGGTAGCCGGTGGCACGGGCATAGCGCTCGCCGGCCTCCACCAGTTGTTCGGGCGTCATCCGCGGTGCGCGCGGCAGCAGCTGTTCACGCAGCGCTGCCTTCGTGGTGTGCAGGGACAGCGCCAGCGCCGGCTTCACGCGCTGACGCGGCAGGGCGTCGAACACGCGTTCGTCGCCAACCGTGGAAAAGACCAGGTTCTTGTGGCCGATCTGGCCTTCGGTGCCCAGCAGGTCGATGGCATCGAGAACGGCGGCCAGGTTGTGCGCGGGTTCGCCCATGCCCATGAAGACCACCTTGCTGACCGGCCCCAGCCGACGCGCCAGCACCACCTGGGCGACGATTTCGGTGCTGCCCAGCTGGCGCAGCAGGCCGCCCTGGCCGGTCATGCAGAACTGGCAGCCGACCGCGCAACCCACCTGGGTGCTGACGCACAAGCCCGGGATGCGACCTGGCGGCAGGCGCACGGACTCCACCGTCTGCCCGTCCGCCAGCGCCACCAGCAGCCGTGCCGAGCCGTCTTCGCCCGGGTGGCTGGATTCCACCCGTGCCAGGCCGTCCAGGTCGGCCAGCAGATCCGGCAAGGCCTGCCGCAGCGCCAGCGGCAGGTAGTGCTCGGCCTTGCGCCGGCCGCCGTCCTGGTCCTGGTTGTGCAACCAGCGCCGCAGGACCCGGCCTTCGTGCTGCGGTGCCGCGCCGAGCGCGCGCAGGCGCTGGCGGAGAGCGGCGATGTCCTGGACGGCAGTCATGGGTGCGAATTGTGGCGGCCCTCGCCTGCGCCACGGTTCAAGTCCCGTCACAGCCTGCCGAAAAACGCCTGATGAACCTTTGTCGGCGTCCCTTCCTGGGCTGGCTGGCCGCCTTTTTTTGGGCAGCCGGCTCTGCTCTGGCCGCTTCGCCCGCCAGCCTGAACGAGATCGAGAGCCAATTGCGCGGCCGGCCCGAGGAGGCCCTGCGCTCGATCGATGAGCTGTTGCCGCAGCTGTCAGGGGCTGAACGTGTGGAGGCGCTGTTTCTGCGGGGCAACTTCCAGCTGGTTCTGGAAGACCGCGCCAGCACCGAACACACGGCAGAAGCGCTGGACAAGCTGGGAACGACCCAAGCGCTGGCCACGGCCGCGGCCGGTCTCTTGCGCGCCCGTGCCGTGGCGCAGGGCGGACCGGCCAGTCGCGCCGACCGCCTGCTCAGCGATGCGCTGGCCGGCCTGCCACCGGTCGTGCCGGACCGGCTGCGCCTGCGCTTCCTGGACACGCAGGCCCGCCTCAAGCAAAGCATGGGCAAGCTGGATCTGGCGGTGTCGCTCTACCAGCAAGCCATCGTCCTGGCCGACCGCCTGGACGAGCCGTGGCGGCGGGCTGACATGCGCGGCAATCTGGCCTACGCGCTGGTGCTGGCCAAGCAGCCGCAGCGCGCACTGGAGATCAACCGCGAAGGCGTGGCCATTGCGCGCCAGACCACCGACCTGCTGGCCCAGAGCATGTCCATGACGGTGGACTCCATCGTCACCGGCGTTCTGGGCATGAAGGACGAGGAACTGCAATCCGCGCAGGCGGCCCTGGACCTGGCGCGCAGGGCGGGCGCCAAGCGGCGCGAGGTCCTGACCATCGCCAACCTGGCCGACTACTACCTCAAGCGCGAGGACTACGCGACCGCGCTGCAGCTGGCGCAGCAGGCGCTGCCTTTGGCACGGGAAGTGAAGAACCTGTCCAGCGAATCGGTGGCGCTGACCAATGCAGGTCTGGCCATGATTGCCCTGGGCCGCCATGAAGAAGGCAAGGCATTGGTCATGCAGGCCTTGATGCTGGAAGAGAGTGCTGGCTCACTTACGGAAAAGCTGGACATCCAGGAAGAACTGGGTCAGATGCTGGAAAAAGTCGGCCTGTTCGGTGAAGCCTGGACCACGCTCAGCGACCACCGCCGCCAGGCGGACGAAGTCTTCCAGCGCCAGCACCAGCAGGCCGTGCTGGAACTGCAGGAGGGTTTCGACGCCGACCGCCGCCAGCGCGAACTGGCCGCCTTGCACGTGGAAAACAGCTTGAAGGAAGCGACCCTGGAACGGCGCGACCTGCAGCAGCGCCTGTGGGCTGCCGGCGTCACGGTGGGTGTGCTGCTGCTCGGCCTGGTAGCCGTGCTCTTGCGCCGCATGCGACACAGCAACGCCCAGCTGCGCGACAGCAACGAACTGCTGCAGGTGGCCAGCGAACGCGACCCGCTCACCGGCCTGGCCAACCGCCGCCATCTGCTGGCCACCATGGAACGCTCGGCCAGCGAAGGCGGTGGGTTCCAGGGTGCGATGTTGCTCATCGACATCGACCACTTCAAGCGCATCAACGACGTCCACGGCCACGCCGCCGGCGACACCGTGCTGGTGGAAGTGGCGCGCCGCCTGCGCGCGGCGCTGCGTGACGAGGACCTGACCGTGCGTTGGGGCGGCGAGGAATTCCTGGTTGTCGTCAGCACCTTGCCGCAGAACGAGGTGGAGGCCCTGGCGGAGCGGCTGCTGTCGGCCATTGGCGGCGAACCGGTGGTGCTGGGCGGGCAGCGGCTCACGGTCACCGCGTCCATCGGCTTTGCCGTCTTCCCGATCGAGCCGGCGCGACTGCCGCTGGCCTGGGAACGCGCCATCGACCTGGTCGACACCGCCATGTACCTGGCCAAGGCCCATGGCCGCAACCGCGCCTATGGCGTGCGCGCCCTGCACGCAGAAGACGGCGCGGCGACGACGGCCCAGCCTGGCCTGCTGGAAAGCGCCTGGCGCGACGGCCGTGCCGACCTCACGCACCTGCTGGGCCCGCAGGCGGTGATGCCATGAAGACCGCCTCTCGGCTCGCTGCCTGTTGCCTGGGCCTGCTGGCGCCCCTGCTGATGGCCGCTGCACCCGCGGACCTGACCCGCGACGCCCAGCTGCGCCTGGACGTCCTGGTCCAGCGCGGCGGGGAAGATCCCGACGCCGCGCTGAGCGACCTGGCCCAGCAGCCGGCGCCGCCGGAAGCCATTCGAGGACTCACCCTGGCACGCGGCTTGGTGCTGGCCGGCGCCGGGCGCGGCGCGGCCACCGAGGTGGCGGCTGTCGAACTGGACAGCCTGGCGGCCGGCGAACCGCTGGCCGCGGCCGATGCGGCCCTGGTGCGGGCCGCACTGGCCGAATCCCGGGGTGCAACCGCCGCCGCCGAACAAGCCGCCCGAACCGCACGTCAGATCTACGAACAACTGTGCCCCGCCCGACCGGGCTGCGACTACCGATCGCTGTGGCGCGCCTATGCCTTGATGGGCCGCCACATGATCCGAACGGGCCAGGCCAGCAGCGCGCGCGACCTGGCCCTGGCTGGCGCCGAGGTGGCGCGCATGGCGGGCGACACCTCCCGCCAGGTCCAGGCCCTGGTGCAGGCGGCCGACCTCAGCGCCATGCTGGGCGACAGCGCGGCCGAACAACGCCACGCCGGCCAGGCGCAGCGCCTGGCCCGGCTGGATGCATCGGCGCTGCTGCTGTCACGCATCAAGGTGATGGAAACGCGCCAGTTGTCGCGCCGAGGCGACCCGGACGGCGCGCGCCGCGCCGCCGAGGCCGGCCTGGCCCTGGCGCGGCGCGCCGGCTCGCCGCGACAGGCGGCCGTGCACCTGACCAACATCGCCGACATTGCCGTCAAGAACGGCCGCCCGCAGGAAGCGCTGAAGGCCATTCAGCAGGCCTTGCCCATCGTGCAGCGTCTGGGCAGCCTGCGCGCGCAGCGCATCCTGATGCACAACGGCGCGCTGGCGCGGCTTGCGCTGGGTCAGGCCCAGGTGGCGCGGCGCGCGCTGGACGAGTTGCTGGCGGCGCACCATGCCGAAGGTGCCCTGGCCGACGAGGCCGAAGCCCTGCGCGAGTTCAGCGACGCCTTTGCCAAGTCCGGTGACTTGCGCACCGCGCTGGACCTGTACCACCAGGAGCGCAAGCTGGCCGCCGAGATCATGGCCGCCAACCGTGACGCCGCACTGGCCGAACTGCGTGCCCGCTTCGACAAGGAGGCGCAGCAGCGCCAGCTGGGACAGCTGGGTCGCGAAAGCAGCCTGATCACGGCGCAACTGAACAACCGCGCGATGCTGCAGAAGCTGTGGGCGGCGGTCGCGCTGGCACTGGTGCTGGCCGGCGCGCTGGTGGCCCTGCTCTACAAGCGCGTGCGTGCCCTCAACCGCCGCCTGGCCCACAACCACGCCTTCCTGCGTGCACAGAGCCAGCGCGACCCACTCACCGGCCTGGCCAACCGGCGCGGTCTGCACGAAGCCGCGCAGCCGAGCACGGACCGTGCGGGTGGCGCGCCGCAGGGCTTCAACGGCGCGCTGTTGCTGGTGGACATCGACCACTTCAAGCACGTCAATGACGGGCACGGCCATGCTGCCGGCGACGCGGTGCTGGTGGAAGTGGCGCGCCGCCTGGCCAGCGTGGTGCGTGAGAACGACCTGGTGGCACGTTGGGGCGGCGAGGAATTCCTGATCCACATGCCGGGCGTGGCCGCGCCGCAGGTGCAAGCCCTGGCCGCGCGCGTCCTGCACGCCGTGGGCGGCGAGCCGGTGCGCTTGCCGGCACAGGCGGGTGCGCCGGCGCGAACGCTGCGAGTCACGGTGTCGGTCGGCTATGGCTGCTTCCCGTTGCCGCCCGCCAAGCTGCCCATGTCGCTGGAGCGCGCGATCAACCTGGCCGACATGGCGCTCTACAGCGCCAAGGGCCAGGGCCGCAACCGCGCCGTTGGCGTGACCGCAGCCAAGGTCGACGAGGACGCCGCGCTGCGCCGCGTCGAAGCCGACTTCGAGCAGGCCTGGAACGACGGCCGCATCACCCTGTTGCGCACCCCCGGTCCCGCCGCCAAGGCACCGGCCACCCCCACGGAGCCCGCCGCGCTGGCTTGAACGGTGGCGCCTGGGACGCGGCCGCAGGCCGCGTGAAGAAAAGCAAATTCATGCGGCCGACCCAGCCGAGCATGGCCCGGTCGCGACAATCACCGAATGCCTTTCAGATTGACCGCACCCACCCCTCGCCGCCTGTTCTCTGCGGCCCCGCCCGCCACCCTCTCGCTGCTTTGCCTGGTCGCTGTGCCGGCAGGCGCGCAGAACGCTGTGGCGCCGGCCGCGCCTGCTTCGGCCGCGCCTGCGGCTTCCGCGCCCGGCAGCGCCGCATCGGCTGCTGCGCGCCGTCCGGCTGCGCCCGCGGCGGCAGAAGTCTCTTCGCAGCGCGTGGAAGTCACCGGCGGCCGCGACAGCGACACCGAAGCGCGCCGCCGTTCCACAGCGGCCAAGATCGTCATCGGACGCGAGGAGATCGAAAAGTTCGGCGACGCCACCGTCGGTGAAGTGCTGCGTCGCCTGCCCGGCGTCACCACGCCCGGCGCGCCTGGCCGTGGCGGCGCGCCGCGGCTGCGCGGACTGGGCAACGGCTTCACGCAACTGCTGATGGACGGCCAGCGCCTGCCGCCGGGCTTCAGCCTGGAGAGCCTGTCGCCCGAGCAGATCGAGCGCATCGAGATCCTGCGCGCGCCCACCGCCGAGACAGGCGCGCGGGCCATTGCCGGCACCATCAACATCATCACGCGTGAAGGCTTCAAGCGCCGCCTGAACGACGTGCGGGTCAGCCTGAGCAGCGAAAACGGCCAGCCCCAGGGCGGCGTGTTCTGGACCTACAACAACAACGTCGACAAGCTGACCTACACGCTGAATGCCGGGCTCTTCGGCGGCCGGCGCAACAACAGCGGCGCCAGCGACACCTGGGTCACGGACGCAGCCACGGGTGCGCCGCTGGAAGAGCGGCATTCCACGTCCGGCACCCGCGGCGAGAGCACCGGCATGCACCTGGGCGGTCGTCTGCAGTGGCGCCTGGGGGACGCCGGCGACACCTTGACCCTGATGCCGGGCCTGTTTGCCAACCGCGGTGAAAACCACACCGACGCGGCCACGCAGTTTGTTTATGCAGTGCCGGCCCGCGCCCTGCCGCCCTACCCGGCCTATGCGGTCTCGTCGCACCAGGACAGCGACAGCCAGTTCTTTTCGCCGCGCTTGATGCTGCAGTACCGCCAGCGCGTGGGTGAGTGGCGCCTGGAAGGGGGCGGCAACCTGAACGGCTCGCGTGGCGAGTCCAACACGGGGCGGGTGGAAAACCTGGCCACGGGCGGGCAGCGCACGCAGAACGACCACACCGTGTCGCGCGAACGGTCCGTCGCCCTCAACGGCAAGGCCAGCAAGCTGCTAGGCCCCGAAGGCAGCGAGCACAGCCTGGTGACCGGTGGCGAACTGGACAGCGCGCGCCGCAACGACACCCGCACCACACTGCTGGACGGCAATCCCGCCTATGTGGACTTCGGGGACGAGTTCCAGGCCAGCACGCTGCGCATGGCCGCCTACGCCCAGGACGAGTGGGGGCTCAATCCCAACTGGAGCCTGCACGCGGGCCTGCGCTGGGAGGGCATCAACACCCGCGGTGACGACGGCCAGGGCAACCACCCGGAGAACCGCAACAGCGTGTGGACCCCGCTGGTGCACGTGCTGTGGAAGCCGGACCCGAAGAAGCGCGACCAGGTGCGGCTGAGCCTCACACGCAGCTGGCGCGCACCGGCCACGGCGCAGTTGATCGGGCGGCCCAGCATCAACCGGCTGGCCGATCCCACCGTGCAAGGCTCCAGTTCCGAAGCCGTCCCCGACAGCGCCGGCAACCCCAATCTGCGGCCCGAACTGGCGCGCGGCATCGACCTGGCCTTTGAACGCTTCCTGGACGGTGGCGGCCTGCTCAGCGCGAACATCTTCCGCCGCAACATCAAGGACCTGATGCGCTCGCGGGTCGAACTGGAAACGGTGAGCTGGAGTCCCTACCCGCGCTACGTGCGCCGCATGCGCAACATCGGCGGCGCCACGGTGGAGGGCATCGAACTGGAAGCCAAGTTCCGCGCCGACCAGCTGGTGCAGAGCTTTGCGCCCGTGGAACTGCGCGCCAATCTGGCGCTGCTGCGCAGCAAGGTGGACGGCGTGCCCGGCCCGGACAACCGCCTGGACGACCAGGCCAAGGCCACGGCGAACTTCGGCGCCGACTACCGTTTTCGCGGCACGCCGCTGACCCTGGGCGGCAACTTCAACTGGGTGCCCGGCACGCTGACGCGCCGCGCGGCCGACGAGACCAGCGCCACCAGCACCAAGCGCCAGTGGGACGTGTTTGCGCTGTGGACCTTCAGCCCCACCCTGGGCCTGCGCGTGCTGGCCAACAACATCGACCCGCGCGACTACAGCACCGAGTCCAGCAACGACGTGGCCAGCAATGTCGTGCCCGGCCAGACGGAACGCAACCGCACGGTCAGCGGCGGCCCCAGCTACACCAGCCTCACCCTGCGGCTGGAAATGAAGCTGTAGCCCCGGCGCACAGAGCCGCGGTCTTCAGGGATGCCCCGGCTGTGGCTGGCGGCCGGTCCCGGCACACTCGGCGGTTCATCTTCCGGACCCTTCCATGACCCTGAACCGCCGCCACATCCTCACCGCCGCCGCATCCCTGGCGAGCGCGTCGCTGTCCCTGCAGGTCTTCGCCCAAGGCGCCTGGCCCAACAAGCCGGTGCGCATCGTGGTGCCCTTTGCGGCCAGCGGCACCACGGACATCCTGGCGCGCGCACTGGCGCCTGAACTGCAACATGCCTTCGGCCAGGCCTTCGTGGTCGACAACAAGCCCGGCGCCGGCGGCAACAGCGGTGCGAATGAAGTGGCCAAGTCGCCAGGCGACGGCTACACCTTTCTGATGGGCACGGTGGGCACGCATGCCATCAACCCGAGCCTGTACCCCAAGATGCCCTACGACCACGTGAAGGACTTCGTGCCCGTCACGCTGATGGCCGGTGTGCCCAATGTGCTGGTGATGAACCCGGCGGCGGCGCAGAAGTACGGCGTCAACAACGTCCAGGACCTGATCAAGGCACTCAAGGCCAATCCGGGCAAGCTCAACATGGCCAGTTCGGGCAACGGCACCAGCATCCACCTGGCGGGTGAGCTGTTCAAGAGCATGACCGGCACCTTCATGGTCCACCTGCCCTACCGCGGCAGCGGCCCGGCACTGATCGACCTGATGGCCGGCAACGTGGACGTGATGTTCGACAACCTGCCCAGTGCCCTGCCGCACATCAAGAGCGGCCGCCTGAAGGCCCTGGCGGTGACCAGTGCCGCGCGCTCCGGCGCCCTGCCGGAAGTGCCCACCGTGGAAGAAGTGGGTGGCCCCTCACTGAAGGGCTATGAGGCCAGTTCCTGGTTCGGCCTGCTGGCGCCGGCAGGCACCCCCATGGACATCGTCAACCGCGTGCAGCAGGAAACCGCCAAGGCCCTGGCCACGGCGACCATGAAGGAGCGGCTGCTCGCGCAGGGCGCCATTCCCAGCGGCATGACGTCGGCCGCCTTCGTGAAGTTCATTGACGCTGAGACCAGGAAGTGGTCGCGGGTTGTGAAAGCCTCCGGCGCGCGAGTGGACTGAGGGTCGCCGCCGAAGACCGATTGAAGACCGGTTGAGGCCCCGGCCCTAGGGCAGCAGGTGCCGGGGCAAGCTCCCGTGCAGCGGCGCGCCGGGCTGGCGGCTGGCCTGCCAGCGGCGCAGTCCGGGCGACAGCAGGCCGGCGCCCAGCACGCCTGCCACCACACCCGCGGCGCCCAGCGCCAGCCAGCCCGTGCCGGCCAACAGCAGTGCCAGCGCCGCCGTGCCCTGCCAGCCCGCGCCTGCAGGCGGCTCCACTTCCACGCGCAGCGCCGGCTGGGCCTGCAGCGCCGCAGCGTGCAGCGCGCGCACAAAGCGGCGGTAGCTCTCGCCCCGGTCTTCCGGGCCCGACCAACTGCTCACCCGCAGGCCCGCGCCGCGGTGCGGTTTCAGCACCAACCCGTAGACAGTCCGACCGTGCGGTCCGGGCCGGCGCAGCAGGCGCAGGCGGGCCAGCCGCGCGAAGGGCAGGTCGCCGGTGCCGCTGCCGGGCGCTCCGGCGTCGTGCCAGCGCAAGCCGCGCGCGCTGACACGGTATTCGCGTTCACGCGCAAGGCGGTGCGGGCGGTGGCGGTAGCGCACCTCCGCACCGCCCAGGCGTTGCGGCTCGGTGGCGCCTGGCAGGACCGAGGACGGCGCTGTCGGCAGCGAAGAAGGCAAGAACGAGTCCATGGCGGCTGCGAGTGGGTGGGTGGGCAAGGCGTCGGTCCACCGGTCCGTGGCGCGATCCCTTTTGCTTACGCGTGAAATGCCGGTCAAACGGCTCACCCCTGGCATCATCAAAGCCAATCAAAAAGCAACAGACAAGGGGCGGTGCATGGACTTGCCGGACGGCGCGGCGCCCGCCGCACCTGGGGCCTTTGCGGGCTCCCGCAGGCTGGCCGGCGCCAACCGCTGGTTTCCCGCGCCAGCCGTGGCGATGCAGGCGCTGGGTCCAGGAGCGAAGGACGGTGCCGCCCAGGGCCGCTGGATCGCCCTGGTGGTTGACATGGCGCGTGCCCTGGGCTGGCGCGACCCGCTGCCGCGCGTGCACCTGCATCCCGAGGGTGCCGAGTCCAGCACCTGGCTGGTCTTTGCCGCTCCCGTCCTGTGCCTGCGCACGGCATCGGCCCTGAACCAATGGGCGTGGCAGGCGGCCGCTGACCTGGACAAGCCGCACCCACTGGGCGCCGACCCGGTGGCTCACTTCAAGTCCCTGGCGGCAGCCGAAGAACAGACCGCGCTGCAGGCCCTCGCCCAGGCTGCCGAGGACCATGCGCTGCCGCTGCTCATGGACGAGGACCGCGTGTCCATCGGCGAAGGGGCCGGCAGCGTCAGCTACGAACGGGCCGCACTGCCCGACGCCGCCAGCGTGCCCTGGCCGCGCCTGCACACGGTGCCCAAGCTCTGGGTGGCTGGCAGCCACGGCAAGACCACGGTGCTGCGCCTGCTGGCTGCCATGGCCACCGAGTCCGGCCTGGTGCCCGGCGTCGGCCGCCTGGGCGCGGACGCCTCCGACCACGCCGAGGCCGACGCGCTGAGCGTGCTGCGCGACCCCGGCATCACCACCGCCCTGCTGGAAGCCCCACGCGGGAATCTGCTGGAGCAGGGCCTGCCGGTGAAGTCGGCCCAGGTGGCGGTCATCACCAATGTCAGCGCGGACCTGCGCGGTGAACAGGCCCAGGACGAACTGGACGAACGCGCGGCCACCCTGCTGGTGGTGGCTCACGCCGTCGCCCATTCCGCGGCCGAAGGCGGCGCCCTGGTGATGAATGGTGACGACGCCGCCGTCTTGCGCGTGGCGCTGGGGCTGGCGCACAGCGCGGCACCGACCTGGGCCCTGTTCAGCCGCGACCACGCCACGCCGCTGCTGGACGCCATGCGCCGCCACGGCGGCAGCACCTGTGCGCCGCGCGACGGGCGCCTGGTGCTGGCCATGAGCGGCGTGGAACACGATCTGGGCGCCATCGCCGACATGCCGCTGAGCCTGGGCGGCCGGGCGGTCCAGAACACCGCCAACCTTGCCGCCGCCGCCCTGGCCGCGGCCATGGCCGGCTGGCCGCTGGAGGCCGTGCAGCGCGTGCTGATGCGCTTTGGCGCCAAGCCGCAAGACAACCCGGGCCGCCTGGAACACTGGACCCACCGCGGCGCCACGGTGCTGGTGGACAGCGCGCACCATGCCGATAGCTTGGCCCAGCTGCTCAAGCTGGCCGCGGCTTTGGGGGCGCGCCGTGTCGGCCTGCTGCTCGGCCAGGACGGCCGCCGCAGCGACGCGGCGATCGCCTTGCTGGCGCAAACCGCGGCGGGCTACCGGCCCGACCGTGTGCTCATCACCGAATGGCCTGGCACACCGGGCCAGGCCGCCCCACGAGAACCCGGCGTGGTGCCCCTGCTGCTGGAACAGGCCCTGCGTGCCGCCGGGCTGCCGTCGCGTGCGCTGCGCCATGAACACGACGAAGAAGCCGCCGCGCGCGCGCTCCTGGACTGGGCCAAGGCGGGTGACGTGGTGGTCTTGCCGTTGCGCTCGCCTGCGGTGCGCGACCGCTTGCAAGACATGCTCACCCCGCCCCGCTGAAACCCGGGCAGGCTGGCGGGATCAGCCCGCGCTGGACCGCACCTGGTTGCGGCCCGCGGCCTTGGCGGCGTACAGTGCCTGGTCGGCCCGGCCCAAGGCCGTCGCGGGTTCTTCGCCCGGCTGCAACTGCGCCACGCCAACTGACGCCGTGACCTCGATCAGCTGGCCATCGGGCATGGCCACCTGCTCGGCGGCCAGCGCGGCGCGCAGCTTTTCGCCCACCGCCAGACCGGCGGCCATGTCGGCACCTGGCGCGAACAGACAGAATTCTTCGCCGCCCCAGCGCATCAGCACGTCGTCCTGCCGCAGCACCGACTGCAGCCGCGCGCTGACTTGGCGCAGCGCGTGGTCACCGCCATCGTGGCCGTGCACGTCGTTGATGCGCTTGAAGTGGTCGATGTCCAGCATCAGCGCCGCAACGGGCGGGTCCAGCGCCGTCACGCGGCGCAGGCTGGGGCACAGAAGACCCAGTGCGGCCCGGTTGCGCAAGCCCGTCAAGGTGTCGCTGTGGGCCGCGCGCGCCAGCTCGGCATTGCGCGTGGCGCGTGACAGCACCGCGCTGAAGAGCTGCGCCAGGGCCTCGAACAGGCCAACGCCGACCAGGTCGAAGTAGCGTTCCACGTCGGCATACAGCACGAAGAGCCCACGCTGATCGTCGTGGTTCGACGCCAGCGGCAGGGCCAGCACGCTTTTCACGCCGTGCTCCCGAGCGGCATACCGCCACGGGCCGTACAGCGACATCGTCGACACCTGGAAGGGCTCCAGCCGGTGCCCGGCCAGCGTGCGGAAGGCGGGCCCTATGGCAGTGAGCGAGTTGCGCTGGATGACCAGGGCGCGCGCGTAGGGCGAGGCCGCGCCGGCCACCACCTGTGGCGCGAGTGTCTTCGTGCCGGGCGAACCAAACCAGGTCCAGGCCAGCACGATGTGCGGCGCCAGCGTGGTGAGGGTCTGGCACTGGTGTTCGATCAGGCGTTGCGCGCCGTCGTCGCTGCCCACCAGCGCAGCGGCGCAGCGCACCACGGCCTCGGCCACCCGCGACTGTTCTGCGCGCGTGTCAAAGCCGCGGCGCAAGGCCGCACGGCTGAAGATTCCCGGCAAGAAGAAGCTGCCCACGCCAAGGTATCGGCTGCCGGGTGTCGAACTCAAGCTGCCGGCGGCCCCAAAATCGCAAGCAGTGTTCGAAACCTCCGGCACAGGTGCGCCGGAATCAGCAAGGGAACAGACAGATGATCGTGGTGAGTGGCGAAGCCTTGATGGACGTGTTCGCCGAAGACGGCACCGCCACCGGCGTGCGCCTGGACGCGCGCATCGGCGGCAGTCCCCTGAATGTGGCCATGGGCCTGGCGCGTCTGGCGCAGCCGGTGGCCTTCTTTGGCGCGCTGTCGCACGGGTTCCTGGGTGACCGGCTGATGCAGGCGCTGCGTGACGA
The DNA here is from genome assembly GCA_963750785.1 of uncultured beta proteobacterium. Taxonomy (GTDB): domain Bacteria; phylum Pseudomonadota; class Gammaproteobacteria; order Burkholderiales; family Burkholderiaceae_C; genus Rubrivivax. The sequence goes on along the minus strand of CAVVSC010000017.1, from coordinate 391,155 downwards.
AGGGATCCATACCGACTGCACGGCGCGCGTCGATGCACCTACGACGCTGAGCCTGGTGGGCCTGGACGCGCGCGGCGTGCCCAGCTACGACTTCTATGGCGACCACGCAGCCGACCGCCGCCTGCCGATGCACGCCCTGGCACGCGTGCCAGCGGCCCTTGCTTACCACTTCGGCAGTTATGCCATGGTGGTGGAGACCGTGGCGTCGACCCAGCGGGCGTTGGTGGAACGCGAATCGGCACGGGCGGTGATTTCCTACGACCCGAACATCCGCCTCAACGTGGAGCCGGACATCCAGCACTGGCGCAACACGCTGGCCTGGATGGCCCCGCGCACCTCGCTTCTGAAAGTGAGCGACGAGGACCTGGGCCTGCTGTTCCCTGGCCGCGATCCGGCGGACCTGGCACGTGGCTGGTTGGCCGCCGGTGTGTCGCTGGTGGTGGTGACCCAGGGTGGCGAAGGGGCCACGGCCTGGCATGCCCAAGGCGAAGTTTGCACCCCGCCCGTGCGCGTGCAGGTGGTGGACACCGTGGGTGCCGGCGACACCTTCCAGGCCGCGTTGCTGGCGGCGCTGGCCGAACGAGGGCTGCTCAGCCAGGCCGGTTTGGCGGGCCTGGCGGTGCAAGACCTGCAAGCCGTGCTGGCCTTCGCGGCACAGGCCGCGGCCATCACCTGTTCAAGGCGCGGAGCGGACCTGCCGCGAAGGTCCGAACTGCCGGCTGTCTGAAACCTGTAGCCAAGCCCCCGACCAAAGCAGGGCTGTCAACCGAATGAAGCCGGGTACGGTTGAGGGCATGCGCACAAGCAGTGCGACACCCCGACCTCAAGGAACCCCATGCTCAAGAAACTGATCGCTGTGCTGCTCGCCGTGTTTGCCTTTGCCGCCTATGCGGCCGTGGACGTCAACAAGGCGTCGCAGGCCGAACTGGACGGCGTCAAGGGCATCGGCCCGTCCATCGCGGGCAAGATCCTGGACGAGCGCAAGAAGGCGTCCTTCAAGGACTGGCAGGACTTCATCGAACGCGTCAAGGGCGTGGGCGAAGGCAATGCCGCCAAGTTCTCGGCCGAAGGCCTGACGGTGAACGGTGCCACCTTCAAGGGCGTCGCCGCTGCGAAGAAAGATGACAAGCCTGCTGCAGCCCCGGCTGCTGCGGCGACCCCGGCCAAGGCTGAAGCCACCAAGCCCGCCGCAGCACCCGCACCGGCGACCGCCCCGGCCAAGGAAATGAGCGCTGCCGACAAGAAGGCTGCTGCCAAGAAGGCCAAGGAAGAGAAAGCCGCGGCTGCGAAGAAGGAAGCCGAAGAGAAGAAGGCCGCCAAGGCTGCCAAGGCGGAAGAAACCAAGAAGGCGAAGGCCGAGAAGGCGGCTGCGGCCAAGGCCGCGAAGGACGCCAAGCCCGCAGCCGCAACCACGGCAGCGGCCGCCAGCGCCGTCAAGAAGTAAGTCGCTTCTGTCCCTCGCGCAACGCCCCGCAGTCGCGGGGCGTTTTGCTGGGTGCGAACGTTGGTGCGAAGCTGGGTGCGCCAGTCAGACCAGCCGGCCGTCCTGGGCGATCACGCGGCCGGCCTTGATGACCGCACGGCGCACCGGGTGCATCACCACCGCTTCGGCCACGGTCTCGGCCTCCACCAGCACCAGGTCGGCGGTGCACCCGACCTCCAGACCGTAGGCCGCCGCGCCCATCACCTGCGCGCCGCCGTGGGTGCACAGGCGCAGCGCCAGCGCGATGTCTTCGTCGTGGCGAAAGCCGTTCTTGTAGGCGACCAGGAAGGCGCGTTCCAGCATGTCGCCGTTGTTCAGCGGGCTCCAGGTGTCGCGCACGCCGTCGCTGCCGCTGAAGAGGCGCACACCGCGTTCAGCCAACAGCTTCACCGACGGGAAGGGCGTGGTGCCACTGGGGCCGTGGGTCATGACGGCGATGTCCTCGTCCAGCAGCAGGGCGATCAGTTGATCCAGCCGGGCCGGTTCCACGCCGCCCAGGCAGAAGGCGTGGCTGATGGCGACGCGGCCTTTCAGGCCCAGTGCGCGGGACCGCTCGGCGATCATTTCGAGCGTCAGCGCGCCGACTTCACCGCGGTCGTGCAGGTGGATGTCCAGTTCGCAGCCATGGCGGCCCGCAATCGCGAACAGGCCGTCCAGCTGGCCCTTGGGGTCGCGGTCCATGCCGATGGGGTCGATGCCACCCAGCACCGGCGCACCTTCCTTGACGGCCTGTTCCAACAGGGCCAGCGTGCCCGGCGCCACCATGACGCCGGTCTGCGGGAAGGCGACGATCTGCAGCGTGACCAGGTGCCCGTGTGACGCGGCCGTCTCGCGCACGCCCTCGAACTGCACCAGGCCGATCTCGGGCCCGATGTCCACATGCGTGCGGCAGTGCGTGGTGCCACGGGCGGCCATGTGTTCGACCAGACGTGCACTCTGCCGTGCCGGGCTCAGACCCTTGGCGCGCAGCAGTTCGCGTTCTCGCCGGATCTTGTCGATGAGTGCCGGCCCCGCGTCGTGCGCATGCCAGGGCGTGCCCCACAAGGTCTTGTCGATGTGCGCGTGCGCGTCCACCAGGCCCGGCAGCGCGACGCAGCCGCCGGCATCCAGCACGGTGGCGCCTGCAGGCGATCGCAGCACCGGCGCCCGCGCGTGGATGCGGCCGTCCTCGATGAGGAAATCGCCTTCGGCGCTGCCCTGGATGTGCAAGATGCTCATGGTTCAAACCCGGATGTAGACGCGCCGTCGGTCCAGCCAGAATGCCAGCGCCGCATAGACCGCCAGGTTGGCGCAGGCGAAGAGGAGGGAGCCCAGGCGCGGGTCGCTGCCGATGCCGGCAAAGAGGGTGTTGTACGCCCAGGGCAGCGGGCTGGTCCAGACGGCAGCACTCTCTGGCAGCGTGCCTGTTTGCCAGCGCAGCAAGCCCAGCACCCGCGGCACCAGGCCGCTCAGCACAAAGACGAAGAGCGGGTTGCGGCCGAAGACTTCAAAGAAACGCACCCAGCCACGCAGTTCGCCCGGCCGGGCGCGGACGTCCACCACCTGCACGCACAGCGCCAATGCCAGCAGGGCGATGCCGGTGGTGTGCAGCACGTAGGACGAGGTCCAGATCTTCTTGTTCAGCGGCATGTCCAGCTGCCACATATAGCCTGCGGCCAGCAGCACCGCACCCCACAGCGCCAGGCGTGCGACCAGGGAGGCGTCCAGGCGGCGGTCCTGGAACCGTTGCCCCACCCAGAAACCCAGCAGCACCTGCGCCACGGCCGGTGCGGTGCTGGCCAGGCCTTCGGGGTCGAAGGGCACGCCTTCGCCGCGATACAGGTGGCGCTCGCCGAGCGCGGCGCGGTCCAGCGCGGTGCCGAACCAGCCCTGCAGGCTGTAGGCGTCGCCCGGCGCACCCAGCGCATGGCAGGCCAGCCAGTAGCCGACCAGCAAGGCGGTCGCGGCCCACAAGGCACGCCGCATGCCGAGCAAGCCAATGAGCGCCGCCGCGGCACCGAAGCAAAGCGCAATGCGCTGCAGCACCCCCATGATCCGCATGGTCTCCCAACTGCGCAGCACCAGATCACCTTGCTCGTTCCAGCGCAGGAATGGCGCGGCATTCAGCAGCAGCCCGATCAGGAAGATCACCACCGTGCGTGTGAGCACCCGGGGCCAGAAGCGGCCCGAGGCTTGAAGCCCGGGCAACACCAGCGCCAGCGCGTTACCTACGGCGAATAGAAAGAAGGGGAAGACCAGGTCCGTGGGCGTGCAGCCATGCCAGGGCGCATGCGCCAGCGGCGGGTACAGCGCACCCCAGTTGCCGGGGTTGTTGACCAGAATCATCAGCGCCACCGTGGCACCCCGGAACACGTCCAGGCTGCGCAGGCGGGGGGCGCCGACCGGGCTCATGTCTGGAGGGTCACTGCCGCGCCGTCATTGCAAGGCCTGTTGCACGCTGCCCTGCGCTGCATCCAGCCTTCGGTCGGCTTCGCCCGCGTCCACGCCCGCCTTCAGCATCACGATGGCGGTCTTCACGCGGTTGCTGCAGGCGGCCAGTGCAGCGCTCGCATCGGCCGGTGCCACGCCGGTGGCGCGCACTGTCAGCCGCAGCGCACGCTGCACCAGCTTGGCATTGGTGGCGCGCAGGTCCACCATCAGATTGCCGTAGACCTTGTGCAGCCGCACCATGACCGCGCTGCTGAAGGTGTTGAGCGCGATCTTCTGCGCCGTGCCGGCCTTCAGCCTTGTGCTGCCGCTGATGACTTCAGGCCCGGTGTCCAGCACCACGCCCACATCGCAGGCCGCGGGCAGCGGCGTGCCTGGGTTGCAGCAGATGCCCACCGTCAAGGCACCTGCCGCGCGGCCGGCCTCGGCGGCACCTAACGCATAAGGCGTGGTGCCGCTGGCGGCCAGCAGGAGCACCACGTCCTGTGGCGTGGGCTGCAGGGCTTGAAGGTCTGCAGCGCCCTGCGCGAGGTTGTCCTCTGCACCCTCGACCGCCTTGTAGAGCGCGCTCGGGCCGCCGGCCAGCAGGGCGGGCGACCGTTCTGCCGGCCAGCTGAAAGTGGGGTTCAGTTCCACGCTGTCAAGCAAGCCCAGCCGCCCGCTGGTGCCGGCGCCCACGTAGATGATCCGGCCGCCGGCCTGCAGCCGCGGCACGGCCAGGTCCACGGCGCGCGCCAGTTGCGGCCCGGCGGCGCGCACCGCCTGTGCGGCATGCGCCTGGTCGGCCGCAAAGGCCTCGACCAGCTGCGCGCTGCCGTAGGTGTCCAGCGCCGGGTGGTCGGGGTGGGGCTGTTCGGTGCGCAGCGTGAAGGTGGGTGCGGTCATGGCAGGGCCAAGCTGTGGGCGGGGCCCAGGTTGCCGACGCGGTCCACCGCGGCCGCGGCAACCCGGCTGGCGCCGGTGGTGGAGAGGGTGGTCTCGTGCGCAGCCTGGACCGCGAATTGCCACTGTTCGGCGCCACCCTTGCCCGCCGCGCCGGGCACGCGGCGCCACACCGCCCAGCGCTGCGCCGCTTCACCCACGCCGGGTGCGATGCGCACCTGTGAGCCTTCGCGCTTGAGCAAAGGCGCCGGAGGTGGCAGGCCGTCGAGCCATGGAGAGGCGGGCACCAGCGCGGGCTGCTCGTAAGGCCCTGCGCGCAGCTGCGTGGCAATGCCGTCGCGGTCCTGCATCAGCGCGACCATGCTGAAGTGGATGTGGCCGGTGGCCTTGTCGCCGCGGGCGCGCTGCAACTGGATCTGCTGCAGGATCTCGGCCGCCTTCCAGCCGGGCTTGCCAAGCTGGCTGGTGAAGAGGCCGGGCCACAGATGGCGTTGCAGCGTGTTCTCGGCCACCCACTGGTCCAGCAGCGGCTCAAAGGGCAGGCCTTCGCGCTGGATGGTCCAGTACAGCTGGGGTGCCAGGTAGTCCATCCAGCCCTTGGCCAACCACTGCTCCACGTCGGCATAGAGCTTGTCGAACTGGCTGAAGCCCGCCACGCCCGTGGGCCGACGGTCGGGCCGGCCCACGCCGAAGGGGCTGACGCCCACACGCACCCAGGGCTTGACCTGGTGCACGGTGGCGTACAGGTCCTGAACGAAGCGGTCGACATTGCTGCGCCGCCAGTCGTCGCGTTCCAGCGTGCCGCCGGCCAGCCGGTAGCGGGCGTGGCTGTCGTTGTCGGGGAAGGGCAGGTCCACACCGTTCGCGGCGGGGCCCGAAGACACGGGGTAGGGGTAGAAATAGTCGTCGATGTGCACACCGTCCACGTCGTAGCGGCGCACCACGTCTGCGACCACGGCCAGCGAATGCGCGGCGGCAGCGGGCTCGCCGGGGTCCATCCACAACTGGTCGCCATAACGCTTGACCAGTGCGGGTTGCCGGCTGGCGATGTGGCTGGCCGTCAGCGGCGACCTGGCCGCGCTGTGCCGCGCGCGGTAGGGGTTGAACCAGACGTGCAGTTCCAGCGCGCGGCGGTGGGCTTCCCGCACCCAGAACGCCAGCGGGTCCCAGGCGGCCTCGCTGGCGTTCCAGGGCGCCTTGCCTTGCTCGCCGCTGAGGTATTCAGTCCAGGGCTCCAGTGTCGACGGGTAGATGGCGTCGCCGGCGGGCCGTACCTGCAATATCAGCGCGTTCAGGCCGATATGCCGGGCGCGGTCCAGGATGGCCAGCGCTTCCTGTCGCAAGGCGGTGGCGCCGAGTCCAGGCTTGCTGGGCCAGTCGATGTTGGCCACCGTGGCCACCCAGGCGGCGCGGAACTCGCGCGGCGCGGGAGGCGGCAGGTCGCGGGGGTCGGGTGCCGCTTCGGGCGGCGGCGGCGGGCTTGGTGCCGGCGCTGGCGACCGTGCTTCGGCCGGGGCATCGGCCACGGCGCAACTGGCCAACAGACTGGCACCGGCCAGGGCGCCCAGCCATTCGCGGCGCTGGCGTTGGAAGGGGTTTCTCAAGCGGGGGGTTCCCATCGGTACAGCACGTCGGGGCAGCGCTCTTCGTTGTCGCCGCCGTCGGTGAAGGCCACGGCCCGGAAGCCCTGGACCTCGTAGAAGCGGCGCGCGGCCTGGTTGGCCTGGAAGGTGTAGAGCTGCAGGGTGGTGCCCGGCCACTGGGCCATGGCGTGGCGCAGCAGCGCGCGGCCGATGCCGCGCTTGACGTGCAGCGGGTCCACCATCAGCTGGTCGATCCAGCCGATGGCGCCACGGCGTTGCAGGGCCAGCACACCTGCGATGTGGCCTTGCATGTCGGCCACCATCACACCCCCTTGCGGGATCAACACCGTGGCCACCCACTGGCGCACCTCGTCGTCGCTGTGGGCCGAAGGTGCAAAGGGCATCAGCTCCAGGCGCGACTCGATCATCAGCGTGGCCACTGCGGCTGCGTCAGCCGCGGTGGCGGCGCGCAAGTGCGGCGTCACGTCGCCGTCGCTCTGGCGCACGAAGAAGTGTTCTTCGCAAGGTTCACCGCGGAAGGTGGCCGCCAGAGTGGCAAAGCACTTGAATCCGGTGCGTTCCAGCAGCTTCACGCTGGCGGTGTTGCGCACATCGGCGATCGCGCGCGCGCGGCGGGCCGTGGTGTGCTGGAAGAGCTGGGGCACCAGGGCCAGCACGGCCTCGGATGCCAGGCCACGGCCCTGCACCGCGCGCGACAGGGTGAAGCCCAGGTCCACGGTGCGGCCGGCGGCGTCCAGGAACAGGCCCATGTCGCCCAGCAGTCGGTCGCTGCCAAGCTCAGCGATGGCGAACTGGAACCACGCGCCGGGCGGGCACCAGGGGCAGGCGTGCATCTCGCGCAGGAAAGCCAGCGCCTGTTCGGCTGTCATGGGCGACCAGCCCTGCCAGCGGCCCACCTCGGGGTCGCCACGGTAAGCCTGGAAGCGCGGCAGGTCGTCTTCGCGCAGGCGGCGCAGGCGCAGCCTTTCGGTGGTCAGCGGCAGTGGGTCCTGGCTCGGCAGATTCACCGCAACTCCTTGCGCAGGTCCTTGCGCAATACCAGCTTCAGGCCCGACCAGACCTCGTTCACCGCACAGACCTTCACGTCCACCCAGCCCAGAGGCAGGGCCAGGGCGCGGATGGTGTCTTCGGTGATGTCGGTGGCCACCTTGGCCGACTTCTTGGGCCAGGACACCCACAGCATGGCCTCGGGATTGAGCGTGCTGCGCAGGGTCTTCAGGTGCTGCGCCAGCACGGCCGCTTCGGTGAAGAAGGCGTGCACCACGTCCGTTTGCGCGCTGGCCTGGGCGTCGAAGCGCACCGCGTCGGGCAGCGGTGCCAGCCACGCAGGCAGCCCATCAGGCGCCGCGATCAGGTGGGCGCGCGTGCCCAGCCTGTAGCCCAGCTTCTTCGCCAGCGGCGTGCCTGAATAGCCCACGTCGCTCATGGCTGGAACGGTGTCGTCAACACCTGCAGGATGGCCGCGCTTTCCGCGTCCATCTGGCCGCGGTAGTCGGTCGGCCGGTAGCGCATCTGGAAATTCATCATCACGCGTTCGCTCTGCTTGTCCCACTGGCCGGTGCGTTCGATGGTGTAGCCGTGTTTGGACAAGGCGGCCTGGAACCAGGCGGCGTCGGGCAGCAGGGCTTCGAAGCGTGTGCGCTCCGCGGCCACCCGTTCGGCGTTGGGCCAGGGCGGTGTGATGCCGAGTTCCGCGAACAGCTTCCAGGGGAAGGTGGGCCCCGGGTCTTCCTTGTAGCTTGGCGTCACCTCGCCATGGCCCAGGATGCGTTCGGGCAGGATCTGGTGCCGCGCCACGATGTCCTTGACCAATGGGATCAGCGCATCGATCTGCGCCTGCGGAAACGGTTGGTAGATGCGTTCCTTGTCAGGCCCCAGCTTGAAGCCCGGGTGCACGATCTCGATGCCGATGCTGCTGGCGTTGAGCCGCTGGTTGGCTTTCCAGCCGCTGGCGCCGGAATGCCAGGCGCGGCGTTCTTCGTCCACCAGACGGTAGATCTTCGGTGGGCTCTCGTCGCTGAGCAGGTAGTGCGCCGACACCTCGTCCTGGGTCAGCACCTTCATCGACAGCGGGAAGTCGGCCACCGTGTAGTGCAGCACCAGGAACATCACGCGGCTGTCCTGGCCCTTGGCCGTGTGCGTGGCGTCGATGGGCACGCCGCCGGGCGTGGTGGTGGGGATGCTGCTGCAGGCGCTGAGCAGCAGCGCGGCGGCCAGCAGCAGCATGCGTTGCAGGACAGGAGACGTCATGACGAGATTCCTTGCCAGGCCATGTGGGCCGCGGCGTGGTGGGCGGGCGCCCGGCTGCGTGTGACGGGTGTGTGGGCCGGCAGCGTTTCCCGCAACCGCGCCTCGATGCTGGGGTGCAGGTCAAACACGCGCCCGGCCAGTTCCAGGGGTTGCGGGCCCAGTCGGCGCAGCAGGACATGGCCCAGGCGCGCCAGTTCCGTGCCGGCAGCCTGCAGGATGTTCAGCGCCAAAGCGTCACCGTCCTGTGCGGCCTGCGCCACCGCCCGTGCCAGCAGCCCCAGTTCGCCGCGGGAGGCGCCATAGACCCACTGCCGCGCGGCCGGCCAATCGTTGCCACCGACCCCGGCAGCCAGCGCGCGGCCCAGGGTGGAGCGTTGCGAAGCGCCGGGGGTTTCGTCTTCGGCCCGCCACACGCAGCGCAGCGCTTCACGGGCGATCCAGTGGCCGCCGCCGGCGTCGTCGATGACTGCACCGCGCCCACCGGCACGTTGCAGCGTGCCGTTGCGGTCGATGTGCGCAGCGATGGAACCGGTGCCGGCGTAGACGACGATGCCCTCGCCCGGCGCAAAGGCGGCGTGGAAGGCGAGTTCAATGTCGGACAGGGTCCGTACCGTGGCTGGCGGCACGCCCAAGGCCGAACTCAGCAGCGTGCGCAAATCGGCGGATTGCGCCGCGTCAAAACCCGTCACACCGGCCACCACCGACCGCACCGGTCCGCAGTGGCGCGCGACTTCGGCCAGCAGCGCCTGGACCGCCGCTTGTCCTGCTTCGTTTCCTGCTTCGTGTCCTGCTCGGTGTCCCGATCCCTGCGCGAGTTGCAGTGCGCTGAAGCCAGCCACCTGGCCTTCGGCGTGGATGCGACCGTCCGCGCCGGCCACAGCCCAGCGGGTCTGCGTGCCGCCCGCGTCCAGGCCCAGGGCCAAGGACCGGAGCGGGTTTGATGTGTCGTGTGCCTGCACGCCGGCATTCTCGCCCGCACGGCGACAATGCCGCCATGTCCTTGCGCGCTGTCCTTGCTGGTGTGGCTGTGGCCCTGGTGCTGGGCACGAGCCCCGTGTCCGCCGGCGCCCAGCCCATGCCCGAGTCCGTGCTGCAAGCCCTGGCCAAGGCCCGCCTGCCGCTGGAGGCGCTGGCCGTGGCCGCACGGCCCCTGCACAATGACGGGCTGCCCTGGGGCTGGCAGCCCACGCGCGCCATGCAGCCGGGTTCGTCCATGAAGCTGGTGACCAGCATCGTGGCGCTGGACCGCCTGGGCCCCAACCACCGAGGCTTCACCGAACTGCGCAGCGCCGCGCCACTGGTGGACGGCACGCTCCAGGGTGACCTGGCCCTGGTCGGCGGTGGCGATGTCGAACTGGGCCCGGCGCAGCTCTGGGCCCTGCTCGTGGATCTGCAGCAGGCAGGGGTGCGGCACATCCAGGGCCAGCTGCTGCTGGACCGCACCCGCTACCGCCCGGCGCGACCCGACCTGGGCGTGCCGCCCTTCGATTCCTCGCCCGAATTTCCCTACAACGTCATCCCCGATGCGCTGAACCTCGCGGGCAGCCTGCTGCCGCTGGAACTGCGCGCTACCGCCACGGGCGTGGAAGCCAGCACCGTGCCGCGCCTGCCTGGCGTGGCCCTTGACAGCCGCATGAGTCTGGTCGACGGACGCTGCCAGGACTGGGACGACCACTGGAAGCCCGCCACCCTGTCGCGCGACGGTCTTGCCGTGACCGTGACGCTGAACGGCGCCTTCCCGCGCGGCTGCACCGTGCGCACGGAACTGCAGTTGCTGGATCGCAATGAACTCGCAGAGCGGCTGTTCCGACAACTCTGGCAAGGCCTGGGTGGCACCTGGGCCGGCCGCGCGCTGGAGCAGGCCTCACCTGCCGGTGCGCGGGTGCTGGCCCGACGTGTCGGCCGGCCCTGGGGAGAACTGCTGCGCCACCAGAACAAGCAGTCCGACAACGCCTGGACGCGGGTGCTCTTCCTGGAACTGGGCGCCGCGCGCAGCGCGGCGGACCCGGGTCGCGACCGTGCCAAAGACACCGCCGACCTCGCCGCGCAGGCCGTGCGGGACTGGTTCGCGGAGCAGGGCATCCCCAGCAACGGCCTGGTCATGGACAACGGCTCCGGCCTGTCGCGCAGCGAACGCATCAGCGCGCAGCAGATGGCGCAGTTGCTGGTGGCTGCGTCGCGCGGACGCCACGCGGCCGACTTGACGATGAGCCTGCCCACCGTGGGTGTGGACGGCACCATGCGCAACCGGCTGAAGGAGTCGCCCGCCACCGGCTGGGCCCGCATGAAAACCGGGACCTTGCGCAACGTGGTGGCCCTGGCCGGCTACGTGACAGACCCGCAAGGCCGACCCTGGGCGGTGTCGATGATGATCAACCACGACGAAGGCGCCAGCCGCGGCCGGCCGGTGCTGGACGCGCTGGTGGACCACATCGCCCGTGTCGGCATGCCGCAACCGCGCGGGCTGGACCTGGCGGGCGGGATGCCCTGATGGATGCGATGCAGGGCGCCCTGCCGCATGTGGTGGTCATCGGCGGCGGCTTCGCCGGCCTGTGGTGCACCCGCGCGCTGGCTTCCGCGCCGGTTCGCATCACCTTGGTGGACAAAGCCAACCACCACCTGTTCCAGCCCTTGCTGTACCAGGTGGCGACGGCCGGGCTGTCGGCACCGGACATCGCCGCGCCGCTGCGCCACATCCTGCGCAGCCAGCGCAATGTGCAGGTGCTGATGGCCGAAGTGAGTGGCATCGACGTGGCTGCGCGCACCGTGCAGCTGGGCGGTGCGGTGGCTGGGCAGACCCTGCACTACGACCAGCTGCTGGTGGCCAGCGGGGCTACGCACGCCTACTTCGGCCACGGCGAATGGGCGGCGCACGCGCCGGGTCTGAAGACGCTGGACGACGCCTTGGCCATCCGCCGCCGCTTGCTGGTGGCCTTTGAACAGGCCGAAGCCGCCACCAGCGAAGACGAGCGCCAGGCCTGGCTGCATTTCGCCATCGTCGGTGGCGGGCCCACGGGTGTGGAGCTGGCCGGCACCTTGGCCGAGATCGCGCGGCACACCTTGCGCCAGGAGTTCCGCCAGTTCGACCCGCGGCAGGCCAAGGTGCGCCTGATCGAAGCCGGCCCGGCGCCGCTGGCCAGCTTCCCGCCCGCGCTGCAGCAGCGCACCCGGGTCCAACTGGAATCCCTGGGCGTGGAGCTGTGTTGCGGCACGCCGGTGGCCGAGATCACCGCGCAGGGCTACCGCCTGGGTGCCGACTTTGTGCCTTGCCGCACCGTGCTATGGGCGGCAGGCGTGGCCGCGTCGCCCTTGGGTGCGATGCTGGGCGCGCCGCTGGACCGTGCCGGCCGCGTCCAGGTCCAGCCCGACTTGAGCCTGCCCGGCCACCCGGAGGTGTTTGTCGCCGGCGACCTGGCCGCGGTGTCGCGGCCCGACGGCCGCCCGGTGCCCGGCGTGGCGCCTGCCGCCAAGCAGATGGGTAGCCACGTGGCGCGTGCCATGCTCGCAAGGCTGACCGGTGCGCCGGTCAAGCCCTTTGTCTACGCCGACTACGGCAACCTGGCCACCATCGGCCGCATGGCGGCGGTGGTGGACCTGCGCGGCTTCCAGTTCTCGGGCCTGCTGGCCTGGTGGTTCTGGTTGGCGGCGCATGTGTTCTTCCTCATCGGTTTTCGCAACCGCGTCAGCGTGCTCTTGAACTGGGCGCTGGCCTATTGGACCTACCAGCGCAGCGCGCGCATCGTGCTGGGCGACGTCGGCCCGCCTCCGGCCCGCTGATCGGGCGGGCTATGCTCACGGCTTGATCGGGCCCGACTTTGCCTCGTGCATTTGCCTCGTGCATCTGCCCCGTGCAGACAGGCAGACGGCCCGGCCGCATGGAGACGCTTTCGAATGAGCACCGGCAAACAAGCCGCCCACCTGCCGCGCAACGACGGCACCGCCCTGGACCTGGACCGCATCCACAGCCTGCGCGTCAACGCGCCGGCCGTGTCGCGCCGCGTGCAGAGCCTGTCCGCACGCCGCGGTGTGAAGAAGGACTTCCAGGCCGCCTGGCTGCTGAAGGCCGTGCAGTGCATCGACCTGACCACGCTGTCCGGCGACGACACACCTGGCCGCGTGCGGCGCCTGTGCGCCAAGGCGCTGCAACCCGTGCGTGCCGACCTGCAGGCCGCACTGGGCGTCAAGGACCTGCGCGTCGGCGCCGTCTGCGTGTACCACGAGATGGTGGCCGAGGCCGTGCGCTGCGTAGGCCCCGCGGGCCTGCCCGTGGCCGCGGTGTCCACGGGCTTCCCGGCCGGCCTGTCGCCACTGGAAACGCGGCTGCGCGAAATTGAACTGTCGGTGGCCGCCGGCGCACGGGAGATCGACATTGTCATCAGCCGCCGCCAGGCCCTGTTGCACGACTGGCGCGCGCTCTTCGACGAGGTCAAGGCCTACCGGCAGGCCTGTGGCGAAGCGCACCTGAAGGCCATCCTGGCCACCGGTGAACTCCAGACGCTGGAAAACGTGGCCCGTGCGTCCTGGGTCTGCATGATGGCCGGTGCGGACTTCATCAAGACCTCCACCGGCAAGGAAGGCGTGAACGCCACGCTGGACGTGTCCCTGGTGATGGTGCGGGCGATCCGCGAATACCACGAAGCCACCGGCTGGCGCGTGGGCTACAAACCCGCTGGCGGCATTTCCAACGCACGGCTGGCGACGCAGTACCTGGCGCTGATGCGCGAAGAACTGGGCGTGGAATGGATCGTGCCGGAGCTGTTCCGCTTCGGCGCGTCGAGTCTCTTGTCCGACATCGAGCGCCAGCTGGAACACCACGTGACCGGCGCCTACAGCGCGGCCTGGCGTCACCCCTTGCCCTGACGGACCACCCTATGCCCGCGTCCAAAGCGACCACCATTCCCGACATCATGAGCACCCTGGACTACGGCCCGTCGCCCGAATCCGCTGCGCCGGCGCTGGACTGGCTGGCACAACACGATCACCGTTTTGGCCTGTGGATCGGCGGCCAATGGCGTGCAGGCGCGGCCCACTTCGACAGCCTGAACCCGGCCAGCGGCAAACGCCTGGCGTCCGTGGCGCAGGGCAGCGGCGCCGATCTGGACGCAGCCGTGCAGGCGGCCGAAGCCGCACTGCCGGCCTGGGCCGCCCTGGGGCCGGGCGGCCGGTCGCGCGTGCTCTACGGCATCGCACGCACCCTGCAGCGCCACAGCCGCCTGCTGGCCGTGCTGGAGACGCTGGACAACGGCAAGACGATCCGCGAATCGCGTGACGTGGACGTGCCGCTGGCCATTCGCCATTTCTACCACCACGCCGGCTGGGCCTTGCGCGTGGACGCCGAGTTCCCGGGCCACCAGGCGCTGGGCGTGGTCGGCCAGATCGTGCCCTGGAACTTCCCGCTGCTGATGCTGGCCTGGAAGATCGCGCCCGCATTGGCCTGCGGCAACACGGTGGTGTTCAAGCCTGCCGAACAGACCTCGCTCACCGCGCTGCTGTTTGCAGAGCTGTGCGAAGAAGCCGGCGTGCCACCCGGCGTCATCAACACCGTCACCGGTGACGGCATATTGGGCCAGGCGCTGACGCGCCACGCCGGCATCCGCAAGATCGCCTTCACCGGGTCCACCGAGGTGGGGCGCGAGATCCGCAAGGCCACGGCCGGGTCGGGCAAGAAGCTGAGCCTGGAGCTGGGCGGCAAGTCGCCCTTCATCGTCTTTGCCGACGCGGACCTGGACGCCGCCGTGGAAGGCATCGTCGACAGCATCTGGTTCAACCAGGGCCAGGTCTGCTGCGCGGGGTCGCGCCTGCTGGTGCACGAAGGCACGGCCGACCGTCTGCTGGCCAAGCTGCGCGCGCGCATGGGCACGCTGCGCGTCGGCGACCCGCTGGACAAGTCCATGGACATGGGCCCGCTGGTGGACCGCACGCAGTGGCAGCGCGTGCAGGGTTTCGTCGAGCGCGCGCGCGGCGAAGGCGCCAGCATCACCCAAGCCGATCTCGGTGCCCTGGCCGCGGGCGAGGCTACGTGCTACTACCCGCCGACCTTGGTGACCGGCGTGGACACCTCCAGCGAAATCGTCTGCGACGAGGTCTTCGGCCCGGTGCTGGTGGTGCAGACCTTTCGCACGCCCGCTGAGGCCGTGGAACTGGCCAACCACACGCGCTACGGACTGGCGGCTTCGCTGTGGAGCGAATCGATCGGCCTGGCCTTGGAGGTCGCACCCAAGCTCAAGGCGGGCGTGGTGTGGGTCAACAGTGCCAATGCCTTTGACGCGGCCTGCGGTTTTGGCGGTGTGAAGGAATCGGGCTTCGGCCGCGAAGGTGGGCGTGAGGGACTCATCGAATACCTGACGCCGGTGGCGCCTGCCGCGAAAGCCCCGGCCAAGTCGCGCAAGACCGCGTCCCTGCCGACGCGGGTACCTGACGCCATCGACCGCACAGCCAAGCTGTACATCGGCGGCACGCAGGCGCGGCCGGACGGCGGCTACAGCCAACGCGTGCAGACGGGCGACACAACCTGGCCGGCCACGCCGCTGGGCAACCGCAAGGACATCCGCAACGCGGTAGAGGCCGCTCGAAAGGCCACGGGCTGGGAACGCCAGTCCGCCCACGGCCGCGCGCAGGTGCTGTACTTCCTGGCCGAGAACACCCAGGCGCAAGCCGAACGCTGGATCACCACGCTGACGCCCTTTGCCGGGGCAGACCGTGCGCGCGAAGAAGTGCAGCGCAGCGTCGACCGCCTGCTGAGCTTTGCCGCCGCTGCTGACAAGTTCGAAGGCCGTGTGCACCAGCCGCCCGGCAACGTGGTGGTGATGGCGCTGAACGAGCCCATTGGCGTGATCGGCCAGATCGCACCCGACGACTGGCCTTTGCTGGGCATGGTGTCGATGCTGGCGCCCGCCATGGCCATGGGCAACCGCGTGGTGCTGGTGCCCTCGCAGCGCCTGCCCTGGGTGATGGCCGACTGGGTGCAATTGCTGGAGACATCGGACCTCCCGGCGGGTGTCGTCAACCTGGTGGCCGGCGCACGCGACGAACTGGCGCCCGTGCTGGCCGCGCATGCCGATGTCGATGCGTTGTGGTGCCTGGACGCTGCACCGGCGCTGGCCACGCAGCTGGAGTCGCTGTCGGCCGGCAACCTCAAGCGCACCTGGGTCGCATCAGCGGACCCTGCTGCCTGGACCGACGAAGGCTGGGCCGAGCCCGACCGCTTCTTGCGCCAGGCCACCCAGGTCAAGAACGTGTGGGTGCCCTACGGCACCTGAGTGGCGCTTGCCATGTCAACACCACGGGCTGTGCAGCTGACGCGTGATGGCGACATCGCCACCATCACGCTGCACCGTCCTGATTGCCGCAATGCGGTCGATGGGCCGACCGCGCTGGCGCTGCTGGACGCCTTCGAAAGCTTCGATCGCGACGAGACGCTGAGAGTCGCGGTGCTCACCGGCGGTGGCGGGCAGTTCTGCGCCGGGGCTGATCTGAAGGCGCTGGCCGAACCGGCGCGCCGCAACGCCATCGAACCCACCGGCACCGCCGCCGGCCCGATGGGACCGACGCGTCTGGACTTCACGAAACCGGTCATCGCCGCCATCGAAGGCCATGCGGTGGCGGGCGGCCTGGAACTGGCGCTGATGTGCGACCTGCGTGTGGCGGCGCGCAGCGCCGTCTTCGGTGTCTTCTGCCGCCGCTGGGGCGTGCCCTTGATCGACGGCGGAACGGTGCGCCTGCCGCGCATCGTCGGCATGGGGCGCGCGCTGGACATGATCCTCACCGGGCGCCCCGTCGCCGCCGACGAGGCATTGGCCATGGGCCTGGCCAACCGTGTCGTTGACGACGGCACCGCGATGGGCGAGGCCCAAGCACTGGCGCGCCAGATCGCCGCCTTCCCGCAGGCCTGCATGCGTGCCGACCGCGCGTCGGCCTTTGCGCAGTGGGGCTTGCCCCTGGACGAAGCGCTGCGCCAGGAAGGCGCGCGCGGTTTTGCCATGGTGGCCGCAGAAGGCTTGTCCGGCGCCGCGCGTTTTGCAGCGGGCGCTGGCCGCGGCGGGGCTTTCTAGGGCTGCAGACGTTCCGGCGCCAGGTAGGCCTGGCGGAAGGTCTCGAAGTCCACCGTGTCGGCGGCTTCCGCGGCGCGGCGCTTGTCGATGCTTTCCTGCGCCATGCGCTCGTAGCGCGCCTGCTGTTCGGCAGCCCAGGGAGCCGCCAGAAGGCCCTGGCGTGTCTGCCCGGCCTGGGCCTTGATGAAGCCGGTGTAGCTGTTGGCGAAGTCGCTCTTCATGGTGGCCAGCACGCGCGCCGAAGGCAGGCTGTCCAGGTTGGCCAAGCCGGCGCGGCCGGCGGCCAGCGCGGCGCTGTAGTCGCTGGTCTTGTGCGTGGCGTCCAGCGCGGCAGCGATGGGCGCGCACTGCTCGATGATCTCCACGCCCCAGTCCACCAGGCCCACGTCGCGGCCCATGCGTTCCAGTTTCAGGCCGGGTTCGCGGCCATGCGACGCGGTGCGGTGCTGGTTGCGGCCCAGGGCGGCGATCTCTTCGGGTGAATCTGGCGGGCTGTCGCTCAGCAGGCAGTGCAGCAGAAAGACGTCCAGGAAACGCAAGGTGGGTGCGGCAATGCCCACGGGTTCGAACGGGTCCAGATCCATGCAGCGGACTTCGATGTACTCCACGCCGCGTTCGCGCAGCGCGTGCAGCGGCCGTTCGCCGGGCTGGATCACACGCTTCGGTCGGATGGTGCCGTAGAACTCGTTTTCGATCTGCAGCAGCGTGGTGGCCAGCTGGTTGTATTCGCCGCCCAGGTTCTTGATGCCGATGGCTTCATACGGCGCGTAGGGTTGGGTCAGCGCTTCGTGCAGGCTGGCGGCGTAGCTGTCCAGGCTGTTGAAGCTGGCCTGGATCTCGGCCTGCGCGTCGCTCTGGTAGCCCAGGCGCCCCATGCGCAGGCTGGTGGCGTGCGGCTGGTACAGCGTGTGTTCGCTCAATTGCTGCAGCGGGTGCTCACGCCCAGCCACGAAGCTGGTGCAGATGGCTGGGCTGGCTCCGAAAAGCGTCAGCAGCAGGAAGGACTGGCGGCGGAAGTTGCGGATCAGCGCGAAGTGCTCTTCGTTGCTCAGGCCCGGCAGCGACCAGTTGTAGTGGATGCCGCTGATGGTCTGCATGCGCCGGCCGTAACGGTGTCCCAGGCCCATGCGGTAGACCGACTTGGCGCGCGCGATGTTGCTGTTGCCGTAGCTGCCGATGATGATGTTCTCGTCCGGCGGCAGGCCGCAGGGCATGCTGCCCACCCACAGCATTTCCTCGCCCTGGCTGGCCAGCGTGCGGTAGACGAACTGGTGGATTTCGGTCAGTTCCGCCAGGCAGTCGTCCACGCCGGCATGCACGCCCGTGATCAGCTCCAGTTGGCTTTCGCTGTAATCGGTGGTGATGCTGGGGTGCGTCAGGGCCGAGCCCAGGGCCGCCGGGTGGGGCGTGCGCGCCAGGTTGCTGCTGGGCAGGGAGCGCAGGCTTTCCTTTTCAATGCCACGGCGGATGCCCTGCCATTGCGCGGCAGAGACGTGGCGCAGCTTGTCGGCCAGGGTCATGGAAGCACTCTCTCGTTTTCTTCTTGGGGGCGTGAGGTTAATGGCTGCCGAACTTTCCTGCAGCCACGGCCGCCCATGCCCGGACGGCGCCCGGCTTATCCTCATGCCCCGACCTGCCAAGCCCGAGTTGCCACACTGCTGTCATGAAACGCCGCCACTTTGTCCTGGGCACCGCTGCTGCGGCCGGTGTGCTTGTGATCGGCTGGGGCCTGGTGCCGCCGCGCCAGCGCCTGAACGGCAGCCAGCCCCTGCCCACCGCCACGGGCCAGTCGGCGTTGAACGGGTGGTTGAAGATCAGCGCCGATGGCCATGTCCTGATCCAGGTGCCCAAGTCCGAGATGGGCCAGGGCGTGCACACCGCACTGGCCATGGTGCTGGCTGACGAGCTGGACGCCGACTGGGCCACGGTGCGCGTGGAACACCCGCCGCTGGATGCCATCTTCAACAACCAGGCCAGCGTCATCGACGGCCTGCCCTTCCACCCGGAAAGCCACAGCCTGGTCAAGCAATTGACGGACTGGATGACGGCCAAGTCGATGCGTGAATTCGGGCTGCAGCTGACGGGCGGTTCATCCAGCATCAAGGACCTGTGGCTGCCCATGCGTGAGGCCGGCGCCTCGGCGCGCGCGATGCTGGTGTCGGCCGCCGCCGCGCAATGGGGCGTGAAGCCTGAGGAGTGTCTGGTGAAAGGCGGTGTGGTGAGCCACGCGTCCGGGAAGACAGCGGCTTTTGGCGCATTGGCGGCCAGCGCTGCGCAGCAGGCCTTGCCCAAGAACGTGGTGCTGAAGTCGCCGGCGCAGTTCACCTACATCGGCAGGTCCATGCCGCGCATCGAAGCCGCGGCCAAGGGTGAAGGCCGGGCTACCTTCGGCTTGGATGTGCTGCTGCCGGGCATGCTGTACGCCACGGTGAAGATGTGTCCGACGCTGGGCGGCCTGGTGAGCGCATTCGATGCGGCCGCGGCGCTGAAGATGCCCGGTGTGAAGAAGGTGGTGGCCGTCGCAAGCCACCATGGCGGCACGCCTGGCGTGGCGGTGATTGCCGACACGCCTTGGCGCGCGCTCAAGGCGCTGGCCGAAGTGGCCGTCACCTGGGACGAGGCCGTGCCCGCAGCGCAGTTCGACAGTGCCGTGGCGCTTGACCGCATGGCGCAGACGCTGGACCACGAAGAGGGCCTGGCCTACTTCAGCACCGGCAACACGGACGAGGCTTTCCATGCCGCCGCCCGCACCGTGAGCGCGGAATACCGCGCGCCCTGGCTGGCGCACACGCCGATGGAACCCATCAACTGCACGGTGCTGGTGGATGCCGCAAAGCCTGGCAAAGCCACCGTGTGGGCGCCCACGCAGGTGCCGGGCCTGGCACGCCGCGCCGCCGCCCTGGCTCTGGGCTTGCCCAGCGAGTCGGTCAACATCCACGTGCAATTCATCGGCGGTGGTTTCGGTCGCCGACTGGACGTGGACTTTGTCGGCCAGGCGGCCGAGATCGCCCAGCACGCGCCGGGTGTGCCGGTGCAGACTTTCTGGAGCCGCGCCGAAGACACGCAGCACGACTTCTACCGCCCGGGCTGCGTCGCGCGCTGGGAAGCGGCCCTGGACGCGCAGGGGCAGCTGACGGGCCTGCGGGCCGTGTCGGCGGGCCAGGCTATCGTGCCGCAAGTGCTGGAGCGGCTGTTCGGCCTGCCGCAGACGCCGCTGGACAAGACGACGCTGGAAGGCGCCTTTGACCAAGCCTACGAATGGCCCGCCGCACGAATCGCCCACACGGTCGTCGATCAACCCGTGCCCGTGGGCTTCTGGCGCAGCGTCGGCCACTCGCACCAGGCCTTCTTCAAGGAAAGTTTTGTCGACGAGTGCGCCGTGGCCGCGGGCCAGGACGCGGTGGCCTTCCGCCTGAGCCTGCTGAAGAACCACCCGCGCCATGCGGCGGTGTTGAAGCTGGCCGCCGACAAGGCGGGCTGGGGCCAGCCGCTGGAGCCGGCCGCAGACGGCGCGAAAAAGGCCCGTGGCGTGGCCCTGCACCAAAGCTTCGGCACCATCGTGGCCCAGGTGCTGGAGGTGTCGGTGGCGGCAGACAAGACCATCCGCGTGCACCGCGTGGTGGCCGCGGTGGACTGCGGCACGCCGGTCAACCCCAACCACATCTCGCAGCAGATCGACAGCGGCGTGGTCTACGGCCTGAGCGCCGCCCTCTACGGCCAGGTCGACATCCAGAAGGGCCGCGTCGTGCAAAGCAACTTCCACGACTACCCCGCACTGCGCATGGACGCCTGCCCGGTCATCGAAACCCACATCGTGCCCAGCGCCGAACACCCCGAAGGCATGGGCGAACCCGGCACGCCGCCAGTGGCGCCGGCCCTGGCGTCGGCCCTGTTTGCGTTGACCGGCCAACGCCTGCGCACGCTGCCTCTGAAGCTGGCGTGAGGAAGACGATGAAACACCTCCATCCGTTCGTTCGCGGCCCTTTGTTGACGTTCACTGTGTTGTGGCGGTCGCGGGCGCTTGGGGTGCCCTGCTGCGCTCATGTCCCCCGCGTCGGGCTGCGCCCGCCGCTCCTCCTTTACTTCGCTCCGCAGGGCACCCCAATCGCCCGCTCCGGCACCGCCAGTGGCATGCCACCTGGGCGCGCACTGCAAGGGTGGTTGGCCAAGGACGCTGGGAACCGGGCGCAGCGAAGTAAAGGAGGAGGGTCTGGACACTGCCAAGTGTCCAGAGCCGGGGGACATGAGCGGAGCCCGGTACCCGGCGGCCTTGGCCCCCAACGGAAACAAGCAGGAACGACCGCAACGGGCCGCAAGCGGATGCTGCACGAAGCGCTGGCGCTTCATGCGTCGCGGGGCGCGTGGTCCGGTGGAGCGCCGACATGACCACCATCACCCTCAACGGCAAGGCCACCGACGTCCAGGCCGAAGCCGACACCCCGCTGCTGTGGCTGCTGCGCGGCGAGTTGAAACTCACCGGCACCAAGTTCGGCTGCGGCATCGCGCAATGCGGCGCCTGCACCGTGCATGTGGATGGCCAGCCGGTGCGAGGCTGTGTGACGCCGCTGGCGTCTGCGGCCGGCAAATCCGTGACCACCATAGAGGGCATCACCGGCCCTGAAGCCGACGCCGTGCGTGCCGCGTGGTTGAAGCTGGACGTGGTGCAGTGCGGCTACTGCCAGAGTGGCCAGATCATGTCGGCCGTGGCCCTGCTGGCAAAGAACCGCAAGCCGTCCGACGCCGACATCGACGCTGCGATGGCCGGCAACCTGTGCCGCTGCGGCACCTACCCGCGCATCCGCGCGGCCATCCATGACGCTGCGAAAGCGCTGTCCACATGAGCTTGCTTTTCAACCGACGCCAGGCTGCAACCGCCGTCGCTTCCACGCTGGCCTGGCGCAGCGCGCCGGCCGCTGAGTCCTTCGACAACTGGAGCGAGGCCTTTGCTGCCGACTGGGTGCGCCTGTCTGCCGAAGGCGCCACCAATTCGCAGTTCTTCAGCGGGGCCGAGCAGGCGGCGTTTGAACGCGAGCTGACTCCCATCACGGTGGCCCAGCGAGACAAGCGCCATGCGCTGGCGCGGCGTGGCCTGGCCGAATTGGCGCGTTTGGACGAAGCCAGCTTCACGCCCACGCAGCGCGTCGGCGCGGCCACGTTGCGCTGGTCGCTGGAACGCACGCTGGCTGCAGCGCCCTTTGAGGACATGGGCTACGTCTTCAGCCAGCAATGGGGTCCGCAGGTGCGCTACGTGAACCTGCTGACGCAGACGCAGAACCTGCGCAAGCCTGCCGATGTGGACGCCTACCTGTCGCGCCTGTCCCAGGTAGGCGCGCGCATCGGCGAAGCGCTGGACCGCCAGCGTGAGTCGACCATGCGCGGCTTCCTGCCGCCGCGCTTCATCCTGGAACGTTCGCGCGACCAGGTGAAGGCCTTCCTGGCGCCGGCCGTGGTGCAGAACGAATTTGTCACCGCGCTCACGCGCAAGACCGAAGGCATGGCGGGACTGTCCACTGAAGACCGGCAGAAGGCCATCGACCGCACCGTGTCTCTGGTCAGCGAGCAGGTGCGCCCGGCCTACCTGCAGGTTTTGAAGTGGATGGACGAAGTGCACCTGCGCACGACCGCCGACGCGGGCCTCTGGCGCCTGCCCAATGGCGCTGCGGCGTACGCGCAGGCCCTGGCCAGCAACACCACCACGGCCATGACGGCCGACGAGATCCACGCCATCGGTTTGCGCGAAGTGGCGCGCATCGAAGGCGAGATGGACCGCGTGCTGCGCGACCTGGGCCGCCGCGAAGGCACCGTCGAGCAGCGCATGGTGGCGCTTCGCAAGGAACTGCAGCCGCCTGCTGAACCCGACCCGCGGCCCATGATCCTGGCGCGCTACACCGCGGCGGTGCGCGACGCCGAGCGCCGTGCGCAGGCGATGTTCAACCTGCAGCCCGCAGCACCCGTGGAAGTGCGGCGCGTGCCGGCGCTGACGGAGCGCACCGCCAGCGCCTACTACACGACGCCGGCGCCCGACGGCAGCCGCCCGGGCATCTTCTGGGCGCCGCTGCCCGGTCCCAACTACGACATGCTGCGCATCCGCAGCCTGGCCGTGCACGAGGCCGTGCCGGGCCACCACTTCCAATTGGCGCTGCAACAGGAACAGCGCGACCTGCCGCTGTGGCGCCAGCGCCGCGTCTTCGGCGGCGGCAGCGCGCACAGCGAAGGCTGGGGCCTGTACGCGGAACGCCTGGCGCTGGACAACGGCTGGTACGACGGTGACCCGCACGCGCTGCTGGGCGGTCTGGACGGCCAGCTCTTCCGCGCCCGTCGCCTGGTGGTGGACACGGGCCTGCACGCCCAGCGCTGGACCCGCGAGCAGGCCATCGCCTACGGCCTGCCCGCACACGAGGTGGAGCGTTATGTCTCCAACCCCGGCCAGGCCTGCGCCTACATGATCGGCATGCTGCACATGCTGGCGCTGCGCGACGAGACGCAGAAGGCCATGGGCGCGCGATTCCGCATCAAGGACTACCACGACGTGGTGCTGAAGACCGGGTCGGTGCCGCTGGAGGTGCTGAGCGACGTCGTGCGGCGCTGGGCCGCGTCGGCCTGAACATGGACCCCGACCGACGCGCCTTGTTGGCTGCGCTGCTGGCCCTTGGGGCTGCGTCCGCCGGGTCGGCAGCGGCGGCCATCGACGAGCCCGCGCTGGCGCGTGCGGTGGAGGCAGCGGATCTGCACAGCCTGCTGGTCTGGCAGCGCGGCCAGCTGCTGGTGCAGCACTACCGCAGCTCGCGTGACAAGCCCAGCGGCGACTGGTTTGCGCGTGAGGTGCAGTTCGGCCCGGATGTGCTGCACGACATGCGGTCTGTCACCAAGAGCGTGGTCGGCCTGCTGGTGGGCCAGGCCGTGGGCCGCGGGCAGCTGTCGGCGGACCAGCCGGTGCTGGACTTCTACCCCGAACTGGCCGACTTGCGCAGCGGCCCGGCCGGCGCCTTGACGCTGGCCCACCTGCTGCACATGAGCTGTGGCCTGAAGTGGGACGAAGGTGTCACCACCTATGGCACGGCGGCCAACGACGAGACCCCGCTGTACTGGAAATCCGAACCCGCGCGCTACCTGCTGGACCGCCCCCGCGTGGCCGAGCCGGGCACGCTGTGGAACTACAACGGCGGCTGCACCGCGGTGCTGGGCGACGTGCTGTTGCGCCGCACTGGCCGCAACGTGCGCGAACTGGCCGCGGCCGAGCTGTTCGACCCGCTGGGAATCACGACGCAGACCTGGCGCAGCGGTCTGCAGGGCCTGCCGCTGGCCTATTCGGGTCTTCGCCTCACGGCGCCGGACCTGTTGAAGATCGGCCAGCTGATGCTGGAAGCCGGTCGCTGGGAAGGCCATCAGGTGGTGCCGGCGGCGTGGGTGGCCGCGACGCTGGAGCCGCGCATCACCATCGGCAGCGGACCCTTGCGCTACGGCCACCAGTGGTGGGCGGGCACGGTGGAATCCGCCGGCCGCAGCGTGGCCTGGACAGCGGGCTTTGGCAACGGTGGTCAACGTCTTTTTGTGGTGCCCGAACTGGGCCTGGCGGTGGTGATGACGGCGGGGCAGTACAACAGCAGCGCCATCTCTGGACCGCTGCTGCGCATGTTCCGGCAGATCGTCCTGACCGTTTGATGGCTTGACCGTGTGAGCTTGAATCTGGAGCTGCCTGCATGAAGTCACTTGGAGCCCGCGCCGAGGGGGCGCGTCTGGAACGCATGCGTGCCAGCGCGCAATGGGTGGACGCAGATCCAGGCGGCAAGACAGGCGGCCGATTCCGCAATGTCTTCCCCATCGCAACCGGCCTGCGCGACCCGGCGGCGAAGATGCCGTCGCTGACCGACTTCCTGTGCGGCGGGTCGCGGCGTGTGCCCAATGCACCGCTGCCGTCGCTGAACCCACGGGACACCTGGCAAAGGGCCACCGATACCGGCTTGCGCGCCACCTGGTTGGGGCACAGCACGGTGCTGGTGGAAATCGACGGCGTGCGCCTCCTGACCGACCCGGTGTGGGGCCAGCGCGCGTCGCCTTCGCAACTGGCCGGACCCAAGCGCTTCCAGCCGGTGCCAGTGACGCTGAAGCAGCTGCCGGATGTCGACGCCGTGCTGATCTCGCACGACCACTACGACCACCTCTGCTACCCGACGATCCGCGCCCTGGCCGCCACGCAGTTGCCCTTCATCACCAGCCTGGGCGTGGGCGCGCACCTGCAGGCCTGGGGCGTCCCGCCGGAACGCATCACCGAACTGGACTGGTGGGAAAGTGCGCGCATCCCGGGCAGCGACGTGGAGGTGACCGCGGCGCCATCCCAGCACTTCAGCGGCCGGGGTCTCAAGGACCGCAACGCCACGCTGTGGTCTTCCCTGGTCATCCGCGGCCCGAAGCACCGTGTCTTCTTCAGCGGCGACACGGGCTTGACGGCGCAGTACCAGGAGATCCGTGAACGGCTGGGCCCGTTTGACCTGGTGATGCTGGAAGTGGGCGCCTGGAATGCCGCCTGGGGTGACATCCACCTCGGCCCCGACAACGCCCTGAAAGCCTTGCAGCACCTGGGCGGTGGCGCCTTCCTGCCCGTGCACTGGGGTACCTTCAGCCTGGCCATGCATGCCTGGGACGAGCCCGCCGAGACGCTGCTGAAGCTGGCGCCACAACAGGGCGTGCAACTGCTGATGCCCCAGTTGGGTCAGCCGGTGGAGCCCGCGCAAGTAGACAGCGTGACTCCGTGGTGGCGCGGCGTGGAAACCGCTGACGCGCCGCAACTGCCCTTGACCTGGCCCAAGCACCTGGCCTGGCCGGCCGACTGAGGGCCGGCTGGATGTCCGGCACGGTGCCATGGCAAAGGTCGCAAAGGTCCGCATGACGATCCCAGGCTTCATCCTCACACCGCAAGGCTTCGTGCGCGGCCGGCTTCGGCTGGAAGGCGCCCGTATCGCCGCCATCGAAGGCACCCCGGTGGGCGAGGACGAGGCCCGCACCAGCACCGCACTTCCGCTGTTGCTGCCCGGCTTTGTGGACCTGCACCTGCACGGCGGCGGTGGTGCCGACACCATGGACGCAGGCACAGCCATCACCACCATCGCGGCCCTGCATGCGCGCCACGGCACTACGTCCATGCTGGCCACCACCATGACGGCGCCGCTGGATGAGATCCAGGCAGCGCTGCTCGCGCTGGCGCCCGCCTTCGCGCAGCGCCCCTGCGGCACGGCGCGGGTGCTGGGCGTGCACCTGGAAGGGCCCTACATCCACCCTGACCGCCTGGGCGCGCAGCCGCCCTTTGCGCGGCTGCCGTCGCTGGACGAGATCCTGGCGCTGCATGCGCTGGCGCCCATCCGCGTCGTCACCCTGGCGCCGGAGACCGAAGCTGCGCTGGGGACGCTGCCGGCCTTGATCCCCGCGCTGGTGGGTGCAGGCATCCGCGTCCAGATCGGCCACAGCGCAGCCAGCTACGAGCAGACCTGCTCTGCGCTGCGACAGGGCGCCAGCGGTTTCACCCACCTCTTCAATGCCATGGGCGCCTTCCACCACCGCCAGCCCGGTGTGGCTGGTGCGGCGCTGGCGCACGCGGAGCAGGCGGAGTTGATCCCCGACCTGTTGCACGTGCACCCCGGTGCGATCCGTGCCGCGCTGCGGGCCATTCCGCGCCTGTATGCCGTCACCGATGCCACCGCCGCCGCCGGCATGCCCGACGGCGACTACCGGCTGGGCCGCCAGACGGTGCGCAAATGCGAAGGCGGCGTGCGACTGGCCGATGGCACGCTGGCCGGCAGCACCCTGACCATGGACCTGGCGCTGCGCAACCTGGTTGAGTTGGGCCTGAGTGTGGCCGAGGCATCCGCGCGGACCAGCAGCCATGCCGCGCGTTACCTGGGCCTGCAGGACCGCGGCCAGTTGATCCCCGGCGCCTGGGCCGACGTCCTGCTGCTGGACCCGCAGACGCTGCGGCTGCAGCAAGTGGTGGTGGAGGGCGAATGCCTGGCGCCAGCGACGTGAGGCACAAGTAAACCATTCGTAAAGCCGGGCGCAGCCCGTCGTCGAGGCGCAGTTCGCGCCCGTTGAACCGACGGAGTCCGACTTCAGGAGTTCGTCATGTCCTTCAAGAATCCCCTTGGCCCGGCGGCCACCCGCCGCGGCCTGTTGCTGGCCGTGGGTGCCAGCGCCCTGCTCAGTGCCTGCATCGTGGTGCCCGCCGGTCACCCCGTGCCTCGGCGCGACGGCCCGCCGCCCCCCGATGACGACCGCGACGTGGTCGGCACCGCACCGCCCCCGCCGCAGGTGGAAGTGGTGGTGGCGCCGCCCGGTCCGGGCTACTTCTGGATCGGCGGGTACTGGGGCTGGGTCGGCGGCCGCCATGTCTGGATCGGTGGCCGCTGGGAAGCGCACCGCCCGGGCTGGGCTTGGGTGCCCTGGGCCTGGGTGCCGCACCGCCGCGGCTGGCGTGCCGCACCGGGGCACTGGCAGCGCCAGTAAGTCGGCCCGGTCGGCATGCCGGACATGCAGACGTGAGATAGGGCGCGAGACGGGCGGGAGAGACCGCCGAGGCATGCCAAGTGGTCGCGCCTGGTTGCGATAAAACCGGGGCAATCCACGACAAGCCCGAACCGCCGTGCGCGCCCTCCGCTTTTTTGTCTACCGCATCTTGCTGGTCGCCACGCTGGGGCTGGGCGTGAGCGCCGGTGCCCAAGCCCAGGCCCCGGCGTCGGCCCAGACCCAGGCAGAGCGCCGCATCGCCCTGGTCATCGGCAACAACCGCTACCCCTCGGCGCCCCTGCACAACCCCGTGAACGACGCGCGCGCCATGGCGCAGTCGCTGGAAAACGCGGGCTTCACGGTGATCCTGAAGCTGGACGCCACCCAGCCTGAACTGCTGGGCGCCCTGCGTGAATTCGGCAACCGGCTGAAGGACGGGGGTGCCGGCACTGCAGGCCTCTTCTACTTTGCCGGCCACGGCATGCAGATCAAGGGCCGCAACTTCCTGATCCCCGTGGGCGCCAGCATCGAACACGAGGACGAGGTCACCTACCAGGCACTGGACGCGCAAGCCGTCATGGACAAGATGGAAAGCGCCGGCAACGGCACCAACATCGTCATCCTGGACGCCTGCCGCAACAACCCTTTCGCGCGCAGCTTCCGCAGCGGCCGCCAGGGCCTGGCGCAGATGGATGCGCCAGTGGGCACCCTGGTGGCCTTTTCCACCGCCCCGGGCTCGGTGGCCAGTGACGGCAATGGCAGCAACGGCCTGTACACCGCGCACCTGCTCAACGTGCTGCGCAAGCCGGGGCTCAAGGTGGAAGACGTGTTCAAGCAGGTGCGCATGGCCGTGCTGCGCGAATCCGCCAACCGACAGGTGCCCTGGGAAGCGTCCAGCCTGGTGGGTGACTTCTACTTCCGCGCGCCCAGCGAGGCGCCGGCCTTTGCCACCGCGCCCGCTGCACCGGCCGAGTCCATCGACCCCTTGACGATGCTGGACGACGCACTCTGGGGCGCCGTGAAGGACAGCCGCAGCAGCGCGGACCTCTGGGCCTACCTGAACCGCTTTCCCAGCGGCCGCCACGCCAAGGCCGCCCGGAGCTTGATGGCCGACCTGGTGGCGCCGTCACCCGGCAGCAGCCCGGCCACCACCACCCCGCCGGCCCTGCAGAACGTTGATCCGCTGGCGACGGACACCAGCGACAACACGGACAGCGCCGAACGCGAACGGCTGGCCGAACTTGCGACATCCCAGCAGCGCATCGACGAGATCGTGCGCTGGGGCGACACCGGCACCGACCGCCGCCCGGCCAAACCGCGCCGCAATGCCCAAGGCTTTGCCGAAGGCGACCGCTACCGCTACCGCGTGTTGAACCAGGTCACCAGCCGCTACACCGGGGACTTCCTCTGGCGCATCGACCGCATCGACGCCGACGGTTCGCTGTGGGCCAACGACGGCCGCCAGCGCCTGGACGCCTTGGGCCAGTTGCGCAGCGGCAATGACGAAGTCACTGGCGAATGGGTGGACTGGCAACCCGTGCTGCCGCTGGCAGCGGCCTTGCAGGCGCCGTCGGGTGCTGAACTGCCGGTGAGCACCCTGGTGCAGATGCGTGACGCCGACGGCCGCATCACGCGCGCGCAGCTGCGCGGTCGGCTGATCGGTGCCGTGGCCGAGCACATGATGACGGACGACGGCCTGACGCCCGTCCGGCGTGTCGAGGCCTACCTGGAAGGCCCGTCCACGGTCAATGGTGGCCTGGCGGCCAAGCGCACGATCAACATGTGGTGGTGGTTCCGGGACAAGGTCGGCCTGCCGATCAAGTTCATGATCGAAGAACGTTCAGACGACCGCATGCTGCGCCGCAACGCCTACGAGCTGATGGCGCTGGACGCGCTGAGCTTCGGACCGTCCAAGTGAGGCCGCGCCCAGGTTGAGGCGCCGGTTCAGGTGAGCGTGGATGCGGCCAGTGTGTCCATGGCTTGGGCCAGCAGGAAGCCGTCTTCGATGCTCGTCGCCAGCCCGGCGTTGCGCAGCTTCTGCAGCATGCGCCGCGTCAGCGAATGCGCCCGCCCGCCATGGCGGCTGTTGAAGAGGAAGAGGTTGCGAGATGGGCTGACCCAGCGCAACTGCGCCGTCAGCCACTGGCCCTGCAGGAAGAGGCGGCAGTAGGCGCCAGCGTCCAGTGTGGACAGCCAGTCGCCGGGGTCCACGGCCTGCATCTCTGCGCCCATGGCCAGCGGCACGGTGGGCAGTCCGGCATGCAGGTCCAGGGCCTGCTCGGCGTTCAGCTTGTGCGGGGCTGCGGACCATGGGCTGTCGCGGTCGTTTTCAACCTCACTTTCACTGTCGACCGCGCTGTCCTGCAAAGGCGGCGGGTCGCGCAGCAGGGCGGTCAGGTCCACCAGCTCGGCCTGCACGCGCGTGGGTGGCAGGCCAGCCAGTGTCAGGCCTTCCTGGACCTGCCGCAGCAACACCGCGCGCTGCGCAGAAGACACCCGCTGTCCCGGCTTGGCGGTGGCGCGGATCAGGTCGTCCACCACCAGTGCGGTAGCGGCCATCTCGTTGCTGTCCGGGCCATGGTGCCGCACCTGCGCGGCCATGGCCTGCGTCCAGGGACCCACCAGGAAGCGCCGCAGTTCGCTGCACACCGGCGTGGCCTGCAGCTGCTGCACCAGTTGCAGCCGCAGTTCGGATTCGGTTTCTTCACGGTCGGCCTGGTGCTGGATGTCGCTGACCTGGTCCAACAGTGCGCTGGCCTCGCCTTCCAGCAGTTGCGAAGCCACGGCCTGCACCTCGTCGGCGGCTTGCTGGCAGGCCTGCAGGCCGAGCTGCGGCGCCTGCTGGATGCGGCGCACCACCTGGTTCAGCGATGCATGCAGGGTGCCCTGGTCCTGCGCGCCCAGGTCCTCGTGCACGGCGCCCACGGCCAGCAGGCGGTCGATCAGCGTCCACCAGGGGTGCTCGGGCTTGGACCACAGCGCCGGGTCCTGCTTGACCAGTTCGCGGCCGGCCCATTCCAGGCCTTGCACCAATTGGCGCGCCGCAGGCGACACGTCGCCCTGTGCGCCGAGCTGGTTGAACAAGCGCTGCATCAGCTGGTCCGCGGCCGGACGCGGCAGCGAAGGGCCGCCTTGTCCTGCGGGGGCGAGATCGGTCAGCAGGCGCAAATTCAGACCTGTGCCATCGGATTCGGGGTCCTTGTCGGCCGTGGCTTCGTCCAGCGCCGCCGGCGCCGTGGCGCGGGCCCACTGCACCAGGCGTTCCATGGACTGCGCGGCGGCAGCCGGTTCATCTGGCGACGACAACTCGCCAGGGCGCGTGGCGTCTGCAGGCACCCGCACGGCCGACGCCGTCTGCCGGATCCGAAAGGCCGCGGGCCGCACGCCCCAACTGCTCACCAGCTGCGCCTGCTTGCTGTACACGCCGCGCATCTGCTGGCCCACGGCCGAGCCCAGCGCGCGCAGCAGCAGCAGCCGGGTGCCCGCTTCCACAGGCAGCCCGGCCAGGCCCTCGCGCAGCCCCTGGGCGCAGACCAAGGGACGCAGGGGCGCGGCCCTGGGGTCGACCTGGCCCAGCCGCCGCAGGCTGCTGCACAGGGCGTTGAGCTCCTGCAGTTCGGCGTCGGCTTCAGATTCGATCTGCTGCACGATGCGCGCGGTCTCGATCTCTTCGTCGATCTGCGCTTCGCCGATCAGCGTCAGCGTCAGTTCGCCGCTGCTGGGACTGCTGCTCCCGGGCGCCACGCTGCCGGAAGCCGGCACGTCCAGCTGCCCGCGCAGCGCTTGTGTGATGCGCAGGACCAGCTCTTCGCGGTCCTTGCGCAGCACGGCCAGCACAGGCGTGGTGTGTTCGCGCCCACCCGCCACGGCCAGGCGCTGTGCGGACGAGGACAGGTCTTCGGCCGCCTGGTCAACGGCGGCACGCACCCAGGCTTCCAGGCCCTGGCGCACCGCGCGCAGGAAGGAGGCGCCGTCGTGAGCGGCGGTGGATGGGGCGGAAGGTGTGGCTTGCATGAAGGGGCGCAGTCCCGGAAGGTCGTGCTCGGGCTTTCGGCAGGCAGAGGCTTGTCTTGAGCTTATGGTTGCCGCCATGTCCTTGTCCACACCCCCGCACGCCCGGCGCGAACGCGACCTGCTGCACGCTGGCGGACGACGCGGCACCTGGGGCAGCCTGGGTTGCTGGCGCGCGGACACGCCCGACTACGCCAGCGCTTGCGAAGCCCTGGCGCAGCGGGTGGCCGAGGCCGCTGCCCTGGGCCCGGGATCGCAGGTGCTGTGCCTGGCCTGCGGCGCCGGCGATGAGCTGCTATGGCTCACCCACGTCCTGCGAGCAGACAACACCACCGGCGAAGTGGCTGGTGAAATGACCGGTGAAGTGATCGGGGTGGAGATCGACGCCGCGCTCGTGCAGGCCTCCCGCGCCCTCACCACGGCGGCAGGCATCCCGGTGCAGGTGCTGCTGGGCGACGGCTGCGCACTCGACCGGCTGGGCTTGCCGCCGGCCTCCTTTGACCAGGTGCTGTGCATCGACGCGGCCTACCACCTGCGTCCGCGTGAGGACTTCCTGCGCCAGGCCTTCGCCCTGCTGCGCCCGGGCGGGCGGCTGGCCTACACGGACCTCTGCCTGGAGCCCGTCGCCAGCGTCTGGCGCAGCGCGCTCCTGCGTGGCGCGGCGCGCCTGTGCGGGCTGGCGCGGCGCGACCTGCTGCCTGCGGCCGCACAGGTCGTGCGGCTGGAGAGTCTGGGCTTCACCGGCGTACAACAGCAGCGGCTGGACGATGAAGTGCTGGGCGGCTTCGTGCGCTTTATGCAGCGGCAGGCCGTGCGGGTGGACACCCGTGCGTGGGCCCGTGGCGCCCGGCGCGCCATCCGGACTGCGCGGCTGATCGGCCCGTGCCGCGCCGCAGGCCTGGGCTATGTGCTGCTGGCTGGCAGCAAGCCGTCCAGCGACGCCGCCGCGGCATAGGCCGAACGCACCGCGCTTTCCAACAGCGGCACACCGGCGTCGGCATAGCTGCCGCAGAGCCACACACGGCCACGGGAACGGGGGTCTGTCTGCACGCGTTGCAAGCGCTGCAAGGACTGCAGCCGCAGCAGGGCGCGCTGGCTCTGCGGGTCCACCAAGGGCCGCTCAAAGTGCGCGCGGCTGATGACCAGTTCTTCCCGCGGCTGTCGGTGCGGGTGAACCGTCTGGAACACCGGTCGCGCGTGGCGCAGAGCCGGCTGCACGGCGTTGACCCAGATGGTGCTCTCGGGCCGGTCCTGGTCGCTGCAGACGCGCGCATTCACAGGCGACCAGTCCCGCTGCAGCGAAGGCATCAGCCACGGGTCGCGGTGCATCACCACGTCCAGCGGACGGTAGCGGAAGGCGGCCAGCGTGTCGGCCATGTCGGCTGCGGGCGTGCGCCACAAGGCCAGGGCCTGGTTGGCCTGCGTGGCCAGGACGGCGTGGTCGAAATGCTCCACCACGCCGCCGCGGCGGTGCACCAGCACACCCTGGTCGTCGTCAGTCAGTGCTTCGATGCCCGCGTCGCACACCACGCGGCCGATGCCTTGCACCAGGCGCGACGCGGCGTCGTCCGCGCCATGCACGGCGCGTCGCACGCTCTGCCGGTTCAGGCCTGCGGACACATAGCGTGCCACCACGTCAGCCGGGTAGTCCAGCGCGTCGGCGGTGGTGCAGGTGGCGATGGTGGCCAGCGCAGGCAGCAGCAGGCCTTCCACGTAGTCGGGGCTGAGACGTTCGCTGCGGATGAAGTCCCCCAGGGTGCGGTCCGCCAGTTCACCCTGCGCCAGCGCGGCGCGGGCGCGGCTGTTGAAACGCAAGGCGCCGTGCACGATGCGCCGCGCGCGGGGGTGTGCCACATCCTGCGGCAGCACATAGGGCCAGGACAGACCGCCCACGCGCAAATTGCGCCAGCGGAAGAAGGCGCGGCCGTCGCCGCCGGTGAAGGTGGTGGCGTAGCTGACGGGCTCGGTCACCACGCCCAGGGCACGGTACAGCTGCATCAGCGTGGGGTAGTAGCCAGGGTAGAAGACGCGCAGCGGCACGTCCACGCGCACGCCGTCCACGGCCACGGAATGGGCCACGAAGCCCGGCTGCGCATGGCGTTCGAACAGCGTCACCTCGTGGCGTCGCGACAGCAGCCAGGCGGCAGCCAGGCCCGCGATGCCGCCCCCGATCACGGCAATCTTCATGGGCTCACGTTAACAGCGCTTCAGTGACGCGCCCGCCTGCGACGACAATCACCGGTTGCTGGGGCCCCATGGGGTCCCAGCAAGGTGGCCAAGCCACACTTCCTTGAGAGCGCCACATCGACCATGCCAGAAACCAAGCACATCGCGCCCGAGCCGGGCAATGAACCCACGCCGACACCGGCAGTGGAGGCCAGCGAAGCCGCGCCGGCGGCCGCCCCGGCCGAGGCCCTTGCTGGCGCTGAAGGCATGGAGCTGTCAGCAGGGACCGAGCCCGAGGCCACCGAAGCCGCGACGCAGGAGGCCACGGTTCCCGCCGCCGCAGCGCCTGAGGCTGCAGTGCCCGAAGTTGCCGCTGAGTTCGGCGAAGCCGACGCGTCGCCTGCAAGCACGGTTCCAGCTGCTTCCGCCGCTCCGGCCGTGCCGGATTTGCCGCCCGCCGCAGTCGCGGCCAAGTTGGGCGAGCTGTTCCCTGCGCTTTTTGGCGCGGGACGGGCCTTGCCCATCAAGTTGCGCATCCAGGCCGACATCCAGGTGCGCGCGCCGGGGCTGTTCAACAAGAAGTCGCTGTCGATCTTTCTGCACCGCCACACGACCAGCACCGGCTACTTGAAGTCCCTGGCGTACGCGCCCGCGCGGCTGGACCTGGACGGTCAGGCCGCAGGGGACATTGCCCAGGAACACCGCGACGCCGCGGCTGCCGAACTGGCGCGCCGCCTGGCCATCGTGCAGGAGCGCCGCGCGGCCGAGCGCAAGTCTCAGCGACAAGGCGATCGCCCGGGCGAGCGCCCCGTCGCCACGTCACCAGCGCTCGCCGTGGCGCAGGACGGCAGCACGCCTGCGCCTGATGCCCCCCAAGGCGATCGGCCCGCCCGCCCGCCGCGGCCGGACCGCCCTCCGCGCGGCGACCGCCCGCCTCGCCCTGCGCGGCCGGATGCACGACCTGGCCAACGGCCCGATGCGCGACCCGGCCCGGGCCCGCAGCCTGGAGGTCGTCCCGATCAAAGGCCCGAAGGCCGTGCCGGTCAGAGGCCCGAAGGCCGTGCCGGCCAGAGGCCCGAGCCGCGCCGGGATCCGCGCCCCGACTCAGGTCCGGGTTCACGTCCGAATGTCCGCCAGGACCGTCCACCTCGGCCAGACCGGCCGGAACGGACCTACCCGCAATCCCAGGCAGATTCGGAGCCTGCTGCCCCGCGTGCGCCGCTGACGCCTGAGCAGGCAGCCGAATTGGACGCCCGCCGCGCCCGCTCGCAGGTGCTGCGCGCCTTCGAGACGACCACGCTCACGCGCTCCAACTTCTGTGCATTGAAGGGCATGAGCGACGCGGCGCTGGAGGCCGTGCTGGTCCAGGCCCGTGCCGAGCGCGGAGACCGGGGTGACCGTGCCGACGCGCCGCGCCCAGGTTCAGGCCGCCGCTGATCACGCCCATCCTGCCGCCTATGCGGCGCAATGGCCCTTCAAGGGCCAGAGCCTAGACGCGGCGACGCCGCCGCGCCCGCGCTGATTTCAGTTCGAGGTGGCCACCTGCAGGCCTTGGCGACCCATCGGGTCCCGGCCGGTCTTGTCGACCCAGTTGGCATAGTGCGGCAGATCGCCCAGCCCGTTGTCCAGGGATTCACCGGCGACGCGGTATGCCATCGGGCGATGGCCGCTCTTGTCCAGCCACTGGGAGTAGTGCGGCAATTCACCCAGGCCACTGTCCAGCTTCTGGCCGGCCAGCGGGGCCGACGGGGCACTGGCCGTGGCGGCTGCGGCAGCGAAGGCCACGCCAAGGGCGGTCAGGGCCAGGAAGAAGGGACGGGTGCTCATGACAAGTCTCCAGATGTTCAGGTCGCCCTGGCTTCGGCGCATGCGGCCCGGGCTGTAGCAGCGCGTCCGCATGGGCTGTGAATTTCTTCGCGGGTCGCGCCGCGCGCGGGTTCGCGGGACTCTCCAGGAAGCTGGGGATGCCTTCGGCCGCCACGCAGGCGTAGCCTGCCACCATGGCCGCACGCCCCCCTGACACCCACCCGCCCAAGGTCGCCGTCGTGGCCGTGCATGGCATTGCCGACCAGCGCCCGGGCGACACCGGCCAGGCCGTGGCCCTGCAACTTGCGGCGGCCAGCGGGGGCCAGGTGCAGGCCCGGGAGTTGCCGCTGCACGTGGCACCGGTGGATCCAGCCCTGGACTACCAGCGCTGGCGACCAGCGGACTGGTGGGAGCGCAGCCGCAAGGCCCTGCGCCAGTCCTGGCGCAGCGACTTCCTGGACGACACCCTGGGCGGTGCGCCTGGTTCCGGAAAAGTGGGCAACTGGGCTGCCGCGCCCGATCCCGACAAGCGGGACGCGCAGCCTGTGGCCGACGTGGGTGTGCGCTTCACCGACTACCTGCTGGCCAAGGCCGCCAGCGTGCGCGACCCGCAGGGCGATGAAGCCTCCCCAGCCACCGTAGCCGTGCACCAGGTGCGCGGGCCCTGGCTGCAGGCCGATGTGCACGAGATGTACTGGGCCGACCTGTCGCGCCTGCCCGGCAGCGTGGGCCGCATCGTGGCCGAGTTGTTCACGCTGATGTTCCATCTGTCGCGGCTGGGCATCGACGCACTGTCGCTGGCCGATGCGCTGGCGCCGGGGGGCGAACTGCGCCTGCTGCGCCGCCTGCAGCGCGTGGCCGATTGGTGGTTCACGCGCGTGCTGGCCTTGCTGGGCCTGCAACTGCTGGTGGTGGCCCTGGTGCTGCTGCCGGCCTTGTGGATGGAACTGCACCGCAAAGGCGTGGCCGTCACGGTGGCCGGCGTGGTGGGCGCGGGGGCGGCGGCGGCGCTGGTTTACCGCGCGCGCTGGCGCTGGGGCTGGGCCCTGCTGCTGGGCCTGGTGGCAGCGGTGGGCACGCTGCTGCTGCTGCTGGGCACTGCCGGATACGCCCTGCTGATGGCCCTGTGGCTGGCGGCGCTGACGGCCGCCATGCTGCTCTTCCTGGACTACTGCGAAGCGCGCTTTCGCGCCGTCTGGGGCGTGGGCCTGGCGATGTACGCGGCCACGATGCTTGGCGTGCTCGGCTTCGCGGCGGCAGGGTATGGCGGCACCGCGCAAGACTGGGTGCAGGGTTGCTTCACCGTCATGGAAGCGCTGTTGCTGTGTCATGCGGTGGGCTGGGCCTTGTTCGCCCTGCTGCTGTCCGTGACCGTGGTGGTGACGGAAAGGGTGCTGTTGCGCGGCAAGCTGCCCGGTACCGGTCTGGCGCAGACACTCGTCACGGCAAGGCTGGGCCTGTTCACATCGGCCGGCGCGTTTCTGGTTTGCCAGATGGTGGTGTTTGAGCTGGCGGCCTGGGCGTTGAAGTGCATGCTGATGTCGCAGAGCTACCTGGTCTGGTGGTTCTCTGAACCCTCCGCCGGCGGCCACGCCGCGCTCTTCCTCCAGCAACGGGCCGACGCGCACTCGGGCAGCTTCAGCGTGGTGGCGGTGGTGCTCCTGGTGCTGCTGGCATTTGTGTCGCTGGTCTTCCTGCCCAGCGTGCTGCGCGAGTTGCGCCTGGCCGCGGAGCCCGACGCAAGCAGCCTGGGCCGTTGGCTGACCAGCGGCTACCGCGCGGTGGAACGCGTGGTGCGTTTCTGGGGCTGGCCCGTGGCTCTGGGCGCGGTGCTGGTGGCCGTGCTGTTGCTGCTCCGGCAGGCCGATCGCGCCGGTTGGAGCGTGCCTGCCGGCCCGTTGATGGACCTCGTGCGCCACCTGGAGTCCCTGGATTCGCAGGCCCAGTACCTGTCCGACCGCTGGCTGGGCAAGCTGGTGCTGCTGGTGGCCGGCGGCACGGCCGGCCTGCTGGCGCTGGGCAAGGTGGCCATCCGCCAGTTGCAGGCCGTGCGCGCGCCGCTGGACGCGGTGCTGGACGTGGACAACCACTTCCGCGAATTCCCGCGCAAGTCGATCAGCCGTGTCCTCATTATCGAACGTTATGTCGCGTTGCTGGACCATTTGCGCCAGCAGGGCTACTCCCGCGTGGTGCTGGTGGCGCACAGCCAGGGCACGGTGATTACGGCCGAGCTGCTGCGCTACCTGCAGCAGCGCCCGCGCTTGAAGAAAGGCCCGCACGACGGTCCGGCCACGCCGCCTGGGCAAGTGGACCTGGAGCAGTTGAGGCAGTGGCTGGACCGCATTGACCTGCGGCTGCTCACCATGGGCTGCCCGCTGCGCCAGCTGTATGCCCTGCGTTTCCCCGCGCTGTACCCCTGGCCCGTGGCTCCGCTCAGCGACCCGCAGCAAACCAACTGGCGTGGCCCACGCCCAGCGGAACTGGGCGTGCAGCACTGGAGCAATTTGTGGGCAACGGGGGACTATGTCGGCCGCTGGCTGTGGGCCGCCGACGAAGGCGTGGAGCCCGTCCCGCTGCACATGAGCGATGCGCGCTATGCGGGTGACGGTGTGCAAGGCGCAGACCAGCAAGGTCGCAGCTGGAAGGACAAGGCCCTGGGGCCTGACGCGCACACGCACTACTTTGACCTGGAGCAGCGCGAGGTGGCCGCGGAACTGGTGACGCTGGTCGCGGGTTGACCGGCCTTGGGCTGGACGCGCGGGATACTCCCGCCCCATGCCCGAAAAACCCCCAGCCAGCGCCCAGCCAGCGTCCCGCTTCTCCGCTGCCCACGTCGTCATCCTGGCCGGTGTCTGCGCGGCTTTGCATGTGGGCAAGCTGGCGCCCGCCGTTGCGGCCATGCAGGCATCGCTGGGCTTGACGCTGGTCCAGGCCGGCTTTCTGCTGTCCCTGGTGCAGGCCGCGGGCATGGTCGGTGGCCTGGCGCTGGGGGCGTTCAGTGACCGCATGGGCGGCCGGCGCAGCATGCTGCTGGGTCTGGGTGTGCTCAGCGTGGCCAGCGCTGCAGGCGGCTTGTCGCAGACTGTGCCCGTGTTGATGGCCTTGCGCGTGGTGGAGGGACTGGGCTTCCTGCTGGTTGCGCTGCCTGCGCCGGGCCTGGTGCGGGCCCTGGTGCCGCCCGACAGGTTGCCGACCATGCTGGGCCTGTGGAGCGCCTACATGCCACTGGCCACGGCCCTGGTGCTGCTGCTGGGGCCCCTGGTCATTGCGGTGCTGGGCTGGCAGCCCTGGTGGTGGGTGCTGGCTGGGGTGACCGGCTTGATGGCGCTGTGGTTCGCACGCGCGGTGCCGGCGGACGTGGGCCGGGCGGGCCAGCGGCGCCTGGGCGATGGCCTGCGTACCACGCTGTCGTCGCTGGGCCCCTGGCTGGTGGCCCTGATGTTCGCCTGCTATTCCAGCCAATGGCTGGCCGTGATCGGTTTCCTGCCCACGATCTACACGCAAGCCGGCATTGCACCCGCGCTGACTGGCGTGCTGACGGCGCTGGCCGCCGCCGCCAACATCGCCGGCAATGTCATGTCCGGCCGGCTGCTGCAGCAGGGCGCGGCGCCGCGCTCGCTGTTGTGGCAGGGTTTCATCACCATGGCGGTCACGTCGGTGCTGGCCTTTGCCGACCTGGACCAGCCGCCGGCGGTGCGCTATGGCGCCGTGCTGCTGTTTTCGGCGGTGGGCGGCCTGATCCCGGGCACGCTCTTCTCACTGGCGCTGCGCGTGGCACCGGCCGAAGGCGCCGTCGCAGCCACCGTGGGCTGGGTGCAGCAGTGGTCATCCACGGGGCAGTTCATCGGCCCGCCCCTGGCCGCCGCGCTGGCCAGCCGGGTGGGCGGTTGGCAATTCACCTGGGTCTTCACGCTGGCCGTGTCGGGCCTGGGCGTGATGCTGGCCGGCTGGTTGGCCGACCGCTTGCAGGCCCGTGCGGCAGCTGGACCGGGTGCGACCTAGGGGGACCACGCCGCCGCGGTCGGTGCTAACTTCCACGGACGCACACCATCGGAGGGTCGCGCCATGAACCTGTCCTGCAAGCTGTTCGGCGCTGCGGCGCTGGCCCTTTCGGTGGGCTGCGCGGGCGCTTCCGCAGTGGTTGACGACTTCGAAGGCTATGCCCTGGGCGCCTTCCCGTCACCCACGTGGTCCGACGTCGGCAACGTCTTCAACAATGGCCAGACCCTGCCCACCGCCCGTGTCGTGAGCACGACCAACGCATTTGGCGCTGCGACGCAGGCCGTGGCCATCAACGACCAGGTGGGCAGCAGCCGCGGCATCTACGCGGCCACGGACCTGGGGCGCTTCTACTCGCTGGCGGCGGACATCCGCGTCGACCGCTTCAGCAGCAACGCCGCCAGCACCACGCAGGACTGGGCCATGCAGTTGACCTTTGCGCATAGCGGCGTGGGCAGCTTTGACGGCACGCCGCAGGCCGGCATCTATGCCAGCGCACTCACGCAGGGCTGGCGGCTGTTCCTCATCGGTGAGCAGAACCTCTTCGCTGATATCGACCTGGGAGTGGCCGCCACGGTCGGCACCTGGTACCGCGTGAGCCTGGAAGCCGACGCGCTGACCGGCGCCTTCCACACGCAGATCCTTGACGTGCTGTCCGGCACCTTGCTGCTGGACGACAGCCAGACGCTCAGCGGCTGGACACCGGGCGAAGCGCACTGGGACTCCATTGCCTTCTTCGGAGGCGACCTGTCGGGCAGCCCCGCCAACCTGGCCGTGGTGGACAACGTCAACATCGCTTCCAGTGGCTCGGTCCCCGAGCCGCCGGCCATCGCGCTGCTGGCGCTGGGTCTGCTGGCCTTGAATGCGGTGCGCCGTGCGAGCGGCGCGCGCGGCTGAACCTCAGGCTTTCGGCCCCACCTGGTCGACAGGTGGCCGGCCTTGCGGGTAGCTGCGCAGGTGCTTGTTGGCCAGCAGCGTGGGGTAGCGCTCGATCGACACGAAGCGCTTGACCCAGGCCCGCAGCCTCAACACGCCGCGCAAGCTGGCGTTCAACAGCGGTGCCGGTTCGGCGATGCGCGCGGCCAGCCGCAGACGCGGCCGCACCAGGCAGGCCGCCGCAGGCAGCACGGCCCAGCGCAACGGCCCGGGTAGCCAGCCCTGCATCACCGCCACGGTGGCCCGGGCCACACGTGCGCTGGCGTCATTGGGCTGCATCTCACGCTGCTCGTAGGCGTCCACGAAGGCATCAAAGGCTGCCTTGCTGGCCGGGATGTCGGCCAGGCCCATGCGCTGACCGATGCCCACCCAGTAGTGGAACCAGGCGGCTTCCTCGTGTGGCGTGAAGGCGCGCCAGCCGAAGTCGCGCATCCACTGGACGGGGAAGTCGAGGAAGGTCCACAGCACGAACAGGAAGTCCTCGTTCGGGATGCGGAAGTGCGCGTGCAGGCTGTTCATGCGGGCCAGCGCGCGGGCGCCTTCGTCGCCGTCCCAGCCGGCTTCCATGAACAGTGCGATGAGCACATTGGTGTCGTCGTAGCGCTTCTGGCCGTGGCGCTGGAACTGGCCTGTGCGGTCCAGCAAGCGGGCCACGCTCTGGCTGCCGTAGGTGTGGAACAGGGCCACCTCCAGCGCCCGTGTCACGTCGAAGGGGAATTCGTAGCAGGACAGCAGGTGCACGATGCGCTGGCAGCCCCGCTGCGCGTCCAACTGGGCGATCTCGCGGCGGATGCCGCGGTGGTGCAGCACGCCGAAGGGGCGGCGGTAGGTCGGATCGTTCACGCCGCGCCGTCGCCCAGCCAGGGCAGCGGGTCCTGCATGTCGGCTTCGAAGCCGCTGACGAAGTCGCCCACGTCGGCGCCGTCCATCAAGGCATGGTGCACTTCCAGCGCCAGCGGCATCCACTGGCGGCCGCCCTCGGCCTGCACACGGCCGAAGGCGATCTTGGGAATGTCGGCATGCGCCAACTCGCGGGCGTGCGTGAAGCTGGTGAAGTGCAGCCAGGGCAAGGTGGTGAAGTGGATGAAGCTGTGCTCTTCGGCTTCCACCACCAGCGGCCCCGTTCCGTCGCGGGCCGCCTGCATGGCGGCGCTGCCGGCTGCAGCAAAGCGCTGGAAGTCGGCGTCGAAGGGCAAGGTCGCAAAACCAAAGCTGCCGTCCGCCCGCGCCACGGTGGTGCTGGCGCGCACACGCTCCAGCACCTGCACGCCAGCGCCGTCAAAGCGCAGGCGGAAGGCGCGCACGCGCTGCGCCTGGCGCAGCGCAGCGTGGTGGCAGGCCAGCGAGAAGCGGCCGCCGCCCTGCTGCGCGAGCGCGGGCTTGAGCGCACTCACGTCCACGCGCACGCAGACGCTGAACCAGGGTTTGTCGAAATGGCGGAACAGTTCAAACGCGCTGCGGCGCGGCCAGTTGGCAAGGTCCAGAGCGT
Organism: uncultured beta proteobacterium; assembly: GCA_963750785.1. Lineage (GTDB taxonomy): Bacteria > Pseudomonadota > Gammaproteobacteria > Burkholderiales > Burkholderiaceae_C > Rubrivivax. The sequence goes on along the minus strand of CAVVSC010000017.1, from coordinate 349,557 downwards.
GTGACGGGGTCGGCATGGCGGCATTCTTGACGATGCGGCCGTGCCTTTGAAAGTGCGTTTGAAGGCACGTTGGTAGGCGCACTTAAAGTGCAGCCCATGCACATCACCATTGCCCCAGGCGTGCGCCTGTTCGTGGACATCGAAGGCCCGGCCCTCGTGCCCGATGGCGCCCGCATGCGCGAAAAGCCGACGCTCATCCTGCTGCACGGCGGGCCGGGCTACGACCATTCCAGCTTCAAACCCATCTTCAGCCAGCTGGCCGACGTGGCGCAGATCGTCTACGTGGACCACCGTGGCCACGGCCGCAGCGACCGCCGCCCACCCGCGGAATGGACGCTGGACACGTTTGCAGATGACGTGGTGCGCCTGTGCGACGCCTTGGGCATCGTCAAGCCTATCGTGCTGGGTCAGAGCTTTGGTGGCTTTGTGGCACAGCGCTACCTGGCGCGGCACTCGGCGCACCCGGGCCAGGTCATCCTGTCCAGCACCAGCCACCATTTCGGCCTGCCGCGCAAGCTTGACTGGTTCGAGAAGCTGGGTGGCCCCGAGGCCCGCGCCGTGGCCGAGGCCTTCTGGGAAGCACCGTGCGAAGCCACCTGGGCGCGCTACCAGCAGGTCTGCTCGCCGCTTTACAACACGCGCCCGCCGACGGACCCGCTGGCCCGCAGCCGGACGGTTTTCAACAACGAGATCCTCTTCACCAGTGCAGGCGGCGAGCAGCGCCACATGCAACTTCTGCCCGGCCTGGCCGCCGTGCAATGCCCGGTGATGGTGCTGGCTGGCGACACCGACCCGGTGACGCCGCTGCAGGACGCCGAGGAGATTGCAGCGGCCATTCCCCCACGCTGGCGGCGCTTCGAGGTGATCCGGGGCGCCGGCCACGGCACCTGGCGTGACCAGCCCGAAGCAGCGATGCGCGTGCTGCGCGACTTCGTCCTCAGCAGCTGAGCATCTGCGACCGCGAACGGATCATCTCGCGCCCGCGGTTCAGCGCGTAGTGCAGCGCCTGATCGGCTGAGTCCCAGCGGTAGCCGCAGGCGAGGCTGTCGTCGCGAAAGGCCTGTGCCTGCCGCGCGTTCTGCACGCCACGCGTGCGGTTCACCACCAGCGCGGCGATGTAGCCATCACCCGTGGCCGCTTCCAGCGCGCCGACGAAGATCCGGTAGTCGCCTTCTTGGGTTTCGTTGAATTGCATGGGTGGCCCCTGATGCTCTGGTGTGGGGCGCGATGGTCCGTCACGAATCAGGGTTTGCCCATCCCTCCTGGGAGGGGCGCGTCGTCGAGCGGTCGAACATCTGCGCGGCGCGTCATCCGAAGTGGCGACGCGCGGCCAGTCTTGACGCGTTACAAACCGATGCGCGACAGTTGCATGAGAGGAGCCCATCATGTTTATGCGAATCAGCATCCCCATTTTGACTTTGGCGGCCTTGACGGCCTTTGCCCCGCAGTCCCGTGCAGCGGCGGCTGAAGTGGTCGAGCTGGCGTCGATCAAGCCCAAGTGCAATGCGCCGTTCAAGGTCAAGGCAGACTTTTCCGCCTGCGAGGCCAACACGGACGAATTTGCCGATTTGAAGTCCAGCGTGAAGGCCAAGGGCGACTGCGACAAGATCATCGGCGCCGTCTGGTTGAACGACGCCTGTGTCGTGAACCCCGACGCCAGTAAATTTCCGAAACCAGACTGCGGCAGCAAGCTGCCCGATCTGGCCTACAACGCGGATAAGAAGTCCTGCCAGGTGGTGCGCGACACGCCAAGGAGTTCTCTGGGGGACTTCGTCGGCGATTGCTTCAAGATCCACTCGCCGCCACCGCAAGCCGCCGATGGCGTTGACGATGGGCTGCGAGCGGGCATGCACTTCTTTGTCGAATCCCAGACCAAGCTGGCCAATGACGACAAGGAATTGGTGGTCTCTCCCGCCAAGCCTGTGGGACTGCCCGGGTGGACCTTGTGGTGTTCGAGCACCGGAGAGCGCGAGCGCCGCATGACCGCGAGCACTTTGATCAACTCCGGCGCTCACCGCTATGGTTGGTCGTATGGCGTATTGACAGTGCCATTCAAGTACTACCGGTCTACGCACTCTTTTGGCTCAGGCGCGTTGAACGTCGGCCCCTTCCTGGGACGCCGTTGGGGCGCGGCGGGTTCTTCGGTGACTGCCGCGCTGGCGGCCACTCTGGGCTCGGTCAAGGGGGAAGAGCGGGATGCCAACAATGCCATAACGGCCACGCCAGACCTGGTGGCGTTCTCGTTTGCCTTAGGCCTGATGCTGGATGTCAGCAAGAACCCCGACCTGAAGCCCTTCAAGGTGGGCTTGTTCTGGGGCAGTGACCGCGTCAACGCGGGCGACAGGATCAAGTTTCCCAACAACAAGAAGCATTGGTTGGCATTTCAGATCGGCTATGACTTCACAGATACGAAGTAGCCAGCGCTTCGCTGCAGCGCGTGTGCTGGCTGCACAGGTCGGCGCTGCTCAGCTTGAACGAATTCAGATGTCACTTATGACTTCCTGATGTCCTTGGTGGGACAACCCGATCCTGTCAAATGGCGTTTGGGTGTCCCACATGTTCAGCCTCTACTTCGACAACGCGGCCCCGGCCTGGGCGTTGGCGGGGCTTGTCTCTTTGCTGCTGCTCATCGTCCTGGGCTTCGCCCTGGGCATGGTCCGCTACATCCCCAACGACCGCATCGGTGTCGTTGAAAAACTCTGGAGCCTGAAGGGCTCGGTGCGGTCGGGCTTGCTTGCCATGAACGGCGAAGCCGGCTTCCAGCCCGAATTGCGCCGCGGCGGCTTCCACTTCTTCCCGCCGCTGCAGTACCGCGTGCACCGCCACCCCATGGTGTCGGTGACCCAGGGCAAGATCGGCTACGTCTTTGCGCGCGACGGCGTGGACCTGCCGGCCGGCCAGACGCTGGCCAGCAACGCCCAGGTGGGCGACTTCTGCGATGTGCGCGACTTCCTTTCTGGCGGGGGCCAGAAGGGCCCGCAGCGCAAGATCCTGCGCGAAGGCACGCACATCATCAACCCGGCTCTCTTCGTCGTGATGACGGAAGAGGCCACCTACGCGATGCGCATGAACGAAGAAGAGCGCGCCTACTACGAACGCATGCGCGAACTGCTGGATGAGCGGCGTGGCTTCACGCCCGTGGTGATCAAGGAAGTGGCGGGCGAACATGCCAGCGACCAGTTGGCCGTGGTCACCGTGCAGGACGGCCCGGCGCTGCAGCGCGACGAGTTGCTGGCGCCTGACGTGGGTGACGCCCACCAGTCCTTCCAGGAGCCGGAAAAGTTCCTGCAGGCCGGTGGCCGCCGCGGCCGCCAGGAACGGGTTCTGGTGGAAGGCACGTACTACCTGAACCGCCTGTTTGCGACGGTGGAATTCATCTCCAAGACGGTGATCCCGGTGGGCTTTGTCGGCGTGGTGGTCAGCTACACGGGCCGAAAAGGCGAAGACACGTCGGGCAGCGAATACAGCCACGGCGAACTGGTGCAAAGCGGCTGCCGCGGCGTCTGGCGGGACCCGCTGATGCCTGGCAAGTACGCCTTCAACACCTATGCCGGCAAGATCGAGCTGGTGCCCACCACCAACTTCGTGTTGATGTGGCAAAGCGGCGCCAGCGGCAGCAGCTTTGACAGCAACTTGCGCGAGATCACGCTCATCACCAAGGACGCCTTTGAACCCCTGCTGCCCCTGTCCGTGGTCGTGCACATTGACTACCGCAAGGCACCGATGGTGGTGCAGCGCTTCGGCAACGTGAAGCAGCTGGTAGAGCAGACGCTGGACCCGATGGTCAGCAGCTACTTCAAGAACGTCAGCCAGACGCGCACCTTCATCGAACTGATCCAGTCGCGCAGCGAACTGCAGGCGGGTGGGTCCGTGGACATGCGCGACCGCTTCCTGGCGTATTCGCTGGAATTCCAGGAAGTGCTGATCGGCACGCCGCGCCCGCAGCCGGGCGACAACAAGATCGAGAACATCATGGGCCAACTGCGCGACCGGCAGATTGCGCGTGAACAGGTGGAGACCTACGCGCACAAGCAGATCGCCGCCGACAAGCAGCGCGAGCTGAACGAAGCCGAAAAGCGCGCCGAAAAGCAGGCCGAGTTGACGGCCTCATTGGTTGACATCTCGATCAAGGAAAACCAGGGTGCGGCCAGCGTGAAGGCGGCCGAAAAGCGGCGCGAAGAGGTGCAGGCCCTGGCCCAAGGCGAGCGCTACCGCCAGGAAGCCGAAGGCCTGGGCCGTGCGGCCGCCATCCGCAGCGTGGGCGAAGCCGAAGGCGCGGCCATCCAGGCCAAGAGCCTGGCCCTGGAAGGGGAGGGTGCCGACAAGCAGTTGCTGCAGACCGTGATGCTGCGCCTGGCCGAAGCCTTTGAAACCGCACGCGTGCCCCTGGTGCCCCAGATCCAGCTGGGCGGCGGCAGCGACACGAATGCCTTCGGCTCCTGGATGTCCTTGATGGGGGCGTTGAAGGCGCGAGAATTGTCTGCGTCAGCAGAGCCTGCCGTGCGCCGGTGACTGAGCGGCAGAGGCTCGCACGGCACGGGGCGTTCCGGGCTCGGTCTGCTACTTCGGCTCGGGCGCGCAGGTCACCATCAGGGACTTGCGTGCGTTCAGCTCGGCGTTGGGTTCCATGTCCTTGCTGCCCAGGCACCAGTTGTGGTGGTAGGCCCGGTTGCCGCTCCAGCGCGAGCCCGAGAAACCGCAGCCGGACGACTGCGCCGCTTCGAACTGGGCGACCGCCAAGTCGGCATACTGCTCGCACTGGGCTTGCTTGGTCGGCTTCTTCAGGTCGAACATGGCGTTGGCGTATGCAATCCTCGTAGGTGCTGCGTCGCACATCGCGATCGTCTGCTGGATCTTTGCCTGGCGTGCGGCGTCCAGGCTGGCCGGCTTGCGCAGCAAGTAGGCGAACCAGTAGCGTGAGGCCTTGACGCAGTTGCCGTTGGCATAGCCAATCTGCCCCGAAAGCCACAGTTGGTCGTCGCTGGGACTGTCATTCTGGGCATGAGCCAAGTTGGCGGCACCAGCGCACCAGCAAGCGGCCACCAGGTGATGGATGACTTTCATTTAGTGCTCCCTTTCGAGATGCCGGGAACCGGCGCGCTGCCGGGCAGTGCAGCCACGCCGGGCTCCATGAAGATGTTCGGCGCCGCGGGCGCGACCGGACCCTCTCCGCTGAGATACACCGCCGCGTCGTGGGTGCTGAACTGCTGCAGCGTCGTGATCGTCAAGGTCATCAGCACGACGCCTGACACGACCATCACGATGCCCGGGGACGCCGTGGCCAGTGCCAGGCGGGCCGCCGTGCCTTCGCTGCCTGCGGTCAAGGTCGTTCCCGAATCGCTGAGCTTGCCCAGAATGAACGCGGCGCCCACCAGCGCCAGGATCATCCCGGTCACAAAGCCAACGTAGCGAGACCACAAGGCCGCCATCAGCAGCACGCCCGCCTCGTGGTGTCGTGCCGCGATGGTGTGTGCTTCGAGCGCCACGGCCACTTCAAAGCGCCGAGCGGCTGTGCAGGCCGCTTCATCACGCACGGCGCTGCATACGGGATGCGCCAGCAAGGCGGCAGTGTCCAGCTTTGGGCTGGCGTCAATGCGCTCGTTCAGGCGCGCCACTTGGAACAGGGTCGCGACGAAGAAGAACAGCGTCAGCCCGACCAGCATGAGGATCATCATCGGGCGCATGGCGGACTGCCAGCGGCGGTCGAACTCTGCGGTCTGCATCGGGCGCTACCTTCAGGGTTGAGCCTGGAAGGCATCCAGCTTAGTTCTGATGCACAGAAGCAGCAATCCCGGCAGCGGCCTCGTGCCTACAGGATCGGTCGCTGGCTGCTGTCGGCCAGGTAGAACCACTCGTGTCCGGGCAAGGCGCCGACGTCCGGGAACACGATGTACCCGGCCTTCGGCGCGCGCAGTTCGGTGCCGTCGGCACGCACGGCCACCAGTTCACCTTCGGCCAGCGGGTCGAAGCTGGTCCAGGTCTTCACGAAGCGGTCGCCTTCGGCGTGGCGGTCGATGACTTCGGCCAGGCGCAGGCATTCGAAGGGCCGCGCCGGTGGGGCCAGGGGCAGGTCGGCCAGCCCCAGCAGGGCCAGGGTCTGTCGGATGGCGACATAGGCCACTTCTTCGCCCTCGGGGTCTTCGTGCTGCCCGCATTCCAGTGTGATGCCGTAGCCGCCCTGTGAACGCATGTACTCGGTGGTGCCGACGCCATAACTCGGATCTTCATGGACCGCGCCCGGCGTCTGCCCGCGCGCCTTGCGGCGGGCCACACCGTCGGCATAAGCCTGCATCCAGCCTTCGACAATGCGGTTGGGTCCGACGTGCGCGGCCAGTTGCGCTTCGGCCGCCGCGTGCGCAAAAGGCTCCAGGTCGCCTTGGTTGTCGGCCGGGCCGCGCATGACAAACGCGCGGCCGGGGCTGCGGAAGCTGTGCAGGTCCAGCAGCACCTCATGTTCGGCCAGCAAAGGGCACAGCACGCCGGCGATGCGGTCTTCGAAGTCCTGCGGCGTGGCGGTGGGCTGCAGCCGGCGGTTGAGGTTGCGGTCCCCCATGCGGCGCACCTGGTTGTAGGCCAGCGGGTTGCACACCGGCACGAAGGTGACGGTGCCACGCGTGATCTCCAGTTCGCCGTGGTCCAGTTCGCCGATGACGCGGCGGATGCCCTGGGTGCCGGCCACTTCGTTGCCATGCACCGCACCGGTGACGATGAGTCTGGGGCCCGGCCGCAAAGCGGCAAAGCGGTGGACGCGCAGCGCGGTGTTGCTGATCATGGCCGGGCCCCGCTCACTCGTCGCCGCCGCACAGCATGCGGTGGGCGCGCTGGTAGCGCTCATGCACGCCGATGATCACGGCGTCGGGCAGGTCCAGTGCGGCTTGCTCCGCGCCACCGGTGACGCCCGTGGACGCCAGCCAGTCGCGCAGCGGCTGCTTGTCCAGCGCCACGATCTGGCCCTGCTTCAATTCATCGGCGAGCCAGAAGCGGGACGAGTCCGGCGTCAGCGCCTCGTCCATCAAGGTCAGCGTGCCGCTCTCGTCCAGTCCGAATTCGAATTTCGTGTCGGCGATGACGATGCCGCGCGTCAGCGCGTACGCAGACGCGGCCTTGTACAGGCGGATGGCGGTGTCGCGCACTTCCGCGGCGCGCGGCGCGCCGATCTTGGCGGCCAGTTCGTCGAAGCTGATGTTCTCGTCGTGGTCCCCCACCGCCGCCTTGGTAGCCGGCGTGAAGATGGGCTCGGCCAGCGGCTGGGTCATCGTCAGCCCAGCGGGCAGCGGGATGCCGCAGACCGTGCCGCTCTTGCTGTATTCCTTCCAGCCGGAACCGGCCACGTAGCCGCGCACCACGGCCTCGCAGGGCAGGGGCGTGAGGCGTTTGACCAGCATGCTGCGGCCCGTCACTTGCGCGGCCTCTGCGGCAGTGACCACGCTTTCCGGCGCCGCGCCGGTGATGTGGTTGGGCACCAGGTCCTTCAGGTGTTCAAACCAGAAGAGCGCCATCTCGGTCAGCAGCCGGCCCTTGCCGGGCACGGGCGCCTTCATCACCACGTCAAAGGCGCTCAGGCGGTCGCTGGCCACCATCAGGATGCGGTCGGTGCCCACGGCGTAGTTGTCGCGCACCTTGCCGCGTGCCAGCAGCGGCAGCGAGGCGATGGACGTGGTGGGCACGGCGGGGCCGAGGTCGGCAAGGCGGGTCATGGCGGCGTCCAGGGTGGAGGGGTTCGGAAAAGGCGCTATTGTTTCAGCAGCCCAGTTTCAGCACCGATTCTCCCTGCAGCCCAGAACCCGGAGCCGCCGTCCATGTTCTCCCACCTGATGGTTGGCGTGACCGACCTGCACCGTGCCTTTGGCTTCTACCGCCCGCTGACCCTGGCACTGGGGCTGGAGGAGCGGTTCTTCGTGCCCGAAGAGCACTGGGCGGGCTGGCAGCCGGTGGGCGGCGGCCGGCCCTTGTTCATCATCAGCCAGCCCTACGACGGCCAGCCGCACCAGGCCGGCAATGGCCAGATGGTGAGTTTCCTGGCCGACACGCGGGCCCGCGTGCGTGCGGTGCATGCCGCGGCCCTGGCGCACGGGGGCCCGTGCGAAGGACCGCCCGGCCTGCGACCGCACTACCACCCGAATTACTACGGCGCCTACTTCCGCGACCTGGACGGCAACAAGCTGGCCGTGGCTTGCCACGGCCCTGTGGAGGAGGCTGGCGACTGAGCCATCAGTCGATCAGGTCTTCCAGCAGCGTCAAGCTGCCGGCCGTGGCGTCCAGGCGCGCGCGCAAGCCCATCGGCAACGGGCGGTTGGGTGTGCCGTGGCCCGTGGGCCAGCCACCCAGCACCGGCTTGGCCAAGCCTTCGAAGGTGTCCTTCAGCAAGGCCAGTGGGTAGTCCTCTTCCGTGAAGCTGCCCAGCAGCACGCCTGCCACGGCGTCCAGCACATCGCCCAGGCGCAACTGCGTCAAGTAGCGGTCCACGCGGTAGGGCTCTTCGCTCACGTCTTCCAGAAAGAGGATGGCGCCCTGCGGGTTCCAGGCCCAGTGCGTGCCCATCAGCGCGGCCACCAGGCTGAGGTTGCCGCCGATCAGCGGGCCCTCGGCAAGGCCTGCGGTGCGCGGGGTGCTCGGGTCCAGTGCCGGTGCCATCACCGTGCCTGCGCGCAGGCCCTGCAGCAGCAAGTCGAACAGGGCCCGCTCATCGTCTTCGCGGCCGGGCTTGACGAGGTCCGACGCGGGCATCGGCGCATGCAGGCTGGGCAGGCCTTCGCGCGCCCACAGCGCGTGCAGGGCCGTGATGTCGCTGTAGCCGATCAAGAGCTTGGGTTTGCTGCGCACCAGCTGCGTGTCGATACCGTCCAGCAAGCGCATGGCGCCGTAGCCGCCGCGCAGGCAGTGGATGGCTGCGACTTCGTCGTCGGCCAGCGCGGTGTGCAGGTCGGCCAGTCGCAAGCTGTCAGGTCCGGCCAGGTAGCCGGTGTGGGCGTGGCAGGCCGGGAACAGGCGTACGCGCAGGCCGTGGCGTGCGTAGAGCGCTTCCACGTCGGCCAGGGCCCCGGGCTTGACCGGGCCGGCGGGCGCGACCACGCCGACCAGGTCACCGGGTTTCAGGATCGCAAAACTCATGGCAGGCTTTCAAGGATCTGGTGGATGGCGGCCCCCAGGGCCGGCAGCCGCCAGGTGGTGGCGCAGCGCTCGTTTGCCGGGTCGGACGCGGCAAAGCGCCGTCCCAGGCTGGTGAGCACGGCAACGATGTAGTGGGCGGAAGCGGTCTTCACGATGCCGGCGTCGGACGCATAGTTGTCCGTGGTGCCGGTCTTGTGCGCAAAAGCCGGCGCGTCCGGCAAGCCCGGCACCCAGCCGGGCACGCCGCGCAGCGCACCGCTGGACAGGATCTGGTCCAGCTGCTGGCGCGACAGCACGGCACGCAAATGGTCGCGCGTGGCCGGCTTCAAGGTGGGCGTGCGTGGCGCCAGCCAGGGCGGAGGCGGCGCGTCGGCGTCCAGCAACCACAAAAGCCGCAGCGTGTCCCAGGCGGTCATGTGGATGTGGCCGACCCCGGCGCCGTCGGCGTTGCGCCAGCCGCCCTGGGGCGTGGTGTTGTGCAGCTGCAGCGTGGGCAGGCCCCAGGACTGCAAGCGCTGGTTCAGCGTATCCACCACGGCTACGCGGTGCAACAGCGCCACGCAGGCGTCGGTAGCCTCGTTGCTGCTGAGCACGATCATCGGTTCCAGCTCAAGCGGCCAGGCGCAGCGCCCTGCGTCCACCGCCAGGCCCACGCCCACCGCCACCATCAGCTTCAAGAGCGACGCCGGGTAAGGAGCCACCATGCGCTGCGGGCCGCTGCCAAAGAGCGGCTGGAAGCGGATGCGCGACCAGTCTGCACCGGGCGCCCAGGCGATGGAGTCGCCATGCGCGTCCTGCAGGTCCTGGTCGAAGCGGATGTTGGCGACGGCGCCGAACGCGCCTTCAGGCGTGCCACTGAATTCAGCCGTCAGGCCCAAGGGGTGTTCACGCGAAAACAGGACATTGGCTGCCTGCGAAGGCGCACCCGGTTTGAAGCGCACCAGCGCCAGGTCGATGCTGGGGAAGGCGTCCACTGGCCCCCCAGCCTGCCAGCGGTCGGCGCTTTGTTCGAAGCGCTGCGCATGGACTGCCGCACGCAGCGCCTGGGCCAGTGCCGCGTTCATGCGTCAGCGAAGTGGCAAGCCACCTGCCGTCCATCGAGTTCGCGCAGCGCAGGCACCTCGGCGCTGCAGCGCGCCTGGGCCAAGGGGCAGCGCGTGTGGAAGGCGCACCCGCTGGGGGGCGACAGGGGACTGGGCGTTTCGCCGACCAAGGGGATGCGCGGCCTGCGGTCCTCCTTCTTCAGCACCGGTACCGCTCCCAAGAGCGCGCGCGTGTAGGGGTGCAGCGGATGGCCCAGCACTTGCGACTTGGGGCCTTGTTCCACCGCACGGCCCAGGTACATCACCAGTACGTCGTGCGCCACGTGTTCCACCACGGCCAGGTTGTGGCTGATGAAGACGTAGGCGGTGGCGGTGGATTCCTGCAGGTCCATGAAGAGGTTGAGGATCTGCGCCTGGATGCTGACGTCCAGCGCCGACGTGGGCTCATCAGCCACCACCACCGCAGGCTGCAGCATCATGGCCCGCGCCACCGCCACGCGCTGGCGCTGGCCACCGCTGAACATGTGCGGGTAGCGTGCGGCGTGCTCCGGGCGCAGGCCCACCCGCTCGATCATCTGCAGCACGCGCGCCTGTCGTTCACCGGCGGACAGGCCGGTGTTGATGACCAGCGGCTCGGCCAGTGCGGCTGCGATGGTCTTGCGCGGGTTGAGGCTGGCGTAGGGGTTCTGGAAGACCATCTGCACGCGCTGGCGCAGTTGCTTCAGCGCGGCTTTGTCCGCACCGGCCGCGTCGCGTCCGTCGATGCGCAATGCGCCGGCGCTGGGTGGCTCGATCAACGTCAACTGACGGGCCAGCGTGCTCTTGCCGCAGCCGGATTCACCCACCACGGCCAGTGTGCGGCCCGGCTGCAGCGTGAAGCTCACGCCGTCCAGCGCCTTGACCGTGGCTGCCGGTTTGAGAAGACCCTGGCGCACGCGGTAGTGGCGCGCCAGGCCTTCGGCTTGCAGAACAAAGCTGGTCATGGTGTGGGCACTTGAACTTGACCCGGAAGGCCCACCGGAAAGAAGCAACGCACCCCGTCCACCAGTGCCGGCTGCTCGGCCAGGCAGCGCGCTTGCGCGTGGCTGCAACGCGGCGCCAGCAGACAGCCGGTGGGCCTGTCGTCGCGACCGGGCACGATGCCGGGCAGCGCCAACAAGCGCCGCGCGCCCCGGTTGTGTTCCGGCAATGCGGCCAACAGTGCATGGGTGTAGGGGTGACGCGGCGTGTCGAAGAGCGTGTCGACGGCCTGCGTCTCCACCACCTGTCCGGCGTACATCACCGCCACCCGCTGCGCCATGGTGGCGACGACGGCCAGGTCGTGCGTGATCAGCACCAGGCCCATGCCCTGTTCACGCTGCAGTCGCAGCAGCAGGTCCATCACCTGGGCCTGGATGGTGACGTCCAGCGCGGTGGTGGGTTCGTCTGCAATCAACAGCCGAGGTTCGCAGGCGATGGCCATGGCAATCATCACGCGCTGGTTCATGCCGCCGCTCATTTCGTGCGGGTAGGCGTTTAGCCGTGTCTTGGCGGCCGGGATCTCCACGCGTTCGAACAAGTCCAGGACCCGTCGCTCCAGCGCCGCACCGCGCAGACCCAGGTGCACGCGCAACACCTCGCGCACCTGGTTGCCCACGGTGTGGCTGGGGTTCAGGCTGTTGAGCGCGTCCTGGAACACCATGGCCACGTCCTTGCCGATGAGGCGGCGGCGTTGCGCGGCCGTCATCGTCAGCAAGTCTTGTCCGTCGAAGCGCAGTGCATCGGCGCTGACGATGCCGGGCGCGTCGATCAGGCCCATCACCGCCATCATGGACACGCTCTTGCCCGATCCGCTTTCGCCGACGATGCCCAGCAGTTCGCCGGCATCCAGGTCCAGGTCCACGCCGTCGACGGCGGTGAAGCCGTCGAAGCGGACGCGCAGCTTGCGGACTTCGAGCAGCCTCATGACGCGTGTCGCAGCTTGGGGTCCAGCGCGTCACGCAGGCCATCGCCCATCAGGTTCACGGCCAGCACCGTGGTGAGGATCGTCAGGCCCGGCAGCGTCACCACCCAGGGCGCGCGCTCGATGTAGTCGCGTGCCGCGCTCAGCATGCTGCCCCACTCCGGCAGCGGCGGCTGCACGCCCAGACCCAGAAAGCCCAAGGCCGCGGTTTCCAGGATGGCCGAACTGAAGCTCAGCGTGGCCGACACGATGACGGGCGCCAGGCAGTTGGGCAACACGGTGTCGAACATCAGGCGTGCGGTGCCGGCGCCAGCCAGGCGGCTGGCGGTGACGTAGTCGCGGCCCAGTTCGGCCAGCGCCGAACCGCGCACCAGCCGCACGTAGCCCGGCAGCGCGCCAATCGCAATCGCGATGACGGTGTTGACCAGGCCCGGTCCGAGAATGGTGATCACGCCAATGGCCAGCAGCAGCCCGGGCAGTGCCAGCAGCACGTCCATCAGGCGCATCACCACCGGCGACAGCCAGCGCGGGTGGAACGCGGCCAGCAGGCCCAGCACCACGCCGGGCAGCAGGGCCAGCAGCACGGAAGCCAGCCCGATCATCAGCGACACACGCGCGCCAAACAGCAGGCGGCTCAGCAGGCAGCGGCCCAACTCATCCGTGCCCAGCGGGAACTGCGCCAGGCCGCCGGCCTGCCAGGCAGGCGGTGTGAGCATGTGGTCTCGGAATTGCTGCACCGGGTCGTGTGGCGCCAGCCAGGGTGCCAGCAACGCGGACAGGACCACCGCGGCAAAGACCAGCAGCGCCACGAAGGCGCCGCGGTTGGCCACGAAGGCCTTCAATGGCCGCTCCCGCGCATCCGTGGGTTCACCACGCCGTAGAGCAGGTCCACCACCAGGTTCACGGTGATGAAGATCAAGGCAGAAATCAGGATGCCAGCCTGCACCACGGGGTAGTCACGTCGTGCAATGGCGTCGATCAGCCACTTGCCGATGCCGGGCCAGGAGAAGATGGTCTCGGTCAGCACCGCGCCCCCCAGCAGGCTGCCCACCTGCAGGCCCAGCACCGTGAGGATGGGAATCAGCGCATTGCGCAGGCCGTGGTGAATGACCACGCGCGCCGGCGCCAGGCCCTTGGCGCGTGCCGTGCGCATGTAGTCCTCGCGCAGCACCTCCAGCATGGCGCTGCGTGTCATGCGCGCGATCACGGCCATGGGAATGGTGCCCAGCACCGTGGCGGGCAGCACCAGGTGCAGCAGGGCCGACCCCCAGGCGCCCGCCTCGTCCGACAGGGCCGCGTCGATGAGCATGAAGCCGCTGACGAAAGGCACGTCGTATTCGATGGCGATGCGGCCGCTGACGGGCGTGAGTTCCAGGCCCACGCTGAAGGTCATGATCAGCACCAGCCCCCACCAGAACACCGGCATGCTGTTGCCGACCGTGGCCGTGGCCATCACCAGCTGGTCGAACCAGGAGCCGCGCTTCAGCGCTGCGGCCACGCCCAGCGGCAAGCCGAGGAACAAGGCCAGCAGCAAGGCCGTGCCGGCCAGTTCCACGGTGGCGGGGAAGAGCACCTTGAACTCATCCACCACCGGTTCGCGCGTGACCAGACTCTTGCCCAGGTCGCCGTGCGCAAGTTGCAGCAGGTACTGCCCGTACTGGGCAGGCAGGGGCTGGTCCAGGCCCATCTGCTTCATGAGCGCGGCATGTGAAGCCGGGTCCAGGCGGCGTTCGCCGACCATGATCTCGATTGGGTCCCCCGGGATCAGGCGGATCAGTGCAAAGGCCACCAGCGTGACGCCCAGCAGCGTGGGCACCAGCGTGGCCAGTTTCTTCAGCAACAGTCTGAACATCCGCGGGGGACTCTATCCAAACGAAAAGGGGCCCCGTGGGGCCCCGGTGACAGCGGCTCGCGCGATCAGAAGAACTTGTAGTCCACGCTGACCAGCCAGCTGCGGCCCCGCGGGTCGGCCACACGCGGTTCCCAGCTGCTGCCCGAACCCGTGTTGGTGTCGTAGCTGTTGGCAAACGGCGGGTCGGTGTTCATCAGGTTCTTCACGCCCAGGATGATGGACGTGTTCTTGATGCCCGTGTACTGCAGGCTCATGTGGTACAGCGTGTAGGACGCCACCAGCGGGCTGTAGTTGGGCGTCGTGGCCGCGGCTGCGCCACTGGCCACACCTGGCGGCACATAACCGGCATAGCCGGATGAGTACTGCTGGCGCAATGTGGTGGTCCAGTCGCCGTCGGTCAGGGCCACAAACGCGCTGTGCTTCCAGCGCAGCCCCAGTTCGCTGCTGCGCGTGAACACGCCCACTTCGCTGGCGCCGAAGGGCGCGCTGTTGACCAGGCGCGACTTCTTCTCCAGCAGGTAGCTGCCGTCCAGGCCCGCGTTCAGCATGGCGCTGCCGGCCCGGGCGCTGCCACGCAGGGTCAGCTCCAAGCCCTTGGTGCGCGTCTCGCCGGCGTTGATCCAGCTGGTGTCGATGTGCGTGACCGCGCCGGCACCGTTGCGGATGAAGCGGTTGGAGAACAGCGCGTAGTTCAGGATGAAGCCGTTGCTGCCCGTGACACCCAGCGACTGGATCGTGCCCTTGCGCGCGATGGACCACCAGTCCAGCGTGGCGCTGAACTCGCGGATGGGCTGCCACAGCACGCCCACATTGGCCATCTTCGACTTCTCGGGCTGCAAGTCGGGTACACCGCCAAAGAAGGTGTTGAAGGTGATGGCCGCGCAACCCGTTGCCGCGCTGACCACACCACTGGGGCAGGTCAGCGGGTCCGGCACGCCGGCGCCCGAGTAGGGCGACTCGGTCTTGCCGTTGTAGAGCTGGTTGAAGGTGGGCACGCGGAAGCCGGTGCTGTAGGACCCGCGGAAGCCCAGGCTGGCCAGCGGCGTGAACTTCAGCGACACCTTGGGGTTGGTGGTGCCACCAAAGCCGCTGTACTCGTCATGGCGCACCGACAGGTTCAGCTCCAGGCTTTTGACGACGGGCAGCACCACTTCGCTGAACACCGCCTTCACGTCCCGCTTGACGCCGCCCAGCGCGTTGACGTTGTCGAAGGGCGCGTTGAAGATCCACGTGTTGATGTCGTTGGTGTTGACGCTGGTGTTGCCGTCGAACTTGTACTTCTCCTGGCGGAAGTCCACGCCCACCGCGGCCAGCGCCTCGCCGCCAGGCAGCTTGAACACCGGGCCCGAGGTGGTGAAGTCCAGCTGCGTGGTGGTGTATTTCCCGCCATAGAGTTCGGTGCCGCGGGCCGAGATGGCCTCCAGTGCGGCCATGGCGGCCGGCGTCTGTTGTTCGCCGTTGAGCAGGAAGGGGTTCAAGACGCCGGTGTTGATCAGGTTGGCCAGGCCCACGTAGTTGTGGAAGCCGCTGCCCAGCACGGACTTGCTCTTGCTGTAGGCCTGCGACACGCCGGTGCGGTAGTCCCAGTTGCCGAGCCAGGGCAGGGTGCCCTCCAGGCCCAGGAGAACACGGCCGGTGTCGGTTTCGGTTTCGAATTCACGCTGGCCGCAGGCCATGCAGCGCCAGCGGAAGGTCATGGGCAGGCCGTTGTTGACGGCGAAGGTCGGGAAGGCCGCGACCAGTGCGTTGAAGACACGCGCGTAGCCCGCGCCCGTGCTGGGGTAGGCCAGGTTGCGGAAGGGGTTGGGCACCGTGGTCAGGTTGGGCAGCGTGATGGTCGACGTCGACGACGCACTGCTGATCTGGTTCTCAGAGAAGAGCTTCCTGGATTCCGACTTGCCCAGCAGCCATTCGGCCGTGAGCATGTGGTCCTTGCCCAGCTTGAAGTTGGCGCGCGTCACGATGTTGGTGTTGCGCACCGGTTGCTGGATGACCGCGGCCTTGCCGGTGTCGTAGGCGCAGCCCAGTTGCGACGCGGCGTTGGACCAGATCTTCTCGTCGTAGGGGCCCATGCCAGGCTGCGATGCGCAGCCGGCAGCACCCGGCAGGTCCAGCGTGTTGACGCTGTTCAGCGTCGCGCCGTTGAAGATGGGACCGGCGCCGTTGTTCGGGCCGCCCGGGCGGGTCAGCACGTTGGGAATGGTGGCCGTGCCGGTGCTGGCCAGGAACAGCGTGGCGTAGGGCGTGCCGCGCGTGTCGGGCGACAGGCCGCGGTCGGCCTGGAAGGTGTTGACGAAGTTGCGCTGGCTGCCATCCAGCCGCTTGGCTTCGGTGAGCGACAGCGTGGCCATCACGTTGTAGCCGTCGCTGTCCAGGTTGCCCAGGCCGCCGACCAGGGATCCGCGGTAGATGTCGCCACCCTTCTGCTGGGTCTTGTCGACCGAGCCGGCCGCGCGCAGGCCGGTGAAGTTGTTGCGCAGGATGAAGTTGATGACGCCGCCGACAGCGTCCGTGCCGTAGATGGACGATGCGCCGTCCTTCAGGACTTCCACCCGCTCCACGGCGGCCATGGGGATCTGGTTCAGGTCGACCACGCCGCCGTTCAGGCCGTGGGCCGCGATGCGCCGGCCATTCAGCAGGATCAGCGTCGCATTGGCGCCCTGGTTGCGCAGGTTGGCGCTGGTGCTGCCGTTGTTGCCGCGGGCCTGGCCGGAGACGACGTCGGCATTGCTGGCCAGGTTGTCCAGGCCGTTGCCGTTGCTGGTCAGCGTGGCGATCAGCTGTTCTGCGTTGACGATGCCCTGGCGCTCCATTTCGACGCGCGAGATCACCTGGATGGGCAGCGCGCTTTCATCGGCGATGCGCTTGATGCTGGAACCGGTGATGACGACCCGCTGCTGGTCTTGCGCCAGCGCGTGGCTGGCCATGCCCAGGAGGGCCAGGCTGCTGACAAGGGTGAGAAGCTTCATGGATGGCGATCCTTCGCGTTGTTGTGTGTGTCAGGTCGTGGATGACGCTGAGGCCTCCTTCCCGGGGGCGCGCGCTCAAAGTGTTGTCCCGTGAGCGCCTGTCGGCCCATACGGGTTAACCAAAGTTCGCGGCGCGCTGGCAACAGCAATCCTGCAGGTGAGTGCCAGCACAATGCATGCCATATGAGGCCCCCAAGCTCACTGGCGTTCGCTACCCCCCAGGGGGGCCGTCCGCCAGCGGCCCGGCGGAGCCGGTTCCGCGGCGGGAAGCTTGGTCTGACCGTTGGCCTCGCTGCAGCGCCGGTGACGAGCAGTGCGGTGGCGCAGCGGCGATGAGCGAGGTCCGCACCGCGACGCCGTGGCGATGGATCCCGCCGCTGTACTTCGCCCAGGGCCTGCCCTATGTGGTGGTGATGACGCTGGCCGTGGTGCTCTACAAGAACCTGGGCCTGGGCAACACCGAAATCGCGCTTTACACCAGCTGGCTCTACCTGCCCTGGGTCATCAAGCCGCTGTGGGGCCCGCTGGTGGACCTGCTGGGCACCAAGCGACGCTGGATCGTCGGCCTGCAGCTGCTGCTGGGCGCGGCCTTTGCCATGGTGGCGCTGACGCTGCCCGGCCCGAAGTTCCTCCAGATGACGATGGCGGTGTTCTGGCTGATGGCCTTTGCGTCGGCCACGCACGACATCGCCGCCGACGGCTTCTACATGCTGGCCCTGCCGCAGAACGCGCAGGCCGCGTTCGTGGGTGTGCGCAGCACTTTCTACCGGCTGGCCATGCTGGGCGGGCAGGGCGGCCTGGTCTACCTGGCGGGCTGGCTGGCCGAACGGCAGGGCAGCGCGGTGGCGGGCTGGGTGGGGGTGTTCTGGTTGCTGGCGACGCTGTTCGTGGCCGTGGCGCTGTGGAACCAGTGGGCCTTGCCAAGGCCGGCCACGGACCTGCCGGCGCCACGCCAGGCGGCCTTCTGGTCGGACTTCTTCAAGGTCTTCGTCGCCTTCTTCCAGCGGCCGGACATCGTGCGCATCCTGGCCTTCCTGCTGCTGTACCGCTTTGCCGAAGCGCAGCTGCTGAAGCTGGTGACACCCTTTCTCCTGGACGCGCGCGTGGCAGGCGGACTGGGCCTGAAGACACAGGACGTGGGCATCGCCTACGGCACGGTGGGCGTGGCCGCGCTGACCCTGGGCGGGCTGCTGGGGGGCTGGGTGATTTCGCGTGCAGGTTTGAAGCGCACGCTGTGGCCGCTGATGGTGTGCATGCACGCGCCCAACCTGCTTTTCGTGTGGCTGGCCGCCACGCAGCCGCAGAGCGTGGGACTGGTGAGTGCGGCCCTGGCGGTGGAACAGTTCGGCTACGGCTTCGGCTTCACCGCCTACATGGTGTTCATGCTGATGGTGGCTGGCGGTGCTGATGGTTCCGCCGTGCACAAGACGGCGCACTACGCACTGTGCACGGGCTTCATGGCCCTGGGCATGATGCTGCCGGGCATGTGGGCCGGCTGGCTGCAGGGACAGTTGGGCTACACCGCGTTTTTCATCTGGGGCTGCGTGGCGACGCTGCCTTCGTTTGCGGCCGCGGCCTTCTTGCGTGTCGACCCGGCGTTTGGGCGCCGGGTCGAATAGGGGGCTACCGCTTGTTCAGCATGCCGCCAAGCATGCCTGCCAGCGCGCCCAGGTCGGGCTGACCGCCCGCATTGCCCTGGCCGCCCTGGCCCCCCAGCAAGCCGCCGAGGATGCCACCCAGATCGCCTTGCGGCACATGGCCTTGCGGCGTGAGCTTGTCCACCAGTTGCGGCAGCACCTGGGTCAGCTGGCCCAGCAAGTCGCCCTGGTTCAGTCCCAGCTGCTTGGCCATGTTGGACACGGTGTCGCTGCCCAGCACACCGCCCAGCTGATCGGCCGAGATCGGGTGGTTCTGGCCGGTGCCGATCCAGGAGGCGGCCACCTCGCCCAGGCCGCCTTGCTGCATCTTGTTGACCAGGCCGGCCAATCCGCCCAGGCCGCCGCCCTGGGCGCCTCCCTGGCCCAGCATGCCGATGACGGCACCCAGCAGGTCGGCGCCGCTGCCCGCATTTCCCGAGTGACCGGAAGAACCCAAGGCACCAATGACGGAATCGAGCAGACCCATGTGACTTCTCCTGGCGTGACGCCTGTTGCGGTGCGGATTGTGGAAGGGCTGCAGTGTGGGCCACAAGCCCAAAGTCAACCCTGTGCTGGCGGATGGGGACAGGTTCAGGACAGTGCCAGCCAGGCCAGCACAGCCAGCGGCGCCGTGTCGGCGCGCAGCACGCGCGGACCCAGCGCCACCGGCAGGAAGCCGGCGCGTCGTGCCGCCGCCTCTTCGTCCGGGGTGAGGCCGCCTTCCGGGCCGCTGAGCGTGACCAGCGCGTGGGTTGGCGATGGCAACTCGGCCGGCGGCACGGCACCGTCGGCCAGGCTCAGGAGCCAGCGCATGCCGTCAGGCAAGGGTGCCGCTTGGTCGGCCAACCAGGCGTGCAGTTCGCGCACCGGTTCCACCACGGGCAGCACGGCGCGGCCGCATTGTTCGCAGGCGGCCTGCGCCACCGCCTGCCAGTGCATGCGCTTGCGTTCCGCACGGTCGCCATGCAGGCGCAGCACGGACCGATCGGCGTGCAGCGGCTGGATGCGGGCCACGCCGAGTTCGGTGGCCTTTTCCACCAGCGTGTCCATGCGTTCATTCGCCGGCATGGCCAGGGCCAGGGTCACGGACAGTGGCAGTTCACGCTGGACCACCTGCGGCGCGCCCACGCGCACGCTGACGCTGCTGCGCGTGACGGCCAGCACCTCGGCCGCCCAGTCGGCGCCGCCGCCGTCGAACAGCGTCAGCACCTGCCCCGGCTGCACACGCCGCACCATGGCGTGGCGCGTGGCGCCTTCGGGCAGTGCCAGCTGCGCGCCTTGCACGAGCGGCGTCTGGACGTACAGGCGCATGCTCAGGTCCGCCCGGCCGTTCCGCAGGACCTGAGATTCCCCTTGGGGGGACGCGAACGAAGTGAGCTTGGGGACTTCATTTCAGTGCGCTTGCAGCACGGGCTCCGCCGCCGCGGCCAATGCCGCCAGCGCGGCGTCCTGCCCGCCGGGTGCCGACAACATCAGGCCCACCGGCAGCTCACCCGCGTCATGGCAGGGCAGCGTGAAGGCGCAGCCGTCCAGGAAGTTGATGGGAAAGGTGTTGCGCAGGAGCAGACCGTTGGCCTTGAAGAACGCATCGTCGGTGGCGACGAGCGGCGCCACTTCCGGGGCCACGATGGGCGCGGTGGGGCAGACCAGCGCGTCAAATCCCTGCAGGCGCTGTTGCAGGCGGCCGATCCAGTCGGCACGGCGGCGAAGGATGTGGATGTAGTCGGCCGCGCTGACGCCTTCGCCCAGCGCCACGCGCATGGCCACGCGCGGATCAAAACGTCCGCGCTGCGTGCGCATGTCTTCGCGGTGCGTGGCAAAGGCTTCGATGGCCGACAGGCCGCCGGGCGCGTTGATCTGGCCCACCTCGGCCAGTTCGGCCAGGGGCTGCTCGACGACCACGGCACCCGCAGCAGACAGTCGCGACAGTGCACGTTCAAAGGCCCGCGCGACGGTTGCGTCCAGCGCATCCAGCACCACCGTCTGCGGCAGCAGCAGCCGCGCACCGGTCAGGCTGCGCGTGGCCACGCTCAGCGGGGCGCCGGCCAGCACGCCGTCCACCAGCAGGCAGTCGGCGACATTGCGCGACATGGAACACACCGTGTCCAGCGTGGTCGACAGCGGGAAGGCGCCCGCCAGCGGCGTGCGCCGCTGCGTGCTCTTGAAGCCCACCAGCCCGCACAGCGCAGCCGGGATGCGGATGGAGCCGCCGGTGTCCGACCCCAGGCCGGCGACGGCCAGGCCCAGCGCCACCGACACCGCAGCGCCGGACGACGACCCGCCAGGCACCCGCGCCACGGCCGCGTCGCAGGGGTTGCGCGGTGTGCCCCGGTGCGGGTTGATGCCGACCCCTGAAAACGCGAACTCGCTCATGTTGGTGAGGCCCGTGATGGCCGCGCCGGCGGCGCGCAGGCGAGCCACGGCTGGGGCGTCTTGTGTGGCCACGGCGCGGCCTTCGCGCAGCACGGAGCCGGCCAGGGTCGTGCGGCCGGCCACGTCGTAGAGGTCCTTCACGGTCACGGGCAGGCCGGCCAGCAAGCCCGGGCTTCTGCCCTGGGCCTGTTGGTCGTCGGCGCTGCGTGCCGCAGCCAGCGCGGCGTCGTCCAAGCGCGTGGTGAAGACGTGCGCGGCGGCGGGTTCGCCCATGCGGGCCTGGACCTCCCGCATCAGCGCTTCGTGCGCACCCGGGGTGGAGAGTTGCGCGCGCAACTCGGCGATGGAAGGCAACTGGCTCATGCAGCCATTCTCTTGCAGCCGCGGTCCGGGGCCGGGCGAGCCCCGGGCTAGGCGCGGTCGCGCAATTCCCGGCGCAGCACCTTGCCCACGGCCGTGGTCGGCAGTTCGGGCCGGAACTCCACCACCTTCGGGCGCTTGTAGCCGGCCAGGTGCACGGCGCAGTGCGCGCGCACGTCGGCTTCGCTGGGCACGGCGCTGCTGGGGTCGGTCTTGACCAGGATCAGCCGCACGGCCTCGCCTGCCATGTCGTCGTGCATCGCCACGGCGGCACAGCACTCCACGCCGGGCATCTGCGACACGATGGACTCGATCTCGTTGGGGTAGACGTTGAAGCCGCTGACGAAGATCAGGTCCTTCTTGCGGTCCACCAGGCGCAGGCCGCCGTCTTCATCCAGCCGGCCGATGTCGCCGGTGCGCAGGTAGCCGTCGGCCGTCATCACGCGTGCGGTGTCGTCGGGGCGCTGCCAGTAGCCGGCCATGACCTGCGGGCCACGCACCGCAATTTCGCCGGGCGTGCCCACGGGCACGGGGCGGCCTTCGTCGTCGATCAATTGCACATCGGTGCCCGGCAGCGGCAGGCCCAGGTTCGGGCTGAATTCCTTTGCGGTGACCGGGTTGCAGGTGACGGCGGGGCCGGCTTCCGACAGACCATAGCCCTGGCAGATGGGCACACCGGTTTTCAGCAGCCACAAGAGCGCGGTGGACGGCTCCACCGCCGTGGCGCCACCCACCGCCAGGCGCAGGCTGCTCCAGTCCACGCGCTCTGCGTCTTCGTGCTGGGCCACGCTCTGGAACAGCGCATTGACGCCGGCAAAGCAGTGCACGCGGTGGCGCGCCAGCACCTTCAGCATGCCGGCGGTGTCTTGCGGGTTGGGGATGAGCACGGTGCAGCCGCCCAGGTGCAGACCCATCAGCAGCACCAGGGTGAAGCCGTAGACGTGGTGCAGCGGCAGTGCGCCCACCAGGGTCAGCGTTTCACCTTCCGGCAGCTGCAGCAGGGCCGGCGCGTTCCAGGCTTCGGCCTGCAGCAGGTTGGCCACCAGGTTGCGGTGCAGCAGGACGGCACCCCGGCTCGGGCCCGTGGTGCCGCCGGTGTACTGCAGCACGGCCAGGTCGTCCGGGCCCAAGGGCACAGGGTTCAGCGCTTTCTGTCGGCCCTGGTCCAGTGCGTTGGCAAAGGCCACGGCGCCGCGGATCTGCCAGGCCGGCACAGCGCGCTTCACGTGGCGCAGCCAGTGGTTGACCAGGGTGCCTTTCAGGTGCCCCAGCAGGTCGCCCAGCGACACCACGACCACGGTGCGCAGCGCGAGCCCGCCGTGGTCCACGGCCGCTTGCACCGCAGCGGCCGCGGTCTCGATGGCGATGCAGAAGCGCGCGCCGCTGTCGCGCAGGCGGTGCTGCAGTTCGGCCTGCGGCAGGTCGGTGCTGAGGTTGACCACCACGCCACCCGCGCGCAACACGGCCAGCACGGCCACCGGCAGGGGCAGCACATTGGGCAGCAGCAGGGCCACGCGGTCGCCGCGGGCCAAGCCTTGGGATTGCAGCCAGGCCGCCAGTGCCAGGGACAGTTCGTCCAGTTGGGCATAGCTCAGGCTGCGGTCCATGCAGGTGAACGCACGGCGGTCGTGGTGGCGTGCCAGGCTGTGCGCCAACAACGCCACCAGGGAGGGGTGCGTGTCGGTTCTGACTTGCGACGGCATGCCTGCCGGGTATTGCCTGAGCCAGAGCGGGTCCATCACTGCCTTGTAGCAACTGCTTCGTACTGCCTTACTCCATTCTGACAGTCGGGGGGCTGAAGGCCATCAGGGCAAGCCTGAGTGCGCAGCTTGTCTAGACTCCGCGCGTTCCCACGACAGCCAGCCGCTTTTTCCTCCCGTCCATGGACAGCCGTTCGCCGCCCCGCATGGCCGAAGCCACGCCGCCCACCGCGGCCTGGCAACTGCGTCTGTTGGGCGCCCTGGAGGTCAGCCGGGGTGCGTCTCACCTGATCCACCTGCCGTCGCGCGCCGTGGCCGCGCTGCTGGCGCGCCTGGCCCTGCACCCGGGCCGCGCGCATGCCCGCGAAGCGCTGGTGGAACTGCTGTGGCCGGGTGTGGGGCTGGACGTGGGCCGCAACCGGCTGCGCCAGACCCTGTCCACCCTCAAGACCCTGCTGGAAGCCGAGGGCCGAGGCCCGGTGCTGCAGGCCGACCGCATGAGCATCCGCGTGGTGCCCGGGATGCTGGACTGCGACGTGCTGCGATTTGAGGCTGCGCTGCGTCAGGGCCAGACTGAGGCCGCGCTGGCCTTGTACGGCGGTGAGCTGATGCCCGGTCACTATGACGACTGGGTGCAGGAAGAGCGCCAGCGGCTGGCCGATTTGCATGAGCGGGTGCGTGACCGCTTGATGGGCGCGGCAGACCCCGGCGGTCCGCCGGGGACGCCGGCCCCGATGTCGGCCCCGGTGCCGACCAGCCTGCCGCAAATCCCCAGCGGCCTGCCCAGCTACTGGACCCGCAGCATCGGCGCGGAACTGACCGCTTCGCGGCTGCGCGTGCTGGTGCTGGGCCAGCGCCTGGTCACGGTGTTCGGCCCGGGCGGCAGCGGCAAGACGCGTCTGGCCGTCGAGGTGGCGGCCGCTGTGCGGGAAGCATCCGGCCTGGCGCTGCAGGACGTGGTTGCCGAGACGGCATTCGACCGCGTGGCTTTTGTGCCCCTGGTGGACTGCGTGACCGCAGCCCAGGCGCTGGATGCCATCTGCGGCAGCCTGCAGGCCGTGGGCCTGGGCGAGCCCCGCGAACGCATCCGCGCGGCGCTCACGGGCGGTCACACACTGCTGGTCCTGGACAACCTGGAACAGCTGGACGCCGCGGCCAGCCAGGAGGTGGCCGAACTGCTGCGCGGGTCGCCCGGCCTGCATGTGCTGGCCACCTCGCGCCGCTTGCTGGACCTGGACGGCGAGCACGCCTTTGAAATGGACGGCCTGCCCCTGCCGCCCGCCGAAGCCCATTTGCAGGACGCGCTGGCCAATGCGGCCGTCCAGCTTTTTGCCGACCGGGCCCGCGCCGCGCGAGCCGATTTCCAGGTGGGCGCCGGCAATGTGCGCCAGTTGGTGGCCCTCATGCGCCTGTTGGGCGGCATGCCCCTGGCCATCGAACTGGCGGCGTCGCGGGTGCGGTCCCTGACACCGGCCGAGCTGCTGCGTCACCTGAGTGAAGACGCCGGCACGCCGATGCTGGACCTGCTGTCCAGAAGCGCCCAGCGCGCCACGCCGGGCAGCCGCCATGCGTCCATGCGCCACGTGGTGGACTGGAGCTGGCGGCAACTGCCACCCGAGCAGGTGCAGCTGCTGTGCACGATGTCCGTGCTGGGTGCCGCGGCGCAAGCCGAGACCGTCGCGGCCGTGGCAGGTATTTCGGGACGCTCCGCGCTGGCATTGCTGGACGTCCTGGTGGACGCCAGCCTGGTGCGCGTGGTGCATGGCGCGCAGGACGCTCCCCGCTTCGCACTGCAGCAGCCGGTGCGTGAATTCGCCAGCGAGCAGTGCGCCGCCCAGGAAGCCCGCCGCGCCCGTGAACGCCTGCGTGGCTGGCTGCTGGTCTTTGCAGCCCGCGTGGCCCGGCAGGGACCACTGGCCGTGCGCCCTGAACTGGCCCACGTGCACGCCGCCATCGTCAGTGCGGCGGCAGACGGGGTGCCTGCGGAAGGCATGCGGCTGGCGTTGGCTTTGAGGAACTATTGGGACGCGGACGACCTGCCCGCCAGCTGCGTGCAGGCGCTCGAACAGAGCCTGCCCGACTTGGGCACGCCAGGAGAGCGGTCCGTGGCGCACGAACTGCTGGCCATGGGCTGCTGCAATGCGGGGCTGATGGCCGTCGCGGCCGCCCACGCCGACGCCGCCGTGACAGAAGCCGACGCGGCGGCGGACCCGCGCCTGCAAGCCTTGGCCCTGACGCGCTGGGCCTTCACCACCTATTTCGCCGGGCACTTCCAGGCCGACACCATTCTGCAGGCGCTGGACCGCGCTTCCGCACGGGCCAGCGAGAGCGGTGACGCGTTTGCGCAGGCCTCGGTCTTGCGCATCCAGGCGCCCATGCGCAGCAACCTGCTGCTGGACTACGCCGGTTCCGAAGTCCTCGCCGAGCGTGCACAGGCGCTGTGGGAACAGGTGGGCCACCGTGTCCAGGCGCGCATTTCCCTCATGGGCCGCGCCACCATGTGGGCCTGGCAGGGCCGCAACGAAGAAGCGCTGCCGGTGCTGAAGTTCTGCGAAGAGCAGGCGCTGGCCGAAGGCGACTGGATGTGCGCGATCAACGCGCCGCGCCAGACCGGCCGTGTGCTGATCCGCCTGCGACGCGGGCCCGAGGCGCTGGACGCGCTGCGCCGCAGCGTGGACTTCGGCTGGCAACGCCGCTCCGCACGCAGCCTGGCCAATGCCCTGCTGAACCTGCCCGAAGCGCTGCTGATGGCCGGCCAGCCGGAAGACGCGGCGCGACTGCACGCCTTTGCCGGCGCGCACTGGGCGGGGCTCTATGGCGCCATCAACCGCATCGAAACGGCGGAACAGAAGCGGACGCGGCGCATGCTGCGCCTGCACCTGGGCGCCTTGCGGCTGGAGGCCCTGCGCCAGCAAGGGCTGGGCCTGCAACTGCCGCAGGCTGTGGCCCTGGCACTGGGCCGGGGCGGCGCCTGAATGCGCGCCCCCGCCGCAGGCCTGCGGCCTACTCGACGGCCTTGACCATGTCCTCGACGACCTTCTTGGCGTCGCCGAACACCATCATCGTCTTGTCCAGGTAGAACAGTTCGTTGTCCAGGCCGGCGTAGCCGCTGGCCATGGAGCGCTTGTTCACGATCACCGTCTTGGCCTTGTAGGCCTCCAGGATGGGCATGCCGTAGATGGCGCTGCCCTTCACGTGCGCGGCGGGGTTCACCACGTCGTTGGCGCCCAGGATGATGGCCACGTCGGCCTGGCCGAACTCGCCGTTGATGTCTTCCATCTCGAAGACCTGGTCATACGGCACTTCGGCTTCGGCCAGCAGCACGTTCATGTGGCCGGGCATGCGGCCGGCCACCGGGTGGATGGCGTACTTCACCGTGATGCCCTTGGCGGTGAGCTTGGCCGCCAGTTCCTTCACCGCGTGCTGTGCGCGCGCCACGGCCAGGCCATACCCGGGCACGATGACCACGGTTTCCGCATTGCCCAGCACGAAGGCCGCGTCGTCGGCACTGCCGCTCTTCACGCTGCGCTGCGCGCCGCCGCCAGCTGCGGCCGGGCCCGCTTCTCCGCCAAAGCCACCGCCGATGACGTTGAAGAAGGACCGGTTCATGGCCTTGCACATGATGTAGCTCAGGATCGCGCCTGAGCTGCCCACCAGGCTGCCGGCAATGATCAGCATGCTGTTGTTCAGGCTGAAGCCGATGCCCGCAGCCGCCCAGCCGGAGTAACTGTTGAGCATGGAGACCACCACCGGCATGTCGGCGCCGCCGATGGGGATGATCAAGGTCACGCCCAGGATGAAGCCCAGCGCCAGGATGATGGTGAAGTCCAGCGCGCTCTGGCTGTGCCAGAAACCGAAGCAGAAGAACACCGCCGCCAGGCCCAGGGCCGCATTGAGCTTGTGCTGACCAGCGAAGGTGACCGGCGCGCCCTGGAACAGGCGGAACTTGTACTTGCCGCTCAGCTTGCCAAAGGCGATGACCGACCCGGTGAAGGTCACCGCGCCGATGAAGGCGCCCAGGGCCAGTTCGATCCGGTTGCCGCCCGGGATGCTGCCGCCCTTGGAGGTGATGGAAAACGCCCAGGGCTCGGCCACCGCGGCCACGGCGATGAACACCGCGGCCAGGCCGATCATGCTGTGGAAGAAAGCCACCAGCTCGGGCATCTTGGTCATCTCGACGCGCTTGGCCATCACCGCGCCGATGCCGCCGCCGACCACCAGGCCCAGGACGACCCAGACCATGCCCTGGGCCCGTGTCTGGCCCATGTCGGCCGACAGCTTGACGATCAGCGCCGCCGTGGTCAGGACGGCGATCAACATGCCGACCATGCCGAACAGGTTGCCGCGGATCGACGTCGTCGGGTGGCTCAGGCCCTTCAAGGCCTGGATGAAGCAGACGCTGGCCACCAGGTACAGCAGCGTCACAAGGTTCATGCTCATTGTTCGTTCTCCGACGCCTGCTTCTTCTTGAGCTGCCCTTGTGCGAACGCCGTGGCCAGGACGCCACCGCCCACGGCCAGGATCAGGCGCAGTTCACTGCCCACGCCCATCGAACTGAGCAGCAGGACCAGCGGAATCGACACCGCCAGGAACACCACCACCGGAATCCAGTGCTGCGGCTTCACTTGGCGCCCTCCTTGGCCGCCGCTGGAGCCGCCTTCTTGTCCTTCTTCTTGAACATCTCCAGCATGCGGCGCGTGACCAGGAAGCCGCCAAAGACGTTGACCGCGGCCAGTGCCACGGCCAGCACGCCCATGGTCTTGCCCAGCGGCGTTTCGGTCAGCGCCGCAGCCAGCATGGCGCCGACGATGACGATGGCGCTGATGGCATTGGTGACCGCCATCAGCGGCGTGTGAAGCGCAGGCGTGACGGTCCACACCACGTGGTAGCCCACGTAGATGGCCAGCACGAAGATGATCAGGTTGGTGACGGTGGGGCTGACGATGTCCATGGCTTACTTCCTCTTCACTTCACCGGCCTGCGTCATCAGGCAGGCGACCACGATGTCGTCGTCCATCGGCACGACGAAACCGCTGTCCTTGGGCAACACCAGCTTCAGAAAGTCGAGCACGTTGCGGGCATACAGGCTGGACGAATCCGCGGCCACAAGCGCCGGGATGTTGGTCTCGCCGACGATGGTCACGCCATGCTTGACCACCGTCTTGCCGGCTTCGGTCAGCGGGCAGTTGCCGCCGGCCGGTGCCGCCATGTCGACGATCACCGAGCCCGGCTTCATGCTGGCCACCATCTCCTCGCGTGATGAGCACGGGCGCCGCGCGGCCCGGGATCAGCGCCGTGCTGATCACGATGTCGGCCGCGGCCACCTTCTTGGCCACTTCGACCTTCTGGCGGTCCATCCAGCTCTGCGGCATGGGCTTGGCATAGCCGCCCACGCCCACGGCGGCTTCGCGTTCCTCGTCGGTTTCGTAGGGCACGTCGATGAACTTCGCGCCCAGCGATTCGACCTGCTCCTTCACCGAAGGCCGCACGTCGCTGGCCTCGATCACTGCGCCCAGGCGCTTGGCGGTGGCAATGGCCTGCAGGCCCGCCACGCCAACGCCCAGGATCACCACGCGCGCGGCCTTGATGGTGCCGGCCGCCGTCATCAGCATCGGGAACAGGCGCTGGTACTTGTCGGCGGCCATCATCACGGCCTTGTAGCCGGCGATGTTGGCCTGGCTGGACAGCACGTCCATGCTCTGCGCGCGCGTGGTGCGCGGCGCGGCTTCCAGCGCGAAGCTGGTCAAGCCCGCAGCCGCCAGGCGGTTGCAGGTTGTCCTTGTCGAAGGGGTTGAGCATGCCGACCAGCGCCGTGCCGCTCTTCATCAGGCTCAACTCGTCCGCGTCCGGGCTGCGCACCTTCAGCACCAGTTCGCAGGCAAAGGCGCCGGCGCGGTCGGTGATGTCGGCACCGGCGGCCTCGTAGGCCGCGTCGGTGGCGCTGGCGGCCACGCCGGCACCGCTTTGCACGCGGACCGTGTGGCCCTGGGCCTTGAGTTTCTTGGCCGTCTCGGGGGTGACCGCCACGCGGGTTTCACCCGCCGCGGTCTCGAGCGGAACGCCGATGAGCATGGAGGCCTCCTCGCCGGATCTGTGTTGTTGGAATTTGGGCGACGGAAGCTAACACAAAGTTCTGCAGCGCCTGCCCGGGCGTCGCCCTAGCATCCCGGGCCATGAAACAGCGTTGGACACCGAGCGTCACCGTCGCCGCCATCATCGGCGACGGCGGACAACCGGCGCGCTATCTGTTGGTTGAAGAACACACTCCGGAAGGCCTGAAGCTCAACAACCCGGCCGGCCACCTGGAACCGGCCGAGAGCCCGGAGCAGGGCGTGGTGCGCGAGGCTTTGGAGGAGACCTGCCGCGTCTTCACCCCCACCGCCCTGGTGGGCGTGTACCTGTCACGTTTCCAGCGGCCGGCCACGGGCGAGGACGTGACCTATGTGCGCATGGCCTATGCAGGCACCGTCGGCGAGCCTCTGCCCGGCCACGTGCTGGACGAAGGCATTGTGCGCACGCTCTGGCTGACACTGGACCAGGTGCGCGCATCGGCGGCGCGCCACCGCAGCCCGCTGGTGCTGGCCTGCATCGAAGACCTGGCGGCGGGCCGCCTGCACCCGCTCGCCGCGGTGATGGCCGACGCCAGCCTGTATGCGCCCGACCTGAAGTTTTGACGCCTGCCGGGCGGCCTCAGCTGCCGCGGGCCAGCACCTCCTGCAAGCGCTTGAGCATCGGCGTCACCTGCGGAATGGTCAGCATGGTGCTGCCCACCGCCATCAGCAGCAGGGCCGTGAAGGTCTCGTGCGTGATGATCTGCTTGTCCAGCAGCACGTTGGCAAAGATGATCATGATCAGGGCCTTGGTCTGCAGCAGCCAGCCGATCAGGCTGGCCTCGCCCGGCTGCCACTTCAGGATGCGCCCGGCGATGTGGACGCCAACCAGCTTGCCCGCCACCGACACCAGCAGCAGCCAGGCTGCGGCCACGAAGACCGTCCAGCCGCCGCCGTCGGGCATGTCCCACTGGGTGCGCAGCCCGGTCGACAGAAAGAAGACCGGCATCAGCACCAGCAGCACGTGGTGCCGCAACGTGTCCATCCTTTCCTGGTTGAACCAGTGCGCGTCGATCACTGCGCCTGCCAGAAAGGCCCCCACCATGAAGTGCAGGCCGCACCAGTCGGCCCCCAGGGCGCAAGCCAGCAGCCAGAAAAGGGCCAGGTACCAGCGGTCCTTTTCGGGAATCGCCGTCATGAGACGGCGCACGACTGCCGCCAGCACGCCAAACAACGCCAGGAACAGCGCCTGCTTGCCCACCCGTGCCCAGTCCAGCAGGATGATGGCCAGCACGCCCCAGATGGCGATGTCGTCCAGGCTCGCGTAGCGCAGGATGCGCTGGCCGATAGGCTGGCGCAGGATCTCCAGCTTTTCCATGAACAGGATCAGGATCGGCAGTGCCGTCACGGCACAACTCATGCCCACACCGGTCACGAATTGCCAGCTCAGCGCCTTGGGGCCCATCCAGCCGTCAGACGTGGCCAGCATCAGCAGGGCCGCTGCGCAGCCCAGGGCCAGCGGCATGCCCAGCGCGAGCCCGGCGGTGATGCCGCTTTCACGCCGGTGCTTCCAGGCCTGGGTCAGGTCCAGCTCCACGCCGGCGATGAAGACAAACAGCATCACTGCCCACCAGGCCACGCTGTTGAGGCTCTTGATGACGTCGGCGGTGAAGACGAAGCTGTAGTACGCCGGCACCACGGCGCCCAGCACACCCGGCCCGAGCAGGATGCCCGCGATGATCTGCACCACCACCAGCGGTGCCCAGTATTCGGTGCGCCCCAGCCGCCACAGCAGGTAAGGCAGGGAGAAGACGATCAACATCGCCAGCAGAAAGCGTTCGGTGGTCGTCATGTCCGCTCGAAAAACCAGCGGCGGACTCTAGCGCAGCGCCGCGGGCTGGCCGCGCCCGCATCAGTTGCCGGGTGCCGACGGGCCCCAGCGCAGCTTGCGGTAGATCGTGTTGCGCCCGACGCCCAAGCGACGAGCCGCCAGGGCGATGTTCCCGCCCGCCGCATCCACGGCCGCGCGGATGCTTTGCAGTTCCAGCGCCCGCAGCGATTGCACGTTGGCGGCGCCAGGTTTGTCCGGCGCTGCGCCCTGGGCAGCCTGCAATTCGTCGGGCAGATGTTCGGGCTGGATCCACCCGTCCGGACCGGTCAGCAGGGCCGCCGTGCGCAGCAGGGTGTGCAGTTCGCGCAGGTTGCCGGGCCAGTCGTGGGCTTGCAGCAGGTGCAGGGCGTCGGGGCTCAGCCGCACAGGGCGGCCGCCACGCAGGCTGTCGAGGCTGCGGCCGACCAGCGCCGGCAGGTCGCTGCGCTCGCGCAGCGGCGGCAGTGTCACCGTCAAGCCGCCCAGCCGGTGCTGCAAGTCCAGGCGCAAGCCGGTGGCACGCAGGGCTTGGGTGCTGGCACAGACGAGCGCCAGGTCCAGTGCGACTGCGCTGCCGTGGCCGGGCGGTGTGAGCTGGCGTTCCTGCAGCAGATGCAGCAGGCGCGCCTGCCAGGCCGGTGGCAGGCTGCCGACGTCGTCCAGGAACAAGGTGCCACCGTTGGCCAGCAGGGCGCGGCCCAGCAGGCCGTCTGGACCGTAGAGGTCCGCTTCAGAGGGCTTTGCGGCCAGGCTGGCGCAGCGCAGCGCCACGAAAGGCTGCTGCGCACGCGCGGAGTCCTGGTGGATGGCGCGCGCCAGCACGCCTTTGCCCACGCCGGTGTCGCCGACGATGACGATGGCCACGCCCTGGTCCTGCACGCGGCGCAGTCTGGCGACCACCGCTGCAAGCTTCGCGTCGCCCGTGAGCAGCTGCTCCAGGCCGGCAGGCGCATCGTCTGGGCTGGCGATGGCTGCCGGCACTTCTGCTTCTGGCTGGCGGGCCAGCTGCGCGGGCTGCGACGTCGACTCAACCGGCGCGGCCGACACACTGCCCCAGGCCGACCAGTTGAAACGGGCGTGGATGTGGAAGCCGTGCCCCAGGGCCGTCTGCACGGGCATGGGCGTGGCCAGCGGGCTTCTGAAGCGGTCTACCAGCGCGCCCACGCTTGCGCCAAACAGGGACGCCAGGCTCTGCTTGCGCAGCGTGGCGCCGTTGAGCCCCAGCTGTTCCAGCGCGCTGCGGTTGGCGCCGACGATGCGGCCTTCGGCCGACACCGCCAGGATGCCCTCCATCAGCGTGTCGATGAACTCGGGCCGTCGGTGGAAGTGCAGCCGCATGGCATTGCGGTGGTCGTCGCTCAGCCAGTGGTTTTCAATCATGCGCGCCGACATCTTCACCAGTGCCATGGTGTGCTGGTGGTAGCTGCGGTGGTCGCCCGTGACGTCCAGCACCCCCAGGATGTTGCCGCGCGGGTCCAGGATGGGCGCGGCGCTGCAGGTCAGGAAGTGGTTGGCGTGCATGAAATGTTCGTCGGCATGCACCAGGGTCGGCAACTCCTCGAACAGCGCCGTGCCGATCGCGTTGGTGCCCTTGGACTGCTCGGACCAGTTGACGCCCGGCTGCAGTGCCACCTTGCTGGCGCGCGACAGGAAGTCGTCGTCGCCGATGCTGTGGATGATGGTGCCGGCGCTGTCGCACAGCACCACCATGCTCTCGGTGCCGACGATCTGCTCGGACAGCATCTCCATCACCGGCGCGGCATGCGTGTGCAGGCGGCGATTGCGCTCCCGCACCACCACCAGGTCGGGCTTGCCGAGCGGGGCGAAGTCGGCCCTTTCGATGCGCGACAGGCCAAGCGCGGTGCAGCGCGCCTGCGATTGTTCGATCGCGCCCACATGGGCCGCGCCCAGGTCCAGCGATGACGCAATGGGGCGTACCAGGCCGGCGGTCCTGCGGCGGTCCGGGGCCTGCGGCCTGGGAGCCATCTCGTTCGTGGCCATCGCTGTGTTGTCTCCTGCGGCGTGCAGGTGGATGTTAGGCGCAGCCGGGCCGCGCGGCCTGTTCAGGGCAATGACGCTACCCAGCGCAAGAGCAGCGCGCTCAGACGTTCCGGTTGCTCCATGGTCAGCATGTGGCCGGCGCCGGGCACGATGTCCAGTGTGGCGCGGGGCAAGAGAGCGACCATCTCATGCGACAGGTCCGCGGGGGTCAGCAGGTCGGCTTCGCCACAGGCCACCAGCACGGGGCAGCTGACCTGGGGCAGGTGCGGCCGGCTGTCCGGCCGTGCCATGACGGCGCGGTTCTGCGCAATCAGCTGGTTGGCGCCGGCGCGGCCCAGCATGTCCAGGTAGCGGCCCACCAGCCCCGGCTGCTTCTGGTGCGTTGGGTGGAAGGCGAAGAGCACGTTGGCGCGCAGCACCTCGTCCATGCGGCCGGCTGCATACAGCTCGCAGGCCTGGGTGCGCAGCTGGATGAGTTCGGGCGTGTCGGGCCGTGCCGAGGTGCCCAGCAGCGCCAGGGCGCGCACGCGCTCGGGCGCCTGGCGGTGCATTTCCAGCGCCAGCATGCCGCCCATGGACGCGCCCACCAGGGTGTGCTGCCCGTGCCCCTCGGCCACAACTTCCTTCCACAGCAGCGCGGCCATGTCCGGCAGCGTGGAGGCGCGGGTGTGGGCATCGCTGACCCGCACCCGGGCCACGCCGCGCAGCGCCGCCGCCTGGTGGGCAAAGAGTTCGTCGTCACAGGCCAGGCCTGGCAGCAGGATCACGGAATTCATCGGCTGAGTTTGCCTGTGTTTGCCTGTGTTTGGCGGCGCGTGTGCCGCAGGTGACTGCGGGGCCCGCCCGGCTGAGGCTATGCTGCACGCATGAGCACCATTGCACCCTTCCATCTGGCCTTCCCCGTGAACGACCTGCCCGCCGCACGACACTTCTACGGCGGCCTGCTGGGCTGCCCAGAGGGCCGCAGCAGCAGCGAGTGGATCGACTTCGATTTCTTCGGCCACCAGATCGTCGCCCACCTGAGCCCGCCCAAGCCAGGGAACGACCACAAGGACCACACCAATGCGGTCGACGGCCACGACGTGCCGGTGCCGCACTTCGGCGTGGTACTCGACTGGGACGACTTCAACACCCTGGCTGACCGGCTGCGCGCGGGCGGCATGAAGTTCGTGATCGAGCCCTACATCCGCTTCCAGGGCCTGGTGGGCGAACAGGCCACCATGTTCTTCCACGACCCCAGCGGCAACGCGCTGGAATTCAAGAGCTTCCGCGACCGCAGCCAGTTGTTTGCCAAGTGATCGCTTGCCCAATGAACGGCACGGCGTGACCGAACTGCTTTTCATCCGGCACGGCGAGACCGATTGGAACCGCCGCCAGTGCTTCCAGGGCCAGATCGACGTGCCGCTCAACGGCAACGGCCTGGAGCAGGCGCGCCGCCTGGGTGTGCGCCTGGCCGCCGAGCCGCACGACCTGCTCTTCAGCAGCGACCTGTCCCGCGCCCGCCAGACCGCCGCACCCGTGGCCGCCGCCTGGGGCCTGGAGCCGGTGCTGGTGCCCGGCCTGCGCGAGCAGAAGTTCGGGGAATGGGAAGGCCTGGACTTCCCCGCCATCGAACAACGCTATGCCGACCTGTGGCCGCTGTGGCTGGAACAGGACATCGACTTTGCCGTGCCCGGCGGCGAAAGCCTGCGCCAGTTCCACACGCGCGTGATGCGTGCCGTGACCGAACTGGCTGCCCAGGCCGAAGCAGCCAGACCTGGGCAGCGCCTGGCCATCGTCACCCACGGTGGCGTGCTGGACATGCTGTGGCGGACGGCCCAGGGCCTGTCCCTGACCGGGCTGCGCGAGTGCCCCATTCCCAACACGGGCTTGAACCGGCTGCGCTGGGTGGATGGGGCGCTCACCGTTGAAAGCTGGGCCGACGACGAGCACGTCAAGGACCTGCTGCTGCCGACCTGAGCCCACCTGAGTGGCCGCCTCAGGCGTCGATGCGCACGGCTTCGTGCACCGTGTAGGCCGGACCGCGCTGGATGCGGTCGAAATAGGACGAATGGGCGTCGCTGCCCACGGGCCACTGCTGCAGAAAGCGCTGCCGGTTCTGCTCGGCGTCCACCTCCACCGCCAGTGCGTCCACGAACACGGTGTTCTCCCCGGAGCCCAGGCGCACCCCAAAGCGGCTGAGCCCGCGCGCCGCCGGCGTGAGCGCGATGCGGGTCAGCAGGCCGGCGCTGTCGCCTCTGAAATTGGGCATGCCGGTGGCGCCGTTGTTGAATACCCAGCGGCCCGCGGTGCCTTGTCCACCCAGGGCCTGAAACACCGGCAGGCAGGTGTGCGTGCTGGCAAATGCATGCACTTCGCCTTGCCGGCACCACTGCTCCACCTGGGCCCGGTGTGCGGCGTCACGCAGGTGTTCCTGCGCAAAGCCCCAGCCGGCCAGGGATTGGGCGTCGCCGTGCACGATGCCCAGGCGCAACGGGCCGACATCGGCGCGCAGCCACATGGGCAGCGCAGCCAGCGCCTGTCGCTGCGCGGGTGTCACGGCCTGCCGCAGGCGGGCCAGGATGCGGTTGGAGCGTTCCACCACCTCGTCGCCCACCCAGTCCGGGTAGGCGCAGCCGCAGCCCGGATCCTCCATACCGCTCACTTCAAAGGCCAGCTCGGTTTCCACGTTGCCGCGCAGGGCCGTGTGCCCCAGCACACCGCGCTGCACGCGGTCGAAGCGCGCGGGGTCGGCGTCGAACCAATGGAAGTCGCCATTGAAGACCAGGCGCTTGCGGCCCGGTTCCTGGTCGAACATCTCCAGCACGCGGTCCAGCGCCAGGTCGTTGCCGTAGAGGCCGCCCGCCACGTACAGGGTGTCCAGGCTGCGCAGGTCCTCGCTGGCTGGCGCAGCAAAGACCTGTGGGCGGTAGCGGTAGTGCAGCGGACAACTGCGGCCGGGGGCTGCGGGGGGCATGTCGTCGGTCATGGCTTTGGTGCAAATCGGGCGACGAAGCGCCGGTCGATGCGGTCCTTCCAGCGCGCCACCCAGCGGCCTTCCAGGCCCAGGCGCCCGCGTGAGGCAATGGCGCGCCCGTCGGCCGTGGCCAGCAGGGCCAGGAACTGGCGCTGCGGCCGGTAGGCCCGGGATGGCCCCTGACCCATCGCGGCACGCAGGTTGTTCGTCAGCACCGGTCCCATGCGCACTGCGAAGACACCGGCCTTGGGCAGGCGCGGCGACCACTCGGCGCAATCGCCCACGGCAAAGACTTGTGGGTGCGACACGGACCGCAAATGGGTGTCGACGCGCACGAAGCCTGTTGGGCTGACGGCCAGCGTGCCGCGCCGCGCAGGGTCCTGCTGCCAGGCATGGGCCTGCGCGCCGGTGGCCCACAGCAGCAGGTTGCTGCCTTCGGCGGATGCGCTGCACCAGGCTGTGCCGAGCTGCAGCGTCACGCAGGCTTGGGCCAGCGCGTGCAGCGCGGCGCGCCGGGCGCAGGCGGACACGTCGGGCAGCAGGGTGGCGCCGCGCGCGAGCAGCGCGCCCTGCACGCGGCGGTCCGGCCGCAGACCTCGCAGGCGGGCCAACACCGCCAGCAGTGATTCCACGCCTGCCGCACCGCCACCCACGGCCGTGACGGTGAAAGGCTGTGTCGACGGGTCGGCTGTCCACCGGGCCAGCACGGCTTCGTAGCCTTCGTGCAGGGCCGCCAGCGGGCGCAGCGACAGCACCGGTATGTCCGTCGGCGGCGGCACGAGCGTGGAGCCGACATTGAGCGACAGGCCGTCGTAGGACAGGGTCTCGCCACTGCTCAGGTGCACCTGGCGCCGGTCGGCGTCCAGCCCGTGCAATTCGGCTTGTGTCCAACGGGCGCCTGCGGCGGCACAGAGGGGCCGGAAGTCAATCGCGATCTCGTCGAAGGCGTACTGGCCGGCCAGCCAGCCCGGCACCATGCCGGAATAGGGCGCCTGCGCATGGGGTGACACGAGCACCAGTTCGACGCCCGGCAGTGGCGCTTTCGCCCAGTCCAGCAGCACCTGCGCGTGGGCGTGGCCAGCGCCGGCCAGCACCAGGCGTTTCATGGCAGGGACTCGGGTGTCAGCCAGCCCGCCGGCAGGTGCACCAGGTCGGCAGGCAGGTCGATGTCGGCCACCGCGGGCAATTCGGTCCAGCGCAGGCCGGTTTGGCGCGCCCGTTCGCGGGTGTCCGCCATCACTTGCGGCGTGCTCCAGGCCATGCGGTGGAAGAGCTGCGGCGCCGGGCGGCGCAGGCCCACCAGCGCATAGCCGCCGTCGAGCGCGGGCACGAAGACGGCGTCGTGCTGATCCAGCGCCTGGGCCGCCTGGACGAGCATCGGGCTGTCGAGTGCGGGCGCGTCGGTACCGATCAGCAGCGCGGCCTGGGCCGTGGACAGGGCGCGCGTCAGGGCGCGGTCCATGCGCGCGCCCAGGTCGCCTTCGCCCTGTGTGCTGAGCACCAGACCCCGTGCGCGCGCCAGGCGCTGGAAGGCGGGGTGCCTGGTGTCGGGCGTGGTGCAGAGTTCGACGGCGGGGCTCTCGCCGTTTGCTCGGGCTGCGAGGCAAGCGGCCACGGCGTGTTGCAGCAGGCGTTCGGCCAGCGCCGCGGCGCCGGCTGCGCCCAGAGCCGGGATCAGCCGCGTCTTCGCGTTCCCTGCAACTGGCGCCTTGGCAAAGACGATGAGCTGCACGCGCTTCAGGGTCATGGCCCGCCACTCATTTGTAGAGTTGGGCCAGAACGGCCGCCGGTTCGCCGCGCCAGTAGCGCCAGCGCAGGCGCCACATCAGCACGATGGTGCGCCACAGGCCGCGCGTTTCCCAGCGGCGGCCGGATGTGGTGACGCGCTGGCGCAAGCAGGCCGGCCGTGCGTGCGCGGCGCGCAGGCGGCGGCAGAGTTCGATGTCCTCCATCAAGGGCTGGTCCGGGAAGCCGCCGATCTCTTCGAAGCGCGCGCGTGGCAGGAACAGGGCCTGGTCTCCGGTGGCGATGTGCGTGACGCGCGAACGCAGGTTCATGGCTGCGGCCACCACGCGCAGCATGGGGTGGCGGCCGGTGATGCGCACGTCAAATCGGCCCCAGGCGGCGCCCGCTGCCAGCGCGGCCAGGACCAGGCCGTCGGCGTCGGGCGGCAACTGGGTGTCGGCATGCAGGAACAGGAGCACGCTGCCACGCGCCGCGGCGGCTCCGGCGTTCATTTGCCGGGCGCGGCCGCGTGGCGTTTGCAGCACCTGGTCGGCCCAGGGTGCGGCCAGCGCAGGCGTGTCGTCCGCGCTGCCGCCGTCGGCCACGACGACTTCCACCCCGCGCGCACGCAGCGGCGCCAGGGTGCGCAGGCTGTCAACGATGCCGGCGGCTTCGTTCCACACCGGCACGACGATGGACAAGCGCGGCGGACTCATCGCGCGTCGTTCAAGGACCAGTCGTAGTCCAGGAAGCCGATGTCCTCCGCGCCACGGCGGATGCGCTCCTGGTCGGCGGGCGCGTCGGCCAGCACATCCGCATGCCGGGCGGCCAGGCCCGCCACCGACGTGATGCCCTGGTGGCCCTGGCGGAAGTCGTCGCCGTACCAGTCGAAGATCTTTGACAGTTCCAGCCGGCCGCGCGCGGCATTCCAGCGGTTGCGCGTGCGGTCGGCCAGGAAGCGGCGGGTCTGCTGCGCCAGTTGCACGTCCAGCCGTTCCGCCACATAGGCCTCTTCTCGCAGCATGGGGCAGCCGACGCTGGCGCAGTTCACCGCAAAGTGCACACGCGGCTCGTCGTACGCGCCGCGGCGGCGCAGCAGGTCGTGCTCGATGCCATCCAGCGACAGCTGCCGACCCAGCAGCGGAATCCACGCCGGCTTCCACGGGCTGGACAGAAAGCTGCCCAGGTCCTTGATGGACTTCAGCGCCGGGTAGCGCGTCAGCACCAGTTCCACCGTGAAGGCGTTGTAGGCGTTGATCAGGAAGGCCTGTTGCCGCTCTTTGCCGAAGGCATCGAACTGGGCCGCCGACACGGCCGACATGGCGGCCAGGTAGCTGCGCAGTGCGCCATGGTCAGCCGCCAGCGCGGCGTAGCGCAGCTGCGACGCCTGGCCGCCGCGCAGCACCAGCACGTGGCGTTGCAGCAGGGCTGTCCACGCGGCGTGGCTGTGGTCAAAGCCGGACTCCTGCGCGTGGCTGCCCAGCACCGGCGTGGCGGCCAGCGCCAGCAGGACCGAGCGGCGCCGCCGCATCAGCCGCGTTCCCACCGGTGGTAGCGCGCCACCCAATCCAGCAGGCGCTGCGGCGCATGCGCGCGCTTCCATTCACCGGCTGCGTACTTGTTGGCCTCGGACAGCGTGGGGTAGATGTGGATGGTGGACAGGATCTTGTTCAGGCCCAGGCCGTGGCGCATGGCCAGCACGTATTCCGCCAGCAGGTCGCCGGCGTGTTCACCGACGATGGTCACGCCCAGGATCTTGTCCTTGCCCGGCACCGTCAGCACCTTGACGAAGCCGTGGGCCGTGCCGTCGGCAATGGCGCGGTCCAGGTCGTCGATGCCGTAGCGGGTCACTTCGAACGGCACGCCTTGTTCGCGGGCTTCGGTCTCAGACAGGCCGACGCGGGCCACTTCGGGGTCGGTGAAGGTGGCCCATGGGATCACCGAATAGTCGGCCTTGAACTTCTTGAAGCGGCCGAAGAGCGCGTTGACCGCCGCGTACCAGGCCTGGTGGGCGGCGGTGTGGGTGAACTGGTAGGGCCCGGCCACGTCACCCACGGCGTAGATGTTGGGGTACAGGGTCTGCAGGTAGGCGTTGGTTTCGATGGTCTTGCGCGCGGTCAGCGGCACGCCAAGTTCTTCCAGGCCGTAGCCCGTGACGCGCGGGCTGCGGCCCACGGCGCAGAGCAACTGGTCAAAGGGGATGGCAATCTCTTGCGCGCCTTGTTTGACGACCAGGCGCTTCTCGCCTGCGACCACCTCCGCGCGCACGGCCTGGTGCCCGGTGAGCACCTGCACACCGTCGGCCTGCAGGCTGGTCGTGACCAAGGCCGAGACCTCCGGGTCTTCGCGCGCCAGGATGCGCGGTGCCATCTCCACTTGGGTGACCTGGCTGCCCAGGCGTGCAAAGCTCTGCGCCAGCTCGCTGCCAATGGGGCCACCGCCCAGCACCACCAGGCGTTTGGGCAGTTCGGTCAAGCCCCAGACCGTGTCGCTGGTCAGGAAGCCGGTGTCCTGCAGGCCAGGAATGGGCGGCACGAAGGGGCTGGCGCCGGCGGCAATGACGATGCTGCGTGTGCTGAGCGACTGCCGCGTGCCGTCGGACAGGCTCACGTCCACGGTCCAGGGGCTGGTGATGCGGGCCTGGCCTTGCAGCACCTCCACGCCCAGGCTCGTGTAGCGGTCCACCGAGTCGTGCGGTTCGATGTCGGCAATGACGCGCTGCACGCGCTGCATGACCGCCGCAAAGTCCACGTTGCCGGATGCGCCCGTGATGCCCAGGCTCTGCGCCTTTTGCAACTGCTTGGCCATCTTGGCCGACCGGATCAGCGCCTTGCTGGGCACGCAGCCGAAGTTGAGGCAGTCGCCGCCCATTTTGTGGCCCTCGACCAGGGTGACCTGGGCTTTGACCACGGCGGCGATGTAGGACGTCACCAGCCCGCCGGCGCCTGCGCCGATGACCACCAGGTTGCGGTCGAAGCGTTTCGGCTGCGCCCACTTGGCGTAGACCTTGCGCGCCTGCAGCCGGCCCACCACGGACTTGGCCAGCAGCGGAAACAGGCCGAGCAGCACGAAGCTGCCCAGAAGGCCCGGCGACACGATGTCGCGCGCTGACTGGATGGCCGCCAGCTGCGTGCCCGCGTTCACGTACACGGCGGTGCCGGCCAGCATGCCCAGCTGGCTGACCAGGTAGAAACGCCCTGCGCCAATCGGCGTCAGGCCCATCAGCAGGTTGATCAGCCAGAAAGGGAACACCGGCACCAAGCGCAAGGTCAGCAGATAGAAGGTGCCGTCCTTGCGCACGCCTTCGTTGATGGGCGCCAGCGACTTGCCAAAGCGCGCCTGGATGGTGTCGCGCAGCAGGTAACGCGACACCAGAAAAGCCAGCAGCGCACCCAGGCTGGATGCAAAGGACACCACCACCAGGCCGGTGCCCAGACCGAACAGTGCGCCCGCCGCCAGGGTCAGTACCAGCGCACCCGGAATGGACAGTGCCGCGGCAGCCACGTACACGCCAAAGAAGGCCAGCAGCGTCTGGAGCGGCTGGGTCTGGTAAGCCGCGGCCAAGGCCACGCGGCTGGACTTGAGCTGATCCAGCGTGAGCAGGCGCCCCAGGTCGAAGTGCCGGTACAGCGCGGCGGCGGCCAGCACCGCCAGGCCGGCGGCAATCCAGCGCAGCCGCCGTGAAGGCGCGGCCTTCACCTCGGCTTTCACCTCGGCCATCACAGCGACCCTGCTGCGACCAGCTTGTCGTGCGACGTGTGGGCCGCCGGCGCGGCCAGTGCGCCGCCGCAACTGCTGCCCTGGCCCGCGGTGCAACCGTAGCAGTGTTCGGCGGTGCGGATGGGCTCGTCGGCGGGGTCGTGCTGCAGCAGGTCGCGCAGATGGGCTTGCGGCTTGCGCGATACGTGGGCCCGCAGGCCCAGCATCTGGTTGAAGTCGCAGTCGTAGAGGTCGCCCTGCCAGTCCACGCTGATCATGCTGCGGCACATCACCGTGCCCAGGTTCTCCGGGCGGTAGGCGCCGCGCAGCAGGTGCAGGTAGGACTGGAAGGTGCCCTTGCTGACCAGGGTGCTGCCGAAGCGCTGGATGGGCATGTTGGTCAATGCAAAGAGCTGGTTGAAACGCACGCCGAAGTGCAGCAGCAGTTCGCGCTTGTAGTCCGCTTCCAGCGGCCCTTGCGGCGGCGGCAGCACGGCGCCTTGCGGGTTGTAGACCAGGTTCAGCACCAGCTCCGATCCGTCCTGGCCGTAGCCCAGCGCGTTGAGCTGGCGCAGCCCTGCAATGCTGCGGTCGAAGACGCCGTCGCCACGCTGGCGGTCCACATTGGCCGGGGAGTAGCAGGGCAGGGACGCCGTGACTTCCACGCCCTGTGCCGCCAGGAAGTCGGCCAGGTCTTCAAAGCCGGGCTCGGACAGGATGGTGAGGTTGCAGCGGTCGATGACCTTCACGCCCAGCGCC
Source organism: uncultured beta proteobacterium (assembly GCA_963750785.1). Lineage (GTDB taxonomy): Bacteria > Pseudomonadota > Gammaproteobacteria > Burkholderiales > Burkholderiaceae_C > Rubrivivax. The sequence continues at coordinate 307,510 of CAVVSC010000017.1, read as the reverse complement.
CGCGCGCTGCGGACCAGGTGGCGGAACAGCGGGTTCAGTTCCGGCGCGCCGCCCGTCAGGTCCAGGGTGCCGATGCCGCGGGCCTTCAGCACCTGGAGCACCAGGGCCACCTGTTCGGCGTCCATCATTTCGGTGCGGTTCGGCCCGGCGGCGACGTGGCAATGCAGGCAACTCTGGTTGCACTTGTAGCCCAGGTTGACCTGCAGCGTGTCCAGGCGCTGGCGGCGGATGGGCGGAAAACTGCTGGCGGCCAGCAGGGGAAGCGTGGGGTGCATTGTCCAGAACTCCGTGGGCAACAGGCGCCCCGACTGAGCGCCATTCGTTCGACCGGGCCTTTGGGTTACAGCCAGCCGCAGCCGACAGCCCTTACTGCCAGCTCACTGCCAGCTCAGCGCCGACAGGTCGTTCACGAACAGCGGCATGTCCTTCCACAGCCCCTTGAGTCGCGAATTGGCTACCGTGATCCAGGTCGGCTGGTACAGATAGGCGTGCACCGCGTCGCGGGCCACCATTTCCTGGGCCTGGCCCATCAGCTTGTTGCGGTCTTCGGGCTTCACCGTGGCCTGGATCTTGGTCCACAGCGCGTTGAACTCTGCCGATTCGTAGCCCCAGTAGTAGCCGGGCCGCGCGAAGTTGCCAAAGTCCAGCGGCTCGACGTGGCTGATCACGGTCAGGTCGTAGGCCTTCTGGCCGTAGACGCCAGACAGCCACTGCGCCCATTCCACGTTCTCGATCTTGGCCACGATGCCCACCTTGGCCAGTTGCGCTGCAATGACCTCGCCGCCCTGGCGCGCGTAAGGCGTGGGCGGCAACTTCATCGTCAATTCCAGCGGCAACGTCACGCCCGCCTGGTGCAGCAGCGCGCGCGACTTGGCCAGGTCGAAACTGTTGACGGCGGTCAGGTCCACGTAGCCCGGCGTGCCCGGCACGAGGTAGCTGCCGATGGGCGTGCCGAAGCCGTCGGCGGCCCCTTCCACCACCGACTTGCGGTCGATGGCCGACGCGATGGCGCGGCGCACCAGCACATTGTCCAGCGGTTTGCGCTTGTTGTTGATGGCCAGGATGGTCTTGGCGCGGCTGCCGCCAATCACGACCTGGAATTTCTTGTTGCTTTCAAACTGCTTCAGGCTGCGTGCCGCGGCCACGCGCGGGAAGAAGTCCACGTCACCGGACAACAACGCCGCCACTTGCGCAGCGGGGTCGCTGATGAAGCGGATGACGACGCGCTTCAGCTTCACGTCCTTGGCGTTTCGGTAGCCGTCCCAGCGCGCCAGCGTGACGGCCGAACCCTTGGACCAGGTGTCGAGCTTGTAGGGGCCCGTGCCCACAGGGGCCGTGCCATTGGTGGCCACGCTCTTGGGTTCCACGATGATGGACGTGCCCTGGCCCAACTTGAACAGCAGGTCGGCGTCGCCGTTCTTGAGGCTCAGCACCACGGTGCCGGCGTCGGGCGTGTCAATGCGTTCGATGTTCGCAAACGTGGCCTTGTCCTTGTTGACGCTCTCCTTGGCCACGGCGCGTTCGAAGCTGAACTTCACCGCGGCGGCGTCGCAGGACTCGCCATTGCTGAACTTGACACCGGGGTGCAACTTGAAGGTCCAGGTCTTGAGGTCGTCACTGACTTTCCAGCTGTCGGCCAGCAGCGGCGTGGTGCGGCTGTCGCTGCCCACCTTGGTCAGCGTCTCGAAGATGTTGTAGAGCACGACTTCGGAGATGGCGCTGGCCGCACCCGCGGTGGGGTCCAGGCCCGGCGTGGGTTCCAGCGTCATGCCCAGCACGGCGCTGTCCTTGCGTGCCTGCGCATGGGCCGAGCTGGCCGCGCTGGCGAGGCCCACGACGCACGCGGCGGCCAGAAGGGTGGCCGCAAAGCCGCGGCGCTTGAAGGACAGGGTGGATGTCATCGTCACTCCTCTTGTTGGGACCCAAGGGTCCAGGGGGTCAGCAGCTTCAACGGGGTGAGCCCAGCACCATGGCACGGTACCAGCCATAGGTGTCGCCCGCCGCATAGGCCGCGCCCACGCCCACCTCGCGGAACTGGGCACCCATCAGGTTGCTGCAGTGGCCGGGGCTCTTCATCCAGCCGTCCAGGCCTTCGGGCACCGACTTGTACCCGGCCGACACGTTTTCACCCAGTGCGCCCCAGTGGTAAGCCACACGCGCGACGCGGTCGCTCATGCTGGACCCGTCACTGCCGCTGTGCGACATGGTGCGGCGCCCGGCCATGTCGCGGGCATGGGCGGTGGCGGCCTGTTCCAGCTTGGCATTCCAGGCCACGGGAGGCGCGGGATCAAAGCGCTGCGTGCCGCAGGTGGCGCCGGCGGCACGGAAGGCATTGATGCGGCGCAGGGTGTCCTGGATCTCGGCGCCCAGGAGTGCGGGGGCAGGGGTGGCTTGCGAGACGAGAGCGGCTGGTGGCGGCTTGTCGGGTTCGACAAATCCGCCCTTCGTTGACATGGCGGTCGTCTGCGCGGTTGACCAAGTCAGCTGTTCCTGGGCCAGCAGCGGCCCAGAATTCCAGGCTAGGAAGGCGGCCAAGGGGCCAAGCACACATCGGGGCATGCTCCACATGGTAGCGGTGTGCCGGACTGGCGTGCCGGACCAGTGCGCCGGACCAGTGCGCCGGACTAGTGCGCCCTGCCCATGGTCAGGGTCCAGTAGGTGCGGTAAGTGTTGCTGGTGGTGCCCTTCACGCAGACCAGCCCAATATCGCGAAAGGCAGGATTCATGATGTTGGCGCAGTGGCTGTCGCTGGCCATCCAGGCCGCCACCACACTGGCCACGCTGCGCTGCCCGGCAGCGATGTTTTCGCCCCAGACCGTCCAGTCATAGCCCGCGGCCCTGAAGCGCTGGTCGGCATGCTGGCCTGTGCTGCCCGCGTGGGAAAAGAAGTTGCCGGTCATCATGTCGTCGCTCTGCACCAGGCCAGCCTGGGTGAGCTGCTCGTTCCATGTCAGCGGCGGCGCAGCGGCGAATTCCCCAAGGGCGCCGCAAGTGGCACGGCGGGCCCGTTGCGCGTTGATCTGGGCCAAGGCTTCGGCGTGGAAGTCGTCGAGGTCGCAGGTGGCGTGCGCGGCGACAGTTTGTGGCGAATCGGCGCCGACCTGATCGCCGACGTCCGATTCACCGCCGCCGCAACCGGGCAACGCGCTCAGCATGAACGCTGCAGTCAGGATGGAGAGGGTTCGGGCCATGGCGCAAGCTTGTCGCCGGGCTCACCCGACGGGTGTCGGCGACTGGCACGGCCGCTTGTAGGACAAGTCCGCGCGCCGCGCAGGAATCAAACGTGTCCAGATGCGTCCGAAACGACCTCTTTTGCGCGGAGGCTGGCAGGGTTCCGCAAGGGAACCCGCAGGTGTTACCGGCTCCGCTCAGCGGATCTTGCCCAGCAGGTCCTGCACGCCGGTGAGCAGCGTTTCCAGCTTCTCGTCGGAGTCTGCGTCAGTGCCCAACTGGGCCCGCAATTCCTGCTGCATGAAGCAGACCGTCATGCGCACGTAGGTGCTGTCCAGGGCCTTGCGCACGGCCGCCATCTGGGTGGCGATGTCCATGCATTCCTGGCCTTCTTCCAGCATGCGCTGGATGCCGCGCAACTGGCCTTCGGCACGTTTGAGGCGGTTCAGCAGATCGGTGCGGCTGGCCGCATCGGTGAGCACGGACATGTGGCAGATCTCCCTGGCGTCGTTTGCTTGTTGCTTCATTGTCACCCGAGCTGCTTGAACCGACACCTGTACGGATATGCGCCGAAATCGCCTGGAAAAGCCACACCGGCGGCCTGAATCAGCCCGGCACGCCCAGTTTGCGCAGCACCCAGCCTAGCGGGCAAATGTTGGTGAAGGCAAATTGCAACAAATTCAATCCCACGAATGCAGTGAAGGCCAGCCACCAACTGCTGATGAACAGCGGGCTGCCCTGGACGCCCAGGAGCAGGGACAAGAGGATGAAACTGCCCGCGAAGGCACGGATCATGCGTTCGACGGTCATTTGGTTCGTGTTCATGTGAGGGCTGCCGTTTCAAGGCGGCGCCGGTTCACCGCGTAATAGAGGACCGGGATCACCACCAGCGTGAGCAGGGTGGAGACCAGGATGCCGAAGAGCAGCGAAATCGCCAGCCCGTTGAAGATGGGGTCGTCCAGGATGAAGACGGCGCCCGTCATGGCGGCAAGACCCGTCAGCACGATGGGCTGGGCGCGCACGGCGGCGGCCTGCACCACCGCTTCGCCGAAGGCCACGCCGCGAGCCACCTGGAGGTCGATGAAGTCCACCAGCAGGATGGAATTGCGCACGATGATGCCGGCCAGGGCGATCATCCCGATCATGCTGGTGGCCGTGAAAGGTGCCTGCAGCAGCGCGTGGCCCGGCATGACGCCGATCATCGTCAGCGGAATGGGCGCCATGATGACCAGCGGCGTCACGTAGCTCCTGAACTGCGCCACCACCAGCAGGTAGATCAGGATCAGGCCGACGCCGTAGGCCGCGCCCATGTCGCGGAAGGTCTCGTAGGTGATCTGCCATTCGCCGTCCCACTTCACGGCGTATTCGCGGTAGGGGTCGGCGGGCTGGCGGATCCAGTACTCACCCAACTTGCCTGTGCCGGGCAGTGCCGCAGCCTGCACGGCGTCGCGGGCGCCGAACAGCCCATACAGTGGTGAATCCGGCGTCTTGCCGCCGGCGCCGACGTCACCATAGACAAAGCTGACCCCTTGCAGGTCCTTGGTGTACAGCGGCTTGTCGATGACGCCACGCTCCACCTTCACCAGTTCACCCAGCGGCACCAGCGCACCGGTGGCACTGCGCAGCGGCAGCGCCAGGATGCTGTCCAGACCCACTTGCAGGTCACGCGGCAGTTGCAGGCGCACGGGCACGGGCTGCTTGCTGATGCCGTCGTGCAGGTAGGCGGCGTCGCTGCCACTGAGTGCACCCTGGACCGTTTGTGCAATGGCGGCCACCGGCACGCCCAGGCTGTCCGCGCGCTGGCGGCGCACGCGCAGGAAGGCGCGCGGCGCGTCGGCCGCCAGGCTGGTGTCGATGGCAGTGATGTCCGGCGTGGTCTGCAAAGCCGCCGCCACGCGCGCGGCCAGGGCCTGGCGGCCGGCTTCGTCAGGGCCGTAGATCTCGGCCACCAACGGGCTCATCACCGGCGGGCCGGGCGGCACTTCCACCACCTTCAGCTTGGCGCCATAGTCCGCGGCAATCTTCTCCAGCGCCGGGCGCAGTCGTTGTGCAATGGCGTGGCTTTGCTCCTTGCGGTGGTGCTTGTCGACCAGGTTCACCTGCAGTTCGCCTTGTTCGGGGTCACTGCGCAGGAAATACTGGCGCACCAGTCCATTGAAGGTGATCGGGCTGGCGGTGCCGGCATAGCCCTGCAGGTGTTCGACTTCCGGCTGCTGGGCCAGATGCGCTTCCAGTGCATGCAGCGCGGCCGCCGTGTCCTCCAGCGGCGTGCCGGCGGGCATGTCCACCACCAGCGCAAATTCGCTCTTGTTGTCGAAAGGCAGCATCTTCAGCACCACCCACTGCACGGCAGCCAGGCCGGCCGACAGCAGCAGCGCGGCCAGGATGCCGCCCAGCAGCAGCCAGCGCTTCCGGGCACTGGCCAGCAGCGGGCTCAGCAGCCAGGTGAAGAGGCGCTGCAGCTTGCCCGGCGCGACGTGATCTTCTTCAGCATGCGTGCCACCGGCTGGGCCCCTCATCAGTTTCAGTGCCAGCCAGGGCGTCACTGTGAAGGCGATGAGCAGCGACAGTGCCATGCCCAGGCTGCTGTTGATGGGAATGGGGCTCATGTACGGGCCCATCAGCCCGCTGACGAAGGCCATGGGCAGCAGTGCGGCAATCACGGTCAGCGTGGCCAGGATGGTGGGGCCGCCGACCTCGTCCACTGCGGCCGGGATGACGTCCACCAGCGGACGGCCCGGTTCCAGCGCCATGTGGCGGTGGATGTTCTCCACAACCACGATGGCGTCGTCCACCAGGATGCCGATCGAGAAGATCAGCGCAAACAAGCTCACCCGGTTGAGCGTGAAGCCCCAGGCCCAGCTGGCAAAGAGCGTGGCCGTGAGCGTGAGGATGACCGCGGCACCAACGATGACGGCCTCGCGCCGGCCCAGCGCAAAGCCCACCAGCAGGATCACCGAGGCCGTGGCAAACGCCAGCTTCTGGATCAGCTTGTTGGCCTTCTCGGCCGCGGTGCTGCCGTAGTCACGCACCACGGTGGCGTGCAGGCCTGCGGGAATCACGGTGTTGTCCAGCGCGGCCAGGCGGTCGCGCACGGCGCGGGCGACGTCCACGGCGTTCTGGCCGGGCTTCTTGGTGACGGTGATCGTCACGGCTGGGTGGCCGGCTTGACTGGCGGCTTGACTCGCTGCGGACGAAGCCGCGGCACCGGTGGCCATCGCTGCGCCGGGCGTGAACCAGACCTGGCGGCTGGGCTGGGCCGCGCCGTCGGTCACCTCGGCCACTTCGCGCAAGTAGACCGGTTTGCCCTGGTTCACGGCCACCACCAGGTCACCCACGTCGTCGGCGTTGCGCAGCACTTCACCGGTCTCGACGGCGAGCATGCGTGCGGAACCGGCCGAGCCTTCGGTGTCGATCACGGCACCGGCGGGCAGCGCCTGGTTGGCCGCGGCCAGGGTCGCTTGCAGCCGCAGCAGGTCGACGCCGCGTTCGCGCAGGCGCTGCGGGTTCAGGCTGACCTGCACGACGCGGCCTGGCGCCCCAATCGTGGCCACTTCACGGGTGCCCGGCACGCGCTTCAGTTCGGCTTCCACGGCATGCGCGACCCGCGCCAGGTCCGCGGCGCTGGTGGTGGGGCCGGTGGCGTCATCGGCCCACAGGCTCACGGCCAGCACGGGCACATCGTCAATGCCCTTGGGCTTGACGATGGGGGTCAGCGTGCCCAGGTTGCGCGGCAGCCAGTCCTGGTTGGCGTTGAGCACGTCATACAGCCGCACCAATGCTTCGGTGCGCGGCACACCCACCTGGAACTGCACGGTCAGCACGGCCAGGCCGGGGCGCGACACGGAATAGGTGTGCTCGATGCCGGCCACCTGGCCCAGCACCTGTTCGGCTGGCTTGGCGACCAGGTTCTGCACGTCGGCGCTGCTGGCCCCTGGGAAGGGGATCAGCACATTGGCCATGGTGACGTTGATCTGCGGCTCTTCCTCTCGCGGCGTCACCAGCACCGCGAACAGGCCCAGCAGCAGCGCCACCAGGGCCAGAAGCGGTGTCAGCGTGTGGGCCTGGAATGTGGCGGCCAGGCGGCCGGCGATGCCAAGTCGGGGGTTGTCCATGTCAGCGGCCTTCCGGCACGGCACCGGCCAGGCCCGCGCGCACGGGGTCGGTGGCGACGCGCTCACCGGCCTTCAGGCCGGCCAGCACCGGCACGCTGTCGCCTTGGGGTACACCCAGTCGCACAGCCTTCAACACGAAGCGGCCGTCCTGGACCGCATAGACGGCGGTCAGTTCACCGCGTTGCAGGACGGCCTTGCCGGGAATGTTCAGGCCCGGGGCTCTTGGCACTGCGGTCGATGCGCCGCTGAAGGCGGCCTGCACCGGTTGACCTGGCAGCAGCGTGGCCGAAGCATCGGTCGGGACGGGGAGGTCAAAGCGCCACTCCACGGTTTGCGACAGAGGGTCGCTGCCCGGCGCTTCGGTGCGTTGGCTGGGCGTGACGCGCCGGCCATCGGGCAGGGTCAGTTCCACGGACATGGCGCGCGCGGCCACGCTGCGCGAGGCGGGCATCTGCACCACCGCGCGCAGGCGCCCAGGGGCATACATCGTCACCAGCGGGCGGCCGGGTGTGGCCATGTCGCCCACTTCGGCCTGCGTGGCCAGAACCACGCCGTTGAACGGCGCCGTCACGGTGGCAAATCCTTGCGACAGCAGGGCCTGGCTGCGGCCGGCCTGTGCCTGCTGCAGTGCGCCCTGCGCCACCTTCAGCCGTGCCAGCGCGTCGTCCAGTGCGGCGGCGCTGACAAAACCCTGCGCGCGCAATTCGCGCGTGCGCTGGGCCTGCTGGTCTGCCTGGACCAGCGCGGCCTGGGCTTGCGAAGCGGCGGCATCGCTGCCGGCCACGCCAGCCTGCTGTTCGCGGCTGTCGATGCGCGCCAGCACCTGGCCGGCCTTCACGCGGTCGCCCAACTGGACCAGCAGGGCCAGCACACGACCCTGCGTCTGCGCGGCCACGGTGGCCTGCTGCACCGCTTGCAGGGTGCCTTCGATCTCGAAGTGGCTGTTGCCGGTGGCTGCCGCCACGGCTACCGTGGGCACAGCGCTTGGTGCTGCAGCCAGCGCGGTGCTGGCCACGAGGAGGGCGAAAAAGGGGGCTGATCTGGATACCATAATGGGTATCTTATCAGATACCTAATAGGGTATCAAGCCCGGACCCAGAAAAAGCCCCGAAGCCGTCCCGGCCACGGGGCTCTTGCGATGGCGCTGGACGGTGTCAGAACGGGATGTCGTCGTCCATGTCGTCAAAGCCCGTGCTGCTCTTGGCCGCGGGCTTGGGCGCCGGCGCCTGGCGCTGCGGGGCGCTGCGCGGGGCCGGCGCGGGGGCGCTGGCGCCACCCATGTCCATGTCGCTGCCGCCGCCTTCACGGCCGCCCAGCAGCTGCATTTCGGTGGCCACGATGTCGGTGGCGTACTTCTCGACGCCGTCCTTGTCGGTGTACTTGCGCGTCTTCAGGCGGCCCTCCACGTACACGGGGCGGCCCTTCTTCAGGTATTCACCGGCGATTTCGGCCATGCGGTCGAAGAAGGTGATGCGGTGCCATTCGGTTTCTTCCTGGCGCTCGCCGCTGGTCTTGTCCTTCCACTGGCGGCTGGTGGCCACCGTGATGTTGCAGATGGCCGAGCCACTGGGCAGGTAGCGCACTTCCGGGTCCTTGCCCAGGTTGCCGATGATGATGACTTTGTTGACCGAGGCCATGGGGTGCTCCCGAAAGGGCAGAAAGAGGTGTGGGTGAGGTGATTATCGCGCCGGGGCCCCGTTTCGCCGACAGCCGCCGCCACCCAGCCGAGTGCCCGCACTGGAGTGGCCCAGCCGGGTGCCCTCTGCAGCGGGGAGCGTGTCGCGCCCCTCGCGTAGCATCTCGCTCCTACGATGTCCGCCGTGTTCACCGAAGCCCCACCTCAAGTCCCTCCAGCCCCGACGGACGCCGCCGCACAGAAGCTGCTGCACGAGGTCTTCGGCTACACCGCCTTCCGTGGCGAACAGGCGCAGATCGTCCAGCACGTGGCCTCTGGCGGTGACGCCCTGGTGCTGATGCCCACGGGCGGCGGCAAGAGCCTGTGCTACCAGATCCCTGCCCTGCTGCGCCACCGCGCGGGCCAGGGCGTGACGGTGGTGGTGAGCCCGCTGATTGCGCTGATGCACGACCAGGTCGGCGCGCTGGACGAAGTGGGCGTGCCCGCCGCGTACCTGAACAGCTCGCTGGAAGGCGACGAAGCCCGGCGAATCGAGCGCGAGCTGATGGCCGGCCGGCTGACCCTGCTCTACGCGGCGCCGGAACGCATCCTCACGCCGCGCTTCATGGCGATGATGGAAAGCCTGAACGAGCGTGGCTTGCTGAGCCTGTTCGCCATCGACGAAGCGCACTGCGTCAGCCAATGGGGCCATGACTTCCGCGAGGAATACCTGGGCCTGTCGGCCCTGCACGAGCAGTTCCCCGGCGTGCCACGCATGGCGCTCACCGCCACGGCCGACGACCACACGCGCGCAGACATCATCCAGCGCTTGCAGCTGGAAGCGGCGCGCTTGTTCGTGGCAAGCTTCGACCGGCCGAACATCCGCTACACCATCGTCGAGAAGGACGACCCGCGCAAGCAGCTGCTGCGTTTCCTGCGCGACGAACACGATGGCGACGCCGGCATCGTCTACTGCCAGAGCCGCCGCAAAGTGGAAGAAACCGCCAGCTGGCTGGCCGCCGAAGGCTTCAATGCGCTGCCCTACCACGCGGGCCTGGACAGCGACGTGCGCCGCAAGCACCAGGACAAGTTCCTGCGCGAAGAAGGCCTGGTGATGGTGGCGACCATCGCCTTCGGCATGGGCATCGACAAGCCCGACGTGCGCTTCGTGGCCCACCTGGACCTGCCCAAGAACATCGAGGCCTACTACCAGGAGACAGGCCGCGGCGGCCGAGACGGGCTGCCCGCCGACGCCTGGATGGCCTACGGCCTGGCCGACGTGGTGAACCAGCGCCGCATGATCGACGAAAGCGAAGCCGGCGAAGAATTCAAGCGCCTGCAGCGCGGCAAGCTGGACGCGCTGCTGGCGCTGTGCGAGGCGCATGACTGCCGTCGTGTGCGCCTGCTGGGCTACTTCGGCCAGGACAGCACGCCCTGCGGCAACTGCGACAACTGCATCAACGAACCCGCCACCTGGGACGCCACTGAGGCGGCGCGCAAGGCGCTGAGCGGCATCTACCGTTTCCGCCAGGCGGGAGGTCAACGCTACGGCGCCGGGCACCTGATTGACGTGTTGCGTGGCAAGGTGACAGACAAGGTCAGCCAGCACAGCCACGAACGCCTGTCCACCTTTGGCATTGGGGCGGATGTGTCCGAAGCGCAGTGGCGCGGCGTGCTGCGCCAGCTGATTGCGCTGGGCCACATCGAAAGCGAAGGCGAATACAACACCCTGGCCCTGACCGACAGCGCACGCGCCGTGCTGCGCGGAGAAGTGGACGTGCGCCTGCGTGTGCCGACCGAACCCAAGGGCCGCGTGAAGGCCACCCGCGTGCGCGGTGGCAGCGGCGCACCCAAGCCCCCGCCCGTGCCGCTGGGCGATGAAGCCACCGAACGTTTCCTGTCTCTGAAGGCCTGGCGCGCCGAAGTGGCGCGTGAACACAACCTGCCGGCCTATGTGGTGTTCCACGACGCCACCTTGGCCGAGATGGCACGCGAGTGTCCGTCCAGCCTGGACGACCTCGCCGGTATCAGCGGCGTCGGTGCCAAGAAGCTGGACGCCTACGGCGCGGAGATCCTGCGGGTATTGGCTGGCTAGACGCGGGCGGAGATAATGGCCGGTTGCCCACGCCGACCATGACAGAGCCACTTCACCCCGAGCATCGCTCCGACCTTCACGACCGCGTGACGCTGGAATCCCGCACCCTCCGGGTCCGCGGCGCCCGCACCCACAACCTGAAGAACATCGACCTGGACATTCCCAAGCACGCCTTGGTGGTGATCACAGGTCTTTCAGGCTCGGGCAAGAGCAGCCTGGCCTTCGACACGCTGTACGCCGAAGGCCAGCGCCGCTACGTGGAAAGCCTTTCGGCCTACGCGCGGCAGTTCCTGCAGCTGATGGACAAGCCGGATGTGGATGTGATCGAGGGCCTGTCGCCCGCGATCAGCATCGAACAGAAGGCCACGAGCCACAACCCGCGCAGCACCGTCGGCACCATCACGGAAATCCACGACTACCTGCGCCTGCTGTACGCGCGCGCCGGTACGCCTTACTGCCCGGACCACGACCTGCCGCTGCAGGCACAAAGCGTGGCGCAGATGGTGGACGCCGTGCTGGCCCTGCCCGAAGACACGCGGCTGATGATCCTGGCGCCCGTGGTGCGAGACCGCAAGGGCGAGTTCGTTGACCTGTTCGAGGACATGCAGTCGCGCGGTTATGTGCGCTTCCGCGTCGGTGGCCAGGCCTTTGAATACGACGACCTGCCCAAGCTGAAGAAGGCCGACAAGCACGACATCGACGTCGTCATCGACCGTCTGAAGACCAAGGCGGACATGAAGCAGCGCGTCGCGGAAAGCTTCGAAGCGTCGCTGCGCATTGCCGACGGCCGCGCCGTGGCGCTGGAAATGGACACCGGCAAGGAACACCTGTTCAGCAGCAAATTCGGTTGCCCCGTCTGCAGTTATTCACTGCCAGAGCTGGAACCACGCCTCTTCAGCTTCAACAGCCCCGTGGGCGCCTGCCCGGCCTGCGACGGCCTGGGCCAGGTGACCGTGTTCGACCCCGACCGCGTGGTGGCCTTCCCCACGCTGAGCATGGCCGCTGGTGCCATCAAGGGCTGGGACCGCCGCAACAGCTACACCTTCACGCTGCTCGAGAGCGTGGCGGCGCACTACGGCTTCGATATCGATACACCGTTTGAACAACTGCCCAAAAACGCGCAGCAGGTGCTGCTGCACGGCAGCGGCACAGACGAGATCGAATTCACCTACACGGCCGACGCGCCGGGTGCCCGGAACAAGGGCAAGACCAAGACCGTCAAGCGCATGCATCCCTTCGAAGGGATCATCCCCAGCTTCGAACGCCGCCTGCGCGAAACCGATAGCATGGCCGTGCGCGAAGAACTCACGCGCTACCAGGCAGCCAAGCCCTGCCCGCAGTGCCAGGGCGCCCGCTTGCGGCGCGAAGCGCGGCACGTCTACCTGCACCATGCCGACACCGGCAAGGGCCTGCCCATCTTTGCGGTGGAGCACGCCACGCTGGCGGCCGCACTGAAGTACTTCCAGGGTCTGAAGCTGGTGGGCTCCAAGGCTGACATCGCCGACAAGATCGTGCGCGAGATTGCGAGCCGGCTGCGCTTCCTGAACGACGTGGGCCTCAACTACCTGAGCCTGGACCGTGGCGCCGACACGCTCAGCGGCGGCGAAGCCCAGCGCATCCGCCTGGCCAGCCAGATTGGCAGTGGCTTGAGCGGCGTGATGTACGTGCTGGACGAGCCCAGCATCGGCCTGCACCAGCGTGACAACGAACGACTCATCGGCACGCTCAAGCACCTGCGCAACCTGGGCAACAGCGTGCTGGTGGTGGAGCACGACGAAGACATGATCCGCGCGGCCGACCATGTCGTGGACATGGGCCCGGGCGCTGGCGTTCACGGTGGCCGTGTCATGGCGCAGGGCACGCCGCAAGAAGTGGCGGACAACCCGGACTCACTGACGGGCAAGTACCTGTCGCAGGTGCTGCGCATCGACGTGCCCAAGCACCGGCGTGCCGCCAGCGGTTTTGGGTCGGCGCCGCTGCGCCTGTCCATCGTCGGTGCCAAAGGCAACAACCTCACTGGCCCCGACGGGCGTGGCGTGAATGTCGATATTCCTGTCGGCCTGTTCACCTGCGTCACCGGCGTCAGCGGCTCCGGCAAGAGCACGCTGATCAACGACACGCTATACACGGCGGTGGCGCGCAAGCTGTACCAGAGCCACGCCGAGCCGTCTGCCTACGAACGCATCGACGGGCTGGAGCATTTCGACAAGGTCATCAACGTCGACCAAAGCCCCATCGGCCGCACGCCGCGAAGCAACCCGGCCACCTACACGGGCCTCTTCACGCCCATCCGCGAGCTGTTTGCCGAAGTGCCCACCGCTCGCGAACGCGGCTATGGCGCCGGCCGGTTCAGCTTCAACGTCAGCGCCAGCAGTGGCGGCGGCCGCTGCGAGGCCTGCGAAGGCGACGGTGTCATCAAGGTGGAGATGCACTTCCTGCCCGACGTCTATGTGCCCTGCGATGTGTGCCACGGCGCGCGCTACAACCGCGAGACGCTGGAGGTTCTGTACAAGGGCAAGAACATCACCCAGGTGCTGGAACTCACGGTGGAAGACGCGTTCAAGTTCTTCCAGGCCGTGCCCAACCTGGCGCGCAAGCTGCAAACCCTGCTGGACGTGGGCCTGGGCTACATCCGCCTGGGCCAGGCGGCCACCACGCTCAGCGGCGGCGAGGCGCAGCGCGTGAAGCTGGCGCTCGAACTCAGCAAGCGCGACACCGGCCGCACGCTGTACATCCTGGACGAACCCACCACCGGCCTGCACTTCCACGACGTGGGTCTGCTGCTGAAGGTGCTGCACCAGCTGCGCGACGCGGGCAATACCATCGTGGTCATCGAACACAACCTGGACGTCATCAAGACGGCCGACTGGGTCATCGACATGGGCCCGGAAGGCGGCGCCGGTGGCGGCCAGGTGGTGGTGGCGGGCTCGCCAGAAGACGTGGCAGCCTGCGAAGGCAGCCACACGGGGCGGTTCCTCAAGTTCCTGCTGCCTGCATGAGGCGGAGGATGCACAACAAGCGTGACAGCGCACAACCGGAGCACACATGACCCACACCATCGACTACTACCTGGCGCCGCAATCGCCCTGGACCTACCTGGGCCACCACCGCTTTGTGCAGATCGCCTCACATGCGGGCGCCACCGTGCGTGTGAAGCCGGCCGACATGGGCAAGGTGTTCTCGGTGTCGGGCGGCCTGCCGCTGGCGCAACGGCCCGCGCAGCGCCAAGCCTACCGGCTGGTGGAAATGGCGCGCTGGCGCGACCACCTGTCCGTGCCGCTGAACCTGAAGCCCCGCTTCTTTCCGGTGCCGGGGGACGACGCCTCGCGCCTGATCATTGCGGTGGACCGGGCCGACGGCAGCGCTGCGGCCCTGCACATCGCCGGCGCATTGTTGACGGCGGTGTGGGCGCAGGAGCGGGACATCGCCAACCCGGCCACCCGCGCCGAGCTGCTGTCGGAATGCGGATTGCCCGCAGGCCGCGTCGACGACGCCCGCGCGCCCGAGGTGCAGGAGCAGTACGCCAGCAACACCCAGGACGCCATCGACGCCAAGGTCTTTGGCGTGCCGAGCTTCGTGGTGGCCGGTGAGCTGTTCTGGGGTCAGGACCGGCTGGACTTCCTGGAACGGCGCCTGCAGGTCGGCTGAGCCGCCAAGAAAAAAGGGCCCCGAAGGGCCCTTGTTCAATTCAGCGCCGGGCGCCTCAAGCGTTCACTTGAGATGCTTGCTGATTTCCTTGGTCATCGCGAACATGCTGATGGGGCTGGTGCCGACAACGGCCTTCAGCTTGGCATCGGCATTGATCATGGTCCGCTTCAGCTTGTCTTGCAGGCTGTTCTTCTTGATGTATTCCCAGACCTTCTTCGTCACTTCCGTGCGGGGCAGGGCCTTGTCGCCGATCACGGCGGCCAGCGCAGCGCTGGGCGTCATGGGCTTCATGAAGGCGGCGCTGGGTGCGCGCTTCTTCGCCGGTGCTGCCTTCTTTGCAGGAGCAGCCTTCTTCGCCGGTGCAGCCTTCTTGGCCGGCGCGGCCTTCTTTGCAGGAGCAGCCTTCTTCGCCGGGGCCTTCTTCGCAGGAGCTTTCTTCGCAGTTGCCATTTGGATGTTCTCCGTCAGTTGATGAGGGAAGCCGAGTGCCTTGCAAGCCTCAACGCGCATTCGCGCAAAGGGCTTGTTCTGTAGGGTGGCAAACGGGCAGGCGCGATGGTAATGCGCCTGAGAGGGGCTGAGAAGCGTTTTTCCTAGGTAAAAGCAGCATCTTCGCCACGGTATGCTGCCCTCATGAAGACCCTTGTGCGTTGGTTCCTGCTGGCCGCAGCGCTTTTGCTGGTGGCTTACCTGTACCCCGGCGTCACCGTGAAGAGCTACGGCGCGGCTCTTCTGGCGGCTTTTGTGCTGGGGCTTTTCAACACCTTGGTGAGGCCGTTGCTGGTGCTGTTGACGCTGCCCGTGACGCTGCTGACGCTGGGCTTGTTCCTCTTCGTCATCAACGCGCTGATGTTCTGGGCCGCGGCTTCTGTGCTGGACGGCTTCCATGTGGCGGGCTTTGGCGCAGCGCTCATCGGGTCGCTCATCTACAGCTTGTGCGGCATGGTGATCGACGCCGCGACAGAACGGATCTTCAGCCGCTCTTCTTCCTGAGTGCAGGCGGCGGCGCCGCCCGCACTTCGAAGTTGACGCGGTCCGAGCCTTCTGCGGAACGGCGCTCCAGCACGTGGCGGCCGGGCCGCGGCAACCAGTGCACCTGCCTGCCGCTGCCCACCACGCGCCCGTCCACCATCCACTGGCCGGCCGCGCCTTCAAACACCAGATGCTGTGCGCGTGCAGGGATTTCCGGGTCCAGCACGATCACCGTGCCATCGCGCGGGGACTGGATGCCGAACTGCGGAAAGGCGGCGGACAACTTCGCCACTGAATGCAGGGACACGGGCTTGAGCACGCCCGGTTCGGTGCCCGACAGGTACCAGTCGCTGCCCTGCGCCACCAGGCCCGCAGGCGGCGGCGCGGCGCGCGATGGGTCGCGCGCATGCAGCAGCGCCACCACTTCGCGCCACACAGGGGCGGCGCCGGAGACGCCGCTCACGGCCTGCATGGGCGCACCACTGGCATTGCCGACCCACACGCCCACCGTGTAGCGGCTGGTGAAGCCCACGCACCAGTTGTCACGCAGGTCCTTGCTGGTGCCGGTCTTCACGGCGGCAAAACCACGGGTGACCAAGGGGCTGTCCAGGCCGAAGGTGGCGGCGCGCGCGGCAGGGTCGGCCAGCATGTCGGCTACCTGCCAGGCCACCGGCGCGGGCAATACACGGCGCGCCTGCGCGGCGCGCGCGGGCACAGTGCTCTGCCAACGCACAGGCGACAACAGCCCTTGCCGAGCCAGCATGCGGTAGGCGTTGCTCAGGTCCAGCAGCGTGACGTCGGCACTGCCCAGGGCCAGCGCATGGCCGTGGAAGCCGGCCGTGTCGGACAGGCGAAGGCCCGCGCGGTTGAAACCGTCGAACAGCTTGTCGGGCCCCAGCATGGCCGCCACGCGCACGGCAGGCACGTTGAGGCTGCTGGCCAGCGCCATGCGCACGCTGACGGGGCCGCGGTAGACATGGTCGTAGTTCTGCGGTTGGTACAGCGCACCGCCTGCGCCGCTGGATTGCAGTTGCAGCGGTGAATCGTCCAGCACGCTGGCCGGCGTGATCAGCCGTTGCTGCAGCGCCAGCGCGTACAGCAGCGGCTTGAGCGTGGACCCCGGCTGGCGCCGCGCCTGCACAAAGTCCACGTCGGCTGCGGAAGAGGTGCCCGCGCCGGCCGAGCCCACGTAGGCCAGCACCTCGCCGCTGTCGTTGTCCAGCACCAGCACCGCGCCGTCTTCGACATTGCGCCCACGCAGTTCGGCCAGTTGCCGGCGCAGCGCGGCGCTGGCGGCGCGCTGCAGCGGCGCGTCCAGGGTGCTGTTGAAGGCGCGTGGCGCGCGGCCGGGAGTGGCTGCCTGCGACTGCGCAGCCATCAGCCGAGCCAGGTGAGGCGCCACGTTCTCGCCCAGCGGTGGACCGGGCCTGCGGGTGAGCGCCTGGTCCAGCGTCACGCCCAGGCCTTCACAGCCAAGCGCCTGCTGCTTGAGCAACTCGCACGCGCGCTTGTGCAGCGCGGCGCTGCCGGCATTGGGTGCGCGCACCATGGCCGCCAGGATGGCGGCTTCCTGCGTGTCGAGCCCGCTGGGGTGCTTGCCAAAGAGCTGCTGCGACGCGGCGGGCACGCCCAGCAGTTCGCCGCGCAGCGGCACCTGGTTGAGGTAGGCCTCCAGGATCTGAGTCTTGGTCCAGCTGCGTTCCAGTGCCTGCGCATGCACGATCTGCTGCAGCTTGGTGACGACGCTGCGGCCACCGGCCGGGCGCGACAGGTCCTCGTCGATCAGGCCGGCCAGCTGCATCGTCAGCGTGGACGCGCCGCGTGTGCGCTGGTTCCACGCATTGCCCCAGGCACTGGCGGCCAGCGCGCGCCAGTCCACGCCGGCGTGGTCCCAGAAGCGGCGGTCTTCGCTCAGCAGAAGCGCATGACGCAAGGCGGGCGACATGTCGGTGACTGGCACCCAGGCCGCGCGCCGCGCGGTCTTGTCGACACGCACGGTGGCCAGCACGGTGCGGCCGTCGCGCGCCAGCAAGGCCACATCTGACGGCGCATGCGCGGCGCGCACCGCGTCAAAGCTGGGCACGGCCCAGGCCTGCGCTGCTGCACAGACGAGCACCGTGGCGACGGCCCAGCGCATCACGGCGCAACGGTCCAGTCTGCGTTAGGCAACTCGCCAAAGGTCTCCGGCGCGTACATCGCTTCGACGCGCGTGGGCGGCAGCTTGAATTGGCCGCTGCTGTTCAGGCGCAGCGTGTATTCCAGCACCTGCTTGCCGCGTGGCATGAAGTTGAAGTAGCCGCGCCAGCTGTCGAAGGTCCGCTCTTCGTACGAAGGCCAGGCCCGCCCTTCACGTTTTTCGCCCTGCGTGGCAATGGCCGAATCGCGCCCCAGTCCGCCTTCACCACCCAGCACCGTGGCTCCCGTAGGGATGGGGTCTGCGACCACCACCCAGCTCATGTCGCCCACCGCGTCCACTTCCAGCCGCACGCGCACGATGTCGCCGCGTGTCCAGGCGTTGGGTTGCTTGCGTTCCACCGCGCTCACGGTCTTGGTGATGCGGTAGCCGACGAAGAGCGGTGCCTTCAGCGGCACGGCGGCCAGGGACTGCACGGTGAGCCAGGGTCGGCCTGTGCCTTCCTGCTTGGCCGTCAGCGAAGCAGCAGACAGCAGCGGCAAGGACACCACGTCGCCACCGGGCTTGGCGGCCCAGTCCACGCTGCGGGTCGTGCCAGCCAAAGCCAGCGTGCTGCGACCCGTGAGCGGCGTTTTCTCGAAGCGGTCCGCAAACCGTTCCAGCGCCAGCACGCCCCACAGGTTGGCCGTGGTGGTGAGCCAGGCGCCGCGCTTCTGCCGCGCCAGGGTGCCATTCACGATGGCCGCCACGTCGTCCTTCCACGCCGGCAGATCACTGGCTGCCAGCAGCAGGCGCGCCGCATTCGCGTCGGGGCCGTCCATCAGCCACCACCAGTCGTCGGACTCTTCGGTGGTGAACTTCAGCGTGGTGCCCCCCGCAACCAAGCGGCTGCGCACCAGGCGTTGCAGCTCGTCCAGCCGCGCCGCGCGTTCGGGCAGGGACTCGACACGGCGGTACAGGCTCCACGCGTCCAGCAGGGCCGACGTGGGCCAGGCGGCAGGTGCCCACGCGATGCTGCCCAGCATGCGCGGCTGCACGCGGCCGTGGCGCGACAGCGCGTCCAGCGCGGCCAGCTTGCGCATGTCCAGGTCCGCGCGCGGGCTCCAGAAGCGGCGCTCCAGGCGGCCCTCCACAAACGCGGCCAGGCCCTGCAGCATGGGTTCGCGCACCGCGTCCGGCCAGGCTTGGCCGGCTTCGTGTGCGGCGGTGATCAGGTAGGCCGTGAGCCGGTCGCTGCCCGTGGCCGTGCTGCCCGTGCTGGGCGGGTAGTAGCTGGCCAGGCCGTCGCTGTCCAGGTAACCGGGCGTGTCGTCTCTCAACTTGGACCAGAGCGTGGCGTCATGCAGGGCCAGCGCGCGCGAGGTCTTCTGTTCCAGGCAACTGTAGGGGTAGGTTTCGAACCAGCGCTTCAGCCCCGGCAAGGCACCGGACAGGCGCGGCTGCAGGGCCACGTCCACACGCGCGCTGCCAGGCAGCGCATCGGCCGACGGGGCCAGTGTCAGGCTGAAATTGCCCTCCAGCGGTTGCAGCGTGGCTTGCATGACGCGCACGGGCACGGCGGGCAGCACGGCCTGCGCGACCTTGAGCCGGTCGCGGGCGGTCTTGCTGTTGGGTGACCCGCCGCCTTGTTCTTCCGCCGCGCCTTCCCAGTCGACCCGCGTGGCGCCCTCCGGCAGCGTGACCGACCAGCGCACATCCACCGCTGCTCCCGCCGCCAGTTGCAGGGTCTGCGGCGCAGGCTGCGAGGCCATCGCCGCACGTTCATCACCAAAGGCCTTGCCTTGCAGCGTGGCCTTCACGGACATCGCACGGTCGGTGGTGTTGCGCAGTGTGAAGCCGACGTCCAGCTGGTCGCCGGTGCGTGCCAGGGGCGGCAGGCCGCTCAGCATCTGCAGGTCTTGCGTCACGCGCACGCTGGTCTGGCCGGTGCCGAAGAAGTCCGTGCCCGCGTCAGCAATGGCCACCAGGCGGAAACTGGTGAGTGAATCGTTCAGCGGCACGTCGATCACGGCCTGGCCCTGCGCGTCCAGCTTCACGGTGCCCTTCCACAGCAGCAGCGTGTCGAAGAGTTCGCGCGTCGGGTTGCGGCCACCGCCGCCACCTGGTGGCAGCGCCTTGCGGCCGTAGTGGCGGCGGCCGATGATTTCGCCCTGCGCGGTGGCGGTGTCCACGCCCCAGGGGTGGGGCTGCATCATGGCTTCCAGCAGGTTCCAGCTGCGGTTGGGCTGCAAAGCCAGCAGGCCTTCGTCGACGGCCGCGAAGGCCACTTCCGCACCGGCTGCGGGCTGGCCGCTGTGGCGCACGGTGACGGTGGTGCGCACGGTTTCGCGTACGGCGTATTGCTGTTGTGCCGTCTGCACCTTCACGTCCAGCCGGTGTTCGGCCAGGCCGACGCGCAATTCGGCCGCACCCAGCTTGAAGGCAGGCTTGGCCAGGTCGACCATGGCGGTTGGCGCCTTGTAGTCCTTGCCTTCGTAGCGGAAGGCCTGCCACCAGTCGCCGGGTTGCTTCCAGCCCCAGGTGAAGAAGCTCCACCAGGGCGCTTCACGCAGCCGCCCACGCAGCACCAACGCGCTGACGATGACGTTGGGTGCCCAGCTGCGCGCACTGCCTTCTGCGGCCCGGGGGATGGGCACTTCGATCACGGGCTCACGGCCGTTGAGCGTGACCACGCGGGTGTCGATCACGCCTTCGCGTTCGATGCTGACCAGTGCCGTGGCGTTCTGGAAGGGCATGCGCACCTGCAGCCGCGCGGTCTGGCCGGGTTCGACTTCGCGCTGCTCCGGCAGCAGGTCGATGCGGTCGTCGTTGTCCTGCGCAAACCACCAGGGCTCGTCCTTGGTCATCCAGGCGGTGGCGACGGTGACGCTGGCGCGGCCGGCGTCGTCTTTGGCCGTGGCGCGCAGCTCGACTTCGCCGCTCACGTCCAGCGGCTTGCTGCAGGACACGCGTCCTTGCGCGTCGGTGCTGCCGGTGCACAGCACGCCCAACTCTTTCTGTTCGCTTTTGTTGTCGTAGCTGTAGAAGCCGCCGACGATGCGTTTGCGCGTGGTGTAGGTCTGGTTCAGTCGGCCGCTGACTTCCACCGCGCGGCCTTTCAGCGGCTTGCCTGCGGTGTCCAGCACCAGGGCCGTGAAATTGAGCTGGTTGCGCATGCTGGCCCAACTGGCCACACGCAAGCCTGCCACCACCTGGGCCGGCCACAGGCGCAGCCGTTGGCTGACGGTCTGCACCTCGCCATTGGGGTCGTTGAAGGTGAGTTCAGCGGTCAGGTCTGACGGTCCGGTGAGGGCCGGCAACTTGGCCACCGTGAACTTGGCGGCGCCTTGCCGGTCGGTGCTGGCATTCAGCTTGTCGGCCACCAGCTGGCTGCCGTCGCTGCCTTCTTCGTCGTCACCGCGTGGCTTGCCGGGTGCGTCAAAAGTGAAGTCGTCATAACCGGCGAATTGCGCATAGGCCGGTCGCAGCAAGGCCGACAGCTTGACCGGCGCAGCCGGCATGGGCCCGCCGGCCAGGGCATTGAGCTGGGCGTTGAAGACCAGTTCGGTCGGTGCCGCAATCACTCCGGAAGGCCCCGACAAGCGCGCGTCCACCAGCGGCACGCGGAAGGCTTCGACACGCACCGTGCCGCTGCCGAGACGCTTGTCGCCCTTCTTCAGCGCCACGTCCCACAGGCCCAGGGGTGCGTTGCGCGGGATGGTCCAGCGGCTTTCGGCCGAACGTGCGCCTTTTCCGCCCTGGCGCGGCCAGGCCAGCGGGATGCGCACCGTGGTGTCGCTGGCAAAGTGCTGCAGCACCACCTCGTCGGGCAGGTCGTCGCCCGCGGGCAGGGCCAGGCCGCGTTCGGTTTCCTCGCGCAGGAAGTGCTTCATGGACAGGGTCTCGCCCACGCGCAGCAGGGTGCGGTCGAACACGGTGTGGGCGCGGCGGTCGCTGGTCGTGCCCTGCATGCTGCTGATGTTGAAGCGCCAGGGCTCGATGCCGCGGTTCCAGCGGCTGAAGACAAAGCTCAGGTCGTCGCTGCTGCGCGCGGTGACGAAGAGGCCGTCGGTGTTGGGGCAGACACTGTCGTTGGCGTCTTCAAAGCCGCGGTCGATGCGCGCGATGCCCTGTGCGTCCGTCGTGCCGTTCCACAGCACTTGCCCCTTGCAGTCATTGACGGCCACCTTCGCGCCGGCCACGGGACGTGCGCGGTCCAGCGATGTGACCCAGACCAGGCTGCTGCTGCGCCCGCGCTTGAAGTGCACGCCCAGGTTGGTGACCAGCGTGCCGGTGCGGGCGTACATGGGGGCCTTGGCGGCAAGCAGGGCTTCGCCCAGCACGCGCGATTCCACTTCCACCACGTGGTAGCCGCGCTGCGGCAGCGGGATGCCGATGACTTCCGTGGCGCGCGGTTGCGTGTCCTTCAGCTGCGGCAGGTCGGCGCGCTGCACGCCGGTTTCACCGGCCAGCAGGGACTTCTTGCGCGTCTCGTATTCGTTGTCGTGGTCGCGTTTCAGGGCCAGGTGCCAGCGCAGCAGTTCGGCGTCGGGCGTGTTCAGGTCGAACCGCTTCACGGACACCTTGCCACCCGTGCTGGCGCCTTTCAGATCGGCCTGCACATGGCGCAGCGCCACCGGCAGCATCCCGGGATCGGCGGCGCTGCCGGCTTCGACAATGCCAAAAGGCGCGCCGGCAAACTTGGCCAGCGGCGGCATGCCGCCCGTGGACACCTCTAAGGGAAAGGTGGCCGCGTTGGACAGCAGGCGGCCTGTCTCGTCCTTGAAGCCGGCGGGCAGCAGGATGCGAAAGCGCGTGCTTTCTGGCAGCGGCGCTGCAAAGCGCACGTCGGCCACGGTGTCGCTGCGCTCTTCGGTGTCTTCGCGCGGCTTGATGGCTTCGCCCTTGCCGTCGGCGCTGACGACCTGCAGCCGCACGGCCAGTGCCACGGCGCGTGGCACGTTGGTGTTGAATCGCAGTGTCATCGGCCGCAGCGGCAGGCAGGGCGCGCGCGCCTGTTCGCGTTCGCAGCTGAATTCGGCCAGGAAGCGCGGGCGCACCTTCCATTGGTAGCGCTGCTCGCGGCGCGACACCAGTTGCGGGCTGCCGGCTGCGGCCACACCCGCGCCCCAGACCACGCGCACGCCGGTGTCGGGGGCGAAGTTGCGCTGGCAGGCCAGCACCACCAGGGAGCCGGGGCCACCCACATTGGTGACCTCGCGTTTGAGCGCCTTCAGCAATTCGTCTCGCGGAGCGCCTTCCACCAGGCGCACGGGGATGCGTTCGCCCAGGCCTTCAGCTTCGCACCAGACGTTGCGGCGCACGCTGTCCGGGTCGGGTGCGCCGTTCAGGCGCAGCAAAAAAGTCTGGTCTTCGTCGATGCGCTGGCCGCCATAGGGCATGGTCGAGATGACCACGGGCGCGCCGGTGCTGAAGCGCAGCTCATCAGGGCCAAAGCCGGTGTTGGGTTTGAGCACGCATTGCTGGCCGGCGGGCAAAGGCTCGCGCAGGTCGAAGGTCCAGCGCCGGGCGTCCACCCAGGCCGCGTCACCGCGCGGCGTGCTGCCGTTGCATTGCAGGGTGAAGGGGCTGGGTGCGCGCGGGTCGCCCGCGACGACCGCGTCGCTGTCAAAGCGCAGCAGCACCTGCCGGACTTCGCCCACCTCGCCTTGGGGTGACTGGGACACGACGCGGGGCGTGGCGCCCCAAGCGGCTGCACTGGCCAAGCCCATCAGCAGGGCCAGCATGGCCGGCAGATTCATGCCCAGACGAGCACCCCAAAGAGCACCCGAACGAGCACCCCAACGAACCCCATCACGCATGCGCTACTCCCGCTTCTTTGCGGGCGATTCTGGCCTGCGCACGGGGTGCGGGCCACTGCTGAATCAGGGGTTGGCCGCGTGGGCCTTGTGCTGGGCTTTTCCTGCGTACCGCTGTGCAGTCAATGCGCCGTCCATCTGCCCTCAGGCTGCGCTCATTGCGGCGGTGGTTCTTCAGGACCGCCGCGGCCACCGCGCGCGCCGCGTTCACCCAGCGCTTCCAGCTGCATCTGCCGGCGCTGCGTCACCATCTGGCGCAGGCGCGCGTCGATGACCGACGCTTCTATGAAGTCCGGCCCGGTGGCCCCGCGCGACGTGGCTTGCGCCGCGCGCATGCGGTCAATGGCGCCGGGCAGATCACCCAGGCCCAACTGCGCTTCGGCGCTGGCCCGCATGGCGCGCAGCTTCAGGCCCAGTGCGCCGCTGGTGGCGGCCAGGTCGTTCCAGGCCAGCGAGTCCTGGGGGTGTTCCGACACCCAGGTCTGCAGCGCTTCGGTGCTGTCGCGCAGCGCCGCGGTCTGCGTGCCGGGCGCGCTGCGTTCCAGCGCCAGCACGGCCTGCGCGCGCAGCAGCAGGGTGGGGCGGTCGTTGCGCGGGGACAGGCTATCCAGCACCTGCAGGGCCGCGCCAGGTGCGCCGCGTTCCAGCGCCACCTGGGCCTGCAGCAGCACGATGGCGCGTTCGGCGTCGGCGTCACGCGTGCTGGCGGTGCGCGCCGCTGCCAGGGTTTCGTCTGCCAGGCGGGCGGCGCGAGCGGGGTCGCGCAGCAAGGACGCGGCCAGCGCGCCGCCGTAGAGCGCCGCCACACGGTCGGACAGCAGGGGCGAACTGGTGCCGCCGCTCAGGCGCGCCATCGACTGGGCGCTGTCGTCCATCAGCACGCGTGAACGCGCCTGCATCACTGCATGCAGCAGCGTCGGCGGCGGCGGGCTGCGGCCTTCCAGCAGGGCGCGGTTGCGCGCTTCGGTGATGCGGTCCACCGTCAGCGGGTGGGTGCGCAGGTAGGGGAAGCCGCCGTTGTCGTTCAGGCGCATGGCGACGTCCATCTTCTCGAACATGGCCGCCATGCCGGTGGTGGAGAAGCCCGCCTGCTGCAGGATGCCAAAGCCGTTGCGGTCGGCCTCGCGTTCCATGTCGCGCGAGAAGTTCAGCTGCGACTGGATGGCCGCGCCCTGGCCGCCCATCATGGCGGCGTTGGCCATGTCGACGTTGTTGGTGCGGCTGGCCGCGATGATGCCCAACAGGAAGGACGCGATGGCCACGATTGACGCGCGTTGCTGCGGCGCGATGCTGCGTGCAATGTGCCGCTGCGTCACGTGGGACAGTTCATGCGCCATGACGGACGCCAGCTGGTCGCTGGTGGTGGTCAGCGCGATCAGCCCCAGGTGGATGCCCACGTAGCCGCCAGGCAGCGCAAAGGCATTGACGCTGCGGTCGCGCACCAGAAAGGCTTCCCAGGCGAAGGAGTTTTCGGTCTCGGCGTTGATGTCGCCCCGCGCCTTGGCCGCCGCCACCAGCGGGTTCCACAAGTGCTGCAGGTAGCCCAGCAGCACGGGGTCGTCCAGGTACTGCGGGTCGCGCCGGCCTTCGCGCATGATGCTTTCGCCCAGGCGCTTTTCATTGGCCACGCTCAGGTCGTCGCTGGCGGATTCACCCAGGGCGGGCAGGCGGACCTGGGCTTGCGCCAAGGCCGGCGTGAGCAAGGAACTGAGGGCCAGTTGCAGCGCCAGCAGACCCGTGACAAGGCGCCGGGAACGGGCGCGTGCAGGCGAGTGCGAAGGCGTGTGCGAAGGATTCAAGGGCGGGTCTCGTGGCGGACGTAAGGGACGGGCAGAGGGCGTTGGAGCCCAGCCGGCCTCGTGCGTTCCCTGCCATCTATCATGACACCGGCATGTTGCCGACTGTGAAGCCATGAACTCCCCCCTGACACACTTCGACGGCCAAGGCCAGGCCCACATGGTGGACGTGGCGGCCAAGGCCGAGACCCACCGCGTGGCGCGCGCCACCGGCCACATCACCATGTTGCCGGCCACCTTTGAGCTGATCGCCAGCGGCAGCGCCAAGAAGGGAGACGTGATCGGCATCGCGCGCATCGCGGCCATCCAGGCGGCCAAGCGCACCTCGGACCTGATTCCCCTGTGCCACCCGCTGCCCATCACACGCGTCACGGTCGAATTCCAGATGGACCGCGACAGCAGCCGCGTGCACTGCACGGCCCAGGTGGAAACGCTGGGCCGCACGGGTGTGGAGATGGAAGCGCTGACCGCCGTGCAAGTGGGGCTGCTGACGGTTTACGACATGTGCAAGGCGGCCGACCGCGGCATGGTGATGGGCGGCGTGCGCGTGCTGGAAAAGCTCGGCGGCAAGTCAGGGCATTGGACGGCGCCCTGAAACGCGCTCAGTGGCTGGGCAGGTAGCTGCGCCAGCTGTGGGGTTTTGCAGGTGGGCTGCACTGGAAGGGTGGCGCGGAGGCAGCTGCGCCTGATGCAGCGGAAGCGGGCGCGTCCAGGCACTCATCGAAGAAGTCCTCGGCGTCCTCCTTGCCGAATTCCTTCAGGCGCGCGCTGAGGTAGCGCGCTTCGTCGTCATGGCCCTGTTTTTTCAGCGACTCGGACCAGGTCATCATCAGGCGCGAGTCCAGCAGGTAGTGCGCCGTGCGGTCGAAGGCCTTCGCCGGATCGCCGATGGCGATGTGCGAGGTGACCGCCGCGTAGTCCGCGTGGTGGCCGAAGAACACGCTCTTCATGCCCGTGGCGATGCGCTGTTCCAGGGGCGGTGAGCCCGGCGCGCTGCTGAAGATGCTGACCACACGGCCGTAGTCCCAGACCGAGAAGACGGCGCCCAGCGCCAGCAGCCAGGACGCCACTGCCAGCCAGCGCGGGGCCGGGCGCGCCTGCGCAGCGCCGCCACGCAGCGCAAAGCCAAAGGCCCAGGCGGTGGGCAGCAAGAAGTACGAATACCAGAGCGGATATTCCAGCAGGCTGTGCAGCCCGATCATCACCACCACCAGCACGGCGGCGCGCTGTGCGGTGCTGGCGTCGGCATCGGGCGTGGTCCACGCGGCCAGGGCTGCGCGGCCCAGGCCCCACAGCAGCAGCGCCATCACAAGCACCGCCATCGGCAGGCCCAGTTCCACGGCCAGCTGCAGCGGCAGGTTGTGGGTGTGGTCGAAGAAGGCGGTGGGCCGGCCGGGGAAGGGCGTCAGCGTCCAGGCCAGGTTGAATTCACCGAAGCCCACGCCCGTCCACGGGTTGGCCTGGATCAGCGCCAGCGTGTTCTTCCAGATGCCGAAGCGCGAGCCCGAGATGTCGGTTTCTGCCAGCCGCGCCGTGCCACCGAAGTTGTGCTGCGACAGCTTGGCCCATTCCGCCATGCCCCACCAGCTGGCCGCATAGGCCAGCGGCGCCAGCACCAGCAGCAGCCGCGCAGGGCGTGAAAGTCGCCGGTCCGCCAGGCCCCACAGCGCCAGCAGCAGCACGCTGACCAGGCCCGTGCGCGACGCCGTCAGCACCACGCCAAAGACAAAGGCCGCCAAGGCCAAGGCCGCCCAGCGGCGGCTGATCTGGCGCAGGTCCAGCAGCGCAATGCTGGCGATGCAGGACCACAGCAGCAGGCTGCTCAGGTGGTTGGGCTGGCGCAGATTGCCCACCGCACGGCCGGGGATGCCGGACGCGGCCATCCAGACGCCGTCGGGCAGGCCGGGCGCGAAGACCTGGATCAAGGCCACCACCACATTGGCCACGCCGGCCGCAAGCCAGGCCCAGGCGAAGGCGGCGAAAACCGTTTCGCGGGTGACGCCTTGCATGGCCGTGGCGGTGTCCGTGTCCGCTTGCGCCGATGCGCCGGCCCACAGCAGCAGCAAGGCCGCTGCCAGAGTGGCCAGCGTGGACAAGGCCAGAGTGGAAGGCCAGCCGCCCAGGCCCCAACTCCATGCCGCGCATGCGGCCAGCAGCGCCAGCGCCAGGCTGACCGGTGTGGAAGCCCGGGCCGGCTGGACCGGCCGCGCCCAGGCGCAGGCCGCTGCAAACATCGCCCAGAGCGCAAACGCCAGCGCCTGG
Source organism: uncultured beta proteobacterium (assembly GCA_963750785.1). GTDB lineage: Bacteria > Pseudomonadota > Gammaproteobacteria > Burkholderiales > Burkholderiaceae_C > Rubrivivax. The sequence goes on along the minus strand of CAVVSC010000017.1, from coordinate 279,904 downwards.
TTCAGGAAGGTGGGTGACGGGGAGACGTTGTAGGCCAGCAGAGAGGGCAGGGTGGCCGCGGCAATGGCCGCCAACAGCGGCAGAGGATCGGCAGGGGTTCGGATGGACGTCTCCGCGGACAAGGGCTGGGCCACGCCGGAATTGTCGGTGTGTTTCGGGCTTGGCCGGCCCTGCCCTTGCTCCAGAATGGCCGCATGCGGGTGCTCCATGTGATCACGGCGCTGGGCGTGGGAGGTGCCGAACACATGCTGCTGAAGCTGCTGGGCGCACCTGCACTGGCCGGCATGGAACAGCGGGTGGTGTCCCTGCTGCCCGGCGGTGCCATGGCTGGGCCGATGCGGGCTGCGGGTGCGCCAGTGGATGAACTGAACCTCCTGGGTGGCCTGCCGCTGGTGGCAGGCGGCGTGCAACTGGCCTTGCTGGCGCGGCGTTTCCGGCCGCAACTGGTCCATGGCTGGATGTACCACGGCAACCTGGGCGCGGCGCTGGCCCGTGCAGCACTGCCCGGGCGTGCGCCTTTGGTCTGGGGCATTCGGCAATCGCTGCCTACGCTGGCCGGAGAGAATGCGTTTGCCCGCGCCGCCATCCACCTGAACAAGACCTTGTCCCGCCAGCCCGACTGCCTGCTCTTCAATTCGCACACCAGCCTGGAGCAGCACCGCGCCTTTGGCTTCGACATGCGGCGGGCGCGCCACCTGCCCAACGGCTTCGATACGGACCGCTTTGCGCCCGACACGGCCGACCGGGCCCGCTTGCGGGCATCGTGGGCTGCAGACGAAGGCGACGTGGTGTTTGGCCTGCTTGCCCGCCACCATCCGGTCAAGGACCATGGGAGCTTCCTGGAGGCAGCGTGCAAGGTGCTGGCGGCGCGGCCGCAAGCACGGTTTGTGCTGGCGGGCAGCGGCGTGGATGCAGACAACCAGGCCTTGGCGCGGCAGATGGCCGACAGCGGCCTGCGCGGACGGCTGCACCTGCTGGGCGAGCGGCAGGACGTGCCTGCCGTGCTGGCAGGACTGGATGTCTACGTGTCGGCGTCGCGGGCCGAGGCCTTCTCCAATTCAGTGGGCGAGGCCATGTCTTGTGCGCTGCCCTGTCTGGTGACCGCGGTGGGCGACTCGGCGCAGGTGGTGGCGGACACCGGCGTTGTGGTGCCGCCCGCCCAGCCCGACGCCCTGGCCATGGCCATGCTGCGACTGCTGGACCTGGGGCCCGCCGGCCGCGCGGACTTGGGTGCACGTGCGCGGGCACGCATCCAGGCGGACTTCAGCCTGGACGCCGTGGCTGCAAGCCACGCCGCGCTGTACCGCGAACTGGTCGCCTGAACATGTGCGGCATCGCGGGCTTTTTCACCCCTGGCGTGCTGCCCGAGCACGCCGGCGCCTTGGCGCGTGCCATGGGCGACACCTTGGCGCATCGCGGCCCAGACGGGCGCGACGAGTGGCTGGACACTGGCAAGGGCATTGCCCTGGCCCACCGGCGCTTGTCCATCGTGGATTTGTCGCCCGCGGGCCGGCAGCCCATGGCCAGTGCTGATGGGCGATGGGTGATCGTCTTCAACGGCGAGATCTACAACCATCCGGACCTGCGCCGGCAACTGCGAGTGGCAGGCAAGGCACCCGAGTGGCGCGGCCACTCCGACACCGAAACCCTGCTGGCTGCCGTGGTGGCCTGGGGAACCGAAGGGGCGTTGCAGCGCGCCGTCGGCATGTTTGCCGTCGCACTGTGGGACCGGCAGTCGCATGCGCTCACGTTGGCGCGAGACCGGCTGGGCGAGAAGCCGCTGTACTACGGCGTGCAGAACGGGGTGCTGCTGTTCGGCTCGGAACTGAAGGCGTTGCGGGCGCATCCGGCCTTCACGGGCGGCATCGACGCCGGCGCGCTGTCGCTGCTGCTGCGCCATGGGTATGTGCCGGCGCCCTGGTCCATTCATCCGGGCATTCGAAAGTTGCCACCGGGCACGCTGTTGACGCTGCAGCGGCCGGCCGATGCCGACAAGCCTCCCAGCGTCTATTGGTCGGTGCAGGAGCAGGCGCTGGCCGGCGCGCGGGAACCGCTGGCGTTGTCGGACGCCGAAGCCGTCGAGACCCTGGACCGTCTGCTGCGCCAGTCCATCGAAGGCCAGCGCATGGCCGACGTGCCGCTGGGCGCCTTCCTGTCCGGCGGTATCGACTCGTCCACCACGGTGGCGGTGATGCAGGCCTTGTCGAGCCAGCCCGTGCGCACCTTCACCATTGCGCTGCCTGACGCCGACCTGGACGAGTCGGCCCACGCCCGTGCAGTCGCGCAGCACCTGGGCACGCAGCACACCGAGCTGATGGTCACCGCGCAGGAGGCCTTGCAGGTAATTCCCAAGTTGCCGGGCCTGTACTGCGAGCCGTTTGCCGATGCCTCGCAGATCCCCACCTTCCTGGTCAGCCAGCTGGCGCGGCGCGAGGTGACCGTGGCGCTGTCGGGCGACGCCGGCGACGAGCTCTTCGGCGGTTATGACCGCTACCGTTGGGCGCAGCGCGTGGCGGCCGTGCCGCTGGCGCTGCGCCGCAGCTGTGGCGCAGTGCTGGGCGCCTTGCCGGCCGAAGTCTGGAGTGCGCTGCTGGCGCCCGTGTCATCGCTGCTGCCACGCGAACTGCGCGAAGGCGACCGCGCCGACCGCCTGCGCAAGCTGGCCAGCGTGCTGGGCGCGCGCCGCAACGACGATGTCTACCGCCAGATGGTGAGTTTCTGGCCCGAGGGCCAGAGCCCCGTGCTGGGCGCTCCCGAGCCCTTGACCGCCTTCACCGAACCGGTGCCGCCGCTGCGCGAATTCGAGTCGCGCATGATGCTGCTGGACCTGCGCAGCTACCTGCCAGACGACATCCTGGTGAAGGTGGATCGCGCGGCCATGGCGGCGTCGCTGGAAACGCGCGTGCCCTTGCTGGATCACCGCATCGTTGAATTTGCGCTGCGCCTGCCGCTGCAGCAGAAGATGCGCGGCGGACAGGGCAAGTGGGTGTTGCGCCAGGTGCTGGACCGCTACGTGCCGCGGGCTCTGGTGGAGCGTCCCAAGATGGGCTTTGGCATTCCCATCCACGCCTGGCTGCGCGGCCCGTTGCGGCCCTGGGCCGAAGACCTGTTGGACGCGAGCCGGTTGCGCCAGGCGGGCCTGCTGGACCCGGCACCCGTGCGCCAGCTCTGGCAGGAGCACCTGGCGGGCCGCAACGATTGGGGCTACCGGCTGTGGCCGGTGCTGATGTTCGAGGCCTGGCGCCGTGCCGCCAGCCACTCAGGAGAAGCCAGCGCATGAACGAAGTAGTAAAGACCCCGGGTGGCTCCTCGCACGCCGCCGAAACCGCAGCGGGCGAGCGGTTTGGATTCGGCGCCAACTGGGCGCGCTTTCTGCAGCACCTGGACGCGGCGCGCATCCAGGCCGCAGAGGAATCCTTGCAGGAGATGCTGGGCCTGCGTTCGCTGCAGGGCCTGCGTGTGCTGGACGCGGGTTCGGGCAGCGGCCTGTTCAGTCTGGCGGCCAGGCGACTGGGTGCCACCGTGCATTCCTTTGACTTCGACCCGCAGTCGGTGGCCTGCACGGCGGAACTGCGCCGACGCCACCGCGCCGAAACGGGCGAAGCAGCCGACGACGCTCTCTGGCGCGTGGATGAAGGCTCGGTGCTGGACCGGGCTTACCTGGCGACGCTGGGTCACTTCGACATCGTCTACAGCTGGGGCGTGCTGCACCACACCGGCGACCAGTGGACGGCCATGGACAACGTGAGCCAGCTGGTCGGCCCTGGGGGACGCTTCTTCACCGCCATCTACAACGACCAGGGCAGCTGGAGCCGGTACTGGACGGTGGTCAAGCGCCTCTACAACCTCAACCCGGTGACGCGTGCGCTGCTCATCGCGCTGTACACGCCCTACTTCATCTGGGCGCGCTGGCTGTTCCGCCTGGTCATGCGCAAGGGTCCGGTGGAACGTGGCATGACGCTCTGGTACGACATGCTGGACTGGCTGGGCGGCTACCCCTTCGAAGTCGCCAAGCCCGAAGAGGTGTTCCACTTTCTCGCCGAACGTGGGTTCGAACTGCGCGAGTTGATCACCGTGGCCGGCGAACTCGGCTGCAACCAATATGTGTTCGAGCGCGTGCGCGCCGCGCCAGCCAGGCCGTCGGCGCCTCAGGCCACGCCCAGCAGTTCGGCATAACGCGTCACGGCGCGTTCGACCGAGAAGTCGGCCGCGCGGGCTTGCACGTCGGGCGGCGCGGGGTCGTCCAGAGCAGCGGCCATGGCCGCTGCCAGCACGGACGCATCACCCACGGGCACCAGGCGGCCCCAGCGGCCGCCTTCCAGAATCTCCATCGGGCCGCTGGGGCAGTCGGTGCTGACCACCCGCGTGCCGCAGGCCATGGCCTGGATCAGCACACCGGGCAAGCCTTCGAAGCGCGAAGACAGGACGAACAGGCTGGCGGCCCGCATGGCGGCAAACGGGTTGTTGTCGAAACCGGGCAACGCCACGTCGTCGGCAATGCCCAGCTCGCGCGCCTGCGCCAGCAGTGCTTCGCGTCCTTCGCCTTCGCCCAGGATCAACAGCCGCACGCGGCGGCCGCGGCGCAGCGCGGCGAAAGCCCGCAACAGGGTGGGAAAGTCCTTCTGCGCGATCAGGCGGCCAGCGGCCAGGACCACTGGAACGTCCTTCTGCGCCAGCCAGGCATGGGTGGGCGCCGCCGTTGCGCGTTGCAGCAGCAGCGCGTCGACGACGGGGTTGTAGACCGTGAAGACCCGCTCGGGCCGCACAGGGATGTGCCGCGTGATGTCGCGCGCCACGCCCTCAGACACCGCCACCACGCAATCGGCCCAGGGATAGGTGAGCCGCATCAGCGCGCCTGTGAGCTTCATGCGCAGACCGGGCATCTCCTCGAACAGTGAAGACAGGTTGACCCGTTCGCTCAGCACCAGCCGTGCTTGGGACCGAGACAGCTTGTGTGCCAGCGCGGCCACCACGTTGGTGTGGCTCATGGCCGCGAACAACACGTCGGGCCGGTCCCGGCGAAGGTGTTGAACCAGGCAAGGCAGGGCGCGCAGGGTGGACGGGCAGTGCAAGTCGACCACGCGCACCTGCGGGTGCAGGTCGGCCAGGTAGGGGCCTGTTGCCGAGCCGAGCACCATGGTGATCTTCACGCCCCTTGCCGCCAAGGCGCTGGCGACGGTGCCGATGGCGCGTTCCGCGCCACCGCCGTCCAGCGACGGCAGAAAGATGGACACCCGTCCGGCGTTCACGGCGCCACCGGGCCAGGTGGGGTGAGGCGTCGGCGCAGCCCCAGCCAGGCGATGGTAGAGGTGACGATGTACATCAGCGCGGTGGCCACCAGCAGGCCAGCCACGCCCATCAGCTTGACCAGCACCGCGCTGAGCAGCAGCTTGACCGCGAGACCCGCCACCGCCGCGATGGCCAGCGCCGCACCGCCACGGGCCGAGGCCAGTGCGGTCACGATGACGGTGCCGGCAGCGTAGATCGGCAACTGCAGCATGCCGTAGCGCAGCAACTCGGCCACCTGGGCGCGGTCGGCGGCGCCGAAGCGGCCGCGCTCGAAGACCAGTGCCACCAGCGGATCGGCCAACAAGGCGACCAAGGCCGCGATCAGCGCGCCGGCGGCGCCAGCGGCCAAGGCCCAGCGCAACGTGATGCGCCGGGCCTCGGCCGGTGCGGTGCTCATCAGTTGCGACAAGAGCGGCAACCCGGCCCTTTGCAGCGCCAGGCCAGCGAGTCCCTGCAGGCCCAGCACCAGCCGGTTGGCATAGCTCAGCGCGGCCACGACACCTTCGCCCTCACGCGCAGCGAAGAAAGGGTCGATCAGGGGAAACAGCGTGAACAGGACCTGCCCAGCCAGCAGCACCCACGCGCCGCGGGCAAAAGCGGCGCGGTGTTCGGCTGCGCGGTCCAGTGTGCGCAGGTGCGGCCGAGGCAGTGCGTCAGCGGCTCTGAGCACCCAGGCCATGGCCACCACTTGCACCGCCACGCCGGCGGCGGTGCCCCAGAACAGAACCGGTCCTGGCAGCGTCAGCAAGAGCAATGTCAGCAGGAGCGGCGGCAGGGCCTCCAGCAGCGACAGCACGTGTCGGCCCGCTGACACCAGCCAGGCCGACAGCAGGGCGCCGAGCAGGCCCAGCGGCACTGCCGCCACCAGCAGCGGGATGCCCGTGGTGGCAACGGCGGTCGCACCTGCATCCAGGCCGCTCAGGCCACTGTGGACCACGTGCTGCAAGCCCCACCAGGCCAGCGGCAGGGTCAGTGCGGCCAGCAGCAGCAAGCGGCCCAGCAATTCGCCGCGCCAGCGTTCGCCACCTGCCGGGTCGTGCAGTCGCAGCGCGGCTTCAGCGGGCGCCACCAGCAGGGTCAGCGTGGACAGGGCCACGGCCACAGGCCAGTTGGCCAGGTTCAGCACGAAGTAATACGCATCGACGGTCGGGCCCGTGCCGTGTCGCCAGGCGATGGCGGCGTCTTGCGCCACGCGTGCCACACCGGCCAAGGCGGCAAACGCAGCGGCGGTGAGCATGCCGCGCGCCAACGCGGCGTCCAGTGAACGGCGGCTCATGCAGCGCTTCCGCGCAGCCACGCCGCGTGCGCCCGGGCGGCGGACTCCCAACTCCAGAAGCGGGCCGCGTGGCGGGTGCAGGCCTGGCGCTGTTCGGCGATTTGACCGGCAGGCCGCTCCAGCCAGGACTGGATGGCAGACACACCCAGGCGGGCTGTCTGGCCGCGCGCTTCAGGCAACTCCAGCCAAAGGGACTTTGGCATGTCCGAACCGGCGGCCACATCGGCCGTGATGCAAGCCGGCAGCCCGCAGGCCATGGCCTCTTGCACGACCAGCGGGAAGCCTTCGCCTTCACTGGGCAGCACCAGCAGGTCCGCGGCCCGGTACCAGGTGGCCAGTTCGTGCTGAGGCATGGGGGGCAGCACGCGCACATTGGGTAGGCCCCAGCCCTGCGGCTGCTCCGGGCCGTGGCCGATGACGCACCACTGCCAGTCGGGCCGCGCTGCGGCCATCTCGCGCACCAGCGGCAGCCGCTTCTTGGCCACAAAGCGGCCCACGAACAGCAACAGCGGGCGTGCCGGGTCGAAGCCGAGCGCCGCGCGCAGCGTAGCAGGGGCTTCGTCCGACGGTTTGAAGACCTGGTGGTCCACCCCATTGGGCAGGTCATGGAAGCCGGGCCGTGGTCCGGTCAGGGTCTCGAAGTACTGGCGCACCGCTGGACTGATGAAGGCCACCGCATCGGCACGTGCCAGCACAACGTGGGCGCCCAGGCGGTTGGCCGCACCCAGCACTGGGCGGAGCAGGGCCGGGAGCGGCACCTGACCGATGTGTTGTGTGACCACCAGGCGTTTGCCTTGGCGCCGGGCGAACAGCGCGGCCGCCAGGCTGCTGGCGTAGATGGCGTCGTGCACATGCACCGCGTCGGCCGCACGGATGTGCCGGGACAGCCGTGCCAGCGAGCCAGGCGACCACAGTGGGAACGGGAAGCCGCTGAGCCTTTCGACGGCGTTGAAGCTGCGCATGGGGTCGCAGCGCACGCCCGGCAGGCTGGGCGCCGCGTCGGTGTCGCTGGCACACCAGAGCAGTTCGTCGCCGGCCGCGGCCATGCGCGTGGCCAGTTGGCTGGCCACCTTTTCCACGCCGCCGCCATGCGCTGGGTAGAAGTGGGTCACGAGGACGATGCGCATGCCGCTGCCGGTGTCCGGCTTACTTCAGCGCGTCGGCGCCGCGGTAGTAGCCCACCATCTCGCGGGCCGACAGCGCGGGCTTTTCAGCGCGGCGCCCGATGAAGTAGAAGCCGCCCGCGGCATCGTGTGCCGCCGCTCGCCTGCACAGCAGGGGGTCCAGCAAGGTCAACCAGCCCAGCAGCACGCGGGTCAGGCCCTTGGCGATACGACGCCCGGCCACGGACGAGGTCCAGGACATCAGGAAGTATTCGACCGACCAGACCAGCACGCTGGCCGGCCCGGTGGCCATGCCGCTGTCGATTTCCTCGAAGCGCCGGAACAGCCAGCGGTGGCCCGAGCGCGTGAAGCGCGTGAAGTCGTATTCCCCCATGTGCACCTGTTGCATGAAGGGCGTGGTGGCATAGACCTGGCCGTCTGAACGCAGCACGCGGTGCACCTCGTCCACGCAGCGTTGCGGCTCCAGCACATGTTCCAGCACCGCGATGCAGATGACAAGGTCGAACTGGGTGTCGTCGAAGGGCAGGTCGGATGCGTCGCAGACGACGCGAGCCCGGCCGGCCAGCGACACGTCGGTCTCCAGCCACTCGCTGCCCGGCACGTCGGCCAAGGGGCCGTAGCCGGCGGTGCCGTCGCCGCAGCCGACCACCAGCACGCGGCGGCGGTCGACCGGCCGCGTGAGCAACCACTGGGCGAGGCGCGCGCGACAGGCGCTGGACGAGACGTCGCGGCTGGGCGATGGCAGCCAATAGCCCAGGCGCAGCGCCCAGCCCGCAGGGTCCTTGAAGGTGGTGCGGGCGCGCGGCTTGAAGTCCTCGTCGCGGAACACACTGCGGTCGGCGTTCAGCAGCACCGGCACGCCGTCCACGGCGCGGTAGGGGTGTGGCGCGTCGCCCTGGCACTGCCAGCCTTCACCTGTGGTGGTCAGCGGGTGGCTGCAAACAGGGCAGCGAAGGCGGATCGACGGGTCGTGGCCGTCCAGAAAGCGGGCTCCCATGGCGGCGGGAATGATGACACGCGCCTGCGGGCCCGAAACCCGTGTTTGGCGGGACTGTCCTGCCACTTGCGCCTGGCCGCCGCTTCAGTCGCGTGCCCAGGGCGGCGCGTAGCGTCCCGGCAGGCGATGGCAGTTGAGCTCGAACGACCCGCTGCGCACGCGGTCGGCCATGCCCAGCACGGTGGGGTTGAGGGCGCGGAAGTGCTTGAAGTAGACCAGCCCGCCCGGCGCGATGTAGAGGCCCACGTCCGAGTACACGTAGAAGCGGCTGAAGCCTTCCGCCGAGCCCTTTGTGCGCGTGCCGCCCGGTGGAAAGAAGCGTGGGCAGCGACGTTCGACTGCTTCGAAGACGGCGTCCGTTGCGGGATCGACCGGGGTGTCCTGCGAAACTGGCCTGTGGCTGCGGACGACAGGGCAAAACAGGAAGCCGTTGGGCGTGGCCGATGTGGGCGTCGCCTTCAGCGCTTCGTCGCGAGGACGCAGGAAGTGGCAGCTGCCCGTCGCCAGCGCCAATTGCTGCGGCAACAGGATGGCGTCAATCGTCGCGCGGGCCTGTGCGGTGGGCTGCCCGACTTCGTCCAGCGAGGTGGGCATGGCATGCGCCACCACGTACAGGGGCAAGGGACCCGACAGCAGTGCCTGCAGGCGCGCGTACTCGGGCATGCCCGGCACCAGGTCCTGCTGACCGGCCACGTTGGACCAGCGCGAGTCCGGGTGCATCTGCGGCACCAGGATGGAATACGAAACGGTACCGATGCTCAGGTAGACCGCGGGCTTGGCCTTCAGCGGCGAGTCTTCCAGGGCCCATCCGGGACCGTTCTTCCAGGTTTGCAGGCCCCAGAGGTTGGGCGCGAAGTGGGTCCACAGCGCGCCCAGCTGCAGGGCGAGCACGCCCAGTACGGCAAGATTGCGCAAGTCCTGCGAGCCGGGCAGCCGCTGCGCCACCATCACCACCAAGGGCCCCACCATCACCAGGCCCCAGAGGAAGTAGCGGCCATTGCCGGTCACCCAGGTCCAGACGTAGAAGCAGACCATCAGGCCGAGCACGGCACGCCACTGCGCGCCGCTCAGCAGGCTCCAGCGCCGCTGCACCAGCGCAGCCACCAGCAGAAACAAGGCCAGCGCTGCAAAGCGCCAGTCCGGCGCGTGGATCTCCGCATACAGGCTCGCCGTGGGGTCCGCCAGCAGCAAGGGCCGCAGCAGACCGTCCAGCGGGTCGTCGGGCGTGAAGCGCAGCACCGTCAGCCCCCGAAGACGCTGCTGAACAGCGGATAAAAGGGATTGCCCGTGTGCTGCCACAACTGCCAGCCCCAAGGTGCGTAGGTGAGCACGAAGCTCAAGCAGGCGGCGGCTGCGATGCCCAGGCCGCGGCGCAGCCACCCCAGGCGCCGGCGACGGTGCGGTGGTGTCCACCACCACAGCACCAGCAAGGGCAGAAAAAGTCCGTTGGACAGCTTGAAGGCCGCGGCCATGCCCCACAGCGCGGCAGCCACAGCGGCCCGCCGGTCACTCGGGTCGGGCACCGCCATCAAGGCCAGCGCCCAGAGCATGGGCACGGCTGTGAGCGGATCGTTGGCCGTGGTGTTGAGGGCGGCCAGCACGATGATGCTGCTGAGCGCCAGCACGCAAGCGGTCGTGCGGTCGAACACGGCCTGCCAGGCGCCGCGATCGGCCCGCAGCAAGTGCAGGCTGGCCAGCCAGGTGGGCACGGTCAGCAATGCGGCGAGGGACGCGCCCCAGACGGCGCCTGCCGTTGCGCCTGAAATCGGCTGTGTGCTCAGCCAGTAGACCGGCCAGTAGAGGTAGGGGTACTGGTAGCTTTGCACGCTGGCCGCCACGACGTCCAGATGCCAACGTGGGTGCTGCGCAATGGCGCCGAGGTAGACATGGTGGTTCAGCGCATCCCAGCTCCAGGCCCACTCACCGGCCCACAGGGGCACAGCGGCGGCCACTGCGGCGGCGAGCGCGGTGAGCACGGCCAGTTCCACCCAGAGCGCGCGTGTCATGACCTGGGGTGCAGTGGTCGGATCAGTCACGGTTCCAAGGGTACTGATAGCGGCCCTCGACCTTGTGGCAATCCAGTGTGAAGCGCCCGGCGCGTACCTCGTCCACCGGGCCGATGACCGTGGGGTTCAACGCGCGGGCATGCTTGTAGAGCACCCGTCCGTGCTCCTCCACGTAGAGGCGCATGTCGGCACCGCCGTAGGCGCGGGTGGCCACGGTGTCGATGCTGGCGTAACGGCCCGTGCCGGGCGGGAAGAAGCGCGGGCAGCGCTGCTCGACCTGCGAGAACACATCGGCGTGGCGCTGGGCCAATGTCTGTTGCACGGCGACCGCATCGATGCCCGCGGCGCGTTGGACCGGACAGACCCAGAAGCCGCGCTGCGGCAGGGCCTCATCTGACTGTCCTGGCGGGCCGGCTGGGCCGGGGTTGAGGCGGCTGCGCACCAGGCTGCAGGGGTCACCGGACAGTGCCAGCGCGTGCGGTGCCAGTGAAGCCGACATCAACTGCCGCAGGTCCGCTGGCGGCTCGAACTCACCGGGCGCCAGCCTGGGCGCCGTGGGTGCCAGCACGTACATGGGCAACGGGCTTGTCAGCAAGGTCTGCAGCAGCCTGTACTCGGGGCGGTCCGGCGTGATCATGTGCTGGCCGGCGATGTTGGCCCAGCGAGATTGCGGGTGGAAGCGCGGTACCAGAATGGAGTAGGTGATGCTGCTGATGGTGAAGAACACGGCGGGCTTGTCGCGCAGTGGAGATGCCTCTATGGCCACTTCACGACCCTGCCAACGGGCCAGTCCCCAGGTGTCCAAGGTCACAGCCTCGCGCAGCGCCAGGCCTTGCAGGCTCATCAGCGACACCAGGGCCAACCAGCGCCAGCGGGTGGCTGGCAGCAGCCAGGCGGCCGCCACGGACAAGGGCCCCGCCAGCACAAGGCCCCAGAGAAAGTAGCGGCCATTGCCCACCACGAAGGTCCACAGGTACAGGCCAGCGAACAAACCCAAACCCGCCAGCCGCTGTGAAGCGGTCAGCGGTGGCCAGGCCCTCCGCGCTGCCACTGCGCAACAGAGCAGCAGCAGGATGGCGGCAAAGCGAAGGTCGGGTGCGTGTCCTTCGAAGTACAGCCCTGCCACCGGGTCCAACATCAGGAGGGGTCGCAACAGGCCTTCCAACCAGTCGTCCGGTACGAAGCGGATCATGTTTCAAACCGCTCCGAACAGGTGGCCCAGCAGCGGGTGGAAGGGGTTGCCCATGGCCTTCCAGAGCTGCCACCCCCAGGGTGCGTAGGTGAGGACAAATCCCAGCGCGGCACCTGCGGCAATGCGCCACGGCCGTGCCCAGCGCGGCAGGGTTGGCGACGGCTGGAAGGCCCACAACGCGAGCCAGATGATGGCCAGGCCGTTGGACAACTTGAACGCCACCGACGCGCCCCAAAGCGCCCCGCAAGCCCAGGCTTGGCGGGTGTGCTGGTTTGGACCCAGCCCCACCGCCACGGCCCACAGCAGGGGCACACTGGCCAGCAGGTCGTTGGCCGTGGTCTCGACACTGGCGATAACAACCGTGCTGGCCCCTGCGAGTGCGCAACCGGCCAGACGCAGTGCGGTGGCCTGCAGGCCACTCACGTCAGAAGGCAGCAGTCTGTGCGAGATCAGCCAGACTGGCGGCGCGAGCCAGCTGACCTGGAAGGCGGCCCAGAGCGCACCGGCCCAGGCGCCGGGCAAGTCCAGCAGGCTGATCCGGTACACCGGCCAGTAGAGGTAGGGAAATTGGTAGCCCTGGAAGCTGGCCGCCAGCACGTCAAGGTCCCAGCGCGGCTGTTCAGCCAACAGGCCCAGGTAGATGTGGTGGTTCAGCGCGTCCCAGCTCCAGCCCATGTAGCCGGTGGACAGGGGCAAGGCGGTTGCTGCGGCGACGGCCACCAAGGTGGCAAGGCACCACTCGGCACGCTGTGCCCACGTCAGTTCGGCCATGGCAGCTTCAGGCTTCAGCCTTGCCATTCATTCCAGCGTGGCGCGCTGCCGTCCCGGGCGCCGCTGCGGATGGAATCGAACGCGCTCCGCATGGCCGCAAAGAAGATGGAAGCCAGCAAGGATTGGGTGCCCACCAGAACGAGTGCCACGCCCGGAATGATCTGTCGCATTGCAACCTCAGGGTCCAGTGCGCCGAAGCCGGAACGACCCCATTGCCAGGTCAGCGTGCCGCACAGCACCAACCCCACCAAGGCCACGAACAGGCCCCCGAACGCCAGCCAGGGGCTCTGTGCCAGACCCACGGCAAAACGCTCGCGCGGGTGCGGGGTGTCCAGCCGCGCGAAGTGGCGTGACAGCACGGCGCCCAGCGCAAAAAGCATGGTCTGGTATCCCAGCACTGTGGCTGCCGCCGCAAAGAGCTGGGTGTGGATCCCCACGGGCCAGCTCGAGCGGCCGGCATCCACCAGGTTCGCGTATAGCAGTTGCGCCAGGCCTGCCACGGCGAGTCCCAAGCCGGGATACAGGAACAGCCAGCGCGGCGTGTACAGCAGCAGATAACGCAGGTGACGCCAGCCATCGCGCCAGGTGTTGAGGTGCGGCGGTCGGTCGCGTCCGTCCTTGGCCAGGCGTGTGGGCACTTCGCGGATGTCCAGCTGTGCCTGCAAGGATTTCACGATCATTTCGCTGGCGAACTCCATACCAGGAGTCACCAGATCAAGTTGGAGCATGGCCTGGCGCCTGAAGCCGCGCAGGCCGCAGTGGAAGTCGCGCAGCGGACCGCCAAAGAAGCGGCGCCCCATGAAGCTGAGCACGGGGTTGCCCAGCCAGCGGTGCAGGAAGGGCATGGCGCCCGGTGCGACGCCGCCGCGGAAGCGGTTGCCCACCACCAGGTCCGCACCGGACCGAAGTTCCGCCAGGAAGGATTCCAGCGCACTGAAGTCGTAGCTGTCATCCGAGTCACCCATGACGACGAATCGGCCGTGCGCGGCCGCGATGCCAGCCCGCAAAGCCGAGCCGTAGCCGCGTTCGGCCACGTGGATGACACGCGCGCCCAGGCGGGTAGCCAAGGCCTGGGAGCCATCGCTGGAGCCGTTGTCCGCGACCACTACTTCGCCGGACACGCCGTGGCGCGCCAGGAATCCACGGGCCTTGTCGATGCAGGCGGGCAGGGTGCGCGCCTCGTTCAGACAGGGCATGAGGATGGTCAGTTCGATGTCGGCGGGCGGCTCAGTCATGGCAACAGCGGCAAGCCTGGAACGATATCGGAGCGCTCTTGGCGCTTGAACGAAAAAAGGCAGCCCTGAGGCTGCCTTTCGTGGAGGCGGTCAAGCCGCCAGCGGGGTCACTTGCAGGAGCCAGGACGGAACTTGGCCGGAATGGAGCCGCCGCAAGTCCAATTGTTGATGGGCTGACCGATCTGCAGGGTGCTCGGCGTCAACGTGATGGTGCTGCCGTCAATGCTGCTGTCGCTGAAAGCCTGTGCGGTCACTGTGATCACGCCCGCGTCGCTCGTGGCGATGCTGGCGACGTACTTGGAGGTGGAAGCCGTGGATTCACAACCCCAGTTGCCGGCGCCCGGCAGCGAGGTGCCTTGTGTCGTCTGGACGGTTTCTGTGATGGTCGTGCGGCAGGCCGACGCGGCCAGGATCAGTTCAGAGATCTTGGCCTTCTTGGTGTAGTCCTGGTAAGCCGGCAGGGCGACTGCAGCCAGGATGCCGATGATCGCCACGACGATCATCAGTTCGATCAGGGTGAAACCTTGTTGGACGCGCTTCATGTAGAAAACTCCTTGGGGGACCAGTGCGGGTGGAGAGAGACAGGGACACCCCCATGGATGCAGGGTGCGTGCCAGCCTGCGTGAGGTGATTTGCTGACCACTTCTTCACGTTCGCTGACGGCCTTGGTCACTTGAGGCTGCATGAAAGGGCCGCGGGAAGCCAGAAGTGACGAAAAACGTCACCCAGCGCCGTTCACTGCGCCAGGCTCATGGACTGGCCGGTGGCCAGCGTGTGGATGCGGTGCAGGCTGCCTTGCGCGGCAATCTCGGACATCACGGCGTCCACTTCGCCAGGTTTGATGTGCGTGATGTAGACATCGGCTGGCGCCTGCAGGTGGGCGAGTTCCGCGCGCAGTTCTGACGGGCACAGATGCTGGCTCAGGCGCGCCAGGGCCAATTCGTCGTCTCTGAATGCGGTCTCGATGACCAGCGAAGCGACTTTCATGGTTGCCAACCTTGCCCAGAGTTCAGGATTGCGCCCCGTATCACCCGTGAAGACCCAGGCGCCAGCAGAGCCATGCACGGCGTAGCCGACAGCGGGCACGGTGTGGCGAGCAGGCAGCACTTCGATGTGCAGGCCGGCCACCGAAACGCGGTCGCCCTCGGCGAGCGGCGTGAACTGCAGCACTGGATGGGCGGGGTCCGGCAGGCGGGTGAAGTCGGGCCAGACCACGCCGTTGAAGATGTGCTGTCGCAAGGCGGCCAGTGTGGCGGGCAAGGCGTGGACCTGGATGGGCGTCCGGCCAGCCGCGTGGCGCCGGCGGGTGACACTGTCAGCCAGCAGGCCGATCGACAGGATGTGGTCGAGATGGGAGTGCGTGATGAAGATGTGGTCGATGGCGACCATCTCCTCCAGCGTCAGGTCGCCCACGCCCGTGCCGGCGTCAATGAGGACGTCGGCACCCAGGAGAAAGGATGTGGTTCGGCTGCCGGCGGCAATCGATCCTGAACAACCCAGGACGCGGATCTGCAGGTCGGGTTTCAAAGCGCGGCCCCGCAGCGCGGGCATCTGGTGATGGAAGGCCCGGATGCTGGCGCTGACTGGCCTGCCATGCAAGCAACAACAACGCTGCCGTGACAGCTACATGTGAAACGACGCGGCGCGGCGTGACAGCCGTCACGCCGCGCCGCAGGGAGCCAGGTTCAGCGGTAGATGAACTGCATCTGCGTGCCGGCGAGTTCGATCACGTCGCCGTTGCGCAGGGGCACGCTGTCGCCGACGATGGGCACGCCGTTGATGCTGGGCTTGGTGGCACCTTCGACGTGGGCGAAGGCGTAGCCATTGGGTCGCTTGGTGATGGAAGCCACCTGTACCCCAGGTTTGCCGACCGTGGTGACGACCTTGGTCAGCACCACTTCACGGCCTGCGGCAGCGCCGTTGAGCACCTTGATGGATGCCGGCTGAACCACCGGTGGCGCAGGCGCCGCGGCCGAGCCCAAGGCGCCGAAGCCGGAGCTTGCGCCGCCGGCCGGAACGCCAGCAGGCGTGCCGCCGGGCCGCATGATCATGGTCTTCTCGTAGTCACCCGTTTCGTCGACCAGGTACTTGATCTTGTACTTGCCGATCTCGACCGTGTCGTTGTGGGTGAGCAACTGCTTCTTGATCGCCTTGCCGTTGATGTAGGTGCCGTTGGTGCTGTTCAGGTCTTCTATGAAGACGTCAGCACCCACCATCTGCAACACAGCGTGCTCGCCACTGACGGCGAGGTTGTCGATCACGATGTCGTTGTAGGGACGCCGGCCGAGCGTGGTCTTGTCCTTGGTGATCTGGACTTCTTTGATGACCACACCGTCGAGCGAAACCACCAGCTTGCCCATGCATGCCCTCAATTCTTTCCGCTGCCGGCGGCCGCGGTTTTGGTACCTCGTGGCACCTTGTATACGTTTGCGGAAGGCGCTTTCTGCCTCAGCGCCTGAACGGCCACCATGACTTGGCCGGAGCGCTCGCGCCGCCGGAGGCGCGCCCCAGGATCACGGAGATATTATCCTTTCCGCCAGCATCGTTGGCGGCATCAATCAGCCCGCGGGTGCTCGATTCAAGGGAGTCGTGTGCCAGCAACACCTGCGCAATGCCCGCATCGTCCAGCATGTCCGACAGCCCGTCGGAGCACAACAGGAAGAGATCGCCAGCCAGCACGTCGTGCTGGTGCGTCTCCAGCAGCACGGTGTCTTCCACGCCAACCGCACGGGTCACCAGATTCTTGTTGGCGGAAAACGCGGCCTGTTCGGGGGTGATCAGTCCGGCATCAATCTGTTCCTGAAGCAACGAATGGTCACGTGTGATTTGTTGCAGGCGGCCTTCGCGCAGGCGGTAGCAGCGTGAATCGCCCACATGACCGAGCAACACCCGGTTGTCGCGGAAAACGGCCACGACCAGCGTGGTGCCCATGCCGGCGTATTGCGGGTTGGAATTGGCGGCGTTGAAGATCGCGCGGTTGGCGTTGTCGACGCAGATGTCCATGGCGCGGCGCACTTCGGCGTCGCTGGCCTGGGCGCTGGCTTCACGCAGCCAGCGGCCGAGTTCGGTGCGGATGAAGGTGGTGGCCATGTTGCTGGCGACTTCGCCAGCGTTGTAGCCACCCATGCCGTCAGCCAGCACCGCAAGGCTGACGCCGTCATCGGTCGCCACCGAATCTTCGTTGTTGCTCCGTGCACGGCCGGGGTCCACGGCGGCATGGAGCTCGATCGTCATGGGCACAGGCAAGGGCGGTAACGTGAAACTTCAGGAGCGGCGATTGTGCATCGGAACCGCGGCTTGATTCCCGGTGGGAACCCGCTGACCATGTCAGGATGTGACTTCACACCGGCGACCGAAGCGTCGCTGCCAGGCCGCGCAACTCGAAAGCGACAGCGTCACCACCGCTTGGACGCTCGGCGGGCGCTTTGCGCAGCAACTGGCTCACCAGCTCGGCAAGCCCGACGGGCAATTCCGGGCGGAGGTCCAGAAGTGAGGGAGCGCGGTCCTGCGCCACCTGGCGCAGCAACTCGCCCATGTTCTGCGCTTCGTGAGGTCGCCGGCCGCAAAGCAGTTCGAACAGAGTCACGCCCAGCGCGTAGAGGTCAGCCGACGCGTCGGGCACCATGCCCGAGAGCTGTTCAGGAGACATGTAGGCCGGACTGCCCGGCACGATGCCGGTTCCGGTGTTGGCGGCCCAGGCGCCGCGCGCCAGGCCAAGATCAGTCAACTTGACTTCGTCCCCTGCCCAGTTGACCAGCACGTTGGCGGGCTTCACGTCGCGATGCACCAGTCCTTGCCGGTGCGCATAGGCCAGGGCCTCGGCCAGGCGGGCGCCGATGTTAAGTACCAGGGCCTCCGGCAGCAGACGATGGGCTTGTGTGTAGCGCGACAGGTCAGTGCCGGGCACAGCCTCCATCGTCACCCATGCCCATTCGCCTTCCAGTCCGTGCTGAAAGACCCGCACGATGCCCGGGTGGTGAAGCCGGGCGGCAGCGCGGGCGGCGGCCTCGAACTGCGCTGCGGCCGCCTCATGCGAATCGCCTGCTGGCAAGCGCACCAGCTTGAGCGCCACCAGCGGCGCGTCGCCAGCCTGCTGTGCCAGGTGCACCGTGCCATTGGCGCCCTGGCCGATTTCGCGCAACAGACGATGACCGCCCAGCCAGGGGCTTGGCTGGGGGTTCACTGGATCACCCGTTGTGCCGCAGGCCTTGCTCAGGAAGCGGCGTGCTCCGACTCTGCGGCGGCGGCCTTGTGCCGCTTGGCCAGCCATTGGCCGACGATCACAACGCCGACGGCTCCGGCCAGTTCGATGATTGTGGTGGTGGCGCCACCCAGGTGGCCGAACCAGCCTTCGAAGGCCTTGTCGTGGACCAGCATTTCACCGGCGACAAAGCCCAGCAAGGCTGCGCCCAAGGTGATGATGATTGGGTAGCGCTCCATGACCTTCATCAGCAGCTGACTGCCGGCGATGATCAACGGAATCGACAGCCCCAGGCCCAGGATCAGCAGCAGCAGGCGGGAGGCTTCCGGTCCGCTTTGCGCGGCAGCAGCCACGGCAATGACGTTGTCCAGGCTCATCACCAGGTCGGCGATCAGGATGGTCCGAATGGCCGTGAACAGGTTGGACGAGGACTTGATGCCGTCGCCACCGTCGTCCTCTTCGGAGAGCAACTGCACGCCGATCCAGAACAGCAGCAAGGCGCCGATGATTTTCAGGTAGGGGTAGCCCAGCAACTGAACCGCAAAGATTGTCAACACCACGCGCAGCACGATGGCCGCGGCACTGCCGCCCATTACCGCGTACTTGCGCTGCTGCGGCGGCAATCCGCGCGCGGCCAGGGCGATCACCACAGCGTTGTCACCCGACAGCAGGATGTTGACCCAGATGATCTTGCCCAGCGCGACCCAGAAGGCCGCATCGCTCAGGTAGTCCATAACTCCTCCGACTTTGGCGGCAGTGTAGTTGTCATGAACCTGTCGCCGCTTGCGGGAAGTACATAGCTCACAGCCATGAAAAAGCGCCCTAGGGGCGCCTTTTGAGAGCCGTCTTGCGTGCGCGCTGCGGTCAGAGCAGTCCCTTGAGCAGCCGACCCATTTCGGAAGGGTTGCGCGTGACCGTGAAGCCGCACTCTTCCATGATGGCCAGCTTGGCGTCGGCCGTGTCGGCGCCGCCACTGATCAGCGCGCCGGCATGGCCCATGCGCTTGCCTGCGGGCGCCGTGACGCCGGCAATAAAGCCGACGATGGGCTTCTTCATGTGGGCCTTGCACCAGCGCGCGGCTTCGGCTTCGTCCGGACCGCCGATTTCGCCGATCATGATGACGGCGTCGGTGTCCGGATCGTCATTGAAGGCGCGCATCACGTCAATGTGCTTCAGGCCGTTGATCGGGTCGCCGCCGATCCCCACTGCGCTGCTTTGGCCGAGGCCGATTTCGGTCAACTGCGCCACGGCTTCGTAGGTCAGCGTGCCGGAGCGGCTGACCACGCCAATGCGTCCCTTGCGATGGATGTGGCCCGGCATGATGCCGATCTTGATCTCTTCCGGCGTGATGAGGCCCGGGCAGTTGGGGCCTAGCAGCAGCGTCTTCTTGCCGCCCGCCGCCTCCTTGGCCTTCATCTTGTTGCGCACCATCAGCATGTCCTTCACCGGAATGCCTTCGGTGATGCAGATGACCAGGTCCAGGTCGGCTTCCACGGCTTCCCAGATGGCGTCGGCCGCGCCGGCGGGCGGCACGTAGATGACGCTGACGTTGGCGCCATGCTGGGCCTTGGCGTCCTTGACGCTGGCCAGGATGGGAATGCCCTCGAAGCTCTCGCCCGCCTTCTTGGGGTTCACGCCGGCGACAAAGCAGTTCTTGCCGTTGGCGTAGGCCTGGCAGCCCTTGGTGTGGAACTGGCCGGTCTTGCCGGTGATGCCCTGCGTGACGACGCGGGTGTCCTTGTTGATGAAGATGCTCATGACGGGGTCCTTGGTCTGGGTGCCGTTACTTGACGGCGGCCACGATGGCTGTTGCGGCTTCGGCCATGGTGTTGGCCGCGATGATGGGCAGGCCAGACTCGGCCAGCATCTTCTTGCCCAGGTCTTCGTTGGTGCCCTTCATGCGGACCACCAGCGGCACGCTCAGGTTCACGGCCTTGCATGCGGTGATCACGCCTTCTGCGATGGTGTCGCACTTCATGATGCCGCCGAAGATATTGACCAGGATGCCCTTCACGGCCTTGTTCTTCAGCATGATCTTGAAGGCTTCGGTCACCTTTTCGGCCGTGGCGCCGCCGCCGACGTCCAGGAAGTTGGCCGGCTCGCCGCCGAAGAGCTTGATGGTGTCCATCGTGGCCATGGCCAAGCCGGCGCCATTGACCAGGCAGCCGATGTTGCCGTCCAGGCTGATGTAGGCCAGATCGAACTTGCTGGCTTCCACCTCGGCCGGGTCTTCTTCGTCCAGGTCGCGGTAGGCCACGATGTCTGGGTGGCGGAACAGCGCGTTGGCGTCAAAGTTGAACTTGGCATCCAGGGCGATCAGGTTGCCCTTGCTGTCGCGGTTCAGCGGATTGATCTCCACCAGCGAAGCGTCAGTCGCCATGTAGCAGGCGTAGAGCTTCTGGAAGATGTCGATGGCTTGCGTGGTGCTGTTCGGGGGCAGGCCGATGGCGTCGGCGATCTTCTTGGCTTGCTCAGCGCCCAGACCAGTCAAGGGGTCGATGTACTCGGTGATGATCTTTTCGGGCGTGCTGTGCGCGACTTCTTCGATGTCCATTCCGCCTTCAGACGAAGCGATGAACGCGACCTTCTGTGTGGCGCGGTCGGTCACCAGCGACACGTAGTACTCCTTCTGGATATCGGCGCCTTCTTCGATGTAGAGACGCCGCACTTTCTGGCCTTCCGGGCCGGTCTGGTGGGTCTTGAGTTGCATGCCCAGGATCTGTCCGGCCAGTGTTTCCAGGTCTGCTGGTGTGCGGGCCAGCTTCACGCCGCCGCCCTTGCCACGGCCACCGGCGTGGATCTGGGCCTTCACCACCCATACGCTTCCGCCCAGCTTTTGCGCCGCTTCCTGCGCTTCACGCACTGTGAAGGCGGGGTAGCCGCGTGGCACGGGCACGCCATGCTGGCGCAGCAACTCCTTGGCCTGGTACTCATGGATCTTCATGGGGGTTCCTTGTTCGCTCGGGACAGATCAGGATTTGGAGCTCGCAGCGGGCGCAGGGGCGCAGGCGCGGAGCTATGGGGGGAGGGCGGCGGGGCAGTTGGGTGCAACACCCGCGGGTCGCTGCGGATAGGCGGCGGCGAATTTAGCATGCTGCTCCGCAGCACTTCCTTACAGCGGTCCGGCTTGTTGCCGCGTGGCCGCAAGCCTGTCAGGCGGGTTTCAGTCTTCGTCTGCGCCCTGGACCACGCGGCGGATCACGTCGCCATCGAAACCGCGCCCGGCCAGGAAGCGCATCTGTTTGGCGCGCTCCTGTGCATCTGCGGGCGGGCTGCCGAAGCGGCGCCGCCAGACCTCTCGCGCACGGGCGAGCTCGGTGCCGCGGGCTTCCTGGAGGGTGTGCTGGACCAACTCCGGCGCCAGCCCTTTGCTTTGCAGCACCAGTCTCAAGCGCCGCGAGCCAAAGCGCTTGCCTTGGGTGGAAAGCACGGACTCCGCAGTGCGGGTGTCGCTGAGCAGACCGGCTGCCGCCAACTGGTCCAGTGCAGTTTCGATCTGCGCGGCAGCGCTGCTGTTTTCGGTGTCTTCGACCGTACGGGCCAGTTTGCGTGCCAGTTCAGTCCGGGAGTGTTCACGCTGCGCCAGGTAACGCAGTGCCCGCCCCTTGACCGACAGTGCGCCAAAACCCATGCTCGCGGCCAACGCCCCGCTGGTGGTTCAAGCGGCGTCCGGTGTGGCGCCCATCAGCGGGATGCCCAGCGATTCGCGCACCTTGTTCTCGATCTCCTGGGCCAGTTCGGCGTTCTCGCGCAGGAACTCGCGGGCGTTGTCCTTGCCCTGACCGATCTTCTCGCCGTTGTAGGCAAACCAGGCGCCGCTCTTGTCGACGATGCGGGCTTCCACGCCCATGTCGATGATCTCGCCTTCGCGGCTGATGCCTTCGCCGTAGAGGATGTCGAATTCGGCGGTCTTGAAGGGCGGAGCCACCTTGTTCTTGACGACCTTGACCTTGGTCTCCGAGCCGATGATCTCTTCGCCCTTCTTGATGTTGCCGGTGCGGCGGATGTCCAGCCGAACCGAGGCGTAGAACTTCAGCGCATTGCCACCCGTGGTGGTTTCGGGGTTGCCGAACATCACGCCGATCTTCATGCGGATCTGGTTGATGAAGATGACCATGGTGTTGGTCTTCTTGATGTTGGAGGTGAGCTTGCGCAGGGCCTGGCTCATGAGCCGCGCCTGCAGGCCGGGCAGGCTGTCGCCCATTTCGCCTTCGAGTTCGGCCTTGGGCGTGAGTGCGGCGACCGAGTCGACGACGATGAGGTCGATGGAGCCGGAGCGCACCAGTGCGTCAACGATTTCCAGTGCCTGCTCGCCCGTATCAGGCTGGCTGATAAGCAGTTCCTGCAGGTTGACGCCCAGCTTCTGCGCGTACTGGATGTCCAGCGCGTGTTCGGCGTCGATGAAAGCGGCGGTGCCGCCCAGCTTTTGCATCTCTGCAATGACCTGCAGCGTGAGCGTGGTCTTGCCCGACGATTCCGGGCCATAGATTTCCACCACCCGGCCGCGCGGCAGGCCGCCGACCCCCAGGGCAATGTCCAGGCCCAGGGAGCCCGTGGAAACCACTTGGATGTCTTCGATCTTTTCGCCTTCGCCCAGGCGCATGATCGAACCCTTGCCGAACTGCTTTTCGATCTGGGCCAAGGCCGCCTGCAGGGCCTTGGCTTTTTCGGTGTTCAGCGCTTTGACGGGTGCGTCCATGGGGCTCTCCTGAGAATCTGAAACTTGGGGTGGTTGAAGCGATTATGGACGACAAACTGGATATGCGTACAGTCTTTTGGGGTAACTCCCTGGGGTTCCCACTGCTTGGTGTGCCGCGGTCCCTCGCCTTGACAGCCATCAAGGCTGGCGTCAGGGTGCTGCCTAAAATTGAGTCGATGTCCCGGGCCTGACCACGGGACACAGGCCGGATCGAGCCCTGACGAAAAAAAGCGGAGACAAGCCCATGCGCATCCTCATTGCTGAAGACGACCAGGTGTTGGCCGACGGTTTGCTGCGGTCCCTGCGTTCGGCCGGATACGCCGTCGACCAGGTGGGCAGTGGCACCGAAGCCGATGCGGCTCTGGCCGCTCACGAATTCGATCTGCTCATCCTGGATCTCGGCCTGCCCAAGATGCATGGCTTTGAGGTGCTGCGCAAGATGCGCGGCCGCGGGAGTTCGGTCCCGGTATTGATCCTCACCGCTGCCGACAGCGTCGAACAACGCGTCAAGGGCCTGGACCTGGGGGCCGACGACTACATGGCCAAGCCCTTCTCCCTGCAGGAGCTGGAGGCCCGTGTCCGTGCGCTGACCCGCCGCGGCCTGGGCACTGCCAGCAGCCTGCTCAAGCACGGACCGCTGACCTTCGACGCCACCGGCCGCGTCGCCTACCTCAACGACCAGATGGTGGAGCTGTCGGCCCGCGAACTGAGCCTGCTGGAAGTGCTGTTGCAGCGTGCCGGCCGGCTGGTGAGCAAGGACCAGCTGGTAGAGCGCCTGTGTGAATGGGGCGAAGAGGTCAGCAACAACGCGATCGAGGTCTACATCCACCGCCTGCGCAAGAAGATCGAGCAAGGGCCGGTGCGCATCGCCACCGTGCGGGGCCTGGGCTATTGCCTCGAAAAGATCGCGGCCTGAATTCGGCCGCCGCCCGCGGCGCGGCGCTTGCTGAGGGCCGCTGATGTTCACCCACGCCGCCCACGAACAGCGATCCCTGTTTGGCGAGATCCTGGATTGGATGCTCGCGCCGCTGCTGCTGCTGTGGCCCATGAGCCTGGGTCTGACCTGGCTGGTGGCACAAGCGATCGCCAACAAGCCGTATGACCGTGAACTGGCTGACGTGGTGCAGGCCCTGGCTCGGCAGTCGCAGGTCGAGCTGGTGGAAGGTGCGCACCCAGCGGTCGTGCGGCGCCGCGAGTTGGAGCGCACGGCCCTGTCCTTGCTGCGCGCCGATGAAGAAGACAGCGGCGACAACGTCTACTTCCAGGTGCTGGGCAAGCGCGGCGAGCTGGTGGCCGGCGACCCCCGACTGACGGTACCCACCGAAGACGCACCCGGTACCAGCGGCGTGCGCTACAGGGACGATCTGCTGGGCGACGAACCCGTGCGTGTGGCCTACCTGCGCATGCCCGACGGACAGGGCCAAGGTGATGGTCTGGTTCAGGTGGCCGAAACGCTGGGCAAGCGTTCGCGCCTGGCCACGGAAATCATCAAGGGCGTGCTGCTGCCGCAGTTCGTCATCCTGCCGCTGGCCGTGACCCTGGTGTGGTTTGCGCTGGTGCGTGGCATTCGCCCCTTGGCCGAATTGCAGCAGCGCATCCGCAAACGGCCCAGCACAGACCTCAGTGCCATCCCCACACGCGACGTGCCCGACGAGGTGGCCCCCCTAGTCGACGCCATCAACGACCTGCTGAAGCGCCTGGACGAGTCCATTGCCACGCAGCGCCACTTCCTGGCCGACGCAGCCCATCAGCTGAAGACGCCGCTGGCGGGCCTGCGCATGCAGGCCGAAATCGCGGCCCGCGAGATCGACAGCGGCAACAGCGACCCGGTGTCGATGAAGCACTCGCTGCGGCAGATCGCCCTGTCGAGCCAAAGAGCGGCGCACATGGTCAACCAGCTGCTGGCCATGGCGCGTGCCGAAGACGGCGGCCAGGTGATGCGCAAGGTGTCAGTGGACCTGTCGGCCCTGACCCGCGCAGTGGTGCGCGACTTCGTGGCGCGAGCCATTGAAAGGCGCATCGACCTCGGTTACGAGGGCCCGGAATCCGGCGACAGCAAGGCCTGCCTTGTGGGCGAGCCCGTGCTGCTGGGCGAAATGGTGCGCAATCTGGTCGACAACGCCCTGCAGTACACGCCGCCTGGCGGCACGGTGACCGCCCGTGTGGTGCCGGACCCGTTTGGCCAGGTGCTGGTGTTGCAGGTGGAAGACAGCGGGCCGGGAATTGCACCGGCCGAGCGCGAAGCCGTGTTCCGCGCCTTCTACCGCGCCGAAGGCACGCAGGTGGACGGCAGTGGTCTGGGCCTAGCCATCGTGGCGGAGGTGGCGCAGCGCCACGGTGCCGAAGTGACGGTGACCGATACACGCCCGCGCGGCGCGCCCGGTGGCCAGCCGCCGGGCGCCTTGTTCACGGTGCGCTTCCACTTGCCGCAGGATTCGGCCGCGACTCCACCCTCCGCCGCACCCGCGTAGCGTCCCCGATTCATGCGACCAGGTTCTAGGGCCGCCAGACGCTGAGCTTCCAGTTATCGATGCCGTGCTCGACGGACCCTGCGGGCACGCCGGCCGCGAGCCTGAGTCGGCGCTCGAACCCGAACCGAAGGGGTGCGCCGCTGGCCGAGAAGTCCGGACAGGATTCGCCGCTGCCGCAGGCCGGGCCTTCGACCTGCAGGAAGTCGCTGGCGCCCAAGCTGGTGATCGGGATGACTTTGTTGGTCCGCAAGGGCAGGCCTGAACGTTGTTGGCGGAAACCCTAGCGCCGTCCGGCCTGTTCGAAGCTCGGAGACCATCGGAGGTTCAGCGGCACAGCCGCGGGGTACAGGACGGTGCAATCCACGGCGCAATCGTTGACGAGTACGGCCCCAAGCACCTGCGAGTCGTGTGCCGCCGACAACTTGGTATTGAAGACGCGTCGTCCGCTAGGTCCGGCGGTCATCTGGTGCACCATGTGTCGATAGGCGCCGGAGACATTCACCGGATGTGCTGAGATTCCCGCTGTGTGTGCGTCCGTTCACAGCCGGATCTACGATGGCGCTCACGCTCCAGTGGGCTTCGTTGAATTCGCCGTCGCCGCCAGGAGTTGAGTCGCCACATTCATGGTCAGCTCCGCGATCGATGGGGCTGCACCGAGTCAGGCTAGGTGCCGACGCATCGGGCCGAGTCGATCGCTACGACTGCCATGCAGGCAGTCAACCAGGATCCAGCACCTAGGGCGACATTGCGCCGGAGACGACGATCGATGAGGCCAAGGCGTACACCACGATGAGCGCGCCGACGACGATCCCAACCACCAGCATCGCGGTCTTGGTGCCGTCCTTCTCCCGCCGTTCAATGCGCGCGATGCGTTCGATCGGCAGGCGTGTCACGTCGACAGCCGCATCCGCGCGCCCTTCGAGCCTGTCGGCGGTGACGGACGTGACCGTCAGCGCGATCCGCATGCCATCCGTCGTCGTCACCTCGACCTGTTGATTCGGGGCCACGAGTCGATTCAACGGGCCTGGCAGGGTCGGCCGCGTGTCGGTTCGGTCAGCTACGGCTCGCATCGACGTGCAGCCCGCCGTGCCGAACAGCATTGACGCTGCGCAAAGCAGGGTGATGGCTCGAGTGCAGATGGCAAGCATGCAGTGCTCCTTGGCGCAAAACGGTGGTTCAGGGCGATGAAAGGGGCCGTCTCCATACGGTCACTCTCCAGTTGTCGATGCCGTGTTCAACAGACCTCGCCGAATAGCCCTGTCGAGATGCCAAAAGTGCGCTCGAATCCGAAGCGAAGCTGGACGCCGTTGGACGACAAGTCCAAGCCGGAAGTGGTTCTCGAAGGCGTGAGCGATCGGGCCTTGGCCCAGTTGGCGCCGCAAGGCTTCGGCCAGTGGCCCACGGACCGGGGATGCCGGCCGGTCTCGAACGCGGCACCCACGGCGAACCAGCACGCGCACGCGCCGTATTCCCGGCACGGCAGCGGCGCCAGCACAGCGGCGCAGAAGAGGCTGAATGACAGGGTGTGCGCGATGTTGTGTTGGACCGACTCATGCGAGTGCCGCTCTTTTGGCATTGGCGTCGCGTCATATCAAGGAGCTGCCCGCAGGTCTAGAACCGCACGCGCAGGCCCAGTGACGTGGCCTGCGCCAGCACGCTGCCGATGCGGTCGCTGCCGCCTGTGGACGTGGTGAGGTCCCATCCCAGTTCGACGGCCACTTTGGGTACGAGCTTGAACGAAAGCCCCAGGCCGAAGGTGCCTTCCACGCGGCTGAATCCCTCTGCACTTCGGGTCTGCCGCATGTTGGCAAAGCCGGCACGCAGCACACCTTCTGCCGCGGTGCCGAAGTGCATTCGCCATGCGCCGCTCAGACCCAGGCTGCTCAGGCGAACGAAGTCGTCACCGTAGTAGTCGTAGACCGAGCCCCGGCCCCAGTCAGTGGCCCAGACTTCCAGCGCAAAGACGCCGAAGCGGTAGCCCCCGCCCAGCTTGACCGCGTTGCCGCGGGCACCTGCGCAGGCGTAGAAATTGCAATCGAAGTCGTAGGTCGTGCGTCCCGCCGAGGCCTGCACGTAGAAGCCGGCATCGTCCGCCAGGGCAGGGGCCACCATGCAAGTCAGTGCGCTCGCGGCCAGCCATCGTTTCATCGTGTTCATGCTTGCCTCCTTGGATGCAGCGAGGAACGCATTCAGCAGCTTTGCCGGCAGACGTTCCGGGTCGCAGCCAGGCCGGCCAGACCCAGAACGAGCAGCGCGAGCGTATGCGGTTCAGGCACCGCCGTCGATGCGATGAGCGCGTGCATCGCCGCCGTCGGGTGCAGGCCGTCCCAGAAGACATAGCGGCTGCAGTCCGCGCCGGCGGCGGCCCCGCAGGCATCGGTGGCGTTGGTGAAGCCGAAGGCGCCGGGATTCTGCACCACGCCGCTCAGGAAGCCGAAGGTGTCGAACAGGCGCACGCCGGCTTCGTCGTCGATGCGGTCCAGCAGCGCCTGGTTCATTTGCCACGTCAGGGCTGTGGCCAACGCAGAGGCGCCACTGCCCATCGCGGCGACCGCTGGCACCAGGCCCAGATTCACGTTGTCGAAGACGAGGAAGTGCGCTGCACCGGCCGCCTGCAAGGTGTCGATGATGTCGCCCAGGTGCAGGGCATAGGCAGCCGAGGCAGCGGCGATGGTCTGCGCCACGTCCGCGCCACCGGCTATGGCGGCCAGGGCGTCACGCGCATCGTTGCCGACCTCGGCAACCACGTACAGCGCGTCCGAGGCCGCCACGCCTTGGGTGCTGCCGAGGAACATTGCGGCCTGTGTCGTCAGCGTCGGTACGGGCACGTCCGGGCCGCCGGTGCGTGCCCCGGCAAATGCGTAGTTGCTGCCACCGGCAAGCGAGGGCGCGGCCGCAAGGCCGTAGTGGGCCGCGAAGTCCTCGGCCCACACCGGCCCGTTGCTGAAGCGGCCGCTGGGGAAGTAGGGGACGTCCGGGATGTAGGTGTTGCCCGTCACCGCCTGCGGCACGCCCGCGGGCTGGCCGATGACCAGCGCCACGTTGCCGCTGTCGGAGACGCTGTCGCCGAAGAAGACGATGCTGCTGTAGGGGCCGGCTTGTGCCGGCCCGGCGCACCAAACCGCCGCTGATAGTGTGACGACCGAGATGAACCGATGGAACCGCAAGCTGTGCATGTCCTGCCCTTTCTGAACCAATGGAAGAACCGGCAACCGGTCCCTGATGGATCAGACGCAGCGCTTGTCCGAAAGCGGACATGCGATTCGGAATCAGTTGCCGCGCAGCCGCCGTTCCAGCTCAAGGACAGGCAGCTTGAATTGAGCTGCCACCTCAGGCTGCTTGGCAATCGCTGCGCTGGCCTGCGCCGACAGTTCGCGAGCAAGTGACCTTCGGCCTGCACGGAGCGCGCACAGACCCATGTTGGCGCGCGTAAACGCCAGGCCCGGGTCTGCTTCGTAGACATCTTGGGCTATCTGCGGCAGCCAGTGTTGGTACAGTGCCAGGCCCTCCTCTGCACGCTCGTCAAGGCACAGGGCTTGGGCCCTGACCAGCCAGACGCCACGGTACTTCCGCCCAGCGTGGCGCTGCGAATCGAGCGCCTGCGTCATCTCCAAGGCACCCTTCGTGTCCCCAGACTCAAGCCGCAAACGGATCAGTGGCGGAAACGGAAGGCCATCCCACGCACCAGGTCCCAGGGTCGTCCGCAGGGCTTCGGCGCCACCAGGAAGCGCCTCGAATTCGGCGAACGTACGTTCGGCGTCCTTGTATCGGGCGGCCTCGATGTAGATGCCCGCGAGCAGCCAGTAGGCCTCAAAGGCGTCCACCGGCTTGGCAGCCGCTTGCTGCCACCACTGCTGTACCTCGCGAACGGCTGTAAGCGCCTCTTCGATGTGGCCGGCGCGCCCGGCTACATCGGCCCAGTTGAGGCGAATGACCTCAGCCATGTCGGAGTGGGGCGATGAGGCAAGGTACTCCTGTGCGTGGGGCGCCGCCATGGCATAGCCGCGTGAAACGTCGCCCCAACTGCTGAGCGCGGCGCCGTACAGCACGTTGACCGCGTTGACTATGTTCCGGGGTACAGGCCACGAGAGAGCACCCAGCGCAGCCAAGCTGCGCTCGAACATGGCCTGCGCATCCGCAAAACTCAGGGGGCCCTGCCCGTTCATGTGCAGGAAGAACGCGAGGGCCGCCTCCTCCTGTGCTGCCCGGACGTCGTTGGGACCACCCAAGGTGCGCATGGCAGCAAAGGCCGGGAGGTAGTAACGCAACGCCGCTTCCTTGTTGCCCGCGACGGCGTACGCGTTCCCAAGGTTTGTTCGGGCGTCCATCGCGGTGCGGGAAAGCGGCCCCTGCGCGTCCAGAGCGATCCGGATCGCTTCGTCGATGAAGGGGACCGCCTCGTCGACTCCCTTTCCGTCGAGACCGGCGATCGAGGACCCCTTCGCCAACAGCGCCTCGGCTCGAGCCATCGGTGGCACGGCCCGACGCGACAGGATGTCCATGACCGCGTCGACCTCGGCTCGCCGCGCCTGGGCATCTGCCCCGGTGAAGGCGATTTGCGCCGCCAGACCGGCGTGCGCTCGAATGAGCAGTGCCGCATCGTCACCGGCGATGGTGAGCGCATGCCGGTAGCGGACGACGGCATCGGCCGCGCGACCCAGGTTCACCAGGTCCGAGGCCAGATCGATCTCCACTCGCGCCAATTGCGGTCCCGGCGCGCCTGCGGCACTCAGCGTCTCGAACTGCTTCGAGCCGTAATCCACCGCCGCGGTGTAATTGGCCAGGTTGGAAAGCATTTGCCGTACCACGCCGTACAACTCGCCCTGCAGCAGCGGCTGCCCGGCGAAGCGGCCGTCGATCAGTTTCGCCCCGCGCTCCAGCAGTTCGTGCGCAGGCATCTGCATCAGCGTGCCGTCGGCGCTGCCGCTGGTGTCGAAGATTTGCACCACGAAGTCTTTGATCAGCCTGGCCCGCTCGGCCTCGTTGTTGGCCCGCTGCGCCTGCACCACGGCCACGCCACTGCCGCCCAGGATCGCCGCGAGCACCGCAGCCGCTGCCCCGAAGGCCACGCGGTGCCGCCACAGGGCCTTGCGCAGCCGGTAAAGCGTCCCGTCGGGCCTGGCCACCACGGTTTCCCCGTTCAGGTGTCGCTCAATGTCCTGGGCCAACGCGTCCGCCGTGGCGTAGCGCCCGGCAGGGTCGCGCTTCATCGCCTTGGCCAGAATGGCGTCGACCTCGCCGCGCAGTGCGCGCGCCAGCGCCTTGTCGTGCACGCGGCTGCTGGCCTGCGGCGCGTCGCCCGCCAGGATCGCGTCCTCGACGGCGCCCGGCGTTGTGCGCCCGGTGCCCATCGGCAGCGCGCCCGTCAACAGTTCGTGGAGCAGCACGCCCAGCGAATACACATCGGACTGCACCGTGATGGCCTCGCCCACGATCTGCTCGGGCGACGCGTAGTGCGGCGTCATCACCCGGCCCTGCTCCTGCGTCAGCTCCACCTGGCCCGGCACGGCGTCATGCAGCAGCTTGGCGATGCCGAAGTCCAGCAGGTGGGTCTGGCCATCGGGCGTGACCATGACGTTGGACGGCTTGAGGTCGCGGTGCACGACCAGCCGGCCATGCGCGTATGACACCGCCTTGGTCACCTGCAGGAACAGCCTGAGCCGGTCCCGCACGCCCAGGTTCTGGGCCTCGCACCAGGCGTCGATGGGCTGGCCGTCGATGTATTCCAGCGCCAGATAGGGCCGACCCCGGTCGTCCACCCCGGCGTCGTACAGGCGCGCGATGGCCGGGTGCTCCAGCAAGGCCCCGATCTCGCGCTCGCGCGCCATGCGCTCGGCCAGCCCGGCCCCCCAGGCCAGGCGCGGCAGCTTCAGCGCCACCTGGCGTTTGAAGCTGCCGTCGGCCCGCTCGGCCAGCCAGACGCTGCCCATGCCGCCACGGCCGATTTCCCGGCGCAAGCGGTAGGGTCCGACGACATCGTCGGCGTGGGCGACTGCGTCGTCCGTGTGCAGCCTGGGCAGCGGGTCGGCCGACCTCGCCGTGTCCAGATGCGCCTGCCGCTCCAGCATGTGGCGCAGCGTGGCGACGTGAACCTGCTCGTGCCCGGGCAGCGCACGCAGCCAAGCCTCGCGTGCGTCTGGCGCCAGGTCGAGCGCCTCGTCCAGCAGCCGGCTGACGGTAGCGATGTCGTCGGGGTTCAGGGCCATGGTGGTGAAGCTTCCTCTTGCCTCCTGACCAGACGGATTTCGCGGCGACTTGCGGACATCAGCCCACAGCACATGCGCAGAGACTAAGATTTCAACAGCGCCTCGAGCAACAGCCGGGCCTTGTCCCAATCGCGGCGCACGGTGCGGTCGGTGAGGCCCAGCGCGTCGGCCACTTCCTGTTCGTTGTAGCCGCCAAAGTAGCGCATCTCCACCACCTGCGCCAGCCGCGGCTCGGCTTGGGCCAGGGTGGCCAAGGCCTCGTGCAAGCGCAAGACCTCGTCTTCGCCGGCGGGCATGCTCTCGATGAGCTGGGTGTCGAGCGTCAGGCGTTGCAGGTCGCCGCCGCGGCGTTCGGCCTGGCGCTCACGAACCGCGTCGACGATCACCGAGCGCATCACGCGGCTGGCGTAGGCGAAGTAGGCGCGGCGGTCCTCGCTGCGCAGTTGGCCGCCGTGCAGGCGCAGGTAGCTCTCATGGACCAGCGCCGTGGTGTTCAGCACTGTATTGCGCCCACCTCCGTGCAGGCGCGAGCGCGCCAGCTTGCGCAGTTCAGGGTAGGCAGCGGCAAAGAGCGCGTCCTGCGCTCCTGGCTCTCCCCCGTTGGCTCGCCGGATCAGGTCGCTCAGGTCGCGGCTGTCGCTGCGATCGCCCATGTCGGCCCTCCTGCACGGTTGCCGGACGCCTAACTCTGCATCAACCTTCGGCTTCGCGCCACCGACATCAGGATCCCCAGTCCCAGCCCCAGCGTCACCATGGCCGTGCCGCCATAGCTGATGAAGGGCAGCGGCACGCCCACCACAGGCAGGATGCCGCTGACCATGCCCATGTTGACGAAGGCGTAGGTGAAGAAGCTCAGCGTCACCGCGCCGGCCAGCAGGCGCGTGAAGACCGTGGGTGCTTCCGCCGCGATCATCAGTCCGCGGAAGATCAGGAAGGTGAAGCTCAGGAGCAGCAACACCACGCCGGCCAGGCCGAATTCTTCGCTGAAGGCCGCAAAGATGAAGTCGGTGGTGCGTTCCGGGATGAATTCCAGGTGCGTCTGCGTGCCCTGCATGAAGCCCTTGCCGCCCAGGCCGCCGGAGCCGATGGCGATCATGCCCTGGATGATGTGGAAGCCCTTGCCCAGCGGGTCGCGCGTGGGGTCCAGCAGGGTGCAGACGCGGTGCTGCTGGTATTCGCGCAGCAGCGGCCAGCGCACGCCGGGCTCGCAGATGGCGTCGGCGCTGACCACGATGGCAACCACGGCCACCGCGCCCAGCAACAGCACAGGGATCACCAGCCGCCAGCTCAGCCCCGCGAAGAAGATGACGTAGACGCCACTGGCCAGGATCAGCAGCGCCGTGCCCAGGTCCGGCTGCTTGATGACCAGGGCCACGGGCACCAGCAACAGGGCGCCCGCGGCCAGGAAGTCGGCTACGCGCAACTGGCCTTCGCGCTTCTGGAACCACCAGGCCAGCATCAGGGGCATGGCGATCTTGAGGATTTCCGAGGGCTGTATCTGCGTCACCCCGATGCTCAACCAGCGCGTGGCGCCCTTCTTGGTGACACCGATGCCGGGCAAGGCCACCAGTACCAGCAGGATCACGCCCACGATGTACAGCGGCACCGCCAGTTGCTGCAGCTTCTGTGGCGGCACCTGCGCCGCGGCAAACATCACCACCAGCGCAATCAGCATGTTGCGGCCGTGGTCCACGAAGCGCGTGCCATGGTCGAAGCCGGCCGAATACATCGTGACCAAGCCCAATGCGGCCAGCAGGCTCACGGCCAGCAGCAGCGGGCCGTCAAAGCCGCGGAAGACGCGCGCAAACCGAAGCAAGGGCGAGGGGCGCTCAAAGACGGCGCTCATCGTGGCAGCACCTGTGTGGGCGCCTTGGCCACGCGGTCGGCGCTTGCCGCGGCGGTGATTGCCGCACCAGATGATGTGCCAGGCGATGCGCCGGGCAATGCACGGGGTGCTGCAGCCACTGGCCCGGCCTGGCCGGGCAGAGGCACCTCGCTGGCCTGCCTGGGCTTTCCGATGGGCGACTTGGCTTTGCCCTCGCGCATGGCGGCCAGGTCTTCCTCGCTCGGGTACAGGCCCAGCAACAGGTAGTCAAAGACACGCCGGGCAATGGGTGCTGCCGAATCCGAACCCCAGCCGGCGTTTTCCACAATGACGGCCAGGGCCACGGTGGGCGCATCAATGGGTGCCGCGGCCACGTACAGCGCGTGGTCGCGCTTGTGTTCTTCCAGCTTGGCGGCGTTGTACTTCTCGTTGGCCCGCGCGCCCACGGCCTGCGCTGTGCCGGTCTTGCCGCCACTGGCGTAACCGGCGCCCACGAAGCTGCCGCGCGAAGTGCCGTCCGTCGTCACGCCCTGCAAGGCGTGGCGGATCACTTCCACATCAGACGGCTTGTAGGGCAGCGGCTCCATCGCGTCGAAGGCCACCCGCCGGCGCTGCCCCGTGATCACGTCTTCCACCTCGCGCACCAGGCGCGGCTTGAAACGCTGGCCGCCGGACACCAGGGTGGACATGGCCGTGGCCATCTGCAGCATGGTGAAGTTGTTGTAGCCCTGGCCAATGCCCAAGGAGATGGTCTCGCCGGCGTACCACTTCTGCTGCTCAGGCTTCTTGAAGCGTTTCTTCTTCCATTCAGTGGACGGCAGGTCGCCGGTGACTTCGCCTTCGACGTCGATGCCGGTCTTGCGACCAAATCCCATGGGCAGCAATTGTTCGTGGATCAGGTCCACGCCCATCTCATTGGCCAGCGAATAGAAGTACACGTTGCTGGACTGCACGATGGCGCGGTTCATGTCCATGATGCCGCCGCGTTCGGTTTCCGGGCTGCCGAAGCGGTGGCCACCGAAGTTGAAGACCAGGGTGTCGTTGATCAGCGTCGTGGGCGATCGCTTGCCGCTGTTCAGGGCCGCCATGGCCATGAAGGGCTTGTAGGTGGAGCCCGGCGGGTAGGTGCCGCGCAGCGCCCGGTTCAGCAGCGGCTTGTCGATGCTTTCGTTCAGCTCGCGCCAGCTGTCGACGTCGATGCCGTCGACAAACAGGTTGGGGTCGAAGGTGGGCTTGCTGACGAAGGCCAGCACCTCGCCGCTGCGCGGGTCCAGGGCCACCAGGGCGCCGCGGCGGTCGCCGAAGAGTGCTTCCACCAAGGCCTGCAGCTTGATGTCGATGGACAGCACCAGCTTGTCGCCTGGTGTCGGCGGGTGGCTCTTCAGGCGCCGCACCGCGCGGCCGCCAGCACTGGTCTCGACTTCCTCAAAACCGGCCTGGCCGTGCAGCACTTTTTCGTAGCTCTGCTCCAGGCCCAGCTTGCCGATGTATTCGGTGCCCTTGTAGTTGCCTTGCTCGGCGTCGTCCCAGTCGTCCATGGCGGCTTTTTCGGCCTGGTTGATGCGGCCGATGTAGCCCAGCAAATGGCTGCCCGTGTCGCCCAGCGGGTAGCTGCGGAACAGGCGCGCCTTCACGTCCACGCCTGGAAAGCGGAAACGTTGCGCCATGAAGCGCGCCACTTCCTCGTCGCTGAGTTTGGTGCGGATGGGCAGCGATTCGGCGCCTTTCAGCTCCTCCTGCAGGCGCTTGAAGCGCTTGCGGTCGCGCGGGGCGATCTCCACCACGCCCGACAAGTCGTCGATCAGGGCGTCCAGGTCGGCCTCGGCATCGCGCCCGCGGCGAGGCGAGATCTCCAGCGTGTAGGCCGAGTAGTTGGTGGCCAGCACCACGCCATTGCGGTCCACGATGAGGCCGCGGTTGGGCACGATGGGCACGACGGCAATGCGGTTGTTTTCTGCTTGCGTGGCCAGCTCTTCATGCCGGAAGACCTGCAGGTAGATCAGCCGTGAACCCAGCAGCGCAAAGGCCAGCAGCACAAAGCCGGCGGCTGCGAGCAGGCGGCGACGGAAGCGGTCGATCTCGCTTTCAACATCGCGCAGGATGGTGCTCATGGCAAGGCGCTCACAGCGGTCTATTCTGGTCCGGGTCCGGCGCGCGGCGCTGTGGCGCCAGCAACAGCACCGTGGCCACCGGCCACAGCAGCGATTCGAAGACGGGCGCCAACAACAGCCACCAACCCGGGAACATGTCGCCCGCGACCAAACGCACCAGCAGCGACACGCCGTGCGCGGCGAAGAACAGCGGCACGATCTGCAGTGCCTGTTCCACCACGCCAAACCACAGCAAACGGCGGTGGATGGTGATGGCCACGAAGCTCAGCAGCGTGTAGGCCAGGGCATGCTGGCCCAGCAAGGCGCCCTGGTGCACGTCCATCAGCAGGCCGAAGACGAAGGCCAGGCCCACACCCACCCGGCGCGGCTGGTGCACGTTCCAGAACACCAGGGCCACCGCCAGCAAGTCCGGCATGGCCGGCGAGCGGCCCAGGGGCAGCAGGTTCACCGCCAGCGCCAGCAGCAGCGTGAAGCCGATGAACAGCGGGTTGGCCGGCAGCAGCAGCTGGTCGGAGCCACGCGGCATGATCATGCCGCGGCCTTTCGATCCAGCAGGCTCATGGCGCGCGCTCCTGCAGGCCGCCACCTGGATTGCCCGGGCTATCGACCGGACGCCGGCCCGGCGGCTTCGCGCCCCGTTCTCCCTTGCCAGGTTCAGCGGCGGGGGCGGGCCGCGGCGGCATCTGCACCGACAGCGGCTCCAGCACCAGCACGTGGCGCACACCGTCGGCGTTGGCCGCCGGGGTCAAGCGGATGCGCGCGAAGCCCGATTCCACGCGCCGCTCCACTGCGGCCACGCGTGCGACCGGCAGGCCCGGCGGGTAGACACCGTCCAGGCCGCTGGTGTGCAGCAAGTCGCCCACCTGCACGTCGGCATTGCCGGACATGAAGCGCAGTTCCATGCCGTTGTTGCCGCCGCCGCCGAAGGCTGCGCTGCGCTGCTGGGTGCGCGTGTTCAGCACGGGGATGGCCGCGTCCTTGTCGGACAGCAGGGTCACTTCGGAGGTCCAGGTGTACGCCTGCGTCACCTGGCCGAGCACACCGGATTCGTTGATCACGGGTGAGCCCAGCAGCACGCCCTGCTGCTTGCCGCGGTCGATGAAGACTTTGCGCGAGTAAGGGTCAGCGGCCTCGTACAGGACCTCGGCCGGCTGCGAACGCACCTGGATGGCCGGCCGCAGGGCCAGCAGCGCACGCAGGCGGGCGTTTTCCTCGGCCAGCTGTTCGGTGCGGGCGGCCCGTTCGGACACGGCAGCCGATTTCAAGCGCGCCGCGCGTTCCTCGCGCTGGGCCTGGTTCAGGCCGCGCAGGTAGTCGCTGCCGCCTTCCATCATTTCCACGGGCACCGCCAGCGCGCGCTGCAGAGGCAGCAGCACCATGGCCAGGCCTTGGCGCAGCGGGTCAGCGACCCGCAGGCGGGCGTCGGCCACCATCAGGAAGAGGGCCAGCGCCGAAAAGAAGACCAGCTTGGTCAGGGCCGACGGGCCCTGGCGGAAGAACGGCGGCGGGGTGCGGTCCAGCGTGCCTAATGGCATAGAGGCATGACGGCTTCGCGGCTGAGCCTAGGCCGGGCTCACTCGGACGTGAAGATGCTGCCCAGCCGTTCCATGCGCTCCAGCGCCATGCCGCAGCCGCGCACCACGCAGGTCAGCGGGTCTTCGGCCACCAGCACGGGCAGGCCGGTTTCCTCGGCCAGCAGGCGGTCCAGGTCGCGCAGCAGGGCGCCACCGCCGGTGAGCATCATGCCGCGCTCGGCGATGTCGGCGCCCAGTTCGGGCGGCGTCTGTTCCAGCGCGTTCTTGACCGCGCTGACCATCTGGTTCAGCGGGTCGGTCAGCGCTTCCAGGATTTCGTTGCTGCTGATGGTGAAGCTGCGTGGCACGCCTTCGCTGAGGTTGCGGCCCTTCACTTCCATCTCCTTGACCTCGCTGCCCGGGAAGGCGCTGCCGATGGTCTTCTTGATGGATTCGGCGGTCGGCTCGCCGATCAGCATGCCGTAGTTGCGGCGGATGTAGTTGATGATGGCTTCGTCGAACTTGTCGCCACCGACGCGGATGCTGCCCTTGTAGACCATGCCACCCAGGCTGATGACGCCCACCTCGGTGGTGCCACCGCCGATGTCAACGACCATCGAGCCCGAGGCTTCGCTCACGGGCAGGCCGGCGCCGATGGCTGCGGCCATGGGTTCTTCGATCAGGTACACATCGGACGCACCGGCGCCCAGCGCGGATTCACGGATGGCGCGGCGTTCCACCTGGGTGGACCCGCAGGGCACGCAGATGATGATGCGGGGGCTGGGTCTCAGGATGCCACGGGGGTGGACCATCTTGATGAACTGCTTGAGCATCTGCTCCGTGACGGTGAAGTCGGCGATGACGCCGTCCTTCATTGGCCGGATGGCTTCGATGTTGCCGGGCACCTTGCCGAGCATGGCCTTGGCTTCCTTGCCAACGGCCTGGATGGTCTTCTTGCCTTGCGGGCCACCTTCGTGGCGGATGGCGACAACCGAAGGCTCGTCGAGCACGATGCCTTTGCCACGCACGTAGATCAGCGTGTTGGCGGTGCCCAGGTCGATGGCAAGGTCGGTGGAGAAATAGCGGCGCAGGGAAGCTGCAAACATGGGCGGGCGGTAGTGGAACGGGTGGCGCGGCAGGGCCCTGGGTGGCGGTGTCGGTTGCGGTGTCGCGCGGGGCGCGACGGGGGCGCGATCAAGGCCTGTGCTGCGCCGTTTTCCTGGAGATGTGGGGTGTGCGGGGCCGGTGAACCAGTGGGTTGGAGGGCCGCTGGGTGTCCGTTCGAAGGCCGATCGTAGTCCCCATGCAGCCCTGCGCCCAGGGGCTGGCAGGTAACCGGAGATAATAACGTATCCCTTCCCACTACCCGAGGTGGGGCGCTGCTTTTTTCAGCAGGCGCGGCACCCGCCGCGGGCCCGCCTGAACCCCACCCACCGCATCCCTTTCACCCCATGGCACTGACCCCTCAGGATGTGAGCCGCATCGCGCATTTGGCGAGGCTGGAACTGTCCACCGCTGAACAGGCACAGATGCTGGCCCAGTTGAATGGCTTCTTTGGCATCGTTGAGCAGATGAGTGCCGTGGACACGCGCGGCGTGGAGCCGCTGTACACGCCGCTGTCGGCCGTGCAGGACGTGAGCCTGCGCCTGCGCGAAGACGTGGTCAGCGAGACCGTGGACCGCGCCGCCAACCAGCGCAGCGCGCCCGCGGTGGAAGAGGGCCTCTTCCTTGTCCCCAAGGTGATCGAATGAACAGCGCCTTGCATCGTTTGGGCGTGGCCGCGCTGTCGCGCGAGATGGCCGCGGGCACGGTGTCCAGCACTGAGCTGACGCGTGCCTACCTGGCGCAGGTGGCGGCACGGGCTGACCTGGGCGCCTTCCTGGTGGTGGATGAGGCCGGCGCGCTGGCCCAGGCCGAGGCGGCGGATGCGCGACGCGCGGCAGGTCAGGCGACGGCGCTGACGGGCGTCCCTATTGCGCACAAGGACATCTTCGTCACGCGCGGGCTGCCGTCCACCGCGGGATCCAGGATGCTGGCGGGCTACCAGAGCCCCTTTGACGCCACCGTCGTGGCGCGCCTGGCGCAGGCCGGCACGGTGACCTTGGGCAAGCTCAACTGTGACGAGTTCGCCATGGGCTCGGCCAACGAAAATTCGGCCTTCTTCCCGGTGAAAAACCCCTGGGACACCAGCCGTGTGCCGGGCGGTTCTTCCGGCGGCAGCGCCGCTGCCGTGGCGGCGCGCCTGGTGCCCGCGGCCACCGGCACCGACACCGGCGGCTCCATCCGCCAGCCGGCCAGCTTCAGCGGCATCACGGGCATCAAGCCGACTTACGGCGTGTGCAGCCGCTACGGGATGATCGCCTTTGCCAGCAGCCTGGACCAGGCGGGCCCCATGGCGCGCAGCGCCGAAGACTGCGCCCTGCTGCTGTCGGCCATGAGCGGTTTTGACGAGCGCGACGCCACCAGCGCCGAGCGCCCGCCACAGGATTTCCACACCCAGATGTCGCAAGCCCGCGTTGGCGCCACCGCCGCGCAACCGCTGCTGGGGCTGCGCATCGGTCTGCCCAAGGAATTCTTCCCGGCCGCCTTGGCGGCTGACGTGGACGGTGCGGTGCGGGGTGCCTTGGCCGAGCTTGAAAAACTCGGCGCGACCCTGGTGGACGTGAGCCTGCCGCGCACCGAGTTGTCCATCCCGGTGTACTACATCATCGCCCCGGCAGAGGCCAGTTCCAACCTGGGCCGTTTCGACGGCGTCAAGTTCGGCCATCGCGCCGAAGACTACTTCGACGCCGCGTCCAAGCTCAGCCCGCTGGAGCAGATGTACCGGCGCACCCGCGCCGAAGGCTTCGGCCCTGAGGTCAAGCGCCGCATCATGATCGGCACTTATGTGCTGAGCCACGGCTACTACGACGCCTACTACCTGCAGGCGCAGAAGCTGCGCCGCATGATTGCCGACGACTTCCAGGCCTGCTTCAAGCAGTGTGACCTCATCGCCGGCCCGGTGGCGCCCACAGTGGCCTGGAAGATCGGCGAACAGGGCGACGACCCGGTCAAGGCCTACCTGGCGGACATCTTCACCTTGCCCGCCAGCCTGGCTGGCCTGCCGGGCATGAGCGTGCCGGCGGGCTTTGGGGCCGGAGGCATGCCCGTGGGCCTGCAACTCATCGGCAACTACTTCCAGGAAGGCGCGCTGCTGCACGCCGCGCATGCATTGCAGCAGGCGACGGATTGGCACTTGAAGGAACCCACGCTGTGACAGCCGGACCCCTTATCCGCGGCTACGAAGTCGTCATCGGCCTGGAGACGCACGCCCAGCTGTCCACGGCCAGCAAGATCTTCAGCGGCGCCAGTACACGGTTCGGCGCCGAGGCCAACACCCAGGCTTGCGCCGTGGACCTGGCACTGCCGGGCACGCTGCCGGTGATGAACCGCGGCGCGGTGGACCGTGCCATCCGCTTTGGCCTGGCGGTGGGTGCCAAGGTGGCGCCGCTGTCCATCTTCGCGCGCAAGAACTACTTCTACCCCGACCTGCCCAAGGGCTACCAGATCAGCCAGTACGAAGTGCCCGTGGTGCAGGGCGGCAAGCTGGAGTTCATCCTGAACGACCAGCCGCGCGCCGTGCGCCTGACGCGTGCGCACCTGGAGGAGGACGCGGGCAAGAGCCTGCACGAGGACTTCGCAGGCCAGACCGGCATCGACCTCAATCGAGCCGGCACGCCGCTGCTGGAAATCGTCTCCGAGCCCGACATGCGCAGCAGCGCCGAGGCCGTGGAATACGCCAAGGCCCTGCACGCCCTGGTGGTCTGGCTGGGCATCTGCGACGGCAACATGCAGGAAGGCAGCTTCCGTTGCGACGCCAATGTGTCGGTGCGCAAGCTCGGCCAGCCCTTCGGCACGCGGCGCGAGATCAAGAACCTGAACAGCTTTCGCTTCCTGCAGCAGGCCATCGACTTTGAAGTGCAGTGGCAGATCGACCGCGTGGAAGACGGCCTGCCCATCGAGCAGGCGACGGTGCTGTTCAACCCCGACACCGGCGAGACGCGCGCCATGCGCAGCAAGGAAGACGCGCACGACTACCGCTACTTCCCGGACCCCGACCTGCCGCCTTTGGTGATTGCGCCGGAGTGGGTGGCCCGGGTGAATGCGTCGATGCCGGAGCTGCCGGCCGCCATGGCGAAGCGATTCGAGCAAGCCGACGGCTTGCCGGGCGATGACGCGGTGATGATGACGCAGAGCCTGGCCATGGCCCGCTTCTACGAGAACGTGCGCGACGCAACAGGCCAACCCAAGCTGGCGGCCAACTGGCTGATGGGCGAGGTGAGCAAGCGTCTGAACGCCGAGGGCAGGGTTATCGACGACGCGTCGGTTTCGCCGCCGTTGCTGGCGTTGCTCATCAAGCGGGTTGTGGACGGCACGGTATCTAACAATGGCGCGCGCCAAATTTTTGACCTGCTGTGGGCGCAAGGCCGCCTCAACGGCACGCCTGTTCATGTCGACTTCGTCGATCGCACGATTGACGAGCAGGGCCTCAAGCAGATGAACGACACGGGCGCGCTGCTGGCCATCGTGGACGAGGTCATCGCAGCCAACGCCAAGAGCGTCGAGGAATTCCGCGCCGGCAAGGACAAGGCCTTCAATGCGCTGGTCGGCCAGGTCATGAAGGCCAGCAAGGGCAAGGCCAATCCGGCCCAGGCCGGCGATTTGCTGCGCCAGCGCCTGTCGGGCGGCTGAGGCGGTTTACCTGGTCTTGGCGGCCGCCGAGCCGCCGGACGCGGCCGGCTTGGGGGCTGGCTTGGTCGGCAGCGGCGGCGGCAGGTTCATGGGGCCGAGCGATCCTGCGGGCGCACCGGCCCACAAGCGGCGCAGGCGTTCCAGTTCCGCGTCGTAGATCTTGCTGATGCGACCCAGTTCCGCGGCCTGCGTGGCACTGGCACCGCGCTGCGCGTCCACCGATGCGTCATTGGCTTCGATGGCGGCGCGCAGCTTGGGTGGCAGCGTCTTCCCCTGGTAGAACTCGGCCTCTTCCTGCAGCGGCTTGCGTTCGGCCTGCAGTTCACGCAGGCGGAGCTCGGTGGCCTTGATGGCCAAGCGCACCGTGTCCAGGGCGGATTCGCGGGCGCGCTGGTGCGTCGCTTCGTCCGGGTAGCGCGCGGTCAGATTGCGGTCGCGGCGAACGGCGTCGGCCTGCGCGGCGCGGGCCTCAGCGGCGGCGCGTTCGCGGGCTTCCTTGTCCGCACGCTCATCAGCAGTCAGCGTGGCGGGCACCACGGCGCGCAACGAGCCGTCCCGGTTGAGCAGTTGCTGTTCCTTGTGTGAGCATTCTGCGATCGGCCGGTCGGCCGTCAGACGCCGGCCCTTTTCGTCCGTGCAGGTGTAGATGCCACCGCCTGGCGCGGGGCCGGCAGCGCGCGCGGCCCCACCGGCCGCCATGGCAAGCACCAGCAGGGAGAGCGCCCTTGTGCAGGTCATCGGTGTCAGACCCCGTAGCGGTCGCGGTAAGCCTGCACCGGCGCGGCGTGCGCAGCCAGTTCGGCGCCTGCCGCGTCGTTCAGGTAGGCCAGCAGGTCGGTCAGGGTGGCGATGGCGGCCACCGGCAGGCCCAGTTCGCGCGTCACGAACTGCACGGCACTGTGGTCGGCGTCGCGGCCGCCTTCGGTGGCTTTTTCCTGGCGGTCCAGCGCAATCGCCACGCCGCAGGGCGTGGCGCCAGCCTTCTGGATCATGGTGATGGATTCGCGCACCGAGGTTCCTGCGGAGATGACGTCGTCAATGATGAGAACGCGTCCGCGCACCGGTGCGCCGACCAGCGTGCCACCTTCGCCGTGGTCCTTCGCTTCCTTGCGGTTGTACGCGAAAGGCACGTTGCGGCCCTGTCGCGCCAGTTCCACGGCCACGGCAGAGGCCAGGGTGATGCCCTTGTACGCGGGGCCGAAGAGCATGTCGAACGCCACGTCACCCTGCAGCAAACGTCGTGCATAGAATGTGGCAAGCAGGCCCAGTTTCTCGCCGTCGTCGAACAGACCGGCGTTGAAGAAGTAGGGCGACAGCCGCCCCGCCTTGGTCTTGAATTCGCCAAAGCGCAGCACGCCGGCCTGCACCGCGAACTGCACAAACGACTGCGCCAACGGGGTGGTGGGGTTGGTGCTCATCTTGTTCTGAAGGGGGACGCTTTGGCTTTCAGGCTCGTCACGCTCAACCTCAATGGCATCCGCTCCGCGGCAAAGAAGGGCTTTCTGGAGTGGGCCGAAAGCGCGTCGGCAGAT
This sequence comes from uncultured beta proteobacterium, assembly GCA_963750785.1. Lineage (GTDB taxonomy): Bacteria > Pseudomonadota > Gammaproteobacteria > Burkholderiales > Burkholderiaceae_C > Rubrivivax. The sequence continues at coordinate 236,724 of CAVVSC010000017.1, read as the reverse complement.
TGTATGGGTGTGCAGGAGGTCAAGGCCCAGTCTGCAGACCTGGACGAGACGCTCACCCGCGTCGCCGGCCTGCAGGGCCACTTCCACTTCGCGGAGAAGAAGGGCTACAGCGGCGTCGGGCTTTACACAAGGAAGGCCCCCAGCGCGGTGATCAGCGGCATCGGCCACAAGGAATTCGACGACGAAGGTCGCTGGGTGGAAACCCGCTTCGACACCGCCAAGCGCAAGCTCAGCATCATCAGTTGCTACTTCCCCAGTGGCAGCAGCAGCGAAGAGCGCCAGGCCGCCAAGTTCCGCTTCCTGGGCAAGATCTTCCCGCACCTCATGAAGCTCAAGGCCGAGCGCGAATTCATCCTGGTGGGCGACGTGAACATCGCGCACAAGGAAATTGACCTCCGCAACTGGAAGAGCAACCAGAAGAACAGCGGCTTCACGCCCGAAGAGCGCGCCTGGATGACCCGGCTGCTGACCGAAGGTGGCCTGGTCGACGTCTTCCGCACCTTGAACCCGCACCCTGACCAGTACACCTGGTGGAGCAGCCGCGGCCAGGCCTGGGCCAAGAACGTGGGCTGGCGGCTGGACTACCACCTGGCCACGCCCGCGCTGGCGGCCACGGCCAAGGCGGAGAAGATCTACCTGGACCAGCGGTTTTCTGACCACGCGCCGCTGACCATCGACTACGGCTTCAAGCTCTAGCGCACTTCAAGAGGAGACTCACATGATCGGCTACGTCACCCTCGGCACCAACGACCTGCCGCGCGCCGCGGCTTTCTATGACGAACTGCTGGCGGTCATCGGTGCCAAGCGCTTGATGGAATTCGGGACCGGCATCGCCTGGGGCTGCTCGATGAACCAGTGCAGCCTGGGCATCATGCAGCCATACAACAAGCAGCCCGCCACGGTGGGCAACGGCGTGATGGCGGCCATCGTGGTGGACAGCCGGGACAAGGTGGACCTGCTCTACAGGAAAGCGATGGAATTGGGCGCCCAGGACGAAGGTCCGGCCGGGCCACGCGGAGACGGCTTCTACGCCGGCTACTTCCGCGACCTGGACGGCAACAAGCTCAACGTGTTCTGCATGGGGTGAACCCGCAACCCGGTGGTGCCCCCTGCCGGAGGGTGGGCTGCCGTTGTAGCGTCAGGGCCCCGGCCGCACCTGCGGCTGCCACCGATTTCAGTTCATGAACCCAAAGCATTTGTCGCTTCGCCTGGCCTTGGTCGCCGCCAGCCTGCTGGCTGTGTCGGCATGCAGCATGGGCGACTCCGAGGCCGAGCTGATTGCTTCAGGCAAGGCCAAGTTGGCCCAGAAGGACTACAAGGCCGCGGCGATCGAGTTCAAGAACGCACTGGGCAAGAACCCTGAGTCCGGCGAGGCCCGCTTGATGTTGGGGCGTGTGCTGCTGATCAGCGGCGATGCCGCCGGCGCGCAGCTGGAATTGAGGAAGGCACTGGAGGCGCAGGTCCCTGCACGGCAGGTCATCCCCGAATTGGCCAGGGCCATGCTGGCACACGGCGACGCGGCCTTGGTGATCTCGCAATTCGCCACGGAGAATCTGGACGACCCTGAAGCCGTCGCGGATCTCAAGACCACATTGGCGGCGGCCCACGCGAGCAAGGGTGACATGGACATGGCGCGGGGAAGCCTGACGGCCGCCTTGAGCGCAAGGCCGGGCTACGCCGAGGCCGTCCTGATGAAGGCCAAGATGGACGTGTTGGCGGGCCAGACCGACGCCGCGTTGGCCGAGTTGACCAAATTGCTTTCAGCGGAGCCCGGTCACGAGGCCGCAGGCCTGATGAAGGCGCAGTTCCTGATGGGCACTGACGGCGCCCGAGCCTTGGGCGTCTTGCGGCAGGTGCAGACCTCGAACCCGGGTTCGGTCGTCATCCAGGCCGCCATCGTGGACGCGCTCAACCGACAAAACCAGGTCGCGGAGGCGAAGTCCGAATTCGCCAAGCTTCAGAAGCTGTCTCCCGAACATCAGGAGACCCTGAACCTGCAGGCGCAGTTCGCCTTCGCGGACAAGGACTACAAGGGCAGCCTGGAAATTGCCGAGCGGTTGCTGGCTGCGCGTCCCAACCTGTATTCCGTGCTGGTCATGGCAGGCGCGGCGCATCTCAGGCTGCAGCAGTACACCCAGGCCGAGGGCAAGCTGGGGCGGGCGGTCACGCTGGATCCACAAAGCGCAACCGCGCGCCACCTGCTGGCACGCAGCTTTCTTGGCAGCGGACGGCCCGAAAAGGCCATTGAGCTTTTGCAGCCGCAGACTGACGCCGAAAAGCCGGACGCCACCAGCCTGGCGCTGATCGGCGAAGCCCACCTGCTGGCGGGCGAAGGCAAGCGGGCGGAAGCGGCCTTCCGGACCGCGTTGAAGGTGGCGCCTGAAGATGCAGCCCTGCGCACTGCCGTGGCTGCGGCGCAGTACGCACAGGGCAACGAACAGGCAGCAGTCAGCCAGTTCGAAGCCATCGCCAAAGGCGATACCGGCACCCGCGCGGACCTGGCCTTGATCAGCGCCCGCATGCAGCAGAGCAACTTCCCCAGCGCACTGAAGGCCATCGAGGCGCTGGAGAAGAAGACGCCCAAGGACGCCGTGCCCGCCATGTTGCGTGGGCGGGTGCTCTTCCTGATGGGCAACAAGCCCGGGGCCGTGACGGCGTACCAGATGGCACTGGAACGACAGCCTGGGTACCTGCCGGCTGTAGCTCGCCTGGCCGCGATGGACTTTGACGCCGGGCGCACCGACCAGGCGCGCCAACGCTTCAAGGACATCATCAAGTCGAACCCCCGCAACACCCGGGCACGTCTGGCGCTGGTGGACATGGACTCGCAGCTTGGCACCCCCGAGCCAGCGATCCTGGCCCAGTTGAGGGACGCCGCCAAGGCAGACGGCTCCAACCCCATGCCCCACTTGGCACTGGTCGATCGCTTGCAGCGCAATGGTGATGCGCCGGGCGCGCTGGCTGCTGCCCAGGAGGCCACGTCGGCTCTGCCCAACGACCTGGAGGTGATGGAAGCATTGGGGCGGACCCAGCTTGCCGCCGGTGACAGCCAGCGGGCGGTCAGCACATTCAAGAAGCTGACCAGCCTTCAACCGAAGAACCCGAACTACCTGGTGCTGCTGGCAGACGCATTTCAGACCAGCCAAGACCGCGATTCGGCGGCGCGCACGCTGCGCCAGGCCGTGGAGCTTGAGCCGGACCACTTGCCTGCCCTGCGCGCCCAGGCTCTGCAGGCGACGCTGGACAAACGGCCCCAGGAGGCTCTTGGTATCGCGCGTGCCATGCAACAGCGGAACCCCAAGAGCGCGGCTGGTTTTGAACTGGAAGGCGATATCGAGGCGAATCGCCTCAACTGGCCCGCTGCCGCCCTGGCCTTCAATGCAGCCCTGCAGCGGGGCAAGTCGGTCGCCCTGGCCATGAAGTTCCACCGCAGCCTGAGCGAAGGCGGCCGCGCGGACGAGGCCGGCCGTTTTGCGGCCGAGTGGCGCAAGGCCAATCCGGCCGACACGGTCTTCATCTACTACCTGGGGGAGCGTGCGTCGGCAGCGAAGGACTGGAATCGTGCCGAGGCCGAGTTCCGCGCAGTCATCGCCCAGCAGCCACGCAATGCGGCCGCAGTGAACAACATCGCCTGGCTGCTCGCGACCCAGCGCAAGCCTGGTGCCAGCGCCATGGCGCAACGGGCTTTGGAACTTCTACCGGAGCGTGCACCCCTGCTCGACACCTTGTCGCTGGCCCAGGAATCAGAAAACCAGTTGGACAAGGCGCTGGACACCCAGCAGCAGGCGGTGAAGCTGGACCCAAGGGACCCCATGCTTCGCCTGCGCTTGTCGCGCCTGCTGGTCCAGCAAGGCAAGAAGTCTGACGCCAGGCCGCACCTGGAAATGCTGGCCAAACTTGGAACGGGCTTCGCAGGTCACGTCGAAGTTCAGGACTTGCTCAAGGCTTTGTGAAGGGTTGGTCCCCTGGCCGCCGGGGTCCATGTGCTTCAGCTATGTTTCAAACGTGTCAGACTTTTTTACATGTTGAGTTACGATTTTCAGGACTTGATCTGCAAGCTATTGATTTATTTGCATTTTCCATCCTGGCATGAGAAGTGCTTTGAGTTCAGTGGACGCTTTTAGCTCCTCGATCAACCCCCAAATACAGAGCGATTGACCATGAAGAACAACTTTGCCAGGACCCGTCTCCTTCAAGCAGTGATGGCCGCTGGCTTGGCTGTCGGCGCTGTCGGCGCTCATGCCGCCCTGTTGACCGCCACGAACAACACCTTCGGCTCTTTCGACGCCAGTTCAGGTACGCGTTCGTTCTCGATGGGCGCCGGCACGGTGCAGGACGTGAACATCACCATCTCCTTCGCCAAGTGCGATGACCCGTCGCTGGGGGCGAACGCCACGGCCTGCGTCGGATCTGGTTTTTCGTTCAACGATGAGATTATTTTCCGCCTGTCCGACGCCACTGGGCACACAGTGAACCTGGTCAATTCGGGTACGTACACGGGTCAACAGCCGGGAGCTGGTCGGCAGACGGTCACCTTTGATGACTCCGCAAGCTCCACGGTGGGTGGCTCGTCGGTGGTTTCGGGCACCTTCCGCCCGGTCGGTAACTTGGCGGCCTTCAACGGCTTCAACTCCGCCGGCACTTGGACGCTGTTCATTCAGGACACGACCTCTCTCGACCCGTTGGCTTTCTTTGGCTCCACGTTGAGCGTGACTGTGCGCGTGCCGGAACCGGCGACCCTGGCCCTGGTTGGCCTGGCCCTGGTGGGTCTGGGCGCCGCTTCCAAGCGCCGCAAGACGGCCTGAGGATCCCGACTTGCCGCTTCGTTCGGGCTCGGAATCTTCGGGCTGACGTCGGCCATGCCAATCAAGGCCCCGCACTGCGGGGCCTTTTTGCTTTTCGGGGCAAGCCGCGCCTTGGGCGCAGACCTTTTGAATCAGGATGCTGGTGGATGAGCCGCGACCAAGTCGTCAAAGGCCGCCGCGTGCTTGGCCTTCCAGGCCTGAATGGCGACCGCCATCTCGTCCAAATCGAAGATGGCGCTTTGCAGCAGCGTCATCTGCGACAGCGCTTCCGCCGTGGGGTGGTCCACTGCGTAATTCAGTGCCGCCTTGCTGCCGGCAATGGCCAGCGGCGATTTGGCAGCGATGTCTTGCGCCATGGCCAAGGCTCTGTCGACCAGGGTGGTGGCATCCGGCCACACGGCGTTGACCAGGCCGACGGCGAGCGCCCGCTCCGCGCCCAGACGGTGACCCAAGTAGGCCATTTCCTTGGCAATGCCGGGCGCCACGATCTTGGGCAGGCGTTGCAGGATGCCCAGGTCGGCGGCCATGCCGATGTGGATCTCCTGCACGGTGAAGAAAGCGTCGGCGCTGCACAAACGCAAGTCGCAAGCGGCAGCCAGGTCCAAGGCGCCGCCCACGCAGCCGCCCTGGATGGCGGCAATGACCGGAAAGCGTGCTTCTTCCAGCACGTCGAAGCAGCGCATGAGTTGGCGCAGGTGGTCCTGGAAGGCCAGGCGGCCGCGGGACGTGGTGGTGCTCAGGCCCAGGTCCGTGCTCGCAAACACATCCAGCGCCATGCCGGCGCTGAAATGCTTGCCCGTCGAGGAGATCACCAGGGCGCGGGTCTGACCCGAGGCATTCAACGCCAGAACGGCGTCACGCATGGCAGGAAAGAAGCTTGGCGCCAGCGTGTTCAGCCGCTCGGGCCGGTTGAACTGCAGGTGGGCCACTCCCGGCGCAGGGATGGAGAGGGCAAAGAAGTCGTTGGCGTACTGGGCGTTTTCCATGGGGTCCAGCATAGCGGCGCGCATGGTGGAATCAGTGCCATGGAAACGCTGACGACTCTGGATGGACTGGCGCTGAAGCTTCGCGTCTGGCCGGCTGCCGGCGCCGTGCGGGGCTCGGTGCAGCTGGTGCATGGCCTGGGCGAGCACAGCGGCCGCTATGCCCATGTGGCTGCTGCGCTGAACGCGGCAGGTTGGCACGTGGCCGGGCATGACCTGCGCGGCCATGGCGAAAGCAACGGCCAGCGCGGCCGCCTGGCCGACAGTCACGCGCTGATGGCGGACGTGGCGCTGGTGCACGACCAGATCAGCACCCGCTGGCCCGGTGGCGCGCGAGTACTGCTGGGCCACAGCATGGGTGGGCTGATCGCCGGCCGCTTCGTGGCCGAAGGCTTGGCCAAGGCGCCCGCGCCCTGGTACCGCCCGCTGGACGGCTTGGTGATGTCGTCGCCTGCACTGGACCCGGGCATGAATGGCTTCCAGAAGTTCTTGCTGTCCGTGCTGGGCCCCATCGCGCCGAACCTGGGTGTCGGCAACGGGCTGAAGCCTGCCTGGATCAGCCGCGACCCGGCCGTGGTGAAGGCCTATGTGGACGATCCGATGGTGCACGACCGCGTGTCGCCACGTCTGGTGCGCTTCATCGTCGACACGGGTGAACAGCTCATCGCACGTGCGCCGCGATGGACGCTGCCCACGCTGCTGCTGTGGGCCGGGGCCGACCGCTGCGTGGCGCCCACCGGCAGTGCGCGCTTTGCGGCGGCGGCGCCACAATCGGTGCTCACGGCTCAGGACTATCCTGGCCTGTTCCACGAGATCTTCAACGAGCCAGAAAAAGCCCAGGTGCTTCAACGCCTGACCGATTGGCTCCAACGTTTTCCGCTGCAGGAGCGCCCATGAACGCACCCACCCGCACCGCCGAAGTCGCGGCACTTTCCGCTTATGCCGACGAAGCCTGGGACCAGCGCATCGTGCCCGCGCTCACCGACTACATCGCGGTGCCGGCCAAGAGCCCCATGTTCGACGCGCAGTGGTCCGAACACGGCCTGCTGGACCGCGTGGTGCGCGACGCAGCCGCCTGGGTGGAAGGCCGAAAGGTCGCGGGCCTGACCCTGGAGGTGATCCGGCTGGACGGCCGCACGCCACTGATCTTCTTCGACATCCCGGCGACCAAGGCCGAGGCGGGCGACACTGTGCTGCTCTACGGCCACCTGGACAAGCAACCCGAATTCAACGGCTGGCGGCGTGACCTGGGCCCCTGGACGCCCAAGTACGAAAACGGCCTGCTCTACGGCCGCGGTGGCGCGGACGATGGCTACGCGGTGTATGCCGCCATCACCGCCATTGAAGCACTGGACAAGCAGGGCATTCCACGCCCGCGCTGCGTGGGCCTGATCGAAGCTTGCGAAGAAAGTGGCAGCCCCGACCTGCCCGCCTACCTGGACGCGCTGAAGGGCCGCCTTGGCAACGTCGGCCTGGTGGTCTGCCTGGACAGCGGCGCCGGCAACTACGACCAGCTGTGGCTCACCACCAGCCTGCGCGGCATGGTCAGCGGCGTGCTGAAGGTGGAGATCCTGTCCGAAGGCATCCACAGCGGCGACAGCAGCGGCGTGGTGCCCAGCAGCTTCCGCATCCTGCGCAATGTGCTGGACCGGCTGGAGGACAGCAACACCGGCCGCCTGCTGCCCGAGAGCTTCCACTGCGAAGTTCCTGCTTCCAGGCTGGAACAGACACAAACCACGGCTGCGATCCTGAAGGACGAAGTCTGGAAGCGCTTCCCTTGGGCCTGCGGCGCGGATGGCGGCGCGACCTTGCCCACCACGACCGACCCCGTGCAAGCGCTGCTGAACCGCACCTGGCGGCCGACACTCAGCGTCACCGGTGTCGAAGGCTTCCCCGACCTGGGCAGTGCCGGCAACGTGCTGCGCCCCTACACCGCCTTCAAGCTGAGCCTGCGCCTGCCGCCGCTGGTGGACGGCAACGAAGCGTCGCTGAAGCTCAAGGCGCTGCTGGAAGACAACGCGCCCTACAACGCCAAGGTGACCTTCCACGCCGATGGCCGCGCGGGGGCCTTGGGGGCCACCGGCTGGAACGCACCCGATCTGGCGCCTTGGCTGCAAGATTCACTGAATGCCGCGTCCACCGCGCAGTTCGGCGCACCGGTGGGCTACATCGGCCAGGGCGGCACCATTCCGCTCATGAGCATGCTGGGCAAGGGATTCCCCAAGGCGCAGATGATGGTCTGCGGCGTTCTGGGCCCGAAGAGCAACGCCCACGGACCCAACGAGTTCCTGCACGTGCCCTACGGCAAGAAGCTCACGGCTGCGGTGGCGCAGGTGATCGCCGCTTGCCCGTGAGCTTGGCCTTCAGCGCCCCGGCAATGATGACCACACCGGGGATCAGGATCATCGCCCAGATGATGTTGGACAGGTTCTGCTTGACCCAGGGCACGTTGCCAAACACGTAACCCACCAGGGTCAGGCTGCAGACCCACAGCGCGCCGCCGCTGACGTCGTAGAGCGTGAACTTGCTGCGCGTCATCTGCGCCACGCCCGCCACGAAGGGCGCGAAGGTGCGCAGGAAGGGCATGAAGCGCGCCGCGACGATGGTGATGCCGCCGTACTGCTCGTAGAAAGCGTGCATGCGGTCAAAGGCTTCGCGGTTGAACCAGCGGCTGTTCTCCCAGCCGAAGACCCGCGGGCCGATGTGCCGGCCGATGGCGTAATTGGTCTGGTTGCCCAGCACGGCCGCTGCGGTCAGCAACAGCATGGACAGCGGCAGGCTCATCAGCCCCACCCCGCACAGCGCGCCCACCACGAACAACAGGCTGTCGCCCGGCAGGAAGGGCATGACCACCAGGCCCGTCTCGACGAAGATGATCAGGAACAAGAGCGCGTAGACCCAGCCGCCATAAGCGGTGACGAAGTCCGAGAGGTGGCGGTCGACGTGCAGGATGAAGTCGAGTGCAAAGGTCAGCAAGTCCATCTTTGTCCAAATTTAGGCCCGGATTGTCGGGCCCACAGACTTCAGGCCTTTGACACCTCGGCTTCGTCCGCGACTTCTGTCTCCGAGCCTTCGTCCAGTTCGTCGGGCAGGAATCCGCCGCTCTGGTGCGCCCACAGCTTGGCGTAGTGGCCATTCAGGGCCAGCAGTTCGGCATGCGTGCCGGTTTCCACGATGCGCCCTTGTTCCAGCACGATGAGCCGGTCCATGCGCGCAATGGTGCTCAGCCGGTGCGCAATGGCGATCACCGTCTTGCCTTCCATCAAGCCCAGCAGCTGGCTCTGGATGGCCAATTCCACTTCGCTGTCCAGGGCCGACGTGGCCTCGTCCAGCACCAGGATGGGCGCGTCCTTCAGCACCACGCGCGCAATGGCGATGCGCTGGCGCTGGCCACCGGACAGCTTCACGCCGCGCTCACCCACCTGGGCTTCGTAGCCGGTGCGGCCTTTCCAGTCCTGCAGGCCCATGACGAACTCGTGCGCCTGCGCCTTGTCTGCAGCGGCTTCGATCTCGGCCCGCGTGGCGCCACTCTTGCCGTAGCCGATGTTGGCCGCAATGGACCGGTGCAGCAGGCTCGTGTCTTGCGTCACCATGCCGATCGCGGAGCGCAGGCTTTCCTGCGTCACCTCGCGGATGTCGTGGCCGTCGATGCGGATGCTGCCGTGTTCCAGGTCGTGGAAGCGCAGCAGCAGGTTCACCAGGGTGCTCTTGCCGGCGCCGCTGCGGCCGATCAGGCCCACGCGCTCGCCGGGGCGGATGACCAGGTTCAGGTTGTCCAGCACCTTCTTGCCGTCGTTGCGGCCATAGGTGAAGGTGACGTGTTCGAAGCGGATTTCGCCCTGCTGCACGTCCAGCTCGCGCGCACCGGGCTTGTCGTCCATGGCATGCGGCACGGCGATGGTTTCCATGCCTTCCTGAACGACGCCCACGTTCTCGAAGATGCCCGTGACTTCCCAGCTCACGAAGCCGGCCACGTTGGAGATGGACCAGGCCAGCGGCAGCGCCGTGGCCACCGTGCCGGCGTCGATCAGGCCCTGACCCCACAAAGTGATGCCGATGGCCGCCGTGCCCACCAGCAGCGCCGCGTTCAGCGCCGACAGCGTGGTCATGAACTGCGTGATGAGCCGCATGTGGGCGGCAATGGCGGCTGCATGGTCGTCGATGACCTCGCGCACGTAGGCGTCCTCGTCACGCGCGCGGGCGAACAGCTTCACCGTGAGGATGTTGGTGTAGCTGTCCACCACGCGGCCCATGACCTGGCTGCGCAGTTCGCTGCTGGTCTTGGCCAGGTCCCGCATCTTGGGCACGAAGTAGCGCAAGAAAAACACATAGCCCACAAACCACAGCACCGTGGGCAGGGCCAGGCGCCAGTCCGCGATGGCCATCAGCACCAGGGCGGACAGGCCGTAGACGACGATGTACCAGACGGCGCGGATGCAACTGACCACGCTTTCGCGCACGGCATTGCTGGTCTGCATCACGCGGTTGGCAATGCGGCCGGCAAAGTCGTTCTGGAAGAAGGGCCAGCTCTGGCGCACCACGTGCCAGTGGCTCTGCCAGCGGATCAGGCTGGTGACGCCCGGCACCACGGCGTTGTTGCGCACGAGGCTGTCCATCAGCAGGGCGAGCGGCCGGCCCAGCATCACCAGCAAGGCCATCGCAATCAGCGCAGGCAGCGACTGGACCAGTGCAGCGGCGCGGTCGGGCGACTCCATCAGCCGCACCAATTTGCCGATGAAGACGGGAATCAGCGTGTCGATCATCGCCACCACCAGGCCGGTGACGAACATGGCGCCGAAAAGGTGGCGCGACTGGCGCACGAAGTGCCAGTAGAAGGCGATCAGGCCTGGCGGCGGCGCAGTGCCGGGCAACGCCGTGGGGCGGATGCGGGATTCGAAGAAGGCAAACATGGGCGATTGTCTCCGGCCACCGCACCAGCGTGTGAGCAAGGGCTTCCACCCGAAGAGCTATGCCGCAATCAAAGGTGTGCGACGCTTGGCATCCTTCACAGCATTCGCACCCGCCCACGATGGACCAGCTCCGTGCCATGAAAGTTTTCGCCAAGGTGGTGGACGAAGGCGCCTTCGCCAAGGCTGCCCGCGCCCTGGACATGGCGCCGCCGGTGGTCACGCGCATCGTGGCCGAACTGGAAACCCACCTGGGCGCGCGCCTGCTCAACCGCAACACCCGCAGCCTGGCGCTGACGGAAACCGGCGAGCAGTACCTCGACAAGGTGCGGCAGATCCTGCTGGAGGTGGAAGAGTCCGAGGCGCTGGCCAGCGAGTCCACCAAGGTTCCGCGCGGCCACGTGCGGGTGCTCTGCCCGCCGGCCATTGCCGTGCACCAGTTGGCCAAGCACCTGCCGCGCTTCCAGGTGGACTACCCCCAGGTGACGCTGGAACTGGTGTCGCCCGGGCCGGTGGATTCGGTGAGCGATGGGCATGACATCACCATCTTCGCCAGCCGCGACGCGCCGGACGGCGACTTCATCGCACGGCGCCTGGCGCGGTCGGAGGTGGTGGTCTGTGCATCACCCGAATACCTGGACCGCCGCGGCCGCCCCGGTCACCCCCGGGAACTGGTGAACCACGAAGCCATCATCCCGCCGCTGGGATCCTTGCTGCGAGGCTTGAGCTTTGTCAGCGGCGGCACGCCCGGCGAGCCGGATTTCGAGACTTTTTCGCTGCCCGCCACACGCCACCCAGCGCTGGCCACCACGCACATCGACACCATGTACGCCGCGGCGCTGGCGGGCCTGGGCATCGCAGGGCTGCCGAGCTACGTCATTGAAGACGCGCTGATGGAACATGCGCTGGAGCGGGTGCTGCCGCACTGGCGCATGTTCAACGTGACGCTGTGGGCCGGCATGCCCAGCCGCCGCCACCTGCCGGCGCGCACCCGCGTATTCCTGGACTTCCTGCTGCAGATCTTCGGTGGCGAAGACCGCGACCCCTGGCTGGCCGCAGCAGGCTGCGAGACGACCCGTCACTAGAACGTGAAGCCCTGTGCCACCTCGGCGCCGGACATCGGTTCCAGCAGCGCCAGCAGCGGCCCCAGCGGCCGGTAGCGAAGCGCCACCTTGGTGGCGTAGGCAAAGAAGCGCGGCAGGTCCTGCGCGTAGTGGACCTTGCCGTCGCGGTGCTTCAGGCGGCAGAAGATGCCCAGCACCTTCAGGTGGCGCTGCAGGCCCATCCACTCCAGCGCGCGCCAGTGCTCGCCAAAGTCACGGTCCACTGGCAGGCCGGCCTTGCGCGCCATTTCCCAGGCGCGCACGGCCCAGTCGATTTCTTGGTCTTCGGGCCAGGAAATGAAGGCGTCGCGCAGCAGGGACGCCATGTCGTAGGTGATGGGGCCGCGCACCGCATCCTGGAAGTCCAGGATGCCGGGGCTGGGTTCGCCCGCCGGCATGACCATCAAGTTGCGTGGCATCCAGTCGGCATGCACGGCTACTTGAGGCTGCGCCAGCGCGCTGCCCACGAGCTTCTGGCAGATGAACTCCCAGGCCTTGGTCTCCTTGTCGGACCAGGTGATGCCGAATTCGCGCTGCACGCACCAGGTGGGGAAGAGGTCCAGTTCGCGGCGCAGCAGGGCTTCGTCAAAGGGCGGCAGGGTGTCGGCTGGCACACGCTGCTGAAAGTGCACCAGGGTCTGCGCGGCATCGCGCATCATCTGGTCGGCTGCGGGTTCGGATGCATCCCGCAGCGCGTCCAGGTACAGCGTCCGGCCCAGGTCGGTCAGCAGCAGGAAGCCCTGCTGCACATCGGCTTCCAGCACCCGTGCAGCGTTCAGGTCAGCGGCCTGCAGCAGCCTGGCCACATGGACGAAGGGCCGCACGTCTTCTTGCGGCGGCGGGGCGTCCATGACGATCAGGCTGCCCGTGCCGGACTGCACCCGCAGGTAGCGGCGGAAACTGGCATCGGCAGACGCGGGTTGCAGGGTGCGTGCGTCCAGGTCATGGCGTGGCGCAATGGCTTCGAACCAGCGCTCGAAGGCGGATTGGCGGGCCGGGTCGGCCCAGTTCACAGGCAGCGACACAGTCAACGGCAGGCCCTCATGGATAATCGATTCTACAAATCCGCCCTCAGCAAACCGCCGCACCCAGCCCCTTCTTGCACCGCATGCGAATCCCCCTGCTGGCCCTGGTGGCCGCCCTGGGTGGCCTGGGCGCCCACGGTGCCCGCAGCCAGACGGCGGATCCGGCGGCACCCCAGGCAGCTTTTGCCCCCGCCTCGGCAGCTTCCGCGGGCGCCAGCACGCCGCTGCAGAGCAGCCCGCGTCTGATGCCTTTGCCGCGCGGCGACGCCGCGCGGCGCCTGCCCATCGTGCTGCAGGCGCAGAAGATCACCACGCAACCGGACCTGCAGACCGTGGCCGAAGGCGACGTGGAGTTCCGCCGTGGCGGGCTGGTCATCCAGGCCGACCGCTTGTCCTACGACACGCCTGGAGACCTGGCGCGCGCGGTGGGGCACGTCAAGGTCAGCCGCGAAGGCGCTGTCTACAGTGGGCCCGAGCTGGAAGTCAGCGTGCAGCGCTTTGAGGGCTTCTTCCTGCGGCCGGAGTTCGAATTCCTGTCCCTCGGCGCCGGCGGCAGCGCACAGAAACTGGAATTCCTGGGCCAGGGCCGCACCCGCGCCACCCAGGCGATCTACACCAGTTGTCCGCGTGACAGCGACGGCACCGAGCCCGCCTGGGTGCTGCGCACCGACCGCGTCACCATCGACCTGGACGCCAACGAAGGCGTGGCCGAGGGCGCGGTGCTTCGCTTCCTGGGCACGCCCATCCTGGCGATGCCCACGCTCAGCTTCCCCCTGGGTGACGCGCGCAAGTCGGGCTGGCTGCCACCATCCATGGACACCGACAACCGAAGTGGCCTGATGCTGTCGGTGCCCTACTACTGGAATATCGCGCCCAACCGTGACGCCACGCTGGCGCCGCGCATCATCACGCGGCGAGGCTTCGGGCTGGACACGGAATTCCGCTACCTGGAACCCAGCCTGGACGGCACGCTGCGCGTCGATTGGCTGCCGCATGACCGGGTCTTTGGCAGTTCGCGCAACGCCGTGGTGTGGAGCCATGACGGGCAGCTGCCAGCTGGCTTCCGCTATGACGCCCACCTGGCGCGGGTGTCGGACCCGGATTGGTGGAAGGACTTCCCCGACGCCAGCCGCAGCCTCACGGCACGACTGCTGCCCTTGCGCCTGGGCGTGCAGCGGCCCTTGACCTTGCCGCTGGGCGAAGGTGAGTTCTACGCACGCCTGAGCAAATGGCAGGTGCTGCAAGCGAGCGACTCGGTCATCGACGCACCTTATGAACGGGCGCCGCAAATCGGGCTGCGCGTGACGGGCGGCCTGGGCTGGGGATTCGAATACGCCAGCGAGACCGAATTCAATCGCTTCAGCCTGCCCGGTAACCAGCTCACCACCACCAGCACGTCGGGCGTCGTCACCACCCGCGCCACGGGCGACCGTTGGCACTTGCTGGGGGCGCTGAGCCGACCCTGGCGGGAGCCGGGATGGTGGGTGGTGCCGAAGTTGGCTGTCAACGCGGCGGCCTACGACAACACGGCGCTTTCGCCGGCCGCGCTGGTGCGCGCCTCGCGCGTGATCCCCAGCTTCAGCCTGGACACCGGCATCGAACTGGAACGCAGCACCGAAGCCTTCGGCCGCCGCCTGCACCAGACCCTGGAGCCGCGCTTCCTGTATGTCAACACGCCTTACCGGCTGCAGAGCAACCTGCCCAACTACGACTCGGCGGCCAAGGACTTCAATTTTGTCTCGCTCTTCAGCGACAACGCGTTTTCGGGCGTCGACCGGGTCAGCGATTCGCACCAACTCACCGCCGGCTTCACCACCCGCTTGGTCGACGCGCAAAGTGGTGCCGAGGCCCTGCGCCTGGGCCTGGTGCAGCGCATGTTGTTTCGCACCCAGCGCGTGACCGCCCAGGCCGACGGCACGCCCGACGGCGCTCCGCTGACCCAGCGCTTTTCAGACGCGCTGCTGGTCGGGTCCACCAGCGTGCTGCCGGGCTGGACCTTTGATGGCGCGGTGCAGTACAGCACCGACTTGCAGCGTTCCATTCGCTCGATCGTCGGTGCCCGCTACTCGCCTGGTCCGTTTCGCACAGTGAGCACCACCTACCGCCTGGCGCGCGGCCTGTCCGAGCAACTGGAAGTGGGTTGGCAATGGCCGATCCTGGGCGAGCCCTATGCCGGGCGCCGGGCCTCGTCGTTGCAGAACCTGTCGTCCAACACCTGCAGCGGCACCTGGTACACCGTAGGGCGCTTCAACTACAGCATGAAGGACCGGCGGCTGACGGATTCCGTGCTGGGCGTGGAATACGACGCCGGCTGCTGGATCGGCCGCTTTGTGGCCCAGCAGGTGTCCACCGGCCAGAGCCAGGCCACCACCCGTTTGTCCTTGCAATTGGAACTGGTAGGCCTGTCGCGGATCGGATCCAATCCACTGAGGGTCTTGAAGGACAATATCCCCGGTTACCGCCTGCTGCGCGACGATCGCTCACAGGGTTCCTCGCCGGACGCTGACCGGCCCTGAAGATTTTTTCCCAGTCCCCTTCTCATGACTGCACGATTGCGCCACGCACGCGCCCCCCTCTTGGCTTTGCTGCCGCTGCTGGTTTGCACCGGCCTGCTGGCGGCCGAGTCCCGTGCGCCCCTGAATGGCGACTACATCGCGGTGGTGGTGAACCAGGAACTGGTCACCGCGGGCGAGGTCGAATTGCGCATCCAGCGCGCCCAGGCCGAGGCCAGCCGTTCGGGCATCAAGCTGCCTGGAGATGTCGAACTGCGCCGTCAGGCGCTGGACACGCTGATCGACGAGCGCGCCATCGTCACCGCCGCGCGCGACAGCGGCATGAAGGTTGACGAATTCGAAGTCGATCGTGCCGTGCAGAACATCGCCCAGCAGAACCAGTTGACGCTGGACGTCTTGCGCGACCGCTTGCGCGCCGAAGGCATGGACTACGGCCGTTTCCGCGCCAACCTGCGCGACCAGATCATGATCGAGCGGCTGCGCGAGCGCGAGGTCTACCAGCGCATCAAGATCAGCGACGAAGAGGTGGATCGGCTTCTGGCCGAGCGGCGCGGTGCCGCACAGGCCGACGCCGAAACCAATATCGCGCAGATCCTGGTCTCGGTGGCCGAAGGCCTGTCGCCGTCGGCGCTGGCCGCGCGCCGCAAGATCGCCGAAGACGCGCTGGCCCGTGTGCGTGGTGGTGAAGACTTCGCCAAGGTGGCGATCGAACTGTCCGAGGACGGCAACCGCGCCAAGGGCGGTGAGATCGGGCTGAAGCCGGCATCTCGCTTGCCGGACCTGTTTGTCGATGCGGTGAAGGGCCTGAAGGCGGGCGAGATCGCACCGGCCCTGGTGCGGTCGGGCGCGGGCTTCCACGTGCTGAAGCTGGTGGAACGCAAGGACGTGAACAGCGGGACCGTGACGCAGACACGCGCCCGCCATGTGCTGCTGCGCACATCGCCCCAACTCAACGCGCAGACGGCCGCGCGCCGCCTGTCCGAATACCGCCGCCAGATCGAAGCCGGCACCAAGACCTTCGAAGAAATCGCGCGCCAGTACAGCGAAGACGGCAGCGCTGCCAGTGGCGGTGACCTCGGCTGGGCCGCGCCCGGCGTCATGGTGCCGGAATTCGAGCAGGCCATGAACCAGCTCGCCCTGGGTGGCATGTCCGAACCCGTGACCTCTCGGTTTGGCTTGCACCTGATCCAGGTGCTGGAGCGCCGTGAAGTGGCGCAGGAGCCCAAGCAGCAACGCGAACAGGCGCGCAACGTGCTGCGCGAGCAGAAGTTTGACCAGGCCTATCTGGACTGGACCAAGGAACTGCGGTCGCGCGCCTACGTCGAGTACCGCGAGCCGCCCCAGTGATGCAGCCCTGCGGTCGCGCTTGAGCGGACACGTCGCCAGAAAGCGCTTCGGCCAGCACTTCCTGGTCGACACCACGGTCATTGACGGCATCGTGCGGGCCATTGACCCTCGTCCGGGCCAGGCCGTGGTGGAAATCGGTCCCGGGCTGGGCGCCATGACGCAGCCGTTGCTGGAACGCGCCGGCACCTTGACCGTCATCGAACTCGACCGCGACCTGGCGGCCCGCTTGCGCAAGCAGCCCTTACTGCAGGTGGTGGAAGGCGATGTGCTGAAGGTGGATTTCGCGGCCCTGCCGCGTCCGGAAGGCCAGAAGCTGCGCGTGGTGGGCAACCTGCCCTACAACATCTCCACGCCCATCCTGTTCCACCTGCTGCCCTTTGCGGGCGAGGTGCAGGACCAGCATTTCATGTTGCAGAAGGAAGTCGTGGACCGCATGGCGGCCAGACCGGGCAACAAGGACTATGGGCGGCTGTCCGTGATGCTGCAGTGGCGCTACCGAATCGAAGATGTGCTCTTCGTTCCGCCCGATGCCTTTGATCCGCCACCGCGGGTCGACTCGGCCGTGGTGCGCATGGAGCCGCTGGCGGAGGATCCGTCGGTCGAGCCTGCTCGCCTGAGCGAACTGGTGCAGGTGGCGTTCTCGCAGCGCCGCAAGATCCTGCGCCACACCCTGGGCCGTTGGCTGGAGCAGCAGGGCATCAGCGTGCCCTTTGATCTGCAGCGCCGGGCCGAAGAGGTGCCCGTGGCTGAATACCTGGCCTTGGCGCGCCTGCCGGCTCCAACGTCGGCGTAGAAAGCAACAGGGGCTCCCCTTGCGGGGAGCCCCTGTGTGGGCGGACCGGTCAGTGCGCGCTTACGCGGCGTTCAACCAGGCGGCCGTGTCGAAGGCACTGCTCATCATCGGCATGTTCATGCCGAAGTTGGGGTTGGTGCCGTTCTTGGGCACCACCTTGGCGGCCGGCTTGACGGCTGCGGTGGTGGTAGCTGCTGCGGTGGGGGCCACTTCCGTCGCCCGCTCCCATGACCCTGTTTCTTGGGAGCGGGCTACTGAAAAGAATAAAAACACCTGAACGGTATTCGTCGTTCCCCCCAGTATTCCGCGGCATCCCGGAAGACTTCCAGCAACTGCTCACGCGCTTCGCGGTCGAAGCGCGGGTTGTCGGGCAACTGTTCCAGCACCACCACGAAGCCGGGCTGCTGGCCCGATTTGTGGACCAGGTCGGTCATGCAGTCGTACAGCGCGTCCAGGTTCTTGCCGAAGTGGACCGGGAACGTGAACGCCGCGGCGATGCCGTCCAGCACGTCCTGCTTGGTCTGCGCACTGGACAGGTTGGCATACAGGAAATGATGACCTGCGGTTTCGGCCGCTTTCAAGAGGTCATCAACCCTGTAGGCGCGGATGGCCTGCACGAGGTTGGGTCGGATGGTCTGCAACTCCATGGTCGCGGTCCTCCTTGTTGGTGGTGATGGTGAGAAAACGATGCTGGCGATGTCAGGTCCGGCGTTCACGGTGCAGCTTTCGAAGTGGCGATGCGTTTGAAGCTCGCGTAGTGATCGTCGGTGTAGAAACAGGCGTCGGGCTGGCTCGGCGGCTTGCCGCCGCAGACGATGCGTCGGGCTCCCCGGTCCCGCGACCCGGGCGTCTTGACCGTGTACTCGCGGTAGTAGCCCCGGGTCTTGGCGGGCAGGATGCGTTCGCGGTTGCCGAACACGATCCCGTCCTTGGGGTAGGGAAAGGGCCCGCCAGCCAGGATCAGCTGGTAGGTCGATTGAGCCTGGACCGGCAAGCTGGCAAGCGACACCGCCGCCAGCGCACCGGATTCCGCGTCAGCCGTCCGGGCCCACACCGCACCGCTGGCGGCCAGGGCGCCCGCCACCATGACGGCTGCGGTTCCATGGCGTAACGCTTGCAGTGGCGTTTGCAAACGCGCTTGCAGTGTTGCCTGCATTGCCCGCCGAATCTGTGCGTTCGACGTGGCCAATCCGGTCCAGAACACGGGTTAACCCTGAAAAATCAAACCGAAATGCTACCGTAACCCCCCTAAAAACTCAAGGTGCTGCCCGATATTGGGGCAGTGAGCAGGGCTTATCAGTGGGCGCTCACATAGCGCCCACTGCTGAACTGCAGGTGGGCTCAGGCGCCCTTCCGACCTGCTTCCGCGTCAGCCACGGTGAGCGCTGTCATGTTCACGATGCGACGAACCGTGGCCGATGGGGTCAATACGTGCACCGGTTTGTCGGCGCCCAGGAGCACCGGGCCGATGGCAATGCCGCCACCGGCGGCCGTCTTCAGCAGGTTGTACGCGATGTTGGCGGCGTCGATGTTCGGCAGCACCAAGAGGTTGGCTTCGCCGGTCAGGGTGCTGCGCGGCATCAGCTTCTGGCGCTGTTCTGCGTCCAACGCAAGGTCGCCGTGCATTTCGCCGTCCACTTCCAGCCACGGGGCTTGCTCGCGGATGAGGGCCAGCGCGCGCCTCATCTTGACCGCGCTGGGCTGGTCGCTGGTGCCGAAATTGCTGTGCGACAGCAGCGCAGCCTTGGGGATCAGGCCGAAGCGCATCATTTCCTCGGCAGCCATGACCGTGATCTCGCACAGTTCCTCCGGGGTCGGGTCCGCGTTGACGTGGGTGTCGACCAGGAAGACCTGGCGGCCCGGCAGCAGCAGACCATTCATGCAGGCATAGACGCGCACGTCCTGCGAGGTGCGCGGGCTGCCGCCGGCGCGCTTGCCGATGACCTGGTCGATGTACTGCAGGTGGTGCGCCGTGCTGCCCCAGGTGCCACACAGCATGCCGTCCACTTCACCCTTGCGCAGCAGCATCGAACCGATCAGGGTCAGTCGCCGGCGCATCTCGATCTTGGCCAGGTGCACCGACACGCCCTTGCGCTCGGTCAACTGGTGGTAGGTCATCCAGAAATCCCGGTAGCGCGCGTCCTGCTCGACATTGACCACGTCGTAGTCCAGGCCTTCCTTCAGACGCAGACCGAACTTTCCCACCCGCTGCGCGATCACGGCCGGGCGACCGATCAATGTCGGCCGGGCCAGGCCTTCGTCGACCACCACCTGCACGGCGCGCAGCACGCGTTCTTCTTCGCCTTCGGCATAGGCCACGCGCTTGTTGCGCGCCTTCTTGGCCTGGTCGTAGATGGGCTTCATGGTCGTGCCCGACGCGTAGACGAAGCTGCGCAGCTTCTCGCGGTAAGCCTGCAGGTCAGCAATCGGACGCAAGGCCACGCCAGAGGCTTGGGCTGCCTCGGCGACAGCCGGCGCGATCTTTTCCATCAGCCGGTGGTCAAAGGGCTTGGGGATCAGGAATTCCGGACCGAAGCTCAGCGTGGCGCCGGCGTAGGCTGCCGCCACCACGTCACTCTGCTCGGCCTGCGCCAGTTCGGCGATGGCGTACACCGCGGCAATCTCCATCGCGTCGGTGATGGTCGTCGCGCCGCAATCCAGTGCACCGCGGAAGATGTACGGGAAGCACAGGACGTTGTTGACCTGGTTCGGGTAGTCCGAGCGGCCGGTGGCAATGATGGCGTCGGGCCGGGTCTGCTTGGCCAGTTCGGGGTCGATCTCGGGCGTGGGATTGGCCAGGGCAAAGATCAGCGGGCTCTTGCCCATCTTGGCCAGCATCTCCGGCTTCAGCACACCCGCGGCCGACAGGCCCAGGAAGATGTCGGCGCCCGGCATCACGTCGGCCAGCTTGCGGTGCGGGGTGTCTTGCGCAAAGCCCAGCTTGTCGTCGTCCATCAGCTCGGTGCGGCCCTTGTAGACCACGCCGGCCAGGTCGGTCACCCAGATGTTTTCGCGCGGCAGGCCCAGCTTCATCAGCAGGCCCAGGCAGGCCAGTGCAGCGGCGCCAGCGCCGGAAGCCACCAATTTGACTTCCTTGATGTTCTTGCCCACCACCTTCAGCGCATTGATGACCGCCGCGCCCACCACGATGGCCGTGCCGTGCTGGTCGTCGTGGAAGACCGGGATCTTCATGCGGTCACGCAGCTTGCGTTCCACGTAGAAGCAGTCCGGCGCCTTGATGTCTTCCAGGTTGATGCCGCCGAAGGTGGGTTCCAGCGCCGCGATGATGTCGCAGAGCTTGTCCAGGTTGTTCTCGGCCAGTTCGAGGTCGAAGACGTCGATGCCTGCGAACTTCTTGAAGAGCACCGCCTTGCCTTCCATCACCGGCTTGGCGGCCAAGGGGCCGATGTTGCCCAGGCCCAGCACCGCGGTGCCATTGGTGACCACGGCCACCAGGTTGCCGCGCGCGGTGTAGCGGAAGGCGTTGGCCGGGTCGTCGACGATGGCCTCGCAGGCGTAGGCCACGCCCGGGCTGTAGGCCAGCGCCAGGTCGCGCTGGTTGAGCATCTGCTTGGTGGCGTTGACGGACAGTTTGCCCGGCGTCGGAAACTCGTGGTATTCCAGCGCTGCCTGGCGCAGCTCCTGGGCACGGTCATCGGGCTTGTTGGTGTCGGCCATCACGCAGTCTCCTGTTGTCTTCGCGAAAGCCCGAGGCGGCGTCCCGGCGCTTTTCGCTCGCCCACATTCTTGGCACACGCATGCCACGGCTGGGCGGGCGCGGATTGTAGGTTCGCAAGCATGGCCGCTCGGGCCGGGCATTCCCATGCGCAAAACTGCGTAGCCCGCACCGGAGCCGGTCCTCCAATACTGCGACGCCCACCCAGGCCTTGCACTCAAGCCTTGTGCTCAGGATGACGTGTTGACACCCGCCATGCCCTCGCCCGACACGTTGGCGCGTCCACGTCGGCTGCGGCGTGCCCTGCTCTGGGCTGCCCTGGTGGCGCTGCTGCTCGTGGCGCAGACCCTGCTGGTGGTGTTGACCATCAAGTACGAGGCGAGCCGCGAGCAGGACGACGCAGAGCGTGCGGCATCGGGCACCGCTTCCGAATTCAGACGGGAACTCGGCCGTCTGACGGTGGCCGTGCAAACGCTGGCCTTCGTCGGCCAGCCCAGCGCTGCCTGGGAGCGGGAGGCCACCGAACTCCTGCGTCGCAGCCCGGGCCTGCAACGCCTGGAATGGCGCGACCAGCGGCTGGGCGTGACCGGTGCGGTGGACTCGCCGTATCCGCCGCGTCTGTTCAGCCTGATGCCGCACCGCGAACTGGACCTGGAAGCCGACCTGGCCTGCCGAGAGACACAGCGCAGCGGTGCGCCGGCTTTTTCACGGTCCTACTACGTGCCCATGCCGGGTGGGCTGGGCGTGGAGGCCATCGACCTCTGCGTGCCCGTGATGCAGGTCGGACGCGAGGTCGGCTACCTGGTGGCCACGCTGAGCCTGCCCTATGTGCTGGAGACCGCGGTGGGCAGCGACCCGTCGCACCGCCATGAGTTCTCGATCATCGAGGCCGACGGCACGCGACTCGCCCGCGTTGGCGCGGCGCGCGGTGCGGGTGTGTTTGTCGGCCAGCATGTGGTGGACCTGCCCGGCCCTTCGCTGCAAATGCGCGCCGACAGTGCGCTGCGCCAGCCCAGCCTGATACCCAACTTCACCACCGCCCTGGTGCTCGGCTTGTCGCTGCTGCTCTTTGGCGTGGTGATCCTGCTGGCCCGTGACGGGCGCCGCCGAGCCGAAGCCGAACGGGCGCTGCGCGAAGCACTGGCCTTTCGCAACGCGATGGAAGATTCGCTGCCCACGGGGCTGCGCGCGCGCGATCTGCAGGGCGCCATCAGCTACGCCAATCCAGCCTTCTGCGCCATGGTGGGTTTTGCCGAAGCGGAACTGCGTGGCAACCCGGGCCCGCACCAGCCCTACTGGCCGCCGGAGTTTGCCGAGGACTACGAACGCCGTCAGCAGCGCCGGCTGGTCGGCCAGGGCCGCAGCCTGGCCGAGGCGCGTGAAGGCTACGAGACGGTTTTCATGCGCAAGAACGGCGAGCGCTTCCCGGTGGTCATCTATGAAGCGCCGCTGGTGGACGGCGAAGGACGCCATGCAGGCTGGATGAGCGCCGTGCTGGACATGAGCGCGCAGCGTCGCGTCGAGGAACTGTCGCGCCAGCAGCAGGACCGGCTGCAGGCCAGTGCGCGCCTGGCCACCGTGGGCGAGATGGCGTCGCTGTTGAGCCACGAACTGAACCAGCCTTTGGCCGCCATTGCCAGCTATGCCAGTGGATCACTGAACTTGCTGGAAGCGCCCGACGACGACACGGCGGGCATGCTTCACCAGGCCATGACGCGCATCGCCGAACAGGCCGACCGTGCGGGTCGTGTCATCAAGAGCGTGCATGCCTTTGTGCGCCGGCGAGAGCAGCAGCACGAAACAATCGCGGTGGACCAACTCCTCGAGGCGGTGATGCCGCTGGTTCGTCTGCAGGCCCAGAAGAGCGGCGTTCGAGTGGTGCTGGATTTGCCAACAGGGGGTGACCCCATGCCGCGTGTGCGTTGCGACCGCACGATGGTCGAACAGGTGCTCTTGAACCTCAGCCGCAACGGCATCCAGGCCATGGACGCCGTGCCCGACCTGAGCCAACGGGTGCTGACCCTGGGTGCGCGGCGCACCCATGAACGCTGGGTGACCTTCAGCGTGTCCGACGCCGGCACCGGCATCGCGCCGGAAGTTGCGGCCAAGCTCTTCACGCCCTTTTTCAGCACCCGCGGTGAAGGCATGGGCCTGGGTCTGAGCCTGTGCCGAACGGTGATCGAACAGCACGGCGGCGCCCTGGACTTCGGTCCCGGTCCCGGCAAGCGAGGCACCGAATTCCGCTTCACCCTGCCCACGCCAAGGCCACCGCCCGAGCGCACCGCACCCGCCGCCACTCCCGTCCCACGCGCCGATTCATACTAGCGGCCGAGCAAGCTGCTGCATGAACCTCGATCCCACCCTCGGATTGCCTGTCGTCTATCTGGTCGACGACGAAGATGTCGTGCGCGACGCGCTGGCCTGGTTGCTGCGTTCGCGCCGGCTGCTGTCGGAAGGTTTTGCCAGCGCCGACGCCTTTGAAGCCTGGCTGGCGCAGCGGGCTGCGCCCTGGCCGGGCTCGCCTGCCTGCCTGGTGCTGGACGTGCGCATGCCAGGCACCAGCGGCCTGGTGCTGTTCGAACGCCTGGCCGAGCGGGGTCTGCTCCAGTTGCTGCCGGTCATCCTGCTGACGGGTCATGGCGACGTGCCAACGGCCGTGGCCACCGTCAAGCGCGGTGCCTTCGACTTTGTCGAGAAGCCCTTTTCCAACAACAGCTTGGTGGACCGCGTGGAAGAGGCTTTGGCCGTCAGTGCGCGCGCCATACAGGCCCGCCGTGGCAGCGACCAGCTGCGGCGCGCCTTGGCCGATCTGACCGAGCGCGAACAGGAAGTCATGCGCCTGGTGGTGGACGGCCGGCCCAACAAGCTGATCGCCGATGAACTGGGCATCAGCGTGCGCACGGTGGAGGTGCACCGGGCGCGCATCTTCGACAAGATGAACGTCAAGAGTGCGGTGGAGCTGGCCAATTTGCTGGCAACGCTGGACCGCGAGGGCCCTTGACGAATGAAGGCGGACTGAGCGCGTGGGCGAGTTCGAGCTGATCGCGCGTCATTTCACGCGCCCGGTGCACCGTGCGGCATTGGGGGTTGGTGACGACTGCGCCCTGGTCCGCCTGGCGCCGGGCCAGCAACTGGCCGTGTCCAGCGACATGCTGGTGGAGGGCCGCCACTTCCTGTCGACCGTGGCGCCAGAACGCCTGGGCCACAAGGCCCTGGCCGTCAACTTGAGTGACCTGGCGGCCTGCGGGGCGGAGCCCTTGGCGTTCACCTTGGCCTTGGCCCTGCCGCGTGCCGATGAGGCCTGGGCCGCGGCCTTTGCCAGGGGCCTGTTTGCATTGGCTGACGCGCAGGGCATGGAACTGGTGGGCGGCGACACCACGGCAGGTCCGCTGAACATCTGCATCACCGTGATGGGCCAGGTCCCGCCTGGGCAGGCCCTCTTGCGCGCCGGCGCGAAGGCAGGCGACGAGTTGTGGGTCAGCGGCCGGCTGGGCGACGCCCGCTTGGCCCTGGAAGTGTTCCGCGGCACACGCACGCTGCACGGCGAGGCCTTTGACGCTGTGCGCCGAGCCATGGAACTGCCGCAGCCGCGTGTGGCCCTGGGCCTGGCGCTGCGCGGCGTGGCCAGCAGCGCCATCGACCTGAGCGACGGTCTTCTGGGCGACCTGGGCCATGTGCTCCGGCGTTCGGGAGTGGGCGCGGTGCTGCAGGCGGACCGACTGCCGCGCAGCAGCGTCCTGTCAAGCCAGCCCATTGCAGTGCAGCGGCTTTGCACCCTGGCGGGGGGCGACGACTACGAATTGCTCTTCACCGCACCTGCCGCCCTGCAGGAGGCCGTGATCGCGGCGGGCCGAAAGGCCGGCGTGGAGGTGAGCTGCTGTGGGCGGATCACCAGTTCAGCAGGCGTGCGCATCGAGGACGCCTCGGGCCAGGTGCTGGACGCGCGATCCTGGCCCGGTTTCGACCACTTCGCTTGAACGCGTCATGGCCGCCATCCGCCCCAGTGCCGGCTTCCTGTTGCGCCACCCTGCGCACTGGGTGGCTCTGGGTTTTGGCAGCGGCCTGGCACCCCGGGCGCCGGGCACGGTAGGCACCTTGTGGGCCTGGGCCAGCTATCTGGTGCTGAGCACCTGGTTCACCCCGGCCACCTGGGGCTGGGTCATCGCCGCGTCGCTGCCCGTGGGCCTCTGGGCTTGCACACACACCGCCCGCGCCATGGGCGTGGCCGACCCAGGCGCCATCGTCTGGGACGAAGTCGTCGCCTTCTGGCTGGTGTTGTGGGTGCTCATGCCGGCCGGTTTCCTGCTGCAGGCCCTGGCCTTTGGCCTGTTCCGCTACTTCGACGCGGCCAAGCCGGGCCCAGTGGGGTGGGCTGATCAGCGCTTCAAGCTGCGGCCCGGCAACGCCATCGGCTGGCGGCAGGGCTTTGGCATCCTCTTTGACGACCTGGTGGCGGCTCTTTGCACGCTGCTGGTTCTGGCGGCGGGGGCCAGGCTGTGGAACTTCTGAGTTTTGCCGGCGCGGTGGCGGCCTTGGCCGACGCGCTGCGAGGCCGCGGCTGGCGCATGGCCACGGCGGAAAGCTGCACGGGCGGCCTGATCGCCGCGGCCTGCACGGCGATGGCCGGGTCCAGCGACTGGTTTGATCGCAGCTTTGTCACCTACAGCAACGAAGCCAAGACCGAGATGCTGGGCGTGGACGCGGCTCTGATCCAGCGTGTGGGGGCCGTCAGCGAAGAAGTGGCACGCGCCATGGTGGCCGGCGCCTTGGCGCGTTCGCGCGCCGACGTGGCGGTGGCTGTCACGGGCATTGCCGGGCCAGGCGGTGCGGTGCCGGGCAAGCCCGTGGGCACCGTGTGGTTGGCCTGGGGCACGGCACAGCAGTCGCAGGCGCTTCGCCTGCAGGTGGACGGTGACCGGGACGCCGTGCGTGGCGCCACGGTGTCGGCCGCGCTGAAAAGTCTGCTGGAGCTGGCGCGGGCATGAAGGTCCTGCTCGCCGGCAGCTTTGACGAGGGTGAGCGCGAGCAGTGGCTGCAGGCCTTGTCCGCGGCCATGCCCGAAGCGACCTGGCTGGACAGTACCCACGCGCAGTCGCAGCCGCTGGCCGTGCAGGCCGCCGTGGTGGCGAATCCGGCGCCCCACAGCCTGCAAGGCTTGCCCCGGTTGCGCTTGATCCAGAGCCTGTGGGCCGGCGTGGACCGGCTGCTGCAGGATCAAAGCCTGCCCACAGGCGTGCCCATCGCCCGCATGGTGGACCCGGCCATGAATGCGGCCATGGCCGAGACGGCACTGTGGGCCGTGCTGTCCCTGCACCGCGGCTTTTTTGCCTACCAGCGGCGCCAGCGCCAAGGGGTCTGGCGGCCGCATGCGCAGCGCCGCGCCGACGAGGTGCGGGTGCTGGTGCTGGGCCAGGGCCAGATGGGCCGCACGGCCGCCGCGCGCCTGGCGGAGCAGGGCTATGCGGTGGCGGGCTGGCGGCGTGACGGCCTGCCCTTGCCGCCCTTGCTGGCGCGCAGTGACATCGTCATCAACCTGCTGCCCCTGACGGCCGACACCCGCGGCCTGCTGGATGCCGACTTCTTTGCCGCGCTGCCTCCCAAGGCCAGCATCGTGAACCTGGCGCGCGGCGCGCACGTGGTGGACGCCGACCTGCTGGCCGCGCTGGACAGCGGCCACCTGCGCCATGCCGTGCTGGACGTCTTCCACGCCGAACCCTTGCCCGCGGGCCATGCCTACTGGCAGCACCCGCGCGTGACCGTGCTGCCGCACGCTGCGGCGGCCACCGACGCACGCAGCGCCGCCGCAGTGGCCGTGGCCAACCTTCGGTCCGCGCGCGACGGACTGCCGGTGCTGCACCTCGTGGACCCAGGGCGCGGGTACTGAAGGCCGGTGGCATGTCCAAGGAGCCACGCGACGACGCCATCGACGCTGCGCGAGTCTTCACCACGGCCCTGGTGGTGCTGCACCACACGTCCATCACCTACGGTGGCAGCGGCGGCTGGTTCTATCGCGAAGTGCCCACCAGTGGCGAGTGGTCTTCCCTGCTCCTGTCGCTTTTTTGCGCTGTGAACCAGGCCTGGTTCATGGGCTTCTTCTTCCTGCTGGCCGGCTGCTACACGACGCCATCCTTGCTGGGCAAGGGCGCCTGGCCCTTCCTGCGCGGGCGCTTGCTGCGGCTGGGCCTGCCCTTGCTTCTGTTCGGCTTTGTACTGGGGCCCATGACCATCGCGCTGGCGCACACGGCCCAAGGCAAGCCCTTCGGGGACACGCTGTTGTCGCTGTGGAGCCAAGGGGTGTTTGAAAAGGGATCGCTCTGGTTTGCCTGGGCCTTGCTGCTGCTGGCACCGCTGACCGTGCCCTTCAGGCGCTGGCTGGGCGCCCCGCGGCTGGTGCCGGCAGACCATGTGTTGCTGGGCGCGGCAATGTTCACGGGCGCCGCGGCGCTGGCGCTGCGGCAGTGGTGGCCGGTGGGCACCGAAGCCTGGGGCATCCAGTGGGGCTATGCGGCGGGCTACGGGGTGCTCTACGTCGCAGGCTTGCTGGCCGCCCCAGGGCGCTGGCTGCAGGCCTGGCCGGATGCGTCCGCAAGGCGTTGGCGCGTGCTTGCGTGCTGGACCTTGCCCGTGCTGCCACTGGCTGCGGTTCTGGGTCCACGTCTCTTCTGCTGGCAGGGCCGTGCCGAGGGGGGCCTGAGCGTGCTGTCGGCCGTCTATGCCTGGTGGGAGCCGTTCGTGGCCTGGGGCGTGATCCTGTGGCTGCTGCAGCAGGCCCGGCTGCGCTTTGCCTTGCTGGGGTCCTTGGGGCAGACCTTGGCGCGGCGGGCCTTTGCGGTCTTCGTCATCCACCCACCGGTGGTGGTGGCCGTGTCGCTGGCCTGGCGCGGCGTGGTGGCGCCAGCCTTGCTGAAGTTCGCGTTGAGCGGGACAGCGAGCCTGCTGCTGTGCTACCTGTTGGCGGGCCTGGCCCTGCGCGTGCCGGGTTTGCGCCGCATCTTCTGACCAGCCAGACGCGCTGCGCGAGGCAGTCGCTTCAGGCGCTCAACGCCAGGCTGGGTCGGATCCTGGCACCGCCCTTGGCGCCCGCGGGCAAGCTGACCTGCAACATGCTGAGCACCCAGCGCCGCAAGGCTTCCCAGGGTTCGTGCGGCCAGTCCGGGTGCTTCAGGCCCTTGGCAATGCCGTCCACCACCGCGGCGGCGTCCAGCAGGTGGGCCACCTGGTGGTCGGCCAGAAGCGGCAGCACCCGTTCCAGCAGCTTTTCCTTGGCACCCCAGACGCGCGCGTCCTTCAGCGCCATGGGCAGCGGCTTGCCGGCCTGCAGCGCAGCATGGGCGCGGGCCAGCGCGCGCACGTCCTCTGCCAGCGTCCAGTGCACGAGCACGGGTGCTTCGCCCTCGGCCTGCAGGCCGTCCAGCATGCGCAGAGCGCGGGTGGTCTGCCCGGTCCAGATGGCTTCGGCCAGTTTCGCCACGTCATAGCGCGCCACATTGAGGACTGCAGACTCGACCTGGTTGAATCCCAGTTCGCCCGCCGGGTGCAGCAAGGCCAGCTTCTGCAGTTCCTGGTGCGCGGCCAGCAGGTTGCCTTCCACGCGGTCGGCAAAAAAAGCCAGCGTGCGTTCGCCCTCTTCGCCAGGGCGCACCCGCTGGTTCTGCCGGGCCAGGCGCTGCGCCAGCCAGGCGGGCAGGGCGTGGCGGGCCAGCGTCTCCACCCGCACGCTGATGCCATGCTGGTCCAGCGCGGCAAACCAGGCGGCCTTGCTCTGCTGGAAGTCCAGCTTGGGCAAGGTGACCAGGGTGAGCACGTCGTCGTTCAGTTGACTGCAATAGCGCTGCAGGGCTTCAGAGCCTTCCTTGCCGGGCTTGCCGCCGGGGATCCGGATTTCGATCAACTGCCGCTCCGCAAACAGGCTCATGGCCTGGGCCGCGCCCAGCACCGCGCTCCAGTCGAAGTGTGCGCCGCTGACGGTGAAGACCTGGCGTTCGGTGTAGCCGGCCTGGCGCGCGGCGGCGCGGATGGCGTCACCCGCTTCCTGCGCCAGGAGCGGCTCGTCGCCATGGATGGTGTACAGCGCGCGCAGGCCTCGGGCGAGCGCGGTGTCGAGTTGATCGGCGCGAACTTGCATGCTCAGACGACGACTGCTGCCAGACGGCGCAGGACCTGGGAGACGACATCGGCCTGCATTTCGCGGAAGAGCTCGGCCTCTTCCAGCTGCTTGGCCAGTGCCGCGGTTTCGCTGTAGCTCAAGTCGCGCGACAGCAGCAGTTCGGCGCGCGGAATGAGCTCGCGCCCGCCGGGCGTGCGGGCCCGGAAGTTGAACTTCAGGCGCAGCGTCAGTTCGCGCACCTGCGCGGCGGCGGTGCTGGCGACGACGCTCTTCTCGCGCACATCGTCCAGCGCCTGCAGGATGACGTCGGCCTTGTCGGGCGCGTCCAGCACCTTCACCTGCAGCAGCAGCTGGCGCTTGAGTTCTTCTTCCAGCAAGGAACGCTTCGGGAAGCCCACCAGCGCGATGCTGCCGAACTGCAGCCGCGCCGGCTGGCGCAGCTGGAAACCGCAGCCCGCCAAGGCCCAGCCGCCGGCCAGCGCGCCGGCCGAGGCAAGGCAGGCGCGCCTAGACGACCACATTGACCAAGCGGCCTGGCACCACCACCACCTTCTTGGCGGCCTTGCCTTCACCGAACTTGGCGAACTCGGGTGAGGCCAGGGCGGTGGCCTCGATGGTGGCGCGGTCCGCGCCCGCAGCCACGCGGATGTTGCCGCGCAGCTTGCCGCTGATCTGCAGCACGAGTTCGATCTCGTCCTGCACCAGCGCGCCTTCGTCGACCGTCGGCCAGGGCGTGTCGATCAGCGCGCCCATGCGCGTGGCATAGCCCATGTCGGCCCACAAGCCAAACGCGATGTGCGGCGCCACCGGGTACAGCACGCGCAGCAGGATGCCAAAGGCCTCTTGCAGCACGGCCGTGTCTGCCGGGCTGTCGCCCAGCTTGGCGTCGTCGATGGCGTTGAGCATCTTCATGGCACCCGAGACCACGGTGTTGTATTGCATGCGCTCGTAGTCATGAGTGACCTGGCGCAGCAGCAAGTGCAGGTCGCGGCGCAGCGACGCGGCCGAAGGCGATGCACCGTCAAAGCTGGCTGCAGCGCCGCCCAGGCGGCCCTGCGCGCGCACCCCGCTGGCCCACAGGCGCCGCAGGTAGCGGTAGACCCCTTCAGCGCCACTGTCGGACCAGGCGGCGCTCTGGTCGGGCGGGCCGGCAAACATGGTGAAGACACGCGCGGTGTCGGCCCCGAACTTGGCAATGATGTCCTTGGGCTCGACGACGTTGTTCTTGCTCTTGGACATCTTTTCGATGCCACCCAGTTGGACGGGCAGGCCGTCGCTCTTGGCGGTAGCACCGGTAGGGTGGCCCTTGTCGTCGTAGCTGACGTCCACTTCGCTGGGATAGAACCAGCGCTTTTTCCCATCGGCCTTGCCTACCGTCTCTTCGCGGTAGAAGCTTTCGTTCAGCAGCATGCCCTGCGTGAACAGCTTGGTGAAGGGCTCGCTGAAGTCCACCAGGCCCAGGTCGCGCATGGCCTTGGTCCAGAAACGCGCGTACAGCAGGTGCAGCACGGCGTGTTCGATGCCGCCGATGTACTGGTCCATCGGCATCCAGTACTTGTGACGCTCGTCCACCATGGCTTCGTCGTTGCCGGGGCAGCAGTAGCGCATGTAGTACCAGGCGCTGTCCACGAAGGTGTCCAGGGTGTCGGTTTCGCGCCGCGCCGGCTGGCCGCATTGCGGGCAGCCCACGTTGAGGAAGGCCGCGCACTTGTTCAGCGGGTTGCCGCTGCCGTCTGGCACCAGGTCTTCGGGCAGCAGGACGGGCAGGTCCTTTTCCGGCACGGGCACCGAGCCGCACGCGTCGCAATGGATGATGGGGATGGGCGTGCCCCAGTAGCGCTGGCGGCTGACGCCCCAGTCACGCAGTCGCCAGGTGGTTTTCTTCTCGCCAAGGCCCTTGGCATGCAGCGCGTCGGCG
This sequence comes from uncultured beta proteobacterium, assembly GCA_963750785.1. Taxonomy (GTDB): domain Bacteria; phylum Pseudomonadota; class Gammaproteobacteria; order Burkholderiales; family Burkholderiaceae_C; genus Rubrivivax. The sequence continues at coordinate 205,547 of CAVVSC010000017.1, read as the reverse complement.
ATGGCCGTGACGGCCTTCTTGTAGTGCAGGCCGCTGAAGTTGTCGCTGTTGATGGTGACGCCACGTTCTTTGTCGGCGTACCACTCCTGCCAGTGGTCGTAGGTAAAGTGCGGCGCCTCGTCCACGTGCACGACTTGCAGGATGGGGATGCTGTACTTCTTGGCGAAGGCAAAGTCGCGTTCGTCGTGTGCGGGCACGCCCATCACGGCGCCGTCGCCGTAGCTGATGAGCACGTAATTGCCCACCCACACCGGCACGTCATCTTCGGTCAACGGGTGCTTGACGCTCAGGCCCAGCGGCATGCCGGCCTTGTCCTTCAGGGCCATTTCGGCTTCAGTCGTGCCGCCCTTCTTGCATTCCTCGATGAAGGCTGCGAGCGCCGGGTTGCCTTGCGCGGCCAGGCTGGCCAGCGGGTGCTCGGGTGCCACGGCGCAGAAGGTGACGCCCATGATGGTGTCGGCGCGTGTGGTGAAGACGTAGAGTTTGCCGTCCTGCACCAGTTGGCCGTCCGCACCGCGGATGTCGTGCGGGAACGCAAAGCGCACGCCTTCGCTCTTGCCGATCCAGTGTTCCTGCATCAGGCGCACCCGTTCCGGCCAGCCTTCCAGGTAGTCGGGGTGGGTGCTGTCGGTGACGCCGGCCAGCAGTTCGTCGGCGTACTGCGTGATGGCCAGGTAGTAGCCGGGGATCTCGCGCTTTTCAACGACGGCGCCGCTGCGCCAGCCTTTGCCATCCACCACTTGCTCGTTGGCCAGCACGGTCTGGTCAATGGGGTCCCAGTTGACGATCTGCGTCTTCTTGTAGGCGATGCCCTTTTCCAGCATCTTCAGGAAGAACCACTGATTCCACTTGTAGTAGCTGGGGTCGCAGGTGGCGAGTTCGCGACTCCAGTCGAAGGCCAGGCCCAGCGGCTTCATCTGGCTCTTCATGTCCGCGATGTTGGCGCGCGTCCACTGCGCGGGCGGCACGTTGTTGTCCATCGCCGCGTTCTCGGCCGGCAGGCCGAAGGCGTCCCAGCCCATGGGCATGAGCACGTTCATGCCCTTCATGCGCAGGTAACGCGCCATCATGTCGTTGATGGTGTAGTTGCGCACATGCCCCATGTGCAGCTTGCCGCTGGGGTAGGGCAGCATGCTGCAGGCGTAGAACTTGGGGCGTGAGGTGTCTTCGGTGACACGCGACGCACCGCTCTGTTCCCAGTGCAACTGGGCGGCGGCTTCGACCTCGGCGGGGACGTATTTCTCGTTCATCCGCTGATTGTAGGGAGCAGATGTGAGCAGGGGCCGCCCCGTTGCCACGGTGGCGACCCCTGCTGAGGCGCTTGCATCGTCGGCCATAGGCCGAATGGTGGAGCGCCCGGCTTCAGCGGTCCTTGCGCAGTGAGGTGACCGGCGCGTTGACGTCGCCCAGCACGAACACCGTGTAAACGCCGCCACCCGGCACCGGCAGGGCCGTCTGCAGCGACACCGGTGTCGAACTGAGCGGCGAATTCACTTCCAGGCGCATGTTGGTGTTGCCCGTCACCGTCTTGTAGATGCTGGCGGTGCCAGGGGTGACGTTGGACGCGGCCAGCACGAAGTCGATGGACATCTGCAGGCCGGCGGTGCCGGCCGACAGGCCATTGAGCAAGCGCATCTTCACGTTGCTGCTGACCGTGGGGGCGTGGTTGTCGTCGTCAATCATGCGGGCCGTGGCGGTGGCCGCGGTGCCCGTGATGAGCAGCGTGCTGTCGCTGCCGGCCACCAGGGTGATGGGCGGCACGGCTGCAGCGGCGCCTGCCACTGTCACCGACCAGGTTGCCGAGCCCGAAGGCACGGTGACGTAGCTGCCATTGGGCTGGATCGCCCCGGCTTCAACCACGGTGCTGCCGGCATTGGCCGTGACCACGGCCGAAGGCACGCCCGACACCACCCGCACGCGGGCGTTGGTGTTGGGGAAGGCCGCGAAGGCCGCGCGCTGCGCGATGATGCCGCCGTCCACCAGCCCGCCGCCGGTGGTGGGCGCCAGCAGCAGCGTCGTCAGCCCGGTGTCGGCCAGCGTGACGCTGGGCACGTTCAGGCGAACGTCGGCCTGGTTGCCGCTGGCGGTGACGACCACCCGGTAGGTGCCCGGCGTGAACGACAGGTAGGCCGTGATCTGCGATGTGCCTGTACCGCCCATCACGAAGGTGGGGCTCAGGCCGCTGGTCAGGCCGGTGCCGGCTGCAAGGACATAGACATCCAGCGCGCCAGCGTCGGTGGCCACGTTGAAGACGCGGAAGTTGGACGTGCCCGTGGCGGGCGCGGTGTCGTTTTCCGCCAGCCAGGCGGTACGCAGCGTGGAATTGCTTTCGTAGACCAGCAGCGAGTAGTACTGGTCCTTGGACACCGTGGGTGCCGTGGTGACCAGCGCTGTCTGGGTGCCGGCGTCCGTCACCTGCAGGGTGTTGTTGCCGGCGCCCACGCCGACATAGGTACTGGCGCTGTTGGCCGCAGTGGCACTGATCTGCTTGGTGCCACCGACCAGCAGGTCCACGGAGGCATGCCCCCGCGTCAGGTTGAGCATGCGCACGTTGCCGTCGCCGCCGCCGCCGCCGCCGCTGCCGCAAGCGGCCAGCACCATTGCGCCTGCCACGGACAGGGCCCACAACATTCTTCGCGTCAAGTTCACTTCAGGTATCCCATGGTTGAACCGGGCGGTGGAGTGGGACTGAATGCCCAACCCAGGACCGGTCGCACTGCAAGAGGCGGGAGCCTAGCGCAGTTCCGTTGCTGACTGTCTCCCCCGTGTGGTCTTTTGTGAAGCGGGGCGCTCACAAGGCCGCTCGTCACCGCGGGGTCTCGGTGACGAAGCCGATTCTGGACAAGCCGGCGTCCTGCACCCAGCCGATGAGCTCGGCGACGCGCCCGTAGGGCACGCGGCTGTCGGCGTGGAGCTGGACTTCGGTCTGCGGGTCACGGCGCGCGGCGTCGCGCACCCGCGTGGCAATGAGGCCGCGCGCCTGGTCGGCGGGCAGGGGCTGTTCGCCCAGGAACAGCTGGCCCTCGCTGTCGATGGCCAGGGCCACGAATGCGGGCGCGTCACTTCTGGACGCAGCTTCGGACCGGGGCAAATCCAGCTTCAGGCTGCTGGTCAGGAGAGGCGCAGTGATGATGAAGATCACCAGCAGCACCAGCATCACGTCGATCAGCGGCGTCATGTTGATCTCGCTCATGGGCTTCGAGCCAGGGTTGCTTTCGAGGCGTCCAAAAGCCATGGCATCAGCCCTTCAAGCCCTGTACGCCCTGCGCGCCCGTGCGCATGCCGTCAAGCGCCAGCTCGCGCAGGTCGTGGGCAAAGCCTTCGAGTTCTGCTTCGCATGAGGCCACCCACTTGCCGAACACGTTGAAGGCCAGCACCGCGGGCACGGCCACGGCAATGCCCGCGGCGGTCATGATCAGGGCCTCGCCGATGGGGCTGCTGACCTTTTCGATGCTGATGTTGCCGGCGGCGGCCATGCCGGCCAGCGCGTGGTAGATGCCCCAGACCGTGCCGAACAGTCCTACGAAAGGCGCGGTGCTGCCCACGCTGGCCAGCACCACCTGGCCCCACTGCAGGTGCGCCAGGCCGCGGTGCAGCGCGTCACGCAGGCGTCGAGTCAGCTGGCTGTCGGCACGGCCGGTGGCTTCCAGGGTCTGCGGCAGTGGTGTGGCGACGGCCGCGGCCAGCAAGGGCTGCAGCACCTGTTCGCGGTCCATGGCCGCCAGGCGGGTGCGGCCTTCCGCCACGGTCGGCGCGTCCCAGAAGGCCGGCACGGCGCGGGCAATATCGGCTGCGGTGCGCTTCAGCACCCAGGCCTTCCAAAGAATCAACACCCAGGCCGACACGGACATGGCCAGCAGCAGCAGGGCCACCGCGCGGCCCACGCCGTCGGTGCTGTTCCAGAAACTCTGCAGGCCCTGCATCGGGTGGTCGTCTCGGGCTTCTCAGCCCAGTCCCAGCACGTCGGACATGCCATACAGGCCGGATTCACGGCCGGCCAGGAAGTGCGCGGCCCGCAGGCTGCCTTGGGCATAGTTGCTGCGGCTGGACATCTTGTGCGTGATCTCGATGCGTTCGCCGTCGCCGGCAAAAATCACTGTGTGTTCGCCGATGATGTCGCCGCCACGCACCGTGGCAAACCCGATGTCGCCGCGCCGGCGCTCGCCGGTGTGTCCGTGGCGCGTGAACACGCCGCGTTGGGCCAGGTCCACGCCACGGCCGCGGGCCACGGCTTCGCCGAGGGCCAGTGCGGTGCCGCTGGGCGCGTCGACCTTGTGGCGATGGTGAGCTTCGTAGACTTCCGCGTCGTAGTCTTCGCCCAACGAAGCCCCTGCACTTTCCAGCAGCTTCAGCATCACGTTGACGCCCACGCTCATGTTGGGCGCAAAGACAATGGCCGTGTGCTGCGCAAAAGCGGCGATGCTGGCCTTGCCTTGCGGCGTGAAGCCGGTGGTGCCGATGACGGCGCGCACGCCGAGTTCGCGGCACACCGCCAGGTGCGCCAAGCTGCCTTCGGGGCGCGTGAAGTCGATCAGCACGTCAGCGCCTGCCAGGCCCTGGTGCAAATCAGACGTGATCAGCACGCCGCTGCTGCGGCCCAGGGCCGCCATGGCGTCCTGGCCGAGTGCGGGGCTGCCGGGCACGTCCAGCGCGCCGGTCAGTCGGGCCGTGGAATCGGCCAGCACGGCTTCCAGCAGCATGCGGCCCATGCGGCCGGAACTGCCGGCGATGGCAAGGTTCAGCACGGGCAGGCTCCTCTGTGCGGCTTGAACGGGAACGCGACCCGCTCAGCTCTGTTCAAGCGGCGGGTAGGTGCGCACCGGGCCCATGGGCTCGGGCGGCGGCACGGGTTTGCGCACGGGGGCCGGCAGGGCCTTGCGCTCGTCTTCGGTCAGTTCCAGCTTGGGCTCGCGCAGGTTCTTGAAACGGCTGATGCTGGCGACAAACTCGCGCTCGGAAGGCAGCTCAGGCGCGTTGATGCTCTTGACGACATCACCGTCAAAGACCACCTGCACGACGCGGCGCTGGGGTTCGGTGCCCTGCCGACGCAGCGTGAAGATGTAGTCCCAAGTCTGCGCGTGGAAGGGGTCGGACACCAGCGGTGTGCCCAGCACGTCGCGCACCTGCAGGCGTGTCAGCCCGGGGCGGATCTGCGCGGCCTGTTCCTTCGTCACGGCGTTGCCCTGCACGATGTCGATGCGGTAGGGTGTGATGAAACCCAGCAGGCTGTCGGTGCGCTGCAGGGATTCGCAGCCCGACAGCACCGCAAAGGCGGCCAGGGCACTGGCGAGAACGGAGATGCGGCGTGACATGTCGGCGGGCAAACGGGCTGTCAAGTTGACGCCACGGGCCGAGGGCGCGCGTGAGGTCGGGTGGTGGGGCCTGGGCGGCACCCGGGTCGCCGGCAGATCCGGGCAGATGCTCGCCCTGCTGGCTATGATCACCGCATTCTAGCGGGGCAGCCCTGGGCGACCGGGACGCCCTTGCCCCCGGGCGGGAGAGGCCATTGAAGCACGCCGACGAACTGAAGAGCAGTGGCCTGAAGGCCACGCTGCCGCGCATCAAGATCCTGGAGATCTTCCAACGCAGCGAGCGCCGTCACCTGACGGCCGAGGACGTCTTCAAGGCGCTGCTGACCGAAGGCGCCGACATCGGCCTGGCCACGGTCTACCGCGTGCTGATGCAGTTTGAACAGGCCGGCCTGCTGTCACGCAGCAACTTCGAAAGCGGCAAGGCGGTCTTCGAACTCAACGAGGGCCAGCACCACGACCACCTGGTCTGCCTGGACTGTGGCCGTGTCGAGGAGTTCTACGACCCGCAGATCGAGGCACGCCAGCGCGAAGTGACCCTGGAGCGCGGGTTTGCGCTGCAGGAGCACTCGCTGTCGCTGTATGCGCGCTGCACCAAGACGGATTGCACCTACCGGGCGAAGTGAGCCCCGGTCCCGGCCGAGGTCGGCTCTAGCGTTTGATGTCGAGTGCAACGATTTCGAAGAGATTGCGGCTCTTCCGGGTCGACCCCCTCGACCGCTCGACCAGCTGCTTCAGCGGCACTCCAAATTCGGGAATGGCCCAGGCCGTGCTGACGTAGCGGCTGGGGAAGCTGCCATCGGTCACGAACTGGCCAACCGCGCTCAGCACAAAGGTGTCGTAGCTCCGTCCCTCGATGCTCAGTGTCTCGCGGCCCGTCACGCGGACCTGGTGCTGGATAAAGCCCGGCAAACCGTCGCTGGTGATGACACTGGTCATGCCGCTCCATCGCTTTCCAACGGCGTATTCAGCTGGCAATTCCACCAAGGAGTCCAGGTACTGGAAACTGCCATCGCTCAACCTTGCCCCCATCGCGTCGCGCTCCGTCACGTTGCCGTCGCGCTCGCAATGCAGCTTCAAGCCGTTGACGCTGATGACCTCGGCGGTCTCACGGGCTTCTTCGACCCCGTTGAAGGCGTCACGCAGGACGAGTGTGTAGCGATCTCCGGCCACAAAGCGTGGCCCGTAGTACGGCTTGAAGGCGGTGGACGCTGCCGCCGGTCTGCCGACAGATTGGGGCGTCGCAGCGGTCTCGGCGACACCGGCCATCACCGCAGGCTGAAGCTGGGGCGCCGCCCGTTGGTTCAGCAGAAAGTTCGCCTGCTCGGCGTGGCGACCGTTCGGGAACACCAGCAAAAAGGCAAACAGGTCTTCTGGCCGAGCGCCGTCGCGGATTCGGTCCCACGTCGCTTGCTCGGCCCGCAACAGTCCTTCGTCCTCGCGCGAGTCCGACCGCCGGCGGCGCAGTGCATCAAAGTAGAAATCATCCTCGAGGCTGGTGGATTCCCAGGGCACCTGGCGGCCGCGAGAGGCCTGGCGAACACCCAGACGGACGCGCTTGAAGACGTCTTCGATCCGGGCCTCGGGCCGTCCCAATTCCTTCAGCAGCAGGCCGGTGTACAGACCGTTGCCGCTTTTCTCATCACCATCTTCTGCCACATTGCCAGGGGCGGTGGCATAGGCCAGAAACGTGCCGGTGGGTGCGTCGACCGGCGCCAGACCCTTGCCGGTGGACTGGCCTGCAAATGGGTTGTCGCGGCAGGCGTCAAGGATCACGATGTTCACGCGCGTGCCGGCGTGCTTGAAGGCCGCAATGACCTGGGCGACGTCCACCGTCTGGTCGAGTACATCGTCTTCGGATGCGATGCGGGCGTCCACGGGCAGCAGGTGGTTTCGGGCATTCACCTGCATGCCGTGGCCTGCGTAGTACAGCAGGCCCACACCCCGCTGACCTTTGAGCAGGGTGCTGGCGCGTGCGATGGCTTCGGTGATCTGTGCCTTGCTCGCGTCCATCAACTCCACCACGGCAAAGCCGAGTTGGCCGAGGATGGCGCTCATGCCTTCCGCGTCATGCACCGGGTTGGCCAAGGCCCCAGCTCCGGGGTAGGCTGCGTTGCCAATCACCAGCGCCACTCGGGCCGAAGAGTTGTCCTGCGCGCGCGCATGGCGCAGCCAGGGCGGACTCAGGCTGGCCAAGCCCAGCGCGGCCATGGCCGCACGTCGGCTGCGGTCAGTCGGCCTCACCCTGCTCCATCGCGGCCTGGTGCCGCTTGATGAATTCTTGGTAGGTGTCGATGCCACGCAACTGCAGCACGGTGTTGCGCACCGCGGCTTCCACCAACACCGCCAGGTTGCGGCCGGCGTCCACGGCGATCACCACCTTGCGCACCGGCAGGCCCAGGATGTCTTCGTACAGCGGTTCGTAGGGCAGGCGCTCGAAGTCGCGCTCCATGGTTTCCTTGCGCACCAGGTGCACCACCAGCTTCAGGCGCATTTTGCGGCGCACGGCGGTTTCGCCAAAGATGGCCTTGATGTCCAGCAGGCCGATGCCGCGCACTTCCAGCAGGTTTTGCAGCAGCGGCGGGCAGCGGCCTTCCAGGGCGGTCTGGCTGGTCCGGAAGATGTCCACCGCGTCGTCGGCCACCAGGCCGTGGCCGCGCGACACCAGCTCCAGACCGAGTTCGCTCTTGCCCAGGCCCGACTCACCGGTGAGCAGCACGCCCAGGCCCAGGATGTCCATGAACACGCCGTGGCGCGTGGTGCGGTCGGCGAAGTGCTGGCCCAGGTAGCCGCGCACCAGGTCGATGACGTGGCCGGCGGAGTCCTGCGTGACAAACAGCGGGATCTCGGCGCGGTCGCACATGGCCACCAGGCGATCGGGCGGCTGCTGCGCATCGGCGACGATGATCACCGGCGGTTCCAGCGTCACGATACGCGAGATGCGGCGTTCCAGCACCTCCGGTTGGGCGTTGGTCAGGTAGGCCACCTCACGGCGACCAACGATCTGCACGCGGTAGGGGTGGATGTAGTTGAGGTAGCCGACCAGGTCGGCTGCGCTGCGTGCATCACGCACGGCGGCGTCATCAAAGCGGCGTTCCGGGTGCGCATGGCCGGCGATCCACTCCCAATGCAGCGCTTCGCGATGCGCCTCAAAAAGCGCTTCGGCGCTGATGGACGTGGGTTTCATGGGCCGTCAGGCCACCGACTTCAAGGGTTCCCAGTCGGAGATGAGCTTGTGCACGGCAGCCGATTCGGTTTCGGTCTTCAGCCGCTCGCGCAGTTCACGGTCAGACAGCATTTCCGCAATTTCGGAGAGGATTTCCAAATGCCGTTGCGTGGCGGCCTCCGGCACCAGCAGGAAGATCAGCAGCGACACCGGCTCGTCATCCGGCGCATCAAAGGGAATGGGCTGCAGCACACGCAGCACTGCTGCCAACGGGTTCTTCAAGCCCTTGATCCGGCCATGCGGTATCGCGACAGCGTGACCCAGGCCCGTGGAGCCCAGCCGTTCGCGCGCAAACAGGTTGTCCGTGACCGTGCTGCGGGCAATGGCGTGCTGGTTTTCGAACAGCAGTCCGGCCTGCTCGAAGACGCGCTTCTTGCTGGTGGCGTCCACGTCAACCAGCACGTTGCTGGCAGGCAGGATGGCGGCGAGTCGGTTCATCGGACCATTCCTCTTCGTCGCCCGCTGGATCGGTCAGACGAAGTTGTTAGCGAAACGGGCCATCATAGCGGTGGCCTCCGGGCGGCAGACCCCGACCAAGGCCCTGAATTGGGTGGTTTTCCAGGGGCTGCTGCGTTGCAGCAACAGACCCCGGGGCCTGCTTCCACCATGCAAAACGGCCCCTGCGGGCCGTTTCAGTCTGCCGTGGCGCCCGGTATCAGGCGCTGAGAGACTGCCGCTTGGGCGATTCGTGGTGGTGGTTTTGCAGGCGGTCCTTGTGACGGACGACTTGACGGTCCAGCTTGTCCATCAACTGGTCGATGGCTGCGTACAGATCTTCGTGGGACTGCTCACAGAAGATGTCGCGTCCCTTCACGTGCAGCGTCACCTCGGCCTTTTGCCGTCGTTCCTTTTCCTTCATCTTTTCCACCGTCAGCAGCACAGTCACATCGACCACTTGGTCGAAATGCCGGGTCACGCGGTCTAGCTTGGTAAGTACGTACTCACGAAGCGCAGGGGTGACTTCGAGGTGATGGCCGCTGATCGTCAAGTTCATCAGAACCTCCTTTTGCGAAAGGGTCGCGAGGGGAAGAACAAGCCAGCAGGAAAGTCTGCTGGCCACGGGGGAAAGACTTGAAAACGGGTGTCGGGGGGGATGGAAGAAAGCGGGTTGGCGCGGGGCCGGAAAGCAGGGGGTGTGTGAGCCACTATGCACCCATCCGAAGCGCCTGACAAGCGCCTTTCCGCGCTGCCGCCAGGGCCAGGTTGTGACGGCGTGCAAGCCGCCCCAGACCCTGCGAAAAATGCAGGGCTGGCCGTATGCTGTGGCTTCATTTCCTGCTGCTGATACCGATAATGCCCGCCGACCTGCTGATACGAAACGCCGCGCTGCCTGACGGACGCGTGGGCATGGACCTGCTGGTCCTCGATGGCCGCATAGCCGCCGTGGGCATGGCACTCAACGCCCCACCCGGACTGCCGGAAGTGGACGCCGCCGGCCACCTGCTGAGCCCGCCTTTTGTGGACGCGCACTTCCACATGGACGCCACGCTCAGCCAGGGCCTGCCGCGCGTCAACGCCAGCGGCACCTTGCTGGAAGGCATCCAGCTGTGGGGCGAACTCAAGCCGCTACTCACCGAAGAGGCCATCGCCGAACGCGCGCAGCAGTACTGCGACTGGGCCGTGGCCAGAGGGCTCCTGGCCATCCGCAGCCATGTCGACGTCTGCGACGACCGTCTGCTGGCCGTGCGTGCATTGCTGGAAGTGAAGCGCCGTGTAGCGCCCTACCTCGACCTGCAACTGGTTGCGTTTCCGCAGGATGGCGTGCTGCGCTCGCCAGGCGCGCTGCAAAACCTGACGCGGGCGCTGGACCTGGGCGTGGACGTGGTCGGCGGCATCCCGCACTTCGAGCGCACCATGGCCGACGGCGCCGAAAGCGTGCGACTCTTGTGCGAGCTCGCAGCCGACAGAGGCTTGCGTGTGGATATGCACTGCGACGAAAGCGACGATCCGCTGTCGCGCCATGTCGAGACCCTGGCCTTCCACACCCAAAGGCTGAAACTGCATGGCCGCGTCACGGGTTCACACCTCACGTCCATGCACTCCATGGACAACTACTACGTCAGCAAGCTGATCCCGCTGATGGCCGAAGCCGGCCTGCACGCTGTGGCCAACCCGCTCATCAATATCACGCTGCAGGGCCGCCACGACAGCTATCCCAAGCGGCGTGGCATGACGCGTGTGCCGGAACTGCTGGCGGCCGGCGTCAATGTCGGATTCGGCCATGACTGCGTGATGGACCCCTGGTACCCGCTGGGCTCGGGCGACATGCTGGAGGTGGCGGCCATGGGCCTGCACGTGGCGCAGATGACTTCGGTGCAGGGCCAGCGCCAGTGCTTCGACGCCGTCACCGTGAACAACGCACGCATCCTGGGACTAGAGGCCTATGGGCTGGAGGTCGGCTGCCGCGCCGACTTCGTCCTCTTGCAGGCCGCGTCGCCCGAAGAAGCGCTGCGCCTGCGTGCACAGCGCCTGCTGGTGGTGCGCGGCGGCACCGTGGTGTCGCGCATGGCGCCGGCGGTCGCGGAACTGTCCCTGCCGGGCCGCCCGCCGCGCGTGGATTTCACGCGACACCCTGCGCCAACGCACTGAAACCTGCCTCGGTAGAATGGGACCGACCAGGGAAGAGAGCTTCGCTCCAACACAATGAAACTGCTCGGATCGTTGACCAGCCCCTATGTGCGCAAGGTGCGCGTGGTGATGGCGGAAAAGAAGCTGGACTTCCAGCTCGAGCTGGAAGATGTCTGGGGCAACGACAACATTCTGCGCAGCAACCCGCTGGGCAAGGTGCCCTGCCTGGTGATGGAAGGCGGCGAAGCGGTTTTCGATTCGCGCGTCATCGTCGAATACCTGGACACGCTTTCGCCGGTCGGCAAGCTGATCCCGCCCACGGGCCGCGAGCGCATCGAAGTGCGTACCTGGGAAGCCCTGGCCGACGGCCTGCTGGATGCCAGCATCCTGGCGCGCATGGAGGCCAACTGGAAACACCGCACCGAGGCGCAGCGCTCGCAGGCCTGGATCGACCGACAGATGAGCCGTGTCGAAGCCGCGTTGAAGAGCATGAGCCAGGGCCTGGGCGACAAGCCCTGGTGCTGCGGCAACCACTTCACCCTGGCCGACATCGCCGTTGGCTGCGCCCTGGGTTACCTGGATTTCCGCTTCGCGCAAATCGACTGGCGCGCTGCCCACCCCAACTTGCAGAAGTTGCACGAGAAACTGGTCACGCGGCCCAGCTTTCTCGACACGGCACCGCCCGCTGCCTGAACCGCGCAGGGTGCCCGGATCAGGGCACGAACGCCAGAAAGACAAAGGCCGCGAACACCACCAGGTGCACGGCGCCCTGCATCACATAGGTCCGCCCGGAGGCGAGCGTGATGCCACTCATCACGAAGGTCATGGCCAGCATGGCCATTTCCTTGGGGGCCAGGCCCAGCACCAGCGGCAGTTCCAGCACGGCCGAGGCCGCCACGACCGCCGGCACGGTGAGACCGATGCTGGCCAGCGCCGACCCCAGAGCCAGGTTCATGCTGGTCTGCAGCCGGTTGGCCCGCGCCGCGCGCACGGCGGCCCAGGTTTCGGGCAGCAGCACCAGCATCGCAATGGCAATGCCCACCACGGCCTTGGGCAGGCCGGCCGATGTGACCGCGGCCTCGATGTCGGGCGAAAGCAACTTGGCCAGGCCCACCACTGCCACCAGCGCGGCCAGCAACAACGCGCCGCTGGCCAGGGCGCGGCCCGCGCTGGGCGGCTCGGCGTGCACCGCGGCGTTGTCCTGGTCTTCGCCGGGCAGGAAGTAATCGCGGTGGCGGACGGTCTGCACAAACACATAGACCGCCCACAGCGCCAAGGAAACGATGCCGGTGAACAGCATCTGTGAGCGTGTGTAGGTGCCCTCGGCGGAACTGGTGGTGAACACCGGCAGCACCAGCGTGATCGTGCACAGCACCAGCAGCGCTGCCAGCGCCGGACTGACCCCGGCCACCCGGAAGATCTGCTCGCGGTGGCGCAGCCCACCGACCAGCACGCACGCGCCCACCACGCCGTTGCAGATGATCATCACCGTCGCATAGAGCGTGTCGCGCGGCAGCGCAGCCGTGGCTGCGCCGCCACTGAGCATCAGCGACAGGATCAGCGCCACTTCTATGACGGTGATGGCCAGGGCCAGCACCAGCGTGCCAAAGGGCTCGCCGACGCGGTGCGCCACCACCTCGGCATGGTGGACCGAAGCCACCACCGAACCGATCAAAGCCACGGCACACAGCAGCGATAGGACCGGTCCGCCGTGCAACTGCATGCCCGCGGCCAGCAGAGCCAGCGCGGCGAAGGGGAGTGCGGTGGGCCAATGGCGCATGAGGCCATTGTCTGGCGCACGGCATTGGCCCTACCCGGGTCGGGTGCTGCCCTGCATCAAGTCAGCGTTGCCGACCCTCACCGGTCCGCGGCAGAAGACCCGCTCAACCAGCAGCCTGGAAGCTGTGTGCCTGCGCCAATGGCCAGTACATCTTGTAGACGTTGTGGGGCCACTCGCCGCGGCCTTCCACTGCGGCCAGCACCGATCCGGGCGCCACAAAGGACAACTGGTTCGCCAGCAGGCGGACGTCCTGGTTGGCCATGCGGCGCACGATGTGGTGGGCGGTGATCTCACCCGGGTGGTTCAAGCCTGCCGCCTGCACCAATTCCTGCAGTGCGTGCAATGTGTTCTGGTGGAAGCGCCACACACGTTCCATCTTCGTTGGCACTTCCAGCGCCTTCTGACGTTGCGGGTCCTGCGTGGTCACGCCCGTCGGGCAGCTGCCGGTGTGGCAAGCCTGGGCCTGGATGCAACCCAGCGCAAACATGAAACCCCGCGCCGCATTGCACCAGTCCGCGCCCAGCGCCATGTTGCGGGCGATGTCGAAAGCGCTGACCACCTTGCCCGCGCAGCCCAGCTTGATGCGGCTGCGCAGGTTCAGACCCACCAGCGTGTTGTGCACCAGCAGCAGGCCTTCCTGCAGCGGCGCACCGACGTGGTCGGTGAATTCCAGTGGCGCCGCGCCGGTGCCGCCTTCGCCGCCGTCGACGACGATGAAGTCCGGCACGATGCCTGTTTCCAGCATCGCCTTGCTGATGGCAAACCACTCCCAGGGGTGGCCGATGCACAGCTTGAAGCCCGTGGGCTTGCCGCCCGAAAGCCGCCGCAGCTTTTCAATGAAGTGCATCATTTCCACCGGCGTGCTGAAGGCACTGTGTGCCGCAGGGCTCACGCAGTCCACGCCCACCGGCACACCACGCGCCTCGGCAATCTCGATGGTCACTTTCGGCCCCGGCAGCACACCACCATGGCCTGGCTTGGCGCCTTGGCTCAGCTTCAGTTCCACCATCTTCACCTGCGGATCCAGCGCATTGGTGGCGTAGCGTTCTTCGTTGAAGCTGCCGTCGTCGTTGCGGCAGCCAAAGTAGCCGCTGCCGATCTCCCAGATCAGGTCGCCACCGTGCACGCGGTGGTGCTGACTGATGGAGCCTTCGCCCGTGTCATGCGCGAAGTTGCCACGTTTGGCACCGCCGTTCAGGGCCAGGACGGCATTGGCGCTGAGGGCGCCAAAGCTCATTGCGCTGATGTTGAAGATGCTGGCGCTGTAGGGCTGCGTGCAACTGGCGCTGCCCGCGCCGATGGTGATGCGGAAGTCGTGCGTGGGCAAGCGGGTGGGCGCCATGGAGTGGTTGATCCACTCGTAGCCCATGGCGTGCACGTCCAGCTGGGTGCCGAAAGGGCGCTTGTCGGCGTCGCCCTTGGCGCGCTGGTACACCAGGCTGCGCTGCTGACGCGAAAACGGAGCGGCCTCGTGATCGCTTTCGATGAAGTACTGGCGGATCTCGGGCCGTATGAATTCCAGCAGGAAGCGGAAGTGCCCGATGAGCGGGTAGTTGCGCAGCACCGAATGGCGGCGTTGCCGTGAGTCGCGCCAACCCAGGCCCAGCAGGAACAGGCAAAGCAATGCCCAGCCACCGCCCACGCCGAATGCCACGTACGTGAAGGTGAACAAGAGAGTGCCCACCGCGCTGAGCAGCCATGCGGCATAGCGCACCGGGAAATAGGCGTCCAGCCTGTGCAGCCAACCGTGCATGCGGTGTCCTCCTGGGCAGACGTGTTGCACAACTATCCTAGTCGTGCGCCGGGTCCGCAGCCTGGCGAGTTACCCGGTGATGTCCCCGCAGTTCAGGACTTGAAGCGTGCTGGCACGCGGGCGAACGCCAGGACGTGCTGGATATACTGGTACCCGTCAGCGCCGATTTGTTCCAGATTGCGGGCGCTCTAACAAATGCCGCTAAAGAGGGACACCGACCCGGTGCCCGCTGCAGCGGCGCCGGGTTTTTTCATGGCCAGCCTTGGGTTGATCACGCCGCAGCAGATGCACTTCAGCGAGCCCTTGCCGCTGAAGAGTGGCGCGGTGCTGGCCAGCTACGACCTGAGCTTTGAGACCTACGGCCAGCTCAACGCCGACAGGAGCAATGCCGTCCTGGTGTGCCATGCCCTCAACGCCAGCCACCACGTGGCTGGCCAGCATGCCGATGGGAGCGTGGGCTGGTGGGACAACCTGATTGGCCCCGGCAAGCCGCTGGACACGAACCGCTTCTTCGTCATCGGCGTCAACAACCCGGGTTCGTGTTTCGGCAGCACCGGACCGATGCATGTGAACCCGGCCACCGGCCGTGTCTACGGCGCGGACTTCCCCGTGCTGACGGTGGAAGACTGGGTCGACGCGCAAGCCCGGCTGGTGACGGCCCTGGGCATTGATCAGCTGGCGGCCGTGGTGGGCGGCAGCCTGGGCGGCATGCAGGCGCTGGACTGGACGCTGCGCCACCCGCAGCGCGTGCGGCACTGCGTGGCGGTGGCCACGGCGCCGAATCTGAGCGCGCAGAACATCGCCTTCAACGAAGTGGCGCGGCGCGCCATCGTGACCGACCCGGACTTCCACGGCGGCCATTTCTACGAACACGGCGTCGTGCCCAAGCGAGGCCTGCGCGTGGCCCGCATGATCGGCCACATCACCTACCTTTCTGACGATGCGATGGAGGCCAAGTTCGGCCGCGAACTCAAGTCGGGCAGCCTGGGCTACAGCACGCAGGACATCGAATTCCAGATTGAAAGCTATCTGCGCCACCAGGGCGACAAGTTCAGCGAGTACTTCGACGCCAACACCTACCTGTTGATCACGCGCGCGCTGGACTACTTCGACCCGGCAGGCGAGCATGGTGGCAACCTGAGCCAGGCCTTCTCCGCCGCGCGGGCGCAGAAATTCCTGCTGGTGAGCTTCACCACCGACTGGCGCTTCAGCCCGGCACGCAGCCGCGAACTCGTCAAGGCCCTGGTCGACAACCGCATCCAGGTCAGCTACGCCGAAATCGCAGCGCCGCACGGCCACGACGCCTTCCTGCTGGACGACCCGCGCTACCACGGTGTGATGCGGGCTTACTTCGCGGGGATCTCCGCATGAGTGACCGTGCGGACTGGGAAGTCATTGCCAGCCTGGTGCCGCAAGGCAGCCGCGTGCTGGACCTGGGCTGCGGCACTGGCGAACTGCTGGCCCATCTGCAGGCCACCAAGGGCTGCACCGGCTACGGCATCGAGATTGACGATGCCAATGTGCAGGCCTGCGTGCAGCGCGGCGTCAACGTCATCCAGCTGAACCTGGAAGAAGGCCTGGCGCTGTTCGACGACCGCAGCTTTGACGTGGTGCTGCAACTGGACACGCTGCAACACCTGCGCAACACCGAACACATGCTGCGCGAGACGGCCCGTGTGGGCCGCATCGGCATCGTCGCCTTCCCCAACTTTGCGCACTGGCCCAACCGGCTGGCGGTCGCGCTGGGGCGCATGCCTGTGACCAAAGTGCTGCCCTACCAGTGGTACGACACACCCAACATCCGTGTGGGCACGCTGGCTGACTTTGAAGTGCTGGCGCACAGGTGCGGTCTGCAGGTGACGGACCGCTTCGGTCTGCAAGCCGGGCAGGTGGTGCGGCGCTGGCCGAACCTGATGGCCAGCGTGGCGGTGTTCCGCTTCGAGCAGCGTTAGGCTGCTTCAGGCCACCTCGGGCCGAGTCAGCCGAGTCAGCCGCGGGGCAGCAACAAGCTGAAGGTGCTGCCCTGGCCGGGCGCGCTCTTCACCGCAATCTCGCCCCCCATGGCCCGCGCCAGCTGGCGCGACAGGGCCAGGCCCAGTCCGGTGCCTTGCACCGGGCCGCGTTCCGCGCCCAGGCGGTCGAAGGCATTGAACAGTCGCGCCTGCTGCGCTGCGTCCAGCCCTGGTCCGCTGTCCGACACGGCCAGAGCCCACTGCCCATTCACGTCCTGCAGCGACACGCGCACCCAGCCCATCGGGCGGTTGTACTTGACGGCGTTCGACAGCAGGTTGCTCACGATCTGCTTGACGCGCTTGCGGTCGGCCAGTACCTGCTCTGACTGTCCGGCAGGGAGGGCGTCCACCAGCGAGACGGCCAGGTCGTTGGCGCCAGAATGCACCATGGCCCAGGCCTCTTCCACCACGGGTCGCAGCGGCACGGGCTCATGCAGCACGGTCATCTGGCCGGTCTCGGCGCTGCTCATGTCAAGGATGTCGTCCATCAGCGCCAGCAAGTGGCGGCCGCTGGCCAGCACCTGTCGATTCCAGCCTTGCTGGCGCTCCCCGCCGCCGGGTTCCAGGTCCAGCAGCTGCGCGAAGCCCAGGATGGCGTTCAGGGGCGTGCGCAGCTCATGGCTCACACGCGACATGAACTGCGATTTGGCCAAGTCCGCCGCTGCAGCGCGGTCGCGTTCCACACGCAGCGCTTCGGCCAACTTTGCGGCGGTGACGTCGGTGTGCGTGCCCACCATGCGCAGCGGTCGGCCCGCGGCATCGCGGCTGATGACCAGGCCGCGGGACAGGACCCACTTCCACTGCCCGTCCTTGCATTGCACGCGGTGCTCATTGACGTAGCGCGCGCTGCGACCTTCGATATGCGCGTCGCGGTCAGCCCGCATGCGCACCAGGTCGTCGGGGTGGGTGCGTGCATCCAGCGCGTCGGGCAAGTCCGGCAGTTCGTGGGGGAGAAAGCCGTACAGCGCCTTGCATTGCGGCGACAGGATCTCCACGCCGTCCTGGATGCGCCAGTCCCAGACGCCGTCGCCCGTGGCCTCCAGCGCGCTCTTCCACAGCTCGGCCTGGGCACGGATCTCGGCTTCTGCATGCTTGCGTTCCGTGATGTCGAAAAGAACCCCCACGCGCGCGCGTTCGTACTCTCCGCCCGGAGCTGCGGCGCTGATTGCCTGGATCCACTTCTCGGTGCCGTCGCGAAGGCGCACCCGCACCTCGTAGATCAGCGAGTCCTCAGCTTCGATGACCTGTTCCAGCCGCCGCGAGATCGCGGCGGCGTCGTCCGGGTGGCGCAGGCGCGTCAGGGCTTGACCGTCGGCCATCACTTCTTCGGGTGTCAGGCCATAGAGCTGGCGCACGTGGTCGCTGACATAGGTGTAGCGCCGCGTGCCGTCCGGTGAGATGCCGATGCGGTAGACCACGCCCGGCACCAACCGCACCACCTGCTCCAGCTGAACCTGGCTGCGTTGTGCGGCTTCGCGTTGGCGGACATGGCTGGTGATCTCTTCGACCGTGCCTTCGTAGTACTCCACGCCGCCTGCCGCGTTGCGCACCGCATGGGCGTTCTCGCGCACCCAGATGCGCTCGCGGCTCTTGTGGCGGAAGACTTCGGATTCGAAGCCGACGACGCAACCGTCTCGCGCCAGCAGGTCCTTGAAGGCGGCGCGACGCGCCGTGTCCACATACCACTCCACACCGATGTCACGCACCATGGAAACCAGTTCGGCCTCGCTCTCGCACGCGTTCAAGGCGACCAGGGCCGGGTTGGCGCGCAAGATCCTTCCGTCGGGCAGGGACCGGTAGGCGCCCACCGGCAGGAAGTCGAACAGGGACTGGAAGTTGTCCATGAACGCTGGCGGCAGCCGCTGTGCTCAGTCCAGGGTGACTTCGGTGCGCACGGTGCCCGCGCGGTCCGCCGTGGCGGTCAGCGCGATGGCCGTGCCACGCACGCCGCGCACCACCCACTCGGTGACGGCGCGGTCGCCGGTGATTTCGCGGTTCGGCAGGAAGGCCTGCAGCGAGCCCTTGGGGGCATGCCCTTCCAGGTGCGCGCCCTCCACCCGCTCCTTGCCCGTGACCAGGCTGGTGCCCGGCGGCAGGTGGATGTTGAAGATCGTGCCGCGCACGGTCTTGCGTTCCTTGGCGCGGTGGGTCACGTAGCTCGGCAGGTAGCCCGCATTTGCCACTGCGAAACGGACTCGCCAGGTATCGGGTCCCAGGGCACGCACTTCGGCACGCAGCACCTCCAGCTTGGGCAGGGACAGGGCAATCTGGGTCATCCAGGCCGGGAAACGTGCCGCCTCGCGTTCACGCAGGTGCGGCGGTGGGTTGCGCCAGTAGTTCATGCGGTCCCAGCCCCCAAATTCCACCATGCCCAGTTGCGGGTGGCGGAAGGGGTACCAGTCCACGTGCGCCTTGCCGCCGCACTGCTCGTCGCTCCACTTCAGCAGCTTCAGGTCGTCTTCCACCGGGTGGTCGCGGTACCACTCGATCCACTTGTAGTCGGTGATGCCGGCTTCCTTGTTCGGCGCCCAGATCTCCACCGTCCAGAACAAGGCACCCATGTGTTCGTAGACCCAGTCCTGCGTGCCGGTGATGACTTCCTTGGGGTGGTACTTGAACTCGTGGAAGATGCTGATGGCCGGGTAGCCCGTGCTCTTGGCGCCGATGTCGGAAAAGCGCTTGATCATCCACAGGTCTTCAGGCGTCATGTCGTCGTCGCTCTGCGTGCCCATCGGCCGCAGGATGACGCCGCTGTGCGTGTGGAAGCTGACCGCCGCGCCAATGTTCGGGTGGCTGGTGATGAAGTCCACCATGGCCCGCACCTCGGGTTCGCTGGTGGGGTAGGGGCCGGCGCCCTGCTGCTGATACTCCTGCCGCCAGTGGCTGGGGAAGTTGCGGTTCAGGTCCAGGCCTTCGGCGTCGCGGTTTGCGGTGATCTTCAGGCCGTCGAAATTCTTCAGCGTGCCTTCGGGCACGATGCGGTAGTACTCGCCACCGAATTCACCGGGCTCGCGCGCCACCATCAAGCGTTGTTCTTGCGGATGCTTCTTGTACGGGCCGTGCGGGTCCGGGATGCGCATGCTGAGGATGCGGCCGTCGCCGTCCACGTCCTCGATCGTCAGGCCCTCCACCGGCTCTTCGTCGAAGGGGTACTTGCGTGTGGAGGAGCGGATGTGCCGCGGCCGGTCGGCCAGGGCCAGCTCGGCGCCGTCGGGGTTCAGGCGCGGCACGATGTAGACCACGCGGGTGTCCAGCAGCTGCGTCACCTGTGGATCGCTGCCGTAGCCGCTGACCAACTGGTGCAGCCAGTACAGGCAGGCCGTGCTGGCGGTCAATTCGGCGGCGTGGATGTTGCCGTCGGCCCAGAACGCAGGCTTGTCGGTGTCCGGCCCGGTGTCCTGGTTGGTGATGGCCAGCAACCAGATGTCGCGGCCTTCATGGCTCTTGCCGATGCTGAACAGGCGGACCAGGCGGGGTTGCGCCAGTGCGTAGTCCTGGAGCAGGCGGGTCAATTCCGGGTAGCGGTAGAACTGGTCGAAACGCGGGACAGGGGTCGCGGGCATGGGGCTGGGCCAAAGTCGGGCAGTGCGTGGGATCCTACCCGCCGCAGCCCGCCCGGCTCGGGCCAAAGCCGACTATTGCCCTTTGAAAAGCGCCTGAAAGTGCCTGGATACCGGCAAGGTCTCGGGCCGACCGCGCAGGCAAAGGTGCATGTGGCCTTCATCCACCCGCACCGCACTGGCGATGTGCCGGTGGTTGACGATGACCGAGCGGTGCACCTGCCAGAAGAGGCTCTCGTCCAGCTGGGTCAGCAACTCCTTCAGCGCGGTGCGGATGAGCGCGTCGCCGTCCGCGTGCACGATGCGCGTGTAGCGGCTGTCGCTTTCAAAGTAGATGACGTCTTCGGTGCGGATGAGCCGCACTTCCTTGCCCACGCTGGCCTGCAGCACTTGCAGCGGGGCCGCGCGCCGCTGTTGTGCGTTCCCCTGCGCGGCCAGCTGGGTCAGCAAGGCCTGCAAGTCGACGGCGGGCGCTGGCGCTTCGGTAGCGGCCCTTCGCGCCTGCAGGCGCTGCACCGTCTGCGCCAGGCGGTCGGGGTCCACGGGTTTCATCAGGTAGTCGACCGCACCGGCGTCGAAGGCGGCCAGGGCGTGGTCACCAAATGCGGTGACAAACACCACCTGGGCCTGGTGGCCAATGCGCCGCGCCACGTCGATGCCGCTCAAACCCGGCATGCGGATGTCCAGAAAGCAGACCTCGGGTTCCAGTTCCAGGAAGGCGTCCCAGGCGTCGACGCCGTTGGCGGCCGCAGCCACCACATCGGCGTCGGGCCATGCCTGGCCCAGGGCGGCCAGGAGTTGTTCACGCGGGGCCTCTTCGTCGTCGGCGATCAGGACGCGGGTGCGGGTTGTGTTCATGTCTCGGTCTTGAAGCGAACTTGCAGGCGGGCTCGGCAACCGCCGCCGTCGGCCCCGGCAATGGTCAGTTGAGCCGCCCCGCCACAAGCCAGCCGTAGCCGTTCGCGGATGTTGGACAGGCCCACGCCGTCCCGCATGTCGGCGGCAGGGCCTGGGCCGTTGTCCAGCACTTCGAAGATGGCGTCAGCGCCGTCGCGGTAGCCAATGACTTGCAGCCGGCCACCGCGCAGCTGCGGTTCCAGGCCGTGTTGCAGGGCGTTTTCCACCAGAGTCAGCAACACGCCAGGCGGCAGTTGCACGGCGAGCAGGTCGGCAGGCACGGCCAGCTCCCAGGCCAGGCGGTCGCCCATGCGCAGTTGCATCACCTGCAGGTGGTGCTGCACTACTTTCAGTTCCTCGGCCACGGTCAGCAGCGGGCGGTTGAAGAGCGGCAGCGTGGCACGCAGGTAACTTGTCAGCGCGGCCAGCAAGGGCGCAGCGCGGTCATCCTTGGCCTGCACCCAGTGCTGCACAGAAGCCAAGGTGTTGAACAGGAAGTGCGGCTCCAGCTGCGCAGCGGCCAGGCGCCGCGCCATCTCAATGGATTTTTCGCGTTCTGCCTGTTCACGAAGCCGGCCTTCGATCTGCCCCGCGCGCCAGACCACCAGGAACCACTGCACGGCCACCAGCAGCGCGGTGCCAATGGCCAGTACCAGGCCCAGCACCTCGCGGTCGGTGCGGTCGGGCAGGCGCCAGCGGATGCCAACGGCCATCAGGATCAGCAGCGTCGCACTGCCCACCTGAGCCTGCATCAGCGGCCGGCGCCAGGGCCGCCACCACAGCCACCTCAGGGTGACCGAGGCCAGCACGGCCAAGGTGATCAGGGCGCTGGTCAGGCGCGCCGTGTGGGCTTCGGGTGCGATCTGCAGCACCACGAAGGCCACGGTGGCGAAGTTGATGGCCGACACCGCCAGCAAGGTGGGGCTGGGCGCGTCGTTGCCGGCGCGCGCCATCTCGGCTGCGGTGAAAGGCTGCTTGGGACCTGGATACCAGACCTGGCTCCAGTCGATGGCGGGGCGGCGACTTGTCATGCGGCGGCCAGTCTAGGTGGGACCCGCCGCTGCCGGACTGGCGGGTCGGCCAGCGGCAGCCTGCCGCGTTTCGATGGCGGCTGCGGCGAATGGGCGGCGGTTCAGATCTGGCAGGGACCGGCAGCGACGGTGCGACCGCCCACGAAGACGCGCATCTCGCCCTTGGACAGCGCCTGCCAGGGTTCGTCGGCGGTCAGCGGCGCGGTGGCCACGATGGCGGCGCGGTCCGTGGACTGCGTCATTTGCGAAAAGTCCACGCTGAGGTCCTCGTCGGACAGCTGCGCGCGACCAAAGGGGTGGGCGCGTTCCAGCACATGCAGCTGCGTGGAGCAGTGCGCCCACAGCGCCTGGCCATTGCTCAGCAGCAGGTTGAAGCTGCCGTGGCGGGCAGGCACAGGCAGCAGTTCGCGCAGCGTGCAGCTGAGTTCTTCCACGCTGGGCACGTCGGCATGGGCCTTGGCCAGTTCCTGCATCAGCCAGCAGAAGGCGCGTTCGCTGTCAGTGCCGCCCACCGGGCGGAATGCGCCGTGCAGGCGCGGGCTGAAGTCCTTCAGGTCGCCGTTGTGGGCGAAGACCCAGTAGCGGCCCCACAGCTCACGCACGAAGGGGTGCGTGTTTTCCAGCGCCACCACGCCCTGCGTGGCCTTGCGGATATGCGCGATGACGTTGTCGCTCTTGATCGGGTAGCGCTTGACCAGTTCCGCCACCGGACTTTGGCGAGCGCTGTGGTGGTCGATGAAGTGCCGCAGGCCTCGGTCTTCAAAGAAGGCGATGCCAAAGCCGTCCTTGTGTTCGTCGGCGCGGGTGGCCAGTCCGGCAAAGCTGAACATCACGTCCGTGGGGACGTTGGCGTTCATGCCCAGCAGCTGGCACATGGGCGGGCTTTCAGCGCGTCTGCGCGGCGCCCGTGATCACCAGGTTGGGCACCGGCAGGCATTCCCCCGTGAACACCAGCCCCGGCGCGGGCTGGCAGGGCGCGGCCAGCATCTGGGTGACGAAGGCGGTGCCGGTGCTGACGGTGGCAAACACCGCGTAGCCACGCGTGCTGCCGCTGCGGTCCAGGAAGGCGTTGTTGACCAGGTTGATGAAGAACTGCGAATTGGCAGTGTCGGGCGCCGACTCGCGCGCCATGGCCACCGACCACTGCACATTGGACAGGCCGGCGTTGTCTTCCAGCACGATGTTGGCGTTGGGGGTCTTCACCGCCGGGTAGGTCAGCCCAGGGACGACGCCCGAGTTGTAGCCGCCGCCTTGCAGGACGAAGCCTGGTGAATTGCGGTGGAAGATGACCCCGTTGTACCAACCCGTCTTCACGTAGTTGAGGAAGTTGTCCACCGTGATGGGCGCCTGCGTCGGCTTCAGCAGCAGGGTGAAGGTGCCGCTCACCGCGGCGCCATTGCTCACGTTGAAGGTGACTTCCGGGTCGTTGATGCTGAAGGGCACCGTGGCCACGGTGGTGCTGTAGGCCGTGACCGTGATGGCCTGGCTGCCCACGCCCGACACGGTGCAGCTGTAGTAGGCCGTGGTGGCCGTGCTGATGTTGGGCGATGTTGTGCTGCGTGTGAAGTTCTTGCAGCCGGAGGACGTCAGCGTCATGGGCTGGTCCAGGTTGAAGCCGTTGAGCGTGATCAGCATGCTGTCGCTGTACTTCACGGCCGGCGTCACGCCGGAAGAGCTGACGACTGGCAGCGGGCCACCGCTGTCACTGCCGCCGCCACCACAGCCGCTCAGCAGGAGCACCAGGCTCAGCGTGGATGCGCCCAGCAGCGATTGAAGGTGGATGGGTTTCATGCGGTGTTCCCTGTGGATGTTCATTCGAACATCAATTTGCTCAAGCCCCGCCAGCTGAAGATACGGCCCGGGTTCTGCGTTTCTTCCAGCATGCCCGACATGCGCGCCAGGATGCGCGGGCTCTTGCGTGCACGCCACACCACCAGATCGGTGATCCAGGGCCGGTGGTTGACATGGCTTGCAGTCTCGTACATGTCGAAGCGCGGCTTCAGCGCGATGAGCCCGGTTTCGTAGCGCTGGCGGATCGCGTCGTCGGCGTGGAAGCTACCGCTCTGGCGGCCTGCCAGCAGAGCTTCGGCGGCCAGCATGCCGGTTTCCATCGCCTTGCCGATGCCTTCGCCGGTGAAGGCGTAGGTGCTGCCTACGACCTCGCCCACGCCCAGCAGGCCGGGGCGTGACCATTTGGCACCCAGGAGGCCGCAGCGCAGCGGGGCGCCCTTGATCTCGCCAATCAGCGTGCCCGTGGCCATCAGGTCCCGCGCCGGGGCGTAGATGTCCTGGAAGGCCTGGAACATGTCGCGCAGGTTCACGTTCTGCATCTGCCCCTTGCCACGGGTTTCCACATGGCTGCCGGTGAGGCCGGCGCCGATGTTGAAGACGCCGTCCGGCTCTGGAAAGATCCAGCCGTAGCCGCCCTTCAGCTTGGGGTGCCAGATGATCTGCAACTGGCGGATGCGGTCCACCATTGATTCGTTCTTGACATAGCCGCGCAACGCAATGCCGCTGGGAGTGTGGCGTTCGCACAGGCCTGCCGCCACGGCGGCCTGCGGCACGGCGCCGGTGGCCAGCACCACCCAACGCGCGCGGATCTCGTGCAACTCACCACCGCGCTTGAAGCGGGCACCGACGACACGTGCGCCGTCCCCTTCGCCTTCGACCAGCGGCGCGTCAAAGCGCAAGGGTGTCTGCAGTTGGGCGCCCGCACGCTGTGCGGCTCGCACCAGCACGTGGTCCAGCACTTTGCGCGGCAGCACGCTCAGGGACCCGGGAACGTCCACCAGGCCACCGCGCGGGCCCACGCAGCGCACATGCTGCACGGGCTGGGCCAGCGACGCGACCTCGTCGTAGACGCCCAGCTTCTTCAGCGCGGCGTGGCTGTCCGGGATCAAACCGTCGCCGCAGATCTTGTCGCGTGGGAAGTCGTGCTGGTCCACCAGCAGCACGTCCAGCCCGGCGCGGGCCAGCAGCTGCGCACAGGCGCTGCCGGCGGGCCCGGCACCGACGACCAGCACGTCGCAGGCGGTGGGAAGGGTGGGTGGGGAAGCGGTATCCATCAGAGCGCGCGATTGTAGGCAGCGCACTGCTGCGCACCGCCCACCCTTGACGGGGCGCAAGTCCGCCGCGCCCTGGGCGGCGCACCATGGTTGCCAACCAGGAGAAAGCCATGAGACACCTCACCGTCAGCCAGCACGATGTGCTGGAGGCCGACCTGCAAAGGCGGCAACAGGAACTGGGCAGTCGCCTGAAGGAACACCATGGCGGCCTGTCGCGGGCCGAGCACGCCCGCGAGGTTCTGCTGCAGGACGGCGACGACGCACCCCAGCGCGAGGGCGACCGCGAGATGGACATGGCGCTGTCGGACCTGGAGACGCTGGACCTGTCCGCCGTGACCCAGGCCCTGGCGAGGCTGCAGGTTGGTGGCTACGGCACCTGTGCCGATTGCGACGCGGAGATCCCCTTCGACCGGCTGAAGGCCGAGCCCTGGGCGCTGCGCTGCGTCGCTTGTGAGTCCCGAGCCGAAGCAGCGGACAAACGCCGCACGGCATGACCCTTTTCCATCACGCCAAGGAGGCACCCATGACCCTTTTCCACGCTGTCGTCTGGATCGACCATCAACAAGCGCATGTGCTGCAGTTCGACGCCGAACACGTGCAGGCCAGCAAGGTCAAGGCGCGCAGCCACCACACGGCCCAGCATGGCAGTGCCGTGCGCACCGAGCATGAGTTCTTTGCTCACGTCTGCGACGCGCTGCAAGGCATCCCCGAAGTGCTGGTCACCGGCTCGCACCAGGCGCAGGCCGATTTCAGGCACTACGTGGACAAGCACCGCTCGACACTTTCCCAGCAGATCCTGGGTTGGGAGACGGTGGACCACCCCAGCGAGAACCAATTGGTGGCGCTGGCCCGCAAGGCCTTCCTCAAGCTGGACCGCATGGCCGGCACGCCGACGCCGAGCTGAACCGGCGCCGGGCCGGGCCCGTCAAGCGGCGGCCTTGACCTTCAGACGCCAGGCGTGCAGCAAGGGCTCGGTGTAGCCACTGGGCTGCTCCTTGCCCTTGAAGACCAGATCCTGCGCGGCCTGGAAGGCGGCACCATCAAAGTTGCCCATCATGTTGGTGTATGCCGGGTCGCCCTTGTTCTGGCCGTCTACCACCGCGGCCATGCGGCGGAAGGTCTCGCGCACCTGCGCCTCCGTCACCACGCCGTGGTGCAGCCAGTTGGCGATGTGCTGGCTGCTGATGCGCAGCGTGGCACGGTCCTCCATCAGGCCCACGTTGTGGATGTCTGGCACCTTGCTGCAGCCCACGCCCTGGTCGATCCAGCGCACGACATAGCCCAGGATGCCCTGCACGTTGTTGTCCAGTTCCTGCTGGCGTTCTTCAGCACTCCAGGCGGCTTCCTTCACCACGGGCACGGTCAACAGGCCGGCGAGCAAGGCGTCGCGTGATGTTGAAGGATCGGATTCGGCGTCGGCCTTCTCCATCAGGGCCTGCAGTTCGGCGACGTCCACCTGGTGGTAGTGCAGCGCATGCAGGGTGGCCGCCGTGGGGCTCGGCACCCAGGCGGTATTGGCGCCGGCCTTGGGGTGGGCGATCTTCTGCTTCAGCATGTCGGCCATCAGGTCGGGCATGGCCCACATGCCCTTGCCGATCTGTGCCTTGCCGCGCAGCCCGCATTGCAGGCCCACCAGCACGTTGCTCTTCTCGTAGGCGGCGATCCATTCGCTGCTCTTCATGTCGCCCTTGCGGCGCATCGGCCCGGCCAGCATGGCGGTGTGCATCTCGTCGCCGGTGCGGTCCAGGAAGCCGGTGTTGATGAAGGCCACGCGGCTGGCGGCCGCGGCGATGCAGGCTTTCAGGTTCACGCTGGTGCGGCGCTCCTCGTCCATGATGCCCAGCTTCACGGTGCTGTCGGGCAGGCCCAGCAATTGTTCACAGCGAGCAAAGAGCTCGGCGGCAAAGCCGACTTCCGCAGGCCCGTGCATCTTGGGCTTGACGATGTAGACGCTGCCCGCGCGGCTGTTGACGACGCCGCCGGCGCCGTTGCGTTTCAGGTCATGGATGGAGATGACCGTGCTGACGACGGCGTCCAGGATGCCTTCGGGGATCTCCTTGCCACCGTCCCACAGAACGGCCGGATTCGTCATCAGGTGCCCCACGTTGCGCAGGAACATGAGGCTGCGGCCGTGCAGCACGATGTCTGTGCCGCCCGCCGGCGAGTGGTAGCGGCGGTCCGGGTTCAGGCCGCGCGTGAAGGTCTTGCCACCCTTGCTGACGCTTTCGGTGAGCGTGCCCTTCAGGATGCCCAGCCAGTTGCGGTATCCGACGATCTTGTCTTCGGCATCCACAGCGGCCACGGAGTCTTCCAGGTCCAT
This sequence comes from uncultured beta proteobacterium, assembly GCA_963750785.1. Classification (GTDB taxonomy): domain Bacteria; phylum Pseudomonadota; class Gammaproteobacteria; order Burkholderiales; family Burkholderiaceae_C; genus Rubrivivax. The sequence goes on along the minus strand of CAVVSC010000017.1, from coordinate 178,026 downwards.
GATGGTGGACAGCGCGGCCTCCAGCACCACGTCGGCCACGCCCGCGCTGTCGGCCTTGCCGATGGGCGCGGTGCGGTCGATGCGGATGTCGATATGCAGGCCGTTGTTGACCAGCAGCACGCTTTGCGGAGAGGCTGCGTCACCCTGGAAGCCCACCAGCGCTGCCGGGTTCTTCAGGCCGACGACATGGCCATTGCCGAGCGTGACCAGCAGCTTGCCACCGTCGATGCGGTAGGACGTGCTGCCCGTGTGGCTGCCTTCGGCCAGCGGTGCCGCCTGGTCCAGGAACTGGCGCGCGAAGGCGATGACCTTGGCGCCACGAGCCGGGTTGTAGGCGCCGGCGCGGCCGGCACCACCGTCTTCCGGCAGGGCGTCGGTGCCGTACAGCGCGTCGTACAGGCTGCCCCAGCGGGCGTTGGCGGCGTTCAATGCATACCGCGCATTCAGCACGGGCACCACCAACTGCGGGCCGGCCTGCAGGGCCAGTTCGGCGTCGACATGGGCGGTGGTGGCCGTCACATGTGCTGGTTGTGGCACCAGGTAGCCGATCCGTTCGAGGAACGCGCGGTAGGCCGGCATGTCGGCAATCGGGCCCGGGTGGGCGCGGTGCCAGGCGTCCATCTCACTTTGCAGGCGGTCGCGTTCGACCAGCAGGGCGGCATTGCGCGGCGCCAGGTCGCGGACGATGGCGTCAAAGCCGGCCCAGAAGTGAGCGGTGTCCACGCCGGTGCCGGGCAGGACTTCGTCTTCAATGAAGCGCTGCAGGGCCGTGTCGACTTGCATGCTGTGGATGGTGGTGCGCATGGCAGGTGCCTCTTGCTGGATCGCGGAAAGGGAAATACTCAGGAAGTCGGGTCAGCGGATCGAATCAGGACGGCGCGGGAAAATGCTTCAGCACATCGCGCAGGCTGCGACCGGTGAAAGTGGGCTCGGTACCCAGTTGTTCAGGCGGCGCGCCGGTGCGGTTGATCCACAAGGTGGAGTAGCCGAACCAGGTGGCACCGAGCGCGTCCCAGGCGTTGCTGCTGACAAAGAGCACGTCCCGTGCCGGAAGTTCCAGCGCCGCCGTGCCGAGCGCATAGGTGGCAGGGTCCGTCTTGAAGCGGCGGGCCGGGTCGACGCTGATGACGTGCTGGAGCAGTTCGCCAAAGCCGGCGCTCTTGACGGCGACGCCCAGCATGTCGGGGTCGCCGTTGCTCAGGATGCCCGTGGTCACGCCACGCGCCTTCAGTTCGGCCAGCACTTCGTGGTTCTCGGCAAAGGCGCTGAGATGCCGGTACTGGTTCATCAGCTGTTCTTCAGCGGCGGCTTCCAGCCGGAGATTCAAGCGCAATGCGGCGTAGCGCAGGCCGGCGCGCGTGAGCTCCCAGAAGGGCTTGTAGTGTTCGCCGTGGGGACCGCTCATCGTCACCAGGCGCGTGTACTCAATCTGCTTGTCACGCCAGATCAGGCTCAGACGCTCGCCGTGGCCAGGGAACAGCTGGTCGGCCAGCAGCGCCACGCTGTGCACATCGAAGAGGGTGCCGTAGGCGTCAAAAAGGACTGCGCGTAGTTTCATGGTTTCACTCTATTCAATATCAAGGGCGGCATTAAGTATTCAAAATGCGAATGATTTGTGCGCTGGACGCGCATAATGACTCCGTATGGACCGGCTCAAGCAGATCGAATCCTTCGTCGCAGTGTCCACCAAGGGCAGCCTGACGGCGGCGGCCCATGCCGACGGTGTGGCGCCGGCGGTGATTGGGCGTCGCGTTGACGCGCTCGAAGCGCGGCTCGGCGTCAAGCTGTTGCTGCGCACCACTCGCCGCATCACGCTCACGCACGAAGGCAGCGCCTTCCTGGAAGACTGCCAGCGCCTGCTGGCCGACCTGGCTTCTGCCGAGGCCAGCGTCACCGAGGGTGGCGTCAAGGCCAGCGGCCACCTGCGCATCACCGCGCCGGCGGGTTTTGGCCGGCGCCATGTGGCGCCGCTGGTGCCCGCCTTCACGCGCCAGCACCCGGATGTCAGCCTGAGCTTGAATCTGTCGGACCGCGTGGTGGACATCGTCAACGAAGGCGTGGATTGCGCCATCCGCGTCGGTGACATGCCCGACAGCAGCCTGGTCAGCGTGCGCCTGGCCGACAACCGCCGCCTGTGCGTCGCGTCGCCGGAGTACCTGGGCCGCGCTGGCGTGCCCGCTGCGCCCACGGACCTGGTGAAGCACGCCTGCCTCACGCTCAGCTCCGATGCCAGCCAGACCCGTGGCTGGGCCTTCACCGTCAACGGTGAGCTCATGCACCTGCGGCCCAGCGGCCGCCTGGACTGCAGCGACGGCCAGGTCTTGCACGACTGGTGCCTTCGCGGTCTGGGCATTGCCTGGCGCAGCACCTGGGAAGTAGAGGGCGATGTGGCGACTGGCCGGCTGCAGGTGCTGCTGGAGGACTTTGCTGCGCCGCCCAATGGCATCTACGCGGTGTTTCCCAGCGCCAAGCACCTGCCGCTGCGGGTGCGCTTGTGGATCGACTTCATCAAGCACAGCTATGGTGACTCGTCCTATTGGTCGGGTGCCCGGCCCACTTAGGCGCGGGACACAAAAAAGGCACCCGAAGGTGCCCTTTTCAGCGACGTTGCAGCGTCTTACATCTTGGCGGCAGGCTTTTCGGCAGCCATGCACTTCTTGATGCTGCTGTTCTTGGCAGCACCTGCCAGGGCCTTGCCGTTCTTGTCCACGGCCTTCGCTTCGCAGGAGGCGGTACCGGCGTCGCCTTCGCACTTCTTCATGAAGCTGGTCTTGGCCGCACCCGCCAGTGCCTTGCCGTTCTTGTCGACCGCCTTGGCTTCGCATTCACCGGCCGCGTAGGCGTGGGAGGCGAACAGGCTCATGGCAGCAATGGTGATACCGATCAGGGACTTCTTCATGGGGGAGGCTCCTCGTGTGTTGTCTGGTTGGGGCAGGGGTTGTGGCAAGGGGTTGTAGCAAGTCATGCCATGCCGCCGTCGATTGCACCAGACCTCACGACGCTCGGCTACCTATGAACGCACCAGGGCGCAGCTGCGATGACCCGCGCGTTGTTTGCTTGCAAAGATGGCTGGCCTTGCGGCGCCGCGGGCCCTACTAACGTCGAGCCTGTGCCGCCGCTTCATGGGCTGCATGCAGGCGCTTGACCAGCACCCGGATGAAGGCCTTGTCGAACAAGTGGCGTGTGGACAGCGAGAGCCGGTCCAGGCTTTCCGGCGTGAACGACACGGTGGTCGCCGGTTGCGACACCAGGATGTCCACCGAATGCACCCGCAGCGCCGGATTGGGGGCCAGGTAGGCCATCTCACCCACAGAACTGCCAGCGCCCAAGGAGGCCACCGAACGGCCGTCACGGTAGACCTCCACCTGACCTTGGGTGACGATGTGGAAGCTGTTGCCTTCCTCACCTTTGCGGTAAAGCGCCTGGCCGTAGGTGTGGCGGTGCCAGGAAGCGCGGTGCACCACCTCCCACAACTCCACGTCGCCAAAGTCGGAGAAGAACTCCAGCGAACGCAGCAGGGTGAAGCGCTCGGAGTCCAGCACCTCCTGCAGCGCCCCTTGCCCTGGCGAAGCCGTGCTCAGCTTGGACAAGGCCTGCGCAAACTCGTTCCAGCTGCCCGGCCGCAGCTCACGCTCCTTGGCCAGACTCTGCTCGATCAGCGCCTGCAGTTCCGGCGGCACGCCTTCGCGCAGGCTGCCCAAGGGCGGCGGAACGCCGTGGTAGATCTGGTGCATGATGGCCTGCTGCTGCAGCGCATCAAAAGGTGGCCTGCCCGCCACCAGGTGGTACAGCACGGCGGCCAGCGAATAGATGTCTGCGCGGCAGTCCAGCACGTCGCCGTCCAGTTGTTCTGGCGACATGTAGGCCAAGCTGCCGACCCGGTACACCTGCGTATGGTCGGCGCCCATGTTGAAGACGCTGCCAAAGTCGGTGACCTTGACGTCTGAAATGCGGTCGCCGTCCACGGTCACCAGCACATTGGCGGGCTTCACGTCGCGGTGGATCAGGCCCTGACGGAAGCAATAGCCCAGGGCCATGGCGCACTTGAAGCCGATTTCCACGATCTGCGTGATGGGCAACAGCCGGTCGGCGCGGCAATAGCGGCGCAGGGTGCTGCCCGGCACGTACTCCATCACCAGGTAGGGCTCTTCGGCGTCGGCCACGGCGTCCAGTAGCCTCACCACATTGGGGTGGTTCAACTGCCCCACCAAGGCGGCTTCGGCGGCGAAGAAGCGCTGCTGGAAGTGGAATTCGCGCCTGTCCGTGATCATGCCCATGCGGACACGCTTGATGGCCACGTCCTGGTTGCGGAAAGGATCGTGGGCCAGGAAGACCTCGCTGGTCGCACCTTCGCCGATCTTGGCCTTGACCACGTATTTGCCCACGCGGGACGGCAGGCGAGGTGCCGGCGCAGGCTGCGTCGGCTGTTCAATGGCCAGGGACACGGGCGACATGGGCTACGACGGACAGGAAGACCTCCCCTTTATCGGCAGGCTGGGGCCCCAGTGAAGGGGGCGAATCTAGAATCAGGCCATGATCCAAGCGAAGCAGGAGTTGCGGCAGGCGCTGCAAGTGGCACTGTCGCAACTGGCGGGTGAAGCCGGTGTGGCGGCGCCCGTGGCGGCTTTTGAATCCCCCAAGCAGGCCAGCCATGGCGACCTGGCCATCACGGCGGCCATGCCGCTGGCCCGGCCACTGAAGAAGAACCCGCGCGAACTGGCCCAGCGGCTGGTCGACCTGCTGAATGCACAGCCGGCTGTCCAGCGTTGGGTGGCGGCGCTGGAAATCGCGGGCCCTGGTTTCATCAACCTGCGCCTGGCGCCGGCGGCCAAGCAGGCGGTGGTGAGCGAGGTGCTGGCGTCGGGCGAAAGCTTCGGCCTGCAGCCAGCCAACGGCCAGAAGGTGATGGTGGAGTTCGTGTCCGCCAACCCCACGGGCCCGCTGCACGTGGGCCATGGCCGCAATGCGGCCTTGGGTGACTGCATCTGCAACCTGCTTCAAAGCCAGGGCGCCCAGGTGCTGCGCGAGTTCTACTACAACGACGCCGGCGTGCAGATCAACAACCTGGGCGTGTCCGTGCAGCGGCGGCTCCAGGGTTTCAAGCCCGGGGACCCCGAATGGCCCGAGCAGGCCTACAACGGCGAATACATCGCAGACATCGCCGCCCAGTACGCGGCACGTGCAACGGTGCGCGCTGACGACCGCAGTTACACCGCCAGCGGCCAGGTCGACGACTTGAACGACATCACGCAGTTCGCGGTGGCCTTTCTGCGGCATGAACAGGACATTGACCTGCAGGCGTTCGGCGTGCATTTCGACCACTACTTCCTGGAAAGCAGCCTGTACAGCGGGGGTCGAGTCGAAGACACCGTGGCACGCCTGATTGCGTCCGGAAAGACTTTCGAAGAGGGCGGCGCACTGTGGCTGCGCACCACCGATTTCGGCGACGACAAGGATCGTGTCATGCGCAAGCAGGACGGCACGTACACCTACTTCGTCCCCGACGTTGCTTACCACCTTGCGAAGTTCGAGCGCGGCTACACCCAGGTTATCAACGTCCAGGGCACCGACCACCACGGCACGGTGGCTCGCGTGCGTGCCGGGCTGCAGGCGGTGGGCATGGGCATTCCTCAGGGCTACCCCGACTACGTGCTCTACAAGATGATCGCCGTGATGAAGGGCGGCCAGGAAGTGAAGATGTCCAAGCGCGCCGGGACCTCGGTCTCGGTTCGGGACCTCATCGACTGGACCAGCCGTGACGCGGTTCGTTTCTTCCTGAACAGCCGCAAAGCCGACACCGAATTCACCTTCGATGTGGACCTCGCCCTGAAGGCCAACGACGAGAACCCGGTCTTCTACGTTCAGTACGCCCATGCGCGCATTTGCAGCGTGCTGGCCGCCTATGCCGAAAAGCACGTCGGCAGTCACGCCGACAAGCGTGACTTTGCCGACGCCGACTTGTCCCTGCTGGGGGCACCCAGCGAGGCCGCGTTGATGCTGAAATTGGCCGAGTACCCGGAAATGCTGACACGTGCTGCCACGGAACTCGCTCCGCACGATGTGGCCTTCTTTGTGCGCGATCTGGCTGCCGCCTTCCATACCTACTACGCCAGCGAGCGTTTCCTGGTGGACGATGCGGCCCTGGCGCGCGCCCGCATGGCGCTGTTGGCGGCCACGGCGCAGGTGCTGAAGAACGCCTTGGGCCTGCTGGGCGTGTCGGCGCCTGAATCCATGAACCGAGAGGCCCCGGGGGCCGCAGAGGTAGATGCATGAGCTTTCAGAAGGGCGGCTTCGCCATGGGTCTGGTGGCCGGCCTGCTGGTCGGCTTGGCGCTGGCACTGGGTGTGGCGCTGTACATCACGAAGGCGCCCGTGCCCTTCGTCAACAAAGTGCCACAGCGCACAGCGGAGCAGGACAAGGCCGAGACCGAGCGCAACCGCGATTGGGACCCGAACGCTGCGCTGGGCGGCAAGGCCGCAGCGCGCGCTGCCAGTGCCGCGGCGTCGGCCCAGGAATCCACAGGCGTGATAAGTGCACCTGTTGCCGCAACGGCTCCACCGGCCCCCGCTCCGCCCGTGGCATCAGCGCCCAACAAGCCGCCGCGCGACCCGGCTGCCATCCTGGCGGGAGAAACGCCGGCCGTTCCGCGGTCCACCGTTGTGGTGCCAGAACCGTTTGTCTATTTTGTGCAGGCAGGTGCCTTCACGCGAAACGAAGACGCAGAACAGCAACGTGCCAAGTTGGCTTTGACCGGACAGACCGCCAAGATCACTGAACGCGAACAGGCCGGTCGCATGGTCTATCGCGTGCGGCTGGGTCCGTTTTCCATCCGCAACGACGCCGATGCGCTTCAAGTCAAGTTGCAGGAGCAGGGCATCGAATCGCAGATCGTGCGCGTCGAGAAGCCCTGAGTCACGGGGACACTGAGGAACTTCCACTCAGGACCGGCACTCCACCCTGCCCATTCTCATTTCCGAACCGAAAGGACTTTCATGCAACGCCGCGACTTCACCCGCAACCTGGCAGGCGCCGGTCTGGGCATCGCCCTTGTCCAGGGCGCACAGGCGCAAGGCGGCCCCAAGGAAGGCAAGGACTACGTCAAGTTGTCCACGCCAGCCACGGTCACCCTGCCCAGCCCTGACAAGAAGGTCGAGGTGGTGGAGTTCTTCTGGTACGGCTGCCCGCACTGCTACGCCTTTGAGCCGATCCTGGAAAGCTGGGTCAAGAAGCTGCCCGCCGACGTGGCTTTCCGCCAGGTTCCGGTGGGCTTCATGGCCGCACACCAGTTCCACCAGAAGCTGTTCTACGCGCTGGAGGAAACCGGCCAGCTGGCGACGATGCACCGCAAGGTGTTCAACGCCATCCACCAGGGCGGCAAGCGCATGAGCTCGGAGTCAGAGGTGGTCGCCTTTGTCAGCGGCAATGGGGGCGACGGCGCCAAGTTGGCCGAGGCCATGAAGGGCTTCGGCGTCAACACCAAGGCCAACCGTGCGAAGCAGTTGGCAGACGCCTACAAGATCGACGGCGTGCCCGCTCTCGGAATCAACGGCCGCTTCTACACTTCGGGTGCGCTGGCGGGCAACCACGAGCGAGCCACCCAGGTGGCCGATTTCCTGATCCAGGCTTCCCGCAAGGCCTGATCGAGGATCCAGCCGGGGACTTCAACCCGGCTTGAATTCACGGCGTGCAGGCTGCGCTGGCACGAAAGTTGTGGCTATACTGCCCTGCAAATTTCGTGCCGATTGATGCCCATCCCCCACGTTTCTTATGGTTTGTTCGGATGCCGCCTGCCCGTCTGGGCGGCGCTGACGGCTTTCTTGCTGCTGGCGCCCCCGGTTCAGGCCGAAAAGGCCGACCGCAGCAAGCCCATGGTGGTTGAGGCCGACAAGGATGGCGTGCTGGACCTCCAGCGCCAGGTGCTGGTCTACAGCGGCAACGTCGTCATCTCACAAGGCAGCATGATCCTGCGCGCTGAACGAGTGGAAATGCGCACGCTGCCCGACGGCTACCGCACGGCCAGCGCGCTGGGCGCACCCGGAAAACCGGCCAGCTGGCGCCAGCGCCGGGACGGCGTGGACGAAAGTGTGGAAGGTTCGGCCGAACGCATCGAATTCGACGGCCGTGCCGACACCCTGCGCTTCATGGGAAATGGCGCCGTGCGCCGCCTGCGAGGTGGTTCGGTGGCCGACGAGATCACCGGTGCCAACATCCTGTGGGACAACACGTCCGAGGTCTTCAGGGTTGAGGGCGGTGCGACATCGCCTACCAATCCCAGCGGCCGCGTGCGTGCGGTGTTGAGCCCGACTGCCGAGGCCCCGGCCTCCGCCCCGGCGACGACGCCTCTGGCCCCCAGCCGCGCGCTGGGAGAAAAACCCTGATGGCTTCGGCCGAGCCCGTCGCACCACCGGTCAGCCGACTGGAAGCCGAGCACCTGCGCAAGAGCTACGGCCCGCGCGTGGTGGTGAAAGACGTGCACCTGGCAGTCGCTGCCGGAGAGGTGGTCGGACTGCTGGGCCCCAACGGCGCGGGCAAGACCACCACTTTTTACATGGTTGTCGGATTGGTGCGGGCAGACGACGGCCAGATCCGCATCGACGGTCAGCCGGTGCAGGGCCTGCCCATCCACCGCCGTTCGCGCCTGGGCCTGTCCTACCTGCCGCAGGAAGCGTCCATCTTCCGCAAGCTGACCGTGCAGGAAAACATCCGCGCCGTACTGGAACTGCAGCTGGACGCTGAAGGCCGACCCTTCAAGACCAGGCAGATCGACGAACAGCTGAACAAGCTGCTGGCCGACCTGTCGATCGAGAAGCTGCGCGACTCGCCGGCACCGGCCCTGTCCGGTGGTGAACGCCGCCGCGTGGAAATCGCTCGGGCCCTGGCCACGCAGCCGCGTTTCATCCTGCTGGACGAGCCCTTTGCCGGCGTGGACCCGATCGCCGTGATCGAGATCCAGCGCATCATCGGTTTCCTGCGCTCGCGCGGCATAGGCGTGCTGATCACCGACCACAATGTGCGCGAGACCTTGGGCATCTGCGACCGTGCCTACATCATCAGCGACGGCAGTGTGCTGGCCGAAGGCACGCCACACGAGATCGTCTCCAACGAACAGGTGCGCAAGGTGTACCTGGGCGAACACTTCAGGATGTGACATGAGGCCCCCAGGCTGGTCACTTCGCACCTTGGCCACCCCCCCGGGAGGCTCACGCGTCGGCCCGGCAAAGCCGGATCCGTGCGTGTCCTTGGGGTGGACCACTTCATGAAGCCCTCACTTCAGGTACGACTGTCGCAGCATCTGGCGCTCACGCCGCAGCTGCAACAGTCCATCCGCCTGCTTCAGTTGTCCACGCTGGAACTGCACCAGGAAGTGGGACAGATGCTGGATATGAACCCCTTCCTGGAAATGGAAGAGGACGCACCGGCCAGCCCCTTCGAAGTTCCGTTGGAACGCCAGGTCGCCGACAAGCCGGCCGACCGTGCGTCGGACGCGCCGGACGCACCCGACGCGGGTGAGCACGCAAAGGAATTGCAGGCCGAGGAGTTCGGCACCACCGAACGCGAAGACTGGGAAAACGGCACCGAGCACGAAGACTTCGACGGCATCCGCGAAACCCCGTCCAGCAAGGCCGCGCCCGACGGGGACGACGGTGACGGCCACGAGCGCCGTGCCTCGAGCCTCTCGCTGCAAGACCACCTGCGCTCGCAGCTTGTCGGCATGCGCCTGGCCGAAGACGAACGTGCGGCGCTGGAAGTGCTGATCGAGTCGCTGGATGCCGACGGTTACCTGGCGGACCCGCTGGAAGAGATTGCCGAGCGCCTGGCCGAGATGTTTGGCATGAATGGCGCCACCGAACCCGAAGAGCGCGAGTCGCTGGACGAGCGGCTGCGCTGCGCGCTGCGCTGGTTGCAAAGTCTGGAGCCCCTGGGCGTGGGTGCGCGCAACCTGCCCGAGTGCATCGTGCTGCAGTTGAAGGCCACGCCGCGCTGCGCCGCGCGCCAGGTGGCCATCCGTGTGGCCGACCAGTACCTGGAACTGCTGGCCAAGCGCGACACGCGCCGGCTCTGCGCGCTGACCGGTGCCGACGAGAAGCTGCTGCGCGAGGCGCAGGAGCTCATTCGCGCCTGCGAACCCAAGCCGGGCCGCCCGTTCACGGACGCCGAGAGCAATGTCATCGTGCCCGATGTCATCGTGCGCAAGACCGGCCGCGGCATCAGCGTCACGCTCAACCCCGACGTGATGCCCAAGCTGCGCATCAACGACATCTATGCCCAGGCTGCACGTGGCCAGCGGGGCGCTTCGGCCAACCCGGGCCTGTCCAGCCGGCTGCAGGAAGCGCGCTGGTTCGTGAAGAACATCCAGCAGCGCTTTGACACCATCCTGCGCGTCAGCAAGGCCATCGTCGAACGGCAAAAGGGCTTTTTCACGCACGGCGCCATCGCCATGAAGCCCTTGGTGCTGCGCGAGATTGCCGACGAACTCGGCCTGCACGAAAGCACCATTTCGCGCGTCACCACGGCCAAGTACATGACCACTCCGCAAGGCACCTTCGAGCTGAAGTACTTCTTCGGCAGCAGCCTCAATACGGACGCTGGCGGCAATGCCAGCAGCACGGCGGTGCGCGCGCTGATCCAGCAGTTCGTGGCTGCGGAAGACGCCAAGAAACCGCTGTCGGACAACCAGATCAGCACCATGCTGGAAGAGCAGGGCATCCAGGTGGCGCGGCGCACCGTGGCCAAGTACCGCGAGGCGCTCAAGATTGCGCCCGCCGGCTTGCGGAAGGACCTGTGACCGCGCTCTTTCTCCCTTGTCCCGGCGGCGTGGAAGCGCTGCTGGCTGAAGAAGTGCTGCGCATCACCGGCAGCCAGGCAGAGGCCACTCGCGGCGGTGTCTGGGTCGAAGGCGACGAGCGCACGGCCATGCAGCTCAACCTGGAAAGCCGTCTGGCCACGCGCGTGCTGTGGCCGCTGACCGACGGCGCCTACCGCGACGAGCACGACCTCTACGACCTGGCACGGCGTGTGGCCTGGGAACATTGGATCACGCCGGAACAGACGCTGCGTGTGGATGTGAGCGCCATGCGCAGTCCGCTGACCAGCCTGAACTTCGCAGCGCTGCGCATCAAGGACGCGGTGTGCGACGTGCTGCGCGAAGTCAGCGGTGCGCGGCCCAGCGTGGACACGCGTTACCCGGATCTGCCCATCGCGCTGTTCGTCGGGCCCGATCACGCAACCTTGTATGTGGACACCTCCGGCGATGCGCTTTTCAAGCGTGGCTGGCGAGAAGACACGGGCGAAGCACCCTTGAAGGAGACCCTGGCCGCCGCGATGCTGGCCGCCGCAGGCTGGCAAGGCCGCCCTGAGGATGGTGCCCTGCTGGACCCATGCTGCGGCGCCGGCACGATCGTCATCGAAGCGGCCCAGATCGCCTGCGGCATCGCGGCCGGTGCGCATCGGCGCTTCGCCTTCGAACGCATGCTGCCATTCAAGCCCTTCATGGCGGCTTGGCGCGACTTGAAGCGTGCGGCCGAGGCGCGCGTGCATCCCAGCGCCGTGCCGCTGTTTGCGGGCGACGTCAGCTTCCGCATGACCGACTTCGCCACGCGCAATGCCGAACGCGCCGGCGTGCGCCAGGCCATCGACTTCAAGACCGCCGACGCGCTGCAGCGCCTGCCGCCAGTGGCGGGCGGTGTGTTGATGCTGAACCCGCCTTATGGCGAGCGCATCGGCGCAAAAGGCAAAGGTTCAGGACCCGGGTCGCAAGCCGCGCCTGCGGCCCGCGAAGCCTTTGAAGGTGGCGGTACGCCGGCTGAATTCTTTGGCGCCTTGGCCAGTCATTGGAAGCAGCACTACGCCGGCTGGAGTGCCTGGTTGCTGAGTCCGGACATGAAGCTGCCCGGCCTGATGCGGCTGAAGGAAAGCCGCCGCGTGCCGCTGTTCAACGGCCCCATCGAATGCCGCCTGTTCCGCTTCGACCTGGTGTCCGGATCGAACCGGGGTGCCGTGCCTAACGCGTGAACGGCAGGCCGTCAACGCGGCGGTCGATCTCCGCCAGCATGGCGATGTAGGCGGGCGCGCCGACCCCGCCAAAGCGACGCAGGAACTCGGGTTCTGCCAGGAATTCAGGCAAGTCCTCGAAGCGCGGCATCAGGTCGGCGTCAGTCACACCGCGCGCCACCAGCGCCTGCAGGGCCGCCGGGTCGTGCACGGCGCGTTCGCCGAATCGTGTGCCGGCACGATCAGCCGCAATGTCGTTGAAGCTGAAGCCACTGCCGCCGCGCGAATCTGCAATCTCCTTGTAGATGCCGACAGCCCGTGACAGGGGCGTCGTGCCCTCGGCCGCCAGCATGGCAGAGACCAGGAAGTGCAGCGGGAAGTCGCCGCGCCCGGCCAGCAGCAGTTGCAGTGGGCGTGGACGCGGCCAGTTGCTTGCAGCCGCAGACACATGGCCCAGCCAGCGGCCGTTGGCGTAGAGCGTCAGCGCCAGCAGCGCGGCGCGGTTTTCGGCGGCGGCGTCGTTGCCCGCGATGCTGCGCTGGCGGGCCAGATCGAACATCGGTGGCAACAGTTCCACCATGGGCAACTGCCAGCCGTGGCCGGCGCGCGCGGCCAGGTTCACCAGCAGGTCGGAATAGGGCCGAAGCCTTGCCAGGTCGGCGGGCGAGAGCAGCCCGTCAAACAGCCGGTTCACGCTGTCGCCTCGCCAGGCGTAGGTCACCAGCAGCACGTCGCGCTGGAAGCGCACCCGCCGGATGATGTCTCCGGCCAATTGCCACTCGCGTGAAAGGCCCAGTCGCTCGGCCACGCGCGGCGCTGCCCATTCGGCCAACCAGATGGGCACCGGCAGGTGGCCCAGGCTCACGCCGTCCAGTTGCGGCAAGCCACTGGTTTCGGCCAGCACCAGTTCCAGGTTCAACCAGGCGCCAAAGGGGTTGGTCGGGCCTCGGGTGCTCAGGCGCAGACGGGCCCGTGTGGGCTCCAGCAGCACCTTGCCGTTGGCGTCCAGCCAACGGTGCACACCGTGGCTCAGCAACACATCCAGATCGCGTTGGCGCAGCAGCGCCGTGCTCACCTGGCCCGGCCGTGCCTGGCGCGGGTCGTGCGTGCGCAGCAGCGACACCGCGCGCGCCACATCGTCGGGGCCGACGTCGGCAGAAAGCGGCACGCTGGGCTCACGCTGCAGCGCGGCGCTCAGCAGGGCGACCACCAACAGCAGCGCCACAAGGACACTGGCCATCAACCAGGTGGCGATTCGGCGGAGGCTCGGTGGGGTCAAGGGCAGGTCGGCAGGGAGCAAGGGTCTGGGAGATTCTGACCAGTTCTGTCTGCCTGGGCGGTCCTCGCCAACGGCATAATTTGCAATCGCTCTTTCGGAGAGACGCCTTGGACCAGAGTCACCCTCGGTGACCGTCCATCCCGGGGCCTGATGGGCCAGCTCGGCCGGGCTTGGACGGTGTCACCGCCCCCGCAGTCGCACGTCCCAGTTCGCCAAGCCCGCCCAGTCTGCGCAGCAATGCATGCCGCAGGCACGCCCCGGAGAGTTTCGATGCTCAATGTCTTCACGCTGGCCAACGGCCGGCTGTTCCAGGAGGAAATCGACAGCCTGGAAGCACTCGACCACGTCCTGCCCGTGTGGGTGGACCTGGAAGCCCCCAGCGAGGATGAAACGCGCTGGGTCGAACAGCGCTTCAAGCTGTCCATTCCCAAGGACGCCGTCGACGACGACCTGGAAGAGTCCGCTCGCTTCTACGAAGAAGACAACGGCGAACTGCACATCCGGTCAGACTTCCTCATCGACGCGGCGGACGGCCCCGGCGGCGCGCCTGCGCGCAACGTGCGCGTGGCTTTCATCCTGCACCAGAACGTGCTTTTCTCCATCCACTCGGAAGACCTACCGGTGTTCCGCCTGCTGCGCCTGCGGGCGCGGCGCATCCCGGCCTTGATCGAGGACGCCAAGGATGTGTTGCTGAAGCTCTATGACGCAGACGCGGAATACTCGGCCGACGCACTGGAAGGCATCTACGACAACCTGGAACGGGTCAGCGCCCGGGTGCTGACCCAGGACGTCAACGACCAGGCGGCTGGTGCTGCACTGACGGCCATCGCCAAAGAGGAAGACCTGAACGGCCGCATCCGCCGCAACGTGATGGACACGCGGCGCGCGCTGAGTTTCATGATGCGCAGCCGGATGCTGAACGCCGAACAGTTTGAAGAGGCGCGGCAGATCCTGCGGGATATCGACAGCCTGGACAGCCACACGGCTTTCCTCTTCGACAAGATCAACTTCCTGATGGACGCCACGGTTGGCTTCATCAACATCAACCAGAACAAGATCATCAAGATCTTCTCGGTGGCCAGCGTGGCATTGCTGCCGCCAACGCTCATTGCCAGCATCTACGGCATGAACTTCAAGTTCATCCCCGAACTGCAATGGGAGTACGGCTACGCCTTCGCCCTGGCGCTGATGGCCGCGTCGGTGGCGGCACCTTTCATCTACTTCCGGCGCAAAGGCTGGCTGCGCTGATCCGTGGCTTCTTGCCGACGTGTCCGCATCAAGACGGATGGACGCGGCCGAAACTGCGTGTAACCTCGTGTGACTGTCCTTGAGGGGGAGCCGGCATAGTCCGATAGCCGGTGCAGGAAGGTACATCACATGAACAAGATTGCTTCGATCACTGCCCGCAGCACCCAACGCGCCCGGCGCGTCCAGCGCGGGATACAGACCCTGGCACTGGCTGCGGCCGCCGCCCTGGCGGCGCCCCATGCCCTGGCGCAGTTCAGCATGGTGCCCACGCCCATGTGCAAGGAAGCCGCTGCTTCCGACCACGACGTGGAACGCGAATACCGCATCGACGCGTCGCGCCACCTCTATTCCTGCTTCCCCATGCGCGTGTACCGCGGCAAGCTGCCGCCGCTGCTGTACGGCGTGATGATGGTGGAAACCGAACTCGACGCCACTGGCAACGTGCTCAGCATCAACGTCGTGCGCAAGCCGGCGGCCGATGAGGTGGCGCCATGGATCATCGCGATGATCAAGCGCGGTGCGCCTTACCCGGCGCCGGCCAAGTTCCCCGGTGGGGTGCTGAAGTTCACCGAGACCTTCTTCGTGGACAAGTCGGGTCTGTTCCAGACCTTCACGCTTACCGAAGGTCAGCGCTGAGCCAGCCCCCAGCTCGCTGCGCTCGCGCCGCCCGAGGGGGTGTGTTCCGGACCGGGAGACCCGAACCCGGAACCTACGTGTTTGCCCGCTTCTTCAGCCAGCGCATCAGGCCGCCCAGCACGGGCAGCTTTTCATACAGCTCTTCCGCCGCGTCCCAGTAGTCGCGGTGAAGCTGGATGCGGCCGTCCGCCGCCAGCAGCAGGTGCGACCCACCTCGGATGCACTGCTCGTCGCGGTTGAAGCGCTTCATGCGGAACAGGAAGTCCCAGCTCAGGAAGCACTGGTTGCCTTGCACGATGCGGCTGCGGATGACAAAGCGGGGCTCGTCCAGCGACACGAACATGTGTTCGAAGATCCCGCGGATGGCCTGGATGCCCTGCACTTCGTTGAACGGGTCCTTGAATTGCGCATCGGGTGCGTAGATCTCGGCCAGTTGCGAGACACGGTCGCGCTGCAGGCCTTCAAAAAGCGCCACGATGCGATCCACGCGCGCGTCATCCATGTCCGTCAAAGTCCCGTGGATCGGCGCACCGCCGCGAAGTAAGCACCATAGCCCAGATGCCGCAAGGCCTTCAGCCACAACGTGAAGCGTTTGGGAAAGTGGATTTCGAATCGCCCGTCCTCCCAGCCGCGCACCATGGCCTTGGCGGCGTCCTCCGGTGTCATCAGCGCAGGCATGCGGAAATTGTTCTGTGCCGTCAGCGGCGTTTCCACGAAGCCCGGGTTGATGACGCTCACGCCAATGCCCTTCGGCTCCAGGTCCATGTGCATGGTCTCCGCCAGGTTGATCAGCGCGGCCTTGGTCGGGCCGTAGGCCAGGGACTGGGGCAAGCCGCGGTAGCCCGCCACGCTGCTGACCAGGCTGATATGGCCCGCCCCCAAGCCCGTATCCTTGCCGGCGGCGGCCCGGGCCTGCTCCAGCATCACCGGCAACACGGCGTCCAGCATCGCCAGCGCGCCGACGTAGTTCACCTGCACGTGCTGCAGAGCGACGTCAAAGTCGAAGTCGGTGGCGCGCATGGCGCGGTAGGTGCCTGCGCAGTACAGGGCCAGGTCGATGCGGCCGTGCGTGGCCACGATGTGCGCCGCGGCTGCCTTCATGGCGGCCCGGTCGGTGGCATCCAGGGCGAGGGCCTCGCTGCCAGGGTGCGCGGCCACAAACGTGTCCAGCGCAGCTGCACTGCGCGCCGAGACGATCACTCGGGCGCCCTTGCCGTGCAGCAGCGACGCCGTGGCGCGGCCGATGCCGGTGGACGCGCCCACCAGCCATACCGTGCGGCCGGCCCAGGATGGGATCCGTGGGTTCAGAGACATGTCTACTTCTTCGTGAACGACAGGGTGACTTCGCCCAGCTTGATGCCGAACTTGGTCAACACGGCCTTGTTGAGCATCACACGTTCGTCCATCAGGTACATCCAGTCGTCGAACTGCACCTCGTAGACCTTGCCGTCCACCGGCAGGGCCAGCGTGTAGCGCCAGTTCAGCGCATTGCCGGCAGCCTGCCCTTCGGCCACGCCCACCACGTCGCCGGCGCGGCCCGTCCAGCGGCCATTGCCTTCGTCGGTCAGCTTCCAGACGCGGCGCTCGGTCTTGCCGTCGCTGTAGGTGAAGCGTTCGTCCAGGGTGCCCTGAGCGCCAACCCAGGTCCCAGTCATCAGCACGGTGAAGCGGCGCGCCACCTTGCCATTGCGGTCGGTGAACAGGCCATGGGCCACCAGTTCTCCGTTGAAGTAGGACTTCAGGTCCAGCACCGGCTTTTCAGTCGCGTAGTCGGCAGGCGTTGGGCTTGCGCAGCCCAGCACCAAGGCGGTGGCAGCGGCCATCAGGCCCAGGGTCCATCGGCGTTGCATCGGGGATTTCATGTGGGTGTGTCCTTGCGGATCCAGAGGATCCAGAGCAATGCCGCCGCCAGCAGCTTCAGGCCACAGGGCAGCAGGCAGTAACCCAGCGCCAGCGCGGCCAGAGCCTGCGCGTCGCGTGCACCAGGGGCGTATCCAAAATTGGCCAGCAGCGGCAGGGCAATGCCCGCGGCCAGGGCTAGGTTGAGCTTGGTGGCGAAGTTCCACCAGCCGAAGTACGCGCCTTCGGCCTGCTGTGCATGGCCCTGGCGCTGGATGACGCCGGCCAGCAAGGCGCCCGGCAGCGTCAGGTCCGCGCCCAGGGCCACGCCACTGGCCACACACACGGCGGTGTAGCTGGCCACGTCCCCAGCGCCCAGCATCAGCGCCCAGATGAAGGCGGCAATGGCCAGCCCCATGGACACGAGCCAGGCACGCGCCAGCCCCAGCCGGGCCACGGCACGCACCCAAAGCGGCATGCTCAAGGCACCCGCGGCGAAGTAGCTGGCCAGGAACAGCGGCTCCCATGCCTGGGCCTGCAGACGGTCGCGAATGAAGAACAACACCAGCGTGGCGGGCACGGCACTGGCCACGCCGTTGACCAGGTACACCGCCAGCAGGCGCCGGAATGCCGGCGCGGCCAGCGGCAGCTGCAGGCGCTGCGCCAGCTGCGCTGCGCCGCTGCGGCCGGGTTGCGGGGCCTGCCACAGCAGCGCAACGCCGCCGGCCAGGGCCAGCGTGAACACGGCGCTGGTCACCGACAGGCCGGCGACCGAAGGCAGCACGCTGGCCACCAGCACACCCAGCAGAGCCAGGCCTTCGCGCCAGGACACGATGCGTGCGCGCTGCCCTTCGTCACCACCCAGCCGCGCACCCCAGGCCTGGTGCAGCACGGACAGCACGCTGTAGCTGAGGTAGGTCACCGCCAGCAGCGCGGCGCACCAGACCAGCAATGCAGTCTGCCCTTGAACCGCGGGGAAAAAGAGTCCGCGGAAACCCAGCGCCAGCACGCCAGCCGCGGCCACCGCAGCCCACAGCACGCGTTGAGTGCGCTGCGCAAACCAGCCGTCGACCCAGCGGCCGATCAAGGGGTCGGCGACCGCGTCCAGCAGGCGAGCGCCCAGGAGCAGCGCACCGAGCGTGGCCAGTGGAATGCCAAATTCGCTGGCGTAGTGGTTGGGCAGCACCACGTACAGCGGCAGCGCTACGAACGCCAGCGGCAGGCCCAGGCCTCCGTAGGCCAGGCCCTGTGCCCAGCCACCGCGCCACGCAGGCGCCGCCAGTGCGGCGCTCATCTTGGCTTGCCCAGCAGCGCGTCGCGCAGCGCAGGTTCGGAGGTCTTGTCAGACAGCCAGATGCCAAAGAAGAGACGCGCGAATTCCGTGTCGCGCAGTTCACCCTTCAATTGGCCATTGATGAAGCAGCGCAAACCGATGCCCGGCAGTTGCAGACCGGTGATGCGGTCGCCTTCCTTGACGTCGGGGAAGAGCTTCTTCATGCCGTTGAGCCACTGCTCTGCCCGCGCATCGGAAAAGTCGGCTTGCCGCTTCATTTCCTTGATCGATCGCTCGGCGATCAAGTCACCCTTGAGCGCACGCCCGTAGATCAATTCCAGCGCCAGGGGCTGCGTCGTCCAGTCGGCAGCAAGAGGTGCCTCACCCAGCCACAGCCGGGCGTCGTAGATGTGCAGGCCCAGAAAGCTCAGCCGCCCTTGGCCCTGCAGCCGCGCGCCGGGCAGGTCCCGGACCAGTTCTGGCGGCGCGGCCGGCCCCGCACCCCAGGCGCTGGTCAGGACCAGCGTCGGCAGGACGGCCAGCAGGGCGCGGCGCGTGTGCATGGGTCCGTTCAACCCGGTTTGCGCAGCGTGAACTGCATGACGTTGGTGTTGCCGGCGGCAAAGGCTGCTTCGCAGTAGGCCAGGTAGAACTCCCAGATGCGCAGGAAGCGCGCATCGAAGCCCTGCTGCAGCACGGCGCCTTCCTGGCGCAGGAAGTCCGCGCGCCAGCGGCGCAGCGTCTCCGCGTAGTCTGCTCCAAAGGCGAGTTCGTTGACCACTTCCAGCCCGACCTTGGCCGCCTCGGCCCTGAAGGCGCTCGGGCTGGGCAGCAGGCCGCCAGGGAAGATGTACTGCTGAATGAAGTCAGTCCCGGCCACATAGCGCTCGAAAAGATCGTCACGGATGGTGATGCTCTGGATGCAGGCGCGGCCGCCCGGCTTGAGCTTGCTGCTGAGCGTGGCGAAGAAGCTGGGCCAGTATTCGCGGCCCACGGCTTCGAACATCTCGATGCTGGCGACGGCGTCAAAGGGCTCGTCCGCAATGTCGCGGTAGTCCTGCAGTCGCAGGTCCACGCGCTCTGACACGCCGGCCTTGCGCTGGCGTTCCTGCGCATAGGCCAGCTGTTCGCTGGACAAAGTCACGCCGGTCACGCGGGCGCGGAAGTCGGTGGCCGCCGCCTCGGCCAGGGCACCCCAGCCACAGCCGATTTCCAGCAGCCGCTGCCCTGGCTTGAGCCCACATTCGTCCAGCGCGCGCCGCACCTTGGCGCGTTGCGCCTGCGGCATGGGCTGGTCCAGGTCGCCGCTGAACAAGGCGCTCGAATAGTTCATCGTCTCGTCCAGCCACAGGCGGTAGAACGGGTTGCCGATGTCGTAGTGGGCGTGGATGTTTTTCTTGCTGCCGCTGCGCGAATTGCGGTTCAGCAGATGCTTGATGCGGTAGGCCAGACGGCCGAACCAGGTGCCGTAGACGACCGCTTCTACGGCTTCCCGGTTGGCGATGAACAGCTTCAGCAGCGCGGCCAGGTCGGGTGTGTGCCAGCTGCCATCGATCCAGCTTTCCGCAAATCCGATGTCGCCGCTCTTGAGCGCCGCTCCGCAGACACGCCAGTTTTCCAGGCGCATGGCCGCTCGCGGCTCTGCACCGCTGCCGAAGCGGGCCTGCGTGCCGTCGGGGTATTGCAGGTCCAGCGTGCCCACGCGCAGTTGCTTCAGCAAGCGGAAGACTGCACGCGCGGCTGCCGGCGCACCTTGCGGCGGGGCGAAAGAAAGTGTGGTCGTGTTCATGGGCGGTCCGGGATCGTTCCAGGGTCGTTCCAGCGGCTGGTCAGGGTTTGCGGCGGGACAGGTTTGCTGAAGAAGGGCACGTGCTTGAGCCAGAGCTGCAGCGCCTGCCAGTGGATGCGCACGATGACGCCGAAAGTCATCATGGGCATGCCGAAGAAGGCGGCTCTTGTGGCAGCGGCGGTGAGTGGCTTCAGATGGCCGCTGACACTGGTTTGCAGCAGCGGGCCACTGGCGTCGTCATGGTCCACGCGTGCCACGGTGCGGTCGTGCGTCCGCATGAAGCGGAATCGGTACCGCCCTTGCACGTCGCAGAAGGGCGATACGTGGAAGACTTTCTGCGCGCTCAGTTCACGGCCGTAGGCCAGCTGCGCGCCGGCCAGCAGGTAGCAGTGTCGTTCGCCGAAGGTGTTGTTGACCTCGACCACGATGGCCGCCAGCGTGCCGTCGGCTCGGTGGCAGTGCCAGAAGCTGACCGGCTTGAAGGCGTAGCCCAGCACGCGCGGGTAGGTGTGCAGCCAGACTTCGCCCTGGACGTCGACCACGCCTTGTGCCTGCAGCAGTTCGTCCAGCCAAGCCAGCGCGTCCGCGCGGCCGTCACCGTGGTCCCGGTCGTGGAAGCTCAGCAGCCCGAAGCGGTTGCGCGGCAGCGCTTCACAGGACTGCCGGCGCAGCGTGCGCATGGGCAACATCAGGAAGTAGGTGGGGTATTCAAAAGCGTGCACGGCCGGCTTCAGCCGCCGGTGGCGGACGAGACCTGTGCCGAGCAAGGCTTGGTAAGTCATGTCACTCAGGCTGCGGCCCGCAGCGTGGACTGGTTGCGCCACTGTGCGCGCAGGCCATCCACGACATTCAGAGCCGACATCAGCCCGTCTTCATGGAAGCCGTAGCGCGTCCATGCGCCACAGAACCAGAGGTGCGAACCGCCCTGGATGGTCGGCAGCAGCGCTTGCGCGGCAACGGCCGCGCGGTCGAACACCGGGTGCTCGTAGTCGATCTCGGCGATCACCCGGCCTGGCGCCGGCATGTGGGCAGGGTCGGGGTTCAGTGACACCAGCACAGGCTGTTGCCAGGGCAGCGGCTGCAGTTGGTTGATCAGGTAGTGCAGGCAGACGGCGGCCTGTTCGCGGCCGTGGCTTTCTGCGCGGGCGTAGTTCCAGGCGGCCCAAGCCTTGCGGCGCGTCGGCAGCACAGCGGTGTCGGTGTGCAGCAGCGCGCGGTTGGGGTGGTAGCCGATGGCGCCCAGCACCCGGCGTTCGTCGGCGGTGGCGTCGTCCAGAAGTCGCAAGGCCTGGTCGCTGTGGCAGGCCAGCACGACTTCGTCGAAGCGTTCGCTGCCCGATGCCGTGGCCACAAGCACACCGCCCGCCCCACTGCCCGGCTGGTCTGCCGGGGGCAAGCGCTTGATGCCCAGCACGGGCGAACGAAGCCTGGCGTCCGGGATGCGCTGCAGCATCTTCTGCACGTAGTGCCTGGCCCCGCCCTTGACCGTGTGCCATTGCGGTCGGTCGGCCACCTGGATCAGTCCGTGGTTGTGGCAGAAGCGGATCAGGGTGGCGATGGGGAACTGCAGCATCTGGTCGGTCGGGCAGGACCAGATGCAGCCGATCATGGGCAGCAGGTACCAGTCGCGGAAGCTGTTGCCGAAGCGGTGGCGCTTCAGGAAGTCGGCAATCGGCTCCTGCAGTTCGGCCTCGGCACCGCTGACCGCTAGCGCGGTGGCCAGCTTGTTGAAGCGCAGGATGTCGGCCAGCATGGACCAGAAGCGAGGACGCAGCAGGTTGCCTCGCTGGGCGAAGACGGTGTCCAGGCTGTTGCCGCTCCACTCCAGCCCTTCCTGGCGCACCTGCACGGAGAACGACATGTCTGACGGCGCGGTCTCCACGCCCAGGTCCGCAAACAGGCGGATCAGGTTCGGGTAGGTGCGTTCGTTGAAGACCAGGAAGCCCGTGTCCACCCCGTGCGTGACGCCGTCCAGCGTCACGTCCACGGTGTTGGTGTGGCCGCCAAAGTAGCGGCCGGCTTCGAAGAGGGTGACGTGCACCGGTTCGGCTTCCTGCGCCAGCGACCAGGCCACGCCCAGGCCGCTGATGCCAGACCCGATGACGGCGATGCGCTTCACAGCGCGCCCCCGATGAGACCCACCGACTGGGTAGGAATAAAGACTGTCGTGCGGCGCCCCCGCGCGAACGAGGGAGGGAGGGAGGAGGAGGAGAACCGCCCGGGGATTGCAGCCAGTGAAACCGGCCGTCCGCACGACAGGGAAATCGTCTGGGTCCAGCTGCCCTGTCTGCAGACTGAACTGCCCGTTCTGACAGCCCTGCGCCAGCGAAGTTCCAGGCCGCGGCCTGGCGGCTTGTAAAGAAATGCGGCTCGGGTGGAGGCAAGTGACCGGCAGGGTGTTTTCATGAACTGATCAGTCATTTGGCGACTGGATAGTATCTTCTTTTGACCACGACCCAGGGTAAAGCCACGTTTTCCCCAGGGTGGGCCGCCGCACGGTGGTGTGCCTTGGCCTTCTCTACATTACGCAAACCCAGTCAAGCTGGATGCGCCTTGCCTTGGGCATTGCAGCAGGAGCATCCAGCAGGCGAGCGCGGGCGTAGCTGCCTGCACAAGCGCCAATCGCCGCCCGGAACTTGTCCATCGCCGCTGCCGTGGAATCGGCAAAAACAATCAGCACGTCCCTAGAATCGGATGACCCTTTGCAGGTAGCCGTGATGCTTTACCCCGAACTCTTCAAACAACTGGAAGCTGTGCGCTGGAACATGGACACGGACATCCCGTGGGCCAAGTTCGACGCCTCCGTGCTGACCGAAGAACAGGCGCAGACCATCAAGATGAACGCCATCACGGAGTGGGCTGCGTTGCCGGCCACCGAGATGTTCCTGCGGGACAACCGGGAAGACAGTGACTTCAGCGCCTTCATGAGCGTGTGGTTCTTTGAAGAGCAGAAGCACAGCCTGGTGCTGATGGAATACCTGCGCCGCTTCCGGCCCGACCTGGTGCCGACGGAAGAAGAACTGCACGCCGTGCGCTTTGAATTCGACCCCGCGCCCGCGCTGGAAACGCTGATGCTGCACTTCTGCGGCGAGATCCGCCTGAACCACTGGTACCGACGCGCGGCCGAATGGCACACCGAGCCCGTCATCAAGGCCATCTACGAAACCCTGGCGCGCGACGAGGCGCGCCACGGCGGTGCCTACCTGCGCTACATGAAGCGCGCCATGGTCAAGTTCGGCGACGAAGCCCGTGCTGCGTTTGCCAAGGTGGGCGTGCTGATGGCCAGTGCGCGCCGCACGGCGCAGGCGCTGCACCCGACCAACCTGCATGTCAACGTCAAGCTGTTCCCGCGCGACACCATCCAGAGCCGCCTGCCCAACCCGGAATGGCTGGAACAGTGGCTGGACACGCAGATCCAGTTCGACGCCGTGTGGGAAAGCAAGGTCGTCGAACGCATCCTGCACAACATGAGCCTGCTGATGGAACGCAGCTTCGCCAGCGTGCAGGAACTGAACCGATTCCGCAAGGAAATGACGGCCTCGCTCGCCGCGGCGGCGAAGACCGCCGGGCGCGGCACGGCCGGTTCGCCCGCCTGATTCAACCGCCTGATTCGGTCGCCTTTGCAGCGGCCTTGGCGGCCGCCGCCGCGGCCAGGGCCTCGGTGTCGCGCTTGCGGTCCGCATTCACGCGCTGCAATGATGGGCGTTCGCCCAACATCTTGACGTAGGGCTTCCAGTCGATGCCGGCAGCGGCAATCAGGTCTTCGCCATAGATCGCGCGCGTGGCATTGGCCACGGTCGGCAGCGTGGCAAATGCAGAGGCATCGGCCATGGTGAACGTGTCCCCGGCAGCATAGGGTGCAAATTGCGCCAGGCGCCTGAAGGCAGGCAGGTTTTTCTCCAGCGACTTGCGCACGCGTTCCTTGGTGCCGTCGCTGATCTGGCCGCCAAAGAAGGCTTCCATGTACAGGTCGCGGCCCACCAGTTCGATGTACAGCTCCATGAAGGTGCAGAGTTCGCGCACCTTGGCCGCGGCCAGCGGGTCGGCGGGCAGCAGTGAAGGTGAGGGGAAGCGGGCTTCCAGGTAGTCGACGATCACCTGGCTTTCGCACAGGGTCTTGCCGTCGACCTTGATGAAGGGGATCTTGCCCAGCGGCGTGGCGCTGAGGATCGTTTCGTCCTTGGACTGGGTGCGCACGGTTTCCTCGGTGAAGGGGATGCCCTTCTCCAGCAGCACGATCTTGACCTTGTTGTAGTAGTTGGACAGGGACATGCCGCACAGCGTGATCATGGTCGTCTCCTTCAGGTGGGTGTGCCCGGCAGTCTAGGCGGGCACGCGCTGCGCAGGTGTCGCGCGGTTGACGAGTGCAATGCCCAGGCATACGGCCGCCAGTGCCACCAGCAGGCGCAAGGTCAGCGGGTCGTTCAGCAGCGCCACGCCCGCCATCAGACCGAACAGAGGCGTCAGCAAGGTGAAGGCCGACACGCGCGTCGCCACGTAGTGCCGCACCAGCCAGAACCAGGCCAGGTAGCTGCCGAAAGTGACCACGGCAATCTGGAACAGCAGGGTTGCCGTGACCGCCCCATTCAGTTGCCGGGGCCAGACTTCGTTGCTGAACGCCGACGCGGCGGTCAGCGCCACACCGGAGATCACCAACTGGTACAGCAGGGTCTTCTCCGGCAGCGCGGTGGCGAGCCTGGTCGCGCGCGTGAGCAGGGTCGTCGCGCCCCACAGCACGGCACCCGCAAACCCCAGCGCGTCACCCAGCCACTGGCGTGGCCCGGCCGCCGGGCGCGTGAAGCCTTCGGCAAAGGCCCAGACGACGCCGGCAAAGGCCAGCACCAGGCCCAGCGTCTGCAGCGGTGCCAGCCTTTCATTGCGCGCGATGAAGGGCATGCCCAGCGCCACCACAAAGGGCGCCAGGTACAGGAACACCACCATGCGCGACGCGGTGGTGAACTGCAGGCCCACGAAGATGCAGCCGAACTCCAGCGCAAACAGCAACCCGGCGAGCAGGCCCGCGCGGCCCGTGCCATCGGCACCCCGCACCTGCAACCCACGCCAGCGCGACCAGGCCAGCAGCAGCACGGCCGCGCCCAGGGAGCGCACGCCGGCCTGCAGCAGCGGCGGCACCTGCGTCAGTGTCACCTTGGCCGCCACCTGGCTCACGCCCCAGATGGCGCAACAGGTCAACAGGGTCAGGATGGCGGCGGCGTCCAGTTGGGTCTTGCGTTCAGTGCTCATCAAGGGCTTTCTGCTTCGTCCACGGCAAGGCAACTGCACCGCAGATGAATCCGGCCAGTGCGCCGGTGGCATGGGCCAGCGGCACCACGGCAATGTCCCATTCTTGGGGGTGCTGCAGGGCCGGCCCCCAAGGGGTTTCACTGGCGAGCTTGATGAACAAGCCCAGCGTCACCAGACCACCCACCACACGCCGCCCACCCCGCGCACGCAGCAGCAGCCACAGGCAGGTGATGGCCACCCCGCCATGCAGCATGCCGGAAAGGCCGCCGTAGTGCGCCAGTTCCGGCCTCAGCAGCAGCATCAGGGTCGACAGGGGCCAGGCCACCAGCCAGGCCAGCGTCTGCTCGCGCGGCAGCTGCGCGGCCCAGCCGTACGCACCCACCACGGCGGCCGCTGACAGGTTGGCGACCAGGTGCTGGTCGCTCCAGTGCACGAAGGCCGCGGTGAAGGCGCGCCAGGGTTGGCTGAAG
This sequence comes from uncultured beta proteobacterium, assembly GCA_963750785.1. Lineage (GTDB taxonomy): Bacteria > Pseudomonadota > Gammaproteobacteria > Burkholderiales > Burkholderiaceae_C > Rubrivivax. The sequence goes on along the minus strand of CAVVSC010000017.1, from coordinate 152,257 downwards.
GCCAGGTCTGGCTGCCAATCCAGCCAGGCGGCGGGCACCCACAGCGCCGCAACGGACGCCGCCATCAAGAGCGCTGCCAGGGCCGCCCAGGCGCGGCCCGGCCAGTTCAAGCAAACACCGCCAGCCACAAGGCCAGCACGGCCTCACGCTGCACCACCATGCTTTCTGGCGCGACCTGCGTGGGCTTTTCGTCCAGGCGTGCCTGGTGCTGGGCGCGCCGCAGGTCCCGGTAGGCGTCGGCCGCGGCCGTGCCCACGCCGGTGGGCAACAAACCTGCGGCCTCTGCGCGCTGCAAGAGCGCGATGTTGCCGGCGTTGTCCAGCATCGCCGCGTGTGTGCCACTTTGCGACAGCACCAAGTACTGCACGGCAAACTCCACGTCCATCATGCCGCCGGGGCTGTGCTTCACGTCAAAGCGCTCTGACGGCACGGGCCGCGCCCGGCGCACCTTCTCGCGCATGCTGCGGACTTCCTCGCGCAGCGCCGCGTGGTCGCGTTCGGCGGTCAGCACCGCGCGGCGGGTGGTCTCGAATCGTTCGGCCACGCCCTGCGCGCCGGCGCAGAAGCGCGCGCGGGTCAGGGCCTGGTGTTCCCAGGTCCACGCGGTGTTGCCCCCGCGGCCGACCTGGTAGCGGTCGAAGGCGTCGATGCTGGTGACCAGCAGGCCGGAATTGCCGTTGGGCCGCAGCGCGGTGTCGATGTCGAACAACTCGCCAGCTGCGGTGCGCAGCGTGAGCCAGGTGATGAGCTTGCGCACGAAGGCGCCGTAGACCTCTTGCGCGCTGGGTTGGTCCGGGTCCTTGTCGTCGTCACTGTCCTGGCTGTCGTCGTAGAGAAAGACAACGTCCAGGTCACTGCCATAGCCCAGTTCCTTGCCGCCCAGTTTGCCGTAGGCAATGACGGCCACGCCCGGCTCGGCGCGCTGGCGCTGCTTCAGCCGCACCCAGGCCCAGCGCAACGTCACGTCCAGCATGGTGTCGGCCAGCAGGCTCAAGTCGTCTGCGACCTGCTCCACCGTGAGGCGGCCTTCCACGTCACGCACCAGGGTGCGGAAGACTTCGGCATGGTGGGCGTGGCGCAGCGTGTCCAGCAGCTTTTCTTCGTCGTCTTCGCCGCTGCGTTGCCAGGCAGCCAGGCGTTCTTCCAGTTCCTGGATCAGGTCCTGGGCCTTGAAGCGCTGGTTCAGGTGGCGATCGTCAGCGAGTTCGTCAATGACGCCCGGGTGGCGCATCAGGTACTGCATGGGCCAGCGCGCCATGCCCAGCAGCCGCAGCAGGCGGCGGTGGACTTCGGGCCGCTCCACCAGCAAGGCGAGGTAGCTCTCGCGCCGCAGCAGCGGTTCAACCCAATCCACGAAGCGCAACGCACCAGCTTCCGAACAGAGACCCTCGTGCACGGCCTGGCCGGTGCGCTGCATCAGACGGCCCAGGCGCAGGCGGCTCTCGTCGCGCAGTGACTGCACACGTGGCGTTGACGACCAGGTGCGCAGACGCGCGGCCAAGGCTTCGGGCAACGTGTCCAGCAGCGCGTCGCTGTCCACGGCCGCAGGCGCTGGGCCGCAGCGTTTGCAAGGGCTGCTGCTGCCGTCGCTGCTCTTGCCATCGCTCAGGAGCGCGTCAAATTCCGCCGCCACCAATTCGCGCACTTCGCCCAGCTGGTTGAGCAGTTCGCAGGTGCTGCGGTCGTTGTCGGGCTTGCAAGGGATGCCCATGCTGCGTGCGATCCAGCGCAGGTCTTCGTCGCCGCTGGGCAGCAGATGGGTCTGCTGGTCGTCCAGGAACTGGATGCGGTGTTCCACCTGGCGCAGGAAGGTGTAGCCGGCCGCCAGCTTGTCCGCGGTTTCGGCCTTCATCAGGCCGCGCGACACCAGGCGCTGCAAGCCGCGCAGTGTGCTGCGGGTGCGGATCTCCGGGAACTGGCCGCCGCGCACCACCAGCATCAGCTGCACGATGAATTCGATTTCGCGGATCCCGCCGCGCGACAGCTTCACGTCGTTGGCGCGTTCGGGACGACCCGCGGCCCGGCGCTGGGCCTCGTCGCGGATCTTCTGGTGCAGCTGCCGCAGGCCTTCGAAGACGCCGTAGTCCAGGTAGCGGCGGTAGACGAAAGGCGTGATCAGCGACCGCAGCGCCAGCGCGCGCCCGCTGTCCACCGCGGCACGCGGCGCCACCACGCGGCTCTTCAGCCAGGCGAAGCGTTCCCACTCGCGGCCTTGCACCTGCAGGTAGTCCTCCAGCATGGCCAGGCTGACCACCGGGGGGCCGGAATTGCCATTGGGCCGTAGCGCCAGGTCGACGCGGAAGACAAAGCCGTCGTCGGTGGTCTCGCCGATCAGGGCGTACAGGCGCTTGGCCACCAGGCTGAAGTATTCGTGGAAGCTGGTGGGCCGGGCGCCCTTGGTCAGTTCGTTCTGGCCGTCGTCTTCGTAGACGTAGATCAGGTCAATGTCGGACGACACGTTGAGTTCGCGCGCGCCCAGTTTGCCCATGCCCACGATCCACAGCTCAGACCGCGTGCCGTTGTCGCGCAGCGGCGCGCCGTGGCGCTCGTCGGCTTCGGCCAGCGCCTGGGCAAGGGCCAGTTCCAGCGTGGCTTCGGCCAGGTGCGTCATGGCGTGGGTGATGACGTCCAGATGGGCGCCCTGTTCGATGTCCAGGACCGCCAGCCGTTCCAACACCAGTTGCCGCGCCACGCGCAGCGCGCTGGACAGGTCACGGCCGCCGCGCAGCAAGGTGGCCACGAGGGCGGTGATGGTGTCCACGCCGGGCACCCCTGCCGGCAACAGCGGCAGCTCGGCGCCGTAGCGGCGCCGCACGCGTGTCACGAAACGGCTGTGTGCCGCGTCGGCGCGTCCGGAGGACAGCAACATCAACAAACCCCTCGATCCCGAATGCCTGGGCCGGGCAGCGTTCTCAACCGGAATTCGTCACTGGGAACGGCCGGCCGGGGCTGCCTCGGAGCCACGCAGTGTCGTGCGCATTGCATGGCCCAGGTCGGCAGGAGGATATCGCGCGGCGCGGTCGTACCATGCCGACATGAAAATCGCCGCCCTCCAGATGGTGTCCAGCCCCGATTGGCCCGCCAACCGCGACGCCGCTGCGCGCCTGGTGGCGCAAGCCGCCGCAGCAGGCGCGCAGCTGGTGCTGCTGCCGGAATACTTCTGCATCCTGGGCCGGCGCGATACCGACAAGCTGGCTTTGGCTGAAGCGCCGGGGCAAGGGCCAATCCAGCAGTTCCTGTCGGACCTGTCCCGCGAACATGGCCTGTGGCTGGTGGGCGGCACCTTGCCGGTCCAGTCGCCGGGCAACGAGCAAGTGCTCAACCGCTGCTGCGTCTTCGGGCCCGAAGGCCAGGCTGTGGGCCACTACGACAAGGTCCACCTTTTCGCCTTTGACAACGGCAAGGAAAGCTACGACGAAGGCCGCACCTTGGCCGCGGGCAGCACGCCCGTGGCCGTTCAGGCAGGCCCGCTGCGCGTGGGGCTTTCGGTCTGCTACGACTTGCGCTTTCCGGAGCTGTACCGCGGCTTGATGACGCCGCCTTGCGACCTGCTGTGTGTGCCCGCGGCCTTCACCTTCACCACCGGCCAGGCGCACTGGGAACTGCTGTTGCGCGCCCGCGCCATCGAAAACCAGTGCTACGTGCTGGCGTCGGCCCAGGGCGGCACGCACCCCAATGGCCGCCGCACCTGGGGCCACAGCATGGTCGTCGGGCCCTGGGGTGATGTGCTGGACCAGCTGGACGAGGGCGAAGGTTTTGTCATGGCCGACCTGGACGCCGAACGCCTGGCGCAGGTGCGCCTGCAACTGCCGGCGCTGCGCCACCGCAGGCTCTGAGGGTGTCTGGCAGCCTGGTCGACGCGGTGCGCGCGGCCCTGGCCGCGCATGCGGACGAGGACAAGGCCGGGCCCATGCAGGCCTATATGAAGTCGGCCATGCCCTTTCTGGGCATCTCGGCGCCGCTGCGCAGGCAACTGGTGTCCGAAGCGGCCAGCGGACGGGTCTGCGTGGACGTACCCGCCTTGTCGCAAGCCCTGCTGGACCTGTGGCAAGCCGCCACGCACCGCGAACACCGCTACGCCGCGCTGGATCTGCTGCGCCTGCCATCGCACCGCAAGTTGATCGTGCTGCCGCTGCTGCCGACCGTGGAGACCATGCTGCGCATGGACCCTTGGTGGGACTTCAACGACGAGATCTCGGGCCGGGTGCTGCCCCTGCTGCTGCAGCGCCACCCGGCCGAGATGAAGCCGCTGCTGCGCCGCTGGGCAACAGGCGACGCGCTGTGGATGCGCCGCGCCGCCATGCTGGCCCAGCGCGCCCTGAGGAAGGACTTCGACGCCGTGCTGTTCTACGACTGCATCCTGCCTTCCTTGGGCGACCCGCGTTTTGAGCGCGAGTTCTTCATCCGCAAAGGCATGGGCTGGGCGTTGCGCGAACGGGCCTATGCGGCGCCCGACGAGGTGGAAGCCTTCTGCGCCGAATACGCCGCACAGCTGTCGCCGCTGACCGTGCGGGAAGCGCTGCGGGTTCTGCGCAACCACGCCCAAGGATGATCCGGGCTAGCGACTGCCGAACATCATCTGCCGCGCCAGCCAGCCTTTCAGCGGCGGCAGTGCCTGCACGGCGGCCAGTCCGAGGCCGCGGGCCACGCCGGCACCGGGCAGCTTCCAGGTGAAGCTGCGGGCCAGGAAGTCGGTGCTGGCGATCATGCTCCAGCGGTCGGGCGCACGCGCCCATTCCACCCGGCGCAAGGCAGTCAGCAGGTCCGTGCCATGGCGCAGCGCAGAAACCAGTTCATGCGCGTCACGCAGGCCTAAATTCAGGCCCTGCCCGGCCACGGGGTGCAGGGTCTGCGCGGCATTGCCGATGCGCACCGTGTGGCCTTGCACCAGTGTTCGTTCGGCGTTGAGCCCCAGCGCGAAGGACTTCAGTGGCGACACCGCCACCAGTTCACCCGCCAGCGCAGGGAAGATGCTGCGCAGGACGGCCTGGCGTTGGGTGTCGTCCAGATCGCGCACCGGATCGTCCTTGGAAGGTACACACCACACCAGCGCGGCGCGAGAAGGGCCGTCACCCGAAGGCAGCGGCAGCAGTGCCGCCGGGCCGTGGCGTGTGAAGCGTTCCATGGCAAGGCCCGGTTCCGCGCCTTGCAGGGTGACGGTGCCGACCCAGGCGGTCTGCCCGTAGTCGGCCACCACGGCCTTGCGCGCCTGGTCGGCGAAGACACCGCCTTCGGCGACCACGGCCAGGTCAAAGGTCTCGGCCACGCCAGCGTCCACTTCCACGCCGCCGTCCACCGGCTTCAGCGCCGCCACAGACGTGCCGAAGCGGGTGTGCAGCCGCGCCGGCTGGGCTTCAGCTTCAGTCAGCCAGGCCTGTTGAAGTGGGGTCAGCAGGGCACCATAGCTCAGCACGGCACCCAGTTGCGACACGCCCAGGTCCGCCGCGCGCAGGTGCACTTCGGCGTCGCCCCAAGGGGTGCGCAGCGTGGGCGGTACTTGCGACACGTGCACGTGTAGGATGGGCTCCGCCGCCTGCGGCGCCCAGGCCTGCAGGCGCTGCAGGAACTGCACGCTGCCCAGACTCAGCGCCAGCGTGCGCGGGTCGCCGGACACGTCCTTGTCCAGGGGCCTTGCGTCGAACACGGTGATCTGCGCGTCGGGCAACAGGCGCGCGGCATGCAGCGCCAGCGCCAGACCCACCGGCCCTGCACCCACCACGGCGATTCGCCATGCTGACCGACCCGCCGACCATCCTGAATTCGTCATCCAAGCTCCCAGAACCCACGCGTATTATTCCCAGCGCACCCAAGCTTCGGGTGTTGCTGCCAAGAAAGGTCAAGCCATGTCGCTGATGGACTTCATCAAGAAACAGTTCATCGACATCCTGGAATGGACGGAGACGGGTGACGGCACGCTGGCCTTCCGCTACCCGATGGCGGACAACGAAATCCAGTACGGCGGCAGCCTGACCGTTCGTGAAAGCCAGATGGCGGTGTTCGTCAACGAAGGCAAGGTGGCCGACGTCTTCGGCCCCGGCATGCACAAGCTGACGACGCAGACGCTGCCGGTGCTGACCTACTTGAAGAACTGGGACAAGCTGTTCCAGAGCCCCTTCAAGAGCGACGTCTACTTCTTCAGCACCCGCCAGCAGCTGGACCGCCGCTGGGGCACGACGCAGCCGGTGACCATCCGCGACAAGGACTTTGGTGCCGTGCGGCTGCGAGCCTTTGGCAACTACGCCTACGCGATCAGCGACCCGAAGCTGTTCCACACCGCCATCAGCGGCACCAGCGCGCGCTACACGGTCGAGGACCTGGACGGTCAGTTGCGTGGATTGATGCTGCAGCACATCAGCGACGCCGTCGCGCAAAGCGGCGTGCCCTTCCTGGACCTGGCCGCCAACCAGGTGGAATTTGCCAAGCAGTTGCAGGACGCCACCGCCGCGGAGTTCACCAAGCTGGGCCTGAACCTGGTCAGCGTCACGGTGCAGAACGTCAGCCTGCCCGAAGAACTGCAGAAGATCCTGGACCAGAAGATCGGCATGGGCATGGTCGGCAATGACATGGGCAAGTTCATGCAGTACCAGACGGCGCAGGCCATCCCGAAGTTCGCTGAAGGCGCGGGCCAGGATGGCGGCATAGCGGGCGACGCCATGGGGCTGGGCGCTGGCGTGGCCCTGGGACAGGTGATGGCGCAGCAACTGAGCCAAGGCCTGCAAGGCGCACCGGCCGCAACTGCGGCCTCCGCTGCGGCACCCGCGGGCATCAAGCCCGAAGAAGTCATGGCCACGCTGGAAAAGCTGGCGGACCTCAAAGCCAAGGGCATCCTCACCGAGGACGAGTTCGCCGCCAAGAAAGCTGAACTGCTGAAGAAGCTGGTCTAGCTTGGCGACGTCCCCGCAGCGCGTTTACCGCGCTGCGTGCCCCAACTGCGGCGCGCCGGTCGAGTTTGCCTCGGCCGCGTCGGCCAGCGCTGTCTGCAGCTTCTGCCGCAGCACCCTGCTGCGCGAAGGCGACGCGCTGCGCCGCATCGGCACCAGCGCGGAACTGTTTGACGACCACAGCCTGCTGCAACTGGGCGCGCGCGGCACGCGGCAGGGCATGGGCTTCACGATCGTCGGCCGCCTGCAATACGGCTACGAGGGCGGCACCTGGAACGAGTGGCACGCGCTCTTCGACAACGAGCGCAGCGCCTGGCTGAGCGAGGACAACGGCGCCTATGTGCTGTCCTTTGACATGCCGCGGCCGGCCGACGCGCCGACGCTGGACGGCTTGCGCGCCGGCCAGCAGGTGCTGGCCGATGGCCGTGCCTGGGACGTGGCCAGCATCACAGAAGCCAAATTGCTGGCCGCACAAGGCGAATTGCCGCGCCCGCCACGCCTGGAGCGCACGTTCACGGTGGTGGACCTGCGCAACAGCGCGGGCGAGGTGGCCACCATCGACGGCAGCGACCGCGGCAACCTGGGTTGGAGCGTCGGGCGAAGCGTAGCGATCAGCGAACTGGCGATGAGCGGCCTGAAAGAGGCCAGCGAAAAGAGCCTGGCTTCGCGTGCCATCGAATGCCCCAACTGTGGCGCGGCGCTGGAACCCAAGCTGGCCAGCACCAAGAGCCTGACCTGCAGCCAGTGCCAATCGGTGGTCGACATCTCGGCGGGTATCGGCGCAGACCTGCAGCACTACACGCAGAACAACACGGGCTCCGACGCCGCAGAACCGCTGATCCCGCTGGGGCGCAGCGGCACACTGGCGCTGGGCGGCGCACCGGCGCAGTGGCAGGTGGTGGGCTACCAGGAGCGCTGCGACATCCCGGAAAGCAGCGAAGACGAAACCAGCTTCTGGCGCGAATACCTGCTCTACAACCAGACCCTGGGATTCGCTTTCCTGGTGGACACCAACGAGGGCTGGAGCTGGGTCAAGCCGCTGACCGGCGCGCCGCGCGTGCGTGGTGACCTGGCCGAATGGCAGGACCTCAAGTACCGCAGGCGCTGGACCTACGGCGCCCGCGTCACCTGGGTGCAGGGCGAGTTCTACTGGCGCGTCAACCAGGGCGAGCGGGCCCAGGTGATGGACTTCGAAGGCCAGGGCGCGCAGTCCGGCAAACGGCTGTCACGCGAACAGACGGGCAACGAGGTGACCTGGTCCGCGGGCGAGACGCTGGACGCGGCCACCATCGCCAGTGCCTTCGGCCTTCAACCGTCGGCGCGTGCGGCACTGCAGCGCGACGTTGGCCCGCTGGCCAAGGGCGCCGGCATGGGCATCCGCACGGGGCTGATCATCTTCGTGGTGATCGTCGTGCTGATCCTGATGCTGTCACGCTGCAGCAGTGACGATTGCGACAACGTGCGCCAGACCTTCGGCGACGCCAGCCAGGAATTCCGGCAGTGCAAACAGCGGTCCGGCAGCGGTTATGCCGGCAGCGGCGGCACGGGCAGTGGAGGTTCCTTCGGCGGCTGGTCAGGCGGCGGCGGGGGCCACAAATGAGCGTTCAACACACCACCCACACACCCACCACACAAGGAGTCCCGACATGATGGGCATCGAATGGATGAAACCCGGCATCTTCGTCGGCTCGGCGCTGTTCGCGCTGCTGGGCGTGGCCGTGTTCTGGCTGTGCTTCGTGATCATCGACAAGCTCACGCCCTACGACCTGTGGGGCGAGATCATCGAGAAGAAGAACGTGGCGCTGGCCATCGTGGTCGCCGCCATGTGCATCGCCATCGGCCTGATCGTGTCGGCCGCGGTGCACGGGTGACGGGCGCGGGTGAGGGGCACATGACCCCGCGTTCCGGGGGGATACCCCCCAGAAGTTGAGTCGCGGCCGTGGGCAGCCGGCATCGGCGGCTCCTACACTCGCGCCGCGTGCTCTGCCCGGAGGGGTCATGAAGTCATTTCTGTTGCGCAGCCTGGTTTCGGCCAGCGTGGTGTTCAGCGGCGCCGCCAGCGCCGCGGTGCTGGTAGCCAGCTACGGCTTCAATGACAGCCTGGCGGCGGACCAGTCCGGCGTCGCGTCGCTGGTGGCCATCGACCCCATGGCTGCCAACCACTTCGAATCCGCCGTGGTGAACGGCAGCAGCCAGCGCGTCTACACCTGGGGTGGCGTGGGCGCGTCACCCGACACGCAAGGCGGCTTCAGCCTGGACACCACGGGTCTGCTGTCGTATGACAACTACTCGGTGGAGATGGTCTTCCGCTTCAACGAACTCGCGCAGTTCGGCGGCGGCTGGCGGCGCATCATCGACACCCAGAACCGCCAGTCGGACAACGGCTTCTACGTGGCTCCGGAACTCGTGCTTGAGGTCTACCCGGTGGTTGACGGCCACACCTTGTTCACCACCGGTGACTTTCACAACGTGGTGCTGACCAACTTCGTGGTCAATGGCGTGCGCGAGGTCAAGGCCTACCTGGACGGCGTGCTGGAACTGCAGTCCGACACTGACCAGCTCAACCTGGACAACGCCAACAACCCGGGTCATCTGCTGAACTTCTTCGTCGACAACTTCGTGGTGGCGCCGCAGGAGTGGGCGGCGGGCAGCATTGCATCGCTGCGCGTCTACGACGGCATCATCATCCCGACCGGCGTGCCCGAACCTGCCAGCGCGGCCCTGGTGTTGCTGGCACTGGGTGGCTTGGCCGGGTCAAGCCGGTTGCGCCGCAGCTTGCAGACTCAACTGTAGGTGACCCAGTCCGCCCGGTCCGGGCGGTCCAGGTGCGGGACGTGGTTGTAGCTGACCAGCATGTGCCGCTTGGGTGTGAAAGCAAATTCGGTGAGCGAGCTGTTGCGGATGCGCAGGTTCAGCTCGATGGTGGTTTCCGCTGACGTGCCCAGCACGTGGCCCACCGCGGTACTGATGGGGCCGCCGCTGGAAAACACCACCACGTTGCCGCTGTGTGCGCTGCGCACGTGGTCCAGCGCGCTGGTGATGCCCGCCACCCAGTCGGCGTAGGGCGGCATGCCCTCAGGCGCGGTTCGGCCGGCCATCCAGGCGGCCATACCTTCGCGCAGCAGGCGGAAGTGGGCGCGGTAGACCTCGGGTGAGTCGGGCTTGGCCAGCGGGCCGGGGTGCACGCTGCGAATGAGCGCTTCGCTGTCGTACTCGTTCAGGCCCGGCCAGTCCAGGTGCGCTGGCAGCGCGGCGGGCCCGGCGCCATAACCTTGCGCAAAAGCCTCCATGGACTGCGCGTGGCGCCGCAACGTGCCGCGCAGCACGGCTTCGATGGTGATGCCGCGTTCCGCAAAGTAAACGCCCAGCGCCTGGCACTGCCGCGCGCCCAGAGCGCTCAGCTGGTCATAGTCAGCGGCCCCAAAACTGGCCTGGCCGTGTCGAACGAGGTAGAGCGTGCCCATGCGACGCATTGTGCGCAGCGCATGCGCTGCGGGCTGTCGCCGGGGCGACCGTGCGGGCGCTGCGTTACGCTCCAGCCGTGTCCTCGCTGCCCGTTGACCCCTCCACTGTGGCGCCTGAAACGGCCGCGCGTGTGAGCGCGGGCGAACTGGCGCTGCTGGTGTCGGTGTTTGTCGTCGCGGCCTGCGGCCTGGTCTACGAACTGGCGGCCGGCGCGCTGGCCAGCTACCTGCTGGGCGACTCGGTGCTGCAGTTTTCCACCGTGATTGGCTGCTACCTGTTCGCGATGGGCATCGGCAGTTGGCTCAGCCGTTTCCTGGACCGCCAGCTCGTGGCGCAGTTCCTGCGTATTGAACTGCTGGTGGGCCTGGTGGGTGGCCTGATGCCGGCCTTGCTGTTTGCTGCGCACAGCAGCCTGCCGCAGGGTGGCGCGGGAAGCCCTTTCCGCGTGCTGCTGTACGGCATGGTCGGCTTGATCGGCATGCTGGTGGGCTTGGAGATCCCGCTGGTCATGCGCATCCTGAAGCGCCACTTCAGCCAACGTTGGGCCCTGCGCGAACTGGTGAGCGAAGTGCTGACCTTCGACTACCTGGGCGCCCTGGTGGTGGCCATCGCATTCCCCTTGCTCTTCGTGCCGCACCTGGGCCTGGTGCGCACGGGGGTCTTCTTCGGCCTGCTGAACGCGGCCGTGGCGGTGTGGGCGCTCTTTGTCTTTCGCGCCGACTTGCGGCGCTGGGGCGCCCATGCTGCAGCGTGCGCGGGCGTGGTGGCGGTGCTGTGCGGTGCCATGTTGGGCGCGGACCATCTCACCACCTGGGCAGAGGACCGCTTCTACGGCGAAGACATCATCCTGCGCGAAAGCAGCGACTACCAGCGTGTGGTGGTCACGGCCAGCTCAGCGGGCGTGCGGCTCTTTCTGAACGGCAACCTGCAGTTCCATTCGCGTGATGAGTACCGGTACCACGAAGGCCTGGTCCACCCGGCCATGGCCGCGCATGGCGCGCCCAAGCGTGTGCTGGTGCTGGGCGGCGGCGACGGCCTGGCCGTGCGCGAATTGCTGCGCTACAAGACCGTGGAGCAGGTGACCTTGGTGGAACTGGACCCGCACATGACGCGGCTCTTCAGCACGCTGCCCCTGCTCACTTCGCTGAACCACGGTGCGCTGAGCGACCCACGCGTCAAGGTCGTCCACGCCGACGCCTTCACCTGGCTTGAAAGCCAGCCCGGCAGTTTTGACATCGTGGTGATCGATTTCCCCGACCCCACCAACTTCAACCTGGGCAAGCTCTACACCACCAGCTTCTACCAGCGCGTGGACCAGGTGCTGTCCGCAGGCGGCTGGCTGGTGGTGCAGACGACCAGCCCCCTGGTGGCGCGCAAGAGCTTCTGGACCGTCGCCGCCACGCTGGAAGCGGTCGGGCTGTCTACCACGCCGTACCACGTGATGGTGCCGAGCTTCGGAGAATGGGGCTTCATCATCGCCGGACATCGCCCCTGGCATGCGCCCAAGTCCCTGCCCGAAGACTTGCGCTTCCTGACGGTGGACGGCATGTCGGCGCTGCTGCAGTTCCCGCCCGACATGGCGCGCGTGGCTGCCGAACCCAACCGGCTGAGCAACCAGGTGCTGGTCAGCACCTTTGAAGAAGAGTGGGGCAAGGTCCTGCGCTGACGCTCTCGCGGCGCGGCTTGCTGGCTGCGGCTGGGCTGGCGGCTGCTGGCTGCAGCCCGCGCGATGCGCCGCCGCCGCCCGCCGCGTGGCTGGGCGCCAGCGCGGCGCGAGGTCACCGCTTGCGCAGCACGGCGGCGCTGCCCACGCCTGCGGTGCAACGCCGGGCGGCGGTGGTGGTGGTGGGCGGCGGCGTCGCCGGCCTGGCCGCAGCGCGTGGCTTCACGCAGCGGGGTGTGGACGACGTGGCGGTGCTGGAACTGGAAGGCAGCGCCGGCGGCAACAGCCGCAGCGCGCAACTGGCGGGCATGGCCTGTCCGCTGGGGGCGCACTATCTGCCCATGCCGTCCCCGGCCTCGTGCGAAGTCAGCGACTGGCTGCACGAGATCGGCCTGCTGCGCCAGCACCTGGGTCGCACCGTGGCCGACGAGCGCCACCTGTGCCACAGCCCGCAGGAACGGCTCTTCATCGAAGGTGCCTGGTCCGAGGGCCTGCTGCCTCCCGCGGACCCGGCCTCGGCCACGTCGGCGCAATACCGCCGCTTTGCACAGGCTGTGCGCGACGAACAGCGCGCCGGACCCGCGCGTTTTGCGCTGCCCGCCCACCGCAGCCGCTGGGACGCGGGCCTGGCGGCACTGGATGCGCAATCCTTTGCGCAGTGGCTGACCGAGAAGGGCTTCAACGACGAGCACCTGCGCTGGTACCTGGACTACTGCTGCCGCGACGACTATGGCGCGGGCATCGACACCGTGTCGGCCTGGGCCGGCATCCACTACTTCGCCAGCCGCCACGGCTTCCACGCGCCAGGAGAAGGCGGTGGCGAACGGGAAGGCGTCTTCACCTGGCCCGAAGGCAATGCCTGGCTGGTGAGGCGGCTGGCCGACCCGCTGGCAGGCCGCATCCACACGGGCCGTACGGTGCTGCAGGTGACCGAGCAACGTCAAGGCGTGCAGGTGCTGGCCTGGAACGAGCTCACTTCGCAAGCCGAGTTGTGGGACGCCCAACGCGTGGTGCTTGCCACGCCGCTCTTCGTGGCCGCGCGCCTGCTGAGCAACCCGCCGAACGCCCTGCGCCAGGCGGCGGCGCTGCTGCAGCACGCGCCCTGGGTCGTCGCCAATGTGCAGATCGACGCGCCCGTGCTGGACCGCCCCGGCGCGCCGCCGAGTTGGGACAACGTGCGCTACGGCAGCACCGCGCTGGGCTACGTGGACGCCATGCACCAGAGCCTGCGCCCAAACGCCGGCCCCACGGTGCTGACGGCCTACTGGGCGCTGCCTGTGCCCGATCGCGCGGCCTTGCTGGGCGCCGAGGCCCCGGTGTGGCGCGATCGCGTGCTGTCCGAGTTGGCCCTGGTTCACCCGGACATCCACCGCCGCGCGCAGCAACTGAGTCTGATGCGCTGGGGCCATGCCATGGCCATCCCGCGGCCCGGTGTGCAGCGTCACGCCGCACTGCAGGCGCTTCGCGCAGCGCAAGGCCGCGTACGGTTTGCGCATGCCGACCTGGCCGGCTGCAGCGTCTTCGAAGAAGCCTTCACCGCCGGCTGCGAAGCTGCCCTGCGCTAACCTCGCCGGCTTCTTTGAATCCGCAAGGTCACTCCATGCAATACCGCAGCCTGGGCCGTTCCGGCCTGCAAGTCAGCACCCTGTCTCTGGGCTCCTGGGTCACGTACCACAACCAGGTCGACACCGGCCAGGCAGTGGAGATGATGGCCGCGGCTTTTGACGCTGGCGTCAACTTCTTCGACAACGCCGAGGTGTATGCCGCAGGGCGCAGTGAAACCATCATGGGCGACGCGCTCAAGAAGTTGGCCTGGCCGCGCCTGAACTACGTCGTCAGCACCAAATTCTTCTGGGGCCTGGACCGCAGTGGCGACGCCATCAACCGCAAGGACACGCTCAACCGCAAGTACCTGATGCAGGCCATGGACGGCAGCCTGAAGCGCTTCGGCTTGGACCACATCGACCTGATCTACTGCCACCGCCCCGACCCGCACACGCCGGTGGAGGAAACCGCGCGCGCCATGAGCGACCTCATCACCCAGGGCAAGGCGCTGTACTGGGGCACCAGCGAATGGAGCGCGGCGGACATCCGCGCCGCCTGGGACATCGCCGACCGGCACGGCTGGCACAAGCCCCTGATGGAGCAGCCGCAGTACCACCTGTTCCACCGCAAGCGGGTGGAGCAGGAGTACGCGCGGCTCTACGAAGACATCGGGCTGGGCCTGACCACCTGGAGCCCGCTGGCCAGCGGGCTGCTCACCGGCAAGTACAAGAACGGCGTGCCGGAAGGCAGCCGTGGTGCGCTGGAAAACATGGCCTTCCTGCGCGATGGCCTGCTGGACCCGCAGAAGAATGCCGCTGTGGCGAAATTGGAGACCATCGCGGCGGACCTGGGCGGCACGGTGGCGCAGTTGGCCCTGGCCTGGGTGGCGAAGAACCCGCGGGTGAGCACGGTGATCACCGGGGCTTCGCGTGTCGAGCAGGTAAGCAGCAACCTGGGTGCGCTGGCCCTGCTGGACGAGCTGACGCCCGAGGTGATGGGTCTCATCGACGCCGCCACCGGCGCCCTGGCCGAGTAGCCGGGTCCGCCTTGGGCTGGCGGCACTGCCCGGGCTCTGGGGGGTGTCGCCCTGGCCACCGTGGCCCTACGATGCGGTCCGCGCCGCTGCGGCGCCGACCACGAACCGCTCGAGGCCTTGTCCATGGTGCAGAACTCAATATCCCGCGTCCTTTTCGTCTTGTTGGCAGGCTTGACTGCGTGCTCCGGCCCCACCGAGCAAGAGTCGATCGCATCAGCGAAGGCACGCATCGAGAAGAACGACGGCAGGGGGGCGGTGCTGGACCTGAAGACGGCCCTGTCCGAGCACCCGGAAACCGCCCAGTTGCGCCTGTGGATGGGCAAGGCCTTGCTGGCCAGTGGCGACCCTGTCGCCGCTTCCGTGGAGCTCGGCAAGGCGCAAGAGCTACAGGCGCCGCCGGACGACGTGGCCCCCGTCCTGGCGCGTGCCATGTTGGCGCTGAGGGACGACCGCAAGCTCGTGGCCCAGATGGGGAACCTGCGTCTGAGCAATGCCGAAGCGCAGGCCGATCTGCTCACCTCCCTGGCCACTGCGCAACTGCGCTTGGGCGAGCCCGAACTGGCCAACCGACTGATCGACGCTGCGCTTCGCGCCGCACCTGGGTTCGCCGCAGCCAGCGTTGAGCAGGCCCGGCAAAAAGCCAAGGCTGGTGACAACGACGGGGCGCTGGCAGTGCTGGACGAGACCCTGAAGCGACAACCCACTCTGGAGTCGGCAGGCCTGCTCAGGGCTGAACTGCTGTTGCTGGCCAAGGAGGACTCGGTCGCCAGCGAGAAGGCCTTCAAGGAGGTGTTGGCGGCACACCCAAACTCGGTCGAGGCCCACACGGGACTGATCGGTCTCTATGCGCTGCGGCGCGATGCAGAAGCCGCCAAGGCCCAGACGGCGGCACTGGAGAAGGCCGCCCCTGCCCATCCGGAAACCATCTACCACCGTGCCCAGCTGGCCTTTGCGGAGAAGAACTATCCGCAAGCGCGTGAGCTGGTCGAGGGCCTGCTGAAAGTGCTGCCCGACGACGTACGGCTGCTGGAGTTGGCCGGCGCCGTGGACTTGCGGTCGGCTCGTTATGTGCAGGCCGAAGCCTACCTGGGCCGCGCCCTCAGGGCCCGGCCAGGCCAGTTGCGGCCTCGGCATTTGCTGGTGCAGACCTACCTTCGGTCAGGCCAACCGGCCAAGGCCTTGGAAGTGCTGCAGCCCATCCTGGCCGGCAAGGCACCCGATGGCCAGAGCCTGGCCCTGGCCGGAGAGGCCTACCTTCAGAAGGGCGACGCCAAGAATGCCGAGGTGGCCCTGCAGCGGGCGGTGAAGGCCGCTCCCAAGGACGTGGAGGTGCGGACGGCCTTTTCACGTCTGCAGCAGGCGCGCGGCGAAGGTGGCGCGGCAGCGGCCAGTCTGGAGGCGGCTGCTGCGGGCGATGCGTCGCCGCGGGCCGACCTGGCCCTGGTCAGTTCGCGACTGCGGATGAACGACCTGCCTGGTGCACTGAAGGCCGTGGATGGCCTGCAGAAGAAGCTGCCTCAGGATCCTCTGCCAGACTACTTGCGCGGCCTGGTCTTGCAATTGCAGAAGGACGACACGGCTGCAGCCAAGAGCTTCGAGGCCGCGCTGACGAAGCGGGCGGACTACTACGACGCCGCTGCCATGCTGGCCGGCATCGACCTGCAGGCGGGTCGCGCTGACGCCGCACGGCAACGCTTCGAAAACCTGCTCAAGGCCCAGCCCAACCACCCGCAGGCCCTGCTGGCCCTGGCGGAGTTGGCCGCGCGCACCGGGGCATCCAGGGATGCGGTGACGCAAAAGCTGCGCGATGCGGTCAGGGCCAATCCGCTGTCGGTGCACGCCCAGCGGGTGCTGGTCGACCAGCTGTTGAACTCCGGTGATGCGCCAGGCGCCGTGGCCGCGGCGCAGTCAGCCACGGTGGCCCTGCCCAATGACTACGAAATCATGGCCTTGCTCGGCAAGACCTTTCTGGCGGCCCAGGACACGCAGCAGGCGCTGTCGACCTTGAAGAAGCTCAGCTCGCTGCAACCGGCCAATGCGGGCTACCAGGTGCTCTTGGCGGAGGCCTATGTGGCGGGCAAGGACACCGATGCCGCCACCAAGGCCTTGAACAAGGCACTGGAACTGTCCCCTGGCTTGCCGCCAGCACGGCGTGGCCTGGTGGCGGTGGCCCTCATGAACAAGCTGCCCGCAGAAGCGCTCAAGCAAGTGAAGCTGCTGCAGAAGGAGAGACCCAAAGAAGCGTCTGGATTCGCTCTGGAAGGCGACATTGAAGCAGGACGTCGAGCCTGGGACGCCGCAGCGGCGGCCTACCGCACCGCACTGCTGCGCGAGCCGACCCCCGAGATGGTCGTCAAGCTGCACAACGCCCTCCAAAGCGCCGGCAAACAGGCTGATGCGGATCGGCTGGCCATTGAATGGCAGAAGTCGCGGCCGAGCGACGCCTTGTTCCAGTTCTACCTGGGCGACAAAGCCATGGCCCGGCAGGACTTTGCAGCGGCGGACGCCCTGTACCGCACGGTGTTGAAGACCCAGCCCGACAACGCGCTGGCTCTCAACAACCTGGCCTGGCTGGCGGTGCGCCAGGGAAAACCCGGAGGCCGAGCCCTGGCCGAGAAGGCGGCCGCGCTGATGCCCGAGCAGGCACCGCTGCTGGACACCCTGGCCATGACCTGGGCGCAGGAAAACGAGTGGGCCAAGGCGATCGAGATCCAGAAGCGCGCTGTCGCCCGAAGCCCAGGTGACCCCGACTTGAAGCTGAATCTGGCCAAGTACCAGTTGAAGGCGGGCCAAAAGGGCGAAGCCCGAACGCAGCTGGAGGCTTTGGCCCGGTTGGGTGCCGGATTCAAGGGTCAACCCGAAGTCGCCAGCCTGCTCCGGGCTACGCAGTGACGGCCAGATCGTGTCGTAAGTCTTTACATGTTGCCGAGTAAAGCCGGAAGGCTCGCACTCAAAGTATTGGTTTATTTGTTGTTTCTTGAGATTGGCACGCTCCGTGCAATGTTTCCGGCAGGGTCCTGCACAGGGTGGGGCGTCAATTGAGGGAACAGACCATGTCCGCATCTACCAAGGGGCTGCGTCGCGGCCTTACCGCCGTCAGCTTGGCCGTGGCCGCGCTGGCACCGTTGACCGCCAGTGCCAGCGTCACGCAGCTGGGTTTCATTCTTGACAGCTCCGGCAGCATCGGCGCCGGCAACTGGACGACCATCGTTCAGGGCCTGGCCAACTCCGTGAACTCCTTGATCCCGGCCGACGGCACCTATGAAATCTCGGTGGTCACCTTCTCCAGCGCCGCAACGCTCAATATCAACAGCTTCCTGGTGACCAGCGCGGCCACGCGTTCCACCTTGGCTGCCCAGATCGCCGCGCTGCCGTTCCAGGCAGGTGGCACGGTCTTTGGCACCGCGTTCCAGGCCATGACGACTGCGCTGACTGACGCCGTGGGTGTCAACTATGGCGCCAATGCCGTGACGACGGCGTCCACCGCAGCCGCGTCGTACGTGAACTTCGCGACCGATGGCGTGAACTCGGACACTGCAGCTGGCTATGCGGCGCGCAATGCCATGACGGCTGCCGGCATTGACAACATCAGCATTGAAGGCATCGGCAGCGGCGTCAACGTGGCTGACCTGCAAAGCAACTACTGCTATCCCAGCCCTTGCGATTCCACCGCGCCGTACAACTTCCCGTCCCAGGGCTTCTACATCGCCGTGGCCAATGCGGCGGCGTATGAATCAGCCATCGCCAACAAGATCCGCACAGTGACCGGGCAGACCCCCGAACCCGCTGGCTTGGCTCTGGTCGGTGTGGCCCTTCTGGGTCTGGTGGCTGCCAGCCGCCGCAAGCAAGCCTGAGTGCCACATCCGCGCTGAAAGGCGCGTTGGCAACGCGAAGGGCTGGCATCCGCCAGCCCTTTTTCATGC
The DNA here is from genome assembly GCA_963750785.1 of uncultured beta proteobacterium. Taxonomy (GTDB): domain Bacteria; phylum Pseudomonadota; class Gammaproteobacteria; order Burkholderiales; family Burkholderiaceae_C; genus Rubrivivax. The sequence goes on along the minus strand of CAVVSC010000017.1, from coordinate 133,744 downwards.
CTGTGGCGGTCCAGCTGCCAACGAGTGGGCGCCGCAACAGATGCGAACCGTCAGGCTACCTGCGCTTCTGAGGTGGTCACCGGCCCCTTGCCGCTGAAGCGGTCCAGCGCCAGGTAGATTACAGGCGTGATGTACAGCGTCACCGCCTGCGAAAACACCAGCCCGCCCACGACCGCCAAGCCCAGTGGTTGCCGCAGTTCGGCGCCGGCCCCAATGCCCAGCGCGATGGGCAGCGCACCGCACAGCGCTGCCAGCGTGGTCATCATGATGGGCCGGAAGCGCAGCACGCAGGCCTCGCGGATGGCCTGCGCCGGCGCCATGCCCTGGTGACGCTGCGCGTCCAGCGCGAAGTCGATCATCATGATCGCGTTCTTCTTGACGATGCCGATCAGCAGCAGGATGCCGATGGTGGCGATCAGCGTCAGGTCCTGGTCGAAGAGCATCAGCGTGCCCAGCGCACCGACCGCAGCCGAAGGCAGGCCGGCCAGGATGGTGATGGGGTGGATGTAGCTTTCGTACAGCACGCCCAGCAGCACGTAGATCACCAGCAGCGCCGAGATGATCAGGATCGCCTGATTGCCCTGGCTCTTCTTGAACACCGCCGCGTCGCCGCCATAGGTGGCAATGATGCTGGGCGGCATGTTGATGCTGCCGCGCGCCGCGTCGATCTTCTGCGTGGCGTCGCCCAGCGCCGTGCCCGGCGCCAGGTTGAAGGACACCGTCACCGCCTGCAGCTGGCCCACGTGGTTGATGGACGTGGGGCCGATGGTGCGGGTCACCGTGGCAAAACTGCTCATGGGCACCAGCGCACCGGTGCCGGCGCGCACGTAGATGCCGCCAAGTGCTGATTCGTCCAGCTTGGCCTCTGGCGTCACTTCCATGATGACCTGGTAGCTGTCGGTGGGCAGGTAGATGGTGGATACCTGCCGTTCGCCGAAGGCGCTGAAGAGCGCACTGCGCACGGTGTCCATCGTCAGACCCAGCGTGTTGGCGCGTTCGCGGTCGATCTTCAGCTGCGCCTGCAGACCACGCATCTGCGCGTCGCTGGTCACATCTCGGAAGGCCGGGTCGGCGCGCAGCTTGTCCTGCAGCTTGGTGGCCCATTCGTAGATCTCGTCGGCCTTCACGCTTTGCAGGATGTACTGGTACTGCGCCTTGCTGGACCGGCCGCCCAGCTGCAGGTTCTGGATCGGCCGCATGAACACGTTCAGGCCCGCCACGCCCCGCAACTTCTTGCGCAGGCCTTCAATGACCTGCTTCATCGGCAGCCGTTCGTTGCGGTCCTTCAGGGACACGAACATGCGCCCCGTGTTCTGCGCGCCACCGCCACCATTGAATGAGCTGACGTTCAGCACATTGGGGTCGGCCCGGAAAACCGCCGCAGCCTGTTCCTGCAGGCGCAGCATCTGCGGGAAGGACGTGTCCTCGGCCGCTTCGGTGCTGACCGAGATCTGGCCGATGTCTTCTTCGGGGAAGAAGCCCTTGGGGATGACCATGAAGAGCCAGACCGTCGCTATGAAGGTGGCCACCATCACACCCATGACCGCCGCGCGGTGGGCCAGGGCCAAGTCCAGCGTGCGCGTGTAGCCGGCCAGCATGGCGTCGAAGCCGCGTTCAAAGCTGCGCACGATGAAGCCGGGGGCCTTCTTGTGTTTCTCGTCGGTCAGAAAACGGCTGGCCAGCATGGGCACCAGGGTCAGCGACACAAAGGCCGACACCAGGATGGCCAGGCCTACCACCACCGCAAATTCGTGGAACAGCAAACCGATGACGCCCGGCATGAAGAAGATGGGGATGAACACCGCCACCAGGGACGTGCTGATGCTGATGATGGTGAAGCCCACCTCGCGCGAGCCGCGAAGCGCGGCCTGGAAGGGCTTTTCGCCGTTTTCCACGTGGCGAATGATGTTTTCCAGCATCACGATGGCGTCGTCCACCACCAGGCCCACGGCCAGTGTCAGGCCCAGCAGCGACACGTTGTCCAGGCTGTAGTTCAGGCCCCAGAGCAGCGCCACCGCGCCCACCAGAGACACCGGCAGGCTCAGCGTAGGGATGACCGTGGCCACGAAGCGGCGCAGGAACAGGAAGATCACCAGCACCACCAGCGCAATGGTGCCGATGAGCGTCAGCGACACGTCGTGCAGCGCCTCGCGCACGGACTTGCTGCGGTCATTGGTGGGAATGATGCGCACCGACTGCGGCAACTGAGCTTGCAGTTCCGGGATGCGCGCCCGCACCGCATCCACCACCCGCACGGTATTGGCGCCGGGTTGGCGGTAAACCGCCAGCGTGATGCTGGGTTCGCCGTTCAGCGTGCCAAAGGTCTTGATGGTTTCCAGGCTGTCTTCCACCGCGGCCACGTCGCGCAGGCGCACGACATTGCCGCCCTTGTTGGACACGATGAGGTCGGCAAACTCGGCCGCGTTGCGCAACTGCCGGTTGGCCTGCAGCACCAGGGTCTGGCGTGTGCCCTCCAGGGTGCCCACGGGCGTGTTGCTGTTGGCCGCCCTCAACGCCGCACTCAGCTCGTCCAGCCCCAGGTTGCGTGCCGCCAGCGCCTGCGGATTGACGCGCACGCGCACGGCGTAGCGCTTGGCGCCGAATATGTTGACCTGCGCCACGCCTTCGATGGTGCTGAGCGTGGGCGACAGCAGATGTTCCGCGTAGTCCTGCAGGTCCGCCGGTGACATGGACGGCGAGGTCAGCGCCATCAACAGCACGGGCGAGTCGGCCGGGTTGACCTTGCGGTAGGCCGGCAGCGCCGTCATGTCCTGCGGCAGCGCGCGCTGGGCACGCAACAAGGCTGCTTGAACGTCCAGGGCCGCACCGTCGATGTTGCGGCCCTCGGCGAATTCCAAAGTCAGCGACGTGGAGCCCAGCGTGCTGGAACTGCTGATCAGGTTCAGGCCCGGAATCGTCTGGAACTGCTTTTCCAGCGGCAGCGCCACGGAAATTGCCATCGTCTCCGGGCTGGCGCCTGGCAGTCCGGCCGACACATTGATCACCGGCGTGTCGTAGCTGGGCAGGGCCGCCACGGGGATGCTCTGCCAGCCAATGACCCCGGCCAGCACGATGGCCATGTTCAACAGCACCGTCATCACCGGACGACGGATGAACAGTTCGGACAGGTTCATGGTGTGCTCCTTGCCGCGGATCCTGCGGCGGAAGCGGATGCCGCGCCGGACGCCGCACCGCCGCCCTTGCCGCCGCGGCCCGTGCCCGGTTCACGGGGCCGCTCGATCACCGTGGAGCCTGGGCGCACGTTCTGGCGGCCGTCCAGCACCAGGTTTTCGCCGGGCTTCACGCCGCGCACCGCGGCTTCTTCGCCCATGGCCTGCAGCACTTCGACCGGGCGCGGCGTGGCCTTGCCGTCCACCACAGCGTAGACAAAGGTGCCGCGCGCGCCTTGCACCACACTGGCCATGGGCACCACCACCGCGTCGGTCAGCGTGCGCACGGTCATGCTGGTCTTCACATAGGCGCCGGGCCAGAGCTTCTGCTCGCGGTTGGCAAAACGGGCCTTCACCTTCACCGTGCCGGAGGTGGCGTCCACCGAGCTGTCCACAAACACCAGGCGGCCGGTCGCCACGCCTTGGCCGGCAGGGCTGTCGGGCAAGGTGGCGGTCACCGGCGCCTTGCCCGTGGCCAGCGCCGCCAGCGCGTCGCCCAGGATGCGCTGCGGCACGCTGAAGCTCACGTCAACGGGGTCCACCTGGGTGATGGTCAGGAGCGTGGTCTGGTTGGCCACCACCGCACTGCCGATCGACACGTTGACGACGCCGACGCGGCCCGCCAGCGGCGCCACCAGGCGCGCATAGGACAAGGACACCTTCGCGGCATCCATCGCCGCGCGGTCGGCATTGACAGCGGCCACTTGTGCGTCCACCACCGACTGGCTGCTGTCCACGGCGGCCTGGGACACGAACTTCATCGCCACCAGTTCCTTGCTCCGCGTCAGCTGGCGTTGCGCGTCGGCCAGCGCGGCTTCGTCGCGTGCCATCTGTGCGCGCAGCTTGGCCAGGTTGGCCTCATCAGCGCGGGCATCCAGTGTGAACAGCGGCTCGCCCGCTCGGACGAACTGGCCGTCCTTGACATGCACCCGGGTCACCACGCTGTTGACCTGCGGCTTGATGTCCACGGCATTTTCAGGCGTCACGGTGCCCGTGGCTTCCACGGTCACCGGCACGTCGCGTTTTTGCGCGCGCACGGTGGTCACCACCACCGGCGGTGCGCTGGCGGCTGGGCCGGGCGCCATGCTTGCAGAGCTGGCGGCGTTGGTATTCATCGCGCCAGAAGCCGCCGCAGCCGACGCGGCTGTGGGCGGCAGCCCAGGGTCAGGCTCTGGCGACTTGCGGCCGCAGGCGCCGAGCAGCAGGCACAGCACGCATGCGGCAGCCGCGGCTGGCAACAAGGAGCGGGGCGGGGTCTTCAAAGGCATCGGGCACTCCGGGAATGCGCGTGTCAGAGCACGCGTCTGATCAAATCCAGGCCCGCCTGCAGCGTGGCCAATTCATCAGGGCTGCAGGCCGCCAGGGCCCGCGTCAGGTCGTCGTGGGCGCCGCCGCGGATGCGGAGCAACTGCGCCGACCCGGCCACGGTGATGTGCAAAGGTGAACGCCGTCTGTCGGCTGCGTCAGCGCGTGTTTCCACCAGCCCGGCACGCACCAGGCGGTCGGCCATGGCCGATGCTGTGGGCATGGTCACGCCCAGGAACGCAGCCACGTCACCGATGCTGCAGCCTGGGTGCTTGGCCACGTAGTTGAGGCTGCGGAACTGCGGCACCGTCATCTCGTCCCCCACGTGGCGGCGCATGGCCTGCCGCAGTGTGTCCATGGCGGCGGGCACCGTTTCCATGACGGCGGCAGCGCAGGCTTCCAGCGCATGCCCATGTGGGAAGCTTGCGTCCGGAGTCGCACGGCGTGAGCGTGGGGGCATGGGGCGGCAGCGAAGGGATCGAAGTAGTAAGCCGGGCAAATAGTTAGAGAAGCTTACCATTTCGCGTCGCCACTGCCGAATACGGTCGGAGCGGCCCTGCTCATGCAGGGGCCGCCCAGCGCCGAGTCAGCGCACGCTGAATGGCGACTGGAAGGGCCGGCCGAACGCCACCCCGGCAATCACCGTGCCCGCCGCCTTGAGGTGGACCTTGCCCGCCCGCTTGTTGTTGCGCGTGTCGACAAACTCCACCGGGCCTTCCACCAGGTCCAACAGCGTCATGTCGGCGGGCGCGCCCACCTGCAGCGTGCCGTGCTTGGGCAGACGGCCGATGACCTTCGCTGGCGCGTGCGTGGCCATGGCGACCACCTCGGCCAAGCTGAAGCCCATGTTCAGGAACTTGCTCATCACCCAGGGCATGAAAGGCATGCCCGGCGAATTGCCCGAGAACACGTGAATGTCCGAAGAAATGGTGTCCGGTCCGCAACCTTGCGCGATGGCGGCTTCGGCAATCGTGTAGTCGAAGCTGCCGCCGCCGTGCCCGATGTCAAACAGCACGCCGCGCTTCTTGGCCGCCAGCGCTGCGGGCAACAGCTTGCCGTCCTGCACGATATTGGTCCCATCGCCGGCCAGGTTGGGCGCGCCGGAATAGCAATGCGTGAGCACGTCGCCGGGGCGCAGCAGGTCCAAGATGTCGGACATCAGCTTGCGGTCGGCCACGCCGCCGATGTGGCACAGGATCTTGGCCGGCTTGCCGGACATCACGCAGGCCTGGATGGCCCGCTTCAGCGGCTCCGTGCCGTGGCGCGCCACCACGTTTTCGCTCATGCGCACCTTCACGCCCAGCACGATCTCGCTGTTCTCTGCCACCACGCGCGCGGCCTGCTCGGGAATGGCGTAGTCGATGTTGTAGAGCTCGGGCACTGGAAAACCGGCCAAGCCAGCCACGGCAATGTGCACAAAGGCGTACTGCCGTGTGCGCGAACCGGAAGCCAGGAAGCGCCGCCAGGCGGCAAAGTTGTTGGCACCTGCGTCACCCGCCGACACAACGGTGGTCGTGCCCTGCAGTGCCGCCAGTTCGTCTGCCGGGATGCCGATGCCGGAACCAAAGGGGTAGCTGTGGCAATGCAGGTCGATGAGGCCGGGCGTGACCAGCTTGCCGCCGGCGTCCATCACGCGGTTGGCGCGCTCAGGGGCGATGCTTGCTTCCACCGACTCAATCAGCCCATAGCGCATGCCGATGTCGCGCTTGCCGGACAGACCCTGGCTCGGGTCCAGCACATTGGCGTTGCGCAGCAACAGGTCGAACTTGTCGTTCGGGCCCATGGCAGCGTGCGCAGGCGTGGCCAGCAGCGCAGGGCCACCGGCGGCCAGGGCCACTCCGGAGTGCAGGAAGCGGCGGCGTGCCGCGATGTCGCGGAAGTTCTGGGTCATGGTCTGTCTCCTGGTTGTTTAAACGCGTTGCGATCGCAACGTCGGGCGGCAAGGATACGGCCGGAGGTCGTCCGCGGGGGCGCCCACCGAGGCGGCGCCCGCGATGCCGGCGTGTGCGAAGAAAGCCGCCCGGCCTCGGGGGGGTTCGCCGGCGGATGCTGCGTGCGAGAATCATTTGAGACTTGTCCATGGATGCTTGCGGCCCCGGCAAGCAGCACCTTGGCCGGCTCGCCTGGCGAGGAAGTCGTCCCGAATTTGAACCTTTCGCGGCCCGCGCCGCATTCACCTTGAATGTCGAACGGGTCATGCCGATCTGGTTGAGCAGCGCACGAAGGGCAAAGGCGGCAGCAGCGCAAGCGCAAGGGCAGCCGACCGCCGAGTCGATCGAATTGCAACTGCTGCAAGGCATTCGGCATGGCCGCCGCGCGGACTTCGAATCGATGTACCGGATCTACCACCCTCGCCTGCAGCGGTTCCTTGCGCAACTGCTGCGCCAGGGCGACCTGGTCGAGGAAGCGCTGAACGACACGATGATGGTGGTGTGGCAGCGCGCCGACGCGTTCGACGGCCGCAGCCGGCTTTCGACCTGGATCTTCGGCATTGCCTATCGCAAGGCGCTGAAAGCGCTGAGCCGACTCGACTTGCCTGTTGACGCAGAGCCGGCGGATGAGCGTCAGGACCCGAGCCCGGGACCGGAGCAACGACTGGCGCAAAACCAGTTGCGGGTACGGCTGCAGCGGGCTCTGGGGCAGCTCTCCGTTGACCACCGGGCCGTGATCGGCCTTTGCTATTTCCACGACATGTCCTATGAGGACATTGCCCATGTCGTTGGTTGCCCACCAGAAACAGTGAAGACACGAATGTTCTACGCGCGTCGCCGCCTTCGACTCTTGCTGGCAGACCTGGAAGTGCGCGAATGAACACGCGCCGGACGGCGGCCCTGTGAGCGTGGTGATTCCTCTGGCCCACGATCCGCATGCCAGCGTGCAGGCGGTGCTGCCCTGGTACGCGCGCGGACAGCTCGGCGACGATGAAATGCAAGAAGTCCAGGAGCATCTTCTGCGGTGCGCGGAGTGCCGGGCGGACCTCGCGGCCGAGCGGCCCCTGCAGACCTTGTTGAGCCTGCCGGAGGCGGCACCGGACAGTGGCGGCGTCGAATCAGGGCTGCGCCAGATGCGGAGCCGCCTGGACGCCGATGCCCAAGCGGGTCGGCGGACGCCCAGGCCAGTCTGGTGGATGGGCTGGGGACTGGGCCTGCAGAGCGTGGCCGTGGTGCTCCTGCTGGTGTTGCTGATGCAGTCGCGCAGCCAGATGCCAGCCTACCTGGGCATGGCGGCGCCTTCTGCACCTGCCTCCGCGGGCGCAGAGGCACTCATCATGTTCAAGGCCGAGGCCAGCGAACACAGCGTGCGCAAGCTGTTGCAGGCCAACGGCGCCAGCATCGTCGGCGGCCCCACCGAAAGCGGCGCCTACCTGCTGCGGCTGAGTGACAGCGCTCAGGCCTTGCCCCGGCTGCGTGCCGACCCCATCGTGAACCTGGTGGAATCTCTGGAGCCCGGGGTGCGTCGGTGAAACGGGCGGTGCGCTGCTTGATGGCACTGCTGGCCAGCCTGGCGGGCATGGCTTCCCATGCCCAGACCGACGACTTGTCGCCGCAAGTGCTGGTCATGCTGCACTTGCCCAAGGCTCACTACAGGCCCGACAGCAGTTATGCGGGCAGTTACGGCGAAGGCGTGGGCCTGCAGGCGCGCCGGCATCTGGCGGCAGCACTGGCGGTCCGGCACGACGTGCAACTGACAGGCGATTGGCCCATGCCTCTGGCCGGAGTCGATTGCTTCGTGATGCGATTGCGGGCCGACGACCGCCGCTCGACCGAAGAACTCGCCAAGGCCCTGTCCGCAGAGCAGGGCGTCGCCTGGGCCCAACCGGTGCAGCACTTCCAGGCCCAGGCCACACGCGACGAGCCGCTGTACCCGACCCAGCCCGCGGCCCAGCTCTGGCACCTGGCAGACCTGCACAGCTTGGCCACTGGGCGTGGTGTTCGGGTGGCCGTGATCGACAGCGGGGTTGCAGACCAGCACCCGGACCTCGCCGGCCAGGTGAGCCGCAACGAGAACCTGGTGGAGGCACGGCCTCTGCTGGGTGAAAGCCATGGTACGGCCGTGGCCGGCATCATTGCCGCACGTGCCGACAACGGTCTGGGCATCGCCGGCATCGCGCCGCAAGCCCGGCTGCTGGCCCTGCGGGCTTGCTGGCAGGGCCGACTGGCCGAGACCCTGTGCACCAGCCTCAGCCTGGCCAAGGCTTTGCAGGCCGCTGTCCAGATGGGCGCCCACATCATCAACCTCAGCGTGGCGGGTCCTGAGGACCGGCTGCTCGGGCTGTTGCTGGACCAGGCCATGGCCCGCGGGGTGACCGTGGTGGCCGCCTTGGGCAACGGGACCGGGCAGTTCCCGGGCAACCACGTCGGGGTGGTGGCGGTTGGCGAAGGACCGCCACTGCCCGCGGGGGCGGTGCAGGCGCCCGGTCGCGACATTCCCAGCACAGCGCCCGGCGGCGGCTGGACGCTGGTGTCCGGTTCATCCTTCGCCACGGCCCATGTCGCGGGCCTGTTGGCTCTGATGCGGGAGCGCCATGGCGGCGCATCGACCAGCCGCCCGCTCGCAACCCTGGTGACCGGGGCCACGGGCCGGATCGATCCTTGCGCGAGCCTGCTGGGCCCGCTCAACCGGGCCGAACGGGCTTGCGGCGGCAGGTCGACTGCATCCATCTCGGAGTGATACCCATCGCCCGTACCCCGTGGAAGGCGGTTTCTGCCTGCTGCTTGGCCCATTTGCTTGCAATACCTGGTGTGGCCCGTGCCGAGCTGGGTGGCACGGTGTCCGTGCAATCCGAGGGCCGCTTTCGGGGCATCGACTACAGCAACCGCCATCCGCAGGGCCAGCTGACGCTGACGTATGACGGCGAGAGCGGCTGGTACGGCGGTGGCCTGTTGACGCGAGCACATTTTGTCGGCCAGCGCCGAAGTGGGCAGTTGCAGGCCTTTGCCGGCCGTGTCTTCAGCCTGCAGCCCGACCTGAACGCAGAGGCCGGGGTTACCGCGAGCCGCTTCGACAGCTTGCAGCAATACGACTACGCGGAGGTCTACGCCGGCCTGTTGGGTGAGGGCTGGAGCACCAGGCTCTACTACGCGAGCGACTACTTTGGCAGCCGGCAGCGCAGCCTGTATGCCGAGCTGAACCTCAGTTGGTTTCGCACGACCTCAGCGCAGGTCTTTTCGCACATCGGCGTGCTGCATGGCTCGGGCGGACCCTACCGAAATCCGCAGGGTCCCAGCCGCTTGGACCTGCGCATGGGCGTGGCCTGGCGGCCAGGTGCCGTCGAACTGCAATTGGCCTGGGTGGCGGTCAGCCGCGGCGGACCCTACACCCGGGCGGCCGACGCGCGGCAGCAGGCGCTGATCCTGGGCTTGAGCGCGGCTTTCTGAACCAGCTTTGAACCAGGGTCCGATCGGTCGGTACACACCGGCGTCGGGTTTGCATTCAAAGAGGGGCAGGATGAGGAAGTCGCTTCGAGCCTTGGGCATCTTGTGCCTGGCGGCCGCGCTGGGTCCGGGCTGCGGCGGCGGCAGCGGGGAGGGTCTGGACGGCAACGGTCGACCTCTCGGCGAGGGCGACGATCCCAGCGGCCCGATGACGGCCAGCTTCGGGTCGATCCAGTCGCATGTCTTCACACCCGTCTGTTCCGTCTGCCATGCGGGCGCTTCGGCGCCGCAGGGCATGAGGTTGGATGCGCTGAACAGCTATTCAATGATCGTCGGTGTCGCCAGCCGCGAAGTGCCGTCGCTCATGCGCGTGGCGCCTGGGGACCCCAACAGCAGCTATCTGGTCCAGAAGATCGAAGGTCACGCTGCAGTCGGTGCCCGCATGCCCTTTGGCGGCCCGTATCTGGATGCCGGCACCATCGCCCTCATCCGCCTGTGGATCAGCAACGGAGCCCTGCCGTGACGCGACACGAAGGAATACCCGCCGGCGGGACCGGCCTCCTGCAGGCCATGGTGCGCCGCTTGCGGCAAGGCCTGCTGTCCGTGCCGCTGCCTGCGCAACTTGTCCTGTGTCTTCTGTTGCTGCCTGCAGTGGTCCACGCGGAACCCTACCTGGCGGTTCGCACGGGTCTCAAGTGCATGGCGTGCCACGTCAACCCGTCCGGCGGCGGTCTTCGCAATGCCGCCGGCGTGGCCTTTTCCCAGTCGGCAATTCCAGCCAATCCATTGCCCGATGTCCTGGCGGGATGGACTGGTGGATTCGGCGAACGCCTGCGCCTGGGCGGCGACTACCGGACCGCCAGCGCCGAGACGGCTGTGTCGGGTCAGCCCAGGCAGCGCGGCGCCGCCATCGAACAATTGCGGCTGTATGCGGACCTGCAGCTGTGGGTGGACCACCTGGGCGTGTACATCGACGAAACCTTGGCGCCCCAGAAGCCGCAGCGACAGGAAGCCTACGTCCGCCTGTCCACGCCCGGCCTGGGCTGGTACGCCAAGGCCGGGCAGTTCTACCTGCCCTTCGGATGGCGGCTGCAGGACAACTCGGCCTTCGTGCGCCAGGTCAGCGGCATCAACATGACCGTGCCCGACAAGGGGCTTGAACTGGGCATGGAGCGTGCGGACTGGTCCGCCCAGCTCGTCTACAGCAACGGTCCGGGCAACTCGGGCGATGCGGCGGGCCATCAGCTGACCGGCCAGTTGGTGTGGTTGCAGCCGTGGGGCCGACTTGGCGCGGCCATGGCGCAAGTCAGCAACCCGGCCGGCGACCGGCAGGCCTACGCCTTCTTTGCAGGCGCAAGCACCGGGCCGGTGTCCTGGCTGGGCGAAGTGGACCTGATCAGCGACGAGGGTTACCCGGAAGGCCGGCGGCGCCTGCTCGCCACCCTGCTGGAAGCCAACTGGCTGGTCCGCCAGGGCCACAACCTGAAGTTCAGCAGCGAGTTCTTCGACCCGGACCTGCGCATCCCCAATGACCACCGGGCGCGATACAGCCTGGTCTACGAGTACACACCGATCGCCTTCGTCCAGCTTCGGGCGGGCTACAGGCACTATGTGGGCATTCCGCAGAACAGGTTCGACAATCGCCGGGTGAGCTTCGTCGAACTGCATGGACTGTTCTAGGCCCGAGGTCGCCGTCACCTGGCATGGGCGCGAGCACGCGTCTTCTGTAGACACGCCGCTGCGGTCCCTGCCCCTGGTCACGCTCTACCTGACCGAGCGCTGCAACTCGCGCTGCGTCAGTTGCGACTACTGGCGCCACGGCCGGCGCGACATGGACCTGGACGCAGTGCAGCAACTCCTGCCCGAAATGGCCGCGTTGGGGACGCGGGTGGTCCTGGTCTCCGGAGGCGAGCCGCTGCTGCACCCGCAATGGGCCGAGATTGCGCGCCTCTTGCGCAGCCAGGGACTGCGCCTGTGGCTGCTGAGCTCCGGCCTGGCGCTGGCCAAGCATGCCGCGGAAGTGGGTGCGTTGTTCGAGTCGGTGACGGTGTCGCTCGACAGCAGTTGCCGAGCGAGCTACGCCGCGATCCGGGGCGTTGATGCTTTTGAGGTGGTCTGCACTGGCATCCGCGCCGCCATTCAATGCGGCGTGCCGGTCGGGCTGCGCGTCACCGTCCAGCGCAGCAACTTCCACGAGCTGCCGCAACTCGTGCAGCTGGCTAGGGACCTGGGCGTGGCCAGCATCTCGTTCCTGGCAGCAGACACCAGCAACACGCAGTCCTTCGGTCGCCAGCAGGACGAGACGCCCGCGGACGGCGTCGCCCTGCGCGACACGGATCTGACTGGGCTTGCCGCGGCGCTGGACGCGCTCGAACGCGACCACGCCGAGGACTTTCGCAGCGGCCTGATCCAGGAAAGCCCGGCCAAGCTGCGCCGCATCCATGACCACTACCGGGCGGTCTGCGGGCTTGGCGACTTCCCGCCCGTTCGCTGCAACGCGCCCGAGTTCTCTGCCGTGGTCGAGGCCGACGGCAGCCTGCGGCCCTGCTTCTTCATCGCCGGTGCCGGCGCACACGTCGGGCTCGGCCTGGAAGAAGGTCTCAACACGCCGGGCCAGCAGCGCCTGCGCACGGCCATCCGCGCCGGGCGCCATGCTGAATGCACACGTTGCGTGTGCGCCAAGTGGCGCGACCTGCAGGTCGCAGGGGACGCCTGGTGAGCGTTGCAGCGCTGTCCAACCTGGAAGCCTACGACAGTTGGGCGCCGTCCTATCCGCCCCTGCCGCACAACCCGCTGATGCGCGCCGAGCAAGCTGCCGTGCTGGCACTTTGGCCCGATGTGCGCGGCCTGCGTGCGCTGGACCTGGCTTGCGGAACAGGCCGCTACGGGCTGTTGCTGGAGCAAGCCGGAGCGGCCAGCGTGGTCGGCACCGACCGGTCGCCTGAGATGCTGCGCCGAGCGGCGCTGCAGCTGCGCGTGCTGGCTGACATGATGTGCCTGCCCTTTGCCGCGTTGAGCTTTGATCTTGTGGTGTCGGGGCTGGCGGTCGGCCACGCGCCTCGGCTGGATCTCTGGATGCGCGAGATGGCCCGCGTGCTGGCTCCTGGCGGCTGCCTCGTTTGTTCCGACTTCCACCCGGACGCCGCGCGTGCCGGCATGACGCGCAGCTTCACCGACGCCAAGCATCAGCGCCACACCCTGGTGCACGACCTGCACGACCTCTCCGCGCACCGGACCGCCGCCGCTGCGGCCGGACTCGAGGTGGAACACGCGCGCGAGGTCCGCGTGGGGCAGGAATTGCAAGAGGCCTTCGAGGGCTCGACCGCCTTCTACGAACGCTGGAACGGCCTGGCCCTGGTCCTGGCGCTGCGACTTCGCAAGCCCCCGGCATGACGCCCGATTCGCGCGCCCTGTTCCTGTTCAATGGCCGGGATGCCATGGGTCGCCAGGTGTGCCTGCGCTGCGTCGAAGGACGTGTGATTGACGCGCAGCCGCAGCCTGGCGACTTGCGCGTCGACCTGGGCGGCAGCCGTCTGCTACCAGGCCTGATCAATGCACACGACCACCTGCAGCTCAACGATCTGCCGCGCCTGAAATACCGGCCGGTCTACGACAACGCCACCCAGTGGATTGCCGACATCGATCCACGCCTGGATGAGGACCCGATGCTGCGGGCCCACCGTGCCGTGCCCCGTCCGCAGAGGCTGCTGATGGGCGGTGTTAAAAACCTGCTCAGCGGTGCCACCACGGTGGTTCACCACGACCCCTGTTATGCGTCGCTCGTCGAGCCGTCGTTCCCGGTTCGCGTGCTGACCGGGTACGGCTGGTCGCATTCGCTGGCGCTGGACGGCGACGAGGCGGTCCAGGCCGCCTGCCGTGCCACGCCGCCAGGCTGTCGCTGGATCATCCACGCCGCAGAGGGTACGGACGCGGCAGCTGCGGCCGAATTCGATCGGCTGGAGTCCCTGGCCTGCATCGGCCCGGACGCCGTGCTGGTGCATGGCTTGGGCCTGAGCACGGCGCAGCAGCGCAGGTTGGCGCTGGCTGGTGGCGGCCTGGTCTGGTGCCCAGGCTCCAACCTGCATCTGTTTGGCCGCACGCTGGACCCCGACGCCCTCGCCCGATTGCCGCACCTGGCCCTGGGCAGCGATTCGCGCATCAGCGGGGAGCAGGACCTGCTGGCCGAACTGCGCCTGGCGCGCCGCCTGGCAGCGTTGGACGAGGCCACGCTTGAAGGCCTGGTGACCGATCGCGCAGCGGCGGTGTTCGGCTTGCAAGACCGCGGTGCGTTGGCGCCCGGGCACCTGGCCGACGTGCTTGTGCTGCCGGCCGACCGGCCACTGGGCCAGGCCGAGCGGGCGGACGTGCGCCTGGTGCTGGTCGGCGGCCAGCCGCGCTATGCCGACCCGGACCTCGGTGCGGCTTTCGGGCCTTCAGCGGACCTCGTGCAGGTGACCGTGGACGGCCGGCGCAAGCTGCTGGCGGTCGCGGTGGTGGAAGCGCTCCAGGCTTCGCCCTTGCAAGAGCCCGGCCTTGGGCTGGACAGTCGCGTGCAGGAGCATGGCCCATGAGCCGGCAGCGCGTGTTGCTGATCAACCCGACCATCACGTCCAAGCCGCGCTTTCCGCTGGCGGTGATGCAACTGGCGGCGGCGCTGCAGCCACGCTACGACACACGCCTGCTCGACGGCAATGTCGACCTCGACTTCGTGGCCACCGCCGTGGAGGCTGCGAGAGAGGGCCGCGTTGACGCAGTCGGCCTCAGCGTGATGGGCGGGCCGCAGCTGCCGGCGGCCATTGCGGCGTCGCGCGCCTTGCGCCGGCAGGCGCCCGGCCTGCCCATCATCTGGGGCGGTTACTTCCCCACGATCTGCCCGGATGCCAGCCTGAATTCGGACTGTGTCGACTACGTCTTGCGCGGCCCCGGCGAAGCCAGCCTGCCGGCGCTGCTGGACGCCCACTTCAGCGGCGCGCCGGCCGCGGCCCTGCGGGCCATCCCCGGCCTGTCCTGGCGGCAGGATGGCCACGCCGTGCACAACCCGGACCGCGCCTTCTCTGCCGAGCCTCTGCTGCATGCGCTGGACTTCGACAGCGTCGACCAGCCCCAACGCTATCTGTCGCCGACCTACCTGGGCCAGCGCACCACGGGCTACCAGGCGGCCTTGGGGTGCCGCTACCGCTGCAATTTCTGCGGCGTGGCCGCCATGTTCCGTGGCAAGACGGCCCTTCCGACCGCCGCGCGGCTGGAGCAGGACCTGCGCCACCTGCAAGCGCGCTTCGGCGCCGATTCCGTCCAGTTCTACGACCACAACTTCTTCGATCGCGAAGTGGACATGGAGCCGCTGCTTGCGGTGCTGGCGAAACTGGAGATGCCGTGGTGGTGCTACGCACGCGCCGACGCCCTGGTGGGGCTGTCGGCAGCGTCGTGGGCGCTGGTGCGCAAGAGCCGCCTGCGCATGGCCTACATCGGCGCCGAGTCACCCAGCGACGCGGTCTTGCGCGACATGCGCAAGGGCACCAACGTCGACCAGACCCTGGCCGTGGTCGAGACCTGCCGCAGCCAGGGCGTGGTGCCTGAGCTGTCCTTCATGCTCGCGCCGCCACACGACCCCGAAGGCGAGACCGAGCGCACCTTCGAGTTCATTCGCCGCATCAAGCGCCTGCACCCGGCTGCTGAAGTCATGCTGCACATCCACACACCGCTGCCGCCGCGCCGGCACGCGTCGCACGGCCAGCGGCCTGTGCTGCTGGGCGCCGCGCCACGCGGTGCCGTGTTCCCCGACAGCGTCGACGGCTGGGCCGACCCGGCCTGGGTGCGCTACTGGTGCCACCAGGATGCGCCCTGGCTGACCGACAGACTGCGCAGGCGCATCGCCGATTTCCGCACGGTGCTGGGATGCCGTTTCCCGACGCTCACCGACATCCGGGCGCCGGCCTGGCAGAAATCGGCGCTGCGTGCCGGCGCCCGTTGGCGCTACCGCTTGCGCCGCTACGACAAGCCTTGGGAACTGGAGTTGCTGCGGCGCGCCGTGCGTCTGTGGGACCCGCAGTTGCGGGGCCTGTGAGCGTCGATGGTTGCCGTCGCCCAGATCAACTTCTTCAACGACCCGCAAGGCCGCGCGCCGGCGCAGTTGCTGCGGGACTGGCCGACGCTCCGGACCACGGCCGAGGCGGCGGCCGGTGCGGGCGACAAGGTATCGGTGATCCAGTCCAGCGTGCACACGCAATGCCTGACCCGCGGCGGCATCGACTACCACTGCTTGCCGCTGGACCGTGAACCGGCCCTGCTGCGGCACTTGCTTGAACGCCTGCGCCCGCAGGTGCTGCACGTGCATGGGCTGGGCTTCGTTCAAGAGGTGCTGGCGCTGTCCGGCATGGCACCGGGCCGGCCCATCGTGCTGCAGGATCATGCCGATCGGCCACCTCGGCGACCCTGGCATTGGCCCTTCTGGCGCCGGGGGCTGTCGGCAGCGCGTGGCTTGATGTTCTGCGCCCGGGAGCAGGCCTTGCCGTTCACGCGACGCGGTCTGGTCCGCGCCCGTACGCGCATCTATGAAGTGCCCGAATCGAGTTGCCGCTTCAGGCCGATGGAACAGGCCGAGGCGCGCCGTGCCACGGGTCTGGCGGGCGAGCCCTGCCTGCTGTGGGTAGGGCACCTGTCCCGCGGCAAGGACCCGTTGACAGTGCTGGACGGCGTGGCAAGCGTGGTGCAGCGGCTGCCCGGCCTGCAACTGTGGTGCTGTTTTGGCAGCGCGCCTCTTCGCGCAGAGGTGGAAGCCCGCATCCGAAGCAATCCGCTGCTGACAGACCGTGTGCATCTGCTGGGCTCGGTGCCCCACGCGCAGATCGAAGTGCTGATGTCGGCGGCTGACTTCCTGGTTCAGGGCAGCCACCATGAGGGCAGTGGCTACAGCGTCATCGAGTCCCTGGCCTGTGGGCTGCCGCCCCTGGTCACCGACATTCCCTCGTTCCGCGCGCTCACCGGCCGGGGTGCTGCCGGCCACCTGTGGCCGCCCGGCCAGCCCCAGGCGCTGGCGCGAGCCGTGCTGCAAGCCGCGGCGCTGCCGATGGCCCCGCAAAGGGCGGCGGCACTTGCGTGCTTTGAAGCCCACAACTCGGTCGGTGCCCTGGGTCGAAAACTGTCGGCGGTTTACGCTGACCTGCTGGCGCCGTGACCATGGAGCGCGCAGTCTGTGGGCACCATCAGTTGCCGCGCTTGCGCAGCACGATCAGGAAATGATCGCCCAGCTGGCGCAGCACCGGCCAGCCGGCGACGCGCCGGTCCAGCCGCCACAGGCGCTGATGCCAGCGCGGATGCCGCTCCTGCAGCCACGTCAGGTACGGCGGCGGCACGAAGACGCACAGTCCGCGCACATGCTCGAGTTCGAAGTGCGCTTCGAAGTCGCGGTAGAACTCGCGTGGCGTGAAGTAGCGTGTCCAGATCGTGCGCCCGTTCATGCCCACCGCCACGGTCCCACGCGCGAAGCGGATCCTGAGACGGGCCCAGCGTCCCAGTCGCGCGTAGTGCGCCATCTCCCAAGGGCACCAGCGGCCGATGACGGTGAACACCAGCCTGCCGCCAGGTTGCAGCAAGCGGGCACATTCGCGCGCCACGGCGGCCAGGTCGGGCACGCAGTTCAGCGGCCCGAGGTTGGAGTAGGCGCCGTCGAACACGCGCTCGCCTGCCAGCCGTTGCAGTTCGTGTGCACCGATGGGCAGGGCTTCGACCTGCCCGGACACACCGGCCGTGCTGGCGCGGTCGCGTGTGCGCTCGACCATCCGCGCCGACCAATCGGTCGCCGTCACGCGGTGCCCGCCTTCAGCCATGCGCACGGCGTCCAGGCCTGTGCCGCAGCCCAGGTCAATGAGCCGGCTGCCGGGCGCGAAACTCTGATCCAGCCAGCGCCACATTTCGGTTCGCATGTCCTGGATGGCGGTGTTGTTGCCGCGCGGGCCGTCGTAGTCTGCTGCCACGCTGTCAAAGGCGGCCTGCGTGTCGCGCAATCTGGCGTCGGGATCCGCCGTGCTCATGGGTGTGCTCGCTGGAAGGTGGAGAAGGAGAGACGGGGGCCGCGGCCATGAAGATCGCGCTGGTCGTGCCGGGTGGCGTGGACCGCAGCGGCGAGTTGCGCGTGATTCCAGCGCTTCTGGCGCTGATCAAGCGCCTGGCCTTGCGCCACGAGCTGCATGTTTATGCACTGCGCCAGGAGCCACTGCCGGCCGACTGGCCGTTGCTCGGCGCCCACGTACACAACATCGGCGGCGCGCGCCTGGCCAGCCTGCGCGCGGTGGTGGCCATACGGGCTGAGCATCGCGTCAGGCCCTTCGATCTGGTGCATTCCATCTGGTCGGGTTCGTGTGGTGCCGCTGCCGTATCGGCCGCGACGCTGCTGCGCCTGCCCAGTGCCGTGCATCTGGCCGGCGGTGAACTGGTGGCGCTGCCCGACATCGGCTATGGCGGCCGTCGGCGCTGGCGCGACCGGCTGCGCGAAGCCCTGGTGCTGCGCGGCGCCACAGTGATCACTGCGGCAAGTACGCCGATGCTGGCTCAGCTTGCCGGCCTGGGCCTCGTCGGCCGGCGCCTGCCCTTGGGTGTCGATCTGGACACCTGGCCGAGCCGCCCGCCTGCGGCACGCAATCCGCGCCTGCCACTGCGCATCGTTCATGTGGCCAGCCTCAACCGTGTCAAGGACCCCGGCACGATGCTGCAGGCGGTGGCCCGGCTGCCAGGGCTTGGCATCGACTTCGAGCTGGATGTGGTCGGCGAAGACACCTTGGGCGGCGAAGTCCAGGCCTTGACGCAGCAGCTGGGGCTGGGGTCGCAAACCCGTTTTCGCGGCTTCCTGACCCGTGCGCAGCTGTGGCCGGTGCTGGCCAGCGCGCACGTCCATTTGATGAGTTCGCGCCACGAGGCCGGTCCGATGACCGTGCTGGAAGCGGCGGTGCTGGGCGTGCCCAGTGTCGGCACCCGCGTGGGCCATCTGGCGGAATGGGCGCCGCAAGCAGCCCTGGCGGTGGAGCCTGGCGATGTTGCCGGTCTGGCCCGAGCGATCGCGCAGCTTGGCCATGACGAAAGTCTCCGTCTGCGCCTGGCCCACGAGGCGCAACGCCGTGCGTTGCTGGAAGATGCCGATCACACCAGCGCCCTGTTCGAGTCGCTGTACGCCGAACTGGTGGCCAACGGCCGGTAGTCAAGGGCGGCTTGAACGGTGTACAGGGTGGCCGCACGAGGCGCGCGGCCACAAAGGAGGCGCAGGGCTTTGCGCAGGCGCGACTGCCGTATCCAGGCCGAACCGGCCAGTGCGTGATGGCCGAGTGCGGCCTTGCGGCTGATGTCGACAATGTCGTGCCCCGGGTGGAGCCGCGTACGGGCCCATGCGAATGCCTCGCCCAGCGAATGGGACCATTCGATGCCCGGCAGCATGGGCGTGCCCAGCCGGGACAGCGAGACGTCGCTGAGCTGCCAACCCAGCGCAGCCCGCCGCAACACTGGCGGACAGGCCGCAGCCGCACGGCTGAGCACGGTGGTCGGCACGTGGCCCGGGAAGTAGCGTTCCACCAGGGACAGCGGCGGCAGTGCCCACCAAGCGTCCCGGCTGTCGGCGGCACCTGGCCACAGTGTTTCCCAGTCCGCCGTGCCCAAGCGACCAGCCAGCAAGGCCACATCCTGCAGCTGGATCAGGCGCACGCCGCGCAAGCACACATTGCCCGCTGCATGCAGCAGCAGGTGCCCCATCAGCGCAGCCAGCGAGGGGTAGGCGTTCACGCCCGCATGGACACCAGGCGGAAGGACCCGTGCCGTGATGTCGACCGAGCGCAGCGGCAGGTGTTCGGCAATGTGGGCATGCAACTCCACCTTGATCGGGTTGTCGATGTGCTCGCCGAAGGCACGGCCCGGGGTGGTGGTCTTGGGTAAATACTCCCGATGACGTCGCACCTCAACACCAGCGACGTAGCCCAGGCCCTCAACCAGGCGCCCGGTCGCTTCAAGATGTTCGGGCGCGCAAAGCAGATCGATGTCGCTCATCGGCCTTTCGCCCGGCGCATAGAGTGCCAGCCCCAGCAGGGCCGAGCCTTTCAGCGCCACCAGCGGCAACTGCGCGCGCCGCGCCGCGTCATCAAGCGCGGCCAGCAGTTCTTGCGTGCGCGTCTGGCGAAAGACGCCTTGCGTCTGCTGTTCGCCGAGGAACGCCTGCCAGGCCGGCGGCCCACGCCAGCGCAGGCGGCTGGCCAGCAAAGCCGTCACACCGTGCATGACCATGGCCGCCATGGCCACGCGCCACTCGAAATCGCTCCAGTCAGGCGCCTCGGCGGCAGGGCAATGCAGCTCCAGGGCCAGGCGTTCAGTGGTGGCGCGCAATGCGGCCTGCAGCGTCGCCGCCTGCGGCAGCGTCCTTTCATCGGTCGGCTGCATGCGCAGGCCTCCTAAGATCGGGGTCATGACGCCCGTGCCTGCTGCTTCGGTCGCACCGATCGACCCCTTCGGCGAACGTTCTCGCGGTGCCGAGGCCCGGTGCTTGCCTGTGCTCGGCGGCATTTTCGAGTTCCGCAGCGACAGCCCGGAACTGCTGGCATTGGTCGACCTGGCCTACCGCGAATTGCCCGCACTGAGCCTGCCCGGCACGACACCGGAATTCCTGGTCGAACTGCGCTTGACCGACGGCCCCGGCTGGGGCGGCGCCGCAAGCCCACCCGAGCCCCGCATGCTGGGTGGTGCGGGCTTTTTGGGGGTGGTGATGGACGCCGCGAATCTCGCGCTGGCCTACCCCGAGGCGCGCCGCGGGCTGGTTGCGATTTCGCGCGAGCTGCTGTTGCGATCGCCCTACCACGCGCGCTACGAGTTGCTGGAATTCGTTGTCTTCACACTCGCCAGCCGCGCGCAGGGCCTTGTGCCTCTGCACGCCGCCTGCATCGGCACACAGGGGATGGGCGCGCTGCTCGTTGGCGACAGCGGCGCCGGCAAGTCCACCCTTGCGATGCAGGCCATGTTGCAGGGCCTGGACTTCCTGACCGAAGATGCTGCCTTCGTGACGCCACAGGGGCTGCAGGCCTTGGGTGTGGCCAACTTCCTGCACCTGCGCTTGGATGCGCCGGCCTGGTTTGACGATGCTGCGCTGCAGTCCCGGATCCGTGCTGCGCCTGTGATCCGGCGCCGCAGCGGCGTCGAGAAGCACGAGATCGACCTGCGCGACGGTTGGGCGCGCCTGGCTGCGGCGCCAGTGCAATTGGCCCATGTCGTGTTCCTCAGTCGGGTGCAGGCCGACGACGCCGCACTGTTGCGGTCGCTGGCTCCCGGCGAGCTTTTGCCGCGCCTGGAGCAGAGCCAGCCTTATGCGGCGCACTTGCCCAGTTGGCCCGGTTTCGCCGCGCAAGTCTGGCGCCTTCAGGGTCATGAGTTGCGGCGCGGCAAGCATCCGCTCGCGGCCGCGCTGGCCTTGCGCGACCTGCTGACACGGCCGCGACTCATGTCGTGACCGGCGACGGCGCAGCGGCAATCAGCGCGTCCCAGCCCTGCTGCAGCGCCACACGGGCCTGCTGCTGGGCGTCGCCATCCAGCCGGCCCAGGTCCACCTGCGCGTGCAGCAGGTCGCGGAAGCGACGGTAGAAGCCGGTGTCGAACGCGCCCTGAAACAGCATCGCCAGGTCTGCGCTGTCGTCCCAATGTGTCTTGGCGCCAAGATGTGTGCGCACCTGCTCGTGGAACCGCGTGCCGGGCAGCGGGTAGGAGACGCTGACCCCGATGTCATCTGGCCGTGCGGTCTCGATCAGTTGCCGTGTGGCCAGCAGTTCGTCAAGGCCCTCGCCCAGGTAGCCCAATTGGATGAAGAAGCCCACCCGCACGCCTTGCGAGCCCAGGCGGTGGCGCGCGCGCAGGATCTCGTCAACCGTGGTGCCCTTGTTCATGGCGTCCAGGATCTGCTGGCTGCCGCTTTCGGCGCCGATCCAGACCTCGCGGCAGCCTGCGCGGCCCAGGGCGCGCGCTGCGTCTTCTGTGACGAGGTCTGCACGCGTCTGGATCGTGAAGGGAAGACCGTCGCCAGTGTCCTGCACGATGTCGGCGAAGCGGTTCAGCCACTCGACACGGAACCCGAAGATGTCGTCGGCGAACCAGATGTGTTCTGCGCCGAAGCTGCGCTTGAGGTGGGCCATCTCAGCAGCGACGGCAGCCGCACTGCCTTGCTGGTAACGGCTGCCCCAGATTGGCTTGGCGCACCAGTTGCACTGAAAGGGGCAACCCTTGGAAGCGGCCATGTTGAGGCTGAAGTAGCCATGCGCCCGCTGCCAGACAGCACGGTAGCGTTCCATGTCCACCAAGTCCCATGCGGCGCTGAGGTCCAGCGTGGCGTCGCTGGGCGACGCACTGCGCTTCGGCTGGATTGACACCACCCGCGCTGGCTGTGCCGGCGGGTTGGACGAGGCAGCGGTCCGGGCCCCATCGACCAGCCGGTCGTCGATCAGCCCGACGGCATCAGCGACGCCATCCATCCAATCTGCTGTTGCTGCCCGCGGTGCTCGGACCAGCCGGCCCAGCAGCGTCGACAAGGCCTCCAGCCCTTCGCCGCGCAGCACGATGTCCGCGCCGGCGCGGAGGTAGTGCCCGGGTTCATCGCTGGCATCAGACCCCGCGGCAATCACGCGTGCTCCGGCGCGGCGGGCGCTGGCACTCATCTCGCAGGCGGCCTGGCGCATCTTGCCCAGGCACATCTTGGTCAGAAAATTGAAGTTGTCCTCGTAAAGCAGGACCAGTTGGGGTTGCTCGCGGGCGAGTAGTGCTTCGAAGTCCTGAACGCCGGCGGCCAACATGGCGTCGAAGAAACTGACCCGGTACCCAGCCAGACGCAAACGTGCGGCCGTCTGCAGCGTGGCAAGTGGGGGATATGGCTTCGCGCGGTCGACCTGCTTGCGATCGAAGCGCTGGAAGTACGCGTGGGCAACCAGGATCGAAAGCATGTCCTCTCCGCGAGCGGCCGCGCTGGCTCGGAAAGTGGCGTGGACGATTCCGGCTCGGCCGGGACGGTGCTGTCTTGTACCAAGAATTGCCGGGCACAGTGCAGGCTGCGTGTGAGTCCCTGGCGGCGGCACTCCGGTTCAATTGCGGCGGTGCGGCCCCATGCGGCGGACAAGCTGTGGAGCGACCAACAATCGCCAAGGGCCAGCGCGACGATCCTGGCCGGGCCTGCAAAGACGCCGAGACGGCGCCTTGCACGCAAAAGAGGGTTAGCGGCTACCAGCCTGCTAACCCTCTTGAAGACTTGGTGGCCTGGGGCGGAATCGAACCACCGACACGCGGATTTTCAATCCGCTGCTCTACCAACTGAGCTACCAGGCCGTGCAGAGCCCAAGATTATAGCCAGGCCGCGAACTGCTCCGGCTCAACCGCCGTTGCGCTTGTTGCGGGACAAGTCCACGCCCAGCTGCTTGAGCTTGCGGTACAGGTGGGTGCGTTCCAGGCCGGTCTTTTCGGCCACACGTGTCATGCTGCCGCCTTCCTTGGACAGGTGGAACTCGAAGTAGCTCTTCTCGAAGGCGTCGCGGGCTTCGCGCAGCGGACGGTCCAGGTCGAAACTTTGCTCGGCCCGCGGACCCTCGTGGATGCCGACTGTCGTGATGGGGCCGAGAGCGCCGGGCACGGTGTCCGGGGCGCCCAGGCTGTCGTTGCGCATGCCGCGAACTGGCGAACCCATCAGACCGGGCGAGCCCGACGCGGCGGCTGGGTTGCGCTGGCCAGGCTTGACCAGAGCCTGCTCCACGGCGCGCAGCAGTTTCTGCAGCGTCACGGGCTTTTCCAGGAAGGCGCTGGCGCCCACCTTGGTGGCTTCCACGGCGGTGTCGATCGTGCCGTGGCCGCTCATCATGATCACGGGCATGCTGAGTTGGCCGCTGGCCGACCATTCCTTCAGCAGCGTGATGCCGTCGACATCAGGCATCCAGATGTCCAGCAGCACGAGGTCCGGGCGCAGGCTTTCGCGCACCTGCCTTGCCTGGGCGGCGTTTTCAGCCAGTTCGACGGTGTGACCTTCGTCGGTGAGGATCTCCGACAGCAAGGCACGGATGCCAAGCTCATCGTCCACGACCAAAATTGTTGCCATGCGGAGGGCTCGTGAGCCGTTTTGTAGTCGTTCAGTGAGACCTTGCGTCGCCGGCCACTGAGCCGGCTTCGTCAGCCGCCAGGGGGGCGGCAAAGGTTGAAAATGATAGCGAAACGCGTGCGCCGGTGATCGGGCCGTCGGCTTCGTCCCCCACGCGCACGTTGGCGGCCCTCAGACGGGCCCCATGTTCATCGGCAATCTTCTTCACCACGGCCAGGCCCAGCCCGGTACCTTTGGTCTTGGTGGTGACGTAGGGTTCGAAGGCGCGCTTGAGCACCTTGTCGGCAAAACCAGGGCCGTTGTCGATGACGGTCAGGCGCACGGCGCGCAGCTCGCCTTGTTCGCCGCGGGCGGTGCTGGTGATCAGTTCCACCAGGCCGTCCGGCCGGTCGGCCACGGCGTCCAGCGCGTTCTGCACCAGGTTGTGGATGACCTGGCGCAACTGCGTCGCGTCGCCCAGGATGCGCGGCAGCCCGCCTTCCAGCCGTGGCGCCAGGATGCCGTTGTCCTGGGCCTGGCCATACAGCGCCAGCACCTCGGCTGCCAAGGCGTTCAGATCCAGCGGCAGCATCTGCGCAGCGGGCAGGCGCGCGTAGTCGCGGAATTCATTGACCAGGGTCTGCATGGACTGCACCTGGCTCACGATGGTGTTCACACTGCGCAGCAGCAGCGCCGCGTCCGCGCCTTCCAGCTTGGCGCCGAGCCGGTGCTGCAGACGTTCGGCCGACAGCTGGATGGGTGTCAGCGGGTTCTTGATTTCGTGCGCCAGGCGTCGGGCCACTTCGGCCCATGCGGCGCTGCGCTGGGCGGAGACGACTTCGGTGATGTCGTCAAACACCAGCAAGCGTGAATCGCCTTGCAGCGCGGCGCCGCGTACCAGCAGGGTCAGCGTGCCGCCGTCGCTGCGCTTCAGCTCGAAGCTTTCCTGCCACTGGTCGCGTTCGCCCGCTTCCGGGCTGGTCGCCAGCAGTTCAAATCGCTG
The DNA here is from genome assembly GCA_963750785.1 of uncultured beta proteobacterium. GTDB lineage: Bacteria > Pseudomonadota > Gammaproteobacteria > Burkholderiales > Burkholderiaceae_C > Rubrivivax. Next base: position 108,823 of record CAVVSC010000017.1, on the reverse strand, counting down.
CTCCACGTCGTGGGCAAAGTCGGCGAGCTCGGGCAGGTCAGACAGGTGCTGGCCATGCCAGGCCGACAACGGCCGCTGCAGGATGCGCGTGGCCCCGGGGTTGACGGTGTCGATGCGGCCTTCGCGGTCGAACACGATGACGCCGGCCGTCAAGGTATCCAGGATGGTCTGCAGCCGTGTGCGTGCCGCTTCCAGCTGGCCGATGCCCCGTTCCACTTCGGTCCGCGCGTCGGCCACCTGTGCGGTCATGTTGGCAAAGCTGCGCGTCAGGCCGCCGAGTTCGTCGCCGCTGCCAAACACGGGTTTGGCCGTCAGGTCGCCGGCTGCCACCTGGCGCACGCCGTCGGCCAGCAGCAGCAGCGGCCGCGCCAGCTGATTGCCCAGGACGATGGCCAGCAGCACCGCGGCAAACACCGCCAGCACCAGGGTCAGGGTCAGCGTGCCGATGTACATGCGACGCAGGCTGTCGCGGGCCAGCGCGCGCTGCTGGTATTCGCTGTACGCGGCCTGCACGGCCAGCGCGTTGGCGGCCAGGCTGCGGGCGATGGGCTGCGTGACCAGCAGGTAGCGGTCTTCACCAATCGCCAGGGTCACGTCGCTGCGTGGCACGCGGGCCATGGCGCGCACGCGCGGGCCGCTGTTGGGGGCGGCCAGAGACTCTTCATCCAGGCCGTCGACCTGGCTGGCGGTGCCCTGGTTGCGTGCGTTGCGCAGGAGCGCGGCCGATGGCCGCTCGGGCGGGCCGTCGATCGCACCGCCTCCGGCCGTCAGCAGCACCTGCCCGCTGGCCAGCACCAGGCTCACTTCGCTGGCGCCAATCTGTTCGCGCAGGCGTTCCAGAGACAGCGGCAGCACGGCCGGGCCGCTGTCCGCCAGGCGTTCCGCGGCCACCCGGGACTTGTCGACCAGGTCTGCCGCCAGCCCGTCCAGGGTGCCGCGGCCCAGGGCCAGACCGGCGTCCAGCGCACCCGCCACCTTCACATCAAACCAGGCCTCGATGGACCGGCTGACGAACTGGTAGCTCACGGTGTAGATCACCAGCCCCGGCAGCAGCCCCACCAGGGCGAAGATGCCGGCCAGCTTGATGAGCAGGCGGCTGCCGAACTTGCCGCGCGCCAGCCGCAACATGAGCCGCAGTGCCACCAGGGCAATGACCAGCAGCAGCAAGGCCGCCACGGCCACATTGATCCAGAACAGCCAGACAAAATTGCGCTCGTAGAAGCTGCCTTCCGTGCTGCTGAAACTCAGCACAAAGGCCAGCACCAGGGCGGCACCGGTGGCGGCCACGGCCGAGATCGTCCAGGCCCAGCGCGTGGAGCGCGACATGGTCGCGCCGGAGAGGTCGTTCGCGTTCGCGCGCACGCTGGAATTCACCGGGTCGGTCGGGGGTGCGTCAAGGCTCGACGCGCAGGGTCCGGCTCACGCCCACCGCCCAGTCGCCTTGCCCACCCAGGCCAAACTGCATGGGGCCGGGCAACTGCGTCGTGTCCAGCCGGTAGCTGAATTCAACGTAGTAGCTCTTGTCTTCGAGCTGGGACAGGTCGGCCAGCTTCCAGCCCGCGCTGCGGGACACCGTGGCCAGCGCCTCGGCCAAGGACGGAAAAGTCTGGTTCAGCCCGCCCAGACTGACCCGCCATTCGCGATTGAGCGGCCGGTAGGCCAGCCGCCAGGACCGCGAAACCCGTGCCACGCGCTCGTCGCGCCAGTACCAGCGGCTGCGCAGCAGCTGCGCCTCGGCCACGAAGTACAGCGGCACGCCGCGTTGCAGCGCGTCTTCCACCGCCTGTGGCAGGCTCACGCGGGCGACAAATTCAAGGTTGAGCGCGCCCTCCGCGCGGCTGGCCTGCAACTGGGCCAGCTCCACGCCCTGGGCCCGTGCGACGCCGGCAGGCAGAAGCGCCAGCAGGGCGCTCAGCACCAGGGTCAGGCCGATCATCGGCCAGCGCGCCAACACCCGGGCCGGCTGGCCCTGGGTGATGTGTTGGCGGACCGGCGGCGCGTGCATGGTGGTTGGAGGTCTCTAGGTCGTGTGCGGGATCTTGTGCAGGAGCGCGTAGAAGAAGCCGTCCTGCAGCGCCGGGCTGCGGCCCGCGGCTCCCTGGAAAGCATTGTCACGGGTGGGCAGCAGGTGGCCGGGTGAAGCCGGGTCCAGGCGGACATTCGCCGCGCCGATGCGTTGCATAAACGCGTCGATCTGATGCTGACCTTCGGCTGGGAAGATCGAGCAGGTGGCGTAGAGCAGCCGCCCGCCCGGCGCCAGCAGCGGCCACAGCGCATCCAGCATCTCTGCCTGGATGCGGGCCAGGGCGTTGATGTCGTCGGCGCGGCGCAACCAGCGCACGTCCGGGTGGCGGCGCACGATGCCGCTGGCCGTGCAAGGTGCGTCCAGCAGGATGGCGTCGAAAGGTCGGCCGTCCCACCAGCCCGAAGCACCCTTGGGAAAACGCGCGTCGCCGGCCTTCAATTCGGCCTGCAGTTGCAGGCGGTTCAGGGTGTCTTGCACGCGGGCCAGCCGAAGCGGGTCGCTGTCCAGCGCCAGCAAGTCCAGGTCGGCCAGCTCCAGCAGGTGGGCGGTCTTGCCGCCAGGGGCCGCGCAGGCGTCCAGCACCCGCGCTTTCTTGGGCAGACCAGCGCCCAGCAAGAGGGGCGCGGCGCGCTGCGCCGCGGCGTCCTGGACCGAGACCTCGCCCTCGGCAAAGCCGTGCAGTTGCTGCACGGGGCTGGGCTGCGCCAGCACCACGGCCTGCCCGGCGCCCAGCTCGACGCCAGCCGGGTCGGGCAGAAGGGTGGCCTCGCGCCCCAGTGCTGCCAGGCGTTGCACATACGCAGCGCCCGTGCCGCGGCGCGCGTTCACGCGCAGGGTCATCGGCGGGCGCTGGTTGGCGGCGCCCAGCAGGCCTTGCCAGTCCTGGGGCCAATCGCGCTTGACGCGCTCGATCCACCACAGCGGGTGGTTGAAGGCGCCCATGGGCGAGTGCCGCACGGCCGCGGCCACCTGGTCCCGTTCGCGAATGAAGCGGCGCAGCACGGCGTTGATGAAGCCGGCGGCGGCCGGCGTGCGGTTGCGGGCGGCCGACACCGCCTGGTCGACCAAGGTGTGGTCGGGGTAGGGTGGTTCCTCGCCCGGGCTGCGGCCGGGCCACAGCAAGGCCAGGGCGGTGATCAGCAACGCGTCGACCTGCGGTGGTGGGTCCTTGGCTGCCAAGTGAGCGCGTGCTTCCGTAGCGCTGCCCAGGCAGCGAAGGGTGTGGAAGGCCAGGGCCTGCACACCTGGCCGAAGCTCGGCCGGCACCCGTGGCAGCAGGTCGTTGAGCGAGCGCCCGCCGCGCACAGCCGCCACCGCGTCCGCCGTGTGTTCCAGCAGGCGCGCCAGCGGCGGTTGGGCGTGGGGGGTGGCGCCTGTCATGGGCAAAGTCTATGCCGCCAACAGGTGCAGGCGCGCGAACGCACAATGCGCGCCTGTCCACTTGGGCGACCTCTCTCATGTCCGATTCATCATCCGGCGCCGCCGCGACCTCAGCACGCCTTTTCCGCAACGAAGAAGAGCTGGCACGGCTGCCGGCTTCCGAGCGCATCCGCTACCGCCTGGTGAGCGCGGACCGCCGCTACCACGCGAACGACAACATTTCTGCCTTCGTGCGCGAGGGCGAACTGGCCGAATTGAAGGCCGAGGTGCAAGCCAAGATGCAGGAGGTGCTGCAGGCGCTGGTCATCGACACCAACAGCGACCACAACACCCACGAAACCGCCAAGCGCGTGGCCAAGATGTACATCGAAGAGGTGTTCCGCGGCCGCTATGTGCCCATGCCTGCGGTGACGGAGTTCCCGAATGCGGAGCGGCTCAACGAATTGATGATCGTGGGCCCCATCACCATCCGCAGCGCCTGCAGCCACCACATGTGTCCGATCTTCGGCAAGGTGTGGATCGGTATCCTGCCCAACGAGCATTCCAACCTCATCGGCCTGAGCAAGTACGCGCGCATTGCCGACTGGATCATGAGCCGACCGCAGATCCAGGAGGAGGCCGTCACCATGCTGGCCAATGAATTGCAGGACCGCGTGCGGCCCGACGGCCTGGCCATCGTCATGGAAGCCGATCACTTCTGCATGCACTGGCGGGGCGTGAAGGACACCGAGAGCGCCATGGTCAACAGCGTGATGCGTGGCGCTTTCCTGAAGGACGCCAACCTGCGCCGAGAATTCCTCTCTCTTCTGGCCCGCAAGAACGGCTGAACCCCAAAGGCGCCCATGCTTGTCCGTCTCGTCTACGCCAGCCGCGCCGTTGCCGCGGTAGACCAGGAAGAACTGGTCACCATCCTTCGCAAATGCAAGGCCAACAACCCCAAGCTGGGAATCACCGGCGTGCTGTGCTTCAGCGAAGGCATCTTCCTGCAGGCGCTGGAAGGGGGGCGCAGCGCAGTCAACCAGCTCTACAACCGCATCGCGACCGACTCGCGCCATTCCCAGGTGGAACTGCTGCACTACGAAGAGATCGGCGAGCGCCGCTTCGCCGGGTGGAGCATGGGCCAGGTCAACGTGGCACGGCTCAACCCGGCCTTGTTGTTGAAGTACTCGGAAACACCGCAGCTGAATCCGTTTGGCGTGTCCGGCAAGATGAGTCTGGCGCTGTTCGAAGAACTGATGGCGACCGCGTCCATCGTGGGTCAGTCCTAGGCATTCGGCCCGCATTCACAGGTCCGGAAACGGCGGGTCCGCGGGCCGGGCAGGACCGACACTGCGGCCATGACATCGCCTTCGCTCCCGCCCATTTTCAAGCGCCTGGCCGGCGCCAACCTGGCGGCGCAGTCGGCCGAACAGATCAGTTTGGCCGCCGTGCCCATCGTGGCGGTTCTGGCCCTGGGCGCGGGGCCGGGTGAGATCGGCGCGCTGGCCACGGCGCAGACCTTGCCGTTTCTGTTGCTGTCCATTCCCGCCGGGCTGCTGGCAGACCGGGTGTCCAAACGCCGCCTCATGGTGGTGGCGGAAGCCCTGCGTGCAGCGGCCTTTGCAGGCCTGCTGCTGGCGGTGCTCACGGGCCAGCTGAGCCTGATGTTGCTGGCCGTGCTGGGCTTCATCGGCGCTTGCGGCACGGTGGGCTTCAGCGTCGCGGCGCCGGCCCTGGTGCCCGGCCTCGTGCCGCGCGAACAACTGGCCGCCGCCAATGGCCGGCTGGAGTTGGCGCGCAGCGCGGCCTTTGCGGCCGGGCCCGCCTTGGCGGGCGCCATGGTCTCCTGGGCCGGCGCGCCGCCGGCCTTTGTGCTGGCGGCTGTGCTGTCGGTGGCCGCCCTGGTCCTGCTGGTGGGGCTGCCGGAACCGGTGGCCGCCACACTGGCGCCACGCCGCCACCCACTGGTGGAACTGCGGGAAGGTGCAACTGTTGTCTGGCGCAGTGCGCTGCTGCGCCCCGTGCTGCTGACGGCCGTCGTGTGGAACGTGTCCTGGTTCGTGCTGCAGGCGGCCTACGTGCCCTACGCCGTCCGCAGCCTGGGCCTCGGGGCGCGTGCGGTTGGCTTCACCCTGGCAGCCTATGGGGTCGGCATGGTGGTGGGTGCGCTGGCCGCGCCAAGGGTGCTGCGCGCACTGTCCTTCGGCCGGGCCGTGCTGCTGGGGCCGGTGGTGTCTGTGCTGGCCATGGTCACCATGGTCGCGACCTTGGCCTGGCCGTCCGCGGCCGTGGCCACCCTGTCGTTCTTTTTCTTCGGGGTCGGACCGATCATCTGGACCATCTCATCCACCACCTTGCGCCAGACGGTCACGCCGCGGGCCATGCTGGGTCGCGTCACGGCTATCTTCCTGACGGTGAACACCGGCGCCCGTCCCCTGGGCGCGGCGCTGGGCGGCTGGGTCGGGGCGCAGTGGGGTGAGGCCGCTTGCCTGCTGCTGGCACTGCTGGGCTTTGTGCTGCAGGCGCTGCTCGTTGCGGTCTCTGCCGTGGCGGGTCTGCAGCGGCTGCCTGAGGTGCCGAGCTGAAATCCTGATTGGCGCCGGCGCCCGAGCCGCGCCGCGTCCAAGCCCCTCGTTTTCCCCGATCCGGACTGGCGCAGATGGCTTTATATTCGTGCTTGCTTATATCCAGATGCAGCGAGTGAGCCCGCCTTGACCGAACTGCCCCCATTGCCCGCCCAGCCTGGCCGCCTGATCAAGGCACCCGAAAACTTCGTCAGTGCGGATGGTGTGCGCACCGTCTTTCGCGAAGCCAAGGCGGGTCGGCGCGACTTCATCCGCGGGGCGTTCGCCGCGGCCACGGCCGTTGTCGGGGCCAGTGCCGGCCCTGCGGAGGCGCAGTCCAACCCGGTGCCCGCCGAGGGCGGCGATGCCAACATCCTGCAGCTGCCCGCGCACAGCACGGGCCTTGGTCAGGGCGTGGCCACCGACGGCTACGGCAAGCCCAGCAAGTTCGAACAGAACGTGCAGCGCCGCCAGAGCCCGGGCCTCACGCAGACCACGCAGTCCAGCGTCAGCTTCGCGCCGCTGCAAAGCCTGTTCGGCATCGTCACGCCCAGCGGCCTGCATTTCGAGCGCCACCACCAGGGCTGGTGGGACATCGACCCCAGCAAGCACCGCCTGATGATCAACGGCAGCGACCCTGCCATGGTCAAGACCCCCATGGTCTTCACCATGGACGAGCTGATGCGTCTGCCAGCCGTGAGCCGCTTCCACTTCATTGAATGCGGCGCCAACACCGGCATGGAGTGGGGCAATGTGGCCGTGCCCACCTGCCAGTACAGCCACGGCATGCTCAGCTGCAGCGAATTCACCGGCGTGCCCTTGAAGCTGCTGCTGGACCTGGCAGGTGCGGACACCAAACGTGGCCGTTATGTCCTGGCCGAAGGTGCGGACGGTTCCAGCATGACCCGCACCATTCCCATGGAGCTGGTGGAAAGCGGGCAGGTGCTGGTGGCTTACGGGCAGAACGGCGAGATGCTGCGCCCGGAAAACGGTTATCCGCTGCGCCTGGTGGTGCCCGGTGTGCAGGGCGTCAGTTGGGTGAAGTACCTGCGTCGCATCGAGGTCGGCGACCAGCCCTGGGCCACCAAGGACGAGGCCATCCACTACATCGACCTGATGCCGGACGGCATGCATCGCCAGTACAGCAGCACGCAGGAATGCAAGAGCGTCATCACCACGCCCAGCGGAGGCCAGGTGCTGCTGGACAAGGGCTTTTATCAAGTCACCGGCCTGGCCTGGAGCGGCCGCGGCAAGGTGAAGCGGGTGGATGTCAGTGTCGACGGTGGCCGCAACTGGAAGACAGCCACGCTGCAAGGCCCGGTCATGGACCGCTGCCTCACGCGGTTCAACCTGCCCTGGGCATGGGACGGTAAACCCGCGCTGCTGCAAAGCCGCGCCATGGACGAGACCGGCTATGTCCAGCCGACCTACCGTCAGTTGCGCGCTGTGCGCGGGACGCGGTCGATCTATCACAACAACGCGGTGCAGACGTGGCTGGTGCAAGAGAGTGGGGAGGTCAAGAATGTCCAGCTCTCCTAAGTTCCTGGCGGTCGCGGCTTTCGGGCTGATGGCTTGCGTCTTCGCGCAGCCGGCCGACTACCAGGGCATCGGCCGCCCCGCCACAGCACAGGAAGTGCAAGCCTGGGACATCGACGTGCGCCCGGACTTCAAGGGCTTGCCCAAGGGCAGCGGTTCGGTCGCCCAGGGCCAGGACGTCTGGGAGGCCCGGTGCGCCAGCTGCCATGGCGTCTTCGGCGAAAGCAATGAAGTCTTCGCGCCCCTGATCGGCGGAGTCACCGCGCAAGATGTGAAAGCGGGCCGCGTGGCGCGCCTCACCGACCCGGGATTTCCGGGCCGCCCGATGCTGATGAAGCTGGCCACGGTGTCCACCTTGTGGGACTACATCCACCGAGCCATGCCGTGGAACGCGCCCAAGTCCCTGAAGACCGACGAGGTCTATGCGGTCACGGCCTTCCTGCTGAACCTGGGCGGCGTGATTCCGGACAGCTTCACCTTGAGCGACCGCAACATCGCGGACGTGCAGCAGCTCATGCCGAACCGCAAGGGCATGCTGACCCAGCACGGCCTGTGGCCCGGTCGCGGCATGGGTAACGGCAAGCCGGACGTGAAGGCCGAAGCCTGCATGAACAACTGCGCCACCGAACCCACGGTGAAGAGCCTGCTGCCGGATTTCGCGCGCAACGCGCACGGCAACCTGGCCGAGCAGAACCGCATCGTGGGCGCGCAGCATGGAGCGGACACGACGCGGGCACCGGATGCTGGTGCGTCGCCGTCCGCTGCCCCGTCCAATTCGCCCCCCAAGCCGGTGCTTGCCGACCCCGGCGCACTGGCGCAAGTCCTGGCCCGCAAGCACAACTGCCTCACCTGTCATGCCCTGGACAGCAAGGTCGTGGGCCCGGCGCTGCGTGAGGTGGCCCGCAAGTACGCCGCCCGTCCGGACGCAGCCGCCTACCTTTCGCAAAAGATCATGTCCGGCGGCAGCGGCACCTGGGGCCCGATCCCCATGCCGGCGCAGAACCTGCCTGCCGACGACCTCAAGGCCTTGGCCCAATGGTTGGCTTCCGGCGCCAGGTAGCCCAGGCCCGTTAAGATTTCACGTTCCCCCGACCACCCGTGCCACCATGAGCCGAGCGCCAGTCGCCGGACCCGAAGGAGAAAACAATGACCACCCGTCGCAAACTGCTGACGACCAGCGCCCAAGTGGCGGGCATGTTGGCCGCCGCCGGCCTGCTGCCCACCGCCGCGCAAGCCGCCTGGAACCAGGCCGCGTTTGATGCCAAGAGCATGGCCGACGCGGTCAAGGCCCTGGGCGGCAGCGCGCCCGTCGAAAGCAAGGACGTCGCCATCACCGGACCTGACATTGCCGAAAACGGCGCGGTCGTGCCCGTGGGTTGTTCCAGCGGCCTGGCCGGTGTGAAGCGCCTGATGCTGATGGTCGAGAAGAACCCCAGCACCCTGGCAGCCGTGTTCGACGTGACCGATTCGGTGGACGCCAACTTCAACACCCGCGTGAAGATGGGCCAGTCGTCCAACGTCTTTGCCGTGGCCATGATGGCCGACGGCAAGGTGCTGTACGCAGCCAAGGAGATCAAGGTCACCCTGGGCGGCTGCGGCGGATGAACGGGACCACCCCCGCAGCGCCTTTGGCGCTCCCCCTCAAGGGGGCGCCGCTGGCGGCCCGGCCAAGCCGGATCCGCGGCGGCCGCTTGATGCATTGAACAGACACTGAAGGAGATTCAAATGGCAGATCCGATGCGCATTCGCGCCCAAGTCGCCGGTGACAAAGCCACCGTTCGTGTGCTCATGAGCCACGAGATGGAAACCGGCCAGCGCAAGGACTCCGCGGGCAAGGTCATCCCCGCGTGGTTCATCCAGGAAGTCAGCGCCATGCACAACGGCAAGCCCGTGCTGACCGCCCAGTGGGGCCCCAGCGTGGCCAAGAACCCCTTCCTGCAATTCAATGTGAAGGGTGCCAAGGCCGGCGACAAGATCACCATCAACTGGATGGACAACCGCGGCGACAAGCGCACAGACGAAGCGACCGTCGCATGAAGAAGACACAGCTTGCAGGGCTGGGGGCCTCGTGCGCCCTGGCCACCATCGCCGCCACGCTGGCCCTGCCGGCTGTGGCCCAGAAGTCCGCCGCCGACGGCATTGCGGAATACCGCAGGATGCTGGAAGACGGCAACCCTGCGGACCTGTTCGAAGCCAAGGGCGAAGAACTGTGGAAGCAGAAGCGCGGCCCCAAGGCAGCGTCGCTGGAACAGTGCGACCTGGGCAAGGGCCCCGGCGTGGTCAAGGGCGCCTTTGTCGAACTGCCGCGCTACTTTGCCGACACCCAGAAAGTCCAGGACCTGGAGTCGCGCCTGGTCAGCTGCATGGAAATGTTGCAGGGCTTCAATGGCCCCGAGATCGCCAAGACGGCCTTTGGCAAGGGTGAGCAGAACAACGTCACGGCACTGGCCACCTGGGTGGCGGCTTCGTCCAAGGGCATGAAATTCAACCTGCCGCAAGGGCATGCTGAAGAGCAGCGCAGCTACGAAGTGGGCAAGCGCGCCTTCTACTACCGCGGCGGCCCGATGGACTTTTCCTGCGCCAGCTGCCACGGCGTGGACGGCATGCGCATCCGCCTGCAGGACCTGCCCAACCTGACCAAGAACCCTGGCGACGGCATCGGCTTTGCAGCCTGGCCCGCCTACCGCGTCAGCAATGGCCAGATGTGGAGCATGCAGCTGCGCCTGAACGACTGCTACCGCCAGCAGCGTTTCCCTTACCCCGGCTTTGGTTCTGAAGTGACCATCGCCCTGGGCACCTACATGGGCGTCAACGCCAAGGGCGCGGTGTCCGCCGTGCCCACCATCAAGCGCTGAACGGCGGGAGCACAGACACCATGAACCACATGCAACGCACCCTGCTGTCCGTCTCAGCCTTCGCCTTGCTGGCGGGCTGCGCCGGTCTGCCCAGCAATGCCGAACTGGACGCGCAAACCAAGGCCGTGATCAAGGCCAGCTTCCGCGACCAGGGCATTGCCAAGATGGACCGCATCGAACAGGACCTGGGCCAAAGCGCCTGCAGCAGCCCCACGCCGCCTTCAGATGCCGTCGCCGAGCAGATCAGCGCGCAGGCCAAGGCCGTGACGCAATGGCCCGCTGGCGGCCAGTACTTTGGCGACTGGCGTGAAGGCGAAAAGATCGCCCAGAACGGCCGCGGCATGACCTGGACCGACGCGAGTGCGGCACCCAGCGCCAACGGCGGCAGCTGCTACAACTGCCACCAGATCAGCAAGCAGGAAATCAGCTACGGCAACATCGGCCCCAGCCTGTACAACTACGGCAAGAACCGGGGCGTGACCGACCTGATGGCACCCACCGCGCAGCCGGTCATTGAGTACACGTGGCAGAAGATCTGGAACAGCAAGAGCTTCAACGCCTGCTCCAACATGCCCCGCTTTGGCCACGCCAAGCTGCTGGACGAAAAGCAGCTTGCGCACGTGATGTCGCTGTTGCTGGACCCCAAGTCCCCCGTCAACCAGTGACTCGAACTTGACGCACACGAGCCCGGCATTGCCGGGCTTTTTCAGCCCATAAACATAAGCGGCCACTTAATCATGAGTCTCCTTTCATGAGCATGACCAAGCGGGACTTCCTGCAGGTGCTGGCCAGCGCGTCGGTCGCCGGCATGGCATTGGGGCAGCACGAAGACGCGGACGCGGCCCAGGTCGAAAATGCGCTGTACGACCTGCCTCCCCTGGGCGCCGGCACGGGCTTCGTGAGCCTGCTGCACATGACCGACTGCCACGCGCAGTTGAAGCCCATCCACTTCCGCGAGCCCAGCGTGAACCTCGGGCTGGGCAGCATGCAGGGGCAGCTGCCGCACCTGGTGGGTGATGCGCTGCTGAAGAAGGCGGGCATCCGGCCCGGGTCTTCTTTGGCGCACGCCTTCACCTACCTGGATTTCGACCGTGCGGCACGCCGCTACGGCAAGGTCGGCGGCTTTGCACACCTGGCCACGCTGGTGAAGCGCCTGAAGGCCACGCGCCCCGGTGCCTTGTTGCTGGACGGCGGCGACACCTGGCAAGGCAGCGCCACCAGCCTGTGGACGAATGCCCAGGACATGGTGGATGTCTGCAAATTGCTGGGCGTGGACGTGATGACCGGCCACTGGGAGTTCACCTACGGCATGCAGCGCGTGAAGGAAATCGTCGAGAAGGACTTTGCCGGCAAGGTGGACTTCGTCGCCCAGAACGTCAAGACCAAGGACTTCGGCGACCCGGTCTTCAAGCCCTATGTCATGAAGGACATCAACGGCGTGAAGGTGGCCATCGTGGGCCAGGCCTTCCCCTACACGCCCATTGCCAACCCGCGCTACATGGTCGCCGACTGGGAGTTCGGTATCCAGGACGCCAACATGCAGACGGTGGTGGACGAAGCCCGCGGCCAGGGTGCCCAGCTGGTGGTCCTGCTGAGCCACAACGGCATGGACGTGGACTTGAAGCTGGCCTCGCGCGTGCGCGGCATCGACGCCATTCTGGGCGGCCACACCCACGACGGCGTGCCGCTGGCCGTGCCAGTGAAGAACGCGGGTGGCACGACCCTGGTCACCAACGCCGGCAGCAATGGCAAGTTCCTGGGCGTGATCGACTTCGAAGTGAAGGGCAGCCAGCTGCTCAACGCGCGCTACCGCCTGTTGCCCATCTTTGCCAACGTGCTGAAGGCCGACCCGGACATGGATGCGCTGATCACCAAGGTCCGCGCGCCCTACGAATCCAAGCTCGCGGAAAAGCTGGCCGTGACAGACGGCCTGCTCTACCGCCGCGGCAATTTCAACGGCAGTTGGGACCAGTTGCTGTGCGACGCATTGATGGACGTGCAGGGCGCCGAAATCGCCTTCAGCCCGGGCTTCCGCTGGGGCACGACGCTGCTGCCGGGCCAGGCCATCACGCGTGAACTGATGATGGACCAGCTGGCCATCACCTACCCCTACGCCACGGTCACGCCCATGAGCGGCGACACGCTGAAGACCGTGCTGGAAGACGTGGCCGACAACCTCTTCAACCCCGACCCTTACTACCAGCAGGGCGGCGACATGGTGCGCGTGGGTGGGCTGCAGTACACCCTGACACCCAGCGAAAAGATGGGCTCGCGCATCAGCGACATGCGCTTGAACGGCAAGGCCGTGGATGCCGGCAAGACCTACCAGGTGGCGGGCTGGGCGCCGGTGGCGGAAGAGGCCAGCAAGGCGGGCAACAAGCCGGTGTGGGACGTGGTGGAGACCTGGTTGAAAGACCAAGCGCGACACCAGGGCGGCCGCATCAAGCCGCGCAAGATCAACACGCCCAGGCTGATGGGTGTGCAGGGCAATCCTGGTCTGGCGTAGCCTGCGGACCTGAGCCGATCGCGTTCGAGTTCACATTCGAGTTCACGTTCAAGGAGACTCCGACATGCACATCCCGAAATTCCTGGCTGCTCTGGTGCTGGCCGTCTCGAGCCTCGCGGCCTGGGCGCAAGACACCGTGGTCTATCACATCGACGACAGCGCCACGCAGGCCGTCAAGGGCCTGCGCAATGTGCGCAACCACCTGGACACCGACCCCACGGCCAAGATCACCGTGGTCACGCACGCCAATGGCGTGGACTTCCTGATGGAAGGCGCCAAGGACAACCAGGGTGGCGCCATGGCCGGCCCCGTGGCCGCGCTGGTGGCGCGAGGAGTGAAGTTCGAGGTCTGCGAGATCACCCTGAAGAACCGCGGCTTGAAGAAGGAGCAGTTCATCCAGGAAGCGGACTTCACGCCCAGCGGCGTGGTGCGCATCGCCAAGCTGCAGAAGCAAGGGGCCGCGTACATCAAGCCCTAGGCGCCCAGGACAGCCCCGTGAGCTGGCAGGCCGTCATCGACACGCTGGGCGAGCCTGGCACCCTGGCGGCCACGGGCCTGGTCGTCGGCATCGCCTTCGGCTTCCTGGCACAGCGCTCGCGCTTCTGCCTTCGGTCCGCCGTGATCGAGTTCAGCCGCAACCTGGTGGGCGGCAAGCTCACGGTATGGCTCTTTGCCTTTGCCAGCGCGGTGATCGCCACGCAGGCCCTGGCCTTCATTGGCGCCTTTGATGCCAGTGACGCGCGACAGATCGCTGCCCGCGGCAGCCTGTCTGGCGCGGCCATCGGTGGCGCGCTGTTCGGTGCAGGCATGATCCTGGCACGTGGCTGCAGCAGCCGATTGCTGGTGCTGGCGGCCCAGGGCAACCTGCGGTCGGTCATCTCGGGCCTGGTGTTTGCGGTGGCAGCGCAGGCCAGCTGGACCGGCCTCTTGTCGCCGGCCCGCGAAGTCCTGTCGGGGCTGTGGACCGTGGAAGGCGGCACCGCGCGCGACCTGATCGCGCGCACCGGCATCGGCCACGGCGGCGCCTTGGTGTTCGGACTGGTGTGGTTGGTGGCAGCGGTGGTCTGGGCGCGCCGGCAGAAGGTGCCCATGTGGGGCTGGGCCGGGGCCACGGGCGTCGGCCTGACGATTGCCGCGGCCTGGTGGGCCACCTACGCCATCAGCAAGAACAGCTTTGACCCGCACCCCATCCAGGCCCTGAGCTTCACGGGCCCGTCGGCAGAGGTGCTGACGCGCACGCTCTTCGTCACCGACAAGCCTTTCAACTTCGACATGGGCCTGATGCCCGGCGTCTTCATTGGCAGCTTCCTGGCCGCGTGGTGGTTCAAGGAACTGAAGCTGGAAGGCTTCCAGGGCGGGCCCAGCATGCCCCGCTACATCGTGGGCGCCGTGGGCATGGGTTTTGGCGGCATGCTGGCCGGTGGCTGCGCGGTGGGTGCGGGCCTGTCCGGTGCGGCGGTCTTCACCATGACCAGCTGGGTCACGCTGTGCGCCATGTGGGCCGCTGCCGCGCTGACCGACCGCCTGCTGGACCAGCGCCCCGCGTCCGGCGTGCTGGACCAGCCCATGCCCGGCCACTCCGCCACCACCTGAACGCGCGCTAAGCTGGCGGCATGGAACACCACATCACCACCCTGGTCGACTTGCGCACGCTCTACGCAGCGCCCAAGGAACGTGCCGTCAAGAAGCAACTGGTGGCGCTGGACAAGCACTGCACGCGTTTCATTGGCCTGTCGCCCTATGTGGTGCTGGCCACCGCAGGCGCCGACGGCAGGCTGGACGCCTCACCGCGCGGCGGTCCACCGGGTTTCGTCCTGGCGCCGGACGCGCAGACGCTGCTGCTGGCCGATTCGCCCGGCAACAACAGGCTGGACACACTGGAGAACATCGTCGCCACCGGCCGCATCGGATTGCTGTTCATGGTGCCGGGCGTGGACGAGACCTTGCGCGTCAACGGAGCGGCGGTGCTGTCGCGCGCGCCAAACGACATCAGCCGCTGCACCACGGAACGCCGCGCGCCGGTGCTGGTCATCCGCGTGACGGTGGAAGAGGCCTACCTGCAATGTGCGAAGGCCTTGATGCGTTCGGCGCTGTGGGCACCGGCGTCGCTGGTCGACCGATCCGTGCTGCCAACCGCAGGCGAGATGCTCGCCGACCATACGGGCGTGCAGACCGCGCCGGAAACGGTCGAGGACATGCGCCGCCGCTACGAACCCGATCTGTAGCCACGGCGTCCGCCGTGGCCCGCTCAATAGTGCGGCGGCAGTTCTTCGCGCAGGCTGCTGGCGGTGGGGCCGTCCGCGCTGGGCTGCTGGTCCCGCAGGGCCAGCAATTCGCGGGTCAGCAGGTCGATCTGCTGCTGCTGGCGCACGATGACCTCGTTCAGGCGGTCCAGCGTGTCTTCCATGTAGCTGGCCTTGATCTCCAGGTCGGTCAGGCGGTCGTCGGTGCTTGAGCTCATGGCTGGATTGGACCCCATGTCATGCGCCGATGCCCGGGCCCGGATCAGCTGCCGTCCGTGCGCACACTGAACAGGCGGCCCGACAGGGGCGCGGCCTCCAGGGCCTCGCGGCTCACCGCGTCCCGCGCGCTGGTCACGAAGAGCGTGCGGCCGTCCGCGCCGCCCAGGGCCACGCCACTGGGGCAGGGCACCGGCAGGGCCCACAGGCGGTCCAGCGTGCCATCGACTTCCAGGCGCACGACACCCCAACCGCCGCGCAGCGCGCTCCACACGCCGCCTTCTGCGTCCACTGCCAGGCCCGCCAGCCGGCCCGATCCCTTGGGCAGCGTGGCCAGGCGGCGCAAGCTGGGGCTGCCGCGTCGGGCCGTCCACACGGTGCCGCTGGCGGGTGCGGCCATGTGCAGCAAGTCGCCCGCCGCGTCCCAGGCCAGGGCCGTGATGGGTTCGTCCAGCGACCAGCCGGCTGTGCCGTCCACTGCGCCGACCCACCAGCGCCCGCCGTCTGCGATGCAGGCCCAGAGCTGGCCTGCGGGGTCCTGGCACAAGGCCAGGGCTTGCGCACGGGGCAGGCCCAGGGCCAGGTCAGCCGTCGAGGACACCGTGCCGTCCAGCGCCACGTGGTGCCAGCCGCTGCCCCAACGCGCGGCCACGCCGCCGGCCACGGGCAGGAGGGCTTCGATGGGCGCATCGGCATGGGCCACGATGCGGTCACCCCGTGCTGTGGCGGCGTGCAGCGAGGGCCCCAGGGTGTCGGCCCAGACCAGCGCGCCGAGGGCGGCGTGCCACTGCGGCAGCGCACCTTCAAAGGCCCAGGGCCCGGGCAGCACCGCAGCTTCACCGGTGGCGCGGGGGGCTTGCGTGGCCGACAGTTGCGCGCCAATGCGGCGTGCGGCTTCGGCCACTTCCGGGCCCAGCAGTTCCACCCGTTCGCTGGTCAGCCGGAAGGCCGGGCCGGCCACGCTGATGGAGCCGCGCACGGCGCCCGTGGCGTCCACGATGGCTGCGCCGCAGCAGCGCACGCCGGGCACGATTTCCTCGTCGTCCACGCTCCAGCCGCGCGCCGCGGTGATGCGCAGTTCGGCCAGCAGGCGGCGGCGGTCGGTGGTGCTGCGCGGCGTGACGGCCGTCATCGGCAGTTCTTTGACCAGGGCGTCGCGTTGCTCGGCAGGCAGCGCAGCCAGGATGGCCTTGCCCTGGCTGGTGCAGTGCAGCGGTTTGCGCTGGCCCAGCGCTGACTGGCTGCGCTGGCTGTGCGCGCCATCGCAGCGTTCCAGCGCCACCACTTCCAGACCGTCCCGTGCGGCCAGGTACACGGTCTCGCCCGTCATGTCGCGCAGGGCGCGCAGTTCCACGCCGGCAGCGGCCACCAGGTCGGGCATGGCGTAGGCGGCGCGCGCGTATTCGAAGCAGCGCATGCCCAGTCCGTAGACGCGGCGCAGCGGATCCCGACGCAGCAGCCCGCGCTGCACCAGGGTGCCCAGCAGGCGGTACAGGGTGGTGCGCGGCAGTTGCAGGCGCTCGGCCAGGTCGGCCTGGCTCAGGCCGGCCGGCGATGCACCTACGGCGTCGAGCACGTCCAGCGCCTTGTCCAGGGCTGCGGTGCCTTCGGTGTTGCCGGTGTTGCGTGGAGTTCGGGTGGGCATGGTCCCAACAGGTGGAACAGTCGTTCGGGTCGGCACTTTAAGCTGCCGCGTCAGCGCCCGGCAGCGCCCATCACCTCGCTTCAGCAGCTGTTGAAGCAGGTACCGATCTGGCACGGCAGGAACTTCGACTACCCTGCGCGCCGTGAGCATCCGGCCTGGGAGTGAGTGAGATGAAACCCGAAGACCTGCGCAGCGCACGCTGGTTCGCGCCCGACGATTTCCGCAGCTTCGGCCACCGCAGCCGTGTCATGCAGATGGGCTACGGCGCGGCCGACTACATTGGCAAGCCGATCATCGCCATCGTCAACACCTGGAGTGACGCCAACCAGTGCCACACGCACTTCAAGCAGCGGGTGGAGGACGTGAAGCGCGGCGTCCTGCAGGCGGGAGGTTTCCCGCTGGAACTGCCCGCCATCAGCTTGAGCGAAAGCATGGTCAAGCCGACCACCATGCTCTACCGCAACTTCCTGGCCATGGAGACCGAAGAGCTGCTGCGCAGCCACCCGGTGGACGGCGCCGTGCTGATGGGCGGCTGCGACAAGACCACGCCGGGCCTGCTGATGGGCGCCTTGAGCATGGGCCTGCCCAGCATCTACCTGCCCGCCGGCCCCATGCTGCGCGGCAACTGGCGCGGCCAGGTGCTGGGCAGCGGCAGCGACGCGTTCAAGTACTGGGATGAGCGTCGAGCAGGCCGCCTGGCCGGTCAGGCCTGGCAGGAGATGGAAGCCGGCATCGCGCGCAGCCACGGCACCTGCATGACCATGGGCACGGCGGCCACGATGATGGGCATCGCAGAAGCCATCGGCTTCACGCTGCCCGGCGCCAGCAGCATCCCGGCGGCGGACGCCAACCACGTGCGCATGTCCAGCGAATGCGGGCGGCGCATCGTGCAGATGGTGTGGGACGAGCTGACGCCCGCGCGCATGTTGACGCGCGCCAACTTCGACAACGGCATTGCCGTGGCCATGGCCATGGGCTGCAGCACGAACGCCATCATCCACCTGGTGGCCATGAGCCGCCGCGCGGGCCATGCGGTGACGCTGGATGACTTTGATGCGATGAGCCGCTCGGTCGGTGTCATTGCCAACATCCGCCCGAGTGGCGACACCTACCTCATGGAAGATTTCTTCTATGCGGGTGGCCTGCCGGCGCTGATGAACGTGATGCGCCAGCACCTGAAGCTGGACGCGTTGACCGTCAACGGCCGCACCCTGGGTCAGAACATCGAAGGCGCCGAGGTCTTCAATGACGACGTCATCCGCCCGCTGGACAAGCCCATCTACGCCGAAGGTGCCTTGGCAGTGCTGCGCGGCAACATCGCGCCCGACGGCGTGGTCATCAAGCCCAGCGCCTGCGCGCCACACCTGCTGCAGCACACCGGCCGCGCACTGGTCTTCGACGACTACCCGTCCCTCAAGAAGGCCGTGGACGACCCGGACCTGGATGTGACCGGTGACGACGTGCTGGTGCTGCGCAACGCCGGTCCCAAGGGCGCAGGCATGCCGGAATGGGGCATGCTGCCCATCCCCACCAAGCTCTTGAAGCAGGGTGTGAAGGACATGCTGCGACTTTCCGACGCCCGCATGAGCGGCACCAGCTACGGCGGTTGCCTGCTGCACTGCAGCCCGGAGTCCTTTGTCGGCGGCCCGCTGGCCCTGGTGCAGACAGGCGACACCATCACCGTGGACGTGCCGGCCCGCAGCATCCACCTGAACATCAGCGACGAGGAATTCGTGCGCCGCAAGGCGGCGTGGCAGCCTCCCGCGCGCCGCTATGAACGAGGCTACGGCTGGATGTTCGGCCAGCACATCCTGCAGGCCCACGAAGGCTGCGACTTCGACTTCCTGGAGACCAGCTTTGGCGCTCCTGTCGCGGAACCTGCCATCTATTGATGCCAGACCGGGCCGCCCAATTCCTGAAAGCGACCAGATGAATCCCAAGACCAGAGAACAACTGATGGGCGTCAGCAGCGCCACCCTGTGCACGGCCCTGTTCAAGCGTGGCCTGCGCAACCAGTTCATCCAGGACGTGCGGCCCGTGGCGGGCGTGGGCCTGGGCCGGCCCAACATGGTGGGCCCGGCCTTCACACTGCGCTACATCCCGGCGCGCGAAGACCTGAACCCCATCGGCGTGTTCCTGGACCGCGCGCACCCCCAGCGCAAGGCGGTGGAGGAATGCCCGCCCGGCGCGGTGTTCGTCATCGACAGCCGCAAGGACGCACGCGCCGCCAGCGCCGGCAGCATCCTGGTGACCCGGCTGATGAAGCGCGGCGTGGCCGGCGTGGTGACGGACGGGGGCTTCCGCGACAGCCCGGAGATTGGCGCGCTGCCCTTCCCGTCCTACCACCAGCGCCCCAGTGCGCCGACCAACCTCACCGTGCACCAGGCGCTGGACATCAATGTGCCCATCGGCTGCGGCGACGCGCCCGTGTGGCCAGGCGACATCTGCGTGGGCGATGGCGAAGGCGTGGTCGTGATCCCTGCTGGCATCGTGGATGAAGTGGCTGCCGAAGCCGTGGAGATGACCGCCTTCGAAGACTTCGTCACCGAGCGGGTCAACGAAGGCCGCAGCATCCTGGGCCTGTACCCGCCAACGGACGAGCAGAGCCGCGTCGACTTTGCGGCCTGGCGTTTGGCCAAGGGCCGGTAGCGGTCTCAGCCGAGGGCGCGGAACAGGCTGTCTGCCTCGACCCGGTTGCGCCCGCTGCCTTTGGCGCGGTACAGCGCTTGGTCGGCCCGGCGCACCAGGTCCGCGGCGCTTTCACCCCCGCGCCACGCGGCCAAGCCAAAAGACGCGGTGACAGGCCGTTCGCCGGCCGGCAGCGCTTGCATCACTTCCAGCCGTGCGCGCAGCCGTTCCGCCAGCGCCGTGGCCTGGGCCATGGTGGTGGCCGGCAGCAGCAGCAGGAATTCCTCGCCGCCAAAACGGGCCACCTGGTCGCCGCCGCGCAAGCTGCCCTGCAGGCAGCCGGCCACGGCCTTGAGCACCTCGTCGCCCATGGCGTGTCCGTGGCGGTCGTTGATGTTCTTGAAGTGGTCCACGTCCACCAGAGCCACGCACAAGGCGCTGCCTTGGCGTTCGGCGTGCTTGACGGCGGCTTCCAGGTCCAGGTCGATCTGGCGGCGGTTCCACAGGCCCGTGAGCGCGTCGTGCGTGGCCAGGGCGGCAATGTGCTGCAGCGATTGGCGCAGCCGTTGCTTCAGGTTGCTGATGTAGCTGGCGGCCACGGCAAACCACATCGCGCTGCCGACCACGGTGATGGCCGTGACGGCCTCCACGCGCAAGTCCAGGGCGTCACCGTAGAAGCGGTGCCGCAGCACCAGGGCCACGCTGTGGCACACCACCACGTACACGGCCACACCGGCCAGGTCGCGCGCGCGCAAGCGCAGCATGCCGAAGACGAACAGCACGCTGTAGAAGGGCGCAGCAACGAAGTGCACGTCGCGGCCCACCGCCAGGATGAGCCCGACCTGGGACACGCCCACACAGACCTGCATGGCGGTCAGCGAGGGGTCCTCGAAGCGCTCGTTCCAGCCCGTGGAAAAGGCCACCAGAAAGCCGACATTGACGACCGCGAAGGCCATGCCCACCAGCATCAAGGACTGCGCCGGGAAGAGGCCCAGCAGCGTGCACAGCGACAGGATGACCGTGCCCAGCAGGTAGGTCGACGAGGCCATGCCAAAGCGACGCAGGCGCAGCTGTTGCTGCTGCTGCGGCGTGCGCGTCTTGAGCGCAGACTCGGCGATGGCGGGATGAGTGGGCATGCGACGGTGCCGGACTTCGAGGCAGTCCTGCACTGGCGGTATCGGGCATTCGGGCACCCAACTTGAGCCCGGCGGCCCGGTGGACAATGCAGTCATGAGCAGCACGCATCACATTCCCCTGGCCAAGCTGAACACCGCCATCCACCTGGTGGTTCGCGGCTTTGGCAGTTCAGAAGCCGAGGTGCAGGCCGTGGCCGGCAATTTGATCGAGGCCAACCTCACCGGGCATGACTCGCATGGCATCGGCATGCTCCCGCGCTATGCCAAGGCCTACCTGGAAGGTGGCCTGAAGCCCAACACCCACCTGAAGATGCTTCACGACGGTGGCGCCATGCTGCGCCTGGATGGCCAGGCCGGGTTCGGCCAGGTCATCGGCGCGGAGGCCATGGCGCTGGGCATCGAACGCGCCCGTGCCCATGGCAGCTGCATCGTGGCCCTGGGCAACAGCCATCACCTGGGCCGCATCGGCGCCTGGGCGGAACAAGCCGCGGCGGCGGGCCTGGTGTCCATGCACTTCGTCAACGTCATTTCCCGCCCCATCGTCGCGCCGCATGGCGGTGGCGATGCACGGTTTGGCACCAACCCGTTCTGCGTGGGCATGCCCTTGAAGGGCCGCTCGCCGGTGATCCTGGACTTCGCGACCAGCGTCATCGCCCAGGGCAAGACCCGCGTGGCCTACAACAAGGGCGTGCCGGTGGAGCCGGGCCAGTTGATTGACGACCAGGGCCGTCCCACCACCGACCCCCGCTACACCGTCATCCCGCCCTTCGGCGCCTTGCTGAGCTTTGGCGGCGTGCACGGCGCCCACAAGGGCTACGGCCTGGCCCTGATGTGCGAACTGCTGGGCGGCGCGCTGGCCGCCGGCATGACCTGCCACGAACCCGCCGACGGCCGGATGCGGGTGCTGAACGGCATGTTCAGCATGCTGATGGATCCGGCCGCGCTTGGTTCGACGGCCGCATTCGAAAGCGAAGCCGATGCGTTCCTGCACTGGGTGCAGCAGAGCCCCACGCAAGAGGGCTTTGCGACCGTGCAGGTGGCGGGTGATGCCGAGCGCGCCTCACGCGCACGTCGAACAGCCGAGGGTGTGCCGGTGGACGGCACGACCTGGCAGGAGATCCTGGATGCGGCGGCTTCCTTGGGCGTGGATCCGGCTGCGGTCAACGCGTTGGCCGGGCTCGCTTAGGCAGGGCCTCTGCGCGCTCAGGCGCCGGCGACGCTCTGCTGCGCTCATGTCCCCCGCGCGAACTTGCTGGCGCAAGTTCGCGCTCCTCCTTTACTTCGCTCCGCAGAGCGCCACCAGCGCCTGAGCGAGACAGGGCAGTGGCGTGCCTGCATGACGTGCGCTGCAAATGGTGGCGGCGCGTGCGGTGGGTGACCGGCGCAGCGAAGTAAAGGAGGAGCCTCCGGCTGCGCAGCAGCGGGAGGCGGGGGACATGAGCGGAGCCGGTCACCCACCGCAGGCGCATCGCGCGACTGCTCGCGCGAAAGAACAATCACTCGGGCTTGATGCCGCCCGCCTTGATCACCTGGGTCCACAAGTCCAATTCGCTTTTCACGAACTGCGTGTAGGCCGCACCGCCCGGCGTCGGCACCACAAAGCCCACCGCTTCCAGGCGTTGCTTGATCTCGGGCGAGGTCATGACTTTTTTCAGCGTGGCTTCCAGTTTGTCGACGATGGGCTGCGGCGTGCCCTTCAGGATGGACAAGCCACTCCAGCTCAGTGCCTGGAAGCCCGGGAAGCCGCTTTCTGCGATGGTGGGCACGTCCGGGTACAGCGGATTGCGCTGCAGGCTGGTGACGGCCAGTGCGCGCAGCTTGCCGGCCCGCACGTGCGGCAGGGCGGTGTCCTGGTTGATGAACATCAGCGGGATCTGGCCGCCCAACAGGTCTTGCATCATCGGGCCGCCACCGCGGTAGGGGATGCCGACCATGAAGAAGCCGTTGCAGGTCTTCACGCCTTTCGGGCATTCGCTGGCCCGCTGCTTGAGAAGCTCCATCGCCATGTGGCCGCTGGCGGCGTGCGTGAAGCCGTAGTTCAGCTTGCCCGGGTTCTTGCGCACGTAATCCACAAGTTCAGGGAAAGTCTTGAAGGGCGTGGCCGCGTTGACCACCAGCACATTGGGGCCGGAATGGGTCTGCGCCAGGTGCACGAAGTCCTTCATGGAGTCGTAGCCCAGCTTGGGGTCCAGGCCGTGCGCCACGGCGTTCTGGCCCACACCGGTCTGGATGATGGTGTAGCCATCGGCTGCCATCTTGCTGGCCCGCAAGGTGCCGACCGTGCCGCCAGCGCCGCCCACGTTTTCCACGATGATCTGCTGGCCCAGTTCCTTGCCCAGGGCCTCACCAACCAGGCGGGCGATGATGTCGCTGGTGCCACCGGCCGGGAAGGGGCAAAGGATCTTCACGGGCTTGGTGGGCCACGCGTCCTGCGCCCAGGCGGGCAAAGTGGCGAGTGTCACGGCGCTGGCGGCTGCCAGCAGCAGGCTTCGTTTGAGCATGGGGGCTTGTCTCCGTTGTTGTGTCGTGTTCTCCCGGCGCCTGGCTTGCGCAGGGCGTCGACGGTCACAACGCAAGCATATCCGCACAAATATTGTCGGCCCAGCTGAGCGCCAGCCTGCCCTCCAGCGGGTTGGCCGCCGCGCTGAGGCCGCCACTGCCGGGCACGGCCTTGAAGGTCTTGTCTTTCTCGTCGTAGTGGTGGACGCTGGTGACGTGCATCGCGTCCTGGGCGGTCACGAAGCTGTAGCAGGTGTTCATGACCACCGGCGCGGCGTTGACGGGCTTCCCCTGCAACAGTTCGATGATGGCTGCAGCCGCCACCTTGGCATGCTGGTTGGCCATGTGGCCACTCTTGGGCATGGCCGGCGCACTGAAGGTGGCGTCGCCCAGCACATGGATGCCCGGCGCCGCGGTGCTTTCCATGGTGAGCCAGTTCACACCGACCCAGCGATTGTTCATGTTCAGCAGCCCCGTGCGGCGCGCGATCTCGCCCGCCCGCTGGGGCGGAATGATGTTCAGCACGTCGGCCTTCACGTCGTCAAATTCCAGCACGGCCGTGACTTGGGTGGACGTGCTGCTGACCTCCTTCAATTCGTTGTTGGCGCGGTATTCCACGATGCCGCTGTAGTGGTCCCTGAAGGCCCGCTCGAACAGCGCCTTCTTGCTCTGGATTTCCGGGTTGCCGTCCAGCACCAGCACCTTGGACCTGGGCTTGAACTGCTTGAAGTAGCTGGCCACCATGCAGGCGCGTTCATACGGCCCCGGTGGGCAGCGGAAGGGCACCTTGGGGATGGAGATGGCGAACACGCCGCCATCGGGCATGGCTTCCAGCTGGGCGCGCAGCGCGACAGTCTGGGGGCCGGCCTTCCATGCATGCAGCACGCGGCCGCTGTCCAGCGCGGCCTGCAGGCCCGGTGTGCCGTCGGTCGTGAAATCCACGCCTGGGCTCAGCACCAGGCGGTCGTAGGGCAGTTCGGTGCCGCCAGCCAGCTTCGCCCTCTTGGCTGCCGCGTCAATGGCGATGACTTCGCCACGCACCAGCTTCACACCCAGGGCCTGCAGTCCGCCGTAGCGGTGCGTGAGGTCGGCCATCTGCCGGTAGCCACCCAGCACCAGGTTGCTCATGGGGCAGCTGACGAATTGCGCTTCGCGTTCCACCAGGGTCACATCCAGGTTCCCGCCCCAGAGCTTCAGGTAGTGCGCGGCAGTGCCGCCGCCAAAACCGCCGCCCACGACCACGACACGGCCCAGGCTGGGCCCGCTGCTGCTGCTGCTTCTGCTGGTGTTGGTGTTGGTGTTGGTGGCACAGCCGGCCAGCGCCAGGCCAGAGAAGACTGCACTGGCGCCAAGCAGGTGGCGGCGGGACAGTTCAGGGCGGTGCGTGCGGTTCATGTCGCGGGTCCTCACTGGACAGGCTTTTGCGTGGCGAAGTAGCCGGCGATCAACTGCAGCTGCGCGTCGGTGTAGCCCTTGCTGATCTGGTGCATCACCGTGGCGGGCCGCTTGCCGTCCTTGTAGTCACTGAGGGCCGCCACGATCTTCTCCGCCGGCACGCCCGCCAGCGGCTTCATGTCGCCGCGGGCATGGCCGTTGGTGCCATGGCAGTTTGCGCAGGTGGCTGCCAGGTTGCGGGCCAGCGTGGCGTCCTGGGCTTGCGCAGCGGCGGCGCTGCAGAGCAAGGCCACGGCGGCGAAGCTGCGGCGGGTGATTCGGTCCATGGCGGTCTCCTGGAGGGCAGCGGCCGGATTGTGCGGGCTGGCCCGCCTGCGGAAGACGGCGTCATCCTGCTGAAAGACGCTTGGCGAATCTGCTGCGGAGGTGTTCAAATATCACTCCATGCGAATGTATGGTTTTGCCCTGGTTCTGGGCCTCTGCCTGAACCTGCTCAGCGGGCCCGTTGCGGCCCAGGCCGCACCACCCGTGACGCCAGTCGAGGTGGCACCTGGCGTGTGGATGGTCCAGGGCGCCAGCGCCTTGGGCAGCAGCGCCAACCGCAACTTCATCAGCAACGCGGCCTTTGTCGTCACGCCGGCCGGAGTGCTGGTGGTGGACGCGCTGGGTTCGCCGGCCCTGGCCCGCGAACTGGTGGCGGCCATTGCGCGCGTCACGCCGCAACCCATCGTGCAGGTGGTCCTGACGCATTACCACGCCGACCACGTCTACGGACTGCAGGTCTTCAAGGACCTGGGCGCCAACGTGATCGCGCACGAGGCGGGCAAGGCCTACCTGTACAGCGAAAACGCCACGCTCCGCCTGAAGGCCAGCCGTGAAGAACTGGCGCCCTGGATCGACGAGAACACCCGCCTGGTGCCAGCCGACCGCTGGATCAACGCACCGCTGCGCTACACGCTGGGCGGTGTGGACATCCTGCTGCAACCCGCCGGACCGGCCCACACACCGGAGGATCTGGCGGTCTGGCTGCCGCAGCAGGGTGTGTTGATCGCCGGTGACCTGGTTTTCCGCGGCCGCGTGCCCTTTGTGGGCCAGGCGGACAGCCGACGCTGGGTGGAGGCGCTGGACCGCTTGATCGCCTTCAAGCCGAAGATCATCATCCCCGGACACGGACCGGCGTCTACCAGCGCAGAATCCGACCTGATGCTGACGCGAGACTACCTCCAGCACTTGCGCCGGAGCATGGGCGAAGCCGCGCGCAACATGGAGCCTTTCGAAGAGGCCTATGCCAAGGCCGACTGGTCGCGCTTTGAACACCTGCCCCTCTTCAAGGCCGCCAACCGCATCAACGCCTACAACACCTACCTTTTGATGGAGCAGGACAAGTGAATCGCCGCGGGCTGGTGGTTTCTGCGGCAGTGGCCTCAGCGTCGGCCGCGCTGCCCGCCTGGGCGCTGCCGGCTCAGGCTGGCCAGCCCGTGCCGTGGCCGGATGTGCAACTGCTGGGCGGCGGCACGCTCAAGGCGGCCGACTGGCAAGGCCGCGCCGGCGTGGTGGTGTTCTGGTCCCTCACCTGCCCCTTCTGCAAGCGCCACAACGAACACATCGAAAAGCTGCACCGCGCAGCCAAGGCTGCGGGCTTGCCCTTGACGGTGCTGGGCGTCGTGCGCGAACGGGACGCCGCCGCCGTGTCGCGCCACATCCAGCAGCAGGGCTACAGCTTTGCCAACACGCTGGACCTGGCGCCCATGGCCGCGGCATTGTCCGAACGCAAAATGACGCCCATCACCGCCGTGGTGGACCGCAAGGGCTTGCTCAAGCTGGTGCTGCCGGGCGAAATGTTCGAGGAAGACGTGATGGAACTGCTGCAACTGGCCCAGGCCTCACGATGAAACTCCTGGCCCCAATTGCATGGCTGGCTTGGCCGCTGCTCCTGCCCTTGGGCGCCGCAGCCCAGGACCTGCACCAGTACCCCGGCGCCGACCTGGCCTTGGGCCAGAAGCTGCTGCGTGAGCACGACTGCGCCGCCTGCCATATGCAAAAGGTGGGCGGGGACGGTCGCGGCATCTACCGCCCGGCAGGCCGCATCAACACCCCCAGTGCCTTGGTGACCATGGTGGAGCGTTGCAACACCGAGCTGAATCTGCAGATGTTCCCGGAAGACGTGTTGTCCATTGCGGCCGTCCTGCAGCGGGACCATTACCGCTTTCTGGTCAGCACGCCTGCGAAGAAGCCGTGAACCCTCAAGAAGCCCAGAGCGTCCATGAACAACCCGCGTGAATTCACCGCCGCCGAAGAATCCGACCAGGTCTTTGATTCCGCAGCCGAGTTGTTCCGCCTGCTGGCCACGCCCATTCGCCTGAAGATCATCAGTGCGCTGTGCGGCCACGAGAAGAACGTGTCGCAACTGCTGGGCGAGATCGACACCACCCAGCCCAACATGAGCCAGCACCTGGCAACCCTGTACCGCGCCGGCGTGCTGGCGCGGCGGCGTGACGCCACGCAGATCTACTACCGCATCGGCAGCGAACGCGCTGCCACGCTGTGCCGCGCGGTGTGCATGCAGATTGCGGTGGAATTCGATGGCGACGTGGAGGTGCATCCCTCCGAGCGCCTGGCGCCCCTGGGCCCCAAGGGCTAGGCCCGCCCGCAGGCCTTCAGATCAGCCCGGCCGGCTGCAAGCCGAAGCCCTGCGCCACGATCCGGGTGGGAAATACCGCAATCGCTTCGTTGTAGTCCTGCGCCGCGCTGTTGAAGAGCTGGCGCGCAAACGGCAGCTTGGCCTGTCCTTCGCGCCAGGCGGCCAGGGCCTCGTCCAGGCCAGGCTGCTGCGCCAGGTCCGTGTGCTGTTCCAGCAGGGCCAGCAGCCGGCTGGCGGCGGCGCCGAGTGCGGCTTCAGCGGCCACCCAGGCCTGGGCGGCCGACTCGTTCACGGGCTTGCTGGCCAGCACCGCGGCTGCTTTCACGGCCTCGGCATGCGTGGCCAGCCAGGTGTCCAGCGCGCCCTGTTCCGCGGCCATGGGTTCGCGCAACAGGTCCGTCAGCGCAGCCACGCCACTGGCGCGCTGGCTCAGGGCCTCTTGCACCTTGGTCCAGGCCTTGCCGATGGTCTTGCGCATGAGCACCAGGCGGTTGTAGGCGCCAATCACCCAGAAGATCAGCACCGCGCTGGCTGCCAGCACGGCGATCACGGAGGCCTTCATGCAGGCAGCAGCACAGGCGGCGTGACAAGCTGCGTGACAAGCAGGGCCATCACGCGCGCACCTCGCCCTGGCCGAGCACCACCCACTTCATGGAGGTGAGGCCCTCCAGTCCGACTGGCCCGCGGGCGTGGAACTTGTCGGTGCTGATGCCGATTTCCGCACCCAGGCCGTATTCGAAACCGTCCGCGAAGCGGGTGCTGGCGTTGACCATCACGCTGGCCGAATCGACTTCGCGCAGGAAGCGCATGGCGTTCGGGTGGTTCGTGGTCAGGATGGCGTCGGTGTGGTGAGAACCGTAGCGGTTGATGTGCGCAACAGCCTCGTCCAGGCTGTCCACCACCTTCACGCTGAGGATGGGCGCCAGGTACTCCGTGGACCAGTCGGCTTCGCTGGCCGGCACCACGTTCGGCAAGCCGGCCAGTGCCGCCTGGCTGCGATCACAGCCGCGCATTTCAACACCTTTGGCTGCCAGCACCGCGCCGATGCGAGGCAGGAAGGCCGCTGCCTGCGCCGCATGCACCAGCAGCGATTCGGCCGCGTTGCAGGGGCTGTACTTCTGCGTCTTGGCGTTGTCGGTGACCTTGACGGCCAGGTCCAGGTCCACCTGTGCATCGACGTAGACATGGCAGTTGCCGTCCAGGTGCTTGATGACGGGCACCTTGGCTTCGGCGCTGATGCGTTCAATCAACCCCTTGCCACCGCGCGGGATGATCACGTCCACGTAGGCGGGCATCGTGATCAAGTGGCCCACGGCGGCGCGGTCGGTGGTCTGCACCAGTTGCACCGCGTCCATTGGCAGCCCGGCCTCGGCCAGCGCGGCCTGCACCAGCTTCCACAGCGCCAGGTTGCTGTGCAGCGCTTCGCTGCCCCCGCGCAGGATGGCCGCGTTGCCGCTCTTGATGGCCAGGGATGCGGCCTCGATCGTCACATTGGGGCGGCTCTCGTAGATCATGCCGAAGACGCCCAAAGGCACGCGCATCTGCCCCACGCTGATGCCACTGGGGCGGCGCTTGACGCCGGTGATTTCGCCGATCGGGTCGGCCATGGCGGCGAGTTGTTCGCAGCCTTCGGCGACGGTGGCGATGACCTTGGCTGTGAGCTTCAGGCGGTCCACCATCGGTTCGGCCAGTCCTTTGGCGCGCGCGGCTGCCAGGTCCTGTTCGTTCGCGGCCTGCAGTTCAGGACCTGCGGCGCGCAGGCGCGCTGCAAGTGCGCGCAGGGCGTGGTCCTTGGCCGCTGTGGAAGCGGCCGCCATGGCACTGGCAGCGGCACGTGCAGCCACACCCACGTGGGCCATGTAGGCGGGGAGGTCGTTCGGCGTCATGGCGCGATTGTCGCCAATCGGCACAAGGCGCGCGTGTCGCTCAGCCGCCGACCCAGCCCAGCACGCTCATCCACAGTGCCGCGGTCATCACGAAGAGCGCGGTGGATACCAGGATGGACAAGGTCGACTCCGCCTGCAGCGTGTCGTAGCGTTGCGCAAAGATCAAGGCGTTGTTGCCCGTCGGCAGGGCCGCCATCATGACCAGCACCGACAGCGGCGTGCCCGTCAGGCCAAAGCCCCAATGCGCCACCACCAGCACCAGTGCGGGCAGCGCCAGCAGCTTGATGGCGGACAACAGCAAGGCCTCGGGCAGGCCGCGGGACATGCCGTACATCGCCAGGCTCACGCCGATCAGCACCAGGCACACCGGCACCACCGCGCTGCCCAGTCCCAACAGAGTCTGGTCCACCACGGGGTGCAGTCCCAGGCCGGTGAAGTTCCAGGCCAGGCCGGCCAGCACCGGCAGCACCACCGGGTGGATGATGGCGTTGCGGACCGTCACCCGCGCGGTTTCCCAGCGCGAGGTGGTGGGCCCTGCCCGCGCCAGGTCGTTTTCCACCAGCACGGTCATCAAGGTCAGCAGCACCAGGCCGTGCAGGCTGACCAGGGAGATGTGCAGGGCCAGCCCGGTTTCACCAAAAAGCGCTGCCGCCATCGGAATCCCCAGCTGTGCCGCGTTGCCATACACCGCCGACACCGTGCGCGTGGCCGGGGCCGCCGGGTGCGGCAGGCCACGCCGGCGCCACCACGCATACAGGGCCAGTGTGAAGAGCGCGGCCGGCAGGAAATAGGCGGCCAGGGTGCGCCAGGGCAGGCTGGCCAGGTCCTGGCGCACCATGGTGCGGAAGAGCAATGCCGGCACGAACAGGAAAAAGGCCGTGTTGCTGAGCACGCGAGCTGGGTCAATGCCTTCGCGCGGGCTGAAGCGCCCCAGCCACCCCATGCGCCCGGCCACCCAGCCCAGCGCCACCGTCAGCAGGATGGCCGCCAGCTTGGCCAGAACCTCGCCAGTCACAGCCCCAGCCAGGTACCCACGGTCATCAGGGCCGCATTGTCATAGGCCACATAGCCCTGCACCTTGATTGGCTCGAGCTTCTTGCGGCCGGCTTCGGTGGTGTCCAGACCGATGAGGTAGTCGCGGATCTTTTCCAGGTCTTCGTTGCCGATGCTGGGCGCAGCAATGACATGCTTGATGGGCACCGGCTTGGACTTGGCCAGCACCTTGCCGCCCTTGGTTTCCCACTGCTTGATCACGCCACCGGCTGCCGTGGCGCCGGTCTGGGTGAAGGTGTACTCCACCATGAAGGGCACGGCGTCCTGGTAGCGCGTGTAGGTGTACTGCACGGCGTCGGCCTTGCCCAGCGCGTCACGCACCGTGGCGCGCACCATCCAGCTGGTGATCGAGTCTTCGTCGGGCGCGCCGACTTTCTTGCCGCGCAGATCGGCCAGGCTCTTCATGGGCGAATCGGCGCGCACCAGGAAGCGCGCGGTGTATTCCGTGAAGCCCTTGGTCACTGCCACCAGCCGGTAGCCGTTGTTCTTGATGGCCATGATGGAAATGTGCGCCGGGTGCACGATGGCCAGGTCGTAGGTCTTGTCGGCCAGCCCCTTGCGCAGCTGGTTGTAGTCGCCCACCGGCTCCACGCGCACGGGCTGGTTCAGCAGCTTGGACAGGTCCGTGGAGATGGCCGCGTACCGAGCCCGGATCTCGTCATTGCTGACGCGGTAGGTGACACCTTCGTTCACCGCAAAGACCAGGGCATGGGCCCAGGTGGGCGCTGCCAGCAGCAGGCAGAGGACGGCTTGCAACAGGCGGCGGCGGGGGGTGGGCGTCTTCGTCATGCCAGAGGTGTACTTTGGACTAGGGTTGCGGATGATAGGCGGGGTCCCACGTGAAATTGGTGTCGCTGTGATCAGACGTGCTTGGGCGTGCAGTCCTTTGCGCGAGGTCCGCACGCGTGGGACAGGAGCGGCGTCGGCCACGCGCCGTCCCGGACTTGCGCGACACCTCGTCTGCAGGACCTCAGCCGGCCAGGCCTTTGCCATCAAGCCACACCGCCACTGCAGACGCCGGCAGGTGGATGCTCAACACCTTCCGCCGAGCCGTATCCCCGCGCACCAGCGAAACCCCACGCCGTGGCAAGCCCAACTCGTCGGCCAGCCAGGACAGCAGCGCGTCGTTCGCTTTGCCATCCACGGGCGGCGCGTGCAAGCGCACGCGCAACTGGCCGTCATGCAGGCCGTCGGCAATGGTGCGTGGAGCGTTGGGTGTGACCACCACGCGGAGCACGCAAGCGTCGCCGTGCGGCGACAGGCAGGGCCAGCCGCCGGTTGGTGCCGTCGTCAAGCAGCCGTCTTCTTGGCAGCGGCCTTTTTCGCGGCCGGCCGCGCGGCACGTGGCTCGAATTCGAAGCTCACCTTGCCTTCCTTCTTGTCGTAGCTCAAGAAGGCCTTGAACTTGCGGCGCGTCTTGTTGGAGACGAAGTTCTCCAGCAGGCTCGTCTTGCCCGTGCTCAGCAGCTTGCTGATTTCGCTGCGTTCCACGGGCTGCTGCAGGATGATCTTGCCGCTCTTGAAGTCGCAGGTGACGTGCGCGCCCACGCTGTGCTCGCAGACGTAGTTGCTGCCGTGCTCGTAGACATGCCCCTGGCACTTGGGGCAGGCGCCCAGGCTCTCCTGGCCGCTGAAGTCCACCGGTTCGCCGTCGCCTTCGGCCGCGCGCTGGTCCTCCCCAAAGTCGAATTCCAGCTTCCAGTTGTTGATCTCGGCGTCGTGCACCAGCTTCAATTCGGCGGTGAACGGCCAGCCGGCCTTTGAACGGAAGCCTTCCAGCGGACCGATCTTCTTGTCGCGGATGAAGCCTTCGGCTTCCACCGTTTCAAACGCGCGCCCGGCAGGGATCTTGGTGATCGAAAAGCCACAGCCCTCTTCGGCGCCGACCTGGCCCGTGCAGGCGAACCGCCGGTAGTTCTCCTTCACCACGCCCCCGCAGTTGGGGCAGGCGGTGGACAGGGTGGCGTAGTCGCCGGGGATGGTGTCGCGGTCGTATTCCTTGGCCTTCTTGACGATGCGCTCGGCCATCTTGGCAATCTCGGCCATGAAGGCGTCGCGGCTCAGGCGGCCATGCTCCATCTCGGACAGCTGGTATTCCCAGTTGCCGGTCAGGTCCGCACGCGTCAGGTCTTCAATCGCCAGGCCTCGCAGCAGCGTCATCAGTTGGAAGGCCTTGGCCGTGGGCACCAGTTCGCGGCCATCGCGCAGCATGTACTTTTCGGAAATCAGGCCTTCGATGGTGGCTGCGCGCGTGGCTGGCGTGCCCAGGCCCTTTTCCTTCATCGCGTCGCGCAGTTCTTCGTCTTCGATCAATTTGCCCGCGCCTTCCATGGCGCTGAGCAGCGTGGCTTCGGTGTAGCGCGCGGGCGGCTTGGTCTTCAGCGCGTTGACGTCCACGCTTTCGGTGCGCACCTGCTCGCCCGGCGCCACGGCCACGAGATTCGCGTCTTCGTCCTGCGCTTCCTTGCCGTAGACGGCCAGCCAGCCAGGATTGACCAACACCTTGCCATTGGTCTGGAAGCTGTGGCTGCCGTCCTTCACCGCCACCGTGCTGATGCGCGTGGTGACCATGAATTCCGCGCTCGGGTAGAAGACTGCGATGAAGCGCTTGACGACCATGTCATAGAGCTTCAGT
The DNA here is from genome assembly GCA_963750785.1 of uncultured beta proteobacterium. Taxonomy (GTDB): domain Bacteria; phylum Pseudomonadota; class Gammaproteobacteria; order Burkholderiales; family Burkholderiaceae_C; genus Rubrivivax. The sequence continues at coordinate 76,000 of CAVVSC010000017.1, read as the reverse complement.
TCGATCTCGGTCAGGCTCTTGGGCGCCTGCAGCGTGGGGATGATGGCAAAGTGGTCCGACACCTTGGTGTTGTCGAACACACGCTTCACCGGCTTCACATAGCCGTCCTTCAGGCTCTTGCCGGCGTGCGGGCTCAGTTCGCGCAGCGGGCCGGGCAGGTCCTCGTCGCGCAGCATCTCCAGCGTGGCCTTCACGGTGCCCACGTAGTCTTCGGGCAGCGCGCGGCTGTCGGTCCGCGGGTAGGTCAGCACCTTGTGCTTCTCGTACAGCGCCTGCGCGATGCTCAGCGTGGTCTTGGCGGAAAAGCCAAAACGCGAGTTGGCTTCGCGCTGCAAGGTGGTCAGGTCGTAAAGCAGGGGTGAGGCCTGCGTGCTGGGCTTGGCTTCGTCCACCACGCTGGCGGGCTGGCCGCGCACGGCTTGCGCGATGGCTTGTGCGTCGGCTTCGTTCCAGTGGCGGTCGGCGCGGGCTTCGGCGTCGTCCGGATTCTTCTTCCACTTGGGGTCGAACCACTTGCCTTCGTACTGGCCGGCCTGTGCGTCAAAGGTGGCCTTCACTTCCCAGTAGGGGCGGCTGACGTGCTTGCGGATCTTTTCTTCTCGTTCCACCACGATGGACAGCGTCGGCGTCTGCACGCGGCCGACCGTGGTGAGGAAGAAGCCACCGTCGCGGCTGTTGAAGGCCGTCATGGCGCGTGTGCCGTTGATGCCCACCAGCCAGTCCGCTTCCGACCGGCTGCGTGCCGCATCGGCCAGTCCCAGCATCTGCTTGTCGGTGCGCAACTGCTCGAAGCCGTCGCGGATGGCCTGCGGCGTCATGCTCTGCAGCCACAGCCGCGTGATGGGCTTGCCGTGCGCCTTGTCGCCAAAGGCGTACTGCAGGATCAGGCGGAAGATGAGTTCGCCTTCACGGCCCGCGTCGCAGGCATTGATGATGGCGCCAACGTCCTTGCGCTTGACCAGTTTCACAACAGCGTTCAGCCGCGTCTTGGCCTTGTCGATGGGCGCCACGTCAAAGTGCGGCGGCACCACGGGCAGGTGGGCGAAGCTCCACTTGCCGCGCTTGACCTCGAATTCGTCGGGTGCCTTGATCTCGACCAGGTGGCCCACCGCGCTGGTGACCACGTAGTCGTCGTTCTCGAAGTGTTCGGCGAGTTTCTCGAACTTGCCCTTGGTGGGGGTCAGCGCCCGCACGATGTCCTGTGCGACGCTGGGCTTCTCGGCAATGATGATGGTCTTGCTCATGGTTCCTTAGTAAGCGCTGTCCTGTCCTGGTGCTCGGACGCCTGCCGCGAGAGCGTGCCTAGAATGGCCCCTCTCGCGCGCACGCACATACGCGCGCCTGTACGAATTCAATATACGTAATGACGAAGACCCCGCAAGCCACACTGAAGAAACAAGGTGCAGCCCAATCGGCTGCTGCCAAGCCCGCTGCGCCAGCGTCGGGCCGTCGCATCCAGGTGCGCAAGAGCGGGGTCCATGGAAAGGGCGTGTTCGCGCTGCGGCCCATCGCCAAGGGCGAATCGATCATCGAATACACGGGCGAGATCATCAGCTGGCCCGAGGCGCTGCGCCGCCATCCGCACGACCCCAAGGACCCCAACCACACCTTCTATTTCAGCCTGGACGACGGCAGCCATGTCATCGACGCCAAGCATGGCGGCAACGCGTCGCGCTGGATCAACCACGCCTGCGAGCCCAACTGCGAAGCCGACGAGACCGAAGGCCGCGTCTTCATCAAGGCCCTGCGCAAGCTGAAGCCCGGCGAAGAGTTGTTCTACGACTACGGCCTGGTCATTGCCGAGCGCTACACGGCCAAGCTGAAGAAGGAATACGAATGCCGCTGCGGCAGCCAACTGTGCCGCGGCACCATGCTGGCGCCGAAACGCTGAACCCCGCAGATGAGCAGCATTCAGCATCTCCACTGGGGCGCAGAAGCGCTGTGGGAGAGCCTGGAACCCTTGCTGAATGGCGTCAGCGTGGAAGTGCTGCCGCGCTGCGAATCCACCAATACGAAGCTGCTGGAACGCGCGCGCGCCGTCAGCGGTGACCGCGACGCCCCGGTCACGCGGCCGGGCGAACTGGACGGCCAGCGTGCCCAGGAGCACACGCCGCACGGGCGCCGGTCGGGGGATGCGTCACCCTGCCTGTTGGTCGCCGAGCAGCAGACCCGCGGCCGCGGCCGCCTGGGCCGTGACTGGGTCAGCGAGGCCGGTTCTTCGCTGACCTTTTCCCTGTCATTGCCCATGGCGCCGGCGCAGTGGGGCGGCTTGTCGCTGGCCGTGGGGCTGGCCTTGGCGGACGCCCTGGACCCGCGGCCCACCGCCGTGGGAACGCTGGACACAGAAAAGCCCATGCGCATCGGCCTGAAGTGGCCGAATGACCTGTGGCTGCTGGACAGCCCGGGCCGCGGCCGCAAGCTGGGCGGCATCCTGATCGAGACCCTGTCCGTCGGCCAGCAGCGCATGGTGGTGGTGGGCGTCGGCCTGAACATCGCACCGCGCCTGGCCCCGGAGACGTCGGGCCTGGCCCACGGTTACGCCTGCCTGCAGGAACTGCAAGCCGCATGGACGGCACCGCGGGCCCTGGCCGCGGTGGCTGTGCCGCTGGTGCGTGCGCTGAAGGACTTTGAGCGCAAGGGTTTTGCACCCCTCGTCCCTGCCTACGCCCGACGCGACTTGCTGCGTGGCCAGGCGGTCAGCAGCAGTGGTGGCAGCGAAAACCTGCAAGGCACGGCACAGGGCGTGGACGAGCAGGGCGCGCTGCTGCTGGACAGCGGAGGCCTGCACCGTGTGCTGAGTGGCGAGGTCAGCGTGCGCCTGGCGCCTGCAACCTGATGCCTGCCGCCTGACATGCCTCCGACCCACTCCTAACGACCATGTTGCGCGCCCTGGTGGTTCTGCTGATCCTTGCCAACCTGGCCTTCTTTGGCTGGGTCCGCGGCTGGCTCGGCGCGCCGCCGCGCCACGCGGAACGCGAACCCGAACGCCTGCTGGCCCAGGTGCGGCCCGAAACCTTGAACGTGCTGCCGCCCAAGGCCGCCACGGCGGCCGTGCAGGCCGCGCGCGCAGCGGCGCTGTCTTGTCTGGAAGCGGGGCCTTTCAGCGACAACGACGTCATTTCCGCCGAAGCGCTGCTGGTGGCGTCGCAGCTGAACGAAGGCACCTGGCTGCGTGTGGATGGCGCGCCGCCGCCGGTCTGGCTGGTGTTCGCCGGCCGCTACCCGGAGCCGGCGCTGCGCAAGGCGCGCGAAGACGACCTGAAAAAGCTGAAATTGAGCTTTGAGCTGATCGACCGCCCGGCCGACCTGGCACCTGGCTTCGTCCTGTCACGCCAGGCCAGCAAGGAAGACGCACAGGCCTGGATCGACAGCCGCGCCAACATCGCCTTGAAAGGCCTGCGCGTGGTGCAACTGCCGGTCACGGCGTCGGCTTGGCGACTGCGTGTGCCCAGGGCCGACACCGCCTTGACCGAGAAGATTCAGGCCTTGCCGGCCGAGGCCATGGCCGGTGGCTTCAAGCCCTGCGCGGCCCGCCCCTGAGACGGGCGCTGCGCCTGAGCCTGAGCAGCATCAGCACCGCCGCCGCCAGCCCCACGCCGGCCACCCAGGCGCCGGATGCGGCACCGCCGCCACCGCCACCCCCGCCGCTGCCACCGCTTGCGCCGCCGCCGCTGCCGCTGCCGTCGCCGGCCACGCCCACCAGCTGCTGCGTGCTGTGGGTGCGGCCGCTGCTGTCCGTCACGCTCAATTGCACCTTGAAAGCACCGCCGGCCGTGGGCGTCAGCGCGGCGGTGCTGGCATTGGTGGCGCTGGTGAAGGCGCTGACGATGCCACCGCCATCCACGATGCTCCAGTTGTAGCCGGTGATGGTGGCGCCGTTGAGCGTGTTGCTGGCCGCGCCACTCAGGGCCACGCTGGCGTTGGCCGTGGGCGTTGGTGTGGTGACGTCGATGCGGGCCACTGCGGTGGCCACCGCATCCACGGCGCGGCCGGCGTCCAGCATGCCTGCGCCGCACAGCGTGCCGTTGTTGGGGCAGTAGCACTGCAACTGGTCCACACCCGTGGTTGGCGCATGGCAGGTAGGCACTGGCGTGGGGTCGGTGCCGTTGTCGGCGCCGGTCTGCGGAAAGGCCCGCGCCGTGGACTGCAGGGTGCTGCGCAGTTGTGCCACGGTCAGGGCGGGGTTGGCACTGGCCATCAAGGCCACCACCGCCGCAGTCAAGGGTGAAGAAAAGCTGGTACCGACGGTGATGTTGTAGCTGTCCGACCAGCCCGACGCCACGGGCACCTTTGTGCCAGTGTTCGTCGCGGCCAGGATGGGGTACAGGCAGGGCGTGCCCGCGGCGGTGTTGACGCAGTTGCCGCCCGGGGCCGAAATGGCCACCTCCGGCCCCAGGTCCGAGAAGCCGACCTTGGTGCCGGCATGCCGCAGTGCCAGGACGCCAATGACACCGGTGCAGTTGGCGGGTTCGCTGACGACGCCGCCGGCGCTGTTGCCGGCCGCAGCCACGATGGCCACACCACGCGCCACGATCTCGTTCACCACGGCCTGGTAGCCGGCGCTGCAAGTGCAGGCGCCGGTGCTGGGGCAGCCGCCCAGGCTCATGTTGATCACCTTGGCGGGGTTCGGGTTGTCCGGCACGCCGTCAACATGGATGCCGGCTGCCCAGCGCATACCGGCCTGGATGTCGGCATCGGTGCCATAGCACTTGCCCAGCACCCGCACCGGCTGCACCAGCACGGCAGGCGCGCCACCGGCCATGCCCACGCGGTTGTTGGCTGCGGCAGCCACCAGGCTGGCCGTGGACGTGCCGTGCCAGCTGCTGTTTTCGGCCGTGCAGCCGCTGAAGGTGGTGGTGCCTGCGTCGGCGGCAGTGACCCAGTCGCCCGGGTCGCTGGGGTCGGCGTCGCGGCCGTCGCCGTCGTTGGCCACGCTGCTGTTGCTGACGAAGTCATAGCCGGCCAGCAAGCGTCCTCCGGCGGACGCGCGGCCGAGGTCGGGGTGCTCGAAGCGCACGCCGGTGTCCAGCACGGCCACCACGACGCTGGCGCTGCCGTTGGTGCGCGCCCAGGCGGTTTCAATATCGATGGCCGACTTGATGCTGGTGTCCGGCGCGCGCAGGTACCACTGGCCGCTGTCGGGGCCGTTGGTGCGCACGGCGGCCGCGTACAACGGGTCGTTGGGTGCGGTGTAGGCGCGCTTGCGGCCGTTGGGCACGGCGTAGGCCACGTCAGGGTCGGCGGCCAGCTGACGCGCCAAAGTGGTGGCATCCACGCCCGCAGCGCGCATCACCTGTGCGTCGGCGCCGGTGGCTGCGCCGGACTTCAACACGCGGCCGACCCGCTGTCCCAGGGAGCTGGCGCGGTCGGCCAGCGTGGCTGCGGTGGCGGCCGAGTCGCTTCGCGCTGCGAGGACGTGCTTTCGCAGCGTCGTAGCCCCGGGCTTGAAGGCGACGATCACTTCTTCGTCCACAGGCGCCAGGGCTGTGCGCGCACGCACCTGCGACTGGGCGATGGCAGCCCCGCCGGCAACAAAGGTGGAAAGGACAAAGGTGGCCAGCAGCGTGGCCGCGCGGAGGTGCTTCATGGACGCAGTGTAGGGGTGCGCCCCGCGCGCCGCTTGTCCGCAAGCTGGCAGCTTTCAGGTCAATTCGTGACTTGAGGTGAAGGCGGTTGCAGGGCGAAAGCAGGGCACAAAAAAGCCCGCTTGCGCGGGCCTCTTTCAAGGCTTGCGGTTCGCGCCTGCTCAGGCGATGACCTGCACCATCTCCAGCACCTTGTTGGAGTAGCCCCATTCGTTGTCGTACCAGGCAATGACCTTGACGAAGGTCTTGTCCAGCGCGATGCCGGCGTCGGCGTCAAACACGCTGGTGCAGGATTCGCCGCGGAAGTCGGTGGCTACCACCTTGTCTTCGGTGTAGGCCAGCACGCCCTTCATGGGGCCGGCGGCGGCGGCCTTCATGGCGTTGCAGATGTCTTCCCAGCTGGCTTCCTTCACCAGTTCGGCCGTCAGGTCGATGACGCTGACGTCGCTGGTGGGCACGCGGAAACTCATGCCGGTCAGCTTCTTGTTCAGTTCAGGAATCACCACGCCCACGGCCTTGGCGGCACCGGTGCTGCTGGGGATGATGTTTTCCAGGATGCCGCGGCCGCCGCGCCAGTCCTTGTTGCTGGGACCGTCCACCGTCTTCTGCGTGGCCGTGGCCGCATGCACCGTGGTCATCAGGCCGCGCTTGATGCCGAAGGCGTCGTTCAGCACCTTGGCCACCGGGGCCAGGCAATTGGTGGTGCAGGACGCGTTGCTGACGATGGTCTGGCCGGCGTAGGTATTGTCGTTCACGCCGTAGACGAACATGGGCGTGTCGTCCTTGCTGGGCGCGGACTGGATGACCTTCTTGGCACCTGCGTCGATGTGCTTCTGGCAGGTGTCCTTGGTCAGGAAGAGGCCCGTGGCTTCCACCACCACTTGGGCGCCCACGTCACCCCACTTCAGCGCGGCGGGGTCGCGTTCGGCGGTCAGGCGGATCTTCTTGCCGTTGACGATCAGCGTGCTGCCGTCCACCGATATGTCACCCTTGAATCGGCCGTGCACGCTGTCGTACTTCAGCATGTAGGCCAGGTAGTCAGGCTCCAGCAGGTCGTTGATGCCGACGATTTCAATGTTCGGGAAGTTCTGCACCGCAGCGCGGAACACCATGCGGCCGATGCGGCCGAAGCCGTTGATGCCTACTTTGATGGTCATGATTTCTCCTTGGGTTTGAGGTCTATTTTGAGGCAGGGAACCGTGATGCGGGCGGTGTCGCCCCAGATCGCATCGAGCGTTCGACCCGGCAGGTCCAGTTCGCTGGCGACCATCCAGGCCAGCAAGGGGCGGCGGGCAGGGTTGGCGTCACCGATGACGTGAACACTGTTGGTCATGTAGGGCTGGCGGTAGTTCAGCTTCACATCAAAAGGGCAGCCCATGGTGTTCGTGTCCACCTGCAGCGTCTGCTCGCGGATGCCTTTGACCCGTGCCAGGAACTGCTGGAAGCTCACCCCATTGAAGCCGTAGCGGTCGTCTCCCAGGATGTAGACGTAGTGCCAGACCCCTGAAATGGGCGCGCCCGTGTGGCAAGGCAGCCGGGTGTCCTGCATCCAGTCCTGGACTTCCCTGGCCAGTCGGGACGCGTAAGGGCGGGCAAAGACCTCCAGTTGCGGCGGTTCGGTGGCGCTGCTGTAGCGCGCCCGCACCAGCACGCGGCCCTGAACTTCTTCGCGTCGGGCCCACCTGGGGTATTCCGGCACGCGGAAGCCCTTGGCGTGCACGACGCAGCCGAGCATGGCGGCGCGGCGCTGCTGCTCCGGGTCCTGGGCTTCGGAGCTGAGGACCTGCTGGGTGCCGGGCTCGAACACAAAGTCCATTTGCAGCCGCACCGGCGCAGCGCCAGCGTCCAGGCAAGGCACGCGCAAGCCGCGCGCGTGCTGCTTCACGGCGTCGACGAAACGTTCACCGCCTTGCTGGAGCAAGACGGTTACCTCGGGCGGGCGGTCCGGGCTGGAAAAGTCGAAGGCCACCTGCACGCGGCCCGCGGTGCCGGCGTTGTAGGCGGCAATGGGGTACTCGGGCTGCTGGCCCTCGCCGCCGACATGGCGCAGGCACTGCTTCGCGGCCGAGGGCTGCAGCTCGGCCGTCTGCGCAGCGGCTGCGCCGACCAGCAGCGCAGCAAGCGGTACAGCAAGCGACACCGCAAGCGACACCGCAAGCAAGCGCAGAAGGCCGCGCATGTCGGCAGTCCCGCGCGCTGTCAGCGTCCCAGGACCTTGCGGACCACGGCCACCAGGTTGGTGGCGGTCAGCTTGAAGTGCTTGAAGAGCTCCGGCGCCGGTGCGCTTTCGCCGTAGGTGTCGATGCCCACCACGGCTGCGCAGCCGTACTTCCACCAGCCGGCGGTCACGCCGGCTTCGATGGCCACGCGTGGCACGCCGTCGGGCAGCACGCTGCGCTTGTAGGCCACGCTCTGGCGGTCGAAGGTGGTGGTGCTGGGCACACTGACCACGCGCACGGCGATCTTCAGCTTGGCCAGTTCGGCCTGGGCGTGCAGCGCCAGTTGCACTTCGGAACCGGTGGCCATGATCACCGCCTGGGTCTTCTTCTTCAGGCCGACTTCCGTCGGCTCGGCCAGCACATAAGCGCCCTTGCCGATGTCCGACAGCTTGCCCTTGGGCAGGTAGGGCAGGTTCTGGCGGCTCAGCAGCAGGGCCGAAGGCCGGCTGGCGTTGCCCAGGGCCATGGTCCAGGCGGCGACTGTTTCAGCGGTGTCGGCAGGGCGCCAGACGTCCAGGTTGGGAATCAGGCGCAAGCTGGCCGCATGCTCCACACTTTGGTGGGTAGGGCCGTCTTCGCCCAGGCCGATGCTGTCGTGCGTGAAGACGTGGATGACCCGCTTCTTCATCAGCGCGGCCATGCGGATGGCATTGCGGCTGTAGTCGCTGAAGGTCAGGAAGGTGCCGCCGTAGGGAATGAAGCCGCCGTGCAGCGTGACGCCGTTCATGATGGCGGCCATGCCGAATTCGCGCACGCCGTAGTTGATGTGGCGGCCACCCATGCCGTCCTTCTGAACCACATTGCCGTGCTCGTCAAAGCGCAGCGGGGCGGTGCTGGACGTGTTGGTCAGGTTGGACCCGGTCAGGTCCGCACTGCCGCCCAGCAGTTCGGGCAGAGCCTTGGTGAAGACTTCCAGCGCCAGCTGGCTGGCCTTGCGCGAGGCCACGGTCTCGGCCTTGGCGTCCGCACCTTCAATGGCCGCCACGGCGGTGGCCACGAAGTCGGCCGGCAGTTCGCCGCGCATGCGGCGGGTCAGTTCGGTGGCCAGCGCGGGGAAGGCCTTTTCATAGGCGGCAAAGGCGTCGGACCAGCGGCTGTGGGCGGCGCCGCCAGCGGCCTTGGCGTCCCAGGCGCTGTAGGCCGCCTCGGGAATGACAAAGGGTTCGTGGTTCCAGCCCAGCGCCGCGCGCGTCAGCTTGATTTCGTCCGCGCCCAGCGGCTCGCCATGCGCCTTGGACGTGCCGGCGCGGTTGGGCGAACCCTTGCCGATGCTGGTGCGGCAGATGACCAGCGTGGGCATGGTGCTGCTTGCGCGGGCCTGGGCCAGCGCAGCGTCCACCGCGTCCACGTTGTGGCCGTCCACGGGGCCCACCACGTTCCAGCCCATGGCAGCAAAGCGCAAGCCGGCGTTGTCCGGGTACCAGGGTTCGATCTTGCCGTCGATGCTGATGCCGTTGTCGTCGTACAGCGCCACCAGCTTGTTCAGCTTCCAGGCCGACGCCAGCGCGATGGCTTCGTGGCTGATGCCTTCCATCAGGCAGCCGTCGCCCATGAAGACATAGGTGTGGTGGTCCACCACCGTGTGGCCTTCGCGGTTGAATTCCGCGGCCAGCAGCTTCTCGGCCAGTGCCATGCCCACCGCATTGCTCAGGCCCTGACCCAGCGGGCCGGTGGTGGTTTCCACGCCAGGCGTCACGTCCACTTCCGGGTGGCCGGGCGTCTTGCTGTGCAGCTGGCGGAAGCGTCGCAGCTCGCTCATGGGCAGGTCGTAGCCCGTCAGGTGCAGCAGCGCGTACAGCAGCATGGAGCCGTGGCCGTTGCTCAGCACGAAGCGGTCACGGTCGGCCCAGGTCGGCGCGCTGGGGTCGTGCTTGAGATGGCGGCTCCACAGGGCCACTGCCATGTCGGCCATGCCCATGGGGGCGCCGGGGTGGCCGGAATTGGCCTGCTGCACGGCGTCCATCGCCAGTGCGCGGATGGCGTTGGCCATCAGGGAAATGTCTTGTGCGGGGGTGGCCATCGGCGCAGGGTGTGCAGTGCGGGGGAACTTGGGATTCTAGGAGGCTGTCCGGGCCGCTCCTTATGATTCCTGCATGGAAGGGCTGCACCTCACTGCCGACCTGAGCGGCTGCCCGCCCGGGCGCCCGGTCATGGTCGAGCCGGACGCCCTGCGCGCTGCCTGCCTGGCCGCAGTGCATCAGGCTGGGCTGCAGCCGGTGGGCGAGCTGTTCCACCGCTTCCCGGCACCCGGTGGCGTCACCGGCGTGGTGCTGCTGGCCGAAAGCCACCTGGCCGTGCACACCTGGCCGGAAAAGGCGGCCGTGACGCTGGATGTCTATGTCTGCAACCTGCATGCGGACAACAGCCGCCGGGCTGAAGGCCTGCTGGCCGCGCTGCAGGCCCTGTTTGCGCCGACCCAGGCGCGCGTGCAGCGGCTGCAAAGGGGCCGGCCTAGCAAGGAATGATCCGCGTTGACCTGTGTCAACCGCGCTGCGGCCGGGGCTGCCATGCTGGGCGCATGAGACACATCGCCATGGACGTCATCCAAGAGGAGCATCAGGCCCTGGCGGCCATGCTGCGTTCGCTCTCACTCATGCTGTCGCAAGCCCGCCGCGACGCGCGGCCGCCGGATTTCGAGGTCCTGCGCGCCATGCTGTTCTATGTCGATGAATTCCCGGAAAAACTGCACCACCCGAAAGAAAGCGAACTGCTCTTTCCGCGCGTGCGCCAGCGTTGTCCGCAGCTGGCCACCACGCTGGACCGCCTGGAAAGCGACCACGTCCTGGGCGAGAAGGCCATCCGCGACCTGGAGCACGCACTACTGGCCTTCGAAGTGATGGGCGATCCCCGACGCGCCAACTTTGAAACGGCGGTGGAGCGCTACACCCGCTTCTACCTGGAGCACATGGCCCTGGAGGAACAGCAGATCCTGCCCGCGGCGCGCGAGCACCTGAGCCCTTCGGATTGGGAAGAACTGGATGCGGCTTTTGCCGGCAACCGCGACCCGCTGGCCGGTCACCCGGCGCAACCGGACTTCCAGCCCCTGTTCAGCAAGATCCTGAACATGGCGCCTGCACCCATCGGCCTGGGCCAGGCGCGCTGAGGTCGGGCCGGGGAGCCATTCGACGCGAGACGCCCGCATCTGGCGCGGCCGACGGGCTGGGAAAACCCCGTCTGTGTTTTGCCCGGCCGCCGCGCTGCGCGGGTTGTCGACGATTAGAGTGGGCTGGTCCGGACGCCATCTGACCATGCGCGACATCAAGCTCTCCAACATCACGCAAATCGCCCAAGACAGTTTTGCGGGACTGCCCGACGCGCGGCAGCGCGAACTGATGCAGCAACTGGTGCTGCACCTGCACGCCTTTGCAAAATCCACGAAGCTGAGCCATGCCGAATGGCGCCGGGCCATCGGCTTCCTGCACCGCACGGGTGACATCAGCAGCGACACCCGAAGCGAGTTCGGTCTGCTGTCGGACGTGCTGGGCCTGTCCAGTCTGGTGGATCTGCTGGCCAGCCCCGAAGGCGCGGCCGGCACCACACCGGGCAGCGTGCTGGGCCCCTTCCACACGGACGGTTCGCCCTGGAAGGACAACCCTGCGGACCTGACGCCTGGCAATGCGGGTGCGCAGGTGCTGATCCGCGGCCGGGTGTTGGGCGCGGACTGCGCGCCGCTGCCCGAAGCCACGCTGGACTTCTGGCAGAACGCAGCCAACGGCTTGTACTGGCAACTGGACCCGGCGCAACCCCAAGACAACCTGCGCTGCCAATTGCGCGTGGCGGTGGACGGCGGCTTTGCCATTCGCAGCATCCGCCCCCAGCCCTACCAGATCCCTACCGATGGGCCCGTGTGGCACGACGTGGTCGGTCCCGCGGGCCGCACCGCCTGGCGGCCGGCGCATGTGCACGTCATCGTCAGCGCGCCCGGCTACCGCACCCTGGTCACCGAGCTGTTTGACGCCGAAGACCCCTGGCTGGAACGCGACGCCGTCTTTGGCGTGCGTGCGCCGCTGGCCCTGCACTGCAAGGCGGTGCCGGACAGCGACGTGCCGGTGATGGAGATCGATTTCGTGCTGGCCCCGGCTTGAGCCCGAAGGCATCCGAAGTCACCTGAACACCCCCAACGACCCCTGAACAACCACCGAAGGAGACACCCCATGGATCGCCGTTCAATGTTCACCACCTCAGCCACCATGGCTGTGGGCGCCGTCGCCGGCTGCGCGCTGCCTGGCCAGGCGCAGGGCGTGAAGACGCCCTTCACGGTGCCTGACACCTACGTGCCCATCGTGGGCAGTGATCTGATGTTCCCGGTGCGGCGCATCTATTGCATCGGCCGCAACTACCGCGCGCACTCCATCGAAATGGGTTCCAACCCCGACCGCGAGCCGCCCTTCTTTTTCCAGAAACCCACCGACGCGATCCAGAACGTCGCCCCAGGCACGGTGGCCGACCACCCGTATCCGCCGCTGACCAAGAATTACCACTACGAAGTGGAGCTGGTGGCGGCGCTGAGCAAGGGTGGCCGCAGCATCCCCATGGCCACGGCGCTGGACCATGTCTATGCCTACGCGCTGGGCCTGGACATGACACGCCGCGACCTGCAGCGCGCCATGGGCGATGAAAAGAAGCCGTGGGAAATCGGCAAGAGCTTCGACCGCAGCGCGCCCATCGGCCCCTTCCACCTGGCCAGCCAGACGGGCGCCTTCGCCGCGGGTGGCATCTGGCTCAAGGTCAATGGCGTCACCAAGCAAAACGCCAACCTCAACCAGATGATCTGGAGCGTGGCCGAGCAGATCAGCAAGCTCAGCGAAGCGTTCGAGCTGATGCCGGGTGACATCATCTACTCCGGCACGCCGGAAAACGTCGGCCCGGTGGTGCGTGGTGATGTCATCGAATGCCATATCGACAAACTGCCCAATCTCAGCATCAAGATCGTCTGAGGCGCCTGGCGCAGCGGGGTCCAAGCCAAAATCCGGCATGACCGCGCCGATCGAACCGCATCCGCCGTCGCTGAGCCCGGCGCAGGGCGCACCCGAAGGCGACGCGCTGATGCGCCTGATCTTCGACCATGCGGTCGAAGGTCTGAGCGTCTTTGACGCCGCGCTGACCCTGCGCGCGTGGAACCAGCATTTCCTGGACTTCACCGGCCTGCGGCCCGAGCAGGTCTTTGTCGGCGCGCGGCTGCTGGACCTGCTGCGGGTCATGGCGCAGGCCGGTGAGCTGGGCGAGCAGGGCGACCAGGACGTGGAGTCCCTGGCCCAGCGCCGCTTGCAGACCTTGAGCCAAGGGCCCGCTTCGGACTACGAGCGCACCCGGCCGAACGGGCAGTCCATCGAGCTGCGCCGCAGCCCGACCCCTGGCGGCGGCTTTGTGATGTTCTATGCCGACGTCACCGAGCGCAGGCTCACGCAGACGCGCGTCGCCGACCAGCAGCGCATGCTGTCGCTGCTGATCGAACGCACCGAACAGGGCATCTGGTTCATCGACAACGAACAGCGCACGACCGACGCCAACCCGGCCATGTGCCGCATGCTGGGCCTCACGCTGCCGCAGATGCTGGGGCGCACGATCTTCGAGTTTGTCGACGCCGACAACGAGCGTGTCTTCCGCCAGAACGTGGCGCAGCGCAGCGGGGGCGTGGCCAGCAGCTACGAGGTCACGCTGATCCGTGCCGACGGTGGCCTTGTGCACTGCTACAACAACGCCACGCCCATCTACGACGCGCAAGGTCGCAAGGTGGGCGCGGTCGGCATGTTCTCGGACATCAGCCCGCTCAAACGTGCAGAGCAGCAGATCCGCATGACGGGTGAGCTGCTGGCACAGAAGTCTCACGTTCTGGAGGTGACGCTCAACAGCCTGTCGCAGGGCGTGCTGAGTGTCGAAGCCAGCGGGCGTACCAATGCGTACAACCGCCGCTTCGTGCAGTTGCTGAACATCCCGGACGAATTCATGCAACAGCGTCCGACGGTTCAGCAGGTGCTGGCCTACCAGATGGCCCATGGGCACATACCGCCCACCGACCTGGTGAACCATCAGCCCTGGTTGCAGCGCCCGGCCATCTATCGCCGCCACAGCGTGGACGGCACGCTGCTGGAAGTGCAGACGCACCCGTCCGATGACGGCAGCATCGTGCGCACCTACACCGACGTGACGGCCAGCGTGGCCGCGCAGCAGCGCCTGGAGGAAAGCGAGAGCCGCTTCCGCACCATGGCCGATGCTGCGCCAGCCTTCATCTGGATCTGTGACGCCCGCGGGCAGCCGCTCTGGTTCAACCAGCGCTGGCTGGCAACTACCGGGCGGAACCTGGAGCAGGAACTGGCGGCGCCATGGGCCGAGCGCATCCACCCGGACGATGCTGCGCATTGCCGCCAGGTCTTCGATCGGGCCACGGAGCGGTGTGAGGCCTTTGAGGTGGAGTTCCGGCTGATGCGCAGTGACGGCCAACTGGTCTGGCTGACGGACCATGGCATCCCGCGCGTGGCACCCGACGGGGCTTTCGACGGCTTCATCGCCTACGGGTGGGACATGACCGAACGCAAGGCGGCCGAGATGGAGCTGATTGCCGCGAAGGAAGAGGCCGAGCGCGCCAACCGCGCGAAGTCGGAATTCCTGTCGCGCATGTCGCACGAACTGCGCACGCCGCTGAACGCGGTGCTGGGTTTTGGCCAGTTGCTGGAGACCGACCGCAGCGAACCCTTGGGTCCCGTGCAGCGCAGCCGTGTGCAGGAACTGCTGCGCGGCGGCCGCCACCTGCTGAGCCTCATCAACGACGTGCTGGACCTGGCGCGCATCGAAGCCGGCACGCTGCTGCTGGACCTGGCACCCGTGGTCGTGGAAGACCTGGTCAAGGAATGCCTGCCTCTGGTGGAGCCGGCGGCGGCGGCGCGGGGGATCGTTCTGGAGGTGCAATCGGCCGGGGCGGGGGCTGCGGTCGTGGTGGCCGACCGCACCCGCCTGAAACAGGTGCTGCTGAACCTGCTTTCCAACGCGGTCAAGTACAACCGGCCGGGCGGTCGTGTAGAGGTGCGCTGGACCCTGGCCAGTGACACCTTGCGCATGGAAGTGAGCGACACCGGGCCGGGGCTGGACCCGCAGCAGCGGGAGCGCCTCTTCCACGCCTTTGAACGGCTGGACGCCGCGCGTACCGACGTGGAAGGCGTCGGCATCGGGCTGGCCCTCAGCAAGTGGCTCGTGAACCTGATGCAGGGCGCGATCGGCGTGACCAGTGTGCCGGGCGAAGGCAGCTGCTTCTGGGTGTCGCTCTCCCGGGCGCAGGCCAAGGGCCCTGCGAACGCGCCCATGTCACCCACGGCGGAAGGCGTGAACCCGGGTGCCGCAACGCGCCAGCACAAGGTGCTCTACATCGAGGACAACGAAGTCAACCGCCTGCTCATGCAGGGCATGCTCGCGTTGCGGCCTGCGGTCCGCTTGCTGATGGCTGCGCACCCTGAAGAAGGCCTGGCCATGGCCTGGCGCGAAAAGCCCAGCCTGGTGCTGCTGGACATCCAGTTGCCAGACATGGACGGCTTCGAGGTGCTGCGCCGCCTGCGTGCCGACCCGCGCACGCGCCATGTGCCCGTGCTGGCGGTCAGCGCCAACGCCATGCCCGCTGACCGCGAACGCGCGGCCCAGGCGGGGTTTGTGAACTACGTGACCAAGCCCATCGACCTGCCGCGCCTGCTGTCGCTGCTGGACCTGCTGCTGAACTGACCCCCAAGCTCGCTTGCGCTCCCGCTGGCTGCCAGAAGCAGCCAGCCCTGGGCCGTCCGGCAGCGGCTCCAGCAGAGCTGGTTCCGCTGCGGGAGGCTTGGTCGGGGTCAGGCAGCCAATGCGCGGCGCGCGCGGTGCAGGCGCACAAACAGGTTCTGCTCGCTGATCGCCAGCGTGCGGCAGACATCGTCGGTTTCGCGGTCCTGCAGCAGGCGCAGGTCGACCACGTCGCGCAGGTTGGCGGGCAGCTTCTGGATGCGTGACAGGGTGCGGCTCAGGCGTTGGCGGTGCTCGGCCACTTCGTCGGGGCCGGGCTGCGGGCAGACCAGTTCGGGCGCGCCGTGATCGTCGTCGTCGTTGTCCATGCCCGCGTCCAGGCTGTCGTGGCCGCTGCGCTGGCGCACCAGGTCCACGATCTTGTGCTTCAGCACGCCCACCAGCCAGCTGCGCAGCGCGGCACGGCCGCCAAAGGCGGCGCGGCCGGTGACCACGGCTTCAAACACGTCGTGCACCAGGTCTTCGGCCAGCGACGGGTCCAGCAGGCGGCGGCGTGCGTATTGCACCAGCACCGCGCGGTGCGGCAGCAGGTCGGTCCAGGTCAAGGGGATGAACGCGGGCTGGGAGGCTGAGAACGCGGCAGTGAGGGTGCTTGCTTGCATGGCGCTGGTCTTGGGTTCGTGTCAGTGGGGTTACTCTCGCCACCGCGCATCGCGCCCTGCTCACCAAAGATCACGTTTTGATCACATCGACGTAAGAAAGCCCTGACGCGAGCGACTGTCTTCACCATGCCCAGCCAGATCCTTGTGGCCGAAGACCAGGCCGACATCCGCGACCTCATCGTGCTGAACCTGCAGCAGGCGGGCCATGCCGTCACGGCGGTGGCCGACGGGCTGGCGGCGCTGGCGCATGAACTGCAGCATGCCAGCGACCTGCTGGTGCTGGACTTGATGATGCCGGGGCTGGACGGTCTGGAAGTCTGCAAGGCGCTGCGCGCCAAGGGCCGCGCGACGCCCATCCTGATGCTCACCGCCAAGAGCACGGAACTGGACCGCGTGCTGGGGCTGGAGCTGGGCGCGGACGACTACCTCAGCAAACCCTTTTCCATGGCCGAGCTGCTGGCCCGCGTGAAGGCCCTGCTGCGCCGCGCCGAACTGCTGCGAGCGGCCGCCGCCGCACCGGCCAACGACCAGCCGGTGGGCAATGGCGAATTGCAGATCTGGCCGGCGCGGCGCGAGGCGCGCCTGGCGGGCCAGGCGCTGGACTTCACCGCGCTGGAATTCGACCTGCTGCTGCACTTTGCGCAGGCGCCGGGGCGGGTCTTTTCGCGCACCCAGCTGCTGGACGCCGTCTGGGGCTACGCCCACGAAGGCTACGAGCACACCGTCACCACCCACATCAACCGGCTGCGCGCCAAGCTGGAGACGGACCCCATGAACCCGCGCTTCATCCTGACGGTGCGCGGTGCCGGCTACAAGATGCGCGACGCACCCCGATGAAACTGTCGGTGCGCTGGCGACTGGCGCTGGTCGTCTTTCTCACCGGCCTGGCCACGGCGGTAGGTTGCCTGATCACGGTGGCGCTGGCTTTCCAGCGCTTCGAGCACGAATCCATCTGGCAGCGGGGCGACGCCTTTCTGGCGCGTGTCGTCGCCCAGCACCCGGACATGCTGGACCTGCAGCAGCGCAGCCCGGACGAGTTCACCATCTTCCTGCGCAACCTGATGCTCTACGAGCCCGACAGCCAGCTCTACCTGCTGTCCGCAGACGGCACCGTGCTGGCCAGCACCGGGCAGGCGCAGCTGCCGCCGGGCTTCCGCGTGGCGCTGCCACCGGTGCGTACGGCCGCAGGTGCGGCTGCGCAGGGCAGCCGCGAGGCTGCCTATGTGATGGGCGACGACCCGGAATTCATGGAAACAGACGCCGTGGTGGCCGCGCGCGTCTTGCGCCGCGCCGTCATCCGGCCCGACGTGGACGCGGCCGGCTATCTGTACCTGGTCTGCCGCAAGCCCCGCCTGCCCTTCAAGCGGCTGGAACTGGTGGGCATGAGCCTGACATCCCCGGCGCTGGCACCGGTGGCCCTGGTGATCCTGCTGGCGTCGGCGCTGGCGGCCTGGATCATCGTCACCGTGACGCGCCCGCTGCGGGTGCTGAGTGACGAGGTGGACACCGCGGCGCGCGAAGGCTTCACCGGCGCAGCGACCGTGGCCGCGCCAGCCGGCCAGGGCGCGGGCGGCGCCGACGACGAGTTCAGCCGTCTGCGCGGCGGCTTCCACGCGCTCCTGGCCACCCTGCGCCAGCAATGGGACGAACTGCGCCGGCTGGACAGCTTCCGCCGCGAAAGCGTCAGCAACCTGTCCCACGACCTGCGCAGCCCCTTGACCGCCACCGTGGCGTGCCTGGAAACCCTGCACACCCGTTGGCAGGGCGACCTTGCGCGCACTGCCGACACGCAACTGGTAGAGACAGCGCTGCGCAACACCCGCAATGCGGCTGGCATGGTGCGGTCCCTGGGCGACCTGGCGCAACTGGACGAGCCCGCCTTCCAGTTGCGCCCGATGAAGCTGGATCTGGGCGAGGTGCTGGACGACATCACCTTGCGCTTTGCCGAGCGGGCACGTCGCCAGGGCGTGGTGCTCAGCTTTGAACAGCGGGGCGACTCGCCGCCCGTGGCCGAGGTGGATGTGGAGCTGTTCGAACGTGCCGTGGCCAACCTGCTGGACAACGCGCTGAAGTACACACCCGCCAACCGTGCCGTTCGGGTCCGCGCGGCATGTGCGGGCGCCGAGGTGCAGGTGAGCGTGGCCGACGAAGGCACGGGCATCGCGGCCTCGCACCTGCCGCACCTGTTTGACCGCCACTACCAGGCCCGTGACAGTGTCGCCCCGGCGACCAGCGAAGAGGGCAAGGGCTTGGGCCTTGCGATCGTCAAGCGCATTGCGGAACTGCACCGCGGCCGGGTCGACGTGGTGTCCACGCCGGGCGTGGGCACCACGGTCACGCTGCACCTGCCGGCCTGATGGGCTGAACCGCCTGTAACCCCGCAGCCCCCGCCAGCGAATGGACCACCAGGATGCGTTCGAAGCCGCCGTTGGCCCCTTGTGGGAAGCGGCGCGTGTGGGCGATGACGCCGCGTACCGTGCGGCCCTGGTGCTGATCGCCGCGCGGCTGCGCGCCTACCTGCGCCGGCGCATGGTGCAGGCTCCGGCGGACGTGGAGGATGTGGTGCAGGAAGCTCTGTTGGCGGTTCATCTGCAACGTGGCACGCACGAGCCGGGCCTGCCCGTGGCCAACTGGGTGCTGTCCATCGCCCGCTACAAGTGGGTGGACCACGCCCGGCGCCACGGCCGACGCGGCGCGCTGCAGGACCCGCTGGAAGGGGTGGACGAGTCGCTGCTGGCGCAGCCCGAGGACGGCCGTGCCGAGGCCCGTCACGACCTGGCCGGTCTGCTGGCACAACTGCCGGCCGCGCAGCAGCGGGCCATCGCACTGACCAAGATCGAAGGCCTGTCGGTCGAGGAAGCCGCGGCGCAGACCGGTGTGTCGGTGTCCGCACTGAAGGTGCAGGTGCACCGCGGGCTGAAGAAGCTGGCCGCCTGGGTGGCGGCGCCGGCTCGGGGTACGTGATGGGCGGCATGAAGACGGACGAGTTGATCACGCTGCTGGCGCGCCGGGCGGGCCCGGTCCTGCCCGGTCTGGCGTGGCGCCGCTTGCTGCCGGCGCTGCTGGGCGGCGCGTTGCTGTCCTTGGCGTTGGCGGCGGTGACGCTCGGCTCCTTGCCCAGCGCCGCCTTTGCCACGCAGGTGCCCTGGATCAAATTCATCTATGCCGCCAGCTTGGGTGGCTGCAGCCTGTGGTGGCTGTGGCGGCTGGCGCGTCCAGGTGCAGACGATGGCCGCGCGCCGCGGGGCTTGCTGGTGGTACTTGCCGCGGTGGTGCTGGCGGGCCTGGCCACGGTGTGGGCGGCTGCGCCGGGCCAGCGTGCGGAAGCCCTGCTGGGCAGCACCTGGGTCGTCTGCCCGCGCAATGTGCTGTTGCTGTCCTTGCCCGCGTTTGGCGGATTGCTGTGGGCCCTGCGCGGCCTGGCGCCGCCGCGCCCGCGGCGGGCGGGCGCGGCGGCAGGCCTGGTGGCCGGTGCCGCGGGGTCAGCGGCCTATGCCATCGGTTGCCCGGAACCCTCGGTGGCCTTTGTCGCGGTCTGGTATTCCGCCGGCGTGCTGGCGGCCGCGGGCCTGGGCGCGCTGCTGGGGCCACGCTTGCTGCGCTGGTAGGCGGGGTGTAACCCAAGCGCCTGGTGGGGCGAATGGAGGCGGTGACTTGATCACCTCAGCTTTGCACCTACTTCCAGGAGCCCGCATGACCCGAACCGCCCTTTTCACCCAGAGCGCCGCTGCCCTGGCCGCCTGCTTCATGGCCTTCGCAGCGCACGCGCTGGAAATCAAGCCCTACAGCGCAGAAGCGCTGCAGGCTGCTCAAGCGGCCGGTCAACCGGTGGCTGTGCACTTCCGTGCCGACTGGTGCCCCACCTGCCGTGCCCAGGACAAGAGCTTCACGCAGCTGAAGGCCGAAAAGGGCCTGGACATCACCGTGCTCAGCGCCGACTACGACAAGGAAAAGGACCTGAAGCGCGCGATGAACGTGCGCACACAGTCCACGCTGATCGTCTTCAAGGGCAAGGAAGAGAAGTCGCGCCTGGCGGGCGAGACCGGGGCCGACCAATTGCGCGCGTCCCTGAAGGCTGCGCTCTGACCGGCGCTGGCCAGGCATGAGCTTGTCCTTGCCGCAGGCCGGCTTGAGCCTGGCCGCGGGCAGCCTGACCACACTCAGCCCCTGTGTCTTTCCGCTGCTGCCGCTGGTGCTGGGCGGGGCCTTGCAAGCCCACCGGCTGGCGCCCGTAGCCATGGGTGCGGGCATGGTCGCGTCGTTCACGGTGCTGGGAATGCTGGTGGGCGCGGCCGGACCGGCCTTGGGGCTGGACGGCGACGTGGTGCGCACAGTCGGCGCGTTGCTGATCATCGCCTTCGCCCTGGTGATGCTGGTGCCGGCCTGGAACGCGCGCTTCACGCAGTGGATGACGCCCCTGGCCAGCGGCGCGCAGGCGGCCACAGCGAAGTTGGGCGGCGCGTCGCTGGCCAGCGCATTTGCGCTCGGCAGCCTGCTGGGCCTGGTGTGGAGCCCGTGTTCCGGGCCGCTGCTGGCGTCTGCCCTCACCTTGGTGGCCAGCGAGGGCGGCGTGGCACGTGGTGCCTTGGTGCTGGGCCTGTTCGGCCTGGGCGCGGCGCTGCCGCTGGTGGCGGTGGCCTACGCCTCGCGAGCGGGCTTCCAGCGGTCCCGGACCTGGGTGATGGCACGGGTGGATGCACTCAAGACGGCCTTTGCCGTTTTGCTGCTGTTGATGGGCGTCGCCATCCTGACTGGCGGCGACAAGTGGCTGGAGGCGCGCGCGACGGACTGGTTGCCCGACGCCTGGGTGTCGCTCACCACACGGCTCTGATCGCAGCACTCACGCCGCGCGACGCGGCAGCGTGGGTGCCGCCGCAGCGAGGTCCCAGAACAGGCCGGTCATCAGTTGCAGCGCCTCGCGTGCCACGGGCGCCAGCAGGTGCTCGTCAGGCGCGTGCTGCTGGCAGGCGGCATAGCTGTGCGGTACCCACACCGTGGGCAGGCCCAGGATGTCGGCAAACACATCATTCGGCAGGCTGCCACCCAGGTTGGGCAGCAGCACGGGCTTCCTGCCGGTGCTCTGTTCGATGCTGGCCAGGGTGAAGCGCACCCAGGCGTTGTCCGGGTCCAGGCGCGTGGCCACGCTGACACGCAGGTCACTCACCGCCACGTCGCCAAAGCCGTGGGCTGCCAGGTGGGCCAGCAGCACGTCCTGCAGATGGTCCATGTCGGTGCCGACCACGAAGCGCATGTGCATGTGGGCTTGCGCGACGGGCGGGATGGCATTGACCGGGAAGTCCGGGTTGCCGGTCTTGTAGGCCAGCACTTCCAGCGTGTTCCAGGCAATCACGCGTTCAGCTGGCGTCAGGCCGGGCTCGCCCCAGTTTTCGTCGACGGCGGGGTCACCCGGGTCGCCGCCAAAGCGCAGGCCCTGCAGTGCGGCGCGTACGTTGGCCGGGATGGGCGGCGGCCGCAGTGCCGGCACCTGGATCACGCCGCGCGCGTCCACCAGGCTGGCGATGGCGTGGGCCAGCACCGTGCCCGGGTTGCGCAGCAGGCCGCCCCAGTTGCCGCTGTGGTGGCCGCCGTCGCGCAGATTCAAGGTGAGCGTGAAATTGGCCACACCGCGTGAACCCAGGAAGACGGTGGGCTGGTCGCGCCCTTGGCGCGGGCCGTCGCTGGCGATCAGCACATCCGCGGCCAGCAGGTCCTTGTGGGCCGCGCAGAAGTCGTGCAAGCCCGGGGAGCCGGTTTCTTCGCCCGTTTCCAGAAGCCACTTGACGTTGAAGCCGAGCTTGCCGCGCAGCGCCAGCACCGTGGCCAGTGCGGCCATGTTGATGCTGTGCTGGCCCTTGTTGTCGGCCGTGCCGCGGCCGTAGAGGCGCTCGCCCTCCACCGCCAAGGTCCACGGACCCTGGCCGCGTGTCCAGCTCTTGTCCTGGCCGCGGATGACGTCGCCGTGGCCGTACATCAGCACGGTGGGCAGGTCATCGCCTTCGTGCCGGCTGGCCACCAGGAGGGGTCCATAGGCGGGCTCGGGATTCGGGTGGATGCTGAATCCGAAGCCCAACTTCGCGAGCGAAGGGCCAATCTCAGCCTGCAGATACGCCGCCAGCGCGGGCCCGGCATCCGATTCCTGGCTGGCGGTGCGGAAGGCGACACGGCGCGACAGGTCGCGCACGAAGTCACCGCTGTCGAAGTGGCCGGCGGCCCGGGCGAGTGCGGCTTCGCGTGTCATGGCCTTGCCTCCTTCTCTGTGCTGATCAGACTTTGCAGGCCAACTCGAAATGCTCCACCACAGGCGGCGCCGCGAAGAAGGGCCCGACGATGGCGCGCCACTGCGGGAACAGCGGCCCCTGGCGGAAGGCCACGGTGTGGTCTTCCAGCGTGGCCCAGAAGATCTGCAGGACGTAGCGCTCGGGCCGTTCCAGGCAACGGTTGACCTTGGCGCCGTTGAAGCCCTGGGCCTGGCGGATGACGGTGTCCAGGCCGCGCTGGATGGCCTCTTCAAAGGCGGCGTTCTGGCCGGGCGGGATCTGGATGTCGGCGATTTCTAGGATCACGGGGCGCTCCTGGTCGTGGACCTGCGAGTCTAGGCAATCGTCCGGGCGTTGGTGCAGCCCGGGTCTGCAGGGCTGTGCGGCGCCTGGCCCTAGGATGCGCCGGTGCTGAAAATTGACAGCGCCCGCTCGCGGCGCATGGGCATTGCCCTGGTCACCCTGGCCACCTTCTGCTTCGCGATCCTGGACGCGTCGGCCAAGTGGCTGGTGCAGTCACTGCCGGTGGTGGAGGTGGTGTGGCTGCGTTTTGCCACCCACGTGGTGTTGATGGTGCTGCTGTTGTCCCCAACGCAGGGCTTGTCGATCTGGCGCGTGCGCGACTGGCGCCTGCACCTGTTGCGCTCGGCCATGCTGGCCAGCATGACGGGCCTGAACTTCTGGGCGCTGCAGTACTTGCAACTGGCCGTGACCGGCGCCATGCAGTTCTCTGTGCCCATCCTGATTGCTCTGCTGTCGTCCTGGTGGCTGCACGAAAGACTGGACGGGCGGCGCTGGCTGGCCATCCTGCTGGGGTTTGCGGGGGTGCTGCTGGTGATACGGCCTGGGTCGCAGGCTTTTCACCCGGCGATCTTCCTGTCGGTGCTGAACGCGCTGCTCTACGCCGCCTTCAACCTGCTGACGCGGCGCATGGCGGCGACCGAGTCGCCGCAGGCGATGCAACTGGTCTCGGCCTGCGGGGCCGCCTTGGTGCTGGCAGTGCCGGCCTTGTTGCAGTGGCAGAGTCCGCCCGATGCGCTCAGCTGGGCGGTGGTGGCCCTGTGCGGGTTGATGGGGGGCCTGGGCCATCTGTTCGTGGCCATGGCGCACCGCCATGCCTCGGCGTCGGTGCTGGGGCCGTTTTTGTACCAGCAGATCCTGTACATGAGCTTGTGGGGCTGGTTGATTTTTCATCAGGTGCCGGACGCCTTTGTCGTGGCCGGGGCGCTGGTGGTGGTGGCCAGCGGGCTGTATTTGCTGTGGCTGGAGATGCGCCGCCACTGAGCGTGTGCGGAGGCCGTGGCTTACTTCAGGTTTCACAGCGCCCCTACCGACAAAGGTGCGCGGCCTCAAGTCCAGGCCCATTGCGCCCGAAAACCCTGTTGTAAAGCGGCCCGCAAGGGCTGCCGCGTTGTCGAAACAGGGAGTTCCATGTCTGCCGCCATCATTGCCGTCGAAGACTTGCGGGTCGGCATGTTCATCCAATTGGATGGAGGATGGCTGTCGCATCCTTTTCCGCTGTCCAGCTTCCGCATCACGTCGGCCGACCAGCTGAGCACCCTTCGCGGGCTGGGCCTGGCCCGCCTGCGCTGGGTGCCGGAAAAGAGTGACCTGCCTGAAGCCATCAACCCGACGTCGGCGGCCCACGCGGCCACCGACGCCGCGGACCGTGAGGCCGCTGACGGCGCTGCACTGGTGGCGCAGCAGCGCCGGTTGGACTTGGCCGCCCAACGCGACGCCGCGCAGCGCTGCGAGCGCCAGCACGCCGAAGCGGCACGGGCCTGGCGCGACGCGAGCGACGCCGTGGGGTCAAGGCCGCAGGACGCCGGCCGCACGACCGAGCAGCTGACCCGCGCCATCCTGGACAAGATGATGTGCAACTGCGAGATCGGCATCCGCCTGGTGTCAGGCGGTGGCGACCGGGCTGCCGCCCATGCGCTCAACGTTGGCGTGATCTCTCTCTTGATCGCCAAGACCCTGGGCCTGCCAGAACACGAACTGCTGGACCTGGGCGTGGGCGCGCTGATGCACGACGTGGGCAAGAGCGAGGTCGCGGACCGCTTTCGCCATGCCGAGGATGGCTTTTCCGCAGCCGAGCTCAACGCTTACCGCGACCACGTGGCCAAGGGCGTGGCCCTTGGGCGCCGCATGGAGCTGTCGGTGGGTGCTTTGAAGGTGCTGGCACAGCACCACGAACACGCCGACGGCAGCGGCTTTCCGGCCAAGCTGGCGGGCGAGCGCATGCAGATGGCGGCGCGCGTGGTGTCGCTGGTCAACCGCTACGACAACCTCTGCAACCCGCAGGCGCGCACGCTGGCCCTGACGCCGCACGAGGCCGTGTCGGTGCTGTTTGCACAGGGTCGGCAGCGTTTCGACAGCGCGGTGCTGAACGCCTTCATCCGCATGATGGGGGTCTATCCGGCCGGGTCCCTTGTGCAGCTGACCGACGACCGCTTTGCCATGGTCGTTGGTGTCAACAGCAGCCGGCCGCTGAAGCCACGTGTGCTGGTGCACGACGCCAAGGTCCCACGCGGTGAGGCACTGGTGCTGGACCTGGAACACACGCACGATCTGGGCATCCGCCGCAGCCTGCCTGCGTCCAAGTTGCCCCCGGCCGCGGTGCAATACCTGGACCCGCGGCCGCGGGTGTCCTACTACTTTGAGCCGCTCAGCCCGGTGTCCGAGCAGGAGCTGGCGGCGTGAAGAAGCGCCCGTTGGCGCTGGCCTCCTTGGCTGCGCCCGGCTCGCTGGGGTCCGGCGAATCGGGTACGCCGCCGCCCGTGCTGCACATCGGTCTGCTGGAAGGCCTGCCACAAGCCGCGTGGCTGGTAGACCTGGCCCTGCGCCAAGTGGTGGCGGTCAACCAGGCGGCAGAGCGTCTTTTCGGACGCAAGGCCGACGAGTGGATCGGTCAGCCTCCCGAGGGACTGGCCGCGTCGCCCGAGGACCTGGCGTGGTGGGCCGCTGCTGCGTTGGGCGACGTGTCGCCGCTGCACACCGACACTGTGATCTGCCTGCCCGATGGCCGTGTGTTAAACGTCAATCGCAGCATCCGGCCCGTGCGGCTGGCGCTCGAGATGGGCCAGCCCACCCACGCAGTGGTGACCCTGGCCGACCGCAGCGCCGAACAGCGGGTCGAGACGCAGCGCGAAGAACTGCTGGCCGAACTGCAGGCCACCCTGGAGGCCACGGCCGACGGCATCCTGGTCACCGACCTGGGGGGCCGGGTGCGCGCCTTCAACCGCCGTTTTGCCGAACTGTGGGGCGTGCCTGTGGCCCTGCTGCAGCAACGCGATGACGTGGCCGTGCAGGCCTGGATGACACGCAGCCTGGTGGACCCGGCCGGCTACCAGCAGCGTCTGCACGCGCTGGCGCAGGCCTCGCTGATTGCCGCCACCGATCGCCTGCAGTTGGCGTCGGGCCAGGTGCTGGAACGGGTCACGCGTCCGCTGTACAGCGCCGGGCGTCCGCAGGGACGCGTGTGGTCCTTCCGCGACCTGACCGAGCGCTTGGCGGCGCAGGAGCGCATCGAGGAACTCACCGTCACTGATTGCCTGACCGGCCTGCCCAACCGGGCGCGGCTGACCGAGCGGGTGGAAGAGGCCGTGGCCTTGTCGCACAAGGAAGGCAACTCACTGGCCTTGCTGGTGATCGACCTGGACCGCTTTCGCCACATCAATGACAGCCTGGGCCACGAGATTGGCAACCGGGTGCTGCTGGACGTGGCCCAGCGCATCCAGGGCTGCCTGCGCCAGGAAGACATGCTGGCGCGGCTGGGTGGCGACCAGTTTGCGGTGATGGTGCGGCCGGCCGACGCCGCAGCGGCCGAAAGCACCGCGCGCCGTGTGCTGAACGTGGTGGCCCAGCCCTGCAGCCTGGAGGGCGCCCAGTTCACGTTGACCTGCAGCATCGGCGGCGCGCTGGCGCCTTCGCACGGCACCACCGCAGACGAGTTGTTGCGCCACGCCGAATCGGCCATGCGCGCCGTGAAGATGGCCGGCCGGGCCAGCTTCCGCTTGCACCAGGCGCGCGCCGAGGTCGACCGCCGCAGCCAGATGAAGCTGGACCACGCGATGCGCCAGGCGCTGGTCAGCGGGCGCTTCCGGCTGCTCTACCAGCCCCAGGTGAGCCTGGCCGATGGCCGCGTCACGGGCGCGGAAGCCCTGCTGCGCTGGCGCGACCCCGAGATGGGCGACGTGCCACCGGGCCGTTTCATTCCGGTGGCCGAAGACAGCGGTTTCATCGTGCCCATTGGTGACTGGGTGTTGAGCCAGGCCGTGCGCCAGGCGGCGCTGTGGCATTCCAAAGGGCAGTTCATCCCGATTGCCGTCAACGTCTCGGCTCTGCAATTCCAGCAGGCGCACTTCGTCGACCGCGTGGCCAGCGTGCTGGCTGTCAGTGGCCTGCCGCCGCAATTGCTGGAACTGGAGCTCACGGAGTCCATCCTGGTCCACGACGCCGACGAGGCGTTGCACCGCCTGCACGCCCTGGCGAAGCTGGGCGTGCGGATGTCCATTGACGACTTCGGCACGGGCTATTCCAGCCTGGCCTACCTGAAGAAATTCCCGATCGGCAAGCTGAAGATCGACCGCAGTTTCGTCAGCGGCCTGCCCGCCGATGACAGCGACGCAGGCATCGTGCGCGCCATCCTGCAGATGGCCCGCGCGCTGGACATGAAGGTGATCGCGGAAGGCGTGGAAACCGAAGCCCAGCGGCAGTTCTTGCTGGACGCTGGGTGTGACGAATTCCAGGGCTGGTTGTTCGCGCCGGCGCTGGACGCGATGAGCTTCGAGCAGCGCCTGCCGAAGCTGCCTGAAGAGCTTCCCGTGAAGCCTGTCACGCCGCGCATCAGACTGGTGCGCGGCTAGTTGTCGGCTGCGTTGACAGTGGCTTGGTCGAACGACCAGCCCAGCGACAAAAAGGCCAACCCCCACAAAGACTTAGTAGACTTGGCCCGCTTGCTGCTTAGTGGGATGCAGACGCAACGGCTTGTTGCACACGCAAACCACAAGGACTGACCCCATGAAGGCATTGCACTCGATTTCCCTGGCCGTCGCACTGACCGCGTCTCTGGCAGCCCCGGCAGCTTTCGCCGGCGCCGTCCACGACGCCGCGCTTTTCAACGGCAACACCCTGCCGGCTAACGATGACGGCTCCACGGGCCTGGTCGCCTTGGGCTTCACGGCCAACATCAACGGCACCAATTTCAACAACACCTACGTCAACAACAACGGCAACGTCACGTTCAACAACCCGCTGAGCACCTTCACGCCTGGCGCCATCAGCAGCGGCGCCTTTGGCCCGATCATCGCCGCGTTCTTCGCTGACGTGGACACGCGCGGCGTCGGAAGTGGTTTGACGAAGTACGGCACAGCCTCGCTGGGCGGCCACAACGTCTTCGGCGTCAACTGGATCGACGTCGGCTACTTCGGCAGCCACGTGGACAAGCTCAACAGCTTCCAGTTGATCCTGACCGACCGTTCGGACGTCGCTGCCGGTGACTTCGACATCCAGTTCAACTACGACCAGATCCAGTGGGAAACCGGCGATGCCAGCAATGGCTCTGGCGGGCTTGGTGGTGTTTCTGCCCTGGCTGGCTATTGGACCAGTGCCTCGTCCAACGCCACGCTGGCGGGCTCCCTGGTCAACGGTGCACTGCTCGACGGCGGCTCGAACTCCCTGATCCGTCATTCCCTGAACAGCAACGTCCTGGGTCAGTACAACTTCCAAGTGCGCAATGGGGCTGTGGTGAACAACAACGTGCCGGAACCCAGCGCCTTGGCGCTGGTGGGCCTGGCACTGGCTGGCCTGGGCCTGATGTCCCGCAAGAAGCGCGCGGCCTGATCCCAGATCCGTGCACGTGACGAAGGCGACCCCCGGGTCGCCTTTTTTCATGGCCGGTCAGCGCAGGGGCACAATGCCCGAACGATGATTTACAAATTCAGAAGTCCAGCGGCTGGCGACCTGATCATGCTGGGCCCGCAAGGTGACCAGGTGCTCCAGGTGCTGGGCCGTGAGCCGTCGGCCAAGGGCATCTTCGAGCCTGCCGACATGCCGGGCCTGATCACAGTGCTGCAGGCTGCGGTGGATCCTGAGGCTGCTCAAGCGCCTGAACCGGCCGGAGACGATGACGCCAGACGGGCCGTCGGCCTGCGCCAGCGTGTGTGGCCGCTGATCGAGATGCTGCGCCGCAGCCATGCGGCGGGCGAACCCATCGTCTGGGGTGTGTGACGCATGCCTGCCGACCTGTGCCAGGAGAAAGCAAGACCATGAAGCTCTGGAGCGACAGCTGGACCAACGGCGACCGCATTCCCAGCCGCTATGCCGCAGGCAAGGCAGACGGCCAGGGCGGCGCCACCTTCAGCGACAACCTGAATCCGCACCTGGCCTGGAGCGACTTGCCCGCGGGCACGCAAAGCCTGGTGCTCATCTGCCACGACTTCGACGTGCCCAGCAAGGGCGACGACGTCAACCAGCCCGGCCGCGAAGTGCCCGCCGACCTGGACCGGGTGGACTTCTTCCACTGGGTGCTCGTGGACCTGCCGCCCACACCGGCGGCTATCACCGAAGGTGAATTCAGCCGCGGCTTCACCGCGCGCGGCAAGCCCGGCCCGGACGCACCCAAGGGGGGTCGCCACGGCCTGAACGACTACACCGGCTGGTTTGCGGGCAATGCAGACATGTCCGGCCAGTACTTCGGCTACGACGGCCCCTTCCCGCCCTTCAACGATTCGCTGGTCCACCACTACGTCTTCACCTTGTATGCCGTGGCTGTGCCCAGGCTTCCTTTGGAAGGCGTGTTCACGGGGCCGCTTGTGCGCGAAAAGCTGGCCGGCCGCGTACTTGGCGAGGCCACGTTTTCCGGCACCTACACGCTCAACCAACGGCTGCTGGACGCCGACACCTGAGCGCCATGCTGGAGCCGACGCGCGTCTTCGCACTGCGCCACGGCGAAACGGCCTGGAACGTCGGCAAGCGCATCCAAGGCCAGTTGGACGTGCCGCTCAACGAGCGGGGCCGTGAGCAGGCCGCCCGTCTTGCGGCGGCACTGCAGGGCGAGGAGCTCACAGCCGTGCACAGCAGCGACCTGCAACGGGCGGCCGCCACCGCGCAGGCCGTGGCGGATGCCTGTGGCCTGCCCGTAGCGCACGATGCCGCGCTGCGCGAACGTGCCTTCGGGCGCTTCGAAGGCATGACCTACACCGAGATCGAAACGCGTTGGCCGGAAGATGCGCTGCGCTGGCGCAAGCGCGAAATCGACTTCGCGCCCGGAGGCGGTGAGTCGCTGCGGGACTTCAGTGCACGTTGTGTGTCGGCCTTGACCAAGCTGGCCCATGCGCACCGTGGCGAAGCCATTGCTGTGGTGGCGCATGGCGGCGTGCTGGACTGCCTGTACCGAGCCGCCACCTGCGTGGCGCTGGACGCGCCGCGCACCTGGCAACTGGGCAACGCCGCCATCAACCGCGTGCTGTTCCACGGCGACGGCTTCGTGGTGGTCGGCTGGAATGACCACGGCCATCTGGACGGCCTGGGCGACGATGCCCACGCCTGACCGAACAGCTCACCAGCCGCCGCTAGCCTTCGAACAGGTCCTCAGCCGGCTTGGCCGGCTGCACCAGACCCAGGTGGCGCCAGGCCGCCGCAGTGGCCACGCGGCCGCGTGGCGTGCGCTGCAGGTAGCCCTGCTGGATCAGGTAGGGCTCGATCACGTCTTCGATGGTGCCGGCTTCCTCGCCAATGGCGGCCGCCACGTTTTCCAGGCCGACCGGCCCGCCGCTGAAGCGGTGGATCACGGCTTCCAGCAGCTTGCGGTCCATCACGTCAAAGCCCAGCGGGTCCACGTCCAGCATCTTCAGCGCCTTGTCGGCCAGCGCGGTGTCGATGGTGCCGTCGCCCTTGACCTGCGCATAGTCGCGCACGCGGCGCAGCAGCCGGTTGGCGATGCGCGGTGTGCCGCGGCTGCGGCGGGCGATCTCCAGTGCGCCTTCGCGGTCGATGGGCACGTGCAACAGGCCGGCCGAGCGCGTGACGATGTGCGCGAGCTCGTCCGACGTGTAGAACTCCAAGCGCGCGACGATGCCGAAACGGTCGCGCAGCGGGTTGGTCAGCATGCCGGCACGTGTCGTGGCGCCGACCAGGGTGAAGGGCTGCAGGTCCAGCTTGATTGAGCGTGCGGCCGGGCCTTCGCCGATCATGATGTCGATCTGGTAGTCCTCCAGCGCGGGGTAGAGGATTTCTTCCACCACCGGGCTCAGGCGGTGGATCTCGTCGATGAAGAGCACGTCGTTCTTCTCGAGATTGGTCAGGATGGCCGCCAGGTCCTTGGGCTTTTCCAGCACCGGGCCGCTGGTCTGGCGCAGGTTCACGCCGAGCTCCGCCGCCACGATGTGCGCCAGTGTCGTCTTGCCCAGTCCGGGCGGCCCGAACAGCAGCACATGGTCCAGGGCCTCGGCGCGGTGCTTGGCCGCGCCGATGAAGATTTCCAGCTGCTCGCGCGCCTTGGTCTGGCCGACGTACTCCGTGAGGCCCTTGGGACGCAGCGCACGTTCGATGGCTTCTTCATTCGGCGACGCGGGAGCTGCGCTCACCACACGGGGCAGCGGGTCGGCGGCGAAGTCGTCGGTCTGGATGGCCATACAGGGATTATCGGGCTGGCCAGCGTGGCCTTGCGTTTCGTCAGACCTGCATCGGCACCGTCGCCTACACTCCCGCCCCGTGAACCTGCTGCGCCGTCACCTGCTGGCCCTCAGCCGCCTTGCCTTGCTGGCGATGGTGAGCCTGGCGCTGCTGCCGACCGTAGCGCAAGCCTTCGCCCAGGTTCGTGGCGGCCACGCCCTGACCGAGGTCTGCACGCCGCAAGGCATGAAGCTGGTGGTGTTGGACAGCAGCGATCAGGCAACACCCGTGGATGCAGCGAAGTCTGCGCTGGGCCACCTGGACCACTGCCCCTTCTGTGCCACGGCCGCGCATGCCATGGCGCCACCGCCCGCAGCGCTCAAGCTGCCTCTGCCGCCTGAGGGCTACGAAGCCGCGCCGCTGTTCCTGCAAGCCCCACGCACGCTGCATGCGTGGGTGGCTGCGCAGCCGCGCGGCCCGCCTGCCTTGAGCTGACCTCGCCGCGCCAGCCCGCCGGGCTGGCTCCGTTGTCGCTCACGCCGCTGCCGGTTCAGGCCGCGGCCCGCAGGAGTTCCCTTGTTGTCTGCCCCCACCTTCCGCCTGGCCGTTGTGGCCATGGCCGCCCTCGCTGCGTTGCCTGCGCAAGCCCAGACCCAGGTCGCCGGCGCAGCCGCCGACGCGCAAGTCCGCAACGGTGGCATCGTCACCATCAGTGCCGGCCGCACCAGTTCGCTGCCGCTGCAGATCCCCACCACCATCGAAGGCATCACCGGCGCCGAGATCGAAGAGCGCATCAACGCCACCGACAGCGAAGACGCGCTGAAGTACTTCCCGAGCCTGCTGGTGCGCAAGCGCTACGTGGGCGACTACAACCACGCCGTGCTGTCCAGTCGCGCCAGCGGCACGGGCAACAGCGCGCGCAGCATGGTGTACGCCGACGGTATCCTGCTGTCCAACTACCTTGGCAACGGTGCGGCTTTCACGCCGCGCTGGGGTTTGGTGACGCCTGAGGAGATCGAACGCGTGGACGTGCTCTACGGTCCCTTCTCGGCCGCCTACCCCGGCAACAGCGTCGGTGCCGTCGTGGACTACGTGACCCGCATGCCGACGAAGTTCGAGGCGCATGCCAAGGTCGGCTACTACACAGCGCCCTTCAAGCTCTACAACACCGACACCAGCTCCAGTGGCCGTCAGGGCAGCGTGTCGCTGGGTGACCGGCAGGGGCCCTGGGCCTGGTGGGTCAACCTGAACCGGCTGGACAGCAACGGCCAGCCGCTGACCTTCGCCACCAAGTTCAACAGCACCGGCAACACGACCGGCACGGGCACGGCCGTCAACGGTGCCGTGCAAGGCCAGGACAAGAGCAACCTGCCCTGGCAGATCCTGGGTGAGGCAACGCAGTACCACACCGTGCAGGACCACGCCAAGTTGAAGGCGGCGCTGGACATCGCGCCCGGTCTGCGTGCGCAGTACACCTTTGGCTGGTGGAACAACAACACCGTCGGCCAGTCCAACAGCTACCTCACGCGCGTCTCGGACGGCACGCCGTTCTATGCGGGCGTGGCCAGCATCGGCGGCCGCAACTACACCGTGGCTGCCACGGACTTCCCGCAGAACCGCGACCAGCTCCAGCACGAGATGCACAGCCTGGCGCTCCAGCGGCGCACCGGCGCTGTGTTCGACTGGGACGTGACGGCCAGTGCCTACGACTACGTCAAGGACACGTCGCGCGCGCCCACGGTGGCCAAGCCTGCGGCCGACAACGGCGGTGCCGGCCGCATCACGGACCTGGCCGGCACCGGCTGGTCCACGCTGGCCTTCAAGGGCGTTTGGCGCGCAGCAGCCGCGCACCAGGCCGAGTTCGGCCTGCAACAGGAGGTATACCAGTGGCGCCAGCGCATCGACAACGCCAGCAACTGGATCGCAGGCGGCGCCACAACGCCCGTCAGCAGCTTCAATGGCAACACGCGCCTGCGCAGCCTGTGGGCACAGGACGCCTGGAGCCTGACGCCGGCCTTGAAGGCGGTGATCGGCGGCCGCGCTGAAAGCTGGGACGCCTGGGGTGGCAGCAAGGCCACGGGCACCGCGGTGCCTGTCAACTTCCAGGAACGCCAGAACAGCTGGTTCTCGCCGAAGCTGGCGCTGGGCTGGCAGACAGGCGACACCTGGGCGCTGAAGGCGTCCACCGGACGTGCGATCCGCGTGCCCACGGTAGGCGAACTGTTCCAGGGCAATGCAGGCACCGACGTGGTCACCAACCCGGACCTGAAGCCGGAGAAGAGCTGGACCAGCGAACTCAGCGCCGAAGCCTTGTGGGGCACGCAGCGCCTGCGTTTCACCTTCTTTCACGAAGCGACGACCGACGCGCTGTACTCGCAGGCCATTGCGGGCACCGCGCCGATCGTGAACAGCGTGCAGAACATCGACCGCATCCGCACGCTGGGCATGGAGACAGCCTTCGATGGCAGCGACGTGCTGTTGAAAGGCCTGGACCTGCAGGGCAGCCTGACCTACACCGATTCCACGATCCAGGCCAACAGCAGCTACGTCGGTACCCCCGGCGACACCATCGGCAAGCAGCAGCCGCGGGTGCCCAAGTGGCGGGCCAGCGTGCTGGCCACTTGGAAATTCAGTCCGGCGCTTTCGGTCAGCTACGGCCTGCGCTACGGCAGCGAGCAATTCGGCACATTGAACAACAGCGACGCCAACGGATTTGCCTACCAAGGCTTCTCCAAGTACTTCACCACGGACCTGCGGGTGCGCTGGGCCATCGACAAGCACTGGACGGCCGCCGTGGGCATCGACAACCTGAACAACTACACCTACTGGAACTTTCACCCCTATCCGCAACGTACCTACAGTGCCGAGCTGAAGGTCAGCCTGTGAGCGACACCACCATGAAGCACCAAGCCCTCCTGTTCGCCGTGACCCTTTTGGGCGCAGCCCCGGCGCAAGCCCATGTCACCCTCGAAGAGCCGCAGGCCCTGGCCGGCGCCGGCTACAAGGCGGTGCTGCGCGTGGGCCACGGATGCGAAGGCAGCGCCACCCACACCCTGGTCGTTCGCATGCCGACCGGCTTTCGCGGCGCCAAGCCAATGCCCAAGGCCGGCTGGGCCTTGAGCATCGAGCGCGGGCCGCTGTCTGAGCCCTACGATTCGCATGGCCGCAAGATCAGCGACGATGTGGTGCAAATCACCTGGAAGGCCACCGGCAAGGAGTCCTTCCTGGCGGATGCGTACTACGACGAATTTGTGCTGCGTGGCCAGGCGCCGACCCGACCCGGCCCGTTGTGGTTCCAGGTTCGCCAAATCTGTGAAAAAGGCGAATTGAACTGGGCCGACATTCCCGCCAGCGGCACCAGCACCAAGGGGCTGAAGGCCCCCGCCGTCTTGCTTGACGTGGTGCCCGACCACAGTGCGCAGTGAACCACAATCAACCCACGCAAGGAGAATCCATGAGTATTCGCACGACCCTGATCGTTGCCGCATTGCTGTCGGCCGCCGCCGTCAGCCACGCCCAGACGACCGTTACCGAACCTTGGGTGCGCAGCACAGTCGCCGGTCAAAAGGCCACCGGCGCTTTCCTGCAGATCGCCTCGGCCGGGGGCGGCAAGCTCGTATCGGTTTCTTCGCCGGTGGCAGGCTTGGTGGAGATCCACGAGATGAGCATGGACGGCAACGTGATGAAGATGCGTGCGCTGCCCAACGGCCTGGAGCTGCCAGCCGGCAAGCCGGTGGCGCTGAAGCCAGGTGGTTTTCACGTGATGTTGCTCGAGCTGAAGCAACCGCTGAAGGCCGGCGACATCGTGCCCTTGAGCCTGGTGGTGGAAGGAAGTGACAAGAAGCGCGAGACGGTCGACGTCAAGGCCACTGTACGTGGACCGCAGACCGCTCCTGCCGGCGGCGAGCACAAGCACTGAATGCCCGTGGCCTTGCTAGGCGGGCGCGGATTCAGCGGTTCAGTGACTTCAGCGCCAGCTTGATGCCTTCGCTCACGCCCACGTCGGGCGGCAAGGCCTTCAGCGCAGCCTGGGCCTCGCGGTCGCTGTAGCCCAGTGCCTGCAGGGCCTGTGCAATGTCGCCCTGGTTGTCAGGCAAGGGCGTGCCGCCTGCTGGCAAAGCCAGGTCGGCACCCAGTTTGCCTTTGAGTTCCAGCAGCAGCCTTTCGGCCGTCTTCTTGCCGATCCCGGGCACTTTGACGAGGCGCGCGCCGTCCTGGCGGGTGACCGCGTTGGCGAGTTCGGCCACGCTCAGGCCCGAAAGGATGGACAGCGCCGTTCGCGGCCCCACGCCGCTGATCTTGACCAGTTCGCGGAAGGTGGCGCGCTCTTCGTGGGTCAAAAATCCAAAGAGGATTTGAGCGTCCTCGCGCACCACAAAGTGCGTCAGCAGCACCACGCGCTCGCCGATGCCGGGCAAGTTGAAGAAGGTGCTCATGGGCACATCGACGTCATAGCCCACGCCGTTCACGTCCACCAGCACCTGGGGCGGTGACTTGCCAGCCAACAGGCCGCTGAGACGGCCGATCACGCTTCGGCCAGCAGCTTTTCGACCAGGGCGTGCAGCGCGGCAAAGTCCGGCTCGCCCACGAAGCGCTTGACGATGGCGCCCTTCTTGTCGATGAGGAATGTGGTGGGCGTGCCCGGCACGTCACCAAAGCCCTTGGCGATGGCGCCGGTGTTGTCGATGACCACCCCAAAGGGCAGCGCGCGGCTGGTGGCGAAATCGGACACACGCGCCGGTGGGTCGTAGTGCATCGCCACCGCCAGGGTTTCGAAACCGCGGCCCTGAAACTTCTTCTGTGTGGCCACGATCTGCGGCATCTCCTGCACGCAGGTCAGGCAAGTGGTGGCCCAGAAATTCACCAGCAGGACCTTGCCGCGCATCTGCTCGGTGCGCGCCTGGCTGCCGTCCAGCAGCGTGTAGCTGAAGTTCGGTGCTGGTTCTCGTGCGCCACAAGCCGACAATGCAAGCGCCACCATCCCTGCGCACAGGGCAGTCACGCCACGGTGCAGGGCAAGATGGGGCGCTTGGAACAGACTCATGGGGTGGTGTGATGCAGCGGCGCGAGTTTACGGCAGCGGGTTTTTCCTTGATGGTTCCAGCGTCAGCCTGGGCGGCGGTGAACGAAAGCGACGCCGCCGTGGGCGTGCGTGCGGCGCTGGAGCGGGGCGCGCTGGCAGCTGTCGGCGTGCTGGGCCGCAATGACGGCTTTCTGGGCAATCCGCAGGTGCGAATCCCACTTCCGGACCACTTGGCAAGCGCGGCCAAATTCCTCCGGGCCGTGGGCCAAGGCAAGAAGCTGGACGAACTGGTGACCGCCATGAACCGCGCGGCGGAAGCGGCTGTGCCGATGGCCAAGCCGATCCTTGTCAGCGCGGTGAAGGCTGTGAGCGTGGAGGACGCGCTGAGATTGGTGCGCGGCGGGGCCACTTCCGTGACGGACTTCTTTGCCGGCAAGACGCGGTCACCCTTGGCCGAGAAATTCCTGCCCATCGTCACGCAAGCCACTGAAAAGCTTTCTGTGGCCAAGCGCTACAACGCGCTGGCCGGCAAGGCCGCCAGCCTGGGGCTGCTCAAGGGCGACGAGTCCAATGTGCAGCAGTACGTGACGGGCCGTGCACTGGATGGTCTCTTCCTCATGATCGCGGAGGAAGAGAAGAAGATCCGCGCCGATCCGGTCAAGACCGGCAGCGCGATCCTCAAGAAGGTGTTTGGTGGATGAAGAGCCGCACAGCTCGGGTAGCCGCCTATTTGCCCCGCGCCGCGGCCTCTTCGGCGCGTGACAACTCGAACATCAGCGCTTCGGGCAGCGCGGCCATGATGGCGTCGCGCCCGACACTCGCGAACTGACGGCCGCCCAGGTTCAGCACCTCGAAGGCCTTGCCTTGTTCGGCGATCCGCACGAAGACGAGATTGGGCACTTCGGTCAGCATTTCGGCGCGCAAGCGCTCGAAGGCTTCCCCAGCCAGCGCGGCTTCGTAGATCACGGCGTGCGGCAGGCCGTCGGCCACCAGTTCCTGCGCTTCCTGAACAGAAGTCACGAAGTCCACCATCAGGCCCATCGGCCGAAGGGCCTCGCGCACGACATTTCGCACCTCGCGGCGCGCTGCTACGACCATGACGTGTCGACCTGCGAGCGGCTGGGAGTTGTGCGAGGACAGCACGCGTTCCTCTGGATCCACCTTTTGCAGACTGCCCACGCGCGGCGCCATCGTCTGCGGGAATTCAATCTTCACTTCGGTCTTGCCGGGCGCGTCCTTGCGCACCATGGCCAGTCCCAGCACGCCGGCGGTCTGCTGCAGCAGGCGCCAGGCCATGGTGTTGAGTCGCGGCTCGCCACCGGGACCGACGCGGCTGGCCGCGGGGTCGACTTCGTCAGGCGGTTGGTGCTGGAAGGCCAGCGTGATGCAGGCATTGGCCGGCCAGGCCTTGATTTCCAGGGTGACGTCGATGCGCGACACCGCGTGCTCAAAGCTCCAGTCCAGCAAGGTCTGCAGCAGCGAATACAGCAGCGTGGCATCGCTCATGACCTCCGCCGGCGCCAGCACCTGGCGCACTTCGATGCCGCGTGCGTCGATCTCACGACCGCGCTGGCGCAGCGCTTCCCGCAACTGGCCATTGAGGTCCAGCCGCTCGTTGGCGATCTGCACGCGGCCGCTGGACAAGCGCACCACCTGCTGACCCATGATGCCGGCTCGCCGCGCCCGGTCGATCTCGTCGCGCAGCAGGCGCAGACCGGCACGGTCAATCTTGCCGGTGGCTGCCAGGGTGGTGACCCGCTCCAGGGCCGTGGACAGGTTTGCGGCCACTTCGCCGCCCAATTGCGCCACCAGCGCGTGCGGATCCAATGGCTCCGCCATGCGCCGCCCACCGGACTGGGCGCCGGACAAGTCCGACAGATCCATGCTCTTCACGCCATTGCTGCAAGCGCGTTCAAACGCCCGCCTCCCAAGGTCCAGCCCGTCAGTGGGCACCAACACGGGCCGACTCGGCCCCAGGAAAACCCGAGGTTGTTCCGTTCAACCATGAATATCTACCCCACAGGCGAGGGGGCTGGGCCACCCGCCGCGTTGTCGCTGATGACGCCGGCCCGTCGCAAGCGGCCGCGCTCTTCCGCGCTGACGCCCAGACTTTCCAGGACTTCATCCGTGTGCTGCCCCAGCAGAGGCGGCGCACGCTCGATTCTGACGGGTGTGGCCGACAGTTTCATCGGACTGGCCACCAGTTCCAGATCACCGGTCAGCGGGTGCTGGACTTTTGCGGTCATCCCGCGGGCCTGGACTTGTGGGTCGGCGAAGACATCGGCCAGGTCGTTGATCGGCCCGCAGGGCACCTTGGCCGCCTCCAGCGTGGCCAGCCAGCTGGCGCGTGGTCGGCTGAGCAGCACAGGTGCCAGCAGTGCCACCAGCACTTCGCGGTTGCGCACGCGGTTTGCGTTGACGGTGAAGCGCGGGTCCGTGGCCAGGTC
This sequence comes from uncultured beta proteobacterium, assembly GCA_963750785.1. GTDB lineage: Bacteria > Pseudomonadota > Gammaproteobacteria > Burkholderiales > Burkholderiaceae_C > Rubrivivax. The sequence goes on along the minus strand of CAVVSC010000017.1, from coordinate 37,487 downwards.
CGCGCAGCCGGCCACGGCACAAAAGCGCTGGAACTGGCCGTCGTTGCCCACCGCCAGGATCAGGTGGCCGTCGGCCACCTCGAATACCTGGTAAGGCACGATGTTCTGATGCGCGTTGCCCGCACGGCGCGGCGCCTTCTTCGTGACCAAGTAGTTGGCACCCAGGTTGGCCAGCATGGCCACCTGCGTGTCCAGCAGAGCCATGTCGATGGTCTGGCCCTGGCCCGTGGCGTCGCGGTGGCGCAGCGCGGCCAGGATGGCCACGGTGGCGTACATGCCGGTGAAAAGATCCGCAACAGCCACACCCACCTTTTGCGGTCCGCCACCGGGCAGGTCGTCGCGTTCCCCGGTGACGCTCATCAGGCCACCGATGCCTTGCACCGCATAGTCGTAGCCTGCACGGTCTCGGTACGGCCCGGTCTGCCCGAAACCGGTGATGGAGCAGTAGACGAGGCGCGGGCAGCGTGCGCGCAGGGTGGCGGCGTCCAGACCGTAGCGGGCCATGTCGCCGACCTTGAAGTTTTCCACCAGCACATCCGCTTGGTCGGCCAGGCGACGCACCAGGTCTTGGCCATCCGGCGTGGCCAGGTCGATCGTGACGGAACGCTTGTTGCGGTTGGCGCCCAGGAAGTACGCGGCTTCGGCCGTGTCCTGCCCGTCGCGGTCCTTCAGGAAAGGTGGTCCCCAGCCCCGGGTGTCGTCGCCGCTGCCCGGCCGCTCCACTTTCACGACGTCTGCGCCAAGGTCGGCCAGGGTCTGTGTGCACCAGGGGCCCGCCAGCACGCGCGACAGATCCAGCACACGCACCTCGGCCAAGGCGCCGGGGGTCAAGGCAGGGTGAGCAACGGTCATGGTGTGGATTGTCTGTCAGGGCGGCCGGGATAATCCGCGGCGATGCGACCGACCCGATCAGATGCGCGGACTCTTTCAGCCCTGGGCGGCGTGGCCCTGCTGAGCCTGTCGGCAGGATGCGCGCCAGTTCTGGATTGGCGGGATGTCCGTGTGCCGGACACCTTGGCCATGGCCTTGATGCCCTGCAAGCCATTCTCGCAGCAGCGCCAGCTGCCACTCGCGGGCGCGTCGGCAAAGGTCAACTTGCAGGTCTGCAGTGCCGGCGGCCTGACCTGGGGCCTGATGTCTGCCGACGTGGTGGACCCTGCGCGCGTCGGACTTGCTTTGGATGAGCTGTCGGCTGCGTCGGCGCGCAACTTGTCGGCACCAGCCGCTGCTGGAGTTGCCTTTGCGCCACCCGGCAGCACCCCCAACGAGCACAGCCGCCGGGCCCGCCTCCGAGGGGCGATGCCAGACGGTGCCAGGGCCGAATTGGAATCGGCCGTTTTCAGCCACGGGACCTGGGTCTTCCAGGCGACCGTATTGGGAGACAAGCTGGACGCCGAGGCAGCAGACACTTTTCTCGCCAGCCTGCGCGTCGGCCCATGAGCTTGCGCCCCGCACAGGCCGCGCTCATCTTCCTGAGTTTCGCGTTCAGCTACTTCATATCGGCGCTGCTGCGGGCAGTCACTGCGACCCTGGCGCCTGTGTTCAGCGGCGAACTCGGTTTGCATGCGGCCGATCTCGGGCTCTTGGCCGGCGCTTACTTCTTGGGCTTTGCGAGCGTCCAGTTGCCACTCGGAAAGGCTTTGGACCGCTTCGGTCCGCAGCGAACCCTGCTGTGCGGCTTGACGGTTGCGGTCAGCGGGTGCCTGGCCTTTGCAGCAGCGCCCAACCTGGTGACATTGATCGGTGCGCGCGCGCTGATCGGCATGGGCGTGGGCGCCTGCCTGATGGCGCCACTGACGATGTACCGACGCATCTTCTCGCCCGAAGCCCAGTTGCGGGCCAATTCGTGGATGTTGATGACAGGCTCGCTGGGCATGGTGGCTTCCACCTTGCCTGTGCAGGCGCTGCTGCCCGTGCTGGGCTGGCGGGGACTCTTCGTGCTGCTGGCCTCGATGCTGGTCTTGGGCATGCTGCTGATCGCATGGCAGGTGCCGCGAGAAGCGCCTGGAACGGCGGGCAGGGGAGAAACGGGCCGGTATCTGGACATCGTCCGGCATCCGCTGTTTCGGGCTTGCGCTCCGTTGGGCTTCTTCGTTTACGGCGGCATGATCGCCGTGCAAGCGCTGTGGGCAGGGCCCTGGTTGACTCGGGTCGTCGGGCAGGACGCCACGCAGGCAGCACAGGGACTTTTTGCCATCAACCTGGCCATGCTGGTCGCCTTTGGAAGCTGGGGCCTGTGCATGCCTCGCCTGGCCCAGCGCGGCATCAACGCCACCCGGCTCATGACCTGGGGCGTGCCACTGGCCTTCGTGGTCATGGCCTTGAATGTGACCCTGGGTGCCGACGCGGGTGCATTTCACTGGGCGCTTTGGTGCGTGGCTTGCACATTCGTGTCGGTCAGCCAGCCGGCCGTGGGCGCAGTGTTCCCGCCACACCAGGCAGGGCGGGCGCTCTCGGCTTTCAACCTGGTGATCTTTTCCGGGGTGTTCTGCGTGCAATGGGGCATGGGCTTGCTGATGGACGCCTTGCGCCTGCAGGGTTGGGCCGAGCCGCAAGCCTTTCGTGCCGCTTTCGCCACGCTGGGCGTCTGTGGAGTGCTGGCCTATGCTTGGTTCCTGTGGCTGCAGACTGGCGGTACTCATAATCGGGGCTGAGAGACACCATGGCCCGCATCCTTATCGTTGCCCATGCACCGCTGGCCGCTTCGCTGCAGGCGGTTGCGCAGCATGTCTACCCGGATTGCGGGGGGCAGTTGGTCGCCATCGACGTGCTGCCCACCGAGAGCCAGGAAGCGGTCGCGTTGCGGATCAAGGCGCTGGTGGCCGAATCTGGTACAGAAGTGCTGATCCTGGCCGACGTGTTCGGTGCCACACCCTGCAACGCGGCGCTGGCCGCTGCCGATGGCGTGAAGCAGCGCGTGGTGGCTGGCGTCAATGTACCGATGCTCTGGCGCACGCTCTGCTACGCTGGTCAGCCCCTGGACGATTTAGTGAATCGGGCCGTGGCAGGGGCTTCGCAAGGTGTGATGCACGTCGCCGTGCCGCGCCGTCAGAACCAAGCCACGACCTCGCTCAAGCATGATCAAGTCCAGCATCAACATCAGCAATAAATTGGGGCTGCACGCCCGTGCATCGGCCAAGCTGACCAAAGCCGCCGGCGGCTTTTCCAGTGAGATCCACTTGACCCGCAACGGCCGCCGCGTCAACGCCAAGAGCATCATGGGCGTGATGATGCTGGCCGCCGGCATGGGCACTGAAATCGAGATCGAAGTCGACGGTGCGGACGAAGGCGCCGCCATGGCGGCCCTGCGCACGCTCATAGAAGGCAAGTTTGGCGAGGGCGAATGAAGCCCGCTGACCGCCCCCGACCTGCCAATCCCAGTCGCGCCGTGCGAAGGTTTGGCTCGTGAGCCTGCAGATTTTCGGACTGCCTGTCTCCCGCGGTGTGGCTATCGGACGTGCCGTGCTGGTCGCGTCCAGCCGTGTGGACGTGGAGCACTACTTCGTTGGCCCCGACCAAGTGGAACAGGAGATAGGGCGCCTCCGCGACGCCCGCAATGCGGTGGCTGAGGAACTGGAGTTGCTCAAACGCGAACTGCCTGGAGACGCGCCGCAGGAACTGTCTGCGCTTCTCGACGTGCACCTGATGTTGTTGCACGACGAATCATTGATCGACGCGACCAAGGGCTGGATCCAGGGACGTCACTACAACGCAGAGTGGGCCTTGTCCGCCCAGCTGGAGGTGTTGGCTCGGCAGTTTGACGACATGGAAGATGCCTATCTGCGTGAGCGCAAGGCAGACGTCGAACAGGTGGTTGAGCGACTGCTGCGCTCTTTGGCGGGGTCGTCTTCGCACACGGCGCCGCCGCCTGGCGCAGGCCATTCGCGCCGGCCCGATGACTTCGCTGGCGAGGACCCGCTGGTTCTGGTGGCCAGTGATGTGGCACCAGCCGACATGATGCAGTTCAAGCGCAGCGTGTTCACGGGCTTCGTCACCGATGTGGGTGGGCGCACCTCGCACACGGCCATCGTTGCGCGCAGCATGGACATCCCTGCAGTCGTGGGCGCGCGCGAGGCCAGCCGCCTGATCCGGCAGGACGACTGGCTGGTGATCGATGGCGACGCGGGCGTGGTGCTCGTCAATCCTTCACCCATCGTGCTGGAAGAGTACCGGTTTCGCCAGCGCCAAAGCGAGTTGGAGCGGGCGCGACTGAACCGTCTGCGCCACACCCCCGCTGTCACCTTGGATGGGCAGCAGATCGAATTGCTGGCCAATATCGAACAGCCCGGCGACGGCGCCGCCGCACTGGAGGCGGGTGCTGTGGGTGTCGGCCTGTTCCGCAGCGAATTCTTGTTCATGAACCGGGAAGGCGACCTGCCCGACGAAGATGAACAGTTCGATGCCTACCGACGCGCAGTGGAGTCGATGCAGGGACTGCCAGTCACCATTCGCACGGTGGACGTCGGCGCCGACAAGCCCTTGGACCGCATGAGCGCGCAGGAGTTGCGTCATGAGCACGGGCTGAACCCGGCCTTGGGTTTGCGCGCTATTCGATGGAGCTTGGCCGAGCCCGGCATGTTCAGGCAGCAATTGCGAGCGATGTTGCGTGCCAGCGCCTATGGCAAGGTGCGCATCCTCGTACCCATGGTGGCGCACATGGGAGAGGTGCGCATGATTTTCGAGGCGCTGGCGCGGGCACGCCAGCAACTCGACGATGCCGGCAAGGCGTATTCGCGGGTGGAAGTAGGCGCCATGATCGAAGTGCCCGCAGCCGCACTCATGATCGACCGCTTCCTGCAGCACTTCGATTTCGTCTCGGTGGGGACCAACGATCTGATCCAGTACACACTGGCCATCGACCGCGCCGATGAGGCTGTGTCCCATCTCTACGACCCTTGGCATCCAGCAGTTCTGCAACTGTTGGCGCACACAATCCAACGAGCCAATCTCCGCGGCCGCAACGTCTGTGTATGTGGCGAGATGGCAGGGGATTCGGCATTCACCGAACTGTTGCTGGCAATGGGCCTCCGCAGCTTCTCCATGCATCCAGCCCGAGTGGCTTCCATCAAGCAGAAGGTGCTGCGCGCAGACACTCGGATACTCGCCGAGCGCTTGCCACTTGCACTAGAGGACGATGACCCTTCGTCAGCCTGGCGCTTGGCTCTTGGCGCGCACTGAATGAGTTGATTGCACGATCTTAAAAACTCGTGCTACAGTCACAGGCTCTGCTGATGACGCAGTGACGCAAGTTAGCAGCCAAGTTCTGCGAATCAAGCGGCACGAAGCGATGACAGCAGAGCGGCCAGAGTCTTGACAATGCTTCAAAAAGCATGCGAGAATCGCGGTCTTCGCTGATCACAGGTCGGCGCGCAGTTTGCGGATAGCGGGCTGTGTGGTTCTTTAACAATCAACAGCCGATAAGCGTGGGCGTTTGAAGGCGAGTGCCAGATGTGGTGGCGACACTGCATCAGGTCTTATGGACTTTAAACGCTCACTGAATTGAAATTCATGCTGGTGTAAAAGCTAGCGGAAGTTCACTTCAATTCTTTGAGTAATTTATCAAGATCGAACTGAAGAGTTTGATCCTGGCTCAGATTGAACGCTGGCGGCATGCCTTACACATGCAAGTCGAACGGTAACGCGGGGCAACCTGGCGACGAGTGGCGAACGGGTGAGTAATATATCGGAACGTGCCCAGTAGTGGGGGATAGCCCGGCGAAAGCCGGATTAATACCGCATACGACCCAAGGGTGAAAGCGGGGGATCGCAAGACCTCGCGCTATTGGAGCGGCCGATATCAGATTAGCTAGTTGGTGGGGTAAAAGCCTACCAAGGCGACGATCTGTAGCTGGTCTGAGAGGACGACCAGCCACACTGGGACTGAGACACGGCCCAGACTCCTACGGGAGGCAGCAGTGGGGAATTTTGGACAATGGGCGCAAGCCTGATCCAGCCATGCCGCGTGCGGGAAGAAGGCCTTCGGGTTGTAAACCGCTTTTGTCAGGGAAGAAACGCTCCTGTTTAATACATGGGGGTAATGACGGTACCTGAAGAATAAGCACCGGCTAACTACGTGCCAGCAGCCGCGGTAATACGTAGGGTGCAAGCGTTAATCGGAATTACTGGGCGTAAAGCGTGCGCAGGCGGTCTTGTAAGACAGAGGTGAAATCCCCGGGCTCAACCTGGGAACTGCCTTTGTGACTGCAAGGCTTGAGTACGGTAGAGGGGGATGGAATTCCGCGTGTAGCAGTGAAATGCGTAGATATGCGGAGGAACACCGATGGCGAAGGCAATCCCCTGGACCTGTACTGACGCTCATGCACGAAAGCGTGGGGAGCAAACAGGATTAGATACCCTGGTAGTCCACGCCCTAAACGATGTCAACTGGTTGTTGGGAAGGTTCCTTCTCAGTAACGTAGCTAACGCGTGAAGTTGACCGCCTGGGGAGTACGGCCGCAAGGTTGAAACTCAAAGGAATTGACGGGGACCCGCACAAGCGGTGGATGATGTGGTTTAATTCGACGCAACGCGAAAAACCTTACCTACCCTTGACATGTCTGGAATTTTGCAGAGATGTGAAAGTGCTCGAAAGAGAACCAGAACACAGGTGCTGCATGGCCGTCGTCAGCTCGTGTCGTGAGATGTTGGGTTAAGTCCCGCAACGAGCGCAACCCTTGTCATTAGTTGCTACGAAAGGGCACTCTAATGAGACTGCCGGTGACAAACCGGAGGAAGGTGGGGATGACGTCAGGTCATCATGGCCCTTATGGGTAGGGCTACACACGTCATACAATGGACGGTACAGAGGGCTGCCAACCCGCGAGGGGGAGCTAATCCCAGAAAACCGTTCGTAGTCCGGATCGCAGTCTGCAACTCGACTGCGTGAAGTCGGAATCGCTAGTAATCGCGGATCAGCTTGCCGCGGTGAATACGTTCCCGGGTCTTGTACACACCGCCCGTCACACCATGGGAGCGGGTTCTGCCAGAAGTAGTTAGCCTAACCGCAAGGGGGGCGATTACCACGGCAGGGTTCGTGACTGGGGTGAAGTCGTAACAAGGTAGCCGTATCGGAAGGTGCGGCTGGATCACCTCCTTTCTGGAAAAAAGCACTCCAATTCAAGCGCTCACACTTATCGGCTGTTGTTGACGACAGATTTCCCGGAATTTCGGGTCTGTAGCTCAGTTGGTTAGAGCACCGTCTTGATAAGGCGGGGGTCGTTGGTTCGAATCCAACCAGACCCACCACCAAATACTGGGGGTGTAGCTCAGCTGGGAGAGCACCTGCTTTGCAAGCAGGGGGTCATCGGTTCGATCCCGTTCACCTCCACCAGGTATTCAAAGAAGTTTTTGCTCGTTTGAACTGGCCAGCGCATGTTTGTGTGCTGGCCAGTTCGATCGTTGGATCGGCTGTCGTTCTTTAACAATTCATAGAGTCGAAAAATCAGTGTTGCTGATGGAAAGCGCATTCGTGCGCACCGTGCCATCAGCAACTATTTGATTGCGTCAACAAACTTCAATTCCAGAATTGAAGATTAGGCATAACGCGAAATACTCAAACCAGTCATTGACCGACCCGGTCGTCAGCCGGCGTCAAAGTTATAGGGTCAAGTGACTAAGTGCATGTGGTGGATGCCTTGGCGATTACAGGCGATGAAGGACGTGGTAGCCTGCGATAAGCTTCGGGGAGCTGGCAAATAAGCTTTGATCCGGAGATTTCCGAATGGGGAAACCCACCCGCAAGGGTATCGCATACTGAATACATAGGTATGCGAAGCGAACCAGGGGAACTGAAACATCTCAGTACCTTGAGGAAAAGACATCAACCGAGATTCCGAAAGTAGTGGCGAGCGAAATCGGAACAGCCGGCACGTTTTAGCATCGAGATTATCAGAACAGTCTGGAAAGGCTGGCCATAGCGGGTGATAGCCCCGTATGAAAAAATCATGGTGTGGAACTGGGCGTGCGACAAGTAGGGCGGGACACGTGTAATCCTGTCTGAATATGGGGGGACCATCCTCCAAGGCTAAATACTCGTAATCGACCGATAGTGAACTAGTACCGTGAGGGAAAGGCGAAAAGAACCCCGGGAGGGGAGTGAAATAGATCCTGAAACCGCATGCATACAAAAAGTCGGAGCCTCGCAAGGGGTGACGGCGTACCTTTTGTATAATGGGTCAGCGACTTACATTCAGTGGCAAGCTTAACCGAATAGGGAAGGCGTAGGGAAACCGAGTCCGAATAGGGCGTTCAGTCGCTGGGTGTAGACCCGAAACCAAGTGATCTATCCATGGCCAGGATGAAGGTAGGGTAACACCTGCTGGAGGTCCGAACCGACTAGTGTTGCAAAACTAGCGGATGAGCTGTGGATAGGGGTGAAAGGCTAAACAAACTTGGAGATAGCTGGTTCTCTCCGAAAACTATTTAGGTAGTGCCTCAAGTATTACCATCGGGGGTAGAGCACTGTTATGGCTAGGGGGTCATGGCGACTTACCAAACCATTGCAAACTCCGAATACCGATGAGTACAGCTTGGGAGACAGTGCACCGGGTGCTAACGTCCGGACACAAGAGGGAAACAACCCAGACCGCCAGCTAAGGTCCCCAAAATTGGCTAAGTGGGAAACGAAGTGGGAAGGCTAAAACAGTCAGGATGTTGGCTTAGAAGCAGCCATCATTTAAAGAAAGCGTAATAGCTCACTGATCGAGTCGTCCTGCGCGGAAGATGTAACGGGGCTAAGCCAGTTACCGAAGCTGCGGATTCACACGCAAGTGTGAGTGGTAGGAGAGCGTTCTGTACGCCTGTGAAGGTGGCTTGTGAAGGCTGCTGGAGGTATCAGAAGTGCGAATGCTGACATGAGTAGCGTTAAAGGGGGTGAAAAGCCCCCTCGCCGAAAGCGCAAGGTTTCCTACGCAACGTTCATCGGCGTAGGGTGAGTCGGCCCCTAAGGCGAGGCAGAGATGCGTAGCTGATGGGAAACAGGTCAATATTCCTGTACCGATATGTAGTGCGATGTGGGGACGGAGAAGGTTAACTCAGCCAGGTGTTGGATTACCTGGTTCAAGCATGTAGTCGTGACCCTTAGGCAAATCCGGGGGTCTTAGATGAGGTGTGATAACGAGGCGGCTTGCCGCTGAAGTGAGCGATACCCTGCTTCCAGGAAAAGCCACTAAGCTCCAGCTACATACGACCGTACCGCAAACCGACACTGGTGCGCGAGATGAGTATTCTAAGGCGCTTGAGAGAACTCTGGAGAAGGAACTCGGCAAATTGACACCGTAACTTCGGAAGAAGGTGTGCCTTTAGTAGGTGAAGTCGTACAGACGGAGCCCAATGAGGCCGCAGAGAATCGGTGGCTGCAACTGTTTACTAAAAACACAGCACTCTGCAAAGACGAAAGTCGACGTATAGGGTGTGACGCCTGCCCGGTGCTGGAAGATTAAATGATGGGGTGCAAGCTCTTGATTGAAGTCCCAGTAAACGGCGGCCGTAACTATAACGGTCCTAAGGTAGCGAAATTCCTTGTCGGGTAAGTTCCGACCTGCACGAATGGCGTAATGATGGCCACACTGTCTCCTCCAGAGACTCAGCGAAGTTGAAATGTTTGTGATGATGCAATCTCCCCGCGGAAAGACGGAAAGACCCCATGAACCTTTACTGTAGCTTTACATTGGACTTTGAACAGATCTGTGTAGGATAGGTGGGAGGCTTTGAAGCGGTGCCGCTAGGTGTCGTGGAGCCAACGTTGAAATACCACCCTGGTGTGTTTGAGGTTCTAACCTTGGCCCGTTATCCGGGTTGGGGACAGTGTATGGTGGGCAGTTTGACTGGGGCGGTCTCCTCCCAAAGCGTAACGGAGGAGTTCGAAGGTACGCTAGGCACGGTCGGAAATCGTGCTAATAGTGCATAGGCATAAGCGTGCTTGACTGCGAGACGGACATGTCGAGCAGGTACGAAAGTAGGACTAAGTGATCCGGTGGTTCTGTATGGAAGGGCCATCGCTCAACGGATAAAAGGTACTCTGGGGATAACAGGCTGATACCGCCCAAGAGTTCATATCGACGGCGGTGTTTGGCACCTCGATGTCGGCTCATCTCATCCTGGGGCTGTAGCCGGTCCCAAGGGTATGGCTGTTCGCCATTTAAAGAGGTACGTGAGCTGGGTTTAAAACGTCGTGAGACAGTTTGGTCCCTATCTTCCGTGGGCGCTGCAAGATTGAGAGAGCCTGCTCCTAGTACGAGAGGACCGGAGTGGACGCACCTCTGGTGCATCGGTTGTCACGCCAGTGGCATAGCCGAGTAGCTAAGTGCGGAAGAGATAACCGCTGAAAGCATCTAAGCGGGAAACTCGTCTCAAGATGAGTCTTGCCGGGGCCTTGAGCCCCCTGAAGAGTCGTTCTAGACCAGGACGTTGATAGGCTGGGTGTGGAAGCGCAGTAATGCGTTAAGCTGACCAGTACTAATTGCTCGTGAGGCTTGACCCTATAACTTTGACGATCAGTGACAATACGTGTGCCCCAACAGGCAACACCTTGGTTTGATCAAGTTATGCCAAGTTGCGCAATCAAATAAGTCTTCTCAAGACACTGATTACAGACTCTATGAATTGGCCGCGGCGTCAAAAACGACGACGTGGCAACAAGTTAAGCCTGATGACCATAGCAAGGTGGTCCCACTCCTTCCCATCCCGAACAGGACAGTGAAACGCCTTAGCGCCGATGATAGTGCGGGTTCCCGTGTGAAAGTAGGACATCGTCAGGCTATTACACCGAAACGCCCCCAGCCTCAACAGCTGGGGGCGTTCTCCTTTGCAGGGTCGAAACCAACTTCGTGCGGACCGGAGTTGCAGCTTCGGCGCCCTTCCGTTGATATTCCGCGCGCTCAAACATCAGGAAACACCTCGGAGCCGATCGAACCGGAAAATAGTAAAGAGGCCCATCCACGCTCTCGTTTTGCGATCAATTCTAGAAATGCGTCAGCTCCACGCATCGCCCGAAAAGTATCAAAGCCTCTCTCCAAAAACTGCTGGAGGGCCCCCAGACCAGCCGCTCGAGCTGGACCCCGCATGACGCGCAAGCTTTGCCTCAGTAGCAAGCTCTGGGTGTAAAGGTCCAGCGCGTGGCCAACGGCAATCATGAGTCGAATCTGCCGCTCTCGATCTGCAGGCAGACCGACCGTCCGCCACGCGTTTGCGTAAAGATCGGCGTTCAGTGGCAATTGGGTAAAGGCGCGGGCCATTGCAGAATCCAGGTGTTCGGACAGGGCGTGCAGCGCGGCCAAATCGGCAACCGTTGCGACGATCTCGTGCGGAAACAATCGCACAAGAGCGGGCACGATTCGCGCAAATTGCGCATCGCGATCAGAAAAGTCGGCCGGACCATAGAGATCGTCGAGAAAAAATCTGGCCGCACCGGAATACCGCGGATCCGCCAACATGTCCGAATAGCCGCCCGCAAAGCGAGCGTGCTGAAACGCCTTGACGGCCAGAACACGCTCAGACAGGCCCCTATCCGCCACGCGTGCCGAACGTTCGGCGGCCACTTGCCGCAGGGATTCCAGAATGCGCTCGGCGGTTCCGTTCAAGAGGAGATTCGCTAGTGGCGGGTAGTCTCGGGCCCCTAGGCCCGCGAGCGTCAATGATGCAACACTGTGCGCATGCAAAGACGAACGCTTCTGACACTCGGTGTGCTTGGCGCAGCCACACTGGCCGTCGCCGGCGGCACGCTGGCCTTGATTCATCCCGCTCGCCGTGCCGCCGCGTTGACCGAGCCGGCGCAAGAGATGTTGCGCGCCGTGGCTCGTGCGGTGGTCGCGGACCTATTGCCCGCGGAACCGGCGGCTCAAGCCGCTGCACTGGCCGCGCACCTAAAAAGACTGGAAGCGACCATTGCCGGCATGCCAACCGCCATGCAGGGTGAGGTCGACGAATTGCTGACCATCGTTAGCAGCGCACCTGGCCGCCGCGCTCTGGTCGGCCTCGCACAGAACTGGGCGAACGTGCCTACCAGTGAGGTCGTTGCGGCAATGCAAGACATGCGCCTTTCCTCATTGGCCATTCGCCAGCAGGCCTTCCATGCATTGCGCGACCTGACAAATGCCGCCTACTTTGCCGACCGCAGCACCTGGTCCTCGATTGGCTATCCGGGGCCGGTCGATCTGAACACAGCCGCTCCCACATGAATACCGTAGTCGACCCCATCCTTGCAGGCCTGGCGCGAGGCTGGAAAGTTCTCGGCGCCAACTACAAGGAGGCACCGTCGTCGATGACATGCGACGTTGTCATCATTGGCACGGGCGCGGGCGCCGGCATCAGCGCCGAACTGCTCACCTCGGCCGGCCTTTCCGTTGTCTTGATAGAAGAGGGCCCGCTGCGAAGCAGCAGTGATTTCCTTCAGCTGGAGGCCGAAGCCTATCCCACGCTCTACCAGGATAGCGCAAGCAGACAAACGGCCGACAAGGCCATCAACATCCTGCAAGGGCGGTGTGTGGGCGGGTCCACCACGGTCAACTGGACCAGTTCCTTCCGCACACCCAGGACCACATTGGACTGGTGGCGCGAACACTTCGCCCTGCCAGACATGGGCGAAGCCGCCATGTCGCCCTGGTTCCAGCAGGCCGAGCAACGCCTGAGCATCGGGCCATGGCTCGTGCCCCCGAACGTCAACAACGAACTGCTGCGTACCGGCGCAGCAAAGCTCGGCATACCGGTGGCGGCGATTCCGCGGAACGTCAAGGCGTGCTGGAATCTAGGCTCGTGCGGCATGGGGTGCCCCACCAATGCCAAGCAGTCCATGCTGGTGACGACGATCCCTGCAGCCCTGGATCGTGGCGCCAGCTTGCTGGTGCAGACGCGCGCTGTGCGCATCGACATCGCGGAGGGCAAGGCACAAGCCGTGGACTGTGTGCCAGTGTCTCTCAACGGCACGCCTGGGAGCGGCGGCACACGCATCACGGCTCGGCACGTGGTGGTTTCCGGCGGTGCGATCAACTCGCCCGCCCTGCTGATGCGCTCCAACATTCCCGACCCGCATGGCCGCCTGGGGCAGCGAACCTTTCTGCACCCTGTAGTCCTGTCGTCAGCCGTGTTTGCGCAAGCCGTGCACGGTTGGCAAGGTGCGCCGCAGACCATGTACACCGATCACTTCCTGGAAGTCAGCCCAGTCGACGGCCCCATCGGCTACAAATTGGAAGCACCGCCCCTGCACCCCGTGATTGCGTCCTCCACCCTGCCTGGCTTTGGCATGGAGCAGGTGAAGGCGATGCAGGCTTTTCCGCATACCCACGCGCTGCTGGCGCTCTTGCGTGACGGCTTCCACGAGCAATCGCAGGGCGGCGCGGTCAAGCTGCGCGGTGATGGCACACCAGTGCTGCACTACCCGCTGACGCCCTTTGTCATGGATGGCGCGCGGCGCGCGCTGATGACCATGGCCGAGATCCAGTTTGAAGCAGGTGCCCAACGGGTAACCCCAGGGCACGAGGCCACCGCAGGCTACACCTCATGGCCGGAGGCCAAGGCAGGCATCGCAGCGCTCCCCATGGTCCCGTACCAGACCAAGGTGGTCAGCGCGCATGTGATGGGCGGCTGCGGCATGGCCGGCCGGCCCGAACTGGGCGTGACCCGCCCGGACGGCTCGCACTGGCAGGTCAACAACCTGTCCGTGCTGGACGGCTCGCTCTTCCCCACCAGCATCGGCGCCAACCCGCAATTGTCTGTGTATGGCCTGGTCAATAAACTGGCAACGGGCCTGGCGCGCCAACTGACCGGGCGCGACGTGCGCCTGGCCTGAGGCCCAGCGCTTGCTTGCCAGGCTGCAGCAGGCCCTCACCTTGGGCGCCCTGGCCCTGGCGCTAACTTGGGCGTGGTGGGCGATGCACGCGGGCCATCTGGCCTGGGCGGTCTGGGGTGTGCTGACTGTCCTGTGCGGTCACGCCGTCGTTCTCGGACTGGAATTCCTGTTGCTCAGCCGCGCCCATGGCGAGGACCCAGCGCCGCGAGCCAGCGCGGGCGAACTGACTTCCGCGTGGTGGGGCGAGGTACTCGCTGCGCCTGCCGTCTTCTGCTGGCGCCAGCCATTTCGAAGCATGCGTTTTGCCGACCACCTGCCCAAACAAGCCCAGGGTGTGACGGGCGTGCTGCTCATCCACGGCTTCATCTGCAATCGCGGCCTCTGGAACCCCTGGCTGCACAAGCTCCAGGACAACGGTGTCCCCTTCGTGGCGGTCAACCTGGAGCCGGTTTTCGGCTCGATCGACGACTACATGGCGCTCATCGAGCAGGCCGTGCGCCGCTTGGAGGCCTGCACAGGCCAGCCGCCGGTCATCGTCGCCCACAGCATGGGCGGCCTGGCCCTGCGGCGCTGGTGGGCCGAGCAAGGCGATGACGCGCGCGTGCGCCATGCCATCACGATTGGCACACCGCACCATGGCACCTGGCTGGCACGCTTTGCGATGAGCCACAACTCACGCCAGATGCAGCAAATCTCGCGCTGGCTGCAGACTTTGGCCTCACGTGAACCGTCGGGTAGAGCAAAGCGCTTCACTTGCTTCTACAGCCACTGCGACAACATCGTGTTCCCGGCCTCGACTGCCACCCTGGCTGGCGCAGACAACCGACACCTGTCCGGTGTGGCCCATGTGCACATGGTCGACAGGCCCGAGCCGTGGGCGGAACTGCAGCGCTGGCTGCAGCCGGCGCGGGCTACGCCGCTGGCACGCTGAAGCGGCGTTCGCCGGCCAGCACCACGCCAGCCTCTACTTCGCCGTTTGCCGCGATGCGTTCGCGTACCTCGCGGTACACGGGCGTGAAGTCCGGCGCCGTGGCGTCAAACAACTGGCCGAAGCTGTTGATGACGAAGTAGCTGGCCTGGTAGGTGTCGATCTTGTAGCGGCTGCGCATCAGCCGTTTCAGGTCGAAGGCCACACGTGCGGGCTCATGAGACTGGACGCTGTGGCGCAACTCACCCGCTGAACTGAGGATGCCCGCGCCATAGGCGCGCAAGCCTTGCGGCGTGGCGATCAATCCGAACTCCACCGTGTACCAGTACAAGCGGGCCAGCAACTCGCAGGCATCCAGCCGACTGGCCTTCATGCCACCCGCGCCATAGGCCTGCATGTAGTCCGCGAACACGGGGTTGAAGAGCAGCGGCACGTGGCCAAAGAGGTCGTGGAAGACGTCGGGCTCCACGACATAGTCAAACTCTTCAGGCTTGCGGATCCAGTCCGTCACTGGAAACTTGCGCGCTGCCAGGAGTCCGAAGAAGGCTTCTTCGGGAATCAACCCAGGCACGGCCACCAACTGCCAGCCAGTGGCCTTCATCAGCCTTTCGCTGATGGTGTCGAACTGCGGAATCTGGTCTGGCGCGCCCAGCTGCTGCACGGCCTCGATGAACTCCTCACAGGCCAGTCCTGGCAATTGCTGCAACTGCCGCGTGTACAGGCGCCGGTAGGTCTCGTGGTCCGCCGCGCTGTACTGCGCCCAGTTCTGGTCGCAGGTGTAGTCCGTGCGCGCCTTGGCATAGTCGCCGCGCGGTGGCCGGTCTCCCTGCCCGTAAGTGGCAGGCGCCACGCCGGCATTGATCGCCTTCACTCGACTGCCTTCAGGCTTTGGTGAGCACGCCACGGCGCATCTGGTCGAGCTCGATGCTCTCGAACAGCGCCTTGAAGTTGCCCTCGCCAAAACCCTGGTCGCCCTTGCGCTGAATGAATTCGAAGAAGATGGGTCCTAACTGGTTTTCGCTGAAGATCTGCAGCAGCAATTCGCCCGCCTTGCCGTCCACCAGGATCTTGCGCTTCTTCAGCGCAGCCACGTCTTCGCCGTGGCCCGGGATGCGCTTGTCGACCAGTTCATAGTAGGTGTCAATCGTGTCCAGCAACTTGACGCCTTGCGCACGCAGCGCGTCCACGGTGTCGTGCAGGTGCTGGCTGCCCAATGCGATGTGCTGGATGCCTTCGCCGTGGTAGCTGTCCAGGTATTCCTGGATCTGGCCGGCTTTCTCGTTGCCTTCTTCGTTGATGGGGATGCGGATCTTGCCGCAGGGGCTGGTCATGGCTTTGCTCTTGACGCCGGTGACCTGGCCTTCGATGTCGAAGTAGCGGACTTCGCGGAAGTTGAACAAGCGCTCGTAGAAGTCAGCCCACTCGGACATGCGACCACGGTGGACGTTGTGGGTGAGGTGGTCGATGTAAGTCAGGCCGTGGCCGGGTGGGTTCAGACTCGCGCCCGGCAGGGGTTCGAAGTCCACATCAAAAAAGCCGATGTTGCCGATGTCGCCGTCCTGCGCACCGTTCTTGCCGCGCCACTTGTCCACCAGGTAGATCAGGCTGTCGCCAATGCCCTTGATCGCGGGAATGTTCAACTCGCCCGGGCCCGCGCTGCCTGCATAGGCCCAGGCACCCAGCGCCTTGGCGCGTTCAATGGCCTGGCGCGCGTCCCGCACACGAAAGGCAATGGCGCAAATGCTGGGGCCGTGCAGACGCGCAAAGCGCTGCGCAAAGCTGTCGGGCTCTGCATTGACGATGAAGTTGATGCCCCCCTGGCGGTACAGCAGCACATTCTTGTGGCGGTGCTTCGCGATGGCCTTGAAGCCCATGCGCTCGAACAGTGCACCCATGGCGGCTGGGTCCGGCGCGGCGTACTCGATGAATTCGAAACCGTCGGTGCCCATCGGGTTGTCCCAGGGGGTGAACTGCATGGTCTGCCTCGCGCGGTGGGTGGGATTGAAGTGCCTCGCACTGTAGGGTGCCCCTCGCGCAGGTTGTTTGCAAGGTTCAGCGCAAATCTGCGCCGCGGCGCAGGAAACCTGCAAGAATCCACTACATGGAGACGGACAACGGCCTTGACTCGCTGGACAGGCGCATTCTTCAGGCGCTTCAGGCCAACGGCCGCGCGACTTATGACGACGTGGCTGCGGCTATCGGTCTCTCGGCCAGTGCGACCCTGCGGCGCGTCAAGCGCCTGGAAGAAGCCGGCGTCATCACCGGCTATGCAGCCTTGGTGGCGCCCGAGCGTGTGGGCCTGGCCCTCACGGCCTATATCAATGTGCGTCTGGCCAAGGCCAGCGACAAGCGCAGCCCGACTGATGCCTTCAATGCGGCTGTGCATTCCTGGCCCGAGGTGGTGGAGTGCGCCGCACTCACCGGCGACATGGACTTCCTGCTGCGTGTGCTGGTGCGCGACATGGCGCACTACAGCGCCTTCATCATGGACACCTTGCTCAAGCATCCGGCGGTGCTGGACTGCAAGACCAGCTTCATGATGCGGCGCCTCAAAGGCACGACGGCCGTGCCGGTGTAGGCCGGCGCGGCCGTTGTATCGATCGAACCGAACGCTCAGAGGGCCACGGTCTTCATGATCTGCGTCGGCGTGGGCGCCGGCCAGCCGGCTTCCTTGCCCACCCGCACCATCATCTCGTTGGTGTCGAAGTACACCTGCCAATAGTGGTCGGTGTGGCAGTAGGGCCGTACCGCGATCACGGTGCCCACCAGATTGATGTCGAGCAAGTTCACCTCCGGTGCGGGGCTGGCCACCACATTGGGGATCTTGGCCAATTCGGCCTTGAAACGCGCCATGGCGTCCAGCACGTCCACGCCACCCGCCAACTGCGCCGTGCGCTCCACACGCCGCGTCGCGCGTGCCGAATAGTTGAGCACGGTGTCGCTGAAGACCTTGCCGTTGCCGACCAGCGTGTGCACGTTGTCGGGCGTGATGATGGTGGTGCCGAACAGGCCCAGCTCGTGCACCGTGCCCACCAGGCCGCCGATCTGCACGAAGTCACCCACCTTGAAGGGCCGCAGCACCAGCATGAAGGCGCCGGCAGCGAAGTTGCCGAGCATGCCGCTCCAGGCCGCGCCGATGGCCACACCTGCGCCGGCCAGCATGGCCGCGAAGCTGGTGGTCTGGATGCCGAAGTAGCCCAGGATGCCCAGCACCAAGGCGATGTTCAAGGACACCGCGACGATGGAGCCCAGGTATTTGGTGAGCGTCGGGTCGACGTTGTTGCGGTTCATGCCCGCCTGGATCACCGCGATGACGCGGCCGATCAGCCATCGGCCGACGATCCAGAACGCGATGGCCGCCAGGATCTTGATGGCCAATTCCGCGACCGTGGTGCTCAGGAAGCTCTGAATGCTCTGCATGTCCATGCCGGGTCCTCCGATGTTGTGTTGACGAATGGCCGGCCTGTGGGTGGCTCAGCACGCCAATAACTATTGCACACAGGTGTGCAAATCCATCAGCGGAAAGTATGGGCAGACATCCGCCCGGACCCGGACGGTTTCAGTCGTCGCTGTCTATTTCCAAGAGCAAGCGGCTGGCGGCGTCGGGCGACAACTGCAGAAGGTCGCCGACCTCGCTCACGTCGTCCGGCAGGGCCGCATTGTCCCAGCCGTCGGCGCTGTGACGCGCCACGCGGATGGCCAGCAGCACGTTGCGCAACTGGGTGGTCCTCTGCTGCGCGTGGTCGTCGGTCATGCGCACCAGCATGCTGGGCAGGCGCCAGGACTGCATCAACGCGTGCTGCAGATCCACCAGTTCCACATTCAAGACGGCCTTCTGTGCCGATGCGGTGCGCAGCGTGCTCTCGGCTGCCTGCGCCTCGCGAATGCGCAGCGCCAGAGAAGGCGCGTGCAGCCACAGCAGGAGTTCTGCGAAGTCGTGCAGCAGCGCGGCCTCGTGGATCACCGGCGCGTCGTGGTCCATGCGGTGCACGGCAAAACCGATGGCAAAGCGTGCGGCGCGGTGTGACCGGCGCAGCACCTGGTTGAAGCCGTTCATCGCGGCGGGCAGGCCAGCCAGGCGGTCTTCGACCGATTCCTGCGGGCCGAAGGCATTGAAGAAAGGCGGGATGCCCAGCATCACCAAGGCTTCGGTCACCGTTTCCACTTCGCTGCCTTCACGTCCGCGCCGCAGGTGCGCCACGTGGGCCAGCAGCTTGAGGGTCATCAAGGGGTCGCTGTTGACGGTCTCGGCCAGAAGGTGCGCATCCACCTCGTCTTCGATGGCGCGCAGTTCCTCCAGCGCGGCAGCCGTAGGCGCCAGCACGGGCAGTGCACGGTGGTCGAAGAGCGCGGCCCAACCCGACACGTCGCGCGGAGCGCGGGTGACGAAGAGACGTGGAGGCGGCGCGTTCATGGTCGAGGATCGGTTCTGACCGGCTTATCGACCGTGCCGGACCTGCACTTGAATCACAAGGCCAGCATCAGGCCCTCGCGAGCGTCGGATTGGCCAGAAAGCAGCGCCTCATAGGCGGCCGCCGAGGCGTCCGCACCCTGGTGATTCACGACGCGCACCCAGGGATCGGCCGCAGCTTGCGTGGCGCTCACAAAGGCAAGCCAGCGGGCGCGCAGCCGCTGGGCCAGGCCGTCCGGGCCCCAGCCTTCGGGCGGCGGTGCACTGCGCTTCTTGATCTGCGCCGGCGCGAAGAACAGCGTGGGCCGTGGGCCAGGCAGGCGGCTGCCAGAGCCCAAGGCTTCCCAGTGTGTGCCGCCGATGGAACTGCTGAAGCGCAGTGCGTCACCAAAGTGCTCGTGCACGGTCCGCCGCAGACCGGCGTTGCCCGCGAAGTCCACGTACACCGTCGGCACTGCCGGGTCCATGGTTTCGAGGCTGTCGTAGAGACGCACCTCGTCGTACAGGCCCAAGCTGCGGGTGAAAGACTGGTTGCCCGCAGACGTGATGCCCACCACGCGCGGTGTGGGCAGGGTGTCGGGTTGACCGTGGCGCTGCGCCAGGCAGAAGGCGGTGCCATAGGCCGTCTTGCTGGAGGCGCTGGACAGGATCACCTGCTGCGCGCCGAAGAACTGGTTGTCGGCCAGGAAGTCGTCGATCAGGAAACCCGTGAAGAACAGCGGCCGCAACACGGCGGTCAAGCCTTCCAGTTCGGGCTTCCAGCCGGGTTCGGTGTCAGTGAAGACGTATTGCTGGTAAGCCGCGGCCAGCTCCGCGCGGTGCGGGGCCGCGTCCACAAAGCTGTGCGGGTGGGCTTGTGGGCGAAGGCGACCCGGCTGCACTACAAGGTGCGTGCCCAAGGGGTAGTAGCCCCACACGCGTCGGCCCACGGCCACACCCTCGCAGCGGCTTTCGGTGACGATGGCATAGCCCCAAACGGGCAGGCAGCCCCAGTCGGCGGCGTCACTCGCGGCAGCGGGGAAGAACTGCCAGTACTTCATGGCCTCGCCGAAGGCGGCATAGGTGATGTTGTTGGCCGTCAGCGCAGCGTGCGCGATGCGCAGGCGGACCTCACCGTCCTTCAGTGGCCGCGCGGCTGGCGCATCGGGGTCGGGTGCCCAGCGGGTCTGGTGCAGGTCCTTGCGGGCGATGAGAAGGCGTTGTCCGGTGTCATCGCTCATGGAGTTCTCGCAAGGCGGCAGTGAAAGGGCCGCCAGCATGGGTGCTGCGGCGGTGGGTGGCTGTCACCCCTGCGACGCTATCAGGCGCCGCAGGGGTGTGCAGCCGGGTCGGCCCCGTCGGGCCCCAGGCTTTACAGCCTGTTGACGCCCAGCAGGCGACCGACCAGCACGCCGTTGACATACAGCGCGCCTTCAGGGGCGGCTGCGTCGGCGTGGTACTCGAGCAGGGGCTCGTCTGCAGGCGGCGCTTCGACCAGGGCCAGTTTCTGGGCCAGGGCATCCAGCGCGCGGCTGGCACTGCGCAGCGACGTGGCCACGAACTCGCGCACGGGGCGCTGCTCTTGGTCCAGGTGCGTTTGCGCTTCGTAAGGCAGTTCTTGCAAATACATGATGGGACTCCGTCGGTGGCTGGCGGGCCCGTGCACATCAGGTGCGTATGGGCAATCAGCCGGGGGATCTGTTCAGGGGCTGGGGTGCAGGTGTTTCAGTTCGGCGCGCAGTTCACGTCGACCGGTCTGGCGCGCAGTGGCCATGCCGGAACGGTGACTCCCGGCGGTGCGCCGCAGGGCAGCGGCCACGAACGGGTTGCGGGGCTTCGGGATCTTCACGGTCAGCTTCATCGGTTTCTCCTTCGTGGCGGGTTGAACAACAGGGACAAAAAGGGGACAAGAACAGAGGCAAGAACAAGGCAAAAAAGGAAAAGGCCCGGGTTGCAGATGCAGCCCGGGCCTGATGGGGGTGAAGCAGCGCCTAGCTGGCTGCCTGACTCATCAGTGCCCCGGGCGGGGCGGCTGCTTGGGTGCCTGCCACGGCTTGACCCATGCCGCCCCGTGCGCCGAATGCGCAGCTGACCGCATCAATGCGGACTGCCGGGCGGGCGTGGAGGACAAGGTTCAGGTTCATGGCATCTCGTATGGGGTTGATCGGCTGTGCTGAGAGGCGGGCTCTTCAGGGGAAGGCTTCATCACAGGCTTGCGCAGATGATAAACATGTCGTTATCAATGAGCAAGCCGACTTGCTCCAGATAAACCCGAATTTGATCCTTCAAATTGGGGGTGTGCCGCCAGCCGCGGCAGCGCAGCGCTTCGGACGCTACTTCTTGCGCTTGAGCGGCGCCACGCCGGCCTGTGTGCGCAGCCACAAGGTGTGGGTGTCGTCTTGTGCTGGCGCGCCGGACTTGGGCGGCGCGCTGCGGCCCGCGGCGGATGGCGGTGGCGCGGCAGGTGCCAGTACTTCGCCCAGCAGGTCCAGCAGCCGCGTGCGGGCGCGCTGCGGGTGGCGACGGTAGAAGGTCAGCACCAGGCCGACGATGAAGCGCTCATCGTCGTCCGCGGGCAGGTTGTCTTCACGTGGTGGTTCTTCGCGAGGCTGCACACCGGTGCGGAAGTCTGCCGGCAGAGTGGCGCCCATGGGCGGCGGCAGGTGCGCGCTGCCGGGGCCGTGCGGCACGTCCATCCAGCCGCGAGGCTTGTGGCACAGGTGTTCGAACTGGCGCGCCAGGCGTTCACCGATCTGGCGGCTGCGGCTCTTGATCTGGCTCCAGTAGCTGGGCTGGATCTGGATGCGTTCCGCAAAACGCCGCTCCAGGCCGCGCAGGGTGGCGGCATCGGCGTGGCGGGCAGTCGCGCGGACGAACTCTTCGAAAAGGGCCAGCGCGTTGTCCAGGCGCACCTGGGCGAGATCCGGAGGGCTGGCTTGCATGAGCTGCAATGATAAAGGTTCGTTCACCTCCCTGGGTATCGACCAGGGGCAGCACCTGGCGTAGCGTCCACATGTCCTCACTCACCCGTTTGCCATGCTGATCAAGACCATCGCTGCCTGGGCGCTGACCCCGGTCCTGTGCTTGCACGCGGTGCCGGTCGCGGCGGCCGAGCGCGCCCTCGACAAGGAAGTCGTCATCAAGGCCACGCTGGACGAGGCTTGGGCTGCGTGGACCACGCGCGAAGGCGTCACCAGTTTCTTTGCGCCCGATGCGGTGGTGGACCCGCGCGTGGGCGGCGCCTTCCACATCCACATGGACCCGGGCGGCGAGCCCGGCATGAAGGGCGCCGACGACATGCGCTACATGGCGCTGCAGCCCAAGAAGATGATCAGCTTCGACTGGAATGCGCCGCCCTCATTGCCAGAAGCCCGGCAGCAACGTACCTTCGTCGTCGTGCGCTTCTTTCCGGTCGACGACAAGACCACTCGCGTGACGCTTCACCACACGGGCTGGGGCGACGGTGGCGAGTGGGACAAGACCTTCACCTACTTCGACCGCGCCTGGGGCTTTGTGCTGGGCAATATGAAGACGCGCTTTGAAACCGGCCCGCGCGATTGGGCGCCCTGGCTCAAGCAGCTGGAAGCCGGCCGCGCCAAGTCCAAGTAGGGGCCCTGCGCGTGGCTCAGGCCACGTCGTCTCCGGTGGGCGCGCGTTTGGCGCCGCTGAACATGGCCCGCACCAGGTTTTCCTCGTGGCGCAGGCTGGTCAGGACAACGCCGGCCAGGTGACCCAGCACCAGCACCAGCATCAGCCAGGCCAGCGCCGAGTGCAGGTCGGACAGCCATTCGTAGCCCCACAACCAGTCGGTGGTGTACAGAAAGCCGCTGAGGCTGGCGGCTCCGGCGCCTGCCAGCAGCGCCAGCACCATCCAGCCCCCCAGCGGGTTGTGGCCGACGTGGCGCCGCTCGCGGCCGGCGCGCAGTTGGCGGGCGTAAGCCCAGGTGGCGCGGGGACTGCGTACGAACTGGCTGAAGCGCGCGTAGCGCCCGCCAGCCAAACCCCAGACCACGCGCGCCGCCACCACACCGGCGGCCACGTAGCCGGCGGTGTGGTGCACCTCTTCGAACCAGCGGCTCAACCAGTGTCCGCTGGCCCACGCGGTGACGACGCTGGCCGCCAGCAGCCAGTGCAGGCTGCGCACCAGCGCGTCCCAGACGCGGATCATTTCGCGGGCGTCTCACCTTCCGGATAAACGCGCTCGAAGGTCTTGGTGTTGAAGAAGGCTTCGACCTTGGCGCCCTTGCCGTCAAAGCCGTAGACCTCATAGCAGTTCTTGTAGTCCTTCACCACGCGCACCTTCCAACCGTCGGCCTCCAGCTTGCGCTGCAGCTCCATCTGCGGCTTCCTTTCTTCCTTGGGCACGGCAGGGCAGGACACCGGGCCGTGTGCAAAGGCCGCTGCTGCACCAGTGGCGAGCAGTGCGGCGGTGAGCAGGCGGGACAGGGTGCGGGCGGAGGTGGCAGCGTGAGTGGCGGCAAGTTTCATGATGGATCGGTCCTTGTGTTGCTTGGGTTGCAGGGTGGGTTGAAAGTGTCAGTGCCATGGCCGGCGCACCAGCTTGGCGATGATGGCCACAAGAGCTGCGGCCCGACGTCGGCCAGGGTCTTGCAGCCGCTGAGGGCCATGGCGATTTCCAGTTCGTCGCGCAGCAGGCGCAGCGCGTGGGCCACGCCCAAGGCGCCGGCCGCGGCCAGCGCATGCACGTAGGGCCGGCCCAGCAGCACGGCATTGGCGCCCAGGGCCAGGGCCTTGAGCACGTCGGTGCCTCGGCGGATGCCGCCATCAACGAGCAAGGGTACCGCAGGGCCCAGCCCGGCGCGCAGCACCGGCAGCAGTTCGGCCGTGGCCGGCAGCGTGTCGAGTGCGCGGCCGCCGTGGTTGGAGACGATCAGTCCGCATGCGCCGCGGCGCAGCGCCTCCCGCGCATCGTCGATATGGCTGACACCCTTGACCAGCAGCGGCAGCCGGCAGTGCGCGCGCAGCCAATCGATGCTGTCCCAGGTGGCGGCTCGTGGCAGCAGGCCGTCGAACAGCGCGCTCTGGCCGGGCTGCAAGTCAAGTGGCTGCTTGCGACCGCCCAGGTTGACGGCGCGGATCCCATCCGGCAGCTTGAAGCCGGCACGCCGTTCACGGTCGCGCGCGCCGTGCACAGGCGCGTCGACGGTGAGCACCAGTGCCTGGTAGCCAGCGCGCTCGATGCGCTGCAGCAGCGCCTTCATGAAGCCAGGGTCGTCGCGCCAGTACAACTGGAACCACAGCGGGCCGGCTTGGGGTTCGGCTTGCAGGGCGGCGGCCACCTCCTCCATCGGCAGGCTGGCCTGGGCACTCAGCACGACACCGGCCAACTGCACCGCCGCGGCGTGCGCCATGGCCCCTTCGCCGTCGGCATGGAACAGGCGCTGGTATGCGATGGGCGCCAGCAGGATCGGGTGCGCCAGCTCACGCTCGTGCAGCGGTGCCGGCAGGCGCACGCGGGTGTGGCCACCCGCCAGCGGGCGCAGCACGCGCGGGTGCAGGCGGATGCGGTCCCATGCGCTGCGGTTGGCGTGCAGGGTGATCTCATCTGCCGCACCGCCGCTCAGGTAGGCCCAGGCCTGGGCGCTCAGCCGGGCCTTCGCGGGTGCTTCGAAATCGGCCAGGTTGACCAAGCCTTCGGGCAAGGCTTCGATGCGCGGGCTGATCATGTGTCAGCCCACATGCGCAAGAGGTTGTGGTACGTGCCCGTCAGTTGCACCACGGCGACGCTCTCACCGTGTTCACTGCGCAACTGCATCAGGCTGAGGTCCATGTCGTACAGCAGGCGGCGCTGCTCTTCGCTGCGCACCATGCTTTCGATCCAGAAGAAGCTGGCCAGCCGCGTGCCGCGCGTGACCGGCTCGACCCGGTGCAGGTGGGTGCCGGGATACAGCACCAGGTCACCCGCGGCCAGCTTGATGCGCTGCTCACCCCAGGTGTCGGCGATGACGAGTTCGCCACCGCCGTAGTCGGCCGGGTCACTGAGAAAGAGCGTGCAGGAGATGTCCGTGCGCACCCGCTGCGGCCCGCCTGGCGCAGCGCCGGGCAGGTAGCGCACGGCCTGGTCCACATGCGGGCCGTACCGGTTGCTGTCACCACTGTAGCGGTTGAACTGCGGCGGCAACACCCGCTTGGGCAGCGCGGCGGAAAAGAACATCGGATGCCGTTCCAGCGCTTGCAAGACCAGCGCCTGCAGGGCCGGTGCCTGCTCGCTGCCGGCAGGCAGCTGTTCGTTGCGCTTGACCTGCGCCGCCTGCGGGCCGGCGGTGGCACGCCCGTCCTGCCAACTGGCCTGCGCCAGCAACTGCCGGGCTTCGGCCAGGTCTTGCCTCGACAGAAGATGTTCAATGCGCAGCAGCATCTCGGGCTCAGAACCTGTAGCTGCCGGTCAGGCTGACGACGCGCCCTGCACCGGGCACATAGAAAGCCGTGTAGAGCTGGTCGGCATAGCGTTTGTTGCCGAGGTTGCTGACGTTCAGGCGGAACGACAGGCTGTCCGGCTCCACGGTGTATTCCGCCATCAAGTCCGCGGTGAGGAAGCGGGGGGCAAAGAAGCCCGGATTGCGGTTGGGCTGCTGCGCGCTGCGACCATTCAGGCCGCCGCCCAGGCGCAGCTGCGGCAGCATCAGGTAGGTGGTCCACAAAGTGCCGGAATAGCGCGGCGTCAGTGACGGGCGGGTGCCCTGGCCTTCAGCGCCCGGCGCAGCAACGTCGATCCGGGCCACCGGCATCCAGGTGAAGTTGCCAAAAACTTCCCACAGCGGCGTGATGCGGCCGACGATGTCCAGGTCCACGCCAGCCGCGTGGCGTTTGCCGGACAGCGTGACCAGGCTGGACAGCGGGTCGGTGTTGCGCTCATGCAGCTTGGTGTTGCGGAAGAGGCTGACCCGGGTGCTGAGCTTGCCGTCAGCCGTGTCGAACTTGGCACCCAGCTCAAAGTTGAGAGACTGCTCGGGTGGGATGTCCTGGTTGGCGGCGCTCAGCGAATAGGCATCGCCCGAGGTGTTGAAAGACGTCGCGCCCATCAGGTGGAAGGACCATTGCGCCGTGGGCTGGAACAGCACCGCCGCCCGCTGGCTGACTTCGGACACCTGCATCTGGTAGCCCGTGGTCGTGACAGGGGTCAGCGACGTCGTGGGCACGGCGTACTGGCTGTAGTCGCCTGCGAGACGGTCGTAGCGCAGGCCGGCAATGACTTTCCACATGGGCGCCAACTGCACCATGTCCTGCACATAGGCGCCGTAGGCTGTGGACGTGTAGTCGCTGGTGCGGCGGAAACTGCGCAGGCTTTCGTCGATGCTGGCGCCGTCGTAGGGCGTGCCCAGCGTGGTGGCTGGCCGCGTCGGCACCACACCGCCCTGCGCCGCAGACACCTGGCCGAAGACCTGCTTCTTCTCACGCGCGAAGTCCACGCCGGCCTGCAAGACATGTTCGAAACCCAGGCCCTTGAGCCGGGCACTCAGGTCGCTCTGTGCCGTGACGGTTTGCATGTCCTGCTTCTTCAGCTGCTGGCTGCGCGTCAGCACCGTGCCAGGACTCACGCTGGCCAGGGACACGGCCTGGCCGTCGGGCTGCGCACTGGCGCTGGCAAAGTTCCACAGCGTGGCGCGTTGGTCGCGGGTGTACGCCGCGTATCGCAGCTTGCTCACCAGTTCCACGCGCCTGGCGAAGCGGTGCGTGTGCGACAGCGTGCCGAAGGTGGCCGTGCCCTGGTTGAAGTCGCTGCTCAGGCCGTAGTACGCGTCCGGGTCGACGGGCACCAGGGTGGTCTGGTCGGTCGGCGCCGTGCTGGTCGGCTTGATCCAGCGGATGCCGTAGTTGATGCCATTGTTATTCTGCAGGGCGTAGACCGTGGCGGACAGCTCATCGGCCTCGTCGATGCCCCAGCGGAAGTTGCCGGCCAAGCCTTGCTTGTCGATTCTTGACCCGGCGCCGTTGCTGCTGGCCACGTTGCCCATCAAGTCGACGCGCAGCGCAGAGGCCTCGCCCAAGCGCACATTGAAGTCGGCCACCGCGCGCACTGCGCCGTGGCTGCCCACGGTCGTGTCGATCTGGTGCTGGTCGGCCAGCTGCGCCTGCTTGGTGACCTGGTTGACCGCGCCGCCCGTGGACCCGCGGCCGAAGAGCAGGGACGCGGACCCGCGCAGCAGTTCGACGCGGTCCAGGAAGAAGGTGTCACGGTCGTAGAAGGCAGGGTCGCGCATGCCGTCGATGAAGAGGTCGCCCGTGCTCTGCAGCGAGATGCCGTGGATCTTGATGTCCTCTTCGCCCCCCTCGGCTGCCTGGAAGCTGATGCCGGACGTGTTGCGCAGCACCTCCTTCACGTTGTCCAGCTTGCGGTCGTCCATCAGCTTTTCTGTGACGATGGTCAGCGCCTGCGGGATGTCGCGGATGTCCTGCTGGCCCTTGCCGATGCGGGTGTCGGTGGCCTGGTAGTCGTCCTGGCCCTGGCGTTCGGCACTGGCCCGGACGCGCACCACGGGCAGCATGGCTTTGTCAGCCGCTTGCGGGACGGATGCGGCGGCGGCCGGCGCCGGGGCGGTCTGCGCCAGCGTGCCCGATGCCAGGCCGAATCCGGCGGCCAGTGCGCCCAGCGACAAGAGGCTCGTTTCCAGGGGTTGGCGGCGGGCTTGCGGTGCCGTGCGGACAGGTTGTCGGGACATGAGTTGCGCGGAGCGTGTTTGGGGTACAGGTGTCGTGTCAGGTGCAGCCATGGGTCTGTGGGGGGCGTCAGCGGTCCAGGTCATAGGCCAGGACGGCGACCGACTCCACCTCAAGCGCTTGGCCGTCTTCCATGTATGGCGCGAAGCGGGCGCTGCGGATGTCTTGCAACGCGGCCTGGTCGATGCGCGCAAAGCCGGACGACTTCTGCACCCACGCGTCTTTCAAGCGCCCGTTGGCATCCACGACGATGCGGATGAGCACTTCGCCCGACTCCTGGGCGCGGCGTGAGAGCAAAGGGAAGTTCAGGTGCGGCAAGCTCAGGTAGCGAAGGGCGCTGCTCGGGATCTTCTTGACCACAGGGGCCGTCGTTGGGGTCTGGGCGGCTGCAGGTACCTGCGGGGACTGGGGCACGCTCGGGGCGGGCGCGTTGACCAGCGGAGCCGCCGCGGCAAGCGGCGACACGGCGGCCGGATGAGTCGCTGTCGGCGTGAACCCGGACAGCGGGGCGGGCGAGGGCGCTGGCGTGAACGCAGGCAAGGGCAAGGGCAGGAGCGCGGGCACGAGCGCAGGCGTCGGTGCAACTGATTTCAAGACGGGCGCCTGCAGGGGCCGCGGCGGTGGATTGGCCGAAGGCAAGTCTTGCTGCACCAGCAGGTTCACCATCAGCGGCGCCACGTCCAGCACGGCCCGCTGAACGGCATTCACCTGCAGCAGCGCCCACAGAGCCGCCGCGTGCACCAAGGCCACGGCGCCGACCATCAGGCGGCGGTCGCGCGCGGGCAGGCCCTGTGCGGGCTGCAGCGCCCACAACAAGGGGCTCGGCGGATGGGCGGTGGGGCTGGGCGGCGGCATGGGCTGGGTGGTGCTGGGTTGGAAGCCTGGGCAAGCAGTCGGCAGATGATATTGCAAATGCGACAGATTCGCATTCACGTATTTATGCTCAGGTCAGGCAGGGTGGCGATTCACAGGGCAGGTGTGTGCGCTGCCGAACATTCAAGTGCCCGCACGGCCTGCCGATACCGGACCATGGCATCCCACCTCGAAGGTTCCGGCAGCTGGCTTGCTTCTGCATGGTCGGCAGCGCGCCGCCTCGTGCCCGGGCAGAAGCACAAACAAGGCGCCCGCCCATCGGCGCGCCCGGTGACCGCGCCCGTGCAGACCGTGGACCCGCTGACCGGGCTTCCCACGCGCCGCGGCATGGTGTCGGCACTGAACAGCGCCTTCGACCGCGCCGACATCTCCAACCGTCCGATGAGCTTGCTCTACTTGGGGATCGACGAATTTGCCGACCTCAACAACGCCTACGGCCACGAGCTGGGGGACGCAGTGCTGACGGAACTGGCCAAGCGCCTGGCCGACCGCGCGCCGCAGCGCCACATGGTGTCGCGATGGGCCGGTGACGAGTTCCTGCTCGTCATGAACGGCGACATCGAACAGGCCCGTCCCGCCGCTTCGGCTTTGCTCGACAGCCTGTCCAGACCCTTCATCGTGGGCGGCACCGAAGTCGCCATCAGCGCATCCGTCGGCATCGCCTCCTACCCTCGGCATGGTGCGCGGCACCTGATGGTGGGCAATGCCGTCACGGCCATGCGCGCCGCCAAGACGCATGGCGGCGGCGCCTTTGCCGAGTACGACGCCCGCATGGGCGTGGACGTGCGCGAACAACAGGAACTGGCACGCGACCTGCGCACCGCGGTGCAGAAGGGCGAACTGGAGCTGTACTACCAGCCCAAGATCGACGCGCGCAGCCTGCAGGTCACGTCCGCTGAAGCCCTGCTGCGCTGGCACCACCCACGGCACGGCATCGTCAGCCCCTCGCTCTTCATTCCCATTGCCGAACGCCACCGACTGATCGGCGACATCGGCAACTGGGTGCTCGAAGAGGCTGCTCGACAGGCGGGCACGTGGCGCGACGCTGGCCTGCGCATGCGCGTGGCCTTCAACGTGTCGGCCTACCAGATGCGGCAAGACGACTTTGCCGACCGGCTGGCCCAGGCGCTGAAGTCCAACCGCCTGCAGCCGTCGCGCTTCACCTGCGAGATCACCGAAACGGTGGCGATGGAAGACACCCGCGTCACGCAGGAGGCCTTTGAGCGCCTGCGCAAGCTGGGCGTGCACATCTCCATCGACGACTTCGGCACCGGCCACTCCAGCCTGGCCCTGCTGCGCCGCCTGCCGGCGGCCGAACTGAAGATCGACCGCAGCTTTGTGGCCGACGTGGCGACGAGCAGCGAGGCCCGTTCAATCATCACCGCCGTGGTCCAGGTGGCCCGTGCCCTGGGCCTGCGGGTGGTGGCCGAAGGCGTCGAAAAGACCGAACAGCTGGACGAACTGGTGCTGCTGGGTTGCGACGAGCTGCAAGGCTTCCTGTTTGCGCGCCCGATGTCCGCCCGGTCACTGGGCCTGTGGGCCGCGGACGCCAAGACCGCAGAAGCGATGGCTTTCCGCGCGTCCCTGTTTCGCGAGACCATCGTCAAGCTGCCGGCCTGAGCAGGCAGCCGCGCCGAGCTCAGTCCTCGTCTTGCGACTTGTACTGTGTCATCAGCTGCGCTTGAACGTTAGGCGGCACGGCTTCGAAGTGCGACAGTTCCACCGTGAAACGCCCCTGACCGCTGGTCAGCGCGTTCAGGCGGATCTGGTAGCCGCTCAGTTCTGACATCGGCGCCAGGCCGCGTACCAGCATCGTGCCCGGGGCGCCATTGGCCGTGCCATTGACCAGACCGCGCCGGCTGGCCAGGTCGCCGGTGATGTCCCCCATGGCCGAATCTGGCGCCGTGATCTCGATGTGCACGATGGGCTCCAGCACGATGGGCCGGGCCTCACGCAGCGCGCCCAGGAAAGCCTTGCGGCCGGCCGTGACGAAGGCGATCTCCTTGCTGTCCACGCTGTGGTGCTTGCCGTCATGCACCGTGACGCGCACGTCCATCACCGGGTAGCCCGCAATGGCGCCCATGGCCAGCACCTCCCGAACGCCCTTTTCTACGGCCGGGATGAACTGGTGGGGAATGGTGCCGCCTTTGACCTGGTCCACGAATTCGAAGCCCGCACCGCGCGGCAAGGGCTCCACGCGCAGGAAGACCTCGCCAAACTGTCCCGCGCCGCCGGTCTGCTTCTTGTGGCGGTGGTGCCCTTCGGCCTTGGCGGTGATGGTCTCCCGGTAAGCGATGCGCGGCGGGCGCGTGTTGACCTCGAACTTGTGCACCTCGCGCAGACGGTCCAGCAGCACGCGCAGGTGCAGTTCACCCAGGCCATAGAGGATGGTCTCGTTGGTGCTCACCACATGTTCCAGCTTCAGGCACGGGTCTTCGTCGACCAGCTTGGTGACGATCTCCCACATGCGCTGTTCGTCGCCATGGCGCTTGGGCTCGATCGCCAGGCCGTGCACCGGCTTTGGAAAGGCCAGCGGCTTGAGGTGGATGTGCTCGTCCTCGGCTGCGTCGTGCAGCACGGCGTCGAAGTGGATCTCGTCCACCTTGGCCACGGCCACGATGTCGCCCGGCACCGCCTGCTGCACCTCCACGTGCTCCTTGCCCTGCAGCATGAACAGGTGCGCCACCTTGAAGGGCTTGCGGCTGTGGCCCACGTAGAGCGGGCTGCCGGGCCTGACGGTCCCCTGGTGCACACGCATCACGCCCATGCGCCCGACAAACGGGTCCACGGTGACCTTGAACACATGCGCCAGCACATGGCGTGAAGGGTCCACCTCCGCGTGCATGGACACCGCGTCTTCGCCTTCGCCATTCAGGAAGTCCGGCAGGTTGGCCTCCAGCGGGTTGGGCAGCAGCCTGGCCATGATGTCCAGCAGTTCAGCCACGCCCGCACCGGTCTTGGCAGAGACAAAGCAGACCGGGATCAGGTGGCCTTCACGCAGCGCCTGTTCCAGCGGGGCGTGCAGTTCGCTGGCGTCCACATCTCCGTCGTTGAGGTAGCGGTCGACAAACGCAGCGTCCACTTCCACCACCTGTTCCACCAGGGCGCGGTGGGCGTCGGACACGCTCCCGCAGTGGCTGACGAAGCCGCTGTGACCGTCGCGCTGGTAGAAGCAGTCTGCGACCTTGCTGCCGCCCTCGTCAGGCAGGTTCAACGGCAGGCATTCGCGACCGAAGGTGGCCTGGATCTGTTGCAGCAGCGCGGGCAAGGCACCGGGCGCAGCGTCGATCTTGTTGATGATGATGAGCCGGTCCAGCGCACGGCTGGCGGCGTACTCCATCATGCGCACGGCCATGGGTTCGATTCCGACCGCCGCGTTGATGACCACGGCCGCGGTCTCCACGGCCTCCAGGGCAGGCAGGCTCTGGCCCAAAAAGTCGGTGGCGCCGGGTGTGTCGATGAAGTGCACACGTGTGTCGCCGGTCTTCAAGTGCAGCACGCTGGCATTCAGCGAATGCTGCATGCGGCGCTCCAGTGGGTCATGGTCGCTGACCGTGCTGCCGCGCTCCAGCGTGCCGGGCGTGTTGATGGCGCCGGCCTTGTGCAGCAAGGCCTCTGCCAGGCTGGTCTTGCCTGCGCCTGAAGGGCCCACCAGGGCGAGGGTGCGGATGCGGGCGATGTCGTTGAAGCTCGGGCTGGCGGGCAAGCTGCCCGCAGGTAGGCTGGCCATGGGGGGTCTCCTTCAGCGATGCTCTTGGTGACTGGGGCCCAGGCAGCGTACGCCTGGGCACACCGCACCACAAGTGCTGCCCCGGCCAGGCGCTTGGTGCTACCGTTGCCGGTTGCCATCCCCATGACGTCCACGCTTCCCTCTGCTCCTGCGTCGCCCGGTGAGCCCATGAACGCACCCATGCACGCGGTCGTCAAAGCGCCCATGAAAGCGCCCAGGCAGGTGCTGCCGGTGATCGTGCTGGCCCAGCTGGCCGGTGTGTCGCCCTGGTTTGCCGTCAACGCGGTGATGCCCGACCTGCAGCGCGCGTACGGCTGGGGCACGGACGCACTGGCCACGCTGACGTCGTCGCTGCAGTTGGGCTTCATCGGCGGCACCCTGGTTTTTGCTCTGTTGGCCGTGGCCGACCGCTGGCCTGCGCGACGTGTGTTCGCGCTCTGCGCACTTGCCGCGGCCACCTGCACTGTGGCGGCCGCGCTCAGTGCCGCCAGCTACAGCGCCTTGCTGGCCTGGCGCGTGGCCACGGGCTTCTTCCTGGCTGGCATCTACCCAGTGGGCATGAAGCTGGCGGCGTTGTGGTTTCCGCGTGGGCTGGGCACGGCACTGGGTTGGCTGGTGGGGGCGCTGGTCCTGGGCAGTGCCAGCCCCCATGCCTTGCGTGCACTGGGCGCGTCCTGGGCCTGGCAGAGCGTGTTCTTCAGCGTGGCCGCGGTGGCAGCGGGAGCGGGGCTGCTGGTATTGGCCTTCGTGCCCGAGCCGCCGCACAAGCCGCCGGCCCGCTTGCGGCTGTCGGCCCTGGCCAGCCTGTGGCGCGAGTCGCGCGTGCGCGCTTCGGTGCTCGGTTACTTCGGCCACATGTGGGAGCTGTATTCGGTGTGGGTGTTGTTGCCGCTGATCCTGGCCACGCGGCTGAGTGGCGCCGTGGCCGTGTCGGCCTGGTCCTTTGCGGCCCTGGGCGCAGGCGCATTCGGTTGCGTGCTGGGCGGCCTGGCGGCGGCCCGCGCGGGCAGCGCGCGCGTGGCCATTGCGCAACTCACGGTCAGCGGTCTGTGCTGCCTGGCTGCGCCCTGGATGCTGACGGCGCCGCTGCCGCTGTTCCTGACGTGGCTGGTCCTGTGGGGCGTGACCGTGGCCGGCGACTCACCGCAATTCAGCGCGCTCACGGCCAGCAATGCACCGGCCGACAGCGTGGGCAGCGTGCTCACCCTGACCAACAGCCTGGGCTTTGCTCTGTCGGCCGTGTCGATCGAACTCTTTGTGCGGCTGGCCCAGACGGTGCCGCTGGCGCAATTGCTGCCGTGGCTGGCGGCCGGTCCCTTGCTGGGCCTGTTGGCGATGCGGCCCTTGCTGCGCTAGGGAAATGCGGGCGCGGATTCGTGCCCGGGCTTTGCCGCCGACCCCTTCATCCGCATGGCGCGCACCGGGGCGCTGCCCTCCACAATTCGGGCGACATGCCTTCTGGCGCCACCACCAGCCACCCCCAGCCCTTTGCGCACGCCACGCGCGCGGCGCGTTGGCATTTGCGCGTGCTGGGCGCTGTTGAACTGACCGATCGCTCCGCACCCGGGGCGGCCGCGCCCGTGCACCTGCCTTCGCGCGCCGTGGCGCTGCTGCTGGCCCGCCTGGCCTTGCATCCCCAGCGCCAGCATGCGCGGGAGGAACTGGTGGATCTGTTGTGGCCCGGCGCGGCTGCGGAAGTGGGCCGCAACCGGCTGCGCCAGACCTTGTCCGTGCTGCGCAGCCTGCTGGAACCGGCAGGTCAGCCCGCGGGCACCACCGTCCAGGCGGACCGCCGCACGGTGTGGCTGAGCACCGGCGCGATGCCTTGCGACGCGGTGGCCTTCCTGCAGGCCGCGCAGGCCGGTGAGACGGACCTGGCCCATCGTCTCTACCTGGGTGACCTGCTGCCTGGCCACTTTGAGGAGTGGGTGCTGGACGAGCGGCGCCACCTGGCTGAGCGCTTTGCCGCGCTGCCGCCGCCCCGTGTTGGCGCCGATCTGCCGGCGGCCCAGACTGGCCCCGGCCCCGGACCCACTCCCGCCACGCCACGTGCCCTGGCGCCAGACGCGCGGCTGCCGCTGTACTTGACCCGCCTGGTGGGTTTCGAAGCCGATGGCGCGCAACTGGCCGCCGCACTTCAGGTCCACCGCCTGGTCGTCCTGCGCGGCCCGGGCGGCGCGGGCAAGACACGTTTGGCCGTCGAGGTGGCGCGGGCCCTGGCGCAAGGCGCCTCCTGGTGGCCAGAACAGACAGCCACTGCCTTGCCGCGTTTCGACCTCGTCAGCTTCGTGCCCCTGGCGTCCTGCAACACGCGGGCCCAGATGCTGGACGCCTTGCTGCTGACGCTGCGCCACGAATCCGACCTGCCTGCTGCCGACGAAGCCGAGCGCGTCGAACAAGCCCTGGCCGGCCGCCGTGTGCTGCTGCTGCTGGACAACTTTGAACAGCTGGTGGAGCTGGGCCGCGGCGACGTGGCGCGCTGGTTGTCGCGCCTGCCTGGCTTGCAGGTGCTGGTGACTTCGCGTCGCGCGCTTGGTCTGGATGGTGAATTCGAGCACCCGCTGGGCGCCCTGGCTCTGCCCGATACCGGTGCCGCGCTGGCGCGTCATGCCCTCAACCCCGCCGTCACGCTGTTTGTAGAGCGCGCGCGCGCGGTGCGGGCCGACTTTCACCTGACCGAACGCAACCACGCGCTGGTGGCCGACGTGGTGAAGGCCTTGCACGGCCTGCCCCTGGCCATCGAACTGGCGGCGGCGCGTGTGCGCAGCCTGGGCCTGGCCGAATTGCATGCGATGCTGACGCAGCCGGGTGAGGGCCAGCGCAGCCTGGACCTGCTGGCCCGCAGCGGCCCGCGTGGCGCGGACGACGCGCGCCACGCCTCCATGCTGCGCGTCCTGCAGTGGAGCTGGCAGCAGTTGCCAGCCGCCGAACAGGATGTGCTGTCGGCGCTGTCGGTCTGCGATGGGGGCGCGTCGCTCTTGCTGCTGTCCCGCCTGGCAGGCCAGGGCCTCGTGGACACTGCGCGGATGGCGGACCAGCTGCTGGCCGCATCGGTGGCTTACCGCCGAGAAGGGCCGGACGGCGCCAGCCGCTTCCACGTCTTTGAGCCGATGCGGGAGTTCGTCTTCCATGAAGCCGGCCCCGCCGGCGTTGCCCAGTTGCGCGCGCGGCACGCGGCAGCTGTGGCCGCCTGGGCGGCCGCGCTGGGGCGCGAACCGGATTTGCCCGCCGTGCGCACCGAATGGCCGAACGTGCTGCGTGCCTTCGGCTCCGCGGCCGACCCGGCCGTGCCCGCGGCCACGCCCGAGCAGGCTATCGACACCGTGCTGGCCGCCCGCCAGGCCCTGGTCGACCTGCCACTTCAACCTGGCGCGCTGACACTGCTGCGGCAGTGCGCCCAAGCGGCTCCGCGGCACCGCGCGGCCGCCTTTCACGCGCTGCTGGCCCTGCACAGTTTCCATGCGGGCCTGCGCCACGAAGCGGGCGCGCATGTCCTGTCGGCGCTGGCTGCGCTCGACCGGACCGCACCCGAAGCCGCAGAAGTGCTGCGCAGCACGGCCCAGGTGCGCCTGCGCCTGGGCGAAGACCTGGGCGCCGTGCAGGCGCAGCTCGAAGAGGCACTGGCATTGGCACAGGCGCAGGGCGACACGGACGTCGAAGCCCACACACTCACCCACCTGGCCGTGGTGGCGTTCCGCTTGAATCGCGACTCCGCAGCCAACCTGGCCCTCTACATGCGCGCGCGGGCGCTTTGGCTCGCGCACGGACCGCGCGCCCGCGCGGTGTCCGCCACCACCACCTTGGCCATCGCACTGGGCGTGCAGCACCGCGTGGAGGAACAGCTGGTGCTGCTGCACGAAGCCCGCGCCGAGGCCGAAGCCCTGGGCCAGTTGCGGCTGCAGGCCTTCACCATGAGCGTCACCGGTTACGCGCTCGCGGACCAGAAGCGCCACGCCGAGGCTGCGGCGCTGTACCGGGAGTGCCTGCAGCTGGACTGGGACCATGGCCATTGGCGCGAATGGTTCTATGTGCTGTGGAACCTGCCGCGCGCGCTGGCTCACCTGCGCGAGCCGCTGGCCGCCGCGCAATTGATGGGTTTTGCCGAGGTCTTCTATGCGCAGCGCTTTGGCGTGCTGGGCCGCGAAGACCTGCCCGAAGCGCGGCGCACGCGCCGCCTGGTGGCCGCGCAGCTGGGTGCGGACGCCACCACCAATGCCTGGCGCGATGGCGCCGCGCTGAGCATGGCGCAGGCCATGCAGCTGGCGCTGGCAGTCACAGCGCCGCGCGGACCCCGCAAACACGTGGTGTAAGTGATCGTAGAACCCCCTGGAACGCGGGGTGTCTGGAGGCCTTTTTCCGAGGCGGCGCAAACGTCTGGCTAGCGATTGCCTAACGGTGGCTGGCGACAGTGGCGCAAACCGCTCTCACCGGAGATAAGAGCCATGCGCACCCGCACCAAGTCCACCAGCAGCACCTTCGCCAGCCCCAGGATGACCCAGGTCTCCAGAGCCGCGGTGATGGCCCTGGGCCTGTTCGCCGCCGGCTCCGCCAGCGCTGCCAGCTGCACCTGGAACACCACCAACGGCAACTGGTCCGCGCTGGCCAACTGGTTGGCTTGCACCACGGGCAACGGCAATCCCGGCGGCGTACCGGGCGCGGCGGACACCGCCACCATCGGCGCGGCGGGCGTGGTCACCATCAACACCGGGCAATCGGTGCTGAACCTGAACAACGCCGGCCAGATCAACATCGACGCCTTCGGCCTGAACCTGGTGGGCGGCGGCGGCACCACCAACAGCGGCGTCATCAACGTGGGTGGCGCAAGCACCGCCAACCTGGGCGTTTCGGCCGGGCACAACATCAACAACACCGGTGGTGTGATCAACGTCGGCAACGGCAGCGTCGTCAACCAGTTCGGCAGCGCCATCACCGGCGGCACCATCAACACCACCGGCACGGGTGCGCTGGTGGTGTTTGGCAGCAGCGGCAACTTCCTCAATGGCGTAACGCTGGGTGGCCGCATGGACATGGCCAGCGGCTTTGGCCTGCAGCGCATCCAGAACGGGCTGACGCTGAACAACGCCACCATCGACATTCCGTTGAC
>CAVVSC010000016.1:0-80006 GCA_963750785.1 uncultured beta proteobacterium | reverse complement strand
AGCGCGTCGGCGCCGACACACGCTATGAAAGCATCAAGGCGCTGCTCGATGCACAGCGCACTCACGCGCCGGCCCGAGCAACTCGGGCTTGGCCGACCGCGTCGCGCCGGTGTTCTTGTGGGGCGTGCTGCTGGCAGGCTGGTGCTGGCCTGGAGCTTCATCGACCCGGCCCGCGCCGTGTGCCTGCCGCGGTGGCGGTGCTGATCGTCACCTGCCCCTGCGCGTTGTCGCTGGCGGCGCCGGCGGCCTGGTCGCTCGCCGCGGATCGGCGAACTGCGCGCCGCGGTGTGCTGGTGGTGCAACGCCGCAACGCGATCGAGACCCTGTGCGCGCGCCACCCACGTCGTGCTGGACAAGACCGGCACCCTGACCGATGACCGCATGGAGTTGGCGCATGCCGCGTCGCTGATGTCTGGCGCGCAGGGCGCCATGCTGCGCCGGGCCAGTGCGCTGGCGCAAGCATCGCGTCACCCGATGTCCAGCGCCTTGGTTCGAGCCTGCCCTTCGACGCCTGCCGAAGCAGCGCGCTGGCATGACGTTGTCGAGGTGGCCGGCCGCGGCTTGCAGGCGCACGATGAGCAGGGTGAGGTCTGGCGTCTGGGCTCGCACGCCTGGGTGATGGACAGCTTGGACGCAGGCCTGTTGCCGGTGTCGCAAGATGCGCAGGACATTCAACTGGCGTTCGGCCCCCCCGGCACAGTGCTGCTGGGACTTCAGTTCCAGGAGGCATTGCGTGCCGACGCGATGCTTGCCGTATCAAGTTTGCGCGAGCAGGGGCTGAAACTGATTCTGTTGTCCGGCGATGCGCCAGAGCGCGTGTCTCGGCTCGCCGCGCGTGTCGGCATCGAGACGGCTTATGGCGGATCCAGCCCGGAGAACAAGCTGGAATGCATCAAGGCATTGCAAGCCGAGGGCCACAAAGTGTTGATGGTGGGCGATGGCATCAACGATGCACCGGTGCTGGCGCTGGCCGACGCGTCGATGGCGATGGGGCAGGGCGCGCTGCTGGCCAAGGCGCAGGCGGATGCGATCGTCGTGTCCGAGCGCCTGACAGACATTGCGCACGCCCGCACTCTGGCCTTGTTGACGCGCCAAGTCGTGCGGCAGAATCTGACTTGGGCGGTGTTCTACAACGCAGCCTGTGTTCCACTGGCCCTTGTGGGCTGGCTGCCGCCCTGGGCGGCGGGCCTGGGCATGGCGACGAGTTCGCTGGTGGTGGTGCTCAACAGCCTGCGTCTTGGGCGTGACATGAAATCGGGACGGAACTGAACGCGATGGACATCTTGTATCTGCTGATCCCGATCTCGGTGCTGCTGGTCTTGTTTGTGCTGGGAATTTTCGGCTGGGCGTTGCATAACGGACAACTCGACGACCTGGAGCGCGAAGGGGCACGCATTTTGGAAGCAGACGACTTGCAGCTTGATTCACATCAATCTTCAAACACACCCGCGCCATGACAATCTTCGGGGATGAACTGAGGGTACGAGGAGCATAACAATGGCAAGTCTTGTTTCAAGCAAGCGGGACCCGCAGGGGCCCATGTATGAGGATGGCGTCGTGCGCCTGTTTGCCCTGGCCGCGGTGCTATGGGGCGTCGTGGGTATGTTGGTGGGCGTCATCATTGCCTCCCAACTCGCCTGGCCCGAGTTGAATCTGGGCATTCCCTGGTTGAGCTACGGCCGCTTGCGGCCGCTGCACACGAACGCGGTGATTTTTGCGTTTGGTGGCTGCGCGCTGATGGCCACTTCGCTGCACGTCGTGCAGCGCACCGGCCAGACGCGACTGTTTGCGCCAGCCCTTGCAAAGTTCGTGTTCTGGGGTTGGCAACTGGTCATTGTGTCGGCGGCCATTTCGCTGCCGATGGGTTTCACCAGAGGCAAGGAATATGCCGAGCTTGAGTGGCCCATCAGCATCTTGATCGCCGTGGTCTGGATCGCCTACGCCGTCGTGTTTTTCGGTACCGTCGGACGGCGCAAGATCAAGCACATCTTTGTGGCGAACTGGTTTTTCGGCGCCTTCATTATTGCGGTAGCCCTGCTGCATGTGGTCAATGCGGCGGTAATTCCGGTGAGCCTGACCAAGAGCTATTCGGCTTATGCGGGCGTGCAAGATGCGATGGTGCAATGGTGGTACGGACACAATGCGGTGGGCTTTGACCGCCGGATTCCTGGGAATGATGTACTACTACATTCCCAAGCAAGCCCAGCGGCCGATCTATTCATACCGCTTGTCCATCGTCCACTTCTGGCTGCTGATCTTCACCTATATGTGGGCAGGGCCGCACCACTTGCACTACACGGCGCTTCCCGATTGGGTGCAATCGGTGGGCATGGTGTTTTCGCTGGTGCTGTTGGCGCCCAGCTGGGGTGGCATGATCAACGGCATCATGACCTTGTCGGGCGCATGG
Organism: uncultured beta proteobacterium; assembly: GCA_963750785.1. Lineage (GTDB taxonomy): Bacteria > Pseudomonadota > Gammaproteobacteria > Burkholderiales > Burkholderiaceae_C > Rubrivivax. The sequence goes on along the minus strand of CAVVSC010000016.1, from coordinate 77,599 downwards.
CACAAATTGCGCGATGACCCGATTCGAAGTTCCTGATCGTGTCACTGTCCTTTTACGGCATGTCCACGTTCGAGGGACCGATGATGTCGATCAAGACGGTGAATGCGCTCAGCCACTACACCGACTGGACGATCGGGCACGTGCACTCAGGCGCTCTGGGCTGGGTAGGCTTCGTTTCGATGGGTGCGCTTTATCACCTGATCCCGCGTATGTACGGGCGCACCCAGATGCACAGCAAGTCGGCAATTGAATTGCACTTCTGGATTGCCACGCTGGGTGTCGTGCTCTACATCGCAGCGATGTGGATTGCCGGGGCGACGCAAGGTCTGATGTGGCGCGCGGTCAACCTCGACGGCACGCTGGTCTATACCTTCGTGGAGAGTGTCAGGCGACTTATCCCTTCTACGTGGTGCGCCTGACCGGCGGTCTGCTTCATCCGAGTGGCATGCTCATCATGGCCTGGAACGTCATCATGACGGTTCGTGTTGGCCGGATCACGCCGGTCGCGATTCCCGCTGTGGCTATGCCGACGCTGGCCCACGCCTGAACTTTGGAGCAAACCATGGCGACCACAACTCCGCCCACCGGTCACGCGCGAATCGAGACCAGTAATTTCCTGATGATTGTCCTGATCCTGCTGACGGTGGCCGTTGGTGGCATTGTCGAGATCGTGCCGCTGTTCTTCCAGCGCTCGACGACGCAGCCGGTGCCAGGGCTCAAGCCCTACACCTCACTGCAACTGGCAGGACGCGATATCTATGTACGCGAGGGTCTCGCGACAACTGCCACTCGCAAATGATTCGCCCGTTCCGCTCGGAAACCCTGCGCTATGGCCATTACTCGGTCGCTGGTGAGTTCGTCTATGACCGCCCGTTTCAATGGGGCAGCAAACCTACCGGACCTGACCTGCAGCGGGTGGTCGGCAAGAGCAGCGACGAATGGCATCGCGTCCATCTGAACAACCCGCGTGACCTTGTGCCCGAGTCGAATATGCCTGCCTATTCGTGGCTGGCGAAAACGATGGTTGACCCGACCGCCATGGCGCCCAAGCTGCGCGTCTTGCGTTTCTTGGGTGCACCCTACAGCGACGCCGAGGTGGCGAGCGCCGGTGAGGGTGTCAATGCAAGACCAAGCTCGATGACTTGATCGCCTATTTGCAGGTCATGGGTACTTCGGTGAAATAGGGCAGAACAAAATGGACATCAATGATCTGAGAGCTTTCGTCACGGTGTTTTCGATGCTGGTGTTTCTGGCCATCGTCGTGTGGACCTATTCCAAGCGCAATCGTCACGCCTTCGACGCGATGCCGCGCTGTCGCGGTCGATGACGGACCCGGCCCAAGCCATCGACGGTGTCAGCGAGGGAGGCCGCATGAGCGACTTCTTCTCTCGGGCGGTCGGTACTGTCGCCGCAGCCACGGTCGGGGCTGCTGTTTCGCCTGGTGTCGCTGCTCATCATCGCCAGCCGTCGTACCGTGACGAGGCGCTGACCCGACGACAAGAATACCGGCCATGTGTGGGGACGAGGACCTGCGCGAGCGGAACATCCGCTGCCGCGTCGGTGGATGGGCCTGTTGGTTCCGAAGGTGGTATTCGCCGGCACCACCTGGGCTGTACCGGGCGGCAGCGTGCCCGGTGGCCTGCGACGGAGCAGCGCAGGGCAAACCAAGCCGAGCAAGACAAGGCTCTGCCGCCATGGCGCCGATCTATGCGAAGTCCAAGACGAAGTCGGCGCAGGACCTGCATCGCGAACCCCAGGCGATGGCGATCGGCGAGCGCTTGCTCGCCGACAACTGTGCGCCATGCCACGGCTCGGACGCGAAGGGCGGCAAGGGATTCCCGAACCTGACCGATCAGGACTGGCTGTGGGGCGGATCCGAGACGATCGAGCTGACCATCACGAATGGCCGCATCGGCACGACGCCGCCGATGGCCGCAGCGATCGGCGGGCCTCGACGATGTGCGAAATGTTGCCAACTATGTGTTGAGCCTGTCGGGCAGCCCGCACAACTCGATTGCGGCGCAACTGGGAAGCCGAAGTTTGTTGCGTGCGCGGCCTGCCATGGGATGGACGGCAAGGAGCAACCAGGCGCTCGGTTCGGCGAACCTGACCGACAAGGTCTGGCTGGACGGCGGGGTGAAGACGCGATCGTGGCCATGGTCAACAATGGCAAGACCAATGTCATGCCGGCGCAGGGTGGCCGGCTCAGCGCCGAGCATATCCACGTGCTGGCCGCCTACGTGTGGGGCTTGTCGCAGTCCGCCGCAGCAGTTGCATCGAAGTAAGCGTCCGACTGAACGAAACCAAGACCGCGCAAGCAACCGGCAAGCCGCCCGCCGCGCGGGCGGCTGGTCGCGTCCAGTCGAGCTGCGGGGCGCCGCCACGATCGAAATCGTGTCGATGTACGTGTCCGAGAAGAAGATTCACCATCCGGCGCTCGGTCAGTGGCTGGTTCGCGCGCTGGTGTTGGGGCCTCGGTGCGGCTGACCGAATTGCTCTTTTCACAGCCCGCCATGGCTGCCGTGGAACGGCCGCCAGCGGTGCTGTTCGACTCGAGCAGCCGGCGTGTTCTACATCTTCGATCTGGTGCTGCAGCCGCAAGACTTCATCTACCTGACCGGATTGCTGCTGGTCAGCGCGTATGCGCTGTTCTTGTTCACCACGGTGGCAGGGCGCTTGTGGTGCGGATTCACCTGTCCGCAAACGGTCTACACGGAAATATTCCTCTGGCTGGAACGGCGCTTCGAAGGCGACCGCATCGCCCGCATGCGTTTCTGGACGCGGCGCCCTGGTCGGTGGCCAAGGCGGCGCAAGGCGGGCAAGCAAATCGCCTGGCTGAGCCTGAGCCTCTGGACAGGGTTCACCTTTGTCGGCTACTTCACCCCGATCAGATTGCTGGCCGCCGAGGCCGCCCAGCTGGCAGCTTCGGCCGTGGGAGACCTTCTGGATCTTCTTTTACAGCTTCGCCACCTACGGCAACGCGGGCTTCTTGCGCGAGCAGGTTTGCATCTACATGTGCCCCTATGCGCGTTTTCAAAGCGCCATGTTCGACAAGGACACCTTGATCATTTCCTACGACCAAACGCGGCGAGCCACGCGGCGCGCGGGGCCGCAAGGCCGATCCGACGCCGATGGCTGGGTGACTGCATTGACTGCACCCTGTGCGTGCAGGTCTGCCCCACCGGCATCGACATTCGCGACGGCCTGCAATATGAGTGCATCGGCTGCGCTGCCTGTATCGATGTCTGCGACGACGTCATGGACACGCGTCGGCTACGAGCCCGGCCTGATCCGCTACGCCACGCAAAACGGCATTGACCGGCATTGGACGCGCCGGCAAATGTTCAAGCGCGTGCTCAGGCCCCGCGTGCTGACCTATACCGTCCTGCTGGTGCTGCTGTGTACCGGCCTGGCGATGGGCCAAGCTGGCATGGCGCGATCCCTTCCGTGTGGATGTGGTGCGCGACCGGGGGACCTTGGCACGCTTGATCGACGACGGCTACATCGAAAACGTTTACCGTCTGCAAATCATGAATGGCACCGAGGCCGAGTTGAGCCTTCACGTGACGGCGCTGGGCTTGTCGGGCTTGCAGATGAGCCGCCCTGTTGAGCTGACGTTGGCGTCGACCGAATCGCGCTGGGTATCGGTGGCCGTAAAGGTGTCACCGCAGGCCGCGGTCGCGGCCGGGCCGGGTGTCCACCCGATCCAGTTCAGGATCGAGGGGCAAGACCCGCTGGCGCGTGATCAATCGCATACGTCGATTGAAAAGTCGACCTTCATCACCCCGCGCTGACACAATGGCTCAAGCTACAAGACAGGACGCACGCATGCACAACGAGCATCCGAAAGTAGCCAGCAGCCCGGGCAGGTCTGGTGGAAGTTCCCGATGATGTGGCTGGTGGTAGGCGGCCCACTTGTGGTCGTGATCGCCAGCGTCGTGACCTTGACACTGGCGCTGCGCTACCCCGATCCTGTGCTTGACCAGCATGGTCAAGACCTCGGCACAGCATCTCAACCGAGTCCAGCACCGATGGCGCCAGCCATGAAGGCGCGCAACCACGCCGCCACGGGCGGGCAATGAAAGCGCTTCATGCGCCAGCATCTGGCTCAGGCCTGAGCCGGTGGTCGCAGAGCGTTGTTTGGCCCGTATTCCTGATGACCGGGCTGCTGGCTGCCTTGCTGTTCAAGACGCCAGAGGCGCGAACGCCGACTTGAACTTTGCGCTTGTCGACGGGCGCCGACGTACGAACCGAGGCAGCGTCAGCCAGGATTGCTGCTGTTGACGAGTCGCTCGAGGCCTGACTGATCAAGTATGCGGATTCGACGCTGTTTGACTTCCATCAGTTCCAGCTCTTGAAACTTGGAGAACGCGCGACTGACGGTTTCGAGCTTCAAGCCAAGGTAGCTGCCGATTTCTTCGCGCGTCATGCGCAGCACCAGGGCGGACGCCGAGAACCCGCGCGCCTGAAGGTGCCGGGTCAGGTTCAGCAAGAAAGCAGCCAGTCGTTCTTCGGCGCGCATGCTGCCCAACAGCAGCATCACGCCATGGTCGCGCACGATCTCGCGGCTCATGATCTTGTGGCAACTGGCGCTGCAAATCGCCGAACTCGCGCGACAGCGCTTCAAGGTCGGTGAAGGGAATCACGCAGACCTGCGAGTCTTCGAGCGCCACGGCATCGCAGGCATGGCGATCGGCGCTGATGCCGTCCAGCCCCAGCAATTCGCCGGCCATCTGAAAGCCCGTGACCTGGTCGCGTCCGTCTTCTGACGAAATACAGGTCTTGAAGAAACCGGTACGCACGGCAAACAGCGACTGAAAGACATCACCGCTTCAGAAACAAGGTTTCACCGCGCGCCACTGACCGGCGGGTATCCACCAGGCTGTCCAGCCGGTCGAGATCGAATTTGTTCAGTCCCAAAGGCAAACACAACTCGCGCAAATTGCAGCTCGAGCAGGCCACCTTGAAGGGTTCAAGCATGATGGGAGTGCTGATGGACATGGTGCTTAGCGTATGACTTGAGGCTGTGCGCTTCGTACCCATGCAGAATCGGGCTGACGGGCGTCGTTGGCGAGCATGATATACCTCAATCGAGACAATCCCGTTGACCAAGGTCCTGAATCGTTCTTGATGCGAGTCAATTCGAACCTCCCCGACTTGAGGCAAAGTCAGCACACTATGCAAGCCACTCCCCCCATTGTTTCCGGAACAACACCGGACCTCGTCCCCGACTTCATTACCGAAGAGGCGCTGCGCCGCTTTGATGTGCCGGGACCCCGCTATACGTCCTATCCCACGGCCGACCGTTTCGTCGATGCCTTTGGCGAAGAGCAGTACCTCCAGGTGCTTGCCCAGCGTGCCCAAGGCGCCATGGTGGGCGGAGAGGCGCCGCTGTCGGTCTATGTGCACATTCCGTTTTGCGAGTCGGTCTGCTACTACTGCGCCTGCAACAAGGTGATTACGAAGCATCACGAGCGCGCCGCCGAGTACCTGGACGCGCTGCGCACCGAAATGGATTCTCACGCTGGCGCTTTTGAAGCGTCCGCCCCAGGTCTCGCAGTTGCATCTGGGCGGCGGGTCTCCCACCTTTCTGAGCGACGCCGAACTGACGCGCTTGATGGCCGACTTGCGCGCCTGCTTCCGCTTGATGCCCAATGCAGAGGCGTCGATCGAAGTGGATCCGCGCACCGTCACGCCGCAGCGCCTGGCGCATTTGCGCAGCATTGGTTTCAATCGGATCAGCTTCGGTGTGCAGGACTTTGATTCGGACGTGCAAAAGGCGGTCCATCGCCAGCAAAGCTACGAGAGCGTGGTGACCTTGATGACCGAGGCCAGGGCGCTCGGTTTCGAGTCGATCAATGTCGATTTGATCTACGGCCTGCCGCTGCAAACGCCGGAGTCTTTTGCACGCACCGTCAACCAAGTGAGCCAGTTGCGGCCCGATCGCATTGCGCTTTATGGCTATGCCCATTTGCCGCAACGTTTCAAGCCGCAGCGGCGCATCGACGGCACGACGTTGCCGCCCGCTTCATCCAAGCTGCGCATGCTGTCGGGCGCCATCAGCGGGTTCTTGTCGCATGGCTACACCTACATCGGCATGGACCACTTCGCCCTGCCTGACGACTCCTTGGCAGTGGCCAAGCGCCAGGGCCGTTTCGCAGTGCAATTTCCAGGGCTACAGCACGCAGCCCGACTGCGATCTGATTGCCTTGGGGGTGTCGTCCATCGGGCGGGTCGGGGCCACCTACAGTCAAAATGCCAAGAGCCTGCCCGAGTACTACGACGCCTTGCGGCGTGGGCACTTGCCGGTGGTGCGCGGCATGGCGATGACACGCGACGACCTGGTGCGTCGCGCCGTCATCATGGCCTTGATGTGCCAGGGACGGGTCGAATTCGAATCCATCGAACTGGCGCATTTGCTGAAGATGCAGGACTACTTCGAGTCCGAAATGAAGCAATTGCACGGTCTGGCCGAGCTGGGTCTGGTGGTCATGGAGCCCGGTGCGATTCAGGTCACCGCCATGGGTTGGTATTTCGTGCGCGCCGTGGCCATGGTGTTTGACCGGCAATTGCAGGCGGATCGCAATCGGGAGCGCTTCTCACGGATCATCTGACGCTGCTGGGCTCAGCGCTGCTGATGGGGCTGGCCGGCGCGCCGCACTGCGCGGCGATGTGCGGTGCCGCGTGTGCGGGCATCTCGCCGGGACAAGACTGGCGCGCACGCCTGGTCTTTCAGCTGGGCCGAATCATCAGTTATGCGATCGGCGGCGCGCTTGCTGCCGCCGGCGTGTCGGCCCTCGGGCAACTCGGAGAAACCAGCGCCGTGCTGCGGCCGTTCTGGACCCTGTTGCATGTGGCGGCGCTGTTGCTGGGGCTGAGCTTGTTGTGGCAGGGTCGCCAGCCGGCCTGGCTGATGGGGCTGGGGCAGAATCTGGCGCGTCGCACCCCTGGGGCAGTGCGCTGGGCACCGCAAGGCGCGCCGCTGCGCTCGGGCCTGGCGGGGCTGGCCTGGTTGGCATGGCCCTGCGGTCTGCTGCAATCGGCGCTCGTGCTCGCGGCCTTGGCCTCCGGCCCGGCCTGGGGCAGCGCCGTCATGGCCACCTTCGCCGTCAGCTCCGGTGTCGGACTCCTGCTCGGACCCGCCGCCTTGTGGCGTTTGCTCGGGATTGCGCGCGCCGAGCAAGGCATGCGTTGGGCAGCGCGCCTGGCGGGCTTGCTGCTCGCCGGAGCATCGGCCTGGGCGCTAGGCCACGGCCTGTGGGCGCAGTTGGCGCCGTATTGCACGGTGTGACGCTGCCGCATCGCACCGGTCGGCCCGCCATCAGGCACACAAGCACGGCACACAAGCACGGCACTTGTTCGCCTACATCAAGACACTGCGTTTCTGGTCACGCCCGCGCAGTCCGTTGACTCATCCGCGGGATTAAAATCTGCACGTTCACACCATCTCCTATAACGCATCGCGCGAAAGACGCCTCACCATGTACCAACACATCAAGGTTCCCGCAGCTGGACAAAAGATCACGGTCAACGCTGACTACTCTCTCAACGTGCCGGTCAATCCCATCATTCCGTTCATCGAAGGCGACGGCACGGGTCTGGACATCACGCCGGTGATGATCAAGGTGGTGGATGCCGCGGTTGCCAAGGCCTATGGCGGAAAGCGCAAGATCCACTGGATGGAGGTCTACGCGGGCGAGAAGTCGACCAAGATCTATGGCCCCGATGTGTGGCTGCCCGCCGAGACGATGGCGGCTTTGAAGGACTATGTGGTCTCCATCAAGGGCCCGCTGACGACTCCGGTGGGTGGTGGCATCCGCTCGCTGAACGTGGCCTTGCGTCAGGAACTTGACCTGTACGTCTGCCTGCGCCCGGTGCGCTACTTCCCCGGTGTGCCCTCGCCGGTGAAAGAGCCCCACAAGACCGATATGGTGATCTTCCGCGAGAACTCGGAAGACATCTACGCCGGCATCGAGTTCGAGGCCCAAAGCGACAAGGCCAAGAAGTTGATCAAGTTCTTGCAAGACGAATTAGGCGTCACGAAGATCCGCTTCCCCGACACCTCAGGCATTGGCATCAAGCCCGTCTCGAGCGAAGGCACCGAGCGCCTGGTGCGCAAGGCGCTGCAATACGCCATCGACAACGACAAGCCCAGCGTCACCATCGTGCACAAGGGCAACATCATGAAGTACACCGAGGGTGGCTTCCGTGATTGGGCCTACGGGCTGGCGCAAAAGGAGTTCGGCGCGCAACTGATTGACGGCGGCCCATGGTGCAAGTTCAAGAGTCCCAAGACGGGCAAGGACATCATCGTCAAGGACATGATTGCCGATGCCTTCTTGCAGCAGATCCTGCTGCGTCCGGCCGAGTATTCGGTCATCGCCACGCTCAATCTGAACGGCGACTATGTGTCTGATGCCTTGGCCGCACAAGTGGGCGGCATCGGCATCGCGCCGGGGGCCAATATGAGCGATTCGATTGCCATCTTCGAGGCCACCCACGGCACCGCGCCCAAATATGCGGGCAAGGACTATGTGAATCCGGGCAGTGAAATCCTGTCGGCAGAGATGATGTTGCGCCACATGGGCTGGATGGAAGCGGCTGACCTCATCATCAGCTCCATGGGCAAGTCCATCCTGAGCAAAAAGGTCACCTACGACTTTGCGCGTCTGATGGAGGGCGCGACCCAGGTCTCATGCTCGGGCTTTGGCCAGGTCATGATCGACCACATGTGATCTCGTTCCACGGCGTCTCATGACGCCCCGTAAGCCCCTGATTTTGTTGAAGAAATCAGGGGCTTTTGCTTTTCAGCTCGTCTCACGGCCGACCACGAAATCCCGCCACTTTGGAGGGGAAATTGACGGGAGTCGCGGAGGAAAAACCTCCAAATTCCTCCATTTGGAGGTGGCCGAATGCAGACGAGAGAAGACGCATGAGACTGAGCAACTACACCCTGTCCCCGACCCGGATCAACAACGCCAAGGCCAAGGACAAGCTCTACAAGCTGAGCGACGGCGGAGGTCTGTTCGTCGAGGTCAGCCCCGCCGGGCAGAAGACCTGGAGATACCAGTACCGGTTTGGCGGAAGTCGGCGCGACGTCAAGATCGGCCGCTATCCCGAGGTCGGCGTCGCGGACGCACGTGAGCGCCACTTCGAACTGAGAGTTCTGCTGGAGCGGGGCATCGATCCGGCTGATGCACGTCGCCAGGAGTTGAGCGAGCGAAAGCAAAGGGCCGCCGACGCGGTGGCGCCTGCCGACGAGTTCGAGACGTTCTCCAAGCGCTGGGTCCGCGAACGATTGATGACCAAGTCGGATACCTACCGGAAGCAGGTCGAGTCGCGTCTAGAGCGTTTCGTGTGGCCGGCGATCGGATCCAAGGGGCTGAGTGCGGTTCGTCCGGCCGACGTTCTGGAGATCATCGAAGCGGTTCGGGCCACACCCAAGACGGCCGAGGGTGTCAGGGCCATCATCCAGCAGATCTACAACTACGCCATCCAGAAGCTGCTGGTGGAAGTGAACCCCGCGCTGCCGCTGCGCGGCGTGATCGAGGTGCCGCCGGCTGAGCACCATCGCCACCTGAGCGAGCCCGAACTGGGCGCCTTCTGGCGGTCCGTTGAGCGGCAGGGCGCGCACTTCGCAACCATCGCATCGACGAAGCTGCTGATGTACAGCATGTGCCGCAAGTCTGAGGTCCTGCGCGCGCGCTGGCGGGAGTTCGACCTGGAGAAAGGGCAGTGGGACCTGCCGGCCGAGCGCATGAAGATGAAGCAGCCGCATCGCGTCTACCTGTCGCGCCAGGCGGTTGAATTGCTGACCTTGCTGAAGGCGCTGGGGTCGGAGCCGCAGGCCTACGTCTTCCCATCGATCCTGCGGTCGTCTGTGCCGCTGGGCGAAGCGACGCTGAACCACTTCTTCAAGCGCCTCGACTTCGGAGTCTCTGACTTCTCGCCGCACGGCACACGCGGCACAGCGGCGACGCTGCTGCGCGAGCATGGGTTCAGTCGGGATGTGGTGGAACTGTTGCTGGCGCACGCCGAGCGCAACAAGGTTACCGCTGCGTACCACCACCACGAAATGGCCGAGGAGCGGCGCCGCGCGCTCCAGTACCTGGCCGATCAGATCGACAGACTCGCCGCCTCGACGCCCGCCACCGCCAACGTGGAGGCACCCACCGAGTCCCGCCAGTCGACTGCCACAGCTTGATGGGCTACGGTCAGCAGGGGAGCCGCATGGAAGCTTTGAAAAGAAGGACTTGTCGTAGTTGGGCTGTGATATCAGCGCTCCCGTCAGGGGTGAACTTCCGGGCATACGCTGCAGGCTGCGCAACCTGGCACTACAGCAATAGTCGAGCGCGAGGAACTTCGAGGAGCAGGATGTGGCGTTAGCGAGGATGCTGGGGCGAAGTCTGTCTGGCTTCTAAGCGACCGCGATGATCCCGAAGCTCGTAGGGCGCTGACGGGCTGAACGCACTGTCTCGGGTGGCAAGTTCTGCCTCGAGGCACAACACCGGCGGCGGTGGATTTTCAGATCGGGGCGGAGGGAGTACGCTTTGCGCCCGGGAAACTGCAGACATGCGAAAGCTCATCTTTATCGGCATCGTCGCTGTCGGCGCGCTGGTCGGGTTGCTCGCCGCCGCCAACGACGATTGGGCGACACGGACGGTCCTTGGTACGGTGGGAGCGCTCTTCGGTGCAGCAATTGGAGGCGCCTTGACACGACTCGGTTGGTCGAAGAAGGCGCTTTCATGGCAAAGCGACCCGATCCCTGGTATGGGCGTGACATCAGAGGATTTGGCCGCCAACTTCTGGCGCGACAATGGTCACCCGCCGTTCATGAAACCGCCTGACGCGGATTCGGATCCAGGGAGCCCTCGCTAAGGTGGTGAGCAGGCCTGTTCTGTAGTTTTCGGGCGAGGCCCTGCGGACCCCGGCTCAGATGACCCCCGCGTTCCCTCGGCGTGACCCAGCCTCGGGAGAGGCTGCCTTGTCAGACTGAACTGGGGTTGCCGCCGTACGTCAGCATTCGGGTGCGGGATCGAGTGGCCCTTCACGACCCACAACATCCGATGCCGCTCGCCGCGCCGCCGACCGGAGTGCAGCGGGTGCTGCCGTTGGCCGCCGGCGGCCGTACTCAGGCTTAGTGCCACCAAGCGGTCGCTGGTCTCGGCGACCGCGGGCTGCGCGAATGGCAGTTGTACGAGGTTATGCACCACGGCCGCTTGACACGCCGCTTCGTGCACTGGATACAATCACAGTGGCGCCTTGCGATTCGTGTCCGACATCCCGGCAAGGCGCGTGTGCTGTGCGTCCCAGACATCCAACAAGGAATAGCGATGGCGAAGCTAACCAAATTCACGCTCGGCTACGACAAGGCGCAGGACGCCTGGCAATTGCGCAATGGCGCCAAGCATGTCGTTCGCTCTTTCGACACTAAGACGGAGGCCCTCAAGGGTGGCGTACTGGAGAAGACCGTAGGCACCGGCGGCGGATCGGTCCAGATCCGCAAGCAGGACGGCACGATTCAGGAAGAGCGCACCTATCCCGGCTCTGCTGATCCGAAACGCTCACCGGGCTGACCGCGTGCGCGGCGCAATGACGCGCAAACTCTTTCGACCGGGTGGACCTCTGGGCATCCAGGATCTCGGCAATCACCAGTACCGCATGAACATCTCGCTGCCGCCCGACCAGGATGGGCGCATAGCGCGGGAATGTTCGAGGTCGGGCTGCTCGCCGGCCTACTTCAAGGTGCGTCCGGGGACAGGGCTCGCTGGCATGACGGTCGCGTACTGTCCCTACTGCCGTCACGATTCCGCGCCCAATGACTTTGCAACGCGCGAACAGGTCCGCTATGCGAAGGACCTAGCTGCGCGTGAGGCCCACAAGGGACTCGACGGCATCGTCAAGGATGCGCTTGGCATCGGGCCGAGCGGCAAGCGCACATTGGGCGGCGGGATGCTGTCGATGACGATGACTTACAAGCCAGGGACCTTACCCAGCGTGCGCCGTCCCTACGAGGATGAGGTGAGGCGGGATGTGGTCTGCCCGCACTGCGCGCTCGACCACACGGTGTTCGGGCTCGCCACTTGGTGTGCCGACTGTGGCGAGGACATCTTCCTGACCCATGTGCAGGCCGAGCTCGCGGTGACGCGAAGCATGGTGGGCGATCTGGAGCGCAGGCGGGAAGCGCTTGGGCCCCGCGTTGCTGCCAAGGACCTGGAGAACTGCCTGGAGGATGCCGTCTCGCTCTTCGAGGCGGCGATGAAGGCCCTTAGCCGGCGCTGGCTGGCCTCGTCGGGTGCGTCCGAGGACGAGGTCGAGACGCGCCTTCGCAAGCTGGGCAACGGCTACCAGAACATCGCGAAGACCATGGACCTGCTCCCGGATGTGCTTGGCATCGAGGTTCCTGCGGGTGTCGAGTGGGATCGCCTTGGTGGCGCGTTCGAGAAGCGTCATCCAATCACCCACAATCTCGGCGTCGTGGACCGCAAGTACCTGGAGCGATCGCAGAGCCATGACCGGCATGGCCGGGAGGTTCGCATCACGGCGTCCGAGGTCCAGACGCTGCTTGACGATGTGATGGCGGCCGTCTCGGCATCGCACGCGGCGCGATTCGGATCGACTCTGCCCAGCGGGGCGGGGGAGGACGGGCATGGATGAAGCGGTGACGTTTCTGAACTTCGCCTACGGCTCGAACATGCTGACGGCTCGGCTGCGCGAGCGTGTCTCCTCCGCGCGGCCCGTGGGTACGGCCTGCCTGCCCGGGTTCTCGCTGCGCTGGCACAAGGTCAGCGTGGATGGTTCCGGCAAGTGCGACGTGGTGGAGGATGCAACACCAGGTGCATGTGTCTGGGGCGTTGTCTTCGCGATCGAATCCGCGCAGAAGGACTCGCTGGACAAGGCCGAAGGCCTGGGTAACGGCTATGGAAATCGCGAGGTCAGCGTCATGCTGGGTGGCGCGACGCTGACAGCCCAGGCCTATGTCGCGACGCGCACGGATGCGGCATACCTTCCCTACGATTGGTACAGGGCGCTCGTCGTCGCAGGTGCCCGCGAGCATGCCTTGCCACCGGACTATGTCGCCGTGCTGGACGCGCAGCCGTGCACGGTCGACGCCAACGAAGAGCGTCGGCGGAAGAACCTGCTACTGACCGACGCCAGATAGGCCGGCTCGCCTTCACGGAGTCGGGCGTGGTAGCGGGGGGGGGGGGGGGGGTGAAGCCCGTCGCGGGGGCCGACTTCATCCTAGGTCGAAGCATTGGTGCGGGCTATAAGGAATCGCGCAGAACAAGAGGCATAGCAACACCCATGAGCACAACTGACCTTGACTCTTTCGTCGACGCTTATGTCGTCGCACTGCGCGATCAGACGGCTGCCGTATTCGCCGGTGCAGGGCTATCAATTCCGACCGGGATGGTCGACTGGCGGACGCTGCTCAAAGGCATTGCGCGTGACCTTGGCCTCGACGTGGCAAAGGAAACGGATCTGGTCACGCTCGCACAGTTCCATGTCAACGAGCGACGTGGTCGCCACCAGCTCAATCAGGCGCTGATCATCGAGTTCAACAAGCGCGCAAAGCTCTCAGTGAATCATGAGCTGCTGGCTTCATTGCCGATACCGACCTACTGGACCACGAACTACGACGCGCTCATCGAAGAGTCGCTTGCCAAGGCAGGTCGTCTCGCCGACGTGAAACGTACCGTGGCGAACCTCGCGACCACCCTCCCTCGCCGGGACGCTGTTGTCTACAAGATGCACGGGGACATCACACAGCCTGAGAAGGCTGTCGTGACGAAGGACGACTACGAAGCCTACGCGAGTACACATCAACTGCTCTCGACAGCGCTCCAGGGAGACCTGGTATCAAAGACGTTCCTTTTCATCGGCTTCAGCTTCAGTGACCCGAATCTGAGTTACATCCTTGCCCGGATCCGGCTGCTGCTTGGCGAGAACAGAAGAGAGCACTACTGTCTGCTGCGGCGGGTGCAGAAAGCTGACTTCGCAAAGGCTGCTGACTACCAGTACGCAAAGGCGCGGCAGGACCTGCAGGTCAACGACCTGCGCAGGTACGGGATCATCGGCATCCTCGTTGACAGTTATCAGGAGTACACCGAGCTGTTGAAGCGAGTGGAACGACGCTATCGCGCCTCGCGCATCTTCATTTCGGGTAGCTCTGTCGACTACGCGCCGCTTGGCGCGGACAACGGGCCGCAGCTCGTAAACGATTTGGCTCGTTCGCTCATTCTGTCGGGCGCGGGCATCGTCTCCGGATTCGGTGTCGGTATCGGTCCGCTCGTCGTGAACGGTGCCCTCGAAGCGGCAGAGAAGGAAGGGTCGCGCGACTTGCATGACAGGCTTACGTTGCGGCCGTTCCCAATCGCGATAGTCGATCCGGTGGCGAGGCGTAAGCGGTGGACTGCCTATCGCAAAGAGATGATGGGCGCGGCGGGCATAGCAATCTTCCTCTTCGGCGAGAAGCAGGAGGACGGAAAGAAGGTCCTGGCCGAGGGTGTCATTGAGGAATTCGAGATCGCCCATGAGCTCGGCCTCACCGTCATTCCGGTCGGGGTCACCGGCTCTGCTGCCAAGATCCTGCATGAGCGAGTGCTGAAGGACTTCAAGTCGTACTTTCCGCACTGGGGCTACAGGAAGCAGTTCGAGTCCTTGGCCAAGCCCGGTACACCTGGGCAGATTCTTGGCCGCGTGTTGGATCTCGTAACGAAGCTCCAGGCCGATCAGCGGATCACTCCGTGAGCATAGATGTGAGGGGAGAGAACAATGGCACGACGTACCTTCTTCAGCTTCCACTACAAGCCAGACGTATCGCGTGCCTGGGTAGTGAAGAACTCGCAGATCGTCAAGGACCGCGAGGATGCGGGCTTTCTTGACAGCTCGGCGTTCGAGGAAGCGCAACGCAAGGACTCGGCATCGCTCAAGCGCTTTCTTCGGAAGGAGATGGATGGCTCAAGTGTCGTGTGTGCGCTTGCCGGAGCCGAGACGGCACTGAGGCGATGGGTGCGCTTCGAGATCATGCAGGGCATCTGGGATGGACGAGGGATCTTCGGAATCCGGATTCACACCATCGCTGACTTGAACCAGAAGACCACTACAGCCGGACCCAACCCGTTCGACCTGCTGGGTGTGTACGTCGAAGACAAGAAGATGTACTTCGCGGAGCGCGCGTCGATTTCGGACAAATGGACGTATACGACCGACTTTGGCAAGGAGATGCTGCCTAAGTGGGCCTATGGCGCGATTCCTGCCAATGGCACACATGCGCTGAGCACTTTCTTCCCACTACGGGCCTGGTCGTCCAGCGCCCACGACGAAATCGGCGGTTGGATCGAGGCCGCTGCGAAGCATGCCAATCGGTGATCCGTAAGCCCGGTGCGCCGGCCTGCGGATGGCGGCGCTGGGTCCAGCCTAGAGTAGTCACTCGGTAACTCGGGCCCGGCCACCCCTGATCGAGTGGCCGGTAGTGGGGGTGCAGCAGGCGCAGGTTGTGAAGCCCATCGAATGTCCGGTCACGGCTGCCGAAGTCGTTCAGCCGTCCGCGGCGACCGACTCAGTTCAGTCTGATGCTGCCGGCAGGCTGGCCGCCTCGGAGGTCAGCAGAGGGCCGGAAGTGTGAAGTCGATCGCGGGCGAAGCGGACCCTGCTGGTGCCCATGAATGCAGGTACTTCGAGTGCTCCACACGAATTACTTCTTGAGCAGGTCCTTGACTGCGTCTTTGGCACCTTCGAGCGTCGCGCCGGCGTCCTTGCCAACTTGTTTGGCGCTCTGCTTCATCAATGACCGTTTTGACACGAGAGTGCCATCTTCAGTCTCGGACACCTCTGACAGCGCACTGAATCCCGCCCTCCTCGAACCGACGGCCGTGCGGATACTTGCGCCTTCTGCCTGTACCTCACGACGGGTTGATGAAGGCGCCGCAGCGCCATCCTTCTGCAACTGCGCTCCGCGCTGAAAGCCTTCGACGCGTTGATCGTCGAGGCGATGCCTGGCATCGACATCTGGTGAGAGGGCGGTGTCGCTGCTTTGAACAAGATGCTGTCCCCGAACCTGCTCGAAGGTTGTCGGCATGCCCGTCCCATCCGAAAAGGTGCGATTCGGCTTGAGCGATTGCCTGGCGAGTTCAGCGCTCATGAGCAGGTGCGCCGCCGCACTGTCGCCTCCATACTGTTCCGCGTAGCGAGTGAACATCGCGAGGTTGTGCGGGTCTTGGGCGATGTCGATTGAGATCGCCTCGCCCTTCTCGTATGCGTTGGACACTCGTTCTGAGAGCGCGGTGCGCTCTGCGAGGCTGGAATCTGCGCGGGCCGACCGCGCTGCTGTCGCAGTGAGCCTGGATGCCAGCTCTCGCGCCTCGCGCGAGTCGGTAGCGACAAGGTTGGCGAAACTTGCATCCCGGGACACCCGGTCGCCGAACTGCTTGAACTCCGACAGTTGTTCAGTGCTCAGCGTGCTGAGCACCTTGCGCTCATCAACTGAGAGGCCGGATAGATAGGACTTGTCTGCGCTGGCATTCAATCTGGCACCGACAAATCGAGCATCGATGCCTGCGTGGCCTGCGGCACCAATCGCGATTCGCGCAACCTGCGACTGCGTCAAGCCCGTGCTTTCAGCGACGCTCTTCGTGATCTGATCCAGCCGATTCAGCGTCTGTCCGAGTTGCTCGAAACTGCTCGACGTCGAGCCGGTGGTGTTGCGCGTGGACCGCAGCTTCGACAGCCCGCGGCTGAACGCCTCGGACAGGACAGCAGAGCGCTCCGTGCTTGCCGCCACGGCTTCGCCTCTCGCGGCGTCGACCTGCCGGCTGGCGTCCTGAACGTCCTGCTCAGACACCCGCATCGAGACCACCCGCGACGCATACCCCTGGTTGCGCAATAAGCTGACCGCCGTGCGGCCGGTCAGCGCATTCGATGAGAACGTGTTGCCGCTCAGGTCATTCTGCCAACTGCTCATGAACGCGGAGGTCCGGTTCGGCGCCAGTTGCATCTGGTCCATCGCCACGTTGCCCATGTTCACGTTGCCGACCGCGGCGGCCCCCGTCGACCCGGACAGCATGCCCTGTAGGCCCGACAGGCCACCCACCAGCGCGGTCCCGAAGTTCTCCATGCGCTTGAGCGCAGCCCAGGCGATGAACGGGATGCTGATGGCCAGATAACCGACAACGGCTTCCCCGGAGATCGCCCGCGAGTAGATCGTCGACGCGGTCTGCAGCGACAGTGCCTTGGCGCCGGTCCCCAGGTCGGCCGCGGCGGCCAGGTCGTAGGCGGCGTAGATCGACGCCATGTAGTTCAGCACCGCGTAGAGCGGTGGCCAGAGTTGGATCCAGATCAGGATCGCGGCGTAGCCCTTGAATGCGATCATGGTTTCGCGGCCGCTAGTCAGCAGGAGCAGCAGCACCAGCAGCGGGAAGAGGGCATAGGTGACTGCCTCGATGACGTTGCGGAACACCGGCAGTGCCTGTTCCGCGACCTTGCCGTAGTTCAGCCAGGTGGCGTTCTGCTGTGCGACAGCCTGGGCACGGCCGACTGCGAGCACCATCGATGCCGGGTCGTTGACCTTCTGGCCGATGATGCTGCTGGTGTCGTTGATCGCGTTGAGCACCGCGTTCTGGCGGATCAGGTCCGCGGCGGTCGCCGCGGCGTTGGCGATGCTGTTCTTGACATAGGCCTGCTGGATCTGGCCGGCTATGGCCCCTGCCGCAGCCGCACTGGGCAACGTCGGGTTCAGCTGGAAGGCCAGCTTGCCCTGGATGCGGGTGATCTGCGCCGGCAGCCGTCCGTTGAGATTCGAGTAGGCGTTCGGGCAGGTGTCCACCGTGACGGCGCCGCCTGCACCGGTGAGGGTCGTGAAGCGCGCCGGGTTCGGTGTTCCCATGAGCGTCCAGACATCGTCCGAGCCGGAGAACGCCCCGGGATCGACGGTGCCGTCGATCAGGTCGTACATCGTGCAGTTGTGGATGTAGTTGATCAGATCGGTGCGGAAGTTCGGGTCCTGGAACACGACGCTGCCGGTGTCGCGGATCAGGCGGTTGCCGAACATCAGCCCGTTCTTCTCGTAGGTGAGTTCGCTGGGCAGGCCGCCGACACCCGGGATGACCTGGAAGGCAGTCTCGAACAGGCCCGTGAGCGTGTGGCCGATCGTGCTGGTGATGCTGCCCAGCATGGCCACGCCGAAGGGCACGTTGGCCACCACCTTCACCGCCGAGCCGCCGGTCTTGTCGACGATGCCCACGGTGACGCGCGGCACGATGAGCACCGAAAACACCAGCAGCACCGTGCCGAGCCACTTCCAGCCCTGCAACTTCTCGGGCGCAAACGCGTAGGCGATCAACGCGGCGGCGAAGCCGCAGAAGGCGACCGCCGCCGCGGCGGCCATGTAGTCGCTGGAGGCATGGATGGCCGCGGCCGCGTTGAAGATGCCGAACAGGCTGTCGGAGTTCTGGTAGGCGTAGATCTCCCACATGACGAGCCCCCGAATTCGCCGAGTGCACTGCCGCCTATCGCGACAGGAAGGCAGCCTGCTGGCCCAGCATGTCCATCACGTGTTGCGGCATGCTGGATCGAAGCTGGCGCTCCAACTGCTCCAGATGGCTGGACACGGCCCGGAACGAGCCGACCTTCTGGTACAGCAGGTTCTTCTCCTGCGACAACTGAAGCAGCATGGCCTGCGCGCGCTGACGCACGTTGTTGGCGAGGTCGCGCTGGGTCTGCTGCAGCGTGTAGTCCTTGTCGAGCGCCGCCATGCCCACGCGCAGGTTGCGCTCCAGGAAGACGTACGCGTAGTCGGCGGCGATTACGTCGCGGTATTGGCCGATCAGACTGTCCGAGAGGCCAGACCCGGGGATGGTGGCGCCGATGGACAGCATCTTGTAGACGGGCTCGGTGGTCTGGTTGACGAAGCCGACTTCGGCCGAGTTGTTGGGGATGGCGGCGCGCGTGGCGATCTTGTCGGCGATCGAACGCATCATGGTCTCCACCCGCGCCGTGAACGGCGTGTGCGTGTAGGCCGGGTTCAGCGTCACCACGTCGCAGTTGACGTAGTCGTTGCAGCGCAGCATGTGCTGGGTCACGTCGGTGCCGGCGCCGGGGGCCTGGCCGTAGAGCAACTGGCTGATCGAGGTGATGGTCGGCGCGATCGGCTCGGGGTCGCGCGCATCCTCCTCGGCGTGGAAGATCACCGTACCGACGATGCTCATGATCAGTTCGCGCTCCGCATCGTCGAGTGAGGCGCCTGTGCGCTGCAGTGCCTTCCAGGTCAAGTTGCCGACGAAGGGCGCCTTGTTGCGCACATTGGCGTCGCCGGATGAGCGGGCGGTGGCCAGGATGCTGGTGCGGTCGGTGGCGCAGCGCCGGCGCGCCGCGTCGCGGTCGCTCTCCAGCCCCGTCTCGATCGCCAGATCGGCGCAGGCCTCCTGGGAGCTGTAGCCAGCCGCTTCGGCCGCCGTGCTGACGATGGCCTTGGCCGTCTCGCAGGAGTTGATGCGGGCGTTGTTGATCCAGGTCTCCAGCCCCTTCGCCCACTTGGTCAGACCTCCCAGCAAGGGCGAGACCGATTCGAGCGCCAGCTGGAAGGCGATGCCCGGCAGCGCGGCGGTGATGTTGCGCAGCATGTTCTTGAACTCGGCGGCCGAGATGTGGGAGAAGGAACCGCCGAACACGTCGATGCCGCCGCAGCCTGCCTTGGCGCTGGGGAACTGGATCGCCGCGAGCTGGTAGACCTTGTTGGGCGCGCGCATGAACAAGCTGCCGCCGGTATAGGTATTGAAGGTCTGGCCGCGGAACGCGCCAGGCGCCGTGTAGTTGCCGATCGCTCCGAGGCTGTTGAACATGTTGTTGACTTCGGTGTTCAGGTCCCCGGCACGTAGGGTGATCGGCGACAGGGCGAGTGCGGTGGCCGCGACCGTCGCGATCGTCGCTCTGGCGCGTCCGGCCATGCGCTGCGGGTTCAGCGAGTTCATGAGGGTGCTCCTTTTGAGCGTCAGGGCGGCCCGGATTGCCGCGCAAGGAGGGACGTGGCCGACTCCGCGGGTGCAGCCGCGACGATGGTGATCCGTTCCACCAACTGCGCTTCCGACAGCACACCGAAGCCGATGGGCGTGATCTTTCCGGTGAAGGGCTGGGCGAGGTACACGGCCGGGACCTGGGTGACCTTCAGCGTGGTCGCAATGCCGTTGTCGCGCCGCGCGTCCGGGAAGCCGGGCATAGCCCCGCCATCGACGCTGATCGCCACCACGCGGATGCCGTGGCGTGCCTGGAACGCTTCCAGCGTCGGCGCGAAGGCATGGCAGTAGGGACAGTCGCTGCGGAAGAAGAAGAACAGCACGTGGTCGCGTCCCAGCGCACCGATCGACTCGCTGCGCTGGGACGTCTGTAGCTGGTCGAAGACCTCCAGTGCCTTGGCATTGACCGGGCGGCCCTGCAGGGTCGGATCCAGCTCGGGCGTGGCCCAGGCGATGCGCTGGGCGACGTCGGCGAAGGTGGAAGCGCGCGCCACCACCTTGGCCTCGAGCTCCATGTAGCGACGCACGTTCGCTTCGGTCGGCCGCATGATGGCGATGTTCCGGGTCTCCTCGAGCGACTTCTGCAGGCGCTCGAACTCGGCGATCTCGGGCGGCTTGCCGGCAGTGGGCCTCGAAGCGGGAGGGGTGACCTTGGGTGGCGGTGAGGGTCGGTCCTCGGGCTCCGGTTCGGGTTCTTCGTAGAAATGCCAGCCGCGCCACGCATCGGACCAGTAGCGCGACGCCGTGGCCTGCGCCTCGGCGGTCAACGGCAAGATGACGGTCGACAGCAACGACAGCGAAACGAGGATCCGCTTCATCACCGGCTCCTCACGACAGCGACCTGGGCGGTTGCCCGTCACGGCAATAGTTGATGCCGAAGTCGATGGTCTGACGGCGCGGTGCCGGTACCCCGGGCAGCTGAACACCGTCCTGCCAGAAGCGAACCTTCAGGCGACTGCAGCCTGCCTGCGCATACCGCCGCTCGGTGGTCACGTCGATGTAGATCGGTGTGGTGCCCTTGAAGCGCTGCGTGATCGCGTCCGCGATCTCACCCACCAGAACGCCCTGGGCCTGCCCGCTCGGCGCATCGATGGCGGCGATCAGCAGCAGCTTGGCGTCCTGCACCGGCGTGCGGTCCTGCGCCACGGCTCCCGAGCCGACGCCGATGACCATCGCCAGCAAGAGGACCGGATGCGGCTTCATTGGCACCTCCCTTGGCCGTAGTAGCAGGTCGGGATGCGGCTGGCGCCGTTGCCTTGCAGCGTGGCCACGTCGGGCAGCATCGGCACCAGAGACGCGTAGAACTCCGACAGGTCCATCGCCGCAAAGTTGAGCGTCTGGAGCTGCGCGACGGTGAAGCCGGAGCAGTCGGCGCTCTGCGCACCACCCCAGCCCTTGCCGATCTGCGCGCGGCCCTGTTCGTTGACGATGCGGGCGAGCATCGAGTTGAAGCAGCACTTCGAGGTTGTGTGTTCGATGCAGGACACGCAGGCGCCGAGGATCCGGATGCAGGATGAGCACCAGGTGCCGATCGTGTGGCACAGCTTGGCGCCTTCCTTCATCGCCAGCTTTCCTTCGTCCTCGTTGCAGGACATCATCGACAGGATGATGTAGATGACCACGGCGATGACCAGCGACCAGGGGTCGAAGGCGACGACCAGGCTGTCGCCGGCGTAGAGCACGGACGAGCCGGCCGGCAGTGCGGTGCCGTTGACCGCGACGGTCACGCCGTAGCTCGTGAAGCTGCCGCTGAAGCCGGCGCCGGACAGCAGGGCCGACATGCCCTGGTACAGGAACTCCCGGTTCTCGGAGTTCATCAGCACGTCGTAGACCAGCCGTGAGCCGCTGCCGAACAGGCTTTGGTTGGTCATGCCCGCGCCCGCAGCGTCGGCGTAGCAGCAGTTCTTCAGCAGGCGGTCCCGGCAGCGATTCTCCTCACCCTTGAACACCTGCATGCGGTCGGAGTCGAGATACACGCCCGCCTCCCGGCCCGCTTCCAGCATCGACATGCTGCGCGCGAAGTCGGCGTCGTTCGGTGCGCTGATGTCGAAGCAGTTGCCGTTCAGGCAGAAGACGTTGGACGGGCAGTTGCTGGCCGTGGTGACGCCCTGCGCCGGCACCGGGCAGCTGTAGCCGTCTTCAACGACCTCGCAGACGCCCGTGGTGGCGTTGGTCTGCTTGCACGTCGAGCTCTGCGGGGTGCAACCGGCGGCCACCAGCGGCGCGCACTGGTCCACCGGCGCTCCGCTGCTGCAGGTCATCGTGCTCGTGTACTCCCAGCAGTCGCGATACACCGAGACGCCGTCGATCACTTTGGTCGCCGGGCCGTCGGTGCAGACGGCGGCCGTGCTGACGGTGCAGCGGCCACCGGCCGCGAGCGCCGGGCATTGGTCGTCCCAGCGGTCGGTTGCGGTCACGGCCGTGGTCGGTCGCGTGTAGGTCAACCGCATCGTCGGGATCGGGCCGTAGGCCGGATTGGGTGCCCAACCGACCACGGCGCGATCGGCGTCGATGTTCCAGTAGTAGCCCGGCACCGTGCCCGTGACGTCGGTGCCGGCGTAGGGGGTCCAGCCGCCGGCCGGCGCATAACACTTGGCGCCGTCCAGCACGGTCGTCGTGCAGCCGTTGTCGCCCTGACACAGGGTGTCCTGGATGTTGTCGCCGCTCTGTGTGCCGGCGCGGCAGGCCGCGTAGATCTTCAGGAAGGGCTCGGCGCTGGTGCAGCTGAAGCCCGAATCGCCGTTGCCGGTGCAGATCTCCTGTACCTCGGCGGCGATCATCGCGGTCAGGCTGCAGGTGCTGCCGGCACAGGACTTGTCCGCCACCCAGACGCCGGTGCGGATCGGCAGACCGGTCATGCCGGAGTAGTTCGTCTCCAGCACCGCGACCATCTCGGGGAAGACCACCGGCGTCGTCATGTTCACGTCGAAGAAGGTCAGCGGGTTGCTGTCCTGCGTGACCCGGAAGTGCTGCGCCGTTTCCGGCCGGTCGGGAAGGCATTGGACGTCGATGCCGGCGCGGCCGGACCCGGCGTGGGCGAACCAGTCGCCCGGCGTGCAGCTCGTGGTGCGATCGGTGGCGACCGTCAGCGACCGGGCGCAGCTGTAGTTGCCGACACCCAGGTAGCGCAGGCAACTGCGCGTCTGGCTCGTGGCGGGCTGGTTGGTCACCGTGGTCGTACAGCCGCTGTAGTACGCGGCCAGGCTGCCGAGGACGCTGGACGGGCTGCGACCGATATCGCGGGCGGCGGCCACGGCCGGATCGTCAGGCGAGACCGCAGGTCGGGGCGTGTTCGCGGAGCTGAGCGCGCCGCGCTGCGCCTGGCAGGTCGGGTCGTTCGGCAGCGTCGCGCACAGCGCCAGGCGTGCGTTGCCCTGGGACGCGAGGTTCGGCTGTCGGTAGTAGGACCGCTCCGGCGGCGTGGTCGTGTAGCCGGGCACGACGCCAGTGGCGCTGGGGGCGGTGACGCTGCCGCGCGCCACCGGGTTCGCGGCCTGGCCGGCGGCGACACCTTCCTCGTGTGGACCGGCCACGCTCGCGGTCTGCGTCGTCACGAAGCAGACGACCGTGAACCAGACGACCACCTTGCGCAGGCTCATCGCACCGCCCCCTTCATGCGCTGCAGGTAGGACGATGCGTCGCGAGCCATGCCGGGCGCCGAACGCTCGAAGAACCTCAAGGCGTAGTCCAGGCTGACGTCGCCGGCCGCCAGCACGAACTGGTCACTGGCGATGCACATGCCGGCGGCGCAGGGCTTCGATGCGGCGCCGTCGCGCACCAGCACGAACGAAGGCGTGCGGACGATCGAGAAGCGGTCGAAGGCCTGCGGGTCGATCTGCACGGCGACCTGGCGATTGCCGATCAGGCGCTGCATGCGCTCGACCGTGTCGCGAAGCGAGCCGTTGACGAATCCGCGCAGCACCAGCGTGGCCCGCGCGCGAGACGCCTGGTCCAGCAGCCGGGTGATCGTGGCTTCGGGCATCGAGAAGCTGATGAAGACCAGCAGGCTGGGCCCCGAGGCTGCACCGAGAGGCGGCTTGTCCGCCTGTGCATCGAAGCCCTTGGCCAGCGCCTCCAGGTCGACAGGCGTCCTGGTCGCAGGTTGGGGCAGGGCGTCGATACGTGGCGTCGAAGGTACGGGAACGCGGGCCAACTCGGTGTCGGTGGGCATCGGGTGCTGCTGGCGCGCGCGCTCGATGTCGGCGTCCGTCACTTTCGGCAGGGTCTGGCCGAGAGCCGCGCTCTGAAGCACCAGCGCCGCAGCGGCGCAGAGCACTGCGCGTGTGGTCCGGCAGCGGGCCAGGAGGCGATCAGTAACCCACACAGCAGTTCCGTTTCCTGAACAGCATGAAGGCGAAGTCCTCGCCCCGGACGGGGTACTCCTTGCCGGCGCCCCAGACGATCGTGCTGCGGCCGAAGGGCTGGCAGCAGCGGCCCCCGTCCTTCGCGGTGTTGGCCACCGGGTAGGTGAGCTGGGTCTTGTAGGCGGTCTTGTCCATCGCCGGCAGGAAGTAGGGGCCGCACAGCCCCGGCTTGCCATGCCAGCCCCACGCCAGCAGTTCGCGGTGCATCTTGGCGGCCAGGCGCTGCGCGATCAGGGCCGCCGTGCGGACGCCGCCCATGTGGTACGGAACGTGGCCGTCGAAGGGGTAGATGCCGCCCTGACACCCCGCGCACCAGAACATCTCGGCAATGCCGAACCCTGCGGTGGCGGCCACGCAGTCGGCGGCGCACGCCGCCACGGCGATGGGGTTCGCGAAGAGCACCGCCTCGGGGTTGAGGATCAGCGTCAGCTCGTCGTCGTTCCACAGCGGGTCGACCTCGGTCAGGTAGGCCAGGTCGAACGAGCCCCGTTCCAGGCAGGGGAAGTCGGTCACCACCTCCAGCCAGTAGAGGACCGGGTTCACGTAGAAGTGCGCCTGGTAGAAGCTGCCGCCGTCGCCGTCCCCCTCCGCCCGCGTGAAACGCGCGGCGGCCGGGGCCGAGATGCCCGGGTCGAGGTCGATGCCGCCCAGCGACGCGAGACAGAAGGGCTTGCGCACGGCCTCCACGTGGCGGGCCGGCTCCCAGAAGCCGATGGACAGGCCGATCGTCGGGTTGACGCCGCAACTGCAGACCGGGCTCGACGGGTTGGCGATGTCCTCCTGCCCGTCGACGTTGGCGATCGTCGCGCTGCCTATGCTGATCGGCAGGATGCAACTCCAGCAGATCTCGGTGATGGGATTAGGGAAGCGGCCGGTGCAGGTCAGGCTGTCGGCGGCATGGGAGAGTGCGGGCAGCAGGCCCGCCGTCAGCGCGAGCATGATCGCGAGCACGAGGTCGCATCGTGGGCGGCAGACGTTCATGGCAGCCCCATCTCGTCGACGCGCAGCCGTTGGCCTTCCTGAGAGACCAGGGCCGGGACCTGCCGGATGCCGAAGCGCCGCGTCAGCGTGCCCTCCTGGTCGAAGTACACCGCCACCCGCCAGGCCTTCATCAGGTCCAGGTAGGAGCCACCGGTGAGGATGGGCTTGACCTTGCCGCCGTAGCTGGCGATCAGCTCGCGTGCCCGCGCGACCTGGCGTGGGTCCCGGGCGTCGAAGAACAGCAGGCGCTTCGACAAGGAGACCACCTCAAGCGGGTTCTTGCGCGTGCCCGCGGCGAACAGCAACCGCCCTTGGGCGTCGACGACGTTGCGGTCCAGCGTGAAGGTCGGATCGACGTAGAAGGTGCGCGGGCCTTCAGTCGCACGCAGGCCTGCCACGGGTTGGGGTCGCTTCACGGCGTCGATGCCACGGGACTGCGCCTCCTGCATCAGGCGCTGCAGTTCGCCGCTGCGTTCCTTGTCGCGCAGGCGCTGCTCGATGAAGTTCAGCAGATGCGGCTCGGCGATGCCGTAGGTAGGCCCCAGCGTGCCGAGGTCGGCCGCGCCCGCAAGCGTCGGGAGAAGGGCCAAGCCGAGTGCGGCGCAAGAGACGACGACCGGAATCATCGGGAGGCCCGCCGTTCACAGGCGATCCGCTGACCCAGCTGGGCCAGGGTGGCGCTGTCGCGCAGGTGGCTCGCCCGGATCATCGCCAACAGCATCGGATCGCCGTCCCCGTCGGACATCGCACGCCGAAGGTCGGCGGTGGCCAACTGCCGGCCGCAGCGTCGCAGGTAGGCCTGCATGTAGGCCCTGGCGCCTTCTTCGGCCGCCGGCGCGATCTGTGCCAGCAGGCCGAGGTAGTCGGCCATCGGTATGTCGTCGGCCACCGATGGCGGTGCGGCGCCGGCAGCCCCGCACGCCAGCGCGACGCTGAGTGCTGCGGCCTGGGCTGCACTGCGGACGATGACGCTCCTCATCGCACCCCCTCAGAACAGCGGCACCACGGTGCCCAGCACCTGCTCGGCGCGCACCAGACCGCTGGCGCGATAGCGCGAGTCGAAGGAGTCGGCGCTCGTGCCCTGCACGTAGTAGTGACCCGGCGGGATCACCGTGGGCGCAATCGGCTCGAGCGGCCGCCGGTCGAAGGCATGGGTCTTGGCGGTGCCGACGACTTGGCCGTTGATCGCCACCGTTCGCCCCGAGACCGTCACGGTGTCGCCGGGCAGGCCGCGCACGATCTTGAAGAACGGTTGCCCGCTCAGCCCCGGATAGTCGGTGCGCGCCTCCCCGGCGAACGCAAAGACGATGTAGTCGCCACGCTGCAGGTCGTGCTGTCCGTAGTGCATCACCGCGACGCTGTAGGGCAGGCTCGGCGTCCAGTTGAACAGCACCGGCACCCGTGGCGTCGGGTCGACGAACAACCGGGTGTACGCAAAACCCCAGACGGCAAAGATCGGCACGTAGAGGAACCAGCGGGCGCGCATGTGCCGCAGGAACTCGGCGAACTGGCCCACGGACTTCCCCATCAGGCGGGATGGCGTGCTGGTCATGGCGCCTCCACCTTGCGGCGCAACCGGGCCGTCAAGTCCACCGTGCGCGGCGTCGGCCCGGCAACCGCGCTCTTGAGCACCACCAGGCAGCCGCATTCCCGGGGCAGCTCTTCCAAGGCGAGCGGGAGGCGCTGGGAGAAGGTGCGCGCCATAGCGAAGGCCTTCTCCCGCTCGCCGTCGGACCCGGCCTTGGTGAGGATCTGTGTGAACTCGGCTTCCTTCTGGCGATAGACCTCCCCGACATCGACGACGCCGACGCGTTGCGCGGGTCGCACCACTATCTGGTCGTAGGCGGCCAGCGTGCCGAAGACGATCAGCAAGGCGAAAGCGGCGTTGAGCAGCAGCGCCTTCATACCTGATGCCCCCGTCGCCGCAGCAACTCGGCGATGGCCTCATCGATGCCCAGACCCTGCGCGCGCAGTTCGTCGATGGGTGCGTTGTCTTCGAGCTTGTTGGAGAACAGCAGGTGCGTGGCCGGATCGAGGATGTTGCGCGCCACGCCTTCGCCCACTGGCGAAGAGATGTAGACCTCGGAGAACACGCCGGGCTCGGTGCGCAGCGAATTCAGCAGCCGCTTCTTCGGCTCGTCCATCGACAGGCGCCCCTTGCGGTCGAGCATCTCGATGGACTCGGGCTTCTGGCGCAGCAGGAACACCCAGTCCGAGCAGTTGAAGGCGGCCTCCATCTGCGCCGAGCCGTAGTAGTCGTCGGCGCTCTGGGTGGCGGTGCCCAGCGATCCGCCGTACTTGCGCGCGCGCCGGGCCGCCTCTTCCACCACGGCCGCCTTGACCGGGTCGTCGGCGCCGATGTCGCCGAGCTGCTGCTTGAGCTCGTCGATGAAGAGCACCTTGCGCCGGTTGCGCGTCAGGTACATCTCGCCGGTGATCTGGTGCAGCAGCAGGATGTTGACCACCGCGTGCAGGTCGGGCCGGCGCTTCAGCTCCTCGTTCTCGATGACGACGAAGTCGTTCGCGAAGTCGATGTTGTTGCGGCCCTCGAAGAAGCGCTCGTACTGGCCGCCCCGCGCATACGGGTTCAGCATGATCGCGAGGTCCTTGATGCGCGGGTCGTTGATCGCGCCGAGTTCCTCGATGGTCCCGCCCTTGAAGGCGTCGCGCAGCGCGGTCACCGTCAGGTCGTTGCCGTGGGCCCTGAACAGCTTGAGCACCATCGCCGAGATGGCCTTGTACTGAACCTCGTCCAGCGGCCGCGACATCGAGGCCATCTTGGAGATGGCCGGCACCAGCATGTCGATATCCTCGTTGATGTCGACGATGTGGGTGAACGGGTTCAGGCAGATGTCCACATCGGGTTTGAACTCGATGTAGGTGCCCCTGGCCTTGCGGCACAGCTTCTCGAAGGAACGGCCGAGGTCCAGCATCCAGACCTTGGCGTCGATGGCGCGGTAGGACCACGCCATCTCGTTCATCAAGACCGACTTGCCCGATCCGGGCGCGCCGATGATCGCGAAGTTGTAGTTGCCCAGGTCGTTGTCGAAGATGTCCAGCGTCATCAGCTGGCCGCGCCGGCCGCCGAACACCAGTGCCGGTGTGCGCGTGCCGCGCCACTCGGCGATCAGCGGCGCCAGGTGGATCGCGTTGGCCATCGTCTTGCGCGAGACCCGGCGCATCTTGGCCAGGTCCTTGTGGAACTTCTCAGACAGCGTCATCGGCAGGCTGGCCAGAAGCGCCTGCCGGTGCATGTAGACATCGGCGTTGAGCTGGAAACCCCGGCCGCGCCAGATGGCGTTGGCGGTCTCCTGGGCGGCCACGGACTTGCCCGGCGTCGAGAAGATGGCGAGCTGGTGGTACAGGCTGACCAGGCTGCTGCCGATGTCGATGGCGTTGGCCGCCGCCGTCCAGTCCTGCAGCTTCTTGCCGACGTCCGGCATCACGTCGGCCATCTTGCTCTTCGCGTTCTGCGTCGCGCGTACGTGGTTGGCGGTGACGACCGACTTCATGACGTTCGGGTCGAGCACGTGCACGCCCATGGTCAGCAGGAAGGGTGCGCTGTACTGCAGCGCCGGCTGCATCAGGTCGCCGATCAGAGATCCCATCTGCCAGAGCGCGAAGCGCTCGGGGAAGGACTTGATCGAGTAGAAGCGCGCCTCGAGAACGTCTGCGCCGTTTTCCTTCCACAGCCGCAGGCCGGCCGGGTGCGGGTCCTGGATGGTGTCGAAGTCGACGATCTGGTCGCGGATCTCGCGGCCGTCGTCGTAGTGCAGGTTGGGCGCGTCGGTCTGCGAGACCCGGTCGGGGTTGGTGAACAGGGCGCACCAGTTGATCAGGTCGGCCGCATCGCAGACGCGGTTGGGCAGCGACGCCGAGCGCAGCGTGGACGACATCGACTCGCGCAGCGCCATCAACGCGTCGCGCCGGGTCAGGTCCTCGGCGTCGGCGGTGACTGCCACGCTCATCATCAGCCTGAAGTCGCGGATCGTGTAGTGGAAACCGGCCGTCAGCGACTGCTGCGCACCCTGCAGCAGGTGGCCGACACGCTGGCGTGCCAGCCGGTGGAAGAGGTTGTCGTTGCGCGCCGGGCGACCCCAGTGCTTGGCCTTGTCGGCCTGGTCGTTGTCCTCGACGCGCAGGTTGGCGTAGCGGCGCAGTTGCTCGCGCACATGGGGTGATGCGAACAGGTGGAACTGGATGCCGGTGCCGGGCGGGCAGGTCGAATACAGCGAGATCAGCACCTCGGCCATGCGCTCGTCGGCGCCGGACTGCGGCATCACCTCCAGCATGAAGCCCACGCTGTCGCGGTTGACGAACAGCTTCTCGGCGGCCAGGTAGGCGGAGTAGGGCAGCCAGGAGGCGAACTGCTCGGCCGGTGAGTCCATGGCCTGACCGAAGCCGATCCATGCGGACCGTGCCGCCTGCGGCGACGGTGGGCGGGAAGATGTGTGCGGGAAGGGCATCGCGCGGTCCTCACTCGTTGCCGTCGGTACGTCCATCAGGGCGGCCTGCAGGTGGCACCAGACCTGGCAGAAGGCTCTCCGCGGACGGCAGGCGGGGCGCGCCCTTCAGGGGTGGTGGCGCGGTGGCGCCGTCCTTCGGGTCATTGGCCGGTGCTGTGCCGCGCGGCGGCGGGCGCAGCGGTGCATAGGCTTCGCGGATCTGGCGCTGGGCGTGCTCGATCAGCCACTGGCCGCTGTCGATCTGCACGTACACGTAGCCCTGGTCATAGAGGTCGCGATCCGCGTCTTCCCAGGGCTTGAACCACAGCCGCAGAATGCGCGCCGAGGAGCGCAGAGGGATCGGCAGCGGAACCAGCGAGCCGGAGGCGGTGCTGGCGCTTGCCGGGACCGGTGGCAGGGCCAGCGTGCCCGGTGCGGGTAACGCGGCTGAGCCGCTCGCGGACCCCGGCGCCGCCGAGCGGGATCGCTGGCTCGGCAGGTTGTTCTGGATCGCGTTCGCGTAGGTGCCGGAGACCGAGTCGCAGGTGACCCCCTCCGGAGCCTTGCATGCATAGTCGGAACTGCCGCTCAGCCCAGACATGTTCGCGCAGCCGCCGAGCGCCACAGCGGTGACGGCAATGCAGCTCCGCCAGGGCGATGCACGCATCGCGCTCACGGCCGCACCTCCGCGACTTGCCTCAGCCGCGCTTCGAGCACGGTGCGATCGACATAGCCGTCGGTGCGAGATCCGTCGGCCCAGACCAGGGTCGGTGTGCCTTGCACGCCCAGTCGGTGCGCCAGCGCGAGATTGCGGTCCACCGGGTGATCGCAGGCGGACGCCACGCTCAGCATCGAGGCATCGCCCTGGAGCATGAAGCGATGCCAGGCCTGTTCACGGTCGGCCGCGCACCAGATGGCGACCGGCCGGGCCTGCCCCTGGAACGGCACCAGGAAGGTGTAGATCGTGACGTCGTCCAGGCCGGCCAGTTCCGGCTCCAGCCGGCGGCAGTACGAGCATCCCGGGTCGCTGAAGACGGCGACCCGCCGCTGTCCGGTGCCCCGCACGGTCTTGATCGCGTCGCTGAAGGGCAACTGGTCGAAGACGAGCGGCGCAACGGTGCTGACCGACCGCGTGGCAATCCCTTCTGGCCCAGCCCCTTGCGCGGCGCCTTGCGCCGCGGCAGCCGCGACGAGTTTGGGCCCCGTCAGGTCGCGCATCGTCTGCGTGTCGAACACGCGGCCGAAGATGAAGTAGCGCGGGTTCTTCGCGGCCACGTAGGCGACGTTGCTGTTCATCCAGACCTCGTAGACGCCATCCACCGGAGAGCGCGCCACCTGGCTGAACTGGGTTCCGGGGTGGGCCTTCTTCAGCGCCGCCAGCAGGCGGGCCTCGTCCGGTGTCGCAGCGATTGCCGCGGCGCCGGCCACACCGACCGCGAATGCGCCAAGGACACGCAAGAGCTTCTGGCGCGGCAGGGTGCGGCGCGCCTGTTCAGTAGTTGCCATCGTCGGAAGCCTCCTGGGTGCGGTCGTAGGGCGCGGCGTCGGACCGAGAGCCGCGATCGGCGTTGCCCGCCGTCGGCACATCGATGCGCACGCCCTTGGTGATGACGACATCGATCTCGCGGCCGGCATCGACCTCGATCACGGGGAAGGTGTTCTCGGCCAGCTTGATGTAGTACTGGGCCAGTCGGTCCAGAGCCCGGCCGACACCGGCGCCCAGGCCCGCGCGGTACGCGTCGGCGCCGGAGGTGCTGGCGATGGTCCCGAGCGCGGAGGTGCTGTAGCTGGTCGACGAGGTGGCCAAGCCCTGGCCGATGCCGCTGACCACGCCGGCCAGCAGCGCGTTGGCGAGCATCTGACCCTGCTTGGTGACGAGGCGGCCGCGCATGCCGACCTTGCCGTCTTCGCCGTAGACACTGCCCTGGATCTTCACTTCCAGTGCTGCGCCATCGGAGCGCACGCACGACAGGTTCTCCGTGCGCAGGTAGGCACGCTCGGAACTGATGTCGCCGTAGCCGGCGGCGATCACGAAGCAGTCGCGGTACTCGCCGCGGAAGCGGTTGGGCAGCACCGAGTTGTCGGACAGTCGGATCAGCACCGGGTGCGGGTTCGACTGCGACTGCCCGCCGGTCGGCGCATCCAGGCCACCGAGCAGCGTCCCACGGGTGAAGCTGACGGGCAAGAAGGTGGAGACCGTGCGCGATTCGGCCGAGGGACTGGCAGCGGCCTGCGAGCCGTTGGAGGCGGCTGGTGGGACGGACCTGTCGACCAGGGTCACGCGACTCAGCACCGGCGCCGCCGGCATGGGCATCGGCAGCCCCATCGGCATGTTAGGTTGTCCCGGCGGCATCCCTGAGGGAGACAGCGACCGACCGGCGGCAAGAGATGACGTCGTGGGTGGCGGTGGCAACGGCAGGCTGGCCGCAGGCGGCAGAGTGGCTGGCGCTTGCAGTGGCGGCGCGGGCAGGGCCGGTGCCTGCGCGGCCTGCGCCGCGGAGGTCAGCCGCTGCTCCAGGTCCGAAAAGCGCTGCATCGTGCGCGCCTCGAACGCCTGCCGGTCCTTGTTGAGCCGACCCTGTTCCTCGCGCTCGCTCTCGTACTGGGCCAGCTTGCTGCCCGCGGTGCCGACCCACTGGTCGACCGGGTTGACCTGCTGCCCCGGCGGCATCACACCGATGTTGGTCACCGTGCCGAGGGTGCCGGCGGGTGACTTGGCGATCTTGTCCTTCGCCCCGTTGTCCGTGAACGCGAAGATCAGCCACAGCATGCCGACGCCGCCCAGTAGGATGGCGCCCAGCATGGCGTACTGGCGCTGCTTGGGTGAAAGTCGTTCGAGCGCCGCCCTGAACGCGCCCTTCACCGTTCCTGTTGCCGAGGCCGCAGCGTTGACCAACGGCGCGTTCATCGCTCGCCTCCGCGTCGGATCACGAACACGTTGGTGCTTTCGCCGGGGCGCAGGTTGTGGTTCTCCACCGCCACACCGACCACCTGGCCGCCCGCCTTGCTGTCGGGGCGGTCGAACTCCTGCTCGGCCACGACCATGACGGTCTGGCTCACGTTCTGCAGCAGGTACTTTTCGCCGAGCAGGCCGCGCCCTTCGTAGCGCCGCATCAGCGCGAACCGGGCTTCGGCCCAGAGTTGCATCGGTCGGTTGACCTCGTCGACCCGGATGTCGGGTGGCACCCGGTCCGAGGCCATCGCCACCAGCATCGCTTTCATGGCGCGGATGTGGTTGGCGGAGGGGCCTGACGGTCCTGAAGGTCCGGTCATGCCTTGCGGGATCTGCGTAGCCCCGGTACCGGCTGCGGCAGGGCGCAGCGACTTGTCGCGGATGACGATCGTGTCGGCCGGCGTGTCCGAACGGCGCAGCACCAGGGTGTAGGTGGCCTGCACCGACGAGATGAACAGGTTGACCGGCTTGGCAGAGTCCCCGACCGGCCGGATGTAGATCTCGCCCTTGTCGCGGTCGCACTCCAGCACGATCTCGCCGCCCGGATTGGCCGCGGGCGTGACGATGCCGGCAGGCGTTGCGGCGGCATTTCCCGCACCGCAGCTGCTCGAGTGGATGTTGCCGAACACGTCGGTGATCGGCGCACCCTCGATGCGGATGCGGGTGGGTTCCTTGATCGACAGGATGGCCTCGATGGCCACGCCATCGCGGGCGTCGAGCACCTGCAGCGCATCCGCCGGTTGCGACAAGGCCGCACAGAGGATCAGCGTCGACGCCGATGGCTGCCAAGCCCGCCGGGCAATGTTGTTACTTGGCCGCATTCGGCACCTCCTTGAACGTCTTCAGGTGCATGCGCCCGCCGCTGTAGCCGAAGTCGACCTGGTAGGCCTTGAGGTCGTTGGACGTTTCCAGGCCGTTCACCATCGTGCGCAGGCGCCCGCGGACCACCACCGACTGGGCGTCCTCGCTGGGCACCAGCTGCTGGGGCATGAAGAAGGTGCTGGCGTTGATGCGCTTCAGGCGCGCCGCTTCCAACTCCTGCCGCGTCTTCAGCTCGCCGTGCTGCTCGGGTTCGACGTAGCCCAGCAGGATGTCCTTCTTCCAGTCGATGGACGCGGGCGTCACGTCGAGCACCAGCCAGGCGATGAAGCTGCCCATCTGCTCCAGGTACTCGCTGCTGGCTTTGTCGCGCGAGACCCAGAACGACTTGTTGATCGACGGCGGCACGACCACCGTGCGCACCGTGCCCAGCAGGTTGAGGATCACGACGAGCGCCAGCAGATGACCGCCGGCCAGCAGCCCGACCGTCAGGCCCAGGCCCCGGTTGCGGCGGCGCATCTCCTTGATGTCGCCGTTGAGTCGTTCGAAGTCCATGGTCGTCTTTCGTGCGGGCCTCAGCCGACCATCCGGCGGATGTGGGAGGGCGGCGTGGCGCGCATCGCGGTGATCGGGCTGGTGGGTAGGTGCCAGTACAGCCAGTGCATCGCGAAGGCCGGGTGTTTGTCGGCCTTGATGCGCGCGATCCAGCGCGACGTCAGCAGGCCCGTCGCGATGCACAGCGCGAAGGAGACCTTCGAGCCGGACATGTAGCCGAGGAACAGGCCGAAGAGGATCGGCGCTGCGACGTCGACGTCCCAGAAGCCGATCTTCCACTGGTCATCCAGGCGACGCGGGATGTAGGTGTCGGCTTGCATGCGGCCCCCTGGGATACGTCGCGCAGCATCCTCAGATGACCGCGCCCATGATCGCGCCGGCGATCACCAGGCCCACGGCCGCGAAGATCGCCAGACCGACGTAGAACAGCACCGGCCCGAAGTTGCGCAGCGCGGACAGCGAAATCAGCGCGACGACAAAGCCGACGAAGCCGACCAGGGCCTTGATGCTCGGCCCGAGCGCGGCGATCTGCGCCAGCGCCGAAGTCATCGGCCCGGCGATGCCGACAAAGCCGACGAGGTCGAGCGCATGGCCCGGGAAGGCCACGCCCAGACCCAGCACGAGCAGCCCGAACAGGGCCATCACCGTCAGCGGACGGCGCGGCGACAGGCGGAAGGTGGATGCGGAAGCGAGAGTGACGGTGCTCATGGAGTCCTCCAGATGCGGTTGAGCGAATGACACGAGATGGGGGTAGGCACCGTCAGCCGAACCGGTGGAACCGGCGGGTTTCAGGGGCTCGGCGGGTCGACAGCGGGTCGGAGCGGGTGATGGCGGCAGGTGAGGCGGGTGACGTGGGTCGAATCCGTGGCCAGGGGCTGGGAGCGGCAAGTCGATTCATCAGAGGTCCTCCGCGTCACGCTCGAACACGACTTCGACGCGACGGTTCATGGCGCGGCCCGACGCGCTGTCGTTGGACGCGGCGTAGCAGCAGGCACCTTCGGCCTGGACGGTCAAGACCGGCGCCAGACGGGGATGTCGAGCTCGCAGGTGCTCGCGTACCGCTTCGGCGCGGGCCAGGGCCAGGGCCTGGTTGACCTGCGGAGGTCCGACGCTGTCGGTACGGCCGCTGATAGCGACGCGGCGTGACGTGGGGGCGGCTTCCGCGGCCTCGTCGATCATGGCGCGGGCAGTCGGGCTGAGCGTCGCATTGCCGAAGGCGAAATGAACCACGACTTGCCTTGCTGCGCTGGCGGCGTCGGAGCGGGGCGTGGCTCGGTTTGCGGGTACGGCTGGAACGTCACGGCTCTGTTCGGCGAGCAGCACCGCCTCGCCGCGACCGAGTGACTCCGAGAGCCCGACGCTAGGTGGCACCAGTGCTGTGGGTGGTGGCTCGCCAGGGAGCGTCTTGGGCGTGACCGCAGGGCATGCCGGCGGCGAACACGTCGCGAAGCCGGCGTGCCGGCCGAAGTCGAGCTGCGCGACGTGGACGGCGGCGACGGGAGTGGGGCCGCGCGACGGCGCCACCAGGCTGCCGGTTGCGACCACTGGCGCGCTGCAGGATGCAGCCAAGGCTGCACTCGCGGCGGCGAGCACCAAGGCGCCGACGACACGCGCAAGAGTGGCCTTCACGGTGACACCCTCGCGATCAATGCCACCGGGACAACCGCATGCTGGGGCGCGGCGATCGAAGGCGGGTTCGCGGCATCCACAGCCAACGTCGCGCGCGATGCTGGCAGCTTGCGGTAGACCTGCCACGCGTATCGGGCACGCGCCTGTGTGCAGGCCGATCCCTTCAGCTCTGAGCACGCGGCGTTGTAGGCGCCCACGGCGTCCCAGGTGACGCCATTGCGCGCGAAAGAGTGGGCCAGCAGCCAGGCACCGACCTGGATGTTGGTGCAAGGCTCGTACAGCTGCGCCTCCGTGATGCCGTGTCGGGCCAGCGTGCGCAGGTGCGAGCTGTTGATCTGCATGAGGCCGATGTCGTAGGACCCCGTGCGCTGCAGGTGCGATCGGTTGACGGCGCGCGGATTCAGGTCCGACTCGACGCGCGCGACGGCGTAGAGCAGTTCGGCGGTAAGCCCATAGCGTTGCGCCGCCTGCTCCCAGCACGCCACGGCGTGTAGCGGTGCGCACAGCAGAAGGATCGATCCGGCAAGGCAACTCGAACGCATGGCTCAACCCGTCGTGAACTCGAGGACAGAACAACCGCCGGCCGGTGGGGCTGGCGGGGGGAGGTCTGGGCCGTCGGTACGGCCTCGGTCGGGTTCAGGTAGGGCCGGGACGCTTGCCGGCAGGGTGAGATCAGGTGCCGCTTGGCGGCAGGAACAGGCCCGCAGTGCCGTCAGTCAGCGCGCGGCAGCCGCCAGCGCGCCGAGCGATCGGCCATGTTGAGGCGTGCCTGCTGCAGGACAAGGGTGTCGGCGCGCTCCAGCTGGCGGCACAGTGCCACGCAGGCGGTGGTCAGTTGGTCGAGCTGGAACTTCGGATGCGGGTGGCGGTTGGCCGGTGAGCGCTGCACGGCCAGCAGCAGGTCGTACTGCTGGCGCCACATCGACTCGCGCCGCCTCGGCGTGCCGGGGGATCGCAGCACCAGCTGGCTGCCGAGGAAGTCGAAGATGCGTTCGGCTGCATCGTCCTGCGCGAACACCAGCGACACGCAGGCGCTGATCAGGTCCGGGAACCGGAATGTCGGTGAGACGTTGTCGCTGCTGCGCAGCAGGCCGTAGAGCCACTCGTGCTCCTCCAGCCAGAGGCGGGTCTCGATGGTGTCCGGATGCTCGGCCTCCGGGGCGCCGTGCGGGGCTTGCTCCTGGCGGGCGGTGGGCAGTGCGGAGAACATGGCGCTTCCCTCGGGTCGGTGGCTGCGGGCGATGCTCTGTCGAGCGCGTGACCGAAGGGTAGGGTGGGGTGCGCCATGGAGTAGCGCGGAATGCGGGGTTTGTGAGGGGGGTTTCGGGATCGGTGGGCATCTGCATTGGCTGCGCAGATCAGACCAAGGCCTCGCGGGCTTAAGTGCGACAGCGATCGAGAGCGGTGCTCACGCCCAGCGGCGAATGGCCGCGACAACGCTCTCAGTGTTCCAACCGACCAACTCATTCGCGTTTTCTCGGACGACCGACGACACGTTTGTCTGTGCCCACGGTTTGACTGCGACGATCGGTTTGGGTGTCGTGAACTGGCGCTTCGCGATATCGATTTCCTTGTTGATCCACTTGCTGTGGGTGGCGTACACACCAGCCATGATCAACACGACACTCGCCGGTCTCATTTGGTTGTAGATGGCGTTGTACAGGGCCTGCTCGTTGGGCGCATCGTTGATGGGGTCGTCCTTTGGCACGGAGTAATTTCTGAAGGAGAAGTAACCACGAGCATTCAGCAACTCGACCAATCGATCATGCGCATCACCATAGGCCCATGAATGGCTGATGAAGATGTTGTAGGTGATGGCCATGTCGCGTCAGAGTTGCCCGCGTTCAACCAAGCGTCGGTAGTGCTCGCCCAGCACAGTGAGCTTGCACCCCTTGCCCCCCATCGCTGCGTGGTACATGTGAGGTGCGTCGACAGGCACGACGAGATTGACGCGGTTGAATTTCTGAAGGACCGCGAACTTCTGCGTGTTGTCCGAGTCCGGATTGGGCCCCTCGGGCTCAAACGATGAATCGAGTTTGAACTCGACGCCGGGGCTGGGGAAGAACTCGGTCAATCGATGAAGCTCGGCCAAAGAGATCGGTGGCTGAACCTTGCGCAACGACACGAAGCTCTTGACGTTTGTCTTGAATACCGGTCGCTGATCCCATGGACCGAGCGACTGGTCGATATGCGCGTAGACGCTGCCTGGTGTCACCTCGCCAACAAGATTCGCTGCGGCGCCCCCGAGTGCGTCCACCAGAAGCGTAGTAAACACGCCAGAGCCGTTTTGTTCAGTTGCGTACTGCTCTGCCGTTGACGCCGTGAGGATCGTCAGCCCTTCGGACAGTTCCGCCGTGTTGGTGGCCAACGGATGGTCACCGGCAATGCCTGAGTGACAGCTGTCCAGCACGATGATCTTGTTTCGAGCCTGCGACTTGTTGGCGATCGTCATGATCTCTGCGAGCGGGACCCCGTCATCGCCTCGCTTGCAGTCGCTCGCCAGCAGATACCCGCCCGTGGCTTCAACGTGGCCATGGCCGGCAAAGTAGAACAGCGCCGTCTCACAGTCGCCCGAGAAGAGCTCACTGATCCTTTCCTTCAGGTCACCGCGTTCAACTGTGTCGGCTGGCCCTGTCCCGGTCAGCAGCTTGACACTGAAGTTCACGGTCCCGTCGCTATGCCGGTCGAGCATGCTCTTCACCGAGTGGGCGTCGTTGACGCAACCGAAGAGGCCGCTGATGTGTGTGTAGTAGTCGATCCCGACTACCAGTGCTTTGCGCATGTGCAGAGTCCCTGAGGTTGATCCTGATGCCGTGTCTGCGGGCCTACAGGGTGCCGAGAAACGCCGAGATGTTGGCCCAGGTCCATGTGAGGATTCGACGACCCTTCACCGGGTCCGGCAGATTGGCGGGCCGGTCATTGGCATTGCCGTAGATCAGCAGAACCGGGATGCCCTCTTCATAGGCACAGCTAAGTTCCCACAATTGCCCGGTGGCCTTGGGTGTATTGCTCGTGATGATGCCGATCACCCCGTCGCACCCTTTGATCTTCGCTCTGCAGTTGGTCTTCCATGCGGTGTCCCACGGTTCCTTGACCGACATGTCCACGAACGAGAACGGGGACTTCTCGTTGCGTGCCTGTCCGGTAAGAAGTGTTCGAAGGTTGGCGTCCTCGATCGCGAAACTGGTGAAGATGCGGTGCGTAGTGGCCACTGGTGTTTCCCTGGCTGTGGATGGGGGCTGTACTGGATGGACCTGTCCTTCGACTTCGCCTTCTGTGCCGTTCTGGTCACCGTGCTGTGCCGAAAGAATGATGTTAGCTAATCTCAATACGCCGCATCATATCATCAAAACACGATGGGTACAGCTCCTTGCGTATTCGGTATGATGCGCTTAGCCCGGCGTATCGCTCCGCGGCGCACACAGCCCAGCAGAAGTCATGGCAGCATTGATTGAAGAGCTCACCCAACCCCAGCGCGACCGGCTGGCGTTCATTGAACTGCGCATGCGGTTCCTCGGCGAGGTTCGGCGGCAGGACCTGATCGCCCGCTTCGGCATCCAGGCGGCCGCCGCGTCGCGTGATCTGGCCAGTTACAAAGACCTGGTCCCTGGCAACATCGACTACGACGGCAAGAACAAGGTCTACGTCCGGGCGGCGTGGTTCCGCCCACTCTTTGACTTCAGCCCAGCTCGCGTGCTGACATGGTTGACGCAGGGCTACGGCGACAACGAGCCCGTGCGGCATCGACCACCGATTGCGACGGAGGCCGCGACCGAGATCAGCAACCCCAACTTGGAAACGCTGTCCGTTGTCACACGGGCCATCTTTCGCAAGACGGCGGTCCAGATCACGTACCGCGCGCTCACCAGCGGGCTGACTACTCGCGAAATCGCGCCCTTCGCGCTCGCCGATAACGGCAGCCGGTGGCACGTACGCGCCTTCGATCGCCGTACCCGCGAATTCCGCGACTTCGTGCTCGCGCGCATTACCGATGCGGGCTTTGTCGATGGCTCAGTTGCCGACGCCGAGCGCCCTGACCAAGACATCCAATGGAATCGGATCGTCGAGCTGGAACTGGTGCCGCACCCGGCCAACATGCGCAACCCCGACACCATCGAGGCCGAGTACGGCATGACGGACGGCAGGCTCGTTACCCGCGTGCGCGCCGCGCTGGTGGGCTACATGCTTCGTCGGTGGAACGTTGACTGCACGCCCGACCACAGCCTCAAGGGCGGTGAGAACCACCTCTGGCTGAAGAACCGGCAGGCCCTGTACGGCGTGGCGAACTTGATGCTCGCGCCTGGCTACAAGCCCGAAGACGAAGGAGCCTGAACCGTGCTCAAGCTTGAAGCCATCAAGAAGAACGCTGCGATTGGTGGCATCGAGCCCGGCCATGTCGTTCGCATCGTCACCACCGAACCTGTCGGCCCCGACGCAGTCACGGTGTACTACAAGACATCGGATGGACGCCTTCAAGAGCGGATGCTCTTCCGGTCCGATGAGGCCAAACTGTCGATGGCCGAGGTCGGCCGCCCGTGGGCTTTCGACGCACCCGGTGAGGACTTCAAGCTCGCTGTTGAGGCCTACCGCATCAACCTGGCACACCTGTTCGACCCGATGATGGCCGTGCACACATCCAACGTTGAGCCGCTGCCGCACCAGATCACTGCCGTCTACGAGTCCATGCTGCCGCGCCAGCCGCTGCGCTACGTGTTGGCTGATGACCCCGGCGCCGGCAAAACCATCATGGCCGGCCTGCTGATCCGCGAGTTGCTGATGCGCGCGGACGCCAAACGCGTGTTGATCGTCGCCCCTGGCAGCCTGGTTGAGCAGTGGCAGGACGAAATGTTCGAGAAGTTCGGCCTGACCTTCACGCTGTTTTCGCGCGAGCAGGTCGAACAGTCGCGAAGCGGCAATCCCTTCGATGACATCGACCTGATGGTGGCGCGCGTCGATCAGCTCTCCCGCAACGAAGACCTGCAGGAGAAGCTGAAGCTATCGCATTGGGACCTGATCGTCGTCGACGAGGCGCACAAGCTGTCGGCCAGCTACTTCGGCAACAAGATCAACAAGACGAAGCGCTTTCAGTTGGGTGA
This sequence comes from uncultured beta proteobacterium, assembly GCA_963750785.1. Classification (GTDB taxonomy): domain Bacteria; phylum Pseudomonadota; class Gammaproteobacteria; order Burkholderiales; family Burkholderiaceae_C; genus Rubrivivax. Next base: position 36,748 of record CAVVSC010000016.1, on the reverse strand, counting down.
ACTGCTGGGCTCGATCACGCGGCACTTCCTGCTGATGACGGCAACGCCGCACAGCGGCAAGGAAGAAGACTTTCAGCTCTTCATGTCGCTGTTGGATGCCGATCGCTTCTACGGCAAGTTCCGCGATGGCGCCCACAAGGTCGATGTCACCGACCTGATGCGGCGCATGGTCAAGGAAGACCTGCTCAAGTTCGACGGTACGCCGCTCTTTCCCGAGCGCCGCGCCAACACGGCCAACTACAAACTGTCCGACCTGGAAGCCGCGCTCTATGCCGCCGTCACCAGCTACGTGAAGGAGGAAATGAACCGCGCCGACCAACTGCAGGACGGTGCGCGCAAAGGCACGGTGGGCTTCGCACTGACCGCGCTGCAACGGCGCCTAGCTTCCAGCCCGGAAGCGATCTACCAATCACTCAAGCGTCGCCGCATCAAGCTCACGCGCCGGGTCGAAGAAGAGAAGCTACGCAGCCGAGGCCAATCGCTTGCCGAGACCGTAGGCTTCAACGGCACCCCCGAAGACATCTGGGAGTCGGCCGATGCGCTGTCGCCCGATGACTACGAGAACTTCGAAGAGGCTGTCGTTGACCAGGCTACAGCGGCGCAGACCATTCAGGAGCTTGAAGCCGAAATCATCATCCTCGAATCGCTTGAAGAACAGGCACGGCAAGTGGTTCATTCGGGGCAAGACCGCAAGTGGGATGAACTGTCCAAGCTTCTGCAGAACACGCCTGAGATGCGCGACGCTGAAGGCCGGCAGCGCAAGCTCATCATCTTCACCGAGCACCGGGACACGCTCAACTACCTTGCGGTGAAGATTCGTGGGCTGATTGGCAGCGAGGAGGCTGTCGTCATGATCCACGGCGGCGTTAAGCGCGAAGACCGCCGCAAGGTCCAGGAGCTGTTCCGCAACGACCCGGCCGCCCGGGTGCTGCTGGCCACCGACGCCGCAGGCGAAGGCGTGAACCTGCAGAACGCTAACCTGATGGTCAACTACGACCTGCCGTGGAACCCCAACAGGCTTGAGCAGCGATTCGGCCGCATCCACCGCATTGGCCAGACCGAGGTCTGCCACCTTTGGAACATGGTCGCGTCAGAAACACGTGAAGGGGACGTGTTCCAACGCCTCTTTGAGAAGCTCGAAATCGAACGCAAGGCACTCGGCGGTCGGGTCTTCGACATCTTGGGCGAGGTCTTCGAAGACCGCAGCCTCAAGGATCTGCTGATCGACGCTATTCGCTATGGCGACGATCCCGAGATTCGCGCCCGACTGCATCGGAAAGTGGAAGGTGCGCTCGACACCCAGCACCTTGAAGCCATCATCAAGCGCAACGCATTGTGCGAAGAGGTGATGGACGAGCGGCGACTGTTCGCGGTGAAGGAGGAGATGGAGAAAGCCGAGGCACGCAAGCTCCAGCCCTACTTCATTCGATCGTTCTTCAATCAGGCTTTCCAGCAACTCGGCGGCGAGCTGCGCCCGCGCGAACAGGGTCGGTACGAGATCACGCACGTCCCGGCCCACGTGCGCGAGCGAGATCGCCAGATTGCCGGTCGCGACCGCCGCAACGCCGATCCCGTACTCCGCCGCTATGAACGCGTTTGCTTCGAGAAGCAATACGTGCGGTTTGCAGGCCGCGTTGGCGCACCCATGGCAAGCCTTGTGCACCCGGCGCACCCACTCATGCAGTCCGTGACTGACATCGTGTTGGAGCAACACCGCAACAAGCTCAAGCAGGGCACGGTACTGGTGGACCCGAACGATCTGGGCCTGACGCCCAAGGTGCTGTTCATCATCGACCACTCCATCAAGGAAGGGCCAGACCTTGCCCACGTGGCCTCCCGCCGCATGCAGTTTGTTGAGATCGATCCCCAGGGCGCGGCCATCAACGCTGGTTGGGCGCCCCACCTTGACTTGCAGGCCATCAGCGCGTCGGACCTGGCGCTAGTTCAAGACGTGCTTGCCGCGCCATGGATCAACCAAGACTTGGAGCAGGTCGCCTTGTCTCATGCCTCGGCTCACCTTGTGCCGGAGCACTTCAATGAAGTGCGCGAGCGACGCGAGGCGCATGTCGACAAGACGATGGCCGCCGTTCACGAACGCCTGGTCCGCGAAATCAACTACTGGTCGGACCGCTACATCAAGCTGCAGGACGACCTCGCAGCCGGCAAGGATGTTCGGCTGACGCTCGAGAACGTCCGACGCTCCATCGATGACCTTACGGCGCGTCGCGAGTCGCGCGAGAAGGAACTCAAGGCACTGCGGCACATCGTCTCGGCGACGCCGGTCGTCGCAGGAGGCGCGGTGGTCATTCCCGTTGGCCTGCTGATGCAGCGGAAGGCCGAGCCCGGATGGTCCGCAGATGCAGATGCGCGAGCGCGGGTCGAGCAAGTGGCCATGAATGCGGTCATGGCAGCCGAACGTGCGCTCGGGCACCAAGTGATCGACGTTTCGGCCCAAAAGTGCGGATGGGATGTCACTAGCATTCCTCGACACGTCGACGGCCGAATACCGCCATCGCGGCACATCGAGGTTAAGGGTCGTGCCAAAGGCCAGACGACGGTCACGGTCACCCGCAATGAGGTGCTCTACGGCTTGAACCAGCAGGATAAGTTCATCCTCGCTGTTGTGCTGGTCGAAGGCAATGGCCACGAAGGGCCGTTCTATGTGGCGCGCCCGTTCACCCTAGAACCAGACTGGGCGGTGACCAGCATCAATCTTGATCTCGACCAATTGCTTGGCCGTGCGGTGCGTGCGGAGGACTCACGTTGACTGCCAAGCTTGCCAAGCCGGAGTTCACTTGGTCGCACTGCAATGAGTGCGGTCGGGATACCAAACATGACATCGTCACCAGGGTCGATCGGCGGCGAACCTACGATGAAGATCGGTACTCGGTGGATGTCGGTTCGATCTGGAAGGTGCTCCAGTGCCGCGGCTGCGGCGAGGTCGCGCTTCATCGGCTTGACTGGTGCTCTGAAGACGACCGGACGGAGGGGCCTGGACCAGGCACTTACTTTCCGCCGCGAGTCTCGCGTCGAAAGCCTGCGTGGGTGGACAGGTTCGACATTCCATCTGACTACAAGGGGCTGCTGGACGAGGTCTATGCGGCCCTTCACGCCGACAGCCGTCGGTTAGCCATGATGGGCACTCGTGCCCTCATTGATGCGGTGATCAGGCGCACAGTCGGCGACGTGGGCGGCTTTGACAAGGGCCTCGATGCGCTGGCAGCGAAGTACGTGATAGGCGAGCGCGACCGGGCAATCATTGAAGCGGCAGTGGATGCAGGACACGCTTCGGCTCACCGTGGTCATCGCCCAGATTCGGACGATGTGAACGTGGTGATCGACATCGTCGAACGCCTCATTCACGCGGAAATCCTCGCCGAGCAGGCGCAAGCGCTAAAGGCGGCAACTCCGCCACGGAAACGTGGTCCCGTTAAGAAATTGGAATAGAACAATGTACCCAGTGAAGTGCCCGAAGAAGCTCATAGAGGTCGCATTGCCGCTAGATGCAATCAACGTTGCCGCCGCACGCGAGAAATCAATTCGCCATGGACATCCCAGCACGATGCACTTGTGGTGGGCACGGCGGCCCATGGCGGCCGCACGAGCCGTTGTCTTTGCACAAATGGTCAATGACCCAGGATACGAGCGGCATCTCGGGCGAGGCGTAAACAAGGAAAAGGCCGCCATCGAGCGCGAACGCCTGTTCAGAATCATGGAGCAGCTCGTGCGATGGGAGAACAACAGCAACGAAAGCCTCTTGGACGAGGCCCAAAGTGAAATATGGAAGAGCTGGCGTGAGACATGTGCACTCAACAAGAATCATCCGCAAGCACCAGAACTGTTTAATCCCGAAAGGCTTCCAGCATTCCACGACCCATTCGCTGGGGGCGGAACACTTCCACTTGAAGCTCAGCGATTGGGCCTGGAGAGCTATGCCAGCGACCTGAATCCAGTCGCTGTGCTCATCAACAAGGCAACGATTGAGATTCCACCAAGATTTCAAAATAGACACCCGATCGGCCCACCGGTAAACGACGATAGGCAAGGCAAGCTCCACAGCGACTGGTCAGGTACGACCGGGCTCGCTGAGGACGTACGCCGCTATGCACATGTAATGAAGGTTGAGGCCGAAAAACGTATCGGCCACCTTTTTCCAAGGATCGAGATCAATGCGGAAGCGACCGCTGATCGGCCTGACATGGCTCATCTTGCGGGGAAGAGCCTTGTCGTTACGGCATGGATTTGGGCGCGTACGGTAAGAAGTCCAAACCCCGTCTTTTCCCATGTGCATGTACCAATTGTCTCGACGTTTGCTCTTTCAACAAAATCAGGGAGCGAGTATTGGATAGAACCAATTGTCGAGGGCGACAAGTATCATTTCCGAGTGCGCCAGGGAACGCCGCCCGACAAATATCTTCTGGGCACACGTGCTGGCAAGGCTGAGTCATTCGTATGTCTGTTGAGCGAAACGCCGATTGCCAGACCATATATTCAGCAAGAGGGGAAAGCCGGCAGGCTCGGGACTCGGTTGATGGCTGTCGTCGCCGAGGGACCAAGCGGACGTGTGTTCGTTTCGTGCGCCGAGACAATGGCTGCGTCTGCAGAGTCTCTGTCATCGAGCCCAATCGTGGTGGAGGCTAGAAGTGGCGTCCTTTCGGGTGCGACACCGACCAGAGCCATGATCACTGGCGGCGTATGTTCAGCATACGGGATGAGAACATGGGGAGATCTATTTACGCCCCGGCAAATTATTTCTCTTGCTACGTTTTCAGATCTGGTTTCTGAGCTGCGCGATAGAGCACTTGCCGACTTTAGAAAAGCAGCAGCCAGCGAGGATGATGAAGAGGCAACTTCATATGCAGATGCCATTGCAACATACTTGGCATTCGGCGTGAGTCGGGCAGCAGACTTCTGGTCGTCAAGTGCAACTTGGGAAAGTTCTGGTGGCTTTGTATCCCATGTGTTCACCAAACAGGCACTTCCAATGGTGTGGGATTACGCGGAATCTAACCCGTTCTCAAAAGGTACAGGCAACTGGGATCAGACTTGCATTGACTGGATTGTCCGAGTCATTCGTGAGTTCAAGCCAATGGCCGCTGGTCACGCTACCCAGGCTGCCGCGCAGAGTCAGAACATTTCTATAAATAAGGTTATTTCGACTGACCCACCATACTACAACAATATAAGTTACGCGATACTGGCGGACTACTTCTATGCGTGGCTTCGGCGTTCTCTGAGGTCCGTCTATCCTGATCTCTTTGCCACGGTGTCGACTCCCAAGTCCGAAGAACTTGTCGCAACTGTTTCTAGGCACGATAGCAAAGATGCCGCTGATAGGTTCTTTCTGGATGGGATGACAAGTGCGATCGGCAGGCTTGCGATGGTCTCGCACCCGGCGTTTCCAGTATCAATCTACTATGCATATAAGCAGTCTGAGACAAAGGATGACGGCACGTCCTCCACCGGTTGGGAAGGGTTTCTAGAAGCTGTAATTCGCGCTGGTTTCTCAATCACTGGGACTTGGCCGATGAGAACGGAACGCGCAAGCCGGTCCGTTAGCATCAAGAAGAATGCACTAGCGTCAAGCATTGTATTGGTTTGTCGAAAGAGAACTGCCGAAGCAATTGAAGTTTCTCGGCGAGAGTTCATCCGTGAACTTAACGCTGTTTTGCCTGAAGCCCTGGACGAAATGACTCGGGGTGGCGTCAACTCACCCGTGGCGCCAGTTGATCTATCACAAGCCATCATTGGTCCTGGAATGGCCGTTTTCAGTCAATACGCAGCAGTTCTTGAAGCGGACGGCAAGCCAATGACAGTGCGCACGGCACTGCAACTAATTAACCGGTTCTTGGCAGAGGACGATTTCGACCACGATACCCAGTTCTGCCTGCATTGGTTTGAAGGCCAGGGCTGGAGCGAAGGAAGATTTGGCGACGCGGACGTACTCGCCCGAGCCAAGGGTACAAGCGTAGGCGGTCTACAGGAGTCAGGAGTCGTCGTCAGTGGAGAAGGCAAGCTGCGCCTGCTGCGATGGTCTGAGATGCCAAGGGACTGGTCGCCCGAAAGCGACGTGCGCACCCCGATCTGGGAAGCCCTGCATCAACTGATTCGGACGCTGAACCAGGGGAGCGAATCGGCTGCCGGTGCGCTGCTTGCCCGCATGCCTACGCGGGCCGAACCGATTCGCGCGCTCGCTTACCGCCTCTATACGCTGTGCGAACGAAAAAACTGGGCTGACGAGGCACGTTCATACAACGAGCTAATCACTTCCTGGCAGGGTGTCGAGGCTGCCGCCAACGACGCTGGGCCGCGTGGCACGCAAGTCGCCCTGGACATCTGAACTGGGAGAGTGGAACCATGCAGAACAAGAAGCTACCCATCCGAAAGATCGTCAGCTACCTGAATAACGACGAGGCTGAGGGAGGCGGCTTCTGGCTGCCCAACATTCAACGCCCCTTCGTATGGAATGAGGACCAGATCGCACGCCTGTTCGACTCGATCATGCGTGAGTACCCCATCAGTACGCTGCTTGTCTGGAAGACCAAGGAGCAGGTCAAGCACCGCAAGTTCATCGACAACTTCCTGCCTGATCTCAAGCTCACCAACTTCTACGTGCCCGACAACACGCGCTCAAAGATGATGGTGCTTGATGGCCAGCAGCGCTTGCAGAGCTTGTTCATCGGCCTGCGTGGCAGCTACTTCGGCCGCGAGCTGTATTTCGATCTGCTGAGTGGTGTCTTTGCTGCACCCGAAGACATTCGCTATCGGTTTGCCTTCAAGGACAAGGCGACTGCCGCATGGCCTTGGGTGCGCTTCAAGGACATCGTTTTCCAGAACAACAAGCTGCCCGGCGAAATTGCTGAAGGGTTGATCAAGTTGGCGCCAGCGCCCGTTTCTGAGGACGACAAGCGGTCAGTGGGTCGGAACGTCGAACGGGCGAGGCAGGAGTTCGTCAACGACGACAACATCACCTTTCAAGAACTCGACGGCATCGACAACCCCGAGGCCTATCGGATTGATGACATCGTAGAAATCTTCATCCGCGCCAACTCGGGTGGCACCAAGCTTGGCAAGTCGGACCTGCTCTTTTCGTTGCTCACGTCGAGCTGGGACGCTGCCGACGGCGAAATGGAGACCCTGCTAGAAGACCTGAATCAAGGAAGCTTTGCCTTCGACCGCGACTTCGTGCTGAAGTCCTGCCTCACCGTACTTGGCAAGGGTGCCCGGTACGAGGTGGACAAGTTCCGCGACGGCAAGACGAAGGAAGAAATCATCGACAAATGGCCTGAGCTGTCCGAGGCCATCAAGGCTGTACGTGACCTGCTCTTTGCGAAGACGTACATCCGGTCCGACAAGGCGATGCCGTCATACCTGGCGCTGATTCCGCTCATCTACTACCGACACCACTTCCACGACAAGTTTGCAGCCAATAAGGACATGGCGGCATACCTGCTGCGCGTCTTGGCAACCGGCGTGTTCGGCGGCAGCCCGGACAACCTGATTGACAAGTTGGTTCGCAGCATCCAAGAGCAAGGCGAGTTCGTACTCTCCGAGGTGTACGGTGTGATTCGCGCCGACGGGCGCAGCATGGAGATCACGCCTGACGTGATCTTCGAACAGTATTACGGTTCACGGTCCATTCACCTGTTCTTCAACCTTTGGTACCGCGACTTCGACTACTCACCGGCCCTCGACGCCAACGGCCCCCAGGTTGACCACATCTTTCCGCAGAGTCTGCTGAAGACAGTGAAGGACATCAACCCCGAGAGCGGCAAGCGAAACATCCTGCACTATCGGGCGGAGCAACGCGATCAGATCGCGAACTGCATGCTCTTAACCGCTGACGAGAACGGCTTCACCGGCAAGTGCGACAAGCCACCAGCTGAATGGTTTGCACCGTCGCGGTTTCCTTCCCCAGAGGCGCACGCGCAGTACCTGCGATTGCACTTGATCCCGAACGATTCGTCCCTCTGGGCACTTGATCGCTACGACGACTTCGTCGAAGCACGCAAGGCGCTCATCAAGGACAAGTTCAGCTACATGCTGCAAAGCGTGAAAGGAGAAGCGGCATGAGCTTGAAGCCGTGGCGCGAAATTGCAGTCCCCCATGAGGACGTGCTCAAGGGTACGTTTCAGCAAGCGGAGTTTGCCGCAGACCTTTCGCGGGTACATGACGGCACTGCGACGGCCGAATACCAGGACGCCAGCCTCTTCTTCCAGCGTACGTTCATCACCGAAGGCATGCGCTTGCTGCTTGATTCGGTGGTCAAGCGGCTCGCAGGTCGCGGCGGCGATCCGGTGATTCAACTGCAGACGGCCTTTGGCGGCGGTAAGACACACACCATGCTGGCCGTCTATCACCTTGCGAACGGCAAAGCGCTGGCGAGTGACCTACCCGGAATTCCGGCGATCCTGGACGCTGCAGGGGTGACAGAACTGCCGCGTGCGCGTATCGCCGTGTTGGACGGCATCAAGTCTTCGCCCAACCAGCCCGTGACGCGGGGCAAGCTGGCCGTGCGCACACTCTGGGGCGACCTGGCCTGGCAGCTCGGCGGCGACGAAGGCTACGCGATGGTGGCGGACGCCGACGTGTCAGGCACGTCACCCGGCAAGGCTGTATTGCAGGCACTGTTGAGTCGCTATGCCCCCTGCGTGATCTTGATCGACGAGCTGGTGGCGTACGTTCGCCAGTTTGAGGAAGGCAAGGCACTTACGGGCGGCACCTATGACTCGAACCTGACGTTTGTTCAGGCCCTGACCGAGGCTCTGAAGGCCGTGCCCTCAGCAGTCTTGCTCGCGTCACTGCCTGAATCCGACCGCGAGGCCGGCAGTCAACGTGGCATCAAGGCGCTCGCGTCGCTGTCGCACTATTTCGGTCGTGTCCAAGCGCTTTGGAAACCCGTCGGCACCGAGGAGGCATTCGAAATTGTTCGTCGAAGGCTGTTCACCACGATCGACGACAAGCTGGCAGCAGAGTCGGTGTGCCGTGACTTCGCGGACTTCTACGTCGCAAACAAGGAGGACTTACCGCACGAGACGCAGGAGAGCCGTTACTTCGACCGGCTGGTGCATGCCTACCCGATCCACCCGGAGGTGTTCGACCGGCTCTACGACGACTGGTCGACGCTGGATAACTTTCAACGCACTCGGGGCGTGCTGAAGCTGATGGCCAAGGTCATCCACCGCCTTTGGAAGGACGGTAACAACGATCCGTTGATCATGCCGGGCAGTTTGCCAATCTACGACGCGGACACGCGCAATGAGCTGATTCAGTACCTGCCTCAGGGCTGGGACCCAGTGCTTGAGCGGGACGTGGATGGCGAGCGATCTGAGCCCGTCGAGATCGAGAACCGTGAGTCGAAGTTCGGCAGCGTGCAGGCATGCCGTCGGGCCACGCGCGCGATCTTTCTGGGCAGTGCCCCCAGCACGTCTAACCAGCTCGTGCGCGGCCTGGAGCTTGAGCACGTGGTTCTAGGCGTGGTTCAACCAGGCCAGCAGATCGGCCTTTACAAGGACGCGCTGCGGCGGCTCGGTGACCGACTTCACTACCTGAACAGTGCCAACAACCGGTTCTGGTTCGACACGCGGCCAAACCTGCGCCGCGAGATGGAGGAGCGCAAACGCCGCTTCCAGGACAAGGAGGATGTCTTCCCCGCCATCCGCGAGCGCGTGCAGAAGAGCCTGGCCACCGGACTGTTCGGCGGCGTCCACGTTTTCACCGCGAGTGGGGATGTGCCAGACGACTGGCAGCTTCGATTGGTTGTGCTTCCACCTGACGCCGCGTTCAGCCGCACCGGGCAGAGCTTGGCAACGGAAAGGGCCAAGGAAATTCTGAAGGTGCGTGGTGAGCAGCCGAGGCAGAAGCAAAACCGGCTCATCTTCCTGGCCGCCGATTACGACAGCGTAAGCCGATTGAAGGATCAGGTGCGGTCGATGCTGGCCTGGCAGTCGATCGTGAACGACATCCGCGAGATGAAGCTGAACCTGGACCAGTTCCAGGCCAAGCAAGCGGGCAAGAGCTTGGAAGATGCCGGCGACGCGCTCCGTCGTATGGTGCGTGAGACTTACAAATGGCTGCTGGCGCCGATGCAGGAGGCTCGCCCTGGCAAGGCAATGTCGGAGGTGCAGTGGGAGCACTTCCCGCTCAACCCCGGCGCGCCGAATCCATCGCAAGAGATTGAGCGCGTCCTGAAGGAAAACGAGTTGCTCATCACGGAGTGGGCACCCATCCACCTGGCCAGCGTGCTGAAGACATGGTTCTGGAAGGACGACGTGCGCGAGGTGAGCGCGCTGGATGTGTGGCAGAAGAGTTGCCAGTATCTCTACCTCCCGCGTCTCAAGGACGACGTGTCGTTCCAGACGACGGTTGGCGCAGGCGCCGACAGCCGCGACTTCTTCGGCATCGCGCAAGGCAAGGATGAGGGACGGTATGTCGGCTTCAGCTTTGGCAAGAAGACATCTGTCTTCATGGACTCGTCTCTGTTGCTCATTGAGCCTGTGACGGCAGCCATGTTTGCCGAGGCGCAGCGGGCGTCGGAAGAGGCGCGCAGGGCCTCAACGACAACTACGGGCACCGGCGCAACGGCCCCACCACGCGTCGAGGATTCGGCAAAGCCGACCTATCCCGCGGTTCCAGGGGCCACGCCACAGCAGCCCCCGAAGCGCCAGTTCTACGGCAGCATTGAACTGGACCCGTTTCAGGCGAAGAAGCAGTTCGCCGATCTGGTCGATGAAGTTGTTCTCCAGTTCACCGCGCGGCCGGGCGTGAAGGTGAAGATCGCGATTGAGATTCAGGCAGAGACCGAGACTGGCTTTGACGACAACGTGCAGCGGGCAGTGAAGGAGAACTGCAAGGTTCTGAAGTTCAAGAGTGCTGAGTTCGAGCAGGGCGAATGATGGCCGACGAGGGCGCTCCACCTGATGTCCCCAGTGATCCGCCCAAGAAGAAGGGCCTGGACATCAGCCAATTCTTGGGGCCAACAGCAGATGTACAGACCTCAATTGGCAAGGTCCATTTGTACCCGCTGCTGGTGTCTGATGTCAGTCGACTCGACAAACTCGTTGCTGACACGCCGCCTGCGCGCCTTCGCGAGTTCTTGCCACGGATAGCAAGCCTGTCGGTCACTACAAATGTCCAGGAAGAGCGGGTGCCGCTTGCGACGGACCTCATCGCAACGCTTTCGGAGGCCGACCTGGAAATGATCGCCGAAGCATATGCATCTTCGACGGCATTGCAGAAGGCCAGACTGGGTTTAGCGGATCGCAGTGCCCTTCCGCGTGAGGGTGGTGAGCCGGCGACGGCTTATTTGGACCGGCTGCTCAAGAAGGAAGTCCGAGACCAGGTCGAGAGCGTGCAACAAATGCGGAAGCAGATTCTCGCGTCCACTGGCAGCATCTTCGATCAGGTTCGAAAGAGTAGTTCAGTGCTCGGCACGACGGTTTCGGATTTCGAGCTGCTTTCGCGCACGGTTCCAGAACCCGCCATCGACACGAAGCACTTCGAGTTCTCAAACCACATGGCGGAGCATCAGGCAAGGCTAGCCCGCGAACGTGCTGAAGAGCTTGAGATGGTTCGCCTGACGGGGAAGATGACGGCCCAGTCGGCGACAACTCTTCGGGACTTGGCGGAAGCTGCAACAGTCCTGCTCGAGCGCCTCGACGAACGGGACAGGCGAGCCAACCTGGATACCCGGAAGCAACTGCGCATTGCTGTTGGCTCTGTGTTGGTGTCCGCGGTCCTCGCGCTCGGCGCCCTGATCTACGCTGCCTTGTCGTTCCAGCAGGACAAGGCAAACAACGCGGCGGGTGACAAATGGCAGGCAAGTGTTCTCTCTGCGATCAATGAGCGCAACGGCGACCGCAAAGCCCTTGAGCAAGAGAACAGGATGCTCCTGGCAAAGTTGGATGAGCTGGCAAGAGCGGTTCAGAGCATGGGAGTTGCCGTCAAACGACCTGCACCTGCCGCGCCCGGGACTCGTTCAGGCGGAAACCAAGCGCCCGTCCCAGGTTCGAAGTAGCAAGGTGGTGCCGACTGCATTACCCCCGTCTGTGAAAACTCCCCACCGCCCGGCTGAGCAGCAGGCTGACCACGAGCGGCAAGCAGGGCATCGTCAGCGGGTGCAGGGTGAACGGCACGACGAAGCCGATCACCGTCGCGCAAGCCATGACGATCGCGCTACAGGTGTAGAGCGCGAACAGCTCGGGGTCGTGCTGCCGGAACTCCTTGGCCTTGATCTGCCGGACGATGAAGCCGTCCAACAGCACGGCGACGGTGAACGCCAGCAGCCAGGGCAGCCACTCGATAAGTGTGGCGAAGCGGAAGCTGGCCAGCAGCAGCAGAGCGTCGATCGACCTGAAGTAGGCGTTGTTGAACAGGCGCTGGTTGACCGTGGCCATCTCTCGCGCGACGGCACCGTCCACCGCGTTGGCCGGTGGGGCGTCGGCGGATGACGGAATGGGCGTAGCCTGTCGTGCCGAGTCCTGCACGCTCAGCGCCCGCGACAAGATGCGCAGCGCCGGGGCGTCGCCCCAGTACGCCGCAGTCGCGTCGTGCTCTGCTTTCAGCTGTGCCAGGAAGCGCTCGGGCGGATGCGCCGAAGGCAGGTACAGAACCATCACCAGCAGGCAGACCAACGAGATCACCGCGACGACGCGGATCATCGGGTTGCCTCTGCGGTGGCGGCTGGAGCGCCCGACGAACTCGGCGGATCCGGATCGAGGATCGGGAATCGCCCCTTGATGATGCGGCCGCCCGAGACCGAGGCGAAGTACTGCAGGTTCGGCAGCTTGCCCAGCACGTCGGCCGGCACCATCTCCTCGAAGCTTTCGCTCAACTGGGTGGAGTAGCTCGACGAGAAGTCGCCCAGGTGCGCGTCGGCGCCGCTGCTCAGGCCCACGCGCATGGTGTGGATGGCGGTCTTGCCGAAGGTTTCGACCACGAAGTCCTGGGTCGGCCGGTCCTTCGAGCGCAGGGCGATCAGGTTGTTGAGGTTGCCCAGCGCCATGCGCGCGGCGTCCTCGCTGCCCAGACGCTTGGCCAGGTCGGCCAGGGTCTGCATGGCGCAGGTGGTGAAGATGCCGCCTTCGGCGCCCTTGTTCAGGATCTCGATCAACGGCTGGTTGATGACGTTCGAGACCTCGTCGACGAACAGCGAGATGCGCCGGTAGCCGCCCAAGTTGTAGCGCATGCCCGCACGCGCGGCCAGGTCGGCCAGCGCTAGCGCGCCGATGGCGGTGGCCACGGACGGATCGGGCAGCGAATCCAGGCACATGTAGAGCACATGGCCGGCACGCTCGATCTTCTCGAAGTTCATGATGGGCCGGCGGTCGTCGGCATCGAAGGGCTCGGGCGACAGGCTGCGGCCCAGGTCGCCCGAGGTCAGCATCGACAACACCGGCAGCAGGTTGGCGGTGATCTTCTGGTAGTGCTCCCGGTTGTGGCGGAAGGTGCGCACCTGGGCGTCAAGCACCTTGTTGCGCTGCGACTGGGCCACAAAGTGTTCGTAGTACGCCACGAGGGCCAGCAGGTCGGCGCTGGCGGCTTCGGACGGCCGTTTGATGTTGCCGCGGTGCGCATCGTTCAGCAGCTTCTTCATCTCCGGCAGTTCGCGCCAGCCGGCGCCGAGTGCGCGCTCGTAGTAGCGGCGCAGGGTGCCTTCGAGCACGGGCTCGATGCCGCCTTCGATGTACTTGGTGAGCTTGACGAGATTCGGCCGCTCCTCCAGTTCGACCAGTCCCTGCACCACCACGTTGACGGCGTCCCAGCCGAAGGCCGAGAAGGCGCCTGCCGTGTCGGGCGGCATGATGGACTGGATGCGCGAGGCGATTTCGGTCGGCTTCTGCCAGTTGAAGGTGAAGTCCAGCCGCACGCCCGCTTCGGGGAAGGCGGGATGGAACTCCAGGAAGGTGTCGGTCTCGCGCCAGTCTTCGCACGCGCGCTGCGTCACGCGCTTGAGGCGACGGCTGTTCTTGGGGTCGATCACGATGACAACATCGCCGCGCCGCACCGCCTGGGTGATCAGGCTCGCAAGCGCCACGCCCTTGCCGGACTGGGTCGTGCCCACCAGCAGCGTTCCGCCCTCGAAGTTCTGCAGCGGCCGGTGCAGCGCCACCTCTCTCGGCTCGACGCCATGGATGTACGGCAGGCCGATCTCGGCGTCGGGCTGGGGTTTGGACTGGTAGCCGAGCAGCGTCAACAGGCGAGGGGAGACCGTGAACTCTCGGTAGTCGATCTTGGCCAGTTCGTACAGGCGCTGCGAGTGCACCGGCCGCCACTCGAAGCCGAAGCCCAGGAACACCTCGTCGGGTTTGCTGCACCAGCGGGCCAGTTCGGTAGTGGTGATGACCTGGATGCCGCGGCCCGAGAGCGATGCACGCAGCACCAGCGTGCGCACCGCCTGGACCAGTCGCAGCACACCCATGCAGAAACACAGCACTGCCAGTGGCAGTGCCAGCGATCGCGGCAGTCGCAGCGTGGCGCCGACAGTCACGAAGAACGCCATGGCCGCCAGCCAGCCCATGCCGGCGTAGCTTTCGTAGGCGCGGCGCCAGGGCATCTCGTAGCGGCGCGCCAGCATGTCAGTGGCCCTGTTGTTCGGGTACGGCAAAGGCAGCTAGGTCGAAGCCATCGACGCAGCGGGGATCGATGACCAGTCCGACGGTCATGTCGCCGCCGAAATCATGCGACACGGTGGGTGGCCGGCTGCGATCCTGGTGCATCAGCATGCGCACGTCGGACAGGGCCCGCATCGCGACGGCGGGCTGAATGCCGCGCCGCTCCAGTTCACGCAGCGGGATGAAGAGACCGTTTGACACGGCGCAGGCCGCCGCCGAGGCGCCGGGGCCGTTGAGCGTTTGCACCACTGCTGCGAGTGCGTCACGCACAGCGGGATTCAGCCGCAGCGGCGCGTTCAGCTTGAAAGCGGGTGGCGGTGGCTCCGCTGCAGGGGCCGGCGGCGGCTCAGGGTCTGGCTGAGTGGACGCAGGCGAAGGGGGCGTCGGCGCAACGCGCTCGTGTCGCGGTGCCTCGGCGGCAGCCCCTTCCGGCGCGTCGGAAGGGGCTGCCGGGGCGATCAGGGACAACTGCGTGCCCGGCGGCGCGGTGGGGGTGGTCGGCGGCTTGGGCCTCGCCGGCAACGGCTCACCCGGCCTGCACACCAAGCGTGCTTCGAGCGTCGGTGGCGGCGCATCGACTCCGGCGAACAGGATCGCCGCCGATGCGAGTTTGACGGCCTGCAGCGGCGTCTTGGCCTCGGGTGGCAGGATCGCCCAGGTCACGTGCTCGCTGTCCTGGCGTTCAAAGACACCCGCGGCCAGCAGCAGCTCGAGCATGGTCTCGGGGGCTTTCGGGATGCCGGGCAACTGGTCGGCTTCCAGCAGGGCCTGCACGTCGCCGGCGGACTGGGGCCAAAGCAGGAACAGGCCCTCGCGGCCGAACCAGACACGGGACTTCTCGCGGTTGGGCACCCAGCCCGAGTGGCTGATGGCCAGCCGACGCAATGCGTCGACCAGGTAGCGTTCCAGGTGCGATCCGAACTGCGGCGCGCCATAGCGGTCGGCGTTCGCCTGCAGATTGCGGTCGATGACCAGCGCCAGCGAGCGCCGCACCAGGCTGTCGAGCACGTTGTGATCCCTGTACACCGGTGTGCCGCCGATGCTGGCCAGCAGGTGGGGCACGATGACCGCGTTGTCGTCGTTCAGGAACTGCAGCGTGGCCGTCGGCACCACATGCGGCAGGGCAAAGACGCCCAGACCGCGGGACTCGATGGCGTTCGGACGCCAACGCACGAAGTAGCGATCGGCGCCACGTCTTGCGAGCCAGTCGGCCATGGGGGTCAGGTATGCCGGCCACTCGTCACCCCCGGCGTCGGTCACGATGACGTGGCTGAGCACCCGGTGCAGCTCGCAGCACAGGCCGCCGATGAACGTCGCCTGGCGCCAGCGCGGCTCCAGCTGTCTCCGCGCCGAGATCGTCGAGCGGCCGGAGAAGATGTGGGCGTCCGTGCCCTGCAGGCTGAAGAAGGCGACCTCGAGGCCCAGCCTCAGCAACCCGCCAGGTGCGCTGAAGTAGTTGTCGGCGGTGGCGGGCAGCAGGTGCACGTAGGCGGCGTAGCGGTGCAGCAAGGGCTGAACGTCGCTGTCGAAGCTGCCGCGGTCGATGCCGAAGCACAGGCGGATTCGCGCGATGAGGTCTTCAGCCGATGCGAGCAGTTCGGCGACCGGCAGGGCGGCGAAACCGGGGTCGGCGGCAGGGAACGAAGTGCCAGCCTGAACTTGGGGGGACATCGCGTCAAAGCATCGGGCAGGGCCTTCATTCTTGAAGGCACGCTTGCTGATGTCCTGGCAAAACGGCAGGCGCAGAGGGCTTGTTTCGGGATCAGGTGGCGCGTCACCCGGAATCGGCCGGCGACGAGGGTGATAGGCGCTTCAGATCCTCTGATCAGGCGGTCCTGTGATCCGAGCCGCCGCCTGCCTGCACTTTGCTGTTATGCGGCCCAGTGGGGGCGCCAGATGCAAGGCCGCAGCACGGTCGTTCAGCGTGGGTCACTGGACTCACACTGACGGACAATAGCGCCCGAGTAAGTTCGGCGCCCGAGCGGCTCCTCAAGACTGGGTCCAGCCATTGGACTTTACGACGCGAAGGTCTGCTGGCTCACCGAAAACGGTCGCGGCGGCAAAGCGAGTGGCCAAGAGGCGGTCATCCTGCTCTTTCCCCGGCTTCAGTTCTCCGAAGTCGGCGACCGACGCAGCCAGTTCGCAACCAACTGGCGGATCGTCCTCACCGCTTCGGCGTAGGTCATCGGATTGGGCGGCGGCTCATGGTTCGCGTGACCGTGACGGGCCTCCTTGCCCAGCACCTTGCGGCTGTTCGCCGTCCGGCGAAACCGCTCCTCTTCGGGTTTGCTGATCCATTGCCATTCGACAAGCTTGCCGCCGCTGGCGTCTTTCGCCAATTCGAGGACCACTGCGAGCTCTGACCAAGTCGGCCGCTGCCGGCCTACCAGCGTGAGTGCGTCACTAGCCTCTGGCGACGCCTTCGCGGCCGCAAGGAGCGGCAGCGCAGCTCCGTGGCGCGGGTCAGGCGCCGGCACTCCGTCCACCGCTACCCCGAGCGCACCGGCCTTGCAGCGTACTTCGCCAGTGCCCACGGAGATCACCGTCGAAACCTTCTGTCCCTCCCGATTCACCCCGTAGTACGTCGTCGAGCACACGAGAGGTCTGAACGTCGGCTCCAGCACCGACATGGCACCGTTCAACAGGTCGAGGAACTGAGCCGCCCGCTCAAGAACGCCCTCATGGTCAGGCCCCGTAGCGGGAAGAGCGAGGCACATTGCACTATCGTGGACCACGGCGGTGACTTCGCCGCCGGCAAGCCAAAGCGGCAAGTCTTCGACGTCAAACGCGTGTCCCTCCAGGGGCACGATCCATCTCTCAAGGGCCATTGGCTGCTGCTCCATTTACGCCAAAGGCAACAGCGTACCTTGCTATGCAGCGGCGGACAGACCGGGGGCTGACCAAAGGGCCGCCACTTCAGTGACCGCAATGTGGCCTGCAACGTGAGTTGACGATACAACTCTTCGTCCGCAACCGCTGCAACGCAGTCTCAGCACGCGACCAACGCTGCTCTCGGCTCGACCAATGCGGGGGAAAGTTTGGACGCGCTAGTGATCTGCGTTGGCAGATCACTCAGCTGTGCTGTGCGAATCCTGCATGCGTACCCTGAGAAACTTCCCTCCGCCATCCGTCAGTTCATCCCGATCGAGCAACTTGCCCGTGAACTCGAAGTTCTCATCGATACGAACGATCAGCAACTGCTCGAAGTTGCCTTGACTCTTGACCATCACCTGATCACTGGCCTTTTCGGGAGAAATGGTCTTGACCTCGACGAGCTTGCCGTCGATGGTCCCGTCGGAACCAGCCTGATGGGTTCCATGGCGACGCAAGCCAAACTTGATTTCCGCATAGATCTCGCCGAGTTCGCCCCACACTTGTAGGTACCTGCCCGTGTTCTTGAGGTGACGCTCAGCGCAGTCGACCAGATCCTCGAAGATTTCGGCCTGCTCCAGGACGGAGAACGGGAACCCATCCCTGCTCTTGAACGGCTCGTTCGGCTTCAGCGACTTGGCGGCGTCTGGTGACTGCCCCTTTAGTTCTTCGTCGACCCACTCCCTGCTGATGTAGGCCTCTTCCCATGGCGCATAGCCGACCCCGGCTGCGAGTGCGATCTCGTCCGCGCTGTAGCCTTGATCGTGCATCTCATGCAAGAAGTCCCAGTCGCTCATTGCTCTGCCTCTTTCGTGAATCACCACCCGTCAATGCGGATCTGGGTTCTTTACCCGACGCTCAAGTGTCTTCCAAACGCAAGGCCATGTCAGTCCACGAGCGCGGCGGTGCTGACGCCAGCATGTGGGACGCGAACCAGAATTCACATAGGACGACTGGGACCCAGCGCTAACCTTGCGATCGGCTTCGGACTGTCTGCCGTCTCTCAAGTTCGCGGCACGAGTGGCCGCTGCCTCCGATACCCGACGTTTAGCCGTTTGACGCGGCAAAGGGGCCCGGGCGGTGGCACCCAAGACTCCAACTGCCGAGTGACACCGCGGCGATCAGCACCATGCCCAATCCCACCATGCGCAAGACCGATCGCGCCATGGAACGTCTCGTTGTCTACAAGGCGGAGACGCAAGTCAGGGCCCGACCAGTCCACGAAGAATAGGTCGCGCGAATGGCTTCTACCGCCGGCAGCGAGAAAAGCTGACTACGAACCGAAGTACGCCAGGAGTGCCTTCGTAGCCCAATCGATACCAGCCTTCGCGCCTTCGGATGCTGCGGTTTCACTCGCCTTCTTGGCCATTCCTCCGAGCCACTCTTTGACCTTGGCGCCCATGCCCTTCGCGCCCCCTGCCCGATCCTTAACGAGCGCATCGTGAAGCGCGCCCCTGTCGTCCTCGGAGACTCCCATCGACTCCAGCGCTTTCAGAAGCGCCGGCTCGTCCCCTGAAGAGATGGACGACACTGCAGACTGCCAAACATTGCTGCTGCCCAGTGCGAGGTTCTGCACCGGCCCTGTTATGGTCGTGTTGAAAATGTGCGTGACGGCTTCCGTCTGCAGCTTGGTCTTGGCCGGCCCGCCGATCTCTCCAGCCGAGGGGTCTGCGGCTTCGATTTCAAGGACAAAGGCAAGCACCTTCGTTCGAATCTGGTCGAGCAACCCGACCAATTCAGACGGCGAGACCTCCATCCAAGCCTTCGCGCACTGCCCGTGGCTGACGAGCTTGCTCGCATACTTCACCGCTAGCTCAATTGGCCAAGGTATCTGAAGTCGTCCGGTCTTCTTGTCGAGGCTATCAACGAGGTGAGCGCATTCGGCAACGCTGTCCCGAAACTCACTCTTCTTGTAGTGGTCCCTTATCGACTCGGGTAATAAGCTAACAGGGATCTCAAACATCTTCGGCGCGTGATGTCCATCTTCGAACTGCCCCAAATTGCGTACTCGCATGACTCTGTAAGGCGGTACCGCAACTTCTATGGGGTAGCCCTCAAGCTCAAGGCGAGCCCACTCCTTCAGCGGCGCGTGTCCGAGGCGCGCCGCAAGCACAAGGCACAGCCGCAGCAAGCGCGGTATGTCTGTGTTCTTCGACACGGCCTCCTCTGTGATCTCTTGCAGCAGTCCCATTTTGTTGTCTCTCTCCACGCCTAAGACTGTACATCCGCACAGCATCGTGGGAATGAGTAAGCATGAATGGGCGCAGGCGCTGAGAGGATAGAGAAGATCTCCTTCCTTCCGAGTGCGGAGCTGCCGTGATGTTCACTCTGAAATAGCTACGAGGATCCACGGCACCGCATCCCTATAAGTGCGCTCGTCCACGATTCGAAGGAGTTCGCGATGGTGTGCTGCGGGAGGCATATCGGGCGCAACGAGATCAACCGCAATTCGCCCCGTGCGAGCAGTCAGGATGCCAGAGCGAACTACGAGGATGTCGTCCCAGTCGTCACGGCTGACGATTCGTGGCCCAGCCCCGTGTCCACCGAAGGTGCCCAAGTGTTCGGTCCCCACAAAAGACCCATTGAGCGGCTGTCGTTGCTGCGCCATCGACGCCACGCCGTAGCTCTTCTGGTGATATGTGCCGTCCGCGTGGTAGCTCGCGTGTGGGTCCATTTCGCGATCCCTTGGGTAGAACAGGAAGACCTCGCCGGCTTGTGACCTCTTGATCCAGAAGGAAAGGCCAAGCTCGTCGCCATCTTCGATCGCCACCGCGTAGCGCGTGTCTCGTCCTCGCGCACCACGAGCTGGGGCACGCTGGCCTTGCCATGCAGCAAACCTTCTGGCGCCGTCCTCGAAGTCGCGACGGAAGACCCCGCGTGCTTCCTCATCGAGCGACTCGAACGGAATCCCCTGCACGTTTGCGAGCCACGCGCGGAAGTCATCCTCGGTGGTGTTCATGCCTCTCAGGTCCTGGATAGACGCTTCGAAGCCTGAGGCCGGGATACCTCAGCAGCCAAACGACGGGTCATAGGTGCTCTGCCTCGTGTGGAATCGTCGCACTGTAGACCGTCCGCCCCTTGCTTCCGTGCCCCGTGATCGCATCGGTCGCACCGCGCAACGTAGCTCGCCGGCGACCGTGTGCTGGAACGTGTGCGGAAGCCCTAAAGACCCTAGGCATCGGGCGACGCGCTTGATCTGGCGAATGACCGCAAGTCTCCTGAGACCGTGAGTTCCGAGTTCGACAGCCACCGACAGCAACCGCTGCACTGCCGACGCTAACGTCGGCGCCGCGAAGGGCAGGCGAGGGTCGCAAACGGGTGCATGCTGGCCCGCGCTGATCGACACGGTTTTCACCCAGACTCGCGTGACCGGGTGCTCAGGTGGTCGCTGGCCCGCAGCAGGGTCAACATACCCAGCTGGATCGGCGAGGGATTGACCAGCGGTCGCGTCGGAAACGACGACTGCACGCGCGGGTCGGTGCCATAGCGCTGCACCAGCTTGCAGAAGGGGCAGGAGTCGTTCGACATCGCGACCGAGCCGAAGGCCGCCAGGAACTCGCTGTGGCAGGCCGGGCAGACGACGAGCGAAAAGCTCCTCGACTGCGTGAGCCACAGGCCATCGGTGTGGGCCGCCAGATCGAATGCACGGTCGAAGCTGATGCGGTGGGGCGGTTGGCACACGCCGACGTACTGGCGGTACGCGCCCAGCAGCGCCTCGCCGCCGCTGAAGTCAGCGGTGCGCAGGCGGCGATAGATCGACATGACGATGGACGCCTCCGCGCGGTACAGCAGATTCGCACCGTGGTACCACTCGGGTGAGTCGGGCGCGCGTCCGCGGGGAACAGATTGCCGTTCAGGGAACAGCAGCCGCAGCAGATCGCGCGGGTTCATCCCCGTGATGCGGCTGATGGTGCGCACGCGGGCGCCGTGGGCGGCGCATTGCTGGGCCAGCGCGAGCGCGCGAATCTGGCGGTCGACGCGGGACTGCATGGGCTGCTCCGGCGGACGACTAGCATCAGGATGCCAGATGGTGGGCGGCGTGCACCGCGGCCAGCGGTCGCGCGAGCGGCAGCGGCATGTCCAGCAACGCGACCAGGTCGCGCCGGGGAGGGAACAGCGTGGCGTCGCCGACGTTGGCGACGATGGCCATGACCTGCTGGATGCTCATGGCGCCGAGCCGGTCAGCCTGCGTCGCGTCGAGCGCGAACTTGCAGCAGGCGGCGGTCTTGTCGTGAAGGACGCCGTCACGGATGGTGAGCAGGAGCGTCAGGTTCGCAATCTGGACATCGGAGAGTTGCGCGTGGTTCATGGTTCGTCCCTGAGTGAGGCCCGGGAGGGGCGTGGTGTGGGTTGTCGATGGCGGTCCTGGTCGTGGTCAAGATGGGATTGCAAGCGCGCGATGCGACGCGTGGTTCAGCATAAGTGGCCTCGGTCGCCGGTCGCAATAGCCGATCGCGGCTTGTGCATCTGCTTACCGCGTTGCCATCCGCAATCCCTTGGATCTGCAGGCGAATGCGTGAGCGGCGCTGATTGCCGCGCGCTCAGGCGGCACGAGTTCACGTGTGGGCACGGTCTGGCGCAGCGAGCGGCGAGGGCACTCGCCCCCGCCGCTGCCACGACAAGCTCCCGGGTCAGGCCGCTTCGGCCAACCCCTTCCACTCGGGCGCGCTCAGCTCGATCAGCTTGCCGCCCAAGGCCTCGAACTCGGTCGCCCGGTCATAGTCGTCGAGCTCCTGGCTGAAGTGCGTCACCGCGTTGACCAGACCGTAGCCGGACAGATCCGCTTGCGCGATCAGGTGACGCAGCACGCCGGAGCGCTCGGCGTCGTTCAGGGTGTAGCGCTGCGCCAGCACCTCGACCGTCTTCACCGGATCGCCGACCAACGGGATCTTCAGCGTCTTCTGCAGCTTCTGCGCCGTCTGGCGGAAGGTCGCCTCCGACACGGCCGCCTGCACCACGTCGCGCACCTTCAGGAAGAAGGCCTTGTCGTCGGCACGCAGTGTGTCGTCTTGGTAGACCTGCAGGCCTTCGTCCTCGGTGCCGAGGGCGCGGCCTACGTGGGTCTTGCGCAGCGTGCGGTCCGCAGCGATCAGGCCGTTGCGGCACACCAGGCGGAACAGCAGCGGTTGCACCGATAGCGTGCCCTGGCCGACCTCCGAGTTCGAGATCACGACACCGGCCTGCACGACATCGCCGGGTGCCATCTCGTAGGTCAGGCGCGACGTGATGCACTTCAGGTACATGCGCGTCTCGGTCAGCTCGACCGACTCGAACCGCACCTCGGGCAACTGCTGCAGGATGGGCAGCACGCTTTCGGCGAGGTCGAAGTTGTCCAGGCGGCGGTAGCGGTCGGACAACACCGCCCGCACCTTGCCGTCCAGCGTGCGCAGCATGCGCCGGTCGTCCTCGCTTTGCAGCCAGGTGTTCACGTTGCGGTCCAGCAGGACCGGTTGCTCCTCGCGCATGCGCTCGAAGTACGCATACGGGATCTTCAGCTTGTCGGCCAACTGGCGACGCGCCAGCGGCGTGACGCCGTAGTGCACGGCGCTGCCGCCTTCGTCGATGACGAGGTGGGTCTCACCACCGTCGCCCGTGCTGTGGTGCACGAGCTGCGAGGGCACGACCAGGTCCTTCTTCGATTGCAACTGGCGCTCCAGTTCCTGGGCCAGGCTCACGAGAGTACGTCCGCTTTTCATATCAAACTCCTTGAGGGATGAAGAAGCGGGGACGGCACGACCCCCTTGCGGGATTGCGCATCCCCGCAAGGGCTGATGACGGACCGGCTGCACATTGGCAGGACGGTCCACGATGTGCGCGAATCGAATCGCGCGAAGAACTCCAGGGCTGTCTTCGCGACGCCTTGAGGCGCCGCCTGGTTTGACAACTACCAGTGGGGAAACTCGTCGAAGCCTTTTCGCCGGCACCGCGTCGAATCGATCCAGTGCCGCTGAAAAAGCGGGTGCGGCCCCGTCAACATGACAGGCCGCACCCCACATCACTCACTCACCTGTTCACCGCCGCCGGGCATCGGATCCGAGGCGGACATCGGCGCCGATGATTCCGTCCGGCGCTGGCACCACACATCGGCCCAGTCAGTGCCGGCGTGGCGCGGTACGAACACCCGCACCTGCCTTGCGCCGGTCGTCTTCTCTTCGCGCTTCAGCCGGCGCGCCAGCGCAAAGGCGAAGCACTGGCCGGCGAAGTCGCCGTCGGCGTCGTTGTCGGCATAGATGCATACCTTGCGCACAGTCTCCGGCAGGCACAGCTTCTCCAGGTTGCCGGCGTTGATGCCGGCCCATACCGGTTTGCGCGTGGCCAGGTGCAGCGCGAGGCCGGTCTCGATGCCTTCGCAGACTGCCAGCTCGTCGGTTGCCTCGAAGAGGCGGACCGCCGCGCCGTTGATCCCGGCCGAGAGCACCTTCTTGGCGTCCGCCGCTTTCAGCTTCGCCCCGTCCTTTAGGTAGGTGCGGTGCAGCGTCACCGCATGCCCGTCAACACCCTGGATGCAGGCCAGCATGGCCGGGTACTCGGCCAGCTTGCGTGACTTGCCGGCGTCGTCCTTCTCGTAGTAGCCCAGCGCCGGGTGAAACCGCAGCACGGCCGGGACCACCGGCAGGGCCAGCCCGCGGCCGCGGAGGTAGCGATCGACCTCGTCGCCGGCCGTCACCGGCCGGGCTTCGTCCCAGATGCGCTGAACCAGCTTGCGCATGCGGTCGCCCGAGGGCTCGCACGCGCCCGCCGTCGTTGCCTCGGGCAGCAGACCCAGGCAGCGCTCGACATCGCGCAGCGCGGCGTTGAAGTCCACTCCCTTGACGGCCTGCAGCAGCTTGAAACCGCCACCGGGCCCGCACTGGCGGCAGTGGTAGTTGCCCTCGCCGAACTTGTCGGTGAACTGGAACCGATCCGTTCCGCCGCACAGCGGGCAGGGCCCGTTGCGATGCTTCAGGATCTGCTCGTCCACGCCTGCGCTGGCGAGGATCTCGCTCCACCGGCCATGCGCCCGCTGCTTGACCGCGTCGATGCGGCCGGCGTACTCATGATCGTGCATGGCAACCTCCGCTCTCCGCCAGCACGGGCATCCCGTCGGCCTCCACAAGTTCGATGGAATGGCCCGGCGCCGCCCCAACGCCCACGGTCAGTTGGAAGGTCTTGCCGTGAAGCAGCGGGTACTTGCCCAGCCGCAGGTCCTGCAGCAACGAGTCGAGCGTCTGCACGGGGTCGACCGAGCGCAGGCGACGGATGAGGTCGGCCAGCGCGTCACTGTCGGCGTCGCGATCGGCATCGAGGAACTGATCGTGTTCGTCGGTGAAGGACGAGAGCTGCTGCACCGGCGTGCCAGTGCTTTCCCCGGCGGGGATGTACAGGGTGCCGTTGTGGCACACCCCCTCGTCGATGATCACGGCCTCGTCCTTGTCGACCCGGATCCGGACTGCTTCGCAGAGGATGACGTCGGGCCAGACCCAGCGTCCCTCCAGCGCGGTGCGCACCTGTTCTTCCACAGCCTCGACGTGCGCGCGCTCTTCTTCGAGAAAGCGAACGTGACGCTGCGCCCAGTGCTCGTGATGCAGCCCGATCCAGTCGAAGACCAGATAGCCCTTGCTGCGCGCCAGCATCCAGCGTGCGCCGTTGTCGTCCCCAACGCTGTCGAGGGCGACCAAGCGCACGCCACCGTTCTCGATCTCGCTGCGCTTCGGCGCGGCGGCCACCTGCTGGACGAAGTCGCGTGAACCGTGGTCGTCCTGGATCGGATAGCCCACGATCGCATCGCACAGCTCGGACGGCAACACGTCCAGGTCGTTCAGCAGGTCCAGTTGACCCCAGCCGCGCATCACCGCGTAGTAGGTCTCGACGAAGCGCTCCGGCGACAGCCGGGTCCTCGCGATCTCCAGCGTGTTGCGCCAGCAGGCCTTCAGCTCGGCATCGATGCGCTTGCGCTGCACGTCCTCGTCGATCAGCTTGTCGCGGTCGGGCAGCCGAGCCATGAACTGGCGCGAGTCCAGATGCACGACGTTGAGCTCGTCGCGCAGGCAGTACGCCGGCTTGAGGACGCAGAAGCCCTGCAGGAACACCATCGTCTCGTGGGTGTACTTGCCGTCGAGCGTGCCCGCCAGGTGCACCGCACCGATGGGGCTGGCCTGCGTGGCCAGGTGCCCTTCGGCCAAGGGCCGCTTCAGCGGCTGGCCGTTGAACAGCACGGCCACCGGGAACCCCAGGCACAGCTCCTCGACACGCGTGCCCAGGTCGGGCAGGTCGACACCGTGAAGTTCCACGCGCGTGCCATTTGTCGCCTCGCACTCAGGAACCTGCTCGACAGTGATTAGTGCCCTGGCAAGCGCGGCTTCGGTGTCGATGTCGACCCGCTGGCCGCCCGAGGTGACCACGCAGCGCGCGGCCGCGTACAGGCACTTCGAGAAGCCGACACCGAACGGGCGCTCCTCGGCAGCAGTCGCCGCGTCCCAGCCCGATTCGTGAAAACTCAGCAGCTTCTGGAAGTCCTCCAGGCCGCAACCGTCGTCGTGGACGCTCAGCACCTGAGTCGCCGCGTCGTAGTGGATCTCGATGCACGCCGCGCCGGCGCGACGTGCGTTCTGCAACAGCTCGGAGACGAGCGTGAAGCGGTTGGTGAAGGCGTAGCGCTGGTTGCGCAGTGCGCCTTCCTCGTTGATTCGAACCTGAATCTGCATGACATGCTCCATGGGTGGAGGCGGGCCCTGGTCCCAGCGGGACAAGCCCGCCGGATGGGGGGAATGGACGAATGCGGTCAGCCGTGTCGGCGAACCGGTGGGGTGAACAACTGGCCGGCGGCCTGGGCCTCGACCAGGCTGTGCTCCAGGAACTCCCAGACCTGCAGGTGCTGGGTGCTCACGACGCGGCCATGCGCGTCGAGCCGCTCGACCTTCAGGCCGCTCGGGTGAGTTCTTTCGCAGAAGCTCACCCGGTAGATGAGCCAGTCGGCGCCGGAGATGACGAAGGTGCGTCCGGCCTGGCCGGTGAGCACTTCGCTTTCCTTGACCAGGTACTCGATGTCTTCCGGGGCCTGCACGGTCAGCAGGCGTGGCGCATCGGGACCGATGCGCAGGGCATTCGTGGACGTGAACATGAACAACTCCTTGAACGGGATGGGCTGGCACTGCGGCGCCGAGCCCGGGTGGGGAAGAGATCAGGCGAACAGGTCGCCTTGCACGGACATCTGCTTGAGCTGCTCGTTGATCCACTGCGGATTTCTGGCCAAGCGGGCCTCGACCCACTCGGGGTTGCCGGCCACGGCACTGCGCACCCACTCGGGGTAGCGCTCCAGGGTGGCGTTGAGCCAGGCCTTCAGGCCATTGCGGATGCGGTCGCGCACCTCTTCGGCGTCGACGAGGCCGCAGTAGGCGATGGGCGACAGCGGGCTGCAGCCGACGACGCGCAGGCAGCTGACGAAGGAGAAGGGCGCTGCGTCCTTCTCGCGCTCGGTGAACACCCAGCGCAGGGTGTCGAGCTTCTCTTCCAGCGGCGTGGCCGGGTCGGCCAGGTGCCGCACTTCCTGCAGCAGCCGCCAGTGCAGGAAGACGATGTCGTCTTCGCTCCACTCGACGACTGCTGCCTCGTCGTCGGGCAATGCCTCATCGGCGATGCCGTCGGGGCGGGCGGTCGGGTGCTGTGGCGAGACCCCCTGGAAGGGGTGGAACCGATGCCCAGCGGACTCTGGGCGGAATGCTCCGGGGGATGCGTAGGCTTGCAGCATCGTTGACTCCATGGAAAGGCTGGAGGCAACGCGCACCACGGCTCGGGGCGATTGCCCCCAGGGGGTGACGAACAACCGGTTCCGAGACCGGCGCTATGGGAGGGTGACTCCAGGGCTGGCTTGGCTTGGCGGCGTGAACCGCCTTGATCGGTGCGCCAGCTACCGATCGAGGAAAGCCTTGGAGGGAAGGGCGCGGCGACAACGCGCAGCCCTTGCCTCGAAGGCTGGCTTCGACGGCGAGCGAAAGACAGGCACCGGCGTGGGTGCCTTCAGGCTCGGAGCATGGCGCGATCGTGTGAGGTCCCAGGACGGGGCATCACAGCCATCGCAATCCATGCGTCAGACAGAAAACTCCAGGACTTGCCTTGTTTGAATGCAGGGCCAGCTGCTGCATGACGCAAAGGTAGATCGGCGCCAGCACGAGGTCAATGCCGATACGCCGACGATCCGGGCCTGATCCCGAAAGCACCCAGAGTTGCCGGCCATATCGCGTGGCGATTGCGCACGGTGATCGGGAAGATGGCTCCGACCACCGCCTTTGCAGGAGCACGGCATGCCGGACATCGAGATCGTCAAGTTGGACCAGGGCGGCGTCAATGCCCGCATCCTCGCGAAAGAGGCCAAGGTCGATTTCCGGCGCGTCGAGGCGGCCAGCCTGAAGATGCCCACGCGATTCACCAGCGCCGAGGGCAAGCGCTCCTTCGTGCGGATGTTCAACACGCTGCAACTCAACACGCACTTCATCTCGGTGATCGCGCGCACCCGGCTGGACCACGACGACATCGGCAAGATCGAGGCGGCGATCCGGGCGCAGATGGACGCGGCCACCGCCAGCCTGAACAAGGCCATCGACGGTGCGGAGGCACTCTTCAAGGCCCATGGCATCACCAGCGCAGCGTCCTACGACACCGTGCCACTGGACGTCGAGGTCCACGTGCTGTCGTCTGCCAGCAGGCGCTTCCTGGAGGTGCTGGGCAAGCTCGACCAACTGATGCCGCTGCTGCAGACGCTGGAGATCCACGAGGTGATCACGGCGCAGGCCGTCGACATCCAGCGTGCGGGTCTGAAGCGCCAGGTGCGCGACATCGCCAACGGCGCGCGCAACTTCGCGATCGGACTGCGGCGACGCATGAACGCCCTGGATGCGCGCAACGGTGAGTCGGCACGAGAGGACGTCACCGACGCCGAAACGGAGCAAACACCCGGAAGCGCGACGGAAGGCGACGTCGACGTCATGCGCGAGACCGCCGCGGCGCCGATGGTGACGCCGGAGGCGGCAGCAGAGTTGCCCGTCGCCGTCGAGGAGTAGTCGCGGGCAAGGTCTGCCATGCGCAATCGGCGGTCTTTCCCGGTGGTTTCGGTGGCAACCTTCGACGACGTCTTGCTGCGATCCACGAGATCGAATACGGTGTAGCCAGGTTCCACGCCGTCGGCGCCTGCCGTACGTGTCCGGAGCCTCCGCCCGCAGCCGGGCGGCGTCGCAGTCGATACCTGCCTCTTGCACCCCGACCCGCGGGCGCCTCGAACTTCGGCAGACGCTCTGCAGGATCGCAAGACATCGGACTCAGCAGGTTGCCGAGCGTCACGACGCTTGTGGCACCGTCATCTGCAAACCACCACGCCGCGATACCGGGACGCGCGCAGCGTGCCGTCGAGTTCAGCGTTCCCCATCGGCTCGCGCCAACCTGACCTAGCGCGGCCGCGACAGAGCAGGTCATGACCTTTGCCGGCCCACGCCGGGACGAGGCTCGATCGTGCACGACACACTCTCCATCGCCGCTACGACTGCGGCCACCGGCGCGCCGGCGCCGAATCTCAAGTTGCCCGACACCGGTTTCCTGCGTCAACCGCAGGTGCTGGCGTTCGTTCCCATCTCAAAGTCGACGCTATGGCGCCGCGTCCAGGCGCGCACCTTTCCGGAACCCGTGAAGCTCTCCGAGCGGGTGACCGTGTGGCGTGCAGAGGACATCCGACAGTGGATCGAGAAACAAGGCATCTCGGTCTGATACACGCAGCAAGGCCTCGGCATCGAATTTACGCATGCGGACACCAATCGGAGACGTCCTGCGAACAGGTTGCCCGCAGAGTCGATGCTGCGTGCGCTGATCGCCGAGTCTCGACAGCGCCGGGGCACGCGCTCTGCGGGGCCGATGCGCGGGCCGGCGAGTCACACCTGTCACCAACGATGACATCGATACATCTTGTTCAAGCGTTAGCAGCACAGCGCGTCCGTTGATCCGATGACGAAATCCCCCGCGCGATCGGTCGATTTCCGGTGGCGCCCGCGGTGCGCGGTTTCGATCCTTCAGGCTGGCGGCGTGCGAGTCTTCAAGGGAGAACAACATCATGGAAGACGATCCGGAGATCACCAGGCACCGCGAAAACGCAGGCCATTCGATCCAGATGCTGCGAGCGGTCGTCGACGGCGCCACCTACGAGGCCGTCGCATTGCAGTTCGGAATCTCGCGGACCGCCGTCGAGCGTCGAATCAAGTCGATCGCCGTCCAGTTGACCCAGGAGGTCGGCGTGGATGGCCTCAAGGAAGAGGGCGCCGCCTTTGTGCGCCGCCTGCGCTTGCGCCGGGACGCGATCCTGGTGGCGCTGGACCAGTTCACCCCTGTCGCGCCTTCCGGCGAGCGACCGGCGCGCGTGCTGTCGGAGACGGAGGTGGCCCAGGGCGCGACCCGCATCAAGGGGCGCGCATCACGCACCTGGCACGACCTGTCGCTCTACTACCTGCTGTTCGCGACCGGTCTGCGCCCGCTCGAGGTCGCGCGGCTGGAGGTTCGCGACTACGTCCGCGTCGACGGGAGCGTCTGCCGGGAGTCGGAGCTGCGGGAGAGCGCGGCGATCAACGGCAAGTCCCGCCCGCTGTACTTCATCAACAGCCGGCTCGACGAGGCGCTGGACGCGTACTTTCAGGAACGGTTGAAGAACGGACACGGCCTTGGAACGGCGGACCGTTACCGGGGACTGGATCCAGACAGTCGGTTGTTCCTCGGGCCGGCGGGTGAGCCGTACCAGATCACGCCCAACGGCGAGCCCGGGCAGAAGAGGCATGTGTGCCGCGCCGTTCTGGAGATTTATCGAAAGCTGTTCCGATACGCGGACATCAAGGGCCTGTCCACGCAGTCGGCGAGGCTGACGCTGATGTCCAGGATGTACGCACGCGGCGCCGACGAGGACCAGGTCGGCGTGATCCTGGGCATTGCCGACCGCAGCGCTGTGCGGGAGCAGCTTCCCCGGCCGAAACCCATGCTGGCCGAACTGCTCGACGAAGTGATCTGACCGCGCAGCGCGGCGCCGATCGCGAAAGTGACGTGTTTTCGTGGCTGATATGTGTGGCACCCGGCGCCACGTGCGCGGAAGGATGCAGGAATCCGGAGGGCATTGCCATGGACCTGCACCGATTTGCGATCGACGGGCGCGTGATCGGTGCGGACGACGTCCAGCTGCAGGACGCGCTGGCCCGTGCCTACCAATCGCCCTCGCGTCCGCGCTGCCTGTGTGTTCCCGGCGGCGTCGAAATGTACGTGGCCCTCCACCGTCAGTACGTGATCAAGCGGATGCCCGACACGGGGGACCGGCATCACCCCGGATGCCCGTCGTTCGAACCCGAGGCAGGCCAATCCGGGCTCGGTGAGTTGGTCGGCCAAGCCGTGATCGAGGTCGAGCCCGGACGCGTCGAATTGCGGGTCGATTTTCCGTGGGAGCGCATGACGGGTCGGTCGGTGGCGCGCGGCGAACCCGCGGAGCCGGCCGAAGTTGCGCAGCCACGCCGGCGCATGAGTCTTCGTGCGCTGATGCACTTCCTGTTCGAGCGGGCCGGGTTCAATCGGTGGAGCCCGGCCATGGAGGGCAAGCGCAATCAGGGTGTGCTTCACAAGTACTTGACGGAGGCGGCTGAGGATGTGCTGGTCAAGGGCACGGCGCTGGGCGAGAGGCTGTACGTCCCGGAGCCTTTCAGCGAGCAACGAAAGGCCGACTCTGCCCAACGCAGGCGCGCCAAGCTCGCGATCCTGAGTCCGCACGACGGGCGCTGGCCCCTGGCCGTCGTGCTGGGTGAGTTCAAGGCGTGCGACGACACGGCCCTCGGCAAGCGGATCTGGGTCAGGCACATGCCGGATGCGCCGCTGCTGGCTTCGAATCGGCTGTGGGAGCGCACTGAGCGTGTCTTCGGGCCACTGTTCGAGGCACGCGATGCCGACACGGGGGTCGGGGTTCATCTCATGATGGCCGTCCTCATCCGTGCTCGCAGGGAGCAGACCTACGAAGTCGAATCTCTCAGCTTGATGCTGACCAGCGAAGAATGGATACCGGTGGAGGGCGTGCACGAACTGCCGCTCATCGAGGCGCTGGTGGCGCAGCAGCGTCGATTCGTCAAGCCGCTGCGCTACGACGCAAGGAGCGTCTCGGGGTTTGCGAATGCGTTGCTGCTCGATGCCGGGCCCGCTGCGGTGCCGCTGCATCTGCTCAGCCCGTTCATGCCCCCGGCGGAGCGCGTTGCCAAGGAGCGGGCGATTGCGGCGACTGGTCCGGCGTCCTGGGTGTGGCGAACCGAGGACGTGATGCCGCCGTTGCCGGCGATGTTGACGCCGATTTCGGGATGACGGCTGAGCCGCCGGCGCGGGCATGGGTTTCGCATCCCTCTCATCGAGACTGATGGCTCGGCTGGACCGAGAGCCCGAGGAACAGCCAAGATCGGAATGACAGGTCTTCGAAATCACGAGGACCGGCTAGCGACCCTTCAGCGACATCCGCCGCCCTGAATGCTTCGCCCCGAAGCGGTCTGTCGAATCCGAACCGAGACCCTCGAAGGAGGTCCCGCCAGGGTAGCGCGGGGCTTGAAACCGTGCGGTCTCACCGCTTCGGGAGCCCACCTTCCAAGCCATCGGCCGGCGGCCCCAGCGGGCGCCGGCTGGCGTCCCAATCCACTACGAGCGCCAAGGTCAGCCGCTGCTTCCGACGCCAGCATGCCCACGGCCTCATCGCCAAGATCCCGCGCACCGGATGCTGGCGCGTTACCTACTACTGGCGCAAGGTCGTGGACACCCCGATGCACCTGACGGAGCACCACTTCCTGAACGTCTACGCCGGTGCCGTCCACTGGCCTTCTTCGCAGAAAGCAAGGAGGTCATAGCAGACAGTCTATCCCCCGCGATAGCGGCGCCAAGCGCGCGCCTTCGAAGGCCGACAAGTTGCGTCCGATCAATCGCTCGAAGGCCCTACCGGACTATGTTGTTCTTGTGGCGATTAATGCGGTCCTCGGTGCTTGAGCGGAGGGTTTTGCGATGGCAATGCTGGGAGCCAGCGCGACATCCGCGAGGGTGATAGCGGTGTTGGGCCTCGACTCGGCCCAGGGGTACGGGCATGCCGAAGTCAAGGTCTGGGCCGACTACCCCGCGCCAGAGCCGAGCACTAGCGACATCTTCCCTTGCGCATGTGGCCGGGACAACGCCTGGACCACGACGGAGCGCTACGAGCACTTCATACACGGCCTGCACCAAGAGCGGCACCAGCCGGTCGCCGATGCGGCCGAGTTCAAGCCGCTCTTGGTCGGCGTGTACTGGCCCAGTCAGGCGATGAAGTTGCGCGAGCCGGAGGCCGGGTCTAGCCTCGCGGCCAATGATTCCGTCGCGCAGGATGTTGGATCCTCACCCGGTCTCCTGGATTAGACACGTTTGGAGAGATGTTATGAAACAGCCACGAAGGTATGTGATCGCCGCATCTCTGATTCTGTCCACGGCACTGCCTATGTTGGGATGCGGTGGCGAGGACACGCCTGCAACCAGCATGAATCAGTCATATACCAACAGCCTCCTCGCCAATCTTGACCTCAAGCACCCGGCAGCGCAAGTTCCCACGAAATTATTTGCCAAAGTCAAGCACTTCGATTTGGTTGCGACCGGCGAGGCAACAACCAAGGCTCTGGCCGGCGCAACGCCCTACGCAATTTATCAGCCGGCTGGCGGTTTCGGAAATGCCCGGGTGGCAAACATCCAGTCCACCGGACCAATTGACGTTGGAATTCCCGGGTTCAAGGCGAGTGACGTCACTCACGCCGAATGTCTTGACCTGACAGATGCTGCGTTAAAGGACTGTCTTGACCAGAAAGAACTTAGTGCCACGCCGAGGACTGCGCATATCTCCTACTTCGACTCCGACGGGCTTGCAACGCTTTTGAGCGATGCCTTTGTGGACGCACTAATTGATAAGGTCATTGCCTCAAAGCTTGCGCACGTCGATACTGCCACCCGTGCCCGGCTGATAGCGCAGCTCGCGGGTTACATTGACGATTTCCCGGAGCACTTCAGTCTCAACCTAGCCGAGCATCAGATTTTTGAACGAGAGGGGTACAAGCTTGTCGCAGCGATCATCACAGATGACAGCCATGGTTATGTCGATGAGGTGGCAGGACTGGACCGTCACTCAACCCTTCTCATCAAGATCAGCAAGAGGCTGCACTATGTCCGAAGTGGCCACAGCGAACTGGATGACATCTTGAAACGGCACCTTGGATTCGTGCCGGAGGAAACTTACCTGATCAACCTCCATATGCTGATCCACCTGAACAGTCTGCATGGGCTGCGGCAGCAGGCTGCCGTAGTCGTGCCGAAGGACAAACCAACACACGAAGAGCAAATGGCTCGACTTGAAGAGGAATGGGAGGCCGTCTGGGTCAACAAGTCTCTAGATGCAAACATCGTCAAGTACATTATCGAGCAACCTAACGTCATTCCCTGGGAGAGCTCCGAGTATAGCCTCTCGTTCCAAATTTCCCCCGACAATATCACTCAGCACCTTGAGCCGGTATTATCTGCGGCTCTCCAGGCCGGTGACGGGTTCGCCTACAACGTCGTCGAAAATCATCTCAATGCCCAGACAGCGATTGTCACGGGGACTGCCCCGGCGGCCGCGACACTAGGGCAAGTAGCCGCTCCTCAGGCACGAGTGTTCTATCAGGTCAGTCGGCCTAGGAGGGGTGATGTCTCGCAACTCAGCTACTACACCGGCGCGGCCGCGCGGAACGGATGGGACTATGTCATGCTTGACGCCGACGGTAACCACGTGGCGATTCGCGATCCCGCCAGCGGGAACCTGAGAATTGCCGGAGACCGCAGCAAGTTCGACTACGCCGATCCCAGGAGGAATCAGCCGTTGTGGACGAAAAGCGGAGCCTGCCAAGACAAGAAGAGCGATTGGGCCTATTGGCCATCACGGGTGAGAACCGGGAAATTCGGTCGTGGGATCAACTGGATTCTGACCGAGTCAATGCTTCACAACCAGGTAGGCGACTACAAGAATATCCGCTGGTATGACAGCTACTGGAAGTCAAGCGCGCAGGTGGGCATCAAAAGCGGCATGTGGGTGGTTAAGAACTATCTGAAGATTCAACTGGGTGCCGGGCAATGTCCCGAGTGCTGTTGAACGCGGCCGGATGACGGCTCCTTGTTCGTGATACTACGCGGCCTTTCGGTGAGCGTTGGTGGCGGCATTGGCCGGGGCTTTCAATACAGCTAATAGGTCCTTCATTTCGCGGTGTCCGCGCAGCTTGCGGAAGCGCCCTTTGGAGTCGCTCAGTGCGGCAGCTGCCCAGCGCAGCGTCATCTGTCCGTCCTTCCATCGTTTGACGTTGCGCGTGAAGTGAGCGATCAACCCGTTCAGGTTCTCGATCGGGTTGGTCGTGCGCAGCGTGCGGTATAGCGCCCCGGTGATCCCCAGTGTCTGCACTGTCAACGTCTCCTCCAGACCCTCTCGCAGGCTAGCGGCCGCGCCGGGGTGCTTGGCCTGCAGCGACGTCGCCAGCCGCGCCAGCTGCTTCTTGGCCAGCTCAGCGTTGGTGCTGCCCCAGGCATCACGCATGGCACGGCCTACGCCGGCGTGCAACTCCTTGGGCAGGTGCTCGATCACGTTTCGCCGCTTGTGCTCCTGGCACCGCTGCACCAGCGCCAGTTCGCCGAAGCAGTCCAGGATCGCGCGGCGCAAGGCCTTGCCGCCGTCGATCACCCACAGCCTCTTGCGATCGGCATCGAGCCCTCGCTCGACCAGGTCGCTCAGCAGCGAGCGCACGACCCGCGTGCTCTCCGTGGAGCCTTCACGCAGCCCCAGGATGTGCTTGTTTCCCTGGGAGTCGATGCCCAGGGCCACCAGGATCACACGGTCACGGAAGTGGATGCCGTCGATCATCACCACCGGCATATTCAGCTCCTTGATCGAGCTCGACAACCACTCCTGCAGCTGCTTCTCGCTCAGCGCGATCCAGCGCCGCGACACCGAGCTCTTGGACACCGACAGCGCCTCCTCCGGCTCGGGAAGTGGATCCAGGGTGCCGGCGTATCGACGGGTGGAGACGCCGGCGGCCATCGATGCCATCGTGGCCATGTCCAACGGGTCCGTATGCGCCGCCCACGCGAACGTGGGCAGTTCCAACTCGCCACGTCGCAGGCTGCGTGCCCGTGGCTTGTCGATGGCAATGCGCTGGCCTCCCAGCACGACGCTGGATCGCGTGGTGCCGCCACGCACTGCCTTGCGGGCCGCGTTGGGCACATTCATCGGACCGCACATCACCTCCCTGTCGGCTTCCATCATGGCTGCCAGAACTTGCTTGCCGGCGTTCACGCACAGACCGTAGAACGCGTCCTTCACGTCACGAAGGACGGTCTGGACATTGAGGGAGAGCTGCACTTGGGCAGCAGGTACTACCCGCAGCGCGGGCTTCGTGCGAGACTTCATTTCGGTGGTTCCTTTCTTTGCTTGCAAGGCACCCGCATGTTCACATGCGGGCGAAAGGAACCGCCACCCTCAGCTCATCAGTTCAACAATTTCTGGGACATCGCCGGGTGCCGTCGGTCCCTCAGAGTTGCAAGGCGACTATGTCATCTATTACGTCCTTGAAGTACTCTTTCCCATTGTGCTTGATGCGCTCGCCGAGGATCTTGGAGATGGCAAGGGTGGCGGAATCGCGGGAAAGAGTTTCACAGTCGCCGGATACGGATTCAAGGTGTCGGATGTGGTTCTGCGCTTCATGTGGCAAGCTAGTATCATTGGCAAGGACCAAACCTTTGGGGCTAAGGCCGCTCAGGCCGTCGGTAATTTCGCCAGAGGTTTCATCATTGATCGCGTTGCCGATGGCCTGGGGCAAACATTGGATGTTACGATTACCGGCTGGCAGGATTACTCCGATAGTAGTCATTACGGCTGCTTTGACTTTAGCTATAGCGATTGAGGTCCGAAACTCAACACTCTGTTCAATGAACTGATGTTGCATTGAGGGAACCCTGCCTGTCGCGTGTCCGCCAGCGAGTTGCTGGCCTACGCGAGCAGCATTTCCGGGATTTGCGAGACGAGCTGCTCTTTGGCGTTGGGCGGACTGGCCGCCGCCTCGATCTGTTGCTCGAGCCACGAGTGCGGCCCGCGCTTGCCGTCGCGCTGACGGGCGGTGCGCGCGAGGCTCTGCGCCGTCAGCCTTGGGCTGAGGCGACTGGTCCAACCCGATGTGCTGGAGGAGCTTCTCCGACGGCAAACTGTGGGTGCTGGC
>CAVVSC010000015.1:0-40612 GCA_963750785.1 uncultured beta proteobacterium | reverse complement strand
GCGATGGGTTGCCGGCGGCGGATGAACGAAGTCGATGCGAGGAAGGACGAGCCCGAGGTACGAAGGGCCAAGTCGACTATCGACAACGGTGCAGTTGCCGTCGTGGGTCAGTTTGAAGCTGATCGCACCCACACTGCCTTGCTGGCCGCGCCTGGAGCCGAGGACCCGCCCGCGGTGCAGCGGGCCGGCGAAAGGGTGGAGATCGCTTCGGCCTCCTGACGAGTCCCCAGCACCTGTCTCCGTTGAAGCGGCAGTGCTCCGCGTCGTCGGGTTCGATTTCTTGACGGGGGTACGCCGACTGCGCGCCCCGCTGGTGCGATGCCCCTATGCAGCCTTTTGATGATCAGCGTACCGCCTCACCAGGTACCAGCACATGCTTAGCG
This sequence comes from uncultured beta proteobacterium, assembly GCA_963750785.1. GTDB lineage: Bacteria > Pseudomonadota > Gammaproteobacteria > Burkholderiales > Burkholderiaceae_C > Rubrivivax. Next base: position 40,229 of record CAVVSC010000015.1, on the reverse strand, counting down.
CCATGGATCGCCCAAGTCTGCACGCCTCTTCTTCAGTCAGACCGATTGGTCTGTGCGCGCCAGGGCTCAAGAACGCGTAGACGCCGACCAGCCCGCGCTCTTCCTCGACGGAGAAGAAGTCCTGCTTCCGCAGGTGCGCCACGATTGAGCCCCATTTCGTCGCGTCATAGGCAGAGGGGTCGGCATGGAATTTTCGGCGAGCTATCTCGCGAGCGATCGCTTCAAGCGCCACGCGAGCATTGGTCAGGCAGGCGTTGTAGTCCGGTGCATTGCGCCGGAAGGACTCAGCTGAGTCGTTAAGCTTGCCGACAATCTCGCCATGGGGGTCGAGGTCGGTAAGCTTGATTCCGGCAACGAGGTCGTCTTCGATCGGCGCCGAATCTGAGATCGACGGATCGACGGGAGCCAACTCGCGCTCGCGAACCAGGAATCCGTCGAGAAGTAGACAGCGCTTCAAGTCGTCGTAGCGTTCCGTGAATCGATAGCGAGGCTTGACTTGGTTCGATAGGCCGCCGTTTGTCCGCACGACTTCGTCCAGAACGGCGAGGCAGCCAGCCAACTGCGCCTGATCGCGGAGCGCGTTGTTGATGTCGAACAGTTCCCTGCCGGTTTCGATGCTGATTCGCAGGCCGTGCTTCGACAGCAGGACCACGGCCATCTGACTTGGGAACAGAGCGAGCAATTGGGCAAGTGATGCAAGTGTTCGCGCTGATGGCATGGCTATATTGGTTGGATGTTCGTGTTCAGTGCTACGTGAGCTGAAGGCGCTCGGCCTTGTCGAAGTGCAGTGGCTTCGATCGCCTCCTGGACGCACCGGCATCCAGATTGCGCACGGCTCCGGCCTTCAAGAGGCGCACCAGAGAGCCTTGCAGTTCACCGGGAAGCCAGTTCGTGGTCTCAAGGATGTCTGCAAACTCAGCCGTACCGATCCGTCGTTCCCCGGCTGCGAGATACCTGCGCCAGAAGGCATCAACATCATCGGGGCTGCAGCGGCCGTCCGCCGGCTCGGGCTGTGGGTCTACGCCGAACATGTCGGTGACACCGGTCTTTTGCTGGCGGACATCGATTTGCTTGGCAGCACGAACCTGCCTCTGGACGAGGTCTACTCGCTCGGAGATGTCCATGAACTCGACGATGCCAGTTGGATGGCACGTCACATATACAAGGTGGTACTTCGTTCGCCGATGCAGTGGGTCGAGCACTGTGACATAGGCCGACCGAGCACGGTACTCAGGACGTCCACCTGGAACGCATGCCTTGAGACTCGTGCGGTACGCGTTGACCAGCGTTTCCTCACGCTCGGCGGGCTGAAGACCGTCGAGGTTCACCGGTGCTCCGAGCAGACGCGACATCGCGTCCTGCCAGACGGCCATCGATGCCGTGCGGTTGATGAAGTTGTAGGCGAAGTTGATCAAGAACTCCGATCGTGGGCGCTGAAGCAAAGGCCTCATCGTTTCGATCACGATATCTTTCCAGCCCTTGGGATCGACGAAGAAGAACGTGAAGGCACCGGAGCCGCACCACTTCAAGATGTCATCGCGCAGGTCGACGAAATCGCCATGCAGACAAGCGTGGGCGACTGAAGGCGGCGCCTTTGAACCCAAAAACTTCGAGAGCCGATCAAACGCACTCTTGTGCTTCTCCACATACAGGGCACGCATCGTGGCGTCCACACCGAGCGTAGCCAACTTCTCCTTGCAGGCGGCGAGCGTCTTCAGCGACAAAGAGATCGACGTACCCTCAAGATCGTCATCCGGCGCTCCCCAGGGGCCGGCAAAGCAGTCCACGAAGCAGATTTCTGCATGCCGTGCCTTCTTGGCGCTCATACCGATGATCAGCACGAGCTTTTCAAGGTAGTTCTTGAGGAGCGCATGCTTCACCAGAGCCTGCTCGCGCCCTTCGTAGGCGTCCGGAATGATCGAAGTCAAGTTGCTACTCCCGTTGCGGCGTTGATCGGCGCAAGAGTCAGCCAGCCAAGAAAAGCGTGCGCTGCTGCGGTGACAGGATTTGGTCGCTGTCCTTGATCTGCGCGGACGACCGGCGCTTGGTGCCGTCGGCGCCGACGATCTCAACGGCCCTCTCATCGAGCAGCTTGCCGATCGACTCCCGGTAGATTTGTGCCGAGGCTGGCGAGCTATTGCACGTTGTTGCGAACAACTCGCCAAAGCTGATGCCGCCGTCGTCCGCATAGACACGCCGTGGAATGTGCTCGTTGAGTGCCGCAATGCTCGCGCGCCGAGCGACATCGTCGAACTCGAACCCCAGAGGTGATTGCCCCAGGTACGCCGCGTCATGCACGGGGTCATAGCCGACCATCTGGAACATGTCGAGGCCGGCGCCGCCATAGTGAATGAAGTAGTTGTTGTTGGCCCAGTGCACCTCCGTCATCACATCACGAGCGCGATGGTGCTGGGACATATGGATCAGCCAATAGTCTCCGTGCCCGCCGCGATTGCGAATGAAGAACGGCGTGAAGTGGCGGGCGCCGCAGTTCTCGACGAGTCGGCGATAGAGCGTGCTCTGAAGGAACAAGCGCCAGTCGCGGTCCGAAGACCTGATCTCGTTCACAGAGCGACCGCCGAAGATGTCGGGAATGCCGAGGCCGTCCAGCAAGTCCTTCATCTGGTCGCCATCGTTGGCGAAGTTCATGAGCGAATCGACGTTGAACGTCAGGATGATTTCCGCTCTCGGTAGCGCGTCGAAAATCTTGCGCATAAGGTTCGTAGGCACATCTTTGTAGCCGTACTGATCGAGCGCGAAGATCGAGCGGCCGCTCTTCGGACTCTTCTTCTTGATGAACGCGATGATCGAGTCGGCCTTGTCCTGAAATCGCGCGTGCTCGATGTAGATGCCGTCGCCGATCCTGTCGCCGTAGCCTTCTTCGCGCAGCACCTTGTCGAGGTGCATGTATGCATGCCGATCGGCCTCGGTGAAGAAGTAGTCGACCTGGAGTTGAACGGGCTTGCGCCGGTCCTTGTTGATCAGGAACTCGGCCTCCCGCGTTGCTTCGAGGAAGATGAACGGCGAACCCTTGACGGGCTCGCGCGTGTCGTTGTGGACGTACAGGCCGCCGCCAGCAAATCCGTCGACAAGGGTCAGGCGCAGAACATCCTGGTTCGGCGAACTGACCAGGGTGCGGAAGTAGGCGGCGAGGTAGGCCTCAAGGATCCGGTGCTTGGCGACGCTGTGTTGCTGGATCAGGTCGGGACCGTCTTTCCAGTTGTACTGTTTCAGCGTCATGCGGTCCTTTAGGCGTGGGCAGACAGTGCTGGCATGTCGTCCCAGGTTCTGCCCCCAAGCAAGCGGCCATTAGCCTTCTTGGAGCGCCGTTTGCCGTCGGCCCCCCAGCCACCCCATTGCTTGAAGAAGAACTGCACTCCCTGGTCCTCACATTGTTGGCGGATATTTTCAACCCATTCCAACTTCATCGGGCGTGCCTTCGGGCCAGACTCACCCCCAACGATTGCCCACTGAATGTCGGTTAGATCGAGTTCGCCGACATCTTCGAGGAGCGGCTCGACGGACAGGAAGCGGATGCGCGCGTCGACCTTGCGCAAACCTTCGATGCGAGGCACGCCGTACTTGCGGTCCTCGACGGAGACTCCCATCCAGGCGTTCGTGGGCACGTCGTGCGTCCGGAAGAAGGCGGCCATGCGATCAGCTCGCTTGGTCAGCACCTGAAAGGTGTGCTGAGGGCACTGCCGGATCACGTCGAAGACCTGGGCGATGTAGTTGTCATCCACACCTTTGTGGAAGAGATCGGACATTGAGTTGACGAAGTACACAGTTGGCTTCTTGCGCGCCAGCGGTTCCGCCAGACGCTCCGGCAGGATGGTGAGCTTGAAGCCGTTTTCGTAGCCGGGTGTGCCCATGGCCTTCAGCCGCTTGGACATGGATTCGGCGTAGCAGTGCTTGCACCCGGGCGAAATCTTCGTGCAACCCACGGTCGGATTCCAAGTTGCCTCGGTCCACTCGATTCGGCTTGCTTGCGACATGATGGCCTCCTAGTTCATCAAAAGTTTGTGCAGGCGTCTAGACCGCGCGAAGCACGCGCGTGACGACACCCCAGATGTGCAGTTCGTTGTTGTCGCCGATGGGGACATCGGCGAAATCGGGGTTGCTGGCTTGCAGCAGCCAGCCAGTGGCCGTCCGCCTCAAGCGTTTGACGGTCAGCTCGCCGTCGATGTCGGCGATGACGATGCGCCCGTCCTCCGCTGCCACACCACGGTCAACGACCAACTCGTCACCGTCGGCGATGCCGGCGTCGCGCATCGACCAGCCGTCGACCGTCATGATGAAGGTGCTGCGGGGGTCGCGCACCAAGTACTTGCCGAGATCGACGGCATCTTCTTGGTAGTCGTCGCCTGAAGTTGGTGTGCCGGCACGAACACGACGGCCGAGTGCAGGCACGGCCGTCTCGGTACGGAGCGCTGCGATTAGCCTCAGGCCACTGCCGTCAGCGTCGCCAGCAGGCGTGCGCTTCATCGCATCCAAGTACCCCGCAACCACTGGCACGAGGCTCTGCGGCACTCGGACGGTCTTGGTGGGCTCGCCATAGGCAGCCTTGCGCCCGGCACCCTGTCGGGTTCCGCCATGGCGAGGCTTGGATAGCTTTGGCTGCATGATTTCGTGACGAAATCAAGCCTAGCACCCAGCCGCCCGTACTGGCACACGGTTTGGCCCTGATGTGGTCAACACCTGACATCGGGGCGTAGATCGATGCGAGGGGATTGGGCCGCACAGTGATTCTCGCGCTGTGTCTGGATCGGCCGACAGCCCGGGGGCTTCCGGTTTCCGAGAGCCGCTACCTACGCTTGCAAGAGCCGCGCTTGAGACTGGAGACAATCCGGGGACCGGCCGCTCCCGTGTTGGAGCGGCCAGATCGGGACGATATCTCAACAAAATCAATGAGATGTCTTGACTCTCTGGACGTGTCGTTCCGTTCGTCCACCGCGCCAGCTTTCACTGCAAAGCTTGGCCGCCACAGCCGACTGCCAGATTTGCTCGCAATATTTCTCGGTTACAAATCCGAAACCTTCTGCTATCCTGCGCAACACCCCAGCACAAGGTGGCATGTTGATCCGCTCCAATTTGATCGCTCTGATGCAGCAGCGCCGGTTCAAGGCGGCCGAGCTAGCACGCGCTGCCGGCGTCAACCGCAGCGCGGTAACGGCACTCGCCAACAACCGCGCCAGTCGCGTCGAGTTGGCGACCCTGGAGCGCCTTTGCATCGTCCTCGGCTGCCAGTTGGCAGACCTGCTGGAAATCGTTCCGGATGATGTTCCGCAAGCCCGCTCAGCTGCGCACGAGGGAGCGATCTGATGCCCATGAGCACCACGCGCTGGCAAGCGGTTTCCCAGTCTCAGTTCGCCTGGGAACGCGAGGCGCTCGACTGGCTTCGAAACCACCTTCCGGACCGTGAGCCATGGCACGCGTGGACCAATTTCGAATTCATCGATGAGGAAGGCAAGGTCAACGAGGTCGATGCGCTGATCCTCACGCCGACCGGCCTCTTCCTCGTCGAGATCAAGAGCCGACCCGGCACGGTGAGTGGCGACGCGCACACCTGGTCGTGGGTCACCGATGGCCGTGAGCGGGCCTACGACAACCCGCTGATCCTGGCCAACCGCAAGTCGAAGCGCCTGGCCAGCCTGCTGCGGCGCCAGTCATCGGTGTTCAAGGCCAAGGTGCGACTGCCCTTCGTCGAGCCCCTGATCTTCCTGTCTGCCACTAGCCTGAACTGCAAGCTCACAGGCACGGCCCGTTCGGGCACCTACTTGCGAGGGCAGCCCGGGGCCGAAACCGACCCCGGCATCATCGGTGCGCTCCACAACGGCACCGGCAGCGTTCGTGACATCGAGCCCAGCCGCGTCGACCAACAACATGCCCGCGTGCTGGCCCGCGCCATGGCCGAGGCGGGCATCCGTCCCTCGAATAAGCACCGCAAGGTGGGCGACTATCAGCTCGGTACGTTGCTGTCGGAAGGCACCTCGTACCAGGACTGGGAGGGCACGCACACCGCGATGGACGCGGTGCGCCGGCGCGTTCGCATCTACACCGTGTCGGCTGCCGCCACGGCCGACGCCCGCAAGTCGCTCGTGCGCCAGGCGCAACGCGAGTTCCAGATCCTAGAAGGCATCGACCATCCCGGCATCGTCAAGGTCAAGGACTACCAGGACACCGAACTCGGGCCCGCGCTCATCTTCGATCACGACGCCAAAGCGATTCGCCTCGACTTCCTGCTGCGCGAGATGGGCCAACTGCTCAGCGTCGACCAGCGCCTGCAGATCGTGCGCGACCTGGCCGAGACCCTGAAGTACGCCCATCAGAAGAAGCTGTACCACCGCGCTTTGTGCCCACAGAGCGTGCTGGTGCAGGACGTTGCCGGCGCCACGCCACGGCCGCGCATCATGAACTGGCAGACCGGCACGCGCGAGGGCACGCAGAGCAGCGACACCATCGACCCGGCACGGCGCACCGTCGGCGGCACCATGCACGTTGAGGAGTACGTCGAGGACCCCGGCCTGGTCTACCTGGCCCCGGAAACTTCGCAGGCCGAGGTGCAGCACGGCCCCAGCCTGGACGTGTTCAGCCTGGGGGCCATCACGTACCACGTCTTCTCGGGCCGCCCGCCCGCCGGCTCGGTGCTGGAGCTGGCCGAGAAGCTGCGCATCGGGCAAGGCCTGCGCCTGTCGGATGTGCTTGACGGCTGCGGCAAACAGCTGCAAGACCTCATCCAGTACAGCACCAACCCCGACGTGATGGGCCGCTACGGCAACGTCGATGAGTTCCTGCAAGACCTCGACAAGGTCGTCGATGAACTGACGACCCCCGAGCCCGAGGCCACGGTCGACCCCGCCGAAGCCAAGCCCGAAGAGCGCCTTGAGGGTGGCTTCACGGTCATCCGCAAGATGGGCCGCGGCTCGTCGGCCGACGTGCTGCTGGTGCGCCAGGACGGCAGCAGCGAAGAGATGGTGCTGAAGGTGGCGCTGGACGCCAGCCTCAACGACCGCATCGCCGCCGAAGGCGAGGCGCTCTCGAAGCTGCGCCACCCCAACATCGTCGAGTGGCAGCGCACGCTCACCGTCAACGGCCGCACCGCGCTGCTGATGCGCAAGGCCGGTGACACCACCCTGTCGCACCGCATCCGCGAAGAAGCCCGCCTGTCGCTGGACCTGCTTCAGCGTTTCGGCGAAGAGCTGATCCAGGCGGTTGACTACCTGGAACAGCAAGGCGTCGCGCACCGCGACATCAAGCCCGACAACATCGGCATGTCGCAGGCCGGCACCCGGGGCAAGTTGCAGCTGGTGTTGTTCGACTTTTCGCTCACGCGAACGTCGGCCGAGAACATCTCTGCCGGCACACATCCCTACCTCGACCCCTTCCTTTCGCTGCGCAAGCCGCCGCGCTGGGACCTGCAGGCCGAGCGCTTTGCCCTCGGCGTCACGCTGCATGAGATGGTGACCAGCGTGCTGCCGCGCTGGGGCGATGGCAAGACGCAGGCGTCGATGCTCGACTGCGAAGCCACGCTGGCCACCGAGCGTTTCGACCCGCTGCTGCGCGACGGCTTCACCACCTTCTTCGCCAGGGCGCTGAACCGCAACCCGCTCAAGCGCTTCGACAACGCCGAAGACATGCTGCGCGACTGGCGCCGGGTGTTCGAGGCCGGCGCAGGCACGGCACAGCCGGCATCTGACCCGTTCGAGGCCGTGGCCCGACTGGCCACCGCAAACACCAACATGGCCGAGCTGGGCTACAGCGTGGAAGCGCAGAACGTGCTCGAGGCCATGGCCATCCACAACGCACGCGAATTGCTGGCTGTCGACCGGGTGCGGTTCCGCTACCTGCGCGGCGTGGGTGACCGCATCCGCAAGGAAATTCGGCTCAAGGCGAAGGCACTGGCCGCCATTCGGCCCGACCTGGTGCAAGGCCGGCCAACGCTGCACGAGGCCGATGACGACTCGGCCTCCGCCGGCGCCACCAGCGTCAACGAACTGGCCGCACAGCTGCTGCCGCGTCGGCCGGCCGGTGACGACCGTCCTGAAGAAGCCGCGTTGGCCGTCTACCTTGGCCTCGAAGAGGCTGAAGGCTCCACGCTGTGGACGCCCTTGGGCGTGGCCGCGACGGCCCTTTCCATCGACCGCAACGAGGTCTCCGGCGCGCTGCTGAAGGCCCGTGAACGCTGGCTCAAGACGCCGCAGCTCACCGAGCTGCGCAACCACTTCGAAAGCCTGCTGTCCACCCAGGGCGGCGTGATGACGGTGCCTGAACTGGCATCGGCGCTGCTGGTGGAGCGGGGTTGCGCGTCCCAGGACGACGCTGAACGCATGCGCCTGGCCACCGCCGTCGTTCGCGCCTGCTGCGAAGCCGAAGCTCACCTGGAGCGCCTGCGCTTCCAGGAATTCGACCACCGCCCCTTGCCGCTGATCGCCCTGTCAGCCGAACTGGCCGAGTACGCCCGGCGCCTGGGCAGTTCGGCCGATGCCTGCGCGCAGGCCGAGCCGCTGCTCACACCCCAACGCGCCCTTGAAACGCTGGAATCGGTGCCCGCCCCCGCAACCAACCCGGCGCTGTCGGCACAACGCCTGCTGCGGCTGGCCACCGCATCCTCACAGCGCGCGGCACTGTCCAGCCGGCAAGAGATCTACCCGCGCGGCATGGCGGCGTCCCTGGCACTGCGGCAATCGCTGGGCGCGCTGATGGGCGTGCGCTTCCTCAAGTTGAAGGACGTACAAGACCGTGTGGCCGGCCGCTACCCCGAGGCACAGCCCCTGCCGCCACGGCCGCTGCTGGACACGCTGCTCGGCGACGTCGGCGCGCTGCTGGTCTGGCGTGACGACGAACCCACCGGACCCGGCTACGTGCCTTCCACGCAGGCCCTCGGCCCCTCCGCCGGCACCACCACCCAATACTCCCGCGCCAGCACGGTCATGGACCGTGGCCAGCAGGTGCCGGCCGCGGGTTCCGACGAAGCCACGGCCGCGGCCACCGAGGCGCAGAAGCTCGAAGACCGGCTGGCCTATGCGCACAAGGCCGGCGGCTTTCTGGTGCTGACCGTCGAGCCCCGCATGGCGCACCACGTCGAGGCCGAGTTGCTGCGCCGCTTCGGCCGCCAGCGCATGAGCTTCGACACGCTGATGATCAAGGCGCTGCGCCAACAGGCCGACGCGCTGAAGGTCAACTGGAACGTGGTGCTGATGGCCGATGGCGCCGCACCCACCAGCGCCGACTGGGGCCGCCTGATGCGCCTGGTCCACAAGGCATTGCCGCAAGTGAAGCAGGCCCTGCTCGACGCCACGGCGCCGGTGCTGTTGGTCAACGCCGGGCTGATTGCGCGCTACGGCCTGATGCCGCTGATCGACGACCTGCGCGACCAAGTGGGGCGGCCCGGCAAGCTCAGCAGCCTGTGGATGCTTCTGCCGATGGCGGCCAACGGCCTGCCGACGATCGACGACGTCCCGGTCCCCGTTCTCACCTCCACCCAGTGGGCTTACGTGCCTGTGGCTTGGGCCAAGAACCTGCACCGCGCAGCGGCCTGAATCAGAACCTCGCCTGAACCGCGCCCGAACCGCACGAATTGAAGCCCACCGATGATCGATGCCAAAGTCCTGCTCACTGACCTGACCCGCCTGCTCAAGCGGCTGGAAGACGACCTGCGCGAGCGCGCCCTCAGCCCCAGCAGCGATGTGCCCGAACTCCGCGACCAGTTGCAGGCCGAGTGGCAGGCGGCACGTGATGCCGAACGCACGGCCGAGACCTTCGAGTCCTGGGCCGAACAGGTCATCACGCAGGCGGGGGTGCACTGGCTGTTGAGCTGCGTGTTCCTGCGCTTCATCGAAGACAACGGGCTGGTGGACCGGCCCTGGATCAGCGGCACCCCGCAGTCGGGTCGGCTCGCCCTGGCGCGCGACAGCCATGACGCGTACTTTCGCGCGCACCCACACCAGAACGATCGCGACTTCCTGATCGCCAGCTTCCGGGAGGCTGGCGCCCTGCCAGGCCTGCACACCTTCTTCGACGAAGCCCACAACCCGGTCTTCCGGTTGGGCATCAGCGGCGACGCGGCGATGGCGGTGATGCAGTTCTGGCAAGAGATCGCCGCCGATTCCGGCCTGCTGGTCCGTGACTTCACTGACCCCGCCTGGAACACCCGCTTCCTCGGAGACCTGTACCAGGACCTGTCCGAGGCCACTCGAAAGCGTTATGCGCTGTTGCAGACGCCCGAGTTCGTCGAGGAGTTCATCCTCGACCGGACGTTGACGCCGGCCATCCAAGAGTTCGGCTACCGCGAAGTGCGGATGATCGATCCCACTTGCGGCTCAGGCCACTTCTTGCTGGGCGGCTTCCACCGCTTGGTCGATGAATGGGCTCGAGCCGAGCCGGGGCGCAACCGACGCGACATCGCGCAGAAGGCGCTGGACGGGGTGGCCGGCGTGGACCTCAACCCCTTCGCAGTGGCCATCGCGCGCTTTCGGCTATGGGTGGCTGCGCTGAAGGTCAGCGATGTGCACCGGCTGTCGGAGGCACCGAACTTCAAGCTGAATGTCGCGATCGGCGACAGCCTGCTACACGGAGCCAGATTCGGCCTGACCGCAACCACGGGCATGTTCGAAGGCGCCGAACACTTCGCTGGCACAGGGTTGGAGCACGCCTACACCAGCGAGGATCTGCAGGAGGTCAACAAGATCCTAGGACGGCAGTACCACGCAGTGGTCGGTAACCCGCCCTACATCGTTGTGAGGGATGCCGCTCTGAACGCGGCCTACCGACAGATTTACGCAAGTTGTCATCGGCAGTATTCCTTGGGATGCCCATTCACCGAACGCTTCTTTCAGTTGGCTATCACCGGCGCTGCGGCCATGGGCTGTGCCGGCTTTGTCGGGCTGATCACGACCAACAGCTTCATGAAGCGAGAGTTTGGGAGCAAGCTGATCGAGGAGGTTCTGCCGCGCCTTGATTTGACGCATGTCATTGACACGTCCGTAGCATCCATTCCAGGTAACGGTACGCCGACGGTCATCCTCTTTGGGCGGCACCGCAGTCCTGTTGCAGACTCGGTGCGAGTAGTCATGGGCATCAAGGGCGAACCTGTTCCACCGACGGAACCGGCGAACGGTCTGGTCTGGCGGTCCATCGTCGCTCAAACGGACCTTGCGGGTTCGGAGAGCGACTTCTTGACGGTGAGCGACGTTGAGCGGATCACCCTCGCACGGCATCCATGGAGCATCGTTGGTGGCGGCGCGTCGGAACTGCGCGAGGTAATTGAGGCGGATCGTCAGTGTTTGAAAGCGTCTGGAGCTGACCTCGGGTACCACGTAATAACCGGCGAGGACAACTGCCTGCTTCTGCCCCGCGCCACCACCCGTCGCCTTCGGTTGGATCTTGTGCGTCCGATTGTCGAGGGAGATTCGATTCGCGATTGGGCGTGTGCAACCTCCGATGTTGTCCTCTGGCCCTATGGGGCGACAGGCGAAGACTTGCCGGCCGACGCTCTCCGCAGCCATATCGACTTCCTCTGGGCCTATCGGACGTCGTTGAAGAACCGGAAGGCTTTTGGTGTTCCAGTTGAGGAGCGTGGCTTGCGTTGGTGGGATCTCCGCGAGGTTTATCGCTCTCGCCTTCGCACGCCGTTGAGCATCTCAGTTGCCTTTGTCGCAACGAATAACCACTTCTTTCTGGAGAATGGTGAGCGTGTGTTTAAGCAGTCCGCCCCAGTCATCAAGCTATGGGGGAACGCAACGCATGCTGAACACGTCGGGATGCTTGGTTTGCTGAACTCTTCATCAGCTTGCTTCTGGCTGCATCAGGTGTGCCACAACAAGGGCGGCCCCGGCGGGGGCAGCAGCAAGGATGAGAAGTGGCACGACTTCTTCGAGTTCGCATCCACGCCCCTAGCCGAGTTTCCGCTCGTCGATCCACTTCCGATGGCGCCAGCACAACGACTGCTCGATTTGGGGCAGGAGTGGGAGAGTTTGCAACCGCTGGCTGCGCTCAAGCTCGGTGTCGGGAACGTCCTGATAAGTCGCCCAGAGCTTGAGGAGTTGCGTCGCCGCTCAGCTCTGGTGCGACAGAAAATGATCGCATGGCAGGAAGAGCTCGACTGGAACTGCTACGCCCTCTACGGCGTCTTACCGCAGGGCATCGACCGGATCGCCGTCACCTATCTGGAGCCGCCAGAAGTGGCATGTGGGGAGCGCGCCTTCGAGATCGTATTGGCGCGCCGCATGTCACAGGGCAAACTTGATACTCGCTGGTTCGAGTGGCTGGGCATCACGCCGGTGCTGGACCTTCCGCCGCGCTGGCCTGAGGAATACCGCCAGGTCGTTCAACGCCGCATCGACCTGATCGAGTCTGACCGCAACATCGGCTTGGTCGAAAGCATGGGTTGCAAGCGTCGCTGGGAAGCCCCTGCCTGGAACGAAGTCGAGCGCGCTGCGCTGCGCGACTGGTTGCTCGACCGTCTGGAAGCCCCGCACCTTTGGCCCGCCGGGGACGGACATCCGCCCCAGCTAACCACCGTCAACCGCTTGGCCGATGCGGTGCTTGCCGACAGCGAATTCATGCAGATGGCGGGTCTGTTTGCAGGCCATTCCGGCTTCGACGTCGGCCAAATCGTGGCCGAACTCGTTGCTGGCGAGTCGGTGCCATTCCTGCCGGTGCTGCGCTACGTCGACAGTGGCCTGCGCAAACGCGAACAGTGGGAAGCCACATGGGCCCTGCAGCGCCATGAAGACCGCATCGACGCCGAGGTAGAAGCCGAGGCGCCGGGTTGGCGCGAGGAACTGCAATCACAGGCCGTCAAGCGGTTCGGCAACGCCACGACGCCCGACGCAGTGGCCTGGGTTGAGGATCAGTTGGCCAAGGAAATCGCGCGGCAGAAGGTCGAGCGCAAGGAAAACGAAGTCGGCAAGATCCCCGTGCCGCCCAAGTACCAGAGCAAGGACTTCCTCAAGGCCGACGTGTGGCGCCTTCGTGGCGGCCTTGATGTGCCGAAGGAGCGCTGGGTCAGTTATCCCGGCTGTGAACGCGGTGCCGACGGCAGCCTGCCCATCGCCTGGGCAGGCTGGGACCATCTGCAACAGGCTATGGCCTTGGCCTCGTACTTCATAGACATGAAGGAACGCGAAGGCTGGAGCCCCGAGCGGCTGCAGCCATTGCTGGCCGGCCTGCTCGAACTGCTGCCCTGGCTCAAGCAGTGGCACAACGAGATGAACCCCGACTTCGGCGCACGCATGGGCGACTACTACGAGAGCTTCGTCGCCGACGAGGCGCGGGCACTGCAGTTCACGCTTGACGACCTGCGCGCTTGGAAGCCGCAGGTGACCGCGGCCAAACGTGGACGCAAGAAGGCGGCATGACCCGCACACCACATCGGCCCCAAGGCACGACCCAGGGAGAACAACGAACATGACACTGATCAGAGAACTGATCGCGATCCCGGAGCAGGTGCACCAGGGCGACTTCGTCCTGAAACTGGCCGACGGCGTGACGCATGCCGAAGCGACGCTGCGCGACTACGTGGTGACTCCCCAGCTCAACGCCTGCTTCAATGACGCGCTGACCTTCATCAAGCAGTCGGTGCAGGGTGGCACCAGCAAGGCGGCCTACCTGCATGGCAGTTTCGGTTCCGGCAAGAGCCACTTCATGGCGGTGCTGAACCTGCTGCTCGACAACAACGTCACGGCACGTTCGATCCCTGAACTGGCCAGCGTCGTGGCCCATCACAACGGGTGGACGCAGGACCGCAAGTTCCTTCTCGTGCCGTACCACATGATCGGCGCCCGAAGCATGGAGTCGGCCATCCTGGGCGGCTATGCCGAGTTCGTGCGCAAGCGACACCCGGAAGCGCCGGTGCCGGGCTTCTACCTGTCGGAGCGGCTCTTCGAGGATGCCGTGCGCATGCGCAAGCGCAGCGGCGACGAGGCCTTCTTCCGCGACTTGAACGCGGGGTCAGAGGCTGGCGGCGACAGCAGCGGCTGGGGCGAACTCAGCGGCGGGTGGGACGCCAACAGCTTCGAAGCTGCGATGCTGGAGCCACCCGCGGGCGACGACCGTGTGCGCCTGGTCGGCGATCTGATCAGCCACTTCTTCACCGCCATCGCCGACGTGGCCGAAAGCCGCGGTGAGGCCTTTGTGCCCCTGGACGACGGGCTCAGCATCATGAGCCGCCATGCCAAGGCGCTGGGCTACGACGCGGTGATCCTGTTCCTGGACGAGCTGATCCTGTGGCTGGCCAGCCGTGCGGCCGATGCCAGCTTTGTCAGCAGCGAAGGCACCAAGCTCGTCAAGCTGGTGGAAGCCAGCAACGCCGACCGTCCCATTCCGCTGGTGAGTTTCGTGGCGCGCCAGCGCGACCTGCGCGAGCTGGTGGGCGAGAACCTGGCCGGCTCGCTGCAACTGCAGTTCAGCGATTCATTGCGGCACTGGGAAGCGCGGTTCCACACCATCCGACTCGAAGACCGGAACCTGCCGGCCATCGTCGAGAAGCGTGTGCTCAAGCCGGTGTCAGAGGCCGCGCGGCAGACCCTGGGCAACGCCTTCGACGAGTTCCAGAAGGTCAGGCCAGAGGTCTGGAACACGCTGCTGACCGAGACCGCGGACAAGGAGATGTTCCGCAAGGTCTACCCGTTCAGCCCGGCGCTGGTGCAGACCTTGATTGCCGTGTCGGCCGCGCTGCAGCGCGAGCGCACGGCCCTGAAGCTGATGCTGCAACTGCTGGTAGACCGGCGGGACGACCTGGAGCTGGGCCAGATCATCCCGGTGGGCGACCTGTTCGACGTGATCGCCGACGGCGACGAGCCGTTCTCGGAGGCGATGCGCATCCACTTCGACAACGCCAAGCGGCTCTACAAACAGAAGTTGCTGCCGCACCTGGAGCGGCAGCATGGCGTGACCTGGGAGAACATCCGCATCGGCAATGCCGACCCGGCCAAGGCCAAGCTGCTGCGCAACGATGCGCGGCTGATCAAGACGCTGCTGCTGAGCGCGCTGGTGCCCGAGGTGGAATCGCTGAAGGCCCTGACGGCGCAGCGCCTGGCTGCGTTGAACCACGGCACGATTCGCTCGCCCATCCCTGGCCGTGAGACGCAGGACGTGCTGCGCAAGTGCAAAGAGTGGGCGGCCGACATCGGCGAGATCAAGGTCACGGACGACACCAACTCGTTGATCTCGATCCAGGTCACCGGCGTCGACATCGAGCCCATCGTGCGCGGGCCGGCGGCGTCCAGCGACAACCCGGGCAACCGGCGGCGTCGCATCCGCGAGATGCTGTTCGAGCAGTTGGGCGTGACCGACACCAACGACATGTTTGCCACCTACCCGGTGCTGTGGCGCGGCACCCGGCGCGAGGTGGAGGTGCTGTACGAAAACGTCCGCGAGATGTCGGACGAAAAGCTGCGCGGGCGCGCGGGCACCTGGACGGTGGTGATCGACTTCCCGTTCGATGACCAGAAGTTCACGCCCGCCGATGACCTGGCGCGACTGGCGGCCTACCGCGGCGACGACACGCAGACGCTGGTGTGGATGCCGTCGTTCTTCAGCGCCAAGGCGCAGCACGACCTGGGCCGCCTGGTGGTGCTGGACTACATCCTGACAGGCGAGCGCTTCAACGAGCTGGCCGCCCACCTGGCGCTGGTGGACCGCGGCCCGGCACAGGCGCTGCTGCGCAACCAGCGTGACCAGCTGGTGCAGCGGGTGCGGCAATACCTGGAAGTGGCCTACGGCATTGCCGGCGACTCGCGCGATGCGGTGGTGAACCCGCTGTCGCCCGAGGACCAGTTCAGGTCGCTGGACCAGACGCTGACGCCGCTGCCGCCGGTGGGGGCGAACCTGAAGTCGGCCTTCGAGGCGCTGCTGGACCAGTTGTTCAGGCACCAGTACCCGGCGCACCCGGTGTTCGATGCCGAGGTGAAGCCGGCGGCGGTGAAGAAGGTGTGGCCGGAGCTGGAGCGGGCCATCGGCACCGCCGATGGGCGCGCGCCGGTGGGCGACCGTGTGGTGCGGCAACTGATTCGCTCGATCGCCGACCCGGTGCAGCTGGGCAAGACCGGTGAGACGCACTTCGTGTTGGGCGACCACTGGCGCTCGCACTTCTTGCGCGAGCAGGCGAAGAAGAGCGAGCCCTTCACGGTGGGCAACCTGCGCCGCTGGATGAACGAGCCGCTGGCGATGGGGCTGCCCGTGGAGGCGCAGAACCTGATCATCTTGACCTTCGCCGGGCAGACCAACCGCAGCTTCGTGAAGGGCAATGCGCCTTACCCGGCCAGCATCGATCAGATGGCCGACGACCTGGAACTGCGCGAGCAGACCCTGCCGGAGGCGGGTGACTGGGAGACGGCCTGCAAGCGCGCTGCGGCGTTGTTCGGCCTGACGATCCCGACCTCGCGCAACGCGAGCAACGTGGCCAAGCTGGTGGAAGACGTTCAGGCCAAGGCGCGGGAGACGCGCGAGGTGATGGGCAGCCTGGTCAGGACGCTGGACGAGAAGGCGGCGCTGTTTCCCTCGGGCGGTGACAACCACAGGCTGCAAACGGCGCGCTCGGCGCTGGCTTTGCTGGCCGGGTTGCTGAGCGCGGAAGGCGCGGCGGTGGTGACAACGCTTGCCCGTGCGACGGTCGAGACGTCCGAGGTGGCGATGCGGCAGACGCTGGCCAAGGCGCGCGAGCTGGATGAAGCGGTCCGCACCGGCGCCTGGGAAATCTTCGAGGCGATGAAGGCGTTGACGGACGCGCGGCAGATGGCGGCAAGGGCCATCGTGGCGAAGGTGAGTGAGACCCTGGCGGCCGATGAGCATGCCATCGGGCTGAAGGCGGCGCTGGACGACCAGCGCAGCAAGGCCGTGCGGCTGTTGACTGTGGCGCCGCCGCCTCCCCCACCACCACCACCTCCTCCGCCGCCCCCTCCCCCGCCACCGCCCCCTCCGCCTCCTCCACCACCACCGCCACCAACGGGACTTGTAGTTCAAGAGGACTCCGCGGACCACCTTGAGTCGGCGCAAGCGCTTGCGCTGCTCAATGACCTGCACGCCAAACTGGACGGCGACGCGGAGCTGCGGCTCTCGATTTCGTGGCGGCTGGAGAAGCCAGGGGCCGCCAAGTGACCGCTGCGGCCGTGCCTTTGTCGTTGCCGCAGATCGAGGCCCAGGCACTCGCGGTGCTGGATCGCGCAAGCGATGCCAAGGTCATCGCCATCCAAGCCAAGACCAAGGCACTGTGGCCCGATGCGATCACGCTGTCGGGCAGGCCCTTCCAGCTGCGCTGGTGCGAGAGCCCCTTGATGGCCCGGGAGGCCTTGTCCACGCTCGATGATGCGGGTGACGGGCAGGCGGTACCTGGGCTCATCCTGCTGACGCCGCTGGCGGCACGCGAGCTGGGTGGCGATGTGCTGGCCAGGCTGGCGCGCGCCCAAGTGTTCCAGCCCGACGCCTGGGGCATGGTGCAGCAGCTCTTCAAGGCGCGGGAGATCGACGCACGGCTCAGCCGCTTCCGGTGGATGGCCCAGCTGCTGGTGGAGCGCGCCGGCATGGGTGCCTACCCGCCAGTGCCCAACGGCTTCCTGGACATGGACACGGCGTGGCGTCATGTTCTGGGCCGATGCCTGAGGCTGGATGCCTCTAAGCCAGACGCGGCGATGCTGTTGAACTGGTCATTGGGTGCCGAATCGGCCGCACTGTTTGACGACCTGCCTGACACCGCCAAACCGCAGATTGCGGCCTGGCTTGGCGACTCCGCCGGGGCCGTGGGCACGCTGGTGATGCAGTGCGTTCTGGCCGGCAACACGCAGGACGCGGTGCCGCTGGGCCTGGTGTGCGGCGTGGTGTTGTCGCCGCAAGGTGAAGGCGTCCATGAACTCGCGGCGGCGGCGATTCGCCTGGAGCGCTTCATGGGCGACAAGCGGATCGGCATCGCCGATGGCCGGGCCTGGGCCAGCGATGCGGCGAGGCTGTTGAGCGCGAGCGGATTGAACCCCTTGCCCCCATCCATGCGCCACGCCGTGAACGAGCGCGCCGAGTCACTGCTGCGTGAGCTGCACGTCGAGACCTACGCGCACCTGAGCGACGTGTTGCCGTTGGGCCTGGAGCAACGGCTCGGGCTGCTGGCCGAAGCGCTGAAAGCCTTCATCGCCGAGCCGTCGACGGTGCTGCTGCAAGTCGCCGAACGCGCTGCAGATTCAGCGGCGCGCCACGCTCACGCCGACGCGGCCAGCACACGCATGCTGCGCGTGAAGATGGCGGTGCGCCTGTGCCGCTGGATGGTGGCAGACCGGCCCGAGGGCAAGGGCCGCGGCGGGAGAGCGACGCCTGGATTTCAGGATCTGGCGCAGATGTACGCCCGTGAAGGTGCCTTCGTCGATTGGGCGCGCTTCAAGCTGATCGGCGGGGACGATTTGCCGGGCCTGTCGTCCGCCTACGTCGCACTTCGCGATGCGGCGCGCAGAAAGGCCGACATCTTCAACCAGGCCTTCGCCCAGGCGCTGCAGGTGTGGAACCGCGAGCCCCGGGCCGAGGCCGCCTGCATGCCGGTGGAGGCGATCCTCGAACGGTTGGTGGCCCCGCTGGCGCAACAAGCACCGGTGCTGTTGCTGGTGGCCGATGGCCTGAGCTACAGCATCTTCCGCGAGCTTTGTGAGGACCTGGAGGCGCTGGGGTGGGACGAGCATGTGGCCGGGCCACCGCCAACCCTGGCGGTTGGTGTTGCGGCCCTGCCGACGATCACCGAGGTGAGCCGCACCAGCCTGCTTTCGGGCCGGCTGGTCGTGGGGGCGGCATCGCAGGAGAAGTCTGCGTTTGCCACCCACGCAGCCTTGGTGGCTGCGTCTCGAGCAGGCGCCGCGCCGGTGGTGTTCCACAAAGGGGATCTCGCTGACTCCGAGGGCCTGTCGTCCACGGTGCGCGATGCCATCGCTTCGATGCAGCAGCAGGTGGTGGCCGTGGTCTACAACGCTGTCGACGACCACCTGAGCGGCTCGAACCAGATTCATGTGCGCTGGACGATTGACGATCTGAGGCTGCTCGGGCCGTTGCTGAGCGAAGCCCGGCGGGCACGGCGCGTGGTGATCGTCACCGCCGACCATGGCCATGTGATCGACGATGGCACGGTGCAGCGCGGCCAAGGGGATGGCGACCGCTGGCGACTGCCGACAGGGGCGCCGGACGAGAGCGAACTGGTCTATGAGGGTGGCCGCGTGAAGACGGCTACCGGCAACACGGTACTCTGCTCTTGGTCGGAAGGCGTGCGGCACGGCGCCAAGAAGAACGGGTACCACGGTGGCGTCTCGGCGCAGGAGGTGGTGGTGCCCTTGAGTGTGTTCACGCCGAGAAACATGGCGCTGAAAGGCTGGCAGGTGGCGGCAGCGCCGCAACCGGACTGGTGGGCGCCGCTGGAAGCCGTTGCACCTGCGCTCGCACCCGAAGCGCCAGCATTGGCCCGCAAACCCCCGAAGCCCAAGCCGGTGCCTTTGCCGCAGCCAGACCTGTTCGGTGGTGCCGCTGCCGTGGTGGCGCCGGCGCCCGGCGTGCACTGGATCGACGCGCTGCAGGCATCGCCCGCCTATCTGGCGCAGAAGGCCCTGGCCGCGCGCGTGGCCCCTGCAGATGCCGACGTGCGATCACTGCTGGACGCGCTTGCGGCCCGCGGGGGCAAGCTCTCGAAGGCATCACTTGCCCAACGCCTGGGCATGCCCGCGATGCGCATCAGCGGCTTCGTGAACGCCGCGAAGCGCGTGCTGAACGTCGACCAGGCAGCAGTGCTGGTGCTCGACGAGACGGCCGGCACGGTGGAACTGAACCGGGATCTGCTGTCCCGGCAGTTCCGGGTGACGGTGCGATGAGGGCCGCGACATGATCAGCCCACAACGCAGAGCCGAGGTCGTTGAAGCCTTGAGGCGTGGCACGGTGCCCAAGGCCGGACTGGACGCGCTGGCCGTCGGCTACGGCCGGCTTCAAGGCACGCTCGACGAGGAACTGGACGCGGTGGCGTCAGGTCGTGGCGCCTTCAAAGCCATTCGCGGCGAGTACGGGTCAGGAAAGACCTTCTTCGGCCGCTGGCTGCAGGAGCGGGCACGAGCGCGGGGCCTGGCCACCAGCGAAGTGCAGATCTCCGAGACCGAGACGCCGCTTCATCGACTGGAATCGGTCTACCGCCGTCTGGTGGAGCGCATCGCGACGGCCGACAGTGGCGAAGGCGCTTTCCGCGGAATCGTGGACGGCTGGTTCTACGCCCTCGAACGCGATGTGCTGGAGGATGCCAGCCTGGACCCGAACGACGAAGCGACCCTGCTTGCCAAGACCGAGGCGTTGATGGAGGCCCGGCTCGCCAGTGTGACCAAGGTGGCGCCGGCTTTCTCCGCCACGCTGCGGGCCTACCGTCGCGCGCTGCAGGCCGGTGACAACGCCACCGCCGACGGCTTGATGGCTTGGCTGAGCGGCCAGCCCAACGTGTCGGCTTCGATCAAGCGCGCTGCTGGCGTGAAGGGCGACATCGACCACTTCGGTGCGACCAACTTCCTGTCCGGGTTGCTGACCATGCTGCGCGACTCCGGGTACGGCGGCCTGCTGTTGGTGCTGGACGAAGTCGAAACCTTGCAGCGCATGCGTGCTGACACCCGCGAAAAGGGCCTGAACGCGCTGCGGCAATGGATCGACGAGATCGATGCCGGCCACTTCCCCGGCCTGTACCTCTTGATCACCGGAACCCAAGCCTTCTACGAGGGCGCACAGGGCGTTCAGCGCCTGGCACCACTCGCCCAGCGACTGCATGTCGACTTCGGCACGGACTCGCGGTTCGACAACCCGCGTGCGGTGCAGGTTCGCCTGCCGGCGTTCGGGCACGAGTCCTTACTGGAGGTCGGCCGCAAGGTGCGCGACATCTACGCCGAGGGTGCCGCGGCAGGCGACAGGGTTCGCGCGCTGGTCGACGACGCGTACGTCGAGTCGCTGGCCAAGGCCGTCACGGGGAACCTGGGCGGCAAGGTCGGCGTCTCGCCCAGGTTGTTCCTGAAGAAGCTGGTGGCGGACGTGATGGACCGCGTTGATCAGTTCGAGGACTTCGAGCCCCGCAAGCACTACGCGTTGACCATCACCGAGTCGGAGATGACGGCGCAAGAGCGTGCATCGGTCGGCGTGGGCTCGGTCGATGACATCGAGTTGTAGTCTCTCGAGGCCTGCCAAGGCTGTCCCATGAGCCAGGAGGCCTTCGACCGCCTGCACGGCGCGCTGCAGTACCACATCGTCAACTCGATGGGCTGGACGGGCTTGCGCTCGACGCAGGCTGATGCGGTGGCGCCGATCCTGGCGGGCAAGCACTGCCTGATCCTCGCGCCCACGGCCGGCGGCAAGACCGAGGCAGCCACCATCCCCGTGCTGTCGCGCATGGCCACGGAGGAGTGGCCCGGGCCGAGCGTGCTGTATGTCTGCCCGATCAAGGCGCTGCTGAACAACCTGGAATCCCGCCTGTCGCGCTACGCCGGCTTCGTCGGCAGGACGGTGCAGGTCTGGCATGGCGATGTCGGGCAAGGCGCCAAGGCGCGTGCAAAGCGCACACCGCCGGACATCTTGCTGACCACGCCCGAGTCGCTGGAGGGGATGCTGATCTCCACCAAGGTGGACCGAGCGTCCTGGTTCGGCAACGTGCGCGTGGTCATCGTTGACGAGTTGCATGCGTTTGCCGGCGACGACCGCGGCTGGCACCTGCGCGCCGTGATCAAGCGCATCGAGGCCTACGCCAGGCAGCCGATCCAGCGGATTGGCCTGTCGGCGACGGTGGGCAACCCGGGCGAGTTGCTGGATTGGTTCGCCGGATCGGGTGAGCGCCAGATCGTCGGCTCATCGTCGGTGACCACAGATGCTGACGTCACGATAGATCACGTCGGCTCGATGGCCAACGCCGCGATCGTGATCTCGCGGCTTCACCGAGGCGCGAAGCGACTGGTCTTCTGCGACAGCCGCTCCAAGGTTGAGGAGTTGGCGGTGTCTTTGCGCGCGGTCAATACCAGGACGTTCGTGTCGCACTCGTCGTTGAGCGCGTCGGAACGCAGGCTGGCGGAGACAGCCTTCGCAGAGGAGCAGGACTGCGTCATAGTCGCCACCAGCACCCTGGAGTTGGGCATCGACGTGGGCGACCTGGACTACGTGATCCAGATCGACTCCCCCAGCACGGTGTCTTCGTTCCTGCAGCGCATGGGACGCACGGGGCGGCGCGCAGGTGGCCGGCGTAACTGCCTCTTCCTGACGACGAGCGACGAGGCCTTCATACTCGCTTGCGCGATAACGACCCTGTGGCGCCGGCAGTATGTGGAGCACATAAAACCACCGGCGCTGCCTTGGCACATGGTTGCTCAGCAGATGATGGCACTTGCTCTTGAAAGACCGGGGCTTCCGGCGGGGGAGTTGATCGGCGCCGTGCAAGCCCAGTTCCCCGAGCTGGATCCGACGACCGTGTCCACGACATTCGAGTTCATGGTGGACAAGGAGATCCTGTTCTTTAGCAGCGGCCTTGCTTCGATGGGCCCAGCAGGTGAAAAGCTGTTCGGACGTGGCCACTTCCTCGACCTCTTGTCCGCCTTTGCAAGCCCGATGGTCCTGGCGGCACGGCATGGCGCCACTGAGCTAGGGTATGTTGATCCAATGGCCGTGCAACAGCAGAAGGACGGTCCGACCATTCTGCTTCTCGGTGGTCGAAGCTGGAAAATTACTGGCGTGGATTGGTCCAAGCGCCTCGTCTCGGTCGAGCCGACCGACGACAGAGGCAAGTCTCGATGGCTCGGAACCTCGCGGTGGCTGGGGTTCGATGTATGCCAGGCGATGCGCAGCGTGCTACTCCAGGAAGGAGACGCGCAGCTCGGCCTATCGCGACGGGGTGGTCAGCAGCTGGAAGAGGTGCGCGCGCTGTTCATCTCGCCCGAGCGCTGCGGATCCTTGGTGCTTGAACACCTCTCGTCTGGTCGTCTGCGATGGTGGACGTTCGCCGGTGGCGCAGTGAACAGTTCGTTGGCACTGAGGCTTGGCGAAAGCGGAAGTACGAGAGTGGACGACATGTGGGTGGAGACGGACTCTGGGGTTTCCGTACCTGAGCTTGCACATCGTGAGGTCAGTCAAGCAGTGCTTTTAAGGTTTGCGCAAGCTTTGGCGGAACGCGCCGAGCTGAAGTTCTCGGCTTGCCTGCCCGTTGGTCTGCTGGCTGCCGTGGTCGCTAGCCGATCACTCGATGAAGTAAACCTTCGGCGCCTTGCGCCGCTGTAGTGCAGTAGTCACGGAGATTGCAATTGACTGGATTCACAACGGACTACGTCAATCAGATTGCTATCAATCTGCGCGATCGCTACAGAAGCGGCTTCCCGATCTTGAAGGAGCTGGTGCAGAACGCGGACGACGCCGGAGCGAAGTCTCTGGCGTTTGGATATCACGCAGGCCATGGAGCGGCTGCCGAGCACATGCTGCTCAAAGGGCCTGCACTTTGGGTCCTGAACGACGGCAAGTTCAAGGGTAGTGATCGCCGCGCAATTCGGTCTTTTGGACTAAACGCCAAGGCGGGTGATTCCGGAGCGATCGGGAAGTTCGGCCTCGGCATGAAGAGTGTCTTCCACCTTTGCGAGAGCTTCTTCTACTTGGCAAGCCATGGAGGAGAGCTGAGCCAAGACTTTCTGAATCCGTGGCGTGCGGAAGACTATGACTGCTCGGAGATGCACCAGCGTTGGGAGACCGTCACAGACAAAGACGTCGGTTGCCTGGAGTCGGTGGCGAGAGTGCAGCCAGAGGCGTCCAGCGGCCGTGATTGGTTTCTTTTGTGGGTTCCTCTGCGTCTGCAGTCGCATGTTCCTCGATCTGGTGATCGCCCCATGGCTGCAATCATCGAGCGGTATCCCGGTGAGAACCCCGCCGAGGACCTCGACTTCTTCTCCGACCCCCGTGCCGACCAGCGCATCGGGGGGCTGCTGCCGCTTCTTCGAAACCTGAAGCAAGTGAGGTTTGCCGGTGCGGACATGCGTGAACCGTTCACGGTGACTCTGGAGTCGCATCCTTCGGATCAACGGCTGGATCACGAGACCGACGACGTTCAGATCTCCGGCACTGTCAGGGATGATCGCCCGCGCTCTGAACACATGCACTTCCTGGTTCGCCAGCGCGTGCCCGGTGCCGCATTGCCCTTCGGCGCGCTGCGTGCAGCCAAGAGCTGGCCGACGTCTATGGTCATCACGGAGGCTGGGACCCGCGAGCCGAGACCCGACAAGGCGGTCGCCGAAGCAGCCGTGATGTTTGCTCATGCGGACAAGCGTGCCGGTCGACTGGACCTGCAGTGGGCCGTCTTTCTTCCAGCCGAGGAGCAGCGTTTCAGCTACGAAGCCTGGATACCAGGGTCTTCCCGGGAGTATCGAATCGTCCTGCACGGGCAATTCTTCGTTGATGCGGGTCGTCGGGGTATCGCCGACATGGACGCTTTGGACAAGCCTTGCGAGGTCTTGCCAGAAAGCCCCTCGCAGCATGTAGTGCTGAAGCAATGGAACCAGTCATTGGCGCAGCAGGCCGTGCTGCCGGAGTTCCTCCCCGGACTCTCGGAGTACGTCAAATCCGCTGGTCTGAAAGACGACGAGACTGCGGCGCTGACCCGCGCCATCGTGGAGTGCGCTGCGGCGGGCGATGCGGGGTCGCGCGTCGCGTTTTATCCGACGTTTCAGCAATTCATATGCAAGCGCTTTGCCTGGATTCGACGGCTGACGAAGTCAGGGTCGTGTTGGGAGCTCGTCGAGCCGGCCATTGAACCGGTGTTGTCCTTGCCAGCTCCACCCCTGCACGATGCACAGAGACCGTGGCGAGCGCTGCCTGGCCTGGCAGCTTTGAACGGGTATGCGTTTGCTGATGCAGCAGCCCCCAGTCTTGCGATCGGCCACGCCACCTGGGAGTCGAGTCTTCTGATTCGTGCTTTGAAGGGCATCGATGCGCAGATACTGAAGAGCGGGACGGACCTCGAATATCTCGCCAACTTCCTGGAGATGGAGGCTGCGCGGTACGTCCGTACTGGCGACATCCAAGATGCATTGGTCGCCCTCTTGCGAACGTGCCTGCAGGCAGTACGTTTGGTCGACGTCCGCCAGCACAGGAAGATTTTCAAGCGCATTGTTCAACTGTTGTCGCCCGACCGGATATTCGCGTTCGGTCCGCAGGATCATGCGGCCAAAGGGGCGATACCTGAGGCGCTCTATCGAACGCTCTTGAGCGCTTCGACCCGCGCGCTGCCGGTACCTGGCGATCTCGGTCCGGACGGCGTGACTGCGATCACGAGCGATGCAGACCTCGGTGCCTGGCTGGATGCCATGATGCGGCACGACTTGAGCGAATCGCACTCAGGCGGCGTTACCAAAGCTCAGCTTCTTGATGCTTCAGAGCGCATCATTCGAGCAGTTGGCGACGAGACCAGGCAGATCTCGCTACTGCGCCAGTGCAGCCGCCTCAAGGTGCTTCGTGCCTACAAAGGTGCGGATGGCGACATCGAGGGCGTATCCCTGGCGGAATTGACCGAGTCCCATGGCCGTGGCTGGGTCTTCAAGGTTTCCGATCCCAATCGGCTTTTGGGATTTGTCCAGAAGCTGGCTCGCGCCCTCCCCGAGATCCGAGTGTTCGTGGTTCGCTCGACCGTCGCGTCTTATGTGGATGGGGTCAGAGAGGATGGCCTTGGCAGGATACCTAGCTCGGAAGACCCCGAGGCTGTGTTGCGCGCAGCGGGTGCACAGGCGACGCCGCCGCTGCTTGGCGATAACTTGCAGCGCGCCGACCTCCTCACGCTGGTCGCAACCGCGAAACTCGACGATCCGGTCGTGATCCGAGGCGTTCGATACCTGCTGCACGGATCGCCGGACCACTATCTTGGTAGCGATGTGCTATGGAAGGATCCGGTCGGTCAGAAGTCACCCTGGGTCAGGCTATGGCGAATGGTCGATGAGGCGCCGTGGCGCGTGCTGGCCGACAGCCTGTGCAGTTCCATACCGGACAAGTGTGCACAGCCACTCAACGTCAAGGCTGTTGATGAGATCTCCGTGCTCAATCGACTTCGCGTGTGCAACGATTTCAGCCGGGTCGACGCGACTGAATTCACTTCCGAGGAGATCGATCTGTTGCTCGGACGGGTGGTGGAGGAGCACGCTTGGATGCGCCTGCCGCTTCACCGGGATTTCAGCGGTCACCGCGGTGCGGTGCAGGGTGAATGCTTCTTGGGCCGAGATCCTGAACTCCCTGATGGCCTGAGTGCTGGCGTTCGGTTCATTGAACCATCTGTCGATGCTGACCACTTGCGGCAGCAGAACCGATTCCTGGGGCCCTGGGGCGCGACGACCGCCGCATCGGTCGTCTTGAGAGCAGCGAGCCCTGTTCAGCATTGGCGGTGCCTGATGGACCTGTTGGGCGCACATCGAACGCTTGCTGATCGACTGCCGCAGGCCTGGAGTGAAACGGCATGGTTGCCGCTGGAGACAGGTGACGCAATCGCGTTGAACAGTCTCATCCGCATCAGCAATCTCGACGCTGAAATCCGAGGCCTTGCACGCCGATGTGACTATGCATACGCCGGCCCGGACGACTTGTCCGCCGAACTCCGGGCTCACCCCGCCTTCCCGGCACTGCTGGCTCAAGTCAGCAGTGGGGAAGAAGCGTTACCGGTTCTGGGGCAGTTGATGTCTGAGGCCGGCCTTTCGATTGGTCGGGCAGCACGTACCGGCTATCGTGATTTGCAGCAATACATGTCCACCTTGGTCTCCATCGACCTGCTGCCCGCATGGGGAATTCTTGAGCGGGCGACGGTCGCAACCTCGATCGATGCGGTCGAGAAGCATCTGGTTCCCGAGGTTGCCAAACAGCTGTCTGCGGACATCTGTCGGAGGACGTTGACCCAGATTCCCGAGCTGGGACTAAGTGCGCCCGTGCGCGAGGTCTTCGGCATTTACTTGAGCGAGTGGCGCGCCAGCGCTTCCGAGCCAGAACTCCGTAAGTCGCTTTCGGAACTCCGGCTGCTGAGCAAGGCCGGAACCTGGGTGCCCGCCGCCGAGCTCGTGGCTGGCGTGCATGGCGTGATGCCTGAGCTTGTCGTGAACGACAGACAGTTCGAATCCTTGGGCGGAATCGCTGTCGACAACCGTTCGACGCCAACGTTCGAGCCGGTTGACTTGCCGGGTGAAGAGAACGACGCTGCGCAGGAGCAACTGCTGCAGTCGCTAGAGGAGTACTTCGAGCCTTTGGTGTCCAGCAGCGTCAAGCCTGCTGCGGGTGCCGTGATCGGTCTTTTCGGAGAGCGGGTCGCATCTCTTGCGAAGAGTTGGCTCGACCCCATTGCGTACGAGGTCTATCTCGCAGGACTTGGTTGGCGAGACCCAGGCCACGAGGACGGCTTTGACCGGCGGGTCAAGTGGATGGGCAACAAGACGCTGGCGCAGGCGCTCAAGACGCTGACCATCCGTCTTGCCGTTTTGAGCGGCAACCACGTGAGCGCGAAGTCGTTGACTGGCGCCGCAGTTCAGGTTCGGATGGCACCTGTCGATGAGCTCCAGAC
Source organism: uncultured beta proteobacterium (assembly GCA_963750785.1). Lineage (GTDB taxonomy): Bacteria > Pseudomonadota > Gammaproteobacteria > Burkholderiales > Burkholderiaceae_C > Rubrivivax. The sequence continues at coordinate 12,700 of CAVVSC010000015.1, read as the reverse complement.
CTTGTTCGTCATGACGGACCGCTGGCAGGGTTTCAACTGTCGGGTGCATATGCGCCCTGCGACCGCGCTCCTGGACAAAGAGCCCCAGCAGCAGCGAGACATCCTGATGCGGACGGGAGAATCACTGCTCAAGGATCTCTACAACCAGCAGCACGCCAACCTCTCCGAGCTTTTTGCCCTTGCCGACGAGGCGGACCAGGTCACGCTGGACGTGGCTCGCGGCCTGATCCTGGAAGGGCTTCCCCTGTCCTTGCGTTCATTGCCCGGTATCGGAAAGAACAAGAAGTTGGCGAAGGCGTTGGCGAGCCTGGACGAAGCCAGACGCGGGGCTGCCAGCGCCAAGCGGGCGGGCCGGAGCAGTGCTGGCGCAGCAGCAAGTCTTGAAGGTGCCCTCGCAGACCTTGCCGCGCTGGTCGAATCCGACGAAGAAGTGCAGGGCGCTGTGCTGGCTGGCATCAAGGCTCGGGTCACGCACAACCAGTACGAAGTTGCCAGCATCCCGTTCGAGGTCTTTCAGAACGCCGATGACGCCGTTATCGAGATGCAGCATCTGCAGAAGGCCGACGGCCGCCTGGAGTTCGACGCGGAGGCCATCGGCCGCTTCGTCATGCAGTCGTCGGACCGGATGATCCGCTTCGCCCACTGGGGTCGCCCTATCAATTACGCTGGTCGTTTGGCCAGCTACAAGGCGGAGTTCGCGAACGACCTCGAACGCATGTTGATGCTGGGAGCGTCGGCGAAGGACGAAGACGAGGGAGTCACCGGAAAGTTCGGACTTGGATTTAAGAGCGTGCTGCTCGCGTCGAGCACACCTCGCGTCTGGAGCGGTGACCTGTGCTTTGACGTGGTGGCGGGATGCCTTCCCCGCAAGTGGAAGGCGAGTCCGGCAACGAAACAGTTCCAGCAAGCGGTGCAGACACCCAGTCAGCGCGCGCTGCGTGGAACGCTGATCGAATTGCCGCTCGATTCGCGGGGTGCTGCGTCCGAGGTGACGGAGCGCTTCGCCGGACTTGCTGGCCTTCTGCCGGTCTTCGCGCGGAAGCTTCGTTGTGTGGTGGTGGGTGAGGAGCCTCACACCTGGCAACCCCGGATCGTTCGGCTGGGCAGCGGCAGGCTGATCGAGACCGGATCTGTGGCGCTTCCCGTCGACGGCGGGCGCGTCCACTCCGGGATCCTGGTGTTCAGAGCCGCTTCGGGGAGTGTCGTTCTCCGGATTGGAGCAGGCGGTATTGAGGAATTCGACCGCAAAGCCCAACCTGCTGTTCCAGCGACCTGGGTGACAGCGCCGACCCGCGGAACGGCCGCCCGTGGCGTTCTGTTGAACGCGCCCTTTCAGATCGACACGGGACGCGCGACGCTGGCGCTCGGAAAGTCTGCCACCCTCATCAACACGACCCTGACGAAGACACTCGCGAACGAAGTCTCACCGGTCCTGATTGACTTGCAAACCGAGTCGGAATCGAACTGGCCTGTCCTGGCCGCCGCGATGGGATGCTGCGCAGTCGGTGTCGCCGGCCGGCTTTTGGTACGGTCTGTGGGAGAAGCTCCTTGGAGAGCCACCTGAGCAGGATTCAGCGATGGACGTGCGGCTGCTCGACACCTTCGCCTGTAGCGTTGTCCGCAACGTCGTAGATCGGACGGGTCGGATTCCAAACGGACTGAAAGGGGACGATGCGGCCTTGGCCGATGTCGAAAGTCTCTGCTTGTCGGTCAATCTGACCTACCTGGCGAACGTCGCCCCTGCGTTGCTCCGGTGGGAACTGTTCGTCGACAAGTTCCCCGTTGAAGGATGGTGCGCCGATCAGGTTCGTGGGTGGCTGCAGCGCTGCGGTTTGGCAGAGGAAGAGAGCATTCCTGCGCTCGGCTTGGCTCAGGTCGTGGGGGCTTTCGATTGCGGTCACTTGCCACCGGCTGAGGTAGCCAACCTGGCCGAGGTCATTCGTGTCTGGCCGAGCAATCTTGGCGAGCCCTACAGGTGGCGCGCCGAGATGGCTTCGCTTTCGCTGCGCTCCCGTGCCGGCACATGGGTTCCCGCAAAGGCGTTGATTCGAGGGCATGGTCCAGAGGACCAACTCCTGAGCAGATTCGCGCCGGACAAGGCTGTTCTGCACCACGACTACGTGGCTGATTCCCCGGCATTTCGTTTCGTCGAGCAATACCTGCCCGTCTGGAGCGATGACCCATCCATGCTCGCGGGCTGGTGTATGTCCGCCACTGGCGATGACCCGCAGTCCGCGGCCGCCACGTGGCTGGCGCGCAATATTTACGGGCCGGTCATTGAACTGCTTCGAGCGCGGAGTCACCTGGGCGGATGGCTGTTCGCGTTGAAAGAGGATTCACTTGCCTTGGGTGGGTTGTCAACAGAAGAGAGGCGACTACTGCTGACCAAACTCGGGCTGGCGGCAACCGACGAGGAAGACTTTCCGGACCTGTCGCCGAGTCTCGACCTGGCCTCGATTCATGGCTGGTGGTCTGAGAACGGCATGAAGTGGCTGGCCGAGTTCGATCGCAAATTCTGGCCAGCGAGCGTCGATCGAAGTGCACTCAAAGAGGAAGAGCCTCACGATAGAACCGCTTGGATGACGCTGTTCAGCATGGGCTTGTTCCGCCGCTACGGTCGCGTCACGGACCAGCAGCATCGTGGCTTCCTCGATTTTCTGGGTAGCAAGGGCTGGTGGCAGACGATCTGCGAAGTGCATCCCGACGTCGGCGCCGAGGCTTGGATGGATATTCTTCGGGCCTACGGCGAGGGGCAGCAGACCGACACGCTCTTCGAGCTGTGGATGGACAGTTTTCCGAGGCTGTATCGGATCGCCCGATGGCTCGACACCTACGTTCATCTGTTTCAGACGCTGGATCTCCGCGACTCGAAGCTGGCGAAATTTCTGCTGTCGCCAGCGTCGGACCCCAGCCTCAGTGGCTCAGGTATCGAGGCGCCCACCTTGAGCGGCATGCTTCGGCTGGGTCAGCACCTGGTCATTCGTGAGTTGCTTCGTCTGGAGGTCCTGTCCTCGGATGTTGCGCGCGAGCTTGCCTTCGCTCCAAGAAGTGCGGTGCTCGAGCTGATGGCTCGACTTGGGCACACCGATCTCAGGTCCAGCAGCGACATCTACCGTGTCCTGGTATCAGAGCTGGGCGAGGAAGCGGCATGTTTCTCGGGGGCGTATGACATTCCGCTTCAACTCGTAGCGACCAACGAGGCGGCGCGCCGCGAAGCGGAGCGATGGGCAGAGCACGGATCGTTCGTGGAGTCCGACGAAACCGCAGAGCAGGAGGAGCAACTGTGACGACCAACGGCAAGACCTACCAGGCGAATGCCTTGGTGCTTCACGCACGGCACGGACAAGGCACCGTGCTGCTCACGGATGGAGACACGACCGTCGTACGATTTGCTCACGGCATCGAGCAGGTCTTCACGAAAGAACTGACGCCAGTCGCCTCTGTATCCGAAGCGCTGACAAAAGGGCAGCTGGCGCCTTCGCTTGAAGTGGCCGCGCGAGTCCAGGCCGAGGTGATCACATCGGTCAATGCGGCTTGGGGCGTGTTCACGAGGTCGCGAATTTCGCTGCTTCCACATCAGCTTTGGGTTTGCCACCGTGCGCTACGTTCCTGGCCGATGCGTCTGCTGATCGCTGACGACGTCGGCATGGGAAAGACCATCGAAGCCGGTCTGCTGCTCTGGCCATTGCTTGCCAGCAGGAAGGTCCAGCGGGTGTTGATTTTTTGCCCGGCTAAGCTGGTCGGGCAGTGGCAAATTCGACTGAAGCGGATGTTCGACATCCGGGCGGCCACGTATCACACGGATCTGGACACAGATCGAACCGACTTCTGGGGCATTCACCAGATCGTCGTTGCCTCATTGCCGACCCTGCGCGCGGACCGCAACGGACGGCACGATCGCCTGCTTGATGCGCCTGTCTGGGACATGGTGGTCATCGACGAGGCCCATCACCTCAACGCTGACGAGGAAACCGGAAAGACACTCGGCTTCGAGCTGGTTGAAAAGCTGAACAGGGCTGGCAAGGTGACCTCCTGCGTGCTCTTCACGGGCACGCCGCATCGAGGGAAGAACTTTGGGTTCTGGTCGCTGATGAGTCTGCTCGATGCCGACGTGTTTGGCCCAAAGAAGAACGAAGGCGGCATGCTCCAGGCCCTTCCAAGATTTCTGATCCGGAACGCCAAACAGAAGGCAACTGACATGAAGGGTCAGCGGCTTTTCAAGCCAGTGGTCCAGCACCCCGAGACATTCACCTACTCGCCACCAGAAGAGACCTTCTATGAACTGATGTCCGAGTTCATTCTGGCGGGCAAGGCATACGCGACGTCCCTCAGTCGAACTGAGGGGGGGCAAGTGATGCTTGTGCTCATTGCGCTTCAGAAGCTCGCGTCGAGTTCCATTGCTGCGGTTGTCGCCGCGCTGCAGACGCGGATCAAACGTCTCGGGGCGGAGGCCGCAAAGTCCAAGTCGGAGCTTGCAGCCATTGATGAAGGTGAGGGGGACGAGGCCCAGCAGGCCTTGCAACGCTGGCTACGGGATGAGAAGCAGGCTCGACTTCGCCTGATGGAGGATGAGGGTCGATACCTTTCCGACCTCATTGCCGCAGCGGAGCAGGTGACTTCAGAGACACGGATCATCCGAATAGTCGAGGTTATCAAGCAACGGTTTGCCAATGAGCCCGTGTTGCTCTTCACCGAGTACAAGCGGACCCAGGCCCTTGTCATCAGTGCCTTGATGGCGGAGTTTGGCCAAGGTGCGGTGGGATTCATGAATGGGGACGACCGCCTGGAAGGCATCAGGCTGCCAGACGGTCGCCTGACCCAGTTGGCGGGACGCCGTGAAGACATGTGCGATGCCTTCAATGCCGGTCGCATTCGATTCCTGGTGTCGACGGAGGCTGGCGGCGAGGGCATCGACTTGCAGGAGCGTTGCAGTGCATTGATCCACGTCGACTTGCCCTGGAACCCCATGCGGCTGCACCAACGTGTCGGCCGACTCAACCGCTACGGGCAGCAGCGCCCAGTCGAAGTGGTATCGCTCAGGAACCCGGACACGGTCGAAGCAATGATCTGGCAGAAGCTTGAGCAAAAGCTCAACAGCATCATGCGGGCGCTCGGGTCCGCGATGGACGAGCCTGAGGACCTGATGCAACTCGTTTTGGGCATGAGTGGTGAGGGCCTGTTCGACGACCTCTTCTCCGGCGCGATCAGCGTGAAGCGTGAGAAGCTCGACGCATGGTTCGACAACACGACAGGAACGCTGGGCGGTGAGTCGGCGATACAGACGGTTCGCGACCTCATCGGCCATGCGGGGAGCTTCGATCTATCGGATCTGAAGGACGTACCGCCTGTTGATCTGCCGGACCTGATGCCGTTCTTCCAGAATGTTCTAGCCCTGAACCGCCGCCGTCCGAGGGTGGAGGGCGCTTCGATGTCCTTCAGGACGCCCGAAGATTGGCTCACCAGCCACGCAATTCGCAAGTCCTACGACGACCTGGTGTTCGATCGGAAGGCGCCGGTTCAGGCGGACCTGATGGGCATAGGACATCCGCTGCTTGAGAAAGCGCTCCATCAGGCAGAGCGATTGGCTGGGACAGTTTGCGCTGTAGATGGCCTGGACGATCCGATGATGGTGGTCGACGTGTCGAGCAGAGTGACCGATGTGGCGACACAGTCGCGGCGAGCGATTGTCGGGATTACAGGCGCCGTCGGCAGCTTCAGGCTGCTTCGCGACTGGGAGGTGCTTCGTTCTTTGAACCGCTGCAACCTCAAGTCGGAGCCCCCGGATGGCGCGTTTGACACCGAAGCCCTCACGGTTTGGCGAAGCTCGGCGATGTCTGCGCTCAACGACTTGCTGGATACCGTGGATCTCCAATTCGGATCGAGGGTCGCAAAGGAATCTGCGCTTATCTGGCCCGCTGCCAGATAGATCCTGCGCTATTGCGTGGTCCCGAAATGAGGCGCATCTGGATCTTCAAGGACCTCTTGTTCGTTGCTGTCCGACGGCTTTCGGCAATACCCGCTCATCACCACCGGCGTCGCGGGCTTGTGTCACTGCGTTGCAAAGGGCCTTGATGGCGGCGCGGGCGACGACTGTCCACAAGCGATGGCCGAAAGCCTCGCCCCCAGCGCGTCGAATGCCCGCGCCTGTTCGGCTTGGCGCCGATCCTGGATGTAGATGCCGCTCATGCCTTGCTTGATGTGGTTCAGGCACTCGTTGATGACGTCGTCCGAGATGCCGAGCTGGCTCATGACGGTCGAAGCCGTGCGGCGAAGGTCGTGCGCCGTCCACCGTCCACCCTTGAGTGCAAGGGAACTCACGGCCTTGGTGCGGTTTGCCAGACGCTCGTCTTCCTGCCGCTGCCGGTCTGCCAGTTGCTTCCCGAACGACTTGACGCAGACCGGTCCTGTTCCGTGCGAGTTCGGGAAGACCCAGGCCAGTGGCTTTCGGGTGACCGGGTCGGCTTCCCGCAGTTTGCGCAGTTCGGCGAACTGCGTCAGCGCGAACTTGCTCAGGTGGATCGTGTGCTCGCGTTGGTTCTTCGTCGTTGGCAGGTACCAAGAGCATGCTTCTTCGTCCACGAAGCCGAGGTGCACGGCGCCGGACTTCTGGGCGACGTTGTGGGCGTCAACGGCCTGTTGCAGAACCCGCTGGTTCGGCTTCGCATCTGCCCAAACCGCACCCATCAGTTCGCCGACCCGGCACCCGGTCGAGAGGATCAGCCAGAGGCCCAGCACCGTCCGTTTGTGCAGGTTCGCCGACGGGAGCTGGGTGACCAGGTCGGCCAACTCGACGATGGACAGGACCCGGTCGCGCTTGACGTCCTTGCCGCCGATTTTCTTCTTCTGGAGCAGTTCGATCGGGCTGTGCTCGATGATCTCGCGCTCGGCGGCGAACCTGAACATCTGCTTCATCTCGGCCAGCAGTACGTTGGCCGTCCTCAGCTTTCCCTCGCCCTTGACGGCATCCAGGATCGCAAGCACGTCGGCCTTCCTCACGTCGACGATGGCGGACTCTCCGAGGCGGGGAAAGACCCGACGCTCGAACTGCTCGCGCACGTACTGGCCGCCGTCCTTGCGCCCGATCCGCTTGCCGTCGCCACCCATGCGGGGTGCAAGGTCCGTCGAGGCCCACCGCTCGAACACCTGCTTGACCGTCAGCCGTCGCTGGCGCTCGAGGTCGGCTTTCTGCGCCTGGACCTCGGCATCGCGGGCGGCAGTCTCGCCAGCAGCCATCCTGGCGGCTTCAACATCGGCAAAATGCTTGCGGAGATCGCGGATGCCCGACTTGTACAGCGTCGCCCATTCGAGCGCGACAGCGCGGGCGGCCGCGACGGTCAGTCCACCCGAGGAGCCTGGTTTGGCGTAGAAGCCGATACTCAGCCTGACCTGGGCCCGATCCGGCCCCGTGTATCGGAAGTAGAAGAGCTTGTTCCCGCTGGGCGTGATTCGACCGAGGAAGGTGCCTTCGCCGCGCTGGCCGGACTCCACGAACCACTGATCGGCGTCCGTCGGATTGGAATCCATGTGCTTGCTGGTGATCTTCACGTCCGACCCCTTGGCGTCAGGCGGCCTCGGCGGATTGGGCGGTTTCCGAAGCCTACAAAAAGCCTACAACTCGATGGCTGTCAGTGTATTTCGGAAGACATTGGTGGACGACGATATTCTGTAAGTGGTTGATTTATAAGGATTCTAGTTTTTGAATGGACGTCATGAGTCGACAAAAAACAACATCCATTTTGCCTACGAACCAAGGGGTCGTGGGTTCGATTCCTGCCAGCCGCACCAGTAAGGACAAGGGTTAGCACGGTAACGCGTGCTAACCCTTTAGTCTTTCTGGGCGCTGTTTGCGCTTCTGGTCACCGTTCGGTCACCGTTTCGCGCTGGCTACTCTTGCACGAACACCATTGCCGGCGCGCGCCCAAGACTGGTCAGGCGACAGCGCGTGTGCCTCGACAGCTGGGATACTTTTGGCAACCCCAGAACTGACTCCCGGCGTTGGCTCCCTTCTTGGCCGTGCGCTTCACCATCAGCGAAGCGCATACCGGGCATGTGGGTTCGCTCTGCGTGGGCGCCACGGCCGCGCGTGTTTCAGGCACTTTCGCTGGGTTGGCAAGAGACTGCTTGGCTTGCTTGAGCAGGCCAAACAAACGCTCGCCATCCACCAACTTCACGTTGCGGCCATCGGCGAATTCCTTCGCGTCCTTGGTGTAGCTGCCAGACGTGACGACGAAGCCGCCCGTTGCTCCTTTGGCAGCCATCACGCCGTAGAGCTCGCGCACAATCTCCACGCTGACCTTGTAGGGGCGATGTCCCAGAAATTGTTGAACTGATGAGCTGAGGGTGGCGGTTCCTTTCGCCCGCATGTGAACATGCGGGTGCCTTGCAAGCAAAGAAAGGAACCACCGAAATGAAGTCTCGCACGAAGCCCGCGCTGCGGGTAGTACCTGCTGCCCAAGTGCAGCTCTCCCTCAATGTCCAGACCGTCCTTCGTGACGTGAAGGACGCGTTCTACGGTCTGTGCGTGAACGCCGGCAAGCAAGTTCTGGCAGCCATGATGGAAGCCGACAGGGAGGTGATGTGCGGTCCGATGAATGTGCCCAACGCGGCCCGCAAGGCAGTGCGTGGCGGCACCACGCGATCCAGCGTCGTGCTGGGAGGCCAGCGCATTGCCATCGACAAGCCACGGGCACGCAGCCTGCGACGTGGCGAGTTGGAACTGCCCACGTTCGCGTGGGCGGCGCATACGGACCCGTTGGACATGGCCACGATGGCATCGATGGCCGCCGGCGTCTCCACCCGTCGATACGCCGGCACCCTGGATCCACTTCCCGAGCCGGAGGAGGCGCTGTCGGTGTCCAAGAGCTCGGTGTCGCGGCGCTGGATCGCGCTGAGCGAGAAGCAGCTGCAGGAGTGGTTGTCGAGCTCGATCAAGGAGCTGGATCTGCCGGTGGTGATGATCGACGGCATCCACTTCCGTGACCGTGTGATCCTGGTGGCCCTGGGCATCGACTCCCAGGGAAACAAGCACATCCTGGGGCTGCGTGAAGGCTCCACGGAGAGCACGCGGGTCGTGCGCTCGCTGCTGAGCGACCTGGTCGAGCGAGGGCTCGATGCCGATCGCAAGAGGCTGTGGGTGATCGACGGCGGCAAGGCCTTGCGCCGCGCGATCCTGGACTGCTTCGGCGAACTGGCGCTGGTGCAGCGGTGCCAGGAGCACAAGCGGCGAAACGTGATCGAGCACCTGCCCAAGGAGTTGCACGCCGGCGTAGGCCGTGCCATGCGTGATGCCTGGGGCAGCACCAACGCTGAGCTGGCCAAGAAGCAGCTGGCGCGGCTGGCGACGTCGCTGCAGGCCAAGCACCCCGGCGCGGCCGCTAGCCTGCGAGAGGGTCTGGAGGAGACGTTGACAGTGCAGACACTGGGGATCACCGGGGCGCTATACCGCACGCTGCGCACGACCAACCCGATCGAGAACCTGAACGGGTTGATCGCTCACTTCACGCGCAACGTCAAACGATGGAAGGACGGACAGATGACGCTGCGCTGGGCAGCTGCCGCACTGAGCGACTCCAAAGGGCGCTTCCGCAAGCTGCGCGGACACCGCGAAATGAAGGACCTATTAGCTGTATTGAAAGCCCCGGCCAATGCCGCCACCAACGCTCACCGAAAGGCCGCGTAGTATCACGAACAAGGAGCCGTCATCCGGCCGCGTTCAACAGCACTCGGGACATTGCCCCTTGTAGGCCTTCCATTGCTTGCACTGAACAAGGAACTTCTCTGAGCCCTTGGTCAGCACCAGGTCGACGCCGCCGTCGGCACCGCCACCGCCTGTTTCGACAACGCTAAAGCCCTGTAGACGAAACGCCTCACCCACCAGCACCTCGAACTCCCGCCACGACATACCGTCCAGCGCATCAGCGCTCTTGGCCTGCACCACATTGGCGACCAGCGCCTGGCTTTTGCGACCGCGCCAAAGCGACACGCCCGCCCCGGCAATGCAGACAACGGGAATCAGAAACTGAAGAATGTTTGCCATTCCGGTGACGATGGCTTTGACAGCAAACGCGCCGGCATGCCCTGCTTGCAACGTAGCGACTTGCGTGGGATTAGCGAAACTGTGAAGCAGGAGATAGCTGACAACAGCCAGTATTACGCCGCCCCACCAGGGCAGCTTTGCCACCGCATGCATTAGGTCCTCACCGGGGCTTGATTTTTTTCGACTCATGCTGCTCTCCCGTCTCTACTTGTTCTCTTGCACAAACCTCACTCGTACTCCTTTTTATCAATTCGCCGTCTAGCCCTCTGCAACCTTCGCTTCCACCTTACGCTCCTCCTCAAGCTTCCTTGCAAGTGCCTCGACGATGCTGTCCACTTGAGCTCTGAAGTCTTTGGTTGGATCAAAGGTCATACCGCCGTACTTGCGACTTTCATCGAACATGCCAGGAGGAGCGTCGGCGTACCAAATCGGAATTACAGAATTCTGACCGAATCGCTGCTTGAACTGTTCCGACTCAAACTTTCTCCAGATCTTCTTCGGGTACTCTTTACTTAGCAACGGAACGACGATCGGGGTCGATGCGTTAACCCGAGCGTGTTGCATATGCTGCAGATCAGTGCTGACTGGCAGCCGTGTTTGAAGAACCGTCCGACTGGATCAAGTGATGGCCCGCACGCCTATACAGCTGACACATCTTTGGCAGCCCAAAGACTACCCCCGGTGTTGGCTCGTGTCCGCGGTCTGTTTGACCTTGCCGCTCACACACTTGCCATGCTGCGATATGCGTGCTCAAATAGTGCACAAATAGTGCTTTGCCTCACGAAAGCTCACATATGGCAGACGCAGCAGTTCTCGACTCGCCGGTGCTGGGCGGTACGTATCAGCACTTCCTCGACTTCCTGAAGGACCCTGATACGCCAGCGCCCGTGCTGTCGCCCAAACGCTTTAGCCAGGCCATGCACATTGACCTGCAGACGCTGGCCGAACAGGCGCACGTGCATCGCAATACGATCAACCGCGCGCCGGGGTCGCGTGGCATTCAGGACTTCCTGCGCGAGGCGCTGCGCGTCATCAAGGCCGCGACTGACCTGAACGGCGATCTGAACAAGGCGCTGTTCTGGTACCGCAACGAGCCGCTGTCCGTGTTCGGCTACAAGACGGCTGAGCGGCTGGTCTCGGAAGGGCGGACCGATGACGTTCTGCGGTATGTGGCGTCCATCGAGGCCGGTGCTGCGGGATGATCCTGACCGAGCTGGGCCCGGTCACGGCGTACCGCATGCATGCGCCACGGTGGGCCACGGCGCCCACCAGTGGCGCAGGGGCGGCGACACACGGTGGGCGGGTCAACCGCCCGGGCACTCCCGCCCTGTACCTTGCCCTCGAACCCGAAACCGCCGTCCACGAGTACCAGCAGCTTTCGACGTTGATGCCGCCTGGCACGCTGGTGAGCTACATCGTCCGCCTTGCGCCGGTCGTCGACTTTCGCGGCGGTTATGACTCCACTCGGTGGTCCGACCTGTGGGAGGACTTTCATTGCGATTGGCGCGAGTTGTGGTTCAACCAGCGCGTGGAGCCCAAAAATCAGGACTCGTGGCGCTGATGTGAATCGGCAGGGTCGGGTGACGCGACAGGCGCACGAGCTACGCTGCCTGGGGCGGCCGGCTTTGGCTCGGCAGCGGTGGCATGGTGCCTTGCGAGACGTGCCAAACCCAAGTAGGCGACGCATTGCGTAGTTCGACATCGTTGATCACACGAGCCAGACGTTCTTTGTCGGCGCCACGCGGCGCGATGCACAGTGGAATCGGAGCCGCGGCGACATCGATCAGAACAGCACTGGCCAGCACGTGATCTGGCGGCAGGTTGAAGCGAAGACCCTTCACGAACGACTGCCCATCAGCCACGAGCCGCTCAATGAGCTGCTTCTCGAATCCGTCTTCGACCGGCAGCCAGTACCGTGTCACCGGCATCAGCGACAGCTCCGCGATGGTCGGGATGCCTGCCGCCGCAACGCTGAAGGTGGCGATGGCTTGCGACCACTGTGCCATCCGCCTGGCGTTGATCGCGTCGCGCTGATCAACAGAAAACACCTCGGGGATGTAGAGCCGCGAGCGCAACGAATTCCCGCGGGCGATCTTGTTCTCGGCGGCCAGCAGCAGATGCTTGCGCACCGTGCTCCACGCGCGTTTGCCTGCAAACCCCGGTTGCCAGCGCGTGAGCTCGGCTTGGTCCCACGATGTAAAGTTTAGTTTCAAAGACGTCAGCATCGTTAAAAGCAGCACATATTGCCGGGCGGCGTCGTTGCAAGATGCGGTCAAACGGCAGCTTGCGAGGGTTTAGACTTGCTGGCGCATGGCATCGAACTGCCGAGCACATTTCGAAAGGCCAACATGAACCCACGCAACAGTTGGGGGACGGATGAGAGCCTCGGGCGACCCAGCACCCGCGCGTTTCGGCCTGTGTTGTTTCTCGCGGCACTCAAGGTCGCGTGCCCGTCGTTTGCCGAATCCACCACGGACCTCACGTCGCTGCGCCTGGAACAGCTGCTCAATATCAGCGTCGTCGGCGCTTCCAAGTACGAGCAGAAGCAAAGCGAGATCGCCGCCGCGGTCAGCGTCATCACCCGCCAGGACATCAAGACCTTCGGCTGGCGCACGCTGGGCGAAGCGCTGGCCAGCCTGCCCGGCGTGCACACGACTTACGACC
>CAVVSC010000014.1:0-54887 GCA_963750785.1 uncultured beta proteobacterium | reverse complement strand
CCCGATCTTCCGCCCGGTAGCCCGGCAGGGGTTCCTCCCCCCAGCCCGCGGCCTCGGCACTGTCGAGCCAATGGGCCAGCTCCAGGCCGAGGGTGGCCATGTCCGGCAGGCGCCTGCCGGGATCGGGCTGCAGGCAGCGCAGGATCAGGCCGGCCAGGCGGGGCGGAAAGCCGGGCCGGACCGCGGCGGGGGGAAGCAGCACCTGGGCGTAGGGCTGGCCCGTGGCGAACTCGAAGAGGACCGCGCCCAGGGTGTACACATCGCAGCGCCCGTCCACCCGGCGGGGGTCGCCGTGCTGTTCGGGTGCCATGTAGCCCAAGGTGCCCACCACCATCTGGCTGCGGGTGGCGCGGGTCCGGCCCTCCTCCCCTTCCCAGAGGCAGACACCGAAGTCGGTGACCTTGAGCCGGCCATCCGCCGCGAATAGGAGGTTCGAGGGTTTGAGGTCGCGGTGGATGACCCCGGCCCCGTGGGCGGTCTGCAGGGCAGCGCAGACCGGCACCAACCGGCGGGCCAGGGCTGCGGGCGCTTCGCCCCGGCAGGCCTTCAGGCTGCCGCCGGGCAGCAACTCCATCACGAGGTACGGCCAGGCCCCGCTTCGGCCGTGGGCGAAGATCTCCACCAGGTGGGGATGGGTCAGCCTCGTGAGCACTTCCCCTTCCCGCAGGAACCGGCGCACCAGCTCCGAGTCGCCGTGCACCTCGGGCCGCAACAACTTCACGGCCACGCTCAGGTGGCGGAACCGGTCCTCCCCGCGGAAGACCAGGGCCATCCCGCCTTCACCCAGGGGCTCCAGCAGCCGCACGCTCCCGATCTGCACCGGGGGCCGCAGGCCGGTCATGGGGCCTGGGCGACGCGGTTCCGACCCTCGGCCTTGGCGCGGTGGAGGGCCGCATCGGCGCGGGCGAGGAGCACTCCGCTGTCCGTATCACCCGGCTTCAGGTCCGCCACCCCGAGGCTGCAGGTGGCCTGGATCAGGCGGCCGTCGCCCAGTTCCACCCAGTGGTCGGCCAGGGCCAGGCGCACATCGTCGGCAGCCGTGAGCGCCAGCGCGGCGGAGGTCTCGGGCAACACCGCCAGGAATTCCTCGCCACCCAGACGCCCCACGGGATCCGAGCCGCGCAGCCGGCGCAGCAGGTGCCCGCCGAACACCTGGATCACCCGGTCCCCGGCCTCGCTGCCGTGCGTGCCGTTGAGGCGCTCCACATGGTCCAGGTCGGCCAGCAGCACCGACAGCGAGCGGTGGTGCCGGCGGGCCAGCTCGAAGTGGGCTTCCAGCTGGTGCAGGACCATGGCGCGATTGCCCACGCCGGACAGGGCATCCTGGGTGGCGGATCCAGTGGCCAACTGGAAGCGCTGTTCAAGGGGATCCAGCCATTTGAGCTTGAAGGCGTGCGCACCGACCCGCACCACGTCGCCAGGCTGGAGCAGCGCGGGACCGGGATCGGCCTCGACCCGCCGGCCGTTCACATACACCCCGTTGGTGGAGCCCATGTCCCGCAGCGCCACCGCAGCACCGTCCGCGGCGATTTCGAGCCGCGCGTGCCGGCGGCTCACCTCGGGCTCCGGCAGGAAGATGGCGCTTTCCTGCGAGCGGCCGATATCCAGCCCCGTTGGCGGCAAGGGGATCACCTCCCCCAGCGGCTGACCGATGTACCGCACCAGCACCCACTGACGCGCTGCCGGAGGGTCGGCGGGAGCGGCGAGGGACTGGGGCTCGAGAGGGATGGGTTCGGGGGACATCGGAACCAGTCTAGCCCAGGCGCTTCAGCCCCGGCAGACGCGATTCCGCCCCTCCGCCTTGGCCCGGTAGAGAGCCGCATCGGCCCGGGCCAGCAACTGGCCCGCATCCAGATCGTCCGGTTCCCGCTGGGCGACACCCAGGCTGCAGCTGACCGTGAGGCCCTCCCCGGTCAGCGCCATGGGGGTATCGGCCACCGCCCGCCGCAGGCGTTCAGCGAAGGGCATGGCGCCGGTCAAGTCGGTTTCCGGCAGGATCATCAGGAACTCCTCTCCCCCGATCCGGCCCGCCAGATCGGCCTCCCGCAGGGTGGCGGTGACCCGTTCCCCGAAGGACCGCAGCACGAAGTCCCCGGCCCCGTGGCCGAAGGTGTCATTGATGTGCTTGAACCGGTCCAGGTCGCACACCACCACCGATGATCGTGTCGACCTTGATGCGGCGAAGGTGGCGCCGCACGTCTTTAGGAGTCTGCGGCGTGGCATCGGTGGTGTCTTCCATTTCCTGCGCCGCCTGCCAGAAGAACAGGTAGGGGCTGATGGTGGTGCCGAACACGGCGACGACCATCAACAGCACTTCGTTCGTGGCTGCCAGTCGGGGGTGGAAGAGTTCATGGGCCACGGCCCACCAGTCCACGTGCAGCGTGAAGACCACGCCGACATAGGACAGCAGCGCCAGCGTCAGCCATTTCAGCCAGCGCACGTAGCGCTTGTAGGGCAGGAAGACCTGCAGCACCAGGCACAGCAGACCGAATGTCACTGCATAGACGTGCGCCGAGCCGCCGACCAGCAGACGCAGGGCTTCGGCCATCGCGGCGATGTCTGCGGCCAGGTTGAGCGTGTTCGCCGCCAGCAGCATGCCCACCACGCCAAACAGCACCCAGCGCGGAAAGCCGGCCCTGATGTTGGCCGCCAGGCCGCGCCGGGTGACGTGGCCGATGCGCGCACTGACGATCTGGATCGCCACCATCAGCGGCAGCGTGAAGACCACGGTCCACAGCATCGAGAACCCGAACTGGGCGCCGGCCTGCGAATAGGTGGCGATGCCGCTGGGGTCGTCGTCGGCAGCGCCGGTGATCAGGCCAGGGCCGATCTGACGCAGACCCTTTTGTAGGCCGTACTTGCGTGTCGCGACGATGGTCTGTTCCTTGAATGCGTCGGCGTCCGCTCAGTGTCTCATCCTCACTGCATGAACCAACCGTGGCTGACCACCAGCGACTGCCCAGTGAGAGCGTTGCTGGGGAAGGCCGCGAACAGCAGCGCCACCTGCGCCACGTCGTCGACGGTGGTGAACTCACCGTCCACCGTCTCCTTGAGCATGACCTTCCGGATCACTTCGTCCTCGGACAAGCCGAGCGCGCGAGCCTGTTCGGGAATCTGCTTGTCCACCAGCGGCGTGCGCACGAAGCCGGGGCAGATCAGGTTGGCACGCACGCCGTGGGCCGCACCTTCCTTGGCGATGACCTTCGTCAGGCCCTCCAGCCCGTGCTTGGCGGTCACATAGGGCGCTTTCAGCACCGAGGCCTCCTTCGAATGCACCGAGCCCATGAAGATCATCGAGCCACCGCGGCCGCTCTTGATCATCTGGCGCATCGCCGCGCGAGAGGTCAGGAAGGCGCCGTCGAGATGCACCGCGAGCAGCTTTTTCCAATCGGCGAAGCTGAAGTCCTGCAGTGGAGCCACGATCTGGATGCCGGCATTGCTGACCAGCACGTCCAGGCCGCCGAGTTCGGCCACCGTGTGCGCGACAGCCGCATCCACGGCGGCCTCGTCGGTCACGTCCACGGCCACCGCGAGGGCCTTGGCCCCGCTCGCGCGCAGGTCCCCGGCCGCCGCCTTTGCGGCTTGCGGGTTTAGGTCGGCCACCGCAATGGCCGCGCCGGCGTCGGCGTAAACCTGCGCGATGTGCCGGCCGATGCCGCTGGCAGCACCGGTGACGAAAGCGACTTTGCCATCGAGTCTCATGTGTTTCTCCTTGAAGTGATGCCGCTGGCTCAGCGGCCGAGGTAGTCGTGCACCACGCGGCCCAGGCCGAGGGTGAGGTCGGTGCTCAAGTGCAGGCCACCCAGCACCTGCAGCACCGGCAGGCGTGCCACGGGCGCCAGGGCGTGCTCGAACAGTTGCAAGGCCGCCGGGCCTTCCCAGGCGCCCTTGAGAATCACGTCTTCGAGCCGGTACTCGACCAGCTCGCACACGCGCGGGCTGCAGTCGACGTCCGGCATGATCTTCAGCAGCCAGTTGGGCTCGCCCAGCGAGCGCAGCACGGTGTCGCGGTCGGCACTGCGGTGCTTGTAGCCCATGGTGCCGGTGGCAATGCGAACCTGCCCGTAGTCCAGCGTACCCAGCAGCGTGTCCTTGTCGACGCGCAGTGCCGGGCTGCCGAGCTTCTTCGGGAAGCCCCAGATCTCGCGCCCGCCGGCGATCGGCGCGTCATCGTCGAGGTACATGCTGTGCACGTAGACGCCATGGCGGCCTTCGAAAGTGACCGGAATGACCTGGCCCGACTCGGTGTAGTCGCCGAAACCCGTCGAGTCGGGCATGCGTATGAACTCGAAGCGCACCAGGTCTCCGGCGGGCACCAGCGGCTCGGGGACGGCGGCGGCCAGCGCCACCGGGTCGGTGCGGTAGCTGATGACGAGGAACTCGCGATCGACGAAGCGATACGGTCCACGGGGGTAGGACGGGCTGGTCAAAGGCATCGCAAAGGCGCTCTTGCGCACGTCGTCGGCATTCATGGTGTGACTCCTGGGTGAACGGGGCGGGTGTAGTCGAAAACGCGGAAGTCGCCGGGCTCGGGCTTGGCCTTGGTGGTCGCCAATGACCGCAGCGAGTGCGCCATGTCGGCATGACCCACCTGCCAGTGCTCCTGCATCGAGGCGCGCGAGAACTCGTAGTCGCGCGTCTGGGTCTCGCTGCCCTTGTGGCGGTGGATCAGGTGCACCAGCGTGATGGCGGTGTCACGCGTGCCGGCCAGCAGCTGCTGCACCTGCGGGTCGGATCGTCGTGCCGGCGGCAGCAGGGCCGCGAGTGCGCGCAGGCGCTGATGCAGGTCTTGCCGCTCGTGCAGCATGTCGGTCACGGCGCGCGTGCGGCTGGAGAAGCGGATGTCCTTTTCGCGGTCGGCCACCTGCGCCAGGGTGCGCGGCAAGGCGCCGCGGGCGTTGAACAGGTCGATCTGGAAGATCGTCGCCGCCTCGCTGGCGAGGTTCTCGACCACGTGCTGGAGCGGGGTGTTGGAGACCAGGCCGCCATCCCAGTACGCGCGGCCGTCCACCGTCACCGCCGGAAAGCCCGGCGGCAGCGCGCCGCTGGCCATGATGTGCTCGGGGCCGATGCGCTGCTGGCGGTTGTCGAAGTAGGCAAAGTTGCCGCTTTGCACATCCACCGCGCCGACGCTCAGCCGCATGGGGCCGTCATTCAGGCGGTCGAAGTCCACCAGTGCGCGCAGCGTCTCGTGCAGCGGCGCGGTGTCATAGAGGCTGGGGCGGTCGCACTCGCCTGGCCAGAGCGTTGCCCCCGGCCGCGGCTGGAAGAACGCCGGCAGACCAAAGGCTGCGCCCCAGGCCGCAGCCCAATCGTTGGACCAATGGCGCAACGGTCCGTCGGCCACGGTCCAGCCCCATGAGGGCACCGATGCGGTCACGCGCTGCCAGAAGTCCTGCAGCCTTTGCACACGGCGCTCCGGTGGGTTGCCGGCGATCAGCGCCGCGTTGATGGCACCGATCGAGATGCCGGCCACCCAATCGGGCTGGTGCGCCGCGTCGGCCAGTGCCTCGAAGGCACCTGCCTGGTAGGCGCCAAGTGCGCCGCCACCTTGCAGCACAAGCGCCGTGAGGCTCTCGGCAGGACGGGTCAGGCGGGCGTGCTCGCTGGACATGGCTCAGTGCTCCTTGAGGCTGGCACGGTGTGTGAAGAAGAACAGGCAGGCGGCGATGAAACCCAGTAACACCGCGGAGGCGCCGAGTCGGCTCAAGGCCAGGCCGCCCGCGGCCACGGGCTTGTCGAGGTAGTCGCCAACCACCGCGCCCAAGGGCCGGGTCAGCACGAAGGCGGCCCAGAAGAGCGCAGTCCGGGAAATGCGGGTCCACCGGTAGGCGGCCACCACGAGCAACAACAGGCCGGTGAAGACCAGTGCACCGCCCGAGTAGCCCAGTCCGGCGGTGTCGGCCGTCCAGTCGCCGAGCGCCGTGCCCAGGGTCTGGGAGAACATGATCGTCACCCAGTAGAAGATTTCAGCCTTCGGCGAACTGACGCTCTCGACCGAGACGGTCCCCAAGGTCCGCTGCCATGTCCATAGCGAGGTCAGCAGCAAGACCAGCAGGATGGTCGTTCCGCCGCTGTAGCCGATGCCCAGCGACCGGTCGAAGTAGTCGGCCAGTGTCGTGCCGACCGTGGTGGTGGCGACGATCGTCGTCCAGTAGACCCACGGGTGGAACTGCCGCGCACGCATTTGCGCGGCCACGGCCACGATGAACAGGGCCGCGAAGATGCCGGTGCTGAGCAGGTAGCCCAGGTTCAGCGACATCGACAGCGCGTCGCCACCGGTCTCACCCAATGTCGTCGCAGCGATCTTGACGATCCAGAAGAGCAGCGTGACTTCGGGCACCTTGGTCAGCGCCTCGCTCCGGTCTGCATCGGCCTGTGGGTAGGTCATGGTTTGCATCGTTCTTTCCGGAAAAAGGGACATGGTTGGGAAGGCGATCAGTGATCGAAACTGCGAAATGGCAGTTGGCCGCGCCAGTAGCGCATCACCAGCCAGCCGCCGAGCAGCCCGCCAAGGTGGGCGAAATGCGCGACGCCGCTGGCCGTGCCGGTCACGCCCAGCGTCAGTTCGACCAGCCCGTAGAGCGTCACGAACAGCCAGGCTGGCATCGGGATGGGAGGCAGCAGCGGCACGATCTTGCGGTGCGGGAAGACCATGGCGAAGCCGATGAGCAATCCGAACAGCCCGCCTGACGCACCGACGGTCGGCACGTGGCTGCCGAGCACCGCGGTCACCGCCAATTGCATGGCGGCGGCGGCCAGCACGCTCACCGCGTAAAAGATGCCGAGTCGTCGCGAGCCCCAGATGCGCTCCAGCTCGCTGCCGAACATCCAAAGGCCGAACATGTTGAACGCGAGGTGGGTGAGACCGCCGTGCAGGAAGGCATAGCTCGCGAGCTGCCAGGGCATGAACAGGCCGGTGCTCAACGGCCAGAGCGCGAACCAGCCGGTAACGGCATTGCCGAGCACCTGCTCGAGCAGGAAGGCCAGCACGTTGGCGACGATCAGGGCTTGGGTCAGCGGAGGCATGCGCAGTGGTCTCGGCGAGTTCAGGTCTGCAGTGTCTGTTCCGTCATGGCCTGTGCACAGGGCCGGACGTCACTGCAAGGTCACCACTTGCCACTGACCATGGCGTTTGTTTGCGGCGCACGTGGCCGTATGGTCGCGTTGACGTGAATCAACAAAGCTCAGGCACATGACGAACGTCACGGCCAGCAGTGGCGGCCGGCACTGCCGGCAGCCCGATGTGTCTCCTAGGATGCCGTGGATCGACAAAGCTTTACGCCGCTGGCGAGTCAGCCATCCTTATTGGGAGAACATCATGCTCAAACGTCTGCTGAGAACGATGTTCCTGGCGGCTGTGTGGATCGGCGCGATGCCAGGCACTGCGCTGGCCTTGCCGCTGTATGCGCGGCAGACCGGCCAGCAGTGCGCGTCATGCCACGCCGGATTCCCGGAGCTCACGCCGTTCGGACGCGCCTTCAAGCTCAGCGGCTATACGTTCGGGACCAGGCAGGACATTCCGATCTCGGCCATGGCGTTGGCCTCGGTCAACCGAATTGCAGACAACGCTGGCGGTGCCTATCCCAAGAGTGGCACACCGGCAGTTGAAGGTGGCAGTCTGTTCACCGGCGGCAAGGTCACCGACAACGTCGGCGGGTTTGTCCAGTGGACCTACAACAACCTGGTACAGAACCCCGACGGCAGCTTCTCGGGGCACAGCAGCATCGACAACGTCGACCTCCGCGTCACGCACCAACTCAGCGTGCGCGACGTTCAGATGCTGGTCGGCCTGACGCTCAACAACGCGCCGATGGTGCAAGACGTCTTCAACTCAAGCCCCGCCTGGGCCTATCCGTACCAGTCACCCAAGGTCGCCAGTGAAGGGTTCGGCCCGCTGTCGACGTTCATTGAAGCCCAGCCGCGAATTGCCGGGCTCAGCGCTTACTCATTCATCGACAACTTCCTCTATCTGGAACTGGGCGCCTACCGCACCGCCGACGGCATCTTCTCGATCTTGCGTGCGGGTACGACGCCGAACCCACTCACAGACCGCGTGACGCTCAAGGGCTACAACCCCTATTGGCGGTTGACTGCCACAAAGAACTTTGACCATGGTCAATCGCTGACGGTCGGCGCTTTCGGGCTCAACGCGCAGCAGTATCCGGACTACACAATGACCCAGGGGCCTGCGGATCGCCTCCGCGATCTCGGCGTCGATGCGCAGTACCAGTTTCTCGGCGGTGGTGACTGGGCCGCAACCGCGCACGCCTACCGAATCAGGGAACACACCGACTGGCGCGCAACTGCGGCGGCGCACGACAGCCCGGCAACGCGCATCACATCAACGCGCATGAGCGCCGATGTCATCTGGCGCAATAAACTGCAAGCGACGCTTGGCGCATGGCGCGCGCGGGGTGACGCCGATTTCACCGGGCTGGGCACGTTCAGCGGCCGGGGTGACACTTCGGGTCGCATGTTCGAGATGGCCTACATGCCGATCGAGAACATGCGCATCGGACTGCAGCGCACCCACTATTCGACGTTCGCCGGATTGAGTGCGAACTACGATGGTGCAGGCAGGAATGCGGGCTCGAACGACACCACCTATCTGTATGTGTGGGCGGCGTACTGACCCAACTTCAGCCGGTTTCCGCACTCAAGCACCGAACCAGGAGAGTGACATGTACCCGAAGGTCTTGGTCGCCATCGACGGCAGTCCTACATCGGATGCAGCCCTTGTCGAGGCCATCACGCTGGCGAAGGAGCAGGGCTCGGCCTTGCGCCTTGTCCATGTTGTCGATGCGGGGCCGGCCTACCTGAGTGCCGAGACGCCGTTTGAGTTGGACGAGTACGAGCGTGCGCTATACAAATCTGGAGAGCAGATCCTCGAGAAGGCCTTGGCGCAAGTGCGGGCCAGAGGACTGGAGGCGGAGACCAAGCTGATCCAGATCGTGACGATCAACGAGCATGCAGCGGATGAACTGGTGGCAGAGGCGCAGCGCTGGCCGGCCGACCTGATCGTGGTAGGGACGCACGGCCGGCGCGGGTTTCGGCACCTGCTGCTGGGCAGCGTGGCCGAGGGTGTCATCCGATCGGCAAAGCAACCGGTGCTGTTGATCCGGGCTTCTTGACGCGCTGCGCGATCAGTCGTTGCACGACCACGGCTTGCGAATCATTCAGGGGGCACCGCCGATGCACAACACCGATGCCTTGCACGCGCTGCAGATCGAACTGGTGAAGTTCCAGAAGCACCTCATCCGCCAGGGCGATCGCGTTCTGATCCTGCTCGAAGGCCGTGATGCCGCCGGCAAGGACGGAACCATCAAGCGCATTGTCGAACACCTCTCGCCGCGTGATACGCGCGTGGTCGCCTTGAACAAGCCGTCCGACCGCGAGGCCACGGCCTGGTACTTCCAGAGGTACGTGCCGCACCTGCCGATGGCCGCGGAGTTCGTGCTGTTCAATCGCAGTTGGTACAACCGTGCCGGGGTCGAACGGGTGATGGGTTTCTGTTCCGATGCACAGTACCTGGAATTCATGGACAGCGTGTCGATCTTCGAGCAGATGCTCGTGCGCTCAGGGATTCGCCTGTTCAAGTACTACCTTGACATCACCAAGGCCGAGCAGAAGAAGCGCCTGAAGGACAGGCGCGTCGATCCGCTCAAGCAGTGGAAGCTGAGCCCCATCGACGCCGTGGCACAGAAGCATTGGCACGACTACAGTGCCGCGCGCGATGCCATGTTCGCCCGAACGCACAGCACAGTCTCGCCATGGACCGTGGTGCGCGCTGACGACAAGGAAAGTGCCCACCTGAACCTGATGAGAGATCTGCTTTCGCGCCTCCACTACAAGGGCCAGGACCATTCGCTGCTGCATGCCGCAGCGGACGTTGTCTTCACGTACGGCGATCAAGCTCGACATGTGGGTTTGATCGCACCCTGAACCCGAGCGCACCGGCTCCCGGCGCGTGCAGCTTGTTGGCAACGGGACGCACTCGCAGCAGCAGTGACCGCCGCTTCAAACGATGGCATATCGTGGGAAAACGATCCGTTTAGTTTGATCGAGCAGTACGGCGAACGCCACACAGGCCAGCAGCAGGCCGGCCACCAGCGCGGCCGGCAGTGCGGCCATCAGCCAGCCCTGGAGGGCCAACAGGCTCACCAGCAGCACATCGCCGATGCTGGCCCAGGCCATCCAGCGCCCGGCTGCCTGCGACCACAGCCGGCCGTCGGTGCGCAGCACCCAGATGCAGGCCTGGTTGGTGAACACCAGCAACAGGAACACGACCGTCTGCAAGGCAGCGGGTTGCAGCCCCTGCGTGGCGCGCACCCAGGCGTAGGCGCCGAACGAGAACAGCAATGACAGCGCTGCAAACACCCCGGCCGCTCCCATCAGGCGGCCCACGCGCCAGCGCTGCGGCAAGGCGGCCGGCCGCACCCGGTCGGTGGCGATCGTCATGGTGACGAAATCGTTGGTGAACAGCATCAGCACGATCAGCGTGGACGAGATGACGAAGCCGCCGGTGAGCCACAGACCGAGCACCAGGAAGACGACGATCTCGAAGGTCTTGAGCGTCTTGTTGAGGGTGTAGGTGAGCATGCGACGGTGCACCTCGCGCCCGACCTGCACGACGGTCAGCACGCCGCCCAAGCCGGGGTCGGTGAGCACGACGCCGGCCGCGGCCTTGGCCACGTCGGTGGCGGTGGCCACGGCCACGCCCAGCTCGGCCTGGCGCAGCGCCGGCGCGTCGTTCACCCCGTCGCCGGTCATGCCGGTGACGTGCCCGTCGCGTTGCAGGGCCTGAACGATGGCGTGCTTTTCTTCGGGCAGCACGCGGGCATACAGGTCGCATGCCTCGGGCTTGAGCAGTCCATCGCCATGTGCTTCGCACACGCGCGTCCCCAGGCCGAGCGTGGCACCGATGGCTCGAGCCGTCTCGAGCGCGTCACCGGTGGCCATCTGCACGCGCACACCGAGCTGCTTGAGCTGGGCGATGACTGCGGCGGCGTCCGGACGCGGCGGGTCGGACAGGCCGACGACGCCCAGCAGTTGCAGCGCGTCGGCCGTGCCGGCAGCCACCGCAAGCACGCGCGCGCCGCTTTGCGCGAGGTCGCGCTCCGCGTCTGCCAGTGCCGCCAGTTGCGCCGCATCCAGCCGGCACAGGGGGCCGATCACGCTGGCCGCGCCCTTGACGGCGCGCCAGGCCCGGCCGTCGACGGTGTACACCGCCTCGCTGCGCCGGGTGCCGGGATCGAACGGATGGAAGGCCTGACGCATCGGGGCATCGGCAAGCAGCCCTTGGGCGCGAGCGGGCGCCAGGACGGCCAGGTCCAGCGGGTCCTGCGTGGCGCCGTCGCTGGCGAGGGCCGCGGTGCGCAGCACGGCGTCGGCATCGCTGCCGGCTGCCAGCACCGTCACGCCCGACAGCGTCAGGATGTTCTGCGTCAGCGTGCCGGTCTTGTCGGACAGCAGCGTGTCCATCGCTGCCGCCTCTTCCACCGCGGGCAGCCGCGTGACCAGCACGCCCTTCTTCGCCAGCTGCAGACTGCCGAGCGCGGTGGCCAGCGTGTAGGTGGCAGGCAGGGCCACGGGGACCGACGCCACCAGCAGCATCAGCGCGAACACGGCAGTGTCCAGCATGGGCAGGTGGTGCAGCGCGGCATAGACGATCACCATCGCGGCCAGCGCGGCGTCGAAGATCACCAGGCGCTTGACGATCGCGAAGATCGTGCGCTGCATGTGGCTGGGCGCGCTGGAGTCGCGAACCAGCTCGGCGGTGCGGCCGAAGAAGGTGCGTGCGCCGGTGGCGATGACTTCGCCAGTGGCTTCGCCCTGGCGCACGATGGAGCCGGTGTGGGCCGGCTGGCCGGGGCCGGCGTCCACCGGCAGGCTCTCGCCGGTCAGGGCGGCCTGATCCAGCGAGACGACACCGTCGAACAGCGTCAGATCGGCCGGTACCAGATCTCCCGCACGCAGGTGCACCAGGTCACCTGGCACCAGCTGTTCGGCGGGAATCTGTTGCCATGCGGCGTCGCGCAGCACGCGCGCGCTGACGTGCAGCTGGCGCCGCAACAAGGCCAGGGCATCCTTGGCCCTTCGCTCCTGCACAAACGCCACCACAGCGTTGAACACCAGCAGCACCACGATCACCAGTGCCTCCAGGTGCCGGCCCAGCAGCAACTGCAGCACGATCACCGCTTCCAGCATCCACGGCACGGGTGCCCACAGTTTGACCACCAGCTGGCGCCAGGCCGCGACCTGGCGGTCTGCGATGGCATTGGCACCGAACAGCGCCAGGCGATGGCTTGCCTCTGCAGCGGACAGACCGCAAGAGCGGTCGGTCGGCTTCAGCGGTGGCGCGGCAGTGCCAGCGTCGGGCTCGGGGCTGGACATGTCGGGCTTTCGATGGCGGCGCGGTGGCCGCTCAGTGGCGGGGTTCGGACGCCGGTCCATGGGGTCAAGCCGTCTGGTGGGATGGCCGGCTGGTGGTGCGCAGGACGGCATCCCAGATGCCGCTGCTGACACCGAATTCGGAGTCTGCCTCGGCGCGATGGTGCCGCGCGTGGCGCAGCTTGGCGTGGTACAGCCAGGAGCCCGGCCGCGCCCGGCGGTGATGCACGGCGTCGTGCACGGCGGCGTACGCAAGGTAGCCGATCATCAGGCCGGTGGCGAGCCCACCGGCCACAAACGTCGATGCTTCAAGAGCCAAGGCGGCCCACAGGGCCAGGAACAGCGGCGCGCTGAGCCACGTGGGTGTACCGATCAAGGCTGAGGGGTGGGCATGGTGCAATGCGTGCAGCCGGCTGAATGGCGGCACGCGGTGCAACAACCAGCGGTGCAGTGCGTACTCGAGCGCCGTCCAGGCGATCAGGCCTGCGCCGAGCGCTGCGAGCGATGGCTCCACGGCCCTCAGTGGCGCGTGCCAGAGCGTCACTGTCGCGCACACCGCGATCAGGACCGGATAGACGAAGAAGTCGGCTTGGTAGCCCCAGTTCGAAAGACGCATGGTGTGGCCCTGTGGATGAGAGGCTCGCTGCCGTCGTTGGGCATCAGCCCGTACCGTCACCGATCACCACCCGCGTCTCGCTGGCGTACCGGTAGGGCGGCACTTCGAGGTTGGTCGGCGCCGGCTTGTTCTTGAACACGCGGCCCGCGCCGTCGAAGGTCGATCCGTGGCAGGGGCAGAAGAATCCGCCCGGCCAGTCGGCCGGCAGGCTGGGGTTGGCCGTGCCGGCCGGCACCGCGTTGGGCGAACAGCCCAGGTGGGTGCAGATGCCGACGGCGACAAAGACCTCGGGCTTGATGGAGCGGGTGGCGTTTCGGGCGTAGGGGGGCTGCTGGTCGCGGGCCGAAGTCGGGTCGGCCAGTTCCGTGTCATGGCCCTGCAGCGCTGCCAGCATGGCCGGCGTGCGGCGGACCACCCAGACCGGCTTGCCACGCCACTCTGCCGTCTTCATCGCGCCGGGTTGCAGGTCGGACAGATCGACCTCCACCGGTCCGCCCGCCGCCTTGGCGCGCTCACTGGGCGCGAAGGTCGAGACGAAGGGGATGGCGGTGGCGACCACAGCCACACCGCCCATGACGCCGGTGGCAGCCACCCAGAGGCGGCGCTGCGGGTCTGGCTCTGGGACAGTGGGCAGGTCTTGCGTGGACATCGGTGCTCCTTGATCGCGTGTGGTGCGACTGACCGGACCGCCTTGCAGCGAGGGCGGCGGCGGGTCCGGAAGTTCAGTCCCAGTGTCTGGCTGCGCGATCTGCGCGCCCAGTGCCGTCGGCCACCGCCGGGTCATGACTGCGTGGTGACCTTGGTCACAGGAGAGATGCGTTCAGGGCCTGCCACCGCCGAACATGCGCTTGAGTACCGGGTGGCCCGTGGCCTGATGCAGCAGGGCGAGCCCCGCGTGGCCGACGACATAGGCCCACATCAGGTTGGCGACCGCCTTGTGCACCTCCAGCCCCAGGCCCGCGGGCACGCTCTGGGTGTAGAGCCAGGCGCCGGTCGCGCCCATGGCCAGGGCCGTCAGCAGGCCGAGACCGTGCACCGCACTGGCCAGCGGTGTTTCCGCGTCCCCATCGGGCAGTCGCCGCTGACGCAGCAGTGCCCAATGAAGCTTCAGGTCAGCCAGAACGGCTGACACCCTGGGCTGCGAAAACCAGGGAAACAACGCCATCAGCGGCGTTTCCCTGCGGCGCACCACGCTCCACAGCCAGAAGGCCAGGACCAGGCCCAGCGTCGTGAGGCCGACGATCTGGTGAATCTCGTAGAAGGCGTTCCCCGGCTGCCCGGCGCGAGGCCGCTCGACGAGCCCGGATGCGCCGAGTTGCCACAGCACGGACAGCAGCAGCGCTGCGTGCATCAGTTTGGTGGGCAGGGTTCGGTGGGTTGTGGCCATGGTGTCGGGCTTCGTTGTTTCGAAGTCCCCATGCTAGGAATCGCGACAGAGCGTGTCAGCGCCCGTTCGTCACCATCGAAGTCACCATCCGGGTCATGACCAAGTCGCGGGCGCGGTGCCAGAAGTCACCGCTTGCACAGCCACCGGATCGGTGGCGGACGGTTGCCCTGACAGCGGGTCAGCCGCGCCGTCCCACGGCGCGCACGGCCAGTTCGGTGCGACTGCGCGCGTGCAGCTTGTCCATGATGCGACTGACGTAGTTCTTCACCGTGCCTTCGGCGAGGAACACCGTCGCGGCGATCTGCTTGTTGCTCTTGCCTTGGGACAGCAGGTCAAGGATGCGCTCTTCCTTGTCGGTGAGCGGGTCTTCGAGGGACCCAGGAACCCCATGCCCTGCAACAGGCGAAGGGCGGGTCGCTGTGGGCACAGGGGCGGCGCTCGAGGAGGGGGCATGGGCGGCATCCGCAGCGTTCAGCGCGTGGGCAGAGAATGCCCGGAACTGGTCCATGACCTTGCGGGCGATGGCAGGTGACAGCCGCGATTCCCCGCGATGCACCGCGCGCACGGTGTCCAGTACCTCGGCCTCCGATGCATCCTTCAGCAGGTAGGCCTGGGCACCGGCGCGGATGGCTTCGAAGACCAGGTCGTCATGGTCGTACGTCGTGAGCACGACGACACGTGTGGCCGGCCGCTGTGCCGTGATTTCGCGCGTGGCCACCACGCCGCTGGCGCGCGGCATCTGCAGGTCCATCACCACCACGTCGGGCGAGGTGGCCAGCGCCATCTCGATGGCTTCCAGGCCGTCTGCCGCCTGGCCCACGATCTCGATGCCTTCCTCGGCCTCGAGCATCATCGCCAGGCCACGCCGGATCAGCGGTTGATCGTCGACGATCAACAGTCGTAGCGGGGGCGCAGGGGTGGC
Organism: uncultured beta proteobacterium; assembly: GCA_963750785.1. GTDB lineage: Bacteria > Pseudomonadota > Gammaproteobacteria > Burkholderiales > Burkholderiaceae_C > Rubrivivax. The sequence goes on along the minus strand of CAVVSC010000014.1, from coordinate 39,569 downwards.
AGCGTGTTCTGAGCTCATGGTTCCGATTCTGGGTCATTGGGAGCGCCGCTGCGGTTGGGCTCCGCAGTGGTGCCACGCCCTCGGGTCTGCAAGCGCGCATGCAATTCGCCCACCAGGGACGAAGGCAGCCGTGCGGTGAAGAAGCGCAGCATGGCAGCCACTGCCAGGGCGGCCTGTTCGGGTGGCAGGCTGGCGGCCCGGGCGACGGCCGTGATCAACTCGTCCATCATGCTGGAACTCCTTGGCTCGGCTGTCGGGCAGCGCTTCCGTGCCCCTGGCGGACAATGTGGAACACGGCAAGTGCCAATGACGAGAGCGAAGTCAAACTCATGCATCGCAGCCTATCCGAGCGCCACGGGTGTCGCACAGTGACAAGTGGCACTTTCTGGGCACGGGTGGCCTACGCCGCGTCTCGTCCGCAACACGTGCCAGGGGCGGCAGGATGAGTCTGTGGCAGCGATTGGACCCTCGCCTGTACCTGGCTGCGGCGATCGGCTGGGCGGTATTCACCCTGGTGGCGCTGGCGGCCCTGGTGGCCGCCAGCCTGGCAGCGGGCGAGGCCGAGAGCCGGGTGCGCACCGACAGCGAGCGCCTGTTGACGCAGTTCGCCACCCAGATCCGCCACGCACTGGCGATGAACCTGGAGACGCGCCGCTCCGTCGTTCAGGCCACGGCAGCGCAGATCGTCGCTTCCAGCGACCGCGGCAACGAGGCGCTGCGCCGTCATCTCGATGCCGTCCAGGCGCAGTTTCCCGAGTTTGCCTGGCTGGGCGTGGCCGATGAACGAGGACGTGTCACGGCCGCTGCCGGTGGCGTGCTGGAAGGTGAGGATGTTTCGGCACGCCCCTGGTTCGAGAACGGGCGCACCCGGCCGTTCCTGGGTGGTGTTCAGCTGGCGCAAATGCCGGACACATTGCGGGCCGGGGCCGCAGAGGGCCAAGGGCAGCGATTCATCGACCTTGCCGTGCCGCTGACCCACGTCGGTGGGCGCAACGTTGGCGTGCTGGGGGCTCAATTGTCCTGGGCCTGGGTCGAACGGCTTCAGGCCGAACTGTTGCGCTCCCTGGATACCCGTCGCAGACTGGACCTGTTGCTGGCCGCCGAGGATGGCACGGTGCTGGTCGGCCCGCCCGACTGGCTCGGGCGCGCATTGACCGCGACTGCCGACCTCTCGCAGGGCGGCACGTATCTGGTCGGGCGCCACGCCGAGCACAGGCTGGAAGACGGCGGGCTCGGCTGGGCCGTCGTCGTCAGGCAGGATGCGGTGACGGCGCTGGCGTCGGCGCGCGCCACGCGGCAGGTGGTCTTTCTCAGCGTGCTCCTGGCGGGCCTGGCGGCAGCAGCGGCGGCAGTCTGGGCGACGCGGGTGCTGACACGACGCCTGTCCGCGCTCGCCGGCCAGGCCCTGGGCGTGCGCAGTGGCACGCTGCAGGCGCTCAGCGTTCCCGCAGGCCAGGACGAGGTCAGCCGCATCGGCGCCACGCTGGCCGAAGTCGTGGGCCATCTGCAGCAGGAAAAGCATGCGCTGCAGACGCTCAATGCCGAACTCGACGCGCGTGTGGTCGAGCGCACCGCTCGCATCGAACGCCTGGCCGACGACGCCCGCCATGCCGCAGTGACCCGCGAGCGCTTGCGCCTGGCGCGCGACCTGCACGACACGCTGGCCCATTCGCTGATGGCCTTGCTGACGCAGATCCGGCTGGTCCGCAAGTTGCGCAAGCGCTGGCCAGAGAGCGAACTCGAGGCTGAACTGGCACGCGCCGAGTCGGTCGCTGCCAGCGGGCTGACCGAGGCGCGTGCGGCAATCACCCAGATGCGTCACAACGGCGTGCGCGAGACCGGCCTCGGGCCGGCGCTGCAGGAACTGTTGGCGCGCTTTCGTGAACGCACCGGCGTGGCGGCGACGCTGCAGGCCGAGCCCTCAGCGGCCGCACTCGCCAGCGAACGCGCCGAGACGGTGTTTCGCATTGCCGAGGAGGCACTTCACAACGTCGAGCGTCATGCACAGGCGCAGCGTCTGACGCTTCAACTCGGTTCGGCGTCGGCCGCGGAAGCTGGCCCGGCAGATGCAGGTGCGGCGCAACGGATGTGTCTGGAGATCACCGACGACGGCGTCGGCTTCGACCCCGCCGTACCCAGGCCGGGCCACTACGGCCTGCGCGGCATCGAAGAGCAGGCCGCGCTCATCGGCGCCCGGCTCGAACTACACAGCCAGCCCGGGCAGGGCACACGGATCGTCGTGGCGTTCGACGCATGACATCCGTGCCGCCGCCGGGCCCGGCAAGCCCAACGCCTTCGGCCTTTGCGACCACGAAATGGGCCTTGGGTTGCATCGCGGCCTTGTGGCTGGTGGTGTTGACGCTGCACCTGACTCCGGTGTTGTTTGCCGGATTGCTCACGTTCGCAGCCACCAGGTCCCTGGCAGGCCGGCTGGAGCGCCTGCGCCCGGGGCTGGCCCATGCCCAGGCCTGGGCGCTGACCTTGTTGCTGGTGGTGGGTGCCGCTGCCGCGTCCGTGTTGATCGAGCGCACGGCAGAGGCGGCCGCCGCCGGCAGCGGCTACGCAGGGCTGCTGCAGCAGATGGCGAGCGCCCTGGAGCAGTTGCGCGCGCTGTTGCCCGCGTGGCTCGCGACACACCTGCCGGTGTCGATCGAAGCGCTGCGGGCGGCGCTGGTGACGTGGCTGCGCGAGCACGCAGCGCAGGTGCAGCTGTGGGGCGGCCACACGGTGCGTGGTGTCGGCTATGTCCTGGCCGGCGTCGTGATTGGCGCGCTGGCCGCGCTGCAACTGCCGGTGCGGGAGCCGGCAGACCTTGCCGTGCGGCCGCTGGCATCGGCCGTGCGGCGAAGTTTCGACGACCTGGTGCACAGCTTCACGTCCGTGGTGTTCGCCCAGGTGCGCATCGCCGCCATCAACACGCTGCTGACTGCGGTCTATCTGCTCGGGGTGCTGCCTCTGATGGGCACGCCGCTGCCGCTGGCCGGCACGCTGGTGGCGGCCACCTTCGTCGCCAGCCTGTTGCCGGTGGTGGGCAACCTGGTCTCCAACGCGATGATCGTGGTTGTCAGCCTGACGCAGTCGGTGGCCGTGGCCGGGCTGTCGCTGGCCTGGCTGGTGCTGATCCACAAGCTCGAATACTTTCTCAATGCGCACATCATCGGCAGCCGCATCCGCGCCCAGGCCTGGGAACTGCTGCTGGCAATGCTGACGCTGGAGGCGCTGTTCGGCCTGGCCGGACTCGTCAGTGCCCCGGTGCTCTACGCGCAGCTCAAGCGCGCGCTGCAAGAGCGCGGCATGCTCTGAGATCTGCGCTTGCGCGCAGGCCTTCAGGCATGACCACGCGGTGACGAAGGTCCTGCACCAACGGTGACGCGCGGCACTGGGTTGGGTGCGGCGGCCTGCCTAGAGTCTGGGTCATGGTTTGCACGCGTCGCCACCTTTGACGGGTCGGCATCGAGCACACCATCCGACCTCAAACCGCAAAGGAGCATCGTCATGAGTCTTTCAACCACCACCCGTCGGGCCGTGCTCGGCAGCCTCTCGGTCGCAGCACTGATGGCGGCCGCCACGTTTCCGGCGCACGCGCAGGACGAGCTGATCCTGCTGGAGTCGGCGCGCGCCACGACCTACATCAACGGGGGCACCAGCGCCGAAGAAGAGGCGTACATGCGCAAGATCGCCAAGGACTGGCCGCTGCGGATCATGCTCTCGGAGCGCAAGGACAACGAGTTTGTGGCCGATGCCGATGTGCAGGTCACCGACCACCGGGGCGCACCAGTCCTGTCGCTGCACAACACCGGACCGATGCTGTATGCGATGCTGCCCGCGGGCAAGTACCGCATCAGCGCGCGCTTCCAAGGCATCACCGAGGCGCATGACGTCACGCTTGGCGGCAAGGCGGGCACCGACGTCTACTTCCACTGGAAGGGCAGGCCAAAGATCGATCCGTGGGATGGCAAGCCCATCGGGGGCAAGCAGGTTCCGGGCTGATCGCCAGTGGCCAAGATGACAGCCTGGCAGTGCGCTCGGCCCCCCAGCCAGGTCGGCTGCCGCCAGCGCTTGACTGGGTCTGCCAGACCTGCGCGCCTTTCGCGACTGGCGTTGGTGGGCTTTCTGCTCTGGCTGCTGACGGCGCCAGCGCTGCACGCGCAGGCGCTCTACGAATGGCGCGAGGCGGATGGCACGTCCGTCTACTCGCAGTGGCCACCGCCTGCGGGTAGAGGGACCGTCGTGCGCAAGCTAGAGCTGAACCAACTGACGGGCCCTCTGCGCGCAACGGCATCGCGCGTGGCGGTGCAAAGCCTGCCGGCTGCGCACGCCGCGCATCGCGCTCAATCCCGTGCCGACAGCAGGGTGGCGCTCGCGCTGGCCGCATTGCAACGTTCGGAATACAGGCTGCGCGTGCGGCAGGTGCCTCGCCCGGACGAGCGGCAGCACCTCGTCGACGGCCACAGCCGCCTGACGAACGTCTACTTCGAACGAATCCACGCGCTGGAGACGGCGGTCGGCGCGGCGCGCGCCGAGTTGCAGGCGGCCTACGCTGCACGCAGCGCGCTCGTGCCCTGACGGGTCCGCGCACCCTCATGGCCCGGTCGGTCATCCGCGCCGGCCTGCGGGCAACCCGGGCGGTGTTGTCGCACCTGGACGGGTCGTGGCGCTACCTCATCGTGGCCGCGCTCGTCGGTGTTCTCGGGGCGTTGGCCGTGGAGGGGTTTCGCTGGGTGCTGTTTGCGCTGGAGGCTGCGTTCGTTGGCGCGCACGGGGGCCACCTGGTTGCAGCCGCGCGCGCACTCGACCCCGGGCTGAGAGTACTGGCTCCGGCGTTCGGCGGCCTGGCCGCCGGCCTGCTGCTGTGGTTGGCCGAGCGCAGGCGCGCTGCCGCCCTGGCACCGCACGGTGGAGATTACATCGAGGCCGTGGCCATCGGCGACGGTCGCCTGGACTTGCGGGGTGGCGTGCTCAAGGTGCTGGCATCGCTGCTGGTGGTCAGCACGGGAGGCGCCGTCGGTCGCGAAGGCGCGATGGTCTTGCTGGCTGCGATGCTGGCGGCCACCCTCGGTCGACTACTCGGGCGCACCGTCGAGCTGCGCCTGGTGGTGAGCTGCGGCGCCGCTGCCGGACTGGCTGCGGCCTACCACGCACCGCTGGCAGGGGCCGTCTTCGTGGCCGAGATCCTGTTGGCTTCGCTGGCGCTGGCGCAGCTGGGCCCGGTGATCGTGGCTGCGGTGATGGCCTATGGGATCACCGTCGCGCTGGGCGGGCGCGCGGTGCTGTTCCCGGTCGCGCCCGGCTCGTTGCTGGATGCCTGGCAGCTGGTACCGATGCTGGTCGCCAGCGTGGTGGCCGGCATCGCGGGTGCGGCCTTGCTGCGCTGGCTGAAGATCACGCGCGCTCTGTTCGTGCACCTGGCACTGCCGCTGCCGCTGGCCTTTGCACTTGGTGGGCTGGTGGTCGGCTTGCTGTCGTGGTGGCGGCCCGAGGTCTGGGGCAACGGCTACAGCAGCATTGCGCAACAACTGCAGGCCGCCAGCGCATGGCAAGTTGTCGCGCTGGTGCTGGTGCTCAAGATCATCGCCGTCGGCGCCACCACCGGCTCGGGGGCACCCGGCGGTGTTTTCACGCCCACGTTGTTCGTCGGCGCTGCGTTCGGTGCGTTGCTGGCGGCCGCCCTGCATGCGCTGGGCGCAACGCAGGCCGTGGAGCCGATGTACGCCGTGCTGGGCATGGCGGTGCTGCTGGCTGCCACCGCCCATGCGCCCGTGACGGCGGCGCTGATGGTGTTCGAGATGACCGGCCGCTACGACTTGCTGGCCGTGCTGCTGCCGGCCTGCGTGGTGGCGGCGCTGGTGTCGCGCCGCCTGCACCCGACTTCGGTCTACGGGCTCGGCAGCGCTTCGCTGCCCTTGCCGCGCTAACAGACGTCCTCGAGGGCCCTTGGCGGGGCGCCATGGCATCCGTGCATGACCTTCGTCACGGCGGCTTCACTCATGGCGGTGCCCTCGTCGTGACCAAGGCCCTGCCCAACAGGTGACGCCTGCCACTGCTGCCGGGCCGGGGCCGTTCCTACAGTGAAGACATCGGTTGGCAAGGTCGCCACCGAATGACCCAACCCGCTCCAGGAGCACACCATGAGCAAGTCAGACATCGCTGTCGCCGTCTACGAATCCCACGGCCAGGCCGAAGACGCCGTCCACAAGCTGGCCAAGGCCGGCTTCGACATGAAGACCATTTCCATCCTCGGCAAGGAGTACCACACCGAGGAGCACGTCGTCGGCTACTTCAACACCGGCGACCGCGTGAAGTACTTCGGCAAGCTCGGCGCGTTCTGGGGCAGCCTTGCCGGCATGCTGTTCGGCTCGGCACTGATGTTTGTGCCGGTGGTCGGCCACATCGTCGTGCTGGGCCCCATCGCGGCCACCATCGCCGGCGGCCTGCAAGGCGCCGTGTTCGGGGGTGGGTTCAGTGCCCTCGTCGGCGCGCTCACCGCGATCGGTGTACCGAAGGACACGGTGCTGCGCTACGAGACCGCGTTGAAGGCCGACAAGTTCCTCGTCATCGTCCACGGCGGTGCGGACGACATCCGGCGCGCCCAGGACGTGCTGAGCGCCGCAGGCAGCACCGACGTGCAGGCCCACGCTGGTACCCAGTGACACCCGCATCCCCCGACATCCACGTCATTCAATCGCCCGATCAGTTCACCAAGGAACCCTCATGAAGACCCGTACCACCCTCATCGCAGCCGCCGTCGTGCTGACATTTGCTCAACTGCCGCTGACCGCTGCGGCCCAGGGCTCCAAGCCGGCCGCGCCGGCCTCTTCATCCAACGCAGCGGCGGCCGCGTCGACCGCCAAGGCGCCCGTCCTGGCCAAGTCGCCCGCCGATTGGATCGAGTACGACGACGCCACCTATACGCCGGTGCTCGACGATGTCAGCCAGGCACTGGCGAATGCCCGCGCCGCACTGGCCAAGAAAGACAATGCCAAGGCGGCAGAAGCCATGACGACCGCGGCGCGGGCGCTGCAGGCCCAGGCCGACCGCGCAGGCCGGATCGACCGGCAGCGCGCAGCGGCCGACATGAAGCTGGCCCGCGAGACGCACGCTCGGATGGTGGCGCTGACGAAGAAGCTCGATGCCACGGCCGCGCAGATCAAGGCGGGCAAGGTGGTCAGCACTGTCGCGCTCGATAAAACGCTGGACAAGGCCGCGCGCGCCGACATGGAGCGCCGCTGGCTGGTGACGGACGTGACCGGGTGGTACCCGGTCGCCGACGAGCCCCAGCGGCACTTCGGTGCGGCGGTCGAGGCCTTCGCCAAGAAGGACTACAAAGCCGCGGCCACCGAGGTGCGCAAGGCGGCGGCCTATGTGCGGCTGGAATCGGCACGGGCCGTGGGCCAGGCCAAGACGGGACTGGACGCCGCGGGTGCCGGCCTGGAGAAGACAGCGCTGGCTCTCGACAAGGGAGCGATCAAGGCCGAGAAGGACCTGGACACTGCATTTGCCAATGCCAATCACGCACTGGCGCTGGCGCACCGCGCCAAGGCTGCCGAGTCTTGGGCGCACAAGGCCTATGACCAGGCCGGTTACGAGCTGAAGGCAGCGGCCCAGGGCCTGGAAGCTGCGGCATCCTGGACGGGTGCCGAAGCGAAGTCGGCCGCGACGGCTGGCGTGTCCGACGCCCGGACCGTGGGTGACAAGTTGGCCAGCGGCGGTGTCTGGGCCAAGGACGAAGTGGCCAAGGGCTTCGAATCCCTTGGCGGTGCGCTCAACAGGCTGGGCCAGTCCATTGGATCGAAGTCCAAGGCCTCGCCCTTCGACGTCGGTGCCTGAGCCTGACCTGAAACGGCGCCCCTCCGCGAGTTAAGGGCCTGGTAAGTCGAGGCCGGATAGCGTGGTGACCGTTTCCGCCACTCGACTGCATGGAGAACATCCCGATGAATATGACCGCCCCGGCGTCTGCAAGACGCCTACTCAACAAGGTTCCGGAAGTCACGCTGTACTTCTGGATCATCAAGATCATGGCCACCACCGTTGGTGAGACGGCGGCGGACTTTCTGAACACCAACCTGAATCTCGGCCTGACCAACACCTCGATCCTGATGGCTGCGCTGCTCGTCGCGGCCCTCGTCGGCCAGTTCCGCAAGGACCGCTACGTGCCCTGGATCTATTGGGTCGCGGTGGTGCTGATCAGCGTGGTGGGCACCTTGATCACCGACAACATCACCGATCACTTCGGCGTGCCGCTGCAGGTGACGACGACGATTTTCGCGATCGCTCTGGCGGCCACCTTCGCCGCCTGGTTTGCCGTCGAGAAGACCTTGTCGATCCACTCGATCTTCACCACGCGCCGTGAATCGTTCTACTGGGCCGCCATCCTGTTCACGTTCGCATTGGGCACGGCGGCAGGTGATCTGGTGGCAGAGACGCTCAAGCTCGGCTACCTGTACTCGGCCATGGCATTCGGCGCCGGCATCGCCCTCGTGGCCCTTGCGCACCTCGTGTTCAAGCTGAACGCCGTGCTCGCGTTCTGGATCGCCTACATCCTGACGCGTCCGTTCGGTGCCTCTTTCGGTGACCTGCTGTCGCAGCCCGCGAGCAACGGTGGCCTGGGCCTGGGGACGGTCGGCACCAGCGCGCTGTTCCTGTCGGTGATCCTCGGCCTGGTCGTCTACATGACCAGGGCCGAAAGGCGCAGGTCTGCACCGGCTGCGGCGCGGCTGGTCTGAGGTTGCAACGTCTTCGAACAGGGAAGCTGATCGCCCTCGCCATGCCAGGACCGATCAACTTCCGCCGGATCCCTTCGCTGCCAGACTGTTTGGCCGACCCATCGGTCCCAGCACAGACCAAGCTTGGCTTTAAGTCCTGTCTAACTGTTGGCGCCCACCATCTTGGCACCAAGAGCGACACCCTCGCTCACAGGAGCAAATCATGCGTCAACGCAGAGAGCCCGCCTCCTTCGAGGCGCTGAAGGCCGAGGCCTTCATTCGCGGCGAGTCGACCCTTTCCGTGGTGTGCGACCGTCCCTTCGACGAGGTCGCCCTGCAACTCGAAGGCAGCATCGCCGCCAATGATCTCGCGATCCTGCAGGTGCACGATTTCGGGCGTTTGTTGCAGGCCAAGGGCATGGCGCCGGAGCAGAACTGTCGAGTTTACGAGGTCTGCAATCCGCGCCTGGCCGCGCAACTCATCGACATCGACCCCGGACTGGCCCACGTGCTGCCGTGCCGGATCTCGATGCACGACCGGGGTGGCGTGACCACGGTCACGACGCCGATGCCATCCGCCCTGATGACGGAGTTCTCGCACGCGGCCAACGTGGCCCGGCTCGCCCGCACCTTCGAAGCGGGGCTGCAGCGGGTGCTCAGGGGCTTGCGCTGAAGCGGGACTGGTCGCGCATCGGCAGCGGCACTGACGTCACCAGAGCCAGCCGATTAAGAACTGTCTAAGTGTCCGGCCCGACATTGAGTCTGTGTTCAACCACTGTTCCCTTCCAGGAGTTTTCATGACAACACGTTCGATGACCCCGACCCGCCTTGTTCTCGCACTGGTCGCCGCCGGCGTACTGGGCGGTGCGGGCGCGACCTTCGTGTCCACCACGCATGCCCGCGCGGCCACTTCCACCGCCACGGCGTTGGCCGGCCCGTCCATGAATGCGCCGATGGGCGCGGCCACCACCGCTGTCGGCGCGCCCGACTTTTCCCAGATCACCGAGCGCAACGGCGCGGCGGTGGTCAACATCAGCGTCAGTGGCATGAAGCATGCGGCCAACGATGCCGAGGAAGCGCCGACGGCGCAGCGCCGCGGCCCGCAGGGCATCGACCCGAACGATCCGTTCTTCGAGTTCTTCAGGCGCTTCCAGGGTCCCAACGGCGGCCAGCCGGGCCAGCGCGAGATGCCGGTGCGGGGCCAGGGCTCGGGCTTCATCGTCAGCGCCGATGGCCTGATCCTGACCAACGCCCACGTCGTGCGCGATGCCAAGGACGTGACGGTCAAGCTCACCGACCGCCGCGAGTTCCAGGCCAAGGTGCTGGGCTCGGACCCGAAGACGGACGTGGCTGTGCTCAAGATCGACGCCAAGAACCTGCCCGTGGTGCCGATGGGCAGTTCGCGTGATCTGAAGGTCGGCGAATGGGTGCTGGCCATCGGTTCGCCCTTCGGCTTCGAGAACAGTGTCAGCGCCGGCGTTGTCAGCGCCAAGGGCCGCTCGCTGCCAGACGACAGTTTCGTGCCCTTCATCCAGACCGACGTGGCCGTCAACCCGGGCAACTCGGGCGGGCCGCTGTTCAACACGCGTGGCGAGGTGATCGGCATCAACTCGCAGATCTACAGCCGAACCGGCGGCTACCAGGGCCTGTCCTTCGCCATCCCGATCGACCTGGCGACCAAGATCAAGGACCAGATCGTCGCCACCGGCAAGGCCAGCCACGCCCGCCTGGGGGTGGCGATCCAGGAGGTGAACCAGACGCTGGCCGACTCCTTCAAGCTGGACAAGCCCGAAGGCGCGCTGGTGTCCAACGTGGATACGGGCGGGCCTGCCGACCAAGCCGGACTGAAGACTGGCGACGTGATCCGCAAGGTCAACGGCCAAACCATCATCGCCTCAGGTGACTTGCCGGCCTTGATCGGGCAGTCCGCGCCCGGCGAGAAGGTGGCGCTTGAGGTGTGGCGACAGGGCAAGCGCGAGGAACTGACGGCCAGGCTGGGTGACGCCAGCGACAAGAAGGCCCAGCTTGCGAAGGCCGACGACGCCGCTGGCAAGGGCAAGCTCGGACTGGCACTGCGCCCGCTGCAGCCGCAGGAAAAGCGCGAGGCCGGCGTGGACGGCCTGCTCATCGAGGATGCAGGCGGCCCGGCCGCGATGGCCGGTGTCCAGGCGGGCGACGTCCTGATGGCTGTGAACGGCACGCCGGTCAAGAGCATCGACCAGGTGCGCCAGGCCGTGGCCAAGTCCGACAAGTCGGTGGCGCTGCTGATCCAGCGCGACGGCAACAAGATCTTCGTGCCCGTGCGCATCGGTTGACGGACGCATGGCTCGAAGGCAGTGCCCGGAGCGGCGCACTGCGACCCCTCGTCGCTCCATCACTCCAAACAGGAGCCGTCTCATGAGATCCATCAAATCCAGAACTTTGTTCGCGGGCGCGCTCGCGGTACTTGCCATGGGCGCGAGCACCGCGCAGGCCGCGTCGCTGCTGCCGCCGGTCCAGAAGAGCGGCACGGTCGAGTACCTGAGCGGCGGCATTGGTCAGGACGAGGCCCAGGCCATCGAGGGCGAGGCCAGACACTGGCCGCTGACGCTCGAGTTCGCTGTGAAGGACAAGAAGCGCGCCGACTTCGCGGCGAACGTCAAGGTGCTCGTTCGCGATGCCAAGGGTCACACGGCGCTGAACCTGACCGCGGCCGGGCCGTTCCTGCTCGCGAAGCTGGCTCCCGGGCACTACAGCATCGAGGCAAGCGTCGCCGGCAAGACGCTGCACGAAAAGGCGATCTTGAAGCCGGGGCATCCGGCCAAGGCGGTGTTCCTCTGGCCGGCAGGCACCGGCGAGTCGAAGTCTTGAGCGAAGCTGCCGAGGAGGCGCCCAGCGTGCCGGCTACTCGTTCAACTCGACCGGCCGGCAACGGCTTGTCCGCGCACATCCTGCCGACATCGGCCACGATGATCGGCGTGTGCCTGACCACGCTCTACATCAGCCTGCTGGGGCCGCTGGGAACGCGGCGCGTGGTGGTCGACAAGCTGATGGCGGTGGACGCGCTGGTGTTCCTGGCCAGTGCCGTGCTGTCGTTCATGTCGATGCGGTCGCGCCGCCTTGGAACGCGCTTCGAGGGCTATGCCGAGACGGTGTTCATCGCCGGGCTCGGACTACTCGCGCTCGGGGCAGTTGTGCTCGCGTTCGCCATCACTTGATGCCCGGCAGCAGTACGGACATCGCGGACCTTGACCATGCTGACCCTCCATGAACCGGTGAGAGCGATTCCCGACAGCCGGGTCTCGGTCGGTGTCGCCAAGATCCTCGGCGATGCCTGGGCCTTGTCGCGCCCCTTCTGGGCCGACAAGCAGGAACGTCGGGCCTGGCTGCTGCTTGCGGCGGTGATCGCGCTGACCCTGGGTGCCGTCTGGCTCAACGTCCAGTTCAGCAATTGGAACAACAGCTTCTACAACACCCTGCAGAACCACGACCTGCCGGGTTTCTGGCGCCAGTTGGGCGTGTTCGGCTTGCTGGCCACCGTATTCATCGCCGTGGCGGTCTACCGGCAGTACCTGCAGCAGCTGTTGTTCATGCGCTGGCGCACCTGGTTCACCCGTGACCTGCAAGGTCGCTGGTTGCAGCCCGGTGTCGCGTACAGGCTGGGCGGCAGGGCGGTTGATCGGATCGACAACCCGGATCAGCGCATCGCCGAGGATGCCCGTGGCTTCGTGTCGTCGACACTGGACATCGGCCTGGGGCTGCTCAATGCGTCGGTGACGCTGTTGTCCTTCGTGGGCATCCTGTGGGGCCTATCGGGCACGCTGACCGTGCCCATCGGCCAGGGCGTCGACGTGCCGGGCTACATGGTGTGGGTCGCATTGGCCTACTCCTTTGTCGGCACCTGGGTCGTTCAGCTGGTCGGTCGGCCGCTGGTGGGCCTGAACGGCCAGCAGCAGCAAGTCGAGGCCGATTTCCGGTACGCGCTGGTGCAACTGCGCGACCAAGCCGAAGCCGTGGCGTTGTCCCGGGGCGAGCCGCGTGAGCGTGCCCGCCTGAGCGCCGCCTTCGATGCGGTCCGCGCCAACTGGACCGGGCTGATCCGCACCACCAAGCGGCTTACCTGGTTCTCGGCGGGCTACGGGCAGGTGGCCAATGTCTTCCCGATACTGGCGGCCGCCCCGCGCTACTTCGCGGGCGGGATTCAACTCGGTGGCCTGATGCAAACCGCCCAGGCCTTTGGTCAGGTGCAGGGTGCATTGAGCTGGTTCATCGATGCCTACCCCCGCCTGGCGGATTGGCGCGCGACGGTCAATCGGCTGACTGCTTTCCGCGCCGCCACCGATGCCGAAGCCAGACAGGCGGATGTCCCGGGCATCGAGCGCTCGACACATGCCAACGACGTCGTTGACATCGCCGGGCTGAGCGTGTCGGCACCCGACGGGCAGGTGCTTGTTCGAGGGCTGGATCAACGCATGGAGGCCGGTGCCAGCCTGTTGATCGCAGGGCCCTCGGGTAGCGGCAAAAGTACGCTCGTGCGCGCGCTGGCAGGCCTGTCTCGCGAAGGCGAGGGCGTCATCCACCTGCCCGAGCGCGCACGAATGATGTTCGTGCCGCAGCGCCCCTATCTGCCAGCCGGCTCGCTGCGCGAGGTGCTGGCCTATCCAGGCGAGGCCGCAGATTTCAACGTCCGTCACATGGTGCGTGCCATGCGCTGGGCAGGCCTCGGTGGACGTGTCAGTGAGCTCGATGCACACAGGCGGTGGGCCTCGATCCTCTCGCCGGGTGAGCAGCAGCGCATCCACTTTGCGCGAGTGTTCCTGCATCGACCGGACTGGGTCTTCCTCGACGAGTCAACTTCCGCACTCGACGAAGCTGCCGAGCAGGCCCTCTATCGGGGATTGAAGCAGTGCTGCCCTGCAACCACTGTCGTCAGCGTCGGTCATAGATCGACGTTGCGAACATTGCACGACAGGATCTGGTCGATCGGTGCGCACGGCGATACCGAGGCCATCCGGACGATGGAGGGTCTCGGCACCGCCCAAGCGGACGAGGTGCCTGAGGCCCGCCATGCGGCATGACGTCACCGCGCCCGTGATCTGCAGCCCGGTGCCGCCGCTAAGCTCGGGGCAACGTGATCAACCGAGCCACCGCCATGACATCGTCGAACAGTTGGGCCTTCTGGGCGGTCCTGTCTGCCGTGTTTGCAGCCCTGACCGCCATCTTCGCCAAGATCGGTATCCGGGGTGTTGACTCCGACCTGGCCACCCTGGTTCGCACCGCGATCATCATCGTCGTGTTGTCTGGTTTTGTCTGGTTTGCGGGCAAGTGGAGCAACCCGCTGCTGCTGTCACCGAAGACATGGCTGTTTCTCGGGCTCTCCGGGCTGGCCACCGGCGCCTCCTGGGTCTGCTACTTTCGTGCGCTCCAGATCGGAGAGGCATCGAAGGTCGCACCGGTCGACAAGCTGAGCCTGGTGCTTGTTGCGATCTTTGCATTCGCATTCCTGGGTGAACGGCCTACGCTGCGCGAGTGGACGGGCATAGCGATGGTCGCGGCTGGTGTGCTGGTGCTCGCAATCAAGCGCTGATGAAGGTTCGGATTGCCCGGGTGCCGCATTTGAAGGTGATGGGCCATGGACGCTGCTGCCAAGACGCCCTCGGGCAGTCCTGAGAACTTGCGTCGATCCGCAGCGCCCGGCCACATTCACGGAACCGCATCGACGGTCCCGTACTCCATGTCAGAGATCGACCACAAGGACGAGACGCATGTCAGACGAGTTCGATGACGAGCTGCAGATCGACGTGCTGCGCTACAGCCCGACGGCAGCGACCAGGGCTGCCGAAAGGCAGCGCTCAAGAGTGGCGAGACTGGCGTCCCGCCTGTACTCGGAGTCCGGCGCTCCCATGCGAGCCAGGATGCTCGCTTGTCTGCTTCGCCCGCTCGGGTCACTCGGCCTGGCAGCGGTGGCATCAGGGGCCTTCGCGTCACTGCTTCAGCGTTGGAACTTCCGAGATGCGGTCATTCCGTTCGATGACCTGGAGCGCTACACGAAGGACCAGATCGGCGAACTGGTTCGCTTCGTCGAACAGGTCAGTCCCGAAGCCCTGCAGCAGTTGGGCAACATCGTTGCGGACAACCCGATGGGCGCGGCCGCAGTCGGTGCTTCGGTCGCCATGTTGCTGCTGAGGGCCCTGCGGGGCCGAGGGGCAGTCGTCAGGGAGACTGACGATGACGGCACATCGCAACGTCGGACCAGTGACCAGTAGAAGATCAACCTGCTGCCGGAAAAGCCGCCTGCGAATTGTTCAAAGTACCGCCTCTGGGTCGGCGAGGTCGAGGGGCATGAAGTGGTCGGGACACGCTGCCCGTGACGAAGGTCATGGCAGGTCATGACAACCGGCACTGTCGCCACAGTGTGCCCCTCGCCTAAATTCCTGACAACGGGGCCTTGAGGGCGTCCGCATGCGTCGCGCATCCGCACGATGGGCCTGGCTTGACTGGAGATTCACAATTGCGAACTGCCAAGACATACGCGCTGCTGCTTGCCCTTGCTGCTTTGCTGGGTGCCTGCAGCAACACTCCGGTTGCAACACCGGCACCGGCAGCCAAACCTGTTGCGGCAGCACCGGCGCCTGTTCCGCCGGCAGCCCCTGCGCCCGCCGCAGCGGCCAAGCCCACGCCGGCATCTACCGTGGCCACGGTATCGCTGCCGGCCTACCTTGATCCGAAAAGCGACATTTCGACCGGTCGCAGCGTCTACTTCGACTTCGACATGGCTTTCGTGAAGCCAGAGTTCAACGGTCTGGTGGAGCGGCACGGCAAGTACCTGGCTGCCAATCCAAAGTTGGCCATCAAGATCGAAGGCAATACTGACGAGCGCGGCAGCGCCGAGTACAACCTGGCACTCGGCCAGAAGCGAGCCGAGTCTGTCCGGCAGGCGCTCAAGATCTTCGGTGTCAAGGATCTCCAGATGGAGGCCATCAGCTGGGGTAGTGAAAAGCCGAAGACGGCCGGCCATGACGAATCCGCCTGGGCCCAGAACCGTCGTGCCGATCTGCAGTATCCGAAGCAATGATTGCCTCAGTGGCAAGCATGTTGCGTTTCACTCTCGGCGGCTGCGCGGCCGTGTCTCTTGCTGCGTGCGCCGGTCAGCAATCCGGGTCCGCATCCCTACCCCCGCCTGCAACAGTGACTGCGCCAGTGCCCGATCAGGTGCGGCCTGCGCCGCCGCCGACCGTCGCCCCTGCTCCTGTGCCGGCGGCTGCACCGGCGGTCATCGACCCGGCCTCGCGTGAGGGACGAATGGCCGAGGCGCTGAGGAACTACGAAGCTTCGAAGGCTGCCGCTGAGGCGGCGGCACCCGCACCGGCAGTTGCGAAGTCCAAAGCCAAACCCAAGAAGCCGACAGCGAGGTCACCAGCCAAAGCTGCATCGTCAGCCTCGAAGTGAATTCGCGACACTGACCTGCCCGAGCCCGCCGATTTGCTTCAGGGAAATGCCGCTGACGTGAAGAAGCACTTGCCGCGGACCCGTTCAAGCCGCCTGTGGCTGGCAGGATTGGCTGCCTCTGCAGCATTCGGGTTGGCCGTGCTGCTGGCTCCTTCGGAAAGGGAGCACAGCCTAGTGTCCGCCGCACTTCAGCGGACGGCAACGTCGGATGTTCCAGCGCCCCCCATCGCAATAGATCCTGCCTGGGGCAAGTTGTCCACCATCGAGCAGCGAACACTCGAACCCCTGAAGAGCATATGGTCCACGCTGACGGCAGCGCAGCAGGACAAGTGGCGGTTGGTCGTTGATCGCTTTCAGGCAAAGCCGCGGCATGTGCAGCGTCGCCTCGCCGCGCGAATCGCCGAGTGGGCACGCTTGACGCCCGAGCAGCGCGCACGTGCACGGGTCAAGTTCCTGGAACTGGCCAAACACTACAACCCCATGCAGCGCAAGCAGGAGTGGTTGGCCTTCCGGAAGGCCAGGCCCATCGAGGGGCACGCCATCACCGGCGGTACTCTGCTGAGGGTCGTGCCGCCAGCCTTTGTGCAGGCATCGCCAGGCGCCACCACGGTGCTGCTTTCTCAACTATACGATCTGCCGTCGCTTGATGACGCCCCTGAGCGTCACGAGGCCGCCCAGGATCCACGACCGATCGATGACGAGGCTCCGCAGAGCCTAAGTATGGCGCCAGCATCGGCAGGGAGCGGAGCAGCGCTTGAACGCCCATCACCCTGAAAGCTTCAGCACCCGGCTCGGTGCGTTCGCAAACTTCGTTTCGCCGGAGCAGGAAAGCAGGTGCAATGGCGCGGCTTGGAGATCCACAGCGGGCCTTCTCGCTCAAGTTTCGGCCGCTTGATGAGAGACGGGGCCTCTCGACACCTCGTTCAGCCACAGCAGCAGCCGCTACGGGCTGCTGGCCGCTCAGTGCATACCGCGCCTCCGTCGACATGTACGGGTGTGTAGCCGGCCTCTCGAATGACGTCGCCCAGTTGAATGCTGTCCGATCCGGTCGACTCGACCTGTACCCGGTGCGTCGCCAGGTCGGCCTTCACCTGAGCGGTCGGGTCCAGCGCGCAGACGGCCTTGGTGATGCTGCTGACGCAATGTCCGCAGGTCATGTCCTGGACTTCGAAGGTGACCATATTGCTCTTTCGTTCGCGTTCGATGAGCCCACTTTCATCCTTCCTACCGTTGGAGGGTCAAGCCATTTCGGGAGCAACCTCCAATCGCGTGGACTGTGCTTGACCTTGCCACAGTGGGAAGGTCTAGACTGCGACGCGGATCACATGTCTTCCGGGAGCAGACTCATGATGAACATCGGGGAAGCGGCGAGCGCATCCGGCGTGTCGGCCAAGATGATTCGGCACTACGAAGAGCTGGCGCTCTTGCCGACCGCCCGGCGCACCGAGTCCGGCTATCGCCAGTACGAGCAGAGCGACGTTCACACGCTGCGTTTCATCCGTCATTCACGCGACCTAGGCTTCTCGCTGACGGAAATCGCCGAACTGGTCGGTCTGTGGCAGAACCGTCGGCGCCCGAGCCGCGTGGTCAAGGCCCTCGCCGAGACGCACATCAAGGAGTTGGAGCAGAAGGCAGCAGAACTGCTCGCGATGAAGTCGGCGCTCGAACACCTCGTGCATTGCTGCCACGGAGACGATCGGCCCGAGTGCCCGATCCTGGAGGGTCTGGCGGGCCCGGACGCCGTGGCGCCTGGGCCGTCCGCGAGCAGGCGCCGAGGAACTCAGGGCGCGCGACGCGTCCCGGGATGAGCCGCCGCGCAACAGCAACGCAGGCAAGGGCACCTGCGCTGCGCTGCAAGCACAAACCCACTGGCCGATAATCAACGCTCGTGAAGTTCCTCCGCACCTTGATCCTGGTCCTGCTGACCGTCCTGCTCCCCGTTCGGGGTGCGGTTGCTGCGGCCATGCTGTGTCCGGGAGAGGCGTCGACGATGGGCTCGGCCGCGACTGCTGGTCATGGTGAGCACGACATGCATGCCGACCACGACATGGAAATGCATCACGCTGCGACGCACGATCATTCGCACGGGGCTGCGTCGGACGAATCGCCCTCGGGTGGGCACGCGACCGCGTGCCAGTTCTGTGCCGGTGGCTGCTGCGTGACGCCCCTCGCGTTCGCACCGCCGTCTGTGGAGAGCCCACGCCTGGCTGCCTCGGCCGCCTTTCCCGCGCTGACGGCTCGCGTCACGGCCTTCTACCCGGACGGCCAGGACCGTCCACCACGAACCATCTGACCCCGTCAGGCCTCCGCTGAGAGGCCGAATAGGGCTCGTGCGTCCGTCGCACGGGAAACCCGTCGGCGGCCATGCCTGCCGGCGTACCAGATGAGTTCGAACAATGAACAACAACCTCCGTACCTGGGGCGTCGCCATGGCGTCGTGCCTGCCGCTTCTGGCGGCTGCACAGACCGCCAAGACCGAGACGCCGAAACTTGCACCCCAGCTGACCTACCGGTCAGCATTTGCCGACTACGAGCCCTACAGGGACGCGCCGCTGGCCAACTGGCGCGAAGTCAATGACTCCGTTGCGCGAGCAACTGGTGCGGCCAGCGGTCACGCCGGACACAGTATGGCGATGAAGGGCGTGGAGGCCGCCGCAGCGCTGCCAGCGGCTGCGGCGAGCGCCTCGATGCCGAAGAAGCCCACGGCCCCCGAGCCCATGCACGGCAGCCAGCACCGACATGGTGGCAAGCCATGATGCGGTTGACCGCCACGGCACTCGCTTCGCTGCTGCTGACCGGCTGCGCTTCGTTTTCTTCGGACGGTGGCTTCGCCAGCGTCGAGGAGCTCACGAAGGAACGCATCGGCCAGGCGTCCACGTACCAACGAAGTGCCGAGCAGGCAGTCCTGGCCACTGCACGGGTCGCCGAGTCGCTGAAGTCACCACTGTCCGCCGACAGCGTCGTTGAGATCGCACTGCTGAACAACCGCGGATTGCAGGCCATTTACGCTGAATTGGGCATCGCCGAGTCCGACCTCGTGCGAGGCGGCCGACTCGCCAACCCGTCGTTCCGCTTCGGCCGGCTGAGCGGCAACGGCGTCGTTGAAATCGACCGTGCCGTGATCTTCAACGTGCTGGGGCTGTTCACGATGCCCCTGGCGAAAGAGATCGAACAGCGCCGATTCGAAACTGCGCAGCTGCAGGCCGCCATTGAGACGGTCGGGCTGGCCAGCGAGGCGCGCAAGGCCTTTTTCGAGGCCGTGACAGCCCGGCAACTGGTCGCGTACTTTGGCCAGGTGAAGGAGGCCGCCGATGCCTCGAATGAACTGGCGCGGCGCATGGTGGCAGCTGGGAATTTCAGCAAGCTCGCGCAGATGCGGGAGCAGTCCTTCTACGCGGACGCCACGGTGCAACTGGCCCGTGCCCAGCATCAGGCCGTGGCCTCGCGCGAACGCCTGACGCAGGTTCTGGCCCTCAGCGGAGAACAACTCTCGTTCACGCTGCCGGACCGTCTGCCTGACCTGCCTGCTGCGCCGGCCGAGCCCAGGGACGCTGAGCAGACCGCGATGGACAAGCGCCTGGATGTGCTGCTGGCCAAGCGCGACACCGAGTCCACCGCCCGAGCCCTCGGACTGACCCAGACCACGCGCTTCATCAACGTGCTGCACGCGGGCTACCAGAACAAGAGCACAAGCGGTGAGCAGCGCAGCAACGGCTATGAAATCGAACTCGAGCTGCCGCTGTTCGACTTCGGCTCCGCGAGGGTGGCGCGGGCTGAAGCCATCTACCTGCAAGCGGTGAACCGAACTGCGCAGGTGGCCATCAACGCGCGCTCGGAGGTGCGCGAGTCCTACTCCGCCTACCGTACCGCCTACGACCTGGCCAGGCACTATCGCGACGAAGTGGTTCCGCTGCGCAAGCGCATCTCCGAGGAAAACCTGCTGCGCTACAACGGCATGCTCGCCAGCGTCTTCGACCTGCTGGCCGACTCGCGCGATCAGATCGCCAGTGTGACCACAGCGGTCGAGTCGCTGCGCGACTACTGGGTCGCCGAAACCAATCTGCAGGCGGCGTTGACGGGCCGCTCGCCGGGCGCTGCGACTGGCATGAGCCCGGCCAAGGCCGCGACTTCCATGCAAGCCGGCCATTGAAAGACAAGATCATGAGCAATCGCAGAACCTTCTTCAAGGCGGCAGGCGCCACCTTGCTGGGTGCCGCCGCCGTCAGCCGCGCTGGTGCAGCGGCGCTGCCCGAGGCCGTCATCCAGAACTCCGCGGCCATGCAACTGCCGCCGCCGCCCCCGAACGGCCGACCCTACCAACCCCTGATCACCATGAACGGCTGGTCCTTGCCCTGGCGCATGAAGGACAACGTCAAGGAGTTCCACCTGGTGGCGGAGCCTGTGGTGCGCGAGATCGCGCCGGGCATGAAGGCCAACCTGTGGGGCTACAACGGCCAGAGCCCCGGCCCGACCATCGAAGCGGTCGAGGGAGACCGCATCCGCATCTTCGTCACCAACAAGCTGCCAGAGGTCACCAGCGTGCACTGGCACGGGGTCCTGCTGCCCTCGGGCATGGACGGCGTGACGGGACTGACGCAGCCGCCCATCGCGGTCGGCAAGACCTTCATGTACGAGTTCGTGCTGCAGCGCTCGGGCACCTTCATGTACCACCCGCATGCCGACGAGATGGTGCAGATGGCGATGGGCATGATGGGCTTGTTCATCGTGCACCCGAAGGACCCGAAGCAGTTCAAGGTCGACCGCGACTTCGGCTTCATCCTGAACGCCTACGACATCGAGCCCGGCAGCGCCACGCCGCGCGTCAACACGATGCTCGACTTCAACCTGTGGACCTGGAACAGCCGCGCCTTCCCGGGCATCGACCCGTTCGTCGCGCGCACCGGCGAGCGCGTGCGCATCCGGGTGGGCAACCTGACGATGACCAACCACCCGATCCACATGCACGGGCCGCATTTCGAGGTCACCGGCACCGACGGCGGCTGGGTACCCAAGACTGCGCGCTGGCCCGAGGTGACGACCGACATCGCGGTGGGCCAGATGCGCGCTTTCGAGTTCGACGCACTGGCCGGCGACTGGGCCATCCACTGCCACAAGTCGCACCACACGATGAACGCGATGGGCCATGCAGTACCGACCATGATCGGCGTCGACCACCGGGACGTGGCGAAGAAGATCACCGGCCTGATCCCGGACTACATGGTCATGGGTGAGCGCGGCATGCACGACATGGCCGAGATGGAGATGCCGCTGCCAGACAACACCTTGCCGATGATGACGGGCACCGGGCCCTTCGGCGCCGTCGGCATGGGCGGCATGTTCAGCGTGGTGAAGGTGCGTGACGACGTCCAGCGTGGCGACTTCAAGGACCCCGGGCCCTACAAGCATCCGGCCGGAACGCTGGCCAGCGAGTACACGGCAGAGATGCCGGAACTCGTCCGCGCGTCAGCGCCAAAGGCTGACGCCAAGACCTTGCAAGTTCGCAAACCCTCCGGCCACGAAGGCCACTGAAGGAGACTTGAGATGAGGCAGTTGAAATCCTGGGTCTTCATGGCCATTGCGCTGACCGCGAGCACGGCATTCGCCCATGGCGACTCCCATGCAGCGAAGAAGCTGCCCTACGACGCATCCAAGGTCGAGGAACGCGCCTTCGGCCGCGAGGGTGACCCTCGCAAGGTCACCCGCACCGTCAGGCTCGCCATGACCGACGCCTTCCGGTTCACGCCGGCCGACGTGACCGTCAAGCGCGGAGAGACGGTAAGGTTCGTCATCGTCAACAGTGGCAAGGTGCTGCACGAGATGGTCCTCGGCACGACCGAAGAGCTCAAGGCGCACGCCGAGCTGATGAAGAGGTTTCCCGACATGGAGCACGCCGACGCCAACATGGCGCATGTGAAGCCTGGTGCCAAAGGCGAGATCGTCTGGCGGTTCACCCAGGCCGGCGAGTACCAGTTTGCCTGCCTGATTCCCGGCCACTACGAGGCCGGCATGGTCGGAAAGGTGGTCGTGAAATGAAGCGTCGTGCCGTCATCACCTCGCTCGCCGCCGCAGCGGCAGCCCTGGCACTTCCTGTGGTCGCGAAGGAGGCCTTGCCGCAGGTACAGGTCTTCAAGACCCCAAGCTGCGGCTGTTGCGGCGCCTGGGTGGAGCACATGAAGGCTGCCGGTTTCTCCGTGAACGTGACTGAGGTCGACGACACCTCGGTCGCGCGCAGGAAGTACGGGCTGCCCGACAGGTTTGGCAGTTGCCACACGGCGGTCGTCGGCGGTTACGTCGTGGAAGGCCATGTGCCCGCCAATGACGTGAAGAAGCTGCTGGCGATGAAGCCAGTGGCCGTCGGCCTTGCGGTGCCGGGGATGCCTGTCGGCTCGCCCGGCATGGAAATGGGCTCCCGCAAGGACCCCTACCAGGTGTTACTCGTCGCTAAGGATGGCCGCGAGCGTGCTTTCTCCAACTACAACTGAATCCAGGACCTCACCATGAAGTTTGCATCTCTCTTTGCCGCTAGTGTTCTCGCCTTGTCTGGCACGGCATTCGCACAGACGTCGGCTGCCGACCACGCCGCACATCACCCCGCGGGTGCATCGGCGCGCGCTTCGACCACGTCGATGGCCGACGGCGAGGTTCGCAAGATCGACAAGGAGCAAGGCAAGGTCACACTCAAGCACGGCCCGATCGCCAGCCTCGACATGCCCGGCATGACCATGGTGTTCAAGGTTGCTGACTTGAAGATGCTCGACACCCTGAAGCAAGGCGACAAGGTGAAGTTCGCGGCCGACAAGGTCAACGGTGCCATCACGGTGACGGCCATCGAAGCGGCGAAGTGATGTCGCCTCCCGGGGCTGTACGGGTGGCGTAGACCATGCCGAGGCGCCTGCAAGCGTTGACGTGGACTCCGGAGTTCAACGTCGCGCTGTTCGCGTTTCTGCTGAACCTGCCGTGGGAGCTGTGGCAGGTGCCGCTGTTCGAGCACATGCCTCTGGCACCCCACTGGGAGGCTGTGAAGACCTGCAGCTGGGCGGCGGCCGGCGATGCCGTGATTGCTTTGGTGGCCTACTGGGCCGTGGCGCTGGTCGCGCGCCATCGCGGCTGGATGGTCGTGCCCACGGCATCCAGGGTACTGGGATTCACGGTTTGCGGCTTGGCGATCACCATCGCCATCGAGCGGCTCGCGCTGGCTGGGCACTGGATGCAGGGCTGGTCTTACTCGCCGCTCATGCCGGTCGTGCCCGGTCTCGGTGTCGGCCTGTCGCCCCTGGTCCAGTGGCTGGTTCTGCCGCCATTGCTGATATGGCTGGTGCGGCGGCAGCTCACGCCGACCATGTCCAGGTGACGTGACCTCTCGCGGACCGGATCGGCCTGCACGTTGAGCGAAGGGAGGTCGACATCAGGGCGACACCGACGCCAACGACCCCATCCGGTCTCAGTGCGTCGATCGATTCGACCCGTCGTGCCTGAACGCCAGTGCCAGGCTGAGGACCAGCGGTATCGCGGCACCAATGCAGGCCGCAGCCAGCACGTCCGTCGGCCAATGGACCCCGAGGACGAGGCGCGAGAGCGTCACGAGCACCGTCCAGGCCAAGGCGGCGCCGATGGCCCAGCGGCCGAACGCCGGCCGCAGCCGAATCACGGCCAGCGCGAGGGCCGCGGCTGTCGCAGCGACGGCCAGCGTGTGACCGCTCGGGAAGCTCGAGCCGGAGTACCACTCCGATGGCCAGAGCGCTGGGCGTGCGCGCCCCACCCAGGTCTTCACGACGTACACCAAGCCCGACGCGAGCAGCGCCGATGCAGCCAACAAGAAGGCTTCGTGGCGATGCCGCCTCAACAACAGAATGGCTGTGACCGCGGCGATCCCTGGCGTCAGCACCGACGCTGAGCCACTCAGCGTGATGGCCCTGAATGTCGCCGTCCATGCAGGCGAGACGTGGTCGTGGATGAAGAACAGGATCGCCTTGTCGATGGGGCCGGATTCACCGCCCAGCACGTCCTCGGTGACCTTGATGGCCAGCACAGCAAGCACGAGCACCAACAACGTCGCCAGACGACGCCTTTCCAGCGCCATCGACCATGCCGGTTGTCGCAGGCGTACGTAGGTCCGGAAAACCACATGGAGGCAGAACACGATGAACACCATCTTCACCATGTCCTCGAACAGTTCGAAGATCATGGCCGTCCCGAGAGGCGAAGCGAGCACCCGAGCATGCACTCAGTGCCGGTGCCCGTGATGGGCATCGGGCACATGCGGGTGCTGATGGCGAAGCGGTGCGTGCCGATGCCCGTGGCTGTGCTCACCCGCCGGCATGGGGTCGTGGTGGTGATCGTGATGGCCGTCGCCGTGTCGATGTGCGTGTTCGTGCTCCAGCGCTTCATGCTCATGCTCATGGCCATGAGACTCGGCCAGGTGCAGTACCACGCCGGCCAGCATCAGCACGCTGCCCAGCGCCATCAGCCCGCTGGCTGACCGATCGCCCAGCGCCACCGCGAAGGCGGCGCCGATGAACGGCGCAAATGCAAACACCGACCCCGTGCGCGCCGCGCCGAATGCCCGCTGCGCCAGCAGGTAGAAGCGCAGGCTCAGGCCATAGCCCGTGGCCCCGATGGCGAACAGGGCCAGCGCCGCCAGCGCCGATGGCGGCGGCTCCCCGAATGCCACAGCCATGGCGCTGGTCGCGATGGTGCCCAGCAGCGCTTTGGCCATCACCACCTGCCCGGGGTCGCGTTCGGCCAACGCGCGCGACAAGGTGTTGTCCACGCCCCAGGCGGCGGTGGCCAGCAGCACGGCGAGCAGGCCCCACAGCTGCGCGCCCCCGGTGCGCCCCTGGTCCAGCACCAGCACCATGCCGCCGGCCAGCAGCAGAGCCATCGCTGTCCAGACGCGGCCGTCCATGGTCTCGCGGTACATGCGCCAGGCCAGCACGGCGGTGAACAGCGCTTCCAGCGTCAGCATGAGCGAGGCACTGGTACCGCTGGTGTGCTGAAGACCCCAGGCCAGCGCCACCGGGCCGACGACGGCGCCGAACCCCGCCATCGCAATCAGCCGCGGCAGATCGGCTCGCTGGAGGCTGGCCTCCCGGTCAATCCGCTGCCGCGAGAGCAAGCCGACGGCTGCCGCCCCGGCATAGAGCAGCGCCGCCGTGCTGAAAGCCCCGAGACCCACGCCGAAGCGCTGCACCAGCGGCGTGCTGATGCCGAACAGCGCCGCGGCCAGCAGGGCGAGCAGCCCGCCTCGAAGGGCGGGCAAGTGAGTCGACGTTTGGGTCATCGGTTGAGCATCATCAGGCGCAACACGTTGCGTGGCCTCACGCCCGGACCACGGGGCCGAATACGCCGGCCTGCATGCAGCGTCGGGGTCATTCGATAGGGCATCGGGCCGCCGCTCAGATGACGCGCACGATCGCGGTGCAATGTCTTTCGGCCCGAGTTCAGCGAACCGTCACGTCGGCGACGAGACGGGATTTCAGGGCGCGTTCGCGGATCGATGCCTCGGGTTCAGCGGCCCACTCGTAGGAACTCTTCCAGGACCAGACGGTGCCGTCGATTCTCACGAACCGCACGTCACCCGCCGTGCCTTCCACGGTGATGGACTGGCGCTTGCCCTCGAACTCGAAGGCGATCACATGCGCGCCGGGCTTGAACTTCAGGCGGACCATCGTGTTGGGCAGGGTCTCGACACCCGGACCACCGTCCGAATAGACCTTCACGAAGTTGCGGCCGTCGGCCCAGTTGCGACGCACCACAAACACCGTCAAGGCGCTGGGATCGGGGGCGAAGCGTTTTGCGTCGGCATCCGCATTCAGACTGGGGACTGGCGCGCTGGTGCACGCGATGATCCTGCCCTTGTTGGTCTTGTAGCAGTGCGGGATTTCGGCCGCCGGATTTGGCGGCGGCGGAGTGGCGCAGCCAGCCAGCAGCGCGGCGCCCGCGACGAGAGCGAACAGGTGGGGACGAATCGACTTCATGAAGGTGTCTCCGAGATTGGAAATGAAAGAGATCAGCGCTTGAGAGGTGGTTTGCCGCGGCTCACGTGGCATCCGGGATACGCACCCGCAGCAGCTTCACCGAGTTGACGAAAACCAGCACATCGGGCCCGAGGTGGATGATCGCGGCCTCGATCGGCCCGATCCAACCCATCAGTGCGGCGGCAATGCCCAGCACATGCACCACGCCCACGCCGACGAACAGGTTCTCCTGAACCGTGCGGTAGGCGCGGCGGGCGATGGCGCGGGCGGCCCCGATCTTGGCCAGGTCGTCGGTCATCAGTGCCACATCGGCGGCCTCCAGCGCCGCCTGCGTGCCGCCACCGCCCATGGCGATGCCGACGTCGGCCCGCGCCAGTGCCGGCGCGTCGTTGATGCCGTCGCCGACCATGGCCACGCGGTGGCCCTGCTTCTGCAACTCTGCGATGACACCCACCTTGCCCTCGGGCAGCAGCTCGGCGTGCACTTCGTCGATGCCCAGTTGCTGAGCGACCGCGTGCGCAGTGGCGGCGTTGTCGCCGGTGAGCATCACCGTGCGCTTGACGCCGGTGGCCTTCAACGCCACCAGCGCCTCGCGCGCCCCCGGGCGCACCGCGTCCGCGATGTACACGATGCCGGCAAAGCGGCCGTCCACGGCCACGTGCACCGGCGTGCTGCTGCCGATGCCCGCGGCCTCCGCCGCTGCCGTGGGCTCCGTGGCCAGCGTGGATGAAGGCAGCGCGACGCCGGCCTCGCTCAGCAGCGCCGGATTGCCGACCAGTACCGCACGGCCTTCCACCGTCGCCTTCACCCCGCGCGCCTGGATCTGTTCGTACTGCTGCGGCTCGGGCACCTCGATGCCGAGTGCCGCCGCATGCGCCATGACGGCTTGCGCCAGCGGGTGCGCCGAGCGCCGGTCGGCAGCGGCAGCCAGCCGCATCAGCTGGCGTTCGTCGATGGCGGCGTCCTGCGTCGAGACGCTCACCACGGCAGGCCGGTTGGCGGTCAGCGTGCCGGTCTTGTCGAATACCACCACGTCGACCTTGGCCAGCAGTTCCAGGTACAGCCCGCCCTTGATTAGGATGCCATTGCGCGCCGCGCGTGCCACCGCAGCGATCATCACCAGCGGCGTGGCCAGTCCGAGTTCGGCCGGCGAGGTGAAGATCAGCAGCGTGACGACGGTCCGGATGTCGCGCGTGACCAGCCAGACCCCCACCAGGAACACGAGCACCACCGGGATCAACCAGGCAGCGACGCGGTCGGCCAGTTTCTGCACCGGCGCCTGATGCGCCTCGGCGTCTTCGACGAGGGTGATGATGCGTGCGAACATCGTGTCGGCGCCGAGCTTGTCGGTGCGCACGTCGAGCGCGCCGCTAGCCAGCACCGTGCCGGCGAAGACGGTCGAGCCGGTCTGCTTGTCCTTGGGCAGGCTCTCGCCTGTGATCGAGGCTTCGTTGACCGCGCCCTGGCCGCTGAGCACGCTGCCGTCGACAGGCACCTTTTCCCCCGCGCGCACCAGCACCACGTCGCCCACACGCAGCTCGGCTACCGGCACGCTGCGTTCGCCGACCTCGCCATCTTTGCCGCGCACCAGCGCGACCTGCGGTACCGAACCGATCAGCGACTTGATCGAGGCGCGCGCGCGGTCCGTGTTGAGCTCGGCGATGAACTCAGCGATCAGGATGATGACCATCAGCACCGCACCGGCCACCGTCTCACCGCCAAGCATCGCCACCAGCGTGGCGATGGTGACGAAGATCTCGGTGCCGATCTTGCGTTCGCGCACCAGATCGAGCAGGCCGGTCTTCACCAGCGGATACAGGCCAATGGCCACGGCCGCCCAAAGTACTTCGATGGGCACGGCCTGCTGCCAGTACAGCAAAGCTGCCAGGCCCGTGAGCGCGATGCGACCGACTTCGATCCAGCGCTCGCGCGTCATCAGCGCGCCCCAGCCCGATTCAGCGGCGGCAGGTCGGGCGGGGGAGGGCGTCGCGGTCATGCGCGGGCTTTCGCCGCAGGATCAGTTCTCATCGAGGCTCCAAATCAGCCGCGCATCGACGAGCAGTCGGTAGCGGGAGCGCAAGGCATCGACGCGTGCAGCCACTGCGGCGTTGACCGCGTCCGCGGCCTGGCGCCGCACCAGCAGCAAGGCCTGCAAGTCGGCTTCGCCCAATGTGAAGGCGCGCTGGGTCAGACGTGCCGACTCCTGCGCCGCGGTGGCCGAGCGCTCAGCCAGTTGCCAGCGCTCGAAGCTGCTGGTGGCCTCGCCGACCTGGACCGCGACCTGTACGTCCAGGTCGCGCTGCTGGCGTTCGACGCCGGCGCGTGCGATCTCGACCTGCTGCAATGCCTCGCGCGCGCCCTGTTCCCGGTAGGTGCCGCCCAGCGGGATGCTCAGGCTCAGACCGATGACTCGCTCACTGCGGAAGGCTTCCGACGAGGTGAAGACACCCACGGTGGGATCAGGCATGCGGTCAGCCCGCGCTCGGGCCGCCGTCAGTTCCGCCTTGCGCAGCGCCTGTTGCGCGGCACGCAGTGCATCGCTGCCCGCGGCGATCTGTTCGCGCCATTGCCCCTCGTTGCGCTCCGGCGGCAGCGGCTCTGACAGGGCCCGTGCTTCCAGCGGCAACTGCGGGTAGCGGACCCGCAGCGTCGCCTGAGCCTTGGCTTCGGCCGCAGCCAGGGCACTGACCTGGCGCTGCACTTCGGCGAGGTCGCCTTTGGCGACATTGAGTTCCAGCATTGAGGCATCGCCCGCCTTGCGCCGCTTCTCGACAGCGCTGATGTTCGCTTCCGCAAACCTGACCTGCTCCAGCAAGCCCTCCCGGGCCTGCCGCGCAGCCAGCCAGTCCAGCCAGAGATCGAGCAACTGGCGCGCAGCCTCGTTACGCACCGCGCCGAGTTGCGCGGTCGATAGCCTGCGACCGGCCTCGCCCAGGTCGCGGTCCAGGGCGGCCTTGCCGCCGATGCGCACGGTGCGCTCCAACTGCACGGACCACTCGTTGGACGTGCCGCTGCCGTCCACGCGTCGCCGCTGGGCCGTCGTGCTGGCCGTCCACTCGTAGGGCGAAGCCTCCAGCATTGCGGCGGAGTGCGTGGCCGCCTGCACACCATGCCGGGCCTGGTTGACCGCCGGGTCCTGATCGATGGCTGCACGCGCCTGCTCGGTCGCCGGCAGGTCGGGTGGGGTGACCACGCCTGCGGCGTGCGCGTTCCAGCTCAGCGGCAGGGCGAGCGCCATGCCGGCTGCTGCAATCCAGTGCTTCATGCAATTTCTCCTTCGGCGGCCAGGGGCCAGGCCCAGTAACGCAGGCCAGTGCCCTTGAACGACTCGCGCAGGGACTGCAGCAGCTGGGTCATCTCTTCTCCGGTGAGCAGGATCTCGACCCTCACCGAGTGGCTGCGCCCCATCACCTGTTCCAGGTTGGCCATGCGGCCGTGGGCCGTGCCGTGGCTGTAGGTGGGCGTGCTCGTGAAGATCTCGTTGCCCGCGCTGACGAGCAGCGCATCGAGCAACTTCTCTTCGATCGAGGGTGGGCACACGAGTACCAGACAAAACTCAGACATGGTTCATCTCCAGTGCGGCCATGGCCACGCCAGGCTTCGGATGGGCGAAGCGCAGGTAGAGGATGGGCAACAAGATCAGCGTCAGCGCCGTGGCCGTGATGAGCCCGCCGATGACGACGATGGCCAGCGGCCGCTGGATCTCGGATCCGGGCCCGGTGGCGAACAACAAGGGGATCAGGCCGAAAGCCGTGATCGCCGCCGTCATCAGCACCGGCCGCAAGCGCCGCTTGGCGCCCTGGGTCACGCTGTCCAGTAGCGACAAGCCTTCGGCATGCAGCTGGTTGAAGTAGCTCACCAGGACCACGCCGTTGAGCACCGCGATGCCCAGCAGCGCGATGAAACCCACCGAGGCCGGCACCGACAGGTACTCACCGGTGGCCCACAGCGCCACGATCCCGCCGACCAGCGCAAACGGGATGTTCGACAGCACCAGCAGGGCCTGACGCACCGAGCCGAAGGTCGAAAACAGGATGATGAAAATGAAACCCAGCGACGCGGGCACCACCAGGATCAACCGCGCGGCGGCACGCTGCTGGTTCTCGAACTGGCCGCCCCAGGCCACCCGGTAGCCGGTGGGCAGCTTGACCTCCTGCGCCACCTTGGCACGCGCCTCCTCGACAAAGCCGACCAGGTCGCGGCCAGTCACGTTGGCGATGACCACGCTGTAGCGGCTGCCCAGCTCCCGCTCGATCTTCACTGGACCACTGTCGCGTTCCAGCTTGGCCAGCGATTGCAGTGGCACGCTCTGCCCGTCAGCTGTGCTGATGCGCAGCGCTGCAAAGTCTGCAGGCGATACACGCACGCCATCGGGCCCGCGCAGCAGGATCGGGATGCGCCTGCCGCCGGTGATCACCGTGCCCGCACGCTGGCCTTCGATTTGCACGCGCAGGGCGTCCTGCACATCCTCGACCGACAGGCCGTAGCGTCCGGCCGCCAGCCTGTCCACCACCACGCGCAGGTACTGCACGCCGTCGTTCTCGACCGTGTAGACGTCCTGGTTGCCCGGCACCGTCTTCATCAGCTTCTCGATCTGGCCGGCCAGGTCGTTCAGCGTAGTCAGGTCGGGCCCGAAGACCTTGATCGCCACGTCGCCGCGCACGCCAATGATCATCTCCGACACGCGCATGTCGATCGGCTGGGTGAAGCTGTAGGCCACGCCGGGCAACTGGTCGAGCACGCCGCGGATCTTGTCCATCAGCGCCTCCTTGCTCTGGGCCTGCCAGGCCTCGCGCGGCTTGAGCACCAGGAAGGTGTCGGTCTGGTTCAGGCCCATCGGGTCGAGTCCGATCTCGTCGGATCCGGCGCGGGCCACGACACCTGTGATCTCTGGAATGGCCTTCATCAACGCCTGATGGATCTTCAGGTCGAGCGCCGCGGTCTCCTCCAGGCTCACGGACGGCAGCTTCTCGATGCCGACGATGATGTCGCCTTCGTCCATGGTCGGCATGAAGGTCTTGCCGACCTGGGTGTACACGCCCGCAGCCACTGCCAGCATCAGGGCGGCTGCCACGTACACCACCGTCTGGCGCTTCAGCGCGAAAGCCAGCGTCGGCTCGTACAGCTTCAGCAGTTGACGCGGCAGCCAGGGGTCTTCATGGCTGACCTTCTTCAGCAGGTAGGACGCCAGCACCGGGATGACGGTGAGCGATAACACCAGCGAGCTGATCAGCGCAAACACGATGGTCAGCGCCACCGGCACGAAGAACTTGCCTTCCAGCCCCTGCAGCGTGAGCAGCGGCAGGAACACGACGATGATGATCAGCATGCCGGCGGCCACTGGTGCGGCCACCTCGCGCACGGCGCGGAACACGACGTGCAGGCGAGGCAGCTTTTCCGAGGCCTTGTCGTGGCTCAGGTGCTGCACCACGTTCTCGACCACCACCACGGCGGCGTCCACCAGCATGCCCAGCGCGATGGCCAGGCCGCCAAGGCTCATCAGGTTGGCCGACATGCCCGTCGTGCGCATCAGGATGAAGGTGGCCAGCGCCGACAGCGGCAGCACCATCGCCACCGTGACGGCCGCGCGCAGATTGCCGAGGAAGGCACCCAGCAGCACGAGCACCAGCACGGTGGCTTCCATCAGCGCCTTCGACACCGTGCCCACCGCTTTCTCGACGAGCGTGGCGCGGTTGTAGAAGACCTTGATCTCCACACCCTTGGGCAAGGTGGGCTTGATGTCTTCGAGCTTCTTCGTCACGCCCTCGACCACCTTCTGTGCGTTGGCGCCCGCCAGGCCGAGCACAAGGCCCTCCACGGCTTCGCCAACACCGTCCTTGGTGACCACGCCGTAGCGGGTGACGCTGCCTTCGCGCACCTGTGCCACATCGCCCAGGCGCACCGCCATGCCCTTGTCGTTCTTGACGACGATCGCACGCAGATCGTCCTGCGTCTTGATGCTGCCCTCGGTGCGCACCAGCAGGACCTCGTCGCCTTCGCCCAGCCGGCCGGCGCCGTCGTTGCGGTTGTTGGCCTCGATGGCAGACTTGATCTGTGCCGTCGACAAGCCCACCGCGGACAGCTTGACCGGGTCGGGCAGCACCTCGAAGCTACGCACCTTGCCGCCCAAGGCATTCACGTCGGCCACGCCGACGACGGAGCGCAGGGCAGGCCGGATCACCCAGTCCAGCACGCTGCGACGTTCTTCCAGCGACAGGCCTTCGCCCTCGACGGTGAACATGAACATCTCACCGAGTGGCGTGGTGATCGGCGCCATGCCGCCGCTGATGCCGCCAGGCAGGTCCCCGGCGATCCCGGACAAGCGCTCGGCCACCTGCTGGCGTGCCCAGTAGATGTCGGTGCCGTCATCGAAGTCGATCGTCACGTCGACGATGCCGTACTTCGACACCGAGCGCAGCATGCGCTGCTTGGGGATGCCCAGCATCTCGACCTCGATGGGCAGCGCGATGCGGCTTTCCACCTCCTCGGGCGTCATGCCCGGGGCTTTCATGATGATCTTGACCTGCGTGCTCGACACGTCGGGAAACGCATCGATGGGCAAGTCCTTGAAGGCCAGCCAGCCGGCGGCCATCAACACCAGGCCGGCGATCAGCACGAAAAGTCGTTGTGCCAGCGCGAATTGAACAAGGCGGGCCAGCATGTCAGTTGCTCCCGCCCTTGCCGAGCCAGGCGGACTTCAGCGCGATGACCGAGCCAATGGCAATTTCCTGCCCGGCGCGCAGCGCACCCTTGACGCGCACCGACTGGCCGGCACTGTCGAGCACCGTCACCGGCAGGGCGGTGAAACCCTGCGCGGTGCGAACGAAGACAAAGGCCTTGTCGTCCTGCCGCACGACGGCCGGCACGGGCACCGGCCAACCGTCCTCGGTGCTGGCAAAGGGCACGCGCACCTGCACGAACTCGCCCAGGCGCAGCGTCTGCGCACCGCGCGTGACCTGTGCGCGCAGCATCACGGTCTGGCTGTCGCTGACCGTGGCGCCGAAGCCCAGCGGCGTGGCAGTCACTTCCCGATCGACCCCGGTGACCGAAGCGCCCTTGGTGGCGATCTGCGCCTGGCGGTCCACCGGCACCTGGATGTCCAGCCACAGCTTGCGCGTGTCGGCAATGCGCACCAGGGCGTCGGCACCCTGTGCCCGCATGCCGGGCTTGGCTTCGAGCTTGACCACGATGCCGGGTGCGCGTGCACGCAGCACCAGCGCATCCTGCATCGCGCCGCCTTCGGCCACGCGCTTGATGGCGACAGCGTCCATGCCGGCCAGGCGCAGTGCCCCCTCGGCGTGCCGCTGTCGGGCCTGCTCTTCCGCGGCGGCGGACTCCGCTTCCTGCACGCGACGCTGTGGGACGATGCCTTCTGCGAACAACAGCTGCTCGCGCTTGAGCGTGGCCTGAGTGAGCCGACCTTTGGAGGCCGCCTCGCTCAGTTTGAGTTGCAGTTCGCCCAGCTCCGGGCTCACCAGCCGCAGCAGGGGTTGCCCGGCCTGGACGCTGTCGTTCTCGCTGACCAGCAACTGATCCACCACACCGGCCACCGGTGCGCTGAGCACGTACTCCTGGCTGGGTGGCAGCACCACGCGGGCGGGGAAGGCCTGGCCGCCGATGGCGGCTGGCTGTTCCAGCTTCAGCAAGCGCACGCCCAGCGACTGCATCTGGGCGGGCGTGACGGCGAAGTCGTTGGACTTCTGGGCGGACGCTGTGCAGACAGCAGTCAGGGCGAACAGGCCCTGGGCGCAACGCAGCAGCGCGCGCCGGGTGAGGCGATAAGACATGAGAACTCCACGGGGTACCGGCTCGCCCGTCGATGGAGCGAGCCGCTGAAAAGTCGGCTGGGCGGCTGTTCAGGCGCGCAACGGCGGCGCGCGGCCTGCCGGTGGCAGGCTTCGGTGGAGTCGGTGAAGGGCCGTGGAGGCTTCGTTCCACGACAGGCGGGCGGTGACGTACGACCCTGGGACCGGGATCACCCAGGCGGAGGCCAGGGCAGCATCCTGAAGATCGCCGTCAACATAGGCGTCTGGTGTCTGTGCACGCGACTC
Source organism: uncultured beta proteobacterium (assembly GCA_963750785.1). Classification (GTDB taxonomy): domain Bacteria; phylum Pseudomonadota; class Gammaproteobacteria; order Burkholderiales; family Burkholderiaceae_C; genus Rubrivivax. The sequence continues at coordinate 5,411 of CAVVSC010000014.1, read as the reverse complement.
GGCGCGCACGGTCGTGACCGCATGCACGAAGTCGAGCTCGTGATGGTCTTCTTCGACGTGGTGCGCGGTGTGCTCAGGCTCGGCAAGCTGCGCATGGATCGCGCTGCCGTCGATGCCGGAATCGTGATGATGGCGATGCAGCGGGGTGCCAACGATGTCGGCCACCAGCAACAAGACCAACGCCCAGCGGAAGAACTGCGCCAACCGACGCCCCAGGCCCAGCGTCAGGCCGGCGTTCGGCGCGGAGCTTTGGGTTGGGCGAAGGGCAAGAGCCATGGGTGAGGGCGCGGCAGGGGTGCTGTGATCAGGCTGCGATCAAAGGTACTTGGTGATGTCTTTGAAGTCCGCCATGGCCAGGCGCACGGCCTGTGGCTGCCCCTGCAGCGCATCGTCCAGGCAGTGGTCGAGGTGTTGATGCACCAGTGCGCGCTTGGCAGCAGCCACTGCGCGTTCGACAGCGTGCAGCTGTTGCGCGATGTCGATGCACTCGCGGTCAGACTCCACCATGGCGATGACGTTCTGAAGATGCCCGCTCGCGCGTTTCAGGCGCTTCGCGACACTTACATAGCCGGGATGGGAATGGCTCTCTTGCATGGACTGCATCCTACCCCAGAGGATAGGATCCATGCGAGCCTGCAGCGAGCAATCGAGGGTCAGGAGTTCACGCGCCGCGCCAGATCGCCATGCCTCGGCGCCGCGCCAGCGCGCACTATCTGCGGTTGGCCGGGTTCAAACCGACATAGACCACGAGCGGCTTGGTGGGGAAGCCTGCCGGGGCAATCTTGGTGACATCGACCGCACGACGGTCGAGCCCATTGAAAGTCCAGGTGAACAGCTGACCCGCGCTGCGAAAAGTCACCGACTCCCCATAGGCGACGTTGATCCCGCTGGCCGATCCCAGATCGACCGCACGCGTGGCGGCCTGCGGCGAGGCCGGTTGGCCGTAGTAGGACTGCCCGTTGGCAAACGTATCTGCGCCAGCGGCGAGGCTGGCGAGCGGTGCGGCGGCCAAGCCGCACAGGGCGATGACGGCGAAGAGTCGGTTTTTCTGCATGACTTGTCCTTGTCTGAAGTTCTCCGGCCATGCCGCTGCATGGCTGGCAATGCCGTTGGGGGCATCAGAGACGACTTTAGAAACCGGTGACCAACAGGCCTGGGACCGGCAGATGACAGATTCGTCATGTTCGGCCTCATTCCGTTGTGGCCGTTGTGGCTGTCGTGGCCGCGCCGGCCAGAGTGCCGGCCAGGCGTCGGAGGCTCAGGCGTCGTTGCCCGCGAGGTCAGTGCGATCCACGTATGTGCCGGTGCGTTGCTGTCTTGGGGCCTTGGGCAGCGACGCTGTCCAGTTGATTCAGGATGCCGCACTCGTCGATCGGGTGCGGCGAACTGCAGCGTGCCCGCAGCGCCTTCAGCTCCTTTTCGAGCGCGCGCAACTCTCGGATGCGTTGCGCGACATGCCCAATGTGCTCGTCGAGCAGCTGATTGACTTCGCCGCAGTCCTCAGGCGGCGCATCGCGCAAGCGCAGCAGGGAGCGGATCTCGTCCAGCGCCATATCCAGGTTGCGGCAGTGGCGGATGAACGCCAGCCGCTCGGCATGCGCAGCGGTGTACATGCGGTAGTTGTTGTCGCTGCGTTGTGCGGCGGGAATCAGACCTTCGCGCTCGTAGAAGCGGATGGTTTCGACGGGCGTGCCGGTGGCTTCAGCCAAGTTTCCGATGCGCATGGTGTCCCCTCGATGTCGAATAGGGCTTGACCTTACACCGACTTCAGGGTTTTCAATGCAGTCTGCCGATTGAAGGATGCCACCGTGAACCGTTCCGAGAACCCCGTTGCACCCGTCGCAGCACCCCCCGACAGGGCTCCTCCGTCAGTGGATAGCCTTGCCCACTGCGGCGCTTGCGAAGTGCCCGCTGCGCCTGCTGCATCTGCCGCCGCAGTGCCCCCGCCGGGTACGGGCTGGGCACGCTTTAGGGTGCCGACGATGGACTGCGCAGCGGAGGAGTCAGAGATTCGGCGCGCCGTCAAGGGCATCAGCGGGATTCGGGCGCTGACCTTCCAGCTCGGGCAGCGCAGCCTGGCGCTCGATGCACCGGGGCCAGCGCTGGAACTGGCCGTGGCGGCCATCCGCAAGGCAGGTTTCGATCCGCAGCCGCTGGCCGAGGGCAAGCCCGGCGCCGCACCCGAACACGCGGCCGATGATGGGCACGATCACGGGCAGGACAACGCATTTGGGCCGGCCGGCTACGGGCGCCTGGGGATGGCATTGCTGTTGGCGATCGCCGCTGAACTGGTGGGCTACTTCGCGCCAGACACGCAAATCTGGAAAGGCACCGGCCTCGCGGTGGCGGCCGCTGCCATCTGGCTGGCAGGCTTCGATGTCTACAAGAAGGGGCTGACGGCGCTGTTGCGCGGGCGGCTGAACATCAACGCGCTGATGACCGTGGCTGTCACGGGCGCCTTCGCTATCGGTCAATGGCCCGAAGCCGCCATGGTCATGGCCCTCTACGCCATCGCCGAAGCCATCGAAGCGCGCGCGGTGGACCGCGCCCGCAATGCGATCAAGGGCCTGCTGGAGATGGCGCCCGAAGAAGCCGCTGTGCGCCAGGCCGACGGCACCTGGTTGACGCAGCCGGTGGCGAGCGTAGCGCTCGACGCGGTGCTGCAGGTGCGGCCGGGTGAGCGGGTGCCGATGGACGGTGTCCTGACCGCCGGCAGCACCAGCATCAACCAGGCACCCGTCACGGGCGAGAGCATCCCGGTGGACAAGGCCGTGGGCGACCCGGTGTTTGCCGGCACCATCAACGACACCGGCAGCTTCGAGTTCCGTGTCACGGCACTGGCTTCAAACTCGACCCTGGCACGCATCATCCACGCCGTGGAAGAAGCCCAGGGCACGCGCGCGCCCACCCAGGGCTTCGTGGACCGCTTCGCTGCGGTCTACACCCCGGCCGTCTTCGTCGTTGCACTGGCGGTGGCCCTGCTGGGGCCCTGGCTGCTGGACTGGACGTGGATGCAATCCATCTACAAAGCGCTCGTACTGCTGGTCATCGCCTGCCCCTGCGCGCTGGTGATCTCGACGCCGGTGACCATCGTCAGCGGCCTGGCAGCGGCGGCCCGGCGCGGCATCCTGATCAAGGGCGGTGTGTACCTGGAAGGCGCGCGTAATCTCAAGGCCATCGCGCTCGACAAGACCGGGACGATCACCGAAGGCAAGCCGAAGCTGGTGGCGTGGAAGGTGCTGGACACGGCCATGGCGGCCGGCATGGACGCGGCCACGGCCGAACACATGGCTGCAGTGCTGGCAGGCCACTCCGACCACCCGGTGTCACGCGCGATTGCGGCCGGTCTCAAGTCCAACAACGTCCAGGCCAAGGACTTCAAGGCCATCGCCGGCCGCGGCGTGCAAGCAGAGATCGACGGCAAGCTCTGGGTGCTGGGCAATCACAGGCTGATCGAAGAGCGTGGCCAGTGTTCGCCCGCTCTCGAGGCGGAGCTGCGCACGCACGAAGAGGCTGGCCGCACGGTCAGCCTGCTGGCATCCAACGCCGGCCCCGTGGCTCTCTTTGCGGTGGCCGACACCATCAAGCCGTCGTCGCGAGAGGCGGTGGCCGAGCTGAAGGCGCTGGGCATCACCCCCGTGATGCTGACGGGCGACAACCAGGCCACCGCCACAGCCATCGCGCACGAGGCAGGCATCGCCGAGGCACGGGGCAACCTGCTGCCGGAAGACAAGCTCGCTGCCATCAAGGCGCTGCAGGCCGAGCACGGCATGACCGCGATGACCGGCGACGGCATCAACGACGCTCCCGCGCTGGCCCAGTCCGACATCGGTGTGGCCATGGGTGCGGCCGGAACCGACACCGCGATGGAAGCAGCCGACGTGGTGGTGATGAATGACGACCTGCGACGCATCGCCGAGACGGTGCGCCTGTCGAAATTCACGCATGCGGTGCTGTGGCAGAACATCGCGCTCGCCCTGGGAATCAAGGCGGTGTTCCTGGTGCTGGCGGTGTTTGGCAACGCCTCGATGTGGATGGCGGTGTTCGCCGACATGGGCGCCAGCCTGCTGGTGGTGGTCAACGGGCTGCGTCTGCTGAAGGCCGGCGTGCAGAGCCGGTGAGGCCGATGTCGCCCCGCGCCGTGGCCTACGATGCGGCTTTGTCCGAGGCCGAGAGACTGATGGCTGCAGCAAATCCGGGCGCCGCGACGGCCATGCTGGAGCGTGCCCATGTGCTGGGTCAGCGCGAGATCGGCCCGTACCTGCGTGTGCACCTGCTGATGCTCCGTGCGGCGTGGGCCGAGCGTGACGGCCGAGAACTGCGCGGGCAGTTGCTGCGCCTGGCGCTGACCCCCATCGGACACCTGAGCGGCCGCCTGCCCTTGGGCAACACCGGCGCATCGAACGTCAGCCCGTTCGAGCCGATGGCGCTGCCGCCGGAGCTCGAACGACTGCTGCGCGACGAGGAGCGGTGATGCCGGCTGCGCAAAGACACTGGGCGCCGTTGTTCGCAGCGTGGCTCATCGCGCTGCTTGCGACGGCAGGTGCCTTGTTCCTGGGTGAAGTGATGGGCATGACGCCTTGCGTGTTGTGCTGGTACCAGCGCATCGCCATGTTTCCGCTGGCGGTGATCCTGGGACTGGGCCTGCTGGAAGCCGATGGTCGCAGCATCCGGTATGCGTGGCCCTTCGCCTGGGCAGGCTGGGGCTTGGCGGTCTATCACTGCGCTGTGTTCTGGGGCGTGGTGACCGAGGGGCTGGTGCCCTGCGGCAAGGGCGGTTCCTGTGCAGACGCAGAGGTGCAAGTGGCCGGAGTCGTGCCGATCCCCTTGCTCTCAGCCATCGCATTCACGGGCATTCTTGCGCTGCTGTGGGTTGCTAACAGAAGGGTAAGAGCATGAATAAGCAGTGGATCGTTGTCGCTTCCGTGGTGGCCGTCGTGGTCGCGTTCATCGCGGGGGCCGTTGTCTTCAAGGGTCGCGAAACGCAGCAGGTGAGCCAAGCCGCCCAGTCGAACAGCGATGCGCTGGTCAGGGCAAGTTCACCCGTGTTTGGCAATCCGGCTGCCAAGGTCACCATCGTGGAGTTCTTCGACCCGGCCTGCGAAACCTGTCGGGCCTTCTATCCGCTGGTCAAGACCATCGTCACTTCAAGCTTTGGACAGGTCAGGCTGGTCGTGCGGCATGCGCCCCTTCATCAGGGTTCGGACACCGCAGTGAAGATTCTGGAAGCGGCGAGGCTGCAGGGCCAGTACTGGCCGGCGGTCGAGCGGGCACTGGCTGGCCAGCCCCAGTGGGCGGCTCACGGCAACGCCAGACCCGAGCTGATCTGGGACCTCATCACGGACCTCGGCCTGGACATGGCGAAGGCCCGGGCCGACGCCGACAGCCCCGCGGTGGCCCAGCTTCTGGCA
>CAVVSC010000013.1:0-4173 GCA_963750785.1 uncultured beta proteobacterium | reverse complement strand
CCCCGCCAGCCACCACCTGCCGGAAGAGATGCGAAGCAGCATCATGCTGGTGCCGGGCCTGCTGGCGCGCTTTGGCGTGGCGCGCATTGAGAACGACGTGCAGGGCTGCACCCTGGGCGTGCGTGAGATCGACCCGCACGTGGAGGTGATGGAACGCTTCGGCGCCAGCGTGGAACGCCGCCGCGAAGCGCTGCTGATGCGCGTGGAAGGCGGGCTGAAGAGCAACCACCACTGGCTGGACTACGCCAGCGTCACCACCACCGAAAACTTCGTGCTGTGCGCGGCCCTGGCCACCGGGACCAGCACGCTGATGAACGCCGCCAGCGAACCGCACGTGCAGGAGTTCTGCAAGTTCATGGCGATGCTCGGCGCGCAGATCGAAGGCATCGGCACCAGCCGCCTCACCGTGCACGGCGTTGGCAAGCTGGGTGGCGGCAGCTTCACCTTTGCAGAAGACTTCCACGAGGCCGTCACCTTCATGGCGCTGGGCGCCATCACGGGCGGTTGCATCACGGTGAAGAATTCGGCGCCTGAGCAGTTCCCCCTGATCGACCGCACCTTCGCCAAGTTTGGCGTGCAGGTGGTGCACGACGGCGGCTGGAGCCACACCGTGGTGGACGGGCCGCTGCGAGTGAAGGAGCCCTTCACCAAGAACATCCTGCCCAAGGTGGAAGCCGCGCCCTGGCCCTACCTGCCAGTGGACCTGCTGCCCATCTTCGTGGCCTTGGGCGTGAAGGCCGAGGGCAGCATGATGTACTGGAACAAGGTCTACGAAGGCGCCATGGGCTGGACCAGCGAGCTGTCCAAGTTCGGCGCCCATGCCTTCCAGAGCGACCCGCACCGCATCATCACCTTCGGCGGCAAGACGCTGTCACCGGCCGAGGTCGAAAGCCCGTACATCATCCGCGTGGCCATCGCGCTGCTGATGCTGAGCTGCAGCATCCCGGGCCGCAGCGTCATCAAGAATGCGACGCCGGTGCGCCGGGCCCACCCGCGATTCGCCGAGAACATCCGTGCGCTGGGTGCGCAGGTGGAATGGGTCGAAGGGGATTGAGTTGATGGGCATGTTGAAGCTCACTGCGTTCGAGGCAGACCGCCCGCAGACGCTTGGCGAAGAGATCGCCAATGCCGTCAGCCATGGCCTGGGTTGCCTGCTGGCGGTGGCGTCCCTGCCCATCCTGGTGTGGCAGGCCAACCGACAGGGCACTGCGACGGACATCGCAGCCGCCAGCGTGTTTGCGGCGACCATGATCCTGCTCTATGGCACGTCCACGCTGTACCACGCGCTGCCACGGGGCCGCACCAAGGCCTGGATGCAGCGCCTGGACCATGCGGCCATCTATGTCTTCATCGCCGGCAGCTACACGCCCTTCACCCTGGGCGTGCTGAAGGGCCCCTGGGGTTGGGGCCTCTTTGGTGTGGTGTGGGGTGCCGCAGCCTTTGGCGTGACGGTGAAGTTGCTGAACCGCCTGCGCCACCCGTGGGTCAGCACGGGCCTTTACGTGGCCATGGGCTGGGTCGCGGTGGTGGCCTTGCCGCGCATGCTGGACCGCGTGCCGGCCGAAGGCCTGGCCTGGATCGTCGCCGGCGGCGTGGCCTACACGCTGGGCGCACTGGTCTTCCTCTTGGACAACAAGTTCCGCTATGCGCACTTCGTGTGGCACCTGTTCGTGGTGGCCGGCAGCGCCTGCCATGTGGTGGCTGCGCTGGGCTGGGCGCGCGCGGTCTGAGACCGCGGCTGGGCAAAGGCGATGGCCAAGAAGGACAAGCACGTCAGCGAGACCCCGGCCACGCAGCAGTTGCGTGCCGCAGGCATTGCGTTCACGGAGCACCCCTACGACTACGTGGAACATGGTGGCACGGCTGAATCGGCCAGGCAACTGGGCGTCGACGAACATGCCGTGGTCAAGACGCTGGTGATGCAGGACGACAAGGCACAGCCGCTGGTCGTGCTGATGCATGGCGACCGCCAGGTCAGCACCAAGAACCTGGCGCGGGAGATTGGCGTCAAGAGCGTGGAGCCCTGCAAGCCGGACGTGGCACAACGCCACAGCGGTTACCTGGTGGGGGGCACATCGCCTTTTGGACTGCGCAAGGCCATGCCCATCTTTGTGGAGGCGGGCGTGATGGACTTGCCCAGGATCCACATCAATGGGGGGCGGCGCGGCTTTCTGGTCGGCATCAGCCCGCAGGTCCTGACCACGCTGCTGCGGGCCCGCCAGGTGCATTGCGCGTTGCAGGTCTGACCTGCCAGCCCGGGCAACAAGCCCAGTGCCGGGTCCACGGCGCGCCGTAAACTCCCCGCCCCATGCAGTCCCTGAATTCCTTCGCGCCTTTGCTGGCCGTCGTGCTGGCCTACCTGCTCGGGTCCCTGTCCTTTGCCGTCATATTCAGCCGGCTCCTGGGCCTGGCCGATCCGCGCAGCTACGGCAGCAAGAACCCGGGCGCCACCAACGTGCTGCGCTCCGGCAACAAGGCCGCGGCCATCCTCACGCTGGTGTTCGACGCGCTCAAGGGCTATGTCCCGGTTCTGCTGGTCCTGGTCTTTGGCGGCCGCTTCGGCTTGGGCGAGAACACGGCAGCCTTTGTGGGCCTGGCGGCCTTCGTCGGCCACCTGTGGCCGGTCTTCTTCCGCTTCCAGGGTGGCAAGGGCGTGGCCACGGCCGCGGGTGCGCTCATGGCCATCAACCCCTGGCTGGGCCTGTGCACGCTGCTGAGCTTTGCCATCATCGTGGCCTTCTTCCGCTACGTGAGCCTGGCCAGCATCGTGGCCGCGGCCTTCGCGCCTTTCTACCAGGCGCTGATCTGGGGCGTGGAGCCCGCATTGCTGGCCCTCGCGGCCATGAGCCTGCTGCTGATCTGGCGCCACGAGGGCAACATCAAGAAGCTCCTGGCCGGCACCGAAAGCAAGCTGGGCGAGAAATCCGCGCCGCCTGGACCGCTGCAGAACGTGGACAGGCCACACGCGCCTCACAAGACTCCGAAACCGCACAAAGCCCATCACAAGGCGCAAAACAAGGGACACCACTGACCATGGTTCAACGATTTGACGTCGGCAACCGCCTGTCCGAAATGGCCGTGCACAACGGCGTCTGCTACCTGGCCGGCCAGGTGGCGGCGGACGGCAGCCAGGACATCACGGGCCAGACCACGCAAGTGCTGGCCGCCATTGACGCACTGCTGGCGCGGGCCGGCACCGACAAGAGCAAGCTCCTGATGGTGCAGATCTTCATCAAGGACCTGGCCGATTTTCCGGCACTGAATGCCGTCTGGGAAGCCTGGCTGCCGGCAGGCCACGCGCCGCCGCGTGCCACGGTGCAGGCCCATCTGGCCAAGCCGGAGTGGCGCGTTGAACTGGTGGTGACAGCCGCGCTGTGAGTCTTCGGGGCGCGCGCCCCTGAGTTGCCTAGAGGCCCAGGCGCGACAACTCGCCGCGGCCCTGACGCACCAGTTGCGGCTCGTCGCCAGTGCAATCAATCACCGTGGTCGGCTCCATCGGGCAGGCGCCCGCGTCCACCACCGCCTGCAGCACTTTCTGGAAGCGCTCACGGATCTCGTGGGCGTCGTTCAGGGGCTCGTTCTCGCCCGGCGGGATCAAGGTGGTGGCCAGCAAGGGTTCACCGAACTGCGCCAGCAACTCCTGCGTCACCACATGGTCGGGCACCCGCAGGCCAATGGTCCGGCGGCTCGGGTGCGACAGGCGCCGCGGCACTTCCTTCGTCGCTTCCAGGATGAAGGTGTAGGGCCCCGGCGTGCCCAGCTTCAGCAGGCGGAACTGCCGGTTGTCGACCCGTGCGAAGCGCGCCAGTTCGCTCAGGTCCTTGCACAGCAGCGTCAGGTGGTGCTTGTCGTCCACCTGGCGGATGCGGCGCAGCGATTCCGCCGCGCCCTTGTCGTCCAGCCGGCACACCAGCGCATAGCTGCTGTCCGTGGGCACGGCGACCACGCCGCCGGCCTGCAGGATCTGCGCGGCCTGTTTCAGCAGGCGCGTCTGGGGGTTCTGCGGGTGGACTTCGAAGAACTGCGACATGCCGGTATTGTCGGCGCTGTCGCGGCGGGCTCCCTTGCCTGGCGCTCAGCGTCCACCTGCTGTCTTGGCCGGCACGGTCTGCAGGTAGGCGTGCAATGCCTCCAGGTCGGTGTCGTTGAACTTCGCCAAGGATTCAAAGGGCA
>CAVVSC010000012.1:0-3688 GCA_963750785.1 uncultured beta proteobacterium | reverse complement strand
CACATCGCCCGCCGGCCGGAGCCCGTCCACGCCGGCCTTGGCGCGGCGCTTGAGCCGTCGCGCCAGCTGCAGCGTTGCTCAGGTCGCGCAACTGCGGCGGCAGCGCGGCCAGGGCCACCTCGCCCAGGCTGCGCTGGTAGTACTGGGCGGCAAACCGGACGAGCTGGCGCCAGCGGTCGTTGAGCGGCGGCAGACCGTCGAGCGCGCCGGCCACGGCTTTGGTCTGCGCTTCGGTCAGGCCTTCGGGCGGCGTGTCCGGGCAGTCCCAGACCACACCCAGCACCTCGCGCGCGCCCAGCGGCACCCGCACCAGCGTGCCGGGCGCGAGCGACAGCTCACTTCGGTAGGTCAGGCTCGCGCCCACCCCGCTGTGCGCCGGGGTGGCCACCACGATGCTGGGCCAGAAAGCCATGGTTAGCGGTTCTTCCTCAGTTGAACTGTCGGAAAGCGGCGTAAGTCGTTGATTTGGCTTGGCATCAGGACATATCCAGAATTTCTGTGGATAACTTTGTTGATAGGTTCATTTTCCGGTGCCACAGCCCTTGAAAATCAAGGCTTTGCTTAAACTGCCTGCAAAAAAAGCAAATCTCAAAACCTATATGAATCAATGACTTGCCGAGAATTTCCGAGAGGAGGTCGGGCGGCATGGTGGCGTTGGGTTCATGGCGCACCGCAGCACAAATTTTGTGCATAAGTGAAGCTTGTCAAGTGCGTTTTTCGGCGATTTTTGTGTTAATGGCCGCCGCCGCCCCGTTGTCATGAGGGTTTCATGATGCCTTTCGGACTACTGGAAAGGCCCTGCGGCATTCGCCGCAGGCCGCGCCTGAGCAACGGTTGAAGCTTCAAAAACGGGAGCGCCTGGCGCGCTCCCGGCTCGGGCTCAATGCCCGGCGCGCAAGCGCTTCGAATGCGAATGCACCGCGTTCACCAGGGCCGACACATGCTCCGGCGGCGTGTACTGGCTGATGCCGTGGCCGAGGTTGAAGATGTGCGTGGCGCCGGTGCCCGGGCCCTGGTGCGGCGTGCCAAAGCTCTCCAGCACACGCGCCACTTCGGCGTCGATCTGCCCGGGCTGCGCAAACAGCACGTTGGGGTCGATGTTGCCCTGCAGCGCCTTGCCCTGCGGGCCTTCGCCCACCTGCGCACGCGCCTTGGCCAGGTTCACCGTCCAGTCCAGGCCGAGGGCGTTGCAGTCCAGCGCCTTCATGTCGTCCAGCCACAGGCCGCCGCCCTTGGTGAAGACGATGCGCGGGATCACCACGCCGTCGTGCTCGCGCTTGAGCTGGGCCAGCACGCGCTTGGTGTAGGTCAGGCTGAAGTCCTGGAAGTTGCCGTCGGCCAGCACGCCGCCCCAGCTGTCGAACACCATCACGGCCTGCGCGCCGGCGTCGATCTGGGCATTCAGGTAGGCCGCCACCGCGTCGGCGTTGATGGCCAGGATGCGGTGCATCAGGTCCGGGCGGCTGTACATCAGCGTCTTGACCGCGCGGTAGTCGTCGGAGCCGCCGCCTTCGACCATGTAGCAGGCCAGCGTCCAGGGGCTGCCGGAGAAGCCGATCAGCGGCACGCGGCCGTTCAAGGCCTTGCGGATCGAGGTGACCGCGTCGAACACGTAGCGCAGCTTGTTCATGTCGGGCACGGCCAGCGTGTCCACGTCGGCCTCGGTGCGCACCGTCTTGGCAAACTTCGGGCCTTCGCCGAGCGCGAACGACAGGCCCAGGCCCATGGCGTCGGGCACGGTGAGGATGTCGCTGAACAGGATGGCCGCGTCCAGCGCATAACGCTCCAGCGGCTGCAGGGTCACTTCGGTGGCGTAGTCCACGTTGGTCGCCAGCCCCATGAAGCTGCCGGCCTTGGCGCGCGTGGCGCAGTACTCGGGCAAATAGCGACCCGCCTGGCGCATGAGCCACACGGGCGTGTGGTCGGTGGACTGGCGCAGGCAGGCGCGAATGAAGGTGTCGTTCTGCAGGGGAGCAAAGGGCATGGGGCGTCCGGCGGGGTTGGCTGCGATGCCGGCCATTATCCGGGCTGCGCCGCCGTGCGCTGAACGTGGGTGACAAGGCCCCCGCGCAGTGAGCAAACGTTCAGGCCGACTGGTACTTCACGCTGCAGCCATAGGCGCGGCTGTGTCGCCACGCTCACCGGCTTGCCCGCCTTGATCTCGGCCATGGCCTGGCGCACGTAGTTGGTGGCCTTGGGAATGTCGTCCACGCGGGCCGAGGCGATGCTGTCGATGCCGCCGGCGTACACCAGCACACCCTGCGCGTTGACGATGTACATGTGCGGCGTGACGCGTGCCGCATAGGCCTGGCCGACCTTGCCGTCCTCGTCCATCAGCGTGGCGGTGGGGCTGGCCTTCTGCTCGGTCATCCAGCGCCCGAGCTGGGCGGGCGTCAGGTAGTCGCCGCTGTCGTCGCGCGTGGAGTTGATGGCCAGCCACACGCCGCCCTGCGCCGCCACTTCCTTTTGCAGCGCCTGCATGTTGCCCTGGTAGTGCTTCTTCACGAACGGGCAGCCCGGGTTGTTCCACTCCAGCACCACCGGCTTGCCTTTGAACTGCGACAGCTTCACCGGCTGGCCGGCGGTGTCCATCAGGGTGAAGTCGGGCGCGGGCTGGCCCACGCTGGCGGCCTGCGCGGTGGCGGGCAGCAGCAGGCTGGCAAACGGGGAGAGGGCGGTCAGGGCGATGATGGGACGGCGTTGCATGGTGATGACTCCTGATGGCGGGACAATGAAGGCGACGCCACCGGCTCAGAGCCGGGACAGCGCCGCGCGGACCTCCTCCACACTCAACACTTCGGACAGCACCTGGGGCGCCTGTCCATTCTTGTAAATCGCGTACACCGGCACGCCGTTGCGGCCCAGCGTGGCCAGCGCGGCGGTCACGGCCGGGTCGCGGCGCGTCCAGTCGGCGCGCAGCAGGGCCACGTTCTTGCCGGCCATGTCGCCGAGCACGGCGGCGTCGGCCAGCGTGGTGCGCTTGTTGTACTGGCAGGTCACGCACCAGGCGGCGGTGAAATCGACGAACACCGGGCGACCTTCGGCCACCAGCGCGGCTTGCGCCTCGGGGCTCCAGGCCTGCCAGCTCACGCCGGCTTGCGAGGTGGCCACGGCCTGACCGGGTGTGGCGTCTTGCAGGCGCGTCACGTTGGGGCCGAGCGTCCAGCCCAGCCAGACCAGGCCGGCCAGCGACAGCACCGACAAGGCCGCGCGGCTCTTGCCCCGCAGGCCGAGCGACCACACCAGCAGCGCCAGCACCACCAGCAGCATCAGCAGCCCGGCCGCGCCGTCGATGCCGCTTTGCTGCCCCAGCACCCACAGGAGCCAGACCACGGTGGCGAACATCGGGAAGGCCATGCCGCGGCGGAACGTGTCCATCCAGGCGCCGGGGCGGGGCAGGGCGCGCGCCACCGCCGGTATCCAGCTGGCGGCCAGGTAGGGCAGGGCCATGCCCAGGCCGAGCACCGCAAACACGGCCAGCGCCTGCGCGGCGGGCAGGCCGATGGCCAGGCCCAGCGAGGCGCCCATGAACGGCGCGGTGCAGGGCGAAGCGATCGCGGTGGCCAGCACGCCGGTGAGGAAAGCGTCCACCGTCGGGTTTTTGGCCTGCAGGCTGGCCAGGCGGCTGGGCAGCACGTTGCCGAACTCGAACAGGCCGGCCAGGTTCAGGCCGATCAGCGTGAACAGC
>CAVVSC010000011.1:0-314274 GCA_963750785.1 uncultured beta proteobacterium | reverse complement strand
GACTTGACGGCGGGCGACGAGCTCGAGCAGTGCCTCCATCGGCGCGCCCTCGCTGACGAAGATCCGCACGTGGCCTTCAGGCGCCGCCAGCGATAGTGCCCGCTCAAGGTGCCGCAGGGCCTCCTCGGTTCCAGTGAGCCGGCAAGCGAGGGCCAGCAGGATCGAGAGTTCGATCACGCTGCCGTTGCGGCCGCCAGCCTCTGCAGCCTCAAGCAGGCGATGGACGAGCGGGAGGGCACTGGCGTCGGCCTTGGCCCCTCTTGAGGTCCTGTGCGATCAAGAGCCGCGCCAGCGTGATGTGCTCATATTCGCGCAGGTAGCTCAGGGGGGCGTCAGGGCGAGCCCCGCCTGGCGCTGCCAGTGAACCGCCTCATCCAGCCGACCCTCTGCGATGAGGATACGGGCGCGCGTCGCTGCCAGTGGCCGGACATCGGCGAAAAGCTCGGGCACATCGAGGCGGATGGCCTCGTCGAATGCTGTTGCCTGCGCTATCGGGGTCGCCCTCATCGAGCTGCAGGAGGGCGTTGGCGACGCGCTGGCGGTAGGGGTTCTGCGGCAGGCCCGCAGCTTCGCCAAGCTCGGCGCCGGCGAGCAGGTGCGCGCGCGCGCTCGTCAGCTGGTTGCGTTCGCGCAGCACCATTGCAAGCCCGGTGTGCATGTCGGCAGTGCCGCGCAGAACTGGACCGCGCTCTGCTGCCGACACCTCAAGCGCCCGCTCGAACATATCGCCTGCCTCTCGCAGCCGGCCGAGCGCCAGGCCGATATCGCCCAGCGCGATCGAAGCGCCGAGGGTGTCGGCGAGGTGACCGGCGCGCAGGAGGCCGTCCTTGCCAGCGGTCCATGCAGCTCGCGCCTGCTCAAGCTTGCCTTCCGACCAGTAGGAGATTCCCAGCAGCGAAGCTGCAGCCGCACGGGCGAGGTGGTCGTCGGCAGGCGCGAGCTCCAGCACATTTTCGGCGTGGCGTATGCTCCCCGGCAAATCACCCCGCACCTGTCCGAGGGCGGCGCGGTAGAGCTCGATCAGCCCCGCCACGCGCGGCAACTGGGCCTGGTCAACTACAACAATGCCGACCGGCGGCTGCTCACCACCCGCTACCCATGCCGCGAGAGACTGCTCGACGTTGCGCAACCGGTCCTCAAGTCCTTCGAACTCGCCGAGCGAGGCGAGGACGCCTGCAAAGGCGATCCCCAGCACGGGCCGCTGCCGGACCAGTCGATCGGGGAGGGACCGCATCCAGTCGCGGAGCGTGCGCTCCTGGCGGGCCTTCTGCATGGCAAAGGCCGCAAGCTCAATCAGCTCTGCTGCGCGTTCGAAGTCTTGCGCCGCCAAGGCGTAGCGGATTGCTGCGCCACGCTCGCCAGATGCCTCGTACCAGTCGCTGGCGCGCCGGCGCAGCAGCCGCAGCCGGTCCAGCGCTGACGCATCGAGCTGCGTTTCCAGCACGTCCGCGAAGAGATGATGGTACCTGTACCACTCCCGCCGAAATCGAGTGGAACCACGAAGAGGTTTGTGCGGTCGAGCGCCTCAAGCATCTGCCGGCTCCCCGTTCCGCCAATGACAGCATCGCAGAGTGCTCCGCTCAGCCGGTCGAGGAAGCACGTCTCGAGCAGAAATTGCCGAACGTTCTTCGGGCTGGCGCTGCAGCACCTCCTCGACGCCACCGTGGCCTGGGCCCGAACGCAGGGCGCTGCGGCCGACAAGCTGGGCATCACGGGCTTCTGCTGGGGCGGCAGGACGACCTGGATGTACAGCGCCCACAACCCGGCCGTGAAGGCCGCAGTGGCCTGGTACGGGCCGGTCGCTCGCAGCTACTGCCCCGGCGACAAGACCGCGCTGGAGGTGTCAGCGCGCATCAAGGCAGCCGTCCTGGGCCTGTATGGCGCGGACGATCCCGGCATTCCCAACGCCACGGTGGACCAGATGCACAACGCCTTGAAGGCCGCGGGCAACCTGCGCAACGACATGGTCCTGTACCCCGACACGCCGCATGCCTTCCATGCCGACTACCGGCCCAGCTACCGCAAGGAAGCGGCAGAAGACGGCTGGAAGCGCTGCCTGGCCTGGTTCAAGTCCAACGGGGTGAGCTGAGAGAGGCACTTGACAGCTTCTGTACGATGGTCTGACGAGGCCGGCTCAAGCCCGGCCCAGGGTCGGCTGGATGCCGACCTTTTCGCTTTCTTGCCGGACCTGAGCTTCCGATGCTGTTGACTTCCATTGTTCTGGCCTGCCTTGCCGGCGGCCTGCTGTCCGTGCTGCTGGCGGCCATGCTCACCGTGACCGTGCTGAGCCGACTGGTGAAGCACATGGTCAGCCTGTCGGCGGGTGTGCTGCTGGGCACGGCCTTGCTGCACGTGCTGCCCGAGGCCTTTGAAAGCAAGACCGAACCGCACGCGCTCTTTGGCACGCTGCTGGCCGGGCTGCTGTTCTTCTGGCTGCTGGAAAAGGCGGAGCTGTACCGCCACGTGCACCACCACGAAGGCGACGGGCACGACCACCACCACCATTTCGACGCCCAGCAGGCAGGGCGGGGCGGGTTGTCGGTGCTGATCGGCGACGGCATCCACAACTTCTGCGATGGTGTCATCACCGCGGCCGCCTTCCTGGCCGACCCGACATTGGGCTGGGTGACGGCCGTGGCCATCATGGCGCACGAAATCCCGCAGGAAGCCGGCGACTACATCGTGCTGCTGAACGCCGGCTTCACACGGGGCAAGGCACTGTTCTACAACGCGCTGTCAGGCCTGGCGTCCGTGGCAGGCGGCGTGCTGGGCTACTACCTGGTGGGCCCATTCGCCGACCTGCTGCCCTTCCTGCTGGTCGTGGCGTCCAGCAGCTTTGTCTACATCGCCGTGGCCGACCTGCTGCCGCAGTTGCAGCAGCGACTGAGCTGGCGCGAGACTGCGTCGCAAGTGATCTGGCTGGCCGCGGGACTGGGCCTGGTGCTGCTGGCCCGCGGCATCCTGGGCGCGCACACCCACTAGTTTTCCAGTTCAGCGCTCCTCGCAGAGCTCGGATCCGCTTCGCCGTCCAAGCCCGCGCAGGCGGGCTCGGAGCCGCGGCTCAGCGCACCACCAGCACGGGGAGGGTGCTGTGGGTCAGCACCTTCTGCGTCTCGCTGCCCAGCAGCAGGGCCGTGACCCCGCGCCGGCCGTGAGAGGCCATCACGATGACATCGCAGCCCTGGGCCTTGCCGTGGTCCAGGATGGCTTCCCAGGGGTGCAGGCCTTCGACGGTCGATGCCTTGCAGGTCACGCCCGCCACGTTGGCGGCATCGACCACCGTCTTGACGCGGGCGGTTGCCACGCGCATCTGTGCATCGAAGAATTCCTGCGGCGGCACCGGCTGCATCTCGGAAATGGCGCTGTAGGGGAAAGGTTCCATCACGGCCAGCGTGTGCAGTTCGGCGCCGCAGAGCTTGGCCAGCGAAAGCGCGGTCTGCAGCGCCTTGACGGTGATGTCCGATCCGTCTGTCGGGAAGAGGATGCGCTTGTACATGAGGGCTCCTGGTGGTGGGCGCCGCGTCATGCGGCGGTCCGGAAAACCAGTGTTGCGCAGAACGCTGGCGGCGGGTTGACGGTGATCAACGCGCCGTCAGGCAAGCGCCCAGCTCTTCAGCCGCGCGCCACCGGCCGCGCCGGGTCGCTGCACCACTCGCTCCAGGAACCCGCGTACAGCGTGCCCGGCGGCAGGCCGGCATGTGCCATGGCCAGCAGGTTGTGGCAGGCGGTGACGCCCGAGCCGCATTGGTGCACGACGGGGCCATCACCGGCCAGTGCCAGGAAGTCCTGGCGCAGCACAGCGGGGGACTTGAAGGTGCCGTCGTCAGCCAGGTTGAGCTTGAAGAAGCGGCAGCTGCTGCCAGGAATGTGGCCAGCTACCGGATCCAAGGGCTCGACGTCACCGCGCCAGCGTTCGGGCGCACGGGCGTCCAGCAGCGTCACACGGCCCAGCTGTCGCAGCAGCGTGTCGGCGTCCATGCTTGGCATGCCCGGGTCGACCGCAGGGTAGGTTGACCGGAACTGCACGGCGGGCACATCGGTCGTCAGCACGCCGCCTGCACGTGCCCAGGCCGCACGGCCGCCGTCCAAAACGGCCGCGGCCGGGTGGCCCAGCCAGCGCAGCAGCCACCAGGCACGCGCGGCATACATGCCGCCCTGGTTGTCGTAGCAAACCACCTGCACGCCGGGCGCCACACCCCAGGCGCCCGCGCGGGCCGCCAAGGCGGCGCGCGACGGCAGCGGGTGACGGCCATTGCGGCCGGTCTTGGCGCTGCTGAGGTCGCGGTCCAGATGGGCGTAGTGGGCGCCGGGCAGGTGACCAGCCAGGTAGGCCTCTTCGCCTGCGGCCGGATTGGACAGATCGAAGCCGCAGTCCAGCAGCACTGGTGTCGCGCCATGGGCCAAGAGCGCCTGAAGTTCGATGGCGGAGATCAGCACAGCGTGTGTCATGGTCAGGATTCCGTGGGTGTGAAGGTGGTGCTTGGCGTCCGTGGCCGGTTGCGCAGCAGGGTGGCCGCAACCCCAGCGCCGATGATCAGGGCGATGCCGGCGCCGGCCAAGCCAGTCAATTGTTCGTCGAAGATGAAGATGCCGAAGCCGAACGAGAACACGATGCCCAGGTACTGCAATGCTGCAATGCCCAAAGTGGCGCCGGTGCCGTAGGCACGTGTGATCATCCACTGCGCGCCCGTGGCCAATGTGCCAATCGCCAGCAGCAGCAGGGCGCCCTTCGGCGTGTGGGCATGGAAGCCGCCTGTGAACTGCGCAAAGACTGCGCCGACGAGCACGCCTGCCAGAGAAAAGTACAGCACCACGCGGGCCTCGGGCTCGCCCACACGGCCCAGCGCGCTGACCTGCAGGTAGGCCAGGGCCGCGATCAGGCCGGAGCCCAGGCCGATCAATCCGTGCCAGACCTGCTGCTGTTCGATGGTGGGCCGCAGCACCAGGGCCACGCCGACGAAGCCGGTCATCACGGCGGCCACCAGACGGCCGTCGATGCGCGACGCGGCGCGGTCGTCATTCGGTGCCACCGGCAACAGCACGGCTCCTCCGACCAGGAAGAGTGCAATCCACACGCTGCTCATGTAGTTGAGTGTCATGGCCGTGGCCAGTGGCAATCCCCCGATGGCATAGAACCAGCAGCACAGCGACGCGGTGCCCGACAGGCTGCGCCAGAAGTGCATGGCGGGGAAGCGCGTTGCGAAGCCGATGCCGCGGCTCTTCACCACCGCACTCATCAGCAGGAAGCCGACCAAGGCCCGGTACATCACGATCTCTCCGGCGCCGTACTGCGCCGACGCCAGCTTCACGCAAAGCCCCATCACCGCGAACAGCAGGCTCGCGCCGATCATCAGCACGGGCGCGCTCAAGCGCGGCCCCGCAGCCGTCCCGGACTCAAGGCGCCTTCAATGCCGGCCCCATCTGGTGCCGGTACCACTCGTGGAACTGCTGCATGCCGTCTTCCATCGGGCTCTGGTACGGGCCGACTTCGTCGTCGCCACGTTCCATCAGTGCCTGGCGGCCAGCGTCCATACGGATGGCGATCTCGTCGTCCTCCACGCAGGTTTCCATGTAGGCCGCCTGGTGTGCTTCGACAAATTCGCGTTCAAAGGCGGCAATCTCTTCCGGGTAGAAGAATTCCACCAGGTTCAGGGTCTTGCGCGGCCCGCGCGGGAACAGCGTGGACACCACCAGGACGTGCGGGTACCACTCCACCATCACCGTGGGGTGGTAGGTCAGCCAGATGGCGCCATGGCTGGGCGGTTTGCCGCCACGGTAGCCCAGCACGGCCTGGTGCCAGCGTTCGTAGACGGCCGAACCCGGTTTGGCAAGCGCCTTGTTCACGCCCACCGTCTGCACCGAATGGTGCGTGCCGAACTCCCAGGCCAGGTCTTCGCAACTGACAAACTGGCCGAGCCCTGGGTGGAAGGGACCGACGTGGTAGTCCTCCAGGTAGACCTCGATGAAGGTCTTCCAGTTGTAGTCGCACTCGTGCAACACGGCACGGTCGAAGACAAAACCCTTGAAGTCCAGGTCCTTCGCGGGCCCCAGGTGAGCCAGGTCCGCTGCAACGTCACGGCCGTTGCCCTCGAAGACAAGGCCGTTCCATGTCTGCACCGGGTAGTTGCGCAGGTTCAGGCACGGATCCTGTTCGAAGTGCGGCGCGCCCACGAGACCGCCGTGCAGGTCATAGGTCCAGCGGTGCAGTGGGCAGACGATGTTCGACTTCGTCTGACCGCGGCCCTTCAGCATGATGGCCTGGCGGTGGCGGCAGACATTGGAGACCAATTCCACCCCGTCCTGGGTGCGAACCAGGGCTCGGCCCTCGCTTTCCTGCGGCAGGGCCAGGTAGTCACCTACCTCGGGCACGGCGAGTTCATGCCCCAGGTAGCGCGGAGATGGCTGGAAGATGAGTTGCTGTTCCTGGCGGAACAGGTCCTCGTCGAAGTAGGTGGTGACCGAAAGTTGCGAGCGCGCGCGCTCCAGGGATTCGAGGCCGATGCTCAGGTCCGACATGATCAGCCGGGTCCTCCAGGGTGAGGGCAATGATGAGGGCATGGATCGGACTCACGGCGTCCCGATCCAGGCTGCGTGCTTCGAGGGTGCAAGCCCCCCGACCACGCGGCCCGCGATTCTAGCCTCGCTCATGTGCACCGCCCTGATGCGTGGCGGATACGCACCTCGGCCGGCCGGCGGCTTTCGCCGGGGGCCTTTGTCTAGAATGGCAGGCTGATTTCATCTCACGAAATCGCCGACCCCGCAACAATGGCCCGATCTGCCTCTACAGCCACCAAGCCCGCCGCCGAACCTGCCAGCTACGAGTTGGCCGTGGCCGAACTGGACCGCCTGGTGCAACAGATGGAAGCCGGCCAGATGCCCTTGGACCAGTTGCTGGACGGCTACCGCCGAGGCGCCGAACTGCTGAATTTCTGTCGCGCGCGCCTGCAAGCCGTGGAAGCGCAGGTCAAGCTGCTCGACGAAGGCGCTTTGAAGCCTTGGAGCACGCCATGAGGGTGCAGTACCCTTTCCATGCGCACATGTCGGCTTGTGCAGCGCGGAGGGCCGGTCAGTGACCGCGATCGAAGCCGAGGCCTGGGCACAGGAACAACTGGTGGCGGTCGAGACCGCTTTGCAGGCCTGGGTGCCTGTTGAAGCGCCGGCCGGCCTTGGTGAAGCCATGCGCTACGGTGTGCTGGACGGTGGCAAGCGCCTGCGCCCGCTGCTGGTGATGGCCGCCTGCGACGCTGTGAGAGGTGATACCGGTGCGGCCCTGCGCGCAGCCGTGGCTGTCGAATTGATCCATGCATATTCGCTGGTCCATGACGACATGCCCTGCATGGACAACGACGTGCTGCGCCGGGGCAAGCCCACCGTGCATGTCAAGTTCGGCGAGGCTCAGGCCATGCTGGCTGGCGACGCCATGCAGGCCTTGGCCTTTGAGGTGCTGACGCCCGACGACGGCGTGTCCGCTGCCCTTCAGGCCCGCCTGACGGCCTTGCTGGCCCGCTCTGCCGGGCATGCGGGCATGGCCGGCGGCCAGGCCATCGACCTGGCCAGCATCGGCCACGTGCTCAGCGAATCTGAACTGCGCGACATGCACCGCCGCAAGACCGGTGCCCTGCTGCAAGCCAGTGTGCTGATGGGCGCCGCTTGCGGCCAGACCACGCCGACCCACTGGCAGGCCCTGTCGGACTACGGCGCCGCCATCGGCCTGGCCTTTCAGGTGGTGGACGACATCCTGGACGTCACGCAGTCTGCCGCCACCCTGGGGAAGACCGCAGGCAAGGACCAGGACAACAACAAACCCACGTATGTGTCGGTGCTGGGCCTGGACGCGGCTTTGCGCCACGCCCAGGACCTGCGGCAGCAGGCACACGCCGCGCTGGCGCGCAGCGGCCTCGGCGCCGCCGCGGCGCTCCTGGCGGGCCTGGCTGACAAAGTGGTGGATCGGGAAAGTTGAGCATGAGCGCATTGCTGAAGAAGATCGACAGCCCCCTGGACCTGCGCAAGCTGTCGCGCCAGGACCTGCCGGCCGTCGCCAAGGAACTGCGCGAATTCGTGCTGCAGACCGTCAGCCAGACCGGCGGCCACCTGGGCAGCAACCTGGGCACGGTCGAACTCACCGTGGCCCTGCACTATGTCTTCAACACGCCGCACGACCGCATCGTGTGGGACGTGGGTCACCAGACCTATCCGCACAAGATCCTGACCGGCCGGCGTGACCGCATGCACACGCTGCGGCAACTGGGCGGCATTGGCGGCTTTCCGCGTCGCGACGAGAGCGAATACGACACCTTCGGCACAGCCCACAGCAGCACCAGCATCAGCGCGGCGCTGGGCATGGCGCTGGCCGCGAAGCTGAAGGGTGAAGACCGGCACGCCGTGGCCGTCATCGGTGATGGCGCGATGAGCGCCGGCATGGCGTTTGAAGCGCTCAACAACGCGGGTGTCAGCCATGCCGGCATCAATGCGGACCTGCTGGTGGTGCTGAACGACAACGACATGTCGATCAGCCCGCCTGTCGGGGCGCTGAACAAGTACCTGGCCCGCCTGATGAGCGGCAACTTCTACGAAGCGGCCCGCCAGGGCGCCAAGGCCGTGCTGAAGAACGCACCGCCGCTGTTCGAACTGGCGCGCCGCTTTGAAGAACACGCCAAGGGCATGGTCGTGCCCGGCACCATCTTTGAAGAATTCGGCTTCAATTATGTCGGACCCATCGACGGCCACGACCTGGATGCACTGATTCCCACGCTGGAAAACATGAAGGCCAAGAAGGGCCCGCAGTTCCTGCACGTGGTCACCAAGAAAGGCTATGGCTACAGCCTGGCCGAGGCCGACCCAGTCAAGTACCACGCCGCGTCCACCAAGTTCAACCCGGAAGAAGGCTTTCCGCCCAGCAAGCCGGGCAAGCCGAGCTTCACGCAGGTCTTCGGCCAGTGGTTGTGCGACATGGCCGAAGCCGACGAGCGCCTGGTCGGCATCACCCCGGCCATGCGCGAAGGCTCCGGCATGGTGGAGTTCCACAAGCGCTTTCCCAAGCGCTACCACGACGTGGGCATTGCCGAACAGCATGCAGTGACCTTCGCGGCCGGCCTGGCTTGCGAGGGCCTGAAGCCTGTGGTCGCCATCTACAGCACCTTCCTGCAGCGTGGCTACGACCAGATGATCCACGACGTGGCGCTGCAGAACCTGCCCGTGGTCTTTGCGCTGGACCGTGGCGGACTGGTCGGTGCCGATGGCGCCACGCACGCTGGTGCCTATGACATCGCCTTCGTGCGATGCGTGCCCCACATGAGCATGCTGACGCCCAGCGACGAGAACGAATGCCGCCAGGCCCTGACCACCGCCTTCCGGCACGAAGGCCCGGTGGCGGTGCGCTACCCGCGCGGAGCGGGCATCGGTGCGGTCATCGAGAAGGAACTGACGGCTTGGCCTTGGGGCAAGGGCGTAGTACGCAAGCAGGGCGGCCGCATCGCCATCCTGGCCTTTGGCACGATGCTGCATCCGGCGCTGGCGGCGGCCGAACGCCTCGGCGCCACTGTGGCCGACATGCGCTTCGTCAAGCCGCTGGACGCCGAGCTGGTGCTGGCCCTGGCGCGCGGCCACGATGCGCTGGTGACGGTCGAAGAGGGCTCTGTGATGGGTGGCGCTGGCAGTGCGGTGCTGGAGTGTCTTGCGGCGGCAGGGCTGGCGACGCAGGTGCTGCAACTGGGCCTGCCCGACCAGTTCGTGGAGCATGGCGACCCGGCGAAGCTGCTGTCGCTTTGTGGCCTGGATGCGGAAGGCATCGAAAAGTCCATCGTGCAGCGCTTTGGTGGTCGCCCGACGCTGGCCGCCGTCAACGGCTGAAGCTGGGACGGCGGCTTCCTCGAAGCACGGGCGGGGCCGCAGCGTTCACCGCTGATGAACGCTGACTATCAACCGTGTGACAAGCCTGCGAGTCAAAAGCTGGCATCCTTCGGTCCCTCATGAACCCTGTGACCCCCCAGCTCCACATTCCCGACACGCAAAGCGCCTCTGACGGCCGCCACCTGGCGATCCAGCGCGTGGGCGTGAAGGACGTGCGTTACCCGCTGCAATTGCAGATGGCCGGTGCCGTGCAGTCCACTGCCGCGCTGTGGAGCCTGGACGTGGCCCTGCCTGCCGAGAAGAAGGGCACCCACATGTCACGCTTCGTGGCCTGGCTGGACGCGCTGGCCCTGTCCGGTGAGCCCTTGGATGCAGCCTCGCTGCGCGCCCGCCATGCGGCCATGCTGGACAAACTGGGCGCGGAAGAAGGGCGCATTGAGGCGGTCTTCAGCTTCTTCATCCGCAAGCGCGCGCCGGTTTCGGGACTGCAAAGCCTGCTGGATTACCAAGGTCGCTGGATTTCTGAGACCCGCGCCGGCGTCACGTCCGTCTGGGCCGAAGTGGCGGTGCCCGTGAAGAGCCTGTGCCCCTGCTCGAAGGAAATCTCTGACTACGGCGCCCACAACCAGCGCTCCTTGGTCACCATCCGCGTGGAAGTGCTGCAGGCGCTGCCCTGGGAGCAACTGGTCCGATTTGCCGAAGAAGCCGCGTCCAGCGAAATCTGGCCTATGCTGAAGCGGCCTGACGAGAAGTGGGTCACCGAGCACGCCTACGAGAACCCCAAGTTCGTCGAAGACCTGGTGCGCGACGTGGCCCTGTCGCTGAATGCGGATCCGCGCGTCGGCCGCTATTCGGTGGACGTCGAGAATTTCGAGTCCATCCACAACCACTCGGCCTACGCGCGCATCGAACGCTAGGGATTCGGCTGACAAGAAGCCCCGGTTGCCGCCACAAGCGGCACCGGGGCTTCGTTTTGGGCCGTCCAGTCGTGAGGCTTGTCACGCCGCGTAAGCCGTGTAGGAATTTGCCTTACACGGCGCCTGGAAAAAGCTGGACTCCAGCCACGGAACTGGGCTGATGTGCCGGTCCATTTCAGAAGCCTACAGTCTGTTTCATCGACTCCAGCCCACCAGCTGCCACGCAAGACACACCGACCGACTGACCCCAAGGAACCCACATGACCGCCGACCAGATCCTCGCCGAAATCCGTGAAGCCAACCTGTCCTACCTGATGCTGGCCCAGAGTCTCATCCGCCAGGACCGCGACCAGGCCCTGTTCCGCCTGGGCGTGAGCGAAGAGAACGCCAACCTGATCGGCGCGCTGACGCCAGCACAGATGATGAAGATCGCCGGCGGCAACACGCTGCTGTGCCGCTTCCGCATGGACGATGACGTGGTGTGGAATCTGCTGACCAGCCATGGCAAGGGCGCTGCCAATGACGGCATGAGCCGCCTGCACGCGTCCATCCTGATGGCGGGGCGCCATCAAGAAGCAGCCTGACCTCATCAAACAACAGACCCCAGGAGGACAAGCACATGGCACGCAGCAAGAGCATCCTGACCGAAGCCAAGCAAATCGAGCGTGCGGTCACGCTGATCCACCTGGGCGCCCGGCTCCAGGTACTGGAAAGCGAGACCGACCTCAGCTACGAGCGCCTGTTGCGCCTCTACAAGGAAGTGGCCGGCAAAAGCCCCAGCAAGGGCCAATTGCCGTTCTCCACCGACTGGTTCATGACCTGGCAGCCGAACATCCATTCCAGCCTGTTCCTGAACACGCATGAATACCTGAACAAGGTGGCGGCGCTGGACGAGATCGACACCGTCATCAAGGCCTACCAGCTGTACCTGGAACAGATGCAGTCGCTCGGTCTGGAACCCCTGCTGTCGGTCACCCGCGCCTGGCGTCTGGTGAAGTTCGTGGACAACGGCATGCTGACCATGACCACCTGCAGCAAGTGCGGTGGCCACTTCGTCACGCACCCGCATGAGATCGCCCGTCACTACGTGTGCGGCCTTTGCAACCCGCCGGCACGCGCCGGCAAGGGCAAGTTGGCCGGAGCGCTGCAGATCGGCCCCGCCGTCCGCGCCCACGCTCACGCCCACTGAGACCGGGCTGCCGGACCGTGCAGGACGTCCGTGCTCGTCATTTGTCACGAAACTGCCAGCAGCCGAGCTCAAGCCCTCTGCTCAGGGGTCGAAATACCGTTTGAGTTCTTGTTTCATTGCTCGTCTCCTCCTGGCACAGTTATCTGTGCTTTCAACGGGCCCTTCGGGGCCCGTTTTTTTTGGTCGATGCGGGGGAGACGCGACCCGGGCTCTTGCTGACGGTCGACAGCCGAAGGCGGACAAGCGGGGTGTTCGCACGTTTGTTCCAGCCCTGGCTTCACGGCGCCTGGCCGGACACTGGACAGGCCCACCCATGCATTCCGCCAAGCACCCATTCAACGCCGCCCAGATGCTGCCCGCACGCTGGCCCTGGCCTCTGCCTGCCCTGGCGGGCTGGGCGCTTGCCTGGGCCGTGTGGGTGCTGTTGCAGCAGTGGGGCGCGCCGCCCACTGCGGGCCTGATCCTGGCCACGGCCACCGGGGGTTCGGCTGCGCTGGCTTGTGACGGAATCGCGCGGCGGTTCTGGGTGGCGGCTGGATTTCCGCTGTCGGCTTGGACACTGGGTGCGGCTGCGACCTGGCCCTCGTGGGCCTGGTTGCTGCTTCTCTTGCCTTTCTTGCTGGCCTACCCACTGCGCGCCTGGCGCGACGCGCCTTTTTTTCCCACGCCCGCGCGCGCGCTGCAGGGCCTGGCTGGCGTGGTGGGCCAGCCGATCCGTGTGCTGGACGCCGGCTGCGGCCTGGGCCACGGCCTGCAGGCCTTGCGTGCGCAGTGGCCGCAGGCCGAACTGCACGGTGTCGAGTGGAGTCCCTTGCTGGCCGCGGCCACACGCTGGCGGTGCCGCTGGGCGCAGGTCACCCGCGGCGACCTGTGGGCGCAGGACTGGCGCAGCTTCGACCTGGTCTACGCCTTCCAGCGCCCAGAGAGCATGGAGCGCCTCTGGACCAAGGCGCTGGCCGAACTGCCTGCGGGCCACTGGCTGGTCAGCCTTGAGTTTGCGGTGCCCGAGGTGGAGCCGCATGCCAGCTTCCAGGCGCCCGGCCAACGACCGGTGTGGATCTACCGCGTGCCTGGCGCCTCGGCGGTCCCGCGCACGGGCTCAACCACCGGCGATAGCGGCCGATAACCCACGCAGGCCCCTCGCGGCACATTTCCCGGAACAAGCGACATGTTCGTCATCATTGGTTGGCTGGTAGCCCTGGGTTGCATCTTCGGTGTGTACATCATCGAAGGCGGCAACATCGGCGTGATCCTGCACGCCTTGCCTTGGGAGCTGACCACCATCTTCGGCGCCACCATCGGTGCCTTCCTGGCCAACAACCAGATGAAGGTGGTGAAGGCCGTCATCAGTGGCCTGGGCCAGTGCTTCAAGGGCAGCAAGTTCAACAAGGCCCGCTACATGGAGTTGCTGGCCCTGCTCTTTGACATCCTGCAGAAGGCACGCAAGGAAGGTCTCATGTCCATTGAGAAGGACGTGGAAGACCCGCACAGCAGCCCCTTGTTCCAGAAGTACCCCACGGTGGGCAACGACCACCACGTCACCGAATTCATCACCGACTACCTGCGCATGATGGTGTCGGGCAACCTGAACGCGCACGAGATCGAATCGCTGATGGACAGCGAGATCGACACCCACCACCACGAAGCCCACGCGGCCGTGGCCGCCTTGCAGCGCGTGGCCGGCGGCCTGCCGGCCTTCGGCATCGTGGCCGCCGTGCTGGGCGTGGTGAAGACCATGGGCTCGGTCGGTCAACCCCCTGCGGTGCTGGGCGGCATGATCGGCTCGGCGCTGGTCGGCACCTTTTTGGGCATCCTGCTGGCCTACGCCTTTGCAGAACCGCTGGGCGGCCTGCTGGAACAGAAGGTGGAAGACGCGGGCAAGGAACTGCAGTGCATCAAGACCACGCTGCTGGCCAGCATGCAGGGTTACGCGCCGCAGGTGGCCATCGAATTCGGCCGCAAGGTGCTCTACAGCGGCGACCGGCCCACCTTCGGTGAGCTGGAAAGCCATGTGAAAGGCAAGAAGTGAGCGTGCTGACAGCCCGTAGCAGCGCGACCTTCAGCCGCCAGCTGCAGTTGCCCTTCGCGCCGCAGCCGCAGCCCGCGAACAAGGGCATGCACGGAACCGGCTCTGCCGGGCCGTCGCATGAGCCCCCTTGGGGGGTGGCGAAGGCGCGCAGCGACAAGCCTGGGGGTCCGTGATGGCCGGTGACGCCAAGAAGCTGCAACCGATCATCATCAAGCGCGTCAAGAAGGGCGGCCATGCCGTCCATGGCGGCGCCTGGAAGATTGCTTACGCCGACTTCGTGACGGCCATGATGGCCTTCTTCCTGCTGATGTGGCTGCTGGGCAGCACCACGGAAGGCGACAAGAAGGGCATTGCCGACTACTTTGCCAGTCCGCTGAAACTGTCGCTGCTGGCCAGTGGGTCCGGCGCGGGCGACGCGTCGCACGTGGTCAAGGGCGGTGGCCAGGATCTGACGCGTTCCACCGGCCAGGTCAAGCGCGGCGACATCGAAGCCAAGCGAGACACCGTCAACTTGCACCAGTTGAAAGCCGAGCAGATCCGCGCCGAAGTGGCGCGCCTGGAAAGCCTGCGAAAGAAGATCCAGGAGTCGCTCGAAGGCAACCCGGATTTCAAGAAGATGGCCAACCAATTGTTGCTGGAGATGACCAGCGACGGGCTGCGCATCCAGATCCTGGACGCCGACGCACGACCCATGTTCGCCAGCGGCAGCCCGGCCGTGCAACCCTACATGCGGGACCTGCTGCGTGCAGTGGGCAAGCTCTTGTCCGAGGTGCCCAACCGGCTGACTTTGGAAGGCCATACCGACGCCATGCCCTTCCCCGGTGGGGAGCGCGGTTACAGCAACTGGGAGCTCAGCGCAGACCGCGCCAACGCGTCGCGCCGCGAACTGATTGCAGGCGGGCTGGCGGACGACCAGGTGCTGCGCGTGCAGGGGCTGGCCGCCAGCAACCCGTTCGACCGCAAGGACCCCGCAGCGCCGGCCAACCGGCGCATCAGCATCGTGGTGATGACGCGTGAGGCCGAAGACCGTGTCTTCCGCACGCAGGCACCGACCGTTTCCGACGCCAGTGCCGCCCCCGAAGAAGCTGCTTCAGCCTCAAGTCCGGCAGGTCCCCACCGATAAAAGGGGCAGTTCCTTTCCCCTCCCCAGCGTTCCCCCCTGCGCGTCACTCCAGAGCCAAGCCGAGGCCATCGTCCATGAACACCACCGACCTGAAGTTCCTCATCGTTGACGACTTCTCCACCATGCGCCGCATCGTGCGGGGCCTGCTGAAGGAGATGGGCTGCAACAACGCCGACGAAGCCGAAGACGGCGCCGTGGCGCTGGCCATGCTCAAGGCCCAGAAGTACGACTTCGTGGTCTCGGACATCAACATGCCCAACATGAACGGCTTTGACCTGCTGAAGGCCGTGAAGGCGGACGACAGCCTGAAGCACCTGCCGGTGCTGATGGTGACGGCCGAGGCACGCAAGGAAGACATCGTGATGGCTGCGCAAAGCGGCGCAGCGGGCTACATCGTCAAGCCCTTCACGAAGGCCACGCTCGAAGAGAAGGTGCAGAAGATCCTGCAGAAAATCGCCACGCCGGCTTGAACCACAGGACCAACGGAGAGCCCACCATGAAGATGGACAGCGCCGCAGACCTGAAACCAGCCGAACCCCTGGCGGTTTCCGAAGAGGTCTACCAGCAGATTGGCACGATCACGCGTTTGCTGCACGACACCATGCAACAGTTGGGCGTCATGCCCAAGCTGCAGATCGCCACCGAGGGCCTGCCCGACGCGCGCAGCCGCCTGAGCTACATCGCCAACAAGACGGCCGAAGCCGCCAACAAGGTACTCAACTCGGTCGACCAGGCGAAAACTGAACACGCGGCCATATCGGCCGCCACCCGCGCCATGGCGCAGGCCATCGTCGCCGATCCGGTCAAGGCCGTGGCCACGGGCGCGGTGATGAACTTTGTGCAGGAAGTCGAATCGCGCACGGCCAGCATCGACAACCACCTGACCGACATCATGATGGCCCAGGATTTCCACGACCTCACCGGCCAGGTGGTGGCCAAGGTCGTGACACTGGCCAACGACCTGGAGGACAGTCTGGTGAAGTTGCTGGTCCAGGTGGTGCCGATGGACAAGCGTGAACTGGTGGACCCCAATGTGTTGAACGGGCCCGTGGTGAACGCCGAAGGTCGCACTGACGTGGTGAGCGACCAGGGCGAGGTCGACGACCTGTTGGCCAGCCTGGGCTTCTGAATCGACGCGGCCGAAGACAGCTAGGAAAGCACCGCTTATCGGGCTCAAGTTCGGGCCGCTGGCGGGCAACATGACGGGGCTTCCTCACAGGAGCCCCGTTGTCGTTTCGGGGCTGCGTTGGGGGCAACAAACAACCCGACATGGCCGCAGACGCATCCCAGGACAAGAAGCTCCCAGCCTCCCACCGCAAGCTCCAGAAAGCGCGCGAGGAAGGCCAGGTTGCGCGGTCCCGCGATCTGGGCCACTTTGGTGCGATTGGCGCAGGCGTGGCCCTGGTTGCCACGCTGGCACCCGTGGCCACGGAGACGGCCGGTCAGCTGCTCACCGTCGGCCTGCGGTTTGACGCAAGCCTGCTGGAACACCCTGCCTTGATGCTGGAGCGCCTGACCACGCTGGGCGCGCAGATGCTGTTGTTCCTGCTGCCGCTGTTTGCAGTGATGCTGCTGGTGGCCGTGGCTTCGGGCGTGCTGTCCGGCGGCTGGAACTTCACGCTGCAGCCGCTGACACCCAATTTCGGCAAGATCAATCCGCTGACTGGCATCGGCCGCGTGTTTTCCGGCCACCAACTGACCGAAACCCTCAAGGCGTCCTTCCTGGCCCTGGTGCTGGCCACCGTGGGTGGCGTTTACCTGGGCCAGCGTTGGCAGCAGCACGCCGAACTGCTGGCCATGCCGTTGCCGGCGGCGCTGGCGGCCGGCGGTCAGCTCATCCTGTCCGGCCTGCTGCTGGTGGCCGGCGTGCTGGCACTCTTTGCGCTGGTGGACGTGCCCTTGCAGCGCCTGCTGCTGCAGCGCCGCCTGCGCATGTCCGTGCAGGAAATGAAGCAGGAATTCAAGGAAGCCGAAGGCAGCCCTGAGATCAAGTCCCGCCTGCGTTCCCGCATGCGGGAACTGGCCAACCGCCGCATGTTGGCCGCCGTGCCGCTGGCCGACTTGGTGGTGATGAACCCGACCCACTTTGCGGTGGCGCTGAAGTACGACGACAGCAAGATGGCCGCGCCGCGTGTCGTGGCCAAGGGGGCCGACTTGATCGCGTTCAAGATCCGCGACCTGGCCAAGGACGCCAAGGTGCCGGTGCTGCAGATGCCACCACTGGCCCGCGCGCTGTACACGCACGCCGAAGTCGACCAGGAGATCCCCGCGCGCCTGTTCAGCGCGGTGGCGCAGGTGCTGGCCTGGGTCTACCAGTTGCGAGACGCCATGGCCGCCGGCCGTGGCCTGGCCAGCGAACCGCCCGTGCCCGAAGTGCCGGCCGACATGGACCCGCTCAACGACCCGACGGGCGACCTGAACGGCCGCATGGAGCCTGAACTGTGAACGGCCTGATGCAGCAGATCAACGCCTGGTTCGCCGGCCCTCGCGGTGCCGCCATCAAGGCCCTGGTGCTGCCCGCCTTCGTGGTGCTGATGCTGGCCATGATGGTGCTGCCACTGCCGCCATTCGTGCTGGATCTGCTGTTCACCTTCAACATCGCCCTGGCGCTGGTGGTGATGATGGTCAGCAGCCAGATGGTCAAGCCGCTGGACTTTGCCGCGCTGCCCACGGTGCTGCTGGTGACAACCCTGTTGCGCCTGTCGCTGAACGTGGCCTCCACCCGTGTGGTGCTGATGGAAGGCCACACCGGCCCGGGCGCGGCAGGGCAGGTGATCGAGGCCTTCGGCCACTTCCTCATCGGCGGTAACTTCGCCGTCGGCCTGATCGTGTTCGCCATCCTGGTGGTCATCAACTTCGTCGTGGTCACCAAGGGCGCAGAGCGCATCGCCGAAGTCGGCGCACGGTTTGCGTTGGACGCCATGCCGGGCAAGCAGATGGCCATTGACGCGGACCTGAATGCAGGCCTGATCGACGAGAAGATGGCGCGCCAGCGCCGGTCGGAAGTGGCCGAGGAAGCCGACTTCTTCGGCTCCATGGACGGCGCCAGCAAGTTCGTGCGCGGCGACGCGATGGCCGGCCTGTTGATCCTGTTCATCACCGTCTTTGGCGGCTTCATCATCGGCCTGGCCATGCACGGCATGGGGGCAGGGCAGGCCGCCAGCAGCTACGTGACGCTGGCCGTGGGCGACGCCCTAGTAGCGCAGATACCGGCCTTGCTGATCAGCGTGGCCAGCGCCATGGTGGTGTCGCGTGTCGGCAAGGAACAGGACATCGGCACGCAGATCCGCGGCCAGGTCTTCGACTCGCCGCAGGCCCTGGGCGTGGCGGCCGGCATCGTGGGCCTGCTGGGCCTGGTGCCGGGCATGCCGCACCTCGTGTTCCTGATCGTCGGATCGGGCCTGGGCCTCTTGTGCTGGCAGATGCTCAAGCGCCAGCGCGCTGCCGCCATGAAGCCGGAACGCGCCGTGGGCAGCGAAGTGCAGCCGGCGAATGCGGAAGCGACTTGGGACGACCTGACGCCCGTGGATACCCTGGGCCTGGAAGTGGGCTACCGGCTCATCGCGCTGGTCGACAAGAGCCGCCAGGGGGACCTGCTGGCGCGCATCAAGGGCGTACGCAAGAAGTTCGCCCAGGACGTGGGCTTCCTGCCGCCGCCCGTGCACATCCGCGACAACCTGGGCGAGCTCAAGCCCGGCATGTACCGCGTGACCCTGCGCGGCGCCGTGGTCGGCGAGGCCGAGGCCAACCCGGGCCAGCTGCTGGCCATCAACCCCGGTGGCGCCACCCAGCAACTGCCCGGCATCAAGACCGTGGACCCGGCTTTCAACCTGCCCGCGGTCTGGATCGACGAACGCCACAAGGAGATGGCGCAAATGGCGGGGTTTACGGTCGTTGATTGCGCCACCGTCGTCGCCACCCATCTCTCACACTTGATGCAAGTGAATGCAGCACGCCTGCTGGGGCGCGTAGAGACCCAGCAACTCGTGGAACACGTCACCAAACTGGCCCCCAAACTGATCGAAGACGTCGTGCCCAAGATGGTCGGAATTGCCACCCTGCAACGTGTGCTGCAACTGCTGCTGGAAGAGGGCGTGCACATCCGCGACATGCGTTCCATCGTCGAATGCCTGGCCGAACACGCCGCCACTGTCACCGACCCTGCCGAGCTGGCCCGCCGCATCCGCGTGCACCTGGCACCGGCCATCGTGCAGCAGATCTACGGCCCCACCAAGGAGCTGGACGTGATCGCCCTGGACCCGGACCTGGAACGCCTGGTGACACAGGCCCTCAATTCACCGCACGGCGCTGCGCTGGACCCGGGTGTGGCCGACACGCTGACGCGCAGCGCCGCCGACACCGCACGCCGTCAGGAAGACCTGGGCCTGCCGGCCTGCCTGCTGGTGCCGGACATGATCCGCGCGCCGATGGCCCGCCTGCTCAAACGTGCCGCCCCGCGCCTGAAGGTGCTGGGGCACAGCGAGATCCCTGAAACCCATTCGATCCGTATCGGGTCAGTCATCGGAAGCGCCGCATGAACGTCAAACGATTCACCGCACGCACCAGCCGCGAAGCCCTTGCGCTGGTTCGCCAGGCCTTTGGTGACGACGCCGTCGTGATGTCCACCCGGCCCTGCGCCGAGGGCATCGAAGTCCTGGCCATGGCGCCGGAGAGCGTGCAGCAGCTGGAACGCATCGGCATGCCAGCCCAGTCGACTCGCGCGCAGCCCAATGTCGTGCAGCCGCGTGACACCGTCCAGCGCGAAACCCTGCCAAGAGAGAGTCAGCAGCCCGCACCAGGCCCGCGCACCACAGGCCGCCAGGAACCGAGCTTCGACGCCACGCCGGTGGAACAGGACATTGAACAGCTGCAGATGAGCACCTTGTCTTTCCAGGACTACGTGCGCCAGCGCATGTTGAAGCGCCGCGAAGCGCAGATGGCTGCCGAAGCCCCGATGGAAGCCGCCGCGCCGGCCGCTCCGCCGGTGGTGTCGCCCATCGCAGCCGCGCGCAACCGCCTGTCCGCCCAGCGGGAGTTGAGCCGCGAACCGTCCAAGAACGTGCCCGTGCTGCGCGACGAGCTTCGCCAGGACGTCCGTGAAGAGCCGCGCCTGGCCGCGCGGCCGGCTGAACCCGTGCTGTCGTCCCACTCACCGATGGCCGTGGCCGCGGCCGCTGCCGCCGCACACCAGGACTCCACCGAGATGATGGGCGAACTGCGCTCCATGCGCGGCCTGATCGAACAGCGCTTTGGCGCGCTGGCCTTCATGGAAAAGCTGCAACGCCACCCGCGCCAGGCCCAGCTGTCGCAGCGCCTGCTGGATACGGGCTTCTCGCCGGCCCTGATCCGCAAGCTGGTGGAGAGCCTGCCGGCGGACGTGGATGAGATGAGCTGGGCGTCGGGCGTGCTGGAACGCAACCTGCCCACCGCTGAACGCGAACCAGCCTTGGAAGACGCAGGCGGCGTGTTCGCACTCATCGGCACCACGGGGGTGGGCAAGACCACCAGCACCGCCAAGCTGGCCGCTGCCTTCGCAGCCCGCCACGGTGCCGCCGAGCTGGGCCTCATCACGCTGGACGCCTACCGGGTCGGCGCGCACGAACAGCTGCGCACCTACGGCCGCATCCTGGGCGTGCCTGTACACACCGCGCACGACCGCGCCAGCCTGGAGGACCTGCTGGACCTGCTGTCCGCCAAGCGCATGGTGCTGATCGACACCGCCGGCATGGCGCAGCGCGACAGCCGCACCCGCGAACTGCTGGAGATGATTTCCCACCGCAGCATCAACCGCCTGCTGGTGGTGAATGCCTCGGCCCAGGGGGAGACCATCGAAGACCAGTTGGCCGCCTACGGTGCGCCCACCTGCCGCGGCATCGTGCTGAGCAAACTGGATGAAGCCGTGAAGCTGGGGCCGGCGCTGGATTCCATGATCCGCCACCGCCTGAAGGTGCTGGCCATTGCCAACGGGCAGCGCGTGCCGGAAGACTGGCACCGACTGTCGGCCCACGCCCTGGTGCAGCGGGCGCTGAAGAGCGCACCGGCCGCCGCCTGGCGTCTGAACGACCAGGACATGAACCTCATCTTCGCGGGGCTGCCTGCTGCACGTGCGGCAGTGCAGCCGACCGCGCGCGCCTGAATCCCCAACGCCCGACTGCCACCCACACCTGCATGAACGACTTCTACTCCCGTTCACGTCCCGCGCCCCTGGCACTGGAACGCGCGCCGCTGGACCAGGCCGACGGCTTGCGCCGCCTGTTTGCCGGCCGCCAGTGCCGCGTGCTGCCGCTGGTGGCCAACCCCTATGTGGCCTTCGGCGGCGTGGTGCTGGACCGGCTGGCCGCCGTGCTGTCTGCGCAGGGCCGCCAGGTGCTGGTGGTGGACGCGGCGCAAGCCTCACCGCCACCCAATGAACTGGCCGCGGTGGACCTGTCCGCCTGCATTGAAAACGTCTCTCCGCGCGTGAGGTACCTGCCCGCAGGCGGCTTGCCGATGGCCTATGTGGACACGCGGGGTTCGGCACACGGCTTCATTGACGCGGTGCAACGCGCTGCACCGCAGGCCGAGGTGATCCTGCTGCACGCCGACGCCCAGGACCTGGTGCGCATCTACAAGCGCCGCGCCGCGCGGCCGCTGCTGCTGGGTGCGGACCACCCGGACAGCATCAAGCACGCCTACGCCGGCGCCAAGCTGCTGGCCACCCGCTGCGAACTGCTCAGCTTCGACCTGCTGCTGGCCGCGCCGCCGGAATCGCCGCGCGTCACGGCCATTGCGCAAAGCCTGGCCGGCTGCGTCGACACCTTCCTGGGCGCTGTGCTGTGCCACACCGCCTTGATTGACCCCGCCATCGACCCCGCAGCGCCTGCCGACGCCGCACTGAGCAGCCTGCTGGCCGCCCAGTTCGCGCTGGATGAAGCTGCCGACCCGCTGGTAACGGGTGCGACCCACGCCGCACCCGCACACGCCGCCCGACATGTTCTCTGATAGAGGCTCCGCCATGTATACCGCCAAGGGACAACTCGACTCCAGCGCACTGCTCAAGCAGTACAGCCCACTGGTGCGTCGCCTCGCGCACCAGATGATCGCCAAACTGCCGGCCAATGTGGAGCTGGATGACCTGATCCAGGTCGGCATGATCGGCCTGAGCGACGCACTGAGCCGGTTCGACGCCACACAGGGCGTGCAGTTCGAAACTTTCGCCACCCAGCGCATCCGCGGCGCCATGCTCGACGAGCTGCGTGGCAACGACTGGATGAGCCGTGGCGACCGCCGCCATCAGCGCAGCATCGAAGCCGCCGTGCACAAGCTGGAGCAGCGCTTCGGTCGCCCTCCCAATGAAGGTGAGATCGCCCGCGAGATGGGCCTGAGCCTGGAGGACTACCAGTCCCTGCTGGGCAAGGTGCGCGGCACCCAGCTCATCTACCTGGAAGACATGAGCGGCGACGAAGGTGACGACGACTACCTCGACCGCCATGTGCTGGACGAAGACGCCAACCCGGTGGCGCGGCTGCAGGACCAGCGCATGCGCGAAGCCCTGGTCGATGCCATCAAGAACCTGCCCGAACGCGAGCAATACGTGATGAGCATGTACTACGAACACGACATGAACCTGAAGGAGATCGCCGCGGTGCTGGGCGTGACCGAAAGCCGTGTCTGCCAGCTGCACAGCCAGTCGATTGCGCGCCTGCGCACGCGGCTGCGCGAATGGTGAGCGGCCGTCGAGCCGACATCTGTCCATAAAAATCGCTGGAGACGCTCCGATGTTTGGAAACTTCCGCCGCACACCGGCCCCGGTGCCCGCCGACATGCAGGCAACACCGCCCGCGCTGGACACCCCCCAGGTGATCCGAACCATCAGCGAACGCGCGTCCAACCTGGGACGCGAGGCGGCTGAGGTACGCGGCGTGCTGGACGACACCCAGAAGGTGGCTGCGGCACAGGCCCTGGCCGTGCAGGCGCTCGCGGAGCAGTTGCAGCAGGTGGTCAGCGCCCAGGCCGGCATCGCGCTGGAGGTGGACCAGGGCCTGAAGTCCGTGGCCCAGGTGGGCGACGCGGTGCAGGCCGTGGGCGGTGAAGTCAGCGGCATTGTCGACACGCTGCACCAGGTGTCGGACGCGGCGCAGCAGATCACCCAGGTCGCGCTGCAGACGCGGTTGGTGGCCTTCAATGCCTCGGTCGAGGCCAAGCGCGCCGGCGAGGCCGGCCGCGGCTTTGCCGTGGTGGCCGATGCCGTGAAGGACCTGGCGGGCAAGGTGGAAGCCTCGTCCAAAGCCATCATGGGCACCGTGAGCCAGCTGGACAGCCGGATAGCCACACTGTCACGCGAGGTGAGCCGCAATGGCTCGCCCGAAAACCACGGTGCCGTGCACCGGGCGTTGGGTGACGTGCAGGAAGGCGTGTTGCGCATCCAGCGCGCCAGTGAATCCAGCCGTGAAGTCTGCAGCGGACTGGAGGGCCAGATGGGCGTCATCGAGGGTGAGATGCGCCGCACCACCGGTGCCCTGGACAACGCACTGAAGCACACCGAATCGTTCCTGCGCATCTCGGAGGGTTTGATCGAAGCGATCGCCGAGTGCGGCATCGAAACTGCCGACACGCCGTACATCCGCGGCGCGCAACATGCGGCGGCGCAGATCAGCAAGCTGCTGGAGGATGCGGTCCGCACGCAGTCCATCAGCCTGAAGGACTTGTTCGACGACCACTACGCAGCCGTCGCCGGCAGCAACCCAGCCCAGCACCTGACGCGTTTCTGTGGACTTGCCGACCGGCTTTTCCCGCAAGTCCAGGAAAAGGCGCTCACGCTGTCGGACAAGGTCGTCTTCTGCATCGCGGTGGACCGCAATGGCTACGTGGCTTGCCACAACCAGAAGTACAACCAGGCGCAGCGCGCCAGCGACCCGGTGTGGAGCGCCGCCAACTGCCGCAACCGCCGCATCTTCAACGACCGCACCGGCCTCGGGTCGGCACGCAACCAGCGGCCCTTCCTGCTGCAGACCTACCGCCGCGACATGGGTGCGGGTCAGTTCGTGCTGATGAAGGAAGCTGCCGCGCCGATCACCGTCAACGGCCGCCATTGGGGTGGGCTGCGCCTGGCCTTCAAGTTCTGACCAGCTGGCGCAGGCCACGCGGAATGAAAAAGACCGGCGAGAGCCGGTCTTCGCATTTCCGGGCAGGGCGCAGAAGTCCTGCCGGGCCCTTTGGACAGCTAGGCCAGCAGGCCGCCGCCCGGACGGCTCTGGCGGTCGCCGCTGCCGGCCGCGGAATAGAGTGTGGCTGGCGCCATGCGCGGGATCAGCACGTCAATTGCGCGGTCCAGCGACGCGGTCGCGCGGGCCAGGGCCTCGCGCTGTGCAGCCACCTGGCCGCTGGCTCGCGCCAGTCGCATGCGCAGCTGCGCGGGTACACCGCCGCTGCGCGCGGCGCGGCCGAAGTGATCCACCGCGTGGGCCAGGGCCTGGTGCAATTGGGATGCAGCCTGGTCGACGGCCACAGCGTCCTGCTGGTGCAGGGCCAGGCCCAAGGCCACCAACTGGTCTTCAACGGCCTTCAGCGGGCGCTCCAGGGCAGCGGCGTTCTGCACGGCCTGGAGTTCCTGCGGCGAATGCATCATGGCGGGCCTGCCTTCAGCTGAACTTGCGGCCGAGAAGTTCCTCGGCATTGACGATCAGCTTGTCGGCAATCGCTTCCGGATTGACCTTGAACTTGCCATCGCGAATGGCCTGCGCAATCCGCTCCACCTTGGCGCTGTCGAAGGTGGCGTCCGAGGACACACCTTTCAGCGCAGAGGCTTCGGGGGAGAGAGCGACCTTGGCGCTCGCTTCGGCTGCCGGCTGCGCAGGTGCAGCGGCACCTTTGCGTTCGGTTTTGGCCGGAGCGGTGACGGGTTTTGAATCGAGAGGACCGATCTTCATGATTGACTCCTGTCAGGGACACGCAGTGCGTGAAGACCCAATGACATGAACGCACTATCGGACGCCGTGCGCCGGGACTTTAGGGCTGGAACGGAGATTTTCAACGAACCCCCACAAATGCGGGGGGTCCGTGTTGCAAATGGTCTCACAGGATCATCTCCACGCGGCGGGCTGCCACTGGCGTGGCCACCAGCACGCGGCCGGCCTCGGTGCGGACGCGCACCGGCTGGCCCTCGTAGCCCGGCGCCAGGGCCTCGCCTTCGGCAAGGATGGAAAAGCCACGGCCCTGGGCCCGGATCTGCACCGTGTCTCCTTGGGCAAACCATTGGCGCGGACGCAAGTCCGTCGGGCGTATGGGGGTGCCGGCTGCCAGGGGGCGGACCAGAACGCGCCCGGTCAATTCTTCGACTGACAGAAAAGGCTTGCCGGCCTGGGCTGCCCAGTCCGACTCCAGCACATGAAGTTCGCTGCCCTCCAACTGCGCGCCGGCAGGCAAGGGAGCCACTGCCACGGCGGCCCGTGCCCAGACCTGAACAGTCACGGGCAGTTGCACACGCCAGGCCACCGGGCCTTCCAGACAACGCAGGCCGACCCGGCTCTTGCCCCAGGGGCTGACACCGGCCAGCAGAAATGGCTGGATGCGTGCGCAGGGCGCCAGGCGCAAGCGGCTGTCCAGCGAACCTGCCAGGGCCTCGATGCGTGCGCCGGCTGGTGCCAGGGCGCTTGCGCCTTCGCGGGCCAGCGCCAGGGCCTCGGCCACCGTCTCCGGCGGCAGGGCTGAGGCCACGGCGGCGCTTGCCCAGCACACAGCGGCGCCGAGCAGCGTGACGGACTTGGCAGACAGACGCAGGGGCATGTTCACAGGAGGCCACTGTAGGGGCAGGGCTGTCAGACAAGGCTTGGAAATAGGCCTGCCAAAGGCGTCTTTTCGCACTCACGTCCACAGGGGTGGGCTTCCAGAATCTGGTCCAAGCCGTTCTCCCCAAGGAGTGCCCATGATTCCCAAACTGACCGAGTCGCTGGATTTCCAGAGCCAGGCCCTGGTGTTGCGCGCCGAGAGGCAGCGGGTGATCGCGGGCAACATCGCCAACGCCGACACCCCGGGCTACAAGGCCCGCGACTTTGACTTCGCCTCGGCCTTGCGTGATGCCACGGCGGCCCGCGGTGGCGCGGACAGTGCCAGCGGAGGTGCTGGCATTGGCAGCGGCATCGCCCGCGGGGTGATGCAACCCGGCGGCCATGCCCCTACCGCGCTGCGCTACGTGCAGCCCGTGCAGACCAATCTGGACAACAACACGGTGGACATGGACCGCGAACGCGGCAACTTCATGGACAACGCGCTCAAGTACGACGCCACGCTTCGCTTCATCAACGCCAACGTGCGCATGACGATGGACGCGATGAAGAGCCACAACCAAGGGTGACCCAGCGTCACACGGGGACTGAAGCATGAGCATGATGAAGATCTTTGACGTGGCCAGCAGCGCCATCAGCGCGCAGAGCCAGCGGCTGAACGCGGTGGCCTCCAACCTGTCCAACGTGGACACGGTGGCCGGCCCCGATGGCAGCGCCTACAAGGCGCGCCAGGTGGTCTTCCAGAGCGTGCTGATGGGCAGCGGCGCCCAAGGCGACGCGACCGTCGGTGTGCGCGTGTCCACAGTTGCCGAGAGCGACGCGCCCGGGCGCCGTGTGCACAACCCCGACCACAAGGCCGCCGACGCGGAGGGCTACGTGACCTACAGCAACGTCAACCCGGTGGAGGAGATGGTCAACATGATCTCCGCGTCGCGGTCCTACCAGAACAGCGTGGAGGTGATGAACACCGCACGCAGCCTGCTGCAGAAGACCCTGCAAATGGGTCAAGGCTGAACACCATGGCCGTCACCGCACCCTCCGCCGCCAACACCTATGCCTCGCTCAACGGCAGCACTGGCAGCACCACGGCAACGAGCAACGAGAACGCGGCGTCGGACCGCTTCCTCAAGCTCCTGGTCACGCAAATGCAGAACCAGGACCCGCTGAATCCGATGGACAACGCGCAGATCACCAGCCAGATGGCGCAGATCAACACGGTCAACGGGGTCGAGAAGCTCAACACCACCGTGCAGGGGCTGAACACGCAGTTCTCGCAATTGCAGGCGCTGACGGGCGCCTCGCTGGTCGGCCGCCAGGTCACGTTGGCAGGCAACAAGCTCAACGTCGACGGCAACAGCAGCAGCGCCGCCTTCGACCTGTCCGGCAACGCCACCGAGGTGCGTGTGGAGGTGCTCAGCGCCGCCGGCCGAATCGTCGACACCAAGGCGCTGGGGCCGCTGGACACGGGCCGCCATGAATTCACCTGGAACGCACTGACCCAGGCCGATGGCAGCCCCTACAGCTACCGCATCGTGGCCACCCGCGGCACCGCGGCCGTCAGCGCCACCCCCCTGATGCACGACCGCGTGGACGCCGTCAACACCGACGCCGCCGGTCTGACCCTTGAGACACGCAACACCGGCCCTGTCGCCTACAGCGACATCAAGGCCATCAACTGACATCACGAGCAGGACACCACCATGAGCTTCCAGCAAGGCCTTTCCGGTCTCAACGCCACCAGCAAGAACCTGCAGATCATCGGCAACAACATTGCCAATGCCAACACCTTCGGCACCAAGGTGGCACGGGCCGAGTTCTCTGACATGTATGCCGCGTCGCTGAACGGCGCGGGCAGCAGTTCCATCGGCATTGGCACCAACATGGCGTCGGTCGCGCAGCAGTTCACCCAGGGCAACATCAAGACCACGGAGAACCCGATGGACCTGTCGATCAATGGCGCCGGCTTCTTCCAGGTGACCGACGGCAAGAGCCCCATCACTTTCTCGCGCAATGGCCAGTTCAAGATCGACAAGGACGGCTTCATCGTCAACAACTCGCTGCAGAAGCTGATGGGCTACGCCGCGTCGGGCACGGGCCAGATCCAGCCCGGCCTGGCCGTGCCGCTGCAACTGCCCACCGCCGCGGTCGCGCCGGGCCAGACGAGCGAGATCCAGATGGAGATGAACCTGAAGTCCTCAGAAGCCATCACCGTGCCGGCATCCGGCGCGCCGGTCGACTTCAACGACGCCACCACCTACAACAACGCCACGTCGATGACGGTCTTCGACATGCAGGGCCAGTCGGTGGCGCTGACCTACTACTTCCAGAAGTCGGCCATCGACACCTGGAACGTCTATGTCACGGCCAACGGCGACAGCGTCAACGGCCCCAACAGCTCGCCGGTGCCTGTCACGACGCTCAGCTTTGCCGCGGACGGCAGCGCACCGACATCGCCATCCGGTCCCATCAGCATCGACGTGCCGTCCACCACAACGTCCACGGGCGCCACGACCATCCCGATCCTGGGCGTGCAGGTCGACCTCACCAAAGCCACGCAGTTCGACATGGGCTTTGGCGTCACCTCGCAGACGCAGGACGGTTTTGCCGCCGGCCAGCTGACGGCCATCACGGTTGAAAGCAACGGGGTCATCATGGCCCGCTACTCCAACGGCCAGTCGCAACCGGCGGGGCAGGTGGAGATTGCCACCTTCCGCAATCCGCAAGGTCTGCAGCCCATTGGCGACAACAACTGGGCCCGCACCTATGCGTCGGGCGACCCGATCAACGGCATCCCGGGCGATGGCAACCTGGGAGTGCTGCAGGCCGGTGCGCTGGAAGAAAGCAACATCGACCTGACGGGCGAACTGGTCAACATGATCATGGCGCAGCGCATCTACCAGGCCAATGCCCAGAGCATCAAGACCGAAGACCAGGTCCTGCAGACGCTCGTCAACATCCGCTGAACAAGACGCGCTGAGCCATGGACCGCCTCATCTACCTGTCGATGGCCGGTGCCAAGGCCACACTGCAGCGCCAGGACTCGCTGGCCAACAACCTGGCCAATGTCAGCACGCCGGGTTTCCGCGCCGAGATGCAGGCCTTCCGGGCCGTGCCGGTGCGGGGGCAGGGCGCTACCACGCGGGCCTATGTGCTGGAGTCCACCGTCGGCCACGACACGCGTCCGGGTCCGCAGCAAAGCACGGGCCGGCCGCTGGACGTGGCCGCGCAGGGCAACGCCTGGTTCGCGGTGCAGTCGCTGGACGGAACCGAGGCCTACACCCGGGCTGGTTCCTTTCAGGTGAGTCCCGAAGGCCAACTCGTCACGCCGTCCGGCCTGCCCGTCCTGGGTGACGGTGGTCCCATCACCGTGGGCGTGAATGCCCAGGTGGACATTGCCGACGACGGCACCATTACCGCCACCACTGGCAGCGGCCGGCCGCAGCAGGTGGGCAAGCTGAAGCTCGTCGTGCCGACAGCGCCGATGGACCGCGGCGTGGACGGCTTGTTCCGCGCTGCCGACGGTGCGGATCTGGGCGCTGAAGCCACGGCGCGTGTGCAAAGCGGGGCCCTGGAGGGCTCCAATGTCAGCCCGGTGGAGACCCTGGTGTCCATGATCGCCGCGTCG
This sequence comes from uncultured beta proteobacterium, assembly GCA_963750785.1. Taxonomy (GTDB): domain Bacteria; phylum Pseudomonadota; class Gammaproteobacteria; order Burkholderiales; family Burkholderiaceae_C; genus Rubrivivax. Next base: position 284,779 of record CAVVSC010000011.1, on the reverse strand, counting down.
CGCCAGTTCGAGCAGCAGATGAAGATGCTGCAGGGCGCCGAACAACGCGAACAGGGTGCCGCCAAGCTGCTGGCGCCGTCTGCCTGACGTTGGCAGCGCTCGGTTCAGAGAAGGCCGGCTTGCCGGCCTTTTTTCGCCCCTCACCGCCCTTCAGTCCGGCAGAAGATGGTGACAAACCCGAGCCTTCCTTCATTCCGCCTGAAAGCCGCACACCATGCTCCGTTCCCTCTGGATTGCCAAGACCGGCATGGAAGGCCAGCAGACCAAGCTGGACACCATATCGAACAACCTCGCCAACGTGGGCACCAACGGCTACAAGCGCGCCGGTGTGGTGTTCGAGGACCTGATGTACCAGAACCTGCGTTCCGCCGGTTCGGCCACGTCGGAACAAAGCCAGTTGCCCACCGGCCTGCAAGTGGGCCTGGGCTCGCGCGTGGCGGCCAGCACGCGCAACTTTGCACAAGGCACCTTGCAACAGACGGGCAACAACCTGGACGTGGCCATCAAGGGCCAGGGCTTCTTCCAGGTGCAGATGCCCGACGGCACCACGGCCTACACCCGCGACGGTGCCTTCCAGGTGGACGCCAACGGCGCCATGGTCAACACCGCCGGGCATCCGGTGCAGCCGGGTATCACCATCCCTGCGAACGCCCTGCAGGTGAACATCAACCCGGACGGCACCGTCACCGCCAACGTGCCCGGCCAGGTGGCGCCGCAGGCGCTGGGCCAATTGCAGCTGGTGAGCTTCATCAACCCGGCCGGCCTGGACCCCAAGGGCGGCAACCTGTATGGCGAAACCGCCGCCTCCGGCACGCCCAACGCGGGCACGCCCAACACCAACGGCCTGGGTGCTTTGCAGTCCGGTTTTGTGGAAGGCAGCAACGTCAATGTGGTGGAGGAGCTGGTGAACATGATTGCCACGCAGCGCGCCTACGAGCTGAATTCCAAGGCCATCCAGACCTCCGACCAGATGCTGCAGAAGCTGGCCCAGCTCTGAGGAACGCAGCCATGAAGATCCGTCTTTGCTTGTGCGTGCCGATGCTGATGACGCTGCTGTCGGCCTGCAGCTTCATCGGGCCGCGCGTCGAAATGAGCGATACCACGCCCGTGGTGCCCGCCAGCGCGCCCGCGCTGCCGCCGCCCACCAATGGCGCCATCTTCCAGGCCGCCAGTTACCGCCCCTTGTTCGAAGACCACCGCGCGCGCCTGGTAGGTGACACGCTCACCGTGCAAATCGTGGAAAAGGTCAGCGCGACGCAGAAGTCCACGAGTTCGGTCGACAAGTCAGGCACCTTGTCGGCCGGCATCACGGCGCTGCCGGGTGTGCGGGCTGCCGCCTTCGCACGCGCCGCCGCGGACGGCACCAGCAGCAACAGCTTCGAAGGCAAGGGCACCACCGAGAACAGCAACGACTTCAACGGCACGATCACCGTCATCGTGCGCAGCGTGCTGCCCAACGGCCACCTGTTGATCGCTGGCGAGAAGCAGATCGGCGTCAACCAGAACGTGGACGTGCTGCGCTTCTCGGGTCAGGTGGATCCGCGTGCCATCCAGGCCGGCAACAGCATCCCCAGCGCCAACATCGCCAACGTACGGCTGGAGCAGCGCGGCCGCGGCGCCCAGGCCGAGGCCCAGGCGGTCGGCTGGTTGTCGCGCGTGTTCCTGAGCCTGATGCCGATATGAAGCCCCCAAGCTTGCGTTCGCTCGCTACCCCCCGAGGGGGCCGTCCGCCAAGGGCCCGGCGGAGCCGGTTCCATGGCGGAAACCTCGGTCTTGTCTTGCTCGGGAATCCTTGAGATGCATCATCAAGAACGTTTCATGCGCTGGTTGATCGTATTGGCCTTCGTGGCTGCCAGCAGCGCCCTGTGGTGGCCGCATCCGGCCGCGGCCGCGGTTCGCATCAAGGAAGTGGCGGCCGTGCAAGGCGTGCGCAGCAACAACCTGCTTGGCTACGGCCTGGTGGTGGGGCTGGACGGCACGGGCGACCAGGCGACACAAACCCCGTTCACCACGCAGAGCCTGCAGGCCATGTTGCAGCAAATGGGCGTGACGCTGCCGCCGGGCGTTCAGCTGCAACCCAAGAACGTGGCGGCGGTGCTCGTGACGGCGGTCCTGCCGCCCTTTGCCCAACCCGGGCAGGCGCTGGACATCACGGTGTCGTCCACCGGCAACAGCAAGAGCTTGCGTGGCGGCACGTTGATTGCCACGCCACTGAAGGGCGTTGACGGACAGATCTATGCCATGGCCCAGGGCAACCTGGTCGTGGGCGGTGCCGGCGCGTCGGCCAACGGGTCCAAGGTGCAGATCAACCACCTGTCCGCCGGGCGCATACCCGAAGGCGCCACGGTCGAACGTGCCGTGCCCACGCCAGCATTGCAAGCCGACACGGTGCAGTTGGGGGTGATGGCCAATGACTACACCACCGCCACTGCCGTGGCAGATGCCATCAACATTGCCAAGGGCAACGGCACCGCCCTGGCGTTGGACGGGCGCAGCGTGCGCGTGAAGATGCCCGCTGAAGCCGACAAGCGCATGGCCTTTCTGGCCGACATCGAGAACCTGCAACTCAAGCTGGCCAAGCCGGCCGCGCGCGTGGTGCTGAACATGCGCACCGGCTCGGTCATCTTCAATGAGGCGGTGCAGATCAGTTCCTGCGCGGTGTCCCACGGCAGCCTGTCGGTCACCATCAGCACCACACCGGTCGTGAGCCAGCCCGGCCCCCTGTCCAATGGCCAGACGGTGTCGGGCGAAAAGAGCGAGATCGCCATCACGCAAGCCGGCGGCACCATCATCCACATGCCATCGGGCGCGAATCTGGCTGAGGTCGTGAAGGCCTTGTCCACGCTGGGCGCCACGCCCATGGACCTGGTGGCCATCCTGCAAGCCATGAAGAGCGCCGGCGCCCTGCAAGCCGAGATCGAGGTGATCTGATGACCGTCCCGTCCCTGTCATCCACCAACAACGGCGTCAGCATGGACGCCCGATCCCTGGACAGCTTGCGCGGCAAGGCCGCGACCGACCCCCGTGGCGCGGTGCGCGAAGCCGCCAAGCAGTTTGAATCGCTTTTCATGAACGAACTGATGAAGAGCATGCGCAGCACCACGCTGTCCACCGGCATGCTGGACAACAGTGGCACCAGCATGGGCACCGAAATGCTGGACAGCCAGCTCGCCACCCAGATGTCCGGCATGAAGGGCGGCCTTTCGGAGGCCATTGCCAAGCAGCTGGAACGGCAGATGGGTCTGAGCCCGGGGCCGTACCCGGTCACCGGGTCTGCCAACAACACGGCGGCGCCGCTGTCGGCCAAACCCGAAGCCACGCGCATTCCACAGCAGGGCGCCTTGGGCTTCGTGCAGCAGCATGGCGACGCGGCCAGGAAGGCCGAGGAAGCCACCGGCATCCCCGCCGCCTTCATGGTGTCGCAGGCCGCGCTGGAAACCGGCTGGGGCCGCAAGGAAATCCGGCACGCCGACGGCAGCTCCTCTCACAACCTCTTTGGCATCAAGGCCGGTGCCAACTGGAAGGGCCCCGTGGCCGAAGTGACGACAACCGAATATGTGGGCGGCAAGGCGCAGAAGATGGTGGCCAGGTTCCGCGCCTACGGCAGCTATGCCGAGTCCTTTGCCGACTACGCCAAGCTCATGAAGGAAAGCCCGCGCTACCAGGCGGCCGTGGGCGCGGCCCAGGGTGCCCGCCCGGGCGCCGTGGCGGCCGCCGGCAAGTCGGGCGACACCGCCGTTGCTTCTGTGGCCTTTGCCAACGGCCTGCAGAAGGCGGGCTACGCCACCGACCCGGCCTATGCCGACAAGCTGAGCCGCGTCATCAACACGACCCTGCGACTGCAGCGGTCCCTGGCCTGAGGAACTGAGCGATGGGTACCTCACCACTGATGTCCCTGGGCATCAAGGCCATGGCGGCCAACTACGCCGCCTTGCAGACCACCAGCCACAACATTGCCAACGCGAACGTGGTGGGCTACTCGCGCCAGCAGGCCGAGATGGCCACGTCACAAGGACAGTTCACGGGCGCAGGCTTCTTCGGCCGCGGCGTGGACGTGGTCACCGTCAGCCGCGCCCACAGCGCATTCCTGACCCGCGAGGCGTCCAATGCCAAGTCTCTGGCCGGCATGGACGGCGCGCGCCTGCAGCAGTTGCAGCAGTTGGAAAACATCTTCAAGCCCGGCGAAATGGGGCTGGGCAGCGCCGCCACCGACCTGATGAACGCGCTGAGCGACCTGACCAGCCAACCGGCGGACCCGTCAACGCGGCAGGTCGTGTTGGCCCGTGCCGCCGACGTGGCGTCGCGTTTCGCGGAGGCGGGGCAGGCTCTGGACAACGTGCAGGCCAGCACGACGTCGGAGCTGCGCAATGCCATCGTCGAAGTCAATTCGCTGGCCAAGTCGATCGCAGAGATCAACCAGCGCATCGCCGGCATGAAAGGCCTGGGCCAGCCGCCCAACGATCTGCTGGACCAGCGCGACAAGATGATTTCCGACCTGTCGGCGCACATCTCGGTGACGCGCCTGGAAGCAGCCGATGGCACGGTGGGCGTGTTCGTGGCCGGCGGCCAGCGGCTGGTGCTGGGCGCAGAAGCCGCCACCATGAAGCTGGGCCAGGATCAGACGGATCCTTCGCGCGCAGCGGTCACCATCACCGAAGGACCCAACAACCGCATCCTGGATTCCAGCGTGCTGGGGGGTGGCTTGGGCGGGCTGCTCAAGTTCCAGAACGAAGACCTGGCGGCCGGTCGCAACCTGGTCGGCCGGTTGGCGGCGGCCTTGGGCGGTGCACTGAACAACCAGCAGTCCATGGGACTGAGCATGCAACAGCCTCTGGGCCAGGTGTCGGGGCAGCCGCTCTTTGCACTGGGACCGATGCAGGCCCTGCCCAACCTCAACAACGCGCGCGGACCGGGCAATGTGCCGCTGGGCGAAGTGAGCTTGACGATGGTCGACCCTGGCGCCTTGGAGGCCAGCGAGTACGACCTGCGCGAAACGGCGGTGGGCTCGGGAAGCTGGGTCGTGACGCGCCTGTCGGATGGCATGGTCACGCCCGTCAACAGCGGCGACGTCGTGGACGGCATGCGCATCGACTTTGCGGCTGCGCCGCAGGCCGGCGACAGCTTTCGCTTGCAGCCGGTGACCCGCGCAGCCAACGGTATGGTGCGCTTGCTGGATGACGTGCGCGACCTGGCGACTGCGTCGCCCCTGGTGGCCAACGCGTCTGCCGCCAATGCAGGCACGGCTGCGGTGGACAGCCTGCGGGTCAACGCCTCACCGCTGCCCACACCGGGCGCCACGGCCCGCATCACCTTCACCAGCAGCACCGGCGACTACACCTGGGACCTGTATGACAGCAGCAACACACTGATCAACAGCGGCACCGCCACCTGGCAGGCCGGGCAGAGCATCCCGCCCGCAGGCACGGACATCAACGGCTTTTCGCTGACCTTGACCGGCGTGCCGCGCAACGGCGACACGCTGACGATTGAACCGACGCCGCCCGCCACGCTGAGCACCAACAACGGCAACGTCCTGTCCATGGCCCAACTGCGCGACGCGGCTCTGGCCGGCGGCAGGTCCTTCACGGACGCCTGGAGCTATGCCATGGCCGATGTCGGCGTGCGCGTGCAGAGCGGCCGCAGCTCGGCCGACATCTCCGAGGCCGCTTCCGGGCAGACCGAGCAGCTGCGCAGTTCGCAGGCCGGCGTGAATCTGGACGAAGAAGCCGCCCGCCTGATCCAGTACCAGCAAAGTTACCAGGCCGCAGCCAAGGTGCTGCAGGTGGCGCAACAGCTGTTTGACACGCTGTTGCAGACCGCTGGCCAGTAGCGGCCGAAGCCGCTTGAACCACAGGTGAATCGCCATGCGTGTCGCGTCCAACAATGCCTTTGAATCTTCCCTGTCCAATCTGCAGCGCCGCCAGGAAGGACTGACCCGCGCGCAGGAACAACTGACCAGCGGCAAAAGGGTGCTCAAGCCCAGCGACGACCCCTCGGCCGCCGCGACGGCCGAACGCGCACTCGCCAGCACCAAGCGGGCCGAGGCCCAGATGCGCGCGTTGGACACCAGCAAGTCCGCCATGCAGCTGGCCGAAAGCGCCTTGGGCGATGCCGGCGAACTGATGCAGCAGGCCCGAGAGTTGCTGGTCGGTGCTGGCAATGGCAGCTACAGCGACCTCGAGCGCAAGACACTGGCCGACTCCATCAAGGGCCTGCGCAAGGACCTGCTGGCTGTGGCCAACCGGCAGGACGGCGCGGGGCGATACCCGTTTGGCGGCCAGGGCTCGGCGGGCATGCCTTTTGTCGACACCACCTCGGGCGTGACCTACACCGGCACGGCCGGCCAGAGCCAGGCCGCGTCGGGCGAGGCATCGCCGCTCACCCTCAACGGGCAGGCCTTGTGGTTGCAGGCGCCGGACCCGGCCAACCCGGGCGGCACGCTGTCGCTCTTCAGCGTGATGGACCAGGTCGTGGCCGACCTGGAAACGCCGGGCCGCACGTCGGCACAGATCTCGCAGACCGTCAGCTCCGGCCTCGGCCAGTTCGACGCGGTGTCTGAAAACCTGTCGTCAGGGCGAGCCCGCGCAGGCGAGGCGCTGAACCGCATCGACGGCATTGCCACGCGCCTGTCCCAGGTGAAGCTGGATGCCGCCACTGAGCGGTCCAATGCCGAGGATCTGGACATGCTGCAGGCCATTTCGGACTATCAGAACCGGCAGTCGGGCTACGATGCCGCGCTGAAGACCTATTCCATGGTGCAGCAGATGTCGCTGTTCCAATACCTGAAGTGACTTCCATGTCCGACCATCCCGTGCTGGGCCATGTGGCCCTGGGTTACAGCCCCATGATCGACCGCCAGCGTGCGGTCGTCGCCACGCGTGTCACCGTGGTACCGGAACGTGCCGACGCAGTGCCGGACGCACGGGACCTGATCGCAGCGCTGCTGGATGTCTGGCCGACACCGGCCGATGCCAAGGAGCTGAAGCTCACCTTGCGCCCGCTGGACCCGGCGGCTGCGCGCGCTGCCGCGGCCAAGGCGAGCGGCAGTCCGGGTGCCGGCCACCAGCCCGTGTCCTTGAACATTGCCGGTGAAGGCCTGCTGCGCGCCGTGATGGATGCCGTCCCGCCGCCGCACCTGATGCTGGAAGTGCCTGCCTTCATGGCGGGTGACCCGGTCAATGCCGCGGCCCTGGCGGCCCTGCGCGAGGCCGGCAGCGTGCTCTTGATCAAGGGCCGGCCGCTCACGCCCCTGCCGCCCGAGGTCCTGGCCTGCTTCAGCCACAGCGTCGTCGACACCGCAGACGACCGGCGCACAGGGCCGCACGCATCGCCCGGTGTCCGCCAGGTGACCACGGTGCAGTCTGGCACCCGCAGTTCTGCCGACATCGAGCTGGCCTTTCAGCGCGGCGCCGTGGCCGTGCTGGGCTGGCCGCTGGACGACCCCCTGCCCAAGGCCACGGGCCGCAGCGCCGTGCCGGCTGACATCCAGGTGGTGATGGAACTGATCAACGGCGTCGAACGCGAAGAGCCGGTGTCGCGCCTGGAGAGCATTCTCAAACGCGACCCGACGCTGGCTTTTCGGTTGCTGCGCTACCTGAACTCGCCTGCGTTCGGTCTGTCTGCCGAAATCAACTCCTTTGGCCACGCCATCATGATGCTGGGCTATGCGCGCCTGAAGCGCTGGCTGGCCCTGCTGCTGGCGTCCTCGTCCAAGGGCAGCAACGCCAAGCCGCTGATGCACGCCGCCGTACGGCGTGGCTTGCTGATGGAAGAACTGGGCCGCAGCAACGGCGACGCAGAAATGCGCGGTGAGATGTTCATCTGCGGAGTCTTTTCTCTGCTGGACCGGCTGCTGCAGCAACCCTTGAGCGAACTGGTGGGCAGCCTGCCCGTGCCGGAACGGGTGCAGCAGACGCTGATGGGCGACTCCGGTCCCTATGAGCCCTACATGGCCCTGGTGCGTGCGATCGAACAGGAAACGGCCTACGACATCCGGGAATGTGCGGACCAATTGCTCCTGGGCATGTCCGAAGTCAACCGCGCGGTGCTGTCGGCGCTGCGCGGGGCGCGACAATTGGACGGATGAGCAACGCGCTGGCCACACCTCCCCACACAGAGGCCCTGTGGCCTGCGCTCTGGAGTTCGTCGATGCCAGCTTTGCTGCAGGACGCGTCCTTCCGCGTGGTAGATGTCAATGATGCCTTTGTGGCACTCACCGGTCATCCGCGCGAACGCATCACCGGCACCGACTGGGTGTTGCTGCAGCCGGCCGATGACCGTGAACTGACCCGTTCCCAGCGCGAGGACTGGCGCAAGCTGCAAGGCGAGCATGCCACCGTGCCGTCCTACCGCCGCCGCATGCTGGACGCCGCGGGCCGCGTGCACTGGTTCCACATGACCACCTTGCGCCTGGCGCCCCCGGGTCGCCAGGTGCGCTGGCTCACCTTGCTGCAGGACGAAACCGGGGCGCACGACGCCCGCGAGCAGGCACGCCGCGCCGACGAGGAACTGGACCAATGGTTTGACCTGAGCGGCGGCAGCATGCTGGTCTACGACAGCACGGGCCTCATCCTGCGCAGCAATGCGGCGTTCGAGGCGCTGGTGGACCGCGTGGCGGAAACCCTGGACGACAGCAGCCCTGAACTGCAGGGCCTGCTGGGTTGGGAGCAAGGCCAGTTGACGGCCAGCCTGCAGCCTGGGGCTCACGCGCCGGAGCGCTGGGCCGTGCTGCTGATGCCCGACGGCCGGCGCAAGCGCCTGTCCGCCCGCCTGGTGTGCCGCGCCCATGGCGCCGGTGAGCGCCGCGTGCTGGCAGTACTGAGCGACCACAGTGCCGAGGACGAACGCGACCAGGCGCAAATGGAAGTGGGCATGCTGATGGACGCCGCCCGCGTCGGTGTGGCCACCTTTGACCCGGACCGGGGCTGGCTGGCCTCGCCCGGCGCCCCACGGCACGGCGTCGCCGACGAGGACCTGGACCTGGCCGAAGGCGAGGGCACCCTGCTGGGCATCCGCCGCGAGCTGGTCGACCCGGCATCGTTGCCGGATTTCGAGCGCCTGCAGCAGGCCCTGCGCCGCCGTGAACGCGAGGACGTGCGCTACGCCGTGCGACACCCGACGCTGGGCACGCGCTGGCTGCTGACCCGCGTGGCGCCGGTGCAACTGACCGATGGACGAGAGACGATGTCCGTCGTGACCCTGGACATCACCGTGCAGGAAACAGCGCTGCGCCGCAACCAGCAGCTGCTGCGCGAACTGGAAACCATCCTCGACAGCTCCACCGCCGGCATCGCTTACCTGCGCGGCCCCGTGCTGGCGCGCTGCAACGACCGCTTCGCCCGGATGCTGGGTTTCACCGGTGGCGCAGCGGCGGGCGCCTCGCTGGAAGAGATCTTGTCGCGCAGCATCGGACCACTGGACGGTGTGCGTGAAGCCCTGGCCGCACTGGCCGCGGGCCGCACCTTCGAAGCCGAACTGCCGGTGATGCGGGGTGAAGGACCGGCGCAGTGGTACTCGCTGTCGGTGCGTCGCGCCGAAGGCACCGAAGAAAGTGAAGGTCACAACGACCAGTCCGAATCCGTGGCCGTGCTCACCGACATCACGCGCCTGAAGGCCCAGCAGGCCGAACTGGAACAGCTGTTGCGTGACCGCGAACTGATGTTCAGCTTGTCGGAAGTCGGCATCATCTACCAGCGTGGGACGCGCATCGAGCGTGCCAACCAGGCCATGGCCGATCTCACCGGCTGGGCTTCGCCAGAACTGGCCACGCTGGATCCCGCCGAGCTGTACGAAGACGCGCGCGCCTGCGTCGACTTTGAAGGCCGCATTTCGCAGGCGCTGCGCGAACGCGGCCGATTCAGCGGCGAACGCCAATTGCGCCGCCGCGACGGTCGGCTGGTCTGGGTTCAGGTGGCCGTGCGGCCGGTGAATGCGGACGACCAGGAGGCTGGTGTCATCAGTTCCTTCGTCGACGTGGACGAGCGCCGGCGCGCACGCGAGACCCTGGCGGCCCAGGCCGAGCGCACCCGGTCGATCCTGAACTCGGTGCTGGTGGGCATCGTCACGGTGTCCGAAAGGGGCATCGAGTGGATGAACCGTTCCGCTCGCCGCATGTTCGCGGGCGAACTGGCTGACTTTGTCGGCGAGCCGATCAGCATCGTCGCCACGCAGGAACCGAGTCACCCGCTGCGCCGCACCGACTGGCTGAACCGGCTCGACGAAGGGCAGGCCGAGACCTTTGAATGCCGCATGCGCGGCCGCGACGGGCGCGAGTTCTGGGTGGTCGGCAACGCCGTGCTCACCGGGTCGGGTGCCGGCGAAGCCGGGCGCGAAGTGACTTTTGCGCTGCTGGACATCGAGCGCCGCCGCCAGGCCGAGGTGCACATTGCGCAAGCGCAGGCGTCCTTGCAGCGCGTCATCGAAACGGCTCCGCTGGCCATGGCGCTGTTCGACGCCCAGACGCTTCGCGTGCAGCAATTGAACCTGACAGCCACCTCTTTCTTCGGCAAGCCGACCGAGCAACTGCTGGGTGCGACGCCCGAGGAATGTTGCCCGCCCGACCTGGCCTTGGCACTGCGCGGCTGGCTGGCGGCCGTGGCCACCGGCGGCCCGCGTCGGCAGCATGAATGGAAGGAAGACGGCGGCGCCCGCCGCACCTGGGACTGCCGATTCGCTCCGCTGGAAGAAGCCGGCCAGGCGCCCACCCAGTTGCTGATGGTCGCCACCGACGTGACCGAGCAGCGCGCGGCCGAACAGGCCCGCCTGCAGGCCGCCATCGATCAGCGCGAAGTGCTCGTGCGTGAGGTTCACCACCGCATCAAGAACAACTTGCAGGGCGTGGCCGGACTGCTGCAGCAGACGGCGGCGCGCAACCCGGATGTATCCCTGGTGCTGGGCGAGGCGGTGGGCCAGGTCCAGGCCATTGCCCAGGTCTACGGCTTGCAGGTTGGTGCACGCGGACCTTTGGCGGCGGCCAGCCTGATGCAGGGCATTGCGTCCTCGGTCCAGCGCACCTTTGGCTGCGTCATTCGCTCGCAGATCGAGGGTCAGGTGCCGCACGAACTGCCAGAAGCCGAGTCCATCCCTTTCGCACTGGTGCTGAACGAACTGCTGACCAATGCGGTCAAGCACGGCAATGGGGGTGAACTGCGCTGCGAACTGGCGGTACAGGACGATGGCATCGTCCTGCGGGTGTCCGGTCAGGGCCGTCTGCCAGAAGGTTTTGACTTGGCTCACCTGCGCGCCGGGGTGGCGGGACTGGGCCTGGTCAGGGCCCTGCTGCCGCGGCGTGCGTCCCGCTTCACATTGACCCAGGAAGACGATCGAGTGGTGGCCCAGGTGGCGCTGTTGCCGCCCGCCGTGCGCCTGCCGGCCGCGGGCGATCAGCGACAATCGGCCGCATGACTGCATCCGCCACCGCCTCCGCCAACCCGCCGGCCGCCGCGGCCGGCAGCAAGGGGCGCGTGCTGGTGGTTGACGACGACCGGCTGGTGCTGGCCACCGTCACCCACGGTTTGTCCCAGGCCGGTTATGACGTGATCGACGCCGACAACGGCGACGACGCCATCCTGCTGGCCCGCGAGCACCGGCCCGAGCTGGCCCTGCTGGACATCCGCATGGAGGGCAAGAGCGGCTTTGACGTCGCCGAGACCTTGCGCGACGCCTATGGCATCCCTTTCATGTTCCTGTCGGCTTTTGCGGACGAGGCTACCCTCGCCACCGTGAAGAGCCTGGGCGCACTGGCCTACTTGATCAAGCCATTGGAAGTGGGGCAGATCGTGCCGGCGGTGGAGGCTGCGTTCGGGCGCTTGCGCAGCGCCGCTGCGGTGGCGGTGCCGGTGGCGGTCGCCGCAGGTGACGCGCTCGTGGACCCGGTGCCGCTGGCCGTGGGCGTGCTGATGCACCGATACTCCCTCTCTCGAACCGAGGCTTTCCGCAGATTGCAGCGGCTGGCCGACGAACAGCAGCAGTCTTTGGCCCTGCAGGCCGAAAGGCTCTTGGCTGCTGTCGAAGAGCTGGCGCGAACGGCCTGATTCAGTCCGGCAGGGTGAAGTAGAAGGTCGCCCCGCGGCCGGGTTCGGATTCCGCCCAGATCTGCCCGCCGTGGCGCTGGACGATGCGCCGCACCGAGGCCAGTCCGACGCCGTGGCCCGCAAAGTCGCTGGCGCTGTGAAGCCGCTGGAAGAGGCCAAACAGGCGGTCGGCTGAGCGCATGTCAAAGCCCGCGCCGTTGTCGTGAACCCAAAACGCCGGCTTGCCGGCCTGTGTGCCGGATTGCAGTGAAATGCGCGCCTGGGCCACTTTCGCGCTGTACTTGAAGGCGTTGCCCAACAGGTTTTCCAGCACCAGGCGCAGCAGTGTCGGGTCGCCGGTGGCCACCAGGCCGGGCGCGATGTCAAATTCCGCAGCGCGTTCGGGGGCGCTTCGCTTGAGATCTTCAACGACAAAGCTGGCCAGCTGCGACAAGTTCACCCGCTGACGGGCCAGAGGCTGCTGAGACAACTGGGCCAGGGTCAATAGCGCGTCGATCATCAGGTTCATGCGCGCTGCAGCACCCAGCACCCGTTCCAGGTGGTCATTGCCCACGCGGTCCAGCACCCGGCCGTAGTCTTCCTTGACGATGCGTGTGAAGCCCTCCACCACGCGAATGGGAGCCCGCAGGTCATGTGACAAGGTGAAGCTGAAGGCGTCGGCTTCTGCGTGCTCGGGCCATTCGCTTCCGGTCTGGGCCTGCGGCCCGCTCATCTTGGCCAGCAGCAGCGACTGGCCTGTGCTTCCTGGCGCCAGGCGCCAGCCGTCGATGTCCTGCTGCGCTGTCTTGCTGCCAGGTGCCCCACCCAGCAGGGCGTCCAGTACACCGGCTGGCACGGCGCCACGTGCTTCCGTCATGAGCCGACCCTGCAAGCCTGCCGGCCATAAGACGCGTGCAGCTTCGTTGGCCTGGTGCAGGACCCAGCCGCCCTCGGTCGATCGCAGCCCCCAGGCAGGGCCCGGCAGCGCGGCCAGCGCGGCCGCCGACAGGCCGGCCGCCAGCCGCAGCGCGTCCTCTTCGTCCAAGGGCCGGGCAGCGCCGCTGTAGCCGTCAAACACTCCGCTGTCACTCCAGCGTGGTACGGCCTGGACCTCCCAGTGCTGGCTGCCGCCAATCAGCTGCGCAGCCTGGACGCGCAGGCCCGGCAAGGCCTGACCAGATTTCAGTTGGCCTGCAAGCGCCGGGTCTTCAAAGATCGCCGATTGGGCGGCTTGCAGTGGGCCGGGACCTGTCCACTGCACCAGGCGGTGCGCGGCGTCGGTCTGCCATTGGCAACCGGTCTGCAATTGCTCGCTGCAGCGCTGGGCTTCACGGGCCTGCCGCAATTCGCGCTGCAGAGTCTCGCGCGTGCGTGCGGCGCCCCATGCGTAGGCGAGCCCGGCCGTGAGAGGCAGAGCCAGCAGCAGGGCCCATGACAGGACATTGCCTGGGCCAGCCAGATCGGGGAAGGGCATACGCTTCATTGTACGAAAGGCCCTTCCGACCCAGGCTCAAGTTCAGGTCCCCAGGGCCGAAACTGAAGCCAACGGGCAGCTCGCGCTGCCCTGACGCCATGCCACGGGGGTGTGGCGTTGTTATCCTCGCCACCCCCAAGGAACCTTGCCCGTGCCCCCCGTCATGAACATGCCCAACCCGCCAGACAGCGGCCTGGACGCCCAGGCGCTGGCTCGACTGCGCGAGTTGGATCCGGACGGTCGCCTGGGCGTGGTGAACCGGGTTCTGGCGGCCTTCGAAACTTCCGTCCGGCGCATGGTCGCGCAACTCGAGGCGCAGCGTGAAACCGGCGACGCCAAGGTCGTGGCCAATGTGGCGCACACGCTGAAGTCATCCTCAGCCAGCGTCGGTGCGCTGTCGCTGTCCAAGGCCTGCGCCGACGTGGAGACGAAGCTGCGAAAAGGTGACACATCGGGAATGCATCTCGACATCTCGCGACTTATCTCGGAAGGCCAGGCAGCATTGCTCGCTGTTGGGGCTATTCTGCGTGCCTGAGCCGACCCTGCTGATGACGCCCAACCATCCCTTCGCGGACGAGAGCCTGACGGGACCACCGGAGGTGCTCCTTGTCGATGACGACGAGGTGAACCTGCTGCTGACCTCTCTGGCCTTGCGCGAGCGTGGCTTCAAGGTCACCGAAGCCGGCAGCGGTGAACAAGCGCTGCAGGTGCTACGCGAATTTGCGCCCGACATCATCGTGCTGGACGCCGTGATGCCGGGCGGGCTGGACGGTTTTGACACCTGCCGTTCGCTGCGCCGCATGGCGGGCTTCGAAAGCGTGCCGGTGCTGATGCTGACTGGCCTGGACGACGATGCGTCCATCACCCGCGCCTATGAGGCGGGTGCCACCGATTTCTATGTCAAGGCGGCGCAGTGGAGTCTGCTGGCCGGGCGCCTGCAGTACCTGTTGCGCAGCTCCCGCACGCGCATCGAACTGGAGCGCAGCCGAGCCAAGCTGGCCCGCGCCCAGGACCTGGCGCGAATGGGAAGCTTCGATTGGGGTCGTGCCGGAGGCGGCATGAACCTGTCACCCGAGGCGCTGCGGGTCTTCGGCATGGGCCCCAACGAACCAGTCACCTTGCGATCCTTGCTGCGCATGGTGCCCCTGGACGACCGGCGCAGCCTGCTGCGCCAGTTGCATGGCGCGCTGCGCCACCAGTCGGTGCTGACCACGGACGTGCCCATCACCCTGCTGGACGGCCGCCAGCGCATCATCCACACCGAAGCCGAACCGCAGTTCAACGACTACGGCCAGGGTTCAGGCTACACCGGCATCGTGCAGGACGTGACCGATCGCCGTCAGGCCGAGGACAAGATCCGCCAGCTGGCGAACTTCGATTCGCTCACCGGCCTGCCGAACCGCCGTCAGCTGATCTGGCGCGCGGAAAGAGCACTGGAACAAGCGCGCCGCATGCAGCACCAGTTTGCGCTGCTGCTGATTGACCTGGACCGCTTCAAGACCATCAATGACACGCTGGGCCATGGCGCCGGTGACGAACTGCTGGTGGAAGTGGGCCGTCGACTGCGTTCCTGCGTGCGCCACAGCGACCAGGTCATGGAAGGCACCCTGGAGGCCGCTGGCGTGCGGTCTCACCGCGCACTGGAAGCGGTGGGCCGTTTGGGCGGCGACGAATTTGTCGCCTTGCTGCCTGAAGTGGCCGAGGACCACGACGCCGAGCGCGTGGCCCAACGCGTGTTGGAAGCGCTGCGCGAGCCTATCTTCGTCAGCGGCCAGGAATGCTTCGTGACGGCCAGCGTGGGCGTGGCTATCTATCCACGCGACGGCGAGACCGTAGTCGACCTGCTGCGCAATTCCGACGTGGCCATGTATTCCGTGAAGGCGCAGGGTCGCAACAGCGCCACCGTCTACAGCCCTCAGCTTGCCGGCCGGGGCCGTGAAAAGCTGGAGCTGGAAACCGCGCTGCACCGGGCCATCGAACGGGACGAACTGGTGCTGCACTACCAGCCCAAGATTGACGTGCGTGCGTCACGCATGGTCGGCGCGGAAGCGCTCATGCGCTGGCAGCGCGGCGGCAAGCTCGTGCCACCGGGTGAATTCATCCCGCTGGCCGAGGACACGGGCCTGATCGTGCCACTGTCTGAATGGGCGCTGCGCGAAGCGGCGCGTCAGGCGCGGCAGTGGCAGGACAACTTCGGCTTTGACGACGCCATTGCCGTCAACCTGCCCAGCCGCTTGTTCGAACGCAGCGACCTGGTGGAACACATCCACCAGTGCGTGACGCAGTTCGGCGTGCCGCACCGGGTGATCCACCTGGAGATCACCGAAGACAACCTCATGAAGGAGCTGCAGAACGTCATTCCGTCGCTGCACCGCCTGAATGAGATTGGCGTCGAGATCTCGATCGACGATTTCGGCACCGGCTATTCAAGCCTGGCCTATCTGACGACCTTGCCCATCTCCGAGCTGAAGATTGACCGCAGCTTCGTCCGCGACCTGGGCATCACACCTCAAAGCAGTGCGGTGGTCACAGCCATCATCGCGTTGGCCCGGTCCCTGGGCTTGCGCGTTGTGGCCGAAGGCGTGGAGACCCTGCGCCAGATGGAAGTGCTGCATCGCCTGGGCTGCGGCGTGATGCAGGGCTTCCTGTTCAGCCGCGCGGTGCCGGCAGACGAACTGCAGAGCTGGCTTGAACAGACCGTGCTGCCGCGCAAGGCGGCGTGGATCGGCAACGCGCCGAACAAGCGTGACGAGGACGACCCCGATGCGTCCGCCAGGGCGGCCAGCCGCCGCCAGCACTAGGCGGGGCACGCGTGGGGGACATGGGTCGCGCCGGCGGCGCTGCGCCAGCGGCGGTCGCCAAAGCTGCGCTGCGCCGCCTGGCGCAGTCACAGCAGGAACCCACGCCCGAAAACTACGCCAAGGCCTATGCCGAGGAGAGCGGCCAAGCGTCGGCGCCCAACGAGGCACGCGCCGCGGGTCCAGCCTGGGCTGCGATGGTGGAGCGACTGGCGCGAAACCTGGGGCGCGGTGGCAAGCAGTGGACAGGCGCCCGTCGCAAGGAAAGCCTGCAGCGCGTCCTGGACGGCAGTCGCAGCGACGCCAACCGACTCTTGCAGCGCCTGCAATCGCTGATGCAAGCCTGGGAGGCTGACCAGCCTTCCGATCCAGCCGCCACGGGCATTGACGACCCGCCCTTGCTGCAAGCCAGCGCAACGGTGGCGGACACGTCCCATTGGCCGCCGCTGGTGCACGCCCTGGAAGACACCGTTCGCGCGGCGCTGGGCACGTCCCAGCCACGTGCAGCCGAACTGGCCGATCGCCTGGCGCAGCTGGCGGCCACCGTGGCGGTTGAAGGTGCACAGCCCGGACCCGTTGCTGCCATTGCTGAAGTCTGTGAGCAGGCGCGCCGGTTGCTCGGCCACGGCCACCAGTTGCTGGCTCAACTCACCGAGCTCTGCCGCAGCCTCACAGGCGGACTGTCCGAACTGGCGGAAGACAACAGTTGGGTCCATGGTCAATGTGAACGCCT
The DNA here is from genome assembly GCA_963750785.1 of uncultured beta proteobacterium. Lineage (GTDB taxonomy): Bacteria > Pseudomonadota > Gammaproteobacteria > Burkholderiales > Burkholderiaceae_C > Rubrivivax. The sequence goes on along the minus strand of CAVVSC010000011.1, from coordinate 267,763 downwards.
GGCCCAGGCCCTGGAAGGCGACCCCAGCCTGCGCGATCTGCGGTCCGCCGCGGTGCTGCTGGCCGACACCCGTCAACGACAGCAACATGTGCAGGACGACCGCCGAGCTGCACGCGACGCGCTGAAGCAGTTGATCCAGAACATGCTGCTGGAAGTGGGTGAATTGGGTGGACACACCAGCCGCTTCCAGCAGGCCACAGCCGCGCACGCCGAAGCCATAGCAGGCGCTGAGTCCCTGGAGAGTTTGGCCAGCGTCGTGAAGGAACTGCTCCAGGACGCGCACACCGTCCAGGCCGCCGTGGCCAGGTCGCAGGAAAAGCTGCATGCCGACCGCACGCGGGCCGTGGAACTGGAGACCCGCGTGCTGGAGCTGGAAGCCGAGTTGCGACGTCTTTCGGACGAAGTCTCCACTGACCTGCTCACGCAAGTGGCCAATCGCCGCGGCCTCATGCAGGCGTTTGAGGCCGAGAGTGCACGCGCCACCCGCGATCCTGCTCAACTGCTGGCCGTGGGCCTCATCGATATCGACAACTTCAAGAAGCTCAACGACACCCTGGGTCACGCGGCGGGCGACGTGGCCCTGAAGACCCTGGCTGCGGCGGTCAAGGAGCGTTTGCGGCCGGTGGACCACCTGGCGCGCTTCGGAGGCGAAGAATTTGTTGTCCTGCTGCCCGGAACGGCGCTGGAGGAAGCCCAGCAGGCCCTGACCCGTCTGCAGAGAAGCCTCACAGAGGCGCTTTTCCTGCACGAAGGCCGCGAAGTGTTTGTGACATTTTCTGCGGGTGTCACCGCGTGGCGCGCAGGCGAGGACTTGCAACCTGCGCTCGAACGAGCCGATGAAGCGCTGTACATCGCCAAACGCACGGGCAAGAACCGCACCTGCGCGACCTGAGCGACGGCATGTCTCGGTTCGGACCGGTCCGGGGCGGGCGGCTTGCTCTGACACGCTTGTCGCCTTTGGACACAACATTGACTCAAGCGGGATCGATACTGCGTCGAGAACAGACGCAGTGATGGGCCATTCCCATGCGCCGGCACCTATCGAGTACCCATGAGCCCCATAGCCAAGCTATTCAGTCCCTTCAGCCGCGCCGCGGCTGCCTTTTTCAAGCACGACCTGGCCTTGAAGCGGGAACGCGACGGCCTGCACATCGTGCTGGAGGCCAAGCCAACTGCGGGCGCGGCCGCAAGCGACAAGGACGTGGCCAAGAAGAAGACCAAGGCCAGCAAGGGTGAGCGGGAAAAGGCCCTGGAGCGCAAAGCCGCGGATGAGTTGAAGCTGATGCGTCAGCAATTGGCTGACTTGTTGAACGAGATGCCGGAAACCAGGCTGGCCATGCGCCACCTGGTGATGGTGGAGCATGCGTTGGGCAAGAAGGGCGTGCGCGTCCTTCACAAGCTGCCCTTGGAAGTGCTGCAGCGGGCGCACGAACAACTGGAAGGCCTGGTGACCAACTGGTCGCCGGTCGGTTTGGCAAGCCTGCGATCGAAGATGGCCGTTGCCATTCTGGACCGCGAACACATGGACCCTGCGCAGACCGAAGCCGACGCCTACCGGACCGCTGCCGTCATGGACCGTGCGGAAGACCTGTCGGACCCGAGGTCCGAACAGCCCGATGTGGAAGAGGTCAGCGATGACGACGCGCTGGCGGCGGCCTATGCCGCGTTGGGCAACATGGCGCCTTCGGGCGAAATCGAATTCCAGGGCGAACTGGGTTCGAAGTCCGCCAAGGTCGTGAGTGCTCCCCTGCAGCGCATGGGTGAACCGGGGGCCGAGATCAAGCTGCGGGAAGTCCAGACCTGAACCTGTCCGTCTTCTGCCAGCGCCAGATCTGGCGCTGAACGCTCCGCACTCGGTCCAAGGAGGCCCGATCACCACAGTTGGACTTCAGTCCTGGCGGAAGCGGTGAGATTCGAACTCACGGACGGTTGCCCGTCGCCGGTTTTCAAGACCGGTGCCTTAAACCGCTCGGCCACGCTTCCTGCAGGACCGGCATTCTAGGCGCCCGTTGAGCCGGGCCAGGCTCAGCCCGGCCGCTGTGCCTGAGTGCAGCGCACCTGCAGCCAATCGCGGCGTCCACCGTCCACGCGCACGGCGCTCAGGCAGCCGCCCCACACGCAACCCGTGTCGGTGGCCAGCAGGTCGGAGCGGTCGACGGCACCCAGCGTGCTCCAGTGGCCGAAGGCCATCGGCTGGCCTGCGGTGGCGCGGCCGGGTGCGTCAAACCAGGGCATGAAACCGTCGGGCGCAGCGCCTGCCCCTTCCTTGGTCTTGAAGTCCAGCACGCCGTCCGCATTGCAAAAGCGCATGCGCGTGAGTGCATTGATGACAAATCGGTGGCGGTCCGCTCCCTGGAGCGTGTCGGCCCAGCAGCTGGGTTCATTGCCGTACATCTTGGGCAGGAAATGCGCGAGGTCCGGACCGCTCAACAGGGTCTGCACTTCGGCGGCGAGGCTCAAGGTCTGTTCCACGGTCCATTGCGGTGGCACCCCGGCATGGACGCACAGCCAGCCGGCTTCGAGGAAGGCCAGTTCCTGGTGCCTCAGCCAGTCCAGCCAGGTGCCGGCCTTCGGGTGGTCCAGCACATCGCCAAAAGTGTCGCCGCGGTGCATTTCCCGCACGCCCTGGGCCACCGCCAGCAGGTGAAGGTCATGGTTGCCCAAGAGGCAGCGTGCAGCACTCCCCAAGGCCACCAGGCGCTGGATGACAGCCAGCGAAGCCGGGCCGCGGTTGACCAGATCGCCCAGGAACACCAAGCGGTCACGCGAGGGCGAAAAGTCCAGCGCCAGCATCAGACGGTACAGTGCGTCGTCGCAGCCCTGAACATCGCCCACGAGATAGATCATGGGTTGATTCTGCTACGCTCCCGGCCCTCTTCACCGCACCCGTTGCAGCTTGGCCAGCGGCGCGCATGGACCTCTCGCTGCTCATCTTCCTGATCCTGCTCAACGGGGTCTTCGCCATGTCCGAAATGGCCCTGACGGCCAGCCGAAAGGCGCGTTTGCAGGTGATGGTCGAAAGCCGCGAGCCTGGCGCTCAAGCTGCCATGGATCTGCACGAAAACCCGACCAAGTTCCTGTCGACGGTCCAAATCGGCATCACGTCTATCGGCGTGCTCAATGGCATCGTCGGCGAAAGCGCCTTCGCCGATCCCTTTGCGCACTGGCTGGTGCAGACCTTCGGGGTGCACGAACGGACCGCCAGCATCGGTGCAACGGCATTGGTGGTAGTGACGATCACGATCCTGACCATCATCTTTGGCGAACTGGTACCCAAGAGGCTTGGTCAGATGTACCCTGAGTCGGTGGCGCGGCTGGTGTCGCGGCCGATGAACTTTCTGTCGATGGCTGCACGGCCGCTGGTGGTGCTGCTGAGCTTGTGCACCAACGGCGTTCTGCGTCTCCTGGGTATCCGGGGCGGGCCTTCGAGGGCCGTCACGGAGGAAGAGATTGCCGCCAGCCTGGAAGAAGGACTGGACGCCGGCGTCATCGAAGCGCAGGAGCACCAGATGGTGCGCAACGTGTTTCGCCTGGACGACCGCCAGATCGGCTCCATGATGATCCCGCGCGCGGAAATCGTCTGGTTGGACGAAACCGCCGGCATGGACGCCGTGCTGCAGGCCCTGGCGGAGAGCAGCCACACGCGCTACCCGGTTTGCCGCGGCTCCCTGGATGACGTGCGGGGCGTGCTCAATGCGGCCAACCTGCTGCAACCGCTGTCGCGCGGTGAACAGCCGCAGTTGGCAGAACACCTGCAGCCGCCGGTGTTCGTGCCCGAGACCCTGTCGGGCATGGAACTGCTGGATCACTTCCGCGCCGCTGGAACCGATATCGTTTTCGTGGTGGACGAATATGGTGCTGTGCAAGGCGTGATCACCGAACGCGACCTGCTGGAGGCCATCACGGGCGAATTCGGCGCCCCGACGGACGAAGACGCCTGGGCGGTGCGCCGACCGGACGGCGGCTGGCTCATGGACGGCCTGATTCCTGTGCCGGAATTCAAGGACCGGTTGGAACTCAAGGAACTCCCTGAGGAAGACCGTGGCCGGTACAACACGCTGGCTGGCATGATCATGCTCTTGCTGGGCCGCCTGCCTCGCACCGCGGACGCCGTGCTCTGGGAAGGCTGGCGCTTCGAGGTCGTGGACCTGGATGGCAAACGCGTCGACAAGGTGCTGGTCACCCGCACCGAAACCCCTGGAGAAGACTCTTGATCAATCAGAACCTGCACCGTCAACCCGTGGCGTTGGACAGTGCCCTGCACCGCAAAATGACCTTGGGTGTGCCCATCACCGACTGGAGCATCGCCAAGGAACTCAACGCCATGTTCGTGGCGGCGGTGGAGTTTGGAGACGTGTGCCGTGAATTCCCGATCGTCTTTGTGCGGGCCGGCAAGGAAGCCGATGGCAGCGATTCGATCGCGCCGATCGCGGTCATGGGCCTGACGCAGAACGACAACCTCTACCTCACTGGCGAGCGCTGGCGTGCGCAGTACATGCCCGCCATCCTGCGCATGTACCCGTTCTGCATCGCCCGTCTCGATGAAGAGCAATTTGCGATCTGCGTGGACACCTCGTTCTCACGCACCAACGAAGCGGGCGGTCAGCGGGTGTTCGAGGACGACGGCAAGCCTGCCCCGCTGCTGGAAGAGATGCGCAAGCAACTGGAGACGCTGGAAGCCGAAATTCAGCGCACCCGCGCCGTGGGCAAGCGCCTGCAGGAGCTTGGCCTCTTGAAGGAAATGCGCTTTGACGCGACGCTGCCGGACGGCACCCAGCACACCGTCGACGGGTTCCTGACCATTGACGACCAGAAGGCGACCGATCTGCCCGCAGACGTGGTCTACGAACTGCACCGCAACGGCATGCTGGCCCTGATGCACATGCACTGGGTCAGCCTGGGCAACATGCGCCGCCTGGTCGACTGGCACGCCGAGCGCCGCGCCGCAGCGCCGGCGGCTTGAAGGGCCGCCGGGCGCTTCAGCCTGCCAGAGGGCCCGTTTTAGGCTCCGCGGCAGGGACAGGTGCGCGCAGCGCGGCCAGGACCTGCGCGGCGTGGGGTTGGGTCCGCGACACCCAGTCGTCAAATTGCCGGCGGGCTTCCTGTCCGTAGCGCTGGTAGATCTTCGTGCCGACCCAAGCCACCAGGGCCAGCAACAGCAAGGTCTTGGCAGCCCGAGCAAAGGCGACCAGCACGGCAATGCCCATGCCCAACGCCACCCACTTGAACCACCAGGTGCCGTGGTAGGTCATGGCATTGATGAGCCCTGTGAGTCCAATCACGAAGAGGGCCTTGAAAGGCATGACCACGGCCTGGGTCAGGTCGCGGACGGGGCGCGTGACGAACGAGAAGAGGCTCATGTGCGGTCCTTTCGGGTGGAAGCTGGAACGGACTGGATGATGGACAGGGCCGACAGGCTGCGCGAGCCGGCTGCGACGAAATGCGTCCCTGCGGCGTGAATCGACAGCACCTCTCGACGGCACGGTTCGACCGCGCGCACCGCCACAATGTCTGGATCGATTTGAAAGAGAGAACCCCATGACCGTTCGCCTGGGCAAGCCCCGCAAGGGCAGCATTCCCATCCTCACCCTTGACCGCGCCAGTTTTGCTGCGCAGGCCAAGAAGCTGAACGCAGCTGCCGCCCGGTGGGTGACCCACCTGGGCTTTGCCGGTGCGCCCGACACCCACGCGCTGGTGCCCGGTGCCGACGGCAGCGTCACCGCCGTCCTGGTGGGTGTGCGCGGGCCTTCCGATGCCTGGGCCCTGTCCATCCTGCCCAAGGCCTTGCCCTTGGGCGCCTACCACCTCGACGGCGACAGCCCCGTGGCCCTGGAGCCGGCCGCGGCGGCGCAGTCCTGGGAAATGGGCGGCTACACCTTTGACCTCTACAAGGCAGCGCGGCGTGAGCCGGCCGAACTGACGATTCCCTCCAGCGCCGAGGCGCAGCGGGGCCTGATCGTGGCCGCGGCTACCGCCAGCACGCGCGACCTGGTCAACACGCCCGCTGAACACCTGGGCCCGGGTGCACTGGCCGAAGCCGTGAGGATGGTGGCCAAGCAGCACGGCGCCACCTTCAAGCAGACGGTGGGCGATGACTTGCTGAAAGCCGGCTTCCCGGCCATCCACGCCGTGGGTCGCGCCGCAGACGCCGCCAGTGGCCGCGCGCCGCGGCTGATCGAGCTGAACTGGGGCAAGCCCAAGGCGCCCCGCATCACCCTGGTCGGCAAGGGCGTGTGCTTTGACAGCGGCGGCCTGGACATCAAGAGCGCCGACGGCATGCGCCAGATGAAGAAGGACATGGGCGGCGCGGCCAACGCCCTGGGCCTCGCGCAACTGATCATGGCCTTGAAGCTGCCCGTGCAGCTGCAACTGCTCATCCCTGCGGTCGAAAACGCCATCAGTGGCAATGCCTATCGGCCAGGCGACGTATTCAAGACGCGGGCCGGCCTGCACATCGAGATTGGCAACACCGACGCCGAAGGCCGCGTGATCCTGTGCGACGCGCTGGCCTATGGCGCCGAGAGCAAGCCCGCCTTGCTGATCGACATGGCCACGCTGACAGGCGCCGCCCGTGTGGCACTCGGCCCGCAGCTCCCTGCGCTGTTCTGCCGCAGCATCACCCAAGCACGTGAACTGGTGGACCTGGGCATGCAGCAGCAGGACCCGATGTGGCACATGCCGCTGTGGGCGCCGTACCACGGCGGTATCGAAAGCGACATCGCCGACATCGTCAACACGGGGCGCAATGCGATGGCCGGCGCGATCAACGCTGCGCTGTTCCTGGAAGACTTTGTGCCTGCCAACCAGGAGTGGCTGCACATCGACTTGTTTGCCTGGAACGACGGCACCCGTCCTGGGCGGCCTGCGGGCGGAGAGGCGCAGACCATCCGCACGCTGCTGGCCTATCTGCAGCAGCGCTTTGGAACCTGATGCTGCGCGTCCGGGGTGCGGGGCCGACGACAGCTGCAAATGGCTCCGCTTTCGGCCGCTTTTCTGACTTCTGGGTGTCACCAAACACTGGCACAGTAGTGACACCTCAGGCGAAAACCGGCCGCACCAATGGGCGGAGCCACGGAACCCGTCACCACCGCCTGAAGTCTTGACACCCCCACTGCCTAGCGTTCGCTGGGCAGTTTTCCGATCAGGTCGCCCAAGGCGCCTGTCGGCACCAATGCCCGCAGGCAAGCCTGCCCGGCGGCACACCACCACACCTCACCAGACTTCAGCTGCAGCACACCCAGCGGTGCGCCGTCGCGCTGCCAGGACAGCAGGGCCTCGGGCGCCGCCGTGGTGGCCGCTGCCCCGGCGGTGGACGGTGGTCCTTCGGCGGGTAGCCAGCGGCCGCGGGTTAGGGTGTCCAGTTGCTGCAGCCAGGCCGCGTCCGGCACAGCGGCGCCGGAACGTGGCTGCCAGGTCAATTGATCTCCGGCCCTCAGCGGCGGCAAGCGGACCGGCGCGGGCCGGGCGAGCATGGCTTCCGCCGTGGTTGCGCGTTGCGCAGGTGCCGTTGCCGCGGCCGCGACCGCGGCACGGGCTGGCGCCGTCGCGGGCGCAGGTCTGGGCGCGGGAGCGGTTGACGGCACAGGCACAGGAGCGGGCGTTGCGTCAGCCACTCGGGCCGGTGCGGGTGCAGGTGCAGGAGACACAGCCATGGGCGTGGGCGCGGGCGTGGGTGGCGCCGCAGCCACTGGTGCAGGAGATTGCGCCGGTGAAGGCGCTGGTGACACCTGCGGCGGCGGTGCCGGTTTGGCCACCATCGCGGGCGATGCGGGCGAGGGCGGCGACGTGCCCGTTGCGTCCGCCGTGGCCAGCCGGCCGATGCGCCCAATTGGCGGTGCGTCACGCGCTGCCCGAGCATCTGCGGCCCGTTCCATTGCTTTTGACCGCGCCGCCTTGGCGGGAGCCTCTGCGGCTTGCTTCGCAGCCTGTGCCGTCAAGGCTGCGTCTGCCCTGCGTTGACGCTCAGGGCCGGATCCGGCCGGTTCGGCCGCGATGACGGGCGCCGCGGCTGGTTCCTGGGTCTTTGCAGCGGTGACCGCTGGTGCGGGACCGTCGACAGCCGGGCCTGGGCGCTCGCCTTGCCACAGCAGACCGATGAATCCCGCCAGAAAGACCGTGGCCAACGCGCCCGATGCGCCCCAGGGCTTGCGCCACCAGACCACGGGCGAACGGGGCAGCGGCGGGAGCGCTTTGGCTGCCTCCCTGTGCGCAGCAGCCAGGATCTGGGCCGACAGATGCGCCGGCGGCACCGCATCGTGGTCCGGTGCATGTGCCAGGGCCTTGCCAAGGTGCGGGTCGGGTGTGCTGCCGTTCACCGTGTGGCTCCTTGCGGCAGATAGGCGCCCATGCACGTGCGCAGCTTGCTCATGGCGTAGCGCAGACGGGTCTTCATGGTTTCAAAACCGCACTCCAGCGTTCGCGCCATCTCGTCCACGCCCAGGCCGTCTTCGTGGTGCAGCAAAAAAGCTGTCTTCTGCGCCACGGGCAGGCCGTCAAGGCAGTCCAGGAGGCGTTGGCCCGCAGCCCGCCAGAAAGCCGTGTCTGCAGCGTCTGCATCCGATGGATCCGGCCAGCCGGCCCATGGCGAGGCTTCCGGTTCCCAGGGGCCGTCTTCCTGATCCGCGGCCGCGTCCACGCTGACTTCGCGGCCCAGCTTTCGCAGGCAGTCCACGGCGCGGTGATGAGCCAGGGTGAACAGCCAGGTGCGCCACGTCGCAGCGCCTGCTTGCCAGGCCTTGCGCGCCTGGATGGCGCGTTCCCAGGTGTCCTGGAAGACCTCGTCCACCTGCGCCGAACCCGCCGTGCCCATCAGCCGCTTCACAAAGCGGTACAGCGCCGCATGGTGGCGCTGGTACAGCGTCTCGAAAGCACGTGGGTCACCCGCGGCAAAGGCCAGCATGAGGTCGGCATCCGGGCTGTCTGGGGTGCTGGTGGACATCCGGTCTGACACGTTGGGCGGGCCGATTCGGGGTGAACGGGTGTTCAGGCCGCTTCCGCCCAGACAGGCGGCGCGCTGGCCTGCAGTGCTGCGTCGATGTCGGCCGCGTGGCGAAGCGTGCGCACCCGGGCGTACAGGGCTTCCGCTTCCGGATGCCGGCGACGCAGCATGTTGATCCACTGCTTCAGGCGGCCGCCGCGGTGCCGTTCCGCCACGCGGGGTTCGATCAGGCCCGCATAGCGCCGCAGGCCGGCGAGCACGGCGTCCCAGCCAGGCCCGCTGCGGCCTCGCAGGGCCAGGGCGAGGCCGGGGTCGGAGACAAGGCCCCGGCCCAGCATCAGCGCGTCACAGCCGCTCTCGGCCAGGCAGCGCTGCGCATCGGCCACGGTCCAGACTTCGCCATTGGCCACCACCGGCACTTGCACGGCTTCGCGGATGTGGGCAATGCGGTCCCAATAGGCCGGCGGCTTGTAGCCCTGGACCTTGGTGCGTGCGTGCACCACCAGTTCCGAAGCGCCCGCCGCGGCAATGGCTCTGGCGCAGTCGAGCATGCGGTCTTCGTCGCGGTGGCCCAGGCGCATCTTGGCGCTGACAGGCACATCCGCAGGCACGGCGGACCGCACGGCGGCAACGATGTCGCGAACCAGTTCGGGTTCATCCAGCAGCACCGCGCCGCCGCGGTGGCGGTTGACGGTCTTGGCCGGACAACCGAAATTGAGGTCAATGCCATGCGGTTTCAGCTCCGCCAGGCGCGCGGCGTTGTCGGCCAGGCAGGCCGGATCGCTGCCCAGCAACTGCGCACGCACGGGGGTGCCTGCAGGGGTGCGGCTGCCAGTCAGCAGTTCCGGCATCAGGCGTGTGTAGACGCGGCGCGGCAGCAACTGGTCGGTGATGCGGATGAACTCGCTGACGCAGCGGTCAATGCCGCCAAAGGCGGTCAGCACGTCCCGCAGGCTGTGGTCCAGCACGCCTTCCATGGGTGCGAGCAGGATCAGACGGGGAGGGCTTGGCAGCATGGGGAGGCATTTTGCCTGGGTGGGGTGCTGGCATTCCCTGATCAGGGACCGACCGCAGACCTCTAGAATTTGTCGACCAATTGGTCGGGTAATGTCGGCACGGTGCCGCCGCAACCTTGGCTGGAGGCCGCACCGATGTCCGAATCCACTGTCCTGCTCGGCACCCAGGGCGCACTGCGCACCCTGACGCTCAACCGGCCAGCCGCCTTGAACAGCTTCACCGGCGCCATGCACCGGGAGTTGTTGGCGGCGCTGAATGCGGCCGCGGAGGACACCGCCATCCGTGCCGTGGTGATCACCGGCATGGGCCGCGGCTTCTGCGCCGGTCAGGACCTGGCCGACCCCGAGATGACAGGCGCCGAGATCGACGTGGGTGCGGTCATCGAGCGCTACTACCGCCCACTTGCGCAGCGCCTGCGCAGCATGCCCGTGCCGGTGCTGGCCGCGGTGAACGGCGTGGCCGCCGGTGCCGGCGCCAATTTCGCGCTGTGCTGCGACTTCGTGTTGGCCGCCAAGAGCGCCAGTTTCATCCAGGCCTTCAGCAAGATCGGCCTGGTGCCCGACTGCGGTGGCACCTGGCTGCTGCCGCGACTGGTGGGCCGCGCACGTGCCCTGGGCCTGGCCATGACAGGCGACAAGCTGGGTTCCGAAGAAGCCGAGCGCATGGGCCTGATCTGGAAGAGCGTGGACGACCCTGCCTTGATGGAGACAACGACGGCCCTGGCCCAGAAGCTGGCCTTGATGCCTTCCAAAGCCCTTGCCGAGACCCGCACGGCCTTGGACGCGGCCATGCCCATGGACTTTGGCGACGCACTGGCGCTGGAAGCCAATGTGCAGCGCGAACTGGGCAAGTCGGCCGATTTCGTCGAAGGCGTCAGCGCCTTCTTTGCCAAGCGCCCGCCGGTGTTCAAGGACCGTTGAATGGGCACGCCGCAAGCAGGTGCTGAAACCACGCCACAGCAGGTGGCAGAAACAATCCGCGAGGCCATGGTCCGCAACGACCGCGCCAGTCGCATGATGGGCATCACCGTCACCGCCATCGGCCCAGGCACGGCAAGCGCCACCATGACGGTGCGCGAGGACATGCTCAATGGCCACGACATTTGCCATGGTGGCTTCATCACCACTCTGGCCGATTCGGCCTTTGCCTTTGCCTGCAACGCCTACAACGAGCTCACGGTGGCGTCGGGTTTTGACGTCAACCTCATCGCCTCGGCGCGGCAGGGCGATGTGCTGACGGCCAGTGCCAAGGAAGTCAGCAAGGCCGGTCGGACCGGCGTGTATGACATTGACGTGCTGAACCAGCGTGGCGAGCCTGTTGCCGCCTTCCGCGGCCGCAGCTACTCCATCAGGGGCAAGGCCGTGATCGAAGGCTTGCCGGTAGGCAAGCAGACATAACGCAGCAGCGACGGAGACACGCTATGCCCGTGAAGCATCCTGCGCCCGGTGATCTGGAGCCCATCGAAAGGGCCAGCCAGGACGAGTTGCGGGCCCTGCAACTGCAGCGGCTCCAGTGGAGCCTGCAGCACGCCTACGAAAACGTGCCGCACTACCGCCGCGCATTTGACGACCATGGCGTGCATCCGTCGGACTGCAAGAGCCTGGCCGACCTGGCCAAGTTCCCGTTTACCAGCAAGGGGGACCTGCGCGCCAACTACCCCTTCGGCATGTTTGCCGTGCCGCGCGAGCAAGTGGTGCGCGTGCACGCCAGCAGCGGCACCACAGGCAAGCCCACAGTGGTGGGTTACACGCAGGGCGACATCAGCCGCTGGGCGGACCTGATGGGCCGAAGCATCCGCGCCAGCGGCGGGCGGCCGGGCGACATCATCCACATCGCCTACGGCTACGGCCTGTTCACGGGCGGGCTGGGTGCGCACTACGGTGCCGAACGCATGGGCTGCACCGTGGTGCCCATGGGCGGCGGCCAGACTGAAAAGCAGGTGCAGCTGATCGAGGACTTCAAGCCCGACATCATCATGGTCACGCCGAGCTACATGCAGGTGATCTGCGAGGAGTTCCGGCGCCAGGGCAAGGACCCGCGGGACATGTCCGTTCAGGTCGGCATCTTCGGCGCCGAGCCCTGGACCGACGCCATGCGGCGCGACATTGAACAGGCCGCCGCGATCGATGCCGTTGACATCTACGGCCTGAGCGAAGTGATGGGCCCGGGCGTTGCCAACGAGTGCATCGAATCCAAGGACGGCCCGGTGATCTGGGAAGACCACTTCTATCCGGAGATCATCGACCCGCAGACCGGCGAAGTGTTGCCGTATGACGAATCCAAGGGCGGCAGCGAAGGCGAGCTGGTCTTCACCACGCTGACCAAGGAAGCGCTGCCCGTCATCCGCTACCGCACGCGCGACCTCACGCGCCTGTTGCCGCCCACGTCGCGCAGCATGCGCCGCATGGGCAAGATCGTGGGCCGAAGTGACGACATGCTCATCATCCGCGGTGTCAACCTGTTCCCCACGCAGGTGGAGGAACTGATCCTTCAACAAGGCCAGCTCTCCGGCCAGTACCAGCTGGTGGTGACGCGCGAGGCCTTGCTGGACGAAGTCACCGTGCTGTGCGAATTGACGCCCGGTCACCGCCACGTGGCGGCCGAACCCGTCGCGCAGGAATTGCAGCACCGCATCAAGACCTTGATCGGCGTCAGCACGCGGGTCCAGGTGGGGCTGCCAGACTCGATTGAACGCACCCTGGTCGGCAAGGCCCGTCGGGTTGTCGACAAGCGTCCCAAATAAACGTCCGAAGTAAGCGTCCCAAGTAGAGGAAATCGCATGTACACACAGGCCATGGACACGGCGCCCAAGGACGATCCCGGTCTTCAATCCAAGGCTGTGCGTTCGGTTGAAGAAGCGCATCTGGAAGCGCGCTTCGAGGCCCGCATTGACGAAGGCGCCTTCATCGAGGCCAAGGACTGGATGCCCGAGCACTACCGCAAGACGCTGGTGCGGCAGATCAGCCAGCACGCGCACTCCGAGATCGTGGGCATGCTGCCCGAAGGCAATTGGGTCACGCGCGCGCCCACGCTCAAGCGCAAGACCATCTTGCTGGCCAAGATCCAGGACGAGGCCGGCCACGGCCTGTACCTGTACGCCGCGGCAGAGACCCTGGGCACCAGCCGCGACCAGCTCCTGGACGCGCTGCACAGCGGCAAGGCCAAGTACAGCAGCATCTTCAACTACCCCACGCTCAGCTGGGCAGACATGGGCGTGATCGGCTGGCTGGTGGATGGCGCGGCCATCATGAACCAGGTGCCGCTGACACGTTGCAGCTACGCGCCTTACGCGCGGGCGATGGTGCGCATCTGCCGGGAGGAGAGCTTTCACCAGCGCCAGGGCTTTGACGCCTTGCTGACGATGATGAAGGACGGCACCGACGCGCAACGGGCCATGGTGCAGGACGCGGTGAACCGTTGGTGGTGGCCCAGCCTGATGATGTTCGGTCCGCCGGACAACGAAAGTACGCACAGCGCGCAGAGCGCCCGCTGGGGTATCAAGCGCATCAGCAACGACGACTTGCGCCAGAAATTCGTGGACGCCACGGTGGAGCAGGCCCAGGTGCTGGGCGTCACCGTACCCGACCCGCTGCTGAAGTGGAACGCTGAACGGGGCCACCATGACTTCGGTCCTATCGACTGGGACGAATTCTGGCGCGTGGTGGGCGGTCATGGCCCCTGCAACAAGGAGCGGTTGGCCGCCCGCGTGAAGGCCTGGGACGACGGTGCCTGGGTGCGCGACGCGGCCACTGCGCATGCACGCAAGCAGGCTGCGAAGGAGAAAGTCGCATGAGCAATTCCAAGGACGAATGGCCGCTGTGGGAGGTGTTTGTCCGCCCGAAGTCGGGCCTGGACCACAAGCACTGCGGCAGCCTGCATGCGGCAGACGCAGCCATGGCCGTGCAATTGGCGCGCGAGGTCTACACGCGCCGCCAGGAGGGCAACAGCCTGTGGGTCGTCAAGAGCAGTGACATCACGGCCAGCGACCCGGCCGACAAGGACATGTACTTCGATCCCATGGAAGACAAGGTGTACCGCCACCCCAGCTTCTACGAATTGCCCGATTCCGTGAACCACATGTGACGCCATGGCAGCCACCGCTGAATCGCTCCGCCTGGACATCACGCCGCCTGTGCAGTACGTGCTGCGCATCGCCGACACCTGCCTGATCCACGCCCAGCGCCTGGCGGAGTGGTGCGGCCATGGCCCGGTGCTGGAAGAGGACATTGCACTGACCAACATGTCCTTGGATCTGCTGGGTCAGGCGCGTGCGCTGCTCACGCAGTCCGCGGCATTGCTGGGCCAGGGCCTGGACGAGGACCAGTTGGCCTTCTTGCGCGACGAGCGGCAGTTCTTCAACCTGACCCTGGTGGAACAGCCCATGCGCCGCAGCAGTGCGCATTCGCCAGGCGGCGACTTTGCGGACACGGTTCTGCGCAACTTCCTGCTGGCCAGTTGGCTGAAGCAGGTCTGGCAGGGCATGCAGGTCTCGTCTGACGCGCAACTGGCCGGTATTGCCGGCAAGGCGCTGAAGGAAGTGCGCTATCACCAGCAGCATGCAGGCGACTGGGTGGTCAGGCTGGGCGACGGCACGGGCGAGTCGGCGCGCCGCATGGCGGCGGCACTGGCGCGCGCCTGGCCCTACACAGCCGAGATGTTCTTGACCGACCCCGTGGATGCCGCAGCGGCCGGACAGGGACTCGGACCGGCCCGTGCACCGCTGCGAAAGGCATGGCTGGCGGAGGTGTCGGCGGTGCTGACCGAAGCCGCGCAGCAGGTGCCCGCCGACACGCCCTTCATCAGCAGTGGCAGCCAGGGCCTGCACAGCGAGCACCTGGGGTTCATCCTGGCCGAGATGCAAAGCCTGCAGCGCCAGCACCCCGGGGGACGCTGGTGAACAGGCCGGTGGACACCACCCGCACGGACGCGGTCTGGGCCTTGCTGAACGGCGTGCCGGACCCGGAGATTCCCGTGCTGTCGCTTCGCGACCTTGGCATCGTGCGCGAGGTGCTGGACCACGGGCAGGACCTGGAAGTCGTGCTGACACCCACCTACAGCGGCTGTCCGGCCACCGAGGTCATTGCGCAGAGCGTTCGGCAGGCGGTGGAGGACGCGGGCTTCGGCCCTGCACGCGTGACCCAGCGACTGGCGCCGGCCTGGACCACCGACTGGATCAGCGCAGAGGGAGGGCGCAAGTTGAGGGACTACGGCATCGCGCCACCGGGGCCGGGCGCAGGACTGGCACAGACTGAGCAGCCGCTGCGCTTCCGGCCACGCGCCGTGGCCTGCCCGCGTTGCGCCAGCAGCCATACCGAACAACTTGCTGCCTTCGGAAGCACGGCCTGCAAGTCGCTGCATCGCTGCCTGGCTTGCCGCGAACCTTTTGAGCACTTCAAACCGCTATGAATGGTGCCCATTTCCACAGCTTGCGTGTGGCCCAGGTTCGTCCTGAGGCGGATGACGCTCGTGTTGTCACCTTTGAGGTGCCGGCACAGCTGCAACCGCTGTTCGCTTTCAAGCCAGGCCAGTACCTGACATTGCGCGCGCAGGTGGCAGGCCAGGATCTGCGGCGGTCCTATTCCATCTGTGCTGCGCCGGGCGAAGCGCCACGCGTGGGTGTGCGCCGCGTCCCCGGTGGCGCATTTTCGACCTGGGTGCATGACTCGCTCAAAGTGGGTGACGCTCTCGACGTGATGGAGCCGGATGGGCGCTTTGGCCATGCGCTGGCCCGCGCGCCGCACCATGTGCTGGCCGTGGCAGGGGGCAGCGGAATAACGCCCATCCTGTCGATCCTGAAGGCGGTGCTGGCCGTCGATGGCCGCACGCGCTGCACCCTGCTGTACGGCAATCGGGGCAGCGCCAGCACCATGTTCAAGGACGAACTGGACGATCTGAAGAACCGCCACCTCACGCGGCTGGCGATCCATACCGTGTTCTCTCGTGAAGTGGTGGATTCACCGCTGCAGGCAGGTCGCCTGGACGCGGACAAGCTTGCCATGTTGCTGCGCCTGGCCGGGCCCGTGGACCAGGCCTTTGTCTGCGGACCGCATGCGATGAACGACGAGGTGGAAGCGGCCTTGAAGGCCGCCGGCATCGGGCCGGAGAGCATCCAGATCGAACGCTTTGGCGTGCCGGCCGCGGTGGCTGCGTCCAACATGCATGAGCCACAGGAGGGCGACGCGCCGACGGCGGTCATCACCATCGTGCGTGACGGCGTCACGCGTGAGGTGCCTTTTGGCGCTGGCGACGACTCGATCCTGTCCGCCGCCTCACGCGCCGGATTGGACGTCCCCTATTCGTGCCGCAGCGGCGTCTGTGCCACATGCCGAGTGAAGTTGGTGGCAGGACAGGTACGCATGGACCGCAACTTTGCGCTGGACAAGGCCGACCTGGACGCCGGCTTCGTGCTGGCCTGCCAGGCGCATCCGCTCACGCCGCAAGTGACCGTGTCCTTCGACGAGCGCTGAGCATGGCGCGGCCGCGCTCTGCCGGTTTCGAGTTGCAGCGCGAGCAGATGCTCGCAGCCGCTGCGCAGTTGTTTGCCGATCGCGGCTTCACCGCTGCCACGATGCAGGACCTTGCGGTGGCCTGTGGCATCAGCAAGGCAACGCTTTACCACTACGTACGCGACAAGCACGAACTGCTGCTGCAGATCACGCAGGGCCATGTGCGGCGGCTGGAGGCGGTGGTCAACGAAGTGGTGGGCGCCGAGCCCGACCCACGCAAGCGACTGTCAGCCCTGGTATTGCGATTCATGCAGGTCTACGCGAGCGCCCAGAACGAACACCGTGTGCTCACCGAGGACGTGAAGTTCCTCGACCCGCGCGAACGCGACCAGGTACTGGCCTGCCAGCGTCGCGTGGTGAAGTCCTTTGCCGACAGCATCGGCGCCCTGCGGCCCGAGCCGCAGGGCAGGGCGCTGGATGTGCCCCTGGCCATGCTGCTGTTCGGCATGATGAACTGGACCTTCACGTGGCTGCGACCAGGGGGCGGACTCACGCACGAATCGCTGGCACCTGTGGTGCTGCAGTTGTTGCTGGGCGGCTTGTCCGCCGTGCAGGCGCCCGTGTTGCTGCCGACGGCGCAGCCGGGCTGAAGCGCCGGCGCAGCAGCGGCCCTGGCGTGGCCGTCATGCCCCAGCCTTCGACCGCCTGCGCAGTCGGTTGGCTCAGCACGCGGCGGCCGCCCAGGGACAGGCGTGCGGTTTCTTCCAGCAGCGCTTCGCACGCGGCCTCTCCCAGGCTCAGCACCAGGTGTTGCCAGCGGCGTTGCACGCGGTCCTGCAGCCAGGCATCCTCTAGCGCGCGTCGGCGATCGGCGCCCTGTCTGCCGGCTTCCAGTACCCTCGGCGCCATGGCGCCCACGAAGAGGTTGAAGTCCAGGCGCAGCGTGTGTGCGGGCAGCAGTTGAGCAAAGTCACGGCAGCGTGCGCTCCAGCCGTCGTTGACAAAAAACTCGGTGACCAGGGCCTGCAGGCCCTGTGCGGCGTTGAGCAGGCGCACGCGATTGGGCGGCAGCACGGCCAAGGGCAGCCGCGCGGCCTCTGCAAAGGGCAGCGGTGTGGCAAAGGCGACGAGCGCGGCGACGCGCCACCATTCCGGCGCCGTCATGCCGTGCACCGGTTCGCCCGTCAGTTCGCCCTGACGAGCGCGACGCACGGCCTCGGCAGCGTCCACGTCCAGGCGCGCCCGGGCGGCGGCCTGGCTGATGACAGCCAGATTGCCGGCGGCAAAGTGGGCGCGTTCGTTCAGGCGGTCCACGACGGCGGCGTCGGCTTCACCCTCGGCACCGCCCAGTGGCGTGCGGCGGACGGGGCAGCGCAGTGCGTGGATCTGCGCCAGGAAGTTGGGTGTGACCGACAGCGTTTCGAAAGGAATGCCGCGCCGCCAGGCCTGCAGGCGCAGGGCCAGCCACTGCCGCACCTGCCGGCTGCTGGACAGGGTGCGGCGGCCAAAGACGGCGCGTGCAGCCATCCAGCCCTGGCACACGGGCGTGCCCGGCAGCAGCAGTTGCGGCGGCGGCACCAGGCCGTGGTGGGCGTGGTCCCAGCCGATGTCAAAGCCGGTGCGGTCAAGGGTGCCGGTGTCGGCGCTTTCGAGCTCGAGGGAAACCTGGTTCATGCGGACCTCCTGGTACTCGGCGGTGGAATCGCCTGGGATTGGAGGCAGTGTCTGATCGGGGTGGCTCATAGCGTGAGCCACCACAGCCAGGCGCAAGAAGTTTTTCAGGCGCGGGCGCGGATCTCGCGTGTCAACCACAAGCCCAGCGCGATGCCGACGGCGTCGGCGGCCCAATCGGCCAGGCTGCCACTGCGGCTGGCCAACTGCGTCTGAACCAATTCGATGAACAAGCCATAGACCATCAGACCCGTTGCGACCTGGCGGGCGAGCCGAGCATGCTGAGCCCAACCCAGGCTGGCCACGATGGCGAGGGTGGTGAAGGCAAAGATGTGCCTCAACTTGTCCAGGTGCGGCCATTCCTGGGTGGGCAAGGCAGGCTTGAAGGCGAACCACGAAACAACGCCCAGCAGCAGCGCCAGCAGCAGGCGCCATTGGCGGCGGTGGCGCGGAAGCTGCAGTGACTGGATCAGGTTCTTCAAGAGGCGCCGTGCCGGTGACTTTGGTGGGTGCTCATTCTGGACAGCGAGAAGGCCGAATTGCCACTGCTATACTCATGGGCTGACGCCGGTGTAGCTCAGTTGGTAGAGCAGCGCATTCGTAATGCGAAGGTCAACAGTTCGATTCCGTTCACCGGCACCAGATATCCACAAGGGCTTGGCTTTTGCCAAGCCCTTTGTCTTTTCCGGTACCTCGAACCCGCTCCCTACAATGGCGTGATGCGCATTCTCATCGCGAACGACGACGGTTATCTGGCGCCCGGCCTGGCGGCCCTGGTAAAGGCCTGTGAGGGCCTTGGCCTTATCGATGTCATCGCGCCAGAGCAAAACGCCAGCGGCACGTCGAACGCGCTGACCTTGAACCGTCCGCTCAATATCTTCGAGGCCCGTGGCGACCATGTGAAGGGTTTCCGCGTCGTCAATGGCACACCTTCAGACTGCGTGCACGTGGCGCTCACCGGTGTGTTGCAGCAGCGTCCCGACCTGGTGCTTTCCGGGATCAACAATGGCGCCAACATGGGTGACGACACCCTGTACTCCGGCACCGTGGCTGCCGCCATGGAGGGCTTTCTGTTTGGCATTCCGGCGATTGCGTTTTCGCAGGCCGAAAAAGGCTGGGTGGAACTCGACGCCGCGGCAGCCGCGGCGCGTAGCGTCATCGACCATGTTCTGGCCACGGGTGCATTGGCTGGCGGTCCTTGGCTCCTGAATGTCAACATTCCCAACCGCGCCGACGCGGCCAGACTGCCGCGAAAGATCACCCGCCTGGGCCGTCGTCACGCCAGCGAACCCGTCATTCGCCAGACCAATCCGCGAGGCGAGGCGATCTACTGGATCGGTCCGGCAGGCGACGCGCGCGAGGCCGGTGAGGGCACGGACTTCCACGCGGTGGCGAACGGCGCTGTTTCGATCACGCCGCTGCAGGTGGATCTGACCGACCACAGCGCACGCCCCGATTGGGCCGCTCGGCTGGGCGGTGCATGACGCGGCCTTCGCGCTTCCCCCTGGGCCTGGACCAATTGGCCCCGTCCAATCGTCAGCGCGGCCAGTTGGTTCGCCCGCAACGGCCGCTGGCACAGGCGGCGCAAGACCAGGCGCGGCAAGACGTGCCGCGCGGGCTTGGCATGGATTCGGAGGCCGTTCGCAAGCGCATGGTGGACAAGTTGCGTGCGGCAGGCTTGCGTTGTGAGCCGGTTCTGGCGGCGCTGGGCACCGTGGAGCGCCACCGGTTTGTCGACAGTGCGCTGGCCACGCAGGCCTACGAAGACACCAGCTTGCCCATTGGACTGTCGCAAACCATTTCCAAGCCCTCCGTCGTGGGCCACATGCTGGCGCTGTTGTTCGATGGGGCCTGTGCGCGGGAGCAGGGACATCTGGGTCTGGTGCTCGAGATTGGCACGGGCTGCGGTTACCAGGCGGCTGTGCTTTCGCTGCTGTCGCGGGGCCTGGTGTCTGTCGAACGCCTGCAAGGCTTGCACGAGAAAGCGCGTGACAACCTGGCCGACTTGCGATTGGGCACGAACCTGCGCCTGGTGTTTGGCGACGGCCGCCTCGGTCATGCGCCCCGTGCGCCGTACCACAGCATCATCGCCGCGGCTGGTGGTGAGGACCTGCCGGCCGCATGGCTGGAGCAACTCGCCCCCGGCGGCCGCCTGGTCGCGCCCATGCACTCGGCAAGTGGAGGGCAACGCCTGGTCATCGTGGACCGCACAGCGCAGGGTCTGGTGACCCACCAGCAGGATGCCGTGAATTTTGTCCCTCTAAAATCCGGCGTTGCATGAGCCAGTCTTCCACTTCGTCACGCGGTCTGCCGCGCCTTCGCCTTTCGTCGGGCCTGGTGGCTCTTGTCGTGTTGGCGGGTTGTGCCAGCACCACGCACCGGGCGCCGGTGGAAGAACGCAGGCCCTCTACCAAGCCGCCAGTGCTGCAGGCGGCTGCAGCGCCTGCACCGGCCGCTGGCGCCAGTTCCGCGTCGACGGGTGAGACGCTGCCCCCGCCCAAGCCATTGCCAGGCGCCGAGAACGCCGGCAAACCGGGCTACTACAGCGTCAAGCCGGGTGACACGCTGATCCGCATCAGCCTGGACAACGGCCAGAACTGGCGCGACCTGGCGCGTTGGAACGGCCTGGACAACCCGAATGTCATCGAAGTGGGCCAGGTGTTGCGGGTGGTGACGCCCGCGGCCGACCCCAACGGCGTCGTGGCGCGCCCGATTGCCGCGCCGGGCCGTGTGGATGCCAAGCCGCTGGACGCCGCCAGGCCAGCGTCCGCGCCGGCATCGGCGGTGGCTTCCGCCGGGCCGCCCGCCAGTGCCGCCGTGCCCGCGGCGGTGCCTGCACCTGCGCCCGCTCCCGTGCAGGCTGCTGCGCCTCGCGACACGGATGAGGACGTTTCGTGGGCCTGGCCTGCGGCCGGCCCGGTGGCCACGGGGTTTGACGAGATCAAGAGCAAGGGCTTGGCCATTGCCGGCAAGGCGGGCGATCCTGTGCTCGCTGCAGCTGACGGGCGGGTGGTCTACGCGGGATCCGGTCTGCGCGGCTACGGGAATCTGGTCATCGTCAAGCACAACGCCACCTTCCTGACCGCCTACGCACACAACCAGACCTTGCTGGTCAAGGAAGACCAGGCGGTGCGCAAGGGCCAGAAGATTGCCGAAATGGGTTCCAGTGACGCGGACCGTGTGCAGCTGCACTTCGAGATCCGGCGCCAAGGCAAGCCTGTGGATCCGGCCAAGTTGCTGCCCCCTCGCTGAGCAAGGCCGCGGTGCCGGGATAATCCGCGCCATGGCAAATGGCATGGATTGGCTGCAGGTCGAGTCGTTGGACCTGGAAGCGCAGGGTGTGGCCCACCGCGAGGACGGCAAGGTTGTTTTCATCGAAGGCGCACTGCCCACGGAACGTGTGCAGGTGAACGTCTCTCGCAAGAAGAACAATTGGGAGCAGGGGCCGATGTCGGCTCTCTCGCGTGAAAGCGCGCAGCGTGTGCGACCGGGTTGTCCTCACTTCGGCATGCATGCCGGTGCCTGTGGCGGCTGCAAGATGCAGCACTTGCATCCGGCCGCGCAGGTGGCAGTGAAGCAGCGTGTGCTGGAAGACAACCTGTGGCATCTGGCCAAGGTGAAGGCCGAGCGGCTGCTGCGGCCCATCGAGGGCCCGGCCTGGGGCTACCGCGACCGGGCGCGCCTGTCGGTGCGCTTTGTCGCAAAAAAGGGCACGGTGCTGATCGGCTTTCACGAACGCAAGTCGCGTTATGTGGCCGACATGAGCGTCTGCCCGGTGCTGCCTGCCCATGTGAGCGGCATGCTGCTGCCGCTGCGCGAACTGATAGGCCGCATGGACCAGCGTGATCGGCTGCCGCAGATCGAACTGGCGGCCGGTGACAACGTCACGGCACTGGTGCTGCGCCACCTGGAACCGCTGACCGAAAAGGACAAGGCGCTCCTGCGTGCCTTTGCAGAGCAGCACCAGGTGCAATGGTGGCTGCAACCCAAGGGACCGGACACAGTGCACTTGCTGGATGCAGGCGGTGCGGTTCTCAGCTATCGGCTGCCAGAGTTCGGCATCACGATGCCATTCAAGCCGACCGACTTCACCCAGGTGAACCCGCACATCAACCGCGTTCTGGTGGAGCGTGCGATTCGTTTGCTGGATCCGCAGGCTGATGAACGCGTGATCGACTGGTTCTGCGGCCTGGGCAACTTCACCCTGCCGCTGGCAAGCAGGGCCCGCGAGGTGCTGGGCGTGGAGGGCAGCGAGACGCTGGTCGACCGGGCGCGTGTCAATGCGCGTGCCAATGGGCTGGCCGAGCGCACGCGCTTTGAGGCGCAGAATCTTTTCGAGTTGGACGCGGCGTCATTGCGGGCGGCCGGCGCCGCCACCCGCTGGCTGGTTGACCCGCCAAGAGAAGGTGCGTTTGCCCTGTCCAAGGCGCTGGCCGACGCCGTCATGGAGCCCGTTGGCGATTGGCAGCCGCCGCGCCGCATCGTCTATGTCAGCTGCAACCCGTCCACGCTGGCGCGGGACGCGGGCCTGCTGGTACACCAGGCGGGCTACCGCTGCACCTTGGCGGGTGTGGTGAACATGTTCCCGCACACGGCGCACGTGGAGTCCATGGCGGTGTTTGACCGCCCATGAAAAACGGGGCCCACGGGCCCCGTTTCAGCGGTGCTGGAACGCTCAGTCGCGCTCGCCACCGAAGATGCCCAACAGCGCCAGCAGGTTGCTGAAGACGTTGTACAGACTCAGGTACACGCCCAGCGTGGCGGTGATGTAGTTGGTTTCTTCACCGTCCTGGACGCGCTTCAGGTCGTACAGGATGAAGGCAGAAAAGATGCCGATGGCGATCACGGACACCGTGATCATCAGCGCGCTGCTCTGGATGAAGATGTTGGCGATGGCGGCCACCAGCAGCATGATCATGCCGATGAACAGGAACTTGCCCATGGAGGACAGGTCCTTCTTGATCACGCTGCTCAGCATGGCCATGCCCAGGAAGATGGCGCCAGTGCCGGCAAAGGCCGTCATGATCAGCCCGCCGCCGTTCTTCAAGCCCAGCACGGAGCCGACCAGGCGCGCCAGCATCAGGCCCATGAAGAAGGTGAAGCCGAGCAGGATGGGCACGCCAGCCGCCGAGTTCTTGAACTTCTCGATTGCAAACATGAAGCCGAAGGCGCCGACCATGAAGACGATCAGGCCGGTGCCGCCCGTCAGCGATTTTCCGATGCCCATCTGCACGCCCAACCACGCGCCCAGCACTGTGGGCACCATGGACAGCGCCAGCAGCCAGTAGGTGTTGCGCAGGACGCGGTTGCGTTCTGCCGTGACGAGCGCGCCGTCACCGGCAACGCCAGGGAAGTTCTGCACGCTTTGATCCATTCAACCTCCAACAAGAGACAAGCGGCCAAGCAGCCGTATAGCTGATTCTAAGTAACCAGCGTCAAACTGAAATGACCTTTTGCAGTCCATGCAAATAGGCATGCCCTTGGTATCGTCCACGTCCATGAAAACGCAATCCATCCTGACCCTGGACGACGTCAAGACCATCGCCGCAGCGTCTGAAGCCGAAGCCACCCGCAACAATTGGGCGGTGACCATTGCCGTCGTTGACAGCGGGGGCCATTTGCTCTGGTTGCAACGCCTGGACGGCGCGGCGCCGGTATCGGCCGAAATCGCACCTGCCAAGGCCCGAACAGCGGCGCTGGGCCGACGCGAGACGAAGGTCTACGAGGACATGATCAACGGCGGCCGTGTGTCCTTTCTCAGCGCACCCGGAATCCAGGGCATGCTGGAAGGCGGCGTGCCGATCCTGGTGGACGGTGCCTGCGTGGGCGCAGTGGGCGTCAGCGGCGTCAAATCCACCGAAGACGCGCAGGTCGCGCGCGCAGGGATTGCGGCTGTTCTGCAGGGCTGATCCGGCAAAACCCGAGTCCGGGCGGCTATACTTCACAGGTTTACCCGCCCACACCCAGCGCTCACGAAACTCCGACGTCGGTTTCCCCTCGGACCTGCCCTCGGCCAACCCTGGCTGGCGGCGGCGATGAGCGCGAGAACCCCGGAGCTTTCCGCTTGCTTCCCAAGCTTTTGCCCGCTCTTCTGCCAGTTCATCCGCCAGCGTTGCTGGCTCTCGCAGACGGCACTACCTTTCACGGCACCAGCATCGGTGCGCCTGGCCAAACGGTGGGCGAGGTGGTGTTCAACACAGCGCTGACCGGCTACCAGGAAATCCTGACCGACCCGAGCTACTGCCGGCAGATCGTCACACTGACCTACCCGCACATCGGCAATGTCGGCGTCAACGAAGAAGACGTGGAGGCCACACGTGTCCACGCAGCGGGACTGATCATCAAGGACCTGTCGCTGCGCGTGTCCAACTTTCGCGCCACGATGAGCCTGTCGCAGTACCTGCAGCGCGAGGGCACGGTTGCGATGGCCGACATCGACACGCGCCGCCTGACCCGAGTGCTGCGTACCTCCGGTGCGCAAAACGGCTGCATCGCCACCTTCGAGCCGGGCACCTTGCTGGGCCCACAGCACGTGGCCGATGCAGTGGCGCGCGCCAAGGCCGCGCCGTCCATGGCTGGTCTGGATCTGGCCCAGGTGGTCAGCGCAACCGAGCCCTACGAGTGGACCGAAACCGAATGGCAACTCGGCCTAGGCTACGGCCGCCTGGAAGCGCCGCGACACCACGTGGTGGCTTTTGACTACGGCGTCAAGCGCAACATCCTGCGCATGCTGGCCAGCCGCGGTTGCCGCGTGACAGTCGTGCCGGCCAAGACCTCGGCTGCAGAGGTGCTGAAGTTGAAGCCTGATGGCGTTTTTCTGAGCAATGGCCCGGGCGACCCCGAGCCTTGCGACTACGCCATTGCCGCCACGCGCGAACTCATCGCCACGGGCACGCCAACCTTCGGCATCTGCCTCGGTCACCAGATCCTGGCGCTGGCCTCCGGCGCCAAGACCTTCAAGATGAAGTTCGGCCATCACGGTGCCAACCACCCCGTGAAGGACCTGGACAGCGGCCGCGTGAGCATCACCAGCCAGAACCACGGTTTTGCGGTGGACGAAAAGTCGCTGGGCAGCAACCTGCGCCCCACGCACATCAGCCTGTTCGACGGCACGCTGCAGGGCCTGGCCCGTACCGACAAGCCGGCCTTCTGCTTCCAGGGCCACCCGGAAGCCAGCCCGGGCCCGCATGACATCGGCTACCTGTTCGACCGCTTTGTTGCATTGATGGAGAAGAACTGAGATGCCGAAGCGCACCGACCTCAAAAGCATCCTGATCATCGGCGCCGGCCCCATCGTCATCGGCCAGGCCTGCGAATTCGACTACTCCGGCGCTCAGGCCTGCAAGGCACTGCGCGAGGAGGGCTACCGCGTCATCCTGGTCAACAGCAACCCGGCCACCATCATGACCGACCCGGGCATGGCCGACGCGACCTACATCGAACCCATCACCTGGCAGGTGGTGGAGAAGATCATCGCCAAGGAAAAGCCCGATGCGATCCTGCCCACCATGGGCGGCCAGACGGCGCTGAACTGTGCGCTGGACTTGCACCGCCATGGCGTGCTGGCCAGGTACGGTGTGGAGATGATCGGCGCCAACGAGCAGGCCATCGAGAAGGCCGAAGACCGCATGAAGTTCAAGGACGCGATGACGTCCATCGGGCTGGATTCGGCCAAGAGCGGCATCGCGCACAGCATGGAAGAAGCGCAGGCGGTGCAGAAGCACATCATCAGCCTGATCGGTGGCACCGGCTTCCCGATGGTGATACGCCCCAGCTTCACGATGGGCGGCACCGGTGGCGGGATCGCCTACAACCCGGAAGAATTCGAAGAAATCTGCAAGCGCGGCCTGGACCTGTCACCGACCAAGGAACTGCTGATCGAGGAAAGCCTGATCGGCTGGAAAGAGTTCGAGATGGAAGTCGTGCGCGACCGCGCCGACAACTGCATCATCGTCTGCAGCATCGAGAACCTGGACCCGATGGGCATCCACACCGGTGACAGCATCACCGTGGCACCCGCGCAGACGCTGACCGACAAGGAATACCAGGTGATGCGCAACGCCAGCATCGCCATCCTGCGTGAGATCGGCGTCGACACGGGCGGCAGCAATGTCCAGTTCTCGGTGAACCCGCAGAACGGTCGGCTGATCGTCATCGAGATGAACCCTCGCGTGTCGCGTTCTTCCGCACTGGCCTCCAAGGCCACAGGCTTCCCGATTGCCAAGGTGGCGGCCAAGCTGGCCGTGGGCTACACGCTGGACGAGTTGCGCAACGACATCACCGGCGGCGCCACACCGGCCAGCTTCGAGCCGAGCATCGACTACGTCGTCACCAAGATCCCGCGTTTTGCCTTCGAGAAGTTCCCCGCCGCCGACCCGCACCTGACCACGCAGATGAAGAGCGTCGGTGAGGTCATGGCCATGGGCCGCACCTTCCAGGAAAGTTTCCAGAAGGCCTTGCGCGGGCTCGAAACGGGCATTGACGGCCTGACCGAACGCAGCACGGACCGCGACGAGATCCTGGACGAGATCGGCAACGCCGGTCCGGAGCGCATCCTCTTCCTCGCTGACGCCTTCCGCATCGGCATGAGTCTGGACGAGGTGTTTGAGGAGACCGCGGTGGACCCGTGGTTCCTGGCTCAGATCGAAGAACTGATCCTCATCGAGCAACAACTCAAGGCGCGCGACGTGGCCGGCTTGTCGGCTGACGAGCTGCGCTACGTCAAGAAGAAGGGCTTCAGTGACCGCCGCTTGGCCAAGCTGATGGGCAGCAACCAGCATGCCGTTCGCGAGAAGCGCCACGCGCTGAACGTGCGTCCGGTCTACAAGCGTGTGGATACCTGCGCGGCCGAATTCGCCACCCAGACGGCCTACATGTACAGCACCTACGACGAAGAGTGCGAGGCCGAACCCAGCAGCAAGAAGAAGATCATGGTGCTGGGCGGCGGGCCCAACCGCATCGGCCAGGGCATCGAGTTCGACTACTGCTGCGTTCACGCCGCACTGGCCATGCGCGAAGATGGGTACGAGACCATCATGGTCAACTGCAACCCGGAAACCGTGTCGACTGACTACGACACCTCTGACCGCCTGTACTTCGAACCGGTGACCCTGGAAGACGTGCTGGAAATCGTCGCCAAGGAACAGCCGCTGGGCGTGATCGTCCAGTACGGCGGGCAGACACCCTTGAAGCTGGCGCTGGACCTGGAACGTGCGGGCGTGCCCATCATCGGCACCAGCCCGGACAGCATCGACATCGCCGAGGACCGTGAACGCTTCCAGAAGCTGCTGCACGAGCTGGGCTTGCGTCAGCCGCCCAACCGCACGGCCCGCACCGAGGAACAGGCCCTGGCACTGGCGCAGGAGATCGGGTACCCCTTGGTCGTGCGCCCGAGCTATGTGCTAGGGGGCCGCGCGATGGAAATTGTGCACGGCGACAAGGACCTGAACCGCTACATGCGTGAAGCGGTGCAGGTGAGCGAAAAGTCGCCCGTGCTCCTGGACCGCTTCCTGGACGACGCGATCGAAGTTGACGTCGACTGCATTGCCGACGCCACGGGCGACGTGATGATCGGCGGCATCATGGAACACGTGGAAGCGGCCGGCATCCACAGCGGCGATTCCGCCTGTTCGCTGCCGGCCTACACACTGAGCGTCAAACTGCAGGACGAGATGCGTCGCCAGGCCGCCGTCATGGCGAAAGCGCTGAAGGTGGTCGGCCTGATGAACACGCAGTTCGCGATCCAGGGCGAGGGCGACGACGCCGTGGTCTAC
Source organism: uncultured beta proteobacterium (assembly GCA_963750785.1). GTDB lineage: Bacteria > Pseudomonadota > Gammaproteobacteria > Burkholderiales > Burkholderiaceae_C > Rubrivivax. The sequence goes on along the minus strand of CAVVSC010000011.1, from coordinate 239,918 downwards.
GTGCTGGAAGTGAACCCGCGCGCCAGCCGAACCGTGCCCTTCGTCAGCAAGGCCACTGGCCAGCAGCTGGCCAAGATTGCCGCGCGTTGCATGGCCGGGCAAAGCCTGGCTTCGCAGCAGGGACTGGGCGGCAAGGTGCCATCCGAAGTGGTGCCGGCATATTTCAGCGTCAAGGAAGCTGTCTTCCCGTTCAACAAGTTCCCGGGCGTGGACCCTATCCTGGGGCCGGAAATGCGGTCCACGGGCGAGGTCATGGGCGTGGGACGCAGCTTCGGCGAAGCCATGCTCAAGAGCCAATTGGGAGCGGGGTCCCGCTTGCCGGAAAAGGGCACGGTCGTCATCACGGTCAAGAACAGCGACAAGCAGCGCGCGGTGGTCGTGGCGGGTGACTTGCACCGGCTGGGCTACCAGGTGGTGGCCACCAAGGGCACCGCGGCGGCCATTGCCGAAGCGGGCATTCCTGTGAAGGTGGTGAACAAGGTCAAGGACGGCCGGCCGCACATCGCGGACATGGTCAAAGGTGGCGAGATCCAGTTGGTCTACACGACCGTGGACGAAACCCGCACCGCCATTGCGGATTCACGCTACATCCGCACCGCGTCATTGGCCAACCGCATTACCTACTACACCACCATGGCGGGTGCCGAGGCGGCGACCGAGGCGCTCAAGCACCAGGACGACCTGGCGGTGACCTCGCTGCAGGACATGCATGCTGAACTGCTGACGCAGTTGCACTAAACTCGACCCTCTGTCTTCCGCCGCAGGCCGCCCGTTGGGGTTCCTGCGGCGGTTTCACTTTTTCTGCTGACGAACTGCCATGAACACGATTCCTCTCACCCAGCGCGGCGCCGACCTGCTGAAAAGCGAACTGCAGCGCCTGAAGTCAGTGGAACGGCATGCCGTTATCCAGGCCATTGCCGAAGCCCGTGCCCAGGGCGACCTGTCCGAGAACGCCGAATACGAAGCTGCCAAGGACAAGCAGGGCTTCATCGAAGGCCGCATCAAGGAAATCGAGTCCAAGCTGGCTGCCGCCCAGGTCATCGACCCCAGCGCCCTGGACGCCGGTGGCAAGGTGGTGTTCGGTGCCACGGTAGACCTGGAAGACGAAGACAGCGGCCAGAAGGTGACTTACCAGATCGTCGGCGACGACGAGGCCGATCTGAAGCTGGGCCTGATCTCCATCAGCAGCCCCATCGCGCGCGCACTGATTGGCAAGGAAAGTGGTGATGTGGCTGAAGTGCAGGCGCCGGGCGGTCTGAAGCACTGGGAAATCATGGACGTGCGCTACGCCTGACGTGGCAGTGCGCGTGCTGGGCCTTTTGCGGCTGCTTCTGCCCGGCCTGTGGGCTGGCTTGCTGCTCACCGTTGCGCTGGTGGCCACGCCGGCGCTGTTTGCTCTGCTGCAGCCGGCAGATGCAGGTCGCGTGGCCGGCCGTATCCTGGCGCACGAGGCCTATGCCAGCCTCGCCCTGGGCGCCGTGCTGCTGGGTTTGGAGCGCGTGGGGGCCAAACAGAGGTTCGACGCCGGCACTGGATCGCAGTTCAGCCTGGGCATGGCCCTGGCGGCCGGTGCGCTCTTCTGCACGGTGGCGGGCTACTTCGGTCTGCAGCCCATGATGGCCGCCGCGAAGGCGGGGCAGGGACCGCTGACTTTCGGCCAGTTGCATGCGGTCAGCGCTGCGTTCTACGTCGCCAAGACAGGGGTGGTCGTGACGATGGCAGTGATGGCCGCCCGTTCTGCACGCGCGGCCAGTCCCGTCGTTCCCGTCAGTCCTGCGCCTTTTTCTTGACGCTGGTGACGCGCTTCTCCGCGCGCTTGATCTGGCCACCGCGCGTGATGCGCTCGTTGCCGAAGACCTGCACCTTCTTGACGGTGGCGCGGTGATTGCCGCTCTTGGAAAAGCTGACGATCTTCACCGTGCGGGGGCCCGGCATCCGGTCTTCTCGCTCGACCTTCTCCTTGGGAGGCATCGGTCGCCACAGCACCAGCAACTTGCCAATGTGCTGGATGGGGGCCGCATCCAGCTGGTCGGCCAGCTTTGCAAACATGGCCTCGCGGCTGGCGCGGTCGTCGCTGAAAACGCGCACCTTGATCAGTCCGTGGGACTTGAGCGCCCCGTCGACTTCCTTCTGGACGGCGGCGGTCAGGCCGTCCCCGCCGATCATGACGACCGGGGACAGGTGATGGGCCTCAGCGCGGTGTTCCTTGCGTTGGGCGGGTGTGAGCTGGATGGCAGGCATCCCCGTATTATCGACTGAGCATGAAAGTCGACACCAAAAGCAAGAAGGTCAACAAGGCGTGGCTCAACGACCACATCAACGACCCTTACGTGAAGTGGGCGAAGCGTGACGGTTACCGTGCGCGCGCAGCCTACAAACTGAAGGAGATTGATGAGACGCTGAAGTTGCTGAAACCGGGTCAGGTGGTGGTCGATCTGGGCGCTGTGCCCGGAGCCTGGAGCCAGTATCTGCGCCGCAAGTTTGCGCCCGACGGCGCCGCGGTGGGTGAACTCAAAGGGACCATCATTGCGCTGGACCTCCTGGACTTCGAGCCGATAGAGGGCGTTCAGTTCATCAAGGGCGATTTCCGGGAAGAGGCGGTGTCGGATCAGTTGGTCGCTGCGCTGGCCGGGCGATCGGTGGATGTGGTGGTGTCCGACATGGCGCCCAATCTGTCCGGCATAGAAACCGCGGACGCCGCGCGGATCGAGCATTTGGTGGAACTGGCGGTGGATTTCTGCATCCACCACCTGAAACCGGACGGCGCACTGGTCTGCAAGGTCTTCCACGGCAGTGGCTACAGCCAGTTGGTGGTGCTCTTCAAACAGCACTTCCGCGTGGTCAAGCCGATCAAGCCCAAGGCCAGCCGTGACAAGTCGTCGGAGACCTTTCTGGTGGGAATGGGACTCAAGAGCCGCTAACCTGCGGCTTTGCGGGTCCGGCGAGGTGTTGGAATTGGTGGGCAGACGGCACGCTTTTCCGTGCACTCCACACCACGCCCCCACGCGCCTTGCACACCTTGTGAGGCCTAGAATCGCCCCCATATACCGTGGAATCCGGCATGGCGCTTCCGTCGTGCCGACCCGCTGAACTGGAAAAGGAGCCGCGGTGAACAATCAATGGTTTTCGAAGGTCGCTGTCTGGCTGGTGATCGCGCTGGTGCTGTTCACCGTGTTCAAGCAGTTCGACCGCGGAGCCACGCAGGGCAACCAGATCGGCTACTCGGACTTTCTGGAAGAAGTCCGCGGCAAGCGCATCAAGGCGGTCACGCTGCAGGAAAGCCCTGGCGGTGGCACTGAGATCATCGCGCTGACCTCTGATGACAAGCGCCTGCGCTCCACGGCCACCTACCTGGACCGCGGCTTGGTGGGCGACCTGATCTCCAATGGCGTCAAGTTCGACGTCAAGCCGCGCGAAGAGCCCAGCCTGCTGATGAGCATCCTTGTCAGCTGGGGCCCGATGCTGCTGCTCATCGGTGTGTGGATCTATTTCATGCGCCAGATGCAAGGCGGCGGCAAGGGCGGCGCCTTCAGCTTTGGCAAGAGCAAGGCCCGCATGCTGGACGAGGCCAACAACTCCACCACTTTTGCGGACGTCGCCGGTTGCGACGAGGCCAAAGAAGAGGTCAAGGAGTTGGTCGACTTCCTGAAGGACCCGCAGAAATTCCAGAAGCTGGGTGGCCGCATCCCTCGCGGCGTACTGTTGGTCGGCCCGCCGGGAACCGGCAAGACGCTGCTGGCCAAGGCCATTGCGGGCGAAGCCAAGGTGCCGTTCTTCAGCATCTCGGGTTCTGACTTTGTCGAAATGTTTGTCGGCGTGGGCGCAGCCCGTGTGCGCGACATGTTCGAGCAGGCTAAGAAGAGCGCGCCGTGCATCATCTTCATCGACGAAATTGACGCTGTTGGCCGTCACCGAGGTGCCGGCCTGGGCGGCGGCAACGACGAACGCGAGCAGACGCTGAACCAGATGCTGGTGGAGATGGACGGCTTCGAGACCAATCTCGGCGTCATCGTCATGGCCGCCACCAACCGGCCCGACATCCTGGACCCCGCGCTGCTGCGCCCTGGCCGCTTTGACCGCCAGGTCTATGTGACTCTGCCGGACGTGCGCGGCCGCGAGCAGATCCTGAACGTGCACATGCGCAAGGTGCCGGTCGGCCAGGACATCCGTGCCGACATCCTGGCCCGCGGCACGCCGGGCTTCAGTGGCGCCGATCTGGCCAACTTGGTCAACGAAGCGGCCCTGTTTGCTGCGCGCCGCAACGGCCGTGTGGTGGAGATGGTCGACTTCGAGAAGGCCAAGGACAAGATCATGATGGGCCCCGAGCGGAAGTCCATGGTCATGCCCGAGGACGAGCGCAAGAACACCGCTTACCACGAGGCGGGCCATGCCTTGATCGGCAAGCTGCTACCCAAGTGCGACCCTGTGCACAAGGTCACCATCATCCCGCGCGGCCGTGCCCTGGGTGTGACCATGAGCCTGCCCGAGCGTGACCGCTACAGCTACGACCGCGAATACATGCTGCACCAGATCAGCATGCTGTTCGGCGGCCGCATCGCTGAAGAAGTGTTCATGAACCAGATGACGACCGGTGCCAGCAATGACTTTGAGCGTGCCACGGCACTGGCCCGCGACATGGTCACGCGCTACGGCATGACGGACGAACTGGGTCCGATGGTCTACGCCGAGAACGAAGGTGAAGTGTTCCTGGGCCGGTCGGTCACCAAGACCACGTCCATGTCCGAAGAAACCATGCGCAAGGTGGACGGCGTGATCCGCCGGATCATCGACGACCAATACGGTGTTGCCCGCAAGCTCATCGAGGACAACAAGGACAAGATGCACGCCATGGCGCAGGCGCTGCTGGAATGGGAAACCATCGACGGCGACCAGCTGGACGACATCATGTCCGGCAAGCCGCCGCGCCCGCCCAAGGACTGGACGCCGTCCAGCAACAAACCGAGTGGTCCGTCTGCGCCTGTGGGCACCGACGGTGCGCCGGCTGCGGCCTGAGCCATTGAGTCACCCAAACAACGGGGCTTCGGCCCCGTTTTGCATTCAGGAGGCCTCCATGTTCTGGCAGACCGCCCGCTTCAGACTCGACCTGTCGCAGCCTTTGGTGATGGGCATCGTCAATGTCACGCCGGACTCCTTTTCCGACGGTGGTCGCCACGCTGATGCTGGCGCGGCCGCAGCACACTGTGACCGGCTGGTGCGCGAAGGCGCCGACATTCTGGACATCGGTGGGGAATCGACGCGACCGGGTGCGGCCGCACCCAGTCGCGAGGAAGAGGTGGCCCGGGTGCTGCCCGTGGTTCGACATGCCGTGAGCCTGGGTGTGGCGGTGTCCGTGGACACCAGTGAACCGGTGGTGATGCGGGCGGCTTTGGACGCCGGCGCCGACATCATCAACGATGTGCGCGCGCTGCAAAGACCTGGCGCACTGGACGTCCTGGCGGCACATCCCCGGGCGGGCGCGTGCCTCATGCACATGCTCGGTGAGCCCGGCAACATGCAGCAAGCGCCAAGCTACGCAGACGTGGTTCTGGAGGTCGCTGCTTACCTTCGCGCGCGCATGGATCAGGTGCAAGCGGGTGGTGTTGCGGCAGAGCGAATCGTGCTGGACCCCGGCATCGGCTTTGGCAAGACTGGCGCGCACAACTGGGCCTTGCTCCAGCGGCAGGACCAATTGCTCGCCCTTGGCCGGCCTTTGCTGGTAGGTTGGTCGCGCAAGAGCACCCTGGGCCAGCTGACGGGACGTCCGGTCTCGGAACGCCTGGCTGCCAGCGTAGCCGCCGCCCTGGGTGCCGTGGCCAAGGGCGCGTCCATCGTGCGCGTGCACGATGTTGCCGCCACAGTGGATGCACTGAAGGTCTGGCGTGCGGCAATGACCGGCCGCATCGATTGGGCTTGAGCCGCTACAAATGCGCACAAGCCCATCCTGCTGGGTAGGCGACAGCAGTCCGTGAGCGGGACAATCACAAAAAAGGGTCAACCATGAGCAGAAGTTACTTCGGCACAGACGGCATTCGCGGCACGGTGGGCCAGGGCGTCATCACACCCGACTTCATGCTGCGGCTGGGTCATGCAGTGGGCCAGGTCTTGCGCAAAGGCACGGAACGCCCGTCCGTGGTCATTGGCAAGGACACGCGCATCTCGGGCTACATGCTGGAATCCGCGTTGGAAGCCGGCTTCGCCTCGGCCGGTGTGGATGTGCTGCTCAGCGGGCCGCTGCCGACTCCCGGTGTGGCCTACCTGACGCGCGCCCTGCGCCTGGATCTGGGCGTGGTGATCAGCGCGTCGCACAACCCGTTTGACGACAACGGCGTCAAGTTCTTCTCAGCCCGAGGTGAAAAGCTGCCGGACGAATGGGAAGCCGAGGTTGAAGCTGCCTTGCAACTGCCGCCGCGGTGGGTCGGATCGGCCGGTCTGGGCAAGGCTCGCCGTATCGAAGATGCCGGTGGCCGCTACATTGAGTTCTGCAAGAGCACCGTGCCGCACAACCTGTCGCTTCGCGGCATGAAGATCGTGGTGGATGCTGCGCATGGGGCCGCGTACCACGTGGCGCCTGCGGTGTTTCACGAGCTCGGCGCGCATGTCGTGAAGATCGGCTGCAGCCCGGACGGCCTGAACATCAACAAGGACGTGGGCGCTACGGCACCCAAGGCCCTGCTGGCCGCCGTTGCAGAGCACCGAGCGGACTATGGCATTGCCCTGGACGGTGATGCCGACCGGCTGCAGATGGTCGACGCGCAAGGTCGCCTGTTCAATGGCGACGAACTGCTCTATGTGATGGCGGCCGACCGCTTGAGCCAGCAGCGCCCTGTAGCCGGCGTGGTGGGCACGCTGATGACCAACATGGCCGTGGAACTGGCCCTGCAGCGCCTGGGCGTCCCCATGGTGCGCGCCAAGGTGGGCGACCGTTATGTGCTTGAAGAACTGACCAGCCGTGGCTGGCACCTCGGCGGTGAAAGCTCTGGCCACCTGTTGGCGATGGACCGCCACACCACGGGGGACGGCATTGTCAGCTCGCTCCAGATCCTGCAGGCGGTGCGGCGCAATGGCCAGGCGCTGGCCACTCTGCTGGAAGGCGTGACGCTGTTCCCTCAGACCCTCATCAATGTCCGCCTGCGCGAGGGAAGCGACTGGAAGGTGAACGCGGCGCTGACCGACGCGCGCGAAACCTCGGAGCGGGAATTGGCCGACGCCGGCCGGGTCCTGATCCGCGCGTCCGGCACGGAGCCGGTCTTGCGCGTGATGGTGGAAGCCCAAGACGGCAAGCTGGGTCAGCGCTGCGCCGAACGCATGGCGGCTGCTGCTGCGGCCGGTTGATCCAGCCGCTCGGATCGGGGCCTGCTTGAGAGGGGTGGGCCCAGGGCGTCTGGCTGAGTCCGCCCGGTCGCGGCGAGGGCGACTGTGAATGTGACAGTGAATATGACGGCGTACGGGATGCAAAGACCCTGTCACGGCGCGGTGTCACAGAGCTGTCACTGAGCACTTCTAGAGTTCGGGGCAGCCATACAACCCCAGCACATGAGGCCCCAGCCATGACCGTCGTTCGCAGCTTTGCATTTGCCACCTCGGTGGTCCTCCTTTCCGGCGGCGCCCTCGCGCAGGACGTCACTGGCGCAGGCGCCACCTTCCCGGCCCCCATCTACGCCAAGTGGGCTGACGCTTACCACAAGGCCAGCGGCGCCCGCATCAACTACCAGTCCGTCGGTTCGGGCGCGGGTCTGAAGCAGATCCGCGGCAAGACGGTGGACTTTGGAGCCTCCGACATGCCTCTGACCGATGAGGAGTTGGCCAAGGACGGCCTCATCCAGTTCCCCACTGTCATCGGCGGCGTCGTGCCGGTGGTCAACATCAAGGGCATCGCTGCCGGCCAGATCAGGTTGACGGGCGAAGTGCTGGGCGATATCTACCTGGGCAAGATCACCAAGTGGAATGACCCCGCGCTGACCGCTCTGAACCCGGGCGTTCCGCTGCCAGACGCTGCGATCGCCCCGGTACGTCGCGCCGACGGTTCGGGCACCACTTTCATCTTCACGAATTACCTGTCCAAGGTGAACGCGGACTGGAAAGCCAAGGTTGGCGAAGGCACGGCTGTCAACTGGCCGGTGGGTGCGGGCGGCAAAGGCAACGAGGGCGTCGCCGCCTTCGTGCAGCGCCTGCCGAATTCGATCGGCTATGTCGAGTACGCCTACGTCAAGCAGAACAAGATGACGTACACGATGATGAAGAACCGTGACGGCCAGTTTGTGGCCCCCGACGACACCGCCTTCAAGGCGGCTGCGGCAGGCGCCAACTGGTCGAAGACCTTCTACCAGATCACCACCGACCAGCCGGGCAAGACTGCCTGGCCGCTGACCAACCCCACCTACATCCTGATGTTCAAGGCGCAGGACAAGCCGACCACGGCCGCCAGCGCGCTGAAGTTCTTCGACTGGGCCTACGCCAATGGCGACCAGGCTGCCGACGACCTGGACTATGTGCCCCTGCCGGACGCCGTGAAGGCCCTGGTGCGCAAGCAGTGGGCTGACCAGATCAAGGACACCTCCGGCAAGGCCGTGGCCTACAAGTAAGCCGGGCTCGCCCCATCGGATCCGAGGCAATCATGGCCGCTACACTGCCCGTGAGCCCCTACTCAGAGAGCCACCCGATGGAGCGTGTTGCGCCCAGCGGCGAGCCGCCCAGCCGCCGCCGAGTCCTGCCCTGGGCCGATGCGGCCTTTTCCCTGTTGGCGCACGGCGCGGCGTGGCTGACGTTGCTGTTGCTGGTGGGCATCCTGAGTTCGCTGTTGATGGGCGCCATGCCTGCCATCCGCGAATTCGGGCTTGGCTTCCTCGTGAACACGGAATGGGACCCGGTGCAGCTGAAATTCGGCGGCCTGGTCATGATCTACGGCACCTTGATGACGTCCTTCATCGCGCTGTTGATCGCAGTCCCTGTGAGCTTTGGCATCGCGCTGTTCCTGACGGAGTTGTCGCCGCAGTGGCTCAAACGGCCGCTAGGTGTGGCCATTGAACTCTTGGCCGCCGTGCCCTCCATCGTCTACGGCATGTGGGGCCTGATGGTGTTTGGCCCGCTGCTGGCGACCTATGTGCAGCAGCCGCTGCAGGCCGCGTTTGGCAAGGTGCCTGTGCTGGGCGCCCTGCTGTCCGGCCCGCCGGTGGGCATCGGCATCCTGTCGGCCGGCATCATCCTGGCCATCATGATCATCCCGTTCATTGCGGCGGTGATGCGTGATGTGTTCGAGACCACCCCGCCCATGCTCAAGGAATCGGCATACGGTCTGGGTTCGACGACCTGGGAGGTGGTCTCCCGCGTGGTGCTGCCTTTCACCAAGACGGGTGTTGTTGGCGCGGTCATGCTCGGCCTGGGCCGTGCACTGGGCGAAACCATGGCTGTGACTTTCGTGATCGGCAACTTCAACCAGCTGGATTCGCTGTCCTTGTTCCAGGCGGCCAACAGCATCACCTCGGCACTGGCCAATGAATTTGCCGAAGCCGGCGAAGGCCTCCACCAGGCAGCACTGATGTACCTGGCCCTGATCCTGTTCTTCATCACCTTCGTGGTGCTGTCGGCGTCACGGCTGCTGCTGTCGCGATTGCGCCGTGGCGAAGGGGGCCGCACATGAATTCCGCCGTAGGCAAGCTCGGCACGCTGGACACGCGGCGCATGGCGCTGCACCGACGCCGCAAGGCCGTCAACGCCGTCGCCCTGGCCATGGCGTTGGGCGCCATGGCTTTTGGCGTCTTCTGGCTGATTTGGATCCTGGTGGAGACCGTTCGCCTGGGACTGGGTGGTTTGGCATGGTCCGTCTTCACGGAATCGACGCCGCCACCCCAGGCGGACGTGGGAGGTCTGGCCAATGCCATCGTCGGTTCGCTGTTGATGGTGTCCATGGCCACGCTGCTGGGCACGCCCGTTGGCGTGCTGGCTGGCGTCTACCTGGCGGAGTACGGCAAGCGCACCTGGCTTGGCGCCGTCACGGGCTTTATCAACGACATCCTGTTGTCGGCGCCATCCATCGTCATCGGCCTGTTTGTCTATGCGGTCGTGGTGGCGCGGGCCAAGTCCTTTTCGGGCTTTGCTGGTGTCCTGGCCCTGGCGCTCATCGTCATTCCGGTGGTCGTGCGCACCACCGAGAACATGCTGAGCCTCATTCCGAATGCGCTGCGCGAAGCCGCCTATGCCCTGGGCACGCCCAAGTGGAAGGTCATCATGGCGGTAACGCTCAAGGCGGCGCGGGCGGGCGTCATCACCGGCGTGCTACTGGCGCTGGCCCGCGTGGCTGGAGAGACCGCGCCACTGCTGTTCACGGCTCTGTCCAACCAGTTCTTCAGCTGGAACCTGGGCGAGCCCATGGCAAGCTTGCCCGTGACCATCTTCAAGTTCGCGATGAGTCCCTACGAAAACTGGCAGAAGCTGGCCTGGGCGGGCGTCTTCCTCATCACCATTGGCGTGCTGGCGCTCAACATCCTGGCGCGCGTGCTGTTCCGCAACAAGTCCTGAGCCTGGCCACCCGAGACACACCCATGGACACCCGAGTCGAACTGCCCACCACTGAGAAGGTCAAGATCTCGGTTCGTGACTTGAATTTCTACTACGGCAGCTTTCACGCGCTGAAGCACATCAACCTGGACATTCCAGAAGGCAAGGTCACCGCGTTCATCGGCCCCTCCGGCTGTGGCAAGAGCACACTGCTGCGCACCTTCAACCGCATGTTCGAGCTCTACCCGGAACAGCGCGCAGAAGGCCGCATCGTGCTGGACGGCGAGGACATCCTCAGCACCAAGATCGACGTGTCGCTGATCCGCGCCAAGGTGGGCATGGTCTTCCAGAAGCCCACGCCTTTCCCGATGTCGATCTACGACAACATCGCCTTCGGCGTGCGCTTGTTTGAAACGCTGCCGCGCGTGGAAATGGACGAACGCGTGGAATGGGCGTTGAAGAAGTCGGCGCTGTGGAACGAGGTCAAGGACAAGCTCAACCAGAGCGGCGCCAGCCTGTCCGGTGGCCAGCAGCAGCGCCTGTGCATTGCGCGCGGCATTGCCATCAAGCCTGAAGTGCTGCTGCTGGACGAACCCTGCTCGGCCTTGGACCCAATTTCCACTGGCAAGATCGAAGAGCTGATCCACGAACTGAAGAGTGACTACACGGTGATGATCGTCACCCACAACATGCAGCAGGCGGCGCGTTGCAGCGACTACACGGCCTACATGTACCTGGGTGATCTGGTCGAGTTCGGCCCTACGAACGAGTTGTTCATGAAGCCCAAGAAGAAGGACACCGAGGACTACATCACCGGGAGATTTGGATGAGCGAACGTCACCTGTCCACGCAGTTCGACGCCGAACTGAGCGGCATCTCGGGCCGCGTGCTGGAAATGGGCGGCCTGGTCGAATCCCAGGTCTCGCTGGCGCTGCATGCATTGACGCACTTCAGCAGCGAAGAGGCTGACCAGGTGATGCACCAGGAAGAGCGGGTGAATCAGATGGAAGTGGAGATCGACCGTGACCTATCCGCCATCATCGCGCGCCGCCAGCCGACTGCACGCGACCTGCGCCTGCTGATCGCCGTCAGCAAGACCATCGCCAACCTGGAGCGCGTGGGAGACGAAGCTGCTCGCATTGCGCGCACGGTGCAGCGCCTGATCAACACTGGCATCTCCACGCGTCTGCCCGTCAACGACCTGCGCTTCGAGGCCGAACTGGCCGTGGCGCAGCTGCGCAAGGCGCTGGATGCCTTTGCGCGCCTGGATACCGCCAAAGCGCTGGAAGTGCTGAAGCAGGACGACCAGATCGACCAGGAATTCGAAGGCCTGATGCGCAAGCTCATCACCTACATGATGGAAGACCCGCGCACCATCTCCGCCAGCATCGACCTGGTCTTCGTGGCCAAGGCCATCGAGCGCGTGGGCGACCATGCCAAGAACCTGGCGGAGGCCATCATCTACATCGTCAAGGGCACAGACGTGCGCCACACCTCGATGGAAAACGTCGAAAACGCGGTTCGTTGAAGGACATGCCATGGGCAGCATCCTGGTTGTAGAAGACGAAAGCGCGATTGCCGAACTGGTGGCGATCAACCTGCGCCATGCCGGCTTTGCCGTGACCATGGCGGCTGACGCAGAGAGCGCACAGGCTGCTGTGGACCGTGAATTGCCTGATCTGGTCTTGCTGGACTGGATGTTGCCGGGGCAGTCTGGTGTGCAACTGGCGCGGCGCTGGCGTGCCGATGCGCGCACGCGTGACCTGCCGGTGATCATGCTGACGGCGCGGGCGGACGAAAGCGACAAGATCACCGGCCTGGACGCCGGAGCGGATGACTATCTGACCAAGCCTTTCTCGCCGAAGGAATTGCTGGCCCGAATCCGTGCGGTGCTGCGCCGCAAGGCACCAGAAGCCCTGGATGCAGCCGTGGAGGTTGCGGGTCTCAAGTTGGATCCGGCCACTCGCCGTGTGACCCGCCCCGTTGGCGACGACCTGCGCGACGTGAAGATCGGCCCCACGGAATTCCGCTTGCTGCACTTCTTCATGACCCACCCGGAGCGTGTGCACAGCCGTGCGCAGCTGCTGGACCGCGTGTGGGGTGACCATGTCTTCATCGAAGAACGCACGGTGGACGTGCATGTGAAACGCCTGCGCGAAGCGCTCGCCCCTGTTGCCTGCTCAGGCCTCATCGAAACGGTACGTGGCGCCGGTTATCGACTGACGGCGCAGGCCTCCTCCATGGCCGCCTGACCAACTGCCATGACCTGGTTCCTGCCTCGTGCGCTGTGGGCGCTGCTGGCACTGGTGCTGGGCAGCGTGGTGGGCTTCTTGGTGGGCGCGCTTGTGGGTTTGCCGCTGGTGATCGCTGCCGGCGGCGGTACCTTGGCCTTGCTGGTTGCGGTCGCCCTGGACGCTCGGCGCGGGGAACGGCTGCTGGAATGGCTCCGCGGTCCGCAGCGGCTGGGTGCGCCGCGCGACACCGGCACCTGGGGCGAATTGGGATACCGCATCGAAAAGGCGCTGCGCGCGAAGGACCTGGCACTGGAAACCGAGCGGCGGCGCCTGGAGCACTTCCTGGCAGCCATTGAGGCATCGCCGAATGGCGTGATGTTGCTGGACGGCGCCGACCAGATCGAGTGGTGCAATTCCGTGGCAGCGCAGCACTTTGGTCTGGACCCGCAGCGAGACCGGCGCCAGCGGGTGACCAATCTCGTGCGCTCGCCGGCTTTCGTGGCCTATTTGCAGGCGGGCCAGTTCGACGAAGCGGTGGTCTTCCCGGGGCCACAGGGCCGCGCCACGCTGTCGGTGCTGACGCGTCCCTACGGCGCCGAGGGTGATGGTGCGCCGGGCATGAAGCTGGTGCTGTCCCAGGACATCACCGAGCGTGAGCGCGCAGAAGGCATGCGGCGTGACTTCGTGGCCAACGTGTCGCATGAAATCCGCACGCCCCTGACCGTGCTGGCCGGTTTTGTCGAAACGCTGGCGCAACTGCCTTTGTCGGACTCCGAACGTCGCCTGGTGCTGAACCTGATGGAACAGCAAACCAACCGGATGCAGGCGCTGGTGGGTGACCTGCTGACGCTGGCGCAGCTGGAAGGCAGCCCACGTCCGGGCTCAGACCGCTGGCTGGCTGTGGACCAGCTTTTGCAGCGTGCGCAGACAGACGCGCTGGCCTTGTCGGCCGGCCGCCACAAGATCATCGTCAGCGCCGCACCTGGCGCCGAATTGGCGGGTAGCGAAGCCGAAATGCTCAGCGCCGTCGGCAACCTGGTCAACAACGCCGTGCGCTACACGCCGGAGGGCGGGCAGGTTCATCTGAAATGGGCATTGCGCGATGACGGCGTGGGTGAAATCGAGGTGCGAGACACTGGCCCGGGCATCGCACGCGAGCACCTGCCGCGACTGACCGAACGCTTCTACCGCGTGGACAGCAGCCGTTCGCGCGACACCGGTGGCACCGGTCTGGGCCTGGCCATCGTCAAGCACGTGGTGCAGCGGCACGGGGGCGATATTGAAATCAGCAGCGAACTGGGCCACGGCGCCAGCTTCAGGTTGTTGTTTCCCGCCGTACGCGTGCGTCAGTCGGTGTCGGTGGCCGGCGCCATCGCGGTCTGAACCCGGTCAAGGTTGCCTGCGGAAGACTTGGGTCACTTCGTCGCGGTCAGTCGGACGGCGGACTTCGGCCACGCTGACCCATCCAAGGGGGGCGGGGGGCAGTGGCTTGATGCGAGTGGCACCCAGCAGAAATTCGCAGCCCGAAGCCGTGGCCGCATCGCCACGTGCGTCCACGCGCCAGCGGCCGAAGACTTCCAGCGCGGCCACCGTGGGGGGCGCCAAGCCGGGCGCGGCAATGCAGGCGTCTCTGGGCACGTGCGCAGACAGACGGCTGACAAAAGGCCGCGCGCTGCGTGCGTAGTCCAGCATGGGCAGCCAAAGGGTCATCAGCAGCAGCCAGCACAGTGCCACACCGCCAGCTGGCAGCACCAGACTCTTCCACAGCGCTTCTCGGTGCCGGCCGGTGCGCCAGCGCACGACGGCGACCCAAGCCAGCGTGCCGGCCAGTGCCACCAGCAAGGCGGGCAGGGAAAACTGCGATTCAAAACCAGGCGCCAGACGTGCCACGTTGGCTGCCGGCTTGGCCGGTACACCCACTTGCAAGGACGCATAGACGACCCAGATGGTCAGCGCGCAGAGGGTGAAGAAAAACATCGAGAACCAGTCACCTGCCGCCGAGGCACTGCGCTTGAGTGTCGGCAACGCAAATGCCGCCAGCACCGCCAACGCCGGCAGGCCCAGCATCAGCGCGCGGTCTGAACTGCCCATGGTGATGCTGGACACCAGCGCCACGGCCACGATCAGCAAGGGCACCGATATGTGCCGGTACAGCAACTGCTTGCGCCAACGCCACAAGGTCCACAGCGCCAGCGGCCACGCGGGCCACAAAAACCACAGCCACTGGCGAGCCAGCAGCGGCAGTTCCAGCGGGGCCACACCCACGGCACGCCAGCGCCAGGCGCCCAGTTCCCAGCCCACCAAAGCCGACAGCAAGGTGGCAGCCAGCACCCACCAGGAAAATGTGCGCACCACATCCTGGCGGGATCGAAGGCAGACCAGCCAGCCGCCGGCGCCAACGAACAGGGCCATGGACGGTGCGCCGCAGGCCGCCAGCAAGGGCAGGCCTGCCAGGATGCCCACGCGAGCGCGCCAATGCCTGAAAGGGGCCGCGGCCAAGCCATAGAGCACCAGGGCCATGGCAAACAACTGGGCCAGTTCTGGCGTGGTCTCGTGGCCCAGTTGCAGCAAGCCCAAGGTGGCCATCAATGCCAACAAGCCGCCGTCGGCCATGGCCCGCGCGTAGGCCACAGGGTCGGCCTCGCCACCAAAGGCAAAGGCCACGGGCTGTGCGGCCTCTGTCCTGGCCAGCAGATAGGTGCTGTACCAGACCAGGCCCAGCGTCAGCGCCAGCAGCAGCGCGAAGGGCAGGCGTGCCGCCAGTGCAGGATCCAGCCAGCCGCGGCCGAGCAGGATGCAGGTAGCACCCAGCCAATGTGGCACCAGCGCAGTGTCGGCAGGTACGTTGCCCAGCATCGGCGCCCACCAGGACGTGCGACCGTCTGCCATGGCGGACATGATGCCGAAGGCATTGACGTCGGCATTGCGCCAGGGGTCCCGCACAAACAGGCCCGGCAGCAGGTAGGCCGCGCAGAGCAGGAACAGGGGTAACCGTGGCAGACGGCGCGCGCCGCGTTGGGTAACAAGGGCAGGGCGGGGGCTGTTCACAGGGCGATGATGCCAAAGCGCGTCAACCCTGAGTGCGCCATGAAAAAAGGCAGCCGGAGCTGCCTTTTCCGCGGGTGCCCTTCGGGCACTGCGCTCACTTCTTGAAGCGGGCGAACTTGTTGCGGAACTTCTCGACGTGTCCGCCCAGGTTGTCGATGCTCTTCTGGGTGCCCGTGTAGAACGGGTGCGACTCGCTGGTGGTTTCCAGCTTGATCAGCGGCAGCTCACGGCCTTCGTGCTTGATCATTTCCTTGGTGGGCGCGCAGGAGCGCGTCACGAAGGTGAAGCCGTTGCTCAGGTCCTGGAAGCAGACTTCGCGGTAGTTCGGGTGAATGCCGTCGCGCATGGGGAAACCTCGTGTGTTTGGGGAGCCACGCGCGGCCTGCAATTCTTGCAGTGGCCAGACGCACTTGCCCAGGGTTGGCTGGAAAACCCAGCATTGTAGCCTCTGGCGCGGTCAGCCGCCCCGGCGCATCATGTCGAAGAAGTCCAGGTTGTTCTTGCTCTGCTTCATCTTTTCCAGCACGAACTCCATCGACTCGATCTCGTCCATGTTGTAGAGCAGCTTGCGCAGGATCCAGGTCTTCTGCAGGATTTCAGGCTTCAGCAGCAACTCTTCGCGCCGCGTGCCGCTCTTGTTGATCAGGATGGAAGGGTAGACGCGCTTCTCGGCCATGCGGCGGTCCAGGTGGATTTCGCAGTTGCCCGTGCCCTTGAATTCTTCGTAGATCACCTCGTCCATCTTGGAGCCAGTGTCGATCAGTGCCGTGCCAATGATGGTCAGGCTGCCGCCTTCTTCCACGTTGCGCGCGGCGCCAAAGAAGCGCTTGGGGCGCTGCAATGCATTGGCGTCCACGCCGCCGGTCAGCACCTTGCCGCTGGAAGGCAGCACGTTGTTGTAGGCGCGCGCCAGACGGGTGATGCTGTCCAGCAGGATCACCACGTCTTTCTTGAGTTCAACCAGGCGCTTGGCGCGCTCGATCACCATTTCGGCAACCTGCACGTGGCGCGCGGCCGGCTCGTCAAAAGTGGAGGAAATGACCTCGCCGCGAACGCCGCGGACCATTTCCGTCACTTCTTCCGGCCGCTCGTCGACCAGCAACACGATGAGGTGGATTTCCGGGTGGTTGGCCACCAGCGCGTGGGCGATGTGCTTCATCATCACCGTCTTGCCCGTCTTGGGCTGCGCCACCAGCAGGGCGCGCTGGCCTTTGCCGATGGGCGCGATCAGGTCGATGATGCGGCTGGTGATGTTCTCTTCGGCCTTGATGTCACGTTCCAGCTTGAACGGTTCCGTGGGGAACAAGGGCGTCAAGTTCTCGAACATGATCTTGTGCTTGCTCTCCTCGGGCGTCAGGCCGTTCACCCGGTCCACCTTGACCAGCGCAAAGTAGCGTTCGCCATCCTTGGGCACACGCACTTCGCCTTCGACCATGTCGCCGGTGTGCAGGTTGAAGCGGCGGATCTGGCTGGGCGACAGGTAGATGTCGTCGGTGCTGGCCATGTAGCTGGCTTCGATGCTGCGCAGGAAGCCGAAGCCGTCGGGCAGGACTTCCAGCACGCCGTCGCCAAAGACCTGCTCGCCAGCCTTGGCGCGTTTTTTCATGATCGCGAACATCAGTTCCTGCTTGCGCAGGCGCTGGACGTTTTCGATCTCCAGCTCTTCGCCCATCTTGAGCAGTTCAGAGACGTGCTGGGCTTTGAGTTCTGACAAGTGCATGAGGGGGCCTCAGGCTGGAGCTGCGCGGAGGGCCGCTGCAGCGGGTGTGCCGGGGCTCGCACGCAGCGTGCGAGGCTTGGCAGCAGGAACCGGGTGAATTGGCGCCGAGACCGTGCCTATTGCCCTGCAAGACACCGGCCTGATCAACAGGCCGGGAGGGGCGGCGCACGGTGGCGGGTCAGACGCGGGCTACTTCCTTGTGGGAAGACTTCGACCCGCGTTGACGAAGATTATAGATGACCGTCGAGGAATGCGGTCAACTGTGCTTTCGACAAGGCGCCGACCTTGGTGGCGGCCAGCTCGCCGCCCTTGAACAGCATCAGCGTCGGGATGCCGCGGATACCGAACTTCGCTGGCACGTCGCGATTTTCATCGACGTTCATCTTGGCAATCTGCAGCTTGCCGCCATAGTCCTTGGACGCTTCGTCCAGGATGGGGGCGATCATCTTGCAGGGGCCGCACCACTCGGCCCAATAGTCCACCAGCACAGGCGTGTCGGACTTGAGGACATCGCTGTCGAAGGAGGCGTCGGTGACGTGTTTGATCAGTTCGCTGCTCATCGGGTAACTCCGCGTGCGGACAGGCTTGTGGAGAAGCGCGTTGCCCTGGGTGGAATGCACAATGATTCTGACACAAGCCCCCCTTGGACACCTTGGAAGTCCGCCGCAATCCAGCTATGGCAGCCATAGAACAAATCTCCTGGCCCAAGGGCTGGCAGGCGCAGGACCTGTGGCCTTTGGTGGCGCAGCAGGCCCTGGGCTGGTTGCGCCAGAAAGACCTGCCGCCAAGGGACGCTCTGGTGCTGGTGCCATTTGCGGCCTTGCTCGGTCCTGCCCGCGAAGCCTTTGCCGGCCAGGGTGGCTGGCAGCCGCGAGTGGAAACCGTGCTGACGCTGTCGGCCTCGCTGGGGCCTCCCGAGGCGACTCGTTCGGGTGACTGCTCGGGAGATGTGGTGCTGGACCGCCTGTCGGCTCGCGCGCTGCTGCTCAGCCAGACTTGGGCCGAGCGCTGGTTGCGCGAAGACCCCGCGGGTCTTGATGGACTGGTGGCGCGCACCGTGGATGCCGCGCAGGCCTTGCGGCAGGCCGCGCTGGACCGACACCCGTCTCATCGCGACGCCTTCTGGGCCAAGGCGCGCGAGGTGTTGCGCCTGGGCGCGGCAGCCACTTCCGCGGAGGCTGGCTTGCTCCAGTTGGCGCTGGAATGGGCGCGTACGGCTGAAGACGCCGCAGCAGTGCGCCTGCATGCCCACCAGCCCGGTGCCTGGTTGCTGGTGCAACTGGGTGGACTGGACGCCGCCGCCGAAGCCTTGGCCCAGGGCAGCTCCTCGCCAGCCCTGCGCCTCGTGGCTGACCCCTCGGCCGATAGGCCGTTCGCGGGCTCGCCGGCAGGCACGCAAGTCACACGTTGGCTTTGCGAGGACTTTGAAGCCGAGGCCCAGGCCGCGGCGCTGGAGGTCATGGCTGCGTTGCGCCAAGGCCGCAAGCGGATCGGACTGGTCGCGCTGGACCGGGAACTCGCCCGGCGCGTGGTGGCGCTGCTGCAGCGATCAGAAGTCCCGCTGGTCGACGAGACAGGCTGGGTGTTGGCCACCACACCGGCGGCCGCGTCCTTGATGGCCCTGCTGCGCGCTGCCAGCCACAGCGCCGGCCCGGATGCGCGCCTGGAGTGGCTCAAGACCTGGAGCCCTGCCACTGCCGCTGCCTTGGATGCGCTGGAAGCCTTGTGGCGCGGTCGGCGCCACGTACCGGAGCAAGCCGCGGGGCTGCGCCTGTGGGAAGACGCGCAGGACTGGCTTGCACCGCTGGCGGATCCAACGGTGCTGACGCTGGCACAGTGGCAACAGAGACTTGCGCACGCGTGGCTGACCGTGCGCCCGGGTGACGCAGCGACCGAACAGGTTGCAGCCGCCTTGCATCTGCCGGGGGCCGCAACGCCGTCCCCGGCCTGGGCCGCGGCGCAGCAGGGCTCTTTCACGCTGTCGGGCTTCACCGCCTGGGTGCAGGGCACGCTGGAACTGACACCCTTTCTGCCTGTGCCGGACCCTGGCGCACAAGTCACGATCACGCCGTTGACGCGCGCCTATGGCCGCGGGTTCGACCAGGTTGTGGTGCCGGCCGCTGATGCCAAGCACCTGGCTGGGGCGGAGCCCGACCCCGGCCTCATTTCTGACAAGGCAGCCGCAGAACTCGGATTGCCGCACGCTGCGGAACGCCGCCTCCGCCAGGTCCTGGCGCTGGCCCAGGTGCTGCGCACGCCAGCTGTCACCTTGCTGCGCCGACATCGTGACGGCGAAGAGCCTTTGGCCGACAGCCCGCTGGTCGAGTGGTGGCAACTGGCACGGGCGCTGGAAGGCTGCGCCATGCCGCCAGCGCAGCATTGGACGGCTCCGACGCGCGCCTTGCCGCGCCAGCCGGTGGCCCATCCGTTGCCTTCGGCTGCCAGCCGGCTGCCAACGCAATTGAGCGCCACCCACTTGGACGCCCTGCGCGCCTGTCCTTACCGCTTCTTCTCTCGTGCCGTTTTGCGTCTCGACGAGGCCGACGAATTGGACGCCGGTCTGGAAAAACGCGCCTACGGCGACTGGCTGCACGCCGTGCTGTACGAATTTCACCGCGGCAGTGGCCAGGATGCCGCGGCATTGCAGGCGGCCGCCGCAGCGGTCACACGGGAACAGGCGATCGACGAAGCCGACCTCCTGCCCTGGCGTGCCAGTTTCGAAACCCTGGCTCCTGCCTATATCGACTGGTGGCAAGCGCGTCAGGCAGCGGGGTGGCGCTGGGTCGCGGGTGAGGAAGACCGGCGCCGCGCCATCGACGAGGTGCCCGACCTGCTGCTGCGCGGACGCATAGACAGGCTCGACGAAGGCGTCAGCGGCCAGCAGCAACTGTTGGACTACAAGACAGGCAGCTTCGAAGGCTTGAAGAAGAAAACCGGCCTGCCCTTGGAGGACACCCAGCTCGCCTTCTACGCTGCGCTGATGAACGCCGACGAATCAGATGGCAGCTTTGTCGCCAGCTACCTGGCGCTGGACGACAAGGATGCGCCCATCGAAGTGCCTCACCCGGATGTCGCCAAGACGGCAGCGGTACTGGTGGCGGGGCTCACCAGCGACTGGCAACGCCTGCGCGCCGGTGCCGCCTTGCCTGCGCTGGGCGAAGGCGCCGTTTGTGACACCTGCGAAGCACGCGGCCTGTGCCGCCGCGACCACTGGAGTGCGGCATGAGCGTCGCCGCCTACCGCATGGACCACCGGCCCGTGTCGCCGGAGGCCTTCTACGCGGCAGCCTGCGATCCCGAACGCAGTGTCATCGTCGAGGCCTGCGCCGGTGCGGGCAAGACTTGGCTGCTTGTGTCTCGCGTGCTGCGCGCGTTGCTGGCCGGCGTGGAGCCGCAGCACATCCTGGCCATCACTTTCACACGCAAGGCGGCGGGTGAAATGCGCGAACGGCTGGACGCTTGGTTGCGCCAATGGGCCACGCCCAACGCCAGCCATGCTGACCGCGTCCAGGCCTTGCGGGACCGCGGCCTGGGCGAAGCAGAAGCCGCAGCGCTGGCGCCGCGACTTGGCGATCTGCACGAGCACCTGCTGCGCGGTGGCCGCCAGGTGGAAGTCCACACCTTTCTGGCCTGGTTCGGCCAACTGTTGGCGCAAGCGCCCTTGTCACTGCTGCAGCGCCTGCAACTGCCCTTGGCCTATGAACAGATCGAGGACATCTCGGTCCTGCGAGGCGAGTTGTTCCGTCAGTTCAACCGGCGCGCGCAGGCCGATGCCCCTTTGCGGGCGGACTACCTGGAACTTGTGCGCAGGCACCGACGCACCAGCGTGTTGAAGTGGCTTGAAGTGGCCTGGTTCAAGGGACCCGAAATCACCCGCGGGGACGCGGCCGGCGCGGCCGCGCATGCGGTGGTGCCGGCCGCCGATCTGTACCCTGAGTGTCAGGGGCTTCGGGACCCGTGCGAGTTGATGCGGCAGGAACCGCTGCGCGGCAACCTGGAGGCCTTGGCGCGGGCGTGGGGCCAGCACAAGAACAAGACACCGCAAGAGGCAGCGGCCCAGGTGCTCGACGCATTGACTTGCACCGTTGCAGGCTTGGCGTTCGAGACCTGCTTCAGCGCGATCCACACCAAGCAGGGAACGGTGCGAGCGGGGCTGCCGACTTCGCCGGCATTGGCTGCTGCCGCCGACGCGCTCGCTCGCATCGGCGCCATGCGCCTGCAGCAGGAAGCCCACGAAGACCACCTGCGCATGCTGCGCCTGGCGCGGGTGCTGCTGGCGGAGTACCAGGCGCTGAAGCGTCGGCGATGTCTGGTCGACATGCCCGACCTGGAACGTGCGGCCGAGGCCCTGCTGGGGGACAGTGAAGCCGCAGGCTGGGTGCAGGAGCGCCTGGACCGCCACGTGCGGCAGTTGCTGATTGACGAATTCCAGGACACCAGCCCCCTGCAATGGCAGGCGCTGTCGGGCTGGCTCACGTCCTATGCGGGCGCGGGCGGCGGGGCCAGCGGTCAGCGACCACCTTCGGTGTTCATCGTGGGTGACCCCAAGCAGAGCATCTACCGCTTCCGGGGCGCCGACCCGCGGGTCTTTGAAGCTGCGCGCGACTTTGTCATCGACGGCCTGCAAGGCGTGTCCCTGCAATGCGACCACACGCGCCGCAACGCTCCGGCCGTGCTGGCCGCGCTCAACAGCGTCTTTGACCAGGCCGCACGCGACGACGATTGGGCGGGCTTCCGGGCCCACACCACAGCTTCGGAGCAGGAAGGTCTGGTGCGCAAGCTTCCCGGTGCCCTGCAGTCGCAGCTGCAGCCCAAGGACAAGCCGGACAAGGACCACTGGCGCGACACGCTCACCACGCCGCGAGCGCAGCCCGAGTTGCGACTGAAGACGCTGGAAGCCGCGCAGCTGGCCACAGCCGCTGCTACCTTGCTGGCCCAGGGCCTCAAGCCGGGCGACATCATGGTGTTGGCACGCAAGCGCGACACGCTGTCCCTGGTGGCCGACGCCTTGGCGGCGCAGGGCGTGCCCCATGTCGTGGCCGAAGACCTGGCCCTGGACGTGGCGCCGGAGTCCCGCGATCTGGTGGCCGTACTGGACGTGCTGGCGTCTCCGGGTCATGACCTGTCGCTGGCGCGTGCGCTGAAGAGCCCGCTGTTCGGCGCCTCGGACGAGGACTTGCTCTGGCTATCAGCTCAGGCCACGGCGGCGGGCGCCCGCTGGCTGCCCACCTTGTTGTCCGTTGCACCCCAAAGCGCCGCATTGCAGCGCGCGGCCAACTTGCTGGGCGGCTGGCGCGCGGCCTTGGGTCGGCTGACCCCGCACGACCTGCTGGACCGCATCGTGCATGAGAGCCACGCCCTGGAGCGCATGGCCGTCGCGGTCCCGGCTTTGCGCGCCTTGCAGGCCCGGCAGGCGGTGCAGGCCCTGCTGGCTGCGGCCTTGGGGCAGGGCGGCGGTCGGTTCAGCACGGTCTACGGCTTTGTACGCCAGGTGCTGGCGGGCCGCGTCAAGGTCCGGGCCGCTGCGCCCGTGGATGCCGTTCAGTTGCTCACCGTGCACGGCGCCAAGGGACTGGAAGCACCGGCCGTGCTGTTGGCCGACAGCGACAGCGGTGTCAGCGCGCGTGGCGACCCGCTGGTGCTGGTGGATTGGCCCGTGCATGCGCAGGCACCGGCCACAGTGGCCTTCCTGCGTTCTGCGTCACGCGTGCCGCCATCCTTGGCCCTGTTGGTGGAAGCCGAGCAGGCTGCAGCAGCACGCGAAGAGATCAACGCGCTCTACGTGGCCATGACCCGTGCACGCCAATGGCTGGTCTTCAGCAGAACCGAACTCGGCAAGACCAGCAGCAAACGCAGCTGGTGGCAGCGGACCGAGGCGCTGTGCGATCCCTGGGCGCCTGCAGACCTGCCGGCCGCCGGGCTGAGCGGCGAAGCCCAGGTGCCGGTTTGGCCGGCCTGGGACGCACCACCCGCGCCACCCCCGCAAGGCGCAGACGATGCCCACAAGGCGCGCCTGGGACAGGCCGTGCACCGTGTGTTGGAGTGGGCGACGCAGTCGGAGGTGTCCCAGGGAGAGGGTGCTCTGGTTGCCTTGTCCGATGCGGCCGCGGCGGCTTTTCAGCTGAACGACAAGGACTCGGCCAGCATTGCACGCATGGCCACCGCGGTGCTGCGCAGCCCCGAATGCCGCCACTTCTTTGCGCCTGCCGGTCTGCACTGGGCCGGCAACGAGGTGCCCGTGGCCTGGCAAGGCCAGGTGCTGCGGGTGGACAGGCTGGTGGCATTGCGGGAAGGCGACACGCTGACCTGGTGGGTGTTGGACTACAAGCTGCAGTCCCGGCCAGGAGCCGTGGCTGCGTACCGCGACCAGATGGCCACCTATGTGTCGGCGCTGCAGGCCCTGCAGCCTGGCGACCTTGTGCGGGGCGCCTTCATCACCGGCCAGGGCCACTTGGTGGAACTGGACCCCAACGGACCGGGGCCTCTCTTGCCTGGCCAATAGCCCGTTAGCGGGCTCCTGCCTGCGGCCTATTGCGGTCGACACCGACGTCGTCTCCACGAGCGAACTGCGATCGGTTTGCCGTGCTGTTTGAACGTTTGCCGTGGGCGTCTCCAGGGTTCAATGGCGCAATATGTCCGCACCACGCCAAGACACCTCCACCGGCAACCGCGCCAGCGCCGTGCGCTGGTTCGGCCGCATGCAGCTCCTGCAACTGCTGGGCAAGAGCGATCGCAGCATGGCCTGGCGCGTTGCCGACCCGCGCAGCGGACAGGAACTCATGCTGGTATTGCCGCGTGTGCAGCCCGCCGATCCGGCGGCCCTGGACGCCTGGAACCAGACCGTTCGCCAGGCCTCACGCCTGAACCATCCCAACCTGGCCGCTGTTGTGGAAGTGGGCGTGCAGGACGGCTGGCCTTACGTGGCCTATGACCCCCACGACGCTGCCACCCTGGCGGAACGCAGCACGCGAAAGGGCCTTCCTGGCACAGAAGCCGCCGCGCTGACCGTCCAGACCCTTCAAGGCCTGGCCTTTGCGCATGAAGCGGGCGTGGCGCACCACGACGTCCAGCCTTTCCTGATGCTGGTCTCGGACAGCGGTCAGCTGCGCCTGGCGGGCCTGGCCGTGGCTTCAGGACAAGGTCTGCGCCCGGCCGAGGCAGGCCAGCAGGCCAGCGGTGAATCCCATACCTTGCGTCACCACCGTGCCGCGGCTGAGCGGGACGTGCTGGCCGTGGGGGTGATGCTGCACAGCCTCTTGCTGGGGCAGGGCGCACTGGAAGAAAACGACATCTGCCGTGTCATCCAACGCCTGCCGCCCCTGGGCCGCGACATTGTGCGGCTGCCCTGGTCCATGGCCCAGCCGGTGGCCGAGCCCTTGCGAGCCATCGTCAACCGCGCCACCGACCGGCAGGAGCGCCAGCGCTACCGCAGTGCACGGACGCTGGAGCGCGCGCTGGAAGGCTGGCTGCAGGCCGACAACGCGGCCGACGGTGGCCCCCTGGCCCTGTTGGCAGACAAGCTGCGCGTGGCCGGCGTGCTGCCCTCGTCACCTGGCGCTGCCGCCCGCGTGGCGCGCCTGGCCTTGATGGAGCGCGAACGCAACAACGAATTGGCCGAGGTCGTGCTGGAAGACCTGGCCTTGTCCTTTGAACTGCTGCGACTGGTGAACACCGCGCAGGTGCGCGGCGCCCAGGTGGCCGGCAACGGACCGGTGCTGACCGTTCGGCGCGCCCTGGCCATGATGGGCATGGACGGCGTGCGCCGCGCGGCGCTGGCCCTGCGTGAATGGCCGGGCCCCTTGAACGAGCTGGGCCAGGCGCAGCTCGAGACATTGCTGGAGCGCTGCAAGCGTGCGGCCCGCACGGCCCTGCAACTGCGGCCTGCCGGCTACGACGGTGAAGTGGTGTACCTGCTCACGCTGCTGCAGAACCTGGGCCGCCTGGTGGTTTTCTATCACTTCGCGGACGAAGCCGCGCAGATCCGCCGACTCATGCAGCCCGCTCCGCCTGCCCGCGAAGGCGAACCCGACGAGCCTGGCATGAGCGAAGAAGCCGCGTCCTTTGCCGTGCTGGGGACCGACATCGAAGCCATTGGCGCGGCTGTCGCCCGCCAGTGGGGCCTGGACGACTCCGTGCTGACCATGATCCGCCGCCTGCCCTTGGCCACGGCGCCGCGGTCGGTGGAAAGCGACGACGACATGCTGCGCACCGTGGCCAGTTGTGCCAACGAGGCAGTGGATGCGCTGGGCCAGCCGGCACCGCGTGTCCTGGCTGCGCTGCAGCGTGTGGTTCAACGTTACGGGCGCGTGCTGGATGTGGACATGCGCGGCCTGCAAGCTGCACTGCAAGGACAGACTTCGGCGCCCATCGCGCAGACACAGCCGGCACCGCTGGACCTGCCAGAAGGCGGCGCTGGCGGCCTGCGTGAAGCCGCAGCCGCACGCGCCGGGGCACCACGGTGAGCGCTGTCCCAGCAGTTGTGGCCAAACCACGCCTGGTGGCGCGCTTCCAACTCTTGCGCGAACTGGGCCGCGGCGCCCAGGCCACGGTCTGGCTGGCGCATGACCCGCGGCTGGACCGCGAGGTGGCCGTCAAGCTGCTGAGCGCCGACGCCGACGAGGCCACGCGCAAGGAGTGGCTCAATGAAGCACGGGCGGTGAGCCGCCTGAAGCACCCCAACATCGTGCCCGTCTTCGAGGCCGACGAATACGAAGGCCAGCCTTACCTGGTCTTTGAATTTGTGGACGGCCCCACGCTGCAGGCCGAACGTCGCAAGCGTCCCGCCTGGCCTGCCCGCGAGGCCGTGACCATGGTGCTGGGTGTGCTGGACGCGCTGGCCGCTGCGCACGAACAAGGCATCGTCCACCGTGACCTGAAGCCGTCCAACATCCTGCTGGGAGGCGATGGCCGCGCGCGGGTGATGGACTTCGGCATCGCTGCACGCGTGGCCGAACCGGGCAAGCCTTCGGTGGGCGACGGCATGATCGTCGGCACGCCGGGCTACATCTCCCCCGAAGCCGCGCGCGGCGAGCCGCCGCTGCCCGCCATGGACGTGTTCTCTGCCGGCGTGATGCTCGGCGAGCTGCTGGCCGGTGCACCGCTGCTGCGCGAAACAGACCCCTACCGCGCCATTGCGCGGGTGCAGGCCGAAGACCTGCAACTGCCAGCGAGTGTGAAGGTCGACGAAACACTGCGCGGTATCGTGCACCGTGCCTTGGCCCGTCAGGCCGCAGCGCGCTACGACAGCGCTCGCAGCATGCACACGGCCTTGTCTGGCTGGCTGACGCCTGATGCGCTGGCCTCCAGGCAAGACGCGGACAGCCCGGCTGCGCTGGAATTCCTGTTGCGTCGCATGCGCCACAAGACCGACTTTCCGGCCATGTCGTCTTCGGTCGTGCGCATCCAGCGTGTGGCCATGTCGGACACCGACAGCATCGGCAAGCTGTCCGACGAAATCCTCAAAGACGTATCGCTGACCAACAAGCTGCTGCGCATGGTCAACACCGTGCATTTCAGCTCGGCGGCCGGTGGCGGCATCAGCACGGTGTCACGGGCTGTGGCCCTGGTGGGCTTTGCCGGCATCCGGAACATGGCGCTGTCGGTCATCTTGCTGGAACACATGGGCGACAAGGGCCATGCCGCGCTGCTGCGCGAAGAGTTCCTGCGCGCCTTGATGGCTGGCACCCTGGCCAGCGACCTGACGCCAGTGGCCAAGGAAAGCGAAGAGGCCTTCCTGGGCGCCATGTTCCAGAACCTGGGTCGTTTGCTGACCGAGTACTACTTTCCCGAAGAGGCCTTGCAGATCCGCCAGCGCATTGCCGGCGTGGCCGACACGCCCTTTGTGCGTGACGGCCATGCACGCCAGATCCTTGGCCTGGGCCTGGACGACCTGGGCGCGGGTGTGGCGAAGGCCTGGGGACTGCCCGACACCCTGCAGCGTGCGCTGCGCATGCCCACGGGCGACGTGCCCACGCGCATGGTGGATCGCTGGGCCGACGGGGGCACTGAGCGCTTGCGGTGGCTTGGCCGCAGCGCCAATGCGTTGACCGACGCCATGCTGCTGCCCGACCCTGACGGCCAGTCCCGGGCGCTGCACACGGTGGCCGACTGCTACGCGCCAGCCCTGGGCCTGGAAGCGCGGGACATGCTGGGCACCGTGCAGGGCGCACGCACGCGCCTGTCGCACATGGCGCAAGCCATGGGCCTGCACGTGGCCATCAATGCGCCGGCGCGGCGTCTGCTGCAGACCGAAGTGGCACGCCAGGCGGACGTCGACCGGACCGTGCCTCACGGCCTGACGGCACCGGTGGTGGCACCAGCGGTGGTGCTCAATCCGGGCTTGTCGGAAGGCCTGGACCGCGTCCGCCAGGCGGTCACCAACCGCAGCCTGCCCTTGAACGAACTCTTGAAACTGGTCCTGGAGACGGTGCAGCAGTCGCTGAACATGCGCTGCGTGGTCTTCTGCCTGCGCGACCCCAAGACCGGTCAGTTGATGGGGCGCGTGGCCATCGGCAAGGACTCTCAGGACACCAGTTCGGCCTTCCGCATTGCGCCCTCGTCCACGCCGGGCAGCGACCTTTTCGCGGCCGTGTGCGCCAAAGGTGCCGACCTGCTGATTGCAGATAGCAAGGCCGTGGCCGGGAAACTGCCGGTCTGGTACCGCCAGCGCGTCAACGCGCCGACCTTCCTGCTGCTGCCCATGATGCTGAAGGGCAACCCCATCGGACTTATCTACGCCGACAAGTCCGCGGCGGGCAGCATCGTGCTGGGAGAGGCCGAACTGGGTTTGATGCGCGGGCTTCGCGACCAGGCCGTGGCGGCCTTTTCGCGCGGAACCGCCTGAAGGACCCGCAGAAGCGGATTCAGGCCGACGCTTGGAATAGGTGACGAGCCTTACCCCCGGCACTGGTTGCAACGCTAAGGGCTGCTTGGTTCCCCACCTGACCCGGTTGGGCGCGCTTCCATGCGGGGAGGCCCGTCGAGCGCGATTCTAGGCTATCGAAGCTGAAGGTCTTCGCCGGCAAATCGCACGTCCAGCGGTTCGATCAGCAATTGCTTGGGACCTGCCTCTACGCGTCCTGCGACCCAGGCATTCACGCCGCACGACTGGGCCACCTCCACCGCCTTGTGCGCGTCGTCGCCATGCACATAGAGCGCAAAGCCAGCGCCCATGTTCAGGGTGCCGTAGGCCTCGGCGTGGTCGTGGCCCGCCTGGTCGGCGATGTAGCGCAGCACCGCGGGCACGGGCGGCACGGTGTGAATGCGGTAGGTCAGGGACTTGGGGTGGCGCAGCAGCTTGCGCCAGCCGTGGCCGGTGATGTTGGCGGCGTAGTGCACCCGCACGCCGGCGGTCCACAGCGCTTCGGTCACGGGTGAGTACAGCGTGGTCGGCGCCAGCAGCGCGTCGCCGTAGTTCAGGCCGGGTTCGATCTCGGTCAGGTAACCCTGGGGCAGGCGTTCGGCCAGCTTGCGCGCCAGGCTGAGGCCGTTGGCATGGATGCCGCTGCTGGCCAGCAGCACGATGGCGTCGCCTGGCTCCAGGTCGTCGCCCAGTGTCAGGCGGGGCTTGGGGTTGACCAGGCCCGTGCAGGATGCGGCCAGGTCGATGCGGCCAGCCTCCACGATGCCGGCCAGTGCCGGCGTTTCGCCGCCGCCCCAGGCCACCTTGCAGGTGTCGCAGGCCGCCTTCCAGCCGGCGACCAGTGCCTGGGAGCGCTCGTGGTCTGAAAACCAGTTGCTGCCACCGGCGGCCCAGTAGGCCTGCACCACCAGCGGCGTGGCGCCCACCGTGATGAGGTCGTTCACCGCCATGGCGATGGTGTCTTGCGCAATGCCGGCAAATGGACTCTTGCCGGTGAGGCGCTGCATCTCGTCGGCCACCAGGGTCTTGGTGCCCAGGCATTCGACGATGCTGGCCATGTAGAACGGGCCGACGTCCACGACGTAGGCCGATTCGCCGCGCGAAGCCAGCACCTCGCTGAAGCCGTGGCCGGCCAGGTGGGTGGCGGTGGCGGCTGCGGCGCGCTGCGCGGCCACCTTGAGCGGATCGATGAGGTCGTACTGGACACCCGCCTGCTCATAGCTCAGCGGGGTACCGACACCTGGAGTCACGGCGGCTTGGGTCATGGCGACGATTATCCCCGGCGCCCGCGCGTCCGGAAGGCAGTGTCCGGCCTCCTAGAATGACTGGAATGAACCGGCCCCAAGCTCACTACGTCCGCTGCCCCCAAGGGGCGCGCCAGCGCGTTCGGGCGGCCGGGCGGCGCTGACATGTCCTACGTCGTCCTGGCCCGCAAGTACCGCCCTCGCAGCTTTGCGCAAATGGTGGGGCAGGAACACGTTGTGCAGGCGCTCAGCAATGCCCTGACCCAGCAAAGGCTGCACCACGCCTACTTGTTCACCGGCACCCGCGGCATCGGCAAGACCACGGTCAGCCGCATCCTGGCCAAGAGCCTGAACTGCACCGGTCCGGACGGTCAGGGCGGCATCACGGCCGAG
Organism: uncultured beta proteobacterium; assembly: GCA_963750785.1. Lineage (GTDB taxonomy): Bacteria > Pseudomonadota > Gammaproteobacteria > Burkholderiales > Burkholderiaceae_C > Rubrivivax. Next base: position 209,925 of record CAVVSC010000011.1, on the reverse strand, counting down.
CCCTGCGGCGTCTGCCAGGCCTGCACGGAAATCGACGCCGACCGCTACCTGGACTACATCGAGATGGATGCCGCCAGCAATGGCGGCAAGGACGAGATCAAGGACCTGATCGAACGTGCGGCGTACAAGCCGGGCATCGGGCGCTTCAAGGTCTTCATGATCGACGAGGCGCACCAGTTGTCCAAGGACGCCTTCAATGCGCTGCTGAAGACGCTGGAAGAGCCACCGGAGTACCTGAAGTTCGTGCTGGCCACGACCGACCCGGACAAGGTGCTGCCCACCGTGCTGAGCCGTTGCCTGCAGTTCAACCTGCGGCCCATGGCGCCGGACACCGTGCGCGAACATCTGCAGCGTGTGCTGGGCGCAGAGCACGTGGTGTTCGACGAAGGCTCCCTGCGCCTGCTGGGACGGGCGGCGCGCGGATCCATGCGCGACGGCCTGTCCCTGACCGACCAGGCCATTGCCTACGGCGGTGGCAAGCTGAGTGAAGACGTGGTGCGCGCCATGCTGGGCGCCGTGGACCGCGGCCACGCGAGGGCGCTGGTGGACGCCCTGGCGCGGCGCGATGGCACGGTGGTGCTGGCTGCGGTGGATGGCCTGCGCACGCGTGGGCTTTCAGCTGCCGCCACCCTGGAAGAAATGGCCCGGTTGCTGCAGCAGATGGCCGTGGAACAGGCGGTGCCCGGCGCCTTGGACGCTGAAGACCCGGACAGCGAAGACGCGCGCGCGCTGAGCGGCAGCCTGCAGCCCGATGAAACGCAATTGCTTTACAGCATGGTGCTGCACGGTCGCGCAGAACTCAGCCTGATGAGTGACGAGTACGGCGCACTGACCATGGTGCTGCTGCGATTCCTGGCTTTCCCGCCCGCAGGCGCAACACCGGCAACTGCTCCACGTGCGGCGCCCTTGCGTGCGCCGTCGGCACCAGCGGTGGCGGTGGTGAAGCCGCCGCCCAAGCCGGTGCCGTTGCCGAAGTCAACCGCACCTGCGCCCTCGGTGTCGGCAGCACCGGCCCATGCGTCAGCTGCCGCTTCGCCAGAGCCAGCACAGCCGCCTCAGCACGCGCCCAAACCGGCGGCAGCCGTCGCGGTCGAGATCACCGCATCCGACGCCGCACTGGGCGACCGCTGGAACAGCATCGTCAAGTCGCTCGTCGACCAGGCCGGCATCGTTGCGCTGGTGCGCGAACTGGCGCAGCAGGCCGGGCTCACGCGCATCGACGACACGCAATCGCCACCGCGCTGGCTGCTGACGGTGGCGCGTGAACCGCTGCGCCAGCCGGCGCTGGCCGACAAGCTCACGGCGGCCCTTTCTGCCCACCTGGGATTTGCCGTGACACTGGACGTGCAGGCCGGGCAGCCCGCAGACTCACCCGCCCAGCGCGACGCGGCTGAACGGCAGCGCCGCCAGGCGGTTGCCGAGGCCACCATCCAGCAAGACCCGGTGGTGCTGGAATTGATGAACCAGTTCAAGACCGCGCGCATCGTGCCCGGGTCGATCAAACCCATTTGAATCTGTTGAGAGGACTGACACCATGATGAAGGGCCAACTGGCGGGCTTGATGAAACAAGCGCAGGCCATGCAAGACAACATGAAGCGCGCCCAGGACGAACTGGCGCTGGTGGAAGTGGAAGGCCAGTCGGGTGCCGGCTTGGTGAAGGTCACCATGACCTGCAAGCACGATGTCAAGCGCGTGGCCATCGACCCCAGCCTGCTGGCTGAGGACAAGGACATGCTGGAAGACCTGGTGGCTGCCGCCTTCAATGACGCGGTGCGCCGCGCCGAAGAAGTCAGCACGGCCAAGATGAGCAAGCTGACGGCAGGCATGCCCCTGCCACCCGGCATGAAGTTCCCCTTCTGACGTGTCTGAACCTGCGCTGGAAGGTCTGATCGACGCGCTGCGCCGGCTGCCCGGCGTGGGCGTGAAGTCGGCCCAGCGCATGGCCTACCACCTGCTGCAGCACGACCGTGACGGTGCACGCCGCCTGGCCGGGGCGTTGACCGACGCCATGGTGCGCATGCAGCACTGCAGCCGTTGCCACACCTTCACGCAGAGCGAGGTCTGCAACACCTGCCTGGACGGGCGTCGCGACACGCGTCAGCTGTGCGTGGTGGAGTCGCCCGCTGACCAGGCTGCGCTGGAACGCAGTGGCAGCTACAAGGGCCTGTACTTCGTGCTGCTGGGTCGTCTGAACCCGCTGCAAGGCGTGGGGCCGGGCGAGATCGGTGTGAACCAGTTGCTGACGCGCGTGGACGACGGCACGGTGGAAGAAGTGATCCTGGCCACCAGTTTCACGGCCGAAGGCGAAGTCACGGCGCAGGCCTTGGCAGGGGCGCTGAAAGCACGTGGCATCAAGGTCACGCGCCTGTCGCGCGGCGTGCCCGCGGGAGGCGAACTGGAGTACGTGGACCTGGGGACCCTGGCCTACGCCATGGGCGACCGTCGATAGGCCCTCAGTCCAGCACGGTGGCGCGGTAGGCATGCCAACTGGCATGGCCCAGCACAGGTCCGATGACCAGCAAGCCCGCGAACCAGGGCAACATCGCCAGCAGCACCAGCAGGCTGATGATGAGGCCCCAGAACAGCATCACCGGTGTCTGCGACAACACCAGGCGCAGGCTGGTCAGACCGGCCGTGACGGCGTCGGTCTGGCGGTGCAGGATCATGGGCATGGACACCACGCTGACCGAATAGATTAGCAGCGCAAACACCGCCCCCACCACCAGCCACACCAGCAGGAAGCTCAGGTTCTCGCCTGACACCAGCGCGCCCAGGGAGCCTTGGAAGTCCGGCATGCCGTCAAAGGTGACGGCAAAGACCACCAGCGTGCTGCGCGCCCACAGCATTTCCAGCACGAGCAGCACCACCCCGAAGATGCCCAACTGGCCCGTGCGTGCCTGCCAGGCAAACAGCGAATCCGAAAACTCGGGCCGGGCCCCGTCTTGCAGCCGCTGGCTCACCCGGTACAGGCCCAGGCACAGGAAGGGGCCCATCAGCAGGAAGCCACCGGACAGTGCCAGCACGTAGGCGGGAGAACTTTCGAACACCTTCATCAGCGCCCAGCCCATCACCATGAAGCAGGCGCCGTAAAAAAGTCCGATGCCCGGTGCGCGGCGGAAGTCCTGCCAGCCCTGGACCAACCAGCGAAGCGGGTCGGCGAAGCTGACGGGCTTCAGGACGATGGGCGCCGGCGCGCCGGGTTCAGGGACGGGGGCAGGAACGGCTTCACTCATCGTGCCGAGCTTATGCCCCTGACAGATAAAGGGTCATCCGGGCAAGCCCGGGTCGGGCCGCCTTCAGCGCCCGCGGCGCACGCGCAGGATTTCGTCCAGCACCAGGCACAGCGCCCCCAGCGTGATGGCGCTGTCGGCAAAGTTGAAGCTGGGGAAATAGCCGCCCGGGAACAGCGGCGACAGGAAGTCGAAGCGGAACTGCAGGAAGTCCACCACGTAGCCGTGGATCACGCGGTCCAGCACATTGCCCAGCGCACCGCCCATGATCAGGCTGACGGCAAAGCAGAAGAGCTTCTGCGCCGGGTGGCTGCGCAGCATCCACACGATGAAGCCGGACGCAGCCACACCCAGACCTGTGAAGGCCCAGCGCTGCCAGCCGGACGCATCGCTCAGGAATGAAAACGCCGCGCCGCGGTTGTGGGCGCGGACCAGGTTGAACCACTCTGTGACCGGGCGCGATTCGTGCAGTTCAAAGTGGCCGACGATCAGCGTCTTGGTCACCTGGTCGGCCAGGATGACGATGCCGGCCAGGCCTAGCCACAGCCAGAGGCTGGGCTCGCCGGAGTTGCTGCGCGCCATGCTCAGGCCACCTTGCGGACTTCGCCCGCACCGTGCAGGTTGCTGGTGCAGCGCCTGCACAGCAGCGGGTGGGCCGGGTCCTGGCCCACGTCGCTGCGGTAGTGCCAGCAGCGTTCGCACTTGATGTCCGTGCTGGCTTGCACGGACACGCCCAGTGCGTCGCCCTGCAACAGCTTCGCCACCGAGGTGATCAGCACGAACTTGAGGTCATCGCCCAGGCTGGCCAGCAGAGCGTGCTCGGCCGCAGGCGCGGTGACGGCCACGTTGGCCTGCAGGGAGGAACCGACACCGCCGGCCGTGCGCAGGGCTTCGATTTCCTTGTTCACGGCGTCGCGCACCTCGCGGATGCGGGACCACTTGTCCAGCAGCGCCTTGTCCGGTGCTTCAAAGGCCCAGAATGTCTCGGTGAAGATGGAGTCACCGCCGTTGAACACCTTCCACGCTTCTTCTGCCGTGAAGCTGAGGAAGGGCGCCATCCAGCGCAGCATGGCGTGCGTGATCTGCCACAGCGCCGTCTGCGCACTGCGCCGCGCCAGGCTGTTGGGAGCCGTGGTGTAGAGCCGGTCTTTCAGCACGTCCAGGTAGAAGGCACCGAGGTCTTCAGAGCAGAACACCTGCAGCTTGGACACCACCGGATGGAACTCGTGCACCTGGTAGTGCTGGAGCATTTCGGCCTGGACTTCCGCTGCTCGGGACAGCGCCCAGCGGTCGATCTCCAGCATCTGCGCCAGCGGCACGGCCTGCGTCTTGGCGTCGAAGTCGCTGGTGTTGGCCATCAGGAAGCGCAACGTGTTGCGGGTGCGGCGGTAGCCGTCCACCACGCGCGCCAGGATCTTGTCGTCCACGCTCAGGTCGCCGGAATAGTCGGTCGACGCACACCATAGGCGGATGATCTCCGCGCCCAACTGCTGCGTGACCTTGCCCATCTCGGTCATGTTGCCCAGGCTCTTGCTCATCTTGCGGCCCTGGCCGTCCACGGTGAAGCCGTGGGTCAGCAGGCCACGGTAAGGCGCGCGGCCTTCCAGGGCGCAGCCGATGAGCAGCGAGCTGTGGAACCAGCCGCGGTGCTGGTCGTGGCCTTCCAGGTAGAGGTCGGCTTCCGGTCCGGTGGCATGGCTGCCGCCGGGGTGCGAACCGCGCAGCACGTGGCTGAAGGTGCTGCCGCTGTCGAACCACACGTCCAGGATGTCGTTGCTCTTGGCGTAGTCCTCGGCTTCGGAACCCAGCCAATCGGCCGCGTCCAGCTTCGACCAGGCCTCGACACCGCCTTGCGCCACCAGGTCCGCCGCGCGGTCCATGAAGGCCAGCGTCTGCGGGTGCAGTTCGCCCGTCACCTTGTGCAGGAAGAAAGGCAGCGGCACACCCCAGTTGCGCTGGCGGCTGATGCACCAGTCGGGCCGGTTGGCAATCATGTCGCGCAGGCGGGCCCGGCCGTTTTCCGGGTAGAAATTGGTCTGTTCGATGGCGGCCAGGGCCGTCTGCCGCAGGGTGCCCGGCGCCTTGTCCACCGTGCAGACGCCGTCGCCTTCGTCCATGCGCACGAACCACTGCGCCGCCGCACGGTAGATCACCGGCGTCTTGTGGCGCCAGCAGTGCGGGTAGCTGTGCAGCAGCTTGTCGGTGGCCAGCAGGCGGCCGGCCTGCTGCAGCGTGTCGACGATGACCGGGTTGGCCTTCCAGATGAACTGGCCGCCAAAAAGCGGCAGCGCGTCTTCATACACGCCGTTGCCCTGCACGGGGTTCAGGATCTGGTCGCTGGTCATGCCGTGGGCCAGGCAGGAATTGAAGTCCTCCAGGCCGTAGGCGGGCGACGAGTGGACCAGACCGGTGCCGTCTTCCGCGGTGGCATAGTCGGCCAGGTACACGGGCGACAGGCGGCGGTAGCCTGTGTCCACGTCGGCCAGCGGGTGCCAGAAGTTCAGGCCGGCCAGGTTCTTGCCAACCGTGGTGGCGACCACCGTGCCTTGCAGCTGGTAGCGCGCCAGGCACTTCTCCACCAGGGCTTCAGCCAGGATCAGCAGGCCGCGGTCGGTGTCGACCAGCGCATAGACCAGGTCCGGGTTCAGGTTCAGCGCCTGGTTGGCGGGCAGCGTCCACGGCGTCGTCGTCCAGATGACGGCAAAGGCGTCCTTGGCCAGCGACGGTAGCCCGAAGGCGGCGGCCAGCGCGGCCGGGTCGGCGGCCTTGAAGGCGACGTCCACGGTCGGCGATGACTTGTCGGCGTATTCGATTTCGAATTCCGCCAGCGAAGATCCGCAGTCGAAGCACCAGTACACGGGTTTGGCGCCGCGGTAGACGTAGCCGCGCTCCATCAGCCGCTTGAGGACGCGGAGCTCACCTGCCTCGTTGGCGAAGTTCATCGTGCGGTAGGGGTTGTCCCACTCGCCGATGACGCCCAGGCGCTGGAAATCGGTCATCTGCTGGGCGATCTGCTCGGTCGCGTAGGCGCGGCTCAGGGCCTGCACCTTGTCGCGCGGCAAGCCGCGGCCGTTGTCCTTTTCGACCTGGTTTTCGATCGGCAGGCCGTGGCAATCCCAGCCGGGCACATAGCGGGCGTCATAGCCGGCGAGTTGCCGGCTCTTGACCACCATGTCCTTGAGGATCTTGTTGACCGCGTGGCCGATGTGCAGCTTGCCGTTGGCATAGGGCGGGCCGTCGTGCAGCACGAACAGCGGCGCGCCGTGGCGGGCCATGCGCAGGCGCTTGTAGAGGCCGCCGCCCTGGCTGGTGTCGTTCCAGGCCTTGATCCACGCGGGCTCCCGCTTGGGCAGGTCGCCACGCATGGGGAAAGGCGTGTCGGGCAGGTTCAGGGTGCTGCGGTAGTCCGTCGGGGTGCTGTCCGTGGGGGTGCTCATTTGGAACCTGTCTCCGGCCTGTCGCCGGTGCGGGCCTGCTGGCAGGCCCGTGCATCAATCGGGGGGCAGGGCGTCGGTGACGGCGCGGCTGCGAACGGGGCGCGGCAGGGCGTCTGCCCGCCGCCGGGTCCACCCTTAGGTGGCCGGCCCGCTAATTCGGTCGCGCGTCGTCTGGCGGCGGGTGGCCGCGAGCCACCGCGGGGGTGCTTGGAGGAAAGCCGCAGAATGCGGTGTCGTGCGCATGCACACATTCTACCGAGCCTGACCTGAATCCTCATTGCGCTGCCGTCACCTGTGTCCTCTTTTGCACCGGCTTGTCGCTCACGGCACATGCCGCGGACCCGGAAGCGCCTGCCAGCGCAGCCATCGCCCCTGCCGAACCCGTGTCTACGCCTGCCCCTGCGGAGGCCCCTCCCAGCGCGCCAGACGTGCAGACGCGCTGGGAGGGCGCCATTGGATTCACCGGCAGCTACCGGCCTGAGTACAGCGGCAGCGCCAGGAACATCGCCAAGGTGTCGCCAGCGCTCTTTCTGCGCTACGGGCGCTTCACCATCACCAATGCCAGCGGCTTTGTCACGCGGCGGGCCGACGACGTGGTCCGCGGCCTGGGTGTGGACCTGAGCAACAGCAACCGCTTCCGTGCCAACCTGGCCCTGCGGGTGGACCAGGGCCGTGGCGAGAACAGCAGCGAAGCGCTGACGGGTCTGGGCGACATCAAGCCCACCATCCGCGGCCGCTTGAACCTGAACTGGCGTCTGGACAACCCCTTCCGCGTGGGCAGCTCCTGGAGCTGGGACATGCTGGGCAAGGGCGGCGGCTACTTTGGCGATGTCAGCTTCGGGCTGGAACACCGCTTTGAGGAAGGCCGCAACACGGTCATCAACAGCTACGTGGTGCTGAGCGCGGCCGGCGACCGCTACATGCAGACCTACTACGGCGTGACCGAAGCGCAGGCCGCCCGCACACAAAACCGCTACCCGGTCTACGAGGCGCGGTCTGGCTTGCGGGACGTCGGCTGGAACATGGGCTTCCGCACCGACCTGTGGGACGACTGGATCTTCATCGGCGGTGCCGGTGTGTCGCGGCTGCTAGGCCCGGCGGCCCACAGCCCGTTGACCGGGAACCGCAACGGCTGGGGCATCAACGCCGGCCTGGCCTGGCGGTTCTGATCGGTCCCGGTTTGGTCAGGCGAGCGCGGCCAGCCAGGCACGGGCATCTGCTGTGTCCTGCGCAATGGCTTGTTGCAGCACCGTGAGGGAGTCGTACTTGCGTTCCTCGTGCAGCCGGTGCAGCAGGTCCACGCGCACGCAGCGTCCGTAGCCGCCCTCCAGACCCAGTTCAGCGGGCCAGTCCAGCAGGTGCACTTCCAGCAGGACGCGGCCGGCGTCTTCCACCGTGGGCCGCACGCCCATGCTGGCCACACCGTCCAGCGGCCGGTCAGCCAGACCGTGCAGGCGCACGGCAAAGATGCCGCTGGCCGCGGGCCGGGCGTGGGCGAACCGCAGGTTCAAGGTGCGGAAGCCCAGTTCCCGGCCCAGCTTGCGGCCGTGCAGGACGTGGCCGCTGATGCTGTATGGGCGCCCAAGGAGAGATTCCACCAAAGGCATGTCTCCGCGGGCCAAGGCTTCTCGCACGGCGGAACTGGATACTCGCAGGCCATGCACCTCGTAGCTCATCATGCGGGCGACATCAAAGCCGCCGGCGGCCCCGGCCGCGTCCAGCATGGCGTAGTTGCCTGCGCGGCGTGCGCCAAAGCTGAAGTCGTCGCCGACGAGCAGGTAGCGTGCCTTCAGGTCACGCACCAGGACGTCCCGGATGAAGGCCTGCGGCGCCATGGAGGCAAAGCGGTCGTCAAATCGCACCACCAGGGCGTGGTCCACACCGCAACGTTCCAGTTCGGCCAGCTTGTCGCGCAGCAAGGCCACACGGGGCGGGGCCAGCTCAGGTTTGCCGAGCTTCCTGGCAAAGTGATCGCGCGGGTGCGGCTCAAAAGTCATCACGCACGACGGCAGGCCGCGGTGTCGCGCCTCGCTGGTCAGGAGCGCCAACATGGCCTGGTGGCCGCGGTGGACGCCGTCGAAGTTGCCGATGGTCAGCGCGCAGGCCGGGACGCCCAGATCAAAACTGCGGTGGATGCGCATGGGTGGGGGATTATCCCGGCGGCAGCAGGAGCAGCTGCCGGTACAGGGCCAGGTAGCTGCCTGCGGCGGTGTCCCAGTTGAATTGAGCCGCGTGCTGGCGGATGGCCTCGACGCCGCCAGGCGCTTGTGCGCGTGCCAGGCCATGGAGCACCACGGCCTTCATCGCGGCGGGATCGAAGTTGTCGAAGTAGTCGGCTGCGGCACCGCCGATCTCCGGCAGCGAGGTCAGGCGCGAAAGAAACACGGGCTTCCCAAAGTGCATGGCTTCGATCGGTGGCAGGCCGAAGCCTTCGGTCAGTGAAGGGAAGAGGAAGCCCGAGCAGTGCGCGTAGGCCCAGGTCTTTTGCGCGTCGGTGATGCCCAGGTGGAATTGCAGGTTGGGCAGGTGCACGGTCGCGTGCAGGTGCCGGGCTTCATCGCTGGGCGGGCCACACAACACAAAGCTCATGTCGGGCCAGGCGCGCGCCAGCTGGATGATCGCCTGCGGATTCTTGGAAGGCGACATGCGGCTGAGGTGGAAGAGGAAGGGCTTGGGGCTTTGCGCAGGCCAGCCTGTCAGCGGTTCCTGCGGCGAGCCCACCAGGCTGCGCGCACCGTTGTGGATGACGGTGATGTCACCGGTCCAGCCCAGGTACTGACGCACGTCGTGGGCGGTATGGTGGCTGATGGCGGTCATCGCATCGGTTCGGCGCGCCATGGCCAGCGCGCGGCGATGCGCACGCCAGGCCAAGAACGTACGCGGGCCGTGGACGTAGTTCAGGTCGTGCACCGTCTGCATGCGGATGCCGCCGCCCGGCCTGCAGGATGTGGGCGCCAGATTCTTGTTGACCTGGTGCAGGCTGTGCCACAACGCATAGCTCTGCGCTTGCACGTGCCGCAGCCGGTGCCAGCGACTGACTGGCAGGTAGCCCACGTCCTGACCGAACAGACCGGTGAACTGGGGGCGCAGGTGGAAGTCCATGGCCACGCCATCGCGCTCTCTCCACAGCGGCGCCGCGGCGGCCACGCGCCGGCCGATTTGTAGCGCAAATTCGCCCAGTCCGTCGTGCAGCGCGCCGATGTTGCCCAGGCTGATGCCGATGCGGCGTAGGGGAGGCGGACTCATCCAGGCAGTGTATCGACCAGGGGATTTCCACCCCCCTTGCCACTGGCACAATGCGCCGCATGAGCCGGCTGCCCCTTGCACAGGTCACGCTGTGTGCCGTGGACACGCGAGCGCCTTCCCTGGCGGCGCAGGCGCTGCTGCGTTCCATGCAGCATTGCGATTTCGGCCGTGTCCTGCTCTTCACCCATGACTGGTTGCCGGCCGTGGTGTTGCCGGGGCTGGAGATCGTCGAGATCGAACCCATCCGCAGCGGCGCCGAGTATTCGCACTTCGTGATGCGGCAGATGCCCGCCTACATCCGCACGTCCCATGCACTGGTGACGCAGTGGGATGGCTTTGTCGCCCACCCGGAAGCCTGGACGGACGAATTCCTGGCCCATGACTACATCGGCGCGGTCTGGCCGGATCAGCCGGATCACCTGAGCGTGGGCAATGGCGGCTTTTCGCTGCGCTCGCGCCGGTTCATGGCCGCAGGCATGGACCCGCGCATCACCGCTGAGCACCCGGAAGACGTCGTGCTTTGTCGTCAGCAACGGGAATTCCTTCAGCAGGTCCATGGCGTCAGCTTCGCGCCGCCTCGACTGGCGCGTCGCTTCGCCTATGAAAACGAGTCGCCCAGTGGCGTGACCTTCGGCTTCCACGGCGCCTACAACCTGCCCGATGTGCTCGACCAGGCTACCTTGCAGGAATGGCTGCACCGCTTGCCGGAAGAGTTCTTCCTGAGCCGTGACGCGCGACGCCTGGCCCGTGCCATGCTGATGCGCGGCATGCCGGTGGCCGCGCAGCAGTTGCTGCAACGCCGTCAGGCCGCCGGCCGCACAGAGCCCAGCACGCGCATTCTGGGTGCGGCCGCATCCATCATGGGGCTGTTGAGCCCGCGATGAGCAGCGGGTCCGGCGCGTGAGCACCCGGCACCTGGACCTGGGCTGTGGCCCGGTGCCACGCAATCCCTATGGACGCGACGAACTCTTCGGCGTGGACATCGCGCCCAGCGGTGACGGCCGGGTTCGTGCTGCCAACCTGGCTGTCCAGGCCATCCCCTTCGACGGGCAGTTCTTCGACTCGGTGTCGGCCTACGACTTCCTGGAGCATGTGCCGCGCGTATTGACTGCGGCAGACGGGCAGGGCACCCGATTCCCATTCGTGGAATTGATGAACGAAGTCTGGCGCGTGCTGAAGCCGGACGGTGTGTTTTACGCCGTGACGCCGGTCTACCCGCACCCGGCGGTGTTCCAGGACCCGACGCACGTCAACGTCATCACCACGGGCACGCACGAGTACTTTGCGCGGCCGACTCGCATGGCCGCGATGTACGGCTTCCACGGTGACTTCTCCGTGCGCCGCGTGCAATTGACGCGCCACCATGCAGGTGCCGTCTACACGCAGCCGCCGGCCAACGCCTGGCAGCGTTGGCGGCATGCGCAGCGGGTGCGCCGCGGCGCCTGCGGCCACCTCATCTGGGAACTGGTGGCCCAGCACGGCCCATGAGGGCATATTGAGGCTGCTGGCCCTGGCCGGTGAGGCCGACGCGCTGATTGCCCAGATCCGCCTGCGCAACCCGCTGGAGCGGCTGGTGCAACAGCGCGGGTGGACACTCGACATCCGGTCCTTTCACGACTGCACCTGGTACTTGCTGGCCCGTGCCGATGTGCTGGTCGTGCAGCGCGGCTTGTCGCAGCGGGCCTGCGCGATGCAGCGGCTGGTGCGCGCACGCGGTGGCGCCGTTGTTTATGAGATCGACGATCTCTTGACCGACCTGCCCGACCACATTTCCAACGCCAGCGCCGTGCGGTCCGCGCAAGCCTGGCTGAGGCAATGCCTGGCGACGTGCGACCTGGTGACGGTGTCCACCGCACGCCTGGGCCACGAACTGGCCGTGCCGAACTGGGCCCTGGTTCCCAACGCGGCCTGGCCCCCTGAGGAGCTGGCCGCACCGGCCCCGCGGCCGGGCGAGCCCGTGACGCTGCTTCTGGCCTCCATGGAAGACCTGGCCACGGACTTCCTGTTCCCGGCACTGAAGGCCGTGGCCGGAGAGGGCGTGCAGATCGTGGCGGTCGGGCCGCCGGCCCAGCGGCTGGCCGCGGCAGGTGTGCCCGTGCGGGCCCAGGGGCTGATGCCGCGCGATCGCTTCATTCCGTGGGCCCGCGAACTGCCGAATGTGGTGGCGGTCATTCCGTTGGAAGCCAGCCGCTTCGCCGCTTGCAAAAGTGCGATCAAGTGGTTCGAGTACAGCCACGCTGGCATGGCCGTGTTGGCATCCGCTGTCAGCCCGTATGCCGACGTGATGCAGGATGACGTGACCGGTGTGCTGGTGCCCAACGACGCGCAAGCCTGGGAGGCCGCCTTGCGACGTGTCTGCACCAATGCCGCCTGGCGCCAGGGGCTGGCCCAGGCCGCCATGCGGGACGTGCGGGCGCGGTTCAGCTTCAGCCACATGGTGGCGGCCTGGGGTTCGGCCATCGACCAGGCCGTGGACCGGCGGCGCCGGGCCCAGGTGCCGACGCTCAGCGCCGCGGAACACTGGCGTTGGGGCGTGTGGCGCGCGCTGGAAGCGCCGCGCCAGGCCTTGCGCAGTTTCAACCGGGCGCGCCTGGCGCGGCGGCACGCGGCGCGGACCTGAGCGAGGCGTTCTCGTCGGCGCTGAGCCAACGCCAGTGGCCCTGGGCCAAGGTGTCGTCCAGGCGCAGCGCACCGAAGGCGCTGCGGTGCAGGGCTTCCACGCGGTTGCCCGAGGCGGCCACCATGCGCTTGACCTGGTGGTAGCGGCCGTCGGTGATGGTCAGGCGAAACGCGCATTCGGCAGTGATTTCACAGGCGGCGGCCCTGACAGGCCGCGGGTCGTCATGCAGCAGCACACCAGCCAGCAACTGCGCCACCTGGTCTGCCGTGACTGGGTGGCGTGCCGTCACTTCATAGACCTTGGGCACGTGGTGCTTGGGAGAGGTCAAGCGGTGCAGCAAGGTGCCGTCGTCGGTCAGCATCAGCAAGCCTGTGGTGTCCTGGTCCAGGCGACCCACCGGCTGCACGCGGCGGCGCAGGGGCAGGGGCAGCAGGTTCAGCACGCCGGGGTGGTCACGGGGCGCGCGCGAACACTCGAAACCTGCCGGCTTGTTCAAGAGCACCAGCGCCTTGTCGCAAAAAGGCCAGGCCGTGCCACTGACATCAAACACCAGGCCCTCGATGTCAAAGTCGGCTGCCGGGTCTTCTATGACCTGCGCCCCGACCTGGACTTGACCCGCCGACAACAATGCAGCGCACTCGCGCCGGCTGCCAAAACCTTGGGTGAACAGGATGTCGGCGATGCGCATGGTCACAAAGTGTCGCATCGGACCGGGTTGACCCGGTGTGCAAGGTTGCGGTGCGGTCGGAAGATCTTGTCCAACAACCGTTCAGGAGGTCCCGCATGACAACCCTTTGGCCCCGCCCGGGCCGTGCCGCCCAGGCGCTGCTCTGCGCGCTGCTGTTGGCCGCGTGCGGCAGCGGCGACGACGGCGACCCGGTGGGCGAAAACGCCTGCCTCCAATACAGCACCACCGGCGCGGTCTACGACCCGGGCACGCCCGGCCAGAATGGCGCGCCGGAAATCCCCACCGGCTTCGTCACCAAGAAGACGGCCTTCTCGCGCAGCTTCATGGTGGTGGCCGCCAACCCGCTGGCGGCCAAGGCCGGCTGCGACATCCTCAAGCAGGGCGGTACGGCGGTGGACGCGGCCATTGCCACTCAGATGGTGCTGAACCTGGTGGAGCCGCAGTCCAGTGGCATCGGCGGTGGCGCCTTCATGCTGCACTACAACCGCCGCACGGGCGCCGTCACGGCCTACGACGGGCGTGAGATGGCACCCGCCGCGGCCACCGAAAACTACCTGCGCTGGATCAGCGACTCCCAGCAGACCACGCCGCTGCCCAATGCTCGCGCCAGCGGGCGCAGCATCGGCACGCCGGGTGTGCTGCACATGCTGGACACCGCCTACCGGGACGGCGGCCGACTGCCCTGGTCGCAGCTGTTCGACCCGGCCATCAAGATCGCCACCGACGGCTTCCGCATCAGCCCGCGCATGTCGGCTTCCGTCGCAGCGTCGGCCACTCAGTTGCAGCGCGACCCGGAGGCACGCGCGTATTTCCTGAACGCCGACGGCACGGCCAAGGCCACGGGCACGTTGCTGACCAGCCCGGCGCTGGCTGCCACATTCCGGGCCTTGGCCACAGGTGGCATCGCGGCCTTTTACAGCGGCAGCATTGCGCAGGACATCGTCGACGAGATCTCGGACACCAATGGCGGCATCACCGCGGGCCTCACCACGCTCGCGGACCTGGCGGCCTACCGGTCTGTCAAGCGCACGGCCATTTGCACCACCTACCGCAGCTTGTGGGTCTGCGGCATGCCGCCGCCCAGCAGCGGCGGCCTGGCCGTTGCGCAGACCCTGGGCATCCTGGAGAACTTCGACCTGTCGCTGCACAAGCCCACGGCATTGGACGACAACGGCGGCAAGCCCACGGCCTTTGGCGTCCATCTGGTGTCCGAAGCCGAACGCCTGGCCTACGCCGACCGCGACAAGTATGTGGCCGACACCGACTTCGTCCCGCTGCCTGGTGGCAGCACGGCCGCACTCCTGGACACGACCTACCTGCGCGGCCGCGCGGGCCTGATCGACCTGACGCGCAGCATGGGCACGGCCCAACCCGGCACCTTTGCGGGCTTTGTGCCCTTGGGTATCCACGGGCCTTCTCCGGAAAACGGCACGACGCAGATCACGATCGTGGACGGCGACGGCAACGTGGTGTCCATGACGACCACGGTGGAGTCGGCCTTCGGTGCCTTCCACATGACGCGCGGTGGCTTCCTGCTGAACAACCAGTTGACGGACTTCTCTGCGGTGCCGACGGACGGCGCGGGCCTGCCCATTGCCAACCGCGTGGGCCCCAACAAGCGGCCCCGCAGCTCCATGGCGCCGACGCTGGCCTTCCGCAAGGCCGCCGACGGCACGCGCGGCGAATTCCGCCTGGCCACGGGTTCACCGGGCGGCGCCACCATCATCCAGTACGTGGCCAAGACCCTGGTTGGCTTTGTCGACTGGGGCCTGGACGCGCAGCAGGCCACGGCCCTGGTGGACTTCGGTGCGGCCAACAGTGTCAACACCAACGTGGGCAGCGAGCATCCGAACGTGGACGCCACCAGCAATGGCGCCAACGACGCACTCATCACGGGCTTGCGCGCCTTGGGCCACACGGTGAACACGGCGCAGCAGAGCAGCGGCATTGCGACCATCGTTCGCCGCAGCAACCCCCAGGGCTACTACTACCTGGAAGGTGGCGCCGACCCGCGGCGCGAGGGCGTCGTGCTGGGCGACCTTTACCGCACCGACTGAGCCGGGACATGGATCTCCGGAAGGAAATGCATGCCAGGCGAAGGCCCGAGCGCGATTTCACGCGCAAGGGCTGAGCGCGCTCAGGCGGACTGCGTGGCCGCCGCGCGTACCGCGTTGCGGATGGCGCGGGTCACCGCCTCGGCCGCCATGGCGCCGAGCGCGGTGAGGTCACCGGCCAAGCCTGCCGTGCCGGTGGCCAGGGCAAAGAAGCTGTCGCCGTCGTTTGGCGTGATGGGGCTTACCGCACGCGGCAGCCCGTGGTGCGCGTGCGCCGCCAAGGTGGTGGCCTGCGCCTTGGTCAGCACCGCGTCGGTGGCCACGATGCCGATGGTGGTGGCCATGCCGGCCATCACGTGCGCGGGACCGGCACCGGACAGCAAGGCTTCGGTGCTGCGCACGAAGCCTGGGCCGTCTGTTGATCGGGCACCGGCGATGACTTGGCCGGTTTCGTCCAGCACGTCGCCAATCGCATTCACGGCCACCAGGGCGGCCACGCGCAAGGCGCCCACTTGCACACAGGCCGTTCCGATGCCACCCGCGCTGGCTCGTGCGATGCCAAACAGCTTGCCCACCGTGGCGCCCAGGCCGGCGCCGGCCTTGCCTTGTGCGGGTGGCGCCGTGCTGGCCGCCTCGCAGGCGGCATAGCCGGTGTCGGCCCCGGGCCGGATGCGAGGGTCGCCCACCCACAGGTCGAAGAGCACCGCAGCAGGCACGATGGGCACACGCGTCGGGCCCACCACCAGGCCGTGGCCGCGCTCGTCCAGCCAGCGCATGACGCCGCTTGCAGCGT
Source organism: uncultured beta proteobacterium (assembly GCA_963750785.1). Taxonomy (GTDB): domain Bacteria; phylum Pseudomonadota; class Gammaproteobacteria; order Burkholderiales; family Burkholderiaceae_C; genus Rubrivivax. Next base: position 193,856 of record CAVVSC010000011.1, on the reverse strand, counting down.
CCAGACCGAAGGCGCTGCCGCCCGTCAGCAGCACGGCATGCACCACCTGCACGGTGTTTTCCGGGCGCAGCAGTTCGGTTTCGCGCGTGCCGGGTGCACCGCCGCGCACCGCCACGCCAGCCACCACGCCTTGCGGGCACAGGACCACGCTGCAGCCTGTCGGCCTGCCGGCCGCGGCGGCGTGGCCGACGCTGAGGCCGGCGATGTCCGTCAGTGCGCCGGGGTACAGCACGCTCAAGGTCTTGCGCGGAACGCGCTGCGCCTGGCCGCTGCGGGCGCCCCCTGGGCGGGTGGCGAACAAGGCGAGCCCGGCGGACGCATGACTTAAGCGAACACGCCCGCCGTATCCTGCATGCGCGCCGACACCTCGCCCAGGTGGTGCAGGCTGTCGCCCAGCGTCATTTCCAGCATGGTCAGGCGCTTGAAGCAGTGGCTGGCGATGTACTCGTCCGTGCAGCCGATGCCACCGTGCAACTGGATGCATTGCTGTCCCACGAAGCGCATGGACTGGCCCAGTTGCACTCGGGCCTGGCTGAGCGCACGGCGGCGTGCAGCGGGCGGCTCACCCAGCTTCAGGCTGGCGAAGTAACTCATGCTGCGGCCCAGTTCCAGCTGCATCTTCACGTCCGCGATGCGGTGGCGCAAAGCCTGGAAGCTGGCCAGCGTGGTGCCGAACTGCTTGCGCGTGTTCATGTACTCCACCGTCACCGCCACCAGCCGGTCCATCAGGCCGACCGCTTCTGCGCAGTGGGCGGCAATGCCCACGTCCACGGCAGTTTCGATGAGCGCAAAGGCGTCTTCGGCCACCAGGGCGGCGCTGCTGCCTGACAGGTGAACGTCGCCCGCGCGAGCGCCGTCCTGCGTGGGATAGGCCGTGACTTCGGCGTCTGCCTTGCGGACCAGGAAGAGCGCGATGCCGCTGGAGTCGGCATCCGCACCGCTGACGCGGGCCGGCACCAGGAAGGCGTCAGCTTCGTCGGCGGCAGGCACAGCGCACTTGGTGCCCGACAGGGACCAGGCGCCATCTGCCGACGTGGCCCTCGTCGTCACCTGGTTCCAGCGGTAGCGTGCGGCGCGTTCCTGCAGCGCCGGCACGACCAGCAGTTCGCCGGAGGCGATGCCGGACAGCCAGGCGCTGCGCAAGTCGTCCGGCGCCTTGGCCAGCAAGGCAGGCGTCATCAGCGCGGCATGGGCATACGGCGCATTGACCAGCCCGCGGCCCAGTTCTTCGGCCACCACCATGGCGTCGATGGCGCCCTGGCCCAGGCCGCCCTGGTCTTCCGGCACCACCAGGGCGCTCAGGCCCAGCTCGGCCAATTCGCCATAAACAGCGCGCGTCGCGCCGCCGGCCTTGGCCAGGGCGTGGCGGCGTTCGAATGAAAAGCCCTTGTCGACCCAGCGGCGGACCGCATCGCGAAGGGAATCCTGGTCTTCGTTGAAGTCGAAATCCATGTCGATGCCCTCTCAGCTGCCCAGGACCGTCTGCGAGACGATGTTGCGTTGCACTTCATTGCTGCCGCCGTAGATGGTGGTCTTGCGCATGTTGAAGTAGGTGCCGGCCAGCGGCAGCAGCGTGGACGGAAAGGCCAGATCGCCCTGCCAGCCGGCTTCCATGGCCTCGTGGATATAGGGCCGCGACAGCGGACCTGCGGCCAGCATCATCAGTTCGCTGTAGCGCTGCTGGATTTCGCTGCCGCGGATCTTCAGCAGGCCCGCGATGTCCAGCGTCTGCTTGCCGCTCTTTTCGGCAGACAGCACGCGAAGCACGAGCATTTCCAGGGCCACGACGTCCACTTCCAGCAGCGCGATCTGGTCGCGGAAGCGTGCGTCGTCGTAGACACCCTCAGCCTTGGCCACGCGCTTCAAGCGCTCCAGTTCGCGCTTGGCGCGGTTCACGTCGGCAATGTTGGTTCGTTCGTGCGCCAGCAGGTGCTTGGCGTAGGTCCAGCCCTTGTTCTCTTCGCCGATGAGGTTCTCGGCCGGTACTTCCACGTTGTCGAACCAGACCTCGTTCACCTCGTGTTCGCCGTCCATCAGGATGATGGGGCGCACCGTGATGCCGGGGCTCTTCATGTCGATCAGCAGGAAGCTGATGCCGGTCTGCGGCTTGCCTTCGCTGCTGGTGCGCACCAGGCAGAAGATCCACTCGCCGTATTGGCCCAGAGTGGTCCAGGTCTTCTGGCCGTTGACGATGTACTTGTCGCCCGAGCTTGTGGAGACCCGTTCAGCCTTGCACTTCAGCGACGCCAGGTCCGATCCCGATCCCGGTTCGCTGTAACCCTGGCTCCACCAGACTTCGCCGCTGGCAATGCCCGGCAGGAAGCGCTGGTGCTGTTCGGCATTGCCGAAGGCCATGATCACCGGCGCCACCATCACGGGGCCGAAGGGAATGACGCGGGGCGCACAGGCCAGGGCGCATTCCTCTTCGAACAGGTGCTTCTGAATGCCGTTCCAGCCCGGGCCGCCAAACTGCTTGGGCCAGCCCCAGCCGAGCCAGCCTTTCTTGCCCAGGATCTTGGCCCAGCGCTGCATGTCGTCGCGGCTCAGGCGCAGGGCGGTGCGCACCTTGTGCGCGATGTCGGCGGGCAGGTTGTCGGCCACCCATTGCCGGATGTCCTGGCGGAAGGCGAGTTCTTCCGCAGTGAAGTTCAGATCCATGGGTTGTGTGTCCCTCGTGGCAGGGCTGCGAGCAGCAGGCCGGAGCCTGCGTTTTTAGCACGATCGTTCGAAAATCCCCTGTCCCTGGGGAGACAAAGCTGCCGTACGGCGCCCGCGGCTACTTCAGTGTCAGCTGCATCACGTCGTTGTCACGGCGCATCTGGAAGCGGCTGAGGAAGCTGTTGCCCAAGAGCACGAAGGGCAGCGCCTGGGGCACGATGGACGCGCCGACGTTGGTGATTTCCACGCTGCCGACGCGGATGCGGTCCAGCACGACGATCTGCACCGGCACCGGACCGTTGGCGGTGTGGCTGATGCCCTTGCTGGCGTTGCTCAGGTCCAGGCCCAGCCGCGCGGCCTCATCCTGGCCAATGGCGACCAGCGTGGCCCCGGTGTCCACCATGAAGCGAACGTTGCGGCCGTTGATGCTGCCTTCTGGCGTAAAGTGTCCGCCTTGCCCGGCAGCCATGACGATTTCCCGGGCGGGCACCGTCGGTCCGGCGCCCAACTGGGCGGGCGTGCCGCCGAGGCGAAGGCGCACGCGCTTGCTGCCAACGTCGACCTCGGCGTCCTCGCCCAGCCAGGCCAGCAGTTTCACGCCGCCACCCGTGGCGCCCACCGCCACGGTGTAGGGCGTGCCGTTGACCACCAGCAGGGCGCGGTCGCCCATGCGGCCGGCCAGGGCGACTTGCTGGGCATTCGCGACAGAAGCGCAGAAAAGGAAAAGAGACGCACACAGCCGTCCGAATCGCTTGATCAAGTCTCCCGCCGCGGAACCGGCTCCGCCGGGCCGCAGGCGGACGACCCCCTTGGGGGGCAGCGAGCGCAAGCGAGCTTGGGGGCCCACCTTCAGCTCCTGAAGTTGTCGAAGGACAGGGGCACGTCAGCCAGTTCCTTGCGCAGCAGGGCCATGGCGGCTTGCAGGTCGTCTCGCTTGGCGCCGGTGACACGCACCGCGTCGCCCTGGATGGCGCCTTGCACCTTGAGCTTGGAGGCCTTGAGCGTCTGCTGCGCTTTCTTGGCAGTTTCCGCGTCGATCCCGTTCAGGACCGGCACGGCCAGCTTGAGTTTGTCGCCCCCCAGCTTCTGGGGCGTGCCGGACAGGTCCAGGAAACGCACATCCACGCCGCGCTTGGCCAGGCGGGTCAGCAGCACGTCGCGTACCTGCTGGAGTTGGAAGTCGCTGTCGGCAAAGAGGATGAGTTCCTTGTCCTTGGCACTGCGTTCGGACAGTTCCACCTTGGAACTGCTGCCCTTGAAGTCGAAGCGCGTGCCGATCTCCTTGTTGGCCTGTTCGACTGCGTTGCGCAGTTCGACCAGGTCGGGTTCGATCACGACATCAAAACTGGGCATGGGAGGCAGTCAAACGGGGTGGATCGGATAGCCGGCGTGCAATGACGGAAAATTCTCGCATGACCACCCCCACGCCACCACTGAAGGTTCAACAACGGGCCTCACTTCGCGAACACAACACGTTTGGCCTGCCGGCCCTGGCGCAGACCTTGGTGCACATCACCAGCGAGGCCGATGCCCGGCGTGTCGTGGACCACCCCGAATACGGGTTGGCGCGCAAGTTCGTCCTGGGCGGAGGCAGCAATGTCGTCTTCACCCGCGACCTGGACGCCGTGGTGCTGAAGGTCGAAATCCCGGGCCGTCAGTTGGTGGACGAAACTGCGGACAGCTACGTGCTGGAGATCGGTGCCGGCGAGTCCTGGCACGGCACGGTTGCCTGGGCGGTGGAACAGGGCTGGCCAGGGCTGGAGAACCTGGCCTTGATTCCGGGCAGCACCGGCGCGGCGCCCGTGCAGAACATCGGTGCATACGGCGTGGAGTTGAAGGACCGCTTCCATTCACTCGACGCGGTGGACTTGGTCACCGGCCGCAGCGTCACCCTGGGCCCGGCCGATTGCCGGTTCGGTTACCGCGACAGCGTGTTCAAGCAAGCCGGCTTCGGGGGTCTGGCGGGCAAATCCCTGATCACGCGGGTGCGCCTGCTGTGCCCCAAGCCCTGGCAGCCGGTGCTGGGCTACCTGGACATCGAACGCAAGATGGCCGAAACGGGCAACCCGGCACCGGATTCACGGACCTTGTTCGACTGGGTCTGCGCCATCCGCCGCGCCAAGCTGCCTGACCCGGCGGTCATCGGCAACGCCGGCAGCTTCTTCAAGAACCCGGTGGTGACCGAAGAGCAGTGCCGCGACATCATCGGTCGGGACCCGGAGATCGTGCACTACCCCATGACGGACGGCACGGTGAAACTGGCCGCCGGCTGGTTGATCGACGCCTGCGGATGGAAGGGCAAGTCGGTGGGGCAGGCCGGCGTCTACGAACGGCAGGCGCTGGTGCTGGTCAACCGCGGTGGCGCCTTGGGCGGTGAAGTAGTGACCCTGGCGCGTGCCATCCAGGAAAGCGTCTACGGTCGCTTCGGCATCCGGCTGGAGCCGGAGCCGATCATCCTTTGATCAGACGGGTGCGCTGGGCACCAACAGGCCGGCGTCACGCGCGGCCTGGCGTGTGACCTGCAGGAGGTCTTCATAGCGCTGCACCAGGCGCGCAATTTCGTGGGCGGGGAGGTGGGCTGCGCCTTCCTGCAGCGCGCCAGCAGTCTGCGCCAGCGCGGCCAGGCCCAGGTTCAGCGCAGCCCCCTTGACGGCATGGGCGTTGACGCGCAATTCCAGTGGTTGCGCGTCGCGCACGGCGGCCCGCAGATGTTGGACGGTCTGAGGTCCCTGGTCCAGGAAGGACTGGATCATGCCGGCCAGCTTGGCGCGTGGCATGGCCTGCAAGGCCGCTTCAATGGCCGCCTCGTCCAGCAGCGGGGTGGCGCCCAAGGGTGAGCGGGCACGCGCCGGTGCGGCGGCAGCGCCCATGGATTCGGCATCGCCATCGCTGGCCCCGAACAACTGCCGCAGCAAGGTGGCCAGCTTTTGCGGGCTCACTGGCTTGGTCAGGAAGTCGTTCATGCCGGCGACCAGACAGCGTTCGCGTGTTTCCGGGAAGCCGTCGGCCGTCATCGCCACGATGGGCACCGTGGAGCGCGCAGGCTGCGCCAGCGCGCGGATGGCGCGCGTGGCCGCGACGCCGTCCAGCACCGGCATGTGCAGGTCCATCAGGATCAGGTCGAAGCTGGCATCGCGGGCTGCTGCCACAGCGGCTTCGCCGTCGGTGGCGAACTGCGCGTGGTGGCCCATGTTTTCCAGCAGCGCGGCGATGTACTGCCGGTTGACCGGGTGGTCTTCGGCGACCAGCACGCGCAATGCACGGCCTCGGATGGGCGCGGCCGCATCGGCGTGCGGTGCCGAGTTGGCAGCCGCCGACACGGCCTGAAGCGGCAGGCGCAAGGTGAAGCAACTGCCTTCGCCCGCCCGGCTGGTGACGGTGATGTCGCCGTGCATCAGCCGGGCCAGGTTGCGAGAGATTTCCAGACCCAGCCCCGTGCCCGGGTGACGGCGCGAGCGGGAGTTGTCGCCCTGCACGAAGCGCGTGAAGAGGTTGCCCAGCGTGGCCTCATCCATGCCCATGCCGGTGTCGACGACGGCGAATTCGAGTTCCTGTTCGCCATGCGACCCGGGGCGCAGCCGAACGTCCAGCACCACGGCGCCCCGGTCGCTGAACTTGATGGCGTTGGAGAGCAGGTTGAAGAGGATCTGCTTCAGGCGGGTCGGGTCGGCCATCACGCGCTCGGGCACGCCGGGGTCGGCGTCCAGGTGCAGGGCCAGGGCCTTGGCACTGGCCTGCGGACGCATCAGCGCTTCCACGTCGCGCAGCAGTGCGCGCAGGTCCACCGGGACGGGTGCCAACGTGAGGCGACCGCTTTCCAGCTGCGACATGTCCAGCAGATCATTCAGGATGGCCAACAGGTGGTCGGCCGATTCGGTGGCGGTGCGCAGGTAGTCGATCTGCTTGGGCGTGAGCCCGGTCTCGCGCAGCAGCGACAGCATGCCCATCAGGCCGTGGAAGGGCGTGCGGATCTCGTGGCTGATGTTGGCCAGGAAGGCCGTCTTGGCCTGGCTGGCGCTCTCGGCCTCGCCACGGGCCGCCCCCAGGCTGGCGGCCAGTTGTTCCAGCACCAGCCGTCTTGCGCGCAGCTGTCGCACCTGGCGCAGTGCAATGTAGGCGAATGCCAAGGTCAGCACCGACATGAAGACCGTCAAGCCCAGCCCCAACTGGTTTTGCTGCCGCACCGCCAGGTTGCGCTCTTCGACCTTTTCAGCCGTTCGGTGCGCGGCGCTCAGTGACAGGCCGTGTACCTGCGGACCCAGCGCTTCCAGTTCAGGCCAGGCGTCGACCAGGAAATCGGTGCTGGGCATGCGCGTGGCCGGCTCCCCCAGTTCCGGGTCGGCACGCAGCACGAAGCGCTCCAGCGCTGTCAGCGTGTCCATGTGCTCCTGGGCTTCGGCCAGTCGGCGCCTGGCGCGGTCGCTCTGCAGCAGGCGCAGCCTGCTGACGAAAATCTCGTAGCGCAGCTTCAGCCCTTGCAGGTCCTGCTTGGCCGGCACGTCGATGGCGTGACGCCAGCTTTCGCGCAGGCGCAGGTACTCGATCTCGGCCTGGTAAACGCTCAGAACGGCATAGTCGTCACCGGAGCGCATGGCCTCGCGAAGCAGCGAAAACTGCCGCGCCTGAACCAGCGCCACCGCCAACAGGGCCACCAGAAGGCCAAAGCCGACCAGTCCCAGCCAGCTGAACGCCTGTTTCGCGCCGGCGGGTGCAGGGGCCGCCGTCAAAGCACCTCGATCGTCCGCAACTGCCATGCCGATCGACCGTAGTAGATGGCGCTGCGCAACTCGGGTTGCGCGTCGAAGGGATAGATGATGAAAAGTGGCCCCTTGTCGCGCACGGTCATCGGCTTGTCGTCCATCAGGCGCGCAATGATCACGTCGTGCCGCATCGCGTCGTCCAGCGGCATGTCCACCTGGTAGTCGTTCAAGGCGATCAGGCGCAGGTTGCTGCCCTGCGCGCCAGTGGCCGCCAGCACATCACGCAGCAAGGGGCCCGTGAAGCGACGGGCCTGGGTGTACCAGGGCGTCTTGGTCAGGTGGGTGCGCTGCGTCAGCGCTTCCAGCATGGCCATGTCGAAGTTGGCGCGTGTGCCGTCGTTCGGCATCCGCACCCGGCCTTGTACCGTGAGCACGACGGCACCACTGGGTGCGTCCAGTGCCCGCGCGGGCGAAGCCCAGGCCGCCAGACTGGCGGCAGCAAGGAGCAGTGTCCGACGTCGGCCGCTTGAGAGCGGCTCTGGTGACGCGGCACCGTGAGCAGAAACGGCCATGGGGTGATCGCCGTGAAGATTGAACGCCGCATTCTAGGGGCGCGGCCCGCCAGGCCAGTGCTTCAGCCGCCCTGGAGCATGTCGTTCATGTCCAGGCCCGTCAGTGCCTTGGCCTGGCGAGCCAGCCAGTACATGAGCCCCATCATCATGATCATCGACGGGATGGCAATGATGGGGTAGCTCAGCAACGTCAGGCGGCCCAATTCCTGGTTGAACGCTTCCGTGCCGGCCGGGCTGTTGACGATGTGGCGTGTCAGCACAAAGTTGGCCACGGCGCTGAAGAAGAACGTCGCGGCCAGGCCGACCGTGCCCTGGCGCAGGCAGGTCTGGAATGCGCTGGTATTGCCCTTGGCTTGCAGGGCGGTGTTGATTCGGTCAACGTCAAACAGCGTGGCGTTGAACACCATCAGGCTGATCAGCGGTGTGCGCGTCCAGACCGACCCGATGATGACCAGGCCGATCAGGCTCGGCACAGTGGCCTCTTTGACAGCCAGCCATTTGGCATCCAGAGCCAGCAGGCCGATGCCACCTGTCAGCAAGGTGCTGACGACCCCCAGGACCGCGAGCCAACTGAGCTTGCGCCGCCGCACGCCGTCCCACAGGCCCCAGGCCAGTGGAAAGGCCAGACCCACCAGCAGGGCTTTCAACGGACCCAGGCTGTCGGCACCGCTGAACTTCATCAGCACCACGGCGGGCAGGATGATCGTCACCGCGATCTCGAGCAAAGGGTTGGGTTTGGAAGCAGGTTTCATCGGGATGGAGGACGGACAGCGATGGGTTCTCGGCCCGGCAGCGGCGCCGCGCGCCAGTCGCATGGGCGGCAGAGCTTACCGTCACGGCGTGGTGGGCGTCATTTCGCGCAGATGGGCCAGCTTGGCTGCGTAACGGTCGTGCCCGATGCGGGTGCTGCTGAATTCCGCTGCACGGGCCAGGTGGCGGGCGGCACGGTTGCGGTCGCCGAGTTGCCAGTAGGCCTGTGCGGCCCAGAAATGCACTTCGTCCTGGTAGGGCTGCAGCAGCAGTTCGTTCATGAAAAGGTCCCTGGCGCGTGCGAAATCGTGCCGAGACATCGCCTCGCGCCCTTCGTTGAACTGCTGGAACGGTGCCATGGGCTGCAAACGTGCCAGCCGCTGTGACAGCACTTCAGCTTCAGCTGGCCGGCCTTGGCGCAACATCAGGCGCGACTGGTTGCTCAGGGCGGCCAGGTTGTCGGGCTCGGCGGCCAGCACATGGGCAAAGGCAGCTTCCGCGGCGGCCGGCTTGTCGACATGGCCAAAGACCACGCCCAAGGTATTCGCTGCAGCCGCAAAGCCCGGGTCCTGCAGCAACGCAGCGCGTGCATGGGCGTAGGCGGCGTCCAGGCGGCCCGCCGCCAGCAGTTCCACTGCCAGGTTGTTGAGGTACATGGCCACCACCGTATTTTCCGTGAGTGCCATCGTGCGCTGGCCACGGATCTCGTCCTGTGGCAGGAAGTCCACCGTCAACGCCTCCATGCCCTTGGTGATGAACTTGGCGCCGGGGCTTCGCGGCGGGGACGGCGCCAGCACCAGGTTGACGTGGCCGCTGGCCAGCGTCAGCCCGGCACTTCGGGAATAGAAGTCGGGCGTGTCTACCGCCTGGTAGGCCACCGGCAGGTCGATGTGCTTGGCAAAGGCAGCCGTCATGACCACCAGTGACAGGCAATTGCCCGCGCGCGCCGCAAAGGCCTCGGCGGCCGTGCGCGTGGTACTGGAGTCGTACTGCAACTGCATGCGCTGGGTGCTGTACAGCGCGTCGATCAATTCGCGCCGGGGGTCCGGCGCGCTGTCGATTCCTTTTCGGGCACGCCCGAGTTCGCGTGCCGCGTAGGCCAGCATCTCGGGGCTCATGCGGAACAAGTCCTTGGCGGTGGGCACGGCGGCCACCGGCGCAAACCAGTCGTCATGGAAGAGTGGCGTCGGCGCCGCGGGCGGCACCACGGCCACTTGAGCGCAACCAGCCAGGGCAGACACGGCCAACAGCAGGGCATGCAGGGCGGTGCGAAGTTGAAGTGCGCGCATCGCGGCCTCCGTTCGAAGCGCGGCGTCAACGCCGCGCTCGTCATCCTACGCCGCGAGCCTGGAGAGCGGCTCAGCGAGTGGACACGAGCCGCCCGCGCAGCCTGAATGCCGCCGCGCGCGCCGCAGGGCTGTCGCAGGTTTCGGCTTCGGTGAGTGCGAGCGACGCGTAACTGGGGTCGTTGAGCAGCCGTTCCACATGGATGTGGATGCCGACGCCAGCCAGCAGCCATTTCAGCTGGATGACGTCCACCAGGGGCAGCGGGTCTGCAGTGCAGTTCATGTTGCTGTTCTCGGGTGGGGGCTGGTGCAAAGTAGGGCTGCTGGAGTCACGGTGGTCTTACCTTAACGGCCGTTCGACCCCTCAAGCTGACACCGTTCTGAGGAGACTCCCCCAGAATTCAGTCCCACAAACGCCTTGATTTCACGTTCACGATGACACCTCCACCCCCCTTGACCGCATTGGACGACCTGCAGGCGCAGCTGGGTTCGGCCGGCTGGGCCGTGCTGGGCGCCGACAGCTTCAGCAAGCTGTCCGCAGTTCCGACCGGCACCTTTGAATCCTGGCTGCCACATTGGCCGGCCCTGCCGCCCGACCAGCACCTGCGCGACGGCGGCCACTACCGTCGTCGTCGGCACGGCTGTTTTGTCGTGGATGCGACCGGCGTCCAGGCCGCGCCCCACAGGCCTCACTGGCAGCCCGTGGAGTACAACGCACTTCATGGAGGCATCCAGCGTCACTTTGACCCGCTGCCCCAGGTGCTGACCGCAGACCCGGCATGGCAATCCTTGCTGGCCAGTCTGGCCCGTGTCGCGGACGGGCTGCGTGGTGTACGGACCTGGTACGTGGAAGCGCACCCTTTCCGCATCGACGCCAGCGAGGGTATCGGCCGGCCCACGCCAGAAGGCGCGCACCGCGATGGTGTCGATCTGGTGGCCGTGGTGTTCGTAGGCCGCAGCAACGTGAAGGGCGGCGAGACACGGGTGTTTGATGCCCGCAGTCCGCAAGGCGTGCGATTCACCCTGCGCGAAGCTTTCAGCGTGCTGTTGCTGGACGATGAGCGCGTGATCCATGAAACCACACCCATCCAGCCGCTCCAGCCGGGTCAGCCCAGTTGGCGCGACACCCTCGTGCTGACTTACCGCCAAGGCGCCTTCCAGGGGCCCGAAGCGCCATGAATCCACTGCAGGACCTGCCCCATGACTGACGCCCTGGCCATCACCGCCGCCGACGTACTGGCTGCCGCTCAACGTCTCAAAGGCCATGCCCACCGCACACCGGTGATGACCTCCCAGACCGCTAATGAACGCACCGGCGCCCAGGTCTATTTCAAGTGCGAAAACTTCCAGCGCATGGGCGCTTTCAAATTCCGAGGTGCCTTCAATGCGCTGGCCCAGTTCTCGCCTGAGCAGCGCAAGGGCGGTGTCATCGCCTTTTCGTCGGGCAACCACGCCCAGGCGACGGCCTTGTCGGCACGTCTGCAGGGCATGCCGTCGGTGATCGTGATGCCGCAGGACTCTCCCGCCGCCAAGCTGGCGGCGACCCGGGAGTACCAACGCGGCCAGCCCGGCAGCGAGGTGGTGCTGTATGACCGCTACTCCGAAGACCGCGAGGCCATCGGACGACGCCTGGCGGCTGAACGTGGCATGACCTTGATCCCGCCCTACGACCACGCCCATGTGATGGCCGGTCAAGGCACCGCTGCGCTGGAACTGCTTCAAGAGACCGGCCCGCTGGACCTGCTGCTGGTGTGTGTGGGCGGTGGGGGCCTGATCAGCGGCTGCGCAGTGGCTGCGCACCACCTGAGCCCGGGCATCGCCGTGGTGGGCGTGGAACCGGAGGCGGGCAACGACACGCAGCAGAGCCTGGAGCAAGGGCGCATCGTGCACATCGAAACCCCGCGAACTATCGCAGACGGCGCGCAGACCCAACACAGTGGCCATCTGACCTTCCCGGTGATCCAGCGGCTCGTGAACCGCATAGAAACGGTGAGCGATGAGCAACTCGTCCGCTGCATGCGATTCTTTGCCGAACGCATGAAGATGGTGGTCGAACCCACGGGTTGTCTGGCCGCAGCCGCCTTGCTGGAAGGCGTGGTGAAGGCACCGGGCCAGCGTGTCGGCGTGCTCCTCAGTGGCGGCAACGTGGACTTGGCCAAGTACGCACAATTCCTGGCTGTTACATGAGGTAAGGTTCGTGGTTTCCAAAGTTTGGAGACCGCAACATGGCAGAGGCCACCCCGGCAGTGCCCGCAGCAGACAACGATGCTGCCAAGCGCCAGAAGGAACAGTTCGACAAGCTCCTGGCGCAGGCGCCGGCCGTCAGCAGCGGCAGCGTCACGGTTGGCGGCCGCAGCCTGGACTACGACGTCCACGCGGCCTTTGTGCCGGTAGCAGCCGGCGGGCACAACAGCGCCAAGTCAGAGCCCGAGGCCGTCGTCATGACCACGGCCTATTTGCTGAAGGGCGCTTCAGCGGCCAGTCGTCCGGTCTGTTTTGCCTTCAACGGCGGCCCAGGGTCGGCCAGCATCTGGCTGCAATTGGGTGCGTTGGGCCCGAAGCGCCTGGTGGTGCCGGACGACGGCAGCATGCCGCGCGCGCCGTATGCGGTGCAAGACAACCCGCACACCTGGTTCGAGCACTTCGACCTGGTCTTCATTGATCCGCCGCACACGGGCTGGTCGACCACGGCCACGGACGACGCACGCAAGAAGATGCTGTCGGTGGACGGCGACATCGAGGCCCTGGCCGAGGTGATGCGCCTGTGGCTGACGCGGCACAAGCGCTGGGGCTCGTCGCTGTACCTGGCGGGCGAAAGCTATGGCACCACGCGCGGTGCGGGCCTGGCCAACAAGCTGCAGGAGATCGGCGTCGTGCTCTCGGGCGTCATCCTGGTGTCCTGCGCCATGGATCTGCAGAGCATCGTCTTCGCGCCAGCCAATGACCTGCCCTATGCGCTGTTCCTGCCGGCCTATGCCAACGTGGCCCAATACCACGGCTTGCTGCAGGGCGAGCTGGCCGCATCCCCGGAAGCCGCCCGCGCGGCCGCCGAGGCTTATGTCCAGGACGAGTACGCCGCTGCCCTCATGGCCGGCGCTCGCCTCAGTGACAAGCAGCGCAGCAAGGTCGCCAAGCGCCTGAGCGAACTGACCGGCCTGCCGCGTGCGCTGGTGGAAGAGAAGAACCTGCGCATCAGCGACCGCGTCTACTTTGCAGAAGCCTTGCGTTCACGCGGGCAGATCGTCGGCCGGCTGGAAGCCCGGTCTGCGGGCCCGCGTTCAAGCGTGGTCGGTGAGATGGAATTCGACCCAGGCATCGAAGCCATTGCCGGCCCCTACAGCATGGCTGCGCTGGCCTATTTCACCGAGCAACTGGGCATCAGCACCGACAGGCGTTACGAGGTGCTCTCCTTCGAGACCAACCGCGCCTGGAACTGGACCCGCGGCGACAGCAGCCGCATGGGTTTTGCGTCCACCAGCCCGGACCTGGCCTTGGCCTTGCGCCGCAACCCGAACCTCAAGGTGCTGGCCGCCAGCGGCCGCTACGACCTGGGTACGCCCTACAGCGCCAGCGACTGGTCACTGGCGCAACTGGACATTCCGGCCGAAGCGCGCCAGCGGGTGCAGCACCGCTACTACGATGCGGGCCACATGATGTACACGCGCCAGGCCGATCTGGTGCAGTTGAAGAACGACTTGTCGGCCTGGCTGCAATCTTGAGGCGCGGCTACAGCAGCCGCGCCAAGCTGGCGCGGGCGGCTGCTTCCTTGAACCCGCCGTCTTCGCGGCCAAAGCTGAAGTCCGCGAAGTCAAAGCCCGGGCCCACCGTGGCGCCCACGTAGGCAAGGTCACCGCCCGGTTCTGCGGCTTGCCACCAGTCGGCGGGCACCACGTGCCGCAGGCGCGTTTGAAGTGAGAGTGTCACGGACTCGGTCCCGCTCAAGTCCGGGGGCATCAGCCAGAGCTTCAGCGACGCACCTTCCAGCAGATGCCAGACCTCGTCGGACTGCACACGGTGCCAGGCGCTGAACTGGCCCCGTTCCAATAGGAAGTCGATGGTGGTCAGGCCGCGGCGAGGCGGCCTGCCATCGGCAGGCTGGACCTGGCGCTGCGAACGGAAGACCTCCTGGTACCAGCCGCCTTCTGGGTGCGGTTGAAGGTTCAGCGTGCGGATCAGGACCTGCGCACGGCTTTCTGCGCCGCTTGCGACGCGGGACTCTGCACGTGCCTCAGGCATCGCGCACATCCGCCACCGGGTTGTGCCCGAAGTCTGTTCGGTCCAGATAACGCAGCAACTTGGTGGCGGCAGCGTCGGGCAAATCCAGCTGGCCGCCAGACTTGAAGTCCGCAAAACGTGCGCCTTCCGGGAACAGCGTGCGGTCGGCCGTGCGCAATTGAAGCTGCATGTCGGTGTCGATGATGCCGGGCGCCAGCGATACCACGGCCGCACCGTGGGGCTTGTCCGCCTCTTCCAACGCCACGGCACGCGCCAGGTTGTCCATGCCCGCCTTTGCAGCGCAGTAGGACGCGCTGCCCGCCATGCCGCGCCTGCCCAGGCCGCTGCTCACCAGCAGCACCTTGCGCGGCGCCGTCCATGCATCGGTGGCCTTGAGGAACGCCGCGGTCAATAGCGTGGGCGCTTCCAATCCCACGCGCAGCGCCTGGGACAGATCAGCCGCACTGACTTCTGACAGCGGCGCCAGTTGCGACACCACGCCTGCGTTGTTGATGAGCGTGGCCGACAAGACGCCGCTCGCGTCCAGCTGGCTCAGCCAGGCCGACAGACGTGTGGCGGCGGGTGCTGCATCGGCCAGGTCCACGGCCCAGTGGGTCAGGGCGGCGCCGGAAGGCACGGCCAAATCCACGGGCTTGCGCGACAGCGCCAACACATGGTGGCCGCGGCCCAGCAATTGTTCCGCGACAGCGCGGCCCAGACCGCGCGAGGCGCCGGTGATGATGCTCAGGTGCATGTTGGTGTGGTGTCTTGCGAGGATTGAATCCCACTGTAGCCCAGGGCGAAGGGCACTGCGCTGGCAAAGCGAAGCACTTCGGGCCGGCTGGGGTGGGGGAGATGCAAGGCCGCGGCGTGAAGCAACAGCCGATCGGCCTGGGGTGGTTCCGGGCCGTACAGGTTGTCGCCGACTATGGCGTGCCCGAGCGCTTGCATGTGCACGCGCAGCTGGTGCGATCGGCCGGTCACGGGCTCCAGCAAGACATGGGTGCAAGAGCCGCTGCGCGCAGCCGCGCGCCAGCGGGTGAGGGCGGGCTTGCCTTCCGTCAGGTGGACGATCTGCCGCGGTCGGTTGGGCCAGTCCACCATCAGCGGCAGCGCGACATCGCCTTCGTCATCGTGGATCACGCCGTGCACCACGGCCTCGTAGCGCTTGTAGACGCGGCGCTCGGCAAAAGCCACGCTCAAGGTGCGCTGGGCATCGGCTCCTCGGCCAAAGACGATGAGTCCTGAGGTGGCCTGGTCCAGCCGGTGCACCACCAGTGCGTCGGTCCAATGTGCCTGCACGCGGGTGGTCAGGTTGTTCGCCACGCCCTCGCCGCGGCCGGGCACGGACAGCAGGCCCGCAGCCTTGTCGACGACCACCATGGCCGCGTCTTCATGCACCAGCGAAAAGCCTTCGAAGTCGCTCATGCGCGCCAGCATATCGGTCCAGTTGTGGACGCCGGGCCACAGGCCCTCTGTTGGAGGCCTTGACGTCCCGCAGCGGGCAGCGCACATTGCGATCCTCGTTCAACCAACCGCTGGAGGCCGCTATGAAGACCACTGATCTCGCCCTCCTGTCGGCCTGCGCCAGCTGAATCAGCCTGCGCCCGGCCAGGCCCTTCAGCCTGCCGGAAATTAGCGCGCTATCCCGCAATCTGCGCGCTGCCGTGACGGCTCGTCGCGGCTGACAGACATCCCCCCTTCGCTGCCTGGGCCTGCGCCCTGGCGTTGGCGGCTTGCGCCCTGCGCGCCGCGATGGTTTGTCTTGTCCGGAAAGCTCCATGATCAACTCATCGGAATTTGAACGGCTGCGTGGCATCGGTCTGACGCAAGCCGTGATCCAGGAACTGGTTTCATTGCGCAGTGCCTGCGTGGAGCCGGTGTTGCGCCGCGTCGTTGAAGTGCAGCGTGAAGGCCTCACGCTGCACGACGGCGAACGGGAATCTGCAGCCCGCATGCTGCCTGCGCTGCGCGCCATGTTGGCCGTGGAAGGTGACGCGCTGGCGGTGGGCGACTGGGTGCTGACCCAGCGCAACGAGCTTGGCGAGTGGTGGGTGCACGACAGGGTGCCGCCGCTCAATCAATTGGCGCGACGCCTGCACGACGGTCGCGACAAGGTCACGCGCGTGGTCATCGTCAGCAATGTCGACACGGCTTTGCTGGTGATGGGCCTGGACCATGACTTCAGCCTGCGCCGACTGGAACGCTTTGTCGCCCTGGCGCGCATGGCTGGCGTAGACCCGGTGGTGGTGTTGACCAAGGCGGACTTGTGCCCGGAAGTTGCCCGCCGCGTGGAGCAGGTTCGCGGCAGTGTCAGTGGTGTCTCCGTGGTGGCTGTGAACGCCTTGCACGACAACGCACGCACGGCGTTGGACGACTGGATGCAGGCTGGCCGTACCCTGGTGCTGGTCGGCTCCAGCGGCGCGGGCAAGAGCACGATGACCAACACCTTGGCAGGCCACCAGGTGGCCTTCACCGGTGCCAACCGCAACGGCGATAGCCGCGGCCGCCACACCACCACGACACGGTCACTGCACACCACGCCCTGTGGCGCCTGCATCATCGACACCCCAGGACTGCGCACCCTGCGCCTGGACGGCGACGCGGAGCAACTGGGCACGGTGTTCGCAGACATCGCCCAACTCGCCTTGACCTGCCGATTCCGCGACTGCAAGCACGACAGCGAACCTGGCTGCGCCGTGCGCGACGCAGTCACGACCGAGCGCCTGTCCAACTACCGCAAGCTCTTGCGCGAAGCGCACCGCGACAGCATCACCGCACTGGAGCGCAAGGCCATCGTACAGAAGTGGAAGGTCCGCTCACGTGCCGGTCGTGAGCGTGCCGAACTCAAACGTGGATGAGGCCAGACCGCTGAACAAGCTGCCTTCTCTGCCCCACCTGCGTTCCGGGCCTGTGCCCCGGCTCACCCCTGCGGTGAGCCGGCCGTGCCGCCCGGGAGCAAGGTGTCCCGCTGCGCCAAGGCGGGGAACAGCCGAGGCCAGAGCGCCGCCACCAAAAGCACGCCGGCGCCTCCCAGCACCACGCTGCCCACCGGGTCCAGCGCGGCGGCAGTCGCGCCGGACTCGAATTCGCCCAGTTGGTTGGACGCGCCGATGAAGAGCGAGTTGACCGCGCTGACACGGCCCCGCATGTGGTCGGGCGTCTCCAGTTGCACCAGCGTCTGCCGGATGACGACGCTGACCATGTCGGCCGAGCCGCTGAAGGCCAAGGCCGCCATGGACAGCCCGAAGCTGGATGACCAGCCGAAAACCAGCATGCACACGCCATAACAGGCCACGGCACCCAACAGCAGCGGGCCCGTGCGCCGTCTGATTGGGTGGCGTGTGAGCCAGACCGAGATCAGGAGAGCACCCACGGCTGGCGCCCCGCGCAGCACGCCCAGGCCAACCGGTCCGACATGCAGGATGTCCTTGGCGAACATGGGCAGCAGCGCCGTGGCCCCTCCCAGCAGCACAGCGAAGAGATCCAGGGTCACGGCGCCCAGTACCACCTTGTTCTCCACCACAAAGTGCAAACCAGCGAGCACGCTGTGCCAGGTCGGCGTCTCCCGAGCGGGTGGTTCGTGTTCGTAGCGGATGGTCAAGGCCAGGGCAGCGGCCAGCGCGAACAGGGCGGCAGAGCATCCATACGTGGCCGCAGGCCCCAGTGCGTAGATCAAGCCGCCGAGCGCAGGGCCTGCGATGACCGCGCCTTGCAGACCGGCCGAACTGAAGGCCAATGCGCGTGGCAGTTGGTCGGGCGGCACCAACAACGGGGTCAAGGCCTGCTGGGTGGGCATCTGCACGGCGCGCAGCGCACCCAGGACCACCGACAGGACTAGCAGCCAGGCACGGGTGATCAGGCCCCCGAAGCTGCCCGCCGTCAGCAGCGTGGCGACCAGCAAGAACACAGTCAGGCAAGCGGCCAGGATGCGGCCGCGGTGGTGGCGGTCGATGAAATGCCCCGCCGGAAGAGCCAGCACAAGGCTTGGGACAAACTGGGCCAGCCCCACCAGGCCCAGGTCCCAGGCCGAACCGGTCAGCTCGTACATCTGCCAGCCCAGGGCCACCATCATCATCTGGCTGGCCGCCACCGAAGCCAGTCGTGCCGTCCAAAGGCGCATGAACCCCCGGCAGGACCACAGGTCCCGCAACCCGCTCTGGCCGCTCACCGCGGCTTGGCGGCGCCGGGCCGGGTGCGCGAAATGCGGGCGCTTCTAGCGCGGTCGGGGGAAGGTTTCAGAAAGCAACCCTGGTAAGCTTTGATGTCCATGTCGTCGAATACTTCACCCATCCGGATCGAGACTCCCAGCGCGCTGGCGGTGGGCACCCGCCTGGGCGAATTCGAATTGTTGCGGCTGCTGGGCGTGGGCGGCTTCGGCATCGTCTACCTCGCCTTCGATCATGCCCTTGAACGCGAAGTGGCGGTCAAGGAGTACATGCCGGCCTCGCTGGTGGGCCGCACGGAAACCATGCATGTGTCGCTGCGCTCGCAGTCCGACGCCGAAGTGTTCGCTCTGGGCCTGCGCTCCTTCGTCAACGAAGCCAAGCTCCTGGCGCGCTTTGATCATCCTTCGCTGCTCAAGGTGTACCGCTTCTGGGAAGCCAACGGCACCGCCTACATGGCCATGCCGGTGCTGCGGGGCCGTACGCTGAAGGAGATCCGCCAGGAAATGGGGGGCGCGCCCGAAGAATCCTGGCTGCGCACCATGCTCATGCAATTGCTGGGAGCCATCGAGAAGTTGCACTCCGAAGGCGTCTACCACCGCGACATTGCGCCGGACAACATCCAGATCGAACCGGACGGCCGCCCGGTCCTGATGGACTTTGGCGCCGCGCGCCGCGTCCTGTCAGACAAGAGCCAGGCGCTGACGGCCATCCTGAAGCCGGCCTACGCACCCATTGAACAGTACGGCGAGGCTGGCTCGGTAAAGCAGGGCCCTTGGACCGACCTGTATGCGCTGGGTGCCACCTTGCACTACCTGCTGCTGGCGCGCCCGCCAGCACCTGCCACCACGCGCACCGTGCATGACGAAGGCACCGACCTGACACTGGAGCACCTGCCGGGCTGCAGTCAGGCACTGCTGGACACGATCGACTGGATGCTGTGCCCGCGCCCGGTGGACCGTCCGCAGAGCGTGGCCCAGTTGCGGGAGGTGCTCACGGGTCAGCGGAAGGCGCCCAACCGTCGGCAGCCAGACGCGCCGCCAACAGCCTGGGAGCGCACCGACGTGCTGCCACACAAGCCGGCAGACGAAGGCGTTGACCTGCCCGTGGACGGGGATTCCACGCAAGTCGTGCCGGCGCCCGGTGCGCAGCCGTCCAGGGCCCCCGCCAAAGGGGCCGTGGAGCACGTGTACCTGGAGTCCCAGACAGTTCAGGCACCGCTGCCGCCCTCGCAGCCCGTGACCCGGGTGAACCTGCCGGCCCAGCCGCCCGCACCGGTGCCCGAAGCGCCTGCCGACATGTCCGCAGACCGCGGGTCGCAGGTGGCGCCGCAGGCCAAGGCGTCCCGCCTGCCCTTGGTCCTGGGTGCCGCTGCCCTGGCAGCGGCGGTGGCTGGTTTTGCGCTGTGGCCGAAGGCGCCTGCCGATTCGCCTGCTGCTGCACCAGCGCCACTGCCTGTTTCTTCGGCACCAGCACCCACCCCGGTCGCATCTGCCTCTGCTGCCGTACCGGCGCCGCTCGCAGACGTGGCGGCCAGCGTGCCCGCTGGCGTTTCTGCTGCATCTGCTGCCATGCCGGCGGCTGCTCCCGAAGTCAGTTCGGTGGTCATGACACCCAGTGAGCCGGTGAAAACCGTGGAAATTCCGGCCAAGGGCCGTGACAAGACGCCGCCCGCGCCCGCGACAGCCAAGCCTGCCAAGCCCAAGCCCGAAGCGGTGCTGGCAGTGCCTGCGGTGCCGGTGCCCGCGCCCATCCCGGAATCCTCTGGCCCGGCACCTGCCTGCGGTCCGCGCGACAGCGTGCGGTACCACGTCTGCATGGAGCGCGAATGCGCGCGTCCTGACTTCTCCGCCCACAGTGCCTGCCTGCGCTGGAAGCAGGACGCCAAACGCGAGTGAAAGGCTGAGCGCCTGGGGGGCGAAGCAGCTGCACTGTCGCCAAGGCGGCACACGCCCTGCGGGAAATGCTGGATGACGCGGCGGCCACTTGCCGGTACACCGCAGGGTTCGCCACACGGAGCCCGATTTGTCCACCACCGCCTCTTTCCCGCATGCCGCCGCCTGGCCCGCCAGGCTGCCCCGCCAACTGGTGGTGCCCGACACGTCCCTGTGGTTCAACCTGGAAGTCAGCGCCACGCGCTACCCGAACAAAGCGGCTTACCTTTTCTTCGGCCGACCGCTGAGCTACGGTGAACTGAAGCGCCAGGCCGAAGCCCTGGCGTCTTGGTTGCAGGCCAATGGTGTGGGCAAGGGCGACCGCGTGGCCCTCTTCATGCAGAACTGCCCGCAGTTCGTGGTGGCCTTCTATGCGGTGCAACGCGCCAACGCGGTGGTGGTGCCGGTGAACCCCATGAACCGCGCCGACGAGTTTGGCCACTACATCACCGACCCGCAGACCAAGGTCGTGCTGACCACGGCCGACCTGGTCGGCATCGTCGCCGAAGCCAACGGTCGCCTGCCCGTTGACCAGCAGGTACAGCATGTCGTCGCCACGCGCCTGAACGACGCCATGCCGGAGCAGTTGGATCCGACGCTGTCCCCATCTGCGGCCGTGCTGGACTGGCTGCGCAGCGACCCCGCGTTGCCCGCCGGTACCGTGCGCTGGGTTGACGCCATGGCGGCCGGCCATGCGGACATTCACAAGCTTGGCCCGCACACCGCCTTGGCCGACGACATGGCCTTGCTGCCCTACACGTCCGGCACCACCGGCCTGCCCAAGGGCTGCGTGCACACGAACCGCACGCTGATGGCCAACGTGGTGGGCGGCGGGCTCTGGAGCCACGCCAGTGCGGAAACCACCAGCCTGGGCGTGGTGCCCATGTTCCACATCACCGGCATGATGTACGGCGTGCTGGGGTCGGTCTTCCTGGGCAGCACGGTGGTGCTGCTGCCGCGCTGGGACCGCGAACTGGCGGGCCGCCTGATCAGCAGCCACGGGGTCACACACTGGACCTGCATCCCCACCATGATCATCGACCTCTTCGGTAGTCCCAACTACAAGAGCTTTGATCTTTCCAGCCTGCGCTACCTGTCCGGTGGCGGCGCGGCCATGCCGCACGCGGTGGCCGAACGCCTGCAGACCGAATTCGGCCTGACCTTTGCGGAAGGCTACGGCCTGACCGAAACTGCCGCGCCCAGCCATGCCAACCCGCCAGAGCGCGCCAAGCTGCAGTGCCTGGGCATCCCCATCTTTGGCGTGGACAGCCGCATCGTTGACCCTGTCACCTTCCGAGAACAAGCCGACGGCGAGACGGGTGAAATCGTCACCCACGGGCCCATGGTCTTCAAGGGTTACTGGGGGCATCCGGAGGCCACCAAGGCCGCATTCATGGAGATCGACGGCAAGTCCTTCTTCCGCACGGGCGACCTCGGCCGGCGCGACGAGGAAGGCTACTTCTTCATCACCGACCGCCTGAAGCGCATGATCAATGCCAGCGGCTTCAAGATCTGGCCCAGCGAAGTGGAACTGCTGCTGTTCAAGTGCCCGCTGGTGCAGGAAGCCTGCGTTTACGGCGTCACCGACCCCTACCGAGGCGAGACCGTGAAGGCGGCCGTGGTGCTGCGCGCCGAACACCAGGGGAAGGCGACGGCCGAGGACATCATCGCCTGGGCGCGCGAACACATGGCGGCCTACAAGGTGCCGCGCATCGTGGACTTCCTGGACGCACTGCCCAAGAGCGGCTCAGGCAAGGTGATGTGGCGGCAGTTGCAGGAGCGCGACCGCGCCGCAGAGGTGCCCGCTAGGGGCTGACGCGCGACAGCGCCGTCTGCAGGGCTCGCGCGTCGTTGCTGGCGCGGTGGCGCGTCAAACCCATGTCGCTCAGCGCGCCGCGCCGCGCTTCGTCCAATTGGCCCAGTTGCGTGTCGCGCAGCAGCCGGTTGACGGATTCCAATTTGAAGGACGGACTCAGGCCGGCTTCCTCAAACAGCACGGCCAGCCAGGCAAAGTCATGGGCCCAGCCGTCGCAGTACACCGTCATGCCGGCCAGGTCGCCGTTGAGCAGGGCGGCCACCTCCTGCACCGGCCGGCCATGGGTCTGCAGAGATTCGCGCGAGATGCCGTGGACCTGGGCGGCCTGGTCGTCCCAATGTGCCCAGCCCGGCGCCGGCTTGACCAGCATGCAGCGGGCGCGGCCGTCGGGCAGCACATAGCCCACCTCGATGGGGTAGCTGCTGCGGCCAAAGCCGGAGGCTTCAATGTCGATCACGCATTGCACGGACATGGTGGGGTCGATGGTCTCAACTTTTGGGCCGTCGCGGGGGTGCCAGGGCGTGGAACACTCCCGGGATGATGGCCCGTTATGACGTCGTGATTGTGGGTGGTGCCGTGGTGGGCAGTGCCACGGCCTACTTTCTGACCCAGGACATCGGCTTCCGAGGCAGCGTGCTGGTTCTGGAGCGCGACCTGAGCTTCCGCGACTGCGCCACCACACGTTCGCTGGCGTCCATCCGCCACCAGTTCAGCACGGCGGAGAATGTGCGCATCTCGCAGTTCGGTGCCCAGTTCTTTCGACAAGCGGCTGAGCTGCTGGCGGTGGACGGGCAGGGGCCAGACCTTGCTTTTCGCGAAGCGGGCTACCTGTTCCTGGCCACAGAAGCAGGCCAGGGCGTGCTGCAGGCTAACCATGCCGTGCAGCGGCACGAAAGTGCTGACGTGGCCCTGCTGACGCCTGTGGAATTGGCTGCACGCTTCCCGTGGTTGCGGGTGGACGACCTGGCAGCGGGATCCCTGGGCTTGTCTGGCGAAGGCTGGATAGACGCCCACGCCCTGATGAACAGCTTTCGGCGCAAAGCCCGCTCACGCGGTGCCCAGGTGCTGCAGGCCGAAGCGGTCGCGCTGGACTGCGCACAAGGTCGCGTGCAGGCCGTGGTGCTGCAGGACGGCCGGCGCATCCGTTGCGGCACGGTGGTCAACGCCGCCGGGACGGGCGCTGCCCGCCTGGCCCGCACGGCCGGTATCGACTTGCCGGTGCAGTCGCGCAAACGCTGCGTGCACCACTTCACCAGCCCGGCATTCGTGTCGAGCTGCCCCTTGGTCATCGACCCCACGGGCCTGTATTTCCGGCCTGAGGGTGACGGGTTCCTGTGCGGCCTGGCGCCAGCTGAGGACGAAGATCCCGAGTGCCATGACTTCGAGGTGCCGCCGGCTGCGTTCGAAGACCTGCTGTGGCCTCTGTTGGCGCACCGCGTGCCCGGCTTCGAGGCTGCGCGACTGAAAAGCGCCTGGGCCGGCCACTACGACGTCAACCTGCTGGATGCCAACGTCATTCTGGGGCCGCACCCCGCCGTGTCGAACCTGCTGTTTGCCAACGGCTTCAGCGGCCACGGCGTGCAGCAGGCACCGGCCGTGGGGCGTGCGCTGGCGGAATGGGTGGTGCACGGCGCCTGGCGCAGCCTGGACCTGTCGGCCTTGTCCTGGGACCGCGTGTTGCAGAACCGCCCCCTGCGCGAACTGAACATCGTTTAGGGGCGCAGGCAGGGGCCGCCGCAGCGGCCTTTCGGCTCACTGCTGTTCGATCTTGGCGTCGCGGATGGCCTTGGCCCACTTGACCGTCTCGGCCTTGTTGCGCAAGCCCAGCGATTCCGGGGTGCCCGGCTCCACGGCAAAGCCGTTGGGCGCGAACTTGTCCTGGATGTCCTTGCTGTTGGCCGCGCTGTTGATGGCGGCGTTCAGCTTGGCGATGATGTCCGGCGGCGTGCCGGCCGGCGCAAAGACGGCGAAGTAGGCGATGAGCTCGTAGTCCTTCAGGCCCAGCGCTTCGTTCACGGTGGGCAGGTCCGGCACGGCGGCAGACCGCTTCATGGACGTGACCGCCAGGCCGCGGATCTTGCCGGCCTTGTACTGCGGCACGGTCACGCCAAAGTCGGCCGTGAAGCTCATGACCTGGCCGCCGATCAGGTCGGTCATTGCGGCAGGACCGCTCTTGTATGGAATCGGGTTCATCTGCACGCCGGCCATGCTGGCCAACATCTCGGAAGACACCTGTTGCGAGGTGCTGGCATAGGCAAAGTTCACCGTGCCGGGCTTGGCCTTGGCGAGGTCGATGAACTCCTTCAGCGTCTTGGCCGGTACGTCGTTGTTCACCGCCACCATCAGCGGCACGGACCCGATGTAGCCCACAGGCGCGAAAGCCGTGTCCTGGTCGTAGGGCAGCTTCTTCATCAGGTACTTCAGCGCCGCGTTGGTGCTGTTCGTTCCGACCATGATGGTGTAGCCGTCCGGTGCCGACTTGGCCACGATGTCGGCGCCCAGCATCCCGTTCACCCCGGGCTTGTTGTCGATGACGATGGGCTGGCCGAGCAAGGCCGACATCTTTTCAGCGAAGGCGCGGCCGATCTGGTCGGTCGCGCTGCCCGCGGCGAAGGGCACCACGGCGCGAATGGGTTTGTTGGGGTAGGGCTGGGCATGTGCGATGCCGGCGCAGAGCAGGGAAGCCGTGAGCAAGGCGTTGCGGCTGGTGAAGAGGTTCAAGGGACAGTCTCCAAGGGTTGGTATAGGGATCAACGCAGGATTGTCAGTCAGCCGTGGGCCCGTCCAGTTCAAGGTCCAGGATGGCTGCACTCAGCGTCTTGCCATGCGCGTCCAGCGCCAGGGAGCGCGTCACGCCGCCGCCCAAGGCATCGTCCATCACAAAGTGCACGGTGCCCAGGTGCGGCAGCGTGTAGCGCTGCACGGCGCCCTTCACGGTACCAGCGTAGTGCGCCTGCACCCGATCGGCGGTGAGCAAGGCTTCGATGAGCGGGTAGTTCGCCAGATCGCGGGCAATGACGCTCAAGGTCGCGCGGTTGCCCTTGTCGCCGGAGCGGGCGATGGCGATGTCCTGCAGCTTCATGTCAAAGCCCCATCAAGTGCACGGCAGGCGTTGTGGCATCACGCGGCACCAGTGCGGACGCAGCGGCTACGACCTCGCGCACGGACTGTGTGACTCCACCGCCGGCTGCCGGCCCATTCAGGTACAGGGCTTCCACTTCCTGGCCCACACGTTCAGCCTGTGCGCGCGTCCCGCAGCGCAGGGCCAGGCGCACGCGGACCTCGTAGGGCTCGCGGTCGCCGCCTAAACGGTCGCCATGCATGGCATTGACGCCGATCAGTTCAGCCCGGTGTTCCTGTGTGTCCCAACCCAGGCGCTCCAGCCGGTGTTCCAGCAACTGCACGGCCAGGCGCCCGCGCGCCAAGGCGCCTGGGCCGGCATACGAAATCTGGCCTTCGCCAATGAAGCCATCGCGGTAGCCCAGCGTGGCTTTCAGCTGCTCGGGGCGCAGCGTGCCGCTGGCACCGCGCACCTGCACGCGGTGCGGGCCGGCTTCCTGCAACTGGACGCGTGAAAAGTCGGCCACCACGTCGGGTTGCAGGTAACGGCTGGGGTCTTCGATCTCATACAGCAGTTGGGCTGTGCAGGTCAGGCGGTCCACACGGCCGCCGGTGCCGTCCAGCTTGGTGATGGTGGCTGTGCCGTCTGCTTGCACCTCGGCCAAGGGAAAGCCCAGGTCCTGGAGGCCGGGCACGTCGAAGTGGCCGGGGTCGGCGATGTAGCCGCCGCACACCTGTGCCGCGCATTCCAGCAGGTGGCCCACCAGCACGCCCTGACCCAACTGCGGCCAGTCATCTGCGCGCCAGCCGAAGTGATGCATGAGCGGGGCGAGGAACAGCGCAGGGTCGGCGACGCGGCCGGTGATGAGCACCTGCGCCCCGGTGGCCAGCGCTGGCAGCAAGGCGTCGGCACCGAGGTACGCGTTGGCGGAGACCAGCCGGTCCCCCAGGTCGGACGCGCGCATGGTCGAGTCCATCAGGGCCACGTCGTTCGCACGCACCCAGGGCAGCACGTCGTCGCCGGTCACCACCGCCACCTTCAATTGCGGCAGGCCCAGCTCACGCGCCACGGCCAGCACGGCCGCGCCTGCAGCCAGCGGATTGGCTGCGCCCATGTTGCTGATGAGCTTGAAGCCCTGTGCCGCGCAGGCAGGCAAGACCGCACGCATGCGTGCTTCCAGCAGCGGGTCATAGCCACGCCCTGGTTCGCGCAGCCGACGCAGTTGCGCCAGGGCGATGGTGCGCTCGGCCAGGCATTCAAAGACCAGCGCGTCCAGCCGGCCGTGCTCGGCCAGGGCTTGCGCAGGATCGATCCGGTCGCCGGCATACCCGGCGCCCGACCCGATGCGGTAGGTGCTCATGTCGGCAAGCATAAGCGGCACTCAAGAACGAAGGCCCCGGCGTTTGCGCGCAGGGCCCTCACAGGGTCTGGGCTGCCGGAATCAGGCCAGGTCGTAGCGGTCCAGGTTCATCACCTGGGTCCATGCGGCCACGAAGTCGAGCACGAAGCGCTGTTGCGCATCGCTGGAGGCATACACCTCGGCCAGCGCCCGCAGTTGCGAATTCGATCCGAAGACCAGGTCCACCGCGGTGCCCGTCCACTTGATCTGACCCGTGGACGGGTCTCGGCCCTCCAGCACGCCACTTGTGCTGGTGGACTTCTGCCAGCGCGTGTTCATGTCCAGCAGGTTCACGAAGAAGTCATTGCTCAAGGTGCCGGGCCGGTGGGTGAAGACGCCAAGGCGTGAACCGCCTGCCGTGGCCCCCAGTGCGCGCAAACCGCCCACCAGCACAGTCATTTCGGGTGCGGTCAGCCGCATCAACTGCGCCCTGTCCACCAGCAGTTCGGCGGCGTCTGCCTCCTCGCCTGGGCGCGCGTGGTTGCGGAAGCCGTCTGAGGTCGGCTCCAGAACCGCGAAGGAATCGACATCGGTCTGTGCCTGGGACGCATCCGTGCGACCCGGTGAAAAGGGCACGGTCACCTTGAAGCCGCCCAGTTGGGCCGCGGCTTCAATTGCGGCGCCGCCGGCCAGCACGATCAGGTCGGCCATCGACACCTGCTTGCCCCCGGTACGCGCGCCATTGAAGTCCTTCTGAATCGTTTCCAGGGCTTGAAGGACCTTGGACAGTTCGGCCGGCTGGTTGACTTCCCAGTCCTTTTGCGGTGCCAGGCGGATGCGCGCACCGTTGGCGCCGCCGCGCTTGTCGCTGCCGCGAAAGGTCGACGCGGACGCCCAGGCCGTCGTGACCAGTTGCGGGATCGTCAGGCCCGACGCCAGCACTTGGGCTTTCAGCGCAGCGACGTCCTCTTCGTTGATCAAGGGGCTTTGCACGGCCGGCACCGGGTCCTGCCAGATCAGTTCTTCCTTCGGCACCAGCGGGCCCAGGTAGCGGGCCAAAGGCCCCATGTCGCGGTGGGTCAGCTTGAACCAGGCACGTGCAAAGGCGTCGGCAAACGCCTTCGGGTTCTGCATGAAGTGGCGAGAAATCTTCTCGTAGTCCGGGTCCATGCGCAGGGCCATGTCGGCTGTCGACATCATCGGCGCGTGGAACTTGCTGGGGTCGTGCGCGTCCACCACGGTGCGGGCGGCGGCCGGGTCCGTGGGTGTCCACTGGTGAGCCCCGGCGGGGCTCTTCGTCAGCACCCATTCGTAGCCGAACAGGGTTTCGAAGTAGCCGTTGTCCCAGGTGGTCGGGTTGGGCTTCCAGGCGCCCTCCAGTCCGCTGGTGATGGTGTCCGCGCCCTTGCCGCTGTGCAGGCTGTTCTTCCAGCCCAGGCCTTGTTCCTCAATGCCCGCGCCTTCGGGTTCCGGGCCCACGTACTGGCCAGGGTCGCCTGCACCGTGCGTCTTGCCGAAGGTGTGTCCGCCAGCGACCAGGGCCACGGTTTCTTCGTCGTTCATGGCCATGCGGGCAAAGGTCTCGCGGATGTCTCGGGCAGACGCCACCGGGTCCGGCTTGCCGTTGGGACCTTCCGGGTTCACGTAGATCAAGCCCATCTGCACGGCGGCCAGCGGGTTGGCCAGGTCACGGTCGCCGCTGTAGCGCTCGTCGCCCATCCACTTGTCTTCTGGGCCCCAGTAGATGTCTTCTTCCGGTTCCCAGATGTCTTCCCGGCCGCCGGCAAAACCGAAGGTCTGCAGGCCCATGGAATCCAGCGCGACATTGCCGGTCAGCACGATCAGGTCGGCCCATGAGATCTTGCGGCCGTACTTCTGCTTGATGGGCCACAGCAAGCGCCTTGCCTTGTCCAGGTTGCCGTTGTCCGGCCAGCTGTTCAGTGGCGCAAAGCGCTGCGCGCCGGAGCCGGCACCACCGCGGCCGTCAGCGATGCGGTAGGTGCCCGCGCTGTGCCACGCCATGCGGATGAAGAAGGGCCCGTAGTGGCCGTAGTCCGCCGGCCACCAGTCCTGGGAGTCGGTCATCAGCGCATGCAGGTCCTTGATGACCGCGTTCAGGTCCAGGCTCCTGAATTCGTCTGCGTAGTTGAAGTCCGCACCCATGGGGTCGGACTTGGCGTCGTGCTGGTGAAGGATCTTCAGGTTGAGCTGCTTCGGCCACCAGGCTGCATTCCTTGGGCCGCCGGCCACGGTGGGCTTGCGGGCGCCGCCTGAGAACGGGCATTTGGCTTGGTCTGTCATGGATGCTTCCTTGCATGTGGTTCAGTGAACTGATGCGCCAGTCTAGGGAGAGGATCCCCTGCGATCCAAAAGATTCCCCTCATGGTGGCGATAGGCAAGTTTGGAATCGCAAGCTCCCACAGCTGCCCGTTGCGCGGCCCTTAGACTCTGGTCATCTGCAATGCATGCAGGCCTCTGTGTGGGCCCGGGGCTGACAGCAACATCATGGCTGGACTCTTCGAACGCGAAGCGGCTCTGGCGAGCCTTCGAGACCGGCTGAAGCAGGCTGCTGGCAAAGGGCACGTGGCCTTGCTCAGTGGTGAGGCCGGCATCGGCAAGACCAGCCTGTTGCGTGCGCTGGCGACCGGCGCACAGTCCAGCAGCCCCGTCTGGTGGGGGGCCTGTGACGCGTTGCAGACCCCGCATCCTCTGGCGCCGCTGCTCGACATGGCGCGCAATGCCCCCGGCACCGGGTTTGCAACGCGGCTGGACGGGCCGCGCGGTGCCTTGTTCGAGGCCGTGCTGGCCGAACTCCAGGCCACGCAACGGCCCGTGCTCATGGTCGTGGAAGATGCGCACTGGGCCGACGACGCGACGCTGGACCTGCTGAAATTCATCGGCCGCCGCATCCAGAGCACCCACGCCCTGCTGGCTGTCAGCTACCGCGACGATGAGGTCGGCAGCGTGCATCCCTTGCACCGCCTCTTGGGTGAACTGCCTTCTGAAGCCGTGACGCGGCTGAAGCTGCCTCGGCTGAGTGCCGCGGCGGTGGCCGCTTTGGCGCAGCAGGCTCTGCGCGCACCCGTTGGCTTGTTCGAGGCGACGCAGGGCAATCCTTTCTTTGTCACCGAACTGCTGCGCGGTGGCATCGGCGACGACAACGGCGTGCCCTCCTCGGTGCAGGCCCTGGTGCTGGCGCGGTTTGCGCGATTGCCGCCTGGGGCGCAGGCTGTGGTGCGCGTGGCGTCACTGGTGCCCACGCGCATCGAGCACGAACTGCTGGCCGCCGTGTTGCCTGAGGCAGCGGCCGATGTGCAGGCGGCCATTGATTCCGGCCTGCTGCAGGCCGACCTTGCCGCGCTGCAGTTCCGGCACGAGCTGGCGCGCGTGGCCATCGCCAGCTCCGGGCACCCCTGGTCGCGCGCAGCCTGCACGCCCAGATTCTGCGCATCCTGGAGTGCGGCAAAGAGGCCGTGCCCCTTGCGCGCCTGGTCCACCATGCCCAGGCTTCAGGCGACGCACAGGCGCTGCGCCGCCATGCCCCGGCCGCCGCGGCCGAAGCCCGCCAGCGGGGCGCTCACCGCGAAGCCCTGCGTCACGACGAAGCGCTGCTGCAACTGCCCGGGGGAGACGACGCAGCAGCCTTGCAAGAACGCGCAGAGCGGCTCGAGGTCTACGCGACGAGTTGCCAAACCGTCGACAGGCCGGCGGACGCCTTGCAGGCTCGGCTAAAGCTGGACGCGCTGCTGGTGCGCAGCGGTGACGAGCTGGCGCGCGGACTCAATCTCGCCCGCACGGCGCAGTTGCACGTGAGCATGCTGCACAACAGCCAGGCCGACGCAGCCTGCGAACAGGCGATCGCATTGCTGGAGACCATGCCGCCCAGTGCGGCCCTGGCGGTGGCCTACGGCACGCAGGGTTCGCTGCGCATGCTCAATCGCGAACCCGACTTGAGCGCTGCGTGGAGCCGCAAGGCCATCGCCTTGGCGGGCGAAATGGGCGACCAGGAACGGCTGATCGCATCGACGACGACGCTCGGCGTGGCCCTGCTGCTCACCGACTACGAACGTGGCTGCGACCAGACGCTGGTGGCCCTGCGCATGGCACGCGAAGCGAACATGCCCACGCTGGTGGCGAATGCGCTCAACAACCTCGGGTCCGGATCCGGTGAGTACATGCACCTGCTTAACGCCGAACGGTGGTTGCGCGAGTCCATCGCCTATTCCACGGCGCGCGAACTGGACGCGCACTTGCACTACGCCTCGGCCTGGCTGGCATTGGTGTTGCTGTTGCGCGCCCAGTGGACTGAAGCCGCAGAGCGGGCAGCGTTGCCCCTGGCGCGCAGCGGTGCCACGTCCATCAGCAGGGTCATGGCCGCCATTGCACTGGGGCGCTTGCGTGCCCGTCGGGGAGATCCCGGCGCAGGAGAACTGCTGGACGAGGCGTTGGCACTGGCCGGCAGTTCCGAGACCCTGCAACGCATGGCCCCTGCGCGTGCGGCACGTGCAGAGGCCGCCTGGCTGCGTGGCGACCTGGCCGCGACGCGATCGGAGGCGCTGGACATCCTGGGCCTGGCCCAAGAGCGCAAGCATCCCTGGTTCACCGGCGAGTTGCTCTACTGGCTCTGGAAGTCCGGTGAGTCGGTCGCGGTGCCGGAACACTGCGCCCGGCCCTATGCCTTGCAGATCACCGGCCATTGGCGCGAGGCGGCCGAGGCCTGGGCAGAGCAGGGCTGCCTGTACGAACGCGCGCGCGCACTGGCCGAAGGCGATGCCGCGTCGATCCAGCAAGCACTAGAGATCCTGGATGGGCTGGGCGCCCGTCCGGCGGCAGACGGCCTGCGACGCCAACTGCGCGACGCGGGCGTGCGCGGCGTGGCGCGGGGCGCGCGCTCATCCACCCGCAGCCACCCCTGCGGCCTGACGCGTGCCGAAGTGAAGGTGCTGGCGCTGATGGGACTGGGCCTGCGCAACGCGGACATGGCCCAGCGCCTGCACCGGTCGGTGCGGACGGTCGACCACCACGTGGCCTCGGTGCTGGCCAAGCTGGGGGTGGCCACACGCACCGAGGCCGTGCTGCGAGCGGAGCGCGAGGCTTGGCTTGCCAAGACCGCCGAGCCCACCGGTACGCCCGTGCAATCTGGGCAATCCACCGGCCCAAGATAGGCAAGGCCGCCGTCGCGCAGTCGCAGGCGCGTGGGCACAGTGCAAGCCACGGCGGCGCTGGTGCCGCTGGCAGCTTCCAAGGAGATCCGCATGCCCCGCTACCTGATCGAACGCAGCTTCCCCCAGGGACTTTCGATTCCACTTGACGACAACGGCAAGGCCGCCGTGGCCGCCGTGGTGTCCAACAACGCCGAGCAAGGGGTGACCTGGGTCCACTCCTACGTGAACCCCGACCGGACCCAGACCTTCTGCATCTACGACGCGCCCAGCCCGGAAGCGATCCGCAAGGTGGCCGACCGCAACACCCTGCCGGTTGGGCGCATCACCGAAGTCAGCGTGCTCGATCCGTATTTCTACAGGCCCTGATCCTGCAGGCGCCAGCGCCCCGCTGGCGCCTGCGGTGGCCCTGGCCGGTGCACAGCCGGCCGGGCCGCGACGATTGCCATATCCGCGTTGTCCAGATGGCCCTGCGTGGTCTTGGCACAATTCCGGCCCTGCATTTGACGCAGCCAGGCGCCCAGATGTCGGCCGGCCAGCCAAACCCGGATCCGCTCGTAATCTGCGGCCGGTCTGGGCGACCCAATGGTTCAGTCGGCGGATGGACGCCCCACCTGTTCATCTGGCTGCACACAAGGAACCGGAGCGCATGAAGATCTACAGCAAGTCACCAGAAGCGATTGCCAAGCTCAGCCCCGAGCAATTTAGGGTCACGCAGCGCAGCGGCACCGAACGCGCCGGCACGGGCGAATACCTGGACAACCATGAGCCAGGCATCTATGTGGACGTCGTGTCGGGCGAGCCCCTGTTCGCATCCGCGGACAAATTCGAATCGGGCTGCGGCTGGCCGAGCTTCACGAAGCCGATCGTGCCGGCGCACGTGAACGAGGTGCGCGATGCCAGCCACGGCATGCTGCGCACGGAAGTCCGGTCCCTGCACGGCGACAGCCACCTGGGACACGTCTTTCCCGACGGCCCGCCCGACCGGGGCGGTTTGCGCTATTGCATCAATTCGGCTTCGTTGCGCTTCGTGCACCGTGACAACATGCAGGCCGAGGGCTACGCCGACTACCTGAACCAAGTTGAGGAGACCTGAGATGACGACCGAGCGCGCGGTACTGGCCGGCGGCTGCTTCTGGGGCATGCAGGACCTGATTCGCAAGATGCCCGGCGTCACTTCGACGCGGGTGGGCTATTCCGGTGGCGACGTGCCGAACGCCACCTATCGAAACCACGGTACCCATGCGGAGGCCATCGAGATCGTCTTCGATCCAGCCGTGTTGAGTTTCCGCCGACTGCTGGAGTTCTTCTTCCAGATCCACGACCCGACCACGCCCAACCGTCAGGGCAACGACCGCGGCCTGTCCTACCGGTCGGCGATCTACTTTGTCTCGGAAGCCCAGCGCCTGGAGGCCGCCGACACGATCAAGGACGTGGAAGCGTCCGGACTGTGGCCTGGGAAGGTGGTCACCCAACTTGCGCCTGTAGGTGACTTCTGGCAGGCAGAACCCGAACACCAGGACTATCTGGAGCGGCAGCCGAACGGCTATACCTGCCACTTCGCGCGGCCGAACTGGGTTTTGCCCCGGCGCGCTGCGGCCTGAGGTCCTGCTGCCGCTTCCTGGTCGGGTCTCCTGACCCCGGTCTGTGTGCCGGAGCGCCTTTGCGGCCCGCGGTTCTGTGCATGGTGGCCCAATGCGATCGACCTCACGCAGTCACCTCGCGCCCAATGTGTGATCGCAGCGGGTTCGGCGCCGCACAACTTGTCCGCTAGCCGCACCAAGCGTCGGGCGCGCCTGTGGTGGCAGATCGGCGCAACCTCCTGGTCAAACAGGGGGTAGCTGAGGGGCCAGACCTTCGCGCCAGGCGGTGGCGACTCGCTGATCGCCGCTGCCGGTACCGCCCCTGAAGTCCCCGAGCCGACTTCCAGGCAGTTGATCAGCATGGGCGGCTGTGCGGCTGTGCGGCAGGCGGCAGGCGGCAGGCGGCAGGCGGCAGGCGGCAGGCGGCAGGCGGCGTGACGCATCGGCGTCCATGGAGCAGCCTTGCGGCAAACCCATCAATGCAAAAGGCCCCGCACTTGCGTGCGAGGCCCTGCTTGATTGGCTCCTCGACCTGGGCTCGAACCAGGGACCTACGGATTAACAGTTGAGGCTATTGGCCTTCGGCGGGGTTTCTCCATCACCGGAAAATCAAGTATATCAACAACTTAGCCGAACGCAGCAGTCATCTTCCGAACGCAAACGAAGGGCTCCGAATGGGACTGCGCTATCAATTGCGCTATCAAGTCGAGACCTAAGGACTCGCGCCAATTCTGTAGATGCTCCCCGCCACGGTCGGGGTCCAGAACGTCCCGCCAATCACGCCGAGTCGGCGGCTCAGCAGGCGCCTACCAAGTTCCCGCCCCTTGCCCCTGAGGCCTGTCTTCCAATGGAGTCGGTTGGGAGTCGACATCTCTCAGTTCACCATCCCCGAAGGTCGCCACGTACAACACCGAGAGTCCGGGCGCTGGCTGGCCGCTGACGGCCTCGTCGTCACCGCTTCCGCCGTTCCCGCCGCTGTCTCCATTGTCCAGAGTACGGGTCCAAGCACTCGTAAGCGCCTTCGCACGCTGGGTTTGGTCGGCCGACTCATCTTCGTAGGCATATGCGTACGGATACGGATAGAACCTCGCGAAGGAAGGATGAACTGCGCCGGATGCTGCCCCGGCAATGGCGTGGACCAAGCCAACGACATCCCTGCGCCGCGGAAGCGCGGCAGCTTGGGTATGGCCTTTACGCTGCACAGGGTATGGGCGCCAAGTCGAGGCGGCCGCCAAGCACTCGATGACGAATGATGACCAGTGGTCGCCTGACGGTGGAGCGGCATCCCAAGGACGGCCCCAGCTTCCAAGGAGGAACCCTTCCATCACTTCCACCAGTGACCACCGTGATGCGTCGACCGATTGCGCTGTGCCAGCGGCAGGCCTTTGCGCTACTCCGATAGCCCAGGGGCAGGCGTCAGGGAACGCCCCTGGGACGACGGGCTCGTTGGCAACAATCCCGTATACGCCGCTGTTCGGATACGGTGTTGGCCCCCTGCTGAAGTTCCAATGCTTTGAACCGTCGGGCGGGTTCCCAAGTTCCTTGTTGGGGAAGACAAAGGGCGTCGACCAGTCTGCGTAGATAGCGAACTGTTGCGCCTCCTTCCCCGTCAAGGTGCCTGTCCTTGGCACATTGGAGCTCTTAGCCTGGACAAGAAAGGCGCGCCCCTGCGGAGCCGCGGCCGCGGTCTTGAAGTGCTGTCGAACCAGCAGGAGGTCGCCCAGCTCGACCTGTCCCCGGAAGGGTCGAAACCTGACCTTGGGCTTCTGGTGGATGAATACGCCAGACACGAGCGGTGTTGTGCTCGACAGGCCGAGCGGCCTAAGGTGTTTCTCGATGAGGTTGCCGAGCCTCCTGCGAGCGAATGGAAACTCCAACAGGCTGGAGACAAATGCCGGCTCGCCTGGTGTTCGCCACTTGGCTGTCTTCGTCGGCGACAAGCCGTACCGAGTGGCATGGCTGCGGACCCACTCAAAGGTTGCCCACGTGTCTTGATGGGAGCCCTCGATAAGGCGGGCCAGGTCGCTTCTCAGTGTCATGGCTTGGATTCTGTTGGACGAGACCGGACGGTACGCCTGACTTGGGGTCGAGCCCCCCAGCGTAAGCACAATGGGTCATCGCCGCCGTCTTCAGCCCAGGTAAGTGTGCATTGGGCATTCGAAGGTGATGATGTGGCGTTGATGTTGTGATGACGTCACGCCGAGAGCAGCGTGCCGGGCAGCAGGTAGGGCAGTGCCAAACAACGGGAGGAAGAACAAAGTGGCTTCAGGAGACCAGAAGGTGGAACTCGGCTTCGACCAGCCGCTGAGCTACGGCGAGGCCCTTAGGGCAGACAAACTAGGACGCAAGGGCTATGCCGAGGCAGCCGTTCAAGCCTTGGGGAGGGTGAGTTCGACGGCCGGCTTCGTTTTATCTGTCGAAGGCGCCTGGGGCAGCGGCAAGACCTCGACGCTGGCCATGATGGAGGCCTTGCTCCGGACCCAGCGCCGAACACCCGTCATCGTGCATTTCAACCCATGGCTTGTCGGAGACCGCGACGCGCTGCTGCGCCACTTCTTGTCGAAGATTGCGGCCGAGGTCAAGCTCGCAGACCATGCAGCGGACGGCAAGAGGGTCGCGCGTGAGCTCAAGGCCTACGGCAAGGTCTTCGACTTCGTCAAGCTGGTGCCCGGCGCGGAGCCGTGGGCGTCGTTGGTCAAGACGGTCATCGAGTCCGCAGGCGAAACGGTCGACTCGGTCGCCAGCTACAAAACACCCGACGTAGAGTCCAAGAAAGAGAAGGTCGCAGATGCACTGCGCCGCTTCGAGCGTCCCATCATCGTCTTCATCGATGACGTTGACCGCTTGTTCCCCCTTGAGGTGTTCGAGATGGTCCGCATTGTCAAGGCTGTTGGCAACCTGCCGAACGTCGGCTATGTGCTGGCCTGGGACCCTGAGTACGTCAGCGAAGCGTTGAAGGCCGCGGGTGTGCCTCGCTCAGAAACTTACCTGGACAAGGTTGTGCAGGTTCGGCTTCCGTTGCCCGCCATTGGACTCGAGGCACGTGGTGTGCTCATCAACGAGGCCCTTGCACGCCTGAGTGCGGACGCTCACAGCGCTCACTTTGCGAACGACCGGGACCGCCTAGGGATGCTCTATTTCTCGGGGCTTCGCGAGATGCTCGAGCAGCCGCGGGACTATGCCAGGGTCTTCAACACAGTCGCGGTCATTGAACCGCCACTGCGGGGGGAAGTGGTCCTGGCAGACATCGTCGGCTTCGCGACTCTGATGGTGAGAGCCCCACGCGTCTATGAGCTCATGCGGAAAGAGCCTAGATGGTTTGTCGGCCGGCTTCCCGGTGACCAGGGGTTCTTCACCAAGAACGAGGAGCTTCTCAAGGAGGGCGCCGCTGCCCGCGATGCAGCCTTCGACCAGTGCAGCTATCCAAGCGCCGTCCGGAGACTTGTGCACCGGATGTTTCCCCTAACAGCGAAGGCCGACGACGAGTTCACCATGGGACGTGTGCTTGACGTCGAGGGGCACATCGCAGCGCCGGCGCGGCTACTTGTGGCGCTGCAGCTTCACGTTAGCGGTGGCGATGTCAGCTTCGTCCTGGCTCGCCGCTATCTGATGCACGCCGGCCAGCGGAGCCAGATTACTCAGTCATTGACGCACCAGAACTGCCTAGAGTTTCTGGAGACCCTCGGCGACGTCGCCGAGTCCACCGGCGCCGCTGGGATAGGCGACGAAGAGGAACTGTGCCTAGACATTGCGCGCCTTGCCGACACTGAACCGTTCCCGGCGAGGTCCAGGGACCGTGCTGGCTTCTTCACGCTACGGGCACAGGATGTCGCTGTACGAGCGATTAGCTTGGTCGTCAAAGCCACTGCATCGGACCGAGCATCCTCGGTGGCCGAGCGCATCGTCGAAGAGCCCCAAGGGCTTACGGTTGCGATGGAGCTATTCGCGCGCAGCTATCTGGTCGACAAGGACGATAACGAGGGTTTGCGCTGTCCGTCAGCGTCGAAAGTCCGGCTGGCCCGCAAGCTTGCCAAGAACATGCTTGACGCTGCGAAGGCTGGCCGACTGTTGAAGTCTTGCAACCCAGGCTTCCTGCTTTGGAGGCTTAGCGGCATATCGCCGGAGGAGTGCCCGAAGGTGCTTGCGGCCTTGAAGGCTATCGACCCGACTCTTGACGAGTTTGCCCTGGCGATACTCAGCCACAGCTTCGACTCGACAAAGGGTCAGCGCTACTCTCTGACCGACGACCGGTCGAAAGTCGAAGCCTACTGCTCGTTGAAGGACCTCAAGAGGCACGCAACAAGGCGGCTTGCCGACCCGGCATTGAAACTTCCAGCGCTAGCCGCCTGGCGAGCCGTTGTCGAAGAGAAGAGCGTGTACGGGGTGGATGGGTCTTACGCATCGGACTGACCGACTGATGCGCTCGCTACTCTGTTGAGCGCGAACGCGCTGATAAGGTGACCACGGCTGTCATAACCCAGCGTCTTGCCCTTCATGAAACGCAGCAGTGCTTCGTCGGCCACAGAGTGCGGCGGCGCGGCCTCAATCGCCCGATAGATTGACTCCCACGTAACCCGACGTACCAGACGGTCCGGGCCCTGCCGGAAGTGCTTTTCGGCGAACCCTGGGACATCAGTTTCGAAGCCATCTCGGACCAGGTTCAGCAGCACGAACCGCTTCCCGTTTTGAGCCGCGGACCAGCTGCCCAGAAGCCACAAGCGCAGCAACTCATACCGACGCATCTCGACCGCGACCGCATCGAACGGTGAGCTGACCACGGACGAGTACCAGCCGCCCCCGCCGCCCGTGTAGCGGCTCTTGGCACCTTTGACGTCGCTGGGCTTCGTGTCATTGGTGGACCCGAGCTTGGCCTCGACCCAGATGTGCGTGTCGTCCGTGGTGACGACCAGGTCTGGCTCCGAGCCTCGGCCTTCGAGCTCCCCGAACGCCGACCGCGCCTCGGCCAGAGGCGCCCAAGTATTGCCGGTCGACGCCTCGAAGGACCAGTAGTGCACCACCGCTGTAGGGGCGTTCCCCACCGCCAGCCTCGCCAGCCACGGCGCCAGCCGTCCGCTCGTCTCGAGGTGCCGGAAAACGTTCCAGCTCAGCGCGTCTTCGCTGCGCTCCCGGGCCATGCGGCTCTCTCGCTTGACGCGACGGATGGCCGCCAGCAGAACTTGGTTGTCTGGGGTGTGCGAAACCAGGTTGTCCGTCTCGGACTCGTACTCGAACGTCGAGCGCCCGATGTACACGCGGTGCGACGGGCAGCGGAACTCCTCCAGCCGGCGGAACGTCCGCTGCTGCATCGGCACGCGTGTCGGACAACCGCGCACCGGGCACTGCACCGTGTCATCGTCGATGGGTCGTTGGAGTCGAAGGTCGTCGAATGCAAGCATGGAGCGCTTTGTACCGCGACAGCCAGGGCGCGGGAAGCCGCGCGCTCGATGGCGGCCCAGTAGGAGCTCGTGACTTCATCCGGCGAGGTAACGAGGTAACGCCAGGCCCACGCCGCCACGCCGCGGTTCAACGAGCCGCTCGGCCACCGCTCGGCCACCGCGCGTCAGAGGGCCGCGCCTCCGATTTGGTTGCTAGACATGTCAGGCCACACCTCTTCTCTCGGCCAAAAGGAACCGATATGTTGAACAACCCCACCCACGACTCCTTGCGCGGCTTCGCGCTCGATGGCACCGCAGTCCACGTTAGCCTGGGCTGGCTGCAGACACCCGAAGAGTTCGCACGGGACTGCTTCTCGATGAAGCAGCGCCCACAGTTCGACGCGTGGGCCCTTGCAACGCAGCTGCCCGACGAAACCGTCCGCATCCTCCAGAGCCCGCTCGTCCCCAAGGCATCCAGGCTCGACGTGATGGCGTCCGAACAAGGCATCCTGTACCCCGTCGTTACCTTGCAGTCGGCGGCGCTGCAGATGCGACTCCTGCTGAGCCTCGCGAGTCCTGACACGCAAGATTGGCTTCGCGCGGTGACTGCCGACGGCACCATCCACATCTCGCTGGAGATACCCGAGGCGAACCAGGTTGCAGTAGTTACCATGCCGTGCAACCTGCCCGCAGGAGCAGACGTCGAGAACACCATTCGACGTTGCGCCGTCATCGACCGTGATAGCTTCGTGCGCGATGCTGCGCAGGCGGCTCGTCATCTCGCGGAGCTCGACGCGATGCCGAGCCTCATCCCAGAGTTTCAGCCGCAGGAGCTTCGGCTCGTGCTCGTGCTGGAAGCTGGGCCAGGCTATGCCCAGTCGAAGTCGGAGGTGACGGCGCGAGTGTTGAACTAAGGTACTTCAGCCGCCGCCCAGAACTTTCAACGTCCGATGATTCGAAGGCCGCACTCTAGGGTGCGGCCTTCTTCTTGGCATTGTCGAGCTGCTGACGATATCGGTAGCAAGGTGAAACGGGCCACCGTGACGATGGCCCGTTCAAATCAGTTGTGCGGCCTACCTAACGGCCTGGCTCACGCGACTTCGCTCACCTCGGCCGCCTTCGACGGCTTCGAAATCTTCGCAGCCTCGAAGGCGATGATGAGCAAAGTGCCCGTCGGCTTGCCCTCGCGGGACAGATAGAAGTCGGCTTTCAACTTGCCCGTGACGCGCACGAAGTCGCCACGGTCGAGTTCCAGCGGTTCGTCGCGCATCACGCGCACGGTGTACCAGGTGGGCTGGGTGTCGACACCCTTCTGAGACTCGGCCATCCGAAACTCGATGTACTTCTTTCCTGTCGTCTTCGATGTCTTACGCTCAGGCTGGGTCGCGACGTTGCCAAACACTTGCATTGGGGGTTCCTTGGTGGTGCGACGAAAGGACTTCGTCACCTCCGTATAGGCACACCTGCGCAACGCTGCCGTTCTCAGGAACGCGCCCTTGCGGGCATGCGCGCGCGACAGCGGCGAAATGGATTGCTCAGCCGATGACGGACGCACCCGGGCACGTTGTCTGGGTGCAGTTGGGTTTCAGCTCGAGAGCTACAAGGTGGGCTGCCTGGTACCTGTCACTGTGCCGGATGGGTCAACGACAAACGATGGCGGGCTCTCACTGCCCGCGTGCGCTAACCTGGTCATCGAGCAGGGGCGAAGTCGGCGGTGCCCAGGGCTCCATCGACGCTGGTCGCCGGTACGGGAGGTAGTTTTCGCTCAGCCATCCAGCAGTCGAGTTCGTGCCGCGTCCGTCGAGCCGAAGCTTGGGCAACCAGACGGGCAGCAGCTGAACGACGACATGGCCAGCGAGGCAGTCGACAAGACTCAGCCTGCCATCCTTGTGCTTCCGGTCGCTGGTCAGCCACACTTCATAGACGCCTTCGCCTGCTTCCCGCAGCTGCCGGCGCCCGCGCACCAATGCTCCTTCGCAGGTCTGTTGAACGACCCGCCGAAGCACCGCCACAACCCGCCGATGGATGCGGTCGGTTCTGGCGAAAACCACGACACGCCGGAGCGTCCGGCCATCTGCAAGGTCCGCGCCGACAGATAGCGTCAATGCTCGTAGGTCAGCCGCCCGTTCCGACCCTCGAGCACTGCGGTCCACCTCCAGCCACGTCATGCCATCACCTTCAGCTATGGTGGAGTCAGGCCGCAGGAATTTTGAAGTGGTACCCCTCGACGTTGTCGTTTCCACACGCAGCAACCCCTGCACCGAGCGCTTGCTGTCACGCACATCGCGGTTAAGCAACTCCATGAGCTCGGCTTCGGTCCAGGCTCGCAGCCCACGCGCTTCTGCTGCGAGAACGAGGAACTGCGCCCAGAGCCGGTGTTCCGGGTTCGTCATGTCGCTCACGCGCCGAACCGAGGCCGCGGCATCAATATCGGCGTCGTGCAGCCAACGCGCACCGTGCTGGGTGAGCCCATACACGGTCTGAAATCGGTCGGTCCTGTACCGACGTAGAAGCGACGCCTTCACCAGCCCCCGCATGGCCCGCTGCGCAGCAGTGAGCGCAGCCTTGAAGCCGCGTTCTGGGAAGCAAGCTAATGCAACGTCGACGGTTCGGACGACCCGAAACCGATTGGCTAGGCGTAGAGCTCGCATCCAGATTTCTGCCCGAAGGTGCGTCGATGAGACTGCCTTCGTCAGGCCACGCCCGACAAGTCGTTCCTCACTGGACCTTTTCGCGGCACACCCAGATACCTCGCACTCTGCCCTCGGGGCGCTGTTATCGGTATCACCGTTCCCGCCCTTCGATGCATCTGCGGCACCGCCCCCGTGCCCCAGGGGCTCCCGCTCGCTGCCCCCGCCGCTCATCGTTTTTGTCGTAGTCATCTGCTTCCTCATGGTCAAGGCCACCGTGCTCGCGCCTAGCGTGCGTGCTTTCCGGTGACAGGTCAGCCCTGTCTAGCGACAGCACGCTCCCACGCCACCCATCGGCAAACCCCAGCACACCACGCGGACAACGTGCCTTCGTGCCCGCCTCCAAGGCATGACCGCACGGCCGCTCGAGGGCAGGGGGCACGGGGTGATTCCCCTCGAGTTGCCTCGCCCGGCTGGGGCCGGTCGTCGCTCACGTTTTCGTCGCGACGTCCATCAATGCCGCTGCACTCACACCCGGCTCTGCCGGTGCGAACCGCCGCCGTCCCCAGGTGTCTTTTCTAGGGCGAACGTGTTTCGGGACGGCGTGCCCAACTGTGTCATCGGCGGGCCGCATCTTCGTGGCTTGCCCCATACCTCGTGTCAGCTGTCCGTCGACGAGCCATGGGGACCCCGGCCACAGCCTGCGTCGCTGCGCGCCGCTTCCGAACCCGATGTCGGCCCGCGCAGAGACGGCGGCGGTTCGCACCGCCGGCAGCCGGGCTGTCGCGAGCAAGCCTGCCCTCACAGCTGTGCCACCGGGGTCAATGTGACCCATGCACGCGGCAGCACTCCTTCAAGGCACTCGGCTGGACGCCGAGCCGTCCGCCCGCTGGCGCCAACGGGCTCGAACGTTCGGTGCCATCGGGCCGGTCGTTTGCATAAAGCTGTGCGGTACGACGGCGAGGGTCTCTGCGCCTCCAGGGCCAGCGCGTCAGCTGGCTTCCTCCGTCGGTCGGCGGAGCACTCGAAGTTCGCCCAGCACACGCAACCGCGACGCCGCGTGCTTGCCGTGTCCGTACTCAACAGTTCGTCCCGTCACCTCGACTTCGCAAAGCACGAGCTCCAGCCCTTCCGTCAGTCCTGCG
Organism: uncultured beta proteobacterium; assembly: GCA_963750785.1. GTDB lineage: Bacteria > Pseudomonadota > Gammaproteobacteria > Burkholderiales > Burkholderiaceae_C > Rubrivivax. The sequence goes on along the minus strand of CAVVSC010000011.1, from coordinate 151,464 downwards.
GCAAACGTCGTATTCGTCTCGCTGCCGGCTACCGCATCCTCCTCGGAGCGGTAGAAGTAGTAGCCGCCGCCATGGTCGGGCGCCACCGCCTCGGACCGCCAAACCCCAATCCGGTACTCGGCCCCGTCGAACACGCTGCGCAGTGTTCCCCCCGCATCGCGTGCCAGCACCTTATAAGCGTCCTCGACGGTGACGCGAGGGGTAACGCAGCGCAACTGCTTTGCGCCGGTGTAGTGGCGGACGAGTTCGCCGAGCGCTGAGGTGTTCTTGGCGCGCTTCGCGCAGGTCGCGGTGTCGAGCTCCTCGGCACGCAGGCTCCGTCGCTCGCGGGTAAGCATCACATAGCGCTTCGTCACACGACTGCGTGTCTTGCGCAGGTGCTTCCAGAACGTTCGCTCCTGGATGACCAGGGCGCGGATTCGGCCGCGCTCCAGGAGCACGTCGTACACGTCGTGATTGAGGCACTCCATCTCCCGGCGGTCCTGGCGTATGTACGTCGCGTTCAGCTGTCCGCTCTTGACCGCCAAGGCGAGGATGTCGCGCAGTTGCGCCCGGCAGGCTTCGTCTAGCGCGACGTGGGGTGATATGGCGCCGTACTCATTCCGCTCGAGTGGAGTTGCAGGCTTGCGCCGAGGGCTAGGCTTTGGGGAATCGGAAGGCGCGGTGGAGAGGGAATCGGTGTTCATCGAGGGGCCTATGCAAGAAGTGCTGACCCTCGGTGAAGTCGTGCCTTTTATCTCCGTGGCACCGGCAACTGCCACGGTGGGCACCCGCCGTGGTCATGGTGGCTACACGTCATGTCTCCACCACTGAACAGCGCCGCAATGCATATCAAACGACGGGGCCGCATGGCTTGCCTTTACCGCTCTCGCTGGGTCCCCAAGGGCGCTGCGGGCAACACGCACGGCTACGCGGTGCAGACCTATGTCGGCAGCTTGCCGAGTGACTCGTGCGCCATTCCCGATGCGCTTGCAGCTGGCCTGACGGAGGAACAGCGGGCCTATGTCGAGCGCAGCATCTGCGCGCCTGCGCGCGCGCTTGCCGAGCGAACCCGGCAAGAGGCGGTGCAGCGAGAGGGCGACCCCGTCTGGCGCCTCACCGAGGCGGGGCGACTGGTTGATGAGGCGGTCGAGTGCAGCCACCGTCGGCGCGTTCCACGCGAGACAGTCCAGCCCATCGCTGAGGCGCTGGGACGGGTAAAGGTAGTCGGGGCGCCAGAGCAGCGCCCTTCACCACCAAGTGCCGACCCGTTGGCGGAGGCGCTCTCCGCTATCAGGGCCGCGGCCAACGCTGTTCGCGAGGGCGCCGTGGGCTCCGCGCCGGACACCGGCGCCCGTACCACTCGCCCGTACACGCTTTGGGCGCAAATCGTCGCCGAGGTCGACGGCACGGCTGACAGGAGCCTGCTCGAGGCATTGCAGGCCCGGGGGTTTGTGAAAAGACGCCGCGGGTGAACGCGCGACGCATGGTTGCTATACGAATGGCACGCACCTGCGTGTTCCTTAGGAACCCCCACATGTCTGAAACTTTTGTGCCCCCTGCGGGCTGCACCCCGCGCGTCGTCTACCAAGCCAGCAGCGAACCGGCCTCCGTTCAAGAGACCCCAGAGCAACGGCTGATGCGGCTCTATGCCGCAGAGGGTGGTCCGCTGCTTGGCTGGCTATTTGATGAGTGCGACCGTCGCGGCCAGACGCGGCGCGAGATGGCCGAGGAGCTCGGCGTCACGTACTCATACGTGTACCAGTTGCGCTGCGGCGTGCGTCAGACCCGGCACCTCTCGTCCGAAGTGGCGGGCGCCTGCGCGAGATACCTTGGTGTGCCGCCCGTGGTCGTGAAGCTTCTGGCAGGCGTTCTTCCGATGTGCGACTTTGTCTGGCCTTCACAGTCCGAAGAGGAAGTCATGGACCGAGCGCTGGACACGATGAAGGTGGACCCCATTGCCCGAGTGCTCTTGCCATCGAACGTCAAGGCGTTGCCGCTGGACGCGAAGCGCGCCATCGTGCTCATGTACTCGGAGAGCTCGCGCCAGGACGTTCTCGGCGTTCGTCACCTGCCGAACGTTCTGAGCTGGCTGCAGCGAGCGGCTGTCATTCACGACGACAACGAGGCACGCGCAGTGGCGTAGCGGGGCCTCCTTCAGTGGTTGTTTCGATTGGTCCTTGAGGAGCGCCGCTCTTCATTCACAGGCGGGCTTCGGCCCGCCTCTTTTTTGCATGGCGTTTAAAGACCCGTCCTAGACCGGACAGCAGCGGACCACCTCGGGTCCGCTGCGGGCACGGCAGGTCGAAGCCGGTTGTCTCCGTGCCCCAGCTTCCGGTGAACGACGTTTCAAGTGACGCATTCAAGAACACTGTCTCTTCCTGAGGTCGCAGCTCTGCTGGGCCGCCACCCCGAAACCATCCGCAAGGACCTGCGGCGCAAACCACAGGCCGTGCCGCCTCGCCTGTGCATCCCCGGCACGCGCCAGCTCCGCTGGCGCGCAGAGGATGTCGAGCGATGGCTCAAGCAATACGTCCAGTCGCCGGCGACCGGAGGCCAGCAATGAGCAGCTCCGCCTCGCTGTACCTGGGCGCGCCGATGGACCTCCGCTTCGTGCTGCAGAACACCCCGCCTGTGCTCGACGAGGTCCTGCCAGGGCTCCTGGCTGGCACTGTAGGCATGCTGGCGGGCCCTGGCGGCGTCGGCAAAACCATGTTCGAGCTGCAACTCGCGATTGCCATTGCCGCCGGTCTGGTCGACCGCGATGGCTTGGTAAGCGCCTGGACCGGAGGCAGGCTGAAGCCGGAGCCCAGACGCGTCATCCTCGTTGCTGCCGAAGAGCCCGCGGAGGTCCTCTGGCACCGCTTGCACGCCATTCTTCGAACGCTGAACCTGTTGGAAGTGCTTCCTAGCGGTGAGCCGATGCGTCAAGCTGTGGCGCTCCTGGAAGACAACTTGGTCATCTACCCGTTGGCGGGACAGACCCGGCTGAACCTCATCGATGGCGACCTGCGCCGCACGCCGCACATGGAGGCACTGGAAGCGGCATGCAAAGGCGCGCGTCTGGTCATCATCGACCCGCTGCGCCAAGTGCATCTGCAAGACGAGAACCGGTCGGATGCGATGTCCGCGCTCGTCAGCCAATTCAAGTGCATGGCGCAGGCAACCCGGGCTGCCGTGGTCTTCGCGCACCACACGAGCCGCGCGTCGGACTGGCAGGGCATGGGTGACTCGGCAGGGGCAGCTCGGGGTTCAACAACCCTGAGCGCCGACGTGCGCTGGCAGCTCAACCTCGCGAGCGTGACCAAGGAACAGGCGCGCGGTTTCGGCCTGAGCGGCAGCGAGGCGGACAAACATGTGCTGCTGCACCACGCCAAGGGCAATTACAGCGCGAAGGCCGAGTCGCTGCTGCTCGAGCGCGTCGCCCATGGTGTCCTGATGCCCGCCGAGCTCCCCGAACGCCGAAAGGCCACGAAGGCGCCTGCAAAGCGCAGCGCGTCAGCGACCAAGTTGCGGCAGGAGGCATTGGCATGAGCTTGCGACGCACAAACCAGCCCCGCTGGGCCCGCTACGACCCAGCCATCGGCCTGAGCCTGTTGTTCAGGCCGCTGCCCAAGACCAAGCATCGGCCGAAGCTCCATGTCGTCTACTCGCAGGCGGGTCGCCTGGAGCTGCGCTTCAGCGCCAGGGAGGCGCTGGGTATGCCGGAACAAACGCTGCTGCTCGCCGTTCTGGAACTCGCTGGTGAGCGGTTCTTCCGGTCCGGGAACGAACAAGTCCTAAACGGAGCCTGCGTCGACGGCATCGGTGTGATGCTGTGGTCGGACTTGTTTCCCGAGGGCCCATGGGAAGGTGCTCAAACCCTGCGCCTTGACACGTCGTGGGAGGATTTGAATCTTCGCACCGGGAACAGCCAGGGTGGGTCCGCGAACGAGACGCGCCGGCAGAGTCTTGTCCGTCTCTGCGAGGTGGTTGTCTGGGAGAAGTGCCTCGTGACGGGCACCACCCGCCAGTCATACCTGGTTCGCTGGCTTACGGGCGACGACCGGCGAGTACACCTGGCGCTGAACCCTCGACTCGCAGCAGGCTTCTTTTTTCAGGCGCAGTACGCCACGGTGTCCATGGCCGAACGGTTGCAACTTAGGGCAGACCTGCCCATGGCCATCCACGCATTCTTGTCCACCACGGTTCGAGCGGGGCACCAGCTCCACATTCGGCCGGAAACCCTGGCAGCTCGCATGTGGCCCGACAACCATGCGTCCGCTCCGGCCGGCACCATCCGGCGCAGGTACGGCGACCTTGTCAGGGGTGTCAACGCAGTTGGCGGGCTACCCAGGTGGTCGGTCTCGTGGGGAGCCAACGGCGTGGCCACCATCGTCCGCCATGATGGACAGCCAATTCGCGATGTGGGGCCTGCCCCAGCGATGTCCATCAGGCTGGCGAACCACGGGCCCACACCGGCCGGCACTTCCAAAGGCGAAGGCAACCCGTCCTGCTACGACATCTCCGGCCTCATGCGGTAGTCGGGTCGGCTCGGCCGTAGCCGGATGGCGAGCGCCAAGCGACACGGGCGCTGGAGCATGCCTTCCACACGGTCCTGGCGTTCGCGAAATGCCAGGTACTCCAATGACGAGAGCGCGATGGCATATCGCGTTCTCGCCAGGCGACAAAAGTCCAACGGCGTCAACGACTTGTCGCGTTACGCCGGACTCGCGACTACTTCAATAGTAGGCAGGTCTGCTTGGCTTGTGCTTGTCAGGGCACGTCACAGACGCGCGCCCTGACGCTGAAGAGTCTGGCGCAGCGGTGGCGTTACCTCGTTACCTCGTTCCAGGCAGAAAGACGAAGGGGCGGCCGATACGGCCGCCCCTTCTGAATCAATCGCGCGGTCCTGGGCCCGCGTGGCCCTCCAGCAAGACGCTTTCATCGCGGCCCAAGGCCGCGACCCTGGCCGTCTCCGTGGCCATTAGGGCGCCCATCACGGCCACGGCACTCTTGCCCTGGCCAGCCATGGCCGCCAGAACCACGAGCGGCTCCGAGCCAGGCAGCGCCGCCACAGCTGTGCGGTCCTGCATGAGCTTCAGCCCCGCCAGGAGCATGTGGAACTGCGACTCATCGGCCCCGAGCTCTCGAGTCAGCGTCGCCGCTGAGATGAGCGACACTCGGTCGACCAGCAGATTGCCGAAGCCCTTGAGGGCGAAGCCGAAGTCGTCGTCTGTCGGTTCCAAGAGCAGCAGGCACTGCTCTCGGTCCACGGCGTCGAGCAGCCACTGCTGAGCGCCTCTCTGCCAGAGTGGAACGCCGAACCGGAACTCCACGCCTCCTGCCAGCGCCCGCAGCACCGCGACGGGCAGGCCCGGTGAGAAGTGCACGACGTCCAGCTGCAGGTGGCCAGCGTGGCCGTCGCTTTCGAGCAACTCGAGCTCCTCGGAGGTGAGCTCGACCCGGATGGCCCAGCCCTGGTGGTCGAGGTCACGGAAGGACGCGGCGATTCGCGCTGCGGTCTCTGCGGGGTTGAGCAGTTCAGAGAAGCGCGCCCGGTGTCGCGGGTCACGCAGGTAACGGTCGGCCTCGACTGGAAAGGCCTCGGTCAGTTTCTTGTTTCGCATGGGGGTTCCTCAGAATGGGGGATGCCTGGAGCCCATGTCTAGCGAACGAAGTCTCTAGCCCCTCCAAATCCCTGACAGGTCGACCCTGAGAACTGCGCTAAGCTGGCAATCCGCTAGCGTTCTACTCACAGGAGCAGCCCTATGGCAGCCGGTAAGTCCGAAGTGGTCAGCGTGCGCGTGGAACCTCCTATCAAGGCTGCCCTGCAGGCCGCCGCGGACCGTGAAATGCGCAGCCTGGCCAATATGGTCGAGGTGATGGTCATCGCCTACTGCAGGACCAACGGGTATCCGCTTACGGGTGTCCCCCAGGAAACTCTCCCTAACGCGAAGAGGAAGCCCTGACAGTCGTGCCTGAACCCCGAGAAACCTTGTTGGTCCGGCTTGGCTTCCGCTTCGGCCTCAACGGTCCGCACGCCGCGCGGACCATGATGCTGGACGACCTGCGTCTCTTGCTCGCTCACACTGCGCCGAAAGCCACGCGCGCTGACTATGTAGCGGCCGTGGAAGACGACAACGTGCTAGGCAAACCCACCCGCAAGGCGCGTCAACTTGCTCTGCGGCACATGGCCACCCTATACGGCTTGGACTCCGAGAACCCAATCTTCCGCGCGCTCCGTCGGCTTTGGCCACTCGACGAAGGCGCCCAGCCGCTGCTTGCCCTCGCCGTCGCGCTGGCTCGCGACCCGCTGCTGCGTGGTACCCAGCCCTTCATGCTTGAGCAAGCCGCGGGGACCCCTGTGCCGCGTGAGTCGGTCGAGCTTTTCCTCGCTTGCGCGTACCCCGACCGTTTCAGCCCCGCCTCGCTGAAGTCCTTCGCCCAGAACGTCGCCGGCACATGGACGGCTGCCGGCTTTTTGAACGGACGAGTCCGCAAGTCGCGCGCCTTCGTTCAGCCACACCCTGAGTCGCTCGCGCTGTTGTTGTTCCTGGGGTACCTCGAAGGCCGCACTGGCCAGCGTCTTTTCTCGTCCGACTGGACAAACTTGCTAGGTAGCTCGCCGGATGAGCTAGAAGCCCTTGCAAACTCGGCGTCACATCGGGGTCTTCTCGTGTTCATGAACGCCGGCGGTGTCAAAGAGGTGCGCTTTCCTGGCTACCTCACGCCCGAAGAGGAACGCATTCGACTGGAGGTCTCGCATGTCGTCTAAGGTCGCCAAGCTCGTGTCTGTCTACCGCCAGCACCTCACAGTGCCCTGGCAGACGGGCCTCGCGGCAATTCAGCGCGTCATCTTCGCTGTGTACGACAAGACCGACGAGCTGCGCCTTCGTGCCAACGTCGAAGAGTTCGCGTTGGCCACCCAGCAAGCCGGTAAGCAGTGGCTGCTGCTGGACCTGACGAACGCGTTCCCCGAGTGGATGGCCGCGCAGGAGTACCGCGATGCTTACTTTGAAGCCCCTGAAGACCTTGCCGGGTATCAGGCGGGCGAGCTGACCGAGTTCGTCGCCCACCTCAATGCCCAGCTCAAGGCGCGCATCACTGCCGAAGCCAGCCCCGACGCGGTGGTAGCGCTGCTGGGCGTCGGCGCCCTGTTTGGGCTGGCCCGCGTGTCGTCCGTGGTCGAAGGCATCAAAGAGGCTGTGCAAGGCCGCCTGTTGGTGTTCTTCCCCGGCGAGCACCACCCGGAGAACCACACCTACCGCCTGCTCGACGCGCGCGACGGCTGGAACTACCTGGCCGTGCCACTGCTGGCCAAAGACTGAAAAGCTCAAGAACCAAGGCAAGGACCACCATGCTGAACAGGGACATCTACAACAAGCCGCCGAAAGAGAACCGCCTCGTCAACAACGGCGTGGCCGAGGTCTCCGAGGACCATTCAGAAGCTGCCCAGGCCATCCTGCGCTATGAGCTGGAGTCTTTCGTCTGCGACGGTCAGTATGAGAAGGGCTTGGAGACCATCCTCGATAAGTTCTTGCTCAACCTGGACGCCGGTAGCGAGCAGCCAGGTGTCTGGATTTCTGGCTTCTACGGGAGCGGCAAGTCCCATCTGGCCAAGATGCTGCGCACGCTGTGGACCGACTACCTGTTCACCGACGGCGCCACCGCTCGCAGCCTGGCCAAGCTCCCCACGGGCGTTTTTGAGCACCTCAAAGAGCTCAGCACCCAAGGCAAGCGGCACGGCACGCTGCACGCTGCCGCCGGCAAGCTCGGTGCTGGCGCCGGCGACAAGGTGCGCCTGGCGCTGCTGGGCATCGTGTTCAAGTCAAAGGGCCTGCCCGAGCAGTACAACCAGGCGCAACTGGTGCTGTGGATGAAGCACGAGGGCATCCTGGCAGCGGTCGAGGCCGAACTGAAGGCCGCTGGTCGCTCCCTGGCCCAAGAGCTGCCGCACATGTACGTGTCCAGCCATCTGGCCAAGGCGCTGTTGAAGGCGCGGCCTGACCTAGCGCACACCGAAGCCGACGCCCGAAAGCTGCTAAAGGAGCAGTTCCCACAGGTCACCGACGTGACCAGCGAGCAGATGACTAACGCTATCGAAGCGTCGCTGGCCGAAGAGGGAAAGTTTCCGCTAACCCTGATAGTGCTAGACGAGGTCCAGCAGTACATCGGCGCAGACGCCGAGAAGGCATTCCAGGTGCAAGAGGTCACCGAAACCCTGTCCAAGCACTTCAACGGCAAGCTTCTCTTCGTGGGCACCGGCCAGTCGGCCCTTTCCGGGATGCCTAACCTTCAGCGCCTGATGGGCCGTTTTCCGGTACAGGTGATGCTGGGCGACTGGGACGTCGAGAACGTCACCCGCCAAATCATCCTGGCCAAGAAGCCCACGGCGCAACCGCAGGTGGAGAGCGTGTGGCGCGCCAACCTGGGTGAAATCTCCCGCCATCTGCGCGGCACCAAGCTCGAGCACGTCACCGACGACGAGGACGTGATGACGTCCGACTATCCGCTGCTGCCGGTGCGCCGCCGATTCTGGGAGCGCGTACTCCGCACCATCGACACCACGGGCACCGTCTCGCAGCTGCGCAGCCAGCTGCGCGTGGTGCACGAGGCCGTGCTGGCCACTGCCGATGCGCCTCTGGGACACGTGGTCTCGGGCGACTTCCTGTACGACCAGATTGCCGCGAACCTGGTCTCCACTGCCCAGTTGCCCAAGGAAGTGTTCGAGAACGTGCAGCGCTTCGCCGCGGGCGACGCACACGCCCAGCTCAAGGCCAAGCTGCTCAAGCTGGTCTTCCTCATCAACAAGCTACCGGCCGACGCGGCGCTGGACATCGGCCTGAAGGCCACCGAAGACGCCCTGGCCGACCTGCTCGTCACCGACCTGTCCGCCGGCTCGTCCGAGCTGCGCAAGCAGCTGCCCGCGTTGCTGGACGAGCTGCAGAACAAGGACCGGCTGGTGATGGCACTGGCCGGTGCCAGCGGCACCGAGTACCGCCTGCAGACGCGCGAGTCCAGCGCCTGGTACGACGAGTTCCGCGCCCAGGAAGCCGAACTCAAGTCGGCCCCACAGCGGGTAGAACAGAAGCGCGCCGACCTGCTCAAGGGCCGCTTCGGTGAGGTGTTGAAGAAGGTCCGTGTCGTGCAGGGCAAGGACAACGTCGAGCGCAAGCTCACGCCCACCCACGGCGACAGCCTGCCCAAGGACCACGACAAGAGCCTGTACCTGTGGATTCAGGACGGCTGGCAGACCGAGGAGAAGTCCGTCATCGCCGAGGCGAAGGCCAAGAGCGCAGTCAACCCGACGCTCTTCGTCTTCCTGCCCGCGCAGCACAAGACCGAGCTGACCAACGCTATCGTTGCGCTGGAGGCCGCCCGCACCACGCTGCAGAAGAAGGGCAGCCCATCCACCGAGGAAGGCCGCGACGCGCAACGCTCGATGGAGAGTCGCCAGCGCACCGCCGATAAGGAGCTCGCCGAGCTGCTGGACCAGCTCCTCGCCGGTGTGCGCGTGTTCCAGGCAGGCGGACAAGAGGCCGTCGACGGCAACGACCTGGCCGACCGCATCAACCGTGCCGCCAAGTCCTCAGCCATCCGGCTGTACAGCCAGTTCGACGCCGCCGACCACGACCAGTGGAGCAAGGTGCTCGACGAGGCGCGCAAGGGCAACCTGGAAGCCCTGAAGGCCGTGGGCCACAGCCAGGAAGCCGACAAGCACCCGGTCTGCCAGAAGCTGCTGGCTTACATCGGCCCTGGCAAGAAGGGCGCGGAGATTCGCGACAACTTCGAGGCCTCGGCATTCGGCTGGCCGCGCGACGCCATCGACGGGGCCTTGTATGCCCTGCTGGCGGCGGGCCACTTGAAGGCGACCGATGCGTCATCGAAGGCCGTCGACGCCAAGAGCCTGGACCGCGCCAAGCTCACCCAGGCCCACTTCCAGCGCGAGAGCGTGAACATCACGCCGCCGCAGCTCATCAAGATTCGCTCGCTGTTCAGCACCGTGGGCGTGCCTTGCCAGCCCAAGGAAGAGCTGGCCAAGGTGCCGGCGCTGCTGGCCAAACTGCGTGACCAGGCCGCCAAGGCCGGTGGCCCCGCGCCAGCGCCCGAGACGGCCAAGCTCACTCCCATCGAAGCCATCGAAGGCCAGTCGGGCAATGCCCAGTTGCTGGAGCTCTACACCCGCTTCGACGACATCGTGGCCTTGTCCAAGGCCTGGACGCAGACGGCCGAGGCCATCGCCAAGCGCCTGCCGGTCTGGCGGCAGCTGGACCAGCTGCTGCACCATGCCAAGCAACTCGGCCCCTGCGCTGGCTTGAAGGCGGAGCGCGACGCCATCGAAGCCCAGCGCAGCCTGCTGGCCGAGCCCGACCCGGTGCGCCCGCTGCTCGACAAGACCGTGGACCTGCTGCGCCAGGCGCTCAAGGCCAAGCTCGACGCCTTCGCGCAGACGCATGGGCAGCAACAGAAACATCTGCATGCCGATGCCGACTGGGCCAAGCTCAGCGACGCCCAGCGCGCCGACCTGAGCCAGGCCCACCATCTGGCCGCCCTGCCAGCCGTGGCGCTGGGCACGCCCGAACAGTTGCAAGACGCACTGGACGACTGCGACCTGGACCACTGGGTTTCCAAGACCCAGGCGTTGCCCAGCCGTTTCGAGGCCGCCCGCCATGCCGCCGTGCAACTGCTCAAGCCCAACGTCGTCCACGTGGTGCTGCCCAAGCGCACCTTGAACGACGATGCCGAGCTGAAGGCCTGGCTGGCCGAGGTGGAGACCTTGCTGAACGCCAAGCTCAAGCAGGGGCCTGTGGCGCTCTGACCCATGAACCAGAGGCCAGGTAGTCGTTACCCCGTTACCTGCGTTACGCCAACAACAAAACAGTGCCAACCATGCCCACCCACAACATCAGCAACCAGCCGCTGGCCAAGCCCCTGCGCACCCAGCTGGAGAACGCCGTCAAGGCGGCCCGCGACGTGGCCGAGAAAGGCGCCCGCGCCGCTTTGGCCCAGCTGGCCGTGGGCGAAACCAAGGCCCCCGACTACCTGAGCGATGACCTCAAGGCTCTGCGCCGCCGCCTGCGCGCCCACGGCCGCGCCCTGGGCGATGCCAAGGCTGGGGTTGACACGCAGGGCCTGCAGCACCTGGTGTGGGAGGTGGCCTACGAGCACTGGCACCGCATGCTCTTCGCCCGCTTCCTGGCCGAGAACGGCCTGCTGCTGTGGGAGCCGGGCGCCGCGGTCTCGCTGGACGACTGCGAAGCCCTGGTGCAGGAAGCCGACCTGGCAATGAACCTGGGCGCCAAGACGAAGTGGGAAGTGGCCGGCAAGCTGGCCGCCCGCATGCTGCCGCAGGTCTTCAAGCCCCAGAGCCCGGTGTTCGAGCTGGCCTTCGCGCCCGAGCACCAACGCGAACTGGAACGCCTGCTGGCTGCTTTGCCGGCCGAGGTATTCGAGGCGTCCGACAGCCTGGGCTGGGTCTACCAGTTCTGGCAGGCCAAGCGCAAGGACGAGGTCAACGCCTCGGAAGTGAAGATTGGTGCCGACGAGCTGCCCGCCGTCACCCAGCTCTTCACCGAGCCCTACATGGTGGACTTCCTGCTCCACAACTCGCTGGGCGGCTGGTGGGTGACGCGCCATCCCGGCAAGGCCTGCCCGGTGCCGCTGACCTACCTGCGAACGCTGGAAGACGGCACGCCGGCCGCCGGCAACTTCGAAGGCTGGCCCAACCGGCTGGAAGAGTTCAAGCTACTGGACCCCTGCTGCGGCTCGGGCCACTTCCTGGTGGCGGCCTTCCTGCTGCTGGTGCCTATGCGCATGGAAGCCGAGGGCCTGAGCGCGATGGACGCGGTGGATGCTGTCCTGGCCGACAACCTGCACGGCCTGGAGCTGGACGCTCGCTGCGTGGAAATCGCCGTCTTCGCGCTGGCCCTGGTCGCCTGGCGCTACCCGGACGAGAAAGGCGACCCGCTCGGCGTGCGCGTCGACATGCCCGCGCCGCAGGTGGCCTGCTGCGGCCTGAAGGTGGCGGCGAAGCCCGAGGACTGGATGGCCCTGGTGCCTGACGTCGCCGCCAACGCCGCCTACCTGCGCCAGGAACTGCGACTGCTGCATGCCAGCTTCGCCCAGGCGCCGTTGCTTGGCAGCCTACTGGACCCCGCGCGCAGCCTGAAGAACGACCTAGCCACGTCCAGCTTCGACACCCTGCGCGACCTGCTGGGACGTGCGCTGGCAACTGAGCGCCCGGCCACGCTCTGGGGCCAGGCCAGCGAGTTGCAGGACGACAGCTGGGACCTTGCACTTACCGCCAAGGGACTGCTGGATGCCGCAAGGTTGCTGGATGGTCGCTATCACCTGATTGTGACCAACGTGCCCTACCTGGCGCGAGGCAAACAGAACGACACACTGAAGAACTATTGCGAGGCCAACTTCCCCGAGGCCAAGAACGACTTGGCTAATGTTTTTCTGGAACGATGCTTCGAGCTGGGATACGGAGAAGGTCGAAGCATAGTTCAAATAGTGATGCCGCAAAACTGGCTCTTTCTGAAGCCTTATACGAAGCTCCGAAAGAAGCTCCTTGGTGAGGTGACTTGGAATCTTGTGGCGAAGCTGGGTCCTGGAGCATTCGATACGATTTCCGGGGAAGTAGTTCAGGCAATCTTGCTAACTATGGAGCGCCGTGGTCCTCGCCGCGGACACACATTATTCGGTATCGATGCCGCTGGCGCGGATGGTATACAGGCCAAGGCAGACCTGCTACGGAATGGGGTTGGCTCAAGCTACTCTCAGAGCAAACAACTGAATCAACCGGACGCTCGAATCGTCTTAGGGGAGCTCGCGCAAGGTGCATTGCTGGAGGAGTTTGCCGACTGTGACTACGGGATATGCACAGGAGATTCTGAGAAGTACACCATCTGTCAGTGGGAACTGCCAGCCATCGGAGGAGACTGGGTGCTTTTTCAGAATGCCGCCAGGAAGACCCAGTTTGTGGGAGGGCTGGAGAATTTGCTCCGTTGGGGAGGTGGTATTGAGATAAAGCGCTACATCAAAGAGCGCTTAGGGGATGCAGGGGTGGGTTCTTGGATTCGTGGGGAGTTCGCCTGGGGTAAGCGGGGTCTTGTGGTTAGCAGAATGGGTGGGCTCGCAACCACGACCTATACGGGCGAGATGTTTGACCAGAACGTGGCATCCATCGTTCCGAGAAAGGAAGAACACATTGCGGCTATCTGGGCTTTTATTGAGTCGGGCGACTTCCACGCGCAAGTTCGTCTGATGGACCAAAAGGTTAGTGTTACCCCCCGCACGATGAAACAGGTGTCCTTTGACCTCGAACACTGGCAAGCTATCGCGGCCGAGCGCTATCCCAACGGCCTGCCGAAGCCGTACTCCGACGACCCCACCCAATGGCTGTTCCACGGCCACCCGCAGCCCGCCTCCGACCCGCTTCAAGTCGCCGTCGTCCGCATGGCCGGCTACCGCTGGCCGGCCGAGACCGACACGGCGATGGAATTGGCCGACGAGGCTCGCACCTGGATTGCGCGCTGCGACAAACTCGCCGTGCACACCGACGACGACGGCATCGTCTGCCTGCCCTCGGTGCGCGGCGAATCGCCAGCGCATGACCGACTGCTCAAGCTGCTGATTGCCGCCTGGGAGACCGTGCAGCCCGGCAGTTGGAAGCCTGGGTTGCTCGACAAACTGCTCGCCGACGCCGACTGCGCCGGCAAAGGCCTGGACGTCTGGCTGCGTGAGAAGTTTTTCGAGCAGCACGCCAAGCGCTTCCAGCACCGCCCCTTCATCTGGCACGTGTGGGACGGCCTGAAGGACGGCTTTGCCGCGCTGGTGAACTACCACCGGCTCGACGCCAAGAACCTGGAGCGCCTTATCCACACCTATCTGGGCGACTGGATACGCCAGCAGGAGGCCGGCGTGCGCGACCGCATCGACGGTGCCCCCACCCGCCTGGCCGCCGCACAGGACCTGAAGCGCCGCCTGGAACTCATCCTCGAAGGCGAGCCGCCCTACGACATCTTCGTGCGCTGGAAGCCCCTGGCCGAGCAACCCATCGGCTGGAACCCCGACCTCAACGACGGCGTGCGCCTGAACATCCGACCATTCATGACCGCCGAGGTCCTCCGCCACAACAAGAAGCCCAAGCTCAACATCACCTGGGACAAGGACCGCGGCAAGGACGTGGAGAGTGCACCGTGGTTCAAGACCTTTGGTGGGGACCGTATCAACGACCATCAGCTGACCGTGGCCGAGAAGCGCGCCGCCCGCGGATAACAAGAAGACACAAGGGGGAGAACAACACATGGTCAGTCGATTTGAAGCGCAGGCGTTGTTGCGCGCCGCGATGGAAAACCCTGCCGCAGACTTCCGGTCGGGCCAGTGGGAAGCCATCGACCACATCGTTAATCAGCGTGGCAAGGCGCTGTGCATCCAGCGTACGGGCTGGGGCAAGAGCATGGTGTACTTTGTCGCCGCCAAGCTGATGCGGGGCCAGGGGCACGGCGTCACCCTCATCATCTCGCCGCTGCTGGCGCTGATGCGCAACCAGATTGAGGCAGCTAACCGGCTGGACCTCAACGCGCTGACCATCAACTCGACCAACACGAACGTGTGGAATACGGTCCGTCAGGCGCTTCTGGACGACCGTGCTGACCTGCTGCTGATTTCGCCCGAGCGCCTGGCCAACGATGAGTTCGTGGCCACGGTCCTTCAGCCCATTGCCGCGCGCATCAGCCTGCTGGTCATCGACGAGGCGCATTGCATCTCCGACTGGGGGCACGACTTCAGGCCGGACTACCGGCGCATCGGTCAGGTGCTGGAGCGGCTGCCGAACAACATCGCGGTGTTGGCGACCACCGCCACCGCCAACCGCCGCGTCGAGGCCGACGTGGGGGGCCAGCTGGGCGGGAATGTTCAAGTCCAGCGGGGTGCCTTGATGCGCACCAGCTTGCACTTGCAGGTGATGCGTGTGCCCGGGCAGGCTGACCGCTTGGCGTGGCTGGCTGACCAGATTCCAGCGCTCCCGGGCAGTGGCATCGTCTACGCCCTCACAACCCGGGATACCGAACGCGTGGCCAGCTGGCTGCGCCAGAACGGCATCGACGCTCAGGCCTACCACTCCGACCTGGACGACGCCCGGCGCCAGCAACTGGAACAGGCGCTGCTGACGAACGAAGTGAAGTGTCTGGTGGCGACGACGGCCCTGGGCATGGGATACGACAAGCCGGACCTGACCTTCGTCGTTCACTTTCAGACGCCAGGCAACGTGGTTGCCTACTACCAGCAGGTGGGCCGCGCCGGCCGGGCGATTCCGCAGGCCTATGGCGTGCTGCTGTCGGGGGAAGAGGACGACACCATCAACGCCTTCTTCCGCAGGGCGGCGTTTCCGCCCGAGCGGCAGGTGGCGCGCATCCTCAGCGCACTGGATGAGGCGGATGATGGCCTGCGAGAGCGTGACTTGGAGCGGGCCCTGAACCTGCGTCCGTCGCAAATTGAAAAGGTGCTCAAGCTGCTGGTGGTGGAACCACGCTCGCCGGTGGTGCGCATCGATGGAAAGTGGTATCGGACACCAAACGCGTTCGCAATGGACCACGAGCGCATCGCCCACCTGACACGGCAACGCGAGCTGGAATGGGAGCAGATGCAGGAGTATGTGGCGAACCGGCGCTGCTCGATGCAGTTCCTGGCTTCGGCCCTGGACGATGAGACTGGCGAACCGTGTGGGCGCTGCGCTGTCTGCCTTCGAAGGCCGTTGCTTCCGGTCGACACTCGGCCGGCGACGCTCATCGCGGCGCGCCAGTTCATGCGCCACAGCGAGATGACGCTGAGCCTGAAGAAGCAGTGGGACCTTCCGGCACTCGGCCAATACGCGCAGCAGTTTCGGTGGCACGGGGCCAACATCCCCCATGAATTGCGAGGCCGGGACGGGCGCGTGCTGTCGCGATGGGGAGAGCCAGTTTGGGGGGCCCTGGTTGCGCAGGGTAAGGCGGCCGGGCGATTCGACGATGAGCTGGTTCAGGCGGCGGTGGACCTCATCCAGAATCGCTGGCCGGAGGGGGCTCGGGCCGCGTGGGTGGCCTGCATCCCCTCGCTTAGACATCCGGAGCTCGTGCCCGATTTTGCTCGCCGCTTGGCTGACGGGCTCGGCATCCACTTTCGGGATGCAATTCGGAAGGTCCGTGAAACGGAACCTCAGAAGGAGATGGAGAACCGCTTCCACCAGTGCAACAACCTGGATGGTGCGTTCATCGTCGACCCGGAGCTCTGCTACCGCGACCCGGTGATTCTGGTCGACGATGCGGTCGACTCGGCGTGGACACTGACGCTCGCAACGGCGTTGCTGCGGCAGGCTGGGGTGGATGAGGTGCTGCCCTTTGCGCTAGCGACCACCGCAGCCAAGTGAGAATTCGAGAATGAGTGAACAAGACTTGAGCGAAGACACCGAAGTGGTGCTGCTGTTGTGCGGGCGCTTCGGCGGCGAAAAGCAGGAGCGATTCCAGCCACTGTCACCGCGGGAGTATGGCGAACTGGCCAGATGGCTGAACGCCCGGAACCTTCGCCCATCCGACCTTCTGACAGGGCCTGGCCGTGATGCGCTGTCGGGTCTGCACGAGGCGCGGCTCGAGCGTCCACGTCTGGATTTCCTGTTAGAGCGCGGCACTGCGATGGCGCTTGCGCTGGAGCGCTGGGCGCGCGGTGGCCTGTGGGTCATGTCCAGAGGAGATGCGGACTTTCCCAAGCGATTGAAGCGTCAACTGAAGCACGCGGCGCCGCCCTTGCTCTACGGCGCCGGCAACAGGGCACTGCTGGAAAGCGGCGGCTTGGCCATCATCGGTTCACGCGATGCATCGGATTCAGCCCTCGACTACACGCGCTGGGTGGCTGCGCGCTGCGCCAAGGAGGGCATGGCGGTCGTGTCAGGCGGTGCGCGCGGCGTGGACGCCGCGTCCATGCAGGGAGCGACAGAGGCGGGGGGGCGCTGCATTGGCGTCCTGGCCTGCGACCTGCTCAAGACCAGCGTCAACCGACAGAACCGAATCGGTCTGCAGGAAGGACGCCTGGTGCTGGTATCGCCCTTCTTCCCGGAGGCGCGCTTCATGGCGGGCAACGCTATGGGCCGCAATCGGTACATCTACACGCTCGCTGACCGGGCTTTGGTCATCGACTCCGCGCTGCGAAGCGGTGGCACGTGGGAGGGGGCGGTCGAGAACCTGAAGAACGGGTGGGTGCCGCTTTACGTCCGCACGCCGGGAGAAGGCCCGGGCAATGCGGTGCTGGTGGCCGATGGTGCACTGCCGTTCACACTGAAGATGGACTCGACAGACAGCCTCGCCGAGCTGTTCAGCTCGGAGGCAAGCGAAGCTCCGCTCCCTGACATGGTCGACGCTGGTGCCCAGTCATCGCTGCTGCCGTCCGCGTCCGAGACGCGCGAGGACCCCGCAACGGACGAACCGGCGCATCTTCCGGGGCAGGCGTTGACTTTGATGCCCAGCGGTGTTGACGTGGCCGCACCGCCGCAGCAACGGCCGGTGGACGAGGTGCCGGGAGAGAAGCTGGTTGAAGAGGACGCTGGCCTTGCGTCGCAAGGCACCGCACCGGAAATTGACCAAAACACTGGGGGTGCCGAACAGAATGAGGCTGCGGCCACCGGAAGTTGTTCGCTGGACATGTACACGGATTTCGTGGTCAAGCTGACAGCGTTGCTAGCTGATTCGCCTCTGTCTGAGGATGACATCGCATGCCAGCTGGGACTAGAGAAGACCCAGGCAAGGGCCTGGTTGAAGCGAGCCAGCGAGTCCGGCACGGTCGAGAAACTCAAGAAGCCGGTGCGCTTTTCGATGATGACTAAGCGGCTCTTTTGAGCCAAAGCGGAGAAGTGGGGAGAAGAGAATGCTTGAAACGGTCACCCAAGCAGAGCTCCGCTCCCAAATGGAGCAGCACCTGCTGATGGTGGAGGAGGTGCTCGGCGGCATGGACCAATTCATGCAGAGCCTGGAGCGCCGCATCTCGCGCATCGAAGAGGGCTTGGGCCTGGAACCTGAAGGCGTCTCCGCGTCAGGCTGGGTGGCGGAACTGCAGCGGCTCAAGGGCGAAGTTGCCCGATTGCGCGAGCGTTGAAGGGCGCTGGATGAACGGCACGACATCACGCCGACTCAGCCAACTGTCTCGTAGGTACGTGGCAGTCGGCGACCTGCCGGCTGGCGAGGCGTTTCAGTCCGCGTTTCGGAGGTACCTGAAGGCCAATCGTGAATCTCTGTTCGACATCACAGTGGCCGCCGCCTCGGCGCAAGTTTCTCTGGCTGACGGTGCGGAGGACCTCCACCCGCTGCTGTTAAAGGCCATCCACGACACCAATCCGTCCATTGATGCATCGAGCTTGTTCGGCCTGTCTGGGGAAGAGCTGCAAGGCGCAGTCAACGCGGCCAAGGGCAAGTACTTCGAGTACCTGGTGGTGGAGAAGCTCAACCAGGGCCACCAGGTAGGCCCACTGTTGCTGGAACCGGGGCAGAAGGCGGTGCTGGCCGAATCGATGACGCAACCAGGCTGGGACATGCGCATCATCGACGAGCACGGTTTGGTGGTGGAGTACCTGCAGCTCAAGGCCACCGACAGCGTGAGCTACATCCGCTCGGCCCTGGAGCGCTACCCGGACATCGAGATACTTGCCACCGACGAAGTCGGCGGCAGCGGGCTCGTGCTGGACAGCGACATCAGCGACCAGGAACTGCGAACCCACATTGAGCTGGGTGTCGATGCAGCGGACGGTTCACTCGTCGAGTCCTTCTTGGACCACTTCCATCCCCTGCTGCCCCTGGCAGCCATTGCGTTGTACGAGGGGCACCGGTTGTCGATTGGCGAGCAGTCGATGGACGGGTTCAAGCTTGCCTTGGCTCGACGCGGTCAACGCATCGTTGTCACGCAGACCATCGGGGCTGCCGTCTACGCGTTGGGCGGTGGGCTCTTGTCGCTGCCGGCTGCCATCGCAGGGGGTCTGCTGTTTGACCGAACCATCAATCAGGCCGCGATGGTGACCTCGTACAGCTCTCACCGAGGCCGACTGCTCGCCCTGCGCCTACCTCAGCAAGAGAGACAGTTGTCCAAGGAAACCGGATGAGCTTTTTCAGTTGGTTGGCCAATGGCCTAGGCACCTTGATTGGTGTGGTGACCGACGTGGTATCCGCAGTCGTGGACACGGTTCGCACGGTCTACAACGCGTTTGTGGGCACGGGCGGCGCTGTCAAAGAGATTGCTGCCGAAGAGTCTCGCCGCAAGCAAGACCGTTTGCGCGAGGTGAACGACGAAATCATGCATCTGCGTAGCCGAAGCATGGGTGGAAGTGCCCTCTCGGACCAGGAGAGACGGCGCTGGCAGAGCCTGCGGGACGAGCGCGAGGAACTGCTGGGCAAGCTTCATGAGGCCAAGGAAGTGAAGGCGGCCGAGAAGATTCTGGACTCCGAGGCAGTACTGAGGAAGGTCGAGGTCGACCTGGAAACCACTCACGTGCTGCAGTACAACGCCTTTGCCGACACACTGGGCAAGACATGCACCTGCGGTCGTCCGATGAAGCTGCAGTGGCAACGTGACTTGAGTGTTGCAGGCCCGAAAGACTTCTTCTGGGGTTGCACAGGCTGGTATGTGCCAGTGGGGCAAGGCAGAGCCTGCAACCGCCGCGAACCCATGCAGCGGGCGGACTACGGGCTCATGACCGATACCTCAGCCCCAGAGTTCAGCGTGTCGGCAGAAGAGTTCGGCATCATTCTCGATGACCCGGGGACCGCGCAGATTGTCGCAACCAGGGTGAACGACCTTCGGTCTGACTTGTCTGCAAGAAAGCGGGGCGTCGAACTTGCCACTTGCCCCGTCCATGGCGAGCACATGGTGCTTCGCAAGAAAAGCAATCCCAGCGGACTGCTGGACGCGTACTTCCTGGCCTGCCCGCACTGGCAACCCAACAACCAGGGATGCGCCTTCATCGAAAAATTGAAGTCGGGCTCCCAACTTGCAGCGCTGTTAAAGGCCGAGACTGGAAGGGGAATTCTTTGACGACGTCCTCAACGACCTTGCCGGCCTACCGGAGGCCGGGCCTATGACTGCGACTGTCTTGTCCAGGTTCGTCGAACTGCTGAGCAAGGCGTCCGCAAGTAACACTCACACGTCTGCTCCGACTGCGGCAGTGCTGTGGCCCGACAAGGACCGGCAGTGGGAGCCGGTCATCGGTCTCATGCGGCAGACGCTGCCCAGTTTGCTCACGCTGGGTACCTACGACGTCGAGCGCCGCACCGGCCCGGCCATCTGGATAAAGTGCGCGATGGCCGGGCTCGTGCCCGAGGTGCCGCTGACCGGCGTCCCCATCTTGTACCTTCCCGGGGTCAGTCGCGCTGAGCTGCGCGCCATCGAGAGCTGCCCGCGCGACTTGCAACCGCTGGCCGAACTGCAGTACCGCGGCGTGCTCTGGAGCCAGGCCAACACCAAGGACTGGACGCTGGGGGCTTTTCTCGCCTCTAAACACGGCGGCCTGGGCCTGGATGTCGCGCAGGACAAGGCCACACAGGAAACGCTTCTGCAGGCGCTGCAAGCCGGTGTATTGTTGGGTTGCGGCGTAGACGAGCTCAGGGGCCGCACCATCAACGCCGAGTGGCTGCTGAGCCTGCTGGCGCCCAACCCCACCCGCGACCTGCTGCTTTGGATGAACGCCCCCGAGCTGGCTCGCCATAAATGGGGCGATGTGCTGTGGGACGTGTTCAGCAAGCGTTGCAAGTCTGACTTCGGCTTCGACCCGGTAGCCGACGGCGTGCTGGTTGCGGCCGAACGGCTGGCCAAGGCTGTTGGCAAGTGGGCGGCGGTTGCCGAGCTGTACCGAGACTCGTTCGGCAGCTTTCCGAACGTCTTCGGGCTTCTGGCCAAGGTGCAGCCGCCGCAGTTGGGGCTGTTCCCTGACCCGGTCTTGCAGGCAGGCTATCCGCAGGTTAACGAGCAAGGCGAATCGGCCCTGCGCTATGCACTTTCGGCCTGCGCGGGCATGGTGGCATCGCAAGCGCGTGCGGCCGTGCTTGCAGCCGAGAAGGAGCATGGCTTGCGCCGCGGCTGGATATGGGCGCGCATGGGTCGTTCGCCGCTCGCTATGGCCCTCGGACACTTGGCGCTGCTCGCCGAACGCAGCGCCTCGGTGCCGATTGGCCAGACCCCGGCCGAGCTTGCCGCGGCCTATCAACAGAGCGGCTGGCAGGTCGACCAGGCTGCTCTGCACGCGCTGGCGTCGGTGCATACAAAAGCCGACTTGGATGCCGTGAGCGCGGCACTGCGCGCGATGTACCTGCCTTGGATGGAAGAGACGGCGCACAGGTTGCAGGAGGCGGCCAAGACGACTGGTGGCCTTGCGCCACTGCCCACCGAATCCGCTGGTAGCGCCGCAGGTACCTGCACCGTGTTCGTCGATGGCTTGCGCTACGACGTAGCAGTGCAGCTGCAGCAACGGCTGGTAAGCCTCGGCAAGGCCAGCCTCTCGGCACGCTGGACCAGCCTGCCTTCAGTGACGGCCTCCGGCAAGGCGTGGTGTTCCCCAGTTGCGGCGCATATCGCTGGCACGCCGGAAGACGCCGAGTTCGAACCCCGTGTGGCGGCGGATGCCAAGCCGCTGTCGAGCCACAACTTCCGGAAGCTGCTGGCCGCGCACGGCGTACTGCATCTGGATAAGCATGAGACGGGTGACCCGCAAGGCCAGTCCTGGACCGAAGCTGGCGACCTGGACCACTATGGCCACGAGCACGGCCTGCGACTGGCACGCGACCTCGACATGCAGCTGGACCAGGTCGTTGAGCGGGTGGGCGAGCTGAGCGATGCCGGATGGAAGCGAGTGCGCATCGTCACCGACCACGGCTGGCTGTTGATGCCCGGTGGGCTGCCCAAATCCGAACTGGCCAAGCACCAGACCGAAACCCGTTGGGGGCGATGCGCGGTGTTGAAGGACAGCGCGCATGGCACCCCGCTGACCTTTGGCTGGGACTGGTGCAAGGCCGTGCAGGTAGCCTACGCGCCGGGGGTATCGAGCTTCATCGCCGGGGCCGACTATGCCCATGGCGGCATCAGCCTGCAGGAGTGCCTGGTGCCAGTGCTGCAACTGGACTGCGTCAGTGCCGCGGGTTCGGCCACGACCGTCACCATCAAGTCGGTGACGTGGAAGGGTTTGCGCTGCGCCGTGGTTTTGGAAGGCGCGGTAACAGGCCTGCGCGTCGACATCCGCACCAAGGCGGCCCTGACGTCCAGTTCGCTGGCATCTGCCGACAAGCCCGTCGATGGCGGCAAGGCCAGCTTGGCAGTGGCCGACGATGAGCACATGGGCGCAGCCGCGGTGGTCGTGGTGCTAGGCACCGACGGCGAGGTGCTGCAGAAACAAGCCACCACGGTGGGAGGACATTGAAGATGCAACTCGACGAACTGGACCGCAAAGCGACGCTAGCCTTCGAAGGCTATGTGGTGCGCAAGGACCTGGTGCGCACCTTCAGTCGCCAGTTCCCGGTGCCAACCTATGTTGTGGAGTTCTTGCTGGGGCGCTACTGCGCCACCACCGACGAAGCCGAAATCCAAGAAGGGTTGGACATCGTGCAGCGCCAGTTGGGCTCGCGCACGGTGAAGGCTGGCGAGGAGGAGCTCTTCAAGGCGCGGGCGCGGGAGTCGGGCTCGGTGAAAATCATCGACATCATCACGGCTCGGCTCGACTCGAAGACCGACTCTTACGTTGCCAGCCTGCCCAGTCTGCGCCTGACCGATGTACGGCTGACGCCGGAGATGGTCAAGGACAACGAGCGCATGCTGACCGGCGGCTTCTATGCCGAGGTGACCCTGGCCTACGACGCCTCTATCGCGCAGGAGAAGGGGGGCAGGCCGTTCGGTGTGGAGTCGCTGCGAGCCATCCAGCTGTCCAAGCGCGAGGTGCTCGACGTGCTGGCCAAGGGCCGCGACAGCTTCTCGACCGCCGACTGGAAGGACCTGCTGCTGCGCAGCGTGGGCTTCGAGCCGAGCACCCTGTCGGAGCGGGCCAAGGACGCGCTCTTCTTGCGTATGGTGCCCTTCGTCGAGCGCAACTACAACCTCGTGGAGCTGGGGCCCCGTGGCACCGGAAAGTCGCATTTGTTCCAGCAGGTGTCGCCCTACGCGCACCTGATTTCCGGCGGAAAGGCAACTGTCGCGCGCATGTTCGTCAACAACGCATCAGGTCAGCGCGGCCTGGTGTGCCAGTACGACGTGGTGTGCTTCGACGAAGTATCAGGTGTGTCCTTCGACCAGAAGGATGGCGTGAACATCATGAAGGGCTACATGGAGAGCGGCGAGTTCTCCCGCGGCAAGGAGAGCATCCGGGCGGATGGCTCCATCGTCCTGGTGGGCAACTTCGACGTCGACGTGGAGCACCAGCAGCGGGTGGGCCACCTGTTCAGTCCGCTGCCGCCCGAGATGCGCAACGACACGGCTTTCATGGACCGCATCCACTGCTTCCTGCCGGGCTGGGATGTGCCAAAGCTGAACCCGAGCCTGTTCACCGAGCACTTCGGGCTGGTGAGCGACTTCCTCTCGGAGTGCTTCACCCAGCTGCGCAACCAAAGTCGTGTGTCGGCGCTGCAAGGGCGCGTCTACTGGGGGGGCGCGCTGTCCGGACGCGACACCAACGGCGTCAACAAGACAGTCAGCGGCTTGCTGAAGCTGCTGTACCCCAGCCCGGACGCACAGGTGAGCGAGGAGGACCTCGAGTGGGCGGTTCGCCTAGCCCTCGAGGTTCGCCGTCGCGTCAAGGAGCAGCAGAAGCGCATCGGTGCCGCCGAGTTCAGGAATACGCACTTCAGCTACACGATGGGTGCCGAGGGCGTGGAGAAATTCGTTTCGACGCCGGAACTGCAAAGCCAAGGCGGCATAGGTGACGAGCCGCTGGAGTGCGGCCAAATTTGGACGCTCAGCCCTGGCGGGCAGGAAGAGCATCCCGGGCTGTTCCGGCTTGAGGTGACCGAGGGGCCTGGCGGCGGTGTGCGGGTGCTTAACAACCCCGTGCCTGCGGCGTTCAAGGAGTCCATCCGCTGCGCCGAGCAGAACCTCTATGCACGGGCCCAGCAGCTCGTTGGCGACCGCGACCCGAGAGCGCATGAGTTCTCGGTGCAACTGCGCAGCTTCGATGCGGCGAAGACTGGCGCCAAGACGGGTGTCGCGGCACTCATCGCGCTGGCCAGCGCGCTGCTGAAGAAGTCGGTGCGCGGCGGCCTGGTCGTGGTCGGCGAGGTAACGCTCGGCGGAACCATCGAGCCCATCCACAACGCGGTGACGTTGGCCGAGCTCGCGGTCGAGAAGGGGGCGAAGTCGCTCCTCCTGCCGGTCTCGTGCCGTCGTCAGCTTTTCGAACTGTCTGACGAGATGGCCACGAAGCTGGACATCGAGTTTTACCAGGACGGCCGGGACGCGCTGCTGAAGGCGCTTGCCGACTGACTGAGCCATAGAAGGTAGCCCCGTGGAACAGCAAGCGCTTTTCGAGTCGCAGTACGAAGATGAGTACCTGCTCCGAAGCCTTGGGCCACTGGCCTATCGGGCAGATATCGCGCTGTCGGAGTTGGTGGCCAATGCCTGGGATGCTGGCGCTACCCTCGTCGAAATCACCATTCCGAAGGCGTTGGGCGCAGCACTGGTTATCGAAGACGATGGCACGGGTTTGACCAAAGAGCAGTTTCTGGGGCGATGGATGAAGCTGGCCTACAACCGGCTGAAGAGGCAAGGTGAGAAGGTCGAGTTCCCGCCCGGACGTCTAGGACTGAATCGCCTGGCATACGGGCGTAACGGGGTAGGTCGCCACGGCCTGCTTTGCTTTGGCGACGAGTACACGGTCGACACGCGCCGCGATGGGACGCGCCTGACCCTTCAGGTCGCAACGGCCAGCGGGGCTTCGCCGTTCGTTCTGAAGTCTGAGACGAGCGGCAAGACCCGAGGTCATGGAACCAAGCTCTCAGTTCGAGTGCGGCGCCACCTACCAAACTCAGAGGAGCTCACCGATGTTCTCTCGGCGCGCTTCATGCACGACCCCCAGTTCCGATTGGTCGTCAACGGAGCGGCCGTACCGTTCGAGCAGCACACCGGAATTGTTGAGAGACGGGAACTGACCGCTGCGACAGGTGAGGCCGTCGAGGTCTTCCTGCTAGACACGACCAAAAGCCATCGACGCTCTCGATACAGCGGGGTTGCGTTCTGGGTTGGCGGGCGATTGGTAGGCATCCCCAGCTGGATACTGGGCGGACGCGCTCTGCTTGATGGCCGGCTGAGGCAGGCGAAGCAGTTCACGGTCATCGCGCGATGCGACGGCCTACGCGCCCACATTCGCCCCGATTGGTCAGCGTTTATCGACACGCCAGCAGTCAAAGCTGTCTTTGACGTCGTGGGAGAGTTCGTTGACGAGGCCTTGAAGAGGGACGCCGCGACGCACGCCGAGGACGTGGCAGTCGACGCATTGCAAGGTGCCCGCATCGACCTGGAGCGGCTGTCCGTCGGCGCTCGCATTGAGGTCGCAGAGTTCGCCCAAACCGTCGTCAACGAACATCCGGCCATACCTCCCGACGTCCTTGCGACGACCGTCAAGGCGGCCATCCAACTTGAGAAATCGAGGTCGGGCCAGGCGTTGCTGGAAAAACTTTCGCGCTTGCCTGAGGGCGACATCGATGCGCTCGACAGATTGCTCGGCGAGTGGAGCGTGCGCGACGCCCTCACGGTGCTGGACGAAATCGACTCACGGCTGTCGGTGATATCGGCGATTGAAAGGCTCTCCGCGGACAAGTCCGTCGACGAACTTCACACCTTGCACCCACTGGTGGTCAAGGCCAGGTGGGCCTTTGGTCCGCAGTTCGATTCACCGGAGTTCGTCTCCAATCACTCCATCCGTCGGGCAGTGGAGGAAGCCTTTGGACTGAAAGTGCCCCCAGAGTCGTTCAACAACCCGCTGAAACGCCCGGACCTCATCGTTGCCGAGGACCGAACTATCTACGCTGCCGCCACGACGCAGTTCGAGGGGGAGATGACCAAGCTTGGCGATGTGCTGTTGGTCGAACTCAAGCGCGGTGGCTTCAAGATTGGTCGCGACGAGGTCAACCAAGCTTCAAATTACGTAGAAGACCTGCTCCGGTCAGGACATCTGGAAGGCGTGCCTACGATTCACGCCTTCGTGGTCGGTCATGAAATCGACAAGCGGGTCGAGCACAAGCGCACGGTGGGGGATGGTGCACGGGGACGCATCGAGGTCATCACTTTCGACCGGTTGGTGACCACGGCGCATCGCCGGCTCTTCAGGCTGCGCGAGCACCTTCCGAAGCGTTACGAGGCGCTGTCCGGCCAGGCACTCCTGAACAAGGCGCTCGGCTCTGCGGCGTCACAGTCGCCATTGTTTGACCCGGGCGCGTAGGCCTGCCGGACTTTAAGAAGGGGAGCATCGAATGCCAGCACAACGAATGGAAGCGCCCATCACGGTCGCTGAGGCCGTCCTGGCCATCCAGAAGCGCGACTACTTGCTGCCGGCGATACAGCGCGAGTTCGTCTGGACAGCAGAGAAGACCATCGCGTTGTTCGACTCGCTGATGCGCGGCTACCCGGTCGGCTCGTTCCTCTTCTGGCGCGTGGACGAGGACCACTCTCAGGCCTACAAGTTTTTCGAGTTCATGCAGAACTTCGACGCGCAGGACAACAAGCGTCTGAAACCCTACGACATACCCCTGCCACGAACCCTCACCGTGGTCTTGGATGGCCAGCAGCGGCTGACCTCACTCGCCATCGGCTTGCTTGGCTTTCGCGCAGACCGCATCAAGGGCAAGTGGGCGAAGAACTCGAGCGCCTACCCGAAGAAGCGTCTGTACTTAAACCTGGGCGCGAAGTACTCCGGCCAAGAGGAACTGGACCGGGAGTACGACTTCCGCTTCCTGACGGACGACGAGGCTGCGGTGCAGTCGGACACCGAGCACTGGTTCCCCCTGCGCAAGATGCTTGAGTTCCGAGACGGCGCGGACGTCAATACTGAGAAGTTGATGGGCTACGTGACCACGCACAAGCTCAACGGGTGGGGCGGCGGCGCCTTGGCCAAGCTGTGCAACGTCCTGCTGAAGAACCCGGTGGTGCACTACTTCCGCGAAGACGAGCAGTCGCTCGACCGGGTGCTCAATGTCTTTGTGCGGTTGAACAGTGGGGGCATTCCGCTGTCCTACTCCGACCTGTTGCTGTCCATCGCCAGCGCTCAGTGGACGAACGACGCCCGCGAAGCCATCTACGGTCTTCTCGATGACTTGAACGAGTACGGCGATGGCTTCGAGTTCGACAAGGACTTCGTACTCAAGAGTGCTCTCGTACTCAATGACCTGCCGGACATCGGGTTCAACGTTAACAACTTCGGCAAGAAGAACACCGAGGCCATCGAGTCGGGTTGGGAGACCAATGTCCGCCTGCCTCTGAGCCTCGCCGTCGAACTGGCCGCCGCGCTGGGCTATCACGGCAAGACGCTGACCTCGTCGAACG
Organism: uncultured beta proteobacterium; assembly: GCA_963750785.1. Taxonomy (GTDB): domain Bacteria; phylum Pseudomonadota; class Gammaproteobacteria; order Burkholderiales; family Burkholderiaceae_C; genus Rubrivivax. The sequence goes on along the minus strand of CAVVSC010000011.1, from coordinate 123,975 downwards.
TGCTCATTCCGGTCGCGTACTACCTTCGCGAACTGGGCTCGCCGGCGGGCTTCTGTACAGCCCCGAAGTACGCCGCGCACCGAGCCTCCATCCGCAAGTGGCTGGTGGCCAGCCTGCTGAAGTCGGTTCTGAGCTCCAAGACCGACACGGTGTTGGCTGCGGTCCGCGCAGCCATCCGCGACAGCGAGGAAGAAGGGTTCCCGTTGGTTGCTGTTGAGAAGGCGCTGTTGAGCCATGGGGTGACGATGCGCTTCTCGGATGAGGAACTCGACAACTTGCTGGCGTCGGAGTACGGAAAACGCAACACCTTCTCCGTGCTTGCGGCGCTCTACCCGAGCCTGAACACCCAGTTCAAGTTTCACCTCGACCACGTATTTCCGAAGTCGGGCTTCTACAAGAACCGCCTGAAGGCTGCTGGTTTCGGCGAGGACGCCATCGTGCGGATGCAGGAGCTGATGAACCAGATTCCGAACCTGCAGTTCCTCGAGGGCCTCGTGAACCAGTCCAAGCTGGACGCTGCTTTCAATGACTGGATTGGGCCCATGCAGGCCAAGCCTGCGGAGTGGGCGCAGTACCAGCAGCAGCACGCTATCCCGGCCCTTGCGAGCTACGGGTTGGACCAGTTCGAGGAGTTCTTCAAGCAGCGCCGGACGGAGTTGATGTTGCGCCTGAAGCAAGCGTTGGGGTAGCAAGGTCATCCATGCCGGACGGTGTTCGACCCAAGCCGCTTCGCAGTCCGGAGATTGCCTGCCCTTGAATCGAGCCTGTCTGCCCTGCAACGACTGCGAAACGACCCAGCCGCTACGGCAACGTGGTCGATGCGCGGGCCCGCGAACACATCGCTTAGTTCGCGCCAAGGTAACGAGGCAACACCGTTCGCTCCCGGGCAATAAGTCGACCGTACGTTGGCCGTGATGCCGGGCGGGATAGACTGAGCTCAGCAACGTCAGACAAAAAGGGAGAGGGCGGACCCTTGCGAGCCCACCCCCCAACTGACGGCTCACGCCGCCAGAAGCATCTCTTCCTCTTCGTCGACCGGTAGCAAGTGCTCCGGAACGTCGATGACCGTGACCTTTGACGCGCCAAGGCCGGCGCCAATGCGTTGGGTGCTTTCCTCACCACCTGGTAGCCGGCGGAGAACCACCGACCATCCCCCCGTTGCCCACTTGCTGCCCGAGAACAACTTGCGCATTTCTTGGTGCGTGTGGCTGTTCGCCACGTAGAGCGCCCACTTGCCCTTCGAGAACGCCACGCGCAAGCCCAGTTGGGCCAGACGCATGACGACCTCGGGTTGCCCGGTCGGGTCTTTGCAGACCGTCTCGATGGCCTGACCGATGGACAGGTGTCGGGTTACCAGCGCAGAGCCGTCCATCACTTTGAATGGAACTACCCGGCTGGTCAACGCTTCCAGGCATTGGAGCTCATCGCTAACCCCGTGGATTGCGATGCGCTCCTCGATTCCGAGCATGCTCACCAGGAACTCCGCGTCCTGTTCCGTTGCCGGGGTTTCAGATACGAAAGCCCAATAGCTCGCTAGCAGAGTGCCGACGGTGTCGGCCATGCGGCCGTCACCACCCGAGGCCAGGATGCGCTGTCGAACCACGTCCTCGGTCTCCAGGAACACGCTCCAACGATTGATGAAGAGTCGAGCCAGCTTGGGACCGATGTCTCGGGCTTCTGCTTCCGTCAAGCGGCCGCCAGTGGGCTTGCCCTTGGCTTCCAGAATGACCCAGCGGGTGAGGTCCGCGGGCTCCATCTTCCCGGGGCTGATACCCGCCGCGATGAATGGCGAGTAGAACCGGTAGCTCTTTGCTTTCCCGGTCACGGTGCCCCGAACAATTCCTTCATCGCCTTCTTGCAGGCTGTAGGACATCCGAGAAATCTCGAACGTGTCTTTGCATGCCTTGCGGGTGGGGTCGGCCTCGAATTCGTCGTTCACCACGGCTTTGGAGGTCCCGCCCAAGCTCTGATAGAACGCAGCCATGGTTTGCGGGCCAGTACAGGCATAGGCCAAGTTTCCCATCAGCCAGCGAACGTACTCCAGCACCGTGGACTTACCACAGGCTGCAGGTCCCGTCATCAACAAGTGCGGACGACGACGTAGCGCCACCGACACGATTCCCACGCCGATGAACCCCAGAACCAACTCGCCCGCCATGGGATGAATCCACTGCGGGGAGTTGAAGGCCCCCAAGACTTTCTGTACTTCCGCCTCGGTCGCCGCCGGGGTGTCACGGTCGAAGTGCACATCACCGCTGGCCGGGTACACCCGACCTTCGACGATGCCATGTTCCAGGACCGTACCGTCCGGCCGCCACAGCTGGCGGCCATTGACCACCAGCTGCCCGTCGTTCATCTTCCAGACGCCGACCTTTCGCTCTAGTGTTTCTGAGTAGGGGCCGGCTGCCTGGCAGGCCGAAATGACGTCGGTCGCGAGTTGACGGTGGTTGAACACCATCATCTCTTTCTTGGGGTCGAACTCATCGTAGTGCGCTGCGCACCACTTCGCACCGAACAAGGCCTTCATGTTCATCTCTTTGAGGTCCGACGGACTGAGCAGATGAACGTGCTTGTTCAGGAGCGAGAACACGGCAAGCTTGTTGCCGGCAACCCCCAGCGCTCGGAACCCACCTGCGGTGGATGAAACGCTTGGGGTCAGGGGAGTGCCATCGGTGCTGAGAATAATGGTCGAAGTCATGTCAATTTCCTTATGCATAGCCCCCGTCGTTGGACGTTGGCTGGATTAATGGGGAGAGCTACCCTCGCGGGGCTGACCCTTCCTCGGGTCGGCCGCCTTGCAGCGGCACATGACCCACGAACTTGATGCCCTTTAGAGTGGCCTGAGGCACGGCCCGCGTGGGCACGCCGAGCCGAGACAACTGGAGTCGGTCGAATTCGCACTGGACCTCGGAACTCCGCCTACCATCTCGGCCCATGCCCGACGACCCCCAACCACAGCAGCAGCGCGACGTCCAACGACTCATGGGGCGATGTCTGCTGCGCTTGCAGCAGTACGAGCGTCTTATGAAAGCGATGCTCGCTAACCACGAAGTCGGCGGCCCGGTCGATGAACTCGAGGCACAGCGGGCTGCGAGGGTCGAGAAGTTCGCTGACAGGAGCCTGGGAAACCTCGTCAAGGCACTGTTCGAGTCATACGTCGTTGTCGAAGGCACGGAGCGCCCGGTACTCGACGACTCGAAGGTGCCGACCGACCGGATTTCGATGAGCTTCCAGTTCCAGATGCAGATGGCCGAGGAACGCCGCGCCGAGGTCAAGGCCGCCGTCGAGGACCTCGTGCGGCTGCGCAACGACCTGGTCCACCACCTCATCGAGCGGTACAACGTCTGGACTGACGACGGCTGTGCGGCAGCCGTCGAGCACCTGCAGGTCAGCTATGACCGCATCGACCGCCACTTTCACGAGCTGCGGGAGTGGGCCGAGCACATGGACTCCGCGCGGCTGGAAGTGGCGTCGTTCTACCAAAGCCAGGTATTTCTGGACTTGGTCTTCAACGGCATCGCGCCTGACGGGACCGTGGACTGGCCAAGCTCGGGCATCGTGAGGGTGCTGAAGGACGCCGTCCGTACGAACGCCGTCGACGGCTGGTTGCGGCTCGACGAAGCCTGCTCGTGGCTGGCGCAGCACCATCCGGAGCAAGTGCCGCAGAAGTACGGCTGTCGGACCTGGCCTCAAGTACTCAGTGAATCGCGCTGTTTTCAGCTTGAGTACCGCTCGGGAGAGGCCGGGAAGGTGGCCTGGTTCCGCGTGATGCGCTAACCAAGAAGACCACTGCGTAGGTGCGGTGCCGCAGCCCGTGCAACGCAGCCGTCCTTGAGTTACTCGATGCCCATGGCCTGCGGCGATGCACGACGTCTCCCGGATTTGGCCGGGTGCTTCTGCTGGTGCAAGGACTTCCGCAGCTCAGCTTCCGCGTTTACAGCTTGCCGCTCCATGACATCGAGGAAGCCTGAGCCGCTGGCTTGCCCCAAGAGGTCGACTCCCGTGTGCACACCGAACAGTTGGACCATCCATCGCTGGACTTCGATGGGCAGAGCCCGGAAGTCCACCCCTACCAGGGCACGCCCATCCGGGTGCTCAGTCATTCGCAGAAAGCCTCCGTAGAGCGCTTCAGCCTCGCTCAGTTGGGCCGGAAGCCAGTCCGAGGGCTCGACGATGCCAGCCATGAGCTTGACGGCAATCCGCGAGGTGCGAGGGAATGTTGCGCACTTGGCCACGATGTCCGACGAGCTGGCACGCAACTCGCGGTTTCCACCGCGAAGTTGATGCAGGTAGCTGTACGTGGTGCCGATTTGTTTGGCGGCCTCCTTGATTGTCATTCGCCGAAGGTCAGCCTCGCGCTCGATGAGGCGGACCAATGTCGCAGAGTCCCCGCGGGCATATTGCTTCTTTCGTCTGCCTCGCGCGTCCGGCCGGGCGTTCGTTCCGCAGCCGCTGGAGGAGCGGTTATCTGAGTCGGTGGTCGAGGAAGATGTGTGATTGTTCGAGATTTCACTCATGGTTTTTTTGATTCGTTAGGTTTGTTGGTAACGCCTCTACGGCTGCTGGCTTGCGTAGACACGAAGCACGGCGAGGTCTGGCAGGCGACATCTGGCCAGCCATGGGCAAAGAAGGTCACTGGTGCCGCCGTGTACTTGGTAGAACATGCAGCGTGAATGGCTGCCGTATGAAGCCGGCTCTCACGTAGTGGGCGAAGTTCAGGAGTCGGCTGTTCAATCCGGATTCGGTCGCGACGTCTTCGCCGAGTTGGCGGATGTCTCGTGCGATGAGGTCACCCGCGTGGCTGAGCAGTTGGATGCGCTTTGCGAGCATGCAGCGAGCCAGTGCGCCTAGCGCGAGCGGGTCGTCTAGCGTGATGCACCACCTGCCAAGCCGAAGGTGGCCTTGAACAGGGCGTGTTCTGAAATCGTGACCATTGCGGTGGCAATGGGTCGGGGGCGTCAGCGTCAGTTTTGCGACGCGGGGAGCAGCGACCAGCCCGTGGGCGGCCGCCGCAGGATGCTGCTTCTTCATAGTGAGAGGCGGTCGAAGGTTTCAATGGGTCCCGGTTGGGTCCGCATTGAGGTTGCGAATTGACTTCTGTGTTTCTCGCTCATTCCCGGCGAATCGGTAGCAAGGCAGCACACGGGCCCGGTTCGAAGCGGGGATACCGGCTGATGCTTGCGCGCAAGTTGTTAAAGAGCTTCGAGCCAAGGCTCGTCGAGCATTTCGGGATGTCGGACCGAAAGGTCCAAGCCGCCGGCGAGCGAGTCGCCATGGGCAATGAGACAGCCTTGCCTCCGTTAGGAGGTTCGACCGGGGGAGGAGCTAACTGGTGGGTTAGTCATAAGCAGGCAGCCAATGTATCTGGATGCGACTGCTTGGCGCAAGGGGCCGCCGACGCCGCGGCGTGTGGTTGTTCACGCGCGACCCACCGCCGCGTGCAGGTCGCGACTGTTGGACCACTCTCGGTGCCCCGGGTCAACCGGTGCCGCGCGATTAGCCAGCAGGTCGCCGCGTTGTCGTCCTGGTGTCCCTCGCACGTGCGGTGGCTCCGCCGCCACGTTGACCCGTTTGCCGTCCTTCGCCGAACGTGCCCGAAGTCGCGGATAAAACGCCGTCCTAGACCGTGGGTTATCTACTCTCGTGTCTCAAAGTGAATCCCACCGTCGCCTCCTCGAATGCCGCCACCTGCATGCCAAAGCTTCTCGGCAAGGTCCAGGTCATGTCTCTCCTCGATGTCTCGGACCGCACCCTCGAAAAGCTTGTTCGCGCCCGCCGCTTCCCACCCCCACTGCGCCTGGGGAAGACGGTCCGATGGGCCGAGCCCGTTGTGCAGCAGTGGCTGCTGCACAAGCTCGAAGCACAGCTGACCTGGGAGCCGCCGAAGCGCACGACGCGTGCATCGGCGAAGTCCTAAGGCTCGTCGCCTCTTCGACATGTCCCAATGCAAGGGGCCGGAACCTGAGGTTTCGGCCCCTTTGCTTTGGTGGCTCGTGCAGCCTCAGGCGCGGCGTCGCCGTGATGCGAAGTCGAACACCGCAGCGGTCTGGAGTCCACAGCTGTCTGCCAACTCTGCCCGCGATTCGGTCGGTGGCGCCGCGGCAATCGCTGTTGCCTCATTCTTTTCCGGCTCCGCCGCATGGCTGGGTGGCTCTTCGCGGGGCTCTTCGCGGGGCACTGGCGTGGCGTCGTGGCTCTCGTTGCCAGTCGCCGGCTCCTGCGCCTTCTGGGCCCCATCCTCGGTGGTCGATGACTCGGGCTGTATTGCATCAACATCGCGCTTGGCCAGCTTTGCCTTCACCGCCGCGACCAGGCGCTCCGAGCGTTTGCCCTTGAGAAGCTCGTCGGCAGACGCATTGGCCGGCGGTGGGACTTGGATGACCGGAACCTTGGGTGCGGTGGCATCCATCGCATCCAGGACGTCCTGCTGCACCAGGTTCACGTAGACCTGTGCCATGTACAGCGTCTTGTGCCCCAGAACGGCGCGCAGCTGGTGCGCGCTGAAGCCGCGGCGAGCATAGGCGGTGGCCCCGAGGTGGCGGATATCTCTGAACTGCAGCGTGGGAACGCCAGCCTTCACGCGAACCCCGTCCCAGGCCATGTCGACGGCGTTCGCGCTCATCGGGAAGATGCGACCCGACGCGTGCCGAGGCGTCTCCCGAAGCACACCGACGATGTGCTGGGACAGGGGGATATTCACCGTGCCGGTCTTGGAGCCGACTTGGGCAATGCGACCGTCCAGGTCGGTCTTGTCCCAGCGCATGGCCAGCAGGCTGCTCTTGCGCATCGTCGTTTCCAGCGCGCACACCACCAGAGGCCAAAAATAGGGGTTGTCGCACTCCGACATGGCCTTCCAGAGCGCCTGTTCCTGTTCCTTCGTGATGAAGACGAAGCGAGCCTCCGACTTGCCCAGCGTCAGGCCGTCCGCGGGGTTCTCAAAACCCTTCCAGGCCCACTCCTTGGCCGCCACGTTGAACAGGTGTCGAAGCAGCGCAATTTCCTTCTGGATGGTGCTGTCCGACAGACCCTCCTGCTCCATGGTCTTCATGAGCCGGCGAAGGTCCACGGTCTTGAGCACACTGCAGCGCTTGTGGGCCAGTTCGCCGATGCACTCGTAGGTCTCCGAACGCAGTCTGCGGCGGGTGTCGACGTGTTTCTGCCAGCCCTTGGGTAGCCCAGCGGGCTCATAAGGCTTGAGGGTGAGCTTGCCGGCTTCATCGACCATCTTCTTCAGCGGCTTCATGCCGCCGCCAACCAAGTAGTGGTTGATGCGGTTGAGTTCACTGTCGAGGCCGCCCTTGTTCACCGTATACAAGCCGGCGTAGTGCTTGAGCGCCTGCGCCAGGGTGGCCTCGGTCGGACCGCCGAGTTCGGGTTCGTGCTCAGTGTTCGCGTTGGCGAGCTGTTCCGAAATCCAGCCCTTGGATTCTTCGAGGCAGTCGAAGTCCTTGAACGGACGCTTGCCGTTGGCCAGGGTGACCTGGGCGCGCCAGCCGCCCCGGTACTTAAAGGGCGCGGGCATCTTGCGGTTCTTAGCCATGCCGCACCTCCACGTCAGTCGTGGCGGCGGCAACCAGCCGGCCGAGCGCAGCGCTTTGGCGGGCGCGCATGACCCGGATTGTGTCGTGGCTCGATTGAGCCAGCAGGTTCGGGAACAGGAAGGTACTCACTCGTCATCTCCAACAAAGTTGCGATGACGGGTCTAGTGAGTCGTTTTATCTGCGGCGCCGAAGCGCAACGAACTCACCCGGACAGCGGGTACAGGCGTGGCCCGATGAGCGTCGTGGGGGCGTCGTGGTGCGACGTGAAGCGAAGGTGGGCGTTGTGTCCACCTCGTCATCCGTCGCGTGCCCCCGGTTTCGCACGTCGAGCTGCGCTATCACTTGCGCTATCAAGCCCCTGCCGAAGGCCAGAAAGCACAAAGGCCTTCCGAAGAAGGCCTTTGTTTTCAACCACTTATGTTGGCTCCTCGACCTGGGCTCGAACCAGGGACCTACGGATTAACAGTCCGGCGCTCTACCGACTGAGCTATCGAGGAATTGAGCCCAAGAGTATAGCTTGAAAGTTTTGGCTCTCAGAAGCCCGCTTGCAGCGACGCCCGCCATGTGCGCGCGCTGATTGGGTACAAGTACACGTGGCCGAACTGGTAGGGTGACTCCTTCCAGGTGCGGCGGTCGGTCGCGTTGTCCAGGCCCACGCGCCAGGTCAGTGTGGTACCGCCGACGGTGTGACGGTAGCGGGCGCCCAGATCCAGGCGGGCCCAGCCGGGGATCTGCACGGTTTCATCGTAGGGCAGCACGACGCGGTTGCTGTCGGCCACCAGGCCAGCCTGGAAGGCCAGTCCTGCAACAGGTCGCACTTCGCCACCCAGCCGCAAGCTGGCCTTGGGTACGTTCACCGGGCGCTGGCCATTGATGCCTGACTGGCTGGAGCCCTTGCGTTCGGCATTCAGAAGCATGGCGCTGGCCTGCAGGCTCCAGATGCCGAACTGCTGCGCCAGCGAGCCTTCCACGCCGCGGTGGCGTGCACTGCCATCCGCCACACGCAGGCAGGTGTTGGCGCCGCCACAGGCACCGATGTCGGCGGTGACGCCGCGGTCGATGTCGAACAGGGTCAGCGCAGCCTCCACCTGGTCGCTGCCGTGCTTCACACCCAATTCGATCTGGCGGCTGGTCAGCGCCAGCGAGTCACCCGCGTTGCTGTAACGGCTTCGGTTGGGCGCCACGTCGGTTTCCAGGCCCTTGCCCCAGCTGGCGTAGAGCATGGTCTTGGGCGTCAGCTGTGCAGTCACAGCAAGCCACGGGGTGGTGGCCTGGCGGCTGAAGTCGGTGGCACGCAGGCTGTTGTTGCTGTCCGCACTGGTGCGCTCTGCGGCGCGGTTCATTTGGGTGTGACGCAAGCCGGCCCACAACTGCCAATGCTCGCCCACCTTCATGGCGTCGCGCGCAAACAGCTCGGTGCTGCGCTCGTCGCGGTTGGTGTTGGCGTCGGTGAAGCCGGGTGAGGGTGGCGTGACCAGCGTGCCGTTGATGTTGCCCGTGCCGGCGATGTCGAAGATCTGGTCTTCGAAGCGGGCCTTGTAACGGGTACTCAACACGCCCGTTTCCACCTGGTGTTCGACGGCACCGGTGCTGAAGCGGCCAGACAACTGGGCCTGGAGCGCGGTGCTCGTCCGGCGTTCGTTGTTGCTGATGAATTCCCAGTAGGTGAATGTGCCGTCGGGTGCGAAGCGGTCGCACCAGTTGGGGCAGTCGTAGGTGTTGGGGTCGTAGACGCCGTAGGGGAAGGCGGTGCGGTCGTCGCTCTTCAGGCGCTGCTGCATGCCATGCAGCGTGAACCGCCAGTCGGCGTTCAGGCGTTGTTGCCACTTGAGCGACGCGGTGTCGCCGTTCAGCACCACGGGCTTTCGCCAGGGCTGGTCGTTGAGGTTGCGGCGCACATCCACGGTGGAAGCAGCCGGCACGTAGTTTCCCAGCATGCTGAAGCCGGCCACGCTGGGTTGCTTCTGGCGGCTGGATTCAAATTCGGCTTGCAGCAAGGTGTCTGCGCCCAGGCGCCAGTCCGCAGCCAAGGCGAACAGGGACCGGTTGCCCTTGGTGTTGCGAACCATCGGGTCCAGGTGTTCGGCGGCAACATTCAGGCGGAGGGCGAAGGGTCCAAAGCCCTGGCTGATGTCCACGGCCGCCATCAGGGAGCCGCTCTCACGCCAGGCCAGGCTGGCCTGCCGCAAGTCACCTTGTGGGCGCTTCACGCCCAGGTTCACCAGGCCGCCAGGGGCGCTAGTACCGGCCTGAACACCGCTGGTGCCTTTGAGAATTTCCAGCCGGTCTTTGTTATCCAGCGCAAGGGCGGTCTCAGCGTTGATGGGCAAACCGTCTCGGCGGTAGTTGAAGCGGTTGTCCAGCGTGAAGCCGCGCATGGACAGGATGCTCCAGTAGCCCTCGGCGTTGTAGGCGTCGCCGACGCTGGCGTCCAGCCGCGGCAGTGCGTTCAAGGTCAGCACGCCCTGGTCGGACAGTGTGGCCTGCCCGAGGCTCAAGGCCTGGATTGGCGTGCGGGCGGGAGACGTGTCGCCGAAGCCAGCGATGGTGGCCGTGCGGCTGCCTGTGATGGTGACCGTGTCTTGCGCTGATGCTTGAGCTTGTGCATGAGACAAGCTGCCGTGCGCGAACAAGGCCGCGGCAAGCGCGGTGCGTGTCAATGTGAAGGTCTTGGATGCCATCCTGAGCTTTCAGAAGATGGCAGGTCGGCGCGTCGAATTCGCAGCCCGCAGAACGTGGGCCCGGTGCATCGAACTTGCTTCCCTGCGCGAGGATTACCTCAATCAGGTTCAAAGGGACTTTCTCAGTCGCTGCCACGTCGAACGTGGCGGCAACACCCCTAGCGAAGGTCGCGATGATAGCGGCGCAAATGAAGAAGCCCGCCAGGAGCGGGCTTTTCGGTGTGGTGGATCTGTCGACTCAGTCGAAGACCGGCGACTCCACACCCAGCACCTTGTGCAATTTGGGACTGGTGGTCGTGTACTGCAGCAGGACACGCTTGTCCGGGAAGATGTACGGGCTGGCGCCGAAGGCGGCCAGCGCGGCTTCGTGGAAGCCCGACAGGATGAGCTTCTTCTTGCCCGGGTAGGTGTTGATGTCGCCCACTGCAAAGATGCCTGGCGTGCTGGTTTGGAATTTCTCGGTATCCACTGCGATCTGCTTGCGGTCGATGTTCAAGCCCCATTCGGCAATGGGGCCGAGCTTGGGGCTCAAGCCGAAGAACACCAGCAGCATGTCCAGCGGCATGACGCGCGTGACGCCGTCGCTGCCGGTGACCTTGATCTGCTTGAGTTGGCCCGCAGCTTCTTCAAAACCCGTGACCTGTCCGACGACGAACTGCATCTCATAGGCGTCGCACAGCTCCTTCATTCTGGCCACCGAAGCGGGTGCTGCCTTGAAGCCGTCGCGGCGGTGGATCAGGATGACGCTCTCGGCCTTGTTGGGGCCTTCCTGCGCAAAGTTCAGCGCCCAGTCCAGCGCTGAATCGCCACCGCCCACGATGACGATGTTCTTGTCCTTGAACTGCGCCGGGCTCTTGACCTTGTAGAACAGTTGCTTGTCGTCAAAGGCTTCAATGCCATCGACCTTCAGCGTGCGCGGCTGGAAGCTGCCCACGCCACCAGCGATGAACACGGTCTTGGTCAAGAACTGCGTGCCCTTGGACGTTTCCACGAAGAAGCGACCATCGTCCTGCTTCTGAACCTGCGTGACTTCCTGGCCCAGGTGGAAGGTGGCGCCGAAGGGCTGGATCTGCTTGAGCAGGTTGTCCGTGAGCTCCTGGCCCGTGCAAACCGGCACCGCGGGGATGTCGTAGATCGGCTTGTCGGGGTAGAGCTCCACGCACTGGCCGCCGGGGTAGGCCAGGCTGTCGATGATGTGGGCCTTGATCTCGAGCAGGCCCAGTTCGAAGACCTGGAACAGGCCCACAGGACCAGCGCCGACGATGACGGCGTCGGTTTGGATGACGTCTGGGTTCATGTTGAAACTGCGCTTGCAGCGCAGGTAAAGGCAAATTCAGCGCTGGAGCTGGTCCAGCTTGGCCGTGCGGTCTTTCCAGTCATCTGCGTCAGGCAGCGGGGCCTTGCGCTTGGTGATGCTGGGCCACTTGCGGGACAGGTCGGCGTTGATCTTGATCAACGCCAGCTGGTCGCTGGGCACGTCTTCTTCGGGCAGGATGGCGTTGACCGGGCATTCCGGGATGCACACCGCGCAGTCGATGCATTCATCCGGGTCGATGACCAGCATGTTCGGGCCTTCGCGGAAGCAGTCGACGGGGCAGACGTCAACGCAGTCGGTGTACTTGCAGCGGATGCACGATTCAAGAACGACGTGGGTCATGAGAAAGGGCTCGGGTGGTCGTGGGGGCCGCGGGGCATGCCGCGGCACGCACCCACAAACCCTTCATTTTACGTTGTCAGGCGGGCCTGACGCGCTTGCGCTGGATCAGATGCAAGGGTCTTTGGCGTCTGAACCACAAGCCCGACCACCGTCGGTTCCACGGGCACGGTGACCGGCGCCGCGCCCGCACCTACGGTGACCACGGTGGGCCGGCCTGCGTGCAGCACGGCCGCGGCGGCCAGATCAGCCAGGGCATGCGCACTGCCCAGGCAGTCGGGCCAGCCGGCCCTTGACACCACGCTGACAGGCGTGTCCTGCGGCCAGCCAGCAGCACGCAAGGCGCGGCCCAGCTTGCCCAACTGGCGACCGGCCATGTAGAAGACTTCGGTGTCGGCATGGCGGCCGGCACTCAGTTCGCCGCTCTGCGACATGGCCGTGGTCAGGCTCACGCTGCGGCCCTTGCCGCGGCGCGTCAGCGGCCGCTGCGTGGCCGCTGCGGCCGCGATGGCGGCGGTGACGCCGGGCACGACTTCGGCTTCGATGCCGGCCACGGCCAGGGCTTGCAGCTCTTCTTCCAAGCGACCAAACACGCTGGGGTCACCGCCCTTCAGGCGCACGACCACGGCATGCTGCTGCACCATCTTGACCAGCAGGGCGTCGATCGTGGCCTGGCCAGTGCTGTCGCAGAAACCGCGCTTGCCCACGTCCAGCCACTGGGCCCGCGGGGCCAGTTCGCGCAGCGCCGGGTCGGTGAGGGCGTCGAACAGCACCACGTCGGCCTCGGCCAGGCGGCGCGCGCCGCGCACGGTGATGAGGTCGGCCGAGCCCGGGCCGGCGCCGATGAACACCACCCTGCCAGGCTTGGGCGCGGTCATGGAGCCTCCGTGTCCACCACCAGCAGTGCGCCGCTGGTGCGGTTGCTGGCCGGGTCTACCACGATCAAGGCGCCGCCAATGCGGTTGTCGGCGTAGCTGGCCAGCGGCAACGGCTGCTGCAGTTCGAAGACCACCTCGCCGATGTCGTTGACGGCCAGCTGGTCTGCCGGCTGCGGCACCAGGGTGTGGATGTCCAGCCGGTGCTTCACGGCCGACAGCCGTGCCTGGACCCAGCGGTTGCCGTGGCGTACCCAGTACTTGCGGCCCGGCGTGGCCGCTTCGGTGTCCAGCCAGGCCAGCGTGGCGGTGAAGCGCTGCACGGGCTTCAGCTGGCCGGCAGCGGCGATCCAGTCGCCGCGGGAGATGTCCAGCTGGCGGTCCAGCACCAGGCCCGCGGACTGGCCGGCCTCGACACGGTCCGCCGCCACTGCGGCGCGGCGCAGCGCGGCCACGGTGGCGCGTTCGCCGCTGGGGAAGATCTGCACCGCGTCGCCCACCCGCACGGCGCCTTGCGCCACCCGGCCCCACAAGACGCGCGGCTGTTCGCCCGTGCCTTCACCCTGGCGGGCCACGTACTGCACCGGCAGTTCGAAGGCGGCTTGCGCATCTTCCTGGGCCGAGGGCAGCCCTTCCAGCAGCTGCAGGAGCGACGGCCCGCCGTACCAGTCTGCAGCCAGCGGTGTCGTCACGTTGTCGCCCCGAAGTGCCGACACCGGCACGATGCCCGCGTGCTCGATGGCGGCCTCATCGGCAAAGCGCTCCAGCGCGGCTTTCACCGCCTCGAAAGCGGGGCCGGGCGCTGCCACAGCGTCGAGCTTGTTGACCGCGAACACGATGCTGGGCACGCGCAGCAACTGCGCCAGCAAGGCATGGCGGCGCGTTTGGGGAAGCAGCTTCACGTGCGGCTGGCTCAAGTCCAGCTTGGTGATGTCCACCAGCACCACGGCAGCGTCGCTGCCCGCGGCGGCGGTGACCATGTTGCGGGTGTACTGCTCGTGTCCCGGCGCGTCGGCAATGATGAACTTGCGCTGCGGTGTCGCGAAGTAGCGGTACGCCACGTCGATGGTGATGCCTTGCTCGCGTTCCGCTTCCAGGCCGTCGGTGAGCAGGCTCAGGTCGATGGGCTCGCCCGCGGCGCGGGCGTGCAGGTGGTCCAGCTGGTCGGCCAGGATGGCGCGGCTGTCGAACAGCAGGCGGCCAATGAGCGTGCTTTTGCCGTCGTCCACGCTGCCGCAGGTCAGGAAGCGCAGCACCTTGTGCGGCTTGGCAGCGTGTTCGGCGTGGGCCACGGGCTCCACTTCACGTTCGAGAATGGCGGACATCAGAAATACCCCTCCTTCTTTCGGCGTTCCATGGAGGAATCCGAAGTGCGGTCGTCCAATCGCGTGGCGCCGCGTTCGCTGACGGTGACGGTGAGCGTCTCGGCCACGATGTCCACGGCGTTCACGGCATCGCTTTCCACCGGGCAGGTGCAGGTCATGTCGCCCACGGTGCGGAAGCGCACGGGCAGCGTTTCCACCACGTCGCCTTCCTGCGGCGGCGTCACGTCGGTGACGGGCACCAGCAGGCCTTTCTTGCGGACGACCTGGCGGTCGTGGCTGAAGTACAGGCCCGGCAGCGGGATGCCTTCACGGGCGATGTAGAGCCACACGTCCAGCTCGGTCCAGTTGCTGATGGGGAAGCTGCGGAAGTGTTCGCCGGGGCGGATGCGCGTGTTGAACAGCGTCCACAGTTCAGGCCGCTGTTCCTTGGGCTGCCATTGGCCGAAGCTGTCGCGGTGGCTGAAGATGCGTTCCTTGGCGCGGGCCTTTTCCTCGTCGCGCCTTGCGCCGCCCACCAGGCAGTCGAAGCGGTGCTCTTCAATGGCTTCCAGCAGCGCCACGGTCTGGTGGCCGTTGCGGCTTTCCAGTTCGTGCGCCAGGCGGACGGTGCCGCGCCGGATGCTGTCCTCGACACTGCCCACGAGCAGCCGTTCGCCCATCTCGGCCACGCGTTGGTCGCGGAAGCGGATCACTTCCGGGAAGTTGTGGCCGGTGTCCACGTGCAGCAGAGGGAACGGCAGCTTGCCGCTGAATTCCTGACCGGCGACGTGGCTCTTGAAGGCTTTCTCCGCCAGGCGCAGCACCACGCAGGAGTCCTTGCCGCCGCTGAACAGCAGCGCAGGCCGCTCGAAAGAGGCCGCCACTTCGCGCAGGATGAAGATGGCTTCTTCTTCCAGCGCATCCAGGTGCTGGTGGTCCAGGCCCGGCAGCAGGTGGTCGATCTGGGCGGGCGCATTCATCGAGAGATCTCCGGCGACAGGTCCTGCACGGCGCTGACATGCAGGCCGCATTCCTTGGCACTTTCGTTTTCCCACCACCAGCGGCCGGCGCGGAAGTCCTCGCCCAGCGACACGGCGCGGGTGCAGGGCTCGCAGCCGATGCTGGGGTAGAAGCGGTCGTGCAATTCGTTGTAGGGCACTTCGTTCGTGGCGATGTGGTGCCAGACGTCATGCCAGGTCCATTCGGCCAACGCATTGAACTTGGCGCGGCCGGTGTCGTCGCTGTCCTCGAATGGAACTTCGGCGCGGGAGCCGCTTTGTTCGCGGCGCAGGCCGGTCACCCAGGCCGTACGGCCTGCCAGCAGGCGCGACAGCGGCTCCATCTTGCGGATGTTGCAGCAGGCCTTGCGCAGGTCCACGCTGTCGCGCATGGCCAGTTCGCCGTGCGTCCTGACAAAGTGCAGCGTGGCCTGGGTCTGCGGCACGAAGCGTTCCACCTGGATGCCATAGCGGGCCTCGATCGCGGGCAAGAGCGCCAGCGTTTCCGCATGCAGCTTGCCCGTGTCTAGAGTGGCCAGGGCGATCGGGATCTGGTGGCGTGCGATCAGGTCGGTGAGCACCATGTCTTCCGCACCCAGGCTGGTGGCCAGCACGATGCGGCCCGGGTGCGCAGCAGCGGCCTGTTGCAGCAGCAGCACCGTCTGCGCCAGGCGCTGTTCATAGCCGGCGGTGTGCCGGGCGTGGCGTTCGATGGCCGCGTTCCTGGCAGCGTTCATGGGGCAACTCCCGCACGTTCGGCCAGCGCGCGCTGGTAGTGCGTGGGGATCAGGCCCAGGGCGCGCTGTGCCGATTCCAGCTTCTGGTCTGCACGCAGTTGCAGTGCGTCGAAGCCGCAGCGCTGCAGCAGCGGGCCCATGTCCACCAGCACGTCGCCGGCGGCGCGGATCTCGCCCAGGTAGCGCAGCCGCCCACGCAGCAGCACCGCCTGCGAATAGGCGCGTCCATCGGTCCACTTCGGGAACTGCAGCACCACGGCGCTGGCCGCGCGGATGTCTTCAGCACGGGCCAGCACGTCGTCGGTGTTGGCCAGCACCAGCGCGCCGGCGCCCACGTCTTGATCGGAAGGAATGAACTGCATGGTCGGCCTCACTCGGAACGTGCCGCGGTGCTGCGCCGAACGACGTCAGCGGCATGGCGGAAGGGCAGGGTGCCCAGGCGACGGGACGTTTCGATGAAGCGTTCGCCCGGCTGGCGTTCACGCAGGTAGACGCCCACGACGGCTTCCATCACGTCGGGCACTTCGTCGGCGGCAAAACTGGGGCCGATGACCTTGCCTGCGACGGCCTTGCCGCTCAGCGTGCTGCCGTCGGCACCGGCCACGGTGACCTGGTACCACTCGCTGCCGTCCTTGTCGACGCCGAGGATGCCGATGTGCCCGCTGTGGTGGTGGCCGCAGCTGTTGATGCAGCCGCTGATGTGCAGGTCGATGTCGCCGATGTCGTGCAGTTCGTCCAGGTCGTCGAAGCGCTCGGTGATGGCTGCGGCGATGGGGATGGACCGCGCGTTGGCCAGCGCGCACAGGTCGCCGCCGGGGCAGGCAATCATGTCGGTGAGCAATCCGATGTTGGGCGTGGCAAAGCCGCCTTCGCGCGCCGCCAGCCACAACGCACGCAAGTCGCTGGTCTTGACCCAGGGCAGCAGCAGGTTCTGGTCGTGCGTCACGCGCAGTTCGCTGTTGCTGAAGCGGTCGGCCAGCGCGGCGGCACCATCCATCTGGTCGGCCGTCACGTCGCCCGGCGGCAGGCCGGCGCGCTTCAGGCTCAGCGTCACGGCCTGGTAGCCAGGGACGCGGTGGCCCTGCACATTGCGTTGCAGCCAGCGATCAAAGGCGGGCAGCGGGTCATGCGGCAGCTTCGCCTGGGCACTGGGCTCGATGGCGGCCGGCATCGGGAAGCTGGTCTGCACGCGCGCCAGCTCTGCCGCCTGTATGAAGGGCGTGGCGGGGTCGGCGGCGAGCGCGACGAATTCGCGGTTCACGGCGTCGACAAAGCGCTGACCCTCGGCCTTGACCAGGATCTTGATGCGCGCCTTGTACAGGTTGTCGCGGCGACCGTAGAGGTTGTAGACGCGCACGACAGCTTCGATGTAGACAAGGATCTGCTGCCAGGGCACGAAGCCGTTGAATTCCGTCGCGATCACCGGCGTCCGACCCATGCCGCCACCCACGGCAACACGGAATCCGACTTCACCGGCCGCGTTCTTGCGCAGGGTCAGGCCGATGTCGTGCCAGTCGGTGGCAGCACGGTCTTCGGCCGCGCCCGTGACGGCGATCTTGAACTTGCGCGGAAGGAAAGCGAATTCCGGGTGCAGCGTGCTCCACTGGCGCAGGATCTCGCAGTAGGGGCGCGGGTCCACCACCTCGTCGGGCGCGATGCCAGCCAAGGCATCAGTCGTGATGTTGCGGATGCAGTTGCCGCTGGTCTGGATGCCATGCATGTCCACGTCGGCCAGCAGGTCCATCACGTCGGCGCTGCGCTCCAGCGGGATCCAGTTGAACTGCAGGTTCTGGCGCGTGGTGAAGTGGCCGAAGCCACCGCGTTCCTGTGCTGTGCCAGCGTCCTGCAAGTCGAACTCACGCGCGATGCGGCCCAGCTGGCGCAGCTGTCGACTGCTCAGCTCGCCATAGGGCACGGCCACCCGCAGCATGGGTGCGTGGCGTTGCACGTACCAGCCGTTCTGCAGGCGCAGCGGGCGGAATTCTTCATCGCCCAGCTCGCCCACCAGGTGGCGGGTCAGCTGGTCCCGGTACTGGTTGGCGCGGGCGCGCACGAACTGACGGTCGAATTCGGTGTACGAGTACATGCGGTGGTCTTTTGAAGTGTCTTCAGGTGAGGACCTTGATGCCGGCGCCCAGGAGCGACAGGCACAAGACGCCGCGCACGGCGTTTTCGGGCATGGCCCTGGTCAGGCGCGCGCCGATCCAGATGCCGGGCAGCGAGCCCACGATCAGCGCACCCAGCAGGGGCCAGTCCACGTGGCCCAGGCTGGCGTGGCCGATGCCGGCCACCAAAGTCAGCGGCACGGCATGGGCGATGTCGGTGCCGACGATGCGCTGCGCCTGCAGGCGCGGGTACAGCACCAGCAGCAGGGTGGCGCCGATGGCGCCCGCCCCGATGGAGCTGAGCGAGACCAGCACGCCCAGCAGCACGCCGCTGGCCACCGTCAGTGCGTCGCGGCGGCCCGGGCTGATGAGCTGTTCGAGTCTCAGGCCGACCTGGTTCCAGATGCGCTTGTAGAACACGCTGACAGCGGTCAGCAGCAACGCAATGCCCAGCGCAAAAGTCAGCGCACCGGCCCAGCCTTTGGTGATGCCCGTGAGGTGCATCAGGCCGATCGTTGCAAGCGTGGCGGGCATGCTGCCGGCCAGCAAAAGCTTGGTGACCCGCAGGTCCACGTGGCCCATGCGGTAGTGCGCCCAACTGCCGCCAGACTTGGTGATGGCGGCAAACCACAGGTCGGTTCCAATGGCCACGGCCGGGCTGAGTCGGAAAACGCCCATCAGCAAAGGCGTCATCAGCGACCCGCCGCCCACACCTGTGAGCCCGACAATCGCCCCTACGCCAAACCCGCTGAGGACAGCCAGGAAGTCCATCTGGTCCTTGATCCATTGCTGCAGCGCGACATGCGCCGCTGGACCGGAGTCTAGGAACCCTTCATCAGATCAGGAACAACAGATAAGTAGCTTGCTTATATCAAATGAAGAATAACGATTCGGACGATGGTCCCATGCCGCTGGACCGCCGCCGCTTGCTGTCAGCTGGGTTGCTGATAGGCCTGGCGGCCTGCCAAAGTGCACCCTCAGCGCCGACAGGGGTCGCCGTGCCACCGGTGGTGCCGGCGCCGCCAGCGCCTGCACCGGCACCAGTTCCCAAGCGCCCGCCGCGGCTGGGACTGGCCCTGGGCGGCGGGGCGGCACGGGGTTTCGCGCACATTGGGGTCATCCAGGTGCTGGAGGAAGCGGGTATCCGGCCTGACCTGGTTGTCGGTACGTCGGCAGGCAGCTTGGTGGCCGCGCTGTATGCCAGCGGCAAGACCAGCGCCGACTTGGCCAATCTGGCCCTGACGATGGACGAAGGCACCCTCACCGACTGGGCCTTCCCCAGTCGCGGCCTTATCCGGGGCGACGCACTGGCGCGGTTTGTCCGCGACCAGACGGGCCATCTGCTGATCGAGCAGATGAAGATGCCCCTGGGCATCGTGGCCACCGACCTGGACAGCGGCATCGGCATGCTCTTTCAGCGGGGTGACACCGGCACGGCGGTGCGGGCGTCCAGTTCGGTGCCGGCGGTGTTCCAGCCTGTGAAGATCGGCGACCGCGAATATGTCGACGGCGGCCTCGTGTCGCCAGTGCCGGTGCGCTACGCGCGGCAGATGGGCGCCGAGATGGTGATCGCGGTGGATATTTCGTCCCCGCCTGACGGTGCCGCCACCGACGGCACCATGCGCCTGCTGCTGCAGACCTTCGCCATCATGGGCAAGAGCATCAACCGCTACGAACTGAAAGAGGCGGACGTGGTGATCCGGCCGCCCTTGATCGGGGTCAGCAGCGCGGACTTCACGTCGCGCGTGCGCGCCATCCGGTCGGGTAGGGAAACGGCACTGGCGCTGCTGCCGGAGATCAAGGCCAAGCTGGTCTCCATGGCCCGCTGAGCCCTTTGGCGACCGGACAAAAAATAGCGGCCCGGTCTTCCGACTGGGCCGCAATGCACCTTGGACGGGGTGCTGAGGAGACTTCCTTCCACGAACAAGAGCCCTGGCTCTGGCAAGCCCGGCAACAGGTGTGATGCGGTGCTCCGAAAAAAGTTCAGGCCGGGTAAACCCGGCCTGAATTCGAGTCCGGAACCGTCCGGACCTAGGGCAGTTGCCCGCTCAGGCGGCGCGCTTGGCCTTGGTGGCGGTCTTGGTCGCGTTGACAGCGGTGGCGGTCACGGCGGCGAAGTTGGCTTCGGCGACTTCAGCGGCTTGCTTGGCAGCCTTGTGGGCACTTTCGTAGGCATTGTTGGCAGCGGCCACGGCGGACTTCACCAGGGCGACGGCGCTTTCGGTGCCGGCCGGGGCGTTCTTCACGGCGCTGTCGACCAGGGTCAGCACCCTCTTCTGCGCGTCAGCCAGGTTGCCTTCGGCAGCCTTGGTGAATTCAGCGCCCGTGCCAGCCATGATGTCGTACAGGTGACGGCTGTAGGCGGCGGCCTTTTCGGCGGCCGGTTGCAGCAGGCCGGCTTGAAGGGCCAGCAGTTCTTGCGCGTCCTTGATCGACAGGGCGGCCGTGGTGGTTTCGGCGGCTTCGCTCAAGGTGGTCTTGGCGACTTGCAGGTTCAATTCGACCAGCTTTTCCACGCCTTCGAAGGCCTTGGTGGTCAGACCGAACAGGGTCTCGACGGAAGCCTTCTGGGCAGCGACAAATTGGTCAGCGGTGAAAGGGGTAGACATGTGGAATCTCCTGGGGGTTGCGGTTCAGTTTCAAGACTTGCCGCGCTGCCTTCATCTCATTGCTGCGCTGCAACATGGATCGAAGTATAGGGTTCACCCGGAGCATTGCAAGCAGTTTTTGCTGCGCCGCAACATTCTAGGGGCGGCTTTCTAGAATCCGCACCCGTGCTCGCCTTTCATTCCGACCAGTTCATCCTGCCCCTGCCCGCAGGCCACCCGTTCCCCATGACCAAGTACCGCCTGCTGCGGGAGGCGGCGGAAATCAGCTTGCCTGGGGTGCGGGTGGTCGAGGCCGTGCCTGCCAGCGACGGCGAACTGGCCCTGGCGCACGAGCCGGCCTGGATCGACGCCGTGGCCCAAGGCACCACCAGTGCGGCCCAGCAGCGGGAGATCGGCTTTCCGTGGAGCGAGCGCATGGTGGAACGCGCCCGCCGGTCTGTCGGCGCCACCATCAGCGCGGCGCGGGCCGCGCTCTTTGCTGGCGAGGGCGTGGCCGCCAACCTGGCCGGTGGCACGCACCACGCCTACGCACACAAGGGCGCTGGCTACTGTGTCTTCAATGACGTGGCCGTGGCCGCCCGGCTGATGCAGGCCGAATGGCACCGGCGCCCTGTGCAGGGACCGCGGCAATTGTTGCGTGTGTGGGTCATTGACCTGGACGTTCACCAGGGCAACGGCACCGCAGCCATCTTCCGCGACGACTCTACCGTCTACACGCTGTCCTTGCATGGCGCCAAGAACTTCCCCTTTCGCAAGGAAGCCAGCGATCTGGACGTGGAGCTGCCTGACGGCTGCCTCGATGAACCCTACCTTCGGGCACTGGACCTGGCGCTGGACCAGGCGTGGGCCACGCAATCTGCCAGTCCGCCGGGCCTGGCCTTCTACCTGGCCGGCGCCGACCCGCACGAGAACGACCGCCTCGGTCGGCTGAAGGTCAGCGCCGACGGCTTGGCCGCACGCGACCGGCGCGTCCTGCACTTCTTGCGTGAGCGGCGCATTCCGGTTGCGATCAGCATGGCCGGCGGCTATGGGCGCGACCTCAGCACCACGGTGGCGGTGCAGCGCCAGACGCTGGAGCTGGCGCTGGCGTCCTGGCAACAATGGCAGGACGCCAGGCGGCCGGTGGAAGAATCGCCTGCATGAGCGAGCAGTCAACAACCCGCCCCGGCCCCGCGCCCCGCAGCGCCTTCAGGCACTTCGAAACCATCGCCACCCGATGGATGGACAACGACGTCTACGGCCACGTGAACAACGTCGTGCACTACAGCCTGTTCGACACCGCGGTCAACCGCATGCTCATCCAGAAGGGTGCACTGGACATCCATGCTGGCGGTGTCATCGGCCTGGTGGTGCACACCCAATGCCACTACTTCGACAGCATCGCCTTTCCGCAGATCGCGCACGCCGGCGTGAAGGTGCTGCAACTCGGTCGCAGCAGCGTGCGTTACCAGCTGGCCCTGTTTGCCGACGATGCGCCGCAGTCGGCCGCCTTGGGCGAATTCACGCACGTTTACGTCGACCGTGCCACGCGCCGGCCTGTGCCCCTGCCCGACGTTTTACGCGCTGCCCTTGAACCATTGAAAGAACCTGCATGAATTCGGCTCCCGACACGCGCGCTCCCGTTACACCCGGCACCACGGCTGCAGTCGACGAAGCCATTGCCAGCCGCCGAAGCATCCGCGCCTTCTTGCCGCAGCCGGTGCCGCGCGGCCTGATAGAGGAGATCCTGGCCGTGGCCTCACGTTCGCCCTCCGGCACCAACACACAGCCCTGGCAGGTCCATGTGTTGACTGGCGCAGCCAAGGAGTCCCTGTCGCGCGACATCCGTGCGGCCTATGACGACCCGGAAGAGCGTGCCAGGCACACCGAGCCCTATGCCTACTACCCCACGCAGTGGCAAAGCCCCTACATCGACCGCCGCCGCAAGGTCGGCTGGGACCTGTACGGCTTGCTGGCCATCGGCAAGGCCGACAAGGCGCGCATGCATGAGCAGCATGCCAGGAACTACGACTTCTTCGGCGCGCCAGTGGGCTTGATGTTCAGCATCGACAAGGTCATGCAGCAGGGCAGTTGGCTCGACTACGGCATGTTCCTGCAGAACGTGATGGTGGCCGCACGCGCCCGTGGCCTGGACACCTGCCCGCAGGCCGCCTTCACGCAGTTTCACCGCATCATTTCTCGCCATCTTTGTCTGGGCGAAGACCAGTCCGTGGTCTGCGGCATGTCACTGGGCTATGCGGACCCGGCGGCCGTGGAGAACGCCTTGGTCACCGACCGTGAGCCGGTCGCCGGCTTTGCGCACTTCCTGGACTGAGTTCTGGCACCGCGAGGCGTTTCAGTGCACCTGCTGTTGCTCCTGAAGGCCATGCGAGCGGTGCATGAGGGGCGCATCGGCGACGCAGGTGTCTACAAGGCTGCGGCGCTGACGGCGGCACCCCATGCCGGCCCACTGAACCAGGTCTTGCTGCTGGCTGATCCGCTGCCAGACTTCGCGGACCTGTCTTCCGCGTCCGTTCCTGCGGGCAGCCTGGGGCAGGCATACGCCGCATTCCTGGCGAAGCACGGGATCACGCCCTTGACCCTGTCCACTTCGGTGCGGCGCGAAGTGGCGCAACTGAACGTGCTCGCAGTCCGCTATGTCCTGGTCCATGACCTGTTCCACGTCTTGTTGGGCTTTGGGATCGACCGGCCCGGAGAACTTGCCGTCTGGTCCTTTGTCTCCGAGCAGCGCTACAGCCCAAGCTATGAACGCGCGGCCAAGCTCGCGAACTGGCTGTATCCACTGGCCGAGCCCAGCGCCCGGCGCGAACTCCACAGGCAGCGGGCGGAGGCGATGCAGATGGCCCGCGATGTGCCGTGCCTCATTGCTCAGCCATTCGAGCGGTATTGGGATCAGCCGCTGGAGTCCGTGCGCGACCGGTTCGGCATCCTCACACCGCATCAACCCCCGTGTCAGGCGTGACAAGGGGCTCGCGAATGACCGCTTCAAAAGGGTAGTCTTGCGGCACGCGGCGGCCAGCCGTCAACCCGGGCTCACCTCAATCGATGAAGACTTCCGTGATTCTGCGCGGCGCACTCGCCGCCTTGCTCGCCGTGCCCGCGCTTGCGCATGCGGGCGAAGTGGACGGCTCTGCGCTGTCGGCCTGGTGGGGTTTGCCGTTCGCTGGCGTGCTGTTGTCGATTGCGGTCATGCCGCTGGCGGCAGCGCCGATCTGGCACCACCACTTCGGCAAGATCGCGTTCGCCTGGACGCTGGCCTTCCTCATACCGTTTGCCCTTGTCTTCGGCCCGGCCGCGACCGGAGGCGTTGTGGTGCATACCTTGTTGGCCGAGTACATCCCATTCATCGCCTTGCTGGTGGCGCTGTTCACTGCGGCCGGCGGCATCTTTGTGCGCGGCAATTTGCATGGCAGTCCGCTCACCAATGTGGCGATCATGAGCGTGGGTGCGCTGCTGGCCAGCGTGATGGGCACCACGGGCGCGTCGATGCTGATGATCCGGCCGCTGATCCGCGCCAACGACAACCGCCGCCACAACGCGCATGTGGTGGTGTTCTTCATCTTTGCGGTCAGCAATGCCGGCGGCTCGCTGACACCGCTGGGCGACCCGCCCTTGTTCCTGGGCTTCCTGAAGGGGGTCAGCTTCTTCTGGACCGTCGGTCACATCTTCCCCGAGACCTTGTTCCTGCTGGGCGCGCTGATGGCCATCTTCTGGGTCATCGACAGCTGGTACTACAAGAAGGAAGGCGTGCAGCGCATGGACCCCACGCCTGACACGCCGACCTTCGGTCTGGAAGGGGCCATCAACTTCCTGCCGCTGGCTGCGGTGGTGGTGCTGGTGCTGCTCAGCGGGCTGTGGAAGCCGGGCATCCAGTTCACGGTGCTGGGCACTGCGCTGGAACTGCAGGCCGTTGTCCGCGATGTGCTGCTGGTGGCCGTGACCGGGGTGTCGCTGGCCATCACGCCCAAGGGCGTGCGCGAGAAGAACCAGTTTTCATGGGCGCCGATGCAGGAGGTGGCCAAGCTCTTCGTCGCGATCTTCCTGACCATGATCCCGGTGCTGGCGATGCTGAAAGCAGGCTTGAACGGGCCATTCGCGGCTGTGGCACGGGCTGTCACCGGCCCTGATGGCCAACCTTTGCCCTGGGCCTACTTCTGGTTCAGTGGCGTGCTGAGTTCGTTCCTGGACAACGCGCCCACTTACCTGGTCTTCTTCAACCTGGCGGGTGGTGACCCGGCGGTGTTGATGACCACCCTGGCCGCCACATTGGCCGCCATCTCGGCGGGATCCGTGTTCATGGGCGCCAACTCCTACATTGGCAACGCGCCCAATTTCATGGTCAAGGCCATCGCCGAGGACCGGGGCGTGCGGATGCCCAGCTTCTTTGGCTACATGGCCTGGAGCGGGGCGGTGTTGGTGCCGCTCTTCATCGTCATGACATTCATCTGGTTCCGTTGATATGAACAAGCCCGCCGTCCTTGTAGCCCGCGCGGTGTTTCCGGAAACGCTGTCGCGCTTGCGCCAGCACTTTGAGATTGACGACAACCCGGACGACACCATCCTCACGCGGTCGCAGCTCATCCAGCGCCTTCAAGGCAAGCAAGGCGCGTTCACGACGGGCAGTGAACGCATCGACGCCGAAGTGCTGGCGGCCTGCCCACAACTGCGGGTGGTGGCCAACATGGCCGTGGGCTACAACAACTTCGACGTGCCGGCCTGCACGGCGGCCGGGGTGATCTGCACGAACACACCCGACGTGCTGACCGAAACCACGGCCGACTTCGGTTTTGCGCTGATGATGGCCACTGCACGCCGCATGGCTGAAAGCGAACACTTCTTGCGCCGCGGCGAATGGACGCGCTGGGCCTACGACATGTTCACCGGCAGCGACGTGCATGGCGCCACGCTGGGCATCCTGGGCATGGGACGCATTGGCCAGGCGATTGCCCGGCGCGGTGCGCAGGGTTTTGGCATGAAGGTGATCTACCACAACCGCAGCCAGCTGACGCCGGACCAGGAGACACCGCTGGGCGCGCGATACGTCGACAAGGCCACGCTGCTGCGCGAGGCTGACCACCTGATGCTGGTGCTGCCGTTTTCCGCGAGCAGCCACCACGCCATTGGCGCGCCCGAACTGAAGCAGATGAAAACCACGGCCACGCTGACCAACATCGCTCGCGGCGGCATCGTGGACGACGCGGCGCTGGCGGTGGCGCTGCGCGAAGGGCAGATCGCTGCCGCAGGCCTGGATGTGTTTGAAGGCGAACCGACGGTGCACCCGGCGCTGCTGACGCTGTCCAACGTCGTCCTGACGCCGCACATCGCCAGCGCCAGCGTAGCCACCCGGCGCGCCATGGCCGACCTGGCGGCGGACAATCTGGTCGCCGTGTTGACGGGCGGAGACGCCCTCACGCCGGTCAACCCCGAGGTGCTGCCACACCTCCGATCTGCTACTTGATGGTGGCGCCAGCACCACGACCCGAGTACGCACGGCGCATGCACCGTGTGCAGGCCTATGTCGATCAGCACCTGGCCGAGTCGCTGAACCTGGCCGAGCTGGCGGCGGTGGCCAATTTCTCGCCCTTTCACTTCCACCGCCAGTTCACGGCCTGGATGGGCGAAACACTGGGCGAGCACTTGCGCCGCAGGCGCCTGGAGGTGGCTGCGCTTCGCCTGCTGTCCCAACCAGGCACACCGGTGGCCGAGATTGCAGGCATGGTGGGCTTCGCTTCCGGGGAAGCTTTTGCGCATGCCTTCAAGTCGCGCTTCGGTTGCAGCGCCGGTGAGTGGCGGCGGCTGAAGTCAGAAGAACGCAAGGCGCGGCAGAGCAAGCTGGATCAGGCGCTGCGCAATACCGATCAGTCGGTTGAGGGTCCGTCCGGCGACGATGGCACGGCCAAACCCGGCCTTGTGGAGCCCCTCATGAAAGTCACCGTCACGGAACGTCCTGCCACGCGTGTTGTCTACCTGCGCCAGGTGGGGCCCTACGGTGCTGCCGTCGCGCAGTTCTGGCAGCAGCGCTTCTACCCTTACATCGTCAACCGCGGCCTGACAGGGCGGCCCTGCTACGGCATCAGCCACGACGACCCGGACATCACGGCGCCGGAGCGTTGCCGCTTCGACATCTGCACCGAGGTGGATGGCGATTTCATAGCGACGGGCGAAGGGCTGGTCACCACCATCCCGGCTGGCAAGTACGGGTCCTTGCCTTTTTGGGGAACCACACGGACCATCCACGCTGCCTGGTCGTCCTTGCTACGTGAATGGCTTCCCGCCAGTGGCTGGCAACTGGACGGGCGCCCGACTTTCGAGTACTACCCGCCGGACGCGGCATACAACAGCGCGACAGGCGAGTTCGGCTGCGACATCGTGATCCCCCTGGCGCCCTTGTGAGAGGCCCGCGCGCCGGACCCGCCGGCGCCGGGCTGTCACAATCCCCAGGTGCCTGACTGGATACCTGTTGCGCTGCTGGCGCTGCTCTTGCTCAACCTCTTGCTGGTGCTTTGGCTGGTGTTGTGGCAAGCACTGCGGCCCCGCCCCGGTGATCCGAAGAAAGACATCGAACGGCTCGAACGCGAACTGCGCGACGAACTCGGCCGGCAAGGGCAGGGCACCAGAAGCGATCTGTCCAGCTTCCAGCGCATGTTGCTCACCCAAAGCGGCGACGTCGCGCGCACGCAGAACGAGCAGATTGACGCCTTCCGCGTGCAACTGGCAACCACCCAGCAGGCCTTGGGTGACGCGCTCGTCCAGGCCACGCGGGCCTCATCGGCGCAATCGCAGTCCTCGCGCGAGGCCCTGGATGCCGCGCTGCGCCGCTTTGGTGACGCCATTGGCGAGCAACTGCGTGTCTTGTCCGAAGCCAATGACCGGCGCCAGACGGACATGCGCCAGGCCGTGGAAACACGCCTGGCCGCTCTGCAGGAGGGCAACGAGAAGAAGCTGGAACAGATGCGCGCCACCGTGGACGAAAAGCTGCACGCCACGCTGGAACAACGCCTGGGAGAGAGCTTCAAGCAGGTGGCCGACCGCCTGGAACAGGTGCACAAGGGCCTGGGCGAGATGCAGACCCTGGCGCGCGACGTGGGATCGCTCCACCGTGTGCTGACCAACGTGAAGACACGCGGCGTGTTCGGCGAGACACAACTGGCCGGCCTGCTGGAGCAGGTCTTCACGCCGGAGCAGTACGCCACCAACGTGGCCACGGTGCCCGGCAGCAACGAGCGGGTGGAGTTCGCCATCCGCCTGCCCGGCCAGCGCAGCGACGGAGCAGCGCTGTGGCTGCCCATCGACGCCAAGTTTCCGCGAGAGGACTACGAACGGCTGCTGGACGCGCAGGAACGCGCCGACCCGGTGGGCGTCGAAGCCGCGGCCAAGGCCATCGAGACGCGTTTGCGGCTGGAAGCTCGCAGCATCCGGGACAAGTACGTGTCGCCACCGCACACCACTGATTTCGGCATCCTTTTTGTGCCCACCGAAGGCCTGTACGCCGAAGCCTTGCGCCGGCCAGGTTTGATGGAAGCCTTGCAGCGTGAGTTCAAGGTGATGCTGGTGGGCCCCACCACCTTGCTGGCCACGCTGACGAGCCTGCAGATGGGCTTCCGCACCCTGGCACTGGAGAAGCGTTCCGCCGAGGTGTGGGAAGTGCTGGGCGCGGTGAAGACCGAGTTCGGCAAGTTCGGCGAAGTGCTGGCCAAGACCAAGAAGAAGCTGGCCGAGGCGAGCGACACCATAGACGCCGCCACCCAGCGCACGCGGGCGATGGAGCGGCGGCTGCGCGGGGTGGAATCGCTGCCTGATGCGCGCACCGCCGAGTTGCTGCCCGGCCTGCCGTCCGGCAGCGGCGACGAGGAATCGTCCGATGTCTGAAGCCCCGCCGCGGCAAGGCTCCGGCGCGGTTCTTGTCGCTTTCATCGTCGGTCAGATCGGCATGCATTCAGCCATGGCCGGCCTGCGCATGACCGCGCCCTTGCAGGCCCTGCACGAGGGCTTCAGCGCCTGGACGGTGGGCCTGCTCCTGGCCCTCTTTGCCTTGGCACCCGTGCTGAGTGCGCTGTATGCCGGTCGGCTGGCCGACCGCCATGGTTACCACCGCCCGGTAGGCTTGGCGGTGGCCCTGACCATTGGCGGCGGGGTGTTGGCCGTGGTGTCCTCACTGATGGGCGGCGTGGGCCATGT
Organism: uncultured beta proteobacterium; assembly: GCA_963750785.1. Taxonomy (GTDB): domain Bacteria; phylum Pseudomonadota; class Gammaproteobacteria; order Burkholderiales; family Burkholderiaceae_C; genus Rubrivivax. The sequence goes on along the minus strand of CAVVSC010000011.1, from coordinate 95,293 downwards.
GGCGCTGATGTGCGTGGCTGCCATGGCCATGGGCGCCGGCACGAACATCGGCATGCTGACCATCCAACGCACGGCGGGTCTGGCTGCGCGGGACAGCACCGAGCGTGTGCGCATCTTCAGCTGGCTGGGCGTGGCGCCTTCCTTTTCGAACGTGCTGGGGCCTGTCGCCGCCGGCTTTGTCATTGACGGATTGGGGTTCACGGCCGCCTACGTGATGCTGACCCTGTTGCCGCTGGCGACGCTGATCACCGCCCGCCAGGTGCCGCGACTGCCGCCGCCCGTGGTGGTGCACGAGCCCAACCGCACGGCCTGGGACCTGCTCCGTGTGCCGGGCTTCGGGCGGCTGTTGGCGGTGAACTGGCTGCTGTCGATGTGCTGGGACGTGCACATCTTTGCCGTCCCGGTGCTGGGGCACCAGCGTGGTTTCAACGCCAGCACCATCGGTTTGATCCTGGGCACCTTCACGCTCAGCGTGACCCTGGTGCGCCTGGCCATTCCCTGGATGGCCCACCGCCTGAGCGAACTGACGGTGCTGCGCACCGCCATGGTGGGCACGGGCGTGATCTTCGCGCTCTACCCCTTGGCCCCCAACGCTCTGCTGATGGGGGTGTGCGCTGCCTTGCTGGGGCTGACCCTGGGCAGCGTGCAGCCGATGGTGATGTCCATGCTGCACCACATCACGCCTGACCACCGGCACGGCGAAGCGCTGGCCTTGCGGTCCATGGCCATGAACACCTCCAGCACCTTGATGCCGCTGCTCTTCGGTGCGACAGGCGCACTGGTCGGCGCGTCGCTGCTGTTCTGGGTGGTAGGGGTCGCCGTGGCGGGCGGGTCCTGGACCGCCCGGCACCTGCGCAGTGCGCCCTGAGACCTAGAAGCGGATGCCCGTGCTGGGCTTGGGCGGTTCTTCGATGACCGGTGGCGCTTCGACCGGGGGTGGCGGCGCCGCAGGCGTGGCCGGGCCACGGGACGTCGGAGACACCCGTTCGACCAGTGGTGTGGCTTCTGGCGCTTGCCAGTTGGCCGGCAGGCGGTTTTCGCGCGGGTAGCCCGCCACGTCCAGGAAGCTGTTCCAGTCCTGTTCGGACCAGCCGCGCACCGGTTGGGCGCCGACACTCATGGAAGGCAGGCTGCGGACGCCGATCAAACGCTGCAGGGCTGCGGCGTCGTCTTCCGTGATGATCGATTTTTCGCTGTACGGCACGCCACGCTGTTGCAGCAGCTTGCGCGCATTGGCGCACGGCGCGCATTCGGCCATGGTGTAGAGCGTCACCGGGTGGCGTTGCACCACGGATCGAAGTTCGGGCGGCAGGGCGATTTCCTGCGCACGGGCCGCGCGCAGGTTGCTGCGGTTCATGGGCGTCACCCGCACATTGCTGGCGACGGGCGGGCGGTCCGTGTACGTGACGCTGCCATCCGGGTTGACCACCTTGTACTGCGCCTGGGCGGCGCCGGCCAGCAAGGCCAGTGCCAGCGCCACGGCAGCGCCGGTTCGATCCAGAGGCAGTTTCATCGGCTGGGCCTTTTCTCTTGACGCGGTCTCGACAGGGCCCGGGGCGGGCCAAGCAGCAATCTAACCGACCTGCGGGCCAGTCTCAACCGAATCTGCGGCGGCGAACCGCTCGCAAGTGATGCGCGTCACTCAGCTCAGGCCCTGGTGGCGCAACATGGCGTCGATTTGTGGATCGCGACCGCGAAAAGCCCGGAAGCTTTCCAGCGCCGGCCGGCTGCCGCCCACTTCCAGGATCTGTTCACGAAAACGCAAGCCCGTCTCGGGATCGAAGACACCGGCTTCCTCGAAGGCGCTGTAGGCATCGGCCGACAGCACCTGAGCCCAGGCGTAACCGTAGTAGCCCGCCGCGTAGCCGCCTGAGAACAGATGCGAGAAAGTGGTGGGGTAGCGGTAGAACGGTGGTGCGGGCACGGGCTGCACTTCTGCGCAGACCTCGTTGGCCACCTGCTGCACCAGGCCGGCGGATTCGGGCTCGGCGTGCACGCGCATGTCGAAGAGCGCGAATTCGCATTGCCGCAGCAAGGACAGTGCGCTGAGGAAGTGGCGCGCTGCCAGCATGCGGTCGAACAGTTCCCGTGGCAGAGGCTGGCCCGTGCTGACGTGGGCGCTCAGGCCTTGCAACACGTCCCATTCCCAGCAGAAGTTTTCCATGAACTGGCTGGGCAGTTCCAAGGCGTCGTCCTCCACACCGGCAAGGCCGGAAACGGCCAAGTCCTCAACCTGCGTCAGCAGGTGGTGCAGGCCATGGCCGAATTCGTGGAACAGCGTGATCAGGTCATCGTGGCCCAGCAAGGCAGGGCGGCCGCCCACGGGGGGCGCGAAGTTGCAGACCAGGTGCGCCACCGGCAGCTGCAAGGCATTGCCGGGTCGGCGCCAGCGTGAACGCGCGTTGTTCATCCATGCGCCGCCTTGCTTGGCGGTGCGCGCATGCAGGTCCAGGTAGAAGCCGGCGATGGCCTCGCCGCCGCGGCACAGGCGGTAGAAGCGCACGCTGTCGTGCCACACCGGGGCGGACTCTTCTCGGACGGTCACGCCGAAGAGCGTCTCCACCAGGCTGAACAGACCTTGCAGCACGCGCGGCAGGGTGAAGTACTGCTTCACATCTTCGCTGCTGAACGCGTAACGCGACTGTTTCAGCTGCTCGGAGACGAAACCTCGATCCCAGGCCTGCAAATCCGGCAAGTTCAGCTGTTCGGCGGCGAAAACGCGCAGCTCGGCCAGTTCGCGGTCGGCAAACGGACGAGCGCGCGTGGACAGGTCGCGGACAAAGCTCAGCACATGCGCCGGGCTGCTGGCCATCTTGGCCACCAGGGAGAGGTCCGCATAACTCGCATAGCCCAGAAGGCGGGCTTCTTCCTGGCGCAGATTCAAGAGCTCCTGCACCAGCGGGCCGTTGTCCAGCTCCGCGGGGCCATAGTCGCTGGCGCGCGTGTTGTAGGCGCGGTAGAGGGTCTCGCGCAGCGCGCGGTCCTCGGCGTGGCTCATCAGCGGCAGGTAGCAGGGCGCCTGCAGCGTCAGCTTGAAGCCGTCCTGGCCCGCGGCCCGTGCGGCTTCGCGGGCGGCTTCGCGCACGTCGGACGGCACGCCCGCCAGGCGGTCACCCGTGACAGTGAGGGACCAGGCGTCGGTGGCGTCCATCACGTGGTCGCCAAACTGCTGTTCCAGCGCACCGGCGCGGTCCTGGATGGCGGCAAAACGCGCCTTGTCCTCGCCCTGCAGTTCGGCACCGCCCAAGACGAAGTCGCGCAGTGCGTCCGCCAAGGCCTTGCGACGTGCGGGCGGCAACTGATCACCTTGGGCCAGCAGCACGGCCTTGTACTTGGCGTACAGGCGTGCGTCGGATGACAGGCGGGTGCCGAACTCGATCAGCTTGGGCAGGTTCTCTGCATGCACCGCGCGCAGCTCTGCCGTGTCGACCACCGACTGGAGGTGATTGACGACGGACCAGGCCATGTTCAAGCGTTCCAGCGGCACGTCCAGCACCAAGGACAAGGTGTCGTAGTCCGGAGGCACGCCCGGCCCGACGGCGCGTTCCAGGGCGGCACGGGCGTCGGCCAACAGTTCGTCGATGGCGGGCGTCACGTGCGCAGGTTGCACGGCGGCAAAGTCCGGCAGAGACGACGGCGCGTTCGCGAGCTTCAGCAAGGGGTTCATGCGCGGGCCTCGGCTGCCTGCAGGGTGTTGACCAGCAGCATCGTGATGGTCATGGGCCCCACGCCACCGGGCACGGGCGTGATCCAGCCTGCCACTTCGCGAACGGCTTCATAGTCCACGTCACCGCAGAGCTTGCCGGCCTCGTTGCGGTTGATCCCCACGTCGATCACGATGGCCCCCGGCTTGACCATGTCCCCAGTCACCATGCCGCGGCGGCCGACGGCGGCCACCACGATGTCGGCCTGGCGGGTGTGCAGGCCGATGTCCGGCGTGCTGCTGTGGCACACCGTCACCGTGGCGTGGGCTTGCAGCAGCAGCAGCGCCATCGGCTTGCCCACGGTGTTGCTTCGGCCGATGACGACCGCGTGCTTGCCCTTGATCGTCTGGCCAGTGCTCTCGATCAGCTTCATGCAGCCCAAAGGCGTCGCCGGGCGCAGGCCGTGCAGGCCGGCCATCAGTTGGCCCGCGCTGTGCACGCTGAATCCGTCGACGTCCTTGTGCGGCGCGATGGCTTCGATGACGGCCTGCGGGTCCAGGTGTTTGGGAAGCGGCATCTGCACCAGGATGCCGTGGATCTTCGTGTCGGCGTTCAGCGCATCCACGCGCGCCAGCAATTCGGCTTGCGACAGCGAGGCGGGGTACTGTTCCAGCACCGAATGCAGGCCATGGTCGGCGCAGGCCTTGACCTTGTTGCGAACGTAGACCGAGCTGGCCGGGTCTTCGCCCACCAGGATGACGGCCAGGCCGGGTTGCCGGCCCGCTGCGCCGAGCGCGGCTGCTCTGCGGCCGACATCGGCGCGAATGACTTCGGACAGGGCTTTGCCGTCGATGATCTGGGCGGTCATGGTGAGGAGGGTGGTCGGTGAATCGAGCGGTCCAGAAACGACCAAGGCCGCATGGTGCGGCCTCGGCAAGTTCGCTGCAAAACCTCAGGCTTTGGTCTGTGCGCCGAGTGCAATCTTCAGCAGGTCGGCCACGGTGTTGGCGTTGAGCTTTTCCATGATGTTGGCGCGGTGCGCCTCCACCGTCTTGATGCTGATGCCAAGGTCGTCGGCGATCTGCTTGTTCAGGCGGCCAGCCACGATGCGTTCCAGCACCTGGGCCTCTCGTGTCGTCAGGCGCGAAAGCAGGGCGTCCCTGCTGGCCTGTTCCTGGTGCTGGCTGAAGGCGGAGCGCGCCTGCTCCAGCATTCGCTCCACCAGGCCCAGCAGTTCTTCTTCCTTGAAGGGCTTCTCGATGAAGTCCATCGCGCCCTTCTTCATCGTCGTCACTGCCATGGGCACGTCGCCGTGGCCCGTGATGAAGACGATGGGCAGCGGACTCTTGCGTTCCATCAGCCGGTCCTGCAATTCCAGGCCGCTCATGCCGTCCATGCGGATGTCTGCAATCAGGCAGGCCACTTCGCGGGGGTCGAAGCGCGACAGGAAGGATTCGCTGGAATCAAAGCACTTGACGCGGTAGTCCTTGCCTTCGAGCAACCACTGCAGGGAATCGCGCACAGCCTCGTCATCATCAACGACGTAGACGGTGCCTTTTTTCGGGATCAGACTCATGCGGGGAAGGGGCGGTCAATTGCCCGTGGTGTTGGAGGTGATCTGGCTTTCAGCCGGCAAGATTTCCGCAGGAAGTTCTTGCGGCGCCGCGCTCCCGTCGGTTCGGTGCGCCAGTTCCACCGGGATGGTGAAGGAGAAGCGGCAGCCGACGATGAGCGCCCCATTGTAGAGGTTCTGCGCCCTCATCCGACCCCGGTGGGACTCGATGATGGTGCGGCACAGACTGAGGCCGATGCCCATGCCTTCGGCCTTGGTAGAAAAGAAGGCTTCGTACAAGCGCCCGATGACTTCGTCCTTGATGCCGGGCCCCATGTCAGTGACGCTGAATTCGATGACGCCACCTTCTTCCGGCGTGTGCCGCGGTACCACGCGCAGTTCGATGTGGCGGCGGCTGGATGGCAGTTGCGCGTTGTCAATGGCCTCGGCCGCGTTCTTCAACAGATTGAGCACCACCTGCTCGATCAGGATGGGGTCCACCAGCAGCGGCGGCAGGCGCTGCGCCACGTAGGTGTGGATGGCCACGTTGCGGCGGCGCAGCTCGATGCCGGCCAGTTCCACCGCGTCGTCCACGATCTGCCGTGCTTCAGCTTTCACACGTTGCGGCTCGCTGCGTTTCACGAAGTTGCGGATGCGGTGAATGATCTGCCCAGCCCGTTCGGCCTGGCGCGCCGTCTTTTGCAGCGCGGCGATGAGGTCGGGCTGGTCGATGCTGCCGGCCTTCACGCGCGACACCATGCCGTTGCAGTAGTTGTTGATGGCGGTGAGCGGTTGGTTCAGTTCGTGGGCCACGGAGGAGGCCATCTCCCCCATCGTCACCAGCCGGCTGGTGACCTGCGCCTTTTCGGCCTGGGCCGCAGCCTGCTCTTCGGCACGAAGTCGTGCGGTGATGTCGGTGGCAATGAGCATCTGTGCCAGGCGGCCGTCTGTCCACTGCAGGTAGCGCGCGCGCACGTCGAACCATTTCTGCAGGCTCTCCACGTAGACCTCGCGCGGCTTGGCACCGCTGGGCGCCTCGGCTTCGGTCAGTTCCTGCGTGGGCAGGCCGGACAGGTTGTCGACCTCTTCGTCGCCATCCGCCGAGAACGGCGCATTGCCCACGCCGCCGGCCATTTGCTGGTGACCCCGTGCGTCGCCGCCAAACCAGAGCCGGTAACTGCGGTTGACGAAGAGCAGTTCGCCCTGTTGCACCGACAAGACCGACACGGACGCGTCCAGGCCTTCCAGAACTGTCGTGAAACGCTCGTGGCTGGCCGAGAGCTGGTCGCGGATGCGCTTGGCCTCGGTGATGTTGGTCATGCTGGTCATCCAGCCGGTCTGCTGACCCTTCGGGTCGATCAAGGGGCTGACGTACATGCGTCCGTCGAACAAGGTCCCGTCCTTGCGCATCACCTTGACCTCGATGCCGCCGCTGGGGCTGCGGCCTTGCAATTCCTGCTGCAGCAGGCGCGAGTTCTCGTCGATTCGGTCCGGTGGCCAATATGGGTAGGGCGGCATGCCGCCGACCAATTCCGCAGGCGTGTAGCCCGTCATCTGGCTGAAGGCGGCGTTGACATAACTGACGCGACCCACCATGTCCATGGCCCGCATGCCGGTGGGCATGGAGTTCTCCATGGCGCGGCGGAAGTTCGTCTCTTGCACCAGCGCACCCTGGATCTGGCTGCGCCGGCGCATGTGGCGCCAGGTGCCAAGCAGCATCCAGACAGTCAGAACCGACAGCGCAACCACCATCCAGAAGAGCGTGTTGCTGATCAGCCCGATGCTGGTGCGCCAGCCCTGGCCACGCAGCACCAGGCCGTTGAGGGCAGGCGTGAGCGGTGCCTCGCTGACCAGCGGTGCGCGTGAACTGGCCTGGCCAGGCATAGGGGTGACGGTGCTGGCCAGCACCGCGTGCTTCTCGTTGACGATGGCAATCATGTGCCGCTGCGACACGTCGGCCGGGACAAAGTGGCGCACCAGCGAATCCACCGAGTACTCCGCGATGATCGTCCCGGCGAAGACGCCGTGTTCGACCAGCGGCACATGCAGTTGGAAGACTTGCGCGCCGGTGGCGTCCGGAAAGGCCCGCGAGTAGGCCGCGGTGCGGGTGTCGCGCGCAGCCTTGAAGGTGACTTCGGGTTCGGTCGTGCGGCCGTCCTGGGGCAGCAGGGGCGCGGGTGAATCGCCGGTGGCCGCGGCCGGGTACATGAAGGCCAGGTGGCTGGCCCGCACGCGACGCCGCGCATCGACCCAGCTCAAGTGGGTGACCTCGGGTCTTTCTCTGGTGAAGGCGCTGGCCTGGCCGGTGAACTCGTCAGCGTCGGTGTCCCGCGCCACCAGTTCCCGCGCCATGCGGATCAGCGCCTCCTGGTTCTGGATCAGTCGCAGTCCTATCTGCTGCTGCGTGATCTCGGTGTCTCGCTTGACGGACTCTGTCTCCCGCTCGATTTCCTCGTTGCGCAGGTACCAGAAGGCCGAAATGATGGCCGCCAGGAAGAGCAGGACCGACAGCAAGGGCCCCAGCGTGGCAAAGCGGTCCTGACGCGAAGGCGACTGGCGGCGCCACCACTGTCCGAACATGCGCTTGGCGGCGGGCAGCGGGGCGATGGATGGCGGCGAGGGCGGTCGGTTCGTGGGCATCGGTGACGATTATCGGTGGCAGCCCTCGATCGCTGCGTATATTCCACATCATGAGATGAGAAAGCACTATTTGAAATCTCAAAAAGATGTGACACACTCCGGCCCGCCACAAAAAAACCCTCACTACGGATATTCAGGAGACAAGCATGTCAGCACAGCCCCAGTCCATCCAAGGCCTGTCCGCGGCCGATGTCGATGCACAGGAAACCCGTGAATGGCTGGACGCGCTGACAGCGGTCATCGAAGCCGAAGGCCCGGAGCGCGCCCACTTTTTGCTGGAGCAGCTGCTTGAGCAGGCGCGCGAAGCCAGCATCGACATGCCGTTCTCGGCCAACACCGGCTACGTCAACACCATCGAGCCGACCGAGGAAGAGCACAGTCCCGGCAACCTGGAACTGGAAGGCCGCCTGCGCGCCTACATGCGCTGGAATGCCATGGCGCTGGTCGTCAAAGCCAACCGCCTTCACCCCGCCGACGGCGGCGACCTGGGCGGCCACATCAGCAGCTTCGCCAGCCTGGCGCACATGTTCGCGGCCGGCTTCAACCATTTCTGGCACGCCGAAAGCGAAGGCCATGGTGGCGACCTGCTGTACATCCAGGGCCACTGCAGCCCCGGCATCTACGCGCGCGCCTTCATGGAAGGGCGCCTGAGCGAAGAGCAGATGCTCAACTTCCGCCAGGAAGTCGACGGCAAGGGCCTGTCCAGCTACCCGCACCCCAAGCTGATGCCGGAGTTCTGGCAGTTCCCGACCGTCAGCATGGGCCTGGGCCCCTTGATGGCGATCTACCAGGCCCGCTTCCTGAAATACCTGCACGCGCGTGGCATTGCCGACACGGCCAACCGCAAGGTCTGGGTCTTCTGCGGCGACGGCGAAATGGACGAGCCAGAAAGCCTGGGTGCCATCGGCCTGGCCGCGCGCGAAAACCTGGACAACCTGGTCTTCGTCGTCAACTGCAATCTGCAGCGCCTGGACGGGCCGGTGCGTGGCAACGGCAAGATCATCCAGGAGCTGGAAGGTGAATTCCGTGGCGCCGGCTGGGACGTCATCAAGCTCATCTGGGGCAAGGAGTGGGACGGCCTGCTGGCGCGAGACAAGGATGGTGCGCTGCGCAAGCTGATGATGGACACGCTGGACGGCGACTACCAGGCTTTCAAGGCCAACGACGGTGCCTTCGTGCGCAAGAACTTCTTCGGCCGCGACCCCAAGACGCTGGAGATGGTGGCCAAGATGACCGACCAGGACATCTGGAACCTGCGTCGCGGCGGCCATGATGCGCAGAAGGTCTACGCGGCCTTCCACAGGGCCAACAACGCCAAAGGCCAGCCCACGGTGCTGCTGGTGAAGACCGTCAAGGGCTGGGGCATGGGCAATGCGGGCGAAGGCAAGAACACCGCCCACCAGGCCAAGAAGCTGACGGACGACGACGTGCGCTTCATGCGTGACCGCTTCAACCTGCCCATCAGCGACGCGGACCTGCCCAATATCCCCTTCTACAAGCCGGCCGAGGACACGCCGGAAATGAAGTACCTGCACGAGCGTCGGCGCGCCTTGGGAGGGTACCTGCCCAAACGCCGCGTCAAAGCCGACGAGAGCTTCACGGTGCCGGCCCTGGAGATCTTCAAGAGCGTGCTGGAGCCCACCGCCGAAGGCCGCGAGATCAGCACCACGCAGGCCTACGTGCGCTTCCTGACGCAGCTGTTGCGCGACCAGGCCCTGGGCCCGCGCGTGGTGCCCATCCTGGTGGACGAGGCGCGCACCTTCGGCATGGAGGGCCTCTTCCGCCAGATCGGCATCTACAACCCCGAAGGTCAGAAGTACACGCCGGTCGACAAGGACCAGGTCATGTACTACAAGGAAACGGTCAACGGCCAGATCCTGCAGGAAGGCATCAACGAAGCCGGTGGCATGGCCAGCTGGATCGCGGCTGCGACCTCGTATTCGACGAACAACCGCATCATGGTGCCGTTCTACATCTACTACTCGATGTTCGGCTTCCAGCGCATCGGTGACCTCGCCTGGGCGGCAGGCGACATGCAGGCGCGTGGCTTCCTGCTGGGCGGCACCAGCGGCCGCACCACACTGAACGGCGAAGGCCTGCAGCACGAAGACGGCCACAGCCACATCCTGGCCGGGACGATCCCGAATTGCATCTCTTACGACCCGAGCTTTGCGCACGAAGTGGGCGTCATCCTCCACCACGGCCTGAAGCGCATGGTGGAGAAGCAGGAGAACGTCTACTACTACCTGACCCTGCTGAACGAGAACTACCCCATGCCGGGCCTGAAGGCGGGCACGGAGGAGCAGATCATCAAGGGCATGTACCTGCTGGAAGAGGGCGCCAAGAAGACGCCGCGCGTCAACCTGCTGGGCAGCGGCACCATCCTGCGCGAGAGCATGGCGGCCAAGAAGCTGCTGGAAGCCGATTGGGGCGTGGCTGCCAACGTCTGGAGCTGCCCGAGCTTCAATGAACTGGCGCGCGACGGACAGGACTGCGAGCGCTGGAGCATGCTGCACCCCACCGCGGAAGCGCGCGTGCCCTTTGTGGCGCAGCAACTGGCGCCGCATGCCGGCCCGGTGGTGGCCAGCACGGACTACATGAAGAACTACGCGGAGCAGATCCGCCCCTTCATGCCCAAGGGCCGGACCTACAAGGTGCTGGGCACGGACGGCTACGGCCGCAGCGATTTCCGCAGCAAGCTGCGCGAGCACTTCGAGATCAACCGGCACTACATTGTGTTGGCCTCGCTCAAGGCGCTGGCCGACGAAGGCACGGTGCCAGCCGCCAAGGTGGCAGAAGCGATCAAGAAGTACGGCATCAATGCCGACAAGATCAACCCGCTGTACGCCTAAGCGACAGACAAGCACAAAGCCAGGAGACAGACATGGCGTTGGTCGAAGTGAAGGTGCCGGATATCGGCGACTTCAAGGAAGTGGAAGTCATCGAGGTGATGGTCAAGGTGGGCGACGTGGTCGCTGCGGACCAGAGCCTGCTCACCGTTGAAAGCGACAAGGCGTCGATGGAGATCCCGTCCTCGCATGCCGGCACGGTGAAGGAGATCAAGGTCAAGCTGGGCGACAAGGTCAGCGAAGGCAGCTTGGTGCTGGTGTTGGAGGTTGCTGGTGGCGCAGCTGCTGCGCCGGCGCCTGCGCCCGCTGCTGCCGCTGCCGCACCGGCCCCCGCGCCGGTGGCGACTGCCGTTGCAGCCGCAGCCGGTTCTGTGACGGTGGAAGTGCCCGACATCGGTGACTTCGACGAAGTGGCGGTCATCGAGGTCTTCGTGAAGGCCGGCGACACCGTGAAGGTGGAACAGAGCCTCATCACCGTGGAGAGCGACAAGGCGTCCATGGAGATCCCGTCGTCGCACGCCGGCAGCATCACGCAGCTGCTGGTGAAGGTGGGCGACAAGGTCAAGAAGGGTTCACCGATCGCATTGGTGATGGCCGCTGGCGGCGCGCCTGTCGCCGCGACTGCTGCTTCGGCGCCCGCTGCTGCCACGGTGGCAGCACCTGCCGCAGCGCCATCGGCTGCACCGGCGCTTGCAGCCGCGCCCGCCGCAGCGTCCGCTGCGGTGCCCGCGCACGATCCAACGGCCGCCAAGGGCAGCCTGCCGCACGCGTCGCCGTCCATCCGCCGCTTCGCGCGCGAACTGGGCGTGCCGCTGGCCGAAGTCACAGGCTCGGGCCCCAAGGGGCGCATCACGCAGGTCGACGTGCAAGGCTACGTCAAGGGCGTGCTCGCCGGCGACACGCAGACCGCTGCGCAGAAGGCCAAGGCACCCGCGGCAGCCGCCGCAGCCGCAGGTGGCGGCATCCCGGGCCTGCTGCCCTGGCCGGTGGTGGACTTTGCCAAGTTCGGCCCGGTCGAACGCAAGGACCTGAGCCGCATCAAGAAGATCAGCGGCGCCAACCTGCACCGCAACTGGGTGATGATTCCGCACGTCACCAACAACGACGAAGCCGACATCACTGAACTGGAAGCCTTCCGCGTCCAGCTCAACAAGGAAAACGAGAAGTCCGGCGTCAAGGTCACCATGCTCGCCTTTGTCATCAAGGCGGTGGTTTCTGCGCTGAAGAAGTTCCCCGACTTCAACGCCAGCCTGGACGGCGACGCCCTGGTCTACAAGCAGTACTTCCACATCGGCTTTGCGGCGGACACGCCCAACGGCCTGGTGGTGCCGGTTCTGAAGAACGCCGACCAGAAAGGCATCTTCCAGATCAGCACCGAGATGGGCGACCTCGCCAAGAAGGCGCGCGACGGAAAGATGGGCCCGGCCGACATGACCGGCGGCTGTTTCAGCATCAGCAGCCTGGGCGGCATTGGCGGCACGCACTTCACGCCCATCATCAATGCGCCCGAAGTGGCCATCCTGGGCTTGTCCAAGGGCCAGACCAAGCCAGTGTGGGACGGCAAGGCCTTCCAGCCGCGCCTGATCCTGCCGCTGTCCTTGTCCTACGACCACCGGGTGATTGACGGTGCGTCTGCGGCACGCTTCAACGCCTACCTGGGCCAGACCCTCGCCGACTTCCGCCGAGTCATCCTCTGATGAGCACCGTCGTGGTCGCCCGCAAGGGCGGCGGCGTGGCCATTGCGTCAGATTCACTCGTCACGTTTGGCGAGATGCGTTTGCCGCATGGCTACGAGGCCAATGCCAAGTTGTTCGCCATTGCCGGCGCGTGGATCGGCACCGTGGGCACGGTGGCGCACATGCCTGTACTGCAGCAGGCCTTGGGGTCCCTGACCAAGGAAGAACTGCAACTGCACTCGCGCCAGTCCATCTTCGAGACCTTTCTGCGCCTGCACCCCAAGCTCAAGGAACGCTATTACCTGAACACGAAGGAACAGGACAGCGATCCGTACGAGAGCAGCCAGTTCAGCATCCTCATCGCCAATGCGCACGGCATCTTCGGCGTGGAGAGCTACCGCGAGGTCTTTGAATTCGACCGTTTCTGGGCCATCGGTTCGGGCCGGCGCTTTGCGCTGGGCGGCATGCATGCGGTGTGGGACAAGGCCAAGACGGCGCGTGAAGTGGTCCAGGCGGGCGTGGCCGCAGGCTGCGAGTTCGACACCAGTTCTGCCGGCCCTGTGCGCGTGCAGACGTTCAAACTGAAAAACTGAGACAAGAAGGAATCGGCATGGCCCTCATCGACATCCAAGTACCGGACATCGGCGACTTCAAGGACGTGGCCGTCATCGAGTTGCTGGTCAAGCCCGGCGACACGGTCAAGGCCGAGCAAAGCCTGGTCACGGTGGAGAGCGACAAGGCGTCCATGGAGATTCCGTCTTCGCACAGCGGTGTCGTCCAGTCCCTGAAAGTGAAGGTGGGCGACACGGTCAACCAAGGCACCGTGCTGCTGTCGATGGAAGTCAGCGGGGCCGCGGCTGCACCGGCACCGGCACCGCATCCTGCGGTGCCTGCGCCTTCCGCACCGGCATCAACTTCAGCACCAGCAACAGCGCCTGCGGCCGCCAGCTACGCCGGCGGCGCCGATCTGACCTGCGACATGCTCGTCCTGGGCGCGGGCCCGGGCGGCTATTCCGCGGCCTTTCGCGCAGCGGACCTGGGCATGAAGACCGTGCTGGTGGAACGCTTTCCGACGCTGGGCGGCGTGTGCCTGAACGTTGGCTGCATCCCCAGCAAGGCCTTGCTGCACGTGGCCGCCGTGATGGACGAAGTGACGCACTTCGCCGACCTGGGCGTCACCTTCGACAAGCCCAAGCTGGACCTGGGCAAGTTGCTCGCCCACAAGAACAAGGTGGTCGGCAAGCTGACCGGCGGCCTTGCCGCCATGGCCAAGATGCGCAAGGTGACGACGGTGCAAGGCGTCGGCGAGTTCGTGGACCCGTACCACTTGAAGGTGACGGACGCGGACGGGAAGGTCCAGACCATCCAGTTCATGAACGCCATCATCGCTGCCGGCTCGGAAGCGGTGAAACTGCCTTTCCTGCCGAAGGACGACCCGCGTGTCATGACCAGCACGGGCGCGCTGGAATTGCGCCAGAACCCGAAGAAGATGCTCGTCATCGGTGGCGGCATCATCGGTCTGGAGATGGGCACGGTCTACAGCACGCTGGGCGCCAAGCTGGACGTGGTGGAGATGCTGGACGGCCTGATGCAGGGCGCCGACCGCGACCTGGTCAAGGTCTGGCAGAAGCTCAACGCGCCGCGTTTCGACAAGCTGATGCTGAAGACCAAGACCACAGGAGCCGAGGCCACCAAGGACGGCATCCGCGTCATGTTCGAAGGCCTGGACGGCACCAGGAGCGAAGGCCTCTACGACCTGGTGCTGCAGGCGGTGGGCCGCACGCCGAATGGCAAGAAGATCGCCGCAGACAAGGCGGGCGTGATCGTCGGCGACCGCGGCTTCATTCCGGTGGATGTGCAGATGCGCACCAACGTGCCGCACATCTTTGCCATTGGCGACATCGTCGGCCAGCCCATGCTGGCCCACAAGGCGGTGCACGAAGCCCACGTGGCCGCCGAAGTGGCCGCCGGTGACAGCAAGGCGCAGTTCGATGCGCGCGTCATTCCCAGCGTGGCCTACACCGACCCGGAAGTAGCTTGGGTCGGGCTGACCGAAGACGAGGCCAAGGCCAAGGGCATCAAGGTCAAGAAGGGCCTGTTCCCGTGGACGGCCTCGGGCCGCGCCATTGCCAACGGCCGCGACGAAGGCTTCACCAAGCTGCTCTTCGACGATTCACCGGAAGCGCATGGCCACGGCCGCATCCTGGGTGGCGGCATCGTCGGTACGCACGCCGGCGACATGATCGGCGAAGTGGCGCTGGCCATCGAGATGGGTGCCGACATGGTGGACATCGGCAAGACCATCCATCCGCACCCGACGCTGGGCGAAAGCATCGGCATGGCCGCGGAAGTGGCGCACGGCAGTTGCACGGACCTGCCGCCGGCGCGGCGCTGAACACTCAGGGCGCTGGCAGGCGCCCATAGAGTCGGCCCAGTTCCGCCAGGCGGTGGGCGTGCCAGGGCTGCACCTGGTTCCACTGGAACCGCCAGCCCCACCAGCCGCTTTCCTGACCCGGGAAGTTCATGCGGCATTCTGTCGGCAGGGCCAGCACGTCCTGTATGGGATGCACGGCGGTGTCCGCGACACTTGCCATGGCTGCGCGGATCAGTGTCCAGGGCATGTCGTGGCCGTCCGTGGCCAGGTAGCCGCGCGCCAGGTGGCGTTCGTGGTCGGTGGCGGTGGCCCACCAACCGGCCACGGTGTCGTTGTCGTGCGTGCCGGTGTAGACCACGGTGTCGTGTTCGTGGTTGTGCGGCAGGAAGCGGTCTGAGGCGTCGCCAGCAAAGGCGAATTGCAGGATGCGCATGCCGGGGAAGCTGAACTTCTTGCGCAGCGCGTCCACGTCAGGCGTGATGACACCCAGGTCCTCGGCAATGATCGGCATGGGGCCGAGCGCCTTGTTGATGGCCTTGAAGAGCGCGTCACCGGGGCCCGGCTTCCACTCGCCCTTGACGGCGGTCGGCTCACTGGCCGGGATCTCCCAGTAGCCGGCAAATCCGCGGAAGTGGTCGATGCGGACGATGTCCACCAACTCGAAGGTTCGCTTGACGCGTTCCACCCACCAGGCAAAGCCGTCCTTTGCATGTTCAGCCCAGCGGTACAGCGGGTTGCCCCAGCGCTGGCCGGTGACGCTGAAGAAGTCGGGCGGCACGCCTGCCACGACCGTGGGCTTGCCCTTGGCGTCCAGCTCAAACAGGTGCTGGTTGGCCCAGACTTCGGCCGACAGGTAGGCAATGAAGATGGGCGTGTCGCCGATGATCTGCACGCCCTTGCCATTGGCATAGGCCTTGAGCTTGGCCCACTGGCGGTAGAAGCGCCATTGGCAGAACTGCCAGAAGTGCATGCGCTGGGCGTGTTGGGCGCGGGCCGATGCCAAGGCTGCCGGCGCGCGCTTGGCGAGGTCCGGCTCCCAGTCGCACCAGTCCTTCCAGTCGCGTTCTTCGCACAGGCTCATGAAAAGCGCAAAGTCCCCCAGCCAGGTTGCGTGGTCTTTCTGGAAGGCCGCAAAGTCTTCGCGTTGTGCTGCTGTGCCGCTGGCTGCGAACTTCAGCGCTGCGCGGTGCAGGCGTTCCATGCGGAAAGGGTGCACAAACGCGTAGTCCACTTTCTCAGCGGACAGGCCGGGCACCGGCGCCAGGTCGGCTGCGTCCAGCCAGCCTTGTTCCTGCAATTCGGCCAGGTCCACCATGAGCACATTGCCCGCAAAGGCGCTGTTGCTCATGTAGGGCGAATTGCCCGGCCCGATGCCGGCCAGCGGCAGCAGCTGCCACAGCTGCTGGCCGGCGGCCACCAGCCAATCCACGAAGTGGTAAGCCTCGCGGCCGAAGTCGCCACTGCCGTGGGGACCGGGCAGTGACGTGGGGTGCAGCAGAACGCCGCTGGCGCGGGGGAAGCGCATGGGGAAACCTCTTGGGATCTTCTTGTTCAGTTCGGACAGGTGTCGCGCAGCAGCACGACGCTGCGCGCGGGCAGAAGGTAGCGGCCGAGGCCGTCGCAGCGCCAGTCGCTGCGGCCGTCCGCTTGGGTGGAGTCCAGTTCGCAAGCCCACTGCCCGACGGGAAGTTCAAAGCTGGCGTCCATGTCGCGCGCATTGACGAGGAGCAGCAGGGCTTGCTGCGACCGGCCCGGCGCGCCAATGAAGGCGCCCATGATGCGTGACATCCGGTTGTTCCAGTGCTCGGGCTCCATGGGTTCGCCGGTTCGGCGCAGCCAGGCCAGGTCCTGCCGGCCCTTGGCGTCGGGCAGGCCTGTGTACCAGCGCGGCGCCAGCGGCATCAGCGTGCGCCGCAAACGCAGCAGGTGGGCTGTGTAGTCGATGAGCGCCTGGTCGGCCCGAGACCAGTCGATCCAGGTGATGGCGTTGTCCTGGCAGTAGGGGTTGTTGTTGCCTTGCTGGGTGTGGCCCAGCTCATCACCCGCGGCCAGCATCGGCGTGCCTTGGGACAGCAGGACCGTGGCCAGCAACGCGCGCTGCAACCGGGCGCGGCGCAACTGCACTTCGGGGTCGCCGGTTTCGCCTTCCCAGCCGCAGTTCCAGCTGAGGTTGTGGCCGTGGCCGTCCCGGTTGTTTTCACCGTTGGCCTCGTTGTGGCGCATGTCATAGCTGACCAGGTCGCGCAAGGTGAAGCCGTCGTGGCTGACCACGTAGTTGACGCTGTCCAGCGGGCTGCGTCGGCGGCCCTGGTAGATGTCGCTGCTGCCGGCCAGGCGCAGGGCGAATTCACCGCGTGTGCAGTCGCCCCCCAGCCAGAAGGCACGGCTGGTGTCGCGGAAACGGTCGTTCCATTCTTGCCAGCCCCGTGGGAACTCGCCTACCTGGTAGCCCGCGGGGCCGATGTCCCAGGGCTCGGCAATCATCTTCACGCCTTGCAAAAGCGGGTCCTGCAGCACGGCCTTGAAGAACGGGCCCTCACGGTCGAATTTCGGTTCGAAGCCCGAGTTGCCGCGGCCCAGCACCGGAGCCAGGTCAAAGCGGAAGCCGTCCACGTGGTATTCACCCACCCAGTGGCGCAGGCTGTCCAGGACCATCTGCAGCACGCGCGGGTGCGTGACGTTCAGGGTGTTGCCGCAGCCGCTCCAGTTTTCGTAGCGGTCTTTCTGATGTTCGGGCAGGCGGTACCAGTTCAGGTTGTCCAGCCCGCGCCAGGCCAGCGTGGCGCCGCGCTCGTCGCCTTCCGGGGTGTGGTTGTAGACGACGTCCAGCAGCACCTCGATGCCTGCCGCGTGCAGGCGCTGCACCATGCGACGGAACTCGCCGCGAACGTCCGGGCCTGATGCGTAGCGCGGGTCCGGGCAGAAGAAGCCCAGGGTGTTGTAGCCCCAGTGGTTGACCAGGCCGCGCTCGGCCAGATGCGCTTCGCTCAGGCACTGCTGCACCGGCATCAGGCTGACCGCGGTGATCCCAAGCCGTTTGAGGTGCGCGATGGCGGCGTCTGACGCCAGGCCCGCATAGGTGCCCTGTTGATCTGGAGGCACGCCTGGCATGCGCTTGCTGAAGCTGCGCACGTGGGTTTCGTAAAGCACGGTGTCGGCCAGCGGCGTGCGCAGCAACTGGTCACCCTGCCAGTCAAATCGGTCCTGCACCACACGCGCCTTGTGGGCGTAGCGCGCGTTGTCGCGCGTGTCCATGTGCTGCGGGTGTTCGCGGTCAGCGGCGTGGTGCGGCGCCTGCCAGTCAAAGCCACCGTGCGGCGACACGATCTCGCGAGCCCAGGGGTCCAGCAGCAACTTGTGCGGGTTGAAGCGGTATCCGCGTTCAGGCCGCCACGAACCCTGCGCGCGAAAGCCGTAGATCTGACCAGGCTTGCAGCCAGGCAGACGGCCGTGCCACACGTCGCCGGTCTGTGCGGGCAAGGGCAGGCGCGCCAGCTCGGTGCTGCCGTTGTCGTCAAAGAGGCACAGGTCCACCTGGGCGGCATGGGCGGAGAACACGGCGAAGTTGACGCCACTGTCCTCTACCGTAGCGCCCAGAGGCCAAGGGCGGCCGGACTCCAGTCGTGACGCTGCGTTTGCGGCGCCTGACAGACTCACGCTCTGGCTCAAGCGTTCCATTCCAGGAAGACCGTGGCCAGTGGGGGCACCGTCAGGACGATGCTCTGACCTCTGCCGTGGCTCGCCAAGGATTCGGTCTGCGCCGCGCCCAGGGGCAGGCCCACGTTGCTGCCGCCATAGTGGACCGAATCGGTGTTGAGCCGCTCGCGCCAGGTGCCGGCTGCGGGCACACCCAGGCGCAGTCCGTGGTGCACGGTGGGCGCGAAGTTGCAGACCACCAGCATCATCTCGCCCCGGCTGCCCTTGCGCACAAAGCTGAGCAGGCTGCGCCGCGCATCCTGGTGGTCCACCCATTCAAAGCCGGCACTGGTGAAGTCCTGTGAATAGAGCGCGGGGCAGCCTTTGTAGAGCAGGTTCAGGTCGCGCACCAGACGTTGCATGCCGGCGTGCTGGGTGTCCTGGAGCAGGTGCCAGTCCAGGCTCTGCTCGTGGTTCCATTCGCGGCCCTGGGCGAATTCGCAGCCCATGAAGATCAGCTTCTTGCCAGGGTGTCCCCACATGAAACCGTAATAGGCGCGCAGGTTGGCGAACTGCTGCCAGGCGTCGCCTGGCATCTTGTCCAGCAGGCTGCCCTTGCCGTGCACCACTTCGTCGTGCGACAGCGGCAGCACGAAGTTCTCGTTGAAGGCGTAGACCATGCCGAAGGTCATTTCGCCATGGTGATATGGGCGGTGCACGGGGTCGCGGTGCATGTACTGCAGCGTGTCATGCATCCAGCCCATGTTCCACTTGAAGTGGAAGCCCAGGCCGCCGGCAAATGTAGGGCGGCTGACAGCCGGAAACGCCGTGCTTTCTTCGGCCAGTGTGCAGGCCTGCGGACGTTCACCGCCCACCACTTCGTTCGTGCGCTTGAGCAGGGCAATGGCTTCCAGGTTCTCGCGGCCGCCGTGGGCGTTGGGAATCCACTCACCCGTCTTGCGGCTGTAGTCGCGGTAGAGCATGGACGCCACGGCGTCCACGCGAAGGCCGTCGACATTGAAGCGCTCCAGCCAGTACAGCGCGCTGCCAACCAGGAAGTTGCGTACCTCCGTGCGGCCGAAGTTGTAGATGAGGGTGTTCCAGTCGTTGTGGAAGCCCTCGCGCGGGTCGGCGTATTCGAACAGGTGGGTGCCGTCAAAGCGGGCCAGACCGTGCGCGTCGGACGGGAAGTGCGCGGGCACCCAGTCCAGCAGCACACCAATGCCCGCTTCGTGCGCGCGGTCGACAAACCGGCGCAGGCCGGCGGCGTCACCAAAGCGGGCGGTGGGCGCGTACATGCCCAGGGTCTGGTAGCCCCAGCTGCCGTCGAACGGGTGCTCGCTGACAGGCAGCAGTTCCAGGTGCGTGAAGCCCATGTCCTGGGCGTAGGGAACCAGTTCGTTGGCCAGTTCGTCCCAGTTCAGCCAGCGGTTGCCTTCTTCGGGCTTGCGGCGCCAGCTGGCCAGGTGCACCTCGTAGATGCTCATGGGCGCGTCCAGCGCGTTGGCGGCCTGGCGCTGCGGTGAGGGCAGGGCAACCGGTGGCATCTTCGCCACGACACTGGCGGTGGCCGGGCGCAATTCGCTCTGCCGGGCGTAGGGGTCGGCCTTCTGCGGCAGCAGCGCTCCTGCGCTGTCCAGCAATTCGAACTTGTAGCGTGCACCTTCCAGCACGCTGGGCATGAACAGTTCCCACACGCCGCACTCGCGTCGCAGGCGCATGGGGTTGCGGCGGCCGTCCCAGAAGTTGAAATCGCCGACCAGGCTGACGCGGCTGGCATTCGGTGCCCAGACAGCGAAGGAGGTGCCGTCGACGCCGTCCATCTGGCGCGGGGTGGCGCCCAAGATCTCGTACGGGCGCAGGTGGCTGCCTTCGCTGAGCAGCCAGACGTCCATTTCGCCCAGCACCATGCCAAAGCGGTAGGCGTCTTCGCAGAGGCTTTCGCTGCCGTCGGCCCAGCGCGCTCGCAGCTGGTAGTGGCCGAGCTTGTCCCGGGTGGTGGTGGCGGCTTCGAAGAGGCCTTCGCTGTCGCACTGCGTCATTGGCCAGGCGCGGCTGCCGGCGGTGACCTGCACACTCACGGCGCCAGGCATCAGGACGCGCACCCAGGTGATGCCGTCTTCGGCTACGTGGGGGCCCAGCACGGACAGCGGGTCGCCATGGCGGCCCTGCACCAGGGCCGCGATGTCGTTGGGGGTCAGCATGAAGGCGGTCAGCGCTCCGCGGTCAGGGTTTGGCGGCGATGGCCCACACGTCGCGGGCGTATTCGCGGATCGTACGGTCGCTGCTGAAGAAACCCATGCCGGCAACGTTCGCGATCGCCTTCCTGGCCCAGGCGGACGGGTCGTCGTACAGGGCGTCCACGCGGCCCTGCGCGGCCACATAGCTGTCAAAGTCGGCCAGCAACATGTAGCGGTCGCCGCCCCACAGCAGGCTGTCCACGAGTTCGCGGTAGCGGCCCGGCTCGTCTTCGCTGAACTGGCCGCCGCGGATCGCGTCCAGCACGGCCTTCACACGTGGATTGGCCTCGTAGACGCGCAGCGGCTGGTAGCCCGCGGCCTGTTGTGCCGCCACTTCTGCCGTGGACAGGCCGAAGATGAAGATGTTGTCGTCACCCACCTGCTGGCGGATCTCGATGTTGGCGCCGTCGTCGGTGCCGATGGTCAACGCGCCGTTGAGCGCCAGCTTCATGTTGCCGGTGCCACTGGCTTCGGTGCCGGCGGTGCTGATCTGTTCCGACAGGTCGGCCGCCGGCATGATCAATTCGGCCACGGACACGCCGTAGTTCGGCACGAATACCACTTTCAGCTTGCCACCGATGCGTGGGTCGTTGTTGATGACGCTGCCAATGTCGTTGATCAGCCGGATGATGTTCTTGGCCGACACGTAGCTGCTTGCTGCCTTGCCGGCGAAGATGACGGTGCGCGGGGTCCAGAGCTTGCCGGGGGCAGCCAAGATCGCCTGATAGCGCGCCACCACTTGCAGCACATTGAGCAACTGGCGCTTGTACTCGTGGATGCGCTTGACCTGCACGTCAAAGAGACTGGCAGGGTCCACCACCGTCCCGGTGACCTGCTGGATGTACGTGGCCAGGCGCGCCTTGTTGCCGTGCTTCACGGCCATGAAGGCCCGGCGGAAGTCGTCGCGTTCCGCATGCGGGAGCAGGCGCTTCAACTGGTCCAGGTCCAGGCGCCAGCCGCTGCCGATGGTGCTGTCGATCAAGGACGACAGGCCGCCATTGGCCTGGGCCAACCAGCGCCGCGGCGTGACGCCATTGGTCATGTTGGTGAAGCGGTCGGGCCACAGGCTGGCAAAGTCCGCGAAGATGGTCTTCACCAGCAAGTCCGAATGCAGGGCCGACACACCATTGACCTTGTGGCTGCCCACGATGGACAGGTGGGCCATGCGCACGCGGCGTTCACCGCGTTCGTCGATCAGGGACAGGTTGCGCAGGAATTCGGTGTCGCCCGGGCGGTGCGCAGCGGCTTCGGCCAGAAAGTCCGCGTTGATGCGGAAGATGATTTCCAGGTGCCGCGGCAGCACCTGCTGCATCAATGCCACGGGCCAGGTTTCCAGCGCCTCGGGCATCAGGGTGTGGTTGGTGTAGCTGAACACCTTCTTGGTGATGGCCCACGCAGCCAGCCAGCCAAAGCCATTTTCGTCCACCAGCAAGCGCATCAATTCGGCCACGCCGATGGCCGGGTGCGTGTCGTTGAGGTGGATCGCCACCTTGTCGGACAGGTTGGTCAGGCGGCCGTGTTCGGCCTTGTGGCGAGCCAGGATGTCCTGGATGCTGGCGCTGGTGAAGAAGTATTCCTGGCGCAGCCGCAATTCGCGGCCGGCCGGTGTGCTGTCGTTCGGGTACAGCACCCAGGAGATGTTCTCGTACTGGTTCTTGAACTCGGCGGCGCGCGCGTAGTCGCCGCTGTTGAAGGCGTGCAGGTCAATCTGGCTGGGCGCAACCGCCTTCCACAGGCGCAAGGTGCTGACGCGCTCGGTGCCGTGGCCAGGGATGACCATGTCGTAGGCCTTGGCGTTCACTTCACCCGCCGGGCGCCAGGTGGGCACCAGGCTGGGGTCGGCCGCAGGTTCCACCCAGCCGCCGAAGCGCACGGGGTAGTGCACGCCGCTGCGCGGGAATTCCCAGGGCGTGCCGTCTTCCAGCCACGGGTCTGGGTACTCCACCTGGCGGCCGGCTTGGATGCTCTGCTTGAACATGCCGAACTCGTAGCGGATGCCGTAGCCGAAAGAGGGCAGTTCCACAGTGGCCATGCTGTCCAGGAAGCAGGCCGCCAGGCGACCGAGGCCACCGTTGCCCAGGGCCGCGTCGGCTTCGGTGCCAGCCAGGTCTTCCAGGCTGGCGGCATGTTCGCGTGCGGCCTGACCCATTTCGCCCTTCAGGTCCAGCGCGGCCAGCGCGTTGCTGAGCGTGCGGCCCATCAGGAATTCCATGGACAGGTAGTAGACGCGTCGGGCCTTGGACTGGCTGTCCGCCGCGTCGCTGGCCACCCAACGTCGGGACAACTGCTCTCGTGCCACCTGGGCCACCGCGTGCATGATGTCTGTCGGGGTGGCTGTCGCCGGCGGGGTGCCCACGGTGTGCAGCAGGTGATGATTGACGCTGGCTGCCGTGACAGGGGCACTGGAGGCCACGAAGTCAGTGGCTCGGAGGGTGGGTTCGGTCATGGGGTTTGGGACCCGCGGCGCGGGCCTTGCATGGCAGGGTTGTCCAGATGGAGAAGTGTCAAGGACGCCGCTCTTGGCGTCAACGGAGGTGACCCACTTCTTGGTGTAGTTGAACTACATCATTGACTTATCGTTGAATCAAGAGGGTGAACCTGTTGTCGAAAAGCGATGAGAATATGTTTATATAGAACAAATAGATATTCTTGGTATTTAAAGTCATTTCTAGAATAATCCTGTAGATCTTCACGCCAGGATCGGGGCATCAGCCGAGACCTGAGCCTGTAATTTAGTTGCGAAGACCCCAGCGGAGACAGCATGAAACAGATCGATGTGGTCCAGGGCCTGGACCTCCCGCGCCGAGCCGTGGCCTTGGTGCTGGCGGGGGGCCGCGGCAGCCGCCTGAAGAACCTGACCGACAGCCGGGCCAAGCCGGCCGTCTACTTTGGCGGCAAGTTCCGCATCGTGGACTTTGCGCTGTCCAACTGCATGAACAGCGGCATCCGGCGCATCGGCGTCATCACGCAATACAAGAGCCACAGCCTGCTGCGCCACCTGCAGCGCGGTTGGGCCTTCCTGAAAAGCGAGATGAATGAGTTCGTGGACCTCTTGCCCGCGCAACAGCGGGTGGACGAGGAAAGCTGGTACCGAGGCACGGCCGACGCCGTGTACCAGAACCAGGACATCCTGGCTGCGTACCGGGCCGACTATGTGGTGGTTCTGGCGGGTGACCATGTCTACAAGCAGAACTACGCCCTCATGCTGGCGGACCATGTGGCCCAGGGACGCGAGTGCACCGTGGGCTGCATTGAAGTGAGCAAGTCCGAGGCCACGGCCTTCGGCGTGATGGCGATTGACGCCGATCGCGGCATCACCGACTTCGTCGAAAAGCCCGCCGACCCACCCACCATGCCCGGAAAGCCAGACCGCGTGTTGGCCAGCATGGGCATCTACATCTTCAATGCGCGCTACCTGTATCGGGAACTGGAGCGCGACATGTTCGACCCCAACTCCAGTCACGACTTTGGCAAGGACATCATTCCCAAGATGGTGAAAGCCGGCGTGGCCGTGGCGCACCCCTTTGAATTGAGCTGCGTGGGCGGCCGGCCTGGTCTTGCACCGTACTGGCGCGACGTGGGCACCATTGATGCGTATTGGGACGCCAACATCGACCTCACGGCGACCGAGCCGCTCCTGAACCTGTACGACACCAACTGGCCCATCTGGACCTACCAGCCGCAGTTGCCCCCGGCCAAGTTCGTTCACAACCAGGAAGACCGGCGCGGCATGGCCATCGAGTCGCTGGTGTCGGGCGGGTGCATCGTGAGTGGCGCGGTGTTCCGGTCGGTGCTGTTTTCAGTGGTGCGTGTGCATTCGCATTCTTCGGTGAACTGGAGCGTCCTGCTGCCCGGTGTGCAGGTGGGTCGCTACGCGCGCATCACGCGCGCGGTGATCGACCGCGACTGTGTCATTCCCGACGGCCTGGTCATTGGTGAGGATGCGGCGGCCGATGCGGAGCGCTTCTACAGGACCGAGTCCGGCATCACGCTGGTTACGCGGGACATGCTGCGCAAACTGGCCTGAAGGAAGGCTCGGCAATGAAGGTCCTGCATGTAGCGGCGGAGGTGTTCCCGCTCGTGAAGACCGGCGGCCTGGCCGACGTGGTGGCGGCCTTGCCCGTGGCGCAGGCACAAGCGGGCGCGGATGTGCGCTTGCTGCTGCCAGGCTACCCAGCGGTGTTGGAAGGCGTGCAGGGTGCGCGCACGGTCATTGACATCGGTGCCTGCTTTGGCGCCCTGCGTGTCCGCCTGTTGCTGGCGCGGATGCCGCACACCCAATTGCCGGTGTATGTCATTGATGCGCCCTACCTGTACCGCCGTCCCGGCGGCCCTTATCAGGACCCGCAAGGCGAGGAATGGCCCGACAACCTGCAGCGATTTGCCCTGCTCGGATGGGTGGCCGCGCACCTGGCAGCCGACGACGCCGACCCGGCCTGGGTGCCGGACATCGTGCACGCGCACGACTGGCACGCCGCCATGGCCTGCGCCTACGTGGCCGAACATCGCGCGACACGAGCGGGCAGCGTCTTTACCGTGCACAACCTGGCCTTCCAGGGACTGTTCCCCATGCATGACTGGCCTCTCTTGGGGCTGGGTTCGCACCTGATGTCCCCCGCCGGCCTCGAATACCACGGCCAGATGAGCTTCATGAAGGCGGGACTGAAGTTCTCGCAGTGCATCACCACGGTCAGCCCCAGCTATGCGCACGAGATCGCGACGCATGAATTCGGCTGTGGCCTGGACGGCGTCATCCGGGGCCGGGGCATCGCGGTCACCGGCATCCTGAACGGCATTGATGACGCGGTCTGGAACCCGGCCACGGACGCGGCCATTGCGCAGCGCTACGACACACGGCAAATCGCCGGCAAGCTTGCCTGCCGGCGCGCCTTGCAGGCTGAACTCGGCCTGGAGCCGGACGACCGCGCACTGCTCATCACCATCGTCAGCCGGCTCACGGCGCAGAAGGGCGTCGACCTGCTGCTGGCTGCCTTGCCGGAACTGCTGCGCCAGGGCGTTCAACTGGCCGTCCAGGGCACGGGCGAACCGGCATTGGAAGCTGCATTCCAGATGGCCGCGCATGCCCATGCGGGCCGCGTGCATGTGTTCGTGGGCTATGACGAATCGCGTGCCCACCGGTTGGTGGCCGGTGCCGACGTGATCGCCGTGCCTTCGCGATTTGAGCCTTGCGGTCTCACGCAGATGTACGGGCTGCGCTATGGCACATTGCCCTTGGTGCGGCGAGTGGGCGGACTGGCCGACACGGTGGTGGACGCGACGGACCAGGCGCTGGCTGATTCGCAGGCGACCGGTTTTGTGTTTGAAGCGGCCACGCCGCAAGCGCTGGAACGCGCGGTGAAGCGGGCCTTGGACATCAAGGCCTCGCCTGTTCGCTGGAAAGCCATGATGGCCACGGCCATGGCGCAGAAGTTGTCCTGGCAGGCGCCGGCGCGTGACTACCTGGCGCTCTACGAGACCCTCCTACCCCCGAAGGAGGCGGGCCCCAAAGCCTAGGGGTGCGGGTTTTCCCTGGTCGGCATACGCTGAAGGCAGCCCGGTTGCGAAGTCCCCAAGTCACTGACAGTGCTTGCGGTGGCAGCCGGACCCTTCAACGAACGATTCAGGGGAACGACATGAACTTTCGCGCAAGCTTGCTGGCGGCTTCTGTTGCCTTGGCGCTGACCGGTGCCTCGCACGCAGACACCGTCACGCTGACCCAGCTCACGGGCATCACCGGCGGCACACTGGCCGCCACCGGCGTCTACAAGGCCGACCTGTCCACGGTGTCCGTCGGCAGCATCCTGTCCATCTCCATCGCCGACAACAGCTCGGGTCTGGGCGGCGCCACCGGCCGATTTTCGGGCTTCGATCTGGACGCCATCAAGCTGTCCACCACCGACTGCGCCGACGCCGCCTGCGCGGCAGCTGCAGCCGGCTTGTCCGTGTTCGACTTCGTCTCCGGCACCCACTTCACCCCGGGTGTGCAACGCGCTCCGGCCGATCCCACGCTGTTCGGCACCGACCCCGCAGGCAACACCGTCGACGATACCGTCGCCACATTGGGCTTGTTCGATGGCGAATCCACCACCGCCATGCCCGGTGCGTTCGGCTTTCTCAGCATGGGTGACAACGGCAGCATCAGCTTCAACCTGACATCGGCCGTCTCCACGGCGGGCCTCTTCATGTACATCGGTGAAGTCGGCAACAACGGCGAAGTGGCGGCCAGTTCAATCTCGGTCAGCGACAACCGGGTGCCGGAACCGGGCAGCCTGGCGCTCAGCAGCCTGGCGCTCTTGGGACTGGCAGCTGCGCGCCGCCGGGCCTGAACAGGACCTTTTTGGCGTTCAGCCCGCGGCGGACTGCAGGGCCAGCAAGGCCTGTTGCACAGCCGGGCTCAGCAGGGTGAAACGCACCACGAAGCCGCCCGCACGCGGCGGCCGCGTGGTGACCTTGGCGTAGGCCTCGCCCAGCGACTCGCCATCTGCGCCCAGGAAGGCCAGCTTCAGGTCGGTGAAGGCAGGGGGCGGTGCGGCGCTGCGCAATTCGGCTTCGCCTTCGGAGACCAGCAAGAGGCTGGCTTCGTGCACCTGGCCCACCACTTCCTTGTGGCTGACCCAGCGGAAGCTGAGCGGCCATTCCGGCGCAACGGCCACCCAGCGTGCGCGGTGTTCGGGCAGGTGCAGTCCGTAGCTGCCGGCGATGCCACCCACCTCGTGCAGCGTGGTCGGCAGCGACGTGCCCTTGGGTTCCGCGCGCATCTCGCTGCGCAGCACCAGGGGCGACTTCACCGCCCCGCGTGTGGCTTCGGAAATCAGGATCTGCCCGCCCGTGGCGAAGCCTTCGATGCGGCCGGCCAGGTTGACATTGCTGCCCACCACACCGTACTTGGCACGTTTGCGCGAACCGATGTTGCCCACCACCACTTCGCCCGTGTTGATGCCGATGCCCATCTCCAGCAAGGGGAAGCCTTGCTCGGCATTCCAGGCATTGACGCGGATCATCGCCAACTGCATGTCCAAGGCGCAAGCCACGGCGCGGTCGGCATCGTCCGGGCGCTGCAGGGGCGCGCCAAAGATGGTCAGGATGGCGTCGCCCAGGAACTCGTCGATGGTGCCGTTGTGCTTCTGGATGACCGCCGTCATCTCGCTCAGGTAGTTGTTCAGCAGCTTGACGATGCTTTCTGGCGGCAAGCGGTCTGACAGGGCGGAGAAACCGCGCAAGTCCGACATCATGATCGTGACGGTGCGCTTGCTGCCGCCAAAGTCCAAGGCCTCGGCAGAGCGCAGCAGGTTGTCAGCGATTTCATTCGACAGGTAGCGGCCGAAGGTCTGCTCGATGAAGCGCGAGCGCAGTTCCAGCTGCTCGGTGCGTTCCCGCACCTTGTCCTCCAGCCGCTCCACCAGTTCGGCATTGCGCAGCGACACGGCTATCTGGCCCGACAACAACGCCAGCAAGCGGCAGCGTTCGGGTGTGAAGGCGCCACTCAGCAAGTCGTTTTCCACGTAGACCAGACCGGTGAGCTGGCCTTGGTTGACGATGGGTTGGCACAGCACGGACCGCGTTTCGCGCTTTTGCACGTACAGGTCGGACGCAAAGCGCTCGTCGCGCTGGGCGTCGTCAATCACCACCGGTTCCAGCGTGCGCGCGGCGGAACGCAGCACGCTGATGGGCACCATCGCGGCGCCGCTGGCGGAATCCAGCGGCACCGACATCAACACCGAAATCTCATCGGATGTGACGCTGCCTTCGGCCTGCACAAAGAGCTCGCCATCCCGCATCAATACCAGCACGCCGCGCTGGGCGCCGGCGTTTTCGATCACGATCGCCAGCAGGCGGTCCAGCAGGCGGGACAACATGACCTCACCCGAGATCGTCTGCCCGGCCTTGATCAGCGTGTCCAGATCCAGCCGCGACGCGCCGGCGCGTCGCGTGGAAGAGTCCGATGTGGTGGTTGGCGATACCAGCGTTCCGGACGGCATGGAGGTCGGCACGGAGCGGGCCTCGCGGTACTCGGTCAGCAGTTGCGGAAATTCAAGCTCAAGCTCCTCGACCTTGCGGTTGGCGCCCCAGATCAGGTAGGCATAGCGCGCGTCTCGAAGGTACATGGAGCCGACGCGGGAACGGGGCCGCGTTTCCATGATGTGGCGGGCCGCCAATTCATTGGCCAGCGCTTCGTCCTGCACGTACTGGCCTTCGTGTGCGGCATTGATGGCGGCGTCGAACAGGTCCGCAGCACTTTCATCGCCACTGATGCGTGCGATCTCCGCGTCCACCATCAGCTGCTTGGCCAGGTAGTTGGCAGGGCAGTGGTCGGCCCAGATCTTCAGCTGTGCGGCATTGGCCTGCAGCCTGGCCAGGGCCTCGGCACGCTGGTCACCACGTGTGCCGTCCCACAGCTGCGCCATGGACAAGGACTGGTACAGCAGGTGGTCGGCCAGCGTCGGGTGGTTGACGATGTAGGCCAGCATGCCTTCCACGTCGCGAGTCGCCTGCAGGGCTTCGCGCGGCAGCCCGAACAGGTACAGCGCCTGGGCCTTCAGGATCTTGTAGAAGCAGATCGCCATGGCGATCTGGTTGTCCTTGCATTGGCGCAGAAAGGTGGCCTCGTCCACGCCGGCGGAACTGAAGTCCGAACTGCTCTTGGTGCGCCCAGCCAGGGTGGACAGCACGATCTGGTGCGCCAGGATGCCGGCCGCCGCGCCATGATTCTGCGTGCGCGCGGTGAAGCCCAGCTGGTCTGGAATCGCGTCCAGCACATCGTCGATGCGCTTGCCGGTGAAGGCGTCGAACAGCACGCGGTACATCACCAAGTAACCGGCCCAGAGGATGTCGCCGCTGTCCAGGCCCGCCTGGTAGCCACGCTCGAAGACGGGAATGGAGGCGCGCGCGTGCTGCACCCAGGGCATGACTTCCGATGCGATCACCAGGCACACGGTGGCCGACGGGGCGCGGCCCTGGAAACGGTCGCACAGGCGCATGGCCAGCTTGCCGAATTCATGGCCCGCGTGGTACTGGCCCATGAAGGCGCCCATGATCAGGCCCAGGTTGGCAAAGGCCAGCGCCGATTCCGGCGCGTGGCCATGTTCCAGGGTGATGGCCACCGAGGTGCCCACGATCAACGGGAATAACTGCTGGTTGGACAGGAAAGCCGTGATGGTCATGTGGCGCAGGCAGCGCTGGGCCAGCGCCATCTCCGGGCTGCTGACGTCGGGCAGGCTGTCCAGGTCCGCCGGCATCCGCCCGCCCAGCAACTGCATGGCACGGCCCATGGCCTGCTGCCCGGCGGCTTCCGCGTTGTCCAGAGGCAAGTCCACGCCCAGCAGGTCCAAGGCATGGCGGCCCGCCTCCAGTGCGTCGGCAAAGCGCATGAGCAGGGTGTTCTGTTCGATACGGGTGAAGTAGACCTCGGCCTTTTCCAGCTTGGTCCGCGCATGCTCCAGCGTGGTGGCGACGATCTCGCTGCTGCGTTCGAAATTGCCGCTGAGGTATTCCAGCGACGCGCGCTGGCGCCAGGCGTTCAATGTCAGTGGGTAGCTGGTCTTCCAGCCGTCGTCGCCCAGCAAGGCCTGCGCGGCGCGCGCATAGCTCAGGGCCGCGGCGTAGGCCGTGGCGTCTGTGGCCTTGCGCGCGGCGTCCAGGTTCAGTGAGGCTAGGCGCTGGCGTTCTTGAGCGTCCGTGACCAGCGTCCGCCCCATGTTGACGTGGTCCACCACCTCGAAGACGCGGTCGCGCAGCGCGTCGGCCGGCAGCGTGGCCAACAAGCGGCGGCCAATGGCCAAGTGGATGTCACGCTGGCTGTCGTCGGCGATCAGCGAATAGGCGGCCTGCTGGACCCGGTCGTGCTGGAACGCGAAATCCTGCACCACCAGGGGCGACAGGACGTCCTTGCTGTCGCTCGCTTCCAGGTCCGACAGCGGCCGGATCAGGCCCTCTTCGATGGCTGTGCGAAGTGCCTCGAAGGTGACATCGGGCGTCGACTTCTGCACCAGCGCAAGCGTGTCCAGGTCGAAGCGGTTGCCGATGCAGGCCGCCAGGCGCAGTGCGTCCTGGGTCTCAGGCGGCAAGCGTTTCAGCTTGGCCAGCAGCAGGTCCACCACGTTGTCGGTGATGTCGGCCGCGCGCACGGCGCGCAAGTCCCAGGCCCAGCGCACACGTTCGCCGCGGATGGCTGGCGCCTGCTTGATCAGGCCCTGCTCGTGCAAGGCCAGCAGGAACTGACGCACGAA
The DNA here is from genome assembly GCA_963750785.1 of uncultured beta proteobacterium. Classification (GTDB taxonomy): domain Bacteria; phylum Pseudomonadota; class Gammaproteobacteria; order Burkholderiales; family Burkholderiaceae_C; genus Rubrivivax. The sequence goes on along the minus strand of CAVVSC010000011.1, from coordinate 64,456 downwards.
GAGCGGGTTGCCCTGGGTCTTCTGCACCACCAGGCGCGCCAGCGCGGTCACCTCGGCGGAATCGGACTGCAGTGCGTCGCCCAGCAATTTGGCGATGGCCGCCATGCCCAGCGGCGGCAGGCTCAGCGTGTTGACCGTGCCGCTGCCGTCGCGCACCGCGCGCAGGGCCAGCGTCAACGGGTGCATGGCGTCGACTTCGTTGTCCCGGTAGGCACCAATCAGGAAGAGGCGCTGGATGCCGTCGTCCGTCAGCACCACGCGCAGCAGTTGCAGCGTGGCGGAGTCGGCCCACTGCAAATCGTCCAGGAACAGGACGATGACGTTGTCCTTGGCGCAGAGCGCCCGCAGCAGCCGGCCCATGGTGCGGTTGAAGCGGTTGGCGGCCTCTGCTGGCCCCAGCTCCGGCACAGCAGGCTGGGGGCCGATGACCAGGGTCAGGTCCGGCACCACGTCCAGCAGCACCTGGCCATTGGGCGACACGGCCTCGTTGATGGACCGCTTCCACGCGGCCAGGCGTTCCGGGCTTTCCGTGATGAGCTGGCGCACGAGGTCGCGGAAAGCTGCCACCAGGCCTGAATAGGGCACATTTCGCTGCAGCTGGTCGAACTTGCCGCTGATGAAGTAGCCGCGCGCCTTGGTGATGGGCTTGTGCACCTCGTGGATGAGCGCGCTTTTCCCGACGCCGGAATAACCTGCAACCAGCATCAGTTCGGCCGGACCGCGGCGCGTGCGCTCGAAGGCTTCCAGCAGCCGGCTGACTTCGTCTTCGCGGCCGTACAGCCGTTCGGGAATCTGGAAGCGTTCGGAATGGTCGAAGCGGCCTGGCTCGAAGCGGTCCAGGTTGCCGCGGCCGCGCACGGTCTCCAGGTCGGCCACGATGCCGGCTGCGCTCTGGTAACGGTCTTCGGCCTTCTTGGCCATCAGCTTGCTGACGATCTTGGACAGGGCGAGCGGCACGTCCGGGTTCACGCGGTGTGGCGGCACAGGTTCGCGCGCGATGTGGCAGTGCACCAGCGCGATCATGTCTTCGGCGTCGAAGGGCCGGCGGCCCGTCAGCATTTCGTAGAAGGTGGCGCCCAGCGAATAGAAGTCGGTGCGGTAGTCCAGGCTGCGGTTCATGCGGCCGGTCTGTTCCGGCGACATGTAGGCCACGGTGCCTTCCAGCACTTCTGCGCTCTTCAGCACCGGGTGCTCGGTGGCGAAGCGCGTGGACAGGCCGAAGTCAATCAGCTTGGCTTCACCCGTGCCGGGGTTCAGCACCAGGTTCGCGGGGCTGATGTCCTTGTGGATGATGCGGGCGCGGTGGACATGGCCCAGGGCTTCCGTCACCTGGATGGCGGTGTCCAGGAATTCGTCCAACGACAGCTTGCGTTCGCGCAGCAGTTCGGCCACCGACATGCCGCCGAAGTCTTCAAAGACGATCAGCAGCGTCTTTTCATGCCGCTGCAGTTCCAGGCTCTGGATGACGCCTGGCAGGTTCAGGCTGTGGGTGGTTTCGAATTCCCGGCGGTAGCGGGCCAGTTCGGTGGCGCTGGGGTAGTCGCTCTTCAGGATCTTGATCGCCACCGGTGTCCCGTCCGATTCGCGAACCGCCTGGAAGACCAGCGATTGCGCACTCTCGTAGATCCGCCTGCGGATCTGGAAACCGGTGATGAAAGACATGTTCTAAGGACCTCGTGCGACCCGCGCTTGCCGGGTGCGGCGCGGTTGCGCTGGGCCGGTGCGGGTTCCATAACAGCCGATTCCATGACCGACCTGCGCGAAGTTTAGTTCGGAGAAGTTCCCGTAGGGCCTGAATAGCTTCAGCAGCGGGAAGATCCGCTGGTCCCATTCATCCTGGCTGCCACAGTCGGCCATTTCCCGGCCCGGCAGCTTTCGGCCGGCCGCCACAAAAGGCTTCATCGCCTCCAGTTGCGCCGCCGCCCAGGGTGTGGCGCGTGCCCGGTCCAGCCCTTGGCGTGCGTGCTGCCAAAAGGGCGTGTCCCAACGCGAACCGCAGGCGTAGTGCCAGGCGAGGAACAGGGAGTCGCGGCAGACATTCGTGAGCAGGGCCTCGTTGTAGTCCTGCACTTCGGATTCGGCGCCCAGTGGTGAGGCGTGCTCCTTCATCCAGTGCGCCGCGGCCCGGGCATGCTGGATGGCGCTGCCGATGGCCGTGGCCTCCAGCGGTTCCAGGAAGCACGCCGCGTTGCCGCCGCGGAAGACGCGTCCGTCGAACAACTGCCTGCGCACGAAGTTCGGGAATGCCAGCGCGCCGCGCGTTTCCCAGGTCGCCACGCCTTCCTCGTGCAGGAAGGCGGTGAAGTCGGCGTCGACTTCGTCGTCGCTGCTCAGGATCGGGTTGAAGATGTAGCCGCTGGAGGTCCAGTCGAGCAGCGGTATCTGGAAGATCCAGCCGTGCGGCCGGGCGATGGCGCGTGTCACGCCGGAGAAGCCGCCCGGCAGCAGCCGGCGCAGCAGGGCGCGGCCGGTGGGGATCCAGTCCAGCTGCAGCACCTCGTCTTCTTCGTCGCTGCCGGCATTGACGGCGCGGGGGAATCCTCGGCAGTCGAAGACGTAGTCGCAAAGCAGGTGCCGGCCGTCGTGCAAGTCCACGCGCACGCCATTGGGCTGGCGCACCAGGGCCGTGACGCGCCCGTCCACGCGCGTGGCCCGCACGTGTTCGGACAGCACCTCCACCACGCGGGCGGCATCGAAGTGGTAACCCACCAGGCGCACCGGTTGGAACCGATTGACAAAGGGCTGGCCGGACACGCCCCAGCCTTCGAAGCGCGTGCCGGTCTTCAAGGTGGCACCGCAGCGCTCCTCCAGGGACTCGAAAGACAGACCGGTGACTTCCTCAAACCAGCCCGGAAAGCGAGGCGTGGTGCCTTCTCCGACACCGATGGTCGGCAATTGAGAGTCGAAAACATGCAGCAGTTCGGCGTCAGGCAAGGCGCGCGAAAAGTGCGCTGCCGCCACAAACCCGGCAGTGCCGGCGCCCAGGATGGCCACTTTCAAATTCGGTCCTTCATGCGGCAGAAGCCTCCAGGATCTCGGCTTCGGACTTCATCAACTGTTGCCAGGCCAGCAGGGCGTGAGCCGCTTGCGTGTCTTTCGACGCCTGCGCCAGCAGGCGCTGAAGGGGCTCTGCACTGCGGGTCAGGTCGTCGCCGTCGGTGTCAAGCCGGGTGACCTGTTCCCAAGGCCCTTGGTTCTCCGCAGCCAGGGCGCGTTGAAAAGCTCCGGTGTCCAGGTGGCCTGCAAGCGCGTGCTGCTTCAGGAGCAGCGCGGCCTTTGCGGCCAAGGTCATGCCCAGGCCGTGGTACGGGTCCAGTCGGCAAACCGCATCGCCAAGGGCCACCAGGCCTTGCGGCCACTGTTGCAGGCGGTCGAAGCGGCGCAACCGGCTGTCCGTGCAACCCAGCCGGTGGATGGGAGACGCAGGTCTGCTGCGAACCAGGACACCGTGCAAGGCGCCGCCGCCCAGGTCTTCCGTGAAGGCCAGGAACTCGGCATCGGTCCGGGGCAGGGCGGTGCCATCAGGCGCCAACAGCACCACGCCCCAATAGCCGCGTTCCGCACGCAGCAACATGGCACTGCGGTGGCCCTGCGCAACGGTGGGGGCGATCGACAGGCAATGCCAGTCGGGACAGTCCTGCGCGGGCAGATGCACCCAGCGAGAGACGTACTGCTGCCCCAGGTGGTGGGTGGTCTCGGTCACCTCCGCTTCCAGCCAGTCGGGCAGCGCAGAGCCTGCCCCGCTGGCGTCCACCACCAGATCCGCCAGAAGGGACTCATCAGCTTCTGCCAAGTGCAGTCCGCACACCCTGCCGCCAGGTCCTCGCAGCAGGCCTGATGCCGCAACGCCTTGCCGCAGTGCCGTGCCGGGCAGTGCCACCAGCGCGTCGCGCAGCACGTCCTCCAACAACTGCCTGGAGCAGGCCATCATGGACAAGCCGCTGACGGCTCGGGGCATCCAGCCCTGTGGCAAGCGCAGTGCCGTGTCGGCCGAAGCGTCAAACGCGGTGGCGCCCCTGGCGATGGCCTGCATGCGCCAGTTGGGCACCAACCGGTCGACTGCCAGCCCGCCGGAGGCGGTCAACAAGTGCAGACACCGCGCCTGGGGCACCCCACGCCTGGCGGCTGGCGCGCCTTCGGCGCCGGACGCCGGATAGGGATGTCGCTCGAGCAGGGTCACCCTGTGGAAGGCCGCCGTCAACGCATGGGCGGCCAGCAGGCCCGCCACGCCACCGCCGACGACCAATGCGTGCGTCATGGTGAGCCTACTTGCCCTTGCGCCTCTTCGCGTCTTCCTTGCGACCCTTCACGAGGAAATCCGGGTCGTAAGAGATGCGCGTGAAGGTCTGCGCCACCACGAAGCTGAAGTCGCGCCCGGAAGTGGCAGGCAGGAAGGGGCCGATGATGTGCCGCTCGTTGGGCGAGCTGAAGTACTGGTTGTTGTAGTAGTCGCCTTGTGGAAAGTTCAGGTGAAAGAGGTAGGTGCCTGGCCGCGTCTCCACGCCCTTCATGGACATTTTTTCGCCCTTGACCTTGGTGCTTTGGCAGGACTTGCCCTTCACCGCCATGTCGAAGTCATGACTGATGATCTGAGCCAGGACCTCCTTGTTCGGGTTGTGCTCCAGGGCATCGTCGAGGTTGGCCAGTTCCTGTTGCTGGTAGCGCAGGACCTTGCCCTTCTTCAACCAGCTCACACGGACCTCGCTGGCCACGGAGTTCTGGTAGTGACCATGTTCGTCATAGGCGGTGGTCATGCCGTTCCACAGACCCACCATGATGTCGAAGGGGTCCTGGAAGTCGAAAAAGCCGGCTGTCGTCATGTGCGCTCTCCTTTGGTTGAAGTTCAGAACTGGACGACGAAAGGGTTGAGTCCCGACTCGTTCAGCGCTTGGGGAATCCATCCATGCTTCACGGGCACGTCGTACAGGCGCCCAGGGCCGAAGCGGGCCCAGAAATGCCGCAGGCCTGGCGCCACCACCCGCACCACGGGCAGCCCCACATCCGGTCGTGTCTGGTCCAGTACCAGGACTTCAATGCCGTGCTGTGACAGACGCTGCACCAGGCCGTGGACATCGCTGTCGATGCGGTCGGTGGACAAGTCCTGCACGTCCTGGATGCGAGCAGCAGGCAGGTCTGCCGCAGGCCGCAGGTAGTCCTGGTTTTGCGTGGTGGCGGTGCGCCACCAGTGCACGGCTTCGGTGCTGCCGCGGTAGGACTGCGCAGCGGAAGGTCCGCCTGCCAGAGGCACCGCGTCGAGCGACTGGTTGACTTCTGTCAGTGCGCGCGACAGCGCCACGGCCGGGTCCAGGTGGGCGCCGAAACCGTAGAGGATGTCCTGCTCCACCTGGTCCGTACGCGCAGACAGCGCAGCAAACGTGGGCACGCCCAGGTCGCTGGTGATGTCCAGCACCCACAGGCTGCGGCGCAGCGCCCTGTAGTGATCCTGCAGGCGGGCCACATAGGGGTCGGCGGAAGTGGACAGGTCCAGGCCGCGGCGGTGGGCGCGGCTGTACCACCACAAGGCAACGGCGTCCCGCTCGATCAGTTCCAGCAGTCCTTGCAGTACCGCTTCTTCCAGCACGGCGCCTGCTGCGCAGCCGTTGGAGTCCGCGCGCGCAAAGACCGGGTCGGCGCTGGCGTAGCCGAAATAACACTGCGAGGTGGGCAGGTGCAGTGTGCGCTGGTGGGTCAAGGACCACAGCGCCGTCCAGTCGATGACGGTCTGGTCGTTGAAGGGCTCGGGCACCCAGTGGGCCTTGTGGTCACGCCGGTTCGCAGCAGCACGCTGCGCGTACTGGCGCGCGCTGTAGAGCATCACGTCGTTCGGGTGCAAAGCGCTATCGGCCAGCGCACGCGCGCTGGACCGGATGCGGGCTTCGTTGCCGTCGAAGACACCGCTGTAGCGCTCCAGCGACTCCGCCAACGCGCTGGTCCGTGCCTGCGCGCTGGTCTGCCCTTTGCCGCCGCTGCGGCGGCGCAGACCTTCGCGCAGAAAGAAGCGCCGGTCCGCCATGTCGGAAAAATTGTGGTCCGCCGCAAAGGTGGCCACCACGGATGCAGAGGCTTGCCCGGTGGGCGCCGTGCGCTCCCCTTGTGCAAGGCTGGCAACCAGTCCTGTGATGGGACTGACGTGGCGTTCCAGTTGCGCCGCCACCGATTCGGCATCCGCCGACCGGTGGCCGCCGTCGCGCGTCGGCAGCTTCGGCCGCGGTTGCAGGTGCATTGCACCTTGCTGGGCTGACCGGGCCACGCCGCAAGCGGGACATTGCGGGCGCTTGATGAGCACATGGCGCGTGCGTTCGCGCGTGATCGTGTCGGTGGACATCACACAGCCCGCCAGGGAGCCTGGTGCTTGTGTGCCGACCCAACGCCGCACCACGGACGCGGCTTCTTCACAGACGCCACGCGTGCTTGCGGCGTCATGGGAACGGTAAGCGTGTGCGGCGACGGCATCCGGGTGGCGCTCTGCCAGGTGGGCCTGCACGCGGCGGTGCCATCGCAAGCGGTGGGCCAGGCACTCCCAGCACCCTGTCTGGCCGGGCACGAAGGCCGGGCCGAGCCACACTTCAAGACCCATAGGCTGCACCAGCAACCAGGCCTGGTGGTTCAAGAGGGCCGCCTGATTGATCGCAGGCAGGTCTGGATGCAGCGCGTCGTCCGTCACCACCACCTGTAGTGGCGCAGTCTGCGCACGGTGGTCCAGGGTGACGCCGGCCTCAAGCAATGCGTTGCGCATGGCACGGGCGTCCACATCGCCCAGCACCTGCAGAGTGACAGGAACTTCACGCAAGCGCTGCCGAGCCAGTCTTGGGCTGACGCCGCAGCGTTCCCACCAAGCGCGTTCGGCGCGCGGCATGGCGGCCGCGTCATCGGCCAGCAGTTGCTTTTCCTTCAGGTCGTCCAAGGCTTCGAGGATGTCGGCCGGTTCATGCCGCTCGGTCAGCGCATCAAAAATGGCTTCCACCGTGTGCCGACCATCCAGCAGGGGCGCCAGTTCTGCGTGCAGGCTGCCGGGCAGCCAGTGGTGGAGCCCTTCGGCCAACAAAAAGAGCCCATCGTCGGTGTCGACAATGGGCTCCAGGCTGGACTTGAAGCGGGGCCGCGCCGCCGCGTCCGAATCCATTCGGGGCGTCAGCCGATCAGCAGCAGGCCGGTGGCGCGATGGCGCTTGCGTGCTTGGCCAGGTCGTCCTTGTGGACGCCCTTGGGCTTGGGGCCGATCTTCACGATCTTGCTGAAGGTCTTGCCCTTTTCCTTGCCGTACAGGTCGATGGCCTTTTTCGGGTCGGTTTCAAGCAGCTTGCGGAAGGCGGCGTCCTTCCAGGCCTTGGCGTGGATATGGCCCCAATCCTTCTTGGTCGGTGCTGGCATCGGTGGTTCTCCTCTGAAGGGTTTGTCTTCGGCGAATCCACGGCACGGACCGCGGGTTCGAGAATCATTCTGAACCATCCCTCTGGTGGGCACGCGCATAAAAACCCGAGGATGCAGCGGACTCCTCCATCAGGGTGTAGCGCCGAGACACCGCGAGCGCTGTGAGCGCCATCTGTTGCAAGGCCTGGTGGCTGCCGATGCAGGTGCGCGGACCGGCACCGAAGGGGAAGAAGGCGACCGTGGCAGCGCGTTCTGCATGCCCCGGGATGAAGCGCGACGGCCTGAACTGGTGCGGCTCGTCGTAGTAGCGCGGGTCCATGTGCAATAACGCCGGGCTGATCCACACGGCCCAGCCGCGGCTCAGTCGGTGACCGGACAATTCAAAGGGATCAGCCACTTCGCGGTACAGCACCGGGGCCGGTGCGTGCAGTCGCAGGCTTTCCTTCAGCATGGCCAAGCCCTGCGTACCTGCCAAGGTCGACAAGTCGGCGAACCGGTCCCAGGGCAAGGCGCGGGCTTCATCGGAGAGTGCCGAACCCAGGCCATTCCGCGACAGGTCCCGCCAGAAGTGGATCAAGCTGCTGGGAATGGTCAGGTGCCCGGCGTATAGCATCTGGATCACCTCACCCACGATCTCGTCACGGGACAGCGGTGCCCCCAAGGGAGTGCGTGCATGAACCAGGTCCGACAACACGTCATCGCGCGGCGCGGTACCCGCCAGGCGAGCGTCGACCAGGCCCAGCACGGTGTCCATGCAGCGGGGTGCGCGGGGTCGCGTCATGACCCAAGGCGCGTCAGTATCGCCACTGCCCGTGCCCGCAAAGTCTTCGCCGTAAGCTTCGTCGAGGGGCACGGTACCGGCGCCAAATCCCTGCACGTCGGCGCTCATCACGGTGCGCAAGGCGATACGGGCGGTGAGCAGGCGCAGTTCGTGCGCCAGGTCGACCCGGCCGTTCATTGGCCAACGGTCCAGCATGTCGACGGTGCAGTCCAGCACCACGGCCAGTCTGGCCGCAACAGCGCTGGCACGGAACGAAGGCTGCAGCAGGCTTCGATGCACGGCCCAGTTCCCGCCTTCCAGCGTGGTCAGTCCGTCGCCCCAATGGCCGCGGTTGGACGCTTTCAGAAATTCGGGCTTCAACAGTCGGTGCTCGTGTGCCGTCAGCAACTGCCGTGCCTCGGGTGCGCCACTGACCAGCACGCAGCGCTCGCGGCCAAGATCGAAAGCGGCGATGTCGCCGTGTTCGTTGGCGAGTTCGCGCAGGAAGCCCAGCAGATCGCGCCGGCTGGCAAGCACGTTTCGAGACGACCAATCTGGGCCCACGCGACCTGGGATGCGCCTCTTCATGCGCAGGCAGCCCGGTGAAAGCAGCACGCTGGGCCTACCAGCTGGATCCAGCGTGCGCACTGCGTCCGCCTCGTGGGCGGGCAGAGGCGTTCCAGGCCCTGAAGACGGGCTGCCTGACCGAGGCGGCCTTGCAACGCCACAGTGCTGAACCCGTAGCGCCCTGGTTGCTGCAACTGGACCGCGCGGGCTTCTTGCAGCGGGAACTGCGGTGGGGCGCCCGGGCTTGGGCGCAGGTTCAGCCCCAGCGTGCGCCGGATGGCCCCCCGCCCGACGCCTTGCCACCAGGCACGCTGCAGCTGGCCGAGGGCGTTCTGATCCACCCGGGCTTGCGAGGCCCCACGCTGGAGGCCCCTGGCGGCTGGGCCCGCGTGCTGTTGCTCAGACCTGGACTGCTGGCACTGCTGGACGGCCTGGCTCGCGGCTGCAGCCTGGCCCGCGCCGAGCAACTGGTGCCGGACGCGCCAGGTCTTGTGGCGCCGCTGCTGCAGATGTGGGCCTGGTGCGGCCTGTTGGCGGGGTCCGCTCCGGACACGTGGGCAGCGCAGGATCTGCTGTTCTACAGCCGCTCCCGTCGCGGATTCGGGCGTGGACCGGTGGGCAAGCAGGCGTCCGCAAGCCATGCCACCCAGGCGTTGCCACTTGGGCCGCGCTTGCGCCTGACACGAGGCCAGGCGGCCGATCTTCCCGCCAGCCTGGATGAGGCCTTGTCGAAGCGGCAGTCCTTGCGCGAGCACGGCGCGAAGGCGCTGCCGCGGTCGGCATTGGACCGCTTCCTCTGGCATACGCTGGCAGTCAAGACTCTCCAGGGCCGCGAGCAGCGGCCTTACCCCAGTGGGGGGCGGTGCTACGCATTGCAAGCCTTTCTGGTGGTGGCGCACTGTGCGGATCTGGACGCAGGCCTGTACGCCTACGACGCCCAGGTACACGAACTGATCCTGCTGGGCTCGCAGCTTGCGGGACGGCAGGCCCTGATCCAGGATGCCGCCAGTTCTGCGCAGTGCGGGGCCGAACCGCATCTCTTGCTGGTGCTGTGCGCCGACTACCCGCGCATGCGTGCCGCCTACGGCGACCTGGGCTACAGCCTGCTGTTGAAGGAAGTGGGGACCGTCATGCAAACCGCCCAGCTCGTGGCCGGCGCGTTGGGACTGGCCTGCTGCCCGTTGGGCACAGGTGACGCTCTGCAGTTCGCCAAAGTGTCCGGCACCGACGTGAAACAGTGGCCCGCGGTGGGCGAACTGCTGCTGGGTGCGCCGACGTGAAAGCAAAGCCGCTGCGTCTGGAGCGCGGCGGCTTTGCCGACCGTTGAGGAGTGCCGCCACAGGGCGGCGACTCTATCGCAGACCGCTCAGTGTTCGGCGGCGGCCACCGCGGCTTGCATGGGTGCACCTTTGCGGGCCTTCAGGATGAAGGAGACCGTCTGCCAAACCACAAACGCCGCAATGAGCCCGAACAGGGTGCCGCTGATGGGCCGTGTCACGAACGTGGAGAAGCTGCCGCGGCTCAGCAGCATGGCGCGGCGGAAGTTCTCCTCCAGCATGGGGCCCAGGATGAAGCCCAGCATCAATGGTGCGGCGTCCAGGTCCAGGCGCATGAACATGTAGCCCAGGAAGCCAAAGGCGGCCGTGACGAACACGTCGTCCAGGTTGTTGTTGACGCTGTAGGTGCCGATGCAGCAGAAGAACAGGATGGACGGGAACAGCACGCTGTACGGGATCTTGAACACCGACAGCCAGTAGCGCACCAGTGGCACGTTCAACACCAGCAGGAAAACATTGCCCACCCACATGCTGGCGACCAGGCCCCAGAAGAGTTCGGGGTGGCCGGCGATCATGTTGGGGCCAGGCTGGATGCCCTTGATGATGAACGCGGCCATCATCAGCGCCATGACGGCATTCTCGGGAATGCCGATGCTCATCAGCGGGATGAAACTGGTGCGCGCAGCAGCTTCGTCCGCCGCGGCCTGACCGGCCACGCCTTCGATGGCGCCCTGCCCGATTTCGTCGCGGTATTTGCTGACCTTCTTGTCGATGGCATAGGCCGCGAACTGCGCGATCACCGGTCCACCGCCCGGCAAGATGCCCAGGAAAGACCCCACGACGCTGCCGCGCAGCGCACTGGGAATGATGCGCTTGAACTCGGGCCAGGTCGGGATCAGGTTGATCTTGCCGTTGAAGGGCGAACGTTCTTCCTTCGAGTCCAGGTTCTTGGTGATCTCGGCGATGCCGAAGCAACCCAGCGCGATGCTGACCAGGCCGATGCCGTCGGCCAGGAAAGGCATGTCAAAGGTGTAGCGCTGGGTGCCACTGTTGACGTCGGTGCCGATCTGACCGAGCAGGATGCCGATCATGCACATGGCCAGTCCGTTGAGCAGGCTGCCGGTGGTCACGAAGCTCACGCAGACAAAGCCCACCATCATCAGCGCGCAGTAGTCGGCGGGACCGAAGAGGAATGCGACCTCGCCCAGGCTGGGCGCCAGAAAGGTCAGCACCAGGATGGCCACGGTGCCGCCGATGAAGCTGGACACGCCGGCGGTGAACAAGGCCAGGCCCGTCTTGCCTTTCAAGGTCATCTGGTAGCCGTCTATACAGGCCACGATGCTGCTGGCATGCGGGATCTTCATCGTGATCGCGCTCACACTGTCGCCGTACTGCGCCCCGTAGTAGATACCGGCCAGCATGATCAGGGCGCCGGTGGTGGGGATGGAATAGGTCAGGGGTAGCAGCAGGCTGATGGTGGCCAAGGGGCCCAGGCCGGGAAGCAGGCCCACCAGGGTGCCCACCGTGCAGCCAATGGCGCAGAACATGAGGTTCTGCCAGGTGAGCGCGTGTTCGAAACCGAACGCGAGGTTGTGCAGGGCGTCCATCAATAGAGGTTCAGGTTGAGGCCAAGGAGCTTGTGGAATGCAAAAGCCACCGCAATGAGGCCTGCGGACACCTTCAGGTTGCGCGCGACCGAATAGGTGGCTGAGCCCGCGAAGCCGGCGATGAACACCATCACCACGATGCCGGCAGTCATGTTCAGGAAGTGCGAGGTCAGCGCGAAGGCGCACAAGGCGCCCAGCAGCAGGCCCAGGTTCTTGGGGTTGAAGGTCATCGGCTCGGCCTTGACGAATCGCGAGCGCACGATGGTGACCACCGCAATCACCAGAAGCAGACAGCTCACCATCAGGGGAAACAGGCCGGCCCCGGCGTGGCTCAAGCTGCCGATGGAATAGCGCATGGCGCCGAGGCCGAAGCCCAGCGAAATGGCGGCCAGGAACAATCCCCTGGCCAAGTTTCTGTCGATCATGGTGTGCCTCCGGAGTGAAGCCGTCGCGTCCACTGCAGGTGGCGCTGGCGATGCTGGCCACTCTAGGAAGCGCGGCTCCGGGGAGGTTGTCGGTTTCTACCTAGGACAGCTTGGGGACAGCTTCGGCCTCGGCCCGGCGCGCAGCTGCAAACGTGACGCGGACCCGCAGGCCGCGACCGTTCACGCCCTGCGCCAGCGCCGCTTCCGCGGCGTGCACCCGCGCGATGTCGCGGACGATGGCCAGGCCGAGTCCGCTGCCTTGGCCACTTGCGCAGCTGCCGCGATGGAAGCGGTCCCAGACACGGTCCAGGTCTTCTGCGGGCAAGCCTTGGCCGTCGTCTTCCACTTCCAGAATCGCGTGCAAGCCCAGCGTTCGCGTGCGCACCGTGATGTACGCGTCACGCCCTGCGTGCTGGATGGCGTTGTGCAACAGGTTCCCCAGCAATTCGCGCAGCAGCAAGGGGTTGCCTCTGACCGTGGCGTCTTGCAGATCGAAGCCCAGATCCTGTCCGGCATCCAGCGCCGGGTGCAGCCAGTCATCCGCAGATGCCGCGGCCAGCACACGCAGGTCCACGTCCTGTCGCGGACCGTCGGCATCCATGGCGGCGCCTTCCACGCGCGCCAGGGTCAATAGCTGTTGTGTCAAGTGCGCGCCTCGCTCGGCGGCGGCGTGCAGGCGGTTCAGCGTGGGGCGCAGTTCGGGTGGGTGCGGTCGCGCCAGGGCTTGCGACGATTCCACCAGCAGCGTCGCCAGAGGCGTTCGCAATTGATGGGCCGCGTCTTCCACAAAGGCGCGCTGCGCAGATGCGGCCACGCGCAGGCGAGCAAAGAGGTCGTTGAGTGCGTGCACAAAAGAAGCGGCCTCACGCGGGACCGCCGCCAAGGCGATGGGCTCCAGGCGCTGAAGTGACCGCGATTCGATTTCTTCGGACGCGCTTTGAAGGGGGCGCAACCCTCGACGCACAGCCAGCAACGCCAACAAGCACAGCGACGCCGCCAGCAAGGAAGCCGCGGCCAATGCCGCCAGCGCCACCGCGCGCTCTGCGGCGTGTCGTTTGCCCAAGGATTCCGCAACCAGTACGGAGCAGATTTGCGCGGCGCTGCCACAAGGCGCTCCGTAGGCGGCCACTCGCATGGCCTTGCCACGAAGCAACGTGTCAAAGAACAGCCATTCGCCTGCGGTCAGCGGCGGCTTCTGCAGCAGCAAGGCTTCATCGCCGCCCAGCAGGTCGCCGCGCGGGTTGCCGACCGCCAGCGCCACGTCGTCCACCAGGTCCGCTCGCAGCGCACGCGTGGTTTGCTCGCTCAGGGGCAGCGCAGCTTCGCCGTCTCGCACCACCAGGATGCCGGTCAAGGCCACGGCCGTGTCGGTGAGCGCGCGGTCCAGGCCGTCCAGTGCCGGACGGACGGCCAGCCGGTAGACCACGGCCGCCGACAAGGGCACCAGCACCAGCAACGGCAGGATCAGCCACGCCAGCAGCGTGCGCTGCAGGCTTCCATGCGCCAAGGCACCCGGAGCTTTCACGGGCCGCTGGCGCGCTCGGCGGCCTCCAGCAGGTACCCCAGTCCACGTACGGTGCGCAGACGAACCTGTGCCGGCTCCAGCTTGGCGCGCAGTCGCGAGATCAGCAACTCCAGCGCGTTGTCGGAGGTCGCGCCCGTCCATCCCGGGACCAGTGCGAACAGTTGTTCACGCGGCACGACCTGGCCTGCCTTGGTCATCAGGTACTGCAGCAGCACGCCTTCGCGCTGTGACAGGTTCACGGCCTGGTCGCCTGCCCAGACGCGCAAGGCTTTGGGGTCGAAGCGCAATTCGCCAACAGTCAGGATCTCTGCCCGGCGGTTCTCATGTCGACGTGTCAGCGCGCGCAGCCGCGCCACCAGTTCAACCGGGGAGAAAGGCTTGACCATGTAGTCATCGGCGCCTACCTCCAGACCGTGCACGCGTTCTTCCAGGCTGTCGCGCGCAGTCAGCATCAACACCGGCAACAGACTGCCCTGGTCCCGCACGCGGCGGAGTGTCTCGATGCCGTCAATACCAGGAAGGCCGATGTCCAGCACCAGCACGTCGTAGTCGTCACGTTGCAAGGACAGCGGCACCGGTTCGCCACGTGGGCTGATATCGACGCGCCAGCCTTGCGCTTCCAATGCCGCCGCCGTGGAAGTGGCCAGTGGTTCGTCGTCCTCGACCAGAAGAATCAGCATGCAAGCAGCCGAAGTGGGTGCGGCGTCAGGCGTGTGGGAGGAGACAGTGTGGTGGCGGAAGGGGCGGGATTCGAACCCGCGGGGGGCTGTTAACCCCCACATGCTTTCCAGGCATGCGACTTAAACCGCTCATCCACCCTTCCGCAGCAGCCCGGGATTCTAGCCCTGCGGCGCGGGGGCCACGGCCAGCTTGCGCAGCCATTCCATCAGCACGTAGTCCAGCGCGCGCTGGTGCGTGCTTTCCAGCACGACCGGCGGCGCAAACCCGGCCTCGTAGGCCTCGCGCCAGCGCAAGGCGCAGACGCACCAGCGGTCGCCGGGCTTCAGGCCCCGGAAGCGGTGTTCCGGCCGGGCAGTGATGAGGTCGTTGCCGCGCTCCATCTGGTGGTTCAGGAACTCCACGGTCACCCGTGCGCAGATCACATGGCTGCCGGCATCTTGTGCGTCGGTGTGGCAACAACCGTCGCGGTACCAGCCCGTCAGCGGGTCGTAGGAGCAGGGCACCAGGGCCGTTCCCAGCACATTGAGTGCACTGCGGCGGCCGTCGTCCTTCGGTGCGGCGCGCCTGTCTGGCAGGTCGCTCAAGTGCCGACCTTCCCGCCCTTGAACAAAGCCATGGCCGTACCCACCAGACCCGCGACTTCACCCATGTGGCCTGGCACGATCATGGTGTTGTTGGTCTTGGCCAGGTTGGCATAGGCGTCCACTGCTTTCTCGGCCACCTTCAATTGCACGGCCTGATCGCCGCCAGGCGACTGGATGGCCGCGGCGATCTTGCGGATGGCGTCCGCCGTGGCGTCCGCCACCGCGGTGATGGCGGCGGCTTCACCTTGGGCCTTGTTGATCTCGGCCTGCTTCTGGCCCTCGGAGCGGGCCACGAAAGCCTCCCGTTCACCGGTGGCGATGTTGATCTGCTCCTGGCGGCGGCCTTCTGATGCGGCGATCAGCGCGCGCTTTTCGCGCTCGGCCGTGATCTGGGCCTGCATGCTGTGCAGGATGGCGGCCGGCGGCGTCAGGTCCTTGATCTCGTAGCGCAGCACCTTCACGCCCCAATTCATGGCGGCTTCATCCAAGGCCTCGACCACGCCGCCGTTGATGTGCGCGCGTTCCTCGAAGGTCTTGTCCAGTTCCATCTTGCCGATCACGCTGCGCAGTGTGGTCTGTGCCAGCTGCGTGATGGCCACGACGTAGTTGCTGCTGCCGTAGCTGGCGCGCATGGGGTCGGTGATCTGGAAGTACAGGATGCCGTCGACCTGCAACTGGGTGTTGTCCTTGGTGATGCAGACCTGGCTGGGCACGTCCAGCGGCACTTCCTTCAGCGAATGCTTGTAGGCCACGCGGTCCACGAAGGGCACCAGGAAATTCAGGCCCGGAGTCAGCGTGCGGTCGTACTTGCCCAGCCGTTCCACGACCCAGGCGTTTTGCTGCGGCACGATCTTGAGCGTGCGGATGATGAAGATGACGGCGACGACGACGACGATCAGGGCGATTTCCATGGCACTTCCTGTGGGTTCTGCTTGCAGGTTTGGGGTGCGGACTCAGCGTGCGCCGGATGGCGCCACGCGCAACTCGTTGCCATGCACGGCAACGATGACGTGAGGCCCGAGTTCGGCCGCGCCGGGTTGCTCCAGGCGTGCCGACCAGGCTGCGCCGCGGTAGTGCACACGGGTGCTGCCGTCGGCGTTCCATTGCGTGACCTGCACGGTTTCGCCGATGTCCAGGTTCACGTCGCGGTTGCGTTCGGCCGGTGCAGCACGCGGCTGCTTGCTCCGGCGAAGGTGCCAGGCCACCGTGGCACCGCCGCCCACCACTGCCGCAGCCAGCAATTGCCAGGTGGTGTTCGCACCCAGGTGCGCGGCTAGCGCCGCCGCCGCGCAGCCCAAGGCCAGCATCAGCAGATAGAAGGTGCCAGTGGCCAGTTCTGCGGCCACCATCACGCCGCCTGCCACCCACCAGAAAGTCCAAGCATTCCAGTCCACCGTGGCCTCCAGTCCACAACTACAGCGGGCCAAGTGTAGCCACCGGCCACGGCGAACCCCGCTGCACCAGCGCGGACCCTACACTGCGCGGTCTTTTCGCCCCCCGTCACTCCGCCCGAGCCCGTTGCCATGCTGCGCTTTCACTTCCCCATCGTCATCATCGACGAGGACTTCCGCTCGGAGAACACCTCCGGTTTCGGCATTCGCGCACTGGCTGCGGCCATTGAAAAGGAAGGTCTGGAGGTGCTGGGTGCGACCAGCTACGGCGACCTGAGCCAGTTTGCGCAGCAGCAAAGCCGCGCCAGCGCCTTCATCCTGTCGATCGACGACGAGGAATTCACCCCGGGCCCGGAACTGGACCCGGCCGTCGTGAACCTGCGCAAGTTCATCGAGGAGATCCGCTTCAAGAACGCGGACATCCCGATCTACATCTACGGCGAGACACGCACCAGCCAGCACATCCCCAACGACATCCTGCGGGAACTGCATGGCTTCATCCACATGTTCGAGGACACGCCGGAATTCGTCGCCCGGCACATCATCCGCGAAGCCCGCAGCTACCTGGACGGGCTGGCGCCTCCCTTCTTCAAGGCGCTGATGGACTATGCGCAGGACGGTTCCTACAGCTGGCACTGCCCGGGCCACAGCGGTGGTGTGGCCTTCCTGAAGAGCCCTGTGGGCCAGATGTTCCACCAGTTCTTTGGCGAGAACATGCTGCGCGCCGACGTCTGCAATGCGGTGGAAGAACTCGGCCAGCTGCTGGACCACACCGGCCCGGTGGCGCAGAGCGAGCGCAACGCGGCGCGCATCTTCAACGCCGACCACTGCTTCTTCGTCACCAACGGGACGAGCACCAGCAACAAGATGGTCTGGCACCACACGGTGGCCCCGGGCGACGTGGTGGTGGTGGACCGCAACTGCCACAAGAGCATCCTGCACAGCATCATCATGACGGGCGCGGTGCCGGTGTTTTTGACGCCCACGCGCAACCACTACGGGATCATCGGCCCGATCCCGCTGAGCGAGTTCTCGCCTGAGGCAATCCGCAAGAAGATCGCCGCCAATCCGCTGCTGGCCGATGTGGACCCGGCCACCGTGCGCCCACGCATCCTGACGCTGACGCAGAGCACCTACGACGGCGTTCTCTACAACACCGAGACCATCAAGCACGAGCTGGATGGCTACATCGACACGCTGCACTTCGACGAAGCCTGGCTGCCGCACGCGGCCTTCCACCGTTTCTATGGCGTCTTCCATTCGATGGGCAAGAACCGCACGCGGCCCAAGGACCAGCTGGTCTTTGCCACGCAAAGCACGCACAAGCTGCTGGCCGGCATCAGCCAGGCCAGCCAGGTGCTGGTGCAGGACGCGCAGGAGCGCAAGCTGGACCGCAACCTCTTCAACGAGGCCTACCTCATGCACACCAGCACGTCACCGCAGTACGCGATCATCGCGTCCTGCGACGTGGCGGCGGCCATGATGGAAGCGCCCGGTGGCCCGGCCCTGGTGGAAGAAAGCATCAGCGAATCGCTGGACTTCCGCCGCGCCATGCGCAAGGTGGCGGCCGAATTTGGCCAGGACTGGTGGTTCCAGGTCTGGGGCCCGGACAAGCTGACCGCCGAGGGCATGGGCAGCAGCGACGACTGGGTGCTGAACGCCACCGACAACTGGCACGGCTTCGGCAACCTGGCGCCGGGCTTCAATCTGCTGGACCCGATCAAGTGCACCATCATCACGCCGGGGTTGGGGCTGTCGGGTGAGTTTGCGGAGACCGGCATACCGGCCAGCATCGTCACCAAGTTCCTGGCCGAGCATGGCGTGGTGGTGGAGAAGACGGGCCTGTACTCGTTCTTCATCATGTTCACCATCGGCATCACCAAGGGCCGCTGGAACACACTGCTGACCGCGCTGCAGCAGTTCAAGGACGACTACGACAAGAACGCGCCCATGTGGCGCATCCTGCCGGAGTTCTGCGCCGCGCACCCCAAGTACGAGCGCATGGGCCTGAAGGACCTGTGCCAGGCCATCCACCGCATGTACGCCAAGGGCGATGTGGCTCGCCTGGTGACGGAGATGTACCTGTCCGACATCCAGCCGTCCATGAAGCCCAGCGATGCGTTTGCCATGATCGCCCGCCGCAACACCGAGCGTGTCGGCATTGACGCGCTGGAAGGCCGCATCACCACCAGCCTGCTCACACCGTACCCGCCAGGCATTCCGCTGCTGGTGCCGGGCGAGCGCTTCAACAAGAAGATCGTGGACTACCTGCGCTTCACGCGCGAGTTCAACGCCGCCTTCCCGGGCTTTGACACCGACGTGCACGGCCTGGTCGAAGACGATTCCGCGCCCGGTGACCGCATGTACTACGTGGACTGCGTCCGGGAGTGACCCCGGCGCCGGCGTTCAGGCCTCTGCAGCGCCGGCCGTCATGGCTTGGCTGAAGCCGCCGTCGACGTAGGTGATCTCTGCGGTCACGCCGCCGGCCAGGTCCGACAGCAAGAAGGCCGCGACGTTGCCCACGTCATCGATCGTCACGTTGCGGCCCAGCGGCGATGCGGCGGCGACCACGCCCAGCAGCTTGCCAAAGTCCTTGATGCCGCTGGCTGCCAAGGTCTTGATGGGGCCGGCGCTGATGCCGTTGACGCGAATGTCCTTGGGGCCGAGTGCGCTCGCGAGGTAGCGCACGCTGGCTTCCAGCGAGGCTTTGGCCAGGCCCATGGTGTTGTAGTTGGGAACTGACCGCAGGGCGCCCAGATAGCTCAAGGTCAGCAGAGCCGCCTTGGGGCGCAGCAGGGGCAGGGCCGCCTTGGCCAGGGCAGGGAAGCTGTAGGCGCTGATGTCGTGGGCGATGCGGAAATTCTCCCGCGTCAGGCCTTCCAGGAAGTCACCGGCAATCGCCTCGCGGGGCGCGTAGCCGATGCTGTGCACGAAGCCGTCGAATTGCGGCCAGACCTGGCCCAGGTCAAGAAAGATCTGGCTGATGTGCGCGTCGTTGGCCACATCGCATTCATAGACCAGGGTGGAGCCGAAGTGCGAGGCGTATTCCTGCACGCGTTCCTTGAAGCGTTCGCCAACGTAGCTGAACGCCAGTTCAGCGCCCTGCGCGTGGCAGGCCTTGGCAATGCCGTAGGCAATGGAGCGGTTGGACAGAACGCCCGTGATCAGGAATCGCTTGCCGTCGAGGAAGCCCATGGTGGTTCTGTCTCCGTGTACTGATCGTGCGTGGGTGGGGCCCAAATCGGGCGCGATTCTGGCACGCAGCAGCTTGAGCGCATGGCAGCGCAGCCACACACCTGCCACAAGCGGGCCTCAAGTCTTGCCCTGTTGACAAAGTCACAGCTATAATCTGGCGTTTTCCGGGTAATGCTGCGTGGGCGGGTCTTCTGCCCCTTTTTTTTGCTCGATCGGCTTTGTGTCTGACCCACAAGCCCGCGCCAGCGGGATTTGGGGGGCAGGTAGGGAGCGACGGTCTTGGCGGCGCGCCCGGCGGTAGGGCACGGGCCGCAAGCCGTGAGCAGACAGCCAGACCAGCAGACCCAAGCTTTGAGCGCAAGCCGCATCCAACGTCCAGACAGCAAGACTGCCAAGCCGAGCAAGCCTGCGAGCAAATCCGCGGGCAGGCCGGCATTTGGCGGGAAGGGCCGTGCGCCCCTGCGGTCTGCGGACACGGCGCCGGCGCCCGTGCAGGTGGGCAAGGGCGGCGGCCAGACCATCATCGACACGGTGGCCGGACTGGGCTACGAACTGGTGGACGTGGAGCGCCTGGCGCGGGGGCTGCTGCGCGTGACGATCGATCGGGTGCCCGGCCGCGTCTACACCTTCGGGCCCGCGGCCGAAGCGCAGCCCGGCGAATACATCACCGTCGAAGACTGCGAAACGGTCACCCGGCAGTTGCAGTACGCACTGGAAGTGGATGGCCTGGCCTATGCACGGCTGGAAGTGTCATCCCCGGGTCTGGACAGGCCTCTGAAGACAGAGGCGGACTACGCCCGATTTGCCGGTCAGGCCGTGAGCCTGGTGCTGAAGGCCCCGTTTGAAGGGCGCAAGACCTGGCAAGGGGTCCTGGGCAGGCCTGAGACTGGCGAAGGCTGGAACCTGGTCTTCATGAATGGCAAGACCGAGCAGGTGCTGGGTTTCACGTTCCCTGAGGTTCGTGACGCCCGGCTCGTGCCCGTGGTGAATTTCAAGGGCCGTCCGTCCAGGCAAGACAAGGACAGCGGCGCACTCAAAACGGAAGAGGCGGTAACGGCAAACGCCGCGCCGCAGGTTGACGGAGGCAAGTGAAGCGATGAACCGCGAAATGCTGATGCTGGTGGATGCCATCTCGCGCGAGAAGACCGTGGAGCGCGACGTCGTTTTCGGCGCCGTAGAAGCGGCGCTGGCCTCTGCCAGCAAGAAGTTGCATGGTGGCGAGGTCGACATGCGTGTGGCCGTCGACCGCGACACTGGCGAATACGAAACCTTCCGCCGCTGGCTGGTGGTGCCGGACAGTGCCGGCCTGCAGAACCCCGACGCCGAGGAACTGCTGTCTGACGCACTGGACCGCATTCCCGACATCGAGGAAGGTGACTACATCGAAGAAGCCGTTGACTCGGTGACCATCGGTCGCATCGGTGCGCAGGCGGCCAAGCAGGTCATCCTGCAGAAGATCCGCGACGCCGAGCGCGAGCAACTGCTCAACGATTTCCTCAGCCGCGGCGAGAAGATCTTTGTCGGCACGGTGAAGCGCCTGGACAAGGGCGACATCATTGTGGAGAGCGGCCGTGTCGAAGGGCGTCTGAAGCGCAGCGAAATGATCCCCAAGGAAAACCTGCGCAGCGGTGACCGCGTGCGTGCAGTGATCCTGGGTGTGGATTCGACCCAGCGTGGCGCGCAGATCATGCTGTCGCGCAGCGCGCCGCCCTTCATGATCGAACTCTTCGCGCAGGAAGTGCCGGAGATCGAACAGGGCCTGCTGGAAATCAAGAGCTGCGCCCGTGACGCCGGCAGTCGAGCCAAGATTGCCGTCGTCAGCCATGACCGCCGTGTCGACCCCATCGGCACCTGCGTGGGTGTGCGCGGTTCGCGTGTGAACGCCGTCACCAACGAAGTGGCTGGTGAGCGCGTGGACATCGTGCTGTGGTCGGAAGACCCGGCGCAGTTCGTCATCGGCGCGCTGGCACCGGCCAACGTGGCCAGCATCGTGGTGGACGAAGAGCGCCATGCCATGGACGTGGTGGTGGACGAGGAAAACCTTGCCATCGCCATTGGCCGCGGGGGCCAGAACGTGCGCCTGGCATCGGAGCTGACCGGCTGGCGCATCAACATCATGACCGCCGAAGAATCGCAGGCCAAGCAGGCCACCGAAAGCGAATCGGTGCGGGCCCTGTTCGTCGACAAGCTGGACGTGGACGCCGAAGTGGCCGATATCCTGATCGCCGAAGGCTTCAGCAGTCTGGAAGAGGTGGCTTATGTGCCGCTGCAGGAAATGCTGGAAATCGAATCCTTCGACGAAGACACCGTCCATGAACTGCGCAGCCGCGCCAAGGACGCGCTCTTGACGATGGAGATCGAAAAGGAAGAGAAGGTCGAAGAGGTCTCGCAGGACCTGCGCGACCTGGAAGGCCTGACCCCCGAACTGATCGGCCAACTGGCGCAGGGTGGCATCCATACCCGCGACGACCTGGCCGACCTGGCCGTGGACGAATTGACTGAAATGACTGGCGTTGAAGAAGAACGCGCCAAGGCGCTGATCATGAAGGCCCGCGAACACTGGTTCACCGCCTGAGCGGACTGACCAGCCAGCACCTTCACCAGCGCATAAAAACACCCGAGGAAACCGTACCCATGGCCGTGATGACCGTCGCCCAGTTTGCCGCGCAGCTTGGTCGCCCGACCACGGCGCTGCTCGAGCAACTGCAGTCGGCCGGCGTGACCAAGCAGTCCGCCGACGACGCGTTGAACGAAGCCGACAAGGAGCGCCTGCTGGACTATCTGCAGAAGGCCCACGGCACTTCTGCCGTTGGCGGTGAGCGCAAGAAGATCACGCTGGTCAAGAAGACCTCCACGGAGATCAAGCAGGCCGACAGCTCCGGTCGCGCCCGCACCATCCAGGTGGAAGTGCGCAAGAAGCGTGTGTTCGTGAAGCGCGACGACGCACCGGCCACCGAAGAATCCAGCGGCCCCAGCGCCGAGGATCTGGACCTGGCTCGTCGCGAAGAGGAAGCCCAGGCCCAGGCCGAAGCCATCCGCAAGCAGGAGGAAGAACTGGCGGAACAGCGCCGTGTCCGCGAAGAGCAGGAACGTGCTGCTGCGGAAGCCGCACGCGCCGCCGAAGCGGCCGCAGCTGAAGCCGCCGCCAAAGCGGCTGCTGAAGCCACTGCCAAGGCCCTGGCCGAAGCAGCTGCCAAGCCCGCACCGGCTGAGCCCGAGGCTGCCAGCGCACCGGTCGCCGTCGCTCCGGCGGCTGCGCCAGCGGTTGAAGCACCGGCCAAGGCTGCGGAACCGCCCAAGCCGGTCCTGCGCATCGTCAAGGCCGCCGACAAGGCTGCGGAAGACCTGGCCAAGCAGAACGACCTCGCCACGCGCCGCAAGGCCGCGGAAGCCGAGGCCGCCGCCATCCGCGCGATGATGAACGCGCCCAAGAAGGTGATGGTCGCCAAGAAGCCGGAAGAACCCAAGCCGGCGGAAGTTGCCAAGGAAGCCATCAAGGGCACCATCCACAAGCCGACGGCCAAGCCGGGCGCGCCAGGTGCCACCACGGCTGCCAAGCCAGGCGTCAACAAGCAGGTCAAGAGCGAGAAGCTCAGCTCCAGCTGGGCCGACGACGCGGCCAAGAAGCGCGCTGCGCTGAAGACCCGGGGTGATTCGGGCGGCGGCCGTGCCGGCTGGCGTGCCCCGCGTGGCGGTGCTCGCCGTGGCGAGCGCGAAGACGGTGGCAGCTTCAGCGCACCGGCCGAGGCGCTGATTCAGGAAGTGCACATCCCCGAGACCATTTCGGTGGCCGACCTGGCGCACAAGATGAGCGTCAAGGCTTCCGAAGTCATCAAGCAATTGATGAAGCTGGGCCAGATGGTGACCATCAACCAGCAACTGGACCAGGAAACGGCCATGATCGTGGTCGAGGAAATGGGCCACAAGGCCTTCGCGGCCAAGCTGGACGACCCCGAAGCCTTCACGGAAGAAGAAACCGCAGCGCTGCACGAGTCCGAGAACCTGCCGCGCGCCCCGGTGGTCACCGTCATGGGCCACGTGGACCATGGCAAGACCAGTCTGCTGGACTACATCCGCCGCGCCCGTGTGGCGGCTGGCGAAGCCGGCGGCATCACCCAGCACATCGGCGCGTACCACGTGGAAACGCCGCGCGGCATGATCACCTTCCTGGACACCCCGGGTCACGCGGCCTTCACGGCCATGCGCGCCCGCGGCGCCAAGGCGACGGACATCGTCATCCTGGTCGTGGCAGCCGACGATGGCGTCATGCCGCAGACCAAGGAAGCCATCGCGCACGCGAAGGCTGCCGGCGTACCCATCGTCGTGGCCATGAACAAGATCGACAAGCCCGACGCCAACCTCGAGCGCGTGAAGAGCGAACTCGTGGCCGAAGGTGTCGTGCCCGAAGACTTCGGTGGTGATTCGCCCTTCATCGGCGTGTCAGCCAAGGTCGGCACGGGCGTGGACACGCTGCTGGAACAGGTGCTGCTGCAGGCCGAAGTGCTGGAACTCAAGGCACCGACCGACGCCGCTGCCAAGGGCCTGGTCATCGAAGCCAAGCTGGACAAGGGCCGCGGCCCGGTGGCCACGGTGCTGGTGCAAAGCGGCACGCTCAAGAAGGGCGACATCGTGCTGGCAGGTTCCAGCTACGGACGCGTGCGCGCCATGCTGGACGAAGACGGCAAGTCGATCGAAGCCGCCGGCCCCAGCATCCCGGTGGAAATCCAAGGTCTGACCGAAGTCCCGCAGGCCGGCGACGACTTCATGGTGCTGAGCGACGAGCGCCGTGCGCGCGAAATCGCGACCTTCCGCCAGGGCAAGTACCGCGAAGTGACGCTGAACCGCCGCCAGGCCGCCAAGCTGGAAGGCATGTTCGAGAACATGGGCGAAGGCGCGGCGCAGACCCTGGGCCTGATCGTCAAGGCCGACGTGCAAGGCTCGCAGGAAGCGCTGTCGCAGAGCCTGCTCAAGCTGTCGACCGCCGAAGTGCGTGTGCAGATCGTGCACGGCGCCGTGGGCGGCATCAGCGAAAGCGACGTCAACCTGGCCATCGCGTCCAAGGCCATCATCATCGGCTTCAACACGCGGGCAGACGCCGGTGCGCGCAAGCTGGCCGAAGGCAATGGCGTCCAGATCAAGTACTACAACATCATTTATGACGCTGTAGACGAGATCAAGGCGGCCATGAGCGGCATGCTGGCGCCGGAACAACGCGAAGAGGTCATTGGCACCGCCGAGATTCGCAACGTCATCGTCGCCACGAAGATCGGCACGATCGCTGGTTGCATGATCACCGCCGGCATGGTCCACCGCAACGCACGTTTCCGCCTGCTGCGCGAGAACGTCGTCATCTACACGGGCGAGCTGGATTCGCTGAAGCGCTTCAAGGACGACGTGCGCGAAGTCAAGGAAGGCTTCGAGTGCGGCGTGAAGTTGAAGAACTACAACGACATCAAGGAAGGCGATCAGCTCGAATTCTTCGAGGTGAAGGAAGTGGCACGCACGCTGTAAGGCGGGCCAGACGCTTCCCAGCAGTCAGCCCCGCCAAAACGGCGGGGCTGATTCGTTTGGAACAGCACCAACATGCGACACAAAAAAGCCACCGTCAACCGCAGCTTTCGCGTAGCCGACCAGATCCAGCGAGATCTGGCGGAGTTGATCCGCGACCTCAAGGACCCGCGCATCGGCATGGTCACGCTGAACTCGGTGGATGTGACGCCGGACTACGCCCACGCGCAGGTCTACTTCTCCGTGTTGTTGACCGAACCCGCCGAAAGCGCCGCAGCCTTGAATGAAGCCGCCGGCTTCCTGCGCAACGGCCTGTTCAAGCGCCTGTCCATCCACACGGTGCCCACGCTGCACTTCCACTACGACAAGACGACGGAACGTGCGGCGGACCTGTCAGCGCTGATCGCCAAGGCGAACTCGGTGCGGGCCAAAGAAGACTGACCCAGCAAGTCCCATGTCCCCGGCCCGCCCACCCCGCCAGCCCCGCCGTGCACTGCACGGTGTGCTGCTGCTCGACAAGCCGCTGGGCTGGACGAGCAACGACGCCCTGCAGAAATGCAAGGGCATCCTGCGCGCCGAAAAGGGCGGCCACACGGGCACGCTGGACCCGCTGGCCACCGGACTGCTGCCGCTGTGCTTTGGCGCGGCCACCAAGTTCAGCCAGGCCAGCCTGGATGCCGACAAGCGCTACACGGCCACGCTGAAGCTGGGGCAGAAGACGAGCACGGGCGACCGCGAAGGCGAAGTCATCGAGACCAAGCCCGTCAACGTGGACCGCGCAGCCGTCGACGCCGCCTGCGCCCGCTTCGTGGGTGAGATCGACCAGACCCCGCCCATGCACTCCGCGCTGAAGCACGAAGGCAGGGCGCTCTATGACTACGCCCGTGCCGGCATCGAAGTCGAACGGCCCACTCGCCGCATCACGATTCACGCGATTGACATCCTCGGCTGGCAGGCTGATGAATTGCAGATCGACGTGCGCTGCAGCAAGGGCACCTACATCCGCACGCTGGCCGAAGACATCGGCGCAGCCCTGGGCTGTGGCGCCCACTTGTGTGGGCTGCGCCGCACGGGCAGCGGTGCGCTGAGCCTGAAAAACGCCATCGGCATTGAACAACTGCAGGCGCTCACCGAACCCGAACGCGACGCGCTGCTGCAAAGCCCCGACGTGCTGGTGGCCGGCTTGCCCGAAGTGCGCCTGGCGGCTGACGAGGCAGGCCGTTTCCTCACCGGCCTGCGCCGCCGCGTGGCCCTGCATGACCAATCTGCCGTGCGCGTGTACGGCCCCGAACCCCGGGCCTTTCTAGGCACCGCCCATATCACCGCAGGCGAGCTCATCGCAGACCGCCTGCTCAGCCCTCTCGAAGTTCAAGGCATCGCATGACCCACGCCATTCGCAACATCGCCATCATCGCCCACGTCGACCATGGCAAGACCACGCTCGTGGACCAGCTCCTGCGCCAGAGCGGCACCTTCCGCACCAACGAAAAGGTGGCCGAGCGCGTGATGGACAGCAATGACATCGAACGCGAACGCGGCATCACCATCCTGGCCAAGAACTGCGCGGTGAAGTGGAAGGACACCCACATCAACATCGTCGACACGCCCGGCCACGCAGACTTCGGCGGTGAAGTGGAACGCGCTCTGAGCATGGTCGACGGCGTCGTGCTGCTGATCGACGCCCAGGAAGGCCCGATGCCACAGACCCGCTTCGTCACCAAGAAGGCCCTGGCCTTGGGCCTGAAGCCCATCGTGGTGGTCAACAAGGTGGACAAGCCCGGTTCGCGACCCGACTACGTCATCAACGCCGCCTTCGAGCTTTTCGACAAGCTCGGCGCGACCGAAGAACAGCTGGACTTCCCCGTGGTCTACGCCTCGGGCCTGAACGGTTGGGCATCGCTGAAGGAAGGCACGGCCGGCGAACCATGGGCCAGCGACATGAGCGAGCTCTTCGACACCGTGCTGCGCCACGTGCCCGCCCACCAGGGCGACCCGGCTGCGCCGCTGCAGCTGCAGATCTCGTCGCTGGACTACTCCACCTTCGTTGGCCGCATTGGCGTCGGCCGCGTCACGGCCGGCACCGTCAAGCCCATGCAGGACGTGCTGGTGTGTTCGGGCACGCCGGAAGAGGGCGGCAAGACATGGAAGGGCCGCGTCAACCAAGTGCTGACCTTCGAAGGCCTGGAGCGCATCCAGGCGACCGAAGCCGGCCCCGGCGACATCGTGCTGGTCAATGGCATCGAGGACATTGCCCTGGGCGTCACGCTCACCGACCCGCTGGACCCGCGCCCGCTGCCCATGCTGCACGTGGACGAGCCGACGCTGACGATGAACTTCTGCGTCAACACCAGCCCGCTGGCCGGCCGCGAAGGCAAGTACGTCACCAGCCGCCAGATCTGGGACCGCCTGCAGAAGGAACTGCAAAGCAACGTGGCCCTGCGGGTGAAAGAGTCCGGCGAAGACGGCATCTTCGAAGTCAGCGGCCGCGGGGAACTGCACCTGACCATCCTGCTGGAGAACATGCGCCGCGAAGGCTATGAACTGGCCGTCAGCAAGCCGCGCGTGGTGTTCCAGGAGATCAACGGCGAGCGTTGCGAACCCATCGAACTGGTGACGGCCGACGTCGAAGACCAGCACCAGGGCGGCGTGATGCAGGCCCTGGGCGAACGCAAGGCCGAACTCGTCAACATGGAAACCGACGGCAATGGCCGTGTGCGCCTGGAATACCGCATCCCGGCGCGCGGCCTGATCGGCTTTTCCAACGAGTTCATGAACCTGACGCGCGGCACGGGCCTCATCAGCAACATCTTCGACAGCTACGAGCCCTACAAGGGCGAGATTGATGGCCGCAAGAACGGCGTGCTGATCAGCATGGACGCGGGCGAGATCTTCACCTATGCCTTGGGCAAGCTGGACGATCGCGGCAGGATGTTCGTAAAAGCAGGTGACCCGGTCTACGAAGGCATGATCGTTGGCATCCACAGCCGCGACAACGACCTGGTGGTCAACGCCACCCGCATGAAGCAGCTGACCAACTTCCGTGTCAGCGGCAAGGAAGACGCGATCAAGATCACGCCGCCGATCGACCTCACGCTGGAATACGGCGTGGAGTTCATCGCCGACGACGAGCTGGTGGAGATCACGCCCAAGAGCATCCGCGTGCGCAAGCGCCACCTGTCGGAACACGACCGCAAGAAGGCTTCCCGCGAGCAGTGACCCACAGAAAAGCCGTGTGGGTGATGGTGGCGGCGGCGCTCATGTGGAGCATCGCCGGCGTCGTCACGCGCCATCTGGAAGCAGCACGCGCCTTTGAAGTCACCTTCTGGCGCAGTGCCTTCAATGCTGCGGCACTGGTGCTGCTGCTGTCGCTGCTGCGCACACCGGCAGGACTGGTGCAATCGCTGAAGGCGGGCGGCCGGGCGCTGTGGGTGTCGGGCCTTTGCTGGAGCGTCATGTTCACCGCTTTCATGGTGGCCTTGACGCTCACCTCTGTGGCGAATGTGCTCGTGACGCTGGCGCTCGGTCCGCTGTTCACTGCCTTGCTGGCCTGGGCCGCGCTGGGTCATCGCCTGGCTGCCCGCACCTGGGCTGCCATCGCGCTGGCCGGCGCGGGAATTGCCTGGATGTACGGCCACGAGGTCAGCACGGGCGACCCACGCCACCTGCTGGGCATGGGCGTGGCCCTGGCCGTGCCGGTGGCCGCAGCCATCAACTGGACACTGCTGCAGCATCTGAAAGGGCAGGACGACGGCGGCGGTGACATGCTGCCGGCCGTGCTGGTGGGCGCCATGATCTCCGCGCTGGTGACCTTGCCGCTGGCCTGGCCCTTTGCCGCGTCCGTGCGGGACATGAGCCTGCTGGCTCTGCTGGGCGTGGTTCAACTGGCCATTCCCTGCCTGATGGCGGTGGCGGTCGCCCGCGTGCTGCCGGGGCCCGAGATCTCCCTCCTGGCCTTGCTGGAAGTGATCTTTGGCGTGGCCTGGGCCTGGCTGGGTGCGGGCGAATCGCCGTCCAGTGCGGTGCTGGGCGGCGGCCTTCTGGTGCTGCTGGCCCTGGCCGGCAACGAACTGCTGGCCCTGCGCGGCCGCGCCCCGGCCTGAGTCTGCGCTCCTAGGGACAGCCCGGGGCCGTCGCATGGCAGGCCCGGCCTAGGATGGCTCTGCGCAGCACCTGCGCGCGGAGTCCGCATGAAACAACTGTCCGGCCTGGACGCCACCTTCCTGTACCTGGAAACGCCCCAGATGCCCATGCATGTGGGCGCCTTGCACGTGTTCGAATTGCCCGCCGGCTACAAGGGCAGGTTCGTGACGGCCCTGCGTGAGCACATGGCCAGCCGCCTGCCCGTGGCGCCGGTGCTGCGGCGCAAACTCTGGTGGATGCCGCTGAACATGGCCAACCCGGCCTGGGTGGACGCCGAGCCCGATCTCAAGCAGCACATCGTCGAGATCAAGTTGCCCAAAGTGAATGGCGCCGGTGCCGGCATGGCCGAACTGGAGGCGCAGGTCTCCAAGCTCCACCCGGTGCTGCTGGACCGCAAGAAGCCGCTGTGGAAGTTCCATGTCTTTGAAGGCCTGGCACCGTCGCCCAACGGCCTGCGCCGCGTGGGCCTCTATTCCCAACTGCACCACGCGGCGGTGGACGGTCAGGCTGCCGTGGCCTTGGCCAATGCCATCCTGGATGTGTCGCCCGCGCCGCGCGCCATCGAGGTCAAGCCGTCGGGGCGCACCCGCGTCTTCAAGCTGGACATGACCGAGATGCTGCGCGGCGTCATCGGCCTGCAGGCGCACAAGGTGGCCGAGATCGTTCGCAAGCTGCCGGCCACCGTGGGCACTTTGAAAGACGCTGCGTCTTCCGCCGTCAGCACCTCATC
The DNA here is from genome assembly GCA_963750785.1 of uncultured beta proteobacterium. Classification (GTDB taxonomy): domain Bacteria; phylum Pseudomonadota; class Gammaproteobacteria; order Burkholderiales; family Burkholderiaceae_C; genus Rubrivivax. The sequence goes on along the minus strand of CAVVSC010000011.1, from coordinate 34,696 downwards.
GTTGCTCACCGGCAAGAAGAACGTCAGCAACCTCACGCTGGCGCCGCGCACGGTGCTCAACGCGTCCATCACGTCCGGCCGCGCCTTTGCTGCGGTGTCCCTGCCGCTGCATGAACTGAAAGCCCTGGGCCGTCAGCACGGCGCCACCATCAACGACATGGTGTTGATGGTCTGCAGCAGCGCGCTTCGCCGCTACTTTGCCAAGCGCCGCACACTGCCGCGCAAGAGCCTGATCGCCGCCGTGCCCATTTCCCTGCGCGAAAAGGGCGACACCCGTTCCGACAACCAGGCCAGCATGAGCCTGATCAGCCTGGGCACCCAGATCAGCGATCCCAAGAAGCGCCTGGCCCACATCAGGGCCGCCACGGCGGCCATGAAGGACACCATGGGCAGCCTGAAGAGCATCCTGCCAACGGACTTTCCGTCGCTGGGCGTGCCCTGGCTGATCGAAGCCGCCACGGCGCTGTACGGCAAGGCCAAGGTGGCAGACCGCATCCCGCAGGTGGCCAATGTCGTCATCAGCAACGTGCCCGGGCCGCCGGTGCCGCTGTTCATGGCCGGCGGGCGCATGCTGACCAACTACCCCACGTCCATCATCGTGCACGGCATGGCGCTGAACATCACCGTGCAGAGCTACAACGATTCCCTGGACTTTGGCTTGATGGCCGACAGCGCGGCAATGCCGGACGTGCGGGAACTGGCCGACGCGATGACCATCGCCTTTGACGACATCTGCGCACTGACCCGGCCCGACGAACCTGACTCCGACGAAGAGCTGGGCGAGGGCGTGGTGACCCGCACGCGTCGACGCCTGACGGGTGCGGTGTCGGGCGCCGTGACGGGCGCCATGAAGGGAGCGATGAAGGGCGCAGTGGGCAATCTGGTCGGCGCCGCTGTCTCGCAAGTGACAATGTCGACCCGCAACAAGGGGGCCCAAACTAGGGCAAGTGCTCCATCGCGCAGGAAGCGCGGCGGCTGACAATCTGCACATGAGCTTTCTCAAGCGGCGCACGTCAGCCCAGGCACAGCCCCAAGCCCAGTCCCGAGCCCACGCCAAACGCGAGCGGCCGGTCCCCAATCCGTTTGCCCCTTTCGAGGTGCAGGATTTCGTCAACGCCCCCGGGCCCCTCTTGATGATGATGGAGGCGCGTGCGCCCTGGGAATACGCGGCCATGGTGGCCGCGGCACCCTGGCTCAGCCGCCTGCCTGTGGGTGACGGCCACCCGGTGGTGGTGTTCCCGGGCCTGGGGGCCTCCGACATGACCACCGTGCCGCTGCGCAACTTCCTGCGTGACCGTGGCTACACGCCCTATGCGTGGAAGCAGGGCTTCAACTTCGGCCCGCGCCAAGGGGTGCTCGAAGGATGCCGTGACCTGGTGCGCCAGGTGGCCGACCGCCACAAGGAACGCGTGAGCCTCATCGGCTGGAGCCTGGGCGGCATCTACGCACGGGAAATCGCCAAGGAACAGGCGGCCATTGCGCGTTGCGTCATCACGCTCGGTACTCCCTTCGCGGGACACCCACGTGCCACCAACGCCTGGCGCTTTTACGAAATGGTCAGCGGCCAATCGGTGCACGACCATGAACTGGTCAGCCAGATCCGCCAGGCGCCCAGTTGCCCCACGACCAGCATCTACAGCAAGACCGACGGTGTGGTGGCCTGGCAGTGCAGCATGAACGACACCGCGCCACACACCGAGAACATCGAAGTCCACGCCAGCCACATCGGCATGGGCATGAACCCGCTGGCGCTGTACGCCATTGCCGACCGGCTGTCGCAGGACCCGGCGCGCTGGAAGCGCTTTGACGTCAAGGGCGCGCGCAAGTGGTTCTACAAGGTGACCCACCAGTCGCCCTTCACGGCTGGTGCCCAGGTATGAGGCTGCATTTTCTGGCCGCGGGCATCTGATGCGCGTCGTCGCCAACGGCATCGGCATCGAAGTTGACGATCAGGGCTTGCCTTCCGGCGAGCCGCTGCTGCTGATCATGGGCCTGGGTATGCAGCTCATTGGCTGGCCGCAGGAACTGGTGCAACTGCTGGTGAGCCGGGGCTTTCGCGTCATCCGCCTGGACAACCGGGACGCCGGGCTCAGCCAGGGCTTTGACCACCTGGGCGTGCCCAACATGGTGGGGGCCGTTCTGCGCCACACGCTGCACCTGCCCGTGAAGGCGCCTTACAGCCTGGGCGACATGGCGGCCGATGCGCTGGGTGTGCTGGACGCGCTGGGCATCCCGTCGGCCCATGTGTGCGGCGCGTCCATGGGCGGGATGATTGCGCAGCACCTGGCGGCCAGGCACCCGCAGCGCATCAAGAGCCTGACGCTGATGATGACCACCACCGGGTCGCGCCGCCTTCCCCAGCCCAGCTGGCGCGTGCAGCGTGCGCTGCTCTCACGGCCCGACAGCACCGCCCCCGCGGCCCTGGTGGCCCACCTGCAGCGCGTGCTGGGCATCATCGGCAGCCCGGCTTACCCGCCCGATGCCGACCGCCTGCGCCAGCGCCTGGAAGAGACCGTGCGTCGGGCGTTCCGGCCGGCCGGCACGATGCGCCAGATCATTGCCATTGCGGCCGACGGCGACCGCTCCGGTCTGGTCGCCACGATCCAGGCGCCCACGCGTGTCATCCATGGCGAAGCCGACCCGCTGGTGCCGGTGGGTGCAGGGCGCGACCTGGTTCAGCGCATACGGGGTGCGGACGGCGACTTCATACCCGGCATGGGGCATGACCTGCCGCTGCAATTGCTGGAACGCTTTGCCGACGGCATAGCAGCCAACGCCAAGCGCTAGCGGGGGCTTCACGGACACCTGGGCCGCCATCCGCGCAGGAACCCGCCCGTGGACTTGAGCCTTGTCATCCTGGTGGCGACCTGGGGCGCGCATCATCGTGGCCCATGAGCATCCGCCACCTCGACTCCCTGTTTGACCCGCGATCGGTTGCCGTCATTGGCGCCAGTGACCGACCGGGCAGCGTCGGCGCCACCGTGTGGCAGAACCTGCGTGCAGGGGGCTTCACGGGCCCGCGCTGGGCCGTCAACCCCAAGCGCGCCCAAGTGGGCGGCGAGCCCGCACATGCCAGCGTGGCCAGCCTGCCCGGCGTGCCCGAGTTGGCGGTGGTGTGCACGCCTGCCCACACGGTGGCCGGCCTCATCGCCGAGCTGGGGGCGCGCGGCACGCGCGCGGCTGTGGTGCTGACCGCAGGCCAGACCAGGGACCAGCGCCAGGCTATGCTGGATGCAGCACGCAAGCACACCCTTCGCATCCTCGGGCCCAACTGTCTGGGGCTCCTGGCGCCGCATGCCAGGTTGAACGCCAGCTTTGCGCACCGCCAGGTGGACGCCGGATCTCTGGCATTCGTGTCGCAGAGCGGCGCCCTGGTCACGGCCATGCTGGACTGGGCGGGCGGGCGCGGCATCGGCTTTTCGCATTGTGTGTCGCTGGGTGAGCATGGCGACGTAGACTTTGGCGACATGCTGGACTGGCTGGCCAGCGACGCACGCACGCGGGCCGTGCTGCTGTACATCGAATCGGTGACCTCGCCGCGCAAGTTCATGTCTGCCGCGCGGGCTGCAGCGCGCAACAAGCCGGTGCTGGTGGTGAAGGCGGGCCGGTCGCCGCAAGGCCAGGCAGCAGCGGCTTCGCACACCGGCGCGCTGGCGGGCTCGGACCAGGTCTACGACGCCGCCATCCGCCGCGCCGGCATGCTGCGGGTGGACACCCTGCAAGACTTGTTTGATGGCGCCGAAACCTTGTCTCATTTCCGTGGCACCTTGACGGGCGGGCAGGGCGGTTCCGGCTGGCAGCAGTTGATGCTGGTCACCAACGGCGGCGGCGCGGGCGTGATGGCGGCCGATGCGGCGGCGCATGCCGGCATCACGCTGGCGGACCTGCAAGCCACCACTCTGGAGGCGCTCAGCACGCAGCTGCCTCCGCATTGGAGCCACGCCAACCCGGTGGACATCATTGGTGACGCGCCGGCCGAGCGCTATGTCCACACGCTGAAGACCCTGCTGGCCGCGCCCGAGCGCAGCACCGTGCTCTTCATGCACGCGCCCACGGCCATTGTTCCCAGCGCGGACATCGCACAGGCCCTGTTGCCCGTGGCCATGGCCGCACCCGGGCGCCTGCTGTCATGTTGGCTGGGTGACGCGGCGGTGCGCGACGCACGACAGGCCTTCCAGGCCGCGGGCGTGCCTTGCTACGACACACCAGAAGACGCAGTGAAGGCCTTCTCGCGCCTGGTGACCTACCGCCAGAACCAGGACCAGCTGATGGAGGCGCCGCCTGCCGGCAACCGGGCCACCACCATGGATGGGCCCGCTGTCCAAGCCCTCGTCGATACCGTGCTGGCAGCAGGCCGCGAATGGCTGAGCGAGCCCGAAGCCAAGGCCCTGCTGGCCGCGTGCGGCGTGCCCGTCGTGGGCACGCGCGTCACCGCGGCCACGGCCGATGCGGCTGCATCGGCCGCCGCCGAAGTCGGCTACCCGGTGGTGCTGAAAGTCCTGTCGCCGCAAATCACGCACAAGAGTGACGTTGGTGGCGTGGCCCTGAACCTGGAAGACGAAGCGGGTCTGCGCAACGCCGTCGCCACCATGCTCGGCCGCGTCTCGCGCCTTCGACCGGATGCCACGGTTGCAGGCTTCACCGTGCAGGCCATGGTGCGCCGGTCGCAGGCGCTGGAGCTGATCATCGGCGCCAGCGTCGACCCGCTGTTCGGCCCCGTGCTGTTGTTCGGCCAGGGCGGCACCGCGGTGGAGGTGGTGGCCGACCGCGCGCTGGCCCTTCCGCCGCTGAACGCACCCTTGGCCCGCGCCCTGGTGGAACGCACCCGCATCGCGAAGCTGCTGCACGGCTGGCGCGACGTGCCGGCAGCGGACCTGGACGCCGTCACGGGCGTCCTGATCGCCATTTCGGACCTGCTGGCCGTGGAGCCTCGCGTGGCGGAGATCGACATCAATCCGCTGCTGGCCGATGCGAAGGGCGTCATCGCGCTGGACGCGCGGGTGCGTGTCAGTGCCCAGGCGCCGGCCGGCGCCCACCACTTTGCCATCCAGCCCTACCCCAGCGAATGGGTCGAGCAGTTGGACTGGAAGGGCCGCCAGCTGACCCTGCGCCCCATTCGCCCGGAGGACGAAGCCCAGCACCTGGCCTTCCTGGGCCAGTTGTCCCCCGAAGACGTGCGCATGCGGGTCTTCTACAGCCGCCGCAGCATCGAACGCAGCGAACTGGCCCGCCTGACGCAGATCGACTACGAACGCGAGATGGCCTTCATCGCCACAGCGACCTTGCCCGGCGGTGCGGAAGAGACCCTGGGCGTGGCGCGAGCCATCAGCGACCCTGACAATGAGACCGCCGAGTTTGGCGTCATCGTGCGGTCGGACATCAAGGGCGGCGGCCTGGGCGAGCGCCTGATGCGCAAGCTCATCGCCTACCTCAAGCGCCGCGGCACCAAGCAACTGGTGGGCAGCGTGCTGCATGAAAACACCCGCATGCTGCAACTGGCACGTGACCTGGGTTTCACCGTGCGGGCCGTACCGCCGGGCGAGGACGCGCATCCCCTTGTCCTGGACCTGCAAGGGCCTTGACGGGCGCCGGTCCATCGCGAGGATGATGGATCGGAGCGGAAAACCTGCATCCATGCGGGTTCTGGGGAGGCGTGTGCGGCGCGGGTGCACTGACTTTGGAATTCGCCGGCAGCAATGGAGCGGTCTGGGCTAACGGGCACTCTGTGGAGACCGAATCACCTGGCCGCTCGCTACCTTCAGGATCTGGCCTGCCTCACCGATGGCGATGCCAGGTGCGCGGGCCGACCAGGCAACGAAGTGGTCTGGTCGGACCAGAACCAGGCTCGCTCCATAGCGCGTCACCTCACCTTCGGCAACTGTCTCGACAACGGTCAATGGCATGTCCAGTTCGGTCGCTGCATCCCGGAATGCCTGGATGGCGTCAGGACGCGCGCCGAAGGCCAACAACGCAAACCCTGCGCCGAGCGCGTCGAACACATTGCCGCCCGAGCCCAGCGTGGCGGGCGCCAGGTGGTGGCCCGCTCTGGCTTCGAAGCAGTGCGATCCCTTTGCGCTGCTGACACCGCGTTCGTTGCCGGCACGCCAAACGACCGGAGAACCTTCGTAATTCGGCTCAAATGCATGCACTTCGCCCACCGCGCCCTCTGCACGTGCCTGCATGGCCTTCTCAAACGCGACCGGATCACGCTCCGGGCTGAACGACTCCAGAAATTCGCGGTCGTTCTCGATCGACTTTGCAATGAAGTCATCGATGGTCGACCTGAACACCGGTCGGCGCTCGGCGTCGTAGGAATCAAGCAGGTTCTCGTCGCCCCAGCCCTGCAACACGGCTGCCAGCTTCCACCCCAGGTTGCGCGCGTCCTCCAGGCCCGCATTCACGCCGTAGCCGCCATAGGGCGGATGGCTGTGCGCCGCGTCTCCGGCGATGAACATGCGGCCGGCGCGGTATGCGTCGGCAATTGCAAACCTCAGGTCCCAGAAGCCGATGTGTTCGAACTCGACCTCGAATGTGGCACCGACGGCCTCGTGCAGGTAGGCGCGGAAGTCGAAGTTGTCCGCCGTCGTTCCTGGCGGCACGGGCGCATGGAAGAACCAGGTGTTGCCCAGGTCCACGCGGCCGAAGAACTTCCAGTAGCCCTGCAGCTCCGGTTGCAGCACGTTGTAGTAGGACTTGCCGGGGTAGCGCTCGAGCAACTCGTGCAGACCTCTCGAACGGAAGACCAGCAACACCATCATGCGGTCGTGCGCGGTCAGCGTCTGCGTCAGGCCGGCCTGCTCGCGCACTCGTGAACGCGCGCCGTCGCAGCCGACGACGTAGGCGGCGCGGACGACACGCTCGGAACCGCCCGTTCGTGCCGCGATCCTTGCAGTCACACCCGCGCCGTCTTGCGTGATCGTGATTGCGTCCCAGCCATACAAGGTTTGCACCGACGGCAGTTCGGCAGCGCGTTCACGCAGCACGGCCTCGGTCGCGTACTGCGGCAGGCGTTCGTTGGCCGTGTGGTAATAAGAGTTGACCAGGCCGCGCTGCAACCAGTCATGCACGTGGGGGCCGAGCAGCGTGCCGTAGGCCGTCAGCCCGCCGATGCCGTATTCCTTGGGAATGGTGCGCGCTTCTCGCAGGCGTTTCTCCGCGCCCCAGAAGTGGAAGTGCTCCATCGTGCGCTGCGTCAGGTTCTGGCCTTTCGGAATCGGCTGCGGCTTCAGGTAGCGTTCGATCACGAGACAAGGGATGCCGCGCTGCCCCAGTTCAATGGCCAGGCCCATGCCGACCGGACCGCCGCCGACGATCAAGACCGTTGCATCCAGATCCGAAGCGGTTGTCGGGTCCGTGTTCATGGGGGTGTTCTTCATCGAACCCGTCGCGTCCAGGTCAATCCGCCGTGATGCCTTGCGCCTTGATCAGGTCGGACCACCGCCTGGCATCCGCGGCGATCAACTGGCGAAAGGCATCGGGCGTGCTGTGCGCGGGCAGCATGCCCTGGGTCTCGAAGGCGACCCTCACGTCGGGCCTGGCGAGGATGTCCTTCAGCTCGCGGTTCAGGCGCTCCACGATGGGCGTGGGCGTGCCCTTGGGCGCGAGGAGTCCGTACCACATCTCGACGTCGAGCTCTCCGAGCTTCAGCTCGCGCAGCGGCGGCACGCTGGGCAGCAGCGGGCTCGGATTCGCGCTGCTGATGCCCAGCGCCTTCAGGTTGCCTGCCTGCACGTGCTGAAGCGCCACGTGGATGGGCAGGAACATCAGGTCGATCTGGCCGCCGAGCAGGTCGGTCAGCGCCGGGCCGGTGCCTCGGTAGGGGATGTGTGTGATGAAGCTGCCGGTGCGGCTCTTCAGCAGTTCCATCGCCAGGTGGTGCGGCGTGCCCGCGCCAGGCGATCCGTAGTTCAGGGCGCCCGGCCGCGCGCGCGCCTTGGCCAACAGCTGCTGGGCGGTGGAGATGCCCGCACTCTTGCTGGCCACCAGCAGCAGCGTGCCCCAGCTGGTGAGCGTGATGGGGTCGAGGTCGCGAACCGGGTCGAACGCCAGCTTCGGGTAGAGCGCGCGGTTCATCACCAGCGTGTTGACGGTCACCAGCAGCGTGCCGCCGTCGGCCGGGGCGCGCACGACGGCCTCGGTGCCGATGTTCCCCGAGGCGCCAGCGCGGTTCTCCACCACCACCGGGCGGCCCAGGCGGTCCGCCAGGTGCGGGCCGATCTGGCGCGCGATCAAGTCGATGCCGGTACCCGGCGTGAAAGGCACGATCAGGCGCAGCGCAGGCTCGGACTGCGCCCACGCCGATGCGCCGGCGGACGCCCCAGCAAGTGCGACGACGGATCCGAGCAGGGTGCGGCGGTGCAGGGGCATGGGCATTCCTCCGGGCGGCGGGCCCGATCGCTGGCATGCTAACGATCTGTCGGCTAGCCGCATCGGGGCTAACCCGGTTTGCGCCAGGTCATGAAGGCGTGTGAAAGTAGCATGCTAACGACACCGTCGTTCCATGCGACTCCCGCTACCGCCTGGTGGCGCATCCATTCCCCATGTCTTCCGTCCGCAAGGTCATCGTTTCCGGTGCCGGCATTGCTGGGCTGGCCGCGGCATTGGCCTTGCGGCAGCGCGGCGTGGCAGTGACGGTGCTCGAGCAGGCCAGCCAACTGCGGGAGGTTGGCGCCGGGCTGCAGATCGCGCCCAACGGCAGCCGGGTGCTGCAGGCGCTCGGCCTGACCGAGTCCGTCGAGGCCGTGGCCTGCGAAGCGGCAGCAAAGGAGGTGCGCCTTTGGAACACCGGCCGCCGCTGGCCGCTGTTCGACCTGGGCGCCGATGCGCGGGCGCGTTTCGGCGCACCGTACTGGATGCTGCACCGGGGCGATTTGCACCAGGTGCTGCGCGCTGCCTTCGAGGCGGCCGCGCCTGGTGCGCTGCAGACCGGCGTGCAGGTGGAGCGTGCCGAGACGGTCGGCGATGCCGTGTGCGTCACGGCCGCCGACGGCCGAAGCTTCGAGGCCGACGTGATGGTGGCCGCCGACGGCGTGCATTCGGCGCAGCGCCGGGCCGTCTTCGGCGAGGGAGCAGCCCACTTCACCGGGCTGATGGCGTGGCGCGGTGTTGTTCCCACGGCCCGGCTGACCCCCGACCTGTGCGCGCCGGTGGGCGTCAATTGGGTCGGCCCTGGAGGTCATGTCATCACCTACCCCTTGCGCCGCGGCGAGTTGCTCAATGTCGTCGTCATTGTCGAGAAGCCTGCGTGGCGTGGCGAGTCGTGGTCCGACGCCGGCACCCGCGAAGAGGTGCACCGCGACCTGGTCGGCTGGCACCCGGACCTGCATCGCCTGGTCGACGCGATGGACACGCCATTCCGCTGGGCCTTGCTCAGCCGCCCGCCGCTGGCCGGCTGGCAGGACGGGCGCAGCGTGCTCATCGGCGATGCGGCCCACCCGACGCTGCCTTTCCTGGCGCAGGGCGCCAACATGGCGCTGGAGGACGCGCTGCTGCTGGCGCGGTGCGTGACCGAGCTGGACGATGCGCCGCTTGCGCTCGCACGCTTCGTCGCGCTGCGCCTGCCACGCACCACGCGCATCGTGCAGGGCGCTGCCGACAACACGCATCGCTTCCACAACCCGATGCTCGCCGACCCGGCCACGGCCGCGGACTACATCGACCGCGAATGGGATCCCACCCGTGTGCGCCTGCGCTACGACTGGCTGTTCGAGCACGACGTGACCCGCCTTCCGCTGGACCTGCCCACATGACTGCACCCATGCCCGCGCCTTCGACCGCCGCCCACTTCCTCGACGGCCTGCGGGAGTGCGGCATCGAGCACCTGTTCTGCAACCTGGGCACCGACCACGTGTCACTGATCGAGGCCATGGCAGCCTTCGAGCGCCAGGGCCGTCCGCAGCCGCAGGTGCTGCTGTGCCCGCACGAAAACGTCGCCGTGCACATGGCCGCCGGCTTTGCCGCCGTCACGGGGCGAGGCCAGGGTGTGATGGTGCACGTCGACGCCGGCACCGCCAACGCGGCGATGGGCTTGCACAACCTGTTCCGCACGCGGCTGCCGGTGCTGCTGATGGCCGGGCGCTCGCCCTTCACGCTGCGCGGTGAACTGCCTGGCTCGCGCGACAACTACATCCACTTCGTGCAGGACCCCTTCGACATCGGAAGCCTGGTGCGCCCGTACGTGAAGTGGGAGTACTCGCTGCCCACCGGCCTCATCGCGAAGGAGGTGCTGCGCCGTGCCCACACCGTGATGCACAGCGACCCGCCTGGGCCGGTCTACCTGACCCTGCCCCGCGAGACGCTGGCGGAGACCTGGGCGCCCGAACGCGTGGCCAGCTTCCCCGGCTCGCGCTATGGCCCTGTGGCGGCCGGCGGCATCGCGCCCGAGCAAGCGGCGCACATCGCCGAGCGGCTGATGGCTGCGGAGAACCCGGTCGTGGTCACCAGCTATCTCGGCCGCAAGCCGGCTGCCGTGCCGGTGCTGGAGGCCTTGGCCCTGGCCTGCGGCCTGCGCGTGGTGGAGTTCATGCCCACCGCACTCAGCATCTCGCGCGATTCGCCGTGCTTTGCCGGGTTCGACCCCGGCAAGCTGCTGCCCGACGCGGACCTGGGTCTGCTGCTCGACGTCGACGTGCCTTGGCTGCCGAAGTTCGTCACGCCCGATGCGGGCACGGCCTTCCTGCACATCGACGTCGATCCGCTGAAGCAGGACTTTCCGATGTGGGGCTTCCCGACCGACCTGCGCCTGCAGGCCGACTGCGGCACGGCGTTGGCGCAGGTGCTGGCCGCCGTGCAGGCACGCGCCGACGACGCCTGGCGAGCCAAGGTGGCCAAGCGTCTGACCCTGCTGCAGGCGGCCAGGCAGGCCCGGCTGCGGGCACGTGACGCCGCTGCGGCAGACGCCGGCACCCCGGGCGCCATCTCGCCCGCCTGGCTGTGCGCGCAGCTGGGCGCAGCGCTGGCCCCGCAGGACATCGTCGTCAATGAAGCCATCCGCAATTCGCCCGCGGTGCTGGGCCAGATCATGCGCACCGAGCCTGGCACGCTGATCGGCTGCGCGGGCGGTGGCCTGGGCTACAGCGGCGGCATGGCGCTGGGCGCACGGCTGGCCCGACCTGGCGCGCGCGTCCTGCAGGTGGTGGGTGACGGCGGCTTTCATTTCTCCACGCCGACTTCCGTCTACGCCGTCGCGCAGAGCTACGGTCTGCCGATCTTCACGGTCGTGCTGGACAACGGCGGCTGGCAGGCCGTCAAGGAAGCCGTGCTGCGGGTTCACCCCGGCGGCGAGGCCGAGCAGGCGCAGCAGTTCCAGGCGCGTCTGGGCGGCGAGCACCGGCACTTTGAACAGGTGGCGGTCGCGTTCGGCGCGCACGGCGAGGCCGTTGCCGACCCGGCCGAGGTGCCTGCCGCGATCGCGCGTTGCCTGGCGGCGGTCGGTCGCGGGCAGGCCGCTGTGCTGAACGTGTCGGTGGCACCGCTGTGAGCCGACCGCAGGTGCTGGTGGTGGGTTGCGGTGCCATGGGTGCATTGCTGGCCGTGCACTTGGCTGCGGTGGCGGACGTCAGCGCGTTCGACATCGACGCCGCGCAGGTGCGGGCCATCCAGGCCGAGGGTCTGCAGGTGGAGGGTTTGGGAGGCGTGGGTACCCTGCGCGCGCGCATTCGCGCCACCGACCGCGTGCAGGCGTTGGCGGGGCGCCGTTTCGATGCCATCGTCTTCCTCGTCAAGTCGGGCGCCACCGCCGCCGCCCTGCGCACCCTGGCGCCGGTGCTGGCCGAACCCGGCGCCCGGCCCTTGCTGGTGACGCTGCAGAACGGCATGGGCAATGCCGAGGCCTTGCTGACGGTGGCGGACCTGCCCGTGGCGCGCGGCGTTTCGATGGATGCCGCCTGCCACCTGGGCCCGGGCCGGGCGGTGCACCTGGTGCGCGGCCGCTGCACGTGGCTGGGGCCTGTGCGTGGGACGCTGGACGACGTACGCCCTTTCGCCGCGCTGCTGCACGCTGCCGGCCTGCCGTGCGAGGCCATCGCCGACCCCATGGATGCCGTGTGGTCCAAGTTCGTCTTCAACGCCGTGATGAACCCGATCGGCGCGCTGCTGCTGGGCGTCAACGCCGCCCGCTATGAAGTGCCCGAGGTGCGCGCCTTGATCGACGACATGGCCGCCGAGTGCCGGGCCGTGGTGCTGGCCCTGGGTGGCCGCTTCGCGTTCGACCCCATGGAATACGTGCACCAGGTGCGCCAGGGCGCGCTGCCGGTATCGGCCCATGCAGGCTCGATGGCGCTGGACATCGCGCGCGGCGCCGACACCGAGATCGAGGAACTCACCGGCTACATCATTCGCGAGGCCGACCGCCTCGGCCTGCCTGTACCGGCCTGCCGCACGGTCTTTCGCCTGGCCAAGGGACTCGAGTTTGCGGCGCGCCTGCGCCATCCCATTCCAACCCAGACGGAGACGACCGGATCATGAAACGACTCACCTTCCTGCAGGGCCTGGGCGCCGCCGTGCTTGGCTGCGCCGTGTCCACCGCTTTCGCGCAGAACCCGGCCTCTGGCTATCCGAGCAAGCCCATCCGCATCATCGTCGGCTACTCGCCCGGCGGTGCCAACGACATCCTGGCTCGCCTGGTGGGGCAGAAGATGAGCGATACCTTCGGCCAGCAGGTGATCGTCGAGAACCGGCCCAGTGCAGGCGCCATCATCGGCACCGAAGCCGTGGCCAAGGCCGCCCCGGACGGCTACACGCTGACGATGGGTGCCAGCGGCCCCATCGTGTTCAACCCGTCGCTCTATGCCAAGTTGCCTTACGACGCGATGCGCGACCTGGCGCCGGTGTCGATGGTCGGATCTTTCCCTCTGATTCTGGTGGTTCAGGCCAGCGGCCCGATCCGCAGCGTGAAGGAACTGGCCGCGTACAGCAAGGCGAATCCGTCGAAGTCGAACTACAGTGCCAGCGCCGCATCGTTCCGGCTCGCGACCGAGTTGTTGAAGAACAAGGCCGGAATCAGTGCCGAGCACATCCCGTACAAGGGCAGCGCCCCCGCTGTGCAGGCCGTCGTTGCGGGCGAGGTCCTGATGACCTTGGTCGATTCCGGCCCCGCCGCCGGCGCGATCAAAGGTGGGCTGTTGCGTGGGCTGGCAGTGACCTCGGCCAGGCGCATGCCGCTGTTGCCGGACATTCCCACCATGGCCGAGCAAGGTGTGGACCTGCAGATCACGCTGTGGAGCGGCCTGCTGGCACCGGCCGGCACGCCGCCCGCCATCATCCAGAAACTGCAGACCGAAGTGGCGCGCATCGTCAAGTTGCCCGATGTTCGCGAGCGCATGCTGCAGCTGGGCATCGAGCCGGAAGGCAACACGCCCGAGGAGTTCGGGCGCGTCATCGCCTCAGAGATCCCGCTCTGGATGAGCGTGGCCAAGGCCAACAACATCCAGCCGGAGTGACATGCCAGACGCGCGCGCCGAACTGCTGCAGTTGCTGTACCTGCGCCCTGGCTTTCTGCTCAGGCGCGCGCACCAGCTCTCGGTGGGTCTCTTCGAAGAGGGTTGTCGCGAACTCAGCCTGACGCCGCCGCAGTACGGCGTGCTGACAATCGTCGCGCATGCGGGTGGGTGCGATCAGGCCACCGTGGCACGGGCGCTGGGCTTCGACCGCGTGACCACGCTGCGCATCGTGCGCGGGCTGCAGACCCGTGGGCTGGTGGCGCGCGAGCCTTCCGCGGCCGACGGCCGACGCCTGAAGCTCACGCTGACCGCTGAGGGCGTCGCCTCCCTGACCCGTGGGCGGGAGCTCGCAGCAAACGTCTCCGAGCGTCTGATGGCGCCACTGGCTGGCGATGAGCGCGTGCAGTTCCAGGGCCTGCTGCGCAAGCTCTGCGCAGGGCTCGAGCCGCACGCGCGCACGAAGCTCCTGCCGCCCGGCTGCTGAGCGGGTGCTGGACTCCAAGAAACGGTGCGGGCCGGACGAAAGGCCCCTGGCTTGCGGCCGCTTGCTTGGTCACGGGCCCAGCCAGCGCCCCTCCAGCCACAAACCGGCTTGCACCGCGCTCTTGGCGCCTGCCACCAACCGGTCCACGGCACAACGCACGTGCGGGCCTGTGGTCCTGTTGGTCGGCAGGGCGAGCACGATGGTGCGGGTGATGGAGGGTTCAGCCAGTGGGGCCCCGCTGAGCTGACCTGAGCGCAGGTCGTCGGCCACGGCAATGGGGGGCAGAATCGTCAGGCCGTGCCCGCCGAGCACCAGGCGGCGCTGCACGCTCAGGGCATTGGTTTCAACCGCGATGGTGAGCGCCACTTTCGACACCGCACAGGCATGGTCCACAAGCGTGCGTATTCCATGTGGGGCACTTGGAAGTACCAGCGGTCTGCCGATCAGCTTGGCCAAGGGCAGGGGCCTGTTGCGGCGCAGCCTGGCGTCTTTCGGCCCGATGACCCACAGCGGTTCCTCGATGAGCGGCTGCGCCTGGACACCGGATGATCGCTCGGCCCCGTACAGCAGGGCCGCATCGATTTCGCCAGATTGCAGCCACTCCAGCAGGGTGCCGGCATATCCCGTGGCCAGGCGGAGCCGAACACCGGGGTGGGTCTGCGCCAGGCTCGTCACCAGGGGGCCGGAGAGGATGTCGATTGTGCTGGGCAGCAAGCCCAAGGTCACCAAGCCGCCGATGCCGTCCGTGGCGCCGGCAATCTCGGCGCGGGCGCGATCCAGCTCGAGCATGGCCCGCCTCGCGTAGACCACCAGCGCGCGGCCCGCAGCGGTCAGCACCATGCCCTGACGCTCGCGGCTGAACAGCGGTGCGCCCACGTCCTGCTCCAGGAGCTGGATCTGGCGCGACACGGCGGGTTGAACCAGATGCAGCACTTCGGCGGCACGCGTCACGTTGCCCGTGTCGGCCACGGTCAGGAAGGCACGCAGCTGTTTGAAGTCCATGGGCTCGACGCGCTATTGCAGTTCCTGATGGTGTGATGCCCAGGCTCTATTGGCTAAAGCCTGATATCAAATTCTATGATCGCAAAGTATCACCCTCACCACCCAATACCAAGCAGTGATGAACGACACAAGCGCAGCGGCACCTGCCTGGCAGGATTCCATCTTCAAAGTCCTGAAGCAGGGCGGCGTTCGGCAAGTCGCCTACGTGCCCGATGCAGGCCACGCCCACGTCATCCGCAGCGTGATTGCCGACGAAGACATCGAAGACGTCGTGCTGACCACGGAAGAGGAGGGCGTGGCCCTGGCGTGCGGCGCCTGGCTGGGTGGCCAGAAGGCCGTGTTGCTGATGCAGAGCAGCGGGGTGGGCAACTGCATCAACATGTTCTCGTTGCTGCAGTCGGCCGATGTCCCCTTCTTCACACTCGTCACCATGCGTGGCGAGTACGCCGAGTTCAACCCCTGGCAGGGGCCGATGGGCAAGGCCACGCAGGCGGCCATGGAACTGATGGGCATCCAGGTGATGCGTGTCGACCGGGCGGACCAGGTGGAAGAAGTCGTGAGTGCCGGTCTGGACGCCGCATTCCAGGCCGGCGAGAAGGTGGCTGTGCTGCTGGGACAGCGACTGATTGGCCGGAAGAAGTGGGAGCGCAACTGATGGACCAGCCCGATACAAAACCGCGCGTCAGCCGCCGCGCGTTTGTGGCGCGCCTGTTGGCCGCCACGCCCGACGCCTTGGTCGTCACCGGGCTCGGTTCTGCCGCTTACGACGTGTTTGCCGCAGGCGACCGTGACGGCAACTACTACCTCTGGGGCGCCATGGGCGGCGCGTGTGCCATCGGCCTGGGTTTGGCGCTGGCCCAGCCTGCCCGCTCGGTGGTCGTCATCACCGGGGATGGGGAGCTGCTGATGGGCATCGGCAGTCTGGGTACCATCGCGGCCAAGTCGCCGAAGAACCTGTCGATCGTCGTGCTCGACAACGGGCACTATGGCGAGACGGGCATGCAGCGCAGCCACTCCAGCCTGGGCACGGACCTGGTGGCCGTGGCCAAGGGCTTCGGCATCCAGGACGCATTTGCCGTTGGCCGCCTGGAAGACAGCAACACCATCGTGCAACGCATCAAGTCCCGTGAGGGCACCGCCTTCGTGCAGGTGTTCATCAACGCGGACGAGCCCCCCCGCGTACTGCCGCCGCGCGACGGCCCGTACATCAAGAACCGCTTTCGCGCTGCGCTGGGCCTGCAGCCGTTCTGACCATGCTGAGCGAACCCGATCCACACCAGGCGATCCGGGACGCCGTTCGCGCCTTGTGCCAGCAGTTCCCCGCCGACTACTTTCGCAAGATGGACGAGGAACGTGCCTACCCGGAGGCTTTCGTCGCCGCATTGACGCGCGCGGGCTGGCTGGCGGCGCTGATCCCTGCCGACTATGGCGGGTCGGGCCTGTCCATGGCCGAAGCCTCGGTGATCATGGAAGAGATCAACCGCAGCGGCGGCAATGCCGGTGCGTGCCATGGGCAGATGTACGTGATGAACACGCTGCTGCGCAGCGGGTCCGAGGCGCAGAAGCAGAAATACCTGCCGTCGATCGCCGCTGGCGACTTGCGCCTGCAGTCCATGGGCGTGACCGAGCCCACGACCGGCAGCGACACCACCCAGCTCAAGACCCAGGCCTTGAAGAAGGACGGCCGCTGGGTCATCAATGGCCAGAAGGTCTGGATCTCACGCGTCCAGCACAGCGACCTGATGATCCTGCTGGCGCGCACCACGCCCATTGGCGATGTGCAGAAGCGGTCCGATGGGCTGAGCTGCTTCCTGGTAGACCTGAGGCAGGCCATCGGCCATGGACTCACCGTGAAGCCCATCCGCAACATGGTCAACCACGAGACCAACGAGTTGTTCTTCGACAACCTTGAAATCCCGGAAGAGAACCTGCTGGGGCCCGCAGGCAAGGGATTCAAGGTCCTGCTCGACGGCCTGAACGCCGAACGCACCCTGATCGCGGCGGAGTGCATCGGCGACGGCTACTGGTTCATCGACCGCGCCACCCGGTACGCCAATGAACGCGTGGTGTTCAACCGGCGCATCGGGCAGAACCAGGGTGTGCAGTTCCCCATCGCCGAGGCCTTCATCGAACTGGAGGCTGCCAACCTGATGCGATGGAAGGCCTGCCAACTGATTGACGCCCGCCAGCACGCCGGTGCCGCGGCCAACATGGCCAAGTACCTGGCGGCCAAGGCCAGCTGGGAGGCAGCAAACGTCTGCATGCAGACCCACGGCGGGTTCGGCTTCGCCTGCGAATACGACATCGAGCGCAAGTTCCGGGAAACGCGGCTCTATCAAGTCGCGCCGATCTCGACCAACATGATCTTGAGCTACGTGGCCGAACACGTGCTGGGGCTGCCGAAGTCCTATGGAACGGAAACAGGCGCATGACCGGCACTGCCACCGGTCGCGTCGTGATCGTCGGCGGGGCCATCATGGGCAGCTTCTGTGCATGGGCGCTGCGCCGTGCGGGCTTCAAGGGCACGGTGACTGTGGTCGAGAAGGATCCGACCTACCAATATTCGTCGACGGCGCTGTCCGCTGCTTCGATACGCACGCAGTTCGGCACGCCCGTCAACATCCAGATGAGCCTGTACGCAGCCCGGATGTTCCGTGACCTCCGGGGCGTCTTCGGCGAGGACGCGGACATCGGCTATCGCGAACACGGGTACTTGATCCTGGGCGCCTTGAACCAGGTCGCCGAACGCGAGGCCGCTGCAGGCATGCAGCGTTCGATGGGGGCGGACATCCACGTGATGCGCCCTGATGAACTGCAAGCCCGCTATCCGGGCGTCGACTTCGGTGGCATTGGCGTTGGAACGCTGGGCCGGCAGCACGAAGGCTGGTTCGATGCCTGGAGTCTGCTGTCCCTGGTGCGCCGCGCAGCGCGGCAGGCGGGCGTGGACTATGTGCCAGCCGAGGCGCAGTCCTTCGACACGAACGACGCGGCCGTCACGGCCGTGGTGCTGGCCGATGGGCAACGCCTGCCTTGCGATCACTGCGTCGTTGCCGCCGGAGCCTGGTCCGGCCGTCTGGTGGCGAAGCTGGGTGTTGCGTTGCCGGTGGTGCCCAGGAAGCGCACGGTGTTCTGCTTCAAGACGCCCTTCCGGCACGAGCGCTTTCCGATGCTCTTCGACACCAGCGGTATCTGGGTCAGGCCCGAAGGCGATGGCTACATCGGCGGCATCCAACCACCCCACGACCGGGACCCCGACGCCGATGGGGACTTCGAGCCGCAGCACGACCTGCTGGAAGCCACCTACTGGCCCTTGCTCGCCGCGCGCATCCCGGCGATGGAGGAACTGCGCCTGCAGCGCGCCTGGGCCGGGCACTACGAGGTCAACACGCTCGACCACAACGGCGTGGTCGGCCCGCATGACATGCTGGGCAACCTCATCTTCGCCACCGGCTTCTCGGGGCACGGCCTCATGCACGCTCCTGCCGTGGGCCGGGGGGTCGCAGAACTGATCACCTCCGGCGGGTATCGGTCGATTGACCTGAACCCGCTGGGCTGGGGGCGTGTCCGTGCATCGACGCCCCTCTTCGAATCCATCGTCTACTGAAGGAGTCCTGACATGAGGCTGGCTGGCAAGGTCGCCGTGGTCACCGGTGCGGCGCGCGGCATCGGGCGCGCCACCGCGGAACGCCTGCTCACCGAAGGCGCCAAGGTCGTGCTGTCGGACATCGACATGGACAGGTTGAACCAGACCGTGGCGGAGATCGGCGCCGCGGACAGGGTCTTGGCGGTTCGTGCCGATGTGGCGCGGCAGCGTGAAGTTGTCGAGCTTGTCGACGTAGCTGTTCAGCACTTTGGCGCTATCGACATCATGGTCAACAACGCCGGCATTGCGCCGGTGGTGGACTTTCTGGATGTCACCGAAGAACTGCTGGAGCGTGTGCTCAGCATCAACCTCAAGGGCGCCTTCTATGGCACGCAAGCGGCTGGCCGCCAGATGATCAGCCAGGGCAAGGGCGGCGTGATCATCAACATGTCGTCCATCAACTCGGGTCTGGCCAACCCCAATGTGGCGCCCTATGCTATTTCCAAAGGGGGCATGAACCAGGTGACCTCGACCGCCGCCGTCGCTTTCGCACCGCATGGCATCCGCGTTGTCGGCGTCGGGCCGGGGACCATCATGACGGACATGGTGGCCGGTGCCTTCGTGAACAGCGCGGGCCACCATGCCATCCTGTCACGCACACCGTTGGGGCGCTATGGCGAAGCCTCGGAGGTTGCCGCTGTCGTGGCGTTTCTGGCCAGTGACGACGCGTCCTACCTGACGGGTGAGACCGTGTACGTCGATGGTGGGCGGCGCGTCCTGAACTATGTGGTGCCTGTGAAGGGTTGATGGATGACAGAGCTGTTCAACAAACTGCACCACATCTGCATCGTGGTGCATGACATCGACCAGGCGCAGGCCTACTACGAGTCCATCGGCGTCGGACCCTGGTCCCACTATCCACCGCTGAGCGAGTATGAAGAACTCGATGTGCCCGACAAGGCAGGTTTCCTTTCGCTGAAGTACCGCTTCTGCAACCTGCCCAACGTGCAGTTTCAGTTGTGCGAGCCCGGTGTCGAAGCTTCACCCCAGCGCGCCCACCTCGACAGGCATGGTCAAGGTGTGTTCCACATCGGCTTCGAGGTGCCGGACGCAGACACCGCAGAGGCGCGGGCACGGGCTCACGGCTTGCCTGTGCTGATGCGGGGGCGTCGCGCCAACCATACTGGCTTCACGTACTACGACACGGCCGGTCTGGCCGGAGTCAACCTGCTCACCCGCGCCACCAACTTGCCCGGCAAATGAATGGGCGAGCAGCTGGCCACTGGATCTCAGCCTGAGGACTCACCATGCGTATCGACCTGAACTCCGACCTGGGCGAGGGCTATGGGCCTTGGTCGATGGGTGAGGATGCGCAGATCCTGGATTGCGTGACCAGCGCCAACATCGCCTGCGGTGGCCATGCGGGTGATCCCGAGACCATGTTCAAGACGCTGCGCCTGGCCGCAGACCGCGGGGTGCGCGTGGGCGCGCATCCCGGCTATAACGACCGTGAAGGGTTTGGCCGCAGGGTCATTCCCATGCAAGCCGCCGAGATCGGTCGGATGGTGGTGGCGCAGGTGGGTGCGCTCGTCGCCTTGGCCCGGCTTGCGGGCACGGCGGTGCGCTACGTCAAGCCGCACGGTGCGCTGGGTAATCTGGCTGCGGCAGACCCCACGGTGGCCCATGCCGTGGCCTCTGCCGTGAATGCGCTGGACCCTGCGCTGGCCATCCTCGCCATCTCGGGCACGGAACTCGAGCGGGCCGCCCGCGCCTTGGCGATGCCTGTGTTTTCCGAGGTGTTTGCCGATCGCGCCTACCAGCCTGACGGTCAGCTCGTGCCACGCGGCATACCTGGTGCGGTGCTGCACGACCCGAAGGAAGCTGCGGACCGCCTGATCGCTTACCTGCAGACCGGGTTGATGACCGTGCAAGGCGCCGCCCCGATCGCCCTGCGTGCCGATTCGATCTGCGTGCATGGCGACAGCGCGGAGGCGGCGGAGATGGCGCGCTGGATCCGTGCCCGGCTGCAGGCCGAAGGCGTCACCTTGGCTGCCTTCGTGCCTTAGCTTGGGCTGGATGTGAAGCCGATGCCCGAGCTTGATTGGCCCCGGTTTGCAGCCGTCGCTGAGCACGGGCTGCTGGTGAGCTTTGGCGATGTGATCAGCGATGAGACCAGCGGCGCCGTGATGGCACTCGATCGGGCGCTGGCCGCCAGTCCGCCCGTGGGGTTGATCGAGTGCGTCCCGGCGTACGTCAATTTGCTGGTCGAGTTCGATCCCTTGCTGACTGACCATACCCAGGTGCGCGCGCAGGTAGAAATGTTGCTTCGCGATGCGAGCCCAGAGGTGATACCTGGCCCGTTGCGCGAGGTTGAGGTTTGTTACGACGAAGACTTTGCGCCCGACTTGTGCGCGGTGGCCCATGCTGTGGGGCTGTCCGTGGAAGAAGCGATCGACATCCATGTGCAGGCCGAGTACCGCGTGCGCATGTACGGCTTTGCCCCGGGCTATGCCTACCTCTCGGGCGTCCTGCCGGTTCTTCGGGTGCCGCGCAAGCCTTCGATCGTGCGCGACGTTCCGGCCGGCAGCGTGCTCATCGCGGGGCCACAGTGCCTGGTCACCACGATGGTCATGCCCACAGGCTGGTCCATCATCGGCCGGTCGCCGACCGCCATCTTCACGCCGGGCGAACCGCAGCCGTTTCTCTTCGGGATCGGAGACCGGGTTCAGTTCAAGCCGATCGACCGGGTCAGATACGAGCATCTGCGGACGGCCCCTGAGTGCAATTCGGGGCTGCTGCATGGCTGATGCCCGGCTGACGGTACGGGCCTGCGGCCCGCTGGTGTCGTACCAGGACCGGGGCCGGTTCGGGATGCTGCGGTTTGGTGTGCCGGCCTCTGGTCCGATGGACCGACTGGCGCACGACGCGGCACAGGCTGCCTTGGGTCAGGCGCAGGGCGGCGCCAGCATCGAGGTGTCCATGGGTGGGCTCGAACTGCTGTGCGAAACCGGCGAGGTGACGTTTTGCGTCGCCGGAGGCGACTTCCAGGTGCTGCATGCAGGCTCTGCCGCCCCAGCCTGGTCGGTGCGAACGCTCCGCGCCGGCGACGTGCTGGCCATCCGACCCGGGCAGTGGGGCAACTGGGCCTACCTGGCGTTCCTGGGTGAACTCGGCTGCGGGCAGTGGGCCGGCAGTGCGTCGACCCACTCCAACTCCGGTTTGGGTGGAGGCCGACTCGCAAACGGCTCCACGGTTCTGGTGCGAAACGCCCAGGTGTCTGAACGGGCCGAGGGAAACCTCTCCGTGCCTGAATTCGGGCGGGCACGCTCCCTTGCTCGCGTGGTACTCGGGCCGCAATCTGCATGCTTTGCACCGGACGCCGTGGGCAACTTGCTGGAGCACAGCTTTGTGGTCACTCGGGCCTTCGACCGCATGGGCGTGCGCTTGGCGGGACCGCTTCTGAACCTGAAGGATGCCTTGTCCATTCCTTCAGAGCCCATCGTGCGCGGCTCCATCCAGGTCGGTGGCGATGGCGTTGCGTCGATCCTGCTGGCCGACCACCAGACCACCGGGGGCTATCCCAAGATCGCCACCGTGTTGTCCACGGACATCGATGGCCTGGCCCAGTTGCGACCCGGGGAGCGTCTGATTTTTCAAGCGGTGAGCCCGGAGGAAGGCATCCGTCTGGCGCGGGCCCATGCGCTGGACAGACGCCAGTACCTGGACGAAATGGCGTTGCCGCGAGAATCGCTCGAGTCCCGGCTGATGCGCGAGAACCTGATCAGCGGCATGGTGTGAGGAGATCACCCTTTGCCAGACGGTCAGCCCTTCGTTCGGCCATCGTGGTGTGCAAGCCGGTTGGCTGGATGCAGTGTTGCGCTTGAACCGGCTTCCTGGTTGTCTGCCCGGTCTTCAGGGACACGCGCGGGATCTGCAGCCTTTGGCGGAACCGGTCCGCCGCTGGGTAGCTGGGAGAATGTCGCCAACGCGTGCGCTCCAGTTGCGTCCAGTCCTGCACCAGACGGACCAGATCCAATCACTTGGTGTGCACGCGGTGTGCACTCATTTCTGCACGCGTCCATTTTGCTTACATCGTCGACTATCTTTCTTTTGTGAATCAAATACTTAGCCCGTGGCGTCTATCCGTTGCGCCGATGATGGATTGGACGCTGTGTTAAGCATTCATGCGGGTTCCAGCGGTGTCTGTAGCAGTTCCGTAGCAGGAGGCTCAAACGTGTTTGGAACCACGGATTTCGCAGGCTGGACCGACGGCGCCACGCCGGATCAGGGCCGTTGACCCGAAGCAGTCAGTTCATCAACTGATAGACTAGAATCTATCAATTGGGAGCCAGTTCATGTACGTAGCCGTCGTCGAACCCAGCAAGATCGCCCAGGTGTTGGGCCTGCGTCGCAAGGTCACTTCCATAGAGCAACTGGATCAACAGGTCGAAGCGGGTCTGCCCAAGGCCTCGCTCGGCGCTGTGGCTCGCCATGTGTACGGCACCTCGCCCGATGCGGCAGCCTTGATGCAGCGAGTCATACCGTCAGCCACCTTCCACAGAAGGGGTGAGGATCTGAAGCCGCAGGAAGGCGAGCGAGTGGAGCGCCTGGCGCGCGTGATCGCCACCGCCGAGCACGTGTGGGACAACGTCGACGACGCGCGGGCATTCCTTTCCACGGGCCACGCCATGCTGGGCGGCAAGCGGCCGATCGAGGTTGCGCTCACGGAGCTCGGTGCGCGCCGCGTCGAGAACCTGCTGTGGTCGCTGTTCCATGGCGTCGCGGCCTGAGGACCCGGTCAGGACAAGATCGAAAGCGCCAGCCAGAAGACGGGCAGCGGCGCCAACCTGGCGGGCCTGGCGTATCGCCGATGGCCGGTTCGACCCATTCAGCCCGGTAGGTGCCTCGCTGGTAGGTGGCCGGTGGAATTCCCCGGGCCTGGGAGTCATCTACGCCAGCCGTTCCTATGCGGGCGCGATGCTGGAGTGTCTGGCCCATGCCGGCATCGGACGGGTGCCGCGCACCCATGTCGCGGTCGAGATCGCCATCGCAGGGGCGGTCGCCGTCGAGCGACACGACGAGAGCGGCCTGCCGACCGGTTGGGACCACGCGGATCTGCGCGTGGCTCGAGCCTTTGGTGACGCCTGGATTCGCGAGCTGCGAACGGCGGTGCTGGTTGTGCCTTCGGTCGTGGCACGCCGGGAAGGGAACGTTCTCATCAACCCGTGGCATCCCGATTTCAGCAGCATCGTTGCCAGCGAACCGGAACCAGTGGTCTGGGATGCTCGGCTGTTCGCCCCACGCTGACTTCTGGCGTCGTGCGTGGCGGGCAGGGCGCATGGGGAGGGACGTTCGACGTTCCCACACTGAAGATCATCGACGCGCGATGCCATGAAGTCGCCCTTCGTGGCGGACCCTTGACGGCCTCAAGCGGTCAGCTGATGCGCCTGCCAAAACGGACGCAGGCGCGATCCTGAATGTGCTTCGGACCTGGAACACATTGTGTCCACCACTCCCTTTACCCAGTGGGTAATACGGATCCCTGGGCATCCGCCATCGCAGACAGATGCTGAATCTGCCAACCGCGCGCCATCAGCTTCTCCTGGTTCGCCGCCAGTTCCTTTCCCGCGCCCAGCGAACTCTGGCGCAATGCCAAGCACAGCAGATGCGTAGGCCGAGTCATCGCCACGTAGACCTGCAAGAGCCGTTGCATCGCCTTGTCGCTAGCGCACTTTGCACCGTGCTGGTGTTGGCCCACGAGCCACGGCATCAGCCCATGTAGGAAGTGCGTTTGGTTATAGGTCTCGAGAACGAGCGTGGCCAAATGGGTCTGCCCCTTCGCCATGTGGATGGAGCCAAGCCTGATGTCGACGCTGCCGTTTCCGTGGACGTACCGGTAGCTGTTCACTGCCGTCGACGGCGTTTGATTCGGGCTGGCGGGCGGTGCTGCATGCCCGGCAACTGGCCAAGCCATGAAGTCGTTGGCGATAGGCGCGTTTGCATCCCCCCCGGCCAGGGCGGCCCCAAGCCTCCGAAGCACGGGGCAGAGCTGTGTCCAAAGCGCTTCGGTAAGCGGCTCCCGATCGATAACGAATCGGGCGAGCAAGCCGCGGTACACGGCCCGCTCCTCAGCGGCATTCGCGAGGCGCTTCTCGACTTGTACGTGCTGCCGGTTGCTTGACCTCATCCGCGTAGTTCCTGCCTGCAGGTTGGCAAGGTGGGTGATCGCTGAAGCGACGCTGTCCACGCACTGGTGAAGAGGGACGCCACTCGATGCGAACGCCTGCGATGTGAGAAGGGTCTCGGCGAGGGTGCGTGGCCGATAGGCCGGACGGCCCGCACCTGGCTGATATCCCGTCCAGTAGTGCGCGACGGTCTTGGGATACTGCTTGTGGCCGGGTTCCACGTCGGGGAAGGGCTTGTGAACCGCACCGAGCGCAGTGACCGCCGACGAGGCGATCAGGGACGCAGGTAACGTGGCGAGCACGTGATGGCCGAAGGCGTCCAGAACGCCGGAAGCATCGTTGTCTGGAAAGACAAAGATGGTGTGGGGCAGATCCTGGCCCGGCACTGCGATCGGCCGCACGCCCACTAAGCCACTGGGTTGAACAGAGAAACGGGCGAAGGGGTTGGCGAGCGCCCCGATCGATGCGTCGAAGCGAAAGGAGTCGGCGATGCTGACGCACCGGATGTCGTCGGGAAACCCATCGGCGACCGGTTCGGTGCCACCCTCGAAAATGGCCTGGTTCGGGTCACCGACGCGCTGGATGCAGACCGCGGGCACGTCGCGCGGGAAGATCCGCCGCAGGAACGCGTTCTGTTGTTCGGAGGTGTCCTGCATCTCGTCGACCAGGACGAACGGGAAGCGGTTCTGGAGCATCGAGGGGAGGCTGGGCTGCTGCGCCAGCAAGGCTTCACCGAGAAGGAAGATCTCGTCGTAGCAAAAGTAGCCCTGTTCAGCCGCATGCTGCAGCGCGGACGCTGCGAGCTGGTACATCTTGGTGTGAACACCGCTGGGAAAACTCGTGTTCTCCAACGGTGTCGCGAAGTTGGCGCTGCCAAGGCGCAGGCTGTCGAAGCTGACAAATTTCTTTTCGAGAAAACCGGTCAGGGTGAAATAGTCCCCTGGGTTGAGATGGCGACGGCGAACCCTCGTCGTCAGATCGTTGTCGATCGCGGCGACGCGGTAGCCCGCCGACAGCAACCATGGGACGGCCAGAAAGCGATTCACGAATCCGTGAATGGTGTCGATAAAGTGCGGATAGCTAAGCAGGCGTTGCCCGACGTCCGTGCTGCCCAGGCGATGCGCGATCTCATTGCGCGCCACGTTGGTGTGCGAGAGAACGCAGATGCCGCGGGAAGTGCTTTTCCACTTGCGCGCGAGGATCGCCAACTTCGCCACGACAAGCGTGGTCTTGCCGCTGCCGGGGCAGGCCGAGACGTCCAGCGTGGTCAACGACTTCAGGAACGAGCGCCGCTGCCCATCAAGCGGCTGCAACTTGAGCAGTCCGCGAGCCCACTCGATGTCGTCATCGGTGATGGGGTCGATTAGGTCCGACGCCGCGATCATGCTGCTGGCGTCGCGGCTGCCATGGCAGGAGCTGACTGGGTGGTGGCGAAGGCGATGGCCTCGCTGATATAGGCCGGAAGGCGTGCCGACAGCCAAGTGCCATCGATCTCGCCTGCCTTCGCGCGGTCGATCAGCAGGTCAGCCAGATACTGCGCCGCAATGGGCTTGGAGGCTCGCTTGCTCGAGAACATCTCATAGACATGGGAGCACAAGACCTCGCGATCGCCGGCTGCCTGGGCCACCAGTGCGGCGTAGTCCACCTTCGCAGCCGCCGTGACGTCTGCATGGGTCTTCTTGTCGTCGTTCAAGGGGTCGTCGTTGGCCGCGAGGATGGCGGCGCAGTAGACCTCTTCGGCTAGGCCTGCGAACGCCAGGTCGTATTCCAACGTCCATTCATCAGCGACGAAGGTCCTGACGTTCTGACCATCGCCTTCGCTGAGCCGGACCCGCTTAGCTTGGAGTCCGGCTTGTCGGTCGGCAGGGGTGGCGCCGAATTCGCGCTTCACCCGCCATTTGCGACGCGGGCTGATCCACTTTGGATCCGCATCGTCGACGACCAAGTCCAGGATGCGGGGCGCGCAGTCCGGCATCACATCCATATCGGCCAGGCAGGCCGTCGGAGTGGCAAAGACGCCCTTGGCAGGGTCCTGGCGTTGAAGGATTCGCGAATAGCGTCGCAGGCCAGTGCCGCCCACGTTCACGATCGACACGCCGTGCTCGGTCAAGTCCCGGCCGATCAAACGAGCGAGCGTAGGCACCAAGATGGCCTCGCCGTCGCCCTCCACGACGATCAGGCCGCGCGCGAAGAACAGGTTGGCCTTGGTCACGTCGAGGAAGCGCTGAAGGAACCGGTAGTCGCTCTTGCTCAAGTGCGTGTGGCCTTCGGCCATCGAGTAGGCGCCTTGCCGATGCAGCAGCACCAGGTTCTGCAACGGGATCTTTGAAGTCAGGTTGGGGCTGTGGCTGGTGACAATGATCTGCACTTGGCGGCGAGTGCCTTCCACTGATGGCTTGGCGGCGGCTTCCAGGAACTCCATCAGGCGCAACTGCCGCTGCGGATGCAGATGCGCTTCCGGCTCCTCGATCAGCAGCAGGGGTAGGCCATCGGGCTCCTTGCCAAGCAGCAGCAGTTCGCAGGCCATGAACAGCAGATTGTTGGAGCCCAACCCGTACGTGCCTCGGGGCCGACCATCCGGACCCGCAAGCAGTTCCAACTCCAGGCGCTCGAGGATCTGCCGCAACCGTGCCGCTTCGGTGCCGCCTTCCGCGAAGCTGATGCGCCCGTGCAGCGACTCACCGGCAAGCGACAAGCGGGCCAGGTAGTCGTTGTTGATGGCCTTCTGGGCGCCCCCGATGCCTTCGTGTTGGTCGACCAGGTGACGCAAGTAGTCGGACAAGCCGGACAGGCTCAGATTGGCCGCGTGCGCCGCGCCGGCCGGCGGCGAAGCCGGGTCGAACGGCTGTCCCTTCTTGATCTCCGGGAAGTTGTTCAGGATCTGCGACAGGCGGGAGCCGCGTCCCGGCGACATCTCGCGTTCGGCATCGCGCAAGGGACGCAGGTAGGCGGTCGCAAGGAGCTGCCGGACCGCTACGTCGAAGGATGGCCCCTCCCCGGCGAGGCCGCTTCGCACCGCGATGTCGACCCAGCGCCGGCTCCCGGGCGTCTCGTTCAAGCGGCGTGCAAACCAGTGAACGTAGAGGGCGACCTGCGCACCCTCGTACGTCAGGTACTCGGCGAACGCGCCTTTCTCGACGTCTGTCAGTCCGGACAAACGGGCGCAGATCGTGATCTCCGCCGTTTGCTGCCCATCGGCCCGGATGTGGAAGTCCTCGGGCTGAATGCGCATGAACTCCATGTCGCGGGTCGTCAATGCATGTCGGATGGCATCGATCACGGCCGTCTTGCCCGAATCGTTTTCACCGATGAGCGCGGTAACCCCCTCGTGAAAATCGATTGAGAACGCCGGATCCTCTCCCCCGAATTGCCGGAAGTTTCTGATTGTCAGCCGCGATAGGAACATTGATCCCCCAGGCGATCGTTAGGGCAACGCTGAACAAGTCCAGAACTGGCACGCCACCTGCATTGACTCCGACATGAAGCAACAGACCCTTGCCATGGCCGCCGATCAGAACGTTCAGTACGGACAGTACCGCAGGCCGACCAAGCGCGACGCATTCCTGGCGACGATGGAGCAGATCGTGCCGTGGGCGGATTTGTGCAGTGTGATCGAGCCGTACTACCCGAAGGCGGGCAACGGCCGCCCGCCGGTGGGGCTGCAGCGCATGCTGCGGATGTACTTCGTGCAGCACTGGTTCAACCTGGCCGACGCGGCCTGCGAGGATGCACTGTTGGACAGCACGGCGCTGCGCCGCTTCGTGGGCATCGACCTGGGACGCGAGCGGGTACCGGATGCCACCACGTTGCTGAAGTTTCGCCGCCTGCTGGAGAAGCACAAGCTCGGCGAAGCGCTGTTCGCCAAAGTCGGCGAAGTGCTGCAGGCCCACGGCATGAAGGTCGGCACCGGCACGATCGTGGACGCCACCATCATCGGCGCGCCGAGTTCGACCAAGAACGCCGAGCGGCAGCGCGACCCCGAGATGCACCAGACGCGCAAGGGCAAGCAGTGGTACTTCGGCATGAAGCTGCACATCGGCGTGGACAGCGAGACCGGTCTGGCGCACAGCGCCGTGGTCACGGCCGCCAACGTGCACGACAAGCATCCGCTGCCCGATTTGCTGCACGGGCAGGAGAAGCGCGTGTACGGCGACTGCGCCTACGCCGCGCAGCAGGCGTTGATCAAATCCAAGGCGCCCGCGGCTGCGGACTGGACCAATCAGAAGGTGCGCAAGGGCAGCGTCACAGAAGAGCTCGAGCGCATGGTCAACCGCGTCAAGTCGCGCGTACGGGCGCGGGTCGAGCACGTCTTTGGCGTGGTCAAGCGGCTGTGGGGTTTCGACAAGGCGCGCTACCGTGGTTTGGCCAAGAACGGCACGCGCGCGTTCGTAGCCACGGCGCTGGCCAACATCTTCCTGGCGCGCAAGCGCCTTGCCGCATGAGTGCGCCCGCGAAGCGCGCGGGGTGCTGCGGCACTCGCGAAACGCGGCCAGATGACCCGGTAGTGAACGCCGAATCGGTAGTACCGGCATGTCAACGCAATTCGGCGCCATTGAGCCTCAATGCGCCGGCTTGTTCAGCGTTGCCTTAGCGTCTCAGATGCTCCATTGGCGGCCCCGAAACGTGCTGTGCCCGACTCCAGATCGCAGTGGAGCGTGGGCGCATCCCGCTTTCTCGTCGACCCTGAGCCGTGTATTGGGCCCACTGTATCGGCAACCTGGCAAGGTAGCCGCCAGCGGCGGCTTCCGGGTAACTCTTACGGGTGCTTCCTACGGCCGCTCGGGGTCGTCAGTCGCCCCACGGCATGCCAACCGGACTGCCCGATAGCAGGCATAGCGATGAAGCCTGGCGCGGACCTGTCCGGGCCTCTTCTGCAACTGAAGCTGCCTGCGGTAAATGCTGTCGACTCAGGCATCGAGGGACTGATGAGTTGCCTGCTCGCGCTTGCCGTCCAGCCATTTGGCGACATCCCCAACGTGCGCGAAGTAGCCGGCGCCGTCCTTCCATACAGGGATCGGGAAGCGCCGTGCGTGGATCTGGTTCATCGCGGTGCGTGGGTCGATGTTTCGCAGTCTGGCCAGCTCTTCGAGCGTCATGCTTGGTCGGCCGTCAGTCAGCATCAGTAGCGCAAGTTCAGTCTTCATGTTCCAACCTCGATCTCACGGTCGTCAAGGAATACAGTGCCGGCTGTCCGTTGTCATGCAACGACGACGGGCAGAGCGCACCACAAGCTTGGCGGCAAGGGGCAGTCGGTTTGGGCTCGAGGGTCTGGGTCGTAGTGAGCCCATGTCGGCTACGACTCTATGAGGTCGATTCAACCGCCAGCACGCTGACCTCATCGAGTGCTGGCTGAAAGGGAATTCGTGGCGCCGCGACGCCCGGCTCGCCTGACCCTCGATGTGAGGGTGCTTACGGCCCATGCGCTGGACCTGCGGCAGGCCAGCGCGTGCCATCGCTTCGTCAACTGGCCGGCCTGCAAATGGCTCGGCTGCAGTGGATCTGGCTTGTACCTGGCCCGAACATATCCGCGGTTGTGCGCCGGGAGGGGCGCGCCGCAGCCCTGGAACGGATCGAAGGTGGAATCAGTATCTGCCGTGCAGGACGGTCGCTGACCGACGGTGTCGGTTCGATCTGAGGGAGGGTCACGACCTCGAACGGCTGCTCTGGCCCGGGAAGGGTAGCGGCGACAGCACCGGCCTGCTTCAGAACTGAGCCGTCGATGGCAGGCGTGTTGCGACGGTCAAGCGCATTAAACCGGCGCCATCGGCAAGCGTCAATCAAGGCAGATCATCAGACTTGAATCGACCAAGTGATCCTGCGACACCAACGATGCCTGTGCAGTCCCCAGCGGCGTCAACCACCTGGTGCCCACGTAGAAAATCGGCCCCACCGCAGATGCGATGGGGCCTGAGTTGCAGCTTCAGGCTGCCAATGATTCTTCGGATGCTTCCAGGCCTTGGGTGCCGGCCTCGTCCTTGTCGAGGTCCAGTTCGGCAGCCAGCGCACGCTGCCGTCCCAGGAGTTCAGTCAACCGTTCCTCGTGCTCGAACGGCTTGCCCAGTTCCTCGCGCAGTTCGTCCAGCCGACGCCTTGTCGACGCGAGCTTGCGCTCGGTCTCCAGGCGCCGGTCCGACATGGCCAGGATCGTGTCGCGCAGCGCCTGGTACAGCGCCGGCCCCGTCTGGCAGGACCGGCAGTCGTGGATGGCTTCGCCCTTCAGGTACAGGTGCACGTCGTCGAACTCGCGGCCGATGAAGACCCAGAGCTCGAAGCTGCCGACCGCGCCCAGCAGTTCCTCCGTCGACCGGGCCGACACGCTCGCGCGCGACATCCTGATCACCGTCCGCAGGGCATCGCCCAGGCTTTCCGGACCCCGGTGCGTTCGACCGTGGACCGTAGCCACCAGGTCGCCTGCTTTGAGCAGGCGGGCAGCCGTGTCGGCGTCACTCGTCAGCGCCCTGAGCAGCTTCGCGCTGCTTTCGATGCGCATCGGCAGGTGCGCAACTTCCGACTCGTTGGCATAGCGCTGGTTGCGCCACACCATGAACAGCGACGAGTAGCGCGCGATGTCGGCATCCACGCCGGCCTTCTCGATCACCTTCGGATTGCCTGAGGCAAGCGCCTTGACCTCCGCATAGCTCAGCGTCGCGAGTTCCACGTCCTCGATGGAACGCAGGCCCTTGTCGCCGCTCATCACCTGCGCGATGAACTTCGCCTTGGTCAGCACCGTCTGCCAGCTGTAGGCGTCGAAGCTGCCCTCCGCGACGTAGCGGACGATCTCCACTTCCTCGCACTCGTTGCCTTGCCGCAGGATGCGGCCTTCCCGCTGTTCCACGTCGCAAGGGCGCCATGGGCAGTCGAGTTCATGCAGGGCGACAAGCCGCTTCTGCACGTTGGTGCCGATGCCCATCTTCTGGGTCGACCCCAGCAGGACACGCACCGAGCCTTCGCGCACCCGGCGGAACAACCTTGCCTTCTGGGCATCCGTTTCGGCGTCGTGGATGAACGCGATCTCGTCGGCGGGCAGGCCCTGTGCGACGAGGTGATCCCGAAGGTCCTCGTAGACGCTGAATTCCCTGCCGCCCTTCGGCGTCGACAGGTCGCAGAACACGAGCTGGGCACACTTGCTGCCCGCTGTTCGCTGCCAGATCTCATGCACCTCGTGGGCACACTTCACCACCTTGCCTTCGGGATCGGCCGGGGCGGTCGCGTCGACGAGCCTCATATCCAGTGCAGCCTTGCGGCCGTCATTGGTGATGCTCAGCATGTTGTCCACTCGCGGATCGATGCGCTCAGTCCTGAGCCGCTCCGCCCGGCGCACCAGCGATTGCACATACGCCTTGAGGGCGCTGCTCGGCCGGCAGGTCACCGTCCGGGGCTTCTGGCCCCTCAGGTCCGGCACCGGCAGATTCAGCATCTCGCGTGTGCGGATGTCGGCCAGTTCGCAGAACACACCCATCAGGTCCGGTACGTTGATGAAGCGCGCGAACCGCGTGTTCAGGCGGTAGCCGCTGCCGTCGGGTGCGATCTCGAGCGCCGTGACGGTCTCGCCGAAAGTGGCGGCCCAGGCGTCGAACTGCTCCAGCCCGAGTGCCTCCAGCGTGTTGGGCTGCAGGTAGCGCTGGAAGGTGTGGATCTCTGCCATGCTGTTGGCAACCGGCGTCGCGGTGGACAGGACCACGCCCCGATGCTGGCCCCGGTAGAGGCTCATCGTGTGGCGCGTCTTCAGGTACAGGTCGAACGCCCGCTGTGAGTTGGCGAGCGACAGTCCTGCGATTCGCGCCATCTTCGTATGGCGCCAAAGGTTCTTGGCCAGGTGGGCTTCGTCGTAGAGCACCCAGTCGATGCCGAGCGACTCCCAGCTCAGGAAGTCGTCCCTCTTCTTATCGTTCGCCAGGCGGTCGAGGCGCACCTTCCAGGCCTTCTTCATCCGCTCCAGCTGCTTCACGATCCGGTTGGACCGATCGTCGGACCTCGACATGCGGACGGCCATCTCCAGGTCGTGGATGATGGCCTTGATGTGCCGTGTGGTGTAGGCCACGGACATCCCGAGCAGCTCGAAGGTCGAGTGCGTCATCACGATGGCGTCCCAGTCGCCGGTGGCGATGCGGGAGACGAACTCGCGCCGGCGGTCGCCGGCCAGATCGTCCTTGGTGGCCATCAGGACCGCTGCGCAGGGGTACAGGCGCACGAACTCGGCCGTGTACTGCTCCAGCATGTGGTTCGGCACGATGTGGGCCGGCTTGGCCGCCAGGCCCAGCCGCCGCAGTTCCATGCTGGCTGCCACCATGACGGCGGTCTTGCCAGCACCCACCGCGTGGAACAGCCCGGTGTTGCCGGACTGCACGATGCGCCAGATGGCGTTGCGCTGGTGGGCATGCAGTTCGAAGCAGCGGGAGAACCCCGGCAGCTTCAGGTGCGAGCCGTCGAATTCACGCTGGCGCGAGCAGTTGAACAGGTCGTTGTAGATCCTGCACAGCCTCTCGCGGCGCGCCGGGTCCTCGTAGGCCCAGGTCGCGAAGCGCTCCTTCAGCATGCCCAGTTTCTCGCGCGCCGCCACCGTCTCCGGCTTGTTGACGACGTAGGTGTCGCGGTCGGGATGCGGGTCGCGGACCGTCGGCGTCTGCACGTTCAGCGAGCACAGCACCAGTTCGATCGCGTTCATGCGGGCCGTGCCGAACTCCTGCGAGCAGGTCACGTTCCCCTGGGCTTCGTACTTGTTGACCTGGACCGACCAGGTGCCGGCCTTGGCCAGGTACTGCACGGCGGCGCCGCGCAGTTTGAGGATCTCGCGAATGAAGGCCTCGACCGTCTCGGCCGGGATCCACACCGCGCCGAGCCTGGGCTCGATGGAGGCGGGTGGAAGGTCTTCCGGGATCACCCGCTCGAGCGCCCGGACGTTCGATTCGTAGGCGGCGCCGGCCGCCAGCGCTGCGTGCAGCTTGCGCTTCACGTTGCCCGACAGGTATGCGTCGGCGGTCTCGTGGTCGCCGGTTTCGGGATTCCGGTAGATCAGGCCGCGATCCTCCAGGTTGCGGGCGACTGCATGCCCATCGGCCTGCAGCAGTTCGGCCATGTAGACCAGGTCGACGCGCCCCCGCCATTGCGTGGAGTGCGCCAGCGCCTCGTCGGGCTCGGCGGCCCGGACCGGTTCGACGACACGACTGACGGTGCGCCGGTGAAAGATGTCGGCCTTGGTCGCCGCTTCCTCCTCTTCGTCGTAGTGCTCCAGCGACAGCAGGAGCGGATAGTCGGGATCCCGCCGGAAGGCGAGGGCGTTGGCACGGCCGGTGAGACAGCCGTGCCTGGCGACGAACCTGTCGTAGCTGCCGTTGAGGCCGCGTCGCAGGTCAGCCAGCGCGTTGTCGCTCACGTCGTCCAGCTGGGCGGCCAGCAGCTTGCGCGTGCGGTCGCGGATGTCGCACATGCCGGCGATGCGCTGGCGCATGGTGGCGTTCGTCCTGTCGTGGACGTCGACGAGTTCACCCTGCTGCGCGATGTGGATGCGCCCGCCGTGCAGCACGTGGCTGCCCGGGCGTGCGCCTTCGGGTGCGGCGATCGTGATCGCCGGAGCGCTCGGTGCTGCTGAAGCCACGGGCAGCGGCACATACACACCGCTGGGGATCAGGCCGGCGGCCTGCTGCAGCGCTGCGCCGAGGTCGCCGTCGAGGATGGCAGTGGGCACCGGTGTGTAGCCACGGGTCACCTTGTCGATGAGGCCGAGCACGTTGCGCGGGTTGGCCGCGTACCAGGCGTTGAACTGCATGTACTTGTCCTGGCAGCGCGGATCGCGCAACTCGTCGGGGACGAAGTCGAGGTCGACCCACTCCACATCGGCCGCCTCGCCAGGCTGGCTCCTGCGCAGCATCACGATGTCGGACTGCACGTCGGTGCTCGCCAGCCGCATGAAGGCCCCTTGCGGCAGGCGGACGGCGCCGACCAGGCCAGCCTGCGAGGCCGCATGGGCCCGAGGCGATTCGTCGCGCTGGTCGAGGAACCAGGC
>CAVVSC010000010.1:0-166324 GCA_963750785.1 uncultured beta proteobacterium | reverse complement strand
TGCGTCATCTCGTGCCGCATTCTGTAAACGAGTCCTACACGAAGTCGAACTGGATAATCTTGAAAACTCGCTCGTCGGGACAGAAGGTGGTGCTGGACTGTCTTTTGAACAAAAGAAGAGACTTTCGATTGCAGTAGAATTGGCTGCTGCTCCCTCGATACTTTTCTTGGATGAGCCCACTTCGAGCTTGGATTCACGGTCGGCCTTACTGATTGTTCGTTTATTGAGAAAGATTGCCAATCAAAAACGTACGATCGTAGCAACCATACACCAGCCTTCGTCTGCCGTCTTCGAACTCTTCGATGATTTGCTTTTGCTAAAGAAAGGTGGAGAAGTCACTTATCATGGGCCTTTAGGAACTGATTCGGTTGACCTGATTGATTTTTTTGAATGCCAAGGCGCAGTGCCCATTGAGTTAGGCGACAACCCCGCAAATTGGATTCTGCGAGTGATGAATGACGAAGATCTTGATGATTTAGCGATAGAATATCGCGAATCAGAAGAATTCAGTCTTTTGAAACAAAAGTTAGCTGAAGTTACCACAAATCCTAACCCAGACGAAAAAATACACTTTGACAGTGTATTCGCAACCAAGTACATCTATAGGCAAATGCAAGTGAACAAACGCCTTCGAACGATTGTAAGTATAATTCTGATTCTATTCCGGGCTGTATTATGATTCATTTAGACACTCCCTCACCCATTCATTTTCTTTCCTTTGCTTGCAGTATTGGCGAAGTCCCACCTACAACTTGGGACGGCTTATTGTTTCCTTGGCACTTGCATGTTTTCTTGGGATATTATTCGCACAAGAAAGACAAAGTAAAATTTATTCAGAATCGGACATACGGGCACGTATCTCTGTCATATTTTTCAGTAATATCATTATTGGGATCCTCGCCATGATATCAGTACAACCGGTAATGACCCGAATAAGAGATGTATTTTACCGTCACCGTGATGCGGCAGCGCCAGACCGGCCGCCGTGGGTTCGATGCCGCGCCGCCTGCGTACCAGCAGCGGTGCGCCGATCTGTGCTTCCACGGCCGCGATGCGCTTGCTGACGGCCGACGCGACGATGGCTTCCCGTTCCGCCGCGCGGGCGATGTTGCCCTCCTCGCAAACGGCCACAAAGAGCCGCAGAGTGACCGGGTCGAAGTCCGATTGCATGGGAGGAGACATTCCAGATGGGAACGTCAGAGCTGCCGAAATACCGCTGATGATGCCGCACGGCATGGCTACAGTCCCTCGCCATGAACACACTCCAAACGGTCATCGTCCGCGAGGTGGGCCTGCGCGACGGGCTGCAGAGCCTGGCCCGCACCATGCCCACGGCCGACAAGCTTCAATGGTTGCAGGGCGCCTACGCGGCGGGCCTGCGAGAACTGGAAGTGGGCTCCTTCGTGCCCGCCCGCCTGCTGCCGCAACTGGCCGACACGGCCGAGCTGGTTGCCGTGGCCAACACCCTGCCGGGCCTGCGGGGCAGCGTGCTGGTGCCCAACGTCCGGGGCGCGGAGCGGGCGCTGCAGTGCGGTGCCCGCGCCATGCTGCTGCCGTTGAGCGCCAGCCACGCCCACAGCCTGGCCAATCTGCGCAAGGCGCCGGACGAGGTGCTGGGGGACCTTGCGGCCATTGCCAGGCTGCGCGACGCGTGGGCCGGTGAGACCGGCCAGCGTTGCCTGCTGGAAGTGGGCTTGAGCACCGCCTTCGGCTGCACCATCCAGGGCCGGGTGGACGAATCCGAAGTGCTGCGCCTGCTGCAGGCTGCGTTGTTCGCGGGCGCCGACTGCGTGGGCCTGGCCGACACCGTGGGCTACGCCGACCCGGAGCAGGTCCGTCGCCTGTTCACACGTGGCTTTGAAGCCGTGGGCGGCAAGCTCACCTGCGGCCACTTCCACGACACCCGCGGCCTGGGGCTGGCCAATGTCTATGCCGCCTGGCAGACCGGCGTGCGGCGTTTTGACGCCTGCCTGGGCGGTATCGGCGGCTGCCCGCACGCGCCGGGTGCCAGTGGCAATGTGTCCACTGAAGACGTGGCCTATCTGTTTGCCAGCATGGGCGTGCCCACGGGCCTGGCGTTCGATGCGTTGATCGCGTTGCGCGGGCAGCTGTCGCTGTGGCTGGAAGGTGAATGCCTGCACGGCAGCATCGCCCAGGCCGGCCTGCCCAAGACCTTGATGGTGGCCGCGTGAACACGAGCGCGCCTCTGCCACTGAAGGGACTGCGGGTCGTGGAATTCACGCACATGGTGATGGGCCCCACCTGCGGCATGGTGCTGGCTGACATGGGCGCAGAAGTCATCAAGGTGGAGCCCATTGACGGCGAAGGCACACGCCGCCTGCTGGGCGCGGGTTCGGGCTTCTTCCCCATGTTCAACCGCAACAAGAAGAGCGTGTTGGTGGACCTGAAGCAAGCGGCAGGCGCCGAGGTGGCACGCCGCCTGGCCCTGAGCGCCGACGTGGTGGCCGAGAACTTCAAGCCCGGCGCGCTGAAGAAGTTCGGGCTGGACTACGCGTCACTGTCCGACAAGAACGGCCGCCTCATCTACGTCAGCCACAAGGGCTTCCTGCCTGGCCCCTACGAGCACCGGACGGCACTGGACGAAGTGGTGCAGATGATGGGCGGCCTGGCCTACATGACCGGACGGCCCGGCGACCCGCTGCGTGCGGGCACCAGCGTCAACGACATCATGGGGGGCCTCTTTGGCGCCATCGGCGCCCTGGGCGCGCTGATCCAGCGTGGCATCACCGGCCAAGGCATGGAGGTGCAGAGCGCGCTGTACGAGAACAACGTGTTCCTGATGGGCCAGCACATGCTGCAGTACGCCATGACAGGGCGCCACCCCGCACCCATGCCCGCACGGGACAACCCCTGGGCCGTCTATGACGTGTTCACGGTGAAGGACGGTGAGCAGATCTTCCTGGCTGCGGTCAGCGACGCGCAGTGGCAGGCCTTTTGCGATGTGCTGGATCTGCCCGATCTGAAGGCCGATCCGCTGTTGGCCACCAACAACCAGCGGGTTGCGCTGCGCCCGCAACTCCTGGCCACCCTGCGAGAGCGGCTGGCGCTGCGCAGTGCCGCTGAACTGGCTGCCATCTTCGAGTCCGCGGGCCTGCCGTTTGCACCTATCCGTCGGCCGGAGGACCTTTTTGACGACCCGCACCTGATCGCCACGGGGGGCCTGGCCGACGTGATCGTCGCCGACGGTCCGAAGGCCGGGCAGGCGGTGAAGACCACGCTCTTCCCCTTCACCATGGACGGCCAGCGCCTGGGCGTGCGACTGCAGCCGCCCAGGATGGGCGAGCACACCGAAGCCCTGCTGCAAGGCCTGGGCTACAGCAGCCGCGACATTGAAGCACTCAGAACGCAGGCCGTGGTGGCCTGAAGACGCGACCCAGTACCAGAACGGAGACATGCCATGCACGAGACCAACCGTCGCCAGACCTTGAAAGCCCTTGCCGCAGTGACAGCCGCAGCGACCGCCGCTGCGATGTCGCCGGTCGCCTACGCGCAGCTGGACAGGCCTATCCGCTTCGTCCTGCCCAATGCCACGGGCTCGGGCGTGGACACCATCACCCGCGCGGCGCAGGCCGCGCTGGCCAAGTCCCTCGGCCACGCCATCGTGGTGGACAACCAGCCCGGCGCGGGTGGCGTGCTGGGACTGCAGACGCTGGCCCGGTCGGCGCCCGACGGCTTCACGCTGGGCGTGGTCAGCAACAACGTCGTCATTTTCCCCAGCGTGATGAAGCAGTTGCCCTTCGACATGCCGGGTGACTTCACGCCCATTGCCATCGTCGGCAACACGCCGATCGTCATCGTTGCCAACGCCAGGGTGCCGGCCAGCAACAGCAAGGAATTCATCGCGCTGCTGAAGAGCAAGCCCGGCCAGCTGAATTTCGGGTCTGGTGGCAACGGCACCATCCTGCACCTGGCGGGTGAAATGTTCCTGGACGAGGCCGGCGTGACGGCCAAGCACATTCCCTACAAGGGCGTCGGCCCGATGGTCACCGACCTCATCGGCGGCCAGGTCGACTTTGCGGCCGTGGCATTGCCCAGCGTGCAGCAGCACATCAAGAGTGGCGCGCTCAAGGCCATTGGCATGACCACGGCCCAGCGCGTGGCCGCCGCGCCTGAGGTTCCCACCTTCGTTGAGCAGGGCCTGCCCGGCTATGTGATGGACGCCTGGTTTGCTGTGCTGGGGCCCAGGGGCTTGCCCCTGGCGGAAGTGAAGCGCGTGCACGAAGCGGTGGTCGCCGCCTTCAATGACCCCGCCGTGAAAGAGACCATGGCCAAGCAAGGCAACACCATTGCCATCAGCACGCCCGACCAGGCGGCCGCGACCTTCAAGCGCGAACTGCTGAAGTACGCACAACTGGTGAAGAAGGCCGGGCTGGAGGCGAACTGAACGGGCCCGGCCAACAGGGCGGCTTCAGGGCCGGCCGGTGCGGCAGGCGTAGCTCCCGGCTTGCCGGGCGTCGCCGCCCAGGTGGTGCGGGTAGGCCGGGTAGCGGCACATGGGCCTGGAGGCCTGCACGGCAAATGGCGGCGCGATCTGGCGTTGGGTCTGGGTCATCGCGTCAGGGGGTGCTTCTCCGCGCGTGACCCAGCGGTCCAGCGGGTCCAGCAGGTCCACCATGGTGGGCACCGCAGCCCCGCCACCCACGGCGCGGCTGTTGCCGGTGTGCGTGGAGCCGGGTGACACGTACAGGCGCATGCTGCGCTCCACGGCATCGGCGCCCAGCGTCGCGACCACCGCCCGGTGGTATTCGAAGCCCATGGCCGGGCTCTGCGCGCGGTCGGCCCCGTTTTCGCGCAGGATGAGCTTGCCACCCCGGGCGAAGAAGGCCGACAGGTCGGGGTTGGTGCTGTCCATCAGCGCCGAGGTGCGTTGCACGCGTTCGCGGAAGGCTTCCGGCCGGTAGCTGCGCACGTCGAAGGCCTCGTCGCGGGCGATGGCGTGGCGCACCCAGTTGCTGCCGTAGAGCCACTGCGTGGCGGCGGTGGCTGCTTGGGGCGGTGTGGTGGGTGCGGTTGTCCCGGTCAGCCAGCGCACCAAGCTCAGGGCCTGCGGGCCGTCCAGGCTGTCTTCATGCCCCGGGAGCCAGGCCGGGTAGCGGGTCAGGCCATAGGCCAGGGGAAAGCTGAATTCGAAAGGGGTCAGCGTGGCCTGGATCACGCGGAGTTCGCCATCGCTCAGGCAGTTGGCGCTGCTCGCCTGGCCTTCCGGGCAGCGCAGGCGCGCCAGGTTCACGCGTGCAGGGCAGGCCATGTAGTTGTTGATCACGCCGTCGGTCAGGCCGTCCAGCGCATCACAGTCCTCGGCCACGGCGCGGGCGATGAGGCTGGTCTTTGCGGCAGGCAGCCAGTCGGTGAACTGCGGGGTTTCCTGGCGCACGAAGGCGTGGAACAGGCCTGTCCAGTTGATGACGGGCACCACGCTCACGATGCCGTCGTAGTCGGCCGGAAAACGCTGCGCCATGGTCAGGCCTTCGCGCCCGCCCTCGGAGCCGCCAAAGTAATACAGCTGGCTGGGCGGGCGGCCGTAGTAGGCCTGCATCAGCGCCACGGCCACGTCGCGCACCTTCTTGTAGGACGCAAAGGCGAAGTTCTCCAGCATCTCGTCGTTCTGCGCAAAGGCACCCGGGTCCGAGGGCGGCGAGGCCGAAGCCTGGTGGCCAGAGTCGGTGCCAAACGTGGCGTAGCCGCGCGCAATGGGCAGGGGGTCGCCGGGAGCCGCATCGCGCAGCGGTGCCAAACCCGTGACCAGCACGCCGTTGAAGCCGCCGCCGCCGTACTGCAGGGCCTTGCGGTTCCATGCCAGCGGCAGGTTGATCTGGAACCGGATGGGCTGCGCCGCCGGGTCGCGTGCGGCAATCGTGCCCAGCAGCCGGCAGTGTTCGGGCAGGCCTGGGCTGAAGCCCACCGTGGTGGTGCTGTCGGCCGTGGCGGCCACCCACTGCGCGCTGCTCACGTGGGCATCGCCACTGGGCAGGCCCATCCTGTTGGCCGGCAGGGTGCGGCCTGCGAGTGGCGCACAAGCGCTGCGCAGGTCGACCGCACTGGGTGCGGTACCGCAGCCCGCGCCGAAGAGGGCTGCGGCCAGACTCAGGGCTGCCAGCAGGTGCAGGGGCGTCGCTTGCATGATGTCTCCTCAGTGGGCCGTGTGCAGGGCGCGGCTCTGGAGCCGATTCTGCTGCTTGCCTGGACTGCAAGGATGCCGCCGGCACCGGCGCCGTTTAGGATGCTTGCATGACCATCCACCGCCCCCGCATTCCCGGCCGCCGCCTGCTCCACTCGCCCGGCCCCAGCCCCGTACCCGACGCCGTGCTGCAGGCCATGAGCCAGCAGCCCATGGACCTGGCCGACCCGCGCGTCGACGCCAACATCGCGGCCTGCGAGGCCGGCATCCGCACCTTGGTGAAATCGCCCAGGAGCGA
Organism: uncultured beta proteobacterium; assembly: GCA_963750785.1. Taxonomy (GTDB): domain Bacteria; phylum Pseudomonadota; class Gammaproteobacteria; order Burkholderiales; family Burkholderiaceae_C; genus Rubrivivax. The sequence goes on along the minus strand of CAVVSC010000010.1, from coordinate 159,887 downwards.
CGTGTTCTTCTTCATCAGCAACGGCCACGGCGTGTGGGAATCGGTGGTGGAGAACCTGGCCGCACCCGGCCAGGCCGTGCTGATCCCCGGCACGGGCCACTTCAGCGAGCAGTGGGCCATCCAGACCGAAGCACTGGGCCGGCGCGTGGTGCGCACGCCGTGGAAGCCGGGCTGGCCCATCGACATGGCCGCGGTGGAGCAGGCCCTGCGGGACGACAAGTTGCATGACATCAAGGCGGTGTTCGCGGTGCACACCGACACGGCCAGCAGCGTCACGAATGACCTGATGGCCGTGCGGCGCGCGATGGACGCCGCAGGCCACCCTGCGCTGCTGGTGGCCGACGTGGTGGCCTCGCTGGGCTGCGCGCCTTACGACATGGACACCGTGGGTGCCGACGTGACCCTGGGCGCGTCACAGAAGGGCTTGATGTGCCCGCCAGGCATCGGCATCCTGGCCGTCAACTCACGCGCCATGGCTGCGGCGGATGCCTGCGCTGCACCCCGCTTCTACTGGGACTGGGCGCGCCGCAAGGCCGACCTGAACTACCGCAAGTTCTGCGGCACACCGCCGCACAGCCTGATGCAGGGCCTGGAAGCCGCGCTGGACCTGATCCTGCAGGAAGGCTTGCCAGCGGTGCACCAGCGTCATACCGAACTGGCCGGCGCGGTGCAGGCCGCGGTCGAAGGCTGGCGCAGCGGCGGCGCGTTGGACTTCTTCTGCCAGGACCCGGCGGTGCGCTCGGTGAGCGTCACCACCATCACCATCCCGGAGAACCTGCAGGTCGATGCCTTGCGGGCCACGGCACGCGAACGTTTCCAGGTGTCGATTGCGGGCGGCCTGGGGCCGCTCACCGGCAAGGCCTTCCGCATCGGCCACCTGGGCGACCAGAACGCGGCCAACATCCTGGGCGCCATTGCCGGTGTCGAAGCTGCGTTGGTGGTGCACGGCGTGCCCGTGGGTGAGGGTGGCACGCGCCGTGCTTTGATGCATTTGGCGACACGCTGAGAGCAGGGTGTCGCCTCGACCTCACGAGGAGACAACCTTGCACAGACGCATCCTGATCAGCGCGCTGTGGGCCGCTTCGGCCCTTGCCGCCTTCCCCAGCTTCGCGCAGACCGCGCTGGACGATGTGATGGCCAAGAAGTCCATCACCATCGCCATCCCGACCGATTTCCCGCCCTATGGTTTTGTCGGCACGGACCTGAAGCCCCAGGGCCTGGACATCGACATGGCCAACTACATCGCTGCCAAGCTGGGTGTGAAGGTGGAACTGGTGCCCGTGACCAGCGCCAACCGCATCCCCTACCTGCAGACCAAGAAGGCCGATCTGGTCATCAGCACGCTGGGCAAGAACCCGGAACGCGAGAAGGTCATCGACTTCACCGCCGCGTACTCGCCTTTCTTCCAGGCCGTGTTTGCCGCCAAGAACCTCACCGTCAAGGGCGCATCCGACCTGGCGGGCAAGACCATTGGCGTGACCCGCGGCGCCATCGAAGACATGGAACTCAGCAAGATCGCGCCGGCATCGGCCGATGTGAAGCGCTTCGAAGACAACAACGCCACCGTTGCAGCCTTCGTGTCGGGCCAGGTGCAGGTGCTCGCCACAGGGGCGTCCGTGGCCGGCAACATGATGGGCCGCAACCCGACGCTGAACGTCGAATACAAGTTCGTGCTGAAGGACAGCCCCAACTTCATCGGCGTGGGCAAGGGCGAGGACAAGCTGCGCGCCCGCGTGAACGAGATCATCGCCGCCGCCAAGGCCGCGGGCGACCTGGACAAGATGGCGCAGAAGTGGCTGGGCCGCCCCGCAGGCGAACTGCCCTGATGCCTTGAGGTTCGTCCGGCCATGATCGCCCTGGACTTTGGCGCGGTGCTGGTGGAGTGGCCGGCGCTGCTGCGCGGCGCCGCCTTCACGCTGGGCCTGACCTGCATGGCCGCCGCCGGCGGCCTGTTGCTCGGTGTGGCTTGCGGCTGGGCCCGCGCCTGGGGCACACCGTGGCTGCAGCGCGTGGTGGGCGTGTACGTGGAACTGATCCGCAACACGCCCTTCATCGTGCAGCTGTTCTTCCTGTTCTTCGGTTTGCCCAGCCTGGGGGTGAAGCTGACGCCGGAGTGGGCGTCCGTGCTGGCCATGGTGGTCAACCTTGGTGCGTACGCGGCTGAAATAGTGCGCGCCGGGATCGAGGGCACGCCGAAGGGCCAGATCGAAGCGGCGCGCAGCCTGGCGATGAACGAATGGCAGGTCTTCACGCGCGTGGTGCTGCCGCCCGCGCTTGGGCGCGTGTGGCCGGCCATGGTGAGCCAGATCGTCATCGTCATGCTGGGCTCGGCGGTCTGCGGGCAGATCGCGGCGCAAGAACTGAGCTATGCCGCCAACCTGATCCAGAGCCGAACCTTCCGCGCCTTTGAAGCTTTCATCACTGCCACGCTGGTCTACCTGGCACTGTCGGTGATGCTGCGCCAGACCCTGCATTGGGCCGGTCGCAAGTTCATCTTTCACCGCTGATGACTGCCCCCAAGCTCACTTCGTTCGCGGCCCCCCAAGGGGGCGCAGTGCCCTTGGTGCGGCCCGGCGGGCACTGACGATGGTCGACTTCACCTACTGGGACATCTTCCGCAACCTGCTGCTGGCAGCGCGCTGGACCGTGGGCTTGTCCCTGGTGGCCTTCGTCGGCGGCGGCCTGGTGGGCCTGGCGCTGCTGCTGGCGCGCGTGGCCCAGTGGCCGGGTGCGGAGCGGGGCGTGAGCCTCTACGTGCAGCTGTTCCAGGGCACGCCGCTGCTGATGCAGTTGTTCCTGGCCTACTTTGGCCTGGCGCTGCTGGGCGTCAATGTGTCGGCCTGGGTCGCTGCGGCGCTGGCGCTGACCTTTTACACCAGTGCCTTCCTGGCGGAGATCTGGCGCGGCTGCGTCGCTTCCATTCCCAAGGGGCAATGGGAAGCCGCTGACAGCCTGGCGCTGAACTTCGCCGAGAAGATGCGCTACGTCGTCGGCCCTCAGGCCCTGCGCATCGCCGTGGCGCCCACGGTGGGCTTCCTGGTGCAGGTGATCAAGGGCACGGCGCTGGCCAGTGTGATTGGCTTCATCGAACTCACCAAGGCCGGCACCATGATCAGCAACGCCACCTTCCAACCCTTCAAGGTCTACGCCTGCGTGGCCTTGCTGTACTTCGGCCTGTGCTGGCCCATCTCGGCCTGGAGCCGTGTGCTGGAAAGACGCTTGCGACATGTCCACTGAAGTCACCCCCAAGCCCGCCCCGATGGTCCGCATCCAGGGCCTGCGCAAGAGCTTCGGCAGCAACGAGGTGCTCAAGGGCATCGACCTGGACGTGCAGCCCGGCGAGGTCATCGCCATCATCGGCAAGAGCGGGTCCGGCAAGAGCACCCTGCTGCGCTGTGTCAACGGGCTGGAGACTTTCCAGTCCGGGTCGCTGGACGTGCAGGGCCAGGCGCTGCAGACCGGCAACGCCAAGGCCATGCGCGAGCTGCGCCAGCACGTGGGCATGATCTTCCAGAACTTCAACCTCTTCCCGCACCTCACGGTGGGCAAGAACATCATGCTGGCGCCGAGCCTGGTGAAGGCGCGCGACAAGGCGGCTTCCGAAGCCACCGCGCGTGCGCTGCTGCAACGTGTGGGCCTGGCCGAGAAATTCGACGCCTGGCCGGACCAGTTGAGCGGGGGCCAACAGCAACGTGTGGCCATCGCCCGTGCGCTGGCCATGGAGCCGGGCGTGCTGCTGTGTGACGAGATCACCTCTGCGCTGGACCCGGAACTGGTCGGCGAGGTGTTGCGCGTGGTGGAGGGCCTGGCGCACGAAGGCATGACGCTGATGATGGTCACGCACGAGATGAACTTTGCGCGCAAGGTCAGCAGCCGCGTGGTCTTCATGCACGCTGGGCGCATCCACGAAGTCGGGCCGCCCGCGCAGTTGTTTGACGCGCCGCAGACACCCGAGCTGAAGCAGTTCCTGTCGGCCCTTCATTGAGCCGCTGCGGCCCGCAGGCCGGGCTCTAGACTCGGCGCATGCCTTTCCTGCGATTCGATTCCTCACGGCTGCGCGCGGTGCCGCCCAGCGCCGTCAGCGCACGCCGTTGCAAGCGCACTGACGCCGTCATCGAAGCCTGTCGGCTGGGCGCGGGCCCAGCCACCAAGCCGTGGTCACAGCCCTGGGTGGCGCCGCGCATCGAATGGCCCTTTGGCGTGTTCCAGACCGTCGACGCCCAGGCCGCGCGCCGCGCCTGCCTGGCGCTGGATGGCAGTTGGGGGATGGAAGACGCGCCAGGCGCCGGTGCCCGTTTGGGCATTCGCCTGCGCGCGCTGGCGGCCGATGCGGCTTGGTGGCGCCCCTTGCACGAGGCCGACGCCTGGGATGCAGGCATCGCCGTGGACGCCGAGCGCCTGGTCGGTTTCACCCCGCGCCGTGCCACGCTGATCGTCGTGGAAGGTGAACTCAGCGAAGCCGGCCGCAAGGCCTTGGCTTCACTGGAGCAACGCGCCTATGAATTGCCGCGTGCCGTGCGCGTTCTGCTTGTTAACGGCGGGCCGGTGCCGCCGTTTGCGCGTCACATTCCCGTGTGAATCAGGCGGCGCGGGGCCTATGCCGCGCGCCGCGCGTCACATTCCCGCGTAGTTCGGCCCGCCGCCGCCCTCAGGCGTGACCCACACGATGTTCTGGGTCGGGTCCTTGATGTCGCAGGTCTTGCAGTGCACGCAGTTCTGCGCGTTGATGACCAGCTGGTCTGCGCCGTCCTTCTCCACAAATTCGTAGACGCCGGCCGGGCAGTAGCGGCTTTCCGGGCCGGCATAACGCGCCAGGTTGATGGCCACGGGCACCGAAGCGTCCTTCAGCGTCAGATGCGCCGGTTGGTCTTCTTCGTGGTTGGTGTTGCTGATGAAGACGCTGCTCAGGCGGTCAAAGGTCAGCTTGCCGTCGGGCTTGGGGTACTTGATCTTCGCCACCTGGCCCGCGGCGTGCAGCCGGGTGTGGTCGGCCGCCTTGCGGTGGATGGTCCAGGGCGGCGACTTGAAGCCCAGCTTGGGCAGCAGCCATTGCTCGATGCCGGTCATCAGGGTGCCGACCGTGTTGCCTTGCTTGAACCACTGCTTGAAGTTGCGGCTCAGGTTCAGTTCTTCATGCAGCCAGCTCTTCTCGAAGGCTTCGGGGTACGCGGCCAGCTCGTCGTGGCTGCGGCCGGCCTTCAGCGCGGCTGCTGCGGCTTCTGCAGCCAGCATGCCGGTCTTGATGGCGGCATGGCTGCCCTTGATGCGCGCGGCGTTCAGCGTGCCGGCCTCGCAGCCCACCAGCGCACCGCCGGGGAAGACCAGCTTGGGCAGACTCAGCAGGCCACCGGCCGTGATGGCGCGCGCGCCATAGCCAATGCGCTTGCCGCCTTCCAGATGGGCGCGGATGACGGGGTGCGTCTTCCAGCGCTGCATCTCTTCAAAGGGGCTGAGCCAGGGGTTCTGGTAGTCCAGCCCGGTCACGAAGCCCAGCGTGACCTTGTTGCCTTCCAGGTGGTACAGGAAGCCGCCGCCATAGGTGTGCTCGTCCATGGGCCAACCGGCGGTGTGCACCACCAGCCCCGGCTTGGCTTTGTCAGCGGGGATCTCCCACAGTTCCTTCACGCCCAGGGCGTAGCTCTGCGGGTCACGGCCCTTGTCCAATTCGTACTTCGCGATGAGTTGCTTGCCCAGGTGGCCACGCGCACCTTCGGCGAAGACGGTGTACTTGCCGAGCAATTCCATGCCCAGCTGGAAGCCGCCGTGCGGTTCGCCGTCCTTGCCCACGCCCAGGTTGCCTGTGGCCACGCCGCGGACCTTGCCGTCGTCGGTGTAGAGCACTTCTGCCGCAGTGAAGCCGGGGAAGATCTCCACGCCCAGGGCCTCGGCCTGTTCGCCCAGCCACTTGGTCACGGCGCCCAGGCTGATGACGTAGTTGCCGTGGTTGTGCAGGCAGCCGGGGATCAGCCATTGCGGCGTCTGCTGCGCGTCGGCTTCGCCCAGGAAGTAGACCTCGTCTTGCGTGACCGCCTGGTTCAGGGGCGCGCCACGTTCTTTCCAGTCGGGGAAGAGTTCGGAGATGGCGCGCGGGTCCATGACGGCGCCGCTCAGGATGTGCGCGCCGGGCTCGGATCCCTTTTCCAGCACCACCACTGACAGGTCCGCATTGATTTGCTTGAGCCGGATGGCGGCGGCCAGGCCGCCGGGTCCACCGCCCACGACCACCACGTCGTATTCCATGGACTCGCGGGGGCCGCGCGCGGCCAGGATCTCGGCAGGGGTCATCAAGCTGTCTCCACGTGGGCTGGTGCTGCCGGCATCTGCAGCAGGTATCGCGGCGCGATTCTAGAAGCCGCGTTCTGGTGCAACCTTAAGGCAGTCCGCCTAATCAGCGCTGCAGAAGTGTCGGCGTGGCCATGCCAGCCATCGTCAGCAGCAGCGAACCCACTACATGGACCAGCACCGTGCCCGCGGCCCAGCCCAGACGACCTTGTTGCAGGGCAAACACCACCTCGGCAGAGAAGGTGGAGAAAGTGGTCAGGCCGCCCAGGAAGCCGGTGACGATGAACAAGCGCCACTCCGGCGGCAGGTGCTGGTTCTGTGCCAGCAGCGCAATGGCCAGTCCTATGAAGTAGCCGCCCACCAGATTGGCTGTGAGAGTGCCCAGAGGCAGGGAAGGGAACCAGTGGTTCATGCCCACACCCAGCGCCCAGCGCAGCACGGCACCGAGGCTGGCACCAAGGCTGATGGCAAGAACGGCTGAACCCATGGCTGACGATTATCGCCAGCGGGTCGCGCAGCTCGGTGCGCGCCTGGTCAAGCGGGCGTCAGGCCCAGGCGCTGGCTTTCCGCGAACACGGGCCGCTCTTCGTTTCCAACTGCCGCCACCGCGCGCGACCGGCCCTGGCGCTTGGCTTCGTAAAGGGCCTGATCGGCGCGGCGCATCGCGGCTGCGATGCTCTCGCCCAGGCCCACCTGGACCACACCAAAACTCATCGACACCGTGGGCAACTGCTGCAGGGGCGCCCGGCGTTGCAATTCATGCACGATGCGTGCGGCCACGCCCATGGCGTCGCGAGCGCCCGTGCGGCGCAGCAGCAGGACGAATTCGTCACCGCCCTGGCGGCCTGGCACGTCCTGCGCACGCAAGTGATCCAGCATGGCGCTGCTGACCAGGCGCAATGCACGGTCACCTGCGGCGTGGCCGAAGAGGTCGTTGATCTGCTTGAAGTGGTCGACGTCGAATATCAGCAGGGTTGCAGTGCCGGGTTCGTCCTGGCGCAGCGCGTGTTCGGCCAGTTCCCGAAAGTGGCGGCGGTTGGGCACCTGCGTCAAGGTGTCGACATTGGCCAGCACACGCAGCCGGCGGCGGGAGTCGCGCAGTTGCCGTTCGGTGCGTTCGCAGACCAGCGTGATGGCCACGAAAGCCAGGGCCACGCCGCCCAGCGCAGCGGCCGCGCCCTGGGCCAGCATCAGCGGCAATCCTGCGGTCTCCGGCAGCGCCAAGAGTGCCGGCGCCAGGCCGGCCAGCACCGCGACGCCGGCCAGGCTTTGCACAGGCGTGAACTCGCGGCCACCTGGGCCCATGAACAGCACGGCGGCGACGTACAGGTGCAGCAGCATCAAGGCCGCTGTGGCCAGGCCTTGCGCGTCCACACCCGCCAAAGTGGCACCGCTTGCCAGCAAGGTGGCGCCAGTGAGCAGGATCCAGTCAAAGCTTTCGCGGCCAGGCAATGCCTGCCGCGGGTGGAAGCGGCGCAGCCCGACCAGCGCCCACACGGGCCACTGCATCAGAAGCGCCATGGCCAATGCCCGGCCCAGCGGTGCAAGCCATGCCGCGGCGACGGCCATGCCCAGGGACGTGAGCCACATGGCAGACACCCAGAACTGCCAGCCTTCGTAGCGCCGTTGGCGCAGGCCAAAGGCCGTGAGCGCGGCAGCCGACACCGCCAGCGCAGCGGTGGCCATTCCCAGTGTCTCAGCAACGCCAGCCATGCGGATCATTGTGTGGAAGCGACGCGCAGTTTCCTGATCTGGGTCATGCTGCATTGCAACGTGTTGCAACCGTGGCCGGGTAGCATGAGCCCCTGTGTGACGAAGCCTGGAGAACGTTCGTGGCAATGGACGTGGTGGACTACGAGATCAAGGGCGCCGAGATGCAGTTCGTCGAAATCGAACTGGACCCCGGCGAGGCGGCCGTGGGCGAAGCCGGCAGCATGTTCTTCATGGACGCTGGCATCGCCATGGACACCGTGTTCGGTGACGGCAGCGTCAAGGAGGGCGGCTTGCTGGGCAAACTGCTGGGCGCCGGCAAGCGATTGGTGACGGGTGAATCCTTGTTCACCACGGTCTACACGAATGGGTCCTCGAGCAAGCTGCGTGTCGCCTTTGGTGCCCCGTACCCCGGGAAGATCCTGCCCATGGACCTGCACCAGCTGGGCGGCACGCTGATCTGCCAGAAGGACGCCTTCCTCTGCGCGGCCCGGGGTGTGACGCTGGGCATCGCCCTGCAGCAGAAGATGTCCACCGGCTTCTTCGGCGGCGAGGGCTTCATCATGCAGAAGCTGGAAGGCGACGGCCTGGCCTTTGTGCATGCGGGAGGCACTGTGGTGCGCCGCGAATTGCAGCCTGGGCAGACCCTGCTGGTGGACACCGGCTGCGTGGTGGCCTACACGCCCGGCGTCAACTTCGAGATCCAGTACGTGGGCAAGATCAAGACGGCGCTGTTCGGCGGTGAGGGCCTGTTCTTCGCCAAGCTGACCGGCCCAGGCACGCTGTGGCTGCAGAGCCTGCCGTTCAGCCGCCTGGCCAGCCGCGTGTTTGCGGCTGCGCCCCAGATGGGCGGGCGCCGTGAAGAAAGTTCCCTTGGCGGCCTGGTGGCCGGCGGTGGCCTGTTGGGTGGCATTCTGGGCGGTGACGACGAGTGAATTTCATTACCTTCGGTCACGCTTGGCGTGCCGTGTTTTCCGCGGCCTGCTGTGCCGCAGCCGTCCTGCACCTGCCTGCGCAGGCGGCCAGTCCCATCTTTGTGCTGAATTCGCAAGACGCGGACGTGAGCCTCATCGACCCCGCAACCTACACGCAAGTCAAGCGCATTCCCACGGGCAAGGAGCCGCACCACCTGTACCTGGCGCCGGACGAGAAGACGCTGATCGTGGCCAACGCCACGGCCAACACGCTGACCTTCATCGACCCCGCCACGGGCGTGGTGAAGCGCACCGTGCCCAACATCCTGGACCCCTACCACCTGCGTTTTTCGCCCGACATGAAGTGGTTCGTCACCGCGGCCAACCGGCTGAACCACGTGGACCTGTACCGCTGGCAAGGCGCAGACGCTGCAGAGCCCTTCAAGCTGGTGCAGCGCATCGCCGCGCCGCGCACGCCCAGCCACCTGAACATCGACAGCAAGAGCAGCGTGGTCTATGCGTCCCTGCAGGACAGCGACGAGTTGCTCGCCATTGATCTGGCCACACAGAAGCCGCGCTGGAAGATCAAGACCGGCAAGTTGCCCGCGGACCTGTACCTCACGGCCGACGACCGCACCTTGCTTGTGGGCCTGACGGGCGACCGCTTCGTCGAAGCCTACGACGTCAGCGGCCCGGCGCCCCGGCTCATCAAACGCATCCCCACGGGCGAAGGCGCCCATGCCTTCCGCGCCAAAGGCGACAAGCGCCATGTCTTCGTGAGCAACCGAGTGGCCAACACCATCAGCCTGATTGACACGCAGACACTCACGGTGGTGGCGGACTACCCCGGCCCCGGCGGCCCGGACTGCATGGAAGTGCTGGCCGATGGCAAGACCTTGCTCGTCAGTTCGCGCTGGGCGCGCAAGCTGAGCATCGTCGACCTGGAAAGCCGCAAGGTCGTGCGGCAGATCGAGGTCGGCCGCTCGCCACACGGCGTCTGGACACTGGACCATGCGCCTCGGCAGTAGCCTGATCCTTGCGGGATGCCTGGCGTCGGCGAATGCCCTGGCGGCCTGTGACAAGCCCATCTTCCTGACCTTCGACACCGGCCACATGGGCGTGGCGCCCTTGGTGGCCGACGTGCTGAAGCGCCAGGCCGTGCACGTGAGCTTCTTCCTGGCCAACGAGCGAACCCTCACCGGCGGCAGCAGCCTGGACGATCAATGGGCGCCCTGGTGGCGTGAACGTGTGGCCGAAGGGCATGTGTTCGGTTCACACACCTGGGACCATGACAGTTGGCTGGCCGACACGCCCAAGGGCATGAAATTCAAGCCGTCCCAGGGTCCGCTGGCCGGCAAAACGCGGGTGCTGGACAGCAAGGCCTATTGCGCGGAACTGGAGCGTCCTGCGCAACGTCTGAAGGCCATGACGGGGCAGGCCATGTCGTCCATCTTCCGCGCGCCGGGCGGGAAGACTTCGCCGGCTCTTCTGAGGGCGGCGGCCAGCTGTGGCTGGACGCATGTGGGTTGGCCACCCGCGGGCTTTCTGGGCGACGAACTGCCCAGCGACCAGCATCCGAACAAGGACCTGCTGGCCAAGGCCCTGCGCGACGTGCGTCCGGGCGACGTGCTGGTCGCCCACCTGGGCATCTGGTCGCGTCAGGATGCCTGGGCGCCCGTGGTGCTGGAACCGCTGATCCAGGGGCTCAAGGACAAGGGCTATTGCTTTGCGACGCTGCGTGAGCATCCGAAGTACCGGGCGGCCGTGGAGCATGTGCGATGAATGGTGTGCGATGGATGGCTTGACGGACCTCTTTGGCAACGCGCAGCAATGGCTCTTTGAGCAGATCGTCCAGCCGCTCATGTTCCAGCTGGGCATGGGCAACCTGCTTGAAAACGGCTACAGCGGCACGGGCTGGTTGCTCATCGGCCTGCTGCAGCTGGCCGTGATGCTGCTTGTGTTCAAGGCATTTGAGCGCTGGAAGCCGGTGGAGCCTGTCACCGACCGCGCGGCCGTTCGCGTCGACGTGATCTACACGCTCATCCACCGCCTGGGCCTGGTGCGGGTCGTGATATTTCTGCTGCTCGAACCCGTGTGGGACGAACTCACCGGCCAGGCGCGCCTGGCCGGTCTGCCCGCGTGGTCGCTCGACGGGCTCTGGCCCGGCGTGACCGACGTGGCCTGGCTGAGCTTTGTGATGTACCTGCTGGTGTTCGATGCCGTGGATTACGCCATCCACCGCGCGCAACACCACTTTTCGTGGTGGTGGCAATTGCACGCGCTGCACCACAGCCAGCGCCAGATGACGATGTGGTCCGACAACCGCAACCACCTGCTGGACAACGTGTTCCGCGACAGCATCTTCGTGGCAGTTGCGCTTCTGGTGGGCATTGCGCCGGCTCAGTTCGTGGCGGTGGTGGCCGCCACCCAGCTGCTGGAAAGCCTGTCGCACGCCAATGTGCGCATGTCCTTCGGTCCGCTGTTGGGCCGCGTGCTGGTGAGCCCACGGTTCCACCGGCTGCACCACGCCATGGGCGAAGGCCACGAATCCCGCGGCCCCGGCAGCCTGGGGGGCCACAACTTCGCGGTCCTGTTCCCGGTCTGGGATGTGCTGTTCCGATCCGCCCGCTTTGACGACCGCTACGAGCCCACCGGCATCCGCGACCAGCTGGAAGGCCGTGACTACGGCCATGGCTTCTGGGCCCAGCAGTGGCTGGCTCTGCAACGAATCTTCAACCGGCGCGCGGGCCTGCCTTCATGACGATCTGGGAATCCTTCTGGCGGGCCTTCATGACCTGTCTGCACCCGCGTGTCTTCCTGTGGTCGCTCCTGCCCCTGGTGGTGTCGGGTGCGCTGGTCGGGCTTGCCGGGTGGGCCTGGTGGGAATCGGGCATCGATGCGGTGCGCGGTGCGCTGGAGTCCTGGTCACTCAGCGGGGCCGTGCTGCAGTGGCTGCAGAGCATCGGTGCGCCCCAGCTGCGTGCCATGGTGGCGCCGATTGTGGTGGTGGCCCTGTCCGTGCCCGTGGTGCTGCTGCTGACGTTGCTGTTGGTCGCCACCCTGGCCACGCCTGCCGTGGTGCGCCTGGTGGTGGCCAAGCGCTTTCCGGGCCTGCAGGCGCGACAGGGCGCCAGTTGGTTGCACGGACTGGGCTGGGCTTTCGCCTGCACGGCCGCCGCGGTGTTGGCGCTGGTGGTGAGCATCCCGCTGTGGCTGGTGCCGCCCTTGGTGATGGTGCTGCCGCCGCTGATCTGGGGCTGGCTGACCTGCCATGTCTTCAGCTTCGACGTGCTGGCCTTGCATGCCAGCGCGGCAGAGCGCCGTGCCGTCATGCGCGGCAGGCGCTGGAGCCTGCTCTTGATGGGTGTGCTGTGCGGCTACGCGGGCACGCTGCCTTCGCTCCTGTTTGCCATGGGCGGAGCGGCGCTGCTGCTGGCGCCCATCCTGGCCCTGGTGGCGGTCTGGCTGTACACGGTCATCTTCGTCTTCTCCGCCTGCTGGTTTGCACACTTCTGCCTGGCGCAATTGCAGGCGCTGCGCGCGCTGGAGCCCAAGGGCGGCCCCACCATCGAGTCATCACCCAGCCTGTCCCCATGAACATCGGCCTCATCATCGTCGGCGACGAGATCCTTTCGGGCAAGCGGCAGGACAAGCACCTGCCCAAAGTCATCGAACTGCTCGGTGCGCGCGGACTGTCACTGCAATGGGCGCGTTATGTAGGCGACGATCGCCCGCGCATCACGGCTGACCTGCAGCATGCCTTTGCCAGCAGCGACCTGGTGTTCAGTTGCGGCGGCATTGGTGCCACGCCCGACGACCACACGCGCCAGTGCGCCGCCGTCGCCCTGGGCGTGGAACTGGTGCTGCATCCGCAGGCCAAGGTGCTGATCCAGGAACGCATGCGGGACGTGGCTCTCGAACAGGGCCAACCCTACGAACCGGACCGCGCCGACAACGTGCACCGCCTCAACATGGGCGTGTTCCCGGCGGGCGCCCAGCTGATTCCGAATCCCTTCAACAAGATCCCAGGCTTCAGCCTCGGCCATGTGCACTTCGTTCCCGGCTTTCCGGTCATGGCCTGGCCGATGATCGAATGGGTCCTGGACCAGCAGTACGTGCATTTGCACGGCGGTGGCCGACAAGTCGAACGCTCTGTCATCGTCTATGGTGCCATGGAGGCCAGCCTGACGCCCTTGATGGAAGCGATCGAAAGCCGCCACCCGGGCGTGAAGGTCTTCAGCCTGCCCAGCGTGGACCACCCGCAGCATGGGCGCCACATTGAACTGGGCGTGAAAGCGGCGGCCGACCCTCAAGAAGCCTTCGCCGACCTTCTGCAAGGACTGGAGCAGTTTGGTGCCAAGCTGGGCCCCGAGATGGTGCGGTAGGTCGGTGACAGTGGCACCATTTTGGAGCAAAGCCCTGCACCAAAGTTGACAAGGTCCCCGGATGGCGCGGTGGGTCACAGGCTGCGGCGCTGCAGCCAGGCGACCGGGTTGCGGGCATGGTTTCTGCTAAATTCAAATGAGCCAGGGGTCGCCCCGGGCCGCCCATCCCCTCCCAGATAACCAACCCGCGCCCCGCTTAGGAGAGATCTGCATGGCAAAGACTGTTGCCGACGTGATGAAGATGGTGAAGGAAAACGAAATCAAGTTCGTTGACTTCCGCTTCACCGACACCCGCGGCAAGGAACAGCACGTCAGCGTGCCCGTTTCCCACTTCGACGAAGACAAGTTCACCGGCGGCCACGCCTTTGACGGTTCGTCCATCGCCGGCTGGAAGGGCATCGAAGCCTCTGACATGCAGCTGATGCCCGACCCCGCCACGGCCAATATCGACCCGTTCTTCGAAGAGCCGACGCTGATCCTGACCTGCGACGTCATCGATCCCGCCGACGGCAAGCCCTACGAACGCGACCCGCGTTCGCTGGCCAAGCGCGCCGAGGCCTACATGAAGAGCACGGGCCTGGGGGACGCCGCCTACTTCGGTCCGGAACCCGAATTCTTCGTCTTCGACAGCGTGCGTTGGGGCAACGACATGTCGGGCTGCTTCAGCAAGATCGAGGCTGAAGAAGCTGCCTGGAACACCGGCAAGGAATACGAACACGGCAACACCGGCTTCCGCCCGGGCGTCAAGGGTGGCTACTTCCCCGTGCCCCCGGTCGACAGCGGCCAGGACCTGCGCTCGGAAATGTGCCTGCTGCTGGAAAGCGTGGGCATCCCGGTTGAAGTGCACCACCACGAAGTGGCCAATGCCGGCCAGATGGAAATCGGTACCAAGTTCAGCACCCTGATCCAGCGCGCTGACTGGGTGCAGCTGCAGAAGTACATCATCCACAACGTGGCCCACGCCTATGGCAAGACGGCCACGTTCATGCCCAAGCCCATCGTCGGCGACAACGGCAGCGGCATGCACGTGCACCAGTCGGTGTGGAAAGACGGCAAGAACCTGTTCGCCGGTGACGGCTATGCCGGTTTGAGCGACTTTGCGCTGTACTACATCGGCGGCATCATCAAGCACGCCCGTGCGCTGAATGCCATCACGAACCCTGGCACCAACAGCTACAAGCGCCTGGTGCCTGGCTTCGAAGCCCCGGTGAAGCTGGCCTACTCGGCCAAGAACCGGTCTGCGTCGATCCGCATCCCGTACGTCGCCAATCCCAAGGGTCGCCGCGTGGAAGCCCGCTTCCCGGATCCCCTGATGAACCCGTACCTGGGCTTTGCGGCCCTGCTGATGGCCGGCCTGGACGGCGTGGAAAACAAGATCCACCCGGGCGAAGCCGCCACCAAGGACCTGTACCACCTGCCGCCGGAAGAAGACGCGAAGATCCCGACCGTCTGCCACAGCCTGGACCAGGCGCTGGAAAACCTGGACAAGGACCGTGCGTTCCTGACCAAGGGCGGTGTGTTCACGGACAGCTACATCGACGCCTACATTGACCTGAAGATGCAGGAAGTCACCCGCTTCCGCATGGCCACGCACCCGGTCGAATTCGACATGTACTACACGCTGTGAAGCCGCAGGGCGGTCGCCCTGCCTTCAGAAGCACACGCCAGCAATGGGCGGCACCGGCAACAGGTGCCGCCCATTTTTCGTTGCAGTTTTTGCAGTTCACGCGCGGCGCTGGCCTGCGCGACAATGTGGCCATGCATAGACCTCTGGACTGCCGCGTCACGGCCTTTGCCTCAGCCCTGGCCTGCTTGCTGGCTGCTGGTGCCGTATCGGCGCAGGACCTCAAGCCCGTGTACCGCTGCCCCGGCCCGCCGGTGCTCTACACGGACGCCATGAGCGCGCAGGAAGCCAAGGACAAGGGCTGCCGCACCATTGAAGGCACGCCGATCACCGTGGTACCCGCACCGCCGAGGTTGCGGCCAGCTGCGGGCAACGGGGCCAGCGCACCGCGCAGCGGCGATACCAAGGTGGACCCGGCTTCACAGCGTGCGCGCGACAGCGACGCCAGGCGCATCCTGGCGGACGAACTGCGCGCCGAAGAAGAACGCCTGGCCACCATGAAGGCCGATTTCAACAATGGCGAGCCCGAACGCAAGGGCGACGAGCGCAACTACGCCAAGTACCAGGACCGCGTCGCCGAGATGCGCGCCGCCATCCAGCGCAAGGAAGCCGACATCGGTGCGCTGCGGCGCGAGATGGCCAAGCTCCCGCAGTGAGCGGCACGAGGCCGTGCCAGGGCCTCATCGTTGCCCTGGAGTGGACAAGATTCAACGGCCCGGGGTTCCATGATGCTTGAGCGCTTGCAGCAAGAGTGGGCTGCCTTTGATCAATTGGCCACCATGGTGGCTCTGGTGGAGTCGGGTGGACACTGCCTGACAGCCAATTCGGCCCTGGAAAACACGCTCGGCGTGTCGCGCAGGTCCCTCCAGCGCACCAACGTCTTTGACTGGCTGACCGAGCCTTCGGCACTTCGCGACACGGTCCAGATGGTGGCCGGCAACCAGGTGGCCACCAGCCGCTTCGATGCCCAATTGCGGCGGGCCACCACCGGCGATCTGCCGGTGCACGTCATCGTCAGCCAGTCAGACGTTCCCGATTGCGTGCTGATCGAGTTGATCGAGATCGAGCAGCAGACCCGTCTGGACCGCGAGGAGCGAGCCCATACGCTGGCGCAGAGCAACAAGGATCTGGTGCGCAACCTGGCGCACGAGATCAAGAACCCGCTGGGCGGCATTCGCGGCGCCGCGCAGTTGCTGGAGATGGAACTCTGGGGGAAGGGCGCCCCGGCCGAGCAAGCCGAAGCGAGCCGGGGGGCAAGCCGTCGCGGGACGGCGACGCAGGGGGCGCTCAGCCCCAAGGAACTGACCGAGTACACGCGCGTCATCATCCAGGAGGCCGACCGTCTGCAAGCACTGGTGGACCGGCTGCTGGCGCCGCACCGCCGCCCCCATGTGGTGGCCGATGTCAACATCCACGAGGTCTGCGAGCGTGTGCGTTCGCTGATCCTGGCGGAGTTCCCCAACGGCCTGACGGTGGTCCGCGACTACGACACCAGCATCCCCGAATTCCGCGGCGACCGCGAACAGTTGATCCAGGCGGTGCTCAATATCGCGCACAACGCGACCCAGGTACTGACCGAGCGCATCGCTTCGGGCGACGCCCGGCTGGCGCTGCGCACGCGCGTGGCGCGGCAAGCCACTTTCGGGCGCCAGCGCTTTCGTCTGGCACTGGAATTGCATATCGAAGACAACGGCCCCGGTGTGCCCGAGGACATCAGGGACCGCATCTTTCACCCGCTGGTCAGCGGGCGAGAGGGCGGCTCCGGACTCGGGCTCACACTGGCGCAGACCTTCGTGCAGCAGCATCACGGCACGATCGAATGTGACAGTGTTCCGGGGCGCACGGTCTTCAAGATACTGATTCCACTGCCCTGACATGAAACCAGCCTCCAGCCTGCCCAGTGCGCCGACTCCCGCGAAGGCGCTTGCGTCCCTCGGGTGGTTGCGCGTTCAACAGAGAACCCGCCCGGCATGAAACCCATCTGGGTCGTTGACGACGATCAATCCATCCGCTTCGTCCTGGAAAAGGCCCTGCAACGCGAGCAGTTGGCCGTGCGTTGCTTTTCCAGCCCACGCGACGTGGTCAAGGCGCTGGAAGACGACACGCCCCAGGTGCTGGTGAGCGACATCCGCATGCCCGGCGGCAGCGGCATCGAACTGCTCACGCAAGTCAAGCAGCGCCACCCAGGCCTGCCCGTGATCATCATGACGGCCTTCTCCGACCTGGACAGCGCTGTGAGTGCCTTCCAGGGCGGGGCGTTCGAGTACCTGCCCAAGCCCTTCGACGTGACCGCTGCGGTGGACCTCATCCGCCGTGCGGTGCAGGAGAGCGTGCGCGAAGAAGTGGCGGAAGCCTCTCCGGTTCAGGCGCCCGAAATGCTGGGCCAGGCGCCCGCCATGCAGGACGTGTTCCGCGCCATCGGGCGGCTGAGCCAAAGCAATGTCACCGTGCTCATCACGGGCGAAAGTGGCAGCGGCAAGGAACTGGTGGCGCGTGCGCTGCACAAGCACAGCCCGCGCAGCGGCGGGCCCTTCGTGGCCATCAACACGGCGGCCATTCCAAAAGACCTGCTGGAAAGTGAACTCTTCGGCCATGAACGGGGCGCCTTCACTGGCGCCCAGGCCACACGCCGTGGCCGGTTTGAGCAGGCCGACGGCGGCACGCTCTTCCTGGACGAGATCGGCGACATGCCCTTCGATCTGCAGACGCGCCTGCTGCGCGTGCTGAGTGACGGCCAGTTCTACCGCGTCGGCGGCCACCAGCCGCAGAAGAGCAATGTGCGCGTCATCGCAGCCACGCACCAGAACCTGGAAGAGCGCGTGCGCCAGGGCGTGTTCCGCGAAGACCTGTTCCACCGCCTGAACGTCATCCGGCTGCGCCTGCCACCCCTGCGCGAACGCCGCGAAGACATCCCCGGCCTGACGCGCCTGTTCCTGGGCAAGAGCGCCAAGGAACTGGGCGTGGAAGCCAAGCGCATCACCGAAGAAGCGCTGAGCCGACTGGCGGCATTCGACTTTCCAGGCAATGTGCGGCAGCTGGAAAACCTGTGCCACTGGCTCACGGTGATGGCGCCGGCGCAAGTGGTGGAGCCCAAGGACCTGCCGCCCGAGCTGCTGGACACCACTGGCGCGCCGGCTGCGGCGCGATCGTCGCCAGCTGCTGACAGTGCGCTTGCCGCGCCCGCCGCCACCGCCGCGGCAGAACCCGGCGCCACACCGGTGCAACAGGCGACCTGGTTGGCCGATTTGAAGCGCGACGCCAAGCGCCGTCTCGACGCGCACGAGCCTGGGGTGTGGGAGGCGCTCACGCACCAGTTCGAGGCCACGATGATCCAGACCGCGCTGGAAATCACCCGAGGTCGCCGCATTGAAGCGGCGCAACGACTGGGCATCGGCCGCAACACCATCACCCGAAAGATCCAGGAGTTGGGCCTGCCCGACTGAGCCCACGAGGCTTTCTCCTGCAGTCGGTGTGACTTCCGCACACCAGTCTGCGAATCAACGGCCGAAGTCCAGCCCACCAAGCTGGACCGGCCGTTTCCATTTGGCGGAATGAGCGGTGGTCAGCGCCCACAGCTCACCGAGTCGCCTCCTTCATGTCTCTCACCCGTCTTCGCATCGGCCAGCGTCTGGCGCTGGTCTTCGTGCTGGTCATCGCTGTTTTCCTGGTGATGGCGGCCGCATCCTTCACACGCATCTCGGCCCTCAGCGGCGAGATGGCCACTGTGGTCGGCACGCGCTATCCCAACACGGTGTTGGCAAACAAGCTCAAGGCTGAAGTCGGCGAAGTCTCACGCAGCATGATGGCCGTGCTGATCATGACCGACGATGGCCAGATCAAGAAGGAACTGACCAGCATCGATGAGCTGATGAAGGCGCAGGCGCAGACCCTGGCTTCGCTCACCGAACGCGTGACTGACGACAACGGCGTGGCGCAGCTCAAGGACATCACGGCACTGCGCGACAAGTTTGCGCCGGCCCAGGCAGGCTTCACCAAGCTGGTCAGCGAAGGCAACAAGGACGAAGCGCTGGTCAAGTACATGTTCAGCGTGCGCGGCGTGCAGGGCAAGTACCTGGCAGCCATGGACAAGTTCGTCGAAGGACAGCACTCGCTGATGGAAAGCGCCGGCGAAGAGTCGGCTACGCAGGCAAGGCGTACGGGCTGGCTGATCTTCGCGCTGGCACTGGCCGCCACGGTGATCAGTGCGGTGGTTGGCTTCATTGCCACGCGCAGCATCACCGCGCCGCTGACCCGCGCCGTGGAGATCGCGAGGAAAGTGGCCTCGGGCGACCTCAGCACGCGCATCGAAGCCCGCACGCAGGACGAGACCGGGCAGCTGATGGCCGCACTGCATGACATGAACGAAAGCTTGCGCAGCATCGTGGGCAACGTGCGCAACGGCACCGAATCGATCGCGGCCGCGTCCTCGCAAATCGCCAGCGGCAACCAGGACCTGTCCAGCCGCACCGAATCGCAAGCCGCCACGCTGGAGCAGACCAGCCATGCGATCAAGGACCTGACCGAGACCGTGCGTCACAACGCCGAAACGGCACGCCAGGCCAGCAGCCTGGCCAGCACCGCGCGCAGCGTGGCGGCCGAAGGCGGCCAGGCCGTGCAGCAGGTGGTGGCGACCATGGGCTCCATCGACGCGTCGAGCAAGAAGATCGTGGACATCATCGCGGTCATTGACGGCATTGCCTTCCAGACCAACATCCTGGCGCTGAACGCCGCGGTGGAAGCGGCACGTGCGGGCGAGCAGGGCCGCGGCTTCGCCGTGGTGGCGGGCGAGGTCAGGACCTTGGCGCAGCGCAGCGCTGGCGCCGCCCGCGAAATCAAGACCTTGATCGGCGATTCGGTAGAGAAGGTGTCGCAAGGCAGCAGCCTGGTCGGCGCGGCTGGCAGCACCATGCACAAGCTGGTGGCCAGCGTGGAGCAGGTGGCGCGGCTGATCGACGAGATCGCTTCGGCCAGCCAGGCGCAGCGCGACGGCATCGAGTCGGTCAACCGGACCATCGTGCAGATCGACTCTGCCACGCAGCAGAACGCGGCGCTGGTCGAACAGGCGGCGGCCGCTGCGGAATCACTGAAATCGCAGGCCGCGAACCTGGAAGGCACGGTCAGCCTGTTCAAGCTCGAGGGCGCACACGCCTGAATCAAGCATTCCAATCAACTGAAAGACTCCCATGAAGCAAGCTCTTCGCACCCTGTGCAAGCCCCTCACCGCCGCGCTGTGCATGGCCCTCCTGACACCCGCCATGGCCCTGGCCATTGAAGTGGCCGGCGTGAAGCTGGAAGACAGCGTCAAGGTGGCTGGCAAGGACTTGAAGCTCAATGGCGCCGGTGTGCGCACGCGCGCAGTCTTCAAGGTCTACGCCATGGGCCTGTACCTCGGGAAGAAGGAAACCACGGTCGACGGCATCCTGGGTTCGCAAGGCCCGCGCCGCTTCAATATCGTGATGCTGCGGGAAGTGTCGGGTGAAGACTTTGGTCAGGCGTTCATGACCGGCATCAACGCCAATACCGACAAGGCCGAGAAGGGCAAGCTCATGAACCACATGGCCAAGCTCGGCGAGGTTTTCGTGAACGTCGGGGGCCTGAAGAAGGGCGATTCCATGGACGTTGACTGGGTGCCGGACAAGGGCACGGTGATCCACCTCAACGGCAAGGCCCTGGCCGAGCCCTTGCCGGACCTGGCCTTCTACAACGCACTGCTGAAGATCTGGCTGGGCGACAAGCCCGCCGACAGTTCGCTCAAGCCGGCCCTGATGGGCGCCGGCTGATCAGGCGGGCGCCAGATCCACGACCACCGGTGCGTGGTCGCTGGGCCGCTCGTTCTTGCGCGGCAGCTTGTCGATGACGCAGGCCTGCACACGCGCCTTCAGGGCCTCGCTGACCAGGATGTGGTCGATGCGCAGGCCCTGGTTCTTTCTGAAGGCCAGGTTGCGGTAGTCCCACCAGCTCCAGCTCTTGACGGGTTGTTCGAAGAGCCGGAAGGCATCGGTCAGGCCCAGGGCCACCAGTCGCTGGAACTGGGCGCGTTCCTGCGGCGTGCAGTGGATCTGGTTGAACCAACCCACGGGGTCGTAGACGTCGCGGTCGTCGGGTGCGACATTGAAGTCACCCATCAGCACCAGCTGCGGGTGCACCGCCAGTTCTTCGCGGACCCAGTCGTGCAGCGCGTCCTGCCAGCGCATCTTGTAGACGAACTTGTCGCTGTCCGGTGCCTGGCCGTTGGGGAAGTAGCCGCCGATGACGCGCACCCCTGCCACGGTTCCGGCAATGACACGCGCCATGTCGTCGTCGAAGCCCGGGATGTTCTTCACCACCGCCGTGGCCGGCTCGCGGCTGAGCAGGGCCACGCCGTTGTAGGTCTTCTGGCCGAACCAATGCACGTGGTAGCCGGCGGCCGTGATGTCGGCGTGCGGAAACTTGTCGTCGGTGAGCTTGGTTTCCTGCAGCACGATGGCGTCCACCGGGTTGGCGTTCAGCCAATCCAGCAATTGCGTCAAGCGCACGGCCAGGGAGTTGACGTTCCAAGTGGCGAGTTTCAAGGCGGTCCTCGTGGCGTGCTTCAGTTGCAGCCGCATCGTACAAGGCGGCTAGATCAACCGGCCCAGGCCGTCGTCCTCCACGGGGCTGCGCTGGGTGTGGGCAGCTGCGTGGCGGTCCAGTTCTTTGCATCACCTACCCACAGGGCCTGTTCGTTCGAGACCATGCTCAGGCCACCTCGCCGCGGCGGATGGCGGCGGCGCGTTCGTGGATGGACTGCTTCTGCGCGTCGTCCAGTCGCGCCACGTTCTTGACCTGCAGCGCCATGCGCGGGTTGGCGGCGAGCGTGGACCCGTGCTGTATCAGGAAGTCCCAGTACAGCGTCGTGAAGGGGCAGGCCTTGTCGCCTGTGCGCTGCGCCGGGTCGTAGCGGCAACCCTTGCACAGCGGGCTCATGCGCTGGATGTACTTGCCCGTGGCCACGTAGGGTTTGCTGGCCATCAAGCCGCCGTCGGCGTACTGGCTCATGCCCAGGGTGTTGGGCAGCTCCACCCATTCCACCGCGTCCACGTAGACGGCCAGGTACCAGGCGTGCACCTGCTGCGGCTGCACGCCGAACATCAGGGCGAAGAGCCCGGTGACCATGAGTCGCTGGATGTGGTGCGCGTAGCCGTGCTCCAAGGTCTGCGTGAGGGCGTCGCGCAGGCAGGCCATCTGCGTGTCGCCGGTCCAGTACCAGGCAGGCAGGTTGTTCGTCGCGCCCAACGCGTTCAGGTCGGCGTAGTGCGGCATGCGCGTCCAGTAGATGCCGCGCACGTATTCGCGCCAGCCGATGATCTGCCGCACGAAGCCTTCCACGGCGGCCAATGGCGCTGCACCTGCGCGGTAGGCGGCCACGGCCGCGTCCACCACTTCACGGGCGTTCAGCAGCTTCAGGTTCAGCGCTGCGGCCAGGTGGGCGTGGTACAGCCAGGGCTCGCCGGGCCAGATGGCGTCCTGGTAGCGGCCGAAGAGGGGCAGCCGCTCGTTGATGAAGCGCTCCAGCGCAGCCAGCGCCTGTACACGCGTCACGGGCCAGGCAAAGCTGGACAGCGTGCCGGGGTGGCCGGCGAAGCGTGCTTCCACCAGCGCCATGACTTCTTGGGTGATGGCGTCCGGCTTGAACGCCGCGCGTGGCGGCACCGCGCCCGGGCCCGCGGCGCCGAAGGCCTCGCGGTTGTCGGCGTCGAAATTCCGCTGTCCACCTTCGGGCTGGTCGCCCTGCATCAGCACGCCGTGGCGCTTGCGCATCTCGCGGTAGAAGTACTCCATGCGCAAGGACTTGCGTCCCTTGGCGTGGGCCGCGAATTCGCGCACCGTGCCGTAGAAATGGCGGTCTTCGCGGATGTCCAGCGGCAGCCCATGGGCCTGGGCTACCGCCTTGATGGCTTGCAACACGCGCCAGTCGCCGGGTGCCGTCATCACCAGGCCCGTGGGGCGCAGGCGCTCGATGTCGACCTGCAGCTGCGCGGCCAGGCTGCCCCGGTTGTCGGGGTCGTCCAGCCGTGTGAAATGCAGCGGTCGGCTGGCTGCGCGCAAGGTGACTGCGAAGTGGCGCATGGCCGACAGAAACAGCACCGTGCGCGGCTTGCTGGACCACACGTGCGTCGATTCGTCGGCCAGCTCGGCCATCCACACCGCGTCTTGCGCAGGGTCGAAACCGTCGAAGGCGGCGGCGTCCTGGTCCAGCTGGTCGCCCAGGACCACCACCAGTTGGCGCACCGCATGGCGCACCTCATGGCGCGGCTCAGCCACGGACGCTCTTGTTGCGCCGACAGGCGTCCGAGCAGAACTTGACCTCGTCCCAGGTGCGCGCCCAGCGGCGGCGCCAGCTCATGGGCCGGCCGCAGGCCACGCAGGGCTTGCTGGGCAGGGCGGCCTTGTTGCCGCGGAAGTCGGGTTTGGTGGAGGGCATCTGCGCGGCACGGCATTCGGCGTGCGGCGCGATTGTGGGGACGCCTGCGCGTCAGGGTGACGCTGGGGGCTTTCGGCGGTAGCGCCGCATGTCAAAGCGCAGGCCGCTGGCGGTGTGGTGTGTGGCCAGTTCCTCGCGGCTGAAGCCCTGGCGGTCCCAGTCGGGGAAGAAGGTGTCGCCTTCAAGATCCGCGTCCACCTCGGTCAGCAGCAGGGTGCTGGCCTTGGGCAGGGCCAAGGCATAGAGCTCGCCGCCGCCGATCACGAAAATCTTGGCTGCTTGCGCGGTGAGCGCCATCGCCTCGTCCAGGTTGCTTGCACGTTCAGCGCCCGGTGCTGACCAGTCGTCCTGCCGCGTCACGACCACGTTGCGTCGGCCCGGCAATGGGCGGAAGCGTTCGCGCAGGCTGTCCCAGGTCTTGCGGCCCATGATGACCGGGCAACCCATGGTGGCCTGGCGGAAATGCTTCTGGTCAGCCGGGTCGCCAAAGACCAGATCGTTGTCGCGACCGATGGCGCCGTTGCGCGCCACGGCCGCAATCAACACCAGTTCTTGATGGGCTTCAAGCGTCATGGCTGCACATTGTGGCGCGAGGCCGCCGCCGCACGGCCCTAGGGGACGCTGAATCGAACGATGGCGTTGCGTGTCAGCACCAGCAGCGCGCCGTCGGCCGCGGACAGCAGGTCCACGGGATTGCCACTGACCCGGCCAAACGAATAGGCCGCGGCGTTGTTGGCCAGGTCCACGGCGCCGACGAAGCTGTTGACGTAGTCGGCAAAGAAGTAGGCACCGCGCCAGGCAGCGGGCAGGGCGCCGTTGGCTGGATAGAACGAACCACCGGCAATGGCAAAGCCCACAAAGAAACCGCCCGGGCCGGACCCCAGCGTGGCCGCTGCACTGTGCTTGTAGGTGAACAGCGGTCCTGTGCGCCCGGTGCCGAGGTTGTCGGGGCCTTCGGACGCGGGCCAGCCGTAGTCAGCGCCGGGTGCGCCCAGGTTGATCTCTTCCCAGGTGTCCTGCCCCACGTCGTTGATGTGGATGCGGCCGGTGCCCGGCTGCACGGCAAAAGTGAAAGGGTTGCGCAGGCCGCGTGCCCAGATGGCACGAGCCAGCCCGGTCTGCGTGCCGAAGTGGGGGTTGTCGCTGGGAATGCTGCCGTCGTCGTTGAAGCGCAGCAATTTGCCGAAGGGGCTGGTGAGGTCCGGTGATCGGGCCGAGTTGGCGTTGTCGCCGACACCCACATACAGCTTGCCGTCCACACCAAAGTGCATGGCGCCGCCGTTGTGGTTGGTGGCGCTGGACAGCGCGGGCAGGTCGACCAGCACCAGTTCGCTGCCGGGTTCCGCCACATCCGCATTGCTCGCACTGGCCGTGAAGCGGCTGATGCGGTTGTTGGGCGCGCTGCCCGCGGTCGTGTAGTAGACGTAGACCCAGCGGTTGGTGGCGAAGGCAGGATGCAAAGCAACGCCCAGCAGGCCGCGTTCACCCGACGAGTTGACGCTCAGGCTCAGGAAGGGTGTGGCCAACAGGCTGCCGTTTTTCACCACCCGCAGCGCACCGCCCTGCTGCGTGACCAGCAGGCGTCCGTCTGGCGCCTGCGTGAAGGCCGTGGCTGAAGTCAGTCCCGTCACCCAGCTTTCATTGCGCGTGACGCCGGCAGGCTGGGTGCGCGTGCCACCGAACTGGACCACACGGTCGGCCCACGCCGACTGGTTGCCTGCAGCGTCATTGGCGCGCACCCGCAGGACGTGTTGCCCGGATGCGTGTGCATTGCTGTCCAGGGTGACGCTGTAAGGTGCCGTGGTGAGCGCGGTGCCGATGGGCACGCCGTCGATCTGGAATTCAACCGCGGCCACGCCAACGTTGTCGCTGGCCGTTGCGCTCAGGGTCACGGTGCCCGACAAGGCGCTGGCAAACGCAGCCGGCGCGGTGAGCGCCACGGTGGGCGGCTGGGTGTCCGCGGTGGGTGCGCTGACAGTGACCAGCACAGCCGCGCTGGTGGTGGTGGCGCCTGCGTCGTCCGTGGCCCTGGCGGTCAGGCTGCGCGTCCCGGTGCTGCTGGGTGTCCATGCCCAGGCAAAGGGCGCGCTGGTGTCCTCGCCAAGCAAGCTGGTGCCGTCGTAGAAGGCCACGCGAACGACGGTGCCGTCGCTGTCAGCCGCGCTGGCCGTCAGCACCGCAGAGACGCCCGTGCTGGCGGTGGCGGGTGCCTGCAGGCTCACCGATGGCGCCTGGTTGTTGGCCGGCCCGAGGTCGGTGAAGCTGGCCGTGACTGTGGTGTCCGACGCCGGTGTCGACAGGCTGTGGTTGGCAGCACCGCCGTCGCTCCACGTGTCGAAGCGGTAGCGGCGGCCGTTGAAGACCTGGTCGGCCGCGCCCAGGTCGCGCTCCATGCCCACCACGCCCAGGAAGCTCTGGCCGCCCGCTGCGGGCTGGCCGTCCAGCGTCAGCGCCAGCCCGGCCGGCTGGCTGGCCAGGGTAACGCGCGACTTGCGTGGCAGCACGTCACGGGTGGTCTCGGCCGTGGCGCCTGCGCTGTCGGTGGCCCGCAGGTGGATGCGGATGAAGATGTTGTCGGACGTCTCGCCGCGCACCGGCAAGCTCAGCGTGCCGCTGGCGCCGGTGGTTTCCTGCAGCAGGGGGTGTGTGTGCGCGTCGTGGTGCAGGTCGGCCCACCAGGTGAGCCGGTTGCCGGTCAGCGCGCCGTCTTCAGCGTCTTGCGCGTCGAGCGTGACCGTGAAGGGCTGGCCGGCGCTGAATTGCGCGCCTGCTGCCGGTGTCACGATGCGCGGTGTGGGAGGCTGGTTGGCGGCTGGCGCGGAATCGCCGCCTCCGCAAGCCGTCAACGCCAGACTCGATAAGCTGGCCAGAACCCAAGGCACCGCTAACTTGAAGCGCATCACCGAACCCCCTGGGCGCATTCTGCGCAGCGCCGTGGCGGCCGGCTGTGACCAGGTGTTCAGCCCGCTGTCACACGGCCACGGGGGCCTTGATGGCCGGGTGCGGGTCGTAGCCTTCGACCGCAAAGTCTTCCAGCGCGTAGTCGAAGATCGAATCCGGGCGGCGCTTGATCACCAGCTGCGGGTAGGGCCGCGGCTCACGTGACAACTGCAGCTGCACCTGGACGTGGTGGTTGCTGTAGATGTGGCAGTCGCCACCGGTCCAGACGAAGTCACCGACTTCCAGGCCGCACTGCTGGGCCAGCATGTGTGTCAGCAGGGCATAACTGGCGATGTTGAAGGGCACGCCCAGGAAAATGTCGGCGCTGCGCTGGTAGAGCTGGCAGCTCAACTTGCCCTGCGCGACGTAGAACTGGAAGAACGCATGGCAGGGCATCAGCGCCATCTTGGACAGTTCGGCCACGTTCCAGGCGCTGACGATGATGCGGCGGCTGTCCGGGTTGGTCTTGAGCTGCTTCACCACCTCGGCAATCTGGTCGATGTGGCCGCCTTCGGGCGTGGGCCAGCTGCGCCATTGCACGCCGTAGACCGGGCCGAGGTCGCCGTCGGGCTTGGCCCATTCGTCCCAGATGGTGACGCCGCGTTCCTGCAGCCACTTCGCGTTACTGTCGCCGCGCAGGAACCACAACAGTTCCAGCACGATGGCCTTCATGAACACCTTCTTGGTGGTGATCAGGGGAAAGCCCTGTTGCAGGTCAAAGCGCATCTGGTGGCCGAACACGCTGCGCGTGCCGGTTCCGGTGCGGTCGGCCTTGTCCACGCCCTGCGTGAACACAAGGCGCATCAGGTCTTCATAGGGAGCGTGGATGGCGCTGGAACTCATGGATCGAATTATCGGCGGGCGCGTTTAGGTGGCAGGTTGCAGGTCGAATTGCATGGACGCGAGGCGGGCATAGAGGCCGCCGCGCGCCACCAGTTCGTGGTGCGTGCCGACGTCCACGATGCGTCCGCCATCCAGCACCACGATGCGGTCGGCCTTCAGCACGGTGGCCAGGCGGTGTGCGATGACGATGGTCGTCCGGTCGGCCATGGCCGCTTCCAGGGCCTGCTGCACCACGCGTTCGCTTTCAGCGTCCAGCGCGCTGGTGGCTTCGTCCAGCAGCAGCAGGGGCGGGTTCTTCAGCATGGCCCGTGCAATGCTGATGCGCTGGCGTTGGCCGCCGGACAAGCGCACGCCGCGCTCGCCCAGGTAGGTGTCGTAGCCCTCGGGCAGTGCCGTGATGAACTCATGGGCAAAGGCGGCCTTGGCGGCGGCGATGACTTCTTCATTGCTCGCCTCCGGCCGGCCATAGCGGATGTTTTCCAGCGCGCTGGTGGAAAACACGGTGCTGTCCTGCGGCACGATGCCGACACGTTGGCGCAGGTCCGTCAGGCTGAGTTCTCGAACCGACACGCCGTCCAGGCTCACCGTGCCCTGCTGGGTGTCGTAGAAGCGCAGCAGCAGTTGCAGCACCGTGCTCTTGCCGGCGCCGCTGGGGCCGACCAGGGCCACGGTTTCGCCGGGTTTCACGCTCAGGCTGATGTCCAGCAAAGAGGCCTGCTTTGGCCGGGAGGGGTAGTGGAAGGTCACACCCCGCAGTTCCACGCTGGAGCCGCCTTGTGCGGGCGGCAGCGCACGCGGCTCGGCCGGGTCGTCGACCGGCGAATGGGCAGCCAGCAGTTCCATCAGCCGTTCCGTCGCGCCGGCGGCACGCAGCAGGTCGCCATAGACCTCCGACAGCACAGCCACTGCGCCGACCAGGATGATCACGAACACCACCGTCTGGCCCAGGTGCCCGGCGCTGACCTTGCCGGCAATGACCGCCTGCGTGCCCTGGTACAGGCCCCACAGCAGCGCGCCGAAGGTGGCGGTGATCATGAACGCCACCAGCAGCGCCCGTACGCGCGTGCGCTTGCGGGCCGTGGCGAAAGCTTCTTCGGTGCTGTTGGCGAACCGCGTCGCTTCGCGGCTTTCCTGCACGTAGCTTTGCACCACGGGGATCTCGCCCAGCACCTCGGCTGCGATGGCGCTGGAGTCGGCCACGCGGTCCTGGCTGGCACGGCTGAGCTTGCGCACGCGGCGGCCGAAGTACACGCCCGGCAACACCACCAGCACCAGGATGCCCAGCACCTGGGTCATCACCAGAGGGTTGGTCACCACCAGCATCACCATGGCGCCAATGCCCATGACGACATTGCGCAAGCCCATGCTGAGGCTGCTGCCGACGACTGTCTGCACCAGGGTCGTGTCCGTGGTCAGACGCGACAGCACCTCGCCGGTCTTGGTGGTTTCGAAGAATTCTGGGCTTTGCCTCAACACGTGGGCATACACGGCATTGCGCAGGTCGGCGGTGATGCGTTCGCCCAGCCAGCTGACCATGTAGAAGCGAGCAGCGGAAAAGCCACCCAGGGCCGCGGCGACGCCAAACAGGGCCAGGAAGTGGCCGCGCAGCGCCATCACGCGTTCACCGGGGTCGGTGGCGACCAGGCCCTGGTCGATGAGCACTTTCAGTGCCACCGGGAAAGCCAAGGTGCTGGCCGCAGCCAGCACCAGAAACAGCCCTGCCAGTGCCACACGGCCCCGGTAGGGCCGTATGAAAGGGAGCAGCCCGGACAGCGATCGCGGCGTGGCCGCAGCCGGGCGTTGTTTGTCATCAGCCATGGGGCACGAGTCTATGCGGCCGGCTTGCGCCACCACTTGTGTCACGGCTTGCGTCTGGGTCGGCATCACCCCCCGTGAGCAGATGGCCCTTCAGTTCCAGCCGGATGTGGTCGAATACGGGGACTGATCCCGCGACGATGAGCCTTCCCAAAACGCCCCCGCCAGTGCCCAACTTGGCACCGCCCGACGCCGCGCAGCGCACCCGCAAGGGTTTGGCTGTGCTGCGCCTGCCTTTGCCCGCGCTGGCTGCCGGCCTGATCCTGGCGGCCGCCTTGCTGGCGGGCCTGGTGTCCTGGGGCCTGGCGTTCTGGTTGGGTGCAGCCGTCTGGATCGCTCCCCTGGCGGCAGCGCTCGGCGTGGCGGCCGCGGCGCTGCCCGCCGCCTTGCTGCTGCAGCGCGTGACCCGCGGCGGCGCGGCTTCGGCCGGTGCACTGCACAGCCCGGCCGGCACGACACGCGAACTCTTCATGGAACTGTCCGGCCGCGAATGGTCGCGTTCGCGCCGCTATGGCAGTGGCGCTGCGCTCTTGCTGGTGGACGTGGACCGCTTTGCCCGCCTGGCGGAATCCCGCGGCGGAGCCGCCACCGACGCCGTGCTGGCCGAGATGCTGCGCCAGACCTTGCCCACACTGCGCGGGGCCGACCTGCTGACCCGCTTTTCCGATTCGCAGATGGCCGTCTTTCTGGCCCATGCCGACCCCACCGGGGCCCTGGACGTGGCCGAGCGCATCCGAGAACGCACCGAGCAGATGGAAGTGCCCTTCCACGAGGAAACGGCAGCCCGCCGGCTGCGTGTGACCGTCAGCGTCGGCGTGGCGCAACTGCGCCCGGCGCACCTGAACCTGCAGGCCTTGATCGACGATGCGCAGGACGCCGTGCTGGCCGCGCGCCAGGCCGGTGGCAACTGCGTGCGTGCCGCGCCGGTGGACCTGAGCCGGCTGCGCAGCGGGTCCTGGCGCGACGACCACCGCGCAAGGCCTCACTGAGGCCGGTTCAGCGCAAGCGCAGCGGCGCCGCGTAGCCCGTCATCTCGAGGTAGCCCAGCCCCACGCGGCGGCCCTGCGTGTCGAGCAGTTCGCTCAGTCCTTCCCAATAGACCGAACCGGTACTGCCGCGGCTGTCCAGTTCCTGCGCGTCGGCCAGGGCGCGCACGGTGTGGCGGCCGGCTGGCGTGTCCACGGTCCACTCCACCGGGTAGGCCGACGCCGTCGCCGGGCTGGACCAGCGCCGACCCGGCGTCATGCGAACCTCCGCCGGTGCAAACGCACGGACCGCAGCGCCGGCCGGCCTGAAGCTGCCGCCGGCCCACAGCGCCGTGCCGTCCTTGCGGCGCAGCACGAAAGCGGTCAGCGCGCTGCCGTCGAACAGGTTCATGCCCATCCAGTCCCAGCCCACCGCATCGGGGTGCAGGATCTCGTCACTCCACTCGTGATCCAGCCAGGCGCGGCCGGTCTGCTTGCCGCCTTGTGCAGCCAGTTGCACTTCGCTGTAGTAGCGGCTGACCTGGCGCTCGTCCGGCCCCTTGCGTGACACACCCGCTGCGCCCTGCAGCAGCAAAGGCTGGGTGCGGGTCAGGCGCAGGTCCAGCGCAAAGCTGCGTGCCGGCACGGTGGCTTGCCAGTGCGTGCCTGCGTCTAGCAAGCGCCAGGCACCGATGCGCACGTCGCCGTGGTCGTCCGCGCTGCGCGCCAAGCCTGCCGCCGGGTCGCCGTTCCAACGGGTGATGCACTGGTCATGTTCATGGGTGGGTGTCGTGCCCAACCGGCTCAGGGCCGCATGCGCAAACAGCAGCTGGCGAGCGGCAAAGCGGCTGGGATTGCCTTCTGCCAGGCCTGTGCGGCTGCGGAAGAAGGTCACCTGGAAACCCTGGCTGGGCGCTTGTTCGGTACCCAGCCAGCCCGTGGCGTACCACCACTCGGTGCGGGTGGCCGGGTGCGCGCCGTGGTCAAGTGGGAAGTTCAGCGCTGGGCCGCGTTGCGCGCGGCCAGCCCCGGCCGCGGTCAGGCCTGCCAGACCTATCAGCCAGGCGCGGCGCTGCGGGTTCACCAGTCTTCCTTCACCGACAGCACGGCCTGGCGCGACGCCGCCTGCCGCGCGCAGACCGCCGCGGTGGCCACGCCCGCTGCCATCACGGCCGCGGCCAACAGGGCCAGGCGGCCCAGCGGCAGCACCAGTTCCATCGTCCAGTGGAAGCTCTGCGGGTTGACCACGAAGACCAGCACCATGCTGATGGCCAGGCCCAGCAGCAGGCCGGCCAGCACGCCGGCAGCCAGCCAGGCGGCCGCTTCGCCGGCCACGATGACCACCACCTGCGCCCGGGTCAGGCCCAGGTGCGCCAGCAGCCCGAATTCCTTGCGCCGCGCCAGCACCTGGGCAGACAAGCTGGCCGCGATGCCCACCAGCCCGATGGCGATGGCCACCGCCTGCAGGTAGTAGGTGACGGCAAAGCTGCGGTCGAAGATGCGCAGCGACAGCTGCCGCAGGTCCCGGCTGGCTGAAAACTCCAGCAGGCCGGGGTCGGTCAGCAGAGCCCGCAGTCCTTGCTGCACCTGTGCGAAGTCGGCACCGGGTTGCAACCACAAGGCCAGGTCGTTGATGCGGGTGTCGCCGGTCAGGCGCTGGTAGTCGCTGGCCGCCATGGCCACCGCGCCAAATTGGCGCACATAGTCGCGCCACACGCCCAGGACCCGCGCGCGCACCGGTCCTTGCGCCAGGGGCAGGGTGACGGCGCTGCCCGCCGTACTGCCATACAGCGCCACCATGGCTTCGCTGACGTAGACGGCCACTTCCCCTTCTTGCAGGCGGCTGGTGGGCAAGGGCGCTTCCAGCAGCGGCAGGGCTGCGGCCGGGTCCGCCATGGGCCGGGCGATCAGCCCCACGCTGGGCCGGCCTGGCGCCCAGGGCAGGGCCTGCTGCCGGGCCGCTTCGACCCGTGCCACGCCGGGCACGGCGGCCGCGCGGCCGGCAAAGTCCGGCGGCAGCCAGGCGTTGTCAGCCGCGCCGCTGCTGCCGGCGCTGCGTGCGTACAGGTCGGCGGGCAACACCGAGTCCAGCCATCGGCTGACACCGTCGCGGAAGCTGGCCACCATCACGGTCAAGGCCACCGACAAAGCCAGGCTGGACACCACGCCGGCGACCGCCGCCGTGGCGGTTCGCCGCTGAAACCGCGCGCGGCGCAGCGCCAGCAGCGGCAGCGCAGCTTGCGGCGCCGGCACGGCAGACAGCAGCAGGTGGACCAGGGCCGGGATCAGCGCCACGCCACCAAAGAGCAGGGCCGCCACCGCTGCGTAGGCCGCCAGCGGCAGCCCGGCAATGGGTGGCGCAAAGGCGGCCGCGGCGCCCAGCGCCAGGAGCAAGCAGCCGGGCCAGGCTGGCGGCGCAGCACCCAGCACTTCGCCCAGGCCCTTGAGCGCCTGCGCGGGCGACAGCGCCTCGGCCTGCCGTGCCGGCCACCAGCCGCCCGCCACCGCAGAAGCCACGCCCAGCAGCGCGAACACCAGCGTGTCCAGCACCCCCACCTGCAGCGGCGGGACGATGCCCGGGAAGTAGCCGCCACCCAGGTCGCCAGCCAGCAAACGCAGGGCGGCGGCGGCCATGCCGGCGCCCATCAGCAAGCCCAAGGCACTGCCGGCCGCGCCCAGCAAGGTGCATTCCGCCAGCACCCAACGTCGGCGCTCCACCGCGCTCAACCCCAGCACGCCCAGCAGCGCGAAGGCCGGCGTGCGTTGCGCCACGGACAATGACACCACGCTGAACACCAGGAAGGCGCCCACGAACAGGGCCACCAAGGCCAGCACGGTGAGGTTCACGCGGTAGGCGCGCGACAGGTTGGACACACGCTGTTCCGATTCACCCGGCGCAGCGGCCGCCACGCCCGCCGGCAGCGCCCAACGCGCCAGGAGTGCGGCCACGTCAGTGCCCGGCGCCAGACGCAGGTCGATGCGGGTGAGGCGGCCGATGGCATCAAAGCGCTGCTGGGCGCCGGCCAGGTCCATCACCACCAGGGGCGTGCCACCCCCGGCCACCCAGCCGGCCACACGCACGGCCGTGTACGCCGGGCCAGCCTGCAGGGACACGGTCTGGCCCGCCTCGACCTTGAGCGCGTCTCGTGCGGCTGAATTGGGGAAGCCCACGTCCGGGTCCAGGAACACCAGCCTGTCTTCGCCCGCGGCGGCCTGCGGCACCAGCGTGGGTGCCAGGCGCGCGGCGCGCAGCACGTCCAGGCCCAGCACGCGCAGGGGCACGCGCTTGCCGTCCGCTGCGCGGCCGTAGGTGTCGACTTCCAGCAGCGGGCTCGCCCCTTGCACGGCGGGATCGGCGGCGACGCGGTCGAATAGCGCGTCGTCAAAGCCACGGCCACGCAGCGACAGGTCGGCGTCGCCATTGGCGGCCCGCACGGCCGACGAGAACTCCGCCAGCGCGGAGCTGTTGATGAGGTGCACCGAATACGCCAGCGCCACGCCCAGCGCCACGGCCATCAGCGCGGCGGCATGCCGCCAGGGGTGGTGGCGCCATTCGCGGCGGACCAGCAGCGACAACAGCGACCAGAACGGCGGCAGGTTCACGCCACCGTGCCCACGGCACCTTCGTGCACACCGTGCGTGGTGAGTGTCAGCACGCGGTCGGCTGCCGCCGCCGCGGCGGCCGAGTGCGTGACCAACAGGCAAGCCGCGCCAGTGTCGCGAACCTGCTGGCGCAGCACGGCCAGCACCTTCTGCGCGGTGCCGGGGTCCAGGTTGCCGGTGGGTTCATCCGCCAGGATCAGCCGCGGTGAATGCACCACCGCGCGCGCAATGGCCACCCGTTGCAACTGTCCGCCGGACAACTGCGCCGGCAACCGGGCACCCAGACCTTCCAGACCGACAGCCACCAGCACTGCGGTGACACGGGCTTCGTCCAGGCGACCCAGCAGGCGCAGGGGCAGGCCGACGTTCTCGGCCACGGTCAGGTGCGGCAGCACATGGAAGGCCTGGAAGACGAAACCCAGGCTTTCACGCCGCATCCGCGCGCGTGCCGCTTCGGACAAGGCGTGCAAGGCAGTCCCCTGGACGCGCACCTCGCCACCGTCCGGCTCATCCAGGCCCGCAATGCAATTGAGCAGCGTGCTTTTGCCTACGCCCGATTCGCCCAGCAAGGCGACGAATTCGCCAGCCTTCAGTGAGAGAGAAATCCCGTCAAAAACGGGCGTGTTCGCAAAGCCTTTGCGCAGCGTCAGGAGTTCCAGCATGGGTGCACTGATGATGCCGCATGCTGCGTGCTATCGTCCTTTGCAGTGTCCATTGCAGCGTCCGTTGCAATGTTTCTCCGAGGTGGAATCCATGGCCTATCGCATTGATCTTTCTGGCCGCGTGGCCTTTGTCACTGGCGCTTCCAGCGGCCTGGGCGCGCAGTTCGCCAAGACCCTGGCGGCCTCTGGCGCGGGCGTGGTGCTGGCGGCGCGCCGCACGGAAAGGCTGAAGGCGCTGCGCGCAGAAATCGAGGCCGAAGGCGGCGACGCGCACGTGGTGGAACTGGACGTGACCGACCACGACAGCATCAAGGCCGCCGTGGCGCATGCCGAGACGGAAATGGGCGCCATCGACATCCTGGTCAACAACTCAGGTGTCGGTGGCACGCAGAAGCTGACCGACGTGCGGCCCAACGAGTTTGACCACATCTTCGACGTCAATACGCGCGGCGCCTTCTTCATGGCGCAGGAAGTGGCCAAGCGCATGATCGCGCGCAGCAAGGGCGAAGCGCCCGGCACCTTCACCGGCGGGCGCATCGTCAACGTGGCCAGCATGGCCGGGCTGCGTGTGTTTGCCGGCATTGGCGTGTACTGCATGAGCAAAGCTGCGGTGGTGCACATGACGCGCGCCATGGCGCTGGAATGGGGCCGCTACGGCATCAATGTCAACGCGCTGTGCCCGGGCTACATCGACACCGAGATCAACCACCACGTCTGGGCCACCGACGCCGGCAAGAAGATGGTGCAGTCCATGCCGCGCCAGCGTGTGGGCAAGCCGGCCGACCTGGACGCCGTGCTGATGATGCTGTGTGCCAACGAGAGCCACTTCGTCAACGGTGCCGTGATCCAGGCCGACGACGGCCAGGCCATTTGATCTCGCGCGGCCCATGCGACTGCTGAGTCCGCTTGAAGCACGCGTGCTGGGCGTGCTGATCGAGAAGCAGGCGACGGTGCCGGACACGTACCCGCTGAGCCTGAACGCGCTGGTGGCGGGCTGCAACCAGAAGACCGCGCGCAGTCCGGTCATCGAAGCGACCGATGCCGACGTGCTGACAGCGGTGGATGGCCTCAAAGGCATGAGCCTGGTCTTTGAAGGCAGCAGCAGCCGCGTCGTCAAGTTCGAACACAACACTGCGCGGGTGCTGCTGGTGCCTTCGCAGTCTGTCGCGCTGATGGCGGTGCTGATGTTGCGCGGCCCGCAGACGGCGGCGGAACTGCGACTGAATTGCGAGCGCCTGCACAAATTCTCGGACATCTCGTCGGTGGAAGGCTTCCTGGACGAACTGGCCGACAAACCCACGCCCATGGTCGTCAAGCTGCCGCGTGCAGCGGGCGAACGGGAAGCACGCTGGGCGCACCTGCTGTGCGGCGAAGTGGCGGCCCCGACCGTGCGCGCGACCCGCGCCGAGGGTGCGGCCGACGACAGCATCAGTGCCGGTGAACTGGCGGCGCTGAAGGCCGAGCAGACACGCCTGGCGGCCGAGGTGACGGCACTGCGCGCCCTGGTTGAAAAGATGGCTCGTGAATTGGGCCTGGAGGCGGGCTGATGCGTTTTGAGCTGCCGGCCGAGAAGCAGTTGGTTCATGAGCTGACCCTGCCCTTGCGCTGGGGCGACATGGACGCCATGGGCCACATCAACAACACGCTCTACTTCCGCTACATGGAAGTCTGCCGGCTGGACTGGATCTTCAAGCTGGGCGTCAGCACCGGCCCGGACGGCGAGGGCCCGGTCATCATCAATGCCTTCTGCAATTTCCTCGGCCAGCTGGCATTTCCCGGCGACATCCGCGTGAACCTGTTCGTGGCCGACCCAGGACGTAGCAGCCTGATGACCTACCACACCATCGAACGCACCGACCAGCCCGGCCAGGTCTGGGCCGAAGGTGGTGCGCGCATGGTGTGGACGGACTACCGGGCCAAGAAGTCCGCGCCCATGCCCGATTGGTTCCGCCAGAAGATCGGCGTGTGAACCACCCGTCAGCGATCAGGGAATGACGCTGTAGGGGCCGCCGACCTTCAGCGCGCGCTGGTAGGCCGGGCGGGCATGGATGCGCGTCAGCCAGTCTTGCAGGTGCGGGTGCGAATCGCCCAAGCCGCCGCGCGCTGCGGCGGCTTCCACCGGGTAGCTCATCTGGACATCGGCGGCCGTGAAGTCTGCGCCGGCAAACCACAGGCCCTGCGCCTTGTTGGCCAGTTCAGCTTCCATGAAAGCCATCAGACGCGTCAGGTTGGGCGTGATGAAGCCCTTGCTGACCTGGTCCGCAATGCCCTTGACCACGGGCTTCACGAAGAAGGGCACCTTGGCCGAGCGGATCTTGTCGAAGACCAGCTTCATCAGCAGCGGCGGCATCAGGCTGCCTTCGGCGAAGTGCAGCCAGTAGCTGTAGCGGCGCTGCTCGGGCGTGCCTTGCGCGGGCCGCAGGCGGCCGGCACCGTGCACGTCCACCAGGTATTCGACGATGGCACCGGACTCGGCCACGGTGAGTTGGCCGTTCGCGGATTGGTCCGTGATGACGGGCGACTTGCCCAGCGGGTGCACCTGCTGCAGTTCGGGCGGCGCCAGCAGGGTCTTGGGGTCGCGCGCATAGCGCTTCACCTCATACGGCAGGCCCAGCTCTTCCAACAGCCACAGCACGCGCTGTGAGCGCGAATTTTCCAGGTGGTGAACGGTGATCATCCGGCCATTGTCAGGCGACCGGACGCGATCCCGCCGCGAAGGGTCACTCCAGCGCCACCAGCTTGTGCTTCAGCGCAATCAGCACGGCCTCGGTCCGGTTGTCGGCATGCAGCTTGGCCAGGACATTGGTGACGTGGAATTTCACCGTGGGCATGGCGATGCTCAGTTGGGTGCTGATCTCCTGGTTGGAAAATCCGCGCGCCATCAGCGCCAGCAGTTCACGTTCACGCTGGGTCAGGTCCCCACCTGGGGGCGGTTCCTTCTGGTTGGCCACCAGGGCGTCGGTGACCTCGGGTGCCAGCACGCGGTGGCCCTTGTGGGCCATCTGGATGACGGTGACCAGTTCCTGCGACGAGGCGTTCTTCAGCAGGTAGCCGCAGGCGCCGGCGTCCATGGCACGGCGCACCTCGGTCGGCTCGAGCAAGCTGGTGAGGATGACGAACTTGGTCTTGGGCGATTGCGCCTTGAGCGCGGAGATGGCGGCGACCCCGTCCATCCGCGGCATCACCAGGTCCATCAGAACCACGTCCGGCTCCAGCGCAGGCACGGCGCGCACAGCGTCGGTGCCGTCGGGTGCGTCACCGACCCATCGCATGCCAGGTTCGGCCTTCAGCATCGCGGCCAGGCCGTGGCGGATCATGGGGTGATCGTCCACCACGAAGACTCGGATCGGTTCCATTTTTCTTCTCAGCTCCAGTTCGTTTCCAGCAACAGTTCGGTGCCCTCGCCAGGGGCGCTCTTGATCGTCAGGTGGGCGTCCAGGGATCGAGCGCGTTCCTGCATCTTGTCCAGGCCAAGGTGGCCAGCCGTTCCTGCGGCCGTGTCAAAGCCACAGCCGTCGTCCAGGATGTGCAAACGGCCGCGGCTGCCGTTCAGGATCGTCCAGCCCACATGCACGTGACGCGCGCCGCTGTGGCGGCCGATGTTGGCCAGCGCCTCCTGCGCAATGCGGTAGATCTCGACGCGCAACTTGGGCGGTGGTGCGGGTTCGGCTGCGATGTCCGCTACCACGTCGACGTCGCCGCGGCCTTGCAGCGATTGCACGGCGTGCCGCAGCAGGTCTGGCAGGCGCGCACTTTCCAGCGCGTGGGGGCGCAGTTCAAACAGCAGCATGCGCATCTCGGCCAGCGCGCTGCAGCTCATGCGTTGCAAGGCATCGAGTTCGCGGCGGGCGGCGTCGCTCAGGCGTTCGTCGCGCGACACCGTGCTGGCCACCAGGTTGGCGGCGAACAGCGTCTGGCTCACTGCGTCGTGCAGGTCGTGCGTGGCGCGGTTGCGCCCAGGTGCGAGGTCCAGCTTGCGCTGAAGTTCCTGCAGGTGAAGGTTGTGCATGGCCAGCCCAATCTGGCCGCCGGCGGCATTGAGCAATCGTTTGCGAGACTCGTCGAAAAAATCCGGCCTTGCATGGTCCAAGCGCAGCACGCCGAGGACCCTGTTCTGCATCCTCAACGGAACAGCCATCCAGGCGTGTGAGTCGCGGTACAGGGCCGACGCGCGCGCCAGGTCGGACACCGTGAACCACCGCCCGATCTGCGCTTGCCGGTCCGGGTAACTGTCGACGACGGCCTGGCCTTGGACTTCTATCTGCTCGTAGCACGGCAGTGGGTCGCCTGCCAGGCGCAGGCCCGCGAGGCTTTCCAGGTCGGCACGGTCCGTCCCGCCGTCCTGGACGCGGCAGCCCATCAAGACCACGGGCTGGCAGGCATCCAGATCCCTGCGGGCCCAGAGGCTGGCGCTGACGCAGCCGGTGGTCTGCAGCAGCGACCCCAAGGTGCCATCAACCAAGGCGCCCATCTCGGTTTGCGAATGCAGGTTGGAGGACAGGTCCTGGAGCGTCTCCAGCGCGTCTTGGCAGGCTCGCAGCTGTGCAGCATATGCCTGCGCATCTTCAAAGACTGCCGCGCTCGGTTCCTGGCTGACGCAGGGAACAAAGGTGGTGGCTGCGGCAATGCGCGTGCAGTTTTGGGACTCCATGACTTCTGCAGGGGATGGTAGGGGGGGCTCCCCTGGCCAAAGCCATACCCTTGTATAGCAAGTGTTGCTAATTCATGGCCATGTTCTAGGGGTGAGATTGAAACTGACCGTGCAACAGCTTGTGCACGAGTTCCGTCGTGGTGGCCGCTCCGGCCTTGCGCATCAGGCGGGCACGGTAGACATCCACCGTGCGCGGGCTGATGTCCAGGCGCCGACCGACCAACTTGCTGGTCAGGCCCTGGATCAGCAGAGCGGCCACTTCGCGTTCGCGCGGGGTGAGTTCCACGGACAGCACGCGCCTGGAGGACAGATCCTCAAATGCCCAGATGCCCGCGGCGTGGGGGTTGGTCGGATCCAGGGCACGGCCGCTGACGTGGCACCAGAACAGTTCGCCCGCCGGGCTGCCCGGAGGCGTCGCGGCCAGGCGCTTCATCACGCGCTCATCGGCATAGCGGCCGGCGGCGTCCAGTTGCGCTGCGATGCGCGCGCCCGTGCGCAGGAACTCGTCCGCCGTGGGGTAGAGGATCTCGAAGGACTGGCCGATGACCTGGTGGCGTTCGGCGCCGAACATGGACAGCAATTCCTGGTTGCAGTCCACCATCTGGCGGTCGCGGGACATCACCAGACCCACCGGCGCCAGTTCAAAGGCGCTGCGGTAGTCGAGGGCGGCTTTCATGCGCCGTTCACAACAGGGCGTAGCTGGTGGTGGCGTGGGCGGCCAGCTCGCCTTTCGGGCCCAGCACTTCGATCTCGCCAAAGACCAGCCTTCGGCCCAAGCGCAGCACACGTGCCACGACCGTGGCCTGGCCGGCGTCTCCCGGCACGGGGCGCAGGAAGCTGGTCTGCAGCTGCACGGTGGTCATGGGCTTGAATTCGCCCAGCTGGCTCATCACGGCCAGCACCATGGCGGTGTCACACGCCGCCATCATGGTCTGGCCACAGAGCACGCCGCCGCCGTGCACGTGCAACGGCGTCACCGGCAGGACCAGCGTCACCTGGCCGGGCGTGGCCGCGGTGATGCGCAGATCCAGTTCGGCCACCCAGGGTGCGAACACGGTCTTCAGCGCATGTTCCAACAGGGCCAGGTTGGCGATGGGTTCCGAGGTTTTTTCGATGGCGCTCATGCTGGACATGGGGAGTGGCTTTAGGCGATCTTACGTACTGTCTACCTAATGGCTTACGTAGTACCCTGCCGGCCTCACGTCAGGAGACTTCAAGGCATGAACAAGATCTATCCCAGCGCGGCGGCAGCACTGGCCGGCCTGGTCCAGGACGACCAGTTGATGGCCGTCGGTGGCTTTGGCCTTTGCGGCATTCCGGAAGCCCTGATCGATGCATTGCGCGACAGCGGTGTCAAGAACATCACCGCCATCTCCAACAACGCAGGCGTGGACGGCTTTGGCCTGGGCAAGCTGCTGGAGACGCGGCAGATCAAGCGAATGATCAGCAGCTACGTCGGCGAGAACAAGGAATTCGAACGCCAGTATCTGGCGGGCGAACTGGAACTGGAATTCACGCCCCAGGGCACGCTGGCCGAGAAACTGCGCGCCGGCGGTGCAGGCATCCCGGCCTTCTTCACGCGCACCGGCGTCGGCACCATCGTGGCCGAAGGTAAGGAATTGCGTGAATTCGACGGCCACACCTATGTGATGGAACGTTCGCTCGTGCCCGACGTGTCCCTGGTCAAGGCCTGGAAGGCCGACACCTCGGGTAATCTGGTGTTCCGCCTGACGGCCCGTAACTTCAACCCCGCCGTGGCGATGGCCGGCAAGGTCACCATCGTCGAAGTGGAAGAGGTCGTGCCTTTGGGCGCGCTGGAGCCGGACGCCATCCACCTGCCGGGTATCTACGTGGACCGCATCGTGGTCAACGCGACGCCCGAGAAGCGCATCGAGAAGCGCACGATCACTGAGAAAGTGGGAGCCTGAACATGGCCTGGACACACGACCAAATGGCGGCCCGCGCCGGCCAGGAATTGCGCGACGGTTACTACGTCAACCTGGGCATCGGCCTGCCCACCTTGGTGGCCAATTTCGTGAGCCCCGACATCGAGGTCTGGCTGCAAAGCGAAAACGGCATGATGGGCATCGGCCCTTTCCCGACCGACGACAAGGTCGATGCTGACCTCATCAACGCCGGCAAGCAGACGGTGACCACCATCGCCGGCAGCAGCATCTTCGGCAGCCACGACAGCTTTGCGATGATCCGCGGCGGCAAGATCGACCTGTCCATCCTGGGTGCCATGCAGGTCAGCGAAAAGGGCGACCTGGCCAACTGGATGATCCCCGGCAAGATGGTCAAGGGCATGGGTGGTGCCATGGACCTGGTGGCGGGTGTCAGGCAGGTGGTGGTGCTGATGGAGCACGTGGCCAAGAAAAAGGACGGCAGCATCGACCTCAAGATCCTGCCCACCTGCACGCTGCCGCTGACGGGCCTGGGCGTGGTCAACCGCATCATCACCGACTTGGCGGTCATGGACGTGACACCTCAAGGCCTGAAGCTGGTGGAAATGGCGCCGGGCGTGACCCGCGAAGACCTGCAATCCAAGACGGGCGTGCCGCTGCTGTGAGCGGCTGAGCGAGCACCAGGGGCTCGCCTAACATGAGGGCTTCCCTGGAGGAAGCCCTCATGCATTTCCGGCCCTACCTGCCTGTGCTTGCCTTGTGGCTGGGCGCCTGCGCCACGCCACCGGCAAGTGTGGCCCCTTCGGCCCCACCGACCCCGCCGGCCCCGTCTGTGGGTACCAGCATCCCGGCCATGCCGGAACTGGCTTCGGGCTGGACGCCCAAGCCGGGCTGGTCTGCGCAGCGCTTCATGGTGGCCGCGGCCAACCCGCAGGCCACCGATGCGGGATACCGTATCCTGCGCGCTGGTGGCAATGCAATGGACGCCGCCATTGCCGTGCAGATGGTGCTGACCCTGGTGGAACCGCAAAGCAGCGGCATCGGCGGCGGCGCTTTCCTGATGCACTGGGACGGCCACGCCGTGAAGGCCTGGGACGGCCGCGAGACTGCGCCCGCGGCGGCCGACGAGCGCATGTTCCTGGGCGCTGACGGCAAGCCCGTGCCGTTTGGGGTCGCCGTTTTCGGCGGCCGCGCCGTGGCCACGCCGGGCGCCCTGGTCATGCTGGAACAGGCCCACCGCGCCCACGGCAAGCTGCCCTGGGCGCAACTGTTTGCGCCGGCCATCGAACTGGCCGAGGCCGGTTTTCTGGTCAGCCCGCGGCTGCAGATCCAGATCGCTGGCAACCCGCACCTGTCCAAGGATCCACAGGCGCGCCCCCACTTCTTCGACGCCGAAGGCAAGGCCCTGACCGTGGGACACCGTCTGCGCAATCCAGCACTGGGTGCCGTCCTTCGTGCCATTGCGCAGCAGGGCAGTGCCGCGTTCACGGCGGGACCGGTGGCCGAGGATATCGTGCGGCGCGTGCGCGGCCACAGCGTGCCCGGGCGCATGACCGCCGCCGACCTGGCTGGCTACACGCCGCGCCAACGCGAGCCCATCTGCACCGACTGGCAGCAGCGCTGGCGCGTCTGCGGCTTTCCGCCACCTTCGTCAGGCCACCTGGCGGTGATGCAGATCCTGGGCATCCTAGAACGCGCGCCCGTGGCGGGTCCGGCCCTGGTGGCTGGCATTCCCGGCCCCGACTGGTTGCACACCTACACCGAAGCTTCGCGGCTGGCCTATGCCGACCGAGCGCTGTATGTGGCCGACCCCGCCTTCGTGGCCGCGCCGGGTGGCGACTGGCAAAGCCTGCTGGCCGACCGATACCTGCGCCAGCGCGCGGCATTGATCGGCACGCAGACCATGAGCGTGGCGACGCCGGGCGTGCCCGACCCTGTGCGCACCGGCTACG
Organism: uncultured beta proteobacterium; assembly: GCA_963750785.1. Lineage (GTDB taxonomy): Bacteria > Pseudomonadota > Gammaproteobacteria > Burkholderiales > Burkholderiaceae_C > Rubrivivax. The sequence continues at coordinate 117,194 of CAVVSC010000010.1, read as the reverse complement.
CGCCCATGGCCGACCAGCCGGAACACGGCACCAGCCACATCAGCGTGGTCGACGGCGAAGGCCGTGCCGTCGCCATGACCACCACCATCGAGGCCTTCTTTGGCGCGCGCGTGATGAGCGACGGCGGCACCGGCTTGCCGGGTGGCTTCCTGCTCAACAACCAGATGACGGATTTCGCGTTGCAGCCCACCGATGCCCAGGGCAAGCCCGTGGCCAACCGTATCGAGCCAGGCAAACGGCCGCGTTCCAGCATGAGCCCGACCCTGGTCTTCGACAAGGCTGACGGTCGACTGGTGATGTCACTGGGCTCACCCGGTGGGCCGGTCATCATCCATTTCGTGGCCAAGACGCTGCTGGGCAGCTTGCAGTGGGGTCTGGACGCGCAGCGTGCCATCGACCTGCCCAATTTCGGGTCGCTCAACGGGCCCACAGTGCTGGAGAAGGGAATGTTTCCGTCGACGACGGTGGACGCACTGAAAGCCCGAGGCCACGTCGTGACGGAGATCGAACTGACCAGCGGCCTGCAGGCGATCCAGCGCACACCCACGGGCTGGTTTGGCGGCGCAGACCCGCGCCGTGAAGGCGTGGTGAAGGGAGACTGAGATGACGGTGTTGTTCGGGACCGAACGCCACGAAGCGCTGGCGGGTGACGTGTGGAGCGAGGCCGCCGCACGCGCGGCTATCGAACGCTGGGCGGCGTTGGCGCTGCAGGACTTCGACCCTGCGCGCGGCTGGCATCCCCACCCACGCGAGGACGGCGGCGCACCGGGCGAGCCGCTGCACGAGGTCTACGGCGGAGCCGGTGGCGCCATCTGGGCGCTGGAACACCTGGCGGAAGCGGGTGCCGTTGAAAGGCGCTGGGACTTCACGGATTTTGTGCAGGGCCTGGCCGACAAGCAGGTGGCTGCACTGGGCGACTACCAGCACGGCACGGCGTCTTTCCTCATCGGTGAGTCGGGCTTGCGCCTGCTGCAGTGGAAGCTCACGCGCGACGAGGCCGCGGCTCAGCGCCTGTACGACGTGGTGCACGGCAACCTGCACAACCCGGTGCGGGAACAGCTGTGGGGTTCGCCTGGCAGCGTGCTGGCCGCCATCGCCATGGCCGAACACACGGGCGCACCGCACTGGGCGGCGCTGGTGCAGCACGCGGTGCAGATCATCTGGGACGAGATGGAACCCATTGAAGCAGCAGGAGGCACCTTCGGCTGGGTGCAGAACATGTACGGCCGCGTCGAGACGCTGATCGGCGCGGGCCACGGCTTTGTCGGCAACGTCTACCCGGCCGTGCGTGGAGCCGCGTTCATTTCGTCAGCGCAACTGTACAGTTATTCACGGCGGGCACTGAGCTTCCTGCAAGCCACGGCCCTGCGTGACGGCGACTTCGTGAACTGGTGGCCTGCCGCGCCGCGCCACACCACCAACAACAAGCCACCCCTCTTGCAGGACTGCCACGGCGCGCCCGGTCTCATCTGTCGCCTGGCCTCTTTGCCACATACCGTGCCTGACGCGGACGCCTGGGACACCTTGCTGGTGCAGGCGGGCGAGCTCAGCTGGCATGCCGGCCCGCTCAACAAGGGCGTGGCGTTCTGCCACGGCACCGCTGGCACCGCACACGCCTTCCTGCAGCTTTTCAGGCGCACCGGTGACGAACGTTGGCTGGAGCGCGCACGCGCTTTCGCCATGCACGGCATCGTGCAGGTGGAACGCGAGCGTGCGGTGCACGGCCAGGGCCGGCACACCTTGTGGTCGGGTGACCTGGGCATGGCCTGCGTGCTATGGGACTGCACCACCGGCCAGCCGGGATTCCCGACGCTGGACCGGTTCTAGGACCTAGCGGGCAGCCAGGGCGGCTGCTGCTTCGCCAACCAGTGCCGGTCCGCGGTAGATCAGGCCGGTGTAGATCTGGACCAGGTCCGCACCCGCCTCCAGCTTGCTGCGCGCGCTGGCCGCATCGATCACCCCGCCCACGCCAATGATGGGGTAGCCCACGCCCAACTCGGCGCGCAGCAGGCGGATGACGCGGTTGCTGGGCTCCAGCACCGGGGTGCCGCTGAGGCCGCCGGTCTCGTTGGCGTGGGGCTGCCCGCGCACGGCGTCGCGTGACACGGTGGTGTTCGTGGCGATGACGCCGTCGATGCCGTTCTTCTTCAAGGTCGCGGCAATCACGCGCACCTGGTCCGTTTCCAGGTCAGGCGCGATCTTCACGAACATGGGCACCAGCCGCCCGTGCTCGCGGGCGAGTGCCTGGCGCTTTGCCTGCAGCGTTGACAGCAAGGCGTCCAATGCGGCGTCGCTCTGCAGGGCGCGCAAGTTCTGGGTGTTGGGGCTGCTGATGTTGACGGTGACGTAGTCGGCATGCGGGTACACGCCGTCCAGGCCAATCAGGTAGTCGTCCACCGCAAACTGGATCGGCGTGACGGCGTTCTTGCCGATATTCAGGCCCACGATGCCACCGGACGCGCGGAAACTGCGCGCACGTTGCACGTTGGCCAGGAAGGCTTCCAGGCCTTCGTTGTTGAAGCCCAGCCGGTTGATGAGTGCGTTCTTGGCGGGCAGGCGAAACATGCGCGGCTTGTCGTTGCCCGGCTGGCCCTTGGGTGTGACGGTGCCGACTTCAATGAAGCCGAAGCCCATGGCGCCCAGGCCGTCGATGCAGCGGCCGTTCTTGTCCAGGCCTGCGGCAAGCCCCAGGCGGTTGGGGAACTTCAGGCCCGCCAAAGTGACCGGGTCGTTCACACGCGGCTGCGCCCACAGGCACTGCGCGGGGGTGTTCTGCAGCCGGGCGATGCTGCCCATCGTCAGGTCATGGGCAGCCTCGGGGTCCAGGCCGAAAAGAAAGAGGCGCGTCAGCGCGTAGGGAACGAGAGACATGCGGGCGATTGTCTGCGACGGGCCTTGGATAATCGCCGCATGAGCCAAGACGAATTGAAAGCCCTTGTGGGCCGGGCCGCACTGGCCCATGTGGTGCGCGGTGAACTGGTGGGCGTGGGGACGGGCAGCACCGTGAACCACTTCATCGACGCGCTGGCGACGATCAAGGACGAGGTCCGCGGCGCCGTCAGCAGTTCCAGCAAGAGCTCGGAGCGGCTGCTGGCGCACGGCATACGGGTCTTTGAGGCCTCCGACGTGCGCAGTCTGTCGGTCTATGTGGACGGCGCGGACGAGATCGACCCGCGTGGTTGCATGATCAAGGGTGGTGGTGCGGCGCTGACGCGCGAAAAGATCGTCGCCGACCTGGCTCAACGCTTTGTCTGCATTGCCGACGAGAGCAAGCGCGTGGCGGTGCTGGGCGCTTTCCCTTTGCCAGTGGAAGTGATTGCCATGGCCGCGGCCCAGGTGACCCGCCGTTTTGCGCAACTGGGCGGCAAGGCCACGCTTCGCCCGGGCGTGGTCACCGACAACGGCAACCCCATTCTGGACGTGCGCGGTCTGTCCATCTCCGAGCCGCTGGCCATGGAGACCGAAATCAACCAGTGGCCCGGCGTGGTGACCGTGGGCATCTTTGCGCGCCACCGTGCCAGCATCTGCCTGCTGGGCACGGCCGAAGGCGTGAAGACCTTGAGCTTCTGAGGCTGGTGTTCTAATCGCGTCTGCCGGGCCTTCCAGGGCCCCAGTCTGCTCTCTGCCACCCAAAGGAAACGCCTTGGCCAAGCCCAATTACTCGTTCGAGAAGCGCCAACGCGAGTTGGCGAAAAAGAAGAAGAAGGAAGAGAAGGACAAGGAAAAGGCCGCGCGCAAGGCAGCAGGACTGCCGCCGCTTGAAGACCAGCCGGAAGACAGCGACGACAGCGAAGGTGCTGCACCGGCCCAGCCGGGCTGAGCAGACTCAGGTCGCCAGACGCGCCTGACGCACCAGCCAGCGGCCCGGGTCCACGGCGTCTGCCAGGTCCTGTTCGACAGGCCACGGCGTGCCTGTGGCCTGTGAGGCCACCAAGTCGCCCATCAGCGGCGCCAGTGTCAGGCCGCGCGCGCCCAGCGCACTCAGCACGAAGAGCCCGACTTCGCGCGACAACAGCCGGGTTTGCGTGGTGGTGACCGGCTGACCCAGAAGGGGCACCGCGCCCGCAATGGGCAAGCGGTCATCAGCCGCCAGCCGCCAGCCCACCCGGCCTTCGCACGCAATTCCAGCGGCAGGTCCGGGTAGGCCCGTCAGTCGCCGGAAGCGGTCGATGTTTTGCTGGTGATCTTGCTCGCGCAACCGGGGCTCTTCGTCATCTTCCTGGCGCGTCGCGCCGCACAGCAGGGTCCCGGGCATCGCGATGGCGTAGCCGTCGCCCACCAGTGGCAACTGCAGACCGGTGGGGCCGTCTGTGCGCCAGTGAGTGATCTGCCCCCGGCTGCGTTGCAAGGGCCAGCCAGGGTGGCCCAGTGGACGCAGCAGGGGTGCAGCGCCACTGGCATTGGCCAGCACCAGCAGACGGGACTGCGCCAGCAGGGCGCCTTGGGCGTCCAGGCAATACCAGGTGTCGCCTTGGCGCCGAAGTACCGAAGCAGCGATGCCAGTCCGCAGCGAGATGGCGGGGTGTGCCAGCGCATGCTGCACCCAGGCCGGTGGCGAGACCCAGCCGCCGCCGGGGTAGAACCAGCAAGGTTCTTGCAGCGCCAGGCCCGCGCGGTCTGATGCGGCTGAAGACTCCAGCCACTGCACATAGTCTGGCGTCAGGCCCGTTTCGCGCATCACGTCTTTCGTGTCGCGATCGCCGGCCTGTGGCGTCGCCAGGCGCAGCAGACCGGCGACCTGGCCAGGCACACCAGCGGCCACTGCCTCACGGTAGCAGCGTGTGGCCAGCAGAGCCGCCGTGCGGTACAGGCGCGCGTAGGGACCGTCGTCGGCGCCCAGCGTGCCGTGAAAGAGACCGGCAGGGTTGCCCGACGCGGCCGTGGCGGCTGCGCCGGCCTGTTCCAGCACGGTCACGCGCAGCCCGCGTTCGGCCAGCGCACGCGCCACAGCCGCACCAGCCAGCCCTGCGCCCACCACCACTGCGTCGGCGCTGTGGACTGCAGTGGCGGGCAGGCCGCGCACGTTGGTGCGGGGCACGAAGCGCGCACAGGTGAAATCGCTCTTGCCGCCCGTGCCCGGCGCCATGCTGGGTTCGAAGCCGGCCGTGACCAGGTGCCGTTGCAGCTCGTGGTCCACGCTCCAGCTGGCGGCCGTGGCATCGGGTGCGCTGAGCCGGCCCACGGTCTTGAGCAGCGATTGGCTCCACATGGCGGGGTTGCGCACCGGCGCAAAGCCGTCCAGGAAGATGGCGTCGGCCTGGAGTCGCAAGGCTGGCAGCAGCTGCACCACATCGCCCAGGGCCAGGGTCAGGCGCACGCGGCCGCCACTGAAGTGGAGCTGGTGCAGGTTGGGTGTCAGCGGTGGCCATTGCGCGAGCAACTCAGCGGCCAGGTCCGGCAGCGGGGAGCCCGCATGCGCACAGGCCAGGTCGGCCGCGCCGGGTGGGTGCAGGTCCACGGCCACCACATGGAGCCGGTCGCAGCGCTGGGGGTCCTGCCGCCAGGCGTCCCACAGCGCCAGGAAGTTGTGGCCCAGGCCGAAGCCGGTTTCCAGCACGGTGAAGTCCGCGCGCCCGGCCCAGCGCCCCGGCAGGCCATTGCCGTGCAGGAACACGTGCCGTGCCTGCAGCTGGGCGCCGGCACGCGGGTGGTAGATGTCGTCAAAGTCCGGTGCGCGCGGCGGGTCACCCGGTGCGGTGCCGAAATCGATGCGCGCGGGCTGTATGGGCCGGGTCTTCAAGCGGAGGCCGCCTGCGCCCGAACGGCCAGCCATTGCAGCAGCGGTTCGCGCACCCGCTGCAGGCCGCGGTAGCCCAGCACGGCCGGGCTCATGCTGGCGATCGCGTCGTGCAGCGCTTGAGCCCGTTCAGCTGAGTCCAGCACATCGGCCAACGGTTCGACCTGCACGAGGATGGTGAACACGGCCTCGGCCCGCCCGGGCACGGGGATGAAGGTCTGCCTTTCGCTGCGGAACCAGGCCTGGTCGACGCGTGTCTGCAGCCAACGATCCGGGGCTACGTGCGCAGGGTGGGCGTGCAGGCGCGGCTGGTCGGTGACGTTCCAGACAAAACGCTCCCAACGTTCCGGACCGCAAACCAGGCGCGTCAGCCATTCAGAGGCTTTTACCAGCAAGGCGTTGTCTGCCACAGGTGCATGCACCTGGGCAAAGTGGCGGCCGATCTTGTCTTCAGGCGCCCAGTGGCTGGGCAAGGCCACGGCGATCCACGGGATCGTGCCGTCATCGCCCTTGACCACGGCAAAGTCCTCGGCAAAGGCCAGGCCCAGCAGGCCGGCCAGGCGCCAGGCTGCGGGAAGGCCCAGGAGGCAGCGCGCCACCTCGTCACCCAGTCCGAAGACGCCTGCCCGCAGCTGTTCCACGTCCCCACGCCGCGTGACGGCTGCGCCCAGGTGCAGCCCATGGGCCCGGTCGCCGTCCCAGGCCCATGCCTTGGGATGTTCAAGCGCCGCGTGCCGGCACAGCGCGTCCAGCGCGGGCTGGGCGTCAAAGCCTGGCTGGTGCTGCAGCGCCTGCGCCCAGTAGGCCGACAGCACGGCCAGCTTCTCGCGCTGGTGGCGCGAGCCTGCCGCCAGCGGCGTGAGTTGCGGCGCGTCTTCCGGCAGCCGTCGCAGGCCCGGCTGCATGCGGAAAGGCGAGCTGACAGCGGTGTCGAAGTCGAAGCGGTTCACGGCCATGACGCGATCATGCCCAAAAGCGGCTTCACCCCTGAGCCGACCGCGATTGCAGCCCCAAGCAAAAGGGCACCCGGAGGTGCCCTGTGCGGGTGGCGCTGAGCGGATCTCAGACGCGCTTGCGGTATTCGTGCGTGCGGGTGTCGATTTCGACCTTGTCGCCGTTTTCCACGAAGATGGGCACGCTGATCTCGAAGCCCGTGCCGACCAGCTTGGCGGGCTTGAGCACCTTGCCGGAGGTGTCGCCCTTGACGGCGGGGTCGGTGGTGATTTCACGGACCACGGTGGTGGGCAGTTCCACGCTGATGGCCTTGCCGTCATAGAACACCACTTCAACGGCCATGCCGTCTTCCAGGTAGCTGATGGCGTCGCCCATGTTCTCAGCTTCGACCTCGAACTGGTTGTATTCGGCGTCCATGAAGGCGTACATGGGGTCGGCGAAGTAGGAGTAGGTGCACTCCTTCTTGTCCAGGATGACCTGGTCCATCTTGTCGTCGGCCTTGAAGACGGTTTCAGCGCCGAAGCCGCTGAGCAGGCTCTTCATCTTCATGCGCACCGTGGCGGCGCCACGGCCGCCGCGGCTGTATTCGGTCTTGAGCACGACCATCGGGTCCTTGCCCTGCATGATCACGTTGCCGGCGCGGATTTCCTGTGCGAGTTTCATGGCTGTCGTCTCAGAAGTGGTGTCTCAGGGGTGTCAGGTCCGTCCCGCGCGGGGCCTCAGCCGAACTGGCGTCGAAGGCTGCGTTCCTGCTGACGTCAATGCAGGCGTTCGCAAGGCGCGCTGGGCGAAAAGCCCATGATTCTAGCAGCGCAGCAGGGTCAGAGCTGGGTCTCGCGGGCCACAAAGTGCAGGAGCTGGGTCACCAGGTCGTCCTGGGCCAGGAGTCGTTGGCGCCAGGCTGTCAGGCCCGGCTGCCAGGCAGACAAGGGCGGCAAGCCGGGCCACGCGGCGCCGGGCAGGCCATTCCAGGCGCGCCAGCAGGCGGACACTTCGGCGCTGGGGTGCCATTGGCCCAGCAGGCTGTCGACCTTGGGTCCGTGTGCGCCGTCGTTCTGAGGGTAGGCCTGCCAGACGAAAGGCGCCCCCGCCCACAGGGCGCGTACCAGGGAGTCTTCGCCGCGCACGAAGTTGAGATCGGCGGACCACAGCAGGTGGTCGAAATCGGCTTGGCTCAAGTAGGGCAGACGGGCCAGCCGCAACCGCCCCAGGGCGTGCGTGACCTGGCGCTGCGCGGGGCCCGGCGTCAGCAGCAGCAGCGTGGCTTGGCGGCCCAGGTCGGCCAGCAGCGAAGGCAGGGCGGCGTTGTCGTAGCAGAAGAGGGTGACGATGCGCTCGCCCGGCTGCACGGTCAGGCCTTGGCCCGCGAGCCAGCTCTGGCGATCGAAGTCTTCCCGCGCCACTTGCAGCCTTGTCTCCCGCAGCAGGCCACCTGTGCGTGCCGTGAAGCCGGGGTAGAAGAAGTGTTTGGTGAGTCCGTTGCGCTGGGGCGAAGGCAGGCCGTGCGAGCGTTCCACATAGGGCTCGGCACTCAGGTATTCCAGGTTGATCCAGGCAGGAGGTCGATCACGGGCCGCCATCTGGGCCACATAGGCTTCTGGAGGGTCGCAGCCGAAGGCTTCCACCACCATGTCGCCTGGCGCTGCCGGGCCAGGCCAGGGCAGCACCTCCACACTGGCTGCGCCCTCGGGCGCCATGAAGGCCAGCGGTGCGGGGTCGTCGATAACCAGGCGAACCCGCTGCCCAGCTGAAACCAGCCCACTCGCCAGCCGCCAGCACACGCCTGCGTCGCCGTAGTTGTCGATGACGCGGCAGAAGAGGTCCCAGGTCGGGCTTGGTGTCGGCACCGGGGGATTATCGAAGCCGTGGAAAATCACCTGCGATGAGCGATCAGCCCGACCTGCCCACACCGACCGACAGCGCGCGAGACAAGCTGCTGGCGGCCTTGCTGGCTGAAGTGGCGGCCTTGCCCGGCTTGCCGGGTGTCTACCGTTGGTTCGACGCGCAGGACAACCTGCTCTACGTGGGCAAGGCGCGGCACCTGAAGCAGCGGGTCAGCAGTTACCTGCGCAAGGATGGCGACGGCACCCGCATCGGGTCCATGGTCTCGCGCATCGCGCGGCTGGAAACCACCGTGGTTCGCACGGAAGCTGAAGCGCTGCTGCTGGAAAACAACCTCATCAAGACCCTGTCGCCGCGCTTCAACATCCTGTTCCGCGACGACAAGAGCTACCCGTACCTGAAGATCGTCAGCCACGGCTTCCCGCGCATGGCCTATTTCCGCGGCGCGGTGGACAAGAAGCACCGCTACTTCGGCCCCTATCCCAATGCCTGGGCCGTGAAGCAGACCATCCAGCTGATGCAGAAGGTCTTCCGCCTGCGCACCTGCGAGGACACGGTCTTCAACAACCGCAGCCGACCCTGCCTGCTGTACCAGATCCAGCGTTGCAGCGGTCCCTGCGTGGGCCTGATCAGCGCTGAAGACTACCGTCGCGACGTGCACGATTCGGAACGCTTCCTGCTGGGCGACACCGAAGAGGTGATCAACGACCTGCAGGCGAAGATGATGAGCTTCGCCGAGAGCCTGGAATTCGAGAAGGCGGCCGCGCTGCGTGACCGCATCGGCTCGCTGTCGCGCGTGCTGCAGCAGCAGAGCGTGGAAGTCAGCAGCTTGAACGCCAGCGACAAGGACGTGGACATCCTGGCCGTCAAGGTGGCTGGCGGCCGCGCCTGCGTGAACCTGGCCATGGTGCGCGGCAGCCGGCACCTGGGTGACCGCGCCTACTTCCCCACCCACGTGGACGAAGGCGCGGCGCTGAGCGCCGAAGAGGCCGACGCTGCGGAGGCCGCCACTGTCAGCCCGGAACAAGCCGTCCTCGAAGCCTTCATCGCGCAGCACTATGTTGGCCAGCCGCTGCCGCCGCAGCTGGTGCTGAGCCATGCCGTGGACGCGAACTTGCTGGAAGCCCTGTCCGAGACTTCCGGTGTCAAGGTGAGGGGCACGCACCAGCCGCGCGAGCAGCGGCGCATCTGGCTGGAAATGGCAGCCAAGGGCGCCGAACTGTCGCTGGCCCGCCTGCTGGCCGAAGAAGGATCGCAGCAGCAGCGCACACGCGCGCTGATGGACGCTTTGGAACTGGACGTGGCCGACCCGGCCAGCTTGCGCATCGAGTGTTTCGACATCAGCCACACCGCAGGTGAGGCGACTCAGGCTTCCTGCGTGGTGTACGAGAACCACGGCATGCAAAGCGGCCAGTACCGCCGCTTCAACATCGAAGGCGTGACCGGCGGCGACGACTACGCCGCCATGCGCCAGGTCCTGATGCGCCGCTATTCGCGCATCGCCGAAGCGCTGGCCTTGGGGAAGACGGAAGGCAAGACGGAAAGCGACTCCAAACTGGCGCGCCTGCCCGACCTGGTGCTGGTGGACGGTGGCCGTGGCCAGGTCAGCATGGCGCGCGAAGTGTTTGCCGAGTTGGGCCTGGACCTGGCGCTGATCGTCGGCGTGGAAAAAGGCGAAGGACGCAAAGTTGGTCTCGAGGAACTGGTGTTTGCCGACGGCAGGGACAAGGTCTATCTGGGGCATGATTCAGCCGCGCTGATGCTGGTGGCGCAGATCCGGGACGAGGCGCACCGGTTCGCGATCACCGGCATGCGTGCCCGCCGTGCCAGTGTGCGCACCGGCGGCAGCAAGCTGGAAGACATTGCCGGGGTCGGGCCACGCAAGCGTGCGCGACTGCTGCAGCGATTTGGCGGGCTGAGGGGGGTGGCCAGTGCGGGTGTGGACGACCTGGCCAGCGTGGAAGGCATCAGTCGAGAACTAGCAGAGGAAATCTACCGTGCGTTGCATTGAGAGGAATTCGTCACGCCGCCAAACCCTTGGCGTCTTGAGTGCGGCCGTGGCCTTGCTGGCCGCCTGTGCGGGCAATCCGCCGGCGCCAGCTCCCGCAGCTGCGCCCGCACCAGCGGCCCGGCCAGCACCGGCCCCGGCAGCACAGGCACCGCGGCCTGTCGCGGCGGCGACTGCGCCCGCTGCCGCGCCCATGGCCCCCGCACCGGCGCCGGCCACTGCCATGGCAGCTTCGAAGCTGGACCTGGGCCCGGCCGTGGCGCAAGCTCCCGCACCGGCCGCTCGCAACCTGGACGAGTTCAAGAAGATCGCTGCACGCCGCATGGTCACTGGCAGCCCACGCCACAGCTACATGGGCAAGCCGCCACAGATGCTGTTCGGTATTCCCATCCTGGAAGTCGAACTCAACAACGACGGCACGGTGCGCAACATCAGTGTCGTGCGGCCGCCAGCCAATGCGCTGGCCGCGGGCACAACCGACATTGCCATGGAAGCCATCCGCCGCGGCGCCCCCTACGGCGACCTGTCCAAGCTGCCCAAGCCCGTGAAGTGGACGGAGGTCTTCCTGTTCAACGAAAAGAACCAATTCAAGCCGCGGTCGCTTGACTGAGTGCGGACCGAGGGTCCGGAAGGACCCGAGTGCTGCACGAAGGCCCGAACGCGATTTCACGTGTGCGGGCTGAGTGCGGACCGAGGGTCCGGAAGGACCCGAGTGCTGCACGAGGGCCCGAACGCGATTTCACGCGTCGATGCCGTCGCGCGCGGCCAGAACCAGCGAAACTCACGGCATGTTCCTGACCATCCCCACGCTGCTGACCTGGGCCCGCATCGCCGCGATCCCGCTGATCATCGGCGTGTACTACCTGAGCTGGCCGCTGCCCACCAAGAACCTGGTCGCCACGGCCATGTTCGTGTTGTTCGCGCTGACCGACTGGTTGGATGGTTACCTGGCGCGCAGACTGAACCAGACTTCGGCCTTCGGCGCCTTCCTGGACCCGGTCGCCGACAAGTTCCTGATCTGCGCAGCGTTGCTGGTGTTGCTGGGCCATGGCCGCGTCGACCCGCTGGTGGCCCTGATCATCATCGGCCGGGAAATCGCCATTTCCGCGTTGCGGGAGTGGATGGCCACCATCGGCGCCAGCCGCAGCGTGGCTGTGCACATGCTGGGCAAGCTGAAAACGGCTTCGCAGATGATCGCCATCCCCTTCCTCCTGTATGACGGCGCCCTCTTTGGCCGCATCGACACACGCCTGTGGGGCACGGTCCTGATCTGGGTGGCTGCCGTGCTCACGGTGTGGTCCATGGCGTACTACCTGCGCAAGGCGATCCCCGAAATCCGCGCCAAGACCCGTTGAAGGTGCAGCTGGGAACTTCCTGTTGAACGAACAACGAGCGGCCCTGCTACGGGCCATGCCGGGCGTGTTTGTGCTGATCTGGAGCACGGGGTTCATCGTCGCGCGCTACGGCATGCCGCATGCGCCGCCACTCAGTTTCCTGAGCATCCGCTATGCGCTGTCAGCCGTGTGCTTTGGCGCGTGGATCGCCTGGGCGCGCGTGCCTTGGCCACGCGACCGTTCGCAGTGGCTGCACCTGGGCGTCACGGGCATCTTCATGCACGCCGGCTACCTGGGAGGTGTCTGGGTGGCCGTGAAGCTGGGGCTCGGCGCCGGACTGGCAGCCCTGATCGTGGGCCTGCAGCCGATCCTCACCGCCATCTGGATGAGCGCGCAGGGCGCGCAACACCGCGTGGCGCCACGCCAGTGGCTGGGCCTGCTTCTGGGCCTGGCGGGCCTGATGCTGGTCGTCTGGCACAAGCTGGGTGTGGGCGAGGCCAATGGCATCAGCGTGGCGGCCGGCGTGGCGGCGCTCTTGAGCATCACCGCCGGCACGCTGTACCAGAAGCGCTGGGTGCTGCCTTGCGACGTGCGCACCGCCAACACCGTGCAGTTGCTCGCCGCCTTGCTGGTGACGGCGCCACTGGCGCTCTTCGAAGCAGAGCCCATCGTGATGCACCCGCAACTCGTCGGCGCGATGATCTGGTCGGTGCTGGGCTTGACGCTGGGCGGCAGCTCTTTGCTGTACATCCTGATTCAGCGGGGCGCGGCCACGTCCGTCACCAGCCTGATGTACCTGGTGCCGCCCACCACGGCCCTGATGGCCTGGGTCCTGTTCCGCGAGGCACTCGGGCCGGGCGTGCTGGCCGGCATTGCACTCACCGCCGTGGGTGTGGCACTCGTCGTGCGTGCGCCTGCACCTACCAAGGAGATTTCATGAGCCCCGTTCACACACACCGCATTGCGGTCATTCCTGGCGATGGCATCGGCAAGGAGACCATGCCCGAAGGCCTGCGCGTGCTGGAAGCCGCCGCGAGTCGCTACGGCATCAACCTGCAACTGGACCACTTTGACTTCGCCAGTTGCGACTACTACGCCCAACACGGCGAGATGATGCCGGCCGACTGGAAGGACCGGATTGGCGGGCACGAAGCCATCTTCTTTGGCGCTGTCGGCTGGCCGGCGACCGTGCCGGACCACGTGTCGCTGTGGGGCAGCCTGATCAAGTTCCGTCGCGACTTTGACCAGTACATCAATCTGCGACCGGCCCGGCTGATGCCCGGCATCCATTCCCCGCTGGTCAACCGCCAGGGTCAGGCCTTGAAGCCGGGCGAGATCGACATGTGGATCGTGCGCGAAAACACCGAAGGCGAGTACTCCAGCATCGGCGGCCGCATGTTCGAAGGCACGGACCGGGAAGTCGTGACGCAGCAGAGCACCTTCTCACGCCACGGCGTGGACCGGGTGCTGAAGTTCGCGTTCGAACTGGCCGCCCAGCGCCCGCGCCGCAAGCTCACATCGGCCACCAAGAGCAATGGCATCAGCATCACCATGCCGTATTGGGACGAGCGCGTGAAAGCGATGTCCGCTGCCTACCCGCAGGTCAGCGTGGACCAATTCCACATCGACATCCTGACCGCGCACTTCGTGCAGCGACCGCAGCACTTCGACGTGGTAGTGGCCAGCAACCTGTTCGGCGACATCCTGTCCGACCTGGGGCCGGCATGCACCGGCACCATTGGCATTGCGCCCTCGGCCAACCTCAACCCAACCCGGCAATGGCCGAGCCTGTTCGAGCCCGTGCATGGCTCGGCGCCCGACATTGCAGGTCAAGGCATCGCCAATCCGATCGGCCAAGCCTGGTCGGCCGCGATGATGCTGGACTTCCTGGGCCACCGCGCGGCGCACGACCTGGTGATGGCCAGCATCGAGAGCCTGCTGGCCGACCCTCACGCGCCCAGAACGCGGGACCTGGGCGGCACGGCCGGCACGGCCGATCTGGGCCGCGCATTGGCGGAAGCGGTGGCGCGTGCACCCCTGTCCTCGGGTGCCTGAACTAGGCCTGGACAAGGGCCTTGTCAAGCGTGGAATCACGATGACGAGGAGGCGCAGGCATCCCTCGAGCGAGGGACGGATACGCCTAGAATCCCGCCTCCGCTTGACACTGATTCAGGCCCGGCGATGTAATGATCCGATGGCCCGGTAGCCCAACAAGAACAGGGCTTTGAGCCGGATACGAATTCGAAACATCTTGAGAGGGAACCGCGACGTGAACAAGAGTGAACTGATCGAACACATCGCCAAACAGGCCGACATTTCCAAGGCGGCCGCCGGTCGTTCACTCGAGGCCGTGATTGGTGCGGTCAGGACCACCTTGAAGAAGGGCGGCTCGGTCACCATCCCCGGTTTCGGCACCTTCACGGTGACCAAGCGCGCAGCCCGCACAGGCCGCAACCCCCGCACCGGCGACGCCATCAAGATCAAGGCCGCCAAGGTGCCCAAGTTCCGCCCCGGCAAGGGCTTGCGCGACGCGCTGTAGTCTTGCCCGGTCGGCGCGCGGCAAGCGCGCCGACGTCCGCTTGCTGCTTCAAGGCCGGGTGCTTAGCTCAGTTGGTAGAGCGGCGCCCTTACAAGGCGTAGGTCGGCGGTTCGAGCCCGTCAGCACCCACCACCCCGGCCCAGTCAAGCCTGGCGGCCTCACCGCTTAGAATCGCGGGCTGCCTTGCGCGGGCGCGTGCGCGCCCTTGCGCTGCGTTGCCCCTTCCAGAGATCCCTGAGGTCCATTTCCCATGTTCGATTTCGTGCGCAACCACACCCGGCTGGCGCTGGGCTTCATGCTGCTGCTGATCATCCCGTCCTTCATCTTCTTCGGGATCGACGGCTACGCACGCTTCACGGGCGGCGGCAACACGACGGTGGCCAAGGTCGACGGTGTGTCCATCACCCGCGCCGAATGGGAAAACGTGCACCAGCGTGCCATGGACCGTGCGCGGCGCCAGAACCCGGAACTGGACAACAAGAGCCTGGATTCGCCCGAAGCCCGGCACGAAACGTTGGAAGGCCTGATGCGTGAGCGCGTGATGATTGCTGCGGCCACCAAGATGCACCTGGCACCCAGTGACGACCGCCTGCGCCGGCTGTTTGCAACCGACCCGCAGTTCCAGACATTGCGCAATCCGGATGGCAGCGTCAACCGCGAATTGCTCGCCATGCAGGGCTTGAGTGCCGATCAGTTCGCGCAACAGCTGCGCCAGCAGTACGCGGTGCAGCAGGTGATGGGTGGCATCGTCACCACCTCGGTCACGCCCAGGGCCATCGCGGCCGCCACACTGGACCCGCTGCTGCAGCGCCGTGAACTGCAGTTCCAGCGCTTCGACCCCGCCTCCTACCGTGCGGCAGTCCAGGTCACGGATGCGGACCTGGAGGCGTTCTACAAGTCGGAACAAGCGTCCTTCAAGGCGCCCGAGCAGGCAGACATTGAATACGTGATGCTGGACTTCGACACCATCGGCAAAGGCATCACCGTCACCGAAGACGAACTGCGCAAAAGCTACGCCGACAACGCCGCGCGTTACACCACGCCCGAGGAGCGCCGCGCCAGCCACGTGCTGATCAAGCTTGAAAAGGACGCACCCGCTGCCGACAAGGCCAAGGCCAAGGCGCGCGCCGAGGAACTCCTGGCGCAAGTGCGCAAGGCGCCTGCCACGTTTGCCGATGTGGCGCGCAAGAATTCGCAAGACCCGGGCTCGGCTGCGCAGGGCGGCGACCTGGACTTCTTTGGCCGCGGCTCCATGGTCAAGCCCTTCGAAACTGCTGCGTTCACGCTCAAGCAAGGCGAGATCAGCGACGTCTTCGAAACCGACTTCGGCTTCCACTTCCTGATGGTGACCGGCGTGAAGGGCGGGCAGAAGAAGCCCTTTGAAGACGTGCGTGCTGAACTGGAAGCCGAAGTGCGCAAGGCGCGCGCCAAGACCGAATGGGCGAAGGTGGCCGAGACCTTCACCAACACCGTCTATGAGCAGTCCGACAGCCTTCAGCCTGTCATTGACAAGCTGAAGCTCGACAAGAAGACTGCCACGGTCTTGCGCAACCCGGCGCCGGGCGCGACGGGCCCGCTGGGGTCGACCAAGTTCCTGGACGCGGTCTTCGGCACCGAAGCTGTGGCCAACAAGCGCAACACCGACGCGATCGAGGTTGCGCCCAATCAGCTCATCTCCGCCCGTGTGGTGAAGCACCTGCCAGCCCGTGTGCTGCCCCTGGCCGATGTGAAGGAGCAGGTGCGCAATGGCCTGATCGCCCGCCGGGCGGCCGAGCATGCCCACAAGGACGGTGAAGCCCGCCTGGCCGCCGTGAAGGCGTCGCCCACTGAATCCTTGCCTGAAACCAAGGTGGTTTCACGCGTGAAGCCTGAAGGCCTGCCCCGCCAGGTGCTGGAAGCCGCGCTGCGCGCTGACGCGAGCAAGTTGCCGGTGGTGGTGGGTGTGGACCTGAAGGACCAGGGCTACGTGGTGCTGCGCGTGTCGCAAGTGCTGCCGCGCGAAGACGTACCGGGTGGCGACGACGCATTGCGTTCGCAGTTCGGCCAGGCCTGGGCCCGTGCGGAAGGCGACGCCTACCTGGCCGCATTGAAGAAGCGCTTCAAAGCGGAAGTGAAGGCCGACGTGGCCACGCTGCCCGACGCGGCCTCTGCACCGGCCCGCTGATACAAAACAGCTATAATTTCCGGCTCTGCGGTGGCTGTAGCTCAGTTGGTAGAGTCCCAGATTGTGATTCTGGTCGTCGTGGGTTCGAGTCCCATCAGCCACCCCAAGACACGCGCCGCCACGACAAGCGGCGCGTACCGCCGAGGTGAGCATCGTCCCTTGGCACCTGGTCGCCACTGAGCACACTCCAGGCACGCGGGCCAGTCGTCTTGGACCTATCAAAGGTCCAGAGGTACCAGCCAAGCCAGCGGATGATGCACGGGGCTTCCCCAGGTCATTCGCATTGCTCTGATTCGTCGCTTGGCTGATCGATTGGCGAACGCGCCGTGCAGTGACGCGGCCGACGCGGGGCCTACACCTGCTGAGGAGATTGCTCGATGTCTTTCGACTCCGGACAACTGCCTGGTGACACGGCCGACAACGACCGCCTGGTTGCGGCCTATGGCAGCAAACGTCACCTCTATGAAGACTTTGCGGCTGCGGTCTACAAGCTGGTGGACCTGCTTCTTCAGCAGTCCGGGGTTCGGTACCAGATCGCCTGCAGAACCAAGTCATTGGATGGCCTGCGCGAGAAGCTGGCGCGCAAGGCAGCAAGCGGCGTCTGCTATTCGGTGCTCGACGAGGTCGAGGATCTCGTCGGCCTGCGCGTCATCTTCTATTCAGAGCGAAGCAAGCGGCGCTTCCTGGATGCCATAGCCAGCGAGATCAGCGGTGAGATGCACTTCGAAGAGCGCAAGACCCTCGGGGGCTACGACGCGATGCACATCGTGATCTCGTTTGGCCCCAGGCGTCTTCAACTCAGCGAGTACAAGCGCTTCGCTGGGTTGAAAGGCGAGATCCAGGTGACGACGGTGCTGCGCCACGCCTGGGCCGAGATCGAACACGATCTGGTCTACAAGGACGTCAATGGCCTGAGACGCAGGGACCCGCAGAAGTTCGCCGCCATGCAAGCCCGCCTGGGCGACGCACTGGCCAGGTACATCAAGCCAGCCTCGTTGGAACTCGACGACATCCTGAACGACTTTGACGAGTGAGCGCAGCAGAACCTGGACATTCAACGGCGCCAGAACTGGGGCGTGAACAGGACCAGCACGGACAGCAGTTCGAGCCGGCCCAGCAGCATCGCCGCTGAGCAGGTCCAGGTCTGGAAATCACTCAGGCCGCCGAAGTTTGCGGCAGGGCCCACGCGGCCAAGCCCAGGTCCGATGTTGTTGAGGCAGGCCAGGATCGCCGTGAAGGCGGTTTCCACGTCCAGGCCGCTGAACAGCAGCAGCATCGTCAGGCCCACCAAGGTGGCGCCGTACATCATCATGAAGGCGATGACGCTTTGCATGACACGCGGCGGCACCAGTTCCCCTGCCAGCACCACCGGGTTGACGACATTCGGGTGCACGATCCGGACCAGTTCGCGCTTGGACTGCTTGAGCAGCAAGAGCATTCGGACCATCTTGACACCGCCACCAGTGGACCCGGCGCAGGTTGCGAAACAACCGACCAGCAGCATCAGCCAGGGCGCAAACGCAGGCCATTGGGCGTAGTCGGTGCTGGCAAAGCCGGTGGTCGTCGCAATCGAAACCACGTGGAACGAAGCGTGCCGCAGCGCAGTGAGGAAGTCTGGATACACGTCCTTGACGTGCAGATACACCGCCACCACCAGGACCGTCGCCGCGACGGTGCCCAGATAGGCGCGCAATTCCACGTTCTTCCAAAGCACCCGCAGCGAGCCCTGGCGCAAGGCGACAAAGTACAGCGCCCAACTCGCGCCTGCGGCCAGCATGAAGAACGTGGCCACGGCCTCGATCAAGGGTGAATTCCAGTGGGCAAAACTGGCGTCATAGGGAGAGAAGCCTCCTGCGCTCAGGGTCGTGCACATGTGCATGAAGGCATCGTCCCAGCTCATGCCCGCTGCGCGAAAAGCGATGAAACACAGCAGCGCGGCACCGAAGTAGACGCCCCACAGGCCGCGCGCCGTTTCTGAGATCCGCGGCGTCAGCTTGGTGTCTTTCATCGGGCCTGCGGACTCTGCCTTGAACATCTGCGTGCCGCCGACACCCAAGAGCGGCAGGATGGCCACGGCCAGCACGATGATGCCCAAGCCTCCGATGAAGGACATGAAGCAGCGCCACACGTTGATCGAGACGGGCAGCGTGTCCAGATGAGCCAGCACCGTGGCGCCGGTGGTGGTGAAGCCCGACATCGCCTCGAAGTAGGCGTCGGTGAACGACAGGCCCGGAATCGCCAGCCACAGGGGCAGCGAGCCAATGCCCGGCAAGGCAACCCAGGTCAGCACCACCAGGATGAAGCCGTCCTGCAACTGCAATTCGCGCTTGGGGCGGCGCGTCGTGAAGCCGGTGGCCAGACCGAGAACCAGGCTGAAGACTATGGACTGGATGAACGCAGTCTGTGCCGCATCCTGGCGCCAGAAGGCAAAGCCCAAGGGAACGCACATCAGCAGCGAAAACAAGACCACCACGCGGCCGACAAGCGTGACAACGGCGAACCGGTCCTTCATCCGAAGAAGCTCACGCCAACCTGGAAGAGTTTCTCGACCTGGCGCACCATGCGCTTGCGCGGAACAAACACGACGACATGGTCGTCGCTCTGGATCACGGTGTCGTGGTGCGGGATGATGACCTGCTTGCTGGCCGGCTTGCCTTCTTCTGCCGGGATGTCGCGGACGATCGCGCCAATCTGCGTGCCGGCGGGCAGCGCGAGCTGGTCGATGCGACGACCCACCACCCGTGAACTCTTGCGATCGCCGCGCACCACCGTCTCCAGCACTTCGGCTGCACCCCGCCTGAGGCTGTGGACGGCGGCCACGTCACCGCGGCGGACATGCGCAAGGAGCTCGCCGATGACCGCTTGCGACGGCGAGATGGCGATGTCAATCTGGGTCCCTTGCCCCTGCACGAGGTCCGCATATGCCCGTCGGTTGATCAGTGCAAGTACCCGGCGTGCACCCATGCGCTTGGCCAGCAGGCAGGCCATGATGTTGTCCTCGTCCTCGCTGGTCAGTGCAAGGAAGAGGTCCGTGTCGCGGACGCTTTCGCTTTCGAGCAAGTCTTCATCGGTGGTGTCGCCCCGCAGGATCAAGGTGCTGCTGGGCAGTTGCGTCGACAGGTATTCGCAGCGCGCCGTGCTGGACTCGATGATCTTCACCTCGCACTCGCGTGCGATCCGGCGTGCCAAGCGAAGCCCGACGCGGCCGCCGCCCGCAATCATCACGCGCCGCACCGGTTCGTCGCGGCGACGCAGGGCATCCAGCACCGGTCGGATGTGTTCGTTCGCGGCCACCACGAAGACCTCGTCACCGACTTCGATCCGGGCGTCCCCTTCACACAGCACCTGCTGCTCCGCGCCGAGCGTGTCGGTTCTGTAGATGGCCACGATGCGCATCGGCAAGTCCGATGCAAGCTGAGGCAATTCAGAGATGGTGTGGTGAACCAGCGCGCCGCCTTCGATGGCCCTGACGGCGATCAGGCTGACGCGCTGCTGCGAAAACTCCAGCACCTGCAAGGCTTCAGGAAATTCGATGAGCTTGCGGATGTAGGTGGTCAGGCTTTCCTCGGGGCAGATCACCTCGTCCACCGCGAAGCCCTGGGTGCCCATGAGCGGGCTGCCGCCGGCCAGTTCCGTGCTGCGCACGCGTGCGATGCGTGTCTGGATGTGGAACATGTCGTGCGCGATCTTGCACGCCACCAGATTGGTCTCGTCCAGCGGTGCGCAGGCAATCAGCATGTCGGCGTCTTCGGCGCCGGCGTTCTTGAGCACCGAAGGCTCAATGCCGTTTCCGACGACACCCCGCACCTCAAGGCGATCCTGCAACGCAGCCAGGCGGAGGGAGTCGACGTCCACCACCGTGATGTCGTTCTGCTCCGACGCCAGGCTCTCGGCGACACTTTCGCCAACCCGGCCTGCGCCGATGATGATGATGTTCATCGCCCGGATTCTGCCCGGCGCGCGCTTCGGCGCGGCTCTCCGTCCTACATGCTGCGGCGGTACTGGCCGCCCACCTCGAACAGCGCGTGCGTGATCTGCCCCAGGCTGCACACGCGCACCGCATCCATCAGCACGGCGAAAACATTGCCGTTGTCGATGACCGCTTGCTGCAGTCGCTGCAATTGAGCGGGCGCCTCGGCCGCGTGCCGGCCGTGGAAGTCGTTCAGGCGCCTCAACTGGCTCTGCTTTTCTTCGTCCGTGCTGCGTGCCAGTTCTATGTGCTCGGACACCGGGTCGCCATGCGGGTTGCGGAAGGTGTTGACGCCGATGATGGGGTACTCGCCGGTGTGCTTCTGCATCTCGTAGTGCATGGACTCTTCCTGGATCTTGCTGCGCTGGTAGCCGGTCTCCATGGCGCCCAGCACGCCGCCGCGTTCGGCGATCTTCTCGAACTCCGCCAGCACAGCTTCTTCAACCAGTTCAGTCAACTCGTCGATGATGAAGGCGCCCTGGTTGGGGTTCTCGTTCTTCGCCAGGCCCCATTCGCGGTTGATGATCAACTGGATGGCCATCGCCCGCCGCACACTTTCCTCGGTAGGCGTGGTGATGGCCTCGTCGTAGGCATTGGTGTGCAGGCTGTTGCAGTTGTCGTAGATGGCAATCAGCGCCTGCAGCGTGGTGCGGATGTCGTTGAAGGCAATTTCCTGCGCGTGCAGACTGCGACCGCTGGTCTGGATGTGGTATTTCAGTTTCTGGCTGCGCTCATTCGCGCCGTAGCGGTCCCGCAGGGCCACGGCCCAGATGCGGCGCGCGACTCGGCCCATCACCGTGTATTCCGGGTCCATGCCGTTGCTGAAGAAGAAGCTCAGGTTCGGCGCGAAGTCGTCGATGTGCATGCCGCGGGCCAGGTACGCCTCCACGAAGGTAAAGCCGTTGCTCAGCGTGAAGGCCAGCTGGCTGATCGGGTTGGCGCCGGCTTCGGCAATGTGGTACCCGCTGATGCTGACCGAGTAGAAGTTGCGCACGTCATGGTGCACGAAGTACTCGGCGATGTCGCCCATCACCTTCAATGAAAACTCGGTGCTGAAGATGCAGGTGTTCTGGCCCTGGTCTTCCTTCAGGATGTCGGCCTGCACGGTGCCGCGCACATTGGCCAGCGTCCAGGCTCGGATTTTCTGCGCTTCGTCGGCCGTGGGTTCGCGCCCGTTGTCGGCCTTGAACTTGTCCAGGTTCTGGTCGATGGCCGTGTTCATGAACATGGCCAGGATCGAAGGCGCAGGTCCGTTGATCGTCATGCTCACGCTGGTGCTGGGGTTGGTCAGGTCGAAGCCCGAATACAAGACCTTCAGGTCGTCCAGCGTGGCGATGCTGACGCCCGAATTGCCGACTTTGCCGTAGATGTCCGGCCGCAGGTCGGGGTCGTTGCCGTAGAGCGTGACGCTGTCGAAGGCGGTGGACAGGCGCTTGGCGGGCAGGCCTTCACTGACCATCTTGAAGCGGCGGTTGGTGCGGAAGGCGTCCCCTTCTCCCGCGAACATGCGGGTGGGGTCTTCGCCTTCGCGCTTGAAGGCGAAGACACCGGCGGTGTAGGGGAAGCTGCCAGGCACGTTGTCCAGCAGCAGCCACTTCAGGATTTCGCCGTGGTCTTCATAGGTCGGCAGCGCCACCTTGCGGATCTTGTTGCCGCTCAAGGTGGTGTGGATGAGGCCCGTGCGGATTTCCTTGTCGCGGATCTTCACCACGTACTCGTCACCTGCGTAGGCCTGCTGCATGGCCGGCCATTGCGCCAGCAGTTGCCTGGAATTGGCGTCCAGCTTTGCTTCTCGCAACATCGCCTGTTCGTCCAGCGCATCCCGCGCGCGGTGTTTGCTGGGAATGGCTTCGAAGAGCATGCGTGCGCTTTCGCGCAGCTGTTGAACTTCGCGCGCGAGCCGCGCTTGCGCGCGCGACCGGGCCTTGTAGCCGCGCACGGTGTCGGCAATGTCCGCCAGGTAGCGCACCCGTCCCCCTGGCACGATGGGCACCTGGTGCGTGCTGTGGCGCGTGTCCACGCGGGGCAGGCGGCCTTCCGTCACCGAAAGACCCAGGCCCGACAAGCGTGGCAGCAAGGCCTGGTACAGCGCTGTGACCCCGTCGTCATTGAAGCGGCTGGCCATGGTGCCGAAAACCGGCATTTGCTCGGCCGGCGTCTTCCAGGCTTCCTTGTTGCGTTGCACCTGCTTGGCCACGTCGCGCAGGGCGTCCTGGCTGCCCTTGCGGTCAAACTTGTTGATGGCCACGAAGTCGGCGAAGTCGAGCATGTCGATCTTCTCCAACTGGCTGGCCGCGCCGAACTCCGGGGTCATCACGTACAGCGGCACGTCCACCAGCGGCACGATGGCGGCGTCGCCCTGGCCGATGCCCGAGGTCTCCACCACCACCAGGTCAAAGCCCGCGGCCTTGCAGGCGGTCACCACGTCGGGCAGGGCCTGGCTGATTTCGCTGCCGAAGTCCCGCGTGGCCAGGCTGCGCATGAAGACGCGAGGTCCCGCGCTCCATGGGCTGATGGCATTCATGCGGATGCGGTCGCCGAGCAAGGCGCCCCCGCTTTTGCGCCGGCTGGGGTCGATGCTGATCACTGCCACGCGCAACGCGTCGTTCTGGTCCAGTCGCAAGCGGCGGATCAGCTCGTCGGTAAGGCTGCTCTTGCCGGCGCCGCCGGTGCCGGTGATGCCCAGCACGGGGATGCGGCGGCCCGCGGCGGCCTGGGCCAGTGCAGCCTTGAAGGTGGGGTCGGCCTTGCCGTTTTCCAAAGCGGTGATGGCCTGGGCCAGTACGCGCCAAGCCGCGTCGCTGTGGCCTTGAAGTGCCGCCACGTCCGTGGGCGCGTGCACGCACAGGTCGTGGTCAGCACGCATGACCATCTCGCCGATCATGCCCTGCAGGCCCATGCGCTGGCCGTCTTCGGGGCTGTAGATGCGGCTGACGCCGTAGCCCTGCAGTTCGCGGATTTCCGCCGGCACGATGACGCCGCCGCCGCCGCCGAAGACCTGCACGTGCGCGCCGCCGCGAGTCTTCAGCAGGTCCACCATGTACTTGAAGTATTCGACGTGGCCGCCCTGGTAGCTGCTGATGGCGATGCCTTGCACGTCCTCCTGCAAAGCCGCCGTCACCACCTCTTCCACGCTGCGGTTGTGGCCCAGATGGATGACCTCGGCGCCCATGCCCTGCAAGATGCGCCGCATGATGTTGATGGCTGCGTCGTGCCCGTCAAACAGACTGGCCGCGGTCACAAAGCGGACCTTGTGCGTGGGGCGGTACTCGGCAAGGGCCTTGAATTCGGCGGACAGGTCGGTCATGGCGCTCTTCTGGTAGCTTGTCTCAAAGTCGACTTTAGCGGCCGGCGTCCCAGGTGGCGATGCTCCAAAACGCCGCCCGAGCTGCGCGATTTGGGCACTCGCCGACCTAGACTTCAGCGCCCATGGACAAGGACACGGTCGCCATCCATTTCGTTGAAGCCGCCGTGGCGCGTCTTGAGCCCGCCGCCTGTGCGCGGGTGTTGGCTCAGGCGGGCATCTCGCCGCAACTCTTGCGTTCGGCGGGAGCGCGCGTCACATCCGAGGCTTTTGCAGCGCTCTGGATGGCGGTCGCCCACGAATTGGACGACGAGTTCTTCGGCCTGGACAGGCGCCGCATGAAGGTCGGCAGCTTCGCCCTGCTGTGCCGTGCGGTGTTGCATGCGGGCACGCTGGACCGCGCCGTGCGCCAGATGCTCGGCGGCTTCGAAGCCTTCCTGGACGAAGTGGGCGCAGTTCTGCAATTGGATGGCGATGAAGCCCGCATCACGCTGCGCAACAGCATCCGCGAACCGCGCGCGCGACGCTTTGCCGACGAGACATTCCTGGTCATGGTGCATGGCCTGATGTGCTGGCTGGTGGGTCGGCGCATACCGCTGCGGATGGTGGCTTTTTCGCAGCAGCGGCCTGCACATGCGCAGGAATACACCGTGATGTTCACGCCTGAGTTGCGATTCGAGGCGCCGGCCACGGTGGCCAGCTTTGACGCGCGCTGGCTGTCCGCGCCAGTGGTGCAGGACGGCAAGTCACTGACCGACTTCCTGCGCACGGCGCCCCAGTCGGTGTTCCTGAAATACCGCAACACGCAGGGCTGGGCCGCGCGTATCCGCCGCCGGATGCGTGCCGTACGGGTCGGCGACGAGTGGCCGACGATGGCGGACTTGGCGCGTGAGCTCCAGATCACGCCGTCCACACTGCGGCGCCACCTGGAGCGTGAGGGCAGCAGCTACCGCGCCATCAAGGACCATCTGCGACGAGACGCAGCGATCATCCACCTGTCCCAGGGTGGACACAGCGTTTCCGAGGTGGGATTCCTGCTGGGCTTTCGCGAACCCAGCGCCTTTCACCGCGCCTTCAAGAAGTGGACGGGCGTACCTCCCGGCGAGTACGGCGCGCAGGGTCAACGAGAACTGCCCATCGGAGACGAAGACTGATGGACCGCATTGACACGCTGGTGATTGGCGCAGGAGCCGTGGGTCTGGCGGTGGGCCGGGCGCTGGCGCAGGCAGGCCACGAGGTGGTGGTTGCCGAGGCTTCTGAGGGCATCGGGCAAGGCGTCAGTTCGCGCAACAGCGAGGTCATCCACGCTGGCCTTTACTACCCGCCAGGTTCGGCGAAGGCCCGGCTGTGCGTGCAAGGCAAGGAGTTGATGTACGCCCTGTGCGCGCGACAGGGCGTGCCACACCAGGTCTGCGGCAAGCTCGTGGTGGCCACAGACGACGCACAACACGCCGCGCTTCGCGTCCTGCAGGACAAGGCCGCCCACAATGGCGTGCCGGTGGACTGGCTGTCCGCTGCCCAGGCGCAGCAGCGCGAGCCCGCATTGCATTGCACGGCAGCGCTGTGGTCGCCCACGACGGGCATCGTGGACAGCCACGCGTTCATGTTGGCCCTGCAGGGAGACCTCGAACGGGCCGGCGGCATGGTGGCTCTCCTGTCGCGCGTGGTGGGGCTGCGATTCACCCGCGAAGGTGCCGTGGTGGACGTGGATGCCGATGGCGTTGCCAGCACCTTGCTGGCGGGCCAGGTCGTCAATGCGGCTGGCTTGCATGCTGTTGCGCTGGCCCGGCAGATGCAAGGCCTACCGACGCCGGCACTGCCGACCGCTGGCTTTGCCAAGGGCAGCTACTTCACATTGGCCGGGCGCTCGCCTTTCCGGTGCCTCGTCTATCCGGCGCCAGTGGACGCCTGGCTGGGGGTGCACCTGACGCTCGACTTGGCGGGGCAGGCGCGCTTCGGGCCCGACCTGGAGTGGTTGGACATAGCCGGCCCGGAGGCGATCGACTACACGGTGAACCCGGCACGTGCCGAGGGTTTTGAAGAGGCGATTCGCCGGTATTGGCCCGCCTTGCCTGACCACGCGCTGCACCCCGGCTACAGCGGCGTGCGGCCGAAGATCCACGGCCCAGGCCAAGCCGCGCCTGACTTCCGGATCGACGGGCCGGCACAGCACGGCGTGGCCGGGCTGGTGAACCTGTTCGGGATTGAATCGCCGGGGCTGACCTCGTCGATGGCGATTGGCGAAGAGGTGGTGGCCCTGCTGTCACGCTGAACAAGGCTCCAGCATGCAAAACGGCCCCGAAGGGCCGCTTGGTCTGAGCCGGAAAGACGTTCAGCCCTTCTTGGCGTACGCGCTGCACCAGCCGCCAGCAGCGACCTGCTTGGTGCCAAACAGCGGGCAACCGCCGGCTGCGTCACCCGCCTTGCCCTGGAACAGGGCGCAGCCGCTGCACTTCTGGTCCTTGGCGTGCTTGGGGAACTTCTTCGAGTCAGCCTTGGCGGTGTCGGACACGTAGCCCAGCGCGACGGCCTGGGGATCCTTTTCATCGACCTTGACAGCCTGGGCCTGTGCGGTGCCCACGGCGGCCAGAACAGAGCCGCAGGCGGCCACTTGCATCAGGAAGACACGGCGGTTGCTTTGAGACATGGGAAGTCTTGCTCCAGAACAGGGTTGCGGAAAATCAGGAAATCAGGTCGCCGCCGAGACGGTGACGCCCAGACAGTTGTTGCACCGGCCCAAGCCGCGCAGACGCGGGTCGGGCTTGCCGTCGCCCGTCTTGAAGTTGGCGTGGCACTTGATGCACACGTACATCTTCGAGCTGGACATCATGGGCTTCACGCCGGGTTCGGCGTGCGGGCGGGCGGCCGTGTACTCGGCTTGCGTCTGGCGCAGCTTCGGGCCGTTGGTGGTATCGGGTGTGGGTGGGGTGCGGCGAGTGGTCATGGCAGGAGGAAGCCGGGAAGGGCGCCCCGGTCGACGCGAAGCCGCTATTGTCCTCGGAAATCACACTGCTCGCACTCGGGGGTGTCATGGATGCCGCCACCTGGTGTTGCGCCGGCCGGATTGGCCTCGCGATGGCTGTTCAACGTGGCGCTTCGCCGCTGGTTGACGTCGCCTGTTTTCCGGACTCTGTAAAGCTCGGGATCTGGACTTCGCAGCGAATGCCAATGGGGTCTCGCTCGGTCCATTGCACCCGGCCGCCCAGCAATTTGACCCGCTTGCGCACGCCGCCCAGGCCCAGCCCATGGGCCCACGCCTCGGGCGCACGCCCTTGTCCATCGTCGGTGACCGTCAAGCCCAGCAGCCCACTCTGCAGCACCATGGTCACGTCAATGCGACCTGCGTTGCCGTGGTAGAGCGCATTGGTCACCAGTTCGCGCAGCACACGTGTCAGGGCCGACCACTGCACGACGGATAAGCGAAGGTCCTTGTCGAACTGAACCGACCAGCCGAGTTGCGCTTCAGCCGCCTGCAGGCGTTGGCTCAAGTCGGCCTTCCATTCGGCGGCAGCGTGCGACAGCTGATGCTCGGTGGCGGCCAGACCGCGGGTCAGGGTTTTCAGGTCCTGCAAGGTATGGCGGATGTAGTTCTCCATCTCCTTGCTCGGAGCCTGGTACATCAGGGTCAGCAGGCGCGCCCCGATGTCGTCATGCAGGTCCTGCGCGATGCGCAGGCGTTCCTCGCGGCGTCCACGCTCCACCGCCTCGTCATGGGCCACGGCCCGGCGCAACTGTTCCAGCACCCGCTGGGCCAGGCGGGCGTCTTCCTGGGTGAAGAGGCGCTGTCCGCGCTGCGCAAAACGAAGCTGAACCGCCTGCAAACCGTCTGCGCCAGCGTGGCCCAAGGGCACCAGCAGCGAGGCCCCTCCGCCGGTGACGCGAGGGCGTGCGGCGCCGGCTTCGGCGCGGGTCAGCTCCAGCGGCTCGAACAACTCACGCAGCAGTTGTGCCTGCCGCTGCGGGTAGCGCTTCGGCCGGTCCTGCACATCGCGCGCGGCGCGGTACAGCAGTTCAAAGGTGCGCTCCGTCGTGAGCATGCTGCGTCCCAGCAGCCGCTGCAGCAGGTACTGCCGTGCCCCGGCATAGATGGCCAGGGCGATGAAGACGGCCAGGGCCAGTGAGGTGAAAGCGCTGGCGGAAAACACCGCTGCGAACAGCAGGTCGACCGATGCAGCCACGGTGCTGATGCCGGCCAGCAGCGCAAATTCGCGCAGCACCTGGCGGCTGCGCGACAGGAAGGGTGTCAGCAGCAGCAGAGAGGCCAGGAACAGATACCAGGCCACCGATGCACCCACCGCCACGCCATAGGCCACTTCGGGTCGGCGGGACGACACGGCAACGGCTGCAGTGGCCATGACCAGCGTGAACAAGCCGACCATGGCGAAGCGCCGCATGACGATGGCATAGGGATTGGGCTCGGCGCGGTGGGCTTGCTGCACCGCCACGATGGCCTGCACACCCAGCGCCAGACACAAGCCCTGGGCCAGGACCCAAGGCAGGGTCGCGGGGCCCAGGTGCGCCCAGAAGAGCACGCAGCCAACAAGGACCCAGGTGGATGCCGCCGCAGCAGGTGCGTGCGAAACCCGGCTGGACAGGCGCCAGAAGGCCTGAACGATGGCGGCCCCGGTCAGCAGGTCCAGCGTCAGTCGCCAAGGCAGGTCGGCTGCGGCAGCGCCCTGGGGCAAGCCCAGGCCGCGCATGGTGTCCAGCGCAATGAATGCCAGATTGCCAGCCTGGCACAGTGCCATCAGCGCAAAGATGGCACTTCGCAACTGCGGCCTGGCCAGCACCACCACGGCGGCAAAGAGCAACAGGAGCAGCACCAAGCCCACCAGGGGCCAGATCATCAAACCGAGTCCGCCGAACCCGCGAGCCTGGGCATCCACCCAGACGTGTTGGCCGCTTTCGAAGACCAATTCGACCTTGCCACCGGCCAAGCAGTGCGAGAGCCACTCCTGCTGCGCCACCTGGCGCGTACGGGCTTGGTCGTCGACCTGCCAGCGCGGCGACCGATGCAGCAGCAATCCATCGACCGGGCGTGCCACGCTTTGTCCGTCTCCCAGGGCCACCAGCCGCTGGCCCTGCAGGCCTTGCAGGGCCGGCAGCGGGCTGGCCTGCAGCAGCACGGCACCGTCTGCCCTGGCGCTCCATTGCGAGTCGATGAAGGGCGTGGCGCCCAGCCAGCGTGTGAAACCGAAAAGCAGCAGGCAGGCCAACAAGGCCACCGCGGCCAGCACGCGGCGGCGCCAGCCAAGCCAGGTGCCGCGCTCCAGCGCGCCTGACGCCAGATCCAGTGAACTGGTTTCGAAGGACGACGCGTCGCCCAGGCTTGGCAACCGTTCGCTCATCAGGATTTCAGGGGCTCAGCCGGGCGGGCACCCCGGCGGTCTCAGACCAGGCCTTGTTTGCTGGCCAGCACGGCCGCTTCCGCGCGGCTGGAGACATTCAGCTTCTTGTAGATGGACTTGATGTGGTCGTTGACCGTGAACCACTTGATGCCCATCAGGCTGGCGATTTCCTTGATCGTGAAGCCCTTGCTCAGGTAGGTGAGCACTTCGGTCTCGCGCGGGGTCAGCCGTTCATGGTCGGGCTGTTTTTCAATCGGCACCGGCTTGCTCGTGCTGAAGGCCGGTGGCGTGAAACCGGAATCGGCCGGGTGCAGGTCAGGGCTTCCGCCCAGGCGGAAATGCGTGAGCAGGCGTCGTGCGATGGCCGGTGACAAGGGCGGCTGGCCGCGAACGATCTTCTGCAACTCTTCCACCAGCACCTCAAAGCGGTCTTCCTTCAGCAGGTAGCCGTCGGCGCCACATTGCAGCGCCGGGAAGAGGTGGTCGTCGTCGGAATAGAGTGTCGTGACGATCTTGGTGGCCGGGTACTGTCCCAGTTCGGCCAGCAGTTCCATGCCATTGCCGTCGGGCAGTTCCAGGTCAACCAGGATCAGCTTGAAGGGGTCTGTGCCATGGAGGCCCTGGGAGCCGCCGGTCAGCGAGATCTGCTTGCGCGCCGATTCCAGGTCGCCGGCTTCGGTGATGGTGATGGCATCGCTGAAGCTCTCGCGCACCACGCGGCAGAGAAAGCTGCGTGCAACCGGGTTGTCTTCGAGGATCAGTACCTTGACGGCCACGGGCGGGCTCTCCTTCAACGAGAGAGCGGGATGCTAGCGCGTATCCGGGTGGGTACGCCCGGAAATGCCGAAGGCGATTGCTGCAGCCCGTTACGGGTTGAGGAGCAGCAGCTTGCCCAGCACCTGGCGGGACGACATGCGCTGGTAGGCCTGGCGGATCTCGCTCATGGGCAGTGGACGGTCCAGTACGGGCTTGATCTTCCCTTGCGCGTACCACTGCGCCAGCTGCCCCATGGCGGCAGCACTGGCTTGGGGCTCGCGTTTGACGAAGTCGCCCCAGAACACGCCCACAACGGATGCGCCCTTGAGCAATGCCAGGTTCCAGGGCAGGGCCGGGATGCCGCCGCCGGCAAAGCCGATGACCAGGTAGCGGCCGCGCCAGGCGATGGAGCGGAACACGGGTTCCGCGAGCGCTCCCCCCACGGGGTCGTACACCACATCCGGGCCCTTGCCGCCCGTCAGCGACTTGAGCGTCTCGCGCACATCCTGGGTGCCGTAGTTGAGCGTTTCGTCCGCCCCCAACTGCTTGCACAGCGCGCATTTCTCGTCGGTGGATGCCGCTGCGATCACCCGTGCGCCTGCGGCCTTGGCGATCTGCAGTGCTGCCGAGCCGACGCCGCCCGCGGCGCCCAGCACCAGCACGGTTTCGCCAGCCTTCAGCTGCGCGCGGTCCATCAGGGCATGGTGGCTGGTGCCATAGGTGAAGGCAAACGCGGCGCCGTCTTCCACCGCGAAGCCCGGGGGCAGCGGGATGACGCGCGTGGCGTCCACACAGGCGTGGGTACCAAAGCCACCAGTGCCCGCAATGGCGGCCACCGGCATGCCGACCTTCAGGCCCTTGACGCCTTCACCCACCGCGTCGATGGTGCCGGCGAATTCGGCGCCAGGCACGAAAGGCAGCGGCGGCTTGAACTGGTACTTGCCTTCCACGATCAGCAGATCGGGAAAGTTCAGGCTGGCAGCCTTGACGGCGATGCGCACCTCGCCCGGCTTGGGCTCGGGCGTCGGCAATTCGCGCCATTGCAGTGCATTGACGCCGTCCAGGGTTTCGCAGAGCCAGGCGTGCATGGTCGTTTCCTGTGGGGTTGAGTCGGCGCGGATCATAAGCAGCGCGCCAGAGGCACGGGCCGTGTCGCCTTGGCGACGTCGGGTCGGCGCAGGCCGCGGCCTGGCTTCACATCTGCCGGAACAGGTGGGCGAAGCTGCGGCTCACGGGCAGCACTTCCTTGCGTCCCCGCAGATGCACGTCGGCCGTTTCGTTGGCGCCGCGCGTCACGTGAGAAATGTGGGGCAGGGCCACGATCACGGAGCGGTGGATCTGGACAAAGCGGTCCGGGTCCAGCTCATCGGCCAGTTCCCGGATGGTCTTGCGAATGAGCGCTTCGCCACCGGGCCATGCCACCAGCGTGTACTTCTCGTCGCTGCGCAGGTAGACGATTTCCTCCACCGGGATCAGCCGCACGCTCTGCCCGACTGATGCGCGGATCCACTGCAGGTGCTGTCGCGCCGGCGCCTGCTGTCGCAGGTGCTGCGAGAGGGCATCCAGCAACGGTCCCATGCCCGCCTCGGCCGAGGCGGGTTGACGCAGTCGCTGCACCGTGAGTGCCAGGCGATCGGCGTCCAAAGGCTTGACCAGATAGTCCACCGCGCCTGCTTCAAAGGCCTGCACGGCGTACTGGTCGTAGGCAGTGACGAAGACCAAGCGGGCCCGGCCAGCAATGGCGCGCGCCACCTCCACGCCGTTGAGGCCGGGCATGTGCACGTCCAGGAAGGCGATGGCGGGCGCGTGTTCGTCGAAGAGCTCGATGGCTTCGCGGCCGTTGCGTGCCAGGGCCACCACTTGCAATTCGGGCCAGAGCAGCGCCAGGTGGCGCTGCAGATGCTCGCGCAGCAGGGGTTCGTCGTCGGCGATCAAGGCAGTTGAGGGCATGGTGTCACTTCAGGCTGGGCAGCCGGATCTCCGCACGCAGGCCGTGCGGCTGGGTCTCCAGCAGGTCCAGGCGCGCATCCGCGCCGAAGAAGGCCTCCAGGCGCGTACGCAGGTTGCGCAGGCCCGTACCAGGCTCGGTCGTGTCCGACAGACCCACCCCGCTGTCCTGGACCCACAGAAGCGCACCGGGCCCTTCCACGCTGCCGCCCACGCTGATCTGGCCGCCGCTTTCGCTGGGGTCGATGCCATGGCGAACGGCGTTTTCCACCAGCGTCAGCATGGCCATCGCGGGGAAGTCAGCGCCCAGGAGCGCTGGGTCCATGTTCAGGCTGAACTGCAGCCGGTCCGGCATGCGCATCTGCATCAGTTCCAGGTAGGCGCGCACCAGGCCCAATTCGTCGCCCAGGGTGGACCGGCCTCGGTGCAGCCTGGGCATGGCCGCACGCAGGTAGGCCTGCAGGCTGCGCAGCACGGGTGCGGCTCGGGGCGAGTTCGTCTCCACCAGCGCCTGCACATTGGCCAGTGTGTTGAACAGGAAATGCGGCTCGATCTGCGCCTGAAGCAGGCTCAGCTGCGCATCCACGGATTGCTTTTCCAGCCGGCTTTGCTGCAACTGCACCTGCAACTCCAGCGCGCGCGAGCGCGCCTCGCGTTCACGCAGCTGCGCCGTCAACGCGATCAGCAGGCCGAGCAGCAGCGCTGTGATGGTGATGACGAAAAAGCCGGTCAGGCGCGGTCCGCTGCTGAAGAAGGCCTGCGGCCGGCCGCCCACTGCGACCAGGTACACCAGGAAGGTGCCCAGCGGTGCCGCCAGGGACACCGCGATCAAGCTGAAGAGCCAACGTGGCAGCCAGACAGGCAACGGGCCAGCCGGCCAGCGTTGTGACACCGTGAAGACCAGCAGCAGCAGCAGCGCCACGAACAGCGTGCGGCCAAGCAGCACGCCGAACGAGACCTCGAAGATGGGGCTCAGCATCAGTGCGGCCGTGAAGGCGAACCCGATCGTGACCCCCAGGCTGCCTGTGTTCAGCGATCGCAGCAGGCGCTTGAGTGGCGTGAGGCCGGGTTCCGGAGATTCCATGCCCTGCACGATAGTCCGCACCGGCTCACCACCCAAGGGCCGGGAGGACGAATGACGGAATGCGGGGGCCGGGCGACGGCTCTGCGGTGCTCGCCGCCCTGGCGGTCTACAGCGCCTGGCGCTGGATGGTCGCCGACAGCGACTGGCGCAAGGTGTCGGCGCAATCGGCCAGGTGGGCCTGGGTCTCGCGGTCCCAGTTGTTGCGCTTGGCCTTGGCTTGTGCGTCCAGCTTGACCAGCAGGGCGCGGGCCTGTTCCCGCATGCTGCCTCGCACATCGGCGCGTCCGGTGTAGGTGGGCCGGACCACGGCGATCGACAGGCGGTTGACGTGGTCCCGCTGCAGGTCACGGCGTGCGCTGGGTATGCTGTTGCCGGAGCCCGCGGTATGGGCCGGCTTGGCATCCAACTCGCCCCACAGGTCCTTGGTCAAGCGCTGCAGCATCTCGCTCAACTGGAAGCTGTCACCACCCTTGTCCACCCTGGCTGCGCTGTCCAGCACGCGCGAGGCGATGACGTCGCTCATCAGGTAGGCCAGCACCGCACGCTGCAGGTCCAGCAGGCGCTGCTGCACATTGAATTCGGTGGCTGCCGCGCCTTCGGCACGGTCCAGGAAGTCCGGCGCCAGGCGGCGCTGCAGGGCCGGCGACAGGGTCAGGCCTTCAGGTGACAGCACGCTCCTGGACATCAGGTCCAGGGCCTGGCGCTGGATGCCCGCGGGCACCGGCGCCATGGGGTCGCGGCCACTGCCCGGATAGTCACGCAGCGTGCGCGTGCCACCGATCTGCCGCGCCAAAACGCCAATGGCGCGCGTGGTGTCGTTAATCGCGTAGGCTATGGACCGGCGCAGCACGGCGTAGTCGCGGTCGGGCGGCAGTTCACGTGTTTCCTGGCGGCGGAACAGGTCGCGGGCGATGTCCAGACGCTTGCTGGCAAAGGCCAGCGGGTCGGAGCCCAGGTCCATCTGGATGGTCTCCGGGTCCACGCCGGCGAAGATGTCCTCGTCGGTGCCAAAGGCCAGTTGCGGTTCGTTGCTGCGCGCGGCGATCTTCTGCAGTTCTGCCCGCTCGGCGTCGGGCTTGGTGCCGGGCGCCATGGGTCGGTAGGCGTACTCCACGGCCCAGTAGTCGTAGGGTCCCAGCGCAGTCTGGAAGGGCACGCCCCCAGGCTGGCCCGGCCGCGGCAAGTTCACCGGGCTGTATTCCATGATCGAGCCGGCGACGCCATTGGCACGTGTGAATTCGGTGTCCGCCAGTTGCGCTTCGGTGTAGGCGCGCGACGCGCGGAAGTTGTGGCGCAGGCCCAGGGCGTGCCCCACCTCGTGCATGATGGCTTCCTTGACGTAGTCCTGGACGAATTGCCGCGCCACGGGGCCGTCTGGTTCCATTTCGCCCTGGGCTTCCAGCACGTCCAGCGCGTAGCCCAGTTGTTCTGCGGCCAGCGTGCCGTGCATGCAGCGTGCCCACTCGGGCGGCATCTCACCGGTCTGCGGCAACTGCAGCGGCTGGGCAAAACTCAGCGGCACCGCGCCGCTTTCCGCGCCCAAGGACACGCTGGCCTGCGGCCGCAGCACCTGAGCGCGCAGCGACCGGATGCTGCGTGCAGACATGCCTTCGAAGGCGATGTCGGCGTCCAGGATCTCTCCGGTGCGCGGATCCACATGGCTCGGGCCGATGGCGCCAAAGCTGGGCTCGGCATTCATCATCCAGCGCACGCTGGCGGTGCCGAAGTCCAGGGTGTCGAACTTGGCGTTGTCGGCTTGCTGTTCCACCTTGATGGCATTGCTGATGCCGATCTTCTCGAAGGCGTGATTCCACTCCAGGATGCCGCCCCGAACCGCCTCACGGTAGGTCGTGGGGACGTTGCGGTCGATCCAGAAAGTGATCGGTTTGACCGGGTCGGACAAGGGTGCCGCCGGGTCCTTCTTCTCCAGTCGCCAGCGGTTGACGAAGCGCGTGCGCGGCGTGGCCGGCAGGTCGTTGCTGAAGTCCAGAACCGTGGTCGTGAACAGACCGACGCGCGGATCGGCCACCCGTGTGGGCATGGGTGTGTCGGGCAGCGGGGCCAGCGAGTAGTGCACGCTGATGAGCATGCTGCGGCTGTCGGGCAGGTAGCGGGGCTGCCCCGGCGTGGGCATGCCCGGCCACACAAATCCCGGCACGGCAATGCCGGGAGTGAAGAAGTGCTGCTGGACCACGATTTCCGTCGACACATCAGTGCCGCGGATGTCCGTGAACACGGTGTTGCCGCGGTCCAGGCCATAGCCCTGGCGCAAGCCCCGCTGCAGCATCATGCCGATGCCCACGATGTCGTTGAAGAAGATGCTGTTGGCTTCCACCAGCACGCTCTTGCGGTCCGGGTGAGGCAGGCTGACCACGGGCGTGGAGGCCAGCAGGCTGTTGCTGTAGGACGCTTCAACGGCCCGGGCTTCGGGCGTGCCAGCCTTGACGGTGATGTCGGTGTTGCGCGCCTGCAGACGCACCTGGTTGTGCACGCGCACGAACTCCACCACCTGCTGGCCACCCGCTCCATTCACCGGGTAGGCCATCAGGCCGCCGAGGATGAAGGCTTCGCCGATGCCGTTCTTGATTTTCGGCGACAGCAGGAAAGGCTTGCCGAACTGCGAGGGCATGATCTCCAGCCAGACCTTGTCGTCCTTCTGCCAAAGCGTGAGCGGACCTTCGATGCGGCGTGCCTCGCGGATCACCGTGGCAAATGGCGGCGGGCCGGGTGGTTTGGCGGCAGATGTTGCAGTGCTGGGCAGTCCAGGGAACAAGCCGCTGGCGCCAGGCGTTGGCGTGGGAGCAATGCCCGGCATGGGTGATGGTGTCGGCGGACGCGGTTGGGCACTGGGCGTAGCCGGCGGCGCGGCGGAGACCACCTTGAGCGGGCTCTCTGGCGCTTTGTTGGCCTTCTGATCGGATTGGGGCAACTGGCTGCAAGCCGCCAGCAGTCCCGTGCCGGCCAGGAGGGACGCCAGGGACGTCAAGGTGCGCAAGGCAAGGGTCTGGGGCATGGCGGTCAGTTGCAGGAAGCGGCAGGGAAATGCCGAACCATTCTGCGCCAAGGCAGCGGAGCCTGCTTGGACCAATTGGTGCCGTCCTGCTCGCCCTCAGGGCTTCAATGGGCGGCTTCAATGCGGGGCCATGTGCTGCGGACGCAAGCCGGTCCTCCAGGTCGGACTCGGGTCGAAGGGGAGCTCATCAGCCGCTTGCGCCGCCGGAATTGCCAAGAAAGAGGCGGCCGAAGCCGCCATGGGTCGCGAACCTTGGACCGGTTCAAGCTGCGCCCTTTGAAGGCGCCGAGGTTCAGCGGATGGGTTTGAAGCGCATGCGCTTGGGGCGCGCGCCTTCCTCGCCCAGGCGTCTGACCTTGTCGGCTTCGTATTCCTGGTAGTTGCCGGGGAAGAAGACCCACTGGCTGTCGCCTTCGGCCGCCAGGATGTGGGTGCAGATGCGGTCCAGGAACCAGCGGTCGTGGCTGATGACCATGGCACTGCCGGCAAATTCCAGAAGCGCTTCTTCCAGCGCGCGCAGGGTTTCCACGTCCAGGTCGTTGGACGGTTCGTCCAGCATCAGCACGTTGCCGCCCAGGGCCAAGGTCTTGGCCAGGTGCAGGCGGCCGCGTTCACCGCCGGACAAGTTGCCCACCAGCTTCTGCTGGTCGTTGCCCTTGAAGTTGAAACGGCCCAGGTACGCACGGCTGGGCATCACGAACTGGCCGACGACGATGTTGTCCAGGCCGCCGGACACGTCTTCCCATACGGTCTTGTCACCGGCCAGGCTGGCACGGCTCTGGTCCACGAACGTAGGCCTGGCGGTCTTGCCGATGAGGACTTCGCCGCCGTCCGGCTTTTCAACGCCCTGCAGCATGCGGAACAGCGTCGACTTGCCCGCGCCGTTGGGGCCGATGATGCCAACGATGGCACCGGCCGGGACCTTGAAGCTGAGGTTGTCGATGAGCAGCCGGTCGCCAAAGCTCTTGCTGACGCCCTTGAACTCGATGACCTCGTTGCCCAGGCGTTCGGCCACGGGAATGAAGATCTCGTTTGTTTCGTTGCGACGCTGGTACTCCACGTCGCTGAGTTCCTCGAAGCGGGCCAGTCGCGCTTTGCTCTTGGTCTGGCGCGCCTTGGCGTTGGAGCGAACCCACTTGAGTTCTTCCTTCATCGCCTTGGTGTGGGCGTCTTCCTTCTTCTGCTCCACTTCCAGGCGTTTTTCCTTCTGTTCCAGCCAGTCGGAGTAGTTGCCCTTCCAGGGGATGCCCTGGCCGCGGTCCAGTTCCAGGATCCATTCGGCCGCGTTGTCCAGGAAGTAGCGGTCGTGGGTGATGGCCACCACGGTGCCCGGGAAACGCTGCAGGAAGTGTTCGAGCCACTCCACGCTTTCAGCGTCCAAGTGGTTGGTGGGTTCGTCCAGCAGCAGCATGTCCGGCTTGCTCAGCAGCAGGCGGCACAGGGCGACACGGCGCTTCTCACCGCCAGACAGGTTGCCGATCTTGGCGTCCCAGGGCGACAGGCGCAGCGCGTCGGCGGCCAGTTCCAGCTGCAAGTCGGTGTTCTCGCTGCCGGCGGCGGCGATGATGGCTTCCAGCTCGGCCTGCTCAGCCGCCAGCTTGTCGAAGTCGGCGTTCTCTTCGGCGTATTCCGCGTAGACCTCGTCCAGGCGCTTCTTGGCGGCCAGCACGCCGCCAATGCCTTGCTCCACGGCTTCGCGCACGGTCTGCTCGGGGTCGAGCTGTGGTTCCTGCGGCAGGTATCCGATCTTCAGGCCCGGCATGGGCACGGCTTCGCCTTCGTATTCCTTGTCGATGCCGGCCATGATCTTCAGCAGGGTGCTCTTGCCGCTGCCGTTGATGCCCAGCACCCCGATCTTGGCGCCCGGGAAGAAGGACAGGCTGACGCCCTTCAGGATCTGACGCTTCGGCGGCACGATCTTGCCGACGCGGTTCATGGTAAAGACGTACTGGGCCATGGCAGGTGCAGGTTCCGAGGCAAAACCAAGGATTATCGGGCCGGACTGGAGCTGTTCGTCGGCACGTGTCCGTGTATTCACCTAGAATCCGTCCCAGCGCTGTGGCATCCAGTCATCGCGGCGCTGTCGATTCCGACGATCCTTACCCCGCGCCTACCCGACTGGTGCACCCGCAACGGGTGACAGCAGGCTGCGACCAAGGCCCCATGCGGGCCCCATCCCATGCTTTTTACTGACCTCGGCTTGGCCGAGCCGCTCCTGCGCGCCGTGCGCGACCAGGGATACGACACCCCCACGCCCATCCAGGCGCAAGCCATTCCCGCCGTCCTTGCGGGCGGCGACCTCCTGGCAGGCGCCCAGACCGGCACCGGCAAGACGGCTGGCTTCACCCTGCCCATGCTGCACCGCCTGGCGGCGCAGCCCACCAAGAAGGACGCCCGCGGCCGCACCGCCATCCGGGCGCTGATCCTCACACCCACACGCGAGCTCGCCGCCCAGGTGGAAGAAAGCGTTCGCACCTACGGCAAGTACCTGCCGCTGACCAGCATGGTCATGTTCGGTGGCGTGGGCATGGGCCCGCAGATCGACCGCCTGCGCAAGGGCGTCGACATCCTGGTGGCCACCCCGGGCCGCCTGCTGGACCACCACCAGCAGCGCACCCTGGACCTGAGCCACGTGGAGATCTTCGTGCTGGACGAAGCCGACCGCATGCTGGACATGGGCTTCATCCACGACATCAAGAAGGTCCTGGCCGTGCTGCCGGCCAAGAAGCAGAGCCTGCTGTTCAGCGCCACATTCAGCGACGACATCAAGACCCTGGCCGACAAGCTGCTGAACCAGCCCGCGCTCATTGAAGTCGCGCGCCGCAACCAGACGGCCGAGACCATTGCGCAGAAGATGCACCCGGTGGGCCGCGAGAAGAAGAAGGAACTGCTGGCGCACCTGATCAAGACGGGCGACTGGCACCAGGTGCTGGTCTTCACGCGCATGAAGCACGGCGCCAACCGCCTGGCGGAATACCTGAACGACCATGGCATCGGCGCCATGGCCATCCACGGCAACAAGAGCCAGGGTGCGCGCACCAAGGCGTTGGCCGAGTTCAAGACCGGTGACCTGCCTGTGCTGGTGGCCACCGACATCGCGGCCCGTGGCATCGACATCGACATGCTGCCGCACGTGGTGAACTTCGAGCTTCCCAATGTGCCGGAAGACTATGTGCACCGCATCGGCCGTACTGGCCGCGCCGGCGCGCAGGGCGAGGCCATCAGCCTGGTCTGCCTGGACGAGGAGATCTTCCTCAAGGACATCGAAAGGCTCATCAAGCGCAGCATCCCGCGCGAAGCCGTGCCCGGCTTCGAGCCGCCGTCCAGCGAGAAGGCCGAGCCCATCGTGCTGGGCCGCATGACCATCGGTGTCGGTGGCACGCAGCGCAACGGGCGCGGTGGTGGCGGCGGTGGCGGCGGTGGCGGTGGCCGCCCCGGCGGCGGTCGGCCGGGTGGACGCCCGGGCGGGGGCGGCGGTGCACGCCAAGGCGAACCGCGCCGTGCCGGTGGTGGTGGTAGCGGTGGCGGCGGCGGTGGCCGCCCCAGCGGCGGCCGGCCATCGGGCACTGGCGGCCCTGCGCGCGGCGGTTCGTCCGGCCCGAGGCGTTGAGTCTGTGCTGGCCGGTGCCACTGGCCAGAAGTGCATAACCAGACTAAACTTCGGCTCATGTCCAGAACTGGATGGAGCCCATGAGTGCTGTCCTGGCCCCTGAAGGCTTGCTCGAAGGCGCGTCAGGCGTCTCGGCCCAACGCATGTCTGCCGCCGGTTTGCGGGCATTTGCACGCATCGCCCTGGCCTGGGACCTGAGCGTGGACGAGCAGCTGGCCTTGCTCGGCCAGCCGCCCCGTTCCACCTACTTTACCTGGCGCCGCCACCCGGAGAAGGCGGCGTTGCCGCGCGACACGCTGGAGCGGCTGTCCAACATCCTGGGCATCTACAAGAGCCTGGAGATCCTGCTGCCCGAACCGGCGGCGGCCGACGCCTGGGTGCGCCAGCCCAACCGCGCCGCGCCCTTTGGTGGTGGCACGGCGCTGGCCCGCATGCTGGCCGGCAATGTGAGTGACCTGCATCTGGTGCGCCGCTACCTGGACGGCGTTCGCGGCGGAGGCTGGTCCTGACCGAAGCCGCAGCCGCCGCGGCCACGGTGGCCGACGCCCTGGTGTTGCGCCGTGTGCGCTGGCCGCAGGCCTGCCGCATCGTGCCCACCCGCTATCCCGCCATCAACCTGTTCGATCGCGTGGCAGACGAGGCCGACTTCGAGGCCCTCTATGCCCTGGAAGCGCTGACCAACGAACGTCTGCGCGACGAGTTGGGCCAGATTGAGCGCGTGCCGCGCAACGAACGCCTCTACTGCCCGGGCAGCGGGCCCATCATGGCGGCATTCACCCACGTCAACGTGCTGGGCAGCCGCTTCTCGGCCGGCCAATTCGGCGTCTTCTACGCCGCGCGTGAAAGGGCCACGGCGGTGGCCGAGACCCGCCACCACCATGCCCGCTTTCTGGCCGACACCGCGCAAGCCGCGATGCACCTGCCCATGAGGCTCTACCACGTGGCCGTGGACGCACGCCTTCACGACCTGCGTCCAGTGGGTGCCGTGCCCGACGCCATCTACGACCCCGCGGACTACAGCGCAGCCCAGACACTCGGTCAGCGCCTGAAGGCGGCAGCTGCCGCTGGCGTGGTTTACCGCAGCGTGCGCCGCGAAGGAGGCCATTGCGTGGGGCTCTTCAGCCCGCGCGGCGCCAGTCGCTGCCTGCATGCCGCTTACCTGCTCTACGCATGGGACGGTCAGCGCTTCACCGACATCTACGAGAAGACCGAGTGAACATCGGCGTCACGCAGCGCTTCGACCGACTGGATGCCCTGCGTGGCGTCGCCATCGTGTGGATGGCGCTGTTCCACTTCGGCTTTGACCTGAACCACTTCCGCCTGCTGCAGCCGCCGCAGGACTTCTACCGCGACCTGGTGTGGACGAGCCAGCGTGCTTGCATCGTCAGTCTGTTCCTCTTTTGTGCGGGACTGGGGCAAGCCATTGCCCTGCATGCAGGGCAGAGCTGGACACGTTTCTGGCGTCGTTGGGCACAGGTGGCGGCCTGTGCGCTGCTGGTCAGCGTGGGTTCAGCGTTCATGTTCCCGCGCAGCTGGATCTACTTTGGCGTGCTGCACGGCATTGCCGTGATGCTGATCCTGTGCCGCCTGGCCGCGCCCTTGAAGGCGTGGCTCTGGCCTTTGGGCGGCGTGGCCCTGCTGATGCCGCAGCTGGTGCACAGCCGCTTTTTCAACAGGCCGGGCCTGGACTGGACCGGGCTGGTGGCGTTCAAGCCCATCACCGAAGACTATGTGCCCGTGCTGCCCTGGCTGGGCGTGATGCTGTGGGGCTTGGCCGCCGGGCAGTATCTGACGCGTGCGCGCCCGGGACTGTTGCGTGGTGCGCTGCCGCGGGGCGCACAGCCGCTGGCGCTGTTGGGACGCTGGTCGCTCAGCTTTTACATGCTGCACCAGCCGGTGCTGATCGGCACCCTCCTGGCCTGGCGGACGCTGCAGCAATGAGTGATCAGAAGCGCGCCAGCAGCAGGCCCAGCCCCAAGGAGTCCTGACGCTGGGTGTAGTTCGACAGCGTGTTCATCGGGCCGCGGTGGTATCGCAGGTACAGCGGAATCTCGCCAAGGGCGTACTGCACCCCCACGGTCCATGAATCCGTGGCCAGGCCTTTGAAGCCGAGCTTCCACTCCACGTCGAAGCGCAGTGCAGAGGCGGCTTGGTAGGTGAGCCTCAGGTCCAGCAGGTCGTAGTCGGCAAAGCGCCGGCCCGTACCGGCGAGTGGACCCCAGGTGACCTGGTCCTCGTCGCGTTTGCGGTCGTGGTAAAGACGCAGCTTGGCGCGCGCGCTCAGCGACTCAAGACCCAGCAGCGCCGCGCGATCCAGCGCCACGCTGAAGAAGTTGGCGCCGCGGCTGACGGTGTCGAAGTACGCCCGCTGACCGGCAAGGTATTGGGCCTGTGCAACTTCAGGCCCGCGGCCCGTGACCGCATCGGCCACCTGGCCGTTGGAGCGGTGCTGCCAGCCGAACTCGATGCTGTCGATGTCTCGAGACCAGTTCCGATTGATCAGCTTCAAGGGCGCACGCAGGTAGAAGCCCGGCATGCTGAGCCGGTTGATCACCGGTCCGGAGTCCCGGGTGCCCAGGTAGAAGTCGAACTCACCGGTGTAGGCGGCAAAGAATTCGAGCTTGCCCAACAAGTCGCCCTCGGGGCAGATGCTCCAGGTGCTGGGGTCCTTGGTGCGCCGAGTCTTCACGTGGGTGCCTTCGCGGCCCACCTGGGGCCCGCAAAAGGTGTACTTGAACGAGTAGCGCGCGCGCAAGGCTCTCTCATCCTTGCCCGCCCAGGCGTTGTTCTGCATCCGGTTCCAGACCATGAAGCTGTCTTCGTAGCGGCCAAAGCGCTCAGGCGCACCCGGCGCAATGCCAGACAGGGTTTCCGTGGCGGGCGACGGCTCCACTGGCTCGGACCACGCCGGCAGCACCAGCGTGGCGGACAGCAAGCTCAGGCAAGCCCGGGTGAGGTACCGATTGCAGGAAAAGCCCATGGCGGCACATCCGGTCGTTTTCGAGCCCTGCATGCTCCCGTTCTGACAGGTACCGGGCATCAACCCGATGGGGGACTGTTACCGGGCCGCTACGATCACCCCATGAGCAGCAAAGTCCTCTTCGGCTTCCACGCCGTCACCGTGCGGCTGAAGACCGCACCCGAAAGCATCCAGGAATTGCACGTCGACAGCACCCGTCGAGACGCGCGCATGCGCCAGTTCGTGGAGCGCGCGCAGGCTGCCGGCGCCAAGCTGGTCGACAGCGACGGCGCCCGGCTGGACGCCATGGCCGGCACGTCACGCCACCAGGGCGTCGTGGCCCGCGTCACGGCCTTGGCCCTGCGGCATTCACTGGATGACGTGCTGGACGACGTCACAGGCCCACCCTTGGTGCTGGTGCTGGACGGCGTCACCGACCCGCACAACCTGGGCGCCTGCCTGCGTGTGGCCGATGGCGCCGGTGCCCACGCCGTGGTGGCGCCCAAGGACCACGCCGTGGGCTTGAATGCGACCGTGGCCAAGGTGGCCAGCGGTGCGGCAGAGACAGTGCCCTACCTGATGGTGACCAACCTGGCGCGCACCCTGGGCGAATTGAAGGAGCGCGACATCCGCGTCATCGGCACCAGCGAGGACGCCGAGCAGACCTTGTACGACCTGGACCTCACCGGACCGGTGGCGCTGGTGCTGGGTGCGGAGGGCACGGGCATGCGCCAGCTGACGCGCAAGACCTGCGACGAACTGGTGCGCATCCCCATGGCGGGCGCCGTGGAGAGCCTGAACGTGAGCGTGGCCGCAGGTGTGTGCCTGTTCGAGGCCCTGCGTCAGCGCAGCCGCTAGTCCGAAGCCCGTCGACGCGCAGCTAGACCCAGCCGAGGGCACCGGCCACGGCACCAGCGGCGATGGGCCACAAGGGGCTGCGCTTCGTGCGCAGCATCACCCACAGCGTGACCGCCACCAGGGCGGCCACCGCCCAGCTGAGGCCCGAAGGGCGAATCAGCACCGAACCCGTGGCCAGCATCAGGCCCACGGTCAGCGGCGCCAGGCCCGCAGTGAAGGCGCGCACGTGTGGGCTGTCCCGTCGCTTGTCACCGAAGCGCGAAGCGGCAATCGCCAGCAGGCTGGACGGCAGCAGGGTGCCCACCATGGTGGCCAGCACGCCGACCATGCCCGCCACGTTGTAGCCAATCACCGCCACAAACAGCATGTTGGGACCCGGCGCGGCCTGGGCCAATGCGATGCAGCCGGCGAACTGGGCGTCCGTCAGCCAGCCCTGCTGGCCCACCACAAAGCGCTGCATGTCCGGCACCGTGGTGATGGCGCCGCCCACAGCCAGCAAGGACAGCAAGGCAAAGTGCAGCAGCAGCTGCAGCCAGTCCGCCAGGCCCAAGCCCAGCGGGCCCACCAGCCAGGTCATCGGCGAATCCTCCACCAGGCCAGCGCCATGCCCAGCAGTCCCAGGCCGAGCACCACGTAGACCAGGGGCCAGCGCAACCAACCGATGGCCATCGCGGTCAACACCACGAACAGCGCCGCCAACGGCAAGCCCATTGCGCTGTCTTTCAAGCCCTGCGACAACTTGATGGCCGTTGACAGCACCAGCGCGCCGGCGACGATGCCCATGCCGCGCAAGGCACCGCTGACAGCGGGCAGGTTGCGCCACTGCGCCGCAGCGGCGGCCAGCACCAGCACCAGGATCATCGGCCCCAGCAACATGCCGGCCACCGCGGCCAGCGCGCCACGCAGACCGAAGGCCCGGTCGCCCATGATCAGGCCCAGGTTCACGACATTGGGCCCGGGCAGCACCTGGGACAGCGACAGCAGTTCCAGGAACTCCGCGCGCTTCAGCCAGCCGAGCCGCTCCACCAGCTCACGCTGCGCCACCGGCAGCACGCCGCCAAAGCCCTGCAGCGCCAGTCGGTTGAAGGCCCAGAACAGGTCGGCCGGCGAACGCGGCGCCGGGCGCGCTTCATTGGTGGTGGTGGGTTCAGACATGGGACGCTGCCGGCACCTTCATGCGCCAGGCCAGGAACAGGCTCAGCCCGACCGCCAGCAGCAAGTAGGCGAAGGCCGTTTGATTGAGCGCGCC
Source organism: uncultured beta proteobacterium (assembly GCA_963750785.1). Taxonomy (GTDB): domain Bacteria; phylum Pseudomonadota; class Gammaproteobacteria; order Burkholderiales; family Burkholderiaceae_C; genus Rubrivivax. The sequence continues at coordinate 72,518 of CAVVSC010000010.1, read as the reverse complement.
ATAGCCCGTGGTGCTGAGGATGGCGCCGCCCGTGGCCGCACCGATGGCCTGGCCGGCATAGATGGCCGATGTGTTCAGCGCCAGCAGCGCGGGCGCAAAGGCCGGAGCCGACCCGGACAGTCGCGCCTGCTGGGCGGAATTGGACGAGAACACGCCCAGCGCCCAGGGCAGGGACACAAGCGCCATGCTGAGCACGCCGGTGCCCAGTGGCCAGGCCAGCAGCGACACGGCCATGCAAGACAGCCCGATGCTGACGCAGGTGGCGGCGCCCAGGCGGTCGATCCAACGCGTCAGCAGCAGGTTGCCGATGAGACCGAAGGCGCCGTACCACATGAACAGGAAGCTCACGGCTTCCGGGCCGGCACCCAGCACGCGGCGGAAGTAGGGCGCCAAGTAGGTGAACAGGGTGAACTGCCCGGCGCCGCTGATGACCGTGATCATCACCAGGCCCATCAGCAGCGGACTGCTGAACACGCGCCCCCAACTGCGCAAGGACAGCGGCGGCGGCCGCACGCCGTCGGGCAGGGTGCGCCACACCGCCAGCGCGGCGGCCAGGCTCAATACAGACACCAGCGCAAACGCCCAGCGCCAGCCAAAGGTCTCCCCAATATAGGCGTGCAGCGGCATGCCGAGCACCGAGCTGATGGACCAGCCCAGGAAGATGAAGGTCATCACCCGCCCACGGTGTTCGGGCGGTGCCATCACGTTGACGGCGGCCGCGGCCTGCGGCGTGAAGACGGCGGCGGCCAGCACGGCCAGGGCGCGCACCGGCATCAGCGTCGCGTAGCTGGGCATCAGCGCGCACAGCACGTGCCCCGCGGCATACCAGAGCAGGGCCCAGGTCAGCAGCCGCCTGCGGTCCACGCCCGCAAACAGCGCGGCCATCAGCGGAGCGCCCACGGCCATGGCCACCGCCGCCACACTGATCAACTGGCCGCCCGCGGCCACCGACACCTGCAGCGAAGCCACCAGGTCGTTCAGTGACCCGGCGGTGACCATCACCCCGCAACCGATGGCGAAATTGCCGGCCAGCAGGGCGCGGCTGGCCGCGCGCAGGCTCACGCCGTCAACGAAGCACCTTCAGTGCTTCGGGGTTCACCAGGTTGGTGGGCGTGTTGTGGATGAAGTTGACGACGTTCTCAAACGCCGCGCCGAAGTACAGCTCGTAGCTGTCCTGTTCCACATAGCCGATGTGCGGCGTGCAGACCGCGTTTTCCAACCGCAACAGCGGGTGGCCTTGCAGAATGGGTTCGCTTTCGAACACGTCCACCGCCGCCATGCCGGGCCGGCCGCGGTTCAGTGCGGCCACCAGGGCGTTGTCCTCGATCAGCTCGGCGCGAGATGTGTTGACCAGCAGTGAAGTCGGCTTCATGCGGGACAGTGCGTCCAGTCGCACGATGCCCCGTGTCACCTCGTTCAGGCGCAGGTGCAGGGTGAGCACGTCCGCGCTCTCGAAGAAGGCTTCGCAGCTGTCGGCGGATTGGCAGCCATCGGCACGCGCCCGCTCCCGGGACAGTTCGCTGCCCCACACCAGCACGTCCATGCCGAAGGCGCGGCCATAGCCGGCCACCAGGCGACCGATCTTGCCGTAGCCCCAGATGCCCAAGGTCTTGCCCTTCAGCAGCATGCCGACGCCGAAGTTGGCCGGCATGCTGGCTGCCTTCAGGCCGCTCTGCTGCCATGCGCCGTGCTTGAGGTTGCCGATGTACTGCGGCAGCCGACGCATGCTGGCCATGATCAGGGCCCAGGTCAGTTCGGCCGGTGCCACCGGTGAGCCCACACCCTCGGCGACCGCGATGCCCAGTCGCGTGGCCGCTTCCACGTCCACGTGTGCACCGACGCGGCCGGTCTGCGAGATGAGCTTGAGCTTCGGCAGCTTCTCCAGCAAGGCACGCGGGAACTGCGTGCGTTCGCGGATCAGCACCAGCACGTCTGCATCACGCAGCCGCACGGACAGCTGCCCGATGCCCTTGACGGTGTTGGTAAAGACCTTGGCGTTGTAGGGCTCCAGCAACTGCGCGCTCTTGAGCTTGCGCACCGCGTCCTGGTAGTCGTCGAGGATGATGATGTTCATGGGCAGGCTGTGCGGCGGCATTCTGCCCTGTCCAGCAAGGTGTCGCGTCCGGGCTTAGCATCCGGCCCCCGAACACGCCCGTTCAAACCAACACCGGAGACATCATGAGCCTCACGATGCACGCGTCCAGCGCCCCCGCCTTTCTGCGCGTCCTGAACAACATGCTGGCCTGGCTGGACAAGGCTCAGGCCTACGCCGAAGTCCGCAAATTCGACGCCAACAACTACCTGGGCATGCGGCTGGCGCCGGACATGCTGCCCTTCACGCGGCAGATCCAGATTGCCACCGACGGCATCAAGGGCTGCATGGCCCGTCTGTCCGGCCAGGACATCCCCAAGTGGGAAGACACTGAAGCGACGATGGACGACTTGCGCGCGCGCATCCGCAAGACCATCGCCTTTGTGGAGTCCTTCCAGCCGGAGCAGATCAATGGCACCGAAGGCAAGGAGATCCTGCTGCCCACGCGTTCGGGCGACCCGATGAAGTTCACGGGCGAGAACTACCTGAAGCACTTTGTCCTGCCCAACATGTACTTCCATGCCACCACCACGTACGCGCTGCTGCGCCACGCCGGGGTTGAAATTGGCAAGAAGGACTTCCTGGGCGCGGCCTGACAGCCCTTCGGAGGCTCAGCGCACCTGGGCGAGACGCACGCGGCTGACCGGCTTGGCAATGACTTTGCTGGATTTGCTGACTGCGCCGCCCTTGCTGGCGGTGCGCTGAGCTGCCTTGGACTGCTTGCGTGCAGGCGACGGCGCCGGAGCAGTGGTCATCACGCTGACAGTCTGGCCTGCCTTGAAGCGGGCGCCAGCAGTGGTGTTGTTCCACTGCGCCACCTGTTCCACGCTGACCCGGTAGCGCTTGGCCACTGCTGCCACGCTGTCACCGTGCTTGCCAGCCTTGAAGCTGAGTTTGCGCGGTGGCCGGCCTTCTGGGGTGAGTGACAGGTTGGCGTGGTCGGCCAGATGTTCGTTGACGTCTTCGGTCGCGTGGGCAGCGCGCGGCACCAGCAGCGTGGACCCCGCCTTCACCACCATGCGCGGCGGGATGCGGTTGACTGCTCGCAAGTCCGACTCGCTCATGCCCACCAGCTTGGCGGCTTCAGCAGGTTTCAGGTTCTTGGGCGCGACCCAGGCCGTCCAGCTGGCCAACGGCCCACGCACCAAGGGCAGTTCGCGGATGAATTGGTTGGCGTTGTCGTAGGGCAGCAGCACCTGCGGTGTGCCTGCGGCAAGGATCACCGGCTTGTCCAGTTGCGGGTTGAGCGCTTGGAAGTCTTCCAGCGGCAGGTGCGCCAGGCGCGCGGCCAGTGCCACGTCGATGTCGCGGTCGATGGTCACGCCCAGGAAGTAGGGGTGGTTTTCAAGTTCGGGCAGCGTCAGTCCCAGCCGCTCCGGCGTGCCCACGATGTTCTTCATCGCTTGCAGCTTGGGCACGTAGTCGCGCGTCTCTTCGGGCATGCGCAGGCTCAGGTAGTCCAGCGGCAGGCCGGCACGGCGGTTGCGATCCAGGGCACGCTGCACATTGCCTTGGCCCCAGTTGTAGGCGGCCAGCGCCAGGTGCCAGTCGTTGAACATGACGTGCAGGCGCTGAAGATAGTCCAGGGCGGCGCGCGTGGAGGCCAGCACATCGCGGCGGTCGTCGAGAAAGACGTTCTGGCGCAGCTCGAAATCTTTGCCGGTGGCGGGCATGAACTGCCACATGCCGGACGCGCGCGTGCGGGACATGGCCTGCGGGTTGAAGGCGCTTTCGATGAAGGGCAACAGGGCCAGCTCCGCCGGCATCTGGCGCTTCTCAATTTCTTCGACGATGTGGAACAGGTAGCGTCCGCCCCGCGTGACCATGCGCTGAACGTAGTCGGGTTGGCGCGCGTAGAACTGTTCCCACTTCTGCACCCGGTCGCCTTCAAGGTCGGGCATGGCGTAGCCGCCCCGGATGCGGTCCCACAGGCTGGACCGCTCGGCGTCCTGGCCCGGGTCCAGGCGGCCGCGCGGGCGCGCTGGCCCAGGGGGCAGGTAGGCCGGCTCCGCGGGCGCTACGGCCGGCGGCGTCGGCGCCACCACGGGCGGCAAAGCGGGCAGGGCAACGAGCGTGGCAAGCACAGGCGGTGGTGCTGCCGTTGCTGCTGCCGTTGGTGCGGACGTCGGATCTACCGTGGCACAACCAGCGACCAGCGCCGACAGCGCCAGGACCCACCAGGTCAGTACGCAGGCGCCGTGCCGCGCCATCAGAACGTGTTCTTCCACTCGCGCAGGGCGGCCAGCACGGCCACGGCACCGCTGTCACTGGCGCCCTTGCCCAGCGCCATGTTCACCACCGCAGGCTGGCTGCAGCGCAGAAAGGGGTTGACCTGCAGTTCCAAGGCCATGTTGGAGGGCAGTGTCGGCTGCCCAGCCGCACGGGTGGCCTGGCAGCGTTCGGTGTAGGCCAGGAGGGCTTCGTTGGCTGGTTCCACCGCGGCGGCAAAGCGCAGGTTGGACAGCGTGTATTCATGGGTGCAGCACACACGCGTGTCGCCGGGCAGCGCGGCGAACTTGGACAGCGACTGGTGCATCTGCGCCGGCGTGCCTTCAAACAGGCGGCCGCAACCACCGGAGAACAACGTATCGCCGCAGAAAAGCAAAGGAGCGGTGGGCTCGTCCAGCTGCGCATACGCGATGTGGCCGGCGGTGTGCCCGGGCACGTCCAGCACCTTGAAACGCAGACCCAGGATTTCCACCACGTCGCCTTCGCGATGTGGAATGAAGGGCGTGGGGATGCGCTCGGTGGCGGGCCCGTGCACGGGGCCGTTCAGCAAGGGTCGCAGTGCGTCGACGCCTCCGACGTGATCGGCGTGGTGGTGGGTCACTAGAATGCCCACGAGGCTCATTTGAAGCCGGGCCAGTGCCTCGACAACCGGTGCCGAATCACCTGGGTCCACCACCACGGCGCGCGCGCCGTCATGCAACATCCAGATGTAGTTGTCGGCGAAGGCGGGCAGCGCTAGAAGATTCATGACGCGAGAGCAGTCGATTATAGAGTTGGGGTCATGGCTGCAGACGCCGCCGGGGCGCTACCTGCTGGCCTGGGAACAGGACCGTCTGGACCATGCGGTCGCCGATGTCTTCGGCTTCCACGCACTGCAAATCGGCCTGCCAGAAATCGAAGGGCTGCGTGCCAACCGCATGCCGCACCGCTGGGTCACCACCGACACAATCTACACGCCCGAGGCGCTGGCCTTGCCACCGCAGCGCGACAGCCAGATCAGCACGCTGCCGCCCCCAGAGCCTATCAGCTTGCACAGCGAGTACGACGCGCTGCCCTTTCCCAACGCCAGCATCGACCTGGCCGTGCTGCCGCACGCGCTGGAACTGGCACGCGACCCGCACGAAACGCTGCGCGAAGTGGAGCGCGTTCTGGTGCCCGAGGGGAGGATCGTGATCGCTGGGTTCAACCCGGCCAGCCTGTGGGGCTTGCGCCAGCGCGCCGGTCACATCAAGCGGGGCATGGGCCTGGCGCGCGAGCAGAGCCTGTACCTGCCCAGCAGTGGGGACTTCATCGGCTACTGGCGCTTGCGCGACTGGTTGCGCCTTCTGAGCTTTGAAGTCGAGGTCGGCCGCTTCGGTTGCTGGCGGCCACCGCTCAAATCCGAAGCCTGGCTGGAAAGATTTGCCTGGATGGACGGCGTGGGTGACCGTTGGTGGCCGGTACTGGGCTCGGTGTATTTCTTGGTGGCCGTCAAGCGCGTGCGCGGCATGCGCCTGGTGGGTCTGGCGCGCAACGAACGCCGCAAGTCGGCGGCGGCGCCAGCGGTGGTGGCCAACCGTCACCGTGAACGTGCGGACTTGGAGATTTGATGGCAGGAGACTTGATGGGTGACAAGGTGGGCACACAGTCAAAGCAAGTGGTGATCTATGCCGACGGGGCCTGCCGCGGCAACCCCGGCCCCGGTGGCTGGGGGGCATGGCTGAAGTCTGGCGAGGCTGAACGCGAACTCTTTGGCGGCGAGAAGCTCACCACCAACAACCGCATGGAGTTGACCGCCGTCATCCAGGCCCTGGCGGCGCTCACGCGGCGCTGCAGCGTCACGGTGTACACGGACAGTGCCTACGTCAAGGACGGCATCACCACCTGGATCCACGGCTGGAAGAAGCGCGGTTGGCAGACCGCCGACAAGAAGCCGGTGAAGAACGTGGAACTTTGGAAGCGGCTGGACGAACTGAACGCAGGGCACCAGGTGGAGTGGCGCTGGGTCAAGGGTCATGCAGGTGACCCTGGCAATGAACGTGCCGACCGGCTGGCCAACAAGGGCGTGGACGCGGTCATCTGAGCGCCTGCGTCGCCGCCGCCGCTTGAGACCGCAGATGCCCGCATCTGCCGAAGCCGGAACTTCCTTACAAGCCCTCGGGCTGAGGGCCCTGATTCCGGCAAAACGCGTCATGGCTGGTTACAGTCGCAGGCTGCCCCTTTTGATCCTGAGACTTGCCTGTGAAGAAGATCCATTCCTTGGTGGCCGTTGTCGGCGTGGTGCTGGCTGGCAGCGCCGCGTGGTGGTGGCAACACCAGCCCAGCAAGCTCATGGATGCAGCGGCTGCAACGCAGCCTGCCTCTGGCGCCGCACCTCGGGGGCCTGCAGGTCCCGGCCTTGGCCCCGCTGCCGGGCCCGCGCCTGTGGAAGTGGCCAGGGCGGAAATCGCCACCCTCACTGACGACTTGCTGGCCGTGGGCTCCTTGAAGTCGGCGCAAGGCGTGATGCTGCGACCGGAAGTGAGCGGCCGTGTTTCCAAGCTGGGCTTCAAGGACGGTGATCGTGTGCGCCTGGGGCAATTGCTGGTGCAGCTGGACGACACCTTGCAGCAGGCCCAGATGAAGCAGGCCGAGGCCCAGGCCAGCATTGCGCGCACCAACCTCCAGCGCAGCCGCGAACTGCTGGGCCAGAGCTTTGTCAGCCAGAGTGCGGTGGACCAGAACGCCGCCGCCCTGGAAGTGGCCGACGCCCAGGTCTCGCTGGCGCGGGCCCAACTGGCCCGCATGAAGGTGGTGGCTCCCTTCAACGGCACCACGGGGCTGCGCACGGTGGACGTGGGCGACTACGTGAAAGACGGTGCCGACCTGGTCAACCTGGAAGACCTGACCTCCATGACCGTGCAGTTTGCAGTGCCTGAACGCTATGTGGACCGGCTCAAGCCCGGCCAAGTGGTGGACTTGACGGTGGATGCTTTGCCGGGCCGCAGTTTCAAGGGCCGCGTGCAGGCCACCGATTCGCAAGTCGACACCAATGGCCGTGCCCTGCAGGTGCTGGCCCAGGTCAGCAACCCGGGGTCGGTGCTGCGTCCGGGCATGTTCGCGCGGCCGCGGGTGGTGTTCTCGGTGCGCGAAGGCGCCGTGGTCGTGCCCGAAGAGGCCCTGGTGCCGCTGGGAGAGAAGCAGTACATCTTCCGCATTGAAGACGGCGCCGACGGCAGGAAAGTGTCACGCCGGCTGGAAGCGCGCATCGGCCTGCGCCTGCCTGGCAAGGTGGAGGTGCTGCAGGGCTTGAAGCCCGGCGACAGCGTCGTCACGGCGGGCCATGGCCGGCTGTTGCGCAGCGAATCGCAGCCGGTGCGGGTGGTGGACCTGAGCCGTGCGGGTGAGGCGCCCGCCAAGCCCGCCCGCCCGCCGGCTTCCGGAGGCCTGCCCGCCGCCAAGCCCACGCCGGCTGGCTGAACAGGAGCAGCACCCCATGCGGCTTTCCGAGACGTCCATTCGTCGCCCGGTGCTGGCCACCGTGATGTCCCTGCTGCTGGTGCTGGTGGGCCTGGTGTCCTTCAAGCAACTCAGCCTGCGCGAGTACCCGCGCATTGACGAGCCTCTGGTGAATGTGTCCACGCGCCTGCTGGGCGCGTCGTCGGAAGTCATTGAGTCCCAGGTCACCAAGCCCTTGGAAGACTCCATCGCCGGTATCGACGGCGTGGACATCATGACCAGCGTCTCGCGCACCGAAAGCAGCCAGATCACGGTGCGCTTCAAGCTCAGCAAGGACCCGGACACGGCGGCTGCCGAGGTGCGCGACCGTGTGGCGCGTGTGCGTGGCCGGCTTCCTGCGGCGGTGGACGAGCCGATCATTGCCAAGGTGGAAGCTGACGCCACGCCCACCATCTGGCTGGCCTACACCAGCGAAACCATGGGCGTGCTGGAACTCACCGACCTGATCAACCGGGTGGTGAAGCCACGTCTGCAGACCGTGCCTGGCGTGGCTGACGTGCAGATCGGCGGTGACCGCCGCTATGCCATGCGCATCTGGCTGGACACCGACCAGCTGGCTTCGTACAAGCTCACGGTGCAGGACGTGGAAGACGCCATGCGCCGCCAGAACCTGGAAGTGCCCGCGGGCCGCATCGAAAGCCAGCAACGCGAATTCAGCGTCACTGCGCGCACGGACCTCAACACGGTGGCGCAGTTCAAGGACATCGCACTGAAGACCGTGGGCGGCTATACCGTTCGCCTGCGTGATGTCGCACGGGTGGAAGAGGCGGCCGCCAGCGAACGCAGCCGGGTGCGCCTGAACGGCGTGCCCAGCATCAGCACCGGGATCATCCGCAACGCCACGGCCAACCCCCTGGAGGTGGCCAACGGCGTGCGCGCCTTGATGCCGCAGCTGCAGCGGGATCTGCCTTCCAGTGTCAACGTGCTGCAGGCCAACGACCTGTCGGTATTCATCGACCGGTCCATCAAGGCCGTGTACACCACGGTGCTGGAAGCCGTGGTGCTGGTAGCCCTGGTGGTATTCGTCTTCCTCCGCACCCTGCGTGCGTCCTTCATCCCGCTGGTGACGATTCCAGTCAGCCTGGTGGGCGCGTTTGCGCTGATTGCGCTGGCCGGGTTCACCGTCAACACGCTGACACTGCTGGCCCTGGTGCTGGCCATCGGTCTGGTGGTGGACGACGCCATCGTGGTGCTGGAAAACATCTTCCGCCACATCGAGGAAGGCTTGTCGCCCTTCCAGGCTGCAGTGAAGGGCGTCCACGAGATCAGCTTTGCCGTGGTGGCCATGACCCTGACGCTGGCGGCGGTGTTTGCGCCGCTGGCCTTCACGCCCGGCCGCACGGGCCGCTTGTTCGGTGAATTCGCATTGACGCTGGCGGGGGCGGTGCTGGTATCCGGCTTTGTGGCACTCACCCTCACGCCCATGCTGTGCAGCAAGCTGCTGCGCCACAACCCAGCCCCCAACCGCTTTGACCGGTTCATGGAAGGCGTGCTCAACGGTCTCACCACGGCTTATTCCCGCGCGCTGCGCTGGACGCTGGCGCACCGCTGGGTGGTGGTGGTGGTGATGGCCGCATCGGGTGGCGGCACGGCCTGGCTGTACAGCACGGCCAAGACCGAACTGGCACCGATGGAAGACCGCGGCGTGATCTTCATGCCCGTGCGCGCGCCGGACGGTGCCACGCTGGACTACACCGCACGCTACCTGGACAAGATCGAGGAAATCACCTCGCAGTACCCGGAATTCGACCGCCGCTTCATGTTCATGGGTGGTGGCCAGGTCAGCACTGCGTCGGCCGTGGTGCGCACGGTGGACTGGGAAGAACGCAAGCAGTCGACGCCGGACCTGGCGCGCTCGCTGATCCCCAAGCTGGGGTCGCTGCCGGGCGTGCAGGTGTTCCCGATCACGCCGCCGAGCCTGGGGCAGGGCTTTCGCGAGCGGTCCATCAACTTCGTGATTGTCAGCGGAGACACCTACGAGAACATGTCGCGGGTCGGTCAGCAGTTCATTGCGGAGATGCAGAAGAACCCCGGCATCGTGCAGCCGGACATGGACCTGCAGTTGAACAAACCCGAGATCTTCATGGAGGTGGACCGTGCGCGCGCGGCCGACCTGGGCGTGTCGGTGGAGTCGGTGGCACGCACGGTGGAAACCATTCTGGGTGGCCGCGTGGTGACGCGCTACAAGCGCGACGCCGAACAGTACGACGTGCTGGTGCAGACCGGCGCCACCGGCCGTGTGACGCCGGAGCAGATCGACAAGATCTTTGTGCGCGCCCGCGGCGACACCATGGTGCCGCTGTCGAGTCTGGTGCGCACCCGTGAAGCCGTGAGCCCGCGCGAGCTGAACCACTTCAACCAGCGCCGTTCCGTCACCATCACGGCCAACCTGGCGCCGGGCTACGCGCTGGGTGAAGCACTGGGCTTCATGGACCAGACCGCGGCACGTGTATTGCCCCCTGGCTACGCAACCGAGTTGAACGGTGTCAGCCGCGAGTTCAAGTCCTCTTCAGGGTCCCTCACGCTGGTCTTCGTGCTGGCGCTGCTGTTCATCTTTCTGGTGCTGTCGGCGCAGTTTGAAAGCTTCGTGGACCCGCTGATCATCCTGCTGGCCGTGCCGCTGTCCCTGGTGGGCGCGCTGGCGGCGTTGCACTTGTCGGGCGGCACCATCAATGTGTTTTCGCAGATCGGCCTCATCACGCTGGTCGGGCTGATTACCAAGCACGGCATCCTGATCGTGGAGTTCAGCAACCAGTTGCGCCAGCAAGGACGCAGTGTGCAGGAAGCCGTGATGGAAGCCGCCAGCCTGCGCCTGCGCCCGATCCTGATGACCACTGGCGCCATGGTGCTGGGTGCCGTTCCGCTGGCCCTGGCCACCGGCGCGGGTGCAGAAAGCCGTCAGCAGATCGGCTGGGTCATCGTGGGCGGCATGGCCGTGGGCACCTTGCTGACCATCTTCGTGGTGCCGACGGTGTACACGCTGTTTGCCCGCAGGGCCGTGCCTGGCGAGATCACGACACCGGCGCTGGCGGAAGCAGGAGCGGACTGAGCGCTCAGCCCCCGATGTAGTGCATCTCGATGCGGCGCTGGCCCGAGCCGCTGTCCGCTTTCTGCGCGCTGCGCAGTTCGGAATAGCGGTCTTCGCGGTCGGTCCAGATCAGCCCGATGGCGCCGGCAATCTGTTCGTCCGAATAGCCGCCGCGCAACAGGGCGCGCAGGTCGTGGCCCTGGTTGGCAAACAGGCACAGGAACAGCTTGCCCTCGGTGGACAGTCGCGCGCGGTTGCAGTCTTGGCAGAAGGCCTGCGTGACGCTGCTGATGACGCCGACCTCGCCGCCGCCGTCGGCATAGCGCCAGCGCTGTGCGGTTTCGCCGGGTGCGCTGGCTTGCAGCGGTTCCAGCGGGAAGACCTCATTCAGGCGCGCCAACACGTCGCGGGACGGCAGCACCTCGTCCATGCGCCAGCCGTTCGTCGCGCCCACGTCCATGTATTCGATGAAGCGCAGCACCACGCCCGGGCCGCAGTGTTCGCGGATGTGGCGGGCCAGCGGCACGATCTCGTGCTCATTGGTGCCGCGCTTGACCACCATGTTGACCTTGATGGGCGCCAGGCCCACGCGCAGCGCGGCTTCGATGCCGCGCAGCACGTCCGCCACCGGGAAGTCGACATCGTTCATGCGCCTGAAGATGGTGTCGTCCAGCGCGTCCAGGCTCACGGTCACCCGCTTCAGGCCGGCGTCGCGCAGCGCCTGTGCCTTGCGTTCCAGCAGGGAGCCGTTGGTGGTGAGGGTGATGTCCAGCGGCTCGCCACCGGGTGTGCGCAGATCGGCAAGTTGCGCGATCAGTGCTTCGAGGTGCTTGCGCAAGAGCGGCTCGCCGCCAGTCAGCCGCAGCTTGCTCACGCCGTGCGCCACAAAGAGCCTGGCGGTGCGCGTGATTTCCTCGAAAGACAGCAAGGACGTCTGCGGCAGGAACTTGTAGTCGCGGTCGAAGACTTCCTTGGGCATGCAGTAGCTGCAACGGAAGTTGCAGCGGTCCGTCACGCTGATGCGCAAGTCGTGCAGCGGGCGGCCCAGGCGGTCTGACAGCAAGCCGTTGGGCGCGGTGACGCGGTCAGGAATGCGCGGAACGGCTGCGGCATAGCGCAGGTCTGCCAAGGGAATGATCGTCTCGCCCATGGGCCGATTGTGCCGGGCCCGGTGGTGCCCACGGCCCCGGGTGGGCTACTGCAGCTTGTTGGGCCCGGGCGACGCGACGCTGGCTTCTGCGGGCGGCAGTTCGGCACGGCGCGCGCCATTGAAGCGCTTGGACCAGTAGGCCTGGCGCATGTCTTCCACGCGCACTTCCCCGCCGGACCGCGGTGCGTGGATGAACTTGCCTTCGCCCACATAGATGCCGACGTGAGAGAAGGCACGGCGCATGGTGTTGAAGAAGACCAGATCGCCGGGCTTCAGGTCGTCGCGCTTCACGGATTGCAGGCCGCTGCTCTTGGCCTGTTCGTCGGCGCGTCGAGGCAGCACCAAGCCAATGCTGTTTTCAAACACGTAGCGGGTGAAACCGCTGCAATCAAAGCCCTGGTCTGCCGTGTTGCCGCCGCGGCGGTAGGGGACCCCCAGGAAGTTCATGGCCTGCATGACCAGGTCGGACGCCGTGTCGCGCACCTGCTGAACGATAGGGTTGGCCTCCATTTGCGCGGCCGTGGGCAACAAGCCCTTTTCCTGCAACAGGTGCAGCACTGCGTCGGCCGGTGGCGCGTCTGGCGCGGCCCGCAGCGGACCTGCGCAGAGCAGGCCCAGCAGCAGGGCGGTCAAGAGGGGCTTCGGTCGTTGGGGCATAAGGCGGGCGGAGGATAGCAGCGGGTTCGGCTACGTCCAAGCGTCTGGGCAGCCGGCCCGAGGCAAGGGGTGCAACAGGCTGTGTGTCTTTCGCCATGCGGGATGAGCGTCAGGCGAGAGTCAGACCTCGGTCGCCCAATCCCTTGCATGCGAACAAACCCCAAAGGGAAAACCCGTGATTCGAGCCGGGTGTCCTGCGGGCAAAAAATCCAGGACCCCAGGAGACACGCCACATGGCCGACTACGCCGAATTCTTCCGCCGCTCCATCCACGACCGCGATGCCTTCTGGTCCGAACAGGCCCAGCTGATCGACTGGAAGACGCCGCCGCAGCAGATCTGCGACTACAGCAACCCGCCTTTTGCGCGCTGGTTTGTGGGGGGCACCACCAACCTGTGCCACAACGCCGTCGACCGCCATCTGGCCACGCGGGCCGACCAGAACGCGCTGATCTTCGTCTCCACCGAAACTGGCCAGGAGCGTGTCTACAGCTTTGCTGAACTGCACGCCGAGGTGCAGCGCATGGCCGCCACGCTGCAGAGCCTGGGCGTGAAGAAGGGCGACCGGGTGCTGGTCTACATGCCCATGATCCCGGAGGCGGCCTTTGCCATGCTCGCCTGTGTGCGCATTGGCGCGCTGCATTCGGTTGTGTTTGGCGGCTTTGCCAGTGTCAGCCTGGCCAGCCGCATTGACGACGCCGAACCGACGCTCATCATCAGCGCAGACGCCGGCAGCCGCGGCGGAAAGGTCGTGCCCTACAAGCCGCTGCTGGACGAGGCCATTCACCTGGCGGCGCACAAACCGTCCAAGGTGCTGATGGTCGACCGCGGGTTGTCGCCATTCACACGCGTGCAAGGCCGCGACGAGGACTATGCGGCTTGGCGAGAAAAGCACACGGCAACGCAGGTGCCCTGTGAATGGGTAGATGCCACCCACCCCAGCTACACGCTGTACACCAGCGGCACCACAGGCAAACCTAAGGGCGTGCAGCGCGACACCGGTGGATACGCAGTGGCACTGGCCGCCAGCATGAAGCACATCTTCTGCGGCAACGCTGGCGAGACCTACTTCAGCACCAGTGACATCGGCTGGGTGGTGGGCCACAGCTACATCATCTATGGGCCGCTGCTGGCCGGCATGGCCACCATCCTGTACGAAGGCCTGCCGACGCGTCCGGACGCTGCTGTCTGGTGGAGCCTGGTGGAAAAGTACAAGGTCACCGTGATGTTCAGCGCGCCCACCGCCGTGCGCGTGCTGAGGAAGCAGGACCCGGCCGCCTTGAGCAAACACGACTTGTCGTCGCTGCGCGCCTTGTTCCTGGCCGGCGAGCCTCTGGACGAGCCGACGGCCAAGTGGATCAGCGACAGCCTGGGCCGCCCCATCATCGACAACTACTGGCAGACCGAGACCGGCTGGCCGATCCTGAGCCTGTGCAACGGCGTGGAGGTGGCTGCCAGCAAGTTCGGCAGCCCTGGCAAGGCGGTCTATGGCTACGACGTGAAGCTGCTGGACGAAAACACCGGCGAGGAACTGACGGGCGCCAACCAGAAAGGCGTGGTGGCCATTGAAGGCCCGCTGCCACCGGGCTGCATGCAGACGGTGTGGCGTGACGACGCCCGCTTCGTCAACACCTACTGGAAGAGCGTGCCCGGCCGGATGGTCTACAGCACTTTCGACTGGGGCATCCGTGACGCCGAGGGCTACATCTTCATCCTGGGCCGCACCGACGACGTCATCAACGTCGCTGGCCACCGCCTGGGCACGCGGGAAATCGAGGAAAGCATTTCCAGCCATGCGTCTGTGGCCGAAGTGGCCGTGGTGGGCGTCGCCGACGCGCTGAAGGGCCAGGTGGCGATGGCCTTCGTGGTCTTGAGGGACGCGGCCGCCGCGGGTACGCCCGAAGCGGCGTTGAAGCTGGAAGGCGCCATCATGAAAGTGGTGGATGAGCAACTGGGCGCCGTGGCCCGGCCGGCGCGGGTGCGCTTCGTGTCGGCGCTGCCCAAGACCCGGTCCGGCAAGCTGTTGCGCCGGGTCATCCAGGCTGTCTGCGAAGGGCGCGACCCGGGCGACTTGACGACCATCGAGGATCCGACAGCGCTGGCGCAGATCCGGGAGCTGGCTGCGCCCAGGGCCTGACCGCAGACCCTGGCACCCTGAGCCTTGACCCGGCGCGGGGCCGCCGTGCCCGTCTGCACCATTGCACGCTGCGGGGGACTTGGTGCACGTCCCTAGATCCCGGCACGGCCAGACCCCTCGCCGACGCGGGATAATGGGCGGATAAACGCGCACGACCTGCCGCAGGGAGCGGCGTCGAGCCCGACGCCAAGCACATGAACAGCACCGAACAGATCATCTTCGACATCATCGCCAAGACGTGCTCGGTCGACCGCGACCGCATCACGCTCGACTCCACGCTCAAGGACCTGGACGTTCACTCGCTGGACGCCGTGCAGGTGCTGTTCGAGATCGAGGACAAGTTCGATATCACCGTGCCCGAACGCGAAGACCAGTATTCGGCAGGCACCTTGCGCGACCTGGTCGAGGGTGTCGACCAGTTGATCGCGGCCAAGGCCGCCGTCTGACCTCCCTGTCTCCAGCCGCGATGCGACGCGTCGTCATCACGGGCCAGGGCTGCGTCAGCGCCCTGGGCAACACGGCGATTGCCACCTGGGCGGCCATGCGCGAAGGCACCGCCGGTATCGGCCCGCTGACAGGGCTTGACGACCCTTCGCTGCGCACCACCATTGCCGCCCAGGCCAAGGCCTTCCAGGCGCTGGACCACTTCGACGAGAAACGCCTGGTGCTGCTGGATCCGGTTTCGCAGATGGCCCTGGTGGCCGCGCGAGAGGCCGTATTGCAGTCGGGACTGAACTTCAGTGCCGAATTGGGCGGTCGCACGGCCGTGGTCATCGGCACCGGCATCGGCGGCGCGAGCACGCAAGACCACATGGCCAAGCGGCTGTATGCGGACAAGAACCCACGTGTGCATCCCATGGCCATCGTGCGGGTGATGCCCAACGCCCCCGCCTCGCAGATCTCACTGGAATTCGGGCTGCGCGGGCCTGTTTTTGCCGTGGCCAGCGCCTGCGCGTCCAGCAACCATGCGCTCGGTCAGGCACTCATGCTGCTGCAGGCCGGTGTGGCCGATGTGGCCCTGGCTGGCGGCGTGGAAGCCTGCATCACCCTGGGCACGGTCAAGGCCTGGGAGGCGATGCGCGTGCTGGCCGACGACACCTGCCGGCCCTTCAGCAAGGGCCGGCATGGCCTGGTCCTGGGCGAAGGCGCAGGTGTGTTCGTTCTGGAAACCCTGGACCATGCACAAGCGCGTGGGGCACACATCCTGGCGGAATTCGTGGGCTGTGGCATGTCGGCCGATGCAGCAGACATCGTCATGCCGGACGCCAGTGGCGCGGCCAGCGCCATGCGTGCTGCACTGACGCAGGGTGGGCTGGCGCTGGACGACATCGACTACATCAACGCGCACGGCACGGGCACCCAGGCCAATGACTCGACCGAGACGCGGGCCATCCGGGCGGTGTTCGGCGCCCACGCCGACCGGCTGGCGGTGTCGTCCACCAAGTCCATGCATGGCCATGCCTTGGGAGGTGGAGGCGCGCTGGAACTGGTGGCAGCCATCGGGGCCCTGCGCGAAGGCGTGGTGCCGCCCACCATCAACTACGTGCTTGCGGACCCGGAGTGCGACCTGAACGTCGTGCCCAACACCGCGCAGGAGCGGCCGGTCCGCGCGGCGCTGTCGAACAGCTTCGCCTTCGGCGGCCTGAACGCCGTGCTGGCGCTCAAGCGCGCGCCCTGAAGGTTCCGGGGGCCCCCGAACAGGGGCCCTCGCGGACCGCACGGGCGGGCGATGGGCAGGCGGTTCGCTGCGCCAGACACTGTGGATTCCAAGGAACGGAGTCCACCATGAACTTTCCCACCCGCCGCCATTTCCTGTCGGCCGTCACGGCCTTGGCCGTCAACCCAGGCCTGGCCTGGGCGGCCAGGCCAAGCCTGCCCCTCGTGCTGGCACAGAACGCACCGGATGACCTTGACCCGCGTGCCTACCTGGTCAGCGAAAAGTACGACGGCGTGCGCGGCTACTGGGATGGCCATCGGCTGTGGTTCCGCGGCGGTTTGCCGGTGGCGGCTCCAAACTGGTTCACCTCCGCTTTGCCGCCTGTGGCGCTGGACGGAGAACTGTGGCTCGCGCGGGGCCGCTTCGAGTCCCTGGTCAGCGCCGTGCGACGTGTCCAGCCCGAAGACAGCGAGTGGCGCGGCATCCGCTTCATGGTCTTCGAACAGCCGGGTGCCGAGGGGACTTTTGCCGAACGCGCGGCGGCCATTCAAACCCTCCTGGCATCTGGCCCCGCCGGACCTGCGGTGGCTGTCGGCCAGGAGCGGGTGCCCGACCGGGCGTCATTGCTCAAAAGGCTGCAAGCCGTGGTGGCTGACGGTGGCGAAGGGCTCGTGCTGCACCGCGCCGATGCGGCCTTTGTCAGCGGGCGAAGTCCGGCGCTGTTGAAGCTCAAGCCCCTGGACGACGCCGAAGCCGAGGTCATCGGCCACGTGGGAGGCCGGGGCCGTCTTCAAGGCCGTCTGGGGGCGCTGCGTGTGCGAACGGTAGACGGCACCGTGTTTTTCATCGGCACGGGCTTCAGCGACGCGCTGCGCGAGAACCCGCCCCCAGTTGGCGCCTGGATCACCTTCACCCACCGCGGCCTCACCGAACGTGGGGTGCCGCGTTTTGCCAGCTATTTGCGCCTGCGCCAGATCTGAACGCTCACGACGCGCGAGGCGGCTCCATCAGGCCGCGCGCCACCAGGAAGTCGAAAAGCGCTTCGGCGCAGTCCTCGGCCGACAGCTTGGCGGTGTCCAGGCGCATTTCCGGAGACTCCGGTGCTTCATACGGCGAATCGATGCCGGTGAAGTTTTTCAAGGTCCCCTGCCGTGCCAGCCGGTAGAGGCCCTTGGGGTCTCGGGATTCCGCCACCGAAAGTGGCGCGTCGACGTGGATTTCCAGGAAGTCACCCGGCGCGAACAGTTCGCGGGCCGCTTGGCGTTCGGCCTGGAAGGGCGAGATGAAGGCAGAGATGACCAACACGCCAGAGTCCAGCATCAGCTTGGCCACCTCAGCGGCGCGGCGCACGTTTTCAGCCCGGTCCTGGTCAGTAAAGCTCAAGTCACGGCTCAGTCCGTGGCGTATGTTGTCGCCGTCCAGTACGTAAGTAAGCGCGCCGGCCGCGTGCAGTCGTTGAGCCAGCAAGTTGGCAATGGTCGATTTGCCGGACCCCGACAGCCCCGTGAACCACAAGGCTGCGCTGCGGTGCCCTATGAGCCGCTGTCGTTGCGCGCGCGTGACCTTCTGGCCCTGCCAGCGTACGTGCGGCGCCTCATCCAGCGCCGTGCGCAGCATGCCCGCAGCCACCGTCTGGTGGTTGAGGCGGTCGATGAGGACGAAAGCACCGAGTTCGCGGTTGACGTCGTAAGGCTCGTAGACGATGGGCCGGTCCAATTCGAGCGCACACAGGCCAAGGTCATTGAGGTCGAGCGTGGCTGCATCCATCGCTTGCTGCGTGTTGACGTCGATGCGGTGGCGCAACTGGGTCACGGCACCTGGAACCGTCGATGCGCCTTGCTTGACGAGGTAGGCGCGGCCCAGTTCCAGTGGCGCGTCGCCAAGCCACACCAGGTGGCATTCAAATCGCTGGGCCACAGGGGGCGGCTGATCGGCGCTCGCGATCACGTCGCCACGAGTAACACCCAACTCGTCGGCCAGCGTCAGTGTCACGGACTCGCCAGCCAGCGCTTCGTCCAGATCTTGCTGGAGACCCACAATCCGCGCTACGCGGCTCTTCCGGCCTGACGGCAGCACAAGCACCTCTGCACCCGACCGAAGCGTGCCGCTGGCAATCCGGCCTGCATAGCCTCGGAAGTTGGCGTTCGGGCGGTTGACCCATTGCACGGGCAAGCGCATGGGCCGCTGCTTCAGGGGCACACGTTCGCTGGCCGACGGTCGGTCCGAATCTGCGTCGACGTTCTCCAGCCACTGCAGCAAGGTGGGCCCGCGGTACCAGGGCATGGACGAGCCGTGGCGCGTCACCTGGTCGCCACGCAGGGCAGACATGGGAATGGCCGTTACCTCAGGAAGTCCCAGCTGGTGCGCAAAGGCCCGGAATTCGTCGCAGATCTGGTCAAAGCGCGCCTGGCTGCCATCGACCAGGTCCATCTTGTTCACTGTCAGCGCCACGTGGCGCACGCCCATCAGGCGGCAGATCAGGCTGTGGCGGCGGGTCTGGGTCAGCAGGCCCTTGCGCGCGTCCAGGAGGATCAGGGCCGCGTCGGCTGTTGAAGCGCCGGTGACCATGTTGCGGGTGTACTGCTCGTGCCCAGGCGTGTCGGCAACAATGAAATTGCGTTCGGGGGTCGAGAAGTAGCGGTAGGCCACGTCGATGGTGATGCCCTGTTCGCGCTCGGCAGCCAAGCCGTCCAGGAGCAAGGCGTAGTCGATGCTTTCGCCTTGCGTGCCCCAGCGTGCAGAGTCCTTCGCCAACGCGGACTGCTGGTCGTCCAGAATGGCGCCGGTCTCGTGCAACAAGCGGCCAATGAGTGTGCTCTTGCCATCGTCCACCGAACCACAGGTGATGAACCGCAGCAGGCTCCGGGCAACTTTGGCTGCGCCAGGCTCGCCCATCAAAAATAGCCTTCTTGCTTTTTGCGTTCCATGGACGCCGCGCCGTCAAAATCGATCACTCGGCCCTGGCGTTCGCTGAAGCGCGAGGCCCGCATCTCGCTGATGATGGCGTCCAGATCGGCGGCGTCGGACGGCACCGCACCAGACAGGGGGTAGCAACCCAGCGTGCGAAAACGCACCCGCCGCAGCTGGGGCACTTCGCCGGGCAGCAGCCTCATGCGCTCGTCGTCCACCATGATCAGCGTGCCGCTGCGTTCCACCACCGTCCGTTCCGCTGCAAAGTAAAGCGAGACCACAGAGATGCCTTCGCGCCGGATGTAGGACCACACATCCAGCTCCGTCCAGTTGCTCAAGGGAAAGACGCGGAAAGACTCGCCAGGCGCTTTGCGGGTGTTGTAAAGATTCCAGAGCTCCGGCCGCTGGTTCTTCGGATCCCAGCGGTGCTGCGCGTTGCGAAAGGACAGGATGCGTTCCTTGGCGCGCGACTTCTCTTCGTCGCGCCGGGCACCGCCAAAGGCCGCGTCGAACCGGTGGAAGTCCAAGGCCTGTTTCAGGCCCTCGGTCTTCCAAAGGTCCGTGTGCACCTGCGATCCGTGGTCAAACGGGTTGATGCCGCGTGCCAGTGCATCCGGGTTCTGGTGCACGAGGAGCCGCATGCCCGCTTCCGCCGCCACTCGATCACGCATGGCGTACATGGCGCGGAACTTCCAGGTCGTGTCGACATGCAGCAGGGGGAAGGGCGGCGGCGCAGGGTGGAAGGCCTTGCGCGCCAGGTGCAGCATCACAGAGCTGTCTTTCCCGATGGAGTACAGCATCACCGGCCGCTCGGCCTCGGCCACCACCTCGCGCAGGATGTGGATGCTCTCCGCCTCCAGGCGGTCCAGTTCCGACAGGCTGCGCATGGGCCGCCCCTTGTTGCGCGCTACAGCACGTCGCTGGCGAAATCCGCTAGGCGCGAACGTTCGCCGCGCGCCAAGGTCACGTGGCCGCCATGTGGCCAGCCCTTGAAGCGGTCAACAGCGTAGGTCAGGCCGCTGCTGCCTTCGGTCAGGTAGGGCGTGTCGATCTGGGCCAGGTTGCCCAGGCAGACGATCTTGGTGCCCGGGCCGGCGCGCGTGACCAAGGTCTTCATCTGCTTGGGCGTCAGGTTCTGTGCCTCGTCGATGATGACGAACTTGCTCAGGAAGGTCCGGCCCCGCATGAAGTTCAGGCTCTTGATCTTGATCTTGCTGCGGACCAGGTCGTTGGTGGCCGCACGGCCCCATTCGCCGGCGGCGCTGTCGGTGCGCGCCAGGACTTCCAGGTTGTCGTCCAGGGCGCCCATCCAGGGGCCCATCTTTTCCTGCTCGTCACCGGGCAGGAAGCCGATGTCCTCGCCCACGGGCACCGTCACGCGGGTGACGATGATTTCGCTGTAGCGGCGCTCGTCCAGCACCTGACTCAGAGCGGACGCCAGGGTCATCAGCGTCTTGCCGGTACCTGCGGTGCCGGTGAGGGTGATGAAGTCGCATTCCGGGTCCATCAGCAGGTTCAGCGCGAAGTTCTGTTCACGGTTGCGTGCCGTGACGCCCCAGACGGCGTTCTTGCCGTGTGTGTAGTCGCGCAGCGTCTTGAGCACTGCGGTCTTGCCGGTGATCTCGCTGACGCGCGCATAGAGGCTCGCGCCGCCGGGCACTTCCAGGTAGACGAACTGGTTGATCATCAGCGCTGGCACCAGCGGGCCGCTGATGCGGTAGAAGGTGTTGCCACCTTGCTGCCAGCTTTCCATGGTCTTGCCATGGCGGTCCCAGAAGTCGGCGGGCAGGGGCAGCACGCCGGTGTACAGCAGGTCGCCGTCTTCCAGCGTCTTGTCGTTGAAGTAGTCCTCGGCCGGCAGGCCCAAGGCGCGCGCCTTGACGCGCATGTTGATGTCCTTGGACACCAGCACCACGTCGCGGCCGGGGTGCTGCTCGCGCAGGCTTTGCACCACGCCCAGGATCTGGTTGTCGGCCTTCCCCTGGGGCAGGCCAGGGGGCAGTTTGTAGTCCAGGAAGGTGGTCTGGAAATACAGCTTGCCGCCGGCCTCGCGGTGGCCGGTGCGGCCGAGTTCGATGCCCGCCTTGGGGTCCATCTGCCCGTTCTGGCTGTCCGCCACCGACAGGGCCGCCAACGCGTCCAGTTCACGGCTGACCTGGCGCACACTGCGCGCCACTTCGCTCATGCCCTTCTTGTGGCCGTCCAGTTCTTCCAGCGTGATCATCGGCAGGAAGACGTCGTGTTCCTCAAAGCGGAACAGGCTCATGGGGTCGTGCATCAGCACGTTGGTGTCCAGCACGAAGAGCTTGGCCGGGCCCGTGCTGCGCGGCTTGCGGGGTTTCGGTTGCGGGGCCGGCGCGAGTTTGGCTGCTGCAGTCACGGGCTTGGCGGCGGGCGCCGTCGCCGCTGGCCGCATGGGGGCGTCGCTGACGCCGTCGTGCAGGTCCAGCGCAGCCTGCGCCACAGGTTCCGGGTTGCGGGACTTCAGCGACCGCTTGTCTGCGCGCGGCGCGGCCTGGGCCTCGTAATCGGCGTTTTTCAGCAGGTCACCCTTCTTGGACGGCGGCTTGGGCAGTGGCATCGGTGGTGGTGTGGTTTAAGTTGGGTCTAGGCGCGCACAAGACAAAAAGCCGCACAGCGGAGCGGTGCGGCTTCTTCACAAGGGGCGGTGGCGGTGCCTGCAAGCGACCAGTGCCGCTGGGCGCGACGGTGGGGCAAGGCAGGCAAATGCGGTCTCAGGCGGCCTTCTTGAGTGCCTTCACGGCCTTGAGCACTTCTTCAACATGGCCCGCGACCTTGATGCCGCGCCATTCGGCACGCATCACGCCCTGCGCGTCGAACATGAAGGTGCTGCGTTCGATGCCCTTGACCTTCTTGCCGTACATGATCTTGTTCTTGACCACGCCGAACATGTGGCAGAGCTTCTCTTCCGTGTCGGCAATCAGGTCGAAGGGCAGTTCGAGATTGGCCTTGAATTTCTCGTGGCTGGCCATGTTGTCGCGAGACACGCCAAAGACCACCGCGCCGGCCTTCACGAAGTCCTTGTGCTGGTCGCGGAACTGCATGGCTTCCGTGGTGCAACCGGGTGTGTTGTCCTTCGGATAGAAGTACAACACCACCGCATGGCCGTGAAACGCAGCGGGCGTGAATTTCACGCCGCTCGTGGCCAAGGCTTCGAATTCCGGGACTTGCTTGTTGATGACAGGCGTCATGGGTCGTTTTCTCGGAGCACGTGGGTGCCGAAGCTGGCTCAGTGGCTAATTATATTGCGATGCGCCGCCAGTCCTTCAAGAGCCCCTCAAGAAGCGTTCCTGGGAAGCAGCAAAGCGGCCACGGCGGAGCGTCTTTCGCTGACCAGCACGTTGTAGGTTCTGCAGGCAGCGGCCGTGTCCATGGTCTCGACACCGACACGGGCGTCGATCAAGGCGCGCAGCAGCGCCGGCGCTGGAAAACGCAGCCGCAAGCCACTGCCGAAGATCACCACCTCGGGCTTCAGGGCCACGATGCGAGCGAAGTGCTCGGGTGTCACTTCTTCCAGCGACGACGCACCCCAGTCCTGCACCTCGCCCTTCCAAGGCAGCAGGATGCTGGACTCGAACCGGCTGGGCCCGACCCATATGCGGCCGGGCTCCTGGCGGGTGACGAGGTTGACGCCTTCGGCGGTATCGGGCTGGAACTTCATGGGTGGATAATTCTAGGTTCTGCTGTCGCCAGCACAGCCCCGCCTGTTCCTCTGAAGCCGACCCCATGAAGCCGATCGCAAAGTCTGCCAAGCTGGCCAACGTCGCCTACGACATCCGGGGCCCCGTGCTCGACAAGGCCCGCCAGATGCAGGAAGAGGGCCACAAGATCATCCAGCTGAACATCGGCAACGTGGCCGCTTTCGGGCTGATGCCGCCGGACGAGATCGTGCAGGACATGATCCGCAACCTGCCGGATGCCGCGGGTTACACCGATAGCAAGGGCCTCTTTGCCCCCCGCAAGGCGGTGGTCCACTACACCCAGGAAAAGGGCATCAAGGGTGTCACGGTGGACGACGTCTACCTGGGCAATGGCGCGTCGGAACTGATCCAGATGGCCATCAGCGCCCTGGTGAATGATGGCGACGAAATCCTGATCCCCGCGCCCGACTTCCCGCTGTACACCGCCGTGGTGGGCCTGAGCGGCGGCAAGCCCGTGCACTACATCTGCGACGAGCAGGCCGGTTGGCTGCCCGACCTGGACGACATCCGCAGCAAGATCACCGCGAGAACACGCGGCATCATGGTCTGCAACCCCAACAACCCCACCGGCGCGATGTACCCCGACAGCATCCTGCTCGGCATCATCGAGCTCGCCCGCCGGCACCAGCTGGTGGTGTTTGCCGACGAGATCTACGACAAGACGGTCTACGACGGGCACACCCACACGGCCATGGCCAGCCTGGCCGAAGACGTGCTGTTCATCAGCTTCAACGGCCTGAGCAAGAACTACCGCAGCTGCGGCTACCGCGCCGGCTGGATGGTGGTCAGCGGCGAAAAGCGCCATGCCCGCGACTACATCGAAGGCCTGAACATGCTGGCCAGCCTGCGCCTTTGCGCCAACACGCCGGGGCAATTGGCTATCCAGACGGCGCTGGGCGGCTACCAGAGCATCAAGGACCTGGTGGCGCCGGGCGGGCGCCTCTGCAAGCAACGCGACGTGGCGTATGAGCTGCTGACCCAGATCCCGGGCGTCAGTGTGGTCAAGCCCAAGGCGGCGCTGTACATGTTTCCTCGCCTGGACCCCAAGGTCTACCCGATCGAAGACGACCAGCAGTTTGCCTATGAACTGCTGGCCGAGCAGAAGGTGCTCATCGTGCAGGGCACGGGCTTCAACTGGGTGGCCAATGACCACTTCCGCATCGTCTTCCTGCCCAACGTGGACGACCTGACCGAAGCCATCGGTCGCATCGAGAAGTTCCTGCACGGCTACCGCAAACGCCACACCGCCTGACCTCCTTCCAGACCCTCTTGCTCCCCGTATGAAACCTATCCAAGTTGGCCTTCTGGGCATTGGCACCGTCGGCAGCGGCACATTCAAGGTCTTGCAGCGCAACCAGGAAGAGATCCGCCGGCGCGCGGGGCGGGGCATTGCGATCACCATGGTGGCCGATCTGGACGTGGCCCGCGCACGCGCCATCGTCGGCGACGGCGTGCAGGTGGTGAACGATGCGCGGGCGGTCATCGCCAACCCGGCCATCGACATCGTGGTGGAACTGATCGGCGGCTATGGCATTGCCAAGGCGCTGGTGCTGGAAGCCATTGCGGCCGGCAAGCACGTGGTCACCGCCAACAAGGCCTTGCTGGCGGTGCACGGCACCGAAATCTTCACTGCTGCCAGCCAGAAGGGCGTGGTCGTGGCCTTCGAGGCGGCGGTGGCGGGTGGCATCCCCATCATCAAGGCGTTGCGCGAAGGCCTGACCGCCAACCGCATCGAATGGGTGGCTGGCATCATCAACGGCACCACCAATTTCATCCTGAGCGAGATGCGTTCCAAGGGCCTGGACTTTGGCGTGGTGTTGAAGGAAGCCCAGCGCCTGGGCTATGCAGAGGCCGACCCCACCTTCGACATCGAAGGTGTGGACGCGGCCCACAAGGCCACGATCATGTCGGCCATCGCCTTCGGCGTGCCGGTTCAGTTTGCCAAGGCGCACGTGGAAGGCATCACCGCGCTGCAGGCGGTGGACATCCGCTACGCCGAACAGCTGGGCTACCGGATCAAGCTGCTGGGCATCACGAAGCGTCGCGATGAGCTTCGAACCGCGGCGTTCCCAGCGGGGGGCATCGAACTGCGCGTGCACCCGACCTTGATCCCCTCCACGCGCCTCATCGCCAATGTGGAAGGCGCCATGAACGCGGTGGTGGTCCACGGTGATGCGGTGGGCACCACCCTCTACTACGGCAAGGGCGCCGGCAGCGAGCCCACGGCCAGTGCCGTGGTGGCGGACCTGGTGGACATCACCCGCCTGGCCACTGCCGACCCGGACCACCGCGTGCCGCACCTGGCCTTCCAACCAGGCAGCATGCAGGACACGCCCATCCTGCCGATCAGCGAGGTGGTCACAGCGTATTACCTGCGCCTGGTGGTCGCCGACAAGGCCGGCGTGCTGGCACGCATCACGGGCATCCTGGCCGACAACGACATCAGCATTGACGCCGTGCTGCAACGGGAAAGCGCCGAGGGCGAAAAGCAGACCGACCTCATCATCCTGACGCACGACACGGTGGAAGGCCGCATGACGGCCGCGCTGGCGCAGATGCAAGCGCTGCCGACGGTTCTGGCGCCCATCGTGAGGATCCGCAAAGAGGAGCTGAATTGAAGTACGTCTCCACGCGGAGTGGCGGCCGGGGCAACGGGAAGGAGCGCGGCTTTTCCGACATCCTGCTCGAAGGTCTGGCACCGGACGGGGGCCTGTACATGCCTACGCACTACCCGCAGGTGGACGACGTCACGCTCACCCGCTGGCGCGGCCTGGGCTACGCGCAGTTGGCCTTCGAGATCCTCAGTCTCTACATCGACGACATCCCGCCGGCCGACCTGCAGCGCCTGTGCGAAGCGACCTACACCGAAGCCGTGTTCGGTACTGCCGCCATCACGCCGCTGAAGCCCCTGAAGGGCTTGGACCAGACCGGCATCTATCTGCAGGCCTTGTCCAACGGCCCCACCTTGGCCTTCAAGGACATGGCCATGCAATTGCTGGGCAACCTGTTCGAATACGAACTGGCACGCCGCGGTGAGCAACTGAACATCCTCGGCGCCACCAGTGGCGACACCGGCAGCGCGGCCGAATACGCCATGCGGGGCAAGAAGGGCGTGCGCGTCTTCATGTTGAGCCCCAACGGCCGCATGAGCCCCTTCCAGCAGGCCCAGATGTTCAGCCTGCAGGACGCCAACATCCACAACATCGCCATCGAGGGTGTGTTCGACGACTGCCAGGACATTGTCAAGGCCGTGAGCAACGACCTGGATTTCAAGCGGCGCTACAAGATCGGTACCGTGAACAGCATCAACTGGGCCCGCTTGCTGGCTCAGGTGGTCTACTACTTCGCGGGTTATTTTCAGGCCACCCAGCGCAATGCCGAGCAAGTGAGCTTTGCGGTGCCCAGCGGCAATTTCGGCAACATCTGCGCGGGCCACGTGGCGCGAATGATGGGTCTGCCGATCCGGCAACTGGTGCTGGCCACGAACGAGAACGATGTGCTGGACGAGTTCTTCCGCACCGGCAGCTACCGCGTGCGCGCGACGGCAGAGACCTTTGAAACCAGCAGCCCCAGCATGGACATCAGCAAGGCCAGCAACTTTGAACGTTTTGTGTTCGACCTGCTGGGCCGCGACGGTGCGCGCACGGCCGAACTCTTCGGCGCCCAGGTGGCCCAGGGCGGTTTCACGCTGAAGCCGGCCGAATGGGCGCCGGCCGCCGGTTTTGGTTTCACCAGCGGCAAGAGCACGCATGCGGACCGCCTGTCCACCATTCGCCGCACCTGGGAACAGTGCGGCGTAATGATCGACACCCACACGGCCGACGGCTTGAAGGTGGCGCTGGAACATGCACAAGCCGGCGTGCCCATGCTGGTGCTGGAGACCGCGTTGCCGGCCAAGTTTGCCGCCACGATCCGCGAGGCCACCGGCCGCAACCCAGAGCCACCCGCGGCACTGAAAGGCATTGAACAACTGCCCAAGCGCTTCACCGTGATGCCGCCTGATGCGGCGGCGGTGAAGGCCTTTGTTGAACAGCACTGCGTCTGAGGAACCCGGTAAGCACATGGCTGACGCCAAGGTCGACAGCAAGACGCCGCGCCCGCTGCTGAGTCTGGACGACGCCCTGGCGCGCCTGGCCGAGGGGGCGGCTGGAGCGCGCATCACGCAGACGGAGGTGGCCTCCACCTTTGACGCGCTGGGCCGGGTTCTGGCCGAGGACGTGCGCTCGACGCTGGACGTGCCGCCAGCCGACAACACCGCCATGGACGGCTACGCCCTGCGAGCAGCCGACGTACCCACGGCCGGCACGGTGCTGCCTGTGCAGCAGCGCATTCCGGCCGGGCATGTGGGCGAGCCGCTCAGGCCGGGCCACGCCGCGCGCATCTTCACCGGCGGCCAGGTGCCCGAAGGCGCCGACGCGGTTGTGATGCAGGAGCTGTGCGACGCGCTGGCCGGTGACAGCCTGGGGCAGGTGCGCGTCAACACCGTGCCGGCAGCCGGCCAGTGGATTCGCCGCCGGGGCGAAGATGTGCTGCGTGGCGCCGCCGTGCTGCTCGCGGGCCACCGACTCACGCCGCAAAGCCTGGGTCTGGCGGCCTCGGTGGGCGCGGGCCAACTCACGGTGCTGCGCCGCCCACGCGTCGCCATCTTCTCCACCGGCGACGAATTGATGATGCCGGGCGAACCGCTCAAGCCCGGCGCCATCTACAACAGCAACCGCTTCACGCTGCGGGGCCTGGCGCAAGCGGCAGGCTGCGAGGTCAGCGACTTCGGCATCGTGCCCGACCGGCTGGACGCCACGCGCGACGCCTTGCGCCAAGCGGCCGCGGCACACGACCTCATCGTCACCAGCGGTGGTGTGTCGGTGGGCGAAGAAGACCACCTCAAACCCGCCGCAGAAGCCGAAGGCCGCATCGAGCATTGGCAGATCGCCATCAAGCCAGGCAAGCCGCTGGCCTTTGGCAGCATCCGGCGCGCAGATGGCTCTTCCGCGCTGCTGGTGGGCTTGCCGGGCAACCCGGTGTCGTCATTTGTCACCTGGCTGGTGGCCGTGACGACCGTGCTGCGTGCCTTGCAGGGCATGTCTCACGGCCTGCCGCCAGGCTTGGCCCTGCGCGCCGACTTCGATTGGCCCAAGCCCGACAAGCGCCGCGAGTTCCTGCGCGCCCGTCTGAATGGCGACGCCGGGCTGGAACTCTTCGGCAACCAGAGTTCGGGCGTGCTGACCTCGGCCGTCTGGGCCGACGGCTTGATCGACAACCCGGGCGGGCAGGCCGTCCACCGTGGCGACACGGTGCGTTTCCTGCCCTTGGCTTCCCTGGTGGCGCGATGAAGGTCCACGTGCGCTATTTCGCGTCCTTGCGTGAGGCCTTGGGTGCCAGTGAAACCGTCGAACTGGCCGAAGGCGCGACAGTGGGCAGCTTGCGCGACACGCTGCTGGCCCTGGGTGGGCGCCATGCCGAACTGCTGGCCCGGGGCCGTGCGGTGCGCGCGGCGCTGAACCAGCAGATGAGCGACGAAGCCGCCTTGCTGAGCGACGGCGCCGAAGTGGCCTTCTTCCCGCCAGTGACGGGTGGCTGAGGTGACCCATCCGCGTGTCGTCATTCAGTCAGGTGACTTCGACCTGGGTGCAGAAGTGAGCCGGCTGCGCGAAGGCGACGGGGGTGTCGGTGCCATCGTCACCTTCACCGGCACCGTGCGGGACCGCAACGGTGGCAAGAGTGTTGAACGGCCCGTTGAAGTGAGCGCCATGGAACTGGAACACTACCCAGGCATGACGGAACGCGCCATCGAAGCGATGATCGACCAGGCGCACCAACGCTTCGACATCCGCGCGGCGCGCGTGATTCACCGCGTCGGCCCCTTGCAGCCACTGGACCAGATCGTGCTGGTGGCCGTCACCTCGGCCCACCGCGGCCAGGCCTTCCAGGCCTGTGAATTCCTGATGGATTACTTGAAGACCCAGGCGCCCTTCTGGAAGAAGGAAACCACGCCCGAAGGCGCACGCTGGGTGGACGCCCGGGTCGCCGACGACGCCGCCCTGGCCCGTTGGGGCATTGCGGCCTCCAACACGGCCGCCTGATTGCGGATCCAGGACCCCATGGATCAGCGCCAACTTCGCAACGCGCTGGGCCGTTTCACGACAGGTGTCACCATCGTCACCTGCTGTGACGCCCAGGGCCAGTTTGTCGGGCTCACGGCAAATTCCTTCAACTCGCTGTCGCTGGATCCGCCCTTGGTGCTGTGGAGCTTGCGCACCGCCAGCCCGTCTCTGGCGTTCTTCCAGGCCGCGCCGCGGTTTGCTGTGAACGTGCTGGCTGAATCGCAGGTGGAGCTGTCGCGCCGCTTTGCGTCGCGCCTGGACAACCGGTTCGCCGAAGGCGCATGGGCCGTGGGTGAGCACGGCGCCCCCTTGTTGGCGGGCTGTACAGCCGTGTTCGAGTGCGAAAGCGTGTCGCACCAGGCGCTGGGTGACCACCACCTCTTCATCGGCCGGGTGTTGGCCTGCACCGAGGCGCCCGTGCCGCCGCTCCTGTTCCAGGCCGGCCACTACCGGCTCTTGGGAGAGATTCTTTGAGTCCGCAGGTTCGCTCGCACGCGCCATGTGCCCAGCGGACTGTGTGCCATCAGTCCAGCCTGCTGGAGGATCTGTGACCGCTGTCCGCATCGAAGGCAAATGGATTGACATGTTCGAACAGGTCTTCGGCCTGTGCGGCGTGAAGCCCGGCGATGCCTGCGCTGTCTTGTCCGAGACCCAGACCAGGATCGAACTGCCGCAGTTGGCTGAACTGGCCTTGCTTCGGCTGGGTGCCAGGCCTTACCACGTCGTGCTGCCCGCGCAGCCCTTGCACGCGCCCGTCCCCGTGCGCAGCACAGGCGCTTCAGACGCCATCGGACAACTGGAACCCGTGGTGCAAGCCCTGGCAGCCAGTGTCTTCGTCGCCGACTGCACGATGGAAGGCCTGCAGCACGCGGTGGAGCTGCCACGCATCCTGGCTGGCGGCGCACGCGTGCTGGCCATCAGCCACGAACACCCGGAGATCCTGGAACGTTGCCTGCCGCGTGCGGAAGACGAAGCCCAGGTGCGGGAAGCCATGCGACGTCTGAAAGGCGCCCAGGAGATGCAGGTCACGTCCGCCGCCGGCACCGACTTGCGCATCCGCCTTGCTGGCGCACGCGTGGGTGGTGTCTGGGGCTTCACCAGCCGGCCCGGCAGCCTGAGCCACTGGCCCGGTGGCCTGGTGTTGGCCTTCCCGGCTGCGGGCAGCGTCAACGGCCGGCTGGTGCTGGACCGGGGCGACGTGAACCTGACCTTCAAGCGCTACCTGCAGGACCCCGTGGGCCTGGTGATCGAAAACGACCATGCCGTGCGAGTGGAAGGTGATCATGTGGATGGTGAACTCATGCGCGGCTACTTCGCCGCCTGGGGCGATGCGTCGGCTTATGCTGTGTCGCACGTGGGCTGGGGCCTGAATCGCCGCGCACGCTGGGACAGCCTGCTGTTCCATGACAAGGCCGACTTCAATGGCACCGAACTGCGGGCCTTTGCCGGCAATTTCCTGTACAGCACCGGCGCGAATGAAGTGGCGGGCCGTCACACCCTGGGGCACTTCGACCTGCCTCTGCGCAAGTGCACGGTGCGGCTGGACGGCGTGGCGGTGGTGGACCAGGGGCTGCTGCTGTGAGTCTGCCCGCCTTCTTCGAGCAAGGGCGCGGCGACACGACCGTGCTCTTGCTGCACGGCGTGGGCGGAGGCCGCGCCATCTGGGCTGACGACGCATCTGGCACTGCCACAGCCCTTGCCGGCGCGGGCTACCGGGCGCTGGCTGTCGACTTCCCAGGCTACGGCGACAGCGGCGGCGAGCCGACGCTGGATGCCATGGCGCAGGCCGTGCTGGACCTCATCACACACGTGCACGGTCCTGCAAGCGCCCAGCGTGTGGTGCTGCTCGGCCACAGCATGGGTGGCATGGTGGCGCAGGAGGTGGCGCAACGCGCCCCGCAGCGCGTCCAGGGCCTGGTCCTGGCCTGCACCAGCGCCGCCTTCGGCAAGCCCGGTGGCGCCTGGCAGGCGCAGTTCCTGGCCGACCGCCTGGCCCCCTTGGACGCGGGCCTGGGCATGGCCGGCATGGCTGACCTGCTGGTGCCCGGCCTGGTGGCGCCTGACGCTCCGGCGGCCGCACGCGAAGCTGCCCGCCGTGTGATGGCCCGTGTGCCCGAGCCGGCCTACCGCGTGGCGCTGACCTCGATTGCCGTCTTCGACCGCCGCGAAGCCCTGGCCGCCCTGCGCGTGCCGACACTGATGCTGGCCGCCGAGCACGACCGCACGGCACCGCCGGACGTGATGCAGCGCATGGCGTCCAAAGTGAGCGGCGCTGAATACCTGTGCCTGGCCGGCGCGGGCCATATCGCCAACGTCGAGGCACCGGCCGCGTTCAATGCCGCCGTGGTGTCGTTCCTGCAACGGCACTTCCCACACGCCTGAGGAGACCTGCATGCACATCGCCGGCAGCCCCGACCAGTTGACCCCGCAGCAACGCGAGCTCATCGACCTGGCCGCACGCCTGGGCCGGGACAAGTTTGCGCCCCGTGCCGCGCAGCACGACCGCGAAGCCAGCTTCCCTTTCGACAACTACGCCGACCTGCGCGAAGCGGGCCTGTTGACGATCTGCGTGCCGCGCGAACATGGCGGCCTTGGCGCTGACTTCGCCACCTATGTGATGGTGGCCGCCGAGATCGGGCGCCACTGCGGCGCCACGGCCTTGTCGTTCAACATGCACGTCAGCAGCACCCTGTGGGCCGGCTTCATTGCCGACGCACTGGACATGACGCCCGAGCAGCGCACCGACCACGAGGCCAACCGCCGCATCCACTTCGCCAACATCGTCGACAAGGGACTGGTCTACTCGCAGCCCTTCAGCGAAGGCGGTGCGGCAGCGGCGGGCAAGGCGCCCTGGGGCACGCTGGCCAAGGCGGTGGATGGGGGTTATCTCATTTCCGGCAAGAAGATCTTTGCGTCGCTGGCCGGAGCCGCGGACTTCTACGGCGTGTTGTGCACCCTGGACAAGCCCGGCGCCACGCAGCGCGATTCGCTCTACCTGGCCGTGCCGGCTGGTGCACCTGGCGTCAGTGTGGTGGGCGACTGGGATCCGCTGGGCATGCGCGGCACGGTCAGCCGCACGCTGCTGCTCAATGATGTGTTCGTGCCGCACACCGCGCGGCTGATTCCCGAAGGCCTGTACTGGCAGTCCGCGGCACGCTACCCGCACATGTTTGCCACGCTCAGCCCCACCTACATGGGCATTGCGCAAGCGGCCTACGACTTCACGGTGGCCTACCTGCGCGCCGAGGTGCCGGGCATGCCGCCTGTGAAGCGCCGCATGTACCCCACCAAGCAGATTGCCGTGGCGGAAATGCGGATCAAGCTGGAGCAGACACGCGCGCTGTTCCTGCAGAACGCGCGGGACGCGCAGATCGACCCCGACAAGGACACGCGCATGCGCCTGTTCGCGGCGCACTACACCATCATGGAAAACGCCGCGTCCCTGGCGTCCCTGGCCATCCGCACCTGCGGCGGCCAGAGCATGCTGAAGACGCTGCCGCTGGAGCGCCTGTACCGCGACAGCCGCTGTGGCAGCCTGATGCTGCCCTGGACGGCGGAACTGTGCGTGGACCGCCTGGGTCGTGAGTGCCTCTATGAGTCGGGCGAACGTGACGAAGAAATATGAGGCCCCCAAGTTCACTGCGTTCGCTACCCCCCAGGGGGGCTCAGGCGACGGACCGGCGGAGCCGGATCCGTGCCTGTGCTTGATCGGCTGGCTGGACCGTGTTTGAACGGTTGGTTCCAGGTGCGCTGGCCGACGCGGCCGAGGCGCATCTCAGGCAGGACGGCGTGGCCCGCGGCCATGTCGTGGCCTGGTTGGGGCACAACAGCTGGGACCTGATCGCCACCTTGGTGGCTTGCCAGCGCCTGGATGCCGTGTTGCTGCCATTGAACTGGCGGCTGGCCGCGCCGGAGCTGGTGCAGATCGTTCGCCACGCACAGGCGGCGCACCTGCTGGGCACGCCAGAAATGGAAACGCTGGCAGGCGAAGTGCTGGCGGCCAAGCCCTTGCACAAGGGCGCCGCTGAAGGTATCCAGGCGGGCGACGTGCTCTTGGTCTACACCAGCGGCACCACCGGCCGTCCCAAGGGCGCGCTGCACACCGGGGCCGGTTTGCAGGCCAATGCCGTGGCCGCCATTGCTGCGCAGCACCTGACGGCACGCGACCGCGTGCTGAGCGCTTTGCCGCTCTTCCACGTCGGCGGCCTGTGCATCCAGACACTGCCAGCGCTGGCCGTGGGCGCCAAGCTCAGCCTGATGCCGCGCTTTGAGCCGGGCGCCTGGTTCGATGCGGTGGAGCAGTGGCGTCCGACCACAACACTGCTGGTGCCCGCGGTGATGAAGGCGTTGATCGACCACCCGCGCTGGGCGGGCGCGGACCTCTCCAGCATGGCCTATGTCAACAGCGGCTCGCAGATCGTGCCGCGTGCGCTGATTGCCGCCTTCCATGCCCGCGGCGTGCCGGTGGCCCAGGTCTACGGCAGCACGGAGACCGGGCCCGTGTCCGTGGTCTTGAAACCCGAAGAAGCCCTGGCCCACCCCGGCATGGCCGGCCGTCCCGCGGTGGGCGTGCAACTGCAACTGGCGTCAGACGGGGAGATCCTGCTCAAGGCGCCCAACCTCATGCGCGGCTACCACCGCAGCCGCGAGCCTGCCTTCGACGAACAGGGTTGGTTCCACACCGGAGACCTGGCGGTGCAACACGGCGACGGCCTGCTGGAAGTGGTGGGCCGCAGCAAGGAACTCATCATCAGCGGCGGCGAGAACATCCACCCTGCAGAAATCGAACAGCTCGTCGCGGCCCTGCCCGGCGTGGCCGAATGCGCCGTGGTGGGCCGAGCCGACGCGCGTTGGGGTGAGGTGCCGGTGCTGGTCATCGTGCCGCTGCCGGGTCAGGCACCTGACCTGGCGGCGATTGAAGCGGCGCTGACGTCACAACTGGCGCGCTTCAAGCAGCCGCGCCAGGTGATGTTGGTGGACGCCTTGCCCAAGACGGCGCTGGGCAAGGTGCAGCGCGCGGCGCTCGCTGCGCAGCTTGCGCAGGATTCACCAGCCGACCGGCCCTGATTCAGGCGTAGTTCAACGGCACCGTCTTCCCGCCAAAGACGCGGTAGGCGAACACGGTGTAGCCCACGATCGCCGGCACGGTGATCGCGCAGCCGATGCCGATGGCCACCAGCGACTCCGTCGCGCTGGCGGCTTGCCACACGGTGAGGCGGTCCATCACCACGTAGGGAAACAGGCTGTAGGCCAGGCCCAGGGCGCCCAGGATGAACACCGACACCACTGCCATGAAGGGCAGCCAGCACAGCCGCCCCAGCACCTGGCGGGAATTGAGCAGCACGCGCGCGGCCACCAGGGCGGCCAGCGTCACCAGGGGAATGGGCAGCAGCACGATGAATTCCGGCATGCTGAACCAGCGGCTGCGCACCGTGGCGCTGACCACGGGCGTGGCCAGGGACACCAGGCCCATGCCGATCACCAAAGGTGGCCAGGCCAGCTTGGCCCACTGCACCGCGTGTTCCTGGAGCGTGCCTTCCGTCTTCATGACCAGCCAGCACGCACCCAGCAGCACGTAGGCCGCAGGCAGGAGCAGGGCGATGGCGGCGGCAAACAGCGTGAACACTCCGCCTTCCTGCAAGCCCGTGATGTAGCGCCCCAGCATCCAGCCCTGGCTCATGGCCGCCAGCATGCTGCCGGCGAAGAAGGCGAAGTTCCACAGCGGCTTCCAGTCGTCCTGCGCCTTGACGCGGAAGTCAAAGGCCACGCCGCGCAGCACCAGGCCCACCAGCATCAGCGCCACCGGCACGTACAAGGCGGTCAGCACCATGCCGTGCGCCTTGGGGAAGGCGATCAGCAGGATGCCCACGCCCAGGACCAGCCAGGTTTCGTTGGCGTCCCAGAAGGGGCCGATGCTGGCCACCATGGTGTCCTTCTGCGCCAGGGTGGCGCGTGGCAGCAGCATGCCCACGCCCAGGTCGTAACCGTCCAGCACCACGTAGGCCAGCATGGCCAGGCCCATCAGGCCCATGAAGACCACCGGCAGCGCTTCGGCCCAGCTCATGCGGTGCTCCTGGACAAATCAGCTTGCGGTGTGCCCGGCACGGTGGGCGCGGCCATGTCCACCGGCTTCTCAGCCATGTGCTTGACCACGCTGACGTAAGCCACGAGCAAGGCCGCGTAAACCGTGCAGTACAGCGTCAAGGTGAAGGCGATGTTGGCGGCGGGCACCTGGGACGCGACTTCGCTCACGCGCAGCAGCCCATAGACCACAAAGGGCTGGCGACCGATCTCCGTCACGTACCAGCCGGCCAGCGTGGCCACCCAGCCGCTGAAGGCCATGCCCGCCAGGCCCCAGAGCAAGGGCCGGGGCAATTGCTCGGCAACCCACTGCCGACGCCGGTACCACCACAGCCCGGCCCAGCTGAAGGCCAGCATGAGCAGGCCGGTGCCCACCATCACGCGAAAGCCAAAGAACAAGGGTGGCACGGGCGGATGCGCGTCCTTGAACTCGTCCAGGCCGCGCACGGTGCCGTCGGCCTGGTGGGTGAGGATCAGGCTGGCCACACGGGGGATGCCAATGGCCAGGCGGTTCTCGCGCGTCGCGCTGTCAGGCCAAGCAAACAGCAGCAGCGGCGCACCTTGCTCGGTCCTCCAGACACCTTCCATGGCGGCGATCTTGGCGGGCTGGTGCTTCAGCGTGTTCAGGCCATGCATGTCGCCGGCCAGGATCTGCAGCGGGATCAGCACGGCACCCAGCGTCAACCCCACCCGCAGCGCCTTGGGCGTGCTGGCGTTGGCCTTGCCGCGCAGCAACTGCCAGGCGCTGACCCCGGCGATCAGGAAGGCCACGGTCAAGCCGCTGGCCAGCAGCACATGCACCAGCCGGTACGGGAAGCTCGGGTTGAACACCACTTGCCACCAACTGGTGACGAAGAACTCGCCTCCGCGCAACTCCACGCCGGCCGGGGTCTGCATCCAGGAATTCAGTGCCAGGATCCAGAAAGCGCTCATGGTGGTGCCAAAGGCCACCAGCGCGGTGGCCAGCAGGTGCACCCGCTCGCTCACCTTGCCGTGGCCAAAGAGCATGACGCCGAGGAAGGTGGCCTCCAGGAAGAACGCGGTCAGCACTTCGTAACCCAGCAGGGGCCCGGCGACATTGCCGGCCCTTTCCATGAAGCCGGGCCAGTTGGTGCCGAACTGGAAGCTCATCACGATGCCGCTCACCACGCCCAGGGCAAAGGTCAGGGCGAAGACCTTGGTCCAGAAGCGGTAGGCCATCAGCCACGCGTGGTCACCGGTCTTCAGCCAGCGCAGCCGGAAGAAGAGCAGGGCCCAGCCCATGGCGATGGAGATGGTCGGAAAGAGGATGTGGAAGCTGATGTTGACTGCGAACTGCAGCCGCGACAGAAGCAGGGGGTCCATGCGCTTGTCCTTTCCTTCAGGCCCGCTTGGCAGGCATGAGCTTGATCTTGTCTTTCAGTTCCAGCAGTCGTTGCACCTTGGCGCCCATCTTCATCAGCTGGCTGAGCGTGGTGGCGTCCAGGCGTTGGACATCGTCGAACCAGGTGGTCATGAGTTCGATCAGGTCGTGCATGCCCTTCATGCGCGCCTGGGCGTGGCGGTCTTCGGGCGTGCTGACTTCTTCCAGCAGCGCGTTGCGCAGCATGGAAAGCGTGGGTTCGATCTCGCGCCGCCGGCGTTCTTCGGCCAGGGTGCGGAAGACCTCCCAGGCATCGCCCGGGGCTTCGAAGTACTCGCGCCGGTCGCCAGGCAGGTGGCGCAACTGCACCAGCCGCCAGGCCTGCAGTTCCTTCAGGCCCATGCTGACGTTGCTGCGGCTGAACTCCAGCGCCTCGGCCAGGTCGTCCGCATGGATGGGCTGGTCAGACACATAGATCAGCGCATAGATCTGCCCCACGGTGCGGTTGATGCCCCAGCGGCTGCCCATCTCGCCAAAGTGGGCGACAAAGCTGCGGACCAAGGGGGACAAGGGGCTCATGGTGCGGGGGGGGGGGGGTTGTGCTGCC
Source organism: uncultured beta proteobacterium (assembly GCA_963750785.1). Classification (GTDB taxonomy): domain Bacteria; phylum Pseudomonadota; class Gammaproteobacteria; order Burkholderiales; family Burkholderiaceae_C; genus Rubrivivax. The sequence continues at coordinate 35,330 of CAVVSC010000010.1, read as the reverse complement.
GACCGACGCAATCTACTTGAACTTTCAGTAATTCGTGAAAACTCAGAACAAAGACCCCGTTGCCCACGCAGGTGGCGCACCGCGCACATTTGCGCTGGATCAAGTCTGCTTGCCGGTGTGCCCGCCACCGTGTATGGCATGGCTTGAAATCGGGCCGCCATGCCTCATGTCCCCTGGCAACGGAGATTCATCCCATGCGCCAAGACAAGTTCACGACAGCCTTCACGCAAGCCTTGGGCGACGCACAGAGCGCCGCTGGTTCCCGCGACAACCCCTATGTCGAGCCCGCCCACGTGCTGGCGGCCATGCTGGAGCAGCCTGACGGGCCCCGATCCCTGTTGGAACGCGCAGGTGCGAATGTCAGCGCGCTGGCCACTGCCATGGAGTTGGCCATTCGCAACCTGCCGCAGGTGCAGGGCAGCGGGCAGGTCGTGCAACCCGGCCGCGACCTGCTGCAATTGCTGCAGGCCGCCGACAAAGAAGCCACCAAGCGTGGCGACCAGTTCATTGCCAGCGAGATGTTCCTGCTGGCCCTGGCCGACGCCAAGACCGACCTGGGTGGCGTGGTGCGTGGACACGGGCTCACCCGCAAGAGCTTGGAAACGGCGGTGGAAGCCGTGCGCGGTGGCGCCAAGGTCGATTCGGCCGAAGCAGAGGGCCAACGCGAGGCACTGAAGAAATACACCCTGGACCTGACGGAGCGTGCGCGCCAAGGCAAGCTGGACCCCGTGATCGGCCGCGACGACGAGATCCGCCGCGCCATCCAGGTGCTGCAGCGGCGCAGCAAGAACAACCCGGTGCTGATCGGCGAACCCGGCGTCGGCAAGACCGCCATCGTCGAAGGTCTGGCGCAGCGCATCGTCAACGGCGAAGTGCCGGACAGCCTGAAGGACAAGCGCGTGCTGGTGCTGGACATGGCGGGCCTGCTCGCCGGTGCCAAGTATCGCGGTGAGTTCGAAGAACGCCTGAAGGCCGTGCTAAAGGAAGTGTCGGCTGACGAAGGCCGCATCATCCTGTTCATCGACGAACTGCACACCATGGTGGGCGCGGGCAAGGCCGAAGGCGCCATCGACGCCGGCAATATGCTCAAGCCCGCGCTGGCGCGCGGTGAACTGCACTGCATTGGCGCCACCACGCTCAACGAGTACCGCAAGTACGTGGAGAAGGACGCCGCCTTGGAGCGCCGCTTCCAGAAGGTGTTGGTGGACGAACCCAGCGTGGAGGCCACGGTCGCGATCCTGCGCGGCCTGCAGGAAAAGTACGAAGTGCACCATGGCGTGCAGATCACCGACCCGGCCATCGTGGCCGCGGCCGAGTTGAGCCACCGCTACATCACCGACCGCTTCCTTCCGGACAAGGCCATCGACCTCATCGACGAGGCCGCGGCCAAGATCAAGATCGAGATGGACTCCAAGCCGGAGGTCATGGACAAGCTCGACCGCCGGCTGATTCAGCTGAAGATCGAGCGCGAGGCCGTGCGCAAGGAAAAGGACGAGGCGTCCATCAAGCGCATGGGCCTGATCGAAGAAGAGATTGCCAGGATCGCGCGCGAAGCTGCAGACCTGGACGAGATCTGGAAAGCCGAGAAGGCAGCGGCACAGGGCTCCAAGCAGTTCATGGAAGACATTGAGGCCACACGCCTGCAGATCGAAGATCTCAAGCGCAAGGGTGACTTCAACCGCGTGGCAGAACTGCAGTACGGCAAGCTGCCCGAGTTGGAAAAGAAACTGCATGCCGCGCAAGCCAAGGAGGCGGGCAAGGCCAAGGGTGGCCAAGGCCCGCAGTTGCTGCGCACCGTGGTGGGCGCCGAGGAAATTGCTGAAGTGGTGTCTCGCGCCACCGGCATCCCTGTGAGCAAGCTGATGCAGGGCGAACGCGACAAGCTGCTGCAGATGGAAGCCAAGCTGCACGACCGCGTGGTGGGCCAGGACGAGGCCATCGTGGCGGTGGCGGACGCCATCCGCCGTTCACGCGCGGGCCTGTCGGACCCCAACCGGCCGCTGGGCAGCTTCCTGTTCCTGGGCCCCACGGGCGTGGGCAAGACGGAGCTGTGCAAGGCGCTGGCAGGTTTCCTGTTCGACAGCGAAGACCACATGATCCGTGTCGACATGTCGGAATACATGGAGAAGCACTCGGTCAGCCGTCTCATTGGCGCGCCCCCGGGCTACGTGGGCTATGACGAAGGCGGCGCCTTGACCGAAGCCGTGCGCCGCAAGCCTTACAGCGTGCTGCTGCTGGACGAGGTGGAAAAGGCCCACCCGGACGTCTTCAACGTGCTGCTGCAGGTGCTGGACGATGGCCGTCTGACCGACGGCCAGGGCCGCACCGTGGACTTCAAGAACACGGTGATCGTGATGACCAGCAACCTGGGCTCGCACCTGATCATGAGCATGGCCGGCAAGCCCAGCAGCGAGATCCGTGACGCGGTGTGGGGCGAGGTCAAGCAGCACTTCCGGCCCGAGTTCCTGAACCGCATCGACGAGACCGTGGTCTTCCATGCACTGGACCAGAAGAACATCGAAAGCATCGCCCGCATCCAGCTGAAGTTGCTGGAAGCGCGCCTGGAAAAGCTGGAGATGAAGCTGGACGTGTCACCTGCCGCGCTGGTGGAACTGGCCAAGGTCGGCTTCGACCCGGTGTTTGGTGCGCGGCCGCTGAAGCGCGCCATCCAGCAACGCATCGAGAACCCGGTGAGCAAGCTGATCCTGCAAGGCAGGTTCGGTCCCAAGGACGTGATTCCGGTGGATGTGGACGCCGGCGAGTTCAGCTTTTCGCGGGTGGTGCACTGAGCAGGCGAGCCGGCCCGCCATGAAAAACGACGCCCGAGGGCGTCGTTTTTGTTGTGGGGTGGCGACCGCGGTTCAGCGGGCGACCAGGGGCGACAGCGCCCGGCGTTCGATCAGCACGGTGAAACCCGTGACCAGCTTGCAGGCAGCACGAATCCATCCGGTGACATGCATGGCAGAGAGGGCTTTGATGGCGTTCATCTGGTTCACTCCCCGAACAGAGCGCCGGTGGTGATGAAACCGAGCAGCGTGCCTGCGCTTTCACTCATGACGATGCCTTCGCTCATCACCAGGCCTTCGCTCATCACAATGCCCTCGCTCATGACCAGGCCCTCGCTCATCACCAGACCTTCGCTCATGACCAGGCCTTCGCTCATCACGATGCCCTGGCTGAGCGTGACACCCGACAGCAGGGACTGCCCGCTGCCCGCCACCAACCAGGACGACAGGGTCGGCGTGAGCGTGAAGACACCCGTCTTGCCGATCTGCGAACTGGCGCCGACCAGGCCGTCTGCCATCACGACCCCGCCACTGACGAAGGACTGGTTGCCCAGGTAGGTCATTGCAAAGCCTTGGGGAATGGTATTGGGCGCGATGCCAACGCCCGACCAGAAGCTGGGCTCTGTCCACATGGCGAAGTTGGATGCCCACGCCAGGCGCGGGTCCCAGATCGACTGCCACGTGGTGAACAGCTTGTCGCCCGTGGCCACGTGGCTGCCGCCCACCAGCACCACACGGGACCAGTTGAACGTGGTGCCGGCTACGGTGGAACTGCGGGCTGTCGGCAGAGTCTTGCCTGCGGCCAGCAAGCCTGTCACGCCGTGGACCAGGGTGCCGGCGCTGGAAGCCGCGGCGATGTCGGTGCGCAGCGACTGCGCCAGTCGAACGGCACCTTCCAGGTTGAGCTGTCCGGCGCCTTGTTCCACCAGGCTGGCGCCAGCCAGCGGCTGCGCGGTGTACTGCAGGATGGCCTTGACCAAAGGCGGCGTCAGGCCCGGGTTGGCTTGCAACAGCACCGCGGCCGCACCGGCCACGGCGGGCGCCGCGACGCTGGTGCCGCTGAGCTGAATCAGCCCTTGTGCATAGGGCGCGTTGTTCAGGCCGGAGGCCGTCACCAGCTGCGGGTAGTCGGTGGCCAGCTTGTTCTTGGTGGGTGTGAGGGAAGACGCCGCGGTGGCGTTGGCGCCCAGCACCTTGTTGCCCGGCGCCACCAGGTCGGGCTTGACGATGTTGTCGTACCACTTCCAGGTGCCCATATCCATGTAGCCGCGGGTCGGTCCACGGCTGCTGAAGTTGGCGACGACGTCGTCGGCACGACCGTTGGTGGCCTTGTAGTTCACGGCGCCCACGGTGATCACCGTCGGGTCATTGGCCGGCGATGCGATGGTGCCGAAGGTCTTCTTGCTGGCGCTGTTCAATCCAAAGTTACCACCGGCCACCACCACCGTGATACCCATGGACGTGGCTGCACGCACGGCGTGGCACAGCGGGTCATAGTCCCAGGAGTCGGTGGACGACGCCGCCAGACTCAGGTTCATGACCTTGATGTTGTATTCACGTGCGTGGTAGAGGACCCAGTTGATGCCTTCCAGCGCGTCGCTGATGGTGCCCGTGCCGTCAGCCGCCAGGACCCGCACGTCATAGATGTTGGCGTTGGGCGCGAGGCCTGTGGAATCCGGGGCCTGGTAGAAGCCGCGACCGGCGGCCACCGACGCCACGTGGGTGCCGTGGCCATAGGCGTCCTGCACCAGGTCATTGTCAGCAGCGACAGCCGCCTCGTAATTGGCAACATCGGCGCTGCCGGGCATGGCGGAGGAAGGGAAGCCGGCCATCGGGTCGTACCAATTCGTGGTCTTGACCATGGACACATTGCGCTTCACCCGCGACACGCCGGCGGCATTGCGGAAGTTGACATGGGCCTTCATGACGCCAGAGTCCAGGATGGCGATGCCCACGCCCGTGCCGTCAAAACCAGCGTAGGCGGATGCGGTGGAATAGGTGCGCACAGCCGGTGTGGTGGCGCCGGCCATCGCTTCGAGGCTGCTGGCCGTGCTCGCCGTGTCGCGGTTGGGCGCAATGGCCACCACGTCCGGGTGCTTGGCCAGCTTCTTCAGCGACTTGGCGGGCAGGGTGATGGTCAGCGCCTTCACATTGGCGTGGGCCTGGAGGACCGTGCCGCCCAGCGCCTTCACTTGGGCCTGCAGCGCGGACATGTCACGGTCGTCGGCATCGCTGGTGACGATGGCATTGACCAGGTGTTGGCCCTTGTGCTGCTTGCTCCACTTGCCCTTGTGCTTGCCAGGCGTGGCCAATTCGTCAGCCAGGTCGAAGGCGATCTTGCCTTTCAACTTGGCGGGAGCCTTGGTCGACGGCGCAGAGCCGACGCTTGTGCCGGGCACACGGGCCGCGGCGGGTCCGCCGACCACCAGCAGCGCCGACAGGACCGTCGGCAGCACGCGGCGCTTGATGAATTGGGTGATAGACATTCGGGTGTGACCTTTGAGCGTCATCGTTGGCCCCTCGAATCAAGGGGTGAGCGAATGTTAGGGATGTTTCGCATCCAAATGTAGCGACAAGTGACAGCACAATTGAATCGCAGTGTGAAAGCTCACAAAAACAATGCGAATGCCAGCCAATTCGGATTCAAGTCGATTGGTGGGATCTATCCGTCCGTATCGATCTCTTTATAAATCAGTGACTTGCAACTTTTTTCGGAGCTACTGCGCAAAACTCCTTCAAGGTCCTCAAGTTCCAAAAACAGGTGCCGATAAGCTCGATAAGCCTTGAGTTGGCCCAATTGAAAAGGCCCGTGCTTTATTGCACGGGCCTAATTCATTGCCAATTCATTTGCACGCACCGGCGGCGCCGGGCATGAGTCTCAGCGGGGCGCTTCCAGCCGCTCCAGTTGCATGCGCGCCAGCACCAGGTTGGAGGCGCTGGCTTGCAACACCAGGTGCAGCGCCACGCCAGGATGGCCGGGCACCGGGCGCAGCAGCAGGTGGTGCCCCGTGGTGGTGATGCTGGCTTCTGGCCGCGCCGGACCCAGTCCCAGTGCGCGCGACGCGTCATTCATGGCCGACAACAAGGCGGCGCCCTGCTGCGCCAGGCGGTCGGCCGTGGGAGGACCGCCAGCGCTGGCCATGACCTGCATGGAATGGGTGTCGAAGACGCAGGCGCTCAGCGTGCCCTTGATGAGCGCGCAGCGGTCCACGTAGGTCTGCCAACTCGCCGCCCCTGGCACTGGCATGGGCATGGGCTGGGTCTGCAGCATGGGCGCCATGGGCGCCGCCGGCCGGGTGGCTGGCTTGGTTGCCGATTCCAGCGGCATGGGTTCGGTGGCCGCTTCTGGCGTGGGCACGCGCGGCTTGGGCACCGCGCGGGTCATCTCTGTAGGCAGGGCCCGCTCACCCGTGGGCGTGCCATGCAGACGGTTCCACGCGCCGCCGATGAAGGTCCACACATGTTTGGGCTTGGCAGCCTGAGGGGTGATGTGCACGGCCACGTCGCTCTGATGGGCCAGTTGCGAACCCTGGGCAGCCAGCGCGGTGCTGGAGCCCAGCGGCACCAGCAGCAAGTCGCGGTTGGGCCAGGGGCCGCGCAGCAAGGCTTCGCGCAGCGGCGTCAGTTGGGCCACCAGGGCGTGTGGCGGCAATTCGCCAAACATCAGCACGCCAAGCCGGCTGTTGCCCAGCAGCACGCGCGCCATCTGGCCGCGGGCCGCGCCGTCTGCGCTGATATCGGTGGAATAGACCCGCACCGGCGTGCCGTTGGCCAGAGGCACTTCCACGAACTGGACCACTGCCAGGGCCACGCCCTGGCCCTGTTTGCGCACAGAAAGGCGTTGCACACGGGCACCTGCCGCGCCGGCCAGGCTGGCCAGCAGGCGCAAGGACGCGCTGGTGCCCACGTCGTGCAGGGCGATGAACTCGGGCGCGTGCAGCGCGAATTCCGATTGCAGTGCACTGGCCGGGTCGGTGGTGACGAACAGTTCGACCTGGTCCTCGGCCACTCGACGACCCACGTCGTTGCGGCCCTGGCCCAGGTAGGCATCACGGTCCTGGACGACCTGGGTCAGCGGTGAAAGCAGGTCGTCGCGCCCTTTGCTTTGCACACGTTCGGTGTCCGGCCATTCGTTGTTGCGTTGCCCGCCATTCATGCGCGTCCTCTCCTGGTCTTCTGTGCGGTGCATGATAGGACGGCAGGGTGCGCGATGCACCGTCCGGGCGCACGTGCTCCGTAGAATCGTTGCACCCTTGCCGCAGGCGTCCGTTCTCGGATGACCAAGCCCCTCATCATGTCCCAAGCCTCCACGACCGACTCCTCAACCCGCCCTGCAGTGGTCATCGGCGCCGGGCTGGCCGGCTTGACGGTTGCCTTGCAACTCGCAGAAAGCCAGCCGGTCATCGTGCTCGCCAAACGTGAGTTGAACGAAGGCGCGACCGCCTGGGCGCAAGGAGGCATCGTCGGCGTGCTGGGCCGCGACGACAGCATCGAAAGCCATGTGCGTGACACGCAGGAGGCCGGCGCGGGCATCGTTGACGAGCACACGGCGCGTTACATCGCTGAACACAGTGCCAAGGCGGTCCAGTGGCTGGTGGACTCTGGCGTGCCGTTCTCGCCCGACCCTGACGGCCCGCTCGGCCTGCACCTGACACGCGAGGGCGGCCACGCGGTGCGGCGGATTGCGCACGCGGCCGATGCCACGGGCAAGGCCATCCACGACGCGTTGCTGGCGCGCGCGAAGGTGCACCCCAATATCTCGCTGCGCGAACGCTGGATGGCGGTGGACCTGATCACGTCCCGCCTGGTCCAGACCGAGGAGCCGCAGTGCCTCGGCGTTTACGCCCTGGACATGGACCGCGGCCATGTGGAAACACTGGCTGCCAGCGCCGTGGTGCTGGCCACGGGTGGCGTGGGCAAGGTCTACCGCTACACCAGCAACCCCGACACCGCCACCGGCGACGGCATCGCCATGGCCTGGCGCGCTGGCTGCCGGGTCGGCAACATGGAATTCATCCAGTTCCACCCCACGTGCCTGTACCACCCGCAGGAGCGCAGCTTCCTCATCACCGAGGCCATGCGTGGCGAGGGCGCCTACCTGACCTTGCCCAGCACCGGGCCGGGCGACCCTGGCGGCACGCGCTTCATGCACCGGCACGACGAACGCGGTGAACTCGCCCCGCGCGACATCGTCGCCCGCGCCATTGACTTCGAAATGAAGAAGCACGGGGTGGACCATGTCTGGCTCGACGCGCGTCACCTGGGCGAAGACTTCCTCAAGGAGCACTTCCCCACCATCCACGCCCGCTGCCTGCAACTGGGCATCGACATTGCGCGCCAACCCATTCCCGTGGTGCCGGCGGCGCACTACACCTGCGGTGGCGTGGTCACCGACCTGGATGGCCGCACCGACCTGCCGCGCCTCTTTGCCGTGGGCGAAACCACCTACACGGGCCTGCACGGCGCCAACCGACTGGCCAGCAACTCCCTGTTGGAGTGCGTCGTCCTGGGTTTCAGTTGCGCGCAGTCGATCAAATCGCTGCCGGCTGCGGCCGACCCGCCCCTGCCCCACTGGGACGAGAGCCAGGTGGAAGACGCTGACGAACAGGTCGTCATTTCGCACAACTGGGACGAACTGCGCCTGCTGATGTGGAACTACGTGGGCATCGTGCGCACCACGCGCCGTCTGGAGAGGGCACTGCACCGCATCAAGTTGCTGCGCGACGAGATCGATGACTACTACGCCAACTTCCGCGTCAACCGCGACCTGCTGGAACTGCGCAACCTGGTCGAATGTGCCGAACTGATCGTGCAGTCGGCCCTGCACAGGCACGAGAGCCGGGGCCTTCACTACAGCCGCGACTTCCCGCATGCGCTGCCGGTGAGCTTCCCAACGGTGCTGACGCGACCCGCTCGCAGCGAGCGTTAGGCCAGCCCCTGCCGGCCCGCATTCAGGCCAGTGCGGGCACCAGAACCGATTGTTCGAGCGCCGCCGCGGGCAGCGGCCGGCCGAAGAGGTAGCCCTGGTAGTGGTTGCAACCCAGGGCGGACAGCGCCTCGCGCTGGGCCGTGGTCTCGACGCCTTCGGCGATGACGGCCAGGCCCAAGGTGTTGCCCAGCGCGATCACCATCTTGGCGATGGCCATGTCGTTGGTGTCCGTGAGCACATCCTTGACGAAGCTGCGGTCGATCTTCAGTTGCGCCAGCGGCAGCCGCTTCAGGTAGGACAGCGACGAAAAGCCAGTGCCGAAGTCGTCCAGCGAGAAACCCACGCCCAGCGCCTTGATGGCGTTCATCTTGGCGATGGTGTCCTCGATGTTGCTCACCAGCAGGCTCTCGGTCAGTTCCAGCATGAGCCGCCTGGGCGGCGCACCCGTGGCGGCCAGGACTTCCCGCACCACGTCGACGAAGTCCTCGCTGAGCACCTGTCTGGCGCTCACGTTGACCGACATCTTCAACTTTGCCAAGTTCGGATCTTCGGACCAGCGCGCCAACTGCTTGCAGGCGGTCTCCAGGACCCAGGTGCCCAGGGGCACGATGAGGCCGCTGGACTCGGCCACCGGGATGAACTCTGCGGGAGACACCATGCCACGCACGGGGTCCTGCCAGCGCAGCAAGGCTTCGACGCCCAGCACACGCGGCGCGGACTTGGCCATCGCGGGGGTGGCCGGCTGGTCGACCTGCACCTGGAAGTGAAGCACGAAGTGACCCAGTTCCAGGGCCTGGCGCAAGCTGGACTCCAGCGCCACACGCGTGTTCACCGCGGCCTGCATGAGCGGGTCAAAACCGCACAGGCCGCTGCGCCCGCTGGCCTTGGCCTGGTACATCGCCAGTTCGGCGCGTTTGAGTGGTTCCGCAGTGCTTTCGTGGTGTTCGCCGAACAGCGCATAGCCCAGGCTGGCCGAACCGTGGTGCTCGTGTCCGTCCAGTCCGCTGGGTGTGCTCAGCACGGCCAGCAGTTGTTCGGCCAAGCGCTGGGCATGCTGAGCGGCCTGCGCCGGGCAGGCGCCCAGGTTTTCCAGCAGCACCACAAATTCATCGCCGCCCAGCCGGGCGACGGTGTCTCCGCTGCGCACGCAGGCACGAAGGCGGCGCGCCGTGTCGGCCAGCAGCAGGTCGCCCTGGTCGTGACCGCGTGTGTCGTTGAGGGTCTTGAAGTCGTCCAGGTCGACAAAGATCAGCGCGCCCAGCTGCCGGCGGCTGAGGCAGCGTGCGATGGACTGCTCAAGCAGGTCCATCAGCAGGCGGCGGTTGGGCAACTGGGTCAAGGGGTCGGCGTAGGCCAGCCGGTGGATCTGGTCGGCCGCCGCCTTGCGCTCGGTGACATCGTGCGCCACGGTCAGGAGGCAGGGCTGGCCCGCCAGGGTGATGCTCGAGACCGACACCAGCGTGTGCAGCACGGTGTTCTGCCGCGTCAGCAGTTCGACTTCCAGGTCGCGCCCTTGCTCGATGCCACGCAGGGCCATGAAGAAGCCCGGGCGCCCGCTGCCCTGCAGCCGCAGGTCCAGCGTGTGCGTCGACTGGCCCAGCACCTCGTCCCGGGTCCAGCCGAAGAGCCGCAGAAAGCTTTCGTTGGCGTCCACCACACGGTCATCCGCCAGCCGGGTGATGCTGACGGCATCCGGATTGGTTCGGAAGGCGGTGCGGTACAGCGTCTCGCGGTCGTTCAGCGCCAATTGACGTTCGGCCAGCGTCTGCATCAGGCCGTTGAAGGCGCCGATGAGCTGGTCGATTTCGCGCCTGCGCGTCATGGGCAGAGCGACCGGTGTCGCCTGGTCGGTGGGGTGGCTGGCCAGCACCTCGGCGGTGACCAGCAGCGGTGCCAACTCGCGGCTCAGCAACCACCAGATCAGGCCTCCGGCCAGCGCGGTCAACAGCAGCGCGGTGGCCAGCAAGCGCTGTTGCAATGCCCGAATGGGGGCAAACGCTTCTGACGTCGGCAACTGGACCGACACGAACCAGCCCGCCACTGGCACGGCCCGTCCAGAGGCCAGAAACTCCACGCCTGCGGCGTTGACAAAGATCTCGGTGCCTTGATGCGCCTGCAGCAGGCGGTCCAGCAGGGTGTTCGCGCCCGGTTCAGGAAGCAGGGACATCACCTGCTTCTTCGTCGTGTCGGCCAGCACCACGCGGTGCTTGGCGTCCAGAAGCAGGTAGCTGCCGCCGTCGGTCACCATGCTGTAGCTGGCATGTTCCAGGAAGCTGGTCGCGCCCAGGTTGATGACGCCCGCAACCACACCGATCACCCGGCCTTGCCCGTCGCGGATGGGCGTACCCACGCCGACGATGGGCGCTGCCACCTTGCGCCCCATCACGGGACTGCCGATCGTGACCCGGCCTTCTGAGACCGCGCCTCGGATGTAGTCGCGGTCCAGGTAGTTGATGCCCTGACGCTTGACGTGTTCAGGATAGGTGGCCAGGGCCATGCCGTCGGCGCCAGTGACAAAACTGCCGCCGTTGAAAAGTCGCTGAAAGACCAGCGATCTGCTCAGCTTCTGCTGCAGTTGGGCCGGGTTGCGGAGGTCGTCGGCGTCGATGCTGGCGGCCACCTGTTCCAGCGCTTCCAGACGTTCGGTGACGCCTTGTTCGACCTCGGTGGCGATCATCGAAGCCATGGCCAGCTGCTGGGTGCCCAAGAGACGCACCAGTTCGCGTTCCAGGTGATAGCTCATGGTGGCCACCAGGCCCCAGATCGCCAGCACAAAGCTCATCAGCGCGACCAGTGTGATGCGAGTCTTTAGCGAATGGCCGCCTGCGCCGGCTTCGGCGGGCGACCGGGTGGTCCCCCGGGTCGGCCACCAGCCGGGCCGCCAGGCATGACGCCAGACAGGCCTGAGCTTCAAACCTGGGTCTCCAGGCTGGCCGGACGGGTCCACTTGGCGGCGCTCTCGACCCAGGCCACGCGGTTGCGGCCCTGTGCCTTGGCCTGGTGCAGGCCCAGGTCGGCGCGGTCGATCAGCGCGTCCAGTGACTCGTCGCTCGACGCGGCCGACGTGGCCACGCCAATGCTCACCTGGCAGCGCGGCAAAGAGGTGTCGGTGGTGGCGCTTTCGCGGATACGCTCGGCCAAGAGGCGCGCCTTCATCAGGTCAGCGTCTGGCATCACGACGACAAACGCTTCAACGCCGTAGCGCCCCAGCACCGCTGGCGGCCGCAGCAGGGCGTCGACACGGCCGACGAAGTCGCGGATCACGAGGTCGCCGATGCGATGGCCGTTCTGGTCGTTGACGCTCCTGAAGAAGTCCAGGTCCAGCATCAGCACCGACAGCGGCTGGGCTTGACGTCGGCATCGCATCAACTCGGATTCGCCCAGGTCGAGCAGCGCGCGGCGCGTCAGTGCGCCTGTGAGGCTGTCGCGGCTGACCATGTGGTGCAGTTCGTCGCGACGCTTTTCAGTTGCCATGAGCACCACGCCCATGCTCACCAGCAACAGGCCGAAGCCGTGGCTGATGAGGTAGACCGTCTGGATGGCCGAAGGGGCAAAGAGTCCTTCGCTGGGCGGCAGGACCGTGACCGTGGCGCCGCGCACCAGGAAGACCGCAGCCTGCAGGGCCAGTACCGCGGCGGTAAATCGGTTGGCAAAACTCCTGCGGGCCCGGGTGCAGAGCAGCCAGGCGTGCCACGCCAGGACTCCGCCAAGCAAGGCGCACATGATCATCACGCGGTCCGCGTATGCGGTCTCCGTGGTGATCACCTGCGGAAGGATCAGAACCGAGGCCAGGGCTTGCACGGGCAGCACGGCACGGTGCAGCGGCTGACCCAGGAAGTGGCAACTGCCCGACAAGAACAAAAACGCAGACTGGAAGACCAGGGCGTTGGCAATGCCCAGCGACAGCGTGTCCGGCACCATGCCGCGCAGGCCGATGAGACCGCTCGCACCCAGCGCCATCAGCGGCGCCAGCGTCCACTGGCCCATGCCGCGAACCGGGCTTGGGTAGCTGCGCCGCTGCAGGTGCAGGACCAGGGACATCACGCAGGCCAGGGCGCCGGTGAGCAGCACGATGGTCCGCAGGTCGAGAGTGGGCGCTGGCAGCATGGTTGGCGATCAAGGGCCTTTGGGGCGCAGACAGGCGCATCAGACAGATGAGGTGGACATCGCCAGGATTTCGGCCGGTCGTGGTGGCGACATGAGACCTTTGTCGCCGCTGGCGTTTCAGTTGTGCACCACAAATGCACTGAACATTTGCGGAGACCACAGTGACCCAGCCGTGGCGGTGCCCAGGCGGGCCTCCCCGTGCTTTTGATCGGCCCGGCGCGGGCTTTGCCGCGTGTACCGCTTCAGCCGCGCGCGCGCATGGCCGTGCGGGCCTGCACAAAGCCGAAGGCGTACTCCACCGATTCCTGGATCTGCCGTTCGCTTTCCGAGCGTTCGCGTTCGCTCAGGTAGAACACGAAGTCCACCTCATGTCGGATGTAGCGCGGCGGCAGCCGGTTCAGCGCCACGCAGGCCACATCGGCCAGCAGTTCGGCACTGTGGGACAGGCCCGGGTAACGGGACGCTTCACGCGTGACGGCGTCGTGCACCGCGCGTTCGTTGTGGTTGCGGACGGACGTGAAGTCGGGGGTGAGCAGGGCGGTCATGGGCAAGTCTCCGCCCGCAATTTCGGGCTCGCCCGGTTATCGGCTCTTGGGGCACCTGGATTAAGCCGCGCCGATGTGCTTCACGAATCCGCGCTGCGGCGCCGCCGGGCTGGACGGGTTCTGCTTCACAAAGTCCAGCATGCGTTCGATGCAGCCCGCGGCCTTGACGCGAATGGCTTCTTCGACCTGGATTTCGCCGGTCCCGTGCTCCAGGCAGGCCACCACGCCTTGCAGCGCGTTCATGGCCATCCAGGGACAGTGTGCGCAGCTCTTGCAGGTGGCGCTGTTGCCGGCCGTTGGCGCTTCAATCAAGGCCTTGCCCGGCGCCAGCTGGCGCATGCGGTGCAGGATGCCGTTGTCCGTGGCGACGATGTAGGCCGGGGCCGTGCCCTGGATGACTGCGTTGAGCAGTTGCGTAGTGCTGCCCACCACGTCGGCCTGTTCGACCACGCTCTTGGGTGATTCCGGGTGCACCAGCACCAGGGCGCCAGGGTGCTGGCGCTTCAAGAGGTCCAGCTCCAGGCCCTTGAATTCGTCGTGCACGATGCAGGCGCCGTTCCACAGCAGCATGTCGGCGCCGGTCTGGTCCTGGATGTAGCGGCCCAGGTGGCGGTCGGGTGCCCACAGGATCTTCTTGCCCTGGTCCTTCAGGTGTTGGACGATGGCCAGCGCGCAGGAACTGGTCACCATCCAGTCGGCCCGCGCCTTGACGGCTGCGCTGGTGTTGGCATAGACCACCACCGCGCGGTCCGGGTGGGCGTCGCAGAACTCGGCAAACGGGCCGGGCGGGCAGCCCAGGTCCAGTGAGCAGGTGGCGTCGAGATCCGGCATCAGCACGCGCTTGTCGGGTGACAGGATCTTGGCGCTTTCACCCATGAAGCGCACGCCGGCCACGACCAGGGTCTTGGCCGGGTGGTCGCGGCCGAAGCGGGCCATTTCCAGCGAGTCGGCCACCATGCCGCCGGTGGCCAGGGCCAGGTCCTGCAGGTCGCCGTCCACGTAGTAGTGGGCCACCAGCACGGCGCCCTGGGCTTTCAACAATTCAGCGGCACGTTCGCGCGAGCGCTGGCGGTCGGCGGAGGACTGAGCAGGCGGCACCTTGGCCCAGGCCTGCGCGGTGCAGCTGCTGCCGGTGGCGTCCTGGCGGGTGTAGTCGAAGAGAACCTGGGTCATGGCCGTGGCGCGTGGATGTGCGCATGCGATTCGGGACGGGCAGTCATCGTACCTTTGCAGGCGCGGCGGCGCTTGGAGCGGGTCCTGAGCCCATTACAGTCTGTCCATGTCTACCGCACACCCCAACCCCACGCCCCGCATGGCGGGCCATGCCCTGGTTGAAGCGCTCGTCGCGCAGGGCGTCCACACCTGCTTCGGTGTGCCTGGTGAAAGCTACCTGGCCGTGCTGGACGGCTTTCATGAGCACCGCGATCACATCCGGTTCATCGCATGCCGCCAGGAAGGCGGCGCTGCCTTCATGGCCGAGGCGCAAGGCAAGCTGAGTGGCCGGCCCGGCGTGTGCTTCGTGACGCGTGGCCCGGGCGCCACCAACGCCAGCATCGGCGTGCACACGGCGTTCCAGGACAGCACGCCCCTGGTGTTGTTCATCGGCCAGGTGGCCAGCGACCAGCGCGACCGCGAAGCCTTCCAGGAAATCGACTACCGCCAGATGTTCAGCCCGGGCACCCTGGGCCTGGCCAAGTGGGTGGCCGAAATCCAGAGTGCCGACCGCGTGCCCGAGTACGTGGCACGTGCCTTCCACACGGCCATGCAGGGCCGACCGGGGCCTGTGGTGCTGGCCTTGCCCGAAGACATGCTCACGACGATCACGTCCGCGCCCGTGTTGCCGCGCGCCGAGCCCGTGCGCGCCTGGCCTGCACCGGGCGGCCTGCGCGACCTGCGTGCCATGCTGGTCGCAGCCCAGCGTCCGATCGTCATCGCCGGCGGCTCCGGCTGGGACGCCGAAGCGGCCAACGCTTTGCAGCGCTTTGCAGAGAACTGGCAGCTGCCGGTGGCCTGTGCCTGGCGCTTCCAGGACACCTTTGACAACCGCCACCCGTTGTACGCCGGAGACGTGGGCATCGGCACCAACCCGAAGCTCGTGGCGCGCGTGAAGGACGCGGACCTGGTCATTGCACTGGGCATCCGCCTGGGCGAGATGACGACGCAGGGCTATTCGCTGCTGACCGCGCCAAGGTCGGCACAGAAGCTGGTGCACATCCACCCCGGCGCCGAAGAACTGGGACGTGTCTACAGCGCCGACCTGATGCTGCAGTCCGGCACGGCCGCCGCCGCCAAAGCGTTGGAGGCCTTGACGGCGCCGACGGAACTGCCGTGGCTGGCGCACACCGCCACCGCCAAGTCCGACTATGAAGCCAATCTGGTGGCGCCTGCTGTGGAGCCGCTGGACATGGCCGTGGTCATCAAGACCGTGCAGCGCCTGCTGCCCGAAGACACGGTCTACACCAATGGCGCCGGCAATTTCAGCGGCTGGCTGCACCGCTACTGCCGTCACCCGGGCCTGCAGCACCACGGGCGCACGCAACTGGCGCCCACGTCGGGCGCCATGGGCTATGGCCTGCCGGCGGCGGTGGGTGCCGCACTGCTGCACCCAGAGCGCTGGGTGGTCAACGTGGCCGGCGACGGCGACTTCCTGATGAACGGCCAGGAACTGGCCACGGCCACAGGCTACGGTGCGAAGAAGTTGCTGAGCATCGTGGTGGACAACGGCACCTACGGCACCATCCGCATGCACCAGGAACGCGACTTCCCGGCGCGTGTCAGCGGCAGCGACCTCTTCAACCCCGATTTCTCGGCGCTGGCCCGCGCTTACGGCTGGACCGGCGAACTGGTGGAGCGCACCGCGGACTTCGAACCGGCCCTGCAGCGCGCCATCGCGGCCGGCAAGCCCGGTCTTATCCACGTGAAGCTGGCCACCGATGTCAGCACCACACGCACCACCTTGAGTGCCATCCGGAAGGCAGCTCAGTCCAAGAGTTAGGCCTTGCGCCCGCGCAGCATCAGCACCACGCTGCCGGTGACCAGGCCTGCCGCGAGCCATTCGCCCGGGTGCAAGGTCTCTCCGCCCAGGGTGACGCCCAGCACCAGGCCGATCAGCGGGTTGACGTAGGCATAGCTGGCCGACACGGCCGTGGGCGTGTGCTGCAGCAGCACCATGAAGGCCGAGAAAGCGACCAGGGATCCCGCCACGACCAGGTAAGCCCAACTGGCCATGGCCAAGGGGTCGGCGGGCCAGGTGGCCTGTTCACCCAGCAGCACAGAGGCCGCCATCAGCACCACGCCGCCAGCCAGCATCTGGCTCGCAAAGCCCATCGCGCCCGGCGCAAGGGCCAGTGACCGACCCCCCAGCGCACGTGGCAAGCCGCGGTTGGTCCACACACTGCCCAGTTTCCACGCCGTTGATGCGCTCAGCACCGCCAGCAGCCCCAGGGGCGATGTCGAGAAGCCATGGCCCGCAGCCAGCCCCAGGACGCCGACCAGGCCCACGGCAATGCCCATCGCCTCCAGCTTGGTCGGCTTCATGCCATAGGGCAGTTCCATGGCAGTTTGCAGCGCAGGGCCGATACCGATGAAAGCCACCACCAAGCCGGAACTGACGGACTCTTCGGCCACTGCGGTGAGGCCGTAGCCCACGCCCAGCATCAGCGCGCCCAGGATGGTGGCGTTGGTCCATTCCGCACGGTTGGGCCAGCGCGCACCGCGCCAGCGCATCCAGCCCGTCAACAGAGCGCCTGCGACCAGGAAGCGCGTGCCCATCTGATAGAAGGGCGGAAAGCTCACCAGCGCCCATTTGATGGCCAGGTAGGTGGAGCCCCAGATCAGCCAGGTCGACGCCAGGCAGGCGAGAACCAGGCCGGACATGCGGGCGGGGGCAGGGGACTGCAGCACAGTGGTCGTCATGGAGCAGCACTGTAGGCGGCTCGCCGCGCTTTCTCCATTGGCAATGCAAGCTTGCTTTCAATTTTCGCCTTGCCTTCCCAGGTTTGGTGGGGCAAAGTCTTTCAAATGCAGAACCCAATACAGCTGGACGCCTACGACACCCGGATCCTGGCTGAGTTGCAGTCCGACGCCCGCATCAGCATGGCCGAACTGGGCCGGCGCGTGCACTTGAGCCAGCCTGCCGTGACCGAGCGGGTGCGCAAGCTGGAATCCGCCGGCGTCATTACCGGCTACCGGGCCACCGTCAATCTGCAGGCCCTGGGCTACGGCATCCGCGCGCTGGTGCGGGTAGGCCGGACCGATTACCAGCGCATGGTGCACCTGGTGAACGGCCTGCCGGAGGTGGTCAATGCCTGGAACATCACCGGCGAGGACAGTTGGGCGCTGGAAATTGCGGTCGCCGACGTGGCCCACCTGGACGCCGTCGTCTCTCAGATGTGCCTGTTGTCGGAAACCTCCACTTCCATCATCCTGAAGACCTTGCGAGAACACTCGGCCATGCTGCCCAGGGTGACCGACCAGCAGGAAGTGGCGGGCTGATGCCGATGAACGCCACCTCAACGGATTGGGAAGTTGTCGAAGGCCCGGCTTCGGCCTCGTCGGCCAGCTTGCAAGCGATCACCAAGCGGTGCCGCCGGATGGTGAACCAGCGCGCGGTCATGGCTGCGGGCGTCGCCCTGGTGCCCTTGCCGGGCCTGGATTGGGCTGCGGACGTGGGACTCCTCATGCAGCTGCTGCCGCGCATCAACGAGGCTTTTGGCCTGTCGCCCGATCAGATCGAGCGTCTGGCGCCAGACCGCCGGCTGGTGGTCTACAAGGCCATCAGCAGTGGCGGCGCCATGCTGGTGGGCAAGCTCGTGACGCGCGAACTGGTCGTGAAGCTGGTCAAGCTGGTAGGCGTGCGCCTGACCGCGCAGCAGGCCGCCAAGTTCCTGCCAATTGCCGGCCAGGCCGTGTCAGCCTTGCTGACTTTTGGCGCGCTGCGCTACGTGTGCGAGCAGCACATCCAGCAGTGCCTGGCGGTGGCCCGGCAGCTGCAGCTGCCGGCGCCTCAGGCACAATGACAGCTTCGTCGGGGTGTAGCGCAGCTTGGTAGCGCATCTGCTTTGGGAGCAGAGGGTCGCACGTTCGAATCGTGTCACCCCGACCATACCTTCCTTCGGCCGAGCAGGCCGCCCCCGGCTTCAGTGCAGGAATGCAGGAATGACGGCAGGGCAGGTGACTTGGCGTCCCACCACCGCGCGCGCAAACAGGTAGTTGAGCCGCGCCTTGTCGCTGAGCGAGTCCAGATCGACGGCGCCCTTGGCGTCGCAAGGGAATGAGAACCCGCGCCCCTCGTTGAAGAGCGAAGTGAAGCGCAATTCGAAGCTGGATGGCGATGTGCTCATGGGGGCCTCACGTCTTCATTGATCGGTCCCGTTCATTGAGCGCGGGCCCATGGCCCGCCACCATGACACCGAGGTATCAGCGCTGGCAGACGCCAGCTTCTGGCGCGCGCTTGAACTTACCGGCTCGCCGGGTGTCCGACCACCATGCGCCTGATGCTGCCGCTTGCCTTTGTGCTGGCCTTGTCGCCTGCCTTTGGGCGGGAAGGTGATCCCTTGCGTGCACCCGGGTGCACCGATGCGCTGAATGAGCTTTCAGAAGAAGAAGACGCCGTACTTTCCCGCCGACAGACGGGCCGGTGCTGCGCGGGCGGCCCTCGAGCAGGGACTGCGCGCCGGAGCACGAATGTTCGTCGCAGTTGGTGACTGCGAGCCGATGGTCATCTCCGACGTCGATGCCGCCGCGCGCTGGTCGGCGACCGCCCCGCTCGGTGATGCTCCGACGATCATCGCCTCCAGGTGGCGGCGTCCTCGCGGGTCGAACCCGAGACGACCGCACAGCCGTCGGCGCGTTGGTGGGCGGCAGCCGCCACGTTCGTGTCGCTCGCGATGCTCGCCACCGCACTCGGACACGGGCCGGTCACCCTGGTCGTCATCGCTGCCGCGGTCGTCGCAGGTGCGATCGTGTCGGGTCGGACACTCACCGGGGGAGGGCCGCCGTCGGCCTTCGTGCGGATGTTGATCGGCGTCGGCGCAGTGGGTGCTCTGGCCATGGTGGTGGCGTCCAGCGGCCGGCTCGACGGGATCCTGTCGTTCCTGCGCGGTCCGCTCCCACAGGTCCTCGTGATCTTGATCCTGCTGCACGGCTTCGAGTGCCGTGACCGGCGGACGCTGCGCGTCGGGCTCGGCATCTCCGCGGTCGTCGTCATGTACGCCGCCGCCTTCCACGTCGACGGTTCGGTGGGCTGGTGGTTCGTCGCCTGGACCGTCTGTTTCGTGACCGCGCTCTGCCAATTGTCGGTCTCGACGGCCAACGATCCCGCCGGGCCCTCCAGTCCGTTCGCCACCGCGCTTGGCGTCGACAGCACCGGCTGGCCCCGCCGAGTCGCGATTTCGGGCAGTGCGGTGGCGGCCACCGTCGGTCTGTTGGCCATCGTGCCCGTGCCTCACGGTCCGGCCCGGCTGACGCTCCCGACGTTCATCGACAACGCAGCCACGGTCGGTCAGCCCGGATCGCTCGCCGGGCCGGACGGCCAGGTGCGAGACGCCTCGACCGATGGTGCCCCGGGAGGCGACCGTGCACCCGCCGGGCAAGCGGGCGGCTACACGGGCTTCTCGCAGACGATGGACACATCGGTGCGCGGTGAGCTGGGTGACGAGATCGTGATGAGGGTCCGAGCGCCCGCCCCCGACTTCTGGCGCGGCCAGACCTTCGCCGACTTCGACGGCCGGCGGTGGCACGCCGACGACAGTACCGGCGTCGTTCGTGACGGTCCGAACATCGACGTCCCTCCGGCGTTCGGCGACACCCAGGTCGCCGATGACATCGAGGTCGACGAGTTCGTACAGACCTTCTACCTCGAAACCGACATGCCCAACGTCGTGTTCCATGCCTACCGGCCCGTCCAGGTGATCCTGGACGCCGACGTGTGGGTTCGCCCCGATGGCGCGATCCGGGCGTCGACGGTGCTCCCGGATCAGTCGATCTACACGGTCGTCTCGGCGCGGCCGCGCGTCGACGCGACGATCCTGCGCGGACAGGGCGTGATCGGCCCGCGACTCAACGAGCTCGGTCGAGCGGTGCTCGAGCGGTATCTTGCCGTCCCCGAGTCGACGAGTCCGGAGACCATCGCACTCGCCACCGAGCTGGCTGACGGACTGCCCTCGACGTACGACACGGTACGCGCCTATGAGGCGTGGCTGGCCGACAACGTCGAGTACGACCTCAACGCTCCGCTGCCCGACCCTGGTGAGGACGCCGTCCATGATTTCCTCTTCGACAGTCGCCTCGGATTCTGCGAGCAGATCGCGAGCGCGCTGACCGTGATGTTGCGCACCCAAGGCGTGCCGGCGCGTCTCGCCACGGGGTACCTCCCGGGCAGCCGCGACCGGATCGCCGGTGTCTACGAGGTGAAGGCGAGCGATGCCCACGCATGGGTCGAGGTCTGGTTCCCGGAGACCGGCTGGCAGGCGTTCGATCCGACCGCGGCGGTCCCGTTGTCGGCCGACGCCGACGTCGAGTCGATCGGTGCCGATCTCGCGCGGGCGCCGGTCGATACGTCGGAGACCATCCGGTTCGGGTGATCACCCTGATCGGGCTGGGGTTCGTCGGGCTCGCGATCATGCGGCCGGTCCTGGCGCTCCGGCGGCGTCGACGGCGTGGCCGGTGGGGGCTCCTGCAGGATCGGTTCAGCTCGACGGCGCGCCACCGCGGCGCTCGGCAGGGGGACCCGAACCCTCGTCTGGCCGAGGCCTGGACGGATGCGGACGAAGTCGCGGTGGCGCGCACCGTCGCCCAACGACTCGATCGCGTCGCGTTCGACCCGACGTTCGTGGACGACGATCGCGCGTACGACGAGACCCGAAAGCTGATCGGGTCGCTCCCGCACGACGACCCCTGACGATCCCTGACGATCCCTCGACCACCCCAGCGACGACGAACGTCACCGTCATCTCTCGGTCGGCCCCGCCTGAGCCACGGGTAGATTCCCCGGGTGCCGCGTGCTCGTGTGCTCCAGTTCGGGTTGATGACCGCGCTCATGGCGTCGGGATATGGCGTGATGTTCACCGTGCTCGACGACTTCCGCGATGAGTACGGCATCGCCGCCCACTGGCTCGGCACGATCGTCGGCGTCGGTTTCCTGACGTCGTTCGTCGCTCAGATCTTCCTCGCACCCGTCGCCGATCGTGGCCACGCACGTCGACTCGTTCTGCTCGGCGTCGGCCTCAACGTGGTGGGCCTGCTGACGATGGCGGTCGGAACCACACTCATCGTGTTGCTGCTCGGACGCATCGTGTCCGGTGTCGGGGTCGGGATGGCGTTTCCGGCGATCCGGCGGATCGTCATCAATGCCGATCCGGCCAACCTCGGTACCAATGTGGGCCTGTTGTTGTCGGCCGACGTGGCGGGATTCGCAGCGGGACCGGCGGTGTCGGCCGTCCTCGTGCCGTGGCTGGGCATCCCGGCGCCGTTCCTCGTGATCGCCGCACTCACGGTGTGTTGCGCACCGATCGTGATGCGGGTCGAGATCGTCGAGGCGGTGGTCGGCACCACTCCGGCCAAGCGATTCGCGTTCGATCTCCTTCGGAGCCGGCCGATGGTGGCCGCGCTGATGATGGGCTCGGCCGTGTTCTTGATGATCGGCACGTTCGACGCGCTCTGGGCGATCGTGCTCGACGATCTCGACGCGGGTGAGGTCGTCGCCAACATCGGCATCACGATCTTCGCGTTGCCGTTGGTGTTCCTGGGTGCCTACGGCGGTCGCCTCGCACAGCGTGTCGGTCCGTTCCGCCTCGGTCCGCTCGGCCTGCTGCTCGGCGCCGGCTACATGTTCCTGTACGGCCTCATGCCGACCGGTCTGGCGATGCTCGCCGTCGGTTTGGTGCACGCGGTGACCGACGGCCTGACCGTGTCGAGCACGGGTGTCGCGGTCGGCGTGGTGGCGCCCGCTGATCGCCAGGCGGGCGCTCAGGGGATGCTGGGAGCGGCCGAGACGCTGACCGGTGGCCTGACGGCGGTACTCGCCGGGGTGCTGTACAGCGTCGGGGGCCGCTTCGTGGCGTACACCACCTGCACGGTGATCATGGTCCTGCTCGCCTGGGGTGCGTACGCGCTCGCCGGTCCGGGGTATCGGGCCCCGACCGGGACCCAGCGTGAGCACGTTCCGGATCCTGCCACGGCGGTCACCGGGCACGCCTGACGACCAACCGGGCAGCCTGGCGCTGCGACGTGACGGGACGGCCGTCAGCTGCGCTCGGCGGCGAGGAGCGAGCGTCGGACCTTGCCGGCGTCGTCGCGGACGGGTTGCACGACGAACTCGTAGGTGCCCGGACACTTGTAGCTGACCAGACGCTCGGCCATGTGGGTTCGGAGCTCGGCTTCGTCGATGCCATCTGGTGCGTCGACGACGGCGTGCACCCGTTGTCCGAGATCATCGTCCGGGATACCGATCACGGCGCAGCTGCGCACAGCGGGGTGTTCGTCGATCGCGGCCTCGACCTCGGCCGGGTAGACGTTGGCACCGCCGCGCAGGATGAGGTCCTTGCGGCGGTCGGCGAGGTAGACGTAACCGTCCTCGTCCATCCAACCCAAGTCGCCCAGACTCTCCCAGTCCGTGTTCCCGAGCGGCTTGGGTTCGGCACCGAGGTACTGGTACGTCGAGCCGCGTCCGCCATCCGCGAGCATGTAGATCTCGCCGATCTGGCCGGCCGGGAGGTCGCGGCCGTCGTCGCCCACGACCTTCATCTTGCCGACGATCGGACGGCCGACCGATCCGTGGTGATCGAGCCACTCGCGACCGGTGATCCAGGTGATCGCCTGCACCTCCGTGCCGGCGTACAGCTCGCACAAGACGTCGGGGCCGACCCAGCGGATCCACTCCTCTTTCAGCCATGGCGGACACGGCGCCGCCATGTGGACCGCGACCTCGAGCGACGACATGTCCGCCGCCGCCTTGACGCTCTCGGGCAGTTTCCAGATGCGGGCCATCATCGTCGGCACGAGGTAGAGGTACTTCGGTCGGTGCTCGGTGACCGCGACGAGTACGGCTTCCGGTATGAAGCGCGGGAAGTTGATCACGTGGTTGCCGGCGATCAGCGCCAGCGACGAGATCGAGAACGGGGCGTTGTGATACAGAACGCCGGGGACCACGCACGCCGATTCGGCCGGGAGGTGGAACCCGGTCGCCCCGATGTCGAACTCGCCCGGCGTGGTCGCGAGGATGATCTTCGGTCGACCGGTGCTCCCGCCGGATGTCGGCGCCTTCCAACGGGCGGTGATGACGTCGGGCACGAGTCCGTCGCTGAGCGCCGGGTCGGGTTCGTAGCCGATCGGCACCGTTGCTCGATGCGGCATCCGGCCGGGTTCGACCCCGACGACGAGTCGCGAGTCGGCGAGCTCGACGATCTCCTCGAGTTCCCGGCCCGGGAGCTTGGCCGACACCGGCTGGGGTGTCGCTCCGAGCTTCCACACGGCGAACGCCGCCTCGAAGAACGCGGTCGAGTTGGGGAGCGCGATCGTCACCAGGTCGTCGTGACCGACCCCCAGTTCGGCGAAGGCACGGGCGAGCCGGTTGGTCCGCAGGTCGAACTCGATCCAGCTCAGGGTGACGTCGCCGCACGTCAGCGCCGGGTCATGAGGGCGTCTTGTGGCGTGGTGTGTGATGGCACGCGAGATCGACATCGTGGGCATGACCGGATGGTAGGAGGAGCGGCACCCTCCTCTGCGATGCCGGGCATCCGTCAGGCGGAGAGGTCGTGGTCGGCCGACCAGCTGCGGACCGTGCTGTCGATCGACCAGAAACCGCGTGGGCACACCAGGTCGTCGATCAGGTACTCCATCGCCGGCGCGAAGGTCTGGCGGGCGAGGAGCGTGTATGCCGCCGCCTCCTCGAAGGGGCGCAAGCGGAAGCCGTGGTCGGTGAGCTCGGTGTAGAGCTCGCTGAACATGGTCGACGGCCCCTCGGTGCCGTCGGCGGTCATGCGGTAGGCGTCGATGTCGACACCGTGGGTGACCTCGCGGAAGATCGCCTCGGCTCGTCGGAGGAACCAGTAGGCGTGACCGTCGGTGGCGCCCATGATGATCTGCGCATGCAGTGCTGCGTCGCACAGCAGTCCCGAGCGCGGTGATCCAGTTCTGACGTCGGTCGTGGGAACGAAACAACGTGAGGAGCGGCACCGTCGAATGTGTCTCCAGGATGCCGGCAGCCCAGTGCTCCCAGTACTCGAACTGCTCGTCGATCTTCTTCGGATCGGCGTCGGGTGCCCACGCCATCACGAGCGCGGTCGGCGTGATCCGCTCCGAACTGCCGGCGTCGAGCCGCATCAAGGCTCGTTCTCGGTCGGAGTACGCGGCGTAGAGGGTCGGGAGATACCCGATCACGAGAGCAACGGTGATGACCCCGAAGAAGGCCTCGAGAATCGCCCCGGCGCGAGGGATGGCCTCGACGGGCACGATCTCGCCGAACCCGACCGTGAAGAACACGACGCCGGAGAAATACCAGGCGTCTGCGAGGCCACCGATCGTCGGGATGTCGCCGAGCCCCCACCAGATCAGCCCGAAGCCGCAGACCTGGAGCAGCGCCCACACGAACAACAGCTCGATGAGCAGGAGCGGACCGAAGACCGCCAGCATCCGCTCGCGCCAGGTCGACTCGTCCGGGAGCCGACGCGCCACCGACCGGATCGCCACGAACGTCGAACGCCCGATCAGGCGCGACGGCCACCAGCGTGCGTAGGAGGTGAACGTGGAGACCAGCGTGTTGACGAGATCCGCGATGGCGACGATCACGAGCAACACGCCGGCGCCGACGGCGAGTGTGTGCATCATCGGTCGAGTGGTGGCGTCGGGATCGGGCCGTAGTCTCCGTCAGCCGAGATCCAGCGCACCTGGAGCGGTTCGAGTCGCCACGGGTTCGGGTCGGTGGGAGCGAGCAGATCGACAGCGCCGTTTCGGAGCGCAGGTCGGTCGATCACGGTCATGACGCTCTCGCCCACGTTTGCGAGGCCGACCAGTTCACCGAACCGTGGGTGGCGGCGGTGCCACGCGAACACCGCCGGCGAACCCGGGTCGAACACCGTGACGGTCGCCCCGTCGTCGTGGAGCTGTCCGCAGGCGCGACGAGTGTCGACGAGATGTCGAATGCCCGACCAGACCCGGCTCGTCAGGGTCGCCGGGTCGTGTCGCTGGGCCGCCAGTTCGTCGTCGAAGGACGGGCGGTGGGTCCATCGACTGTCGGTGGCTCGTGTGGGGTCGGCGACGTAGGACGCATCGTCACCCTGGCAGAGCTCGTCTCCCATGTAGATGATCGGGATGCCCCCGAACCCGAAGGCAATGCCGTAGAGCAGCAGGATTCGTTCCACCGCCCGATCGAGTGCGACGGGATCGCCGTCCTCGAGTGCTGCGGCGACACCGGCGAGGGTCGCGGTCATGCCGCTGGTACGTTCGTCGCCCGTCTCCGGATTCTTGCCGAACGGGGCGCCACGTGCGAACGACTGCCAGAAGTCGCCGCGGTAGTAGCGGGCCAGGAACTCACGGTGACCGAAGCCCGTCAGCCCGACGCTCTCGGCATCGGCGTCGTCGATCGCCCATCCGATGTCGTCGTGGCAGCGCACGTAGGTGAACCACGTCGCCCGACTCGGGACGGGTGGGAGCCGTGCGATCGCGTTGCGTGACAGATCTGCACGTTTCGACGCCAGCATCGACCACCCCTGCACCATGAGCTGGTTGTGGTACGCCAGCTCGCATTCACGGCGCTCGAGCTCGTGGCGCCCCAGATACCCGACCAGGTCGTTCGGCGCCACGATCGCCTCGGCGAGCAACACCGTCGCCGGTGCGGCCATCGCGAGCACGGCGCGGAGTGCCTGAGCGATCAGGTGGGCCTCCGGTTGGTTCTGGCAGTTGCTGCCGAGGCGTTTCCAGGTGAACGCGATCGCGTCGAGTCGCAGGATCTCGACACCGAGGTTGGCGAGGTGGAACGCGATGTCGACGACCTCCCGCATCACGTCGGGGTTGGCCCAGTCGAGGTCCCACTGGAACTCGCGGAAGGTCGTCCACACCCAGCGCGCCATACGGTCGTTCCACGTGAAGTTGCCGGGCGACAAGCGCGGGAAGACCTCTGGTAGCGTGGCTTCCCACGCGTCCGGTTCAGTGCGATCGGGGAACGTTCGGTACAGCGAGCGGTGGTATTCGGACCCGTCGGTGGCCGCGATCGCCCACTCGTGATCGTCGCTCGTGTGGTTGAGCACGAAGTCGACGCACAGGCTGATCCCGTTCGACCGCAGATCGTCGATGAGCGCTCGAAGGTCGTCGAGTGTGCCGATCCGGTCGTCGGGGACGCGGTAGTCGCGGATCGCGTACCCGCCGTCGTTCTCGCCCGCCCGGGGCTGGAGCAGCGAGAGCAGGTGGAGAGTGTCGATGCCCAGTTCGGTGAGGTACGGGATCCGGCGGCGCACGCCCTGGAGGTCGCCTCCGAGACGGTCGACGAAGGCCATGTACCCCACGCGCTGGCGGCCCTGGTACCAGAACGGCGACGCTGCCCGGCGACGGTCGAGATCGATCAGATCGGAGGGTCGGGCACGGTGGGCGGCGCGGGCACGGTCCACGAGATCGCGCCCGATCTCCGCAGCTCGTTCGTCGTACAGGCCGTCGAGCGCCGACTCGATATCGCGTCTCCACTCTGCCGCTCTTGCGTCGAACTCGCTGGTCACGAGGCCAAGAGTAGGTGCGCTTGCTACTCTCCGCTGCATGCGCTGGTGTCGTCTCCTGGTCCGATCCGATGGCTCGTCCGTGGCGGTGACGCGGTGACGATCCGCCTCGGACTGGTGGCCGCGTCACGGATCGCGGTCAAGGCGATCATCGACCCCGTCGGCGATGTCGACGGGGTCGAACTCGCCGCGGTCGGTGCACGCGATCTCGATCGGGCGCGGGCGTCGGCGGACGAGTGGGGTGCCGAGCACGCGTACGGCTCGTATCAGGACCTGATCGACTCCGATGTGGTCGACGCCGTGTACATCGGGACACCGGCGTCGTACCACCGCGAGTGGGCGATCGCCGCGATCGAGGCCGGCAAGCACGTCCTGTGCGAGAAGCCGTTCGCCGCGAACGCCGACGATGCGCGCCGCATCGCCGATGCGGCCCGCCACGGCGACGTGGTCGTGATGGAGGCCTTCCACTGGCGGTACCACCCCTACGCCGTTCAGATCCGCGCCGTCCTCGACTCCGGCGTTCTCGGACGCCTCGATCGGATCGAGGCGACGTTCGACATCCCCGACGGGTGGATCGGGCGCGATGACATCCGCTGGGACCCGGCGATCGGTGGTGGCGCGACGATGGATCTCGGCTGCTACTCGATCCAGTGGGCGCGGTTCGCTGCCGGCGCGGAACCCGATGTGGTGTCAGCCGAGGCGGTGTGTCCGGTCGAGGGAGTCGACGGGTCGCTGGGAGCGGAGCTGCGTTGGCCGTCAGGGGTCACGGGGTGGGTGCATTCGTCGATGATCGCTCCGGGCGACCGGGTCGAGGCGTGGTTGAAGGTGACCGGGGAGTCCGGCACGATGCTCGCGACCAACCCACTGGCGCCACAGAACGGCGGCTCGGTGTTGTCGGTCGAGACGGCGACCGGGACGACATCGACCGAGGCCGACCACTCGGCCACGTACGTTCATCAGCTGGTCGCGTTCCGTGACGCGATCGTCGATGGGGCCGAGTTCCCGACCACTGCCGACGACGGGGTCCGGAACATGGAGATCATCGACGCGTGCTATCGAGCGGCGGGTCTCGAGCCGCGTCCGTCGATCGATTGACGCCGACGTCAAACGAACACGTCAGGAGGAGACCCACCTGGTTGCGCGGCAACGGTTAGCTGGAGGGGCGATGGTGCGAGGGGACCACATCGAAGTCGACCGACCAGGCTTCAAGCACCACGGAATCGATCTCGGCGACGGAACCGTCATCCACGTTACTGGCGAACTGGTCTGCACCGGGGATCGCGGGGGAGGTGTACTTGAACCTGGGGCACTGATGATGAGGAGGTCATCGTGCCGTGGAGGTACCCGAACGAGTTCCGTCGCAAGGTGCTCGATCTCGTGGAGGCCGGGCGCCCCGTCGTCGAGATCGCGGCGCAGCTCGGTGTGTCGGACCAGGCGATCTACAACTGACGGAACCAGGATCAGATCGATCGGGGACTGCGCGCCGGCACGACCACGGTCGGGGAGATCCTGGGTGGCGACGTAGCGTCCCAGGCGTCGCGCTCTGCGTCGGATTTGCTGGCGTCCCCCGTCGGCTACAGTTCGGCCAGGACGTCATCTCACGTCGAAATCGGTGTCCTGGGGGGTTCTGATGAGCTGGGGACCACACAGCACGAGAAGCGTCATCAACGCTTCAGTCCCATTCGGGCTGGGGGCGGCTCTCTTGGTGGCCACGGTGCTGATCTCTGGCACGTTCGCGTCGGCTGACGAGACGTTCACGTGCCCCGATGGAACTTATGAAGGACTCGGATACGTCTATGACCCGCCGGTGCCCGTGGTCGACGTCGGCAACTGGGCAGCGGTGTGGGTAGGTGTCGGCGTTGGCGACGGATCGGACCATGTCTTGTACGGCGACGGTGTCACGCCGATGAACAACGCTGTGCTCGAGGTCTTCATCGACTTCGGTCAGAACGCGAACGACGCCCATCTCTGCAAGATCGATCCGGCGGCCGTCACGACCACAACCTCGACACCAACGACAACCTCGACACCAACGACAACCTCGACACCAACGACAACCTCGACACCAACGACAACGTCGACACCAACGACAACGTCGACGACCACAACCTCGACAACAACGACAACGTCGACACCGACCACAACCTCGACACCAACGACAACGTCGACGACCACAACCTCGACAACAACGACAACGACCACAACCTCGACAACAACGACAACGTCGACACCGACCACAACCTCGACGACGCCGCCGCGGGTCGGTCAGAACCCTCCGATCCCACCACCGACGGTCGTGTTCGACTGCGCAGAGAACGAACTCGTGATCACCAATGCCGACGACACCGACGAGATCGATTTCACCGTCACGATCAACACGGCACCGTCCGGTGCGGGCTCGAGCTGGGAGGTCACGATCACGGCAGCCCCAAAGCCCGGCTTCGAGTTCCCGCCCGACGTCACCACCGAGTGGAACTACAGCGACACCGTCCCCGCCGACTGCTTTCTCGTAGCTCCTGCTCCTCCCTTTCCGCTCGCCGATCCTCCCGACGAAGATCCGGTCCGCTTCGAATGCACCCTGAACGAAATCGTGGTCGAGGGCGCGTACGACACCGAACAGGTCGACTACACCGTCACGATCAACATGGCACCGTCCGGTGAAGACTCGAACTGGAGCGTCACGATCACCGCAGCCCCACAGCCAGGTTTCAGGTTTCCGCCCGACGCCACCACCGAGTGGAACTACACCGGCACCGTCGACTGCGCGCCACCGGTCAGCCTGCCCGGCACGGGATTCCCTCCCGTCGGCAACCCGCCGGTCTTCATGGACTGTGCCGCGAACGAACTCGTCGTCACCGGCGCGTACGACACCGAACAGGTCGACTACACCGTCAACGTCACGAGCGCACCGGCAGGCGAAGGATCGCGGTGGGCGGTCACTATCACCGCGACGCCGCAACCCGGAGTGGTGTTCCGCGTGGGGGCGACGACCGAATGGAGCTACGACGGCATCGTCAGCTGCTCGAAGGTTTCCGTCGCACAGAATCCGGCGGTTCGGACCGCACAGAATCCGTCGGTTGCCGTCGTCACCGGCACTCACCCGGACACCGAAGCGAGCACCTCGTCACACTCGTCATCGGATTGTTGTTGATCGGAGCCGGCTCGGCGGCGATGAGACTGTCCCGACGCGACGACCTCGCCGATACACCGAGCGGGTGATCCGATCTCCTGCGACACCAGCGCGCCCGCCCACACCGAACGGCGACCGGGTTCGCCTCGGGCTGCCGCCCACGACAACGACGGTGACGACGAGGTTCGGAGAGGAGGTCGGGTGAGCCGAAGATTCCAACAGCGATGATTGGGATCAACTGATCGCAGCGATCAAACGGGGTCGTTGCGTCGTGATGCTCGGGCCGAACGCCGTCACCGCCCGCTACGACCGCCACAGCACGCCGGAGCCATCGGCGCGGCGTTCGCAAGGTTTCTGAGCAACGGATCGAGGATCAACTGGCGCGGCTCCGCCCGACACGGACGAGTGTCCGTTCTCGCCGAGGCAGCCCTCAAGGCCGCCAAGGCGGCGGGGAAGGTCTCGATCCGGATGACGAAGACGGCCCCCGAACAGTGCTGCACGAGTCGGTTGGTCGGAATTCGGACGCCCGCGACCGCCAGGATGATTCCAGCCTTCGACAAGATCATCAGACACTCTCCACGTTCGACGTCCAAGTGGTCGGTCAACATGGTCCCGGGTTGCCCTTGGAGAAGCCTTCGAAGCGCACAAGCCCGGCCTGAAGGTCGCCTTCTACGATCGCAATGGGCCAGAGTCGAAATTGATCGAGGATCGTCCCCCGGCCAGCCGCTGGTGTACCACCTCAACGGCTCACTCATAGTCCCCCATCGCTCGCCCTAACCGACAACGACCTGCTCGACGTTCTCGTATCGGTCGTCGGCGGCGACCCGAAGCTACCGGAGAACCTCGTGTCGACGCTGTCGGACCTGTCGGGTGAGACGACGTATCTGTTCCTCGGGTTTCGGTTGTTTCTCTGGCAGCACCACGTTCTGATGCGCGTGCTCGATGAGGCGATACGCGGCAAACGACGCAGAACCAGGTGGTTCGCGTTCAGATCGACGAGATCTACCCGGAGACCCGAAACTTCTTCACCGTGGGCCACACGATCAGTCTCTTCGACGGGCTGTCACCGCTCGAATTCGCTGCCGAACTGACGCATCGGATGGGCGAGGCCGGCGATGCACCCGTATCCGAGCGGGCGCCCTTCCCGGACAAGGTGTTCATCTGTCATGCGAGTGAGGACAAGGAGACCGCTGCAGCCATCGCAGCTGAACTGCGGGCGAACGGGCTGACACCGTGGCTCGACAGGGAACGGATCTACGGTGGCGCAGAATGGGATGAGCTGATCCAACGCGCGCTCAAGAAGGATGTGCAGTACGTCGTCGTCCTCCGGAGCAAGAACTTCGTCGAGAAGAGCAGCGGAGAGTCGTATCTGAACCGCGAGATCGACACGGCTGTGGACCGCTCCAAGAGCTTCCCCGATGGCGCGGTCTTCATCATTCCCGTGTTCATCGACGACGATCGGACCGAACACGCTGGGCTCGACCAGTTTCAGTGGATCGACTACCGGGGGAACGGTGTGGCAGAACTCGTCTCGACGATCAAGCGTGACATCCAGGAGAAGTCGCTGCGCTCATGAACGACGAACCCGACGTCGATCCACGCTTCCGATATCCCGGCTCGCCGCCGTTCGGCGAGAGCCGACTTGACGGCATGCTCTTCTTCGGGCGTGACGCCGACGCCGAGACCGTACTGCACTCGGTCCTCAGCCACGACTTGTTCGTGCTCTACGCACGATCCGGTGTCGGCAAGACGTCGTTGCTGAAGGCACGAGTGACGCATCATCTGAAGGAGCGGGATCTCTGGCCGGTGTTCGTTCGCATCGGCCGACATCGAGCAGTCGCCGACCGAGCTCGTGCGCCGAGCCTTGCAGGATCAGCACGGTCAGCACGGCTTGGACACGATCGAAGTGGTCGGTGCCGATGAGGGCCGCGAGCTCCTCGAACTTCTCGCGAACGTCCGCGATCTGGAGGGCGACATGCTCCAGGTACCGGTTCTGATCTTCGACCAGTTCGAGGAGTTGTTCACCCTGTGGGAACCGACGGCACCAGCGCGGACCACGTCGTCCAGCAGATCGCCGGCGTGGTCCGCGGCGTTAGCGGGGCGAACGGCTCGCATCCGCTCGATGAGCGGTACGACCGTGCGTCCTGGGTCAAGGTCGTCCTCACGTTCGCGAGAGTTCCTCCGGAGCTTCGACATCTTCTCGCGGCATGCCCAAAGTGCTGACCACCGCCGCGCCTCGGCCCTTTTCGCTGGCTGGGGCGGCGATTCCACTGCCGGCGAACTGGTCGAGTTGCGAGCTGAACCACACATCGCCACGCTGGAGTACGCCCAAGGCAGTCGAGATCATCCTGGATGCGCTCCGTGGCGCTCGCGCACGGTCTCGGGGATCGCGATCTACGGCATCCCGCTGGACGCGATGGCTCTCGTCCGACGGCCGACTCGACGGCCACTCCCGACACGAACGCCCGAAGAGTCGCATCGCGCATCGTCGAAGCCTCCCGCTGCCGATCGTATTGCCGTACATCGAGCCCAGATCGTCGAGTTCGGCCGAACGTGCATCGTCACCACGGCCAACTTCTCCGAGTCGGCCCGGCAGTCCCGAAGGGCTTCTACGGCGATGAGCTCGCACCGCCCACGTCGAGCGATCAGCGACGTCAGGTGCACGGATTGTGCGAGACGATCTGATCTCGGAAGGCCGGCGCCGCTTCCTGACGCCGAGGCGCTCGGCGCCGACGAGAAGTTGCTCGACCAACTCGTCGATCGTCGACTCTTACGAAGGGAATCTCGGGGGGATATCAAATACTACGAGCTGGCACACGACTCGCTCGTTGAACCCATCACGGCGTACCGCGCTGACCAGATCTTGCGGCACGCCAGCGCACCTTCGCTTCGATCGTCGTAGCCACGATCATCGATTTCACCGTGCTCGCCTTCGTGAACGGTCGGGAACCAGCGGCCAAGAGGCGATGGTGGTCGGGCGCCCGCCGCTGCGTTGATCGACATCGGTCATTCTGCGCCGGCTGGATCGCGACCCCGGTGAAGTCGATCGTTTCCGGTTCGACAGTGTCGCCAGGTCCGCGATCACGTCACGATGCGCCGACCGGTGGTCTCGACGCCGTCCTGGAGGTCCAGAATCGGGCGCGGCTCGTCGCTCGGGTCGACGCTGCCGATGCCGTGCGTACGAAATGATCAGCCCGTCGAGCGAGTCCGGGCCGTACGACGGTCCGTCCAGGGGCATCCAGCTCCCCCGGCGAATTTCAACTGTCGCTCCAGGAAGCCGAGGCGCTCCTCGAGGGTGAGTCGCTCTCGAGTTCGGTCGATGTTGTCGACGAGCAGGACCAGTTCCCGTTCACCGGCCAGGCCGGCCGGGCGGTGACCATCACGCTGCAATCCCGGGGCGATCTCGATGGTGTGTTGACGTTGCTCGACGCGAGCGGTGGAGAAATCGTCCGCTCGAACTCTGGTGGCGTCGGCGGCACCGAGATCGTCACCGCGATCCTCCCGGGCGACGGCACGTGCTCGCCCGCGTCAGCGGCGCCACCGATTCACCAGACCATACGGGTGCATACACGCTCACCCTGCAACGCACTGAGGCACTCTCGGACGGTCGGTCGGTCGACGGGTCGATCGATGTCGACGGCGACGTCGATCGATTCCCGTTCGTCGGCACAGCCGGCACGGCTGCCACGGTGACACTGACACCCGATGATGGCCTGAACGGGCTGCTCGAGATGATCGACCCCGCCGGCGCACGCATCGAACAGGTCGACTCGGGAGGTACCGGACAGACCGAGTCGATCACGTTCATCCTGCCCGTCGACGGGACGTACGTCGTACCGGTTCGAGGGAGTCCCGGCTCGACCGGGTCGTTCAGCGTGCAGTTGGACGAATCGACCATCATGGACATCGAGATCGGCGACACCGAACCCGGCAGCATCGATCAACCGGGCCAGGTCGGCGTGTTCCGATTCGCCGGCCGAGCCGATGCCTTGTTGACGGTCGTCGTCCAGCCCGCGGGAAATCTGGACCCGGCAGTCGACGTGCTCGACCCGGGTACGGTTCGGATCGACCGGGTGGACGCGTTCGGCAAGGCGATCGGCGAGATCTCCACCGTTCGGCTGCGCGAAGACGGCCAGTACGTCATGTTCGTGAAGGGCTCGAACGGATCCACCGGATCGTTCGACGTCACGGTAGTCGACGTTCGGACCCCGCTGGAGGACGGCAGCGTCGCACCGGGAGCAATCGAGCAGAGCGGAGAGGTCGACGTCTTCGAGTTCGAGGGCGTTGCCGACGACGTCGTGGAGGTGGTCATGCAACCGACCGGTGGGGACCGCCTCGACGCCCAACTCGGTCTGCAAGGTCCCGACGGCCGCGAGATCGCCCTCGTCGACAACGACTTCGGCGGTGATGCCGAAGCGATCTTCGCTGTCCTGCCGGAGGGAGGCACTTATGTCGTCGTCGCACGGGGCTTCACCGGATCGATCGGGGCGTACCAACTGCGGCTCGAGATCCTCGAGGCCGAGTCGATCGGGGTCGAGACATCGATCGAAGGGTCGATCGACGAGCGCGGCGACGTCGAGGTCTTCACGTTCATCACGCCTGCGCCGGCCTCGCGAGTCCAGATCGATCTGGAGTCGCCCGCGTGCTCTGAATCTCGACCTCCTCGATCCGAAGCCCAGCTACGACCTGATCGTCGAGGATTCTGCGTCGGCCCTGCTCACGCTGAGGCGGGAGGGCGTCTACCACCTGATCGTTCGCGGGATCGGCGGCTCGAGGGGCGTCTTCACACTGAATCTGTCCGAATTGAGCGTCGAGACCCTGCAGGTCGGCGAGCCGGTCGAGTGCAATCTCGCGCAGAAGTGCAATCTCGAGAAGAAGGGTGAGTTCGACGTTTTCGAGTTCTACGGAACCGCCGGCGCCCAGGTCACGGTGACCCTGCAACCAGGACCAGGGTTGGTGCCCGCGCTCGACGTGCTCGATGCCAGCACGGGTGAGGCTTTCGGCTGGCCGACGACCCTGCCTGACGGCGCGCTGGTCAGGGAGGATTTCCTTCCCGATGACGGCGCCTACCTGATCTACGTCAGCGCGCCGGACGGCTCGACGGGGGAGTACACACTGACGCTGCTCTAG
>CAVVSC010000009.1:0-334870 GCA_963750785.1 uncultured beta proteobacterium | reverse complement strand
CCGCGTTCAGCATTCGGCAGTGGCCGGCCTGGTGCTCACCGGCGGCCACGTCGTGGTGGTTGCTCGCCGTCGAAGCAGGCGGCCGCCATCCTGGCCGGTTGGTTCTACACGGGTGGTCCGAAGCCGTACGGCTACCTGGGACTCGGCGAGGTGTTCGTCTTCGTGTTCTTCGGGCTGGTGGCGACGGCCGGCAGTGCCTTCGTCGTCGCCGAACGCATCACCGCCGTCGCCTGGCTGGCGGGTTGCGTCGCCGGCTGCCTGGCGTCCACGCTGCTGGTGATCAACAACCTGCGTGACATCCCCACCGACCGCGAGGTCGGCAAGCGCACCATGGCGGTCCGCCTGGGCGACGCCCGCACACGTCGTTCTACGTCGTGCTGCTCGGGCTGGCGTTCGCACTCGTGGTGGTCATCGCCGCCGTCCATCGGCCGTGGGCGGCGAACGCGGCTGATCGGCGTCGTGGTCGCGGCGCCTGCGGTGAAAGCGGTTCGCCTGGGAGCCGCGGGCCGGGGGCTCATCCCGGTGCTCGGTGCGACCGGCAAGGTGCAACTCGTCACCGGGGTGCTCGCGGCCGTGGGCATCGCTCTCTCGGCCTGACCGAGGACGATATTCTCCGGCGCCATGAGTGACGTGCCGCCGCCCGCCCCCGCCCATGACGCCGCCACCCGGCTATCAGGCCTACGGCGTGCCCGGCGCCAACCCGCAGCCGCTGAAGAAGGCCACGACCACGATGGTCCTCGGCATCATCGGGCTGTTCTGCATCCCGTTCGTGTTCTCGGTGCTCGCGCTGGTCCTCGGTCTCCAGGCCCACGGCGAGATCGATCGCTCGGGTGGCATGTACCGCAACCGCGGCATGGCAACGGCGGCAGCGTCGTCAACCAGTTCGGCAGCGCCATCACCGGCGGCACCATCAACACCACCGGCACGGGTGCGCTGGTGGTGTTTGGCAGCAGCGGCAACTTCCTCAATGGCGTAACGCTGGGTGGCCGCATGGACATGGCCAGCGGCTTTGGCCTGCAGCGCATCCAGAACGGGCTGACGCTGAACAACGCCACCATCGACATTGCCAACGCCAGCGTGCTCAGCTTTGAAGGCACCAGCACGCTGGCCGGCACCGGCAGCATCGTGTTCGGCGCCGTCGGCGGTGGCAACAACCGCCTGTACTTCGACGGCAACGGCACCACCACCTTCGCCGCCGGTACCACGGTGCGCGGCCACAGCGGCACCATTGGCGGCGAGATCAACGTTGGCGGGACGCAGACGCTGGTCAACAACGGCACCATCAGCGCCGATGTGGCCGGTGGCACCATCACCATCCTGCAATCGGCCGTCACGAACAACGGCACGCTGAGTGCCCAGAATGGCGGTACCTTGCTGTTGAACAGCAACGTCACTGGCGGCGTGGGTGGCCAGATCGTGGCGGGCGCCGGCAGCACGGTGCTGCAGAACGGCATCGTCATCAGCGGCACCGTCAACACCAGCGGCAGCGGTCAATTCAGGGCCTCGGGCAGCAGCGCCAACTTTCTTTCAGGCGTCACGCTGAATGGCAACCTGGACATGACCAGCGGGACCGCGCTGCAACGTGTGTCGGCCGGTGGCCTGGTGCTCAACGGCACCATCGACCTCGCCAACAGCAGTGTGCTGAGCTTCGAAGGCAACGGCGGGCTGTCGGGCAACGGCACCATCGTGCTGGGTGCCACCGGCGGCGGCAACAACCGCATCTACTTCGACGGCAACGGCACCACCACGTTCGCTGCCGGCACCACGGTGCACGGGCACAGCGGCAGCATCGGCGGCGAGATCAACATAGGTGGCACGCAGACGCTGGTCAACGACGGCACCATCAGCGCCGACGTGGCTGGCGGCACCATCACCATCCTTCAGTCCAGCGTCGTCAACAACGGCACGCTCAGCGCGCTCAACGGCGGCACCTTGGTGCTCAGCAGCAACGTCGCGGGCGGTGCCACCGGACAGATCGTGGCGGGTGCCGGCAGCACCGTGCTGCAAAACGGCATCGTCATCAGCGGCATCGTCAACACCAGCGGCAGCGGTCAGTTCCGGACGTCGGGCAGCAGCGCCAACTACCTGGACGGCGTCACGTTCAACGGCAACCTGGACATGACCAGCGGCACCTCGCTGCAACGTGTGACGGCCGGTGGCCTGGCGCTCAACGGCACCATCAACCTCGACAACAGCAGTGTGCTGAGTTTCGAAGGCAACGGTGGCTTGTCCGGCAACGGCACCATCGTGCTGGGGAATGTGGGGGGTGGCAACAACCGCATCTTCATGGATGGCAACGGCACCACCACCTTTGCAGCCGGCACCACCGTGCGCGGCCACAGCGGCAGCATCGGCGGCAGCATCAACATTGGCGGCACGCAGACCATCGTCAACAACGGCACCATCAGCGCCGATGTGGCCGGCGGCACCATCACCATTTTTGATTCCAGCGTCACCAACAACGGCACGCTCAGTGCGCTGAACGGCGGCACCTTGGTGCTCAGCAGCAACGTCAGCGGCGGTGCGCTTGGGCAGATCGTGGCCGGCAGCGGCAGTACCGTGCTGCAAAACGGCATCGTCATCAGCGGCACCATCAACACCAGCGGCAACGGCCAGTTCCGTGCTTCGGGCAGCAGCGCCAACTACCTGGACGGCGTGACCTTCAATGGCAACCTGGACATGGCCACGGGCTTGGCGCTGGAACGCGTCACGGCCGGCGGCCTGGTGCTCAACGGCACCATCAACATCGCCAACGCCAGTGTGCTGAGCTTCGAAGGCAACGGTGGGCTGTCGGGCAACGCGACGATCGTGCTCGACGCCGCCGGCGGCGCCAACAACCGCATCTTCATGGACGGCAACGGCACCACCACCTTTGCCGCCGGCACCACCGTGCGCGGCCACAGCGGACTCATCGGCAGCCAGATCAACATCGGCGGCACGCAGACCATCGTCAACAACGGCACCATCAGTGCCGACATGGCGGGTGGCACCATCACCATCACCGACTCGGCCGTCACCAACAACGGCACGCTGAGCGCGCTGAACGGCGGCACCCTGGTGCTCAGCAGCGATGTCGCGGGTAGTGCATCGGGCCAGATCCTGGCGGGTGCCGGCAGCGTCGTGCTGCAAAACGGCGTGGTCGTCTCCGGCATCATCAACAGCAGTGGCGGCGGCCAGTTTCGGGCCTCCGGCAGCGGCACCAACTTCCTGACGGGCGTGACGCTCAACGGCAACCTGGACATGGCCAGTGCCTTTGCGCTGGAACGCGTCAGCGCAGGTGGCGTGGTGCTCAACGGCACCATCGAGCTCGCCAACGCCAGTGTGCTGAGCTTCGAAGGCAACGGCGGCATGTCGGGCAGCGGCAGCATCGTGCTGGGCTCTGCAGGCGGCGGCAACAACCGCATCTTCATGGATGGCAACGGCACCACCACCTTTGGCGCCGGCACCACGGTGCGTGGGCACAGCGGCACCATTGGCGGCCAGCTGAATATCGGCGGCACGCAGACGCTGGTCAACAACGGCACCGTGAATGCCGAATTGGCCGGCGGCACCATCAGTTTCACCGACTCGGCGCTGGTCAACAACGGCCTGGTGCGGGCGCAGGCCGGCACCATGAACGTGGGCGTGGCGCTGTCGGGCACCGGCACGCTGCAGGTCGATGCCACCGGCGCCATGAACCTGGCCAACGGTGCCAAGGCACAAGGCACGCTGGCCATGGGCGCCGCTGGCGCGGCGCTGAACCTGGGCACCGGCAACCTCACGCTGAGCACCGACTACACCAACGTCGGCGCGGGCAGCGGCAACGCGTTCAACCGTCGCGCCGGGGTCAGCGGCACGGGCCAGATCTTGGCTGGCGGCAACGCCGCGCAAGCCATCACCGGCAGCAGTGTCAGCAACGGCAACACCAACAACGCCACGCTGACCATCAGCAATGTGCGCGTAGGCACCACCTCCTACAACTACCAGGTGGCCAACACGGGCACCACGGGGCCGACGCTGCGCGGCGCGATCCAGACCAATGTGAACGGCGGCAACATCACCGACAGCCGCCTGTCCGGCACGGGCGTGACGGCCGCCAACTACAACGCCGGTGCGCCTGGCGGCAACAGCGGCAACCAGACCATCACCTTCACGGCCACCAGTGCCGGTGCCTTGGCGCCGCTCAGCGGCCAGGCGGTCAATCTGCGCAGCAACTTCGAGAACATCGCCGACCAGAAGCTCAATATCGTGCTGGCCGGGGGTGCAGCGGCCTACAACGCCGCGGTGGGCAACACCACGCCCAGCCCCGTGAACCTGGCCAACCAGCGCGTCGGTGGCAACTTGACGCAGGCGCTGACCGTGAGCAACACAGCCGCAGCCGGCGCGTTCAGCGAAGACCTGCGCGCCACCTTCGGCACCAGCTCGGGCGCGGCCACCACCAATGGCGGCAGCATCAGCGGGCTGCTGGCCGGCGGCAGCAACAGCAGCGCAATGAACGTGGGTGTGAACACCGCCACGTCCGGCGCCAAGACTGGCACGGTGACGCTCGACTACGTCACCAGCGGCACCGTGAACGGCGTCAGCAACGGCCTGGGCACAGCCGGCGCCAACGCACCGCAGGTCATCAATGTCAGCGGCAATGTCTACCAGGCGGCCGCCGGCCAGTTGGTGAGTGCGCCGCTGAATTTTGGCACCGTGCAGGTGGGCCAGGTGGTGACGCAGAACCTGGTGGTGCGCAACTCCGCCACGGGTGCAGCAGGCTTCGTGGAAGACCTGCAGGCCAGCTTCGGCAGCAGCAGCGGCACGGGTGCGGGCCTGATCAGTGGCAGTGGCAGCCTGAGCGGCATTGCCGCCGGCAGCAACAGCACCGCCGGCAACGGCAGCATGGTGGTCAGCGTCAACACCGCGGCGGCGGGCACGGTCAACGGCAACATCGCGGTGAACTACTTCACAGCGGGTGCGGTGGGCGGCGTCAGCAACGGCCTGGGCACGGCGCAGGTGGGCAGCGAAGCCTATGGCGTGCAGGGCCAGATCAACGCCACGGCCAACGTCATCAACCAGGCCAGCCCGCTGGTCAACACGCCCAGCATCAACCTGGGCGCGGTGCGCGTGGGTGCTGCAGCGCCCAGCGGCACGGTGAGCGTGACCAACGTGGCCACAACGGCGCCGCAGGCCGCCTTGAACGCCAGCATGGGTGCCACCAGCGGCCCGGCCACGGCCAGCGGCAGCTTCAACCTGCTGAACCCGGGCGCCACCAACAATGCCAGTTTGCTCGTCGGCCTGAACACCGCCACGGCAGGCAACTTCACCGGTGCCAATGCAGGCACGGCGACGATCAACTTCGTGTCCGACGCCTCCAACGTCGGCAACTGCGCGCCCAACTGCCAGCTGAACCTGGCGTCGCAAGTGGTCAACGTGGAAGGCAAGGTCTACACGCAGGCGGTGGGAACGGCCAGCGGCACCAGCATCAACTTCGGCGTGGTGCGCGTGGGTGACACGGTGAGCGCCCAGAACATCACGGTGAACAACACGGCTGCAGTGACGGCGCTGAACGACACCCTGCAGGCCAACCTCAGCGGCGTGGGCGGCGCGTTCACAGGCAACGGCAGCAGCGGGCCGATCAGCGCACAGGCGGCCGGGCTGTTCGCCGTGGGTCTGGACACCAGCACGGCCGGCATTTTCAGCAGCGGTGGCACGGTGGGCTTCAGCAGCCACAACGCCGACATGGCCGACGTGTCCGCCGGCGCCAACACCGCCGTGTCGCTGGCGGCGCAGGTCAACAACCTGGCCAATGGCGATTTCGACCTGCTGTC
Organism: uncultured beta proteobacterium; assembly: GCA_963750785.1. Classification (GTDB taxonomy): domain Bacteria; phylum Pseudomonadota; class Gammaproteobacteria; order Burkholderiales; family Burkholderiaceae_C; genus Rubrivivax. Next base: position 329,078 of record CAVVSC010000009.1, on the reverse strand, counting down.
CGGCAGCGGCACCCTGAGCCAGACCGGCACTACCTACGTGCTGGACCTGGGCAATGTGGTGCTGGGTGACAGCGTGGGCGCGCAGCTGCACCTGGACAACGAGGTGACCGGCCCGGCCGATGAACTGTCCGGCAGCTTCGACCTGAGCGCGGCCGACGACTTCAACTACGGCGGCTGGAACCCGCTGGCCCTGCTGGCCGCGGGCCAGGCGGGCGGTGTGATGAGCATCAACTGGCTGGCCGGCGCCCTGGGCCAGTTCAGCGACAGCATCATCTTCTACGGCCTGGGCACCAACGCGTCGGACACGGTGGGCCTGTCGCAGCAGCGGCAACTGATCATCCGCGCCAATGTCGTCAACCGTGGCACCAGCGACATCCCGGAACCCGGCACCCTGGCCCTGCTGCTGGGCGCCGCCGCGGCAGGCTGGGCCGTGCGCGCCGGCCGCAAGGTGGCGCAGCGATGAACCGCCTGGAATTTACCGTGGCCACGGCACTGGGCGCCCTGTGCCTGCTGCTGGCTGGGGCCAACGTGACCCTCTCGTCCTTGAACCGTGGGCTGCAAGGCGAGATCGGCCAGCGTCAGCAGTACGTGCAGCAGTCGGTGCAACTGGAAGGCCTGTACCGCGAGATCATCCGCGGGTTGGCGGAACTGGGGGCTCGAAACAATGACCAGGACGTGCGCGCCCTTCTGCATCGCCACGGCATCAGCTACACCGTCAACCCACCCGCGGCGCAGGCCGCGGCGCCTGGAGCCCGCAAATGAACAGCACCCGCGCTGACCGCGGCGACGCCACGGTGGTGGCCTTGCCACACGCCGCATCGGCGGCCGCACCCCGCGGCCATGGCGCCTTTGTGCCCTTGCTGCTGGGCGGGCTGGCCCTGGCGCTGATGTTGGGCTGGCAGGCGGTGCTCCTGCTGGGCGAACGCAGCACGCTGCAGGTTGCGCACACCAGCCAGCAGCAGACCGTGGACAACGCCGGCACGCTGCGCACCCAGCTGGATGCGCTGGCCGCCGACACGCAGCGCCTGGCCGACGCCGGCAACCCGAACGCCGCACTGCTGGTGACCGAGCTGAAGAAGCGCGGCATCACCATCAACGCGGCTGCAAACGCCAGCGGGACTGCCACCGCGGCGTCCGCCGCGGGCCGCTAGCGCGACTTACTGGAAGGCCACCTCTGCAAAGCTGCGCAGCTTGCGGCTGTGCAGGCTGCCGGGTCGTTCCTGGCGCAGCAGTTCCACCGCGCGCATGCCGATGCGCAGGTGCTGGTCGACACGCTCGCGGTAGAAGGTGTTGGCCATGCCCGGCAGCTTGATCTCGCCGTGCAGCGGCTTGTCGCTGACGCACAGCAGGGTGCCGTAGGGCACGCGGAAGCGGAAGCCGTTGGCGGCGATGGTGGCGCTTTCCATGTCCAGCGCCACCGCGCGGCTCTGGCTGAATCGGCGTTCTGGGCCCGGGTGCGGCAGCAGTTCCCAGTTGCGGTTGTCGGTGCTGGCGACCGTGCCCGTGCGCAGGATTTTCTTCAGCTCATAACCACTCAACTGGGTGACATCGGCCACCGCCTGTTCCAGCGCCAGCTGCACTTCAGCCAGTGCGGGGATGGGCACCCACAGCGGCAGTTCCTCGTCCAGCACGTGGTCTTCACGCATGTAGGCGTGGGCCAGCACGTAGTCGCCCAGCTGCTGGCTGTTGCGCAGGCCCGCGCAGTGGCCCAGCATCAACCAGGCATGCGGGCGCAGCACGGCCACGTGGTCGGTGATGGTCTTGGCGTTGGCCGGGCCGACTCCGATGTTGACCATGGTGATGCCGCTGCTGTCCGGCCGCACCAGGTGGTAGGCCGGCATCTGCGGCAGGCGCGGCGGCGGCGTGCCGGCATCGTCACCGGCTAGCGCCGGCAAGCCGGCGCGGCGCGTGATGACGTTGCCCGGTTCCACAAACGCTTCGTAGTCACTGGCCGGATCGGCCATCAGGGCGTGGCCCAACTTGATGAACTCGTCGATGTAGAACTGGTAGTTCGTGAACAGCACAAAGTTCTGGAAGTGGTCGGGCACAGTGCCGGTGTAGTGGCGCAGGCGGTGCAGCGAATAGTCCACCCGCGGCGCGGTGAACAGCGCCAGCGGCTGCGGCCCGCCCGGGGCGCCCTCCAGCGAGCCGTTGGCAATGCCGTCGTCCATGGCGGCCAGGTCGGGCAGGTCGAAGAGGTCGCGAAGGCGCAGTCGCCGCTCCAGGTCCATGCTGCCTTCGACGTGGTCGCCTTCGGCCAGACTGAAGTGCACGGGGATCGGTTGGGCGCTGGTGCCGACCTCGATGGACACGCCGTGGTTCTTGATCAGCAGGCGGAACTGCTCGCGGTAGTAACGCGCAAACAGGTCGGGCCGGGTTAGTGTGGTCTCGAAGCTGCCGGGGCCGGCGACAAAACCGTAGCTCAGGCGCGAATCGGCACGTGCGACGGTGTCGGTGCGCACCCGCACGAAGGGGTAGCACGCGCGCACGTGGCGGCCGTCGTCGTTGCCAGCGACGAAAGACTGCAAGGAGCTGCGCAGGTGGTCGACGCTGCCCTTGTAGATCGCCTGCACCTGGGCCAGTGCGGCGTCCGGATCGTCAAAGCGCGCAGGCGCAAAGTACGAAGGGGATGAAGGCATGAGGAGATCCTTTCTTGTTGTTGTATCGATCCTCCATTGTCGCCGTTCAGGATGACGGCCGTTGGTCGCGGTCCTGGCGCTCCTGGCGCACCTCTTCCCGGAGCCCTGCAATTTCCTTGTGCAAGGCACCCAGTTGCTGGTGCAGGTCGCGCAGGATCTCGCGTTCGATCCGCCGTTCTTCGGTCTCGATCCAGGTCGTGGCAATGGCGGCCGTGGCCAGGGTCAGTACGCCAAAACCCAGCAACACCACAAAAACCGAAAAGATGCGCGACGCCGGCGTGCTGGGCACCACGTCGCCATAGCCCACGGTGGCCGCGGTGGTGAAGGCCAGCCACAAGCCGTCGGCCAGCGTGGGCGTGTTGGGCTCCAGCCACCAGTAGCCCACGCCGCAGAGAAGCAGCACGCCAAAGGCCACCAGCATGATGTAGACCGCGCCACCCCGGGTGACCCAGTGGCGCAGCCGCCAGACCATGGCCAGCAGCGTCAGGAAGGCCACACCCAGGCGCCAGGCCAGGGCAGCCTGTGACAGGCTGCTGGGCGGGGCCAAGGCAGCGGCGGTGAGGCCAACGATCAGGATGAGATCCAGCGCGCCACGGCCGGACGGCGGCTTGCCGCGGTTCTGCCATGAGGCGCCGGCCAGGACCAGCGCGGCCAAGAGGTAAAGAGCGTCCGCCCAAGGCGGCGGTGCCTGGGACATCAGCTCCACATAGAAGGCCGGAATCGTGACGGCCAGCGCGCCCAGCGCGGCCCACCGCCAGAGTGGTTCCTGGTGCGCAATGGCTTGCGTGCTCATGACGGGCAGCCTAGCGGCCGCCGCGCTGACCGCCTTGATGCGCCTCAAGGCGAATCAAGGCGAATCAAGGCGCCTTCAGCGCCCGCCTACAGGATGTACCGGGACAGGTCCTCGTTGTGCGCCAGGTCCGCCAGTCGGGCGTTGACCGCCTCTGCATCCACACGCACGGTCTGGCCGCTGCGGTTGGGGGCGTCGAAGCTGATCTCGTCCAGCAGCCGCTCCATCACCGTGGCCAGGCGGCGGGCGCCAATGTTTTCGGTGCGCTCGTTCACTTCGAACGCAATTTCCGCCAATCGGCGCACGCCTTCGGGTGCGATGTCCAGCGTCACGCCTTCGGTCGCCAAGAGGGCCTGGTACTGCTTGATCAGGCTGGCGTGCGTGCTGACCAGGATCGCTTCAAAGTCTTCGACGCTGAGGCTGGACAGTTCCACCCGGATGGGGAAGCGGCCCTGCAGTTCCGGGATCAGGTCACTGGGCTTGGCCAGGTGGAAAGCGCCGCTGGCAATGAACAGCATGTGGTCGGTCTTGACCATGCCGTACTTGGTGTTGACTGTGGTGCCTTCCACCAGCGGCAGCAGGTCGCGCTGCACGCCCTGGCGCGACACCTCGGCGCCGCCGTGGTCCTGGCGCGAGGCCACCTTGTCGATCTCGTCGATGAAGACGATGCCGTTGGCTTCGGCGTGGGCCAGGGCCGAGGCGCGGATCTCGTCCTCGTTGACCAGGCGCGCCGCTTCTTCTTCAATCAGTCGCGGGTAGGCTTCGGCGATCTTGAGCCTGGTGGCCTTGCGCTTGGCCTGGCCCATCTGGCTGAACAGGCCTTTCAGCTGTTCGGCCATGTCTTCCATGCCGGGCAGGCCTTGCGGGCTCAGCACTTCCAGCGTGGGCTTGGCGTCGGCGAGATCGACTTCGATCTCCTTGTCGTTCAGCGAGCCTTCACGCAGGCGCTTGCGCAGGACCTGGCGCGCGGTGTTGTCTGGCGCCGGGGCGTCGCTGCCAAAGCCCACGCTGCTTCGCGGCGGCGGCACCAGGGCGTCCAGGATGCGGTCTTCCGCCGCGTCTTCTGCGGCCGCGCGCTTGCTGCGCATCTGGCGTTCGCGTTCCTGCTTGACGGCCACGTCCACCAGGTCGCGCACGATGGTGTCCACGTCCTTGCCCACGTAGCCCACTTCGGTGAACTTGGTGGCCTCGACCTTGATGAAGGGCGCGTCGGCCAGCTTGGCCAGGCGGCGCGCGATCTCGGTCTTGCCGACGCCCGTCGGGCCGATCATCAGGATGTTCTTGGGCGTGATCTCGCTTTTCAGCGGCCCTTCCACTTGCTGCCGCCGCCAGCGGTTGCGCAGGGCAATGGCCACTGCGCGCTTGGCGGCCTGCTGGCCGACGATGTGGCGGTCCAGTTCGCTGACGATCTCTTGCGGCGTCATGCTCATTCCAGCGTCTCCACGACGTGGTTCTGGTTGGTGTAGATGCAGATGTCGCCGGCGATTTCCAGGCTGCGCTTGACAACCTCGGCCGGCGTCATCGGGGTGTGCTGCACCAAGGCCCGCGCGGCGGCTTGCGCATAGGCGCCACCGGAGCCGATGGCGACCACACCGTATTCGGGTTCCAGCACGTCGCCATTGCCGGTGATGATCAGGCTGCAGGTCCGGTCAGCCACCGCCAGCATGGCTTCCAGGCGGCGCAGCACGCGGTCGGTGCGCCAGTCCTTGGTCAGTTCGATGGCCGCACGCTGCAGATGGCCCTGGTGCTTTTCCAGCTTGGCCTCGAATCGCTCAAACAGCGTGAAGGCGTCGGCCGTGGCGCCGGCAAAACCGGCCAGCACCTGTTCCTTGTACAGCTTGCGCACCTTGCGCGCGCTGGCCTTGACGACGATGTGCCCCAGCGTGACCTGGCCGTCGCCGCCAATGGCGACAAGCGGCCCGCGGCGCACGCTGACGATGGTGGTGCCGTGGTATGAATCCATAGCGGTTCCAGTTGGGGGCTGCATGTGTCAGATCAAGGACGTGCGCGGATCCGGCTTCGCCGGGCCGCTGCATGAGCCCCCTTGGGGGTGGCGGAGTCGCGCAGCGACGGAGCCTGGGGGCTCAAACCTTCCGAACTTGGACCTTGGCGTGCTCGTTGATGCCCATGGCACCGAAGAACAGCGCCAGCAGGCGGTGCGCGTCCACAAAGTGCACGGCGCGGCCTTCGCTCTTGCGCGCCAGCACCCAGTTCAGCAGGTCACCCGCGGCAATGAAGTCGACACGGATCAGCCGGGCACAGGACACGCTGACGATCGGTGCCGTGCCCAGTTCGCCCTGCAGCTTGGTCAGCGTGGCGCTGATGTCGCCAATGAGCTGGCCCGACAGTTCCACGTGCGCCATTTCCACGCCGCCCGCGTCTTCCAGCAGGCTGGACTCCATGAAGCTGGTGGACACGTCGCTGATCATGGACATCGGCGGGTTGCGCGTGGACATGTCGCTGCCGCTGATGTGCACGGTGCAGCGCGTGGGTTCCCAAGAAGGTGGGCTCACCTCGTAGGTGACGCAGTAGTCGATGGCGGCTTCGTCAAACTGATTGGCGCGGTTGGCCAGGCGCAACGCATCCAGGCGGGTCAGCCAGAAGGCCGGGTCCGCGTCCTTCACGCCCGTGGGCGCGGATTCCTGCAGCACCTGGAACAGGCGGTCGCCGCCCATCCAGCGCATCTCCAGCGACTGGCCGGACCACAGGCGGAAGATCGTGGACAGCTGCATGGCCGCTTCGGCGTCCATCAGGTTCAGGCCGCTCCAGTCCAGGATCCAGGGCAAGGGCATCTGCAGCGTCTGCGACCGAAGGCGCGCCACGGCTTCGATGTCCAGCACCTCCGGGCACACCCAGCCCACGTCGCCATGCGGCATGCGGGACGCCGAGCCGGTCGACGAAGGCATCAGTGGCTCGTCCAGCAGGGCGTCGGCCACCAGCTTGGGCAGGCTGTACCACTGCGGCGCGCTCCAGCCAAACTGTTGCGCATAGTCCAGCGCCAGGCTTTCAAAGCGTTGCTGCTGACCCGTGGCGCGGTACAGGTCGAACAGCACCAGCCAGGTTTCGGCGTGCTGGGAACGGTCGCCACTGACACTGGTGATGCGCTGCAGGGCTTCTTCGCACTGCGTGAAATCGGCGTTGGCGAAGGCGATGACGGCTTCGTCCAATTCCGGGTCGTGCATGACCTCACTGACTTCCACCGCAAAGGGGCTGGAGAAGTCGGTGGTCTCGGACAGCGTGCCGGGCCCGGGTTGCGAGGTCGACACCGGCGGCGGTGGCGGGCCGGCCACAGGGGTCGGCATGGCTGCGTCAAAGGACACCGGCTTCATGGGCGACAGCGGCGGCAAGCCGGAACTCATGGTCACCGGTGCCGGGGCCGACACAGGCGGAATGGCAAAGTCTGGCAGCGGCGCCGATGCGGGTGTGCGGAAGTCCGGCTCGTCAAAGGCCATCGGCGCCAGCTGCGGGCGCGGCGCAGGCGCCGCGGGCGGGGGCGGCGGGTTGTAGGGGCCCGGGCCACGGCCTCGGCTGGTGCTGCTGCTGAAGCCGGCATCGCCGACCATCTGCTGCTCGATCTCGTCGATCTTGGCCTTCACGCCGTCCGGGCGGGCGGTGTTGGTCTCGGGCAGGCGGGCTTCGGAATCGTCCAGCCGCGAAGAGGTGCCCAGGGTGGCCAACTGTTCCGGTGACAGGCCTTCGCGGCGCACGCGGCGAAGCATGTCGAATTCGCGCTTGCGCACGAAATCGTTGCGTCGCTTTCGCTCGATCATCGCCTTGAGCTCGGACTTCTCGAGCTCCAGATCCTGGGTGTCACCCTGACGCGAGCCGAGTTCGGTCCAGTCGGTGGCTGGGTTCGCGACGAAGCGCACCACCTTGCGGAAAAAACTCTCGTTCTCGGCCATGCGGGGAATGTACTCTGGGGGTGGTTCAGCCCCGGCGCCCGAGGGCGCTTGGGCCTGCACCAAGCGAGAAACAGTGCGCAAGCACTGCTCCTTGTCCTGGCTCAGTCACCGAACATCTTTTGTTTCATTTCGCGGCGCTGCTGGGCTTCCAGCGACAGCGTCGCCGTCGGGCGGGCGATCAGCCGGGCGGTGCCGATGGGTTCGCCGGTTTCGTCGCAGTAGCCGTACTCTCCGCTGTCGATGCGCGTCAGCGACTGGGCGATCTTCTTCAGCAACTTGCGCTCGCGGTCACGCGTGCGCAGTTCCAGCGCGTGCTCTTCCTCGATCGTGGCGCGGTCCACCGGGTCGGGGACGATGGACGTGTCCTCGCGCAGGTGTTCCGTGGTTTCGCCGGCGCTGGACAGGAGGTCGTCCTTTTGCTGCTGCAACTTGCTGCGGAAGAAGTCGAGCTGCTTCTCGTTCATGTACTCCGAATCCGGCATGGCCTGGATTTCGGCATCGGTCAATTCGCGTCCAGGCTTGGTCTTCCAGGCGTTGGCAAGCTTCGGGTCAATCTTCTGTGCAATCTTGGGCAATTCGGCCGTCTCATTCATCGGTCGTGCGGCTGGCTTCGCCGCGGGGGCGAAGCGATCAGTGAACCGGTTGGCCATAGGCGCCGGCATGGGTTGCGGGGGTGGCGGGGCGTACTTCGAGGCCTTGGGCGCTGGCGCCTTGGCGGGCGTGGGCACCGGCGTCTTGCTGACCACCGGCGCTGGTGCCGGGCTCTTGACAGGAGCCGAAGCTGGCGCCGTGCTCTTGCTGGGAACAGGCGCTGGCGCCGCGGTCTTGGCGGCTGGTTTGGCGGGTGAAGTCTTCAGGGGGGCTGCCTTCGCTGGTGCTGCCTTGGCGGGTGCTGCCTTGGCAGGTGCTGCCTTGGCAGGTGCCGCCTTGGTTTCGGGTTTGGCCGCTGCCTTGGGGGCAGGGACCGCGGTCTTTTTCGGCACAACTGACTTTGCAGCCGGTTTGGAGGGCGTGGACTTGGCAGGGGCTGACTTCGCCGTCTGGGCGGGTGTCTTGCTCTTGGCCGCTGCCTTGGCCGGTGGCTTGCTCACGGGGACCTCCTCCCCTTTCGGGAACGCTAGTTCAGACCGCTATTCAGACCGTCTTTTGCACATGCCTCAAGCACGTGTCCTTGAAAGCCGGGCTGACCTCCAAGGCGCGCGGATTGTAGCCACGGCTTTCGGGGTCCGAATCCGGGGGTCAGCCCGGGGGTGTGAGCAGCCGCTGCGGGGTCAGACGAGGCACTGCTCCAGACCCTGGATCAGGACGTCCTTGGGCAGGTCGATGCCAATGAAGACCACTTTGGAGCCTTTCTCCTCGCCCGGCACCCACTTGGGCCCCAGGTCGCTGCCCATCAGCTGGTGCACGCCCTGGAAGATGACCTTGCGGTCGCTGCCTTTCATGAAGAGCACGCCCTTGTAGCGCAGCATCTTGGGGCCGTAGACCTGCACGATGGCGCCCAGGAAGTCTTCCAGCTTGGCCGGGTTGAAGGCCTTCTTGCTGCGGAAGACAAAGCTCTTCACGTCGTCGTCGTGGGCGTGGTGCTTGTGATCGTGTTTGTGCGAGGGGTGGTCGCAGTGCTCCCCATGTTCGTGATCGTGATCATGGTCGTGGTCATGTCCATGATCGTGGCCATGGTCATCGGCCTTGAGGAAATCCGGGTCAATGTCCAGCTTGGCATTCAGGTTGAAGCCCTTCAGGTCGAACACGTCGGCAATCGGCACTTCGCCAAAATGCACCTTGCGCTGGGGCGCGCGCGGGTTCATGTGCCTGATGCGGTGCATGAGCGCATCCACCTCGGCCGGATCCACCAGGTCGCTCTTGCTGATGAAGATCTGGTCGGCAAAGCCAATTTGCTTTCGAGCTTCCTGGCGGGTGTCCAGGGTCTGGTCGGCGTGTTTGGCGTCCACCAGGGTCAGCACGCTGTCCAGCAGGTAGCTTTCGGCGATCTCGTCGTCCATGAAGAAGGTTTGGGCGACCGGGCCGGGGTCGGCCAGGCCGGTGGTCTCGATGACAACGCGGTCGAACTGCAGTTCACCCTTGCGGCGCTTTTCCGCCAGGTCGGACAGCGTGCTGCGCAGGTCCTCGCGGATGGTGCAGCAGACGCAGCCGTTGTTCATCTGGATGACTTGCTCCTGGGTGTCGGACACCAGGATTTCGTTGTCGATGTTCTCTTCGCCAAATTCATTTTCGATGACGGCGATCTTCTGGCCGTGGGCCTCCGACAGCACGCGCTTGAGCAGCGTGGTCTTGCCCGCGCCCAGGAAGCCGGTGAGGATGGTGGCGGGGATCAAGCCCTGCACGAGGGGGGTCGTCATGGTCAAACGCCTTTGTAGGAAGCAGGGTCAGATGGGGGCGCCGCCCAGGTTTGCAAGCGCGGCAGCAGCGCGCGGTAGGGTGCCAGCAGCAGCGTGGCCATGAGGGCCTTCACGGCCAGGTCGCCTGCGGCCAGGGACATCCAGTCCATGTCCGACCCCGCAAAGGCCAGGAAGAAGAACACAGCCGTGTCGACGACGCTGGCCACCAGGTTGCCCACGAAGGGCGCTTTCCACCAGCTGGCCTGGCGCCAGCGGTTGAAGACAGCCACGTCCAGCAACTGCGCAAACAGAAAGGCTGCACCTGATGCGGCGGCGATGCGCCAGGGCGCCAGCAGCAGGGACACCACGACCGCGATGGCAAAACCAGCCCAGGCCACGCGGCGCGCGGCCTGCGGGCCCAGGGCGCGGTTGGTGAGGTCGCTGACCAGGAAGACCAGCGGGTAGCTGAAGGCGCCCCAGGTCAGCCAGTCGTTGATGGGGTGCTGCACCAGCACGTTGGACAGCACGATGACTGCGGCCATGGCCGCGATGGGCGTGCGCAGGTCGGTCAGGCGGAAAGCGGGCGTCATCTGCAGTGGGGCGCGGTGCTGTGCATTGAAGGGAGGGCCGGTATTGTCGCCGCGCAAGCGGACGCGCCGGGGTGCTGGGTTATTCTTCCCACACCCCAACTGCCGGCACAGCCCCGTGTCCGACCCCGCTTCTGCAAGGTCCGCGCGCCGTCAGCCTCATGGCCCGGGCGCGGACAAGCGCTCGTTCTTCGAACGCCTGGTGGAGTTCATCTCCCCCGGGCCGGACAGCAAGGCCGAGTTGCTTCGCACCCTGGCCGACGCCGAAGACCGCGAGCTGATCGAACCCGAATCGCGCCTGATGCTGGAGGGCGTCCTGCGCATGGCCGACCTGAGCGCGGGCGACGTGATGGTGCCCACCGGGCGCATCGACCTGCTGTCCATCGACGCTGAGGTGGACGAGGTGCTGGGCGCCGTCATCGACACCGCCCATTCACGCTTCCCGGTCTACGAAGGCGCGCGCGACAACATCATCGGCATCCTGCTGGCCAAAGACCTGCTGAAGCTGCAGCGCGCGCCAGAGCTGAACCTGCGCACGCTGCTGCGCCCGGCGGTGTTCGTGCCGGAGAGCAAGCGCCTGAACGAGTTGCTGCGCGATTTCCGCTCCAACCGCAATCACCTGGCCGTGGTGATCGACGAATTCGGCACCGTGGCTGGCTTGATCACCATCGAAGACGTGCTGGAAGAGATCGTCGGCGAGATCGAGGACGAATTCGACGAAGCCGACCAGGACCACGGCATCTACACCCTGGCCGACGGCACGCACCGCGTGGCCGGCGACGTGGCCATCACGGCGGTGAACGAGGCCTTTGCGACGCAACTGCCCGAGGCCGATTTCGACACCATCGGCGGCCTCTTGGCTCAGGAGCACGGCCGCGTGCCGCGACGCGGCGAAGCCGTCACGGTGGGTGGGCTGGTGTTCACCGTGATGATCACGCGCGGCGGTGCGGTGCGCTGGTTCCGTGTCGCCCGTGCGGCCCGTACGGCGGCGCAAACCACCACGGCCGACGGCGGCGACGTCGATTGAGTCTGCTGGGTTCGCTGAGGCCATGCCCGCCCCGACTGGCTGCGCCTGTCGCCGCGGCGCTGGGCGCGCTGCAAACGCTGGCTTGCGTTTACACGGCCGCCTGGCCGCTGACGCTGCTGACGGTGGCCCTGCTGGTGCTGCTGCTGGACCGGGCCAAGCCCGGCCGGGCTGCGTGGCTGGCCTGGTGCTACGGCGTGGGTTGGCTGTGCGCGGGCGTGTGGTGGCTGTTCATCAGCTTGCACCGCTACGGCGGCTTGCCCGCGCCGATGGCTGCGGGGGCGGTTTTTGCGCTGGCGGCCGTGCTGTCGCTGTACCTGGCGGCGGCCGGCTGGGCCTATGCACGGTGGCGTCGCGACACGGTGTGGGACGCCATGCTGTTTGCGGCCTTGTGGCTGTTGGCGGAACTGGCACGTGCTGCCCTGTTCACCGGATTCCCTTGGGCCGCAACCGGCTATGCAATGGTGGATTCACCCCTGGCGGCGCTGGCGCCCTGGGTGGGCGTGTACGGCATGGGGGCGGTGCTGGCGGTGGCGGCGGTGGGTCTGGCGCAACTGGTCCGGACCCGGGGCCAGCAGTGGTCCGCCGTTGGCGTGGCCGTCGGCCTGGTGATTGGGGTGCAGGCAGGTCCGCAGGACTTCACGCGCCCGACCGGTGAACTGGGCGTGGCCCTGCTGCAGACCAACGTCAAGCAGGACGAGAAGTTCACCGCCGAACACATGCCCGAGACCCTGGGCTGGGTGTCCCGGCAATTGCTGGCGCAGCAGGCTGACCTGGTGGTGGCGCCGGAAACCGCAGTGCCGCTGCTGCCCTTCCAGCTGAAGGACTACGCGCCGGGCTATTGGGACACGCTGGTTGAACACTTCAAGGCGCCCGGCCGCGCCGCCCTGGTGGGCGTGCCGCTGGGGGACTTCGACACCGGCTACACCAACTCCGTGGCGGGCCTGTCGGCTGGCGCGGCTTACCGCTACGACAAGTTCCACCTGGTGCCTTTTGGCGAGTTCATCCCGCCGCTCTTCCGCTGGTTCACGGACTTGATGAACATTCCCCTGGGCGATTTCAGCCGGGGCATGCTCAACCCGCCGTCATTCCCGGTCGGCGCGCAGCGCGTGGCCCCCAACATCTGCTACGAAGACCTGTTCGGAGAAGAGCTGGCCCGGCGCTTTGCCGACCCTGCCACCGCGCCCACGCTCATGGCCAACATCAGCAACATCGGCTGGTTTGGCGACAGCATTGCCGTGGACCAGCACCTGCAGATCAGCCGCATGCGCAGCCTGGAGCTGCAGCGGCCCATGGTGCGCGCCACCAACACTGGCGCTACCGCCGTCATCGACCACACCGGCCGCGTGACGGCGATGCTGACGCCGCACACACAGGGCGTGCTGCTGGCAAAAGTGCAGGGCCGCGAGGGCAACACGCCCTTCGCAAACTGGGCTTCGCGCTACGGCCTGTGGCCGCTGGCGCTGGCAGCCGGTCTGGGCGCGCTGGCCTTGGCCCTGCGGGCCCGTTTCAGCGGCCCGGCCGTCCCATCCGCACCAGGCGCCCCGGCCGAGCGGCTGTGACCTCGCCTTCGCGCTGCACGCAAGCGCCCGCCACCCAGGTGCCGATGTAGCCCTGGCCCTTTTGCAGGAAGCGCTTGCCCCCTGCGGGCATGTCGCGAACCAGCTGGGGGGTGCCCACACCCAGGCGTGCCGGATCGATCAGGTTCAGGTCAGCGCGCTGCCCCACGGCGATGCGGCCGCGGTCGCCCAAGCCCAGGTAGTCAGCGTTGCGTGCCGTCAGCAAGTTGACGGCCTGGGCCAGCGGCAGCGGATCCTTGGCGCGGTCGCGCGCCCAGTGCGACAGCAGGAAGGTCGTTGCACTGGCGTCGCACACGGTGCCGACGTGCGCGCCCGCGTCGCTCAGGCCGAACAGCGCCCGGGGGTGCCGCAGCATGAGGCCCACGGTGTCCAGGTTGCCGTCGTTGTAGTTGAAGATTGGAAAGTAGACGAGGTTGGCGCCGTCGCCGGCGGCGAAGTGGTCGTAGAGCGCCTCCAGCGCGCTGCAGCCGCGCTGCTTGGCGCGCACGAAGAAGCTCTGCATCACATGGGGTTCGTAGTCTGGCTGTTCGTTCAGCGGGAACATGCGGCCGGCGATCAGTTCGATGCGCGCCAGCAGGATGTCCACCAGCGGCGGCACCGGCGTGCCATCGCCGCTGATGCGTTCGCTCTTCTCGGCCAGGATGCGCGCCTTGCGGGCCGGTTCGCGCAGCGCAGCCGCACGCACAGACAGCGGCAGGTGGGCCACTTCCTTGTACCCGGGGAAGCCCATGAAGGGGTGGAAGCTGGCGTCCAGCCCGTTGATGACGCCAATGCCGCGCGACGCCGTCTGCATGAAGAGCGGCAGGCCGCGCGCCACTGCCGTTTCCACGCGCGCCTGGATGGCCTTCCATTGCTCGCCACCGGGGTCGCGCTGCAGCCAGGTCATGGACAGGGGCTTGCCGCTGGCCTGTGCCAGGGCTTCTACCAGGTCGAATTCCAGGTCGAAGCGACCCGGCCCGCGCAAGAGGTCGAAGTCGCTCACCACTTGCACCACGCCGTGGGCCAGGCCCTGGAAGGCCGACGCCAGGCCGGTGAGTTCGGCGGCACTCGCTTCGGAAGCCGGCGTTTCCAGGCCGCGCGCCGTGCGGTGGTTGTCGGTTCGGCCAGTGGAAAAGCCAGCCGCGCCGGCCTGCAGCGCGTCGCGCAAGAGCGCCTGCATGGCGGCAATGTCTGCGGCCGTGGCGGGTTCGTTGGCCACGGCGCGGCGGCCCATCACGGCCATGCGCAGCGGGTCATGCGGCACCTGCACGGCGAAGTCGATGCTGTGCGGCATGGCGTCCAGCACGTCCATGTACTGCGCAAAGCTCTGCCAGTTGAACTTCACGCCTTCGGCCAGCGCCGCGCCGGGGATGTCTTCGACGCCTTCCATCAGCGCAATGAGTTCGGCCTCGCGCCCTGGCACGTTGGGTGCGAAGCCGACGCCGCAATTGCCCATGAGCACCGTGGTCACGCCGTGGTGGATGCTGGGGCTGAAGGTTTCGTCCCAGGTGGCCTGGCCGTCGTAGTGGGTGTGGATGTCGACGAAGCCCGGCGTGAGCCAGGCGCCCTGCGCGGCCATACGTTCGCGCGCGGCACCGGTGATGCGGCCGACCTCCACGATGCGCCCGTCCTGCACGCCCACGTCGGCCGTGAAGGGCGCGGCGCCCGTGCCGTCCACGACCGTGGCGCCTTCAAAGACCGAGTCGAGCATCTCTTCTTCTCCACAGCGTGGCCAGCGTCATGCCGCTGACGATGTGCCACATGCCCCACAGGCTGGCGATGATCACCATGCCCAGGTCCGAGTTGAACTGCACCGCAATGATCCCCAGCGCCAGGCCGGAGTTCTGCATGCCACCTTCGATCATGATGGCGCGCCGGTCGCGCTCGGCCACGTGGAAGACCGTGGCTGCGGCCCAGCCCAGGAACAAGCCCGCCGCGTTGTGCAGCACCACGATCAGCAACTGCGGCAGCAGCTGCACATTGAGCAGGTGGCGTTCCTTGATCAGCCCGGCCACGATGAACAGCAGCAAGGCCACCAGGCTGAAAGTTCCCAGCGGCTTGCGGATGCGCGCTGTCAGCGCGGGCGCCTGGTGGCTGCACAAGAGGCCCAGCGCCATGGGCAGGGCCAGCAGGGCCAGCAGGCTCCACCAGATGTCGGACGCGTCAATGTCCAGCTGCCGCAGCCAGCCCGCGGTGGCCGGGTTGGTGGACACCATCCAGGTGAAGTTGAAAGGCGTCAGGAAGAGCGCCAGCACAGCCGCCACGGCCGAGATGCTGACGCTCAGTGCCGTGTTGCCGCGCCCGTGGTGCGTGACCACGTTGCTCAGCGACCCGCCCGGGCAGCAGGCGACCAGGATCATGGCCGCTTCGATATTCGGCGGCAGGTCCAGCAGCAGCGTGGCGATCCACGTGGCGCCAGGCAGCAGGATGAACTGCGGGATCTGCCCGATCAGCACCAGGCGCGGCGCCTGGGCCACCCGCCTGAAGTCGTCCACCTTCAGTTCCAGGGCCACCGAAAACACCATGGTGGCCAGCACAAGGCTCAGGACCAGTTGCTGCGTCGTCATCGGCACGCAGGCTAGCGGAAGCCCCGCCCCGTAAACTCGAGGGTTTTCGAGACACGGGCTTTTGACGAGGCCCAGCCGATCCGCACCATGCTGACCTTCCAGCAGATCATCCTGAAACTGCAGAGCTACTGGGACGCCCAGGGCTGTGCACTCCTGCAGCCCTATGACATGGAAGTGGGCGCCGGCACCAGCCACACCGCCACCTTCCTGCGCGCCTTGGGCCCGGAACCCTGGAAGGCCGCCTACGTACAGCCCAGCCGCCGCCCCAAGGACGGCCGCTACGGCGACAACCCCAACCGTCTGCAGCACTACTACCAGTACCAGGTGGTGCTGAAGCCCGCGCCGGCCAACATCCTGGAGCTCTACCTGGGCAGCCTGGAAGCGCTGGGCTTTGACCTCAAGGTCAATGACGTGCGCTTTGTCGAAGACGACTGGGAGAACCCCACGCTGGGCGCCTGGGGCCTGGGCTGGGAGGTCTGGTTGAACGGCATGGAGGTGACGCAGTTCACCTACTTCCAGCAGGTGGGCGGCATCGACTGCAAGCCGATCACCGGCGAAATCACCTATGGCCTGGAGCGCCTGGCCATGTACCTGCAGGGTGTGGAAAACGTCTACGACCTGCAGTGGACCGACACCCTGAAGTACCGCGACGTCTACCACCAGAATGAGGTGGAACAGAGCACCTACAACTTCGAGCACAGCGACGTGGACTTCCTGCTGCAAGCCTTTGGCGCGCATGAAAAGCAGGCCAAGTACCTGATGGAACAGAGTCTGGCCTTGCCCGCGTACGAGCAGGTGCTGAAGGCGGCCCACAGCTTCAACCTGCTGGACGCGCGCGGTGCGATCAGCGTGACGGAGCGGGCTGCCTACATCGGCCGCATCCGCAACCTGGCGCGCAGCGTGGCGGCCAGCTACCTGGACAGCCGTGCGCGCTTAAGCTTCCCGATGGCGCCCAAGGCCTGGGCCGACGAAGTGCTGGCGCAGATCGCCAAGAAGGCGGCCTGAGATGACGACCCCCACGCCCACTTCGTTCGCTGCCCCCCAAGGGGGCGCAAATCTCCCTTTGGACGGCCCGGCGGGAGATTTGTCATGACTGCACGCAATCTGCTCGTTGAACTGTTCGTTGAAGAACTGCCGCCCAAGGCGCTGAAGAAGCTGGGCGAAGCGTTTGGCAGCGTGTTGCTGCAAAGCCTGCGCTCCTCGGGCCTTGCTGGAGACGGCTCGGCGCTGAACGTCTTCGCCAGCCCACGCCGCCTGGCCGCGCGCATCAGCCACGTCCTATCGGTGGCGCCGGACTCCGAAGAGGTCCGCAAGGTGATGCCGACCTCCGTGGCACTTGACGCAAATGGACAGCCGACGCCGGCCTTCCGCAAGGCCATGGCGAAGCTTGGTCGTGAAGCGCTGGTCGACAAGTGGCCAGCGGCTGTTGATGGCCCCGATCGCCTGTATGCGGAAGGCGAAGGCAAGAACCAAGCTGTCTACTTCAGAACCTTGGCAAAGGGTTCAGCGCTTCAAGTTGGCCTGCAGAACGCTCTTGAAGAGACCCTAGCCAAGCTGCCCATTCCCAAGGTCATGCAGTACCAACTGGAAGACGGCTGGAGCAGCGTGCACTTCGTGCGCCCGGCGCATGGCCTGGTGGCGCTGCACGGCGCCGACGTGGTGCCCATCAGCGCCCTGGGCTTGACCAGCGGTCGCCAGACCCGCGGCCACCGCTTTGAAGCGCCGATGGACCCGGTGGTCCTGCAGCACGCCGACCACTATGAACAGCAACTCGCCGAGCAGGGTGCCGTCATCGCCAGCTTTGCCGCGCGCCGAGCCGACATCGTGCGCCAGCTGGCCGCGGCCGCTGCGGCTGTCGGTGGCAAGCCCATTGAAGACGAGGCCTTGCTGGACGAAGTGACCGCGCTGGTGGAACGTCCGCACGTGCTGGCCTGCCAGTTCGAGCCCGAATTCCTGGCCGTGCCGCAGGAATGCCTGATCCTCACCATGAAGGCCAACCAGAAGTATTTCCCGCTGCTGGATGAATCACCGGGCCGTGAAGGCAAGCTGACCAACCGCTTCCTGATCGTCAGCAACATCAACCCGGCCGACCCCAGCCGCGTGGTGCAGGGCAACGAACGCGTGGTGCGCCCGCGCCTGGCCGATGCCAAGTTCTTCTTCGACCAGGACCGCAAGAAGACGCTGGAAAGCCGCGTGCCTGCGCTGTCCAAGGTGGTCTACCACGGCAAGCTGGGCAGCCAGGGTGACCGCGCCGAGCGTGTGCGCGCCATCGGCCACGCCATCGTGCAGCAGTTGAGCGCGGCCACGCTGCCCTTCACGGTGGACGCGCAGGACGAATTCAAGGTGCTGGACAGCAAGGTGCAGCAAGCCGCGTTGCTGGCCAAGACCGACCTGCTGACCGACATGGTGGGCGAGTTCCCGGAACTGCAAGGGATCATGGGCGGGTATTACGCCCGTCACGAAGGGCTGCGTGACGGCGTGGCCATCGCCATCGAAGACCACTACAAGCCGCGCTTTGCCGGCGACGCGCTGCCGCGCAACCACAGCGGCACGGTGCTGGCCCTGGCCGACAAGCTGGAGACCCTGGTGGGCCTGTTCGGCATCGGCCAGTTGCCCACCGGCGACAAGGACCCGTTTGCATTGCGCCGCCATGCCCTGGGCGTGATCCGCATCCTGGTAGAAAAGAACCTGCCGCTGGACTTGCCCAACCTCGTGAGCGCGGCGCTGCCAGCCTTTGGCGAACTCATCACCGACCCCAGCGAGGCACTGCTGGCCTTCTTTGCAGACCGCCTGGCCGTGAGCCTGCGCGACCAGGGCTACAGCGCGCAGGAAGTGGACGCGGTCATTGCCCTGGGCCCCAGGCGCCTGGGTGACATCCCCCGCCGCCTGGCTGCGGTGCGTACTTTTGCCGCGCTGCCTGAAGCGCCGGCCCTGGCCAGCGCCAACAAGCGCGTCAGCAACATCCTGAAGAAGGCCGAGGGCGCAGTGAGCAAGACCGTGGACGACACCTTGCTGAAGGAGCCGGCCGAGCAAGCCTTGGCCGCCGCGTTGAAGTCGGTAGCGCCCCAGGCCGACGCTGCTTTCGAGCAAGGCGACTACGCCGCGAGCCTGCAGGCCCTGGCCGCATTGAAGGCGCCGGTGGACGCCTTCTTCGACGGCGTGATGGTCAACGCGGATGACGTGGCACTGCGCAACAACCGGCTGGCGCTGCTGGCCAGCCTGCACGCCGCCATGAACCGCGTGGCCGACCTCAGCCGTTTGGCGGCCTGACCGCGAAGGACGCTCCATGATGCACCTGACCAAGATCGTCGTGCTGGGCCGTGATGGCGTCCTCAATGAATACCGCGAAGGCCACGTCACCGCGCCCGAGGAATGGGTGCCCGTGCCCGGCGCGCTGGAAGCCGTCGCGCGCATGAACCACGCCGGCTGGCACGTGGTGGTGGCCACCAACCAGAGCGGCATCGGCCGCGGCATGATCGACATGAGCGCCGTCAACGCCGTGCACGCCCACATGCACCAGCAGTTGCAGGCGCAGGGCGGCCGCATCGACGCCGTGTTCTTCTGCCCGCACACGCCTGAAGACGACTGCGACTGCCGCAAGCCCAAGCCCGGCCTGCTGCTGGACGTGGGTCACCGCTACGGCGTGGACCTGTCGACCGTGCCCGTGGTGGGCGACACGGCCCGCGACCTGGAAGCCGCGTCGGCGGCTGGCTGCGAACCGCACCTGGTGCTGAGCGGCCGCGCGGCCGGCCTGCCCGGCGAGCAAATCAGCGCGCTGATCGAACAGGTCCCCGGCGCCCGGGCGCATGCCAGCCTGGCCGCATTCGCCGACTTTCTGCTGCTGCGCGACCACCACGCCGATTCCATGTCCGGGAGCCTGGCCCGATGAAACTGCTGTGGGCGGTCCGCTCCGCCTTGTTCATCCTGTGGATGGCGCTCACCGTCATCCCGTGGGGCCTGGCGATGTTGGTGCTGTCCATCTTCATCCGGGGACAGAAGCTGTACTGGCCGACCATGTTCTGGCTGGACATCGCCATCTGGGGCGCCAAGGTGATCTGCGGCGTGAACTACCGGGTCACGGGACTTGAAAACCTGCCCACGCGCGGCGACGCCAATGCGTCGGTGGTGCTGGCCGCCAAGCACCAGAGCACCTGGGAGACCTTCGCTATCCCCACCTTCATGCCGCACCCGCTGGCCTATGTGTTCAAGCGCGAACTGCTCTACGTGCCTTTCTTCGGCTGGGCCATGGGGCGCCTGGACATGATCCACATCGATCGCAGCAAGCGCGCCGAAGCCTGGAACAAGGTGGCCGCGCAAGGCAAGCGCCTGGCGGCTGAGGGCATCTGGGTGATCATGTTCCCGGAAGGCACGCGCATCCCGCGTGGGCAGCAGGGCGTCTACAAGAGCGGCGCGTCGCGCCTGGCAATTGCGTCCGGCGTGCCCATCGTGCCCATTGCCCACAACGCCGCACATTGCTGGCCGCGCAAGAGTTTTCTGCTGCGTCCGGGCCTGGTGGACGTAACCATTGGCAAACCCATCAGCAGCGAGGGCCGCGAGCCCGAGGAACTGATGAAGGAAGTCGAGACCTGGATCGAAGCCGAGATGCGGCGCCTAGATCCGGAGGCGTACGCGGCTTCAGTGACCTGACTCAGGGCTCGCGACCGGCTGCAACCCGCAGGACGGAACCACGCTGCTCGGCCTGGCCCTGCAAGGCCGCCCACAGCGCGGTCTTGTCCAAGGGCGAACCGCCTGCCACGGCCTCGCACATCAAATTGAAGGCTTGGCGCGCCACAACCGGGGCAGCGACGCTGGTGCCGTTCATCAGGCGCGTTTCGCGGCTGCGCACCGCCGAAGCTCGGATGCCCGGGTCTACGGAATCCCATTCGCACAGGCCATAGATCAAGGGCAGTTGGTCTTTGCCCGTGCGTGGGCCCTCGGATGCGTAGTCCACGACCATCCCATTGCTCCACCGGAAGCCAGAAGCCACGATGGTGTGCGATCCGGTGGCCAGGCCATTGAGCGTGTTGTCGGCGTCGCTGCGGTCCAGACCCACGAAGGTGCTTTGCACGCGCCCGCCGAATGGTCGCGAGTCGTCCCGTTTGATCCAGGCATCCACCGCAGTTGGACGGCTGTTTGACGTCGAGCCAAGACCTACCTCGACTTCCCACTGACCTGATGGGGCCAGCGGTCCTTCGTCGTCGGCCGGGGTCTCGGTGGGGCGCAGGGCCAGCAACATCAGCGAGCGATTGCCGTTGGGCACCTTCTTGCGATGGATGAGGCTGGCGACAATGTCTCCGTCGGTGTCGTTGCGAAGATCCGCGCCAGCATCTGCGGCCACCCAATCGGACCAGACTCCGCTGGGCAGGCGCGCGCGGAACTGCAAGTCAGCGCGGGACTCGTACCAGAACTCCACAAACGTGTCCGTGCGGTCACCGGGCATGACGTTGATGCGGAACAGCGCGGTGCGCTTCGCGGAAGGCGTTCGCCGACAGTGCAGGCCCATGTGGCGGGAGTTGCCGGCCGCCAGCACCACGGCGAAGTTCCGAGGCCTCAGTTGCAGCAATTCATCCATGGCTTGTTCGATCAAGGAACTGCCGTCGTGCGGCCCGGCCGTGTTGCCAAAACTGACGTTGACCACCAGCGGCTCTTCCGGGGAACTGACGGCCAACGTGTAGCGCAGGGCATCCAGCAGGCACGCACCCAGCGACGCGGCCGAACTGTCGCCGGCCGTGTCTTCCGGCATCTGGACGAAGACCAGCTTTGCCTTGCAGGCTTCATCCTTCAGTGCATTGGGGTGCAGAGGGTTCGGGGTTCCACCCGCTACATCCAGCACGTGTGCGCCATGGGTACTTGTGAACACCCGCCGGCGCGGGTGCGCATAGTCGATAAGGTAGTTCAGTCCGCTGTAGATGGTGGCCTCGTCAGCAGACCTTGCTGGATCACGCGACAGCTTGATCAATTGGTCGATCTGAGCCCGCCCTAGCACGCGGCCTTGGCTATGCTTTGACTTCGGCGTGGTCCAGGGCCTTTCGACCTTGAAGCTTTCCTGGTGCCACACAGCCGCGATGCGGGTTGATTCGCCTGCTTCGTCCATGAACTCGTCGCGCAAGAACGGGCAGCCATAGTCGAAGACAGCGATCGTGCCGGGAGCTGGTGCAGATGCAGGTGCCTTTGCGTTACCGCGAGCGTTGCCTTGGGCCTCGGACTTCAACCCGGCTGTGACATGTGCTCGAACGGCCGCAATGTCCAGGTCCGTCTGCTGCCCGAAATAACCCTTGGCATCGCCCTTCAAAGGGCCACCCTGGTCCCGCACAGCCGTTGCCAACTCGAACTCGACGCCCGTGTAGGTGTCCAGCAGCGTTTTCAAGAATGAGGGGTGCAATGTGGCCGTGGCGAAGCGCGCCGTCGCGAACTCGTTCTTGCCGGTGCCAGCCCCACCGTCGAGATAGACCGGCGCGATCTGAATGTCTTTGTGCCGGCTCAGGTCCATCAGCACATCAGACGACTCTGCGCGCAAGAGCACGCGGATCTGCTGCTCGTCGGTCATGAAGTCGCGCGACTGCACGCTGCGGGCTTCGCCGCGCCATTGCGATGCCACCGCCCAGGTCAGATAGGGGTCGCATGTGAGAGGCAAATCCTCGGGCCGCGGCCAGGTCGCAGCGGCTGGGACTTGGCTCGATTGCGTCGGTACAGCCTTTTTCTTGCCGGGCTTGGCGGCGGTCTGAGTGGCAGCGGCCTTCCAGTGCGGCATGGTCAGATCCTGAAGCCTTCCAACTCTTTGGTCGCCGCTGACCACATGGCCCTCAGTGAAGGGATTGAAGGTGCAGGAATTGTCGCGCCGAAGTCCAGCGTCGTTTGCTGGCCTTCAGCCCACTGCGAGTCGGGCTTCAGGACGATGTCTTGGGCTGCCGGCTTGAGTTCACCTGCCGGGCCCCTGGCCATAGCCATGAAAGTCCCTGCCAAGTAACCCCCAAGCCGCTCGCCGACATAGCTGTCCATTGGAAAGTGCACCCCGGCCACGACACGGTTGAAGGCGATCCTGGAGGCCAAGTGGTGCATGAGGAGTTCCCTGCGTGGAGCAGTCCGCTCGTAGTTGAGGAGATCGGAAAGCAGGTACGCGGTCATGGACGCGATCGTGGCGTGACCGCTGGGCAGCGATCCATGGCCCGGCGTGGCGATGATCGGCATCACCAGTGCCGACCGCTGCACAGGCCTGTACTCGGCGATGTTGTTCTTCAACATCATCAGTACATGCGTGGCCCAGGCCCAGGCGACAAGGATCAACTCGTCGGTGCGAGCAACGGGCACACGGTCCAGGCCGGTCAGGCTGTAGAAGAAGGGCCGGAAGTCCGCCGCCTGGCTCAGGATCTCGGGCAGGCGTTCTTCGCGCTCCGAGGCGGCGCGCACCACCTTGTCGATTTGCAGTCTGTAGTCAAAATTCTTGGCAGGAGCCTTGATGCCCACAAGCTTGTGGGCATCAACCTTCATTGGCTCGTCCGCTGTGCGCACCAGCAGATAGACCTGAGCGCCCTGCACCGCCGTGTGACCCAGCAACTCGCCCACCACGGCCTGTTGCCGGAACTCACTCTGCCAACGCCACAGGTGCTGGCCTTTGCTCTGGGCCGCGGGTTGCGCAACGCGGCCCGGCTCGGCCATGGCTCGCCGTGTGTCCCGCTCACCCACCAGCCGTGCTTGCACCTTGCGCAGTGCCTGCGCCAGCAGCGTGTCCTTGCCGCCTGCGTAGGTCCAGTCCGGGTCCAGGTCCTGCCACGGCCAGGGCGATGAGGTCCTGGGATCGAGGCCGGGCTGCTGCCCAGCGTGCGGGTTGTGGTGAGGGTTGTGGTGAGGGTTGTGATGCGGGTTGTAGTGCGGGTTGTGGTGCGGGTTGTAGTGCGGGTTGTAGTGCGGGTTGTAGTGCGGGTTAAGTTCCGCGCCCAGGTCTGGCCCTGTGGAGCCGCTCAGGAAGATCCCGGTGCTGCTGTAGCCGTTGGACATGGGGCGTGCCTTTTCTCAGGACAGTTGGGTGGGTGCACGGGGCAAGGGTGGCGCACTGGGCACGCCCGCGCTGCGCACAGCGTCTGCGAAGTGTTCACGCCAGGTGGCGGCCGCGCCCAGGCCGCGCGCAGTGCGCGTGCCCGAGTGGGCGCCGGGGAAGGTGTGCAGCCACTGCTGTGCAGCCTGCCGCGCATGGTCGTGCTGTCCAGCCAACCACAGGCTGCCCACCAGCAGCCGGTGCGACGGCGAGTGCAGGGCATGCAAGCGCAGCGATTGGCTTGCGTGCGACACCGCAGCCGCGTATTGCCCGGCAGCGATGTCAGCCAGGGCGGCGTAGGCTTCAAACACGTGGCGTTCGGGGTCCAGCGGCGACAGTGCCAGCGCCTGTGCGGCCGAGGCCTGGGCTGCACCATGTTCGCCGCCGTAGGCCTGTATGGCGGACAGCCAGGCCCAGGCGGCGGCCTGCTGTTGATCGACTTGCAGGGCCTTCTCCAGGCATCCGCGGGCGGCGCCCATGTCGCCCCGGAGATTCATGTGCACCAGACCCGCTGCCGCCAAGGCCAGGGGCTGCTCCGGGTCCAGGTCCAGAGCCCGTGCCGCGTGGTCCATGCCCTTGCGCTGGTCGCTCAGTTCGTCATCGCTCCAGACCTGCACCAGATGGTTGACGTGCCACTTGGCGAGCATGGCGTGCGGAACGGCTTGGCGTGGGTGACGTTCTGCCAGGTGCTCCAGTACTTCACGGCATCGCATGAAGTCTTGCCGCACCAGGCTGCTCATCAGCCCCTCCGCTCCCAGGTAGAGGGTGTAGGACTGCAGGGTCTCCATGGGCAGGCTGCGAACCCGCACCAATTCGCGCGCCGAGATGTGGCTGGCCACCTGCCTTACCACGAGCGGCACCAGATCGTCCGTGCCTTCGAACAGCGCCTGCACATCAGCCCGCGCCGAATCGGCCCAGAGCACGTGCCCGTGCTCCGTCTCGCTCAGTTCCAAGGTCAGACGAACCCGCCCCCCCGAAACATAGTAGCGACCGCTCAGGACGAAGCTGGCACCCAGCAGGGGTCGCAGCCGTGACCAGTCCAGGCTCGCGTCCTTGAACGCGGCCGTGGACAGGCGCGACACCATCTGAAGCCCGGGGTGGCGCGACAGCGCCGCGATGATGTCGTCGGCCATGGCGTGACCCAATGCCTGGTGATCGGCGTCAGCCGATGCGGGCTGGAAGGGCACGACCGCCAAGGTCGGACGCAAGGCCGAAACGGGGTGGGGAGCCACGGTCTCTGTGCTGGTCAGGCTGCCGACCGGCCGGGCGCGAACCACCCGTACCGGCTCGTCCATTTCCTTGACGTAGCGCTCGCCCAGGTCTTCCAGGTGGGCATGAACGCCATCCACCAGTCCGTCGCGCGCTGCAGCAGACACCAGCGTTTGGCCTGGCTGCGCAAGCGTTGTGATGCGCTGGGCCAGATTGACGCCAGCGCCATAGGCCTCACGGTCGTCAAAGCTGACGTTGTCCACGTGCAGGCCCACGCGCAGCAGCATGGGCTTGCCCAGGCTGTGAGACAGGTTGTGCTGCGAAAGGCCCGCATGCAAGGCAAATGCACCCGCCACGGCACGCCTGGCATCCGGGAACTCCATCAGCAAGCCGTCGCCGTCGGTGCGGACCACGCGACCAGCGTTGGCCACCACCCACTGTTCTCGGGCCTGCTCGGCGAACATGCGCCAGCGCGCAATGACGCCTGATTCGTCGGCCCGGTACCACCGCACCGATTCCACCAGGTCGGCAAAGACCACGGCGCAGCGGGCCTTGCGCAGGCTCTGACGGTCCTGGAGTTGGTCATTGCCCATGGTCATGCCCGGAGGTGACCCGGTCATCATAGATTCTGAGGAAGCGGACACTGCAGATCCGTGCCCGCTGAAATGACATGATTTCAGTGACGGCCCAGCGGGGCCGCCCAGCCCGCCCACGGCTTGTCCAGCGGCGGCGCGTAGTCGCCCCGCTTTTCCGTCTTCAGCCCCAGCGCCACCAGTGCCTCGGCCATCTTCACTGCTGCGCTGACACCGTCCACCACCGGCACGCCCAGGCGCTGCTGCAGCGTGCGGCACAAGGCCGCCATGCCGCCGCAGCCCAGCACGATCGCACCGCTGCGGTCCCGGGCCAGGGCTTGGCGCGCGGCGGCTTCGATCTGCGCGATGGTGTCTTCGCCGCAGGTCTCCAGCGCCAGCACCGGGATGTCGGTGCCGTGGATGCCCCGGCAGGTCCGCTCGAAGCCGTAGCGGGTCACCAGCCGTTCGGCGATGACGCAGGTGCGGGTCATGGTGGTCACCACCGAAAAGCCGGTGGCCACGAAAGAGGCCGCGTGGAAGGCGGCTTCCGCGATGCCCAGCACCGGCGCCGTGGTGAGTTCGCGGGCGGCGTCCAGGCCCGGGTCGCCAAAGCAGGCGATGACGACCGCATCGAAGCCTTCGCCGGGTATCGATTGAGCCAGCTTGACCTGTTCGGCCACGCCAGCGGCACCGAAGACATCGTCGAAGTGGCTTTCGATGGAGGCAGGCCCGAAGCTGGGCTGGCGGCCCACCACCACCGTGCCCGGTGCGGCCACGGCGCGTGCAGCTTCGGTCATGCCCTCGGTCATCGCGGCCGAGGTATTGGGGTTGACGAGCAGCAACTTCATGGTTCCTACCGTGTCCGTTTCGGTGCATTTTGCATACAAAGCGGGCACCCATCTCAGCGCGGTGCCCGCCCTGGCGACGCACTTGCAAGGCCCGCGCCCGGCGGTCGGGGCCCGCGAACCATGGCACGTGGATTGCGTAGGACCCCCCGACATGACCCAGCGCCCCGATCTGGTCCTTCAAGCCCTGTGCAAGCGCTTTGGCGATGCCGTGGCCGTGGCCGGCATCGACCTGGTGGTGCCGGGTGGGCAGTACTGCTGCCTGCTGGGGCCGTCGGGCTGCGGCAAGACCAGCACGCTGCGCATGGTGGCCGGGCACGAGGAGCCCACCAGTGGCCAGGTGCTGCTGGGCGGGCGCGACATCACGCACCTGACGCCGGCTGAACGTGGCACGGCCATGATGTTCCAGAGCTACGCGCTGTTCCCCCACCTCACGGTGCTGGACAACGTGGCCTTCAGCGCCCGCATGAAGGGCCAGGCCAAGGCCGAACGCGAATCACGTGCGCAGGACCTGTTGAAGCTGGTCCACATGGACAGCCTGGCGGCGCGGCTGCCGGCGGCCCTGTCTGGCGGGCAGCAGCAGCGGGTGGCTTTGGCGCGTGCGCTGATGATGCAGCCGCAGGTGCTGCTGCTGGACGAGCCGCTGTCGGCACTGGACCCCTTCCTGCGCGTGAAGATGCGCGCGGAGCTGAAGCGTTGGCACCGTGAACTGGGCATGAGCTTCATCCACGTCACGCACAGCCAGGAAGAAGCCATGGCTTTGGCCGACCTGGTGGTGGTGATGAACCACGGCCGCATCGAACAAGCCGGCAGTGCCCGCGACGTTTTTGAGCGCCCGCGCACGGAATTCGTGGCGCGCTTCATTGGCGCGCACAACGTCATCAGCACGCCCGTCGGCAAGGTGGCCGTGCGCAGCGACCGGCTGACGCTGGGCGCGGTGGACGCAGGCGGCCTGGCCGTCACCGTGTCCGCCATCGAATACCAAGGCAGCCAGGTGCAGGTGCACCTGGTGCCGGACGGCGAGGCCGAGTCCACCGACGCCGAAAGTCCCGACGAAAACCCGGACCGCGGCGCCTGGATCGCCGTGCTGCCCGACGCCGATTTCCACGCCCGCCCCTTGCAACCCGGCCAGCGCTTGGGCATGCGCTGGCCCGAAGCCGACGCGCACCCGCTCGCGGCCTGATTCCAAAACCCCAACCAACAAGCCAGGAGAGAACACGCCATGAGCATGAACCGCCGTCAACTGCTGAAGGCCACCGGTGCCGCCACCGTGGGCATCGCCGGTTTCCCCGCCGTGCACGCGCAGGAAAAGATCACCTTGCGCTACCTGGGCACCGCGGTGAACCAGGACAAGGCCATCGGTGACAAGTTCGAAAAAGACACCGGCATCAAGATCCAGTACGTGGCCGTCACGACCGACGACGTCACCAAGCGCGCCGTCACCGCGCCCAACAGCTTCGACCTGATCGACACCGAATACTTCAGCCTGAAGAAGATCATCCCCACGGGCAACCTGCTGGGCATCGACACCAAGCGCATCAAGAACGCCGACAAGATCACCAGCCTGTTCACCAAGGGCGAAGTCGGCGGCAAGAAGGTCGGCGACCAGGGCACCGCGCCCAAGAAGGTGATGTACCTGGAAAAGCCGGGCAGCAAGACCTTCAGCGCCACGCCCACGCAGTACATGACCCTGATCCCCACGGTCTACAACGCCGACACGCTGGGCATCCG
Organism: uncultured beta proteobacterium; assembly: GCA_963750785.1. Lineage (GTDB taxonomy): Bacteria > Pseudomonadota > Gammaproteobacteria > Burkholderiales > Burkholderiaceae_C > Rubrivivax. Next base: position 301,285 of record CAVVSC010000009.1, on the reverse strand, counting down.
GCCCGACCTGATCAAGCGCCCCATCAACAGCTGGGCCGAACTGCTGAACCCGGAGTTCAAGGGCAAGGCCGCCATCCTGAACATCCCGTCCATCGGCATCATGGACGCGGCCATGGTCATCGAGGCCAAGGGCCTCTACAAGTACCCCGACAAGGGGAACATGACCAAGGCCGAGATCGACCTGACCATCAAGACGCTGATCGAAGCCAAGAAGGCCGGCCAGTTCCGCGCGCTGTGGAAGGACTTCAACGAATCCGTCAACTTGATGGCCAGCGGAGAAGTCGTGATCCAGTCGATGTGGAGTCCGGCCGTCACGGCGGTGCGCACCAAGGGCATCGCCTGCACCTTCCAGCCGCTGAAGGAAGGCTACCGTGCCTGGGCCGCCGGCTTCGGCATTCCGAAGAGCGTGACGGGCAAGAAGGCCGACGCGGCCTACGAGTTCATCAACTGGTTCCTGGACGGCTGGGCCGGCGCCTACCTGAACCGCCAGGGCTACTACAGCGCCGTGCTGGAAACCGCCAAGGCCAAGATGGAAGCCTACGAGTGGGCCTACTGGATGGAAGGCAAGGCCGCCAGCCAGGACATCAAGAGTCCCAATGGCGACCTGCTGGCCAAGGCCGGCAGCGTGCGCGACGGCGGCAGCTACGAACAGCGCATGGGCGGCATCGCCTGCTGGAACGCCATCATGGACGAGAACGTCTACATGGTGCAGAAGTGGAACGAGTTCGTCGCAGCTTGAGCCTGCGATGACGACAGCACGGCGGACACGGGTCGCCTGGGCGCAGGCTGCGCCCCTGGCGGCGGTGTTCGTCGTGTTCTTCCTGTTGCCGCTGGCGCTGATCTTGATGGTCAGTTTCTGGCAGGCGACTGACTACGAACTGATCCCAGCCTTCACGCTGCAGTCCTATGCGGACCTGTTCAGTGAGGTCACGCTGCGCACCTATGTCAGCACCCTGAAGTTCAGCCTGATCACCTGGGTGATGACGCTGGCCATCGGCTTCACGGTGGCCTACTTCCTGGCCTTCCACGTGAAGAGCGTCATGTGGCAGACGGTGCTCTTCATCCTGTGCACCGTGCCCTTCTGGACCAGCAACGTCATCCGCATGATCAGCTGGATTCCGCTGCTGGGCCGCAATGGCTTGGTCAACGACACGCTGCTGGCTGCGGGTTTGGTCAGCCAACCGGTGGAGTGGCTGCTGTTCAGCAATTTCAGCGTGGTGCTGGCCTTTGTCCACCTGTACACGATGTTCATGATCGTGCCCATCTTCAACAGCATGACACGCATTGACCGCAGCCTGCTGGAAGCCGCGCGCGACGGCGGCGCGAGCCCGCTGCAGGCCGTGTGGCACGTGGTGGTGCCTCTTTCCAAGACCGGCATCATCATCGGCAGCATCTTTGTGGTTGCGCTGGTGATGGGCGACTTCATCACCGTCGGCGTGATGGGTGGTCAGCAGATCGCCAGCGTGGGCAAGACCATCCAGGTCCAGGCCGGTGTGCTGCAGTTCCCGGCCGCGGCTGCCAATGCCGTGGTGCTGCTGGCGACAGTGCTGCTGATGATCTGGGCGCTGATGCGGCTCGTCGACCTTCGCAAGGAGCTGTAAGGTGGTGGCTGTTTGCGTGCGGCCTGTGTGGCGGGATCAGGGCGACGGGGTGCGCCGCTCCGCTCATGTCCCCCGGCGCAAGCCTGCGGCTTGCGCCTCCTCCTTTACTTCGCTCCGCGGCGCACCCCATCGCCCTGATCCAGCAACGGCGACGGCGCACCGCCTTCGCAGCCAGCGGCAGGTGGTTGCCGATGCCACCAGGCGCCCGCCGCAGCGAAGTAAAGGAGGAGGCGCGGGCGAAGCCCGGGCCGGGGGACATGAGCGGAGGCGGGCGCCTGGTGGCGTCGGCTCGCGCAACGCGGGCGTGTCAGCGTGAAACGCCCAGCCAGCTTCTACGCACTGGCCGCCTTCTTTGCGGTCTTCGTGCTGTTCCTCTACGGCCCCATGCTGGCCATCTTCGTGCTCAGCTTCCAGGGACCGGAAGGCGGCCTGACCTTCCCGCTGCGTGGTGTCAGCCTGCATTGGTTTGCCAAGCTGTGGGAAGGCATCGGCACCGTCGACATCGGCGGCGCCTTCCGCCGCAGCCTGGCCTTGGGTGCGGCAGTCATGGTGTTGACCGTGCTGCTGTCGCTGCTGGCCGGCCTGGCCTACCGCAAGAAGCTGCCCGGCGGCAGCGCGCTCTTCTATGTGGTGGTGGCCAGCCTCATCATGCCCAGCATTGTCGTGAGCCTGGGCATCGGCCTGATGTTCCGCCTGGTGGACACAGGCCTCAAGGCTTGGCTGGAGAGCCATGCGCCCAGCTTGGCCGAGGGCTACACGTCCCTGCTGGGCCTGTTCACCAGCGGGCTGGGTGCGCAGCTGACCTGGACGCTGCCCTTTGGCCTCTTGATCATGTTTGCGGTGTTCAACCGCTTCAACCCGGCCTATGAAGAAGCGGCGCGCGACCTGGGCGCCACGCCCTGGCAGAGCCTGCGCCATGTGGTGCTGCCGCTTGTCGGGCCCAGCCTGGTCGGCGTCGGCATGTTCGGCTTCACGCTCAGTTGGGACGAGATCGCGCGGTCGTCCCAGGCCATGGGTGACCTCAACACGCTGCCGCTGGAACTGCAAGGCCTCACCACCACGGTCACCACACCGGTGATCTATGCGCTGGGCACGGTCACCACCGTGGTGTCCTTTGCCGTGATGGGCCTGACGCTGGCGGCTGGCTGGTGGCTGCAGCGGCGCCGCGGCCCGCAGCATGGCGGCGGCTGAGCCCACCGCCACCGACCGCGTCTACGACGCGTTGTACGGGGCGGTGCTGGAACACCGCCTGGTGCCCGGCACACGGCTGCGTGAAGAGGAACTGGCCGAACGCTTCGAGGTCAGCCGTACCGTGGTCCGCCAGGCCTTGCAGCGACTGGCGCAAGACCGCCTGATCGAACTGCAGCACAACCGCGGCGCCCAGGTGGCCGAGCCCACGCACGAACTGGCGACCCATGTCTTTGACGCGCGGCGTGTGGTGGAGTGCGAGATCGCCCGCCGCCTGGGCGGTCGGCTGCCGGCCGACGCGCTGGAGCAGCTTTCGGCCTTGCTGGCAGACGAAGCGCGCGCCAGCGCCCGGGGCGACAGGCCGGCCGCGATCCGCCTGTCCGGCCAGTTCCACCGCCGCCTTGCGGAGCTGTCGGGCAACCCGGTCTTCCTGCACATGCTGGACGAACTGCTGCCGACGACGTCGCTGCTGATGGCGCTGGACCTTGGCGGCAGTCGCCCCGTGTGCGTGGCACATCGGCACGAAGAATTGCTGGCGGCACTGGCCGAAAGTGGCGCGGCCGCGGCAGCCGAGATGCGCCGGCACCTGAGCGAGATCGAGCAATCGCTGACCCGGGTTCGCCGAGACGCCTTCGCTGCATACCGTGAACGAGCCGGGGAAAGCGCCGCAAAGCCGTCGCCATACACGCAGCCAAACACGCAGCCAAACCCTCCACCCAAACCACAGACGAGCCCGCCGACACGGCGCAGGAAGCTCGCACCCTAGAATTGCGGTCCATGCCCTCCGGGACACCGCCCTTGCCGCCGACGCAGCTGACGCTGTTCGAAGAGGTGTCGGCGCCACCCGCAGCGGTCCCACGCGCTGCTGCGCCGGCCGCGCCACCGCCCGTGGCAGAGGCTGCAGGCGCAGCGGCCGCCGCCCCGCCCAGCATCGAGTTCCGCCACCCGCGGTCCCAGCGCGAATTGCGGCTGGGCGGCCACCACGTGGCGTATGAGTTGCGCCGCTCGCGCCGCCGCACCATCGGCTTTGTCGTCGGTGCTGAAGGCTTGAGCGTCAGCGCGCCGCGCTGGGTGGGCCTGGCGGAAATCGAGTCGGCCCTGCGCGAGAAGGGCAACTGGATCCTGCGCAAACTGCAGGAACAGCGCGAACGCTCGGCCCGGCTGGAAGCGGCCCGTGTGGAATGGCGGGAGGGCGGCACGATCCCGTTCCTGGGCGACACCGTGATCCTGGTGCTGGACCCGCGCACCACGGGCGCCATCCTCCACACCGACTCCAGCACACTGCCCGGCGTGCCACGACTGACCCTTCACCTGGGCTTGCCGCAGACCGCCGAGCCGGACCAGATCCGCGACGTGGTGCAGAGCTGGCTGCAGCGCCAGGCGCGACGGGTGTTCGAAGAACGCTGTGCGGTCTTCGCCCAGCGCCTGGGCGTGCGCATGAAGCGCCTGTCGCTCAGCTCCGCGTCCACCCGCTGGGGCAGCGCCAGTGCCGACGGGTCGATCCGCCTGAACTGGCGCCTGGTGCACTTTGCGGTGCCCGTCATCGACTACGTGGTCACTCACGAGCTGGCGCACCTGCGCGAAATGAACCACGGCCCCGCCTTCTGGGACGTGGTGCGCCAGGCCCTGCCCGGCTTCGAGCAAGCCCGCGGCGTGCTGCGCCACGAGCAGCTGCCCGTCCTGGATTGATCGGATACCGGCGTTGTCCCACCTTGGTGGGTGCTCCGTCCTTTGGAGGATGTGCGCCCGGCCATGACCTGCAGATACTGGCCCTCAACGCTGTCATCAGGCGTTTCTCAGGGTAGACCAGAGCTGGGAGGCTCGGTTGGATACGGCGGTCGGGGCAACCCGGCCGCCGATTTTTTTGACGCACTGCAGACCCGTCGGTCCAACAAGCCCGCTTTGTATAGTCGCGGCTGCATTTACGTTGACGTCAACGTCAGTCACGCCATGGCCACCGCGCGCGCCGCCGCCCCCAAGTCGGCATCTGCTGCTCCCGTCACCTACACCATCACCGAGCTGGCGGCGGAATTCGACATCACCGCGCGCGCCATCCGCTTCTATGAAGACGTGGGCCTGCTCATGCCCGCCCGTGCGGGGCGCAACCGGGTCTACACCCAGCGCGACCGGACGCGATTGAAGCTGACCCTGCGTGGCAAGCGCCTGGGTCTGAGCCTGCAGGAAATCAAGCAGCTGGTGACCATGTACGACAGCCCGTCCGACAAGCGCCCTCAACTGAGCGCCTTTCTGGAAGTGCTGACGGATCACCGGCGCCAACTGGAGCAGCAGCGCGAGGACATCGAGATCACGCTGGCCGAGATCGCCCAGCACGAAGAGCGCTGCCGCAGCCTGCTGGGCGCGACGTCCGTCGTACGCAAGGGCCGCGCGGCGTCCTGAGCCGTTTGGCGGCCGGCCGCGGCGTAAGCGCCTGAATGGCCCAGTCCGGGCCGCAGAGGGATGCCAGCATGAACCGCCGAATCTCCGTCCTGTGCGCCGCCGCCTTGCTGGCGGCCAGCACCCAAGTGGCTCACGCCGCCACCGACGTCACCGGCCCCCAGGGCCTGTTGAAGGGGCAGGTGCCTGACAACCTGCCCGCGCTGAAGCGCGTGGCCATTGCCAACTTCTTCGTCCAGTATGTGACCGAGTTCGGCATCGAAATGAAGTCCGGCAACATCGTCTGGACCACCAAGTGGGACCAGCCGTCGGCTGACCAATTGACGGCAGGCGCCAATGCGCTCTATGCCCAATTGGTCAGTGACCTGAAGGCGGCGGGCGTGGATGTGGTGGACGCCGCGCAAGTCGCCGCGCAGCCGACGCTGGCGGACATGAAGGGCTTCGCCAAGGCAAGCCCCGCCGAAGTGCGCGATGCGACGCTGAAGAAGGCCAGCCTGTTGGTGGCCGCGCGCGACCTGCCCGTCGTGATGGCGCCTGTGCCCGACCAGAAGGTCCCCACCTACTTCACCAAGCTGCTGGAAGGCACGCCGGAGCGCTCGCTCGTGGACTGGGAGCCGCAGTCCAAGGAGTGGCTGGCCGGCGGCAATATCGAAGTGGGCAAGCTGGTCCCCATCTACTTCGGTCAGGCCAAGATCGGCCAGAACCTGAATGCGACGGTCCTCAACGTACGTCTCACCGTGCCGCTGGTGGACATGGGCGCCGGCAAGCAACTGGGCGGCCTGGCTGGTGGGAACGACATCTTCGAAAGCCCCAAGGCGCAAGCCGTGGTCAAGGCCAACCCGCGCTTCGTGGAATCGGGCACCGTGTTCGCGTTTGCGCAGGCCGGTGGCAACCCGGGCCATCGTCATGCCGTCGCGTTGCAAAAGCCCGTGGCCATCAACGGCCTTGGCCTGGGCGTCACTGTGGCCGACGTCGACCCCGACAAGAAGAGCACGGCGCGGGGCGGCGGCCTGTTCGGCTTTCTCGGCCAGGCGACGGGAACGGGCAGCACCGCAGCGGACTTCCTGGTCAGCATCAAGGCAGAAGGCTTCGGTGAGGCTTTGGCATCCTCTGCCTCGCCCATCTTCAAAGAGCTGGCGCAGATCCTGTCGAACCCGAAGTAGGCGGGCGCCCGGAAGGGCTCCCGTATGATTGACGTTTACGTCAACGTCAAGCCAACGGAGCCCCCGCGATGAACCTGCCCGGCCTGAATTTCCAGCTTGGTGAAGACATCGACGCGCTGCGCGATGCGGTGCGTGACTTCTGTCTGGCCGAGATCGCCCCGCGCGCCGCGGAGATCGACCGCAGCGACCAGTTCCCCATGGACCTGTGGCGCAAGATGGGTGACGTCGGCGTGCTGGGCATCACCGTGCCCGAAGCCTACGGCGGCGCCAACATGGGCTACCTGGCGCACATGATCGCCATGGAAGAAATCAGCCGCGCATCGGCTTCGGTCGGCCTGAGCTACGGCGCACACAGCAACCTGTGCGTGAACCAGCTGAAGCGCAATGGCAGCGAAGCGCAGAAGCAGAAATACCTGCCCAGGCTGATCAGCGGTGAACACGTCGGCGCGCTGGCGATGAGCGAGCCAGGTGCGGGTTCCGACGTCATCAGCATGAAGCTGAAGGCGGAAGACAAGGGTGGCTACTACGTCCTGAACGGCACCAAGATGTGGATCACCAACGGCCCTGATGCCGACACCATGGTGGTCTACGCCAAGACCGAGCCCGAACTGGGCGCACGCGGCGTCACCGCCTTCATCGTCGAGAAGGGCATGAAGGGCTTTTCAACCGCCCAGAAACTGGACAAGCTGGGCATGCGCGGCAGCCACACCGGCGAGATGGTGTTCAACAACGTGGAAGTGCCCGCAGCCAACATCCTGGGCAACGTGAATGGCGGCGCCAAGGTCCTGATGAGTGGCCTGGACTACGAGCGCGCCGTGCTGGCCGCGGGCCCCATCGGCATCATGCAGGCGGTGATGGACAACGTCATCCCGTACACCCACGACCGCAAGCAATTCGGCCAGAGCATCGGCGAATTCCAGCTCATCCAGGGCAAGGTGGCCGACATGTACACCGTGCTGCAGGCCGGCCGTGCCTTCTGCTACACGGTGGGCAAGAACCTGGACCTGCTGGGCAGCGAACACGTGCGCCAGGTGCGCAAGGACTGCGCCAGCGTCATCCTGTGGTGCGCCGAAAAGGCCACCTGGATGGCTGGCGAAGGGGTGCAGATCTTCGGCGGCAACGGCTACATCAATGAATATCCGTTGGGGCGCCTGTGGCGCGACGCCAAGCTGTACGAGATTGGCGCCGGCACGTCGGAGATCCGCCGCATGCTGATAGGCCGCGAGCTGTTCGCGGAAACCATGTGAACCCGCCTGCCGTGCGGCTGCCCACCCTGGTGGGCCAGTTCTGCACGCTGCGGCCGCTGCGGCTGGACGACGCCCCTTCCTTGCAAGGCCATGCCGACGACCCGGCCGTGGCGCACAACCTGTTTGACGGTTTTCCCCAGCCCTACACGCTGGACATCGCCGAGGCCTGGTGCAGCCACGAGCATCTGGACCCGCGCTTTGCCCATGTGCTGGGCGTCGTTGTGGAAAACGACGAAGTGGCCGGCTGCATCAGCGTCACACCGCAACAGGGCCTGTGGGGCAGCAGCGCGGTAGTCGGCTACTGGCTGGGCCAAGCCCACTGGGGCCGTGGCGTCATGGGCGAGGCACTGTCGCTGTTGACAGCCTGGGCATGGGATGCGTTGCCCCAGACCATGCGGCTGTGGATGCCGATCTATGCACGCAACCTGGCTTCGCAGGGGGTGGCGCGCCATGCCGGGTACGTCTTGGAAGGACGCATGCCGCTGGCCATCCGCAGGGGCGGCATGGCCATCGACGCGGTGCAGTACGGCATGACCCGCCCCAACGCCACCCCTGGAGAGTGCGTCCTGCCTACACTGGCGGTATGAGCACACCCCCCACCGACCCCAGCCACTCACCTGAAGACCTGCAGACCCTGTTGGCGGCCAACCGTGCCTGGGCCGCGGCCACGGAAAAGCGCGAGCCCGGCTTCTTCACCCGCCTGGCCAAGCAGCAGAGCCCCAAGTACATGTGGATCGGCTGTGCCGACAGCCGTGTGCCGGCCAACGAGATCACCGGCCTGGACCCGGGAGAGGTCTTCGTGCACCGCAACGTGGCCAACGTGGTGGTGCACAGCGATCTGAATGCGCTGTCCACCATCCAGTTTGCGGTGGAGCACCTGAAGGTGGAGCACATCATCGTGGTCGGCCATTACGGCTGTGCTGGCGTGCGTGCGGCCATGCGCGGCATCCGCGTCGGCCTGGCCGACAACTGGCTGCGCCATGTGCAGGACGTCCGGCTGCGCCACCGCAAGCGCCTGGACCACCTGCCGCCCGAGCAGCAGGAAGACGTGCTGTGCGAGATGAATGTGATCGAGCAAGTTGGCAACGTGGCCCTGTCCACGGTGATCCAGGACGCCTGGGCGCGCCAGCAGAAGGTGGCCGTGCACGGCTGGGTCTATGGTTTGCGCGACGGCCTGCTGAAAGACCTGGGTGTGTCGATGGACCGGCCCGAGGGCGTGGTGGATGTCTTTGGCGCCGCTCTCAAGCGCTACCCGCGAGCGCCCGACTTCCAGTCTGCGGTAGACGACCCGTCTGACGACGCCGTCACCCAGTTTGGCCCCGGCGCGCTGTGAGCGCGAGGTGAGCGGCCGATGTTCCCGCATCAGCTCACCGACGGCCGGGCCTTTGACATCGCCCTGGCGCTGATCGAGGGCTTCGACCGTCACTACCGCCTGTTCCGGGAAACCAGCGCCGCAGCCAAGCGCCGGTTTGAACAGGCCGACTGGCAGGGCCAGCAGCACGCACAGGCCCAGCGCATCGCGTACTACGACCAGCGCGTGAACGAGGCGGTGGGCCGCATCCAGGGCATGTTCGGCGCCGGGTTCAACATCGACCAACTGCACATGGACACTTGGCAGCAAGCCAAGCTGCACTACATCGGGCAGCTGGTGAACCACCACCAACCCGAACTGGCCGAGACCTTCTTCAATTCCGTGACCAGCAAGCTGCTGCACCGCAGCTACTTCAAGAACGACTTCATCTTCGTGCGGCCTGCGGTCAGCACCGAATACATCGAAAACGACGAGCCGGCCTCGACGCCCACCTACCGGGCCTACTACCCGACCCAGGACGGGCTGCTGGAGACCTGGAAGCGCATCGTCACCAACTTCCGGCTGAGTCGGGAATTCCAGGACCTGGACCGCGACTGCGGTTGCGTGGTGCAGGCCATGCTGGCCGAGCTGGGCGGGTATCGGCCGCGCGCCAATTTCCAGATCCAGGTGCTGTCTGGCTTGTTTTATCGAAACAAGGGCGCCTACCTGGTGGGCAAGATCATCAACGGTTTCCACGAAACGCCGGTGGCCCTGCCCATCCTGCATGCAGCCGATGGCAAGCTGGTCGTCGACGCCGCGCTGTTTGGCGAAGACGACTTGCTGATGATCTTCAGCTACGCGCGCGCCTACTTCATGGTGGACATGGAAGTGCCTTCGGCCTGCGTGCACTTCCTGCACAGCCTGATGCCGCGCAAACCACGCGCCGAGTTGTACAACGCGCTGGGCTTGCAGAAGCACGGCAAGAATCTCTTCTACCGCGACCTGCTGTCGCACCAGCGGCACAGCAGCGACCAGTACCGCATTGCGCCCGGCATCAAGGGCATGGTGATGCTGGTGTTCGACCTGCCGTCCTTCCCCTATGTCTTCAAGGTCATCAAGGACTTCTACCCGCACCAGAAGGACACCACGCGCGAGCAGATCAAGGGCAAGTACCTGCTGGTGAAGCAGCATGACCGCGTCGGCCGCATGGCCGACACGCTGGAGTACAGCAACGTGGCCTTCCCGCGCCACCGCTTTGAAGAGGCGCTGCTCAAAGAGCTCCGGCACTTCTGCCCCAGCCTGCTGGAAGAAGATGGCGACACCTTGGTCATCAGGCACCTGTACATCGAACGGCGCATGATCCCGCTCAACATCTATTTGCAGGAGGCCACGCCCGACGGGCTGGAGCATGCCGTGGTGGAGTACGGCAAGGCCATCAAGGACCTGGTGGCCGCCAACATCTTTCCCGGCGACATGCTGTGGAAGAACTTTGGCGTCACGCGCCACGGCAAGGTGGTGTTCTACGACTACGACGAGATCGAATACCTCACCGACTGCAACTTCCGCCGCGTGCCCACGCCGCGCAACGAAGAAGAAGAGATGAGCGGCGAGATCTGGTACACGGTGAAGAAGGGCGATGTCTTCCCGGAGACTTTCGGCCCCTTCCTGCTGGGCAACCAGCAGGTGCGCGACATCTTCATGGCGCACCATGCGGACCTGCTGGACGCTGCGTTCTGGCAAGGGCACAAGGAGCGCATCCTGGCTGGCCATGTGCACGACGTGTTCCCCTACGAACCAGGCAAACGCTTCAGCTCCCAGCCCGCCGCCGCATGAGCCAGAACTTCCTGTCCGCCTTCATCCTGCTGCTCCTGGTGCTGGACCCGTTTGGCAGCCTGCCCATCTATATCTCGGTGCTCAAGGGCGTGGACACCCGCCGCCGCCGGGTGGTGGCGCTGCGCGAAGCGCTCATCGCCTTTGGCGTGCTGGCGGCTTTCATGGTCGGCGGGCAGGCTTTCCTGGACGTGATGCGCCTGTCGGAGCGGTCGCTTGAAGTCGCGGGCGGCGTCATCTTGCTGATCATCGCCATCCGCATGATCTTCTCGCACAGTGGTGGCGCTTACGAAGCACCGGCCGGGGGCAAGGAGCCGTTGATCTTCCCGCTGGCGGTTCCCCTGCTGGCCGGCCCCTCTGCCATGGCCACGGTGCTGCTGTTGGCGAGTCGCGAACCCGATCGGCTGTGGGTGTGGATGGGCGCGCTGACGGCGGCCATGGCCGTGTCGGCAGCGGTGATGCTCACAGCCGACCGGCTGCGCCACTTGCTTGGCGATTCCATGGTGGCTGCCATTGAAAAGCTCATGGGCCTGGTGCTTACAGCGGTCGCGGTGGAGATGATCCTCGCCGGCCTGAAACGCTACTTCCTGGGGCTCTAGCTTCAGCGCCGGTGCAGCCGCAGGCGCACGGGCGCTGCGGGCCGCAGCGTGACGTTCAGGCTGGGCTCGGGCATGGGCGCCTCGATGGGTTCGATGCGGTAGCGCTGCAGCAGCATGGCGGCAATCAGCGTCATCTCCAGCACCGCAAAGTGCTGGCCCAGGCACACGCGCGGGCCCAGGCCGAAGGGCACGTAGGCGCCACGCGGCGGTGGCTCGGCGCCGGGCATGAAACGTTCGGGCCGGAAGGCTTCGGGGTCGGGGAAGAAGCGCGGGTCGCGGTGCATCACCCAAGGCGTCACGCGCACCAGCGCCCGTGCAGGCAGCGCGTAGCCACCCAGGGTGATGGGACGCGTGGTGCGGCGGGTCATGAGTGCGGCGATGGGCGGGAACAAGCGCATCGACTCTTTCAGCGTGGCACCGAGCCAGGGCAGGGCGGCCAGATCCTCGGGGCCGGGCTCGCGGCCGTGCAGCACGGCATCCACTTCCTGCGTGGCGCGCGCGGCGGCGTCGGGGTGGCGTGCCAGCAGCGCGCTCCACCACAGCAGCGCGGTGGCACTGGTTTCGTGACCGGCCGTGAAGCTCACCATGCACTGGTCGAAGACCTCCTGCTCGTCCAGCCCCTGTCCGGTGTCCTCGTCGCGCAGCGCGCGCAGCATGGCCAGCAGCGTGGCGCCCTGGGCGGCTTCGGGCCGTGCCAGATGCCGGGTCAGCAGCCCTCTGAGCTGGCGCATCGCGCGCCGCTTGGTCGCCTTGCCGGGCAGCGGAAGCCAGTCCGGCAGCGTGAAGGGCCAGAACATTTCCCGGAATCCGATCTCGCTGATGTCCTGCACCGCGCGTGCCGTGGCTGCCGTGTCGCTGCCGGCCGCGGCACCGAACAGGGTGCGCAGGATCACGTCCATTGCCAGGTGACTGAAGAGCAGGGCCATGTCGGCCTCGGCCGCTGCCTGACCTGCAGGCAGCGCGGCGTTCAGGCCCGTGCGTGCCGCTGCGGTCATCAGGGCCGCATAGCCGGCCACCTTCCTGGGCGCGAATGCCGGCATCAGCATTCGGCGCTGGCGCTGCCAGGTGGCGCCTTCGGTGACCAGCACGTTCTGGCCGGTGAGTTCCGCAAAGACCTCGGGCCCGCGTTCCCAGCGGATCAAGGCGTCGGCGTTTTCGACCAGCGCCTCTCGCAGCAGGTCGGGGTGGAAGACTTCCACGCCGCGTTCGCGCACGATGTGCAGGCGCACCAGGTCGCCGTGCTCGTGCTTCAGCCGTTTGCAGAAGCCCAGGTAGTCGCGGCGCATGTCGCCCAGCAAGGGAAAGCCCCACCAGCGTGGGGCGGGGCCTGGCATGCTGCTGAAGGGCGCGGTACTTGCAAGGGGCTGGAGGCTCGTGTCCATGCCGCGGATGGTGACAGGTCGGCCGAGGCCGCCTGGGTCCAAAATGAGGCTTTCTTGCTGCAACCGGAGCCCGTCATGGCCGATCCCATCGTCATCGTGTCCGCCGCCCGCACGCCCATCGGCGGCCTGCTGGGTGACTTTGCCAACCTGCCCGCCTGGGAACTGGGCGCCGTGGCCGTGAAGGCAGCTGTTGAGCGTGCCGGCGTGCCCGGTGACGCCGTGGACGAAGTGCTGATGGGCAATTGCCTGATGGCCGGCCAGGGCCAGGCGCCGGCGCGTCAGGCCGCGCTGAAGGCGGGGCTGCCGCAAAGCGCCGGCGCGGTGACGCTGTCCAAGATGTGCGGCAGCGGCATGCGCGCCATGATGTTCGGACACGACATGCTGGCTGCCGGCAGCGTGGACGTGGTGGTGGCTGGCGGCATGGAAAGCATGACCAACGCGCCGCACCTGATGTTTGCGCGCAAGGGCGTGAAGTACGGCGCCGCGCAGATGTTCGACCACTTGGCCATGGATGGCCTGGAAGACGCCTACGAACGGGGCAAGGCCATGGGCGTGTTTGCAGAGTCCTGCGTCGCCAAGTACGGATTCACGCGCGAGGCGCAGGACGCATTTGCCGTGGCCTCCACCACGCGCGCCAAGCTGGCCAACGAAGACGGCAGCTTCGATTGGGAAATGGCCCGCGTCACTTTGCCGAGCAAGGCCGGCGACACTGTCATCAAGTGGGACGAGCAACCCTTCAAGGCCAAGCTGGACAAGATTCCCAGCTTGAAGCCCGCGTTCAAGAAGGACGGCACCATCACGGCCGCCAACGCCAGCAGCATCAGCGACGGCGCCGCGGCCCTGGTGCTGATGCGCGAGAGCACGGCCACGCAACGTGGCTTGAAACCCGTGGCGCGCATCGTCAGCCATGCGGTGCATGCGCAGGCGCCGGAGTGGTTCAGCACGGCCCCTGCCGGTGCGATCCAGAAGGCCTTGAAGAAAGCGGGATGGACAGCGCAGCAGGTGGACCTGTGGGAGGTGAACGAGGCCTTTGCCGCCGTCACCATGGCAGCCATGGTGGAGTTCAAGCTGGCACACGAGATCGTCAACGTGCACGGCGGCGCCTGTGCGCTGGGCCACCCCATCGGCGCCAGTGGCGCGCGCATCGTGGTCACGCTGCTGGGCGCGTTGAAGAAGCGCGGCCTGAAGCGCGGCATGGCGGCGCTGTGCATCGGCGGCGGCGAAGCCACCGCGCTGGCTGTTGAGATGCTCTGACCGGCTGGGTCAGGGGAGATGCTCTGACCAGCTGGCTCGGCAGAGATGTGGTGAGTCGCTAGGCCAGCGCGGCTTGGTTGCGACCTGCGGCCTTGGCGCCGTAGAGCGCGCTGTCGGCGCCTTGCAGCGCGGTTTCCCAGTCGTCGGCTTGCAGGAAGGCCCGGGACACGCCCAGGCTGATGGTGGTACCCAGGATCTTGCCGTCCGACAAGGCCAGTTGCAGCGCGGCCACTTCCGTGCGCAGGCGGTTGGCCAGCTCCAGCGCCTGCGTCTGCGTCAGCCCGGCCAGGGCCACCAGGAACTCTTCGCCTCCGAGGCGGGCCACGAAGTCGGCGCCGCGCACGTGGGTCATCAGCGACTGCGCCACCGCTTTGAGCAGTTGGTCGCCCACGGCATGGCCGTGGCCGTCGTTCACGCGCTTGAAGTGGTCGATGTCGGCCATCAGCCACACCAGTGGCACGGGGGTGCGCGCGGCGAAGTGCCGGCGCACCGCCTGCACCAGGCCGTTGCGGTTGAGCGCACCCGTCAGCGGGTCGTGCGTGGCCATCTGCCGCAGCTGGTCGTTCATGCGCATGAACATCCACCACAGCATGGCCGGGCACATGAGCAGTACACAAATGGACGACAAGCCGTAGTAGGCCTGGGCCGTCGGACCCTGGAACAAAGGCTCCACGCCGCGCACCAGCGCGTCAACCATGCGCAGGGCCGTGATCAGGCCCAGCGTGCCGGCCATCACCGTCATCAGGCGCTGCGGCGGGCGCTCGGCTTCGGGCAGTGTCCGTTGCCCCTGCCATGCGGTGAAGGCCATGGCCAGGTACAGCGTGGCGAGTGCGGCGTTCAGGCTGACATGGCGCGCCACCTGCCCGCCCAGTGACACCAGCGCCGTGTGCACCACCGCGTACAGGGCCACCGGCATCAGCGTGCGGCCGAGACCGCCGTCTTGGCGGTGCATAAAGCGGCGCTGGCCATGCAGGAAGAGGACGCACGCCAGCACCATCAGCACATCGCCGGGCAGCACCCAGGGGCTGTCGCTGGCCAGACCCAGGCTCAGCCGCAGCGCATAGCCCAGGGCAAACAGGCCCGTGCTGGCGCCGCAGTACAACAGCGGGTGCTGGCTTTGGTTGCGCCGGGCCACCAGCGCCACCAGTGCGCCTGTGGTGGCCAGGTTCAACATCATCAGGACGACGGCGGTTCGAAGGTCCATGCGGTCTGCGGCCTCTTTGGAAGTCGGGCCGCAGTGTGCAAGGAAACGGGGACAACGCAGTGGGCGATATCGGGAACCTGTGGCAGTTGCTGCCGGCTGCGCCGCAGGCTGCGGTATTTGCGGTGGCCGTGCTGGTGTTGAACGCGACGCCGGGCGTGGACTTCCTGTTGACGGTGAGCCGCACGCTGCAAGGTGGCGTGCGCGCCGGCGTGGCGGCGGCCCTGGGCATCAGCGTCGGTTGCACGGTGCACGCGCTGGCCGCAGCCTTCGGACTGGCCGCCCTGCTGGCCGTGCACCGGCAGGCCTTCGTCCTGATCCAGTGGGCGGGAGCGGCCTACCTGGCGTGGCTGGGCCTGGGCATGTGCCGCCAGGCTTGGCAGGGCGGCGATGGGGCGGACGTGAATCGCGCGCCCGCGCCGCCCCGTACGGCGTGGGTCGACTTCCGCACTGGCGTGCTGACCAATGTGTTGAACCCGAAAGTGGCGCTTTTCTTCCTGGCCTTCCTGCCGCAGTTCGTGCCGGCCGCATCACCCAGCCAGACGCTGTCTTTCCTGCTCTTGGGCGCCTGGTTCATCGTGCAGGGCACTGCTTTCCTGCTGGGTCTGGTGTGGTTGGCGGCGCGGGTGCAGCGCCTGAAGGGCCCGCCTGCGTTGGCGCGTGCCCTCCATGCCGTGGGCGGCCTGCTCTTCATGGCGCTGGCTGTGCGCCTGCTGGCCGGACGCTCCGCATCGGCCTGAGCGGCCGCGGCTCCAGGGCTTCAGCGCGTCGAGCCTTCGGTCTGCCTATCTATAAACCTCCTACCCCTCCAGCGGGCCTGGCGCCCTTCGGGCGCAGTGCCCGGCACTCAGGGTGAAGTGGCTGCGACAATGCCGCGCATGCAAGTCTTGATCGTGGGCGCCTCGCGCGGAATTGGTCTGGAACTGGTGTCGCAGTACGCCGCCGACGGGGCCGCTGTCACGGGCACGGCGCGCGACGAGCCCGGCCTGGCCCGCGTGCGCGCCTTGGGCGCCGCGGCATGGACACTGGACGTGGCCAGCACAGCCGGCGCCAGCGCGCTGGCCTGGCAGGTGGACGGCGCGGCTTTTGACGTGGTGGTCATCAATGCCGGCGTGTACGGTCCCCGCACCGAAGGCTTGCAGACGCCGACGCAAGAGGACTTTGACACCGTCATGCACACCAACGTGCTGGGTGCCATGCGTGTGCTGCCGCAGCTGCTGGATGTGCTGGCGCCAGGCGCGCGGCTGGCGGTGATCTCTTCGCGCATGGGCTCGATGGGGCTGCGCACCTCGTCTTCGGGCTGGCTGTACCGCGCCAGCAAGGCGGCCTTGAACTCGGTGTTGAAGGACACGTCCCTGGTATTGGCCGGCCGGGCCATTTGCGTGGCATTCCACCCCGGTTGGGTGCGCACCGACATGGGCGGCAGTGGTGCTGATCTGGACGTACGTGTGGCCGTGGCCGACATGCGCCGCACCCTGGCCGGCCTGCAGCCGGCCGACAACGGCCGCTACCTGAACCACGACGGTGAACCTCTGGCCTGGTGACTGGGCAGGCAACCGGCATGAACTTGCACGAGGCGCAAGCCTTCTTCGAGACTTACCGCGACGCTTTCAACCGCTTGGATGGGCTGTCGGTGGCGGACCTGTGGAACGGTGCCAGCGGCATCGCCGATTCACACGCGGCT
The DNA here is from genome assembly GCA_963750785.1 of uncultured beta proteobacterium. GTDB lineage: Bacteria > Pseudomonadota > Gammaproteobacteria > Burkholderiales > Burkholderiaceae_C > Rubrivivax. Next base: position 284,451 of record CAVVSC010000009.1, on the reverse strand, counting down.
GACGGCATCGCACGCCTGACCTGGTGGCCGGAAGATGCTCCCATGCGGGCCAATCAGGTGGCCTTGTGCGACGCGTACCGCCGCGCGGGCTATGGGCGAGCCGACTTTGTTGTCCTGCAGTTGGTGCCGATGGGCGCCGCGCATGCCTTTGTGCATGTGGCGTGGACCTTGCTCCGTGTGGACGGCGGCCTCTTGCAAAGCTTTCACACGGGCTACCAGCTGATGCGCACGGCCCAGGGCTGGCGGGTCTTGCTGGCCGTGGCGCACCAGGAAGACCTGCAGGACATGGCGCCGGCCGAGCCGGAGCCCAAGAACCCCTGACGCCGGCCCACGGGTGCACCTGCGTGGTGGCGGGAGTGGCCTTCGTGTGTTCACTTGGACACCGTTCTTTCAAGCCAGGGGTGGGGTATTGGTGTGAACCCTGATTAACCCTGAACTTTCTGTGGTTAACGTTGTCCGGCAAAGGGGTGAGTGACCTCCGCGCCGAGGGCATTGCCGCCACAAGCGGCGCGCCAGAAACATCAACCGTCCAGAGGAAGGAACGATCACATGAAAGCCAGTTTTGGCCGCAGCCTGCTAGCGGTTTCAGTTGCCTTGTCCGGTGCCGCCCTTGCGGGGCAACACGACGAAAACGAGGTCGACAAGGGCAAGATCCATCACAAGATCAATTCCGACACCCCGCCCGACATCAACCCGTACAGCGGCACCGCTGCAGCCCCCACTGCGGGCGGCACGGGCAGCTTGTCAGCCATCACCAACCACGGTGGTCCGGTGATGGGCGGTGCGCCCGACGTGCACTTGATCTGGTACGGCAACTGGAACCAGGCCAACAACAGTGACACCGCGGCTGGCCAGGCCATCGTGCGCGACTTCATGTCCAATGTGGGCGGTTCGCCCTGGATGAAGATCAACACTCGCGGCGGTGGCTACACCGGCACGGGCTCCACTGCCATGACCGGCAATGTGGGCCGGGTGATCGAGGGCAACTTCGGCTACCTCAGCGGCAAGACGCGATTGACAGACAAGAACATCGCTACCGTGGTGTCGCAGTACGTGGCCACGCAGGGTGGTGCGTCCACCAATGCCATCTACTTCGTGTTGACGTCCTCCAACGTCACGGCCAGTTCCGGCTTCTGCACGCAGTACTGCGGCTGGCACACCAAGGGCACCGTGGGCGGCGTGGCCAATGTGAAGTACAGCTTTGTCGGCAACGCCAACCGCTGCCTGTCGGGCTGCGCACCGCAGACCGTCAGCCCGAACGGCAACGCGGGCGTGGACGGCATGGTGTCGGTGCTGGCGCACGAGCTGGTGGAGACACTGTCCGACCCCTTGCTGAATGCCTGGTACGACTCGGCTGGTGCAGAGAACGCCGACAAGTGCGCCTGGACCTTTGGCAGCGCGCAGACACTGAACGCCAATGGCTCGTACTCCAACCTGACGCTGGGCGCGCGCAAGTTCCTGGTGCAGCGCAACCTGGCGATCGACAGCAAGTGCTACGTGGACGGTGTGAGCGGCCAGCAGTGATCACCAGACGGTGACCACACAGCCCTGAGCGCCCCGGCGCTCTGCCCCGCGGCCTTCGATACCATCGAAGGCCGCTTTGCTTGGAGAACCGACATGAGCCCGCATTCCCTGCGCCGCACCACTTGTGGCCTGCTGTTGCTCTTGGCGGGCCTTGGCGCACAGGCCCAGCCGACGCTGGCCACCACGCAGCACGCCACCCGCACGGTCATGGCCTTCTCGGAGCGGGAAGAGTCGCTGCTGAAGGCCCAGCGCGACCACCGCAGCGAAGCTGTGGGCCAGATGCTGAGCGACGACTTCCAGATGGTCGTGGCCCAGGATGGAGGTGGCATCGTGCCGCGCGAAGACTGGCTGGACGCGGCCGTCCGTCCGGGCGCCGGTGCCTGGGTGCTGACCCAGTTGACCACGCATGACTTTGGCGACCTGGCCCAGGTCAGCTTCGTCTTGCGCGCCTCGCCCGCGCGGGCCGGCGCGCCCAGTCTGTCGGTGGTGGACACCTGGCAGAAGGCGGGCGAGCAATGGCGCCTGGCCGTGCGCCACGTGGCCAATGCGGCCGGCCCGCGCAAGGGCATCCCGGGCGACGCGCCCACGCGCGCCGTCATCAAGAAGTACTGAACCAGGCCTCCCACCATGATGCTTTCGGAAGACCACCAGGCCGTGCAAGACGCCGTGCGCGCATTTGTGCAGGCCGAGATCGCGCCCTACGCCGCCACCTGGGACAAGAACCGCCACTTCCCGGCCTTGCAGCTGAAGGGCCTGGCAGGACTCGGTTGCTACGGCGTCGCGGTACCCACGGCATACGACGGCGCGGGCCTGGACTACCTCGCGCTGGCGGTGATCCTGGAAGAAGTCGCGGCCGGTGACGGCGCTACCAGCACCGTCATCAGCGTCAACAACTGCCCGGTGTGCAGCATCCTCATGGCCTATGGCAACGAGGACCAGAAGCAGCGCTTCCTGAAGCCCTTGGCGCGCGGCGACATGCTCGGCGCCTTCTGCCTGACCGAACCCCACGTGGGCAGCGAAGCCGGGGGACTGAAAACGACGGCCGTGAAGCACGGCAGCGACTACGTGCTGAATGGCGTCAAGCAGTTCATCACCAGCGGCAAGAACGGCGACGTGGCGATCGTCATGGCCGTCACCGACAAGGTCGCGGGCAAGAAGGGCATCAGCGCTTTCGTCGTGCCCACCAAGACGCCCGGCTACGCAGTCACGCGCTTGGAAGACAAGATGGGCCAGCACGCCAGCGACACGGCGCAGATCCTCTTCGAGAACTGCCGCGTGCCAGCGGCCAACCTGCTGGGGGAGGAAGGCATGGGGCTGAAGATCGCGCTCAGTGGACTGGAAGGCGGCCGCATCGGCATTGCCAGCCAGGCGCTGGGCATGGCGCGCGCGGCGTTTGAAGCTGCGCTGGCGTACAGCAAGGAACGCACGAGCTTCGGCCAGCCGATCTTCCAGCACCAGGCGGTGCAGTTCAAGCTGGCCGACATGGCGACGCAGATCGAAGTAGCGCGGCAGATGATCCACCACGCCGCCAGCCTGAAAGACGCTGGCAAGCCCTGCCTGAAGGAAGCCGCCATGGCCAAGCTCTTCGCCAGCGAGATGGCCGAGCGTGTGTGCAGCGACGCCATCCAGGTGCACGGTGGCTACGGCTACGTCAGCGACTTCCCGGTGGAACGCATCTACCGGGACGTGCGGGTGTGCCAGATCTATGAAGGCACGTCTGAGGTGCAGAAGATCCTCATCGGCAGGGCGCTCGCGTAGCACGCGAGCCGGCCGCCGAGTGATGCGGCCGGGCGCCCGGGCTACGGCTTGCCACAAAGCGCACGATTCCTTCGGCCAGGGGATACCTTGGTGTCATTCGGAGAAAGGGCCCCTCGCGGCCCAATGGCTTCAACGAACAGCGATGTTCAGTCACAGCCAACCGGAGGATTCCATGTACAACGCCACCGCTACCGCACCCCAGGCCGCCGCCACCGGCCACACCAGCCGCGCCCAGCGCCTGGCCGCCTTGGGCCACTGCCTGCTGGAGCGGCTGGAAACCCCGCTGCTGCTGGCCGATCACCAGGGCGCGGTGCTGGAAGCCAACCCGGCGGCGTCCCGCCGCATCGAACGCCGCGAAGGCCTGTGGCTCGACGCAGGTGGCCGACTGGCCCTGCGCCAGGCCGGCCGCTGGGTGCCGCTGTCCTACTGGCAGGCCAACTTGCAGACCGGCCAGGAAATGTCACTGCCGCTGGAAGGCGACGGCAACACGCCCATGCAGGTCACGCTGCGCGCGATGAGCCCTGGCGACGGCATCCCCGGCAGCTTCGGCTGGATCGTGCTGACCATCGAACGTGTCACCCTGACCCGCGTCGACGCCATGCGCAAGCGCTTCCGCTTCACGCGCACCCAGGCCCGCCTGGCCGAGATGCTGTGCGAAGGCATGCGCCCCACGGTGGCGGCGGAAAAGCTGGGCGTGAAGATCTCCACCGTGCGCACCCATGTGGGCGAGATGTACCTGAAGACCGGCACGCATACGCAGGCCCAGTTGGTGGCCCTTCTTCATACGCCGTGAAGCACCAGGGTCACTGAACCACGGTGCGGGGCGCCAGCGCGTCGCGCACAAAGCGCACCAGCACACGGGCGCTCTCGGGTGCCACCGCCAGAGGCAGCGTCAGCGCCTGCACCGCGTTGCCCACCGTCACCGGCAGGTGCCAGCCCGGCAGCGCGTCTACCAGCAGGCCACGCGACAGGTCTTCGGCCACGCTGTAGTCGGCTGCGAACAGCACGCCGCCGCCCGCACGTGCGGCAGCTTGCAAGGTGCCGGTGTCGTCGCCCAGCATGGCGGGCTCCACGGTGACGGACTCGATGCGGTCCGTGCCTTCCTGGTGCCAGGCCAGCAAGACCTGGTCGGCTGGCGGGCCGAACACCAGGCAGCGGTTGTGGGCCAGTTCGGCCGGACGCTGCAGCGGCACGCCAGCCACCGGGGCCGCATACGCCCGCACCTTGAAAGGCATCAGCACCTGGGCCACGCTGTCGGGCGGCGGCTTGTCGGTGATACGGAAGGCGACGTCGATGTCCTCGCGCACCAGGTCCACGCGGCGGTTGCTGATGCGCAGTTCGATGCGCAGTGCAGGGTGCTGCGCCTGGAAGCGCGCCAGCAGCGGCCCCAACAGGGATTGACCGAAGCTGGGCACCGATGTCACCCGCAGCGTGCCACTCAGACCGCCGTCCGCGCCTTCGTCGCTGCTGCGTGAGCGCAGGCCGCGACGTGCGCTCTCGGCGGCTTCCAGCACGGCGCGGGCGCGTGAGGCCAGCCGCCGGCCCTGTTCGGTCAGGCCCAGCGCGCGCGTGCTGCGCGCGAAGAGGGCGGTGCCGAGCTGCTGCTCGATGAAGGCCACTCGGCGGCTGACGGCGGCGCGCGTCAGGCCCAGATCACGTGCCGCCTGGGCAAAGCTGCCCGCCGCCACGATGCGCGCGATGAGTTCCAGCGCATTTGCGTCGGGTTGAGGCGCCCTGACCCGCAGCACCGGACTGGGTCGTCTCGTTGTCAATTCAAAGTCACCAATGCGTCAATGATGTGCAGTCTAGTCAATGCCAGGGCAACTTTCTACAGTGTGCCCATGGACCGCACCGCAGACCCCACCTCCCCGGCCACGGCCGCCCAAGCGGGCGCCAGCAATGCCGAACGCCACCATCTCGTGGCTGACGATGGCCGCCACCTGGCCGCCACCTGGACCGAACCGCCGCAGGGCACAGCCCGTGCCGTGGCGCTGGTGAGTTCGGCCGCCGGCGTGCCCCGCGGCTACTACCGCGCCTTCGGCGAATGGATGGCCAGCCGCGGGTATGCCGTGCTGACCTACGACTACCGCGGCATTGGTGGCTCGCGCCGCGGCCCCATGCGCCGTGAATCCGCCAGCATGCGCGACTGGGCCGTGCTGGACATGAGCGCCGCCCTGGCCGCAGTCGAGGCCCGCCGTGCCACCCAATGTCTGCCGCTGCTGCTGGTCGGCCACAGCTTCGGCGGCAACGCCATCGCCTTTGCGCGCGGCGTGGAGCGCGCAGATGCGCTGCTGAACGTGGGCTCGCAACTGGGCGAACCGCGTCTCTATCCCGGTGTGTACCGCCTGAAGGCCGAGTTCTTCTTCCGTGCCTGGCTGCCTGCCGGCGTGGCGCTCTTCGGCCACCTGCCGGGCTGGGCCCTGGGACCCGGGGCGCGGCCACTGCCCGCGGGCGTCGCGCGGCAATGGGCACGCTGGGGCCTGACACGTGGTTGGGCGTATGCCGACGCGGCCATGCGTGAGCACCGCAGCGCGTCGGCGCTCTGTGTGCCGGTGCACCTGTGGCACGTCAGTGACGACCTGACCTATGCGCCTGCCGCTGCAGTGGATGCGCTGGCCGCCGAATTCCGCAACGCCGCCGTGCAGCGCCATGGCGTCAGCCCTGCCGACGTGGGACTGAAGACACTGGGCCACTTCGGCGCCTTCCGTCGTGACCCGGGTGCGCGTCTGTGGGAAAAACTATTGGCGCCCATCGAGCAGGTCACGCCTGCGCTGCAGGGCCTGGTCGGCCGCTGAGCTTCAGCGATCGCGTACCGGGCGGCCGGCGGCGCCTTCCTAGAATGGGCCGATGAAATGGGATCGCGACCGCAGCGCCTTGGTGCTGGTGGACTACCAGGGCCGGCTGATGCCACGCATTGACCAAGGCGACACGGCAGTGCAGGAAGCCCTGTTTCTGGCCCGTGTGGCGAATACGCTGGGCGTGCCCGTTCTGGGCACCGAGCAGAACCCGCGCGCCCTGGGTCCGAATGTCGACGAACTGCGGGCCCTGTGCACGCACACCTTGGCCAAGATGCACTTCGACGCCACGACGGATGGGCTGCTGGATCTGATCCGCGCCACCGGCCGGCCGGTGGCGCAGGTGGTGGTGGCAGGCTGCGAGGCGCATGTCTGCCTGATGCAGACGGCGCTGGGCCTACTGGCCGCCGGCCTGCAGGTGGCCGTGGTGCCGGACGCCTGCGGCAGTCGCCGGCCTTCGGACAAGTCACTGGCCCTGCAACGCCTGGCCGACGAGGGCGCCCGCTTGGTGAGCAGCGAGATGCTGGCCTTCGAGTGGCTGCGCTCCTGCGAGGACCCGCTGTTCAAGGCCCTGCTGCCGCTGATCAAGTCGCGCCCGGTCTGAGGCCTCACCCCCCCCCGGGCCGAAGTTGCTGCCACCTGGCGAAGGCCCAAGGCCGGGGCACGCCTTGGGCTTGAGACCTGCCCGGTGGCCGCGCAGCGCACTACAGTGCGCCCGATGACCGAAGACCAGGCCCGGCAAGTCTTTTGGGTGCTGACGCGCGAAAGCGCGCCGCCCGGTGGCGCTGCGGGCGGCGGCGTCGCGTGGACCGGCGACGACCGCGCCTGGGCCACACGTGAAGCCGTGGCCATCGTGGGTGAACATGCCAGCCCCGACCTGTTTGCGACCACGCGTGCCAACCTGGCGCTGGGCCGCTTGTTGCCGCGCGACGAGGCGGGCCAGCACTTCCTGGCGCGGCGCTTCTGGCATGCGGCCTGGGTGTTGCTGGCGATGGCGGCGGGCCTGGTCGCCGGGCTGCTGGTGGACCAGTTGGGCCCGCCACTGCGCGTCAACCTGCTGGCCCCCGCCGTGTGGGCGGTGGTGGCCTGGAACCTGGTGGTCTATGCGCTGCTGCTGGTGCCCCGGTCGGCCCAGGCGTGGCCCGCACCGCTGTTGCGCGGCTTGCAGGCCCGTGCCGAAGGCGCCACGCTGGGCTGGCTGCGGCACGCCGCGCCGCTCAGCGGCCAGCGCCTGCTGCTGCTGATGCACAGCGCTGCCGCCACGCTGGCCCTGGGGCTGATGGCCGGCCTGTACCTGCGCGGTCTGGTGCTGGACTACCGTGCAGGCTGGCAGAGCACCTTTCTGTCGGCAGATACCGTCCAGGCCTTGCTGAACCTGTTGCTGGCACCAGCGTCGCTGCTGACCGGCGTGCCAGTGGCCGACGTCGGCCCGCTGCGCTTGCCGCCCGGTGCAGAAGCCAGCGCCAGTGCTGCGCCCTGGATCCACCTCTACGCCGCCACGCTGGGCCTGTTTGTCGTGTTGCCGCGCGTTGGCCTGGCCGCCTGGGCGGCGGGCCGCGCCCGGCAACTGTCCGTGCAGTTTCCCTTGCCCTTGGACCTGCCCGGCCTACGCAGCCTGCACCCCTTGATGCGACCGGGCCCGGTGCGCCCACTGCGGCTCTTGTGGGTGGCGCCCGAAGGCCTGGCGCCCTTGCGTTTGCTGGACGCCGAAGTGAGTGACTTCACGGCGCCATTGCGGCTGTGGCAAGCGCCAGATGGGGACGCCGTGGACCTGTTGTCCCTGCCTGCGGCCTTGCGGCAGCGCACCGAACCGGCACCGGCCCTTGGCCCCTGGGCGCGCGTCGCCGCGCTGTGGCGCGGGCCGGATGCCGCCACCAAGGCCTTGCGGGCGCTGCGCGCCGAGGTGGACGCCGTGCTCCTGGTCACGGAACCCCATTCACCACACCCGGCATGGCTGGCGGCGCTGGGCCGGCCGGTGCTGGCCCTGCACGACGCGGCGCAGGCCCAGGCACCCGCCTTGCCCTTGCGCCAGTTGGCCGATGGTTGGCTGCCCTGTGGTGCCCTGCTGCAGGCCCTGCGGGCTGCATTGCCGGACGACCTCCGATTGAAGCCCCTGGCCGCCGCGTGGCAAGTGCACCAGACCCAGCGCCTGGATGCGGCCATGGACCTGCTGGCGCAGAGCCTGGCCCGCATGTCTCAGATGCAGGTCCTCGTGGCCGACGAAGGCCTGCTGGCGCGCAAGGACGACGGCTCGGCCGCACGCCTGGCCCTGTCGCAGCAAGTGGCAAGCGAACTGCAGGACAGCACACGCCGACTGGCCGAGACCCTGGGCCTGGGTTGGAGCCTTGAAGCCTGTCCGCCGGACAGCCATGCGCTGCAGGCGCAGGCCACCGTGATGGGACGCGTCGGCGAGCGTCGTGCGGCCATGCTGGGCGGCGTGGTCAGCGGCGCCCTGGCAGGACTGAAAGCCGACCTGTTGAGCGGCGGCCTGTCCCTGGGTGCGGGCGCGGTGGCCGGTGGCGTCATCGGCGCGCTGGGTGCCGCCAGCGCGGCAAGGGGCATCAACGCCGCCCGCGGCACCGAGCGCAGCCATGCCGCCTGGGGCGACGACGCAATGCCGCAGTTGGCCCAGGCCCTGCTGCTGCCCTACCTGCAACTGGCCCATGGCCTGTCGCTGCAGGATGCGCGGACGCGTCTGCAAACTGCATGGACTGCCCAGCAGCGCGCGCTGCTGGCCGCCTGGCAATTGCGGCCGGACGGCGCCGCCGTGGCCGGCGCCGCAGCGCCTGCTTTGCAACGATGCGTCCGCCTGGCGCTGGGTGGGCCGTGAGCGGGCCGGGCCGGGCCGGGCTGGAGCCACCTGGCCAGCGCTGGGATACTCAGGATCCCACTCGCATCCGCACGAAACCATTCCTTGCGTGGATCCAACCATGAAAACAACTGATTCCAAAACCAAGTTCCTGGGCATGTTCCTTGGCAACTTCCTGGGCTCCACGAGCCGCTTGCTGCTGACGGCCTTGGCCGCCAGCCTGGTCGCTGCCGCGCCCGCCTGGGCCCAGACCTGGCCCAGCAAGCCGGTGAAGCTGCTGGTCGGTTTCCCTGGCGGGTCCACACCCGATATCGCCGCTCGTGTGCTGGCCGACACCTTGTCCAAGGCCTGGGGCCAAGCTGTGGTGGTTGAAAACAAGCCAGGCGCGTCGGGCAATGTGGCGGCGGACGTGGTGGCCAAGTCCAACGACGACCACACCCTGGGCGTGGTGATCAACGGCAACCTCACCAGCGCCAAGCTGCTGAATCCCAAGCTGGCCTTCGACCCGGCCAAGGACTTTGCCTTCGTGTCGCTGATCGCCACGGCGCCGCTGGTGCTGGTGACGCCCCCGGACCAGCCGCAGGGCGCGGCCTGGGTGGCGGCGGCCAAGGCTGCGGGCGACAAGTGGAGCTACGGTTCGGTGGGCATCGGCTCGGTCGGCCACCTGGGAATGGAAGTGGTGAAGGGAGCGATCGGCAACATGGGCGCAGTGCACGTGCCCTACAACGGCAACCCCGCTGTGGTGACCGCTTTGCTCGGTGGCCAGGTGCAGATGGCGCTGATGCCGCCTGGCGTGGCGCTGCCCCAGGTCAAGGCCGGCAAGCTGCACGCGGTGGGTCTTGCTGGCCCCAAGAGCCCATTGGCGCCGGACGTGCCTTCCTTGGCCGACGCTGGCGTGAAGATGGTGCCGCTGGAGGTCTGGACCGCGCTGGTCGCCCCCGCGGGCATGAGCAAGGCCGCGCTGGAGCGCCTGGCCAAGGACGTGCCCGCCGCCGTGCGCGACCCCGAAGCCCGCCAGCGCCTGCTGACCGGCGGTTGGGAGCCGCAAGGCAGCAGCGCCGAAGGCCTGGCCGCGCGGGTCCGCGACGAGGCCAAGATCCTGGGCGACATCATCACCTCACGCGGCATCAAGCTGGAGTGATGTCGATCCCTCCCGAAGCGCCTTCGACGCTCCCCCCCAGGGGGGCGCCCCCAGCGGCCGGGCAAGGCCGGTTCCGCGGCGGCCGCTTGGAGGGGTTGGCGCCGTGAGTGGCGCTGTTGCCGAGCCCGCACGCCAAACCCCGGTGTTTGCCGAAGTCGACGTGCTAGTGGTGGGTGGCGGCCCTGCCGGCCTGGCCGCGGCGGTCAGCGCCGCGCGTGGCGGCGCGCGCACGCTGCTGGTGGAACGCTACGGTTTCCTGGGCGGCATGGGCACGGCGGGGGGTGTCACCAACTTCGCTGGCCTGTACGGGACGCGCAGTGGCGAGATGCAATTGCTGGTGCGTGGCGTGGCAGAAGAACTGCTGTCACGCATTGATGCCTTGGGCGGGCTGAACGCGCCACAGGACGGGCTGCAAGGCCGCATCCGCGTCCGTTCCTATGACGTGGCCGCCTACAAGTGCGCCGCCGACGGGCTGGTGCTGGACGTCGGCGTGCAGTTGCTGTTCCATGCCTGGGCGGCCGGTGTCGTGATGGACGGCGCCCGCATGGCCGCGGTGCTGCTGGAAACCAAGTCGGGCCGCCGAGCGGTGCGCGCACAGCACTTCATTGATTGCAGTGGCGACGGCGACGTCGCCCACTTCGCCGGCGCGCCCTTCACCTACGGCGACGGCGCGGGCAACGCGCTCTACCCGAGCACCATGTTCCGCATCGGCCAGGTGGACGCGCCGCGCGCACAGGCCGCCATCGGCGAGTTCAAGGCCATCGACGGCCTGATGGAAAGTGCAGCCGACCGCTACGCCTTCCCCCGCCGCGGTGCCATCCTGCGGCCTCAGCGCAACCCCAGTGAATGGCGTGCCAACGTCACGCAGTTGCGCAATGCCGAAGGCCATGCGGCCAACGCCACTGACGCCGCCGAGCTGAGCGCGGCCGAGGTGGATGGCCGCCGCCAGATCACCGAATACATGCGCTTCCTGCGCGCCGAGGTGCCGGGTTTCGAGCACGCCGAAATCAGCGAGATCGCCGCGCAAGTGGGCGTGCGCGAAACCCGTCGTGTGCACTGCCAGCACATGCTGACGGGCGACGAAGTGCAGTCCGGCGCCCACTTTGAAGACAGCGTGGGCCTCAACGCCTGGCCCGTGGAGCAGCACGTGGCGGGCGGCGTCCAATGGGGCTTCTTCACGGACCCTGCCAACGCCCACAACCAGTTGCCTTGGCGAATGCTGGTGCCGGCGGCCGTGCCCAACCTGCTGGTCGCCGGCCGATGCGCGGGCATGGAACACCTGGGCCAGAGCGCCGCACGCGCCAGCGGCGCCTGCTTCGTCATGGGCCAGGCGGCGGGCACGGCGGCCGCCTTGCGCCTGACGGGTGGCTTCAGCGTACCGGCGTTGCAAAAGCGCTTGCGTGAGCAGGGTGCCGATCTCGGTTGAACCCGGGTGGCGCGGCCGCCGCCGCACGTTTATCGTGGGCCGCAACAAGAGGAGCGACCCATGACAAGAATCATCGCCGCCGCGGCGATCTGTGGCCTGGCCACCGTTGGCACCTGGGCCGCCGAACCCGCAGCCACCGTTGCTGGCCAGGCCCGCCAGGTCTGCCTGCGCGAAGTGAGCAGCGAGGCCCTGGTCAGCGCCGCCTTCGCACGCGCCAAGGCCGCATCGGCCTTGAATGCCTTTGCCACCCTGGACGAGGCCGGTGCCACCGCCGCGGCCAAGCGCATTGACACCGCGGGAGCGGGCGGCAAGAAAGCCTGCGCGCCGCTGCTGGGCGTGCCCATCGTCGTCAAGGACAACATCGAGGTGGCGGGCCTGCCCAGCAGTGCGGGCACGCCCGCGCTCAAGGGCTACGTGCCCAAGGCCGATGCGCCCGTGGTGGACCGCCTGCGCAAGGCTGGGGCGGTGATCATTGCCAAGACCAACATGCACGAACTGGCCTTTGGCATCAGCGGCTTCAATCCCACGTTCCAGAGCGGCCCGGAACCCGGTGTGCGCAACGCCTACGACCGCACCCGCAGTGCGGGCGGCTCCTCGTCCGGCACGGGCGCCGCGCTGGGTGCACGCGTGGTGCTGGCCGGCCTGGGCACGGACACCGGCGGCTCGGTGCGCATCCCCTGCGCCTTCAACGGCTGCGCGTCCCTGCGCCCCACGGTGGGCCGCTACCCGGGCGCCGGCATGGCGCCCATCAGCCACACGCGCGACACCGCCGGGCCCATGGCGCAGAGCGTGGCCGACGTGGAACTGCTGGACCGGGTCATCACAGGCACCAAGGCCGTCAAGCCCCTGAACCTGAAGAAGGTCCGCCTGGGATTGGTGAAGGACTTCCTGGCGCACATGGACGACGACACGCAGCAGGCCTTCCAGGCCGCGGTCAACAAGCTCAAGGCCGAGGGCGTGAAGTTCTACGAGGTCAGCATGCCGCTGCTGCCGGACCTGAACAATGCCATCAGCTTCCCCGTGGCCATGTACGAGGCCTACGACGACATGGTGGCGTATCTGAAGGCCACCGGCAGTGGCGTCAGCATCGAACAACTTGCTGACAAGGCCGCCAGCCCGGATGTCAAAGGCACGTACCAAGGTCTGGTGATTCCGCGCAAGCTGCCCGGCCCCAACAACACGCTGGTGGACGCCAAGCCGGCGTACGAAGTGGCGATGAAGAAGTCCCGCCCTGAGTTGCAGGCGCTGTACCGCCGCACCTTCAACGGCCACGGACTGGACGGCATCGTCTTCCCCACCGTGCCCAGCGTCGCCTTCAAGGCTGCGCCTGACTCCAGCAGTGTGGCGGTCTTCATGGCCACCATCCAGAACACCGACCCTGGCAGCAATGCCGGCGTGCCGGGCCTGCAGATCCCCATCGGCCTGGGCGCCAGCAGCAAGCTGCCGGTGGGCATGGAGATCGATGGCCCGGCGGGCAGCGACCGGCGCCTTTTGCAGATCGGCCTGGCGATCGAAGCCGTGCTGGGCCGCATGCCGGCACCCTCACGCTGAACCCGGGTTCGGGCCGCCCCTGGCGGCGCGGACCTACAATTGACGTTAACGTAAACGTCAACCAAAGACACGCTGCATGCAGCGTTCCCAGGAGACCTGATGCCCGCGCTGACTTCCAAGCTCAACCCGCGCTCTGAAGACTTCAAGCGCAGCGACGCGCTGATGCAAAGCCTGGTGGCCGACCTCAATGCGCGCATGGAGCAGATCGCCCAGGGCGGTGGTGACGCCGCCCGCGCCAAGCACACGGCGCGCGGCAAGCTGCTGCCGCGTGAGCGCGTGGAAATGCTGCTGGACCCGGACACCCCCTTCCTGGAACTGGCGCCCCTGGCCGCACTGGACATGTACGACAACGCGGCGCCCGGCGCCGGCGTCATCACCGGCATCGGCCGCGTGGGCGGTGTGGAGTGCGTGATCGTCTGCAATGACGCCACCGTCAAGGGCGGCACCTACTACCCGATGACGGTGAAGAAGCACCTGCGCGCGCAGGAAGTGGCGCAACAGAACCGCCTGCCCTGCATCTACCTGGTGGACAGTGGCGGCGCCAACCTGCCCAACCAGGACGAGGTGTTCCCGGACCGCGACCACTTCGGCCGCATCTTCTTCAACCAGGCCAACATGTCGGCGCTGGGCATCCCGCAGCTGGCGGTGGTGATGGGCTCCTGCACCGCCGGCGGCGCCTATGTGCCTGCCATGAGCGACGAGACCATCATCGTCAAGAACCAGGGCACGATCTTCCTGGCCGGCCCGCCCTTGGTGAAGGCGGCCATTGGCGAGATCGTCAGCGCCGAAGAACTGGGCGGCGGCGACGTGCACACCCGCTTGTCGGGCGTGGCCGACCACCTGGCCGACAACGACCTGCACGCCCTGGCCTTGGCGCGCGCCAGCGTCGCCAACTTGAACTGGCGCAAGCCGGAACAGGTGAAACTGGTGCCGCCACGTGCGCCGCTGTTCGACCCCACCGAACTGCGCGGCGTGCTGCCCAGCGACGACACCGGCTTCACCAGCCGCAAGCCTTTTGACGTGCGAGAGATCATCGCCCGCGTGGTGGACGGCTCGGAGTTCGACGAGTTCAAGGCGCGCTATGGCAGCACCCTGATCACCGGCTTTGCGCACATCGAAGGCATGCCCGTGGGCATCATCGCCAACAACGGCGTGCTCTTCTCGGAAAGCGCCATGAAGGGCGCTCACTTCATCGAGTTGTGCTGCCAACGCCGCGTGCCCCTGGTCTTCCTGCAGAACATCACCGGCTTCATGGTGGGCCAGAAGTACGAGGCCGAAGGCATTGCCAAGCACGGCGCCAAGATGGTGACGGCGGTGGCCACGGCCACCGTGCCCAAGTTCACCATCATCATCGGCGGCAGCTTTGGTGCGGGCAACTACGGCATGTGCGGCCGGGCATACTCGCCGCGCTTCCTGTGGATGTGGCCTAACGCAAGAATTGGTGTGATGGGCGCCGAGCAGGCCGCTGCCGTGCTGGCCACCGTCAAGCGCGACGGCATCGAAGCCAAGGGTGGTCAATGGACAGGCGAACAGGAAGCCGCGTTCAAGCAGCCCATCCTGGACCAATTCGGCCACCAGTCGCACCCCTACTACGCCAGTGCGCGGCTGTGGGACGACGGCGTCATCGACCCCGCCGACACGCGCCGGGTGTTGGCGCTTGGTTTGTCCGCCAGCCTGAATGCCCCCATCCCCGAGTCGCCGCGCTTCGGCGTGTTCCGCATGTGATGGCTTCCTGATGGACAGCATCTACAGCAACCCCGACCACGAACTGCTGCGCGACCAGGTCACGCGCTTTCTGGCGCGCGAAGTGGAGCCCTACGCCGCGCAATGGGAGGCCGATGGCATGGTGCCGCGCGAGGTGCTGCGCAAGATGGGCGACGCCGGCCTGCTGGGTCTGCTGTACGAAGGCGAGTACGGTGGCAGCGACGCCGACGCGCTTACCAACCTGGTCTTTGCCGATGCGCTCAGCCAGTCCACCTACGGCGGATTCATCATCACCGTGCTGGTCCACACCGACATGGCTAGCCCCCACCTGCACCACGCCGGCACGTCGGCGCAGAAGGCGCGCTGGATGCCGGGCGTGACATCGGGCCGCACCATCGCGGCGGTGGGCATCACCGAGCCGGGTGCCGGGTCCGACGTGGCGGGCATCCAGACCAAGGCCGTGCGCGACGGCGACAGCTGGGTCCTGAACGGCACCAAGCTCTTCATCACCAACGGCGTGCATGCCGACCTGTACTTCATCGCCGCGCGCACGGGCACGGCGCGGCACGCCATTTCCATCTTTGCGGTGGAAAAGGGCACGCCGGGCTTCCGCGTCGGCCGCGCGCTGGACAAGACGGGCTGGCGGTCTTCTGACACGGCCGAATTGCTGTTCGAAAACTGCCGTGTGCCGGCCGCCCACTTGATGGGCGAAGAAGGCAAGGGCTTCTACGCCGTCATGAAGAACTTCCAGACCGAGCGCATCGCCCTGGGCGCGATGGCCGTGGGTCATTGCCAGCAGGCGCTGCGCCTGGCGCTGGACCACGTGCGCACCCGCACGGCCTTTGGCGGCACGCTGTGGGACAAGCAGGCCGTGCGCCAGAAACTCGCCATGCTGGACGCCAAGACCCGCGCTGCGCGCCAGTACCTGTACCACTGCGCCTGGCGCGTGACGCAGGGGCAGGACGTGGTGCAGGACGTGTCGCTGCTGAAGGCGCTGACCGGTGAACTGGTCAACGAAGTGACGCAGGGCTGCCAGCAGCTGCACGGCGGCATGGGCTTCATGGTGGGCACGCCGGTCGAACGCCTGTGGCGCGACGCCCGTGTGCTGGCCATCGGCGGTGGTGCCACGGAAGTGATGCTGGACGAAGCCGCCAAGCGGTATTGATCAAGAAGGCAAGCTGATGACCACCACGCTAGAGATCCTGCGCCCCGGCGCCCATGTGGCCGAGGTCTGGCTGAACCGCCCCGAGGTCCGCAATGCCTTCAACGACGGCGTCATCACGGAGTTGACCGACGCCTTCCGCAGCCTGGGTGCGGACCCGCAGTTGCGCGCCATCGTGCTGGGCGGCCGCGGCAAGGCCTTCTGCGCCGGGGCCGACCTGTCGTGGATGCGCAGCATGGCCGACTTCACCTGGGACCAGAACCGCGGCGACGCGTCGGCCCTGGCCGAGATGCTGTGGACGATCTGGCAATGCCCGGTGCCGGTCGTGGGCCGTGTGCAGGGCGACTGCTATGCCGGCGGTGTGGGCCTGGCCGCGGTGTGCGACGTGCTGGTGGCCGCAGAGGGCGTGCAGTTCTGCCTGAGCGAGGCCAGGCTGGGCCTGCTGCCGGCGACGATCGGACCCTATGTCGTGCGTGCCTTGGGTGAACAGGCCTCCCGTCGCTACTTCGTGACGGCCGAGCGCTTCAGCGCCGAACGCGCGCACACCCTGGGCTTCGTGCACGAACTGGCGCCGGCCGAGCGACTGGACGCCAAGGTGGCCGAGATTGTCGCCACGCTGGTCGCCAACGGCCCGGCGGCCGTGAAGGCCTGCAAGCAGCTGGTGAAGGACGTGGCGGGACACGCCATCGACGCATCGCTGCGCGACGACACGGCCCGGCGCATCGCCAACATCCGCGTCAGCCCCGAGGGCCGCGAGGGCGTGCAGTCCTTCCTGAACAAGCGCGAACCCGGCTGGCGCGGCTGAGCGATGGAATTGGACACCACCCAACTGCTGGCACTGGCCGCTGCTCTGGGCTGGGCCAGCGGTTTGCGCCTCTACGCGGTGGTGTTCCTGACCGGCGCCGCCGGCTACATGGGCTGGGTGCCGCTGCCCGCGGGCCTGCAGTTGCTGCAGCAGCCGGTGGTGCTGGGCGCGAGCTTCCTGCTGTTTGTCGTCGAGTTCTTCGCCGACAAGATCCCCGGTGTGGACACGCTGTGGGACGCGCTGCACACCTTCATCCGCATTCCGGCGGGCGCAGCCCTCGCCTTTGGCGCGCTGAACGGCGCCTTTGGACTGGACAGCAACACCTGGGCCCTGCTGGCCGCGCTGGCCGGGGGCACGCTGGCCGCCACGTCCCATGCCGCCAAGGCCACCACGCGGGCCGCGGTCAACACCAGCCCCGAGCCCTTTTCCAACATCGCCCTGTCCTTGATGGGCGACTTGGCGGTGCCCGGCCTGCTGTGGCTGGCCTACGCGCATCCGCTGGTGTTCTGGCCGGTATTGGCCGTCGCCGTCGTCAGCGCGCTGGTGCTGATCGTGGTGTTGTTCAAGTTCCTGCGCGCCCTGGTCCTTGCCTGGAGGCGCCGCTTTTCACCTCCACCGCAGGCCGCAGCCTGAGAGGTTCCAGATGTTCCACAAGATCCTGATTGCCAACCGTGGCGAAATCGCCTGCCGCGTGGCGGCCACAGCCCGGCGCCTGGGTGTGCGCACGGTGGCCGTCTATTCCGACGCCGATGCCAATGCCCTGCATGTGCGCTCTTGCGACGAGGCCGTGCATGTGGGCGGCAATGCGCCACGCGACAGCTACCTGCAGTGGCAGCGCATCATCGACGCCGCCAAGGCCACCGGCGCGCAGGCCGTGCACCCGGGCTATGGCTTCCTGAGCGAGAACGAAGACTTCGCCAAGGCCTGCGCCGACAACGGCCTGGTGTTCATCGGCCCGCCGGCCAGTGCCATTGCCGCCATGGGCAGCAAGAGCGCCGCGAAGACGCTGATGGAGAAGGCCGGCGTGCCTCTGGTGCCGGGCTACCACGGCGACAACAACGAACCCGCCTTCCTGGCCAAGGAAGCCGAGCGCATCGGCTACCCCGTGCTCATCAAGGCCAGCGCCGGCGGAGGCGGCAAGGGCATGCGCCGGGTCGACAAGGCCGAGGACTTTGCCGCCGCATTGGAAAGCTGCCAGCGCGAGGCGCGCAGCAGCTTCGGCAGCGAACACGTGCTGGTGGAGCGTTATGTCACGCGGCCCCGGCACATCGAGATCCAGGTCTTCGCGGACAGCCAGGGCCATTGCGTCTACCTGTTTGAACGCGACTGCTCGGTGCAGCGCCGTCACCAGAAGGTGCTGGAAGAAGCGCCGGCGCCCGGCATGAGCGAAGCGCGCCGTGCCGAGATGGGTGCCGCTGCGGTGGCCGCCGCACAGGCCGTTGGCTACGTCGGCGCCGGCACGGTGGAGTTCATCGCCGAACCCTATGCTGACGGCGACCTGCGCTTCTACTTCATGGAAATGAACACCCGGCTGCAGGTGGAGCACCCGGTGACCGAAGCCATCACCGGCCTGGACCTGGTGGAGTGGCAGTTGCGCGTGGCCAGCGGTGAACCGCTGCCGCTGTTGCAGCACCAGCTGATCCGCCGCGGACACGCGATTGAAGCGCGCATCTGCGCCGAAAACCCCGACGCCAACTTCCTGCCCGCCACCGGCACGCTGCAGGTGGCGCGCTGGCCGGTGCATGTGAGCTTCCAGCGCAGCGACGACAAGCCGCGCGTGGACAGCGGCGTGCGCGAAGGCGACGCCATCAGCCCGCACTACGACAGCATGATCGCCAAGCTCATCGTCTGGGGCGAAGACCGCGCCCAGGCGCTGGCGCGACTGGCGGCCGCGCTGTCGTCCACGCACATCATGGGCCTCAACACGAATGTGGCCTTCCTGCGTCGCGTGGTGGCCAGCCACGCGTTTGCCACGGCCGACCTGGACACCGCGCTGATCGAGCGCGAGCGACCAGCGCTGTTCGAGGCACCGGGTCTGCCCCTGGAAATGGCCGCGGCCGGCGTGGCCGCCCACGTGCTTCAAGCCGAAGCCGCGCTGGAAGGCGCCGACCCCTGGAGCCGCCGCGACGGCTGGCGCCTCTTTGGCGGCGCACGGCGCCGGCTGAATCTTGAAATCGGCGGTGAGCCGCGAGTGGCCTTGCTGGAACGCCTGCACGACGGCGCCACGGTGCTGGAATTGGGCGGCCAGCGCTGGCCGCTGCAGACACGGTCCCTGGGCCGCCACCAGCACGACGTTCACCTGGGCGAACGCCGAGCGACGCTGACCGTCTATGCGCACGACGAGCGCTACGCTGTCTTCGGGCCGCAAGGCAGCGTGCTGGTGGCCGAACACGACCCGATCGCCCACGCGGCTGACGGCGCCGGCGAAGGTGGCCGCCTGACAGCGCCCATGCCCGGCAAGGTGGTGTCCTTCCTGGCCAAGGCTGGCGACAAGGTCGCACGCGGCCAGGCCCTGGCGGTGATGGAGGCCATGAAGATGGAGCACACCATCACCGCGCCACACGACGGCGTGGTGCAGGAACTGCTGTATGCGGCGGGCGACCAGGTGGCCGAAGGCGGCGAACTGCTGCGCCTGGTCAAGTCCTGACCGGACCCGCTCAGGCCGGCGAGCCGAAGATGGATGTCAGGAAGCGCAAGCCGCGAGCGGCCTTGGCGTCCTTCTGCGCACTGCCTTCTTCGGGGCAGGCGGCGGCGCGGCGGAAGTGCTGCGCCAGGAAAGGCGCATCGGTCTGCAGCAGGGCGTCGCAGACCAAGAGCACGTCGCGCGCATACAGCGCGTCCTTCACCATGCGCTGGCGGTCCAGGCCCTGGCCGAGTTCCCGCACCAGCAACAGGTGGATGCGGTCGGCAATCTTGAGGCAGTGGCGGGTGTGCATGGAACAGGAGTCTGCGCGGCGCTCGCTCCCTTGGCATCCCCCGAAAGTCTGATCTGAAGTCCCCTCAACAAATGAAACCTGGGCAGGGCGTGTAGGCTCCTGCCCCGTTGTTCCCCGAAAGACACCGACGATGATTCCCAGCCACGTCACCCTTGTTGAAGTCGGTCCGCGCGACGGCTTGCAGAACGAAGCCGTGCCTGTCAACGCCGCGCAGAAGGTGGAACTGGTGCACCGACTGCAAGCCGCGGGTTGCCGCGAGATCGAGGTCACCAGCTTCGTCAGCCCGAAGTGGGTGCCTCAGATGGCGGACAACGCAGAAGTGATGGCCGGCGTGCAGCGCAAGGCCGGCGTGCGCTATTCGGTGCTCACGCCCAACATGAAAGGCCTGGAGGCCGCCTTGCTCAGCAAGCCGGATGAGGTGGTGGTGTTTGGCGCCGCCAGCGAGGCCTTCAGCCAGCGCAACATCAACTGCAGCATCGCCGAAAGCATCGAGCGCTTTGCACCCGTTGTGGCTGCCGCGCACGAAGCGGGCGTGAAGGTGCGCGCGGCGGTGTCCTGCGCGCTGGGCTGCCCGTACCAAGGCACGGTGACACCGGAGGAAGTGGAACGCGTGGTCCTGCTGATGAAGCAGATTGGCGTGGACCAC
The DNA here is from genome assembly GCA_963750785.1 of uncultured beta proteobacterium. Lineage (GTDB taxonomy): Bacteria > Pseudomonadota > Gammaproteobacteria > Burkholderiales > Burkholderiaceae_C > Rubrivivax. Next base: position 264,194 of record CAVVSC010000009.1, on the reverse strand, counting down.
TGCGGCATTGCCGACACCATCGGCACCGGCACGCCACGTGCAGCACAGGCCGCGCTGGAACGCGCCTTGAAGCACTTCCCGCTGGTGGAAGTCAGCGGCCATTTCCACGACACCTATGGCCAGGCACTGGCCAACATCCTGGCCTGCCTGGAATTGGGGGTGCACACCTTCGACACCAGCATCGCAGGCCTGGGCGGATGCCCCTATGCCAAGGGCGCAACGGGCAATGTGGCCACCGAAGACGTGGTCTTCATGCTGCACGGCATGGGCATCGACACCGGCCTGGACCTGGACAAGCTGGTGGACGCCGGCGCCTACATCAGCGGCGTGCTGGGCCGCGCACCGGTGTCACGTGCCGGCAGGGCCTTGCTGAGCAAACGCGGTGTCGCGGTGAATGCCCTGGCTTCGGCATGAGCGCTGCACGGCAGCCCCGAAGGCGCTCGCGCCCCCTCAGGCGGGCGGCGCGCAGCGCCTGGGGGGCTGAATGAGCGAGCCCAGGCCCGAAGGCTTTCAACGTGTCAGCCGGGCGCTGACCGAACGGGGCCACCCGCATGAACCGCTGTGGCTGGAGGTGCCCGCTCGCACCTCGCAGGAAGCAGCGGATGCGCTGGGTGTCACGGTCGGGCAAATCGCCAAGAGCGTCATCTTCCGCCGCAAGGCCGACGAGGTGGCCGTCCTGGTGGTGACCAGCGGCGACAGGCGCGTTGACGAAAGGCGCGTGGCGGCGCACACCGGTCCCTTGGGGCGCGCCGATGCCGACTTCGTGAAGGCCCGAACCGGCTTTTCCATCGGCGGCGTGTCGCCGCTGGCGCACGCCACGCCCTGCGTGACCCTGATCGACCGCGAGCTGTTCCGCTTTGGCGAGATCTGGGCCGCGGCCGGCCACCCCAACGGCGTCTTCAAGCTGTCGCCTGCCCAACTGGTGCAACTGACCGGCGCGCCGGTGGCTGACGTGGTGCAGGTGCCGGCATGAGTGCCGGCACGAGGGCTGCCACGAATTCCGGCACGACAGGCAGCCCCTGCATCAATGTGTGCCAGATGGACGAGCCCACCGGCTGGTGCAAGGGCTGCCTGCGCACGCTGGACGAGATCGCCTTCTGGTCACAACTGGACGATGAGGACAAGCGCGCCGTGTGGCAACTCTTGCCAGAGCGTCGCGTGCAATGGCTTGCGCTGCAGAAGCAGCAGGCCCAGCCCGAACCGAGGGAAGCAGGATGAAGCAGCTGGTCTTCTACTTTGACGTGCTCTCGCCCTACGCCTACCTGGCTTTCGAGCAGCTGCCGCAGGCCCTGGAAGGCTGCAGCTACAGCGTGGAATACCGCCCCATCCTGCTGGCCGCACTGCTGCAACACCACGCACACAAGGGCCCGGCGGAAATCGAACCCAAGCGGCAATGGACTTTCCGACAGGTCAGCTGGTTGGCCCACCAGCACGGCATCCCCTTGCAGACGCCGGCCCAGCACCCTTTCAACCCGCTGGCCTTGCAGCGGCTGGTCGTCGCAGCAGGGCCCAACCGCCGTGTGGTGGAGACCGTCCTGCGCCACGTCTGGCTGGGTGGCGCCGATGCCAACGACCCCGTGCGCATGGCGGCCTTGCGCGACGCGCTGGCACCTGCGCGCGACCCCAATGACGCCGACGTGAAGGCCGAACTGCGCGCCAACACCGAAGGCGCCGTGGCCGCGGGTATCTTCGGCGTGCCCACCATTCGCTTCGAAGGCCGCCACTTCTGGGGCCTGGACGCGCTGCCCATGCTGCGCGATGCCCTGCAAGGCGGGGCCTGGTTCCAAGGCCCCGCCTGGGACGCAGAGGGCGCGCCGCGCCCGGGCATTTCGCGCGGCTGAGGCCGCTCCCGGGTCGCGTCGGCAGGGTGCTTCAGGTCCGCAGGGGCTGGCGCCGCGCGCCTTGACCGCGGCGGAAGGCGCCCAGTGCCAGCAGACCCAGGCCGGCCAAGGCCAGCGAAGCAGGTTCAGGCACCGCCAGGGCAGTGGGTGCTGTCGTCGTGCCCACGTTGTCGGCGATGGAGCCCGCTGACGCGCCCCGGTTCTTCACGGCGCGGCCGGTATAGCTGACGAAGCCCACCGTGTTGTAGATGCTGCTGGCGAAGAAACTGCCCAGATCCACGTTGCCCGGTGTGCCGTTGATGTTGGCGCCGCTGGTGTAGACCCAGGTCAGGTTCATGATCGCCACGTCGTCTGTGGGCAGCGTGTCGTCGGGGGTGAAGCCCTGCGCTTGCGCGGTGCAGACCCAGCCGGTCGGGCCACCGCAACTGCCGTCCACATAGCCTGCAAAGTCATAGATCGTCAGCAAGGATCCGAAGATCAGGTTGTCGTGCGACACGGAGGTGTCCGTCGGCGCCGGGCCGGCGTGCACGTCCTGGTCGTCAGACAGTTGCAGGTTGTAGGTCCACAGGTAGGGTCCGCTGCCGGTGATGGATGTGTTGGTGGGGATGATGTTGGCCGACGCGGCAAAAGGTGCCAGTGCCAGCAGGCAGACAAGGGACAGACGCTTCATGGGAGGCTTTCGGTGTACGTTGCACGCGCCGCGGGTGCGGATCGTTGGTTGGCAGCGTGACCGCTTGCGACCTTCCCATCGGTGCGGTGGGGCACCCTGGGCACCCCCGTCTTGCGGGGTGCTGCGGCGGCCATGCGGGCGGCGCGCACCGCGGCACGGGGCATCGGCCTACAAGCGCACGGCACCTTGGCCGCTGGCCTGCAGGCGCTCGCAGCGAGACGCTCCAGCAGGCCACCAGAGCGGCGCATTCCGCGCCGTTGACGCGGGCCCACGGAGAAGCTGCCATGAATCTGCACCTGGGCTTGACGCCCTTGATCTCACTGCTCGCCGGCATCCTGATCCTGGTCGTGCCCCGCCTGTTGAACTACATCGTGGCCATCTACCTGATCGTGATCGGGCTGATCGGCTTGTTTGGAAGCGGCATGCGCTTTTGAATCGTCGCCAGCCGCGACAAAGTCATCACACCGCGTAAGCCCCCGTTCAGCGGCGCGTCAGCCCACGTTGGCTGCGCGTCAGAGCAGGGTCAGTGCCTGTCCCGATAGTCACCCCCAAGCAAAGCCATGCAATCGACCGCGGGCTTTAGCAAACCCAACAACTTTCGGAGACAGACATGGAAGCGAACCTCGCTGAGCGCATCGCCGCTCATCCGTCCTACCAGTTGCTGAAGTCGCGGCGATCCAGCTTCGGTTGGTGGCTCACCGCGGCCATGCTGGTGGTGTACTACGGCTTCATCCTGCTGGTCGCCTTTGACAAGCCGCTGATGGCCACGCGCCTGGGCGACGGCGTCATGACGCTGGGCATGCCCATCGGCCTGGGCGTCATCCTGTTCACGGTGCTGATCACCGCGATCTACGTGCGCCGTGCGAACAGCGAGTTCGACCGCCTGTCCGAAGAAGTCAGCAAGGCGGTGCTCAAGTGAACGCACGCAAGCTCCTCATCGCACTGACCCTGGCCGCGGCCACGGGCATCGTGCTGGCCGCCGGCGCCGACCTGGGCCAGGCCGAAAAGCAGGCCACCAACTGGACAGCCATCGGCATGTTCGGCGCCTTCGTGGTCTTCACGCTCTTCATCACCAAGTGGGCCGCAGCCAAGACCCGCAGCACGGCGGATTTCTACACCGCAGGTGGTGGCATCACCGGCTTCCAGAACGGCCTGGCGATTGCCGGCGACTACATGTCCGCCGCCTCCTTCCTGGGCATTTCCGCCGCCGTGATGGCCAGCGGCTTTGACGGCCTGATCTACTCCATCGGCTTCCTGGTCGGCTGGCCCGTGGTCACCTTCCTGTTGGCCGAACGCCTGCGCAACCTGGGCAAGTTCACCTTTGCCGATGTGGCCGCCTTCCGCTTCAGCCAGACACCGGTGCGCATGTTTGCAGCCAGCGGCACCCTGGTGGTGGTGGCCTTCTATCTCATTGCGCAGATGGTCGGCGCCGGCCAGCTCATCAAGCTGCTGTTCGGCCTGGAGTACTGGATCGCCGTGGTCATCGTGGGCGCGCTGATGATGGTCTACGTGCTCTTTGGCGGCATGACGGCCACCACCTGGGTGCAGATCATCAAGGCGGTGATGCTGCTGTGCGGTGCGTCCTTCATGGCCTTCATGGTGCTGCTGCACTTCGGCTTCAGCCCCGAAGCCATGTTCGCGGAAGCCGTGAAGATCAAGACCGACCTGGCCGGCAAGGGCGGCAAGCCGGCCGAGGAGGCCGCCAAGATAGGCATGTCGATCATGGGCCCGGGCAACTTCGTGAAGGACCCCATCAGCACCATCAGCTTCGGCATGGCGCTGATGTTCGGCACTGCCGGCCTGCCCCACATCCTGATGCGCTTCTTCACCGTGCCCAACGCCAAGGAAGCGCGCAAGTCGGTGCTGTGGGCGACCACGTGGATCGGCTACTTCTACATCCTGACCTTCATCATCGGCTTCGGCGCCATCACCTACGTGCTGACCAATCCGCAGTTCCTGGACGCCAAGGGTGCGCTGCTGGGCGGCAACAACATGGCGGCCATCCACCTGGCCAACGCGGTGGGCGGCAACGTCTTCCTGGGCTTCATCAGCGCCGTGGCCTTTGCGACCATCCTGGCGGTGGTGGCGGGCCTGACGCTGAGTGGCGCGTCTGCCGTGTCGCATGACCTGTACGCCACGGTCATCAAGCAAGGCAAGGCGGACCCGAAGGCGGAACTGCGCGTCTCCAAGATCACGACCATCTGCCTGGGCGTCGTGGCCGTGGTGCTGGGCATCGCCTTCGAGAAGCAGAACATCGCCTTCATGGTCAGCCTGGCCTTCGCCATTGCCGCGTCTGCCAACTTCCCGGTGCTCTTGATGAGCGTGCTGTGGAAGGGCTGCACGACGCGTGGCGCGGTGATCGGCGGCTTCCTGGGCCTGATCAGCAGCGTGGCGCTCACGGTGGTGTCGCCGGCCGTCTGGGAAGCCACGCTCGGCAATCCCAAGGGCAGCGCGCTGTTCCCGTACGCCAGCCCGGCCCTGTTCAGCATGGCCATCGGCTTCATCGGCATCTGGCTGTTCAGCGTGCTGGACAGCAGCGCGCGCGGTGCGCAGGACAAGGCCGGCTTCCTGGCGCAGCAGGTGCGGTCGGAGACCGGCATCGGTGCCGACGGCGCTTCGGGCCACTGAACCCGAAGGGCTTTGCTGCGACTGTGGGCTGATGCAGATCAGTCTGTTCCAGGGGACTGCGGACTAAGGTCTGTGGTCCCTTTTTCGATTCCGGAAACCATGCAACCCACCGCAGCCGAGCCGCAACGAGAGATGCTGTCGCTGGTGACGGCGCGCATCCGCGATGCATTCCTGCGCAAGCCCTTCTATGTGGACGGCGCCACCGACCTGGTCAGCGTCTGCCGAGAACTGTCGCAGCGTGGGCTGACGCAAGCGCTGGTCCGCGACGCCGGGCCAGGCGCTGAACGCGTGGGCATCTTCACCACCACCGACCTGCGCGACGCGCTGCTGCGCCCGGTGCCGCCGCAACACCTGCCGGTGCGCGAGGTGGCGCGCTTTGACATCGTCACGGTCGACGCCGACGCCGACCTCTTCGAGGCCCTGTGGTTGATGGTGCGCCACCGCGTGCACCGCCTGGTGGTGACGGACCACCGCGACCACGGCCAGGTCATTGGCGTGCTGGGCCAGCTGGACCTGGTGAGTTTTGTCGCCAACCACTCGCACATCGTTGCGCTGCAGATTGACGAAGCCGCCCACCTGGCCGAACTGCGTACCGCCGCACAGCGCATCGACGACATGCTGACGCTGCTGCACGGCAGCGGCATCCGCATCGAACGCATCACGCGCCTCGTGAGCGAACTGAACACAAGGCTGATCGCCCGTTTGTGGGCGGTGCTGGCACCGCCCGATGTGGTGGCCAACAGCTGCCTGCTGGTGATGGGCAGCGAGGGCCGCGGCGAGCAGATCCTGAAGACCGACCAGGACAACGCGCTGCTGCTGCGAGACGGCTTTTCGCCTCCCGACCTGCCTGCACTGGCCGCCGACTTCAGCGCCGCCCTGGCGGACCTGGGTTACCCACCGTGTCCTGGCGGCATCATGGTCACCAACCCGCTGTGGCGCCAGGAGATCGGCGCCTTTCGCGAGACGCTGCGCACTTGGGTGCACGGCGGACAGGCAGATGGCCCCATGCACCTGGCCATTTTCTTTGACGCGGCCTGCGTGGCGGGCGACGCCAGCCTGCTGGCCGCGGCACGCGCCCATCTGGATCAGGTGCTGAGCGGCCAGGACACCTGGCTCGCACGTTTTGCCGCGGCGGCCGACCAGTTCCAGGAGCCGGGCAACTGGTTCACGCGGCTGACGAGCAAGCGCGACGAACAGGCGCTGGACCTGAAGAAGCTGGGTACCTTCCCCATCGTGCATGGGGTGCGCGCGCTGGCCATGCAGCACGGCGTGCGGGAGCAGGGCACGGCGGCGCGGGTGCAGTGCCTCGTGTCCTTGGGCAAGCTGGACGAGGCGCTGGCTCGGGACGTCGTTGAAGCGCTGCACCTGTTGATGGGTGTGCGCCTGAACCATCAGTTGAAGCAGCGGGCGGCTGGGCTGCCGGCCAGCAACGAAGTCCGGCCTTCGGACCTGAGCACGCTGGAGCGTGAGCCGCTGCACGACGCCCTGGGGATCGTGAAGCGGTTCCGCCAGTTCTTGCGGGTGCACTTCAAGCTGGAGTCGCTGTGATGAGCGGGCGGTGTCCAGCCCCGTGCCGCATGGGCAGCGACCCGTCAAAGTAGGCGGAGGCGACACCCTTGCACAAGCGCCCGATCACGCATCGCCTGCTGGCCCTCTTCGCCGCCGGCCTGCTGCTCTTCAACTTTCCGCTGCTGAAGCTGTGGTTGTCAGACGCCACGGTCATGGGTCTGCCGCTCTTGCCCGTGGCCTTGTTCGGCGCCTGGGCCGTGCTGATCGCCGTGCTGGCCTGGCTGATGGAATCGCGCGGCAAGGGCTGAAGTGAAGCCCCCAAGCTCTCTTCGTTCGCGGCCCCCCGAGGGGGCGCTCAGGCCCTTCGGAACGGCCGGGCGGGCCTGAGATGTTGAGCCCAACACTGGTCCTGGGTGCGTCGCTGGCCTACCTGCTGGCGCTCTTTGCCGTGGCGGCCTGGGCCGACAGGCGCGCTGCCGCGGGGCGCAGCGTCATCGGCAACGCCTGGGTCTATGCCTTGAGCCTGGCGGTGTACTGCACCGCATGGACCTATTTCGGCAGCATCGGTCGTGCGGCCAGCGTCGGGCCCTGGTTCCTGCCCATCTACCTGGGGCCCACGCTGGCCATGGTGATGGCCTGGACGGTGCTGCGCAAGATGGCCCGCATCGCGCGCAGCTACCGCATCACGAGCATTGCGGACTTCATCGCCAGCCGCTATGGCAAGAGCCGGGCGCTGGCCGCGCTCGTCACGCTCCTGGCGCTGGTGGGTGTGGTGCCCTATGTGGCGCTGCAATTGAAGGCGGTGGCGCAAGGGTATGCCGTGCTGACGGGACACCAGGGCGGTGGCGACCCCCTGGTGGCGCTGGTGGTGGCCGTGGCGTTGGCGGCCTTCACCATCGCCTTCGGCACGCGGCACCTGGACAACACCGAACGGCATGAGGGCATGGTGGCGGCCATCGCCGCGGAGTCGGTGGTCAAGTTGCTGGCCTTTCTGGCGGTGGGCGTCTTTGTCACCTGGGGCGTTTTCCATGGCGTCGGCGACCTCTTTGGCCGCGCCATGGCCGAGCCGGCCTTGCGCGCCTTGATGCAGGCCGACCCGGCACGCCCCTTCGCCTTTGACCAGTGGCTGGCCCTGCTGGTGCTGGCGGGCTTCAGCGTGCTGTTGCTGCCGCGCCAGTTCCAGGTGGCGGTGGTGGAGAACGTGGACGAAGACCACATCCGCCGCGCCGCCTGGGCTTTCCCGGCCTACCTCTTGCTGATCAACCTGTTTGTGTTGCCCTTGGCTTTGGGCGGGCTGCTGCTGAAGCCGGGCAGCGCGGCGCAGGCCGAGACTTTTGTGTTGACGCTGCCGCTGGACCACGGCGCGCCGGCGCTGGCCCTGCTGGCCTTCGTTGGCGGGCTGTCCGCGGCCACGGGCATGGTCATCGTGGAAGCCATTGCCGTCAGCACCATGGTCTGCAACGACCTGGTACTGCCGCTGCTGCTGCGCACGGGGCGTCTTGCGCAGCGCGACCTGACGCGCACGCTGCTGTTCATCCGCCGTGCCGTCATCGGGGTGTTGATGCTGATGGGCTGGCTCTACTTCCGCGTGGCCGGTGAAGCCTATGCGCTGGTCAGCATCGGCCTGATCAGTTTTGCGGCCGTGGCCCAGTTTGCGCCGGCTCTGCTGGGCGGCCTGTACTGGAAGGGCGGCACGCGCAATGGTGCGCTGGCCGGACTGGCCGCGGGTGCGCTGCTCTGGGCCTACACGCTGATGCTGCCGTCCATTGCCAAGAGCGGGTGGATGGATGCCGGTTTCCTGCTGCAGGGCCCCTGGGGTCTGGCGCTGCTCAAGCCCGAGGCCCTGCTGGGCCTGGCCGGTCTGGACAACCTGAGCCACGCGCTGTTCTGGAGCCTGCTGGCCAATGCCGGTCTCTACGTGGGGGTGTCGTTGGCATGGCCGCCCGGCGCGGCGGAAGCCAGCCAGGCGCTGCGCTTCGTGGACGTGTTTGAGCGGGCCTCCCAGGACAGCGTCTTCTGGCGCGGCCGCGCGCAGCTGGCCGACCTGGTGGCCCTGGTCGGCCGCTTCCTGGGCGCGGAGAAGGCGCGCGCGCAACTGGCGCCCGGTGACGCAGCGCTGCAAGGCGCGGCCGACCCGCGCCAGGTGCAGCAGGCCGAAGCGCTGCTGGCGGGTGCCATCGGCAGTGCGTCGGCACGCGTGATGGTGTCGTCAGTGGTTGAAGAAGACACCTTGGAAGTGGCCGACGTGGTGCGCATCGTGGAAGAGGCCAGCGAGCTGCGCCACCTGAACGAACGGCTGCAGAGCCTGGACCGCCTCAAGGACGACTTCATGAGCAGCGTGACGCACGAACTGCGCACGCCGCTGACCAGCATCCGCGCACTGAGCGAACTGATGCGCGACGACCCGACCATGGACGCCGACCAGCGCAAGCAGTTCCTGGGCATCGTGGTGGCCGAAAGTGAACGCCTCAGCCGGCTGGTGAACCAGGTGCTGGACATGGCCAAGATCGAGTCCGGCCACGCGGAATGGCACAGTGCCGATGTGGACCTGACCGCCTTGCTGGACCAGGCCGTGCTGACAACGTCGGAACTGTTCCGGGAGCGCCGCGTGCTGGTCCGCCTGCACAAGCCCGCTGCCGCAGTGCCGACGCTGATGGCGGACAGCGACCGGCTGCTGCAGGTGCTGATCAACCTGTTGTCCAACGCGGCCAAGTTCGTGCCGGTCGACACCGGCGAGGTGGACGTGCGGCTGCTGCACCGGGAAGGCCAGCTGACGGTCGAAGTGCAGGACAACGGGCCCGGCGTGCCGGCCGACCAGCAAGCCCTGGTCTTCGAGAAGTTCCGCCAGGGCGGCGACGGCCGCCACCGCCCGCAAGGCACGGGCTTGGGCCTGCCGATCAGCCGCAAGATCGTCGAACACTTCGGTGGCCGCCTGTGGCTGCGTTCCACCCCTGGTGCAGGCGCCTGCTTTGGCTTCGACCTGCCCTGCAAACCCACGACGGAGTCAAACCCATGAGCCACACGGTTCTGATCGCAGACGACGAGCCCAACATCCTCATCAGCCTGGAATTCCTGATGAAGCGCGAAGGCCACACGGTGCTCTTGGCACGCGACGGAGAAGAGGCCTTGTCTCGCATCCGGTCCGAGCGGCCGGATCTGGTGCTGCTGGACGTGATGATGCCGCGCAAGACCGGTCTGGAGGTCTGCCAGGCCGTGCGTGCCGACGAGGCGCTGGCGGGCGTGAAGATCCTCATGCTCACCGCCAAGGGCCGCGATACAGATGCCGCGCAGGGCCTGGGGGTGGGCGCCAATGGCTACATGACCAAGCCCTTCAGCACCCAGGCCCTGGCGGCACGCGTGCGCGAGATGCTGGCCTCATGAAGACAGACCTGCAAGAACTGGCCGCTGCAGCCGCGCCGGCGCTGGTGCTGGCCTTGGGCATGGCCGGCGGCCTGGGTCTGCTGGCGGCCACGGGCACGCCCGATGAACGAGTGGCGCTGGAGGCGATGCTGGCGCCCCGCGTGGCCTTGCTGTTCATGCTGTGGTTCGTCGGAGCCTTGCTGGGTGGCGTGCTGGCGCTGAAGGCGTGGCGGCACTTTGCGGCCGCGCCCGGCCGCCTGGCCGAACAGCTGCAGGTGCTGGCCGCGAGCGACAGCCCGCGCCGGCTGGACAGCGCCGGAGGCAGTGCCGGCAGCCGTGCGCTGGCCGCGTCCGTCAACGCCCTGCTGCTGCAGCGCGACACCTTGCGCGCCACCATGGACCAACGCGTGGCCGAGTCCAGTCGCCATGTCGCCGAAGAGCGCAACCGCCTGGCCGCACTGATGGCCGAACTGACCCAGAGCGTGGTGGTCTGCAACGTGGACGGCCGCGTGCTGCTGTTCAACGCCCGCGCCCGCTTGCAGTTCCGCGCACTGATGGAAGCCAGCAGCCCGGGCACGCAGGTCGGCGGCGCCGAGGCATTGGGGCTGGGCCGCAGCATCTACGCCGTGCTGGACCGCCGCCTGGTGGCCCACGCGCTGGAGGCGGTCCAGCAGCGCCTGCAGCGTGGTGCCGCACACCCCGCTGCGCAGTTCGTCACTGCCACGCGCGGCGGGCAGTTGTTGCGCGTGCAGATGTCCCCAGTGAAGGCCCCGGTGCCAGCAAACGGGGCCGCCGCGCCACTCAGCGGTTTCGTGCTGATGCTGGACAACATCACCCGCGACCTGGCCGAAGACACCGCGCGCGACCGGCTGCTGCACAGCGTCACCGAAGGACAGCGCGGATCGCTCGGCAACCTGCAGGCCGCCGTGGAACTGCTCGACGACCCGGCACTGGACGCGGCCACGCGGGACCGCTTCATGGCCGTCATCCGCGACGAGATTGGCGCGCTCAGCCGGCGCATGAACGAGGCCTCCATGCAAGGCCTGCAGCACATCAAGACGCGCTGGCCGCTGGAAGACATGCTGGGCGCGGACCTGGTGTCCGCCGCCGCACGCCACATCGAAACCCAGTTGGGCAGCCGTGTGCTGGCCAGCGAGGTGGACGCGCAGTTGTGGTTGAAGGTGGACAGCTACTCGCTGATCCAGGCCCTGCTGCACCTGGCCGGCCGCCTGGCCGATGAATACCAGGTGCAGCGCCTGCAACTGCGCCTGGGTGTGGAAGGCGGCAAGGCCCGGTTGGACCTGGTATGGGCGGTGCAGGCCATGAGCACGGAAACTGTCAGCGCCTGGGAGAACGAGCCGATCAAGACCGAGCAGGAGGCCAGCGCGCTCACCGTGCGCGACGTGGTGGAACGACACGGCGGCGCGCTGTGGTTCGAACGCACGCGCGCCCGCCAGGAATCCTCCTTTTGTTTCCTGCTGCCCCTGGCAGGCGATGCCGCGCCGCTGGAAGCCGCCACCCTGGTGCAACACGACAGCCGCCCGGAGTTCTACGACTTCGACCTCTTCGCGCCCAGCCGTGGTGGCGCGGCCCTGGCCGACACGCCGCTGGCCGAACTGGCCTACACCGTGTTCGACACCGAAACCACGGGTCTGCAACCGAGCGCGGGCGACGAGGTCATCCAGATCGGTGCCACGCGCATCGTGGCGGCCAAGCTGCGGCGGCAGGAATGCTTTGAGCAACTCGTGGACCCGCAGCGCAGCGTGCCAACGGCAGGTGTGGCCATCCACGGCATCCAGCCCGAGCAGTTGCGAGGCCAGCCGACGATTGCCGCCGTGCTGCCGGCCTTCCACGCCTTTGCGCTGGACACCGTGCTGGTCGCGCACAACGCGGCCTTCGACATGCGCTTTCTGCAGTTGAAGGAAGGCGCCACGGGCTTGAAGTTCGATCAGCCTGTGCTGGACACGCTGCTGTTGTCTGCCGTGCTGCACCCGCAGCAGGAGAGCCACCGCCTGGAAGCCATTGCCGAACGACTGGGCGTGCCCGTGCTGGGCCGCCACACCGCTTTAGGCGACGCCATGGTGACGGCGGAAGTCTTCGTGAAGATGCTGCCGCTGCTGCAGGCGCAGGGCATCCACACCCTGGGGCAGGCGCTGGACGCGTCTCGGCAGACCTACCTGGCCCGTGTGAACTACTGAAGCCGCCGCCTGCGGGCGTGGCACCATCCGGGCCGCAAGGCAACACGGGGATGAAGGTCTGATGGGTTCCGCGACTGTTCTTCTGCTGGCCAGGCGTCCATAGAGATCCGCATGCCCAGTGCAGCATCTGTTTTCTGGCCGGCGGTGTGGATCGGACTGTCGATCGCCGCGCCGGTGGGCCCCATCGGCCTTCTGGTCATCCAGCGCACCTTGCAGCACGGGCGCCTGGTGGGCGTTGCCACCGGCCTGGGCGCCGCGGTGGCCGACGCGGCCTACGGTGCCGTCGGTGCCTTTGGCGTCAGTGTGCTGATCAACGCGTTGCAAGCGGCACGTGTGCCGCTGGCGCTGGTGGGCGGTGGCTTTCTGCTCTGGCTGGCCTGGCGCACCTGGCGCGCAGCGCCCGCGCAAGCAGGTGCGGCGCTGGCGGCGGCACCGTCCCTGTCTGCGTCCTTCGCCGGCACCTGCTTGCTGACGCTGTCCAACCCCGCGACCATCCTGTCCTTCATCGCCATCTTCGGTGCCTTGGCCGGGTCGTTGCAGGCTCCAGCGTCGCCCTTGCTCATGGTGGCGGGTGTGCTGGCCGGGTCGGCGCTGTGGTGGCTGGTGCTGTGCGGCGCCGTGGGCGCCTTGCGCTCGCGCTTCGACGCCCGGGTGCAGGCTTGGGTGGGTCGTGTGTCGGCCTTGATGCTGGCGGCCTTTGCGCTGTGGCAGTGGGCGGGGCTGCTCGCCAACCGGCAAGCCTAGCGCGCGCTGCCGCTCAGGTAGAACGAGGCCCAGGCATAGGGCGGCTCGCCGCGCCGCATCAACTCCAACTGCGCGGCGCGCAAGGCGTCTCGCTTGTTCTGGCGCTGCAGCTTGACGTAGAAGCTCTCCATCAGCGCGGCGGTGGCTTCGTCGGGCACTTGCCACAGCGAAGACACCACGCTGGACGCGCCGGCGTAGAGAAAACCGCGCGTCATGCCGATGAGTTCGCCACCGTCGGTGATGCGGCCCAGGCCCGTTTCGCAGGCGCTGAGCGTCACCAGGTCGGCCGTCAACTTCAGTCCGTAGATGTCGCTGACGCGCAGCTCGCCGGTCTCTGCGGCCAGGCCGGGCGCCAGCATCAGACGTGATTCCAGCGGCTGCCGTGCGTCGAAGACGGCGTGGCTTGCCACGTGCAAGGCGCGCGCGGTCGGCGCGTTTGCAAAGAGCGCCGCACGCGTGGCTTCGGGGCCGATAAGCAGCGTGGAGCCCGGCAGCAGGCGTTTCAGGCGGCGCGCCTCCACTTCCGCGCTGGGCAGGTCACCCGTGGGGTTGCCCAGGATCAGCAACTGCGCGCCCGGCGGGGCCGGCGTGTGCCGCAAGTACTTCAGTGCGCTGGCACTGGTGCTCAGGCGCAGCGCATGTTTGTCCAGCAGGAAACGCTGGCCGTCATGCAGGGCGGCAAAGGGCAGGTAGTGCAAGGCGCCGTGCGGCACCAGCAGCACGGCATGGTTGCCGAGAGCCCCTTCCAGCGGCGCCACCAGCCGCCGGTGCAGTTTCTGCGCCCAGGCCAGCGCCTGCGGCGTGCGGCGTGTGATGCTGCTGCGGAATTCGCGGATGTCGGCCACCAGGCCCTTGCCATCCAGCGTGAATGCGCGGGTGCCGTTCGGACCCAAGGAGGGGCCGAAGACCAGCGCATAGAGCTGCTCGCCCTGCACGTAGTACTGCAGGCCGACTTCGTCCTTGTCCAGCAGTTGCATCAGCTCAACGGCCGTGGAAGCAGCCACCGACACCAGCGACGCCAGTTCAGGTGCGGCCTGGCGCAGTTGGGTGGTGGCCATCACCACCGTGTTGCGCTGCTGGGTCCATGCGGCTTCGTTGCGCGCAGGGTTCTGGGCCTGGAGCGCTTCTTCTGCCTCACGGTGTCGCTGCAGCAGCGCGGTCAGGCGCGCGTCGCCACGGGGCAGCACCTGTTCGGCTGCAGGCGCGCTGAAGCGGTCGGCCAGCAGGTCAACCAGCGCGCGTGACTTGGCGCGCTCCACCACCTCCAGCGCTTCGGCCGGCTTGTCCTGCGCCAGCAGCAGGGCAACGAGGGCGCCGTACACGGCCTGCTTGTCGCCCACGAAGCCGATCTTGGCGGCTTCGGTGTCGATGCCCGAGCGCAGCTGCTCGATGATGTCCAGGGCCTCGCGCAGCAGGCGCACGGCGGTGTCGCGGTCGCCTTCCTCCTCGGCGATGCGGGCGCGGTCGTGCAGCACCAGCCAGGCGATGCCGCGGTTCTGGCGCAGCACAGGCAAAGCCAGCAGCTCGTCGTAGCCGGCCTTGGCCTCGGCCCTCCTTGCCAAGCCCGGTCCCTGCCCGTTGCGGCAGCGCGCCAGCATGAACAGGCGCGGCAGCTGCTGCCAGACCCAGTTGGGCGGGTTGCCGTTGAGCAGCTGGTCCACTGTGCGGCGGAAGTCAAAGCTGCGGTCGGCCTCCAGCGCCGCGCAGGCCTTGTCGTACTGGCCCAGCGCCAGGTAGCCGCGCGCCAGTCCCAGCGTGCGCACATTGGCCAGGTTCGGGCCGGCCGTGAGCCCGGGTTGGATGGCTTCGATCTTGCGCAACTGTTCCTGGGCCTTGGGCAGGTCTTGCTGACGTACGAAAGCCAGAGCCAGCAGGGTCAGCGCCTCCACTTGCAGGTCGCGTTCGCCGGCACTGCCTTCGCGTTCGAACCAGGCCAGTGCGCGCGCGGCCTGCTCGGCCGCGGCGGCGGCGTCGCCCATGTCCAGCAGGGCGGCGGCGCGCATCAGCGGCACGGTGGCGGTGGCGTCGTCCAGGCCGAACAGGATGCTGGCGCGGTCACGCCCACGCAGGGCGGATTCGAGTCGGTCCAGGCAGGCCATCAGCGGCCGGTAGCGTTTGGTCTGTGCGTAGGCGTGGCAAAGTGCGTGCAGTTCACCGGGTGACAGGCGTGGTACCGGGGCCAGCCGATCGGCCAGTTCGTCGTAGCGTCCCTGGCCAGCGAGTTCGACAATGGTGTTGCGGCCGATGCCCTGCGCGTCTGCGCTGCAGGCTGCACACACTGCCGCGACTGCTATCGACGCACGGCAAAGCACTCGAAGGGTCCAGGATCGGCGCGGATCCGGCCTCGCCGGGCCGCTGCCGAAGCCCCCCCGGGGGGCAGCGACCGGCAGGGAGCGTGGGGGCCTCATTCTTAGAACCAGTAGCCGAAGTGGGTCATGAGGCCCTTGGTCTTGGACGACAAGAGCAAGGACATGCCGCCTTGCAGGTAGCTGCGCGAACTGTCGGCGCGCTTGTTGGTGCCGACGTCCACGCCGACTTCGCTGTAGTTGCGCAGGTACAGCGCGGTGCCGGTGTAGTGCGTGTTGACGATGCGGAACTCGACGCTGTTGCCAAAGCCCAGCCACGCAGGAGCCGGCTGTGACCAGAGCAGACCGTTGCGCAGCACCGTGTTGGAAATGCCCGAGCCGGTGTCGATGCCGTTGAGCCGTCCGCCCAGCGTGCGGTAGTGGCCGATCATGTTGCCGATGGCCAGGTCACCGCTGTCTCCGCGCAGCACGTAGCTGCTGGTCAAGGACAGCGAGCCGATCTTGCCCGCGCTGCCCAGGTCCTTGGCGCTCACCATCGCGTAGGCCAGGCTGCCCGACAGGGACCAGTCCTTGGACATCGGCAAGCGAAGCGACGTGGCCAGTGCCCCTTGCACCGCGCGTGCGCCACCCACGTTCGACACCGTCAGGGGCAGGGACACCGCGAACTGCCGCCGCGGGTCCAGGTCGGAACGCAGCGTCAGGGACAGGGGCACGGTGAGCGACTGTTCGGTTTGCCCGTTGTCGCGCAGCAGGCCCAGTTGCGCACCCAGTCCCGGCAAAGCCGGCAGCGGCCCGCGCACGGCGCCAGCCGGCAGGCCGCCCACCTGGGCCACCCGCACCGGGCCGTCAGTGAGGTTGCTGGCAAAGGGCAGGAAGGCACTGTCAAAGTCGGCCGCCACTCGGCGCGCCATCAGGCTGCCTGGGTTGCCGGCCACGGGGTCGAAGGGCGACACGCGTGCGGACTCGCGCTGCAGGCGCTGCGCCTCGCTGCCCTGCAACAGGAACTGGCGAACCTGGTCCAGGACACCGGACCAGGTGGGGGCTGTGAACTGGACGTTGGCGCCTGTGGACGGCAGCTGCAGCTGCCCCGAGAAACCGCTGCCTGTGCTGGCGGGGATGGCGGCACCTGTCAGGTCGCCCTGCACGCCGCGCAGTGACAGTCCGAAGGGCTGGGCGCGGCCAAGCGCGATCGGCACGCTGCCAATGTCCCTGAGCAGCCCGTCCAGCGTGCCCGACGCAGCTGCCAAGAGCTGCCCCTGGTTGTCGGTGTAGCTGACGCTGTAGTTGTCGGCAGCCGTGGCTGCTCCGGCTCCGATGCCCACACCAAGCCCCAGCACAGCCGCGCGGATCAGATGCATGTCGCCTCCATCATCCACCAGCTGGTGGCGGCCGGATGATGGCACCGCAGAACGGCCCGCGCCAGACCAGCGTGAACTGTGGCAAGGCCCATGAAAAGAGGCCCGCCAATGCGGGCCCGACCCATGAAAAAAGGCCCCGCCGAAGCCGGGCCCAGAAGGGCTTGCGCCACCCGCAGAAGCGGGTATCAGACGCGCGGCGCGGTGCTTTGTAGCTGGGCGGTCGGGGCAGAGGCTGCGGCGGCCATCTGCGCGTCAGCGGCGGGCTGCGTGGCCAGCATGTTGACGCTGAGCAGCATGCTCAGGGTGACGGCGGCGGAGAGGGCCAGGGCACTGAATTGCTGGCGGGTCTGGATGAACATCGGCTGGGTCATGGTGGGCTCCTTGGGGCGGGTGGTGAGGATGCGATGGGTGGACTGTAGGCAGCGTCCCAACCCAGCACCACGGCCTTGCGACGAAGCGCGGGAAAGCCATGCCCAACGGCAGCGATCGACGATGAACGCGCGGCTCAGCGCCCTGCGTTCAAGGGCCGGCCCGTGTCGCCCAGGCGGCCAGCAGCAGCGCTTCGCGCTCGGGGGCAAGGCCCACACCAGCCGGCGTGGCCCGGCCCAGCGCCCAGGCGGCCGTGTCGGCCAGCGTCTGCGCCAGCGGGCGTGATTCATAGCCCGTGGCCTGCGCGCGGCGGATGTCCGTGCGGTGCATGCCGGCTTGCGCCTGAGGCAGCCACACGGGCAGGTCGGACCAGGGCTGCACGCCCTGGGCCAGCAGCCAGGCCTCGTCCACCCAACGCAGTGTGGCACTGGGGTTCAGCGTGTCGCGCGCGGCCTGCAGCAGCCCACCCATGGTCAGCGGCTCGGCCGGTCCGACCAGGTTGAAGCCACCGGCTGTGCCGCGTTCGGCCTGCAGCAGCATCCAGGCGGCGGCGTCACGCACGTCGATGTATTGCACGGGCGTGGCCGGGTCGCCCGGCGCCAGCACCTCGCCGCCGCGCAGCAGGCGCTGTGGCCACCAGGTGAAGCGGCCCGTGGGGTCGTGCGGGCCGACGATGAGGCCGGGGCGGGACACCAGGCAGCGGTCGCCAAAGGCCTGCCGCGCGGCCTCTTCGCACAGCACTTTCAGGCCGCCGTAGGTGTCGCCAGTGAAGGTTTCCACCGTGGGGTCGGCCAGCTGCGCCAGCGGGCTGTCTTCGTGGGGGCCGGCCGCCGGGTCGTAACCCGCATCGTCATAGGCGCTGATGCTGGACACCAACTGGTACTGCCCCACGCGCCCGGCCAGCACGGCCGCCACGCTGCGCACGTGGCGCGGCACGTAGGCGTTGGTGTCGATGCAGGCGTCCCAGGTGCCGCCTTGCAGCGCGGACAAGTCGCCGTTGCGGTCGGCGATCCGGTGTTCGGCCTGCGGGAACAGGCCCGGCCCGCTCTTGCCGCGGTGCAGCAGCGTGACCTGGTGGCCGACAGCCAAGGCCTGTTCGGCAAGGTGGCGACCCAGGAAACGGGTTCCGCCGAGGATTAGCAGCTTCATGCACCGCACTGTAGTGCGGGTGCAGCCGGCACAGTGAACTGCATGCTTGCGCACTGGCCTGCACTGCGGCTTGAGGGTCAAGTCGGCGTGGCGCGGAAATGGGCTGCGTGGCCGCTATGCCTTCCGACGAATAGCTGATCTGCCGCCGGCTTGGCTGGCTTCGATCACTTGAGGCCTCTAGACTCATCCGCACCGGTTCCGAAGGATCGATGGGAGACACCATGGAAGACCTCACACAGCTCAAAGTGGTCATCGCTGACCACGTGGCCACGCTGACGCTGAACGCGCCGCCGGTCAACGCGCTGACCCGCGTGCTGAACGATGAGCTGACGCTCGCGCTGGACCGGATCTCGGAGATGGACGACGTGCGTGCGGTCATCCTCACGGGCGAGGGCAAGGTGTTTTGCGCCGGCGCCGATCTCAAAGGGCGCGCGGAAATGATCAAGGGGCCGGGCGACCTCGTTGCGCACTCGCGGCGCACGCGGGAATGCTTTCATGCGATCCGTGAATGTGCCAAGCCGGTCATCGTGGCAATCAACGGCGCCGCGCTTGGATCGGGCCTGGCAATGGTCGCCTCGGCCGACGTGCTGATTGCCTCCGAGAAGGCATCCCTCGGGTTGCCTGAAGTCGATGTGGGGCTTCTGGGCGGCTGCAGGCACGCGATGCGCCTGTTCAGCCACTCTCGCTTGCGCCGCATGGCCTTGACAGGCTACCGCGTGAGTGGAGCGGAACTCTACCGGCTCGGCATCGTCGAGGCCTGCACGTCTCCTGAAGACTTGATGTCGGCCGCCATGGAGCTGGCTTCAACGATCGCAGCCAAGAGTCCGGTGTCCACCCGCATGGGCAAGCACACGCTGAACGTGATCGAGGACATGAGCCTGCGTGACGGCTACCGCTACGAACAGGACATGACGGCGATCATCGGCAAGACCGAAGACGCCAAGGAAGCGCAGCTGGCGTTCAAGGAAAAGCGCGCGCCCAGCTTCAAGGGGCGCTGACTCGCTGACCTTGATGCGCGCCCTGCGCGGTGAGAACAGGTTCGCAGCGGCCGTCAAGCGGTCCGGCAGGCAGGTCGACTAGAGGGCGTGCTTGACGACGCACTGCCATGCGTCGCCTCGGTGACGTCGATGCGGCGCCGGAGGTGCTTCAATCGACGCGACCGCCGCACGGTGCTTGTTGCACCTGTGCGTGCCAACAAAAGAATGGAGATGTCCCATGTTCGCCGAACCCTCTGCCAAGACCCGCGACCTGCTGCAGCGCCTGAACGCGTTCTTCGACCAGCACATCTACCCGAACGAAGCCCGCCATCACCATGAGCTGGGCGAGCGCCGGCGTGCCGGCGACCCCTGGCAACCGCTGCCGCTGATCGATGAGCTGAAGCTCGTGGGCCGCAAGGCCGGACTGTGGAACATGTTCCTGCCGCACCCGTACAAGGGGCAGGGTGGCATCTCCAACCTGGACTACGCGCCGCTGTGCGAGGTGATGGGCCGTGTGTCCTGGTCGGGCGAAGTCTTCAACTGCTCGGCGCCGGACACCGGCAACATGGAAACGCTGGAGCGCTACGCCGCCGATGCGCAGAAGCAGCGCTGGCTGGAGCCGCTGCTGGACGGCCAGATCCGGTCGGCCTTCCTGATGACCGAGCCGGCAGTGGCATCGTCGGACGCCACCAACATCCAGTGCAGCATCCGGCGCGACGGCGGCGACTACGTCATCAACGGGCGCAAGTGGTTCAGTTCGGGCGCCGGCAACCCGCGCTGCGCCATCTTCATCGTGATGGGCAAGACCGACGCCGATGCGCCGCGCCATGCGCAGCAGTCGATGGTCCTGGTGCCGCGTGATACGCCGGGTGTCACCGTGGTGCGCCCGCTGACAGTCTTCGGCTACGACGACGCGCCACACGGCCACATGGAAGTCCAGCTCGACAACGTGCGCGTGCCGGTCGAGAACATCCTGCTGGGCGAAGGCCGGGGTTTCGAGATCGCTCAGGGCCGCCTCGGGCCGGGGCGCATCCACCACTGCATGCGCTCGATCGGGGCTGCGGAGCGGGCCCTTGAAATGATGGTCGACCGGCTGCAGGAGCGCATCGCCTTCGGCAAGCCGCTGGCCGAGCAGTCGGTCTGGCACGAGCGCATCGCGGAGTCGCGCTGCATGATCGACCAGGCGCGGCTGCTGACGCTGAACGCGGCGCACATGATGGACACGGCGGGCAACAAGGCTGCTCGCGCCGAGATCGCGATGATCAAGGTGGTGGCGCCGAACATGTCGTGCAAGGTGGTCGACTGGGCCATCCAGGCCCACGGTGCAGCCGGTGTCAGCCAGGACTTCTGGCTCGCCGAGGCCTACGCGCACCAGCGCACGGTGCGCATCGTCGACGGCCCCGACGAAGTGCACCGCAATGCGATTGCGAAGATCGAACTGGCCAAGCGCGCTGCTTTGAAACGCTAGCGGCCTTCAGGCGTCTGCGAGCACGTCGCGTGCCCACGCGACGATCGCCGCCACGACGGCTGCGGGTTGCTCCGGGATGAGTGCGTGGCTGGCGCCAGCGATCGTGCGCACCGTGACACGGTCACCCAGCACGGCTTGCAGTTCCTGCGCTGTGTCGTGCGGCCGCCAGGGATCATCCGCCGCCTGCAGGTCGAGGACGGGTGCGTGGGTCACAGGCCACCACGTCGATTTGGGTGGCACCTCGGCGGCGCGGCGGTAGCAGTCGCGCAAGTGCGGGTGCCAGCCCGTGAGCCAGGCGGTGGCGTCGTTGCCGGGGGCAAAGAATGCACGCTGCAGACTGGCCAGGCGTTCGGCCTCGGGGCGCGTGACGTCCGCCGCGATGTCCAACGCCGCAGGCAGTGAGGGTGGCATGTTTCGGGCCGCTCCGGCAAGCACGATGACACCACGCACCAGCTGCGGATGATCAAGGTCGGTGACCCGCGCCACATAGTGTCCGAACGCGTGGCCGGCGACGATGGCCCGCCCGCCACCCAGCGCTTTGATGGTGTGGGCGACGTCGGCGGCCAGCGTGTGCAGCGTCATGTTTTGCGGCGGTGCGCTGCTGCGCCCCATGCCACGCGGCTGCGGCCGCAAGACGAGGAAGCCCTGTGCAGCCAGGCGCTGCGCGAAGTCATCGAAGTCGGCCGAATCACGCTGCGACGAAGGCAGCAGCACGATCGACGGGGCTGCAGTGTCGCCATCGACAAAAACGTCGATTGGCTCTTCTCCGATGTGGAGACGACGCCGCATCTTCAGTCCGCGGTCGCGCCAGACTTCTTGACGATCTCAGCCCACTTCGGCAACTCGGCCTTGATCAGCGCCGTCAAGGCCTCGGGTGTGCTCGAGGTCGGCTCGATCCCCAGTGCGGCCAGTTGTGCCCGCAAGGCCGGTGTGGCCATGGCGCGGCCCAGCGCAGCGTGCAAGCTGCCGACCACTTCCTTGGGCGTGCCCGCGGGTGCAAAGACACCAAGCCAGTTCGACACGTCGTAGCCCTTCAGGCCCGACTCGGCAATGGTGGGCACCTGCGGCAAGGCGGCCATGCGCTGCTTGGAGGTCACGCCGAGCACGCGCACCTTGCCCGCCTTGATGTGCTCTTCGTAGACGGCGTAGGAATCGAAAGTCATGTCGACGCGGCCGGACAGGATGTCCACCAGCAGTGGTGAGCTGCCCTTGTACGGCACGTGCACCATGTCGACGCCCGCGAGCAGTTCAAACAGCGCACCCGACAGGTGGCTGGAACTGCCATTGCCCGCGGAACCGTAGGTCAGCCCGCCGGGCTTGCTCTTGGCCAGCGCGATCAGTTCGGCCACGGTCTTGGCCGGCACAGACGGCCCAACCACCAGGACCCGCGGCGTGGTGTGCGTCAAGCCGATCGGCGCGAAGTCCTTCACCGGGTCGTAGCGCAGCTTGGGGTACAGCGCGGCATTGATCGCGTGTGTGCCCATGGTGCCGAAGAACAGCGTGTAGCCGTCGGGCGCAGACTTCGCGGCGGCTTCGGCCGCCGTGGTGCCGCCGGCGCCGCCGCGGTTGTCGACGATGATTTGCTGGCCCAGCTCACTGCCCAGGCGCTGTGCCATGCCCCGCGCCATCACGTCGGCCGCACCACCGGCGGGAAAAGGCACGATGAGGCGAATCGGCTTGTCGGGAAAAGCCGCTGCGGCGAGGCCTGAAGCGACGAGCAGCAGGGCGCCGAATGCGCGCTTGAATGGGTTCATTGCTTGTTCTCCAATCCGTAGTGTCAGACGCGCTCGATGACCACTGCAATGCCCTGGCCCACGCCAATGCACATCGTGCACAAGGCATAGCGGCCTTTCACGCGATGCAACTGGTTGACCGCCGTCGTGATGAGGCGGCCCCCACTGGCCCCGAGCGGGTGTCCGAGTGCGATGGCGCCGCCATTGGGGTTGACGCGCTCATCGTCGTCGCGCAGACCCAGCGCTCGCAGCACGGCCAGCCCCTGCGCCGCGAAGGCCTCGTTCAGTTCGATCACGTCGATTTGTTCAAGACCGATGCCGGTGAGCGCCAGGACCTTGCGCACGGCGGGCGCGGGGCCAAAGCCCATGATGCGCGGCGCGACACCGGCAGTGGCCATGCCGACGACACGTGCGCGCGGCACGAGGCCGTTCTTTGCTGCGGCCGATTCGGTGGCGAGCAGCAGCGCGCAGGCGCCGTCATTGACGCCTGAGGCGTTGCCGGCGGTCACCGTGCCGTCGGGGCGCACGACGCCTTTGAGCTTGGCCAGCGCTTCCATCGAAGTCTCGCGCGGGTGCTCGTCCTTGCTGACCACAAGGGTGTCGCCCTTCTTCTGTGCAACCGTCACCGGCGTGATCTCGGCGTCAAAGAAGCCGGCCCGCTGCGCTGCCACGGCCTTGAGCTGCGACGCCAGCGCCATGCGGTCCTGGGCCTCGCGCTCGATGTGGAAATCGGCGGCGACGTTCTCCGCCGTCTCGGGCATGGAATCGACGCCGTGCATCTCCTTCATCAGCCTGTTGACGAAACGCCAGCCGATCGTCGTATCGTGCACGGCATTGGTTCGCGAGAAGGCGGCCTCTGGCTTGGGCATCACAAAGGGCGCGCGGCTCATGCTCTCGACGCCACCGGCGAGCATGAGCTGTGCCTCGCCGCTCTTGATGGCGCGTGCCGCGGTACCAACCGCGTCCATGCCCGAGCCACACAGACGGTTGATGGTGCTGCCAGGCAGTTCCACCGGCAGCCCGGCCAGCAAGGCCGACATGCGTGCGACGTTGCGGTTGTCCTCACCCGCCTGGTTGGCGCAGCCGAAGATCACGTCCGTGACGGCGGCCCAGTCGACCGCCGTGTTGCGCGCCATGAGCGCTCTCAGCGGAATGGCACCCAGGTCGTCGGCGCGCACCGATGCCAGCGCGCCGCCGTAGCGGCCGAACGGTGTGCGGATGGCGTCGCAAATGAAGGCGTGGTGTGTCATGCCGGCCTCACTCCAGGGTGATCTTTCCCTTGGCCACGACGCGCTGCCACTTGCTGAACTCCGCCTGCATGTTGGCCTTGTACTCCTGCGGTGTGGCAGTCACAGCGATGACGCCTTGCTTGAGCAGTTGATCCTTGATGTCGGGCGATTGCATCGCGGCAACGATGGCGTCTCGGAATTTCTTCTGCACATCGGCAGGGACGCCGGGCGGGGCGATGACGCCGTAGGTCGTGTCCATCACGACGCCCGGAAAGCCTGCTTCCTTGGTGGTGGGCACGTCCGGCAGTTGCGGTGCGCGGTTGGGGCTGGCCACGGCCAGGACCTTCAACGTGCCGGCCGCCACATGGGGCAGCACGTTGAGCAGATCGACCATGGCCATGTCGATCTCGCCACCGAGCAGGCCGGTAACTGCGGGCGCTGCACCCTTGTACGGCACGTGCGTGAGTTCGATGCCCGCTTCCTGCTTGAGCAGTTCGGCGCCGATGTGCGGCGTGGTGCCCGGGCCGGCAGAGCCGTAGTTCAGCTTGCCAGGCGAGGCCTTGGCGAGCTTGATCAGGTCGGCCAGGTTGTTGGCCGCCACCCGCTTGCCGACCACAATGACCGCAGGGCCGCGTGCAACCAGCGTCAGGTACTGGACATCGGCCAGCGCATAAGGCACCTTCATCAGGTTGGGCATGCCCGCCAAGGGACCCTGGGCCGTGAGCGCAAAGGTGTAGCCGTCCGGCGCCGCCTTGAGCGCAGCGTCGACGCCGATGGTGCCGCCCGCGCCGCCCTTGTTGTCCACGATGACGGTCTGCTGCAGGCCCTCTCCGACCTTCTTCGCCACCAGTCTTGCGATCACGTCGCCCGGACCCCCGGCGGCGTAGGGCACGACGAGGCGAATCGGTTTGGTCGGCCAGGCCTGAGCGTGTGCCGGCTGGCTGGCCATGGACAGGGCGGCCGCGAAGCACACGCCGGCGAAAGAGAGGGGCTTCAACATGTTGTCTCCTGAGATCAGTGGCCGGAGTTTCTTCGCCGGGCCGAGCGAAGGTAAGCCGTCGCAGCGACAAATCAGGTATGCGGTCCGGTGCAAGGCGCGTGCTGCGGTATGCACCGCCGCGCATGCCAGCATTGCCGGTCACAGCGTAGGCAAGGACGCAGCGCGCCTCTAAATTTCCGGCACACCCCAGCCCCGAGGTTGCACCCATGAACGCCAAAGCCGGCCCCCTGTCCCACGTCAAGGTTCTCGACCTGAGCCGCATCCTCGCAGCGCCCTGGGCGGGCCAGATCCTGGCGGACCTGGGCGCCGAAGTGATCAAGGTCGAGCGCCCCGGCGCGGGCGACGACACACGCTCGTGGGGCCCGCCGTTCCTGAAGGATGCCGACGGCAAGGACACCCGGGAGGCCGGCTACTACCTGGCCGTCAACCGCGGCAAGCGGTCGATTACCGTCAGCCTGGATAAGCCCGAGGGCCAGCGCATCGTTCGCGAACTGGCCCTGAAGGCGGACATCGTGCTGGAGAACTACAAGGCCGGCACGCTGGAACGTTACGGTCTCGACGAGGCCTCGCTGCGCAAGGTCAATCCCCGGCTCATCTACTGTTCGGTCACCGGCTTTGGCCAGACCGGCCCGCGCCGCGACCAACCGGCCTACGACTTCCTGATCCAGGCCATGGGCGGACTGATGAGCGTGACCGGCGAGAAGGACGGCCGGCCGGGTGGTGGCCCGCAGAAAGTCGGCATCCCCATCGTCGACCTGATGACGGGCATGTACACCGCGGTGTCGGTGCTGGCTGCGCTGGCCCGGCGCGACCAGACGGGCCTGGGCGACTTCATCGACATCGGCATGCTCGACGTGCAGGTCGCCACGCTCTCCAACCAGGCCATGAACTACCTGGTGTCGGGCAAAGTGCCCCAGCGCAATGGCAATGCCCACCCCAACATCCAGCCGCAGGATGTCTACGCCTGCTCCGACGGTGACGTGATCCTGGTCGTCGGCAACGACGGCCAGTTCGCCAAGCTGTGCGAGGTCTTCGGCCGCACCGAGTGGGCGAGCGACGAACGTTTTGCGACCAACGCGCAGCGGGTCCGCAACATCGCCGAGTTGTCGGCGATGTTGCGCGATCTGTTCGCCGAGTGGGAGCGCGAACGGCTGATCGCGGCGCTCGACGCTGCTGGTGTCCCGTGCGGTGCGATCAATACGGTCGCCGACGTGTTCAAGGACCCGCAGGTCAAGGCGCGTGGCATGCTGAAGTACGTCCCGCACCCTTGCGGCGTCGATGCGCCGCAGGTGGTCAGCCCCATGCGTTTCACCGACGCGCCGCTGCAGACCCAGACCGCCCCGCCTCTGCTCGGGCAGCACAGCGACGAGATCCTGGCCGAACTCGGCTACGCCGCCGCCGACATTGCCGCGTTGCGCGCGGCAGGGGCCATCTGATGACGATGAAACTGCACTGGTCACCCAAGTCGCCCTACGTGCGCAAGGTGATGGTCTGCGCCCACGAGCTGGGCCTGCTGGAACGGCTGGAACTGGTGCGCTCGGTGGCGGCCATGCTCAAGCCCAACGAGCGGTTGATGCGGGACAACCCGCTGTCCAAGATCCCGACCCTGGTGCTGGAGGACGGCTTCACGCTCTTCGACTCGGTCGTCATCTGCGAGTATCTGAACGACCTGGGCCAAGGATCGCTGTTCCCGACGCAAGGTCCGGACAAGTGGCAGGCCCTGCGCTGGCACGCCTTCGGCGACGGCCTGCTCGATGTGCTGATCCTGTGGCGCAACGAACGCGAACGCGCGGCCGCGCTGCAGCCTCTGCTGGACGCGTTCGCGCTCAAGACGCGGGCGTCGCTTGCCCAGCTTGACGACGAGGCACAGGCGCTGAACGAAACGCCCTTCTCGATCGGACACATCGCAGTCGGCTGCGCTTTGGGCTACCTGGACTACCGCTTCGATGCCTTTGGCTGGCGCGGCCAGGCGCCGCGCCTGGCCGACTGGTACGCCGAGCTGAGCATGCGGTCGTCCTTCCTGCACACGGAGCCCATCGATGGGTGATCTATCCACCGCACCATCCACTGCATCTGCCGCGCTGCCCGTTGGCAAGGCCGTGGTCGTCATCGGCGCCGGCACCATGGGCAGCGGCATCGCCGAAGTGGCTGCATCAGCGGGCCACAAGGTCTATTTGCGTGACACCAGCGAGGCGGCGCTCGAGAAGGGCATCGCCCAGATCCGTCGCAACCTGGACGGACGCGTCGAGCGCGGCCGTATCGACGCGACGCAACGCGACGCGATCATCGCGCGCGTGCAGCCGGTGAACGCAATAGCCGCATTGAGCCAAGTTGGGCTCGTCATCGAGGTCATCGTCGAAAACCTGGACGTCAAGGTGGCCGTGCTGCGGCAGATCGAGTCCGAGGTCGATGCGCAGACCATCATCGCCACCAACACCTCGTCGCTGTCCGTGACCGCGATTGCGGGGCGCCTGGCACGGCCCGACCGCGTGGTGGGCATGCACTTCTTCAATCCGGCCCCGGTCCTGCCGCTGGTGGAGGTGGTCGGCGGTCATGCCACTGCGCCCGAGGTCGCGCAGACGGTCTTCCAGACCGCCAAGGCCTGGGGCAAGGTGCCGGTGGCCTGCCGCTCGACACCCGGCTTCATCGTCAACCGTGTTGCCCGTCCCTACTACGGCGAAGCGCTGCGCCTGCTGCAGGAGCAGGCCGCGTCGCCCGCCACGCTGGACGCCGTGATGCGGGAGTGTGGCGGCTTCAAGATGGGGCCTTGCGAGTTGATGGACCTGATCGGCCACGACGTGAACTTCGCTGTGACACGGTCGGTGTACGAGGGCTTCTTCGACGACCCGCGCTACAAGCCGTCGCTGGTGCAGAAGGACCTGGTCGACGCCGGCTGGCTGGGGCGCAAGAGCGGCCGCGGCTTCTTCGATTACCGCGACGGCGCCTTGGCGCTGGTCGCCGAAGAAGCCGCCTCCGGGGGCGCGGCGCCCAGTCAGGTACGCATCGAAGGCACGTTGGGCCCGGCGGCCGGATTGGGCGATCTGCTGCGCCAGCAGGACGTAGCCATCGTGCAGCAACGCGAAGGGCAAGGCCTCTTGCGGGTGGACGGTTTGGCCGTCGTACTCAGCGACGGTCGCACCGCCACCGAACGTTCGTTGGCAATCGGCGAGCCGGTGGTCTTGTTCGATCTGGCGCTGGATTTCGGCAGTTGCGCGCGTGTGGCGCTGGCCGCACCGGTGCAGGCCACTGACGAGCACATCGCGAAGGCGATCGGCCTTTTCGTCCTGCTGGGCAAGAAGGTGTCCTTGCTCGCCGACGTGCCGGGCATGGCGGTCACCCGCACGGTCGCGATGCTGGTCAACGAGGCTGCGGACGCCGTGTACCAGGGCATTGCATCGGCGGACGATGTGGATGCGGCCATGCAGAAGGGCGTCAACTATCCCGTGGGTCCGATGACCTGGGGTCGGCAGATTGGACTGACCCACGTGGCCACCGTCTTGAAGCATCTCCAGCGCGCCTATGGCGAGGACCGCTACCGAAGTTCCTTGTGGCTGCAGCGCGCGGTGCAAGCCGCACAACCCTTGGGAGCGTCACGTGGTTGAATTCGTAAGGGCCGAAAAGCAGGGCCGCATCGCCGTCGTCACGATCTCGCGGCCGGAACGGCGCAACGCGCTCAATTTGCAGGTCAAGCAGGAAATCGTTAATCACTTGCTGGCGCTGGCGCAGGATGCCGACGTGTCCGCCGTCGTGCTGACTGGCGAGGGCGGCTGCTTCGTGGCCGGCACTGACATCGCCGAGATGGCGCAGATGAGCCCGACCGATCACGTGCGGCTCGATACGGACCGTGTGTTTCATTGCCTGCGCCAATTGCCGAAGCCGGTGATTGCCGCGGTCGAGGGCTATGCGCTCGGCGGTGGGTGTGAACTGGCGCTGGCCTGCGACATCATCGTCGCCGCCGACGACGCACAGTTCGGCCAGCCCGAGATCCGCGTCGGCATCATGCCGGGTGCTGGCGGCACGCAGCGACTTCTGCGCACCGTTGGCCGCTACAAGACCTTGTTGTGGACGCTGACCGGGCAGATGGTGCCGGCAGCCGAGGCCTTCGCAGCCAACCTGGTGAGCGAGCTGGCGCCCAAAGGCCACGCGCTGTCACGTGCGGTCCAGATTGCGGAGCAGATCGCCACCATGCCGCCTTTGGCCGTGCAGGCGATTCGCGAAGCGACTCGGCTGGGCGCTGATGTGCCCCTTGACTCCGCACTGGCGCTGGAGCGGCGGCTGTTTGAGCGCTTGTTCGACACGCAGGATCAGAAGGAAGGCATGCGGGCCTTCCTGGAGAAACGGCCGGCGCGCTACCAAGGGCGTTGAGCCCCTGCGCTTCAGGCGTACAGCGCCGACGGGTTGTGCACCAGGATCTGCGACACCAGCTTGTCGCTCGCTGTCCAGCGCTTGAACACGCCTAGCAAGGCCGCCGCATCGGGCGCGGGCGTGACGCGCAGGTGCGGCCAGTCGCTGCCCCACAGCAGGCGCTGCGGGTTGGCCCGAAGCAGCGCGTCATGGAACGGTTTGCCGAGTTCGAAGTCCGGCGCGGCCAGCAGGTTGCGATAGGCGCAGAGCTTGATCCAGGCCCGCCCATCTTCCACCAGTGACAGCAGGCAGCGAAAGCCAGGGTCGTCGACACCGGCCTTCACGTCGAAACCGCCCATGTGGTCGATCACCACCGGCACGGGCAGTTCGCGCAGGCGTCGGGCAATGTCCGGCAGCACCTGGCAGTCGGTCCACAGTTCCGCATGCAGCCCGGTATCTGCCAGGCCAGGCGCCATGGCCAGCAGGTCGTCGAATGACGCGCTGCCGGCGAAGTTGGCGCCCGAGGCGCTGCGGTGGCTGAAGCGTGCGGCACGAACACCCTTGTCACGCAGCGTTGTGAGGCTGGGCAGGGTTCCGGGGCGCGCGACGATCACGCCGCGCAAATTCGGTTGATGGGCCAGCGCATCGAACAGCAACGAGAAGTCGTCCCCGTAGGCGCTCGGATGAACCAGAACGCCATGCGCCAGACCCAGCTGCGACAGCACCGCGAGGTATTGCGACTCCACCGCCTCTGGCGGCGTGTAGCTGCGGTCGGCTGCGAGTGGATAGCGCTCGTAAGGTCCGAACAGGTGGGCGTGGCAGTCCCAGCCGCTGTTCATGTCGTCTCCTTGCCGCGGCAAGCCCCTGCACTCATTCGCAACGGAAGTTGCTGACGTCGTCGGTGCTGCCAACGCCCTTGTACCGGGGCTGCTGCGGGTAGGCACACAAGGGCCGCGAACGCCCTGGAAAGGCTGTTCCGGTCGCCGGCAACTGCTCAGGCGCCTGACCCTTCTCGACCCAGGCGACCAGTGCACCGAAGGCGTCGAACTGGTCGAGCGACGGCCCACCACCGCAGTGGCCCATGCCGGGCACCGCGAAGTAGCGCGCGAAGCCCTTGGTGGCCTCGAACCCGCCATGCGCTTCGGCCAAGCGTTCGTACCAGCGGCGCACGCCGTTGGCATTGACCAGCGCATCGCCCACGCCCATGTAGACGATGGCCTTGGCGCCGCGCGCACGGAAGCTGCGGTAGTCGATCGAGTTCGCGGCGGTGAACGCGCCCGACGCCGCCAGGCGCGCGGGGTCGCGGTCGAAGTCGAACTTCAGGTAGTCGAAATCAGGCGCCGGAGGCGTCATGAACACGTACTTCACCGAGGTGTTGGTCGCGCGTGCAGCGTTGGGCACCGCCGTCGTCGAGCTGCCGAGCATCGCGCCGCGCCACTGCGCGACACCCGCGTCGATGGGGTAAGGCTCGTAGAGCGCCTTGCCGGCCGAGTCGCGCGGGCCGGAAAGCACACGCGAAAGTGCGCTCACCTGCGACGGGCTGAGGCAGCTGTCTGACTTGGCGCCGCTGCATTGCAGCGCTGCCGGGCTGTAGCGGCAGGCCGCGGTGTTGTCGACGCTGCCGTCGGCCAGGCCGTCGAGCGCGTCGCAGCGCGCCAGCACGTCACGCTGGACCAGCGCCAGGTCGGCGTCGGAGAAGGCGCGACTCAGCACCGGCTTGCCATCGGCGCCCAGCGGTGCGATGGCGGTGAACTCCTGCAGGATTTGCATCGAGCCGGTCTGCGCCAGGTGCTGTTCGAGGATCGGCGCGCCGGCGACGATGCCATCGAACTCGGCAGCGAAGCGCTGCGACGCCATCAAGGCCTGGCGCCCGCCACCCGAGCAGCCGGCGTAGTAGGAATACTGCGGCGCGCGGCCGTAGTGGGCACCGATCAAGGTCTTGGCGTGCCGCGTCACCTGCTCGATCGCTGCGTAGCCCCAGTCGATGCGGGCCTGTGGGTCGAGGCCGAACGAGGCGTCCCGCGGGTTGCTGGCCTGGTGACCGAAGTCGCTGCTGACCACTGCGTAGCCGTCGGCCAGCGCGGGCCGCGAGCCGTTCTGGCCGAAACCGTGCGCGGGGCGTACCGAGCCGTCAGTCCCGCCACCGCCCATGAACTGGAAGCGGCCGTTCCAATGCTGGGGCAGGCGCAATTCGAAGTTCGTCGCGTAGCGCACGCCGCCTGCGCCGGTGCGCGCACCGACTTCGGCCTTGACGACGCAGTGGGCTGGCAGTGCCAGCGCACCGGCGCGGACGGAGCCGGCTTCCGCCAGCGTGGCCGAGGCGATCACCGTGTCTGGCAGTGCGACCCGCAGCAGCGCAGCGCAGTCGGGCAGCGGCGCAGGTGCTGATGCCATCCGCGTGCCATGGCTGCAGCTGGCCGTGACCAGCGCTGACAGGGCCGCGATGGCAGCGAACAGGGCGCGCTTCAACGCAGGTCCCCCTGCGGCATGGCAAAGGCCGGCTGCACACCGTCCGGCATGGGAATCTCGTGGGCATTGAGCGTCATCGCCACCATCGTGTAGTAGCCGACCAGCGCCGTCAGCTCGACGACACCACGTTCACCCAGGCAAGCCAGCGCCTTGGCATAGGTCGCATCCGACACCGAATTGAGGCGGTTCAACTCGACCGCGTAGCGGACCACGGCGTCGTCTTCGCTGGACAGGCCTGGCGGCACGGTTTCGGCCAGCAGCGCCTGGATGATGGCGGCCTCGACACCGGCCTTCTCGGCCTCGACGCGGTGGGCCTGCCACTCGAACGGCGACCGGCAGGCGCGGCCGGTCACCAGGATTGCCAGCTCCGACAGGCGTGGCGACAGCGACGTGCGGTAGCGCAGCAACTCACCCAGCGCCTGCCAGCGTTCGGCCAGCTCTGCGTTGTGCAGCGCCGCGCGCAAGGGCCCGACGACCTTGCCGCGCGGGCCGGCGACGACCTTGTCGTAGACCCGGCGCTGGTCGACGTTCATGGTTTCGGGCGTAGGCAATGAGATGCGGGGCATCGGTGTCTCCAGTGTTTGCCCGCGAGCTTAGTGGTCACCGCCGCGCGCGCCTACGGCGCCGCTTGCATCTCAGCTATGCCTTGCGCATCACAACGGCAGCTCGGCCGCTACAGATCAAAGTGGCGCGGTCGGCCGCCACATCCCTTTGCGAGCCATGTCGTTGACGATCTGCACGATCAGCGCGGCCACCGCAGAAACCGCGCGCGCCGGGCCCTTGGACTTGGCAATCGCCATAGCCACGGTGCGTTGGAAGGGGGGCGAGACGATCCGGGCCGCCTGCAGGCGGCCTTCACCGACCTCGGTCCAGACTGCATGCAGCGGCAGCACGGTGTAGAGCCGCTCCTGCGCGACCAGTGAACGCTGCAGCGGCAATGAGTCGGCCTCGATCACCGGGACCAGCGTGATGCGTTCCTGGCGTGCCACGGCATCGAGTGCGGTGCGCAGGCCATTGGGCGCGCTCGGCAGGATGAAGGGCAATTCGTGCAGCGCGCTGAACGGGATCTCGTCCGCTGCGGTCAGCGGGTCGCCCTTGGGTCCGATGAGGTAGCTGTCGACGCTGGCGAGTGACTGCTCATGTTCCGGCAAGGTCGCCCCGTAGCGGTAGAGGATGGCGATGTCGACGCGGGCGTCGGCCAGCCATTCCTCGACCTGCCCACTGGAACCTTCCAGCACCTTCAGGCTGACGGTCGGGTGGCGAGCGCGCACCTCCGTGAACAGACGTCCGACCAGCGGGTGGCCGATGGACGGCAGCGAACCCAGTGTCACGCGCCCGCCCGGCTGGCGTGCCTCGCCTCGGATCTCGGTCTCGAGCTGCTCGGCATCAGACAGCAGCGCCTTGACCTGCGGGAAGATGCGCGCACCCACCTCGGAGAGCTCGACGCCGCGTCCGGTGCGGTTGAACAGTCGCGCTCCGCACTCGCGTTCGAGCGCGTTGAGTTGCCGGCTCAGCAGCGACTGGTTGCTGTCAAGGAACAGGGCTGCGCGGGTCAGGCTGCCAAGCTCGCCGATGGCAAGAAAGGCTCGCCACTTGTGCAGGTCCGCCGCAATGTCGAGTCGGAAGCCGGTGGCCTTCGGTGTCAGCATGCAGACAATTCTGCGCCACGGCGCCGCCTGATCTGCCCGCAATGCATGCGGGTTTTCCTGCGCGCCGAAACCTCCCCTGCAGCTGAACCCGCATGCGGGCCAGCAGCCTCAGCGGGCGAACAAGCCCTTGTGCTTGTCGCGCAGCAGGTTCTTCTGCACCTTGCCCATGGTGTTGCGGGGCAGGTCGGGCACCACGTCCACCAGCTTGGGCACCTTGAAGTTGGCGATCTGGCCCTTCAGCCGCGCAGCAATGTCCGCACCGCTCACCGCGGCGCCGGGCTTGGGCACGACCACGGCCACCACGGCTTCGCCAAAGTCCGGGTGCGGCACGCCCACCACCGCGCTTTCGGCCACGCCGGGCATGTCGTTGATGAAGCTTTCGATCTCGGCCGGGTAGACGTTGTAGCCGCCGCTGATGATGAGGTCCTTGCTGCGGCCCACGATGGTGACAAAGCCGTCGCTGTCGACCTTGCCCACATCGCCGGTCTTGAACCACAGGTCGGTGGTGAATTCATCCGCGGTCTTCTCCGGCATGCGCCAGTAGCCCTTGAAGACATTGGGGCCCTTGACCTGGATGTGGCCGATCTCGCCCGCCGCGATGGGCTCGCCGCGGTCGCCATGCACGCGCACGCCCACGCCCGGCAGCGCGGTGCCCACCGTGCCGCCGCGGCGTGCGCTTTCGGGCCGGTAGGGGTTGCTGGTGAGCATGGCGGTTTCGCTCATGCCGTAGCGTTCCAGGATCGTGTGGCCGCTGCGGGTCTTGAAGTCGTTGAAGGTCTCGATGAGCAAAGGCGCGCTGCCGCTGATGAAGAGGCGCATGTGCTTGCACGCGTCCTTGCCAAAGGATGGCTCGGCGAGCAGCCGCGTGTACAGCGTGGGCACGCCCATGAACACCGTGGCTTCGGGCAGGCGCGCAATGGCGGCGCGCGCGTCGTAGCGCGCAAACCAGATCATCTTGGCGCCGGCCAGCAGCGCGCCATGGCTGGCCACGAAGAGGCCGTGCACGTGGAAGATGGGCAGGGCGTGGATCAGCACGTCGTCGCTGCGCCAGCCCCAGAAGCTGTGCAGCACCTGCGCGTTGCTCACCAGGTTGCCGTGCGTGAGCATGGCGCCCTTGCTGCGGCCCGTGGTGCCGCTGGTGTAGAGGATGGCCGCCATGTCATCGGCTTTGCACGGGGCCGGCGTGTGCTGGTCGCTGAAGTGAGCGGCACGCTCCAGCAGCGTGCCGGCGCGGTCGTCGCCCAGCGTGAACACGTTCTTTGTGCCCAGCTTGAAAGCCAGCTTGCTGACCCAGCCAAAGTTCTTGGGGCCGCAGACCACCAGGGCAGGTTCGGCATTGCCGATGAAGTATTCGACCTCGGCGGCCTGGTAGGCCGTGTTCAGCGGCAGGAAGACATGTCCGGCGCGCAGGACCGCCAGGTACAGCATCAGCGCTTCCACGCTCTTGTCCACCTGCACGGCCACGCGGGACTGCTTGGGCAGGTCCAGCGAATCGATCAGGTTGGCCAGCATCGCTGTGCCACGCTCCAGGTCGCGCCAGGTGTAGTAGAGCGGCGCGGCCGTGTCAGCCGTTTCGATGGCGGTGGCGTCCAGGTCGGCCGGGAAGGCCGCGCGCAGGACGCTGAAGAGGTTGTGGTTCATGTGGTGTCCGCGTCGTGGATCCAGTGGCCGCCGCGGAACCGGCCTTGCCGGGCCGCCAGCGGCGCCCCCTTGAGGGGGAGCGCCCTCAGGCGCTCCGGGGGCGGTCAATCAAGTTTGGCTCCGGAGTTCTTCACCACTTCCGCCCAGCGCTTCACTTCCGCCCCGACGAAGCGACCGAAGTCCGCTCCGTACAGGTTGGGTGTTTCTGCGCCCAGGCCGTTCCAGAGGCCCTTGATCTCGTCCGAAGTCAGCGCCTTGCGCATCTCGGCCTGCATGTGCTGAACGATGTCGGCGGGCGTGCCCTTGGGCGCCCACAGGCCGTACCAGGTGGCGACCTTGTAGTTGGGCAGCCCGCCTTCGGGCGCCGTGGGCACGTCCGCGAAGCCGGGCGCGCGCTTGTCGGCCGCCACGGCGATGGCGCGCAGGCGGCCGCCCTTGATGTGGTTGGCGCTGCTGCCCAGGCCGTCGAACATCATGTCCACCTGCCCGGCGATCAGGTCCTGCAGGGCCGGGCCGGCGCCGCGGTAGGGGATGTGGGTGATGAAGGTCTTGGTCTGCAGCTTGAACAGCTCGCCGGCCAGGTGGTGGCTGGTGCCGTTGCCGGCCGAGCCGTAGTTCAACTTGGCGGGGTTCTTGCGCACGAACTCCAGCAGTTCCGGCAGGGTCTTGGCCTGGACCCGCGTGGGGTTGACGACGATCACTTGCGGCACGCTGCTGATCAGGCCCACGGGCACGAAGTCGGTCTCGATGTTGTAGTCCAGCCTCGGGTACATCGAAGGCGCAATGGCATGGTGCACCGCGCCCATGAAGAAGGTGTAGCCGTCCGGCGCTGCCTTGGCCGCCACGCTGGCGCCCAGCGTGCCGCCGGCACCGCCCTTGTTGTCGATGATGAATTGCTTGCCGGCGTTCTTGGTCATGATCGCGAACAAGGGCCGCGCAAAGGCGTCTGTGCCGCCACCGGGCGGGAAGGGCACGACGATGGTCACCGGCTTGGCCGGCCAGCCCGATTGCGCATGCACCCAGGGTGTTGCAAGGGCGGCGGTGGTGGCGGCCAGGGCCTGGCGGCGTGTGATATGCGTGTTGCGGCTCATGTGCTTGTCTCCGTGCTTGTTGCTTGTGTTTGAAAGTGATGGAACGCGGGATCAGACGGGCGAACCCACAGCGCGCGAGCGCGCCACTTCGCCCTGGCGGAACTTGGCGTGGCTGCTTTCCACCTTGGCCAGGTCGTACATGTAGTTGACCATCAGACCGAAGGACTGGCGCAGCCCCTTGCCCGCCATGTTGCCACGCGGGTTGAGCCTTTCCAGTCGTGCGCCATTGTCCAGGTGGAAACGCGCCACCGGGTCGCCGGCCGGTGTGGGCGACAGGCACAGCAGGTAGGCACTGCACAAGAGGCGCAGCGCGGCCACGTCGCCTTCCTCCATGTGCTCATGCACGCTGGGTGCCTGCAGGGCGGCCAGGTCGCCCTTGCAGAGCTTGCGCAGGCGTTCGCGTGCGGCTTCCAGTTCTGAGGCGGCAGCCTTCTTCACATTCGGCAGGGCGGACAGCTCGGGTTCGGACAGCAGCCAGTTGGCGAATCCTGGAATGGGCGACAAGGTGCAGAAGGTCTTCAGGCGCGGCAGTTCGCGTTGCAGTTGCTGGGCGACGGTCTTGATGAGGAAGTTCCCCAGGCTCACGCCGCGCAGGCCGGGTTCGCAGTTGCTGATGCTGTAGAAGGCCGCGACCCGGAAGCGGTCGGCCGGCAGCGGCGTGCTCAACTTGTCGATGAGGGGCGCGATGCCCGCGGGCATGTCTGGCAGCAGGGCCACTTCCACGAAGATCAGCGGCTCGTCCTTCAGTTGCGGGTGGAAGAAGGCGAAGCAGCGGCGGTCGGGCTGCAGGCGGCGGCGCAGGTCGTCCCAGCCGTCAATGGCGTGCACGGCTTCGTGGTGGATGATGCGTTCCAGCAGCTGCGCGGGTGAATTCCAGTCCACGCGCTTCATCTGAAGGAAGCCGGGGTTGAACCAGCTGTTCAGCAGGTGCAGCAGGTCGGCCTCGATCACCTGCAACTCAGGCCGGTCCTTCAGGCGCTTGAGCAAGGCACGCCGCAGGCGCAGCACCGCACCTGTGCCGCCCGGCATGCGGTTCAAGCGGCGGAACAGTTCCTGCCGTGCGGGCTCTGCCGACCGCGTGAGCGCCAGCAGATTCGGCGCGCTGTTGTCTTGTGCGTAGGCCTGGGCCAGTTCCAGCAGGCGCTGCGGGTCCGGGCTCAGGTCGCGCGCCAGGAAGGTGAAGAAGTCTTCCAGCTGTTCGTCGTCCAGCCCGTCCAGGCGTTCGATCAGGTCGGCCGCGATGGCCATGCCGCCGAGCTCCCCTTTTTCACCCAGCAGGCGCTTGCAGTCCAGCACCATGCGGCGGTTGGCGCGCGCGGTGCGCTGCCGCAGCGCGGCTTGGCGGATGTCATCCAGCATGGCGGCTTCCTTTGTGGGCTTGATCGGCTTTGACGGCTTGGTCGGGTTTGGCCGGCCGCGAGCGCAGCTTGCGCAACTTCTTCAGCGCCACCAGCTGGGCCAGCAGGTGGTCGTGCATGGCGCGTTCGGCGCGGACGGCGTCGCGCTGCAGGAAGGCGTCCAGCAGCACGCGGTGTTCGTTGATGGACGCGGCGATGCGGCCCGGCAGCGCCAGCTGGCTCCCGCGCATCATGCGCATGAAGCGGCGCAGGTCACCGGTGGCGCGGTCCAGCCAGCGGTTGGCGGCCAGTTGCTGCACCAGGCTGTGGAAGTCGTGGTTGACGCGGTAGTAGCCGTCGATGTCCTGCGCGGCGGCGTGGCGTTCCAGTTCGTCGTGCAGGTGCTGCACGTGGCGCAAGTCTTCGTCGGTGGCGTGTGCCACCGCTTCGAAGGCGCAGCGGCCTTCCAGCAAGGCCATCACGGGAAAGAGCGCGTCGGCGTCGGCTTCGGTCAGTTCAATGACGCGGCAGCCGCGGTGCGGCACCAGTTCCACCAGGCCTTCGGCGGCCAGCACCTTCAGCGCTTCACGCAAAGGCGTGCGGCTCACCTGCCAGGCGGTGGCCAGGGCCTTTTCGTCGATGTAGGTGCCGGGGGTGAGGTCGCCGTCGAACACCATGGACCGCAGCCGCGTGGCCACGGCATCGTGCATGGAGGTGCCGCGCAGGGGGATGGGATCGACCATGCGACTATCGTAACTCTGTAATTACAGAGTTACAAACGGGTGTGAACCCCAAGGAACCCCCATGGCCCGGGCCACAGGGGTCAGGGGCTCAGGCGGGCGCCAGCAGCGACTTCAGGCTATTCCCCACTTCCTGGTCCAGCAGTTCCAGCAGCGCGCGCACCTTGTCGTTGGCCGACAGTGCGTCCCAGACGTCCACGCTTTGCGCGTCCGCGCGAACATTGGCGACGGTGGTGGATTCCCGCACTTCCACCGTCTTTTGTACTCGGCCCGTAGCCAAGTCCACCAGCGTGACGCGGGCGTGCAAGTAGGGCGCGATGAAGCCGCGGCCGGTCTGGCGGTCGTTCTCGCTGGTGACTATCACCGTGCGGTCGATGTAGAAGCCCAGTCCTTCCAGGTTGCCAGTGCCGCCACGGCCGTCCTTGAAGCGCAGGGATGCTTCCGAGCGGTGGCGGCTGAACAGCAGCAGGTGCGTGCTGCCTTGGGCCTTGAAGGCCTCGGCCACGTCGGCAGGAATCTCAATCCGACGCCCCTCGATGACCGATTGCATGTTGCCGAAGAGATCGGCATCCAGCGGCGAGACCAGGAACACCCGGGAGCCGGGCGCCTCCTGGGCCAGTACGGCCCGTGCCTTGTTGAGCACGAACTTGTCCAGCATGCCCTGCGGCATGGGGATGCGACTGATGGCGTTGTTGTTCAGTATCGACCCGACGGCCGGTTGGTAGGTAACGACGCTGACTTCACGCGCCATCTCCGACACGACGGCGTAGGAGCGCGGGCTCTGGGCGGCAACGGTGCCGGCCAAGCCGATCCACAGCGTGGCGGTGACGAGGGCAGCTGCGAGTGTGCGGCGCCGGGCGAGGTGGGCCAAGTGCATAGGTGGTCTCCCTGGGTGTCTTGATCGCCAAATCAGTTTGCCAGATCTCCGCGCTACAGTGCCCGCGTGCCCTTGGACCCCACTCCTACTCTCAATGCCGACCGCGTGCTGGCGTTGGCGGCGCAAAGCATGTTCGACAGCTTTGCCCGCACAGCCATGGGCACCGTGGTGGTCAACCGCGAACACCGCATCGTGTGGATCGACGACGGCTACCGCCGCTTCCTGCCGGCCCTGGGCCATGCGGAAGACGACTTCGTGGGCCGGCGCGTGGAAGACGTGGTGCCCAACACGATGATGGGCGACGTGGTCGACAGCGGCCGGGCCATCCTGGTGGACCTGCTCACCAACCAGGCGGGCACCTTCCTGGTCACGCGCCTGCCGCTGCGCAACGAACAGGCTGAAGTCATCGGTGCCATCGGCTTCGTGCTGCTGGACCACCCCGAGACGACCATGCAGCCGCTGATCGCCAAGTTCAGCAGCCTGCAGAGCGAACTGGACAGTGCACGGCGCCAACTGGCTGAAGAGACCGCCAAGCACCGCGCGGAACAGCGCCGGCCCAAGCACACCATTGCCACCTTCATCGGCAACAGCGCCGCGGCCATCGAGGTCAAGCGCCAGGCGCGGCGCGTGGCGCAGACTGACAGCACGGTGCTGCTGCTGGGCGAAACGGGCACCGGCAAGGAACTGCTGGCGCATGGCATCCACGCGGCCAGCCGACGTGCCAGCAAGTCTTTTGTAGGCGTCAACATCGCGGCCGTGCCCGACACGCTGCTGGAAGCCGAATTCTTTGGCGTCGCCCCCGGCGCCTACACCGGCGCCGACCGCAAGGGACGCGAAGGCAAGTTCAAGCTGGCCGACGGCGGCACCCTGTTCCTGGACGAGATCGGCGACATGCCCTTGGGTGTGCAGAGCAAGCTGCTGCGGGCTTTGCAAGAGCAGGAAATTGAACCCTTGGGCAGCAACCGCGTGGAGGCCGTGGACGTGCGCATCGTGGCCGCCACCAGCCGCGACCTGCAGGCCATGGTGGCGCAGGGCCAGTTCCGCGCCGACCTGTTCTACCGCTTGAACGTGCTGCCGATCCGCCTGCCACCGCTGCGCGAGCGCCTGGGCGACCTGGACGCGCTGGTGGAGTCGCTGGGAGAAGACATCGCGCGCCGCGCCGCGCTGCCGCCGCGCAGCGTGTCGCACGAGGCGCTGGAATGGCTGTCACGGCAAAGCTGGCCGGGCAACATCCGCGAGTTGCGCAATGCGCTGGAACAAGCCGCGCTGATGACCGACGACCTGGTGCTGGAGCCGCACCACTTCGAGCGCAGCGCGCCACGGGCCGCGCCCGAGCCGGCAGCCCAGGCGAAGGCCCAGCCCGCACCGGCCCCCCTGCCTGCGCCGCCCCCCATGCCACGGCTCTTGAGCGAGCAGGTGGCCGAACTGGAACGCCAGGCCATTGGCGAGGCCCTGCGCGAGACGGGCGGCAACCGGGCCGAAGCGGCGCGACGCCTGGGCATGTCCCGCGCGGCCTTGTATGACCGGTTGGCGCGCTGGCCCCAATTGGCGCCGACTGTCTGACTTTCAGACATTTTTAGGGCCAGGATTGCGCCTGATTTTCAGGCGCTCCTAAGCAAAGTCGACTAACTTTCAGGCACTTCCGGACGATATTGCCCGGTTTCGGCCCCAAAACTCAGGGTTTGCACCAAGATAAGGCGCCCGGCACGGCGATTGCGAACAAGTTTCCAACTTCCAAGGAGACACCTGCATGTTGCGACGTTCCATTCCCCTGGCGCTGACCGCCCTGACCCTGGCTGCGCTGCCGGCCTCTGCCTGGGCCCAGGCCGGCAAGGAAGTGAAGATCGCCATCATCGCCAGCAAGACCGGTCCGCTGGAGGCCTATGCCAAGCAGACCATCGTCGGCTTCAACCTGGGGCTGGAGTACGCCACCGGCGGCACCATGATGGTCGCGGGCAAGAAGCTGGTGGTCATCGAGAAAGACGACCAAGGCAAGCCCGACGTGGGCAAGGCCGCACTGGCCGCCGCCTATGCCGACGACAAGGTCGACATCGCCGTCGGTCCGACTGCCAGCCCCGTGGGCCTGGCCATGCTGCCCGTGGCCGAGGAATACAAGAAGATCCTGCTGGTGGAACCGGCCGTGGCCGACAGCATCACCGGCGACAAGTGGAACAAGTACATCTTCCGCACCGGCCGCAATTCCAGCCAGGACGCCGCCGCCAACGCCGCCGCGCTGGACCAGCCGGGCAACGTGATTGCCGTGCTGGCCAACGACAACGCCTTCGGCCGTGATGGCGTGAAGGCAGCCAAGGAATTCACCAAGAAGGCCAAGATCGTCCACGAGGAATACCTGCCCGTGGGCACCACGGACTTCACCGCCGGCCTGCAGCGCATCATCGACAAGCTGAAGGACCAGCCGGGCAACAAGTACCTGTCGGTCGGCTGGAGCGGCAGCCCCACGCCCTTCAGCAAGATCGCCGACCTGGAACTGGACAAGCGATACGGCATCAAGCTGGCCACCGGCGGCAACATCCTGCCGGCCATGGTGGCCTACAAGAGCTTCCCCGGCATGGAGGGCGCGCTGTACTACTACTTCGGCATCCCCAAGAACGCCGCCAACACCTGGCTCGTGGCCAACCACTACAGCAAGTTCAAGGCACCGCCGGACTTCTTCACCGCTGGCGGCATGAGCGCCGCCATTGCGGTGGTGGAAGCGCTGAAGAAGACCAAGGGCGACACGGCCACCGACAAGCTCATCGCCGCCATGGAGGGCATGAGCTTCGAGACGCCCAAGGGCAAGATGACTTTCCGCAAGGAAGACCACCAGGCGATGCAGGACATGTTCCATTTCCGCATCAAGAACGACCCGGCGTTTGCATGGGGCGTGCCTGAGCTGGTGCGTGTGATCCCGGCCGAAGAGCTGCAAATCCCGATCCGCAATAAACGTTGACCCCCCCGTAGCGGCTTCGCCGCGCCCCCAGGGGGCGACGCCAGTGGCCCGGCAAAGCCGGTTCCACGGCGTCCGCTTGATCGCGTCGCTTCAGTTCGGTGGTGTCCATTGCTCGAAACCCAAGACCTCACGATCCGGTTTGGCGGCCATGTGGCCGTCGACCATGTGTCGTGCCGATTCGAACCCGGCACCTTGACGTCCATCGTGGGGCCCAACGGGGCGGGCAAGACGACCTGGTTCAATTTGATTTCCGGGCAGTTGCCGGCCAGCGAAGGCCGGGTGCTGCTGGACGGCGAGGACATCACCTCGCTGCCTGCAGCGCTGCGCACGCGCCGCGGCCTGGGGCGCGCGTTCCAGCTGACGCAGCTGTTCCCCAACCTCACGGTGCATGAGAACGTGCGGCTGGCGATTCAGGCCCGCGACGCTGGCCGTGCGAACCAGGCTTGGGGCGGCATGGACCTCTTCCGGGTCTGGCTGGATCACAAGGACTGGATCGCCGAAGCCAACGCTGTCTTGGAGCAGGTGCGGCTGATCGACAAGGCGCAACTGCACGCTGCGAGCTTGCCACACGGCGACCAGCGCAAGCTGGAAGTGGCTTTGCTGATTGCGTTGGACCCCAAGGTCTTCATGTTCGACGAGCCGACCGCCGGCATGAGCGTGGACGAGGTGCCGGTGGTGCTGGACCTGATCCGCCAGGTGAAGTCGCGCAAGGACGTGGTGATCCTGCTGGTGGAGCACAAGATGGACGTCGTGCGGGAGCTGTCGGACCGCATCGTGGTGCTGCACAACGGGCAGCTGGTGGCCGACGGTGAACCGGCCGAAGTCATCGCATCGCCCGTGGTGCAGCAGGCCTACCTGGGCATGGCGGCGGAGGAGTCGGCATGACCCGCGCAGCGCCGGGCCGCCCCAAGCGAGCGGGCGTCCCCCTGGGGGACCGGATGCGTTACGCCGCAGGCGAGGGGCACACATGAACGCGCTGCTGGAATTGAGCGGCGTGCAGACGCACATCGGGGCCTACCACATCCTGCACGGCGTGGATCTGGTGGTGCCCGAAGGCCAGGTCACCATGCTGCTGGGCCGCAATGGCGCCGGCAAGACGACCACGCTGCGCACGGTGATGGGCCTGTGGGCCGCGTCGCAGGGCACGATCACCTTCAAGGGCCAGCGCATTGAAGGCAAGCCCACGCCGGACATCGCGTCGCTGGGCATCGCCTACGTGCCCGAGAACATGGGCATCTTCACCGACCTGACGGTGCAGGAGAACATGGTGCTGGCCGCACGCGCTGCGCGCAATGAGCGTGAACTGGACAGGGACCGCCTGGACTGGATCTTCGGCCTCTTCCCCGCGCTGAAGAAGTTCTGGCTCTACCCGGCCGGCAAGCTCAGCGGCGGGCAGAAGCAGATGCTGGCGGTGGCGCGCGCCATCTGCGAGCCGCGTGCCTTGATCCTCATCGACGAGCCCAGCAAAGGCCTGGCGCCTTCGATCATCCAGAACCTCATCACCGCCTTCCGCGAACTGAAGGCGCAGCAGACCACCATCCTGCTGGTCGAACAGAACTTCATGATGGCCAGGGCCCTGGGCGACCGTGTGGCGGTGATGGACAACGGGCGCGTCGTGCACAGCGGCGCGATGGCCGAACTGGCGGCCAACGAAACGCTGCAGCAGCGCCTGCTGGGCCTGTCCCTGGGGGCGCACCAATGAACACCAGCATTGCAGCACCGGCGGCCACGCCAGCC
This sequence comes from uncultured beta proteobacterium, assembly GCA_963750785.1. Taxonomy (GTDB): domain Bacteria; phylum Pseudomonadota; class Gammaproteobacteria; order Burkholderiales; family Burkholderiaceae_C; genus Rubrivivax. Next base: position 220,820 of record CAVVSC010000009.1, on the reverse strand, counting down.
GCCATTCCGAAGGCCAGCTTCGACTGGAAGCCCGTGGCGCTGCTGGCCGCCGTGATGCTGCTGGCCATCCCCGCCGTGGGCAGTGGAAGCACCTGGCTCACGCTCACCGTGGCGGGCCTGGCCATGGGCCTGATCATCTTCATCATCGCGTCGGGCCTGACCCTGGTCTTCGGCCTGATGGACGTGCTGAACTTCGGCCACGGCGTGTTCATCGCGCTGGGGGCGTTTGTGGCCACGACGGTGATGGGCGGCATGGCCGTGTTCGCCGACACGGGCCTGGGCCCGGCGCTGCTGTCCATCTTCTGCGCCATGTGCGCGGCCATGGCGGTGGCCGGTGCACTGGGCTGGGCTTTCGAGCGCGTCATCGTGCGGCCGGTGTATGGCCTGCACCTGAAGCAGATCCTCATCACCATGGGCGGCATGATCGTCGGCGAAGAGATCATCAAGGCCATCTGGGGCCCGCTGCAGATCGCCATGCCGCTGCCAGATTCGCTGCGCGGCAGCTTCATCATCGGCGACGCGGCCATCGAGAAGTACCGGGTGCTGGCGGCCGGCATTGGCCTGCTGGTGTTCGTGGCCTTGCTGTGGACGCTGTCGCGCACCAAGGTCGGCCTGCTCATCCGCGCCGGTGTGCAGGACCGCGAGATGGTGGAAAGCCTGGGCTACCGCATCCGCCGCCTCTTCGTGGGCGTGTTCGTCGCGGGTTCTGCGCTGGCCGGGCTGGGCGGTGTGATGTGGGGCCTGTACCAGCAGGCCGTGTCGGCGCAGATCGGCGCGCAGGTCAATGTGCTGATCTTCATCGTCATCATCATCGGTGGCTTGGGAAGCACCCTGGGCTGCTTCATTGGCGCCTTGCTGGTGGGCCTGCTGGCCAACTACACCGGCTTCCTGGCACCGACGGTGGCGCTGTTCTCCAACATCGCGCTGATGGTGGCGGTGTTGATGTGGCGCCCACAGGGCTTGTACCCCGTGACCAACCGCTGAGGACGGACGACATGCTGGACCGCATCCTCTCCCACGACCACCCTCGCAGCCGGCTGCTGGTGGCACTGCTGCTCATCGTCGTGGTGGCGCTGGCCCTGGCGCCTTTCCTCTTCCCCGGGGCCAAGGCGCTCAGCGTGGCGGCCAAGGCGCTGGTCTTCATCCTGCTGGTGGCCAGCTTTGACCTGCTGCTGGGCTACACCGGCATCGTGAGCTTTGCGCACACCATGTTCTTCGGCATCGGCGCCTATGGTGTTGCCATTGCCAGCACGCGCATGGGGCCGGGCTTTGATGCGGTCTTGCTCGGCACTGCCTGTGCCCTGGTGGTGTCGCTGGCGCTGTCCCTGGTGGTGGGCCTCTTTTCCCTGCGGGTGAAGGCCATCTTCTTCGCGATGATCACCCTGGCTGTGGCCAGCGCCTTCCAGACCCTGGCGTCCAAGTTGAGTGACTTCACTGGCGGTGAAGACGGCCTCAGCTTCAAGCTGCCCGAAGTCCTGAGCCCCAGCTTCCAGCTGCTGGAAGAGCCGCTCTTTGGCGTCAGCGTGGACGGCAAACTCATCACCTACTACGTGCTGTTCGTGGCCGTGGCCGTGCTGGTGCTGGCCCTGCTGCGCATCGTCAATTCGCCCTTTGGCCGCGTGTTGCAGGCCATCCGGGAAAACGACTTTCGCGCCGAGGCCATCGGTTTCCGCACGGTGGTCTACCGCACCTGGAGCAATGTGCTGTCGACCTTGTTTGCCACGCTGGCCGGTGCGCTGCTGGCCCTGTGGCTGCGCTACGTGGGGCCGGACACCACGCTGTCCTTCGAGATCATGCTGGACATCCTGCTCATCGTCGTCATCGGTGGCATGGGCACCATCTACGGGGCGGTGATCGGGTCGGCGCTGTTCGTGCTGGCGCAGAACTACCTGCAGGACCTGCTGAAGCTGGCGGCTGACGCCACCGAAGGCATCCCCTTGCTGGGCGCCGTGCTGACGCCGGACCGCTGGCTGCTCTGGCTGGGCGTGTTGTTTGTGCTGTCGGTCTACCACTTCCCCACGGGCATCGTCGGGCGGCTGCGCGCCCGGGCCTTGAAGGGGGCGCCATGACGCCGCGGTCCAGCTACCTGGTCTGCGAAGGCCGCGAGATGCACGTCACCGAGTGGGGCGACGCGTCGCTGCCGCCGCTGATTGCCTGGCATGGCCTGGCGCGCACCGGTCGCGACATGGACCACATCGCCGCGCACCTGGCACCGCGCTGGCGCGTCATCTGCCCGGACACCATCGGACGCGGCCTCAGCCAGTGGAGCCCGGACCCGGCGCGCGAATACTGCAATGCGTTCTACGCGCGCACGGCCGTGTCGCTGGTGGACCAATTGGGTCTGCAGCAGGTGCACTGGCTGGGCACCAGCATGGGCGGCGCGATCGGGCTGCATGCGGCGGCCGGCGCCTTGCGCGGGCGCATCGTCAAGCTGGTGCTCAACGACATGGGCCCGGAGATTGCGGCGGCCGCGGTGCAGCGCATCCGCAGCTATGCCGGCAACCCGCCCGCGTTTGCCACGGTGCAGGAGCTGGAGACCTACTTCCGCACCGTCTACAAGCCCTATGGCTGGCTCAGCGACGACATGTGGCGGCTGCTCACCGAAACCAGCCTGCGCCGCCTGCCGGACGGCCGCGTCACGCCGCACTACGACCCGGCCATGGTGCAGCAGTTCATCCACCACCCGGACGACTACACGCAGTGGGCGGCCTGGGATTCACTGACGCTGCCCGTGCTGTGCCTGCGTGGCGAAACCAGCGACCTGCTGCTGCCCGACGTGGCCGACGCCATGCGCGAACGTGGCCCACGCGCGGTGGTGGTGACCATGCCCGGCTGCGGCCACGCGCCGGCGCTCAACACGCCCGACCAATACGCCTTGATCGAACGATTCCTCGGATCTTGAGTGCATGCAAGGTCCACCCCCAGAAGACCCACAGAAGGAGACCTTGAGATGAAGAAGACACTGCGAGTTCTGGCCGCTGCGGCCTCGCTGCTGGCCTTGGGCAACGCCCAGGCGGCCGGCACCGTCGGCACCAGCTTTCCGGCCGACTTCCCCGTCATCGAAGACGCTTCGCTGGGCCGGGCCGTCATCGGCTTTGGCGCCGCGGGTGCGGTCACGCGCACGCCGGTGATCTTCCTGCACGGCAACAACGACGTGCCCTACGCCACGCCCTGCAGCGCCACCAACGGCAAGATCCAGGGCCTGGCGCAGTACCTGGCCGACAACGGCTACAGCACCAGCGAACTCTGGGGCCTGGGCTACCAGGGCGACCAGTGCAACCTGGCCGGTGACCAGACCAACCGCAGCCGCATCGCCCACACCAACCAGGCCAACGTGCCGGACCTGCGCCGCTTCGTGCGCGCCGTGCTGGCCTATACCGGCGCCAGGCAGGTGGACATCGTCGGCCACAGCCTGGGCGTGACCCTGGCGCGCGAGTGGATCCGCCAGGACAACGCCAGCAAGACCGTGCGCCGCCTGGTGGCCATCGACGGGCCCAACCACGGCATCATCAACTGCAGCCCCAGCCCCGCCAACTACTTCCAGCTGCCGGCCCTGGGGGGCTTCACGCCCAGCAGCGAGGTCTGCGCGGAACTGGGTTCGCCCGACACACCCTTCCTGAAGTTGCTGAACGGCCCCGGTGGCAGCAACGAGACCGTGGGTCGGACCAAGGTCCTGGTCATCCGCAATGCCGACACCAGCTTCGTCTACTTCTCGCTGCAGGACGGCTTTATCGCGCCGGTGCCGGCGATGGATTCCTACGGCAAGGCCACGGACTTCAGCAAGAGCGCGGTGCTGAAGGGCGCCCGGCAGATCGACCTCACGGGCCAGGGCGCCTACGACCCGGTGCTGGGCACCACCCACCTGGGCATCCTGAACTCACCGCAGATGCGTCAGGCGACGCTGGAGTTCCTGCGCGAGCGTGACCGCGAAGACGAGAGGGACTGACGAGCGCGACTGACGAGCGTGACTGACAGGCTCGTCTGATGAACACCTTGCGCTCACCCGGCCGCAGCCGGGTGAGCGCGGGTCACCAGAAGCCCGGCCTGCAAGTACAGGCCGTTGAGCAGCCGGGTCGCGCGTTCGTGGTTGAAGCCGGGCCAGGATTCGATTTCGCTCAGCGGAGTCGTCGTCTTGCGCAACCGGTTCAAGGCCGTGCCCAGTACACCGCCCAGGTCCAGCGCGGACAGGTCCGTGCCTGGCATGACGCGGTAGGCCGCCGGCCCGGCGATTTCCGGCAGCAGGTCCGCACGGGACCCGTGCAGCGCCAGCGCCCACAGCACGGTGGCGAGCGGCACCAGCCGGGCGGGGTCCGGCTGGTCCAAGGGCGTGGGCTCGACCTGCAACACCTTCATTGCCGACCAGCGCAGGTAGGCCCATTGCCCCATCGGCAGCGGTGCGTGGACCTGGCGGTCGATGGGCATCACGGTCAGTGGCAGCACGCATTCGTCGTGCTGCAACATCAGCCTCAGCGTGCGTCCGTGGCGCAAGGCAGCAGCCACCACCTCCAACACCTCCAGACCGCCCTGTGCGCGAGCCTGGGTGTCATAGCGCTGCAGGTCCTGCAAGAGTGATCGGTCCAGTGCCGACAGGCGCGTGTGGCCGGCCATGGAGTGGCCTGCATCGCCGCCTTCGTTGAGACGGCGCTGGAAGTCGCTGACCCTCGGAAGAGGGGTGTCAAAACTGGGTTGGGTGCTGGCATGCATGCGGTCCTGGATTGGACCGTGTGCACGCGGCACATGGCCGCAGCGCGCTGTTTCAGCTGTGTCGGGTTGTGCGGCGAGTCGAGTCGCAGACTGTGACGCTCGCACGTCGAAGCATGAGGTCGCCCATGTCGGCCGACGCACGCCAAGCTTGCCGGGCTCCGCTCATGTCCCTCGGCTCTGGACACTTGGCAGTGTCCAGACCCTCCTCCTTTACTTCGCTGCGCCCGGTACCCCAAGCGCACGCGACCGCCACAACACAGCGAACGTCCGCACCGGGCCGGTTCCGGCCGAAGGATTGATGTCCATGAACGGCCGTTTCCGCCCATCCTCCGGACGCTCATCTGACAAGGCATGGGCCGCGAGGCGGTCGACACTTGGCCTGGTCCTTTGGCGGACCACCAGGCATCCGGAGGCGGCTGCCCGTGGTGGTCAAAGAGCTGTGGATTGATTGCGCAGGCGCTGCACTTCGGCTTCCAACGCGGCGATGCGTTGGTCGCGCGAATCCAGCGCAGCGGCCACGTCGGCGGCCTCGAAGCGCTGAGGAATGTGCTGCGGGCAGTTGACGTCCCAGGCCCTGACGGTGAACAGAATGACCTGCTCAGGCCGCGCCCGGTAGTCGGCCGGCATCAGTTGCTTCAGCAGCGCCTCGTTCCCTTCAACCACACGCGCGGTGCCCCAGACCTTGATGCGGCGCCGTCTGGCGTAGTCGATGAGAAACAGGTGTGCCTTGGGGTTCTCTTCCAGGTTGCCCTGGGTGATGTACTGGCGATTGCCGATGAAGTCGGCAAAGCCGATCGTGTGCTCGTCCAGCACCTTCAGGAAACCGGCGGGTCCGCCACGGTGCTGGATATAGGGTTGGCCGTCCGCATTTGCAGTGGCCAGGAACACGCTGGTCTGGGCTTCGACCTCGGCCTTCAGGTCGTCGGTGATGGTCTGTTCCCATGAGCCACTGCCTTCCATGCGCGCGTAGGACGGGCGCGAGCCCTTGCGGGCCTGGATCGACTTCACAACCGGTGTGAAGGCCACGTCGCTGGCGGGTCGGCTGGTGGTCATGTCCATGTTCAAGGTCTCCAAAGGTCCATCGGTGCAGGGCTTGCGGGCAGGGCTTGCGGGCAGGGCAGGCCGCGTTTGGCGCGGCCCGCTGTCTGCGACCGCGGGGCTCAGGCCGCCAGGGGCTGTGCCACGGGGAAGTCGATCTCGGTCTGGGCGACTTCGTTGATGTAGTTCGTCCAGGTGTTGAGCGCCACGTGCTGGACGATTTCGACGATCTGCGCGTCGTCATAGCCCGCCATGCGCACGGCCTGCACGTCAGAGTCGGACACGTGGCCGCGTTCGCGCGTCACCTTGGCCGCAAAGCGCACGGCGGCATCGGCCTTCGGGTCCAGGGACCCGCCATGGCGGTTGGCGGCGATCTCGGCGTCGCTCAGCTTCGCCAGGTTCTTGGCCATGGTGCTGTGGGCCGACAGGCAGTAGCCGCAGCCGTTGATCTGTGCCACGGCCAGTGCGATGCGTTCGCGCGTTTGCGCCGGCAGGCTGCCCTTGTCCAGGGCGCCCGACATGCCGAGGTAGCCGTCCAGCGCGGCCGGGCTGTTGGCGACCAGACGGAACAGGTTCGGCACGACGCCGATCTGCTTGTGCACGGCTTCGAGTTGCGGGCGTGTGGAAGCGGGGGCAGCGTCGATGCTGGCGGGGGTGGGGATGCGGGACATGGTGTGAACTCCAGGGCTGGGTATGGGCCGGTGCAATCCGGTGAATGAGACTGTAGATATTCCCGACTTTGACAACTAGACTGTCTATCCGCGAATAAGACTCTCAAAACTTGGAACAATGGACCGGCTAGAAGCCATGACCGTCTTCGCCGCCATCGTGGACGGCGGCAGCCTGTCGGCAGCCGGGCGCCAGCTCGGTGTGCCGCTGGCCACGGTCAGCCGCAAGCTGGCGGACCTGGAAGCGCACCTGAAGACGCGGCTCATCACGCGGTCCACGCGCAAGCTGGTGCTGACGGATGCGGGGCGCGACTACCTGGCGGCCTGCCGGCACATCCTGGAACAGGTGGACGAGGCCGAGCGCGCCGCGGGCGGCGCCTACGCCAAGGTCAAGGGCCAACTGGTGGTTGCCGCGCCCATCGTCTTCGGCCGCCTGCATGTGGTGCCGGTGGTGGCCGTGTTCCTGGAGCAGCACCCCGAGGTCGACATCCATCTGCGCCTGGGGGACCGCAACGCCAACCTGATCGAAGAGCATGTCGACGTCGCCTTGCGCATCGGCAGCCTGCCCGACAGCAACCTGGTGGCGACGCAGGTGGGCGCCATCCGGCGCGTGGTGTGCGCGAGCCCGGCCTATCTGGATCGCTTCGGCATTCCCCAATCGCTGGACGACCTGGCTGGGCACCGCTGCGTCAGCTTCGACGGGCTGGACGCTGCCACCGCCTGGACCTTTTCCAGTGGCGATGGCAAAAGGCGTTCCGTGCCCGTTCGTTCTCGCCTGACGGTCTCCACGGCCGATGCCGCCATTGCGGCAGCGGCGCTCGGGCTGGGCCTGACCCGTGTGCTGTCCTACCAGGTGGCCGACGCCTTGCGCGAAGGGCGGCTGGTCCGCGTGCTGGCTGACGCAGAGCCCCCTGCCGTGCCGGTGAGCCTGATCTACCCGGGTCAAGGTCGGCTGCCAATGAAGACCCGGTCCTTCATCGACTTTGCGGCCGGGCAGCTGCGCGAGCGCCTGGGGGCACTGGACACTGCAACAGGGCCGCTGGCCTAGCGGCTGTCAGCGGCTGTCAGCGGCGGGCAGGCCCGTTCAACGCTGCTGCAGCGACCGCTGCGCGACGTTCATGCGGGGTGCCAGCACCAGTGCGATGCTCAACCACACGGCAACGCTGAAGTAGGCCGACATCCAGACCACTTCGCTGCGCCAGTGCGTCCAGTCGTGCGACACGACCCAGCGCGCCGACACATCGGCCCAGCCCTGGGACAGGCTGAAGTAGGGCCGGCCCAGGGACTCATCGCTCAGCCATCGGGCCCAGTACATGGGCACGTCCACCAGCCCCATGTAGGCCACATAGGCCGTGCCGGCCACGCACCACAGCAGCAGCAAGGGCCTGCGCGCGCCGTGCACGCGGGGCCACATCAGCAGCAGGCTGAACACCAGCGCCGCCGCGCACAGGCCCCACAGCGACTCTTCCACCACATGGCCCAGGTTGGACGTGGTCAGCACCGAATACCAGGAGAACACCTCGGCCGTGGCGATCAGGGGCAGCACGGCGCGCGACACCGCGGCACCGGCGCGGCTGCCGGTGCCGCGTGCCGCTTCGCGCAGCAGCAAAGCCCATTGCGCCGCGAAACACAATTCGGCCAGCGTGGCCACGCTGCGGCCCACCAGCACGCTGGACCAGAAGCTGTCCACCAGCACCAGGCGCTGCACGTCGAACACCGGCAACAGCGACCTGTAGCCACAGCCCAGCACATAGCCCGCGGACAGCGCCAACTGCCAGCGGCGGCTCGCCCACGCATCGGGCGGCCAGCGGCCGCGCCAGTGCCAAAGCGCCCAGGCCGCGGCTGCCCAGGCCAGCACATTCAAGGCCGCCACGCTGCGCAGAAAAGCCCACCAGGTCAGCGTGTCGGCGCCCATGGCATCAGTGCCCGGTTTTCGGCCGGCCGATCTTCACCGGCTCCAGCGCCCCCAGAACCGCCACCAGGGTCTTGGTGTCCAGTGCCGCCAGGGCGTGCAAGCCTGCGCGCAGCAACTCGCTCTTCTTGGCTTCACGCTTGCCGGACATGGCGCGCGCCTTCAGCGTGGAGATGAGCGCGAAGTCGGCTTCCGGCATCGTGAAGCTGTCGCGCACGGGCTTGCTGCGCACCTTCGGCGCCTTGACCGCCTTGGCGGGTTTTGCCAGCTTCACCGCCTTGGCGGCCTTGGTCGCCTTTTCAGGCGCAGGCGCAGGTGCAGCCGCAGCCGCAGATGCAGATGCAGATGCAGATGCAGCCGCAGCACCCGCGTTGCCGGGCGCCTTGGGGCGCGGCGCAGCGGGACTGGGCTTCGAACGGGGCGGGGTCTTGGCGGCGGTTCTTGTTGCGGACTTGGTGGCAGGCATGGGGTGTTCCAAAAACGATACAAACAGTTTATACCGTTTCACGGCGCGCAGCGCCACCCGGGCTGGTCAGCGCAAGGACTTCAGCCGCTGCCAGAAGCGCGCGTCCTGCGTCGTGGCGAAGTTCACGCGCATCAGCGTGCCGGGCCTGGGCGTCGCGTGGAACAAGGTGCCTGGAGCGATGAGCCAGCCTTCGTCGGCCAGGGCCAGGGCCAGGGCTTCGGTGTCCGTGCCCACGTCCACCCATCCAAACAGGCCTTGGGGCGGCGCCACAAACTGGCAGCCTGCGGCCTGCGCCAGGCGCACGCTGCGTGCGCGTGCGGCGTCCAGTTGCGCCACCACGCGTTCTGCATGGCGGCGCAGCTGGCCCTGTTCCAGGCACAGCGCCACCGCTTGCTCCAGCGGCCCCGGCGTCGTCAGGCTGCCCAGCAGCTTGGTGTCGATGAGCCGCTCGGCCAGTTCCGGCGGCGCAGCTGCAAACCCCACCCGCCACTGCGGCGTCAGGATCTTGGAAAAGCCGCTGATGCACACGGTGCGCTTCAAGCCGTCCAGCTGCGACAAGCGCGTGGCATGCTTGGGTGCCAGCCAGGCGTAGGTGTCGTCTTCCACGATCACCAGGTCATGGGCTTCGGCCAGCCGCAACACGTGATGGGCCTGTGCCGGTGTCAGGCTGTGGCCCGTGGGGTTGTGCAACACGGACACGGTGACGTACAGGCGCGGCTTGTGCGCGCGCAATAGCGCCTCCATCACCGCCAGGTCGGGCCCGTCACCCGAACGCGGCACGGGCAGCAGGCGCATGCCCAGGCGGGTGAGCCGCGCGTATTCCACCGCCCAGCCGGGTTCGTCCACCAGCACGGCGTCACCGGGTTGCAGCAGGGTGCGGCTGACCAAGTCCAGCGCGTGCGTGGCGCCGGTGGTGGTGACGATCTGCTCGGCGCGCGCCGGGATGCCCAGGTCGGCCAGGCGATGCACCAGCGCCTGCCGCAATTGGGCATGGCCGGCCGGGTCGCCATAGCGCAGCCAGGACTCCGGCTGCTGGCAGACGCGGCGCAGCGCGCGTTGCAGCAAGGGCGCGTCCAGCCAGGCTTCGGGCAGGGTGCCCATGCCGGGTGCCGGCAAGCCGCCTTGCGCCTGGAACATGCTGCGGATCAGCGCCGTGGCGTCCACGGGCGCGGGCAAGGCCAGGCGCGGCGCGGGGGCGGCGTCGCGGCGCGTGGCGTGGGTGGACTCGCGGCTGGCGTGCAGGTCACGCACGAAGAAACCGCGCTGCGGGCGCGCCTGCACCAGGCCGCGTGCCTGCAGCAGGTCGTAGGCGCCGACCACGGTGCTGGGGCTCACGCCATGGCGTTCTGCGCAGTCGCGCACCGAGGGCAGGCGCGCGCCCGGCGCCAGCAGGCGCTGCTGGATACGGTCCGCAAAGCGGGCTGCCAGCTGCTCGGCCAGGCCGGCGCCAGCGCCGCGGCTGAGGGTGTGGCCTGGGACTGACTGTGCCGTCGACATGATCAATACAGTTTGGAATCTGTGTGCCGAAGTGTATGGCTACTGTGTTGAGTCTGTCGACTAGACTGGCCGCCCCCTGACGAGTTTGTCCATGAACCTGCCCATGCCCTGGCCCGAATTGGCCGCCCTGCTGGTGTTTGCCACGGCCATGGCTTTCACGCCCGGGCCCAACACCACGCTGGCTGCGGCGCTGGCTGCCAACCATGGCCTGCGGCATGCCATGCGTTTTGTGGTGGCCGTGCCTTTTGGCTGGGGCCTGCTGCTGCTGGGCTGCGCGCTGGGCATGGGCGCCTTGCTGCAGGCGGCGCCCTTTGCGGCCGGTCTGTTGAAGTGGGCAGGTCTGGCCTACATGCTCTACCTGGCCTGGAAGCTGTCGCGCAGCGCCAGCCTGGGCGAGGCCGACCCGCGCCGCTTTGACATGAACTTCAGCAAGGGCGTGGCGCTGCAGTTCGTCAACATCAAGGCCTGGATGAACGCGCTGATGATCAGCGCCGGCTGGGTCACGGTGGCGCAGCCCATCTGGCCGCGCCTGGCGCTGGTGCTGCCGCTGATGATGGCCTACGGCCTGGCCAGCAACTTCACTTATGCGCTGCTGGGTTCGGCCCTGCGCGGGTGGCTGTCGCAAGGCAGGCGTTTGCTGTGGTTCAACCGCAGCCTGTCCCTGGTGCTGGTGGCCACGGCCGCCTGGATGGCCTGGCTGTGAACGCGCACGGCGGCGACATCGGCAAGGGTTCGCCTGGGGCGCCCTGGGCGTGCTCATCTTCGCCATGACCTTGCCCATGACGCGCCTGGCCGTGGGCGATGCGAGCGACCCGCAACTGCCGCCGGCCTTCGTCACCGCGGGCCGCGCCGCGCTGGCCGGTGTGCTGAGCCTGCTGTACCTGCTGGCCGTGCGCGGGCCCTGGCCGCGCCCGCACCACTGGCGCTGGCTGGCGGTGAGTGCGCTGGGTACGGTGCTTGGTTTTCCCATGAGCCTGGCCCTGGCGCTGCGCCAGGTGGACGCCATGCACGCGGCTGTGGTCACCGGCCTCATGCCCTTGTCCACGGCCGTGATCGGCGCGCTGGTGTTCCGCCAGCGGCCATCTGCCGCCTTCTGGGCCTGTGCGCTGGCGGGCTGCGGCCTGGTGCTGGCCTTCGCGGCCTGGCAGGGCGGCGGGGCGCTGTCGGCCGGTGACGGCTGGCTGCTGCTGGCCGTGCTGTTCACGGGCATCGGCTACGTGGGCGGCGCCAAGGTGGCGGCCGACATGCCGGCACCGCAGGTCATTTGCTGGGTGCTGGTGATGTCGCTGCCCTTCACGCTGCCGGCGGCGCTGTGGTTCTGGCCGGCCGCAGCGGCGCGCGGGTCGTCCTGGTTGGGCTTTGCCTACGTGTCGCTGTTCTCCATGTGGCTGGGCTTCTTCGCCTGGTACCGTGGCCTGACCCTGGGTGGCGTGGTGCGCGTGAGCCAGGTGCAACTGGTGCAGCCATTCCTGGCGCTGTTGTTTGCGGTGCCGGTGCTGGGTGAGAAGCTGGACGCGCGCACGGTCGTTTTTGCGCTGGCGGTGATTGCTGTGGTCTTCCTGGGCAAGCGCATGCCCGTGGCCAGGGTGGCGGGATGAAAACACTGGGTGTCATTGGCGGCATGAGCTGGGAGAGCACCGCCGTCTACTACCGTCTGCTGAACCAGGGTGTCGCCGCGCGCCTGGGTGGCCTGCACAGCGCGCCGCTGCTGGTGCTGAGCGTGGACTTCGCGCCCATCGCGGCCCTGCAGGCCCAGGGCGACTGGGCCGGCGCCACGGCCGTGCTGACCGACGCCGCGCAAGGCCTGCAGCGCGCCGGTGCACAGGGCCTGGTGCTGGCCACCAACACCATGCACAAGGTGGTGGCGGGCATCGAAGCTGCGGTGCCGGGCGTGCCCTTGCTGCACATCGCCGACGCCACGGCGGCAGCCTTGAATTTGGCCGGCGTGCAGCACGCGTCGCTGCTGGGCACCCGTTTTTCGATGGAAGATGATTCGATCGTGCGCGCGCGCCTGCAGCAACAGGGGCTGGACATCAGCGTGCCCGATGCCGACGACCGCACGCTGATGCACCGTGTCATCTACGAAGAACTGTGCTGCGGCGTGGTGAGCGACGCGTCGCGCCATGCCGTGGTAGCGCTGATCCAACGCCAGGCCGCACGTGGCGCGCAGGCCGTCATCCTGGGCTGCACAGAAATCGGCCTGCTGATTGACGATGCCTGCAGCCCGCTGCCGGTGTTCGACACGACCTTGCTGCACGCGCAGGCGGCGGTGAACTGGATCTTGGAGACGACATGAAGTGGACCATGGCCCGCCGTGCCGAACGGCTCAACCCCAGCACGATCCGCGAGATCCTGAAGATCACCGAACGCCCCGGCATCATCAGCCTGGCCGGCGGCCTGCCGTCGGCCGACACCTTCCCGGTGCAGGCCATGCGCGACGCCACCACGGCCGTGCTGCGCGATTCGCCGCGCGAAGCCCTGCAATACGCCGCGAGTGAGGGTTATGCGCCGTTGCGCGAGTGGGTGGCCGCCGAACTGTCGTCGCAAGGCTTGAAGGCCGGTGCCGACCAGGTGCTGATCACCACGGGTTCGCAACAGGGCCTGGACCTGGTGGGCAAGGTGCTCATCGACCCCGGCAGCACCGTGGCCGTGGAGTCCCCCACCTACCTGGGCGCGCTGCAGGCCTTTGCACCCTACGAAGCCAACTTCACCGCCGTGGCCGGCGACGACGACGGCCCGTTGCCCGACAGCCTGGACGCGGCCTGCCTGGGCAAGGACCCGGCGCGCTTCCTGTACCTGCTGCCCAACTACCAGAACCCCACGGGCCGCTGCGTGCCCGCGGCGCGCCGCCTGGCCCTGGTGGCCAAGGCGCGAGCGCTGAATCTGCCCATCGTCGAAGACAACCCCTACGGTGACCTGTGGTTTGACGAAGCGCCACCGCCGCCTGTGTCTGCGGCCGCAGGCGTGGGTGACGACGGCGGTGCCCTGTACCTGGGCAGCTTCAGCAAGGTGCTGGCGCCGGGTCTGCGCCTGGGCTACGTGGTGGCGCCGCCGGCCCTGATGCCCAAACTCCTGCAGGCCAAACAGGCGGCCGACCTGCACACGCCGGGCTTCAACCAGCGGGTGGTGCACGAGGTCATCAAGGGCGGTTTCCTGAAAGACCACGTGCCGACCATCCGCGCCCGCTACAAGCTGCAGCGCGACGCCATGCGTGCAGCCTTGCAGGCGCATCTGCCGGCCGGCTGCAAGTGGCAGGCGCCGGTGGGTGGCATGTTCTTCTGGGTCGAACTGCCCACGCATGTGGACGCCACGGCGCTGTTGCCGCAGGCGGTGGAGGCCGGCATGGCCTATGTGCCCGGCAGCACCTTCTTCCCGCATGGTGGCCACCACCACACCCTGCGCCTGAGCTTCGTCACCGTGGCGCCGGACCTCATCGAACGGGGTGTTGCCGCACTGGGCCGCGTGTTGAAGGCGGTGATGTGATGGCAGAGGGGCAGAAGCTGCGCCGCTTCCACCAACTGGACGTCTTCAGCGCCGTGCCGCTGAAGGGCAACCCGCTGGCCGTGGTGCATGCCGCGCAGGGCCTGAGCGACCGCACCATGGCCACGTTTGCGCGCTGGACCAACCTGTCGGAAACCACCTTCCTGCTGCCGCCTGAAGACCCGGCCGCCGACTACAAGGTCCGCATCTTCACGCCCGCCGGTGAGCTGCCCTTTGCCGGCCACCCGACCCTGGGCAGCTGCCACGCCTGGCTGGCCGCCGCTGGCGTGCCCAAGGCGGCCGGCGCGGTGGTGCAGGAATGCGGCGTGGGCCTCGTGCGCATCCGCCAGAGCGATGTGCCTGGCGTTGGCAAACGCCTGGCCTTCGGCGCGCCGCCGCTGAAGCGAACCGGGCCGCTGGAACCCGATTTGCTGGCCCGCATCGTTGCCGGCCTGGGCGTGGCGCGTGAAGATGTGCTGCACCACCAGTGGGTGGACAACGGCCCGGGCTGGTGTGCGGTGATGCTGAAGTCGGCTGAACAGGTGCTGGCCATCCGGCCTGACGCCGCCAAGCTGGGCCCCTTGAAGCTGGGCATGGTCGGCGCGCATGCGCCGGGCGGACCTTGCGCCTTTGAAGTCCGCGCCCTGTTCCCCATGCCCGGCGCGCTGGTCGAAGACCCGGTGACGGGCAGTCTCAACGCCAGCGTGGCGCAGTGGCTGATTGGCGCCGGCCTGGCGCCCGCCTCCTATGTGGCGGGCCAGGGCACCGTGCTGGGCCGCGACGGCCGCGTCTATGTCGAACAGCAAGGCAACACGATCTGGATCGGCGGAGACGTGGTGGCCTGCGTCGAAGGCACGGTCAGGCTGTGAAGCGCAGGCTGTAGATTCACCGGCATGAGCAGCCAGGTCGACCACCTAATCATTGCCGCCGCCACGCTGGAACAAGGCGTGGCCTGGTGCGAAGCCACGCTGGGCGTGGTGCCCGGCCCGGGCGGCCAGCACGTGCTGATGAGCACGCACAACCGGCTGTTGAAGATCGACAGCGACGCCTTCCCCGGTGCCTACCTGGAGATCATTGCCATCGACCCGGCCGCGCCACCGCCCGGCCGCACGCGCTGGTTCGGCCTGGACGACCCGGCGCTGCAGCGGCGCATCGCGCAACAGCCTGCGCTGGTGCACGTGGTCGCGCGCACCGACACGCTGGACATGCTGCGCTGGGGCCTGGTCAACGCCGGTCAGCAGCCTGGCCTGCCCGTGGGTGCGCAGCGCGACACGCCAGGCGGCCTGCTGTCCTGGCAGATCCTGGTGCGGGACGACGGCGTCCTGCCTTGTGGCGGCGCCTTGCCCACGCTGATCCAGTGGCTGGGCGTGCACCCCACCGCGCGCATGGCGCCTTCACCGGTGGCCTTGAAGCGACTGACCCTGCGCGGCGTGCCCGCCCAGTCCCAGGCCGTGCTGGCCTTGCGCGGCGTGGCCTTTGACGGCGGTGCCGGACCGGCCTTGAGCGCAGAACTCGACACGCCGCGCGGCCCCGTCAAGCTTCACAGCAACAGCCACCTCTGAGCGTGCCATGACCGAAGAACTGTTCCGCGAAGACGCCACCCTGCTGAGCTGCCAAGCCACCATCCTGGCTGTCGACGAAGTCGGCCTGGTGCTGGACCGCACCGTGTTCTACCCGCTGGGCGGTGGTCAGGCCGGTGACACAGGCACCCTCACGGCGGCGTCCGGCGCGCAGCTGGCCATCACGGACACGCGCAAGCACAAGGAGCGGCCGGGCGACATCGCGCACGTGGCGCTCGTGGGCGCGGACTTGTCGGCCTTCACGCCAGGCACGCGGGTGACGCTGCAGGTGGACGCTGCGCGGCGCCAAGCCCACAGGCGCTTCCACACCGCCACGCACCTGCTGTGCGCGTTGGTGCCGCACCCGGTGGACGGCTGCAGCATCACGGCCGGCTATGCGCGGCTGGACTTCCACATGAACGAACCACTGGACAAGGACGCGCTGACCGCCGGCATCGCGCGCCTGGTGGCCGAGGCGCATCCCGTGGGGCACCGTTGGATCAGCGAGGCAGAACTGGACGCCAACCCGGGCCTGGTGCGCAGCATGAGCGTGCAGCCGCCGCGCGGGATGGGCCGCATCCGCGTGCTCAACATCGAAGGTGTGGACCTGCAGCCCTGCGGTGGCACGCACGTGGCCAACACTGCCGAAGTGGGCGATGTGGTCGTGACAAAAATAGAAAAGAAGTCCGCCATGACCCGAAGGGTCATCCTCGGCTTTGCCGAGGCGGCCGCAGGCCAGGGCGGACGATGAGGGGAGCGCTCATGTCCGCGCAGCGGACGTGATGCGATCACCAGAAGAAGTCCGCCATGACCCGTCGCGTGGTGCTGGGCTTTGCGTCGGCCAGCGCCGTACGCGGCTGATCAGACGCTGAGCTGCACGCGGTTCTTGCCCTGCTGCTTGGCCTGGTAAAGCGCCGTGTCGGCGGCAGCCAACAGGCCTTGCGGCGCCAGGTCTGTGGCACCGCTGAACCCAGCCACGCCCACGCTGACGGTCACCGCGTGCAGGGCAGGGTGTGCGGCCCGCCATGCGTGGTCCTGGATGCGCTGGCGCAGCTTGTCGGCCAGCAGGCGGGCGCTGTCGGGTTCGGTCTGCACCATCAGCACGGCAAATTCCTCGCCACCGTAGCGCGCCACCAGGTCGTTGGCGCGGCAGCTGGCGCGCAGCAGTGCGGCCACCTGTCGCAGCACGGAGTCGCCGGTGCTGTGGCCGCAGCGGTCGTTGATGGACTTGAAGTTGTCGATGTCGATCATGGCCACCGACAACGGGTGTTCAAAGCGGCGGGAGCGTTCCAGTTCACGCGTCAGTTCGGTGTCCAGCGCGCGGCGGTTGGCCACGCCGGTGAGGCCGTCTTCGCGGGCCAGCTGCTCCAGTTCACGCGATTGCGCCTTCACCTCGGCCAATTGCTCTGCCTGGCGTTGGCTGGTGTCGCGCGCCTCGGCCAGTTCGCGGCGCGCGGTGTCCACTTCGTGCCGCGCCATGGCGGCGTGGGCGCGGCGCAGGTCCAGGTGCTGGGCGCGCTGCTGCTGCAGTCCCAGGTGGGCGCGCAGGTGCTGCAATGCGTCGGCAGCCTGCCCGAGGGTCTCGTGCACCTGTGACAACAGGTGGTGAGCCTCGCTCAGCACCGTGGTGTCCCGCCGCTTGTCAGCCAGGTTCAGGGCTTCGCAGCCCAGGGATCTGGCTGCCATGGCGTCACCCGCCTGCAATTGCGACTGGGCCAGTTGCAGCACCAATTCGGCTTCCAGTTCGAAGTCGCCGCCTGCACGCGCTGCGCTCAAGGCCCGGTGCAGGTGCGCCGTTGCCGGGCCGGTTTCTCCGAAGTGCATGCAGGCCAGGCCCAATGCCTGTTGTGCACGGATCAGGTCGCCCTGGTTGCCGGTTTGTTGGGCCAGGGCCAGGGCCTGGTTCAGGCTGTCACGGGCTTCCTGGCCGCGGCCCAGCTTGACCAGCGCGGTGCCACGGTGCGTGAGTGCTGTGCACTCCAGCGCGCGGTCTTGTGTACGCCGGACCAGGGCCAGGGCCCTGTCCAGCGGTTCCAGTGCGGCTGCCGCATCGCCCAGTTCGTCCAGGATGCCACCGATGCCCACCAGGGCATAAGCCTGGGACAGCACGGCGTCGATGGCTTGGGACACGGCCAGGCTTTGCATCTGGTAGTCCAGCGCCTCAGTCGTCATGGCCACCATGCGCAGTGACAGCGCGATGTTGTTCAGGGAACCGGCCTCACCCGCGCGGTCACTCAACGCCCGTCGAATGCTCAGGGCCTGATGATGGACGGCAATGGCTTGTTCATGTTGGGCTCCGGTGCACAAGACGGTGCCCCAAAGGTTCAAGGCCTCGGCCTCGCCCGCCTTGTCCCCCAGCGCCCGCATCATGGACAGCGCCAATTGCAGGCTGCCCTCCACCAGTTGCGCTTCCTGCCGCCGCATGTAGCCGCACAGCGCCAGCCGCAGGATGGCATAGGCCTGGCCGTGCCGGTAGTCGATGGTTTGCGCTGCCCGCAGGGCCTGCTGCAGCAGGTTCTCGCAGCGCGGCACGTTTTCGTGGCGGCAGGCCCAGGCTTCGGCCAGCAGTGTGTCCACACGGGCCGGCGTGTCATGCGGGGGCTGGTCAGCCAGAGCTTCGGTCAAGTCGCGGGTCCGGGGCGGCGAGGGGATATTTCAGTTTACGCAGCAAGCTTCGGGCCTATGCCCGCAGGCTTGCACGGGCACTGCCCCGCGTGCCTAGAATGACCGGTTCTGCCTTGCGCGGACCCCTTCTACAGCAGCCTTGCCTACCGCCATGACCACCGGTGTCATCCGCATCCGCGGCGCCCGCCAGCACAACCTGAAGAACCTGGACCTGGACATCCGCACCGGGGAATTGACGGTGGTCACCGGGCCCAGCGGCAGCGGCAAGAGCAGCCTGGTCTTCGACACGCTGTATGCCGAAGGCCAGCGCCGGTACGTGGAGACCTTCAGCGCCTACGCGCGCCAGTTCCTGGACCGCATGGACCGGCCGGCCGTGGACAAGGTGGAAGGCGTGCCGCCAGCCATCGCCATCGACCAGACCAACCCGGTGCGCACCAGCCGCAGCACCGTGGGCACCATGACGGAGCTCAACGACCACCTGAAGCTGCTCTACGCCCGGGCCGCGCAGTTGTTCGACAAGCAGACCGCCTTGCCGGTGCGTCACGACTCGCCGGAGACCATCTATGCCGACCTGGCCGCCCGCGCGGCGGCGGCTGGCGACCCGCGCCTGGTCTTCACCTTCCCGGCCGAACTGCCGGCGGACACGTCGGCCGAACAGCAGGAGCAGTGGCTCGCGGCCAGTGGCTTCACGCGCGTGCAGGCCGAGCGCATCGTGGACAAGCGCAAGGTGCTGGACGTGGTGGCGGACCGCGTGCGCTTTTCGTCGGCGGAGAAGATCCGTGTCGTCGAAGCGATCGAACTCGCCCTGAAGCGTGGCGGCGGGCGGCTGACCGTGTATGTCGGCGACGACGGCAGCACCTGGAAGTACAGCACCGGCCTGCACTGCCCGGAAAGCGACCAACGCTACGCCGACCCGCAGCCGGCGCTGTTCAGCTTCAACAGCGCCTATGGCGCCTGCGACACCTGCCGCGGCTTCGGCCGCGTCATTGGCGTGGACATGGGCCTGGTCATTCCGGACGTGCGCAAGACCCTGCGCAACGGCGCCATCAAGCCCATGCAGACACCGGCCTGGCAGGACGGCCACGAAGACATGCTGCGCTACGCCGGTGAAGCCGGCATCCCGCGCGACACGCCCTGGAGCCAGCTGACCCAGGCGCAGCGCGACTGGGTCATCGAAGGCACGCCCAACTGGACGGGCAACTGGAACAAACAATGGTACGGCGTGCGTCGCTTCTTCGGCTACCTGGAAAGCAAGGCCTACAAGATGCACATCCGCGTGCTCTTGTCCAAGTACCGCAGCTACACGCCCTGCGCGGCCTGCGGTGGTGCCCGGCTGAAGCTGGAAGCGCTCTTGTGGCGCATGGGCAGCAAGGCCGATGCGGACGGCGTGCTGCCTGCCGAGAAGCGCTACCTGCCCGTCGGCGCGCAGTGGAGCCGTGATCAGCTGGAAGCGCTGCCCGGCCTGAGCTTGCACGACCTGATGCAGTTGAGCATCGAACGCCTGCGTCGCTTCTTCGACGGCCTGACGCTGCCGTCCACGATGCTGGACGAAGCCCTGAAGCTGCTGCTGGACGAGGTGCGCACGCGCCTGAAGTACCTGTGCGACGTCGGCCTGCACTACCTGACCCTGGACCGCCAGAGCCGCACGCTCAGCGGTGGCGAGGTGCAGCGCATCAACCTGACGACGGCGCTGGGCACCAGCCTGGTCAACACCATGTTCGTGCTGGACGAGCCCAGCATCGGCCTGCACCCGCGCGACATGAACCGCATCGTGCAAGCCATGCAGCGCCTGCGCGATGCCGGCAACACCCTGGTGGTGGTGGAACACGACCCAGCGGTGATGCTGGCGGCCGACCGGCTCATCGACATGGGCCCAGGACCCGGCGAACGTGGCGGGCAGATCGTTTTCGACGGCACGCCGCACGAGGCGCGCAGCGCCAACACGCTGACCGGCCAGTACCTGGGCGCGCGCAAGCAAGTCGGCCTGGGCTTCCGCAAATTGGTGGAACCCAACACGCCCAAGCTGATCCTGGAAGGCGCGCGTGAACACAACCTGCAGGGCGTGACGGTGGAATTCCCGCTGCAGCGCCTGGTGTGCGTCACCGGCGTCAGCGGGTCTGGCAAGAGCACCCTGATCCAGGACGTGCTCTACCCCGCGCTGGCCCGCCACTTTGGCAAGGCGACAGAAGCGCCGGGTCCGTTCGACCGCCTGCTGGGCGCCGAACAACTGGCCGATGCCGTCTTCGTGGACCAGAGCCCCATCGGCAAGACGGCGCGCAGCAACCCGGCCAGCTATGTCGGCGCGTTTGACGAACTGCGCAAGATCTTCGCCGACGCACCGCTGGCCCGCGAGCGCAGCTACACCGCCGGCACCTTCAGCTTCAACGCCGGTGACGGCCGCTGCCCCACCTGCGGCGGCAGTGGTTTTGAACACGTGGAGATGCAGTTCCTGAGCGACGTCTACCTGCGTTGCCCGGACTGCGATGGCCGAAGGTACCGCGCCCAGGTGCTGGACGTGAAGGTGGTGCGCGGGCCGCACCAGTTCTCCATCGCCGACGTGCTGGAACTCACCGTGGCCGAAGCCGCGCACTGGTTCCAGAACGACCGCGAAGTGGTCGCGCGCCTGCAGCCCATCATCGACGTGGGTCTGGACTACGTGCGCCTGGGCCAGCCCGTGCCGACGCTCAGCGGTGGTGAGGCGCAGCGCCTGAAGCTGGCCGGCTTCCTGGCAGAGGCGGCCTCATCGCCTTCCCAGCGCGTGGCCAAGAACGGCACGCTGTTCCTGTTTGACGAGCCCACCACGGGCCTGCACTTTGACGACATCGCCAAGCTGATGCGCGCGCTGCGCAAGCTGATGGCGGCGGGGCATTCGCTGCTGGTCATCGAGCACAACCTGGACGTCATCCGCGCCAGCGACTGGATCGTGGACCTGGGCCCGGAAGGCGGTGAAGCCGGCGGCCATGTCGTCTGCATCGGCACGCCGGACGACGTGAAGGCACATGCCACGTCCCACACCGGGCTGGCACTGCGCGAATACGAAACCTCCCTGGGCGCCGGCCCCTTGAAAGCCGAGGAAGGCCGCCCGCTGCAGAGCGTGGTGCGCGAACGGCGGCTGTCCGCGGCAGGTGACTCCATCCAGATCGTCAACGCCAAGGAGCACAACCTCAAGTCGCTGTCGGTCGACATCCCGCGTGGCAAGTTCAACGTGGTGACCGGCGTCAGCGGCAGCGGCAAGAGCACGCTGGCCTTCGACATCCTGTTCAACGAAGGGCAGCGGCGCTACCTGGAAAGCCTCAACGCCTATGCACGCAGCATCGTGCAGCCCGCGGGCCGTCCGGAAGTGGATGCGGTGTATGGCATCCCGCCCACGGTGGCCATCGAACAGCGCCTGAGCCGCGGTGGCCGCAAGAGCACGGTGGCGACCACCACCGAAGTCTGGCACTTCCTGCGCCTCTTGTGGGTGAAGCTGGGTCTGCAGCACTGCGTGCACGACGGAGCGCCCGTGAAGGCGCAGAGTGCCGAGAGCATCGCCGCGCAGCTGCTGCGCGACCACATGGGCCAGCACGTCGGGCTGCTGGCGCCGCTGGTCATCAACCGCAAGGGTGTCTACACGGACCTGGCCAAGTGGGCGAAGGCGCGCGGTCACACCCACCTGCGCGTGGATGGCGAGTTCCTGCCCACGCAGCCTTTCCCGCGCATCGACCGCTTCAAGGAGCACACGCTGGAACTGCCGGTGGGCGACATCGTCATCCGCGCCGACAACGAAGCCGAACTGCGGGCCATGCTGAGCAAGACACTGGAGCTGGGCCGTGGTGTGCTGCACCTGCTGAGTCCGCTGGACCAGCTGGCCGTGGCCATGGACTTTGGCGGCACCGGCGCCGGAGTCGGCACGGTCAAGGTCTTCAGCACCAAACGCGCCTGCCCGGAATGCGGCACCAGCTACCCCGAGCTGGACCCGCGCATGTTCAGCTACAACAGCAAGCATGGCTGGTGCACCAGCTGCGTGGGCACAGGCCTGACGTTGACGCGTGAACAGCGCAAGGCCTACGACGACAGCATCCGCCTGGACGAGGACAAGCGCGACAGCCAGGGCCGCGAGATGAGCTTTCCTTCCGAAGAGGCGGAGGTGGAAGGCCTGGTCGACGAGCCCTGCAAGGACTGCGGCGGTGCGCGCCTGAATGCCGCGTCACGCGGCGTCACTTTCGAAGCGCTGGCCATTGACGCCGTGGCCCGCATGTCCGTACTGGAAGCCCGCGCCTGGGTGGCCGGCCTGAAGCTGGAAGGCCGCGACGCCGACATTGCGCGCGACGTGGTGTCTGAAATCCAGAGCCGGCTGGAATTCCTGACCGAAGTGGGCCTGGGCTACCTCACCCTGGACCGCGCGGCGCCCACCTTGTCCGGTGGCGAAGCGCAGCGCATCCGCCTGGCCGCACAACTGGGCAGCAACCTGCAGGGCGTGTGCTATGTG
This sequence comes from uncultured beta proteobacterium, assembly GCA_963750785.1. Lineage (GTDB taxonomy): Bacteria > Pseudomonadota > Gammaproteobacteria > Burkholderiales > Burkholderiaceae_C > Rubrivivax. Next base: position 198,403 of record CAVVSC010000009.1, on the reverse strand, counting down.
CTGGACGAGCCCACGATCGGCCTACACCCGCGCGACAACGGCATTCTGCTGAAGGCGCTGGGGCGCCTGAGCGAATCCGGCAACACCCTGGTGGTGGTAGAGCACGACGAGGACACCATCCGCCGCGCGGAACACGTCATCGACATTGGTCCGGGCGCTGGCAAGCGCGGCGGCCGGCTGGTGGCACAGGGCACCGTGGCCGACCTGTCAAAGTCTGCGGAGTCCGTGACGGGCCGCTTGCTGGCGCACCCGCTGGTCCACCCGCTGCAGGCGCGCCGCACCATGGCGGCAGACCACGGCATGCTGGACCTGCGCGGCGCCCATCTGCACAACCTGCACCAGGTGGACGTGCGCATTCCGCTGGGGCGCCTGGTGGCGGTGACAGGCGTCAGCGGCAGCGGCAAGAGCACGCTGGCGCGTGACGTGCTGCTGGCCAACGTGGCGGCACAGGTGACGCACATCGCGACCAAGGCCGGGCGTGATGCGGCCAGCGCGGGCCGGCGGCCCAGCCTGCAGGGCTGCACGTCGCTGACCGGGTACGAGGCCATCGACCGTGTGCTGGAGGTCGACCAGACGCCCATCGGCAAAACACCGCGTTCGTGTCCCGCCACCTACATCGGCTTCTGGGACCCGATCCGCAAGCTCTTCACCGAAACCCTGGAAGCCCGGGCACGTGGCTATGCCAGCGCGCGCTTCAGCTTCAACACGGGTGACGGCCGCTGCCCGTCCTGCGAAGGCCAGGGCCTGCGCACCATCGCCATGAGCTTCCTGCCCGACGTGAAGGTGCCTTGCGACGTGTGCCACGGCGCCCGCTTCAACGCCGAGACCCTGGCCGTCACCTGGCGCGGCAAGAGCATCGGCGACGTGCTGCAGATGGAAGTGGACGAAGCGGTGAACTTCTTCGCATCCATGCCGTCCATCGCCTACCCCTTGCAACTGCTGAAGGACGTGGGCCTGGGCTATTTGACCCTGGGCCAGCCTTCACCGACGCTGTCCGGCGGCGAGGCGCAGCGCATCAAGTTGGTGACGGAACTGAGCAAGGTGCGTGACGACGTGACGCGCCGCGGCCAGCGGGCACCCAAGACCTTGTACGTGCTGGACGAACCCACCGTGGGCCTGCACATGGCCGACGTGGAACGGCTGATCAAGGTGCTGCACCGCCTGGTGGATGGCGGGCACAGCGTGGTGGTCATCGAACACGACCTGGACGTCATCGCCGAAGCCGATTGGGTGGTGGACCTGGGGCCAGAAGGCGGCACGGCCGGTGGGCGCGTGGTGGTGGCCGGTTCACCAGAAGCCGTGGTGGCGTCTGGATCGCACACCGGCAAGGCCCTGGAACCGGTGTTGGCGCGCTGAGCGCGCCAAGCGTGTTGACCGCGCTCGGCCTCAGCTGTCGGCCAGGCGCCCCAGGCCGGGCATCTCGCCGATCCGGGCTGCTTGCGCACCGGACATGAGTCGCAGTGCGCGTGTCTGCAACTGCGTGGCGTCTGCGTGGTCGCCCAGGCGGTTCAGCACGTCACTGATGCGCAGCAGGACCTTCACTTCCCAGCTGCCGTCAGCCACGCGGGCGGCCAGTGAGCCGGCTTCAAAGGCGTGGTCGCGCACGCGTTCGCGGGCGGCGTGGGCTTCGGCGCGGTCGGGCAGGGTGTCGGCCAGGCAGGTGCCGATGTCGCACAGGTCACTCAGCAGGTCCACGCAGAGGTCGGTGGCCTGCGCCACGCGGGCCCAGGCCAGGGCCTTGTCCAGGTAGCTTTCTGCGCTGTCGAAGGCCCGCAGCGCACGGTAGCTGTGGGCCACACCGGCCAGGGCCTGGCTCAGCACGATGGGCCGGCCGTTCATTTCCGCGGCGTCCAGCGTGGCGCAGGCCAGGCGCAAGGTCTGACGGGCGGGCTCGTCGGGCAGCGGGGTCGGGTCCATGGCGGTTTCCCTGCGGAATTGGCGTGGAGTCCATCCTAGTCAGCGCGATCCGGCGCGCCTGCCCCGCGTCCACGGGGGAGAAGGCCCGCCAAGCGTGCGAGTTTTCTGCAATGGGCCGCCGACGGGGCTGCCGTCACAATCTCGGCTTTTCAAGTCCAACCGGGAGACCCCGCCATGCGCACCTTCACCCTCGCCTTGATCGCCACCGCCAGCCTGGCCGCTTCGGCGGCGGCATCTGCCCAGGTGGTGCTGACCGCGTCGTCGTGGTTGCCGCCCAGCCACGCCCTGTCAGAAACGCAGAAAGAGTGGTGCGGCCTGCTGGAGCAGAAGACGGGCGGCAAGGCCAAGTGCAACATCCTGCCGCGAGGGGTGTCGGCGGCGCCGGCCACGCTGGATTCCGTGCGCAACGGGCTGGCTGACCTTTCCTTCACGGTGCACGGCTACACGCCGGGTCGCTTCGTCACCACGCAGATCGCCGAATTCCCCTTCCTGGGCAACAGCTCCGAGCCGGTGTCCGTGGCTTTCCAGCGCCTCTATGCCAAGACCCCGGCCATGGCCGAAGAGCACAAGGGCGTGAAGGTCATCACCGTCTTCACGCACGGCCCCGGCATCGTCTTCAATACCAAGCGTCCGGTGACCAAGATCGAGGACCTGCAAGGCCTGAAGTGGCGCGTGGGCGGTGGCATGGTCAACGAGATCAGCAAGGCCCTGGGCATGAACGTGACGCTCAAGCCCGCACCCGAAAGCTACGAACTGCTGTCCACCGGCGTCATGGACGGCACGCTGTTCCCGGCCGAAAGCGTGGAGAGCTTCAAAATCGACAAGGTCATCAAGTACGGCACCACCTTCCCCGGCGGCCTGTACAACACCAGTTTCGTCTTCATGATGAACCAGGCCACCTACGACAAGCTGCCGGCCGACGTGAAGAAGGTGGTGGACGAACTCTCGGGCGAAGTGGCGGCGCGCATGTTCGGCAAGGCCTGGGACAAGGTGGACCGACGCGGCCTGGCCTTCATGCAGGCCGCCGGTGTGCAGATGAGCAAGGCTGACGCCAGCTTCGTCAAGGCCGTGGCCGACAAAACCGATGGGCTTGTCGACACCTGGGCGAAGGCGGCAGAAGCCAAGGGCATGAAGGAGCCCAAGAAGGCGCTGGGCGCGTTCCGCGCCGACATTGCCAAGCTGCAATAAGCGCCCCGGCTTCGCTTGGGCTTGAAGAAGCTGCTCGTCTCGCTCTGCGGCCTGCTGGCCGCGTTGGCGCTGTTTGGCATCATGGGACTGACCTTTGTGGACGTGATGGGCCGCAAGTTCTTCAGCGGTTCCATCCCTGGTGCGCTGGAGGTGACCGAGATCCTGATGGTGGTGGTCATCTTCACCAGCCTGCCGCTGGTGGCGCTGAGCGGCGAACATGTCGTGTTCGATTCGCTCGACCGATGGCTGCCTGCACCGCTGCAGCGCGCGCAGCAGGCGCTGATGGAACTGTTCAGTTGCCTGGCCATGGCCGGCCTGTCCTGGCTGATGTGGGGCAAGGCGGGCGATCTGCTGTCCTACGGCGAGACCACAGCGCAGTTGAAGATGCCGCTGGGCGTGTTTGTCTACGTGATGAGCGTGTTGCTGGCGCTGGCCGCGCTGGCCCACCTGATCGTGCTGCTGAGTCCGGTGCCCGTTCACCACGCGGGCGTGCCTGACGAAGGCAGTGCTTCATGACCGAGGCGCTGCTGGGGTTTGCCGCCGTTTTTGTGCTGGCCTTGCTGCGCATGCCGCTGGCCTTTGCCATGGGCGCCGTGGGCTTTGTGGGCCTGGGCCTCCTGCGCGGCTGGATGCCGACCATGGCCAACGCAGCGCAGGTGGTGTTCGACACCGGTTTTGCCTACACGCTCAGCGTGGTGCCGCTGTTCATCCTGATGGGCAACCTGGTGGCCCGCGCCGGCCTGGCGCACGAACTGTTTCGCGCCGCGCATGCCTTCATCGGTCACCTGCGGGGCGGCCTGGCACATGCCACGGTGCTGGCTTGCGCGGGCTTTGGCGCCATCTGCGGCAGCAGCATTGCCACGGCCGCCACCATGAGCAAGGTGGCCTACCCGCCGATGAAGAAGCTGGGCTATGCGGACTACCTGAGCACGGGTGTCATCTCGGCCGGTGGCACGCTGGGCATCATGATCCCGCCCAGCACGATCATGGTCATCTACGGCATCGTGACCGAGACCAACATCGGCAAGCTCTTCGCTGCCGGCGTGATTCCTGGCCTGGTGTGCGCCGGCCTGCTGATGATGGGCGTGAGCTGGATCGTGCTGCGCGACCCGCAGGCCGGCCCCGCCGGGGAACGCGCCACAGGCGCAGAACGCTGGGCCGCGCTGCGCGGCATCTGGGGCGTGGTGCTGCTGGTCATCGTGGTGCTGGGCGGCATCTACGGTGGCTTCTTCACGGCAACAGAAGGCGCGGGTATCGGTGCCTTCGGTGCCTTCCTGTTCGCCTGGTTCCGCCGCACGCTGACCCTGGTCGTGCTGCGTGACGTGCTGGTGGAAAGCTCGCGCACCACGGCCATGCTCTTCACCATCCTCATTGCCGCGCAGATCTTTTCCAGCTTCGTCAACTACACGACGATGCCTGGCGACATGAAGGAATGGATCCTGCACCAGGGCTTCACGCCCCTGATGGTGGTGGCCGCGATGATGTTCATCTACGTGCTGCTGGGCACCATCATGGAAGAGCTGAGCATGGTGCTGTTGACCATTCCCGTGTTCTTCCCCATCGTCACCGGCCTGGGCTTCGATCCGGTGTGGTTTGGCGTACTGATCGTGCTGGTGGTGCAGGTGGGGCTCATTTCCCCGCCTGTGGGCATGAACATGTTCGTGATGAACGCGCTCCTGAAGGACGTGGCCTTGATGGCCATCTTCCGCGGCAGCGCCATCTTTTGTGTGCCCTTGTTCGTGGGCCTGGTGCTGGTGCTGTTCTTTCCTCAGCTGGCCCTGTGGCTGCCGGGTTTCATGCGGTAGCGGCGGCCCTGGCTTGCGCTTTGCGCAGCCGCTTCCACAGCCGCCAGCCCAGCAGGACGGCCATCACCGCTGCGTAGATCGACCACTCACCAAAGTTGTTCTTGGCCGCGCGCATCCAGAAGAAGTGCAGCAGGCCCAGCAAGGCTACGGCGTAGACCGCCCTGTGCAGCGCCTGCCAGCGCGCCGCGCCCAGGGTCTTGATGGCCTTGTTGAAGCTGGTGGCCGCCAGCGGCAGCATCAACAGCAGGGCGGCGGTACCGACCAGGATGAATGGCCGCTTGGCGATGTCCTTCAGGATGGCTGGCACGTCAAAGCCCTGGTCCAGCCAGGCAAAGCACAGGAAATGCAGACAGCCGTAGAAGAAGGTGTACAGCCCCAGCATGCGGCGCAGCCGCGCCAGCGCATGCCAGCCCGTCCAGCTGCGCAGCGGCGTTACCGCCAGCGTCAGGCACAGGAAACGCAAGGTCCAGTCGCCAGTGCTGCGGATCAGCGCTTCAGCGGGGTTGGCGCCCAGGGTGTTGGCAAACGCGCCCCAAACCAACAGGGCCAATGGCAACAGGGCAAGCAGGAACAGCCCCGGCTTGGTCAGCCGGTGCACAAGCAACTTGTTCACCGCAGCCTCAGAAGTTCTTTTTCAGGTCCATGCCGGCGTAGAGCTGGCCCACCTGGGCTTCGTAGCCGTTGAACATCAGGGTGGGACGCTTCTTGGCGAAGAGGCTGTCCTCGCCAATACGGCGCTCCGTGGCCTGGCTCCAGCGCGGATGGTCCACCTGCGGATTGACGTTGGAATAGAAGCCGTATTCCTGTGCTGCGGCCGTTTCCCAGCTGGTCTTGGGCTGCTTGTCGACGAAGCGGATCTTGACGATGCTCTTGCCGCTCTTGAAGCCGTACTTCCAGGGCAGCACCATGCGCACCGGTGCGCCGTTCTGGTTGGGCAGCACCTCGCCGTACATGCCGAAGGTCAAGAGCGCCAGCGGGTTCATGGCCTCGTCCATGCGCAGGCCTTCTACATACGGCCACTCCAGCACACGTGATCCGATGTAGGGCATCTGCGCCTTGTCGGCCAGGGTCACGAACTGCACGTACTTGGCATTGCCCGTGGGCTCGACCCGTTTGATCAGCTCCGCAAGCGAGTAGCCCACCCAGGGAATCACCATGGACCAGCCTTCCACGCAGCGCAGGCGGTAGATGCGCTCTTCCAGGGGCGCCAGCTTCATCAGCGCGTCCAGGTCGAAAGTACCGGGCTTCTTGACTTCGCCTTCGATGGCCACCGTCCAGGGCCGCGTCTTCAGCTTGCCCGCGTTCTGCGCCGGGTCGGACTTGTCGGTGCCGAACTCGTAGAAGTTGTTGTAGCTGGTGGCGTCGGCATAAGGCGTCGGCTTGTCCATGACCAGCGCACCTGCCACGCCGCTCTTGACACCGGGCAGCGCGGACAGCTTGCCCGGGCGGGCTGTCTGCGATTGGGCGGGCAAAGCCAAGGCTGCGGAACCGGCCAAGGCCGCCTGGATGAAGCGCCGACGGTTGGCATAGACCTCTCGCGGCGTGATTTCCGATGAGAAGGGGTGCTGGAAGCCGCGGTCCTGGAGGAAATGCATGGGGTGATCTGCCGGTGGTGTTGACTCTGGGTCGGGCGGGCGCCTGCCGTCTTACAAGCCCATCCGCTGCATTGTGGTCGGACCGCCCCGCCCATGAAAAAAGGCCGGTACAAGACCGGCCCTTCAGCAGAGGAATGGCGCACCAGGCTTCAGCGCAACCCGGCCATGTAGTCGGTCACGGCCTTGATTTCCTTGTCGTTCATCCTGGCGGCGATGGTCATCATCTGCGGGCTGTTGGCACGTGCGCCAGACCGGAAGCCGTTCAGTTGCGCCTCGGTGTAGTCGGCATGCTGGCCGCCCACACGCGGGTACTGGGCCGGGATGCCGGCGCCATTGGGGCTGTGGCAGCCTGAGCAAGCCGGCACGGCCTTGGCGGCGATGCCACCGCGGTAGATCTGCTCGCCCAGGCTCACGGTTTCCTTGACCTTGGCGAAGCCCGGCTTGGCCTTCTTGCTGGCATAGAAGGCGGCGATGTGCTTCATGTCCTCTTCGGACAGCGGCGCGGCCATGCCGGACATGATGGCGTTCTTGCGCTTGCCGGCCTTGAACTCGGTCAGCTGCTTGACGATGTATTCCTCATGCTGGCCCTGCAGGATGGGGTTGGCTGGCGAGCCCCGGCTGCCGTCTGCCACATGGCAGGCCTGGCAGGCGGCGGACAGCTGCGCGCCCTTGGCCGCGTCGGCCTTGAAGGCAGCGGGCTTGGCTTCGTTGGCAAGGGCGGAGCCGGCGAACGCGGCCAGCAAAATCAGGGCGGCAGGCAACTTCATGCGGGTGCTTTCAAACGGGAGCTGAACAGCGCAAACCCAGAATTTTACAATGCGCCATGACAGCACCCTTTCAGGCCCCTCCGGCCAAGGCCTCGGCCTCCCCTTCCGGCCCCCTTCCGGCCACGGAAATTGACGCGGCCAAGCGGGCACTGGGGTGGACCCACACCGCTCGTTTCCTGACCACGGCCAGCAAGCTGGACCAGCTGCCGGCCAGCGAATTGCCGGAAATCGCCTTCGTGGGCCGCAGCAACGCGGGCAAGTCGACGGCCATCAACCGCCTGGCCCAGCAGAAGCGCCTGGCCTTTGCGTCGCGCACGCCGGGCCGTACCCAGCACATCAACCTGTTCGAGGTGGGCCCGCGGGACCGCCCTGACGCCTTGTTTGCCGACCTGCCGGGCTATGGATACGCCGCCGTGGAGCGGTCCGCCAAGCTGCGCTGGCAGGAGGTGATGTCCGACTACCTGCAACTGCGCCGCCCGCTGCATGGCGTGGTGTTGATGATCGATTCGCGCCTGGGCTTCACCGACCTGGACAAGCGCCTGCTGGACCTGATGGCGCCGCGCCTGGCCAATGGCGAGGTGCGCCTGCTGGCGCTGCTGACCAAGTCCGACAAGCTCAACCGCAGCGAGAACCAGGCGGCCCAGGCCGCCGCGCAGGAGGTCCTGGCCAGCGTCAGCACCGAAAGCGCGGACATTGGCATGAGTTCGTTTTCCGCGCTCAACAAGCAGGGCCTGGGCGACGTGGCCGAGGCCCTTTACGCCTGGACCCACCGGCAGGACGCAGCGTGAGCCCGGTCCGGCTGTTTGATCTGGTGTTGCCGGGCGACCGCGCCGGCGCCATCACCCTGGCCTGCCGCGGTGCCGGCGAAGGCCGGGCGCGCGTGCTGCTGCTGCATGGCTTCCCGGAGGCTGCGTTCGTCTGGGACGAGGTCATGCAGCGCCTGGCGCCCCAGGCCGCCTGCGTGGCACCCAACCTGCGCGGTTTCGTGGGCAGCAGCGCGCCCACGGATGCCGCGGCCTACAAGGCCCGACACGTGGTGGGCGATGTCGCCGCGGCGATCGAAGCGCTGGGCGCACCGCTGGACTTGCTGGTGGCGCACGACTGGGGCGGTGCGCTGGCCTGGAACCTGGCGGCGCAAAGGCCGGATCTGATGAAACGCCTGCTGATCATCAATTCGCCGCACCCGGCCACTTTCCTGCGCGAACTGCGCCAGAGCGCCGCCCAGATCGCCGCCAGCGCCTACATGACATTTCTCTGCCGGCCTGACGCGGAGGTTCTGCTGGCCGAAGACGACTACCGCCGTTTGTGGCCTTTCCTGGGCCGCGACCCGGCTTGGCTGACACCTGCCGTGCGTGCCCAGTACCGTCAGGCCTGGGACAACGGCGGGCGCGGTCTCACGGGTGCACTCAACTACTACCGCGCGTCGCCGCTGCGGCCGGCGCAGCGGCCTGATGACCTGCTGAACACCCTGGTGTTGCCGGACGAGGCCGTGATGCCCCTTGTGCCCACGACCGTGCTCTGGGGTGAGCAGGACCACGCGCTGCTGCCGGGGTTGCTGGACGGCCTGGAGCGCTGGGTGCCGCAGCTGACGCTGCACCGCGTGCCCGAGGGCAGCCACTGGCTGGTGCATGAACAACCCGGCCTGGTGGCCGAGCACATCGCGTCGATGCTGGATTGACGGGGCTGGTCCTTAGCCCGGCGGGCGGGCTCAGGCCGCCGACTTGGCTGCGCTCACCTGGTCGTGCACCTTGGCGGCCGCGCTGCCGACAATGGAACGCATCTTCAGCGTCTTCACCAGCGCATTGCCGTGCAGCATCATCAGGGCACCTGAGCGCATGGCCCAGGTCTCGTCCGAGCCGCCATCTCCGAAGAGCAGGAACTCGCGCTGTTCGCCCACCCAGAGCAGCTGTGCGTGCAGCCAGCGGCCCTTGAAGAACATGCGCACCCAGTCGCCCGGGCGCAAGTCGTGCAGCCATGACACGGACGCCGGGTCGTTCCGCGCAGTCTCGGTTTCCGGGTCCATGAGCGCGGCGGGCACGGTGTCCAGGTGGTGCACGTCCAGGGCGCCGCTGATGGTGGACGGCGGTCCGTCGCCGTCCATGATCTTGTCTTCCAGCTTCTGCATGGCACCCACCTGGGACGCCACCGACGTCAGGCGGCGCTGCAGGCGCTTGGACAGGAAGGTGTCCAGCCGCTCCACGGCCCAGCGGTACAGGCCTGTGTTCTGTTCGGGTTCGGCGCCCAGCTGGTCGCTGGTGGCCAGGCAGAGCTTCAGCAGGTGCAGGCGTTCGGGGTCTGTGGCGTCCGGGGTCATCTCGGCCGCGAACACGGCCTGGTTGATGAAGCGCCACAGCGGGTGCTTCTTGTGGTCCAGCAGCGTGCGGTCGCGCAGCGCCAGGCGCATGGCCGGGCCGTGCAGGCGCGCAATCAGCACCGTCATGTCTTCTGGCACGCGCGAGTCGGCCATCATGGCTTCGAACAGCCGGCTGACCAGTTCAATGGCCTGGCGATCGGCGCGCTGGGTGGTGCCGCGCGCGATGTCGATCCAGCGTTCGCCGGTGGGGCCGCTGGCCGAGCCGCGACCTGATCCCTGCACCGGACTGCCGTAATGCGCGGCCTGCTGCGTGTCCAGTGGCGCCGGCATGGTCTCGCTCATGCGCTGCAGGTCGGGCGCGTACGTGGTCTCGGTCGATCGCGAGCCGCGGCGGGAGCCGGAAGGCAGGATCAGGGTGCGGTAGGCCGCCGGCTCCACGCCCATGCTTTCCAGGCGTGAGGTGGACGCCGCATAGCTGGTGCGCAGCAACTGCGCCAGCGGCGTGGATGCGTAGCGCATGTAGGCCACCTGGTGGCCACGTGACAGCGGCAGGGCCTGGGCCGAATTCCAGACCGCACGCGCAAAGGTTTCGGCACGGAAGGGGTTGTTGTCCTTGGCCATCTCCAGGTCGCCTACCAGGGCGGCCGTGAAGGTCTGCAGTTCACGCAGTTCGTATTCGGCCGTGCTCTTGATGGCTTCGATGCTGTGCGACAGCTCCACGTCCACGGCCACGGCGTCCTCGTCCACCAGGGACAGTGTCTTGTGCGACACGTGCTGCGTGGTGGGCTTCTTGTCGCCACCAGGCTGGCTGCGCATCAGGTCCGCCTGCACCTGTTCGCGCAGCGAATACATGAAGTAGTCGGCCATGCGGTGGTGCTGGGTGGTCAGCGCCTGGGCCAGGTCGGCGATGGCCGTGCGCTGCGTCGCATTCATGCTGGGCAGGGCTCGCCGGATGCCGTCCTGCGTGGCTTCCAGCAGCTGGTCAAACAACAGCGGTGCTCGCAGCATTTCGTCGTCGACGAACTGCAGCAGCAGCTTGGAGGCTGGGGGGAGGGCCATATAGGCAAAATTATGGCCGTACCGTCAGGCTTCAATCCAACAAAAAGGCCTGCGTTTCGCAACGCAGGCCCTTTCTGTAGCAATCGAGTGGCTGGACTTACATGTCCATGCCGCCCATGCCACCCATGCCGCCCATGCCACCAGGCATGCCGCCGCCGGCCGCTTCTTCCTTCGGGGCTTCAGCAACCATGCACTCGGTCGTCAGCATCAGGCTGGCAACGGATGCCGCGTTCTGCAGCGCCGTGCGCGTGACCTTGGTGGGATCCAGGATGCCCATTTCGATCATGTCGCCGTAGGTGTCGTTGGCGGCATTGAAGCCGTAGTTGCCCTTGCCTTCCAGCACCTTGTTGATGACGACGCTGGGCTCGCCACCGGCGTTGGCAACGATCTCGCGCAGGGGTTGCTCCACGGCGCGCAGCACGATCTTGATGCCGGCTTCCTGGTCGCTGTTGTCACCCTTCAGGCTGGAAGCCACGCCAGCGCGGGCGCGCAGCAGGGCCACACCACCACCGGCCACGATGCCTTCTTCCACCGCCGCACGCGTGGCGTGCAGGGCGTCTTCGACGCGAGCCTTCTTTTCCTTCATTTCCACTTCGGTGGCGGCACCGACCTTGATCACCGCCACACCGCCGGCCAGCTTGGCCACGCGCTCTTGCAGCTTTTCACGGTCGTAGTCGCTGGTGGCTTCTTCGATCTGGACGCGGATCTGCTTGACGCGCGCTTCGATGTCAGGGGCCTTGCCGGCGCCGTCGATCAGGGTGGTGTTTTCCTTGCCCACTTCGACGCGCTTGGCGCTGCCCAGGTCAGCCAGGGTGGCCTTCTCGAGCGTCAGGCCGACTTCTTCAGCGATGACCTTGCCGCCCGTCAGGATGGCGATGTCTTCCAGCATGGCCTTGCGGCGGTCGCCAAAGCCAGGGGCCTTCACAGCCACAACCTTCAGGATGCCGCGGATGGTGTTGACCACCAGGGTGGCCAGCGCTTCGCCTTCAACTTCTTCGGCAATGATCAGCAGCGGACGGCCGCTCTTGGCCACTTGTTCCAGGATCGGCAGCAGGTCGCGGATGTTGCTGATCTTCTTGTCGTACAGCAGCACGAAAGGGCTGTCCAGAACGGCAACCTGCTTCTCGGGGCTGTTGATGAAGTAGGGCGACAGATAGCCGCGGTCGAACTGCATGCCTTCGACGATGTCGAGCTCGTTGTCCAGGCTCTTGCCGTCTTCAACGGTGATGACACCTTCCTTGCCAACCTTGTCCATGGCCTTGGCGATGATTTCGCCGATGCTGGCGTCGCTGTTGGCGGAAATGGAGCCGACCTGGCCAATTTCCTTGCTGGTGGTCGTGGGCTTGGAGGCCTTCTTCAGCTCTTCGACCAGGGCCGTCACGGCCTTGTCGATGCCGCGCTTCAGGTCCATGGGGTTCATGCCGGCGGCAACGAACTTCATGCCTTCGCGGACGATGGACTGGGCCAGCACCGTGGCGGTGGTGGTGCCGTCACCGGCGTTGTCGCTGGTCTTGGAAGCAACTTCCTTGACCATCTGCGCGCCCATGTTCTGCAGCTTGTCCTTGAGCTCGATTTCCTTGGCCACGGACACACCGTCCTTGGTCACGGTGGGGGCGCCGAAGGAGCGCTCGAGCACCACGTTGCGGCCCTTGGGGCCCAGGGTCACCTTGACGGCGTTGGCCAGGATGTTCACACCCTCGACCATGCGGTGGCGCGCGTCAGCGCCAAAAACCACGTCTTTTGCTGCCATGTTCAATTTCTCCGAATGTTTGAAGTGCCGGCTTGCGCCGGTGAATTCTTTTGTCTACGGCCGGCCCGACGGGCCTTGACCTGGCCTTGCCAAGTCAGCCTGCGACGGAAGTGATTTGCCTTTGGCGAATCACTTCTCGATGACGGCGAAGAGGTCTTCTTCCTTCATCACCAGCAGTTCTTCGCCATCGACCTTGACGGTCTGGCCGCTGTACTTGCCGAACAGCACGCGGTCGCCGGTCTTGACGTTGGGGGCGACGAAGTCACCCTTGTCGTTGCGCTTGCCCGGGCCGACGGCCAGGACTTCGCCCTGGTCCGGCTTTTCGGCGGCGTTGTCGGGGATCACGATGCCGGAGGCGGTCTTGGTTTCGTTCTCGAGACGCTTGACGATCACTCGATCGTGCAAAGGACGCAGCTTCATAAGATCTCCTTGGGGTCTTTGGATACGCGGGGCGCCAACGAAGTTAGTCCCCGCTGACAAAAGCGCTCGGAGCGCCTTTTCAGGCTGCATCCGGCTGTTAGCACTCATCAATGACGAGTGCTAGCGAATGATTATAGGGGCGGATGCCGCCGGTTCAAGGGGGTGGCCCCAAGTCCGCCGTGGATGGCGCGGCGGCTGTGGCCGCGCGCCAAGCGGCGCAGGATGCACAACCGTCTTTCGGTGAAGGTCAAACGCGCACCCGCCGACCCGGGCCTGGGGCGTGCGGGGGTCTGAGGGTCGCCGTGCAGCGCCAGGCCGATGCGCCGCACCAGGTCCAGGGGCTCCAGGGACTTCTGCCTGAAGCCCAGACAACCCAAGGGCTGGGTGCGAGCGGTCAGCAGGGCGTCGTCCTGGCCCGACACCAACACCGCCACTTGCGTGGGCCAGCGCTGCCTCGCAGTGGACAGCAAGGACCGGCCGTCGCGCTTGATCGGGTGGTGTCTACCAACCCCGTGAACCCTGGGGGCGTGAAGAAGTCGCGGGCCACCTGTCAGTCGCTCGGTCAGTCCTGTCCGTTGACGGCGGCATGGCCCTGGGCTCGCCAACGCAACATGCCGCCTGCCAGGTTGGCCACGTGTGCGAACCCGGACTTCGACAGCATCACGCAGGCCTGCGCCGACCGCGCGCCCGAGCGGCACACGGCGACCACAGGTCGACCCGCGTCCAACTCCGCGATGCGTCCAGACAGTTCCGCCAGCGGGATCTGCTGCGCACGTCCGATGTGCCCGAGCGCGTCATTGAACTCGCTGGCTTCGCGCACGTCGACCACTTGCACTGCGCTGCCAGCTTCGTTCAGCGCGTCGGGGCTGATTTCCCACACGCCACCAAAAGTGAGGGTCAGTGGCGCCCAGGTTTGATCAGCCGGCATGCCGGTCTGGCCTTGCGGCTGGCCGCAATGCAAGTTGGCGGGGACGGCCACGTCGATCAGCTTCGGGTGGGGCAGGCCCAGGTTGCGCATGTAGCCCGAAAAGTCGCCGACATTGCTGTCGCCGCCCAGACGTGGGTTGTAGAGCCGCTCTTCGGCCACGCTGCTGACGGTGAGGCCGCGGTAGTCGTGCCCCGGATAGATCAGACAGTCCGGCGGCAGGCTGAAGATCTGTTCATGCACCGAGGCATAGAGCTGCAGCGCGCTGCCCTGCTGGAAGTCGGTGCGGCCGCAGCCGCGGATCAGCAGCGCGTCGCCGCTGAAGGCCATGTGCCGGTCGTCCAGCAGGTAGGTCATGCAGCCATTGGTGTGGCCAGGCGTGGCGCGCGCCTGCAGGTGGCGGGTGCCGAAGTGCACCGTGTCGCCATGGCGCAGCAGCCGGTCGGCACCCGACGCTCCGCCAGCTTCCGACAACAGGATGCGGCTGCCACAGCGCTCCCGCAACAGCCAGGCACCGGTGACGTGGTCGGCATGGATATGGGTCTCCAGCGTCGCCGTGAGCGTGAGGCCCAGTTCGCGAATCAGCGCAGCGTCGCGGCCCGCGTGTTCGAAGACCGGGTCGATGAGCACGGCCTCGCCGCTGTCTGCCAGCAGGTAGGTGTAGGTGGAGGAGACGGGGTCGAAGAGCTGTCGAAAGATGAACATGGTGCCGTTTCCTTGCGGGAACTGAAGCTGAGGCTCAGTGCCTGTCGTGCAGCGCCATGCCAACGAGCATGGCGGCGCAGAAGATCCAGGCCCCGCTCGTGCCCGCGCCCAAAGCCACCACGGCAGGTCCGGGGCAGAAGCCCGCGATGCCCCAGCCAGCGCCAAAGAGCATGCCACCGAGTATCAGCGGGCGGTTGATGACGGTGGACTTGGCCCAGCTCAGAGGGTCGCCGCTGAGGGATGTCTTGCGGCGACGCAGCAGCGCATAGCCCAGGCTGGTGACGGCCACGGCCCCACCCATCACCAAGGCAAGGCTCGGGTCCCAGTGCCCAAACAAGTCCAGGAAGCCCTGCACCTTGACCGGGTTGGTCATGCCGCTGGCCAGCAGGCCCAGGCCGAACACCAGGCCGCTGACAATGGCGAAAAGCAGCTTGTTCATCAGGCCACGACCCCCAATGCGCGCAGCAGCGCCACGGTGACGACGCCCGTGCCCATGAAGACAAGCACATTGACCAGCGACCGTGGTGAACCGCGGCTCAGTCCACACACACCATGCCCACTGGTGCAACCGTTGGCCATGCGTGTGCCATAGCCCACCAGCAGGCCGGCCAGCACCAGGCCCATCGGACCGGTCACGGACCTGGCTGCGGGCAGCGGCGCAAAGATCTGCCAGACCCAAGGTGCCACCAGCAGGCCGGCGACGAACAGCACACGCACCATTTCCGGTGCCAGAGACCGCCGATGCAAGAGCGCGTCCAGGGGAGCAGCCACCAAGGTGGTGATCCCTGCGATGCGACCATTGCCCGCCATGTAGAGCACGGCTGCGCAGCCGATGAGCAGTCCCCCGGCAAGCGCGTTCCAGGGGGTGAATTGGGTCCAGGCGATGTCCAAGGGGGTCGGGGTAGGGGTGGAAAGTCCGCAAGACTGCCACAAGTGTGGATTTGCACGGTCTTGGCTACGATCCGCGCACCCCAGCCGTCTCGAGAACTGAAATGCCCCTGCCCATGACCGCATGGCGCCGACGCCAGGCCCTGTCCGCTCTGGCTGGGCTGCTTGCCATGCCCACCCTGCGCGCGGCCGAAGCGTCCATGCCCGTGTTCGACGCCCACCTGCACTACAGCCACGACGCCTGGGAACGCCTGCCACCTAAAGATGCCATCGCGCTGATGCGCCAGGCCGGCCTCAAGCGCGCCATGGTCTCCAGCAGCAGCGACGAAGGCACGCAGAAGCTTTACGCCGAAGCGCCGGACCTGGTGCTACCCGTGTTGCGCCCTTACCGCACACGCGGCGAGATCGGCAGCTGGATGCACGACAGCAGCGTCGTCGCCCACCTGGAAGAGCGACTGGCGCGCTACCGCTACGTGGCCATCGGCGAGTACCACGTATACGGCCCCGATGCGGACCTGCCCGTCGTGCGTCGCGTGGTGCAACTCGCGCGTGAGCACCAAGTGTTCCTGCATTCGCACTCCGACGCAGACGCCATCGCGCGGCAGTTCAGGCAAGACCCGCAAGCGCGCATCCTGTGGGCGCATTCGGGCTTTGATGCGCCCGACAAGGTGCGCGAGATGCTGCGCCAGTTTCCGCGCCTGTGGTGTGACCTGGCCTTTCGCAGCGACCACGCCACGGGCAGCAAGGTGGACGCCGCCTGGCGTGCGGCCTTTCTGGAATTCCCCGACCGCTTCCTGCTGGGCACCGACACCTTCACGCCCGAGCGCTGGTACTACGTGCCGGAGCACGCGCGCTGGTCGCGCCAGTGGCTGGCCGACCTGCCCGCCGACGTGGCCGAGCGCATCGCCTGGCGCAACGGCGAGACCTTGTTCACCGCGATGCTGGCGCGAGGCAGCGCGAAGTGAAGTGCCTGGGTACGGCCCTGTTGGTGGTGGTGGTGAGCTTGCCGACAGCACAAGCCCAGACCGCGTGCCCTGCCGCAGCGCCGGGCACGCAGGTGCTGGAGGAGGCGGGCGTTCAAGTGCAGTGGCAGCCGCTGCCGGCCGTGATTGCGGTGGGCAAACCCTTCGCGCTGGACATCAGCGTCTGCCCGGCGTCAGCCGAATTGACCCGCGTGGATGCGTCCATGCCCGATCACCGCCATGGCATGAACTACCGGCCGAGTCTGAAGTCCTTGGGGCCGGGGCGCTGGCGCGCCGAAGGACTGCTGTGGCACATGAGCGGACGTTGGGAACTGCGGCTGGACCTCCGGCACCAGAGGCAGGACCTGCGACTGCGCCAGTCGGTCACCTTGCCGTGATGTGGCGGGCCGCGGCCTGCGTCCTGCTGTACTGGCCGGTGTGGCTTTCGGCGCAGACGCTGCTGACCTTCACAGCGGGTGAGCGTGCGCGCATTGCGTCGCATGGGCCCTGGCCGACGGCCGAGGGGAGTGACCAGTCCAACCGCGTGCAGGCACGGCCCGCCGCCGTGGATTGGGGCCGCAGCCTGTTCTTTGACAAGGCGCTGTCGGCGGACGGGCGTGTGTCGTGCGCCGACTGCCATGTGCCGGAGCAGGCCTTTCAAGATGGCCGGGTCACGGGGCGAGCCCGGTCCGATGTCACCGCGGGCCGGCGCAACACGCCGTCTTTGCTGGACGTGGCGGGGCAGCGCTGGCTGGGCTGGGACGGTGCACACGACAGCTTGTGGGCCGCCAGCCGCGCTCCCCTGGTTGTGGCTGCAGAAATGGGCTGGGCCGTGCCGGCACTGGCTGCGCATGTCCGCGCCAACGAGCACCTCGCCGCGGGCTACCGCCGGGCTTTCGGCGTCGCACCGGCAGTCGACGACGACAGCTTGGTGACCGATCTGGCCAAGGCCTTGGCCGCCTATCAAGCCACCTTGCATTCGCCCCGCACGCCCTTCGATGACTTTCGCGACGCCTTGCTGCGCGGAAATGCGCGCCGTGCCGCCACCTACCCGGAGGCGGCCCAGCGCGGCCTGAAGCTCTTCATTGGCCGCGGGCGGTGCAGTGTCTGCCATGCCGGCCCGCGCTTTTCCAATGGCGAGTTCGCCGATATCGGCGTGCCCTTCTTCGTGGAAGGAGGTGTCGACCCCGGCCGCTACGGCGGTTTGCAGCAGGTCATGGCCAGCCCGCTGAACCGACTGGGCGCGTACAACGACGTGGCAGGCGAGGACCCGCGCGCAGTGCCCACCCGCCACCTGTTGATCGAGCCGCGGCACTTCGGAGAATTCCGCGTGCCGGGCCTGCGGCAGCTCACGCGCACCGCGCCTTACATGCACAACGGCAGCCTGGCGACATTGGAGGCAGTGGTGCGCCACTACTCGGAACTGAACGAAGAACGCCTGCACGCCGACGGCGAACGCATCTTGCGCCGCTTGGACTTGAGCGCACAGGAGTCTGCTGACTTGGTGGCGTTCCTGCGCAGCCTCAGCAGGTGATCGCACCTGCAGCTTGAGGCTCTTGGCCGGAGTGGCTAATTCAGCCGGTCCGGCCCGGCTGGGGCGTGGCCGTCTTCTGGCGGCGCTTCGGCGGGCACGCGGAACTGCTCATTGGCCCAGGCGCCCAGGTCTGCGCCTCTGCAGCGTGCGCTGCAGAAGGGACGCCAGCGGTTGCTGGGGCCGTAGACGGCCTGCCGCTTGCAAGTGGGGCAGGCAACGCTGCGTTCAGTGGCCATGCTCAATCCTTGACGCTCAAGCGCAGAGGCTGAGCTCAAAGGTCGTGTCGACGCCAGACGGGCGCAGCCGACCTTCGGCATCGGGTTTCATGAAGCGCACGCTGACCAGCAGGCGGTGCCCGGTGATTTCCGGGACCAGGCCCAGGTCGGGGTCGATGCGTACCCGCAGCAGTTGGTAGACCTTGCCGGCCGGCAGGTTCTGCAACGTCTGCTGGTACTGGCCGCCCGGTGCAGCCATTCGTTGCAGGGTGCCGCTGTCGCGCAGCAGGCCCAGCAGCACCTGAAGCGCTTCGGCAAGGGGGGTCAGGGTGGACATCCAGCCTTGCAGGTCGGCGCGGCGCTTTTCGGGCGCGTGCTGCTGCCAGGCGTAGTAGGCGGGCAGGTCAAACTCGCAGGTGCCTCCGGGGATGCTGATCCGGCTGCGGATGCTCATCAACCAGTCGTTGTTGGCCAGCGCCTGGCCCGCCTTGCCTTGCAGGGCGTTGAGGCCGCTGAAGGCGTGGTCGATGCGGCCGGTAATGGCGTCCAGCGCAGCTTCGGATATGCCAGGGTGCCCGCGGTAGCTTTGCAACTGGGCGCGGTGGCGCTCCAGTTCCTTCAGCAGGTCGCTTTTCAGGTCGGCACGCGAGGCGACATCCATGATCTCGAAGATCGTGGCCAGCGCAAAGTGGTGGTCCACAGGCGCGTCGCGCTGGACCAGTTCGCCCAGGCGGTCGAACAGGTGTTCGAGCCGCAGCATCGTGCGGATGCTTTCGTTGAACGGGTACTCGTAAAGGACCAAGGCGTGCTCAGGGGCTGTGTGACGCGCCCAGTTGACGCAAGCCCTGTGTGGATTGTTCCACAGGCACACACCCGTCTCGGTGAACTGCGTCTTGGGTCATGCAGCAGCGAACCACTGGCGCCAGAGCGCGTGGACCTGATCGTGCAGCATGTCCAGCGAGATGCCTTCGTTGTAGATCACGGCGTCCGCTATGGCCCGACGTGCGGCCCGCGGTGCCTGCTGCGCGATGACGCGGCGCGCGGCGACATCGTCCCAACCAGAACGTGTGGCCACACGGGCGGCCTGCGTTTCTTCACGGCAATCCACCACCAGGATGCGCGCGACACGGGCGCGCCATTGGCTGGATTCAGCGAGCAGGGGCACGTCGAAGACGACGGGCCGGTCGCCTGCGGCGGCCGCTTGTCGCCGCGCTTCGATGCCGATCAACGGGTGCAGGATGGCCTCGAGTTGCAGCTTGGCGGCAAGGTCCTTGAAGACCCGTTCGCGCATGTGCACGCGGTCCAACGCACCGTCGGTGGCCATCGCGGCAGGACCGAAGGTCTCTCGGAGCGCGGGCAGCGCCGCGCCGCCGGGCAAGGTCAGCGTGCGGGCGATGGCGTCGGTATCCACCAGGCAGGCACCTTCGGACACCAACAGCGCCGCCACCGTGCTCTTGCCACTGCCGATGCCTCCCGTCAGGCCGATGGCCGCAGGGCGGCGCAAGCTCACCAGCCGATCCAGCCGAGCACTGTGGACTGGCCTGCCAGGATCACGACCAGGCCGCCGCCAGCCAAAAAGGGTCCGAAGGGCACAAAGCGACCTTCACGCAGCGAGCCCGTGGCTTTCATGACCAGGCCGATCACCGCGCCCAGCACCGATGCCATCAGGACGATGGGCAGGATGGCCTGCCAGCCCAACCAGGCGCCCAACGCGGCCAATAGCTTGAAGTCGCCGTAGCCCATGCCTTCTTTGCCGGTGGCCAGCTTGAACAGCCAGAAGACGACCCACAGCGACAAGTAGCCGACCACCAGACCCAGCAAGGACTGCAACAGGTTCAGGCCATTGATCCAGCCCAAGGCGGCTGCACCCAGGCCGGCCCATTGCAGCGGCAAGGTGATGGCGTCGGGTAGCACGGTGGTGTCCCAGTCGATCAGCGCCAGCGCCAGCACCGCAGCGGTCATGGCGCACCACATCAAGGTGGTGGGTTGGGCACCCAGGTGCCACCCCAACATACCAAAGAGTGCGCCTGTGCCCAATTCCACCAGCGGGTAGCGCGCTCTGATACGGGTGCCGCAGGCCGAGCACTTGCCACGCAAGGCAGCCCAGCTGAGCACGGGGATGTTTTCGTAGAAGCGGATGCGGTGGCCGCAGGACGGGCAGCGTGACGCAGGCCGGGCCAGGCCGATGGCAGGCGTGTCGGCCAAGGCCTTCTCGACACCGCCACTGGCCAAAGCCATGCGTTCGGGTGCTGGCACACCGAACACACGCCTGTAGCTGTCACTGTCAGACAACTGCGCCGCAACGTCGCCCCACCACTGGCGTTCCAGCATGAGCGGCAAGCGGTGGACCACCACGTTCAGGAAGCTGCCGACCACCAGCCCCAGCAGCGCCAGGGCCCAGGGGGACAGCAGAAGATCCAGCGGCAAGCTGGCCAGGAACTCGCCCACCGTCAGACGACAGAGCCCAGCTTGAAGATCGGCAGGTACATCGACACCACGATGCCGCCAATCAACACGCCCAGGATCACGATGATGAAGGGCTCCATCAGGCTGGACAGACCCTTGACCATCTCGTCGACTTCTTCTTCGTAGAACTCGGCGGCCTTGCTGAGCATGTGGTCCAGTGAGCCGGACTCTTCACCGATGGCCGCCATCTGCAGCACCATGGTCGGGAAGATGCCCGTGCTGGTCATGGATGTGGTCAGCGCCGAGCCCGTGGACACGTCCTTCTGAATCTGTTCCGTCGCCAACTGGTAGACCATGTTCCCGGAGGCGCCGCCCACCGAGTCGAGCGCTTCCACCAGCGGCACACCGGCCGCGAACATGGTGGACAGCGTGCGCGTCCAGCGCGCAATGACGGACTTGTTGATCAGGTCGCCAAAGACCGGCACGCGCAGCAACAGCCGGTCCATGAACATCTGCATCTTCTCGGAGCGTTTCCAGCTTTCGAAGAAGAAGTACAGGCCGCCGCCCAGCAAGCTGAAGATCAGCCACCACCAGGAGACAAAGAACTTGGACATGGCGATCACGGCCAGCGTGGGTGCCGGCAGCTCGCCGCCGAAGGACTTGAACACGTCCTCGAAGGCCGGGATCACGAAGATCATGATGACGGTCAGCACCACGAAGGCGACCACGATCACCGCGATGGGGTACATCAGCGCCGACTTGATCTTCTGCTTGATGGCCAGTGTCTTCTCCTGGTAGATTGCCAGGCGGTCCAGCAGGGCTTCCAGGATGCCGCCCGCCTCACCGGCTTCCACCAGGTTGCAGTACAGCGCGTCAAAGTGCAGCGGGTGCTTGCGGAAGGAACTGGACAGGCTGGTGCCGGTCTCGACGTCCTGGCGGATGTCGGTCAGCAACTTGGTCATGCGCGGATTGGTACTGCCGCGGGCCACGATGTCAAAAGCCTGCAGCAGCGGCACGCCGGCCTTCATCATCGTCGCCAGCTGGCGAGTGAAGATGGCGATGTCCTTCTGCTTGATGGACTTGCCGCCGCTGGTGCGGCGCTTGCGCACCTTGGTGATCAGGATGCCCTGGCGGCGCAGGCTGGCATTGACGACCGATTCGCCGCCCGCACGCATCTCACCCCGGACGACTTTGCCGTTCTTGTCCTTGCCTTCCCACTCGAAGATCAACTCTTTCGCGTTCTTGGCAATCGCTGCTGTGGCCATAGTGGTGGGGCGGTTTTACTGAAGTTGAACGGGTGGCAGGTCGTTGCGGTGCGCGCTTGCTCGGGCTTACTCGTTCGTGACCGTGATCACTTCTTCAAGCGTCGTGGCGCCATTGCGCACCTTGATCAGGCCAGACTGTCGCAGGTCACGCACGCCTTCAATTTCGGCCTGCTTGGCAATGTCCAGCGCGGACCCTTCGGACAGGATGATGCGTTGGATGGCTTCAGTGATAGGCATGACCTGGTAAATGCCGACGCGGCCTTTGTAGCCGTTGTTGCAGGAAGAACAGCCCACAGCACGGTAAGGTTTCCAGTTGCCGTCCAGGTCTTCTGCCTTGAAGCCGGCCTTGAGCATGGACTCCCGCGGGTACTCTGCGGGCTTCTTGCAGTTCTCGCACAACTTGCGCGCCAGCCGTTGGGCGGTGATCAACAACACGCTGGACGCGATGTTGAAGGGTGCGACACCCATGTTCAACAAACGGGTCAGGGTGGTGGGCGCGTCATTGGTGTGGAGCGTGCTCATCACCAGGTGGCCCGTTTGCGCGGCCTTGATGGCAATGTCGGCGGTGTCCAGGTCGCGGATTTCGCCGACCATGATGATGTCCGGGTCCTGGCGCAGAAAGGACTTCAGCGCCGCGGCAAAGGTCAGACCGGCACGGTCGTTCACGTTCACCTGGTTGCAGCCTGGCAAGTTGATTTCCGCCGGGTCTTCCACCGTGGCGATGTTCACACCCGGCTGGTTGAGAATGTTCAGGCAGGTGTAGAGCGATACCGTCTTGCCGGAGCCCGTGGGTCCGGTGACCAGGATCATCCCGTAGGGCCGCGAAATGCAGGCGAGCAGACGGTCCTTCTCTATCTTCTCGTAGCCCAGCGCTTCAATGCCGAGCTTGGCGCTGGACGGGTCCAGGATCCGGATCACGACCTTTTCGCCAAACAAGGTGGGCAAGGTACTGACGCGGAAGTCGATCGCCTTGGAGCCGAACTTCAGCTTCATCCGGCCGTCTTGCGGGACCCGCTTTTCGGCGATGTCCATGCGGCTGATGACCTTGATGCGTGAGGCCAGCTTGTCCTTGATGGCGATGGGCGGCTGGGAGATCTCGCGCAACTCCCCGTCGATGCGGAAACGGACGCGGTAGTTGTACTCGTAGGGTTCGAAGTGCAAGTCCGACGCGCGCATGTTGATGGCGTCGATCAGCATCTTCTGCAGGAAGCGAACGACCGGGGCGTCTTCGACGTCAGTCGTGACCTCGGCCGTTTCCTGTGAGGTGGTGTCTTCTTCGGTGACGTCGAAGTCAAAGTCGCCGCTGGACAGCGTTTCCAGGGCTTCGGTTGCGCTGGTGTTTTGCGCATCCAGCTGCTTCATCAGCTTGTCGTACTCGACGATCACCCATTCGGGCGTCAGCTGGGTGGCGAACTTGATGCGTTCCACCGCCTCTTGATCGGTGGGGTCGGCTGCGCCAATGAAGAGCCTGTTGCCGCGCTTGCCCAACACCATCAACTGGTATTGGGCAGAGATCTTGGCGTCTACCAGGTTGCGCGGCAGCTTTTGGGTGTCGACTGCGTTCAGATCCAGCAACGGCAGGGCCAGCGCATGGGCCAAGGTCAATGCCAGTTCATCGGGCTTGACTGCGCCCGCACCCACCAGGGCGGTGACGAAGCTGGTCTTGCGCTCGCGCGCGTTCTTGCTGAGCTCTTCCGCCGCCTTGGGCGTGAGCTTGCCGGCGTTGACCAGCACACGGGCGACGCCGGACAGCGAGGACGGCGACGGGTCGGCCAGCGCTTCAGTGGCCATGGGGGACGGGGTGGACTCTGCGCATCAGGTCGATCATCGCTGATCCTCCGCAGGGTGTAAACGCCAGAAAAGCCCGGTGCGAGCGCCGCAGACCATTGGTTACAGCGTCAGCAGGGGCCATCGGATGACCCAGGAAATCTGGTCGGGGTGAGAGGATTCGAACCTCCGGCCTCTACGTCCCGAACGTAGCGCTCTACCAGGCTAAGCTACACCCCGAATGGCTTGAAGGGTGGAGCAATCAACCCCCTCAGCCGTCGGTCATACCCCTCATGAAGAGCGGTGGATCGACCGAACACATAAGTCTAACAGAGCCTCGTGGGCCCGCGACTGCGGCAGTTGCGCCAGGGCTGCACGGGCCTTGTCACATTCGGCCAACGCCGCCTGTCGCGTACCCTCCAGCGCGCCGGTTCTGCGCACGATGGCAATGATCTCCTGCAGTCGCTCGTGCTCGCCATGCTCAATAGCGTGGCGGATCAGGTCTCGCTCGTCCGCTGCGGCGCGTTCCATGGCCAAAAGCAGCGGCAGCGTGGGCTTGCCTTCGCGCAAGTCATCACCCACGTTCTTGCCCAGTTCGTCACTGTTGCCTTCGTAGTCCAGCAGGTCGTCCACCAACTGGAAGGCCGTGCCCAACGAGCGCCCGTAGTCGGCACAGGCTTCTTCAATTTCCGGCGCGGCGCCGGCCAGCACCGAGCCCAGGCGCGCACTGGCTTCGAACAGCTTGGCAGTCTTGAAGCGGATGACCTGCAGGTAGTCGGCTACCGCCAGGTCAGGATCGTGCATATTCATCAGCTGCAACACTTCGCCTTCGGCGATGACATTGGTGGCGTCCGCCAGCACCTGCAGCACACGCATGCGGTTGATGCCCACCATCATCTGGAAGGCGCGGGAGTAGAGGAAGTCGCCCACCAGCACGCTCGCCGCGTTGCCGAACATGGCATTGGCCGTGGCGCGGCCCCTGCGAAGCGCCGATTCGTCGACCACATCGTCATGCAAGAGCGTGGCGGTGTGGATGAACTCCACGATCGCCGCCAGTTCGAAGCGTTCTGGTCCTTCAAACCCCAATGCCTCCGAGAACAGCAGCACCAGCCGGGGACGGATTCGCTTGCCCCCCGCGTTGATGATGTACTGCGAGATCTGGTTGATCAGCGCCACGCGCGATGCCAGCCGCTCACGGATGACGGCGTCCACGCGCAGCAGCGCTGCGTCGGTCGGGTCGGCGACCTCTTGAGGAATTGCGGTGGAATTCAGCACGGGAACGGCTTTGCGGGGTTGCCAGATTGTAGGGCGCGGACTCCGCTTGCTGCTCGGCCATGCGCACAAGGGACTTCGCATGCTATGATCAAGGGCTCTGCGCCTTCCGCGTGAGCTCCTTTCCGGGGCCCTTTGCAGGAGGTAGGCAGGGGTTTCTTTGAAAGGTCACACATGTACGCGGTCATAAAAACCGGTGGCAAGCAATACAAGGTTGCTGCCGGCGAAAAGATTAAGGTAGAACAGATTGCTGCGGACGTGGGCCAGGAAATCGTGATCGAACAGGTTCTGGCCGTGGGAAGCGGTGCGGACCTGAAGGTTGGGGCTCCCTGGGTCGCGGGTGCTAGCGTGAAAGCCACGGTCGTGGCACATGGCAAGCACGACAAGGTGCGCATCTTCAAGATGCGTCGCCGCAAGCACTATCAGAAGCATGGCGGTCACCGCCAGACTTACACCGAGCTGCACATCGGCTCGATCAACGGCTAAGGAAGGGGCACCACCATGGCACAGAAAAAGGGCGGCGGCTCCACCCGGAATGGCCGCGATTCGAAGCCGAAGATGCTCGGCGTGAAGGCCTTCGGCGGCCAGCAGGTCAGCGCGGGTTCCATCATCGTGCGCCAGCGCGGTACCAAATTCCATGCCGGCTCCGGCGTGGGCATGGGCAAGGACCACACGCTGTTTGCGTTGGTTGACGGCTCGGTCTCCTTCGAGATCAAGGGCTCGCTGAACCGCCAGACGGTGTTCGTCACGGCGGCCTGAACGGCCTGCGCAGACGACCGAGGCCCCGGCTTGCCGGGGCTTCTTCATTTGCGCGGCACTGAATTGGACAGATCATGAAGTTCTTCGACGAAGCGCTCATCGACATCTCCGCCGGCCACGGCGGTGCGGGCAGCGTGAGCTTCCGTCGCGAGAAGTTCATCCCTTTTGGCGGCCCGAACGGCGGCGACGGTGGACGCGGCGGCAGCGTCTGGGCGGTGTCCGACCAGAACATCAACACGCTGATCGACTACCGTTACACGCGCCGCTTTGACGCCAAGAACGGCGAGCCCGGGCGTGGCTCCGACCAGTTTGGTGCAGCGGGCGCGGACATCGAGATGCGTATGCCCGTGGGCACCATCATCAGCAATGCAGAGACGGGCGAAGTCATCGTCGAGCTGCTGGAGCATGGCCAACGTGCCCTGCTGGCCAAGGGCGGTGATGGCGGCTTTGGCAACCTGCACTTCAAGAGCAGCACCAACCGCAGCCCGCGTCAGAAGACGCCTGGCTGGGACGGTGAGGCCTACAAGCTGAAGTTGGAACTGCGGGTGCTGGCCGATGTGGGCCTGCTGGGCATGCCCAATGCCGGCAAGAGCACCTTCATTGCTGCGGTCAGCAATGCTCGGCCCAAGATTGCAGACTACCCCTTCACCACCTTGCACCCCAACCTGGGCGTGGTGCGCGTGGGCCCGGAGCGCAGCTTCGTGGTTGCTGATATTCCTGGCCTGATCGAAGGCGCCAGCGAGGGCGCCGGCCTGGGTCACCAGTTCCTGCGCCACCTGCAGCGCACCAAGCTGCTGCTGCACATCGTGGACGCGGCGCCGTTCGATGAAACTGTGGACCCGGTCGTGCAGGCGCGCGCCATCGTCGCCGAGTTGAAGAAGTACGACCCCAAGTTGCACGCCAAGACGCGCTGGCTGGTCTTCAACAAGTTGGACATGGTGCCCGAGGCGGAACGTGAGTCTCGCGTCAAGGAATACGTGCGCCGCCTGCGTTGGAAGGGGCCAGTGTTCTCCATCTCTGCGTTGGCTCGCGATGGCCTGCAGCCCTTGCTGGAAAAGATCCAGAACCATGTGGCGGAAGGGCAAAGGCCGCCGCCACAGGCTGAACCCGACCGGAGGTTCGAGGGTTCCGAAAGTGAGTAGCGTGCTGGCCGGCGCCAGGCGCATCGTCGTCAAGGTCGGCTCCAGCCTGGTCACCAATGAAGGCCGGGGCGTGGATGCCGAGGCGATTGGCAACTGGGCGCGCCAGCTGGCGGCTCTGGCGCAGCAAGGCCGTGAGGTCATCATGGTGTCCAGCGGTGCCATCGCTGAAGGCATGAAGCGCCTGGGCTGGGCTGTACGGCCGCGGGAAGTGCACGAACTGCAGGCGGCCGCCGCCGTTGGCCAGATGGGCCTGGTGCAGATGTACGAAACGCGCCTGCGCGAACAAGGCATGCAAAGTGCCCAGGTGCTGCTGACCCACGCCGACCTGGCCGACCGTGAGCGCTACCTGAACGCGCGTTCCACGCTGATCACCTTGCTGTCGTTGAAGGTCATTCCCGTGATCAACGAGAACGACACGGTGGTGAATGACGAAATCAAGTTCGGCGACAACGACACGCTGGGTGCCCTGGTGGCCAACCTGGTGGACGCCGACGCCTACGTGATCCTCACCGACCAGCGCGGCCTGTATGCCGCGGACCCGCGCAAGAATCCCGACGCACGCTTCATCGACACCGCCACCGCCGGCGACCCCGCCCTGGAAGCCATGGCGGGCGGTGCAGGCTCGGCCATCGGCAGCGGCGGCATGCTGACCAAGATCCTGGCCGCCAAGCGCGCAGCGGGCAGCGGCACCAGCACCGTCATTGCCTGGGGTCGAGAACAGGACGTGCTGCTGCGGCTGGCCGCCGGTGAGGCCATCGGCACGGCGCTGATGGCCAGCACCCCCAAGCTCACGGCGCGAAAGCAGTGGATGCTGGATCACCTCCAGCTTCGTGGTGCGGTGCTGGTGGACGACGGTGCGGTGCTCAAGCTTCGTGACGAAGGCAAGAGCCTGTTGCCCATCGGTGTGCACGAGGTGCAGGGCGAATTCGTGCGCGGCGACGTCATCGCTGTGCGCACGATGTCCGGCGTGGAAGTGGCGCGCGGCCTGGCCAACTATTCGGCTTCGGAAGCGCGCCTGATCGCGCGCCGGGCCTCACACCAGATAGAAGCCTTGCTGGGCTATGCCAACGAGCCTGAACTGGTGCACCGGACCAACCTGGTCCTTGTTTAGCGGATCAGGTATCAGTCCGCTGCCGCTGGTGGTGACTCGGTGTCTGGCGGCAGGGCGCCAGGCTCGGTGGTCGGGCTGCCGTCCGGTCGGTGTGACCGCAAACCCGACCGCAGAAAGCGGTTGTGGTGGTTCACCCGGGGCAGGTAGCGAGCCAGTTCGGTCAGCGCCATTTCATACACTCCGCGCTTGAATTCGATGACCATTTCCAGCGGCACCCAGTAGTCGTTCCAGCGCCAGGCGTCGAACTCCGGATGGTCCGTGGCGCGCAGGTTCATGTCGCTGTCATGGCCCATCAGGCGCAGCAGGAACCAGATCTGCTTCTGGCCGCGGTAGTGGCCTCGCGCATCCTTGCGGATGAAGTGCTCAGGAACTTCGTAGCGCAGCCAATCGCGTGTGCGGCCAATGATCTGCACGTGCTCGGGCTTGAGGCCCACTTCTTCGTGCAGCTCGCGGAGCATGGCCTGCTCCGGATTCTCGCCATGCTTGATGCCGCCCTGAGGGAACTGCCAAGAGTGCGTACGTAGCCTCTTGCCCCAGAACACCTGGTTGCGGGAGTTCAGCAGGACGATGCCGACGTTGGGCCTGAAGCCTTCCCGGTCGAGCATAATCAAACCCCGAATTTGTGACTGAAATCATTATTGCACCGGGCCCGTCGGACTAGCGAATTCTCGCTAACCCGCATGCGCCAAGTGGGGTCAAGGGGGCTGTGCGCGATGCGCTCAAAGCGCCACCGACGCCAGCAGGGCGCCCGGTGACGAAACCCAGAGCAGCCGACCCATGAAAGCATCAGCTACCTTCATTTCCACGCTCAAGGAAGCGCCTTCCGACGCGGAGGTCGTGAGTCATCAGTTGATGATGCGCGCCGGTTTCATCAAGCGGCTCGGCGCTGGCATCTACAACTACATGCCGATGGGTCTGCGGGTCATACGCAAGGTCGAAGGCATCATCCGCGAAGAGATGAACCGATCGGGTGCCGTCGAGTTGCTGATGCCCGTGGTGCAGCCCGCGGAGCTGTGGATGGAAACCGGTCGCTTCCAGGCCTACGGACCCGAACTGATGCGTGTGAAGGACCGGCATGACCGCGACTTCATCATCCAGCCCACCAGCGAAGAAGTCATCACCGACATCGCACGTCAGGAACTGCGCAGCTACAAGCAACTGCCCAGAAATTTCTATCACATCCAGACCAAGTTCCGTGACGAACGCCGGCCCCGTTTTGGCGTGATGCGAGGCCGCGAGTTCACGATGAAGGATGCGTACTCCTTCGACCGGGACAAGCCCGGCGCATTGAAGAGCTACCAGCTCATGTTCGAGGCCTACAAGCGCATCTTCGACCGCTTCGGCCTGCAGTACCGCGCGGTGGCCGCGGACACCGGCGCGATCGGTGGCGACGCATCGCATGAATTCCAGGTCATCGCCGATACCGGGGAAGACGCCATCGCCTACTGTCCCAGCAGCGACTATGCGGCCAACGTGGAACTGGCCGAAGCGCTGTCGCTGCTGCCTGCCCGCGCCGCACCCGCCCAACTGATGGCGAAGACGCCCACACCAGGCAAGAGTACCTGCGAGGACGTTGCTGCACTGCTGGGGCTACCGCTCACGCGCACCGTGAAGTCACTGGTGCTGGCCACGGACGAAAAGAACGAAGCTGGCGATGTGGTCAAGGCCACTGTCTGGCTGCTGCTCGTGCGTGGCGACCACTCGCTGAACGAAGTCAAGACGGGCAAATTGCCCGGACTCAAGGCCGGGTTCCGCTTTGCCACCGTGGCGGAGATCGAAGACCACTTCGGCTGCAAGCCCGGCTACCTGGGCCCTGTTGCGACGCGGAAGCCGGTGAAGGTGGTGGCCGACCGCACCGTGGCCGACATGGCTGATTTTGTCTGCGGCGCCAACGAGGTGGACTTCCACATGACCGGCGTCAACTGGGGTCGCGACTTGCCCGAGCCGGACCTGGTGGCCGACATCCGCAATGTCGTGGCCGGCGATCCCAGCCCGGACCGCCAGGGTGTTCTGGCCATCCAGCGCGGCATTGAAGTCGGTCATGTGTTCTACCTGGGCACGAAGAAGTACAGCGAACCCATGAAGGCCCAGTTCCTGGACGAAAACGGCAAGCCCCAGCCGTTCGAAATGGGCTGCTACGGCATTGGCGTGACGCGGATCCTGGGGGCGGCCATCGAACAAAACCATGATGAGCGCGGCATCATCTGGCCCGCATCCATCGCGCCATTCCAGGTGGTGGTCTGCCCCATCGGCTATGAGCGCAGTGCCGAGGTCAAGTCGGCGGCCGACCAGTTGCACGACGACCTGGTCGCCGTGGGCCTGGACGTGGTGCTGGACGACCGCGGTGAGCGGCCGGGCGCCATGTTTGCCGACTGGGAACTGATTGGCGTGCCTCAACGGGTGGTCGTCTCTGACCGTGGCTTGAAGGCCGGCACCGTGGAAGTGCAAGGCAGGCGTGACGCTGCGGCCACCGTCATGGCGCTGTCCGAGGTGGTGGCTGCCGTGAAGGGTCGGCTTGCTGCGTGAAATCGGCATGACGCAGCTGCGTCGTGCCTTGATCGCGGCGCCCTTGGCCTTGGCTTTGCCGCGGGTGCAGGCCGGCGCGCAAGTCGAAGAACCTTTGGCCGATGCCGTGCGTACCGCACTCGCCGCGGCGGTGGCCGATGCCGCGCCGCCCAAGCCCAGGTTCGAAAAGGTAGAGGACCGACTCGCCTACCTGCGCTGGTTGGGCGTGGCCAGCGAACGCCTGAAGAAGCGCAAGGCCGAACACCACGTGCGCATCGAATTCCTGGAAACGGCTTGGTATGAAAGCCGCCGCGCCGGGCTGGACACCGCACTGGTGCTGGGCCTGATCCAGGTGGAGAGTGGCTTTCGCAAGTACGCCATCAGCAGCGTCGGTGCGCGTGGCTACATGCAGGTGATGCCTTTTTGGGCCCGGCTGATCGGGGACGGCGACGCACGCCGCCTTTTCCACTTGCAGACCAACCTGCGCTTCGGTTGCGTCATCTTGCGCCACTACCTGTCGCTGGAGAAGGGTGACACCTTTCTGGCGCTGGGGCGCTACAACGGCAGCCGCGGCAAGCCTGAATACCCAAACCTCGTCTTCGGCGCCAGGAAAGTCTGGGACATCACGGCCTGAGCGTGCTCAAAGGCCCGGCCATTCCTGCGGCGTCGCCCCCGCAAATCCCAGGAGCGACAGCACCCGTTCCACGCCTTCCGCAACGATGTCATCGATGCTTTGCGGTTTCAGGTAGAAGGCCGCCAGGGGCGGGTAGACGATGGCGCCCATCTCGGTGACGGCGGTCATGTTGCGCAGATGGGCCAGGTTCAAGGGCGTTTCACGCACCATCAGCACGAGGCGGCGGCGCTCCTTCAGCATCACGTCGGCGGCGCGGGTCAGCAGGTTGTCTGACAGGCCATGGGCCACGGCAGCCAATGTGCGCATGGAGCATGGTGCGACCACCATGGCGGTCGCACCACTGCTGCCCCAACTGCCACTGGCCAGACAAGCGCCAATGTCGCCAGGCGCGTAGGCATGGTCGGCCAGCGCGTCAAGCGCGCCGCGGTCCAGCCCCAGTTCGTGGTGCGCGTTCAGCACGCCCGACGGCGTGGCCACCAGGTGCGTTTCAATACCCAGATCGCGCGCGCGGGCCAGCAGCTTGACGGCGTAGGCGGCGCCTGTGGCGCCGCTGATGCCCACGACCAGTCTGGGCACGGAGGGCGAGCGAGCCCCAGGACTCACTTCATGCCTTGGTCAGCAGCTGGCTCAACTCACCGGACTGGTACATCTCCATCATGATGTCCGAGCCGCCCACGAATTCCCCGTCCACGTAGAGCTGCGGGATCGTGGGCCACTGCGCGTAGTCCTTGATGCCTTGACGGACTTCTTCGTCTTCCAGCACGTTGAAGGTCTTCACGTCCGTGGCGCCTGCGGCCTTCAATACCTGGATGGCACGGCCCGAAAAGCCGCACATGGGGAACTGCGAAGTGCCCTTCATGAAGAGCACCACGCGGTTGCCCTTGACCAATTCATCAATGCGCTGCTGCACGTCGCTCATGTTTGTCTCGTCCCGCAAAAAATCGGCAGGCGCAGAGTATGCGGCAACGCCCGCTGCCAGCGGGCTGCGGGGGCATGCGGCGGGGTTGCTGGCCTTTGCCCGCCCTCAGAACGCGTAGCGCAGACCCAGTTGCAGGACAGGCGAGATGCGCAGATCGCGCAAGCTGGCGCCCGCCTGGTTGCCGAACAGGGGCCTGCCGCCACCTGCCAGGGAAGACGATTGGCCGGCCACCCAGCCGATGTCCGCACTGACGGACAGCGACGGCAACAGCGCGGCGCTGCTGAAGCCCATGCCCAGATAAGGCAAGGTTCCCGCAGGTTCCTGGCCGGGCACCGAAGCCGCGCCGCCACCCTGCAGGGCCAGGCCCAGACGTGGGCCGGCTGCGGCGGACAGCAAGGGCGCGCCGCCGGCGTTGCCAAAGAACAGGCCACCCGTCGCGCGGAAATTGCCGAAGGAAGGCGACGCGAAGATGTAGTCGCCCAAAAAACTGGCGCCCTGCACGGTCCGTCTGCCGACGCTGCTGTCCAGCAGGCTTGTCATGGCCAGCGGCGACGCCGCGGAGGTCTGCACTGCGATCCGGGCCTGCCACTGCGGCCACAGCGTGTCGGCCGAGGGAACTGCCAGACCGTCTGAAGCCTGCGCCGCAAAAGGCAGCAACAGGGCGAGGGGTGCAAGGTTCTTGCGCATGCTCATGGCCACTCCTGATGAACCGCAGGCGAACGCATCATGCGCTGTCGCCCGCGGCGTGGCCATCCACCATCAGACCGATGGCATGTAAGGAGTGGTTCAGACCGAGGTCTGGCGGAACTGTGTCACGCCCGGCCAGCGGGCGCCGCTGCAGCGCGGCATCCCTGCCAGGTCGACGCGGGTCTGGGCGGCGTCGAAGCCCTGAGCCGCCAGCATGTCGCACACGGCTGTGCCTTGGTCATGGCCATGTTCCAGCAACAACCAGGCACCTGGCAGCAGGTGGATCGGCGCCTGGGCCACGATCCGCCGCAGCGCGTCGAGCCCGTGGCCCGGGGCGGTCAGCGCCAGCTGGGGTTCGTGGGTCAGTGCGGCCAGATGCGGGTCTCCAGGGTCAATGTAGGGCGGGTTGGACACCGCGAGGCCGAATTGCCGGTCGCGCACGGCTGCCCACCAGTCGCCTTGCGCGAACTGCACCGGCAGGTCGTGAGCGAGCGCGTTGTAGCGCGCCACGGCCAAGGCGTCCGCGCTGCAGTCGGTGGCCATCACCCGCGCGCCGGGCCGGTCCCTGGCGACCGCCAGGGCCACCGCGCCGCTGCCGGTTCCCAGGTCCACGACATCCTGCGACGGCGCATCCGCAAGGCATTCCAGTGCCCAGTCGACCAGGACTTCGGTTTCCGGCCGGGGCACCAGCACGGCGGGCGACACCCGCAGCGACAAGCCCCTGAAGACCCACTCACCGAGCACGTAGGCCAAGGGCTCGCCCGCTGCCCGGCGTGCCAGGCAGGCAGAACTCGCAGCGGCGGTAGCGGCGTCCAGCAGGTCGTCGTCATGTGCCAGCAGCCAGCTGCGCGGCTTTTGAAGCAGATGGCTCAGCAGCAGCTGCGCGTCCAAGCGCGCTACACCAGCGGCCGCCGCCTGGGCCAGTGCGTCACGAATCCGCATGACCCTCAGGCCGTGATGCCTTCGAGCTGTGCCAACTGCTCGGCAGCGCGGGCGGCCTGCAGCGCATCCAGCACGTCACCCAGGTCGCCGTCCATGATCTGCCCCAGCTTGTACAGCGTCAGGTTGATCCGGTGGTCGGTGAGGCGCCCCTGCGGAAAGTTGTAGGTGCGGATCCGGTCGCTGCGGTCGCCACTGCCGATGAGGCCCTTGCGCGTGGCGGCCTCTTTCGCAGCCCGTTCGTTGCGGTCCTTGTCGCGCAGGCGTGCCGCCAGCACGGCCATGGCCTTGGCCTTGTTGCGATGTTGGCTCCGGTCGTCCTGGCATTCGGCCACCAAGCCCGTGGGCAGGTGCGTGATCCGGATGGCACTGTCGGTCTTGTTGACGTGCTGACCGCCCGCGCCGCTGGCGCGGAAGGTGTCGATGCGCAAGTCGGCCGGGTTCAGCTGGACCTCTTCGGCTTCGTCGGGCTCGGGCATCACCGCCACGGTGCAGGCACTGGTGTGGATGCGGCCCTGGCTTTCGGTGGCGGGCACCCGTTGCACGCGGTGGCCACCACTTTCAAACCTCAGTTGACCGTAAACGCCGGCGCCTTCAATGCGCATCACCAGTTCCTTGTAGCCCCCCAGTTCGGCGTCACTGCTGCTCAGCACTTCGGTGCGCCAGCCCTGGCGTTCGAAGAAGCGCAGGTACATGCGCGCCAGGTCGCCTGCAAAAAGGGCGCTCTCATCACCGCCGGTGCCTGCGCGGATCTCCAGGAACGCATTGCGCGGGTCGTCCGGGTCCTTGGGAATCAGGGCTGTTTGCAGTTCGGTGAACAGGCGGTCCATGTCCGCTTGCGCGGCGGTCACTTCCTCGCGGGCCAACTCGGCCATCTCGGGGTCGGAAGTCATCTCGCGGGCGCTGTCCAGGTCACGTTCGCGTTGCTGGTAGCGGCGGTAGCGGTCGACCACTCCGTGCACCTCGGCCTGTTCGCGAGACAGCACGCGCCAGCGCTGCATGTCACCGGCGACAGCGGGGTCGGACAGCGTGGCGTCCAGCTCTGCCAAGCGCAAGGCCAAGCGTTCAAAGTTGTCGCGGAGCGTCGGGGTCATGAAGAAGGGGCGTGCAACAGCGGGGACCGCGCTGGCGTGCGTCGCGGCACGGCAGCAGGAAAGGGCGCGTACGAAGCTAACGTTCGCTGTTGCCGTTGCCCGGCTGGCGGCTGTTCTGGCGCAGGAAGAGGCGCGACACGGTGTCTGCCAGCCGCGCACGGTCGTCGCCTTCTGCGGCGTGCAACTCCGCCAGGGTGCCGTGCAGCATCTTGTGGGTCAGGCCACGGGCCAGCGCTTCCAGCACTTGCTCCACCGGTTCACCGCGCGCCAGCAGCTTGCGTGCGCGTGCCAGCTCCAGACCGCCCCAGTCGTCAGCCTGTTTGTTGAGGGCCTGGATCAGCGGCACCGCCGCGCGCTGGTCCAGCCAGTGCGCAAAGCTGGCGACACCGGCGTCGATGATGACCTCGGCCTGTTCGACCGCAGCACGGCGCTTTTCGCTGGCCGTCTGCACCAGGCCCGACAGGTCGTCCACGGTGTAGAGGTAGACGTCTGACAGGCGCGCCACTTCAGGCTCGATGTCACGTGGCACAGCCAGGTCCACCATGAACATGGGACGGCGACGACGCGCTTTCAGTGCGCGTTCCACCGCACCCAGACCGATGATGGGCAAGGTGCTGGCGGTGCAGGAAATGACGGCATCAAACTCGTGCAGCCGGTTGGGCATGTCGGACAGGCGCATGGCCTCGCCACCGAAGCGTGACGCCAGCTTCTCCCCTCGCTCCAGCGTGCGATTGGCGAGCGCCATGGCTTTGGGCGTGCGCGCGGCAAAGTGCGTGGCAACGAGCTCGATCATCTCGCCCGCACCGACGAACAGCACCTTGATCTGACCCATGTCCTCGAACAGCTGCGACGCCAGCCGGACCGCAGCGGCCGCCATGCTGATGCTGTGCGCGCCGATCTCCGTGCTGGTGCGCACTTCCTTGGCCACGGAAAAGCTGCGCTGGAACAACTGGTGGAGCGTCGTACCCAGGGTGCCGGCTTCGTCGGCCAGACGCACGGCCTGCTTCATCTGCCCCAGGATCTGCGGCTCGCCCAGCACCATGCTGTCCAGACCGGCGGCCACGCGGAAGGCATGACGTGCAGCCGCACGGTCTTCCACCACGTAGCTGTGGGTTTGCAACTGACTGCCGCTGATGCCGCCCTGTTCGGCCAGCCAGTCAATTGCCGGGCGCACCAGTTCCTGGGCCTGGGTTGCTGGTGCGGCGACGTACAGTTCGGTCCGGTTGCAGGTGCTGACCAGGGCGGCTTCGGGAACCGCGCGTTGCAGGCGTTCACGCAAGCCTTGCAGGGCCGGGCCCATTTGCTCTGGGGCGAAAGCCAGCTTGCCGCGGAGGTCCAGCGGCGCGGTGGTGTGGTTGAGCCCGAGGGCAAAGACGCTCACAAGAGAATTGTAGGTTCCGGCCTCGCCCAATGGAGGCGGAAGACTTGGATACAGATCAAACCAAACTGCATTGACCCAATTTCACAAAGCCGCACACCTGCCCATGGGACCGCTTGACGCCATCTGGCACCTGACCAACCTGCTTCTGCCTGCGCTGGCGCTTGGCGCATTGGCCGCGGCCTTGGCCAAGCTGCTGTGGCGCCGGGAGCTGCGACCCGTCGCGTACCGCCGCCTGGCCCTGCCGGCCTGCCTTGCTTGCGCGGCCGTGGTGGTGGCAGGCCTGGCGATCCTGGGGCGTGACGGCAAGATGCTGACTTACGGGGCCATGGTTGCTGCCTGCGCGCTCACGTTGTGGTGGCGGGGCTTCGGGCCGGGGCGCTGAGAGGCGCCCGGTCAACGGGTTCTTCCGCCAGAACCGGGCTGCCGCGCAGAGAGTGCGGAAAGGCTTCGGTGATGCGCACATCGAGCATCTGGCCAAGCAACCGCGCCTGGTTTGGGCCGCCGGCGAAGTTGACGATGCGGTTGCACTCTGTGCGGCCCATGAGCTCAGCTGCGCCGTCCTTTCCCAAACGGCGTGAAGGCCCCTCGACCAGGATGCGCTGCACCGTGCCCACGCGGCTGTCGCTGATGTGGCGCACGTTTTCTTCGATGCGTGCCTGCAGGTGTTGCAGACGCTTGAGCTTCACGTCCTGCGGCGTGTCGTCGTGCAGCGCGGCCGCCGGCGTGCCGGGTCGGGCGCTGAAGACGAAGCTGAAGCTGCTGTCGTAGCCAATATCGTCGATCAGCTTCATCATCTTGTCGAAGTCCTCCTGGGTCTCGCCCGGGAAGCCGACGATGAAGTCGCTGGACAGGCTGATGCCCGGCCGGACCGCGCGCAACTTGCGGATGGTGCTCTTGTATTCCATGGCGGTGTAGCCACGCTTCATGGCCATCAGGATGCGGTCGCTGCCGTGCTGCACAGGCAGGTGCAGGTGGCTCACCAGCTTGTCGACCTTGCCATAGACATCCACCAGGCGCTGCGTGAATTCGTTGGGGTGGCTGGTGGTGTAGCGGATACGTTCAATGCCGGGGATCTCGGCCACGTACTCGAGCAGCAGCGCGAAGTCTGCTATGTCAGCCGTGCCGCCCATGCGGCCGCGGTAGGCGTTGACGTTCTGACCCAGCAGCGTCACTTCCTTGACGCCCTGGTCAGCCAGGCCGGCGACTTCCGTCAGCACGTCTTCGAACGGACGGTGCACTTCCTCGCCCCGTGTATAGGGCACGACGCAGTAGCTGCAGTATTTGCTGCAACCTTCCATGATGGAAACGAAGGCAGACGAGCCTTCCACACGCGCCGGCGGCAGATGATCGAATTTCTCGATCTCGGGAAAGCTGATGTCGACCTGCGGGCGCCGCTGCTCGGTCCGGGCAGCGATCATCTGCGGCAGTCGGTGCAAGGTCTGCGGACCGAAAACGATGTCCACGAAGGGCGCCCGCTCGATGATGGCTGCGCCTTCCTGGCTGGCCACGCAGCCACCCACGCCGATCAAGACACCTTTCTTCTTCAGGTGCTTGACCCGGCCGAGGTCGCTGAAGACTTTCTCCTGCGCCTTCTCGCGCACGGAGCAGGTGTTGAAAAGGATCAGGTCCGCTTGTTCGACATCGCTTGTAGGTTCATAGCCATCGGCCGCCCGCAGCACGTCGGCCATCTTGTCGGAGTCGTAGTCGTTCATCTGGCAGCCAAAGGTGCGGATGAACACCTTCTTCTGCTTGCCGTCAGTTGCGCTGCTCATGGCTTGGTCCAGGTCTGCTGATCGTGGTTGAAGGACCAGGCAGCCGCTTCCGCCGCGCTTGCGGGCCAGGGTTTGCGGGCTGCTTCGGCAGGCGTCAGAACCCACACATCGAGCACATTGCCGTTGAGATCCAGCGTGTAGTTCACCAGCATGCGCGCGTTCACGGCAGCACCGGACATGACCAGCATGTTGTCCATGCCGCGCATGCGAGAACCCGGCGCCAGCCGCGCGGGCCGCTTGTTCAGCAGCACCTCGGGCGGCGCAGTGACAGTCAGTTCACCCCGCAGCGCCGTGGCTGGGAAGCTGCGCGGCGATTGCGCGGCGGCGGGCAAGGCCCAGGACGCAAACAGGCCCACGAAAGCGAGAGCAAGTGCACAGCGACGCATGGTGTAGATCCAGGAGCTGCGGAGATGAACCAGCAAGTCGGCTTGGTGCCGCGCCGCTGGGCTGAGAGCCGCATTTTACGGTGTCCACCAAGCAAACGCCCCCGCAGCCAAGAAGGCGGCGAGGGCGCAACATCGGATGACTGGTGGCGCTTCAGGGATTCGAACCCCGGACCTGCGGATTATGATTCCGTCGCTCTAACCGACTGAGCTAAAGCGCCTGAGCCCAACATTATAGCCAGCGGCGCGGGCCTCGCTGCAAGGCGCCGATTTCTCCCACCCTGGATCCGATGTTCAGCTTTTTCAAGAAGAAGGCGCTTGCCCCTACCCCTGCCCCTGCGGCTTTGGCCGACGTGCCAGAGGCGCCAGTTGCGCCAGTGCAGGCCCCCGCGGCGCGCAGCAACTGGCTGGGCCGTTTGGCACAGGGTCTGCGCAAAACGGGGTCGAGCATCGCTACCGTTTTCACGGGCACGCGCATCGATGACGCGCTGTATGAAGAGTTGGAAGCCGCCCTGCTGATGGCCGACGCCGGTGTGGGTGCGACTGAGCACCTGCTGGAAGACCTGAAACGCCGCGTGAAGGAGACCAAGGCGACCGAGCCTACCGTGGTCAAATCCTTGCTGGCGGATGCGCTTGTAGACCTTCTCCAGCCGCTGGAAAAGCCGCTGGCGATCCGTGCCGCAGCACCGACGGTGATCATGGTCACGGGCGTGAATGGCGCAGGCAAGACCACCAGCATCGGCAAGCTCACGCGTCATCTGGCGGAATCCGACTGCAAAGTCCTGCTGGCTGCCGCGGACACCTTCCGCGCCGCGGCGCGCGAGCAACTGGCCGTGTGGGCGGGCCGGAACCAGGTGGAAATCGTCAGCCAGGAAGGCGGCGACCCGGCTGCCGTCACCTTCGACGCCGTGACGGCGGGCCGCGCTCGCGGTTGCGACGTGGTCATTGCCGACACCGCAGGGCGCCTGCCAACACAGACGCACCTGATGGAAGAACTGAAGAAGATTCAGCGCACCATCGGCAAGGCCCAGGCGGGTGCGCCGCATGAGGTGCTGTTGGTGGTGGACGGCAACACCGGCCAGAACGCGCTGGCGCAGGTCAAAGCCTTTGATGCGGCTTTGGCCCTCACGGGCCTGATCGTCACCAAGCTGGACGGCACTGCCAAGGGTGGCGTGCTGGCCGCCATCGCGCGCTGGGGCGCTGAACAGGGGCGGGTGGTGCCGGTCTATTTCATCGGCATCGGCGAACAGTTGGAAGACCTGCACACCTTCAATGCGCGTGAATTCGCGGAAGCCCTTCTGAACTGAATCGAGCTCAGCGCGCGCCGGCGGCGGCTTCTTCCTCGTCGTAGAAGCCGGAGGGTACGGGTTCGTTGGCCTCAAAAGCGCCGTCCATCGCGGCGCGGTCGCCGTCGGCCAGGACTTCAGAGATATCTCCGACGGGAATCAACGGCATCGGGCGCGACGCGGTGGGTTTGATGCCCTGCGCGGCCGGGCCGGACACATGTGCCATGGCCGTGCGAACCTCGGCCGACGTGGGCAGTGCGCCTTCCCGCCATACATGCACGTGGATGTTGGCCGCGCGCATCACCTTGGCCATGCGCTCATGGCGGCGGCGGCTGCGCTCGCTTTCGCTGGCGGGGCGGATGTCCACCACGGCCAGCACACGGGAACCGCTGTCGCACAGCAGCAGGTCAGCGCTGAGCGAACCCACGCGCTGCAACCAGTCGCCGTAAGAATGTCGCGTCGGTACGCGGATGAACCGCGCCAGCGGCACCTGGCCCAGCACCAGGTAGCCGGGCATGGCGCGCTTCAGCAGGTCGTAGGCCTGACGCTCGGTGATCGTCAGCACGCGGGCAGCCTCTGGAGGCCAGGCGGCCAGCGTGTCCAGCGCGTCGCGCCGCTCGCGGCGAGCCCGCTTGTCGGCCATGTGCTGTCGCACGCGCAGCAGCAGCCAAGTGAGCAGCAAGGCCAGCGTGGCTGGCAGTGCAAAACTGGAAAGAGGATTCAGGAAGTCCATGGAAGCTTCGGCCCAGATGGGCGAACCTGGAAGATCGGTCAAGCCGGTCGCGGGATCAAGCAGATAGGCACAAAAGACGTATCCAGGCGTTTCCTTGGTTCTGTTTGGGCCGGCTCACCGCGGCATTCCGGGGAATCCGCCGCCTGCACCGCCCATGCCTCCCATGCGCTTCATCATTTTCATGAGGCCACCGCCCTTCATCTTCTTCATCATCCCCTGCATTTGCTCGAACTGGTTGAGCAGTCGGTTCACTTCCTGGACTTGCACCCCGGCGCCAGTGGCAATGCGGCGCTTGCGGCTGGCCTTGATGAGTTCGGGCTTGCGCCGCTCCAGCGCGGTCATGCTGTTGATGATCCCTTCCATGCGTCGGACGTCGCGTTCGGCCTTGCCCATGTCGGCGCCCTGAGCCTTGGCCGTCAGCTGGCTGGGCAGCTTGTCCATCAGGCCGGCGAGGCCACCCATGTTCTTCATCTGGCTGATCTGGGCCAGGAAGTCGTTCAGGTCAAAACCGCCGCCGGCCTTCATCTTGTCCGCAAACTTCTGCGCTGCGGCCACGTCCACACCCTTGGTGACTTCTTCCACCAAGGCCACGATGTCGCCCATGCCCAGCACGCGCCCGGCGTGACGGTCGGCGTCAAAGACTTCCAGGCCGTCGATCTTTTCCGACACGCCGGCAAACTTGATCGGAGCGCCCGCGATCTGTCGCACAGACAGCGCCGCGCCGCCGCGCGAATCGCCATCCAGCTTGGTCAGCACCACGCCCGTCAGCGGCAGTGCGTCCTTGAAAGCCTTGGCCGTGTTGACCGCGTCCTGACCCTGCATGGCGTCGACCACGAACAGCGTTTCCACCGGGTTCAGCACGGCGTGCAGGTCGCGGATTTCCGCCATCAGCGCTTCGTCAATACCCAGGCGACCGGCGGTGTCGACCAGCAGCACATCGAAGTAGTGGCGCTTGGCGTAATCAAGAGCTGCCAGCGCGATCTCGCGCGGCTTCTGGTCTGGCGCACTGGGGAACCATTCGGCGCCAGCCTGTTTGGTCACCGTCTTCAGTTGTTCGATGGCAGCTGGCCGGTAAACGTCGGCCGACACCGTCAGCACCTTCTTCTTGCGTTTCTCGATCAGGAGCTTGGCCAATTTGGCCGTGGTGGTGGTCTTGCCAGCACCTTGCAGGCCGGCCATCAGGATGACCGCCGGTGGCTGCGCGGCCAGGTTGATGTCGGCCACGCCCTCCCCCATGGTGGCGGCGAGTTCCTTGTGCACGATGCCCACCAGCGCCTGGCCGGGGTTGAGCGATCCGACGACTTCCTGCCCCAACGCCTTTTCTTTCACACGGGCGATGAAGTCCCGTACGACGGGCAGG
This sequence comes from uncultured beta proteobacterium, assembly GCA_963750785.1. GTDB lineage: Bacteria > Pseudomonadota > Gammaproteobacteria > Burkholderiales > Burkholderiaceae_C > Rubrivivax. Next base: position 156,944 of record CAVVSC010000009.1, on the reverse strand, counting down.
GCCACGTCCGCTTCCAGCAAGGCCATGCGCACCTCGCGCAACATGTCCTGCACGTTGCTTTCGGTGATGCGGGCTTGGCCGCGCATCGTCTTGACCATCCTGGACAGGCGGTCGGTGAGGGTGGTGGCCATGGCGTCTCTAGAGGAGAAAAGGGGCGGTTCGCCGGGGCGGCCGCGATCAGTACACTGTCTGCATGATTCTATCGACGCCCTCTCCCATGCTTGTCCCAGGTGGGGGTCTGTTGCTGGTGGTGGTGGCCCTGGTTCTCTACGGGTTGGCCGCGTTGCCGGTGGGCGTGATGAAGCGCTTGTCGGCGGCGGCGCTGCTGGGGGCCTTTGCGCTGCACGCGCTCTTGCTCTTCATCGACATCGGCGGCCTGGGCCAGGAACTGCCAGGCGCACGGCTGGGCTTCGGGCCCGTGCTGTCGATCACCGTGTGGCTGGTGATTGGCGTGTACACCGTCGAAAGCCGTCTGGTCCCGCTACCGACCGAGCGCCAGTGGCTGGGACTGGCCGGCGTGGGCGCGGTCGTGGTGGCCGCGCTGTTCCCAGGGGACCCCAAGGTCATGCATTCGCCGCTGGCGCCACTGCACTTTGCGCTGGGCGTCGGTTCCTATGGCCTTTTCGGCGCGGCCGTCTTCCACGGCTTGTTGCTGGACGCCGCTGAGCGCCGTTTGCGCAACCGCATGCCCGGTGCACCGGCGGCGCCGTCCGCCGGCATGCCGCTGTTGTCACTGGAACGCTTGACCTTTCGCTTCGTGGAAGCCGGCTTTTCTGTGCTGACGGCGACACTCGTCCTGGGCATTGCCACCACGGTTCAGTGGCGCTGGACTGACCACAAGGCCGTGTTCTCCTTGTTGGCCTGGGGCGTCTTCGCGGCGCTGTTGGTGGGCCGTCGCCTGCGCGGCTGGCGTGGCCGGCATGCCACGCGCTGGTTGTATGCCGGGGCTGTGCTGCTTCTGCTGGCCTACGTCGGTTCGCGCTTCGTACTGGAAGTGCTTCTCGGCCGCACGGTCTGAGGCCCGGAGAGATGGCAAAGATCCTCATCCTTCTGGCCGTGGTGTTCGGTGTCCTGTGGCTGTTGAAGGGGCGGCGCCGCGGCGAAGGCGCTTCAACCAAGGCACGGCCGGTCGAAACGCCCAAGCCGCAGTCCATGCTGGCCTGCGCGCACTGCGGCGTGCACCTGCCGCAGAACGACGTGGTCGCCGACGCCGCCGGCCGCCCCTTCTGCAGCGACGCGCACCGCCTGGCGGGCCCCCGTTGAGGCCGTCCCCTTGTTGACGGGCGACTGCTGATGGACCGTCCCTGATGGGTTGCCCCTGATGGACTGCCCCTGATGGACGCCCGCGAAGCGGACCGCCGCCGCGGCGACCGGCGCAACAACGACCGTCGCGGCGGCGGCCGCCGGCAGGAAGACGCCACCGGCGACGGCCTGAGCTTCCTGCCCGGCTGGTTGCCGTCGGACGACGAGCACACCGACAGCCGTTTCCTGGACCGCCAGGCGCGTCGTCTGGTGCAGTCGCAGGACACGGCCTTCTCCCGCGTGTACCGCGCCTATGCCGCAGCGCGCGGCGTGGTGGGTCTGGGCCTGGTGGCCGTGCAGGGTGTGTCCAGCCTCATGGGCTCGCGGGTGTCGGAGTGGATGGCGCTGGTGTCGGTGGCCTATGCGGTGCAGGCCATCACGCTGTGGTTGCTGCCACGCTTCGGCTCGCTGGCCCGCCCGCCCACGCAGGCGCACGAGCGGCGGCGGCAATGGCTGTCCACCATCGGCGTGGACCTGCTGGCCTTCACGCTGCTGCACCTGCTGGAATCCAACGCCTCACTCAACTACGCCGCACTGATGGTGCTGCCGGTTCTGATGGCTGGCGTGTTGACCTCACGTCTGCTGGCTTTGGGCACGGCGTCTGCCGTGGCCTTGCTGCTGCTGCTGGCGGCATGGCGTGCGCATGCGGTGACCGACAGCCCGACGCTGATGCTGCAGTCCGGCCTGGCAGGCATGGGCCTGTTCCTGATCACCTTGTTGGCCGGCGAACTGGCTGCCAGGCTGGCACGCGAGGAACTGGCCGCCCGCGGCAGCCTGGAACTGGCGCGCCAGCAAGCGCAACTGAATCGGCTGGTGATTGAAGAAATGGCTGATGGCGTGCTGGTGGTGGACCGCCGCTTGCTGGTTCGGGCGGCCAACCCGGCCGCACGGGCGCTCCTGGTCGACAGGGGCCTGAGCCCGCCAGCGCCCTTCATGCTGGACTTGCGTGCCGACTGGTCTACCTTGCTGGCTTTTGCGCAGCAGGCCCTGGGTGAGGGGCAATGGCCAGAGGCGGGTCGCGATGTGACGCTGACCTTCGAAGGGGGGCACACACGCACCCTGCGCATGCGGGTTCGCTTCATGCGCAACCGCAGAGCCGATCCAGCGACTGACGCAGCAGGTGCAGCCGCCGCTGCGGAAACGGTCGACAACGATCCCGTCGCCGTGCTGTTGCTGGAAGACCTGCGCACGCTGCAAGCGCGCATTCGGCAGGAAAAACTGGCTGCCATGGGCCGCGTGTCGGCCGGCATTGCGCACGAGATCCGCAACCCGCTGGCGGCCATCGCGCAGGCCAATGCCCTGCTGATGGAGGACCCGTTGTCGCAGACACAGGAGCGGCTCACGCGCATGGTTGCCGACAACGTCGAACGCTTGAAGCGCCTGGTCGACGACGTGATGGAAGTGGCGCCCGGCGGTGAGCCGCTGGCGCGCGACATCGACGCCACCACCACGGTCAGCCGCACGGCCGCGGAGTGGGCGGCCACGGCGCAACTGCCCGTGGGCGGTGACAGCCGGCTGCGCGCCGACATCGCGCACGAAACCCTGGGCGTGCGCTTCGATCCCGAGCATCTGCGCCGTGTGTTGGTGAACCTGCTGGACAACGCGCACCGCCATGCCAGTGCGCGGCCCGGCTCGATCGTCCTGCGCCTGGCGGCGCGCGACGAGCACTGGGTGTCGCTGTCGGTGCTGAGTGACAGCGCACCCATCACCCCCGAAGTGGAGCGGCGCCTTTTCGAACCCTTCTTCTCGACACGCAGCCGTGGCACAGGCCTCGGCTTGTATATTTGCCGCGAGCTGTGCGAACGCTATGGAGCCAGCATCGAGTTCCGACCACGTCCCGGCGCAGACCGGCTGCGCAATGAATTCGTTGTCCACATGCGCCGCAGCTTTCTCGACAGCAGCGCCGCCACCTTGCCGCTGGGCACCGCCTGACCCACCTGGGACCACCCCGTGAACCCACCCACCAATCCCCGGTTGCTTGTTGTTGACGACGAGCCCGACTTGCGCACGCTCTATGAATTGACCTTGCTGCGCGAAGGCTACGACGTGGAAAGCGCGGGCTCGGTGGAGGAGGGCTGGAGTCTGTTGCAGCAGCGTGGGCCGGGCGGCTACCAATTGGTCATCACCGACATGCGTCTGCCCGACGGCAGTGGCCTGGACCTGCTGCGCCGAATTGACGAGGCCGGCCGTGGCGAGAAGGCTGTGGTGATCACCGCCTACGGTTCACCCGAGAACGCCGTGGAGGCGCTGAAGTCCGGCGCCTATGACTACCTGACCAAGCCTGTGGACCTGCGGCAGTTCCGGGCCGTGGTTGCGTCAGCACTGGGACGCATGCCCGCGCCCGGCGCGGCTCCGACGCTGCCAGTGTCACGCAACAGCGCGCCGCGGCGCCATGCTCTGGAACGACTGGTGGGAGAGTCGAGCGCCATGCAGCAGGTGCGTGCGCTGGTGCAGAAGGTGGCGCGCAGCATGGCGCCGGTGCTGGTGCAAGGTGAATCGGGCACGGGCAAGGAACTGGTGGCGCGTGCCATTCACGATTGCTCTCCCAGGTCGGCCGCGCCCTTCGTGGCGGTGAACTGCGGCGCCATCCCCGAGAACTTGCTGGAGTCGGAATTCTTTGGCTACCGAAAGGGTTCTTTCACCGGTGCGGCGGATGATCGCGAAGGCTTTTTCCAGGCCTCGCAGGGCGGCACCTTGTTCCTGGACGAGATCGGTGATTTGCCACTGGCCATGCAGAGCAAGTTGCTGCGCGTCATTCAGGAACGTGCGGTGCGGCCCATCGGCTCAGTGAATGAAGTGCCGGTGAACGTGCGCATCGTCAGTGCCACGCACCGGGACCTGGGCCTGGAAGTGGCGGCAGGCCGATTCCGCCAAGACCTGTTCTATCGCCTCAACGTCATCCGCATCGCCGTGCCCCCCTTGCGCGAACGCGTGGCCGACGTGCCGTCCATTTGCGGCGCGGTGATCGAGCGCATTGCGCGCGACGCCGGCGTGTCGCCCGCACCCGCGCTCACGGCTGACGCGTTGCAGCACCTGCTGCGCTACGCCTTCCCGGGGAATGTGCGCGAACTGGAAAATCTGCTGCACCGCGCGCTGGCCTTGTCCAGCGGGCCGGCGATTGGCGTGGCCGACCTGGGACTGCCCGACGCGCTGATGGGCGACACGGTGAACGACGCAGGGGTCGAAGCCTCACCGCCGCCGGCCGCCGAAGCCGCGACAGCGGCGGCGCCACTGCCCGCGGATCTGGCCAGGTTCCTGGACGATGTCGAACGCGACATCCTTCAGCGTGCGCTGGAGCGCCACCGCTACAACCGCACGGCGGCGGGCGCCAGCCTGGGACTGTCCTTGCGCCAGATGCGCTACCGCATGGCTCGGCTGGGCGTCGGCGCCGCCGACCAAGACACCAACTGACATGCCTGCGCGCGCCACCTGGCGTGAGGGTTGGTGGGGCCACGCCAGCCATCGCCCCTCACCCAACTTCGGCCCACGCCCGGAGGGCGTCGAAGTCTCGCTGGTGGTCTTGCACAGCATCAGCCTACCGCCTGCCACCTACCTTGGCGACGGTGTGCAGCGCCTTTTTCAGAACCAACTGGACTGGGACGCCCATCCTTATTACCAGGGGATACGGGGGCTGCGGGTTTCAGCGCACTTCTTTGTCCGCCGCAGTGGGCGCACGCTGCAGTTCGTGTCCTGCGAACAGCGCGCCTGGCACGCCGGACAGTCCGTGTGGCGAGGCCACGCCAACTGCAACGACTGCAGCGTCGGCATCGAGCTCGAAGGCATCGAGGGCGATCGCTTCGAGCCTGCGCAATACATCGCCTTGAGGAAGCTCTTGCGATCGCTGGCATCTCAGTACCCCGTGGTTGAAGTCGTGGGCCATGAACATGTGGCGCCTGGGCGCAAGTCGGACCCGGGTCCGGGCTTCGATTGGCTGCGCCTGTCCCGCGGCCTTCGGGCGGCACAACTGGGCGTGCCCTTGAGGGACTTCGGCGGCTCCTGAGTCGGCGCGGTCTGGCGGGCCATTTTCGGCTGCAGGCCGCGTCAATGCTGGCTCCCGAACTGCGTGTGCACTGGGCACGCGGCGCGTGCGGCCACGGGTCTGCGCGCAGGTCAATCCGGACGGTTCGGCAGACGCCGCTGGCGTTTGAGAGACAATCGGGTAAGTCCTGCCGCTACGCTACAGCTAGTGGCTTGATGGGGTGCCGTACCCCAGATATAGTGCTTGCTCCTGATCGCCGCGTGCCAGCGTCAACGACCGTTTTCAAGCCGGAAACCTGCCAGGGGCCGCAGGGCCCGTACCACCAGAGCACGTCCGTACTCGGCGCCGCACGCGACATCCGCACACGACACACCAGAACAAACCGCCCACCAGAATTCAAGAGGGGATTGAATGCAATCTGTCCAGACCACCGCCGTGCAAGCCGGCCTCAATGTCCGCAACCCTGCGCCCACCACCAACGCGGGCGCAGCGGGCAATGCCTATGTCGGCTACCAGATCATCCGGCGCAATGGCGCCGTGGTCGGCTTCGAGCCGGGCAAGATCGCAGTGGCCTTGATGAAGGCCTTCCTGGCCGTGCACGGCACGCAGGGCGCGGCATCGGCCAGCGTCCGCGAAACAGTGGAAGGTTTGACCGAATCCGTCGTTCGCGCATTGCTGCGTTCGCGTCCAGGTGGCGGCACCTTCCACATCGAAGACGTGCAGGACCACGTCGAACTGGGTCTGATGCGCGGCGGCCACCATGAAGTGGCGCGTGCCTACGTGCTGTACCGCGAACGCCGTTCGCAGGAACGTCTGCGCCAGGGCGCGCCGGCCGCCGTGAAGGCGCCGGAACTTCACGTGCTGGAAAAGGGCCAGCGCGTCCCGCTGGACATGGACGCGCTGCGCTCGCTGGTCGAATCTGCCTGCGCCAACCTGGGTGCCGACGTGAAGGCCGAGCCCATCCTGGCCGAAACGCGCCGCAACCTGTACGACGGCGTGCCGATCGACGAGGTTTACAAGGCCGCCATCCTGTCCGCACGGACCTTGATCGAAAAGGAACCCGCCTACACACGCGCCACTGCGCGCCTGCTGCTGCACACCATCCGCCGCGAAATCCTGGGCGGTGAAGTCACGCAAGCGCAGATGAGCGAACGCTACGCCGAGTACTTCCCGCAATACATCAAGAAGGGCGTGCAGGCCGAACTGCTGGACGAGAAGCTGCTGCAGTTCGACATGGTCAAGCTGGGCGCCGCGCTGGACGCGTCGCGCGACCTGCAGTTTGACTACCTGGGTCTGCAGACACTGTATGACCGCTACTTCCTGCACATCGACGAACAGCGCATTGAAATGCCGCAGGCCTTCTTCATGCGCGTGGCCATGGGCCTGAGCCTGAACGAGATCGACCGCGAAGCGCGCGCCGTCGAGTTCTACAACGTGCTGTCCAGCTTTGACTTCATGAGCTCGACGCCCACGCTATTCAACGCCGGCACGCGCCGCAGCCAACTGTCCAGCTGCTACCTGACAACCGTGGCCGACGACCTGGACGGCATCTATGAAGCGCTGAAGGAAAACGCGCTGCTGAGCAAATTCGCCGGTGGTCTGGGCAACGATTGGACGCGTGTGCGCGCCCTGGGCAGCTACATCAAGGGCACCAATGGCAAGAGCCAGGGTGTGGTGCCGTTCCTGAAGGTGGTGAACGACACGGCCGTGGCGGTGAACCAGGGCGGCAAGCGCAAGGGCGCGGTCTGTGCCTATCTGGAAAGCTGGCACCTGGACCTTGAAGAGTTTCTGGAGCTGCGCAAGAACACCGGCGACGACCGCCGCCGCACGCACGACATGAACACCGCGAACTGGATTCCGGACCTGTTCATGCGCCGCGTGGTGGAGGGCGGCGATTGGACGCTGTTCAGCCCCAGCACCTGCCCCGACCTGCACGACAAGTTCGGCAAGGCTTTCGAAGAGGCCTACACCGGCTACGAAGCCAAGGTGGACCGCGGCGAGATCAAGCTCTTCAGGCGCATGCCGGCCAAGGACCTGTGGCGCAAGATGCTGTCGATGCTGTTCGAGACGGGCCACCCCTGGATCACTTTCAAGGATGCTTGCAACGTGCGCAGCCCCCAGCAGCATGTGGGCGTGGTGCACTCGTCCAACCTGTGCACGGAAATCACGCTGAACACGAATGACGCCGAGATCGCCGTGTGCAACCTGGGCAGCGTGAACCTGGCGCAGCACTTGTTGGATGGTGATGTCGACCAGGTCAAGCTGAAGAAGACGATCGGCACGGCCATGCGCATGCTCGACAACGTCATCGACATCAACTACTACGCGGTGAAGAAGGCGCGCGACAGCAATCTCCGCCACCGACCGGTGGGCCTGGGTCTGATGGGTTTCCAGGACAGCCTGTATCAGTTGCGCGTGCCGTACGCCAGCATGGAGGCGGTGGCGTTCGCAGACCGTTCGATGGAAGCCATCTGCTACCACGCGTACTGGGCGAGCACCGAACTTGCTGAAGAGCGCGGCCGCTACAGCAGCTACCGCGGCAGCCTGTGGGACCGCGGCATCCTGCCCCAGGACAGCCTGGACCTGCTGGCGCAGGAACGTGGCGGTCATCTGGAAGTGGACCGCAGCAGCACCATGGACTGGACCGCCCTGCGTGCGCGCATTGCCGAGCACGGCATGCGCAACAGCAACTGCGTGGCCATCGCACCCACGGCCACCATCAGCAACATCATCGGCGTGGACGCGTCCATCGAGCCGAGCTTCGGCAACCTGTCGGTGAAAAGCAATCTGTCCGGCGAGTTCACCGTGGTCAACGAGTACCTGGTGCGCGACTTGAAGAAGCTGGGCCTGTGGGACGACGTGATGGTCATGGACCTGAAGCACTTCGAAGGCTCGCTGCATCCGATCGACCGTGTGCCTGAAGAACTGAAGCGCCTGTATGGCACCGCTTTCGAAGTCGACGCCACGTGGCTGGTGGAAGCCGGCGCACGCCGGCAAAAGTGGATCGACCAAGCGCAGTCGCTCAATATCTACATGGCGGGTGCGTCGGGCCGCAAGCTGGACGAGACCTACAAACTGGCGTGGTTGCGTGGCTTGAAGACCACCTACTACCTCCGCACGACGAGTGCCACGTACGCAGAGAAGAGCACGGTGGCGCCGGGCTCGCTCAATTCGGTGTCGAACACGCAAGCCGTTGTCGGCGCTGCAGCGCCTGCATCCGCCAGCGAGCCCGCAACCGACATCAAGTTCTGTTCGATCGACAACCCTGATTGCGAGGCTTGCCAATAAGAGAGGGACCACGCACAACATCAGCGTCACGCATGCGCGTCGGCATCGCCAAACACAGCGACAGCAGCGCATGCAATCTCGCGTGAAGCAGTCATCGCATCGGCCACTTGCGATTGAAAGTCGATGCGCTGCTGCAACAACGAAGACGCCTTGATGTCAACCAGTGCTTGGTGTTTGCGAGCAACACTCCGATAATTCGAACTGACAGGACGTACACACATGCTGGTCTGGGAAGACGACGCCAAGAGTTCATCAAATCAAGCGGCAAGCCTTGCGCCGCACGCCATGCCTTCTTCGGCTCCGGTGGCTGTTCGCGCGCCGCTGTTCGATGCCCCTGCCCTGGCTTCTGTTGCAGCCGCAGTTCCAGTTGCTGCCGTTCCTGCAGTCGCATCGCCAGTGCGCACAGCCACCGCAGCCGCGGTCACAGCGACGCGCCGCGTGAACGCAGCAGACAAACGCATCATCAATGGCCAGACCGATGTGAATCAGTTGGTGCCGTTCAAGTACAAGTGGGCGTGGGAGAAGTACCTCTCCACCTGCGCCAACCACTGGATGCCGCAAGAGGTCAACATGTCGCGTGACATCGCGACTTGGAAGGATCCCAACGGCTTGACCGAAGACGAGCGCCGCATCATCAAGCGCAACTTGGGCTTCTTCGTCACGGCCGATTCACTGGCCGCCAACAACATCGTGCTGGGTACCTACCGCCACATCACGGCGCCTGAATGTCGTCAGTTCCTGCTGCGCCAGGCGTTCGAAGAAGCGATCCACACACACGCCTACCAGTACATCGTTGAAAGTCTCGGTCTAGACGAAAGCGAGATCTTCAACGCGTACCACGAGGTCACGTCGATCCGCGACAAGGACGAGTTCCTGATCCCCTTCATCGAAGCGATCATGGACCCGCACTTCCACACCGGCACGCCGGAAAACGACCAGACGCTGCTCAAGAGCCTGATCGTCTTCGCCTGCCTGATGGAAGGCCTGTTCTTCTATGTCGGGTTCACGCAGATCCTGGCGCTGGGTCGGCAGAACAAGATGACCGGTGCTGCCGAGCAGTACCAGTACATCCTGCGCGACGAGTCCATGCATTGCAATTTCGGCATCGACCTGATCAACCAGATCAAGCTTGAGAACCCGCACCTCTGGACGTCTGCCTTCAAGGCCGACATCAAGGCGCTGTTCGAGAAGGCTGTTGAACTGGAGTACCGCTACGCCGAAGACACCATGCCGCGCGGTGTGCTTGGCATGAACGCCAGCATGTTCAAGGGCTATCTGCGCTACATCGCCAACCGGCGTGCCATGCAGATCGGCCTGGAAGCCCTGTTTCCGAACGAAGAGAACCCCTTCCCTTGGATGAGCGAGATGATCGACTTGAAGAAGGAACGCAACTTCTTCGAGACCCGTGTCATCGACTACCAGACCGGCGGCGCGCTGGCCTGGGACTGAAAGCGAAGTCCCACGCATGCACACCGCAACACCGTCTCTTCAACCCGCATGGCAGCGGGCAAGTGCCGGTGATTTGGAGAGATCAAGAATCGCAGACAGCAGCTGGCATCAGACCGGCGACCTGTCTGCAACCCCGTTCATCGCACCGGGGCAACGGTCAGGCGGCAAAAGCCAACTGGCAGACCACTGGGCGATGGATCGCCGCGCGGCCCCAAGGCGTGCGGTGTTTTTTGTAACTTGATCAAGGAGATCGTTATGGCAACTGCAAAGAAGGCCCCGGCCAAGAAGGCTGCGGCGAAGAAGGCTCCGGCCAAGAAGGCGCCCGCGAAGAAGGCCGCCCCCGCGAAGAAGGCCGCTCCGGCCAAGAAGGCTGCAGCCAAGAAGGCCCCGGCCAAGAAGGCTGCACCGGCCAAGAAGGCCGCGGCGAAGAAGCCGGCAGCGAAGAAGGCGGCGCCAGCGAAGAAGGCGGCGGCGAAGAAGGCTGTTGCGAAGAAGCCGGGCGCAAAGAAGCCGGCTGCGAAGAAGGCGGCGAAGAAGGCGGCTCCTGCCGCGCCCGCTGCCCCTGCTGCCCCTGCGCCAGCGAAAACTACGCTGAACCCCGCGGCAGCTTGGCCCTTCCCGACGGGCAACAAGCCGTAAATGTAGGTCCTGGACCGCGAGATTGCGGTCTGTTGGCCCACATCATGAGCCCGGCAAATGCCGGGCTCTTTCTTTAGGTGAGCTGAAGTTGAATGTCAGCCGCCAATCGCGTTCGCGGTGAAAATCCTGAATCTTGTATCAGTGAGGGGGGAATCGTATGGCTGCGCCGCTTGTTGAGCGTCTCCTCGAGTCCATCCGTGCGGAGCTGGATCCAGCAAAGCGCGCAGAGTCAATCGCATTCCTTGCATGTTACGAGGCGCGGGTGGGAGACTTTGAAGCTGCGGAGCAGAAGCGCCTCCTACTGAGGCGTGACTTTGGGAGTGGCCACTTCCCACGAATATCCATCCTGATAATGTGCCTAGAAGCCCTGCAGCTCTACTTTCGAGAGCTCAGCCCAAAGGCTCGAGACCGCATGCTGCGAGCAAACCTGATAAGCGGCTTGATGCGAGAAACGCAATTCAGTGCTCTAACTTCTGCATGGCTCGCACATATTGACTTCAATCTGGGCAACTACGACAGCATGGCTGCTGAGTTGACCAAGTGTCTTCAAGACTTAACCTTGGATGACGGGACGGCCGAATGTCGCCTGTCCTTAGTTCTCGGTGACGCATTTCTGTTCGTAGGAAGCGAATTGGAAGGGCGAAAGTGGCATGAGAGAGCTCGTGTTCTGGCGTCAAAGTTAGGTGACCAAGCTGCGCTCGGAGCGATCATCTACAACAGAGCGGCGATGCGCGTGGCGGTCGCTCGTCTTGAGGGACTATCCAGCGATATCCACTCGAGTCGGCTGTCGATGCTGGACGTCGAAGTGCGCTCCGCAATCAACTATCAGGGCTCCGCTCGACTTACCTCCCTGGAGCACTTGCTTAGTTCTGCCAGCATCGGAATTCACATGCTCCGAGAGCAGTATCAAATCGCAGAACATGCGATTGATGCTGTATTGAGTGGCGGAGAGGTCCCGGCCGGAAGTGGAGAGGAGTTCTTGCTACACGCAGACAGAGCGAGGTGTCTGGCGATTCGCGGCGATCTGACCAGGGCGGCAATGGATGTCGCATTTGTCGTGTCTGGTTCGTTGGACCAACTCTCACCCGACGACCGAGCGGTAGTCGAGGACTCGCTCGCCAGGTACTTTAAGATCGTTCGGGAGCCTGGTCTTGCACAGTCACATCAAGACAGCGCAACGAAGGCCCTTGCAGCGCAGCAAGCCACAATTCTGGGTTTGAAAAAAATGCTTGCACCGTTCGCTGAGGGACCGAGAAGTAACTCAGATCTGAGCCACCAAAAGACCTAGCGCTTGTTACGCTGCAAAGATGAATTTTGTTCCCACACTAGCCCTCCTCATGGGCTCCTCCAGCGACTGGGAAACACTCCGCCATGCCGCTGAAATCCTGGACCGTTTCGGCGTTCCATACGACAAGCGCGTGGTCTCCGCGCACCGGATGCCGGACGACATGTTTGCTTATGCCGAGCAGGCCGCGGCGAACGGGCTGCAGGCCATCATCGCGGGGGCTGGAGGCGCAGCGCATCTGCCGGGAATGTTGGCTGCCAAGACCACCGTGCCTGTGCTCGGGGTGCCGGTGTCCAGCAAGCAACTCCAAGGTGTGGACTCGCTCTATTCGATTGTTCAAATGCCCACGGGCATTCCCGTTGCGACCTTTGCGATTGGCCCTGCCGGTGCCGCCAATGCTGCGCTGTTTGCGGTGGCGATGCTGGCTCGGCATGACGACGCGTTGCATGAAAAGCTGCTGAGCTTTCGCGCGGAGCAGACCGCAGCCGCGCGGGCCATGACGCAGGACCTGCAATGACGGCATCGCTGCGCACCGCGGCGCCATTGGTGCCCGGCAGGTCATGGCTGGGCGTAATGGGTGGTGGGCAATTGGGTCGCATGTTCGTGCACGCAGCGCAGGTCCACGGCTTCCGGGTGGCGGTGCTGGAACCTGATGCGGCCAGTCCGGCAGGCGCTGCGGCGGACGAGCACCTGTGCGCGCCCTACATGGACACCGCCGCGCTCGCTGCGCTGGCCCAGCGTTGTGACGCCATCACCACCGAGTTCGAGAACGTCCCTGCGGATGCACTGCGCAGCTTGGCGAGGTTGCGATTCGTGTCACCACCGGCGGCTGCGGTGGAGGTCTGCCAACACCGCGCGCGCGAGAAGGCCTGTTTTGTCTCGGCCGGTGTGCCGTGTGCACCGCATGCGCTGATCCGTTCGCGCGAAGAGGCCGCATTCGACGAGCATGCGGCCTTGCTGCCCGGCATCCTCAAGACGGCCAGCATGGGCTACGACGGCAAAGGCCAGCTGACCGTGCTGACGCTGGCCGATTTGCCGGCGGCCTGGGCTCAATTGGGTGCCGTGCCCTGCGTGCTGGAAAAGCGCTTGCCACTGCGCACGGAAATCAGCGTCATCGTTGCCCGTGGCGCCAATGGCCAGTTGGTGCATCTGCCCGTTCAGCAGAACCTGCATCGCGGCGGCATCCTGGCGGTCACGCAGGTGCCCGCGCCAGACCTCGCGCCCACCTTGGCACAGCAGGCTGTGAACTTGGCTGCGCGCCTGGCGGCAAGCCTGCAGTACGTGGGGGTGCTTTGCGTGGAGTTTTTCTTGCTCGAAGACGGCAGTCTGGTTGCCAATGAAATGGCGCCACGGCCGCACAACTCCGGCCACTACAGCATCGATGCTTGTGATCTGTCGCAGTTTGATCTGCAAGTCCGCACCCTGGCGGGCCTGCCCCTGGTCGCGCCGCACCAGCACTCGTCGGCCGTGATGCTCAACCTGTTGGGTGATCTGTGGTTCCGGGCGGGCAGCCTCACGGCAGAAGAGCCCGACTGGCCTGCGGTCCTGGCCCTGCCGGGTGCACGACTGCACCTGTACGGCAAAACGCAGGCGCGCGCGGGCCGCAAGATGGGCCACCTCACCTGCACGGCTGCCGATGCGGCCACTGCCCTGGCCACCGCGCGTCAGGCTGCCGCCTTGCTCGGCATGGCGCCTTTTTGACCGGTCGAGCACCGGGACCCGACATGGCAATGATCCCCGGCGACGCCGCTGTGGCCGAAGCCGCAGACCGGCTGGCCGCGGGCGAACTGGTCGCCTTTCCGACCGAGACCGTCTACGGCCTGGGTGCGCGTGCAGATGATGAAGCGGCGGTGGCCAAGATATTTGCCGCCAAGGGCCGCCCTTCAGACCACCCCTTGATCGTGCACGTGGCCGACAAGACACAGGCCGCGCTGTTCACGCCCGGCCTCAACCCAGCGGCGCAGCGACTGATCGCCGCGTTCTGGCCCGGTCCCCTGACCTTGATCGTGCCGCGGCGGCCCGGTGTGGCAGCCGCTGCCGCTGGCGGACAGGACAGCATCGGCTTGCGCATGCCTGCACATCCCGTGGCGCTGGCACTGCTGCGCGCTGCGGCTCTTCGTGGCGTGCCTGGCGTGGCAGGTCCCAGCGCCAACCGTTTCGGCCGCGTCAGCCCGACCACGGCCGAGCACGTGGCACAGGAATTCGGCCCAACGCTCTGCGTGCTGGACGGGGGCATTTGTGAGGTGGGCATCGAGTCGGCCATCGTCGATTGCACGCGGCCGCAGCCGGCGTTGCTCCGTCCAGGCCAACTGAGCCGACACCAGATCGAAGCGGTGCTGGGGGCCACGCTGGCCCAGCCCGACGCGCAGTCGCCCCGCGCTTCCGGCACGCTGGAGGCGCACTACGCGCCTTCCGTGCCCGTGAAACTGTGGGACCTGGGCGAACTGCAGGACCGACTGGCCCAGCGGCCGCGGTCTGGTGATGGGGCAAGGGATGGGGTGGTCGGGGTATATTCCCGGCTTGCGCCTGCGGCCTTGCAGGGCTGGTCCGGATCCTGTCTTCATAGGACCATGCCCAGCGATGCGGCTGCGGTGGCGCACGAGTTGTTCTCGGTGCTGCGTGAGTTGGATGCTGCGGGTGTCCGCGCCATCTGGGTCGAACGCCCGCCCTCCGGCGCCGAATGGGACGGTGTGCGGGACCGGCTTCAACGCGCGGCTGCTGCCTGAACCTCGAAGCCTGCCGGCCGGAACTTCTGGTGCGGCAAGGCGCTCAATACTGCCCAATCGCCTTCCGGAGCCCAGATGATCTTCAAGCGCAACGCCTCACGTCGCTGGCGCCTGCCCGCGGCCGCCGCCGTGTTCGTGGCGGCGGTGGTGGCCGGCTGCGGCGGTGGGACCACCCAGTACGAGCCCTTTGTGGCCAACCGGGTGATGGCCTTTGGCGACGACAGCAGCGCATTGCTTTCCGACGGCCGCCACTGGGGCATCAATGGCATCGACGTGAACACCGGGTCCGTCGACTGCAATCTCGAACCCAACTGGGTCCAGTCCGTGGCGGGCTACTACGGCTATGTCTTTGCGGAGTGCAACACCGGCAACCCGCCTCTGGAACCCAGGGCGATGATGTACGCGACCGTCGGCGCCAAAGTGTCCGACGTGGCCATCCAGGTGGACGGCATGGTGTCCACCGGCGGCGTGCAGAACAACGACCTGGCGCTGATCCTGGCCGGCACCAATGACATCTGGGAACTGTACGAACAGTACCCTTCGCAGAGCGAAGAGTCGTTGCTGGCCGAAGCCCGCGGCCGTGCCGACCAGCTGGCCGGTATCGTCAACCGCCTGGTGGCCCTGGGTGCCAAGGTGGTGGTCTCCAACCTGCCGGAACTGGGCTTGAGTCCCTACGCCCGTACCGAGAGCGACAACTACTCCGGCACCGGCTTCGACCGTGCCGCGCTCATCACGCGCCTGACCACGGCCTTCAATGAGCGCCTGGGCACGAAGGTGCTGCTGGACGGCCGCTATGTGGGTCTGGTGCAACTGGACCTGCGCACCCAGTCCATCGGCCGCTCGCCGGGCAGTTTCGGCTTCACCGACATCAGCACCGGCGTCTGCACGGTGCCCATCCCCAACTGCAACACCAACACGCTTGTCACCGGTGCCACCGTCAGCACCTACCTGTGGGCAGACGAGAAGCACCTCTCGTCGGGCGGTCAGAACCAGATTGCCACCCTGGCATTGGACCGCGTGCGCCGCAACCCGTTCTGACGGGTTCGCGACAGCAAGCCAGGCCCGATGCCAGGGCTTGGCCGTTCACGTCAGCAAGGTGACGCAAACGGCCAGCTTGGCAGGGTATTGCCCGGCCCTCCGTGCAGATGACGCCTCTTATAGTGATCTGCACATGGCAGGCACTTTGCTGCGCCTGCGGTTCGCTCTGAAGGAGACAACATGTTCAGTCACAGGATTCATCACAAGAAGTGGCCCTTGGCCGCGCTGCTGTGCGCGGTGCTGGCGGCTTGCGGCGGCAGCGACGGTGGCGATACCACGCCGCGTGCGCAGGTCAACACCGTCAAGGTGTTCGGCGACAGCCTTGCCGATTCCGGCACCTTCGGCATCAAGTTCACGGTGCAGGGCAACCTCATCTATCCGGAACGCGTGTCGCAGAGTTTCGGCCTGGGCACTGGCTGCAACTTCTATGCGTTCAACGGCACCACTTTCGCGGCCAACACCGCCGTCGGATGCAACAACTTCGCCATCGGTGGCGGTGTCATCAACGGCACGGGCTCGGGCTACTCCGCAGCAGACCCGAGGGGCATTGGCGTGCAAATGGCCACGGCGTCCACCGCGGGCGTGCGCGGCAACTACTTGCCCACGGACCTGGTGTTGATCGATGGTGGCGGCAATGACGCTGCGGCCCTGGTGGGCGCCTACCTGCGCGCACCCACCGATGGCGGCGCGGCCTACCTGACCCTGCTGGGCACGGTGCTCAGCGGCGCCCAGATGGCACCCATCGCCACGGCCTGCGCGGCGCCCAGCTCGGCGGCCTGCTCCGCAGCGCTGGCGGGTGCCGGCAACACCTACATGTCGGCGCTGGCAGACAGCTTCTACAACATCATCAAGACCCAGGCGCTGGACAAGGGCGCGCAAAAGGTGGCCGTGCTGAACATGCCCGGCATCACCAACACGCCTCGCTTCCAGGCGGTGCTGGCGGGCATCGCCGCCCAGGCCGGAGCTGCAGCACGCACGCAGAGCGAAGCGCTGTTCAAGAGCTGGGTGGTTTCCTTCAACACCCAATTGGCGACACGCTTTGCTGGCAACCGGGCGGTTGCCGTCGTGGACTTCTACACCGCGTTCAACGACCAGGTCGCTTCGCCTGCGCAGTTCGGCTTGACCAATGTCACCACGCCGGCCTGTCCGTCGGTGGGCACGGGTTCGGATGGCTTGGCGATCTACAGCTTCCCCACCTGCACCTCCGCCAGCCTGTCAGCGCAGACACCGCCCACAGGCGCTACTGGCGGCGCGGATTGGTGGAAGACCTACGCCTTCTCCGACAGCTTCCACCCGACGCCACTGGGCCATCAATTGCTGGCGCAATTGATCTCGCGCACCCTGGCACAGGCCGGCTGGCTCTGACCCACGCTCGCAGGAGACACCAACATGACACATGGAATCAATCGCGTGGCCGCTGCAGGGTGGATGGCGGCTTTGGCCCTGGCGGCCGCAGGTTCGGCACAGGCCCAGTCGGCTGGGTCGCTGATCGGGCGCATCGGCGCCACCCAGATCAGGCCCGATGTCACCAGCGGTGACCTGACAGCGCCCAGCTTTGCCGGCACCCAGGCCGACATCAAGCCGGCTTCGGCCGTCAGCGGTGGCCTGACCTACATGCTGACCGACCGCATTGCGTTGGACTTGCCACTGGCTGCAGGCTTCAAGCACGACATCGTGGGCGCTGGCGCCATCGCGGGCGTCGGCAAGATCGGTGAAGTGAAGGCCTTGCCGATCACGCTCCTGGGCCAGTACCGGTTCATGGGCGCCAACGACAGCTTCCGTCCCTACCTGGGCGCCGGCTTGACCTATGCGAAGTTCTACAAGGCACGCAGCACGGCGGCGCTGACCGCTCTCACAGGGGGCACGCCGTCCAACCCGACCACAATCAATGTGCAGTCGAAGCTGGCGGCCACGGTGCAACTGGGCGGCAACTTCACGCTGGCGCCCGGCTGGTCGCTGGACGCCACGGTGCTGAAGACTTTCCTGAAGACGAAGACGACGCTGTCCACAGGCCAGACCCTGGACGCGAAGCTGGACCCGTTGTCCATCAGCTTCGGCATTGGCCACAAGTTCTGAGCAGAAGCTGCTGACGCAAGCCCGGCCCGGCTCACGCCCGGCCGGGTTTTTCTTTTGCGCGGTCAGCGCGCCGGCGCGTCGCGCAGCACCCACTGCACCACCGCATCCAAGGCCGGCCGGGCCGCATTGGCATTCGGGTGGTTGATGATGGCCACCACCACATAGCGCTTGCCGCTGTTGGACAAGGCATAGCCGGCCACGCCGGCCACGTCGCGCAGCGACCCGGTCTTCAGGTGGGCGCGGCCCGGCGTCGTGCGCGACCGGCGCAGCGTGCCGTCCAGGCCGGAGATGGGCAGCGACGACATCAGCTCGCTCATCACCGGGCTTTCAAAGGCCGAGATCAGCAGCCGCGCCAGGCGCAGCGCGCTGATGCGCGTCTTGCGCGACAGGCCCGAGCCGTTGTCCACCACCACCTCTCCAGGTGCCACGGCGCCAGACCGTTCAATGAGCCAACGCAACAAGTTATCGCGGGCCAGTTCCTGCGTCACCGGCCCCACGGCACCTGAGCGGCGTGACTGCAAAGCGAGCGTGTAGAACAACTGCTGCGCCATCAGGTTGTTGCTGTACTTGTTGATGTCCCGAATGAGCTCGGCCAGCGCGGGCGAACGCTGCTCGAAGGCAGGCTTCAGGTCCGTCGGCGCGGCGCCATCGCGCACCACGCCTTGCAGCTGCCCACCCATCTCGCGCCACAGCGCTTCAACCAGCCGCGCGTCGTAGCTGCCGGGTGCCGGGTCAGCCACTGGCCAGTAGCTTTCTCCGCAGGCGGCCGGGTAGCTGCCTGCGAAGCGGGTGCGGCCGGGTTCGAAGCTGGCTTTCAAGGCACCGCGCCAGTCACCGCAGGCACCGGCGGCCAAGGGCACCGTGCGCTCCGCCTGCAGGCCAGCCAGCGAAGGTTCCACCAGCACGTGCGCCACGCCGGCAGCTTCGTCGGGCTGGAAGGTGTAGGTGACGGACCGGAAGTTCAGCAGCAAGGCTGAAGCGCGCACGTTGTAAGGGCGCAATGGTTCGCCATCGAAGTCACCCGGATCGGCTTCGGGTGCAATGAAAGCGGTGCTGTCCAGCACGATGTCGCCGCGGATCTCGTGCACGCCCATGTCCTGCACGCGGCGTAGCAGCAGCCAGACGCGTTCCAGCACCAGCTTGGGGTCGCCCTGGCCCTTGATGAACACCGATCCTTCGAGCACGCCATCTTTCAGCGGGCCGGTGATCCAGACCGGCGTGGACCAGGTGAAGGCCGGTCCCAGACGGTCCAGCGCGGCGTAGGTGGTCAGCAACTTCGCCAGGGACGCCGGGTTGAGTGGCTTCTGTTCCTGCCAGCGCAGCACGCGGTGGTCGGCGCTGACGTCATGCACCACCACCGACAGGGCCTCGGCCGGCACGCCAGCAAGTTGCAGCGCTTGCAGCGCCTCGGGCGGCAGTTGCGAGGCGGCCTGCGCCGGCGCCAGGGCCAGCAGACCGGCCGTGCTGCAGGCCAGGAATCGACCGGTCCGGGTGCCGGTCATGGTCTGAAACACGTCCGCAAACGACTGAAACATGCCGGGAATGATCGCACGGCTAAACTGCCCGGATGCCTGCTCCCCACGAGCTGCAGCCGCCTGTTCTGGCGCTGGACACCTCCACCGACCACATCGCTGCAGCCCTGGCTGCGGGCGGGCATTTCCACACCGCAACGGCACCGGGCGGCCCGCAAGCGTCGGCCGCTCTGATGCCCTTGATCCAGGGCCTGCTGGAACGTGCCGGCACCCGCTTGCAAGATCTGTCATTTGTCGCCTTCGGTCGTGGCCCAGGTGCGTTCACCGGGCTGCGCACGGCTTGCGCGGTGGCGCAGGGACTGGGCTTCGGCTTGGCCCGCCCGGTGTTGCCGCTGGACAGCCTGCTCATCGTGGCCGACGACGCGCGTCAGCAGTTGGCCCCACACGGGCTGCACGCCGGGGCACTGGACGTCGCCGTGGTGATGGACGCCCGCATGGACGAGATCTATGCCGGCCGTTACCGCTGGGACCAGGGCCGCTGGCAAGCGCTGCAGCCGCCGGGCCTGTACACGCTGGATGTCCTGCACGCACAGTGGGCTGGCTTGTCATCGCATGTGCTCGCGGGCAGTGCGCTGGCGGCCTTTGGTGACCGCCTGCACCTGCCTTCGACCTGGCCGCGCGTGCCCCAGGAAGCTGACCGTGCCGGCGCACTGCTTCGCCTGGCACTTGTCGCAGCCGAGGACGGTCACGGCGTGGATGCGGCCGATGCCTTGCCCCTCTACCTTCGCGACAAGGTGGCTTTCACCACTGCCGAACGCGAACTGCAGCGCGTGGCCAAATCGGGAGCTTCGCAGGCCACGAAAGCGGTGCCATGAATGCCCGCATGCAGCCGCGACCCGGCCCGCATGTGCGCACCCGCGCCATGCTGGCCCAGGACGTCGACGCCGTGGCCCGCATCGAGGCCAGTGCGTACGGTTTCCCCTGGACACGTGGCAACTTCATCGATTCACTGGCTGCGGGCTACGCTGCCGAATTGCTGGAAGTGGACGCGCAGCTGACGGGCTACTTCATCGCCATGGCCGGAGTTGACGAGCTGCATCTGCTCAACATCACGGTTGCGCCGGACCGGCAAGGCCAGGGCTACGGCCATCTGCTGCTGGACCATGTGCAGGCACTGGCCCGCCGCTTGTCGCTGCCGCGCCTGCTGCTGGAAGTACGCGGCAGCAATGAACGCGCACGGGCCCTGTATCTGGGCCGAGGATTTGCGGATGTGGGGCTGCGGCGAGGCTACTACCCGGCGGCCCAGGGCCGCGAAGACGCGCAGGTAATGAGCCTGGATCTGGACTTGGACTCGGCCGCAGGAGCGCACGATGGCCTGGTCTGAGCACCAGCACGCGCAGCTGCGTGCCATGGGCCTGCGCCTGTGGACGACGCCGACGGTGGACCAGGGCCTGCCACCCGTCGTCGGGCCCGTACCTGCACGGGACGCTTTGGCGGGGGTCACGCGCGGGCTCGCAAACGTTCCTGCAAGCCACACCGCAAGCCCACCCGCACGACCCGCACCCAGCACGCCCGCCTCTGTGCGTGTTGCCGAAGCCGCGCCCTCCCGCGCACCGCTTGCCATGCCTTCGGAGCTTGCCTCGCTGGGGTGGTCCGACCTGCGCCAAGCCGTGGCGCAGTGTCAAGCCTGCACGCTGTGCGAGAGCCGTACGCAAACGGTCTTTGGCGTCGGGCATGAGCAGGCGCAATGGCTGGTGGTGGGTGAAGCGCCCGGCGAGAACGAAGACCGGCAGGGCGAGCCCTTCGTGGGCGCTGCCGGCCAGTTGCTGGACCGCATGCTGGCAGCCCTGAAGCTCACGCGCGGCGTGGCTGGCGAAGAAGGCCCGGAGCAGCGTGTCTACATCGCCAACACACTGAAGTGCCGGCCGCCGCGCAACCGCAACCCGGCGCCGGAAGAGATGGCGAAATGCGAGCCCTTCCTGGTGCGGCAGATCGAACTGCTGCGGCCGCGCATCATCCTGGCCATGGGCCGCTTTGCCGTGCAGGCATTGCTGCGCAGCGACGAGCCCATCGGCCGGCTGCGCGGCCGCGTGCACCATTACCAGGGCGTGCCCCTGGTGGTGACCTACCACCCGGCTTACTTGCTGCGCAGCCCGCTGGACAAGTCCAAGGCCTGGGAGGACCTCTGTCTTGCTGCCGATGTGGCGGAAGGGGTCCGGTCGTGACGCCTGAAGAGGTCCGTGCGCTGCGCGCGGAACTGGCGCAGTTCCATCGCGTCAGCAATGCCGTGCCGGTGGCCATTGCCTACTTCGAGCGTGACGGCAACATCTGCCGCTACGCCAACGAGGGCTATGCGCAGATGTTCGGCCATGACCAGCAGAGCATCCTGGGCTGCAGCGTGGCGCAGATCATCGGAGAGTCGGCCGCGCGGCTGATCCAGCCGCAGGTGGACCATGTCATCTCCACCATCGAAGCGGTGCGCTATGAGCGCCAGCTGGCGGGTGCCGACGGCCAGACGCGCACCATCGAAGTCCACCTGCTGCCCCACACCGACGACACCCAGCCCGCCGTCGGTGCCATCGGTGCCTTCGTGCTGGTGGCCGACATCAGCCGTCATCGCCGAGCCGAAGCCGCATTGCGCGACAGCGAAGAGCGCCTGGCCAAGTTCATGCACGCCAGCGCAGAGGGCATCGTCTTCCACCGCGGCGGCGTCATCACGGATGTCAACCCACCGCTGCTGCAACTGCTGGGCTACGGCCTGGACGACCTGATCGGCCGGCCCGCCTTGGACTTCGTGGCCGAGGACGTGCGCCCGCGTGTGGCCGAGGTCATGGCAGCGGGTGATGAGATCCGCTACGACACCGTCGTGTTGCACCGCGACGGCAGCCGCGTGCCGGTGGAATTCATCGTGCGCACCGTGCTCGTGCCGCGCCCTGGACAGGTGCAGGAGCAGCAGCGCATGACCATCGTGCGCGACATCCGGCCCTGGCTGGACGCACAGGCGCGCATCCATCACCTCGCTCACCACGACGCCCTCACGGGGCTGCCCAACCGCGCCGCCTTCACCGACCGCGCCAACGACCTGCTGATCCGTGCACGTGCAGAAGGCCGGCCGCTGGCTCTGCTGTTCCTGGACCTGGACCACTTCAAGCGCGTCAACGATTCGCTGGGCCACCCGGTGGGCGACATGCTGCTGCAGACCGTGGCCGGCCGCATCACCGCCACCTTGCGTGAGGCCGACCTGGTGTCCCGCTTTGGCGGCGACGAGTTCGTGCTGCTTCTGCACGGCGAAGCCACCGAAGCGGCTGTCGCCGAAGTAGCGGCGCGCCTGCTGGCTGCGGTCGGTGCGCCACTGGACGTGGAAGGCAGCTCCATTTCCGTCACCCCGTCCATTGGCGTGGCGCTGTTTCCAGTGCATGGTGAAAGCGCAGCCGAGCTCATCAAGCACGCTGACACCGCCATGTACCGTGCCAAGGCGCGTGGCCGTGCCGGTTATGAGTTCTTTCACCCTGAAATGGCCGAAGCCGCGCGTGCCGAACTGGCCATGGAAAGCCGCCTGCTGCAGGCCGTGCGTGACGGCGAGTTCGTGCTGCACTATCAGCCCCAGTTGCGCGTGACGGACGGCGCGCTGATGGGTGTGGAGGCCCTCATCCGCTGGGCGCACCCGAACCAGGGACTCATTGGCCCGGACCAGTTCATTCCGCTGGCCGAGGCGCGACGCCTGACCTTGCCCATCGGCCAATGGGTGCTGGCCACGGCGCTGGCGCAGGCCGTGCGCTGGCAGCAAGCTGGCCTGCTGCGCGTGGCGGTGGCCGTGAATGTGAGTCCCTTGCAGTTCCGCAGCCCTGGCTTCCTGGCCAGCATCGAACGGGCCTTGCAGGATGCCGGCGCCATGGGCAGCCTGCTGGAACTGGAAATTACCGAACGCATGCTGATGCAGGACCCTGCCGAGGTCCAACCCGTTCTGGCACGCTTGCGTGCCTTGGGCGTGCGCGTGGCGGTGGACGATTTCGGCACCGGCTACACCTCGCTGCGCAACCTGCAGCGCCTGCCGATCGATCGGCTGAAGATCGACCGCGGTTTTGTCGAAGGACTGCCGGCCGATGGCGGTTCGGCGGCCATCGTGCAATCGATCATCCAGCTCGGCCGGGGGCTGGGTCTGCAGGTGCTGGCAGAAGGTGTGTCCAACGCCGCGCAGCGTGAGCTGCTGCTGGCCCAGGGTTGCGAGCTGCAGCAGGGCCGACTGGAACTGGAACCGCAGCCGGCCGAAGCTTTCGAGGCCTGGTTGCGTGCGCGGCAGATCAGGTCGGCTTCGGCGCCTTCTTCGGCCGCACCCAACCCGGCAAGGTGACCTGCTTGGCACGTGCGACGGTCAGCTGGCCGGCCGGTGCGTCCTTGGCGATGGTGCTGCCGCCGCCGATGGTGGCGCCCTTGCCCAGCGTCACTGGCGCCACGATGACGCAGTTGCTGCCCACATGCACGTCATCGCCAATCACGGTGCGGTGCTTGTTGGCGCCGTCGTAGTTGGCCGTGATGCTGCCGGCACCGTAGTTGACCCGTTCGCCCACCGTGGCGTCACCCAGGTAAGCTAGGTGGTTGGCTTTGGCCCCAGCAGCCAGCGTGCTGTTCTTGACCTCGACGAAGTTGCCGATGTGGACTTCGGTGCCCAGCACCGCACCCGGTCGCAGCCGTGCGAAGGGGCCGATGAGCGACCCCGCGCCCACGTCTGCGCCTTCGATGTGGGTGAACGGGTGGATCACCGCGCCGGCGCCGATGCGTGCATCGCGGATGACGCAGTTCGCGCCGATGCGCGCACCGTCTGCGATGTGCACCGCGCCCTCGAAGACGCAGTTGATGTCGATCTCGACATCGGACCCGCAGGTGAGTGCACCCCGTTGGTCAAAGCGTGCCGGGTCGGTCAGGCGCACGCCGGCTTCCATGTGGGCTTCGGCCTGCTGGCGCTGGAACCGCCGCTCCAGGTCGGCCAGCTGCACGGGGCTGTTGACGCCCAGCACTTCGGTTTCGCTGGGCGCCTTGCTGGCCACCACGGGCACGCCTTCTGCAACTGCTGCAGCCACCACGTCAGTCAGGTAGAACTCCTTCTGCGCGTTGTTGTTCTTCAGCGCCATCACCCAGCGCTTCAGCAGCGCGGTCGGCGCGGCCATGATGCCGGTGTAGACCTCGCGGATTTCGCGCTGGGCGGCGCTGGCGTCCTTGTGTTCGACGATGGCGTGCACAGCCTGCCCCTCGCGCACGATGCGGCCATAGCCCGTGGGGTCAGGCAAGTCGATGGTCAGCAAGGCCAGTTGCTGGCCCGCACAGGCTTGCACCAGCGCCAAGGCCGTGGCGGTGCGGAACAGCGGCACATCGCCATTCAGGATCAGGGTGATGCCGTTTTCATCGGGCAGTTGCGGTACCGCTTGTTGCACGGCGTGACCAGTTCCCAGCTGCGGCATCTGGCGTGCGAAGACGGCGCCGCTCTGGGCGCAGGCTACTTCGACCTGTTCGGCACCGTGGCCGGTGATGATCACGGTGCGTGCTGCACTTACACCAGCAGCGGCATCCAGGACGTGCTGCAATAGGCTGCGCCCAGCCAGACGGTGTAGGACCTTTGGCAACGCGGATTTCATCCGTGTGCCTTTGCCCGCTGCCATGATCACGACGTTCAAAGCCATGCCGATGTCCAGGATCAAAACCGTCATTATCGGATTGCTCTTCTTGCTGTCCGGGCCCTTTCTCACGGGTTGCAGCGCTTTGCGCCTGGGATACGCCAATGGCCCCACGCTGGCCTGGATCTGGATCGACGCTTATTTCGATTTCTCCAGGGAGCAGTCGCCTGATGTGAAGCGCAGGCTGGACACCTGGTTTGCCTGGCACCGCAGCACCCAGCTGAACGACTACGCGGCCTTGCTGGCCAGCGCGCAGGCCGAAGTGGCCGAGCCCACCACGGCCGCGGCCACCTGTCGCTGGGCCGACCGCATCCGTGAACAGCTGGAGCCTGCCCTGCAACGTGCGGTGGCGGACTTTGCAGAACTGGTGCCAGGCCTGGGCGACGCGCAGTTTCGCCACCTGGAGCGGCGCTACGCCAAGATCATCGACGAGATGCGAGGTGACTATCTGCAGACCGACCGGGCCGAACGTGAACGCGAGTCCGTCAAGCGCGCCGTGGACCGTGCTGAACAGTTGTATGGGTCGCTGGACGAGCCGCAGTTGCGCGTCATCCGCAATGGCGTGGCTGTGTCTCCTTTCAACCCGGAGTTGTGGCTGCTGGAGCGTCAGCGCCGCCAGCGCGACGTGTTGCAGACCTTGCGCAAGCTGCAGGCCGAGCGGGCCGACACCGCGCAGCGCGTCACCGCGTTGCGCGGCGTGGTGGAGCGCACCGAACATTCACCGAACACGGAGTACCGCGCCTACCAGGTCAAGCTGACCGACTACAACTGCGGGCTGGCAGCGCAGATCCACAATGCCACCACAGCTGCGCAGCGCCTGAAGGCGCGCGAAAAGCTCAAGGGCTGGGAAGACGACGCCCGCTCGCTGGTGTCGGCCGGCGCATGACGGCGGCCGGGCACTCGGCTGGCCGGCCCTATTCCGGCAGCTGAACCACCACACGGCGTGGGTTGACGCCGAGCTTGGGGAAGTCCATCAGAGCCGCTTCGAACAGGGCCGTCATGGTCTGGTTGCCCGACCTGGAAGACGAGGTTTCGTAGCTGGCGTGGGACTCAAACAGCGGCTTGCCGCCCGTGCGGTCGCGTATCAGCACGGCCACCTCGCGTTCGTAGCGGCGCGCGTCGAACTGCATGCCCACGCCCCAGCGCGGACCCATCCAGGGGCCGTGGCGGTAGTAGCCAAAACTGCCGCGCCACCACAGGGAATCGGCCCAGGGATAGGTGTCGGCATAACCCACGCGGGAGCCGACCTGCACCAGCACGTCGGGCTGCTGGCCCGCATCCACCGGCTTGAAGCCGGCCTTGGCCAGCGCCGGGCGCGCCGCGGCTTCCAGCGTGTCGGCCTCGCCGCCCTTCTGGGCCTGCGAGGGCAGGCGTTCAAAGGCATAGGTGCCGGGCTTGCGGTCGGACGGCCATTCACCAAAGCTGGACACGTCGCTGGTCACGCTGGACATGGCCGCGCAGCCGGACAGGGCCACGGCGGCGACGAGCATCGGCAGGAGCCCGCGCAAGGACCCGCGCAAGAACAGGGGCAGGTTCAGGAATCTCATCGATCAATCCTCCAGGTCAGCATCGGCGCCGTCCGTATGGCGGTGAAGCTGGATGGTGTTGGGCACGGGCGCGGAAAGTGAGGAACAAGGTTCTTCGTCGAAAGCCAGATCACCATCTGCAACCGGCGCCCCTGTGGCTTTGAGCGTCGAAAAGGGGAAGAGGTTCCGGTCCATCATGTGCGACAGGGTGATGTTGCCCATCGCGCTGAACATGTTGTCGATGCGGCCCGGGTAGTGCTTGTCCCATTCGCGGATCATGGCCTTCACCTGCACGCGCTGCAGCGTGGTCTGGCTGCCGCACAGGGTGCAGGGAATGATGGGGAACTGTCGGTGCTCTGCCCAACGTTCCAGGTCGGTTTCGGCCACGTAGGCCAGCGGTCGGATGACGATGTTCTTGCCGTCGTCGCTCACCAGCTTGGGCGGCATGCCCTTGATGCGGCTGCCGAAGAACATGTTCATCAAGAGCGTCACCACCATGTCGTCGCGGTGATGGCCCAGGGCGATCTTGGTGGCGCCCAGTTCGCCAGCCACGCGGTACAGGATGCCGCGCCGCAGCCGTGAGCACAGGCTGCACATGGTCTTGCCTTCGGGTACCAGTTTCTTGACGATGGAGTAGGTGTCCTGCTCCTCGATGTGGAAGGGCACGTCGCGGCTCTTCAGGTAGTCCGGCAACACATGCGCCGGGAAGCCGGGCTGCTTCTGGTCCAGGTTGACGGCCACGATGGTGAACTTGGCCGGCGATCGTTCGCGCAGCGACAGCAAGATGTCCAGCAACGCGTAGCTGTCCTTGCCGCCAGACAGGCAGACCATGACCTTGTCGCCGGACTCGATCATGTTGAAGTCGCCAATCGCCTGGCCCACCTGGCGGTGCAGGCGCTTGCTCAGCTTGTTGGCTTCGAAGGCGGCCTTCTTGGCGACCGCGGTGTCTGTCATGTCGTTCATGAGCAAAACTTTCCGATCAAGGACTTGCGTGGATCCGGCTTCGCCGGGCCGCTGCAAGAGCCCCCTCGGGGGGTGGCGAACGAAGTGAGCCTGGGGGTCATGGCTTGATGCCAAAGACTTCGACGCCCACCGCATCGCAGTCCGGGTACACATCGGGCTTCTCGGTCGCCACGCGGGCGGCACGCACCTTGGGGTGGGCCAGCATGCGGGTCAGCACGTCGTCCGCCAGCGTTTCCTGCAAGTGGATGTGGCCTTGCGAGACCCGTGCGGCAATCTCGCGGCGGATGAAATCGTAGTCCAGCACCTCATCCAGCTTGTCGTGCACGGGCGTGCTCAAGGCCATCGGGATGTACAGGTCCACGTTGATCTTGACGCGCTGTTCACCCTTCTTTTCGAAGTCGTGCACACCGATGTTGATCCACACCTCGTAGTCACGCAGGAACAGGCGCCGGCAGTCCATCAGGCGTGGGTGGTCGATGAGGCTTTGCATCAGGGGGCTTTCTGGGGAGCGCCAGGCTTCTCACGCGCCAGGAACATGACGTCGCGGGACTGGGGCTGGAGGTGCTGGCCACCGTCCACCAGCAGCGTGGTGCCTGTGATGGCGGGCGACTCCAGCAAGAACCGCACGGCGCGTGCCACGTCTTGCGGGGTGGAACTGCGCTGCAGCGGGGTCATGCCGTGGGACTGGTCGAACTCCGCGCCGCTCATCTCGCCGGACAGCAGGGTGACGCCGGGCGCCACGCCGCACACCCGCACGCGCGGTGCCAGGGCTTGTGCCAGCAAGGTGTTGGCGGCTTCCAGCGCGGCCTTGCTGAGCGTGTAGCTGAAGTAGTCCGGGTTGGGGTTCCAGAGCTTCTGGTCCAGCAGGTTGACGACCACGCCAGTGCCGCCCAATCGGTGCAAGGCTCGCGCCAGGATCACGGCGGGCGCGGTGTTGGCGCGCCAGGCACGGTCCAGCGTGGCGGTGCTGAAGCTGGCCAGGTCGTCGTATTCGAACAAGGACGCGTTGTTGACCACAGCGTCCACGCGCCCGAAGGCCTGGACCACGGCGGGTACGAGCGCTTCGCATTCGGCTTCCACGCTCAGGTCCGCCGCAAAGGCCTCGGAACGTGCGCCGGCTTCGCGTGCGGCCGCCACCGTCTGCGACGCCGCCGCGGCGGACGAGCGGTAGTGCACGGCCACGTCCCAGCCTTGCGCGGCCAGGTCGAGCGCAATGACGCGGCCGATCCGTTGGCCGGCGCCGGTGACCAGGACCACGGGTCGGGCAGGTCGGGGGGTGCTTGGGGAGGCCAAGGCCATGGTTCCTACAATGCGGACGATGTCATCGACCGGGCCCGAGAGTTTATCGGCCAGCCTCCTACAGCGTGTGCTGGCGGCCATTGCATCGGCCGGCGGCTGGATGCCGTTCGACCGCTTCATGTCGATGGCGCTGTACGAACCCGGCCTCGGCTACTACGCGCGCGGCACCACCATTTTCGGCACCATGCCGGCCAGCGGCAGTGACTTCGTCACCGCGCCGGAACTGTCGCCGCTGTTTGGCCAGGCGCTGGCACGCCAGGTGGCCGAAGTGCTGGACGCCGCCGATGCCGAGACGGTCTACGAGTTCGGTGCCGGCAGCGGCGCACTGGCGGCACAACTGCTGGGCAGCCTGGGCGGCCGGGTGAAGCGCTACGCCATCGTCGACTTGTCCGGCAGCCTGCGTCAGCGCCAGGCCTTGCGGCTGGCCGCGTGGCGGGGCACCGTGGAATGGCTGGATGCACTGCCGGACAGCCTGCAGGGCGTGGTCATCGGCAACGAGGTGCTGGACGCCATGCCCGTGCAGCTCTTGCACTGGGACGGCAGCCAGTGGCTGGAACGCGGCGTCGCGGCGTCGGGCGGTGGCTTGTGTTTCGAAGACCGCCCCAGCCGGCAGCATCCGCCAGCGCAGGGCCCTTTCGTCCCTGGCACGGTCACCGAGATCCACCCCCAGGCCGAAGCCTTCATACGCACCTTGGCCACGCGGATGACCCGCAGCGCAGCCTTCTTCATCGACTACGGCTTCCCGGAAGCCGAGTACTACCACCCGCAGCGAACCGCAGGCACTTTGATGTGCCACCGCGCCCACCAGGCGGACGACCGGCCGCTGGTGGACGTGGGCACCAAGGACATCACCGCCCACGTCAATTTCACCGGCATCGCGCTGGCAGGGCAGGACGCGGGCCTGGACGTGCTGGGCTACACCAGCCAGGCGCGTTTTCTCTTCAACTGCGGCCTGGCGGACCTGCTGGCCACGGCCGATCTGCGCGAACGCGCCATGGCGCAGAAGCTGGTGACGGAACACGAGATGGGCGAGCTCTTCAAGGTCATCGCCTTCGGCCGCGGCATCACACTGGATCCTTTGGGCTTTGCGGCGGGCGACCGCATGCACACCCTCTGAAGCGGCATGAAGCCCCCAAGCTCGCTTTGCTCGCGGCCCCCCGAGGGGGCGCTCAGGTCCTTCGGAACGGCCGAGCGGACCTGAGATGCGCTGGGTTATCGTCTTTCTGCTGGCCTGCCTGGTGTTCAACACCCTGCATGGCTGGATGCGCAAGATCGGCCTGGGAAAGTTGCCCGGTGATTTCAGCTTCAGCTTCCGCGACCGTGAATACCACGTGCCGCTGGCCAGCAGCGTGGTGCTCAGTGTGCTGGGCATGTTGATCGGTATGCTCATCTAGGCGATGCACATCTTCCTGTCCTACCCCAGCGCGCGCCGCGACTTTGCAGAACGGCTGAAGCTGGGGCTGGAAGCCGAGCAGCACGAGGTCTTCTTCGACCGCGACGACCTGCCGGCCGGCGAGGCCTTCCACCAGGCCATCCGCAGCGCGGTCCATGCCGCGGACCTCTTTGTCTTCGTCGTGGCACCGGAATCCCTGCGAGAAGGTGGCTATGCAAGGGCCGAACTGGGTTTTGCGCAGGAGCGCTGGCCCCAGCCGGCGCGCCACGTGCTGCCCGTCTTGCTGGCCCCCGTGGACAAGGCGCAGTTGCCGCCCTACCTGCTGGCCGTGACGCTGCTGGAGCCGCAGGGCGACGCCGTGGCCGCCACGCTGGCAGCGGTCGCGCGTCTCAATCAGCCGCCTGCGCGCCGCTGGGCACTGAAGGCGGCGGTGGGTGCAGTCTTCCTGGGCGTGATGCTGGCGTCCTGGTGGGTGCAGCAGCAACGCCAGCACGCCGCAGCCGAATTGGTGCGCCGGGTCGGCGAAGCTGTCGCCGTGCTCAAGTTGTGCACCGAAGGCAACCCCGCTGAGCCTTTCGCGCAATTGAGCCAGCTGGCAGCGGCACCCAATGCACCCGCCGCGGTGACGCAGGCGCAGGAGGACTGCGCCATGCATTGGCTGCGCGTGGCCCGCCCGGGCCCGGACCGCACGTTTGCGCAGTACACCGCGCCACTGAAGCCGGTGCTGGTGAAGGCCTTGGCCACGGGCGGCCCTGCGGCCCCGGCGCAACGTGCAGCGGACCTGCGGGCCCACCTGGGGTGGGCGGACGCCATGGTCTGGCAGGACCTGCACGACCCCGGCATCGACCCCAGCGGTCTGTACCGCGAGGCCTTGCAACAAGACCCCGAAAACGCCTATGCCCACGGCATGTGGGCCAACTGGCTGCTGCGGCAGCGGCCGATGCAGGTGGACGAAGCCCTGAAGCACTTCCAGGCCGCCATCGCCTCCAATCGGGACCGGACCTTCATCCGCCGCCTGGAACTGGGGGCCATGCTCGGCACCGACGAACTGGGCCGGGCGTTGATGCAGGTCTTGAACGACATGCGCCAGAACCAGGAAGCACTGGCCGACACCGCCCGCCAACGCGCCTGGTCCTACCACTACGCCCATGCCTGGCGCGAAGGCGTCTCGGTCAACGTGCTGAAGAGCCTGCCGCCCGCCGATGGCTTGGCCACGTTTGACTGGTTGTTCACCAAGCCCGCAGCCGAAGACAGCCGCTATGCCACCTGGGTCTTGCTGCGCGCCATGCTGCTGGAACGACTGGGCCGTGGCGACGAGGCACGCGCCAGCTTGCTGACCTTGCAAGCGGACATGCGCAAGGAGCGCAGCAGCGGCCCCATCGTGGATGCGGTGTTCGCCTTCCTGGCCCGAAAGAAGCCGCCCGCCCAGTGACGCGCACGCTGCTGCTGGGCTTCGTGCTGGGCTACTTCGCGCTGCTGCTGGCGGTGGCCTGGTGGACGTCGCGCCGCGCCGACAACGACGCCTTCTTCACCGGCAACCGCGCCAGCCCCTGGCTGCTGGTGGCTTTCGGGATGATTGGCACTTCGCTGTCCGGCGTCACCTTCATCAGCGTGCCGGGTGCCGTGGGCATCACGCACTTCGGCTACCTGCAGGTGGTGCTGGGGCAGGTGCTGGGCTACGCGGTGGTGGCCTTCCTGTTGCTGCCGCTGTACCACAGGCACCAGCTCACCTCCATCTACGGCTACCTGCAGCACCGCCTGGGCCCGGTGTCCGGCCGCACGGGTGCGGGCATCTTCCTGCTGTCACGCACCCTGGGCGCCACGGCGCGCCTGTTCCTGGTGGTGAAGGTGCTGCAGGACAGCCTGCTGTCGGACTTCGGCGTGCCGCTGTGGCTGACGGCGGCGGTGATCCTGCTGATGGTGCTGCTGTACACAGTGGAGGGCGGCGTGCGCACCATCGTGTTCACCGACACGCTGCAGACGGCCGGCATGCTGACCGGCCTGGTGGTCTGCACGGTGTTCCTCTTGCAGCAACTGGACCTGAGCCCCATGGCCGCGTTGGCGCAGATGCAGCAACAGGGCCTGTCGCAGGTCCTCGGCACCGACCCGATGGCGCGCGATTGGTGGTTCAAACAGATGCTGGCCGGCGCCTTCATCGCCATCGCGATGACGGGGCTGGACCAGGAAATGATGCAGAAGAGCCTGTCGGTGCGCCGTGTGGTTGACGGCCAGAAGAACGTGGTGGTGCTGGCCCTGGTGATGGTCGTCGTCGTGTGCCTGTTCCTCTTCCTGGGTGGCCTGCTGCACCTGTTTGCTGTGCAGGCTGGCATGTCGGTGCGTGGCGACGCGCTGTTCCCGGCCGTGGTGCTGGGCCACCTGCCGGTGGCCGTGCAGGTGCTTTTTGTCGTGGCCTTGATCTCGGCCTTGCTGCCCAGTGCAGACGGCGCATTGACGGCCTTGACCTCCAGCTTCTGCATCGACCTGCTGCGCATGCAGGAGCGAAGTGACTGGCCCGAGCAGCGACGCGTGCGCATCCGGCGCGTGGTGCACCTGGGTTTTGCCGCGCTGTTCCTGTTGCTGGTGCTGGGCTTTGCGGCCTTGAACAGCCCCAGCATGATCGGCCTGGTGCTGAAGATCGCGGCCTACACCTACGGGCCCTTGCTGGGGCTGTTCGCCTTTGGCATGTTCACGCAACGCCGTGTGCGTGATGGCTGGGTGCCGGTGGTGGTGCTGGCTGCACCGGGGCTTTGTGCCTTGCTGGATGCGAACCAGGCGTCCCTGTTGGGCGGCTGGCAAGTGGGGCTGGAACTGCTGGTGCTGAACGGCGCGCTGACGGCCCTTGGCTTGTGGCTCACATCAAGGGCAACTGCGCTGCCACGGCGCTGACGCGCGCCGCGCGGATCGCATCGCCCACCGCCGGACCGGCTTGGCCCAGCCGGTGTGCCTCCTGGGCCACCTGCGCCGTGTCCACACGCTGCGCAGCGGCCAGCAAAGGCGGCAGCACTTGAATGGGAGAGGCGGCGCCCCACGCGTCGTCCCAGCAGGCTTGCGCCTGCAGCAGTTGCGCAAAGCGGTCGGCACGGCGCCAGGCGTCACACAGGTCGAAGAGCACGACGATTGCTGCTGCCGCACGGCTCTTGTGCAGGCTGCCGTGCGCGCGGTGCAGCAGTTCGGCGAGTTGCAGGCAGTCGGAGGGCACCCGCCATTGCATGCCCAGTGCCTGCGCCGCGGCTGCATCTGGCAAGGCACGCACCAGGCAGGCCCAGCGCACGGGCAGTGGCTCCGCATGCGCCACGCAGCGCCGCAGCACAGCAGCCGGCAGCTCACCCCAGGCGGCCTCCAGGGCAGGGGCCAGGCGCGCCAGCGCGCCGGTGTCGCGCAACACGGCCAGCATGCGCGGCGGGTCGGCCGCCATCAGGCCGCGCTGCATCTCTTGCCACACCCGTTCGGCCACCAGGGCATCGACCTCCCCCTGGTCCACCATGCGGCGCATCAGGGCCATGGTCTCGGGCGCCACGCTGAAGTCCGTGAAGCGTGCGGCCAGTCGCGCCACGCGCAACAGGCGCACCGGGTCTTCCACAAAGGCCGGCGACACATGCCGCAACACGCGCGCCTCCAGGTCGGCCTGGCCGCCGTAGGGGTCGACCAACGTGCCGTCTGCGGCACGCGCCATGGCATTGATCGTGAGGTCGCGCCGGGCGAGGTCTTCTTCCAGTGTGACGCTGGGCGCAGCGTGGAAAGTGAAGCCGTGGTAGCCCGGGCCGGTCTTGCGTTCGGTGCGCGCCAGGGCCATTTCTTCGCCCGTGGCCGGGTCCAGGAAGACCGGAAAGTCCTTGCCCACGGCCTTGTAGCCCAGGTCCAGCAGTTGCTGCGGCGTGGCGCCCACGGCTACCCAATCGCGGTCGGTGGCGGGCAAGCCCAGCAGCTCATCGCGGACCGCACCGCCGACGAGATAGATCTGCATCTCAATGCGTACCAAGCTTCCCGCCGCGGAACCGGCTTTGCCGGGCCGCTGGCGGACGGCCCCCCTGGGGGGGCGCGGGCCGCGGCTCCAAGTCCGCCTGCGCGGACTTGGACGGCCAAGCAAGCAAGGCCTGTGGCCTTGCGTGGAGCGCAAGCGAGCTTGGGGGCTCCATGTCAACGATGGCTGCGGTAGGGCTCATCTTCGACGATGTAGTCCCGCTCTTCCAGCGCGTCGACGATCCAGGCCTTCACGCCCGGCGCCGCGGCCACGTGCGCGATGTACTCGTGGGTGGTGGGCACGGTTGGCAAGGCATAGGTGCGCAGGCGCATGCACACGGGCGCGAACATCGCGTCGACGGCGCTGAATTCGCCAAAGAGGAAGGGACCTCCGCTGTCATTCAGTGCTTCGGCCCAGGCCAGTTCGATGCGCTGCACATCTTGGCGCACGCCGTCCTGTTCAGCCCATATGCGCGCACCGACTTCGGGCAGCGCGGCTTCGATGTTCATGGGGCAGTGGTTTCGCAGCGCCGAAAAGCCGCTGTGCATTTCCGCCGCCAGACTGCGCGCACGCGCACGGTGGCGCATGTCGGCCGGCCACACGCCGCGGCCGGGGAACTTGTCGTGCAGGTACTCGATGATTGCCAAGGTGTCCCACACCGCAAAGTCGTCGTCAAAGAGCACCGGCACTCGACCAGCCGGTGAGAAGCGCGCCACCTCGCGGCGAAAGGGCGAGTTGGGTCCGAAATCAAAGCGCAGCTTGTGCTCTTCAAATGGCAGCCCCAGCTGTTTCATCAGCACCCAGGGCCGCATGGACCAGGACGAGTAGTTCTTGTTGCCGATGATCAACTGCATGTGGGCGCTCCAAGGGTGTGGACGCCGATGCTACGGCGTGGGCAAGGCATGAATCATGCTGTCACACCTATGCCGAATGCCAGGTGTACGCTCGATTCCAATGAACAAGATCCTGATGATGGCCTGCTTGCTGGGCGCTGTTGCCGTGCCGGCTTTTGCCGACTACAGCGCGCTGGTGGTGCTGGAGCCGACCGAACGCAAGGATGGCCTGATGGTGTCTCGTCAGGGCCTGGAAAGCAGCCTGGCCAAGGCCTTGGGCCAGAACGTCAAGGCGGCCACGTCCGACGACTTGACCGACGCCATGCGCGCGACGCGCAGCAAGGGCTTCGACATCTTCATCGCCCCACCGCAAGTGGTGGCTTCGGCACTGGCGCACGGCTACGAACTGGTCGGCAGCACCGACGCGGACGAACAGTACGTGCTGGTCGGTCGTGCGGGCCTGGCGTCGGCTGCTGCGGTCAAGCAGGGG
The DNA here is from genome assembly GCA_963750785.1 of uncultured beta proteobacterium. GTDB lineage: Bacteria > Pseudomonadota > Gammaproteobacteria > Burkholderiales > Burkholderiaceae_C > Rubrivivax. The sequence continues at coordinate 121,556 of CAVVSC010000009.1, read as the reverse complement.
CGCATGTACCTGCCGCAGCAGGACTCCATCTACACCTACCTTGCGCGCGGCATGTTGACGGCCAACGGCCTGTCTTTCAAGGACCTGCGCAATGTCGAATATGCGCGCTACCCGCAGGCCGGTCTGACCGCCATCACGCTGAATCTGGCCGAGGCCACGGTGATACGTCGCAGCGACTGGGAGGCCTGGTCCAAGGACCACCCCGGCGTGGCCACCCCGCTGGCCGTATCAGGTCCGGTGCCGGGTGGCTTTTCGGTCGCAGTGAGAAAGGATTTGTCACCAGAGGTGCGCGGCAAACTGGCGAGGTGGTTCAGCAGTTCTGCATCGACGGTGGGCATGAAGCCGGTCTCGGCTCGCAGCGACGCCTCGCCCTACAAACGCGTAGCCGAACTCGGCACCTTCACACCCACCAGCCTGCCGGGCGCCACGCTGGTGACGGCGGATGTGGTGAAGCAGTTGATGGCGCAAGGGGCCGTGCTGGTCGACACGCGCAACGAGCAGGAATTCAAGGCCCGGCGCATCGAAGGCGCGCGCTTCGTGCCGTACCACGAGAAGAGCTTGAAAGACGTGGCCTACGACGCCAAGCTTGACGACTTCTCGGGTCTGGCTGCCCTGGACAAGACGGTGCCCACCATCTTCCACTGCAACGGCGCGGAATGCTGGAAGAGCTACAAGGCCAGCAAGGCTGCCATGGCCAGTGGCTTTGCCAAGGTCTACTGGTTCCGCGGCGGCATGCCGGAGTGGGAAGCCAGCACCTTCAGGTGACGGCTTCTCAGTTGCGCCGCGCCCGGTAGCGGTCCAGTTCCGTGGGGCTGAAGCGCGCAGCGATGTAGTCCGGCGCCACCGCGTCCATGGCGGCAGGCGTGATGCCCATTTCTGCCAGCCCCGGCACCGTGCCGGTGGCGACGTTGAGCCTGGACATGGAATCCAGGTTGTCGGCGGACATCAGCGGCTCGCCGGGCAGCAGCGACATCACCGCAGCCTGCAGGCGGCCAGCCCAGGCAGGCAACGCGATCTGCGGGCGTTCGTATCCCGCCCAGCGGCCAGACAGGCGCACGATGTCTGAGAGCGTGAACACACCCGGGCCGGCGCATTCAAAGGTCTTGCCAATGCTGGCGTTCAAGTTCAAGGCCCGCACGACCGCGTGCGCGACATCGCCCACCCACACCGGCTGGAAGCGCGCCAGGCTGCCGGCCAGCGGCACAAGGGGCGCAAAGGCCTGCAGTTCGGCAAACAGGTTGAGGAAGCGGTCGTGCGCGCCAAAGATCACCGACGGCCGAAGGAGCGTCAGGTCCAGGCCGGACGCGGCCAGCACCGCTTCACCCGCGGTCTTGCTGCGCAGGTAGTGCGACGGTGCGCCCTCACCGACGCCCAAGGCGCTGACGTGCACCAGGCGCTGCACGCCAGCGCCCTGGCACGCCGCGGCCAGCCGCCGGGGCAGCGCCACATGCACTTGTTCAAACGCGGCCGGGCGGCCATGCAGGATGGCGACGAGGTTGACCACCGCGTCGCAGCCTTTCAGCAAGCCGGCCAGCGTGTCGTCGTCATGAACGTCGGCGGTCAGCAGGTCTACGTTGGGCAGGGCGCGCACGGTGTCGCCATGCGCCGGCCTGCGGGTCGCCACGCGCACGCGCAGGCCGGGCTGCTGGCGGGCCAGGGCTTCGCAGACCGCACGGCCGACGAAGCCTGTGCCGCCCAGGATCAGGACGCGGTTCAGGGCAGTTCCTTGTCCGGTGCGGGGGCGGACGCGTCGCGCGGGCCGATGGCTTTGCCCAGGCGTGATTTCAAGGTCGGCACCGGCTGGCCCAGTTGCGCGGCGTACAGCACCGAGTTGCTCAGCACCTTCTTGACGTAGTCGCGCGTCTCGTTGAACGGGATGGTCTCGGCCCAGGCCGCCGGCTCCATCACCGCACCGCCTTCGCGCCAGCGGCGCGGGCGGCCAGGGCCGGCGTTGTAGCCTGCCGTGGCCATGGCCAGGGAGCCTTCAAAGTCATCCACCAGGCGCCTGAGGTAGCCAATGCCCAGCTGCAGGTTGAGCTCGCGGTCGTCGATCTGCTTGGGTGTGTAGGCCACGCCCAGCTGCTTGGCGGTCCAGCGCGCGGTGGCGGGCATCAGCTGCATCAGGCCGGACGCGCCAACATGTGAGCGCGCGTCCGTGACGAAACGTGATTCCTGGCGGATCAGCCCGTAGACCACGGCCGGGTCCAGGCCACCCGCGCGGGCCTTCGGTTCCAGGCTGTCCCGGTGCGGCACCGGGTAGCGCTGCGCCAGATCGACCTCGGCCTTGCTGCGGTCGCTGGTGTTGATGCAGCGGTCCCAGACTTCACGTTCGCAGGCCCAGCTGGCGGCGGCCAGCAATTCGCGGTCCTGCAGCCCGCGCAGGGTGAAATTCCACTCGCGCACGCCTTCGCTGCGCAGGCCCAGTGCGATGAGCTGCAAGGCGCGCTGGAAGCCGGGCAGCTGGCGAGGCGCGGCCCGTTCGGCGGGTGTCAGGGCCACCGGCGCGGGCGGCAGCACCAGCGGATTGCCCAGGTCTTCGGTGGCCAGCATGCCGTAAAAGTTGAAGGGCGATGCGATGGCCAGCAGGGACTCGCGCGCAGCGCTGCGGGCCGCGTCGCCTTCCGGGCCGGCTGGCGCGCGGGCCGTCATGGCGCGGGACTTCCAGTAAACCCAGGTTGGGTCGCGTTGTTCGCTGGCCGACATGGCCTCGATGGAGCGCTGCAGCAGTTCCCAGCGCAGCTTGTCGCTGGCCGGTGCACGCAGCGCGGCGCGGGCCAGCCAGGCGTTGATGTCGTCGCTCCACGGCGGCGGCGTGCCCGGTTTGGCGGCCAGGCCCCACAGCTTCCAGGCGTGGCGCGCCTGGTCCGCCGCCGCGGGCAACTGTTTCAGTGCCGACTGCTTGGCCAGGTAGGCCCAGGCTTGCGCGGCCAACGCCACCGGCAGCTTGGGCCCCCAGGTGCTGGCAATGGGTTCCGAAGCGTAGTCGGCGTCGTTGGCGGCCATTCGCATCAGCGCCAGCAATTCCAGTTCGTGGCGCGCTGCGGTGATCACGGGCGAGTGCTTGGCCAGGTACTTGACCGGGTTGTCCCACAGCTCCTGCACCGCCTTGTCCTGGCCGGGCAGGGCCAGCGACACGGCGGCCTTCAGTGCCTTGATGCGGCCGGCGTCCATGGCCAGTCGGGCTTTCTGCCAGATCTCGGATTCACCGAGCTGCTTGGATTCGCGCAGCGTGCGCACCAGCAGGTCGCAGCCGTCGTCCTGGTCGCGCTGGCTGTACCAGGCGCTGCGGGCGGCGTCGCGCACATCGCTGCCGGTCAGTTGCTGGGTCAGCAGCGAATAGCAGGTGACCTCGCGGTCGTCGTTCATGCGGAAGCGAGGGTATTCGGTGCGGAAGTTGACCCAGTCGCGGCGCTTGCCCAGTTCCAGCAACCAGTCGTTGCGCAGCCGGTCTTCCACGTAGCTGCCCGGCCAGCGCGCGTAGAAGGCGTCCAGTTCGGCTTGCTGGGCTTCCGGCAGGCGGTTGGAGAGCTCCCAGTACTCGACCCACTGCGCCAACGGGTGGTTGCCGCGCAGCACGATCTGGCGCGCCGCATTCAGGGCCGGTCCATTTCTGGTCTTCAGCGCTTCGCGCGCCTGCACCACCGCGTCGTCCAGGTTCTGCTGGCTGAGCGCGGGCTGCGCGGCGAAGCCGAACAGCAGGGCAATGAGAAAGGCATTCAGCCGTGGGCTCAGACGCATGTTGCGATTGTCCTCCACCCCCCAAGCCGCAGGGCGTGCAGGGTCACCGCGGGCGCGGCTTGGAAGCGGACTTGGTCGCGGACTTGGCGGCCTTCTCAGCCTTCACGGGCTTGCCAGGCTTCACGGCCTTGGCGGCCAGCGCCGATTGCAGGGCGCGCCGAGCCCAGGGCAGCATCAAGCCGGGCGAGTCCAGCGCATCCGCCGGAGCAGTCCAGTAGCCCAGGCTCACCGATCCGTTCTTGCTGTCGTAGACGAAAGGCTCGCACCCTTCGGCCTCAAACTCGGGCCGACTTTGATCGTCGACCTTCAGGTACAAGCGATCAAAAGCGATGATGGCGATGAAGATCTCGTCCACGTACAAGCCCCAGCCGCCGAACATGCGCTTGGTGCGCACGGCGCCCAGCGGCTGCAGGAGTTCCACGCAGTGGGCGACGAAGGGTGGTGTGGACCTGGGTACGGGCCTGGGGGACGATTTGGGGATGACAGCAGCCATGGCGCGACAATAGCGGGTGCGCACACCCAGCGCTGCAGAGGACCGAAGTCACCGATGTCGCCGCACCTGCCTTCGTTTGAACCGTCCCAGGACAAGAAGTCGCTCCGCCGCAGGCTGCAGGCCGAGCGCCAGACGCTGATCGACCGTCACCAGCGCGCCATGCACCTTCAGGAAGTGCTGCGGGTGTGGCTGATGAGCCGGGACGACGTGGCGGTGGGGGCCTACTGGCCCATCAAGGGTGAGTTCGATGCGCTGCCCGCGCTCTACCGCTGGGCCGACGCGGACGACAAGCGCTGCATCGGCCTGCCGGTGATCGACAAGACCACCAGGCGCCTGAGCTTCCACATGTGGTTCCCGGGCTGCGAGATGGAAGAAGACGCCTACGGCATTCCCAAGCCCAAGGACACGCCTGAATTTCAGCCCACCGTGCTGCTGGTGCCTTGTGTGGGGTACGGCCCGAAGGGCGTGCGCCTGGGCTATGGCGGTGGCTTCTACGACCGCACACTCGCCACATTGGTGCCGATGCCCACGACTGTGGGGCTGGCCTACGCCAACGGTTTTGTGCCCTGGTTGGAAGCCGAGCCGCACGACGTGCCGCTCAGCGCCATATTGACCGACGAAGGCCTGGCCTGGGAGGAAAGGACCCCGCCGTAGCGCCTGCAGCGCACCCCCCAGGGGCGCCGCAGGCGGCCCGGCGGAGCCGGATCCGCGGCGGCCGCTTGATGAATCAGATCAGCTTCATGGCCCGGCACACGTCCAGCGACAGCGCGCTCTGGTTGAGCGTGTAGAAGTGGATGCCCGGCGCACCGCCGGCGATCAGCCGTTCGCACAGCCGCGCAACGACTTCCACGCCAAAGGCGCGGATGCTGGCCGCGTCGTCCAGGAAGCCTTCCATCTTCAGCGCCACCCAACGCGGGATCTCGATGCCGTCGCGCTGTGCGAACTGCGCGATCTTGGCGTAGTTGTGGATGGGCATGATGCCCGGCACGATGGGCACGGTCACTCCCAGCTTGCGCACCTCGTCCACGAAGTGAAAGTACGCGTCCGGGTTGAAGAAGAACTGCGTGATGGCTGAACTGGCGCCCGACTTCACCTTGTGGGCGAAGTGCTCCAGGTCCTTCCTGGCATAACGCTGCTGTGGGTGGTATTCCGGGTAGGCAGCAACTTCGATATGCCAGTCGTCGCCCTGCGTCTTGCGGATGAACTCGATCAGGTCCGACGCGTAGCGGAACTCGCCCGCCACGGCCGTGCCGCTGGGCAGGTCGCCGCGCAGCGCGACCAGCCGGCGGATGCCCTGCGCCCGGTAGGTGGCCAGGATCTCGGCAATGCCTTCGGCCGTGCTGCCGATGCAGCTGAGGTGGGGTGCCGCCTCGAAACCCATGCCCGCAATGTCGCGCACCGTGGCCAGCGTCTTTTCGCGTGTGGCGCCACCGGCGCCATAGGTCACGCTGAAGAACTCCGGCTTTGCGGCCGCCAGGTCCGACACCACGGCCTTCAGCTTGTCGCTGCCGACCGGGGTGTTGGGCGGGAAGAACTCGAAGCTGATGGGCACCGTCGAATGGACGGAGCTCATGAGCACCTCAATAGCGATAAGTGTCGGGCTTGTACGGGCCCTGCTTCGGGACGCCGATGTAGGCTGCCTGCTCGTCGCTCAGCTCGGTCAGCATCGCGCCCACCTTCTTCAGGTGCAGGCGCGCCACCTTCTCGTCCAGGTGCTTGGGCAGCACGTACACCTTGCCGATGTCATAGGAATCGGGGTGGCTGAACAACTCGATCTGCGCGATGGTCTGGTTCGCGAAGCTGGACGACATCACGAAGCTCGGGTGGCCCGTGCCGCAGCCCAGGTTCACCAGTCGGCCCTTGGCCAGCATGATGATGCGCTTGCCGTCCGGGAAGATCACGTGGTCCACCTGCGGCTTGATCTCTTCCCAGGTGTACTTTTCCAGCGAGGCGATGTCGATCTCGTTGTCGAAGTGGCCGATGTTGCAGACGATGGCCTGATCCTTCATCGCCAGCATGTGGGCGTGGGTGATGATGGACTTGTTGCCCGTGGTCGTCACGAAGATGTCGGCCTTGTCGGCGGCGTACTCCATGGTCACGACCTTGTAGCCTTCCATTGCGGCCTGCAGGGCGTTGATGGGGTCGATCTCGGTCACCCACACTTGGGCCGACAGCGCGCGCAGCGCCTGGGCCGAGCCCTTGCCCACGTCGCCATAGCCGGCCACAACGGCCACCTTGCCGGCGATCATCACGTCGGTGGCGCGCTTGATGCCGTCGACCAGGCTTTCGCGGCAACCGTAGAGGTTGTCGAACTTGCTCTTGGTGACGCTGTCGTTGACGTTGATGGCGCGGAAGGGAAGGGTGCCCTTGGCAGACATTTCCTTCAGGCGGTGCACGCCAGTGGTGGTCTCTTCGGTCACGCCGATGATCTCAGCGGCCTTGCGCGTGTACCAGGTCGGGTCGACGGCCAGCTTGGCCTTGATGGCGGCGTAAAGGCAGGTCTCTTCTTCGCTGGTCGGGTTGGCGATGACCGAGATGTCCTTTTCGGCGCGCTTGCCCAGGATCATCAGCAGCGTGGCGTCGCCGCCGTCGTCCAGGATCATGTTGGGGCCTTCACCGGCCTCGCCCTTGCCGGCGAATTCGAAGATGCGGTGTGTGAAGTCCCAGTACTCGGTCAGCGTTTCGCCCTTGTGCGCGAACACCGGCGTGCCACGGTCCACCAACGCGGCCGCGGCGTGGTCTTGCGTGCTGAAGATGTTGCACGAGGCCCAGCGCACGCTGGCGCCCAGGGCTTGCAGCGTTTCCACCAGCACGGCGGTCTGGATGGTCATGTGGATGCTGCCCGTGATGCGTGCACCCTTGAGCGGCTGGCTCTTGGTGAACTCCTCGCGGATGGCCATCAGGCCAGGCATCTCGGTTTCGGCGATCTTGATTTCCTTGCGGCCCCAGGCAGCAAGGGAAATGTCGCGCACGGCGTGGTCGTGCAGGGGTTTGGTCACAGCGTTCATCGTCAGGCTCCAAGCGGTTGAGGAACCTGCAGCGCAGCGGACGTGGGGATTCAAGCTCACCCACGACGAAGCACGTGCAGGCGAGCGCAGTTGCAATGTAGGGTCCCGAGCCTGGGGCGCTTGAGGCACCTTGCAACGCTCCTCGGAACAGCTGCGCATTCTAGCCAAAGCCCCGCGAATGCGGGGGCTGGCGGGTCTGGAAAGCCCCTGCAGCGTGACGCTTTGCCGGGGCAGGGCGGGCGATATCCTCGCCGCATGGTCCCATCCTTGTCGCCTGGACTGCAACCGAAACCCCTGGCCGCCTGGCCCACCGCTGCGCGCGCCGGCATCCGGGGCCTGATGACCGACATCGACGACACGCTGACCCGCGACGGTGCCATCGAACCTGCCGCCTTGCAGGCCCTGCACGACCTGGCCGCGGCGGGGGTGCCGGTGGTGGCCATCACCGGCCGCCCTGCGGGCTGGAGCGAGCCCTTTGCCATGGCCTGGCCGGTGGACGCCATCGTGGCCGAGAACGGCGCGGTGGCTTTGATGCGCCAGTCAGGCGCGCTGCACATCGAATATGCCCAGGACGAGCCCACGCGCCGGCGGAACGCCGAACATCTGCGCCAGGTGGCCGCGCGCATCGTGCGCGACCTGCCAGGAGCGCAACTGGCGCAGGACAGCGCCGGCCGCCTGACCGACATCGCCATTGACCACAGCGAATTCACCCAGCTGCCGGAAGCCACCATCGCGGATGTGGTGGCCCTGATGCGCAGCGCGGGCATGACGGCCACTGTCAGCAGCATCCACGTCAACGGCTGGTTTGGCCAGCACAGCAAGTGGACAGGTGCACAGTGGATGGCGCAGCGCCTGTTCCACACCAAGCTGCAGGCCGAGCTGGACCGCTGGGTGTACGTGGGCGACAGCACCAATGACCAGGACATGTTCGGCCGCTTCCCCCACAGCGTGGGCGTGGCCAACCTGCTGCGCTTTGAGCGCGAGTTGCACACCTGGCCGGCCTACCTGACAGTTGCCGAACGAGGCCAGGGTTTTGCCGAAGTGGCGCGCGCCGTGCTGGCTGCGCGCTAGTCACCCGTCGCTGCGCATGGACGCTGCCACGCTGCGCGCCACGCTGGCCCTGGCCCTGGCGGCCGCCGTGTCCCTGGGCACCGCGCGATTTGCCTACGCGTTGCTGCTGCCGCCCATGCGCTTGGACCTGGGCTGGAGCTACTTCACCGCCGGCGCCATGAACACCGTCAACGCCACCGGCTACCTGCTGGGCGCGCTGCTGCTGCCCCGTGTGCTGCGCCGACTGGATGCGCGGACCGTGATGCTGACCGGCGGTGCTGCCGCGTCACTGCTGCTGGCCTTGCATGGCGCCGCGCGCAGTGACGCGCTGATGCTGGTGTTGCGTGCCGGCTGTGGCGTGGCCAGTGCTGCCAGCTTTGTGGGTGGCGGCGTGCTGGCCGCGCGTCTGGCCACGCAAGCGGTCGGGCGTTCAGGTCAGGTGCTGGGCCTGTACTACGGTGGCACGGGGCTGGGCATCGTGCTGTCGGCCGTGGTTGTGCCCCTGGCGGGACCTGGCCAGTGGGCCGGCGCGTGGTGGGCACTGGGTGCGCTGTCCCTGGCCGCCACCGGGATGACGGCGCTGGGCACGCGTTCGCTGGTGGCGCCGCCTGCCGCGGGCACGCTGCGCGCGGCCCTGGCGCTGATGCCCTTCGCCTTCGGATTGCTGGGCTACCTGATGTTCGGCCTGGGCTACATCGGCTACATGACCTTCATCGTCACGCTCTTGCGTGAACAGGGCCTGGGAGGTGGCACGATCACGGCCTTCTACGTGCTGCTCGGGTTGGCCGTGATGGCGTCTTCCTTTGTCTGGGCGAGGCTGCTCCAGCGCCACCGGGGAGGCCGGCCGCTGGCCCTGCTGAACGGCCTGCTGGCGGTGGCCACGCTGTTGCCGGTGCTCAGCAACCACCTGGCGGCGGTGTTCCTGTCGGGCGTGCTCTTCGGCGGTGTGTTCCTGTCCGTGGTGGCCAGCACGACCGCGCTGGTGCGGCACAACGCCGAACCCGCGGCCTGGGCCAGCGGCATCGCGGCCTTCACCATCGTCTTTGCCGCCGGGCAGATCGCCGGCCCGGCGCTGGTGGGCCTGATCGCCGACAGCGCTGGCGGCCTGCAGCGCGCGCTGGCCTGGAGCGCGGGTGCCTTGGCCCTGGGTTCGGTGCTGGCCAGCTTGCAAAGGCCCCTGCAGGTCCCACCGCTGCATGTGACAGGCCGTTAACGGCTGGCTAACGCACCGGGTGCGAAGCTGCCAAGATGCCGACGATGCCGCCGCCTGTCCTGTCCCCGGTCTTGCTGGTCGAGACTCCGCCCGCAAGCGCGGTGCGCCTGCTGCTGGCCGACATTCCGCAGGTGTTCCTGCCCGGCGCGACCAACGGCTTGCTGCTGAGCGAACGTGACGCCGTGATGCTCGCCTGGCTCGCGCTCGAAGGCGCCACCCACCGGCTGCGGCTGACCGAACTGCTGTGGCCGGGTGCAGACGTGTCGACAGGCCGCAACTCCCTGCGCCAGCGCCTCTTCAAGTTGCGGCGGCAGGTCGGGCAGGACCTGGTCGTGGGCCAGGACGTCCTGAGCCTGGCCGTGGGCGTGGACCACGACCTGCAGGCGTCCAGCCGGGTGCTGGGCACGCTGCAGCCTTCCATGGGCGGCGAGAGCGTGTCCTGGCTGCAAGCCGAACGCCAGCGTCGTCGCACCGCCTTGGGCGACGCCCTGACCGAACGGGTGACCCAGGCTGAAAAGGTGCAGGACTGGCCTTTGGCGCTGATGCATGCGAACGAACTGCTGGCACTGGAACCCCTGTCGGAGGCGGCCCACCGCGGCCTGATGCGACTGCACTACCTGGCGGGCGACCGTGCCGCGGCCTTGCTGGCCTTTGACCGATGCGAGCGGCAGCTCAAGGACGAGGTCGGCGCCCGCCCTGATATGGAAACCCTGGCGCTGCTGGCCACCATCGAATCTGCGGCGCCTTCGCCGGGCCTGCCGGCGCGCCTGCGTCCCCCGGCCTCGGTGCTGCGTCCGCCTCGGCTCGTCGGCCGGGCAGGGCCCTGGCGGGCCATCGAAGAGGCCTGGGCCGACCGGCGTCTGGTGCTGCTCAGTGGCGAGGCGGGCCTTGGCAAGTCGCGTCTGGCGGGTGACTTTGCTTCCGCCCACGGTGCCTTGATGTCGGGTGCCCGCCCCGGCGACGAAGCGGTGGCCTATGCGTCGTTCTCGCGCTTGCTGCGCGCGCTGCCGGCGCCGCAATTGCGGGCGCTGCCCGTGGTCGTGCGCCGAGAACTGTCGCGCCTGTTGCCTGAACTGGAGCAGGTGGGTTCAGTTGCAGCGCCGCTGCAGGGCCCTGCAGCCCAGGCGCGCTTCTTCAATGCGGCGGGATTGGCCTTCACGGGCCAGGCCATCGTCTTTGACGACCTGCACTTTGCCGACGATGCCAGTGTGGCGCTGCTGCAGTCGGTGGTGTCCACGCAGCCTGCACGCTGGCTGCTGACCACACGGCCTGCTGAAGGCTCGCCGGCCCTGCTGGAACTGCTGCAGTCCTGGCGCGCGGCCAGCGACATCGTGCACCTGCCGCTCTTGCCCCTGACGCTCAACGAGGTCAGTGAGTTGCTGGAATCCCTGCAATGGCCCGGCCTGGAGGTGAAGTCCGCTGCACCGGTGCTCTTGCAGCGCAGTGGTGGCAACCCGCTGTTCCTGCTGGAGTCCCTGAAGGCCGGTTGGACCCTGCAGGACAGCCTGCCTGGACACTCGGCCTTGCTGCCCGCCGTGCCCGGTGTGCAGGCCTTGATCGAGCGCCGCATCTCCCGGCTGTCCCAAGGGGCCGTGCAACTGGCGCGCTGTGCCGCGCTGGCGTCGCCGGACTTTTCCATCGCATTGGCTGCGCATGTGCTGAGCCTGCGCACCATCGACCTGGCCGACCCCTGGGCCGAACTGGAAGCCGCGCAGGTGCTGGTGGACGGTGCCTTCGCGCACGACCTGATCTTTGAAGCCGCGCGCGCTTCGGTGCCGGGCCCGGTAGCGCGCCAATTGCATGCCGAGATCGCGGGCTTCCTGGCCGCGCGCGGGGGCGAGCCTGCCCGGCTGGCCGCGCACTGGGTGCAGGCGGGCCGTTGGCCGGAGGCCGGCGCGGCCTGGCGCGAAGCGGCGGTGCGGTCGCGCCTGGCCGGGCGGGCGCTGGACGCGGCCACGCTCTTTGGCCACGCCGCGGACAGCCTGGAGCGGGCCCGCGATGTCGATGCCCGCTTTGACGCACTGGTGGACCGCGCCTGGCTGCTGGCCGAAGAACACCATGGCCGGGACGCGCTGGCGGCAGTGGAGCAGTTGCAGGGGCTGGCCCAGGGCGAGTTCCAACGGCTGCGTGCCCTGGAGGTGCAACTCAATCTGGCTGCCAATCGGCTGCAGTCGGAATGGGTGGTCCAGCAGGGCCAACCGGCCCTTGCCGCCGCACGCGCACTGGGTCAGCCCGAACTGGAACTGCGCCTGGCGATCGTCGTGGCCGACAGCCTGGGCGACCTGCGGCGCGCCCCTGAAGGCGTGGCCTTGCTGGAAGGCTATTCGGGCTGGGTGCGGGACCACCCGACGGACCGCTGCGCCACGGACTACTGGTCGGCCCTGGCGCTGGGGCTGGACTACGCCAACCGGCTGCACGACGCCATGCCTGTCTGGGAGGCCACACGCGCCAGCGCGCAGTCCACCGGCCGCGCCGACATGGTGTGGAAGACGATGGCCAACGCGGCGTCCACCCAGTCGAAACTGGGCTTCATGGTGCATGCGGCCGAGCAGTACGGCCAGGCCTGCGCACTGGCGGCGGATTCCGGCGAACAGACGCTGCGCCTCACGCAGACCCGCACCATCTGGGCCCACCGCCTGCGCGACCTGGGCCGCTACGCGGAGGCCTTGCCGCTGCTGGAAGAGGCGTTGGCCGTGGCCGAGTCCGCCGGCGCGCTTGGTGACGTGGCCGGCATCGAGCACCGTCTGGCGCAGCTGTTCCAGCAGTTGGGCCAGCCCGGCCGCGCGACGCGATTGCTGGCCGACCCGCGCAGCTTCCTGACGTCGAGACTGCAGACCGTGCGCCTCATGCACCAGGCGGACCTGGCCCACGAACTGGGCCAGGACGCGCTGGCGATCATTCGCGAGGCGCTGAGGCTCTCACCCGACCCGGAGGACATCTACCACCGCATGGCCAGCCTCTTCGCCACGCGCATCGTGGCGGCTGAAGAAGGCGAAGCCATGGCCACCAGTCTGGCGGCCTGGGCCAGCGCCCGTCAGCGCCTCGGGCTGGCGCTGGCCGCACACGTGCGCGCAGCGGCCTGCGCCCTGCGCCAAGGCGCCACGATGCGAGCCTTCCCGCATGCGGAAGCTGCCCTGCACCTGGCCCGGGACCGCTGGCCGGACAGCTTCTACCTGCCCGAACTGTGGCTGGTCGCAGGCCAGGTGGAGGCCGCGCAGGACCACCAGGAGCGTGCCCTGGCACTGTGGCGGCAGGGCCTGCATTGGGTTCGCCACGTGGCCCTGGTGCCCGAGCCTTTCCGCGACAGCTTCGTGCAGCGCAACCCCGTCAACCGCGAACTGCTGCGCCTGCTGGCGTCACATGGCGTTTGAAGTTTTGCATCGGGCCGCTCAGTCCAGGTTCAGGAAGGCGGCCATGCGGCCCAGCTCATCGTCCAGCGCCGTGCGGTAGGCCGCATCGCGCGGTACCTTGCCGCTGACGTAGCCCAGGTCCGGCACCAGCACACCGTCTTTCACCGCCAGGTTGCCCCAGCCGATGACCTGGCCGCGCCACAGGAGCGGCAAGGCGTAGTAGCCGCGCACACGTTTCGGCGCCGGGGTGTAGGCCTCGAAGCGGTAGGCCCAGCCCCAGAAAGCTTCAAAGCGGCGCCGGTCCCAGACCACGGGGTCGAAGGGCGCCAGCAGGCGCAGGCTCTCGTCCATCCTGTGGCGTTTGCTGGCCGGGTTCTCACCCACGGGCCAATACCAGCGGAGCCCGACCACCTGGGCCGATGGCAGCCGCGCCTTGGCGCGCGCCAGCGCGGCGCCACGCCGTTCGCGCCATTGCGGTACTCCGCCGCCGCAGAGGTGGCTGATCAGTTCCGACAAGCTGCGTTCGGGCAGGGGTGCGTACTTGTGCACCACCACGTCCACCAGCGCGTCATGCGCGGCATGGATGTCGGCCGGTGCGGGCGTGGCCTCGCGTGCAGCGTATAGGCGGACGCCGCCTTCGCGCCGTGCGATGCGCAACAGGCCGCGGTAGTGCATGCCGTCCAGCAACTGCGTGCTGGCATTGCTGCTGCCGCCGAACCAGTTCTTCGTCTTGCCGTGGTCGAAGGCGGCGTCCACGTCGCGTGGGTGCACCACACCCCGGGCACGCACAAAGTCCAGCACGGCCTGGGCCTGCGCCCAGCGCGACTTCTGCCACACCGTGCGTGGTGAGCGCGGGTGCATCAAGGCCTGCAAGTCCCGCGGCAGGAAACCGTAGTTGACAAAAAAGTCCTCTTCGATCGCCAACTTCGCGTAGCGGCGCTCCAGGTCGCCGGCGCGGTAGTCCGTGACGCGGTGGCGCAGGGTCAGGTCCTGGGCGCGGGCCGGGGCGCGGATGGGATCGGCCTGCACGAAGCCCAGCCGGGTGATGGCGCGTGGCAAGGTGGTGGGTTTGAAGAGGCTGCGGGCCAGCGCATGGCGCAGCAGGTGGTCCAGCGTGATCGGCATTTGTCGATGATGCCGCAGCCCGCTGCGCGGCAGGCCCGCACGGTCGACTAACGCCGCGCTAACGCCAGCGTCTCTATGGTGCAGACAGTCCCATCCTTGGAGCCTGCCATGAGCCCGACCTTCCTGCACCCAAGCGCCTGGCGCCGTGCCACCGTCCTGGCCACCGCGCTGGTGCTGGCCGCCTGCGGTGGAGGTGGCGGCGCCGACGCGCCCGCACCCGCCACGCACACGGTCAGCGTGCGCATAGACAGCACGCTGGCCAGCGGCGAGTCCTTCACTTTCAGCCTCGGTACGCAAACGCTCAACCTCACCACCGGCGGCACCGCGGCCACCTTTGCCCAGGCGGTGGCCGAGGGCAGTGCCTACACCGTCAGCCAGACGGCCGGACCGCGCACCTGCACGCTGTCATCCAACCGGACGGGCACCATTGCAGCCGCAGACGTGGCGATACAAGCTGCCTGCGGCACACCGGTCGGCGTCAGCAGTTTGACCGCCACCCTGCGTGCGGCGGTCGGCACACAAGTCACCGTGCAACTCAATGGCGCTTCGGACCTGGCCGCAACCGTGGTGCGCGGCGCGGGCAACACCGACGTCTACGACGAGACGCCGTTCACGTTCACCCCGCCGCTGCCGGATGGCACGGCCTACCAGGTCAGCATCGCTGCCAAGCCAGCCAACCAGACCTGCGCGGTCTACAAGGGCGCGACCGGCACCCTGCCCGTGGCCAACACCGCCGTGAGGGTGGGTTGCGACTTCACCTACGACCACGTCAGCCGCAACACCAGCGGATCCGTCTTGGCGACGCGCACGGAATCCTTCGTGCCCTCCATCGGCGGAGCCGAGGGGGCCGTGGGGGCGACGACGCAAGGCTATGGTGAGGGCCGCTTCGTGGCCTTCGTGTCCAGTGCCACCGGCCTCAGCCCCAACGGCCAGCGCCAGGTGTTCTGGCGCGACCGTCTCACGGGTGAGACCAAGCTCGTCAGCGCCACCTCTGCGGGCACGGCAGGCAACGGCGGCAGCGATCGGCCGGTGATTTCTGCCGACGGCCTGGTCGTGATCTTCGAGTCCGACGCCACCAACCTGGTGGCCGGTGACACCAATGGTTCCACGGACATCTTCGGATGGTTGGCCACCGACCCTGGAAACCTGGAGCGCTTGAGCGTGGGCCCGGGCGGGGTCCAAGCGAACGCATCCAGCCACTGGGCCACGGTGTCCGGCGACGGCCGGGTCGTCGCCTTCTCCACCAATGCCAGCAATCTGACCGGGGGCGTAGCGGGCACCAGCACCACCAATGTCGTGCGCCGGGACGTGCTGGCAGCCACCAATGTGCTGATCACCGCCAACGGTGCCGGCACTGGCGTCGGCGGTGACGTGCCTGCGCTGTCGGAAGACGGCAACCGGCTGGCCTTCTGGTCCTTTGCCGCCGACCTGGTGGCCGGTGACACCAACGGGCTGTGGGACATCTTCGTCTACCAGCACGACACCGGCAGCCGCCGCCGAGTCAGCCTGCGGGCCGATGGCGGCGAGCGCAACCAGGGTGCCGACAGCACCAGCCGTGTGGTCTGGCCGGCCATCTCCGGCAACGGCCGCTTCGTGGCCTTTGCCACCACGTCCACCAATGTGGTCACGGGCGACACCAATGCCACGCAGGACATCTTCGTGGTGGACCTGGACGGCAGCCTGGGTGTGCGTCGCGTCAGCGTCGCCGCGTCCGGTGCGCAGGGCAACGGCGACAGCCCGGCCGGCCAGGGCGAACGTGTGGCGCTGTCCTTTGACGGCAACTGGGCGGCCTTCACCAGCACGTCCAGCAACTTCGGCACCACGGTAGGCAGCGGCGCCAATGTCTTCCTGCGCAACCTCACGACCGGTGAACTGCGCGTACTGACTGACGCCAGCTTCGGCGCCGAGATCCCGACGATGTCGCGCAGCGCGGCCTACGTGGCCTTCGGCGCCGGCGCGCAACTGGACAGCCGCTACGCCAGCACGGGCCTCTTCGCACACTTCACGGCCATCAGCCGTGCGTGGTGGTGGATCGACTGAGCAAGGTCGCGGCCACAAAAAAGGCGGCCTCGGCCGCCTTTTTTTGCTGGACCCCGGGGTCGGCGCCTTACAGGCCCGCGGCCGCCTTCAGTGCTTCGACCTTGTCGGTCCGTTCCCACGAAAACTCCGGCTCTTCACGCCCGAAGTGGCCATAGGCGGCGGTCTTTTCGTAGATGGGACGCAGCAGGTCCAGCATCTGGATGATGCCCTTGGGCCGCAGGTCGAAGACATCGGCCACGATGGCCGAAAGGCGCTCGTCGCTCAGTTTGCCCGTGCCTTCGGTGTAGACCGTGATGTTCATCGGCTTGGCCACGCCGATGGCGTAGGCCACCTGCACCTGGCACTGGCGCGCCAGGCCGGCGGCGACCACGTTCTTGGCCACGTAGCGTGCGGCGTAGGCGGCGGAGCGGTCGACCTTGGACGGGTCCTTGCCGCTGAACGCGCCACCGCCGTGCGGGCAGGCGCCGCCGTAGGTGTCGACGATGATCTTGCGGCCGGTCAGGCCGCAGTCACCTTGCGGGCCGCCGACGACGAAGCGGCCGGTGGGGTTGATCAGGTACTTGGTGTCGGCCGTCAGCCATTCCTTGGGCAGCACGGGCTTGATCAGCTCTTCGCGCACGGCTTCATAGAAGGCGTCGGTCATCTTGTGGCCCAGGCTGTACTCGGGCGCGTGCTGGCTGGACAGGACCACGGTGTCAATGGAATGCGGCTTGCCATCCACATAGCGCATCGTCACCTGGCTCTTGGCGTCCGGGCGCAGGAAGGGCATGCGGCCGTCCTTGCGCAGCTGGGCTTGCCGTTCCACCAGGCGGTGGGCGTAGTAGATGGGCGCGGGCATCAGTTCCGGCGTCTCGTCGCAGGCGTAGCCGAACATCAGGCCCTGGTCGCCGGCGCCGGTGTTCAGGTGGTCGTCGGACGCGTGGTCCACGCCCTGGGCGATGTCGTTGGACTGCTTGTCGTAGCAGACCATCACCGCGCAGCCCTTGTAGTCGATGCCGTATTCGGTGTTGTCGTAGCCGATGCGCTTGATGGTGTCGCGCGCGACCTGGATGTAGTCGACGTGGGCGTTGGTGGTGATTTCGCCCGCCAGCACCACCAGGCCGGTGTTGCACAGCGTTTCAGCGGCCACGCGGCTGCGCGGGTCCTGCTTGAAGATGGCGTCGAGGATGGCGTCCGAGATCTGGTCGGCGACCTTGTCGGGGTGGCCTTCAGAGACGGATTCGGACGTGAAGAGGAAGTCGTTCGCCACAGGGGGCTCCTTGTTTTCAGATTGCTGAAGAGATGACTGACTGGCGTCGTCGCTGTTCAGTTGCACTGGAGCCGCGGCGAACGCTTTAGCGGATTTGTTGAACCGACGTGTGGCCACAACAGCGCACCTCGCCTGCCCGGCGGTGCCCGATATGCTCGGACCCCGCTGATCGCCCCGCAAGTTGTCCTTTAACTCGGCGATGCCCTGATTCTACAAAACCATGAGTCCCCTGTTGCCCTGGCTGGCCCACCGACCTTTGCGTCATTTGCACGCCGTGGGCGCGTTCCTGGGCTGGCTGGCGTACCTGGGCTCGCCCAGCTACCGGCGGCGGCTGAAGATCAATGCGGCGCTGGCCGATGTCAGTCCTGCGGCACGCCGGGCCTCGGTGGGCGAGGCCGGCAAGCTGTTGATGGAACTGCCGCGCCTGTGGCTGCGCCCGAACGGCCAAGCCATCAACGACCCGGTGCACTGGGAGGGCGCGGACTTTGTGCAGCAGGCGCTGGATGCTGGCAAGGGCCTGATCCTGCTGACACCGCACCTGGGCAGCTTTGAAGTGGCTGCGCAGGCCTATGCCGAACGATTTGGCGCGCAGCAGCCGATTTCGGTGCTCTACCGCCCGGCCCGCCAGGCCTGGCTGCGCGAACTGGAAGAGAGCGCCCGCGCCAGGCCCCACTTGGCCACGGCACCGGCCAATCTGGCTGGCGTGCGACAGCTGATGCGGGCGCTTCGCCAGGGCGAGACCCTGGGCATGCTGCCGGACCAGGTGCCGCCGCAAGGCATGGGCGTGTGGGCCCCCTTCTTTGGCGAGACGGCGTACACCATGACCCTGGCGCCCAAGCTGGCGCAGCAGTCGGGCGCGGCGGTCTTGTCCATCTTTGCCGAACGCCTGCCCAAGGGCGGTGGCTATGCCGTGCGCGTGGCGCCTTTGAGCCACCCGCTGCCGCCGCGCGAAGGACTCAGCGAAGATGGCTGGCTGACGGCGGCCGCTGGCGCCATCAACCGCAGCATGGAGACGCTGATCGCACAGCAGCCCGCGCAGTACCTGTGGGGCTACCACCGCTACAAGCAGCCCAGGTCCTTTGGCAAGCCGCGGGAGACCGCACCGTGATCGGCACGCTCGGCGCCCGCGCACTGCTGGCCCTGGTCTGGCTGTTCCACTTCCTGCCGCTGGGCTTGCAGGCGCTGCTGGGCCGCGGCCTGGGCCTGCTGATGCACGCGCTGGCCGGCAGCCGGCGCCGGGTCGCGCTGCGCAATGTCGAACTGTGCCTGCCGGATCTGGGCGAGCCCGAACGCCGGGTCCTGGTGCGCGAGCACTTCCAGTGGCTGGCGCGCAGCCTGCTGGAGCGCGCGTTGCTGTGGCATGCCAGTCCCGAGCGGCTTCGGCGGCTGATCCATGTCGAGGGCGACATCCACCTGGCCGAGCGCGAGGCCGCCAAGCCCGCAGGCGAAGGCCGCGCGGTCATGTGGCTGGTGCCGCATTTTCTGGCGGTGGACGTGGCGGGCGCATCGACGCAGTTGTTCCAGACGCACCGCGGCTTTGACGTCTACGCGCCGCAGAGCAATGCCGTGCTCGACAAGGCCCTGCTGGAGGGGCGTGCGCGCTTCGGCACGGCGGACTTCTATTCGAAGAAGGACGGGGCGCGTCCGATCGTGCGCGCCATCAAGGCGGGCCATGCCTTCTTCAATCCCTGCGACATGGACTTTGGCCTGCGCGATGCAGCCTTCGTGCCCTTCTTCGGCCAGATGGCCGCCACGCTGCTGGCCCCTTCTCGCATGGCGCGGGCCTACGGCATGCTGGTGCAGCCGGTGGTGGCGCGCATGCTGCCGGGGGGCGAAGGCTATGTGGTGGAGTTCATGCCAGCTTGGGCCGATTGGCCTACCGATGACCCCGAAGCCGACGCAGCGCGCATGAACGGCTTTGTCGAAGAGCAGATCCGGCGCTGCCCGGCGCAGTACCTGTGGGTGCATCGTCGCTTCAAGACAAGACCGCCCGGCGAACCCAGTCTGTACTGATCACCGACCTGATCACCGACCTGATCACCGGCGTGATCACCGACAATGGCGCCATGCGTTTGAAATTCACCAAGATGCACGGCGCCGGCAATGACTTCGTGGTCTTGGACGGCACACAAGCGCCGCTGGAGCTGAGCGTGGATCAACTGCGCCTGCTGGGCGATCGCCGCTTCGGCGTCGGCGCCGACCAGATCCTGGCCGTGGAGAAGAGCGACACGCCGGGCGTGGACTTCCGCTACCGCATCTTCAACGGCGCCAGCGGTGACGAGGTCGAGCACTGCGGAAACGGCGCACGCTGCTTCGTGCGCTATGTGCACCAGCACGGCCTGACGGACAAGCGCCGCGTGCGCGTGGAGACGGTCAACAAGGTGCTGGAACTGCAATTGCGCGACGACGGCCGTGTCACCGTGGACATGAACGCGCCGGTCTTTGACCACGCCTTGCTGCCCTTCAACGCCGAAGGGCTGAAGGCGCGCGTCGAGGGCGGCTTTGAACTCTGGCCCCTGCTGGGACAGGAAATCGCCGTGCTGTCCATGGGCAACCCGCATGCCGTGATGCGTGTGGCCGATGTGGACAGTGCGCCCGTCCTGCAGCTGGGCCCGCAGGTGGAGAACCACGCGCGCTTCCCGCGCAAGGTCAATGTGGGCTTCATGCAGGTCATGTCGCCCAGCGAAGTGCGCTTGCGTGTCTTTGAGCGCGACGCCGGCGAGACCCTGGCCTGCGGCACCGGCGCCTGTGCGGCCGTGGTCGCGGGCATTCGTCTGGGCTGGCTCAGCCATGCCGTGGACGTGCACACGCGCGGGGGCATGCTGCGCATCGAATGGCCGGGCAGTGATGCCCATGGCGCCCACGTCTTGATGACCGGCCCGGCCGTCACCGTGTTTGAAGGAGAGATCGAACTGTGAACCAGATCCCCAACCCCCCCATCGGCGTGCAAGGCATCACCGAGGCAGACATCGCCAACTACCTGGTCCACACGCCGGGCTTCTTTGAGCGACATGCCGAACTGCTGGCCAGCGTGCAGCTCACCAGCCCCCACGGCCTGCGAGCCGTGTCGCTGCAGGAGCGGCAGATGGAAATGCTGCGCGAGCGCATCAAGGGCATGGAAATGCGCATGGTGGAGATGATCCGCCACGGGCAGGAGAACCTGGCCATTGCAGACCGCCTGCACCGCACCACACGCCGCCTGCTCGTCACCGGTGTCGCCAGCGCATTGCCGGCGCGGCTGGTGGATACGCTGAAGCACGAATTCCTGATCCCCCAGGCCACCGTGCGGCTGTGGAATCTGGGCCATGAACACGCCGACGAGCCTTGGGCCCGCACGGTGAGCGACGACGCCAAGAGCTTCGCGTCCAGCCTGACGGTGCCCTACTGCGGTGTCAACGCCGGCTTTGAAGCCGTGCGCTGGCTGGACGACCCGGCCACGGTGATGTCGATGGCCCTGGTCCCGCTGCGCCAGGGCGACAGCTGCTTTGGCTTGCTGGTGCTGGGCTCGCCCGACCCCACGCGCTATTCAGCCGACATGGGCACGGATTTCCTCAGCCGCATCGGCGACGTGGCGGCCGCAGCGCTGTCGCGCCTACGTCCGGCACCCTGAGCACACCCCCGGAGATGGCTGCCGCACCGTCAGCCGACGTGCAGGCTTTCCTGCAGCACCTGACGGTGAACCGGAGACTGGCTGCGCGAACGGTGGCCATGTACACAGAGGCGCTGGTGCGCCTGGAAGCATCGGCGGCTGCCAGCCAGGTGGACTTGCGCCGCGCCTTGCCCCACCACATGCGTGCGTGGGTGGCGCAACTGCGTACCCGGGGCCTGGCGCCGCGCAGCATCTCCATCGCCCTGGCAGCCTGGCGCGGGCTCTACCGTTGGTGGGGTCAGCAAGGCCTGGTGCCCGCCAATCCTGCAGACGGCATACGCGCGCCCAAGGCGGCCAAGCCGCTGCCCAAGGCCTTGTCGGTGCAGCAGGCCGTTGCACTGGCCGAGCAGCACAACGAACACACCGCGCCCGCGCTCGCCGCGCGCGACCACGCCATTGCCGAGCTGCTCTACAGCTGCGGCCTGCGCATCGCCGAACTCACGGGTCTGGACCTGCAGGGCAGTGCCGACGCACGCGGCTGGATCGACCTGCCCGACGCCACGGCGCATGTGCTGGGCAAGGGCAGCAAACGCCGCAGCGTGCCCGTCGGCCGCGCCGCACTGCAGGCGCTGCAGGACTGGCTGCCCCACCGTGCACACATGGCCGCGGCCGGCGAACCCGCACTCTTTGTGAGCCAGCGCGGTACGCGCCTGTCCGTCAACCAACTGCGCCTGCGCCTGCAGCAACTGGCGCAGCAGGCCGGCCTGCCGACGCGCGTGCACCCCCACATGCTGCGCCACAGCTATGCGAGCCACTTGCTGCAGAGCAGTGGCGACTTGCGCGCCGTGCAGGAACTGCTGGGCCACGCCAGCATCAGCACGACGCAGGTCTACACCAAGCTGGACCACCAGCACCTGGCCAAGGTGTACGACGCGGCGCATCCCAGGGCCCGGCGGAAGTGAGCCGCCAGGAGCCCTCTGGTTGCCACCCCCTGAGCGAGCACTCTGTGCGGCCCGGCAGGGCCGGCTCCGCGCAAGCGGCTTGATCAGAAGTAGAAGTTGACTCGCGCGCCGACGTGGTCGCCACTGATCCGGGTGCCGTCAGGGGCCTTGTAGCGCTCGGTGACAAAGCGGCCTGTGACGCCGATGTAGCGCGTGGCCAGGTACTCGCCCTCCAGCACCAGGCCAGGCGATGTCTTGAAGCTGGTGTTGCCCACGTTCGACGCAAATCCGTTGCCTGTGAGCTTGGCGCCGGTGGTGACGCGCAGGCCCCCGCCTAGGCGCACCTTGTCGCCGATGTAGCCAAAGCCCAGCAGTTCAAAGGGATAGCGCTGGAACCGCACGCTGCCGTTACGGGCGCTGTTGCGGTCCACAAAATAGCCCACGCTGGCCTGCAACGCGAAAGGTGTTCCCGGCGCGTGCCAGTCCATGCCGACGCGGAAATCCACCAGGCCGCCGGAGTGCACCTTGGCCGTGTCGCCATTGGTGTACTGCACGGTGGCCAGCGTCTTGCCGCCGCCCATCAGTCCCAGGCCGGCGAAGCCGTGGAGCGATCGGGTGGTGGTCACCAGTTGAGCCTGCGCAGAGCCTGCGGCAAGCAGGGCCGCCGTCAGCGCGAGCGTGCGGAAGAAGAGGGGAGCTTTCACAGTGTCATTCCCTGAAAGTTGAACGGTAGGACCGGTCTCTGTGGACCGGCCCATCCAGTCTATCGGGGCGCTGCGACGGACCGGCGCGGGGTGGCCCACTTCACAGGCGATTCGGCCTGTGGCCCCGCGCTTTGGGGCTCGCGCTGTTGCGCCAGGGCTGCAGCGGTGAGTCCTGGTGTACCCGGTGCTGCGCCGACAAGGGCAGGCCTGCCGACACGCGAGAATCCGGCCCATGAAATCCATCCGCTTGGCGCCGTCCAAGGAACGTTCGCTGCTGCGCCGCCACCCGTGGGTGTTTGAAGGCAGCATCGCGCGCGGCAAGGCTGACCCGGGCGAGACCGTGCGCGTCGAAAGCCACGAAGGTGCCTTCCTGGCCTGGGGCGCGTACAGCCCCAGCAGCCGCATCCGCGTGCGTGCCTGGAGCTTTGACGAGGCCGAACGCATTGACGCTGCCTTCTTCCGGCGCCGCATTGCACAAGCGGTCGCCTTGCGTGCACGCATGGCCGTGGCCAGCACGGGCGTTCGCCTGGTGCACGGCGAGGCCGACGGCCTGCCCGGCCTGGTGGTGGACCGCTATGGCGACTTGCTGAGCGCGCAGTTCCTCAGCGCGGGTGTTGAACGCTGGAAGAACGACATTGCCGACGCGCTGCTGGCAGAGACCGGGTGCGCGCGCCTCTATGAACGCAGCGACGCCAGCGTGCGTGAGCTGGAAGGATTGCCCGAAGTGACCGGCTGGCTGCGCGGTTCAACCCTGAGCCGGCCACTAAGCCCGTCCGAAAACCCGCCCAAGCACCCAGCCGCCACCGAGGCCAGCATCACCGAACACGGCTGGCAGCTGACCCTGGACGTGGCCGAAGGCCACAAGACCGGCTTCTATCTGGACCAGCGCGACAACCGTGCGCTGCTGGCTGCCTACGTTCGCCGGTTTGGCCTGCAGGACGTGCTGAACTGCTACTGCTACACCGGCGGCTTCAGCGTGGCCGCGCTGGCGGGCGGTGCAGCGCGTGTCACCAGCGTGGATTCGTCCGCTCCTGCCCTGGCGCGCGTGCAGGCCCATGTCCGGCTGAACGGCTTTGACGAATCCCGCAGCACCTGTCACGACGACGACGTGGTGCATTTTCTGAAGACCGCGCTGTACGAGAAGCGTCACTTCGACGCCATCGTGCTGGACCCGCCCAAGTTCGCACCCACGGCCGCGCACGCGGAGCGGGCCGCGCGCGCCTACAAGCACATCAACCTGCTGGCCTTCCGATTGCTGGCGCCCGGCGGGCTGCTGCTCAGCTTCAGCTGCAGCGGCGGGATCAACGCCGACCTGTTCCACAAGATCGTGGCTGGCGCTGCGCTGGATGCCGGTGTGGACGGCGCCATCCTGCAGCGCCTGGAGGCGAGCAGCGACCACCCCACGACCATGGTGTTCCCTGAAGGCGAGTACCTGAAGGGATTGGCGATCCTCAAACAGGCCTGATGTCCGGTTTGACAGCCAGTTTCACGGTCGGCGCGAACTTGGCGCGTTTCACGCTGAAGTAGGCCTTCACGTTGCGCACGTTGGCGTCCTGTGTGAAGAGGCGCTGCGCCAGCGCGTGGTAAGCCTGCATGTCGGCACAGTGCACCACCAGCACGAAGTCGGGGCCGGGGGACACGCGCCACAACTGCTGCACCTCGTCGTCGGTGGCCACGCGGTGCTCAAACGCGTCCAGGTGCTCGGCCCCTTGGCGGTCGAGTGTGATTTCGACGATGGCCGACAGGCCGTGGCCGATGCGGTCGGGGTTCAGCAATGCCACCTGGCGGTCGATGACCCCGCCATCCACCAGCCGGCGCACACGGCGCAAAGCCGTCGCCGGCGAGGTGTGGGCGGCGGCGGCCAGATCCTGGTTGGAGATAGCGGCGTCGGCCTGCAGCAGGTTGAGCAGGCGGATATCGGTGGCGTCCAGGTCAATCATCAAATTTAATTTTACATGCGTGACAATAGTGAATGAATATTCTGCACATTCTCACGTGTGATGGGAATGTGCCAAATGAAATAAGAATTTGCAAGCTTTCACCAAGCTCGCCCTCCTAGCATCCGCTCCACCCCAAGCCAAGGAATCAGAAAACCATGTGTGGCATCGTCGGCGCCGTCAGCACCCGCAACATCGTTCCCATCCTGATCGAGGGCCTGAAGCGCCTGGAATACCGCGGCTATGACAGCTGTGGCGTCGCGGTGCACCAGGGCGGCGAACTGCGGCGTGCCCGCAGCACCAGCCGCGTGGCGGAACTGGAAGGCAGCACCGCGGCCGACGGCATCAGCGCCGGCACCGGCATTGCCCACACCCGCTGGGCCACCCACGGCGTGCCGGCGGTGCACAACGCACATCCGCACTTCAGCCAGGGGCCAAACGCATCTGAAGCGACCAGCGGAAAGGTCGCGCTGGTGCACAACGGCATCATTGAAAACCATGACGAACTTCGAGCCGAGCTGAAGGCCAAGGGCTATCACTTTTCGAGTCAGACCGACACTGAGGTGATCGCCCACCTGGTGCACAGCGTGTATGAAGGCGACCTGCTGGAAGCCGTGCAGCGCGCCCTGCCGCGCCTGAAGGGTGCCTACGCCATAGCCGTCTTTTGCCGCGACGAACCGCACCGCGTGGTGGGCGCCCGTGAAGGATCGCCCCTGGTGGTGGGCGTCGGCGCTGCGGGCTCTGGCGAAAACTTCCTGGCCAGCGATGCCATGGCCCTGGCCGGTGTCACCAACCAGATCATCTACCTGGAAGAAGGCGACGTGGTCGACCTGCAGATGGGCAAGGTCTGGGTCAGCCACATCGACAGCAGCGGCCGATTCGCGCCAGCCGACCGCGCCGTGAAGACCGTGAACGCCCACAGCGGTGCGGCCGAACTCGGCCCCTACCGGCACTACATGCAGAAGGAAATCTTCGAGCAGCCGCGCGCCTTGGCCGACACGCTGGAAGGCGTGGAGCACATCTCGCCCGAGCTCTTTGGTGACGGCGCCTACGCCGTCTTCAAGAACATCGACCGCGTGCTGATCCTGGCCTGCGGCACCAGCTTCTACAGCGGCAGCACCGCGCGCTACTGGCTGGAAAGCATTGCCGGCATCCCCACCACGGTGGAAGTGGCCAGCGAGTACCGCTACCGCGACAGCGTGCCCGACCCGCGCACCTTGGTCGTCACCATCAGCCAGAGCGGCGAGACGGCCGACACCATTGCCGCACTGAAGCACGCTCGCAGCCTGGGCATGGAGCAGACGCTGACCATCTGCAACGTGTCCACCAGCGCCATGGTTCGCGAATGCAAGCTGGCCTACATCACCCGTGCAGGCGTGGAGATCGGCGTGGCCAGCACCAAGGCCTTCACTACCCAGTTGGCGGGCCTGTACCTGCTGACGCTGGCTCTGGCGCAGGTGCGCGGCCGCCTGACCGACGCGCAGGAAGCTGAACACCTCAAGGCCCTGCGCCACCTGCCTGTGGCGCTGCAGTCGGTGCTGGCGCTGGAGCCGCAGATCATGGCCTGGGCGGACGACTTTGCCCGCATGGAAAACGCCTTGTTCCTGGGTCGCGGCCTGCACTACCCGATTGCACTGGAAGGCGCCTTGAAGCTCAAGGAAATCAGCTACATCCACGCCGAGGCTTACCCGGCGGGTGAACTGAAGCACGGCCCGCTGGCCCTGGTGACGGACAAGATGCCTGTGGTCACCGTGGCGCCCAATGACGCGCTGCTGGGCAAGCTGAAGAGCAACCTGCAGGAAGTGCGCGCCCGCGGTGGTCAGCTCTATGTGTTTGCGGACGGCGACACCCACATCGAAAGCGAACCCGGCGTGCACGTGATCCGCATGCCGGAACACTACGGTGCGCTGAGCCCCATCCTGCACGTGGTGCCACTGCAGCTGCTGGCGTACCACACGGCCTGCGCGCGCGGCACCGACGTGGACAAGCCGCGCAACCTGGCCAAGAGCGTGACGGTCGAGTAAGCCGGGCGATGCCTCGCTGACCCTCGGCCTACCGGACCTCCAGGCCCTGGACCAGGCGCTTCATCAGTCGGGCATCGCGCAGGCGCTCCACCCACCAGTCCAGCGCCTTGCCGGCGTGCTCTCCGCGCCACGCCACATAGAGGGTGTTGGGCTCGCGCGGGTCTGCGGTCCTCTTTTCCACCAGCTGACCGCTTGAAATGAGCGACGAGACCCTTTGCCGGGGCAGCCACCCCACAGCCAGACCAGCCCGTTGCGCAGCGATCTTGGCGGCCATGCTTGGCACCGCGAGCTGCTCCTGCCCACCGTGCACCCCGTAGGTCCGCGCGTGCGTGCCACGGGAGGTGTCGGCGACGACGGCGGCCCGGTGCAGCTGAATCGTTTCTCGCTGCAGCGGTTCTGCAGCTGACGCCAGCGGGTGTCGCTGACCCACGGCAAACACCCAGTCCATGACGCCGAGTTCAAACCAACGCAGGCGCGGAATGGCCGGCGGCTCGTTGGTGGCGCCAATCACCAGGTCTGCGCGGCCTTCTCTGAGCGCACTCCAGGTGCCGCCCAGCACTTCGTGCGTGATGCGCAGACCCACGCCTGATTTCAGTTTGTCGAAGTCTGTGATGACCGGGAGCAGCGTTTCGAACTCGAGCAGTTCGTCCGTCACGATGCTGAGCCGGTCTTCCCAGCCGCTGGCGATCTGTCGTACGCGGGTGTTCAGGCGCCCCATGTCGGTCAGCAGGCGCTCGGCTTCTTCGGCCAGCAAGCTGCCGGCCGGCGTCAGTTCCAGCCGGTACCGCCTGCGGTCGAACAAGAGCGCGTCGTACCGGGTCTCCAACTGCCGCGCCGCATGCGAGATGGTCGACGGGGCTTTGCCCAGCTGGGCCGCGGCCTTGGACAGGCTGCCGCTTCCGCGAATGGCTTGCAGCATGGTCAGTTCGTCTTGGGTCAGCATGTTCCAGCCCTGGCCAGGTAGGCTTCGATTCTGGTCAAGTCCCGCCGCGGGCACCAGCGCGGCGGGCCGGGCCTGACTACAGGTTGCTCATGCCACCGTCCACGATGAGCTCGGAGCCCACGATGAACGCTGACTCCTTGGCTGACAGGTGCAGCACCGTCGAAGCCAGCTCTTCGGGCGTACCGAAGCGTCCCAGCGGAATCTGGCCCTGGATGGCGGCTGCCGTGGCGGCCAGCGTCGCCGGGTTCATGCCCAGCTTGCCGTACAGCGGCGTGGAAATAGGGCCCGGGCTGACCACGTTCACGCGGGCGCCACGCGGCAGCAGTTCGGCCGACAGAGTCTTGGCCAGCGAAATCAGCGCGGCCTTGCTGGCGGCGTAGACCGACGAATTCGGCATGCCGATGTGGGCGTTGATGGAGCCGTTGATCACGATGGCGGCGCCGGGCCTCAGCAGCGGCGCCAGGGCCTGAATCTGGAAGTACGGGCCCTTGACGTTGGCGTTGAAGGTGTCGTCCCACAGGGACTCCGACACTTCTGCCAATGGTGCGAACCTGGCCACGCCGGCGTTGATGAAGATGACATCCAGTTGGATGTCTTGCGCCTGCAGCGACGCCGCCAGCTGCCGGGCCGAATCCATGTTGCCGGCGTCATTGCGCATCGCGATGGCACCTTGGCCAATGTCGGCCTGGGCGCGGGCCAGTGCTTGTTCGTCGCGGCCGGTGATGACCACGCGGGCGCCTTCCTGTGCGTAGGCCTTGGCGGCCGCCAGGCCGATGCCGCTGCTGCCGCCGGTGACGAGAACGGTTTGCTTGTCGAAGCGATTCATGACGATTCCTCTGGGTTGGGTGGGTTGCGAAGCGGCGAGAACCTGTTTCCTTGTTGCCGTCGCCGTGACTGAATATTCGGCGGTTGCACCCGCAATGCCGTACCAGCTTTTCGATGCAGACGTTCGACGGCATCGAACGTCTTTGAGGCGCCACTTTCTGCACCCTTGACTCCTTTTGCGCCCCTGAATCGTCTTGGCAGTACATCAACCTGGAGCATTCCGATGGAACTCAAGAACAAGCGCGTGGTCGTCACCGGAGGCAGCAAGGGCCTGGGCCTGGGCGCGGTCGAGGCCTTTGTGGCGCAGGGGGCGCAGGTCACCGTGGTTGCGCGCAGCCAGGACGCGCTGGCGTCCGTGCAATCCCGATTGGGAGTGGCCACGGTGTCCGCCGATGTGACGGATGCATTGGCCGCCCAGCGTGTGCTGTCGGACACGCAACCCGATATCCTGGTGCTCAACGCCGGTGCGAAGCCGCCAATGGGTCGACTGGACACCATGAGATGGGACGACTTTTCTGCGACTTGGGAAACCGATGTCAAGGCCGGCTTTCATTGGCTGCAGGCGGCGCTCAGGATGCCACTCCAGCGCGGCAGCCGTGTGCTGGTGGGTTCCAGCGGCGCGGCAGTCAACGGGTCGCCGCTTTCTGGCGGCTACGCGGGCGCCAAGCGCATGTTGTGGGTGATGGCCCGCTATGCCAATGGCGTGTCCGAACAGGCCGACCTCGGCATCCGCTTCCAGGTCATCGTTCCGCGGCAGATGGTGGGCGGCACAGGCGTGGGTGACGCGGGTGCCACGGCGTATGCGCAGGCCATGGGCATCTCCAATGCGCAATTCCTGGCCCGGTTTGGCGCCTCGATGCCGCCGAGAGACTTCGGCGACAAGGTGGTGAGCGTGTTGACTGATCCGCAATACGCTGCAGGCATGGCCTTCGGTTTGAAAGGCGACACCGGCATTGCCATCCTGGAGGAGGCGGGCGCTTGAGCAACGGATCCACCTTGTCCACGCACGACCGCCAGGCGCGGCTGGTTGCCCTGGCGGCCGAGGTGCGCCCCGAACTTCACCGCTACTGCGCCCGGCTGATGGGGTCCGTCATCGACGGGGAAGACGTGGTGCAGGACACCCTGCTGCGCGCACTGGTGGCCCTGCAGGACGTGGACGAGCTGCCGCCGCTGCGACCCTGGCTCTTCAGGGTGGCCCATAACCGCGCCATCGACCTGTTGCGCGGGCGGACCCTTCGGTATGCAGAGACCTTGGATGCTGCCCCGGAGCTTGCCGACATGGATCAACCGGACCCGCTGGAAACCTTGGTCCGGCAGGAAGCCGTCAAGACGGCGGTGTCGCACTTTGCGGAGCTTCCCGTGCTCCAGCGCAGTGTCGTGGTCCTGAAGGACGTGCTGGACGAATCGCTGACCGAGATTGCGTCCTTGTTGGGGCTCACGGTCGACGCCGTGAAGGCGCACCTGGCGCGTGGTCGGGCACGTCTGCGCGAGATGACCGCGCGCGCCGACCCGGTCCCGGACCCCCGGCCGCCTTCCGCAGACCTGTCGCGTTATGTCCTGCTGTTCAACCAGCGAGACTGGAATGCCCTGCGTGCGCTGCTGGCAGACGACGTCAAGCTCAATCAATCGACCCACTCGCTTCGCGTGGGGCGCGCAGAGGTCGGCATGTTCTTCACCATCTATGCCCAGTATCCGCAGGTGTGGCTGGCGCCGGCCTGGCTGGAAGGGCAAGAGGTGATTGCCGTCTTCGACCAGCGTACCGATGCAAAGCCGAGCTACGTGATGTGGCTGGATTGGGTCGACGGCCGCATCCGGTTCATCCGCGACTACCGCTATGTCCGCTATGTCATCGCAGAGGCTGAACTGACCCTGGTGCCGCCCGTCGGCCCGGTGGACCGGGTCGAGGACTCCCTGCCAGCAGCGGCAAACGCCAAGCGGCAAACGCCATCAAATTAGTATTGACTAATGCGTTAGTCATGGCTAATATGAAGCCATGCTGCCAGCCGCTCCCCTTGACCTTGTCATGCGTTCACTCGCCGATCCAACCAGGCGAGCGGTCTTCGAACGCATCGCCTGCGCCGAAGAGACCACCGTGGCCGAACTGACGCAAGGCAGCGGCGTCACCCAATCCGCCATCTCGCAGCACCTGCGTTCGCTGAAAGAGGCCGGCCTGGTCGCCGATCGGGCGCAGGGGCGCAATGTGTACTACCGCGCGGAGCAGCAGGGCCTGGCTCCGCTGGTGGACTGGATGAGCCACTACGGCGTGTTCTGGCAGGAACGTTTCGCCGACCTCCGCACCCTCCTGAAGGACATCGATCCATGAATGACGCCGAGATCAAGATCCCTGACCCAGCGGCTGACCCGAAGGCCGTGCAGCAGATCGTGGTTGAACAGGTCTTCCCGCACGCGAGAGAGACGCTTTGGAAGGCGCTGACGACGGGTGAACTGATCGGCCGCTGGTTGATGGCGCCGAGCGGTTTTGAACCCGTCAAAGGCACGCGGTTCACCTTCCAGACGAAGCCCGCAGGCGCTTGGGACGGCGTCATCCGTTGCGAAGTGCTGGAAGCGGTGCCGAATGAACGCCTCGCCTACGCGTGGAAGAGCGGCGACGAAGGCAACACCGGGTACGGCTCGCCACTGGACACGGTGGTCACCTGGACCCTGACCCCGGTGGCCAACGGCACCCGTCTGCGCCTGGTGCACGCCGGCTTCGTGGTGCCCAGGAACGATTCAGCCTTCAGTTCCATGAGCGGCGCCTGGCCAGCGGTGGTCCAGAACGTCGGCAACATGGCCGGCGAACTGCACTGACACTCGCGCAAGCTGCGCGCACATCCTTCCAGGAGAAGTCCATGAGCCAGGCCTACACCGGCGGCTGCGCCTGCGGCGCGATCCGCTTCGAGATTGCAGCCGAACCCTTGTTCCAGAACCACTGCCAATGCCGTGACTGCCAGCGCATGAGCGGCACCGGCCATGGCTCCTACCTCACCTTCCCGCGGCAAAGCGTCCGGCAAACGGGCGCGGCGACCTCGTGGGACATGCTTGGTGACAGTGGCCAGGTCAAGACCCGGGCCTTCTGCCCGACCTGCGGGTCGCCGGTCTACATGGGTTTTTCGGGCATGCCCGATGTCTTCACCGTGCATGCCGCCAGCCTGGACGACCCAGGCCGGCTGCAGCCGCAGGCGCTCACCTACGCGCTGCGCGGCGAAGCCTGGGACTTCATCGATCCCGCATTGACGCGATTCGACACGATGCCGCCGGCCTGATGCGCGCCAGGCGGTCGGTTTCCGCCTGGGCTGCCTGATTCGTTCAATCATTCAACAAAGTGGTTGACTATTCCTGGAGTCCGCTCTAAATTCAACCACATGGTTGAACAACAAGCGATCCAACTTGACGCCGTCTTCCACGCCCTGGGTGACGCCACGCGGCGGCAGATGCTGCGCGAACTGGCGCGCGAAGAGCGAACGGTGGGCCAGCTCGCAGAGCCCTTCGCGATCTCGCTGGCGGCGGCTTCGAAGCACATCAAGGCACTGGAAAGCGCCGGCCTCATTCGCAGAGAAGTACGCGGCAGGACCCACATCTGCCGACTGGACCCAGGGCCACTGGCCAGCGCCAACGCGTGGCTGAGCCACTACGAACGCTTCTGGACGCACAGCCTGGACGCCCTTGAACAACTCCTGCGACGCGATGTTGCGCAGCCCCCAGCGCAGTCCTCACCCACCCGCAAAGGCAGAAAGCCATGATCGATACCGACAACCCGACCGACTTTGGCGTGCTCGCCGAGCCCACCACCCTGAAGATCCAGCGCCTCTTGCCAGGCCCGATCGAACGGGTGTGGGACTACCTGACCGACAGTGATCTGCGCCGTCAATGGCTGGCGGCCGGGACGATGCAGATGAGCGCCGGCAGTGGGTTTGAATTCGTGTGGCGCAACGACGAACTGTCCGATCTGCCCGGCCAGCGCCCCGAGGGCTTCCCCGAAGAACAGCGCATGCAATGCCGCATCGTCGAATGCGACCCGCCGAAAAAGCTGGTCATCACCTGGCAGGGCAGCGGTGACGTCGCCTTCCAGCTCCAGCCGCGCGGCGACTCGGTCCTGCTCACCGTGGTCCATGCTCGGCTGCCGGATCGCAGCACCCTGCTCAAGGTCGGTGCCGGCTGGCACATGCACCTGGACTTGCTGGTGGCCTGCGCCACGGGCCAGCAACGACAGCCGTTCTGGGCCGGTTGGAGCCGGCTGCACCAGGCGTACGACCGCCTGCTGCCGGCTTGAACGCACGACATTGAACGCACAAAGGGACGCGTGCCATGAGGAAGCTGATTGCCGCCATGAAGGTCTCGGTCGACGGCAAGATCGAAGGACCCGAAGGCTTTGCGGACTGGGTCGACACCTGGTCAGAGGACTACGGACTGAGCCCGCAGATCGACGCCTGCCTGCTGGGCGGCCACATGTACCCGGGCTACGAACAGTACTGGACGGCGATCCAGAACCAACCGGACCAGCCCTTGCCCATGACGGGCAGGCTGGCCGCGCCCGAAGAGGTCCAGTGGGCGCGCTTTGCGCAGGGCACGCCCCACTATGTGCTCTCGAATTCACTGAGCTCGGCCGGCTGGCCCACAACGCGATTCGTTCGCAGCCTGGACGAGATTGCCGCCCTGAAGCAGTTGGCCGGCAAGGACATCTACCTGATGGGTGGCGCGCGCATCGTGGCAAGCCTCATCGATGCCGGGCTGGTCGACGAACTGCGCATGATCGTCTGCCCGCTGGTCGCCGGCGGTGGCAAGTCCCTCTTCGAGACAACGACGCGCCGTCACGGACTGGCGCTGCAGGCTGTTTCGCAGCTGGAGGGCGGGCGGGTCCTCCTCCACTACGCCATCACGCAGTGAGTCGCGGGCGCTGACTTCGCTTCAGTCCGGGATGCGGATGGTTCGCAAGGCCTGGCGCGCGCCTTCGTAGTCAAATTCGCGCAGCGCCGAGCCGAGCGCATGAACCGCGGTGGCGTGGGCATCGCGCAAGGCCGGCGCCAGGCGGCGGAACAGCGCCAGCGCCTCGAAGTCGGCCGTGCCCAGCAGCATCTCCAGTTGCTCCAGATCAGCGGCGTTCGGTGTGGGCAACTGGGCTTCAAGCGGCATGGGTGCGCTGTCGTCCGGGTCGGGCAGGGCGGCCTCGATGGCCGCCACCAGCCGCAGCATTTCGTCCTGCAGGTCCTGCGCAGCCTTCGCCATGCCAGCGTCCGGCGGTTTACGGCCTGCCGCCGATTCCAGCGCTTGGGCGAGCTGAGGCAGGCGACGGGCACCGATGGCCGCAGATGCACCACGCACCGAGTGCGCGATGCGCTGAACTTCTGCCACATCGCCACCCGCCAACGCGGCAGCCAAGGGTTCCAGACCGTCCCGGTAGTGGATGGCGAATTGGCGAGCGACCCGGCGGACCAATTCGACGTGGCCCGCGCACTGGCGCAGCGCCAGGTCGGTGTCGATGCCTTCGATTGGCGCCAGCGTGGCATCGTCCGCGGGAACCGGACCCTGTGCCTGGCTGGTCTTGCCATGGCGGTCGGGGCGGCCGGCGGCCACCGGCAACCAGCGCAGGAGCGTGGCGTACAACTGTGGCGGGTCCACCGGCTTGGCCACGTGGCCGTCCATGCCGGCGGCCAGGCAGGCCGCTCGGTCTTCCCCAAATGCATTCGCGGTCATCGCCAGGATCGGCGTCACGGCGTGCATGGGCAGGGCCCGGATGCGCCGCGTGGCCTCCAGGCCGTCCATCAGGGGCATCTGCACGTCCATCAGGATCAGGTCGTAGCCCTGGCCATTGACAAGTTCCAGCGCCTCGACACCGTTGTTGGCCAGATCGACCTTCAGCCCCACGGCTTGCAGCAATTCGGTGGCCACGTCCTGATTGACGGGGTTGTCTTCCACCAGCAGCAGCCGCGCACCCGCGCTGCGCCGGCGCAGCGCGGCGGCGGCATCGGCCGGGGCCACCTGCGGTTCCGGCGCGTCAATCGCACCGGGGCGGAAACGGGCGGTGAACCAGAATTCGCTACCGACGCCAGGAACACTGCTGACACCCACCTCACCGCCCATCATGGCGGCCAGGTGCTGCGTGATGGCCAGGCCGAGCCCGGTGCCGCCGAAGCGCCGGGTCGTCGAGGTGTCGGCCTGCACGAAGGCGCCGAAGAGACTGCCCAGTTTGTCCGCCGCGATGCCCATGCCGGTGTCGCGGACCTCAAAGCGCAGGGCCACTTCGCCCGCGTCCGCGGGCAAGGCCGCGATCGTCAGCGTCACCTGGCCACGTTCGGTGAACTTGACGGCATTGCTGAGCAGGTTGAGCAGGGCTTGCGAAAGGCGTGTCGGGTCGCCCCGCAGCGAGTCCGGCGTGCCAGCCGGCACAGAGTCGACCAGGATCTCCAGGCCCTTGGCCAGGGCCCGTTCGGCCAGCAGGGCCTGGCAGCGCGTCAGCACCCCGGAGAGCGAAAAATCGGTCAGCTCCAGTTCAAGCCGCCCGGCCTCGATCTTGGACAGGTCCAGGATGTCGTTGAGCACCTGCATCAGGTGGGCCGCTGCATCGCGCACCTTGTCCAGCCGTTCGGTGGCCACGGGGTCGTCCGCGTCCCGTCGCAGCAGGTGGGTCAATCCGATGATCGCGTTCATCGGCGTGCGGATTTCGTGGCTCATGTTCGCCAGGAAGCTGCTCTTGGCGCGGTTGGCGGCTTCGGCCTTGTCGCGTGCCAAGGTCAGGTCGGCATTGGCCTGCTGCAGCTGCAGTTCGGCGTGCTTGATGTCGCTGATGTCCGAGCACAGCACCAGCAGGCCGTGGACCTCGCCATCCACCACGTCAGGGATGTAGCTGCCCAGGCTGTGCATGCTGCGGCCGTCGGCGCTGTGCAGCACGCGCTGGACATGCCGCGGTTCGCCGCGCAGCACGTCCTGCAGGTTCACGTCTGCGCTCTGCGACGGGTGTTCCGGCCCAAGCAGCTGTTCCGCACGGATGCCTAGCAATTCGCCGTCGCTGTAGCCGAACCACTCTCGGTAGGCGCGGTTGGCAAAGCGACAGCGCAGATCCTTGTCCCAATAGGCCAGCATGCCGGGCTGGTTGTCGGCCACGGTGTGGACGAACCGCTCGGACTCCAGCAGGGCCATGTGGGCCTCCTGCCACTGGGCGGTGCGCTCATCCACCAGTTCCTGCAAGCGGTGGCGATGGCGGTCCAGTTCGGCACCGATGCGCTTGTGCTCGGTGATGTCTTCACCAATCAGCAGGTAGTGCGAAATCTCGCCACGGGATTGCCGGATGGCCGCTGCATGAACGAACTCGGCGTAGCGCTCGCCATTCTTGCGCTGGGCATGCAGCTCGCCGGCCCACACTTCGCCAGCCGCCAGGGCGGCCAACATGTGCAGGCGTTGCGGGCTGTCTTCCGGACCTGCACGCTGCGACAGACCGGGGCCGTCCAAGAGATCGCCCAGCGTGTAGCCACTGATGCGCGTGTAGGCCTCGTTGACGTACTCGACACAGCCTTCCGTGTCGCTGATGACGATGCCGATCGGGCACTGGGCCACCGCCAGCGACAGCTTGCGCAATTGCGCCAAGGCGGCCTGGCGCTCGGTGATGTCGCTGAACGAAGTCACCACGGCCGTCAAGGCGCCGGTCTGCGAGTCGTGGATCGGCTCTGCATTGGTGCTCAGCCATTGGCGTCCCTTGCCAGGTGGCATCACGCCCACCACCACGTTTCGCCAGGGCCGCCCGGTGCGGCGGGTGATGGCAAACGGCAGCTCCGAAAACGGCAGCGCCGAGCCGTCTTCACGCACCAGTTGCCAAGGATCCAGGAATTCGGGTTCCTGCATGCGGGCCAGATGGGGACCGAAGAACGATTCCGCGCGGGCGTTGGCGGCCTGCACGGACCCGTCGACGCCAAAGAGCACGATGCCTTCGTCCAGCACCGAAACCATGGAGCGGTAGCGGGCTTCGCTGGCACGCAGGCGGTCTTCGGCCAGTCGTTGGTCGGTGATGTCGGCATGCACCACCACAGCACCGCCTTCGCTGGTGCGCAGCGGGGTCACGGTCATCAGGTACCAGCTTTGGCTGTTGGGGCCGTGACAGGGATATTCGAGCGTGAACAGCGCCTTGTCACCAGCCAGCACCGCCGCAATGCCCGCGGCGGCGGCTGCCGCATCTTCAGTGTCACGGCCGGTGGCGGTGCGGCATGCATCAAGGTAGTTGTCACCCAGCCCGCAGGCTTGCAGGGCGCCCCCATTGCTTTCTGCAAACTGCCGCCAGCCCGCATTGAACTTGACAATGTGGCCCTGCCGGTCCAGCACCACCAGGTGGTTGGGCACCGAATCCCCCACAGCCTGCAGCAAGTCGCTCGCCCGCTGGACCGCCTGTGCCGAACGTGTGCGTTCAGTGACGTTGCGCGAGATGCCGAAGAGGCCCACGACCTTCCCGGACTTGTCGAGCAGCGGGCCCTTGGTGGCGAGGAAGGTGACGGGGCCGTCAGCGGTCTGGAGTTCTTCGTCGTAGGTGTTGACGCGGTTTTCGGCCATCACGCGCGCGTCATTGGCCATCAAGAGGGCCGCTTGCTCGCTGTTGAAGAGGGCCGAGTCGTCGCGGCCCAGAATCTCTTCGACAGGTTTGCCGATCAGGCGCGCCGCTTCGCGGTTGCAGATGAGGTAGCGGCCCAGCAGGTCCTTGGCAAAGATCGCATCGCTGGAGCTTTCGGCCACCGTCAGCATCAGTTCCTGGGAGCGCAGGCGCTCGTCCTGCATGGCCCGCTCGGCGTTGGCCCCGTCCAGCTTGCGGCGTTCATTCAAGAGCACGGTTGCGAGCGCCGCACCCAGCAGGGCCAGACAGCCCGCGGCGACGATTGGAAAGTCGTCCTGCAGCGCACTGGACAGGACTTCGCTGCGGTCGATCCGGGTCACCAGCAGCCAGTCAGTACCAGGCACCTTGCGCACCACGCCGAGCACGGGCACACCACGTATGTCCAGACCTGATGCCGCACGGTCGAAAGGCAGTTCGCCGCGGATCACCCGGGCGACCAGCAGGTCGGGGCTGGACACCGGCGTCGGCTTCTTGCCAGCCATGCCGACCAGGACGTCGCCATCTTGCCGCACCAGCAGTGTGGTGGCGCTTTGCGTCGGTACCGGCCATTGGCGCAGGTTTGGCAGCAAGTCATTGTCAGCGTTCAGGCGCAGCACCACGGCGGCGCGCGCCGGCAAGGGCCCTTCAATCAGTGGCGAGACAACGTCAACCCAGACCGGGCCGGCGCGCGCGTCGCGGTAGGGATTGGTGAACTGAATTTCGCCCTGGACCAGTGCCCGCTGCACGGCTGAGCGCAAGACCTCAGGAACCGCATCGGACTGGCCGGGCCTGCTGGCAAAGGTACGGCCCTCCTTGTCCACCACAAAGGCACTGTGGTCACCGAAGGCTTGGCGAAGGTCGTCCAAACGCCCCAACAAGGTCTGCAGGGCGGCGGCGTCGCCGCTGTCGGCCCATCGTCGGTATTGCGCGGGCAACAGCTTGCTGCCGTGTAAAAAGCGCGCTTGCGCCAGGTGTTCGTTGACCCAATTGGTCACTTCGGTGGCGCGCAGTTCCGCCACGGCCTCCAGCTGCAAGGACTGGTGTTGCTTGTCACTGGACAAATCGTTCAGCACAGCCGCCACCGTGAAGATGACGATCGCCGTCGCCATGACGAGGAAGGGCGTCCAGCGCGCCAGGCGGGGGGCATTGAGCAACTGGGCCGGTGCGCTGGCCGGGTCGCCCTTGGCACCAGCGGGCGGCGCGGCCGAACGCCGCAGCAGCAGGTACAGCAGGCCCGCGCTGGCGACCACGAGGAGCCAGCCATTCAAGGCCCCGAGTCGCGACCGAAGGATCGCGTCCTCGACCAGGAGCCCAAGCAGCCAGTCAGCGCAAAAGATCCAGGTCGCACTGGCCAGGCCGTAGGCCAGTGCCAGTCGCAGGGCGCGGGTTTCGCTGCTGCTGGCTGGGCTGCGGGTTCGACGCATGCAGGGGCTCAGTCGGCGAATGGCTCGTCGGCGTGGCGGCGTGCAATCTCGCAGAAGACATCGAAGCCTTCGATGAACATCGCCAGCAGGTCCGGGTCGAAATGCCGCCCGCCCTGCCCGGCCATGTGCGTGCGCACCTCGTCCAGCGGGATTGGCGGCTTGTAGACGCGGCGCGAGATCATGGCGTCGAACACATCGGCTACGGCCATCAGGCGCGCTGCCAGCGGAATCTGGTCGCCGGCCAGACCGTCGGGGTAGCCGCTGCCGTCCCACTTTTCATGGTGGTGGCCGGCGATCTGCTTGGCATAGGTGAGGAACTGCACCGGCGTTGCCGTGTCGGCTTCCGCGCGGCTGATTGCATCGGCGCCCATGCGGGCGTGCGTCTTCATGATTTCCCACTCGGCCGCGTCCAGTTTGCCGGGCTTGAGCAGCACGCTGTCCGGAATGCCGACCTTGCCGATGTCGTGCAGGGGCGCGGATTTGCCGATCAGGGATATGGTGCGTTCGTTCAGCTCGTCGGCAAAGCGCGGGTGCGAGCTGGCGCGGCGCGCCAGTTCCAGCACGTACTGCTGGGTGCGCATGATGTGGTTGCCGGTTTCGTTGTCGCGCGTTTCAGCCAGCCGGGCCAGCGCGCGGATGGCCACGTCCTGCACGGTCAGGGTTTCACGCAGGCGCAGCGCCACCTCGACTTCCAGTGTCTGGTTGTGCAGACGCAGCCGGTCCCGCGCCTGCGCCAGCTCCAGGTGCGTCTGCACGCGTGCCAGCACGATGGCTGGCCGCAGCGGCTTGGTGATGTAGTCCACCGCGCCGAGCACCAGGCCGTGCTGCTCGTCGTCGGTGGTGCTCATGGCCGTGGTGAAGATGACGGGGATGTCCCGCGTGGCGGGCATCGCCTGCAACTGCTGCAGGACCTCGTAGCCATTCATCTCCGGCATCATCACGTCCAGCAGCACCAGGCTGGGCAAGGGCAGTTGCTGGGCCAGTTGCAGGGCGCGCGCGCCCGAATTGGCGGCCCGCACCTTGTAGCGATCGCTGAGCAATTCGCCCAGCACCGTGAGGTTCTCCGGACTGTCGTCGACGATCAGGATGGTTCGATGGGGCACGGCAGCTTCCATGGCGCCCAGGCGCAAGGAGATGGTCCCAGGCGGGCGGCTTCCCACCCGGCCTGTGGCCCAGGGAAGCCGTCGCATGGGGCGGCGGTTCCTTGGGAACAAAGGCCTTTGATTGTGCGCCGACGCACACGGCCGGCAAGGGGCGGCCGGGGCTGCCTTTGTGGGTCTTTCCGATGGATTGAAGCCGTCGCAGCGCCAACAGGTCCGACCCGCATGGCCAGGACCTTGCACACCCTGACCCAGGCGCCGCTGATCGCCGACCCGGACCGGAGCCACCGCTGGCGTTCGGGCGCTTGAGCGCGGGCTCGTTGCCGAACCGGGGCCTGCCTGCACTCATCCTTGCGTTTTTCCACGGGGTCCTCGTCTGGCCAAGGCCAGCGAAATGCCTTCCAGCGTGTCCTCCAGGGCACCCGCGCACTTGATCTGGATGGGGCATGCCGGTTTGGCAGAGCCTGACCCGGGGGAATGGTGCTGTATCGGTTGCTGCGCAGCAGACTTGAATCCGTCCAGAACGTCCGCTGTGGCTGCCTTCGCATCTCCAAGGGGAAGCCGGGCGTCGGTGACTGGACGCTGTCCCTTGTGCCTTTCGCGCCAATTGGCTGTGGCTGTGGCTGTGGCTGTGGCTGTGGCTGTGGCTGTGGCTGTGGCTGCGCCAGCGCCAGCGCCAGCGCCAGGCGACGGGCCGTCAGCCGCCCAGTGTGCCGCCCGACCCGCCGATAAGCGTTATGTAGTAAGGTACACAACCAAGTTCACGCAGCCCATGCGAACCACAAGCCGCAAGCCGTTTGCCGTCGCCCTGGCCCTGCTGACCTGCACGCTGCTGGCAGCGGGGGTGGCCCTGGCGGGCGAAGTCCAGGTCGCGGTGGCCGCCAACTTTGCCGGGCCGATGGCGCGCCTGGCCGAAGGATTTGCGGCCGGCACGGGGCACCGCTTGAAGATCTCGTCCGGCGCCACGGGCAAGTTCTATGCACAGGTCAAGGCCGGCGCGCCCTTTGAGGTGCTGATCGCGGCGGACGACAGCACGCCCAAGAAGCTCATTGCCGAGGGCCAGGCCGTGGCCGGCAGCAATTTCACCTATGCGATTGGCAAGCTGGTGCTGTGGAGTGCGCAGCCGGGCCTGGTGGACGATCAGGGCGCCGTGCTGGCCACAGGCGCGTTCAAGCACCTGGCCATTGCCAACCCCAAGACGGCGCCCTACGGCGCCGCTGCTGTCCAGGTGCTGCAGGCCCGCGGACTGGACCTCTCCCTGGCGCCGCGCCTCGTGACGGCCGAGTCCATCGCGCAGGCCTACCAGTTCGTCGGCACCGGCAATGCCGAACTGGGCTTTGTGGCGCTGTCGCAAGTGGCCCTGCCGGGCAGGCCCATCGCGGGCTCCTACTGGCTGGTGCCCGCTCATCTGCACCAGGACATCCGGCAGGACGCCGTGCTGCTGAAGGCGGGCGAGAAGAACCCCGCGGCCGTGGCTTTGCTGGCCTACCTGAAGAGCGCGGCCGCCCGGGACGTGATCAAGTCCTTCGGCTACGGGCCGTGAGCCGCTGAATGTCTGCTGCCGACTGGACCGCCATCCGCCTGACGGCGCAGCTGTCCGCGCTCACCACACTGCTGCTGCTGCTGGTCGGCACGCCCATGGCCTGGTGGCTGGCCCGCACACGGTCGCGGCTCAAGCCCCTGTGGTCGGCGGTCGTGGCCCTGCCCATCGTGCTGCCGCCCACCGTGCTGGGCTTCTACCTGCTGCTGCTCACGGGGCCTCATGGGCCGGTGGGGCAAGCCACTGAAGCGCTTGGTTGGGGACGCCTGCCCTTCAGCTTTGGCGGTCTCGTCGTGGCGTCAGTCCTGTATTCCTTGCCCTTTGTGGTGCAGCCCCTGCAGCAGGCTTTCGAGGCCGTCCCGGAGAACCTGCTGGAGGCCGCTGCCACGCTGCGCGCCGGCCCGCTCGGCCGCTTCCTGAGCGTGGCCGTGCCCCTGGCCAGGCCGGGCTTCCTGACCGCCACGGTGCTGGGCTTTGCCCACACCGTGGGTGAGTTCGGCGTGGTGCTGATGATTGGCGGCAACATCCCTGGCGTCACCCGGGTGCTGTCGGTGGCGCTCTACGACCATGTCGAGGCCGGCGAATACGCCGATGCACACCGCCTGGCCGCGGGCATGCTGGTCTTTGCCTTCGTGGTGCTGGTCAGCCTGTACGTCGCGAACCGGGCGGCGCGGCCGCAGCGCAGAGGCAGCCCGTGATCCACGCCCGCTTGCGCCTGCCGCGCGAAGGCTTTCTGCTGGACCTGGACCTGCGCCTGCCAGCGCAGGGTGTGAGCGCCTTGTTCGGCCCCTCAGGTTGCGGCAAGACCACGGTGCTGCGTGCCCTGGCCGGGCTGGAACGCGCGGTGGGTCGCGTGGCGCTGGACGGCGAGGTCTGGCAGGACGATGCGCTGGGCCTCTTCGTGCCCACCCATGCACGCGCCCTGGGCTACGTGATCCAGGAATCGGCGCTGTTCCCGCACCTGGACGTCCGACGCAACCTGGACTACGGCCGCCGCCGCGTCCCGCTTGCCGATCGGCGCATCGAACTGGACCAGGTGGTGGACCTGCTGGGCATCGCGCCGCTGATGTCGCGCCGGCCCGACACGCTGTCGGGCGGTGAGCGCCAGCGCGTGGCCATGGCCCGCGCCCTGGCCAGCAGCCCTCGCCTGCTGCTGATGGACGAGCCGCTGGCTGCACTGGACGCCGCGCGCAAGGCCGAGGTGCTGCCCTACCTGGACCGGCTGCACAGGGAACTGGCCATCCCCATCGTCTACGTGAGCCACGCCATGGATGAGGTCGCCCGTCTGGCCCACCACCTGGTGCTGCTGGACGG
Source organism: uncultured beta proteobacterium (assembly GCA_963750785.1). Taxonomy (GTDB): domain Bacteria; phylum Pseudomonadota; class Gammaproteobacteria; order Burkholderiales; family Burkholderiaceae_C; genus Rubrivivax. The sequence goes on along the minus strand of CAVVSC010000009.1, from coordinate 79,380 downwards.
CGGTCGCGTGGTGGCCACGGGGCCGGTGGCCGAGGTGATGGCCCGGCTGGACCTGCCCACGGCGCGCGGTGAAAGCGCGGGGGTGGTGCTGGACGCCGTGGTGGCTGAGCGGGACACGCCTTGGCAACTGGCGCGCCTGGTGGTTGGGCAATCGCAGACTCAGGGGCAGGGAGACTTCAGCGTCTGGGCCCGGGACCAGGGCCTGCCGTTGGGACACGCCGTGCGTGTGCGCCTGCTGGCACGCGACGTGAGCCTGGCGCGGGCGCCGCAGACCGGCAGCAGCATCGGCAACCAGTTGCAGGGCGTGGTGGAGGCGATTGCCGACGACGAGCATCCTTCGCTGGCCCTGGTGCGCGTGCGCGTAGGGGCAAGCGCCGTGGTCGCCAGGCTGACGCGGCGCTCCGCACACCGGCTGGACCTGCAGCCTGGCATGCCGGTGTGGGCGCAGGTCAAGACCGTGGCCCTGCTGGAATGAACGCGTGAGCCAGGGGTCGCTGCTGAGTGCCGAGCTGAAGATCGCGGGTCGGCTGGACGCGCGTTTCTTTGCGCTGCTGCAGGCCTTGCACGACACCGGCTCCATCAACCGCGCCGCGCGCACGGCAGGGCTCAGCTACAAGGGTGCCTGGTTGCTGCTGGAGGCGGCCTGCAACCTGGCCAATGAACCGCTGATGGAAACCGCCACCGGCGGCGCGGGCGGTGGTGGCACCCGCCTGAGCCCGGCCGCGCTGGACCTGCTTCGGGCCTGGCACCAGCTGCAGGCCGAACACCGAGACTTCGTGCGCACGCAGGAAGCGCGCCTGGTTCAACTTCCGGCCCTGCACGGCCTGCTTCGAAGGATGTCCATGAAGACCACCGCACGCAACCAGTTTGCAGGCACCGTGACCGGCGTGGAACTGGGGCCTGTGTCGGCTGCCGTGGCCATCACGCTGGCATCGGGCGCCGAAATCACGGCCACCATGACCAGCGCTGCGGCCAGGCGGCTGAAGCTGAAGAAAGGCAAGGAGGCGCTGGTGCTGATCAAGGCCAGCGCCATCGTGCTGGTGACGGACTTCGCAGGCTGGCAGTTGTCCGCGCGCAACCAGCTGGCAGGCACGGTGTCGCGCATCGAAGCTGGTGCCGTGTCCTCGCTGGTGGTGCTGACGATGCCCGGAGGCGTTGCACTGACAGCCAGCGTCACCAACGAAGGTGTGGAAGCGCTGGACCTGCAGGTGGGCGCACCGGCCACCGCGGTGTTCAAGGCCTATTCGGTGCTGGTGGCGGCTCAGGCATGATCAGGACCCCATGAAGATCATCGACATCCGCGAGTCCACGCGACCCATCCAGTCCAACATCCGCAACGCGTACATCGACTTCTCCAAGATGACGCTGAGCCTGGTGGCCGTGGTGACCGACGTGGTTCGCGACGGCAAGCGCGTCATTGGTTATGGCTTCAATTCCAACGGCCGCTACGGCCAGGGCGCGCTGATGCGCGAGCGCTTCATCCCGCGCCTGCTGCAAGCCGATCCGGCCACGCTGCTGGATGAGCAGCACGACAACCTGTGCCCGCACAAGATCTGGGCCGCGATGATGAACAACGAGAAGCCGGGCGGCCACGGAGAGAGGTCCGTGGCCGTGGGCACCATCGACATGGCGGTGTGGGACGCCGTGGCCAAGATCGAAGGCGTGCCGCTGTACCAGTTGCTGGCCGAGCGCTACGGCAAGGGCCCAGCCCATCGCAAGGTGTTTGTCTACGCGGCTGGCGGCTACTACTGGCCCGGCCAGGGCCTGGAAGGCCTGACGCGCGAAATGCAGAGCTACCTGGACCGCGGCTACGCGGTGGTCAAGAAGAAGATCGGCGGCGCGTCGCTGGCCGAGGACTGCAAGCGCATCGAAGCCGTGTTGAAGCTGCTGGGTCCGGGGCAGCGCCTGGCGGTGGATGCCAACGGCCGCTTCGACCTGAAGACGGCCGTCGAATACGCCAAGGCCCTGTCGCAATACGACCTGTTCTGGTACGAGGAAGCCGGCGACCCGCTGGACTACGCGCTGCAGGCCGAACTGGCACCGCACTACGCCGGCGCCATGGCCACCGGCGAGAACCTGTTTTCCATGCAGGACGCGCGCAACCTGATCCGCTACGGCGGCATGCGCCCCGACCGTGACTGGCTGCAGTTTGACTGCGCCTTGAGCTACGGCTGCGTCGAGTACCTGCGCACGCTGGACATGCTGAAGGCACACGGCTGGTCGCCCGCGCGCTGCGTGCCGCACGGTGGGCACCAGATGTCGCTGGCCATCGCGGCTGGACTGGGCCTGGGCGGCAATGAAAGCTACCCGGACCTGTTCCAACCGTATGGCGGCTTCCCTGATGGCGTGAAAGTGGAGAACAGCTACGTCACCTTGCCGGAACTGCCCGGCATCGGCTTTGAAGGCAAGGCCGACCTGCACGCCGAGATGCGCGCGCTGGCATCCTGAACCGGCGCTTCCGCCTCAAGCGATCAGCAGGGGCCGGGGCTAAGATCCCCGCATGGCCCAAGACCAGTCCCTGATCCAGACCGCTGAACCGGTGCCCGAGGCCCCGTTGGCCAAGCCCAAACTTGACTACCCCTTCGCCGGCCCGCCGGCACGCGGGCAGTCCATTGAAGTGGTGCCCGGCGTGCACTGGCTGCGCATGCCGCTGCCCTGGGCGCTGAACCACATCAACCTGTGGGCCATCGACGACGGCACGGGCTGGGCCCTGGTGGACACGGGCGCGCGCACCGACGAGACCGTGACCGTGTGGCGTGAACTGTTCGCCAACGCGCCCGACCAGCGCGGCCTGACGCGCATCTTCGTGACCCACATGCACCCGGACCACGTGGGCATGGCAGGTTGGCTGGCAGGCAAGTTCAAGGTCCAGCTGTGGATGTCACGGCTGGAATACCTGACCTGCCGGGTCATGGTGTCCGACACCGGCCGCGAGGCGCCGGAAGACGCCATCCATTTCTTCCGCGCCGCGGGCTGGGAGGACGCGGCGCTGGAAAGTTACCGCGCCCGATTCGGCAACTTCGGCAAGCACATCCACAGACTGCCGGACAGCTACCGGCGCCTGCAGGACGGTGACGAGATCGCCATTGGCGCGCACACCTGGCGCGTCGTGGTGGGCAACGGCCATTCACCCGAACACGCCTGCCTGTACTGCCCGGAACTGCGGGTGCTGATCTCGGGGGACCAGGTGCTGCCCCGCATCTCGTCCAACGTGTCCGTGCACCCCACCGAACCCGATGCCGACCCGATGGCCGACTGGCTGAATTCGCTGGCCAAGCTGAAGCGCCTGATTCCCGACGATGTGCTGGTGCTGCCCGCGCATGGCGACGCCTTCCGGGGCCTGCATGCCCGGATCGATTCCCTGCTGCGTGGCCAGGAGGTGGCCTTCACGCGGCTGCGCCGCACGCTGCAGGAGCCCCGGCGCGCGGTGGACGTATTCAGTGCGCTGTTCGGTCGCGCCATCACGCAGGACGACGTGCAACTGCTGGGCATGGCGACCGGCGAAACCCTGGCCTGCCTGAACCACCTGTTGCGCCGTGGCGAGGTGCGGCGAGAGCCGGACGCTGCGGGTGTGGCCTGGTACCGCATGGCATGACGCATGGCATGACGGGCATCCAGCGCATCCAGCCGCCCGACCTGCCGCAGCCCGGCGGCCACTACAGCCACGGCACGGTGGCCAATGGCTTCGTCTTCGTGTCGGGTCAGTTGCCGGTGACGGCCGCCGGTGAACGCCTGGTGGACGCCGCTTTTGAGGTGCAGGCCCGCCAGGTGCTGGCCAATGTGCAGTCGGTGCTGCTGGCTGCCGGCAGCAGCATCGACCGTCTGGTGCAGGTGCGCGTGTACGTGGCCAGCGTGGATCACTGGCCGGCTTTCAATGCCGTCTACGCCGAATGGGCCGGCGCCGCGCGGCCCGCGCGTGCGGTGGTGCCCACCGGGCCGCTGCACCACGGCTTGCTGGTGGAAGTGGAAGCGGTGGCACTGGCGCCTTGAACGGGGCACGGGACGGCGCCGCTTGCACGCCGTCTCTTGCATACCGCCAACCCGGTCACTGGACCGGTTCGCTGATCTCCAGCGTCAAGCCGCTCGCGTTGACACCCATGGGCGCGCTCAGCGCCTGGAAGTCGCCCGGTGCGGGTGCGGCGTTGCCGCTGCGGCTGATGCGCGCCCCCACCACCACCTGCTGGGCCGACGACAGGCGCGCCGCGGGGCTCATGGCCAGGCTGTCGTCCAGCTTGAAGTCCAAGGGCAGGTCACTGACCTTCTTCCGCAAGATGGCCAGTGGCATGCGCGAACCGGTGGCGGGCCGGGCAAAGATGAAGACGGTGTCGTCCGGACCGACCTTGTCCTTGAGAGCAGCCCGCAGCGTGACGCGCCCGCTGATGGCCGCTGCACTGGTGGCGGCGGCCACGGTGTCCGCGGGCGCCGCAGCGGCGGCGGGCGCCGTGCCAGCCGGCGCGGCAGGCAGGCCCGCGCGTTGTCGCGCCTCGTCCAGCGCTCCGGACAACTGCTGCCCATAGCTGCTGCCGGGGCCGGCAATTGCCACGGCCTGCTCCCAGTAGGTGACGGCCATCTTGAAGTCGTTGTGGTTGAAGGCCACGGTGCCGGCCAGCGCCAGGGCCTTGATGTTGCGCGGGTCCAGCTTGACGGCCTGCAGGATCAGCTTTTCGGGCTCGCCGTCCAGGGAGCGCCCATTGGCCATGGCGGTGGCATCGGCCAGGTCGGCCAGGGCCTGCGCGTCCTGCGGCTTCAGGGCCACCAGTCGCTGGTAGGCCTTGACCGAGTCGGCGTAGCGGCCCATCACGCCATACGACCGCGCCATCATCAGCCAGCCTTCGGCGTCGTCGGGCTGTGTTTTCAGCCGTTCCTCCAGGCGGGCCACCATGGCCTGCACCTGGGCCTGCTGTTCGGCGGGCGGCGCGGACGCCAGGTCGCCTGCGGGCCCGCGCTCGCCGGGGCTCACCTGCCAGCCGGCGCGGTTGCCCATGAAGGCGTAGCCGGCCGCGCTGAAGACCAGCACAAACGCACTGACCACCAGCACCAGGCGGCGCGGGACGCGCGCCTTGGGCTCGGTGGTATCTGGTGCGGCCGTCGGAGCGTACGTTGGTGCAGAGGTGGGTACAGCGCTTGGCTCAGCGGTCGGGGCCTGGCCCAGCACCAGCTTCAGGATCTGCTGCTCCAGGTCGGCGCGTGCTTGTTTGGCGGTGTCACCGCTGAGCACACCTTCGGCAATCAGCGCGTCCAACTGCGCGAGTTGGGCCTTGAGCTTATCGAGCGGGGCCGGCTTGGGGGTCGTCATCGGGGATGTCTGGAGTGTCGGGATCAAAAGCCTCGGGGCGGGCACGTTGGCGCGCGCGCAAGGTCAGGAAGAGGGCCACCAGCGCGCCCAGCAGCAGCAGGGGCGGGCCCACCCACAGCAATGCCGTGGTCGGCTTGAAGGGCGGCTTGTAGAGCACGAAGTCGCCATAGCGCTGCGTCATGTAGTCACGCACCTGGTCCGTGCTCTGGCCCTTGGACAGCATGTCGCGGATCTGGTTGCGCAAGTCCACGGCCAGGTCGGCATGGGAGTCGGCAATGGTCTGGTTCTGGCACACCAGGCAGCGCAGTTCCGAAGCCAGGGCCATCACGCGGGCTTCCAGCACCGGGTCGCTGGACACGGGCACGGCGTCCTTCGCGTGGGCGGCCAAAGTGACCACGATGGCGGCACCAAGCAACCAGCCGCGGAACCGGCTTCTCCGGGCCGCCGGCGGGCGGCCCCCTTGGGCGGTAGCGAGCGAGAGCGAGCTTGGGGGCATCATGAAGACAACTGCTTCAGGAGAGGCTCGATCTTGTCGCGCAACACCTCGGGCGTGACCGGGCCGACATGCTTGAAGCGCACCGTGCCCTGCTTGTCGATCACAAAGGTTTCGGGCACGCCGTAGACGCCGTAGTCGATGCCGATGCGGCCGTCGGCGTCGGTCAGCGACTGGGCATAGGGGTTGCCCAGCTGCTGCAGCCACTTCTGCGCGGCGGCCGGCTGGTCCTTGTAGTTCAGACCGTAGATGGCCACGGGCGACTTGGGCGCAAAGGCCACCCAGTAGGGATGTTCGTCGCGGCAGGGCGCACACCAGCTGGCCCACACGTTCAGCACCCAGGGCTTGCCCAGCAGCGTGTCGCGGGTGACGGTCCGGCCGGGCTCGGCCAGCAAAGGTGCGCTGAAGGCGGGAGCGGGCTTGCCGATCAAGGGGCTGGGCACCTCGCGCGGGTTCAGGCTGAGGCCCGCGCCCAGGAAGCCGACCAGCACCAGGAAGCCCACCAGGGGCCAGAGGAAACGGTTCATGCCGCCACTTCCCGGGTCGCCGCGGCTGCCGCCGACTTGCGCACGCGGTAGCGGCGGTCACTCATGGCCAAAAGGCCGCCGGCCATCATCAAGAGGCAGCCACTCCAGATCCAGACGATGAAGGGCTTGTGCTGCACCCGCACGATCCATTCCCCGGTGGGCAGCTGTTCGCCCATGGAGATGTACAGGTCGCGCAGCGGGTTGCTGTCCACGGCGGCTTCCGTCATCGGATTCTGCTGCACGCGGTAGATGCGTTTTTCGGGCTGCAAGGTGGCCAGCAGCGTGCTGCCGTGGGAGACCTCGATGCTGGCGCGCATGGCCACGTAGTTGGGACCTTGCACTTCGCGCAGGCCGATCATCTTGAAGGCATAACCGCCGATTTCGGTGGTGTCGCCGGGGCCCATCTTGACATCGCGTTCGGTCTCGTAGGTCTTGACCATGGCCACGCCAAACGCAAACACCGCCACGCCCAGGTGCGCGGCCATCATGCCCCACAGGGCCAGTGGCACCTGGCTGGCGCGGTGGCCGATCTGGCCGAAGCTGCCGCCGGCAGGCAGCACGCGGCTCTTGAGCTCGATGCCCACGGTGAAGACGATCCAGAAGGCCATCATCAGGCCGCCCGTGGTGGCCAGGGAAATCCGGCCCGCCATCCAGCCCACCAGCAGCGCTGAGGCCAGTGACAGCACCAGGGCCGGGCTGAAGCGCTTGACCAGGGGCCCGAGTTCGTCGCTCTTCCAGCGCGTCAGCGGGCCGATGCCCATCACCAGCACCAGCGGCGCCATCAGCAAGGCAAACACGGTGTCGAAGTAGGGCGGGCCGACACTGATCTTGCCCATGCCCATGGCGTCCAGGAACAGCGGGTACAGCGTGCCCAGCAGCACCGCGCCGCAGGCCACGGCCAACATCATGTTGTTGACCAGCAGCAGCGATTCGCGCGACAGCAAACCGAAGCGCTGGCCCAGGCCCACCTTGGGCGCGCGCCAGGCGAAGAGCGCCAGCGAACTGCCGATGGTGATGACCAGGAAGGCCAGGATGAAGAGGCCGCGGCGCGGGTCGGTGGCAAAGGCGTGCACCGAACTCAGCACGCCGGAGCGGACCAGGAAGGTGCCGAGCAATGACAGCGAAAACGCCACGATGGCCAGCCACACCGTCCAGACCTTGAAGCCGCCTCGTTTTTCACTGACGGCCAGCGAATGGATCAGTGCCGTGCCGGCCAGCCACGGCATGAAGGACGCGTTTTCCACCGGGTCCCAGAACCACCAGCCGCCCCACCCGAGTTCGTTGTAGGCCCACCAGCTGCCAAGGCCGATGCCGAAGGTCAGGAAGATCCACGCGGCCGTGGTCCAGGGCCGCGTCCAGCGCGCCCAAGCGGCGTCCAGGTTGCCACCCAGCAGCGCCGCAATGGCAAAGGAAAAGGCCACGCTGAAGCCCACGTAGCCCATGTAGAGCATGGGCGGGTGGATGACCATGCCGGGGTCCTGCAGCAGTGGGTTCAGGTCACGGCCGTCTTCGGCCGCCGGCAGCAGGCGGTCAAAGGGGTTGGACGTGAACAGCATGAAGAGCAGGAAGCCCGCGGCCACCAGGCCCATGACGGCCAGGATGCGCGCCGCAAAGGGCAGCGGCAGCCGGCTGCTGAAGCGCGCCACGGCCAGGCTCCACAGGCTCAGCATCAGCACCCACAGCAAGAGCGAGCCTTCGTGTCCGCCCCACACCGCCGCCAGGCGGTACTGCAGCGGCAGCGCGCTGTTGGAGTTGCTGGCCACGTAGAGCACGGAGAAGTCGTTGCGCACGAAGCTGGCGGCCAGCAGCACGAAGGCCACCGCCACGAACAGCGTCTGCCAGTGAACCAGCGGCCGCGCCAGCGCCATCCAGCCGGGCAGGCCGCGCTGTGCGCCGATCAGGGGCAGCACGCCTTGGGCCAATGCCAGGGCCAGGGCGACGAAGAGGCACAGGTGGCCCAGTTCCGGAATCATTGGCTGCCCCCCATGCCGCTGCCCGAACCGCTGACCGTGCTGCCGACCTTGTTGTTCATCTTGCCCGCCTTCTGCAGCGCATCCGCGGCTTCCGGCGGCATGTAGTTTTCGTCGTGCTTGGCCAGCACTTCACGGGCCGTGAACACGCCGTCCGAACCCAGCTGCCCTTGCGCGACCACGCCCTTGCCTTCCTTGAACAGGTCGGGCAGGACGCCGTCGTAACGCACGGGCACGGTCTGCGCGGTGTCGGTGACCAGGAAGCGCACAGTGACGCCTTCACGCACCACGGTGCCGGCCTGCACCAGGCCACCGACGCGGAAGGTGCGGCCTTGCGGCGCTTCCTTGTGCGCGATCTGCGACGGTGTGTAGAAGAAGACCAGGTTGCTGTTGAAGGCGTTCAGCACCAGGGCCACGCCAACGCCCACCAGGGCCAGCAGGCCCACGGCGATGGCTGCACGTTTGTGTCGGGGTTTCACTTCAGCACCGCCCGGCCGTTCCGAAGGTGCTGAGCGCCCCCTTGGGGGGCTGCGAACGCAGTGAGTTTGGGGGTCATCATTCGTCTTCTCCGCCAGAGGCTTGTTCAAGGGCGCGGCGGTGGCGGCGCGCTGCGAGGATCGGTTCGGCCAGCATCAGCACCAGGGCCATGCCGGCAGAGCCCCACACGTACAGGCCGTAGCCGCCCATGTGGATGAAATCATTGAAGGAGTTCCAGTGCATGCGGCCTCAGGCTCGGGTCATGGAATGGACGCTATTGCGGACCCGTTCGCGGACCCACTCGGTATCTCGTTCGCTTTCCAGCACGATGGCCCGGGCCCGCGTGAACACGACGGCGAAACTGTAGGCCCAGAAGGCCAGGCTCATGATCAACATGGCCACGAGCATGGTTGTTGCCATCTTGTTGCCACCCGCCACGCTCACGGTGGCGCCCTGGTGCAGCGTGTTCCACCACACCACTGAATAGCGGATGACGGGCAGGTTCACTGCACCCACCAGGGCCAGCAGCGCGCCGGCATTGGCAGCGCGGCGCTCATCGTCGATGGCTTCGGTCAGGGCCATGTAGCCCAGGTACAGCAGCAGCAGGATGAATTCCGTGGTGATACGCGCGTCCCAGACCCACCAGGTGCCCCAGGTGGGCTTGCCCCAGAGCGACCCTGTCCACAGCGCCAGCAGGGTGAAGAGCGCGCCAGTGGGCGCCAGCGCGCGTGCATACATGGACGACATGCGGGTGTTGAAAGCCCAGCCCAGCACCGCGAAGAAGGCCATCACCGCGTAGATGGTCATGGACATCCAGGCCGCGGGCACGTGGATGAAGATGATGCGGTACGAGTCGCCCTGCTGGAAGTCCGTGGGTGCGATGCCAAAGCCGATGACCAGGCCTGCCACCGTCAGCACGGCGCACAGCGCCCACAGCCACGGAATCGCCTTGCCAGCCATGCCGTAGAAGCGGGACGGGGCGGCGTAGGTGAACCAGGTGAGTCCGCGGGATCCGGCTGCGTTCTTGAACATGGTCATCAGTCCAAAGAGATGCGCAGCGCTGCCGCCGTCGCCCAGGGCGCGCCCAGGGCGGTGAAGATCAGCAGCGCGCCCAGCATCGAGAAGTGCGCCTGTGCCGACAGGCCCGCTTCCACCGCGCCCACCGCGCCGGTGCCGAAGATCAGCGTCGGGATGGTCAACGGCAGCACCAGCAGGAAGATCAGCGCGCCGCCGCTGCGCAGGCCCAGCGTGAGCGCAGCACCCAGGGCGCCCAGCAGGCTCAGCACGGGCGTGCCCACCAGCAGCGTGGCCACCAGCGTGGCGATGGCCGGACCGCTCATGTCGAAGGCAATGCCCAGCATGGGCGCGGCCAGCACCAGGGGCAGCCCGGTGCTGAGCCAGTGCGCGCAGACCTTGCCCAGCACCAGCATGGCCAGGGGCTGCGGCGACAGCAGCAGTTGCTCCAGCGTGCCGTCGTGGTCGTCTGAACTGAACATCTGCGTCACCGACAGCATGGCCGCCAGCAAGGCGCAGACCCAGACCACGCCGGGCGCAATCTGCCGCAGCATCTGCGGCTCCGGGCCCACGCCCAGCGGGAACAGGCCGGCGGCGCTGACGAAAAAACCCAGCGGCAGCAGGGCCTCGACGCGACGGCGCGCCGCCAGCAGCAGGTCGCGCCGGGTCAGCGTCCACACCGGCGACGACAGCAGCGCCGGTGCAGGGACAAAGCCACCGGCCAACTCGGCCGCGGGACTCATGGAAGGTGCCCCAAAAGGGCCAATGAAACTTGAGGCATGACGCGGCGATATTGTAGGGACGCGACACCCCCTGCCAGCAGGCGCAGGGCCTTAAGCTTGCAACAGCCGGTCACTCCTCGTCGGGGTCGCGGTATTCCTTGGGCAGGTGGTGCGCAATGCCCTTGTGGCAATCGATGCAGCTCTTGCCGTCCTTCTGCGCGCCCATGTGCTTGGTGTAGATGCTGAGCTTCTGCTTGTCCTTGCTCATGGCGTCAAAGTCGTGGCAGTTGCGGCATTCGCGCGAACCGCTCTCGGTCATGCGCTTCCATTCGTGCGTGGCCAGTTCCATGCGCTTGGCCTCGAACTTCTCCGGCGTGTCGATGCTGCCGGTGATCTTGCCCCAGACCTCGAAGGCGGCCTTGGCCTTGCGGACCATCTTCGGGCCCCAGGCGTGCGGCACATGGCAGTCTGAGCAGATGACGCGCACGCCGCTGCGGTTCTTGAAGTGCACGGTGTCCTGGTATTCGACGTACACGGTGTCGCGCATCTCGTGGCAGCCGGTGCAGAAGGCCAGGGTGTTGGTGGCCTCCATCCCGGTGTTGAAGGCGCCCCAGAACAGCACGCCGGAAATGAAGCCCAGCACCAGCAGGGTCAGCAAGGACCATTTGGCGCTGGGCCTGCGCAGAACCCGCCACAGGCGGGCCAGCTTGCCGGGTGGATTTTCCGCGGGGCCGTCAGAGGGGGTTTCTGTCATGGGCGTCTCCGGTCGCGCCTGGCGCAGGGTTCAGCGGAAGCTGTAGATGAAGGACACACCCACGGTCTGCACCGTGTAGCGCGGCGCCGTTTCCAGCGTGGGCAACACGCCGCTCAGGCCGCCGAACTGCAATCCGTCGTAGGCCCAGTCGCTGGAGCGCATCTGCTGGTACAGGTAGCCCACGCGCAGGCTGCGTGCGTCGTCCAGGCGCCAGCGTGCGCCCAGGCGCAGCTCGGTCGTCCGCGTGGTCACGTCAGGCAGCGGCGTGGCCGCGATGTAGAAGGCTGCCGTCGTGCCAGCAGGTGCCCCCGCCACTGCCTGCGGGTTGTTGGCGTAGTTGCCGCCCGTGGTGCTGTTGGTGGTGCGTGCGTCGCTCAGCGTCAGGCCGCCGTTCAGGTCCAGCTTGCCACCGACCAGGTTCTTGCGCGTGAGTGCCAGGCCGAAGGTGCTGACACGGTCGCGGTTGTCGGCTTGCCAGTCCAGGCAGGGATCGACCTTGTTGCTGGCGTTGCGCAAGGCGATGGTCGCGAAGCAGCCGCCGCTGATGGCCGTGAAGCCGCTGACATTGGCCGCCGTGCTGTTGGCCGTGTAGGTGTTGCCGGCACTGCGCGACTTCTGGTCTTCAAAGGTGGCGTAGACGCCCACGCTGAAGTCCTCGCTGGCGGCGTAGCTGGCGTCCAGGCTGGACGTCCAGCCCTTGGCGTTCTGCAAGCCGTAGACGGAATGGCTGTAGTTGTCGCGGTTCAGGTCCAGGCTGGCCTGCAAGGACAGCGCGTCATTGGCCTGCCAGTTCAGGCTGGAACGGACCTTGTCGCGTGTGCGGTCGGCCATGTTGTAGCGGCGCATGCCGGGCAGTTCGCTGATGCGGTTCTGGTTGGCATACAGGGCGTTGGACAGCGCGTTGTTGTTGGCGAAGAAGAAGGCTGCGGCGCTGCCGGCTGCCGGCAAGGGGTTCAGACCCGACACCGGGCCGTAGCCTGTGACGCCCAGCGCCAGCAGCGTGCTGTAGGCCGTGGCACCGCCCGGGGCACCCGTGGGCGAGACATTGGCCATCGGCACCAGGGCCAGGAAGGCGTTCTCGTTGTAGTCCACCGTCCGTGAGGAGTGGGCCGCACCGAGGCGACCGGTCAGGGTGTCCATGGCCGTGAACTGGAACTCGCCGCGCACGGTGCTCTCGTTGGCTGTATTGGCGTCCACACAGGCGATCCAGCTGCCGTTGCACCAGCGCTTGGTCTTGGCCTGCTCGAAGCCGGCACGCACCAACTGGCCGGCGGAGAAGCTGTAGTCGGCGTCCAGATTGGCCTGGGTCAGCTTGCGGCTGTAGGCCCGGTTGGCGTTGAGGTTGGTGTTGTTGGCCAGGTTGGCGGTGGGGAAGGCGGCCGTGAACACCGAGACACCTGCGCCGCGCAATTCGCCGGCGTCGTAGAAGCCGTAGATGTTGACGGGCGTCTTGTTGTCGCGCTCGTCCAGCTTGGCGGATGCGGCCAGGGTCAGGCCGCGGATGGGGCGTGACGTCAACTTCAGGCTCGCGGCCTTGGTGATGACCAGGCCGTTGAGCGACGTGGCCGGCACCAGCACCGTGCCGCTGTCGGTCAGGAAGCTGTCGTTCTGCGTGTTGCGGCCGTAGCTGAGGTTGGCCGCCAGTCGGGTGCTGGATGTGAGGCGGTAGCTGCCATCCACGCCCAGCTGGTGCAAGGCGTTGCTGGGTGCCGAGCTCATGGTCTGCAGGTTGTTGCTGCTGCCTGCCGTGGCCCAGTTGCCCCAGGTCATGCCGCTGACGTTGTTGGTCAGCGCGGACAGGTAGTAGTGGGTCTGCACCACCAGGTCGCTGCCCGTGTAGTTCAGACCCAGCGTGATCTGTTCGTGGCTCTGGTCGATCAGGTCCGGGATGATGGTGGAGATGTCGCCGCCGGTGAAACGGCTCACCGTGCCCATGGGCTTGGTGCCGGTGCGGTCCTCGTGCCGGATGTTGGCACTGACGTCCCAGCGCGTGCCCAGGTTGACCAGGGCGTTGAAGTCCAGCCGCGTGCGCTTGGTGCCCAGGGCGACGCTGTGGAAGAGCGGCAGGTCGGCGCCTTGCATGGCCGCAGCCTGGGTCAGCTGCGCGGCCGTGGGTGCGGTCGAGACGCCGGCGACCAGCCCGTTGGAGGCCGTCACATCGGTGCTCAGGCCGCGTGCGTTGGCGGCCGTGCCGCTGAGGCGGGGCACCACGGGCACGACCCAGGTCGACGGCAGGGTCAGCCGGTTGGTGCCGGCGCCCAGCAAGGGGGTCTGGTAGCTGTCCGAGCGGTTGCGCTGGAACTCCTGGTAGACCATGCCGAAGCGCGCGGTGCCCTGCAGCGACTGCTCGGCGCCGAAGGCACGGTTGTCCGTGCCCAGGTCCCTGCCCCAGATGCGCCAGCGGTTGGCGTCGTTGCTGTCGTAGCGGCCACCGCCGCGCAGGTCGAAGTTGCCGATGAAGTAGGCGCCGTCACGCTTCAGGCCGTCGTACTCATGGGCCTTGGCAGAAGCTTGGTCGGTGTAGCCCACACCCAGCTCGATGCTGGAGCGCGGCACGGCCAGGGCGTCCACGGCGGCGTCCTGCGCCAGGGCCGCCAACGGTGCCGTCAGGCACATGGCGACGAGGGCCGCGCGCACGGCAGCGACGCCGGGCCGCAGGACTGGTTGGGTGGAAGAGACTCTCATGGTGTTCTCCTGCTTGTCCGGTGGGGCCTAACGTTGGAACTTGGCGCCAGCCGGGTGGTTGGACCCGTGGACCAGCACGTGGCAGTTCAGGCAGGCCTTGCCGGCCAGCTGGGCCCGGGCTGCCGCATTGGCCAGCGGGTTGATGCCGTTGACCGTGGTCACGTTGCCGCCCGCCAGGTTGGCGCCGCTGTTGATCTGGGCACCGTGGTCGCCGCTGTGGCATTGCTGGCACAGCATGGGTGCCCGAGCTTTCAGCAGCGGTGCGTTGGTGCTGCCGTGCGGGGTGTGGCAGGTGGTGCAGTCGTCAGCCACCGGGGCGTGTTCCCACAGGAAGGGGCCGCGCTTTTCGGCGTGGCAGCTGGTGCAGGTGGCGGTGACGGAGTTCTTGACCAGCAGCTTGGGGCCGGTGGTGCCATGCGGGTTGTGGCAGTCGCTGCAGGCCATCTGGCCGGCCGCCAGCGGGTGTGTGGACACACGGTGGGTCTGGGCGCGTTCGGTCTTGTGGCAGGCGAAGCAGGCTTCAGGCTGCGTGGCCTTGCTCAGCACCGGGTCGCTCTTGGTATGCACGGCGTGGCACGAGGAGCACGGCACGCCGCGCGACTGGTGCTGGCTGCCGTCCCAGTGCACGCGCTTGCCGCCCTGGTGGCAGGTGGCGCAGGCGCCGGCTTGCTGGTCGGCACCCGTGGCCGGGTTGCCCGCCGCAGAGGCCTTGAAGACGATGTCCGGCGCGGGCCGGCTGGCGTTGCCCTTGCCCGTGATGCCGGCCTTGCCGCCGGCAATGTGCGCGGCGCTGTCGCCGTGGCAGGACTGGCAACTGGGCGTGCGCGCATCGGCCTTCACGCCGTGGCGGGTCTGGTAGATGGACAGCACGGCCTTGTTGTCGTTCTCGTCATGGCAGCCTGTGCACACGGCGTCTTTCTTCAGCGCCTGTGCCGCCGGGCTGTCGGCTGGTGGCATGTCGGCCGCTCTCGCGGGCAGTGCCCAGGCCAGGCCCAGTGCCAGATTCAGGGCGAGCGCCGCCCTGACGCATGCAAGCGTCATCCTCAACATGTTCGGCTCCTCTTTGCGCGGCCCGGGTTGCCCTGGGGCAAGGCCTGCGCGGTCAGCGTGTGATCAGCAGCGGATCAACGGGAAAGAATCCAGGCGATCAGGTTCTTCAACTCGGCCTGGTCCTTGACCTTGACGATCTTGTGTTCCTCTTCGTGGCCGTCGGGGAACTTGGCCTTTTCGCCGGTGGTCAGGTGCGTGGTGAGCCGCGCTTCTGCCTCGGGCTTGCCCTTGTATTTGAGGGCCACTTCGCTGAAGGCCGGGCCGTCTTTCTTCTTGCTGACGGCATGGCACTTGAAGCAGTTGTTCTGGCGAGCCGTGGCCTCTGCAGCGGCGTCGTCGGCCGCACTGGCAGCCAGTGGCCAAGCCAGCACGGCAGAAGCCGTGAGGCCCAGCGCTGCCATGCTGCAGCGGCGGGTTCGGTGGTGGTTCATGCGCACTCCAATCGACATGTTGTTATCGGTCTTGCCTGATCCGCTTGTCGACCCAGTTCTTGCGGAGAGCCGGGTGGGCAAGCGAAACGTACTCCCATAACCTCGGTGCGTCTGTGGAGATTGCAGGCTGCTTGACCTTGCCTTGATCAAGGTCAATTGCGGGCGGTCTTGGGCGGTCTTGGGCGGTCTGCAGCAGCAGCCGGCGGACCGCGGGTGGCGTGTTTACGCCACGCCGAGGGCGGTCAGCGCGCGGGCTGGCTGACGAGCAGGTGTTCGCGCAGGCCGGGCAGGTCCACCGCCTGGTGGCTGGTCAACAGCACCGCACCGCCGCGCGCGGCCTGGGCCGTGATCAGTGCGGACAGGCGCTGCATGCTGTCGGCGTCCAGCGCGTCATAGGGCTCGTCCAGGATCCAGGTGCGCGGCTGCTCGTCCAGTGCCAGCCGTGCCAATGCCCCGCGGCGCCGCTGGCCTTGCGACAAGGTGCGCACCAAGGCCTTGCGGCGGTTGCCCAGGCCCAGGGTCTCCAGCGCGGCAGTGGCACGGGCTTCAGGCGCATCCAGTCCGGCCAGACGGGCCAGGAAGCTGACGGACTCTTCCAGGCTCAGGTCGTCCTTCAGTGCGTTGGCGTGACCGATGTAGGCCACGGTCTGCCGCGCCTGCGGGCCGGCCTTGCGCAGCGGCTGGCCGTTCCACAGCACCTGGCCCGCCACCGGCGTGGCCAGGCCGGCCAGGATGCGCATGAGGCTGGTCTTGCCGCTGCCGTTGGCGCCACGCAGCCAGGTCAGGCTGCCAGGTGGCAGCGAGATGTCCAGCGCTTCAAACAGCAGCCGGCGCCCGCGCTGGCAGCTGAGGCTGCGGCCTTCGAGCAGGCCCGTCCCTGCGTCTGCTGCCCGCCCGGTCACGCGGCGGTGGCGGCCATCAGCCGCGGCATGTTGGCCATGGCGGCCAGGGCCTGTTCGCGGAAGCGGGCGATGATGGCTTGCTTGTCTTCATCGTCCTTGGCTGCGCTGGCGATCAGCTTGCCAAAGCCGTCCAGCCGGCTGTCGCGCACCCATTGGCGCAAGGCCTTGTCCTGCGCCCATTGCGCCTGGTTCCACATGCCCACCATCATGCTGCGCGGGTAGTCGGCCAGTGTGTGTGGGAAGGGGACCGATCCACAGAGGCGGTTCTTTTCAACGTCCGTGTCGTAGTGCGCTTCCACGTAGGCCGTGAGGGCCGCGCTGAAGGCCGGCTGCGGCAGGCGCACCATCTGCAGCACGATCTGCGGGCCCTGGAAGACCGGCTGCGGCTCGCGCTGCTCCACGGCCGACGCGGTGCAGTCGATGAACAGCGTGCCCGGCTCCACCGCCACCGTGCCTTGTTCCAGCACCATGGCCTGGGGCTGCAGCGCCTGCACGCGGCCGAGGCGGACTACCTGCTGGATGCGCCGCAACAGCTCCACTTCGTGCGTGGACACGGTGGCCAGGTGGAACATGGTGGGCGTGCGCGCGGGGTCGATGCGCAGCAGCATGCCGCAGGCTTCCAGGCGCAGGTACAGGTCATCGATGGACGAAGCCTCAGCCAGGGCTTGCATCTGGCGGGCCTGGCCACCGATGGCTTCCTTGAAAAACTCCGGGCCGGACTGCGTGGTGACGCGGTTGATGAGCCACGAATCGCGCGGCACCACCCACTGGACGCGGTCGGGGGCCGCGCCGGACTGCAGCAGCCAGATGCAGGCGTCCATGGCCGTCTTGCCCGCGCCCAGCACGACAAAACGGCGTGGCAGGGCTTGTGCGCGTGGCCCCTCGGCGCGGTTCCAGAGGCTGGGCAGGGCGTTGGGCGGCACCAGGTCCACACCTTCTGCCACGCTGAAGCGCGGCACGTGGGTGGAAGGCACGGGCGGGCTGTAGTAACGCGCGTCCACGGTCTTCCTGCGCACGTTCACCTGGGTCTGCTCGCCGGACAGCAGGGACTCGAAGACACCACCGCCCAGGTGGTTGCACAGCGGGTGGTAGCTGACGCGGCCGCTGGGCAGCAGGCGGTGGTTCATGACGCGGTCAAAGTAGCCGCTGATCTCCGGGCCCGAGGCCAGTTCGTACAGGCCCGCATTGAGGCCGTGCGTGTCCTTGCGGCCGCTGCCCAGTTCCATCGAATTGACGCCGTAGAAGGCGGACGGTTGGTGCAGGGTGACGAAGGGGTAGGCGTCGTTCCAGTGGCCGCCCGGCTTGCCGTGGCGGTCCACGATGGTGATGTGCGCATCGGATTCGGCCAGCAGCGTGTCCGCGAAGGCCAGGCCTGCGGTGCCGCTGCCAATGACCAGGTAGTCGGTGTCCAGTTGCTTCATGCTGTCTCTGGGGCGCTGTCGTTTGTAGCCGGTCGGACCAGTGTAGGGGCAGGGCAGGTTCGGCCTTATCGTGCCCCACCGCCGTTTGACCGTACCGCCATGACGACCCACCGCCTGCCTGCTTCCGTGGCCACCTGCCATTGGGGCCAGTTCGACGCCACCCTGCCGCCTGTTCTGACGGTGCACAGCGGCGACACCCTCGTCGTCGATTCCGTCAGCGGCGGACCTGAGGTGCTGCCGCCTGCCGGCTTCCACGTGCCGCCCGAGTTGCACGACATCCACGCCCGGTCCGCCCGCCCTGTGCCGGGCCACATCCTCACCGGGCCGGTGGCGGTGGCAGGTGCCGAGCCCGGCGACACGCTTGAAGTGCGCATCGTGGACGTGCAGCTGCGCCAGGACTGGGGCTACAACGTGATCCGCCCGCTGGCCGGCACCATCCCGCAGGACTTTGACGAACGCACGCGGCTGATCCACATCCCGCTGGACGCCGCGCGCCAGACCGGCCGCATGCCCTGGGGCCTGGACCTGCCGCTGCACCCCTTCTTCGGCGTGATGGGCGTGGCGCCGCCGCCGCAGTGGGGCCGCATCAGCACCATCCAGCCGCGCGCCCACGGCGGCAACATCGACAACAAGGAACTGCGGCCGGGTGCGTCGCTCTACCTGCCGGTGCACGTACGCGGCGCGCTGTTTTCCTGTGGTGACGGCCACGCGGCGCAGGGCGACGGCGAAGTCTGCACCACGGCCATCGAGACCGCATTGCAGGGCACCTTCCAGCTGATCCTGCACAAGGCCACGGGCTTGAGCTACCCGCGCGCTGAGACGCCCACGCACTGGATCACCATGGGCATGGACCCGGACCTGGACCAATGCGTGGTGATGGCGCTGCGCGACATGATCGTGCTGCTGGGTGAGAAGCAGGGCTTGTCACGCGAAGACGCCTACACCTTGTGCAGTCTGGCGGTGGACTTCCGTGTGACGCAGACGGTCAATGGGCACAAGGGAGTTCATGCGATGGTGGCGAAGAGCCTGCTGCGCTGAATTCGCGTGCCGGGGTGTTGTGCGAGCCGAAGCTGATGGGTGACCGCCTCCGCTCATGTCCCCCGCGCCAACTTGCTGCGCAAGCTGGCGCTCCTCCTTTACTTCGCTGCGGCGGCCACCCACCATCCTCGGCACCACCAGCCGTGGCTTGCCAGCTTCGCACACCTCAGTCGTCGCTGGATTGGGCTGGTGGGGTGCTCTGCGGAGCGAAGTAAAGGAGGAACCTCAGGCTGCGCAGCAGCCTGAGGCGGGGACATGAGCGCAGCAGAGCGCCCCTCCAGCCCGATCCCGCCACTCATGCAGGCACGTCAGGCGGATCACTTCACCCCAAGCCCCATCTGCTTGCCGACTTCCGTGTACACGCGGGTCTTCTCCTTCATGAACGCGTCCATGCCTTCCGGCCCCACGTTCACCAGCTCAAAGCCCGCCTTCGCCGCCAGTGCCTGCATCTCTGGGTCTGCATTCAGGGCGGCAAAGAGCTCGGCCAGGCGCTTGCGCGCTTCCGGCGAGGTGCTCTTCGGCACGCCAATGCCGCGGTAGGCACCGTCCACCCAGTCCACGCCCAGTTCCTTGAAGGTGGGCACGTCGGGCATCAGCGGATGGCGCTTGTCCATGGCAATGGCCAGGCCGCGCACCTTGCCCTTCTGGGCGATGGCAAAGGCGGAATAGGTCATGGCGCCGTCCACGTGCGCACCCAGCACCGCCATGGTCATGTCGCCCGTGCCCTTGAAGGGCACGTAGGTGGTCTTGACGCCGAAGGCGCGGTTCATGCGTTCGTGCGCCGCGTGGTTCGCGGAATTCAGGCCCGAGCCACCCAGGTTGATCTTGGACGGGTCGGCCTTGGCGGCCTTCACGAAGTCGGCGAAGTTCTTGATGGGGCTGCTTTCGGGCACCACCAGGATGTCTGGCGTGTAGTGGAACCAGAAGACCGGCGTCACGTCGTCCGTCTTGTACGACACATTGCCTTCCATGGGCTGCAGCACCATGTGCGGCAGGTTGATGCCGGCGATGTTGACGCCGTCGCCGGGCAGCGTGTTCAGCGTGCTCCACAGCAGCGCGCCACCGGCGCCGGCCTTGTACTGGATGACCGTTTCGATGGCCGCGCACTTCTTGCGCAGCACGACTTGTTGGTGGCGGGCCGACAGGTCGCTTTCGCCGCCGGGTGGGAAGGCCTGCCAGTACATCAGGTTCTTGTCCGGGCAGGGCTGGGCCCAGGCGCCTGCGGCGCACACGGCCAGCAGGGCGGCCGCGGCCAGTTGATGGGGGCTTCTCATGGACGGTCTCCAGCGTGGTGGTTTTGTCCGTTCGGTTCAGGAACGGTGCATCTGTCGCCCGACTCTAGGCCGCGGCGGGCTCGCTGCACAGACCGTGATAATCCCGAGCATGAAGGTCTTCTACTGGGTCATGGGCATCGCGATCGTGGGCACCCTGGTGCCTTCGATCTTTTTCATGGTGCTCTACGCCGCCACCGGCGAAGAGGCCTGTGCGCGCCGCGCGCGCGTGCTGTGGAACACCTCGCGGGTGTTCAGCCTGTTTGGCTTCAACCTGCTGATCTGGGGCCACGTGGCAGTCGGCCTCTGGCACGTCTGGTTCCGCTGATCTGTTCAGGAGCGAGGCGCCATGACGCCCAATCGAGCCCAAGTCGCCATTGGCACCGAAGGCGCGCCCGCCGCCATGTCCATCGAATGGGACTTGCGCGGCAACGCTGCGGCGCTGTGGCAGTTGCTGCCTGAACTGGCTGCGCCAGACCTTGTCATCGGCCTGGGCGCACCGCTGCTGCAGGCCGTGTCCGCGCAGTTGCCAGGTTACGCGGACTACGAGCATCTGAGCCACGGCCGCCACACCCTGCCGGCCACGCCGCATGCGCTGTGGACGCTGATCCCCGGGGCCAGCGCCAGCGCTGTGTTCGAAACCGCCGAGCGCCTGAAGCGTGAGCTGGCGCCGCACCTGCGTGTGGCCGAAGCCAGGACCCTGTTTTCGTACCGCCAGGGGCGGGACCTCAGCGGCTATCTGGACGGCACCGCCAACCCCAAGGGCGACGAGGCCTGGGCCGCGGCGCTGGTGCCGGGCGGCCCCTTGCAGGGCGGCAGCTTTGCCGTCGTGCAGCGCTGGCTGCACTTCCGCGAGCGCTTCGCTGCGCTGCCACAAGCCGAGCGTGACGACACCATCGGCCGGCGACTGTCCGACAACGAGGAGCTGGACGACGCGCCGGCCAGCGCCCACATCAAGCGCACCGAACAGGAAGACTACGACCCACCGGCCTTCATGCTGCGCCGCTCCATGCCCTGGGGCGACGCACGCCGGCACGGCCTGCAGTTCATCGCCTTCATGAGCGACCTCGGCAAGAGCCAGCGCATGCTGCGCCGCATGGTGGGCCTGGAAGACGGCCTGGCCGACGCGTTGCTGGGCCACAGCCAGGCCGAAACCGGCGCCTACTACTTCGCCCCGCCGGTGGTGGACGGCAAGTTGGCCCTGCCCCCTGCGCAACCAACGCCTGCGCAGCCGGCTCCGGCACCCCCTCACTTTGACTGCCAGCAGATCCGCCTGCGCGAAAACGGCCCGCTGGTGCTGGAAGGCAACTTCACGCTGGACGGTGTGGCCGTGGGCGGCGCTGTGTTGTGCCGCTGCGGCTTGTCGCGCAGCAAGCCCTGGTGCGACGCCAGCCACCGCGGCACGGGTTTCCAGGCGGTGGCTGAGCTCGCGCCCCTGCCCAACCCGGCCGCATCGCTGTCGCGCACCGTGCGCATCCAGCCGGTGGCGGATGGGCCCCTGGTGGTGCACGGCACGGTGGACATCGTGGGCCGCAGCGGTGCGCTGATCAGCCGCGAAACCGGGCCTACGCTGTGCCGCTGTGGCCAGTCGGCCAACCCGCCCTGGTGCGACGGCGCGCACGCCCGCGTGGGCTTCTGCGCGCCGGAGTGAAGGTGCGCGGCCCGTGCGGGCTGCGCTGCGCAAACCGCCGGTCAGGCAACCTGCGCCGTGCTCCCGCCCAGGCTTTCGCAAGCGCGGCGCAGACGCTGTTCGGCAGCATCTGCCACGGCCTTGACCTCGGGCTTGCCGACCAGGTTGACCATGATCTGCGGGTCCAGGAAGCCGACCACCACGCGCTCGGGTGCTTCTTCGCGCACGACCACGTTGCAGGGCAGCAGCAGGCCGATGTCGGGTACGGCTTGCAGCGCCTGGTGCGCCAGCGGCGGATTGCAGGCACCCAGGATCCGATAGGGCCGCATGTCGACGCCGAGCTTCTCCTTCATCGCATGCTGCACGTCGATGTCGCTCAGCACGCCGAAGCCTTCCGCCTTCAAGGCTGAGATGGTCTTCGCCAGCGCCTGGTCGAAGGAGGTGTTCGTGAGTGTGGTGGTGAATCCGTACATGGGCTGAAGCTCCGGGTTGAAAAGTGGGGCGGGTTGGGTTTCAGGTGCGCGCAGCCAAAGCGTGAGCATCCGGGCTGACCAAGCGGGACAAGGCCGCCAGGCCGATCGGCGGCTCCGTCAGCCAGGCCAGCGTGAACTGGCGTCGGGCCAGGCCGGCAGCCATGCGTGCCATCTGCTGGCGTTCGCCGGCCAGCCGCGCAGCCAGCAAGGGGTCTCGCGTGCCCGCAGCCAGCACGCTCTTGTTCAGCACCCAGGCATAGGGCTCGATCCTCGCGCGGCGAAGATCCTCCTGCAGCGCCGCGGCTTGCGAGACGGGCGTCATCTCGGGCAGCGTCACCAGAATGATCCTGGTGTACGTCGGATCCTGCAGCCGCATCAGGGGCGTGACGATGCGGGCCGAGCCGCGGCCTTCAAATTCGCGCACCATCTCCCGGTGGTAGGCGCCGGTGGCGTCCATCAGCAGCATCGAATGGCCCGTGGGCGCGGTATCCAGCACGACGAAGGCGCTGCGGGCTTCGCTGACGATGCGCGAGAAGGCGTGGAAGACGGCGACTTCCTCCGTGCAGGGCGACTGGAGGTCCTCCAGCAGCAGCGCCTGTTCGGCTGCGTCCAGCCCGGCCGACCGGGCCGTCATGATCTTGTCGATGTAGCGCTGGGTCTCGGCCTTGGGGTCGATGCGGCTCAGCTGCAAGCCCGGCACCTCGCCGTCCAGCGTGCCCGCCAGATGGGCCGCCGGGTCGGTGGTGCTCAGGTGCACGGTCTTGCCACGTTGGACCAGGCCCAGGGCCAGGGCCGCAGCGATGGTGGTCTTGCCGACGCCGCCCTTGCCCATCACCATGACCAGCCCGTGACCTGCAGCGGCCAGTTCATCGGCCAGTGCCGCCAGACCTGGCAGCAGTGGCGGCGTGTCCTCAACGGCCGTTGCTTGCGGCCTGGGAGCTTCGGCCTTGGCGCTCAACAGTGCACGCAGGGCGGGCAGGCCCACGGTGTCGAAGGCCCGCAGCGGCACGCGGTCCTGCGGCAATGCGCGCAGCGGCGCAGGCAGCTTGGCCAGCGCCTGCTGGCCCAGGTCTTCGATGGCGCGGGCCACCGCGTCGGTGCGATCTGTAGCGTGAAAAACGCCATTGATGGCCAGTCGCTGCTTGTTCAGGCCCAGTGCATGCAGTTCGCTGGAGGTATGCGCCGCTTCGGCGATGGCGCCCCTGTCGGGCCGGGTCACCAGGATCACCGTGGTCTTGCCTGGGTCGCTCAAGGCGCTGAGCGCGGCCTTGAAGCGCAACTCCTGCATCTTCAGTCCCGAATGCGGCCCCAGGCACGAGGCGCCGCGGTCGTTGCCGTCCAGAAAGCCGGTCCAGGCCTTGGGCAGGCTGAGCAGGCGCAGGGTGTGCCCGGTCGGTGCCGTGTCGAAGACGATGTGGTCGTAGCTGCCGCCGCTACCAGCCAGGAGCGAGGAGAACTCGTCGAAGGATGCGATCTCCGTGGTGCAGGCGCCCGAGAGCTGCTCGCGCACGGCGGACCGTTCTTCCGCGCTGCTGTGGGCGTCCATCTGTGCCAGCACGCGTTGGCGGTAGGACTCGGCAGCGGTGTCGGGGTCGATGTTCAGCACCGACAGGCCGGGCGCGCCGGGCACCGACACAGGGGTGTTTCGAAGCTCGATGCCCAGCATCTCGTCCAGGTTCGAGGCCGCATCGGTGCTGACCAGCAGCACCCGCCGGCCCGCGTCCGCCAGCGCCAACGCAGCGGCGGTGGACAGCGAGGTCTTGCCGACGCCGCCCTTGCCCGTGAAGAACAGGTGCCGGGTCGGGTGGCTCAGAAAACCGATGCCGCTGTCGCCTGGGCTGTCGCCTGGGCCGCCGTTCCTTGCCGCTTGCTTGTCTTCCATCCTGCCGTCCTTTGCGAGCCAGTGCCTCCGCGCATGAACATGCCCGCTGCGTGCTGCGGGGTCTGTGCGTCAACGTACCGCTTTGGGCCGGAGCGCGTCCTGATCTGTGTCATCAACGAAGCGCAAGAGCCGCAAGGCGTTGAGCACGACCAGCACCGTGGCGCCTTCATGGATGAGCACGGCAATCCCCATGCTGGCCCAGCCGAACAGGGTGGCGGGAATCAGCAAGGCGACCACCCCGAAGGCGGCCCACAGGTTTTGCTGCGTCACGCGATGCGACGCACGGCTGAGGGCAATCGCAAAGGGCAACCTGGACAGGTCGTCGGCCATCAAGGCCACGTCGGCGGTTTCCAGGGCCACGTCGGTCCCGGCGCCGCCCATGGCAATGCCGAGGGTGGCGCGTGCCATGGCAGGCGCGTCGTTCACACCATCGCCCACCATCGCCACGCTCTGCTGAAGCCGCTGCTGCTTCATCAGTTCGTCGATGACCCGAAGCTTGTCCTCGGGCAGCAATCCGGCACGCACGTCCTGGATGCCGACCTGCGGGGCCACGGCCTTCGCGACCGCCTCGTTGTCGCCGGTCAGCATCACGGTCTGTTGAATGCCCAGCGAGGCCAGCCGCGCCAGCACTTCCCGCGTCCCGGGCCGAGGCGTGTCGGCCAAGGCCAGCAGGCCCAGAAAGTCGCCATCTGCCCGGACGAGCATGGTGGTCTTGCCGAGCGATTCGAGCTTGGCCACCTGTTCGCGCACGGCAGCCGGCACCTCGTCTTCCGCGAAGAGCCGCAGATTCCCGATGCTGATCCTGGCGCCCGCCACCAACGCGTGAAGCCCCTTGCCGGTGACGGATTGGACCTCGCTGGCTGCGGGCCAGTGCAGTTGGCGCTGGCGGGCGGCTTGCACAACAGCTGCTGCCAAGGGGTGGCCGCTGCGGCTTTCGACGCTGGCCGCGACTGCCAGCAAGTCGGCTTCACCGCCCTTGAGCACCACCACGTCGGTGACGCTGGGTTTGCCGGTGGTGAGGGTGCCGGTCTTGTCGAAGGCGATGACCGAGAGCGCGCCCAGGTTTTCCAGGTGCACACCGCCCTTGACCAGCACGCCACCGCGCGCGGCGCGCGCCACCGCGGCGAGCACGGCTGAAGGCGTCGCAATGGCCAAGGCGCAGGGCGACGCGGCCACCAGCACCGCCATCGCCCGGTAGAAGGAATCGGCGAATGGAGCGCCCATCCAGGGCGGGACCACGATCAGCGCCAGCACGCCGACGAGCACCAGCGGCACGAAGATCTTCTCGAACCGGCTGACCAAGCGCTGCGTCGGCGACTTGGCCGTCTGCGCCTCGGCCACCAACTGCACCATGCGCGCCAGGGAACTGTCCTTGGCCAGCTTGGACACTTCCACGCGCAGCAGGCCTTCGCCGTTGACCGTGCCCGCGAAGACCGGCGCATCCACCGCCTTGTCGACCGGCATCGACTCACCCGTGATCGCCGATTGGTCAACGGCCGACTTGCCTTCCAGGACCCTGCCGTCGGCGGGGATGCGCTGGCCGGGCTTCACCAGCACATGATCGCCGCGCAGCAGGCCTGCCACCGGCACCTCCAACTCGGCCCCGTCGCGCAAGACCCAGGCGGTTTTGGGCGCCAGGTCCGCCAGGGCTTCCATGGCGTGTCGTGCCCGGTCCATGGCCAGGTGCTCCAGCGCGTGGCCCAGGCTGAACAGCGCCAGCAGCAAGGCGCCCTCGGCCCATTGGCCCAGGGCGGCGGCGCCGGCGGCGGCCACGATCATCAGCACGTCAATGTCTAGCACGCGCTCGCGGATGCTTTGCCAGGCATCGCGCAGGGCGAACCAGCCGCCGACCGCCAGCGACGCCGCCAACAGCGCCACGGAGAAACCGTGGGCCCCTGGATGCGCGGCTGTGAACTGACCCAGCAACCAGCCCGCGAGCAGCAGGGCGCCCGCCACGGCGCTCACGATCAGCTCGCGGAATTCCACATGCCACGGTGCTTGGTGGGGTGCCTCGAGCACCTCATGGCCCAAGGCCTGGAGGACTTTCACGATGGCCTTGCGCGACACCTGGTCGGTGTCGTATTCCAGGCGCATGCGCTCGGCGGCGTAGCTCACCGAGGCTTCCAGCACGCCGTCCAGGCGGCGCAGGGCCTGTTCGATGACCGCGGCGCTGGCCGCACCTTCCATGCCGTCGATGTGCATCAGTTCGTGCTGGTAGCGCTGGCTGAGCGCGGCGCCTGCGGCTTCGGCCATGCGGCGCACTTGCGGCAGGCTGGTGCGGGCCGGGTCGTAGTGCAGGCAGAAGGCGGGTTTGCCGTCCTGCTGGACCACATGCACCTTCTCCAGGCCCTGCGCCTGAAGCGTGTCGGTCAAGCGCTGGATGCAGGCGTCACGCTCGTCCGGAACCCCAGGAAGGACCAGGGCCAACTGCAAGGACAGCTTTTCGGTCATGCCGGATCATCCGCCGCCATCCGCCAGCTGCGTGTAGGCGCAAGCTGCGACTTCGGGTCGGCGGGCCAACATGCCGCGGTTCAGATCGAGCGCTGGTTCACCCGCTGGGACAGGGCTTCAGCGTGTTCCCGGCGTTCGCTGTAGCGGTCCACCAGGTAGGGCGCCGCGTCGCGTGTCAGCAAGGTGAACTTCAGCAGCTCTTCCATCACGTCCACAACGCGTTCGTAGTAGGCGGAGGGCTTCATGCGGCCGGCATCGTCAAACTCCAGGAAGGCCTTGGCCACAGACGACTGGTTCGGGATGGTGACCATGCGCATCCAGCGGCCCAGCACACGCAGCTGGTTCACCGCGTTGAAGGACTGCGAGCCGCCCGACACTTCCATCACCGCCAGGGTCTTGCCCTGCGTCGGCCGCACGGCGCCGACATTGAGCGGAATCCAGTCGATCTGGGCTTTCATGATGCCGGTCATGGCACCGTGGCGTTCCGGCGATGTCCACAACATGCCTTCCGCCCAGGCCGCGGCCTCGCGCAGTTCCTGCACCTTGGGGTGGGTGTCCGGGGCGGCGTCCGGCAAGGGCAGGCCGGTGGGATCGAACACGCGGACCTCGCCGCCCATGGCCAGCAGCAGACGTGCCGCTTCCAGCGTCAGCAGCTTGCTGTACGAGCGTTCGCGCAAGGACCCGTAGAGCAGCAGGAAGCGCGGGGCATGCGTGGAGACGCCCGCAGCGTGGATGCGCGCGCTGTTCGGCCGGTCGAACAGGGTGGGGTCGACATTCGGCAGGCTCAAGTCAAGGGTCGACACGGCGGCCCATTTCGTCGATGAGCGGCTGGCCGTCTTCCTTGGCAAAGGGCGCGCGCTGCGGCAATGGCAGGATGTCCAGCACGGTCTCCGAGGGACGGCACAGGCGCGTGCCCAGTGGCGTCACGACGACGGGCCGGTTCATCAGGATCGGGTGCGCCACCATGAAGTCGACCAGTTGATCGTCGGTCCACTGGGGGTCGTCGAGCTTGAGCTCGTCATAGGGAGTGCCCTTTTGGCGCAGCAACCCTCGCACGGAGATGCCCATCGCCGCAAGCAGTTCAAGCAGCTTGGCGCGACCCGGCGGCGTCTTGAGGTACTCCACGACCTCCGGCTCGACGCCGCTGTTGCGGATCAACGCCAAGGTGTTGCGCGACGTGCCGCAGTCCGGGTTGTGGAAGATGGTGATGGGGGTGTTGCTCATGACGGGGCTCGCTTGGGTTGACCGGCTTCGTACCAGCCCTTGCTGTCATTGACGATCTTCACGACCAGCAGCATCACCGGCACTTCGATCAGCACGCAGACCACGGTGGCCAGTGCGGCGCCAGATTCGAAGCCGAACAGGCTGATGGCCGCGGCCACGGCCAGCTCGAAGAAGTTGCTGGCGCCGATCAAGGCGGAAGGGCAGGCCACGCTGTGCGATTCCCCCAGGCGGCGGTTCAGCCAGTAGGCCAGTCCCGAGTTGAAGAACACCTGGATCAGGATTGGCACCGCCAGCATGGCGATGACCAGCGGCTGGTCAATGATGGCCTTGCCCTGGAACGCAAACAGCAGCACCAGCGTCGCCAGCAAGGCGGTGATGGACCAGGGGCCGATCCGCGCCAGGGTGGCGTCGAACGCGGCTTGCCCACGAGCCAGTAGCAGCTTGCGCCACAGCTGCGCCAGCACGACGGGGATCACGATGTACAGCACCACGGACGTGATCAGCGTGTTCCATGGCACGGTGATTGACGACAGGCCCAGCAGCAAGGCCACGATGGGGGCGAAGGCAAACACCATGATGCTGTCGTTCAGTGCTACCTGCGACAGCGTGAACAGAGGGTGCCCGCCGGTGAGCCGGCTCCAGACAAAGACCATGGCCGTGCACGGCGCCGCGGCCAGCAGGATCAGGCCGGCGATGTAGCTGTCGGCCTGCCCCGCAGGCAGGTAGGGCGCAAAGACGTGGCGAATGAAGAACCAGCCCAGCAGGGCCATCGAGAAGGGCTTGACGGCCCAGTTCACGAACAGCGTGACGCCGATGCCGCGCCAGTGCTGCTTGACTTGCGACAGGGACGCAAAGTCCACTTTCAAGAGCATCGGAACGATCATCACCCAGATCAGCAGGCCCACCGGCAGGTTGACCTTGGCGATCTCCATGCCACCGATGGCCTGGAAGGGTCCCGGCAGCCACTGACCGAGCGCGATGCCGACGACGATGCACAGGAACACCCAGACGGTGAGGTAGCGCTCGAAGACGTTCATGGGTGCTGCAGGCACTTGTTCAGCAGCAGGTCGAACCAGTCTTCACCGGAACGGCGATGGGCCTGCCGCGCGGTGCCGATGCTGCGCAGCAGGCGGCTGCGTTCGCGGCAGGCGTGGCGATGGCCTGCGACTCCCTGAAAGTGGGGATGCTGTCCAGCGTGTGGAACTGCTCCCAGGCCACGCCCTCTGGGTCGGTCACCCAGTGCTTGTCGCTGCGTGCGTAGCAGCAGGTGGTCTGGCCTTCGTCCAGCAGCGGCGCGTCAGCGGCTTCTGCGCGGGCCTTCAATTCGGCCAGTTCTTCCGGCGTGTCGGCCTGGAAGCCCAGGTGGTCCACGCCCAGCGAGCCGCCGCGCGCCGAGATGGCGAAGTTGACGCGCGGGTCTTCCAGCATCCACTTGGCGTAGTCGCATTCCACGCGCGTGGGCTCGGCGCCGAAGAGGCGCGTGTAGAAGTGGATGCTGGCGGACAGGTCCTGCACATGGGTGTGCACGTGGAAACGCTTCATGCGGGGGCTCCTTTGTGGGTCAGCAGGCGCAAGCGCCCTTGGGTGTGCTTGCAGCGGGCAGGCAGGCCGCGCCTTGGCAGCAGTTTTCAGTGAGGTAGGCCAGAAGCGCGTTCATGGGTTCGAACGCGGCGCGGTAGATGAGGTGGCGGCTGGCACGTTCCTGCGTCACCAGGCCGGACTGCAGGAGTTCCTTCAAGTGGAAGGACAGCGCGCTGGGCGCCACAGCCAGGCCTTCGGCCATGGTGCTGGGCGTCAGGCCCGCGGGGCCCGCCACCACCAGGGCTCGGAAGGCACGCAGGCGCAGCGGCTGGGCCAGTGCGGCGAGGGCACGAACAACGGCTTCTTCATCCATGATTCAATAATACTTGAATCATTGAAGTGACGCAAGTCGGTGTCCTTGGGTTCAGGCGGGCTGTGCGGTGCGGGCGCGCCAGGCGCTGGGCGTGCAGCCGGCCTGGCGTTCAAAGAAGCGGGTGAAGTAGGCCGCGTCTGCAAAGCCCAGGCCCAGCGAGATCTGCTTGATGCTCATCGTGGTGTAGGCCAGTTCACGCTGCGCTTCCAGCAGCAGCCGCGCGTGCAGCACCGCCAGCGCGCTGCAGCCCAGCACGCGCTGGCACACGCGGTTGAGCTGTGTGGAGGTGATCGACAGTTCGGCCGCCAGCGTGGCCATGGTCGGCTGTCTGCGGAAGCGTTCGGCCACCAGCGCGCGGAAGCGCTGGGCGTGCGTGTCAGCGCGGCTGGCCGCGGCGGGCAGGTCACGGCCAGCCCCGGGCAGGCGGGCCAGCGCCAGCAGCAGCTGTGTCAGTGCCGCATCGACGGCCAATGCACGCCAGGCGTGGCCGGCTGAAAATTCCTGGTGCAGCGCATCGCACGTGGCCTGCAGCGGCCGGGCTGCGGCTGCGGTCAGGCTGGCCGCGCGCGCCGCCAGGGCGGCATCGGCCAGGCCGTGCTGGCCGGCCAGCAGACCTTGCGCGTGCGGCTCGTCGACGGTGACCACGCGGCCCTGCACATCGGGCGTGAAGTGGAAGCCATGCACCACGCCGGCCGGTACCACCACCACCGCAGGGCCGCGCAGGCTCAGGGTGTCGGCTTCCAGGCGCATGCGGACCTGTCCGCGTGCCATGTACACAATTTGCAGCAGCGCGGTGTGGCGGTGCGGGCGGATCTCCCAGTCATGCAGACGGCTGCGCTGCGCAATGGATTCGCAGTGCAAGGCGTCCAGGCCCTGCTGAGGCCGTGTTTCTCCGTAGAGTGCGTAGGTCGGCAACTGACGCGTCGCCGCAGACTGGGTGTTTGCCCGCATGATGTTCGAATTGTGCAAGCCAAGGTCGCTTCCGTCCATTGAGCTGCCGCCAGCCCGGCCCTAGGCTGCACATCCATCGAAAACACGCACGGAGATTGCCATGCGCACCCAGGTCTGCATCGTCGGCGCCGGCCCTTCAGGCCTGCTGCTGGGTCAGTTGCTGCACAAGGCCGGCATCGACAACATCATCCTGGAACGGCAGAGCGGCGATTACGTCCTGGGCCGCATCCGCGCCGGTGTCCTGGAGCAGGTGGCCACCGACCTGTTGGACGAAGCGGGTGTCGGCACGCGCATGCACCAGGAAGGCCTGCCGCACCACGGCTTTCACATGCTCTTCGACGGACAGCGCCACCGCGTGGATCTGCAGGGCCTCACCGGCGGCAAGCAGGTCATGGTCTATGGCCAGACCGAAGTGACACGCGACCTCATGGAAGCGCGCAGCGCCCTGGGCCTGCCCACGGTGTACGAGGCACGCGACGTCAGCGTGCATGATTTCGACACCCGGCAGCCCAGCGTGCGCTACGTGAAGGACGGTGTGACGCACGAGATCCGTTGTGACTTCATCGCCGGTTGCGACGGCTTCCACGGCGTGTGCCGCGCCAGCGCACCGCGCAGCGCCATCCAGGAATTCGAGAAGGTCTACCCCTTCGGCTGGCTGGGCATGCTGTCGGACACGCCGCCGGTGTGCGACGAACTGATCTATGTGAACCACCCACGCGGTTTTGCGCTGTGTTCACAACGCAGCAAGACGCGCAGCCGCTACTACCTGCAGGTGCCGCTGACCGACAAGATCGAGTCCTGGTCCGACGATGCCTTCTGGGACGAACTGCGACTTCGCCTGGACGAGGAAGGCCGTGCAGCCCTGGTCACGGGGCCGAGCCTTGAGAAGAGCATCGCCCCGCTGCGCAGCTTCGTCACCGAGCCCATGCGCTTTGGACGCATGTTCCTGGCCGGCGACGCTGCGCACATCGTGCCGCCCACCGGTGCCAAGGGACTCAACCTGGCGGCCACCGACGTGAAGTACCTGTCCGAGGCCTTCATCGGCTACTACAAGGACCACAGCGAATCCGCGGTGGACGCCTATTCCGCGCGCTGCCTGCGCCGCGTCTGGAAGGCCGAACGCTTCAGCTGGTGGTTCACGACGCTGATGCATCGTTTTCCGGACGACGCGGCCATCACCGCCCGGTTCCAGAGCGCGGAACTGGACTACCTGATGCACTCCGAAGCCGGCCTGCGCAGCATCGCCGAGAACTACGTGGGTCTGCCGCTGAACTTCGGTGAATGAGGCCGCGGGCTAGACCACGCTGGTGACGGCCAGCGCGATCACCGTCAGGGCCATCACCGCCGTGGCCAGCCAGCCCAGGGCCTTCAGGCGCGGGCCGATGGTGTGCGTGCCCATGACGCTGGCACGTGTGGCCAGCAGCATCATCACCGCCATGATGGGGACGGCGATCACGCCGTTGATCACCGCGGACCAGAACAGCTCTCGTACCGGGTCCATCGGCGTGAAGCACAGCGCCATGCCGCCCAGTGTGGCGGCGGCTATCACGGCATAGAAGCCGCGGCCCTCGCCGCGTTCGAGCTTCAGGCCCAGGCTGCCTCGCCAGCCGGCTGCCTCGGCCACGGCGTAGGCAGCCGAGCCGGCCAGTACCGGCACGGCCAGCAGGCCGGTGCCGATGATGCCCAAGGCGAACAGCAGGAAGGCCCGTTCGCCGGCCACGGGGCGCAGTGCCTCAGCGGCTTGAGAACTGGTCTGGATGTCCGTCACCCCGGCCTGGTGCAGCGTGGCCGCGGTGGCCAGGATGATGAAGAAGGCGATGAGGTTGGAGAAACCCATGCCGATGCAGGTGTCCCACTTGATACGGCGCAGGTGGTGGCGTACCTCGCCTGGCGTGTGCGGGTCGCCGGCGCGGCCGGGGCCGAATTGGCGGTCTTCCACTTCTTGTGAGGCCTGCCAGAAGAACAGGTAGGGGCTGATGGTGGTGCCGAACAGGGCCACCACCATCAAGAGCATGTCGCGGTTCAGGACCAGATGCGGGTTGAGGGTGCGCCGGGCCACTTCCAGCCAGTCCAGGTGCAGCGAGAAGATGACGGCCACGTAGGCCAGCAGCGCCAGCGTCAGCCACTTCAGTGCGCCGACTGCCGTCTGGTAGGGCAGGAAGACCTGCATGGTCAGGCAAGCCAGTCCGAAGGTGATGGCGTACACATGGGCCGACCCACCCAGCAGCAGGCGCAGCGCCTCCGCCATGGCGGCAATGTCGGCGGCAATGTTCAGCGTGTTGGCGCCTAGGAGCAACCCCACGACGCCCAGCAGCACGGGGCGCGGAAAGGCTTGCTTGATGTTGGCAGACAGGCCCTGACCTGTGACGTAGCCGATGCGCGCGCTGACGATCTGGATGGCCGCCATCAAGGGCAGCGTGAACACCATGCTCCAGAGCATGGAATAGCCAAACTGCGCGCCGGCCTGGGAGTAGGTGGCAATGCCGCTGGGGTCGTCGTCCGCTGCGCCGGTGATGAGCCCGGGGCCCAGGCGCTTGAGGCCTTGTCGAAGGCCGCTGACGCTGGTGCGCAGGCTGCGCATCCGGTGGCTCACAGCAGGCCGGCGGCGATGTTGATCGTCAAGGCCAGCAGGGTGGCATTGAAGAAGAAGGCCAGCACGCAATGCAGGGTGCCGACGCCGCGCAGGGCCGAGCCCATGAAGGCCACGTCGGCGGTCTGACCCGAGGTGCCAATGACGCAGGAGAAGTAGAAGAAGTCGGTGTAGCCCGGGTCTGCGGTGCCGGGGAAGTTCAGCGGGTCGGGCCGCTTGCGCGCGCGCGCAATGTAGAAATCGTGTGCGTAGTGCAGCGCAAAAAGCGTCTGCGTGAACAGCCAGGAGGTCAGGACCGTCAGCGCGGCCATGCCGATGTGCAAGTTGCGGCCCGTGCCGTGCAGGTCTCTCACCACGGACAGCTGCGAGCCCACGGCCAGCAGCACGGCCGCGGCAGCCAGCACGGCCAGCAGCAGAATGGCATTGCGCCCTTCGTCCTGCAACAGGGCGCGGCGTTTCATGCGTTCAGGCGTGTCGGTGCGCACCATGTGCAGCGCCAGGGCCAGGTAGAGCAGCGCGCCGCTGTTCCAGGCCAGCAGCACACGGGACTCGGCGTGTCGGCTCAGCCCCTCTGGCAGCAGCCACCACAGCAGCACGCCAAACACCACGGACGCCACCAGGCGTGGCCGTGCCCGCACTGCGCGCCACCAGGCGCCGTGGCGGCGCCCTTCAGCGGTGGTCATGCGCCCAGGGCCAGAGCCAGGCGGTAGGTGGCAAACGCAGCCGCGTAAGCCAGGGCAAACAGGTAGCCGGCCGCCAGCGCCGGCATCTTCCAGCCGCCCGTTTCGCGGCGGATGGCGGCCAGCGTGGACAGGCACTGCGGTGCAAAGACGAACCAGGCCAGCAGGGCATAGGCCGTGGCCGTGCTCCAGCCCTTGGCGATGACCGGCGCCAACGCACCGGCGGCGTTGTCGCCACCTCCCAGCGCGTAGACCGTGGCCAGTGACGACACCACCACCTCACGTGCCGCCATGCCCGGCACCAGGGCCACGCTGATCTGCCAGTTGAAGCCGATGGGTTCGAACACGTGGGCCAGGAGCTTGCCCAGCATGCCGGCCACGCTGTATTCGATCGGGGAGCCGGTGGCTCCTTCCGGTGCGCCGGGGAAACTGCCCAGGAACCACAGCGCCAGCGTCATCGTCAGGATCACCCCGCCGACGCGGCGCAGGAAGATCCTGGCGCGCTGCACCAGGCCCAGCGCCACATGGCGCACCGCCGGCCAGTGGTAGCTGGGCAGTTCCATCATCAGCATGCGGACTTCGCCGCGGGTGGTGAACTGCTTCAGCACCCAGGCCACGCAGAAGGCGCTGACGATGCCCGCCGCGTACAGCACAAACAGCACCAGCCCTTGCAGGCCGACGCCCAGACCGAAGGCACCGCCCACTTCGCGCACCGGCACAAAGGCGCCAATCAGCAGGGTGTAGACCGGCAGCCGCGCCGAGCAGGTCATCAGTGGCGCGATCAGCATGGTCACCATGCGGTCGCGCGGGTCGCTGATGGTGCGCGTGGCCATGATGCCGGGGATGGCGCAGGCAAAGCTGGACAGGAGCGGGATGAAGCTGCGCCCGGACAGACCCACGCCGCCCATCATCCGGTCGAGCAGGAAGGCTGCGCGCGGCAGGTAGCCGGACTCTTCCAGCACGATGATGAAGAAGAACAGGATCAGGATCTGCGGCAGAAAGACCAGCACGCTGCCGACGCCGGCGATCAGACCGTCGGCCACCAGGCTGCCCAGCCAGTGGCCTGGGCCAGCCTCAGGTGCGGCGCTGTTGACGGCTTCGGACAGCGCCGCGGTGGCCGCCTGGATGGCTTCCATCGGCACACGCGCCCAGGCAAACACGGCCTGGAAGACGCAGAACAGCAGCACGGCCAGCAGCAGCGGGCCGACCACGGGGTGCAGCACCACGCGGTCGATGCGTTCGGTGGCGGTGTCGGGCTGCAGTTCGGTCAGCGCCAGACTTTGCAGCAGGGCCTGCAGGCGCGTGTCATCTTGCGACGCGTCGGGCTGGGCGCCCGGCGCAGCGGGCCACGCGGTCTTGTTGGCGATGAGTTCCCGCAGCGCGTCGTCGCCGCCGCGCTGCACGCCCACCGTGGGGACCACGGGCACGCCCAGGGCCTGCGACAGCTTGGCCGGGTCCACCACCAGGCCGCGTTTTTCGGCCAGGTCGGCCATGTTCAGCGCCACCACCACCGGCAGCCCCTGGCGCATGACGGCCAGGACCAGGCGCAGGTTGCGGCGCAGGTTGGTGGCGTCCACCACGCAGACCACCAGGTCGGGCCGCTTTTCGCCGATGGCGCGGCCGGCCAGCACGTCGGCAGTGACCCGTTCGTCGGGCGAGCGTGGGTACAAGCTGTAGGCGCCGGGCAGGTCCAGCACACGGGCGCCCGTGGTGCCGGGCTGGGCCAGCAGGCGGCCTTCCTTGCGTTCCACCGTCACGCCGGCGTAGTTGGCCACCTTCTGGCGGCTGCCCGTCAGCAGGTTGAAGAGCGCCGTCTTGCCGCAGTTCGGGTTGCCCACCAGGGCCACCAGGGCACCCGCGGGGTGGACGTGGATGACGGACGTGCTCATGGCTGCACCCAGATGCAGTCGGCCTCGGCCCTGCGCAGCGCGAAACGCGATTGGCCCACGCGCACCACCAGCGGGTCGCCGCCGGGCCAGGCGCGGGCCACGACGCTGACCAGTTCGCCCGGGACAAAGCCGATGTCCGCCAGTTGCTGGGCGCGTTCGCCCGGTTGTGCGCCCGCACCCGGGTCCACGCGCTGCACCTGGGCGGCTTCGTTCAAGGCCAGGCTGCCCAGTGTGCGGGCGGCAAGGGAGGAGGAGGGGCCGGAGGTCATGGCGAGATTCTCTAACAAATGAGAATCATTCGCAAATGATCTGGATCAAAGCCCGCGTGGCGGACTGCGCCAAACAGCCGCTACAGCTGGCGGTAGTACAGCGTGGTGGCGCACAGGCCGCCGGCCGGCAGCAGCGCGAAGCCGGGGATGTGGCCGCAACGCACCCAACCCTGGCGCTCATACAGGCGTTCAGCTTCGGCGCTGGCGGTGTCCAGCACCAGCAGGGTCTTGCCCAGGGCGCGTGCTTGATCCTCTGCGCCTTGCATCAGCAAGGCGCCCAGGCCCCGGCGGCGCGCTCGGCGGTGTACCAGCATCTTGGACACATCGGCCCGGTGCGGCTGGTTCTCGGGCAGGCCGCAGACCAGTTGCACCGTGCCGCAGATGCCCTCGCCGTCTTCGGCCACCAGCAGCACCCGATCGCCGCCGGCAACGCCTTGTGCCACGCCTTGCCAGAAGGCCCGTGCGCGGTCCAGGCCCAGCGGCAGCATGAAGCTGACGGATGCGCCGCCCTCCACGCAGTCCACCAGCACCTGGGCCAGCTGGTTCAGCTGCTCGGGGCTCGGGGCGTCCAGGCGGCGGACGGTGGGCATCTGGGCAGTCGGGTGCGTGGACATGGCGGCAGGTGGGGTTACTTCTCTCATCCTGGATACAGTTTCCAGGATCATGGATGGACGCGTCAAGTCCATCCGACCGGTCAAGTGGACAGCACGTGTTCACGGGGTGTGTGGGCCGGGCGCGCGCGCTACCATGACCGCATCACCATGCACATGCTTTCCTGGATCCTGGCGTCTCTTTCCCTGGCACTGCTGCTGGGCGCAGCCTTGCTGTGGGCCCTGCGCGGTCGGCCGGCCCAGAAGGAGCCCTTGCCCACCCAGTGGACGGTGGCGCCGCGGCCCGTCTTCAGCAGTGAAGAGCGCCGCGTCTACCGCCAGTTGCGGGAAGCCTTGCCACACCACGTCATCCTGTCCAAGCTGCCCCTGGTCCGGTTTTGCCAGCCCACCGACCCGACCGAAGTGCGCTACTGGTTCGACCTGCTGGGCGCCGTGCACGTCACCTTTGCCATCTGCAGCGCCAACGGCCGTGTGCTGGCCGCCGTGGACCTGGAAACCGAACGGGGTTCGTCGCGCCGTGCCATGCAGATCAAGCAAGCCGTGCTCAGCGCCTGCAAGGTGCGCCACGTGCGCTGCACGGCGGATTCGTTGCCGTCCATTCCCGAACTGCAGATGCTGGTGCCGCAGACCTCGCCGGCCGTGCGCGGCCCGCAAGCGGCACCCGGCATCAGCGAGACGCGTGACCACCTGGCCAGCACCCTGGCCAGCCGCCGCCGCGAACGCACCACCTTGTGGGCCGATAGCGGGTTCCTGCAGGACTCCTTCTTCGGCACCGACTTGCGCACCGAAGGCACCGGTGCCAGCGGCTTTGGCGGCCTGCGCACGGCAAGCGGCGTGAGCGTGCGCGAAGTGCTGATGCGCCCCGAAGACCTGGCCACGGCCGGTGTGGTGATCGAATCGCCGACCCCGGTCCGCCATTGAGCGGGCCGGGTTACCAGGCGCTCGGCCCCCAGCAGGTCCTGTCGGCGCTGGACGCGGTAGGCCTGCGCGGCGACGGCCGCATCCTGCAGCTCAACAGCTACGAAAACCGGGTCTTCCAGGTGATGCTGGAAGACGGTGGGTCGGTGGTGGCCAAGTTCTACCGGCCGGGCCGCTGGAGCGACGCGCAGATCCTGGAAGAACACGCTTTTGCACTGGAACTGGCCGCGGCCGAAGTGCCCGTGGTACCGCCGCTGGTCTTGCTGCCCGACCCCGAAGCACTGGACCTGCAACTGCTGGGCTCGCCGCCCACACTGGCGTGCCTGACGCTGGACGGCGAGCCTCACCGCTTCACCGTGGCGACGCGCTGCGCCGGCCGCGAGCCCGAACTGGAAGACCCGGAAGCGATGCGCCAGATCGGACGCTTCATCGGCCGCCTGCACGCCGTGGGCCGGCAACAGCGCTTTGCCCACCGCCACCACATCAATGCCGCCGTGGACGGCCGTGTAGCGATCGACGCGCTGCTGCAGGGCGGCTTTGTGAGCGACGCGGAACGCCCTGCCTGGCGGCAGACGGCCGAAGCGGCTCTGGCGCTGATGTCCGAAGCCTTTGACGCCTTGCAGCCCCTGGCCACCCTGCGCCTGCATGGCGACTGCCACCTGGGCAATGTGCTGTGGCGCGACGGCAAGCCGCATGTGGTGGACCTGGACGACGCCATGCAGGGGCCGGCCGTGCAGGACCTGTGGATGCTGGTTTCGGGCGGGCACGACACCATGGCCCAGCAATTGAATCTGCTGCTGGAAGGCTACGAGCAGTTCAGCGAGTTCGACGACCGCGAACGCCGCCTGATCGAGCCCTTGCGCACCCTGCGCATGCTGCGCCACAGCGCCTGGCTGGCCGCGCGCTGGAGCGACCCCACCTTCCCGCTGAACTTCCCGTTCTTCGGCACCGCGGCCTACTGGAGCCAGCAGACGACACAGCTGCGGGAACAGGTCGAATCGATGCAGGTTTGACGAATCCCGGCCTGTGCCGTGGAGAATGGGGTATCCCCTGGCAAACCAACCACTCCACAGGCCCCCCATGGACGTTCCGACCCTTCAGCTGCAACCCGCCTCCAAGATCCACCTCGTGGGGGGGGAGAAGGGCGGCGTTGGCAAGTCCGTCGTGGCGCGCCTGTTGGCGCAGCACTTCATCGACAACCAGGTGCCCTTCCTGGGCTTTGACACCGACCGCTCCCACGGCAGCCTGCTGCGCTTCTACACGGGCTATGCCAGCCCCGCGCTGGTGGACAGCTACGAGGCGCTGGACCGCATCATCGAAAGCGCCGTCGACCAACCCGGCCGCCGTGTGCTGGTGGACCTGGCTGCGCAGACCCATGAACCGCTGGTGAAGTGGATCGAGGAATCCGGCGTGCTGGACATGGCCGAACTGTCCGGCATCGCGTTGAACTACTGGCATGTGATGGACGCCGGACGGGACTCCGTGGACCTGCTGGAGCGCCTGCTCAACCGCTTCGGCCAGCGCCTGAACTACGTGCTGGTCTGCAACGAACTGCGCGGTGACGACTTCAGCCTGCTGGCGCATTCCGGCCAACTGGACCGTGCCAAGGCCATGGGCGCCAAGGTGCTGCACCTGAAGCGCCTGCATGACGCGGTGATGCAGAAGATCGACGCGCGCAACGCCAGCTTCTGGGCGGCCGCGCAGGCCAGCGGCACTTCAGGCCCGGGCCTGGGCCTGATGGAGCGCCAGCGCCTGAAGATGTGGCTGCACCACGCCAAAGCCCAACTGGCCTCGGCCGAACCCTGATCAGGCCGCGGCCAGTTGTGGCCGCTTCACAGCGGCTTCCTTGATCGGCAGGTTCACGAATGCTGCCGCCAGCGCCAGTGCGGCGTCTGCCCACCACATCCACTGGTAGTTTCCGGTGCTGTTGATGGCCAAGCCGCCCAGCCAGGCGCCCAGGAAGCCGCCGATCTGGTGCGACAGCAGGGTCAGCCCGAACAGCGTGGCCAAGTAGCGCACGCCGAAGAGTTTGGCCGTGAGTCCCGCTGTGGGCGGTACCGTGGCCAGCCAAGTCGAACCCAGGACCACCGCGAAGACGTAGAAGGTCATCGGCTCCTTCGGTGCGGCCAGGTACACGACGATGGAGATGGCCCGCGTGAAGTACATCCAGAACAGGATCCACTTCATGCGGTAGAGGTTGCCCAGCACGCCCACGCCCAGGCTGCCCGCGATGTTGGCCAGGCCGATGATGGCCAGCGACGCCGAAGCCACGCCCGCGCTCAGGCCACACAGGTTCACTTCGCCCGGCAGGTGCGTGACCAGGAAGGCGATGTGGAAGCCGCAGGTGAAGAAGCCCGCGTGCAGGCACCAGTAGCTCGGGTTGCGCAGCGCAATGCGCAGCTGTTGACCCAAGCTCATCTCTGCGGCGGGTGCGGATGCTCCCTGGGCGGTCGCGGGCACGGCCGCGGCAGGCTTGCGTGTGCCACGCAGCCACCAGGCCATGGGGAGGGTGCCCAATGCGGCCACGGCCATGGCATACATGGCGGTGATCCAGCCGAAGCTGCTGATCAGCGCCTGGTTGATGGGCGCAAAGATGAACTGCCCGAAGCTGCTGCCGGCGTTGATGAAGCCGCCGGCAAAGGACCGTTTCTCAGGTGGCAGCCGCTGCGCAGTGGCGCCGATCAGGATGGAAAAGCTGCCGGCACCCGCGCCGGCGGCGCTCAGCACGCCCATGGCCATGACCAGCGCGAACTGGGTGGTAGCCATGGTGGTGAGCAGCGAGCCGGCCGCCAGCATCAGCGCACCGACCACGAGCACGCGGCCCGGCCCGTAGCGGTCTGCCACGGCGCCGAAGATGGGCTGTGCAGCACCCCACGCGAACTGCCCCACGGCCATGGCGAAACTGATGCCCACGATGCCCAAGCCGGTGCTCGTGTTGATGGGCGACACGAACAGGCCCATGGATGCGCGCATGCCGCCGGTGATCATCAGCACCGACGCCGCAACGAGCACGATGAACCAGGTGGAGCCTGGGCGGGTGGGGGATAGTCCTTGATTCATGCGGGGGATTGTCCCCGCACGAAGGTATTACCCCACCAGCAACGCGTTCACGCGTTTGACATAGGCAGCAGGGTCTTCCAGCTGACCGCCCTCGGCCAGCAGGGCCTGGTCGAAGAGGATCTGCGCCAGGTCGTCAAATCGCTCGCTGCCGTCCGCGCTGTCCAGCTTCTTCAAGAGCGCGTGCTCCGGGTTCACTTCCAGGATGGGCTGCGACTTGGGCGCGTCCTGCCCGGCCTGCTTGAGCATGCGGGCCAGGTGCTGCGACATGTCGCCGTCGTCCACCACGATGCAGGCCGGTGAATCCACCAAACGCGTCGTGGCGCGCACGTCCTTGGCACGGCCTTCCAGGCTTTTCTTCAAGCGTTCGATCAGCGGCTTGGCGGCCTCGGCGGCCGCTTCGGCCTGCTTCTTCTCTTCGTCGTCCTGCAGCTTGCCCAGGTCGACGCCGCCCTTGGCGACGCTGGTGAGCGTGCGGCCGTCAAAGTCGTACAGGTGGCTCAGCATCCACTCGTCCACGCGGTCCACCAGCAGCAGCACCTCGATGCCCTTCTTGCGGAAGATCTCCAGCTGCGGGCTGGCCTTGGCCGTGGCCAGGCTGTCGGCTGTGATCACGTAGATCTCGTCCTGGCCTTCCTTCATGCGGCTCACGTAGTCGGCCAGCGACACGCCCTCGTCCGCGTGCGTGCTGGCAAAGCGGAACAGCTTGGCCAGGCGTTCCTTGTTGGCGTGGTCCTCGCCAATGCCTTCCTTCAGCACGTTGCCGAACTGGCCCCAGAACGCGGCGTAGGTGTCCTTCTGGTTTTCAGCCACGTCTTCCAGCATCGACAGCACCTTCTTCGTGCTGCCTTCGCGGATGGCCTTCACGTCGCGGCTTTCCTGCAGCAATTCGCGGCTGACGTTCAGCGGCAGGTCGGCGCTGTCGATCACGCCCTTCACGAAGCGCAGGTACACCGGCATCAGCGCCTCGGCGTCGTCCATGATGAAGACCCGCTTCACGTACAGCTTCACGCCGCCGCGCTTGTCGCGGTTCCACAGGTCAAACGGCGCCTTCTTGGGGATGAACAGCAGCTGCGTGTATTCGGTGCGGCCTTCGACGCGGTTGTGCGTGTAGGCCAGCGGCGCTTCCTGGTCGTAGCTGATCTGCTTGTAGAAGTCCTGGTATTCCTGGTCCGTGACCTCGCTCTTGGAGCGCGTCCAGAGAGCCGCAGCCTTGTTGACCGGTTCCCACTCGTCGGTGGTGACCTGTTCCTTCTTTTCTTCGTCCCAGCTTTGCTTCTGCATCAGCACAGGCAGGCTGATGTGGTCGCTGTACTTGCTGATGATGGACTTCAGCTTCCAGGCGCTGAGGAATTCCTCTTCGCCTTCGCGCAGGTGCAGGATCACGTCGGTGCCGCGCTGGGGCCGGTCGATGGTCTCGACCTCGAAGTCGCCCGTGCCTTCGCTGCTCCAGCGCACGCCTTCCGTTGCGGCCGCGCCGGCGCGGCGGGTTTCCACCGTCATGCGGTCGGCCACGATGAAGCCGCTGTAGAAGCCCACGCCGAACTGGCCAATGAGGTTGGCGTCCTTCTTCTGCTCGCCTTCCAGCTTGGCCATGAATTCGCGCGTGCCGCTCTTGGCGATGGTGCCCAGGTGGGCCACCGCTTCGTCGGCGCTCATGCCGATGCCGTTGTCGCGGATGGTGATGGTCTTCTTGTCGGCGTCAAACCAGACCCGCACTTCCAGATTGGGCTGGTCTTCGAACAGTTCGGCCTTGTCCAAGGCCTCGAAGCGCAGCTTGTCGCAGGCGTCGCTGGCATTGCTGACCAGTTCGCGCAGGAAGATTTCCTTGTTGCTGTACAGGCTGTGGGTGACGAGGTGCAGGATCTGCTTGACCTCGGCCTGGAATGACAGGGTTTGCTTGTCCATGGCTGCTTGCTCTTCGGTTCAGTTCGGTTCGGGAAAGGGTCCGGGCTTGTGGCTTGCCGTGGCCAGCCTCAGGCAGAGCACGGTGGGGCCGGCGGCGGCAATTTCAAGAGCCAGGCTTCAACAGCACGGCGCGCAGCCGTTCCAGCAGCGCCGGGTTGCGCGCCCGAGAGCCGTTGACCAGCAGGGAGATGTTGTCGGCCAGGGCCTCTTCCGGGTGCATGACATAGCCGGTATTGCCGCCCAGGCGCTGCAGGTAGTCGTGCGGACCGGCCACCCGGTGCCACGCCGGCTGACCGTCGCGCAGCACGGCGGTGCTCGGCAATCCGTCGCTGCCCCGCAGCACTTCCAGCAGGCGCACGTCCAGCACGCTGAAAAAGGTCTCGCCCGGCTGCAGCAAGCTGCGGCTGGCGACCAGCACCGGTGTGATCAACGGGCCCGCCACGCCGCCTGCCAGCGTCAGGCGCATGGCATGGCGGTAGACCGGGGCGTCGGGGTTGGTGATGGAGATGTCGGCCCAGGCTTCGGGCATGCGCAGTGGCGCCATGGGCTCGAATCCCAATTCCGCATACAGGCGCGTGGCCAGGGTCGGGTCGTGGCGCGAAATGACGTGCCAGAGCTCGTGCATCAGCAAGCCCGTGTCGGGATAGCCCGGTGGGACCCCCATGCTGGGCAACGCAATGAAACGGCCCCGTGTGTAGGGCGCGCCCGCCGATTCCTGGCCGTTGCTGAACACCATCCACACTTCCGGCGGCAGGGGCAGCCGCAGGGCCGCCACAGCAGGTGCAATGGCCCGCAGCGCGCGCTGCCAGCGGGCGACTTGGTCTGCAGGCCAGGGGCGGGCCGCGTCGCCGTTCCAGGCCCTGAAGGCGTCCAGCGTCACCGGCGAGGCGCTGCCCATGACCGCGCGTCGGTAGAAGCCGCTGGTGGCGGCCATCCATTCGTCGTCGGCCATCAGCAGTTCGCGTGCCTGCGCGGGTGTCGCAAAGCGCACGCGTGTGCCAGGGATGCCGGTGAAGTCGCGGCTGTCTTCCTCGGTGGCTGTCTGCGCATGTGCAGGCCGCGTCAGCGTGGACAACGAGGCCAGGCCGAGCAGGGCTTGGCGGCGGGTGACTCGGAGACGAATGGGGTCGCGCAGCAAGGTATGGGACATGCCGGTTCATCAGCCAGTCGGCCGCACAGAAGCTGGACGGATTATCGCGAAGGCGGGCTTTGCATCCGCAGGCGCCGCGCCGCCTCTTCCGCCTTGGCGTCGTCGATCTCGCGCACCACGCTGGCCATATCGACCGTGCGGGTGGGCGCGGTGTAGTGACCGGTCAGGGGCACCTCGTTGCTGAGCAGGCCCTTTTCAAACAAGGCCCAGATTTCCGGCCCGTAGGCGGTGTTCAGCAAGGCTGGGGCGCTGCGGCCAAAGAAGTCGCGCAGGTTGTCCACGTCGCGCAGCAGCATGCGTTGGGCGTGGTTGTTGCCGGCCGCGTCCACGGCTTGAGGCAGGTCGATGATCACCGGGCCTGCCA
This sequence comes from uncultured beta proteobacterium, assembly GCA_963750785.1. GTDB lineage: Bacteria > Pseudomonadota > Gammaproteobacteria > Burkholderiales > Burkholderiaceae_C > Rubrivivax. Next base: position 35,388 of record CAVVSC010000009.1, on the reverse strand, counting down.
CGCCGTTTTCGTCTGCACCCAGCAGCACATTGAATTCGGACAGGTCGCCGTGGATGATGCCGGCGCACAGCATGCGCACCACCTCGCCGATCAGCGTGGCGTGGTGGGCGGTGGCCTCTTCGGCCGTGAAGACGCAGTCGTTCAGGCGCGGCGCCGCATCGCCATCGGCGCCAGCCACCAGTTCCATCAGCAGCACGCCTTCCAGGAAGTTGTACGGCTTCGGCACCCGCACGCCGGCGGCGGCCAGGCGGTACAGCGCGTCCACTTCGGCGCTTTGCCAGGCGCTTTCCTGCACCTGGCGGCCAAAGCGCGAGCCCTTGGCCACGGCGCGCGCGGCGCGGGTGTTCTTGATCTTGCGGTTTTCGGTGTAGTCCACCGCCTGGCGGAAGCTGCGGTTGTTGGCTTCCTTGTAGACCTTGGCGCAGCGCGTGTCGTCGCCGCAGCGCACGACATAGACCTCGGCTTCCTTGCCGCTCATCAACTGGCGCACGACCGAATCGACCAGGCCTTCGTCGATGAGTGTCTGCAGGCGGGGAGGGGCTCTCATCGGCCGATTCTGAGGGCAAGCGCCGGTGGACGTGCGCGTGCCGGGTTCTGCGGTGGCCTACAGCGGGCCGCAGTCGGCGGCCAGCAGCAGGTGCGTGAGGTCGTGGAAGCGCCGTGCGTCCTGGCCAGTGATCGCCTGGATGCGGTCCAGGCGGGCGTAGAGCGTGTTCGGGTGGACACCCAGCGTGCGGGCCGCGGCCTGCACGTTCATGTCGGCATCTGCCAGCGAACGCAAGGATTTCAGCAGCGCGCCCTTTGCCTGTCCGTTGGCATCGCGCAGCCTGGCAAACCAAGGGGGCAGTGCGGCCTGCACATCGTCGGCGCCGCGGTGGATCAGCAAGCGGCGGATGGGCAGCGACGCAAAGGGCACCACACGTTCAGCCACCGACGCAAAATCCAGCGCCACGGTGGCCTGGTGCAGACCTTGGGGAATGAACGCGGTGGAAGGCTGGTCGCTGGACAGGCCGATCAACACGGCCGGCCCGAGGGTCTGCAGCCGAGGCAGCACGCGCTCGGCCAGCGCGGCCTGCGGCGCCGTCCAGCCCGACACACGGCGCACGTCGGAAAACACGGCAGTGACGACGTTGTTGCGCAGGCCGACCAGTGCACGCACCGACAGCGGCGAAACGGCGTCCGCCACGGCCTCGACGACGCGTTGCGCGCGGGCCGGGTTCTCCATTTCCAAGGGGTCGGTCGATTGCGCCAGTGCCACGCAGAAGCTCAGGCGCTGCTCCAGGTAGCCGGCGCGCTTGAGCAGGCGGGCCACCCGGGCATCAGCTTCGTCGTAGCCACTGACCAGGGTGCTCAGCAGTTCGTTGCGGCGGTCGCCTTCCACCTCCGCCAGCAGCCGCGTCTGTGCCACGTAGCCTGCCGCCGCCACGCTGGCAACCGCGCTGGTGTACTCGTCGCCAAAGTCGCGCCACGCGTCATGCGGCAGGTCCGCATCGCGCCCGCCGGATGAGCGCGAAGCCCGTGTCCCACTTTGGAAGGCTTCTGTCCACAGGGGCTGCATGCAACGGTAGGCCTGCAACAGGGCTTCCAGCGGGAAGCGCTGGGCGGCCACCCGGTGTGCATGCGCGCGCACGAAATCAAAGTCGCCCACGGCACCCCCCGCCAACAGTCTGCCGAGTTCCACCCCGTGCTCTTGCGCATGGCGCTCCAGGTCGGGCAGCAGTTCGGGGTTGCCGGACGCACTGAACGCCGGAACCTGCGCCAGCACCGCGGCTTGCATGCGCTGCGCCAGGGTCTGGTGCGCTTGTCTCGACCCGGTTGCGGCGGGCTTGGAAGTGCGCGTGGCAAGCAACATGCGCAGCGCGCCCAGGGACCGGTGCAGCCGGTCAGGGCCTGGGTATGGGGCGGGCGAACGGGCAGCGACGGGTCGGGTGGTCACTGTGAACTCTTCACATGCATGCTCCAGAATTCTCATCATTCTCGCCGTTGAACGAGCTTGGCGATGTGAATACTCTCCAATCCAGGCTGCCGATGGGCGCCTGTGTCCACACCCACCCAGGAGATTTCCACATGGCCAAGTACCTCTTCGTTTTTCACGGCGGCAAGATGCCCGATCCGGCCGACGCCAAGGCCACGCATGACGCATGGGGCGCGTGGTTCGGGTCGCTGGGCGCGGCCGTCATCGACGGCGGCAACCCCGTCGGCAAGTCCTACACCGTGCTCAGCGACGGGTCGCTGGTCAACCATGGCGGCGCCAACCCGACCAGCGGGTACAGCCTGATCGAAGCCGCCAATGTGGAAGACGCGCACCGCAAGGCGGCCGGTTGCCCGATCCTGAAAGCGGAAGGCACGATCGAGTTTGCGTTGGCCATCGACATGTAGGCCGCTGCGGCGTGCAGGCTGCGGGCCATGCAGGGGCCGGGGAACCCAGCCCGGCTCACTCCGGTTCGATCTTGGCGGCGCGGATCACCGCGCCCCAGCGCAGGGTGTCGTACGCCAGCAGCGCCTGCTGCGCTTCGGGTGTGCTGGCCCCCAGTCGGATGCCCAGTTTGCCGAGCTTGGCCTGCACCTCAGCCGCAGCGACGGCATCCCGCGCGGCCCGATTCAAGGTGTTGATCGTCTCGGCCGGTGTGCCGGCCGGGGCCGCCAGCGCATTCCAGCTGGCCACGTTGTAGCCGGGCACACCGGCCTGCACGGCGGTCGGCACCTCCGGCAGGGCCGGGCTGCGCCGGTCCGAGGACACGGCCAGCACCTTCACCACGCCGGCCTGCACCTGGGGCAGCATCGGCCCCAAGACGTCAAAGGCCAGGTCGATTTCGCCCGAACGCAGCGCCGTCAGCACCGCGGGGCTGCCCTTGTAGGGCACGACCACGGTCTCGATGCCGGCTGTGGTCTCGAACAGCTTGGCCGCCAGGTGCTGCGTGCTGCCGGGGGTGATGGTGCCGATCGTGAGCTTGCCGGGGTTGGAACGGGCCCATGCCAGCAAGTCGCGCAAGGTCGCAAAGCGCGATGCGCTGCCCACGAACAGCCCCAGGTCGAAGCTGGCCAGCAGCGAAATGGGCGCGAAGTCCTTCTGCGCATCAAACGGCAATTTCTGGAACAGCCCCGCGCTCACGGCATGGCCGTTGCTCATCAAGAGCAGCGTGTGGCCGTCGGCCTTGGCCGCGGCCACGGCCTGGCTGGCGACGATGCTGCCGGCACTCGGCCGGTTGTCCACCACCACAGCCTGGCCCAGGCTCTTGCCCATCTGCTCAGCCACCGCTCGGGCAGTGAGGTCGGCAATGCCGCCAGGTGCGAAGGGCACGATCAGCGTGATGGGGCGGTTGGGAAAGCGCGGCTGTGCCCGCAACATGGCGGGCATGCACCAGGCGGCCAGCGCCTGCAGGCTGCGGCGGCGGTTCATGCGCATGGGGATGTCCTCAGTCAGGACTCACGTGGCCGGCCTTCACCACCGCAGCCCAGCGAGGAATTTCGCGCTGGATGAGGTCAGCAAACGCCTGCGGCGTGCCGGGCATGGGCACAGCGCCTTCCGAGGCCAGTTGCTGCGCCACGTCGGGCAGGGCCAGGGCCTTGTTGATCTCGGCGTTCAGTCGGTTCACCACCGCGGCCGGTGTGCCGGCCGGTGCGACCACGCCGTACCACTGGTCGGCTTCCCAGCCAGGGAAGCCGCTCTCGGCCACGGTCGGCACGTCGGGCAAGGACGGGATGCGCTGTGCGCTGCTGACCGCCAACGCACGCAGGCGGCCGCTCTTCACGTGCGGCAGCACGGCGGGAGCGCCGGTGAATGTGGCGTCCACGTTGCCGGCGATCAGGTCCGTCACCGAAGGCGCCGTGCCGCGGTAAGGGATGTGCAGCATGAAGATCCTGGCGGCCAGCTTCAGGTATTCAAAGGTGATGTGTGCCGCGCTGCCGTTGCCGCCGGAACTGAAAGTGAACTGGCCCGGCCGCGTGCGGGCCCGCTCGATGAAATCCTTGAAGGACCTCACCGGGGCGCTGGCCGGCACCACCAGCACGTTGGGCACGCGCGCCACCCATGCGACCGGAACAAAGCTCTTCAGCGGGTCGTAGCCGAGCCTGGGGTAGATGGCCGGGTTGACGGCCAGCGTGCCGATGTGGCCCATCAGCAGCACGCTGCCGTCGGCTTCGCCCTTGGCGGCCTCGCTGGCGCCCAGCGAACCACCGGCGCCGGGCTTGTTGTCGACAAGCACGTTCTGCCCCAGCGCTGCGCTCAACTTGGGCGCCAGGGCGCGCGCCAGGATGTCGGTGCTGCCGCCTGGCGTGAAGGGCACAAGCAGACGGATCGCCCTGCCGGACTGCGCGTGCACCACCGCGCTGGCGGGCCAGGAGAGGGCAGCCAGGACCAGGCGGCGGCGTTGGCGTGTGAAGGGCATGGGTCGGGTGGTCTCAGGAAACCACGCGGTTGTGCAGCGGCTCATCGTGCAGCCAGCGTCGCAGGTTGTCCACGAAGATCGAAGCGGTGCGCGCCGCATTGCCGGCAGCCGGGCCTGCGGAGTGCGGCGTGACCATCACGCCCGGCAGCGACCAGAGCGGCGACGCGCTTGGCAGCGGCTCCTCTTCAAACACATCCAGGAAGGCTCCGCCCAGGTGGCCGCTGCGCAGCGCGTCCACCAAGGCGCTCTCCACAACGACTTCGCCGCGCGCCACGTTGATCACCTGTGCACCGGCAGGCAGCGCACCCAGCGCGGCGGCGTCCACCAGACCACGCGTCTGGTCCGTCAGTGGACAGGCCAGCAGCAGCCATTGCGCGCGGGGCAGCACCTGCTGCAGCGCCGTGAAGGGCAGGGTCTCGATGCCTGGGCCGCCAGGCTCGGCCGTGCGGCGCACCACCACCACCTTCAGCCCGATCAGGGCCAGCACCGGCTGAATGCGTTGCGCAATCGGACCCCAGCCCACCAGCACCACGGTCTGCCCGGCCAGGTCGGGCGGCAGCGGGCCGCCGATCAGCGGCGCCCATTCGCGCCGGGCCTGCGCGGCCATCAGCTGCGGGAAGCGCCGAGACAGTGCCAGCAAGCCGGCCAGTGCGGTCTGCGCCACCACCTCGGCGTTGGCGCCGGACGAGGTGGTCACCGCCACGCCGCGCGCCATCAATTCGCTGTAGATCGGCCGGTCGGCGCCGGCCGAATGGGTGTGCACCCAGCGCAGCTCCGGCGAGCGCCGCAGCACGCGGTAGCAGGCCGCCAGATCCTCCAGCACCACATGCTTGAGCGACAGGCCGGTGATGTCTCGCGAGATGAAAGCGGCATCCACGGCAAGGGTGTCGTCTGCCGCAGCGTCTTCCAGCGTCACCACCTGCAGCGCCTTGCCTTGCAATGCGTTGCTCAAGGTGTCGCCCAGTGCGGCCTGGGTGCGGGCCGACAGCAGCAGGCGCGGCGTGGCCGTGCTCACTCCGCGGTGGCCCCCGATTCCTTCACCACCACGCGCCACTTCTCGTATTCGCGTTGCACGAAGGCGCCGAACTGCTGCGGCGTGCCGCCAGCCGGATCGGCCCCTTCCTTGATCAGTGCGGCCTGCGTGGCCGGCGCATCCACGATCTCGTTGACGGCCTTGTTCAGCGTGGCGACGACCTCCGCCGGCGTGCCCTTGGGCGCGAAGAAGCCGAACCAGGAACCCGCCTCGAAACCCGGGAAGCCGCGCTCGGCCACCGTGGGCACCTCGGGCAAGGAACGGCTGCGCTTGGCGCTGCTGACGGCAATGGCGCGCAGCGAGCCGGCGTCGATGTGCTGCTTGACCGACGGGATGGTGGCAAACATGAACTGCACGCGTCCGGCGATCAGGTCGCGCAAGGCGTCCGCGCCCTTGTAGGGCACGTGCACGGCTTCGAAGTTGGCGCGCTTGGACAGCAGGAAGCAGCTCAGGTGGCTGCTGGTGCCGATGCCGGTGGACGAGCAGTTCAGCTTGCCCGGGTTGGCCTTGGCATAGGCCAGGAATTCGTCAAAGGTCCTGGCCGGCACGCTGGGGTGCACGACCAGCACATTGGGCACGTCAGCGATCTGCACGATGGGCACCAGGTCCATCAACGGGTTGTAGGCCAGCTTGGGGTACAGCGTGGGGTTCACCGCGATCGGGCCGACGCTGTTGACGATCAGGGTGTAGCCATCGGGTACGGCGCGCACCACGCTTTCGGTGCCCGTGTTGCCACCGGCGCCCGGCTTGTTGTCAATGAAGAAGGACTGCTTGAGCTTGTCGCCCAGTTGCTGTCCCACCGTGCGGGCCAGGATGTCCGTGGTGCCGCCTGCCGTGAAGGCCACGACCACCCGCACGGGCTTGGCAGGCCAGGTCTGCGCCTGCGCGCTGCTGGCAAACGCAGCACAGCCCAGCAGGGTCCAAGCGGCGCGGGTCAGGTGTTTCATCGTCTCTCCCTTGTCTGGTGTCAGGCGGGCAGTTCAGGTCTTGTAGCTCGGGTCCAGGCGGTCCAGCTTGCGCAACAGCGCAGGCCATTCCATCAGGCCGTAGGGCCGGCGCGTGCCGCGTTGGTAGTTGTTCCAGGTGGCCTCCAGCACCGGTTGCGCGGGCTTCACCAGCGGTGTCTGGCAGGCCATGGCGGCGAGCTGCGAATGGCAGGACAGCTCGATGCGGTGCATCCAGTTGAAGGCCTCGCCGATGCTGCGGCCGACCGTCAGCGCGCCGTGGTTGCGCAGGATCAGCGCCTCGCCCTGACCCAGGTCGGCGATGAGCGATGCCTTCTCGGCGTCGTCCAGCACCACGCCCTGGTAGTCGTGGTAGCCGATCTTCAGGAAGCGCATGGCGGTCTGCGTGATGGGCAGCAGGCCGCATTCCAGCGCGCTGACCGCCATGGACGCCCAGCTGTGGGTGTGGATCACGCAGGCCACGTCCGGCCGCGCGTCGTGGATGGCGCTGTGGATGACGTAGCCGGCGCGGTTGATGCCGTAGTCCACGCCCAGCGCGCTGAAGTCGGGCTTGGCCAGGACGTCGCCCGCCAGGTTCACCTTGATCAGGCTGCTGGCCGTGATCTCCTCGTACATCATCCCGTAGGCATTGATGAGGAAGGCGCCGTGTTCGCCGGGCACATGGCTGCTGATGTGGTTGGCCATCATGTCGCTCATGCCGTACAGGTCCACCAGGCGGTAGCAGGCTGCCAGGTCGACGCGGGCCTGCCACTCCTCGGGTGTGCAGTGCGCTCGCATGGAGGGGATGTTCATCGGCGCGTGTCCTTCCGGTTCATTCAGAGCCCAGGCGCAGCCGGGTGGGCTGGCGCCTTTCAATCGACCACTTCAGCAAGGCGGCAGCACGGTATGCGCCGTGCGCAAACTTGCCATAGGGCATCGTTGCAAAGAAGGCCATCACCGCACCCAGGTGCAGGCACAGCAGCAGCGGCAGGGCGGGCGTGGACTTCAGCAGGGCCAGGGCCAGGCCGCTGGCGCCGGTGAGGAAGAGCAGTGCAATGAAGCCCATGTCCATGGCGGACTGCGTGGGTTCCAGGTGCTCGGGGTGGCGTTGCTGGCGCAGGCGCCACAAACCCGCGGTGCCGGCGACCAGGCCGATGCCGCCCAGCGTGCCCAGCAGCTTGGGCAGGCTGGTCCAGGCGTAAGGCGCCGCCCAGCCCAGGGCGTAGTGGTAGACCGTGGCCACGCTGGTGGCCGCAAAGCACAGCGCAAAGCCGTAGAAGCTGAGGTGGTGGAAGCGGCGGCGCGACTGCGTCCACGCGTCGTCTTCGTTGTTGCAGCCTTGGCCGTGGCCGCCGTCCAGGTACTTGAGCTTCAAGGCGTTGTGCACCGCCTCGCCCAGCGCCGGACCTGAGGACGTGGCCGCGTCGGCGGGGGACACTTCGCGCCAGAAGCGCGTCACACCCACGCCCAGCGCCAGCACGGCAAACGCGAAGATGGGCGCGAACAGGCTCACCATCAGGCCGTGCGGGAACAGGCTGTAGAAGTTGCCGCCGGGTGCTGCGCCCCACAAGGACCCCTTCATGGCCACGGCCAGCGCCAGGAACAGCGCCAGGCCCGCGGTGAGTGCCAGCGCCAGCGTCAGGCCGTTGCGCTGGTACAGCGTGCCCAGCGCCGGGGGCCAGGCGAAGTCGGCGTAGGTCTTGGCGCGGACTTTCGCCATGGCCCGCGGCAAGCTCACGGCAAACTCATGCGGCGGCGCGTACTGGCAGGCATGCAGGCAGGCGCCGCAGTTGTGGCACAGGTTGGCCAGGTAGTGGATGTCGGCACTGCCGAATTCCAGCCGCCGCGTCATGGCCGGGAAGACCGCGCAGAAGCCTTCGCAGTAGCGGCAGGCATTGCAGATCTGCAGTTGGCGTGCCACTTCGCCTTCGGCTTCGGCCTGGGCCTGGCGCACCAGGTCCATCAGCGGCCGGGCTTCACGCTGCATGGGCGGGCTCCTGTTGCAGCACCGCGGCTGCAGAGGCCCCGGCGGTGCGTCCGAACACCGTGCCAATGGTCATGCCCACGCCGGCGGTGTAGCCCTGGCCGAGCACATTGCCGGCCATCACCTCGCCGGCGGCAAAGAGGTTGGGGCTGGGCTGGCCGCCAAAGTGAACGGCAGCCGACTCGTCCACTTTCACGCCCAGGTAGGTGAAGGTGACGCCGGGCTTGAGCGTGTAGCCGTAGAAGGGCGCCGTGTCGATGGGCCGTGCCCAGTGGGTCTTGGCGGGCGTGAGGCCTTCGGTGTGGCAGTCGTCCAGCACCGCGTGGTCGAAGTGGCCGACGCGGCAGGCGGCGTTGTACTCGCGCACGGTCTGCCGGAAGGCCTGTGCGGGCAGGTCCAGCTGGCGTGCCAGTTCCTCCAGCGTGCCGGCCTCTTCGCCTTTGAACACGGGCGGCATGAAGCGGCCCACGGCCTTGGCGTCAATGACGCAGTGGCCCAGCTGTTCCGGCTGCTGCGCCACCAGCCGCCCCCAGATGGCATAGCGCTTGGGCCAGAAGTCTTCGCCTTCGTCGTAGAAGCGCAGGCCTTCGCGGTTGACCATGATGCCCAGGCTCACCGCGTCCACGCGGGTGCAGATGCCGCCGTCGTACAGCGGCGCGCGCGCGTCAATGGCCACCATGTGCGCCTGCGTGGCGTCGCCAATGCGGTCCGCGCCTTGTTCCAGCAGGTCGTGCAACAGCACGCCCTGGTTGTAGCGGGTGCCTCGAATGGCGAACTGGTCGGCCGGCCATTCGCCGCGTGCGTTCTGGCCCCAGGCCTGGCGCAGCCAGTCGCGGTTGGATTCAAAGCCGCCACTGGCCACGACGCAGCTGCGGGCGGTGATGCGCTCACTTGCCAGGTTCGTCTTCAGGTGCGCCGCAACGAAGCGGCCACCGCTCAGTTCCAGGCGCTCCACGGGCGCGTCGTAGCGCACCTGCACGCCCAGGGCTTCCGCGCTGCGGTAGTAGGCGTTGACCAGGGCCTTGCCGCCGCCCATGAAAAACGCGTTGGTCCGGCTGAGATGCAAGGTGCCGGACAAGGACGGCTGGAAATGCACGCCATGCCTGCGCATCCAGCCGCGCACCTGCTGCGATTCACGGATGACACGGCGGGTCAGGGCTTCGGTGGTCTTGCCGCCGGTGACCTTCAACAGGTCCTGCCAGAACTCTTCTTCGGGATAGGCCTCGGTCAGCACGTCCTGCGGCGCGTCGTGCATGCAGCGGATATTGCGGGTGTGCATGCTGTTGCCGCCGCGCCATTCGCGCGGTGCTGCTTCCAGCAACAGCACGGACGCACCGGCTTCGCGCGCCGTCAGTGCGGCGCACAGAGCGGCGTTGCCACCACCGATGACCAGGACATCCCACATCTCAGTGTTCCAATGTTGTGTGCGATACCCGCGGCGAAAGATGCGACCGTGGTTTGTCGTTCGGCCGCTGGCGGCCCGTTGCGGTCGGTCGTTGTGTTGTGGCGGTCGCGTGCGCTTGGGGAGCCCTGCTGCGCTCATGTCCCCCGCCACAGTCTGCTGCGCAGCCTGCGGCTCCTCCTTTACTTCGCTCCGCAGGGCACCCCAATCGCCCGCGCCGGCACCGCCAGTGGCATGCCACCTGGGCGCGCACTGCAAGGGTGGTTGGCCAAGGACGCTGGGTACCGGGCGCAGCGAAGTAAAGGAGGAGGGTCTGGACACTGCCAAGTGTCCAGAGCCGGGGGACATGAGCGGAGCCCGGTACCCGGCGGCCTTGGCCCGCAACGGCAACAAGCAAGAACGACCGCAACGGGCCGACAGCGGTCAGGCACGCAGCAGATCCAGTGCGTCGTAGCGGCTTCATTTCACGTGGCGATTGGCATCGATGATCGGCAGAAGGACCTCAATCGGCCTTGATGCCGGCTTCCCGGATCAGCTTGCCGTAGCGCGCCTGCTCGCTGGCAATGAGTTGCGTCAGGCGTTCCGTGGGGCCGGGCTGCACCTCGCCGCCGGCATTCACCAAGCGGTCGCGCACCTCGGCCGTGGCCATGGCCTTCTGGATGGCGCCATGCAGCTGCGCCACCACCGACGCCGGCAAGCCGGCCGGGCCGATGAAGCCGTACCAGACACTGGCCTCGAAGCCCGGGAAGCCCGCTTCCGCGATGCTGGGCACGTCCGGGAAGATGGGCGTGCGGGTGGACATCAGCACCGTCAGCACCCGCAGCTTGCCGGCTTTCACATGCGGCTGCACTTCCAGTGCATTCACTGCCACGGCCTGCACGTGGCCCGCCAGCACGTCGTTGATGGCGGGCGAGCCGCCCTTGTAGGGCACGTGCAGCAGATCGATGCCGGCCGCGCGTGCAAACAGCTCGGTCGCCAGGTGTGGCGTGCTGCCATTGCCGGGGCTGCCATAGCTGACGGACTTGGGATTGCCCTTGCTGGCGGCGATGAGCTTGCCGATGCTGTCCGGTCCGCTGGCGGCGTTGGCCGCAATCACCACCGGCACCCGGCCCACCAGTGCAATTGGCGTCACGTCCTTGGCCGGGTCGAAGGGCGGGGGCTGGTAGAGAGAAGGGTTGGCCGCAATGCTGTTGGCCGTGAGCATCAGCGTGTAGCCATCGGCCGGGCTGTCGATCAGCGCGCGCATGGCGATGTTGGTGCCGGCGCCGGGCCGGTTCTCCACCACCACGGTCTGGCCCAGCGTGCCCGTGATCTGCTGCGCCACGGCGCGCGCAATGATGTCCACGGCGCCGCCCGGCGCAAAACCGACGATCAACTTGATCGGCTTGCTGGGGAAGGCCTGTGCTCCGGCGCGGCCGTTGGCGGCCAGCAGCGCTAAGGCTGCGCCGGCCGCCAGCAGGCGGCGGCGCTTGGGGTGTGTCATGTCCTGTCTCCTGCCCGGCGGGTAGCCCTTGACTCTATCGGGCTGCCTCGCCGCGCGGCAGTGCCCAGCCGCGAAGGCCTCTTCACGATTCGTGAAGGGTGGCGCCCGGCCAGTGGCCCTGCCGCACCAGGGTGCGCGCCACGTCGGCCAGCACCACGCGTGTGGCCAGGGCCGCGGGCGACAGCTCGCCGTCACTCACGCTCACCAGCAGGCTGGGCCGGGTGGCCAAGGCATCGGCCACTTCGCGCACGCGCAGCTGCGTGGCGTCGGCGCGTGTGTCCACCCGGGACACGGCCGCGCCCGGTTGCAGCGTGGCGCCAAAGCCCGCACGCACCGCGTCCATCAACAAGGCCAGGGAGTCGATCTCGGCGGTGATCTGGGGCGCGATGCGCGCGGCAGCAAAGGCCGCGTCCAGCGTGGCCCGCAGGCCGTGCGTGCCGGTGGGCAGGATCAGGGGCAGAGCGCCCAGGGATGACAGGCGGACGCGTCCGTGGCCTTTCAAGGCCGCCAGGCCGGGCAGCGACGGTGCAGCGATGAGGAAGAGCCGTTCGCTCAACAGCGGCATCACGCTCCAGCGTCTGGCATCGTCGGCGCGGAACAGCACCGCCAGGTCCAGCCGGCGGGCATTGAGCATGTCGGTCAGGTAGCCCGACAGGCTTTCCACCAGATGCAGCCGGACCTCGGGGTAGCGTTCGCGCATGGCCTGCATCAACGGCAGGCCCAGCACCGCGCCCGTGGTGGGCGCCAGGCCCACGCTGACATGGCCCGACAGGCGCTGCTGCTGCGCCGCGCGCACGGCGTCGTCGGCATGGCGCAGCGCCAGTTGCGCCTGGCGCAGAAAGGCCAGCCCGGCATCGGTGGGCACCACGCCGGCGGCAGTTCGGCTGAGCAGCCGCGTGGACAGCTCACCTTCCAGGCGGCTGATCTGTTGGCTCAGTGCACTGGTCACCACGCCCAGGTCGGCGGCGGCGCGGCCCATGCTGCCGAGTTCAACGACCCGGACAAAGTAGCGAAGCTGGCGCAGTTCCATGCGCCGGATCCTAGCCCTGCGCCGCAGCGCCCAAGGCTTGCCGCACGCGCCGTCGCAGCGGGCCGCCCGGCAAGGGTGGCCGGGGAGCGGACAGCCTAGCCCGGCACGGCCAGCGCGTCGGCCCCAACGGCCAGCGCTGCAGCGACAGCCTCGCACAGCGCCAGGCCGCGCTTGAAGTCCAGGGCGTCCACGGCGTCCTGGATCGGCTTCAGGTCCTCAAGCAATTGAGCGCCTGCGCGCGGCAACAGGCTTCCCAAGGTGTCCGTTGCTGCCATGTCCGAATGGCGCAGTTGTTCCGACAGCTTGCACAGCGCCGCTCGCACGTCTTCCGCCGCCAGCGGCTGGTTGGGCCGTGTGGCCTGCGTCGCCGGTTCCGGCAGCGCCGCCAGCAAGCGGTGAAACCCGTCACGCGAGTCCAGCAGTCGCGTGGCCAGATCGGTCACGACGGCCTGCAAGTTCGTCGGGTGCAGTGTGCCCACCGCACGTTCGGCGGCCGCCGCCTGAGAGGCCAGTGAGGCCGCGCCAATCGTGCCCAAGAACCCCTTGAGGGTGTGCATCTGGCGGGCCAGCGCCTCGCGCTGCAAAGGCGTCACCAGCGATTCCATCTGGGCAGGTGCCGTGTCCAGTTCGTGCACCAGGCTCTCCAGGGCGCGGCGGTAGATGGCCATGTGGCCGCCCATGCGCTGCAGCGCCGCCTGCAGGCCCACACCCGCCCGCTCGGCCCGGTACGACAGGTCTTCGTCCTGCGGCGCGACCGGGGCGGGCGGCACCAAGTCCACCGCGGGTGCCGCACGCACATGGGACCGGATCACCCGCACCAGATGGTCCAGGTTGAAGGGCTTGCCAACGTGGTCGTTCATGCCCGCGTTGAGGCAGGCTTCGCGATCCGTCGGCGTGGCATTGGCGGTCATCGCCACGATGGGCAGATCGGCCGGCGTGTGCTGCCGCCGCAGTTCGCGGCTGGCCGTGAGCCCGTCCATGACCGGCATCTGCAGGTCCATCAGCACGATGTCATAGGCACCCGCGGCCGAGTCCACCGCCCGCAGCGCGTCCTGACCGTCGTGCGCGGTATCGACGACGGCGCCTTCGGCTTCCAGCAGTTCGCGTGCGATCTGCTGGTTGTTGACGCTGTCGTCCGCCACCAGGATGCGCAGCCGGTCCAGGCGCCTGAGGGACGCCCCGGCATCACCGACAAGCTGCGTGCTGCCATCAACCGGACTGTCGGCCAGCAAGGCGTCCCGCATCATCGTGGCCGTGACCGGCTTGACGAGCAGGTAGTCCACCAGGCCAGCGGTCTCCTCCGAACGGCTGGCCAGACGTTCATGCACGTGCAGGTTCGACATCAGCACGATGCGCGCCTTGGCGCCGCCGGGAAGCGCGCGCACGCGCCGCACGGATGCCAAGGCGTCGTCAGGCGAACGACCCGGATCCAGGAACACGGCGCAGCAGCCCGCACCGGCCGCCGCCGCGTCGCGCAGGCATTTCAGGCCCGACTCGGCACTGGGCGCCGTGTCGACCTGCCAGTGGTTGGCGCGCGCCATGTCGCTCAAGTACTCGCGGGCGTGGGCGTTGCCATCGATCAGCAGGACCCGCGTCGCCTCGGCGGCCGGCGCCAGGCTGGGCACGGTCGGCTCATCGTGCTGCGTGCTCAGTTGGACACAGAAATGGAAGCGGCTGCCCTGGTCGACCACGCTGTCCAGTCTCAGGTCGCCGCCCATCAGACCCACCAGGCGCTTGCAGATGGCCACGCCGAGACCGGTGCCACCGAAGCGGCGCGAAGTCGATGACTCCGCCTGCGTGAACTCTTCGAAGATGCGCGACTGGTCTTGCGGCGCGATGCCAATGCCCGTGTCCGTCACCGACACGCCGACGACCAGATCCTTGCCTTCCTGGGACACGCGGCGCATCGACAGGACCACCTCGCCCCGGCGCGTGAACTTGATGGCGTTGCCGCACAAGTTGGTCAGCACCTGTTGCAGGCGGACCGAGTCGCCAAGCAAGCGGCGCGGCAGATCGGGGTCGATGTCGAAAAGCAGGTCCACGGGTTTGTCGCCCAGGCTCGCCGCCATCACCACCGACAGGTCGCGCAGCAGGTCTTCGAGGTCGAATGCATGCACGTCCAGCGCCATCTTGCCGGACTCGATCTTCGAGAAGTCCAGCACCTCGTTGAGCAGTGCCAGCAGCGACTTTGCGGCGCCCAGCGTCTTTTTGACGTAGTCGGCCTGGTTCGGGGTCAATGCGGTCTTGGTCAGCAGCGACAGCATGCCCAGGATGGCGGACATGGGCGTGCGTATCTCGTGGCTCATGTTCGCCAGGAACTGGCTCTTGGCCAGCGACGCCGCCTCGGCGGCTTCGGTGGACCGGACGAGTTCGGTGATGTCGATGCGGAACCCGACGGTGTGGCCGTCGGGCATGCGGCGGTCGATCACCCGCAGGGTCCTGCCGTCTGCCAGGGGCTGGGAAAAGCTTCGCGTGTCACGGTGCGCTGCGAGCCGTTCCTCCAGCCACTCGTCCACCCTGCCGACGGCCGCGGGGAAGTCGCCCTGCTCCGCGCTGCGGCGGGCGATCTCGGCGAAGCTGGCGCCGGGTTGGATGACGCTTGCTGCGCCGCCGTAGATGCTGATGTACTTTTCATTGCAGAAGACGAGCCGGTCGCTTTCGTCGTAGAGCACAAAGGCTTCGTCAATGGCGTCGATGGCGCCGCGCAGCAACTGCATGCTGCGCAGGGCTTCAGCTTCCGCCAGGCGGCGTGCGCTGACGTCGGTGTAGGTGGCCACCAAGCTGCCGTCAGGCATGCGGGCACGGCGGATCTCCAGATTCGCGCCTCTGGCTCCGATGTAATCATTGGGCAAGGCTTTGCGGGTGTGGGCAAGGATCGCTTGCACATGGGCCTCGATCTCCTGAGCAGTGGCGCCGCTCCTTGCCGCGTTGAAGCGCACCAGGTCTTCCAGTCGCACCGGCTGCTGCTCGAACAGGCTGTTGGGCAGGTCCAGCAGGCGGCGGTGCTCGGCATTGCCGGCCACGTAGTTCAGATCGGCATCAAACACGCTCAGGCCGCAGGGCAGGTTGTCGAACACGGCCTGCGTCAGTTCATGGCTGCGCCGCAGCTCCTGCTCCATTTCGCGGCGTGCAGTGATGTCCTGCATCGCGCCCAGCAGGCGCGTCGGCCTGCCTGCGCGCATCTCCGCTTCGCCGATGACACGGACCCACACGTGCCGCCCGGTTGCCGTGACCATGCGCAGTTCCAGGTCCCAACTGCCGCCCTTGCGCATCACCGAGGCAAAGGCATCACTGATCACTTTCCGGTCGGCCACGTGGTAGTAGCCAAGGGCAGAGTCAAGGGTGGGTTGGTGACCGGGTTCGCAGTCGTGGATGCGGCAGGTCTGGTCGGTCCACTGGATCTGGCGCGAATGGATCTCATATTGCCAGCCACCGATGCCACCGATGCGCCCCGTGCTGTCCAACAGCGTCTGGCTGGCCCGCAGCGCGGCTTCTGCCTGCTTGCGTCGGCCAATGTCCATGCGCGTGCCGATCATCGTGCGGGGCTGGCCGTCCTCGGTGCGCGCGAACAAGCGGCCCCGGTCCAGCACCCACACCCAGTGGCCGTCCTTGTGGCGCTGGCGCGACTCGTATTCGAACACCGGCGTCTCGCCCTTGAAGTGTGCCTCCAGCACCTGGGCCGCGCCGCTCAGGTCTTCCGGGTGCGTGAAGTGCGTCCAGCGGCCGGTGCTCAGCGGCGTCAGTTCCGCGACGGTGTATCCCTGCAGCCGGGCCCAGGTGTCGCTGACCACGTTGACGCCGTGCTCGATGTCCCAGTTCCAGGTGCCCACCTGGGTGCCTTCGATGACGTTGCTGAGTGCCAGCCGCTCGCGCTGCAGGTCCTGCGCAGCGCGCTTGCTGGCAGTGATGTCGATGCGGATCGACACGTAGCGGTCGACGTTGCCGGAAGCGTCCACATACGGCGCGATGAAGGTGTCAACCCAATATTCCGTGCCGTCTTTCGCGCGGTTGCAAAGCTCGCCGCGCCAGGACTTGCCGGTGGAAATGTCGCGCCAGACTTCTGCCCAGAAGCCTTTGGAATGGTGCCCAGAATTGATGAGGCGGTGGGTCTTCCCGACCAGCTCGTTGCGCCCGTAGCCGCTGATGGCGCAGAACGCATCATTGACCTCGATGATCATGCCGGCGCGGTTGGTCACCGAGACAATGGCGTGGCGGTTCAGTGCAGACAGCATCGCCTGCGCGTCGCGCAGGGCCGACAGCGCTGTTGCCTTGCTCCCCGCGAGTTCGGTGTTGAGTTGCTGCTGCTGCAACTGCGACTGCTCCAGCCGGTCGGCCATGCTGTCGAAAGCCGTGGCCAGGTCACCGATCTCGTTCTTGCGTTTCAGGCGCATCCGCCAGGACAGGTCGCCGCCGGCTATGTGGCCCGTTGCAGTCTCCAGGTCGCGCAGCGGCCTGAGGACCTCGCGCCGCACGTAGAACAGGACACTGACCATCAGCGCCGTCATCGCCAGGATCAGCAGCAGGGTCGCAATGGCACGTTGCGACTGCGCTTGGCGCATGATGTCGCGGGCGGCGTCGGCCGTTTCGTTCCCTGCGCTGTTCATCTCGGAGATGATGACCAGCATCGACGCCATGCTGCGGGCCTCGACGTCCGAACGGTCCCTCGGGCGCTGCAAACCCATCGGGCCGACGCTCGCGTCCGCAACCTCAATCAGCCGCTGATAGATGTTCCGCGCGACGTCCAGGTTCTTGCGGACGCGCGCGACGGCGGACACTTGCTTCGGCGTGTCCACGGCAATCTGCCCGAGCTGCTCCTCGATGCGCGACAGTTCCTGGAACCACTGGTCCCGAGAACGCCCTTCATGGAACAAGGCCGTCTCGACAGCGGCCATGCGCAGCCGGTCGCCACTGTCGATCAGTGCATCTGCCTGGATGATGGCGGCGCGGCCTCGAACGAGATGCTGCTCGGTCACCAGCAGCATCGCCGTGGTGGCGGCCAGCACGCCGACGAGCGTGCCCATCAACCAATGAAGCTGGGTGCGGATCTTCATGCGCCTGGCTCAGCGAGCGGTCAATGCGAGAACTGGACTGCCTTGGGCTGAACGGCCTTGAGGTCCTGGTGGCGGGTGAGCTCCAGGAAGTTCGGGACCGGCCCCGCGGGCACCAGGCCGCGTTTCATGGCCCAGCGCGTCTGGTCGTCCATCGCGATCAGCATCGCCTCGTCGAGCGAGACCTGGTAGTCGTCCGGGTCGAACAGCCGGCCCATCGTGAGCTCGTCGATCTTCACCACCTGGCCCACCGCCTGGCGGGCGGAGACCGGGTCCGCCTTGATGGACTCGTTGGCGGCGACCAGCGCGCTCAGCACGCGGCGGATCTCGGCCGAGTGGCTGTCGATGTAGGCGGGTTTGGCGACCAGCAGGAACCGGAAGGCGTAGACGTCTTCGCCGTAGAACACATTGATGGACGTGCCCATCTCGGCCTGCAGCCGGGCCAGGTAGGGCTGGAAGACCACGGCAGCGTCGACGCGGCCCGCCTTGAACGAGTCGATGGCATCGTCCACCTTCAGGTCGACCAGCTGGACCTTGTCGGTGGCCACGCGGTTGACCTGCAGCATGGCGTCGGCGAAGTAGGTGAAATTGGTGCCCATGGTCAGTCCGATGGACTTGCCTTGCAGGTCTTGCATCCGGGCGATTCCGCGGTCCTTGCGCGCCACGATGGCCAGCGCGCGGCGGGCGCGCGACACACTGGCCAGGATGGCCACGTCCTTGCCGCCCAGGCGGGCGAAGATGAACGGCACGTCGGCGACCAGGGCCATGTCGGCCTCACCGTCCAGCACCGACTGCAGCGCGTCCTTGCCCAGCAGAAAGGGCTTTGTGACCACGTCGACCCCGGCTTCGCGGAACAGGCCCCGGGACGAGGCCACGATCATGGTGGCGCTGTTGAGCTGGGTGGGTAAGGCGATGGTCACCCGCGGGGCCACGGTCGGCGCCGCCGGCACGGTGTGTGCCCGCCACACGCCCATGCCCGCCGCAGCCAGAGCCAGCACCAGCAGGGCGACCGCGGAGCCGGTCGACAGGCCGAACCAGCGCTTCGGAGAGGGCGACAGTGCTGGCGTGGGTGGATTCATGGCGAGATGACATTCAGGGGTGGGCCGATTCTCAAAGGGCGCACCACCGCCGAAACGAGGAACAAGGGGTCGTTTCCAGTGGAGATCGACTCAAGAGATGCCAATCGATGCCGAAAACAAGCCAGAGATCACCCTGCTTCTGCCGCAATAGAGCGGGGGTGCCGGGTTGCACACTCAGATCCAACAAGGCTCCGAACCCGCCGGACCAAGACAGCCAAGCCACCATGAATGCGCCACTTCGTACCACCCGTTCTGCAGGGCCGCCAAGGCAAGCGCTTGTTGTTGACGACGACAAGTTCATGCTGACGGTGCTGACGGACCATCTGCACGATCTGGGTATTGGCCAGGTGGTCACCGCCGCCGATGGCGCGGCGGGCAAGAAGGCCTTCGACGGCATGGTGTCTCCGCCCGGACTGATCGTGTGCGACCTGAGCATGCCCAACAGCGACGGCTTCCAGTTCATGGAGCACCTGGCGAGCAAGCACTACAGCGGCGGCGTCTTGCTGGTTTCCGGCACCAACAGCCGCGTCAAGAACTCCGCAGCGCTGATGGGCCGCTTCCACCGGCTGCACCTGCTGGGCGTGCTGGACAAGCCCATTGACACCGCCGCCCTGGGTGCCGCGGTTGCGAAGCTGGCCTGAGCCTTGATCCCTGCTGCGTGAGTGCAAGGCCGTGATGAACAGGCAGGCGCCGGTCCGCCCCAAGCTGCTGGTCGTTGACGACCAGCCGATCAATATCCAGATCATGTACCGCGCGCTGTCGGACGACTACCAGGTCCTGATGGCAACGAGCGGCACGGCAGCGCTGAAGACGTGCAAGGACGAACTGCCCGACCTGGTGCTGCTTGACATCGGCATGCCCGACATCGACGGTCACGAAGTCTGCCGACGACTGAAGGCCGACGCGGCCACGCGGGACATTCCGGTCATCTTCGTGACCGCCCACGACGAGCCCGCACAGGAGGCCACCGGCTTTGAGCTGGGTGCGGTGGATTTCATCACCAAGCCGGTCAACGCGGCCGTGGTGCGGGCACGCGTGGGCACCCACCTGGCCTTTGCGCGATCGCGTTCGCTGCTGACGGCCACGCTGGAGGCCACCGCCGACGGCATTCTGGTGACCGACCTGAACGGCGGCATCATTGCCCTGAACGCACGCTTTGCGGACATGTGGAAGCTGCCGCCTGGCGCGTCCGGCGGCACGCCGCGCAGCGACGCTTCCGAGGTCTTCGCGTGGATGCAGCAGTGCCTGCGCGACGCCTCCAAGGCGCCCGCCAGTTGGGCCGCTCCGGAACAGGACAGCCACTCGAACGCGCTGCACACCATCGAACTGCGGGACGACCGCACATTCGAGTGGCAGACCAGGCCCTTGCAGATCAATGCCAAGCTTGCAGGCAGCGTGACGAGCTTTCGCGACGTGACCGAGCAGACGCGGGGTGCACGGCAGTTGGCGCGGGTCAACGAAACCCTGGAAGAACGCATCCTGGCGCGCACCGCCGAGCTGGAGCTGGCGCTGCACGAGGCCGGTGTCGCCAACCGTGCGAAGAGCGAGTTCCTGTCCAACATGAGCCACGAGATCCGCACGCCCATGAACGGCGTGATCGGCATCACGCACCTGGCACTGAGCGCGGATCCGGGCCCGGAACAGCGCGCCTACCTGGAAAAGATCCAGGGCGCGGGCAAGCACCTGCTGGGCATCATCAACGACATCCTGGACTTCTCCAAGATGGATGCCGGCAAGATGGAGATCGACCAGCAGGTGGTCGTCCTGTCGCAACTGGTCGACTCGGTGAAGAACCAGACCATTGACGCTGCCCAGGCCAAAGGCCTGAGCCTGGTCTTTCGGCTGGACGACGCAGTGCCCCAGCAGGTGCGTGGCGACGCGCTGCGCATCCGGCAGATCCTGCTCAACTTCATCGGCAATGCCATCAAGTTCACCGAGCATGGCAGCGTCCGCGTGCGGGTCCTCGTCCAGACCAGCAGCAAGCGCGGCCGCGTGCTGCGCTTTGAAGTGGCGGACGACGGCATCGGCATGAGCGACGAGCAGGCTGCCCAGGCCTTCCAGTCCTTCCAGCAGGCGGATTCGTCGATCTCCCGCAAGTACGGTGGCACCGGGCTGGGCCTGGCCATTTCCAAGCAACTGGCGCAATTGATGGGCGGTGAGGTCGGACTCCGCAGCCGCGCCGGCGTCGGCAGCACCTTCTGGTTCACGCTGCCCTTGCCAGCGTCCCCTGCGGCGGCCGCAGAACGGGTGCCGAACGCTACCCGGTCAACGCCCCCGTCAGAGCCCGTCCGGCTGGACGGCGCGCGCATCCTGCTGGCGGAGGACAACCCGCTGAATGCGGAGGTGGCGTGCAGCCTGATCGAGGCGGTCGGCGCGGTCGTCACCGTGGCTCAAAACGGCCAGGAGGCCCTGGACCTGCTGGCACGCGAAAGCTTTGACCTCGTGCTGATGGACATGCAGATGCCCGTCATGGACGGACTGGAGGCCACGCGCCGCGCGCGCAAGGACCTGGCCCTGGCCGACCTGCCGATCATCGCGATGACGGCCAACACCCAAGCCGCCGACCGGGCCGCGTGTCTGGCGTCCGGTATGAACGACTTCACGTCCAAACCCGTGGATCCTGCGCTGCTGTACGAGAAGCTGGCTACCTGGCTGACCTTGCGCAAGGCACCGGTGCCGACTGCAGTGGGTGATGCGCCGGCCGCCATCGATTTGTCAATCCTGTTGCGCAATGTCGGTGGCAAGGAAGACCGTGTGAAGCGCTATGCCATGCAGTTTGCTGACGCCGTGCCCGAGACCCTCGTCGAGCTGCGGGCCGCGCTGGCCAATGGCGACCTGTCGGAGTTGTCCAAGCTGGGGCACCGGCTGAAGTCGTCGGCCCGCACCGTGGGAGCGCTGGGTGTGGCCGACAGCTGCGAGACCCTGGAAGCCTTGGACGACCGCCACGGCACGGCCAGAGCACGGCAGCTCGTCGACAGCCTGAGCGCCGAACTCGAGGAAGTGGCCCGCTCTGTTGTTCGCCACTTCACAGCCTTGCCCGGCAGCAGCCCGGACCGCAGTGCTGGAGTGCGGGCGACGTCCTCGGCAGCGCCGCTTCTGCTGATGCGCGAGGCCGGCAACTGACTCAAGTTGCCCAGGGGGGTACCGATATGTCACCAAGACGCGGCTGAAGGCCGCCCGCATCAGGGTTCCGCGACGCCATTTGTCTGCAGATGACCACACCGAGCACGGATCACATGAAGTCCGCATCACCCGATCAGAGCAAGGCCCGGCCAAAGCCGCGCACCCACGTCGGCGCCGCCTGGGGTGGGTTGGCCTGCCTGCTGGCCGCCTTGCCGCTGTGGAACCGCGTGGGCGTGCTGGAACTGGTCTCGGTGGCGGGTGTGGCAGCCGTCAGCGCGGTGCTGGTGCTCAAGAGCCGGGCACGCGACGCCGCAGCCTTGGTGGCCGCGTCGGCCGAAGAAGACCTTCAGCACACCGATGACCGCCACGGCCGCGGACTGGGGCCCTTGCTGGGGGAAGTGCTGCCCGTCTGGCTGATGCATGTGGGGTCGGTGAAGACCCAGACCGAAGACGCCATCACGCAGCTTGCGGGCAGCTTGGCGTCCATCAATGAGCAGTTCGAAAAGGCCGGCTTCAAAGGCGCCAGTGGCGCGGGTGATGCCCAAGGCGGTACCACCATCAGCCTGCTGACTTTGTGCGAACGCGAACTGCAACCGGTCATCAGCTCGATGGACC
This sequence comes from uncultured beta proteobacterium, assembly GCA_963750785.1. Taxonomy (GTDB): domain Bacteria; phylum Pseudomonadota; class Gammaproteobacteria; order Burkholderiales; family Burkholderiaceae_C; genus Rubrivivax. The sequence goes on along the minus strand of CAVVSC010000009.1, from coordinate 13,259 downwards.
GCATTCTGGAGAGCAAGAGCGCCCTGGTGCAGAGCGTTCAGGACCTGTCCCAGGCCACCGGCGAACTCAAGGACCTGGCGACCGACGTCACCCGCATCGCCGCACAGACCAACATCCTGGCGATCAACGCCGCCATCGAAGCGGCGCGCGCTGGCGACGTGGGCCGCGGCTTCGCGGTGATTGCCAAGGAAATCCGCAGCCTGTCGGAGGTCTCGTCCAAGACGGGCAAGCAGATCACGGACCGCATCGCGCAAGTCTCCGAACTCATGGCGTCGACCATGGATTCCGCCAGGAGCGCGTCTGCCGACGACAAGTCCGCGATCGAACTGTCCGGCAGCATCGTGGCCGACGTGCTGACCCACGTCCGGCAGCTGGGCACCGAGTCGGATCAGATGCGTGACCAAGGCGGCGTCATCCGCACCGACATCGAGAACCTGCTCTTCAACCTGCAGTTCCAGGACCGGGTGAGCCAGATCCTGGGTGTGATCGACACCGACATGCGGCGCCTGCAGGACGGTGTGGTCAGCGACGCACCGCTGCCCGAGGCCCGTGACTGGCTGCACGAGCTTCAAGGCCACTACACGATGGACGACCAGCGGCATGCGCACGTCGACCCGGCGCCCGGCACCAAGGCCGCGCCAGCGGCAAGCGCGCCCGCCGAGGTCGAGTTTTTCTAATCTGCACGAACAGGTAAATCCATGGCCAAGACAGTTCTGATCGTTGACGACTCCAGTTCGCTGCGCACGGTCGTCAAGATGTCCCTGGTGCGCGCTGGCTACGAAACCGTGGAAGCTGGCGACGGCCAGGAAGCGCTGGCGCAGCTGGACAAACTGGCCAAGGTGCACCTGATCGTGAGCGACGTGAACATGCCCAACATGGACGGCATCACCTTCGTCACCAAGGTCAAGCAGCACCCGCGCCACAAGTTTGCGCCCGTGATCATGCTGACCACCGAAGGCCAGGACGCGAAGAAGCAGGAAGGCCGCGCCGCCGGCGCCAAGGCCTGGATCATGAAGCCCTTCAGCCCGCCGCAACTGCTGGACGCGGTGTCCAAGCTGGTGCTTCCATAGGAGCGCAGCCATGACGCCAACCCCCGTACTTTCCAAAGAGCTGACGATCTACACGATCGGCGAACTGCGGCCCGCCTGGCTGCAATGGCTGGACGCCGGTGCTCCTGATGGAGCCACGGCATCCCGCAACGAAGACGCGTTCTGCGTCGACGGTGCTGGCGTGGAAGAGGTGGACGCCGCCGGCATCCAGCTGCTGTTGTCGCTGGACCGGGCGTTGAGCCAGCAACAAGGCCGCCACGTCAGGCTCTTGCGCGCCAGTGCACCCCTGGTGCGTGCGTGCACGGCACTGGGCGTTCAACAACTGCTGGACGCCACAAGCCCAGCGGAGTCCCTGGCATGAACAACGACTCTGGCGACAACAGCTTCATTTCCGAAGCCCTGCCGGCCTTCATCAGCGAAGCCCGCGAGCAGATCGAGGCCTACGAGCAGCTGCTGCTCGAACTCGAGGAACGTCCCGACGACCGCGAACTGCTGGACGCGCTGTTCCGTTGCGCCCACACCGTCAAGGGTTCGGCCGGCATCTTCGGCCTGGACCGCGTGGTGGGCTTCACCCACCACGTGGAGACCCTGCTGGACCAGCTGCGTGAAGGCGCCTTGGCGCTGACGCCGTCGCTGAGCACCCTGCTGCTGCGGTGCAACGACCAGATCGGCGCGCTGGTGGACGCGGCCAGCACCGACCGGGTGCCGGACGCCGAAGAGACCGCATCCATGCAGGCATTGATCGACCAGTTGCAGGCCAGCAGCAAGGCTGCCGGCACGTCGGCCGCCGCAGCCCAGCCTGTTCAGGCGTCGGCCGCACCGACCGTGGCCCACGCGGCGCGGCGTTGGCACATCTCGGCGCACTTCGGGCCGGAAACTTTCCGCAACGGCATGGACCCGCTGGCGACGCTGACCTATCTGCAAGGCATGGGGCGCATCGTCTCGATCGGCTGCGACACGGACGCGGTGCCGGTGCTGGACGCCATCGACCCGGAATGCTGCCATCTCGGGTTTGAATTTGGCTTCGAAACCACCGCCAGTCGCCACCAGATCGAAGAGGCCTTCAGCTTTGTGCGCGACGGCCTGAGCCTGCAGATCATCGAGCCCGGCGCCGACCCTGCCGCGTTCATCGCGCTGATCGACGCCTTGCCGCAGACACCGCGCCTGGGTGAAATCCTGGTCGCAGTGGGCGCCGTGACAAGCGAACAACTGGCGCATGGCCTGCAGACCCAGGCCGAGGGCGCGGCCAGTGGCGCGCCGGTGCCCCGCATCGGCGACATCCTGCGTGAAGAGGCCGACCTGGACCCGCAGGTGGTCAACGCCGCGCTGGGCAAGCAACAGCAGCGCAGTCGCGAACCCGCGGTGGCGCCTGGCGATGACCAGCGTTTCATCCGCGTGCAGGCCGACCGGCTGGACGCTGTCATCAACCTGCTGGGCGAACTGGTCACGGCCGATGCCGGCGCTGCATTGCTGGCACGCGAAACCCGCCAGGGTGCGCTGATCGAAGCCCATGCGCAGATCGGGCGGCTGATCGAGGAGATCCGCAACGGCACCCTGCAGCTGCGCATGGTGCCCATCGGCGAGACCTTCGCGCGCTTCCGTCGCGTCGTGCGCGACACCGCCGCCGAACTGGGCAAGGACGTGGCCTTCGAGATCGTGGGCGGCGAGGCCGAACTGGACAAGTCCGTGGTCGAGCGCATCGCCGACCCCTTGATGCATCTGGTACGCAACGCGCTGGACCATGGCCTGGAGCCCGCGGACGAACGGCTTGCACACGGCAAGCCGGCGCAGGGCCGCTTGACACTGGCGGCACGCCATGAGTCGGGCAGCATCCTGATCAGCATCTCGGACGACGGCCGTGGCATCGACCGCACCCGCGTGCTGGCCCGCGCCTGGGAGCGCGGCCTGGTGGAACGTGGCGTGACGCCAACGGACGACGAGATCTGCAAGCTGATCTTCGAGCCCGGCTTCTCGACCGCCGAGAAGGTGACCAACCTGAGCGGCCGTGGCGTCGGCATGGACGTGGTTCGCCGCAACATCGAGGCGCTGCGCGGCTCGGTGACCATTGCCAGCGATCCGGGCGCCGGGTCGCGCATCGAGATCCGCCTGCCGCTGACACTGGCCATCATCGACGGCTTCCTGGTCGGCGTGGGTCCGTCGAAATTCATCTTCCCGCTGGAGTCCGTGGTCGAGGTCATCGAGACCCGGCCGCTGGCCGAGACCATTGACGACCGGGGCCGCGGCCTGGTGGCCTTGCGTGACCAGGCCTTGCCGGTGGTCAGCCTGCGCCACATCTACGGCCTGGATTCGCCGGAACCCGACCGCGTCAGCGTCGTCGTGATCAAGGCCGGCGCCGCCCGCTATGGCGTCATGGTCGACCAGCTGTTCGGTCAACACCAGACCGTGATCAAGCCGCTGGGCCGCATGTTCCGCAGCCTGCGCGGCATGTCCGGCTCATCGATCCTCGGCAGCGGCGAAGTGGCGCTGATCTTCGACGTCAATTCCCTCAGCCTACTCGCCATCGACCCGCCTGACCGCGGTGTCGCACCGCGCCAAAAGGCGCAACCCATCACCCGCACGGTCAGCCCGCACAACGAAGGACAAACATCATGAGCACCCAACAGTCGTCCTGGATTTCCAGACTCTTCGCGTCCGCACCGCCGGCTGAAGACCCGGCATTGGCCGAGCTGCGCGCGCGCATCGCGGACCTGGAGTCCGAGCTCAAGGTGCGCACGACGATCATGAACGAGACGAGCATCGTTTCGGAAGCGGACAAGAAGGGCGACATCGTCAGCGTCAATGAGAAGTTCATCGAGGTCTCGAAGTACTCGCGCAACGAGCTGATCGGCCAGCCGCACAACACGACGCGGCACCCGGACATGCCCAAGGACGTGTTCAAGAAGCTGTGGCAGACCATCGGCCGCGGTGAAGTCTTCCGCGGCATCATCAAGAACCGCGCCAAGGACGGCACGCCCTACTATGTGGACGCGGTGATTGCTCCGATCCTGGGTGGCGACGGCAAGCCGATGAAGTACCTCGGCGTGCGCTACGACATCACCGCCGCAGAGATCGAGCGCCAGAACGCGCGCGGCATCCTCGGTGCCATCGACGCGTCCTATGGCTACATCGAATTCGACCTGACCGGCACCGTGCTGTCGGCCAATGCCAACTTCCTGAAGCTGGTGGGCTACCAGTCGAACGAGATCGTCGGCAAGCACCACCGCATGTTCGTGGAGCCGGCCCTGTCCAACTCGCCCAGCTACAGCCAGTTCTGGGCGGACCTGAATGCCGGCAAGGCGCAGAGCGACATCTTCAAGCGCGTGACACGCTCGGGCGAGCCCATCTGGATCCAGGCCACCTACGCGCCGGTCAACGACGAAATGGGTCGCGTCGTGAAGATCGTCAAGATCGCCACCGATGTGACCGCGGCGCACCGTGCGGCCGACATGCTGACCCAGGCGGTTGAGGAGGCACGCCAGGTCACGAGCGCCGCGATGAAGGGCGACCTGAGCCAGCGCATCAGCCTGGACGGCAAGACCGGCCCGATCCAGTCGCTCTGCGAGGGCGTGAATTCCCTGGTGGACACGACAAACGTGATCTTCGGTGACGTGGGCCGTGTGTTCGGCGCGCTGTCGGTGGGCGACCTGACGCAGCGCATCGACCGCGACTACGCCGGCGTGTTCGGCCAGGTCCGTGACGACGCCAACGCCACCAGCGAAGCGCTGGCCGGCATCATCGAAGACGTGGGCCGCGTGTTCTCCGGCCTGGCCACCGGCGACCTGGGCCAGCGCATCACGCGGGACGCCGAAGGCACCTTCGAGCAAGTCAAGAACGACGCCAACGCCACCTGCGAAAAACTCGGCGGCATCATCGAAGAAGTGCGCTCGGCTGCGGACGCCCTGACAGGTGCCGCCAACCAGGTCAGCGCCACCGCGCAGAGCCTGTCGCAATCGGCCAGCGAACAGGCCAGCTCGGTCGAAGAGACCACCTCGTCGATCGACGTCATGTCGGCGTCCATCTCGCAGAACAGCGACAACGCCCGCGTCACCGACGGCATGGCCACCAAGGCCAGCAAGGAAGCCGGCGAAGGCGGCTCGGCCGTGACCCAGACCGTCAGCGCCATGAAGCAGATCGCGGCCAAGATCTCCATCGTCGACGACATCGCCTACCAGACCAACCTGCTGGCGCTGAACGCCGCCATTGAAGCGGCACGGGCCGGCGAACACGGCAAGGGCTTCGCCGTGGTGGCGGCCGAAGTGCGCAAGCTGGCCGAACGCAGCCAGGAAGCGGCCAAGGAAATCGGCGACCTGGCGGCCAACAGCGTGTCGACCGCGGAGCGTGCCGGCAAGCTGCTGGACGAGATCGTGCCCAGCATCCAGAAGACATCGGAACTGGTGCAGGAAATTGCCGCGGCGTCCTCAGAGCAGAGCCAGTCGGTCACCCAGATCGGTGGCGCCATGAACCAGCTCAGCAAGGCGACACAGCAGAACGCGTCGGCTTCCGAAGAACTGGCAGCGACCTCGGAAGAACTGTCCGGCCAGGCCGAACAGCTGCAGCAGTCGGTGGCCTTCTTCCACTCGGCGGAGCAGGCGGCCGTGAACGTGCGCAGCAGCCGGTCGGAGGCCAAGACGGACCGCCGCGCGCCGAACTCGCCGATGCGGGCTGGTGCCAAGGCCGGCAATGCCGCCCGCGGCCACAGCGCCTCGGCCCCCAGCCAGGCCGCCCCCAGGGTCGCCAACGGCAACTTCAAGCCGTACTGAGCCGACCCTGTCGCCGCCGGAACCACCGCCTGAACAGCCGCCCGAACCTCGCCGGAAAGCACATGACAACAACGCATGCCAGCGCCGCCGCCGACCAGACCGTCGCGCAGTACCTCACCTTCGCCCTGGGCAAGGAGGTCTTTGCGATGGACATCCGCACCGTGCGCGAAATCATCCAGCACGGGTCCATGACCAATGTGCCGCTGATGCCGGTGTTCGTGCGCGGGGTCATGAACCTGCGCGGTTCGGTCGTGCCGGTGATCGATCTGCACGCCCGCTTCGGGCGCCCGCCGGCCGACGTCGGCAAGAAGACCTGCATCGTGATCTTCGATGCGATGCGCGACGGCGAGCGCGTAGAGCTCGGCCTGATGGTCGACGCGGTGAGCGAGGTGATCGACATCGCAGCTTCCCAGATCGAGCCGCCGCCCAATTTCGGAACGTCCGTGCGGCGTGACTTCATCCAGGGCATGGGCAAGGTCAATGACCGCTTCGTGATGATCCTGGAGCCCGACCGTGCCTTCGACGTGGCCGAGATGGCGCAGTTGTGCGAAACCGCCCAGCACGCAGTCGCAGCTTGAAGGCCCGGCCGCCATGTGCCGAAACCACCGGCTCGGCTGCCACCCCCTGAACCCGAGCCCGGGCGCCTTGTGCGTCCGGGCGCCTTGCGGAGAACGCTGTGCTCGCGCTGAGTGATTCGACCTACCGGCGCATTGCCGATCTCATGTACGGCGCCATCGGGCTGTCGTTCAATGCGAGCAAGAAGCCGCTGGTGTCCTCGCGCCTGGCCACCCGCATTTCGCGCCTGGGCATGGACGGCTTCGAGGACTACGTCGACCTCATCAGCGGCTCCAACGACGGCGGCGAATTCCAGATGGCGGTCGACCTGCTGACCACCAACGAGACCTACTTCTTTCGCGAGCCTGCCCATTTCAAGCTGCTCGAGGAAGAACTCAACCGCACCCGACCACGCAACCTGGCCGTCTGGAGCGCTGCGTCGTCCTTCGGTGACGAGGCCTACAGCACCGCGATGTTGCTGTCCGACCTGCAGCAGCAAGGCCGCATCGGCAGCGACTGGTCGATCCTGGGCACCGACATCAGCGACCGCGTGCTGCGCAGCGCCATGGAGGCCGTCTACCCGCAAGACCGGCTGCGCGACGTGGCGCCGGATCGCCTGAAGAAGTACTGCCTGCGCGGCGATGGTGAATCCGAAGGCATGGTGCAGATGCAGCCGCGCATCCGCGAGAAGGTCCGGTTCGGACAGCTGAACCTGTGCCAGCCGATCGAATCCATCGGGCCCTTTGACGTCATCTTCCTGCGCAACGTGCTGATCTACTTCGACCTGGAAACCAAGTGCGAGGTGGTCGATCGGGTGCTGACCCAACTGAAGCCTGACGGACTCTTCTTCATCGGCACGGCCGAGGGCCGGGTGCCTTGCAAGACGCCGCTGCAGCCCCTGGCGCCGGGCGCCTTCCGGAAGTTGGCCGCATGACCGTCCGAACCAGGCCACAGCGCGTGCAGAAGCGCGTGACGCCCGCGGGCACCGTGTACACGCTGCATCCCGGCGATGTGGCCTTTGCAAGCGTGGGTGAGCGCCTGGAAACGCTGCTGGGGTCTTGCGTGGCCATCGTGCTGACAGATCCGCGCCGCACCATCGGGGTCATGTGCCACATCGTGCATGCCAAGCCGGCCGTGAGGGGCGCGCCCCGCAGCAGCGCGCATGCCGACGTGGCGCTGGAGTCGATGTACGACCTGCTGATCGCCCGTGGCATCACGCCGCGCTACTGCGAGGCCTATGTCTACGGCGGTGGCAACATGTTCCCGGACCTGATCCAGCAATCCAGCGTTGGTGACTCCAACGCGAGCTGGGCGCTGGACGCGCTGGCCGAGGCCGGCATCCGCGTGCTGGCGTACGACGTGGGCGGCAACACCTACCGACGTCTTGGATGGACCGTGGGGCGCGACGCGCCGCAGGTCACCGCCGTCGAAGTCTGAGGAGCCCACATGTCCATCAAAGTCTATGTGGTCGATGACTCCGCCATCGTGCGGCAGACCGTGGCCCACCTGCTGCAGGGCGACCCGGAGATCGAACTGGTCGGCAGCGCACCCAACCCGATCATCGCCGGCCCGGCCATCCGCAAGTGCAAGCCCGATGTGCTGCTGCTGGACATCGAGATGCCGGGCATGGACGGGCTGACCTTCCTGCGCCAGGTGATGGACGAAGCGCCCATCCCCACGGTGATCTGTTCCACGCTGACGACCCGCGGCAGTGACGTCGCGCTGCGCGCGCTGGCGGCCGGTGCCATCTCGGTCGTGGCCAAGCCCCAACTCGGTCTGAAGCAGTTCCTGGAAGATTCGCGACGGGACCTGATCCAGGCCCTGAAGCTGGCTGCGCGGTCCAAGCCCAGGCGGGCGTCGCCTGCACCGGCGCCGAGCGCCGAAAGCGTCGCCCGACCCGCGGCAGCCGCCGTGAGGCGAACCGCCACGCACGCACGGGACCGACCCGTGGTGATCGGCAGTTCCACCGGCGGCACCCAGGCCGTGGAGTCCGTGTTGATGGGCATGACGGCCGAATGCCCTGGCATCGCCGTGGTCCAGCACATGCCGGAAAAGTTCACGGAGATGTACGCCAAGCGCCTGGACACCGGTTGCGCCATGCGGGTGCGTGAAGCCCGTGACGGGGACCGCATGGAACGCGGGCTGGTGCTCATCGCGCCGGGCGGCAAGCACCTGCAGCTGCGCAAGGCCGGCGGTCAGTACTTTGCCGTGGTAGCCGACGGGCCGCTGGTCAACCGCCACAAGCCGTCGGTGGACGTGCTGTTCCGATCTGCCGCTGACTGCGCAGGGAACGACGTTCTGGCCATCATCCTGACCGGCATGGGCGACGACGGCGCGCGGGGCATGAAGCAGCTGCACGACAAGGGCGCGCGGACGATTGCGCAGGACGAGTCCAGTTGCGTCGTGTTCGGCATGCCAAAGGAGGCCATCCGCATGGGCGCGGTCGACGACATCCTGGCGCTGGACCGGATCGCGAACGCGATCTCCCAGTTCGACGCCGCCTGCTGATGCTGGGCGCCGGCTTGCGCGGCTAGAACTCCAGCCGGTACAGCTGCACCCACAAATCGCTTTCGGCGCTGCCCGGCTTCTTGACATTGAAGCGCGGGTCGCCACCCGGACCGGCCACCGCTACGGTGCGCCACAACGACGGCCGCTGCAGCAGCTGCTGGCGAAACTCTTCCGTGGCCCAGATCTGCCCCGGCTCCACCGCGGGTTCCACGCGAGACGCGCACAGCACCGCGTCGCCACCCGCAATGGTGTGCGTCAGCTCGCCTTCGCGCAGCCGCGTCTGCACCGGGCCGTGGTGCAGTGCCACGCGCAGGCGCGGCTGGCCCGGGGCCTGGTAGACCTCGTCGATCAGGTGGCGCGCGGCCTGGGCCAGCGCGATGGGGTCGTCGTCCACGATCAGCACCGCGTCACCGGCGCGTGATTCGGCGATGGACCCCGGCGGTGTCCAGCGGCGCACGGCTTCGTCCAGCGCCTGGCGCACGGGCTGGTCGGCACCGGTGCGCATCAGCGTGGCAAAGCCTTGCACGTCGGCCTTCAGCACGCAGCTGGCGCGTTCGTGCATCTCGAAGTCCAGCGGTGCCTTGTCGTCGCGCCAGGGTCGGTCGTAGCCGATGATGTTGTGGCGGTCCGTGCGGCGCAGGTAGGCCGGGTTGAGCTGGCCCACCACGTCGGCCAGCACCGGGTGCACCAGGTAGTGGGTGGCCGTTGGGAGTTCGCCGTCAGGGTCCAGCGTGGCTTCGCCCGGGCGCATGAATCGCTGGCGCCATTCGCCGGTGGCGCGGTCGTGCTGCACATGGCCGAGCAGGCCCACGCGCATCAGGGCCCACAGGACGCGGCGGCTGTCGGTGCCGCCATCGCTGCTGTTTTCTCCGCTTGCGTCTGCCTCTGTGCCTGCTTCTGCGCCCGCACCGAGCGCTTCGATCTCGGCGCGTGTCAGCACCGGCCCGGGCAGCCGCGCCAGCAGCCCGTCCAGGTCCAGGTCACCGATGTAGGGCGCCACTTCGGCCAGGTATTCCTGCGCGATCTCGCCAGCCGCGTCGTGCACGGCTGCCTTCAGGCGGTGTTCATGCTGGCGTTCGTCGGGCCGCAAGGCGGTCAGCCGTTCGCCGATGGTCATCAGGTCGCGCGGCCGCAGCAAGGTGTGGCGGCACAGGTATTCCAGCGCGTCTTCTTCTTCGCGCGTGTAGGCGTCCGTGACGCTGGTGCGGCCCAGAAAGGCTTCCAGCGGGTGGTTGCGCACGCGGCCCGGCCGCACCATGCGGTCGGCCTTCAAGAGGCGCACGTTGTTGACGAAGATCTCGCGCAGGCTTTGTGGTGAGTAGACGATGTCCACCGCGCTGCCGCGGTACTGCTGGGCCATGGCTGTGCGCCGTGGCAAGCGCGCATAGGCTTCCTTGCGGATGGCTGCAAACACCTTCAGGTGGTGGTTGATGCGCCGCAGCTGGTAGGCCACTTCCACCAGGCCCAGCTGCGAGAAGTACCAGACGTCGGGCGACAGTTCACCGGTCACGCTGGGGTTGGTGGGCAGTTCCTCGACGTGCTTGTTGAAGTACTCGTCAATGCCGTCGATGAAGATGGTCACCGGCGTCTTCAGCGCGCGCAGCCGCGGCACCAGGTGGCCGTCGGTGTCGGTCGCGCAGCGCTGCAATTCGCTCGGTGTCAGGTCCAGCAGGCGCACGAAGTGGTCGATGACGCCGTGCAGTTGCTCGTCGCGCAGCAGGCCGGTGAGGCGCGCGTTGACCTTCAGGCCTTCGGTGGCGGACTGCTGTTTCAGCACCGCCAGCGCGATGGCCGCCAACCACACCTTGCACCACGGCAGCGGCGACGCGGCGAAGAAGGCCAGGGTCTCGCGGCCAAAGATCTTGTCGCCGATGGGCTTGTCCAGCAGGTTGCCCTGGGGCAGGCACACCGCACGCCCTTCGCGCTGATAGAGGATGCGCTTGGCCTTCAGCAGCAGCGTCTTGCCGAAGCCCTTGGTGCCGATGACGATGAACTTGTCGTCGCGGTCGGTGGCCAGGAAGGCGTCAATTTCCGGCGTGCGGTGCAACAAGGACTCGTCCAGGTCCTCGGCCACCCGGATGTCGTCGGCGTCTACGGTCCAGGCGCGCATGTCAGTGGCTTCCCTTTCGGATTGCTGCTGTGACGCGAGCCAAGGCCACTGGGTGGCCGACTGCGTTCATGTCCCCCGCGCCGGGCTGCGCCCGCCGCTCCTCCTTTACTTCACTCCGTCGGCCACCCAGCGTCCTTGGCAGCCACCACATGTGGTGCGCCCGCAATCGGCGTTTCAGTGGTCGTGCCTGAGCGGGCGCTTGAGGTGACCTGTGGAGCGAAGTAAAGGAGCAGCCCCGGCTTGCGCAGCAAGTTGGGGCGGGGGACATGAGCGCAACAGGGCAGCTCAAGCGCCCGCGACCGCCCAGATCAACGCAAGTCATCCCAGTCCCATCAGTCCGGCTTGATGCCGGCGCGCACCACGATGTCCTTCCAGATCTTCTGCTGCTTGCTGATGAAGGCCGCAAATTCCTCCGGTGGCCCGCCGCCGCCCACCGCGCTGTCTTCGGCAAAGCGCTGCGTCACCGAGCTGCTCTTCAATGCCTTCAGGGATTCTTCCTGCAGCCGCTTGACGACGTCCTTGGGCGTGCCTGCCGGGGCCATGATGCCGTACCACTGCGAAGTCTCGAAGTCCTTGAAGCCCATCTCGACCACGGTGGGCACATCGGGCAGTTGGGCGAGGCGCTGCGGCGTGCCGACGGCAATCGCCTTCAGCTTGCCGGCCTTGATCTGCGGCAGCAGGGCGGGCAGGCCGGCGCTTGTGGCTTGGGTGCGGCCCGCGATCAGGTCGGTCAGCATCGGGCCGGTGCCGCGGTAGGGGATGTGGGTCATGAACATGCCCGTCACCAGCTTCAGGTATTCCATGGCCAGGTGGCCGGCACTGGCGTTGCCGGCGCTGCCGTAGTTCAGCTTGCCCGGGTTCTTCTTGACGTAGGCCACGAACTCCCTGAAGTTGTTGGCCGGCACGTCGGGGTGGATGACGAACAGGTTGGGCACCTTCGCCAGCAAGGTGACGGGCACGAAGTCCTTGTTCACGTCAAAGCCCGCGTTGGGAAAGATGACCGGGTTCACCGCCAGGCTGCCCACGTGGCCCAGGATGATGGTGTAGCCGTCCGGGGCGGCCTTGGCCACGTCGGTCATGGCCGGCAGGCCGGCACCGCCGCCCTTGTTGTCCACGTAGACAGTCTGTCCCAATTGCTTGGTCAGCTCGTTGGCCACCGTGCGGGCCACGATCTCGCTGGTGCCGCCGGGTGCAAAGGGCACCACGAAGCGCACGCTCTGCTTGGGCCAGCCAGCCTGTGCCCAGGCCAGGCCGGGCAGAGTGAGCAGGGGCGCGGCCAGGGCCTGGCGTCGGTTCAGGGTCATGGTGAGGGTCTCCGGTTGTTTGGTCGCCGTGGCTTTGAGGCCGTGCCAGCCTGGCAGGCCAGGGATGCTAGCCAGGATCCGGCGCACCGCCATCGGGGCTGGCCAGAAACTGTCAGCGCGACGGTGGAAGGCGGCTGGTGCGAGAGTCTGCTGCCGCAACCGTGCCAGGCCCTCGGGGCCGGACAAGGTCGCCACAACGCGCTCGCTCCTAGAACGCCCGCATCTCCTAGCCGGCTGGGCTGGCTCTGGCCGCCGCGGGCCACGGTGCCCTGATCAACTGGCAGGCGCCCGGCTCAGGATTTGCGCCGCGGCCACATCAGCAGCGCGCACAGACCGAAGCCCAATGCCGCCAGCCAGGCCAGATCCAGCACGGCAGCCGGTTTGGGCGCGTTGAACGCGACATAGCCGATGCGCAGCAGTGCAGCGGCGGCCAGGGTCGACGACAGCGCGCCGCTCAGCAGGCCTTCGCGCCCGCCCTGGCCCACCAGCAGCGCCGCACTGAAGGCACTGCACAGGAGCATGGCCCAACCGGCGCCCGCCAGGGCCTGGCTGGCCAGCAGCAGGTTCAGGTCCGGGGCCCACGCGGCCACGGCGTTGCCCCCGGCGGCCAGCACGGCGCCCAGCACCAGGGCGCGCGCCGGGCCTTGGCGCCGGGCCAGCAGGCCGGCGGGCACCAGCGCCAGGTTGAAGCCGACCCAGAACACGGGCAGCAGCCAGGGCAGGTCCGACGCGGGTGCAAAGCGCAGCGCCATGGGCGCGCTGGCCACAAAGCCATGCCACTGGAAAGCCAGCGCGCCGGCGCCACAGGCCAGCAGGAAACCCAGCACCACACCGGCACCCGGGGCCGTGCCTGTGGTGGCGGACGGCGCGTCCGCGCGCACGTGCCCCTGCCGTGCCAGCGCACGTTCGGCAGCCACCATGCCCAGGGTCACGGCCGCCAGGCTGGCTGCGGACAGCACCCAAGCAAATGGTG
>CAVVSC010000008.1:0-29144 GCA_963750785.1 uncultured beta proteobacterium | reverse complement strand
CCCGTTGCAGACCTTCGTCAATCACGATTCAAGGCAGCGAAGCCGCCGGTCGTGCAGCCGCGCGCTCCGTGTTCGACCGACGCCCAGAGTGGACTACCTCACCAGCGGCGGCCGCCGACTGAGAAGCGGTGCGGTCCCTCGAGCTTCCTCGCGCGCCCTGATGCAGCGCAAGCCCCAACGCCATTTCCGGGTCGCGGAGCCGCGGGGAATCGTTGGACGGCCCGCGGCGACAATGCGGACCCTTCCCCCCGAGGCTCGACACCATGACCGTGCAGAACGACTTCGGCCTCATCGGGCTGGGCGTGATGGGCCAGAACCTGGTGCTCAACATCGAGGGCCGGGGCTTCAGTGTCAGTGTCTTCAATCGCACCGACGCAGTGACGCGCGAGTTCGTCACCGCGCACCCGGGCAAGCGGCTGCTCGGCGCAGCGACACTCGACGAATTCATTCAAAGCCTGTCGCGGCCGCGCAAGGTGATGCTGATGCTCAAGGCTGGCGCCGCCGTCGACGCGTTGATCGAGCAACTGCTGCCGCGGCTGGAAGCCGGCGACATCGTCATCGACGGCGGCAACAGCCTATACACCGACACCGAGCGGCGCGACGCCCGGCTCACCGCGCACGGGCTGCGCTTCATCGGTGCTGGCGTCTCTGGCGGCGAAGAGGGCGCGCGCAAGGGCCCGTCGATCATGCCCGGCGGACCAGCGTCCGCGTGGGACTTGATGCGCCCGATCTTCGAGGCCATTGCCGCGCGGGTGGACGGCCAGCCCTGCGTCATCCACATCGGCCCCGGCGGCGCCGGCCACTACGTAAAAACCGTCCACAACGGCATCGAATACGGCGACATGCAGCTCATCTGCGAGGCCTACGCGATGCTTCGGGCGGCGGGCTTCTCGACGGACGAGATGGCCGACATCTTCGAGGGCTGGAACGAGGGCGAACTGCAGAGCTACCTGATCCTGATCACCGCCAAGGCGTTGCGCCAGCGCGACCCCGAGACCGGCGAGCCGGTGGTCGATCTCATCCTCGACAAGGCTGGGCAGAAGGGCACCGGGCAGTGGACGCTCGTCAGCGCAGCCGAGAACGCGGTGGTGGTGAGCACCATCAACGCGGCGGTCGAGGCACGCGTGCTGTCTTCGATGAAGGACGCGCGCGTGACCGCGAGCACGCGGCTTCGGGGGCCGACGTCCACACTGGCGGTGCACCGCGCCGAACTGGCCCAGCGGCTGCACGACGCGCTGTACGCAGCCAAGATCGTCAGCTACACACAGGGCCTGGACCTGATGCGCACGATGAGCGAGAAGCAGGGCTGGGCACTCGACCTCGGCGGCATCGCGTCGATCTGGCGCGGCGGCTGCATCATCCGCGCGCGCTTCCTCGGCCGCATCACCGATGCCTACCGCGCCGATCCGGAACTGCCGAACCTGATGCGGGCACCCTTCTTCGAAGGCGTGCTCAACCGCAGCCAGCAGGCCTGGCGCGAGGTGGTGGCGATGGCCGTGGCCAGCGGTGTGCCGGTGCCGGCGCTGAGCGCGTCGCTGGCCTATTACGACAGCTACCGCTGCGCCCGGCTGCCTGCCAACCTGCTGCAGGCGCAGCGCGACTTCTTCGGCGCCCACACCTACGAGCGTGTCGACCGGCCGGCCGGTCAGTGGTTCCACACCGTCTGGCCCGAGGTGATCGGTTGAGCCCGGGCGATCGGGTTCGGCGCCCCTTGACCCCGCGGAAACAACATCTTGTCGGATGGACTCCGCCAGGAGGCACCGCAGGGTTCGCAACGGCATGATGCAGCCATGACGCCGATCGCCGAAGCCCTGTTCTCTGACCTGGCACGCCGCCTGGGGAGTGCACCCGTGCCCCGGGTCAAGGCCTTGCACCTGCCGCCCGTGCCCTGGAATGGCAGCAAGGACGGCGAGTTTGGCGCGCTGGAACTGGAAGACGGCTCGCTGGGTTTGAGCTATGTACTGCTCGATGGCAGCCTGGACGCACTTGCCAGCGGGCGGGCGGCCGTTGAACTGCGGGGCGCCGACGCGATGGACATGGCTGCCGGTTGGCTGGGGGGCGACGCGGTGGCCCGCACGTTGGGCTTTGCGGCGGTGAACGCCTTGTCACGGCACGTCCTTGACCGGATGGGCCTTGTCCCGCCCGCAGCACCAGACTCGATCGGCGGCATCGATCCCCAGCCCGGTGAACACATCGGCATGGTCGGTCTCTTTCCACCCCTGGTCAGACAAGTCACCGCACGTGGCGCGCGACTGACCGTGCTTGAACTGCGGGCTGATCTTGCGGGTGAAAACGTCGGCTTCACGGTTACGCTGGACCCGAAGGATCTCGATGGCTGCGACAAGGTGCTCTCCACCAGCACCGTGCTGCTGAACCACACACTGGACATTGTGCTGGCGAACTGCCGCAAGGCACGGCACATTGCGTTGATCGGTCCGGGCGCCGGATGCCTGCCGGAAGTGCTTTTCAAGGCAGGCGTCACCACGCTGGGGGGAACCTGGATCACCGATGCGTCGGGCTTCAAGCAGGCCCTGAATCAGGGTCAGCCATGGAGTAGTTTCGCGCGCAAATTTGCATGGAACGCCACCGATTGGCGAAGCGCATGCATCGACAGATCGGCGCAGAGACGAACCTGACGAAGGCCCGGCGCGCACCACGGCAGGCGTCGCTTGAGCCATACAGCCTGATGCTTAGACTGGCGGGTTCGATGGCGCGCACGCTGCCGCGGCAGGCCGTAAAGAACTGCCAGCCCCCACCCACCCATGAAAGCCCTCGATGACCATTGCCAGTTTCGACGATCTGCTGCGCTCGGCAAGCCAGCAAACCGAACCGCAGCGACTGTTGTTCGTGTTCACCGCGGCCGAACTGCCCGACGACGCCACCCCTGAGCAGCGTGCCCGCTTCCAGGTCGGCGAAGGCGGCACGCTGACGCCGCTGATGTGCGTGGACAAGTCACCGGACGAGTTGCCCTCGTTCGAGGCCCTTCTCGAAGAGTCGCGGCGCGCCGGGCCGGGCTGGGACATCGTCTTCGTCGCCGCGTTGTCGGGCAGCGCCGGCCGCAGCCCGACCAGCACCGAGGCCGAAGCGCCATTGCAGCGCATGGTCGAATCGATCAAGTCGGGTCGGATCGGCAGTTTCATTCCGTTCGACATTCACGGCCAGCCGGTCAGCTTCGGCTGAATGGGCTCGCCATCCACTTCGGGCACCTGCGGCGCGCGGAGCGGCGATGCCCACACACCGAGCATCCAGGGAGCAGGCATGAGCGTGCCTTCAACGGCAGCAGAACTGATAGACCATATCCTGACGCGCTTTCACGAGACCCACCGCCGCGAACTGCCGGGCATCGTCGCGCTGGCGCGTGAGCTCGAGGGCAAGGGCGCGACGCCGACTCTGGCCGATGACCTGGATGTCATGGCCAAGGCGCTCGAGATGCACATGTTCAAGGAGGAGATGCGTCTGTTCCCGATGATGGAACAGGGCGGTAATACCTTGATCGTTCACCTCATCGACGACATGCAGGCCGAACATCTCGACCATGCCGACGTGGTGGCCGAACAGGAGCACAGGATGGCCGACCTGGTGGCCCCTGCAGGCACCGAGCCCGACGTGGCTGCGCTGCGCGCTGCCGTCGCCAAGCTGTTCGACGACCTGGCGCAGCACGTGCAGCTCGAAGAGACGGTGCTGTTCCCTATGTTCGAAGCGCGGCCGGCGTCTTGACGGCCTGCGCGGGCGGCGGGCCGCTCAACGTGGGACGAAAAAGGTCGACTTCTCGCGCTGCACGGCAGCGGCGGCGCGCGTACCGTCAAGCTGGTTGACTTCGAACTGCACGGGCGCCGATTGTCCGAGCAGGCCTTGGGCAGCGCTGTACGGCAGACGCAGGCTGACGACGACTGAGCTGATGCCTGCAGGTGGCGTCCTCACGACCTCTGTCTGCACCTCCAGGCCCGGGATGCCCTGGGCGTCGATGCGGTAGGTCTGCGGCTGTTCGGTACGGTTCATGATCTGCAGCCGGTACACGTTCTCGATGGCCCCGTCCTCGACGACCCGGGCCAGGGCGCCGCGGTCTTTCACCACGTCGACCTGGAAGGGGCTGCGCAGCGCCACGCTCGCGGCAAAGGCCACGCTGGCCGCCGACAGCAGGCCGCCATAGATCAGCACGCGCGGGCGCAGGGCGCGCTTGAACATCTGCAGCTTCGACCAGCCGTTGACCACGCCGTTTTCGGTGGAGTAGCGGATCAAACCCTTCGGGTAGTTCATCTTGGCCATCACGTCGTCGCAGACATCGATGCACGCAGCGCAGCCGATGCACTCGTTCTGCAGGCCATCGCGGATGTCGATGCCGGTCGGGCAGACCTGCACGCACAGCGTGCAGTCGATGCAGTCGCCCAGCCCCTGGGCGGCGGCACTCTGCTTGCGTGAGCGCGAGCCGCGCGGGTCGCCGCGTGCACTGTCGTAGGTAATGATCAACGAGTCCTTGTCGATCAGCGCGCTCTGGAAGCGGGCGTAGGGGCACATGTACTTGCACATCTGCTCGCGCAGGTAACCCGCGTTGCCATAGGTCGCCGCGCCGTAGAACAGGATCCAGAACGCGTTCCAGGGTGTCACGGCGAGGGTCAGCACCGCCTGGCTCAACTCGCGGATCGGCGTGAAGTAGCCGACGAAGCTGAACCCGGTGAACAAGCCGATGGCCACCCAGGCCAGCTGCGTCGCGGCCTTGCGCGCGAGCTTCTCGGCCGACCACGGCGCCTGGTCCAGCCGCATGCGCGCGATGCGGTCGCCCTCGCACTGGCGTTCGACCCACATGAAGATCTCGGTGTAGACGGTCTGCGGGCAGGTGTAGCCACACCACAGGCGGCCCGCCACCGCGGTGAAGAAGAACAAGGCCAGCGCAGAGAGCACGAGCAGGGCCGCCAGGAAGATCAGGTCCTGCGGGTACAGCACCAGGCCCAGGATGTAGAAGCGCTGCGCCTCCAGGTCGAAGAGCAGCGCCTGGCGACCGTCCCACAGCAGCCAGGGCATGCCGTAGAACAGCAGCTGCGTGAGCCAGACGAAGGTCCAGCGCCAGGTGGCGAACCAGCCCTTTACCGCCCGCGGGTAGATGTCGGGCTGCTTCTGGTACATCGAGACGAAGTGCACGCCGTCGTCCGCGTCGCCCGCGTTGGCGACTTCGCCGGCGGTGGGCCGGATCGGGATGACGGGGCGCGAGGGTGCTTTTCGGGTCACGGCACTTATCGCTTCAGCTCACCGAGCTTCGACTCGATGCGGCTCCACGCGTCGGCGTCGGGCAGGGCCAGCTTGGTGCGGGTGATGGGCTTCCAGTCACGCGCCAGCTCGGCATTCAAGGCCGTGAAGTGCTGCTGATCGGTGGGCACGTCCTCTTCGCCGAAGATCGCGTTCACCGGGCATTCCGGCACGCACACCGCACAGTCGATGCAATCGTCGGGGTCGATGACGAGGAAGTTCGGACCTTCGCGGAAGGCGTCGACCGGGCACACGTCCACGCAGTCGGTGTACTTGCAGCGTATGCACGCCTCGGTGACGACGAAGGTCATGGCCGGGCCCTCTGCGGATCAGCCGCAGCACGCGCCGCCGGAGCAGCACGAGTCCTTGTCCACCGGGGTGGGTTTGATGCCGACCCGCGTGATCTGCACCCGCCAGACCTCCGGCCCCGACTCCAGCGCGGCCCATTCGAACTGGCCGAAGGCCCGGTCATCGAGCTGGAAGCGCAGCGGCCGGGGGTCGTGGTCGTTGACCAGTTGCAGGGTCTGCCCCGCCTGCAGGGCATCGAAGCGAGCGAAGACCAGGGCATGCCGTTCGCGCGGTGCGATCGTACGCAGGTCGATGGCGGCGGGGGAGGCTGTGGCGAGAGCGGACATGGTGGTGATGCCTTTCAGAATGTGTGTGGAGTGAAAACGCGAGCGGAATGGCGCGACAGGCGCAGGGAAACCGGTGGGGCGAGAAGGGGAGGAACGGGCAGAGGCGGCGCCGGGCGCGCAGCGAGGCCGGCCATCAGCCGTCCTTGCCGTCGAGGCGTGGCGCCAGCAACCAGGGCGCGAAGACGAACAGATAGAGCGCAAACGCCAGCCCCCAGGCTGCGGCAGCGGCCACCAGCCAGATGACGAGATGCTGTGGTGCCAGCAGCGGCAGCAACACCCGCGCCACCGCAGCGCCGGCCACCAGCAGGTAGGCGGCGACTTCGAGCCGCGACACCTGCAGTGGCCTGCCGGTGTGGCCGCGCGCCGTGCGGGTGACCATGCCGATGATGAGCCCGCCGGTGGCGCCCACCGCCAGCGCGTGGATGCCGGCCGAAACCCCCACCGCGCCGAGCTGGGACAGCGCCAGCAGCCCCAGGCCGATCGGCAGCCAGGCATAGGCCGCGTGCAGCACCCACAGGATGGGGCGTGCGCGCGTGCGCAGCGGCTGCCAGCGCCACAGCCGCTGGGCGTGCAGCAAGGCGGCTGCGCCCAGGACCACGGCGGTGAAGGCATTCGCCGGCGCCAGCACCCACAGTGCCAGGCCGACGGCCGTGGTGGCCAGCGTGGCCTGTTCCAGCACACGCGGCGCCTGCAGCTTCACGCCGGGCAGCGCAGACATCGTGAAGGCCGGGATCACGCGCCCGGCGATCACGCACTCGATCATCACCACCAGTGCCAGCCCGGCGTGCAGCGCACGCACTGGGGCGATGTCGACGACACCCAGCACGGCCGCGTGAAACACCGCGTTGGCTACGGTCAGCAGCAAGAGGATGGCACCCAGCGGCAGGTTGCGCCGGTTGCCGGCACGCAGCAGCACGGTGATGAGGATGGCCGCCACCAGCGGCAGCAGCAGCAGGTCCAACGCCGCATAGACGGCATAGGGCGCGAAGACGGCCGCGAGCCGGGCGGCCAGCCAGAGCCCGGCCAGGGCCCCGAGCACCGCGCCGCGCGGCGTGGCCAGACCGGTCCAGGCCTTGCCTGCGGTGAGCAGGAAACCCACGATCACCGCGACGGCGAAGCCGAACAGCATCTCGTGGGCGTGCCAGAGCACGGGCGAGACCGTCAGGTTCAGCGACACCTCGCCCAGCAGCATCGCGATCCACAGCGGCACGGCCAGCATGCCGTAGGCGGCCGCACCCAGGTAGAAGGGACGGAAGCCGAGCCGCAACAGCGGCCAGCCCTGGGGTAGGGGCGCGGCAGCCGGCGGTGCGGCGGTGAGAGGCGGAAGCGAGGTCATGGGGGTGCGGCGGGTTCACGATCGATGACGAACCCGGGACTCGGGTAAACATCGACGATTGATGTATCTTAAGTACGAGCGCACTTTAAAGCAATACACTACGTACATCTTTGGGGCAAGGAATGCGGCTTTCCGAATACACCGACTACACCCTGCGCGTGCTGATGTACTGCGCGCGGCACCGCGAGCGCCTGGTCACGATCAACGAACTGGCCGAGCAGCACGGCCTGTCGAAGGGCCACCTGATGAAGGTGGTCAACGACCTGGCGCGGCAGGGTCTGATCGAGACCACGCGCGGGCGCGGCGGCGGCCTGCGCCTGTCGAATGAGCCCGGGACCATCCGCATCGGCGACGTGGTGCGGTCCTCGGAAACCGACTTCAGGCTCGTCGAATGTTTCGATGCCAGCACCAATGCCTGCACCTTGACGCCCGACTGTCGCCTGAAGCACTTGTTCGACGCGGCGCTGCGCGGGTACTTCCAGGCACTGGACGGCGCGACGCTGGCCGATTTGACTTCAGGACCA
Organism: uncultured beta proteobacterium; assembly: GCA_963750785.1. Classification (GTDB taxonomy): domain Bacteria; phylum Pseudomonadota; class Gammaproteobacteria; order Burkholderiales; family Burkholderiaceae_C; genus Rubrivivax. The sequence continues at coordinate 21,408 of CAVVSC010000008.1, read as the reverse complement.
CCAGGACCAGAGAGCCTCTCAAAGGGTCCTTCGGTCCGCGGCAAGCAGCCTGTCACCGTGAGCATGCCGACATCCAGGCGGCCCCAGCGGCAAGCCAAGGCGTCTGCGCAGCGGTGACCACCCGAAGAACTCACCATGGACATCACGCTTCCAGGCCACTCGGCCCCTGCCGTCGGCTTCGAGGTGCCGCTGGAGATGCTCGCAGCCTGCCACCTGCGGGTGCAGGATCAGTGTTCGACGCTGTTGCGCCTGGTGCCGCACATCGCCGCACACGGTCCGGATCGGCCGGCGCAGGAAGCCGCCACGGCGGTGATGCGCTACTTCGACACGTCGGCCAGGCACCACCATGACGACGAGGAACGCGACCTCTTCCCCGCGCTGATCGAGTCCATGGCGGGTTCGGACGCGGTCTGCCTGCGCGAGCTCACGGGGGCGCTCACGGCAGAGCATCGTGAACTCGAGGCAGGCTGGCAAACGCTGCGTGCGGTGCTCGCGCAGGTGGCGGCAGGCCAGACGGTGCTGCTCGCCCAAGACGACGTGAGCGGGTTCGCCCAGCGGTATCAGCGGCACATCGCTCGCGAAGAGTCCGAACTCCTGCCGATGGCCCGGCGGCTGCTGAGCGACGCCGAACTCGACCGGGTCGGCCTGGCGATGCGCATGCGACGTACCGGGTCGCGCGCGCCAGCCAATCCTTCCGCCGGGTCTCCCGATCACTCACAGCGATCGGCAAACGGATCGACGCTCTGATGGCCGCAACGGCGGCCAGCCACCCAACGTCAACGTCAACCATGCCATGACATCGACACCATCCTGTCCGACTGCCGGGACCTGCGCCCCCACTGTTTTGGTGGAGCCTTCCGAGCCGTCGGCGCTCGTCCACCACATCCTGACGCGCTTCCACGAGGTGTATCGCCAGCAACTGCCGGAACTGATTCGCCTTGCGGCCGAGGTGGAGGCTGTGCGCGCCGACCATGCCGCCGCGCCGCGCGGCTTGACGGCGCTGCTGAAGTTCATGCACTCAGACTTGCTGGCGCACATGGAGAAGGAAGAGACCATCCTGTTCCCGATGCTGGTCCGAGGCGGCAACCCCCTTGTTGTGCATCCGATCGGCGTCATGCGGGCAGAACACGCCGAGCACGCGGAACGGCTTGCCCAGTTGCTGACCCTGACCCACAACGCCACGCCACCCGACGATGCCCGCGCCACTTGGCGGCAGCTGAGTGCAAGCGTGCGAGAGTTCGCCGACGATTTGCAGCACCACATGCGGATCGAGAACGATGTGCTGTTTCCGCAGTTTGGCGTACCTCCAGGCTGATCGGCGCACGTGGTTAAGAAGTTTCCGCTGAACCCGGCGCACCCTGAGCGCATCTGCTGGGGCTGCGACCGGTACTGCCCGGCCGACGCGATGGCCTGTGGCAACGGCAGCGTGGCGACGCCTCATCCTGCCGAGCTCTTCGGTGAGGACTGGATGAGTTGGGGGCAGGACCACGATGCGACCGCCTCGCCGACGCCCGCGCTCCCCGCCGCCGACACACCCGTGTCCTGAGCGCGCTGGCGACGTCGCGGCCGTCCGCGTGGCAACAATGGGCCACCGACTGCAAGCCCGTGCAGTCGGCCGAATTCAAACCGTCCACCGCTGCGCATGAAGACACCCCACATCCGTCAGGCCGTCTTTTCCGACCTGGAAGAACTGGCTGAGCTCTTCAACCAGTATCGCGAGTTCCAAGGGCAGACCGGCGATCTGCCGGCTGCTCGCGATTTCCTGAAGGCCCGTTTCGACCACGGGGAATCGGTCGTCTTCATCGCACATGTGGACGCCGCTCCCGTGGGATTTGCACAGCTGTATCCGAGCTGGTCGTCCACAGCGCTGGCACGGGTGTTCGTGCTCAACGACCTCTTCGTCCACCCGCTCGGCCGCCGTACGGGTGTCGCGTCAGGCCTGCTGGCTGCGGCCGAGCGCTACGCCTGGTCGCAGGGTGCCGTGCGCGTTTCGCTGAACGTGGCGCATGGGAACGCGCCTGGGCAGGCCCTGTATGTCGCCCGAGGCTGGATCCGGGACGAGCAGTTCCACGCCTACCACCGGCTGCCGGACAGGCGGTGTCGAAGGGTCGCCTGGGGGCATGGGACGGCACCGGTCTGGCCCTGTGCGGTATGGCTGCAGCAACGAACACTTGAACCATGAAAAACGCGCTGGAAGAGAACCGGTGGCTGCTGTGGCTGGGCCTGCAGCGCCAGACGGTGGACGCACGCGAGCGTGCCCGCGACGTGGTCGGTGCGGTGCTGGGCCTGTGGGTCGCCGGCGCACTGACCTGGTTGGGCTGGGGCGCCAGTTCACCGTGGTTGGCCGCGCCGATGGGCGCCTCGGCCGTGCTGCTGTTCGGCGTCCCGAGCAGCCCGTTGGCGCAGCCCTGGCCGATGATGGTGGGCAATGTGATGGCGGCGCTGGTCGGCGTTGCCGTGTTCCAGGCGATGGGCTCGACGCCAACGTCCGCTGCGTTGGCAGCCGGCCTCGCGCTGGCCTTGATGTTCCCCTTGCGCTGCGTGCATCCTCCGGGCGGTGCGGTGGCCATCACGGCGGTGTTGGGAAACTCCACCGTGCATGAGATCGGTTTCAGCTTCGCCTTGATGCCCGTGGCCTTGAACTCGGCGCTGCTGCTGGCCGTCGCACTGGCTTGGCGGCGCATCACACGGCCTGCGCCTGTGCATGCGCCCGTGATTCACGGCAGCCGACACAGCACCGCCGACCCCGCACCGCAAGACCGCATCGGGCTGACCACCGCGGACCTGGATGCGGCCTTGCGCGACTTCAATCAGTTGGTCGACATCGATCGGGACGCGCTCGAACAGATCTTGCGCCAGGCCCAGATGCAGGCGTGGCAACGCCGCTTCGGCAGCGTGCGCTGCGCGGACATCATGTCCCGCGACCTGGTGACCGTCGAGTTCGCGACGCCGCTGAACGAGGCCTGGTCCTTGTTGCATCGACATCGCATCCGTGCCTTGCCCGTCGTCGACCGTGCCCGTCGGGTGATCGGCATGGTCACGCTGGTCGACTTTCTCAAGCATGCCCAGCTCGACCCTCGCGACCATCTCAGCCTGGGTCAGCGCATCCGACACCTGCTGACACCCACGCCCGGCATCTACTCCGACAAGTCGGAAGTCGTTGGCCAGATCATGACCAGCCCGGTGCAAACCGCCACCGAGCAGGAATCGGTGGTCGAACTGGTCCCCCGGCTGTCGGACCAGGGGCTGCACCACATCCCGGTGGTCGACGACGAACGCCGCCTGTCCGGCATGGTCACGCAGTCGGACCTCGTGGCTGCACTCTATCTGGCACAGGTCTCCGGTCAGCCCAGCAGCCACTGACACAGGCCACGGGTGCAGCGGGCTCAGGCCCAATGCCCACGGCATGGAAGCGGGCAACCACGGATGGCCTTGTGAACGTTCTTAAAGAGGCATACGCTATGCCTCTATTAAGGACCTCCCATGAACAGCGTCATCGAACAGCCCACGCGGGCGGAACTCCATCTCGACCCGAACGCGCAGCGGGTGACGCGGCTCCACGACGATGTGCGTGCCTACCCGCTGCGCGGCCGTTCGTTCGAGACCGTGCTCGCCAGCCGCTGGGCTTCTCACCTGCCACGCGGGGCCGCGTCCTGGAGCACGAAGATTTTCGACCTCATCGCCTCGGAGACACGCCATGGCGGCCGTTGAGCAGGCTGCGCCGCTGGTCCGTGCCCTCGAGCTGCCGTATCGGCATGGCTTCGTCACCGATGTTGAAAGTGACGCACTGCCGCCGGGACTGGACGCCGACACGGTGCGGGCGATCTCGCGCCGCAAGAAAGAACCCGAATTCCTGCTGAAGTGGCGTCTGGCCGCTTTCGAGCGCTGGTCGGCGATGTCGCACCCTGCATGGGGCAAGCTGCGCATCGAGCCGATCGACTTCCAGGCGCTGAGCTACTACTCGGCACCCAAGTCGATGAACGCGCAGACCGACGGGCCCAAGAGCCTGGCCGACGTCGACCCAAAGTTGCTGGAGACCTACGAAAAGCTGGGTGTGCCCCTGCACGAGCGTGCGCGCCTGGCGGGTGTGACCGGCGTGGCGGTCGACGCGGTCTTCGATTCGGTCTCGGTGGGCACGACCTTCCGTGAGCAACTCGCCCAGGTCGGCGTGATCTTCTGTTCGTTCTCGCACGCGGTGCAGCACCACCCTGGGCTCATCGAGCGCTACCTTGGCAGCGTGGTGCCGCCGGGCGACAACTTCTATGCGGCGCTGAACTCGGCCGTGTTCTCCGACGGCTCCTTCGTCTACATCCCGGCCGGCGTGCGCTGCCCGATGGAGTTGTCGTCGTACTTCCGCATCAACGCGCGCAACACCGGGCAGTTCGAGCGCACGCTGATCATTGCCGAGGCGGGCAGCCACGTCAGTTACCTCGAAGGCTGCACGGCGCCCCAGCGCGACGAGCACCAGCTGCACGCGGCAGTGGTTGAACTGGTGGCCCATGACGATGCGCACATCAAGTATTCGACCGTGCAGAACTGGTACCCGGGCGACGCGCAGGGGCGTGGTGGCATCTACAACTTCGTCACCAAGCGCGGTCTGTGCGAAGGCGCGCGCTCGCACATCGCGTGGACGCAGATCGAGACCGGCTCGGCCATCACCTGGAAGTACCCGAGCGTAGTGCTGCGCGGCGACGACTCGCGCGGCGAGTTCCACTCCATCGCGGTGACGAACCATTTCCAGCAGGCCGACACCGGCACCAAGATGATCCATCTCGGGCGCAACACCACGAGCCGCATCGTCTCGAAGGGCATCAGCGCCGGCCACGCGCACAACAGCTACCGCGGGCTGGTGCGCATGGCGCCCACGGCGGCCGGTGCGCGCAACCACACGCAGTGCGACTCCCTGCTGATCGGGCCCGACTGCGGCGCGCACACCTACCCTTATGTGGACGTGGCGCGCGACGACGCCGTGGTCGAACACGAAGCGACCACCACCCGCATTTCCGAAGAACGCCTTTTCTACTGCCAGCAGCGCGGCATCGACCCGCAGGAAGCCACGGCGCTGATCGTCGGCGGCTTCTGCCAGGCGGTCCTCGACGAGCTGCCGATGGAGTTCGCGCTCGAAGCCAAGGCCTTGCTGGCGGTATCGCTGGAAGGCGCCGTCGGTTGAGCCACCGACCCACCACACACCAGGCAATCTGACCATGACACCCTCCGAACCCCTGCTGCAAGTGCGCGACCTGCGTGTCGACGTCGGTGACCGCAACATCCTGAAGTCGGTCTCGCTCGACATACCCGCCGGCGCGTTGCTGGTCCTGATGGGAGCCAACGGCAGCGGCAAGAGCACGCTTGGCCTGACGCTGGCCGGGCACCCGCGCTACCGCGTCGTCGGCGGCTCAGTGCGCTTTGCCGGCCAGGACCTGCTGGCGCTGAGCCCCGAGGCTCGCGCGCGGGCCGGGCTCTTCGTGTCCTTCCAGGCGCCGCCCGAGATTCCCGGTGTCAAGAACAACCTGTTCATCCGCACAGCGCTGAACGCGGTGCGTGAGGCGCGTGGCGAGGCGCCGCTCGATGCCTTCGACTTCCTGGGTGACGCGCGCGCCGCGGCCACGCGCCTGGGCCTGCCCGAGGCGATGCTGGCCCGGCCGGTCAACGACGGCTTCTCCGGCGGCGAACGCAAGCGCAACGAGCTGCTGCAGCTCGCGCTGCTGCGGCCGCGCCTGGCGGTGCTGGACGAAGTCGATTCCGGCATGGACGTGGACGGTGTACGCGCCGTCGTGCAACTGGTGCAGGAACTGCGAGCGCAAGGCACGGCCTTTCTCGTCGTGTCGCACTACCAGCAACTGATCGAGTCGCTGGCGCCCGACGCGGTGCTGCGGCTGGACCAGGGTTGCATTGCCGAGACCGGCGACGTCGGCCTGGCCGGCGACATCGGTCGCACCGGCTTCGTGCGTGCGGCAGAAACGCTGGACGCCTGACGTCATGGACAGCGCCCGCGCCGACATCCTGGCAGCCCGCCACCAACTGCAAACGCGGGGCTGGATCCCCCGCAAGGCCGAAGGCTTTCGGCACCTGCCGCCGCCTGATGCAGCCGTGTGGCTGGGCGACGAGACCGCGCAATCGGCGCCGGGCTGTGAAGCCCACCCACTGGCGGGTGCCGGCTGGACGCTGCACCCGATCGGCCACAGCCCGCAAGGCCGGGTCGACGCCCGCTGGCTCGACGCCAGCCGACGCCTTGCAGCGCGCCGAGCTGTGGGCCGGCCTGTCGGCGCCGTTGGGTGCAGGCGATGCGCGCGATGCGGATGATCGCGCCGAGGGCGACGCCGCACCCTTTTCCTGGGCGCACCGTGCGTTGTGCCGGCATGGCCTGCGGCTGCGCATCGGCGGCACCCCGGGCGCCGAGCGCGGACCGCGTGAACCCGTCTGGCTGCAACTGCGCCATCAGCCGCGCAGCGCCGTCGAAGCGCCGATGCTGGTGATCGAGGTGCTCGCGGGCGTGCACTGCGTGCTGGTCGAGACGCACGACCGCCAGTCGGTGGCCTGCAAGCAACCGGTCGTGCAGAACCTGCAGGCCCACATCGTGCTGGGCGACGGCGCGACGCTGCAGCACCTGCGCATCGCCACGCCGGGTGCTGCAGACCGCATCGCGCACCACCTGCACGCCACGCTCGGCCGCGATGCGCACTACGCACAGGCGATGGTCGCTTCGGGCAGCCGCTACCACCTGCAACGCAACGTGATCGCGCTGCAGGCCGAAGGTGCGGTGGCCCGCAGCGCCGGCCTGCTGCTGGCGGCCGATGCGGCACTGGAGCACCAGGTGCGCCTTTCGCATGGCGCCGCGCGCACCACCAGCGCCATCGAGGACCTCGCCCTGGCCAGCGGGTCGGCGCGCGCCGTCGTCAATGCCCACACGCGCATCGCGCCCGGTGCCGCGCAGGCCGACGTGCGACAACGCCTGACCGGCATCCCCACCGGTGGCCAACCGAAGCTGGTGCTGCGGCCGCACCTGGAAATCCACCACGACCAGGTGCAGGCCACCCACAGCGCCACCTGGGGCGCCTTGTCCGAAGAGGCGCTGTTCTATGCGCGCCAGCGCGGCCTCGACGAACGCACTGCACGCGGCCTGATCGTGCAGGGCATGGCCGGCGCCTTGGTGCAGCGCTGCTTCGCCGACGACCCGTTGCTGGAAGCGCTGGACATCGACGCGCTGCTGCGTGCCGCGGTGGCCCGCCACCTGGCACCGGGCCTGGAAGCCGACCATGGGTGACATGCATGACCTGCACTCAGTCGACCATGCCGGCCTGGGCGGCGCCGGCCTCGATAACTTGCGCGCCCAGTTTCCGGTACTGGCCCAAAAGATCAACGGCGCACCGCTGGCCTACCTGGACAACGCCGCCACCACGCAGTCGCCGCTGACGGTCCAGGATGCCCATGCGCCATTTCGAGCGGCACGACCGGGCCAACATCCACCGCGGCGTGCACACGCTGAGCCAGCGCGCCACCGATGCCTTCGACCAGGCCCGCAGCACCCTCAAGCGTTTTGTCGGCGCGGGTGCCGCACACGAACTGATCTTCACCTCGGGCACGACCGACGCGCTCAACCTGGTGGCGCATGGCCTGTCGACCCCGGGATCCCAGCCCGCGGTCATCCAGCCCGGCGACGAGATCGTCGTCAGCGCCCTGGAACACCATGCCAACCTGGTGCCGTGGCAACAGGCGGCGCGGCGCTGTGGTGCGCAGCTGCGCATCCTGCTGCCCGATAGGCAGGGGCGGCTGCATGTCGAGGACCTGGCCCGCCTGCTGACACCCCGCACGCGGGTGTTCGCCGTGACCGCCTGCGCCAACGCGACCGGCGAGCGCCCACCGTTCGAGGCCTTGCTGGCGCTGGCTGCCGACGCGGGTGCGCTCACCGTGCTCGATGCCGCGCAGTCGGTGGGCCATGCGGTGCCCGATCTGTCGGCGCTGGCCTGCGATTTCATGGCCTTTTCGGGCCACAAGATGTACGGGCCGATGGGCACGGGTGCGCTGGTCGGGCGGCGTACCGCGCTGGAACGGCTGGAGCCGCTGCGCTACGGCGGCGACATGGTGGCCTGGGTCAGCACCACCGAAGCCAGCTTCGCCGAGTTGCCGATGCGGCTGGAGGGCGGCACCCCGAACGTGGCCGGCGCGGTGGGCCTGGCGGCGGCGGCCGACTTCATCGACCGCACAGGGCGCAGCGCGATCGACGCGCACGTCGTCGCGCTGCGCGAGCATGCCGCCGCCGGCCTGGCTGCGCTGCCCGGCGTGCAGCTGCTGTCGACCGAGACCGGCGCCTCGGCCATCGTCTCGTTTGCGGCCGGGGGCGTGCACCCGCACGACATCGGCACGCTGCTTGACGAGCAAGGCATCGCCGTGCGCACCGGCCACCACTGCGCACAGCCGCTGCTGGAGCACCTGGGCCTGGGACCGACGACACGGGCCTCGTTCGCGCTCTACAACACGCACGCCGAAGTCGAGCGTTTGCTGGCCGGCGTGGCGCGCGCGCTGAAGGTGCTGCAATGAATCAGACCACCGCTGCCGAACTCGACCTCTACCAGGACGTGGTGATGGACCACAAGCGCGCGCCGCGCCACTTCGGCACGCTGCCGGCGCCCACGCACCAGGCGCGCGGCCAGAACCCGAGCTGTGGCGACGACCTGCAAGTGACGCTGAACGTGGCGCAGGACCGGATCGAAGACATCCGCTTCAGCGGCCAGGGCTGTGCCATCTGCATCGCCTCGGCGTCGATGATGACCGAGGCCGTGCATGGGGGCGACGTGGCGCTGGCGCAGCAGTTGCATCAGCGCTTTCGCGCGGTGCTTACCGGCGAACTCGAACCGGAAGCGGCGCACCTGGGCAAGCTGATCAGCCTGGCCGGAGTGCGCCGCTTTCCGGGTCGCATCAAGTGCGCACTGCTGGGCTGGCATGCGCTGATGCACGCGCTGGACGGCAAGCCATGAGACCGCAGCGCGAGCCCGTGGTGACCCAGCGCGCGGTGCGGGTGGAATGCATCCCCGACGGCCGGCCGGCCGACCTGCCGGCGGGCACCCCGGCGCAGATCACGCAGGCGCTCGGCGGCTCGTTCACGTTGTGGGTCGAGGGGCAGTTAATGCGGCTGCGCGGCGTCGACGCCGACGCCATCGGCAAGCCGGTACCCAAGGCCGACCTGACCCCCACGGCGCCGACCGACAGCGGGCCCGAAGGCCTGCGCAGCCTGGTGTGGCAGACGCTGAAGACCTGCTACGACCCGGAAATTCCGGTCGACATCGTCGAACTGGGTCTGGTCTATGCCTGCGACGTGCTGCCAATGGACGACGGGCGGTTTCGCGTGCGCATCGAGATGACGCTGACCGCACCGGGCTGCGGCATGGGCGAGAGCATTGCCGACGAGGTCTGCGACAAGGTGCTGGCGCTGCCGCAGGTGGGCGAGGCCACTGTGGACATGGTGTTCGACCCGCCCTGGGACCGATCGATGATGTCCGAAGGCGCCCTGCTCACCCTCGGGCTCTGACGGTCGCTCCGACCCCATCCCCATTCATCCCACACCGCGAAGAAGCCAGCCCCCATGAGCCTGAACATCCTGCTGCTGGAAGACGTGCATGCCAGCGCCACGCCGATCCTGCACGCCGTGCCCGGCGCCGAAATCCTGCGGCTGAAGCACGCTCCCGATGCGCACGAGCTCGAATCGCTGCTCGCCGACGTGCAGGTGCTGGGCCTGCGTTCACGTACCCAGCTGAACCGCGACATGCTCGCACGGGCGCCCCGGCTGCTGGCGGTGGGTGCGTATTGCACCGGCACCAACAACATCGACCTGAAAGCCGCCAGCGAGCGCGGCGTGGTGGTCTTCAACGGGCCGTTCTCCAACACCCGTTCGGTGGCCGAACTGGTGATCGGGCACGCCATCCACCTGCTGCGGCGGATTCCGGAACGCCACGCCGCGGCGCGCCGCGGCCAGTGGTTGAAGGACTCGCGCGGCTCCAACGAGATCCGCGGCAAGACGCTCGGCATCATCGGCTACGGCAAGATCGGCATGCAGACCGGCCTGCTGGCCGAAGCGATCGGCATGCGCGTGGTCTACCACGACATCGAAGCCCGCCTGCCGCTGGGCAACGCCACGCCCGCGACCACGCTGACCGCGCTGCTGCAAGAGGCCGATGTCGTCACCCTGCACGTGCCGCAGACCGAACGGACGCGGCTCCTGATCGACGCTGAGCGACTGGCGCAGATGAAGCCCGACGCCGTGCTGATCAACCTGGCGCGCGGGCATGCGGTCGACCTCGACGCCTTGCACGTCGCGCTCGGCGCGCACCGACTGCGCGGGGCGGCGATCGACGTCTTCCCCACCGAGCCGACGTCGAACGCCGCAGTCTTCGAGTCGCCGCTGCGCGAACTCGACAACGTGATCCTGACGCCACACGTCGGCGGCTCCACCGCGGAGGCCCAGCACAACCTGGGCGTCGAGGTCTCCGAGAAGCTGCGTGACTACCTGACGCTGGGTGCGGTGCGCGGCAGCGTCAACCTGCCGGAGGTCAGCGTCGGCACCCTCAGATCGCCGGCGCGGCTGGTCCACATCCACCGCGACCAGCCCGGCGTGATGTCACAGCTCAACGGCGTGCTGGCAGTAGCCGGCTTCAATGTGTCGCAGCTGCACCTGGAGACCGACGCCGGCTTCGGCGTTGCGGTGATCGACCTGAACCGGCCGCTGGACAACGCCACGCTCGCCGCGGCGGCGGGCGTCGCGGGAACCGTGCGCGCCTTCACGGTGCACGCGCCCGCCTGATGCCCTGCAAGTCCTGAGATGGCTTGAACCCGCAACCTCCACACCTCTTCAGGGACCCGTATGCGTCTGGCCGAGTACACCGACTACACCTTGCGCGTGCTGATGTACTGCGCGGCCCGTCCGCAGCAGTTGGTAACCATCAGCGAACTGGCCGACCATCACGGGGTGTCCAGAAATCACCTGATGAAGATCGTCACCGATCTGGGCCGCCTGGGCATGCTGGAGACGACGCGGGGCCGCGGCGGTGGCCTGCGCCTGCTGAAGGATCCCGCCCAGGTCCGCATCGGTGACGTGGTGCGCGCCTCCGAGACCGACTTCCGCCTGGTCGAGTGTTTCGACCCCCAGACCAGCCGCTGCACCCTGACGCCGTCGTGCCGCCTGAAAGGCGTGTTCGACGCGGCCTTGCGGGCCTACTTCAAGGAACTGGACGGCGTGACCCTGGCCGACATCGTTGAACCGTCATCGGCACCGGCTTCAGGGCGAACCGTGTCGCTGCGTCGGCGCACTGGCGCGGCGCCCATCGCAAGCCCAAAAAGCTTGCGCAGGACCCGCCGGACCGGCACGTCCGATGCATGAATCCGTCACATCACTTCAGCCGTCTCGAACCGACGCATCGCGTCGAGCCATTTTCACCTTCCCATCAGTTGAAGTAGGAATGACAGTCACCCATCACCCCCTTCACAGATCCGTGCTTGCGGAGCTACCGCACACGGCTCTTGCCTTGGGTCATGACGATCAGACGCTGGTTTGGGTAGGGGTGGCAGATGTGCAGACGGGGAATCCAATGCGCAGTCAGTCGGTGCATTCGGCGCCATGGCAGGTGGTGGGTTTGACTGCGGCGGCACAGGGTGCGATGCCACAGTCGTTCCACCTGATCGCCGAACCGCCTCAGCCGCGCGCCGTTGTTCGGCACGCCGAAGTACCGGCCATGCCCAGCCACCACCGCGCGCAGGTACTGACCCTGCTCCGGGATGGGGTGGTGCATGCGTCGTCTGAGTTCGAGCTTGACCGCCTGGAGTTTGGCTCGCAGGCGTTTGGCGCTGGTCAGCCGCAAGACCATGAAGTGGCCCTTCCTTGTCTTCCCGCAGCAATGCGTGAACCCGAGGAAGTCGAAGGTCTGCGGTTTGCCTTGTCCCTTGCGGCGTCGGTTGTCCCGGGCGAAGCGCCCAAACTCGATCAGCCGCGTCTTGTCGGGGTGCAGCTTCAACCCGAACTGGCCCAGCCGCTCAGCGACCGCACGCTGGAAGCGCACTGCATCGTCCTGGAACTGGAACCCGGCGACCCAATCGTCGGCATACCTCACCGCGATCACGTCACCCCGGGCATGGCGCCCCCGCCATTGCTCTACCCACAGGTCGAACGCGTAGTGCAGGTAGATGTTGGCCAGCAGCGGACTGATGCTGCCACCTTGCACCGTACCCAATTCACTCTGCGTCAACCTGCCTTCTTCCAGCACACCCGCGTGCAGCCATTTCTTGATCAGCCGCACCACGCGCGCGTCCGCCACGCGATGCTCGATGAACTTCACCAGCCAGTCGTGTTCGATGGTGTCGAAGAACTTGCTGATGTCCGCATCGAGAACGTAGTTCACCTTCCTTGCGCTCACACCCACCGCCACGGCATCCAGCGCGTTGTGCGCGCTTTTGCCGGGCCTGAAGCCGTAGCTGAACCCGAGGAAGTCCTGTTCGTAGATGGCGCTCAGGACTTCGACCGATGCGCGCTGGACGATCTTGTCTTCCAGCGCAGGCACGCCCAGAGGGCGTTTACTCCCGTCGGCCTTGTCGATGTACACCCTCTTCACAGGCTGGGGCCTGTAGCCCCCTCGGGCCAGCCGGTCGGACAAGTCCAGAAGTTTCGCTTCCAAGTCCTGTCCGTACGTCTGCCAGGTCTGGCCGTCGACCCCGGCAGCCGCGTCGCGTTTGACCGCGAGGTAGGCCGCCCGCAGGCGTTCGACCGCGTAGATGTGATGCAGCAGTCCAGCGAACTTCGCATCGCGACGGCCTCTTGCCGTCTGTCGTATGCCATCGAGCGCAGTTCCCACGTCATAGACCCGGCTGGATCGCCGGGACATGCGCGCTGCGACGGCATTTCCCTTGGCTCGCGGCCTTCCCTCCACCGCCTCCGCCGCCGCAGGGATTGCACCCGCAGCCTTGTTCGGCAGCTTCTTCGGTACTACGCCGCGATCCGACTTCCCGCGCCTATGGCTCATCGTCGTACGCCCTTGGGCTTCACGATGCGCTGTGCGCTCGACGCTTCCCAGCGCGATGCACAAGGACGCGGGATCTCCCGGTTTCCGTGCGAGATGTTTCCGCGCGTGCGCGGGGTCTCTGACCGCGCGGGGTCCGGCGCTGCCTCGCCAATGCGGCAGCGCCGGTGTGGCCTTCGGCTTACTCCTACAGCCTCGGCACCCCGGACAACCCGCAGCTCGCGCCGCGGGGCATGTATTACGCGGCTCGATACCCGGCCTGCGCGTACCCCTGTCAACGCTTCGCCCACACCCTCACGAATGTGCACGCATGACTCGGGGCCGCCGTAGCTGGCTAAGCCTTCAACGTATGACTCTTTCATTCACAACATCTCGCCGGCTTTGACCGGCGCACAGGAGCCTTCATGTCACAAGCTCATCTCCACCTGTCTCCCGACGCGATCTATCCTTTCGACGCACGGGGCGTGGCCAAGCGCTTCCGCCATGCCGCGATCTTCGGCGCGCTGGACAGCCTGCAGCCAGGCGAGACCATGCGCTTTGCCAACGACCACGACCCGCTGCCGCTGCTGGCGCAGATCGCGCAGCGCTACGGCGACCGCGTCAGCGTCGAGTACCGCCAACGTGACCCGGGGATGATCGTGATCGACTTCAGCGTGCTCTGAGCGGAGACCGGTGATGGATGAGAGTTCGCCCTCGCACAGACGGCGGAGGCCGCCTGAGCGCAGGCTCGGACCGGATCGAACCCTTTCCCCCTCCACCCGTTCCGACCCACGATGCGCCGTAGCCGCAATTCCATCCACACCAAGGAGAACGAATTGGTTCGCTTGATTCGAAATGTGTCCATCGCGGCCGCGGCAGCAGCCGTGCTGATCGCTTCGTCTGTCGGCCCGGCCATGGCGCAAGCCGTCGACCACAGCCACGACGCCGCAGCGCCCCACAAGCTCACCCTGAACCAGGGCAAGAAGTGGGGCACCGACGAGCCGCTGCGCGCGGGCATGGGGCGCATCCGTGGCCTGGTCGAACCGCAGCTGGGCGCGGCGCACAACGGCAAGCTCACGCCAGCACAGTACAGCGAGCTGGCCACGCGGATCGACACCGAAGTGGGCGGCATCGTCGCCAACTGCAAGCTCGAGCCGAAGGCCGACGCCATGCTGCATCTGCTGATCGCCGATCTCGGTGACGGCACCAGCACCATGACCGGCAAGAACGCCAAGCAGCGCCCGGCACTTGGCCTGGTGAAGGTGGCGAAGACCCTCGACCAGTACGGCAAGCACTTCGATCACCCCGGCTTCAAGCCGGTCGGCGTTGGTCATTGACAGGTCAAGGAGATCTTCATGAAGTTCACCATCCCCCAAACGCTGCAAAGCGAACACGCAGCGCTGCACGAGCGGCTGCGTCGGGCCACCGAGGCCGGCGGCGAAGTCGGTGAGGCAGCCAAGACATTGGCTCGCCTGATGCACCCGCATTTCGTCAAGGAAGATCAGTTCGCGCTGCCACCGCTGGGCCTGCTGGTGGCCCTGGCGCGCGGCGAGACGAACGCCGAGATGGCAGCGGTACTGGAGCTCACCGACCGGCTCGAGGCCGAGCTGCCGCAGATGCTGGAGGAACACCGCGGCATCGTCGAAGCGTTGAGCAAGCTGCGCGAGGCGGCAGCGCGTGCGGGCCACGACGACATCGTGACTTTTGCCGAAGCGCTGGTCGAGCACGCGCAGACCGAGGAAGCCGTGATGTACCCGGCGGCCATCCTGGTCGGCCAGGTGGTCCGGCAGCGCCTGGGCCTGCGCGCCGTGGCGCTCGCCTGAGAGTGAGCGCCATGAAAACACCCGCGTTCTTCGATGACGTGGCGCCGATAGCGGTCACGGACCCGCTGGCCGCCCTGCTGGGCGCAGCCGACGGTGGGCGAATCGAGTACCACTACCTCGATGCGGTCAAGCTCGCCGGGCACTCGTGCCCGACCGTGGCTGGCGCCTGGCTCATGACACGAACGGCGCTGGCGCGCCTGTACCCTGATGGCACACCCCAACGCGGCGGCTTGCGGGTCGAACTGCGTGAGGCGGTCGACGAGGGCGTGACCGGCGTGATCGCCAGCGTCGCGGGCCTGATCACAGGAGCAGCGAACGACGGCGGGTTCAAGGGCCTGGCCGGTCGCTTCGAGCGGCGGGGCCTGCTGCGATTCGGCGTGGCCATGGCAGGCGAAATTCGTTTCACGCGGCTGGACAATGGTTCGTCCGTCGAACTGGCGCACTTTCCACAGGCGGTGCCTCGGCCCACCGGGCTGGCGGACCTGATGCGCAACGCACTGGCACCGCAGGCCGATGCCGCGACACGCGATGCCTTTGCGGAGGCTTGGCAAGGCTGGGTGCGAACGATCCTGATCGAGCATGCCGACGACCCGGCGTTGATCACCGAGAACCCCTGAACGTGGTCCTCGGCAGGGACGTCCCGCGACGACCCCGCTCAGGCCCTGCTCGTACCGTTGATGTTCAAGGCTTTCGACGGTGCACGTCCGAGCCGTCTGAACCGGGTTCATGTGCGGCAACCGATGTGTTCGAAGCAGCCCGTGGGTACGTGATCTCCGTGCCTTGCACGTAGGCGGACGGCGTCACTTTGTGCGGCTGCAAGCGCGTCGGACTCGCGATTTCACACGTCGAAACGCCGTGGACGACGAGGGCATCGGCAATCAGCGAACGGTGGCAGCGCCACGGCAAGGCTTCCGCACACATGATCGCGACCCTGTCCCCCCGCGCGAGTTCGATCAGACTCGCCAGGTTCGCTTCGAAGTCTGCCGTCTGCATGTAGTCGGCGTAACCGCGAAAAGACAGATTGCGCCAGCCGGCATTTGGCGAATCCGGCGTCGTGCGCCGAAAGCCGCCCATGCCGGGTGCGTGCGCATAACCGATGTTCACGGCGGCGAGCGTGCTGGGCAGCGTCTCGGTGTTGAACTGGGGGTTGTGGCGCGAGCGCGGCACCGTGCGCACGTCGATCAACTGCGAGACGTGATGGGCACGAAGCAGCTCCACGAAGGCCTCGATCGGCCGCGTGGAATGGCCGAGTGTCAGCACCCCGCACCGGCCGTCGTCCCCGAGCGGCAGCGCAGTGGGCGGGGGCGTCGCGCGCTCAGCCCCCTTGACAGCAGTCGCCCTTCGACGACGCGGCGCTTCAGCCGCCGACGAGCTGGTGGACGGTATGCCGCAGCACGGGCACGAGTTCATCATCGAACCAGGGGTTGGCTTTGAACCAGGCGATGTTGCGGGGCGACGGGTGCGGCAGCGGGATGACGCCCGGGGCATGGGTACGCCAGTCGCGCGTCGACGCCGTCACCGACACATGGCCCTGGCCGCGCAGAAAGTGAGCCTGTGCATAACGTCCGACGAGGAGCGTGAGCTCGATCCGCGGCAAGTGTGCAAGCAGCCGATCGAGCCACAGTGACGCACACTCGCGCCGGGGCGGCAGGTCGCCACTGGCGCCGCGGCCGGGATAGCAGTAACCCATCGGCACGATCGCCACGCAAGACCTGTCGTAGAAAGTGGTGGCATCGATGCCCATCCAGCCGCGCAGCCGCACGCCGCTGCGGTCGTCCCACGGCACGCCACTGGCGTGAACCTTGGCGCCCGGCGCCTGGCCGACGATGAGAATCTTTGCCGTCACACCGGCCTGCAACACCGGGCGTGGGCCCAGCGGCAGACGGACTTCGCACACGCGGCAGGCACGCACCGCCTGCAGCAGCTCGTCGAGCGCCTGGTGGGCGTCGACGTGCCGGTTCGCGGCCATGGTCATCGGCTGCGACTTCATGAACGTTCGCTGCCTCAAGCAAAGTAGGCGAGACCCAGCGCCCGCTTGACGGCACCCAGCGTCGCCGCCGCCTTCTCCCGCCCGCGCCGGGTGCCCTGCTCCAGCAGGACCCACACCGCCGACCGGTCGTCGGCGAAGCGCGCGCGACGCTCGCGGAGGGGCGCAACCAGCGCCTGCAGCCGATCCTCCAGCTCGCGTTTGAGCGTGCTGTCGCCGAGTCCGCCACGCCGGTAATGCGCCTTGAGCTGCTCGACGCGCCCGGTGTCCGTTTCGAAGGCGTCGAGAAAGGCAAACACCACATGGCCCTCGACCGTGCCAGGATCGTCGACGCGCAGGTGCTTGGGGTCGGTGTACATGCGCCTGACGGCTGCGCGGATCTCGTCCGGGCTGGCGGCCAGCGCGATCGCGTTGCCGAGCGACTTGCTCATCTTCGCCTTGCCGTCAAGACCCGGCAGCCTGGGCACGGACGTGAGCAACGCCGAACACTCGACGAGCACATCGGCACCGACGCTCGCGTTGAAGCTGCGCACCAGTTCGTTGGTCTGCTCGATCATCGGCAACTGGTCGTTGCCGACCGGCACGACGGTCGCCTGGAAGGCCGTGATGTCGGCCGCCTGGCTGACCGGGTAGACCAGGAAACCGGCCGGGATGTCGCGCTCGAAGCCTCGCAGGCGGATTTCTTCCTTGATGGTGGGGTTGCGTTCCAGCCGCGAGACCCTCACCAGGTTCATCAGCAGCATCGTCAGCTCGGCGAGTTCGGGCACCTGCGACTGGACGACGAGGGTGGACAACGCCGGATCGATGCCCACCGCCAGGTAGTCGAGCGCCACCTCGATCACGTGGCTGGCCACCTTGTGGTGTCTGCCGGCGTTGTCCGTCAGCGCCTGAAGGTCGGCCAGCAGCAGGATCTGGTCGGCGTGATGCTGAAGTTCCACCCGGGCCTTGAGCGACCCGGCATAGTGACCGAGATGCAGCGGCCCGGTGGTGCGGTCTCCGCTCAGGACGACCGGTCTCGGGACCGTCATGACTGCCATCTCTGTTGCGGGCTATTTCGGCGATTTCGGCGGGTGCGTTTCGAGCCCACCCTGATGCACCGGAAGCTGCGCGATCTTCAGCCGGATCGCCTCGATCGCACGAACCGGCTCCAGGCCTTTCGGGCACACCTCGGCGCAGTTCATGATCGTGCGGCAGCGAAACAGCCGGTACGGATCGCCGCCCAAATCGTCGAGCCGCTGCTCGGTGGCGCGGTCGCGGCTGTCGAAGATGAACCGGTACGCCTGGATGAGGCCGGCCGGCCCGACGAACTTGTCCGGATTCCACCAGTACGACGGGCATTGGCTGCTGCAGCAGGCGCAAAGGATGCACTCGTACGCGCCGTTGAGCCTGTCGCGCTCGGCCGGCGACTGCAGCCGTTCCTTCTCCGGCGGTGACTCGTCATTCACGAGATAGGGCGTGATCGATTCGTACTGCTTGAAGAACTGCGTCATGTCGACGAACAGATCGCGAATGATCGGGAAACCCGGCAGCGGGCGAATCACCACCGGCTCGCGCAGCGTGCTCGTGCGCGTGATGCAGGCCAGGCCGTTGCGGCCATTGATGTTCATCGCGTCGGAGCCGCAAACGCCTTCACGACAAGAGCGGCGAAAGGACAGCGTGTCGTCCTGCTGCTTCAGCCGCAGCAGCACGTCGAGCAGCATGTGATCGCTAGCGACGAGCTCGATCTCGTAGTCCTGCAGGTACGGCGACTCGTCGTGCTCGGGGTTGTAGCGGGAGATCGATAGCTTCATGGCAGCCTCTGGTTGTCTTCTGGACGCAGGCGCGGCAGTTCACGTTTGCAGCCGCGCAAGGATCAGCACCACCCACACGGCCATACCGAACAAACTGCCCGCCACCCCGCCGAGCAGCAGGCGGCGCAGACCGGCCGGCTTCGCATAGTCCAGCAGCACGTCGCGCAGGCCCACCCACATGTGCAACAGCAGCGCTGCGAAGAAAGCCAGGATGGCCATCACCACGCAAGGGCTGCTGGCCCATGACCGCCACTCGAGGTACGAATGGCGCGGGTAAAGCCAGAAGGCCACGAGCGCGAAGACGATGAAGAGCAGCATGAACACAGCGCTCGCGCGCTGCACCCACCAGGCTGCCAGCCCCGTGAACCGGAGTCTCATGACAAGGCCGCTGCTGCAAACAGGGCCACGGCCACACCGCCCAGGTTGACGAACCAGGCGCTGCGACGCGCCAGGCGCAGTGGCGAGCCCACGTCGAAGTCGCTCAGCAGATGCCGAACGCCAGCGAGCAGGTGGTGCGCCAACGCCCAGACCACGATCACCATCGCCACCTTGACAGCCCCGTGCGCCAGCAGGCCCGCGACATCGGCGAACCCTTGCTCGTCCTGAAGTGATCGATCCAGAAGCAAGACACCGACAGGCACGCTTGCGGCCAAGAGCACGCCCGTGACGCGGTGCCCGATGGACGTCAGCGCGCCCACGGGCATCCGGATCTGCGTCAGGTTCAAGAAGACGGGTCGGGTTGAACGCGCCATGGATTGCCCTCTGCTTGAAACGGCTGAAACGCGTGAGCTGCCCGGTTTGCTGGGAGTGCCCGGCCCGTTACCGGTAGCCGATACCCATCACATAGTCGCGCAGCAGCACCTCCTCGTA
The DNA here is from genome assembly GCA_963750785.1 of uncultured beta proteobacterium. GTDB lineage: Bacteria > Pseudomonadota > Gammaproteobacteria > Burkholderiales > Burkholderiaceae_C > Rubrivivax. The sequence continues at coordinate 1,958 of CAVVSC010000008.1, read as the reverse complement.
CTTCTCCTCGGCCCACAGCAAGCGCAGCGCATCTCGTGCATTCACGACGCCCCATGGCATGGCCTCCTCGTCGATGACGGGGACGTGCACGAAGCCGCGCCGTCCCATCATCGACAGCAGGTCGGGCAAGCCGTCTATCGGGCGGCAAAAGACAACGTCCCGGGTCATCACATCGGCCACAGCGGCTGTTCCGGCGTCGACCCCGCCCAGACTGAACTGCCTGACGACGTCGGTCTTGGTGACCACACCGACCATCGCCCCGTCGCTGCCGCACACGACCACGAGACCGATGTGTGTGCTCGAAAGCAGTTTCGCCGCGCCCAGCAGCGGCGCACTGGAGCCGATCGTCACCAAGCGCGAGCGTGCAGTGGCCTCCATGCTCGCGACAAGTTTCGAATTCATTCGGTGTGCCTTGGGGTTCTGACGGCGTTTGGGGCCTGTGGTTGCAGGTGCCTTGCAGACAAACGATGATCACCCGCGCTTGGATGCAGATGCATTGCAGGTGCGCGGTGTTGGCAAGGTAATTGGCGTAGCTCCTGCAGGTCTGCGATGACACCGCCATGGTGTCGTAGCGCCGGCCAGTCCCCATGGCCGTCGAAATCGCAGTGCATCGCGGAAACGACCCGGCTCGCTGACCGCGTTGCCGCGCGACGCGAAATGCGCGACAGCGAGGCGCCGAGAGTCTGAACAGCCCCATCGTCGGTAGACGCCTGAGCATAGTCAGTTCAGAGGCCCTTTGTACATCTTTCGATAAACGGAGGATCCCAGCCATCGCAACGCTGAACCGGTACACCTCTGACGCGCAACATGCGTTGACTGAACTGGACCTTCACGAATGGCCGCAGGTCGACTGCGGCGACCGCCTTGGCCTGCGCGAAGAAGGTCGCGGCGTGTTATTGGACCAGGCGGTACAGCGTCGTCTGCTCCGCACGGTGACCCTCGTGGTGGACCAGGTCGCCATCCGACGCCCGCTGGGGCTGCCGGCCGATGGCTTGCACGCGAGGCTCCCGAGTTTGCGACGTCGGACGGCCTCAAGCAGCGCACCGCGGCGCAGTCGCCTTCCCGGGCTCACCAGGAGACCTGCCGTCTGCTGGCGACAATTTCGTCTCCAACTGCGCGTGCGCAGTCCGGTGAGACGCCAGCAAGCTGACTGTCGCCACCGTCGGCTGATGGCCGGGTCGAGTCAGCGTCGGGTTCGGATTGCTCGCCAGAAACCTGCCGTTCGAGGCGCCTCGGCTACCTGAATTTCGCGGGCGTCGGGAAGGTCCGGTTGTGGCCGGGTCCTGAAGGCCACGAACGGCTGCTTCCTGGCAGCGGACCGCGATAAGCCGAGGCTTGGCTGTCGGACAGGTTTGGAGAACCGCAAAGGGCTGCTGAGGGTCGGTCTCGACGAAACCGACCGACAGGTTTGCGATCCTCCCCTTTTCGATCGGCACCGGCGTCAGGCTGCCCTCAACCCCAAGTGACTCCACATCCGTACGTTCGGGCAAGGACCAGCACTGCCATCATTTCGCCCGCTCGCCTCTGGAGGTACTCGTCGGTGCGCGCGCCTTCCGACCACCTCGGGCCTTCGGTGATCGACGTCACCGCTTTCGCGCGCGCAGGGTCGGAGTTCATGGCTCGGAGCAACTTCGTGATTGCGGCTTCCAGCTGCTCGTACGGAATCTCGCCATAGGGCGCCGACGGCAGACCAGCAAGTGCCAGCAGCGCAGCAGCGTTGCCGTTGCTGAGGTTGAGCGCCTCTGAATGGCCATCGATCTCGAGCTTGAACGTGATGCTCACTGGCGCTGTCCTTCCGATCAGCCGACAGTTTCCGCCCAGGGAGGGTCAGTGCAAGCCCATCGGTAGGACTCAGGCCCGTGGTCAGTGGAGGACGCTGTGGCCCCTTGCTTGCCACTCGACATTCTTGAAGCCCCAAGCCGCGGCGCGAAGGAAGTCCGGGCCCGCCACTTCCCCGT
>CAVVSC010000007.1:0-271447 GCA_963750785.1 uncultured beta proteobacterium | reverse complement strand
TGTCGGCGAGCGACATCAGTTGCCGCACCGAGCGGTAGATCCTTCACAGGGACTGCGGAGGTCGCTGGCCCGGCTTTGCGGTCAAGCAACTACTACAAACTGGTGCTGCTCGGCGTGCCGTTCGAGGAACGCCTGGCTTTATCCGTGGCAGAGCGAGTTGCTCCAGGTGCCTCGCCGATGGGCAAGATCCCGTTCGCTCGAAACGAGCATGGAGCCTTCCACCAGGTGATCCTGAAGCCCAGAGGTGGATCCTGCAACATCTCCAGGTACCGCTTCACAGGCGAAGGCCGAGAACTGATCCAGCACCTGGAACTCAATGGCGAGTGGGGGCGGCGCGAAGGACTACAAAGGAGGACTTCGGCGGAGCGTCCGAAGAGCAGCAGGAGGCCAGGGACCGCCGGTGCCGTCCATCGGGCTCCATGAGCCGCAGCTTTTTCATCCTCGCCCATATTGGAAGCGCATTGCGCACGGTGCACTTCTTGACGACGAGCTTCAACGACGGCGAGAAGACGCCCAACATGCACTTCCCGCAGGAAGCTGCGGGAAGTGCATGTTGAGCATGTTCTCGCCGTAGATCTTCTCGGTGGTCAGACTCATCATCAAGAAGTGCACATAGGCGATGCAGTCTGCCGCCGTGAATGCACTTCCGAGGATGTAGGGCGAGAAGGATGAAAGTTGCGCAACTGCATGGAGCCCGATGGACAGGCGGTCCCTGGCCTCCTGCTTGGTCTCTTCGGAGACACTGCCGCCGAAGAACGATTCCTTGTACATCCTTCGCGCCACCCACTCGCAATTGAGTTCCAGGTGCTGGATCAGTTCTCGGCACTTCGCCCTCTGGAACAGATCCGATGGGTAGAGGGGATGTTCCGGGTAGCGCTCCTCAAGGTACTCCAGGATCACCTGCGATTCGGAGAGGCTGCCGTGCTCCGTTTCGACAAACGGGATCTTGCCCATCGGCGAGGCACCCTGGAGCAACTCGCTCTGCCACGGATAGACCAGGCGTTCCTCGAACGGCACGCCCTTCTCGAGCAGCACCAGTTTGAGCTTGTTGTAGTAGTTGCTGACCGCAAAGCCGCACAACCTCAGCATCGCCCGCCCCTCGTGAAGGATCTACCGCTCAGGGGTCCGGCCGTTCGATGTCGCTCGCCGACACAGGCCGCCGACCGACAGCGGTCGCGCAAGTCTGAAATCTAGCAGGTCGATGCCCGCGTGTTCTTCGGCTCAGAGTCCCAAGTCGCTCAGGCCGGGATGTTCATCGGGCCGACGCCCTTGTGGCCAGCGGAACTTCCGGTCGAGTTCCGCGATCGGGCGATCGTTGATGCTCGCGTGGCGCACGGCCATCAGGCCTTGCGCGTCGAACTCCCAGTTCTCGTTGCCGTAGGACCGGAACCAGTTGCCGCCATCGTCACGCCATTCGTAGGCGAAACGAACGGCGATGCGGTTGGCCGTGAAGGCCCAGAGTTCCTTGATCAGGCGGTAGTCGAGTTCACGGGTCCACTTCCGCTCGAGCAATTCGACGATCTGCTCGCGCCCGACCGGAAACTCCGACCGGTTGCGCCAGCGACTGTCCGGGGTGTAGGCCAGCGCGACCCGCTTTGGATCGCGGCTGTTCCAGCCGTCCTCGGCCAGCCGAACCTTGTCGGCGGCTGTCTCGGCCGTGAACGGCGGCAGTGGCGGGCGCGCGGCTTCGGATGCTTGCTTCATGGTGATCCTTTCGAAGTCATTCCTGCACCCATGTGCCGGTGCGTGAGATGTACGGGAGGGGGCAGTCGACGATTTGGTAGCACTGCCGGCTTCAAGCGAGGCCGATGTTGGAATGCATGCGCAACGACACGCGCAGCGTCCCTCTTGCGCGATGCAGCATCACGGACAGGTTGTTCGAGGTGACGCCGAGCTCATTGCAGATGTCGCCTGTCTCTTCCTCCATGCAGTCGCGCAGCATGACCGCGCGCGCCTGCTGCGCCGGCAATGTCCTCATGCACCGTTCCAGGTGCTCCATGAACTGGCGCCGACTGAGGCACTGCACAGGGTCGCCCCACACGGCTCGGGTTTCGGCTGCATCACCGGACGTGGCAACAGTCGAGTCGCCGATCTCGGGTTCGTCGTCGTAGGAGGTGTCGAACTGGCACTCGCGCGTATGACAGCGGATCTGGTCCACCACCTTGTGCTTCAGGATGCCCACCAGCCAGGTTCGCACCGAAGAGCGGCCGGAATACGCATGTGGTTTGTCGAGCGCAACCACCAGGGTCTCTGAAACCGCGTCTTCCGCCCAAGCGTCGTTGCGCAGGCGCTGGCGCGCGACACGTACCAGCATCGGGCGGTGCGTGGCAATTTGTTCGGCCAGTATGGACATGTCCAACTCCGGTTCAAGGCTGGCGCCACGGGGTGTCGCGGTTAGAAATGCAGCGGCTCTGATCGGGCGGCGGGCAGCTCAGGCGGCCAGCTTGGCACTGACCTTGGGGAAGTCGATCTCGGTCTGGGCGACGTTGTTGACGTAGTTGGTCAGCACGTTCAAGGCCACCGTGACGACGATCTCGACCGTGCTGGCCTCGTCGAAGCCGGCATCGCGCAGGGTGCTCAGGTCGGCGTCGGACACGCGGCCGCGCAGTTCCGTCACGCGGCGGGCGAAGCGCAGCGCGGCGTCGGCGCGGGGGTCCGCCGAGTGGAAGTCACGGGCGGCGTCGATCTCGCTGCCGCTGAGCTTGGCGACGTTGCGACCCAGGTAGTCGTGCGCCGACAGGCAGTAGTCGCAGCCGTTGTACTCGGCCACGGCCAGCGCGATGCGCTCGCGCAACTTGGCGTCCAGCTTGCCCTTGGCCAGGGCGCCGTTGAGCGACAGGTAGCCCTCCAGTGCAGCCGGGCTGTGGCCGACCAACTTCATCAGGTTGGGCACCACGCCGAGCGACTGCTTGACGGCGGCCAGCAGTGGCTTGGAGGCTTCGGCGGACGTTTCGACGGTGGGGATGCTGAGACGGGACATGATGGATTTCCTTGGTGACGTTGAGTGGGCGATCGGTCGATGTGGCTGGCATTCACCGCGGTCGCAGCGAATGAATGGACTGTCGATGAACCAGCCCGCAAGCGGAATCAGCGCAGAATCCAAGAGACCGTTACGCACCGGGGAACAATGTGGACCGCCTGCAGTTGCTCAACATCTTCGTGACGGTGGTGGACACGGGCGGGTTCGCAGGCGCGGCACGCAAGCTCAATGTCTCGCCCCCGGTCGTCACGCGGGCCATCAACGATCTGGAATCCCACCTGGGCGTGCGGCTGCTGACCCGCACCACGCGGGTCGTGCGCGTCACCGAGGCCGGGGCCCGCTATGCGGAGGACTGCCGGGTGATCCTGGCCCAGCTCGGTGAAGCCGACGAAGCCGTGGGCGGCCTGCATGCGGCGCCGCGCGGGCGACTGACGGTCACTGCGCCGGTGGGCTTCGGCGCGCTGTACGTCACCCCGGTCGTGACCGAGTATTTGTCGCTCTACCCCGAAGTCAACATGTCCTGCTGGTTCATGGACCGCATCGTCAACATGCTCGACGAGGGCGTGGACATCGCGGTGCGCATCGGGCAACTGCCGGACTCGTCCCTGCAGGCCATACGGGTCGGCAAGATGCGGCTGCGGGTTTGTGCCGCACCGGCCTACCTGGACAAGCACGGCGCGCCGGCGTCGCCGGACGATCTTCGGGACCACGTGATCATCGCGGCCAGCGGTGCAACCTCGACCACGGAGTGGCGCATTGCGACCAATGGCGCACCGGGCGTCGTCAAGCTGCTTCCACGTCTGGTCGCAACCAGTGCTGACACCGCCATCGCGGCAGCGCTGACCGGATTCGGCCTCACCAACGTGCTGCACTACAAGATTGACAAGCACCTGCGCGAGGGCCGCCTGAAGGCCGTGCTCGGTGACTTCGAGCCCCCGGCGCTGCCGGTGCACGTGCTGCACCGCGAAGGGCGGCACGCGTCGCAGAAGGCACGGACCTTCATCGATCTGGCGGTCGAAAGATTGCGCGCTCGGCTGGCCGAGCTTTGACGAGCATTCACCTCTGCGGAATGGTGTGTTGTGCCAGCGGGCGATTCCCTGTGAACCGCCCGTGGTGCACAGTCGGGACAGAACTCCTCTTTGCGGTCGAATTCAAGGTTCCCATTGGACAGACTTCACCTCATCACCGTCTTCGTTGCCGTGGTCGACACCAACGGCTTCGCTGGGGCCGCGCGCAAGCTGAACATTTCCCCGCCGGCGGTCACTCGGGCGATCAACGAGCTGGAGTCACACCTGGGCGTCCGGCTGCTGACCCGCACCACCCGGGTCGTCAGGGTCACCGAACCCGGCGCACGTTATGCGGAGGACTGCAGGCACATCCTCGCCCAGCTCGCCGAGGCGGACGAATCCGTGGCTGGCATGCAGCGCACCCCTCGCGGGCGGCTCACGATCACGGCACCGGTGCTCTTCGGCGCCAAGTTCGTGGCGCCCATCGTCACCGAATACCTGCAAGCCAACCCGGAGGTCGTCGCCACCTGCTGGTTCCTGGACCGCGTGGTCAACATGCTCGACGAGGGTGCGGATGTCGGCATCCGGATCGGCGAATTGCCGGATTCGTCGATGCAGGCCACCTCGGTGGGCCGGGTGCGCCGGGTCATCTGCGCTGCGCCGGCCTATCTGGAGCAGCACGGTGTGCCGCTGGTTCCCACCGACCTGCAGCGCCACACCATCGTGTTGGCCAGCACGGTGACGCCCAGTCCGGACTGGCGACTGGTCGACAACGGTGAAACCTGCACCATCAAGCTGCAGCCGCGCATGGCGACCACCAGCAACGACTCCGCACTGGCCGCCGCGCTGGCCGGTTTCGGCATCACGCGGCTGCTGTCGTACCAGGTGGCGGAGTGTCTGCAAGACGGCCGCCTCAAGCCCCTGCTGAGCGAGTTCGAGCTTCCCTGGCTGCCGGTGCATGTGGTGCATCGCGAGGGGCAGCACGCGTCCAAGAAGGCTCGGGCCTTCATCGATCTGGTGGTAGAGCGGCTGCGCGCCAACCCGGCACTGGGCTGACCCGCGCGGTGCGGAACTGGACAAGGGCGGGTCTGCACGATACTGACTCCGACGCAGGTCGGTCCGACCTCCAGACGGAGTGCGTGCAATGAATGGCCTTCGCTTGATCCTGCGGGAAGGCCATTGGCCGACCTTGCTGGCGTCGTTCGTCTATTTCGATTTCTGCTTTGCCATCTGGGTGCTCAACGGGGCCATGGCGCCGTTCATCAGCGAATCACTTGCGCTGACACCTGCCCAGAAGGGCTTCATGATTTCGGTGCCCATCCTGGCGGGCGCGCTGATCCGCTTTCCGCTTGGCGTGCTGGCCCAGTATGTCGGGCGCAAGAACGCGGCGATGGTCGAGATGGGCCTGATCGTGGTCGCACTCGGCTACGGCAGCATCTACGTCAACAGTTACAGCCAGGTGCTGGCCATGGGGCTGCTGCTCGGCATCGCCGGCGCCAGCTTCGGTGTGGCCTTGAGCCTGGGCAGTGGCTGGTATCCGCCGCAGCTGAAAGGCTTGGCAATGGGCATCGCCGGCGCCGGCAATTCGGGCACCGTGCTCGCGGTCTTGTTCGCGCCTCCCTTGGCGGCCCACTTCGGTTGGCAGGCCGTGTACGGCCTGGCCGCCGGCACGATGCTGTTGCCGATGACGGTGATGTGGTTCATTGCCAAAGAGCCGCCGGACCGGGTGCATCAGCGGCTGCGCGCACACCTGGCCTGTCTGTTCGAAAGAGACGGCTGGACCTTCAGCGCCATCTACATCGTGACCGCTGGTGGATTCATCGGCGTGGCGAGCTTTCTGCCCACCTACTTCTACGACCAGTTCAGCGTGACCAAGGTCGAGGCCGGGCAACTGACGATGCTGGCCACGCTGATGAGCGCCGTGGCACGTGTGGTCGGCGGTCGGGTTGCGGATCGGGTGGGTGGCATCCATGTGCTCAGCGGCGTGTTGTTGCTCGTCTCGGTCACCTTGCTGCTGTGCAGCCTGGCCGGCGGCTCCATGCTGGCCACGACGCTGTTGCTCGCGATCTACTTCATCTTGCTCGGCGCTGGCAGCGGCGCGCTGTTCCAACTGGTGCCGCTGCGGTGGCCGACGACCACGGCCGTGGTGGTGTCGATGATCGGCGAGATCGGCGCCTTCGGTGGTGGCTTTGTCCCGAACGCCATGGGGCAGTCCAAACAACACACCGGGACCTACCTGTGGGGCTTCGTTGCTTTCGCGCTCGTGCCGGCTGCCATGTTGCTGCTGCTCCGCCTGGTGCAGCGTCGATGGACCCGCAACTGGGTGGGCCGCGGCGGAAGGGCATTGGCCAGACCACCGTTGCAGGCCACGCAATAGTGCCTTGACGCCAACGGCGCTTCACGACCAGGCAGGGCTTCCCTAGCATGCTTGCATCGCGATCCTGCGATTCATCCAAGGAATCACCATGCCCATCCTCAAGGTCAAGGTCAGTGGCACGAAGTCCGCAGAAATGACCAAACGCATTTCCGCGATCCTGCAGGACCTCACCTCTCGAATTCTCCGCAAGGATCCGAAAGTCACCTCAATCGCCATCGAATACGTCAACGCGGACGACTGGATCGTCGCGGGCAAGTCTTTGGCCGAGCAAGGCAAGAGCAGCTTCTACTTCGACATCAAGATTACCGACGAAACCAACAGCAAGGCCGAGAAGGCCCAGTACATCAGCGAAGCCTTCGAGGCCTTTGCTCAGCTGCTCGGCAACGTGCATGAAGAGAGCTACATCTACGTGCAGGACGTGCGAGCGACCGCCTATGGATACGGCGGGCGGACCCAGGAGTACCGGTACCACCACGCATGACCGGGCCGTTCATCACCGCAAACTGGCGCGATCACCAGGAGACCCTCGGATGAGGCCGCTCACGGTATTGGCCTTGTCCGGCAGCTTGCGCAAAGCATCGCTGAATACAGCCATGCTGGAGATGGCCGCCGACTGCGCGCCGGCAGGGTTGCACATCAAGCTGTATCCCGGCTTGGGTGCGTTGCCGCTCTTCAATCCGGATCTCGAGGTCCAGGAGCCGCTTTCGGTGGCGCAGCTGCGCCATGAAATCGGCTCAGCGGACGCCTTGCTCATTGCCAGCCCGGAGTACGCCCATGGGGTGAGTGGCGTCATGAAGAACGCGCTGGACTGGATGGTGGCGTCCGGTGTGTTCGTGTCCAAGCCGGTGGTCCTTTGGAACGCTTCGCCGCGTGCGTCGCATGCGCTCGCCGCCTTGCGCGAAACGCTCACGGTCATGTCTGCACGATTGATCGACGAGGCCCGTCTCGAACTGCTGATCAAGTCGCCAGAGTCGAGCGCGGGCCCGGACAATCCTGATCCTGAGGGCATGTTGCAGGCGCTGCTGGCTCTGCGCGGCAGCCTGCTTGCCGAGCGCACGGGCAACGGTTCAGATCTGAAGCTCGCGACCCCGACGGTCCGTCGCGGTGTTGCACATAGGGCCAGCCCGACTCACTGACCGTCGCCTGGTAGAAGGCATCGCACTTGTGGATGAACTCCACCTCGTCGCGGTCAGTGCATCGCGTCGGTCGTTGATCCGGTCCAGGGCGGCGAAAACAGAGCGTGTCCGCATGCGGGCGTGCAGATCATTGATCGCCAGAGAGCAAGCATGACTGCGCGCCTGCGCTTGCGCCGGCACGCAGACCGGGGACCATTGCCAGCGGCGGCGCCCGCGCGCTGTGACCTGCACCCGGGCTCGGCCCTTCAGCTGACGGTTGGCATCATCAAGCGCCGTGACAGCTCCGATCCCCGTTCGCGGATGAACTGCGCCAGCAGCGCCGGGTATTCGGGCCGCACAGCGCGGCGGACCGAGTCACGTCCGGCAAGTTGCCTGCGCCAGGCGGAGACCTTGGGCAAATCCCGGAAGCATCCGAAGTCGGCGATCTCGTCGAACACGTCGAAGTAGCGAAAGACCGGCCCGAAGACGGCATCGACGACGCTGAAGTGCTCGCCCGCAAAGTACGGCCCGGCATCCAGCACCCGTTCGATCTGTTCGAATCGAGCATGGAGGTCCCGTGCCCGTGCGGCCAGGGTGCTTGCATCGGGGGCGTTGTAGAACGCGCCGATGGCGTTCAGAACAGCTGAGCCGAACTCCATCCAGGACCGGTGACGCGCCCGCTCGAGCGCGGCTTCGGGATGCAGGCGTGGCTCATGAGTCTCATCGAGGTATTCGCAGATCACCGCCGACTCGAAGATGGCGTCTTCCCCCACCTGCAGCACGGGCGTCTTGCCCAGCGGCGAGAGCGCCAGGAACCACTGGGGCTTGTTCTTCAGGTCGACATCGCGACGTTCGAAGGCCGTGCCCTTCTCCATGAGAACGATGGCGGCGCGCTGAACGTAGGGGCACAGCGCATGACTGACGAGCGTGAGTTTCGAATTCATCATGCACTCCGCAGTTGAAACGGCGCCAGCCACGTGCTGCGCCGGAAGACCAGCGCACCATCGCCAAGCAGCCAAAGGGCCACGGACACGACGATCAGGAATACCGGGTACTCCCAACCACCGTTCGGGCTGGTGTGTGCCCAGCCGTTCGGGAAGTGCACCCACGCGGCCACGGCCATGATCGGCACCAGCGCCAGCGACACCTGCCGGGCATAGATGCCGAGGATGAGCGCAACCCCACCCACCAGTTCGATGGCGAATACAGGGTAGGCCAGCAGCCCAGGCAGGCCGATGCTTGCGAAGTAGGCTGCAGTCCCCGGCAGCGTGAAGACCAGCAATTTCAGCAGGGCGTGGGCCACCCAGATGACGCCCAGGCTGATTCTGAGCAGGGCAACGCCGTAGGCGGGTGCATCGCTGGTGTTTCCAGTATCCATTGCGGTTCTCCATTGAGTTGAAAGTGGAAGAAGTCTAGGATTGCCCAATTGCAATGAAAATAGGCATCTTGACAAACCATGCCTGCGCGCACGCAATACAAGCTGAACGGCTCCGACCTGGAAGTCGTGCTCGCTCTGGTGCGGTTCGGGACCCTTGCCGCTGCTGGCGAGCGCCTCGGTCTGGACCCTTCCACGGTGTTCCGCTCGATACAGCGCATCGAACGCGGCCTGGGACAGGCCCTCTTCGAGAGATCACGTTCGGGGTACCAGCCATCGGAACAGGCGCAGCTCCTGGCCGGACACGCCGAACAGATGGAGGCTCACCTGGAATCGGCGCGCTCCGCCGCCCAACTCGGGCCCGAGCAGGTGTCGGGCACGGTACGCATCACGACCACCGACACCATCCTTCATGGCCTGATCGCGCCGGCACTGAGCGAATTGCACGCGACGCATCCCTTGCTCGCCTACGAACTGCATGCGGGCAATGAACTGGCCAGCCTCACGCGGCGTGACGCCGACATTGCAGCGCGCGCGACCAAGCGCCCGCCGCAGCATCTGGTGGGCAAGCACGTGGGCCCGATTCGTGTCGCGCTCTACGCCGCCAGGAGGAGTTCGATTCGGCGCTTCGATGAGGGAAAGCTGGCCCTGGCTGACTGGATCGCGCCTGACGACGCGTTGCCTGAGCACCCCACCGTGCTATGGCGCAAGAAGCACTTTCCGAAAGTGTCGCCCACCTACCGCGTCAACAGCATCCTGACCGTGATGGAACTCGTGGTGCAAGGATTGGGCGTCGGCTTGTTGCCCATCTTTCTCGCGCAAGGACACGACGAATTGCGTGCACTGACCGCGCCGCTGGACGAGTGCCAGACCGAGCTGTGGCTTCTGGCCCATCCGGAGTCGAGGCATCTCAGGAGGGTGTCGGCCGTGTTCGGCCACTTGTCTCGCCGGATGGCGCTTGCCTGAGCGTGCAGACCTGAACGTGCAGTGAGGAGGCCTTGGCCTTCTCGCCAAGGCATTCGGCGCCTCGAGCACGGCCTCTAGCATCGGTGCAGTCAGGCGGCTGCGCTGCATGGGAAGACGGGGTGAGTGCGATGGCGGAAAAGGCCTGCGCCATGGCCCGGCAGCCTGGTACTGTTGCGTAGAACGCAAGAGCTTCTTGCGTCAGGCCGCACTTCTTCTTGGGCTGGTGCCCGGCAACAGTGCGCCATGCCCGTTGAATCGACATCAGACGCTGTTCACCTTGACCAAGCCGCGGCGGCCGCGGACCCCTTCAGGCAGGTGCTTGCCTTGGGCCTGGCGCAGGTGCTGGCCTGGGGTTCGTCGACCTACCTGCCTGCTGCGGTGGTCGGCCCGGTTTGCGCCAGCCTGGGCGTGACACGCGGGACCTTTTTTGGGGCGTTTTCGCTGTCACTCGTGGTCATGGCCGCGGCCGGCCCCAAAGTAGGCCGCACGATAGACCGCCAGGGCGGACGACAGGTGCTGTGCTTGTCGAACGCGGTGCTCGCGGCCGGTCTGCTGATGCTGTCACTGGCCAACGGAGTAGCCGGCCTCTTCGTCGCATGGTGCGTGATGGGCCTGGGCATGAGCCTCGGTCTGTATGACGCCGCCTTTGCCGCTGTGGTCCATCAGCACGGCCGATCGGCAAGCCGCCTGATCGTGGGCATCAGCCTGGTGGGTGGATTCGCCAGCACCGTGGCGTGGCCCTTGTCAGGCTGGATGGTCGAGCACTGGGGCTGGCGTGCCTGCTGCCAGGCATGGGCGGCGGCACACCTGTGCATCGGACTGTCCATACACGCACGCTTCGCCAGCAGCAGGCGAGCGGCCCAAGCCGCAGTGGCGCAGTCCGAAGCTGGCACGCGCCCCCAATATCCGGCCCGGCCAGCCACTGACATGGTCTGGTTGCTGGTCTTCTCGGGCACCACGGCCTTCGTCACTTCGGCCATGGCGGTTCACCTGCCGGCCTTGCTGACGGCGACCGGGACCAGCCTGAGTCAGGCCATGCTGGCCGGCAGCCTGCTGGGTCCGGCACAGGTGGCAGCCCGTCTGGCCGAGTTCGGGTTGTCACAGCGCTTCAAGGTGCACCCGTTGGCAACCGCACGCGCAGCCACTGTGCTGCACCCCTTGGCTTGCGTGGTGCTTGGCCTGGTGGGTTCCCTGCCCTTCGCAGGGGCCTGCTTTTCGGTTCTGCATGGTGCAGGCAACGGCATGGTGTCGGTGGCACGTGGTGTCTTGCCGTTGGCGCTGTTCGGGCCGGGCGCCTATGGCGCCACCACGGGCAGGCTGGCACTGGTCGGCAGGTCCATGCAAGCCCTGGCGCCCTTCACTTTCGCCATCGTCATGGAACATCGCGGCGTGGCACAGGCCTTGTGGCTGTCCGGCGCGATGTCGGTGGCGGCACTGGTCTCGCTGTTGCAATTGCGCCGCTGACACGCCAGCGGCGGGATCAGCCCCCTTGTGTCTTCATCACCACCGCGTCGATCACCGGCTGCCCGCGGGCACGCGCAGGGCGATCGACCAGCTATCCAACGCGAATCCTCAGAACTGCCTGCAGAAGGCCGTGCACCGAGACGGTTGCGGTGGCGGCGTCGGCACCCGTGAGGCTCCAGGCTCTGCATCCCATCCGGACTCTGTTGTGGACCGCGCGGTTCTCGATTCTGGCGAGACGGCCAGACACGATGACGCCGTGCGGGCCTCGTCAGTGTTCCAGGGCACGCAACGGTGTGTTGGCGGCGGCGCGGATACACACCCCGCCGAATCGCGGCCACAGTCTGCCCGCCCTCCGTTTCATGTCCGACATCGCCCCTCCACCCACCGCACCCAGGCCGACCCCATGAACTACGCACAACTGACCTACGCCCTGCCCTTCGTCGCCAGCGGCCTTGCGCTGTTGATGGGCCTCACGGCCATGTTCTTCCCCGACCGAGCTGCCCGCTGGTGGGGCTACGCCCCGAGCGATGCCAGCCTTGTTCGCCTGCACCTGGGCGCAGCGCCGGTGGCCGCGGCGGCGTTCTGCGTGTACTGGCAGGCGCCTTCGGCGTTCTGGAGCGTGGGTGCCGGCTGGCTGGGCGTGGCCATCGTGCGTGTGCTGCAGTTCCGCAGCACACCCATCTGCTGGCGCGCAGCAGGCCTGGAGTGCGGCCTGGCCACCTGCCTGTTGCTGGGCTTGTTCACCAACTGATCGCCATCATTGTTTCGCGACTTGAAACAGGCTATTGAACACCGCAGCAATTCTCACCATGCCTGGACTGGGACAAAGTTTGTGTCATTCGCAGTGACAAGCAAACAGCACCGCGAACGACCCCGACGATTCCCCCTCAACCCATGGAGATACCGAATGTCCACTCACTCTTCTTCACGTCGTTTCCTGGCTGCTGCGCTTGCCGCCGTGGCGGTCCTGGCCATCGCGCCGACCAGCTCGTTTGCCGTCAAGAACACCGGCGGCGAATACAACACGCTCTACGCCGGCCTGGGTGCCAAAGGCTACGACGTGGTGTCCTATTTCACCGACCACAAGCCGGTGCAGGGTTCCGACAAGTTCACCGCCATGCACGGCGGGGTGACCTGGCAATTTGCCTCGGCAGAACACCGCGACATGTTCAAGGCCGACCCGGTGAAGTACGCGCCGCAATATGGTGGCTTCTGCACCTGGGGCGTCGCTCAGGGCAAGTTGTTCGACGTCGATCCGGTCAACGGCTGGACCTTGAGCGGCGGCAAGCTGTACCTGAACTTCAACGGTGAACTCAACACCACCTTTGCGCGCGACACCGTTGGCTTCCTGAGCAAGGCGGAGCGCAACTGGGGCAGCTTGAACAAGTAAGCCCGCTGCGCGGTATGTCCAGGGTCTGTCCGTACTTGACCCGCACTTGACCCGCACATGACCCGCACTTGACCCGCACATTGCCAGCCCAGCACATCGGCGCCTTGATGGCTGGGCCATCTTGGGATCGCTGCAAGGGATCCCCTCGGCCAAACCACAAACACGGGTGCGTCGAGGCACCTGCCCGAGAGGATGACCATGCAAACCAGACTGGACCCGAAACGGCCGTCCGCCAACCCCGCGCCTGCCGTCGCGGCCGGGCGCTGGCGGACAGCGCCGTTGAAGCTCGACACGACGCTGGCAATGTTCCGCGAGCATGGTGGTGTGGCGCGTGCCGACGAAGTGGTCGACTGCTTGCGCCCGCACTGCAGACGGCCCATATCGATGCTCGCGCGCTGGATCGCCAGCCGCGACGTCATGAGCATCGACGCGCATGGCGAGCACTGGCTGCCTTTGTTCCAGTTCGACCTTGGTGTCGGCACCCTACGCCCGCAGGCACACCAGGTGTTCACCACCCTGACGCCCGCCTTCGACGCCGGTGAGATAGTGTCGTGGTTTGTGGAGCCCAACGTTTGGCTCCATGGGGCCGCGCCAGTGAGCATGTGGTGGCTGGACGCAGGCAGCGTGCTGCAGGCCGCACGAACCGACCCCTACGTCGCCTTGGGCTGAATTCGGGAGCACTGATTTGAATGGAATGACCTTGGCATCATGTCCCACGGAGTCGGCCGCAAGCTTGCAATCGTCCTGGAATGAAAGAATGGCTGTGCCGACATGAAGAAGCGTGCGCTTTGGATCTTCCTTGCCGCCGTCATCGCGATCGGTGCCTACTTCGCACACACGGCCTGGCAGACGCAGCGCGGCGAAGCCGCCCTCAAGGCCACCAGACTGGAGTTCTTGCCGCTCGACAAGGCCTTGACGCTTGCGAAGGCGCAGGGCAAGCCGGTGTTGGTGGACTTCTCGGCAATCTGGTGCCCGACTTGCCGCGTGCTGCACGCAGAGGTCTTCACGAACGACAAGGTCAAGCTGGCGATCGCTGCCGGCTATGTGCTGTCGCGAGTGGATTACGAATCACCAGAGGCCCGCGCATTCATGCAGCGCTACGACGTACAGGGTTTCCCGTCGCTGATCGTGCTGTCCGCCGAAGGCATGCTGGTGCGCCACGTGCCCATCACCTTTGATCCCGCCACGCTCGCGGCGACGCTGCGCGGCTGAGGTGTCGCTGCCGACTTGGCGATCCTGGCCCCTCGGCACCGTAACAACTCGCCCTGCCCCTTGCCATTGCTGAAGCGGCATCCGTCTGCAGCGCGCTTGCTCGCCAGCCCAGGTTGCGAAGGCGTCGCTGCGGGTCAGGTCAGGTCGGGTCGCGTTCCTTGGCGAACATGCGAAGCGCGAAGCTGCCAGCCGGGGTGTCACGCAGTCGCAGCACCTCGTTGCGCATCGCCGCCGGCACGGCGTCCGGCGCAGGGTAAGGCGCCTGGGTGCCGTGCGGCAGCAGCACCGGTGAGGCCAGCGCCGCGAATGTGAGGTCGGCGGCGGTGAACTGGCTGCCAGTGAGGAAGGGCCGGCCATCGGCCAACAGCGCCCCGACTTCGCCGAACAGCGTGTGCACGCGTTCGAGCGAGCGCGCCGCGCTGACCGGCGTGATGCGGAACGCCCGCGGCACGATGCGCATGAACACCGGCATCACCAGCGGCAGCAGCCAGCGTTCCAGCCGCGGCACCCCGCGTGACACCATGGGCCGCAGCAGTGCCGGCTGGTCCAGCAGTTGCGCATAGGCCCACCGCCGCGCGTGCGGCCCCAGTTCGTCGTCGAAACGCTGCACCAGCGCGTCCACGGCCTGCCGCTCGGCGGGGTCGTGTGGGTAGAGCACACCGCCACCGCAGGCCCCATCCGCGTGCTGCATGATCGCCGTGGAGTCGGTCAGGCGGATGCTGCCGTGCACGAAAACCGGCACGCTGCCGCCGCCATGGCGGCCGGTGGCCCGGCGGTGCAGCAGCGGGATGTGCGGCTCTTCGCGGTACGGCAGGCCGGTACGGTCCAGCGCCCAGCGCGCCTTCTCGACATAGTGGCTGTGCGGCATCGTGATGAGCCTTGCGCTCACGGTTTCCGCTATCGGTTGATGACGATGAGCAGGCGGCATCGGGCAGGGGCTGTGTGGAGGTGGACACCGCAATTATTGGTGGCGATCTGGTGGCGAATGGGTGGCGACGTCACGCGCGCCCGGGGCGCCAGCTGCTCCGGCGACGGCTTCGTGTCCGGCCTGTGCGAGCCGCGGCGGCGTCGTGTCCGAAGGCAGACCCTCGAAGTGGCGCAGGCCGCCAAGGTTCAGCACCCGGACACCGCCAAACTCCACGCGCAGCAGGCCGGCCTGCTGCAGCGCGTGCAGCGCCTTGTTGGTCCGCTGCCGAGAGACTGCCGACAGCAAGCCAATCTCTTCCTGGCTCAGGCGCACGAAGTCGCCGGCCTGTGGATACAGGTTCGCGTCGAACAGGCTGGCCAGGCAACGTGCAATGCGGGCATCCGGGCCCAAGAGGCGGTCGTACTCCACCAGTCCGATGAACAGGCTCAGGCGTGCATTGATGTGCGACAGCAGAAAGTGGTTGAACGGCAGGCTGGTCGTCACCAGGCGCGTGAAGGTGTGGCCCGGCAGGCAGGCCAGCCGTGTGTGGCGCACCGCCACGCCGTCGTATCGCCAGCGGCCGGGCCGCAGGAGCGACCCCTCACCGGCCCAGCCTCCGGCCGTCACGCCCGTGAAGGTCGACTGCCGGCCGTCGGGCAGCGACACCGACATCTTCACCAGGCCTTCGATGACGCCCACCCAGCGGTCGGCCGGGTCGCCGCAGCGCATGGCATGGCCGCCCACGGGCAAGACCTCTTCGTAAGCCTCGCGCAGCACGCCTTCGAGTTCTTCGGCGCTCAGCACGGCGGCCCACAGGCTGTTGCGCAGCATGGTTTGCAGAGAGGGCATGTCTCGGTTTCCTTGTTGTTGTCGCGGCCGGCGCCAGGCGCCGCTGCCCAGCCGGTACGCCGGACCCGGTGGCTTGGATGCTCCGGGGAAACACGGATCAGGCTTGTCGTCGCAATGACAACCCTTGCAGGAGGCTTCCCGGACCATGCGTGGGCCGCAACCAGGAGACCGACATGCAAGCACACGGTGAAGACCAAACGCACGTCCCGACGGCTGTCGCGGACCCATCGGCGTCGCCCACGATCAGCCGGCGCAGCCTCCTGGCCTATGCGGTGTCGGCGCCGGCGATGACCGTCGCCGCGGGCTTTGGCATCAACCTGGCCACGCCGGGCACGGCGCAGGCGCTGCCCTTGCCGCTGACGCCGCCGGACAGCGTCGACTACTACGACATCGGCGATTCGATCGTGCAGACCTCGCTGCCGACGATGCCCCTGGTCCAGCTGACGGTGGCCGCCAACGGCCGGATCCGCCTGGACCTGCCGCGCCTGGAGTCGGGCCAGGGCATCGCCACGGCGGCCGGCCTGATGATTGCCGAGGAGCTCGACGTGCCGCTGAGCATGATCGACGTGAGCTCGGCGGACGCCCGGCCGGAGCTGGTGTTCAACCAACTGACGGGTGGATCCTCTTCGGTGCGCTGCTTCGACCAGGCACTGCCCTTGCTGGGCGCCGCGGCGCGCGCAAGGCTGCTGGCCGCAGCAGCCCAGCAGTGGGGCCTGCCCGCGGCCAGCCTGACCGTCAGCGCCGGCATCGTGATTGCGCAAGACGGTCGCACCGCGAGTTACGGTTCGCTCAGCGCACTGGCGTCCACCTTGCCCCTGCCCACGGGTGTGCTGCCCAAGCCGGCCGCGCAATACCAGCAGATCGGCAAGGCAGCCCGGCGGCTGGATGCGCTGGACATCGTCACCGGCCGCAAGAAATTCACGCTGGACCAGGACGTCGCCAACGCCAAGCCGACGATGCTGCGCATGCCCTCGCAGATCCGCGGCAAGGTGGTCAGCGTCAACAACCTGGGTGCGGTGAGCACCATGCCCGGCGTGCTGGCCGTGGTGGTCATCCCCAGCGGTGGTTCGGTGGTGCCCAACCCGCCCGGTGTGGCGGTAATGGCCGAAACCTTTGGCCAGGCCTACGCGGCAGCGGTGGCGCTGGACATCACCTGGGGCGACGGTCCGATGAAAGGGCAGTCGGACGCCACCATCCAGGCCACCTTGAAGGCCGCCATCGCGCCCCTGGCACTGCCGCCCCTGGGTGCCTTGACGGTCGAAGGTGAATTCCAGTTTGCCGCTGCGACCCATTGCCCGCTGGAGGTCGAATGCGCCATTGCCGACGTGCGGCCTGGTCGCGCCGAGATCTGGGCCGGCCTGCAGACACCCATCGTCACCAAGCAGTCGATCGCGCTGGACCTCGGCCTGCCTGTGGACCAGGTGACCGTGCATGTGGTGCCATCGGGCGGGTCCTTCGGGCGCCGGCTGTTCTGGGACCCGGTGCAGGTGGCGGCCCAGGTGTCCAAGCTGACCGGCCGCATCTGCAAGCTGATGTACCACCGCACGGACGACTGCCGCCAGACGCGGCTGCGCCCGCCGCAGTACCACAAGGTGCGCGCCACGCTGTTGCTGGGACAGGTCGTCAGCTACGAGCAGCGCGTGGCCGCGGTGCGGCTGGATGCCCGGCACGGCTATGGCGAGATCACCACGGCGTTGGGCGGCGCCCTGCCCACCAGCGTGCAGCAGACCGTGGGCAACCTGGGCTACGAGGAGTTCTTCTTCAAGACCATGGTGTCCTCGCCCTACAACTTCGGTGTCGGCACCAAGGTCCTGACGCCGGTGGCGCTGGACATGAACACGGTGTCCTACCGCTCGGTGCACGTCCAGCCAGCCCGCAGCGTCGAGGAAATCATCGTCGACGAAATCGCGCGCAAGCTGGGCAGGGACCCGCTGGCCTTCCGGCTGCAGTACCTGCGACAGGCCCGTGCTCGGGCCGTGTTGCAGGCCGTGGCCACGGCCGGGAACTGGGGACGTGCGATGCCGCCGGGCTGCGCGCAGGGGATCGCGGTGCACCAGGAGACACGTTCCTTCACGGCGTCACTGGTGGAAATCGACGCCACCGATCCCGCCAATGCCAAGGTGACCAAGGCGGTTATCGCCATCGACGTCGGCAAGCCCATCAACCCGACGGGCATTGATGCGCAGATGCAAGGGGGCCTGTCGGAAGCCATCGCGCTCGTGCTCAATGCCGGCCTGACGATCAAGGACGGCCTGCCCCTGGAATCGAGCTACGCCAACTACCGCATGACCAAGATGAAGGACTACCCCAAGGATGTCCAGGTCATCGTGATGCCGAACCAGGGCGAGGCCATCGGTGGTCTCGGCGAGGTGGGCCTGTCGGCCAATTCAGGCGCCATTGCCAACGCCTACGCACGGGCCACGGGCATCAAGCCGCGCAAGTTTCCGCTCAACGCGCCGCCGGTGTTCTCGCCCGTGGCGCCTGGAAAGATCGCCGTCCCCGTCTTCCTGTCCTGAACTTCGAGGAGCACGCCATGTCCGTCATTTCATTCAACGTCAACGGCAAGCCAGTCGCGGTCGAGACGCCCGCCAACCAGGCCCTCTTGTGGGTGCTGCGCGACCAACTGGGCATCACCGGACCCAAGTACGGCTGCGGCACCAATGTCTGCAAGGCCTGCACCTGCCTGATCGACGGCAAGGCGACGCCCACCTGCGTCACCAGTGTCGGCTCGGTGGCGGGCCGCAACGTCACGACCATCGAAGGCCTGGCCAACGGTGACGTGCTGCACCCGGTGCAGCAAGCCTGGCTCGACCGTGACGTGGCGCAGTGCGGCTTCTGCCAGCCGGGCCAAATCATGGCCGCGGTGGATCTCCTGAGCCGCACCCACAACCCCAGCGATGCGGACATCGACGCCATCGAAAACATGTGCCGCTGCGGCACCTACGGCCGCATCCGTGAAGCCATCAAGGCGGCCGCCGCAGCCATGACCTGAACCAGCGGGCGCACGGTGCGGTCGTTCAACGCCCGGTCCACGACTACGGCGCTGGGCTGGGGCGCTGGCACCCTGGCACTGGCAGGGTGCGCGCTGGTTCTGTTTGGGCAGCGCACGCCCGATGGGCCCTTGGCCAGCCAGGCGGCACCCAGCCCTGTGGCCAGAGTAGCAGGCGCCTGCGCTGCCGACCTGGCGTGTGCCGCCCAGCAACACCTGGCAGCGGCCGACGCGGCCTGCCGCCAGGCCATCGCCGACCTGGCGGCCTTTGGCGTGCGCTGGACCGCAAGCGACCCAGCCGGACGTTTTGTGCGCCACCACTGGCTGGATGAAGGCCGGGGCACGATCCAGTACGGCGGCGACAAAGCCGAATTCGAGGACGGATCTGGCCACTTCCGCCGCGTGCGCTACGAATGCGGCTTCGACCCCAGGCAGGGTGCGGTCCTCGATGTGCGAGCCCGACCTGGATCGTGAGGACGCGGGGCCCCGCCGGACCGCAGGCTTGACCCGCCGCTCCGTTCCCGAACCGTCGGCACCGCTGCCGGGCCTCTGCCTGCCGGCAACGCCATTGCCGACTATCCTCACGCCATGCAGGCCACCCTCACCGTCTCCAAAGTTTCCAAGACCTACGCCTCGGGGTTCCACGCACTGAAGGGCATTGACCTGGCGATCCGCCGCGGCGAAATCTTCGCCCTGCTCGGTCCCAATGGCGCTGGCAAGACCACGCTCATCAGCATCATCTGCGGCATCGTCAACGCCAGCGCCGGCACCGTTCTGGTCGATGGCCACGACATCGTGCGCGACTACCGCGCTGCGCGTTCGCTGATCGGCCTGGTGCCGCAGGAACTGACCACGGACGCCTTCGAGACGGTGTGGGCCACGGTCTCGTTCAGTCGCGGCCTCTTTGGCAAGCGGGCCAACCCGGCGCATATCGAAAAGGTGCTGCGCGAGCTGTCGCTTTGGGAAAAGCGTGACAGCAAGATCATGACGCTGTCGGGCGGCATGAAGCGCCGCGTGATGATCGCCAAGGCACTGTCGCACGAACCCCAGATCCTGTTCCTTGACGAACCGACCGCGGGCGTCGACGTCGAGTTGCGGCGCGACATGTGGCAACTGGTGCGCGCGCTGCGCGACACGGGCGTGACCGTGATCCTGACCACGCACTACATCGAAGAGGCCGAAGAGATGGCCGACCGCATCGGCATCATCCGCAAAGGCGAAATCGTGCTGGTCGAAGACAAGGCCGTGCTGATGCAAAAGCTTGGCCGCAAACAGCTGACGCTGCAACTGCAGCAGCCGCTGCAGAGCCTGCCGCCCCAACTGGCCGACTTTCCACTGGAACTGGCCAAGGATGGTCTGGAGTTGACCTACACCTACGACGCGCAGGCCGGGCGCGTCGGCATCGCCGATCTGCTCAGGAGCCTGGGTGACGCCGGCGTGGCCTTCAAGGATCTGCACACCACCGAGAGTTCGCTCGAAGACATCTTCGTCAGCCTGGTGAGTGACCGGAGTCAAGCCGCATGAACCTGTACGCCGTGCGCGCGATCTATGGCTTCGAAATGGCCCGCACCTGGCGCACGCTGATGCAAAGCGTCATCTCGCCGGTGCTGTCGACCTCTTTGTACTTCGTGGTCTTCGGCGCGGCGATTGGGTCGCGCATTCCCGAGGTGGGCGGCGTCAGCTACGGCGCCTTCATCGTGCCGGGCCTGATCATGCTGTCGCTGCTGACGCAGAGCATTTCCAATGCCTCGTTCGGGATCTATTTCCCCAAGTTCACGGGCACGATCTACGAACTGCTCTCGGCACCGGTGTCCTACGTCGAGATCCTGCTCGCCTATGTGGGTGCGGCGGCGTCCAAGTCGATCATCCTGGGGCTGATCATCCTTGCCACAGCCGGCCTCTTCGTGCCGCTGCAGATGGCGCACCCGTTCTGGATGCTGCTGTTCCTGCTGCTGACGGCGGTGACCTTCAGCCTCATCGGCTTCATCATTGGCATCTGGGCCGACGGCTTCGAGAAGCTGCAGGTGGTGCCGCTCTTGATCGTCACGCCGCTGACCTTCCTTGGCGGCAGTTTTTACTCGATCGACATGCTGCCGCCACTCTGGCAGAAGGTGGCCCTGTTCAACCCGGTCGTCTACCTCGTCAGCGGCTTTCGCTGGAGCTTCTACGACAAGGCGGACGTGAGCCTGCCACTCAGTCTGGGCATGACGGCGCTGTTTCTCGTTGCCTCATTGGCCGTCGTGGCCTGGATCTTCAGAACGGGCTATCGCCTCAAGTCCTAGCCCGTTGCTGGATCGGTCGCTGGTAGACGGCTTCGGGTCGTCAGCCCTGCCTCTGCAAGAGCCTGGTGCGCTCAAGGCCTGCGTAGCGATGAACCAGGGCGTCGCGACAGGCCGCGTTGGCCATCATCCCGAGGAAATGCTGGACGCTCGGGTGGCGAACCAGCATGCACCTGTCCCGTTCCTGGACGGCATCGCGAATAGGCGTTCTCGGCCAGTGGCTGACGCTGGCGAATGTCAGCAAGCAGGTACGCCACGTCGCGCAAGAGCTCGTCGGCGACTGGCTTGCGGCCGAAACGTCGAAACAATCTGAAGCAGCCCGTGGGACCTGCCGCAGTGACTAATGCGGAAGCGCCCGTTGGATGTCCTCCAGCGCGATGCCTCGAGTCTCGACACCGCTCCGCCAAAGCATGGCCGCTGACAAGGCCATGGGTACAGCCAGCACGACGGCGGACAGCGCGAAAGAGTCGAAAAAGCCGCAAAGAGCCAATGCGGCGCCCAAGATGCCGCCGAACTTGGAGCTTGCGGCAATGACGCCTGACCCACTGCCTCGCAGGTGGACAGGGTAGATTTCAGCCGCATAGGGAATGAGCATGGCAATCACGCCACTGACGCTGATGAGCAAGGCCGCAGTGGCCAGTGTGGTCACGGCTCCAGACCGTAAGTCGAACGCCGCCAGCGCTGCAAAGCCGAGCAGCACCGCCGCAGTGAGCGATATGAACAGCACCAACGCCTTGAAACTGCTCCAGCACTGATACAGCAGGATAACCACCGCGATTCCGGGCAGCGCAAGGAAGGACGACCTGGCCAACAAGGCACTGGCCGCCGCGGGGTCGACGCCCAACTCCTTCAGGTTGGTCGGCAGCCAGAGAAGGAAGCCGAAGTTGGCCAAGCCCCAACCCGTGCCGCAGACCAACAGCGCCCATGTGATGCTGGCATGGCGCCCATGAACCAGCTGGCGAAATCCCACCATCGGATGGCTCTCGTCGATCACCGGCGGCCCAGGGTGCGCCAGGTCGTCGGACTCCAGAGCTCGCTTGGATCCCGCGAACTTTCGAAGGATTGCGTGGGACTCTTCATGCCGGCCCATTGCCGCCAGGAAGCGTGGGGATTCTGGGATAAACCGGTTCAAGAAGATGATCGCCGCACCGGTCGGCAGGCCCAGCAGCCAGAGTACGCGCCAGCTGAAGAGCGGCTCTAGAAGGGCCGCCGAACCCGCCGCAATCATGTAGCCGGCCGAAGTACCGATGCCCCCCAGCGCAACCAACAACCAGCCTCGATGCCGGGCCGGCACCGTCTCCGCCATCAAGGTGAACGTGATGGGAAGCAAACCACCAGCAGACGCGCCCATCAGGAAGCACATCGCGAGGTTCCACTCGAAACTCGGCATCGCGCCACAGATGGCCGTGCCTATGAACATGAGCGCGGAAAGCAGGATGGCCGCGCGACGCCCGAATCGATCGGCAATGCGTCCCCAGACCACCGAGCCCACCGTCGTTCCTGTGAGCGCGAAGAGGACCAGCAGACTCGCCTCTGATCGCGGCAATTCATACTCTGCGCTCATACCCGGCATGACGAATCCGAGCGTGGCCGGCTTCATGACATCGATGGCCAGGGTGACGATCAGTACGACGACGAGTTTCCAGTGCTCCCGGTTCAGCGCGACGCCATCTGCGACGTGGAAATACCTGGCGCTTGCTTGAGGCGTTGACGACCTGGCCAGCGGGCGCCGGGGCATCAGGCCGTAACAAGAAAGCGCGAGACCGATGGGAATGAGCGCCATGCCGACCCACATCTCCATCGTCATGGGCATGCCCACCAGAAGCCAATGAGTGTGCTGGCCCATCATGAACATCGGCAGGTGCGAGAACACACCGGCCGTGATGAGCGCGCAGCCGAGCCAGAAGGCTACAGGGTTCTGGAACAGGGTGATCCTGGCTTGCATGCTTTTGGGGTGTCAGACGAAATCAAAAGTCCATGCCGTCACGAATAGCGCTCCCGTGCAACGCGGGACAAGGGTCAGACTCGTCGTTGCCCCGACATTCAGGAAGGGACTGTCTCGCGCGGGTCGGTTGGAGGACGGCCTCAGCTGCAGGAAATCGCGGGGCGAGTAAAGCAAACAATCGAGAAGCATTGCGCCAAGATTGAGAACACCATGACGCCGTACGTTAACGCAAGCAAATTGTCTGCTGGTTCGAAAATACCTGGGGCGACATCCGGCCTGGCGGAATCGCGAATCGGAGCGGTTCGTTGCGCGGCCATTGACTCGCATCAAGCTGAGTCCGGTACTGGCTAAGCGGTAGATCTGCACTTCGAGGTCCGGACAGCGCCTGGCTTCTTCTGCTTCAAGGGAAACACGGCTTTGAGGATCGGCCACTGCAGTGCGAATCGGCTGCTTGGGGTCGACTTGAGGCGGTGACCGCCAGTCGAAGCGGTCGGTTAAGACGGGGCAAGCCTCAGCGGCGGCTGTCTGGCGCAGCAGCGTCCTGGCACTACCGGCCATTTGCGGGTGCTCGGGACCGTCCGGTTCGGGCGCCCGAATTTGCAACCTGCAATTGCTGCGAGGCGTTAGAGAAGTCGTTGATACCCTGAGGGTGTGCCAGCATCAGGGGGCCGCACTGGCCGGCGGAGTCCACAGTCGGAGTGCACCTGCTTAGCGCGGTGGCTTGCGCCCCGATGCCTGATTGGTGGTTGAGTGTCCCTTGCCCTGCCGCACCCGCAACGCATCGCGCAACAGGTACTCCACCTGCGCATTCGCACTGCGCAGCTCCGCCGCCGCGAGTCGCTCGATCTCGGCCCACAGCTGCGGATCGATGCGCAGCAGGAAGGACTTCTTGTCGGGGCTGGCCATCAGCGCGTTGCCGTTTCGCGGCCTCAAGCAAAGTCAGTTGTAGAGCGTGCCGGTATTCACCACCGGCGTCGCGTCGTGGTCGGAGCACAGCACGACAAGCAGGTTGCTCACCATCGCCGCCTTGCGCTCGTCGTCAAGCTGCAAGAGCCCGCGCTCTGCAAGCCCGTTGAGCGCCATCTCGACCATGCCGACGGCGCCGTAGACAATCTTGCTTCGCGCAGCAATGATCGCCTCGGCCTGCTGGCGGCGCAGCATCGTGCCGGCGATCTCGGGCGCATAGGCCAAGTGTGTGAGTTTGGCATCGACCACCACGATACCGGCCTGCGCGAAGCGTGCCTGCAGCTCGTGCCGAAGCGCGACGGCCACTTCGTCGGTGCCCGAACGCAGCGTCACTTCGCGCTGCGTTCCCGCAGCGGGCTCGTCGATGTTGTCGTAGGCGTAGCTCAGCGCCAGGTGGCGCACGGCCGACTCCGCCTGCGTGAGCACATAGGTCTCGAAGTTGTCGACGTCGAAGGTCGCCTGCGCGGTATCTTCAACCTTCCAAACGATGGCAGCAGCGATCTCGATCGGGTTGCCTCGCATGTCGTTGACCTTGAGCTTCTCACTGTTGAAGTTGCGCGCCCGCACCGACACCTTCTTCTTCAGATAGAACGGGTTTGACCAACGCAGGCCTTCACCGCGGTCGGTGCCGCGATAGCTGCCGAAGAGCGTCAGCAGCGCGACCTGGTTCGGCTGCAGCATGTACAAGCCGGTCAGGCACCACAGGCTGACCAGCAGGCCCAGCACCAGCACCGCCACTGTCGCCGGCGCAGGCCGGGTTACCAGCCAACCGAAGGCGACTGCACCCACGACCAACCCGACGGCGACGTAGACGAACCCGTTGGCCGACGATGCGACGCGTTCCTGTGACGCTTGCTTGTCCATGATGTATTCACCTCGAGTACCGCGCGCTGTTGGCGCGCGGACCCTGCGATGCCGAAGGACATTCCGGAGGCTGATCGCAAAGTGATATCACTGTAATAGTGTTCTTGCGCCTGTGTCAATGCCCATGCGCGACAGCTCGCCAACCAACTACAACTCCCAGGCTGCGAGGATGACGGCAACTTGCAGCAGCGGCGAGGCGCTACCGTCCGCCACAGCCGGCGTACGGCTGACAAGCCCTCGCGACTCACTGCCTCACCGTCACCACCAGATCCGATCTGTCGCGGCCATCGCCCCCACCGATGGCCGCTTCGGGGCCATGAAATCGACCAGACGACCGTCGCAGTTGGGTCGGCTCTCGCCTGACGGCGCCCGAGACTGCCGTCGTCCAACACGCTCTGCCACCAGCGACGATTTACCGGCCAGGTCACCAATCAGCGATCCCGGTCATATCCGGTCATCCAAGCAGTCAGCAGTCCGGAGGGACGAGATCCGGCGTCCAAGCCCAAGTGTCAGGTCAACCCAAGATTCGGACGGGGCCGGACCGCCAGCCGACAAGGCGCTATTGCCCGGGTGAACTCGCCGGCAATGCCAAGACCACCATGGGCGCAGTCGAGCCGCCATTCACCCCCTCGCTGGCGTTTCCCCGTGTCAGCGCCACGCTGTCGGACAGGATGCTGACCGCCTCGTTCAGGATGACGTCCTTGACGGCGGCCCTGGCCTTTTCCGCGGCAAGGTCCGGGCCGAGCTTGCGTTCGTTGAACTGCAAGCCATCGTCGGCCAATGCGTTTGTCGCGGCCTGGGCCGCGGTCGCGCCGTCTGCTGCCAGTCTGGCGGTCAGGCGCTTCGCCTGCGCGGCGCGCTCCTGGCGCCGGACCACTTCGTTCAGCGAAATCACGTTCTTCTTGCGCAGGTCCTGCACCCTCGCGACGTCTTCCAGCAGGCTCAGGAAGTCGGGATCACGCTGGACGCGACGCGCATGCCACGCCATCAGAACGGGCAGTTGGGCTTTCAGGTCGCCAACGGGCGCGAAGTCGGCCGGCTCGATGCGGCTCCAGGGCAAGGCGTTGCCAAAGCTGGACTCCCCAAACTGCGCGTCGTCACCGGTTGGTGGGAATCCGATGTCCGGCGTCACGCCACGCAGCTGGGTCGTTCCGCCGTTCACACGGAAGAACTGCGCAATGGTCATCTTCAGTTCGCCATAGGTCGGCTTCGTGTTCTTGGCGAGCTGGTCCAGATTGGCCACGGTCTGAACCGTGCCCTTGCCGAAACTGGGCTCACCGATGATCACGCCGCGGCCATAGTCCTGAATCGCCGCCGCGACAATTTCGGATGCCGAAGCAGAACCCCGGTTGATCAGTACCCCGAGCGGTCCGCCCCAAGCCACGCTGGTATCGGTGTTTCGTCCCACGGTGACTTCGCCTTTGGCACTGCGTGTCTGTACCACCGGAACCTGTCCGACAAACAGGCCCGTCAGCGTCACCGCTTCTCGCAGCGAGCCCCCTCCGTTGTCGCGCAGGTCCACCAGCAGGCCATCCACCTTCTGTGCCTTCAACTTCACCAGCAGCCCTGCCACGTCACGGGTGGCGCTGCGGTAGTCCTTGTCGCCTTTGCGCGCCGCATCGACGTCCTCGTAGAACGAGGGCAAGGTGATGACGCCGATGAGGCGTTTGCTCGCGCCCTGCGTCACCGAATAGACATTCGCCTTCGCCGCACGGTCCTGCATCGTGATGGTGTTGCGGACCAGGACCACGGTCTTGTTCGTGGCATCGGGACCGCTGTCGACCGGCAGGATGTCGAGCCGAACCGTCGATTCCACCGCACCGCGGATCAGGGCCACGGTGTCGTCCAGGCGCCAGCCGACGACGTCTTCGATCGCCCCGGCCGCACCCTGCGCGACGCCCACGATGCGGTCACCCACCTTCAGCTGACCTGACAGGCTCGCCGGTCCCCCCGGCACCAGTTCCCGGATGGTGGCGTAGCCGTCGATGTCAGTCAGGACCGCGCCGATGCCGACCAGAGACAGCCGCATGGCGATGCCGAAGTCCTCTGCTGCGCGTGGCCCCAGGTAGTTGGTGTGGGGGTCGATCGCCGTCGTGTAGGCATTCATGAATGCCTGGAAAGCGTCGGCACTGTTGATCTTGCCGATGCGCTTCGAGGTACTGTCATAACGCTTGTCAAGGACCTTCGTGATCTGCGCGTCATCCTGGCCCGCGAGCTTGAGCCGCAGCCAGTCGTTCTTGACGGTCTTGCGCCAGAGCTCGTGCAACTGCACCTCGGTCGCGGGCCAGGGCTGATCCTTGCGGTCGATCTGCAGCGTTTCGTCGCGCTTGAAATCGAAGCCTGGTCGCAGCAGGCTGCGGGAATAGCGCATGCGCTCGGCCAGGCGGCGCTCGTACAGGTTGAAGATGCCAAACGGTGCGCGCAAATCTTCGGTCAGGATCGCATCGTCCAGCCGCGTACGGTCAGCCCCGAGGCGATCGATGTCGGACTGCAGGAAGTACAGCCTCTCGGGATCGAGCGCTTTCAGATACTGTTCGAACGTCTTGGTCGACAAGTCATCGTCAAGCGCCACAGGCTTGTAGTGGTAGCGCGACAGGAATTCCGCGGCCAGATGGGCCGCCCTGGCCTGCTGCATCTCGGGTTTGAGCGGCAGTGGATAGGAAGCCTCCGAATCCGCCGTGGCAAGCTGCATCGCGGTCGCCAGGGCGAGCACGAGCCAGATCAGCTTTTGTTTCACGGCTACTCCATTGCGATTGAAGGGCCGGCCCATGAAGCTCGGACACCGATACCGGGTCATGGCGTGCAGGAAACCTGCCGCGTGCCCGATTGTGCCGCCGGCTCCGTGCCCACCGCTGTCCATTCGATCGACCGGCGCGCTCAGCGCTTGCGCGCGAGCGTCAATCCATCGCTGAAAGGCAGCATCACCATGTCAACCCGGGTATCGAGGTGCACCTTGCGGTTGAGGGCCTGCAGCGCGAGCGTGTCGGCGTCGTCGGCACTTGCCGGATACGCCACCTTGCCGCCCCACAGGGTGTTGTCGATGGCAAGCAGGCCGCCCACGCGCAGCAACTGCAGGCAGCGCTCGTAGTAGGCGTCGTAGCTCGCTTTGTCGGCATCGATGAACGCGAAGTCGTAGTGACCGGCCTCGCCCGCGGCCAGCCGCGCATCCAGGGTCTGGGTCGCCGGCGCCAGGCGCAGATCGATC
Source organism: uncultured beta proteobacterium (assembly GCA_963750785.1). Lineage (GTDB taxonomy): Bacteria > Pseudomonadota > Gammaproteobacteria > Burkholderiales > Burkholderiaceae_C > Rubrivivax. Next base: position 243,557 of record CAVVSC010000007.1, on the reverse strand, counting down.
TTGTGCGCCACACGCGCCTGCTGCCAGAACGGCTTGCCGATGGCGGTGTATTCCTCACTGACATCGCAGGCCAGCAAGTGGCCGTTGTCCGGCAGCGCCAGCGCCACGGCCAGCGCGCTGTAGCCGGTGAAGACGCCAATTTCGATGCAAAAGCGCGCGCCGATCAACTGCACCAGCATGGCCATCAGCTGTCCTTGCTCGGGTGCGATCTGCATGCCCGCGGCGCGGTGTGTCCGTGTCGCCTCACGCAAGCCTGTCTGCGCTGGATGCTCGCGCAGCGTGTGATCGAGCACGTAGCGGTACAGCGTTTCGTCGAGGGTCAGGAATCGCTTGGACATGAGGGGCCATCCGTGAGTGAGGCTGCATCGTAGCCAAGCTCCTCTGGTGTGCCTTGTGTCAACGGCGGCGATTGGCCACATCGTGCCCATGGCGTCGGCATTGGGAACCCGTCGCTCGCCAGGCTGCCCACGTGCTTGATGTCAGCTATCTGCTTGGAAGGTCATCGGCGCCATGCGGCCATTTGCGGTCGCTCGCTGATTTGTGGCGGTCGCGTGCGCTTGGGGTGCCCTGCTGCGCTCATGTCCCCCGCCACAGTCTGCTGCGCAAGGTGGAACCAACTGCGCGTCGCGCGCCGTTCACGCCTTCCACTTGCCGTTCGCCTCCCCTGCTTGCCGCGCATCGGGGCGAAGTGGCTGCCAGCACGTGCGGCCTGCACGATGGCGTCCCTGCCAAACCCGAACCGGAGCAAGCATGACCGCCACCGCCAGCACCGCCCGCAGCCTCGAAGCACAACGTCAGGAGTTCGCCCGCCGCCGCCTGGTCGCCATGCCGCTGGCTGGCACGCTGGCCTGGGCGGCGGTGGGCCTGGGTGCGCCGCTGCTGAACACGCTGCAGTCGGGAATGCTGCTGTTCGTCGCCACGGGGTGCATCTTCTACCTGGGCGTCTTCATCTCGCGATTCACCGGCGAACATCTGCTGTCGCCCCGACACCCGAAGAACGAATTCGACCGGCTGTTCATGGCCGGCGTGGCGATGTCGCTGGCGGTGTACGCCATCGCCATCCCGTTCTACCTGGTGCAGCCAGACTCGCTGCCGCTGACGGTGGGCATCCTCACCGGGCTGATGTGGTTGCCGGTGTCGTGGATCTTGCGTCACCCGGTGGGCTGGCTGCACACCGGCGTGCGCACAGTGGGTGTGCTGACGGCCTGGCTGGTCTTCCCGGAAGCGCGTTTTGAGGCCGTGGCAGCGGTGATCGTCGCGGTCTACGCGGTGACTCTGGTGGTCCTGGAGCGCCGCTGGCGCCGCCAGCAGGGCCATGGGAAGCCGGCTGCGCTGCCTGCTGCAGCCTGATGCGCCGGTCGGCAAGGCCGTACAGGTACGACGCATCGGCCACGTGGACTGGGCGTGGCGCAGGTCATCTGGGCCAGTGGGGCTTGCGTGCATGTGCTTGCCGGGCGCCGCGGAGCAGAATCGATTCCAGTACCTTGCTTGACCCTGCGGCGAACGCCCACCCAGAATGACCAGGAAGCTCCATGACCCGTATCGAACCCCTGGACGTCCAGCACGGCGGTGCCGCGTTGGACGCCGCCTTCGACGTCTACCGTCGTTCGCTGGGCTTCGTGCCCAACAGCGTGCTGATCATGCAGCGGCGCCCGAAACTGGTGATGGCGCTGGCGCAACTGGCCGCCGCCGTGTGGGACCCTCAGGGGACCGTCGAACTTGGATTCAAGCGCCTCGTGGGGCATGTGGCCAGCCGCGCCCATGGTTGCATGTACTGCCAGGCGCACACGGCCGGTGCGGCGCTGCGCCTGGGCGTGGACGCAGCCAAACTCGACGACGTGTGGACCTACGCCACCAGCCCGCTGTACACGGCGGCCGAGCGCGTTGCGCTGGACTTCGCGTTTGCTGCCAGTTCGGTGCCGAATGCGGTCGACGACGCGATGTTTGAGCGCATGCGCGCGCACTGGAGCGACGACGACATCGTCGAGATCACAGGTGTGATCTCGCTCTTCGGTTTCATGAACCGCTGGAACGACACCATGGCCACGCCGCTGGAGGCAGAACCCAATGAAGTGGGCTCTGCCCACCTGGCGGCGCACGGCTGGACGGTCGGCAAGCACGGCTGAGCCTCTGCCGACCCAGCGGCTGATGGATCTGCGGTGGACTAAGGGGCTGCGTGGCGCCGCATGAAGTCGCAGAACTTGGCGGTCAGTTCCGGCAGATGTGCACCCCATTCAGGGAAGGCGATCAAGTCGACGTCCTGGTCCTGCAGCGGCAGTGGCGAAAGCTCGCTCCCAGGGATCAGGGCGGCCGCGCCGCAGCCGTTGACTGAAGAATGGGTCTTGTCATTGCCCGGCACCACGATCACCGGCAGGCGGTAGGCCTTCAACTCGGCTTCTGGCACCCCCATCACCGGGCTGATCGGTCCGCTGGTAAAGCGGTCGCGCCAGCGCGTCATCACTTCGATGTAGTGCGCAGGATCCATCGCCAACAGGCCGGCGCGGCTGTCCGGGTTGAGGGCCAGGCGTTCCCGATAGGCTTCGGTTTCGCACACCGCCGCCATGCCCCCGTGCCGGGCTGCGTCTATGAACTGGCCGTAGTACATGTGGGGCAGCCGACCGGCAGCGAACGTGCCTCCGGTCACACGCATCAGCAACAAGCCCTTGACCGCCTGCGGATGGCGCCGCTTGAGCATCATCGACAGGCGGGCACCCGCCGAAGATCCGCCGACAAACGCAGGCAATGCGCCGTAGTGGGCCAGCAGCGCGTGCAGGTCGTCGGCCCAGATCTCTTCTTCGCTGTCGTCGCCCTGGATCAGGATGTCGGACGCACCGGTATTGCGCCGGTCGTGCACCAGCACCCGAAAGCCTTCTGCGGCGATGGCCTGGGCCAGCGGCGCCATTTCAAGGTGGCGGTGGCGGCCACCGGAATTGAGGGCCAGCCAGGGCCCATGGTCTCCGTGCACCACATGGAACAGCTTGACACCCCGGATGTCCAGATATGGCATGGGGCGCTCAGTCCATCGAGATCTTGGCGCGCTTGCCCAGCGCGGAAAAGGTGTCGATCTCACGGGCCATGCGCGCGCTGATGACTTCCGGGCCTTCGTAGACCGGCGTCACGCCCATCTCGGTCAGTTGCGCTTGCAACTCTGGGATCTTCATGGCCTGTTCGATCAGCGAGGCCAGGCGGCTGACGATTTGCGGCGGCGTGCGGGGCGGCAGCGAAATGCCGACCCAGGTTTCCATGGCCAATCCAGGCTTGCTTTCGGCCAGCGTGGGCACATTGGGCAATTGACTGGAACGGGCGGCCCCAGTCACGGCCAGCGCCTTCAAGGTGCCCGCCTTGACGTGGCTCACCGCCGAACTGAGGCCGGGAATGGTCATGCTGACCTGGCCGCCGATCACGTCGGTCACGGCCGGACCCGAGCCTCGATACGGCACATGCACCCACTCAATGCCGAAGGCCTCCTTGATCATCTCGCCGCTCAGATGCGACGCGGAGCCGTTGCCGGCGGATGCATAGGTGTATTTTCCGGGCGCGGCCCGAGAGGCATTGACGAGGTCCTGCAGCGTGTTGAAAGGCGCGTTGCCGTTGACCACGACGACAAAAGGCAAGGTGCCGAAGGTGGCGACATGGCTGAAGCCTGCAACGCCGTCGAACAGCGGCTTCTTGCTGAGCGCCACACTGACAGGCATCGCGCCATTGCTCAGCAGGATGGTGTAGCCGTCGGGCGCGGCGCGCGACACTTCTGCCGCGCCGACGGCGCCGCCAGCGCCCGCCTTGGTTTCGACCACGAAGCTCTGACCCGACAGGGCACTGAGCCGTGACGCCAGCAAGCGGGCCGGCGCGTCGAAGCTGCCTCCGGGGGGAAAGGGAACGACCAGCTTGACGGGCTTGTCGGGATATTCAGCCACCGCCGGCGTGGATCCGAAAGTGAACACCGCGAAGAGCGAGCACAGCAAGCCGGGGGCTCGCCGGAAGAAGGGCCGTCGAAACATGTGAGTCTCCTTTTGATTATTCGGCTGACAGGGTCGCGAGAATTCGTGCGGGCGTGATGGGCAGATGACGGATGCGGATGCCCAATGCGTCGAACACCGCATTGCCAATCGCCGCCGCGGTCGGCCCCTGGGAGGCTTCGCCCGCGCCCAGCGAGGCTTGGTCCGGCCGATTGATCAGCGACACGGTGACCACCGGGGCTTCAGAGAAGCTCAGGATGGGGTAGTCCTCCCAACTGCGGGTCGTGATTTCCTGGCGCGTGAACTGCACCTCTTCCTTCAGCGTCCAGCTGCAACTCTGGATGGCCCCGCCCTCGAGCTGGTTGGCCACGCCGTCCGGATTGATCGACAGACCCACGTCAGCAGCAATGGCGATGTCGAGGACTCGGATCGAGACCCCGGCCACGATCCGTACGGCCACCGCGCACCAGGCACCGGTGTTCTTGTAGCGAGCGAAGGCCAGGCCGCGACCCGTCCCTTCCCTGTCGCCGGCGCGGTCGTGCCACCAGGGCGCGCTGTCGACCGCCTTCTCGATCACCGCCCGCGCGCGCGGTTCGGACAGTTGGGCCAGCCGGAACGCCACCGGATCCTGCCCACTCGCATGCGCCAGTTCGTCCATGAAGCATTCGATGGCCCAGACGTTGGCGTAGCCTCCCAGGGTCCGGATGGCGGACGTCCGGATCGGCATCTCCAGCAGGCGGTTGGTGACCACTTCATAGGCCGGGAAGTCGTAGGCGGGAATCGCATTGCGGTCGCTTCCGCCGCCGGCGCTTGCAGGGGGGTCCAGTGACACCGGGGCGACGAAGGGCTGCGCGATCTGGGCTGCGGCAACAAACGACAGGCTGCCAGGCGCCGACCGGCCAGGTCTGCAGGTGTAGCCATTGGCCCAGATCTCGTGGTGCCAGGTGGCCACCCTCCCCTGGGCATCGAGGGCCGCCTTCAGTGCCACCAGATGGGCCGAACCGCTTGGGCCGCAACTGAGTTCGTCCGCCCGGGACCACAGCACCCGGACCGGACGGCCGCCGGCCATTCGCGCCATCAGCACGGCGTCGAACGCCACGTCGTCGGCCGGGTTGTGGCCATAGCAGCCCGCGCCTTCCACGTGATGCACCACCACTTCGGCGCATGCGGGAAAGTCGCGACGCAGATAGACCTCGATGTCGGCACGCAGGTTGTAGATCCCCTGGCTGTGCGACCAGACTTCCAACGCGTCGTCGCGCCAGTGCGCCAGGGCGCAGGAAGGTCCAATGGAGGCGTGTGCGATGTAGGGCCGAAAGTACTTCGCTGCGAAAGGCTTCAAGCCCGGCCGCGCTGCCACATCCACACGCTGGCCGACCTGTTGCGGCTGCGAGCTCGCGCCAGCAAGGAACGCGGGCATGTCGGCGCTGTCAGGCAAGACCGCCGGCAGATCCCAGCGTGCCACCTCGGCGAGCGCCTTGGCCGCGGCGATGGCCTGTTCTTCGCGCCCGGCCAGGACGCCCAGGAAGGATCCATCGCGGACCAGGATCACTCCGGGACATCGTTGCCGGAACGACTCTTCATCGAGTTCGCGCAGCGTGGCAAACCGGTTCGGTACGCGCACCACCCGACCGTGCAGCATGTTGTCCAGCACCAGGTCCTGAATGAAGCTCGGTTTGCCGAAGAGTTTGCTCTCCAGGTCGCGCCGAGGGGTGGACCTGCCGACGACCTGGTATTGGTCGAAGGGTTTGGGTTCCGAACTGGGCGAGACACCCTGATTCAGCTGCGGGCCCAGATCCAATTCCCAGTAGCTCGCGCTGGCGTCGGTGGCTGCACATTGCAGGGTGCCGTCGCGGATTTCAACGGCCTGCGCAGCCCGTGGGTAACGCCGGCCAAACTCGGTCAGCGCCAGTTCCCTGACCGTTGCACACACCAGCCGCACGGCCGCGCCTGAATGTTCAATGGAAAAACTGCCGGAGGTGACACCTTCGTCGGGGCTGGCGGCCGTGCTGATGGCCGCAGGCTGGATCCGCAGCAGGTCGACATCCAGTTCCTCGGCGGCGATCTGCGCCAGCGCAGTGAAGATTCCCTGACCGAACTCGACCTTGCCGACGCGCAACAGCACCACCCCGGGTGTCTCCAGGCTGATCCACTGCGACAGCAGCGGGTTCTTGTCCAAGCTGCCCTTGGCGAAGCCACGCGCCAGCTGGATCTCGCTCATGTCGAATGCGCCGTTTCAAGGGCCTTCATCACGGCCTTGATGATGCGATGCTGGGTTCCGCACCGGCACAGGTGGCGGTCCAGGGCCGCCCGCACTTCAGGCTCCGACGGCGCCTCCTGGCGCTCGACCAATGCGACGGCCGTCATGAGGATTCCGCTCAGACAGAAGCCGCACTGACCGGCTTGCGCCTGCAGCAGCGCGGTCTGCACGGGGTGCGGTCGCTCGTGCGAACCCACACCTTCGGGCGTGCGCACCGTGCAGCCTTCCAGCGCCCGCAAAGGCAGGTCGCAGGTGGTGGTCGGGACGCCGTCGACCAACACGGTGCAGGCGCCGCAATGCCCTTCGCCACATCCCAGGCGCACCCCGGCCAGGCCCAGGTCATTGCGCAGGACAAAGACCGCCATGCTGCTTGTCGGCGCATCACAGCTGCGCACGACGCCGTTGATCCTTATCTCCACTGTCCGCCTTGTTGAAACCGCCCGATCTGCGTGCGCGGGCTGGCCACTCAGTATTCCCCTGGCGGTTCACAAGCTCAATATGACAAAACCTTAATACTTTATGTCGATCTGTAGACAGAATGGACGAAGCTGACGAAGGCCTTGACGGTCCCCGGGGTGTGAGGCTGCTTGTGGTAGTAGAGGTGCCAACCCGGATAGCTGGCGCACCAGTCTTCAAGCATCGGCACCAGCGTTCCCTCTTCGATGTGGGACCGGGCCAGTTGCTCGGCGACAAAGGCGACGCCGACACCGCGCAAGGCCGCCGACAAGGCGAGGTTGCGTTCCGAAACGATGAGCGGCCCACTGACCGAGACCGCCAGCGACTTCCTGCCCTTCCTGAACTCCCAGTGGTACAGGCTGCGGCTGCCGTGCTGGCGCCAGTTGATGCAACGGTGCTGGAGCAGGTCCTCGGGCTTTTGCGGCACGCCGAATTCGGCAAGGTACGAGGGCGAGGCAACCGGAATGTGGCGCAGCGCCGGTCCGATCGGTACCGCCACCATATGGCTTTCCAGCAAGGCCCCCAGGCGCACGCCCAAGTCGAAGCCCTGATCGACGATGTTGGTGATGGCATCGTCGACCGTCACATCCAGGACGATGTCTGGGTAGGCACGCCGGAAGCGTTCGAGATTGGGCTCGAGGAACGTGCGCGCTGCCAAGCGGGGCAGGTGCAGGCGCAGCGTGCCAGCTGGCGAACTGCGAAGGTTGTCGACGGCCTCGAGCGCCGCGTCGATTTCGCGCAATGCAGGCTGCAGCCGCGCCATCAAGCGCAGGCCGGCGTCGGTGACAGACAGGCTGCGGGTGGTGCGATTGAGCAATCGAACATCGAGTCGGCGCTCCAGTTGACGCAAGGTCTGGCTCAACGCGGAAGGCGTGATGTGGAGCGCCTGCGCCGCGCTCGTAAAGCTGCCGTGTTCGACGATCTTGGTGAACGCCTTCAGGTCGAAATATTCGCTGCCGCGCATCGGTTCCCCTTTCGCAGCGAGTATGAAGTCCCGATGCCACGCGAGCGGACCTTCCATGTCCGGCCGGGACCCGGGCTTGGGGTCCAGACGCAAGGAGCCGGTCCAGAGGTCACGTTCGAAGCTGCGGTGCGGCGGCCGCGCTCGACCGTCCGCGCACGCACGGGGCCTCATACTTGCCACATCGTTTCCTGGATCCTGGCATCTTGTGCCAGAACGGCTTAGCTGCATCGCCAAGAGTCTCGATGGAACCCAGCTTACCCCTCGGCATCGCATTCGGTGACGTCTTGTTCGAGCCGATCTCGGGTGAGTTGTGCGTGGATGGCCAAACGCAGAGGCTGCGTCCACAGACGGCGGCCGTGCTTGCTCAATTGCTTCTCAAGGCTGGTAGCCTGGTGTCGCGTGACGAGCTGTTGAAGACTGTTTGGGGCGAGGTGCTGGTCACGGAGAACTCCGTGACCCAGTGCATCGCCGAGATCCGCCGTGCGCTCGGCCCGGGACGCGAAGCCTGGCTCCAGACCCATGCACGCCGGGGCTACCGGTTGGACGCACCGCCGGCAGCGACCACCGTCAAGACTCCGGCCGAGCTGCTCGATACAGCGACACCGCAGTCGTCCGCTGCAGCGACTGCAGCGACAGTCCACTCGCCGCCAAAGGCAAGGCCTTGGACTGCGATGGCGTGGGTCGGGCTTGCCGCAGCGCTTGTGCTTTCGGTGTGGTGGGGCTGGCGCCAGCTTCGCCCGGGGCCCGTTGGGCAGCTGTCGTTGGCGGTGCTGCCATTCGAAGTTGTTGGTGCCAATGTTGAAGCCACTTGGTTCGCCGAGGTCGTGGGCGAGGACATCACGTTCAATCTGGCTCGCATCCCTGGCGCACGCGTTGTCTCCCGCGTGTCGACCCAAGCCTTTCCAGCGCGCGGTGCGGACCTTCGCCGCGTGGGCGCCGAACTCGACGTGCGCTACGTGCTTGCCGGTTCCGTCGACCGTGACGGCGACCGTGTGACGCTGCGCATGCAACTGATCGATGTCGCCACCGGGGCTCTGCGTTGGAGCGAGCGCCTCGACAGTACCTTGACTGCCCGTCACGAAGCCGAACGCGAGGTGGCCAATCGTGTCGCCAATGTCCTGCACGTCAAACTGATCGATGAGGAGTCGGCGCGCATCCACCGGGCCGATCCGACCAACCCGGTGGCCGACGACCTGGCGTTGCAGGCCTGGGCGGCCTGGAACCGCGGAACACCCACCGAGGTGTCCCGTGCTCGCGACCTGGCCCAGCGGGCACTCGAACTGGACGATCGCTCGGTGATTGCCTGGAAGACGATGGCCAGTTGGCATTTGCGTGCGCGCATCAATCAATCCCTGCCGGCTGAACAGGCCGAGGCCGGCGCGGAGCAGGCTGCCAAGCGGGCCTTTGCGATCGATCCCGATCACCCGTTGGTGCACACCGTGTGGGGCGCAGCGCAAGTGTTGCGTGGGCGCTATGTCGAAGGGCAGCAGGCACTCGAGTACGAGATCCGTACCAACCCGTCTCACCCGGTGGCCTACTCGTACCTCGGCATTGCCCACTTGATGCTTGGCGATCCGGATCTGGCGATTGAGCGCTATCGCCAGGCACTGTCCATCAGCCCCCGTGACCCACGGCTGTCGCGGTTCGAACGGCACTTGGCATTGGCTTATTTGCACAAGGGTGAGGTGAACGAAGCCCTGACACACGCCCGCAGCGCGACGCGGGCGCCGCAAATCGACCGCGCCGCATGGGCGGTGCTCGCCGGAGTCTGCGCGGTCGCTGGCGACTTGCCGTGCATCGAGGAGTCTCGTTCTGCCTTGCGCAGTGCCTGGCCGAACGTCAGCCTTGTGGCGGTCGAGTCGGAATGGCCGCCGCAAACTCCGAGGTTCCGGCAACAGCATGAGCCCTTCGTCCGTGGCCTTGCTCGAGTGCTGGCCCTGCCCTAGTCGCCGATGGTTGGCTGCGCTGTCGCCGGGTCAGGGCCGACGCGGCGCGTGACTCGCATCGACGAAGCGTGTCGCCGAAGGTCCGCTGCCACTGATCTGCACCAGGACAGGCTCGTCCTTGGTTAGCGAGAAGTGGGTGACGTTGGCCGGCTCCGTGTAGAAGCTGCCGGGAGGCAAGGCCTTGAGCTTGGCGGGGTCATAGCTGTCGCCATAACCGACGTACCAGGTTCCGGAGATCACGGTGTACGTGCGGTCCTCCGGGTGGGAGTGCGCCTGTGAGATCGCGTTGGCTGGGAAGCGCACGCGTTCGACGTAGGCGCCAGGCTTGTTCGATGCGCCGATCAGGGGTGCGATCTCGTGCCCAGGGACCCGACCCGGTCCGAATCGCAACTCGTCGGGCGTGATTCGCATGGCACCTGGTGGCAAATCTGCCTGTGCCACCACAAGCGAAACCGTGGTGAATGAACCCAAGGCAGCAATGGCAAGAATCGAGATATTGAGAAGCTTCATGGTGGCCCTTCGATGGTTGAAAGCGCTGCGAATCGTGGCCTTGAACCGCCATTGGGTCCTGAGAAAACAGTGAACCATCGCTGAAATTGAATGAATTCCCCGGGGCCAGAAGTCCACTTGTCTCTTCTGCCACTTTCCGAATCCAGATCAGCAGGCTGCCTGCGGCCGTCAGCCGTCCATCGACCCTCGCGACAAAACTGAGCGCAAGCGCCTCACAGCCGACAATGCGCGCGTGCCAGCCGGCCCCGCCCGCGCTGCGCAGGCTTTCAGTGAAACCGAGCATCACCACCATGCGTTCAAGTCTTGTCGCCTTGCTTGTTGCCGCTGGCTGCACCCAGGTTTTCGCGCAGAGCGATGGCGTCCCGCGCTGTCAGTCCATCGTGGACACGTCTTCCCGGTTGGCCTGCTATGACGCGCTCTACCCACCGAACCCACCAAACCCACCGAAGTCCGCGCCGCCTCCCGGCGCGGCGCCCGCACCCGCCGCCGGGCCGGCCAGCCCTCCGGTGCCGAGTGGACCTGTCGCGCAGTTTGGCTTGCCCCAGAAACCCAAGCTGCCCGAGCTGGAGTCGATCGAGTCGGTGGTGGTGTCCGACTTCCAAGGCTGGGGCCCGAACGACAAGATCCGCCTTCAGAACGGGCAGGTCTGGGAGGTCGTGGACGGCAGCAGCGGCACCATCACGCCGGACATGCGTAAAGTCAAAGTCCGGCGCGGCGCCTTCGGTTCGTTCTTCCTGGACTTTGAAGGCCTCACCAAGAGCCCCAAGGTGCGCCGGCTGCAGTAGGGCCGCCGCTCGCAAACCCCGGGCCGCGCAGGCCTTTGACACACCCGCAGACGGAGTTCGAACATGTCCGCTCCCACGATTGCCGCGCTGTGCTTCTCTGTCGCCCTGCTGGTGACCACCGCCTACTTCCTGATGGGCTCCGTGCCCTTGCTGGTGCTGAAGCACGACACGCCCGTGGATGCGCGTTTCATCCGGGGCTTCTTCAACACCTACTATCTGGCCGCGATGTTCACCGCGTCAGCCACGGCGCTGAGTTTTGCGTTGGCCGGGCGCGTGGCGTTTGCCATGGGCGCGGCGGGCCTGGCGGCCCTGGCCGGGTTCCTGCGCTGGAAGGTGATAGGCAAGATGGACATGCTGCGCACCCAGATACCGGCCGACGTCTCGGATGCCATCCCGGGCTTTCGCCGGACACACCTGACGGCCATTGGCATCAACCTGGTCCAGCTGGTGGTGGTGGTGTGGGCCATCACCAGCTTTTCGGTCTAGCGCCAGACCAGTGCCTGTCCAGGGCTTGAACGGACTCCCCATGAAGCTTGTGCATCGCCTTCTGGCCCTGTCTGTGCTGGCCAGCTTGCTCGGGCCCGCACGGGCCGAGCTGTCCACGGTAGAACAGCGCATCGTCGACGCGGTCAAGGCACGGTCGCCCGCAGCGCTGGTGCTGCTGGAGAAGTCCGTCCACATCAACAGCGGCACCTTGAACACCGATGGCGTGAAGGACGTCGGCCGGCTCTTCCGCGCCGAACTGGACGAGCTGGGCTTTGCCACGCGCTGGGTGGACATGCCGGCCACCATGCAGCGCGCCGGTCACCTGGCGGCCCGACTCGAAGGAAGCCGCGGCAAGCGGCTGCTCTTGCTGGGACACATGGACACGGTCTTCGAGCCCTTCAGTCCCGTGGCTCCGTGGAAGGCGGACGGCCAGCGCATCCGCGGCCAGGGCGTTTCGGACATGAAAGGCGGCGTGGTGATCCTGCTGGAAGCCTTGCGTGCGCTGAAGACCGTGGGCGCGCTGGACGGCGCCGGTGTGTCGGTGCTGCTGACCGGTGACGAAGAAAGCGTGGGCCAGCCCATCACACAGGCGCGCGCGGACCTGATCGACATGGCCAGAAAGAGCGACGTGGTGCTGTCGTTCGAAGGCATGGGCGTGGACGTCAACGGCGAAGAATCGGTGGCCATCGGACGGCGCGGCGCGGGGTCCTGGACGCTGACCGTCACAGCCAAGCAAGGGCACTCCTCGGGCATCTTCGGGCCCAGTGCCGGCTTTGGCGCGGCCTACGAGTTGGCGCGCGCCGTCAATGCCTTCCGCGAACAGTTGATCGAACCGGGCCTGACCTTCAGCGCTGGCGTCTTGCTGGCCGGCACGGACGTGGACTTTGACGCGAGCCAGGCGCGTGGCACGGTATCCGGCAAGGGCAACATCATCCCGCCCAAGGCCCTGGCGCGCGGCGACCTGCGCGCGCTGACGGCTGAACAGCGAGACCGCGCCCGCAGCCGCATGCGCGAGGTGGTGGCGCAAAGCCTGCCCGGCACGTCAGCCAGCATCAGCTTTGCCGAGTCCTACCCGCCGATGGCGGCCACTTCGGCCAACCAGGCGCTGCAGGAGTTCTATTCGCAACTCAGCGAGGAACTCGGTTACGGCAAGGTCAAGGCCGCCAACCCGGAGTCCCGTGGTGCGGGCGACGTGCAGTTCGCAGCGCCCTACGCAGCAGCCCTGGACGGCCTGGGTGCTACGGGCGGTGGCTCGCATTCACCTTTCGAATACCTGAACCCGGCATCGATCCACAAGAACGCCATCCGCGCGGCGATCATGATCTACCGGCTCACTCGGTAAGGCGCACGGCAGGTTTCTGTCGCCAGAATGGGCAGGCAATCACCACTGGGAGGCACTATGGTTCCATGGTTCTGGCTCTGGGCTCCTCGGATTGAATTTCCTTGGAGCGGCGATGTGCTTCAAGACATCGAACCGAACACGTCCTGGTTCTTCGGCAGCATCAAGCCTGAAGCCGGCAATGCCAGGATCGAGCAGAAGGCCTTTGACGTGGCCAGCTACGGCAGGCAATTGGGGCTGATCACGGAGCTGCTCATCGGCTTGGCAGAGAGCCAGCCGGCGCTGCAAACAAAGGCATCGGATGCGCTGATCGAACTGAAGCGGATTCAGCGCGAGATTGAATCCATCAAGGACACCGAATACGAGCAGGAGTTGCAGGACGTGCAGGCCAGGCTGGTGGCGCTGCGCAAACGCAAACCCAAACAGACCCGGGCATTGATTGCAGGACTTTCGGCTGCCTGGCCCGCCGGTACCGTCTGAACACGGGCCAGCAGGGCGCGCTGTTCAGACGCTGCGCCACGCGCCTCACCAAACGCCGCCCGCCACCCCACCCCCCCTTGAAAGAACGGCCCATGAGCGAACGAACCGGCGCCTGCCTTTGCGGACAGATCCGCTACCGCTTGCGTGGTGAACCCCTGGTCGCACGCATCTGCTGGTGCCGGGACTGCCAGCACCTGGCGGGCAATGGCACCGCCAATGCCATTTTTCCGACGTCTGCGATCGACATCACCGGGCAGCCTGCCGAATACACCAGCGTGGCCGACAGCGGCAACCACGTGCGCCGGCGCTTCTGCCCGACCTGCGGCAGCCACCTGTTCGCGGACAACTCCGGCCGGCCGACGATGACGGTGGTGCGAACTGGCACGCTGGACGATCCTTCGTCCATCCGCCCGGTGGCCAATATCTGGGCGACCAGCGCGCCGACCTGGGCTTGCCTGGATGCCGAGCTGCTGCGCATCAACGGGCAGCCCCAGGCGCCATCCACCCCGCCGTCGCCACCCGCGGCAGCCTGAGGCAGGTCCGCTGTGCCGACGCTCCACTTCTTCTGCGGCAAAGCGGGCGCGGGCAAGACGACCCTTGCGGCGCGCCTGGCGCAGGAAAGCGGAGCGCTCCTGATATCCGAAGACGTGTGCATGGTCCGCCTGTTTGGCGACCAGCTGAAGACATTCGATGACTACATCCGCTTGTCCAAGCGGCTGAAGGACGTCATCGGCCCGCTCACCACCGACCTGCTGATCGCGGGCCAATCCGTGGTGCTGGATTTCCAGGCCAACACCACGGCCGGGCGCAGTTGGTTTCGTTCGGTGTTCGAAGCTGCCGGTGCAGCGCATGTGCTGCACTTCGTGAACACCCCGGACGACACCTGCCTGGCGCAGATCGGCCAGCGCAACCGGGCGCGGCCTGAAGGCTCGCACCACTTGACGGAAGCGGACTTCATTCATGTCTCGTCGTACTTCCAGGCGCCCGAGGCATCTGAGGGTTTCAATCTCAAGGTCCACACTGCATGAACGCAGGGCCTCCTTGGCCGCCATCAAATAGGCTGCAGGCCTGTCCGGAAACGGTCTCAGGCTCAACGCGGCCAAGCGTCTCTAAAGCGTACTAAAGCGGTGGTCCGGGGGGGCGGACGCAGGTCTACATTGCGTCTCACCATGCCACACATCCACCGCTTCGGCCGCTTCGAACTGCGCACCCAGGAACGCCTGCTCCTGCATGACGGGGAGGAGCGGCCCATAGGCGCGCGCGCGCTGGACGTGCTCATCGCGCTGCTGGACGCCGGCGGCGCGCTGGTCAGCAAGGAGCAGCTGCTGCAGCAGGCCTGGCCGGGCCTCGTCGTTGAAGAGGCCAATGTGCACGTGCAGGTCTCGCAGCTGCGCAAGCTGCTGGGCGCGCGGGCCATTGCCACGGTGGCCTCATTGGGCTACCGCTTTGTCCTGCCCTTGGACAAGCCCGCCGGCCACGCCGGCCACGCAGCGCCCCACAACCTGCCGGCACCCCGCACACGCTTCATCGGACGCGAGGCCCTGCTGGACAACGCCGCGCAACGCCTGGGCCAGGCCCGCCTGCTGACACTCACAGGCATCGGCGGCAGCGGCAAGACCCGGCTCGCCCTGCGCCTGGCTGCCGAACTCCAGGCGCGCTTTGCAGACGGCGTGTGGTTCGTGGACCTGGCGGCGCTGGAAGACGGCAGCCAGGTGGCCTTGGCCTTGGCCCGCGTGCTGTCCGTGGCGCAGGCCGCGGGCACCGACACCCAAGACCTGCTGGCGGCACGCGTGCACGGCAGCACGATGCTGGTGGTGCTCGACAACTGCGAACATCTGCTGGACCCCGTGGCCGAGCTGGCGTCGCGACTGCTGACAGCGTCCACTGAATTGCGTGTGCTGGCCACCAGCCGCGAGGCCCTGGGAATGTCAGACGAAAACGTGATGCCCGTGCAGCCGCTCGGCCTGCCCGCGCCCGGCGCGTTGCCGGCTGCCATGGCCAAGGCCGAAGCGGTGCAGCTGTTCTGTGACCGGGCCCGGGACGCCCTGCCCGGCTTCGTGGCCGAAGGTGACGCACTGGCCACCGCAGCGGCCATCTGCCACCGCGTCGACGGCATCCCGCTGGCCATCGAACTGGCCGCCGCACAGTTGCGCGTGTTGGCGCCCGCCCAGGTTCTGTCCCTGCTGGAAGAGCGCTTCCAGCTGCTGGTGGGCAGCCGACGTTCGCTGCCACGCCAGCAGACCTTGCACGCCGTGGTGAGCTGGAGCTGGGACCGGCTGGCACCCTCTGAACAACAACTGCTGGCCGCGCTGGCCCTGTGCAGCGGGGGCTGCGACCTGGCGGCCGCAGCCGCGCTGCAGGGCGAAGCCGGTGCGCCTGTGGCGCTGGTCGAAGGTCTGAGCCGGCTGCTGGCGCTGTCGCTGCTGCAGGTCGAACACACCGGCGCAGATGCCGGCCAGGCCGCTGCGCGCTACACCCTGCTGGAGACGGTACGCCAATTCGCGCTGGAACAACTGCACAGCAGTGGCGCCGCCGCGCCGCTGCGCCAGCGCCACGCCGCGCACTTCCTGGCCTTGGCAGAAGAAGAAGAACGCCACCTCATGGTGGCCACAAACCCAGGCCGCGTCATTGAACACCTGGACGCCGAACGCGACAACCTGCTGCAAGCGCTGGCCTGGTACCGGCAAAGCGGCGACAGCCGCAGCGAACTGCGCCTGGTGGTTGCGCTGCGCCACTTCTGGGGCGCCCGTGGGCTGTTGCCGCTGGGCCACCAGTTGAGCGCGGCCGCCTTGTCGCGCGCACCGGCCGAGCCGCCGAGCCGCGAACGTTGCGCAGCCCTGATGGCCACCGCACAGCTGGCGCAGTGGATGGGCCGGCACGAGGAAGCCGCGGCACTGATCCAAGCGCAGCTGGCCAGCGCCCGCGCCTTGGGCGACGACGAGTTGCTGGGCGCAGGCCTGTACCTGCAAGGCGAGCATGAACGCAGGCGCGGCGACCTGGACGCCGCCATGCGAAGCTTGCTGGAAGCCTGCGAAGCGTCTCGCCGCTGCGGCGACCAGCGCCGCCTGGGCAACGCACTGAGCGGCCTGGCCACGGTGGCACGCCTGGCCGGCCGACTGGACGAAACCTGGCAGCGTTGCCTGGACTTGCTGGCGCTGCGCCGCACCGAGCCGAATCGCTTCGACATCGGTGTCGCCTTGCTCAATTGCGCGTCGGTGGCGATCGAACGCCGTCAACTGGACCTGGCACGCCCCTACCTTGAGGAGGCTTTGCGACTGGGCCGTGAGGTGTGCTCGCGCTACCTCACACAGGCGCTGGTCAGCGGGGTGGCGGAATGGGCCTTGGAGACCGGGGATGTGCTCACCGCCACGCGGCTGAATGCCGCGGACGCGGCGCAACGCCGGCTGCTGCAGATGCCGCTGGACACCACCAGCACCGGCCAGCAGGCCGCACAGCTGGAGGCGGCCCGCACCAGCCTGGGGGCGGCCCGCTGCGATGCCGAGATCGAGGCCGGCACCCTGGCCACGCACGACGAGACCCTGGCCTGGGCGGCGTTGGCTTTGCAGGCGGCCGGCGCAGGGCAGCAGGCGGCCTGACAGGCCTTGTCGGAACGCCGGCCTGTCGGCTAAAAGGGCGATCCGGGTTGCCGCTTGTCGAGATCGTGCCTGCTCGATCGTCGTGCGGATGACCCTAGCCCGAGGAGCCCCCATGAGCCGAACAGCCGCCCCCTCCCCTTCCACCAAGAAAGTGTCGGCACGCCGCGCGCCCGCAGCGCCGAAGCCGCTGGTCGTCCTGGTGGCCACGCGCAAAGGCGCATGGATCTTCCACGGCGACGCCAAGCGCAAGACCTGGCGCGCCAACGGCCCGCACTTCCTGGGCCACAACATCAGCCACGTGGTGCTGGACCCGCGCGACGGCCGCACGCTGCTGGCTGCGGCCAAGACTGGGCACCTGGGGCCGACGGTCTTCCGGTCCACCAACCTGGGCCGCACCTGGAAGGAAGCGAAGCAGCCGCCGGCCTTTGCCAAGCCGACCAACAGCCTGCCCGCGCGGTCGGTGGACCACACCTTCTGGCTGACGCCGGGGCACGCCAGCGAACGCGACACCTGGTACGCCGGCACCTCGCCGCAGGGACTCTTCCGGTCCGAAGACGGCGGCGTCAGCTGGACGCCGCTGCCCGCCATCAACGACGACCCGCAGTTCCGCGAATGGATGGGGTCGGCGCAAGACGGCACGCCGGACGGACCCAAGCTGCACTCGGTCATCGTCGACCCGCGCGACCCGAAGCACCTGTACTTCGGCATGTCGGGCGGCGGCGTGCACGAGTCGCTGGATGCCGGCCTCAGCTGGAAGACCTTGATCAAGGGTATGGAGATCGTCGAAGGCTTTGACGCGGCCACCGTCACCTTCCACGACCCGCACTGCATGCGCATCTGCCCGACGAACCCGGACCGGCTGTACCAGCAGAACCACTGCGGCATCTACCGCATCGACCGCAACGGCGGCGCGGACATGGACCCTTCCGGCGACATGTGGCAGCGCATCGGCCGCAAGATGCCCAAGCGCGTGGGCGACATCGGCTTCCCCATGGTCGTGCACCCGCGCGATGCAGACACCGCCTGGGTCTTCCCCATGGACGGCACCACCGTCTGGCCGCGCACCAGCCCGGACGGGCGCCCCGCCGCCTACGTCACCCGCAACGCCGGCAAGACCTGGCAACGCCTGGACCAGGGCCTGCCCGAAAGCCAGGCCTGGTGGACCACCAAGCGCCAGGCCATGACCGTGGACACGCAGGCCAGCCCGGCGCTGTACCTGGGCACCACCAGCGGTGAACTCTGGATCGGACGAGAAGAAGGCGCACGCTGGTCCAACATCGCACGCCACCTGCCAGAGATCTACGCCGTAGAAGTGGCCGAAGTGGGTTGAAAGCGCACAGATGAAGGTGCTGATCCCCGGCGCGTTGCGCTCGTACACGCGGGACGCGCAGGTTGATGCGGCCGGTGGCACCCTGCTTGAGTTGTTTGCGGACCTGGAGCGCCGCTACCCTGGCCTGCGTTTTCGGGTCGTCGACGAGCAAGACCAGTTGCGGCCGAACATGCGCCTTTTCGTCAACGGCCTGGGCGTGCGCGATCTTGGGCATGCCTTGCGGCCGGACGATTTTGTGGCGGTCGTGCTGGCACTCAGCGGGGGATGAAGCACGGCATCGGCCCCCGCGCTTCAAGCACTTCCTGAACATATATTCAACTATGATCCGGGCGTGAGACCCAAGGACGACGACAAGCTGCGGGCGATCTCGGCGGCCACCTTCAGGCTGGTGGAGCAGACCGGCCTGAGCGGTCTGACCATGGCCGCCATCGCCCGTGAAGCGGGTCTGGCGACCGGCACGCTGTACGTCTATTTCAAGTCCAAGGAAGAGTTGCTGGTGGCCTTGTACGAAGAGGCCAAGACAGCCACCGCCGCCAGCCTGATGCAGGGTGACGATGCAGCCCAACCCTTCCGCAGCCGCTTCCAGCGCATGTGGACCAACTGGCTGGAGCACCGGCTGTCGCACTATGCGCAGATGGTGTTCATGGAGCAGTACGTCAACTCGCCCTGGTTCAGCCAGGAGAGCCGCGACCTGTCGGCGCGGCTGTTCAAGTCCTGGGTCGAACTGATCGAAACGGCCCGCTCGCAGCAGATCCTGAAGGACGTGCCGACGCCCTTGCTGATCAACAGTTTTGGCGGCTCGGTGCGCGAAACGTCAAACATGCTGCGATCCGGCTCGCTGACCCGCAGCCAGGCCCACCTGGCCATGGCCTTTGGCGTGTGCTGGGACGGCATCAAGGCCTGATGGCTTGACCTTGCGCTTGACCAGGATTCCGGATGGATCTATCGTTTAAGTGAATATCTGTTCACCAAAGACCCGTTCGTCAAAGGATTGCACGATGAGCACGCTCCACATCAACGGCCAGAACCGCGAGCTTGATGCCGACCCCTCCACGCCGATCCTCTGGGCCCTGCGCGACACGCTGGGCATGACCGGCACCAAATTTGGCTGCGGAGCCGCGCAGTGCGGCGCCTGCACGGTGCACCTCAATGGCCAGGCCATCCGCTCCTGCGTGACACCGATCGCGGCCGCGGCGGGCCAGAAGATCACCACCATCGAAGCTGTCACCGACGGCAAGGACAAGGTCGGCAAGGCCGTGCACGAAGCCTGGGTGCGGCACGACGTGGCGCAGTGCGGCTACTGCCAGAGCGGCCAGATCATGTCGGCCACCGCCTTCCTCAAGTCCTTGCCAACCGGCAAGCTGCCGACCAGCGCCGAGATCGACGCCGCCATGGCGGGCAACATCTGCCGTTGCGGCACCTATGCGCGCATCCGCGCCGCCGTGGTCGACGCAGCCAAGTCACTGGCCTGAAGGAGCACACACATGAACTTCGACCAAGCCAGCTTTGAACTGCCCAAGAACCTGCAGGCGCTGCTGAAGCGCCAGGCCGACACCCGCGCCACTGACAACGCTGCGGCCGAATTGCCGCGGCGCCACTTCCTGAAGCTGACCGCGGTCAGCGGCTTTGCGCTCGGCGCCTTCCCGCTTGCGGCGCAGGCGCAAGGCGCCGCCCCAGCCGCGGCCGGCTTGAAGCCGATCGAACAACCCGCGGCCTTTGTGCACATCGACAAGGACGGCACCACCACCGTCACCATCAACCGCCTGGACTTTGGCCAGGGCGTGCAGACCGCCCTGCCCATGATCCTGGCCGAGGAACTGGACGCCGACTGGTCCAAGGTGCGCAGCGTGCATGGCAACAACGACCCGGCTTACATCGATCCGGTGTTTGGCTTGCACCTCACGGGCGGGTCCGGCTCCATCGCGCACTCGTACACGCAGTACCGCGAGCTGGGTGCCCGCACGCGCGCCATGCTGGTGAGCGCAGCGGCCACGCAATGGAAGGTGGACGCGGCCACGCTGCGCACCCGCCAGGGCGTGGTCATCGGCCCCGGCGGCCAACAGCTGGGCTATGGCGAACTGGCCGAGGCCGCCATGAAGCTGCCGGTGCCGCAGTCCGTGAAGCTGAAGGACCCCAATGACTTCCGCCTGATTGGCAAGGCCACCGGCCGGCTGGACGCCAAGGCCAAGTCCAGCGGCAAGCAAGGCTACGGCATCGATGTCAGCCTGCCCGGCCTGCTGACCGCCGTGGTCGCCAAGCCGCCGGTCTTCGCGGGCAAGCTGAAGTCCCTGGACGACAGTGCCGCCAAGGCCGTGCAAGGCGTGAAGGCGGTGCTGCGTGTCAAGCTGGACCGGGGCGGCGAAGGCGTGGCCGTCATTGCCACGGGCTACTGGCCGGCCAAGCAGGGTCGCGACGCGCTGAAAATCGAATGGGACACTGGCAGTGTCGAAAAGGTCGACAGCGCCAGGCAGCTGGTCCAGTACCGCGAACTGGCGGCGAAACCGGGTCCGCGAAAGTTCGACGCCGATGTGTCCGGTCTGGCCAAGGCCACCCACCAGATCAGGGCGGAGTTCGTGTTTCCCTACCTGGCGCATGCGCCGATGGAGCCCCTGAACTGCACCGTCAGCCTGCGCGGCGACCAGGCCGAACTCTGGATGGGTTCGCAGATGCCGGGGCTGGACGGCATGTCGGCCGCCACCGCGCTGGGCGTGCCCGCACAGAACGTGAAGGTGAACGTGCAGATGGCCGGTGGCGGCTTCGGGCGCCGCGCCATCCTCAGCAGCGACTATGTGGTGGAAGCCTGTGCGGTGGTGAAGGCCGCTCAAGCTGCGGGGATCAGTACGCCCATCCGCACCTTGTGGAGCCGCGAAGACGACATCAAGGGCGGCTACTACCGGCCCATGCACCTGCACACGGCCCAGATCGGCTTCGACGCACAAGGCCGGGTGGCCGCCTGGGACCACGTGATCGTCGGCCAGTCCATCATGGGCGGCACGATGTTCGAACCCATGATGGTCAAGAACGGCGTCGACGACACGGCCGTCGAAGGCATGAAGGAGCCGTACGACGTGCCGATGCGCTTGACGGTGCACCACCCCAAACTCAACGTGCCCGTGCTGTGGTGGCGCAGCGTCGGGTCCACCCACACCGCCTTCGTGATGGAGACCCTGGTCGACGAAATCGCCCGCACGACAAAGCAGGACCCGGTGGCCTACCGCATGAAACTGATGGGCAGCGAGCACCCGCGCCACAAGGCCGCGCTGCAGCTGGCGGTGGACAAGTCGGGCTATGGGAAACGTCCGCTGCCCGCGGGCCAGGCCTGGGGCGTGGCTGTGCACGAGTCCTTCAACACCGTGGTGGCCTATGTCGTGGAAGCCTCGGTGAAGGACGGCAAGCCCACGCTGCACCGCGTGACGGCCGGCGTGCACTGCAACCTGGTCGTCAACCCGAAGACGGTGGAAGCGCAGGTGCAAGGTGCCGCCTTGATGGGCTTGGCGATGTGCCTGCCGGGCGCGGCCATCACCCTGAAGGACGGCGTGGTGGAGCAGAGCAACTTCAACGACTACGTGGTGCCCCGCATCACCGACATGCCGCAGATCGACGTGCACACCGTGCCCAGCGCGGACGCACCCACCGGGATGGGCGAGCCCGGCCTGCCGCCGCTGGCCCCGGCCTTTGCCAATGCGATCGCGCGCCTGACGGGCAAGGCGATCCGCGAACTGCCCTTCAAGCTGGCCTGACACGCCAGCAAGCGCCAGAAACGACCGGGAGCTGCCGTGCCCACGTCCAAGTCCAAGTCCGCGAAGGCGCCTGCAGCCAAGCCCGCTGCGGAGGCTGCGGCCGATTCGCCCTCGGCCTTGATCGACGCCAAGATCAAGGACCTGGGCGACTGGCGGGGCGCGATGCTCGGCCGGGTGCGCGCGCTGATACGGGCCGCAGACCCCGAGATCGTCGAGGAATGGAAGTGGGGCGGTCCGGTGTGGTCCTGCGACGGCATCATCTGCACCGGCGAAACCTACAAGGCCGCCGTGAAGACGACCTTTGCCAAGGGTGCGTCGCTGCCCGACCCCAAGGGCCTTTTCAATTCCAGCCTGGAAGGCCAGACGCGCCGCGCCATCGACTTCCGCGAAGGCGCTGCCGTGGACGACGCGGCGCTGAAGGCGCTGGTCCGGGCTGCCGTGGCCTTCAACAAATCTTCGAAGCGCGCTTAGCGGCTCAAGGGCTTAGGCCCTTGGACCATCTCGCCAACGCGAGCAGGGCACACTTCCGGGCCCGCTGCCTGCGGGAGTCCAAGCCCAGCGCGCCGCATGCAGCCCATCTCCTTCGACAACACCTACGCCCGCCAATTGCCCGGCTTCTACACGGCCTGGAAGCCGGCCACGGCAATAGCGCCGCGCCTGCTGTACCTGAACGCCGCGCTAGCCGCGGAACTGGGCCTGGACCCAGCGGGCCTGGGTGGCGAAGAAGGCGCCGCGTTCTTCGCGGGCAATGTGCTGCCCGAAGGCGCCGAGCCCATCGCCCAGGTGTACGCCGGCCACCAGTTTGGTGGCTTTTCGCCGCAGCTGGGTGACGGCCGTGCGCTGCTGCTGGGCGAGTTGCTGGACACGCAGGGCCGGCGGCGTGATATCGCGTTCAAGGGCTCCGGCCGCACGCCCTATTCACGCGGTGGCGACGGCAAGGCAGCCGTCGGGCCGATGCTGCGCGAAGTGCTGATCGGCGAGGCCATGCACGCCCTGGGCATCCCGACCACACGCGCCTTGGCGGTGGCAGCCACGGGCGAGATGGTCTATCGCGAAGGCGCCTTCCCCGGCGCCGTGCTGACGCGCGTGGCCGCCAGCCACCTGCGCGTGGGCACCTTCCAGTTCTTTGCGGCGCGCGGCGAGGCCGACAAACTGGCGCAGTTGGCCGACTACGCCATCGCGCGCCACGACCCGGCGCTGGTCGGCACGCCGGGCCGCCACCTGGCCTTCTTGCGCAGCGTGGCGCAGCGGCAAGCCAGGCTGATCGCGCAGTGGATGAACGTCGGCTTCATCCACGGCGTGATGAACACCGACAACATGACGATCTCCGGCGAGACCATCGACTACGGCCCCTGCGCCTTCATGGAAGCCTACGACCCGGCCACGGTGTTCAGCAGCATCGACCACGGCGGCCGCTACGCCTACGGCAACCAGCCGCACATCGCGCGCTGGAACCTGGCGCGCCTGGCCGAGACCCTGCTCCCGCTGATGGTGAGCGGCGACGACGAAGCCGAAGTCAAGCGGGCCGTCGCACAGGTCACCGAGGTCATTGACGCCTTCCCTGACTGGTACGCCACCGCGTTGCTGGAAGGCCAACGCGCCAAGCTGGGCTTGCAGCAAGCAGAGGGCGGCGACACCGCGCTGACCGAGGATTGGCTGGGCCTGCTGCAACAACATCGCGTGGACTTCACGCAAGCCTGGCGCTTCCTGGGCGAAGCCTCCGCCGGAGACGTCAAGCCCTTGCGAGCCCTCTTCTCCGAGCCCTCGGCCATCAACCCCTGGCTGGAGCGCTGGCGCGCCCGCTGCGCGCACGAGGATGTCAGCGATCCCGCGGCGGCTGCGCCGGCGCGCGCCACGCGCATGCGGCAGGTCAACCCGCGGGTGATCCCACGCAATCACCGGGTCGAAGAAGCCTTGGCCGCAGCGTCCGAACATGAGGACCTGGGCCCTTTCAAGCAATTGCTGGCGGCGCTGCAGCGACCTTTTGACGACGACCCCGGCCTCGCACCCTACGCCATGCCCGCTCCGCTGCAAGTGACCGCCGCGTACCAGACCTACTGCGGCACCTGAACGGTGGGCGGCACCGCGCTCCAGGCGCACCTGCACTGAACCAGCCTCGCGGGAGAACCATGGACCACAGCAACGAGTTCTTTGACGTGGCGATCGTGGGCGGCGGCCTGGCCGGCGTCGTGGCCTTGCACTACGCACGCCGTGCAGGCCTGCACGCGGTGGTGCTTGAACGGCAAGGCGGCGTCGGTGGCCTGTGGCGCGAGTTGCCGGCCTGGCAGGACATCCAGATCAGCCCCGCCGATTGGGCCCTGGGTGACTTGCCGCTGACCGGTACCACGCAGCCGCACATCCTGGCCAACATTGAAGCCTGGGTGGCGCGTTTCGGACTGGCCGATGGCATCCGGCTCCACACGCCCGTGCATCGGGCCCGTGTAGACGGCCCGGACTGGGCCTTGGAGACACCACATGGCGTGGTGCGGGCCCGGCACCTGGTGGCCGCAACCGGTGGGCACAACACACCGGTCATTCCCGACGTGCCGCGCAGCCACAGCACGCTGCAGGAATTCCACTCCAGCGCGCTGCGCGACCCCACCGTGCTGGCTGGGCGCGAGGTGCTCGTAGTGGGGGGTGGCGCGTCCGCCTTCGATCTGCTGGAGCTGTGCTTCCAGCACGGTGCACGCCGTGCGGTCTGGGCTTACCGGGGTTTGCGCTGGTTCACGCCGACGAGGAAACCCAAGCACGTCGCGGGCAGCGTCCGCGGCTTCGCGCGGCTGCAAGCCAGCGGCGCCTCCGCGGCCGAACAGAGCGCCACCCTGGGTGCCGACCTGCGCGCCCGCTATGAGAAATTTGGCCTCCACGACATCCTGCCCGCGCATGCCTTCGATGTGCACGAGGACCAACTCATTCCAGGACGCCCCGCCATGCTGGCCCACTTCGCGGCCATCGAACGCCACGCCGCGCAGGTGCAGGCCATCAGCGGGGGCACCGTCACGCTGAGCGATGGACACGTGCTGGAGCCCGACCTGCTGCTCTGGGGCACTGGCTACGGCGTGGACCTGTCGTACTTCGACCTGCCGGCCCTTGCTGCGGTGCGCAGCATCAACGACATGGTCGCTCGCTGCGGTGGCATCTTTCGCAGCCTGGATGCGCCGAATCTGTATTTCCCTGGCGTCGGCCTGGATGGGATCGGCTCGGCACCCTGGGCCTACTCGCTGCTCTGCCGGTCCATCATGTCGCACATCCGGGGCACGGCGCAGCTGGACACCGCGCCGCTGGGCCACAAGGTCAACCACTTCGAGATTGCAGACTACCTGGCCCCGGGCGACGCTGCGAGCTACCCGCCCGACAGCTGGCGCGCCCACTATCGCGGCATCGCGCTCGACACGCCGGACGACCAGCCCTACCCCATCCCCTGAGTCCGCACAGGCGCGTGCCTGGACGGCACTCAGCTGCCCTCGCCGGGCTGGTCCCCCAAGCGGCTGATGAGGGCGTCCAGGGTGGCATACAGGCCGTCGATGAATTCGGCGCCCAGGCTCGCTTCAAGCGCCGCGTAGGTGGCCTCCACGCGCGGCACCATGGAAGCAGCCAGCGTTCGGCTGCGGGCCGTGGCGGTCACGTGCACCCGGCGCTGGTCATGGTCCAGTCGTTCTCGGGTCACCAGACCCAGTTCGTCCATGCGGGTCAAGACCCCCGCCAGGCTGGGGCTCGAAATGCGGCAGATGCTGACGATCTGGCGCGGTTCCAGCGCGCCGTGCTCCAGCAGCGCACGCACGATGCGCCACTGCTGCTCCGTGACGCCGTGTTCGTTCAGCATCGGACGGAAATGGGCTATCACGCTTTCGCGTGCGTGCAGCAGCATCAAGGGCAGGTTGCGGTGCTTGAGGTCGGCGGGCTGCTGGTCCTTGGCGCGCGTCTTCACGGGCCTTGGTTTGGGCCCGCCCGCAGACCGCTTCCTGGGCGTCCGGCCCGGCCTTCCGAGGGGCGAAGAAGACGTGCGCGCGCTTGACATGGGACGATCTTAGCAACTACATTGCTAAGGTGTTAGTGAATTTCTGATGGCGTGTCCGACGTCGCCCATTCGCGGGTTCGCAAGCCTGCCCGGTCCACCCCCATGAGCCTGTCCGACCTCTGCTTTGACGTGCCGCCTCACAGGCTGACCGGTGCGGTCTATGCGGCCCTGCTGAACCACGCCAGCGACCTGTCGGCCCTGGGCGATGCCGCGCTGCAGCCGCCCTACAAGGGTCTGCCCACGGCACCGGTGCTGACCGTGCGCCCGCGCAACACGCTGCGCTGGATGGGCGACACGCCGGTTGCGGTGCCCGCGGGCGTGGCGCAGTTGGTGGTGCACGCCAGCCTGGCCATCGTCATCGGCAAGCCCGCCTGCCGCGTGCCTGCAGCGCAGGCGCTGGACTGGGTGGCCGGCTACAGCCTGGCCTTGGACCTGCGGGTGCCGCATGAAAGCCATTACCGGCCCGCGCTGCGCTTCATGGCACGCGACGGCTTCTGCACGCTGGGCCCGCGCGTGGTGCCGGCCGATCAGGTGCCGACCCCCGATGCACTGCCCATGCAGCTGCTGCTGGACGGCCATGCCGCCCAACACGCCAGCACCGCTGGCCGCACGCGCAACGTCGCGCGCCTGGTCGCCGATGTCAGCGACTTCATGAGCCTGGAGGCCGGCGATGTCCTGCTGCTGGGCAGCAGCCCTGGCGGGCCGCTGGCGCGCGCGGGGCAAGCAGTCCGCGTCGAATGTCCGGCCGTTGGCCGTCTGAGCCTGCGCCTCGCGGCCGAAGGGGCTCCGGCATGAGCGGCGTGCCGAACGCAGCCATGGCCCGCGTCGCTTACGCGGGCGCCGTCCACAGCGCCGCGCCGCATCCGATGGGCCTGCAACTCACCGACGGCCGTGTGCTGCCCGAAGACGCGGTTGTCTGGCTGCCGCCGTTCCAGGTCGGCACGATCATTGCGCTCGGCCTGAACTATGCCGACCACCTGAAGGAGCTGAGCAAGGAGCTCACGGTCACGTCCAAGGATGAACCCTTGGCCTTCTTGAAAGGGCCCGGTTCGCTGATTGGCCATCGCGGCCAGACGCGCCGACCAGCGGGCGTGAAGTTCATGCACTACGAATGCGAACTGGCCGTGGTCATCGGCAAGGCGGCCACAGCCGTGCCGCGCGCGAACGCCATGGCCCACGTGGCCGGCTACACCGTGTGCAACGACTACGCCGTGCGCGACTACCTGGAAAACTGGTACCGCCCCAACCTGCGTGTGAAGAACCGCGACGGCGGCACCGTGCTGGGCCCCTGGTTCGTACCCGCGGCCGCCGTGCCGGACCCACACGCGCTGGCCCTGCGCACCCGCGTCAACGGCCAGGTGACGCAGCAGGGGCACACGTCCGACATGGTCAACGACATCCCGGCGCTGATCGAATATCTCAGCAGCTTCTTGACGTTGCAATCGGGCGACGTCATCCTCACGGGCACGCCGGAAGGCGTGGTCAACGTCAACGAAGGCGACGAAGTCGTTTGCGAGATCGACGGCATTGGCAGCCTGCTGAACACCATCGTGGGCGATGCCGCCTTCGGTCGATAGAGTCCTTCACACCATGCGCATCCAGCACCTGATCAACGGGCAGTCGGTCGACAGCGCCGCCACCTTCGAAACCCTCAACCCGGCCACGCAAGACGTGCTGGCCGAAGTGGCAGCCGGCGGCGCCGCGGAAGTGAACGCCGCCGTCGCCGCGGCCAAGGCTGCCTTCCCCAAGTGGGCAGGACTGCCAGCCACCGAACGTGCCCGCCTGGTGCGCAAGTTGGGTGACCTGATCGCCGCGCATGTACCCGAGATCGCACGCACGGAAACCATGGACACCGGACAGGTCATCTCGCAGACCGGCAAGCAGCTGGTGCCGCGCGCGGCCGACAACTTCTACTACTTCGCCGAGATGTGCACGCGGGTGGACGGCCACACCTACCCCACGCCCACGCACCTGAACTACACGCTGTTCCACCCGGTGGGCGTGTGCGCGCTGATCAGTCCCTGGAACGTGCCCTTCATGACGGCGACCTGGAAGGTCGCGCCTTGTCTCGCCTTCGGCAACACCGCCGTGCTGAAAATGAGCGAGCTGTCGCCGATGACGGCCGCGCGCCTGGGTGAACTGGCGCTGGAAGCCGGCATCCCACCCGGCGTACTGAACATCGTGCACGGTTACGGCAGGGACGCCGGCGAGGCGTTGTGCCGCCACCCGGATGTGCGCGCCATCAGCTTCACCGGCAGCACGGTCACGGGCAACCGCATCGTGCAGGCAGCGGGCCTGAAGAAGTTCAGCATGGAGCTGGGTGGCAAGAGCCCCTTCGTGATCTTTGACGACGCCGACATGGCGCGTGCGCTGGACGCCGCCGTGTTCATGATCTTCAGCAACAACGGCGAACGCTGCACGGCGGGCAGCCGCATCCTGGTGCAGAAGAGCGTCTATGCCGACTTTGCCGTGAAGTTTGCCGAGCGCGCGAAGCGCATCACCGTGGGCGACCCGCTGGACGAGAAGACCACCATCGGCCCGATGATCAGCCCGGCCCACCTGGCCAAGGTGCGCAGCTACATCGAGCTGGGTCCCAAGGAAGGCGCCACGCTGCTGTGCGGCGGGCTGTCGCAACCGGACTTGCCCGCCCACCTGCAGCGTGGCAACTTCGTGCGGCCCACGGTGTTTGCCGACGTGGACAACCGCATGAAGATCGCGCAGGAAGAAATCTTCGGTCCCGTGGCCTGCCTGATCCCCTTCGACGATGAAGCCGACGCCATTGCCAAGGCCAACGACATTCAATACGGTCTGAGCAGCTACGTGTGGACCGAAAACCTCGGCCGCGCGCACCGCGTGGCCGCGGCCGTGGAGGCCGGCATGTGCTTCGTCAACAGCCAGAACGTGCGCGACCTGCGACAGCCCTTTGGCGGCACCAAGGCCAGCGGCACCGGGCGCGAAGGTGGCACCTGGAGCTACGAAGTCTTCCTGGAGCCCAAGAACGTGGCAGTGAGCCTGGGCAGCCACCACATTCCTCGTTGGGGCGCCTGAGATGGCCTCATTGGGTTGGCCTGCGGTCGTGGCTGCGAGCGGCCCGTTGCAGAATTCCGTTCGGAGTGTGTTGGCGGGACGAGGCCAACGGGAACCGGGCTCCGCTCATGTCCCCCGCCACAGTCTGCTGCGCAGCCTGCGGCTCCTCCTTTACTTCGCTGCGCCCGGTACCCATTGCCCCCGTCCAACCACCATGGCGGTGCGCCAGCTGGTGGAACGCCACCGGTGGTGCCGGAGCGGACGATTGGGGTGCCCCGCGGAGCGAAGTAAAGGAGGAGCGGCGGGCGAAGCCCGGCGCGGGGGACATGAGCGCAGCGGGGCACCCCAAGCGTCCGCGACCACCAAGAACGCAAGGTCTGCAACGGGCCGCAAGAAGTCCAGTCGCCAAGCGGAGAGCAACTGAGATGGGCAAGCTCGCTCTGGCCGCCAAGATCACGCATGTACCGTCCATGTACCTGAGCGAACTGGACGGCCCGCGCAAGGGCACGCGGCAGGACGCCATCAACGGCCACATCGACATCGGCCGCCGCTGCCGTGAATTGGGCGTGGACACCATCGTGGTCTTCGACACGCACTGGCTGGTCAACGCCAACTACCACCTGAACTGCGCACCGCACTTCTCGGGCACCTACACCAGCAACGAACTGCCGCACTTCATCAGCAACCTGCCCTACGCATTCCCGGGCAACCCGGCGCTGGGGCGCTTGCTGGCGAAGACCGCCAGCGAGATGGGCGTGGAGACGCTGGCCCACGACGCCACCACGCTGGCGCCGGAGTACGGCACGCTGGTGCCCATGCGCTACATGAACGCGGACCAGCACTTCAAGGTGGTGTCGGTGTCGGCGCTGTGCATGGCCCACTACCTGAACGACAGCGCGCGCCTGGGCTGGGCCTTCCGCCGCGCCATCGAAGACCACTACGACGGCACCGTGGCCTTCCTCGCCAGCGGCAGCCTGAGCCACCGCTTTGCACAGAATGGCCTGGCGCCGGCATTCGCTTTTCGGATCTGGAGCCCTTTCCTGGAGCAGCTGGACCAGCGTGTCGTCCAGATGTGGCAGCAAGGCCAATGGGCGGACTTCTGCGCCATGCTGCCGGAATACGCCGCCAAGGGCCATGGCGAAGGCTTCATGCACGACACCGCCATGCTGCTGGGCGCCCTGGGCTGGAGTGCCTACGACGGCGCGGCCGACGTGGTCACGCCCTACTTCGGCGCCAGCGGTACCGGGCAGATCAACGTGGTGCTGCCCGTGACGCCGCAAGACGGCCACGCCATTCCCAAGGCCGTGGCTTCCGCGGCCGACGGCTACACCTCCATCGCCACCCGTCTGTAGGCGTCAGCCGCAAACCCGCCATGCCACACGCCGTCGTCCTGTACACGCCCAACCTGGAAGCCGAGACCGACATGACGGCGCTGTGCCGAAGCCTGGCCAGCGCCATGCAAGGCGCGCAGGACGAGACCGGCAAGCCCGTGTTCCCGCTGGGCGGCATCCGCGTCTTCGCCTACCCGGCGCCGCACTTCGCCGTGGCGGACGGTTCCGCGGACATGGCCTTCTGCTGGATCAGCATCCGCATGGCCCAGGGCCGCAGCGCCCAGGCGCAGCAGAACGCCGGGCAGGCCGTGACCGATGCCGCCAAGGCCCACTTCGCGCCGGTGCTGGCCCGGCGGCTGGTGGGTCTCACCCTGCAAGTGGACGAAGGACGCGAAGTCTTTGACGCCAAGTTCGGCAACCTGCACGCGCACTTCAACAAGGGCTGAGGCCATGCTGGCACCTGACGTCATCCAAGGCCTGGCCCGCGAGCTTTACGACGCGCGAAAACGCCGCGTGCAGGTGCGCCACTTCTCCAAGCGCCACCCCGACATGAGCATTGAAGACGGCTACGCCATCCAGCGTGCCTGGGTGGCGCTGGAGAAGGCCGACGGCCGCTTCATCAAGGGCCGCAAGATCGGCCTCACGTCGCGCGCCATGCAGCTGTCCAGCCAGATCAACGAGCCCGACTATGCGCCGCTGATGGACGACATGTTCTTCGAGCAAGGTGGCGACATCCCCATCAAGTGCTTCATCGCACCGCGCATCGAAGTGGAACTGGCCTTCATCCTGGGCAAGCCCCTGCGCGGCCCCGGCGTGACACTGACCGACGTGCTAGCCGCCACCGACTACGTGTGCCCGGCCATCGAGATCATCGACGCGCGCATCGAGCAGTTCGACCGCGACACCAAGGCCATGCGCAAGGTCTTCGACACCATCAGCGACTTCGCGGCCAACGCCGGCATCGTGCTGGGTGGCCGCCCTGTACGGCCCGACGCGGTGGACCTGCGCTGGGTGGGCGCCATGTTGTTCAAGAACGGCATCATCGAAGAAACGGGCCTTGCTGCCGCCGTGCTGAACCACCCGGCCACCGGTGTGGCCTGGCTGGCCAACAAGATCGCGCCGCATGGCGAAGGCCTGAATGCCGGCGACGTGGTGCTGGCTGGCAGCTTCACACGGCCCACGCCAGCGGTGGCAGGCGACACGCTGCACGCCGACTACGGGCCGCTGGGCACCGTGTCCTTCCGCTTCGTTTGAAAGTACGCTCGAGGATTCGCACCATGCCCCGCCAAGCCTTCGACCGCCCTGCCCGCTTCAGCGCCGAGGAATGGGACGCCCGCGTGCAGCTGGCCGCCGCCTACCGCATCTTCGACCACCTGGGCTGGACCGAGCTGATCTACAACCACCTGTCGCTGCGCGTGCCGGGCACGGCCGACCAGTTCCTGGTCAACCCCTTCGGCCTGCACTACAGCGAAGTCACCGCGTCCAACCTGGTGAAGGTGGACGTAGCCGGCCAGATCATCGGCCACAGCGACTGGCCCATCAACCCGGCCGGCTTCACCTTCCACGGCGCCATCCACGCCACGCTGCCGGACGCGCATTGCGTGATGCACGTGCACACCACGCCGACCATGGCCGTGTGCTGCCTGGAAGAAGGCCTGTCCTTCACCAACTTCTACGCCGCGCAGCTGTGGGGCAAGGTGGCGTACCACGACTTCGAAGGCATCACCGTGCACAGCGAAGAGGGTGCGCGCATCCTGGCCAGCGCGGGCGGAAAACCGGTGCTGCTGCTGCGCAACCATGGGCCGGTCGTGATCGGCACGACCGTCGCACAGGCCTTCGCCTACCTGTGGGTGCTGCAGCGCGCGTGTGAGGTGCAGTTGGCTTCGCAGGGCAAGGGCGCGCTGCGGCCCATCCCCGTGCCGGTGCTGGAAGGCTGCGTGCGCGACGCGCTGAACTTCGACCCGCGCTACGGCGCCGGTGAAGACGGCTTTGCCGCGCTGCAGCGCCTGGTGGACGCCAAGGATCCCGGCTACCGGGCCTGAGCTTCGGGCCGCTTCAAAGCGGCCCGCCACCCGACTCCTGGGCACCCAGCCGTGAGGCCCGGTGCGCGGGAAAGACCTGATCCTCGCTGTCCTGTTTGGGCAAGTAGATGGCCGGATCCATCAACTCCAGCGATGCCGCCTGGACATACTGACTGTGTCGAACCAACGACACATCTCAAGAGTCCTGTTGCGGCCACGGGTCACGGGACCACATCCCTGGAAATTGGAGACAACACATGCTTCGCGTACTCACTCTCAGTCTGGTGGCCGCCACACTCGCGGGCAGCGCCCTGGCGCAGTCCAGCGTCACGACTTTCGGCGTCGTCGACACCAACATCGGTTGGGGCAAGGGCTCGATCACAAGCCTCAAGCGTGAGGGCACAGGCGGCTACCTGGGCAGCCGCCTGGGCTTCCGCGGCACCGAAGACCTGGGCGGTGGCCTGAAGGCCACGTTCATCCTGGAACATGGCTTCAACAGCGACGACGGCTCCACGGCTGCGGTGTTCTGGAACCGCCAAGCCCTCGTCGGGCTGGCGGGTGGCTTCGGCGAACTGACGCTGGGCCGCCAGTACACACCGACCTTCCTCGTGCACGCCACCTACGATGCCTTTGGCCCGCAGGGCGTGGCCGCGCAGCAGGTGTTGCTGGGTTCGATGGAGTTTTCGCAAGCGGCCAACATCCGCGCCAACGACGCCGTCAACTACAAGACGCCCGGCGGCCTGGGCGGGTTTTCGCTGCAGGCCATGGTCACCGACCACACCGCCTCTCCCGGCTGGTACCAGGGTGTCAAGGCCGGCTATGCGGGCGGCCCCTTGTCGGTGGACCTGGCGCTGGGCCACTACAACAACCCGGCCATCGGCGACCTGGACACCGTCACGGTGGGCGCTCGCTACCAGGTCGGGCCGGTCAAGCTGTTCGCCTTGTTCAACAAGGCCGACAGCGGCACCGGCAATGACTCGCACGGCATGCAGGTGAGCGCCATCTATTCCATGGGCGCCACCGACCTCAAGGTCTCGCTGGCCGAGTCCGCCCAGAAGTCGGCCGCAGGGGTCGACGTGGGCACCACCAAGCGCTACGGTGTGGGCTTCCTGCAAGCCTTGTCCAAGCGCACCTTCATC
The DNA here is from genome assembly GCA_963750785.1 of uncultured beta proteobacterium. GTDB lineage: Bacteria > Pseudomonadota > Gammaproteobacteria > Burkholderiales > Burkholderiaceae_C > Rubrivivax. The sequence continues at coordinate 210,176 of CAVVSC010000007.1, read as the reverse complement.
CACGGCCAGTACGCCAAGCTGAACAACAGCAAGGGCGCGCGGTCCGCGGTGAACGGCGCGCAGACGGCGGCGAACCAGGGCGCGCAAGGCTTCGACCTGGGCATCACGCACAGCTTCTGAGTTGGGTCGCACCCCGCGCGTGGCGCGGGTTGTTTGCACAACACCTCGGCGAGGAGACACGATCATGACGACCCATCAGCCGGGCTCACCGGCCGTGGTCCGCGCGGGCTCGCTGCCGGATTCGATCAAGGTCGAGCAACTGACCTGCGCCATCGGCGCCGAGCTGAGCAACGTGCACCTCGGCGTCGCCTCACGCGACCCGGCCCTGGTGGCCGAGATCCGCCAGTTGCTGCTGCGCCACCGCGTGCTGTTCTTCCGCGACCAGGACATCACGCGCGCCGAGCACGTAGCCTTCGCCCGCCACTTCGGCGAACTGGAAGACCACCCGGTGGCCGGCAGCGACCCTGAAAACCCAGGCCTCGTGCGCATCTACAAATCGCCCGACGCACCCAACGACCGCTACGAAAACGCCTGGCACACCGACGCCACCTGGCGCGACAAGCCGCCCTTCGGCTGCGTGCTGCGTTGCGTGGAATGCCCGCCCGTGGGCGGCGACACCATGTGGGCCAACATGGTGCTGGCGTATGAGAACCTGCCCGCGCACATCAAGGCCCAGATTGCCAACCTGCGCGCGCGCCACAGCATCGAAGCCACCTTCGGCGCGGCCATGCCCATCGAGAAACGCCTGGCGCTGAAGGCGCAGTTCCCCGACGCCGAACACCCGGTCGTGCGCACGCACCCGGAAACCGGCGAGCGGGTGCTGTTCGTCAACGCCTTCGCCACGCACTTCACCAACTTCCACACGCCGGAGCATGTGCGCGTGGGCCAGGACTACGCACCTGGCGCCGCGCACCTGCTGCAGTACCTCATCAGCCAGGTCCAGATCCCTGAATACCAGGTGCGCTGGCGCTGGAAAGCCAACAGCGTGGCCATGTGGGACAACCGCTCCACCCAGCACTACGCCGTCATGGACTACCCGCCCTGCCATCGCAAGATGGAGCGTGCAGGGATCGTCGGCGACACCCCTTTCTGACCACCCCACCCTTCGCGCCGCGCGCAGACCAAGGCCCACGCAATGAATTTCCTCGACGGTCATCTCTTCCCCGAGAACCAGGACAAGCTCGTCATCACCGCCGCGCCCTACGGCCCGGAATGGATCCCTTCGGACTTCCCCGAGGACATCCCGGTCACCATGGAAGAACAGGTGCAGAAAGCGGTGGACTGCTACAACGCGGGTGCCACCGTGCTGCACCTGCATGTGCGCGAACTGGACGGCAAAGGCAGCAAGCGTCTGTCCAAGTTCAATGAGCTGATTGCCGGCGTGCGCCGGGCGGTGCCGGACATGATCATCCAGGTGGGCGGGTCCATCTCCTTCGCACCGGAAACCGACGGCGCCGCCGCCAAGTGGCTGAGCGACGATACGCGCCACATGCTGGCCGAGCTGGACCCCAAGCCGGACCAGGTCACCGTCACCGTCAACACGACGCAGATGAACGTGACCGAGCAGATGGACGCCGAGGACTACGCCGGCACGTCCATGGCCTTGCCCGACAACGCCCAGGCTTACCGCGAAATGATCGTGCCGGCCGGCCCAGGCTGGGTGGAAGAGCACGTGCGGCGCCTGAGCGCTACCGGCATCCAGAGCGCCTTCCAGTTCTACAACATCAACAGCTTCGAGACCGTGGAGCGCATGATCCGCCGTGGTGTCTACAAGGGCCCGCTGGTGATGAACTGGGTGGCCATCGGCGGCGGCATGGACCAGCCGCACATCTACAGCATGGCCAATTTCCTGCGCGCCGTACCGGACGGTGCCATGCTCACGGTGGAAAGCAGCATGCGCAACGTGCTGCCCGTCAACATGATGGGCATCACGATGGGCCTGCACGTGCGCTGCGGCATTGAGGACAACCTGTGGAACCAGGCCCGCACCGAAAAGATGAGCACGGTGCGCCAGGTCGAACAGCTGGTGCGTGTGTCACGCGAATTCGGGCGCGAAGTCGCCAGCGGCAAGGAAGCGCGCGCCATCTGCAAGATCGGCGTCTTCTACGACACCGTGGAAGAGACGCTGGCGCAGAATGGTTTTGCACCCAACGCCAAGGGCCGGCAGCAGGGCTACCTGCGCAAGGTGGCCTGAACCGCTCACGGCCCGCCCCGCCATGAGCACCCTGCCCACCGTGCTTATCGTGCCCGGCCTGCGTGACGCCGTGGACCAGCACTGGCAGACGCTACTGGCGGCGCGCCTGCCGCGCGCGCGCACGGTGCCGCCCATGGGCCGCGAACAGCTCGACTGTGTCTCGCGCGTGGAGGCGCTGGAACGCGAGGCCTGGGCCGTGGAAGGCCCGCTGCTGATCGTCGCGCACAGCGGGGGATGCATCACGGTGGCGCACTGGGCGCGCCACACGCTGCGCGAAGTGCACGCCGCCTTGCTTGCCACACCGGCAGACTTCGAAACACCCCTGCCCGAGGGCTACCCCACCGCACGCGCCCTGGGCGCCGCCGGCTGGCTGCCGGTGCCGCGCACACGCCTGCCCTTTGCCAGCCTGGTGGCCGCCAGCCGCAACGACCCCCTGGCCCGCTACGAACGTGCCGAACAATTGGCGCAGGACTGGGGCAGCGAACTGGTCGACCTGGGCGCTGTCGGCCATCTCAACCCTGCTTCGGGCTACGGCGAATGGCCGCAGGCCGAAGCCTTGATCGCGCGGCTCACAGCCGCGCACTGAAAGAGGTTTTCCATGGCACAGGCCATTCGTTTTTCGCAGACCGGCGGCGCAGAAGTCCTGCGACTGGAGACGGTGGAGGTCGGTGAACCCGGCCCCGGCCAGGTGCGTGTGCGCCACCGCTATGTGGCGGTCAACTTCATCGACATCTACTTCCGCACGGGGCGCTACCCGCTGGCGCTGCCCAATGGCTTGGGCAGCGACGCCGTCGGCGTCGTCGAAGCGGTGGGCGCAGGTGTTGCGGAGGTCAAGCCTGGTGACCGCGTGGGCTACCTGCTGGGCCCGCAGGGTGCCTATGCCGACGTGCGCGTGATGCCGGCCGAGGTGCTGATCCCGCTGCCCGACGGTGTCTCCGACCGCAGCGCAGCCACCTTGATGATGAAGGGCCTGACGGCGCAGTACCTGTTCCGCCAGGTCCACCCGCTGCAGGGCGGCGAGACCATCCTGTACCACGCGGCCGCGGGCGGTGTGGGCCTGATCGCCTGCCAGTGGGCGCGCGCCATCGGCGTGACCATGATCGGCACCGTCAGCACCGAGGCCAAAGCCGAAGTGGCGCGCGCCAACGGCTGCGTCCACACCATCGTCACCGGCGGCCTGACACCGGAAGAGTTGACCGCGACCATCCCCAAGCGCGTGCGTGAACTCACCGGTGGCAAGGGCGTGCCCGTGGTGTACGACTCGGTGGGCAAGGACACACTGATGGCCTCGCTGGACAGCCTGCAGGTGCGCGGCACCCTGGTCAGCAACGGCACCACCTCGGGTGCGGTGGAGGTGGACACCAAGCTGCTGGCGGGCAAGGGTTCGCTGTGGCTCACGCGGCCGGCGATGGTGCACTACGCCACCCCACGCTCGCACATGCTGGCCATGGCCGACGAGCTGTTTGCGCATGTGCTGGCCGGCCGCATCCACAGTGAACCGCAGCAAGAGTTTGCGCTGGCCGATGCGGCGCAAGCGCACCGAGTGCTGGAATCCCGCCAGACCACGGGCTCCACGGTGCTGGTGCCTTGAATGCCGTGACGGCCTGGCGCGCAGCCGGCGCCGCGCTGGACCCGGCGCGCCTGCGGCCGCTGTTTCCCGGCCTGCTGGCCTGCGCGGTGGTGGCTGCAGCCTCCACCTTCCTGTCCGAACACTACGGCGCGCCGGTGATGCTGTTTGCGCTGTTGCTGGGCATGGCGATGAACTTCCTCTCCGGCGAAGGGCCCTGCGCTGCCGGCATCGAATTCACGGCGCGCCACGTGCTGCGCATCGGCGTGGCGCTGCTGGGCCTGCGCATCACGGTAGGCCAGATCGCCGAACTGGGCTGGCAGCCGGTGTTGATCGTCGTGCTGTCGGTCGTGCTGACCATCGCGGTGTCGATGGTGGCGGCGCGGCTGCTGGGCTTCCAGACCACTTTCGGCCTGCTCAGCGGCGGCGCCACGGCCATCTGCGGCGCCTCGGCCGCGCTGGCCCTGGCCGCCGCGCTGCCCAGCCACCCGTTGAAGGAGCGCGCCACGCTGTTCACCGTGGTCGGCGTGTCGGCCCTGTCCACGCTGGCCATGATCGTCTACCCCATGATCGCCCAGTGGCTGGGCCTGGACGCCCGCACGGCCGGCGTCTTCCTGGGCGCCACCATCCACGACGTGGCGCAGGTGGTGGGCGCGGGCTACAGCATGTCCAAGGAAACCGGGGACGTGGCCACCTTCGTCAAGCTGATGCGCGTGGCGATGCTGGTGCCGGTGATCGTCTTTGCCGTGGTGTTCACCCGCTCCAGGGCCGCTACGGCGAGCGGCCCGCGCCCACCCCTGCTGCCAGGATTCGCGCTGGCCTTTGCACTGCTGGTGGCGGTCAACAGCAGCGGCTGGCTGCCGGGCGTGGTGGCGCGCGCCGGTGGCGAACTGTCGCGTTGGTGCCTGGTGGCCGCCATTGCCGGCATCGGCATGAAGACCCACCTCAAGGAACTGTCCACCGTGGGCCTGAAGCCCGTGCTGCTGATGGTGGGTGAAACCACCTTCCTGGCCGCGTTGGTGCTGGCCCTGCTGCTCTGGCAACGTTAGTCCGGCGCGTCAGGGCGCAGCGCCTGCGCCGCCCTGCTGCTGGCGGCGCCAGTTGCGCGCGCTGGTGCCAAAGACCTTCTGGAACCAGTGCCCGAAGGCGCTGGTGCTCTCAAAGGCCAGCAGCTGCGCGATCTGGGTGATGGGGCGGTCGCTGTCGCGCAGCTGCTGCATCACCAGGTCGCGCCGGACCTGCATCAGCAGGCCGGAGAAACTATGCCCGTCCTGCGCCAGCATGCGGTGCAACGTGCGCGTGCTGATGTGCAGGTGGCTGGCCACGCGGGTGGCATCGCAATGTCCCAGGGGCAGCAGCGCCACGATGAGCTGGCGCACCGAAGCCACGTTGGAGCCCCGCGTCTGCGCCAGCGCCTTGTCCAGGCTGGCCTGCACGAAGCGGCCCAGCTGGGCGTCACGGTTGGGCAGTTCGCGCAGCAGGTCGCCCGTTGAACAGACGATGCCGTTGAATTCGGCATTGAAGTGCAGCGGGCACCGGAGGATGCGGCGGTGGAACTGCAGGTCGGCCGGGCCCCGGTGTCTGAAGTGCACGGACTGCGGCTTCCAGCCTGGGTCGATCAATTCGCTCAGGATGCCGCACATCACCGCCAGCGCCAGTTCCATGGACTGCCGGACCTGCGTGCCGCCGGCGAAGACCAGGTCTTCGCGGATGACCGTCACGGCCTCGGACTCGTCGATGGCGATGTACAGCGACGGTGTGATCAACTGCAGGTAGCGGCACAAGGTGTGCAAGGCCGCCAGCGCCGTGGGTTCCTCGCGGATCACCAGGCCAATCGTTCCGAGATTGGCCAGGCGGCGCCGCGCACCCAGGCGCAGGCCAAAACTCTCCGCACCCTTTGCACTGGCCGTGTACTCCAGCAGGCCACGCACCTGGTCCACCGGCAGCAAATAGTCCGGGTCCGCCAGCAGCGTTCTGTTCAGCGACGCGCGCGCCAGCAGCGCGTCGGTGTCCAGGCCCAGCCCGTCGCTCAGGTCGGCGAAACCAAACAGCGTGGCGACGCGGACCAGTGGGGAAATACCTGACATGCAACGTCCTGATCGGACAAGTTGATGGCGCGAATTATCAACTCGCACTCCAACACCTGAACATACTCGTGTACACCCAAGAACAACCCGGAGACAAACCCATGACGCAGTGGATCAAAACCCTGCTGGCCGCCGCCGGCATCACGCTTGCCGCCAACTGCTGGGCCTGGCCCGACAAGCCCATCAAGCTGATCGTGCCCGCCCCGGCAGGTGGCTCGATGGACGTGGTGGCGCGGCTGTTGGCGCAGCAGCTGTCGGCCGACCTCAAGCAGACGGTGATCGTGGACAACCGGGCCGGTGCGGGTGGCTCCATCGGTATCCAGGCGCTGCTGCAGGCACCGGCCGACGGCTACACGCTGATGGTGACTTCCAACAACGTGCTGGTGGAGATCCCGCACGTCATGAAGACCCCCTACGACCCGCTGAAGGACGTCAAGCCGATCGCCACCTTTGCGCGCTCGGGCCTGGTGCTGGTGAGCGCGCCCATGCCCGGCGTCAACGACTTCAAGGGCCTGCTGGCGTACCTGAAGACGCGCCAGGGCAAGGGCAGCTTTGCGTCCTACAGCGCGGGCACTGCGTCGCAGTACGCCGGGCTGATCCTGAACCACAAGGCCGGCCTGGACCTGCAGCACGTGCCCTTTGCCGGTTCGCCGCCCGCGCTGGTGCAGGTGATGGGCGGGCAAATCGACATGATGTTCGACGGCATCGCGACGTCGCTGCCGCAGATCCGCGGCGGCAAGCTGAAAGCCTATGGCTTCACGGGTAAGACCCGTTCGCCCTACCTGCCCGACGTGCCCACGATGGCCGAGCTGGGCTACCCGGAGATCAGCGTCGTCGGCTGGCTGGGCGTCATCGCGTCCGCCGCCCTGCCGGAGGACCTGAGCAACCAGATCAATGCCGCCGTGCGCAAGGTGGCCACGGTGGCCGCCTTCAACGACAGCCTGAAGAGTGTCGGCCTGACGCCGGACGCCGCCCTCAGCGGCGCCCAGTTGCGCGAAGAACTGGCAGAGGTCTCGGCCGGCAACGCGGCCGTGGTGAAGCAGTTCAACGTCAAACTGAACTAGGAGCACTTGCCATGCAGGTACGCCAGATCACGCCGTCCATTGGCGCTGAAATCAGTGGGGTCGATCTCGGCCAAGCCTCCCGTGACGAAGGCCTGTACAAGGAGATCCGGGCGCAGTTGCTCAAGCACAAGGTGCTGTTCCTGCGCAACCAGGACATCACACGCGCCGAGCACGTCGCCTTCGCGCGCTGCTTCGGCGACCTGGAAGACCACCCCGTGGCCGGCAGCGACCCGGACCACCCGGGCCTGGTCCTGATCCACCGCTCCGACACCAAGGAGGCCTACGAAAACAGCTTCCATTCCGACGGCATGTGGCGCCCCAACCCGGCCATGGGCGCGGTGCTGCGCTGCATCGAATGCCCACCCGTCGGCGGCGACACGCTGTGGGTGAACATGGTGCAGGCCTACCAGAACCTGCCCGAACACATCAAGGAGCTGATCGCGCCGCTGCGGGCCAGCAACAGCATCGAACATTCCTTCGGCGCCGTCATGGAACCCGAGGCCCGCCGCAAGCTCGGGCGCGACCACCCGCCGGTGGAACATCCGGTGGTGCGCACCCACCCGGAAACCGGCGAGAAATCGCTCTTCGTCAGCGGCTTCACCACCCACTTCCTGAATTTCCATAACCCCAGGAATGTGCGGTTTGGTCTGGACAAGGCGCCGGGTGCCGCGCTGCTGCTGAACTACCTGATCAGCCAGGCCACCGTGCCCGAGTACCACGTGCGCTGGTCCTGGCGCCCCCATGACGTGGCCATCTGGGACAACCGCTGCACCTCGCACTACGCGGTGCACGACTACTGGCCGCACCCGCGCAAGATGGAACGCGCCGGCATCGTGGGCGACATTCCTTTCTGAGGCGCGACCGGCATGAACTTTCTCGACGGCCAACTCTTCCCCGAAAACCAGCCGCCGCTGGTCATCACCGCGGCGCCCTACGCACCCGGCTGGCTGCCGTCGGACTTCCCGGAAGAGATCCCGGTGACCATGGCGCAGCAAATCCAGATCGCCGTGGACTGCTACAACGCCGGTGCCACCGTGCTGCACCTGCATGTGCGTGAACTGGACGGCAAGGGCAGCAAGCGCCTGAGCAAGTTCAATGAACTCATCGCCGGCGTGCGCAAGGCCGTGCCGGAGATGGTGATCCAGGTCGGCGGCTCCATCAGCTTTGCGCCGGAAGGCGAAGGCCAGGCCGCCAAGTGGCTGTCCGACGACACGCGCCACATGCTGGCCGAACTGGACCCCGTGCCGGACCAGGTCACGGTGACGGTCAACACCTCGCAGATGAACGTGACGGACCAGGCCGAGGATGCGGACTTCGTCGGCACGTCCCGCCACATCCCCGCCATCTTCAACGCCTACAAGGAGATGACGGTGCCGGCGCAGCCGGGCTGGGTGGAAGAGCATGTGAGGCGGCTCAGCGCCAAGGGCATCCAGAGCGCCTTCCAGTGCTACAACCTGAACAGCTTCGAATCGGTGGAGCGGCTGATGCGTCGGGGCTTCTACAAGGGGCCGCTGGTGCTGAACTGGGTGGCCATTGCCGGCGGCATGGACACCCCCAACATCTACAGCCTGGCCAACTTTGTGCGCGCCGTGCCCGACGGCGCGGTGCTGACCGTGGAGAGCAATGTGCGCAATGTGCTGCCGGTCAACATGATGGGTATCACCATGGGTCTGCATGTGCGCTGCGGCACCGAGGACTGCTTGTGGAACCAGACGCGCACGGAGAAGATGAGCACGGTGCGCCAGATCGAGCAGCTGGTGCGCATCTCGCGCGAGTTCGGCCGCCCCATCGCCACGGCGCAGCAGGCGCGCGAGTTGCTCAAGATCGGCGTCTTCTACGACACGGTCGAGCAGTCCCTGCAGGCCAACGGCTTCGCCCCCAACCGCAAGGGCGGCAACCAGGGCTACCTGCGCAAATCGGCCTGAGGCACTCGGCACCCGGCACAGGTGAAGCGCAGGTGGCAGGGGCGCCCGGCCCCTGCCCTCTTCACAAGGTCTTGCGCAGGAAGCCTTGGTTGCCCCCGTTCCTGTTCGGGGCAAAGCCGTTGGCCGCCAACGTCTCTTCCGCGGTGTCGTAGAAGACGCCGATCTTGAGGATGTCCTTGGCCTGCTGCCCCGTCGCAATGGGACGGCCGAACTCGCGCGAGATGCGCACCAGCTGCCGGACCTGCTCCACCGAGCTCATCTTGCCGGAGCGGTCCTGCTTCCACAGAACGTCCTCGATGCCGCAGCGCACATGCAGGCCCAGGGCCATGCCGATCATGTTGATGGGCAGCACGTTGAGCACCGAACTTTCCACCGTCAGCACCGCGCCGTCCGGCACCGCGCGCAGCATGTTGGCCAGGTTGTAGATGTTGGCCTGGTCCATGCCGCCACTGATGGCCACCCAGTTCATCACCAAGGGGCCCTTGTAGACGCCGCGGCGGATCATGCGTTCGATGGTCTCGAAGCTGTTGATGTTGTAGACCTGGAACTCGCTCTGGATGCCCGCCGCGCTCAGGCGCCGGATGTGCTCTTCCACGAAGCTGGGGTTGGAGGGCACGATCATGTCGCGATAGGTCTTGTGCAGTTGCGGGAAGCCGCGCGACACGCCCCTGAAGTCATCGTCGCCCGCATGCTCGGTGACGTTCATCTGGGTCGTGTTGACGGTCACCGTCACCTGGTCGGGCACGGGGTCCAGTTCGGCCAGCATGTGGCGCGTGTCGTCGCTCAGCCACTTGGCCTCGCCGTCCGCGCCTTCGGGCGCGAAGCTGATGGAGCCGCCGACCTGGATCACCATGTCGGGCACGGCCTTGCGCACGCCGGCGATCAGCTCGTTGAACATGGACAGGCGCTTGCTGCCCTTGCCATCGGCTTCACGCACATGCAGGTGCAGCACGGCGGCGCCGGCTTCGTAGCAGTCCACCGCCTTCTGGATCTGCTCCCCCATGGTGATGGGAATGTCTTCCGGAAAGTCCGAAGGAATCCAGCCCGGCGCATAGGGAGCGGCCGTGATGATCAGGGGTTGCTGGTTTTCGGGGTACAGGTGGCCGTCAAGGAAGTTCACAGGGGTCTCCAGGTCGACGTTCGACGACGGGGTGCGTCGAGCGGGGTGGGTGTAGGCGTGTGCAAAGCGGGCGTCTGCACTGCAGTCGCCTGAATGGACGGCTGCATCATTTCGCCGACAGCACCCACCGTGCTTGACAAGACACGCCTGGCACTTGCCTATAGCTGACAGCTAGACCACGGCAGCGCGTTCGGCGCGGCTCCTCTTGGCACTGCAGCCAAACTGCGCCTGGTACCAGCGCGAAAACGCACTGGGGGCCGAGAAGCCCAGCAAGGAGGCCACCTCGGTCAGCGGCCGGTCGCTTTCGATCACATGGCGCCTGGCCCCTTCGCGGCGGATCTCGTTGACCAGGGCCGAGTACCGCTGCCCCTGCTCCGCCAGGCCGCGCTGCACGGTGCGGCAGGCCAGGCCCAGGTGCTCGGCCACTTGTTCGATGCTGCAGCGCCCGTCGGGCAGCAGCAGCAGCACCGTGCGGCGCACGTCCTGCGCCAGGCTGGGCGTCTGCGGCTGGGTCGCGGCGTCCAGCAACTGCTGGGCATAACGCGTCATGGCCGGGTCTGCCAAGGGGTTGGGCAGGTCCAGGTCGGCCTGGGCGCAGACGATGCCGTTGAAATCGGCGCCGAAGCTGAGGTCGTGTCCCAACACCCGGCGGTGCACGCTCAGGTCACGCGGCGCCGGGTGCTCGAAGCAGACGCGCCGCGCTTGCCAGTCCTCCCCCAGAAACTGCCGCATCAGGCGCAGCATCACGCCCAAGGCCAATTCGATTCGCTGGCGTGTGGGCTGTTGCGGCTTGCCCGCCTGGACTTCCTGCCGCAGCACCACCAGGCCGGCCTGCTCCTCCAGCATCATGGACATGGAGCCATTGAGCAGCACCTGGTAGCGCATCAGGACCTGGAGCGAATCGCGCAGGGTCGCCTGGTCACGGATCAGCAGACCCACGGCGCCCAGGTTGGACAAACGCCGGGATTCCGCCATGCACAGGCCAAAGCCCTCGTTGCCCGACTGCAGGGCGGATGCCTGCAGCAAACGCCCCACACGGTCCACCGGGATCAGGAGGTCCGGCTCGCGTTCCACGCCGGGGTGCAGACCCGCCTCAGACAGCATGCGCGCCGGGTCCAGTCCATGGGCGCGTGCGACCTGGTGGTAGTTGGTGAGACAGGCGGCGCGCACCAGTGGCGACATCGGGACAACAGGGCGGAAAGTGGGCCCACCAGCATAGGTGGCCGCACCGCACTGTCAAGCCGTGCTACCGCGCCTGCGCGCCCTGCGTCACAGGTTGGTCGGCAGGCAGGCGGCCACGGAGACGGCCCCGTTGCCGGTGTTGAGAATCAAGGCCCCGGGCCCGGCCCAGTCGGTGGCCACCAGGAGGGCCGAGCGGGCGGGCACGGCCAGCGCAAACACGCCCCGTGCATCGGTGAAAGCGGTGCCTACCGTGCGGCCATCGGCCGTGCGCACATGCACCGCGACACCCGGCGCGCTGAGCCATTGGCCGTCCACCACACAGCCTTCCAACTGCACCGTCCGGGCCTGGGGCTCCGCCTCCACCGGCAGGGCCCGCGTCGCGACAGAGGTGCTGCGGAGTCCGAACACCTCGTCGTCATTGGCGCTGTCCAGGCTGCTGCCACCGCCGCAGGCGCTGAGCAGCAGGGCCAAGGCCGTCAGTGTCAGCGTGGTCACGAGGCGGCCGCGCCCGGCGGCTTGGGGCGGGCAGGTGGCGGTCTTGAACATGGGGTCCTCCTCTTGGCTTTGGCCGACGGGCTTTGCCTGAAGCGGACTGTCTGCGCGCAAGGCCCGTGCTGTCCTTCAGGCATCTGAAACCTTCTTAAACGCAGGCCGTTGCGCAGGGGCCAGGCCCCCTTGTGGGTGGCCGGCCGCCAGGGAAAGGTCCCCTGGGCGCCGTGTTGGCGTTCACTTGCACACTGGGCAGAGCCCAGCCCACCCAAGCTGCGTGTTGGCCCCCCGGATCCCTGTGAACACTGCATTCGGTTGAGGCCTGTTCAGGATCCACCCCGCCGAACGCCGCAGCAGGCCGAGCTGTAAAACGGCCTGCGCCTGGCCAGCAGGCTGTGGCGCTTGTGGCAGAGCAAGGGCCATGCGAAGGACTTGCTGGCGGGCGACGAGAAGGCCCTGCCCGCCATCGGACGCCGCCTGGAAGGCTGGGTCGCGTTGGGCTTCCGAGCCCGCACTACGCCAGGGCGCTGGTGGCCAGGCTGAATCCGATCCAGGCCATCGTCAGCCCCACGAGCACGTCCAGCACGCGCCAGGCCCAGGGCCGCGCAAAGAGCGGCGACAGCAGCTGCGCACCAAATCCCAGCCCGCCAAACCACAGCAAGCTGGACAGGCCCGACCCGAAGAGGAATGGCAGTTGCTGGCCCGCGGGCTGCTGGGCACCCACCGAGCCCACCAGCAAGACCGTGTCCAGGTAGACGTGCGGGTTGAGCAGGCTGATGCTCAGCGCCTGCGCCACCACCTGCCGCATCGGCTGCGCGGCGCCCGCGGCTTGGGCATTCAGGCTGTGCGGACTGAAGGCGCGCCGGAACGCCGAGAGGCTGTACCAGGCCAAGACCACGGCGCCCGCCACCGTGGCGGCCATGATCAGGCGCGGCCGGTCACCCAGCAAAGCGCCCAGGCCGCTGACGCCGACAACCATCAGCAGGATGTCCAGCACCGCGCACACGGCCACCACGGCGACCACGTGTTCACGGCGCAGGCCCTGGCGCAACACAAAGGCGTTCTGCGCGCCGATCGCCATGATGAGTGACGCACCCAGCGTGAAGCCGGTGGCAAAGCTGGGGGCCAGGAGATTCACCATACCTACAGTGTCGAAGCGCGCGGGCCGCAACAGCCATGAAAGCTGCTAATGTTGATTCAGTATCGCTAATGACGCCGGATCATGCTGGACACCCCCCTGCTCCACACCCTGGCTGCAGTCGTGCGCGAAGGCAGCTTCGACCGGGCAGCGCGGGTGCTGCATGTCACGCCGTCTGCGGTGTCGCAGCGCATCCGCCTGGCCGAGGAGCGCGTGGGCACCGTGCTGGTGGTGCGCGGCCAGCCCTGCACCGCGACGGAAGCCGGCGCACGCCTGTGCCGCCATGCGCAAACCGTGGCCCTGCTGGAAAACGAACTGCGGCGCGACCTGCCCGGCCTGGCGCCAGACCCTGCCAGCCGCGGGCGCAGCACGCTGCGTGTGGCCATCAACGCGGACAGCCTGGGCACCTGGTTCGTGGAGGCGATGGCCTCGTTTGCAGCCGAGGAAGACACCCTGCTGGACGTGCTCATCGACGACCAGGACCACACCGGCACCTGGCTGCGGCGCGGCCACGTGCTGGCGGCCGTCACGTCCACCGCGACACCGGTGCAAGGCTGCAAGAGCCGCAAGCTGGGTGCGCTGCGCTACTGCGCCACGGCCAGCCCGGCCTTCGTGGCACGCTGGTTTCCACAAGGGCTGACGGCCGCGGCACTGGCCCAGGCGCCCAGCCTGGTCTTTGATCACAAGGACCGTTTGCAGGAAGACTGGGTGCGCCGCGTTTTGGGACTCGACAAGCGCCGCGACATCACCCTGCCCGAGCACCGCCTGCCCTCGCCTCAGGCCTTTGTGGCCGCGGGCGTGGGCGGTGTGGGTTGGGGCATGAACCCGGAGTCCCTGGTGCGCAGCCACCTGGCCGCCGGGCGCCTGGTGGAACTGCTGCCGGGCAGCCCGCTGGACGTGCCTCTGCACTGGCAGGTGGCACAGTTGCCCATGGCCCAGCTGCAGACACTGACCCGCCACGTGCAGAAAACGTCGGCCCGTTGGCTGCGCTGAGGTGCTGAAGGCCCATGCACACGCTGGTCATCTTTGATTGCGACGGCGTGCTCGTTGACAGCGAGCGCCTGAGCCACACCGTGCTGTGCCAGATGCTTGGCGAACTGGGCGTGCACCTCACTTTTGAAGACGCCGTCCTGCGCTTCATGGGCACCTCCATGCCCACCTGCCTGGTCCGTGTGGGAGAACTGCTGGGGGGTGCGCCGCCGCACGACTTCTTGGCGACCTTTGGACTGCGCGCTCGCGCCGCGTTCCAGCGGAGCCTGACCACCGTTCCGGGTGTCGTCGAAGTCCTGGACATGCTGCGCACGCCCTACTGCGTGGCGTCCAATGGCAACCGGGCGAAAGTGGACTTCACACTGGGTCACACCGGCCTGCTGCCGCGCTTCACTGGCAAGGTCTTCACGGCCGATGACGTGCAGCACCCCAAGCCTGCTCCAGACCTTTTCCTGCACGCGGCCAGGGTGCTGGGCGCCGACCCGCAGGGCGCGGCCGTGGTTGAAGACACGCCGACCGGGATCCGTGCTGCCAAGGCTGCGGGCATGAGAGCCATCGGCTTCGCGGCCATGACGCCGGCCGCGCGCCTGTTGGCCGCAGGCGCCGACGACGTGGCCGGAACAATGGCTGAGGTGCGCGCCTTGCTGGCGGCAAACGGGCCCGCCGGCGGGTCCGTGGCCCAGGACTGAGCCTGCATACTGCGCCGTTCAACGGAGCGGCCTCATGAAGCGAGTCATCGGGATCGGCGGCATCATCCTCAAGGCCAAGGGCCCCGAGGGCAAACGTTCCGAGCTGCGGCAGGCGCCGGGCGGTCACTAGGCCATGCCGGCCTACGTTGCACTGTTGCGGGGCATCAATGTGGGCAAAGCCAAGCGCGTGCCGATGGCCACGCTGCGCCAATTGCTGGCGGACCTCGGCCACGCCGATGTGCAGACCCTGCTGAACAGCGGCAACGCGGTCTTTCAGGCGCAAGGGACGTCGGGTATGGCACACGCCAAGGACTCCGCGTCGGCCATCGCCTCGGTCATCGCGCTGGCGATCAGCAAGGCCTTGGGCTTCGAGGTGCCGGTGGTCGTCAAGTCGGCCAAGGACTGGGCGCTGATCGTGCAGGACAACCCTTTCGTCGATCGGGCCGAGGACCCTGCTCGTCTGCTGGTGGCCGTCACGCATGACGCCAGCATGCTGACAGGCCTGAAAGCCATCGAAAGCCTGGTGAGCGCGCCGGAAGCCTTCCATGTCGGCTCGCGGGCAGCCTACCTGCATTGCCCGGCGGGCATCCTGCAAAGCAAGGCCGCCGTGGCCTTGCTGGGCAAGGTGGGCCAGGCGGTGACCACGCGCAACTGGGCCACCACGCTGAAGATCCAGGCTTTGCTGGCCAGCAGCAGCGCCTGAATCGTCACAGCCGCTTCGACATCAGCCCTGGGTCTGGGCTTCCACCAGCTGACCGAGCAGCACCAGGGACTGCTGCCAGCCCAGGTAGCAAGCCTCAGTCGGGATCATGGCGGGGATGCCTTCTTGCGTGATGTGCACGTCCACCCCGCAGCTGACGGGCGTCAGCACCACGGTAGTCTGCATTTCACCGGGCAGGTTCTTGTCGTCAAAGACCGCGGTGTAGCGCAAACGTTCGCCGGGCTTCAGGTCCAGGTAGGTGCCACCAAAGGAATGGCTGTGCCCGGATGTGAAGTCGGTGAAGGACATCTGGTAGCGGCCACCGACCACCGCGTCCATGCGTTGCACCTCGGCCGTGAAGCCATTCGGCGGCAGCCACTTGGCCATGGCCGCAGGGGTCAGGAAGGCCCTGTAGACACGTTCGGCCGGGCAACGGAGAACGCGGTGCAAGGTGACGGTGCCAGTGCTCATGAAGACTCCAGGGTTCAGAGGACAGCCCTCTGTGGTCACGACGATCGAAGCCGTGCCGGATCGACCACCGGCAAAGACCCGCGGCCTTGCCGCCAGGGCTAACGCTGCAAAGGTGCGTCATCGCTCATTTCGGCGGCTATGGCCAGCAATTGCTCGGCCGAGGGTCGGTCCCAGGCTTCTCCGTGGGCGGCGGCGGCGTAGAAGCGCAGCATCTCCGGGCGCACCATGGGGTGCTGCCAGCCGCTGGTCTGCAGCCGCTTGCGGATCGACGGGTGGGCGTTGCGGCGGTCCATGTCGGCCAGCAGGTCCTGCACCAGCCCGTCCTGCGTGCGAGGGGACAGCGCAGCCAGTTCGGCCGCGACCTGTTCGCGCCGGCGGTTGACCCATTCCGCCAGCCAGCGGGCCTGGCGCTTGGCCTGCAGGTCTCGTGCAGCAAGGCTTTGCGGGTCGTTCAGGGCCGCGGCGGCCGTGCTGCGTTCGGCGGCCCGCTTCTCGGCCTTGGCCTCTTCGGCCGGCATCAAGGACCGCAGGTAGCGCAAAGGGTCGCGCAGCGGATCGGGGTAGCTGGACGCCACACGGCGCTCCAGCGCGTCCAAGGCGCTGCCGAAGGCTTCGTCGCCGTGCTTGTGGCACAGGGCTTCGGCGGCGTCTTCGCTCACGCCCAACCGGGCGGCGCGCTGGATCATGCCCAGGTCCACCGCCTTGGGCGCCTGGCCCAGGGACAGGCTGGACTGGCGCTTGGGCTGGATGTGGAACTGGATCTCGTCGATGAAGCGCCCTTCCCGGTGTTCGACCAGTTCCACGTCGATATCGGTGAGTGCGTTCACTTCCGCCACCGCGGGCTTCAGGGTGTCGCGCTTGAAGATGCGGTATTCCTGCTTGGCTGAGCGCTCCGACGTCGGGTTCCCGCTGAGCACGGGCTGCCACCAGCGCCAGTGCTGGCGCGCCGTGCGGCCGATGTCCTTGTAGCGGGTGCAGATCTCGTACAAGGCCACGCCGGCATGCGAGCGCAACTGGCTGATGATTTCCAGGCGCAGGCGCGCGAACACCGTGGGCTGCAGCAGTTCCTGCTTCAGGTTGACGGCATAGGACCACTCCACCCAGACCTGGCCGCGTTCCTTGGTCAGGCGGGCGTGGGCCAGCAGGCCGCTGACGTTCCAGCTGTTGCCTTCCCCGGTGGTGGGCGATTGCCATTCCACGGTGGTGGAGACCATCGCGCGGAGGTGCTTCTTGACCAGGGCATGGTCGTTGCTGTCGAAGTCCACGCCCTTGATGACCCGGTCCAGCGGCGCGCGGAACACGGCACGTTCCAGGCCCTGTTCCTGCGCTTCGTAGAGCAGCACGTTGTAGCTCTTGCGGCCCAGGGTAGTGATCCGTGCGGACTTGGGCACGATGGCCAGGGTGTTGACGGGTTTGCGCAGAAGTTCTGGCTCCTGCGCTGCCGGGAGTCGCGCACGCTTGCTGGCAGACACGCGCACGTCTGCCGCGGGTGCAGCGGGTGCAGCGGGTGCATGGGGCGGGCTCTCGTCCATGGGGGAACTCTACAGGATGCGTGAATCCGCCGCCTCACATGAAGCCGGGGCAGACGCTGCCGTACAGAATCCCGAATACTCTCACGTGAACCAAGCGCTCCTGCGGACCAAGCGTCCTTCAGGCTGGGGCCTCGCCCGGCCGGTCGGGGTGCCGGCACTGCCCCGTATCCACTCACGCGGGGTCCTGATACCGCTCCGCCCTCTCCTGTTCCCCCTGCCCTTTGGTCCTGAAGACTCTCCGGCACGTCCCGTTCTGGCTCCAAAGATTCAGGTAAGTCATTGTCTTGTATGGACTTTATGGCGCCTAAAGGTATTGAAGACCTTGAAGGAACTGAATCAATTCCTGAACGCAATGCCGGACCTGGAGAGGAATCGTCCCGAGTCCGGGCTGCAAAGCGATAATCCCTACCGCAGGCAGCATGCTTGACGTTTAGCGCGAGGTCACGACACTTCGCGTCGAGCGACCCGATGACGCGCAGCAGAGGCCCTTCTTGACAGCTATCACCATCAAACCACAGCGGCGGATCAATCTTCAGGACATTGCAGACCAGGCCGAGCGTGCTGTCGGCATGATGGAGCAGATCCGCAGCGCCATGCTGGCACCCAGTGCGCGCAAGTCGCCGCCGGTGTTCAACCTGAGCCAGCTGGCCGCGATGTGCGGCATCGAGAAGGGTTCGGTCAACCACCGCATGTCCAAGGGCGACCTGCCCGGTGGCCAGCTGAACGCAGCGGGCAGCCGCCGTGAATTCACGCTCGCCGAAAGCCGCAACTGGGTTCGCGAGTACCGGCGCGAGTACCTGAAACCGCCAGGCGCTGAGGCGGTGACCATCAGCATTGGGAACTTCAAGGGCGGCGTGTCCAAGACCACCACCGCCGTGACCTTGGCCCAGGGCCTCTCCTTGCTGGGGCACCGGGTGCTGGTCATCGACACCGACCCGCAGGGGTCCCTGACCACCCTCTTCGGCATCCTGCCGGACACGGAAGTGAGCGAAGAGGACACCATCCTGCCTTTGGCCATGGGCAGCGAAACCTCCATCCGCTATGCCATCCGCCCGACGTACTGGGACGGCATCGACCTGGTGGGGGCGGCGCCCGTGCTTTTCGGGGCTGAATTCGCCTTGCCGGCGCGTCAGACGCAGGAGCCGGGTTTCGAGTTCTGGCGGGTCCTGGACCTGGGTATTGACGATGTGCGCTCGGAATACGACGTGATCGTCATCGACACGCCCCCTGCCCTGTCCTACACCACCATCAACGCCTTCATGGCGTCGGACGGCATCATCATGCCGCTGCCGCCCAATGCCCTGGACTTTGCGTCGGCGTCCCAGTTCTGGAACCTGTTTTCGGACCTCACCACCGAACTGCTGACCAAGCGCGGGCTGAGCAAGGAGTTCGATTTCATCCACATCCTGCTGGCGCGTGTGGATTCGGCCGATGCGGCCAGCAACATCATCCGCCAGTGGATCGGGCAGACCTACGCGGAGAAGGTGCTGCCGGTGGAGATTCCGAAGACCGCGGTGACAGGCGTCACCAGTGCGGAATTCGGGACGGTGTACGACGTGTCCAAGTACGACGGCAACGCGCGCACCTTCAAGCGGGCGCGGGACGCGTACGACAGCTTTGTCGGGCACATCGAGGGATCCGTCCGATCGGTCTGGGCGCGCCAGCTGGAAGCGTTGAACGGTTCAACGCCCTCGGAATCGGCAGGCAAGGGAGCCAAGCGATGAGCAAGAAACTGGCAGCCAAGGCCCTACTGGTCCAGTTGCCCCCGGCTCCTGCGCCCGCGCCAGCGGGCGGGTCGGGTGCTTCGGGTTCGGGGGAGGGCGCCGAACACCGGCCCAAGACGGCGCCGGGTTCCATGGCGCATTTCATGGCGTCGCAGTCGTCTGCGGTCAGGGAGGCGGAAGAACTGCGCGAGCGCCTGAAGTCTTTCGACGGTGCGCAGCCTGTTCGCCTGCTGGACCCGCAGACGGTGCGGGCCTCGCGCTGGGCCAACCGCCACGAGGCTTCGTTTGCCGACGCGGCTTTCGCCGAGTTGAAGGCGGAAATTGCTGCGGCGGGTGGGAACGTGCAGCCGGTGAGCGTTCGCCCGGTGTTGAACGGTTCAACACCCGGCGGTGCTCCCTACGAACTGGTCTTTGGCCACCGCCGCCACAGAGCCTGCCTGGAGCTGGGTTTGCCATTGCAGGCCATGGTCACGGACATGGACGACCGGTCCTTGTTCGAAGCCATGGAGCGTGAGAACCGCGCCCGCAAGAACCTCAGCGCCTGGGAGCAGGGCGCCATGTACAAGCGCGCGCTGGACGAGGGCTTGTACCCGTCGCAACGCAAGCTGTCGGAGGCCTTGGGCGTGGACGTGGCGCTCGTTTCCAAGAGCCTGTCCCTGGCGCGCCTGCCGGAAGCCGTGGTGGCTGCCTTTCCAAGCCCGCTGGAGATCCAGTTCCGCTGGGCCCAGCCGCTGAGCGAGGCCCTGCAGAAGGATCCTGAAGGCCTCATGGCGCGGGCCAAAAAGGTCCGTGCAGCTGCGCAGCCGCTGCCGGCCGCCAAGGTGCTGGCCATGCTGGTTGGCGCCCCGACGTCGGCGGTGTTGAACCGTTCAACACCGCCGGCCCAGGTCATTGCCCAGGTTGGTGGGCGGCGCGCGGTGATGTTCCTGGACAGCGACGCACGCCTGACCATCCAGGTCGACCCGGGGCTGTTGAGCGAAGCCGCCCAGACCGAGCTCGCTGAACTGGTGGCCAAGCTGATCCTGGCACAAGCCTAGCCCTCCCGAAAAGGCTCACCTCAGCAGCCGGGCCGCGAGCCGGGGAGGGCAGGGCCGCCAACGCCGTCGAAACGGGTCCGGGTCGGGGCCCGTTTCCACTCTCAAAGACCCCGAGGTGGGCGTCTGGAGGCACTTCGACCACAGACCAGGTCGGTCCCTGGTTCGCGTTTCGCCGTCTTGACGAGATCTGCCGTGTGGCGCCGGGCTCCGTCAACTGATCCCGAAAACTCTCCGCCTGGATGCGCCACCGACCGTTTGCTGCCGACTTGCAAGGCTGGTCAGCGCGGCGTGGTCGGGCCACCCGCCAGGAAAGCCGCCTGCACCGCCCGGTGTCGACGACCCTTCTCGGCCTGCACGTAGATCGACGTGGTGGCCAGGCTCTCGTGGCCCAGGTTGGCCTGCAGAACGTCCTGCGGCACCCCGCGGGCGGCCGCGTGCGAGCCGTAGGTGTGCCGCAGCCAGTGGGTCGAGGCTTCCCGAATTCTCTCCGCCGCTCGGCGGTCCCGGGTGGCCCATTCGGCCGCGCAGCGCTCGAACGCATGCACCAGCACCTCGTACAGGCGCGCGGCCGACAGCGGAGCGTTCGCGCTCAACTTGGCGATGATCGGTGTGCTGGCCGGGTTGGCCAGCAGATCGGTGTCCAGATGGCGGTCGGCAAAGTAGACCTGCAGGGCCTGGACGGCCGCGTCTGGCAACGGCACCTCGCGCCACTTGTTGCGCTTGCCCAGCACCATCACGGACCAGGCCCACTCGCCGTCGTCCAGTTGTTCGTGGCGCAGCCACTCCACCTTGCTGGCCACCAGTTCGGACAGACGCATGCCCGTCATGTAGGCAAAGCCCAGGACGAAGCGCAAGCGCCGCAGGGCAGGGGAGGGCGCCCGGCTCAGTTCCTCGTCCAGCCAGGTCTGCACCAGGTCCCACTGCCGCTGCGACAGCGCGCGCAAGCGGGGCATGGACGGCGGGTCGGGCCGCTGGGGCACGTCGTCCCAGGGGTTGGAGTCCAGGTAGTGGCGGCGCACCAGCCACTCGCACAGCGACCGGACGATGGTCATGGCCACAGACTGGGACCGGGCGCTCAGAGGCCCCTCGAAGGGCCGCCAGGCGTCGGACCAGCGCTGGGCGTGCCGAGGGCCGGTCCAGTCGACTCCCGGCGCGGCCAGGAAGTCGCGGTAGGCCACGCAGTCGTCGCCATCCAGCGAAGACAGGGCCTTGCGTCTGTCCATCACCGCCCACAGCAGGAAGCGCTCGGCTTCCTTGCGGTAGGCCCGCCAGGTGTGGCTGCCCTGCACACGCAGCCGGAGCCAGGCCTGGAGCGCGTCGTGGTCGTTGCGGGCGGCCAGCTTGCACCTTTCGGCGGGCGCCCGGTTGCTGCCCTGGGAACCGTCGCGCTCCGAAGGCGGGATGAAGCGCTCCAGCGGCACGATGCCGATGCGCGGCACGGGGGTGAGGGCGGCGGTGTCTATCCGCCTCAGCGGGAACAGGGCAGGGGAGGGCAGGGCACCCAGGCTGCCTTCGTGTTCCTGCAACCAGCGCACCACGCGCGCGGCGCCTTCCGGGCCCAGCTTGGGGACGCCGCGGTGCCAATTGAACCCCTTGGCCCGGATCCAGTAGTGCAGTTCTTCGAGCTTCAGGATGCCGACGACCATCAGGCGCTGCGCCAGCTTGTCGTCGAGCCAGGCGCTCACCAGATCGGCCGGCTGGGGCTCCCGCACGCCGACCCGCTCCAGCCATTGCACGGCCAGCACCAGCCGCTCACGCAGACGCTGCCTGCGCCGAGCGCTGCTGCGGGCAGGCAGGGCGCCGTATTCAGACCGGTACAGGTCCGCCAGCTCGGCTTCGGAGTAGAAATCGGCGGGTTGCCGCGCGCGGAACGCGTCCAGTGTCGGCGGGGCGGGGCCTCGTTCAAGCACGGCCTCCGGGTCTCGACGCAGCAGCACCGCAATGTCCGCGCGACCGTTGGACAGCGCCACGCCGCGCAACTGGTCCAGGAGCCGCTGCAGTTCGCCGCGGGCGCGTCGGGCATCGCCCGCACCGCCCACGTAGAGGTAGCGGTCCCACGAGGCCACCAGGTCCAGGCCTTCGGCCCAGCAGCGCACAAAGGCCATCTGCGGGTGACCCAGCCGGCGCGCGTTTGAGAGTTGGCCTGAGGGACTGGTGGATTTCATGTCGGGGGTTTGAGGGCTGGCGATGGCATGGGGATGGCTCAGCAATGTCTCAGAAGGCTTTGTGAATCAAGCGCTTGCGCCACGTTGCTGCTTTTCAGTTTGAATTGTGCGCCAAAATACAGTACATTGATAATAATACTTATCATGGTATGTAATAAGAACTGGAGCCGGGCAGGGCGCAGTCCAACAGGCGCGAAGGCCGGGTGCGGAAGCCTGCAGGGCCCACGCCGGTGCATGCGGACAGCTAGCGCTGGAACATGCATGCCGAGGAATCGGCCTGCGCGCCTGACTGGACGGGGCAACAATCCCGGCCAGCCATGACCGACACCGATCCCACCGAAACTGCAGAGTGGCGCGAGGCCTACCTGGCCTTGATTGCCGCCCATGGCGCCGAGCGCGCGCGCGCCATGCTGGACGAACTGGCCCGCCTGGCGCGCGACCAGCGCGTGGGCTGGGCGCCCGAGCTCTGCACGCCCTACGTCAACACCATTGCCGTCGACGCCCAGGTCCCGTTTCCGGGAGACCTGGCGATCGAGGAGCGCCTGGCCTCGCTCATGCGCTGGAACGCACTGGCCATGGTGGTGCGCGCCAACGCCAGTTATGGCGAATTGGGTGGCCACATCGCCAGCTACGCCAGTGCTGCCGACCTCTTCGAAACTGGCTTCAACCATTTCTTCCGAGCCCGCACCGAAAGCAGCGAAGCGCCCCATGCCGGCGATCTGGTGTTCTTCCAGCCGCACAGCGCGCCGGGCGTCTATGCGCGCGCCTTCCTGGAAGGCCGGCTGAGCGCAGACGACCTGACGCACTACCGACAGGAACTGAGCGCGCCGGCCTTCAAACAAAGCCAAGGCGCCAGGGGACTCAGCAGCTACCCGCACCCCTACCTGATGCCGGATTTCTGGCAGTTCCCGACCGGGTCCATGGGCATCGGCCCGATCAGCTCGATCTACCACGCGCGCTTCATGCGCTACCTGACCCACCGGCAGTTGATGGACTGCGAAGGCGGTCCGGCCGACGGCGCGCGCGCCACCCGGCGACGTGTGTGGGGCGTCTTCGGCGACGGCGAAATGGACGAGCCCGAATCCATGAGCGCGCTGACCCTGGCCGCACGGGAAAAACTGGACAACCTGGTCTGGGTCGTCAACTGCAACCTGCAGCGCCTGGACGGCCCGGTGCGTGGCAACGGCCGCATCATCGACGAGCTGGAGAAGCTCTTTGCAGGTGCGGGATGGAACGTCATCAAGCTGATCTGGGGCAGCGACTGGGACGGCCTCTTTGCGCGCGACCTCACCGGCGCGCTGGCCCGCACCTTTGCGCAGACGGTTGACGGCCAGATGCAGACCTTTGCCGCCAAGGACGGCCGCTACAACCGCGACAACTTCTTCGGCCAGGACCCGGAGCTGCAGCGCCTGGCACAGGGCATGACCGACGAGCAGATCGACCGCCTGAAGCGCGGCGGCCATGACCTGGTGAAGATCCATGCCGCCTACGCTGCGGCCGCGGCGCACACAGGCCAGCCCACGGTGATCCTTGCGCACACCAAGAAGGGCTATGGCATGGGTGCGGGCCAGGGCAAGATGACCACGCATTCGCACAAGAAGTTTGAAAGCGCAGACCTCGTCGGCTTCCGCAACCGCTTCAACCTGCCGCTCACCGACGAACAGGCCACTTCGCTGAGCTTCTTCAAGCCCGAGGACAGCAGCCCGGAGATGCAGTACCTGCGCGCCCGCCGCGCGGCGCTGGGCGGCTCGATGCCACGCCGCGACACCCGCTGCGCCGTGGTCCCCAAGCCCGAACTGGGCAGCTACGCGCAGTTCGCGCTGGCGGCCGCCGGCAAGGACATGAGCACCACCATGGCCTTCGTGCGCCTGCTGGGCAACTTGCTGAAGGACCCGCAGCTGGGGCCGCGTGTGGTGCCCATCGTCGCTGACGAGGCGCGCACCTTCGGCATGGCCAACCTGTTCAAGCAGGTGGGCATCTACTCCAGCGTGGGCCAGCGCTACGCGCCGGAGGACATAGACACCATCTTGAGCTACCGCGAAGCGACCGACGGGCAGATCCTGGAAGAGGGCATCAGCGAAGCTGGCGCGCTGGCCAGCTGGACGGCGGCGGCCACCAGCTACAGCGTGCACGGCCTGGCGATGCTGCCGTTCTACATCTACTACTCGATGTTTGGCTTCCAGCGTGTGGGCGACCAGATCTGGGCCGCCGCCGACCAGCGCGCGCGCGGCTTCCTGCTGGGCGCCACGGCGGGCCGCACCACGCTGGGCGGTGAAGGCCTGCAGCACCAGGACGGCACCAGCCACCTGGTGGCCGCCACCATCCCCAACTGCAGGGCCTACGACCCGGCTTTTGCGGGCGAGATGGCGGTGATCATCGACGCCGGCATGCGCGACATGCTGGTGGAACAGCGCGACGTCTTCTACTACGTGACGCTGATGAACGAAAACTACCCGCAGCCCAGCCTGCCGGCCGGCGTGCACGGCGACGTGTTGCGCGGGTGCTACCACTTCGCCAGTTATCCCGCCGAAACCCAGCTTGCGCAGCTCAGCCTGCTGGGCTCGGGTGCGATCCTGCTTGAAGTCATCAAGGCCGCGCAGCTGCTGGCAGCCGAAGGGATTGCGGTGGACGTCTTCAGCGTCACCAGCTGGAGCGAGCTGGCGCGCGACGGTGCGGCCCAGGAGGCGGCGGCGCTTCGCGGCGAGCCGGTGGCCGTGCCCTTCATTGCCCAGCAACTGGCTCGGGGGGCGGGCCCCATCGTCGCCGCGACCGACTACGTGCGCGCCGTGCCAGAAAGCGTGAGGGCGTACTTGCCTGCGGGTCGTCGCTACCTGAGCTTGGGCACCGACGGTTTCGGCCGCAGCGACACGCGTGCGGCCTTGCGCGATTTTTTCGGCGTGGACGCCGCCCACATCGCGCAGGCCGCCCGTTTCGCGCTGGGCCGCTAGATGTCCCGGCTGGCGAACAGCGCCGGGTCGTCGCGGATGATGCGCGCGGTGCGCTCGAAGTGCATCTTCAGCAGGCCCACGGCCTCGTCCGCGCGGCCACCCAGTGCAGCCTCCAACAGCTGCTGGTGTTCGGTGTGGACGACGCGCTTGGCAAAGGCGCGCGGCGCTGACAGGCGGCGGTAGCGGTGGTGCTGGTCGGCCAGCTGGTCGCAGAAGTTCAGCAGCCAGCGTGAGCCGCAGCCGCTGATCAGCGCACGGTGGAAGGCGCGGTGCAGCGGTTCCCAGGCCGGGTTGTCCTGGAATTTCTTGTCCGAAAGCGAACGCGGCGTCTTGGCCAGGCGGTGGTGGGCCAGCACCAGGGCTTCTTCCCATGCCGTTGTGTGCGCGGCGATGGATTCGCGCAGCGCCACTTCTTCCAGCCAGCAGCGGGTCTTGGTGATCTCGCTCAGGTCCTGCTCGCTGATGGCAGCGACGACAAAGCCGCGCTGTTCGCGCCGTTCCACCAGGCCGTCGGAGACCAGCCGGTTCAGCGCTTCGCGCAGCGGCGTGGCGCTGGTCTCGTAGCGGTCGGCCAGAGCCTCGATGGCCAGCTTGCTGCCCGGTTCCAGTTCACCGGCCAGCAGGTCTTGGCGCAGCTGGTCATGCAGGTTCGTGGCCCGCGTGGCAGTGCCGCGGACGGTGGCGAGCGACGGGGTTCGGGCCATGGCTGGCAGAAATGTACACAGGCGGCTGCTTCTGTCAATTTATGTCGTAATGGTTGCCAAGCCTACTTTTGTATATAAAACTAGCGCCCTTCTTCCAAAGAGACCCGCGCCATGAGCAGCCCCACGAGCAGCCCGTGCCTTGGCTTGGCCCAGGCCCGCACCGTCATCGACGCCGCGCTGGCCCACGCGCGCCAGCAGGGCTTCAAGCCCATGGCGGTGGTGGTGGTGGACGCTGCCGCGCAGGTGGTGGCGTCGGCACGCGAAGACGGCGCGACCGCGCTGCGCCTGGACATCGGCCAGGGCAAGGCCGCGGCCGCGGTGGGCATGGGCAGCAACAGCCGCGCCCTGGCCGAACGCGCCAAGGGATTGCCAGCCTTCTTCGCCACGATTGCCACTTCGGCGCAGCAGAAGTTCATCCCGCAGACCGGCGCGGTGCTGATCACCGATGCGGCCGGCACCGTGCTGGGCGCAGCTGGCGCGTCGGGCGGCACGGGCGACGAAGACGAGCAGATCGTCATCGCAGGCATTGCCGCCGCAGGACTGCAGCACGCCTGAGGGCCGCGGTGACCGCATGAAGTCTCCTTGGATCGAATCCCTGCGCAGCGTGGCGCTCACGGTGCCGCACCTGGCCGCTGCCGAATCCTTCTACACGCAGGTGTGGCACCTGGCCGTGGTGGGCCGTGCACCCGGCGTGCTGTACCTGCGCGGCAGCGGAGCAGACCACCACCTGCTGGCCCTGCACCAAGGCGCCGGCACGCCGCAGATCCTGAAGGTGACGCTGCGGGCGCGCAGTGCCGACGCACTGCGCGCCGCAGCGGCTGCTGCCGCAGCCGCTGGCGGTGTGGTGGAACAAGACCTGTCGGCTGCGGCGGACCCGTCCGGCGGCCTGACCGTGGTCCTGCGAGACGCGCACGGCCGACGCTATGAACTGGTCCACGGCGACACGCGCCGCGAACCCGACCACCCGCCGCCGCGCGACATGCCGCAGCGCCTGGCCCATGCCGTGCTGAACAGCCACGACGTGCCCGCTGCGCAGGCCTTCATGGAATCCGCGCTGGGCTTCGTGCTGGCCGACCGCACCCGCATCATGGCCTTCATGAACTGCGACCGTGACCACCACACGCTGGCCATCGGCGACACCGACAACGACGCGCTCAACCACGTCGCCTTCGTCATGCCCACGCTGGACGGTGTGATGCGCGGCGCGGGCCGCATGAAGGACGCGGGCCACGGCATCGAATGGGGCCCCGGCCGCCACGGCCCCGGCGACAACGCCTTCAACTACTTCATCGACCCCTTCGGCATCGTCATCGAATACACCGCCGAGGTGGAACAGATCGACGACAGCTATCGCCCGCGCGGCCCGCAAGACTGGACCTGGCCACCGGGCCGCGTCGACCAATGGGGCATCTCCGAACCGCCCAGCGCGCGCCTGAAAGAAGCGCAGCGCGCCGTCCGTTTCGCCAATTCACTTTGAACCGACAGGAACCACCATGCGTTTTGCCACCACCGTTCAACAAGGCCGTGCCCAACTGGGCGTTGTTGACGGCGCCGATTGGATCTCCCTGTGCGCCGTGCCGGGCTTGAAGATCACCGACATGCGGGCCGCTCTCGAAGCCGGCACCGATCTGGCCGCTGCCGCCAGGGCCGCCATGGCAAATGGAGCGCGCCTGCCCCTGGCCGCGCAGACATTCGCACCTCTGGTGCCCGAGCCCGGCAAGATCATCTGCCTGGGCCTGAACTACTTCGACCACGCCAAGGAAGGCGGCCGAGACAAGCCCGACTACCCCTGGTTCTTCTACCGCGGCAAGAGCTCGCTGATGGGCCATGGCCAGCCGGGCCTGCTGCCCAAGGTCTCTTTCAAGTTCGACTACGAAGCCGAGATGGCCGTGGTCATTGCCAGGAAGGTGCCGCGCCACACCCCCAAGGACCAGGCACTGCAGTACGTCTTCGGCTACAGCTGCTTCAACGACATGTCGGTGCGCGACTACCAGAAGCGCACCGGCCAGTGGACCATCGGCAAGAACTTCGACGGCACGGGCGGCTTCGGCCCGGAGCTGGTGACGGCCGATGAACTGGCGCCGGGTGCCACCGGCCTGCGCATCCAGAGCCGCCTGAACGGCCAGGTCATGCAGGACGCCAACACCAGCGACATGATCTTTCCGGTCGACGAGACCATCGCGCTGCTGGCCGAGTGCATGACGCTGGAGCCGGGCGACGCCATCATCATGGGCACGCCCGCCGGCGTGGGCCAGGCGCGCACGCCGCCGGTGTGGATGAAGGCCGGCGACGTCTGCGAAATCGAGATCGACCAGATCGGCGTGCTGCGCAACCCGATCGTGGCGGAGGCGGTGTGAGCTTCCGGCGGCGCACGCTGCTGGTCGCTGGCGCGGCGGGCCTGGGCACGGCCGGCTGGTCTGCCCATGCACAAGGCGCGTGGCCGCAGAAGCCCATCAAGTTCATCGTGCCCAACGCACCGGGCAGTTCGGTGGACACCATCGGCCGGCTGCTGATGGCCGAGATGTCGCGGTCGCTGCAGCAGCCGGCTGTCGCAGACAACAAGGCCGGCGCCGCCGGTGCCTTGGGCGCGGAAGCCGCACGCAGTGCGCCGCCGGATGGCCACACCTTGTTGATCGGCTCCAGCACGGCCATTTCCACCGCACCGCTGCTGCAGAAGGCGGCCAGGTACGACCCGCTGGCGGACTTCGAACTCATCAGCCTGGTGGCGCAGCTGCCCAACGTGCTGGTCTGCCATCCGGCCTTGCCGGTGAAGAGCGTCAAGGACCTCATCGCCTACGCCAAGGAGAAGGTCGACAAGAGCAACATGGCGTCGGCCGGCATCGGCTCGGCCAGCCACCTGGCCGGCGTGGCTTTCCAGTCCGCTGCGGGCTTCACGTCACTGCACGTGCCCTACAAGGGCGGCAGCCAGGGCGTGGCGTCGGTGGTGTCGGGCGAAACCGATTGGGTGCTGACACCTGCGCCCGCGGCCATGTCCCTGGTGGCCGGCGGCCGGCTGCGTTTGCTCGGCCACAGCATGCAGGTCAGCACGCGCCCGCTGGGCGACACGCCGTCCATTGCCAGCACGGTGCCAGGCTTTGAATTTGCCGGCTGGATCGGCCTGCTCGGCCCCAAAGGCTTGCCCGCAGCGGTCACTGGCGCGTTGGTGGAGGCCGTCTTCAAAGCTTTGCAGGTGCGCGAACTCAGCCAGGCCTTTGAATTGCACGGTGCTGTGCCCACCCCTTCGTCGCCCGCCGACTTCCGCCGCTTCCTGGAACGCGACATTGCCACCAACAAGAAGGCTGTTGCCATGGCCGGCATCCAGCCGGAGTGAAGCGAAGCCCACGCCGATGAACACCCAGGCCATGCGGCAGCAAGTGGACGTCGCCATCGTGGGTTGCGGTCCCGTGGGCGTGGTGCTGGCCGCGCTGCTGGGCCAGGCCGGCGTGACGGTCCACGTCTGCGACCGCCTGCCCGGCGTCTACGAGATCCCGCGCGCCATTGCGCTGGACCACGAGATCCTGCGCGTGTTCCAGCAGATCGGCGTCATTGACGCGGTGATGCCTTTTGTCGAGCCCTTCACCAATTCGGAGTTCTTCGGCGTCGATGGCCAGCTGATCCGCCGCATGACGATGGTGAAGCCGCCCTTCCCGCAGGGCTACACGCCGTCGGTCGTGTTCTCGCAGCCGCCGGTGGAGCGTGTGCTGCGCGAACACCTGGCGCAGCGGCCGGGTGTGACCCTGGCCCTGGGCCT
The DNA here is from genome assembly GCA_963750785.1 of uncultured beta proteobacterium. Classification (GTDB taxonomy): domain Bacteria; phylum Pseudomonadota; class Gammaproteobacteria; order Burkholderiales; family Burkholderiaceae_C; genus Rubrivivax. The sequence continues at coordinate 180,699 of CAVVSC010000007.1, read as the reverse complement.
GGCGATGGACCGCTTCGACCAGGACGCCGACGGCGTCACGCTGGACTACGCCGACGGCAGCAGCGTGCGCGCCCAGTACGCAGTCGCCTGTGACGGCGGCGGCAGCGCCATGCGCGCGGCTCTGGGCATCGGGCTGGAAGATCTGGACTTTGACGAGCCTTGGCTGGTGGTGGACGTGCTGGTCAACGACCAGGGCCTGGCCAAGCTGCCCAAGACCAGCGTGCAGTTCTGCGAACCGGAGCGGCCCTGCACCCTGGTCATCGGCCCCAAGAACCATCGGCGCTGGGAGATCAGCTTGAATCCCGGCGAAGGCCCGGCAGAAGCCGCCACGCCCGAACGCACCTGGCAGCTGCTGTCACGCTGGCTCACACCGGCCGACGGCCAGCTCTGGCGGCAAAGCAGTTACCGCTTCCATGCCCTGGTGGCCGAACGCTGGCGTGAAGGCCGGATATTTCTGGCTGGCGACGCGGCCCACATGCAGCCGCCCTTTCTGGGCCAAGGCATGTGCCAGGGCGTTCGCGACGTCGCCAACCTGGCCTGGAAGCTGACGGCCGTGTTGAGCGGCAGCGTGAAGCATGGTGCGGCCGACCGCTTGCTGGACAGCTACGGCCAGGAACGCAAGGCCCATGTGCGCGAACTCACCAGCCGCATCAAGGGCGTGGGTGCGGTGATCTGCGAACGCGACGTCGACAAGGCCCGCGCCCGCGACGCCAAGCTGCTGGCCGACTGCGGTGGCGTGGTCCAGGACACGCCGCGGCAGGACGTGCTGCCCGCACTCACCACCGGCCTGCTGTTCGCAAGCCCCGGCGCGGGGACCTTGTTCCCGCAGCCGCGCCTGCAGGGCGGCGTGCTGATGGACCACATCCACGGCCACGGCTGGCGCCTGGTCAGTGACGGCACGCTGGCAGTGGACGCGCCCGGGAAAGTCTTGCACGTCGACCTGGGCCTGCAGCCCGAAGCCGATGCCGTGGTGGCCAACTGGATGCAGCGCCACGGCGTGCATGCCGCGCTGCTGCGGCCGGACCACTACGTCTACGGCAGCGCCTCAGACGCCGCCAGCGCGGCGGCCCTGCTGACCGCCTGGCATGCCACCCAACACTGAAGAAGAACGGAGACAAACCATGCAACGCCGCCACTTCGCACAAGCCTCGCTGGCCCTGGCCGCCAGCGCTGCGCTGCCTGCAGTGCTTGCTGAAGCACAGGCCCAGGGCTGGCCCGACAAACCCATCAAGTGGGTGCTGTCGCAGCCGCCCGGCTCGGGTCCGGACAACGTGGCGCGCATCCTGTCCGACCGCCTGGCCAAGCACTGGGGCCAGGCCATCGTCATCGAGAACAAGCCCGGTGGCCAGAACACCATCGGCGCGCTGGCTGCGGCGCGCTCGGCGCCGGACGGCGGCACCTTCTACTTCGCCACCACGGCCGCGCTGGTGACCAACCCGCTGCTCTTCAAGACCTTGCCCTACGACCCGGCCAAGGACTTCGTGCCGGTGGCCTTCATTGCGCGCAGCCCGTTCGCACTGCTGGTGCGCGCCGATTCGCCGCTCACCAGCGTGGACGATCTGGTGGCCAAGTCCAAGGCCACGCCCGGCACGCTCAGCTTGGGCAACGAAGGCCCGCGCACCTTCAGCGGCATGATCGCGCGGCTCTTCAACGCACGTACGCAGGCCATGGCGAACTCGGTGCCCTATGCCAGCGTGGGCGTGGGCACGACCGACCTCATGGGCGGCCACGTGGACGCCATGGTCGCCGACCTGGCCAGCACTGCACCGCTGGTGCGCCAGGGCAAGTTGCGCTTTCTGGCCACCACGGCCGCCAGGCGGGTGGCCGGCTGGGACCAGGTGCCGGCACTCGCCGAAAAGCTGCCCGGTTTCGACATGGTGGGCTGGTTTGCGGTGGTGGCACCCGCGGGCACGCCGGCCGCAGCCATTGAGCGCAGCAACCGCGACATCAATGCCCTGTTGGCCGACAAGGACGTGGCCGACCGCATCGGCACGATCGGGCCGCTGGTGGACGCCAGCATGGGCGTGGACGCGGTCGGCGCTTTCCTGCGCAGCGAGTCGGCGCGCTGGCAGGCCATCACCAAGGAGATCGGCGTGCTGCCGGAGTAGCCCGCGCTGCCAGCAGGCGGACACCACGCAGAATCCCGCGTGCGCCCCCGTTGGCGCCGGAAGGCGCTGCCAATGCGGCGCTGGAGCGTGTTTGCTGGCGCGTCAGCGCGTGGTGCAACGCCCACGAGCGTTGCCGCGCAGCAGGCCCAGTCCTGCGAGGCTGATGCCCAGCAAGGCCAAGGTGGCGGGCTCGGGCACGCTGGTGGTGGTCTGGCGCACCAGGTAGACACCGGCGAAGCCGTAGCTCTGGGTGAACGTGGCGTGACAGCCGCTGATGTCGGTGTTGGGGAAGGCGTTGTAGCCACTCGTCGTGCAAGCCACGCGCCCGGCGGCGCCGCTCTGGCTGACCGTACTGAACTGGCGCGCCAGCGTGTTGGCGCCGGCCAGCGCAAAGCCTTCGGTGAAGCCCAGTTCGCCCGGCGTGCCGCTGATGCCGGTCTGCCCCAGCAGGGAGATCAGCAACTGCACCGCCGCAAGGTTGGCCGCGCTGCCCGAGTTCGCCGACGCGTCGACGCCGTCCCAGCCGGCGTGGGTCAGCAGCAGTTCGACCTGCGCCAGTGTCGCCACCGTGAACCCATTGCCCAGGTAGCCGTTGGCGCCGCCGATGATCTGGTTGTACGACTGGTTGGTCGTCTGGGTCAGATCCAGCCACTCCAGGCCGCTGGCGGTGTCCTGTGTCACCGAGCCAACGCCATAAACGCTGTCGGCACTGACCAGGGCGGCATGGGCCTGGCTCGACGCCAGGAGGACAAGGCTCAGCATCAAGTTCCGTGTCATCGTCGTCCTTCCGTGGCGCAGTCCGTTGCGCTGGAAAGGGGCCACGCAATATCGGTGCCGAAACTGCAAATGCTTGATTCGCCGACGAATTCCTGTCGGCGTCCTGGGGCGGCGTAAAGCTGGCCGACACTTGGCCCAGCTCTAACTCCAGGCCCAACGCCAGGCCGTGGTGATGCGCGGCTACCGCGCGGCCTGGGCACCCGCCGACTCAGTGGGTTCCAGCGTCCGCACGGCGATCCGTGCATGCTCGGCCAAGGTCTCGATGGCGCGGGCACGCAGGGACGTGCGCAGCCATACCATGCCAAAGCGCCGCGCTTCGGTGGGCTGCGGCAGCGGCAGGCGCACCACGGGCCAGTGCGGCCACCAGTCGGTGGTGGCGTCTGGCGCAATCGACACGCCCAGGCCATGGGCCACCAGCATGGCAATGGCCGCCAGTGAACTGACTTCAAAGCGTTCCTTGGGCGTGATGCCGGCCTGCTGCATGTAGCGCTCGGCCGCCTGGCCGCCGCCCAGCCGGCGGTCGTAGCGGATCAGCGGCTCCTCGCGCAGCAGTTCATGCGGGTCGCGGTGGGCCGATGCGGTGGGCGCCAGCACCACCAGGCGCTCTTCTCTCAGCATGGTCCAGTGCACGGTCTTGGGCAGCACGAAGGGCGGGTGCAGGCAGAAGGCGGCGTCCAGCTCGCCGCGCAGCACGGCGTCGTACAGCTCGCTGGTCAGGCCCGATCGCACCACCACATGCGCATGCGGTCGGGCCTGCACCAGGCTCGACAGCATGGCCGGCATCAGGCCGTGCAGCATGGTGTTGATGGCGCCCACCTGCAGGTCCAGCCCCATCTCGGGGTCGGCCACCACCGCACGCAGCTGGCTCACGTCACGCAGCAGGGCGCGCGCGCGTTCCACCAGGCGGTGACCTGCTTCCGTGGGGCTCACGGTGCGGCCCGCGCGGCGCAGCAGCGGCTCGCCGAGCTCGCCTTCCAGCACCTTGAGCTGCTGCGCCACGGCGGCGGGCGTGAGGTCCAGGCGCCGCGCCGCTTCGGACATCGAACCCGCGTCCACCACCGAGACAAAGGTGCGCAGGTAGTTGGTTTCCATGAAGCAAGAGTTTCTTGCATCTGATCGAAGAAGCCATGCCTTTTTCTCGCATCCGGCAAAGCCCACACTGCAGCCCATGCGCAGCAAACTCTTTGTGCCGGGCTCCAGGCCCGACCTCTTCTTCAAGGCCTTGGCGGGTGATGCCGACGCCCTGTCCTTTGACCTGGAAGACTCCGTCAGCCCGGCGCGCAAGCCCGAGGCGCGCGCCGCCTTGCAAGCCCTGCTGGCCGACCCCGCCACAGCCGCCAGCGGCAAGGTCCTGATTGCGCGGGTCAATGCGCTGGACTCGCCCTACTTCGTGGCCGACGTGGCTGCCGTGGTGCAACCGGGCCTGCAACTCTTGAACCTGCCCAAGACCGAGTCGGCCGACGATGTGCTTTCCGCTGTGCAGGCACTGGAAGCGGCCGAGCGTGCCAACGGCGTCACCACGCCCGTGCGCTTGCTGCTGAACATCGAAACCCCGCGGGGGCTGCGCCAGGCACATGCGTTGGCCGCGGCGCACCCACGGGTGGCAGGCCTGCAGATGGGCCTGGGCGACCTCTTCGAGCCGCTGCAGATTTCGCGCAGGCACCTGGCGGCCGTGGAGCAGGTGATGCTGCAGATACGCCTGGCCGCTGGCGAAGCGGGCGTCTTCGCCTACGACGGTGCCTATGCGCAGGTCCAGAATTCCGATGGCTTCCATGCCGAGGCGGCACTGGCCCGGCAGCTGGGTTTCCTGGGCAAGAGCTGCATCCACCCGAGCCAGGTGCCGCTGGCCAACGCCGCCTTCCAGCCCAGCTCGCAAGAGATCGAATCCGCCCGCCGCGTGGCAGCCGCTGCTGACAAGGCCGAGGCCGATGGCACCGGCGCCTACATGGTGGACGGTGCCATGGTCGACGCGCCCTTCGTCATGCGGGCGCGGCTGCTGCTGGCCCAGGCCCGCCGGCTGGGCTTGCTGGCCGATTGAACGATATGCCCTGCCCCCACACGCCCCAAGACAACACCACCGGAGACAAGACCATGAGCCAGCCCCATCCCTTCACAGCGCGCCGATCGATCAGCACACTGTTGGTCGCTTGCACTGCCGCGGCTTTGCTGCCCGCACTGGCCCAGGCCCAGGCCTACCCCAACAAGTCCATCACCATCGTCGTGCCTTACGCTGCCGGGGGCTCCAACGACGTCTTTGCCCGCGTGCTGGCCAAGGGCCTGACGCAGAGCCTGAAGCAGACGGTGATCGTGGACAACCGGCCGGGTGCCAGCGGCACGACCGGCACGTCGTATGTGGCCAAATCCGCGCCGGACGGCTACACCCTGGTGGTGGTGTCGTCCAGCCTGGTCACCAACGCGGCCATCCAGACCAAGATGTCCTTCAACCCGGCCACCGACCTGGCGCCAGTGGCCATCCTGGCCAAGGGCCCGTTCATCGTGGCGGTGAACAAGGACTTCCCGGCGCAGAACGCCAAGGAACTGATTGCCGAATTGCGCGCCAAGCCAGGCAAGTACGCCTACGCCAGTTCGGGCATTGCCAGCACCAACCAGTTCGCCACCGAAAGCTTGAAGGCGCTGAGCAAGACCTTCATCGTGCACGTGCCCTATCGCGGCATCGGCCCGGCGACGACGGACCTGATCGGCAACCAGGTGCAGATGATCATCTCCAGCGGCCCGTCCATCATGCCGCACGTGCGCAGCGGTCGCATCCGGGCGCTGGCGGTCACCAGCGCCAAGCCCAGCCCGATCGCGCCCGATCTGCCGGCCATGGCCAGCGTGGTGCCGGGCTACGAATTCGAAGCCTGGTGGGGACTGCTGGCCCCTGCCGGTACACCGCCAGACGTCATCAAGCGGCTCAACACCGAAGTGAACGCCATCACCGCCAGCGCCGAGTTCAAGGACTTCCTGCTGAAGGAAGGCGCACTGCCGCACCCGGTCAGCCCGGCGGAATTTGCCGCCACCATCGCGGCCGACATCCCGCGCTGGAAGAAGCTGGCCAAGCAGCAGAACATCATCCCGGAATGAGTGCCGCCATGGCCTGGCCGACATCCCAAGCCCGCGGCCCTCTCAGCGGTGTGCGCGTGCTGGACCTCAGTGCCTACATCGCCGGCCCCTACGGCTGCACCCTGTTGGCCGACCAGGGCGCCGATGTGCTGAAGGTGGAGCCTCCCGGCGGTGACAACCTGCGCCACTACCCATCCACCCTGGCCGGTGAGAGCCGCGCCTTCGTGGGCGTGAACCGCAGCAAGCGCGGCGTGGTGCTGGACCTCAAGCAGCCCGCCGACCTGGCCCTGCTGCTGAAGCTGGTGCGGGACGCCGACGTGCTGGTCCACAACTTCCGCCCCAGCGTGCCGCAGCGCCTGGGCATTGCCTTTGAGCAGTTGCAGGCGCTGAATCCGCGGCTGATCTACTGCGCCGTCACCGGCTTTGGCAACACCGGCCCCTTGAAAGACAAGGCCGGCTATGACCAGGTGCTGCAGACCTTCAGCGGCATGTGCAGCGAACAAGGCGGCACGGGCGAACGGGGCGGGCCGCCCGAGATCCTGTACGGGTCGGTGGTGGACTACTTCACCGCGGCCCTGGTGGCCGGCGGCGTGTCTTCGGCCCTGTATGAACGCGAGAAGAGCGGCCTGGGCCAGGAAGTGCAGGTGTCGTTGCTGCGCGCTGCGCTCACCATGCAGTCGGCCCGGCTGGTGTGGGGCGACAGTGAAGCACGAGAGGTCAGCCGCGACATGCGCTCAGGTGGCATCACCGGCCTGCACCCCACGCGCGAAGGCCACCTGTACCTGTCGGCCAACACGGCGCACTTCTGGCGCGCGCTGTGCGAGAAGACAGGACTGATGGCCCTGCACGACGACCCGCGCTACGACAGCGTCAAGAAACGCGCCGAGCACCGTGACGAGATCGTGCCGCAGCTGCGCGCGGCCTTGCAGGCCCGCACCGCGCTGGAATGGGAGGCCGTCTTCGGTGAATCCGTGCCCTGCGCGGCGTCGCGCGGCGTGGCTGACATGTTCGATCACCCGCAGGTGCTGGCCGAGGGCATGGTGGGCCACTTCGATCACCCGACTCTCGGCGGCTACCGCGGCTTCACGCAGACCTGGGTCTACGGCCGCACGCCGGGGCCGGTGCCGTTTGCGGCGCCTGCGCTGGGCCAGGACGACGCGGCGGTTCGGGGGCAGTGGGTGGCCGGGTAGCGAAGGCGAAGGCGAAAACGAAGACGGCAGCGCCTTGCCGCAAGCAAGGTGTGGAACCCCGTTGCAGCGCCTGGCGGTGCCGTGCGCGCATGCCCGATACTTCGTCGGAACGTGAATTGCGCCGATGAAATCCAAAAAAGAGCCCGCCCCGCCTGCCTTGCCCGCATCACGCGCCCGTGACGCCGACCGTTCACAGCGCGACATCCTCCAGGCCGCGCTGCAGGAGTTTGCCGAGTTCGGACTCGGCGGCGCGCGCATGGACCGCATCGCTGAGCGCGCGGCCGTCAACAAGCGTCTCATCTACTACTACTTCGAGCACAAGGAAAGCCTGTTCCTGGCCGTGCTGGAGCGCGCCTACGCGGACATCCGCAGCCGCGAGCATGAGCTCAACCTGAGCCAGGTGGACCCCATCGAAGCGATCCGCCGGCTGATCTCCTTCACCTGGACCTACTACATCGAGCACCCGGAGTTCCTCACGCTGCTCAACAGCGAGAACCTGCACAAGGCGCGGCACCTGAAGGAGTCGGCCCACATCCGCAGCATGCATTCACCGCTGGTGCAGACGATTGCCGATGTGCTGGAGCGCGGCAGCAAGGCGGGCCTCTTCCGCGCCGCCGTCGACCCGGTGCAGCTCTACATCTCGATTGCCGGTTTGTCCTACTTCTACCTGGGCAATTGCCACACGCTGTCGACCATCTTCGACCGCAACCTGCTCACGGCGCGCGCCCAGGTCGAACGCCTGTCGCACATGACCGACCTGGTGCTCGGCTACCTTGTCAAGCCCTGAGCGGACCGGCGCGCGTCACTCCATGCCCAGCAGACGGTAGATGCGGCGCGTGTAGACGCCGAAGGCCTCGTGCGTCTTCATGTCCAGCGTGCGCGGCCGCGGCAGGTCGATCTCGAAGTTGTCGGCCATGCGGGCCGGGCCGGCCGTGAAGATCACCACGCGCGTGCCGAGAAAAACCGCCTCGGAAATGCCGTGCGTGACAAACACGATGGTCTTGCCCGACTCTTTCCAGATGCGCAGCAGTTCGAGGTTCATCTTCTCGCGCGTCAGCGCATCGAGCGCGCCAAAGGGCTCGTCCATCAGGACGAGCTTGGGGTCGTGCACCAGCGCGCGCGCGATGGCGGCGCGTTGCTGCATGCCGCCAGACAGCTCGTAGGGGTACTTGTCCTCGTAACCCGCCAAGCCGACCATGGCCATCAGCTCACGCGCACGCTCGCGGGCCGGCCCCATCGGCAAGCCCAGCAGTTCGGCCGGCAGCAGCACGTTGTCGATGATGCGGCGCCACTTCAGCAGCAGCGGCGCCTGGAAGACCATGCCGATGTCGCGCGCCGGGTCGAAGGGGTGCGTGGCCGAGCCGATGCGCATCTCGCCCTCGTCGTGCGGATGCAGACCGGCCAGGATCTTCAGCAGGGTCGACTTGCCACAGCCCGAGGGCCCGACCAGCGCCACCAGTTCACCGGGCATGACGTCGAAGCTGGCGTCCGAGATCGCCAGATGCTCCTTGCGTCCGCTGCGGTAGGTCTTGCTGATGCCGGCCAGGTGGATGAAGGGTTCTTCGGTCACGGCGGTGGGGCTGGCGGTGCTCATGAGACGCGCGCGTCCTTGGGCACCATCAGCCGCTCCAGCAAGAGCACAAGGCCATACAGCAGGATGCCCAGGCCTGTGATGAGCGCCACGGCCATGAACATGGCCGGTGTGTCCAGCGTCACCTGCACCTGCAGCATCAGATAGCCGAGTCCCCGGTCGGAGCCCAGGAACTCGCCGACGATGGCACCGGCCACCGCCAGGATGGCCGCCACCTTCATGCCCGCGAAGATGTAGGGCAGCGCGCCCGGAAGCTGGATCTTCGTGAAGAGCTGCCAGCGCGAGCCGCGCAGCGAACGCACCAGGTCCAGCAAGTCGGGCTCGATCTCGCGCAGGCCGCGCGCCGTGGTCAGCAGGATGGGAAAGACCGCGATGGAGAACGCCATCATCGTGTTCGGAAAAACGCCGTACTTGAACCACACGATGATCAGCGGCCCCATCGCGACCTTCGGGATCATGTTGAGCGTCACCAGCAGCGGCAGCATCAAGGATTCGAGCGTCTTGGACCAGGTGAACACCAGCGCCAGCAGCACGCCGACGACGAGCGCGATCGCATAGCCGCCGAAGATCTCGGTGGCGGTGACCAGGGTGTTGTCCCACCAGCCGTAGTCGGCGACGAACAGGGCCTTGAAGGTGTCGGTCGGCGCCGGCATCACGAACTTGGGCACGTCGCCCAGGCGCACGAAGAGGTACCAGGCCAGCAGCAGCAGCAGGTGCGCCACCACGCCCAGCGTGTACTGGCCGGCCTTGGAGTGCAGCCGATCCGACAGGCTCATTGCAACCACCTCGCCAGGTTGGCCGCGACGAAGGCGTCATCGGACAGGTCGGCGTGCTCACGGCACACGCGGTCGATGGCCTCGGACTGGCCCGGCGACAGCACTTCCTTCGGATCCAGGCAGCGGATGTCCTGCAACAGCCCTTGCCGCCGCAAGACCTCGTGGCAGCCCGGAATGCAGCCGGCAAAGCCGTTGGCCACGTCGAAGAATGCGCTGTTGCAGTCGGTCACGCGCGAATCCAGGGCCAGCAGATCGGGCTCGATGGCGCCGGCGGCGACGGCTGCATGGATGCGAGCGAGCTGCATGACGGCCGCATGCGTCCACACGCTCCAGTGCCCCAGCAGGCCGCCGCGGATGCGCACGGTGACTTGCTCGTCGCGGCGCCGCACGACAAAAGGCGTCAGCAGGTCCAGCACGATGTGGTCGTCATTGCCCGTGTACAGCGTCACACGTTCCTCAGCGCCCGCGGCCACCACGCCGCGCACCACGTCAAGCGTGCGGTAGCGGTCGAAGGGCGCCATCTTGATGGCGATGACGTTGTCGATGGTCGCGAAGCGGCGCCAGAACTCGGCCGGCAAGTGGATGCCGCCCACCGCCGTCTGCAGGTAGAAGCCGATCAAGGGGATCTCTGCCGCCACGGCCTCGCAATGCGCCACGAGTTCGTCGACGGTCGATCCCTTCATCGGCGCCAGCGACAACATGCCCGCGTGATAGCCCAGTTCCCCTGCCAGCCGCGCTTCGGCGCAGGCCTGCGACGTGCGGCCGGACAGGCCGGCGATCAGCGCCAAGGGTCGATCTGTGGTCTCGCGCGCCGTGCGCGCTGCGAGTTCCAACACCGGCTGATAAAGGCCCACTTCGCGGATGGCGAACTGGGTGGCGTGCACGCCCACGGCCAGCCCGCCGGCGCCGGCGTCGATGTAGTAACGCGTCAGCGCGCGCTGGTGCCGGACGTCCAGCTTGCGCGATGCGTCCAGCGCCAGCGGATGCGCAGGAATCACGGCGCCGCGACGCAGCAGCTCCAGCGTGTCGATGGGCAGGTCCGACCGGTGTCGATGCATAGGGGAAAACTCGGGATGCGCGGGGGCCACCAGGACTCGAGAAAAGGCAGACCCTGTCCTATACTTTCCTGCCAAATCACTAATTAGTGAATTTACTGTAGCGTGCCGCCGGCGGTCCGTCAACGCTGTCCCGCAGTGCGGGGTCTTGATGAAGCTGCCGGTGCGCCACGTTGCGTGGCTCAGCAATCTGGAGACATCATGACCCGATCACTCGTTCTCGGCGCCGCACTCTCGGCGATCCTGCTTTCGGCATCGGTCCAGGCCCAGACGAAGGTCGACTTCGTGCTGAACTGGGTTCCCGGTGGCGACCACGCGCCCTATTTCTACGCCAAGAAGATGGGCTGGTACGCCAAGGAGGGCATCGACCTGGGCATCGAACCGGGCAAGGGCTCGGCGCTGGCCACGCAGCGCGTGGGCGCGGGCGCTACACCCCTCGGCCTGGCCGACATGGGCGGTGTGCTGGTGGCCAAGGGCAAAGGTGCCGACACCGTGGCGGTCTACAACGTCTATGCCAACTCGCCGCAAGGCATGTACTGGCTGAAGAGCTCCGGCATCAAGGGCGTGAAGGACTTCGTCGGCAAGAAGATCGGCAACCCTGCGGCCGATGGCGCGCGCGTGATGTGGCCCGCACTGGCCAAGGCCAACGGCATCGACCCCAAGTCGGTGACCTGGGTCAACATCGACGCCAACGCCAAACTCGCCGCACTCAAGGCCAAGTCGGTCGATGTCACCACGTCGTTCTACAACATCCACCACATCTTCCAGCGCGAGCTTGGTGACGACATGGGCTTCCTGGCCTGGCGTGACGCGGGCCTGAACCCCTACGGCAATTCGATCATCGTCAACGCCAAGTTCCTGCAGGAGAACAAGCCGCTGGTGGCCAAGTTCGTGAAGGTGACGCAGCGCGCCTTCGCGGCGTGCGTGAAGGACCCCAATCCCTGCGTGCAGGCGCTGGTGGACGCCAACGGCGCCCTCAAGTTCGACAACGAAATGACCAACTGGATGCTGGTCGAGAAGCTGATGAGCGACAAGTACGCCCGCGACGTCGCGCTCGGCATCCATGACGATGCCCGCATGGCCGCCGACTACGCGCTGGTGCAGGAGTACATCGGCCTGGACAAGCCCTTCGACGTGAAGACGGTCTACACCAACGAATTTCTGGATCGATCGATCAAGATGACGAAGTAGATCGTCGCTTGCCGCACAGGCCCGGACTCAACCGAGTTCCGGGCCCGCCACCAGCATCAGTTGCTCGCGCTGGCCAGGCGGCGGCCAGCCGCCGGTGACCATGCGCGTGAAGGGCCGCTCGAAGACGAAGCCCCAGTCCTCAAGGGCCTGACGCAGCGCGGGTCGCTCGTCCAGCAGGTCGACCACCACCGGCCCCTGCACCGCGGCAAGCGCAGCCCCAAGCAGCGCCAGCGCCGACTCGGTGTCCGCCGCGACCAGCGGCCCGATCTGAATCGCCGTGCGGCCGTCACGGCCGAGCACATAGCCCCGCACCTGGCCACCCTGCTCCACGACGTGTGCTGCAGCGGGAAGGCGACGAGCCAGGGTCTGCAGCAGGGCGAGGCGACTCGCGCCAAACACCGGCACGTCCAGCGCATCAATCGCCGGCCAGTCGTCGTCGCGCAGCGGCCGCGTGACCGGCAGATCGGCGCGGCGCGATCCGGAGTCAAGGGCAGCGGCGCGCCGGTAGCGCGCAAAAGCCCAGCCGTCGCCGAAGCCTTCCTGTACGTAGACCGCATGCCCGGCCGGCGTGGCGTCGAGCACCGCGTGGCGGCCTTCGCTGCCCAATTCGGCCAGTGCGTGCCGCAGCAGCCGGCTGGCGTGTCCGCGGCGCTGAAACGCCGGCAGCACCAGCACCATGCTCAGCCAGGCAAAGTGTTGTCCGTAGGGCAGCGCGATGGTCGACGCCGCCAGCACCGCCGGGCCGTCTCCGTCCCGATCGCGGATGCCCCAGCCGCGCCCCAGCGCCAGCATCATCAGCCAGTCGGCCTCGTTCTGGTTCCAGTGCGCCGACTTCGACAGCGCCAAGGCGGACGCCAGATCGGCCGCCGTCAAGGGCTCGATCACGACGGCCGACGCGGGCTCAGTACTTGCCATCCCGCGTCGAAAAATGCGTGGGCTTGCCCAGGCTCGGACCGCCGCGCTGCACCCAGTCGGTCACCCAATCGATCATGCGGTCGATGGGCACGCGAGGCAGACCGAAGAGCTGCTGCGACTGACGGGTGTCGATGAGCCACGCCGTCGGCGCTTCCTGACCCGTCAGCACCGGCGTGCGCCCGAAGCGCCGACCGAATTCGCCAGCGAGCCAGCGCACGCTGGTGTGCGTGGGGCCGGTGATGTTGATGGCGCTGGTGGGCGCGGTGCAGTGGGCCAGCAGGCGCAGCGATTGCTCGTTGGCGTCGCCCTGCCAGATGACGTCGGCATGGCCCATGGTCACGTCCACCGGCCTGCCGGCGAACACGCTGCTGGCCACGTCGTAGAGCACGCCGTAGCGCATGTCGATGGCGTAGGACAAGCGCACCAGGCGCCCCGGCGTGCCGTGCGTGCGCGAAGCATGTTCGAACATGCGCTCGCGACCCACGCAGGACCAGGCGTAGTCGCCCGGCGGCGGCACGGCGGGTGTGGACTCGTCAGCACCCGGGCCGTCGACGGGCGCGAAGGGGTAGACGCAGGCGGTGGAAAAAACCACCGTGCGCATCTCGCGAAAGGTGTCGGCCACGCGCAGGGGCACGCCGGCGTTCATCATCCACGTGAGCGATGCGTTGCCGGTCGCGCCGAACTTGTGGCCAGCCATGTAGACGAGGTTGCGCACCCCGTCGGCCACGTTGGGCAGGCGCGCCATCGCGGCGGCGTCGAGCAGGTCGCAGGCGATGCACTCGACGCCCTGCGATTCAAGCGACTGCTTCAAGCGGGCATCGCTGAAGCGCGCGACACCGATGACGCGCCGCCCCGGTGCCGCGCGCTTGGCCATGCGCGCCAGCGTCGGCCCCATCTTGCCGCCGACGCCGATGACCATGATGTCGCCATCGATGCGCGCCAGGTCCTCGACCAAGGCCGGCGACGGCTCGGTCATGAAGTCTTCGAGCGCTTCGACCGTCTCGAAGCGGCTGGGCAGTTCGCTCATGCCGCTGGCCCGGCAGTTGACGGGGTGATGCCCTCGAAGCGGTCACGGCCCAGGCTCAACGCGCGCATCTTGGCGTCAGCGATCGGGCGCTTGAGCATCCAGAAGCCGCAGTCGGGGTGGATGTAGCGCACGCGGCCGGCACCCAGTGTCTTCTCGGCACGCTCGATGGCGCGTGCCACGTGGTCGGCGCTCTCGATGTCGGTGGCCTTGATGTCCACCACGCCCAGGCCGAAGCCGATCTCGGGCTTCAGGTCGCGGAAGGCCAGCAGTTCATCCACCGGCCGGTGCGCACACTCCAGCACCACGTGGTCGGCATGCAGGGCATTCAGGTAGTTCATCAAGCGGTCCCAGGTGCCCTTCTGCACCGTCTGGCCGCCGTAGTTGCCGAAGCACAGGTGCACCGCCGGCTTGCCGGGCACGGCGTCGAGCACGCGGTTGATGGCCGAGGCAGCCCATGCCCATTCCTCGGGGTGGCCCGGCAGGTTGGCTTCATCGATCTGCACGATGTCGGCGTCGAGGTGCTTCACCTGCGCCGCCAGCGCGTCGGCCAGGGCGTGGGCCAGTTCGGCGGTGTCGCTGTAGTGGCGGTTGACCAGCGTCTTGGCCAGCATGTGCGGGCCGGTGACCGTGAACTTGAAGGTGCGCGTGGCCAGCGCCTTGGCGCGCGCGCAGGCCAGCGGCAGGTCCAGGCTGCCATGGCCGATGGGCCCGATCACGGTGCCGGGCGGGCGGGTGCGGAACTTCATGCCGCTGACGCCACGGTAGGCGATGAGGTCGTCGAAGGAGAAGCGTTGCGTGATGCCGTCCATGGGCCGCACGAAGTACTCGATCATGCCGTTGGTCTCGGGGTGGTTGATGTCGAAGCGGTAGAGCTCACCGTCGCACACCACGTCCACGCCGGCCTGCTCCTGCGTCGATATCACGACGCGGGTGGCATCCATCAGCGCCTGCTCCGACGGGTTGGCCACCAGCCAATCCGGCACCGGGTAGGAGCCGACCACCGTGGTCTGGATTCGCGGCATGACCATGTCCCTTCTAGTTAACCAATCAGTGACGAAGCATGCTAGGTGCCGGGCCCGCCAGCGTCAAGGCGCAGCACCCTAGATAACGGGCTGCTTGCCTTGACGCCCGGTCTGCTTGAACGTAGAGTAATTCACCAAATAGGGATTTGCCACGGGGCATCCGTGTGGCCACGGAGACGACGATGAAACTGAGCGAATCGGACCGCGCGATGTACCGGCATCTTGGTCACCTCACGGTGCCCGGCGTGTTCACATCCGCGCAGGTCGACGCCGTGATCGAGGACATCCAGGCCTGGGGCGAGGATTTCCTGGCCCACCTGCCCGCCAGCGAACGCGCCTGGTACGTGGATGGCGGCGTCACGGCGCGCACCGTGCTGCGCAAGCTGGACAACCCCCACCATCACCGCGAGGTCGTGCGGCGCATCGCCGCGCACCCGGCGCTGGTCGAGCTGGTCGAATCCTTCATCGGCTCGGGCGTGTCGGTCTACTTCAGCCAGATCTTCTTCAAGCCGCCCGAGGGCGGCGGCCCGAAACCCGCGCACCAGGACAATTTCTACTTCGGGCCCAACGACCGTGAAGGCGTCGTCACGGCCTGGATCGCGCTGGATGATTCGACGCTCGAAAACGGCTGCCTCTACTTCGGCGAAGGCACCCAGAACGGGCCGGTCTACGCGCACGTGGCACCGGCCGACGAACCCTACAACCTGCAGCTGCCCGCCGAGATCCTGCAACGCCAGCCCATGGTGCCGGCACCGGTGATGCGAGGCGGCGTGTCCTTTCACCACGGCAACACCTTCCACCAGTCGGGACCCAACCACTCGGCGCGGTGGCGCCGCGCCTGCGCCTTGCACTACGTCAATGCGCACACCTTCTTCGAACACCCCGCGCTGCCCTACGACAACGGGCTGAAGCTGCGCATCAGCTGACCGCCGTGCCGGTCGCAACACGACATCCCTCCAACAAGGCCAACAAGATGACTACACAGAGACTGGGCATCGTGATGCACGGCGTCACCGGGCGCATGGGCATGAACCAGCACCTGATCCGCTCCATTGTCGCCATCCGCAACCAGGGCGGCGTGACGCTGGCCAACGGCGACAAGGTGATGCCCGACCCGGTGCTCATCGGCCGCAACGCCGAGAAGATTGAATCCCTGGCGCGCGCCCACGGCATCACACGCTGGGGCACCAACCTCGACGCGGCATTGGCCAGCCGCGAAGACACCGTGTTCTTCGACGCCGGCACGACGCAGATGCGCCCCACCCTGCTGGCCCAGGCCCTGCGCGCCGGCAAGCACGTCTACTGCGAAAAGCCCATCGCCACCAACCTGAACGAGGCGGTGGAGATCGCGCGGCTGGCGCAGGGCTCCGGCCTGAAGCATGGCGCGGTCCAGGACAAGCTCTTCCTGCCCGGCCTGCGCAAGCTGGCGATGTTGAAGAAGGCGGGCTTCTTCGGCCGCATGCTGTCGGTGCGCATCGAGTTCGGCTACTGGGTCTTCGAAGGCGACCTGCAACCCATCCAGCGCCCGAGCTGGAACTACCGCAGCGAAGACGGCGGCGGCATCATCCTGGACATGGTCTGCCACTGGCGCTACGTGCTGGACAACCTGTTCGGCGAGGTGCAGTCCGTCTCCTGCCTTGGCGCCACGCACATTCCGAAGCGTTGGGACGAGGCCGGCAATGCCTACAAGGCCACGGCCGACGACGCGGCCTATGCCACCTTCGAACTCAAGGGCGACCAGGGCGAGCAGGTGGTTGCCCAGGTCAACAGCTCCTGGACGACTCGTGTGCAGCGTGATGACCTGGTCACCTTCCACGTCGACGGCACCCACGGCTCCGCCGTCGCCGGGCTGCAGAGCTGCAAGGCCCAGTCGCGTGTCAACACGCCGCGGCCGGTGTGGAACCCCGACGTCAAGCAGACCATGAACTTCCACGCGCAGTGGCAGGAGGTGCCCGACTCCGAGCTCTATGACAACGGCTTCAAGATCCAGTGGGAAGCCTTCATCCGCCACGTGGCCGAAGACGCGCCCTACCGCTGGACGCTGCCTGAGGGCGCCAAGGGCGTGCAGTTGGTCGAGGCCGCACTGCAGTCGTGGCGCGAACGCCGCTGGGTCGACGTGCCGGCGCTGATCATCTGAGGCCTCCCGGGGCACACCCATGCACATCACCCTGCCCGGCACCGACGGCTCGCTCCAGCGCTACACGCTGCAGGGACCCGGCCGCTTCACGCCCGCCACCCCGGGCACGCCGATGAACCGCATCGCCTACTCGGCTGCCCACGTGGTGGCCGACGCGCGTGCGGCCATCGACCCTTGGCTGGACTGCGCCATCGACTGGGACGCCACCATCGGCTACCGCCGCCGCCTGTGGCGCATGGGCCTGGGTGTGGCCGAGGCCATGGACACCGCGCAGCGAGGCATGGGTCTCGACTGGCCGACCTCGCTGGAGCTCATCGGCCGCTCGATCGAAGCTGCGCGCGACGTGCCCGGCGCCTTCCTGGCCAGCGGGTGCGGCACCGACCAGCTCGCACCCGAAGCCGCGCGCTCGGTCGACGACGTGATCCGTGCCTACGAGGAGCAGATGGCCGCCATCGAGGCCTTGGGCGGCAGGCTCATCGTCATGGCCAGCCGCGCGCTGGCGCGCGTGGCGCGCAGCCCGGCCGACTACGAACGCGTCTATGACCGCGTGCTGAGCCAGGCCCGCCAGCCCGTCATCCTGCACTGGCTGGGCGACATGTTCGACCCGGCGCTCAAAGGCTACTGGGGCAGCGACGACACCGCTGCGGCCATGGACACGGCGCTGGGCATCATCGCTGCGCATCCGGACAAGGTCGACGGCATCAAGATCTCGCTGCTCGACAAGGACAAGGAAGTTGCCATGCGGCGGCGCCTGCCGCCGGGCGTGCGCATGTACACGGGCGACGACTTCAACTACGCCGAGCTGATCGCCGGCGACGGCGTGGGCAGCCAGGCCACCCACCAGCACAGCGACGCGCTGCTGGGCATCTTCGACGCCATCGCACCCGCCGCCAGCGCGGCACTGGCCGCGCTGGCCAGCAACGACACGGCGCGCTTCCACGCCATCCTGGCGCCGACGGTGCCGCTGTCGCGCCACATCTTCAAGGCCCCCACGCGCTTCTACAAGACCGGGGTGGTTTTCATGGCCTGGCTCAACGGCCTGCAGGACCATTTCGTGATGGTCGGTGGCCAGCAGAGCACGCGCTCTCTCGTGCATTTGTGCGAGCTGTTCAGACTGGCAGACGCAGCCGGCTTGATCGAAGACCCCGACCGGTCCATAGGCCGCATGCGCCACCTGCTGGCGCTGCATGGCGTCGACGGATAGCAGGCCCATGCGGGACTTCAGCACCGACCACCGCTGGCTGTCGATCAACACCGCCACCGTGCGCAAGCAGCGTGGCCAGGACTGGCCCTTGCTGCAGATCCTGGACGCCTGTGCAGAGCGCGACATCCGCGCCGTTGCGCCCTGGCGCGACCAGGTGCAGGCCGCGGGGCTGGACGCCACCGCGCGGGCCTTGCGCGCACACGGGCTGGCCCTGTCGGGCTACTGCCGCGGCGGCATGTTCACCTACACCGGCGCGGCATCGCGCCAGGCCGTGCGCGACGACAACCGGCGCGCGCTCGACGAGGCCTGCACGCTGAACGCCGCCTGCCTGGTGCTGGTGGTAGGCGGGCTGCCCGGCGCGCTGGCCGGCCAGGCGGCGCACAAGGACATTGCGGGCGCGCGCGCCCAGGTGGCCGAAGGCGTGGCGGCCTTGCTCGAAGACGCCCGCGCGCGAAAGATGCCCCTGGCGATCGAGCCCCTGCACCCGATGTACGCCGCAGACCGTGCCTGCATCAACACGATCGAGCAGGCGCTTGATCTGTGCGATGCCTTGGACCCAGTGAAGTCAGGCGCCATCGGCCTGGCCGTTGACGTCTATCACGTGTGGTGGGATCCCAAGCTGCAGGCGCAGATCGAACGCGCGGGCCAGCAGCGACTGCTGGCCTTCCACGTCTGCGACTGGCTCACACCGACCACGGACCTGCTGAACGACCGCGGCATGATGGGCGACGGGGTCATCGACATCCCCCGCATCCGCGGCTGGGTCGAGGCGCAGGGCTTTGCCGGCTTCAGCGAAGTGGAGATCTTCTCCACCGGCAACTGGTGGCAACGCGATGGCGGCGAGGCGCTCGACACCTGCATCGCGCGCCATCGCCAGGCGGTCTGAGCCGTCGGCCGCAAAGCGGCCCTACTGGCGCTGGATCGCCCGCGCCACGGCCTCCATCGCCGGGTCCTGGCCGCTGCGGTAGGCCTCCACTGTCCAGGGTGCGGCAATGTCCGGCGCCAGGCTCGGCACCGTGATCGGACGGCGCACCACCGGGGCATGGCAATCGGCAAAATCACGGCAGCCATTGCGGTAGTCGTGGCGCTCGGTGGCCGGCAGGACGACCTGGCCTGAATGCTTCAGCGTGATCGGCCGGCCTTCGGCAAAGAACTCCAGTCGGTCGCCGACGGCCTCGCCGACGATGCGCACGCGCTCAGGTGCGGCTTGCTTCAAGTAGCCGGTGATCGAGATGGCGGCCGAGAAGGTAGCCGGGCTGGTCAATACGAAGACAGTGCCGCTCACCAGCGTGGGCAGGCTTTCGGCGAAGTCGCGCGCCTGTGTCAGGTCGCCGCCGCCGTTCAGGCGCAGGTCCAGCACCAGGTGCTTGGACTGGTGCTGCGCAACAGCCGCACGCACGGCTTCGAAGAAGTCGGGCAGCTTGGCGCGTGGGCTGCTGTAGGTCTGGCGCATGTCGATGACCAGCGCGTCGATCTCCGGTGCGGCGCGCCAACGCAAGGGCTGCGTGGCGTCGCGCAGCGACCACGGCGCGCGCGCCAGGCCCAGCAGCGCGCGCCAGCCGCTGTCGGCGCCTGCGATTTCTTCGGGCGTGACCTCGGGCAGGAGCAGCCGGTGCGTGTCGGCCCGCGGACGCAGGGCATTGGGTGGTTCACCGACCAGCCGACGTTCCACGCTGCGGCCGTCGTCGCTGGCAAACCGGTAGACCGCGGCTTCAGGCGCCTTCGCCAGGCCCAGCGCGTGCAGCTGCTGCGGGCTTTCCAGCAGCGCCGGCGCCTGCAGGTCCCGCCAGGCCGGCAGGCCACCCGTCAAGGTGTGTGCGGCCGCGCGCAATTGCGCCAGCGGCACGCCATCGATGGACTCCAGTCGTGCGCCCAGCAGGTCGGCGTCGGCACTGCGCGTGCGCAGCACGACAAAGTCGCCGCCGAACAGCGCCATGCGCAGGGCAACCCGGTTGCTGCGAGCCAGGCGCGGCCCGCCGTAGCTCATGCTGTGCGCGTTGTCGGCCAGGGCGACGATCTGCGCCAGCTCCAGCGCGAAGCGTGTGTCATCGGTCTCGCCTGCGGTTGCCTCCAGCACGTCCAGCCTGCGCTCGGCCTGCTGCCGCGCTTCCGGTGAGTAGGCCCGATCACGCGCGAAGAAGTCGCTGCGAAACTGCGCCAGATCGGCGCGATACGCATCGGCGGACCGGACTTGCGGCAGTGGCGCCGACTGCGCCTGTGTCTGCGCGTGCGCACCCGTCAACGGCGCCAGCAGCGCTGCCAGCAGCGCCATCGCCATGCTGCGTCGGTGTGTCATCCGCGCTCCCCAGGGACGCATTGCGCCGTCAACAAGGACTCCACTGTGCTTGGTCTGCGGCCTGGCAGGTGGACGGTTCATGCCTTGGAATCAGCAGTCCGTCGCACGCCATGCAGTGCAAGGGTGCGATGGCGGCCCGGGGAGCCCGGCAGGCGCTGGGCCTGGGCCGGTATCCGGCACACTTGCCGATCATCGGCCCCGACTTTCGCCGTTCCAGATGGACGCCCTCGGTTTCCCCAGCGCCAAGATCCAGCCACCCAAGCTGCGCCTGTCGCGCCTGCCACGTGCCGGGCTGGACGGCGTCATTGCGCAGGCGCTCGCCCAGCACCGCGTGGTGCTGCTGCAGGCGCCCGCGGGATTCAGCAAGACCACGGCATTGGCGGCGCAGTGGTCACGCCTGGAAGCCGGCACCGCCAGTGCCTGGGTCTCCCTGGACGATGACGACGACGCCGAGCGTCTGTTTGCCTGCCTGGTGGCCGCGCTGGAGCCGCACGACCTGCCCTGGCGCACCGCCCCGGAAGCGCTGATCGCGCTGGCCGGCAGTGAAGAAGGCAGCGGCCTGAAGCGTGCAGTGGCCGAGTTGCTGAACGCGCTGGCCGACAGCGGCGTGCCGCGCGGCGTCATCGTGCTGGACGACCTGCACCGCGTCACTTCACGCAGCACCTTCGCGCTGCTGGACACCTTGATCGACCGCCTGCCGCCGCGCTGGACCCTGATGCTGGCCAGCCGCACGCCACCGCCCTTGGCGCTGGCGCGTTTGCGCGCCAGCGGGGACCTGGCCGAATTCAACCAGGACGACCTGCGCTTCAGCCGCAGCGAAGCCGAGGCGCTGTTCGCGGGCGAATCGGTGCCGGGCCGTGCTGAGCAGGCCGCGGACCTGGCCACGGGTGTCGCCCGCGAACGCGCAGCCGACCTGTTCGAACGCACTGCCGGCTGGCCGGCCGGACTGGGCCTGGCGCTGGTGGCCTTGCGCGCGCGCGGCGGCGCGTCGGCAGGTGGCGCTTCCGCGGGCAAGACCGCGGCTGGCAGCGCACGCCTGATTGACCGCCATCTCTTCGACTACCTGGCCGACGAGGTGCTGGACGACCTGCCGGCTCCTTTGCATGACTTTCTGCTGCGCGTGGCCGTGCTGCCCGAGCTGACCGCCGGCCGCGCCGCAGCCGTCAGCGGCGACAGCCGCGCGGCGGAATGGCTGGACGAGATCGAACGCCGCGGTCTCTTCGCCACGGCGCTTGACGCGCAGGAACGCACCCTGGTGCTGCACGACCTCCTGCGCGACGCGCTGCTGGCTCGCCAGGCGCTGCGCCTGCCCGGCGAAGAGCCTGAACTGCTGCGCCGCGCCGCAGCCGGCGAACGTGACGCCCTGCGCCGCATCGGTTACCTGCTGCGGGCCGGTGACTGGGCGCTGGCCGAAGGCGCCCTGGACGCGGCCGCGCCAGAACTGCTGTTGCATGGCGGCGGCGGCGAGGTGCTGCGCCTGGTGGAACAGTTCCCGCCGGCCCAGCGCAGCGCGCGCCTGTGCCGGTTGGCTGCGACCACCTGCGGCCTGCGCTGGCAGTGGATCGACATGGCGCGCTGGGCCGAACAGGGCGTGCAACTGGCGCGGGCGGCGGGCGAGGTGGCGGAACGGCAGCGCGCCCAGGCCGTCCTGGCCCACGCCCTGTACCCGCTGGACCGCAACGCGGAAGTGGAGGTGCTGGTAGACGCGCTGCGCGGCGAAGGCGTGGTGCACGACGCGCACCTCCTGGCGCTGATGGCCGATTGCTCGCAGTGCTACCGCCGTGGCGAACATGACATGCTGGCCACGCGCTACGGCGACTTGCTGGACCGCCTGGCGGGCAGCGATTCGCTGCTGCTGTGGTGGCAGTGCGTGCCAGTGACGAACTGGACCACCATCGCCGGCCTGTCGGCGCTGATCGACCGCTACCTGGCCGGCGTGCTGCCGCTGATTGGCGAGCGGCCGCTGCCGATGCGCGGCGAAACGAAGATCCTGCGTGCCTTCCAGGCCCTGTGGGCGGGCCGCATGGACGCGGCGCGGGCCGACCTGCGCGAAGCCGAAGAAGACATGAAGTGGCTGGCTGTGTCGGGTGAACTGGCCTGGTCGGTGAACATGCTTCACATGCTGATCGACGCCATGTGTGGCCACGGGGCTGCCGTGCTGGAGCGGCTGGAACAGCGCATGGCCAGCTACCAGGACGCACCCGAGGAACAGCGCCGCTTCTGGCGCCACCAGACCGCGATCTACGGCGTGCGCCTGAACGGCACGCTGGGTAGTGAGCCGGTGGACCTGCGCCGCTGGGCGGCCATGATCCGCGAGAACCCGCTGGAAGACGCCAGCAGCGGCAACCCGCGCGCCGTGGCGGTGCGCGCCCGCTATGCCGCGGCCACCGGGCGTTGGCAGGACGCGGCCGATCAGTTCCAGCGGCTGCTGCCCAAGCTGCACGAAATGGATGTCATGGGCCAGCGCACCGACCTGACGCTGCGTGCCGGCCACGTGCTGCTGCGCCTGAAGCGGCCGCCCGACGCCGCGCAGGTGGTGGGGCCGGTGCTGGACCGGCTGCTGGCCGAAGGCGTGCGGGGCCAGGCCCTGATGTGCGGCCCGGCCCTGCTGCAGGAACTGGCCGGCGCGGACTGGACCGGCCTGCTGAGCCCGGCCCAGCGCGCCGAGCTGCTGGCTGCCGCGCAGCTGTCAGCCGCGCTCAACCGCCGTGCCCCGACAGCCGCACCGGCCATGGGCGAGGACTTGCTGAGCCAGCGCGAACGCGAGGTGCTGGAGCGCATGGCCGCCGGTGACAGCAACAAGCACATTGCGCGCGCGCTGGACATCAGCCCGCACACCGTCAAGCGTCACGTGGCCAACATCCTGGACAAGCTGGGTCTGAGCTCACGCGGACAAGCCGCGGCCTGGCACAACGGTCACCGCCAGCCGCGGTAGTCACCCTGGCCCGCGGTCGGCATGGCCCGCCGCCGGGGACGTGATGGCTCGTTCGGGCGATGCTGCGTCGCCCAGCCTTGCGCAGACTGCGAAGCACGCTGGCACTGCGCCGGCACCCCACCGCAACAGCCTGCCGCCATGACCCCGATTCACGACCCCACCAGCCCGCCGGGCCCGGCCCCGGCCGTGCCCGCAGGCGCCCCGCGGGTCGACTTCTACGGCCCGGTCCACACCGCGCTGCGCCGGGCCATGGCACAGACGCTGCAAGAGCTGGGCGCAAGGGATGTGAGCCAGGCCGACGCACGCCTGGCCGTGCTGGACAGCCTCGACAGCCTGCTTGCCCTGCTGCGCAGCCACGTGGCGCAAGAGGAAGACTTCGTCCACACCGCCATCGAAGCCCGCCTGCCCGGCGGCACACGCCAACTGGCCGACCAACACCTGCAGTTGCTGGAATCCATCGGCCATCTTGCCGACGAATCCCGCGCCGTCCGCCATGCGCCGAATGCGCAGCACCCGCTGCTGGTGCAGCGACTTCGCCGCCACCTGGCCGCCTTCGTCGACCAGAAGCTGGCGCACATGCAGGCCGAAGAAGCGCGCGGCCACGCCCTGCTGTGGGCGCTGTACGCCGACGAAGACCTGCTGAACCTGCAGCACCGCCTGGCCGCTCCCTTGAGCGAGCCGCAACCCATCACGCCTGTCCACACAAGCACCCTGGAGCCCCTGCCATGAAGAACCTGTCCGCCGCGCTTGCCCACGTCGCAACATTTGGGCTGGCCCCTGCGCTGGGGGCGCTTGGCGCAGCGTCGCCAGCCCTGGCGCAGGCGCCCGATTCAGTGGCGGCGCTGCTGAAGGCCCTGCCCGAGCTGCCCACCAGTGCCGAGCAGGCGGCCCGCTGGGTCGACAAGAACGGCCGCATCGTGCACCCGCCGCTGTTGCAATTGCAGGCGGCACTGGCTGAGCACCGCCAGGCCGTGCAGCAATTGGCTTCAGCCCAGGGCCGCACGTCTGCCGACCAGGGCCCGATCGCCACCAACAAGCTGCTGAAGGGGATGCAGGAGGTGGGCATCGACCTGCAGCGCATGCAGACCGACGCGGCCTACGCGCAACAGGTGCAGGACCGCATGCGCCGCATGACACCGGCCGAGCAGATGGCGATGGCGCAGCGCATGTCGCAGCCGCTCAACCAGGACACGCGCTACGTCAACCAGGCCGCGGCCATGGAGGAGGACAAGCCGGCCGCCAAAGCCGCCGCGCAGGCTGGCCAGTCCTATGCGCAACTGCAGCCGCAGCGCTTTGAGCGCCATGCCGCGCTCTGGGCCGAGACCGAAGACGCCGTGCGGCGCCTGAACGAACGCAAGTTGGTGGTGGACGCCGCCAAGCCCGCGCTGGAGTGGGACAACCCCGGCTGCGACCCGCGCTGCCGCGGCCTGTGGGAGACCTACGCAGCAAGGATGCTGCCCCTGATGGAGGCGCGCGAAAGCGAGGTCCTGGCGCTGCGCCGCGCCGCCGTGCAACGCCAGCGCAGCACGGTCGCCCCCGACATCGCCACTGCCGACCGCCACCTGCAGGCCACGGCCTTTGGTCTGGCGTCCACCAGCCAGGTCCACCGGGACCACATCGTCGGCTATGACGGTGCGGCCATGGCCGAGATCCAGGGCTTGTTCGACCGCACGGTAGAGGCCGTGCAGCGCGCCGCCCTGCTGCCGCATTGCGGCAAGCAGGCGGTGCTGGTGCCGCTGGCGGCTTGCCGCTGACGCGAATCCATGTGCTTGGCTTGGGTGGGTGCGCGGCGGCCCTTCCCGAAACCGTTCACTCGACGTTCGCAGACTCGGATTCCGTGTGCCGGTCAGGCTCCGTGGTGCGGAGGATTTCGTTCAGAACGGACGTGGCGTAGGTCCCGGCGGGCAAAGAAAACGAGAGCACCAATTCACCGGCTTGCGGCCATGCCCATGACATATCCACCGGGCGCGCCACCAGGCCGCGGCGCTGCTGATCCAGACCGGCGTGTTCCATGCCATCGCACAAGGTGGCGTGACGTTCAGCCACGCCGTTTTCCAGGGCCTGCGCCTGATCGGTCGTGGTCACGCGGCCCCGTCCCCAGAGTGGTCCTGTGGGCCGGCCTGCTTCATCCATCACGTCACCGGGCAGGGACTTGCCCCAGAGACCCTGCTGGATTCGCAGCGCCAGCACTTCATTGAAGACGAAGGAACGCACCGCCGACAGGTAGATGCCCTTCTTCTTCGGATTGCGCACGCGGATCTCGCGCGCCAGCATCGCCCGGCCCTGCTCGACGTTGCCGCCTTCAAAGCCGAAACGCTGGGCGCCGAAGTAGTTGGGCACGCCAAAAGACGCTACGGCCTTCAGATTGGCCTCAAGGGCCTGCATGGTGTCAGGGTCGCCGGGCACGTCACGCAGCACGATGTGGAATCGGTTGCCCTGCAGATCGCCGGGGCGCAGCTTTTTCACGTGGCGGCTCTGACCCAGCACCTTGAATTCCGGGTGCTGAAGCTGGGTCAGGTCAGGGGTCTCGCCCTTCGTCTTCCCGTTCGGCAAATAGATGCTGAACCACTGGCGGGTGACGGCGTAGCGGTCCTTGAGGCCGGCATAGCCCACGTCCCTTTCCTGCACGTTGGCGGCCGCGGCCAGCTGCTGGGCAACGAAGGCGGTGTTGGCACCGTTCTTTTCGACGTCCAGCCAGATGTGTTCGCCCTCACCGGAGGGCAGCTGCAGCGGCAGTTCGGTGACGGTGAAATCCTCGTTGAGGAGTTTCAGGGTGGCGCTGGCGCCGCTGGCCGGATAAGCGCTGGGCCACTGCGGCAAGATCGTGTATGGAGCGTTGGTCATGAGCGGTCTGACGGCTTCGACAGTGGTTGGGGACATGCTGTCCAGCAGACCATGGGCGGTCCAGACAGGGATTCTCGTCATGCCAGCGGCCTGCGACGCGTTTTCCTGGGAACTGAGCGCGAGTCGCCCGTGGCCGCCAGAGAAGCGAGGCGGCCGTGTCCCGCTCGGTGGCGCGCGCTGGCACGTCGACCTCAAATGGCGGAACATCGGGCATCTCAAGGAGACTGCCATGACCCGCCAGGACACGCCGCCCGAGGGCGCTTTCAACAAGCTGGTCGATGAACAACTGGAGTTGGCTGCGGTCAAGCTGCCGGCGCTGACGCCGGTGCATCCGTCACCGGTCGATCACGAAGAGCTGAAGGTCTCCCACGCCAACATCGAAGACCTGCTGCTGGGCAACGCTGAAGCCACGCCCGAGATGCTGGGAGAGTTGGCTGCGATGCAGAATGCCCCCGAGCTCAGCGAAGAAGAGCTGGCGCGCCAGGCGCTGGCCGACGGTGGTGCCGACAACGACCCGGCGACACCTGAATAGGGCGCAAGACGGCCAAGGCGCCAGCGTCCAAGTCCTCACCAGAATATTGACCGCCAGCACCGGGATGGCGCATGGCGTGAGCTGCGCTTTCGGCGACGCAAAAGCTCGGGTGACGATCTGAAACCGGTGGAGCGCGGGGCGTTGAATCGGTCTGGCGGATCAGGGTGACCATGCGCGAGCCTGAGCTTCGCCTTGCACGGGATGTGATTCG
The DNA here is from genome assembly GCA_963750785.1 of uncultured beta proteobacterium. GTDB lineage: Bacteria > Pseudomonadota > Gammaproteobacteria > Burkholderiales > Burkholderiaceae_C > Rubrivivax. The sequence continues at coordinate 153,825 of CAVVSC010000007.1, read as the reverse complement.
ACGTGAAGCTCGACGACATGACGCAACAGCGGCCTTTCCCCATCTTCCCTTGGAAGAACGCATTCGCATGCATCGGCTGCATCAACCGCGTTCCGAACCCCCGCTGGGCCTGGTCTTCTGCGGGTAGACCGTCTCGCCTCGCGCCAGCATCGCCACGAAGGTCTCGACCTTCTTCTTGCGGCCGGCTTCGGTCTTCATGTTGAATACCCGGAAGGCGATGGCAAAACGGTTCTGTTCGCTCAAGCTGGCCAGCATCTGCCGGGCCGCAGGCACGGCGTCGATGGCGGCCTGCAGATCGTCGGGGATCGGCATCGCCTTGCCGTTGGCGTAGGCGCGAGCCCAGCGGCCATCGGCCTGGGCAGCCTCGACTTGCTTCAGACCGTGCGGCGTCATTCGGCCGGCCTCGATCAGGCGCGCAACGTTGGCGACGTTGACCTGGCTCCAGATGCTCCTGCTGCGCCGCGGCGTGTAGCGCTGCAGGTAGCTGGTCGCGTCCAGACCCTTGCGCACGGCGTCGATCCAGCCCCAGCACAGCGCCACGTCGATGGCCTGCTTGGGCGTGATGGACCGCAGCCCCGAGCCCAGCTTGTGCAGCTTCACCCAGACCTCCTTGCGCTGGTCGTGGTGGCGCGCGAGCCAGTCGTTGAAAGCCGCCTCGTCGACGAATTCGACCACGTTCGCGGGTTCGACGATGACCGATGCCATGCGGATGACTCCTGTGTCGGGGCAGCCTCTGGCCGACAGCCCGCATCAGACCACAGCTCGGACGGCGCCGAGATCAGGACGGCGAAGGTCTCCTCGGGGTCAGTCGTGCCGGATCGGGCCGCGAGGGAGCAGCCGCCGGCACCGCGAGCGCCGATGGACGCCCATCAAGCTCAAGCATGATGGCACCCCGATCCACCATCGCGGCTGAGGAACTCGCATCGTGCCCACCCCCACGGACGCCCCAAGCCACCTCAATCCACCAATCACCGCGCTGCTGCGTGGCGTGACCTGGCTGGAGGTGCTCGTGCTCTTCATCGCAGGCGGCGGGCTGCTCGTCAATGTGGCGCTTGTCGTCGGCATCTGGCCGTGGCCGCTGCGACCGTTCAACCAGCGCTTTCTCGGCGCCATCTACAGCGCGGCCCTCGTCGCAGCGTTCTGGCAAGCCATGCTTGGCCGCTGGGCGCCGTCGCGTGCGGTGACGTGGATGATCTTCGTCTTCACCGCGGTGGTGACGGTGCTGTCGTTCGTGCACATCGGCGCGTTCGACTTCCATCGGGTCGAGGTCTGGATCTGGTTCGTGCTCTACATCGGCGTGTGCGTGAATGCGGGTCTGCACTTTGTCTGGCCGCGTCACGTGCCGCGCGTGGTGGGCACGGCGCCTTCGCCGGGTTGGCGGCAGGTGCTGCTGGCGCAGGCCGCGCTGTGTGGCGCCATCGGCCTGGCGCACTTGCTCATGCCCGCGTGGCTGGGCCCGCGCTGGCCGTGGCCAATCGACGTGTTCCATGCGCAGCTCTACAGCGTGGCCTTCCTGACGCCAGCGGTGGGGGCGTGGTGCCTGCGGCGCGCAACGACCCCAATCGACTGGTGGATGCAAGGCACGACGCAGATCGCGTGGGGACTGCTGCCTCTCGTGGGGCTTGTGCTCGCTGACGCCAGCGTGGCCGCCGCAAAGCGTGTGGACTGGACCGCCGCCGGCACCCTGCTCTGGCTTGCGGTCTATGCAGCGCTGGCCGGCGTGGGCGCGGCGATGGTGTTCCAGGCACGCCGTTCGGACAGTCCGGCCTTCAAAGCGTGAAGTGAACGCCGAAGAGCAGTGCCTTGTCGCGGTCGACTCAGGCCTTCACTGTCAGCCGCGCAACCGCGGCGCGCGCCAGCGGCGCGATCAGCAGGACGACCGGGAACGCAAACAGCCACGCGGTCAGCCAGGCGCTGGCCCAGGCAGCGACGAAGCCGTGGACCAGGCCCAAGGCCCGTGCCATGGAGATGCCGGACACCAGCAGGGACATCAGCCCCGACAGGATCAGTCCGAACAGCAGCGGTGCGAATTTCTGGGGAATCATGCGGATTTCCTCGTCGGTTCTGAAGGGGCGGCCGCAGCGCCCAGCCGGTCCAGGGTCTGGGCGAAGTTCCTGCCGAACATCCGGGCGGTCTTGATGTCGCCGGGCGCAAACGAATCCGCTGGCGCCGAATGACCCGCCTGCGCCATCAGGCCCGACCAGGAGCCCAGCCGGTTGACGGCATCGTCATAGGCCACGCCGCTGTGCTGTCCCGGGAGAAAGGGATTGCCGACCCACAGCATCCCGTGCTGCATGCTGAACACGAACAAGGACATCAGCGTCGACTGCTTGTCGCCAGACGGCAGGGACGACACGGTGAAGGCGGCTGCCAGCTTGCCTTTGAGCCCCTGTTGGCGCCACAGACGTCCGGTCGTGTCCATGAAACCCTTGAAGGGGCCGGAGACGCCGCCCAGGTAGGTCGGCGACCCGAGGATGAGTCCTTGGTACTTGATCAGGTCGTCCGGCGCCTTGGCGATGTCGTCGGCCTTCAACAGGTCGACTTCGGTGTCCGCAATGCAGCGGGCACCGTCGGCCACATGGCGGGCAATGTGTTCGGTATGTCCCTGGGCGCTGTGATAGATGACGGCGAGTCGGTTCATTTCATTCAGTCCAATGGTGGAGGGGTGTGAGGTGTGGGGTGTGGGTTGGCCCGACGATCCGCTCAACCAGCGATGAGAGCCACAAGGACGGCGGACGCGTACAGGCCCAGGCCAAAGACCGTGTGGTTGGCCAGGCTTCTGAGGCAGTTCTTGAGCGGTGTTGGCGTCTTGGACGCCGCGAAGCCGCTGCCCATGGCCGGCTGCATCACAAACAGTGGCGCCAGCACGGTGCACATGCCCACCGCGACGGCCGGCAATAGCGACGGGCCTTGTGTCCAGGCCGTGCCCTGCACCAGCACCAGCAAACCTGCGAAGGCGACACCGACCGCGTAGTGGGTGAGCCAGCCCCAGGCAAGCTCACCCGGGATGCGCGGCGACTGGCGGATGGAGGCATGCGCGACCTGCCCGTGCAAGAGGTGCCCCACCCAGCGCCCGATGAACCTGAAGTCGAGCGTCTGCACGCCCATGCGCTTCAGGAACAGCACCCACACGTCCATGGCGGCGGTGGCACCGATGCCGATGAGGGCGATGCGCGATAGGTCTTGAAGTGATGTCATGTGGTTCCTTGGTGATTGACGGAAGAAGGCATGACGTCTACTGTAGAAGTTGAAGTCAACTTCAAGTCAAGAGGTATTGGATGGACATCGCTGAGGTCGCCAAACGGTCGGGCGTGCCCGCGTCGGCGCTGCGTTTCTATGAAAAGCGCGGACTGATCGCGTCCGTGGGCCCACAAGGCGTGCGGCGCCAGTTCGCACCGGGCGTGCTGGACCAACTGGCTTTGATCGCGCTGGGACAGGCCGCCGGCCTTTCCCTGGACGAGATCCATTCCATGCTGTCGCCCGAAGGTGGGCTGAAGATCGACAGGCAGGTGCTGGCGGCCAAGGCGGAAGAGATCGACGCCACGGTGAAGCAGTTGCGTGCCGTGAGCCGCAGCTTGCGACATGCAGCGGTTTGCCCGGCACCGAGCCATGCGCAGTGCCCGACGTTTCAGCGCCTGTTGACGGCGGCCGCTGCGGGCGCGCTGGACCAGCAGCGCCGCAGCGGTGAACTCGCTAGATCAGGGCCGCGTCAAAGAAGGCCGTGATTTCGGCGGCCAGCTGCTTCTGGAACGCGTCGCGATCGAAACCCGGCGGGTTCGCGGCGACGTCACCGTCCGGGCTGGGGATGGACATGCTGGGCGTGTCCATGAAGGCGAAGTGCCAGGCGTTGGGCACGCGGTGCAGCTTGGCTGCGGGCAGGTTCTTCGCGACCCACTCGCCATGAAAGCGCGGCACCACGAAGCGGTCCAGCTGGGCCACGTAGATCAGGGTTGCCGGGCGGACCTTGGCCAGCGATTCGGCGGTGAGCAGCACGCTGGCCGGTGACATCGCGACGACTGCCCGGATGCGATCGTCCTTCAGGGGCACCGTGGCCGCTGGCAGCGGCGGCGTTGCTTCTCCCGGTCGGGCCAGGCCGCAGAAGATCGGGTCTTCGGATCCTTCGGCCTGGCAGTGCTGCCGCAGGCGGGACACATCCGGCACGGCGCCCGCCAAGGCCAGCACCGTGTAGCCGCCGGCGGAATGGCCCAGGGCACCCACGCGGGGGCCTTGGCTGTCGGTCGCGATGCGGGCCTTCCATGCGGGGTCGGCCAGGATCGCGTCGATGACGCGGGACGCTTGCCGCGGCCGCTCGTCAAAGTAGCGCTCGGGGCTCTTTGTCATCAGCGAGCGGTCCTGCCAGTTGTCACCGGGGTGGCGGAGTGCGGCGACCAGGTAGCCATTCCGCGCCAGGGCTTGCGCCAGGGTGCTGTTGCCGGTTTCGCTGCCGCTGATGCCGTGGCTCAGCAGGATCAGCGCCTTGACCCTGTCGGCGGGTTGGCCGCCGATGGCGACGTTCAGCGTGAACGGGCCCATGGGGATGGTCCGTGGCGTGGCCATCGTCGGGTAAAACAGCGCGACCGTGGTCTTGGGCGCGTCGGGCGTGGCACCCGCCGTCTGGATCTGCATCCAGCCGGCCTCCAAGGCGTGCGCGTGTGCCGCGACCAGCAGGGTGGCCAGCGTGGCAAGGATGGGCCGAAGAAGGTGCTTCATGTGGTGCTCCGAATCGTGTGGGTGCACGAGTGTCGAAGCGCACATCAAGAGTCCACCATGGCTTGCGACGAAGCGAAGGCTGGGGATGCAAAGCGACCGCCGGCAGTCGCCGGCGGGCCGGGGCGGCCGCGAGCCGCCGTGGTGTTTATTCGCTGTACTGGCGGCCCAGGTCCAGCAGTTCGGGCGTGCCGATGACGGCGTTCAGGCTGTCGAAGTCGTGCATCTGGCCTTGCAGCGATGCGGTGCTGCCCTCGCGTTGCAGGGTGCCGAAGTAGCGCTGCAACTGGTGGGCCAGGAAGCGCACCGTGCCGCCGGGGAAGATGACGATGCGGAAGCCCAGTTCGCCCAGCGCGGCGGCGCTGGTCACCGGCGTCTGACCGCCTTCCACCATGTTGGCCAGCAGCGGCACACGGGCCGCGAACTGGCCGCAGGCGCGCTGCATGTCGACCGGGCTGCGCAGGGCTTCGATGAACAAGGCGTCCACGCCACAGGCCAGGTAGGCCTCGGCGCGGTCCAGCGCGGCGTCCAGGCCTTCCACGGCAACCGCATCCGTGCGGGCCAGCACCAGGGTGTGCGCACTTTGTCGGGCGTCCAGCGCGGCGCGCAGCTTGCCGCACATCTCGGCTGCGGGCACCAGGCGCTTGCCGGCCAGGTGACCGCAGCGCTTGGGGAAGTCCTGGTCTTCCAGCTGGATCATGGCCGCGCCGGCGCGTTCAAAGGTGCGCACGGTGCGCTGCACGTTGAGCGCGTTGCCGTAGCCCGTGTCGGCGTCCACGATGACCGGCAGGTCCACGCGGTCGGTGATGCGGGCCAGCACTTCGGCGGTCTCGGAAGCGGTGGTCAGGCCCACGTCGGACCGGCCCAGCTGGGTGTAGGCCACGGCGCCGCCGGACAGGTACAGCGCCTCGAAACCGGCCTGCTGTGCCAGCAATGCCGACAGCGGGTCGTACACCCCAGGCGCCAGCAAGGGCTTGGGGCTGGCGAGCCGCTGGCGCAAGCGCGTGCCGGTCATGCCGGCCTGGCCCCGGTGACGGCCACCACCTTGGTCCAGCGTGTGATCTCCTGGCGGATGAACTGGCCGAATTCCGCCGGTGTGCTGCCGATGGGTGTCAGGCCTTCGCTGAGCAGGCGTTGCTGGAAGTCTGGCGTGGCCAGGCTGGCCTTGGTGGCGGCCGCCAGTTGGGCCGTCAGGTCGGCCGACAGCCCGGCGGGGCCGAACAGGCCGTACCAGGAGCTGTAGTCAAAGCCGGGCAGCAGGTCGGCCACCGGAGCCACGTCAGGGAAGCTGGCCAGGCGCTGCGCGGTGCTGATGGCCAGCGCCTTCACCTTGCCGGCGCGCACCAGTTGCTGCACGGTGGCCATGTTGCTGAACAGCAGGTCGACCTGCCCGCCCATCACGTCGGCCACCGCGGGTGCGGCGCCCTTGTAGGGCACGCTGACCAGGTCCAGCCCGGTTTCCACGCGCAGCATTTCACCGGCCAGGTGGTTGGCGCTGCCCACGCCGGCCACGGCGATGCTCAGCTGCGCTGCGCCGGCCTTGCCCTGCGACTGCGCCACCAGTTCGCGCAGGTTGTTGGCCTTCAAGTTGGGGCGGGCCACCAGCATCAGCGGCGAACTGGCGACCAGGCTCAGCGGGGTGAAGTCCTTCACCGGGTCAAAGGGCAGCTTGGGGAACAGGGCTGCATTGATGGCGTGGCTGGTGTAGCTGAGCAGCAGCGTGCTGCCGTCGGCATCGGCCTTGGCCACTGCACCGGCGGCCAGGTTGCCGGCTGCACCGGGCCGGTTGTCCACCACGAAGTTGCGCTTCAGTCGGCTGGACAGTTCCTGCGCCAGGGCGCGGGCCACCAGGTCGGTGCCGCCGCCGGGGGTGGCACCGACCAGCAGCTTGGTGGTGGGGTTCTGCGCCCAGGCGGTGCCGCTGGCCCCAAGGCCGATTGCGGACAGCGAAGACCCCGCCAGCAGGGCCATCAGATCACGTCGTTGCATGCTCATGCCGCCAAGGCGTCGCGGGTCTTGATCGGCGCCCAGGGCTTGTGCAGCATGCCCATGGCCGCCGCCTGGCGGGCTTCGAAGGCGGTGAACTCGGGCGTGATGTTGGCGCCGCGCAGGCCGCCGCGCACCGAACCGGGCCGGGTGTCGATGTAGTACTCGGCCCAGTCGGCCGGCAGCGGCTGCGAGTCCGGCACGGCCAGCCACAGGCGCAGCAGGTGGCGCTTGCGGTCGGCTTCTTCGTAGTCCTCGAACGGGGTGCGCGAATGCACGATCACGTAGTTGTTGACCAGCTGCATGTCGCCCTGCTCCAGCTGCATGCGGAAGCACCAGCGCGGGTCGGCCATGATCGTCTCGAGCAGGTCGATCGCCTCCCACTGCACGGGCGTCACCCGCGGCAGCTCAGGGAAATCGCGTTCGGCGGCAACGATGTTCTTGCGGTTGACCCGCATCGTGAAGTGCTCGGGGTCGCTGCCGATGATCGGGCAGGCGTAGTAAGGCGGTTGCCGCGGGTCCTGCGAGCCCTGGTAGTGGTGATAGAACGGTTGCTTGAGCACCTCGAGCAGGTCGGGCCGCCGGCGGCCCAGCTCCTCGGCAACAGCGATCGTGCTCGCGACGATGCTCTCGCCGCCAGACTTCGCGATGCGCCGGCACAGCAGGCCGACGATGTCACCCGAATCCATGTGGAAGTCGAGTCCGGCCTTGGTGTTGTAGCCACGGCTGCGGCCGTTGGCCGCCTTGTAGGCCGCGCCTTCGTCGCGCACGTCATTCATGTACTGGCTGGCGGGGTTCTGCGTGCGCGCGACGCCACTGTGCAGGCCCATGCCCCAGTAGGCCAGCTTGGCGTCTTCCTCGCTCCAGCGGTCGACCGGAAAGCCCTTCAGCAGGCACATCCCCCAGCGCCCCTGCGTGGTGCCAAAGGCGCGTGCCAGCGCGGCCTTGGCGTCCGCAGGCAAGGGAAAGTCTTCGGACGTCATCGCCAGCCAGGGCTTGTTGACGGCCTTGGCGTGGGCCAGCGCGGCGTCGAATCCGGCGACTTCGGCGGCGCTCAGGCGTTGCACCCAGCTGTGGTCCTGGCTGGCTTCGGCGGCGGTCCAGGGGCGGGGCAGGAAGTCGGTGGTCATGAGGCTTGTCTCCAGCGTGCTGTATGGGGTTTGTCTGAGCGAGACCGCAGTTTAGGTTTGAGCATCCACAAGAAAAAGCGATTAGATTTGGTTTGCTTCATAAGGAAGTTTGATGAAGATAGATGCCTTCGCCACGCTGGACGCTGTGCTGCGCAGCGGGTCCTTCGCCGCCGCTGCCAACGAGATGCACCTGACCGCCAGCGCGGTCAGCATGCAGATGAAGCAGCTGGAGCTGTTCCTGGGGCAGCCCTTGTTCGACCGTTCCGGCCACCAGGTGCGGCCCACGGGACTGGCGCATGACGTGGCAGCGGCCATGCGCGACGGCCTGCAGCGCCTGCAGGGGCTGCGACGGCACGCCCCGCGTGCGGTGGAAGGAGCTGTGAAGCTCGGCATCATCGAATCCATGCTGCCCGTGCTGCTGCCGGGCACGCTGGCCGAGCTGAAGGCACGCTACCCGCAACTGGAACTGCGCCCCGTGCGCGGCCGCAGCATCGGCCTGACGGATGCCGTCAAGGCCGGCGACCTGGACGCCGCCGTGGTGGCCGAGCCTGAACAAGGCGGCTCGGCCCGGCTGGGCTGGTACCCGCTGTTCCGGCGCGAGATGCGCCTGATCGCGCCACCCACGGCGGTGGAGACCTCGGTGCCGGCGCTCTTCAAGCAGCACGACTGGATCCGCTACGACCGCCAGACCATTTCAGGTGCCATGGCGGCGCGCTTTGTGGCCACGCACGTGAAGTCCAAGCGGGGCACGCTGGAACTGGACAGCGTGCCAGCCATCGTGGCGCTGGTCAGCGCCGGCCTGGGCGTGGCGGTGGTGCACCTGGTGGACGTGGGCATCTGCCAGACGCACCCGGTGCGCTTCGTGCGGCTGGGGCGTGGCGCGCCGGCGGTGCAGATGTCGCTGGTCACCCGCAAGGCCGACGCCGACAGCCGCCTGCTGCTGGCCGTGCGCGAAGCCATGGTCAGTGGCCTGGCGGGGTCGCTGCGCATGCGCAGCATGGCGGGCTTGTAGGGACGGGTGCCCGGTGCGACCTACTCCACCTTCACGCCGATGTCCTTGACCAGCTTGCCCCACTTGGCCACTTCGCCGGCCACGTAAGTCCGCATGGCCGGGCGGTCCAGGGGCTGCGCCTCCAGTGACAGTGCTTCAAAGCGATCCGTCACTGCCTTGGCGGCCAGCGCCTTGTTGACCTCGGCGTTCAGGCGGTCCAGCACCTCGGCGGGCGTGCGGGCCGGCGCGAAGATCGCAAACCAGGTGTTGGCTTCAAAGCCGGGGTAGCCCAGTTCGGCCACCGTCGGCACATCCGGCAGGGCCGGGCTGCGCTTGAGCGACATCACCGCAATGGGCCTGACCTTGCCGGTTTTTGCAAAGGGCACGGCTGGCGGCATGGAGGTGCTGGCAATGGGCACCTGCCCGCTCAACACGGCGTTGGTGGCTGCTGCGGGCTGGAAGGGCACGTGGGTGATGTCCACCTTGGCCAGTGCGCGGAACAGCCACTCCGCACCCAGGTGCGTGGTGGTGCCGTTGCCGGAAGACGCATAGGACATCTTGCCGGTGCGGGCCAGCGCCAGCAGTTCCGCCAGGGTGTGGGCGCGGACCTCCGGATGCACATAGATCAGGTTGGGTGTGACGGCTGCCATGGCCACCGGCGCCAGGTCGCGCAGCGTGTCGTAGCCTGCATTGGCAAAAAGCGACGGATTGACCGCCACGGCCACGCTGTGGATCAGCAGCGTATAGCCGTCGGCGGGTGCATTCATCACCTGCTGCGTAGCGATATTGCCGCCCGCACCGGGCTTGTTCTCGACCACCACGGTCTGCCCCAGCGACGCCGTCATCTGTTCAGCCAGCAGGCGCGCCACGATGTCGGTGGAACTGCCCGGCGCGAAGGCCACGACCAGCCTCACAGGCTTGTCGGGGAAGGCGGCGTGGCACACGCTTGTTGCAGCCAGTGCGGCCAGGGCCAAGCCGCACTTCAGGGCGGTCTGCAAAGTTGGGCTCATGGTGCTTGTGGGTAGGGCCGTGGGTTTTGCAGGGTAATCGGCAAATGCCAGGCAGCTGCAGAATGAAGCCTCGCACCGGCACCGGAGTTTCCCGTAGCCTGCGGTGCAGCCATTGCTTCGGTCCGCACCAAAGCGTCCCGCTCAAGGACTCAGGCACATTGAGCGCATTGCAACCGCACGCCGACGGAGCCTCCATGGCCATCACCTGCTTCATCCGCTACCAGATCGACCCGTTCCAGCGCGCTGCATTCAAGCGTTATGCCGAAGCCTGGGGCCGCATCATCCCGCGCTGCGGCGGTGAACTCGTCGGCTACTTCCTGCCGCACGAAGGCAGCAACGACGTGGCCTGGGGCTTGGTCAGTTTCGACAGCCTGGCGGCCTATGAGCGCTACCGCGCCACGCTGCGCAGCGATCCGGCAGGCCGTGCCAACTTTGAATTCGCGCAGACCGAACGCTTCATCCTGCGTGAGGAGCGCAGCTGGCTGGAAGACGTGGCCGGCACGCGCAACCAGTTCTGGCAGGTGGCGCCATGATCGCGGTCATCTTTGAACTGGTACCGCAGGCGGGCTCTACGCAGCGCTATTTCGAACTGGCGGCCTCGCTCAAGACCGAACTGCAGGCGATCGACGGCTTCATCTCGGTGGAACGCTTTGAAAGCGTGACACGGCCCGGCCACTACCTGTCGCTGAGTTTCTGGCGCGACGAAGACGCGGTGCGGGCCTGGCGCTGCCATGGCATGCACCGCCAGTCACAGCAGGAGGGGCGGTCCAGCGTACTGGCGGGCTACCGGCTGCGCGTGGCTTCGGTGATGCGGGACTACGGCCTGCAGGAACGCGACGAAGCCCCGGCAGACTCGCGAGCCACCCTGATCTGACCGCAGGACCCCAACCCATGGCCAAGCCCGCAAGCACCCCGCACGAACCGCGCTTGGCCCGCGTGGCTGCCCTGGTGGCGGACCCGGCGCGGTCCCGCATGCTGGCCTACCTCTTGAGTGGTGAGTACGCCAGCGCAGGCGAACTGGCGAAGGTCGCGTCCGTCACGCCCGCCACAGCCAGCGGGCACCTGGCCAGGTTGCTGGACGCCGCTTTCGTGGTCTGCGAACCGCGCGGCCGACACCGCTACTACCGCCTGGCCGATGCAGAAGTCGCGCACGCCTTGGAGGCCCTGGCCCTGGTGGCCGAGCGCAATGGCCACGACCGCGCCTGGGCCCAGCCTGCTCGACAACGCTTGCGTTACGCACGCTGCTGCTATGGCCACCTGGCCGGCCAGCTGGCCGTGACGGTTTTTGAAGCCCTGCAAGGTGACGGGCGCTTGCGCGCCACCCCGCAGGGCTACGAACTGACCGACGCCGGCCGGCAGTGGCTGGCAGGCCTGGGCCTGCGTCCAGGCACGCCCAGCGGACGCCGCCGCTATGCCTACGCCTGCCTGGACTGGTCCGAGAGGCGCGACCATCTGGCGGGCCAACTGGCCGATGAGATCTACCAGCACTTCACGCAAGCCGGCTGGCTGCGCCGCGGCACCGGGCGTGCAGTGGAACTCACGCCGACGGGTCAACGCGAGTTGCTGCCCCGCCTGGGCAGCGGCGCTGCTTGAGCCGCACGGGGAGCGGTCGTCAGGGCGTCCGCTTTGCGCTGGACTATCGTGTTGGGGCCATCAGCACTTTGCACGCACTGCGTCCGCGAACTGGGCGCAACCTGGCGCCCGCCCGCGAACGCCGGCCGCCACGGACATGACCACTGCCTCGAACGCTGCCCCCACCGACAGGCCGGGCGCCACCGCCGTCATCACCCACCGCGTGAGGGACGACAGACACCCGGACTACGAGCAGTGGCTGGAAGAGATCGCGCCGCTGTGCAAGGCGGTGCCAGGGCATCTGGACTGGCACATCGTCCGACCCATCCGGGGACTGACCTTGACCTACACCGTGCTCATCCGATTCGACACCCAGACGCATCTGCAAGCCTGGATGGAGTCGGCGGACCGCAAGCGCCTGATTGCCCAGGTCCAGCCACTGCTGGTCAGCGGGGACGACTTCTTCATCAGCAGCGGCCTGGACTTCTGGTTCACGCCGGCCGGTGCCAAGGCCAAGGTGCCCGTCCGGTGGAAGCAGTACCTGGTCACCTGGTCGGCCATCTACCCCTTGGCACTGGGGGTGCCCCTGCTGGTGGTGCCTGCGCTGAGGATGCTGGGCTTGCCGGTCAACAACCTGTTGACCACGCTGGCCGTGACCGGTGTCGTCGTTTTCCTGATGGTCTACGTCGTGATGCCGCGCTATACCCAACTCATCCATCGCTGGCTGTTCAACTGAGACGGCAGACCTGCCCGCTTACCTAGCCCGAAAGGACGGCCCATGACCCCGCTTTTCAAGAAGCTGAACCTCGGCACGCAGACCGTGGTCCATGTGCTCAACGCGCCGGACTCGTTCGAAGCTGAACTGGCCGCGCTGCAGGGCGTGACCGTCAAGCGCAGCGTGTCGGGCACGGCCGGCTTCGCCATGGCCTTTGTCGTGACGCAGGCTGAACTGACCCGCGCCAGCACCCAGCTGGCCAAGGCCTGCGTGGGGGACGCGGTGCTGTGGATGGTGTACCCGAAGGGCTCGTCCAAGAAGTACCCATGCGAATTCAACCGCGATTCAGGCTGGCCCACGCTGGGCGCGGCGGGCTTCGAGCCCGTGCGCATGGTGGCTGTGGACGAAGACTGGTCGGCGCTGCGCTTTCGGCGCGTGGAACACATCAAGACGATGGCGCGCAACCCGGCGGGCGCCATCTCCAAGGCGGGCCAGCGCAAGGCCTCGGCCAAGGACGCCTGAACCGTTTGTTGGCTGCGTTGCAATCCAGGAGGACCCATGGTCAAGCCCATCGCCAACCTCGACGAGGTTGAGTTCACTGACATCGAGGACAACGGCTACTACACGTCCAAACGCGCGCAGTTCAGCGACGGCATCGGCGCCCGGCAGCTGGGCTACAACCTGACCGAGCTGCCACCCGGCAAGGCGCAATGTCCCTTCCACAACCACCACGGCGAGGAAGAGATGTTCCTCATCCTGGAGGGCGTTGGTGAACTGCGCTTTGGCAGCGAGCGCTACCCGATCCGCAAGCACGACGTCATCGCCTGCCCCACCGGCGGGCCGGAAGTGGCCCACCAGATCATCAACACCGGCAGCGTGAACCTGCGCTACCTGGCCTTGTCGAACGTGGTGCAGATCGAGACCTGCCAGTACCCGGATTCCAACAAGATCATGATCGGATCAGGGCAGCGCGGTCAGCCCGGCCTGTGGAAGATGTTCCGCACGGACAGCCACGTCCCCTACTACGACGGCGAGAGCAACGAGCCACCGCAGCGCGACAGCTGATCTGCCTGGAAGGCCTGCTTGATGCGTGATGTATGATGCAAAACATCAACTTCCTGCGGGCCGAGCATGCGCACCACCCTGGCCATCGATGACGACGTGCTGGCGGCGGCCAAGCACCTGGCGGAACGCGAGCAGAGAACCGTCGGCGAAGTCATTTCTGCCCTCGCGCGACAGGGCCTTAGCCGCGGTGGCCGGTCGCCAAAGGCTGAACGCAATGGCATCCCGCTGCTGCACAGCAAACGCAGTGCGTCGCCCGTCACCCTGGAGCTGGTCAATCAGCTGCGCGACGAGCAGCCGTGACGCGCTACCTGCTGGACGTGAACGTGCTCATCGCGCTGGTGGACCCGGCGCATGTCCAGCACGACGACGTGCACATCTGGTTCGGGCGCACCGGACGCAAGGCGTTTGCCACCTGCCCGCTCACGGAGAACGGCTTGCTGCGGATCGTCGGGCATCCGAAGTACCCCAACTCCCCCGGGCCGCCCAGTGCGGTGGCCAGCGCCTTGCTGGCCATCCGGGCCCTGCCCGGCCACGCCTTCTGGCCGGCCAGCATCAGCCTGGTCGACAGCCCGTTCGCCGATGCCTCGCTGCTGTCCAGCCATTCCCGGGTGACCGACGGCTACCTGCTGGCACTGGCCCGCGCCAACCAGGGCCAGCTGGCGACGCTGGACCACAAACTCGCCACTGAAGTGGTGCCGGGGGGCCGGGCTGCGCTGGCGCTGATCTGAAGAACTGAATGCACCAGACCTCTGGGGCGCTCGCATCAAGTCCGGCCCCAAGGGGTCAGTTTGACGGCCAGTGCGGTGGCCATACCGTAGGCCGCCATCGCTCCCGCCACCAGCATGAAGTAGGCGGCCGGCCCGGCACCGCGGCCCGCCAGCACCCAGCCCACCACGGCCACGAGCAGCAGCCGCAAGGTGCCCGCCAGCACCGGCCCCAACACACGACCGGCGCCCTGTGACGCGAAGTACAAGGTCAAGCCAAGTCCGAACAAGGGGAAGGCGGGCCCCGCGGTGCGCAGGTACTGGCGTGCATGGGCCAGCACGGCGGGGTCGGCCGTGAAGAGTCCCGCCCACAGGTCGGGCCAGAAGCTCACGACGGCGCCGATGAGCGCCAGGTTGAAAGCCGACAGCGTCCCGGCGGTCCACGCCACCTTGCGCGCGCGGGCGATGTCACCCGCGCCGATGGCCATGCCGACCATGGGCACGGACGCCACGCCGATGCCGAAGGAGATGGGCACCAGCAGGAATTCCAGCCGCTGGCCGATGGCATAGCCGGCCAACGGCAGCAGGCCCAGGTGCGCGATCAGGCCGGTGAAGATCAGTACCGTCAGCACGGACATCACCGGCGACACGCAGGACAGCGCGCCCACGCGCAGGATGTCGGCCAGCAGGCCCATCTCCAGCCGCAGCCCCGCCCAGCGCAATTGCACGCGCGCGCGACCGCTGGCCAGGAACCACCACAGCACAGCCACCATGGCGGTGGTGGCGACGATGTGCCCCACCGCCACGCCCACCATGCCGAAGGAAGGCACGGGCCCGGCGCCCAGGCCCAGCACGCCGCCCAGCACGATCTGCAGCACAGCCGCCAGCACGATGGTGACGGAGGGCACGCGCATGTTGCCGGTGCCGCGCAGCACCGACGCCAGCGTGTTGGACAGCCACACCATCAGTGCGCCGCTGAACAGCACGGTGGCGTAGGCCACGGCTTCGGTCAGCACCGGCCCCTGGCCGCCCAGCCAGGTGTAGAAGCGCGGACCGCATGTCAAGAACACCGCCGTGTAGCCGATGCCCGCCGCGGCGCCGATCAGCACCGCATGCGCTGCCAGTGCGGCCGCGCGTTCGTGTTGTCCGGCGCCCAGTGCGCGGCTGACCGCCGACGACACGCCGCCCCCCATGGCGCCCGCCGACATCATCTGCGTCAGCATGGCAAACGGGAACACCAGGGCCATCGCAGCCAGTGGCGTGGTGCCCAGGCGCCCGACGTAGTAGGTCTCGGCGATGCCCACCAGCACGGTCAGCACCATGGCCAGTACGTTGGGAATGGCCAGGCGAACCAAGGTGCGCAGGATGGGGCCTTCACGCAGGTTCTGCAGCTTGGGCGGGCCTTTCACCGCCGCCGTGGCGTGCATGGGCACCGCGCTCATCGCGCCCGCCGCGGCGTGGCCCGAGCGACTTCCGCCGCAAAGGCTTCACGTTCACGCAAGGCAGCGGGCGCCGCCTGCACGTGACCGGAACGCGCATCCACCGGTTCGCCACAGTCTGCGCAGACCAGCTGCGCGTGCAGCGCATGGTCATGGCCGCGGTGCATCAGCTTCAGCGGCACGCCGCCGCGGCCCCACGGGCCTGCCCAGCGTTCGCCCCACTGCCGCAGCGTCACGATCACGGGCCACAGGTCCAGGCCCTTGGGCGTGAGCCGGTATTCAAGGAAGGTCGGCGCGTCCTTGACCGGCAGCTTGTCCAGGATGCCCTGCTCCACCAGCTGGTTCAGGCGCAGGGTGAGGGACCGCGGCGACATGCCGGTGTGCAGGCGCAGGCTTTCGAAGCGCCGGTTGCCCAGAAAGAGCTCGCGCAGGATGACAAAGGTCCAGGCGTCGGTGAGCTGGCCGGCGGCGCGTGCCACCGGGCAATTTCGGTCGGCGATGCTGCTGCGCTTCATGCTTGGGCCGGCTGGCGGCGTGCTATTCCACTTGTCATATAAAAAGTATAGTGGCACAAACAGGCGCAGCGGCGGCTGTTGCACCGGAGGCCCGCCATGACCGCAGACACGAACCCAGCCGATGAAGCCCAGTCCACCGACCCGGCCGCGAGCCAGCATGCGCCCTGGCAGCCGTCGGCCTGCATCCTGTGCGAATGCAATTGCGGCATTGAAGTCGAACTGGGCGGTGCCGGCGGCCGCCAGGTGGTGCGCGTGCGCGGTGACGACGCCCACCCGGTGTCCCAGGGCTATGCCTGCGAAAAGGCGTCCCGCATCGACTACTACCAGAACGGCCCGCAGCGCCTGACGCGCCCCTTGCGACGCCGCAGCGACGGGGGCTTTGACGAAATCGACTGGAACACCGCCATCCGCGAAGTGGCCGAAAAGGCCGCCGCGCTCGCCCAGGCGCATGGCGGCAGCAGCATCCTCTACTACGGCGGCGGTGGCCAGGGCAACCACCTGCCCAGCGTGTACAGCCGAGCCACACGGTCGGCCTTGGGCATGCGCTACCAGTCCAGCGCCTTGGCACAGGAAAAGACCGGTGCCATCTATGTGGCCGGCTGCATGCTGGGTGGCCTGGTGCGCGCGGACTTCGAACACTGCGAGGTGGCGCTGCTCATCGGCAAGAACCCCTGGCATTCGCACGGCATCCCGCGTGCGCGGGTCACGCTGCGCGAGATCGCGCGCGACCCGGCACGCACCCTGATCGTGATCGACCCGCGGCGCAGCGAAACCGCTGACATCGCCGACGTGCACCTGGCCGTTCGCCCCGGCGGCGACGCTTTCCTGTTGACGGCGATGATCGCCACCGTGGTGCAGGAAGACCTGGTCGCCAAGGCCTGGCTGCAGCAGCACGCAGACGGCCTGGACGAGGTGACACCCCTCTTCAAGCACCTGGACGTGGCCGCCTACGCCGCCAAGGCCGGCATCGACGAGACCGTTGTGCGCAACACCGCGCGGCGCATCGCACTGGCCAACAGCGTGGCCAGCTTTGAGGACCTGGGCGTGCAGATGAACCGCCACAGCACGCTGGTGTCCTATCTGCACCTGTTGCTCATGCTGCTGACCGGCCACTTCGGCAAGAAGGGCGCGATGTACCGCCCCACGGCGATGGTGCCGCTGGTGGCCGGTGCCACCGGCCCCGGTGCCATCAAGCCCACACCGGTGACCGGCGCGCCCATCATCGGTGGCCTGATGCCCTGCAACAGCATCCCGGACGAGATCCTCAGCGACCATCCCAAGCGCTTCCGCGGCATGTGGGTGGAGTCGGCCAACCCGGCGCATTCGCTGGCCGAGACGCCGCGCATGCGCAAGGCCCTGGCTGCGCTGGACCTGCTGGTGGTGGTGGACGTGGCCCTGACGGAGACCGCGCAACTGGCGCATTACGTGCTGCCCGTGGCCAGCCAATTGGAAAAGGCCGAGGCGACCTTCTTCAACTTTGAATTTCCGCGCAATGTCTTCCACCTGCGCAAGGCCTTGCTGCCGCCGGCTGACGGCTTGTTCTCGGAAGCCGAACTGCATGCGCGCTTGCTGGAACACATGGGCGCGTTGCCGGCCGATGCGGTCGCTGCCTTGCGCAGTGCCTGGCCGAATGGTCGCGACGCGTTTCGCATCGCTGTGGGCGAGCTGACCGCAGCGTCACCTCGAGCGGCAGGCCTGCTGCCGGTGCTGCTGTACCGCGCCATTGGCGACCTGCTGCCGCCGGGCCTGGCCGAAGGCGCGGCCTTGTGGGGTGTGTGCCAACTGGCCGTGCGGCACCAGCGTGCCAGCGTCCAGCGCGCGGGCATAGGCGCCGAAGCGGTGGACGCCGCCGGCGTGGCCGACGCCCTGTTCGACGCCATCCTGGCGGCACCCTCGGGCTTGGTCTTTGCCGTGGACGGGTGGGACGAATCCCTGCGCCGCGTCGCCACACCCAATGGCCGCATCCAGCTGGCGCTGCCCGAGTTCTTCGACGAATTGCGTGCCCTGCAGGACGAAGCCGCACCGGTGCCGCCGGCGGACTACCCCTTCGTGCTGTCGGCCGGCGAGCGCCGGTCCTACACGGCCAACACCATCATCCGCAACCCGGATTGGCGCCGCAAGGACCGTGACGGCGCGCTGCGCATCAACCCTTCGGATGCGCAGCAACTGGGCGTGGGCAACGGGGACCGTGTGCGACTGGTCACGCAGGGCGGCAGCGCCGAGGTGGCGGTGGAGGTCTCGGACCGCATGCAGTCCGGCCACGTGTCACTGCCCAACGGACAAGGCACTTCCTTGCAGGACCACGAGCACGGTGGCGGCACGCCCCCGAACGTGCTGACCCGCATCGAGGACCGCGACGCCTTTGCCGGCACGCCCTGGCACAAGTACGTGCCGGCGCGGATCGAGGCGCTGCCGCGGCCTTAGCTTCGGACCACCAACCCATGCTGAACAGGCCCGGCGCGCCCGTGTAGGGGGAGCACCGGGCCGAGGCAGTTCAACGCTTGTTGTTGCCTTCGGCGTTCTTGCCGCGACTCGGGTTGGCGATGGCCTCGGCCTTGACCTCGGCGCGGGTGGTGGCGGACGGCGCGACCTTGGCCGGCGATCCACTGGGTCCACCCTCGGTCAACACCGTCTTGCTGGCCACGGCGCCGGCCTTGACTTCAGCACGCGTGACGGTGGAGGCAGAAGCGGCCCTGGCGGTCCGGCGGGCCGTGTCACATTCCATGGTGGAGGCCTTGCCGGCCTTGCGCGCTGCGGCGCATTGGGCCTTGAGTTCGGTGGCCGTCTTGTTGCCCTCCTGCTGGGCCCGCACGGTTTGTGGGCCCAACAGACTCAGTGCCGATGTGGCAAGAACGAGCAGCAGTTTCTTCATGGTCATCTCCGGGAGTTGGCAAAAGACGTGGAGCTTGGCTGCTGATGGATGGAAGCTCTGTGCGTTGCCGAACACCGGATCCACGCGCACGGCCTTTCACCTGCGCTCGCTTCGGTCCTGCCCGATGTCAGTCCAGATGGATGCGGTGGGTCTTCAGCACCTGACGCCAGGCCGCCTGTTCGGTGCTGATGCGTGCGGCCAGCGCCCCCGGTGAACTGGACGCGGGCGTCATGCCGGCCTGGGCAAAGACGGCGGCCAGTTCGGGCCGTGCCAGGGCCTCTTGCATGGCGGCCGATTGCGCTTCGACACTCGCCTTGGGAACAGGGCCTGAGGCAAAGGCCGCGAACCATTCCTTGACCACGAGGTCCGGCCGCCCTTGTTCCACGAAAGACGGCACGTCTGGCAGGTAGCCGCTGCGCACCGGCCCCGACGTGGCCAGCACGCGCACGCGTCGCGTGGCGTGGTGCTGGCGCAGCAGGCCTTCGGGCAAGGCCAGCGCGGCGATGCGGCCACCGAGCAGATCCGTCACCGCCGGCGGACCGCCGCTGTAGGCGATGTGCTGCCAGGCGGTGCCCGCCGCGCTCATCAGCATGGCCTCCAGCAAGTGGGGCAAGGTACCGGTGCCCGGCGAGCCCAGGTTGGCTTCGGCCGGGTGCTGGCGGGCCCAGGCCATGAAGTCCGCCAGCGTCACCACGGTGGTCGGCACCGCAGGGCCCACGGCCAGCGCCAGCACCAT
Source organism: uncultured beta proteobacterium (assembly GCA_963750785.1). Taxonomy (GTDB): domain Bacteria; phylum Pseudomonadota; class Gammaproteobacteria; order Burkholderiales; family Burkholderiaceae_C; genus Rubrivivax. The sequence continues at coordinate 134,383 of CAVVSC010000007.1, read as the reverse complement.
TTCGCCGGCCAGGGACACGGGCTGCAGGTCCACCGCCGGGTCGTAGGCCAGCTTGTCGTAGAGCGACGGGTACACCGTGGCGATGGCCCCCTGGGCCAGCAGCAAGGTGCTGCCGTCAGGCGTTGCGGCCTTCAGCGCGCCCACGCTCAACTGGCCCGCGGCGCCGGGCCGGTTGTCCACCAGCACACGCTGCCCGCGCGTGGCCGACAGCTGTTCACCCACCGTGCGGGCGATCAGGTCGGGAATGCTGCCGGCCGGGCCGCTGCACAGCAGGCGCAGGGTGTCTCCCGGCGCTGCGTAGGCGAGCCGACCGATCGTCAGTGTGGCCATCGTGGCCAGGCCGGCGCAAGCGGCCGCGCCACCGCTCAGAAAGTGCCGCCGCGTGCCGAAGCCATGCTTGCCGTTCATGCCAGCACCTGCGCACGGCGGCCGGCGGTCAGCAGCAATTCGTTGGGGCCTGCCCAGCCGGTGGGCGTGCTGAAGGCATCCAGGCGGTCACGCATCTCCGCCCAGGCCGCGTCGCTTGCAGAGGGCGACAGCGACCGCAGGATGTCCACGATGGGGCTGGCCGAACTGCGCACAAAGGTCAGGTAGTCGTCGACTGACGGCATGTGGAAGACGGCGTCGATGGCCGTGGTGGCCACGTCCTGGAACCCCGCGCTGCGGAAGTACGCATCCATGTCACCGGGCCGGCCCAGGCTCAGCAGGCCGCCGGGCTGGAAGGGGTCGCGCGGCGGCTGGCCTGCGTGCTTGAGCGCCGTGGCCATGAGGATGCTCACGCAAGGATTTCTGTCGGGGCGCGAGAACACCACCGTGCAGATGCCGCCCCCGGGCCGCAGCGCGCGGTGCATTTCACGCAGGCCCTGCAGCGGGTCGGGGAAGAACATCAGGCCGAGCCGGCAGACGGCGGCATCGAACACGCCTGCGTTCACACCGCCGCCTTCGCTTCCAGATCCACACAGGTCTTCGCCGTCGGCCACGCGGGTTTCGACATGTGCCAGGCCGGCACGGGCCGCGTTTTCGCGGGCCAGGGCCAGGATCGCGGGCGACAGGTCGGTGGCCAGCACGCGCCCAGTCGGGCCCACCAGGTGCGCCAGCGTCAGTGTCTGGTCACCCGCGCCTGCGGCGACATCCAGCACATGCGAGCCTTGGGCCACGCCCGCCATGCGGCACATGGCGTCAGTGGACGGGCCGAGCCAGTCGCGGATGTGCGCGCCATGGGCGTTCCAGCCGGGAGCGGCGGCGTCCCATTGCTTGCGCATGGCGGACTTGAAGGCCTGTGAGTCGGCGGTAGGTGTTTGCATGCCTTCAGACTAGGTGTCCAGGCCGCGCGGCGTAAGGCGCAAGGCTGCAGAATGGGGCCGCAATGGCGCATAACCCGCAGAGCTTTGACTGGGATGACCTCAAGCACCTGCTGGCGGTGGCGCAGCACGGCAGCACCCTGGCAGCGGGGCGGGCGCTGGGTGTGGACCAGTCCACCGTGCAGCGGCGGCTGGTCGAACTGGAACGCCGCATCGGCCAGGCGCTGGTGCAGCGCCAGCCCACCGGTTACCGGCTGACGGCCTTCGGCCAGGCCTTGCTGCCGCACGCCGAAGCGGTGGGTCAGGCGGTGAAGGCCTTTGAACGGCACATCGCCATCGCCACCGCCGACGTCTCCGGCGTCATCCGGGTCACCTGCCCGGAGCCCATCGTGTTCCGCATCACGCAGTCCACGCTGCTGGACCGCTTCCGCGCGCGGCACCCGGCCCTGCAAGTCCACTTCGTGATGAGCGACAAGACCATCGACTTGATGAAGGGCGAAGCCGACGTCGCCTTCCGGTCGGGCGACACGGACGACGGTGAGCTGGTGGGCCGCAAGATCGGCGATTCGCTCTGGGCGGTCTACGCCAGCCGGACCTACATCGAACGCAACGGCCAACCCTCACGCGTGGAGGACCTGGCGCAGCACGCTTTGGTGGGCTTTGACGACAGCATGGCCCGGCACCGCATCACCACCTGGCTGCAGCAGGTGGCGCCGGATGCGGCGCTGGCCGCACGCTGCAACACCGTGCTGGGCCTGGTCTATTCGGCCAAGGCCGGCGTGGGCGTCGCCCCCTTGCCCATTGCGCTGGGCGACGCCGAGCCCGACCTGGTGCAGGTGATCGGGCCCGTGCCGGCGTTGACGCGCATCTGGCGCATGCTGACGACGCCCGAACTGCGGCGCACGCCGCGCGTGGCGGCGTTCTTTGACTTCATCGTCAGCGAGATCGACACGCTGCGGCCGATCATCACGGGCTGAGCTCGTCGTCGCAGAGCGCCGGGGCCCGGTCGCGCCGGACCGCGGATTGCACTCGCCGGCTGAGAACCGGCTGGGGCCGGGGTGGACTTGAAGCGGAACTGAGGCCGGCGGGCGTCGCTTTTCCGGGGTTCAGGCAGGCAGGTGCGCTTCTATTCTGTGGATCCTTGACTTGGTGCGCCGGGGCCGCTGTGCCCTTGGCGTTTTTGCAGTTCAGACCGAGTCCACACGCAATCCTTTGCACCAGAGAGCCACCCGACAAATGAACGCAAGCACCCACACAGCCCCAGCGCTCCTGGACCGCCCGCGCACGGCGGCTGGCGGCTTCGGCGAGTTCTTCCGCTACCACGGGTGGCTGTCGCCGGGCGTGCGCTTCTTCCGTCGGCTCAGCTTCACGGCCAAGGCGGCCTGGGTGTCCCTGGCGTTCCTGGTGCCGCTGCTGATGGCGCTGTTCTTCCTGACGGCCAGCGCGCTGGAACAGGTGGGCTTTGCGGTGTCCGAACGGCAGGGTGTGGCCTTTGCGCGGCCCTTGCTGGACCTGGTGACCGCAGCCCAGGACCGCCGCCGCGTCGTCGCGATCCATGACACAGACCCGGCCGATGCGCAGCAGCGTGTGGCGGCCGCCTTTGCCAAGGTCGAAGCTCAATACGCCCAGGTCGGCAAACAGTGGGCGCTGGAACCCCTGTTTGCGGACCTCGCCAAGCGGCATGCCTCCCTGGCCCAGCCCGCTGCCGGGGGCGATGTGGACGCCGTCTTTGCGGAACACAGCGCCTTCATCAGTGCGGCGCTGGAACTGCTGGCCAAAGTGGCCGACGGCTCCCAGTTGTCCCTGGACCCTGAACTGGCCACGTACCACATGATGAACGTGTCGGTGCTGCTGGGACCGGTGCAGACCGAGAACGTCGCCGGCATGGGCAGCCTGGGCACGCTGGTGCTCATGGACGGCGCCAGGGGCAAGGAACTGGGCGCGGCGCGGCGAGAACAGCTGACCACCTGGATGGCCTTGTGGAACTTCATCGACAAAGGCGTGGAGGGATCCTTCCAGCTGGGCATCGGGTCCGACGCGGCGCTGGCCAAGGGCTTCGACATGAAGGGTACGGATGAGGCGTCGGACGCGTTCAAGGCGGCTGCGAAGAAACAACTGCTGGGGGCATCGGCAGATGGAGATCCCAAGGCCTTTGCGGCGCTGGCCGCCGAGGCCACGAAACGGCAACGCGGTCTGACACGCCAGGTGCTGGAGCAACTCGACACCCAGTTGCAGGCGCGCATCGCCAGCCTGAAGACCAAACTCTTTGAGCAGCTGGGCTTTGCCAGCGTCTTCGTGGCCCTGGCGGCCTACCTGCTGATGGCCTTCTACAAGGTGATGATGGGCGGCCTGCACGAGGTGTCCAGCCACCTGCGCGAAATCACCAATGGCAACCTGACGACCGCGCCGCGCCCCTGGGGTCAGGACGAGGCTGCGCAGTTGATGACGACGCTGGGCGAGATGCAGACCAGCCTGCGCCGCGTGGTGTCCACGGTGCTGCAGGGCTCTGCCGAGGTGGAAAACGCCAGCGGCGAAATCTCGTCGGCGTCCCTGGACCTGTCTGCGCGCACGGAGAAGTCGGCCGCCAGCCTGCAGGAGACGGCCGCCAGCATGGAGGAAATCGCCTCCACCGTGAAGCAGACCGCCGACACGGTGACGAGCGCCAGCGCCATCGTCAGCGGCAACGCGGAAGCCGCCACGCGTGGCGGCAAGGTCATCGGCCAAGTGGTGCACACCATGGAAGAGATCCGCGAATCGTCGCGCCAGATCGGCGAGATCATCGGCGTGATCGACAGCATCGCGTTCCAGACCAACATCCTGGCCCTGAATGCCGCGGTGGAAGCGGCCCGCGCAGGCGAACAGGGCCGCGGCTTTGCGGTGGTGGCCACCGAAGTGCGCGCACTGGCCGGCCGGTCGGCCGCTGCCGCCCGTGAAATCAAGTCCCTGATCAGCGCCAGCATCGAACGTGTGGAAGCCGGCAACCTGGTGGTGGCCGAAGCCGGCGCTGCCATGGGCGACATCGTCAACAACGCCGACAGCATTGCCAAATTGATGAGCGCCATCTCCACCGCCACCAGCGAGCAAAGCATGGGCGTGGGCCAGGTGGGCGCGGCGGTGCAGGAACTGGACCAGTCGACGCAGCAGAACGCGGCCCTGGTGGAACAGTCGGCCGCTGCGGCCAGCACGCTGGCCTCTCAGGCCCGCCGCTTGGCCGAAGAGGCGAGCTTCTTCCGCCTGGCCTGAGGGGCTGCGCGCAGCCCGCGCTCAGCCTGCAAAGCTGAGCGTGTAGCCCCAGGAGTCCAGCCGCGCCGGGATGGCGTTGAAGGCCAGCGTGATGCGCCGGTCGCCCACATTGGGCGGCACGGCATGCATCAGGTAGCTCGGGAACAGCACCAGGTCACCTGGCTCGGGCTGCGGGCTGATCCACTTGTCGGCGTTGTAGGGGCCGGTGACGCTGCCGGCATGGTCGTTGCGGAAGGCGAAGTCCGTGCCGCCGGGTGCCTTCATGAACACGGTGCGTGAATCCGGGTGCGTGGGCGTCAGGTACAGCACGCCCGAGACAAAGCTGTTGGCGTGGTTGTGCATGGCCTGGCGGCCGCCCGTGTCCAGCACGTTGACCCACATCTCCTTGATCGACCAGCCCAGCGCCTGCCCGAACAGCAGCGCGCCGAACTCGGCGATGTGCGGGGTCACCCGGCCGGCCATCTCCACCAGCAGCGGGCTGTCGCCCGGCTGGAGCATGGCGGTGTGGGACAAGTGGCCCGATGCGTTGTTTTCCTGGCGCGCCTGGCCGCTGAAGTGGCTGACCAGTGCGTGCACGAGCGCGCCGTCCAATGCGCGGGGCACGCGCATGAACGGCGTTGGGAAAAGACCGATGACTTCGGACATGCTGCCAGCGGGTCCAGGCCCGCTGCCTGCGACAAAACTCGATCAGGCGCGGCGGCGACGCAGCACCAGCAAGGACGCCAGTCCCAGACCGGCCAGCAGCGCGCTGCCAGGTTCCGGCACGTAGGTGATGTTGTCGAAGCCGGCCACGCCGACACCGCCGGCGAAGGTCACCGAACGGGCCATGCCCTGGAAGGATGCAGACAGCATCTCCCAGTTGCAGAAGGCGCTGTCGCTGCAGCCCGTGGTGGCATTGGCGCCCAGGTTGAACGAGGCCAGCACCGAGCCTTGGCCATCCAGTTCGCTCCAGACCTGCACGGCGTCTGCCACGGCGGCGTCCGATGAATAGTAGAAGCTGAGGGCGTAGAAACCGCCTGCCACGTTCATGGCGGAATCGCTGCCCACCGCCACCATCACGCCCAGGGGCGACGGTGCGTGGGTGAAGAACTCGCCATTGACGCCGGACCCCGTGCCGTCATTGGCCAGGCCCAGGGCGTCACCGCCAAAGCTCACGCCCAGTGACGCGTAGGTGTTGCCGATGGACGCGAAGCTGGGTGCCGCTTCAAAGTCCAGGGTGACGGTTCCGGCCATCGCGGGTGCCGACAGCAGGGCGGACAGCAGGACCGGCACGGCGGCCGCCGTTGCCAGTTGAGCCAGTTGCGCCAAATGGGCCAGGGTGCGCTTGTTCATGGTGTTCTCCTTGGGTGTGGGTTGTCGCGACGACCGCGCGGCATCCGCTTGATCGGGTTGGCAGCGCAGTCTCCCGGTGCATTGCGACAGTGCCGTGACACGGGCCGGACACCCCCACGCCCGCGGGGTGTGGGCCCCATGCAGTCACGCCGGTGTCACGCACAGCCCGCAGCCTTCGGGCCCACGATGCACACCACGTCACGACGAAGCTTTCTGCAAGCCGGGCTGCTGCTGGCCGCGGGCCTGGGCACGCAAGGTGCCAAGGCCTGCGAGTTCTATGCGGCGACCTTGCGCATCTCACACCCCTGGACGCGTGCTTGCGCCGCCGACGCGCCCTTTGCGCTGCTGAACCTGCGCCTGGACGAAGTCACCCGTGCGGACCGCCTGCTGCAGATCGACACGCCCGTGGCGGACGCCACGGAACTGTGGCACGACGGCCAGGCCGCCGCTCTGCCGCTGGACATCCCGGCTGGCCGCGAGACCGTGCTGGGCGAACGCAGCCTGCAGCTGCGCCTGCTGCATCTGAACCAGCCACTGGAACTGGGCCGCAGCTACCCGCTGCGCCTGGTCTTCGAACAGGGCGGCGCGGTCAGCGCGCTGCTGAACATCGACTACGGGCGCTTCTCCTGAAGCGCGCTGGAGCCTGTCCCGACCTGCTTGCACCTGACCCACCCGACACCACCCGACACCACACGACAACCGAGGAGCCGACCGCATGAAATTCCCCCACTCCAAGAGCCCGCTGGCGCTGGCCGCCATGGCCGCATTGAGCGCCGTGGCGCTGACGCAGACCCCCGACGCCGCACAGGCCGCCAAGCCGGCCGGCAAGTACGTTGCCGGCGATTTCCACAACCACACCACCTGCTCGGACGGTTCCATCTCCATGCAGAAGCTGGTGAAGAAGTCCACCGGCGCCGGCAACGACGGCTGGGGCCTGGACTGGTTCGTGCAAGCCGGCCACGGCGGCAACGGCAACCGCAACTGCAGCCTGGTGGAAGACGCCAGCCTGGCCACGCCGGCCTACCCCTACCTGACGGGCAACACGCCCATCAACACCGGCACCGCCGCGTCACCTTCGCAGTACAACGGCCCGCAGACCACCTGGAACCAGAGCATCGGCAGCGCCTCGCTGAAGGGCCTGAACGCCAGCAGCAGCGGCAACATGTGGCGCTGGCAGTCGATCCAGGAAATCCAGTACCCGCTGATGGAGTACCTGGCCGCCACCAAGAACCTGCCCATCTTCATGGGCCTGGAATCCGTGGTCGCCGGCCATGAGCACACCTCCATGTCCGTCATCACCGGCCAGATGCCGGTGGCGCTGGACACGGCCACCATGCCGTCCACGCCGGGGGGCCAGTCCTTCCTGACGGCGCTGGGCAATGCCACGGCGCTGGCCCAGTGGTCCTACTGCTTTGACCGCGGCGACACCGACAACAGCCGCGGCGCGCCCAACAACGCCTGGGACTGCTCGGTCACCGGCAGCCTGAACAGCGCCAGCCCGCAATGGGACGCCACCGGCAAGAAGCTGAACCAGGGCAGCGGCGCCGGCACCGGCGACAAGGGCCACGCCAAGACGGTGGAAGCCATCAAGTGGATGAACGAGTTCCACCCGAACGGCAGCTACTACGTGCCCGCCCACCTGGAACGTGCCGGCCCCTTCAACCCCAACGGCAACAACGGCTTCAACGTGGAGAACCTGCGCAACTTCAACAACGCGGGTCCCAACATCGCCTTCGGTTTTGAATCGCAGCCGGGCCATGGCGCGTCGGCCAACCGCGGCGAATACCAGCCCCTGCGGCAGACCATCAACGGCGTGCTGACCGACTCCGTGGGCACCACCACCTACGGCGGCACGGGCGTCTATGCGGCACAGATCGGCGGCGTGTGGGACGCGCTCCTGGGCGAAGGTCGCAACTGGTGGTTCTTCGCCAGTTCCGACTGGCACAACCGCGGCATCTTCAGCGCCGACGACCGCCGCTCCACGCAGGACTTCCAGCCGGGTGAGTACCAGCGCAACTACACGATGGTGCGCAACGCCGGCGACAAGCTGCGCCCGCAGACCATCGTCAACGGGCTGCGCAGCGGCAACAACTGGGCCTCCAGCGGCCAGTTGATCGACCGCCTGGCCTTCGTGGCGTGCGCGTCCTACCCTGGCCTGGGCGCCCGCACCAACGCGTCGGTGGAAGCGCTGGCCGTGGCCGCGGCCACCAGCAACACCGACATCGACAAGGCCGGCTGCGCCACCATGGGCGAAAAGCTGGCGGTGCGCCCGGGTGCGGAGATCGTGGTGTCCGTGGTCGTGCGCGACCCGGCCGGCGCCAGCAGCTCGCCCTACAGCTTCCCCAACCCGTCCTTGCTGCAGATCGGCGTCAACCAGCCGATGAACATGCCGGTGCTGGACCACATCGACGTGATCCGCGGCATGGTGTCCGGCTACAAGACGCCGGGTGCGGCCGACTACGCCGGCGCCTGGCCCGCCAATGGGGCCTGGCTGAACACCAGCAGCTTCGAGACCGCCGGTCTGGCCGCGGTGCCCGCAGCCGCCAAGAACACCAGCGCCGCGGTCATCAAGACCTTCAACGGTGCCGGCAGCCCCTGGACGGCGTTTGCGTCGGGCGTGGACAACACGCAGTTCCTGAAGATGAGCTTCCGCATCCCGGCGGTCAGCTCGTCGCAGTATGTGCGTCTGCGTGGCAGCAACCTGCCCGCCGCCGTGCCCTTCGAGACCGACGCCAGCGGCAACCCCATCACCGACCTGGTGACCAACGCCAGCGACACCAGCAAGCTGCGCATCCCCTGCACCACCGTGGCCACCAACGCGCCGGCCAACAACGTGGTGTGGGACGCCAGCATGGGCACGATCAACGGCTGCCCCAACCACCTGCCGGTGGTGGGCGGCCAGAAGATGGTGGCCTTTGACGTGGCGGCCTGGGCCGACCTCTGGTTCTACAGCAACCCGATCTACGTGGAAGTGTCGGGCTCCACCACCGTGGCCGGCGTGCGCTGATCACCTCGGGCCGAAAGCTCCGGCAGCGCCGCGCGGCCATGCGCGGCGCTTTTTCGCTGGTGCGTCGGCCCCTGCACTTCGAATGACCGCAGTTTTCTTCCAAGCCTCGCCGGACCATGTCTTCCATTCCTTCACCCCGCACCACCTTGCCAGCGGCGCCCCCCGCGGCCCCCACGCCGGCCACGCGCATCACCCGCATCACCCGCATCTGGCCGGCCTGGCTGCGCGAACCGCTGCTGCACTTCGTGCTGATCGGCGCCGCGCTCTTTGCGGCGGACCATGTGCTGGTGGGCCGCAGCGACGACCCGCGCACCATCCTCATGGGCCCTGCGGTGGACAAGGAAGCGCGCGACCTGTTCCGCGCCTCGCGCGGCCGGGAACCCGATGCCGACGAACTGAAGGCGCTGCGCCAGGTCTGGCTGGACAACGAAGTGCTGTTCCGCGAAGGCATGGCCCTGCAGGTGGACCGCGGCGACACCGCCATCCGCGACCGCGTCATCTTCAAGGCGCTCAGCCTGGTGGACGCCAACATCCGGCTGCCGTCGATCAGCGACGAGGTGTTGCGCGCCTGGTTCGAGAAGAACCGCGCCAAGTACGACGAGCCGGTGCGCTACGACTTTGAAGAGGCCGTGCTGGCAGGCGAGGACCTGGGCCAGGCCAAGGACAAGGGCGAGTCCGCCGCACGCAGCTTTGCAGACGCCTTGGCCACCGGCACCCCCGGCGACGCCAAGGCCGGTCTGCGTGTCTTCAAGGGCCGCCCGCACAGCAACCTGGTGCAGAGCTATGGCGCCGAATTTGCTGCTGGACTGGAAGCCCTGCCGACGGGGCAGTGGCGTGCCTTGGCCACCCGCGACGGCTGGCGCGTGATGCGCCTGGGCGCGGTGGGTGCGGCGCGGCCCGCAGTGTTTGAGACCGTGCGCCCTGCCGTGCTGCAGGACTGGACCGATGCCGTCATGGCCGAACAGCGCAGCGCCGCCGTGCGCACGCTCGCGGGCAAGTACCGCATCGTGGTGACGTCGGAGCAGCCATGAGCCGGGCGTGGAAAGCCTGGCAGGCCTGGCGGGCGGGGCTGTTGGCCAGCTTGGCCCTGCTTTGCAGCGCGGCCCCCGCACATGAGCTGAGCATGGCCGAGATGCAGCTGCGCGAAGTCTCGCGCGGTGAATTCACCTGGCAATGGCTGGCCGGCGACAAAGGCAACCCCAGCGAGGAGATGACGCCCCAGTGGCCGTCGGCCTGCCGCGCCGACGGCAGCCTGCTGCGCTGCGGGACTGCGGGCCTGAGCGGCACGATGGAAGTCGAAGGCGTGGGACGCCGCTTTTCCGCCGTGATGGTGAAGGTGCTGTGGCAGGACGGCCAGACCCGCGTCTACACCTTGACCGCGGGCCAGCCGCGCGTTCAGCTGTACGGCGCCGCGGACGACCCGCGCGGCGTGGGCGAGATCGCCAGCGCCTACACGGTGCTGGGCGTCGAACACATCCTGAGCGGCTTCGACCACCTGGCCTTCGTCGTGGGCCTGCTGTTCCTGGTGGGCTTCCGCAAGCAGCTGCTGTGGACCATCACGGCCTTCACGGCCGCGCACAGCCTGACCCTGGCCTTGAGCGCACTGAATATCCTCACGCTGCGCCCGCCGCCGGTGGAGGCCACCATTGCGCTGTCGATCCTGCTGGTGGCCGGGGAGGCCCTGCACCAGCGGCCGACCTGGTCACGCCGCTGGCCCGCGGCCGTGGCCTTCTTGTTCGGCCTGGTGCACGGCCTGGGCTTTGCGGGCGCGCTGAAGGAGATCGGCCTGCCCGACCGGCATCTGGCCGTGTCCCTGCTGAGCTTCAACCTGGGCGTGGAAGCCGGGCAGCTGCTGGTGCTGTGCGCGTGCTGGGCGCTCTGGCGTGCCTTTCAAGGGGTGCCGCGGTTTGCACAGGCCCGCGCACCGGCGCTGTACGCGATTGGTGGCCTGGCGGCCTACTGGTCCCTGGGTCGGGTGGCTGCGCTGATCAGCTGAGTGGCCGGCTCGGTGGAGGCCGGCGGCGCCCGCGACCGCTCAAGTCCCGGGCCGACCGGCCGAAGACCCGATGGAGCTGTCGCGTGCAGAGCCTTGCAGGCCTGCCCGCGAATACACGGTCCACTTTTGTTCCGATCCGCCATGAAAATCAGCCTGAAACTCCCACTGGCCTTTGCACTTGCGCTGGGGCTCATGTTTGCAGCCGCCCTGTTCGGCATCCACCGCCTCAACGGCGCGGTCGCCCGCTTCGAAGGCGATGTGCTGCACCACGTGGCCGGCCAGAAGCTGGGTGCGGAAGTCTCGACGCGCTTTGCCACCGCGATCCAGGAATGGAAGAACGTGTTGTTGCGCGGCAAGGAGGCTGCCGACCAGGACAAGTACTGGAAAGCCCATCTCAAGGACATGGAACACGTCAACAAGCTGCTGACGCAGCTGGACGAGTCCGTGGACAAGGATTCGCCGGTGCAGGCGCTGGTGACCAAGCTGCGAACCGACATGGCCAAGGCGCAGGCGGGCTACTTGAAGGCCGTGGAAGCCTACAAGGCGTCCGGCGCGGATGCCACTGCAGGTGACAAGGCCGCACGCGGCGTGGACCGCGAGGCCGCAGCCACCCTGGTCAGCCTGCGCGAGGCCTTGTCCAAGGCCGAGGAAGAAGCCACCCTGGAGGCCGTGACCCAGGCCAGGCTGGCCACGCGGCTGGCCCTGGGGGTGATGGTGCTGGTGCTGATGGCTTCTCTGGGTGGCGCGATCTTCCTCAGCCGCCGCATCACCCGGCCCCTGGACGACGCCGTGGCCGTGGCCGACAAGGTGGCCCACGGCGACCTGACCAACCATATCCAGGCAGCCGGCCGCGACGAAACCGCGGCCCTGCTGAGTTCCTTGCAGCGCATGCAGGGCAAACTGTCCGGCCTGGTGGTCAGCGTCCGCCAGAGCTCCGAAGGCGTGGCCACGGCCAGCGCGCAGATCGCCACCGGCAACAGCGACTTGTCGGCGCGCACGGAGACCCAGGCCAGCGCCCTGCAGGAGACCGCCGCGTCGATGGAGGAACTGGGCGCCACGGTGAAACAGAACGCGGAGAACGCCCAGATGGCCAACAAGCTGGCCGACGCAGCGTCCGACGTGGCACTCAAGGGCGGTGCGGTGGTGGCTGAAGTGGTCGAGACCATGAAGGGCATCAACGAAGCCTCGAACCAGATCGCCGCCATCATCGGCGTGATCGACGGCATTGCCTTCCAGACCAACATCCTGGCGCTGAACGCGGCCGTGGAAGCCGCCCGGGCCGGCGAACAGGGCCGGGGTTTCGCGGTGGTTGCGAGCGAGGTGCGCAGCCTGGCCCAACGCTCGGCCCAGGCGGCCAAGGAAATCAAGTCGCTGATCGGCGCCAGCGTGGACCGCGTCGAACGTGGCACCGCCCTGGTCGACCGCGCGGGCACCACGATGACCGAGGTGGTGACATCCATCGGCCGCGTGACCGACATCGTCCGCGAGATCAGCGTGGCCAGCAGCGCGCAGGCCGATGGCGTGGGTCACGTGGGCGATGCCATCACGCAGATGGACACCGCCACCCAGCAGAACGCGGCACTGGTGGAGGAGATGGCCGCAGCGGCCATGAGCTTGCAGACCCAGGCGAGCGACCTGGTCCAGCTGGTGGCCTCCTTCAACACCGGGCCGCAGGAGCGGGCGCAGTTCGCCTGAAGCCGGGGCCGGTCAGGCTGCAGCAGGGGCGGTTTGTGGGCTCAGCGCCAGGCTTCGCCGCTCGGCCCAGTCCAGGATTTCCAGCCGGCCGTCACCGTGCTCCACCAGCGCGGTGAGGCTTTCCACCCAATCGCCGTCGTTGCAGTACAGCGTGCCGTCGATCATGCGCATCTCGGCGTGGTGGATGTGACCGCAGACAACGCCCTGCACCCCGCGTGAACGCGCTTCTCGCGCCACCGCGGCTTCAAAGTCGTTGACGTAGCTGACCGCGCGCTTGACCTTGAGCTTGAGGTACTTGGACAGGCTCCAGTAGGGCAGGCCCATGCGCGCGCGCAGCGAATTGAAGTGGTGGTTGATGCGCAGCACGAATTCGTAGGCCGAGTCCCCCAGGTAGGCCAGCCACTTGGCGCACTGGATGACGCCGTCGAAGTGGTCACCGTGGGTGATCCACAGCTTGCGGCCGTCGGCCAGTTCGTGGATGAACTCGTCGGCCACGTCCACGCCGCCGAAGTTGTGGCCCAGGTACTTGCGGGCAAATTCGTCGTGGTTGCCCGGCACGAAGACCACGCGCGTGCCTTTGCGCGCTTTGCGCAGCAGCTTCTGCACCACGTCGTTGTGCGCCTGTGGCCAGTACCAGCTGCGGCGAAGCTGCCAGCCGTCGATGATGTCGCCGACCAGGAACAGGGTGTCGCATTCCACCGTGCGCAGGAAGTCCAGCAAGGCCTCGGCCTGGCAGCCCGGTGTGCCCAGGTGGATGTCGGAAATCCACACCGTGCGCACACGCAGCTTGCGTTCGGGCACGGGTTCGGGTTCGTCGTTGTCGGTGACCAGGGCGGGGATTTCGTCGCGGCGCATGAGTCGTGATGTTCTCCGGGCTGCGCGACGGGGCTGTGACAATGGCGGGTCAGCCGCGTAGCGTCACGGCAGCCGTCTCAGCAGGGCCTGACCCATGCGGATCTCTGCGCCGCTGGCAATGCCCGGGGCCAAGGCAAAGCCCGGCGGCACGAAGACGATGATGGTGGACCCGTGCTCAAACCAGCCCAGCTCCTGCCCCTTGCTGACGTTTGTGTTGCAGGGCATGTCGGTCGGGCCGCCGTAGCGGATGTGCAGCAGCACGTTCAGGAAATGCAGCCGGATGCTGGCCACCAGGATGGCTGCCACGGGCACCAGGGCCATGGGCGTGCCAAGAGGCGTGCCATCTTCCAGCCGCAGGCGAATCACCGCCCGTTCGTTGCGGCAGAACAAACGCTCGACGCGCTTCAAGGCGATGGGGTTGACGTTCCAGGTGTCGCCGCTGATGTAGCTGACGTGTTCCACCGTGCCGTCATGCGGCGCATGGAAGCGGTGGTACATGCTGCTGGTCAGCCGCAGCGTCACGTAGGTGCCGTCCTGGAAGGGCAGGCAGCGGTCGGCGCGGCCGAACAGTTCGCTCATGCGGTAAGGAAAGCCTTTGGCCTGCAAGACCAGGCCCTGGTCCACCACGCCGCAGGCGCCCACGATGGCGTCGCAGGGGCTGGCCAGCACGGCGGGGTCCTGGTCAACCGTCCGCGCGCCAGGCTCCAGTTCCCGCGTGAAGCAGGCCTGCAGGCTGTTGAACCGCTGCTGCTTCGCGTCCGACAAGTCCAGGTCCGTGAACAGGCGCCAGATGCGGATCGACCAGCGGGTGAGCAGCGGGCTCTGGATGCGGCTGAACCAGCCCATGAAGCGTGTCAGCGCGTGGCGCGGGACGCGGTTGGTCAGCAGGAAGTTCAGGTCCTCCTGCAGCAGCAGGCGGTCGCGCAGTGTGGCCAGTCCCATCAGCTGAGAAGCCGCGTGAGCATGCTGGGAAGGCTGCGATGTCGGGTGTCAATCAGCATGGGGCCGAAGCGTGCGGCGGGTCCGTGACGGCGCCGTGACTGTGGTGCCTGCGCACCGCCGCCCAGGGACATGGCACAGCGTCACGGGCCCGTCATACGGGCCCCGGAGACTGCATCCAAACGGCCGGGGCGCACCCGCCGCCTTCTCAGCCGCCCACTGCCCTGCATGCCTGAATTCGCCAAACGCTCAGCCGCACCGACGCTGCCCTGGGCAAGCGGCACACCTGCCACGCACCGCCCGGTGATGACGCAGCTGGCGCCGGACTTGTTGTCGATCCTGATGCTGGCGTCCGGCGCCGCCGCGCTGGGCTATCAAATCGTGTGGACGCAGCAGGCGGCGCTGTGGCTGGGGCACGAAGCCGCGGCTGCGTTGGCCGTGGTGGGCGCCTTCTTCGGCGGCCTGGCCTTGGGGTCCTGGACCTTGGGCAGGGTGGTGGCACGCAGCGCCAGGCCGGCGCGGTGGTACGCGGCCTGCGAATGCGTGGTGGCACTTTGGTGCCTGGCGCTGTTCTGGCTGATGGCACCGGCTGCGTCGGCTATCACGGCCCTGGTGGGCTTGCAGGCATCGGCCAGCTGGCAGTCGCTGGTCACCGGCATCGGCACCTGGCTGCTGTTCCTGCCCGCGACCCTGGCCATGGGTGCGACGCTGCCTGCCATGGAAGGCCTGATGGCGCAGCGGCGACAAGTTGGGTCGCGCATTGCCGTGCTGTATGCAGCCAACACGCTGGGCGGCGTGCTGGGGGTGCTGGGTGCCGCCTTCCTCCTGGTGCCGCAGTGGGGCCTGTCGGCCACGGCGGGCGTCTGTGCCGCGCTGAACCTGCTGTGCGCCGCTGCGGCCTGGTGCTTGCCGAAGTTGCCGGGCGCGGGCGCCGAGCAGGGCAAGATGCAGTCTCTGTCCTTGTCGCCGTCGCCCTCTCTTTCGCAGTCGCAGCCGCCGTCGCTTGCCGCGCAGCGCCGGCTCTGGGCGGTGGCACTGGCGGTCACCGGCCTCCTGGGTGTGGCCTACGAAGTGCTGGTGTTGCGCGTGTTGAGCCAGGTGGCCGAGAACACGGTCTACACCTTGGCCTTGCTGCTGGCCGTGTACCTGGTGGGCACGGCGCTGGGCGCGGCACGCTGGGCCCGACGCCAGTCCGTGCATGGCGCGACCGGTGACCGCGCCGTCCCACTGCTGTTGAGCCTGGCCTGGTGCTGCCTGCTGTGTGGTGCGTCACTGTGGCTGATGCCCTGGTTCAAGGCCGCCCTGCCGCCCCTGGTCGGCTGGCTGCCGGTGACGGGGCAGACTGCCGCGCTCTGCGTGGAAGCGCTGCTGGCGCTCATCGCCTTCGGTCCGCCCACGCTGGTGATGGGTGCCCTGTTCAGTGCCCTGTGCGAAGCGGCAGCGGCGCAGGGCTTGCGGTTCAGCGAGGCCTTGGCTGCCAACACCGCCGGGGCCGCGCTGGCACCTGCGCTGTTTGGCGGGGGCCTGCTGCTCAGCTGGGGCGCACAGGCGTCGCTGCTGGCGCTGGTGGCGGGCTATGTGCTGCTGGGCGGTGTGCTGGTGGCGGCGGGGCCGAAGCGACCCGACTTCAAGCACCTGGCCGCGTCGCTGGCCGCGGTGGTGACGGGCATGGCGGCCCTGGGCCTGGCGCCGCCCTTGCGCCTGCTGGACGTGCCCATGGGCGGACAGGTCGTGAGCTACGAAGAAGGCGCCTTGGGCAGCGTCAGCGTGACAGAGGACGCGGCCGGCGTGCGGCTGCTGCGCATCAACAACCGCCAACAGGAAGGCAGCAATGTCACGGCCCTGGCCGACGCACGCCAGGCCTGGCTGCCGCTGCTGCTGCACCCGGCACCGAAGCGCGCGCTCTTCGTGGGCCTGGGAACGGGGGTCACCGCCAGCGCGGCTGCGCTGGACCCGGCGCTGGATGTCCACGCCGTGGAGCTGCTGCCCGAGGTGGTGCACGCCTCGCGTCTTTTCCGCGACGCGCTCAGCGACGCGACAGGGCCGGGCCAGGGCCTGGACCGCGTGAGGCTGCATGTGGCCGATGCGCGCCGCTTCATGCGACAGACGCCGCAGCAGTGGGACGTCATCGTGGCCGACAACTTCCACCCGGCACGAGCGGGCTCCGCGTCGCTGTACACCGTGGAACACTTCCGCGCCGTGCGGGCGCGGCTGGCGCCGGGCGGCCTGTTCTGCCAATGGCTGCCGCTGCACCAGATGGACCTGGTTAGCTTGCGCAGCATCGTGCGCAGCTTCCTGGCTGTCTACCCGCAGGGCCGCGCCGTGTTGGCGACCAACAGCCTGCAGACACCGGTGCTGGGCCTGGTGGCCGCGGGCGCCGCTGCGCTCACACCCGCCGCCGTGTCGGACCACCTGGCGGGCAGCCGCATGCTGCCGGGTCCCGTGCGATTCGGTCTGGGCGACGCCTGGGCCGTGATGGGCAGCGAAGTGGCCGGCCCCGCTACTTTGGCGCGCTGGTCGGCAGGCGCTGCACTGAACACCGACGACCACCCCGTGGTGGCTTACCTGGCACCGCGCGCCACCTACGATCCCACAGATTCGCCTGCGGAGCGTTTGCTGAGCTTGCTGGCCGATTGGGAACAGGCGCCAATGCCCTCCAACGACCGGCTCGCGGCCTATCAGCAGGCACGCACGGCCTTCCTGCGCGCCGGTATGGAGGTGCGGCCTGTGGCGGACCCGGAGCGCATGCTGCAACAGGTGCGCGAGCCTTTGCTGGCCGTGCTGCGCCTGAGTCCTGACTTCGAACCCGCCTACCAACCCCTGCTGCGCATGGCGCTGGCCTTGCACCCGAGCCAGCCGGCCCTGGCCGAGGCGCTGCTCCGGGACCTGGCCGGCGTGGCGCCGGCCTTTGGCGGGGCGCAGCGTGCGCTCCAGGCCTTGCGGCCAGGTGGTGCCTTGCTACAGGTTCGACCCGCCTCCTGACACGATTCATCAGCCTGTCAAAGCGCGCGTCTACAACCGGGCAGTCTCCACTGCGGGTTGCGACATGAATGACACCCTGGCGCTCGGCGCCCTGGCGCTGGCGGCCCTGGCTGCGCTGCAGCCCGTGCGCCGCCGCATCGAACTGTCGCTGGCCAAGCACCCGTCCCTCACCGGACATTCGCGCATGGCCAAGCGCGTGGCCGCGCTGGTGCCGGGCTACGCGTATGACGAGCTGCGCTTCTTTGGCGTGGACGGCGCACCGGGGGACCTGCAGGCCCGCCGCCGCGAAGGCTTTGCGCGCCTGGCCGGCACGCTGAACACCCGCCACGCGCGGTCCATCGCGCTGACCAAGCAGGCGCGCGAAGGCATCTCGGACCTGCAGTTCACGGGCAGCTACCGTGTGCCCTTCCAGTTCAGTCCCTACCTGCGCCAGCACCTGTCCGTGGGTTCCTTCGTCCAGTCCTCGTCGGGCGTGCAGGTGACGGACCTGGACGGTCAGGTGTTCTACGACCTCACCGGCAGCTACGGCGTCAACGTCTTTGGCCACGACTTCTACAAGGCCTGCATCGCTGAAGGGGCGGCACGTGTGGCGGACCTGGGCCCCGTGCTGGGCAGCTACCACCCGGCCGTGGCCTGGAACGTGGACCAGTTGCGCCGCATTTCGGGCCTGGACGAAGTCAGCTTCCACATGAGCGGCACCGAAGCCGTGATGCAGGCCGTGCGGCTGGCCCGGTACCACACCGGTCGCAGCCACCTGGTGCGCTTCTCTGGCGCGTACCACGGCTGGTGGGAAGACGTGCAGCCGGGCCCCGGCAACCCGCTGCCGCCGGGCAAGACCTACACGCTCAAGGAGATGGACGAGGACACCCTGCGCGTGCTGCGCACGCGCAAGGACATCGCCTGCGTGCTGGTCAATCCGCTGCAGGCCCTGCACCCCAACAAGTCCGCACCGGGCGACAGCACGCTGGTGGACAGCGCCCGCCGCGCGGCCTACGACAAGGCGGCGTACGCGGCCTGGCTGCAGCAACTGCGCCAGGTCTGCAGCGCGCGCGGCATCGTGCTGATCTTCGACGAGGTTTTCATGGGCTTCCGCCTGGCTGCGGGCGGTGCGCAGGACTACTTCGGTGTGAAGGCCGACCTGGTGACCTATGGCAAGACCCTGGGCGGTGGCCTGCCCGTGGGCGTGGTCTGCGGCAAGGCCGCGCTGATGAAGCGCTACCGCGAGGACCGGCCCGCCGACATCTGCTTTGCGCGCGGCACCTTCAATGCCCACCCCTATGTGATGGGTGCGATGCAGGTCTTCCTGGAGAAACTGCAGAGCGAACCGGTGCGCGCGATGTATGCCGACATGGACGCGCGCTGGGACCGTCGGGCCGCGCAACTCAACACCCGCCTGGCCGATGCCGGGCTGCCCGTGCAGGTGGCCAACCTGGCCAGCGTGTGGACGGTCTTCTACACGCAGCCCAGTCGCTACAACTGGATGCTTCAGTTCTACCTGCGCGAACAGGGTCTGGCCCTGAGCTGGGTGGGCACGGGCCGCTTGATCTTCAGCCTGAACTACAGCGACGCGGACTTTGATGCCGTCTGCGACCGCTTTGTGGCCGCGGCCCGCGCCATGCACGCCGACGGCTGGTGGTGGCATGCGCCGGAGCAGACCAACCGTTCCATACGCCGGGGTGTCTTGCGCGAGATGGTGCAGCAACGGCTCTGACGCAAGTTCACTGACCCAAGTTCACTGACGCGGCGCACAAGCCGTGCGCAAGTCGATGATTTGCCGTACCAGGCGGGCTCAATTCGGGCCCCTGGCACCCGTGCGTGGGCGCAGACTCCGGGTAACGGAGGTCTCCGGCCATGGTCAAGTTCTGGCGTCTTGCAGCGGGCACCGCGGTGCTCCTGGCCGCCGCCGCGGCACAGGCGGTGCAACTGGCCTACGAGCCGGTCGGCCTTGGCTGGTCTGCTGGACAGGTCGAGCGCGCGGGCGCCGCCCAGATGGACGTGCTGACCGGCCAGGCGCAACAGGCCGGCCTGCTGGGCTGCCGAATGCGCTGCGACCGCCTGGCCCACGTGTTCGCACGCCTGGTGGTCGAAGCGCGCACGCAAACGGCGCGCAGCGCGGCCCTGCCCTGGTCGCTGACCGTCTTGCGTTCACCCGGCGTGGATGCCATGGCGATGCCCAATGGCCAGGTGCTCATCTCGGAGACCTTTGTCGACCAGCGGCTGCTGTCGGACGAAGCCTTGGCCTTTGTCCTGGCCCACGAGATGGCCCACAGCATCCTTGAACATGAACGGCAGGCGCTGACCTTTGCGCGCATGCTGCTGCCCAAGCATGTCGAGCGCAGCGTGGACGACATGTATGTCGAGTTGGACCACAACATCGGCCTGCTCAAGGCGATGGAGCCGGTGATGCAGCAGGGCGAATACGAAGCTGACGAGCTCGGCATGCTGCTGGCCAGCGCGGCCGGCTACGACCCCGACCGGCAACTGGCATTCGTCGAGCAGGAATGCCGTGCCGACACCGGCCGAATGGCCGTGGTGGCCAGCCATCCGCCGGCCTGCAAGCGGCTGCAGGCCTTGCAGTCGCTGCTGCCACTGGCCAGGCGCCAGCGGCTGGCTGAACTGAGCGTGACTGAGCGCGACTGAGCGCGACTGATTGCGCAGGGCTCGCCCGCGTGGCGTGGCCCCGACTCAGTCCCGCCCTGTGTGGGCGCCAGCGTCGGCGTGCACATGCTCCATCGGGTCCAGCAGCTGGCCTTTCAAGAGGAACAGCGGCGCGCGCCAGTAGAGCATCACGTCATGGAAAGGGTCGGTCAGGATCTTGGTGGCCCAGGCCACGCCTTCCATCACGCCCTTCAGGAAGAACAGGTGCACGGTGCGGAACAGCAGGCCCGCCACGCCCAGGGCGAACCAGGCCATGCCCACGTCGTGCAGCCAGCCCTGGAAGCCGACGGCAGGCTCGATCCAGCCGCCCAGTGAAGGCGCCAGCCACAGCATCAGCGGGAAGGCCACCCACACGCCCAGCAGCACCACCTTGCGGTTCAGGTTGTAGCCGACCTTGATGGCTTCCTTGTGTTCGAAGCTGGCGTTGTTGATGTGGTCGAAGCCCTTGGGTTCGAAGAAGAAGTGGCCGGCCTGGCGCGTGGTCATGGACACGCCCCAGGCAATCAAGGCGGCCGTGGCGGGGTCGATGAAGACCACGGCATAGGCCACCAGGAAGCTCAGCGCGCTGATGAAGTGCAGCGACTGGTTGATGCGGCTTTGGTGGTAGTAGCGGTGGTCGTCCCATCGCTGTGTCTTCAGGGTCTGCAGGAATGGATTCACCCAGGGCTCCTTGTCGTGTGCACTTGCGCGGCGTCGTGCTGCGGCATGTGGCGATGCTGCGTCAGTTGCATGAAGGCCGCGTGAACGTGCGATGACAGCTCGGTGTCGGTGACATGTCGGCAGCATGTCCTGGGGACATGGTCAGGCTGCACATCCTGGGAACGTGCCCCTGCACTGTCATCGTCCTGTTGCAAGCGCGCTTCAGCATCGGTCCATGGACCAGACGCTTGCACACTTCCGTCAGACCATCGACCGGACCGACCTGCAGCTTGAGCTGCAGCCCAGCCTTCAGGTCGACACCTGGCTGCCGCGGCGCCGGTCGCTGCGCGTGGCCGTGGTCACCGAAACCTACCCACCCGAAGTCAACGGCGTGGCCGCCACGCTGTCCCGTGTGGTGGAAGGGCTTCATGCCAACGGGCACGAGATCCAGTTGGTGCGTCCGCGGCAGGACAAGTCCGAAGAGGCCGCTCAGGATGGACGCTATGCCGAAGTGCTGATGCGCGGTCTGCCCATCCCGCGCTACCCGCAGCTGCGCCTGGGTCTGCCGGCGCGGCGGGCCCTGGTCCGGCAGTGGACGGCGCGGCGGCCGGACGTGGTGCACATCGTCACCGAAGGCCCATTGGGGTGGTCCGCGTTGCAGGCGGCCACACAGCTGAAGCTGCCCGTGGTGTCGGACTTCCGCACCAACTTCCACGCCTACAGCAAGCACTACGGCATCGCCTGGCTGCGCACACCGATCATGGGCTACCTGCGAAAGTTCCACAACCGCACGGCCTGCACCATGGTGCCCACCGATGGCTTGCGTGGCGAATTGATGGTGGCCGGTTTCAAGAACCTGCAGGTGGTCTCGCGCGGCGTGGACACGCGGCTCTTCGACCCGGCGCGGCGCAATGCGTCCTTGCGGGCCAGCTGGGGTGCGGAACCCCACGACCTGGTGGTGATGTGCGTGGGCCGCCTGGCACCCGAAAAGAACCTGGGCCTGTTGCTGGAGGCGTTCGAGGGCCTGCGGGCGCAGGACCCGCGGGCCAAGCTGGTGCTGGTGGGCGACGGCCCGATGCGCCAGGCCCTGCAGCAGCGCTGCCCGGGCGCCATCTTCTCCGGCCTGCAGCGCGGAGACAACCTGGCGGCGCACTACGCGTCGGCCGACCTGTTCCTGTTCCCCAGCACCACCGAGACCTTCGGCAATGTGCTGCCGGAGGCCATGGCCAGCGGGCTGGCGGTGGTGGCCTACGACTACGCTGCCGGGCGGCAGTTGGTGCGCCATGGCGACAACGGCTTGCTGGTGCCCTACGACGATCCGGCTGCGTTCTGCGCGGCTGCACTGCGCCTGGCGGGACAGCTCGGATGGGTGCGCAGCATGGGTGTGCGCAGCCGGCTGGCGGCCCAGGGGCATGACTGGGCGGCCATCGTCAAACAGGTGGAACAGGCCTACCTGGGCGCCATGAACGGGTTCATCTGATGTCGACGAAGTGGCCGACGCGTTCACGTCGGCCGCGCCACCACAGCAGGGCCACGCTGGCACCCACGAATGCGCCCAGCACGGTCATCAGCGTGCGCACGTCCAGGCCCCAGGCCAGCAGGGCCGCGTAGACGCCCAGCATGACCAGGATGCTGGCGTTTTCATTGCAGTTCTGGACTGCAACGGAGCGGCCGGCGGTCAGCAACTGGTGGCCACGGTGTTGCAGCAGCGCGTTCAAGGGCACCACCAGCGCGCCGCCCAGTGCGCCGACAAAGGCCATGGCCGGCACGGCCAGCCACCAGGTGGACAGCTGCGCGGCCAGCGGCACGGCCAGGCCCATCAAGACCCCCAGCGGCAGCACGCGCGCCGCGTCTGCCAGGCGCACCCGGTGCGCCGCCATGGTGGCGCCGATGACGATGCCCACCGCCACCGCGCCCTGCAGGTAGGCTGCGCGGTCCAGGCCCAGCTGCAACACATCCACGCCCCAGCGCAGCACCGCAAACTGCAGCACGGATGCGGCGCCCCAGAACAAGGTGGTGACGGCCATGGACAGCGCGCCCTCGCGGTCGGCCCAGAGGCGCCGTTGTGCGTCCACGAAACCGCTCCACATGGCCGCCAGGCCCAGGCGGTTGCCGGGGTAGCGTGCGCCACTGTCGGGGATGCCCAGGTTCAGGAGGGCCGCCGTGCCGTACAGGACCAGCAGCAAGGCCTGGGATGTGGTCAAGGCCGGCGCGCCGGGCAGCAGCGCGCTGCCGGCCTGGCGGGCCCAGTCGCTGATGAGGAAGCCGCCCAGCATGGTGCCCAGCACCACGGCACACACGGTGCTGACCTCGATCCAGCCATTGGCGGCCACCAGGCCGCGCGGCGGAACGAGTTCCGTCACCAGGCCGTACTTGGCCGGCGCGTACGCCGCGGCCCCCACACCGACCACGGCCATCGCCCACAACGGACCGCTGCCGGCCAGCAGCAAGACCAGCCCGCCGACCTTGACCAGGTTCATGGCCATCATCAGGCGGGCCTTGCGCATGGCGTCGGCCCAGGCACCGACAAAGGGCGCCAGCACCACATAGGCCACGGTGAAGCTGAACTTCAGCAGCGGCGCCCACCAGGCCGGTGAACCCTGGTCCAGCAGCAGGGCCACGCAGACGATCAGCAGCGCGTTGTCGGCCAGCGCAGAACTGAACTGGGCGGCGATCAGCACATGGAAGGCACGGGGCAAGGCAGCGGGGGCAGGTTCCAGGGCTTGTGACTCCACACGGACATGGACGCCGGACTTTGTCGCCCGATGTCGCGTGATTGGACCTGGACCGGATGACAAGCCGGTGATGGCGCGGTGGCGCCGCCCTACACTTCCGGCCGCAGCACACCGAACCGGAGAAGCAGCTTGGGTCAAGCCAGGAACAGAGGGACGCAGGCCGGCCGCGTGGCCGATGCAGAAGGCGAAGCCGAAGGCAAAGCCAGATCCATGGCCGCAACGCCAGCGCCGCCCGCCATCCGGTGCAATCTGTGCCAAGCCGCACTGCCGGACGTGGTGCAACTCGACGCGCGGGCGCTTTCGGGCATCCAGTTGGCGTACAAAGCGCACTGCGCAGCCTGTGCCCAGGACACCTGGGCGGTGAAGGGCGAACCAGCGGCCGTCCGGGCGTTCTACACCGCACTGGAGAAGGCCGCCGGACAAGAGGTGATGCTGGGGTCGGCCAAGTCGGCCCTCAACAGTTGAGCTGCCCCTTTTGCGCCTTGATTTCGCGCCCTGCTTTCGAATCACCACCAACTCAAGACCCCCACCATGGCCGACCTGATGACCGCCACGCAACACGCCACCAACAACCAGGTGGAGATCGAAGCCAGCAAGATCTGCGGTTGCTACTGCTGCATGCAGACCTTTGTGCCCGATGAGATCGTGGCCTGGTCGGGCCTGGACGTGAGCAACTTCGACAACCCCGACGCGGCCAGCGCCGGCACGGCGCTGTGTCCGCGCTGTGGCAGTGAGTCGGTGATTGGCGACAAGTCCGGCTATTCCATCGACCCGGACTTCCTGGGCCGCATGAACGAGGCCTGGTTCCAGCGGACCATCATCCGCAAGCCCACACCCAAGGCCTGAGGATGTTGCGGCCCACCGGCCCTTGATCCACGACCCGGCCCAGATGGCCCGCGCGCGCTGGGCCACCCGCCTGCTGTTCCTGGCGCTGGGCTGGCTCTGCGGCACCTGGGGCGCGCACGTGCCCTCCTTGCGCAGCCACTACGCCCTTGGCGAAGGCGTGCTGTCCCTGGTCTTGCTGGCGGCGGCGGTGGGTGCGGTGTCCTCCCTGTTCGTTGCGGGTCGCATCGTCGGTCGGCTGGGCGTGCGCAAGGCCGCGGTGGGGTCTGCCTTGCTGATGTGCCTGGCGCTGGGCGTGGTGCTGGAATACCCCGGCGTGCTGCCGCTCCTGCCGGGCATGGTGGTGTTCGGCGCCGCCATGAGCGTGTTCGACGTGTCCATCAACACCGAAGGATCGACGCTTGAAAGCCTCAGCGGCCAGGCCGTCATGAGCAACCTGCACGGCATGTTCAGCGTAGGCGGCATGGCCGGTGCGGCCTTGGCGTCGGTCTTGCTGGCCCAGGGCGTGGCGCCGCGCTTGCAGCTGGCGCTGGTGTGCACGGCTTGTGCGCTGCTGGTGGTGGTGGCGGCGCGCGGCCTGTTGCCCGGCCATGGCGGCATGGCAGAAGACGAGGGCCATGCGCACTTTGCCTGGCCGCGAGGCCTGCTGCTGGTGATTGGCCTCCTGATCTTTGCCGGCATGACCGCCGAAGGTGTCATGTACGACTGGTCGGTGCTGTACCTGAAGCAGGAGGTCGGCATGTCGCAGGCCCGGGCCGCGCTGGGCTATGCAGCCTTTTCCGGGGCCATGGCCCTGACCCGGTTCGGCGGTGATGTCCTGCGTACGCGCTGTTCGGAACGCGCCTTGCTGCGTTGGGGTGCCACGCTGAGCGCGGTGGCCATGGCGGTGGTGCTGGTGGCAGCCGACCCGCGCATCGCCTTGCTGGGTTTTGCGCTGGCCGGCGCGGGGCTGGCTCCGGTGGCGCCCATCCTCTTCAACGCCGCCACGCGCGTGCCGGGCGTGAGCCGAGCGGCCGCCATCGCGTCGGTCACGTCGGTGGGCTACAGCGGCTTCCTGGTCGGGCCGCCGCTGATTGGCAGCATTGCCACGCTCAGTTCGCTGACGGTGGCCCTGAGCGTGGTGGTGCTGGCCGCGGCCTTGCTGGCCGTGGGCGCGCGTTACGTGCCGCAGCAACCCGCAGCGCGTTGACCGGTCCTAGGCCCGCGGCAGGCGGTGCAGGGCGCAGATCTTGTTGCCGTCGGGGTCGCGCAGGTAGGCCAGGTGGAGCTTGCCATTGGCCCCTTCGCGCACGCCCGGCGGCTCTTCACAGGTGCTGCCGCCATGGGCCAGACCGACAGCGTGCCAGGCGTCCACCTGCTCGGGCGACTGGCAGACAAAGCCGAAGGTGCTGCCATTGCCCGCCGTAGCCGGCTGGCCATCGATGGGCAGGCTGACCGAGAACACGCCGGTCTTGGTGCGCCAGAAGATGCGGTGGCGGTCCACAGCGCCTGGGGGCACTTCCAGCACGCCCAATACGGCGTCGTAGAAGTCCTTGGACCTGTCCAGGTCGTTGGTGCCGATCATGATGTGCGAGAACATGCGGGGCTTGTCTCCAAACGGGTGCGCTGGGCGCTGGTGGGTGGTGTGTACGTGGGCGACATGACCGCCGCCCGGGTACATTGTGGCTGCGCATGTCCACGTCCAGACCCTTCCTGCCCGCACCCGTGCAAGCCGCCCTGGACCAGGGCAACCGGCTGGAAGCCGTGCGGCTGCTGCGCGAGCGCTATGACCTGGGCCTGAAGGAATCGATGGAAGTCATCGCCGGCATCCGGCGCTTGCCTGCAACAGACCGCGCGGACCCGGCACAGCAGGAAACCGTGGACACGCTGTCCCCGGTCCACACGCAGGCCCAGACGCCGCCCGACCTGGGGACCCTCGTCGGCGCCGCGTTCCAGGCACTGATGGGGCTCAAGGCCAGCAATCCTTCAGCAAGCAGCCCGGAGCGCCCGACAGCAGGCCTGCAGTACAGCGGCCTTGCACCGGGCGAAGTGCCGCGCAGTTCCGGGGGCTGGTTGCTGGTGCTGGTCGTGGCGGCGTTCAGCGCCTACGTTTTCTTCCGATGACCGACGGGTGTTCTGCGAGCGTCGCATACGACGCCCACCGCAGCCCTCAAGCGAGTGATGCATGAACCGCACGCCCTTTGAAGTCCAACGCATCGACCACGTGGTGCTGCGTGTCACGGACACCGAACGCGCGGTGCTGTTCTACAAGGCGCTGCTGGGCTGCGAGGTCGTCAAGCGCCGGGACGACCTGGGCCTGGTCCATCTGCGGGCCGGTGCGTCGATGATCGACCTGGTGTCGGTGAGCGGGCCGCTGGGTGCGAAGGGCGGCCCGGCGGCGGGCTCAGGGGGCCGCAACATGGACCACCTGTGCTTGCGAGTCGAGCCCTTCAACGAGGCCGACATCCTGCGCTTCCTGCATGCCGCCGGTGTGCCGCACACGCCTGCGGCCCAGCACAACTTTGGCGCCGAAGGCCAGGGCCCATCGCTCTATTTCAGCGACCCGGATGGCAACGAGATCGAATTGAAGGGACCGGCCAGCGGAAGCTGATTCAGGTCGCCACATCCGTTGCCGTGTCGACGCTTTCCCTGCAAGCCACCAGGCAGACGCGGAACGACGCACCCGCTTGCACATCGGGCAGCAATTCCAGCGTGCCGCCCAGACGCCGCACGATCTGCCAGCTGATCGCCAGGCCCAGGCCGGCGCCCTGCGTCCTGGCTTGTGTGTGGGACCAGCCGCGCGAGAACTTGGTGAAGAGGCGGTCGCGCTGATCCGCGGGAATGCCGGGTCCGTTGTCTTCGACCAGGGCCGCATAGTCAGCGCCACGCCGCGTGCTGCTGACGCGGACCACCGGGTCGGCGCTGGTGTTGTACTTGATGCCATTGGCAATCAGGTTGATGAAGACCTGCATCAAGCGGTCGGTGTCGCCCATCACCTGCGTGGCAGCTGCCCGTGTGCCGCGTTCCAGGCGCACGCCCGCGGCGGTGGCCAGGCCTTCGCAAAGGTCGACGGCCTTGTCCAGCGCCAGTTCCGGATCGATGCGTTCCAGCGGCCAGTCGCCGACGCCCCCTTCCAGCACGCTGAGCTCCAGGATGCCGTCCAGCAGCCGCGTCATGCGCAGGCTTTCGTCGTGGATGATGTGCAGGTAACGCCGTGACTTGTCGTGGCCGATGCCATCGGCCTTCAGCAGGATTTCCGAGAACGACCGGATCGAGGTCATCGGCGTGCGCACCTCATGGCTGACATGGGTGAGGAAGTCGTCCTTCTGCTGGTCCAGCCGGGTCAGGCGTTCGTTGACCAGGCGCAGTTCGCCAGCGGTGGCGGCCAACTGGTGCGACTGTTCCTCGAGCTGATGGCTGTAGCGGCGCACCCGCTCGGTTTCGTCGGCGATCTTCACCAGTTCGGCCAGGCTGATGGTCTCGCCGGTGACGACCTGGGAAATCAGCGTGCGTGCCGAAGCGGCGCCGACACTGCCGGCCAGCTTGCGTTCCAGTTCGATGATCAGGCCTTCGTCGGCGGCATGTTCGCCGGGAGCGGGCCGCGGGCCGCGGCCGGGCGCGCCGAGCAGGCGCTGTGCGTCGTCCACACCGATCAGCCGCTGCGCCAGGATGTTCAGGTCGTAGGTGTCGGCAGAGCGGCGGACGAAGCGCGAGGTGTCGCCCACCGGATGCTCCATCACGTCGACGAAAAGCGTGCCCTGCAGGCTTTCCAGCGGCCCGGGCAGGCGCAGCAGGGACATGCCGACGAACAGCAGGGTGTTCAAGCTCAGGCTCCAGAACACCGAATGCACCAGTGGGTCGATGGCCTCCAGGCCGAACAAGGCGTGCGGGCGCAGCCAGGGGATGCCGAAGGCGCCGCTTTCGATGGCCGCTGCCGACAGCAGGAAGCCGCCGCGGAAGCCCGGCAGCAACAAGGTATAGGCCCACACGGCGGTGCCGACGAGCAGGCCGGCCATTGCGCCACGGGCCGTCGCGCGGCGCCAGAACAGGCCGCCGAGCAGGCTGGGCAGCAGCTGAGCCACGCCGGCAAAGGCGGTCAGCCCGATCGACGCAATGGGATTGAAGCGGGCGTTCAGGGTCAGGTGCAGGTAGCCCAGCACGAGGATCAGGCAGATGCTGATGCGGCGGCTTCGCAGCAGCAGCCGGCGCACGTCCCCGCTGGCGCTGCGCAACACCCAGGGCAGGCGCAAGGCAATGGGCAGGATGACGTGGTTGGAGACCATGGTCGACAGCGCGATCGACGCGACGATCACCATCGAGGTGGCCGCCGAGAAGCCACCCAGAAAAGTCAGCAGGGCGATTTCCGGGTGCTGGGCCCACATCGGCAGCGTCAGCATGTACATGTCCGGGTTGGCGCCGGCCGGCAGGTAGGTCACGCCGGCGATGGCGATCGGCAGCACGAAGAGCGTGATCAGGAACAGGTACAGCGGGAACAGCCACGAGGCTGTGCGCAGGTGGCGCTCGTCGGTCATCTCCACCACGGTGACCTGGAACTGGCGCGGCAGGCAGACGATGGCCGCGGCGGACAGAAAGCAAAGCGTGACCCAGCGCGTGCTGGTCACTTGCTCGGTCTTGAGCAGGTCGGTCGGCATGCGGGCGAAGATCTCTGCCGGGCCGTCGCCGATGCCAAACACCACCAGCAGCCCGACACACAGCATGGCCACCAGTTTGACGATGGCCTCGACCGCGATGGCCGCCACCACGCCGTGATGGCGTTCGTTGGCGTCGACATTGCGTGTCCCGAAGAGAATGGTGAAGACCGCCATGCCGGTGGCCACCCAGAAGGCCATCAAGGCGCCATCCTGCGGGTCGTAGAAGCCCGACTGTGCTGTACCGTTGCCGCCGCTGATGACCTGGAAGCTGGTCGTCACCGCTTTCAGTTGCAGGGCGATGTAGGGCGTGCAGGCGGCCACGACGATGAGCGTGACCAGCGCCGCCAGGGCTGCGCTCTTGCCGTAGCGCGAGGAGATCATGTCCGCAATGGACGTGATGCGGTGGATGCGACCGATGCGCACCAGTTTGCGCAGCAGGAACCACCAGCCCACGAAGACCAGCACCGGGCCGACGTAGATGGCGGCAAATTCCAGGCCGCGGCTGGCCGCGGTGCCCACCATGCCGTAGAAGGTCCACGACGTGCAATAGACCGAGATCGACAGGGTGTAGACGACGGGCGACGTCAGCCAGCCCTGGCGGCCGTCTCGCGCGCGGCGGTCGCCCGCGTAGGCCACCACAAACAGGAAGGCGACATATCCCAGCGCCGTCGCGATAACGAGGGGCGCAGCCAGCATCAGGCTTCGGGCCCGTGGCTGGCCCCCGGCCCGGCGCCTGCAACAGCCGCCTCCACAAGCGGGCCCGAGGCCGGTGGCGGCGAGGGCTCGAGCCGCCTTGCCAGGACGGCCGCGCCGACAATCAGGCCGGCCCACACCCCAAACAGGTACAGGGCTTGCATAGGCAGGCCCAGCACGCTGCGATGCGGCGAGATCAGCCCGATGAAGGGCGGCATCAGCAGCAGCGCGCCCAGGCAGGTCAGCAGCACGGCAAAGTCGCGCAGGCGCGCGTCACGGGGCGTGGCCGGGGGCGTCATGGCTGGTCAACGGGTCAGCTTGGCGGCACCAGCCGTCGCAACTGGTCGACGAGGTCGGCATTGGAAAACGGCTTCGCGATGCAGACCTGGGCCCCGAGGTCGAGCGCGCGCTGGCGATCGGCGGCCTGGGTCTTGGCGGTCAGCACGGCCACCGGCAGCGCACGCAGGGCGTTGTCGGCGCGCAGGGCCTTGAGCATCTCGAAGCCATTGAGCCCAGGCAACATCACGTCCAGCACCAGCAGGTCCGGCGGATTGGCGCGCAGCATGCGCAAGCCCTCCTGGCCATTGGCGACACAGGTGACCTCGAAGCCTTCTCGTTCCAGCACGAAGCGCACCGCCTCGGCGATGTTCAGCTCGTCTTCGACAACCAGTACGCGCGTGCTCAAGGGCTCTCCAGGGTTTTCGGCCGGCACTTGAGGCCGCAGGGCCCGCTCAGCCGGACCGCGCAGCGTAGCGGTGCGCTAGCGGTCCGCCATCCGGAATGTTCCCTGGGCAGCGGCGATCAGCGGCGGTCGGCGTCCAGTATCGGGTCTTCCTGTCGCCAGTCACACCGACTGCGCACGCAGGTCCGGCAAGTCGGGCCGACAGGGACTGCCGGCGCCTTGCTGGACAGATCCAGTCCGTCGGCATACACCGTGGCGTCGGCTTGCAGCACGTCGCAGGCCAGCATGATCGACACGAATCGGCGCGGCGCCACATACAGGTGGCGCGGTTTCTCGACGGCCCGCGCCAGGAACAGGAAGCGCTCGCCAGTGGGGAATTCGGCCAGTTGGCGTTCGAGCACACCGGGCGTCTGGAAGGCCTTGTAGACCGCCCACAGCGCGCACGCATTGCCATATCGCGGCAGCGGCAGCCCGGCCATCGGGTAGCGCTTGCTGATGTGTCCCGACGGGTCGACCCGCAGGAAACCGAAGCGAATGCCTTGCGCACCGGGTCGCCGCAGCGTCACCAGGCGATGGGCGATCTGCTCGAAACTGGCGCCGAAGCGACGGCACAGGTGATCGATGTCATAACGGGATTCATGAGCGGCAATCAGCGTGGCCTCGTAAGGCAGCACGATTGCCGCGGCCAGGTACGAGGACAGCGCACGTTGCGCGCGATGCCGTGCGGCGGCGGAACCCAGCAGCGCAGTGCCTGAGGACGCTGCAGCGATGGCATCGCCTTCGACCAATTCACCGGCCAGCCGGGCCAGTTCAAAACGGCGCGTCGACCCCGGCGCCGTGTCGGACAGGCGAAGCGTGCGCGCGGCGCTGTCGTACCGGGCCGCCGGGTCGTGGCCGAGCGGCTCGACATCGGGGCCAGCGGCGCTCACGACGCGCACGGCGTGCGTGTTGCGCAGCCAGGCGATGAGCGTCGTCTCGAAGCCTTCGCGCCCTGCGTCGTCCAGTTGCGCGCGCTGCCGGATGCGCATGGCCGCCTCTTCAAGGCCCGGGAAGTGGTTGTCGTGCTCGGCGACGAAATCGTCCACTTCTTCAATGGGCGTCACCGGCAGCCCTGGCGCGCGCGCCGTGTCGAAGAAGCCGGCCAGTGCGCTGGCCACGTCGCCCAGGCGCCGGCTGTCGTCGCCGATCGCCGCGAGAAAGCGATCACGCTCGGCTGCTTCAAGTGGCATCGGCCCGGCCAGGATCTCGCAAGCCGATCGGACGGCGGTCGCCTTGCTCAGCAGGTCGTGGACCGCGTCGCCGAGGAAGGGGTCCTGGTTGAGACGGTCTGAGAGCGCCACGACGGTCTGCGTGCGTTGGCGGCAAGCCCGGTGCAAGGCAACCAGCGCGCGTGCCCATTGCGGGTGGGCGGCGGCCAGGTCGGCTGCACTGCCGGGGTCCAGATGCAGTGGCTCGATCTCGGCCGTGGCGGCGATCGCCTCCAGGTCGTCCACCAGCCGGCGCTCCGCCGCGCCGTCGAATTCGTCCACGGTGGCTTGCAGTTCATCGGCCAGCCGCTTCAGGACGCTGCCGCCAATGCGACGGTGGTTGCCCTCGATCAGGTTCAGGTAGGAAGCCGAGATGCCGACACGTTCGGCCAGTGCGCGCTGGGTAACCCCCATGGCGCGGCGACGGTCGCGCAGTTTGGTCCCGACGAGGATCCGGTTCATCCCTGGCTCCGTTGGTCTTGCTGCGCTGCAATGTCAATCATTGACTGAATTCACCCAACCATCCTGAAGATGTTTACAGAAAAGATGATTGGCTTCAACTACTTATTGAGATCTGCGACTTCAAGAGACAAGCTCCATTGACGCTGAAATCAACAGCGCAACGTGTCGCGGCGCGCCTTCGTGTCGCAAGACTGACCTCAGGAGACCCTATGCAACACGACGATCGACGCAAAGTGCTCAAGGGCATCGGGGCGGCCGGTGCCGGCTTGGCGATGCCGACCTTCTTCATGCGCAACGCCTGGGCCGCGGAATTCCGCAACGACCCGAAAGGCAGCAAGACCGTGAAGTTCGGTTTCACGGTGCCGCAGACCGGTGCCTACGCCGACGAAGGCGCCGACCAGTTGCGTGCCTACCAGCTGGCCGTCAAGCACATCAACGGCGAGGGCGACGGCGGCATGCTCAAGACCATGAAGCCGCTGGCCCTGAAGGGCAATGGCGTGCTGGGCAAAAAGGTCGAATACGTCACCGGTGACACGCAGACCAAGTCCGACGCGGCACGCGCCGCGGCCAAGCGCATGATCGAAAAGGACGGCGTGGTCATGTACACCGGCGGTTCGTCGTCGGGCGTGGCGGTGGCCATCCAGTCGCTGGCCCAGGAAATGGGTGTGGTCTTCATGGCTGGCCTGACGCACTCCAACGACACCACCGGCAAGGACCGCCGCCGCTACGGCTTCCGCCACTTCTTCAACGCCTACATGTCGGGCAAGGCCCTGGGCCCCGTGCTGGGCAAGGAGTACGGCAAGGAGCGCCGCGCCTATCACCTGACGGCCGACTACACCTGGGGCTGGACCCAGGAAGAGTCGATGAAGAATTCGACCGAAGCCCTGGGTTGGAAGACGGTCGCCGCGGTGCGCACGCCCTTGGGCGCCGGTGACTTCTCGCAGTACATCACCCCGGTGCTGAATTCGGGCGCGGACGTGCTGATCCTGAACCACTACGGCAAGGACATGATCAATTCCTTGACCCAGGCCGTGCAGTTCGGCCTGCGCGACAAGATGGCCAATGGCAAGCGCTTCGAGATCGTCGTGCCGCTGTTCTCCGAACTGATGGCGCAGGGCGCCGGCGACAACATCAAGGGCATCTTCGGCACCGCCAACTGGGACTGGAAGTTGCCCGACGCGGCCACCAAGGCCTTCGTCAAGTCCTTCGGCGCGGCCTATGGCGCGCCGCCGTCCCAGGCCGCGCAGACAGGCTACGTGCAGGCATTGCTCTATGCCAACGCCTGCGAGATGGCCGGCACCTTCTACCCCGTGGAAGTGATCAAGAAGCTCGAGGGCTTCAAGTTTGACGGCATGGGCAACGGCCCCACCGAGTACCGCGCCGACGACCACCAGTGCATGAAGGACGTGCTGGTGGTGCGTGGCAAGGACAAGCCGGCCAACAAGTTCGACCTGCTCGACATCGTCCAGGTCGTGCCACGCGCGGCCGTGGAGTACGACTCGAAGATCTTTGGCGGCTCGCTCGGGCCTTACACCGCCACTTGATTTCGAACTTCGTCTGAGAACGCGAGCCGCCCGCTGCGCTGGGCGGCTCGCCTTTTATCGACCTTCCCCAACAAGCGCGCCCAAGGCGCCCGCGCGTTCTGCCACACACGATGGATGCCTTCGTCCTGCAATTGCTCAACGGCCTCGACAAGGGCGGCGCGTATGCGCTCATTGCGCTGGGCCTGACGCTGATCTTCGGCACCCTGGGGGTGGTGAACTTCGCCCACGGCGCCCTCTTCATGCTGGGGGCCTTCTGCGCCGTCAGCCTGCAGAAGCTGCTGACCCTTTCCAAGCAGATCAAGGACCCGGCGGTGACGCTGTTTGACAGCTACACCGAAGTGCCCTACCTGAAGATCTGGTTCGGCGACGCCGGTCTGAAGTTGATTGACTACGCGGTGCCGCTGTCCCTGCTGCTGGCCATCCCGGCCATGCTGCTGCTGGGCGTGCTGATGGAGCGCGGCCTGATCCGCCACTTCTACCGCCGCCCGCATGCGGACCAGATCCTGGTGACTTTCGGGCTGGCCATCGTGCTGCAGGAAATCATCAAGGCCAGTTTCGGCGCCAACCCGATCCCGACGCCGGCACCGGAGATCGTGTCGGGCAGCGCCAACGTCGGCGCCTGGCTGGGCCTGGGCGACGCCGTGGTCTACCCGTGGTGGCGCCTGGTGTATTTCGGCTTCTCGGCCCTGGTGGTTGCCTTGGTGTTTGCCTTTCTGCGCTACACGACCTTCGGCATGGTGGTGCGGGCCGGCATGCGAGACCGCGAGACCGTGGGCCTGTTGGGTATCGACATCGAGCGGCGCTTCACCATCGTCTTCGGCATCGCGGTCATCGTGGCCGGCATCGCCGGCGCGATGTACACGCCCATCCTGCCGCCTGACTACCACATGGGCATGGACTTCCTGGTGCTGAGCTTCGTGGTCGTCGTCGTCGGCGGCATGGGCTCCTTGCCCGGCGCGGTGGCGGCCGGCTTTCTGCTGGGTGTCTTGCAGTCCTTCGCTTCGATGAATGAAGTGAAGGGCCTGATTCCCGGCATCGACCAGATCATCATCTACCTGGTTGCGGTGGTCATCCTGCTGGTCCGCCCGCGTGGTTTGTTCGGCCGCAAGGGCGTGATGGAAGACTGATGCCATGAACACGATCACACCCCGCAACGACCTCTGGCTGATGGGGGCCTTCGCAGCCGCCGTGCTGCTGATGCCGCTGTGGCTGCGGCCTTTTGGCGCGGCCTACCCGGACCTGCTGCAGAAGTTCGCCATCTACGGCCTGTTTGCCATCGGCTTCAACATCCTCTTCGGCCTGACGGGCTACCTGTCCTTTGGTCACGCGGCCTTTCTGGGCGTGGGTTCGTACACGGCGGTGTGGTCCTTCAAGCTGCTCAGCATGAACGTGCTGCCGGCAGTCCTGCTCAGCGTGTGCATGGCCTCGCTGTTTGCCCTGCTCATCGGCTACGTCTGCCTGCGCCGGTCGGGCATCTACTTCTCGATCCTGACCTTGGCTTTCGCCCAGATGTCCTACAACCTGGCGTACTCGGTCCTGACGCCCATCACCAATGGCGAAACCGGCCTGCAACTGGCGCGCAGCGACCCACGTGTCATCGACCGCCTGTTCTCGGCGCCGGCCCCCGGCATCCCGTCCACCGAATTGTTCGGCCTGACGATGCGGGGCTACCCGGGCTTCTACTTCTGTGCCGCGCTGTTGATCCTGGGCTTTGTCGTCGCGCTGCGCATCGCGCGTTCGCCTTTCGGCACCATGCTGAAAGCCATCAAGTCCAACCAGAACCGTTTGAAGTACGCCGGCGTCAACACCCGGCCCTATGCGCTGACGGCCTTCGTGATCTCGGGTGCCTATGCCGGGCTGGCCGGTGCGCTGCTGGCCGTCACCGACCCGCTGGCGGGTGCGGAACGCATGCAGTGGACGGCGTCCGGTGAAGTGGTGCTGATGACCATCCTGGGCGGCGTCGGCACCTTGGTGGGGCCGGTGCTGGGCGCGGCCATCATCAAGTACTTCGAGAACATCTTTTCTTCATTCAACCAGCAGACCTTGCACGGCTTCTTCGGCTTCCTGCCCGACGCCATCGAGACGCCCGTGGTCTGGGTCTCATCGCTCTTTGTCGGCGAGGGCTGGTCACTGACGCTGGGCGTGATGTTCATGGTGCTGGTGATCTTCCTGCCCGGAGGGGTGATGGAAGGCATGCGCCGGCTGGTCGGCCTGTTCAAGCGGCGGCCGCCAGCGCCTGTGGCCGCGCCGCGCGGCCCCGCTCAGCCGTCGGCTGGCACCTGAGGAGGCCGCCAGCATGTCGATCCTCCAGGTCAAGGGCGTCAGCAAGAGCTTTGCCGGCTTGCGCGCGCTGAACGACGTCAACCTCAGCATCGCTGAAGGCAGCGTGCACGCCATCATCGGTCCCAACGGCGCCGGCAAGTCCACGCTGCTGAACTGCTTCGTGGGCCGGCTGACGCCGGATGCAGGCTCGGTGACCTTTGCCGGCCGTTCCCTGGTCGGCCTGCAGCCGCACGAGATCAACCAGGCTGGCGTGGTGCGCGTATTCCAGACACCGGAGATCTTCGGCGAGTTGAACCTGCTTGAAAACGTGCTGATCCTGGCCCTGGCGCGGCGCGACGGCGCCTTTGCCGTCAACGCCTGGCAGCGCGCCGATGGCCAGGCCGAGGTGCAGGAACTTGCCATGCACATGCTTGAGGACGTGGGCCTGGCCAGCAAGCGCGACATGATCGCCAACAGCCTGTCGCGCGGCGACAAGCGCCGCCTGGAACTGGCCATGTGCCTGGTGCAGTCGCCCAAGCTGCTGCTGCTGGACGAGCCCACGGCCGGCATGTCACGCGCCGACACCAACAACACCATCGAACTGCTGCAGCGCATCGGCGGCGGCCAGGTGACCAAGATCATCATCGAGCACGACATGCACGTCGTCTTTTCACTGGCCAGCCGCATCAGCGTGATGGCCCAGGGCACGGTCATCGCCGAGGGCGACCCGGGCTCGATCAAGGGCGACCCGCGCGTGCAGGAAGCTTACCTGGGGGGAGCCCACCTGTGAGCGAGATCGAGAGCGGCGGCGGGCCGACCGGCGTGGCGGCCACCACCGAGCCCTATCCCAAGGTCGTCGCCAAGGGCTCGGCACCCGCATTCTTTTCCTGCCGCGACCTGCATGCCTACTACGGGCAGAGTTATGTGGTGCAAGGCGTCAGCTTCGACATCCGTGAAGGCGAGATCGTGGCCCTGCTGGGCCGCAACGGGGCCGGCAAGACCAGCACCCTGCGCACCATTGCGCGCCTGGCCGACCCGCAACTGCACCACGGCGAGATCTGGCTCGACCACCAGGCGCTGCACAAGATGAGCGCCTTCCAGGCCGCGCGCTGCGGCGTGGGCCTGGTGCCCGAAGACCGCCGCATCATTGCCGGGCTGACCGTCGAAGAGAACCTGAAGCTGGCGCAGATCGAGAAGCCTGTGGGCTGGTCGATCGAGCGCCTGTACGAACACTTCCCGCGCCTGGCCGAGCGGCGCAACCAGGAGGCGGTGACGATGTCCGGCGGCGAGCAGCAGATGCTGGCCGTGGCACGGGCCCTGGCGCGCGACGTGAAGCTGTTGCTGCTGGACGAACCCTACGAGGGCCTGGCCCCCGTCATCGTGCACGAGATCGAGAAGATCCTGGAAGAGGTCAAGACCCTGGGCTTCACCACGATCATCGTCGAGCAGAATGCCATTGCCGCGCTGCACCTGTCCGACCGCGCGCTGATCCTCGACATGGGCGAGATCGTCTTCGACGGCACCGCCCGGGAAGTCATCGACAACGCTGATCTGCGCCAGCAGTACCTGGCCATCTGAGGGTCAGGCTGGGGCCGCCGGGTCTTCGTCCTTGAGCTGGGCGAACTTGGCCGCCATCGTCGGGTTGCCGCGGGTCAGCTTCTTGATCGTCACGTCCTGCGCCTTGTCGTTGGCCAGACGCAGGTTGCGATCGGTGCCGAGCAAGGCTTCCTTCGTCTTCTGCAGGTGGTCAATGGACTTGTCGATCTCGTCGATGGCCGTCTGGAAGCGCCTGGAAGCCAGGTCGTAGTTCTTCGCGAAGGCCGACTTGAAGGTCTCCAGCTCGTTTTCGAAATTGGTGATGTCGATGTTCTGCGCCCGGACCAGGGCCAGTTCGTTCTTGTACTGGAGCGAATTCATGGCTGCATTGCGCAGCAGCGTGATGATGGGGATGAAGAACTGCGGCCGCACCACGTACATCTTCGGGTGGCGGTGGAACACGTCGACGATGCCGGTGTTGTAGAGCTCGCTGTCGGGTTCCAGCAGGGAGACCAGCACGGCGTACTCGCAGCCCTTTTCGTTGCGGTCCTTGTCCAGTTCCTTCAGGAAGTCCTCGTTCCTGTTCTTCGTGGTCGTGCGGTCGTTTTCGTTCTTCATCTCGAACATGATCGAGACGATCTCGGTGCCCGCCTCGTCCAGGTCACGGAAGATGAAGTCGCCCTTGCTGCCGGTGCGCGCGTCGTTGTCCTTCTCGAAATAGGCTTTCGGGAAGGCCGTGGCACGGATGCGGTTGAATTCGGTCTCGCAGTGCTGCTCCAGCGTTTCGCCCACCATCTTGGTCGACAGGCGAGCCTTCATGTCGCGCAGGCGCTCAATGGCGTCGTCGCGGTCCTTGATCTGGGTTTCGTACTTGTCGCGCAGGGCCTTTTCGGCCAGCTGCTTTTCCAGCGCCGCACGCTCCAGGCCGCTCTTGAGTTCGTCGCGTTCCCTGGCCACCGGACCCACGGCCTCGGTGATCGCCAGCTTCTGTGCGACAGCAATGGCTTCTAGCTTGGCAGTCAGGCCCTGGATCTCTGCGTCCTTCGCAGCCGCGGCCTTCTGCAGTTCGTTCACGAGCATGGCTTCAGCCAGCTGCGCCGTGGTTTGCTGGTCGCGCTTGGCCTGTGCCAGCTGGTTGGCCAGCGCGTCACGCTCTTTTTCCACGGCGCCGAGTGCTTCGGCCACGGCCAGCTTGCGCGCGACTTCACCGGCGTCCAGCCGGGCCTGCAGCCCCTGGATGGCGGCGTCCTTGCTTGCGGCGGTCTTCTGATGTTCGCTGGCGACGCGCGCGGTGGCCAGCTCCACGGCGTTGCGCTTGTCCTGTTCGGCCAGTTCCAGCCGGTCATGCAGTTGCTGTTCGAAGTCGCCGTCGCGGACCTGCTTCAGGATGTCTGCGTACCCGGCTTCGTCAATCTTGAAAGCCTTGCCGCAATGCGGGCAGTTGATCTCGTGCATGTGTCGGTCCCAGCGCGTGCGTGAAAGTCGGTTTCAGGGTCAGCAGATCCTGCCCCGACTGGGCCGAGGGCTCAGGTCACGGGGGCAGGGTTGAACAGTACCAGCGCGTTGTGCAGCTTCCAGTGCTCGGCCCAGGTTTTCTTGCGGCCGCTGGCCACGTCCAACATCAGGCGGAAGAGTTCCCAGCCCACGTCTTCGATAGTGGCCGTGCCGTCGGCTATCGTGCCCGCGTTGACGTCCATCAGGTCGTGCCAGCGCCGAGCCAGGTCGCTGCGCGTGGCCACCTTGATGACGGGCACGGCGGCCAGGCCGTAGGGGGTGCCGCGGCCGGTGGTGAAGACGTGCAGGTTCATGCCGGCGGCCAGTTGCAGCGTGCCGCAGATGAAGTCGCTGGCCGGTGTGGCGGCGTAGGTCAGGCCCTTGTGCTTGAGCTTGTCGCCCGGTGCCAGCACGTTGCTGATCGGTGAGCTGCCGGACTTCACGATGGACCCCATGGCCTTTTCAACGATGTTCGACAGGCCGCCTTTCTTGTTGCCCGGCGTGGTGTTGGCGCTGCGGTCGGCGCTGCCGCGCTTCAGGTAGGCGTCGTACCAGGCCATCTCGTGGATCATCTGCGCGGCCACCTCGGGCGTGGTGGCGCGGGACGTGAGCTGGTCGATGCCGTCGCGGACTTCCGTGGTCTCGGAGAACATCACGCTGGCACCGGCGCGCACCAGCAGGTCGGTGCAATAGCCCACGGCGGGGTTGGCGGTGACGCCGCTGAAGGCGTCGCTGCCGCCGCATTGCACGCCGACGACCAGTCCGCTGGCCGGCACGGTTTCGCGGCGGCGTGCATCCAGGCGCTGCAGGTGGCCTTCGGCCTGGCGCACGATGCTGTCCACCATGGACATGAAGCCGACGTGGGCGTCGTCTTGCAGGCACACCACGTCGAGCGCTTCACCTTCAGGTTTGCGTTCATCGACGATGGAGAAGGACCCTGGGGGCAGCAGCCGTTCCGGCTGCAGCTTCTCGCAGCCCAGGCTGACCAGCATCACCTCGCCGCCGAAATTGGGATTGAGGCTGATGTTGCGCAGCGTGCGGATGGGCACCACGGCGTCGGGCGCGTCGATGGCCACGCCGCAGCCGTAGCCGTGTTCCAGCGAGACCACGTCGTCCACATTCGGGTAGCGCGGCAGCAGTTCGGCCTTGATGCGCTTCACGGCGAAGTCGGTGACACCGGCCACGCACTGCACGGTCTGCGTGATGGCCAGGATGTTGCGCGTGCCGACCGAGCCGTCGGCGTTGCGGTAACCCTCAAAGGTGTAGCCCTCCAGCGCGGGCTGCGGCGCAGCCTTGACGGTGGCGATGGGCAAGCCTTCCAGCGACCGCGCGTCCGGCATCTGCAGCAGCCGTTCATGCACCCAGGCGCCTGCGGCGATGTCCTTCAGCGCCACGCCTATGGGAATGCCGTAGCGCAGCACCGGCGCTCCCGCGGCGATGGGGAGCAGCGCCACCTTGTGCCCTTGTGGCACGCGGTCCACCAGGCGCAGGCCCTGGGCATGTGCGTCGATCAGCACCGTGCCGGCGTCCAGGCCTCCGTCGTTGGCCACGATCGCGACGTTGTCGCGCTCGTTCATGCGGATGGTCAGGGGCGTTGCGGACAAGGGGTTCTCCTGCGCTGTGTATGCAGTGCTTCAGGCGCGCACGCCGGCTTCGGCGGTCTCACGCGTCCAGGCGCGCGCCTGGGCGCTGAGCGTCAGGCCGAGGCCCGGCCGTGTGGGCACCAGCATGCGGCCGTTCTGGATTTCCAGGCGTTCGTTGAACAGCGGTTCCAGCCAGTCGAAGTGTTCCACCCAGGGCTCGGTCGGGTAGGCCGCGGCCAGGTGCACGTGCAGCTCCATCGCGAAGTGCGGGCCCAGCATCAGGCCGGCCGCTTCGGCCTGCGACGCAATCTTCAGGAAGGGCGTGATGCCGCCAACACGCGGCGCGTCGGGCATCAGGACGTCGGCGGCGCGGTGGCGGATCAGGTCGCCGTGTTCCATGGCGCTGGTCAGCATCTCGCCAGTGGCGATGGGCGTGTCGAAAGCGGCCGCCAATGCGGCGTGGCCTTCGTGGTCGTAGGCGTCCAGCGGTTCTTCGATCCAGACGAGATTGAAGTCTTCGAAGATGCGGCACATGCGCTGCGCCGTGGGGCGGTCCCACTGCTGGTTGGCGTCCACCATCAGCGGTGCGTCGTCACCCAGGTGCTTGCGCACGGCTTCGACGCGCCGGATGTCGAGCTGACGGTCAGGCTGCCCCACCTTCAGCTTGATGCCGCCAATGCCACGGGCGCGTGAGGCGGCGGCGTTGACCAGCAACTGCTCCAGCGGCGTGTGGAGGAAGCCGCCGGACGTGTTGTAGCAGGCCACCGAATCCCGGTAGCTGCCCAGCAGCTTGGCCAGCGACAGCCCGGCGCGCTTGGCCTTCAGGTCGTACAGCGCCACGTCAAACGCGCCGATGGCCTGCGTCGACAGGCCGCTGCGGCCCACCGACGCGCCGGCCCAGCACAGCTTGTTCCACAGCTTGGCAATGTCGCTGGGGTCTTCGCCGATCAGTGCCGGGGCGATCTCCTTGGCATGGGCAAACTGCCCCGGACCGCCAGCGCGTTTGGAATAGCTGAAGCCGAGACCCTCATGGCCGTTGGCCGTCTGCACCTCCGCGAACAACATCGCGATCTCGGTCATCGGCTTCTGCCTGCCCGTCAGCACCTTGGCGTCGCTGATGGGGTTGGCCAGCGGCAAATAGCACGAGGAGATCCGTACGTGCGCGATGCGATCGGGTCCGCTCATGCCGTTTTCGTTCCGTTTGGATGCTGGCCGGGAATGCGCATGTGGCACGCCGGTTCAGGCTTGGGTGTAGGTGGTCTTCACCGTCGTGTAGAACTCTGCCGCGTAGCGGCCCTGTTCGCGCGGCCCATAGCTGCTGCCCTTGCGACCGCCAAAAGGCACGTGGTAGTCCACACCCGCGGTGGGCAGGTTGACCATCACCATGCCGGCCTGTGCATGGCGCTTGAAGTGCGTGGCATGTTTGAGCGAGGTCGTGGCAATGCCGGACGCCAGGCCGAACGGCGTGTCGTTGGCCAGGTGCAGGGCTTCGTCGTAGTCCTTGGCGCGTTGCACGCTGACCACCGGGCCGAAGACCTCTTCGCGGTTGATGCGCATGCCGGGCGTGGTGTTGGTGAACAGGGTGGGCGTCATGAAGTGGCCCGGCTGACCCTCGGCGTTGTGGCTGCGCGCCTCACCGCCGAAGGCCAGCGTGGCACCTTCGCCGCGCGCAATGCCGACGTAGTCCAGGTCCTGCGCCAGTTGCGTGGCGTCCACCACGGGGCCGATGTCGGTGCCGGCCTTGCGTGCGTCGTCGACCTTGATGGTCTTCAGGCGGTCCACCATGGCGGCGACAAAGCGGTCGTGCACACCGTCGGTGACGATGACGCGCGAAGACGCCGTGCAGCGTTGCCCGGTGCTGAAGTAGCCGCTCTGCACGGCGCAGTTGACCGCCACCGCGATGTCGGCGTCGTCCAGCACCACGAAGGGGTTCTTGCCGCCCATTTCCAGCTGGAACTTGGCCATGCGCGCGACACAGGCCGCAGCCACGCGCTGGCCCGTGGGCACGGAGCCGGTGAACGTGATGGCGGAGACGCCGGCATGGTCCAGCAACGTGGCGCCGACTTCCGAGCCACGACCCATGACCAGGTTGAACACACCCTTGGGCAGGCCGCTGCGCGACAGGATGTCGGCCAGCGCCCAACCCGAGCCCGGGACCAGGTCCGCCGGTTTGAAGACCACGCAATTGCCGTAGGCCAGCGCCGGCGCAATCTTCCAGGCGGGAATGGCGATGGGGAAGTTCCAGGGCGTGATGATGCCCACCACGCCAATGGCTTCGCGTGTGATCTCCACGCCGACACCCGGGCGCACGGAAGGCATCATTTCGCCTCCCGGCCGAAGCGCTTCGCCGGCGAAGAACTTGAAGATGTTGCCGGCGCGTGCGACTTCGCCCACGGCTTCGGGGAGGGTCTTGCCCTCTTCGCGCGCCAGCAAATCACCCAACTCGGCGCGGCGGGCCAGGATCTCCGTGCCGGCGGCGTCCAGGATGTCGAAGCGCTGCTGCGGCGTGCTTTGGCTCCAGGCCGGGAAGGCCGTTTGTGCGGCGGCGATGGCCAGCTGCGTCTGCGCGCTGTCGGCCTGGGCATATTCGCCGACCACGTCGCGCGTGTCGGAGGGGTTGATGTTGCGCGTGACGCGTGCACCTTCAATCCACTCGCCAGCAATGAAGTTCTTGAACATGGTGATGTCTTTCAACGGTCCAGGGCAGGCCGCTTGGGGTTGAACTGCCAGCCCGGGATGAGGTACTGCATGGCCATGGCGTCGTCGCGCGCGCCCAGGCCGTGCTGCAGGTACAGCTGGTGGGCCTTCTCGACTTCTGCCATGTCGAGTTCGACGCCCAGGCCGGGCTTCTTGGGCACCTGCACATGGCCGCTGACGATCTGCAGCGGGTCCTTGGTCAGGCGCTGTCCATCCTGCCAGATCCAGTGCGTGTCCATGGCCGTCACCTTGCCCGGCGCGGCCGCACCCACGTGGGTGAACATGGCCAGCGAGATGTCGAAGTGGTTGTTGGAATGGCTGCCCCAGGTCAAGCCCCAGTCGCGGCAGGTC
This sequence comes from uncultured beta proteobacterium, assembly GCA_963750785.1. Taxonomy (GTDB): domain Bacteria; phylum Pseudomonadota; class Gammaproteobacteria; order Burkholderiales; family Burkholderiaceae_C; genus Rubrivivax. The sequence continues at coordinate 90,976 of CAVVSC010000007.1, read as the reverse complement.
TGCGCCACGCGGACCGACCCGGCCATGGTCCAGAAGTGCGGGTCGGCCAGGGGGATGTCCACGCTTTGCAGCGACAGCGCGTGGCTCAGTTGCCGCCAGTCGGTGGCCACCATGTTGGTGGCGGTGGGCACGCCGGTGGCGCGCCGGAATTCGGCCATCACCTCGCGGCCTGAAAACCCCTCTTCCGCGCCGCAAGGGTCTTCGGCGTAGGCGACCTGGCCGCGCATGCGCTGGCCCAGGCGGATGGCGTCCTTCAGCAGCCAGCCGCCATTGGGGTCCAGCGTGACACGGGCTTCAGGGAAGCGTTCGTGCAGCGCGGTGACGGCGTCCACTTCCTCGTCGCCACGCAGCACGCCACCCTTCAGCTTGAAGTCATTGAAGCCGTATTTGTCGCGCGCGGCTTCGGCCAGGCGGACCACGGCTTCGGGTGTCAGCGCCACCTCATGGCGCAGGCGGAACCAGTCGTTGGCCGCTTCGGGCTCTGACGCGTAGGGCAGGTCGGTCTTGCGCTTGTCGCCGACATAGAAGAGGTAGCCCAGCATCTCCACCGATTCGCGCTGCTGGCCTTCACCCAGCAAGGCTGCCACGGGCACGCCCAGGTGCTGGCCCAGCAGGTCCAGCAGAGCCGATTCGATGGCTGTGACTGCGTGGATGGTGGTGCGCAGGTCAAAGGTCTGCACGCCGCGGCCGGCGCTGTCGCGGTCGGCAAAGGCCTGGTGCACGGCCTGCAGCAGGCGCTGGTGTGAACCCAGCGGCTGGCCCACCACGAGTGGAGCCGCGTCCTGCAGCGTCTGGCGGATCTTCTCGCCGCCCGGCACTTCACCCACGCCGGTGCGGCCGGCACTGTCGGTCAGGATGAGGATGTTGCGCGTGAAAAACGGGCCATGCGCGCCACTCAGGTTGAGCAGCATGCTGTCGCGGCCCGCGACCGGAATCACGCGCAGCGCGGTGATGACGGGGGTGGATGACTGGTTCATGGGAGGCGCAAGAGTTGGGGGTTGCGTCAAGCGGCAGCCGCGGATCCGGCTCTGCCGGGCCGCCGGGTGCGCCCCCTTGAGGAGGAGCGCCGAAGGCGCTGCGGGGGTGGGCCCATCAGTCAGCGGTGATCTTGCCCAGCTCGATGACTTTTTTCCAGCGTGCGAATTCGCTGGCCTGGAAGGCGGTGAACTGCTCCGGCGTGTTGGCGACGATCTCGAAGCCCAGGTCCAGCAGCTTGGGTTTCACGGCGGGGTCGTTCAGGCCGGCCACCAGCGCGTCGTGCAGCTTGGCCTTGATGTCGGCCGGCAGCCCCTTGGGTGCGGCGAAGGCTTGCCAGGAATAGACGGTGACGCCCTTGAAGCCCAGTTCGGCCATGGTCGGCACGTCCGGCAGCAGCGGCGACCGCGTGGTGCTGGTGATGGCCAGCGCGCGCAGCTTGCCGGCCTTGATGTTGGGCAGGCCGGTGTTGATGTTCATGAAGGTGGCGTCCACCTGCCCGCCCAGCAGGTCTGACATGGCCGGTGCGCCGCCCTTGTACGGGATGTGCAGGCCGGTGGTCTTGGTCTCTTGCCAGAACAGTTCGGCGGTGAGGTGGTCGCTGGTGCCGTTGCCGGCGGACGCGAAGCTCATCTTGCCGGGATTGGCCTTCAGAAAGGCCATCACGTCGGCCATGGACTTGTGTGGCGAGTTGGCGGGCACGGCCAGCACGTTGGGCGCCTGCACGGCCACCGTGATGTAGTCGAAGTCCTTGGTGGCGTCGTAGGCCACGCCCTTGATGAGGTGGGGGCCGATCACCAGCGGGCCGAGCGACGTCACCAGGAGGGTGTAGCCGTCTGCCGGCGAGCGCTTGGCTGCGGTGGCGCCGACCGTACCGCCCGCGCCGGCCTGGTTGGTGACGATGAAGCTGCCGCCCAGCTTTTCCTGCAGCTTGGGGCCCAGGGTGCGGGCGATCATGTCGGTGGACCCACCGGGCGGGAATGGCACGAGCAGCGAAACCGGCTTGGCAGGCCAGGCCTGTGCGTGGGCGCTGGTGGCTGCGGCGAGGCCGAGCGTCATGGCTGCCAGTGTGATGGTCCAGGTCTTCATGTGAGATGTCTCCGATGCACGGTGATGGGTAGCGCTACCAACTGGTTAGCCATGGTAGCGCTACCAATTGGAGTCAGCAAGACGCCAGAAGCTCAGGTAAACCCTGATCACGTGCTTTGGCGCTGGATGATCGAAAAGCCGATGTCGACCACCCGGTTCGTGACAGTGCGGCCTTCGGCGCGGTCCACGATGAACTGCGCGGCCTGGCGCCCGATCGCGGCGCCCTTGATGTGCACGGTGGTCAGGGCTGGCGCCAGGTCGCCGGCAAACTCCAGGTCGCCGAAGCCGACCACGGCCAGGTCGTCCGGTACGGAAACGCCGCGGACCCGCGCCTCGGTCAGCACGCCCAGGGCCAGCAGGTCCGAACTGCAGAACACGGCGTCGATGTGGGCGTCCGCGGCCAGCAGTTCGGTCAGGGCCGACCGGCCGCTCTTCAGCGTGGTGGGCGCCGGCACCACCACGGCTTGCACGTCGGGCAGGTTCAGCGCCAGCGCGGCGTTCCGGAAGGCGGCGCAGCGGCGCTTGGCGCGCTCATCGTCGCCCGCCACCACGGCGAAGCGGCGGCGGCCGCGGTCGTGCAGGAACTGGGCCACCGAGCGCCCCACTTCCAGGTGCGAGAAGCCCACCAGCATGTCGATGGGCGTGGGCGTCAGATCCCAGGTCTCGACCACGGGAATGGCCGAAGCCAGCAGCCGCTTGCGCCCTTCGGGGGAGTGCATGATGCCCGTTAGCACGATGCCGTCGGGCCGCCGTCCGATGATGGCTTCCAGCAGTGCGTCTTCGCGCGAGCCGGCGTAGCCTGCCTGGCCCAGCATGAGCTGGTATCCGCGTTCGGCCAACGCTTCGGTCAGCGATTGCACGGTCTCCAGGAACACCGGGCCGGAGATCGTGGGCACCACCGCAGCCACCAGGCGGCTGCGCGTGGAGGCCAGCCCGCCCGCCAGCAGGTTGGGCACGTAGCCGGTGCGCGCAATGGCCTCACTGACCCGCTGGCGCACGTCTGCCGACACGCGGTCCGGGTCGTTGACCGCGCGCGATGCCGTGATGGGAGCAACCCCGGCCAGCCTGGCCACGTCGTGCAGGGTGACCGAACCGCTGCTGCGTCGGCTGCGGCGGGCGGGTGCAGACTTGGGCTCCATGCAACGATCTTAGAGGAGCCTTGTGGCAGGGCGAATGCTGGTCTTCAAGCGGTGAACGGCTGACGCCACAAGTGGAAGCGGCTGAAGTCCCTGGGTCGGGCCAGGGGCTGGCCCTGCAGGCACCGATGGGCTGCACCGCGGCCTTACCCTAGCATCGGCATGCACCAGCCGCCGCAGCAGGCGCCGGCTCTTTCCCCGCCATCGACGCACAGGAGACCCGCGCATGACCTCAAGAAAAGCACCTGGCCGAGCGCTGCGCATGGGCATCCTGGGCTGCGCCAACATCGCGCGGCAATTTGCGCGGGACGTGGCAGACAGCCCCGCCGTCCGTGTGGTGGCCGTCGCCAGCCGCAGCGAAGACAAGGCACGGGAGTTCGCCGAGACTTTCCAGTTGCAGCGTCACCACGCCAGCTACGAAGCGCTGCTGGCGGACACGGGGGTGGACGCCATCTACCTGCCTCTGCCGAACAGCCTGCACGCGGCCTGGGCCATGGCTGCGGCACGCAGTGGCAAGCATGTGTTGTGCGAAAAGCCGCTGGCTCTGACCCTCGCAGAAGCCCAGGCCATGTTCGACGCCGCCAGGCAGCACGGTGTGGTGCTGCTGGAGGCTTACCCTTACTGGTTCCAGCCGCAGACGGGCGACCTGATGTCCTTGCTGCGGGGCGGCGCCATCGGCCGCGTGCAGTCCATGCAGGCCTGCTTCGGCTTCAGCCTGGCCCGGCCCGAAGGCAACATCCGGATGGATGCGGCACTGGGCGGCGGTGCCCTGCTGGACGCGGGCAGCTACCCGATGAGCCTGATCCGCCTGGTCATGGGCAGCGCACCGCGCCGGGTGCAGGCTGACGCCCGCTGGACCGCCGGCGGCATCGACGGCGGTGTCGACATCGGCACCATGGCCACCCTGCTGTACGACGACGGCCGCCGTGCACAACTGTCCTGCGCCATGGACATGGCGGTGTTCCGCCATGCCAGCATCGTGGGCTCGGCTGGCGTCATCGAAACCGATTACCTGAACCACACCAGCACGCAGACCAGCGGCCACCCCTGGGGCTACCAGCCCAGCCGCCTGCAGGTGCGCCGGGGTCCGGCGCCCACGGTGCCGTTTGAAGCCGTGCACTCCGGCGTGGGCAGCGGCTTCCGCTTTGCGGCCGAGGCCTTTGCCAGGCTGGTGCGGGAAGGCGACCTGGCTGCCGCCGCCGATGCCGCGGCAGCCAGCCTGGACATTGCCAGGACGCTGGAAGCCATTGGGCGCAGTGCGCGCCTGGGGCAGACCGTGGACGTCGCGGGCGCACAGGCCTGACGCGGGGATTTGCCCCGCCGCCGCGGCCAGGTTGCGGTTCGCCAGCGTACAGACTTGGGGGGGGGCCACAGGCACAGTCTTCTTCACCATGAAGGCAGCCGACCACCCGTCAAGCACGCCGCAGCAGCGGTGGTTGCCGCTGTGCCCCTGTTGCGGGGCCTCTGTGGAGCGCATCACGCGCCGCTGGCACGACCGCGTCGTGGCTCTGGTCATGCCCTCGCGGCGCTACCGCTGCGCAAACGTGCGCTGCGGCTGGCAAGGCAACCTGCGTTGCGACTGATGTCGAGCCACGCGGTCTCTTGAATCCGATCCTGAAAGCGGCGCAGGCTGCTTGAACCTGCGCCGCCGCGGCCTCAACTGCGCGGCTCGCCCTGGCGGTTGACGGTGACGGTGGAGCCCGGCGCCTGGGTCATCTGCACGCGGTGGTCCGTGCCGCGGAAGCGGTAGCTCACGTCCCAATAGGCGACACCCTGACCCCGGCGGTCGTTGCTGCAATGCTGCACGTCCTGCGTCACCGGACCTCGGTTGTCGCCGCCGACACGCGAACCCACGGCGGCGCCAGCCACCACGCCGCCTACGGTCGCGATGTCGCGCCCGGTACCGCCGCCGATCTGGTGACCAATGATGCCGCCGATGATGGCGCCTGCCAGCGCGCCCGGCACGTTGCTGCGGCCGTTGTCCTGGGCGACTTCCTCGCGTTCCATCCAGCAGCGCTGACCGCCCTGCCCGCCTACGGCGCGCACGGCGGTGACGTTGGCTTCATACAGCCGCTCGGTGCCGCGGCGCTGGTATTCCGAACGTGGCGGCGGCGCGGGCGCGTAGCGCTCGTCTGCCACCGGCCGTGCCCGGGTCATCAAGCGCACGCTGGAAATGCGGTCGTTCAGGCCCATGGCCGACAGCGAGGGGTAGCTGCCCGGCCGCAGCACCCGGCAGGTGCCGCCAAAGTTGCTGTTGTCGCAGACCTCCCAGATCTGGCTTTCCACCACGATGGAAGAGGCGCGGTCGTTGAAGCCTGCGTTGATGAAGTTGTTCACCGCGCGCTGTGTGGTGAATGCGCGCCCGCGATAGTTGTCGTTTTCATAGAAGGTCACTTGCGCCAGGGCGGGTGCGGTGCAGAGCACGGCGGCCAGGGCCAGGGCGGAACGGCTTGGGAAGTGCATGGTGTCTCCAGATTGCATGGGGGTATGGACCACAGCTTGCTGGCAGACCGGGCGCGTGGGCAGCGGACAGTACCGCGCCTTGCTGTAGCGTCTGTCCTACAAGCATGGCGTTCCATCCGCGCGGCGGCCTGCGTCAGACAAGTCCTACAAAGTACCGGGCGCGATGACGACGCTGGCGGCACACTGCACCCAGCACAATCGTCGTCACCGCCCTTGCCAGCCGATGAACCCCTTGCGGACCTACCTCGTAGAAGACAGCCCGGTGATCCGGGAGAACCTCATTGCCACGCTCGAAGAGCTGGCGCCGGTCCAGGTGGTGGGCTATGCCGAGGACGAGCCGGCGGCAGTCGCCTGGCTGGCGGACCATGCGGTGGACCTGGTCATCGTGGACCTGTTCCTGGCGCGCGGGTCCGGCCTGGGCGTCCTGCGCTCCCTGCGGCCGCGGGCCGACGGCGCGCGCTATGTGGTGCTGAGCAACTACGTCAATCCGGCCATGCGCGCCAGCTGTCTGGCGCTGGGCGCCGATGGCGTGTTCGACAAGTCCACCGAGATCGACGCGCTCATCGCCTATTGCGGCTCGCGCGCCAGCTAAGGCCGCGCTGCAGACGCCAGGCGCGGCAGCGCAGCGGTGACCCGCCACACGGCGTTGCCCACGTCGTCGGCCACCAGCAGCGCACCGCTCTTGTCCAGTGCCACGCCCACGGGCCGCCCGTGCGCGCGGCCTTCGGCGCTCAGAAAGCCGCCCAGCACGCCCAGTGGCGGCCCTGCCTTGGGGGCATTGCCTTCAAAGGGCACAAAGATCACCTCGTAGCCGCTGAAGGGCTTTCGGTTCCACGACCCGTGCTGGCCCACGAACATGCCCTGGGCATAGTCCGCTCCCAGCGAGTTGCCGTCCGCCGCCGCCAGGCCCAGCGAAGCGGTGTGCGCGCCCAGTGCGTAGTCGGGCACCCGCGCCTGCGCCACCCGTTCGGGCGCTGGGGGTTGCACGCGGCTGTCCACGTGCTGCCCGTACCAGCTCCAGGGCCAGCCGAAGAAGTCGCCGGCATGCACGGCGGTCAGGTAGTCGGGCACCAGGTCGCTGCCGAGTTCGTCGCGTTCGTTGACCACGGTCCACAACTGCTGGCCCGGTGCCCAGGCCAGGCCGTTGGGGTTGCGCAGGCCGCTGGCGTAGACGCGGTGGGTGCCGTTGGCGATGTGGACTTCCCAGATCGCGGCGCGGCCCTGTTCGGCCTGCAGCCCGCGCTCACCGACATTGCTGTTGGAGCCCACGGTCACGTAGAGCCTTTCGCCGTCGGCACTGGCAATGAGGTTCTTGGTCCAGTGGTGGTTGATGGACCCGGCCGGCAGCGCCGCGACCAGCGTGCCTGGCGCACGGATCTGCGTGTCGCCAGTGCGGAAGGGGTAGCGCAGCACCGCGTCGGTGTTGGCCACGTAGAGCTTGTCGCCCACCACGGCCATGCCGAAGGGCGAGTTCAGGCCCTCCAGCAACACGAAGCGCTGGTCGGCCTGGCCACGGCCCTGGGTGTCGCGCAGCAAGGTGATGCGGTTGGCACTGGGCGTCACCGCACCCGCCGGCGCATGAAGAGCTTGGCCACCCAGCCCTTGAATCCAGTGCTGTCGTCCGCCCGTGGCGGTGCATTCGACTCGGCCACCAGCACGTCCCCGTTGGGCAGCGCCAGCAGCCAGCGCGGGTGGTCCAGGCCGGTGGCGAAGGCGCCCACCGCCAGACCGGCGGCGGCCTTGGGTGTGGCGCCGGCGGGCCAGCTGTCCGCGGGCGCCACGTGAATCGTGGGCAGTGCCGTGCGCTTGGGCGGCGGCAGTTGGGGTGCGGTGCCCATGCCGGCGCTCAAGGGCAAGGTGGCCGTGTCCCCGCAGCCACTGATGAGGACGGTGAAGGCAGCTGCCAGCACCGCACCAGCAGCCACTGCATGGGACAGGCCGGGTTTCACGCGCGCAGCTTCACAAGCGGCCCATCAGCAGCATCACCAGCACGATGACCATGATCAGCCCCAAGGCGCCGCTGGGTCCGTAGCCCCAGCCCGAACTGTGCGGCCAGGCTGGCACCGCACCCACGAGCAACAACACCAGCACGATCAGCAGAATCATTCCCAGGCTCACGGAGCTCTCCTTGTCGACAAAAGGTCGTGCGACAAGGCTGCGCGCAGCGGCCGCGTCGGTCGGTGCGCTGTCGCACCGATCCATGTAGGCCAATGGCCCGTCAAGCCCGGTCAGGGCGTGGCTTCGTAGACCAGGCGGCTGATGCGCCCGCGCCAGTAGGGGCTGGCCCCACCGGGCAGCAGCCAGGCCACCTCGCCCTGTTGCGGCACGCGCATGCCGCCGCGCCAGGCGTAGTTCCAGAAGCGGCCCTGCCAGGGCGCCGGCTTGTTGACCTTGCCCACCAGGCGGCTGCGCGAGGCTGCAGTCACGGTGTCGACCAGGCCGTCGCTGTCAAAGTGGAAGCGCAGGCTGACGCGGATGCCGCTGTTCTCGACTGACGCGTCAGCGCTCTGCCTGTCCACTGCCTGCCAGCGCACACCCTGGCTGGGCAGCAGTGCGCTCGGATACCAGGGGGCCTCTGCCAGCCAGCGCAGCAGTTCGGCCTGGCCCAGTTCTCCACCGCCGCGCAGGCGCGCCATCGGCACGGCACCCATCACCGCAGCATGCAACTGGCCCTGGCCCGCCACATAGGCGTCGTGCACATGCACGGCCAGGCCGGGCAGCAGCGAGATGCGTGCGTCCCACACAAAACCCGGGTGGTGCATCTGCGACCGCTGCACGGCACTGAAGGGCTTCCAGCCATCACCGTCGGCCTTCATGTTGAAGCTGCCCTCCTGGGCCAGCTCTATCGCCGCAGGCAGCGGCTGTCCTTCGCGCAGCACGGCTCGCAGGTAGCGCTGCACGGGCAGTGGCAGACCCTGCAGTTCCTGCCAGTCCACCACGGCCGCGGTCGTGGGCACGCGGCTGGCCTTCAGTTCGCTCAGCAGTGTTCGGCGGGCACGGCTCCAGCGCCAGCGGCCAAGCACGTGGAGCAGCGCGTACACCAGCAACAACAAGCCCAGCACTGCAATGGACCACTCCAGCATGCGTGGCCATCCCGCCCCTGCACCCTGACCCACGTCTTCAGCGAGTGCCGGCGGCGGCCGGGGCAGTGAGCGATGGAATGGATCTCATGGATGGGCCCTGCAAGTGATTGAACGCTGGCTTGTAGTCCCTTGGCCGCGTCAAGTCTGTGCGGCATCGAACCCTGCTCCACGGCGCCGACAGCTTGGCGGGAGCGGGACAGTTGCAGGCCCATTGCAAGCGAATTGCAAGCTCAACCCACCAGGCGTGTGCTGGCATGCGCCCCGTCTGCGCGCGCAGACCGCAGCGGCGCGACATCGCGCTCAAGCGCACGGGCATGTCGAATGGCGATACCCGAAGCATGACGCGGTGGACGCGGTGCGGCCACTGATGGGTGTGCGCAATGTGGTCGAGACTTTGCACCTGGTCTATTGAAGGCGGCGCTTGCGGCACGGGCCTACCGGGGCTCGGCCTCTTGGCCTACAAAGCGCGGTACCGCCCGGGCCCACAGTTCGTCATCGCTTCCTGACTGGAGACTTTGATGATCAAACATGCCCTGTTCGCTGCTCTGGTGGCGAGCACGCTCGCCACGGCAGCGCTGCCCTCAACAGCTGCGACCAGCGTGGTGATCGCCATCGGCCCGCCGGCACCCCTGGTGGAAGTCGTGCCCGCACCACGCCGCGGCTATGAATGGTCGCCGGGCTACTGGAACTGGAGCGCCCGCCACCACCGCCACCAATGGGTGGCTGGATCCTGGATGCGCGGCCGCCCCGGCTATGTGTACGCACCGCCGACCTGGGTGGAGCGTGGGGGCCGTTGGGAACAACGCCGCGGGGCATGGTCGCGGGGCGACCGCGACCATGACGGCATTCCCAACAGCAGGGACCGTGACCGTGACGGTGACGGCGTGCCAAACGGCCGCGACCGCGCGCCCGACAACCCACGTCGCAACTGAGGGCGGCCCGCTCTCAGCTCACGGGGGCCGCCAACATCCGGCCCACGCCCTGCTGGGCCACTTGTCTATCCAGGAAACGGACGACGTCGCCCAGCGTGTTCAGCAGCACGGGCTGCGCCGGCAGGTCGATGCCGAGCGCTGATTCCAGCGTCCACAGCATCTCGACCGCGGACAGGGAGTCGATGCCGAGGTTCACCAGCCGTGCATCCATCGTCAATCGCTCCGGCGCCAGCTGGTATTCACTCGTCAGCAGGTCTTTCAGGTGCTCAAGGGGGGTGCTCATGTCGACTCCTGTCAAGGCGGGCTCCAGGACGCGCCCGCGTCCAGACACCGAATGCCCAGCCCTCAGCGTGCGGGGGCGCTCGTGCGCCGTCTGTGCGCTCTCAGACAGACCAGAGCCCCGGCAAACCAGCAACTGTTCCGCGCCGCACAGACATGCGGACCGCCTGTTTGCAGCATGACGGCCTCGACCCCTACACCACCACCGACCCAAAGGCACCAGATGCTCTCCGTCACGAGACCCGACACGTCGGCGCCGCAGTGGGCGGCGGACCCGAAGATCAACCGCTTGCTGGCCGCCTTGCCGGAGGCCGACTTCCAGCGCTGGCAGCCGCACCTGACCCTGGTGGACCTGCACCTGGGCCAGGTGCTGTCCGAACCAGGCGATGAGGCTGCCCATGCCTACTTCCCCTTGAACGCCATCGTCTCGCTGCTGTATGTGATGCAGGACGGAGACTCCGCCGAAATTGCACTGGTGGGCAAGGACGGCATGCTGGGCGTCACGGTGTTCATGGGCGGCAACTCCTCCACCATTCGCGCGGTGGTGCAGAGCGCGGGTCAGGCCTGGCGGCTGCCGGGGGCAGAACTGATGGCGGCGGTGGACCGCGGCGGCGCCGCCCTGCACCTGCTGCTGCTGTACACGCAGTTGCTGCTGACGCAGATGACGCAGACAGCAGCCTGCAACCGTCACCACAGCCTGAACCAGCAATTCAGCCGCTGGCTCTTGATGAGTTTTGACCGGCTCAACGGCCCCGACATGGTGATGACGCAGCAGCTGATTGCCAAGATGCTGGGCGTCACGGGCGAAGCGGTCACGGCATCCGCCATGGCCCTGAAGGACGCAGGCGCCATCGACTACCGGAACGGCGAGATCCGTTTGCTCGACCGGGGCCTGCTCGAGCGCAGCAGTTGCGAGTGCTACCAGGTCGTGAAGCGCGAATGCGACAGGCTCATGCCTCTGGGTTGACCACGCGTTCCAGTTCCGGGTCGTTCGGGATGTGGTTGGGAACCTGCCCCTCGTCCGGCGCCACCGGCAGGGAGCCCGGCTCGACCTCGTCGGGCACATCCTGGTTCGGAAGCGGGTGTTTGGTTTTGAGCTTGCGGACGCCGGTCATGCGGGTCTCCATTCCTGCTTCAGGGGCTGCTGGCGGCCTTGGCCGGTGTCAGCGGCGACGAGTGGTCGTTGTTCTGCCCCGGCAGCGGCATCGCGCTGGACTCCTGCGAGCGCGTCATCGTGCCGTTGGAGCGGCCTGCCAGCGCGCCGCTGCTGCTGGGCGCGGCTGTCACCACGGTGTCGGCGTGCGGCACAGACGTGTCGGAAACGCCCCCGGCACCGGAGCCGGGCACGGGGGTGACCGTGCCCTCCGTGGTGATGGGCGCGGGTTCGTGCCCCGGTGCATCCCGGTCTGCCTTGCTGCAGGCCAAGAGCATGGCTGCGGCAAGGCAGAGCACGACAGCGGTGATTGGCTTTCGGGGCTTGCACATGACGGTCTCTCAGGCAGTGGAGGAAGGGTCTGGCTGCGCCACGCGGGGCGCTCTGCGACCGACCTTACGCGGACCCGGTGAAGACCTCTGTTCGTTGAGGAACAGAAGCGCCCGGACGCTCATTCGTCCAGGAAGCCGCCCTTGAAGAAGCTCCAGGCCGTGCCGTCGTGCAGGTAGAAGCTGCCGTCCGGGCACAGGTCCTTGCCTGGGAAGTACTCGCGGTAGGCGCGCGGCACCAGACGTTCCAGCTGTTCGTCGGAGAGTTCCTCGAACTGGTCCGGCGTGATGGATTGGCCGACGCGGAGTCTGGGTCTGTCCATGGCTGCAACTGAGGTGTGAAAGTTTCAGCCCTTGCGGGCGCGCTGGATCAAGGCGTCCACCACGGCCAGCGCCTGGGGCCCGCTGCCGGCATGGGCAGGCGAGGTCAGGAAGCGGCCGTCCACCACCAGGGCCGGCACGCCCGGCCCGGTGTCGATGCCGCAGTCGCGGGTCAGCTTGCCGGCCTGTGTCACGGCGCTGTCCACCGAGAAGGACTCGAAGTGGGAAAGAAACTTGCGGCCGTCGCCGCCGTGCTTGGCCACCACTGCGGCCAGCTCCTCGGGCTTGCCCAGGCGCTGGTGCTCCACATGCACGGCCGCGAAGATATGCAGCTGCATGCGGTCGACCAAGCCCATGGCCTCCAGCGCGTAGTAGGTCTTCTGGAAATTCGCTGCATTCATCAGGAAGTACACGGGCACGCGCCTGAGCAGCACGTCCGGCGGCAACTTGCGCGCCCAGGCTTCCAGGGTCGGTTCGAAGTCGTTGCAGTGCGGGCACGCGTACGAGAAGAACTCGATGACTTCGATCTTGCCGGCGGCCGGCCTGGGCAGCGGTGTGGTCAGCCGCGCGAAGGTCTGGCCCTCGACCAACACCGCGCGCTGTGCCCGTGCGGGTGACGAGAGGAGCAGCCCCTCGCCAGCGGCGGCGGTGGCCGTCATCAGGCGCAACCAGTCTCTTCTGTGCATGCGTGTCTCTAGGTCCCGGCAGGAATTTGCCAACCCGGAGTCTGCCACCGCTGCTGCTGTCCCCGAGCCTCAGACCGCCTGCGTGGTGAAGGGCACCGCCTTGGCCTTGCCCGGCTGTCCGAAGCGTTCGTATTCCGAGATCACCTGCGCGCCCAGCAGCAACAGGGTGGCCGCCAGCTCCAGGCTCAGCAGCACCGCGATGGCCGTGGTCAGCGAACCATAGACCGTGCCGATCTGCGACAGCGTGGCGAAGTACCAGACCAGCACATGCCGCGACAGCTCCCACAACAGCACCGCCGCCGCCGCGCCAAACAGCGCGTGCGGCAGAGAAGGCCGGCCCACCGGCATGACCAGGTAGACCGAGGTCAGCACGAAGAGCTCGCCGGCCAGCCCCAACACGTACAGCAGCACATTGGCGAAGCCGCCCAGCGACCAGTCGCGCCAGAGGAAGACCACGGAGCGTTCGCCCAGCGCCTGCAGGCTGCCAGCCACCAGCGTGACCAGCAGCAGCCCCAGCGCCAGGCTCAGGATGTAGCAGTAGGGGATCAGCGCCGAGACGATGAAGTGGCGGCGGCGGATGGCCACGCGGTGGTGGAAGATCACCGACATCGCGTTCTCCAGCACCGTGAAGGCCAGCGAGCTGAAGAACAGCATGCTCAGCAGCAGCACCCAGCCCAGCACGTCGCGGTGTGCCAGGAAGCGTGCCAGCTCGGTCACGATGGCGCGCGACTGCCCCGGCACCAGCCATTCCAGATAGCGCTGCACGGTACCCAGCAACTCCACCTGGTCCACGACATGGGACAGCGCGATCACCGTCAGGATCAGCAGCGGCACGATCGACAGCAAGGCGTAGTAGGCCACCGCACCGGCCAGCAGCAGGCCCTGGTTGGCTCGAAAGCCCCGCAGCACCTGCAGCAGGAACGTGCCCGGATGCTGCAGGACATCGGCAAGGCGTTGGGGCTTCAGGCGCATGGGTGTCGCATCGTTGCTGCATCGTCTGCGGGACTGAAGGGTCGGGTCTGTAGGACAGGTGCCCGGGCGGCTGTCAGCCTGTGGCTGAACCTGCTGGCGCGTGTGATGCGACACGCTGCAATGCCTTAGCCTTGCCGCGATGGACGACCTTCCCACACCGGTGCCTGCCGCCGAACCGCAGCGCGTGCACCTGCACTCGCCGATCGACGTGCGCAGCGTCTCGCTGGCCGTGCTGGCGACGATTGCCTGCCTGTTTGCGCTGCACGTGGCGCGCGCGGTGTTCATTCCCTTGTTGGTGGGCGTGACAGTGAGCTACGCGCTCAGCCCCCTGGTCGACCGCCTTGAACGCCTGCGCCTGCCGCGTGCGCTGGGCGCCGCGATGCTGCTGGGCGCCATCGGCGCCAGCATGACGTGGACCGCCCTGTCGCTGACCGACGACGCCACCGCGCTGATCGAATCCCTGCCCGTGGCCACACAGAAGGTGCGCGAGGCAATGCGCGCGCAGCGCGGCCATGAATCCGCCATCGACAAGGTGCAGCGCGCCGCCAGTGACCTGGAGCAGGCGGCTCAGGAAGGCAGCGCGGTGCGCCCGGCCACGTCTCGCGGCGTCACGCGCGTGAGCATCGAAAAGGCGCGCTTCGACATCAAGGACTACCTGTTGACCGGCACGCTGGGCCTGGCGGCCTCGCTGGGCCAGGTGCTGGTGGTGGTCTTCATCGCCTACTTCGTGCTGGTGGCAGGGGACAGCTTTCGGCGCAAGCTGGTGAAGATCGCCGGCCCCACCTTTGCGCGACGGCGCATCACCGTGCAGGCGCTGGACGAGATCAGCGGGCAGATCCACCGCTACCTGCTGGTGCAGGTCTTCACCAGTGCGCTCGTTGGCGTCGCCACCTGGCTGGCCTTCATGGCCGTCGGCCTGGAACGTGCGGCGGTCTGGGGCGTGCTGGCCTTTGTGCTGAACTTCGTGCCCTACATCGGCGGCATCGTCATGGCGAGCGGCGTGGGCCTGGTGGCCTTTGTGCAGTTCGGCACCCTGAACATGGCACTGGCCCTGCCGGGCATCGTGTTGCTGATCCATGTGATAGCAGGCAACTTGCTGACACCCTGGCTGACCAGCCGCACCAACCGCCTCAACGCCGTCACCGTGTTTGTTGGCGTGCTGGCTTTCGGCTGGCTGTGGGGCGTCTGGGGACTGCTGCTGGGCGTGCCCATCCTGACCACGGTGAAGGCGGTGTGTGACCGGGTCGACGACCTGCAGGCCATCGGCGAACTGCTGGGCAACTGAAGGCGCCCAGGGCACGGTTCACCACGCCGTTCAGGCGAAGTCCAGCACCACACGTGAAGACCCCTGCCCGATCGTCAGGCGGTCAAACACGGTGTTGATCGCCGTCAAGGGCTGCAATTCCACGTCGGCCAGGACCAGGCCGTGCGCCGCAAAGGCCAGTGCCTCGTTCATGTCCCGGCGGCTGCCCACGAAAGACCCGAGGATGGTGATGCTCTTGGCAGCCACGTCGACGGGCGGCGCCGGAAAGTCCTGCGGTGGCAGTCCGACCAGCACACAGGTGCCGCGCTTGCGTGTCATGGCCACACCTTGGTGGAAGGCGCCGGCGCTGGGCGCAGTGACCAGCACGCCGTGGCCGCCGCCGCTGGTGAGTTTCAGCACCTCCAACGCAGCGTCCCCCATGCTGGCGTTGACCACTGCGTTGGCGCCCAGGCGCGTCGCGTGCGACAGCTTGTCCTCGTCCATGTCCACCGCACAGACCAGCATGCCCATGGCCTTGGCGTATTGCACGGCGAGGTGCCCGAGCCCGCCCACGCCGGAAATCACCACCCATTCGCCGGGTCGTGTGCGGGTCTCTTTCAGACCCTTGTAGCTGGTGACCCCGGCGCAGATCAGCGGCGCGGCTGCTTGTGCCTTCAGGCCGGTCGGGATGTGCGCCACGTACGCCGGGTCCGCCACGATGAAGTCGGCGAAGCCGCCGTTGCGCGCATAACTGCCGAACGCGGCGCGGTCGCTTTCTGACTCCCAGTCTGCAAAGAGCCAGGGCACACCGACCCGGTCGCCCTCTTTGACGCCTCTGGCGCCTGCACCCAGTGCGACGACACGGCCCACGCCTTCATGGCCCGGAATGAAGGGCAGCATGGGTTTGAGTGGTCCGTCGCCACGCGCCGCTTGCAGGTCGGTCTGGCAGACACCGCAGGCTTCGGTGCGCACCAGGATCTGGCCTGGGCCTGCCTTGGGCTTGGGCCATTCGCCAACCACCAGGGGTGCGCCGTAGGCGCGCACGGTGGCGGCTTGCATCGTGCGGTTCATCATGACGCGCTGCTTTCGTGGATGGGAGTTCACGCACCTTGCGACCACAGCCCCGGTTGGGTCTGTGCGCTTGCGCACTTCCACACCTCAGAGTCGCGGCGGGAACGCCGCGCGCGTCAATCCCGGTCCGGCGCGCCGAGCGGAAAGTAGTGCCGAAACGGCCGGGCCTCGTCAACGGCCCGAGCAAATGCTGGCCAGGCCAGCAAGCGCGCCCGGTAGGCCCGCAACACAGGAAACTTCTCCGCAATGGGATGCACCCAATCGGCGTAGAACAGCGACGGCGCGGCTGCGCAGTCCGCCAGGCTCAAGTGTTCACCAGCGGCCCAGGTTCGCCCGTCCAGCCTTTGTTCCAGCCATGCATACGCCAGGTCCAGTTCTCGCGCCGCTTCGCCCATGGCGGCTTCCTTGCCAGCCGGGTCTGACTTCAGCGCGGCGAAGACGGGCTTCTGCATGGGCGTCATCACGTCGTTGTCGAAAAAACGGTCCAGGAAGCGAACCTCCAGGGCCTCGACCGGGTCATCCGGCAGCCAGCGCACGCGGCCGCCGTGGCGCAGCATCAGGTGCTCGATGATGATCGTCGACTCGACAACGGTGCGCCCTTCGTCCACGAGCACCGGAAAGCGCGCAAAGGGCCAGCGCTGCTTCAGTTCGGCCATGGCGGCCGGGTCTTCAAGCGTCCGGTACTCAAAAGGCACGCCGTTCTCGTACAGTGCTGCCAGAACCTTTTGGCAATAGGACGCGAAGGGATGCGCGTAAAGCGTCAGCGGCACGAGGTTTCTCCCAGGAAGGCAGCCTGCAAGCTGCCCGCAAATCATAGGTGAGCCGGCGCTGGGTGCGCTGCCGAACGGCGCCCAGGGCAGGCGCCACGGATACTGACCGTGCGGCATGCTGGGCTGACTGCAGTCCTGCACACCCGCGGTCACGGCCAGCGTCGTTGCCGATTGGAAATTCCACATGCCTGAGCCGAAGAGCCCCCACCGTCCCGACACCAGCGCGTCCTCCGCGGCCCCCCTGACCCAAGCGGCTGAGACGGCCTGTTGCGACTGTCCCTTGCGGCCGCTGAAGTTGTTCCAGGAGCCGACCGGTGACGAGCTCCAGCTGGTGCAGTCGATCAAGCGGCGCGAACAGCGCCTGGGCGCTGGCGAAGCACTGATCCACGAAGGGCAGACCGACGCGCCGCTGTACACGCTGCTGCAGGGCTGGGCCTTCCGCTACAAGACACTGAGCGATGGACGCAGGCAGATCCTCAGCTTCCTGCTGGCCGGCGACTTCATTGGCGTGCAGCAGAAGATGGGCGACGCGGCGGCCCACGGCGTGGAGACGCTCACCGACGCGCTGTTCTGCGTCTTTCAGCGTGACGCCTTGTGGGAACTGCACCGCCGCAGCCCGATGATGGGCTTCAACGTCACCTGGTTGACTGCGCACGAGGAGTCGATGGTGGACGACACGCTGCTGTCGGTGGGGCGCCGCAGCGCGGAAGAGCGCATCGCTTCCATGCTGATCCTGCTGTTCAAACGTGCCGCCGCGCTGCAAGAGGACGCCGGGCGGGGAGGTGTCGAATTCCCGCTCACGCAGCAGCACATTGCCGATGGACTGGGCCTGTCGCTGGTGCACACCAACAAGACCTTGCGCAAGCTGGAGCGTCGTGGACTGCACCGCATTGCCGACGGCCGCCTGCACCTGCGCGACGTCCAGGCGATGGCACGGCTGGCAGACCTCTACGGAGACGGCAGGCCTCCCACGCGTCCATTGGTCTGATCCGCCTGCGTTGCGCGCATGCATCGCAACGCGCGCCTGTGTCTTTCGACGCAATGGAATGGCACCTCGGCCTCTAGATTCGTCTCCATCGGCCCCTGGGTCACCCACGAGACGCACCCCTTGAGCGCTTCTTTCACGTCTGCTGCGAACAACCAGTTGCTGGCATCACTTCCCCCGGAGGCCTTTGAGTTGCTGCGGCCTCGAATCGAGGCCGTGAACCTGGGCACCGGCACCATGCTCTACGAAGCCGGCACGGTCCTTCGGGACGTCCACTTTCCTGTCGACAGCACCGTCTCCTTGCTATCGCCCCTGATGGACGGTGCCTGCGCCGAGGTGGCAGTGGTGGGCCAGGAAGGCGTCGTCGGGGTCTGTGCATTCATGGGCGGCGGCAAGGCCTTGAGCAGCGCCATGGTGCAGCGTCCGGGCCTGGCCTGGCGCATGAGCGCAGGCGACATCGCCGACCTGGCGCGCGACTGCGAACCTGTGATGCAGCAGTTGCTGCGCTACACCCAGGCGCTGTTCGCGCAGATGGCCCAGAGCTCGGCCTGCTACCGGCACCATGAACTGGCACCCCAGCTGTGCCGCTGGTTGCTCCAGCACCTGGACCGGCAGGTGGGTGACGACATGGAGATCACGCATGAGCGCATCGCGGGCCTGATGGGCGTCCGCCGCGAAGGCGTCACGGTGGCCGCCTTGAAGCTGCAGGAAGCAGGGTTGATCCGCTACCGACGCGGTCACATCACGGTGCTGGACCGGTCCGGCTTGGAAGAGCAGAGCTGCGAGTGCTACGGCGTCGTGCAGCAGGCCTATGACAAGCTGCGCGGGGGTTCTACGCCCTGGCCGCGCCCCGCCGGACATGGGCATCGGCATGAGCATGGGCACGGCGGCACTTCATCGGCGCGCAGCCACGGACCTGAGCATCGATCCATGCGTTGGGCCCTGGTGGCGACTTGAGCTCCGCGCGGCCCGTGGACCATGAACGGCCGCATGCCTGGCAGCACCCCTACTCGTGCCGCAGCGCTTCGATCGGGTCCATGCGCGCCGCACGCCGCGCAGGGAAGTAGCCAAACACCACGCCGACAAAGGCGCTGAAGACCAGGGCCACGCCGTTGATCGCCGGGTCGAAGACAAAGGGCACGGCCATCAGGCCCGCGCCCACGTAGGACGCACCCGTGGCGATGAGCACGCCAATCAGCCCGCCCAGTGCCGACAGCACCACGGCCTCGATCAGGAACTGCAGCAGGACCTCGCCTTCCAGCGCGCCGACGGCCAGGCGCAGGCCGATCTCGCGCGTGCGTTCGGTGACGCTGACCAGCATGATGTTCATGATGCCGATGCCGCCCACCAGCAGGCTGACCGCAGCCACCGCACCCAGCAGATTGGTCAGCACGCCCATGGTGCTGGACAGGGTCTCGGCCAGTTGCTGGGTGTCGAAGATGTTGAAGTTGTCGTCGTCGCTTTCGGCCAGCTTGCGGCGTTCGCGCAGCAGTTGGCGCAGGCTGGCCTTCAGCGGCGCACTGTCGGCACCATCGTCCATGCTGACGGACAGCGAACTGACATGGGTGTTGCCGGTGACCCGCCTCTGCAGCGTGGCCAGCGGCACCACCACCACGTCGTCCTGGTCACCCAGGCCGCCCTGCCCCTTGGCGGCCAGCACGCCCACCACGGTGCAGGAAAACTGCTTCACGCGCAGCGCCTGGTCCAGGCCCGTCTGGCCCGGCGTGCCGCCATAGATTTCGCGCCGCACGGTTTCACCCACGATGCACACGGCCGCACCGGCGCGCTGCTCTTCTTCGTCAAAGAAGCGGCCGCTGGCCAGCTTCCAGTTGCCGGTGACGAACCAGTCGTTGCTGGTGCCGGTGACATTGGTCGTCCAGTTGCGGCCGTTGCCCACCACGGTGACGCTGGCGCGGCCTTGCGGCGCCACCGCAGCCACACCGCCGATCTGCGTGCGGATGGCGTCGGCGTCGGCCAGGGTGAACTGCGGCACACCGCCGCCACCGCCGCCGCCGTGGCCCCCAGGGCCGCGTTGGCCCGGTGACACCATCAGCAGGTTGGTGCCCAGGCTGGTGATCTGCAATTCGATGGCTTGCGTGGCACCATTGCCCAAGGTCACCATGGTGATGACCGCGCTCACGCCAATGACGATGCCCAGGATGGTGAGAAAACTGCGCAGCAGGTTGCGTTGCACCGAACGCAGGGCCAGCAGGAAGACGCTGTAGAGCATGTCAGTGCCTCCCGGCGGACGCCCGGTCGGCGCGGCTGCAGTTGCACGAGATCGTGCCGATGCGGCGCACTGCTCCGCTCATGTCCCCCGCCCCAACTTGCTGCGCAAGCCGAGGCGGGGGACATGAACGCAGTCGGCCACCCAGCGTCCTTGGCTTGCGCAGGCGCAACGAGCGCTCGAAGGGGTCGGGTCTCACGCCTAGATCGTCAGCGCGTCCGTCACCGCTGGCGCCTCGGTCGTGGGGTGTTCGTTGACTTCGTCCTTGGCAATCAGGCCGTCGACAAAGGTCACGCGCCGCCGCGCGTAGGCGGCCATGTCGGCTTCGTGCGTCACCATCAGCACGGTGATGCCATGGTCGCGGTTCAGTTGCAGCAGCAGGCCCATGATCTCGTGGCTGCGCTGGGTGTCCAGGTTGCCGGTGGGCTCGTCGGCCAGCACCACCGCAGGCTGCGTGACCACGGCGCGTGCAATGGCCACGCGCTGCTGCTGGCCGCCGGACAGTTCTGAAGGCGTGTGGTGTTCCCAGCCGCCCAGGCCCACGGACTGCAGGGACTTCAGTGCAGCTTGCCGCCGCGGGCCGGCGGCGTCTCCGCGGTAGAGCAGGGGCAGCTCCACGTTTTCCAGAGCCGAGGTGCGGGACAGCAGGTTGAAGCCCTGGAAGACGAAGCCCAGGTAGCGCCGCCGCAGGCGGGCGCGCTGGTCGCGCGACAGCGCTTCCACGTGCGCGCCCTTGAACAGGTACTGCCCGTCCGTGGGCGTGTCCAGGCAGCCCAGGATGTTCATGGCGGTGGACTTGCCGGAGCCGCTGGGCCCCATGATGGCCACGAACTCGCCAGGCTCCACATGCAGGTCGATGCCCTTGAGTGCCATCAGTTCGGACGCACCGCTGCCATAGCGCTTGGTGACGCCCTGCAGTTGGATCAGCGGCACGCTCATGGGGCCGCGCTTTGCTGCGCGGTGATCACCAGCGTGCCTGCGGTCAGGTCGCCGCTGAGCACTTCAGTCAGGCGGCCATCGGTGATGCCTTGCCTCACGGCCACGGCCACGGGCACACCGTCCTTCAGCACCCACACCTGCCGCGCGTCCGCCGTGTTGGCTCCTGCTGCGCCTTGCCTGCGCGGGCCGCGCTGCGGGCCCATCACCATGCTGGACGCGAAGCCCTTGCGCGCCGTGGCCACCGCCGTGCTGGGCGTGAAGCGCAAGGCGCTGTTGGGCACCAGCAGCACGTTCTTGCGTTCGGTGGCGGTGATGATGGCGGTGGCGGTCATGCCCGGGCGCAGGGCGCCGTCGGCGTTGTCGACGTCCAGGTAGGTGAGGTAGGTGACCACGTTGTCGGTGATGGTGGACCCCAGGCCCACGCGCGTGATGCGTGCTGGGAAGGGCCGGCTCGCATAGGCGCTGACGGTGAAGGTGGCGCTCTGCCCCACTTTCACGGACCCCACGTCGGCCTCATCCACATAGACCCACAGGCGCAGCTTGGCCATGTCCTCGGCCACGCTGAACAGCGTCACCGCCTGCAGGGACGCCGCCACCGCGTTGCCGGGGTCCACGTTGCGCGTCAGCACCACGCCGTCGGCCGGCGCGCTGATGCTGGCCTTGCCCAGGTTGGTCTGGTCGGTGGACAAGGCGGCCCTGGCTTCCGTGACCGCGGCGCGGGCGCTGCTGGCATTGGCCTGGGCGCGCGCCAGGGTGGCGCGGCTCGCGTCCAGTTCGGTGGCAGAAGGCGCCTGGCCAGCCGACAGGCGCCACACCTCTTCAAGCCGCGCCAGCGTGGCGGCGGTCTCGCGGGTGGTGGCTTCGGCTTGCGCCACCTGCGCGTTGGCGCCGGTGACGGCGGCCTGCGACCGCGCTACCTGGTCGCGCAGCTTGGCCGGGTCCAGCACCACCAGCACCTGGCCCTTCTTCACGGGGTCGTTGACGTCGACGTTGACTTTCAAGACCGTGCCCGACAACTCGCTGCCGATGTTGATGGCGCGTGTCGGCTGCAGCGTGCCATTGGCCGTGACCGTGAGCGTCAGGTCGCCACGCGTGACAGCCTGCGTGGTGTAGCTGGGTGCGGCGTTGGCGGCACGGCTGGCCAACCACCACCACAGGCCCGCACCGGCCAGCAGCAAGACCACGGCGGCGGCCCAGACCGAACGGCGTGCGTACCAGGGCGGCGTTTCGGTGTCGTCCAGCAGGGTCTTGAGGTCCGTTGCCTGGACCGGCGGCGTGGGCTCGAGGGCGGGCTCAAGGGCGGGCGGCTTGACGGGCACCTTGGCTGGCACAGCAAGCGGTTCGGGTGCATTCATGGGGTGTCTTGTCGGGTCTCAAGGGGTGGGGCGTCCGGCAACCAGCCGCCGCCCAGGGCCTGGAACAGGCGCAGGTGGTCGGCGCTGATCTCGGCCTGCACGCCAGCCACGGCGTCTGCGGTCGCGAAGGCGTTGCGCTGGGTTTCCAGCACGGCCTGGAAGTCGGCCAGGCCGCTGGAAAAACGCTGGCGCGTCAACTGCGCAGCGCGGCCTGCCAGGTCTGCGGCCTGCTGCAGTTGCAGCAAGCGCTGGCGGTCGTCACGCAGCTTCACCAGGCTGTCTTCCACGCCTTGCAGCGCGGCCAGCACGGTGGCCTGCCAGGTGATGCGCGCGCTGTCGAAAGCCGCCCTTTGCGCGCGCACATCGGCCAGGGCCGCACCACCGTCCCACACCGGCCAGGCCACGCTGGCGAACACGGCCGTGGCCAGTGCGCCGGCGCCGGACAAGCCGCCGATCGTCAGCGCACTGAGGCCCAGCGACCCGCCCAGGCGCAGCGTCGGCCGGCGCGCCGCATCGGCTTGCGCCACGCGGGACCAGGCGGCGTCCACCTCGTATGCCGCCGCGCGCACGTCGGCGCGCTGGCGAAGCGTGTCGGCGGGCAGGCTCAGCGCCAGGTCCGCAGGCGGCAAAGGGGTGGGCTGAGGCATCAGCAAGACCGGCAGCAAGCTGGCCGGCGCCTGGCCCGTGAGCACTGCAATGGCATGCGCGCCTTGTTCGATGCGTGTGCGCAGCAGCGGCAGTTGCGCCGCGGTCTGCGCCACGGCGCTGCGCGCCTGGTCGGCGTCGCCCGGTGTGACCAGGCCGGCCTGCAGGCGCCACTGCACCAGTTCCAGCGTCTTCTGCTGGCTGGCCAGGTTGGCCTGGGCGATGGCCAGCCGCGCCTGCGTGCTGCGCAGGTCCACATAGGCCAGGCCCAGTTCGGTGGCCACGGCCACCTGCACTGCCCCCAATTGCGCGGCGCGGGCCTGCAGGCTGCCTTCGCTGGCATCCAGGCCATGGCGGTCGGCCAGTGGCTCGAAGGCCGCGTCCAGGCCGGCAGCAAAGTTGTTCTGCGGCGCGGCGCGGCCATTGATGCCGCGCCGGGCAGAGCCGCTCAGGCCCAGGGTGGGCGACAGCGCCGCGGCGCTGCCGTCACGCAGTGCACGTGACTGGCGCAGCGCGGCTTCGGCCGTCTGTATGCGTGTGCTGTGCTGCGCCGCACGGGCCACCAAGGCACTCAGCGTGGCGTCGCCAAAGCGTGCCCACCAGTCGGCTGCGACCAGCACCGGCGCAGCAGAGCCCGGGTCCGTGTCACCTGTGGACCAGCGCGCTGGCAATTCCACGTTGAACCGCTCCTTGGGCGGCTGCGCTGTCGTGCAGGCGCACAGCAGCAGCAGCGGCAGCAGCAACAGCGGCACCGGAGGGCAGACGGCACGCGGGGCGCTGGGCGGCATCTTCATGGGTGGCCGCCATGGTGCGCGCCTTGCTCTGGCGCGTCTGTTCGCTGCAGTACCCAGGCCGCGCCGGCCGTACGCCAACGCACAGACGTTCCGTGCGTGGCCGGGCACTGTGCCTGGGCCCCTTCCACCCCGAGCTCACGTCCTGCAAGGAGTGCCCATGCACGCTACCCGTCTTCTGGCGGTCACCGCCACTGCCGCTGCCTTGTCGCTGGTCGGCGCCGGCTGCAGCAAGCCTGCACCGCAGGTGCTGCTGTCTTCGCCGATTGCCGCTCCCGTTGCCACGAGGAGCGACATGGACATCAGCCAGGGCGTCAAGACCGCCCTGCTGCGCGACGACCTGACCAAGTCCCTGGAAGTGATCGTGTTCAGCCGCCAGGGCCATGTGCGCATGAGCGGTGTGATGGACACGCAGGCCCAGGCGGACCAGGCGCTGGCCCTCACGCGTGCCGTGCAAGGTGTGCGGACGGTGAATGCCGAGCTCAGCGTCAGGCCTTGAACGGGCGCAGACACGCCGACACCGCACGTGGTCACGCGGGTGGAGCGCGGTGAACGTGCTCGGCGTGCTTGTCAACCGGCCCGTGGTGCTGCCACTGGCCATTGCCACCGCCGTCAGCATGGTGGCCATCAGCGAACTGGCCTACTGGCAGTCCACGGCGTCCCTGGCGGCGCTGGCGCTTGAACTGCAGGCACGAGACACCGCCAGCCTGGTGCAGCACCGCCTGGAGTTGGCGCAAACCATGATGCTGGCGCGGGCCGGCGTGGGCATCCTGAGCCTGATCAGCCTGTTTGCGCTGTTCATGGTGCTGCGCCAGTCGCTGACCTTGCAAAACCTGGCCCAGGCCGACAACGACACCCTGGAGGCCACGGTGGCCGAACGCACCGAAGAGCTCCTGCAGCTGACCCACCACCTGCTGTCCGCGCGCGAAGACGAACGCCGCCGCCTGGCCCGCGACCTGCACGACGAGTTGGGTGCCCTGCTGACATCGGCCAAGCTGGACACGGCCCGCATACGCGCCCGGTTGACGCGATCCCAGACCCCGAACACGCCGGACACGCCCGAACTGCTGGAGCGCCTGGCCCACCTGATGGCGTCCCTGGACAGCGTGATCGCGCTGAAGCGCAACATCACCGAGGTCCTGCACCCGTCCGCGCTGGCGCACCTGGGACTGGTCGCCACGCTGCAGATGCTGGCCGACGACTTTGCACGTGCATCGGGCCTGTCCGTGCATTGCGCCTTGGAGCCGGTGCGGCTGGCGCCACCTGCGGAACTGATGGTCTACCGGCTGGTGCAGGAAGGCATCAACAACATCAGCAAGCATGCGCAGGCCAGCCAGGTCTGGATCAGCCTGCGGGAAGACGAAGGCGGCGTGGAACTGAGCGTGCGCGACAACGGGATCGGATTTGACCCGCGGGCCACCTCACGCACGTCCCACGGCCTGCTGGGCATGCGCTACCGCGTGCTGGCCGAGCACGGCACGCTGCACTTCGACAGCACGCCCGGCCAGGGCACCCGCTTCCGCGCCCGCTTGCCGCGGGCCGTGGCGGCGGAGGCGGCTTGAACAGGCCGGCCTTGGGTATGGGCATCGTCCTACAGCACGCCGGCCCCCGCTCCGATTCCACGGCCGCTGATGCGCACGCAGACTGCAAGTCATCGGTTGCTGGCAAACCCGGCCAGCCCTTCAATCCACGGAGAGCCCCATGCTGCACTACGCCGTCGTCTTCTTTGTCATTGCACTGATCGCAGCCGTCTTCGGCTTCGGTGGCATCGCCGCCGGCGCGGTCGGCATCGCCAAGGTGCTGTTCATCATCTTTCTGATCATGGCCGTGGTCAGCTTCCTCTTCGGCGTGCTGCGCAAAGGCTGACCGGGGTCCCTGTCCGCCCGCGCCCGCGCCCGCACGTCCGCCTTCCCATTTCTTCCACCCACCAGGAAATTCCATGTCCAACCCAGAAGCCATCATCCCCAACTCCAGCCTGCTGGGTCGCGCCGCGCAATCGGCCGACCAGGCCATCCAGTCCACCCAGTCCGCCGCCAACCAGGCGCTGGACGGCTTGTCGAATTCGGTGCATGGCCTGCAAGCCAACGCCGCAAGCCTGCAGCAGCGCGGCCAGGACGCCTGGCGTCAGGGCGTGCAGCAGGTGCGTGACAGCAGCCGGCAAGCCAGCGAAAGCACGCGCCACTACATCCAGGCCGAACCGGTGAAGTCCATGCTGATGGCTGCGGGTGCCGGTGCGGCGCTGATGGCCCTGGTGGCCTTGCTGGCACGTTCACGCCGCGGCGGCTGATCGACCCATAGGCCTCCACATGCTGCGCCGTTGGCTGGACATGGCGGTCGCAAGACCGGAGTTGCTGGTCGACCATGCCGACGCCTGGGCGCAGTTCCTGGCGGCCGAATGGACGCCCGCATGGCGGGCGCAGCAGCGCCGCATCACCTGGTGGGTCCTGGGCGTCCTGAGTGGCGGCCTCGGCCTTGTCCTGGCAGCGGTGGCCCTGATGCTGGCTGCAGTCACGCCCGCCAGCCAGCTGGCCCTGTGGCCCACGCAATGGGTGCTGTGGCTGGTGCCCTTGTTGCCCCTGGTGCTGTCCCTGGCCTGCGTGCTGGCCGCCAGGCGACGGCAGGGCGAAGGCAGCTGGTCCCGTGTCTCGCGCCAATGGGCAGCGGACCGTGCGCTGTGGCAGCAAGCGGCGGCTGAATGAGTACCGCAGCACGCCCGCAGTCGGGTCCGTCCACGGGCCCACCCGCGGGGCCTCGGATGAACCCGGCCGAAACACTCGCGGTCTCCCGTGAACGCCTGCGGCGGGCCGTGTTCCAGACGGACGCCGCCGTCGATTCACGAGATGAGAACGGGTCGGGGCCGGGCGATCCGTCCCTGCCGCCCTCAGAAGGCCTGCCCTCTGCTGCGCTGCTGACTGCCCTGGTGCGCCACTGGTGGCGCCGTCACCCCTGGCGCCAGGCCGGTGCGATGGCCATGCAGGCGGCCGATGCGCTGGCGCGCCCGGTCGCGCAGACGCACCCGGCGGCCCTGATGGCCGGCGCCGCAGCCGCGGGCGCGGTGCTGGTCTGGGCGCGTCCCTGGCGTTTGCTGCATGGCGCGTGGGGGCCCTTGTCGGCCGGTCTCTTGCCGGCTCTGCTGCCCAGGCTGCTGCGCGTCCTGGTGCCGCCTCCGTCAGCCTGAGGGCGGCCGCGGCGTGACGCCGTTCATGGGCCTCACGTTCGACGCCTGCGCGGCACCGTCGTGCCCGGGTTCAAAGAAGGCGTAACCCAACTGCCGGCGCTTGGCGTGGTACATCGCGCTGTCCGCATTGCGCAGCAGGCCGTCTGCCGTGGCGCCGTCTGCAGGACAGACGGCAATGCCGATGCTGGGCCGCACCGTCAGTTCCAGCGCACCGATCTTCAGCGGCGCAGACACCGCGTCAAACAACTTGCAGGCCAGGTGGCTCAGTTGCTCGCGGCTCAGGGCCTGGGTCAACAGACAGGCAAATTCGTCACCGCCCATGCGGCAGACCATGTCCTCGCGGCGCACCGCACGCGACAGCCGCGACGCGACGATGCGCAGCAACTGGTCGCCCGCCTGGTGGCCATGCTGGTCGTTGATCGGCTTCAGCCCGTCCAGGTCCAGGTACAGCACGGCCAATGCCGAGCCCGGCGCGGCCGGCAGTGCCTGCAGGTGCAACTGCAGCTGCGGATGGGAGGGCGACGGCAGGCCGGGCAGCGATTGCGCCAGCGCGTCGCTCAGGCGTTGGTGGAAGTGCTCGCGGTTGGGCAGTTGGGTCAGCCCGTCGTGCCGCGCCTGGTGCAAGGCCCGCCGTTCACCGGCGCGCGTGGTGCCCAGTTCCTGCCTGGCCCGGGCCAGGGCCTCTTCGACCTGCTCCAGCTCCCGCGCCATGCGTTTCTGGGCGGCCCGTTCCTGCGCCACCTGGGCGTGCAATTGCGTCAGCGCGGCGACGCAGTCCAGCACCTGGCCACGCAGCCAGTCCCGGTTGTGGGCGGCGTCGGCCGCTTCATGGCAGGACTCGGCACTGCTGCGAAGTCGTGAACGGACCGCGTCGAACAGCGCGTCCCAGTCCTGTGCGGGCCACGGGCTGGGGGGCTGGGGACCGGGGTTCAGCATGGATTGCTCCTCGGAACTGATCAAACGGTTCGGGAAGGGTCGGGTGCGGTTCAGGGCAACTGCGCGGCATAGGACAGCCGCTGGCGTGCATAGCAAGGACAGGCCGACGCCTCCAGTCCGCTGCGGTCCAGCACCGTCAGCTCGCCCCGGCGGTAGCGGATCAGGCCCCTGCGCTGCAGCTCACTGGCGGCCACGGTGACGCCCACGCGTCGCACACCCAGCATGGCGGCCAGGAATTCGTGCGTGACGTGGAAGTGCTCTGCATGCGCGCGGTCCTCGCTCATCAGCAACCAGCGCGCCAGACGCGGGCCGATCAGGTGGAAGCGCAGGCACGCGGCCGAACTGCCCATTTGCTCCATCATCACGAACAGGTAGCGGTGCAGCAGCTGGCGCAAGGGAGCACTCAGCAGCAGTTGGGCACGCAGGGCCGCGCCGCTGATGCGCCAGGCCGAACCGGTGCCCTGCACCAGGGCCTGCAGCGGTGCCGTGTGGACCCCCAGCGCCAGCGTGGCGCCGAAGCAACCTTCGCGGCCCACCATGCCCACTTCGAGGCTGGGGTGTTCTTCGATGCGGGTCAGCAGGGACACAAACCCGTCCACCGGAAAGTAGGCCTGGCGCAGCGGTGCACCGGCTTCACACAACACCTCACCCAGCGTCAACTGCACCAGCTCGCATGCTGCCAGCAGACGCCGCTGGTCGGCCTTGGGCAGCAGTTCAACCAGGTGGTTCTGGGCGATCTGGGCGATCTGGGCGATCTGGGCGATCTGGGGCATGTCGGCCGAGTGTGTTTCCAACCAGAGCTTCCGTCGGGGACAGGGGCCGCCGGAGTGGCGACGACAACCAGTCTCCGCGCTGGCAGCGGGTCTGACCGTCTGCTGCCGCACACTGGGCCGCGCTGACGCGCGGCTCAGAACGCCTGGCGGTGCGGCAGCAGGCGGTCGTATTCGAGCTTGACGACGCGGTAGCACTCGCAGGTGCGGGCTTCCAGCGCAGCGCGGTCCAGCACCGTGATGTGGCCGCGCGAGTAGCGGATGATGCCGGCCTTCTGCAGCAGCAAGGCTGCTTCGGTGACACCTTCGCGGCGCACGCCCAGCATGTTGGCAATGAGTTCCTGCGTCATCACCAGCTCGTTGCCCTGCAGCCGGTCCAGGCTCAGCAGCAGCCAGCGGCACAGCTGCTGCGACAGGGAGTGGTGGCGGTTGCACACGGCGGTCTGCGCCATCTGGGTGATCAGGGCCTGCGTGTAGCGCAGCAGCAGGTGCATCACGGGGTGGGAGCGGTTGAATTCCTCTTTCACCACGGCAGCGCGCAGGCGGTAGCCTTCGCCGGCGCTTTGCACCACCGCGCGGCTGGGCGTGGATTCGCCGCCCATGAAGAGCGAAATGCCGACCACGCCTTCATGCCCGACCACTGCAATCTCGGCCGATGAGCCGTTTTCCATGACGTACAGCAGCGACACGATGGCGCTGACGGGGAAGTACACATGGCTCATCTCGCGGCCCGATTCGTACATCACTTGCCCCAGGGGAAGGGACACCCATTCCAGATGCGGCAACCAGCGTTGCAGATCGGCCTCTGGCAAGGCCGCCAGCAAGTTGTTGAGCCGGGGGTCGTCGGGTACTTGTTTCAAGCGGCGCAGTCGTCAGCAATGTGCACCAGCGCACTATAGGCGCGCGGTCTGACTCTCACTGTTCGCTAGCGTACGGACTGCACCGTGCCGGTCCACTAGCTTGTAGGCTGCGGCCGCCCTGTCGGCTGGACTGCTTGGAGATGCATGGGCCTTGTCTCGCTGGAACACAGCAAAACCGTCTACTGGACAGACTTTGCGCTGCACGGCGCCGCAGTGGCCCTGCTGGCAGCGGCGCTGGCGTGGGACCCCGCGGCCCACCGCATACCGGCAGCCCTGGCTGTGGCCTGTGCAGGCTGGGCCCTGTGGACGCTGGTGGAGTACGTGTTGCACCGCTTTGTGCTGCACGGGCTGGCCCCCTTCAAGCACTGGCACGCCCTGCACCACGACAGGCCGGCGGCCTTGATTGCCGGGCCGACGCTGCTGAGCGCGACCCTGCTGCTGGGACTGGTCTTCCTGCCCGCGTGGCTCTTGCTGCCCCATTGGGCGGCTGAAGCCCTGGTGCTGGGTGTCGTGTCGGGCTACCTGGCCTATGGGCTGATGCACCACGCCACCCACCACTGGCGCATGCCCGCGGGCTGGTTCCTGCGCCGCAAGCGCTGGCACGCCCTGCACCACCACGGCCAGGGTGGGCGCTGCTATGGCGTCACGACCGGGTTCTGGGACCGCCGCTTCGGCAGCGGCCCGGCGCGCCCCGTGCGCTGACCGGGCTATTTGCCCCGGCTGCGCGGCAGCCGGGTCGGCCGCACCAGCAGCCACTCCTCGGTCGTTTCGTCCCAGCGGTGGGTGCGCATGAACTGACGCAGTTCCAGGCGCAACTGGTCGCGGGTCATTGCACTGAGGTTGCGCGACCCGGACACCAGCGGCCGCCAGCCACGCGCGTCGTCCCAGCGGTGCGTGCTGAGGTAGGTGTCGCGTGCGGCCATCACGTCGGCGCGCGGCATCACGCCCAGGGGCAGTGCCATGCCCGGGTTCAGCGACCAGACGTCGGTCAGCGGGTCCCAGCGGTGGCTGCGCAGGAATTCATCGCGGTCCATCTTGATCTGCACGCGAGGCGTCTGAGCCACCAGGGCCACGTTCTGCGGCC
This sequence comes from uncultured beta proteobacterium, assembly GCA_963750785.1. Lineage (GTDB taxonomy): Bacteria > Pseudomonadota > Gammaproteobacteria > Burkholderiales > Burkholderiaceae_C > Rubrivivax. Next base: position 60,704 of record CAVVSC010000007.1, on the reverse strand, counting down.
AGGCGACTGGTGCAACCAGGGCCAGGGCAATAAGCAAGCTCGGTGATGCCATGGAGGCCAGCAGAGCTCGCACGGCAGGGTTCCTGTTCATGGGGTCTTGTGGTCTCACCGTCGACAAGGCCACGCGCAGTGGCAAGTCTGCAGTCTCGGCTGCCGGCACGCGCCGCATCTGTGCGTTGACGAACGGAACCCTTGTCTGCCAACGCACAGACATGCCACGGCACGGCGCCTACAAACGGTCTGTCGGCAAAGGGCGCATTGCAGCCCGTGTGCCCAGCCTCATCCCTCTTCTTGAAAGCATCACATGAACAAGACTTCCACCCAGCAGCGCACAAGCCCGGTTTCCCGCATGCGGCTGCTGCCGGTTCGCCTGGCCGTTCTGGCGGCCTTCGGCCCCTTGCTGGCCGGCGGCGCGCTGGCGCAGGACAGCTACATGTACTTCGGCCTGGGCCCGGGCCAGACACGCGGTGTCTTCAATGACCAGCGCATGACCGACGCTGTCGTCGCGCCAGGCGGCTTCACCAACTACAGCATCGCCACCGACCGCCGCGACACTGGCTACAAGCTCTTCCTTGGCTACCAGATGAACCGTTATGTCGGTTTTGAACTGGGCTACTTCAACCTGGGCAAGTATGGCTTTGCCAACACCACCACGCCCAATGGCCGGCTGACGGGTGAACTGCGCGCCCAGGGCGCCAACCTGGACGTGGTGGGCACGCTGCCCATCACTGAAAACTTTGCCCTGCTCGGACGTGTCGGCACGGTCTATGCACGAACGCGGGCGGAATTCCAGGGCACCGGCGCGGTCACGGTCACCAACCCGCACCCGAGCCGCCGCGAAGCCAACCTGAAGCTGGGCGTGGGCATGCAGTACGCCTTCAACGACTCCTTCATGATGCGTGGTGAAGCCGAGGACTACCGCGTCAACGACGCGGTCGGCGGTGGCAAGGGCCATGTGCGCATGTACTCCGTGAGCTTTGTGTTCCCGTTCGGCCGTGCCCCGGCGTCCGCCAAGCGCGTGGCCTATGTGGAACGCCCGATCGTGGCCGCACCGGTGGCTGAACCCATGCCCGCCCCGGTGGCTGTGATGGTGGCGCCGGAACCCCGCGTCGCGCCCATGCCCGTGCAAGTGGCCGTGGCCCCGGCCGCTGCAACCCGCCGCGTGAGCTATTCGGCCGAGAACCTGTTCGGCTTTGATTCGTCCACCGTGCGTCCGGAAGGCAAGGCCAAGCTGGACGGCTTTGCCGCTGAACTGGACGGCACGGCCTACGTGAGCATCAAGGTCGAAGGCTTCACCGATCGTATCGGCAGCGAGACCTACAACCAGGCCTTGTCCGTGCGTCGCGCTGAAGCCGTCAAGGAATACCTGGTGGCCAGCGGGCGCGTCGACCCGGCCAAGATCACCACCACCGGCATGGGCGAAGCATCGCCGCAGACCAAGTCCGCCGACTGCACGGGTGACAAGCAGAGCGCGACCCTGATCGCCTGCCTGCAGCCGGACCGTCGCGTGGAGATCGAAGTCTCCGGCACGCGTTGAGCATGGACGGGCCCATTGCCGGGCCGCGTTCCGGCCCGGTGAACGGGCTGCAGTGGAGCACCTCGTCCTTTGGCCACAGCACCGACACCTCACCGGTGGAGTTGCAGGCCCTGGGTGAGCACTTGCAGTTGTGCCAGGGCGGCAGCCACCGCTTGCGTGCCCTGCAGCGGGGGGCCATGGCGGTCCACCGCTTTGCCACCCCCCGCCTGGTCAGCACCCTGATTCTGGTTGCTGCGCTGGGGGGCGGTGCCGTGCTCCTGCTGCTGTAGGCCGGGCCATGGTGGCCACGGTCCTGCAAGGCCTGGTGCCAGAGGCACCGGCCCCACTGCGTCAATTGCTGACCCGGTCGCAAGGGCCGGTTCTGCCGCCCGTGCGGTCGGAGATCTTCGGTCCCGAACGTTTTGCGCTGCACGGCCACAGCCTGGGTCTGACCCATGACGCCGCACCGGCCGGACCGGGCGGCGCCAGCTTTTTTCCGCGCCTGCGCAGCAACATCCTGATGCTGCGGCGCGCCCACGCCTACATCGGCACGCAGGCGGCCACCGGCGTGGACATCAGCCCCGCAGCGGAATGGCTGCTGGACAACTTCCACCTGATCGATGCGCAGCTCAAGGCCGTCAACGAAGGTCTGCCGCGCAGCTACTTCCGCAGCCTTCCGGTGCTGCAGGGCGAACCGCTGGCCGGCCTGCCGCGTGTCTATGGCGTGGCCTGGGCCTTTGTGGCCCACACCGACAGCGCCTTTGATGAAGAACTGCTGGTGCGCTTTCTCTGCGCCTACCAGGAAAGCCGCGAACTGAATCTGGCCGAGATGTGGGCCCTGCCCACCACGCTGCGCGTGGTGCTGGTGGAAAACCTGCGCCGCCTGGCCGAACGCCTGGCCACCCACAAGGCCGCGCGCGAACTGGCCAACCTGTGCTGCGACCGCATCGGCCAGTTCGGCGTGGCGCAGTTGCAGGCGCTGTGCGCGGAACTGGCTCCGCGCGGTGTGGAGCAGGTCTTCCTGGCCCAGATGGCGCAACGCCTGCAGGACCGCGTGGCCAGCACCGGCGCGCTGGCCAGTCCGGAAGTGCTGCAGTGGCTTCAGGCCGCGCTGCCGGGTGCCGCCGACGTGCAGGCCCAGCAAAGCGCCGACCAGACGGCCGACAACCTGAGCGTCAGCGACGCCGTCACATCGTTGCGCGCCATCGGTGACGCCGACTGGCCGGACATCGTGGCCCGCACCAGCCCGCTGATGCGCCGCCTGTTGGACTGGCCGCTGTTCGCCGCCGAAGACACGGCCACCCGTGACCAGACCCTGCATGCCATCGAACGCCTGGCGCGCAAGAGCCGGTGCAGCGAACTGACCGTGGCCGCAACTTTGCTTGGCCTGATGCGCCTGGCGCCAGATCCAGCGCCAGATCCAGCGCCAGATCAGCCCCCCCACCCGTCTCCCCACAAGCCACCGGACCTGCCCCACCGTTTGAGCGGCAGCCCGCAGCACTGGCTGATGGGTCCGGGTCGGCCCGCGCTGGTAAGGGCCCTGCACCTGCGTGAACCGCTGCGCCAGGCCTGGGCCTGGGCGGCGCCCCGGCTGGCGCTGCCCGTCTACCTGGGCGCGCTGCTGCTGCTGACCCTGGGTCTGGTGGCCGTGCTGCTGCCGGGCGTGGTGGCCGGGCCGGCATGGGCCACGCTGGCAGCCCTGCTGATGCTGGGCCCGGCTTCGGAAGCCGTCGTGGCCTTGGTCAACCGCTTGATCAGCGAATCCGCACGGCCACTGGGCCTGCCGCGCCTGGCACTGGCACTTGGTATCCCGCCCGAACACCGCGTGCTGGTGGTGGTGCCCGCCCTGCTGAACAACGCCGGTGCGGCCAAGGTCCTGCTGCACCGTCTGCGCCTGCACCACCTGGCCAACCCCGAAGCACACGCCCAGTTTGCGCTGCTGACCGACTACGCGGATGCACCCACCGAACACGTCGAAAGCGACGAGCCGTTGCTGCAGGCGGCCATCGTTCAGCTGGCGCAGCTCAATGCCCTGCATCCCGGGACCGATGCGCAGCCGCGCTTCATCCTGCTGCACCGCCCGCGCCGCTTCAGCGCCAGCGAACAGTGCTGGATCGGCTGGGAGCGCAAACGCGGCAAGCTGGAACAGCTGGTGCAGACCTTGGCCACGGGCAAACTGGGTGACTTCATGGACCTGGGCGTGGCGTCGCAGCTGGCGCCGCGCACACCCTACATCCTGACCCTGGACGCCGACACGCAACTGCCACCGGGCCGCTTGCGGGAAATGGTGGGCGTGGCCGCGCACCCGGCCAACGCACCGCTGGTGGACCGGCGGCTGCGCCGCGTCGTCGAAGGCCACGCCATCCTGCAGCCGCGCATGGCCACGCCCTTGCTCGGCCCCGGCGAAGGCACGCTGTTCCACACACTCTTTGCCGGCCACGGGGGGATGGACCCCTACAGCGCCGCCAGTTCCGAGGTCTACCAGGACGTGTTTGGCGAAGGCAGCTTCAGCGGCAAGGGCCTGCTGAACGTGGCCGCGCTGCATGCCGTGCTGGACGGGCGCCTGCCCGACGGTCTGGTGCTGAGCCACGACCTGCTGGAAGGCTCGCTGGCACGCTGCGCCGTGCTCAGCGACATCACCCTGATCGAGGACGCACCCGTGCACGCCGACGTGGCCGCCGCGCGCCTGCACCGCTGGACGCGCGGCGACTGGCAGTTGCTGCCGCTGCTGCTGCGGCCGCAGCGCTATGCCGTGGCCGGCGTCCACCGCTGGAAGATGCTGGACAACCTGCGCCGGTCCTTGGTGGCACCGCTGTCACTGGCGAGCCTGCTGCTGGCATTCACCGGCCTGGGCCTGCTGCCGGGCACCGCCCTGCTGCTGGTGCTGGCGGGTTTTGCTTCCGGGCCCGTGATGGGTGCCATGGCCGGCTTTGCGCCCAGCCGCGACGACATTGCGCTGCGCCACTTTTACGCCCAGGCCGCAGCAGAGCTGGCGCGCGCGCTGTGGGGCGCGCTGTGGCACATGGCCCTGCTGCTGCAGCAGGCAGTGGCTGCGGGCGATGCGATCGTGCGTGCGCTGCACCGCACCTGCTTCAGCCACCGGGGCTTGCTGCAGTGGACCACGGCTGCGGCGGCGCAGGTCGCCAGCAGCACGTCTGTGGCGCGCCTGTGGCACCAGCACCGTGTCACGCCCGTGCTGGCCGCCGTGGTGGCGCTGGCGCTGCTGCTGGCCGGCACGCCCTGGCCGCTGACGGCGCTGCTGCTGTGCGCGCTGTGGGCCTTGTCGCCGCTGTGGACCGCGCTGGTCAGCAGACCCTGGCCGCCGCATGCGTCGCGTGCGCTGCCGCCCGTGGACCACGCCTACCTGCAGGGCGTGGCACGCGACACCTGGCGCTACTTCGAGCGTTGTGTCACGGCCGAAGACAACCACCTGCCGCCCGACAACCTGCAGACCACGCCGCACGACATGCTGGCGCACCGGACGTCGCCCACCAACATCGGCCTGTACCTGCTGGGCCTGGCCTGTGCGCAGCGCTTCGGCTTCATCAGCGTGGCCGTGCTCATCACCCGGCTCCAGGCCACGCTGGGCAGCGTGGCCAAGCTGGAGCGCCACCGCGGCCACCTGCTGAACTGGTATGACACGCTGACACTGTCTCCTCTGCTGCCGCGTTATGTCAGCACCGTGGACAGCGGCAACTTCAGCGGCCACGTGCTGGCACTGGCCCAGGCCTGCACCGAACTGGCAGACGCATCCACCGACGCCGACGAAAGTGCTGCGCTGCGCGTGCTGGCCACGCAGTGCGAGCAGCTGGCCTGGCAGCCCGAGTTCGGCTTCCTGTACCACCAGCGCCGCCACCTGCTGCACATCGGCTACCGCGTGGCCGAGCAGCAGCTGGACGCCGGCTTCTACGACCTGCTGGCGTCGGAGTCGCGCCTGACCAGCCTGCTGGCCATTGCCAAGGGCGACGTGCCGGTGCGCCACTGGGCCGTGCTGGGCCGGCCCTTCTTTGCGGTGGGCACGCGGGCGGGGCTGCGCAGCTGGTCCGGGTCGATGTTCGAATACCTGATGCCGACCCTGGTGCTGGACGAACCGCCCGGCAGCGTGCTGAGCGAAGCCTGTGCGGCCGCGCTGCATGAACAGGTGGCCTACGCGCGTGCCCGGCACGTGCCCTGGGGCATATCGGAGTCGGCCTACGCGGGCTGCGACCACACGCTGGCCTACCAGTACGCGCCCCAGGGCGTGCCACGCCTGGCCCTGCGCCGCACGCCGCCAGACGAACTGGTGGTGGCGCCTTATGCCAGCGCACTGGCCCTGCTGGTGGCACCGCACCGCGCCACGCTGAACCTGGCCCAGCTGCAGGCCCTGGGCGCCCGCGGCAGTCTGGGCTTCATCGAGGCGCTGGACTACACGCCCGCGCTGCAGACCGAGGGCAAGCGCTGCACGCCGGTCAACACCTTCATGGCCCACCACCAGGGCATGACCCTGGTGGCGCTGGCGCAGCTGCTCCTGTCTGACGAGAGAGGCGGCGTGGTGCAGCGCTGGGGCATGGCCAGCGCGCCGGTGCAGGCGGTGTCGTCCCTGCTGCACGAACGCGCGCCACGCGAGGTGCCCAAACTGCACGAGGCCCCGGACGGCCCCCGTGCGCAGGCCCTGCTGCAGCGCCCGCCTGCCCTGTTGCGCCAGGTCTTGCCTGGACACCAGGCGGTGGAGCCCACGCAGTTGCTGTCCAACGGTCGCTACCGCGTGGCCTTGCGCGCCAACGGCGCCGGCAGCAGCCAGCTGGGTGCGAGCGCCCTGACCCGTTCACGCGACGACGCCCTGCGCGACGCCTACGGCAGCTTCTTCTACCTGCGCCACACGCCGGCCGACAAGCCGGTGTCCATCACCCAGCACCCGGCACCGGACGCGGCTGCGCACTACCGCAGCGTCTTCCATGCCGACCGCGTGAGCTTTGAAGCCACCTGGCCCACGCTGGAAGCGCAGATGACCGCGTGGGTCAGCCCCGAAGACGACGTCGAGTTCCGCCAGGTCGAACTGCACAACCTCAGTGACAAGGCGGTGGAACTGGAACTGCTGTCGGCCTTCGAGGTGACGATGGCGCCGCCGCGGGCCGACGAGGCCCACCCCGCCTTCAGCGGCCTCTTCGTGCGGGCGCACTGGCAGCCGGCGCAGCAGGCGCTGGTGTTCGAACGCCGCCCGCGCCTGGACACCGAGACCGCGCTGCACATGGCGCACTTCCTCACCGAGCCCGAAGTCCCCATCCGCGGCCTGTCGGGCCAGGCCGACCGCGCACACTGGCTGGGCCGCAACCGCGCGGTGAGCGACCCGCTGGCCCGCCTGCAGGCGCTGCCGCTGGCGGGCGAGGACCTGGTGCTGGACACCGGTCTGGACCCGGCCTGCGTGCTGGGCGTGCAACTGCGCATCGCGCCCCATGGCAAGGCGCAGCTGACCTTTGCCACCGCTGCCAGCAACGACGCGCTGACCCTGCGCGCCCTGGTGGACAAGTACCGCCAGCCCAGCCACGTGCAGCGGGCTTCGCTGATGTCAGCCACTTTGGCGGGTATCCGCCTGCGCACGCTGGGCCTGTCCGCCGATGGCCTGGCCGCCGTGCAGCTGCTGACCACGGCACTGGTGTCGGGGCTGACACGCGCCGGCCCGGCAGCCTTGATGACCGCGCCCGTGCCCTGCGACCGCCGCCTGCTGTGGCGGCTGGGGCTGTCGGGCGAACGGCCGCTGCTGCTGGTGTCGGCAGGAACGATGCATGGCATCGGCCTCCTGCGCACCCTGGCCCAGGCGCTGCGCCTGTGGAGCTGGGGTGGCCTGGCTTGCGACCTGGTGGTGGTGAACGCCGAGCCTTCGTCCTACTTGATGCCCCTGAACCGTGAGATCGGCGTGCTGCGCGACCGCCACAGAGCCGACCACAGCCTGGAACACGGCGCGCATGAATGCAGCTTTCACCTGCTGCGTGCTGAAGACCTGTCAGCCGCCGACCTGGCCACGCTGCAGGGCCTGGCACGCGTGCGACTGGTGGCGGACGGCCGGTCGCTGGAACACCACGTGCAGGAATGGTCTGCCCTGCACGACCAGGCGCAGGAAGTGCGCGCCGGCCGGTCCACCACGGCGCTGCAGACCGTGTCTCCCGCCAGACCGCAGGACACGCAGCCTGGCGTCGGCAGCTTTGCACCCATCAGCGGCGACTTCAGTTTCAACGCCGGCGGCGACCAGCGACCGCTGCGCCCCTGGATCAATGTGCTGGCCAACGAAGGCTTCGGCAGCCAGGTCAGCGAAGGCGGTGGCGCTTGCACCTGGGCGCTGAACAGCCGCCTGCACCAGCTCACTGCCTGGAGCAACGACCCGGTGGCCGACCCACCCGCCGAGTGGCTGCTGCTGCAGGACGCCCGCAGCCTGCAGACCTGGAGCGCCACGCCTTCGGCCTGGGCCGCACCGGGTGTGGCTTACCGCGTCACGCACGGCGCTGGCTTCACGCGCATCGCGCACGAACGCGGCGACCTGCTGGTGGAATTGCAGTGGTGCGTGGACCTGCACCAACCCGTGCGGCAACTGCGCCTGCGCGTGCACAACCGTGGCAGCCGGACGCAGACGCTGCGCGCGGTGGCGATCGCTGAATGGATGATGGGCGAGCGCCGTGCCGACCGCCACACCGTGCACACCGCACTGCACCGGCAGCGCCTGCCCGAAGGCAAGCTCACGGCTTTGCTCAGCACCCAGCAGGAAGCCGGCGCGGGCTTTGGCGGCAGCACCGCCTGGCTGGCCTGTTCCGGCGAAGAACAGGATGGCGAAGACTGGACCTGCGACCGCCGCGAGTTCCTGGACGCGCGTGGGGCGCCGGTGCTGCCAGACCACCTGGGCCAATTGCAGGGCAGCGGCCTGGACCCGTGTGCAGCGCTGGGTGTGCGCCTGCACCTGCCGCCCGGTGCGCATGCGGAGCAGATCTTTCTGTTGGGCCACTCGCCCACCGCCGATGCCGCGCGCGGCGACGCCGCGCGTGCGGCCCTGGTGCCGGCCACGCAAAGGCTGGCCGAAGTGCGGGCCTTCTGGAGCGGTTTGCTCGGTGCCACCACCGTGCAAACGCCCGACCCGCTGTTCGACACCCTGGTCAACCACTGGCTGCTCTACCAGGCCGTCAGTTGCCGCCTGTGGGCCAAGGCGGGCTTCTACCAGGCGGGTGGGGCCACGGGCTTTCGTGACCAGCTGCAGGACACGCTGGCCCTGGCCTGGGCGGCGCCGGACCTGCTGCGCAGGCAGATCCTGCTCTGCGCGTCACGCCAGTTTGTGCAGGGCGACGTGCAGCACTGGTGGCACGAACCGGGCGGCGCCGGTGTGCGCACGCATTTCTCCGACGACCTGCTGTGGCTGGCCCACGCGCTGCTGCACTACCTGAAGACCACAGGCGACGCGGACCTGATGAACGAGCAGGTGCCCTTCCTGGACAGCCCGCCCGTGCCCGAGGGCGCGGAAGATCTCTACGGCACGCCCACCGTGGGTGCCCAGCTGGGCAGCGTCTACGAGCACGCGGCACGGGCGCTGGACATGAGCCTGCGTGTGGGCGCACACGGCCTGCCGCTGATGGGCACCGGCGACTGGAACGACGGCATGAACCGCGTCGGCGCCGAAGGCCGTGGCGAAAGCGTGTGGCTGGCCTGGTTCCTGTGCCCGCTGGTCGTCGGCATGGCACCACTGGCCCGCGCACGCGGTGACCTGGCGCGCGCCGACCGCTGGGAGCAAGCCGCAGCCGGCTGGCTTGCCGCGCTGGAAAGCCAGGCCTGGGACGGTGACTGGTACCGCCGCGCCTTCTTCGACAACGGCCAGCCCCTGGGTTCACACACCAATGCAGAAGCCCGCATCGACCTCATCGCGCAAGCCTGGGCCGTCATCTCGGGCGCGGCGCCTGTCCCGCATCAACAACAGGCCATGGCGTCGGCGCGCGAGCATCTGGCCGACGACCGCCACGGACTGCTGCGCCTGCTGACGCCGCCGCTGGCGGAAGCCGAACCCAGCGCCGGCTACATCCAGGCCTACCCACCGGGCGTGCGCGAAAACGGCGGCCAGTACACCCACGCCGGCGTCTGGGCCCTGATGGCCCAGGCCGCGCTGGAAGCGGCCGGCCACGCAGCACACAGCGACCTGCCCTACCAATGGTTCACCTGGCTGAGTCCTGCACACCGTGCGGCCGACACCCAGCACGGCGCGGTCTATGGCCTGGAGCCCTATGCGGTGGCGGGCGACGTGTACGCCGAGCCACCCTACATCGGCCGTGGCGGCTGGAGTTGGTACACGGGTGCCGCCAGCTGGCTGCACCGCGCGGCGGTGGAGTCGATCTTTGGCCTGAAGCTGGATGCGCAGACCCTGTCGCTGCAGCCGGCTTTGCCGACCCACTGGCCGCGCGCGGAGATCACGCTGCGGCGCGGCGAACGCAGCCTGCAGTTCCTGCTGCTGCAAGGCACGGGATCCGAGGCCGCGCCTTCAGGGGCCGTGCCCCTGCGACCTGGCGAGGTGCTTGCGTGGACAGACCTGCCCTTGCACAGCGTGTTTGTGCTTCGCTTGCCGGCGCGCTAGCTAGCCCAGCACCACCCAGTCGACCGATTCGAGGGTGTAGGGCGCGAACAAGAAGTCGCGGATGCCCGAGATCCGCTCGTCGTGCCAATCGAGCAGCACGAAGTGCGTCGGCTTCTGCCTTGCGTCGTCGTCGAAGACCAGCATGGCCGGGCGTCCTTCGACCGCGCCTAGCGAGAAACGCCACGTCGTGACTTCGGCATAACGCGTGAAGTAGGGCGTGATTCTGTCGCGCCCTTCCAGCCGGAGCCGGTTCACCAGGTCGAGCTTCACGTCGTCGGCGAGCATGGCACGGATGGCGTCGAAGTCGCCGCTCTGGAACATGCGTACGAACGCGCTGATCTTCTGCCGATCCGGGTCGGACATCAAAGGCAGCCGGACATCGTCAGCCGTCTTCGCAAGTTGCCGCAGCGCCACGCGGCCGCGCTGGAGCGCCGACTTGGCGGCGGCCGCAGAGCACCCAGCGATGCCTGCAATCTCCTCGACCGAGTGCCCGAGTACATCCTTGAGGATCACGGCGCAGCGCTGCAATTCGGGCAGGCGCAGGAAGGTCTGGAAGCTGATCGAGACGACACAGCCTTCAGGCAGTGGCGCGGCCTCGACCTCGTCGATGAGCGGAACAAGCGAGTGGCGGGATCTGTCGCGCAGGAAATCGAGGCTGGTGTTGTGGGCGATGCGGTACAGCCAAGCCTCGAAGTGGTCCACTTCGGTGCCCTCGGCGCGCGCGTGCAGCGCCTTGATGAGTGCGTCCTGCAGGACGTCCTCGCCGGTCACCGTCGATCCCGTCATGCGTGCGCAGTAGCGATGCAGCCGGGGCCGCAGCGCCTTCAGGCGAAGCTCGAATTCGTCCTTGTCCATGCCTTGTGCCCTGCTGGATTCGTGCGGCAGCCCAAGCGGTCGATCTCAAGCCTTGTTGGACGTCTTGATTGTCAAAGAGGTCCCTCTGGACGGCCGGGTCATCGGGCGGCCCGGCCGCGATCCCTTCAGGCCCTCTCGGTTCTCCCGCACCGACGGTCAACGGCTGATGCCCCACTCGGCCGACCCCAGCATCGACTCCAGGCTTGCCAGTTCGGCAATACTCGGAAAGTAGGCCCGCATGCGCGGGTCGACACGCATCGCTGCGACGTCGGCTGGTGTGTCCCATTCGGAGTAGATGGCGACGCCGCTGCCGTCCTTCGCGGCGATCAAGCGGGTCGTCTTCCAGCCTTGCAGGGTGCGGATCACGGCCTCGGTGTTCTCCTTCAAGAGCGCGAACAGGGCCTCCTGTTTGCCCGGTTGGGATTTCAACAGATTGATCAGGATGACAGACTCGTTGGACATGGCAGACCTCGATGTGCTTCAGACATGCCAAAGACGAAGGCGCCAGTGGAAACGGATCGGTGGCCCGGCTTTTTTTGTTCGAGACCGCGGACCGGGGTCTTGTGCCCAAGCGAAAACCCCGTCGGCCGCAGGCGCGCGCCAAGGGGCTGGCCGCTGCAGTGCCTTGCTGCCGTAACGCAAACGCAATACACTGTACCGATGAAGTCTGCCGTCATACCCCAGATCCGCGTCGAGCCCGAATTGCGCGCTGAACTCGAATCCGTTCTCAAGCAAGGCGAAACCCTGACCGAATTCGTCGAATCGACGGTGCGCAACGCCATCGCTTTCAGGCGCGTCCAGAGCTCGTTCCATGCGCGGGCACAGGCGGCGTCCGAGGCGTACCACCAGACGGGCGTTTCAGTGCCCGTTGACACCGTCCTGCAGGGACTGCAATCCAGGCTGGACGCCAAGCGCAAGAAGCTGGGCCGATGAGCTGTGTCCATGAACTTTGGCGATGAGCTTCGCGGTTGAGCTGTCCCCTGCGGCCGCGGCCGATCTGGAGCGCTTGTTCGACTTCTTGCTGGATCAGGCGGAGACAGGCGAAGACCTTGATCGCGCCCAAGCCGCGATAGATGCGATCCGGGCGGCCGTGGATCACCGGCTGGCGGTCACGCCCTTCAGCTTTCGCAAGGCCGCCCAAAGCCCAGCGCAGCGTGAACTGATCATTCCGTTTGGCGGTACTGGCTATGTCGCGCTGTACGAGATCGTCAGTCCGTCAAAAGTGGTGGTGCTGGCGGTACGCCACCAGCGCGAAGAGGACTACCACTGAGGCCGGATACCTGGGCTCGAGGAGTTCAAGACGCCAGTGCTGTGCATGTGCATGTGCATGTGCAGGTTCGGGGCGCTGGGGAACGCGATGGTCTTGTCGACAATCGCGCCCCACGAAGCAGCCGGTCGCTGCCGAATGCACGGTGCCACGGGCCTCATCGATTGCGCGGCACGACGCGCCTCAGCGCGGTGCGATGGTGCCGCCTTCGTCAGACAGCACGATCTCCACGCGCCGGTTCATCTGCCGGCCGCCCGCGTTGTCATTCCCTGCCACGGGGAAGGACTCGCCATAACCGCGTGTGGCCAGACGGTCGGTCCCCACGCCCTGGCTCACCAGCAGGCCACGCACGGCTTCTGCGCGGCGGGTCGACAGGCTCATGTTGGTGTCTTCGCTGCCCACGCTGTCGGTGAAGCCTTCGATCAGGGCGTGGCGTTGCGGGTAGGCCTTGAGGAAGACCACCAGCTTGTCCATGCTGCGCGCGCTACCGCTTTTCAATTCGGCCCGGTTGGTGTCGAAGAGCACGTCGCCGATGGTGATGACCATGCCGCGGCTGGTCTTCTTGGCGTTGAGGTCGCGCAGTTGCGCTTCGAGCGCGTTGGCGCGCATCTCGGCTTCACCCGCCAGTTCGCGCGACGTCTGCAGGTCGCGTTGCGCGGTGACCGTGTCGCGCTGCGCGGCCTGCGCGTCGCGCTGGGCCGTGCGTGCATCCCGCTGCGACGATTCGGCCGACCGCTGTGCCATCTGCGCATCGCGCTGGGAAGCGGCCGCGTCGCGCTGCGAGGCTGCCGCATTGCGTTGCGCGGTGTCGGCTTCCTGGGTGCGGGCGCGCAGCCGCAGTTGATCTCGTTCGCTGTTGGCCAGCGTGACGGCCTCTTCAGACCCACGACGCGCAGCGGCCTGTTCCACCAGGGCGACGCGCTGGCGCGCCAGGTAGGCCAGATGGTCCACCGTGGCCGTGCTTTCCTTCTGGGCCTGAGCCGCTTCGGCCGCACTCACGGCCGCACGAGCGTCACGCATTTCAGCGCCCGGCAGGTTCTGTGCCATCGGGTTGAGCTGGACCTGCCGCAGGCTCTCGCGGGCCTCGTCCACGCGGGGATTGCTGGGCGGCACGGTGCTGCAGGCGGCCAGGGTGGCCAGGGCGATCAGGCTGAGGGTCGGAATCAATCGGTTGTTCATGTCGGTCCTTGGATGGGTGGAGAAGTCTTGCGGCCATGTGCGGCCCATGCCGTCACGGCGTCTTGCGATTCATCTCTTCGCGCAGCGCACGGCTGGCTTCTTGCACCTCTTGCGCGGACTTGCGGGCCTTGGCGGCTTCGGTGGTGGCCTCGGCGACCATTGCGTCCACCTGGGCTTGCTGGGCCAGGCGCAGCGCGCTGTCGTTGTCCTTCTCGGCCATGGCCAGGTTGGCGCGGCGCAGCTTGTCGCGGGCCATGCCCAGTTCGTTCGGCGCACCCGTGGAGCTGCCGGCGGCGGCAGCGTGGGACACCGCTGCGGTGGAGACGGCAATCTGTTCGGTCGGTGGCGGTGTGCTGGCGCAGGCCGCAACGACAGCCGTGATGGCCAGCACCAGGACCGCGCTGCTCAAGGACAGCGTCCGTTGCCGAGCGCGCGGGGATTTTGTGGTGGGGCTTTCGGAATGGGTTGTGGACGGGCTTGTGGATGAAGCGCGCGATGCGGCGCGAGAACTGTTGCGTTGTTGCATGGTGTTTCCTGGTTGCGTTCTTGTCACGTGACGGAGGCGCAGCCTCTGCTGTGGCGTCCACCCGGTCGGTGCGGTAGCGCGCACAAATGCGAACAAGCACGCAACGGCTTGCCGTCCTACAACGCGGTGCGCCACAGGACTATGGGCGCCGAGGTCTCGTCACCGCACAGTCCAATCCATGGCCTGCAAGGGCCGCCAACGCAGGACTTCCACTTCCATGAGCACCCCGCAGAACCACACCGCCACGAACCATGCGCCCCCCAGGCTGGACATGGACGCGCTGGGCAAGGCCCGCCGCAGCGCCGAGGCCGACGCACCTGTTGCAGACGACGCGCCCTGGCGCCAAGGCGTGGTGAAGCTGCTCAACGATTCACTGGCCACGGAACTGGTCTGCGTCCTGCGCTACAAGCGCCACCACTTCACGGCGCATGGCTTGGCGTCACCGCGCATCGCCGAAGAGTTCCTGGTCCACGCCAACGAAGAGACGGCGCATGCAGACCGCCTGGCACGGCGCATCACGCAACTGGGCGGTGAGCCCGACTTTTCGCCGGACAGCCTGCTGCGCCGCAGCCATGCCGCTTACGACGAGTCCAAGGACCTGCCGGACATGATCCGCGCCAACCTGATTGCCGAGCGCGTGGCCGTGGAGAGCTACACCCAGCTCATCACCCTGGTCGGCGAAAAGGATCCGACGACACGCCGCCTGCTGGAGGACATCCTGGCCGACGAACAGAAGCACGCCGAAGAACTGCAGAGCTGGCTCAACGACTGAGCCCGGCTGAACCGCACGCCATCACGACCGCAAGCGCATTTCCGATTTCACCACCCCAAGGAGCATTCCATGAACATCCGTTTCACACTCGCCGCCGCACTGACCTCCATCGCCGTCCTGACCACTGCCGGCTGCGCCGTCACACGGGGCCAGGAATCGGTGGGTGCCTATGTGGACGACTCGGCCATCACCACCGCCGTCAAGGCCCGCTTTGTCGAGAACAAGCTGGTTGATGCGGCGTCCATCAGCGTGGAGACGCTCAATGGCACCGTGATGCTGTCGGGCTTTGCCAAGAGCTCCACCGAACGCGGCACCGCCGAAGCGCTGACCTGGAAGGTCGGTGGCGTGAAGCAGGTCAAGAACGAGATCGCCGTTCGCCCGTGATGCGTGCCCGCGCGCCCAGGCGCGCATGAACGCGCAGGGACGCGCAAGCCCGCGCTCAAGACCTCAAACCTGAAAGGACTCGCCATGAACTGGGACCAGATCCAAGGCAACTGGAAGCAAGCCGCCGGCAAGGTCAAGGCCCAATGGGGCAAGCTGACCGACGACGAACTGGACCGTGCCGCCGGCCATCGCGAGCAAATCGCCGGCCTCATCCAGGAACGCTACGGCGTCCTCAAGGAAGAAGCCGAGAAGCAACTCGCCGCTTGGCAATTGAAAGCCAGCGACGCATGGTTCAAGCCCACCAAGAAGGACACTTGAACACGGCGGTGCGGGCCTCGGCCTGACACCGCTCCCCTTCACTTGGCCGGTGGCGACAACCGGCGCTCCGAAGCTGCACGGCCGTCCGATGAAGGCCGCGCACCAACGGTAGAAACCGTCGAAACAAGTACACCGCGCTGGGCGCCGGTGATGCCTGCAGAAGTGGATCCCGCGCCCAGACCACATTCACGCGCGCCGTCTCGGCGGCTGCGCTACCCTCCCGTGGCCCCATTTGCACGAGGAGATCGTCATGCCCCGATTCCAAGGCCCAGGACACCTGGAAGGCCTGGCACGCTTGGCCCTTGCAGTCACGCTGTCCAGCGGACTGTGCGGGTGCGGTGCCGAAGTGGCCGGCACGGCCGCTACGGTGGCCGCTACCCAGGCCGCACAAGCCAGCCAGGCGCAGGCTCAACAGGCCAAGATCGTGGAAGGCCTGAAGCAGGCGCAGGACGCTGCAGCGGCGCGCGCAGCGAGCGCTGCGGACTGATTGGCTGCAAAGCGCGGCACGCGGCGCCTAGAATTGCAGCACGCCCCGCACACACGCGGGGTGCATCGTCAACTCGAAAGAAACTCAAATCCATGGCAACTGCAAAGAAGTCCGTCGCTCCGAAGGCCGCCAAGAAGGCCGCTCCCGCCAAGAAGGCCGTCAAGGCCGTGAAGGCCGCCGCACCGGCCAAGGTCGTGACCGCACCGAAGCCCATCAAGACCGCGTTCAACAAGACCGGCCTGATCGCTCACCTGGCCGAGATGGCGGCTGTTGAAGTCAAGGCCGTGAAGGCCATCTTCGCGTCGCTGGAAGCCACCATCCTGGCCTCCGTGCACAAGAAGGGCCTGGGCTCCTTCACGCTGCCGGGCCTGCTGAAGGTCAACGTGGTCAACGTGCCGGCCAAGAAGAAGCGCACGGGCATCGACCCCTTCACCAAGGTGGAACGCACCTTCGCCGCCAAGCCGGCCACCGTGAAGATCAAGACGCGCGCGCTGAAGAAGCTGAAGGACGCCGCGCTGTAATCCAGCCCGCCTGACGCTGAAACTCAGCGGGGCCCTTCTTGCGGGAGGGGCCCCGTTTTCATTTCGCCTTCAATTCCGTTTTCAGTTCTGCATCCAGTTCAAGGGCGGTCAGCCACAGCCGCGTGTCGAACTCCAGCTGGTGGTAGGCCGGTTCCATGTGTGTGCACAAGGCGTAGAACGGCTTGTCATGTGCGCGCTCTTTCAGGTGCGCCAGCTCGTGCACCACGATCATTTTCAGGAAGGGCTCGGGCGCCTGCCTGAAAAGCCCGGCGATGCGGATCTCCCGCTTGGCCTTGAGCCGGCCGCCCTGCACACGCGATACCGAGGTGTGCGTGCCCAGCGCATGCCGCACGATGTGCAGCTGGTTGTCGTAGGCCACCTTGGCCAAGGGGTCGGCCTTGCGCATGAAGCGGCTCTTGAGATCTTGCACGTAGTCGTAGAGAGCGCCGTCGGTGCGCACGCCATGCGGGTCGCCGTAGCGCTGGCGCAGGGTCTCGCCCAGGCGGCCTTGTTCAATGAGCTCGGCCACCTGGACCAGCAGGTCCGGCGGGTAGCCATTGAGATAGCCCAACTGTCGAGGCAAGGGCGTCACTTGGCTGCGGGCCCTTGGCCCTGCTTGGCACGGCGCGAATCGCGCAGCATGAAGAGGTAGAGGCTTTCCACCTTGTCGCGCGCCCAGGGCGTCTTGCGCAGCAACTTCAGGCTGGACGCCACGCTGGGGTCGCTGGTGAAACAGCGCAGCGGGATGCGCTCGTTCAGGCCGGCCCAGCCGTACTGCGCAACCAGCGCCGTGACGATGGCTTCCAACGTGACGCCATGCAAGGGGTTGCGCGGCTGGGCGGGGGCGGCCGGTGGCGCGTCCTGGTTCATGCGGTCCTTGTGCATCGGTGGCCCCTGGGTCGCTTGGGCCTGGTTGAAGTGAACTAACGGCGAAGCGTTGATTGAACACGCAAACCCCGCACCCAGGAAACAGCCCGCCGTTAGTTCATTTTCACTGCAGGCGGTGCGGTGCTGCATGAACGCTGGTCTGCATGGGATGCGGGCGATAAAGTGCGGCACATCCCAGGACTGCCCAACAGGCCATGCTGCCATTCACACCCGACCTGTTCGACGAAGCCCAGAGCGCCAGCCCGCAGACCTATGCGGACGCCTTCGACGCCTGGCTGCAGGCGCGCGAACGCCAGGGCGGGCTCCGCGAGGCATCGTCCGTCGCCGTGTACCGCAGCATGTGGACCGCGTTGACACAGTGGTGCGTGGCTCGAGGCCTGCACCTGGACCGGTGGCAAGCGGGCGACCTGCAGGCTTTTCTGCTATCACGCGGCCATGACGACGAGCTCACCGCCCGCCACGCCTGGCGGCTGTTGATGCTGGCCGACGCGGTGCAGACCCACCGCGCGCAAGGCGGTGACCAGCCACGCAACACGGCGGCCCACGCGCTGCTGATGTCCACACCAGAATGGCGTTATGCCAACGCCGCCGACAAGACGCCTTTGCCGGAACACCTGCACGCCGCGCAGGCGCGCAGCCTGGTCGCCTGGTTGATGGACATGCATGGCGAAATGGCCCGCAGCGACGGCCTGGCCTGGCAGTCGCTGCGCAACCGCACGGCGGTGGCCTTGCAGCTGGGCGCGGGCCTGACGCCGGGCGACATCCGCGCCTGCACGGTGGACGGCGTCGTCAGCCACGGCGCCGGTGCGGGCGCACGGGCCGGCATGCCATGGAAGGTCCGCCTGCCCGCCCACGGCAGCGCGCCGGCCCGCGAAGCGCCCTTGGCCCCTTGGGCCGCCCGCTTGCTGCGGACCTGGCTGGACACGCGTTGCGCGCTGCAGATGGCCGGCCCCGTGCTCTTCCCCGCCACACGCGCCGGCCGGCCGTGGGGCAAGGTGGCGCAGTACAGCGCGGCCAAGGCCGTGTTGACCGCCGCGGGCGTGCCGGACAGCGAAGGCGGCAGCTTCAAGCTGCGCCACACCTTTGCGCTGCGCCAGCTGCGGCGCGGCAGTGCGCCCGAAGACGTGGCGCAGTGGATGGGCCTGAGCAACGTCGCCGCGCTGGCGCGTTACCAGCGGGTGCTGGTGGCGCCTGCCGACGTGGTCTGAACCGCAGCGAAAAGGAACCCGCAGCCATGACCGACGGGGCCCCTGCCGACGACCTGGACATCCGCCCGCTGACACCCGAGCGGCTGCCGGACTTCCTGCACTACTTCGAAGGCGCAGCCTTCGCCGACAACCCGAAGTGGCGGTCCTGCTACTGCCAGTTCCTGTACGTGGACCACGCCCAGGTGAAGTGGATGGACCGCACGGCGGAAGAAAACCGCGGCGCCGCCTGCAGCCGCATCTGCAACGCGCGCATGCAGGGCTACCTGGCCTACCGCAACGGTCAGGTCATCGGCTGGTGCAATGCCGCACCGCGCCACATGCTGGATGCATTCGCCGACGAGCCGGACCCGGACGCCGAGCACATGGGCCAGATCACCTGCTTTGTCGTTGCCCGTGAACACCGCCGCACGGGCGTGGCCAAGGCCTTGCTGGACGCGGCCTGCGCGGGCCTGAAGGCCCAGGGATTGCGCATCGCGGAAGCCGCGCCCAAGCCCGGTGTGAGCGGCGACGCTGAAAACCACTACGGCCCGCTGAGCCTGTTCACCGCTGCCGGATTTGTGTTCCACCGTGAAAGCGAACACGGCAGCGTGCTGGTCCGTCGCAACCTGGACTGAGCGCCCCATGCCCATCACCACCCGTCCGCTGCTGGAATCCGACTGGGACGCCTGGCTGCCGCTCTGGCACGGCTACAACGCCTTCTACGGCCGTGAAGGCGCCACGGCGCTGAACCCGTTGATCACCGAGACCACCTGGCGCCGTTTCTTCGACGCCAGCGAACCGGTGTTTGCGCGGGTGGCGGAAGTGGAAGGCCAGGTTCTCGGCCTCACCCACTTCCTGCACCACCGCAGCACCACACGGCTGGAACCGACCTGCTACCTGCAGGACCTGTTCACGGCGCCGGCCGCACGCGGGAAAGGCGTGGGGCGGGCGCTGATCGAGGCCGTCTACCGGGATGCGCAGGCCCACGGCATCCAACGCGTCTACTGGCAGACCCACACCAACAACGCCGCCGGGCGTTTGCTGTACGACAAGCTGGCCCGGCACCAGGGCTTCATCGTCTACGCCCACGACGTGTAGCACCGCGCGGGCGTGGTTTCAGATGGGGTACGGCCCCTACACTGCGGGCTTTCCAGCAGCAGGGCTAGCGCGATGGCCAGTTATGTCGAAGGTGCCTTGGTCAAGGACGAGCGCATCGTGCACATCGGCCACATCAGCCTGTGGTCGCTGTGGCACGTCATCGCCGCCGGCGTGGTGCTGACACCGGTGTTCGGCATCGGCCTGATCTTCCTGGGCATCGCCTACGTGCGCTTCAAGTCGGTGGAACTGGCGGTGACGACCAAGCGGGTCATGGTCAAGCACGGATTCATCCGGCGTCAGACGGTGGAGATGAACCTGAACAAGGTGGAGAGCATCCAGGTCGAACAGGGTGTGATGGGCCGGGTCTTCAACTTCGGCACGCTCATCATCGCCGGCACCGGCAGTTCGCATGCACCGCTCGCCGGCATTGCCGACCCGATGGGCTTCCGCAAGGCCTTCATCGAGGCGCAGGACGGCGGCAAGGCCACCACCTGACCCCAACTGCGCAGACCGCGATGAAGCCGCTGACGGCGGGCCGCCTGCGGCTGGAGCCCCTGGTCCGCCAGCATGCGCAGGTCTTGTACCCGCTGCTGGCCGATCCCCTCCTGTACGTCTGCATGGACCACGGCCCCCCTGCGTCGGAGCAAGCCCTGGCCGACGTGTACACGCGCCTGGAAGCGCGGCATTCGCCCGATGGCACCGAACAGTGGCTGAACTGGGCCGTGTTGACCGAAGACCAGCAGGCGCTGGGCTTTGTGCAGGCCACGCTGTTCGGCGACCGCCAGGCCTGGATCGCCTACGTGCTGGGCCGCGAACATTGGGGCCGTGGCCATGCCCGGCTGTGCACCGGCGCCATGGTCGACCACCTGGCCACGGCCTATGGCGTCCGGCAGTTTCTGGCGTGCGTGGAACGTGCCAACATCCGTTCGCTGCGCCTGCTGCAAGGTCTGGATTTCGAAGTGGCCGGCGCAGACATCATCGCAGCGCACACGCTCACGGCCACCGAAGTGCTGCTGGCGCGCCACACAAGCATCACCGAGATCCAGGACTGAAACCGAGGACTGACCGTGGCACTCACCTGGTCCGACAACCTGGCCGACGTGGATTGGCTGGAACTGGAAGCGCTCTACCAGGCCGCCCCGCTGGGCCGCAAGCAGGCCAGCGACCTGCAACTGGTCTTCGGCAACAGCCGCTACCGCTGCTTCGTGCGCGAGTCGGGTCGCCTGGTGGCTGTGGGCCGCGCGCTGGCGGACGGCGCGGACTGTTCCTACATCTGCGACGTGGCCGTCCTGCCCAGCCACCAGGGCACGGGCCTGGGCAAGGCCGTGGTGCAGGCGCTGATGAAGCTGTCCGCCGGACACAAGAAAATCATCCTGTACTCGGTGCCCGGCAAGGAAGGCTTCTACAAGAAGCTGGGTTTCCTGCGCATGCTGACCGCCATGGCCGTGTTCCAGGACAGGGCCGCGGCGCTGCAGCGCGGCCACGTCAGCGAAAATTGATCCGCGCGCCCCGCACGCACCGCACATCCCACGCAAACGAACCCTGCTCACCTTCTGGAGAACGGCACATGGCAAGCATCCGCAGCGGCACCCAGTCGGCCTTGGTCGTCGTCGACGTCCAGGTCGGCGTGATGAGCACGGCCTGGGACGCACCGCGTGCCATTGGCCAGGTGGCGCGTGCGGTGGAACGCGCGCGTGCCGCAGGCGTGCCGGTGGTCTGGGTGCAGCATGCAGACCAGCAACTGGTGAAGGACAGCCCGGAATGGCAGTGGGTGCCGGAACTGGTGCCGCAGGCGGGCGAGCCGCGCGTCCATAAGCAGTTCGAGTCGTCCTTCGAGAACACCACGCTGGAAAGCGAACTGGCCCAGCGCGGCGTCAGCCACATCGTGCTGGCGGGTGCGGCCACCAACTGGTGCATCCGCGCCACGGCCTACGCCGCGCTGGACCGCGGCTACGACCTGACCCTGGTCAAGGACGCCCACACCACCGGCAACATGGAACTGGACAACGGCTTCACCATCCTGGCCGAACAGCTGGTGCAGGACCTGAACGTCGTGATGCGCTGGATCAGCTACCCCGGGCGCAAGGGCGGCACGGCCACGGCCGAGGACGTCAGCTTCGTCTCCTCAGTGGCATGAAGCTGCGCAGCACCAGGGCCCTGGCGGCCACGGCCCTGTTGACCGCTTCGGCCGTGCTGGGCGCCTGCTCCACAGGACAGCCCCCAGCACAGTCCACAGCACAGCCCCCCACCGTGGACAAGGACCGAGGAGACATCCTGGCCGCCATCCAGGCGTCGGCCGACGCCTGGAACCGCGGCGACCTGAAAGGCCATCTGGCGATCTATGACCCGTCCGTCACGGTCATGACCAAGACCGGGCCGCGCCCGACCATCGAAGCCATCGAGAAGTCCTTCGGCCAGGCCTACTTCGTCAACGGCAAGCCGAAGCAACAGCTGCGCATGGAAAGTGTTGCGGTGCGCAGCCTGTCTGCCGACTCGGCGCTGGTGACCGGCCGCTACGTGCTGTCCGGCGGCGCCGAAGCCGAGCAGTCGGGCTGGTTCACCCTGGTCTGGGTCCGCACCGCCGCCGGCTGGCGTGCGGTGCATGACCACACATCCTGATGCGGCCCACCGACTCAACGACACTGTCGATATGAACCTGAAAACCCTGGCCCGCGCCGCCGCCGTCTTCCTGTCCGCCACCGCCCTGTGCCTGGCAGGCCAGGCGCAGACACGCAAGCCTTCCAGCAAGCACCCCATCCTGGGCAAATGGCAGTGGACCAGTGCCCGCAACGGCTGCACCGAGGTCTACGACTTCCGCCCGGACGGCACCGCGCCAGTGACCAGTGGTGCAGAAATCACCGAGAACACCTACACGATCAGCGAAACGCCGGACGCGGCCGGCTTCTACGTGTTGACCATGTTCACCGTGAAGGACAACGGCGGCAAGGATTGCGGGGACGATGACACCGACAACACGTCGATGGAAAACATCACCTACGTGCTTTTCGAACCCAAGTTCACCGAGTTCATCATCTGCGTCGAACCCAAGGTGGAAAGCTGCTTCGGCCCGCTGCGCCGTTCGCCGGCCTGACGCACACGCACACCCACAAGCACACGCACCCGGTCGGCCATGCACCTGCTGTTTGTCTACGGCTCGCTCAAGCAGGGCTTCCCGAACTTCCACGTCAACAAGGGCCAGCGCCTGGCAGGCGAGTACCGCACCGCCCGGCCCTGCGCGCTGTTCCTGATCAACGGACAGCTGCCTTGCCTGATGCCTGCGCTGCCGGGCGGCGTGCAGGTGCGCGGCCAGGTGTTTGAAGTCTCGGCGGCCGAACTGGCGGCCATGGACGCCCTTGAACGTGTGGGCGAGCCGGGTGGCTACGAGCGCAGCTGGATCGAACTGGAGCGGGTGGACCTGGCCGCGGTGCAGCATCTGCAGGCCTTTGTCTACGCGCAAGACGCATCCCAACTGCAGCGCCCTGGCCCGCACCTGGGCCCGTTGGCTGAATACACCCTGGAACATGCCCGATCGCTGCGCTGGTGATCAGGGGCGGCGTTCGTGCGGGCTGCGCGCCGGCCCGCTTGCGCCACGGTTGGCACCCTTGGCGGCCTCATGGCTGATCTCGCTGGTGGCGATCAGCCCCCAAGCCGCCCGCGCCGAGCCACCCGACCAGGCCGGCCTGAGCTGCCGGGTCACCGGCCAGCGGGTGGCCGGCAGCATGAGCCTGGAGGTCCAGTTCAGCAACGCAGCCGACACCGCCCTGTCGCTGGCGCCCGGCCCGCACCTGGTCTGGTACCGCGATGCGGCGGCTGAAGACGCCATGGAGAACACCGTGCGCGTCAGCCGGATGCAGAACGCGCCGCTGGTGGTCCCGGCCCAGGGCTCGCGCAGCGCGCTCTTTGCCATCGGCCCGGCCTTGCTGGAAGAACTGCGCTGCAACGCAGCCCTGCCTGCTGCGGCGGGCCTGTACTTCTACCAATTCAACCGCAGTCCCCGTTTCCGCTGCCTGCTGCAGGGCTACGCGCTGGACGCTCTCACGCCCAAAACAGGCTGCAGCCCGGGTATGGTGCGCCCCTGAACGCATCCGAATCCGAATGGCCTGAAGGCCCGCCGGCAAACCCATGACCGCCCTGCAGATCGTCCGGCTCCAGGCCACCGACGCCGCGCCCTACCGCCGGCTGATGCTGCAGGCCTACGAGCTGGCGGCCGACGCCTTCACCTCCACGGCAGCCGAACGAGCGGACGAGCCGGAATCCTTCTGGGTCAAGCGCATCGCCGACCCCGCGGGCCTCAGCGCCGCCTTCGGCGCCTTTGACGGGGGCCAGCTGGTCGGCACCGTGGCGCTGGAGTTTTCCGCCAAGCCCAAGACCCGGCACAAGGCGCTGCTGATCGGCATGTACGTGGCACCGCAGGCGCGTGGCACGGCTGCCGCCCGGGAATTGCTGGCGGCGGCCCTGGACTGCGCGCGCGATCGCGGCGGCATCCTGATGGTGACGCTGACCGTCACCGAGGGCAATGAACCCGCCATCCGCCTGTACCGGCGCGCCGGTTTCCAGCCTTTTGGGGTGGAGCCCATGGCCATCCTCACGCCCGGCGGCTACCGGGGCAAGGTGCACATGTGGCGCGCCGTCAGCCCGGCGTCGCCCGAGGCGGCGAGAATCCAGGCTCAGGCCACCCGCCCCACCGACTCTTTGCAGCAACCAAACGACCAACCGGAAGACCGCGCATGAGCACCAAGCAACCGACCATCATCTACACACTGACCGATGAAGCGCCCCTGTTGGCGACCTATGCGTTCCTGCCGATCATCCGCGCCTTCACCGCGCCGGCCGGCGTGCAGATCGACACCAGCGACATCTCGGTCGCCGCGCGCGTGCTGGCCGAGTTTCCGGAATGCCTGAGCGAAGCGCAGCGGGTGCCCAACAACCTGGCTGCGCTGGGCAAGCTGACGCTGCTGCCGGACACCAACATCATCAAGCTGCCCAACATCAGCGCGTCGGTCGCGCAGCTCAAATCGGCCATCAAGGAACTGCAGGGCAAGGGCTACGCGTTGCCCGACTACCCCGAATCGCCCAAGACCGAGGAGGAAAAGGCCCTGCGCGCGCGCTATTCCAAGTGCACCGGCTCGGCCGTGAACCCGGTGCTGCGCGAAGGCAATTCAGACCGCCGCGCGCCCAAGGCGGTGAAGGAATACGCCCGCAAGAACCCGCACAGCATGGCCGCCTGGAGCCAGGCCTCGCGGTCCCACGTGTCGCACATGCACCAGGGGGATTTCTACCATGGTGAAAAGTCCATGACCCTGGACCGCGCGCGTGACGTGAAGATGGAGCTCATCACCAAGAGCGGCAAGACGGTGGTGCTCAAGCAGAAGGTGTCGCTGCTGGACCGCGAGGTCATCGACAGCATGTTCATGAGCAAGAAGGCGCTGCTGGACTTCTACGAACGCGAGATCGAAGACGCGCATGAAACCGGCGTCATGTTCTCGCTGCACGTGAAGGCCACGATGATGAAGGTCTCGCACCCCATCGTCTTCGGTCACTGCGTGAAGATCTTCTACCGTGAAGCTTTCGAGAAGCACGCCAAGCTCTTCGACGACCTGGGCGTGAACGTCAACAACGGCATGATCGATCTGTACAACAAGATCGCCACGCTGCCGCAGAGCCAGCAGGACGAGATCAAGCGCGACCTGCATGCCTGCCACGAAGGCCGCCCTGAATTGGCCATGGTGGATTCGGCCAAGGGCATCACCAATTTCCATTCGCCCAACGACATCATCGTGGACGCGTCCATGCCCGCGATGATCCGCAACGGCGGCAAGATGTGGGGCGCCGACGGCCGCCTGAAGGACGTCAAGGCCGTGATGCCGGAGAGCACCTTTGCCCGCATCTACCAGGAGATCATCAACTTCTGCAAATGGCACGGCGCCTTCGACCCCAAGACCATGGGCACGGTGCCCAACGTGGGCCTGATGGCGCAGCAGGCGGAAGAGTACGGCTCGCACGACAAGACCTTCGAGATCCCCGAAGACGGTGTCGCCAACATCACCGACCTGAACAGCGGCGAAGTGCTGCTGACGCAGAACGTGGAAACCGGCGACATCTGGCGCATGTGCCAGGTGAAGGACGCCGCCATCCGCGACTGGGTCAAGCTGGCCGTCACGCGGGCGCGCAATTCCGGCATGCCGGTGGTGTTCTGGCTGGACCAGTACCGCCCGCACGAAGCGCAGCTCATCACCAAGGTCAAGATGTACCTGCACGAGCACAACACGGCCGGCCTGGACATCCAGATCATGAGCCAGGTGCGTGCCATGCGCTACACGCTGGAGCGCGTCGCCCGCGGCCTGGACACCATCAGCGCCACCGGCAACATCCTGCGCGACTACCTGACCGACCTGTTCCCCATCATGGAACTGGGCACCAGCGCCAAGATGCTGTCCGTCGTGCCCCTGATGGCTGGCGGCGGCATGTACGAAACGGGTGCGGGCGGTTCGGCACCCAAGCACGTGCAACAACTGGTGGAGGAAAACCACCTGCGCTGGGATTCGCTGGGTGAATTCCTGGCGCTGGCCGTGTCGCTGGAAGACCTGGGCCTGAAGACCAACAACGCCCGCGCCAAGCTGCTGGCCAGGACGCTGGACGCGGCCACCGGCAAGCTGCTGGACAACAACAAGAACCCCAGCCCCAAGACCGGCCAGCTGGACAACCGGGGTAGCCAGTTCTACCTGGCGCTGTACTGGGCCCAGGAACTGGCCGCGCAGACCGACGACAAGGAACTGGCCGCGCACTTTTCGATTTTGGCCAAGACCCTGGCCGACAACGAAAAGAAGATCGTGGACGAGCTCAATGCGGTGCAGGGCAAGGCCGTGGACATCGGCGGCTACTACCTGCCGGACCCAGCCAAGACCCAGGCCGTGATGTGCCCGAGCGCCACGCTCAACGCGGCGCTGCACCATGCGTAGGGCCCTGTTCCTGACGGCGGCCGCAGTGGCCTTCACAACCGCTTTCGCGGCGCCCGGCCCCTACGACGAAGCAGCCGACGCCAAGGCACAGATCCGGGCCGCGCTGGCCGACGCCGCCAAGGCCCGGGTCCCCGTGCTGGTGGTCTTTGGCGCCAACTGGTGCGGCGACTGCAAGGTGCTGGACATGGCCTTCAAGGAAGGCGCGGCCGCCCCGCTGATGGCCAAGGACTTCCGCGTGGTCAAGGTCAACGTCGGCAAGTTCGACCGCAACCTGGACGTTGCCGAGTCCTACGGCGTGCCGCTGAAGAGCGGCATCCCCGCCGTGGCCGTGCTGTCGCCGCAAGGCCAGGTGGTGTATGCCACCAAGGCCGGTGAACTGGCCGACGCGCGCAACATGGGCGACCAGTCCATCCACGCCTTCTTCGCCAAGTTTTCGGCTTCGGCGCGCAACTAGGTTCGTCGTGCACGGCGCAGCCCTGGAGCTCAGGTCCGTTGACGCGGACGAAGGCCTCGCGCTGGCGGACTTGCGCGTGCTGGCCATGCGCGAAAGCCTGGAAGCCGTGGGCCGCTTCAACGCAGACCGTGCGCGCGCGCGGTTTCTGGATGGCTTTGATCCGGCGCTGACACGCGCCATCGTGGTCGCGGGCCAGACCGCCGGATTCATGGTGCTGCGGCCGCTTGCAGACCATCTGCTGCTGGACCACCTGTACATCGCGCCCAGCCACCAAGCGCAAGGTCTTGGCGCGGCGGTGCTACGCCAAGTCTTTGCCGAAGCTGACGCTGCGAACCAGGCGCTGCGCGTGGGCGCCTTGAAGGGCAGCCGGTCCAACGCCTTCTATCTGCGCCACGGCTTCCGCCTGGTGGAGTCGGCCGAGTGGGACCACTTCTATGTGCGCCTGCCTTCCCCGGCGTCTTCCTCACCGTCTTCTCCACGACCTGCCCATGCCTGCCCCCTGTGCGGCCAGGCCAACGGCTGCGCGGCAGCCCGCACCGGTTCGTTCGACACGCCCTGCTGGTGCACAGAAGTCCGGTTCAATCCTGCCTTGCTGGCCCGCGTCCCGGCAAGCCAGCAGGGCAAGGCCTGCATCTGCAGAGCCTGCGCAGAAGGATCCCCTGCATGAGCATCGAGTTGTCCAAGGAAGCGCGCGCGCAGGCCATCGCGTCCATCGAGCGCTACTTCAACGAACACATGGAAGAGCGCATCGGCAACATCGCAGCGGGTGCCTTGCTGGGCTTCTTCCTGGACGAGGTGGGCCCCAGCATCTACAACCAGGCCGTGGCCGAGGCGCAGGAACGGCTGCAGGCACGCGTCCTGGAACTGGACATCGAAGTCCACGAAGACGAATTCCAGTACTGGCCCAAGCAGGCCAAGGCCGCGCGACCCAGGCGCTGATCCTCGCCGTCCGCCTTCTCCCATGCACAACAACATGGCTGACGCGCAAGTGGAGGGGTTCGTGGCGAAGTACACGCCCGAACTGGCGGGCACGCTGCAGGCCTGCCGCGCCCGGATGCGCCGGCTCGTGCCGCGTGGCTGCGAGCTCGTGTTCGACAACTACAACGCCCTGGTCTTTGGCTACGCGCCCACGGACAGGACGCCCGACGCGCACCTGTCGCTGGCCGCGTACCCCCGCTGGGTCACCCTGTTCTTCCTGCGCGGCGTCGATCTTGAAGACCCGCAAGGCCTGTTGCAAGGCACCGGCAGCCAGGTGCGCAGCGTGCGCCTGCAGTCCGCAGCCGATCTCGACCGGCCCGAAGTCCTGGCTCTGATCGACCAGAGCTTGCGGACCCAGGCTGTGGCTTTTGCGGCCGCGGGCCCGCTGACCCTGGTGATCAAGACCGTCGTGGCGAAACAGCGGCCGCGCAAGCCCGTCTGAAGCCCGTCTGAAGCCCGAACCCGGCGCAGTCCGCTAAATCAGTTCCTCTACCGTCAGCGTGCGGTAATGCACCGCCAGCGTCGCCCCGCAGGCCCGTGCACGTTCCGCCGCGTCGGCCGCGTTTTCCACGCTCTTGACCTTCACCAGCAGCCAGCAATGGCCCTGCTGTGCCAGGGCGAGATAACGTCTCAAGAGGGTGATCTCGTAGCCAAAGCCAGCCATGCCGCCGGCCTTGTCCACCAGGGCCTGCAGTTCGGTCACGCTTTCACGCGGTTTGAAGTGCAGCACGGTCTCGGAGGCCCAGCCCGCGCCAAGCAAGGCCGGAATCAGCGTGTCGGCCTGCGCCTGCGTGGGGAAGCCCAGCATGAGCCAGCCCACCGGCTTGAAGACGCCAAAGGAGGTGGGCGCCGCGTCGGCGACCAGGGTGTCGCTGGGGCTTTCGGGCGTGGCATTGGAGCGGATGTCGGACATGGCGGGTCTCCTGGTCCTGGGGATGAAAAACGGAGCCGAGCTTGCGCGAAGAGCCATGGCCCGTTTGTGCGCCAAGCCACACAGGCTTGAGCAGGCTGCCGCACAGACGGCGCCACCGAAGGGACCTATGGTCGCCACAGATTTTCCACACCCATTTCAAGGACCGACCATGAACCGCACGCATCTTCTCTTTGCCGCCACCTGGGCTGCCTTGGCGCTCACCGCCTGCGACCGACCCAACGTCATCAACGTGCCGCCGGCACCGCCCGCAGCAGCGCCCGTCGCCGGACCGCCCGGACCGCAAGGTGCCACGGGCAGCCAAGGCAACCAGGGCAATGACGGCTTCACCGGCGCCAAAGGCAATACTGGCAATACCGGCGCGACCGGGAACACCGGCAACACGGGTTACACCGGCGCCACGGGCAGTACAGGCAGCACAGGTGCCACCGGCTACACCGGTGCCACAGGCAACACGGGTCGGCAAGGCAACACCGGCGCAAGCGGTGATGGCACCACGGTCATCGTGATGCCGGCCGCTTCAGCGCCCAGCCGCTGAACACACGCGGCGCGCGTCAGGCGCCGCAACCCGCCGGTCTGCCGGGCCCCGGGTCCACCAGGGGCACCAGGGCCAGCAAGGGGTTGATCAAGCCCAGAGCCAGTGCCCCGGCACCGCGGGCCACCAGTCGCCCGCGGTCCACGCCCACCTCCGGCTGGCCCAGGCTGCCCGTGATGTGGATGGGACTGCGCAGCGACAGCAGGCTGACGACCTTGGTGCGCGGCACCACCGTGAGGTCCAGGGTTTCATCGGCCAGATTGATCTGCCCGCTGCCGACCAGGGTGTTGACGGCCGTGTCCATCACCAAACCTTGCGCCTGCATCACGCCCTTCGCCACCTGGAAGTCCAGCCGGGCGCAATTGACGGTCACGGTCTGGTCGCCCAGCAGGTTCAGGCGAAGGATCTCCAGCAGGTGCAGTCCTGACTGCTCCATCAGCAGGCGGCTCACCTGGCCCTTGCCCGCCACCAGCCCGAAGTGGCCGTCGGCCGTCGCCAGCATCTGGCCAATGGAAGCCCCCTGGCCCCGCAGGTTCAGGTCCCCGTCCATCCGACCCACCAGGTCCTTTTGCGCTTCGGCTGCCGGCAGCAGGCGCGCCAGCTTCAGGCCGCTGAGCTTGGCGCTGACCTGCCCGCGCAAGGGTTCGTTGCGGGCGTCGAAGCTGACCTGCGCGCGCAGGTCGCCGCCGGCCAGGTTGAAGCCGAGCGGGTTCAGCTGCAGCAGCCGATCCTGCAAGAGCACGCGCACCTCCAGGCCATCCACCCAGCGGGACTGGTCCCGCAGCAGGCTCTGCACCTGCAGCTTGACGTCGGCGTCCATGCGGGCCCAGCGGCTGGTGTCCAGGGGCAGGTCGGGCAGCACGCGGGCGTTGGGGGTCGGGTCTTTGTCTTTGCCCTTCTTCTCGCGCTTGCCCACCGCCGGACCCAGGTCGGCCAGGTCCAGCTGGCGCGACCGCAGACTGCCGCTGAGCACCGGCCGTGCGGCGCCCAGCTGCACCTGCAGCGTGCCGGCCAGGTCGCTGCGCCCCACCTGCCCGGTGAAAGGCCCGTAGCGCCAGACCTCGCCCGCGCGCACCAGCTGGCCGCTGCTGCGGTAGGCCGGCGTGGGTGGCAAGGCCACGCCCGTCAGTACAAACAGGCCGGACAGGCTGTCGCCGGACAGCTCCATCTGCAGGTCCACCGCGCTGATGAGATGCAGGCTGGTCACGGTGCCGGACAGCTTCACCTGCGTGGGCCCCAGCGTGGCCTGCACTTGCAGCGGGTAGGGGTGGCTTTCGTCGCCCCAGGCCAGCACCGCACCGCCCTGCCCTTCGGCCTGCAGGGCCTGGCCCTGGAAGCGGCCGCGCGCCTTGAAGCGCACGCCGTCTGCGGTGTCGGCGGGGAGCGCCCCGGTCACGGGCACCGCAGCAGTCGACAGGTCAGCCACGATCGACGTGTTCAAGGCGGCATCGTCGTAGTGGATCTGTCCTTCGTGGATCACCAGCCGGTCAACGGGGATGCGCACCGCTTCGTCGGTCTGCGTGCTGTCCAGCAGCCAGTTCTTGCGGCCACCGCTGCCCTGCTCCAGAAACAACTGCGGCCGCCACAGCTGCACGTCCGGAAAAGCCACCCGCCCGCGCAGCAGGGCGGGCAGGTCCAAGGTGACTTCCACCCGATCCGCCAGCACCATCTGCGGCGTGCCGGCCCAGGCCGGGTTGGCGAAACTGACGGACTGCGCTGTGACGCGGGGCCAAGGCCACCCGAGGTGCACGTCCAGGTCGCCGCCCAGGCGCAGCTCGCGCCCGGTCTGCCGCTGGGCCCAGCCTTCCAGCGGTGAGCGCGCCCAGTTCCAACCAAAGACGGCTATGGCCAGCGCGATCAATATGCAGAAGCCCAGGACAGCCAAGAGTGCCCCGGCCAGCCACGGCATCAGGCGCGCCACGCCGCGGGTGCGGCGCCGACGGTGGCTGAGGTTGTAGCCGTTGCGGGCGTATGGGACGTGCGGGGTGTGGCGGGGCATGTTCAGGCGCTCAACAGGATCTGAAACCTGGATGTAGCCCGCAGCTGCGGCGGCGTCTGTCCGCTATCGCACCATCTCGCCCCGACTGTGCGTCAGCGGACAGACGGGCCGCGGCTGCCGCCCCAAGCTGCGACGCTCATGCTTGAGCCCGCGTCCGCTGCCGCTGAAACCACCGATGCCTCCGACGCCTCGCGCGCCAGCCTGCAGGCCGGTGCCGGTGGCATCTGGTCCGTGTCCGGTCCCTGGACGCTGCAGGGTCTGCACAGCCTGATCCAGCCCGGGGGCCTACCCGCGCCCGACCCGGCGCCCACGGTGCTGGACGGCACGGCCCTGCAGGCCATGGACAGTGCCGGCGCCTGGTTGCTGAAGCGCTGGCTGCCAGAGGCCGCCACCCAACCCAGCTTGCGCGCCTGGCCCACGCGCGCTGCCGGGCTGATGCAGCAGGTGCTGGCCGATGCCCCGCTGGCCCCGGCCGAGCCGCCCCACCGCACGCTGCTCCAGCGCACCGGCCAAGGCGCCGTGGCGGCCGCGCAGCAGGCGCGCGACTACCTGGCCTTCGTTGGAGAGCTGGCCCTGGTGGCCGCGGGGCCCCTGCGCGGCAAGGACCGCTGGCGTTGGCGCGCCGTGCTGCATGAAGTGCAGATCGGCGGCCTCGACGCCCTTCCGATCGTCGGCCTCACGTCCTTCCTGCTCGGCGTGGTGGTGGCCTACCAGGGCGCCGACCAGTTGCGCCACTACGGCGCCAACGTGTTTGTGGTGGAACTGGTGGGCTACGCCATGCTGCGCGAATTTGCGCCGCTGATGGTGGCCATCGTGATCGCCGGGCGCTCGGGCTCGGCCTACGCGGCGCAGATCGGCACCATGGTCGTGTCCGACGAGATCGACGCCCTGCGCACCATCGGCATGGACCCGCTGCAGCGCCTGGTGCTGCCCAAGCTGGTGGCCCTGGCCCTGGCCCTGCCCTTGTTGACCGTGTTTGCGGACCTGACAGGCGTGTTCGGTGGCATGGTGATGGCGCGCTCGCAGCTGGACATCGGCTTTGCCGAATTCGCGCAGCGCTTTGGCCGCGTGATGCAGGGTTCGGCCCTGCTCATCGGCCTGGGCAAGTCCCTGGTCTTTGCCGCGCTGATCGCCACGGTTGGCTGCTTCCAGGGCCTGCGCACGGCAGGCAGTGCCGACAGCGTCGGCCGCCAGACCACGCTGGCCGTGGTGCAGGCCATCTTCCTGGTCATCGTGGCCGACGCGGTGTTTTCCGTGGCTTTCAACCTGCTGGGGCTGTGAGATGGGCAGCCCCGACGACTTCGCCGTGGAACTGCAGCAGATCGGCACCCGCTTTGGCAGCCACACGGTGCACGAGGGCCTGGACCTGGCCATCCGCCGCGGCGAGATCCTGGGCCTGGCGGGTGGCAGCGGCTCCGGCAAGTCGGTGCTGCTGCGCGAGATGATCGGCCTGCAGCGGCCCACCGCAGGCAGCGTCCGCCTCTTCGGCGAGGACCTGGCCACGCTGGACCCGGCCCAGGCACAGGCCCTGCGCCTGCGCTGGGGCGTGATGTTCCAGCGCGGCGGGCTCTTCGGTGCGCTGACGGTGCGCCAGAACGTGGGCCTGCCGCTGCGCGAACACAGCCACCTGGACGGTGCGCTGATCGACCGCATCGCCGACTGGAAGCTGGCGCTCACCGGCCTGCCCGCCGACGCCGGCCCGAAGCTGCCCGGCGAACTGAGTGGCGGCATGCTGAAGCGGGCCGCCCTGGCGCGGGCTATTGCGCTGGACCCGGAGCTGCTGTTCCTGGACGAACCCACCTCGGGCCTGGACCCGGCCAGTGCGGCCGGTGTGGACGAGCTGATCCTGCGCACCCATGCGCTCTTCGGCCCGACCATCGTCATCGTCACGCACGACCTGGACCTGCTCTGGCAGGTCTGCGACCGCGTGGCCGTGCTGGGCGAAGGTCATGTGCTGGCCCTGGGCACGATGGGCGAACTGGCGAAAGACCCGCACCCCATCGTGCAGGCCTATTTCACCGACCACCGCAGCGCCCGCGCAGCCGCCGCAGTGGCCGCGCCCGCGCCGGCCACGGCCTGATCGCCATGGACGACAAGGTCAACTACAGCCTGGTCGGCGCCTTCGTGCTCTTGCTGGGTGCCGCGCTGGTGCTGGGTGTGCTGTGGTTGTCCGCCGGGCTGGGCAGCAAGCATGCGATGGACCCTTACCAAGCGGTCATCGAGGAGTCGGTCGCCGGCCTCAACGTTGACGCACCGGTCAAGTACCTGGGTGTGGACGTGGGCAAGGTCAGCCGCATTGCCGTGGACCGCGACAACCCGCAGCAGGTTCGCCTGCAGTTCCTGGTGGAGCGCGGCACGCCGATCAAGCAGGACAGCGTGGCGGTGCTCAAGACCCAGGGCCTCACCGGCATTGCCTATGTGGAATTGAGCGGGGGCAGTGCGGGCGCCTTGCCCCTGCTGCCCGGGCCGGACGGCGTGGCGCCGACCATCCCCTTCAAGCTGTCGCTCAGCGCGCGGCTTGAAAACGTGCTGACCCAGGTGCTGGGCAATGTGGACCGGGTGTCCAACAACCTGAACGCCGTGTTCGACGACGACAACCGGATCGCGCTGAAGTCCACGCTGGCCGACGTGGCCGCGCTGGCCCACACCTTGGCGGCCCAGCAAGGCAGCATCCGCACAGGGCTGCAGGACGCGGCGCGCACCGCCCGCCTGGCGGCCCGGGCCGGCGAGCGGCTGGAGCCCACGCTGGACCGTGTGTCCCGCGGTGCCCTGGCCGTGGAGCAGATGGCCGGCGTCGCGCAAGAGGCCAGCGGCCGCGCCGCGCAAGCCGCCGACGCGGCGGCCAGCAGCGTGCAGCAGGTCGGCACCCGGACCTTGCCCGAGCTGTCGCGCCTGATGCAGGAAATGTCGGCCCTGTCTCAATCGCTGCGGCGCCTCAGCGACCAGACCACGGGCAACCCCAGCAGCCTGATCACCGGCAATCCGCCACCGCGCCCTGGGCCCGGAGAAAGTGCACGTCCATGAACACACCGGCTTTTCCGCAGCGGGCACAGGCCCAACTGCTGGCGATGTGCGCGCTGGTGCTGCTGGTCAGTTGCGGTGGCTCGCTCTTGCCCAAGCCCCCGCCTGCGCCGGCCCGCCACACGCTGGACGCAGGTGCAGGTCTTCAACCGACGGTCACGCCCCCACCTTCCAGCCTCGCGCCGGTGCTGATCCTGGCCCAGCCTACCGCGGCGCCGGGCTACGAGTCGCGCCGCATGGTCTACCAACAAGACGCGCTGGAACTGCAGGCCTTTGCTTTCCACGAGTGGGTGGAACCGCCGGCCCGCCTGCTGGCGCCTTTGCTGGTACGTGCCTTGCAGGACGGTGGTGGCTTCCGCGCCGTGCTGATGGCGCCGTCTGCGGTGGCGGGTGGCTGGCTGCTGGAGACCGAGCTCACCCGGCTGCAGCAGAACTTCGCCACCCAACCGAGCCGGGTGCAACTGAGCCTGCGCGCAGTGCTGCTGGACGGCAGCACGCGGCAGGTCATCGCCTGGCGCTCGTTCGACACCCAGGTGCCCGCCATGCATGACGACCCCGTGGCCGGCGTGCAGGCCGCACAGCGCGCCGCCCAAGGCCTGCTGCTGGACGTGGCCGCCTTCTGCAAGGCCGAAGTGCAGCGCGCTGCGGCTAACGCCCGCGGCGCCGGCGGTAGCGTGCCATGAGCGGCTGCACCGACACGCCGTGCACGATGATGGAGCTCACCACCACGGCCATCGTCAGGCCCACCAGCGTGTCCACCTGCTGCGGCGGCAGCCCATGGTTCACCGCATAGCTCAGGTAGTAGAGCGAGCCGATGCCACGGATGCCGAACCAGGCGATGAGCCGGCGCTGCACCCTCGGCACGGAGGAACCGGCCAGGCCTGCGGCCACGGACAGCGGGCGCACCGCCAGCAGCACCAGCGGCACGAACCAGGCCGCCGCGCCTTGCCAGGGCACGGCCCACAGCAGCAAGCCCAGCACCACCACACCGGCCATTTCGCCGATGCGGTCCAGCTGTTCATTGAAATTCAGCACCGCCTGGGCCATGAAGGCCGACGCGTGGCGCGGGTCGGTGGCCAGCTTCGCGGCCCGCAGGGGCTGCGGGTCGTGCAGGGCGGCTTCGATGCGGGTCTCGGCCGCTGCAGCGGCGCGTGCCGTGGGCGCAGATCCCAATGCCGCGGCAGTGCTCTCTTGCGCGGCATGGCGCAGCGCCAGGCCGGCCGCAAACACGGCCAGGAAACCGTAGGCCTGGGCCACCACGGCAAAGCCATAGGCCAGGCCGATGAGGCCCAGCGCCAGGAAGTTTTCATAGCCGGTGGCTTCCTGGTAGCGGTGCCGCAGATGCAGCACCAGGCGGCCCAGGCCCGTGCCCAGCACGGCGCCGATGGCGATGCCGGCACCGGTGGCCCACAGCACGTCCACCAGTACCCAGCGCCAGCCGTAGGTGCCCAGCGCGTGCGAGCCGCCGTCGGCCGCCAGCAGGCCGAGGCCCAGCATCACGATGGGGAAGGCCGTGCCGTCATTGAGTCCGCCCTCGCCGGTCAGCGCAAATCGCAGATGGTCGCGGTCGGTGGGGTTGTCGACCTGCACCTCGGTGGCCAGCACCGGGTCGGTGGGGGCCAGGATGCCGCCCAGCAACACCGCTGCGCCCAACGGCAGGCCCAGCAGCCACACGCCAGCAGCCGTGATGAGCAGCACCGTGACCAGCATGGACAGCAGCGCCAGGCGCAGCGGCGGGAACCAGCGCCGGTCTGACAGACCGACGCTCATCTTCATGCCCGACGTGAACAGCGACAGCAGCACGATGACTTCCGTCAAGTGCTCCAGCAGCGCGGCGTGCTGCTTGAAGTCGGGCGCCGCCAGGGTCAGGCCCAGAGGCCCGGCCACCAGCCCCGCCAGCAGGTAGAGCATGGACGAGCTGACGGGCAGGCGCGACAGCACCGACCCGCTGAGCGCCATGAACAGCAGCAGGCTGCCGCCCAGGGCCAGCCAGAGCGCGAAGCTCATCGCGCCCGCTGCTGCGCGCGGTTCACTCGGTGGTGTAGGGCGTGCCGTAGAACTCGTGCACGCCACGGGCCCAGGTCTTGTCCGACATGGCGGGCCAGCGGTCCTTGTCAAAGCCCGGCGCGTCCTTCAGCGACACCTTCGGCACGTTCAGCGTGAAGCGCTTGTTCACGGTGTCCAGCGCCATGGCGGCCCAGGGCACGGCGAAGAGCTTGTCGCCCATGCCCAGCACGCCGCCAAAGGACAGCACCGCGTAGGCCACCTTGCCGGACTTCATGTCGATCATGAATTCCTTGATGTCGCCCAGGTCCTCGCCGTCCTTGTTGTAGACGTCATTGCCGAGCAGGGTGTCGGCACCCATGAGCGCGGGGCCGGGGCCGTCGTTGTTGCGGGAATACATGCCGTAGTTGTCGCGGCTGACGTAGTTGGTGTCCATGGCTGTCCTTGTGTGGGTTGGGCGCTTGCCTGCAGCCACCTTAGCCAGCCTTTGCCGCACGGTCTGTGCGAAGGCATACATGCACCCGCTCCAGAGCGGGTGCGCCCACTCAGCGACGGCCCCAGACCAGCAGCAGGTTGTTGGCCGGCATGGCCACGCGGTCGCGCAGCAGCAGGCCGGCCTTGGCGGCTTCTTGCGCCACGTCTTCGCGGCGGCGCAGACCCCAGGCTGGGTTGCGCGCGCGCAGGTCGGCATCAAAAGCCAGGTTGCCTGGGGAGGTGTCCACCTGGTCTTCCAGGTAGGGCCCGTAGGTGATGAGCAAGCCCTCAGGCGACAGGTGACGCCCGGCGCCCTGCATCAGCCCGGCGCAGCAGGCCCAGGGTGCGATGTGGATCATGTTGGCGCAGAAGACCGCATCCACCTGCGCCGGCACACCCGTCCACGCAGGCTGCAGCACGTCCAGCTGCAGCGGCGCGTGCACGCGCGGCAGCCCCACGCACCAGGCGCTGATGGACGGCAGCGACCCGGCTTCAAAGTCGCTGGGCAGCCAGTCCCAGCCCGGCAGGCCCGCACTGCAGAAGGCCGCGTGCTGGCCGGTGCCGCTGGACACTTCCAGCAGCAGCCCTTGGGCCGGCAGCAGTCGCTGCAGTTCGGCCAGGATGGGCGCGCCGTTGCGTTCGGCGGCGGGGCTGTGGCGGCGGAGGTCCTGGTTCATGCCATGCAGGCTATCAGGCCGCGCTTGGAAAGCCGGGCCCGCTCACTCGGCCTTGAACAGGTGCAGGTAGGTGCGGCTGACCGTCAGCACTTCGGGGCGGCGCTTGAAGTGCAGGTCGGCCTTCTCGTTGGCGCCCGGCGTCACGTGGCTCACCGCGTGCAGGTTCACCACCACGGCGCGGTGCACCTGCTGGAACTGCAGCGGGTCCAGCTGCTCCACCAGGGCCTTGAGGGACGTGCGGATCAGCGCTTCGGCAGGCTTGCCGCCGTCGCCGCGCCAGGCCACCAGGGTGTACTTCTCATCGGACTTCAGGTAGTCCACGTCGTCCACCGGAATCAGCCGCACCGACGTGCCCACCGCCGCGCGGATCCAGCGCTGCGGGCCTGCGCTTGCAGCAGCCGGGGCTTTCAGCTTGTCCGCCAGTTGCTGCAGCAGCGCGTCGGTCGCCAGCGCCGGCTGCTCCAGGCGCAGGCGCTCGCGCAGCCGCGCGGCCGTGTCGGCCAGGCGTGCGGCCTGCACGGGTTTCACCAGGTAGTCGAACACGCCCTGCTCAAAGGCCTGCACGGCGTATTGGTCAAACGCAGTGATGAAGACAACGTGCGCACGCCGCCCGATGCGTTGCGCGACTTCAATGCCGGACGCGCCAGGCATGTGCACGTCCAGGAAGCAGACCGCCGGCCGCAGGGTTTCGAACTGCTCGATGGCTTCCAGCCCGTTGCGGGCCAAGGCCACCACTTGCAGTTCGGGCCAATGCTGCGCCAGCAGGCCTTGCAGCACCTGGCGCAGCAGCGGTTCGTCGTCGGCAATGAGGGCGGTTGTCGTCATGGCTCGTCGTCATGGGTCGTCGTCAGGACTGCGCAGGGAATTCGATTTCGGCCAGCACGCCATGCGGCTGCACCTCGCTCAGCCGCAGATCGGCCTGGCCGTCAAAGGCCAGCAGGAGGCGTTCGCGCAAGGTGGACAGGCCCGTGCCCAGGCCCGTGCTGCCGGGCTGCAGGCCGACACCGGTGTCGCGCACCTCGGCCAGGCAGCGCCCGCTGGGCAGGAGCCGTATGCGCAGGTCGATGCGGCCACCGTCCACACTGGGGTCGATGCCGTGGCGCACGGCGTTTTCCACCGGCGTCAGCAGCGTCATGGACGGGCACCGCAAGGGCTCGAGCCCGGCATCGGCCCGCACGCTGAACTGCAGCCGGTCCGGCAAGCGCAACTGCATCAAGGCGAGGTAGGCGCGCACCATCTCCAGTTCCTGCCCCAGACGGTGGCTGGGCTCCGAAAGACGCGGCACGGCGGCACGCAAGTAGGCCACCAGGCTGGCCAGCACGGGAGAGGCCTGCGGCGAACCCGCGTCCACCAAGGCCTGCACATTGGCCAGGGTGTTGAACAGGAAGTGCGGCTCTACCTGCGCCTGCAGCAAGCGCAGCTTGGCATCCAGCGCCTGGCGTTCCAGTTCGCCGCGTGCGCGTTCGCCTTGCACCACCAGGGCGTCGCGCTGCCGCACCAGCGCACCCATCGCCACCCAGGACGACAGCAGAGTGCCCAGCGAGCTGAGGATCAGGAAGCCGTTCATGCGCTCGGGCACGTCCCAGAACGGCGGCGCGTCGTAAGTGACGGTGGAGAAGTAGAAGACCAGCACCACCGCCGGCACCGCCAGCGTGGCCGCCACCACCTGCAAAGCCCAGCGCGCCAGCGGCCGGGGCACACGGCGAGGCCAGCGCTCCAGCAGGCTGAACAGGATGAGGGCCGTGAAGGCCGGCACAAACACCCGCGGCACCAGGGCGTCCAGCGGCGAGCGCCAGGTCAGCGC
This sequence comes from uncultured beta proteobacterium, assembly GCA_963750785.1. GTDB lineage: Bacteria > Pseudomonadota > Gammaproteobacteria > Burkholderiales > Burkholderiaceae_C > Rubrivivax. The sequence goes on along the minus strand of CAVVSC010000007.1, from coordinate 21,292 downwards.
CACCAGGCCGAACATCAAGCTTGCGGCCACCAGCGTCACGCGCAGGCGCCGGGCCCGCAGCACGCGCAGCAGCAGCGGAAAGGGCGTGGGCAAGGTGGGCATGGCTGGGATTGTGAGGAGTCGCAGGCCGGGCCCGCTCCGCCATGGGACGGCGGACGCCGGCGGGGCATCGAAGCACGGCATGCGCCGACCAGCCGCGCCGCACCCCATCTGCACGGAACGTGTCCCGCCTGCGGCGGCCGCGCCCGGTCGCAAAGCGCTGTGCTGGGGCGCGCAGGGCCTGCAGAGTGGGCGCTCTGCCCATCAGGAAACGCGCCATGCCCACACCCGAGGTCTCACTCTTTCGCTTGTACCTGCTGCGCGCCCTGTACCTGGTGGTGGTGGTGGGCCTGGGCGTGGTCCTATGGCCGAGTGTCATTCACCAGTCCCGGCCCTGGGAACTGATGGAGGGCGTGTCGGCCTGCATGCTGGCCGCGTTCTCCGCCTTGTGTGTGCTGGGCCTGCGCCAACCCATGCGTCTGCTGCCCATGCTGCTGTGGGAACTGCTGTGGAAGTCGATCTGGCTGGTCGACGTGGTCTTGCCCAAGTGGTGGACCGGTCAACTGGACGATCCGACCTGGGCCATTGCCGTCACCTGCCTGCCGGTGCTCGTCTTCCCCTTCATCATTCCCTGGCGCTACGTGTTCAACCAGTATGTGCGGCAGCCCGCAGAGCGCTGGCGCTGAGTGCGAATGTGCAGGCCAGGCAGCGGCGCGCGGTCTTTCCGGGCATCATGGCCTTCAACGCCGCACGTGCCTTGAAGCCCAAGGCCGTGCAGCCAAGGAGAACAGCTCATGCAAGACAGCTTCCACGGGTTTGCGGAACTCTTCGCCCAACTGGGCTTGCCGAACGACGCCGCGTCCATCCAGTCCTTCATTGCCGAACACACGCCCCTGAAGGGCGCGGTGCGTCTGGACGAAGCGCCGTTCTGGTCCCCCGCCCAGGCCCGCCTGTTGCGCGAAAGCCTGGTGGAAGACGCGGACTGGTCCGCGGTGGTGGACCGGCTGAACAGCGCGCTGCGGGCGGTGTGACCACGCGCAGGAACAAGCCCGCGCTAGGACCCGATCAGGAAGCGGTCGCGCTGCGCCTGCGCGCATTCGCCCATCGCCTGCAGTGAGCGCACCACGGCCGGGGTGCCGATGACAAACGGATTCGGCGCACCCGGCGCACGGTTCTTCAGCGCCGCCAGCTTGGCCACCGTGGCGTCATAGGCCGAGTGGTTGGACAACATGACGTCGATCTTGAGCGACTCCGCCAGTTGCGCCATGCGTTGCGTGCTGGCGATGTAGGCGTCCAGCCGGGCCAGGTCCCTGCCGAAATTGAAGGACGTGCCACCCCAGACCAGGGCGCGGTGGCGCTGATCACCGTCTCGCACTTCGAACACCGGCGTCAACGTGCCCAGGGTATGGCCCGGTGTCTCGTAGACCGTGATGGTGGTGTCGCCTTGCCGGATGGTGTCGCCGTCCTTCAGGGCCACGTCGCGCTTGGGCGGCGGCAGCCACAGCGGGATGGCGAATTCCAGCTGCATTTCGGTCATTCTCCAGTCGGTCTCGCTCATCACGATGTGGGCGCCGTAGGCGGTCTTCAAGTACGGCGCACCGCCGTAGTGGTCGCCATGGGCGTGGGTGACCAGCACCTGGCGGATGCGCGCCGGGTCCATCTGCAGCGCGCGCAGGCCGCCTTCGATCTGGGCCTTGGCCTCGGTTTCCGTGTTCAGTGCGTCCACCATCACGATGCCATCGGACGTGCTGATGGCCCAGGCGCTGACCCAGTTTGCGCCGACATAGGCCAGGTTGTCGAAGGCCTTGCCCGGCGGCGGTGCCGGCCTTGCCATGTTGTCCTGCACGACCTTGGCCACCACCGCCAGGCCTGAGCGTTCAGCGGCCACCGGCCGGCACAAGCCCATGAGCGGCGTCAGGTCCGTGCCGGCCAGACGCCGTGCCGCTTCCACGTGCGCGGCCACGCTGGCAGCGTCAGGCGGGGCGGCAGCCGCGGTGGTGGCGGTGACCGCGATGCCGGTCAGCAGGGACAGGGCAGAAACAAGGCGCATGGGCAACTCCAGGGCATCAAGGCTGCCCCGGACTGGGGCTGGCGGAGTCTGCCCTGCCGGCGCGGCTGCGGCAAATGCACCATCAAGTTCAAGCCTCAGGCCGATGGTGGGTCCAGCCGGGGCGCGGGCTTGGGTTTGACCAGCTGGATGGCCTTGCTGGCCACGTAGCGCCGGTAGTCGGCCAGCGGCATGCACGCACGGCCGCGTGCGTCCCCGTCGGCCCAGCCGATGGTGACGTCCATCGCGGTTTCTTCCACCTCGCACAGACCCGGCCGGATCGTCAGGTTGACGCCGTCGCCTTCGCGGTATTCGACCTTGCCGGTGATGCGTGCGATCTGGGTCATGCCTGCTCCTTTGGGAGTTTGGAAAGTGGGTGGGCCGATCCAACGCAGCGTGGCGTGGCCGACCCGGGCGGTCCGTGCGTTGGCGCACGCAAGTCCGTTGTTGGCAGGTGTGCGCCTTCGCACCGACGGAGCCGAACCCGGGTGGAAAGATCCGGCCCATCAAGACCGCTCCAACACACCTCCAAGGACCCACATGAACAAGTTCTCCACCCTCCGCGTCTCTCTGCTGGCTGCGGCCCTGCTCACCAGCACGGCTTCATTTGCCGTTGCCATGTCCAAGGTCGACTACCAGGCCGCCAAGGCCCGCATCGGCGCCGACTACAAGACCGACAAGGCTGCTTGCGCGTCCCTGGCCGCCAACGCCAAGGACATCTGCATCGAAGAGGCCAAGGGCAAGGACAAGGTGGCCCTGGCCGAATTGGAATACGGCTACACCGGCAAGAGCGGTGACCGCAACAAAACCCTGGTGGCCAAGGCCGACGCGGTGTACGCCGTGGCCAAGGAACGCTGCGACGACCTGGCCGGCAACCCCAAGGACGTGTGCGTGAAGGAAGCCAAGGCCGTGCACATCAAGTCCCTGGCCGACGCCAAGATGGGCAAGGAAATCATGGCCGCCCAGAAGGAGGCCGCCAGCGACAAGCGCGACGCCGACTACAAGGTGGCCATCGAGAAGTGCGACGCGCTGGCCGGCGATGCCAAGACCAGTTGCGTCAACCGCGCCAAGGCCAGCTTCGGCAAGACCTGAGCACGGTGGTCGCAAGCCAGTGCCTGATCGCAGGCACTGCGCAGGCACTGGACTTGCTCTGTCCGCTGCAGCCTGACCACTGCAGCCCTGCCGCCCGCACCATGACCAAGATTGATGCCGATGTCCTGCCTATCGAGGTGCGCGGCAGCACCATCCACGGACTCGGCGCCTTCGCCACGGCGGACCTGGCCCCCGGCGCGCGCATCGGCCCCTACACCGGCCGCCGCTACAGCCCGAACGAGATCGCGGCGCGCGACTGGGACCACCTGCTGACCTTCGTCTTCGGCCTGTCTGACGGGTCCGTCATCGACGGCGCAGACGGCGGCAACGCCACCCGGCACATCAACCACTCGTGCACGCCCAACTGCGTGGCCTACGAGATGGAACCCGAAGAAGGCCCCGCCTGGATCGAGATCGAGGCGCTGGCGCACATCACCCCCGGCACCGAACTCTTCCTGGACTACCAGCTGGACCCGGGCGAGGGCAAGCCCGCAGACTTCGCCTGCCATTGCGGGTCGGCAGGCTGCAGGAACACGCTGGTGGCTGTGCCGGCCTGAAGGGCGCTTTCCAACCGACCGCTGCTGCGCTTGGCTCACCCTCCTGAATGCGGGGGACGCGCGCCTATTGGGCGGAATTGCAACAGCTAACATGCATTCGTCACGGCCTGTTCAACACTTCGCTGCACTTCCGGTGGCGATTTGAAATGGTCGGTCGGTCGGAAGGCAGGGCGCCCGGCGTGGTCGCCCTGAAAAGCAGAACGTGCATGTGACGTCCTATCAGTCCCCGCCCAGCGCGGCACCATGGTCCGCTGGGGTCTGCCGCTGGATCCTGTGCACGTGCGCCTGCCTGCTTGCGCTGCTGACGGGCGCAAGCGGTGCCCAGGCCCAGCTGTCCACGCAACCCCTGTTGCGGCTGGACCCCGGCACACACTGGGGGCCCGTGCGGCGCGTGGCCACCAATGCCGACCACTCCCTGCTGGCCACCGCGTCTGACGACAAGACGGTGCGCGTCTGGCAACGCGACCAGCTGTCGCTGGTCCAGACGCTGCGGCCACCCGTGGGGGAAGGCGCAGGCGGCCGCCTGTATGGCGTCGCATTCCATCCCAGCCTGCCGCTGTTGGCCGTGGCGGGCACGCCGGCCAGCGGTGACGCCGCGCGCATCCACCTGTTCCACCCGCTCACGGCCGAATGGGTGCGTGCGATCGATGCCGGGCCCGGCGAAGTCAAGCGCCTGGTGTGGTCGGCTGACGGCCGCTGGCTGGCCGTGGCCTTCGCCTCACCTGGTGGCGTGCGCGTGTTTTCGGCACAAGGCGAACAGGCCGATTCCGTGGCCCTGCCAGGCGATGTGTACGGACTGGACCTGTCCCCCGACGGCAGCCTGGCTGCCAGCGACACCACGGGCCGTGTCCACCTGTACCAGCTCAGCACGACTGGCCGCCTGGGCTCACCGCGCAGCGTGGTCGCCCCGGGCCGCGAACCCGTGGCCGTGGCGTTTTCGCCAGACGGCCAGCGGCTGGCGGTGGTGCACTTTGCGCGCGACCGCAACGGCTGGGTCGACATACTGTCCGCCAGCACGGGCGCTTGGCAGGCCACCTGGCGGCCCGGCAGCCCGCTGAACGGCCGCACGCAAACGGTGGCCTGGAACACCAGCGGCACGGCCGTGGCCGTGGGTGGCGTGCGGTCCAACCCGCGGGCCATCGGCCGCGAAGCCATCGAGTCCGTGCGCGGCTATGTACTGAGCTTTGATGGCAGCAGTGGCCAGGTGCTGGATGACCGGGACGTGGCCACCGACGCCGTCACCGACCTGGTGGCCGTGTCCGCCAACCAGTTCGCCTTCACCAGCTTCGATGCCAGCTGGGGCCTGGTGGATGGCCAGGGCTCGACAACGGCACGCGCACGCCATGCAGACTACGTGCGCCGCGCGGACCGCCTGTGGCTGTCGGCCGACGGTGCTTCGGTGCAGTGGCAAACACCTTCGAGCGCCGGCCCGCGGTCCTTCGCCCTGTCCGACCGCAGGCTGCGCCGTACGGCGCTGAAGGAGGCGACAGAACCGGCGCGCCCGGGCCCCTTTTCCGGCTCGCGCGAATGGGAAAGCGCCCCCACTGCACAGCCCACCATCCAGGGCCAGGCGCAGGCGCTGGCCGTGGGTGAAATCTCCCGTGCGGTGGCGCGCATCGGCCGTTCCGACGACGTCGTCTGGGGCACCGGCCACCGCCTCATGCGCGTGCTGCCCAATGGCCAGATCGCCTGGACCACACGCCCGGGTGCCGAGGTCCGCGCCGTGCACAGCTCAGCCGATGGGCGCCTGGTGGTGGCGGCGCTGGCAGACGCCACCATCCGGTGGTACCGGGCCGACGATGGCGCCCTGCTCCTGAGCCTGTTTGCACCCTTTGACGACCAATGGGTGCTTTGGTCGCCCCTGGGCCACTACGACGCCAGCCTGGGTGCCGAACAATTGCTGGGCTGGCACCTGAATGACGCGGCCGCTGCAGCCAGCGGGTTCTTCTCCATCGGCCGCTTCCGGTCAGCCTTCCTTCGGCCGGATGTCATTGACCTGGTCTTGAGCGCGGCCGACCCGGAAGCGGCTTTGGTGCAGGCCGACCGCACCCGCACCGCCGCCCTGGTCTATGCCCAGGCGCCCGTTCCCACCGCAGCCCTACCGGGCGTGGCCCGCGAAAGCCTGCCCACCCTGCCCGAGGTGTCGATGCAGGCGGCAGACATCCAGAAGCGCCTGCCACCCACCCTGGTCTACAAGCAGCCGCGTGCGGTGCGCACGCGGTCGGCCACGGTGGCGCTGGAGTTTGGTGTCGTGCTGCGGCCGGGCGAGCAACTGACAGCGCTGCTGGTGCGCCGCGACGGTGTGCTGCAGGACATCCTGGAACAGCGCCTGCCGCCCACCACCGACGGCAAGTCTGGCGGCATCCTGCGCATCGCGGCGGAAGAAGGCGAATCGACCGTGCACGTGGTGGCGGCCAACTCCAACGGCTATTCGGATCCGCTGACCTTTGTGTTGAAGCGGGAAGCACCGCCCACGCCCAAGCAGGTCGTGCTGTCCAAGCTCTTCGTGCTGGCGGTGGGCGTTGGCGCCCATGCCAGCAAGGAGATCAACGGCCTGGCCTTGCCGGCCAAGGACGCCGCCGACTTTGCGGAGGTGCTGAGCGCACAAGACGGCCGCGCGTATTCCAAGGTCGAAGCACGCGTGCTCACCGAGCAGGCGGCCACCACCAAGGCCATCGCGGCCGGGCTGGAGTGGCTGAGTGCGTCGGTAGGCCCCGGCGACACCGGCATGTTGTTCCTGGCAGGCCACGCGCTGAACCACCCCAACGGACGCTACTACTTCGTGTCCCACGACACATCCCCACGCAACGTGGCAGGCAGTGCACTCAACGAAGAAGCCATCCGCACGGCCCTGGTGCGCCTGCGCGGTCGCGCCGTGCTCTTTGTGGACACCTGCCATGCCGGCAATGCCATCGGCACCGCGGCCGGCTTCAGCCGCGACATGACCCGCATCAGCAACCAGCTGGCCTCACCGGAAAACGGCGTCATCGTCTTCGCGTCCAGCACGGGCCGCCAGGAATCGCAAGAGAACGACGAGTGGGGCAACGGCGCCTTCACCAAGGCCGTGGTCACCGGCATGCGGGGCGGTGCGGACTTCATGAAGCGCGGCCGCGTCACCTTCCAGGCGCTGGGCCTGTTTGTGTCGGCCGAGGTCGAACGCCTGACCAATGGCGAACAGACGCCGGTGCTCATTGCGCCACCGCCAGGCGTTCCGGATTTCACGCTGGCCATCCTGGGTGCCGACCGTGTGGGCGGGCCCAGGCCTGCATCTGCCAAGCCTTGAATAGATCAAATGAAGAGGGAGCCTTTGAACATGGGTGTCGACAACGGACGTGATCCGAAGCGGTTTGTGCAGCTGGCGTCCATGCTGGTGGGACTCAGCGTGCTGGCTGCTTGTGGTGGCGGTGGTGGCGGCGGTGGTGATCCGCCTGCCAGCCCGCCACCGGCCGCAGTCACCCTACCGGTCATCACGGCGCAGCCCTCGAGCTCCACACGCATCGTCGGCCAGGCCTTTGGCCCCAGCGTCTCAGCCACAGGCGGATCGCTGAGCTACGTCTGGGAAAGCAGCGACGACGGCGGCGTCCGTTGGCGAACAGTGGACGGGGCCAGCGGCCCCACCTTGGCAGGGGTGCTGGTTGCGATCGGTTCCGACGGCACCCGCTACCGTGTGCGCGTGAGCAACAGCGTCGGCAGCGTCACCAGCGACAGCGTGCTGCTGACCGCCACCTGGGGTGCCGTGACCACCAGCGCCGACACCAGCCGCCTGGAAGCACAGTACGGCGGTGGTGACGGTGGAAGCGACGGCGGCGGCGACGGGGACGGTGCCGACGGCGGCGGTGGCCTTGGCAAGGTGCTGAACGCGCGCTTCACAGTGTGGCGGCTGGACGGCCAGTTGGTGGGCACTGCTCTGACCCACCCCGTCACCGGCCTGGTCCGCATCAAGGCCGGCCCCGGCGCCGGACCCTTTCTGCTGACGCTGGAAGGGGTGGCCGGTGCCACCTACTACGACGAAGGCAAGAACACCCTCCTGCCCTTCGGCCCCGGCAACTTGCTGCACGCGCTGGTGGACCGCATCGACGAGAACTTGGCGGTGTCGCCGCTGACCGAAGCGGCCTACCGGTACGCCATCAACAACTTTGTAGCCGACCCGGCGCGTGTGAAGGCCGGCCTGTCGCCGCTGCTGGCGACCGCCAGCGTGGCCACGCTAACGGCCGCGCAGATCCGCCTGGCCAATGAGACCGTGCGGGTGGAGTTCAACCGCCTGCTGCCGCAGCAGCTGCAGCTGCCTTCGGTGAAGTCACTGCCCACGCCCATTGACGCGGGCAGCGGCACCAGTGTGCTGCCCGTCAGCCGCTACGGCCTGGCCGCAGTGGCTACGGGTGGGCTGGTGCGCAAGGCCAACAGCTACCTGCCGAGTTCCACGGTGCCGGCGCTGGAGTTGACGGAGCAGTTGGCGCGTGACTTGACCGACGGCACGATCAACGGCTTTGCGCTAGACGGCACGCCGGCGTCCGCATCGGCCGCGTACTACGACGTGTCACGCGACGCGGTGGAACTGGGCGCCACCAGTGCGTCGGTGTCGCTGCAGTTTGGCAGCACCACCACGCTGGCGCTGAGCCCCTTTGTCAGCGACTTCACCCTGGCCATCTACTACGGCAACACCAACTCGACGGACAGCTGCGAGATCCAGTACGACAAAGCAGCGCTCACGCGCGAAGGCAGTATCAACCTGCAGCGGGTCACGCCCAGGACGGGCACGCGCTGCCTGAGTCCCACAGGCAACACCGTGCAGCTGACGCGCGGCTTCGTGACCGACGTGCGTTTCGTGCGAAGCATCGGTTCGCAGAGCTTCGTGGTCAAGAACGACGGCAGCGTGTCCGCATGGGGCAAAGCGAATTGCGGCCGGCTGGGTGACGGCACCAGCAGTGGCCGCCGGGGAACGCCTGTGCCCGTGGTCGGCCTGCGCGACATCACGTCGCTGGCGGCCGGCGGGAGCCACGGTATTGCACGCGACAAGCAGGGCCTCGTCTATACCTGGGGTGCCGAGTCGTACGGGCAGTTGGGGCTGGGCGGCTCCGTGACCTACGACGACGCGGCCTGCAACACCGAAGCCGACAGAGTCTGGGGGACACCTTTTTTTCAGCGCGCCATCTTCACGCCGCGCCAAGTGCCTGGATTGAGCAGCATCGTCAGCGTCGCTGCCGACCAGGCAACTTCCCTGGCGCTGGACAGCGCGGGCCGGGTCTACCAGTGGGGCTTGATCACGACGGACCGCAACCTGTTCGACAGCGTCAATGTGCCGACTCTGGTGGTGGGGCTCAATTCCATCTCGGCATTGACCACGGTTGGCGCCTTCAATCTGGCGCTGCGGTCCGACGGCACGGTCTGGGGCTGGGGTGCCAACACCAGCGGCCAGTCCGCCGACGGCACCCGCACGCCCAAACCGACACCCGTGCAGATCCCCGGCCTGGCCGACGTGGTGCAGATCGCCGGTGACACCAACGGCTCAGCGGCCGCGCTGCTGCGCGACGGCACCGTCAAGCTCTGGGACGTTCAGGACTATCCGACCTACACCACACCCGCGACGTTCCGCGTCTGCCGCGTTGACGGCACAGGCTACAACTACTACTACGGCCCCGGCACTTGCCTGAGCCTGGAGACGCTACCCTTCCCCAAGATGCGCCATGTCTGGGGCAACGGGTCTCAGCTCACCCTGATCGGTCTGGATGGCAAGATCTACACCCGGCAGATCGGGCAGAACGAATTCCTGCTTATCGACCCTGCCTTCCTGGGCGCGCCATGACTTTCACCGAGGCACCCGCCGCCACACGCCGCTAGAGTCCACCGGCACGTCCGCCATGGACGACCACCGGTGAAGCCCATGCTCAGCTACCCCTTCGACACCTTCGGCAAACCCCTGGCCCAGGTGCTGCGCGAGACACCGCAACCCAGCGGCAGCGAAGTGCTGCTGCGTGTGGGCAGCTGCGGCCTGTGCCACAGCGACGTGCACCTGCACGAAGGCTTCTTCGACCTGGGCAACGGCCACAAGCTGGACATCAGCCGCGGCATTGCGCCGCCGCGTGTGCTGGGGCATGAGATTGCCGGCACGGTGGTTGCCGTCGGTCCTGATGCGGAGGGTGCGGCGGTGGGCGACCGCCGTGTCGTGTTCCCCTGGATCGGCTGCACCACCTGCGGCGCTTGTCTCAGTGGCCACGAAGAACTTTGCGCCGCGCCACGCGCGCTGGGGCTGAACCGCGACGGCGGTTTTGCCGACCATGTGCTGGTGCCGCATGCGCGCTACCTCTTCGCCTACGACCCGCTGCCCGAAGACCAGGCCTGCACCTACGCCTGCTCCGGCCTCACGGCTTACGGCGCGCTCAAGAAATGCGCGCCGCTCGTGGCCGGCGACACGCTGCTGATCATCGGCGCCGGCGGCGTGGGCCTGTCAGGTGTGCGCATGGCCGCCGCGGCGCTGGGCGTGAAGCCCGTGGTGGCCGAGATCGACCGCAGCAAATGGGATCTGGCCCGCGAGGCCGGTGCCGTGGACTGCCTGGACCCGACCGATGCCGCAGCCACCAAGGCCTTCATGAAGGCCACAGGCGGCGCGGCGGCGGCGATCGACTTCGTGGGTGCGGCGTCCAGCTTCACTTTCGGCCTGTCGGCCTTGCGCAAGGGCGGGCACCTGGTGTGCGTGGGCCTGTTCGGCGGCGCGGCGACGGTGATGCCGGCCCTGCTGCCGCTGCGCGCGGTGCGCATCACCGGGTCTTACGTCGGCAGCCTGGCCGAGATGGGCGAGCTGATGGCTCTGGCGCGCCAGGGTGGGCTGCCCGCGATGCCCGTCACACCGCGCCCGTTGTCAGCGGTGAACGAGGTGCTGGCCGAACTGCACAGCGGCAGCATCCGCGGCCGCGCGGTGCTGCAGCCCTGAAGCAGGCGGCAACTTCACCAGACCAGCGCTGGCAGCTCGTGAAAGACCTGGCGCGTGCCCGACAGCCACTGCTGCTTGAGTGATTCGAAGTACGGGTCGCCCACGTCAAAGCGACGCTGCATGGTGACGTTGACGCTGTCTCGGGCGTAGCACAGCAAGTCGATGGGCATGCCCACCGACAGGTTGCTGATCATGGTCGAATCGAAGGACACCAGCACGCATTTGGTGGCGTCTTCCATGGACGCTGAAGGGCTCACCACCAGGTCCAGGATGGGCTTGCCGTACTTGGCTTCGCCCGTCTGCAGAAAGCTGGTGTCGCGGCCGGCTTCAATGAAGTTGCCTTCGGCGTAGATGCGGAACAGGCGCATCTCTTCACCCGCGATCTGCCCGCCCAGGATGAAGGACGCGTTGAACTTCAGGCCGCTGTCTTCCAGGAACGGGCCGTCTCGCTTTTCAATGTCGCGCATGGCGTCGGACACCAGGTTGGCCACGTCGAACATCGACGCCACCGACCAGATGTGCGGATCGTCGCCCGACGCGCGCCGGCGCAGCACGCTGATCACCGCCTGCGTGGCGGCCAGGCCGCCGGAACTCAGCAGCACCAGCACACGGTCGCCGGGGCGGTCGAACACGGTCATCTTGCAGAACTTGGCGTAGTTGTCGACACCCGCGTGGGTGCGCGAATCGCTCGCGAAGATCAGGCCTTCTTCCAGCTTGACGCCCACACAGTAGGTCATGTCGCTGCGCCTTCAGGCCATCGACACCACGTCGGTCCAGACCTTGAAGCGTTCCAGGGTGTTGGGACCGAAAGTGCTGGACAGGGCCACGTCGCAGGCGTCACGGCCGCGCGCGATCAGCACGCGACCGACGCGCGGCGTGTTGTTGCGCGCGTCAAAGGTGTACCAACGGTCCCCCAGGTAGGCCTCGAACCAGCCCGCAAAGTCCATGGTGCCGTAGGGCGGCTCGGTGCCGTAGTCGCCCAGGTAGCCGGTGCAGTAGCGCGCCGGAATGTTCATGCAGCGGCACAACGTGATGGCCAGGTGGGCGTAGTCGCGGCAGACGCCCTGGCGCTCGTTGTGGGCCTCCCACGCGGTGCGCGTGCGCCGCGCGTGCTGGTAGCCGAATTCAATGCGCTGGTGCACGAAATCGCAGATGGCCTGCACACGCCCCCAACCGGTCGGGCCATTGCCGAACAACTGCCAGGCGGTTTCTGACAACTGGTCGGTTTCGCAATAGCGGCTGCCCAGCAGATAGACCAGGGTCGATTCGGGCAGGAATTCCACCGGCACCTGCTGGGCATGCGGCGCCACCACGTCCGTCAGGCCGCTGTCATTGACCCAGGCGTCGGCGCTCAGCGTGATGCGACCTGCGGGCGCGACGAGCCGGCTGCACCAGTTGCCGAACAGGTCGCGGTAGGCGGTGACGGGCACCGGCGGGTCGGTGATGAGGTGGTCGGGCCGCGCCAGGTCCGACGCGCGCGAATAGTGGATGCTCAACGCCAGGATCATGGGCGTGGGTTGAGGACACTGGTAGATCATCTCGAAACCGACGCGCAATTGCATGACTATTCCCTGTTCTCGTTGGATGTGGCCTGGCAAGCGCCAGGATCGAACGGGCACAGGCCTCGCATCGGCTGATGCGTGCTGCTGGCACGTTAAGCCGCGGCGGTGCCGGGGTCTGTGCGACGTCGCACACAGGCGGCGCAGCGAGCAGGAGGCGGGCCTGATCCACTTCCGCGGCAAGCCCATGCGCAGACTGCTGGCAAGATGCGGCGCCAGCCACCCCTTGATCACCTGAAAGCCCGCCATGAGCAGCCTGCGTCCCATGACCGCCGCCGAGTATGCGGCCTGGCTCGAGGAATCGATTCCTGCCTATGCCGCGGACAAGGTGGCGTCGGGCCAGTGGACGCAGGCAGAGTCCCTGGACCGGTCGAAGAGGGAAAACGATGAACTGCTTCCCCAGGGTCTGCAGACACCGGACAACCACCTCTTCACCATCGTCGATGAAAGCGCCGCGGCGGTCGGCATGCTCTGGTTCGCCGTGAAGACCAAGTTCGGCGCCAGGATTGCCTTCGTCTTTGATGTCAGCGTCAAGCCGGAACGCCAACGTGAAGGCCACGCGATGCGCGCCTTCAAGGATCTGGAAACAGAAGTCCAACGGCTCGGCCTGTCGGGCATCGCACTCCATGTCTTTGGCCAAAACGCAGGTGCCAGGGCGCTGTACACCAAGCTGGGCTACGAACCCACCAACATCAGTCTGTTCAAGCCACTTGCGCGCGCAGGCGGCTAGCTGGGACTGCCACTGTCTGGGTGCTGAGGTTCAGGTCAGGGAACTGCGTTGTGGCCAAGTCCGAGATCGGCCACCCGTCGACGCCCTGGATGCATGTCCACCACACACCCGTCGGCGGTCGTACGCACGGCCACGACCTGCAAAGAGGCAGTTGTGCAGTTGCTCCCGCTGCAGGCCTCCGGCTCAACCCGACCCCAACCGGGCATCCGGCCGTTGGAACTGGCCGCCAGACAGAGGCCGCTTGGAAGCGACGCCGCCCCGCGCCATGCGGACTGCGCCGAGCGCTCAGGCCTTCTTCTGATAGGCCGTGCACCAGCCGGTCGCAGCCACCTGCTTGCCGGGGTACACCGGACAGGGCCCGGCGGCGTCGCCGGGCTTGCCGGCGAACAGTGCGCAGTTGGCGCAAGCCGCGCCAGCGGCATGCTTGGGGTCCTTCGTGGCCTTTGCGTCAGACACGTAGCCCAGCGCGGCGGCTGTGGCCTCGGCCGGGTCGACCATCGGGCCCGCGGCGGTGGCTGCGGTCGGCGTGGCCGTCACGACGGGTGCGGCGGCCGGTTCCGGTGCGGGAGCTGGTGCGACAGCAGGCGCAGGCGTGGGCGCAGCAGCAGACGTTGGTGCCGCCTTGTCGCCGCAGGCAGAAAGGGCGGACAGGCCGGCGAAAGGCAGGATGGCGATGAATTGACGGCGGGAGTTCATAGGCACCTTTGCGTTCGGTTGGCGGGGAATTCGATGATCGCTCGACTCACGGCCCAGGGAATTGTCGACTGTCGAAGACCCTCACGCCAGCAGGCGCCAGATTCGGTCGGTCGGTCGGGTGCCCGAAAGTGGCCGACCGAAAGTGGCTGGTAAGCGCCGGCCGCCGACGTGACCGGCAGGTGCCGGCCATGAGCGGCCGCCTGCCACCGACAGGTTTATGGCTGATCCTTCAACGATCAGCCCTGGCGCGCAGGTCCGACGGATCCAAGCCGCGATGTCATCAGCTGCTGTAGATCCACCTAGGAATCCCGTCACAGCATCGGCGCCGAAACAGGTGAATGAATAATTCTTCACCCGTTGTCGAAATCAGCGTTCCCACCGTGTCATCCCAATGAGCAGCAAGCGGAGGAACCATCCCGGGGCCCCTTCGCTGTCTCATCAACGGAGCATGACATGACAGCTTTGACACTGGACGCGCGTGGCAACCGCGCTCCCACCCGGTTCTGGGGAATGGCGGGCTTCGGCGTGCTGTGGAACCTATACGGCATCTACCAGTTCATCGGCACCCTCACGCCGGCGGGGCGTTCGGCGATGGCATCCGGCATGACGGCGGCGCAGGCGCAAATCTACTTCTCGCTGCCGGCCTGGATGACGGCCGCCTTCGCCATCGGCGTCTTCGGCGGACTTTTGGGGTCCCTGGTTCTGGCCGCGCGGCGCGCTGCCGCCTTGCCGGTCTTCGCTGTATCGCTGGCGGGCTACATCGCGCTGTTTGCCGGCGACGTGTACTTCGCTGTCTTTGATGCCATGCCGGGCCAGCTGGCGATCCTTGCTTTCGTCGTGCTTGTGGCCGTGGCCCTGCTCGTGACCGCCTGGGCGGCCCGCTCCCGCGGACTGCTGCGCTGACGAGCCCAACTGATCCGCTACTCTTTACCCATTCCGAGGAACACCACCATGCAATACATCCTGCTTCTGAACGAGCCCGAGAGCGAGTTTGCCAAGCGCAACGATCCCCAGCAGTCTGCGGCCTACTGGGGCGGCTGGAATGCCTTCATCGGTGCGATGGCCCAGGCCGGCGTCATCGTCAAGGGCGACGGGTTGCAGGGGCCGAACACCGCCACGACGGTGCGCATCCGCGACGGCAAACGCATCGTCCAGGACGGCCCCTTTGCCGATACCAAAGAGCAACTGGGCGGCTACTTCGTGATCGACGTGCCTGATCTAGATGCGGCGCTGGAGTGGGCCGCACGGGCGCCCTCGGCCACCTGCGCGTCGGTCGAGGTGCGGCCGGTGCTGCCCCCGATGGCCCCTCCAGGCGCGTGAGCGCAATCCAAGCCGCCGAACTGGCGGCACGCGATGCCTATGGCCGGCTGCTGGCACTGCTGGTGGCCCGCTCGCGTGACATCGCAGCCTCCGAGGACGCGCTATCCGAGGCTTTCGTCGCTGCGCTGCGCACCTGGCCGGTCGACGGCGTGCCTGCCAACCCGCAGGCCTGGCTGCTTACCGCGGCCCGCAACCACCTGCACAACATGCGCCGGCACCAAGGTGTGGTCAACGCCTCGGCGGCGGACCTGGCGCTGCTGCAGGACGAGACGGCACCCGAGGCGCCGTCCGTCCCGGACGACCGGCTCAAGCTGTTGTTCGTGTGCGCCCACCCGGCCATCGATGCCGCCGTGCGCACACCGCTGATGCTGCAGACCGTGCTGGGTCTGGACGCGGCGCAGATCGGCGCCGCGTTCCTGGTTGCGCCTGCCACGATGGGCCAACGATTGGTGCGGGCCAAGGCGAAGATCCGGGATGCCGGGTTGCGCTTCGAACTGCCCGCCGCAGAGGACATGCCCGAGCGTCTTGAAGACGTGCTCGCTGCCGTTTATGCCGCCTACGGCACGAGCTGGGATGCCGTGCCCGGGGCCGATACCGGCCAGCACGACTTGGTCGATGAGGCGTTGTTCCTCTGTCGACTGCTCGTCGCCTTGCTCGCCGACGAGCCGGAGCCGAGGGGTCTGCTGGCGCTGATGCTGTACTGCGAAGCCCGCCGGCCCGCACGCCGGGCGGCCGACGGCAACTTCGTGCCCCTGGCCCGCCAGGACGCACGCCTGTGGCGGCGCGACCTGATTGTCGAGGCCGAGGGGCATCTGACCACCGCCGCACAACGCGGCATCTTCGGCCGCTACCAATGTGAGGCTGCCATCCAGTCGGTGCATGTCCAACGCCCCATCACCGGCCGGACGAACCATGAGGCACTGGGCACCTTGTATAGCCTGCTGGCTCGCCACAGCCCCTCAGTCGGCGTGCTCGTGGCACAGGCGGCAGCAATGGTGGAGGCTGGAGATTCGATGAACGCGCTGGCGGTGCTCTCGCGCCTGTCGCCACCTGACGTCACTGGCTACCAGCCCTACTGGGTCACCTTGGCTCGCGCGGAGACTGCGGTCGGTCATCGCGGATCGGCACTGCAGTCGCTCGAACGTGCCATCGGCTTGACGGAGGACCCCGCAGTACGCGCCTATCTGAGGACCTTCTTGAGCCAGCAGTCAGAGGCAGACCCACAGAGTTGATGACAGCAAGTGCAGGCTGCTTCCGGATCGGGCTGATCCACCATGGAAGTGACCGGTTTGCGGTAGCCAGATCGCAGGCGGCAATGTCGCAGATGAGTCGGGGGACTAAACCGCTCGCGCGGTAGGCGCTCCGGCCAGGGTGGTGGTGCGTTGAGCGTTCGGCTCTGCGATGTTGGTGGTCGAGGCAATCCGCCTCGTTCATCGACTGGAGCCCACCATGGAGACCACCACTCGCCCAGGCACGCCACTGCGCCACCGCATGCTCGACGACATGCGCATGCGCAAGTTCGCCGAGCACACGCAGGACGGCTACATCCGCGCCGTTCGCAAGCTGGCGGCATTCCTGGGCCGATCGCCGGACACCGCCACCACTGAAGACCTGCGCCGCTTCCAACTGCACCTGGTAGACGCCGGCACCGGCCCAGTCACGATCAACGCCACCATCACGGGTCTGAAGTTCTTCTTCGACATCACGCTCGGCCAGCCTGAGGTGATGGCCAAGATGCAGCACGTGCGTGTGCCGCGCAAGCTGCCCGTGATCCTGAGTCCCGAGGAGGTAGGCCGCCTGATCGCTGCGGCGCCGAACCTCAAGCACCAAGCGGCCATGTCGGTAGCCTACGGCGCCGGGTTGCGCGTCAGCGAGGTCGTGTCGCTGAAGGTCAGCGACATCGACGGCCAGCGCATGACCTTGCGCGTGGAACAAGGCAAGGGCCGCAAGGATCGCTACGCCATGCTCAGCCCGGTGCTTCTGGAACGGCTACGGGCCTGGTGGCGGCTCGGCCACGCCCAAGGCAAGATCCTGCCCGACGGCTGGCTGTTCCCGGGCATGGACCCGACAGATCATGTGACGGCGCGTCAACTCAACCGGGCCGTCCACCTGGCTGCAGCCACGGCCGGCCTGGACAAGCGGGTGACGCCGCACGTGCTGCGCCACAGCTTTGCCACCCACCTGCTGGAACAGAAGGTCGACATCCGCGTCATCCAGGTGCTGCTGGGCCACAAGAAGCTGGAGACGACAGCCCTTTATGCCGCGGTGGCCACCGACTTGCTGCGCAGCGTGATCAGTCCACTGGACCACACGTCCGACAAGCCTCAGCCCGGACCTGCGCCCGAGTAGGCCGCCGAGGTCACGGTGCAAGGGCGGCCCGCCCTGGAGGTCGCCGACATCTTCCGCGCCCACGGCCCCGCCTGGCGTGACGCCCAGCGCGGTCACCTGAGCCTGGCTCAGCTCAAGGTCATGTCGGCCATCACCCAGTGCCGTACCGCGGCTCTGGGTGGCCATGTCCTGCACTGCGATGGGTGCGGTCTGGACGAGGTCTCCTACAACTCGTGCCGCAACCGGCACTGCCCCAAGTGCCAGAGCGGCGCGGCCAAGCGCTGGCTGGATGCGCGTCAGGCCGATTTGTTGCCGGTGGAGTACTACCACGTGGTCTTCACGCTGCCGGCGCCGATCGCCGACATCGCGTACCAGAACAAGGCAGCGCTGTATGGCTTGTTGTTCGACATCGCCGCCGAGACGCTCTTGCGCATCGCAGCTGATCCCAAGCACCTGGGTGCGAGCATCGGCGCCACGCTGGTGCTGCACACGTGGGGTTCGGCACTGACCCACCACCCGCATGTGCACGGCATCGTGCCGGGTGGCGGGCTGGCCTCAGATGGCACGCGCTGGATCGCCTGCCGACCCGGTTTCTTCCTGCCGGTGCGCGTGCTCTCAAGGCTGTTCAGGCGACGCTTCCTGGAGGAACTGCAGCGCTTGCACGATGGCGGCAAGCTCAGGTTCTTCGGCGAGCACGTCACGCTGGCCGACGCAGCGGCCTTCAAGGCCTGGCTCGCGCCGCTGCGTAAGTGCGAGTGGGTGGTCTATGCCAAGCGGCCGTTCGCAGGGCCACAGGCGGTACTGGCCTACCTGTCGCGCTACACGCACCGCGTGGCCATCTCCAACAGCCGGCTGCTCGCAATGGCCGAGCGCGGTGTCACCTTCCGCTGGAAGGACTACCGCGCCAAGGGGAAGACGCGCCACAAGGCGATGACGCTGAGCCCGCAGGAGTTCATGCGCCGGTTCGTGCTGCACGTGCTGCCGGGCGGCTTCCATCGGATCCGGCACTACGGCTTGTTGGCCAACAGCGTCCGGCGGGACAACCTGGCGCAGGCACGCGAGTTGTTGCACGCGACACCGCCACCGCCCAGCGAATCCGCCAACGATGCGTCGCTCGCACCGACGCCAACCTTCGTGTGCGCGCACTGCGGCCACGCCATGGTGGTGCTGCAGGTGTTCTTGCGCGACTGCTCGATTCGTGGGCCGCCAGCGTCATGACCGAGCCCCATCAACGCGGGTCAACTCGACGCCGAACACGACGTCCGGTGCAGCGCTGCGTGCGCGGCTCCAACGCCGCCTCCGGATGCCCCGCTGCTGGCCGCTGCCACAGCAAAGTGGCGCGCCGCAAGCCACCCGCGCCAGTCAGCACGGCCTGCGCGAGGTATCGCGCGCAGTCGGATCGCCGCGCCAGCGCCGACCAATCGCCATAGCCGCTGCGCTCAACGACCATCGTGGCGTTCGCCGCGGTTTCCTCCCTCGAGGCTTATGCAACACCTGCCCAGACGCACTGGGGTAGCGCGACCGCCTGCGCGCGAGGGCAGGTGTCACACAAGCCTTAACTACTTGAGCCGGCGGCCACCAGACGGAGCGGTCGTTCGGGCCGGTTCTGCTCCGAGTGTCGGCTTCCTGGTGCTGCCGCGAACAGGTAGTCCCGGCCATGAGCCGGCGTCGGCGAAAGGCAGCAGCAAAGAAGTCTGCCGGACCGTACCTGTGACCAAGATAGAGCCCAGACGTACAGACTCCGAAAACTCGAAACTCCGGGATCGGCATCACCGATCCGCCCCTGGCGCATCGATGCCTGACCTACTCAGAATGGAGCCACACCGGCACCCCCGTCCATTGGACTTGTTGGCATTGCGCCGTATCCTCATGATTGCCAGAGCAAGGCCGGACCACCGCGTCATTCGGGCCGCCCTGCCCTGGATTGGGCTCAGCCTCGCGGCACCTGCTTGTGCCACAGCAGCACGTCGCTGGTGTGCTCGATGACGGGCGAGCCGCCGTAGCCTGTCTGGCGCACGTCGTGGCGCAGCATGGTCATGGTGGCCGGGTCGGCCCAGGTACACATCTCGAGCTTCAGGGCCTGCTGCGGCATCACGCTCTCACCGCGCGCGTCGATCCGCCAGGCCTTGTAGCGGCCGGCCGGCACCTCGATGTCCTCCAGCGCCACGACGCGGTGCTCGTAGTAGGCCCGAGCCACCGGTCCGGCCCCGCGCCGGTTGGTGAAGGCCGAGCGCCAGCGTTTGCCCAGCTGCAGCCCATCGGGCAGGCCCACCAGCGCCGGGTCCTTGACACCGAAGCGGTTGACGAGAATGCCGCCCATCTGATCGACCACCGTTACGCCGTCGTTGACGATGACGCGGCCGCGCTCGATGGCGGTGACGCGCCCCGCGAGATGGGCGACTTGCCCGCTGAGCAGGTCGGTGCGTTGCATGGCCCAGCTGTCGCCAACCTTGTAGCGGTCAACCCCCGCCGGCAGCACCCGCATCGGTTGCACGGCCTGCACGGCAGGCTTGCTGAGCTGGTCCAGCCTGAACTGCGCGATTTCGCTGATCCGCCCGCTGGGGTAGCGACGCAGGAACTCGTAGAAGTCCTCGGGCCGGGTGCTGTCTTTGATACGGTCCCATTCGGCCTTCTCGGCATCGAACTCGGCGTCACGGCGCAGGTTGCCGGTGGCTTCGGCGCGCTGGCCGCTGGCGAAGACGAAGTCGTCTTCCAGGCTGGTGCTCTCCCACGGGATCTGCCGGCCCTGGCTGGCCTGGCGCACCTGCAGGCGCACACGCTTGAAGACGTCTTCGATGTGTGCGTCCTTGCGCTGCAGTTCCTGCACCAGGAAGCGGGTGTACAGGCCGTTGCCGTCTTGCGCGCTGCCGTCTTCGGCCACGTTGCCGGGCGCGGTGGCGTAGGCGAAGAATGTGCCCGGCGGCGCGTCCAGCGGCGCCAGGCCCTTGGCCGATGCGGCCTGGCCGAAGGGGTTGTCGCGGCAGGCGTCCAGCACCAGGATGTTCATGCGGTTGCCCGCGGTCTTGAAGGCGCCCAGCACCGCTTGCACGTCCATGGCCTGCTGCGGCACGTCGGCGGCCTGTGTCAGGCTGGCATCCACCGGCAGCATGTAGTTGCGCCAGTCCAGCTGCAGGCCGTGGCCGGCGTAGTACAGCAGGCCGATGCCCGACTTGCCGGCCAGACGCTGCACGGTCTCGGTCAGTGCCGCGTGCATCTGGGCGCGGCTGGCGTCGAGGGCCTCGACCACGTCGAAGCCCATCTGGCGCAGGGCGGCGGCCATCACGCGCGCGTCGTTGCCGGGGTTGGCCAGCGGCGCGCGTGCGTAGGCGGCATTGCCGATGACCAGGGCCACGCGGGTGGCCGAAGCCTGTGCCCAGGCAGGCGTGCGGGCCAAGGCGCAGGCCCCCAGCCCCGCGCGGAGCAGGTGGCGGCGCGTTATGCAGTCGCTGGCCTGCAGATCGTCTGTCGGGTTCATCCGGAGATTATCGGCCGCGCGGCCAGCAGCAAACGGAGCGGTATCGGCAGCGACAACACCCTCGGGTGTGTCGCTATGGTCGGACCGGCGGCTTCGGGCGACGAATACGAGGGCGCGGATGTCTGTATTGGATCGGAACCTCCAGTTCGCCCAGACTCAAAGCAGTCATCGAGACGATGACAGACTGGCTTGATGTCAACGGCTGCTCGTCGCCGCTGAGCGGACCCTCGCGCATCCCACGGCCGCATGGTCCAACGGACCCGTCAGCGCACCGCCAGGTGCAGCACCACCAACATCGCCGGGAAGGTCACGGTCAGCAGCACCGTACGCACGATCAGCCCGCTGTTGCCCCGGGGGCTGGGCTTGCGGCTGCTCAGCCAGTTGATCAAGACCGTGATCGGCAGCACCCAGATGCCCAGCGCGAAGGCGCCCAGCCCCACGAAGGACCCATTGCCGGTGTTGATGGCGATGATGCCCAGCACCGCGGCCAGTTGCAGCAGGAAGGGGAACAGCAATTGGCG
>CAVVSC010000006.1:0-820432 GCA_963750785.1 uncultured beta proteobacterium | reverse complement strand
TTTAGAGAGGAGGTGCAGGTGCAGGTGTAGGTGTAAAAAAAAAAAAAAAAAAAAAAAAAAAAAAAAAAAAAAAAAAAAAAAAAAAAAAAAAAAAAAAAAAAAAAAAAAAAAAAATATATATTTTTTTTTTTTTTTTTTTTAAAATCTGAACCACCACCAAGGGCCGGGCCAAGCGAGCCCACCACCCCCAGCCAAGCCGGGCCACAACACCGTCTTCAAATACTGGTTTCAGATCGCCGTAATTTCTCTGATGATATTCCTTTGATGCTCTGTAATATTTTCTACGACCTTTTCTACGACCTTTTCTACGACCTTTTCTACGACCTTTTCATTTTTCAAAAAGGTTATCTGAATTCCACCAGCATATTCCTCAAGTATAGGCTCAGGTAAACCCGCAAGAATACATGCATTAAGTATTTTCGCAATCCCTCTACCCCAAACTTCAATGTATCCAGCCTTAAAGAAAAGTTCAGCAATATTTCTATTAGCTGGGCGCGAGGGGTGTTTGTGCTTTAGGATTTCAATCGTTATATCCTCCGGAAGTTTTCCTGGATTCCAAAGAATTAATTTATCGCTGTAAACACTCATTTGAATTGGTGCACCTGTGTAATCCTTGTGTACAATAGCGTTTAGTATTGCTTCTCGCAAAGCTTCTTCGGGATATTCAAGTTCTTCTATTCGCTGTAACCCTTGATATCGAATGGGTGAAACTAGGTATTTAGACTTTAAAACCTCGATTACCCGATCAGCCATGGTGAGTATGCTCCCCTCTACCACATCCTGAAAAAGGGAATCGTGATCGGCTTCACCGAACCTACCAATTTTAAAGTATGCTGTAGTGAAATGTTTTAATGGATTTTTACCAAATACAAGTAAGGCAGCGTTTTTTGGCTTAACGTTTTCGTTAAGAAGATTTAGATTTTGTAGCGTGTTTTCAATTTCGTTAGGATTTACATCGGGCGAAATCCTATTGCAATCGAGCGCTTTACGAACGAAGAGATGAATGGTCAAAGAATCAATCTCTGCAATTGTAGAGCTTTCAGGGCTATACCATCCCATTTTTCCCATTTTTTAAGTAAAAAATCATGAAGAGCAGTCCCTTTGAACTCCTGTTTAGTGCTCCCACTCCGGTAGTAAAATACACCATGATAAGAAATAGGTGAATTACTTGGTGCAACAATGATTTCAATATAGTGCTTCTTTTCCTTCGTATGTAAATTGGTTTCTATTACCAAACCCAAATGTTGAACTGACTTATTTGGAATTTCCTCCATTAGGCGTTTCTGATCGTTAACACCAACAATTTGTCCCTTATCATCGACGCCAATCAACAACCTTCCTCCATTTGCATTAGCAAAGCCGCAAATCCATTTAAGATATTCATCTCGCCATGCAATCTTATACTCAATGTTTTGGGTTTCGGTCATTGGTGATATTCCTCTTGTTATATTTTGTCACTTTTTCGAGAACCTGTGATAGGCATAACAGTATACAGAGTGAATTGCTGAAACGTTATAACGTTGAAACACTAATAATAAATTTAGCTAAAAAACCTAAATACCTTCTCCTTAAAAGTGATTGGTTTTTCTTCGTCGGAGTAGTAATCGTTCGATTCTTTGTACTGATACTTATAGCCATACCTAAATCCGTAGCTATACCCATAGTTGTATCCATAGTGACGTTTTGATGTAAAATCGTTAACCACTAAAGCAATATTCTGATTCTGGTCGGTTGTCTTTAAATTTTCCAAAAGGTTAAGGGCCTCGCGGTTTGTGTAGTTGAAACGTGTAATAAACAGCAACGCATCAGTGAAACGATTCGCTATTAGAGTATCCGTTACAATGGCAATTGGAGGCGTATCGATAACAATATAATCAAATCGTTTTTTTGCATCAGCAATAAACTCATCCATTCTTGCGGTTCCAATGAGTTCGGCTGGATTTGGAGGTATTGGCCCCGAAGGTGCTATAGATAGATTTTCGTAACTGGTGTTAAAAATAATGCTGTTAAAATCGTCTTTACCAATTAGGTATGTGCTTAAACCATTCTGTATTTTAGTACCAAAAAGATTATTTATCTTTGGCTTTCGAAGGTCCATACCCACCAGAAGAACTTTTTTACCAGTAAGGGCAATAATAATTGCCAAATTAGCAGCAATAAATGTTTTCCCCTCTCCGCTAATGGTTGATGTTACTGTAATAACTTTTTTATCCGATTCCCTAAGAATATACCCTAGGTTTGTCCTTAATCCCCTAAACGATTCGGCCAATGTAGACTTGGGATTTAACCCAACCGGAAGTTCCGTATCATAGCCATTATGCCCGATTAAGCCGAGTATTGGTGCAGTAGTATGAATTCTGTATCTCCTTGATATCGGTAATTGTAGTATTGAAGTAACCTATAAGTACAATTATGAGAAATGGAATCATTGCTCCAGCTAAAAAGCCATAGATTGTAACCATTCGCCTGTTGGGCTTTACAATTGTTGCATTCTGCGGTGAAGCGAAGTCAAGAATTTTATTATCGGCATATTTGATGCCTTAGCAATTGCGGCCTCAGCACGCTTCTCGTTGAGGTAGGTATACATCTTGTTAATTAAATTGAACTCGCGCTCAAACCCAATTAACAGCCTCTCGGTGTAAGGTATTTTGCTCATCTCCTTTCAAAATCAGCCATACGACGATCAATCTCGTTGAGCATAACTTTGTTTACATCTGTCAAACTTCTTACCTTTTCATCAAGAGTTTTCTTTAGCGTCTCAAGTTTAAACCCAATTGTATTTAAACCAGGGGTTAACGGATTGGCTGAAAGCTTTAAGGTCTCCTGTTCAAGAGTAAGCTTGGCCAAGCTGCGAAAGGATTTCAGTTAACTGTACATCGTCTATTCCCATTGCCGAAGGGGCAACAATATCCTTAAGATCGGCCTTCCCTTCGAGATACTTTTTCAGATATAAATAGTAACGGCTCTTCAGCTCTACAGATGCTTTTTCAATCTGCAGCTTTTGAACATTCTCGTAAATAACGGTTCCCTCTTTGCCTATATTAATGACCTTGTTGGATGACCTAAAATCCTGAAGCTTTATTTCTGCATGCCTTAAAGAGTCGGTCATCTCGGCTAACTGAGAATCTATAAAGCGTATTGTGTTCTCGGCAATCATATTCTTATCATCGAGCCCCATCTGAATATACGTTTGCATAAGGGTGTTGAGGTAATCGCCGGTGCGCATCGCGCTGGAGCCCAAGGAACTGGCCGAACACCCGCTGCGTGTGGGCCTGTCGATGGAAGCGCGGGTGGACGTGAGCCGAGAAGACGGCGCCTTGCTGGCCGACCCGGCGCAAACCGCTGCCGCCACGCAGACCAAGGTCTTTGACAGCGACGGCGCGGCCGCTGAAGCCGCCGTGCGCCGAATCGTCGCTGCCAATCTCGGCCGCGGCACGGCCGTTCGCTGAAGCGCGCCATGGCCGACGCTGCCACGCCCGGGGCCCAAGAAGCGCCTGCGGCCAAACCGCCCGGCCCGCCTCCGGGCGCCCAGGCCTACCCACCGCTGAAGGGGTCGGCCCTGGTGCTGGGCACCATCGGCATGTCCCTGGCCACGTTCATGAACGTGCTGGACACGTCGATTGCCAACGTGTCCATCCCGGCCATTGCCGGCGACATGGGCGTGAGCCCGGCGCAAGGCACATGGGTCATCACGTCCTTTGCGGTGGCCAATGCCATCAGCGTGCCGCTGACGGGCTGGCTGACGCGCCGCTTCGGGCCGGTGCGCCTGTTCACGTCCAGCATCTTCCTGTTCGTGGTGGCGTCCTGGCTCTGCGGCCTCGCGCCGAACATCGGCATGCTGATCGCCTTCCGCGTGCTGCAGGGCCTGGTGGCCGGGCCCATGATCCCGCTGTCGCAGACCCTGCTGCTGAGCAGCTACCCGCGTGAAAAGGCGGGCACGGCGATGGCGATGTGGGCCATCACCGTGCTGGTGGCGCCGGTGGCCGGGCCACTCTTGGGCGGCTGGATCACGGACAACATCGCCTGGCCGTGGATCTTCTACATCAACATCCCGGTCGGCTTCCTGGCCATGGCCATCACCTGGTCCATCTACCGCACGCGGGACCCGGGGCCGCAGCGTGTGCCGCTGGACCGTGTGGGCCTGGTGCTGCTGGTGCTGTTCATCGGCGCCTTCCAGATCATGATCGACAAAGGCAAGGAGCTGGACTGGTTCGCGGCACCCGAGATCCTGGCCCTGGCCGTCATCAGCGGCGTCAGCTTCCTGTTTTTCCTGGCCTGGGAGCTGACCGACAAGCACCCCATCGTGGACCTGCGCCTGTTCGGCCGCCGCAACTTCGTGGCCGGCACCCTGGCCTTGTCAGTGGGCTACGGCCTGTTCTTCGGCAACGTGGTGCTGCTGCCGCTGTGGCTGCAGCAGTACATGGGCTACACGGCCACCTGGGCGGGCATGGCCACGGCACCGGTGGGCATCCTGGCCATCCTGCTGTCACCCATCGTGGGCAAGAACGTGCACCGCGTGGACCCGCGCAAGCTGGCCACCGTGGCCTTCCTGGGCTTTGCGGGCATCCTGTGGATGCGCTCGCACTTCAACACCCAGGCTGACGTGGGCACCATCCTGATCCCCACCGTGCTGCAGGGCGCGGCCATGGCCTTCTTCTTCATTCCGCTGCAGGCGGTGACCTTTTCCGGCCTGACGCCCGACCGCATGCCGTCCGCTGCAGGCCTGTCGAACTTCGTGCGCATCACCGCCGGCGCCATCGGCACCAGCGTGTTCACCACGCTGTGGGAAGACCGCGCCGCGCTGCACCACGCACAGATTGCAGAAACGCTCAACGCCAGCAACAGCACGACCACGCAGACGCTGGCGCAGTTGCAGGCCAGCGGCTTGAGCGCGGAGCAGGCGCTGGCCAACGTCAACCGCATCGTCGACCAGCAGGCCTTCACCATGGCCGCGACCGACCTGTTCTGGGCTTCGTCGGCTCTGTTCCTGCTGCTGATATCGGTGATCTGGCTGGCCAAGCCGCAGATTGCGGCCGGCGCCGCAGCGGGTGGTGGCGGAGCGCATTGAGGCCGAACGACTCTTCGCGTCCCTTGGCAGCCTGTGGGGAGCCACCGGGGTCGGCCCGTTCCCGGCAGGGCTTCGACCGGAGGAGTTGGCCCCTCTCCATCCTCAGCAGCCGAACAGCCCACGTCTGCTGCAGCTGAGCAGCCTTGGGCTCATCATCAATTGCGGCGTGCCGTCTGATGGGTCACCATAGGCAAAGCACATCTGCCTCGGCGCACGCACCCTCACCATGCGAATCCTGCTGGCCGAAGACGAACGCGAACTTGCCAACTGGCTCGTTCGCGCCCTGCAGCAAAGCGGCTTCCAGGTCGACTGGGTCGATGATGGCCGCATGGTGCGTCGGTGCCTGAAGGCCACACGCTACGAGGCGCTGGTGCTCGATCTCGGCTTGCCGGGTGTCGGCGGCCACGACGTGTTGGCCGAACTGCGCGAAGCGGATCAACGCTTGCCAGTGCTGATCCTCACGGCGCGCGATTCGCTGATGGAGCGCGTCAGCACCCTGAACGAGGGCGCCGATGATTTCCTGGCCAAGCCATTTGAACTGGCCGAATTGGAGGCGCGTCTGACCGCGCTGATCCGACGCGCCCGGGGCAGCGAGCACCCTCGGCTGGCCTGTGGACCCCTGGCCTATGACCCGTCAAGCAGGCAGTTCGCGCTCGGCCGCGAGCCGCTCCCGCTGACGCCGCGCGAACATGCCGCACTGCTGGCGCTGATACAGCACAGCGGCGAACCCTTGACCAAGAAAGAGATCCTCGACCGCGTGTTCTCCGACGAGCAGGACGTCAGCCCCGAGGCGGTCGAGGTCCTGGTGCACCGCCTGCGCAAGCGGCTGGGCGAGGGCCCGGTGCGGATCACGACGCTCCGCGGGCTGGGCTACGTGCTCGAATTGGTCAATGAGGACGGCGTTTGACCCGTGACGCCTGGCACTCGCTGAGCCTGCGACGGACCTTGTTGCTGGTGCTGTTTCCGGGGCTGCTGGCGGTCGTCGGTGCTGAGCTGGTGCTGACCTGGCGCACCGCGGTCGACGCCGCCAACGCAGCCTACGACCGCTCACTGCTGGGCGCCATCAAGGCCATGGACGCCAACATCTCGACAGACAGCGGCGGCCTGGGCGTCGAGTTGCCGTACCGCCTGCTCGAATTCTTCGAACTCACCGCCAGCGGGCGGGTGTTCTACCGTGTCGCCACCGAGGACGGCCTGGTCGAAATCGGCAACGCCGACCTGCCGCCGCCGCTGCAGGAACTGGTGACCGGCCAACCTCAGTTCAGCGATGCCAGCTACTTTGGTGAGCCGGTGCGCGTGGGTTCCTACGCGCGCGTGCTCGATCGGCCGCTGACGGATCGCACGACGCCTCAGCGTGTCGTGATCCAGGTCGCCGAGACCTTGCAGTCGCGGCAAGCCTTCACACGGACGCTGGTGGCGCAGTCTGTTGCGCGCGATCTGGGGCTGATCGTCGCGGCCACGGGCCTGTTGGTCCTGGCCGTGGCGTGGGCGCTGCGGCCGCTGGCGCGGCTGCGCGCCGAAGTCGAGGCACGCCCGGCACAGGACCTGCGGCCGATATCGCCGATCGGCATACCGGCTGACGTTCGGCCCCTGGTCGAGGCCGTCAACCGACACGTCGAGCGCAATCGCCAGCAGGCCGAGGCACGGCGGCGATTCATCGACGATGCGTCCCATCAATTGCGCACGCCCCTGGCGACGCTGACCACGCAGGTCGGATTCGCCTTGCGTGAAACCGACCCGTTGCAGCAGCGACAAGCGCTCGAGGCGATCCGCCTGCAACTCAACGAGGCCGTTCGCCAGACCAACCAGATGTTGGCGCTGGCGCGCGCCGACAGCGCCGAAGTCGAACCCGAAGCGGGCGACCTGAACGAATTGGCACAGGCCGTGACGCGCCAGTGGTGGAGCGAGGCCCGGACCGCCGGCATCGATCTCGGGCTGGAGCCCGCCCGCGGGTCCATCCGCGCGCTGGCGCAACCGGCCCTGTTGAAGGAGGCCGTGTCGAACCTGCTGCACAACGCCATCCGCTACTCGCCGCGCGGCGGGCAGGTGACGGTGTCAGTGAAGTCGGCGGGACTACGGGCCTGGATCGAAGTACTCGACAACGGCCCGGGCATTCCGCCGCAGGAGCTGGCCCGCGCCGGCGAACGGTTCTTCCGAGGCAGCAATGTCGGTTTGCCCGGCACCGGCCTCGGGCTGGCGATCGTCAAGTCGATCACCGAGCGCCTGGGCGGCGAATTGCTCTTGACGCCGGGACATGGGGACCGAGGGCTGCGCGCGACGATTGCCCTGCCCGCGGCGGGCGGCGACGAAGCCCAGGGTTAACCCGCAAATAACAGGCGCCGGCCTGAAAGGGGACTGAAAGTAGCGCGTCGCTACATTGATTCCATTCCCGGTCGCAGCGCACGGCCCGGGGCACCGCCCGCAACCCGAATGGAGACAAGACGATGAATCTGAAGACCCCCCTCACGGCCCTTTTGCTGGCCGGTGCCGCGGCCGCATCGATGGCCGGCCCGCTCGACAAGACCGAGTGCATCGCCCCCGCCAAGCCGGGTGGCGGTTTCGACCTGACCTGCAAGCTGGCGCAAGCGGCGTTGATGGAAGGCAAGTTCATCGCCGACCCCATGCGCATCACCTACATGCCCGGCGGCATCGGTGCGGTGGCCTACAACGCCATCGTCGCCCAGCGGCCGGCCGAGGCCAACACGATCGTCGCCTATTCGGGCGGTTCCCTGCTCAACCTGGCACAAGGCAAGTTCGGCCGCTACAACGAGAACGACGTGCGCTGGCTGGCCGCCGCGGGCAGCGACTTCGGCGCCATCATCGTGGCCGAGAGTTCGCCGTTCAAGTCGCTGCAGGACCTCGTCGCCGCGGTCAAGGCCGACCCGACCAAGGTCGTGTTCGGTGCCGGCGGCACCGTCGGCAGCCAGGATTGGATGAAGGCCGCGCTGACCGCCAAGGCCGCTGGCCTGAACCCGAAGTCCATGCGCTTTGTCGCCTTCGAGGGCGGCGGCGAGGCGATCACCGCCTTGCAAGGCGGCCACGTGCAGGTGTACTCGGGCGATGCCTCCGAGGCCGAAGAGCAAATCAAGGCCGGCGCCAAGATCCGCGTGCTGGCCGTGATGTCTGACAAGCGCCTCGAAGGCAAGCTCGCGGCCGTTCCCACGGCAAAAGAGCAGGGCATGGACATCGAGTGGCCGATCATCCGCGGCTACTACGTCGGGCCCAAAGTCAGCGATGCCGACTACAAGGTCTGGGTCGACACCTTTGCCAAGATGATGGCCACGCCGGCCTACAACAAGCTGCGCGCCGAGCGCGGACTGTTCCCCTTCGCCAAGACGGGCGCAGATGTCGACGCCTACGTCAAGCAGCGCGTGGCGTACTACCGAAAGCTTGCGGCCGACTTCGGTCTGAACGTCGTCGTCGCCAAGTAGGCCACGCCGGAGCGCGCGGGTCGTGGTCCCGCGCGCCCGTTGCAGGAGACATCCATGAGTGATCGCATCCTCGGCGCGGTGTGCATGGTCGTGGGCGCAGGCATGGCCTGGGCCGCACGCGACTACGCTGCCCCGATCTCGTACGAACCCGTCGGCCCGCGCGCCTTCCCGCTGCTGCTGGCAGGCCTGATGGCCGGGGCCGGCGCCTGGCTGGTTGCCAGGCCCAGCCTGAACAGCTTTGGCCTGGCGCGCGAGAACCTCAAGCCCATCGCCTGGGCCGTGGTGGCGGTGTTCGCGTATGCCGCACTGTTCGAGACGCTGGGTTTCACTGTCGCGACAGCCGTGATGGCGGTGCCAGTGGGCATGGCCTTTGGCGGCACCTGGAAGCAGTCGCTTGCAGGCGGCGTGGTGATGGGCCTGGTGCTGTACCTGATGTTCGACAAGTTGCTGGACGTGGTGCTGCCGACGGGCCTGCTGTCCTTTGTCCTCGGGGGCCATTGATGGACACCTTGAACTTCCTGCTGTCCGGGTTTGCCGTCGCATTGACGCCGACGAACCTGATGGTGGCCGCGATCGGCGCCTTCATCGGCACCATCGTCGGCATGCTGCCCGGACTCGGTCCGATCAACGGTGTCGCGATCCTGATGCCGCTGGCCTTTGCCTTGAAGCTGCCGCCCGAAACCGCGCTGATCCTGCTGGCAGCGGTGTACATGGGCTGCGAATACGGGGGCCGCATCTCGTCGATCCTGCTCAACGTCCCCGGCGACGCCGGTGCCATCATGACCGCGCTGGACGGTCACCCGATGGCGAAGAAGGGTCTGGCCGGCGTGGCGCTGTCGATCTCGGCCTGGAGCTCGTTCATCGGCTCGGTGATCGCCACCATCGGCATCGTGCTCTTCGCACCGCTGCTGGCGCGCTGGGCGCTCGCCTTCGGCCCGGCCGAGTATTTCGCGCTGATGTGTTTTGCCTTCGCCTGCATCACGGGGCTGATGGGGGATGCACCGATGAAGGCCGCACTGGCTGCCGTGATCGGCCTGTCGCTGTCGACGGTGGGGCTGGACTCGAACTCGGGCGTGTATCGCTTCACCGGCGGCGACGTGCACCTGTCCGACGGCATCCAGTTCATCGTCGTCGTGATCGGCGTGTTCTCGGTCAGCGAGATCCTGCTGATGCTGGAACAGCACCACAGCAGCAGCGGCCTGATCCAGGTCGCCGGACGCAAGCTCTTCAACATGAAGGAACTGGCCAGCACGTGGTGGGGAACGGTGCGGTCGTCCCTGGTTGGTTTCGTTGTCGGCGTGCTGCCAGGTGCGGGCGCCACGATCGCCAGCGCGATGACGTATTCGATGGAAAAACGCCTGGCGGGTGCGAGTGGCACCTTCGGCGAAGGCGACATCCGCGGCGTGGCGGCGCCCGAAGCCGCCAACAACGCGTCGGCCGCCGGTTCGTTCGTGCCGATGCTCACACTGGGCGTGCCCGGCTCGGGCACGACGGCCGTGATGGTGGGCGCGCTTTCGCTCTACAACATCACCCCAGGGCCGGCGCTGTTCACGCAGAACCCGACCCTGGTCTGGGGCCTGATCGCATCGCTGTTCGTGGCCAACGTGATGCTGCTGTTCATCAACATCCCGATGGTTGGCGTGTTCACGAAAATCCTGAAGCTGCCGAACTGGGCGCTGGTGCCAGGCATCCTGGCCATCAGCGCGGTCGGCGTGTACTCGGTGCACGCCACCACCTTCGACCTGGTATTGATGTCGAGCCTGGGTGTGGTTGGCTATCTGCTGCGCAAGCAGGGCATGCCGATGGCGCCGCTGATCCTGGGCTTCGTGCTCGGCGACCTGATGGAGCAGAACCTGCGCCGCGCGCTGTCCATCACCAACGGAGAGCTTGGCATCTTGATCGAAAGCCCGATTTCCAAGGGCCTGTGGCTGGCAGCCCTGGCCATGGTCGTCGTACCGCCGCTGATGCGCGTGCTGGCGAGCCGCAAGGCGGGCGTCGCTGCAGCCTGAAGCACAGCAACGCAAGCACCCGATGGACCTGCCCGCGCACCAGCTGACGATGACGGTGTTGATGACACCCGACACCGCCAACTTCGCGGGCAAGGTGCATGGCGGCACCATCCTGAAGCTGCTCGACCAGGTGGCCTACGCCTGTGCCAGCCGCTATGCCGGGCGCTATGTGGTGACGCTGTCCGTCGACCAGGTGATGTTCAGGCAGGCGATCCACGTAGGAGAGCTTGTGAGTTTTCTGGCGTCGGTGAACCACACCGGCACCACTTCAATGGAGATCGGCATCAAGGTTGTCGCCGAGGACATCCGCACGCAAGCACGTCGTCATGTGAACAGTTGCTTCTTCACGATGGTTGCCATGGGCGACGACGGCCGCCCGGCCGAGGTGCCGGCGCTGCGCCCGTTCAGTCCCGCCGAGCGGCGCCGCCACGACGCGGCTCGGGCACGCAAAGCACAGCGCCAGGCGGCATCCACGGCGTGACCTGGCCGCTTCGACGAAGCGGAAGCCTGGGGCACCGACGGCGACGATGGCGGCGGGGACTTCGCGCTACCCGATGTACTTCACCAGCCAAAGGCTGATCGGCGGGAAGAAGAACAGCAGCAGCAGGCGCAGCGTGTCACTGGCCAGGAAAGGCAGCACGCCGCGGTAGCTTTCGCCGATGGGCACATTGCGCGCCATGCCGTTGACCACGTAGACGTTCAAGCCCACCGGGGGCGACAGCAGGCCGAAGCTCACGGTCATCAGCACCAGGATGCCGAACCAGATGGCCACGCTTTCCTTCGGCATGCCGAAGTCCAGGCCGATGACGACCGGAAAGAAGATGGGAATGGTCAGCAGCAGCACCGACAGCTCGTCCATCAGGCAGCCCAGCGCCAGGTAGAAGACCAGGATCACGCCCACCACCGCCCAGGGAGAGAGGCCCCAACCCTGCACCAGGCCCGACAACTGCGCCGGCACCTGGGTCAGCGCCAAGGCCGAATTCATGAGGTCTGCGCCCAGGAAGATCATGAAGATCATGGCCGAGGCTTCGGCGGTGGCGTAGAAGCACTGCTGGAACTTGGGCCAGGTCATCTCGCGCTTGAGCAAGGCGGCCAGGAAGGTGGCCGCGGCACCCACGGCCGCGCCTTCTGTGGGCGTGAACTTGCCGCCGTAGATGCCGCCGAAGACGAGCAGGAAGATCAGCGCGATCGGCAGCACGCCCCAGAGCGCAGCCCGCGTCAGCCGGGGTGCGTCCACATCGCGTTCCGGCGCCTGGCCAGGGACCACGCGCACGTAGATGGCAATGGCGATGAGGTAGCCAGTCATCGCGATGATGCCCGGCACCATGGCTGCGGCAAAGAGCTTGGCGATGTTCTGTTCGGCCAGGATGGCGTAGATGACCAGAGGCACCGACGGCGGTATCAGGATCCCCAAGGTGCCGCCGGCGGCGAGTGTGCCGGTGGACAGCCGGTCGCTGTAGCCGTGGCGACGCATCTCCGGCAGTGCCACGGACGTGATCGTGGCGGCCGTCGCGACACTGCTGCCGCAGATGGCGCCGAAGGCCGCGCAGGTGACCACGGCTGCCATGGCCAGGCCGCCCTTGAAGCGCGACATGGCCGAGGCCGCCACTTCAAACAGCGCCTTGCTGATGCCGCCCTGCGTGGCGAAGTTGCCCATCAGGATGAAGAGCGGAATCACACTCAGGTCATAACTGGCAAAACGAGCGAATGCCTGGGTATTGAGGAAGCTGGCCAGCGGCAGCCAGCCCGCCTGCAGCACATAGCCCACTGCACCGGCCACGAACATGGCCACCGCAATGGGCGCGCGCAAGGCCATCAACAGGACCATCACCGCCATGATCAGCAGCGTCAGCGTGATGGGCGTCATGCCGCTGCCTCCGCTTGCAGGCCACCGAAGCCGCGCACAGCCTGGGTGAGCGCAATGAGCACGGTCAGGGCCATGGGCGGCACCATGCCGCAGTAGACCACCCATTCCGGGAAGCCCAGCATCATGGAGCCGGCCTTGCTGGTCCAGGCACTGACGGCACCGACCCCGGTTCGCCAGGTGATCAACGCCATGACCAGCGCCATCAAGAAGGCGCCGACACGATCCAGCCGTTGCACCGTGGCCAGGCCGGCCTTGGCGGTGAAGAAGTCCACGATGATGTTGCCGCGGCGCAGCTGGCACCAGGGCAGGAACAGGGCGATGGCCGCGCCCGCGGCAGAGCCGGACAGTTCAAAGTCGCCCACGATGGTCCAGCCCGTGGTGTTGCGCCCGATGAGGCTGACGCAGGTCATCAGCGTGATCACCGTCAGCAGCACGCCGGCCAGCACCGCGCACAGCTTGGCGAGTCTTTCAAGCAAGGTCACAGAAACGTCCTTCAACGTGGTGGAACGGATCAAGCTTCACGCCGCGGAACCGGCTCTGCCGGGCCGCAGGCGCACGGCCCCCACGGTGGGGGTAGCGAGCGCAATCGAGCTTGGGGGCTTCATTCAGTACCGGGCGAACAGTTCACGGCGGTCCCATTCCTGCTCGTCGGCGGCCGCTGCGCGGCGGCTCAGTTCCTGGTGCTTGATGGTGGTGAAGGCGCGCACCATGGGCGCGCCCAGACCCGTGCACAAGACCGGGTCTGTGGACAGCGCGTTCAAGGCCGTGGCCAGGCTCACGGGCAGCGCAGGGCCCGTGCCGGATGTGTAGGGGTTGGCGCTGGCGGCCGGGCCCGGTTCCAGGTGTTCGCGCAAGCCGTCCAAGCCCGCCAGCACCTGCGCGGCCATGCACAGGTAGGGATTGGCCAGCGGCTCTCCCAGGCGGTTTTCGATGCGCGTGGATGCGTCACCAGGGCTGCCGACCACCCGCAGCATGGCACCCCGGTTGTCGCGGCCCCACAGCGCTGCGCGTGGCGCCATCATGCTGCCCTGGTAGCGGCTGTAGGCCACGGCCGTGGGTGCGCACAGGGCGGCCATGCCGTGGGCATGTTTGAGCAGGCCGGCCAGCCAATGGCGACCGGTCGACGACAGCCATTGCTCGGCCGCATCGTCTGCCGTGCCGGCTGGCACCGGGGACGTGAGTCGCATGGCATTGCTGCCATCGGCCGCGGTGAGCGACTGGTGCAGGTGCCAGCCACTGGCCATGGCGCCGGCCAGCGGCGGCTTGCAGATGAACGTGGCGTGGTAGCCGGAGCGGCGCAGTGCCTGGCGCACCCCATTGCGCAGGAGCAGCATCTGGTCGGCAGCGGTCAACGCGTCAGTCGGGCCAAAGACGGCTTCCACCTGGCTCGGGCCCAGTTCGATTTCCAGCGAGCGCAGCGGCAGACCCAGGCCCAGTGCGGTGTCGCGAACGATCGCCAGCGCCTCATCGGCACGGTCGGCCCATTCTTCCGACAGCAGCCCATGGCCCGGGTGCAGCGCGCTGACTGGCGGCGCCGCGGCGGGCCATGACACGTCATCGGCTGGCAGCGCCGTGCCCGCGATGCCGCCGGCGAGACGGTAGATGTGGAATTCGACTTCCAGGCCGCAGCGCAGGCCCAGGCCCGCACCTTCCAATTGCGCCAGCGCGCGTTGCAGCACCCGCCGCGGATCCAGCAGCACGGGGCTGCCGTCTTCCCAGAAAGTCTCTGCGCGCAGCCAGCCGGTGTGCGGCGCCCACGGCAGCACCTGGAAGCTGGAGGGGTCGGGCAGCAGCAGCAGGTTGTTGGCCGAGCCAAAGCCGGGCAAGCCGTCCAGCGCGCCGGGCTCGAAGACCGGGAAGGCGGTGCGGTCGGACGTGTCCTTCAGCAGCACGGTGCTGACCATGCCGACCCCGCTGCGCAATGCATCAGCCAGCGCGGGATTGTCTGCGCCACAGACCAAGGTCTTGCCACGGTAGCCGCCATGCAGGTCGCCCCAGGCCACGCGGACCTGGCGGATGCCCTCTTCCTGCACACGCGCCAGCAGCGCCCGGCACGCGGCAACGCGCGCGGGCTGGTGCAGGCCGGCGCGCAGCGCCAGCGTCATGAGGACACGGCTTCCCGCAACCAGGCGGCGCCTGCGCGCTTGGCCGTGGCAGCGTCCCGCCAGAAGGCCTGCCAGCGGTCTGCAGGCGCAATGCAGTCCATGGTGTCCGGCCCGCGCAGAGCGGCGGCCTGTTCGAACGTCAAGGCCATGGGCGGCACGCCGCCGTCCTGCACGGTCTGGATGGCCTTCAGCAACTGCCGCCGGTTGGCCATGATGACCTTGTCGCTGGTGCCCAGGTGTTCTTTGGTGCGGTCCTGGATGGCACCCATGCTTTCCACCGCCCACTGGTCGTGCAGGTTGATGTCTTCCTCGCCCATGCCCAGGTAGGTGCGCGTCTGCTGTTCCGCAGGACTGAAGTTCCATCCGTCGTGCTTGCCATGGATGGGGATGTAGTCCGGCAGCGTCATGTGGGCCAGGCGCTGGCTGCGCATGGTCTCCTTGTCCAGCGGGCCGCCAAAGCTGGTGAAGAAGGTCCACCAGTAGGTGTTCTCATCGTCCACCGGCACGTGCATCTGCGTGATGGTGACGGTCTCGCTCAGCGGGATGACAAAGGTGTGCGGGAAGGCCGCGTGCGTCACGCGCACATGGGTCAACTGGTCGTTGATCAGGCGCAGCGTGGTCAGCTTGACGAGGCCGGGAGCGACCTCTTCGTGGTGGATTTCCGGGCTGCAGACTTCGCGCATCACGCGGGTCATGGGCCAGCGTTGTCCATCGACTTCGCCCACGCTGGCGGCGCGGAACTGGCGGCCATAGGTTTGGTCCAGCGACTCATCCTGCAGATAGCGGTGGAGGAAGCTGGGGTGCGCCGGGTCGATGCCCACTTCGAATGCCTGCAGCCAGTTGCAGCGCCACAGGCCCTTGAAGGCGAAGCTGTGGGAAGCCGGCGCGACGAAGGCATCAAAGGCCGGCAGTTCTGGCGGCGTGCTGTCTTCAGGTCCCAGGTAGGCGAAGACCACGCCGGACTGCACCCGCGTCGGGTAGCTGCGCTGGCGCACGCGCTGGCACAAGGTGCTGGGCATGCCCCGCACGGCAGGTTCGGCCGGGGTTTCCAGGCAACTGCCGTCAACGGCGAATTTCCAGCCGTGGAAGGGGCAACGGATGCCGTCCGGCTCATGCCGGGCAAAGGCCAGATCCGCGCCGCGGTGCGGGCAATTGCGGTCCAGCAAACCGAACCGGCCCGCTTCGTCGACGCCACCTTCGCGGAACAACACCAGCTCCTGGCCCAGCACCCGCACCGCCTTCACCGGGCGGCCCGCCATGCGCGGGTCCAGCGCCGGGTTGAATTCGTCCAGCAAGGCCACCGGCTGCCAGTAGCGGCGCAGCAGTTCGCCACAAGGCGTGCCAGGACCGATGCGGGTGATGAGCTCGTTCTGTGCGGCTTGCATGGTGGCCAGCAGTCTAGAAAGCATGTTGCGCCGCGGCAAGCTGCGGCAAACGAGGGGTCAAGGCTCGGCGGATGCGGGCTCTGAGGGCTCCACGGGCTCTGCAGGAACGGCAGACTCTGGCGCTTCTGTCTTTGTGGCACGCAGGTCGATGACCACGGTGTGCGCGGACTTGTCCTGCAAGGCCTGGCGGTTGATGTCCCACATGACCTGCACAAAGCCGAGGCCGCCCGTCGCCATGCCGGCCGCATAACCGCCGTAGCGCTTCAGGCAGCGCATCACCGTCATGGGCTTGCCGGTGAGTTCCACCACGCGCAGGCCGAAGAGCTTCTTGCCCACGGTCTGCCCGCCCCACCAGGCGGGCAAGAGCGAGAAGTAGACGATGGCCCAGCCCAGGCCAGAGGCCAGGTCGTCCCAGAGGCGGTCCCACTGCTGGCGCCAGGTGAGTGGCCTTTGCCGCCGGGCTTCTCGCAGCTGCGCTTCGAGTGCGGCAATGCGCAGCTTGTCCGGGTTGGGCTCGGCCGCTGCGCTGGTGGCCGATGCTGGCGCAGAGGCCGCCCGCGCCATGGCTTCCACTTGCTGGGTGACCTGGGCCAGCGCAGGCACCTCCACCTGCGCCTGCTTCAGTGCTCGGGTGGCTTCGGCCAGGGCCTCTGCACGGTCCTGGTCTGCCTCGCTGGCGGCATCTATGGCGGCCCGCTTTGCGGCCCGTTCGGGATGGCGCCAATGTTCCCAGCGCTCTTGGCCCTCGTTCGCAGCCAGCAGCAGCAGCACCGCCGCCGCCACCCAGCCCCAGCGGGCCATGCGCTGCGTGCGTGCGGGCGTGTCCGGCACATCGGGGCCGTCCACAGAAGCCTGGCCGCGGCGCCTGCGCAGCTGCAGCACCACCAGCGCCAGTCCGGCCACCAGCCACAGGCCACCGACGCCCGACAACAGCGCCACCACCAGCAGGTCCAGCCCCAGCGCGAGCGCCCGGCGTGACGGCCGGGCCAAGGCCGCGCCCACAAGATGCGGCGCCACGTTCAGCGCCTCGGCCTGCACAAAACGCAGCTTGTCGTTGAAGGCACGCTCCACGACGGGCTGCGTGCGGCTGAGCAAGCGCTTCATCGGGCCGCTCTAGAGCAACACGATGTCGTACTGCTCCGGGTTCATCGTCGGCTCCGCGCTCAGCGAGATCGGCCGGCCGATGAATTCGCTCAAGCCCGCCAGGTGCGAGCTTTCTTCGTCCAGCAGCATTTCCACCACGGCCGCGCT
The DNA here is from genome assembly GCA_963750785.1 of uncultured beta proteobacterium. Lineage (GTDB taxonomy): Bacteria > Pseudomonadota > Gammaproteobacteria > Burkholderiales > Burkholderiaceae_C > Rubrivivax. Next base: position 803,316 of record CAVVSC010000006.1, on the reverse strand, counting down.
GGCAACGACGCGGAATTCCTTGGGCGCGAACTGGCGCGCCTCACGCAGGATCTCGCGCAGGATGTCGTAGCAGACACTGCGTGCGGTTTTGACCTGCCCGCGGCCCTGGCAAGTGGGGCAGGGTTCGCAGAGCATGTGGGCAAGGCTTTCGCGCGTGCGCTTGCGTGTCATCTCCACCAGGCCCAGCTGGGTGAAGCCGCTGACCGTGGTGCGCGTGCGGTCGCGTGCCAGCTGCTTCTTCAGTTCGGCCAGCACGGCCTGCTGGTGGTCTTCGCGGGCCATGTCGATGAAGTCCGCGATGATGATGCCGCCCAGGTTGCGCAGCCGCAGTTGCCGCGCGATGGCGCCCGCCGCTTCCAGGTTGGTCTTGAAGATGGTGTCTTCGAAGTTGCGCGCGCCGACGAAACCGCCGGTGTTGACGTCGATGGTGGTCAGCGCTTCGGTCTGGTCGATGATCAGGTAGCCACCGCTCTTCAGGTCCACGCGACGCGCCAGTGCACGCTGGATTTCTTCTTCGATGCCGAAGAGATCGAAGATCGGCCGCTCGCCCTTGTACAGGTCCAGCTTGGCCACAGCGCTGGGCGTGTAGGTCTCGCCAAAGGCCTGGAGGGCGTCGAACTGCATGCGGCTGTCGATGCGGATGGTGGCGGTGGCCTCGACCGTCAGGTCGCGCAGCACCCGTTCAGCCAGGGTCAGGTCCTGGTGCAGCAGGCTGCCGGCCGGGCGGGTTTGCGCGCGTTCGCGGATGGCGGCCCAGGTGCGGCGCAGGTAGGCAATGTCGTCGCCCAGTTCGGTGTCGGTGGCCTCTTCGGCATTGGTGCGCAGGATGAAGCCGCCGCCCGCTTCGCCTGCCAGCGTGGTGACCCGCGCACGCAACTGCTCGCGCAATTCCGGGCTGCCGATCTTCTGGCTGATGCCGATGTGGTTGTCCTGCGGCAGGAACACCAGCATGCGTCCCGCGATGCTGACCTGCGTGGACAGGCGCGCACCCTTGGTGCCGATGGCGTCCTTGATGACCTGCACGGTCAGCGTCTGGCCTTCGAAGACCTGGCGTTCGATGGGCTGCAGCGGGGCGTCGTTGCGCTGCGCGGTGCCAGGCGGGTGCAGGTCGGCCACGTGCAGGAAGGCGGCCCGTTCCAGTCCGATGTCGATGAAGGCGCTCTGCATGCCCGGCAGCACGCGCACCACCTTGCCCAGGTAGACATTGCCCACCAGGCCGCGTTCCAGCGTGCGTTCGATGTGCAGTTCCTGCACCGCGCCGTTCTCGACCATGGCCACGCGTGTTTCCTGCGGGGCCCAGTTGATGAGGATGTCTTGTGTGGGCATGGGGCGAGTCTAGATCGCTCTACAGCGCCAGCTTCACGCCGGCCGCCCGCAAGAGCTGCGCAGTCTCGAACAGCGGCAGGCCCATGATGCTGCTGTGGCTGCCGTCGATGTGCGCGATCCAGCCTGCCAGCGCACTCTGGATGGCATAGCTGCCAGCCTTGCCGAAGGCGTCGCCGCTTTCCACGTAAGCGCGCACGACCGCGGGCGGCAGATCGTGGAAGCACACGTGGGACACCTTCATCGCAGCGCGGATGCGGCGGCCGTCGTGCACGGCCACGGCGGTCAGCACCCGGTGCGTGCGACCCGACAGCAGCGCCAGGGTGGCTTGCGCCTCGGCGGCATCGGCTGGCTTGCCCAGGATGCGGCGGCCGAGGGCCACCGTGGTGTCGGCGCAGAGCACAGGCGCTGGTGACAGACCGCGCCGCTTCAGGCGAGCCACGGCGGCCCGAAGCTTCAACCCCGTGACGCGCTGGACGTAGGCGGCCGGCAGCTCGCCGGGCCGCACGGCTTCCAGCGCTTCGGCGTCTTCGGTTTCATCGGCCAGCAGCAGTTCGTGCACGGCGCCAATCTGATGCAGCAACTGGCGGCGTCGCGGGCTTTGCGAGGCCAGGTAGAGCGAAACGGCCGCTCCAGGAGCGGCCGCCGGGGTGGATGTGCGGCGGGTCATCGCACCATTCTCAGGGCGGGCCCGCTGGCTTGTCAGTCGTCGTCGCCGTCGCGGTCACCGCCACGGTCGCCACCGCGGCCCGCACAAGTCCAGTTGGCAGCCAATTCGACATCGCCCGCGCCCTTGTACCGCGCGACGGACGGGAAGGGGCACAAGGGCCGGGTCCGCGCCGGCGACCAGTTGGCCGGCACTTCCGGGTTGACGCCGCCCGCGTTGCCGGCGCCACGTGCCTTGGCCTCGATGCTGCCGGGGGCCACGCCCTGTTCAACCCAGGCGACCAGGGGCGACAGGAAGTCGGCCTGGTCGGCGGTCGGGCCGCCGCTGCAGTGGCCCATGGCCGGCACCTTGTAGAAGCGCGCGAAGTCCGCCGCACGCCCACCGCTGTTGCGGTTGATACCGCGGTACCAGGTCTCGGTGTCGGCCACGGAGAAGATCGGGTCGCTGACCCCGTGGTAGACGATCATCTTGGCACCTCGACGGCGCACGGCGTTCATGTCCTGCGCGTTCGGCGGGGTCATGAAGGACAGGGCGGACTCGGTGTAGGTGGCGTTGGTGGCGCTCAGTTCGGCCAGTGCCATATCGATGTCCAGGCCGAGGCTGAAGGCCGGTCCGTTGCTCAGCGCAGCAGTGGACGGCGGCACCTTGAAGATGGCACCCACCGCACCGGAGTCCAGCACCAGCGGCGCGGTGAATTCCCAGAAGGGGATGCCGCCCCCACCGATGCCACTGTCATACGGGAACGGCGCATAGAAGGGCGTGCCGTTGCGCGTGGTGGCTCCCTTGAAGATGGGTTCGATGGCGTCCTTCTGCGCCTGCGACAGGCAGGTGCCGTCGCGCGCCCCGGCGCAGGTGGGCACGTCGCGCTGGAAGTTGAACACGCGCTGGCAGGTCTTGCTTTCCTGGACGAGGCCGTCCTTGGCGCCGTCCAGGGCGTCGCAGCGCGCCAGCACGGCATTGGCCAGCACCGTGCGCTCGGCTGCGGTGAACCCGGTCTCCAGCCCAGGCGGGGTGGACGGGTTGGCGGTGGCCACGGTGGCGTAACGCTGGGCGCCGAAGATGTTGGCCAGCGCCGCCAAGGGCAGCCTGTAGCCGGGCGCGCCGGCCAGGTAGCCGTCGTACTCCTCGGTATAGCGCGCCGCTGTCACCAGGGTGTGGCGGCCGCCGTTGCTGCAGCCGCCAAAGTAGGACCGGTCCGGCCCCTTGCCGTAGCTCAGCGCGATGGCCTGCTTGGCCACCGGCGTGAGCTTGCCCACGGCCTGGTAGCCGTAGTCCAGGCGGGCCTGCGGGTCCAGGCCAAAGGCGGGGCCGCCTTGAGCGTTGTTGTGGCCAGCGTCGGAACTCAGCACGGCAAAGCCCTGCAGGAGTGCACCGGTCATCGGGCCGCCGCCGAAGCCGCTGCCGGTGGCCGCCACCACGGCCCCGTCGATGCCCCCATTGCCCTGGTGGAAGAAGCGGCCGTTCCAGGCCAGGGGCAGGCGCAGTTCGAACTGGATGGCGTAGGTCTTGCCATCAACCGGGCTCAGGTGCTCGGCGACGCGGCCCGTCACCCGGCAGTGCGCGGGTACGGCTTGTCCCGCAAGCGTCATGCCGCCAGCCGGCACCGTGGTCGCGCCGGTGATGCTGGTGTTGGCCAGGCCGGCCAGGCGCGTGGCGAGCGACTCGCAGTCACCCACCAGGGCGGCAGGGCGCGCGGCGCTCAGTTGTGGCAAGCGGTCGTGACCGCGGTCGCCATCGTGTGCGCAGGCGGTGGCCGCCAGGGCCAGCAGGACGGGAGCGATACTGCCTGCACGCAGGCATGTGTTCGGGCTTTCTTGCACGCTTGTCTCCTTCAAGTGCGGCTGCCGGTCCGTTTTCGGTTCAGGGATCAAGCCGGCATATCGTTATCGTATTTATCTAGTTTTCACTTCGAATCCGGCCTTACCCTTGGTAAGCCGCCGCGCGTTCCGTCACTTTTGTTATCCAAAAACCCCATGCCCGCACGTCGCCCCCCTCCCCCTGTCGCTGAGCGCACGCCGCTGGCCCGCCTGAGCGAGGGTCGCTTGCGCGGCATCGTGGGCTACCAGTTGGCCCAGGCCTCGCTGGCCACCCACCAGGTGTTCGAGTCCCTGGTCGGCCAGGCGGACAAGCTGCGCCGCGTCGAATTCAGCTTGCTGGCGCTGATCGACGCCAACCCAGGTGTCACGGCGCGCCAGTTGGCCAAGGCTCTGGCGGTGACTCCACCGAACGTGGCCGTCATGCTGGACCGCCTGGACGAACGCGGCCTCCTGCTGCGCGAACGCGGCACTGCCGATGCGCGCCTGCAGCACCTGACGCTGACGGCCGCCGGCGGCGCACTGGTCAGCCGTGCTGCCAGGGCCCTGCAGGAAGGTGAAGCCGCGTCCCTGCACGGCCTGAGCAGCGCAGAACGTGCGATGCTGGCGGAGTTGCTTCACAAGGCCGCGCAGTCGCGGCGCTAGCAGCCCTGGGAGATGCCCGTGCCGTTTCTCTTTTCAACCCGCTCTTCAGTCCAACTCCTGGCCCGTCTTCTGGCCATCGCGCTGCTGGTCAGCGCCCTCTGCTTCGCGCAGGCGGCGGAAGCCGCCAGTCTGCGCTTCGTCACCCATACCGTCACCGACCCTGAATTCGGCAACATGCGGGTGGGCACGCTCAGCGTGCCCGAAGGCTGGCGGGTCACTTCGCAAGTGAAGTGGGACTTCGGCAGCGCGAACTACCCGGTCCACAGCCGCGTGCGCGTGGAGTCCCCCGACGGCCGCATGTGGATCGAACTGCTGCCCTACGACGTGGTGTATTGGCTGGAGCCGGTGTACCAGCGCATTCCCATCGGCCAACGCTCATTCGGCGCGGTTTATGCGCCGCAGGCCACGATGGAACAGGCGCTGGAACATCTGGTCGTGCGACCGGCCCGTGCACAGATGCCGGGTTTTGCCATCGTCGGCAAGCGGCCGGTGAACGCGCAGCGCATGGCGCAGGCCTTCAACCAGCCTGAGGCCAAAGGCGAAGCCATGGCCATGCGCGTCAAGTACACGGTCAATGGCAGGCCCGCCGAGGAAGACATCTTCGGCTTCTACGCCGCCACCGTCACCATTCCCTACATCGGGCCGCAAGGCCGTTCGGCGGAGTACCACCGCATGATCGCCGTGCCCCACGCCGTGGGTGCCACGGACGGTCTGCTGGCCAGTGTCTACCCCCTGCTGGCCACGGTGGTGTCGTCCATCCGCCTGGACGAGCACTTCCTGCAGCACCGCCAGGCCATCAGCCAGCAGATCACGGTGCAGTTCAACGCGGCCTTGCAGCGCGGCTACGACCGCATCGCCGCGGCAGGCCAGCTGTCGCGCACCATCAGCGCGAACAACGACGCCATGCTGGCGTCCATGCAGCAGCAGCGCGTGGCGCAGCAACGGGCTGATGCGCAGCGCCGTGCCAACACGGCCAGCAGCACGACCGACGCGTTTTCGCAGTACATCCGCGGCACCACGCGCATGAACGACCCCTACTGGGGCACGTCGGAACAGGACAGCCAATACAGCCACCACTGGACCGACGGCCAGGGCAACTACCGCGCCAGCAACGACCCCAGCTTCAACCCCAATGTCGGTGCAGGCGGCGGCGCCAACTGGCAGCGCATGGATCCATCGCGCTGACCAGCGATTGCCCTGCCGCGCTATTCGCGGTGGTAGGGGTGGCCTTCCAGCACGCTCCAGGCGCGGTAAAGCGCTTCAGCCAGCAGCACGCGGGCGAAAGCATGCGGCAGGGTCAGGTCGGACAGGCGCAGGGTCTCGTCGCCCGTGGCCTTGACATCGGCGTCCAGGCCGTCTGGCCCGCCGATCAGCAAGGCGGCATCGCGGCCCTCTTCGCGCCAGGCTTTCATGCGCTCCGCCAGTTGCAAGCTGGTGAGGCGCGTGCCGCGTTCGTCCAGCACGATGCGGCGAATGCCCTTGGGCAAGGCGGCTTCAAAGCGCTGCGCCTCCGCCGCCATGCACTGCGCCGCGGTCTTGCCGGCGTTGCGCGGCTCGGCCTTCAGCGCTTTCAGTTCCAGCCGCATCTCAGGCGGGAAGCGCTTGGCAAAGTCGGCCCAGGCCGCGTCGGCCCAGGCAGGCTGGCGCTGGCCCACGGCCACCACCAGCAACTTCATCAGGACCGGGTGCGCGGCTTGGCTGCAGGCTTGCCTGTGGGCTTGCCAGCGGGCTTGCCAGCGGGCTTGCCAGATTTCGCCGGCGCCTTGCGTGCAGCCGATTTCTTGGCTGGCGCGCCCATCTTTCGGTCCGTCTGGACCACGATGGTCTTGGACACCGGGCCCGCAGGCGCCGCCTTGCGCGCTGGCGGCTTCTTGGCGGCCACCCGCTTGAAGGCCGCCGTCCGGTTGCTGGCCTTCGTTTCCTCGGTAGCAGCGGTCTTGCGCGCCGGAGCCCTCTTCGCCGCGGCCGTTTTCGCCGGCGCCTTCCTGGCACCGGGCAGCTGGTCTTCCGGCGAACTGGCCTTGACCAGGCCGGTCTTGACCTCGCCGACCTTCATCTTGACAGCCTTGCCGCCCCAGATCTCTTCCAGGTGGTAGTACTCGCGCACAGCGGGCTGCATGATGTGGGCGACGGCGGCGCCGCAGTCCACGATGATCCATTCGCCGTTGTCTTCGCCTTCTGTGGCCAGGACCTGCATGCCGCGGCTTTTCACCGCGTCACGCACGCTGGCAGCGAGCGCCTTGGTCTGCCGGTTGCTGGTGCCGCTGGCGATGATCACCCGTTCAAACATCGAACTGAGGTGCTCCGTGTTGAACACGGCGATGTGTTGCGCCTTGACGTCTTCCAGGCCATCGACGATGGCGCGCTGCAGCTTCTTGATGTCCATTCAGCTCCTGACCGGGCCGCGATACAGCCCGTGAGTTTCAATATAGCGCGCCACCCCGGGCGGCACCAGATGAGAAATGTCCTGCCCGGCCGCCACGCGGGTGCGGATGTCGGTGGACGAGATGTCCAGCATGGGCAGGGGCACCATGCGGTGGGGAAAGCGTTTCACGTCCGGATGCGGCTGGCGCGCGTCTCCCGGGCGGTTGGCCACGGCCAGTTCCACCAGGCCCAGCAAGACCTGCCAGTCTTTCCAGGTGTGCAGGCCCGTGTACTGGTCCTGGCCGATGAGCAGCACCCACTGTGCGCCAGCACGTGCCGACTGCAGTTCGCGCAGGGTGTCCAACGTGAAACTGGGCCCCTGGCGGTTTACTTCGATGCGGTCCAGCACAAAGCGCGGCTCGGCACCCATGGCGGCCTGCACCATGGCCACGCGGTCTGCTGCCGCAGTGATCGTGCGCGCCTTCTGCCACGGGTTGCCGGCAGGCACCCAGCGCACCTCGTCCAGCTGCAGCGCGCTCAGCGCCGATTGCGCCAGTGCCGCATGGGCGTTGTGCACCGGGTCGAAGCTGCCGCCAAAGACACCGATGCGGGTCATGTGGCTTGGCTCATAGGGTACGGCAGTTGGCGGCCCGTTGTGGTCGTACGTGCGTGGTGTCGTTGCGGGCCAAGGCCGCCGGGAACCGGGCTCCGCTCATGTCCCCCGGCTCTGGACACTTGGCAGTGTCCAGACCCTCCTCCTTTACTTCGCTGCGCCCGGTACCCAGCGGCCTTGGCCAACCAGCAGGGTGGCGTGCCTGCAGGTGGCGCGTCACCAGTGGTGCCGGAGCGGGCGATTGGGGTGCCCTGCGGAGCGAAGTAAAGGAGGAGCCCCAACTTGCGCAGCAAGTTGGGGCGGGGGACATGAGCGCAGCAGGGCTCCCCAAGCGCTCGCGACCGCGACAGAATGGCGAACGACCGCAACGGACCACAAGCAGTCACAACGCCACACGAACTTTTGCTTGTCACTTCAACCAGTCTCTGACCGGCAGGAAGTCGGTGTACAGCATGGCTTCCGCACTGCCCGCTTCAGGCTGCCAGTCGTAGCGCCACTTCACGATGGGCGGCATGCTCATCAGGATGCTCTCCGTGCGACCGCCACCATGCAGGCCGAAGTGCGTGCCGCGGTCCCAGACCAGGTTGAATTCGACATAACGGCCGCGGCGGTAAGCCTGGAAGTCGCGTTCGCGTTCGCCAAAGGGCGTGTCGCGGCGGCGCTGGACGATGGTTCGGTACGCCGGAACAAAGGCGTCGCCCACCGCGCGCATCAGCGCAAAGCCGTGTTCGAAGCCGCCTTCATTGAAGTCGTCAAAGAAGATGCCGCCCACACCGCGCGCTTCGTTGCGGTGCTTCAGGAAGAAGTACTCGTCGCACCAGGGCTTGAAGCGTGCGTAGTAGTCCTGGCCCAAAGGTGCCACCGCGTCGGCACAGGTCTGGTGGAAATGCACCGCGTCTTCTTCGAAGCCGTAGTAAGGCGTCAGGTCCATGCCGCCGCCAAACCACACGGCCGGCTCCTTGCCTTCAGGAAAGGCTGCCAGCAGGCGCACGTTCATGTGCACAGTGGGCACGTACGGGTTGCGCGGGTGCATCACCAGGGACACACCCAGGGCTTCGAAGGGCGCTCCAGCCAGTTCGCCCCGGTGCTGCGTGGCGCTGGGCGGCAGGCTGGCACCCTTCACGTGGCTGAAGTTGCAGCCGCCGCGTTCCAGCACGTTGCCTTCTTCGACCAGTTGCGACAGGCCGTCGCCTTCCAGCTTGCCGCCCGCCGGGCGTTGCCAGCCGTCACGCTGGAAGGTCTTGCCGTCTTCGTCCTGGAAGGCGCCGACGATGCGGCCCTGCAGGCCCAGGAGGTAGTCGCGCACCGCGCGGGTATCAACCATGGAGGTCTCCACGAAAGCCCGCCGCGAAAGGCTGAGCGGGGCTCAATGTTTGATGGCGCGATGGCCGATGTCGTTGCGCCAATGCGCGCCGTCAAAGCGGATCTGCTTGACGGCGTCCAGCGCACGCTGCTGCGCCACGCGCACGCTGTCGCCCAGGGCCGTCACGCAAAGCACCCGGCCGCCGGTGGCGCTGAGTGTGCCGTCCTGCAGCGTGGTGCCGGCATGGAACACGTGCATGTCCGGCGAGCCCGCAGGCACGCCCGTGATCACGTCGCCCTTGCGCGGCAGGGCCGGGTAGCCGTGTGCGGCCATCACCACGCCCAACGCAGTGCGGCGGTCCCACTGCAGTTCGACGGTGGCCAGTTGGCCGTCGGTGGCGGCCATCAGCACTTCGAAAAGATCGCTCTTCAGGCGCATCAGGATGACTTCCGCTTCCGGGTCACCCAGTCGCGCGTTGAATTCCACCGTGCGCGGCTGGCCTTCGGCGTCGATCATCAAGCCCGCATACAAAAAGCCGCTGAAGGGCATGCCGTCCTTGGCCATGCCGGCAATGGTGGGCTGGATGATTTCCTGCATCACCCGGGCGTGCACATTGGGCGTGACCACGGGCGCAGGCGAATAGGCGCCCATGCCGCCGGTGTTGGGCCCGGTGTCGCCTTCGCCCACGCGCTTGTGGTCCTGGCTGGTGGCCAGGCTCAGCACGCCGCGGCCGTCGCTGATGACGATGAAGCTGGCCTCTTCGCCGACCATGAAATCCTCGATGACCACGCGCTCGCCAACCTTGGTCAGCATGTGGTCGATGGCGGCGTGGGCCTCATCGGCCGTCATGGCCACCACCACGCCCTTGCCCGCTGCCAGGCCGTCGGCCTTGATGACGATGGGCGCGCCGTGGCGGTCGACATGCGCATGGGCCGACGCAGCGTCGGTAAAGGTGGCATACAGCGCGGTGGGAATGCCGTGGCGCTGCATGAAGTCCTTGGCAAAGCTCTTGGAGCTTTCCAGCTGCGCGGCGGCCTGCGTGGGGCCAAAGATGCGCAGGCCACGGGCGCGGAACACGTCCACGACGCCGGCCGCCAGCGGCGCTTCCGGGCCGACGACCGTCAGGGCCACCTTTTCAGCAGCGGCAAAGTCGGCCAGTTCCTGCGGCGTGCTCAGTGGCACATTCTTCAGCGCCGGGTCGGACGCCGTGCCACCGTTGCCGGGCGCCACGAAAACCGTCTGCACCCGGGCACCCTGGGCCAGCTTCCAGGCCAAGGCATGTTCGCGACCGCCATTGCCGATGACGAGGACTTTCATTCGCTGATGATCGCGTTGTGGAAGACATCCTGCACATCGTCGAGGTCTTCGATGACATCCAGGAGCTTTTGCATACGGACCGCATCCTCACCCGTGACGTCGACGGGGTTCTCGGCACGCCAGGTCACTTCGGCTACCTCGGGCTTCAGTCCTGCCGCTTCCAGCGCGGCCTTGACGGCTTCGAAATCCGGCGGGGCGCACAGCACTTCGATGGCACCGTCGTCGTCGGTCACGACGTCTTCGGCACCGGCTTCCAGCGCCACTTCCATCACCTTGTCCTCGTTGGTCCCAGGCGCAAACACCAGCTGCCCGCAGTGCTTGAACTGGAAGGCCACGCTGCCTTCGGTGCCCATGTTGCCGCCGTACTTGCTGAAGGCGTGCCGCACCTCGGCCACCGTGCGCACGCGGTTGTCGGTCATGCAGTCGACGATGATGGCCGCGCCGCCGATGCCGTAGCCTTCGTAGCGGATCTCCTCGTAGCTGACGCCTTCCAGGTTGCCTGTGGCCTTGTCGATGTTGCGCTTGACGGTGTCCACCGGCAGGTTCACCGCCTTGGCCTTTTCAATGGCCAGGCGCAGGCGCGGGTTGGCCGACACGTCCCCGCCGCCCAGGCGGGCCGCGACCATGATCTCGCGGATCACGCGCGTCCAGGCCTTGCCGCGTTTTTCATCCTGCCGCCCCTTGCGGTGCTGGATGTTGGCCCATTTGGAATGACCCGCCATGAGGTGCTCAGCTCTTTGAAGACAACCCCTGATTTTACCCGGCGGGCCGGTGGAGAGCTGACAGGGGCCTGCTAGGCTCCATCCGCCGTGTCTGCGCCCCTGCAACTCAACTCCACCTGGCTGCGCAACCGCGTGGCCGAACTGGGCCTGCGCCAATGGTGGCTGGCCGAGCAACTGGGCGTGGACCGGCGCACCGTGCTGCGGTGGGTCAATGGCCAGGTGCGCAGCATCGCGCCCGAGCGCGCAGAGGCGCTGGCGGGCGTCCTGGGCTGCCGCCTGAGCGAACTGCTGCTGCACGAACCCAGCGCGCAACTGGCCAGCACCGAAGACCAGCGCCGAGCCGGACAGGCGCTGGCCGCCAGCCGCCTGCTGGACCGCCTGGGCCCGGTAGGTGAATGGGACGTGGCCGAACAGCTGATCCGCGCCTCGGCCGTGCCCGACCTGCCGGTGGACGTGCTGGGCCGCCTCTACCACCAGCTGTGCGTGGCTTGCTGGCGGCAAAGCAAATTGACCGAAGCGCAGCAGCACAACGACACCGCGCTGGCTTTGGCCCTGCGCTGCGGCGACCAGGCCCTGCGCGCCGACGTCCTGGGCAGCCGCGCCAACCTTGAGCACTGGCGGGGCGAGGTCGACGTCGCCCGACACAGCTGGCGCGAAGCGCTGGCGCTGGCCCCCTGGCTCACTCCCAGGCAGCGCGGCGCCCTGCACAACAACCTGGGTGCGTCGTTGCATGACGAAGGTCACCTGGCGGACGCGCGTGCCGAATTGCAGCGGGCCCTGGACTGCTTCCAGACCGAAGGCACGCCCATGAACCACAGCATCACGCATGGGCAACTGGCCCTGCTGGCGCTGGACGAGGGCGAGCTTGAACGCGCCGCGCAGCAGTCCGTCCTGGCCGAACGGCAGGCCCGCCAAGGCGACTACCGCCGCGGCCTGGCCTTTGCCGCGCTGCTGCAGGCGCTGGTAGCCGCGCAGCGCGGCCATGCCAGCCAGGCGCAGCTGGCGCTGGCGCGCAGCTTGGGCGCGTACGCGGAACTGGGCATCGAGGAAGCCCTGACGCACCGCCTGGCGGCCCGGGTGTGGCGCGGGCTGGGCGACCAGGCCGCTGCGCGCGCGGCCTGTGACCTGGCCGAACGCCTGGCCACCGGCTTTCCGGTGGAGCGCGCCGCCGTGGCTCGCGAGCGCGTGCTGGTCGAGTCCATGTCACCGGCTGTCACTGGGCAGCCTGCCCGCACCTCGCTACCGTCACGCCTGCCGACAAGACATGGTCGGCAGCCGAAACAGAACCTGGAGTGAGCCCATGGATTTCGACGCTTTCATCGACCAGGCCTGGACCGACCACGCCAGCGACTCCGCCTCCGTGGCGGCGCGCCTGCCGCTGGCTATGGCCGCCGTGACCAGCGCTCAGCAGCTGGCGCAGCTGGCGCACCTCGGCCAGCACGTGCACGGCTCCCACCTGGCGCGCTGGTCTGAGGGCATCGCCTTCCAGCAAGAACTGGCCGCCCTGCCCTGCTGCGCACCGGGCAGCAACGAAGCGGCCAGTCTGGCCCGCAACATCAGTTCGCTGCGTCTGGCCGGCGGCCTGGGCGACGACCGTGTTGGGCGGGCGGAATCCGACCGCATCCGCCTCAGCGCACTGGCCGCCATCCACCTGGTCGAGCACGATGCCGCGCGTGCAGCGGCCTACCTGGACGAAGCCCTGTCCATGGCCGCCACGGCGGACATGCCCCCTGCCGACCCAGCCCACCGTGCCTTGGCCGTGGCCGGCAACAACATCGCCGCCACGCTGGAAGAAAAACGCGGCCGCAGCAGCGAGGAACGCCGCCTCATGATCCTGGCCGCGCAGACAGGTCGCCGCCACTGGGCGATCGCCGGCACCTGGCTGGAAACCGAACGCGCCGAGTACCGCCTGGCCATGACCTGGCTGCAGGCCGACGACACCGCCCAGGCCCGCCAGCACGCGCAGAACTGCCTGGAGATCGTGCAGGCCAACGGCAGCGTGCCGCTGGAAGCCTTCTTCGGCTGGGAGGCGCTGGGTTGTGTGGAACGCGCGGCCGGCAACGCCACGGGCCACGCCCAGGCCATCAGCCAGGCCGAGGCAGCTTTTGCCAGCCTGGCCGACAGCGACAAGGGCTGGTGCCAGGCCAGCCTGGACAAGCTGAAAGCGCCCCGGCCCGCGGCCTGAACCACTTGGGGCGCGGCTAGACTGCGCAGCAACCCCAATGCCGCGGAGCGCCCCATGCCGGACCCTATCCTCGTTGCCCAGCACGGCGACGTCTTCTGCGAACTGCTGCCCGCGCTGGCCAACCGCCACGGCCTGATCACCGGCGCCACGGGCACCGGCAAAACCATCACGCTGCAGACCCTGGCCGAGAGCTTCAGCAAGATCGGCGTGCCGGTCTTCATGGCCGACGTGAAGGGCGACCTCACCGGCATCACACAGGCCGGCAGCATCAGCCCCAAGCTGGCCGGCATCCTGAAAGAACGTGGCCTGCCCACGCCCGCCAGTGCCAAGTGCCCAGCGACGCTGTGGGACGTCTTCGGCGAAGCCGGCCACCCGGTGCGTGCCACCGTCAGCGACATGGGGCCGCTGCTGCTGTCGCGCATGCTGGCATTGAACGAAACGCAGCAGGGCGTGTTGCAGCTGGTGTTCAAGATTGCCGACGACAACGGCCTGGCGCTGCTGGACATGAAAGACCTGCGCGCCATGCTCCAGTATGTGGGCGACAACGGCAGCCAGTTCACCACGGAATACGGGAACATCAGCGCAGCCAGCGTGGGCGCCATCCAGCGCGGCCTGCTGCAGATCGAGGAACAAGGCGGCGACAAGTTCTTCGGCGAGCCCATGCTCAACATCGCCGACTTCATGCAGACGGTGGACGGCCAGGGTGTGGTCAACATCCTCACGGCCGACAAGCTCATGAACGCACCGCGCCTGTATGCCACCTTTCTGCTGTGGATGCTGAGCGAGCTGTTCGAACAACTGCCCGAAGTGGGCGACCTGGAAAAACCCAAGTTGGTGTTTTTCTTCGACGAAGCCCACCTGCTGTTCAGGGACGCGCCGGGCGCATTGGTGGAACGCATCGAACTGGTCGTGCGCCTGGTGCGCAGCAAGGGCGTGGGCGTGTACTTCGTGACGCAGAACCCGCTGGACGTGCCTGACAGCGTGCTGGCGCAGCTGGGCAACCGCGTGCAGCACGCGCTGCGTGCCTTCACGCCGCGCGACCAGAAGGCCGTGAAGAGTGCCGCCGAGACCATGCGCGCCAACCCCAAGCTGAGCGACATGGCCACGGCCATCACCGAACTGGCGGTGGGCGAGGCGCTGATCAGCTTCCTGGACGAAAAAGGCCGGCCCAGCGTGACGGAGCGCGTCTTCGTGCTGCCGCCGGGCAGCCAGATCGGGCCCATCACGCCGGAACAGCGCAAGGCGCTCATCGCCGGGTCCCTGGTGGCAGGGACTTACGAGAAGACCGTGGACCGCGAGTCGGCCTACGAAAAGCTGAAGGGCCGCGCCGTGGCATCCAGCGACGCCGCAGGTGCTCCAGCCGCTTCGGGCGCCACGGCCGCTTCAGGCGGCAACACCATGGGTGCGCCCATCGCAGGGGGCAACGCGCCCGCACCGTCCAGCACCGGCGGCGGCATGTTTGACATGGTCAAGGACGCGATGCTCGGCAGCACTGGCCCACGCGGTGGCCACAACGCCGGCCTGGTGGAAAAGGCGGCCAGTTCGGCCGTGCGCAGCATCGGCTCGGCCGTGGGTCGCGAGATCATCCGCGGCGTGCTGGGCTCGCTGCTGGGCGGTCGTCGGCGCTGAATGGTGATCAAACGCATGTTGAAAATTCTGCTGTTGTTGCTGGTGGGCTTGCCTGTGCTGGCCCTTTTGGCAGGCCAGCTGGGACTGCTGGCCGGGCAGGCGCCCAAGGACCTCGGGCTGTCGCTGGGCAAGCTCAAACCGCCGTCCAGCACACGCAACAGCGTCAGCAGCCAGGCTGAGCTGTGGCCAGACCACCCACAGTTGAGCTACGCGCGCATCGCGCCCCTGCCGCTGGTCGGAGACGGGGCCGGCACCCTGGCGCGCCTGAAGGGCATCTTGCAGGCGACCGCCGGGGCCACGGTCGTGAAAGACGAACCGGGCTACCTGTACGCCACCTTCAAGACCCCGCTCATGAAGTACACCGACGACGTGGAATTTTGGTTCGACCCGGCGGCGGGTGTGGTCCAGGTCCGTTCCGCTTCGCGCCTGGGCCGCGAGGACTTTGGTGCCAACCGCGCCAGAGTGGAGAAGATCCGCCAGCAGTTGGCCAGCGGCGCCGGGAGGTGACGGGCCGCGGCCTGGGCGCACAGCGTGCCCGGGGCGGACCGCCGTTCCGCGACGCTGTGCGGCCGCTTCGCGACCCCAGGAGGCAAGGCGTCGCTCTTGGGTAGCCCTTGCCCAGCGCAGCCGCCACAGTGCGGCCACTGCGCCGGAGGTCGGCGCCCGGAGACCACACCATGCTGATCCAAATCATCACCCACACGCCGCTGTGGGTCTGGGGCCTGCTCACCGCGCTGCTGGCCCTGGGCCTCTACCAAACCCGAGCGCGCCAGGTGCGCCCAGCGCAACTGCTGGCCTTGCCGCTGGTGCTGCTGGCACTCGGTTTGACGTCCCTGGCCCCGCGCTTTGCGGCGCAACCGGTGCTGGCCGTCTTCTGGCTGGCCGCGCTGGGCGCCAGCCTGCTGATGGGTCTGCGCCTGCCGGTGGCCGCCGGCACCCGCTGGGACGCCGCCAGCCAACGCCTGCACCTGGCGGGCAGCTGGTTTCCGATGGTGCTGATCCTGGTCATCTTCATGCTGCGCTACACGGCGGCCATCAGCATGGCGATGCACCCGGCCTGGCAGCAGGATTTCGCCATCCAGGCGCCGCTGTCGCTGGCCTTTGGCGCGCTGTCGGGGCTTTTCCTGGGCCGCGCATTGGGCCTGCGCCGGGTGGTGACAATGGGTGCCCATGGCCAAACTGCCTGAAGCCCGGCCAGAAGTCGGACCCTGCGAGCCCGGGGCCCAGAGCGCCGTGTCCGCCACGCTCGAGCGCCTGAGAGCGGGCACGCTGCGCCTCCTGCTGGTGGTCGGTGGCATCTGCTTGGGCATCGCGGCTCTGCTGACTTCGCTGGACGGCGGCACGTTTCTGGTGAAGTTGACGTACTCGGTGTGCATCGCCACCGTCTGCGTGCTGGTGGTGGACGCCGTGCGCCTGCTCACGGCCTGGGGCTTGGACCGGCTGCGCGCCAGCCGCGGAGTGCACGTCCAGGACAGCGCCGCAGCGGTGGGCTGGCGCGGCGCAATACCTGGTGCGCTGCTGTCCATGGTGCTAGGCCCGCCGGTGGGCCTGTGGCTGGGCGACGCGCTGACCGGCCACACCAGCCCCAGCCTCCTGCAGTTCGGCACCACCAACACGCGTGTGACCCTGACACTGAGCGTCATTGCCACCATCGTCAGCGTCGTCGTCATCAGCACCCTGGAGCGCCTGCACCACGCCCGCGCCCAGGCCGAAGCCGCACAGCGCCTGGCCGCAGAAAACCAGCTGCGCCTGCTGCAAAGCCAGCTGGAACCGCACATGCTGTTCAACACCCTGGCCAACCTGCGGGTGCTGATCGGCCTGGACCCGCCGCAGGCCCAGGCCATGCTGGACCGGTTGATCGCCTTCCTGCGCGCCACGCTCAACGCGTCGCGCACCGCGTCCCACCCGTTGGCCACTGAATTCGATCGCCTGTCCGACTACCTGGCCTTGATGGGCACACGCATGGGCCCTCGCTTGCAGTCCACGCTGGACCTGCCCGTTGCCCTGCGCAACGTGCCCTTGCCGCCTCTTCTGCTGCAACCCCTGGTGGAAAACGCCATCAAGCACGGCCTCGAGCCGCATGTGCAGGGCGGCCGCGTGGAAGTCCGCGCCCGTGCTGACGGTTCGACCCTGTTGCTGACTGTGCGCGACACCGGCGCAGGCTTGCGCGAAGGCACGCCGCCCGAAGGCACGAAGTTTGGCCTGGAGCAGGTGCGTGAACGGCTGGCCACCTTGCATGGCCGCGCCGCCGTGCTGACCCTGGAACCGGCACCCGATGCCGACGGCGGCACCCTGGCCACCATCCGACTGCCCATGAACACCACGCCGCCATGAACGCACCCACCCAGCCCCGCGCCCTGATCGCCGAAGACGAACCCCTGCTGGCCGCGGGCCTGCGCGCCGATCTGGCCGCCCTGTGGCCGGAACTGGACGTGGTGGCGGTGGTGGGCGACGGCCTGCAGGCCACCACGCAGGCCTTGGCACTGCGGCCCGAGGTCTGCTTCTTCGACATCCGCATGCCGGGTTGCACCGGCCTGGAGGCCGCACAGGCCCTGGCCGAGGACTGGCCCGACGGCGCCGGCAGCCCGCCCCTGCCGCTGCTGGTGTTTGTCACCGCCTACGACGACTACGCGCTGCGGGCCATCGAAGCCCAGGCCGTGGACTACCTGGTCAAGCCCGTGGACCGTTCGCGCCTGGCCGCCTGCGTGGACCGTCTCAAAGCGCGCCTGGCGCAGCGCACCACGGCGTCTTCGGCAGACGGCGCGCTGGAAGCCACGCTCGCACAGTTGCGCGGCCTGCTGGGCGGCGCCTTGCCGGCCGCGCCCGGCGCCCGACTGGAAGTCATCCAGGCCCAGGTGGGCAACCTGGTGCACCTGGTGCCGGTAGACGAGGTCATCTACTTCGAAGCCGCCGACAAGTACGTGCGCGTGGTAACGGCCACCAAGGAACACCTGATCCGCCTGTCCCTGCGCGAACTGCTGCCGCAACTGGACGGCGCGCGTTTCTGGCAGGTGCACCGCGGCACGGTGGTGCAGGCGCGCTGCATTGCCGCGGCGCGGCGAGAGGAGTCCGGCAAGGTGACCCTGAGCCTTCGCGGCCGGCCGGAAACGCTGACCGCCAGCCGGCTCTACGCCCATCTCTTCAAGGGCATGTAGCCGGGCAGGGCCCTCAACCCCGGCCCACAGCCGGCAGGCCCCCGCCGCCTACAATCTCCGGTTTTGCCCCGCCTGCGCAGCACCCGTGCCTGGCCGGGCGTTCCGAGATCTCTGGGAGCTTCCCGCCGTGTCCCTGACCCCACCCGACCTTGCGACCCTTGAACGCGAATTGGCCGTTCTCTTCGTTGAATCGCTGAACCTGGAAACCCCGGCCGACCAGATCGACCCGACCACCTCCCTGTTCGGCGACGGCCTGGGCCTGGACTCCATCGACATCCTGGAAGTCGCGCTGGAGGTGTCACAGCGGTATGGCTTCCAGCTCCGTTCCGACGACGAGAACAACCAGAAGATCTTCCAGAACCTGCGCAGCCTGGCGGCCCATGTCGCCCAGCACCGCACCAAGTAAGACGCCGATGCCTGCCGCCTGGCGCGCCGCGCTGGCCGTGGCCGTGCCCGCAGGGGCCCTGGTGGCCTACGCCGTGCTGTCCAACTGGCTGATGGTGCATGCAGCCAGCGAGCCCTACACCCTGGCCCTGCTCTTTGGCCCGCTGCTGCTGGCCGTGGGCGGCATGGGCTGGCGCCAGCGCCAGTGGGCCACGCTGGCGGCCTGCGCGGTGCTGTTGCTGGTGCTG
Source organism: uncultured beta proteobacterium (assembly GCA_963750785.1). Taxonomy (GTDB): domain Bacteria; phylum Pseudomonadota; class Gammaproteobacteria; order Burkholderiales; family Burkholderiaceae_C; genus Rubrivivax. The sequence goes on along the minus strand of CAVVSC010000006.1, from coordinate 784,947 downwards.
GTGGCGGTGGTGCTGAAGGGCGGCATTCAAGATGCGCAGCGCCTGTACGTGCTGCAGCACGCGGGACTGCATCTGGCCCTGGCCTGGACTTTTGCGCTGACCTTGCGGCCCGGCCAAAAGCCGCTGATCACCGCACTGGCTGAAGGCCTGCACGGCCGCCTGGGCCAGAACTTCACGCCCGAGCTGGCTGCGTACACCCGCAAGGTGACCGTTCTGTGGACCGGCTACTTTGTGGCCATGATCGCAGGGAGCCTGGTCCTGTACGCCGCCACGCCCTGGGCCTGGTGGACCTTCTACTGCACGGTGCTGACACCCATCATCGTCATCGCCCTGTTCGCGGGCGAGCATCTGATGCGCTACCGCTGGCACCCGGAATTTCCGCGGGTCAGCATGCAGGCCGCCTTCCAGGCCTACCAGCACCATTCCAAGGCCGGCCCACCATGAGCTCCCTGCCCCTGCTCACGCCCCGAGACTTGAGCGCACCTCTGGCCTGGTCGCGCGGACAGGCGGTCAGCGCCGGGCAGTTCATCGCCGAGGCGCAGGCCCTGGCGGCGACCTTGCCTGCCGGTCGCCCGGTCAACCTGTGCCAGGACCGGCTGCTCTTCGCACTGGGCCTGGCGGCCGCGCTGATCCGCGGCCAGACCAGCCTGATGCCGCCCAATGCGCTGCCGGAAACGCTGGCGCAGATTCCACTCGACGGCGATGCGCCCTACTTGCTCATCGACGACGAACCACCCGCCACGGGTGGCTTGCACAAGCACCGCGTGCAGCGCCCGCCCGTGGCGGGGCCTGCCACCGCCGTGCCGCAGATTCCCGTGGACCAGGAAGCCGTGTGCCTGCTGACCAGCGGCAGCACGGGCGCACCGCAGCCGCATGCCAAGCGCTGGGGGCCGCTGGTGGCCAACATCCGCGCCGAAGCCGATCGGCTGGCCGAACACCTGCAACAGCCGTCCCTGGCCGGGCTGACACTGGTGGGCACGGTGCCTGCGCAGCACAGCTACGGCTTTGAGAGCACCGTGCTGCTGGCCATGCTGGGTGGCGCCAACTTCGAGGCAGGCCGGCCCTTCTATCCGGCCGACATCGCCGACACCTTGGCCCGCGCGCCCGAGCCACGTGCCCTGGTCACCACGCCTTTCCACCTGAAGACGCTGGTGCTGGCCGAGCTGAGCCTGCCGCGCGTGGCGTTGACGCTGTCAGCCACGTCGCCGCTGTCGCCTCAGCTGGCGGCGCAGGCCGAAGCGGCCTTTGATGGCCAGCTGGTGGAAATCTATGGCTGCACCGAAGCCGGCCAGGTGGCCAGCCGCCGCACCACGGCGGGCGAGACCTGGCAGACCTTGGGCGACCTGCGCATCACGGCCGAAAGCCATGTGGACGCAGGTGTGGCAAGTGAACGCTTCATCGTCGCCGGCGGCCATGTCGTGGAACCCACGCCACTGGCCGACGTGCTGGTGTTGCAGGACGCGCGCCACTTCAAGCTGCTGGGCCGCGCCAACGACTTGATCCACGTGGCCGGCAAGCGCAGTTCCCTGGCCCACCTGAACTTCCACCTGAACCGCATCCCGGGCGTGGACGACGGCGCCTTCTGGCTGCCTGACGAGGTGGCCGAAGGCATCGTGCGCACCGTGGCCTTCGTGGTGGCGCCCACGCTGACTGCGCGCGACGTGATCACCGCCTTGCGTGAACACCTGGAACCGATCTTCGTGCCACGCCGCGTCGTGCACGTGGACGGCTTCCCGCGCGAAGCCACGGGCAAGCTCACGGCGGCGTCGCTGCGCCGCTTTGCGCTGGAGACGCTGGAACGGCTGGATGCTCCCGCAGTGGAGCCCACCGGCGACACCGTCATCACCATCCCGGCTGACCACCCCAGCTTTGCCGGCCATTTCCCCGGCCACCCGGTGTTGCCGGGTGTGAGCCTGCTGTCCCTGGTGCTGCAGGCCCTGGCCGAACGACCCAGCCTGGCGTCCAAAGTGAGCGGCATGCCGCGCATCGACAACGCCAAGTTCCTGGCGCCCGTGGGCCCGGGGGCGCGGCTCAGCGTGTCGCTGAAAGAACAGGGCAGCGGCGTCGCCTTTGAAGTGCGCTCAGGCGACACCACCGTGGCGCGCGGCCAGTTCGCCCCGCCAGCGGCCTGAACCGGACATGAACACCGCAGCCGGCCCGACCCCGCCGTCGCAGCCCGCCTGGGCCGCGCGGCGCGAACGTGGCAGCCGGCTGGCGCTGCGCTTCATGGCGTGGCTGGCCATCACGGCAGGCCGGCCGGTGGCACGCCTTCTCCTGCCGCCCATCACGCTGTACTTCCTGGTCTTCGGACGTGAGGCGCGCCGCCATTCCCGCCGCTACCTGGGCCGCGTGCTGGGCCGCCCGGTGACCTGGCTGGACCAGTACCGCCACTTCCACGCCTTTGCGACCACCGTGCTGGACCGCGTCTATTTCGTACGACACCAGCTGGAAGCGATTGACCTGACGATGAGCGGCGACGCCGCGGCGGAAGACACCATCAACAACCGCCAGGCCGGCCTGGCGTCGGGCCAGCACGGCGGTTTCCTGCTGGGTGCACACCTGGGCAGTTTCGAAAGCCTGCATGCCGCCGGCAAGAGCTACCCCGGCATGCGCGTCACCATGGTCATGTACCCTGACAACGCCAGGAAGATCCACGGCGTTCTGGAAGCCATGGCACCGGATTTCAAGCTCGCGATCATCGCCATCGGCCACCCGGGCTCCACCCTGGCCATCCGCGACGCGCTGGACGCCGGGCAACTGGTGGGGCTGCTGGGGGACCGCTACTTCGGTGCGGAATCGGCCCGGCTGCCCGCCATCCACCTGCCCTTCCTGGGCCAGCCGGCGGCCTTTTCCGACGGCCCGCTGCGCCTGGCCATGCTGCTGAAGCGCCGCGTGCTCTTCATGGTCGGCCTGTTCCTGGGCGGCCGCCGTTACGACGTGCGCTTCGAAACCCTGGCCGACTTTCGCGACCCGCCCAGCGACCCCGCAGCGCGTGAGGCCCTCATCCGGCAGACCTTGGTCGACTACGTCGCCCGACTCGAAGCCCTGTGCCGCAAGGCGCCCTACAACTGGTTCAACTTCTACGACTACTGGCGTGAAGACCAAGCTCACTGAATTGGCCGCCGCAGCCCTGCTGCTGGCTGGCGCCGCACCCGCCTGGGCCATCAACCTGGTTGAGGTAACGGCCTTGCTCGCGCAGAACAAGAGCGGCGAAGCGCGCTTCACCGAAGAGCGCTACGTCACGGGCTTTGACGGCCCGCTGCGTGCCGCGGGTGTGCTGAGCTTCCAGGCCCCGGACCGTTTCACCCGCACCAACTCCGAACCGCGCGGCGAAGCCATGGAAGTCCAGGGCAACAACCTGGTCCTGCGGCGTGGCGGTCGCACGCGGCAGATGACGGTGGACGCCATCCCGGAACTGTCGACCCTGATCGAGGCCGTCCGCGGCACGCTGACCGGCAACGCCGTGCTGCTGGACAGGCTCTTCAAGACCCAGGTGGAAGGCAATGCCGCGCGCTGGACGCTGACCTTGGTGCCGCGCGACGCCCGCCTGGCCACGCAGGTGCGTGAACTGAAGATCACCGGCCTGCAGGGCGACATGCGCAGCGTGGAACTGTGGCTGGCCGGCGGCGACCGCAGCGTGATGGCCATTGACCCGCTTCAGCCGCTGTCGCAACCGTTGTCACCGCCGCTGTCACCACCGCAGTCGCAACAGCCATCTCAAGTGATGAAGCCAGCGCCTGACAAGGCGAGCAAATGACCCGGCGCACCGGGGTCGCGCTGCTGGTGTGGGCGGCCGTGATGGCCGCTTGCGTGCTGCAGATCATGCGCACGCACTTCACGGCGGACCTCAGCGCCTTCCTGCCCGCCAACCCGAACGCGCAGCAGCGTGTGCTGATCGAACAACTGGAAAGCGGCCTGCCGGCGCGCACGCTGCTGATCGCCATTGAAGGCGGCAGCGCCGCGGCACGTGCCGATGCCTCGCGCAAGCTGGCCGGCGCGCTGCGCCAGAGCGGCCTCTTCGACCAGGTGCAGAACGGCCAGACCGAAGGTTTCGAGAGGGTCGGCAACTTCCTCTTTGACCACCGCTACCAGTTGAGCCCTGCGGTGGATGCGCAGCGCTTCACCGCAGCCGGCCTGCGCGAAGGCATGGCCGAGTCCCTGTCTCTGCTGGGCACACCGGCCGGTGGAGCCCTGAAGGCGATCATCGACCGCGACCCCACCGGCGAGACCGCGCGCATCGCCGAAACCCTGATCCCCAGCAGTTCGCCACGCAGCGAAGAAGGCGTGTGGTCCGGCCGCACGGGCCAGCGGGCTCTGCTGCTGGCCATCAGCAAGGCGCCCGGTGCAGACCTGGATGCGCAGATGAAGGCCATTGCTGCGGTGCGCAGCAGTTTCGCGGCCTTGTCGCCGGAACCGCTGAGCTTGCAAGTGAGCGGCGCTCCCGTCTTTGGCGTGGAAAGCCGCGCACAGATCGAACAGGAAGTGGAATGGCTGGCCAAGGCCGGCACCTTGCTGATGACCGTGTTGTTGCTGGTGGCCTTTGCTTCACTGCCAGCGCTGGCCGTGTCCTTTCTGCCCGTGGCCACGGGCGTGCTGGTGGGCATCGCGGCGGTCAGCCTCGTCTTTGGCGGCGTGCACGGCATGACGCTGGGCTTTGGCACCACGCTGATTGGCGAAGCGGTGGACTACGCCATCTACTACCTGATCCAGGCGCGCGCCGGTGGTGCGCAGCTGTGGTTGCGCCAGGGCTGGCCCACGGTGAGACTGGGTCTGCTGACCAGCGTCTGCGGCTTTGCCGCGCTGCTTTTCTCGGGCTTCCCGGGCTTGCAGCAGCTCGGTGTGTTTTCACTCGCCGGCTTGCTCGGCGCAGCGGCGTTTTCGCGCTTCCTGATGCCGGGGCTGATGCCCAACGGTGCCCGCGGCCAGGGTCTGCGGCACCTGCTTGCGCGTGCCGCAGCCGCCGCGGTGGCCTGGCTGCCCCGGATGCGCGTGCCGGTGCTGGTGCTGGCCGTGGCCGCCGTGGCGCTGATGGCGCAACGAGACCAGCTCTGGAGCGCGGAACTGAGTTCGCTCAGTCCCTTGCGCAAGGAGGCCCTGGACCTGGACGCCAGCCTGCGCGCCGACCTGAGCGCTGGCGATGCACGCGCGTTGGCGGTGGTCAGCGGCGCCGACCTGGAGGCCACGCTGCGCAAGGCCGAAGCCGCCGGCCTGCAGCTGGATGCCTTGGTGAACCAGGGCCAGATCGGCGGCTACGACAGCGTGGCGCGCTGGCTGCCCAGCCGTGAGTTGCAGGATGCACGGCGGGCCGCACTGCCCGAGCCGCTGGCCTTGCGCACCGCACTGCAGGAAGCCGCCGCAGATGGGCCTTTGCCGGTCGCGCGCCTGGAGCCATTCCTGGCTGACATGGCCGCCGCGCGCCAACTGGCGCCGCTGACACTGGAGACACTGCGCGCCACGGGTCTGTCACCCGTCCTGGACGCACTGCTGTTGCAACGCAAGGACGGGTCATGGGTTGCACTGCTGCCGCTGCAGCCCCCACCTGGCAAGGGTGACAGCGTGGACAGCGCCACGGTGCAACAGGCCCTGGCTGGCGTGGAAGGCGCGCAGGTGCTGGAGATCGGCATGGAGCTGAAGCGCCTGTACGCCCGCTACCTGGGCGAAGCACAAGCGCAGTCGGCACTGGGCGCCCTGGGCGTGCTGCTGATCGTTGCGCTGGCCCTGCGTTCCTGGCGCCGCGTGCTGGCCGTGTGCGAGCCCCTGGTCCTGGCCGTGCTGCTGACCATGGGCACGCTGGCACTGATGAACGTGCAATTGGGCATCCTGCACCTGGTCGGCCTGCTGCTCGTGGTGGCGGTGGGTTCCAACTACGCGCTCTTCTTCGACATGCTGCGCCACCAGGGCCAGACGGCAGCTGATGCAGACGCCGACACGATGGCTTCGCTGCTGCTCGCCAACCTGACCACGGTGCTGTCCTTCGGGCTGATCGCGGCTTCGTCCATTCCGGCACTGTCGGCCATTGGCACGGTGGTGGCCATCGGCTCGCTGCTGAGCCTGCTGCTGGCGGCAAGCTTTGCGCGCCCCAAGGCAGCGAATCCACCTGTCGCAGCGGGCCCAGGGACCATGTGAGAATTCCTCGCGCCTCCTTGACACCTTCTCCCGCCCGACCGCTCCATTGCCTGTTCTCGTTCCCTTGTCCTTGCCCTTGACCACGTCCCCACGTCCCGCCGCGCGCCCGGCCGCGCCATGGCCCATGCCGCCCTTCGTGCGTGCCAGCCTGGGCCTGCACGCTGCGGCAGGGGCGGCGCTGCTCGTGCCGGGTGCCTGGCCCTGGGCCTTGGGCGCGGTGGTGGCCAACCATGCGGCGCTCACCGCGGCGGGCCTGTGGCCGCGCAGCGGGCTGCTGGGACCCAACATCACGCGCTTGCCGGCAGCGGCCGCCGCGCGGGGTGAAGTCGCGCTGACCATCGACGACGGTCCCGACCCCGAAGTGACACCCGCCGTGCTGGACCTGTTGGCCGCGGAAGGTGCGCAAGCCACCTTTTTCTGCATCGCCGAGAAAGCGCGCCGGCACCCGGCATTGACGCGGCGCATCGTCGCGGCCGGCCACAGCGTGCAGAACCACAGCCTGCGGCACCGCCACAACTTCTCGCTGCTGGGTCCGCGCGGCTTTGAGGCCGAGATCAGCGCCGCGCAGCAGGTGCTGGCCGACATCACCGGCATCCGCCCGCACTGCTTCCGGGCGCCAGCCGGCCTGCGCAACCCGCTGCTGGACCCGGTGCTGCACCGCCTGGGCCTGCACCTGGTGAGCTGGAGCCGCCGCGGCTACGACACCCGGCAGTCCGACCCGGCGGCCGTCTTGTCGAAGCTGCAAAAGAACCTGTCCGGCGGCAGCATCCTGCTGCTGCATGACGGCCACGCGCAGCGCGGCGCAAGTGGCCGCGCCGTGCTGCTGGACGTGTTGCCCACGCTGATCCAGAACCTGCGCACCGCCCGACTGCAGGCCGTGACCCTGGCCGACGCCTTGCCCCCGCGCCGTGCTGGCCCACCCATTCCATGAACCCCAAGGACATGCCCTCTTCAGCCCATGGCCCGGTCACGGACCGCGCCTGGGCCGCCCTGCTCCAGTCGGCGAGCCAGCCCTACATGGCCACCAGCCGCTGGGCCTACCACTGGGCGCGCGGAAAGCTGCGTCATGACCCGGTGTTCCGCGGCATGTTGTCGCGCGGTGACTTGCCAGTGAAGGGTCGCATCGTGGACATCGGTTGCGGCCAGGGCCTGATGGCCAGCCTGCTGCAGGCCTGTGCCGACCTCCAGCATGTGGGCGCCTGGCCTGCGGCCTGGCCTGTGGCCGCCTCGGCCCAGGCCTACACGGGCATCGAACTGATGCCCAAGGACGTCGCCCGCGCGGAGGCCTCGTTGCGCGGCCTGGCGCTCCAGCCGAGCTTTGTCTGCGCCGACATGTGCACGGCCGCCTTCCCGGCCTGCGACCTGGTGGTCATCCTGGACGTGCTGCACTACGTGGACCACGCGGCCCAGGAAGGCGTGCTGCAGCGGGTGCGCGACGCGCTGGCCGGGTCCTCGGCGGGCGATTCCGCCAGGTCCGGACGCTTGCTGCTGCGGGTCGGCGACTCGGCCGACCGGCGCGGTTTTGCGGCCAGCCAATGGGTGGACCGCATCGTCACCTGGGTCCGCGGCCACCGCGTACCGCCGACATTCGGCCGGTCGCTGAAGGACTGGATCGCGCTGCTGGAACGCCTGGGCTTCAGCGTGCGCGCCGTGCCGCAAAGCCAGGGCACACCCTTTGCCAACGTGCTGCTGATTGCCGACCTGCAAGGCGAGCTTGTGAAAGGTTCGGCATGAAGCCCCTGGCCGTTGCTGACTTCACCGTGGTCAGCGCCCTCGGCCACGGCCGTGCCGCCACGTTGGCCGCGCTGCAAAGTGGCCGCACAGGCCTGAAGAAGCAGGACTTCGAAACCGCGTCGCTCGACACCTGGCTGGGCGTGGTGGAAGGCACGGACGAGGTGAAGCTGCCCGCCCACCTGGTCGCGCACGACTGCCGCAACAACCGCCTGGCCGAACTGGGGCTGCGCGCCGATGGCTTTGGCGAGCACGTGCGCGCTGCAGCCGCCCGCTATGGCGCATCGCGTGTGGGCGTGTTCCTGGGCACCAGCACCTCCGGCATCCTGCAGACCGAGATCGCCTACCGCCACCGCGAGATGGTGGACGGCAAGCCCACCGGTGCACTGCCGTCCTGGCTGCAGTACGGCACGACGCACAACACCTATTCCGTGGCGCGGTATGTGCGCGAGGCGCTGGATCTGCAGGGCCCCGCCTACGTGGTGTCCACCGCATGTTCTTCGGCGGCCAAGGTCTTTGCGGCGGCTGAACGCATGATCCGCGCTGGCGTCGTGGACGCCGCGGTGGTGGGTGGTGTCGACAGCCTGTGCATGACCACGCTCTACGGATTCAAGAGCCTGGAACTGGTCAGCGCAAACATCTGCCGGCCTTTTGATGAAGGACGCGACGGCCTGTCCCTGGGCGAGGCCGCAGCCTTTGCATTGGTGGAGCGCGACTGCAGCGCACCGGCCGCCTGGCTGCTGGGCGCGGGCGAGAGCAGTGACGGCCACCACATGAGCAGCCCGCATCCCGAAGGCGCAGGCGCCGCGGCGGCCATGCGCGACGCATTGGCGCAGGCCGGCTTGCAGGCCGGTGACGTCGACTACCTCAACCTGCACGGCACGGCCACGCCCGGCAACGACGCCGCAGAAGACAAGGCGGTCGCCACGGTCTTCGGAACCCAGTTGCCTTGCAGCAGCACCAAGGGCTTCACCGGTCACACCCTGGGTGCCGCCGGCGGTGTCGAAGCCGCCGTCGCCATGCTGGCCTTGCAGCACGGCTTCATGCCTGCGGGCTTGAATGTGTTGAACCCGGACCCGGCACTTCACAGCCTGTACCTGCGCGATGCACGTGAGCAAGCCTTGAAGGTGGTGGCCAGCAACTCCTTTGGCTTTGGTGGCAGCAACGCCAGCTTGCTGTTCGGGGTGGCGGCATGAGCTTGACCGTCAATATCTGCGGCGTCGGCGTCCTGGGTCCGGGTCTGGCGGACTGGGCCAGCGGCCAGGCCGCACTGCGCGAAGCCGGCGCCTGGCAGCACGCGGCCACCGTGGTGCCTGCGCCCAACCGCCTGCCCGCCACCGAGCGGCGGCGTGCCGGCAATGTCGTCAAGGCCAGCATCGTTGTCGCCGACCAGGCCTTGGCCATGAGTGGGCTGGACGCCGCCACGCTGCCCACGGTCTTCACCAGTTCCACCGGAGATCCGTCCAACTGCCACATCCTGTGCGAAGCCCTGGCCCAGCCGGAACGCATGGTGTCGCCGACACGCTTCACGAATTCCGTGCACAACGCGCCGGCGGGCTACTGGCACATCGCGGCTGCATCCCGTGCGCCGTCCACCAGTCTGGCCGCCTTTGACGCCAGCTTTGCGGCGGGCCTGCAGGAAGCTGCAGTGCAGTGCGTGGCCACCGGCGCGCCCGTGCTCTTGGTGGCCTGTGACGTGCCCTACCCGGTGCCGCTGCACGCCCTGCGGCCCTTGAGCGACGTTTTTGCCGTGGCCTTGGTGCTTGCGCCAGGTGGCGGTACCGGCCGGTCGCTGACGCTGGACGTGAGCGGTGACGACACACCCACGGCCTGCGCCGAAGCGGGCCTGGAGGCCGTGCGCAGCACCATTCCCGCAGCCCGCGCGCTGCCCCTGCTGCAAGGCTTGACCCGAGCAGCTGCGGTGACGGTGGTGGTGGGCGGCCACAGCGGCCAGAACCTGCGCGCCAGCTTGTCCGCCGCATGAACACACCGCGAACCCTGGACCACGCCGGCATTGCCGCGCGCGTGCCGCACAGCGGCAGCATGTGCCTGCTGGACCGGCTGGTCGACTGGACCCCGGCGCGCATCCACTGCCAAGCCACCAGCCACCAGCACGCCTTCAACCCCCTGCGCCTGAATGGCCAATTGCCAGCTGTCGCTGCCATCGAATACGCGTCGCAAGCCATGGCCTTGCACGCCACACTCAGCGCAGCGCCCGGCAGCCCGCCCGTCCCTGGCTTCCTGGCGGCCGTGCGCAACGTGCAGCAGCACGTGACGAGACTGGACGAGCTGCCTGGCGAATTGAGCGTCACTGCCACGCTGCTGCTGGGTGACGCACGCCAGGCCCAGTACCAGTTTGTGCTGGCCGACGAAACGGGCCGCCGGCTGGTCGAAGGCCGCGCCACCGTCCTTCTCAACGCCCTGCCATGAGCAAGCTGCCATCCAGCCCACTGTCCGGCAAGCGCGCCCTGGTCACCGGCGCCAGCGGCGCGCTGGGCTCTGCCATCGCGCGCCGCCTGGCGCAGCAGGGCGCGCACGTGCTGCTGCACGGCAACAGCCGCCCGGACGCCGTGCAGGCCCTGGCCGAAGAGATCCGAAACACCGGCGGCAGTGCCGAGCCCTGCGTATTCAACCTCAGCGACGACGCGGCCACGGCAGCGGCCATGGCGCAGATGCTGGCCGGTGGTGCGGTGCAGGTCATCGTCAACAACGCCGGCATCCACGACGACGCCGTGTTTCCGGGCATGAAGCGCGAGCAGTGGTACGGCGTCATCGACGTGTCCCTGCATGGCTTCTTCCGCGTCACCCAGCCCCTGCTGCTGCCGATGCTGCGCACGCGCTGGGGCCGCATCATCAACGTGTCCAGCGTGGCGGCCCTGTCCGGCAACCGCGGCCAGGTCAACTACGCCGCCGCCAAGGGTGCACTCAACAGCGCCACCAAGGCGCTGGCGCTGGAAGTTGGCAGCCGTGGCGTGACGGTGAATGCCATCGCGCCCGGGATCATCGAATCTCCCATGGCGACGGGCGGCAAGGACGGGGCCCAGGGCGGCGCAGGCGCGGCCTTTGACGCCGAGACGATCAAGCGCATGGTGCCGGTGCAGCGTGCCGGCAAACCCGACGAAGTGGCTGCGCTGGCGGCCTTCCTGGCCGGCCCGGATGCCGCCTACATCACCGGGCAGGTGATCTCGATCAACGGCGGCATGTACGCCACCTGAGCCCCGCGCTCAGACTGGCGTGGCCGGTGCCGCAGCCCTGCCGCCGAACTGCGGGCCGCGCAGCGCGTCCACGCCATAGCCGCGGTTGATGTCCAGCCCGGCAATGCGCCAATCGTGCGCCGGCAGCCGGATCGGGTGCACCACCTCTTCGTACGAACGCATCGGCCACAGAACGCCAAAGCGGCGCTGGTGGTCAAAGGTGTCCACCTCGGCCACGGCCCCCTGGGTGCCGGCAAAGCCCTCCAGCGTGAAGCGGATGCGCCGCGTCAGCTGGCCCGAACGGTCAATGCACAAGGCGATGCGGTCCCTGGCCGCGAAGCCCAGTCCCGGGTTGATGGGGCTCTCGATCAGGTCGCACAGGCGACCGTCCACGCGCTCCGTGCCCAGACGCGTCCAGGTCTGGCCCCGGTCCATGGCCCACAAGGGCCCCAGCAGAAAGAAGCCGTAGCCCTCGGCCACCAACGCCGCTGCGCGTCGCAGCGGTTCGCTGCTGGAGAGGCTGCCGTCGTACCAGATCAAGGCCTCGGCTGGGCTGCGCTGCCAGAACACCTGCTTGTGTCCACGCGGCCCGGTGTAGGCCTGCGCATTGACGCCCAGCTTGGGCATCAGCCGCTCCTGCGAATGACCGCGGTAGCCGATGTCGACCACCTCGGGCTGGACGCCGCTGATCAGGGGCCGCCACTGGCCTTCGTAGGCCAGGTTGATGTCGTGGATCGACCGGTAGGCCTCCAGGCCATGGGCCTGCGCGCTGTCCTGCAGCAAGGCCACCGCCCCGGCATCGGCCGGTGCCTGCGCGCCCAAGGGCAAGGGGGTGGAACAGGCGCCCAGCCAGGGCAGGCTGGCGGCACCGAGGGCCCCGAGAAGCGTCCGTCGTGAAGAAAGAGGTGATGGCATGGCGGGCCGACGCTAACGGGCGCGCAGCAAACTTGCCTGCCACAGGTCTTTCCCATCCGCTGGACGGAGGGTCCATGCAGGGGTCAAGACATGCAAGGCCGGGTGGTCGGCCCGTGCTGGGCTACAGTGCCATCCGCCGCCGCAGACCCCCAGGCCTTTCTCGCCCCTGCGGAAGCCCATTCACCCACGACTTGAGGAGCCCACATGAAGCATTCCGCCCGCGTCCTGTCCATCCCCACAGCCCTGGCCGTCGCCTGGCTGATGACCGCCTGCGTCAGCACGGGCGGCACCAAGTCCGACACCGCAGCGCCCGCACCGGCCGCCGCTGCGGCGCCGGCGGGCCCGAAGATCGGCCCGGGCATGAATGCCAACGGCGACGTGGTGGACTCCAAGCTGGTCGAGGCCGGCTACGGCCAGAAGATCAAGGGGCTGGACGACTGGGAAGGCGAGATCACCGGCAAGCCCCGGGCCGGCAGCAAGTTCAGCCAGCTTCAGATCGGCATGTCCACGGCGCAGGTGATGAAGATACTGGGCCAACCCGATGACATGGGCGCCCACCCGACCGGCAAGGCCTTCATCCCCTTCTACTTTGGTTCGGACAAGTTCCGCACCGAAGCCGTCTACAAGGGCCAGGGGCGGCTGCTGTTCTCCAGCGGCGCCGCGTTCAGCTGGGGCGGCGGCGGCAACCTGACCTGGATCATCCACAACCCGAACGAAGGCAGCACCCGCTGAACCTGCTGCCGCCTCGCCGCGCGCTGCTGGCGGCACTCGGCGGCTCCGTGCTCACGGGCTGCGCGCTGCTGCGCGAGCCCACGCCCATCCCCATGGAACTGCTGGCCGATGACCGCGCCTGCTCCACCCAGGCGCCGGTGTTGATGGTGCTGCTGCCCGGCGCCAACATGACACCGACCGAGATGCAGGACGAAGGCATGCTGGCCGCCGTCCGCCAACGTCGGCTGGCCGTGGACGTGCTGGTGGCCGGTGCGGGACTGGCCTACGTGTACGACGGCAGTGTGCTGCGCCGCTTGCACGACGAGGTGCTGGCGCCCTACCGGGCCCGTGGCTACCGGCGCATCTGGCTGGCCGGCATCTCGCTCGGCGGCTTTCTTGCCATGGGCTATGCCATGCGGCACCCGGGCGAAGTCGAAGGCATCATTGCCCTGGCTCCGTACCTGGGAAGGCGCCCCTTGGTGCAGGAGATTGCCGACGCCGGCGGACCCCTCCAGTGGGGCCGCCAGCGGGGCATCAGCCAGGTGCCGCGGCCCGACGACGTGGACCAGCAGCTGTGGCGCTGGCTGGCCAACCCGCCCGCCCATGCACCGGCGCTGTACCTGGGGTATGGCCGCGAGGACCGCTTTGCAGACGGCCATCGGCTGCTGGCCCAATTGCTGCCTTCGCCCCAGGTGCGCAGCGCAGCGGGTGGGCACGACTGGGCGCCTTGGCGCCAGCTGTGGGCAGAATGGCTGGACGCAGGCCTGCTGCCCGCGGCTTGCCCGGCATGAATCCAAGCCCGTTCCCCACCATGGCGCCCGTGCACCTGTCGGCATACGGACTGGCCTCGGCCGCGGGACTGGGCCTTTCTGCGCTGACCCAGGCGCTGGCGCAAGGCCGTTCGTCGCTGACACCCAATGACTTCAGCCGCGTGGAGCTGCCCGCGAGCGTCGGTCGTGTGCCCGGCGTGGAAGACACGTCCCTGCCGCAGGCACTTCGTCAATGGGACAGCCGCGCCACACGCGTGGCCTGGCTGGGCCTGCAGGCCGATGGCTTTGTCGAAGCAGTGGAAGCAGCGCGCCGCCGCCATGGCGCGGCTCGCTTAGGACTGGTGCTGGGCACCTCGGCGTCCACCATTGGCGTGACGGAAGCGGCCTATCTCGCGCTGGCGCCCGACGGCGGCTTCCCCCAGGCCACGCGCTGCAGCCGCCTCAACACGATCCACGCCATCACCGCTTTCGTCCAGGAGGCCTTGAACATCCAGGGGCCGGCAGTCACGGTGTCCACGGCCTGCTCGTCCAGTGCCAAGGCCTTCGCCCAGGCCGAGCGCTGGTTGCGCCTGCAGTTGTGCGACGCGGTGGTGGTAGGCGGTGTGGACGCGCTTTGCGGCAGCATCCTGTTCGGCTTTGCTGCGCTGGGCCTGGTGTCGCCGAAACCCTGCCAGCCCTTCGGTGCCGAGCGCCAGGGCATCAGCGTCGGCGAAGCGGCCGGTTTTGCGCTGCTGGAGCGCGGTCACGGGGCCACTGACCTGGTGGGTTATGGAGAATCCAACGATGCCTTCCACATGTCCAGTCCGCACCCCGAAGGACGCGGTGCCGAACGGGCGCTGGACGACGCCCTGGCGCGCGCCGGCCTGGGCGCGGACGCAGTCGACTACCTCAACCTGCATGGCACAGGCACGCCACTCAACGACGAGGTGGAGGCCGCGCTGGTGGCGCGTCGCTACCGTGCCGATGTGCACGCCAGCGCCACCAAGGGCTTCACCGGCCACACCATGGGCGCGGCCGGCATCCTGGAGGCCCTGATCTGCATGCAGGCCCTTCAGACCGGCCTGTGTGCGGGCACGGCGCACACCGCCGAAGCCGACCCGGCCCTGGGCAGCCGCTTTGCAGGGCAATTGCAGCAGGCGCCGGCCCAACGCCAGGTGCGCGTGGCGGCCAGCCATTCTTTCGGCTTTGGCGGCAGCAACGCCGTGCTGCTGTTTGCCAGGGGCCCGGCGTGAAGGCAGGTCAGCGCTGCTGGATCGACGGCCTGGCGCTGTGGTCGGCCACCTTGCCGGGCTGGGACATCGCCGCGCCCGCGCTGTGCGGCGGGCCTGCGCCTGCTGCCGGGGCCAAGCGACCTGCTCCGGCGCTGCTGGCGGCCAATGAACGCCGGCGTGCGCCGGATTCGGTGCTGCTGGCCCTGGAAGTGGCGACAGCCGCGCTTGCTGCGTCTGGGCGCGCCGCGGCCGATGTCGCCACGGTGTTTGCGTCGGCCCACGGCGATCTGCCCATCACCGACGCGCTCTGCAAGACCTTGGCTGGCGACCCGCGGCTGCTGTCGCCCACACGCTTTCACCACAGCGTGCACAACGCGGCTTCGGGCTACTGGGCCATTGGCACGGGCAGCCCTGCGGCCACGACCGCGCTGGCTGCGGCCGAAGCCAGCTTTGCCATCGGCCTGCTGGAAGCTGCGGCGCAATGCGCGGCAGACGGCCAGGCCGTGATGCTGGTGAGCTACGACACCGAGGCAACCGGCGCCCTGCGTTCAGTCAACGCCAGCCGCGGCCTGCTGGCCGTGGCCTTGGTGCTGTCACCTCAACCCGCACACGCCGAATCGTGGGCGCTGGACTGGGCCACGGCCCGTGTCGAGGTGCCCGCGCCGGCCTCCAGGTCCCCTGCGGCCCTGGCCTTGCAAGCCAATGCCAGCAGCCCCGCCCTGCCCCTGTTCGAGGCCCTGGCCCGCGGCCGCAATGCCCACCTGGCCTGG
Organism: uncultured beta proteobacterium; assembly: GCA_963750785.1. Lineage (GTDB taxonomy): Bacteria > Pseudomonadota > Gammaproteobacteria > Burkholderiales > Burkholderiaceae_C > Rubrivivax. The sequence continues at coordinate 769,519 of CAVVSC010000006.1, read as the reverse complement.
CCGCTGGGACCGGCCCTGGCCCTGCAGGTGTCCCTGAGCGCCCCAGCGTCAGCAGGGCGTATTGACGCTGCGGCATGATGCCGTCCTCATGCAAGACGCTTCCACGACCAAAGCCATGCAGTTGCCCACCGAACGCACGCACGACGTGATCATCATGGGCGGCGGCCTGGCCGGCCTGACCCTGGCCCTGCAGCTGCGCCAGCGCATGCCCGACCTGGACATCCAGGTGCTGGAACGACGCGAACATCCGGTGCCCGAAGCTGCATTCAAGATCGGCGAAAGCACGGTGGAGATCGGCGCGCATTACTTTGCCAATGTCCTGGGTCTCAAGGACCACTTGATGGGCGCGCAGTTGAAGAAGTTCGGTTTCCGCTTCTTCTTCAGTGAAGGCCGTCGCGACATCGACGCGGTCACTGAACTGGGTGCCAGCCGGCCACTGCCGGTGGGCAGCTGGCAACTGGACCGAGGCATCTTCGAAAACCACCTGGGCCAGGAGGTGCAGCGCCGGGGCATCGCCTTCACCGACGGCTGCGCCATCCGTGATGTTCAACTGTCCAGCACCGGTGGCCTGCACCAAGTGCGCTGGACCCAGGGCGACCAGACAGAACAACAGGCCAGCGCCCGCTGGGTCATCGACGCCTGTGGCCGCGCCGGCCTGCTCAAGAAAAAGCTGGGCCTGGCGCGCGAAAACGCGCATGCGGCGCATGCCGTGTGGTTTCGCGTGGCGGACCGCATCGTGCCCGACCACTGGAGCGACAACCCGGAATGGCTGGCGCGCTGCGACACGCAAACCCGCTGGCTGTCCACCAACCACCTGGTGGGCGCCGGCTACTGGGTGTGGCTGATCCCGCTGTCGTCGGGCTCGCATTCGGTGGGCATCGTGGCCGACCCGCGCTGGCATCCGCTGGAGAAGATGAACACCTTCGACAAGGCAATGGACTGGCTGTCTGAACACCAGCCGCGCCTGTTCGACGACCTGGACACCAAGCGCGACAAGCTGCAGGACTTTGCGTTCTTCCGCCGCTTCAGTCACGACTGTGACCAGGTTTTCTCCAGCCAGCGCTGGGCGCTGGCAGGGGATGCAGGACGCTTCCTGGACCCGTTCTATTCGCCCGGCAGCGACTTCATCGCCATCGGCAACACCTACATCACCGACCTGGTGGCCCGCGACATGCAGGGCCAGAGCATCGGCGCCCGAACCTCCATATACGAACAGATCTTCCGTTCGTTTTATGAGAACACGCTGGCGCTGTACGTGGACCAGTACGGCATCTTCGGCGACCCGGAGATCCTGCCGCTGAAGGTCTTCTGGGATTACACCTACTACTGGGGCGTGCTGGCCCGGCTCTTCTTCCACGGGGGGCTGACCGACCTGGTCACGCTGGGCCACGTGCGGGACCAGATGAGCTCCATGCAACAGCTCAACCTGGCCGTGCAGAACCATGTGCGCGCCATGTGTCAGCACAGCCGCAAACGCAACCACCCCATCCTGCTGGACCAGGCGTCGCTGCCCTGGTTCGTGGAACTCAACGGCAGCATCGCCGACCAGACGGACAACGCCGAATTCGGCGTCCGGCTGAAAGATACGGCCGTGCGCCTGCGTGCGCTGGCCACCGAAATCCTGGACCGCACGACCAGCGAGTACCCGCGCATGGACTGCGGTGCGCTGGAAGAAGCCATCCAGGTGGCCGGCGGCCCGGTGCGCGGTGGTGAAAGCCTGCTCTTCCCTGCGCTGCGCGAGGACTCGGTTCCGGCCTAAAGCGTGGCCTGAGCCCCGGCTCAGGCCTGGAACGGTGGCTGACCGCGCAGCCGGCGCAGCATGAGCGCGGGCAGGCGCAGGAAGAATTCCACCATCAGCCGGGTGTGCATCCAGCTCAGCAGCAGGTTGTCACGGCCGTACTGGAAGTGGCTGACGCCGCCTTCATCGGCGCTCAGGTATTTCACCGGCGCGTCCATGTTCAGCGGCTTCACGCCACGCCAGGCCAGGCGCACAACGGCTTCGGGGTCGAAGTCGAAGCGACGCATCCAGGGCTGGCCCTGCATCACCGCAGCCAGGTCCCGGATGGGATAGACACGAAAGCCGTAGAGCGAATCGCCGACACCCGCTCCCATGGTTTCCAGGTTGGCCCACCAATTGGACACCTTGCGGCCGCGCACGCGCAGCAGCGGCGCACTGGCGTCGAACACCGGGCGGCCCAGCACCATGCAGTCTGGCCGCGCGATCGAAGCCTGCATGAAGGCCCCAATCAGGTCGGCAGGATGCTGGCCGTCTGAGTCCATGGTCAATGCGTGCGTGAAGCCGGCCTGGGCGGCCGCGTGCAGCCCCGTCAGCACTGCCGCACCCTTGCCCTGGTTCTGCGGCAGCACGGTCACTGTCAGGCCCGGGTCCTGTTGCGCCATGCGCTGCAGGACTTCAGCGGTGCCGTCCGTGCTGCCGTCCACCACCACCCACACCGGATCCCATTGCGCGCGTGCGGCGGCCACGGTCTTGTAGACCGTGGCGCCGGTGTTGTAGCTGGGGATGAGGACCAGGTGGGTCTTGGAAGGCGTCATGAAGTCAGGAGTCGTTGGCGCCGGCGCGCACCCCGGCGGCCACGCAGGCCTGCACCTCGGCGAGCAGCGCGTGGTGGTCTTCAGGCGGAGGAAAGCGCGGGCCCAGGCGCACGGCAAAACGGATGGGCAAGGGCGGCAGGCGCCACAGCGGCCAGCCCTTGCCCAGGTACGGCGACCGGGTGTCGATGAACACCACCTGCACCGGCGCCCGCGCCCGCTTGGCGATGATGGCAAAGCTGGCGTGGAAGTCGTTCACCGGGTCGCGCGTGGTGCGTGTGCCTTCGGGGAACAGGACCAGCTGGCCGCCTTCGTTCAGATCGCGCACGGCGCACTGCACCATGCCGTAGGCGGAGTCGTTGCGGATGTAGCGTGCAAGGCGCGCCCCCGGACCCAGGAAAGGGTTGTGCACCAGGCTGGCCTTCATGATGCAGGCTGCGTTCGGCAGGCGCGCAACGATCATCACCGCGTCCAGCAGGCTGGGATGGTTGGCCACCACGATCAGGCCTTCTTCGTCGCGCAGGATGTCCAGCGCGTCGGCATCCAGGCGGATCATGCGGCTCAATGCTGCGGTGGCCCAGAAGAGGCGGTAGCCATAGGCAATCATCCGGCGACCGATGCGCCGGCCCGCAGCGCGCGGCAGCAGCGGATACAGGAGCAGCGCGACGCCGTTCCAGGCCAGCGAATTCAGCCCCAGCCCGATAAGCTGCAGTTGCAGTGCCACCCAGGCCAGCGGCCACCAGACGGGGCGCGGGGCGGCAGCCGCGGCGGCAGGCTCACTCATCGGTGGCGACACGCTCATCCGACACCGCGAAGACCCAGCTGAAGGCCAGGCCGAAACTGAGGTTGCTCGTTTTCTTCACCAGCGGGCTGTCGGCAAAGGCCGCGCCGCGCAACTGGTCGCCACGCACATAGCCACCAAGCCAGAACGCGCCCACGCGGCGCGAGGCCGCGGCCGTCCAGTGCCAGCCCCCGTTGCCAGCGGGAGCAGAGTAGGCCGCCCGGGTGGCCGTGACATAAGGCGTGGCGACGTCGTAGTACAGGGCGTTGTAGCGGCGCGAGGCCCACATCGGACCGGCCTGCGCGCCGATGTTCCACCCTTGCCATTTCAAGTCCAGGTTGATCACGGGGCTCACAGTCCAACCCACGTCCTGGAACGATGACTTGAGCTGCACCACGCCGCGCACCGGCAAGCGGAAATCCAGCTTCCAGTCCAGTTGCTCCGCACGGCCGCGGCCGAGCACCAGGTTGAGCTTGGGGCCGAGTTCCAGTGTCGGCGGCAGGTCCGGCATGCCGGCTCTGGCCACGTTGTCCTTGCTTCGTGTGGGTGCGCTCGCGTCCAGGCTCAGGTCCAGGTCGACACGGTCGCTGTCCATCAGGACGGCGCGTGCGCCATCACGCGTGGCGCGGAAGATCTTGCCCCGATAGATGGCGTAAGGCACGGGCAGGATCAGGTCGTGGTTCTGGTCGCTGCCGCGGTAGTGCGGCAGGCGAAGCCCGCCAAGTCCGGCGCCCAGTTCCCACAGCGGTTCCTGGGCCGCATGGGCGGCCATGCTGGCCAGGGTGCCGACACAGGCCCAGGCACAGGCCAACGCAAAGCGGACGCACAGGAGCTTCATGGCCGCACTTGCCCGGTAACGGTGAGATGGCCTTCCACTTCCACCAATAAATCCGCGCGGCAGATGTCGGCCTGCAGGTAGACGGCCGAACGGGCAGCCGCTGAATCGGGCCCCCAGGCCGAGTCCAGCAAGCGCTGGATCAGGGCCTGGTCCTGCGCATGGCGCACATAGACACAGGGCACCAGATCGGCCAGCGCCAGCACCGCCGTGCAGTGCGGCTGTGCCGCCGCCAGCACGGCACGCAGGTTGTTCAGCGTTTCCAGCGTCTGTGCCTGCACATCGCCGGCATGCTGGGTCTCGTGGCCCACGATGCTGGCGGTGCCGGAAACGAACAGCCCCACTTCGCCGCCGCCCAGAGCGGCCAGCGCCGCGCGGGAAAAAGTCGGCGCGCGCGGCCCGTAGCTGCCTGGGTAGCGGTAGGCGCTGACCTGGCGCGGGTTCTCGACCGCCAGCGGCGCTGCGCGGCCGGCCAGGAAGCGGACCCGCAGCGCGCCGGTCGAATGGCCTGTCGCCGTGCCGGCACCGGTGCCGATCGCGCACGCCGCCGGTGCGCCTTCGAAGGCGCTGTGCCCAGCGGCCACGAAGGCCTTCTGGCGGCCGATGTTGAACTGCCGGTAGCGTTCCAGCCCGCCCGTTTCGGCATTGATGCGCGGCAGGTAATTCCACAGCCGCAGCAGGTGGGCAAAGCCCGTCTGCTGCAGTGTGGCGAATACATCGCCGTAGGCCTGCTCGGCTGCGTCGGCCAAGACGCTGTCGGCGTCGGGAATGTCCAGGATGCCGTGCAGCCAGTTGCCGTCGTGCCGCCAGTGCACAGCGCCGCAGCGGCCTTGGGTGAGTTCGCCGCCACCCAGCCAGGTATCCACGCAAGCGCTGCCACCCAGCACAGGCACGGGCAAGCCACCCAGCGCAACGCCATCGCCAGGCAAGCCATAGCCCAGGCCGCCCAGAGCCAGCTGGTGCAAAGACCGGGTCCAGTCGGCGGGGGTGACGCGCTCGGCGCGCAGGCGGCTTTCGCCAGGGATTGGGGTCATCGGGTCTGCAACGACATGGTCTTGTAGGCCCAGGTCTGGGTTTTGGACTGCGCGTCCATCGGTAGCCCATGTGTGAGATTGGGCGGCTGAGTCACTTGAAGCCAGTGGCGCCCTGGCCCACTCTGGTGGTGCTGCCGCGCCAGGTCGGACCCGCGATTATCGCCAAGAAGACTCGCACCGCCCCTTGGACGCGCCGGGCCGGTCACCAGGTGTTCACGCAGGCACGTGTGGCCGGGTGGTAATCTCGGAACGAAATTGCTCCCGCGCGAACCGCGCACATGCCTTGCCGCCGAGCCCGCCCGCCCTGAACAGCACTGCCAGTCACGCCCGTGCCTTGTCGAATCCCGCCCAGAATCCGCGCTGGACATCCGAGCTCCTGCGCCTGCTCCTTGACCACTTCTGGCTGAAGCTCCTGGGTATCTCGGGTTTCATGTGGATCTTCTTCTCGGCCTACTTCCACTTGCTGCGCAACCCGGTGAATCCGGTGACGACCATGCCGCTCACAGTGGTGGACGAATGGATCGGGTTCCAGCCCTGGGCCTTCTGGGCCTATGTCTCCTTGTGGCTGTACGTAGGCATTCCGGCCGGGCTGACGCGCGACGTGCCTGCGCTGCTGCGCCACGGCGCCTGGGCCACGGCCTTGTGTCTGGTGGGTCTGGCCTGCTTCTACTTGCTGCCTACCGCCATCCCCGCGGCCAACCTGGCCATGGGCAGTGCCACACACACAGGCTTCGCCGTGTTGCAGGGTGTGGACGCCACGGGCAACGCCTGCCCCTCCATGCACGTCGCCACCGCGCTTTTCAGCGCCTGCTGGATTCACCGTCGGCTGAGCGACATCCGCGCTGCCTGGTGGGCTTTTGCCATCAACGCGCTCTGGGCGGCACTCATCGTCTACTCCACGCTCGCCATCAAGCAACACGTGCTGCTGGACGTGCTGGGCGGCACCTTGCTGGCTGCGGTGTTTGCGCTGGTTTCCCTGCGCTTCACTCCCCGCGTGCGACAGGGACCCGGCCGATAGAATCAGGCGCTTCCTGAGCCACGCGCGGCCCACGCCAAACGCTGGCCCCGGACTTCCTCAACAGGCCCAGACGGGCCCCTGACTGGCCCCGCATGGCCCACGATCACAGCAAGACTGCAGCGCCCCCTGCCGCCAACTTCCTGCGCGGCATCATTGAACGCGACCTGGAGTCCGGCGCCTGGACAGGCCGTTACTTTGGCGGCACCCCTGGCGACGCCGCGCACCACCAGGCAGGGCAGCCGGACCCCGCCAGGATCCGCACCCGCTTCCCGCCCGAACCCAACGGCTACCTGCACGTGGGCCACGCCAAGAGCATCTGCCTGAACTTCGGCCTGGCGCGCGACTTTGGCGGCATCTGCCACCTGCGCTTTGACGACACCAACCCTGAGAAGGAAGAGCAGGAGTACGTCGACGCCATCAAGGAAGCCGTCACCTGGCTGGGCTTTGACTGGATCGTCGGTGGCACCAGCCACCTGTACTACGCCAGCGACTATTTCGACTTCATGTACCGCGCGGCCGAAGCGCTGGTCACCGCGGGCCTGGCCTACGTGGACGAGCAAAGCGCCGACGAGATGCGTGCTGCGCGTGGCGACTTCAACACGCCAGGCACCAACAGCCCCTTCCGCAGCCGCACAACAGACGAAAACCTGGCGCGACTGCGCGAAATGCGCGACGGAAAGTTGCCCGACGGTGCCGCCGTGCTGCGCGCCAAGATCGACATGGCGTCGCCCAACATCAACCTGCGCGACCCCACGCTGTACCGCATCAAGCGCGCCACGCACCACAACACCGGTGACCGCTGGTGCATCTACCCGATGTACGCCTATGCGCACCCGATCGAGGACGCGCTGGAAAACATCACCCACAGCATCTGCACGCTGGAGTTCGAAGACCAGCGCCCCTGGTACGACTGGCTGCTGGGCAAGCTGGCCGACATGGGCCTGCTGGCCCGCCCGCTGCCGCACCAGTACGAATTCGGTCGCCTGAACCTGAGCTACGTGGTCACCAGCAAGCGCAAGCTGCGTGCGCTGGTGGAAGAGCACATCGTCTCCGGTTGGGACGACCCGCGCATGCCCACGCTGTTTGGCATGCGCCGCCGTGGCTACACGCCGGCAAGCATCCGTGCCATGGCCGACGGCACCGGCGCCAGCAAGACCAACATCTGGCTGGACTACGCCGTGCTGGACCAGTGCCTGCGTGCCGACCAGGAATCCGTCGCCGCGCGCGCCATGGCCGTGCTGGACCCGGTGGTGCTGGAACTGGTGAACTGGGCTGAACTCTTCGGCAGCACCACGCACCTGGAACCCTGCAGCGCACCGGCGCACCCGCAAAGGCCCGAACTCGGCATGCGCCAGTTCACGCTGTCGCACCAGGTGTGGATCGAACGCGACGACTTCGCAGAAGTGCCGCCCAAGGGCTTCTTCCGCCTGTTCCCTGGCAACAAGGTGCGCCTGAAGTACGGCATGGTCGTCGAATGCACCGGCTGCGAAAAGGCTGCCGACGGCCGCATCACCAAGGTGCTGGCCCGCGTGGTGCCAGACACCAAGAGCGGCACGCCGGGCGCAGACGCAGTCAAGGTCAAGGGCACCATCACCTGGGTCGGCACCAGCGACGCCGTGCCCGCCAGCGTGGTGCTGTACGACCGTCTGTTCACCGAAGCCCAGCCCGACGCCGGTGGCCGCGACTTCCGCGAGGTGCTCAATCCCAAGAGCAAACTCACGGTGCAGGCCTGGCTTGAACCTTCATTGGCAACTGTGGCGGCTGAGCAGCGCTTCCAGTTCGAGCGGCACGGCTACTTCATCACCGACCGCAAGGACCACCAGGCTGGGCAGCCGGTCTTCAACCGCATCACGACGCTCAAGGACAGTTGGGCGCCCGGCGCGTGAGCACGGGCACTGCCGACACCGATACGCACTGAACCTTCAACTTCACCCACGGCCTCCCATGTCCCGACTCATACCTGCCGCGTCCATCTTTCTGCTGATGGCATTGACCGCGACCGGTTGCACGCAGCCCACCGCGCAACCCGCCGCAGACGCGCTGGCCACGTCCGCCGCCGAACCTGGCGCCGTGCGCAGCGAATCGGGCTTGGTCTACCGCAGCCTGCGAGACGGCACCGGCCCTTCGCCGGTGGCGATCGACGTGGTCCGCGTGCACTACCGCGGCACGCTCCCGGACGGCACCGAGTTCGACAGCTCCTACAAACGCGGCACGCCGGCCAGTTTTCCGCTGACACGGGTCATCAAATGCTGGACCGAGGGCGTGCAGAAGATGAAAGTCGGTGGCAAGGCGCAGCTGACCTGCCCGGCGGCGCTGGCCTACGGCGACAAGGGCGCCGGCGGCCTGATCAAGCCAGGTGCCACGCTGCGCTTTGAAGTGGAATTGCTGGCGATCGTCAACCCGTGACGACAACCCGTGACTTCAGCTTCTGACCCGCCTCCCTGGCGTCAGCCACGGAAGACCGACCGCAGGCGCTGAAACAACAGCACCGCAGCCAGCACCAGCGCACCCGCGCCCAGACCTACAGCGCCTTCCGCCAGCCAACTGAGAGCCCCGGGCACCGCCACCAGCCAGTGGTGCAGCAGTGGCAGCCCGTGCGCCAGGATGCTGCCGCCCACCAGAAACATGGCTGCAGTGCCGACCACCGACAGCAGCTTCATCAGTCCTGGCGCCGCCTGCACCAGGCCGCGGCCAACGGCCTGCGCCGCAGCGCCGGGCCGTCGCGTGAGCCACAGTCCCAGGTCGTCGATCTTCACGATGGCAGCCACCAGCCCGTAGACGCCCACGGTCATCATCACCGCCACGCCAGCCAGCACCGTCAGGCGCGTGCTCAGCGGCGCACCGGTCACGGTGCCCAGGGTGATGACGATGATCTCGGCCGACAGCACAAAATCCGTGCGGATGGCGCCCTTGATCTTGCCGCGCTCCAGTGCCACCAGGTCGACCTGCGGGTCGGCCAGAGCGCGCAGTTCCTGGGCATGGGCCGTGGCATCCGCGGGGCCGTGCAGCAAGCGGTGCGCCAGCTTTTCAAAGCCTTCGAAACACAGGTAGGCGCCACCCACCATCAAGAGCGGCGTCACCAGCCACGGCGCCCAGGCGCTGATGGCCAGCGCCAGCGGCACCAGGATGGCCTTGTTGACCAGGGAGCCGCGCGCCACGGCCCAGACCACGGGCAGTTCCCGGTCGGCCCGCACGCCGGCCACCTGCTGGGCATTGAGCGCCAAGTCGTCGCCCAGCACGCCAGCCGTCTTCTTGGCGGCGATCTTGGTGAGCAGGGCCACGTCGTCCAGCACGGACGCGATGTCGTCGATCAGGGTGAACAAACTGCCTGCTGCCATGGCGACCGATTCTGCGCGAAAGCCGCATTCGAGAACCGCGTTGCCGCTTCAGTCGACAGTCGCCATGCCGATAAGAGAAGGCGCGCCTCCCTACACATCCGTCTGCGGCACCCATGACCGAGCTTTCCACCCCTCCCCGCACCCGCTTGATCCACCAGCCCACGGCGTTGACGCTGCGGATCGTGGAAGAAATCGAGCGGCAGCGCCGCAGCGGTCCGCTGCAGCAGATCACCATTCCACCGTGTCCTGAGAAGCTGGTGCGCTTGCAGGCCGCGCTGAACGCGACTGAGCCGGATCTGAACGCCGTGGCCCAGATCGCCAACAGCGACGTGGCCATGGCCGCCACACTGCTGCGCAACGCCAACTGCGCGCTGCATGCAGGCGACCAGCCGGCACAGACCGTGGGCGGCGCGATGAACCGCCTCGGCCTGGACCTCACGGCCACCTTGCTGACCGAGGTGGTGCTGAAGCAGTCCATCAAGGCCGACCATCCGCGCCTGAAAGGTTTCTGGGAGATGGCCTCGTTGCGCGCCGCCGCCATGCACTACCTGGCCCGTCAGCTGCCGGGGCTGGCGCCGGAACTGGCCCAGCTGTACGGCCTGTTCTGCCACGTTGGCATCCCGGTCCTGCTGCAACGCATGCCGGGCTACAGCGGCACCATGGTCGAAGCCCAGGCCCGGCGCGACCGAAGCTATGTGGAGACCGAGAACGCCAATCACCGCACCGACCACGCCGTGGTTGGCGCCCTCGTGGCCCGTGCCTGGCAGGTGGCGCCACCGGTGATGGCGGCCATCCGCCTGCACCACGACCTGACGCACCTGCAAAAGACCGACGCCGATGCAGAGGTGCAAACCCTGCTGGCGATGGGCGTGCTGGCCGAGGAGTTCATCTGCCGTCGCCTGCAGGTGACGCTCGACGCCGATTACATCAAGCACCGCCACCTGGCCCTGGCCTGGTTGCAAGTGGGTGAGGATGAACTGGGCGATTGGGAAGACGCCCTGCAGTCAATCTTCGACACGCTGTAGCCGCCACTGCGGCGTGCGGGGTGCGAAGATCGCACCCACCATGCGCGACCTCTTTCTGCTCGAGCCCGGGCTCGTCTTCCTCAACCACGGCTCCTACGGCGCCTGTCCGCGCGAGGTGTTCGACACCTTCCAGCGCTGGCAACTGGAACTGGAACGCAACCCGGTGCAGTTCCTGGGCCGGCGCTCCGGCGCCTTGCTGGCCGAGGCGCGGTCGCAGTTGGGTGCCTACCTGGGCGCCCGCGGGGACGACCTGGTCTTTGTGCCCAATGCCACCACGGGCATCAACATCGTGGCGCGATCGCTCACGCTGCTGCCTGGCGATGAGGTGCTGGGCACCGACCACGAGTACGGCGCGTGCGAAGCCACCTGGCGCCACATCTGCGGCCAGGCCGGCGCGCACTACCGCCAGGTGCCGATTCCCTTGCCGCTGGACCCGGGCAACTTCACCGGCCGCATGCTCGCAGCCTGCACCACGCGCACCAAGGTGCTTTTTCTCAGCCACCTGACCAGCACCACCGCGCTGCGCTTCCCGGTGGAAGAACTCTGCGCGGCCGCCCGGGCGCGTGGCATCACCACCGTGATTGACGGCGCACACGCACCCGGTCAGCTGCCCTTGCACCTGGACAACTTGGGCGCCGACTTCTACACCGGCAATTGCCACAAGTGGATGTGTGCTCCCAAGGGATCGGCTTTCCTGCATGTGCGGCCCCCCTGGCAGAACCAGGTGCAAGCCACCGTGGTGAGTTGGGGCTATGTGGCAGGCGACGGAGGCCACACGGGCTTTGATGCCTACACCGGCCGCAGCACCTTGGAAAGGCGCTTGCAATGGCAAGGCACCCGCGACCTGGCGCCCTTCCTGACCGTGCCCGCGGCGATCGACTTCCAGACCCGCCACGGCTGGCCGGCCCTGCGAGAGCGCTGCCACGCGATGGCCTGCGACACGCTGCATCGTGTGCTGGCGCGCAACGGCCTGCAGGCCATTGCGCCCGACCGTGCGTACGGGCAGATGGTGCCGATTCCGGTGCGCAGCGACGACGCCGACGGCCTGCGCCGCAAGCTCTTTGACGAGCACCGCATCGAGATCCCCGTGACGCAGCATGGCGGCCGCACCTTTGTGCGGCTGAGCGTGCAGGCCTACAACACGCAGACCGAGATCGACACGCTGCTGGCCGTGCTGGAACAGCTGAACGTGTAGCCCGCGCTCAGCGCTTCTTGCGCGGCGGCAGACCGGTGTGCTGCGTGAGCAGGCGGCCCTGGGTCACGGCCGATGTCTTGGCCCCGGCCGGTGTGCTGTTCTTGCGCCGCGCGCTGCTGTATTCGGTGCCCGCAGCCGGCTGGTAGGTGGGGATCAGCTGGTGCTTGCCATTGCCGATCAGGTCCACCCGGCCCATGGCCTTGAGTGCGTCGCGCAACAGCGGCCAGTTGTTGGGGTCGTGGTAGCGCAGGAAGGCCTTGTGCAGGCGGCGGCGGCGCTCGCCGCGCACGATGTCCACCTTCTCTGCACGGGCGTTCGGGCCTTCGGTCAGCCGGCTGATGCCCTTCAGCGGATTCAAGTCCGTGTGGTACATCGCCGTGGCCGTGGCCATGGGGCTCGGGTAGAAGGTCTGCACCTGGTCGGCCTTGAAGCCGTTCTGCTTCAGCCACAGCGCCAGGTTCATCATGTCCTCGTCGCGCGTGCCCGGGTGGGCAGCGATGAAATAGGGAATCAGGTACTGCTTCTTGCCCGCCGCCGCGCTGGCTTCTTCGAACATCTTCTTGAAGCGGTCGTAGGTGCCGATGCCCGGCTTCATCATCTTGGACAGCGGCCCGGCTTCGGTGTGCTCCGGTGCAATCTTGAGATAACCGCCCACGTGGTGGGTGACCAGTTCCTTCACGTATTCCGGGCTCTGCACCGCCAGGTCGTAGCGCAGGCCGCTGCCGATGAGGATCTTCTTCACCCCACGCAGTTGCCGCGCACGGCGGTAGAGCTTGATCAGTGGTCCGTGGTCGGTGTTCAGGTTGGAGCAGATGCCGGGGAACACGCAACTGGGCTTGCGGCAGGCGGCTTCGATGGCCGTGCTCTTGCAACCGATGCGCCACATGTTCGCCGTGGGGCCGCCCAGGTCGCTGATGACGCCAGTGAAGCCCTTGACCTTGTCGCGGATCTCTTCGATTTCGCGGATCACCGAGTCTTCGCTGCGGCTCTGGATGATGCGGCCTTCGTGCTCGGTGATGCTGCAGAAGGTGCAGCCGCCAAAGCAGCCGCGCATGATGTTGACGCTGAAGCGGATCATTTCCCACGCCGGGATCTTGGTGGCGTGGTCATGGCTGCCGTGTTCGTCGGCATAGGTCGGGTGCGGGCTGCGGGCGTACTGCAGGTCAAACACATGGTCCATCTCCGCCATGCTCAGCGGGATGGGCGGCGGGTTCATCCACAGGTCGCGGTCACCGTGCGCCTGCACCAGCGCGCGGGCGTTGCCGGGGTTGGTTTCAAGGTGCAGCACGCGGTTGGCGTGGGCGTAGAGCACGGAGTCGCTCTTGACCTGTTCGTAGCTGGGCAGGCGGACGACGGTGCGCTCACGCGGCGGCATCACCACGGCGCCGCTCTTTCGGGTGGTGGGCATCGCCACCACCACAGGCGCGGAGACCGGCGCCCGGTCATCCTTGGTGCAGGTCGCGCCCTTGGCGGCCGCCACTTCTTCAGTGGTCAGATAGGGGTTGATGTGCTCGTCGATGCGGCCCGGGCGGTCGACCTCGGTGCTGTCGATCTGGAACCAGTCGGCAAAGGCGGCCACGCCGGCTTCGTCGGTGCGGCGCATGAAGGCCGTGCCGCGCACGTCGGTGATCTGCTGGATGGTCTCGCGCCGGGCCAGCCGGTGAGCCACGTCCACGATAGCGCGTTCGGCATTGCCGTACAGCAGCAGGTCGGCCTTGCTGTCGACCAGGATGCTGCGGCGGACCTTGTCCTGCCAGTAGTCATAGTGGGCGATGCGGCGCAAGCTGGCTTCGATGCCGCCAATCACCACCGGCACCTCGCTCCAGGCTTCCTTGCAGCGCTGCGTGTAGACCAGGGTGGCGCGGTCCGGCCGCTTGCCGCCCAAGCCGCCGGGGGTGTAGGCGTCGTCGCTGCGGATCTTGCGGTCCGCCGTGTAGCGGTTGATCATGGAGTCCATGTTCCCGGCGGCCACGCCGAAGAACAGGTTGGGCTTGCCCAGCGCCTTGAAGGCGTCTGCGCTTTGCCAGTCCGGCTGGGCAATGATGCCGACGCGGAAGCCTTGCGACTCCAGCACACGGCCAATGACCGCCATGCCGAAGCTGGGGTGGTCCACGTAGGCGTCGCCGGTGACGATGATCACGTCGCAGCTGTCCCAGCCCAACTGGTCCATCTCCGCCCGGCTCATGGGCAGGAAAGGCGCGCGCCCCAGCCTCTTGGCCCAGAAAGGGCGGTAGCTGGTCAGGGCCTTGGCGGGGGCCAGCGGGTCGGCGCGCCGGTTCGGCGCGGACCGTTCAAGGGTGTTGGACGTGTTCACGGAGCCTGCGATTGTCGGGCCAGTGTCTCAAGTCCGGCAGCCGGGCGCCGAAAGCCCCGCCATGAGCACCTTTATCTCTACCCTGGGCTGGGGATTCGCGGCCCTCTTGACCGTGGCTGCCGTCGTTGCACTGTGGGAGCAGGCGTACGCGCATGCGCGCCGCCATCGCCCGCTGCCGCCGCCGGAACCGCGCCGTGCAGCCCATCTGGACCTGGACCTGGACCAACTGCCGGCAATGGCCGACGCCCCCGGCGGCGACCAGGCGAAACGCCAGGCCGCGCTCGGTGGCGCCCTGGGACGCATGGCCAAGCCGCCCGGCACCGACGGCCGCCATGTCGGTCAGGCCTGGATCGAGACCGAGCCGATGGTGGCCGCCAGCCTGCAGGTGGAACTGCCAAGCGAATCGCCAGTGGAACCGGCGCCCGCTCCGCAACGGCACTGATCCCGCCTCACGACGCGTTCAGCGTGTCGCCGTCTCCGCAACCGCTTCTTCCGCCTCGTCGCCCAGGAAGCCGCCGCTCTGGTGCGCCCACAGGCGAGCGTAGATGCCACCGGCCGCCAGCAACGCCTGGTGGTCTCCCACCTCCACGATGCGGCCGTGGTCCATCACCACCAGCCGGTCCATGGCCATGATGGTGGACAGCCGGTGCGCAATGGCCACCACGGTCTTGCCTTCCATCAGCTTGTAAAGGCTGTGCTGGATGGCGGTTTCCACCTCGCTGTCCAGCGCACTGGTGGCTTCGTCGAGCAGCAGGATCGGCGCGTCCTTCAGCATGACCCGGGCAATGGCCACCCGCTGGCGTTGCCCGCCGCTGAGCTTCACGCCGCGCTCACCCACGTGCGCGTCGTAGGCCTTGCGGCCCTTGGGGTCCGTCAGCCCGACGATGAAGTCGTGCGCCTCGGCGCGTTCGGCCGCGCGCAACATGTCGGCATCTCCGGCATCCGGCCGGCCGTAGACGATGTTCTCGCGCACCGACCGGTGCAGCAGCGACGTGTCCTGGGTCACCATGCCCACCTGCCGTCGCAGGCTTTCCTGCGTCACACCGGCGATGTCCTGCCCGTCCACCAGGATGCGGCCACCCTCCAGGTCATACAGGCGCAGCAGCAGGTTGACCATGGTGCTCTTGCCCGCGCCAGAGCGGCCCACCAGGCCGATCTTCTCGCCGGGCTTGATGGTGAGCGAGAAGCCATCGACCACCTTGCGCTTGCCGCCGTAGCTGAACACCACGTTGTCAAAAGTGACCTCGCCTCGGTTCACCACCAGGGCTTTCGCGCCGGGTTGGTCAACGATGCTGCGGCCCCTGGACAGGGTGGCCATGCCGTCCTGCACCGTGCCGATGTGCTCGAACAAGGTGGCCATCTCCCACATCACCCAGTGCGAGATGCCGTTCAGCCGGAAGGCCATGGCGGTGGCCGCGGCCACCGCGCCGATGCCCACTGCCGCGTGGCTCCACAGCAGCAGGCTGGTCACGGTGATGGCCGCGATCAGCAGCACGCTGAGCGTCTGGTTGACGATCTCGAAGCCCGTCACCAGCCGCATCTGGCCATAGGCCGTGCTCATGAATTCCTGCATCGCTGCACGCGCGAAACCGGCCTCGCGGTGCGAATGCGAGAAGAGCTTGACGGTGGCGATGTTGGTGTAGGCGTCGGTGATGCGACCGGTCATCAGGGAACGCGCATCGGCCTGGGCCTTGGCGACCTTGCCCAGACGAGGTACGAAGACCATGAGCGCGACCACGTAGAGCGCGAGCCAGCCCAGGAAAGGCGCCATCAGCCAGGCGTCGAAAGCACCCATCACGGCAATCATGGTCGCGAAGTAGATGAGCACGTAGACCAGGATGTCGGTGAATATCAGCCAGGTGTCGCGCACCGCCAGGGACGTCTGCATCACCTTGGTGGCGATGCGCCCGGCGAATTCGTCCTGGTAGAAGGACATGCTCTGTTCCAGCATGAGACGGTGGAAGTTCCAGCGCAGGCGCATCGGGAAATTGCCGAACACGCCCTGGTACTTGAACAAGGCCTGACATGCGGCAAACAGGACACTCACCGCCAGGATGGCGCCCAATATCGAAAGCAGGGACCCGTGCTGGTGCCAGAGCTGGGACGGTTCAGTCTTTCCCAACAGGTCCACGATGTGGGCCATCATGCTGAACAGCAGCGCTTCGAAAGCGCCGATGGTCGCGGTGAACAAAGTCACCAGCGCCAGGAAGGGACGCACGCCCTGAGAGCATTCCCACAGGAACGCGAAGAAGGACTTGGGCGGAGGCGGGGGCAGCGCGTCGGGGTACGGCTGCACCAGCCCTTCAAAACGTTGGAACAAGGGGGCTCCCAGGCTGTGAGTCGCTGGCGCTTGTGGCGCAGCATGGCTCTGCGTCGGACACGGGTGCGTCCGAGACCGGCATTATCGAAGCGCGGCGTGACGGTCGCCCACCTCCAACGGCACAGGAAGCCCTATGCCGTTTGGCAAGGACTGGCGCGCCCACAAATGCGAAACCCCTCCAGCCGTTGCCAGTTGGAGGGGACGGGCAGCCGGGGGCTGCCAGTTGGGGCTCCGGAGATAAGGGGTCCGGGGCTCCTGACGCGCAGAGACTGCGCCATCGGTTGTGCCTGCGAGCAGGCAGCCTCAATCTAGGCCCGACCGGGCATCTGCGCAAGCTGGTTTTTCATCCATCAAGCCAGTCATCAACGCGGCTGCAGCAATCCGTCCACCAGGCCCTGCACGCGCCGCTCGACCGCCGCGTCCATCTGGATGGTGCGGCCCCACTCGCGGCTGGTCTCGCCTGGCCACTTGTTCGTCGCGTCCAGGCCCATTTTCCCGCCCAGGCCACTGGTGGGGCTGGCGAAGTCCAGGTAATCGATGGGCGTTTGCTCCACCAGCGTGGTGTCGCGCACCGGGTCCATGCGCGTGGTAATCGCCCAGACGACTTCTTTCCAGTCACGGATGTCCACGTCGTCGTCTGTGACCACGATGAACTTGGTGTACATGAACTGCCGCAGAAAGCTCCACAGGCCGAACATCACCCGCTTGGCATGTCCTGGATAGGCCTTTTTGATCGAGATCACCGCCAACCTGTAGCTGCAGCCTTCGGGCGGTAGGTAGAAGTCGGTGATCTCGGGAAACTGCTTGCGCAGGATGGGCACAAAGACTTCGTTCAGCGCCACGCCCAGCACGGCGGGCTCGTCCGGTGGCTTGCCGGTGTAGGTGGAGTGGTAGATCGGGTCGCGACGGTGCGTCAGGCGTGACAGGCGGAACACGGGGAACCAGTCCTGCTCGTTGTAGTAGCCGGTGTGGTCGCCGAAAGGGCCTTCCAGCGCATGCAGGTAGCCGCTCTTTTCCTTGAGGGGAATGCCCATGGCGGACACCCCTTCGAAGCCGGCAGGTGCAGTGGGAATGTGCCCTTCGAGCACGATTTCCGCACTGGCCGGAACTTGCAATTGGACGCCGGCTTCCCCAACGCCGCTGTGGACCACCTCGGTCCTGCTGCCGCGCAAGAGTCCTGCGAACTGGTACTCGGACAGGCTGTCAGGCACCGGCGTCACGGCGCCCAGGATGGTCGCCGGGTCGGCCCCCAAGGCCACCGCCATCGGGAAGGGCTGGCCGGGGCTGGCACGGGCGAAGTCACGGAAGTCCAGCGCACCTCCGCGGTGGGCCAGCCAACGCATGATGACTTCGCGTTTGCCGATGACCTGCTGACGGTAGATGCCCAGGTTTTGCCTTGCGCGCGGCTGCGGCACCGACTGCGGGCCGCGCGTGATGACCAATCCCCAGGTGATCAGTGGGCCCGCGTCGCCTGGCCAGCAGGTCTGCACAGGCAGCAGCGCCAGAAGGTCGATCTCGGGGCCGTCGATCACCACGTCCTGGCAGGCCGCCCGGCCGCGCACGGCGGGCTTCATGTCCCACAGCGCCTTGCCCATCTGCAGCAGCTTGCCGGCGTCCTTCAAGCCCTTGGGGGGCTCGGGTTCCTTCAGGCTGGCCAGCAGGATGCCCACGTCCCGTAGCTCGGAAACATCAGATGCGCCCATGCCCAAGGCCACTCGTCTAGGGGTGCCAAACAGGTTGATGAGGCACGGAATTTTGTAACCCTGGGGATTTGTACAGAGAACCGCCGGGCCACTGGATCGCAGGAGCTTGTCGCCAATCGCCGTCATTTCCAGGCGCGGCGACACCGGATCGGCGAGCTTTCGAAGTTCCCCGCGTGTTTCCAGTTGTTGAATGAAGTCCCGGAGGTCGCTGTACTTCATGACTTTCGCATCTGATAAGACGATTCAATATTCTTGACCGGATATTTAGCGCTTCCTAGAATGCGCCCAGACCTGAATATTCAGGGTTAACCCGTGTTACTGACTGCCCAAGTGCAGCACACCGGGTCCCATCTCCCGCAGGAGTGAAGCCGCCCACCGAGGTGTTGCCCCCTGCAGACGATTATCACTGTCGGTCCTTCTGGGGCTGGCAGACGACAGACAGGAGCAGACGCGATGACAGCCAGCCTCATGCTGCGCCGCGCGGGCAGCCATGCCGCGCGATCGCTTTCGGTGTTCGTACGCGACGTGGGTCGCGGCATGCTGGAAGTCAGCCACAACACCTTGGCCCTGGTGGGCCTGGCTGCATTGGCCGTGGGCATCTTCGCAGCCAGCCGGGCCGACGTGCGCCAGCAAGCGGAAGTGGTGGCCCTGGAGTGGCTGCAGACGCGCCACGAAGCGCGCGAGCAGGCGTCCGGCAATCTGCTGGCCGCGGTAGCCGAGCCCGATGCGGTCAACCGCGCCACCGCCACGGACTTGAAGTCCCTGACGCGCCAGCAGGCCTTGCTGGCCACCTGGATCTCGCGCCGCTACAAAGTTGCTGCAGAACCCGTCGCTGCCCTGGTTCAGGAATCCTGGTCCATCGGCCAGCGCGCCGGACTCGACCCGACCTTGATCCTGGCCATCATGGCCGTGGAATCCAGCTTCAACCCCTTCGCGCAAAGCGCGGTTGGCGCACAAGGCCTGATGCAGGTCATGACACGTGTGCACGACGAGAAGTACGGCGCCTTCGGCGGCACGCGCGCTGCCTTCGACCCCATCAGCAACCTGCGCGTGGGCGTTCAGGTGCTGAAGGAGTGCATCGCCCGCGCAGGCAGCGTCCAGGATGGATTGCGCTACTACGTGGGAGCAGCCCTGATGGAGGGTGACAATGGCTATGCCAGCCGTGTGATGCTGGAACAGGCCCACATGCGCGCAGTGGCTGACGGTCGGCAAGTGCCGCTGAACGCGCCCAGCCAGATCACGCAACCGGTGCGCGCGGAAGGCGCAGGCGCCGCGCCCCCGTCTCCTGCGGCTTCGGCAACCCTGATCGGCGCCGAGCAGGTGGCCATGCTGCGCTGAGCCCGGGTTCCGCCCTCTCAAAGTACACTTCTGTTCCTGCGCAACTGGCGATAGGACAGCTCTGCCGGAGCTGCCCGAGGTGGACGACCACCGGGAAGCGCAGGCCACCGGCCACCCCGGTGGAACCAGCCGTTCGCCTGGGCAGCCCTCGACCGCGCAATGCCGATGACTGCTTGCTGGCGGATCTCGAAGGCCCTTCATCCCGAAGAGGACTGCCTCATGTTTGACCGCACCACGTCCACCATTGCTCAGGTCGACCCCGAGATCTGGGCCGCCATCCAGGCTGAAAACCGCCGTCAGGAAGAGCACATCGAGCTCATCGCCAGCGAGAACTACACCTCTCCCGCGGTGATGGCCGCGCAAGGCTCGCAGCTGACCAACAAGTACGCAGAGGGTTACCCCGGCAAGCGCTACTACGGTGGCTGCGAGTATGTCGACGTTGTCGAAACCTTGGCGATAGACCGCCTGAAGAGCCTGTTCGGCGCCAACTTCGCCAATGTGCAACCCAACAGCGGCAGTCAAGCCAATCAGGCCGTCTTCTTCGGACTGCTCCAGCCCGGCGATACGATCATGGGCATGAGCCTGGCAGAAGGCGGCCACCTCACCCACGGCATGCCGCTCAACATGAGCGGCAGGTGGTTCAAGGTCGTCAGCTACGGTCTGGACGACAAGGAAGCCATTGACTACGACGCGATGGAACGCCTGGCCCACGAGACCCAGCCCAAGCTGATCATTGCTGGTGCCAGTGCCTACAGTTTGCGCATCGACTTCGAGCGCTTCGCCAAGGTGGCCAAGGACGTCGGCGCCTACTTCATGGTCGACATGGCGCACTACGCGGGCCTGATTGCTGCCGGCGTCTATCCGAACCCGGTGCCGCATGCCGATGTCGTCACCAGCACCACGCACAAAAGCCTGCGCGGGCCACGAGGCGGCATCATCCTGATGAACGACGAGGCCATCGCCAAGAAGATCAACAGCGCCATCTTCCCCGGCATCCAGGGTGGCCCGCTGATGCATGTCATCGCCGGCAAGGCCGTGGCCTTCCACGAAGCGTTGGCGCCCGAGTTCAAGGCCTACCAGGCACAGGTCGTCGCCAACGCCAAAGTGCTGGCCGACACGCTGATCTCCCGCGGCTTGCGCATTGTCAGCGGCAGGACCGAGAGCCACGTGATGCTGGTGGACCTTCGTCCCAAGGGCCTGACGGGCAAGGAAGCCGAGGCCATCTTGGGCAGTGCCCACATGACCTGCAACAAGAACGGCATTCCGAACGACCCGCAAAAACCCATGGTGACTAGTGGCATCCGCCTGGGCACCCCGGCCATGACGACGCGCGGCTTCAAGGAGGAGCAAGCCCGACAGACGGCGCACCTGATCGCCGATGTGCTGGACAGGCCGCATGACGCCGAAAACATTGCCGCCGTACGCGCCAAGGTAACTGCCCTCACGCGGGATTTCCCCGTGTACCGCTGACCGCTGACCGCGGATGCGCTGCCCCTTCTGCGCCCACGAGGACACCCAGGTCGTCGAGACCCGCGAATCCGACGAAGGGGACGTGGTGCGCCGGCGGCGGCGCTGCCTAGCTTGCGACAAGCGCTTCACCACCTACGAGCGCACAGAAATTGCTATGCCGGCCGTCGTCAAGAAGGACGGCACGCGGGTCGATTTCGTCCCCGCCAAATTGCGCGCCAGCATGTCGCTGGCGCTGCGCAAGCGCCCTGTGAGCGTGGAACAAGTGGACGCGGCGGTGGAACGCATCCAGGAAAAGCTGCTGACCAGCGGCGCACGCGAACTGCCCAGCGCCCGCCTGGGTGAGTTGGTGATGCGCGAACTCAAACGCATCGACAAAGTCGCCTACGTGCGCTTCGCCAGCGTTTACCGCGAATTTGAAGACGTGGACGCCTTCCGGCAGTTGATCCGCGACATCTGAAGCGCCGGACAGAGGACACCCCCACTCGGGGCCCCCGGCCGGGGGTGTCGTCCGGGGGCCCTCGCCAGGGCCGGCTGCTGGGCACACCCCCTGGGGACGCGCAAAGCGCCCGCGATTCCTACAGTGAACGGCATCCGATCACTGACCAGGAACCACGCCATGAATGCCAGCCTGCTCTCCAGTCCGTCCTCCAGCAAGTCGCGTCACCACATCCGCCGCCAGGCCTGCCGCGGCTTGACGCTCATCGAATCACTGGCCGCCATGGCGACCCTGGTCATCGCACTTGGCAGTGCCCTGCCCAGTCTGCAGGACGCTCGTGAACGGCGCCACCTCGAGAGCGCCGCGGCGCAGTTGTCCACCGACCTTCTGCATGCCCGGAGTTTGGCCGTATCGAATGGCGTCAGCGTGCGCTTCAGCACCCAACAGGTCGCTGACGGGGTCTGCTATGTGGTGCACACCGGCGCCCAAGGTGACTGCACCTGCACAGGCGCCGGCACTGCCCAATGCTCGGGTGGCGCCCAGTTGCTTCGGGTCGTGGGCTACGGGCCCGGACAGCCGCTGCAATTCAGCTCAAACTCAAGGACCATGACCTTCGATCCCATGCGCGGCACCGTCACCCCCACCGCCACCATGACCGTGTCCACTTCAGGCGGCAAGGCGCTGCATCAGATCGTCAACATCATGGGCCGCGTGCGCACCTGCTCCCCAGATGGCGCTGTCCCAGGCTACCCGGCCTGCTGAGCCTCACCCCTAACTTGAGCGCAAGCACGACAGGCGGCGGTCAGGAGCCGACGAGCGGTTTCTGCAGCGATAGAACCCGCCCAAGCACTCCACCACAATCCGTCCAAATGAACACCTTGCCCACCAGCCCGATGGGCCGCAAGCGGACCGCTCGCGGCTTCACGCTGATCGAATTGATCATTGCCATGGTGATTGGTGCGATCCTGGTGGCGCTGGCCTTGCCCAGCTTCATGGGATCTCTTCGCAAGAGCCGTCGCTCGGAGGCCATGGCCGCCTTGACGGCCATGCAGCAAGAGCAAGAGCGCTGGCGCAGCAACAACCAGACATACACAGCCACCTTGTCTGACTTGCGCGTCAACACGCCGACCAACCCGGGTGGTTACTACGCACTGGGCATTGCGAACCAGAGCGCCACGGGCTACGAAGTCATCGCGAATGGCGCCGGTTCCTCCCAAGTCAACGACGGCAGTTGCGTCAAGTTGGCGGTCAAGGTGGACCGCGGCGCCATCACCTATGCGGGCTGCAAGGACTGTGCTGACGCCGCCTTGAGCTACAACGCCACAAGCCAATGCTGGTCCCGTTGATGCGCGCACGCTCCCGCCACAACCGCCAGTCCGCGTTCACGCTGATTGAGGTGATGGTCGTCATCGCGTTGGTGGCCATCGTGGTCAGTCTGGCTGGACCCAGTTTTCGAGAATACATGCTGATGCAGCGCCTGCGCGGCGTGCATTCGCAGCTGGTGACCGACGTGAACTATGCGCGCAGCGAGGCGGTCAGCCGCGGGGTGACCGTCCAGGTGAAGTTCCAGGCGGGGACTGGCCTGACCTGTTACGTCATCTATACCGGTGCAAGTGACCCCTGCGACTGCACGGCGCCGGTCGGTTCGCGGTGCACGTCCGCGCCCTCCGAAATCAAGACCGTGGTTGCCCCGACTGGTGAAGGTGTGGCCTTCTGGGTGAGCACCATGCCGGCCACCTTGACCATCAGCCCGCGCACAGGCGGCCCGGACATCCCACCCTTGTCCGAGGGTGTGATTCCTCCGGACTTCACGGCAGAGACTCGCCTGGTGGATGCATCCCGACGCATGCGGGTTGCGGTGTCGACGGCCGGCCGCGTTCAGGTTTGTTCGCCGTCTGGCACCGTTGCAGGGATGCCATCATGCTGATGAACTCCGGCGGCGCACGGCGTTGGCAGCGTGGCCTGTCCATTGTTGAGTTGATGGTCGGCGTCACCATTGGCTTACTGGTTGTTGCCGCGGCTGCTGTGATGATGTCCGGCCAGTTGGTGGAGAACCGTCGGCTGCTGGTGGAGGCGCAGATCCAGCAGGACTTGCGGGCCGCCTCGGACATCATCACACGGGACCTGCGACGGTCCGGCTACTTGGCTGAGGTGAGTGTGCCGCTGGGTTCTTTCAATGCGTCCATTGGAGGCCGTCCTGCACCTTCGAGCCTTCAAACCCTTGATTCCATTTCCGCCACTGCTGTCACCGGCGGCACGCCCGTGGTGTCGGTGCCCAACCTCCTTCACGACCGCTTGGTGGTGTCCAGCGGCTGCGGCCAGCAGGTGCGATTTGCCTATGTCGCTTCGGAGAGTGGCTCGCTACGTCCGGACTTTGGCTATGACCTTTCGGGTGGCGTGCTGCGTTCCCGAGTTGCGGGCACCCAGCCGGTGCTGACCGACAGCAACACAATGAATGTGACTGACTTCTGCGTCACGGTCAGCGCACCCACATCCGAGCGGCTGCCGTGCCCCAAGCTGTGCACGGGCAACACCACTTCGTGCTGGCCCGAATACAAGGTACGGACGGTCAGCTTCACCATCAAGGCGGAGGGCAGGGGCGTTAATTCCAATATCAAGCGGGAAGTGACCAGCACCGTCCGCCTGCGCAATGACTGGGTGCACCTGAGCGCCCCGCCTGCCATTGTTGGCGCTCCCGTGCAGGCTTGTCCTTCATGAACGCGGTCTCCAGGTGCGGTCCGAGCACTGGACGCCAGCGACAGCAAGGCGTGGCGACGCTGATCGTCGTGCTCATCCTGTTCTTTGTGGTCTCGTTGGTGGCGGCTTACACCAACCGAAACCTGATCTTCGAACAGCGCACCGCTACCAACCAGTACCGATCGTCCCAGGCGCTCGAAACCGCCGAGGCCGGCCTGGAGTGGGCAGAGTCCATGTTGAACACGGGCCGTGTGACTGACGCCTGCGCGTCGAGCACCGACGTGACGGACCCGCCCTTCCGGGAGCGATATCTGAACATCAGCAACACGGGTCGCGTCACACCCGACCTGGACCCCAGCGGCAACGAAATTTCGGCTGCGTGCGTCTTCAATGGCACAGGCTGGACCTGTTCCTGCCCATCGGGTGGCGTGGGTACGGTGAGTTCTCCCAGTTCCACAGGTCAGTGGCCTGCCTTTCGGGTCCGTTTTTTGAGGGTGGGCGGTTCGGCCGCATCGCCGCCGCCCGCAACACCCAGGCAGCCCGGGGTCATCAAGGTGGAAGTGGTGGGTTGCACACGCGCCGACGGGACCGGTCTGGACACCTGCCTCAGTTTTGCCGGCCAGGGGGCGCTCGGCGAGGGGCGGGCGATCGTTTCTTCCCTGATGGCGCTCACGGGGGGGCCCTCCAGCCCGCCGCAGGCGGCGTTGACGGCACGAGACGACGTCGACGTGAGCGGCAGCGGTTTCTTCGCATACAACTCCATCGCGGGCGGAACTGGTGTAACGGTGCATGCGGGAGGCAGCGTCAACGGCTACGACCAGTTGGTCGGACAAGCCGGTAGCCCTGGTGGTCCAGCGACAGTGATTGCGAATGATCCGGCCTTCACCCTGACGGCCGTTTCCGGTACGGGCGGAATCACGACGCAGGACCGCATGTTTGCAGCTGTTTTCAACATGCGGCCGGACACCTTTCGCGACCAGCAAGCAGGCATCGTCATCGACTGCCCAGTTTCGGGCTGTGCAATCCAGACGATTCGTGACAAGGCAAACTTCAATCCTTGGCGGCCCATCTGGCTGAATGGCGACCTGAACGCCAACTCGTCTGGCGCGCTGGGCTCAGCGGCCGCTCCAGTGCTTCTGGTGGTGAACGGGGATCTGAAGTTCAGCGTCTCCGGCGTCAACATATTTGGAATGGTCTACGTACGCATTCCGAGCGGGTCAAGCCGTTGGGAGACCGATGGCGCCGGACAGATCACAGGTGCGGCGGTGTCCGACAACCGGATCCGCGGCGATGGCACGACAAATTACGTTTTTGACCCCGATGTGATGAATCTGCTGCGCTGGAACACCGGTAGCTTCGTTCGTGTGCCCAGTTCGTGGAAGGACTTCCAGTGAGGGTCCGGATGACCAGAACTGGGCCGCAACGCGGCGTTTCCTTGGTCGAGGCCCTTGTGGCCCTTGCCGTCATGTCCATTGGTTTGTTGGGCGTGGTTGGCATGCAGGCCACGCTGCGCAACAACGCTGACCTGTCGCGCCAGCGGTCCGAAGCCGTCCGCATGGCACAGACGGAAGTGGAACGCCTGCGCAGCTTCGTGTTGCTGGACGGCGCCCCTTCGGGCGACCTTGACTTTGCGGACATCGCCACATCGGCAGCCATCGAAACCACGCCCACTGGCACCGGTGCGGCCGCCAACGCCAGATTCCGGCGCACTGTCACCGTGACGCCCGTACCCACTGACGGGCCCCAGATGAAGACCGTGAAGGTGGAGGTGCGCTGGTGGGACCGCCGCGCCGATTTCTCCGACCTCGCTGATGTCAATTCGCAGAGCATTGTTCTGCAGACCTCGATCGCCAAAGTGGCGCCTGAACTGGGTGCAGGGCTCGGCATTCCCAGCTCACGATCGGCGACGCAACGCCCTGGTGGCCGCAACATCGCCATTCCGAGAGGAGCGGTAGATTCTCCTGGCGGCGCCACGAGTACCTTCACGCCGCCAGGCGGTGGGGGCGTGGCTTGGGTGTTCAACAACGACAATGCCCTGGTCACGCGCATCGGCTCGAAGACGGTGCAGGCCGTTTTCATCAGCGGCTACCTGCGCTTTGCCACGGGCAGCAGCCAACCCACGGGGCTGCAGTCCGAGGCGCCGCCCAGCGATGGCGACGCTACAGACGGTTCGCCCATCGTTCCCGCGGGCGGGGGTTTCGACAGCGCCGGCCTCACCTTGTCCACCTCCGGTGGCGGGATCCAGGTGTTCACCACATCCCCTGTGCTGGATTCGGCTGACTTCCAGGGCGGCTGTGTGCTGAGCACACCCTTCAGCGCCAGCGGCCAGACATACCAGGCCTTCTATTGCGCTGTCCCCACACAGGGCACCGGATCGGGCGGCCCCTTTCCAGTGGCCTGGACTGGCACCTTGTTTGTCAAACCGCGGCCATCCGTGGTGGAAACCGGCACGCCAGCAAGCGCAGACAACGACGACCGGCACTACCGGGTCTGCCGCTATACGCCAGACCCGAGCACGGACACGCCGCCCGCCGGCAATGCGGCGCATCCGCTTGTCTACACCGCCTTGGCGGGCGCCTTGAACAACCAGAACTACCTGCTGATCCGCACCGGAAGCGGCTCGGGGGCGGCCTTCACCTGCCCGACCGATGACACGGCTACCACGCAGGTGGACGGCGACACCCGCTACCAAGCCCAGCCCTGAGCGCCCCTGGGCCTGGGCACAATGGCCGCCGTGACGGCCGGAACCTTCCTTTCTGACCTGGACCAGCAGCGTCTTCGTGACGCACTGGCATTGGCCGAGACCGTCTTCGGCCTCACCGAACCCAACCCGCGTGTCGGATGCGTCATCGGCTTGCCGGACGGCCGCGTGCTCGGCCGCGGTGCCACGCAGCAGCAGGGTGGCCCGCACGCCGAGGTGATGGCCTTGCGCGACGCAGACGCTTCCGGCGTGTCAGTCGCCGGCGCCACCGCCTGGGTCACGCTGGAGCCCTGCGCTCACCATGGCCGCACGCCTCCTTGCTGTGACGCTCTGGTAGCCGCCCGGGTCGCCCGTGTGGTCGTGGCTGCCCGCGATCCCTTCCCGCAAGTCAACGGCCAGGGCATCGCTCGCCTGCGTGCGGCGGGCATTCAGGTGGATGTGGCCGAAGGCGAAGTGGCTCACCTTGCTCGCGACATCAACGTCGGCTTCTTCTCACGCGTGCAGCGCGGCAGGCCCTGGGTGCGCATGAAAGTGGCCGCGTCGCTTGACGGTACGACGGCCTTGCACAACGGCACCAGCCAGTGGATCACCTCCGAAGCGGCACGTCGCGATGGCCATGCCTGGCGCAAGCGCGCCAGTGCGGTGCTGACCGGCATAGGCACCGCCTTGGCCGACGACCCTCGCCTGGACGTTCGCCTGGTGGACACGCCCCGCCAGCCCTTGCGGGTGGTGCTGGACTCCCAGTTCCGACTGCCGACCTCGGCGCGGCTCATGGCGCCGCCGGGCCAGGTGCTGGTCGTGGGCGCGGCGACTGCCGGGCCCGCCAGCCAAACCCTGGCAGATGCAGGCGCTGATCTGCTCCACCTGCCCGATGCCGATGGCGGGCAAGTCGATCTGCACGCCCTGCTGCACTGCCTCGCCGAACGCGGCATCAATGAACTGCACCTGGAGGCCGGCGCCCGGCTCAATGGCGCTTTTCTGGCCGCTGGCCTGGTCGACGAAGTACTGCTTTACCTGGCCCCCATGTTGCTGGGCCCGGGCCGGCCAATGGCGCTGTGGGCCCCCTTGCAGGCGCTGTCAGAACAGGTGGCGCTGGACATCGTTGACTGCGCGCCCATCGGCCCCGACCTGCGCATCCTCGCCCGCGTGCGAGCGCGCCCGGCTGCAGCGACCTGAGTCCCTGGCAACAGCCCCAGACAAGGCCCGCCGCCTACAATCCGGCGATGTCGATTTCACCCGTCCCCGAACTGGTGGCCGAACTCGCAGCAGGCCGCATGGTCATCCTCGTGGACGAGGAAGACCGGGAAAATGAAGGCGATCTGGTGCTGGCGGCCGAACACGTCACGCCCGAGGCCATCAACTTCATGGCCCGCTTTGCACGTGGCCTGATCTGCCTGACCCTGACCCGCGACCGTTGCGAACGGCTGCAATTGCCGCCCATGGTCAGCCGCAATGGCACCAAGCACGGCACCGCCTTCACCGTGTCCATTGAAGCAGCCACCGGTGTCACCACAGGCATCAGCGCGGCCGACCGCGCGCGCACCGTGCAAGCCGCAGTGGCGCGCGACGCCCACCCGGCCGACCTGGTCCAGCCCGGCCACATCTTCCCTCTGCAGGCGCAGGATGGCGGTGTGCTGATGCGCGCCGGCCATACCGAAGCCGGTTGCGACCTGGCGGGCATGGCGGGCCTCTTGCCCGCGGCCGTGATCTGCGAGGTGATGAAGGATGACGGCACCATGGCCCGCTTGCCGGACCTGGAAGTCTTCGCCCGTGAGCACGGCCTGAAGATAGGCACCATTGCGGACCTCATTGGCTACCGCAGCCGCAACGAGAGCCTGATCGAACGTGTCGGCCAGCGCACGCTTCATACGCCGCACGGCGCGTTTGATTGCACGTCCTACCGTGACAAGGGCGGCGCCTTGCACCTGGCGCTGTCGCATGGCCGCTGGATGCCCCAGGACGAGGTGCTGGTGCGCGTGCACGAGCCCTTCACGGCCATGGACCTGCTGGACCAGCGCGGGGGTGGCCACTCCTGGCCGCTCAGCGCGGCGCTCGTCGCACTTCACCAAAGCAAGGCCGGCGTGGCGGTGTTGCTGAACTGCACGTCCGACGCCTCTGCGCTGCTGCCGCAGTTCACCGGCGCTGAAGCGGCCGCCCAGGCCGAACGAGCGCAGATGGACTTGCGCACCTATGGCGTCGGCGCGCAGATCCTGCGCGAACTGGGCGTGCGCCGCATGAAGTTGCTTGGCAGCCCGCGCCGCATGCCCAGCATGGCGGGCTATGGACTGGAAGTCACCGGCTTCGCTGCCGCCGCGACGTGAGCAAGTCGCAGTCGAACACGCCCTCACTTTGAAAGAACAACACCATGCAAGGCGCTGACAAGGGCACGTCCGGCGAGTTGATTGGCGAAGGCCTGCGCATAGGCATCGTGCGCGCCCGCTTCAACGACGCCATCACCGGCAAACTGGCTGAAGCCTGCCTGGCCGAACTGCAGAGGCTGGACGTGGACGACAGCGACATCCGCCACGTCACTGTGCCTGGCGCGCTGGAAATTCCCATTGCCCTGAAGGCCATGGCCGACAGCGGAGACTTTGACGCGCTGGTGGCCCTGGGCTGCATCATCCGTGGCGAGACCTACCACTTCGAGCTGGTGGCCAACGAAAGCGGCGCGGGCGTCACGCGCGTGCAGCTGGACCACCAGGTGCCCATTGCCAACGCCATCCTCACCGTGGAAAACGAAGCACAGGCCTGGGCCCGTGCCGAAGACAAGGGCCGCGACGCTGCACGTGTGGCGGTCGAAATGGCCAACCTTCTGGAAGACCTGTCGTGAGCGACGCAACCGCTGCCGCCGCGGACACCTTCCCGGCCCCCAAGTCCGACCCGGCCAAGAAGCGCGCCGCGCCGAAGTCTGCCCGTCGCCGCTCGCGCGAACTGGCGCTGCAGGGCCTGTACCAGTGGCTGCTGTCGGGCGAGAGTGTCGCGGCGATCGAAGCCCACATCCTGGAGCTGGATGGCTTCGGCAAGTGCGACCGCGCGCACTTCGACGCGCTGTTGCACGGTGTCATCGAACAAGCCTCTGCGCTGGACGCCGCGCTGGCCCGCCACGTGGACCGCAAGACCACGCAACTGTCGCCGGTGGAACACGCTGCACTGCTGATCGGCGCGTACGAGTTGCAACACTGCCTGGACATCCCCTACCGCGTCGCCATCAACGAAGCGGTGGAACTGACCAAGTCCTTTGGTGGCACCGACGGCCACAAGTACGTCAACGGCGTGCTGGACCGCTGTGCCGCCGACCTGCGGCCCAACGAGGCTCGGCCGGCACGCCGCTGAGCTGACAAAGCGCGTGGCCATCCGCACCGCGAGCCGGCTCGATGCAATCGAGCCCTTCTACGTGATGGAGCTGGCCAAGGACGCCATGGCGCTGGCACGCAGCCCCGCTTGCGATCCGCGCCAGGGCGGCGAGGAGATGGTCTTCCTCAACATCGGCGAACCGGACTTCAGCGCCGCGCCGCTGGTGCGCGAAGCCGCCGAACGCTGCCTGCAAGCGGGCCACACCCAGTACACGCAGGCCACCGGATTGCTGCCGCTGCGCGAATGCATTGCCGCCTGGTACGGCAGCCGCTGGGGCGTGGACGTGGACCCGTCACGCATCGTCATCACCGCTGGTGCCTCAGCCGCGCTGCAACTGGCCTGCCTGGCGCTCTTCGAGCCTGGCGACGAGGTGTTGGTGCCCGACCCCAGCTACCCCTGCAACCGCCACTTCGTGGCTGCTGCCGGCGCGCGTGCGGTCTTGATTCCAACGACGCCGGCCACGCGCTTCCAGCCCGACGCGGCTTCGGTGTGCGCGCATTGGCGCCCGCAGACCCGCGGCGTGGTGCTGGCATCGCCCAGCAATCCCACAGGCACGTCCATTGCACCGGCCGAACTGCAGGCCATTGCCGAAGCCGTGCGTGAACGCGGCGGCGTGACCATCGTCGACGAGATCTACCTGGGCCTGAGCTATGACGACCGCTTCGGCCACAGCGCACTGGCCCTGCCCCACGGCCTGGGCGAGCAGATCATCAGCATCAACAGCTTTTCCAAGTACTTCGGCATGACCGGCTGGCGCCTGGGCTGGTTGGTGCTGCCGCCCGAGCTGGTGGCGCCGGTGGAAAAGCTGGCGCAGAACCTCTACATCTGCGCCAGCACCCTGGCTCAGCATGCGGCGCTGGCCTGCTTCGAGCCGGCCTCCATCGCCGAATACGAACGTCGGCGTGCCGACATGAAGGCCCGGCGCGATCTCGTGGTGCCCGGGCTTGAGGCCTTGGGCCTGCCAGTGCCCGTGACGCCCGATGGCGCCTTCTATGCCTGGTTCGACTGTTCGGCCTTTGCCAGCAGCAGCTGGGACTTCTGCCGGGACATGATGCAAGGCGCGCACATTGCACTGACCCCGGGCCGCGATTTCGGCCCAAGCTGGGCAGAACGCTTCGTCCGCCTGTCGTTCGCCAGCAGCGTCACGCACCTGCAGACCGCACTTTCCCGCCTGAAGCGTGAACTGGGTTCCGCAACACCCGCAACCGGTCGTTAACCAGACTGAATATCCGGGCCGTTTGTGCCGTAGACCCTGAGGCCAGCGCTTAAGCTGCATTGCCGTGGGCTACAACCTGTTCCAGAAACGCGCTTCCGTCCCGCCGGACGACGACAGCACCGACTTCGCCGCCACCGTGGCTTCACTGCCACCGGGCTACGACTCGGTGCCGGCTAGCTATCTGGTGTCCGATCCGGTCTCGGTACCTGCCCGCGGCGACTTCGCCCCTGACTCGCAACCCGCGGGTCCGGACTCCGGCCTCATGGACAGCCTGCCGCCCGCGGCGGACCTGGCGCTGGAGCAAAGCCCGACACTGGCCCACATCGGCCGCTATGCGCTCAAGGGCGTGCTGGGTGCCGGCGGCCTGGGCCAGGTGCACGAAGCCTGGGACCCGCTGCTGTCACGCAATGTGGCGGTGAAGACGCTGCAGTTCAACGTGGCCGCCAGCGAGCGCGTGGCGCTGGACGGCCTGTTCCTGAATGAAGCCCGCGCCGCTGCCGGTCTGAGCCATCCGCACATCGTGACCATCCACGACGCAGGACTGTCGGCCAACGGCGTCTATATCGCCATGGAGCGCCTGCACGGCCGCGACCTGCAGGTGGCACTGGCCGCCGGTTGGCACCCCACACCCGCCCAAGCCGCGCAACTGGTGCGGCGCGTCGCCGACGCCCTGGCCTACGCCCACACCCGCGGCGTCGTGCACTGCGACATCAAGCCGGCCAACATCTTCCTGTGCAAACGCGACAGGCCCAAGGTACTGGACTTCGGCATTGCACGCGTGGCGCACAGCGCCGACGTGACGCTGCTGGAAGGCCTGGTGGCGGGCTCACCGCACTACTTGGCGCCTGAACAGCTGGAAGGCGGCACGCCGGACGCGCGCACCGACATCCACGCGCTTGGCGTCGTGTTTTACGAGTTGCTGGCCGGCCGCAAGGCCTTCGAGGGCGACACGGTGGACCAGATCACCAACGCCGTGCTCACCAACCACCCAGCGCCGGCGCACGAAATCCGCAGCCAGGTGCCTGTGGTGCTGTCGGCCATTGCCGCCAAGGCCATGGCGCGTGAGCCCTCTCAGCGCTACGTCAATGCCACCGCCATGGCGACCGACCTGCGCCGCTGGTTCGACCAGCAAGCCGTCACCAGCACCGCCGAGGGCACGCCTTCCGCGCCGCCGCCAGACACCTTGTTGCCTGAAGCATCGCCAGCCGTCGAGCCCACCCGGCGCCTGAAGAACGCCTTGTGGATCGCTGCGGCCCTGGTAGTGGCGGCCGGCGCGGGATTCATCACCCGCGGTCAGCCGGGTGCTGCCGAAGGCCCGGCGGCATTGCAGGCGCCTCCGAAGGCGATCGCGCCGCCTGCGGCGACTGCGCCGCCTGCTTCACCCGCCCCCTCGCCAGCAGCCACCGAGGAACCCGCCGCCTCACTGGTCGCGCCCATGGTCGCAAGCGCTGCCGCAGTGGACGCCGTGCAGGGCGGAGCCCAGGCAGCGCTCAGTGAGCCTGCCGAACCCGCAACCGCACCCGCTCCCGCACCCGCACCCGCGAACGCAGCCACGAACGCAGCCACGAACGCAGCCACGCCGAGGACCGGACCCGCAGCTACCACCAAGGCGCAGAAGCCCACCGCCACGCGCATCGCCCCTCCGACGCCGCGCAGCAAGGCAGCGGCGCTGGCGGCGGTGCGTGAGGCGCCCGTCGTCCGACCCGCTGCGCCGCTCGCCACCGGCACCGTGCAGCTGGCCATCAGCCCGTGGGGCAGCATCGAAGTCGATGGCGCGGCCGTCGGCACCGCGCCGCCCATGACGCGACTGAGCTTGCCCGAAGGCACGCACACCATCACCGTGCGCAACGACGAATTCCCGCCCTTCACCACCACCGTGCAAGTGCAAGCGGACAAGGCGGTGAGCCTGCGCCACCGTTTCGCGCCATGAGCCACGCCATGAAATCTGCCATGAACCGCATCGCCAGCATTGCACTCACGAGCCTGGTGGCGATGCTGTCCGCGTGCGCCAGCCCGCCGCCCGCCAAGCCCGCAGGCGGCCTGGCCGAATTGATGGACCGCCCGGGCGAACGCGCCCTGGTGGAAGGCATTCGTGCCTACGACGACGGCCAGTACCCGCAGGCCGAAGCCGCTTTGCGCAAGGCCCTGGCGGCAGGCCTCAGCAGCCCGCGGGACCGTGCCAGCGCCCACAAGCTGCTGGCCTTCATCACCTGCACCAGCGAACGCCTGGACGAATGCGAGGCACAGTTCCGCGCCGCCCGCAGTGCCGATGCTGCGTTCGCCCTGGGCCGGGGCGAGGCCGGACACCCGCTCTGGGGGCCGGTGTACCGCAGGCTGATGCCCGCGTCCTGAGCGCCGACCGGCGCCGGGGGGCGGCCGTATGATTCCGCCCGCCCATGACTGCAGCCACAACCACCGCAGACCCGTTCGAATGCCGCATGCGGGTCTACTGGGAAGACACCGACGCAGGAGGCGTGGTCTTCTACGCCAACTACCTGAAGTTCTTCGAGCGCGCGCGGACCGAATGGCTGCGGTCGCTGGGGGTGGGCCAGCAGGCCTTGCGTGATGCCACGGGTGCCATCTTCGTGGTCACCGACACCAGCGTGCGCTACCGTGCCCCGGCCCGCCTGGACGACGAGTTGCGTGTCACCGTGGCCCTGCGCCAACGCGGCACGGCCAGCATGACCATCGCCCAGCAGGCGTGGTGTCAGGGCAAACTGCTGGCCGAAGGCGAGATCCGCATCGGCTGCGTGGACCACGGAACCTTCCGCCCGCGCCGCATTCCGAACGAAGTCATTTCAACGCTCGCATGAACAACGACCTCTCCATCACCGCACTTGTCCTGCAAGCCAGCCTGGTCGTTCAGCTGGTCATGGCAGGTCTCATGTTCACCAGCCTGGCGAGTTGGACGGTCATCTTCGGCAAGGTCTTCGGCCTGCGCAAGGTGCGTGGCAACAACGAGGAATTCGAACGCGAATTCTGGTCCGGCCGCAGCTTGACGGACCTCAACACCGCCGTCGGCCAGAAGACCGAGAGCGCGCCGATGGAACGCATCTTTGCCAGCGGCATGCGCGAATTCCTGAAGCTCCGGGAAAAGCGGCTGGATTCCGGTGCGCAGCTGGATGGTGCACGCCGCGCCATGCGGGCCAGCTTCCAGCGTGAACTGGATGTCGTGGAAAGCAACTTGAGCTTCCTGGCCAGCGTGGGCTCGGTCAGTCCCTATGTGGGCCTGTTCGGCACGGTGTGGGGCATCATGCATGCCTTCGTGGGCTTGTCCAACATGCAGCAGGTGACCCTGGCCACCGTGGCGCCGGGCATCGCAGAAGCGCTGGTGGCCACGGCCATTGGCCTGTTCGCCGCCATTCCCGCCGTGGTGGCCTACAACCGCTTCGCGCGCGACATCGACCGCATCGCCATCCAGATGGAGACCTTCATCGAGGAGTTCTCCAACATCCTGCAGCGCAACGCCGGCCAGGCAGGCGCCACCACTGCCTACGCCGGCCAAGCGGCTGGTACACGCTGACATGCCAGGCGTCGTGCAACGAGGTGGCAGCGGTCGCGGCCGCCGTTCCATGAACGAGATCAACATGGTCCCGTTCATCGACGTGATGCTGGTGCTGCTGATCATCTTCATGGTCACCGCGCCACTCATCACCACTGGCGTGGTGGACCTGCCCAGCGTGGGCAAGAGTTCGCAGCGCCCGCAAAGCGTGGTGGAGGTCATCGTCGGCAGTGACGACAAGCTGCGCGTGCGCGAGGACCAGTCCGAACCGCAAGCGGTGAACTTCAAGGACCTGGCGTCACGCGTGCGCAGCATCCAGGGGGGCAATGCCGACACGCCCGTCGTCATCAGCGCCGACAAGTCGGTTCGCTATGAAAGCGTGGTGAAGGTGATGGACACCTTGCAGCGCGCCGGTGTCAAGCGCGTCGGCCTGTCCGTCAAGCAAGGCAGCAACTGACCGAGCGCATGAGCAACGCTGCTCTGGCCCAGGACAGCCTGCTGCCCCAGCCCACGGGCGGCCTGGCACCCGGCGCGCTGGCCGCGCTGGTGGTGCATGCGGGGCTCATCGCCGCCTTGACGCTCAGCATCGACTGGCGCAGCCGCCAGCCTGAAGTCATCTCCGCTGAACTCTGGGCTGCCGTGCCACAGGTGGCCTCACCGCCATCGCCACCGCCACCACCTCCGCCCGTGGTGGCCGCACCCACGCCTGCACCACCGGTGCCCAAGCCCGAGGTGCAGCCGCAGGTCCAGCGCGACAGCGACATCGCCATCGAACGCGACCGGCGCCTGAAGCTCGAAAAGCAGAAGGCCGACGACGAACTGAAAAGAGCCGAAGCCGAGCGAGAACGCAAACGCAAGGCGGAAGACAAAAAGGCCGAGGACGACCGCAAGAAGCGCGAAGCGGCGGACGCTGCCCGCGCGGCCGAAGAAAAGGCCGAGGACGCGCGACTGGACAAGCAGCGGCAGGAAAACCTGCGGCGCATCATGGGCCAGGCCGGCACCACGCCCAACACCACAGGCAGCACCGGCAGCAGCACGCAGAACGCCGCGCCCTCAGCCAACTACCTGGGACGTCTGCGCAAGATGGTGCGCGAACAGGTCGTCTTCAACGGCAACGTGCCCGGCAACGCGGCCGCCGAGGTGTCCGTGACCACTGCGCCCGGCGGCACCATCATCAGCAGCCGCCTGCTGAAAAGCAGCGGCCACAAGGAATGGGACGACGCCGTCCTGCGCGCCCTGGAAAAGCTGGGCTCTCTGCCCCGCGACACCGACGGCCGGGTGCCGCCCAGCCTGACACTGGTGTTCCGGCAGACCGACTGAGCCCGGGCGCCAATCATTGGCGAGAACTGAAGCCCGCATCCGGCAGCGCGCGCAAATGCTGGATCCGGCGCCAGTCCCGGCGGCGCTTCCACCAAGCTGCCCAAGTCCCCTGCGCGGACCAGCCGCCCCAGGACAGGATGGCTTCCGCGCCGCCCGTGGCCATGAATTCCAGCGTGCGTGCGGGCCGAGGGAGTGTGTGCAGCGGCCCGCCGCCCACCAGGCCCCTCAGGTTCTGCGTCAACACAGCGCCGGTCTGCGTGGCGTGGGCGCCCACACCGGGCTCCAGGCGGCTCTCACGGGCGGCCACCCAGCCCACGGCCAACACCTCCGGGTGCGATGGGCTTTGCAAAGTGGCGCCGGTGAGCACCCGACCCTGTTCGTCCAGGTCCAAGCCGCTGCCGTCCAGGCACGGCGGCGCTTCCCAGTCCGACGCCAGCACGGGGGCGTCACAGGCCACGCGCGCACCGCTGCCCAGCACCACGGCGCCGGGCTCCACAGCGCGGCAGGTGTCGCGGAAGATGGTGATGCGGCACCGGGCCAGTTCGGCCAGTCCGCGACGCCTCACACCCGTGTTGCTGCCAGGCAGCGGCTCACCGCCGCCGGTGACCAATGCCACACGGGCCCGTTCCTCGCCTCGGCCGGCCAGACGGTGCGCCAGGGCCAGCGCCAGTTCCACGGCATGCGTGTCCGCACCGACCACCACCACGTCCAGCACCCGCCGGGCGGCCAGGTCCCACAGCCCACTCAACAGGTGCACGAAATGCTCGGCGGGATGCACAAACAGAGCCAGGTCGCGTGCACCGGCGATGCGGTCGCGGTTCATCACGGCGCCGGTGTCCAGCGACAGCAAGTCGTAATCCACCACACGCCCATCGCTCAGCTTGACCTGCCGATGGGCCGCGTCCAACTGCACCGCGCTGCCTTCGATGAAGTGCACCCGCGCAGCATGGGCCAGCGGGGGCAGTGTGACGCTGCAGTCGTCGAGCTTGCAGTGACCTGCCACCACGGCGGGCAGCAGGGTCGCCAGGAACCGACGCGCAAATGGCGCGACCAGCGCGACATCGGCCCCGGCCAGTGGCTGCTGCACCAGCGCCTGCAGCACCTGGAGGTGGGCGTCGCCGCCGCCCAGCAAAAGGACCCGCTTGGTCACGCGCCTGTGCTTACAGCCGGTCCTGACCGGCCACAGTGATGCGCGTGTCGACCGCCGGCACCAGGTCCTTGCGGCCCGTGTCGTCCAGGAAGCGCAGGCGCAGCGTGTAGGCGCCGGGCGGCAGGTACAGCGTCGCCTGGGTTGCGCCATTGGCCAGGTCCTGTGCTTGCACCGGGCCGCCATCCGGCCGCAGCACCTCCAGGGTGAAGTAGCCCAGGCCCTCACCGCCAAAGCCCTTGGGTGCAACGCCAAAGCCGTCGGCCGCAAACCGGATGTTGATGGGGCTGACCACGGTTTCGCCGTCACGCAGGTTGGTGATCACCGCACGCTTGCCCTCAGGACGCGGGCGCGCCAATTCGTCCTCGTACCAGGCCTGGCAACTGCTGTCGAAGTTGGCCCTGTTGATCTTCAGTGCTTCCTTGCGCGGGCCCCGAACAGTGATGCGCAGTTCCGGGCTGTAGACGAAGTAGGGTTTGTGGTCATGGTCCGCAAACAGCAGCCGCAGCGTGTGCGTGCCAGGTGCCAGCGCCAGCACCGCCCCGGTCTGGCCCTTGCCGAAGTGCTTGTGGAAGTCATTGAAAGGGATCGGCGTGCCGGGGTTGGCAGGCAGGCTGGCGTCCAGCAGCATGTGGTGGTGGCCGGCCTTGGGGTGTGGTTTTCCTGCGGGGATCACGCCCATGCCGCGGATGGAGAAATCCACACGGACAGGCGAATTCACGGTCATGCCGTCTCGCAGGTTGGACACGTCCACCGCCGTGGGCTCCACCAGGCGCACGCGCGTGCGCTCACGGGTGTGCTGCAACCAGCACGCGCGTTCCTGTTCGTCGGCGGGCAGAGGCTCCGCCCGCGCAGTGCACAAGGCTGCTGCGCACAGGGTGATTCCGGTCAGGCCCTGCATCAGGAGCCGATTTTTCTTGTGCATGACACCGCCCTGCAAGCTGGTGATGCATTTTGTCACCGCCACCCGCTCAAGACACGCGACCTCCGGCCTGGACGAGGTCGTCTTTCACATGACGGGCCACTTGCAGGGCGAGTCGGACACCGCGCACCTGGTCCGCCAGCGACAGGCCGCGCAGCACGGGGTCTGCGGACAGCGCCGCCTGTGCCGGCAGCAGCGGCACGTGCATGAAGCCGCCGCGCACACCGCGACGGCGGCGCAGCTGGTGCATCAGGCCAAAGAGCACATGGTTGCAGACGAAGGTGCCGGCGGTCTGGGACACCTCGGCTGGCAGGCCATCTCGCAGCAACGCAGCCACGATGGCCTTGATCGGCAAGGTGGCGAAGTAGGCGGCAGGCGCACCGGCCACGGCGGGCTGGTCAATGGGCTGGGCCCCGGCGTTGTCCGGGATGCGCGCATCGTCCACATTGATGCCCACACGCTCCAGCGACAGGGCCGACCGGTTGGCCGCCAGGCCCAGACTCAGCACGATGCGCGGACGGTGGCGGTCCAGTGCCGCCGCCAGCACATCCAGCGCCCGGCCGAAAACGCAGGGCAACTGCACGGCCACCACGCGGGCACTGTCCACCAGCTCGCCATCCAAGGCCCGGGCGACTTCCCATGACGGGTTGACCGTGTCGCCTCCAAAGGGCTCGAAGCCCGTCAGCAACAGGCGTTCAGGTCGGCTGGCCATACCCACCCCCTCCTGGCGTTTCGATCACGAACAGGTCGCCCGGCTCCATGGCCGCGGAACCAATGTGCTGCAGCACCTCCACACGCCCGTCCCGCCGCTCCACGCGGTTGATGCCCAGGGCGCCGGGCCGCCCGCCCGCCATGCCAAAGGCCGGCACCGTGCGGCCATTGCTCAGGATGCTGGCCGTCATGCGTTCCAGGAAGCGCACGCGGCGCACGCCGCCGTCGCCGCCCTGCCACTGCCCCGCGCCACCACTGCCGACGCGAATGGCATAACTTTCCAGGCGCACGGGGAAGCGGAATTCCAGCACCTCCGGGTCCGTCAGACGCGAATTGGTCATGTGGGTCTGGACCACGCTGGTGCCATTGAAACCCGGCCCGGCGCCGCTGCCGCCGCTGATGGTCTCGTAGTACTGGTGCGTCTCGTTGCCAAAGGTGAAGTTGTTCATCGTGCACTGTCCGGCGGCCATCACGCCCAACGCGCCATACAGCGCATTGGTGACGCAGGTGCTGGTCTCCACATTGCCAGCCACCACGGCCGCAGGCGGCAGCGGGTTCAGCATGCAGCCTTCGGGCACGATGATGTGCAGGGGCTTCAGGCAGCCGGCGTTGAGCGGGATGTCGTCGTCCACCAGGGTGCGGAAGACATAGAGCACCGCCGCCATGGTCACGGCCTTGGGCGCGTTGAAATTGTTGGGCAACTGCGCGCTGGTGCCTGTGAAGTCGATGCTGGCTTCACGTTGGGCCGTGTGCACCGTCACCTTCACATGGATCTGCGCGCCGTTGTCCAGTGGCAGGGTGAACTCACCGTCCTTCAAGGCCGTGATGACGCGCCGCACCGATTCCTCGGCGTTGTCCTGTACATGCTTCATGTAGGCTGCCACCGTGCCGCGGCCAAACTGGACGACCATGGCGTGCAGTTCTTCCACGCCCTTCTGGTTGGCGGCAATCTGTGCACGCAGGTCGGCAATGGTCTGCTGCGGGTTGCGTGCCGGGTATGCGCCGCTGCGCAGTTGCGCCAGCAATTCGGCTTCCCGCAACTGGCCGCCGCGCACCAGCAGGAAGTTGTCGAACAGCACCCCCTCTTCCTCAATCGTCTTGCTGAAGGGCGGCATGGAGCCCGGCGTGCTGCCGCCGATGTCGGCGTGGTGGCCGCGGCTGGCGACGTAGAAGCTGGGCTGGCTGTCGCTGGATTCCAGGTACACGGGCGTCACCACGGTCACGTCCGGCAGGTGCGTGCCGCCGTGGTACGGATCGTTGAGCACATAGACATCACCCGGCTGCATCTGCGGGTTGCGTTCGATCACCGTCTTGATGCTCTCGCTCATGCTGCCCAGGTGCACGGGCATGTGCGGCGCATTGGCAATGAGTTCGCCAGCGGCACTGAACAGCGCGCAGGAGAAGTCCAGCCGCTCCTTGATGTTGACGCTGTAGGCGGTGTTCTGCAGCCGCAGGCCCATCTGCTCGGCGATGTTCATGAAGAGGTTGTTGAAGACCTCCAGCATGACCGGGTCGGCGTCGGTGCCAATGGCATGCTGCGTGGCGCGCGGCACCGTGCGCTGCAGTTCGATGGGGCCGGCCTGTGTCAGCGCCGCCTGCCAGCCGGGCTCGACCACGGTGGTTGCGTTCTTCTCCGCGATGATGGCCGGGCCGTCGATGGTGGCCCCAGCGCGCAGGCTCTCACGCACAAAGAGGCCGGCGTCGTGCCAGCGTCCGCTGTGCATGCGGACCTGCGCGTCAGGCTTGGGCGCATAGGCGGCGGGTTCGGCCGCTGAACTTGCCGTGTCGAAGCGCTCACCTGCACCCACCGCTTCCACGGACACGGCCTCGACCACCAGCATGCGGTCCGGCATCAGAAAGGCAAAGCGCTGGCGGTAGCCGGCTTCAAAGTCACGCCGGATCTGCGCCATGTCGCCGCAGGCCACCACCAGCGCCGTGTCCGTGCCCTGGTAGCGCACGTGCACGTTGCGGCGCAGGGCAATGGCGTTGCGGTCCACGCCTTGGCTTGCCACCTCGTCACGCGCGGCCTCGCCCAGTACGGTCAGGCGCAACTCGGCCGCCGCCAGGCCGGCTTCGTCCAGCGGCAGTTCGACGCTGGCTTCGCGCATGGCAATCTGGTCCGCCAGGCCCATGCCGTAGGCCGACAGCACGCCTGCCAGCGGGTGCACAAAGACACGGCCCATGCCCAGGGCATCGGCCACCAGGCAGGCGTGCTGGCCACCGGCGCCGCCAAAGCACTGCAAGGTGTACTGCGTGACGTCGTAGCCGCGCGCCACGCTGATGCGCTTGATGGCGTTGGCCATGTTCTGCACGGCGATCTGCAGGAAGCCTTCCGCCAGCGATTCGGGCGACGTGGCGCGGCCGCTCAGCGCCTGCACGTCGGCCGCCAGGCTGGCGAACTTGTCGGCCACGCCTTCGCGGTCCAGCGCTTCGTCGGCCTTGGGGCCGAAGACCTTGGGGAAGTAGGCCGGCTGGATCTTGCCCAGCAGCACGTTGGCATCGGTGGTGGCCAGTGGCCCGCCGCGCCGGTAGCTGGCCGGCCCGGGGTTGGCGCCGGCGCTCTCCGGCCCGACGCGCAGGCGCGCGCCGTCAAACTGCAGCAGGCTGCCGCCCCCTGCGGCCACGGTGTGGATGCTCATCATGGGCGCGCGCATGCGCACGCCGGCCACCTGGGTTTCAAAGGCGCGCTCGAATTCTCCGGCGTAGTGGCTCACGTCAGTGCTGGTGCCACCCATGTCAAAGCCGATGAGCTTGTGGTGACCGCCCGCCACAGCCGTGCGCACCATGCCCACGATGCCCCCCGCCGGCCCGGACAGGATGGCGTCCTTGCCCTGGAAGCGATGCGCCTCCGTCAGCCCGCCGCTGCTCTGCATGAAGAAGAGCCGAACGCCCGGCATCTGCGCCGCCACCTGTTCCACATAACGCCGCAAGATGGGTGACAGGTAGGCGTCCACCACGGTGGTGTCGCCACGCGAGACCAGCTTCATCAGCGGGCTGACCTCGTGACTGGCGCTGACCTGCGTGAAGCCGATCTCCCGGGCGATGCGCGCTGCTGCTGCTTCGTGCGCGGTGTAGCGGTAGCCATGCATGAAGACGATGGCGCAGGCGCGGATGCCGGCATCAAATGCCGCCCAGAGCCTTTCGCGCAGGTGCGCTTCGTCCAGTGGCAGCAGCACGTCGCCATGCGCGGCGACACGTTCCTGGGCTTCCACCACGCGTTCATACAGAAGTTCGGGCAGCACGATGTGGCGGTCAAAGAGCCGCGGCCGCGCCTGGTAGGCGATGCGCAACGCATCGCGGAAACCTTGGGTGGTGATCAGGAGCGTGCGGTCGCCCTTGCGTTCCAGCAGCGCGTTGGTGGCCACCGTGGTGCCCATCTTCACGCAGTCCACCTGCTCCGGCGTGATCGGCTGGCCGGCTTGAACACCCAGCAAGCGGCGGATGCCTTCCACGGCGGCGTCCTTGTACTGCTCCGGATTCTCGGAAAGCAGTTTCAGCGTCATCAATTCGCCGCCGGGTGTGCGACCCACCACGTCGGTGAAGGTGCCGCCGCGGTCGATCCAGAACTGCCAGCGCGCTTGTTGTGTGGTCATGAAAACTCCCAGCGCCCGTGCACGAGCGTCAACAGATGGTGGACCGGCCGCCCCGTCGCGCGTGCGATGGCTTCGGCATAGGGTGGCAGGTTGGTGCATTCCAGCACCAGGTCGGAAAGCTCGGGGTGGTCACGCACCAGCCGCTGGGCCGCCGCGACGGCGTCCTGCTCAGCCACGGCAGCATCCAGCGCAGGCAGGTTGTCCAGCAGCACACGCTGCAAGTGGCAACCTGGCGCCAGCCCCGCCACGGGCACGCCGGCCATTGCAGGCATCGACGCCAGCGAGGCGGCGTCCACCGTCACCACGCCGGGGCGCTTCAAGCCAGGCAGGAGCAGCAGGCTGGACGTCCACATCGGCACGCTCACGGCGGCCTGAAGTTCGGCCTGCCAGCGCAGAAGGAACCCACAGCTGGTGGTGATGGCACGTGCGCCTTCGGCTTCGAGCGCCTGCGCGGCTTCGATGAAGGGCTGCAGCAGCGCGGCGTCGCCTTCGCGCACCACGCGTTGTGGCGATGCGCCTGGCACGACGCGCGCACGCACCGGCAGGCGGTAGCTGTCGGGCCGGCCCGCATCGCCGGGCAGGCGCGGGAAGCGCGTGTCCAGCACCAGCAGGCCCAAGAAGTCCTTCAAAGGCCGCTCACAGGGACGTGGCCGCGCGTGCGGCCTGGTCGTACATGCCGCTCATGGTGCGCAGCAGGCGCGCCATTTCGCCTATGTCGGCATTGAGTTCGGTGTCCAGGCTCTGGACCAGGCAATCCTCGCGCACGGCGCGGTACTGCTGCACCATGGACTCGCCCTTGGGCGTGGGGCTGTAGAAGACCTCCTTGCCTTGTTTCTCGGCCTGCGCCAGGCCTGCGGCCACCAGCTTCTTCAGCGAATAGGCCACCACGTGCGTGTCTTCGTAGTTCAGGACGAAGCAGATGTCGGCCAGCTTCTTGTTGCGCGCGCGGTGGTTGATGTGGTGCAGCAGCAGCACGTCGGTGATGGTCAGGTCCGGGCAGCCTGCCGCTGCCATGCAGCGCACGGCCCAGCGCGAGAACGCATTCCAGGCCACGATCAGCCCGAACTCGAATTCCGACAGCTCCAGGCTCTTGGGCGACACCAGGTGCGAGGACGACACGATGCCACCCGGCCTGGGCGCAGGTGTTCGGGCCTCGACGGCCACCGGCGTAGGGGCAGGCACCGAAGCCGGCGCGCGAGCAGGCACGCGGGCGGCGGCAG
Source organism: uncultured beta proteobacterium (assembly GCA_963750785.1). Classification (GTDB taxonomy): domain Bacteria; phylum Pseudomonadota; class Gammaproteobacteria; order Burkholderiales; family Burkholderiaceae_C; genus Rubrivivax. The sequence goes on along the minus strand of CAVVSC010000006.1, from coordinate 725,779 downwards.
CTTTCTTGGACATCGGTGTTTTCACCAAATCGTTGAAGAAACGTTGACACTTTATCGACAACGTCTCTAGACTTCAATCCACCTGAGGCAAACCACTATGCGACTCTTGCGTGGCGCGCTTCATGCTTCCAGCCCTCACCATTTCTCCCCGACAGGAACGCCCATGAAATTGCTGCCCGTGCTGATGTCCGCCGCCGCGTTGTTGGCTGCCACCGCTGTCCAGGCCCAGACCAAGTGGGACCTGCCCGCCGCCTACCCGGCCACCAACTTCCACACCATCAACCTGGTGGACTTCGCCAACGACGTGGACAAGGCCACCGGCGGCAAGCTGAAGATCACGGTTCATGCAGGCGCCAGCCTCTTCAAGGCGCCGGAAATCAAGCGCGCCGTGCAAGGTGGCCAGGCCCAGATCGGCGAGGTGCTGATCTCGAACTTCGCCAACGAATGGCCCTTGTTCGGCGCCGACGCCCTGCCCTTCCTGGCCGACAGCTGGGACGAATCGGTCAAGCTCTGGAAAGCCCAGCGCCCCTTCTTCGACAAGAAGCTGGCCGAACAAGGCTTGATGGCGCTGTACGCCGTGCCCTGGCCGCCGCAAGGCATCTACAGCAAGAAGCCGCTGGCCTCTGCAGCCGACCTGAAGGGCGTGAAGTGGCGCGCCTACAACCCGGCCACCAGCCGCATCGCCGAACTGGTGGGCGCACAGCCGGTCACCATCCAGGCCGCTGAAGTCAGCCAGGCCTTCGCCACCGGCGTGGTCGAAAGCATGATGAGCAGCGGCAGCACCGGCTGGGACGCCAAGCTGCACGAACACGTCAAGTACTGGTACGACACCCAGGCCTGGCTGCCCAAGAACGTGGTGCTGGTGAACAAGGCCGCGTTTGACGCGCTGGACGCGTCCACCAAGGCCGCCCTGCTGAAGGCTGCAGCGGAAGCCGAAACGCGCGGCCTGGCCGCGGCCAAGAAGGCCAACGGCGAGACGCTGGACAAGCTGAAGGCCGGCGGCATGCAGATCCTGCCGCCCACGCCCGGCCTGAAGGCCGACATGGCCAAGGTCGGCGACACGCTGCTGAAGGAATGGCTGGAGAAGGCCGGGGAAGAGGGCAAGGCCCTGATCGCCGCGTACCGGAAATAGGCCCACCCCCGGAGCGCCAGCGGCGCTCCCCCTCAAGGGGGCGCCGCCGGTGGCCCGGCAGAGCCGGTTCCACGGCCGCCGCTTGATGGCACATCACAGGACTCGTCGAATGAGACGCATGCTCGATTCGCTGTACGAAGGGGCCGCCTGGCTGGCGGCCCTTTTCATGATCGGCCTGCTGGTGATGGTGCTGCTGTCGATCGCGGGGCGGCAGTTGCACTTCCATCTGCCCGGCACCGACGCCTACGCGGGCTACTTCATGGCGGCCAGCGGCTTCCTGGCGCTGGCGCACACGCTCAAGCGCGGCGAGCACATCCGCGTGACCCTGCTGATGGGTGTGCTGAAGGGCGGCGCCAAGCGCGGCATGGAGATCTGGGCACTGGCTGCGGCCACGGCCCTGTCGGTGCTGTCGGCCTGGTACAGCGGTCGCCTGGTCTGGCAGTCCCACACCTTCAACGACATCTCCACCGGCACCGACGCCACACCGCTGTGGCTTCCGCAGCTGAGCATGGTGCTGGGCACCACGGTGCTGGCCATCGCCTTTGCGGACGAACTGGTGCTGGAACTGCGTGGCCAACGGGCCACCGGCGACGTCGCCTCGCGAAACGAGTGAGCCGACATGAGCGACTTGAGCGTCACCTTCCTGCTGATCGGCGCGCTGTTCCTGATCCTGGCCAGCGGCGTGTGGATCGGCCTCACGCTCAGCGGCGTGGCCTGGATCGCCATGCAGCTGTTCAGCAGTCGACCTGCTGGCGACGCGATGGCCGTCACCATCTGGGGCAGCAGCAGCAGCTGGACGCTGACCGCGCTGCCGCTCTTCGTGTGGATGGGCGAGATCCTCTTCCGCACGCGACTCAGCCAGGACATGTTCCGCGGCCTGGCGCCGTGGATGCAGTCGCTGCCCGGCCGCCTGCTGCACGTCAACGTGGTGGGTTGCGCCATCTTCGCTGCGGTGTCCGGCAGCAGTGCCGCCACCTGCGCCACCATCGGCAAGATGAGCCTGCCGGAACTGAAAAACCGCGGCTACCCGGACGCCATCAGCGTCGGCTCGCTGGCCGGCGCCGGCACGCTGGGGCTCTTGATCCCACCGTCGATCATCATGATCGTCTACGGCGTCAGTGCGGATGTGTCGATCGCGCAGTTGTTCATCGCCGGCGTCCTGCCCGGCGTCATGCTGGCCCTGCTGTTCAGCGGCTACCTGGTCTGGTGGGCACTGCGCAACCCGACGCTGGTGCCACCTGCCGATGAACGCCTGCCCTTCGTCGCCAAGCTGCGCGAGTCGCGCTACCTGATCCCCGTGGTGCTGCTGATCGTGGCGGTGCTGGGCAGCATCTACAGCGGCCTGGCCACCGCCACGGAAGCCGCCGCCGTGGGCGTGTTGGGCTCGCTGATCATCAGCGCCTTGCAGGGGTCCATGAGCTGGCAGACCTTCAAGGACAGCCTGCTGGGCGGCACGCGCCTCTATTGCATGATCGCCCTGATCCTGGCCGGTGCCGCCTTCCTGACCTTGGCCATGGGCTACATCGGCCTGCCGCGCCACCTGGCGGAATGGATCGCCACCCTGGGCCTGAGCCAATGGCAACTGCTGGCGGCGCTGATGGTGTTCTACGTGGTGCTGGGCTGCTTCCTGGACGGCATCAGCATGGTGGTGCTGACCATGGGCGTCGTCATGCCCACGGTGCAGAAGGCCGGCATCGACCCGCTCTGGTTCGGCATCTTCGTCGTGCTGGTGGTGGAAATGGCGCAGATCACGCCACCCGTGGGCTTCAACCTCTTCGTGTTGCAGGGCATGACGGGGCGTGAAATCGGCTGGATCGCCAAGGTCACCCTGCCTTTCTTCTTCCTGATGATCGCGGCCGTGACCTTGATCTATGTCTTCCCGCAGATCGTCACCTTTCTGCCGCAGCAGATGCGCGCCGCGGGCATCTGACAGCGATCTGAACCGCTTTTAGCGTCTACATCCGGCCCTTGTGCCGGCCCAAGCCTTCCTACGATGGGAGCAGCCCGGGGACTGTGTCCACCCCAGGCCACGCCCCCATGCTGATCGACCCCCAGGAAACCAGCCAACTCACCGCCGTGACTGCCGCCGCAGCCGCTGCCGCCACGGCAACGGCCGCACCCGCGCGCCCGCAGAAGATGCGCCTGGGCGACGTGCTGCTGCAGCAGAAGCTGGTCACCGCCGAACAGCTGGCCGCAGCGCTGGACCAGCAGCGTGGCACCGGGCGCCGTCTGGGCCGCCTGCTGATGGAAGCGGGCGTCATCACCGAAGAAATGGTGGTGCACGGCCTCGCCCGGCAGCTGCGCGTGCCCGCCGTCAACCTGAAGAGCTTTCCGCTGAAGAGCGACACGGTGCGGCTGCTGTCGGAGTCGCCCGCGCGACGCCACCGCGCCATCGTGCTGGAAGACAAGGGCGAACACCTGCTGGTGGGCTTTGCCGACCCGTTGGACCTGGTCGCCTATGACGAGCTCACCCGCCTGCTGAAGCGCCCCGTGCGCATGGCGGTGGTACCGGAAAGCCAGCTGTCCGGTGCGCTGGACCGCCACTATCGCCGCACCGAAGAAATCTCAGGCCTGGCCCGTGCCCTGGAACAGGACGTGGCCGACACGGTGGACTTTGGCGCCCTGGAAGCCAGCGTGGGCCAGGAAGGCGCACCCGTGGTGCGGCTGCTGCAAAGCGTGTTTGAAGACGCCATGCAGGTCGGCGCGTCCGACGTGCACCTGGAACCGCAGGAAGCCGGCCTCTTGATCCGCAGCCGGATCGACGGCGTGCTGCAAACCCAGACCACGGCCGACAAGCGCATTTCCGCCGCGCTGGCCCAGCGACTGAAGCTGATGGCCGGCCTGGACATCTCTGAAAAACGCCTGCCGCAGGACGGTCGCTTCACGCTGCGCCTGCGCGACAAGACGATTGACGTGCGCCTGTCCACCCTGCCTTCGCAGTACGGCGAATCGGTGGTGATGCGCCTCCTGGGCCAGGGCGACTCGGTGCGCCGCATCGACGAGATCGGCATGCCGCAGGCCATGCTGCGCCGCATGCGCGAAGTGCTGTCGCGCAGTTCGGGCATGGTGCTGGTGACGGGGCCCACGGGCAGCGGCAAGACCACGACGCTCTACGCCGCGCTGGCCGAGGTGGACGCCGAACAGCAGAAGATCATCACGGTCGAAGACCCCATCGAATACCGCCTGGCGGGCCTGACCCAGGTGCAGGTCAACGACAAGATCGAACTGAGCTTTGCGCGTGTGCTGCGGGCCTGCCTGCGCCAGGACCCGGACGTGATCCTGGTCGGTGAGATCCGCGACGCCGAGACCGCCGACATCGCCCTGCGCGCCGCCATCACCGGCCACCTGGTGCTGTCGTCCCTGCACACACGCGACGCCATCGGCACGCCCTTCCGGCTGCTGGACATGGGCTCGCCTGCCTTCATGGTGGCCAGTTCGCTGCAGGCCGTGGTGGCACAGCGCCTGGTGCGCGCCAATTGTGAGCAGTGCAAGGAGCCGCACACCCTGACGGCGCAGGAGTCGGCCTGGATGATCGCCACCGGGGGTGAAGGCGCGGGCGGTGAGAAGACCTTGCGCGGTCGCGGCTGTTCGGCCTGCAACGGCACCGGCTTCCAGGGCCGCATGGGCGTGTACGAGCTGCTGGAGATGGACCACACGCTGGCGGCCGCGGCCACGCAAGGCGACCCCGCCAGTTTCACCCGGCTGGCGCGTGAACAGATGCGCGGCCACACCATGGCCCACCATGCGCTGGAATTGGTGCGCGCGGGACGCACCGCTGTATCCGAAGCCATGCGCCTGGCCACGGACTTCGACTGAGACCAGGACCGCAAACATGGCCAGCTACGCCTGGAAAGGCCGCGACCCCCGTGGTGACCTGGTGCAGGGTGTCATTGATGCCGCCAGCGACAACGCGGTCGCTGACCAACTGCTGGCGATAGGCGTGTCGCCGGTGTCGATTGCGCTGAAGGCCGGCAATCTGGCCGCGGCGCCGTCAGGTGTCTGGGAGGCGCTGCGTGCGTCGCCCGTCACCGACGAAGACCTGCTGCTGCTGTCGCGCCAGCTCTACACCTTGCAGAAGGCCGGCGTGCCGCTGCTGCGTTCGCTGGCGGGCTTGCAATCGTCCACCGCCAAGCGCTCTGTGGCCGCGGTGCTGGCCGACCTGCGGGCCAGCCTGGACCAGGGCCGCGAACTGGCCACGGCCATGGCGCGCCACCCCAGGGTCTTCGACAGCTTCTACGTGGCCATGGTGCGCGTGGGCGAGCTCACGGGTCGGCTCACCGAATCCTTCCAGCGCCTGGCCGAACACATCGAATTCGAGCTGGACGTGCGCGGCCGCATCAAGCAGGCGCTGCGCTACCCGACAACCGTGATGATCGCCATCTTCATGGCCATGGTGGTGATCAACATCTTCGTGATCCCGACCTTCGCCAATGTCTTCGCGCAGTTCAAGACCGAATTGCCGCTGATGACCCGGGTGCTGCTCGGCGTGTCGTCCTTCACCGTCAAGTACTGGCCGCTGCTGCTGGCATTGGGCATCGGGGCCACGTGGGCCTTGCGCGCCTGGCTGGCCACCAAGGAGGGCCGCTTCCTGTGGGACAAATGGCTCTTGCGATTGCCGGTTGCCGGGCCCATTGTGCTGAAAGGCACGCTGGCGCGCTTTGCCCGCAGCTTTGCCATGGCCGAACGCAGCGGCGTGCCCGTGAGCCTGGCCATGAGCGTGTCGGCGCGCACGCTGGACAACGCCTTCATCCGCCAGCGCATCGAACAGATGCGCGACGGTATCGAACGCGGCGAAAGCCTGTCGCGCTGCGCGGCAGCGGCCGGCGTCTTCACGCCCATCGTGCTGCAGATGATTGCGGTGGGCGAAGAGACGGGCGAACTGGACAGCCTGCTGCTGGAAATTGCCACCATGTACGAACGCGAGACCGGCTACGAGATCAAGGGCCTGTCCGCCAGCCTGGAGCCGCTGCTGTTGACCGTCATCGGCGGCCTGGTGCTGGTCCTGGCACTGGGCGTGTTCCTGCCCCTGTGGGGCCTGGGCGGCGCGGCCACCGGACGCGGCGCCTAGCCATGTGGCATGGAATCGGCCCCGGAAGCCAAGGATTTCATGGCAATGGCTCCGGCCGCCGGGCTCAAGTCCGGGCCATCCGCACCCGATAAGGCCTTTATCGCGGCCAAGCCTCCGGCAAGTCCCGCGCCACGGACCCCGCAACCGCAACGCCGATTCAAGAGGCACTTATGAACAAACGCCAGACAGGCTTCACGCTCATCGAACTCATCATGGTCATCGTGATCCTCGGCGTGCTCGCCGCGGTGGCGATTCCCAAGTTCACCAATCTCGCGTCCGACGCCAACACCGCCGCCGTGCAAAGCGTGGCCGGTGCACTGGGCGCCGCCGCCGCCACCAATTACGCCGTGCGCAGCGCCAAGTCCACCAACGGTGTGGCACTCACCAGTTGCGCCACGGCGGTCAACACCTTGCAAGGTGCGACACTGCCCACGGGCGCCGGTGGCACCTACGTCATCTCTGACGGCAGCAGCGCCACAGGCGCCACGGCGGTGGCGGCCAACGCCACCAGCAGCTGCACCCTGACCTTCACGCCGACCTCTGGCTCGGCGGTCACCGCCACCTTCTCGGTCACCGGCATCACCTGATGCCTCGGGGGCGCACCGCGCTCCCGGCCCTGCCCACCCGCGCCATGGTCCCCATGCAACGCGCCAGAACCCGCCACCAGGCGGGTTTCACCTTGGTGGAACTGGTGATGGTGATCGTGGTGCTGGGTGCGCTGTCGGTCTTCGTGCTGCCGCGCGCGCTGGACCTCACGACCTGGCGCCTGACCGCCTTCGCCCAGGAACTGCAGGCCCAATCCATGGCCCTGCAGCGGCTGGCCTTGACGCAACGCCGGCCCGTGGTGGCCACGGTCACCGCCACCGGCGTGAGCTTTGACTACGCGGCCGGCGGCAACCTGGCCACCGTCAACTGCCCGGCCGCAGCCACACCCTGCATCTCACAGGTCGGCACCACGACCGTCACTTTCAACGTGGGCAACACGGGCAGCACCACCACGTCCACGGGAAGCAGCTTGCCGATCACGGTCAGCAGTGGCAGCACCACGCTGAACTACCAGATCGAGACGGAAACAGGCCTGTTTCGCGCCCTTCCTTAGGGCATTGCCCGCGGGCAGCCTGCCTAGCATCGCCTCAGGACCCACCCTGAGGCTGCCATGCCCACGCCCACCCGTTCATCTGCACCCGAGACCGCCCGCCGCGCCACTGCCCGGGGCCGGGGCCTGGGCGGCTTCACGCTGATCGAACTGGTGCTGTTCATCGCCATCGCCAGCACGGCGTTGACGGGCGTGCTGCGGGTGTTCATCGAATCCACGCTGAAAAGCGCCGACCCCATGCAGCGTCGCCAATCGCTGGCCATTGCTGAATCGCTGATGGAAGAGGTGCAGCTGATGCCCTTCACCTTCTGCGACGGCGACGACGCCAATGTCGAAACCGCCACCAGCACGTCCGGCTGCGCGGGCACGGCCGACGCGATCGGTCCTGAATCGGGCGAAAGCCGATTCGCCACACCGCAGTTCGACAACGTCAACGATTACCACGCCTACGCCATGACGGGCATCGTCGACGTCACCAACACCGCCGTCACGGGCCTGTCGGGCTACAACGCCAGTGTCAGCGTGGCGGCGTCCGCCCTGGGCAGCATGAGCGCCGCCAGCGGTGACGCCTTGCGCATCACGGTCACCGTCACATCGCCCAACGGCCAATCGCTGAGCCTGGACGGCTACCGCACCCGCCATGCGCCCAACAGCTCGCTCTGAACCGCGCGCCGAAGGCGGCTTCACGCTGATCGAAGCGGTGATGGTCATCGCCATCACCGGCGTGCTGGCGGCCGTGGTCTCGCAGTTCATCGTGCGGCCTGTGCAGGGCTACCTGGGCACGGTGGCGCGTGCAGGACTTGTGGACCAGGCCGACCTGGCGCTGCGCCGCATCGGGCGTGACCTGCGTGCCGCGCTGCCCAACAGCGTGCGTGTCAACGCCAGCGGCACCGAGGTCGAGTTGATCCCCAGCACCGCCGCCGCCCGCTACGCCACCGACGGCGCGGGCGCCCTGCAATTCGGCACGGTCGACACCAGCTTCAACCTGGTGGGCCCGGCCATGACGGTCGGCGCGTCACAGGAGCTGGTCTTCTACAACCTGGGCCCGGGGATCACGGGATCAGACGCCTATGCAGCCAACACCAGCCTGGCGGCCGCAGCCGACAGCAACCGCCGCACGGCCACCAATGCCGCCGGCTCGGCCAGCACCCTCAGCATCAGCTCCAGCGCCGGGCTGCCGGTGGGCAGCTTCGCGCCGCCCTACCGGGTGACGGCCGTGTCGCAGCCCGTGACCTACCGCTGCGACACCGCCGCCGGCACGCTGACGCGCTACCAGAACTACGGCTTCCAGGCCACGCAACCCGACCCACCCACCGGCGGCAGCAGCAGCGTGCTGGCCAGCGGAGTCAACGACTGCCGCTTCAGCGTCGACGGCACCCTGGTGGCCGCGCGCGCCGCCCTGGTCACGCTGCGCCTGGGCCTGGCCACCACCACCAGCGCGGGCACCGAAACGGTCGCCATGCACCATGCGGTCTTCGTCAACAACCTGCCCTAGGCCATGCACGCGCACGCGCTGCAGCAGCCCCTTGTCGCTTCCCCGCGCAGCGGGCTTCACCCTGCTGTCGCTGACCTTTGTGCTGGTGGTGCTGACCGCACTCGGTGCGGCGCTGGCCAACATCGCCGTGCGCCAGCAACTGGGCTCGGCCGCGGAACTCGACGCCGCACGGTCCCTGCAGGCTGCGCGGGCCGGTCTGGAATGGGGCGCGTTCCAGGTCTTGCGCAACCCGGCGCCGCCGGCCGCCGCACCCGCCTGCTTCAGCAACACCAGCTTCAGCCCGGCAGGCCTGGGCAGCTTCACCGTCACCGTGGGCTGCACGCGCACGCCGACCACGGGCACCGTGAGCGACGGCGCCACCACCCTGGTTTTCTACCAGCTGGTGGCCAACGCCTGCAACGCGACGACGGCTGGCGCCTGCCCCAACACCAGTGCCGCGCCGCAGCCCAGTTACGCGGAGCGGCAGCTGACATGGACGGTGTCCCGGTGAAGCGCCTGCATCACGGCCTGTTCGCCTGGCTGCTGCTGGCGCTGTTGCTGCTGCATGCCGGTGCGGCGCGGGCCGTCAACTACACCTTCCCCGGCAACCTGCCTCCCGGTTGCAGCGGGAACGCCGGCAACTACACGTGCACCGGCGCGACGCTGAACTACGGTGACACCTTCACCATCAACTCGCCCAAGCCGGCGACCGTCACGGTCAATGGCAACTTGTCCACCAACACCAATTCCGTCAATGCCAGCGGGCTGGCGTCCGACCTGAACCTGATCGTCACCGGGACCTTGACGGCCAGCTACCACGACGTGCTGCGCGCCAACATCACCGCCGGCAGCATCAATGACGGTTCGGGCCAGGCCACCTTCGGCGGCTCGCTGGCCACGACCAGTGGCGCGATCACGCTGGCCTACGCCAGCACAGTGGCGTCTTCCATCACCAGCACCACCGGCACCATCACGGTGGGGCAGGACAACACCATTGGCGGCAATGTCAGCAGCACCAGCGGCGCGATCAACATTGGCTTCAACGCCACCGTCAACGGCAATGTGTCGACCAGCGGCGCCATCACGGTGTCGCAGGACGCCAATGTCAACGGCAGCATCACCGGCACCACGGGCAACGTCAGCATCGGCTACGCGGCCACCGTCACTGGCGCCTTGACCACAAGTTCCGGCAGCATCACGCTCGCGCAGAACGCGGTCGCTTCGGCCTGCGTCAAGTCCACCTCGTCGGCCGCCATCACGCTGGGCCTACGGAGCACGGCGAACAGCGTGTGCTGCGGCGGCGGCTGCAGCAACAGTTGCGTCGTCAACAACTCCACCTACGCCATGCCCGCCGCCTGCGCCGGCAGCGGGCCGGACCACTACGAACTCTCCCTGCCCACACCGGCCCTGGTCTGCACGCCCAGCACGGTGACCGTGACGGCCTGCGCCAACAGCAGCTCACCCTGCACCAGTGCGTACACGTCGGCCAATGGCGCCACGGCGAGCCTGGCCACGTCGGCTGGCACGCTGGGTTCTGGCACGGTGAGCTTTAACGCGTCGGGCGTGGCCACCACCACCCTGTCCTACCCCGCGGCCGGCAACGGCGCCACGGCCACCGTCACGCTGTCGGGCGAAAGCCTGTCTGCCTCCAATGCGCGCCGCTGCTGCCCCAACGGCAGCAGCTGCAGCGCAGCCAACAGCTGCACGTCCACCTTCAACACGGCCGGCTTCATCGTCGCCGCCAGTGCCAATGGCAGCGCCACCACCTTGCCGTCGCAGACCGCCGGCACGGCATCCGGCACCTACTACCTGCGTGCCATCCAGACCAACACCACCACCAAGGCCTGTGAAGCGGCACTGAGCGGCAGCACCTCCGTCAACTGGGCGGCGCAGTGCAACAACCCCGGCACCTGTTCCAGCGGCAACAAGATGACGCTGACCGGCAGCAGCGCCACGGCCATCGCGTCCAACCCCAACAGCGGCGTCAGCAGCACCACCGCGGTGACCATGGCCTTTGACGCCAATGGCAACGCGCCCTTCAGCTTCAACTATGCGGACGTCGGCCAGGTCACGCTGTGGGCCAGCAAGACGGTCAATTCGGCCAGCCTGTCCGGCAGCAGCAATGCCTTTGTCGTCAAGCCTGCGTCCTTCTCGATCGCCGCCGTGCAGCAGGCGGCCAGCCCGAACCTTGCCAACCCCGCCGCCAGCAGCGCCGCGGGCGCCAAGTTCGTCAAGGCCGGCGAGTCCTTCAGCGTCACCGTCACCGCGCTGACCAGCGGGGGCGTCGCCACACCCAACTTCGGCCGTGAGACATCGCCCGAAGGCGTGCTGCTGACACCGAGCCTGGTGCTGCCCAGCGGCGGCACGGCCGGCAGCCTGTCCAACGGCAGCATCGCGGGCGGCAGCTTCAGCGGCGGCGCGACCACCGTCAGCACGCTGAGCTACGGCGAGGTTGGCATCATCACATTGACGCCCAGCGTGGCCAGCGGCAGCTACCTGGGCGCCGGTGCGGTCAGCGGCACGGCCAGCGGCAACATCGGGCGCTTTGTGCCCGCCAAGTTTGCCGTGAGCGGAGGCAGCGTCACCCACCGCAGCGGCCTGTCGTGTTCGCCTGCATCTGCCTTCAGCTACCTGGGCGAAAACTTCCGCCTGGCCTTCACGCTGACCGCGCAGAACACGGCTGGCAGCACCACGCAGAACTACAGCGGCAGCTTCGCGAAGCTGGACCCGACGTCCGCCAGCGGCTGGAACCTGGCAGGGCTGGGCGGCACCACCGCGTTTTCCACCACCAGCGGCCGCTTGTCGCTGGGCAGCGCCACGGGCAGCTTCAGTGCCGGCGTGGCCAGCGTGACGCTCACCGCCAATGCCTCGCGCGCCAGCAGCCCGGACGGCCCCTTCACCGCCGCCTTTGGTGTCGCACCCGCCGACAGCGACGGCGTGGCCCTCGCCAGCTACGACATGGCCAGCACCTCGGGTGGCAGCAACGACCGCGCCGCGGTCGCCAGCGTGGCCCTGCGCTTTGGTCGGCTGCGCCTGTCCAACGCCATGGGTGCCGCAGACCGTGTGCTGGCCCTGCCTGCCACGGCGCAGTCCTGGACCGGCAGCGCTTGGGACACCAACACCCTGGACAGCTGCAGCACGGTGCCGGCCAGCGCCGTGAACTTCGGCAACCTGCGCAAGACCCTGACCCTCGCCGACCTGAGCGCCACCGCCGCCATCACGCTGTCCAGCGGCGTGGGCACGCTCCGGCTGGCCGCACCGGCCGGCGGCCGCAGTGGCACGGTGGACGTGGCGCTCAGCCTGGGCAGCAGCAGCACCGACGCGTCCTGCCTGCAAAGCTGGTCACCCACCAAGGCCGCCACCGCCGCCGGCAACGCGGCCTACCTGCGCGGCGCCTGGTGCGGCAGCAGCGTCGACAAGGACCCTTCCGCGCGCGCCAGCTTCGGGCTGCAACGCACGCAGGACCACACCGTCTACCGGCGGGAGATGTACTGACATGCGCTGGCCCTGGAAACCCCGTCCCTCCACGCACCGGCTGGCCGTCCTGAGCGAGCCGGATCGCTTTGCCTTTGCCCTGGCCGATTCGGCAGGCCACCTGCGCGCGGCCGGCGTGTTGGAAGGCGCGGACCTGCCGCGGGAGCTGACGCGCAAAGTGCGTGCTCTGAATCTGCCCACCCGCGAGGTGCTGGCCGTGCTGCCACTGGCCGATGCCCAACTGCTGCCCGTGGAAGCGCCAGCGGTGAAGCCCGAGGAACTGAAGGCCGCGGCACGCTGGCGCATCAAGGACCTCGTCGATACCCGGCTGGACGAATTGACGATCGACGTCATGCCCGTGGGCGATGAGCGCCCGCGGCCCAACCGCCAGGTCTTCGTCGCGGCCGCGCGCACCACGCACATCCACGAACTGGCCGAACGCACGCAGGCCGCCGGCCTGGAACTCAACGTGGTGGACATGGCCGAGACCACCCAGCGCAACCTGCAATGCGCCTTGGCAGAGGCCGCGGGCCTCAGCGCACGCGCCACCGCCCTGCTGGTGCGCCACGGCGCGCAATGCCTGCTGACGCTGTGCGCCGCCGGTGAGCTGTTCTACGCCCGCCGCCTGGACTGGGAAGACCTGCCCACCCTGGCTCCACAGGCCGCGCCGCTGGCTGTCGCCGAAGCGCCCATGGAGTCCATGGACTTCGTGGACTACGGCGCCGAGCCCGATGGCAGTGAAAGCGACGGCAGCGCACCTCGTGTGGTGGTGGAACTGCAGCGTTCCATGGACGTCTGGGAACGTTCGTGGCCCGAACTGCCGCTGGCCGCTGTCTGGGTGCAGCTTGGTGACGACTCCGCCGCCTGGGCCACGCTGATGCGCACCGCCCTGGGCCGACCTGTGGACGTGCTGGATGCAGAACGCCTGTTCCCGGGCTTGAACGCCCTGGTGCCCTCACCCGCCGAGCGCCATGTGCTGCTGCCCTTGCTGGGTGCGCTGCTGCGCGAAGAAGCCCGCCGGGCCTGAAGCCCAGGAGAGACACGCATGGCCCAACAGATCAATCTCTACAGCCCCATCCTGCTGCAGCCCAAGCGCTACTTCTCGGCGCTGGCCATGCTGCAGTCGGTGGCTGCCCTGCTGGTCGGCCTGCTGACCCTGGGCGCCTGGGTGGAACACAGCACCGCGCAGCAACGCCGCGAACTGGCCAGCACGACCGGTGCGCAGTCCGCCGACCGGCAGCGCCTGCAGGCCGAGCTGGCCAGCATGCCCGCCATGGCCAAGGACACCAGCGCGCTGGAACAGGAACTGGCACAGGCGCGTCAGGCCGTCAATGACCGTCAACGCCTGCTGGCCGAGATGGCCAGCCCTTCCGCGTGGGCCAGCCGCGCTGCGGTGCTGCGCGTGATCGCCCAGAGCGCGCCGGACAAGCTCTGGCTGACCGAAGTGCACCTGGCCGACGGCCGGCTGGACATGGCGGGCATCAGCCTGCAACCCGAACAGCTGCGACCCTGGTTCGCGCACCTGCTGGCCCAGCCCGCGCTGCAGGGCCTGCAGTTGCGCACCGTGGCGGTGGACGCCGCGGATGCCGGTGCCGGGCGCGAGATGAGCTGGACCTTCCGCATGACGGCCCAGGCCAGCCGCGATGAACCCACGGCGTCCGACAAGAACGCCCAGCCCAGGCCAGGAGCCGTGCCGTGAAGCAGCAGCTGGCAGCCTTGAAGTTGCGTGCCGCGCAGCATGCCAAGCGCATCGACGCCCTGACCCTGCGCGAGCGCGTGATCATGTTCGTCTCCATCGCGGTCGCCGTGGTCGCTGCCTTCGACCAGTTCGTGCTGAGCCCGCGCATGGCCGAACAGAAGGCGCTGGCCGGACAGATCCGACAAGGCTCGCGGGAAATTGACAACCTGCGCAGCCAGCTGAACGCCGGCCGCACCGACGGGCCGGGCGCGAGGCTGACGCGCGACCTGGAAGACCTGCGCGCGCAACAACAGCAGCTGGACCAGGCGCTGGTGCAACTGCGCGGCTCTGCGGCCGGCACACAACTGCCGGACCTGCTGGAGCGTGTGTTGCGCCGCCACGATCGCCTGACACTGCTGCGCCTGGCCACCGTCAAGGCCGCGGCACCGACCAGCGCCGAGGCGCAGCGCCAGGCGGTGCAGATCGCCATGCGCGGCAACTACCCGGACCTGACCCAGTACCTGGCCGACACCGAATCGGCGCTGCCTGGCCTGCGCTGGGGCGAAGTGGTCATTGCGCGGCAGGGCAGCAGCGCCGAACTGTCGGCCACCGTTCTGCTCACACGGAGCCTGCCATGAAGCGCTTCCGGCACCTGGCCCTGACCGCCCTGCCCGCCCTGACCGCGATTGGCGCAGCCACGGCGTCTGCCGCCGAAACGCCCCGCGCCCTGCGCGACCCCATGCAGCCGCCGGCCGCCGTGCGTGCGGCCACCGCACCCAGCGCCGACACACCCGCGCCCATGAACCTGGTCGCCCGCCACCTGCTGGTGGTAGACGGCCGGCGCTATGTGATGGATGGCAACCGACGCCGTGGCGTCGGTGACCTGCTGGGCGACGCGCGCATCGAACGCATCGAAGATGCCGCCGTCGTCGTGCGTGGCAGCAACGGCCCGCTGCGCCTGCCCCTGTTCGGGGGCGTGGTGAAACAGGCTTCCGCAGACCCCCTGGCGACCACCGCCGTCCGAACCGACCGACCTACCAGCTCAGGTGACAAACCATGAAGCGCCCTGTTTCCGTTATGTCCCTTGCAAGCGGGATGCCCGCCCTGGCGGCCTTCGCACTGCTGTCCGGCTGCGCCGACCGCTTGCCCTTGCAGTGGACCAGCCCCGGCAGCAGCATCCGCGCCGAGATCGACTCGCAAGCGCATCCTTCCAAAGCCGCGGCCGCCCAGCCTGCCGTCGCCGACCGCACACCCGCCCCCATGGCACCCGCAGCACCTGCCCTGGTGGAGCCGCCGGAACCGCGCTTTGACCTGATCGTCAGCGGCGCACTGGCGCGCGATGTCTTCCAGTCCATGGTCAGCGACACGCGCTACAGCATGCTGATGCACCCTGAAGTGACGGGCAGCATGTCGGTCACGCTGCGCTCGGTCACGGTGCGCGAGGCACTGGAATCCATTCGCGACGTCTACGGCTACGACTTCCGCATCGACGGCCGGCGCATCACCGTGTACCCGCCCACCATGCAGACGCGCATCTTCACGGTCAACTACCTCACTTCGCAGCGCAAGGGCCGGTCCGATGTGCGCGTGACCAGCAGTTCCGCGCCCTTCCTCAACGCCAACAACGGCAGCGGCGGCAACGGCACAGGCAACGGCGGCGCCAACAGCAACAGCGCGCCGGACAACAGCCAGATCACCACCACGTCCAACAGCGACTTCTGGACGGAGACCGCGGACGCGCTGCGTGGCCTGCTCGGCAAGGCCGAAGGCCGCCTGGTCATCACCAGCCCGCAGGCCGGGACCATTGCCGTGCGCGCCATGCCGGACGAACTGCGGCAAGTGGACCTCTTCCTGCGCGCGTCGCGCATCGCCGTGGAACGCCAGGTCATGCTGGAAGCCAAGATCGTGGAAGTGGAGCTGCGCGAGGGTTACCAGAGCGGCATCGACTGGAGCCTGCTGGGCGCCACCGGCGCCGCCGGGCAGACCAGCGGCGTGGCCAGCAACGCCCTGGTGGCCAACAACCGCGGCCTGCCCACGCTGCCGTCCACATTGGCTTCGGCCTTGCTGGACACCGTGAGCCTGCCCACCGCCACCAGCGGCACGCTGGGCCTGAGCCTGGCCGCCAAGGGCTTCCAGGCGGTGCTGGGCTTTCTGGAATCGCATGGCGACGTGCAGATCCTGTCCAGTCCGCGCGTGGCCACGCTCAACAACCAGAAGGCGGTGCTGAAGGTGGGCGTGGACGAATACTTCGTCACCGGCATCACCGGCGGCAGCACGTCCAACAACAGCGGCAACACGGGCAGCACCACCAGCACGCCCACGGTGACGCTGACGCCCTTCTTCAGTGGCATTGCGCTGGACGTGACGCCGCAGATCGACGAGGCGGGCATGATCACCCTGCACCTGCGCCCGTCCGTCACCGCAGTGACCGAAAAGACCAAGCAGGTGGACCTGGGAGCGGCCGGCAACTACAAGCTGCCGCTGGCCAGTTCCAGCGTCAACGAGACCGACACCGTGGTGCGCGTGCCCGACGGCAACATCGTGGCCATCGGTGGCCTGATGCAGACCGAGTTGAACAACCGCCAGTCCGGTGTGCCGGGCAGCAATGGCAACGCCATCACCCGCACCCTGTTCGGCAATCGCAACGACAGTGGCCGCAAACGCGAACTGGTGGTGCTGATCAAGCCCACCATCATCCGCACCGCCGAGGACTGGCAGCGCAGCACCGACCAGGCACTGGCCGGCCTGCAGTCGGCACCGCAGCGCACCGTGGTGGTCAACGCGGCACAGGCCAGTGTGGCGGCCGCAGCGGCCGCCCCGGCCACGCGCTGAGCACCGCCTGAAGACGGGCCGCACGATCGGCCACGGATCCGCGCAATGGGCACCAAACAGACGCCGGAACGCCCCGCTTTTGGGCCCTTCGGCGTTCGACGCACGACCTAGTATCCGGTGAAAGGCGGGGTCCGTGCCGACCCGCCCGCCGCCCAAGGATGCGCATGTCCGACCTCTCACAGCCACCGCTGCAACTGCTGCCCACCGACGCGGGGGAGTACGCCTGGCCGACGCCGGACCTGGCGGACTACGCAGCGCCCAGCGTGCCGTCGGTCCCGCACAGCTGCGCCATCGAAGGACTGAACGGCCATGCGCTGAAAGGTCGCCTGGTGCGCTTCGCGCCGGACCAGGGCATCTTCCAGATCAAGCTGCCGACACTGACCCATGTCAACGAAGTGCGGCCGGACCAGTTCCGCCGCCTGTGCCTGACCGACCCGTTGCTGGCCCTGGGCCTGACCGATTCCGTGGGCGACCTGACGCTGACACGCCCGTCGCTGCCCTTCATCGTGCACTTCAAGGACGGGCGGGACTGGGAAGGCGACACCATTGGCCATCTGGAAGAGCCATTCGGCCTGTTCCTGTTCCAACCCATCGACGACCGCGGCAGCCTGCGCCGCTGGTTCGTGCCGCGCAATGCCTACCGCAAGGCCGAGATCGGCATGCGCCTGGGCGAGGCGCTGGTGGAGCAGAACTCGGCTTCGCCGCAACAGATCCAGGCCGCGCTGGCCGAGCAGGACGAACTGCGCAACCGCAAGCTGGGTGACATCCTGGTGGTGCGGCAGATCATCTCGCCCGAAGAGCTGAGCGAGGCCATTGAACAGCAGACGCGCATGCCGATGGTGCGCATTGGCGAGGCACTGACGGCCCTGGGCTACATCAGCGAAGTGCAATTGGAAGACGCGCTGCAGCAGCAGCGCCTGGACCGCAGTGTGCCGCTGGGCGAACTGCTGGTGCGCAATGGCATCGTCAGCCGCGCCGACCTGCAGACCGCACTGGCCCGCAAGATGGGCTACCCCTTGGTGGACGTGCTGAAGTTCCCGGCCGATGCCGAGGCCGTGGCCAAGCTGCCCTATGCCGTGGCCAGCCGCGTGCCGGCGCTGCCGCTGATGGTGCGCAACGGCCGCCTGGTGACGGCGGTGGAAGACCCCTCCAACCGCAGCAAGATCGACGAAGTGGAATTCGCCGCGCAGTGCAAGGTGGTGCCGGTGCTGGTGCGCGCCGGCGTGCTGCTGGGCGCCATCGATTCCGCCTATGAAAAGCTGGGTGCACTGAACGTGCCGGTGAAGGCCAGCTTCGACCCCGGCACGCCGGTGGAGTTCGAACTGGGCGACGCCAGCAAGTTGCTGGCAAGCATGGAACGCGGCGACGCGCGGGTGGACGACGACGAGTCGCCGCCCATCGAACAGAGCGACAACTCGCTGGTGCGCCTGATCAATTCCATGATCATGGAAGCGCACAACCAGGGCGTGTCGGACATCCATGTGGAGTGCCCGTCGGGCCGCGAGAAGGTGCGCATCCGCTTCCGCAAGGACGGCCAGATGCGGCCCTACCTGGAACTGCCCAGCAGCTACCGGCTGGCCGTGATCGCACGCTTGAAGATCATGTGCGACCTGGACATCAGCGAAAAGCGCAAGCCCCAGGACGGCAAGATCAACTTCAGCAAGTTCGTGCAAGGCGTGAAGCTGGAACTGCGTGTGGCCACCCTGCCCACCACCAACAACTGCGAAGACGCCGTGCTGCGGCTCTTGCAAAGCAGCAAGCCGATCCCGCTGGACCGCCTGGGCCTGGCGCCCATGAACCTGGAACGCCTGCGCGCGGCGGCGCAGCGCCCCTACGGCATGCTGCTGTGCGTGGGGCCCACCGGTTCCGGCAAGACCACCACGCTGCATTCGCTGCTGGGCGATATCAACACACCCGAACGGAAGATCTGGACGGCCGAGGACCCGGTGGAAATCACCCAGACAGGCCTGCGCCAGGTGCAGGTCAATCCGCGCATCGACTGGACCTTTGCCAAGGCCCTGCGCGCCTTCCTGCGTGCCGACCCGGACGTGATCATGGTCGGCGAAATCCGCGACCAGGAAACCGGCCAGACCGCCATCGAGGCCAGCCTGACGGGCCACCTGTTGCTGAGCACCCTGCACACCAACAGCGCGCCGGAGACCATCACCCGGC
Source organism: uncultured beta proteobacterium (assembly GCA_963750785.1). Lineage (GTDB taxonomy): Bacteria > Pseudomonadota > Gammaproteobacteria > Burkholderiales > Burkholderiaceae_C > Rubrivivax. Next base: position 706,853 of record CAVVSC010000006.1, on the reverse strand, counting down.
TGCTGGACATGGGCATGGACCCCTTCAACTTTGCCGACGCGCTGCTGGGCGTGCTGGCGCAGCGCCTGGTTCGGCGCCTGTGCACGCATTGCCGCAGCGAGCACCCGGCCAGCGCCGAAGAAGAAGAAGAACTGCTGCACGACTACATGCACGTCTTTGAAGGCGCGGAGAACGCACCACCGGCAGACGAGGTGCTGGCCGACTGGCGCCGCCGCTTTGGCACGGACGGCCGCATCACCCGCTACCAGAGCGTGGGCTGCGAGCACTGCGGCGGCAGCGGCTACCGCGGGCGGGCCGGCATCCATGAACTGATGATGGTGACGCGTGGTTTGCGGCACCTGATACAGACTGGGCAGCGGGCGGACATGCTGCAGCAGCATGCGCTGGGGGATGGGATGCGGACGCTTCGGCACGACGGCATTGAGAAGGTGCTGGCCGGGGTGACTTCCATTGAGGAAGTGCGGGCGAACTCCTGAGCTGGGGTGGTGGGATTGCGGCCGGGGTCTCGCCCCCGGGGCCGAACCCCTCGGCTGCACAGCATGCACGCTCAAGTTCTGCAGCAATCCGCCGATGACGGGCACACGCCACTCCGCCAAGAGCTGCCCATGCCCAAGGACTTGAACAACAAAGCCACCGCATCCGACCCCCTGGCCCGCAAGCCAAGGCAGGAGCGCCGCGCGCCCCGCGGCACCCCCGGATCACTGCGCTGGATGCGCGAAGTCCTCGGCCGCCCGCTGGCCTTGGAAAAGCGCGACAAGTCCGTGCACCTGGTGCTGGTGGAACGGCGCCGCCGGCCGGAAGTGATCCGCGCCGAAGCGATGACCCAGCTCTGCTATGAACTGGGGTTGCGCCTGGTGGAACTGGACTCGCCCACCGCGCACCACGCCATGCGCCACTTGATCAGCGTGCATGACGCGCTGCTGCGCAAGGGCTGGTCTGGCGTGGAATGCATGCCCGCCCGCCTCCTGGCCAAGGCCGTGGTGCAGGCGCAGATGATTTCCAGCCGCGACGATTCCCCGCGCATGCGCAACTTCATCGAGCACCTGCGCAAGTTGCAGGTGGCGGCGGAAGTGCGTGAAGACCGCCAGGCCCACCCGGCACAGTACGGCCACGAAAGCGCAGTGGAAGTGGCCGAAACGACGCCCGAGGCCTTTGAGGCCAGCGAACGTGAATGGGTGGGCACCGTGGTGCCCACCGAAGACACGAAGGTCTAGCCCAGCGGCACTGCGTCAGAAACTGCGGGCCGAATACCGGCCGCGCAGGGCACGCCACACAACTTCTGAAGTCAGCGGCATCTGCATGTGCTCCGAAGCGCGGCCCTGACCCGCGCTGGCGACCGCATCCACCACGGCGTTGACCACGGCCGGCGTCGCGCCGATGGTGCCCAGTTCACCCACGCCCTTGGTGCCCAGCACATTGGTCAGGCAAGGCACGCTCTCGTCAAACGCGGTCTTGAAGCCGCGGAAGCCGTCGACGCGCGGCAAGGCGTAGTCCATGAAGCTGGCCGACACCATCTGCGCGGTTTCCGGGTCGTAGCGCACCTGTTCGCACAGCGCCTGTCCGATGCCCTGCACCGCGCCGCCTTCCACCTGGCCCTTGACGATGAGCGGGCTCACCACGCGGCCGATGTCGTTGACGCTGGCGTAGGCCACCACGTGCACGTCACCGGTGTCGGGATCGACCTCCACCTCGGTGATGTGGCAGGCATTGGGCCAGCTGGGTGCCGACGCCGTGGCACCGGCGCTCACGGTGAAGTGGCGGCCGCTTTGCTGGGCGGCCAGTTCGAAGAGGCCAATGCCCAGGTCCGTGCCCGCCACGTTGAAGCGGCCGGCGCGGTATTCAATGTCTGCCGCCGGCGCTTCCAGCGCCTTGGCCGCCAGCTGCTTGCCTTCGTCCACCGTCTTCTCCGATGCCACCTTCACGGCTCCACCGGCCGTGAACAGCGAACGGCTGCCCGCGCTGCCAAAGCCGTTGGCGCGGTCGGTGTCGCCCATCAGGATGCGGATGCGGTCCAGCGGCACGCCAAAGGTGTCGTGCGCCAGTTGCACATAGCTCGTGGCAATGCCCTGGCCCATGGGCATGGTGGCGCAGGTCACATCGACAAATCCGTCGCCGGTGACATTGATGCTGACCGTCTCGGTCAGTGCGTTGCCGCCGGTCCATTCCAGGAAGGTGGCAATGCCGCGGCCACGCAACATGCCGCGGGCCTTGGACGCGGCACGGCGGGCTTCGAAGCCGGACCAGTCCGCCAGTTGCAGGCACTGGTTCATCACCCGTTCAAACTGGCCGCAGTCATAGACCTGGGCCATTGGGTTCTTGTAGGGCATCTGCTCCGGGCGGATCATGTTGCGGCGGCGCAGTTCAGCGCCGTCCAGGCCCATCTCCCTGGCCGCCGCGTCCATCAGGCGTTCGATGATGTAGATGGCCTCGGGCCGGCCGGCACCGCGGTAGGCGCCGGTGGGTGTGTTGTTGGTCAACACCGCGGTCATCTTCAGGTGCAGCAGCGGGATGTCGTAGATGCTGGTGCTGACCCAGGGGCCGATCAGCAGCGGGATCAGGATCGACGTGTTGGTCGGGTAGGCGCCCACGCCGGCAAATGTCCGCACACGCAGCGCCAGGACCTTGCCCTGTGCGTCCAGTGCCAGTTCGGCGTCGGCCGCCTGGCCGCGGCCATGCACGGCCGAAGTGAAGTCTTCCACCCGGTCGGCCTGCCACTTCACCGGCCGGCCCAGTTGCAGCGCGGCATAGCCGATGGCGATGTCCTCGGGGTAGACGCCTGCCTTCATGCCGAAGCCGCCGCCCACGTCGCCCACCACCACGCGCACGTTGTCAAGGGTGCGGCCGGGAATGGCATCGGCCACGCCACCGCGCACGGCGGTGGGCATCTGGCTGCTCAGCCGCAGGGTCAGCTTGTCGTCGTCCATGTAGGCCAGCACGCTGCGCGGCTCCATCGTCACCGGCGCCAGGCGCTGGTTGACGATGTGCAGCTGGACGCGGTGCGCGGCGGCGGCAAAGGCCGATTCGGTCGCGGCCGCATCGCCGTGCTGGGCCTCGGCCACCAGGTTGTCCGGGACATCTGGCCAGACGGCGGGTGCGCCGGAGGCCACCGCCTGTTCGATGCCGGCCACGGCCGGCAGATCCTCGTAGTCCACCCAGACGGCCGCGGCGCCCGCTCGTGCGGCCTCGCGGGTTTCAGCCACCACCGCCACCACGGCCTCGCCGACAAAGCGCACGGCCTCATGCGCCAACGCGCGCCGCGGTGGGATCGACAGATCACCGCCCCCAGGCCGCTTGAACGGCAGTGCCACGGGCATGGGTTTGACGCCGGCAGCCGCCAGTTCCGCACCCGTCAGCACCGCCAGCACGCCCGGGGTGGCGCGGGCAGCATCGGTGTCGATCGACAGGATGCGAGCGTGCGCGCGATCGGCGCGCAGGAAGGCCAGGTAGGTCTGCCCCGGCAGGGTGACGTCGTCGGTGAACTGGCCTTCGCCCCGCACCAGGGTCGCGTCCTCGATGCGGCGGACGACGGCGCCGCTGCCAAAGCGCGCCACTTCGGTGGCGGCGCTCACTTCGCGACTCCGTTCATGGCCGCGGCGGCGTGCTTGACGGCGTCCACGATGTGCACGTAGCCCGTGCAGCGGCAGAGGTTGCCTTCCAGGGCCTCTTCAATCTCGGTATCGCTGGGCTTCGTGTTCTTCTGCAGCAGGCAGGTGGCCGCCATCATCATGCCCGGCGTGCAGAAGCCGCACTGCAGGCCATGGCAGGCACTGAAGGCTTCCTGCACGGGGTGCAGCGTGCCATCAGGCTTGGCAAGCCCTTCCACGGTGGTGACGCTGCGCCCGGCGGCCTGCACAGCCAGCAGGCTGCAGCTCTTCACCGACTGCCCGTCCAGCAGCACTGTGCAGCAGCCGCACTGCGTGGTGTCGCAGCCCTGGTGCGTGCCGGTCTGGCCCAGCGTGCTGCGCAGCAGGTCGATCAGCAGGGTGGCCGGCTCGGCCTGGGTGCTGACGGCGCGGCCGTTCAGCGTGAAGTTCAAAGCGCGGGTCAAAGCGGTCATGGACTCTCTCTAGAAGGCGCAGCTACGAAAGCCGCAGAACATCGAATCACTGGCCGCCGCGGCAAAGCGGCGGGCCTTGGGGTGGCGCCAGCGGGCACGCGTGGCAAAGGACGCACCACGCAGGACCGCCGTGGCGGTGCCGGGCCAATGGTCCAGCGCGCCTGGCACGGCGTCACCGCCACCGGGCCAGGGCCTGGAACGCCCAGCCGCCCATTCAAACACATCGCCCCAGACAAAGCCCCGTGAAGTGGCACTGGCGGCGGCCAGCTCCCACTCGGGTTCCGTGGGCAGGCGGCGACCAGCCCAGCGGCACCAGGCTTCGGCTTCGTGCAGGGTCACGTGCATGACGGCCTGGCCCGCCGCTGCGCGTTGCACGCCGCCGCCCCGCTGCAACAGCACGGCGCCACGCAACTGCTCGACATGCGCTGGCGCGCGGCGGCCCTCGGCGCGCGCCCAGGCCCAGCCTTCGGCGGACCAGCACTCGGCACGGTCGTAGCCGCCGTCTTCGGCAAATTCAAGATACTGCGACCAGTTGACCGGCTGGGCGTCGATCTCGAATTCCGGCACCTCCACCGGGTGCGCCCAGCGCTCCAGAAGCGGCACATAACCACCCGGCGCGCTGCCCAGGGACCACCGCTGCGCGGGCATCCACAGGGGGTCGCGTTGCACACGGCTGGCAGGCTGGCCGGCCCGTCGCGACTCGTCCCAGGCTTCGCCAAGGCGGTCTTCGTGCAGCAGGCTCTGGCGGAAGAAGTGCAGCGCGGTGTCGTCGTCGGCTGTCGTGGCCAACAGGTCGAGCGTGACGTCCAGGGTGGCAGCCAGGTAGTCGCGCACCTGCTCGGGCGTGGGCGGCGGCCCCACGGCGCTGCGCCAGGCCGCCACCGCAGGCTCCAGCCCGGCCAGGCGCACGGCGGCGTCATCACAGGCTTCGCCGCGGTTGCGCTGGGGGTGGCAGGCGATCCAGTGCTCCTGGTACCACCCGGCCTCCACCGCACGCAGCAAGCCGCCGGTGGATTCGTCCACGGCCAGCCGCGCCAGCAGGTGGTTGCGGGCGTCCATCAGCGCCAGGCTCAACAGTTCGCGGCCGGCTTGGCGGATGCGAACCGGGTCGTCCAGTGCCGCCACCGGGCGCAAGTCCTGAGTGTTCACTCGCCGACGAGGCCGTTGCGGATGGCGTAGACCGTCAGTTCCGCGTTGTTCGCCAGACCCAGCTTCTCCAGCACGCGCGCGCGGTACACCGACACGGTCTTGGGGCTGAGCGTCAGGTCGTTGGCAATGTCGGCCAGGCGCTTGCCGGACGCAATCATCACCAGGGTCTGCAACTCCCGGTCAGACAGCGTCATGTGCGGCTGGTCGCTGCTGGGAGCGGTGAGGCTTTCAACGAGCATCTGCGCAATCTCAGGCGTGACGTACTTGCGGCCCTGCGACACGGTGCGAACGGCCTGAACCAGCAACTGCGGGTCGCCGCCCTTGTTGACATAGCCGAAGGCGCCGCCACGCAGGGCGCGGATGGCGTACTGGTCTTCGGGGTACATGCTGACCACCAGCACCTTCACCGGCGAGCCTTCGTCCTTCAGCGCGTGCAGGACATCCAGGCCGCTGCGGCCGGGCAGGTTGATGTCCAGCACCAGCACGTCGCAGGGCGAGACGCGGCCGCTGCCGGGCGTGCAGCGCTCGCGGAACAGGCTGCGAAGTTCGCCGTAGTCGCCGGCTTCGCCCACGACCTGGATGTCTGGTGCGTCGGACAGCGTGTCGCGGATGCCGCGGCGGATCAGGGCATGGTCGTCGCAGAGGATGACGTCGGTCATGTAGGGTCTTCGGTGTCTTGGCTGAAATGAAGGCTAGTGCCCGGTCCACTCGGCGGTTTCGGGGTCGGCGGCGGCCAGCCCTTCGGCGTTGTCGCCCGGGCCCGCCCAGTCGGGATCGAGCGGCACGGACAGGATCAGCGAGGTCCCCGTGCCGCCGCTGCTCAGGTCGATCCAGCCGCCCACCGTGGACGCGCGTTCGTGCAGGCCCCGGATGCCAAAGCTGCGCGCCTTGGCCAGGTCGGTGCGGCCCAGTCCGCGGCCGTTGTCGCTGACTTCCAGGGACAGCACACCGCCCTGCTCGCCACCCTGGTCGCCCCGCTTTTCGCCCCCGGTGAGCGACACGTCCACCACCACGCGCGTGGCCTGGGCGTGCTTGCTGACATTGGTCAGCGCTTCCTGAACCGTGCGGTAGGCCACCAGCGGCACGCCGGTGGGCAGGGCCCGGCCGTCCAGGCCGGCACCGGCGCGGAACTCACAAATGATGCCGGTGCGTTTTTCAAAGCTCTGGGCCATCCACTGCAGCGCCGCCACCAGGCCCTGTTCCAGGATGGCCGGGCGCAGGTTCTGCATGATGCGCTGGCTGGACTCGATGGCATGCGTCACGGTGTCCAGGGCCGACACCGCGCGCTGCTGCACGTCGGCCGTGCCGGCGTGGCGGCGGATCCAGTCCAGTTCGAACTTCAGCGCCGTCAGCGAGCCGCCGACATCGTCGTGGATCTCACGGGCGATGGCGTGGCGTTCGGTCTCCACGCTGGTCTGCAGGTGCTGCGCCAGTTCCGACAGGCGGCGTCGCGACGCCTGCAGTTCCAGGTCGGCACGCACCCGCGCGCGCTTCAGTTCGCTGGTGGCGATGGCGTGTTCCACCGCCACGGCCAGGCGGGACAGGTTGTTCTTGAGCAGGTAGTCCGCCGCCCCGTTGCGCATGGCTTCCACGGCCGTGTCTTCACCGATCTGCCCCGACACGAGGATGAAGGGCACCGGCTCGGCCCCCGCGGCTTCCCGGTCGCGCAACATCTGCAGCGCCTCCAGGCCCGAAAAGCCAGGCAGGTTGTGGTCTGACAGCACCACGTCCCAGGGCTGATCCAGGGCGGACAGCAGTTCGGCGCGTGTTTCGATGCGGCGCTCTTCCACCTGCAGCGCGCCGCGCTTCAGGTAGGCCAGGACCAGGGCGTGGTCCAGCTCGGAATCTTCCAGGTGGAGCAGCCGGATGCTGCGCGCAGGCGCCTGGGCAGGGAGATTCATGCCGACCAGTATCGCAAAGCCTGGGCCCGACCTGCCCGGGTCCGGGGCGTCCGCGCGCAGCCAGAGCGGAAAAGCAGGGCCTTTGCGCCGATCTTCTCCTCAATGTTCCGGGGGGTGCTGCCGAAAATGCGCTGACAGACCAGCCAGAAACACCGTGTCGCCCCGCTTCCAGGGGCCACGGCTGGCCAACCCGACCAGGCCAACACCTCGGAGAACGGATGCTCGCCCAGGACGAATCACCACCGCCGGACAACGGCGTCATGAACCTGCTCGCCGCGGCGGACTTGCAGGACCACCTGATGGTGGCCAGCAACGACCTCGAACGCCTGCAGCGCCTGCTGAGCGACGCCTGTGATTCGCTGATGGAGCATTTCTACGGTGCCAGCGGTGAATTGCGCACGCTGCTGCACGTCGCGGCACCGCAGGTCGGTCTGGAAGCGCCCCAGTTGCACAAGGCCATGGAACACATGGCAGGCGCCATCACGGCCATGCAGTTCCAGGACATGGCCTCGCAACTGGTGACACACACCTCCAAGCGGCTGCGCAACTGCGCCGACCGCCTGGCCAGCCAGACCATGGGCGACGACGAGGACGGCGTCGCGGTCATCGAGGAGCAGCCCTTGCGGCCCAACCCGGTGACACAGGACGAGATGGACGCCGGCAGCGTCGAGCTCTTCTGACCGCCAGCCGCCAGATCCCGCCCCAGCCCAGCCTCAGAACACCCGAATTTCCCCGGAGCAGACCTCATGCACTCGATCCTCGCCGTTGACGACAGCGCCTCCATGCGCCAAATGGTTTCCTTCACCCTCAAGAACGCCGGTTTCAATGTCGTCGAGGCGGTGGATGGCCAGGACGCCTACGAAAAGGCCAACAGCCGCGACTTCAACCTGGTGCTGACCGACCAGAACATGCCGCGCCTGGACGGCATCGGCCTGACCAAGAAGCTGCGCGAGAACCCCAAGTTCAAGAGCACGCCGATCCTGATCCTGACCACCGAGAGCAGCGACCAGATGAAGCAGGCCGGACGCGCCGCAGGCGCCACCGGCTGGCTGGTGAAGCCTTTCGATCCCGCCAAGCTGGTGGAAGTGATCGGCAAGGTCATCAGATGAGCCCCCAAGCTCGCTATCGCTCGCTACCCCCCAAGGGGGCCGTCCGCCAACGGCCCGGCAAAGCCGGTTCCGTGGCGGGAAGCTTGATCGGACACATCTGTCTACGGGAATACTGAAATGGGTGAAATGACCAATGAAGGCGGCCATCTGTCGGCCGGCATCGACCTCAGCCAGTTCTACCAGGTCTTCTTTGAAGAGGCCGGCGAGAACCTGGACACCATGGAGCAGATGCTCCTGAAGGTGGACATCACGGCCGCGGACGACGAAGAACTCAACGCCATCTTCCGCTGCGCGCATTCCGTCAAGGGCGGCGCGGCGACCTTCGGGTTCTCTGACGTGGCCGAGCTGACCCACCAGATGGAAACGCTGCTGGACAAGCTGCGCCGCCACGAACTGGCGCCGAACGCCGGCATGGTGGACGTGCTGCTGGCCAGCGGAGACGCCCTGAAAGCCATGCTGGGCCGCCACCAGGGCAGCGGCGCCGACGCCGTGGACACCACCGAGCTGCTGGCGGCCATCCGGGGGCACGTCGAAGGACAAGCGCCGGCCGTGCCCGCGCCCCGGCCTGCTGCTGCAGCCGCCGCGCCTGCGGCAGCCGCTGCACCGGGTCCCGCCAAGACCGCCGCCGACGGCATTCGCGCATTGGAATTGCGCGTCGGTCCTCTGCCGGACCCGGCCATTGCCGACAACCTGGTGGACCTGTTCAAGGAAATCACCAACCTGGGCACCATCGAACCGCTGGACGCCGGCCGCGACGCTGACGGCGTGCGCCGCTTCAAGGTGCTGACCACCTCGTCGGACAACGACCTCATCGACCTCTTCGGCTTCCACGTGGCACGGGAACACGTGCAACTGATGCCGCTGACCGACGGCTACGGCTTCCACGAAGGTTCGCCCGGCGCGCCCGACATGTCGGCCGCCAAGGCCGCCGCGCCCGACCCCGGTTACGGCTTCTTTGACGACGCACCCGGCGCACCCACCAGCGGCACTCCGGCCCCGGTGGCCGCCGCGGCCAGCGCCGCCGCACCTGCCGTGGCCAAGCCCGCCGCTGCTGCCCCCAAGGCCGAGAAAGCCGCCGCCGCGGCCGAGTCGAGCACCTTGCGCGTCAGCGTCGACAAGGTCGACCAGCTGATCAACCTGGTGGGCGAACTCGTCATCACGCAGGCCATGCTGGCGCAGAACAGCAAGGACGTGGACTCTGCGCTGCACCAACAGCTGGCCAGCGGCCTGGCCGACCTGGAACGCAACACGCGGGACCTGCAGGAAGCCGTCATGGGCATCCGCATGATCCCCATGAGCCTGGTCTTCAGCCGCTTCCCGCGCATGCTGCGCGACCTGGCCGGCAAGCTGGGCAAGAAGGTGGAACTGGTGCAGGTTGGCGAAGCCACCGAACTGGACAAGGGCCTGGTGGAAAAGATCACCGACCCGCTCACCCACCTGGTGCGCAACAGCTGCGACCACGGCATTGAAATGCCGGCCGAACGCCTGGCCAAGGGCAAGCCCGAAGCCGGCACCATCACCCTGATCGCCAGCCACCAGGGCGGCAGCATCGTCATTGAAGTGCGCGACGACGGCAAGGGCCTGAACCGCGCCAAGCTGCTGTCCAAGGCCCGCGAACGCGGCCTGGATGTCTCTGACGCGATGACCGACTCCGAGGTCTACAGCCTCATCTTCGCGCCCGGCTTCAGCACCGCCGACCAGGTGACCGACGTGTCCGGCCGCGGTGTCGGCATGGACGTGGTGAAGAAGAACATCACCGCACTGGGCGGCACGGTGGAGATCGACTCCGCCGAAGGCTACGGCATGACGGTGCGCGTGCGTCTGCCGCTGACACTGGCCATCATGGACGGCATGAGCGTGGGCGTCGGCGAAGAGGTCTACATCCTGCCACTGTCCAGCGTCGTCGAGTCCTTCCAGGTCCAGACCGGGATGATCAAGACCATCGGCGGCTCCGGCCGCGTGGTGGAGGTGCGCGACGAGTACATGCCCGTCGTCGACCTGGAGCGCGTCTTCAACGTGCCGCGCTTCGACTTCGAGCACGTCAGCAACATCATGGTCGTGGTGGAAGCCGAAGGCGGCCGCGTGGCCATGCTGGTGGACGAACTCCTGGGCCAGCAACAAGTGGTGGTGAAGAACCTGGAGAGCAACTACCGCAAGGTGGACGACGTCTCCGGCGCCACGATCATGGGCGACGGCCGCGTCGCACTGATCCTGGATGTGGGTTCGCTGATCCGTCGGTCACGCCACTGAAGACTGGGCCGCTGGAAATCGACCGCTCCCTAACCTGATCCGAGGCCGTCTCATGAATCAATTGCAGTTGCTGATCCGCGGCTTCTCCATCAAGACACGAATGCAAGGGGCCATTGCCATGGTCCTGGGCATGTTCGCCCTGGTGGGCCTGGTGGGCCTTCTGGGTGGCGCCCGCATCAAGACCCTGAACACGGATTTCATGGAGCATTCGATGCACGAGACGAACACCGTCTCGGCGCTGCGCCAGAACCTGTCGCAGGTGCGCCTGCTTGAAAAGCAGATGGTCATCGACTACGAAGACAGCGCCGCGGTCGTCAAGCACCGCGAGTCCTGGCTGAAGGCGGTGGACGCCACCAAGAAGTCCCTGACGTCCATGCTGGAAGGCGAAGAGGACGAGGACAACCCCATCGCCCGCGACTCCATCCAGCGCATGGACAGCTACGTGCAGCGCAGCATGCCCACGCTGAACAACATCCAAAGCGGCGGCTACGACAACGCGCGCACCGCGGACAAGATGCTGAACAGGGCCAAGGAAGAAGTGCGGGTGGTGGAAGCCAACGTCGAGAAGATTGCCAAGATCGTCGAAGCCGAAGCGGTCAGCACGCAGGTCCATTTCATCGACGCCATGCAAATGGTGATGTGGGCCTTCCTGGCCACCGTGGGTCTGGTTGTGGTGGTCGTGGTGCCTTTGACCTTGATGAACTCCCATTCCATCACCGGCCCCATTGGCTATGCCGCGCGCGTGGCCGAATCCATCGCCGGCGGCGACCTGACCATGCCCATACGCGTGGAAGGCAAGGACGAAGCCGCCACCCTGCTGGCTGCGCTGAACCGCATGCAGGACAGCCTGCGCCAGGTCGTCGGCCAGGTGCACGAGTCGTCGGCCAGCATCCGCCACGCCAGCAGCGAAGTCGCCTCGGGCAACACCGACCTGAGCCACCGCACCGAACAGGCGGCCAGTTCCCTGCAGCAAACCGCGAGCAGCATGGAACAGCTGACGGGCACCGTGCGCCAGAGCGCCGACTCCGCACGCCAGGCCAGCCAACTGGCTGGCTCGGCCGCCGACGTGGCCCAGCGCGGCGGCCAGGTGGTGGCCCAGGTGGTGTCCACGATGGACGAGATCAACCACAGCAGCAAGAAGATCGCCGACATCATCGGCACCATTGACGGCATTGCGTTCCAGACCAACATCCTGGCGCTGAATGCGGCCGTGGAAGCGGCCCGTGCCGGCGAGCAGGGCCGAGGATTCGCGGTGGTGGCCAGCGAAGTGCGCAGCCTGGCGCAGCGCAGCGCTGCTGCCGCACGCGAAATCAAGACGCTGATCAGCGCCAGCGTGGACCGCGTGGAAGTCGGCTCCAGGCTGGTGGCCGACGCGGGCAGCACCATGGACGAGATCGTGGCCAGCGTGCAGCGGGTGTCCGACATCATTGGCGAGATCAGCGCCGCCGCAGGCGAACAAAGCACCGGCATCGGCAACGTCAACGCTGCCGTGAGCCAACTGGACGGCATGACGCAGCAGAACGCCGCCCTGGTGGAACAGAGCGCTGCGGCGGCGGAGAGCCTGCGCGAACAGGCCGAACGGCTCGGCAGCGTCGTCAGCACCTTCAAATTGCAGGCCGCCTGAAGCGGCCGCTGGACATTCGATGAATCCTTCGCAACTCAAGATCGGCACACGGCTTGCGCTGGGCTACGGCCTCGTCGTGGGCCTGCTGGTGCTGGTCGTGGCCATTTCCTGTCTTCGCCTTCAAGGCATGTCGCACGACAGCGCGCAGCTGATGGAGATGCAGGACCGCGAACAACTGGCCAACGACTGGAGCGGCAAGGTCCACCTGAACATCAGTCGCGCCCTGGCCATTGCCAAGAGTGGGGGTCACAAGGAGGTCACGGCCTTCCTGACGCCGCAGATGCAGGCCACGTCCGAGCAGATCACCCAGGTGCAGTCCGAACTGGAAAAGCACGTGGACAGCGAGAAGGGCAAGGCCCTGCTCGCGGTCATCGGCACCCAGCGCAAGGCCTACGTGGACGCGCGCAAAGTGGTGATGGACCTCCTGAAGGCCAACGACCCCGAGAAGGCACAGGGCCTGCTTGACAGCAGCATGCTGCCCGCATCGAAGGCCTACATCGATGCGATTGAATCGCTGGCGAAATTCCAGCAGCAGCGTGTGGCCGACGAGAGCACCCTGCTCACCACCAATGCACGGCGCAGTGCCTGGATCGTGCTGGGCCTGGGCCTGGTGGCCATCCTGATCGCGGCCCTGGCGGCCTGGGTCATCACACGCTCGGTGCTGACACCCGTCCGTGCCGGCATTGCAGTCACTGAACGCATCGCTTCCGGCGACTTGTCGCTGCCTGTGCAAGCCAAGGGCCGCGACGAGATGGGCGACATGCTGCGCGCGCTGGCCCGCATGCAGGACGCGCTGACCCGGACGGTCTCTGCCGTCCGCGACAGCAGCGACTCCATCGGCACCGCCAGCACCCAGATTGCCACCGGCAACCTCGACTTGTCCAGCCGCACCGAACAGACCGCCAGCAACCTTCAGCAGGCTGCGGCCAGCCTGGAAGAAATCACCGGCACCGTTCAACAGGCGGCCGGCAGCGCCAGCACGGCCAGCCAGCTCGCCACTTCAGCCGCCGACGTGGCGCAGCGCGGTGGCCGGGTCATGTCGCAGGTGGTCTCCACCATGAACGACATCCATGCCAGCAGCAAGAAGATCTCCGACATCATCGGCACGATCGACGGCATTGCGTTCCAGACCAACATCCTTGCGCTGAATGCCGCGGTGGAGGCCGCACGCGCAGGCGAACAGGGCCGTGGCTTTGCCGTGGTGGCGTCCGAGGTGCGCAGCCTGGCCCAGCGCAGCGCCGAAGCGGCACGCGAAATCAAGGCCCTCATCGGCGCCAGCGTGGACCGCGTAGAAGCAGGTTCGCGCCTGGTGGTCGACGCCGGCAGCACGATGGACGAGATCCAGGTCAGCGTGCAGCGGGTGTCCGACATCATCGGCGAGATCAGCGCCGGTGCGGGCGAACAGAGCTCCGGCATCGGCCAGGTCAATGGCGCCGTCGCTGCGCTGGACAACATGACGCAGCAGAACGCCGCGCTGGTGGAAGAAAGTGCGGCCGCCGCCGAAAGCCTGCGCGAACAGGCTGCACGCCTGAGCGAAGTCGTGGGCGTCTTCAAACTGCACGCGGCCTGAGCTGCGGCAACCCTTCACTACTGGAAAAACACAACATGCTCGCCAATCTCACCACCACGCAGCGCATGTCGCTGTGCTTTGCGATGCTGGCCGCCGGCCAGGGCGTCGTCGCGGCAGGCGTGTTCCAGGGCTGGTCACCGGCCTGGACCGTCGGCGGCAGTGTCGCGCTGACGGCGGCTGCCATGGTGCTGCTGGCCACGGGCGGCGCAGTGCTGCGCAGCTTCCTCACCGACTTTGGCACCCACGCGCAGCGCATCGCCAGCGGCGACCTGACGCAGGACGTGCCTGTGCAGGGCAGCTCTGATGCCGCCGAAGTGCTGCGCTCGCTGCAAAACCTGCAGGAATCGCTGCGCCGCACCCTGGGTTCGATCCGGGGCGGTGCGGACGGTGTGTCGGTGGCAGCCCATGAAATCGCCACAGGCAATGCCGACCTCAGCAACCGCACCGAGCAGACCGCATCCAACCTGCAGCAGGCCGCCAGTTCCATGGCGCAGCTGACCAGCACGGTGAACCAGACGGCGGAGTCCGCACGCACGGCCAACCAGCTGGCCAGCTCGGCCAGCGAAGTGGCCGGCCGCGGTGGCCAGGTCGTGGCGCAAGTGGTCAGCACCATGGACGAGATCAATGCCAGCAGCAAGAAGATCTCCGACATCATCGGCACGATCGACGGCATCGCCTTCCAGACCAACATCCTGGCCCTGAATGCAGCGGTGGAAGCTGCAAGGGCCGGCGAACAGGGCCGCGGCTTTGCCGTGGTGGCGTCTGAGGTGCGCAGCCTGGCGCAGCGCAGCGCTGAGGCTGCACGCGAGATCAAGAGCCTGATCGGCGCCAGCGTGGAAAAGGTGGAATCCGGGTCGCGCCTGGTGCAGGACGCCGGCAACACCATGGGCGAGATCGTGGCCAGCGTGCGGCGCGTGTCCGACATCATCGGCGAGATCAGTGCCGCTGCCGCCGAGCAGAGCGCCGGCATCGGACAGATCAACAGCGCAGTGACGCAGCTGGACCAGATGACGCAGCAGAATGCCGCCCTGGTGGAGCAGAGCGCAGCTGCGGCCGAGTCGCTGAAGGACCAGTCGCAGCAGCTGGCCCAGGCCGTGAACAGCTTCCGCACCGGCCATGCGGCCAGCGGCTTCGCGGCCCATGCCGGAGCGCCGAAGGCGGCCGCTCAGGTCGTGATCGAGCAGGCCCGCACGCACAGCGTGGCCAAGGCGGCGCCGAAACCCGCTCCCGCCGTGCCGGCGACCAAAGCTGCCAGCCCGGCTGCCACCAGGCCCGTGAAGGCGAGCAGCAATCCTCGGCCCGCGCAAAAACCGGCCGCGCTGCCCGCGGCGCCGGTGTCGGCCGCAGCCAACCAGGCGTCCGACAACGACTGGGAAACGTTCTGAGCTGGCACGCCGCTTCAGAAACGCATCGGCGCGCCGATATCCCCATCAAACACCGCTCCGAACACGACAGGACACCGACATGGAAATGATCGCCGAAGCCTCCCACATCGCCCGCGCCGAAGCCGCGCGCGCCGGCTCCCCCGCGGGCCTGGCCGCCAGCAAGACATCGCAAGGTGGCGAGTTCCTGACCTTCCGCCTGGGCGCCGAGGAGTACGGCATCGACATCCTGCGTGTGCAGGAGATCCGTTCCTATGAACAGCCCACGCGCATTGCCAACGCGCCTTCCTTCATCAAGGGCGTGGTCAACCTGCGTGGGGTGATCGTGCCCATCATCGACCTGCGCCTGAAGCTGGGTTGTGACACCGCGGAATACAACACCTTCACCGTGGTGGTGGTGCTCAACGTCAAGGGCCGTGTGGTCGGCGCGGTGGTGGACTCGGTGTCCGACGTGCTGGAACTGAGCAGGGACCAGATCAAGCCCTCGCCGGAGCTGAACTCCAGTGTGGACGCGAGCTTCATCACGGGCATCGGAACCGTCAAGAGCGGACAGGGCCAGGGTGAAGGCGGCAGCGATCGTGAACGCATGCTGATCCTCATGGACATCGAGGGGCTCATGAGCAGCGCAGACATGGGACTCATCAACAGCTGAGCCCCGCAGCTCCATGCAAAGCCCGCCCTCTGGCGGGCTTTTTCATGGGTCCCTCGGTATGTGGACTTTTCGGGCGGCTTTTCGCGCCTTGGGGCCTGGGTGCTTGCACCGACACTGGGTGCCGCCCTCAAGCTTGCCAGCGAGCGGCCGACAACTTCAGGACAGGGCCGTTGCCCTGACGCAAGGAGCACCCCATGAGATTCACCCACACCCTCCGCACGGCCGCCATGGCGCTGGCTTTTGCTTCGTCTGTCCTGCCCGCAGTGGCTTCCAACGCGAACAAGGAAGAAGCCCAGGCCATGGTCAAGAAGGGCATTGCTTTCATCAAGGCCAATGGCACTGACAAAGGCTACAGCAGCATCAGCGACAAGGCAGGCCCCTTCACCGACCGAGACCTCTACCTGGTGGTCTATGGCCTGGACGGCAAGTGCCTGGCGCACGGCGCCAATTCAAAGCAGGTCGGCCGCGACCTGCTGGACCTGACCGATGTGGACGGCAAGTACTTCGTCAAGGAACGCGTGGCGATGGCCAAGTCCAAGCCGGGCGGCTTCTGGCAGGAGTACAAGTTCACCAACCCGGTGACCAAGAAGGTCGAACCCAAGGTCATGTATTGCGAGAAGCTGGGCGAAACCGCAGTCTGCGGTGGCGTCTACCAGTGACCATTCCACGATTCCGGTAGCCCTCATGAAGCTCAGCGCCCGACTGCTCGCGCCCGCCTTGATCACCGCCACCGTGACCTTGTTGTCCGGTGGCGCCTTCGTGACCCTCCAGACGCATGAGATCGAGCAAGTGGAGCGCGTGGGCGCGGAAGCGCTCGACCACCACAAGTCCCTGTCTGAAGGCCTGCAGGGCCTGCAGGAGGTGCGGGCCGACGCCTACCGGACCTTGACGCTGATTGCCAGCCTGGACGACGCCAAGGTGAAAGCCACGCGCACCGCGCTGGCTGAACGCGTCAAAGTGGCGGAGAAGTCACTGACCGCCTTGCCCGCTGCGCTGGCCGCCGACGAAAAGGCCGCCCAGCTGGTGGCCGCAGCCAAGCCCTTGTTTGCGGAGTACCAGCGCCAGTGCGACCGAGCCATCGACCTCGCCGGCATGGATGCCAACACGGGCGCTGGCGCCATGCGCTCTGCCGAAGACACCTACGCGCGCCTGAACCAGAGTCTGAGCGACCTGGCCAAGCGCAGCGAAGCCGTGCAGGCCGAGTTCCAGGCCGTGGCCGACACCCGCAGCCGCACCACCAGCATCACCTTGGGAGCACTGGTTCTGCTGGCCACCCTGGCGTCCCTCGTGATGGCCTGGCGCACCCAGCGGCGCGTGCTGGGCGAATTGCTGCAAGCCGTGGCGCTGAGCCAGCAGGTGGCCCAGGGCCAGCTGGGCGCGCAGCCCGAAGTGACGGGCAATGATGAAATTGCCGACCTGCGCCGGGCCTTGCGCGACATGGTGGACGGGCTGCGCTCGTCGCTGGAAACCGTGCGCCAGGCGAGCGACGAAATCGGCATTGCCGCGGCGGAAATTGCCAGCGGCAACGCGGATCTGAGCCAACGCACCGAGCAGTCCGCCAGTTCCCTGCAGCAGACGGCCAGCAGCATGGAAGAACTGACGGGCACCGTGCGCCAGACGGCCGATTCCGCCGGCACCGCCAACCAGCTGGCGGCTTCGGCCAGCGACGTGGCCCGTCGCGGCGGTACGGTGGTGACCCAGGTGGTCAGCACCATGGACGAGATCAATGCCAGCAGCAAGAAGATCTCCGACATCATCGGCACGATCGACGGCATCGCCTTCCAGACCAACATCCTGGCGCTGAACGCTGCGGTGGAAGCCGCACGGGCCGGCGAACAGGGCCGCGGCTTTGCCGTGGTGGCGTCGGAAGTGCGCAGCCTGGCGCAGCGCAGCGCGCAGGCGGCCCGGGAAATCAAGGCGCTGATCGGCGCCAGCGTTGACCGCGTGGAAGCCGGGTCCAAGCTGGTGGCGGATGCGGGCAGCACGATGAACGAGATCGTCTCCAGCGTGCAGCGTGTGTCCGACATCATTGGCGAGATCAGCAGCGCCGCTGGTGAACAGAGCGCAGGCATCGGCCAGGTCGGCAGTGCCGTGTCGCAGCTGGACAGCATGACGCAGCAGAACGCGGCGTTGGTGGAGCAAAGCGCTGCCGCTGCGGACAGCTTGCGTCAGCAAGCCGAGAAGCTGACGGCCGTGGTCAGCCGCTTCCAGTTCGGTGACATCACGCGCACCGCGCAAGCGGCCACGCCTGCCAGGGTCGAAGCGCCTGCCACGCCGCGTGTCGTGGCCCAGCAGGCCGTGCACAAGGCCGCCAAGGCACCTGCGGCGGCCAAGTCCCTTGCCAAGGTGGTGACAGCCAGCGCCGCGCTTGTGGCCACGGCTCCTGCCGCACCCCGCCCCGCGCCTGCCGCAGCGCCAGCAGCGCCCACGGCGGACGACAGCTGGGAAACCTTCTGAACGCAGGCCCCAGGGCCGAAGGGTCTGGCGCGCGCTAGACGGCGCCGGCCCGGCGCAAGGTCTGCAGCACCGGCTGCGTGAGAACCTCGCGCAGGCCCCACCAGCCGGCTGCCAGCGCCAGCAAGGCACCTGCCAGGGTGCCGGCCAGCGGCACCCACAAGGACGGGTTCCAGCTGAAGTCAAAGGCATAGCGCGCGAGCAGCCAGCCGACGGCCATGGCGGCTGAGGACGCCAGCAGGCCGGCCAGCGCGCCCACTCCCAGCAGTTCCGCTCGCTGCACCTGGGCCAGCAGGCGACCGCTGGCACCCATGGCCCGCATGATGGCGAATTCGCGCGCGCGCATTTCACGTGTGGCAGAGATCGCGGCAAACAGCACCACCAGGCCCGCCAGCAAGGTGAAGCCGAACAGGAACTCCACCGCGCTGATCACCTGGTCCAGCACCCGCTGCACCTGGGCGATGGTGGCCGAGACGTCGATGTTGGTGATGTTGGGGAAGTCGCGGCTCAGCTGGCTGTCAAAACTGGGCTGTCCCGCCACGGGTGGCGGGGCCTTGAAGGCGCTGATGTAGCTGGCCGGCACATCGGGCAGCCGGGCCTGTGGGAACAGCACGAAGAAGTTGGCGCGCATGGAACCCCAGTCCACCTTGCGCAGGGAGCTGATGCGGCCTTCCAGCAACTGGCCCGCAACGTCAAATCGCATGCGGTCGCCCAGCTTCAGGCCCAGTTCCTGCGCCAGACCTTCTTCCACCGACAGCCCACCGGCCTCGTCCTCCACCCACCGGCCGGCCGTGATGCTGTTGTGCGCGGGCGGCTGGGCACTGTGGCTCAGGTTGAATTCGCGTTCGGCCAGGCGGCTGGCACGCTCGCCGTTGAAGCTGGCCGCGTTGACGGTCTTGTCGTTGATGGCGACCAGCCGGCCGCGGATCATCGGGTACCAGTCGTACTGGGTGATGCCCTTGGCCGACAAGGCCGCCTTGAAAGCGTCTGCCTGCTCGGGTTGCAGGTTGATCACGAAGCGGTTGGGCGCGTCAGGCGGCGTGGCCTGGCGCCAGCTGCTGATGAGGTCGGTGCGCAGCAGCACCAGCAAGACCAGGGCCAGCAGGCCGACGGCCAGAGCGCTGACCTGCAGCACCGCAAAGGCCGGCCGGGCCGCGATCTGCCGTGTAGCCAACACCAGCCAGCGCGGCGCGTGGCTTTCCGGGACCGCGCGCCTGAGCACCCGCACCGCCACCCAGGACAGCAGCGCGAAGAGTCCCACGGCCGCGGCAAAGCCACCCACCGCAATCAGCCCCAGGCGGGTGTCGGAGGACACCGCCATCAGCAGCGCGACAAAGCCACCCATGCCCGCCAGCAACACGCCGACCGAGCCGGCCTTCAGCCCGCCCACGTCACGGCGGATCACGCGCAGCGGCGGCACCTGTGCCAGCTGCAACACCGGCGGCAGGCCGAAACCCAGCAGCAAGGTCATGCCGACGCCGATGCCAAAAAGCGCGGGCCAGATGCTGGGGGCGGGCAATCTCGATTCCACCAGCCCGGCCAGCAGCCAGACAAAGACCCAGTGCACTGCAAGGCCCAGCAGGACGCCGGCCGCGCTGGCCATGAAGCCCACCAGGCCAAACTCCAGCGAATAGGCCGTGGCGATGCGCCGCTGGCTCAGGCCCAGCACGCGCAGCATGGCGCAGTCGTCCAGGTGGCGCTGCGCAAAGTCGCGCGCGGCAATGCCCACTGCCACCGCGGCCAGCAGAGCGGCGAGCAGGGCGACCAGGTTCAGGAACTTCTCGGCGCGGTCCAGCGTCTGGCGCATTTCCGGTCGCCCACTCTGGAGCGATTCGATGCGCACGCCGCGCAAGGGCGCGGACTTGATGCGATCTTCAGTCCAGGTCACGAAGCGGCGGACGGCTGCGTCGGCGCGCGCTGCGCTCCAGTTATCCGGCGCGGCCACGGCGAGGCGGTAGGACACGCGGCTGGCGGGCTGCACCAGGCCCGTGTCGGCCAGGTCGGCATCGGCCAGCATCACGCGCGGTGCAAAGCTGGAGAATCCGGTGCCGCGGTCGGGTTCGATGACGATGACACGGGCGATGGTCAAGGTGGCGTCGCCCAGCAGCAGCGGGTCTCCGACCTTCAGTTGCAAGGCCTCCAGCAAGGACGGGTCGACCCACACGGTGCCGGGCTGCGGCGCGGCGGCCAGCGCGTCGACAGCTTCCGCGGATTTCAGGCCTTGCAGCTGCAAGCGGCCGCGCAAAGGGTAGCTGGCGCTGACGGACTTCACCGCCACCAATCGCGTCGCCCCGCCCTGGACGTCGCTGGCGCGGGCCATGCTGGGGAAGTTGGCCATCAGCGCCGTGCGCAGGCCCAGTTCGGCGGCCTGCACTGCCAACTCTGGCGGCGTGGGCCGGTCGCTGCTGACGACGGCATCGCCGCCCAACAATTGCCTGGCGTCGCGCTGCAGCCCGCTGCCCAACCGGTCGGCGAAGAAGCCCACTGCCGTCAGCGCAGCCACGGCCAGCATCACGGCCACGGCCAGCAGGCGCAGTTCACCGGCACGGAAATCGCGCAGGGTCTGGCGCCAGGCCATGGCGGCGGCGGAAGGAGGCTTGGGATCGTTCGGTGACCGCATGTTCATGATGCGCACCATAGCGGAAGCGGGCCGGGCCCACGCCGCCCGGGTGAATCCTGCATGCAGCGTGCTTGAACGCCCGAGCGGACCGGAGGTGCTTCAATGGCGCCATGAACACCATCCCGCCTCTCTTCCTGTCCCACGGTTCACCGATGACGGCGCTGGAGCCACGCGAGGCCGGCGCCTTCATGCAGCGCCTGGGCCACGCCATCGTCGCCCAGCACGGCAAGCCGCGCGCCGTGCTGGTCATATCCGCGCACAGCCTGACCCGCGAACCCGTGCTGCTGGCTGCGCCGTCGCACGAGGCCGTCTACGACTTCGGCGGCTTCGACCCCAAGCTCTACACACTGCGCTATGACGCGCCCGGCGCACCGGCCCTGGCCGACCGGGTGGCAGGCCTGCTGAAGGACGCCGGCCTGCCCGTGCACCGGGTGGACGAAGGCGGACTGGACCACGGCATCTGGACGCCGCTGCGCTTCCTGTTCCCTGACGCCGACATTCCCGTGCTGCCGCTGGCCTGGCCGCCCAACTGGCCACCCGAAAAGCTGTTTGCCCTGGGCCGCGCGCTGGCACCCTTGGCTAACGAAGGCGTGCTGATCATTGGCAGCGGCAGCATCACGCACAACCTGCGGCGCGTGTTTGCCGGCGGCGGCCTGCACCCGCCGGAACGGGCCGCCACGCCGGAGAGCACGGCCTTCCGCAACTGGTTCGCGGAACACGTGGCCGCAGCCGACTGGCAGGGCCTGTTCGACTACCGCAACCAGGCCCCACATGCAGCGCTGATGCATCCGACCGACGAGCACCTGTTGCCCTTCTATGTGGCGGCAGGTGCTGGCGCGGGCCCCAACAGCGACCTGCCGGGCACGCGCATCCACGACAGCCTGGTCTTCGGTGAACTGGGCATGGACGCCTATGCATTCGGGGTCGGCGCGCCTGCGCTGACCCAAGCCTTGGGCGCCTGAGCCGGCAATGGGGCGGGCGGCCCCCCGGCCGCTCCTTATGGCTGCAACCGCAGGTACATGGCGCAGGCCACACGGCACCCCCTTGCCACCCTGGCGAATACGTTCACCAGTACCTTGCGGCCGCGGCCCGCATCGATACACCTGGACGCATCTGCGCGCGACGGTCGCGCCAGGCGCACCTCTAGCATCCATCTCGCCTGCCGCGCATTGCTGCGACAGCACGCGGTGCCCGCGCAGGGTTCGGATCTGGGGAAACTGATGTTCAAGAGCACACAGCCGCAACAGGCTTCGGACTTCGAGCCCACCGGCGTGATCACCATCCTCACAGGCGAGCTGGACCTGCCATCGACCGCAGCGGGCGACCTGGGCCCGGCCAGCGCCCATGTCAGTCCGTCGCTCTTGCTGGAGTTGAAGCCTTTCTCCGAAGACCCCGCCTCGGCCGACCTGCTGTCCCTGGTGGCCGCGAGCGCCCGCCATGGCAAGCCGCTGTCACTGGCCTTGCAACTGGACGACCAGCCACTGTCCCTCACCCTGGACCCACAGCGGCAGGTGTACTACAGCACCCGCGACCTCTGCGTGCTGAGTGACGATGTGCTGGCCAGGGTCAACCTGCAACGCATTGAGCCCAGCGTGGACCTCAACCCCCCTGCGGATAGCCGCCTTCACACCGGGTCCCTGCGCCCGCTGCTGTGGCACCTGGCGCTGCGCGGGGCGCAATCCAGGCTGCTGCCGGAACTGGCCGGCCCCGTGCGGTGCCGTGTGGCACTGGGCACGCCGCTCGGTGGCCTGCCGATCGATGGCGCCACCAAGCGCCTGATCGAGCGCATGAAGGGAGCGCCCGTTTCGATGGAAGACCTGCTGACCGGGACCATCCTCGGGCGCGCCGCGATCCAGCGCATCTGGAATGCCCTGTACCTGCAGTCCGCGCTGATGGTCACGCGCGCCTTCCGGCATTGACGCACGCGGGCGCTCAGGCGGCCGCCAACGCGGCGTCCAGTTGCTGCACCCAGCGCACTTTGTCGGCTTCGGTCGCAAAACTGGCTTCCAGACTGTTGCGGGCCAGGGTGTACGCATGCGTCGCGTCCAGCTGCGGCAGGGCGTCGAAAGTCTCGCTGAAGTTCTGCAGCAGGTAGCCGCCAAAGTAGGCGGGGTCGTCGCTGTTGACGGTGACGCACAGTCCCGCGTCCAGCAACTTGGCCAGGTTGTGCTGCGCCAGGGTGGGAAAGACACACAGCTTGACGTTGGACAGCGGGCACACCGTCAGCGGCACACGTCCGGCTGCCAGGCGTTGCACCAGAGCCGGGTCTTCCAGGCAGCGCACGCCGTGGTCGATGCGCTCCACCTCCAGCACGTCCAGCGCGCTCCAGATGTAGGCCGGCGGCCCTTCCTCGCCGGCATGGGCAACCGGGTGCAGACCCAGTCCGCGGCAGCGCGCGAAGACACGCGCGAACTTCTCTGGCGGGTGGCCGCGTTCGCTGCTGTCCAGGCCCACGCCGATGAAGTGCTCGCGGTAGGGCAAGGCGGCATCCAGCGTCTCCAGCGCCGACTCCTCGCTCAGGTGGCGCAGGAAACAAAGAATCAACGCGGCGCTGATGCCGAGCTGCGCTTCAGCCTGGTCGCAGGCGCGCTTCAGACCCATCACGACCGTGGCCATGGGCACGCCGCGTTCGGTGTGGGTCTGCGGGTCGAAGAACAGTTCGGACCGCACCACGCCGTCGGCCTTGGCCCGCAGGAAATAGGCCCAGGCCATGTCAAAGAAGTCTTCTTCCTTCACGAGCACGCTGGCGCCGGCGTAGTAGATGTCCAGAAAGCTCTGCAGGTCCGTGAATGCATAGGCGCTGCGCAGGGCTTCCACGCTGGCGTAGGGCAAGGTCAGGCCGTTTCGCTGCGCCAGTTGGAAGATCAAGGCCGGCTCCAGCGATCCTTCGATATGGATGTGCAGTTCGGCCTTGGGCATGGCGCGAAGGAAGTTGTGCAGTCGGGTGCGGTCCAAGGTGCTCATCGTGCGGTGGGTCAGTGTGGCGTGGCGTGGCATGGCGTGCGTGCAGATTTCACGCACTGTAGCGCCCCTCCTGGTGGCCTCTCAGGACCCCTGAATCCGTGACGAAAAGCGTCGGATGGACCGGCGGTCCACGAACGCGGACGAGCGGCGCAATTGGCAAAGCTCTGTTACCCAGGTGCTGCTCAAGCACCGGGGCTGGAGGCCGATAGTTTGGCCAGACGCGGCGCGAGGGATCTTGTGGTCATCAGGCCCAGCCCTTTCAACGCCAACACAGCCGCACAGAGGTTCACGCCATGTTCCACAAGACCGCTCCGCACCCATCGGCCCGCGCCGCACGGGGCTTCACGCTCATCGAAGTGATGATCACCGTGGCCATCGTCGCCATCCTGGCCATGGTGGCGCTGCCGAGCTACCGGGACTACATCCTGCGCGGACAGCTCGCCAACGCCACCAACGGCCTGGCCACCTTGCGCGCGCAGATGGAACGCCACTTCCAGGACAACCGCACCTACGCGACCGCCGGCACCTTCACCACGCCCTGCGCCAGCACCGACGCGTCCACGCGCACCTTCGGCAACTTTGTCGTCAGCTGTTCCGGGACGCCCTCGGCCACCGCATTCACGCTGCAGGCAGTGGGCAGCGGGGCCACCAATGGATTCACCTTCACCATCACGGAAGCGGATGTGCGTGCCACGTCTTCAGCGCCCAGCGGCTGGAACACCTGCACCAGCAAATGGCTGCTGAAGAAGGGGGAGGCATGCTGATCAACCGCACCTGGCCGCGGCTGGGCGCGCCCCTGCGCGCACGGCCCAGGGGCTTCACGCTGGTGGAGCTGGTGGTCACCATCGCCTTGCTGGCGGTCTTGCTGGGTCTGGCCGCGCCGTCCTTCACCACCTGGACACGCAACACCCAGGTGCGCACCGTCAGTGACGCGCTGCAGAACGGCGCCCGCCTGGCGCAGACCGAGGCGCTGCGTCGCAGCCGCCAGGTGGTGTTCTTCTTGACGAACGATTCCGCCTGCGGCACGGGCACGGCACCGGCGGCCAATGGCGCGTTCTGGGCCATCCGCACGGTGCCGCTGACCAGCGGCGACACGGCGGAGGTGGTGCAGTGCGGCAACCTGTCCGACCGCGCCGGTGGCGTGGACATCAGCGGGCCGACCGCCATCTGCTTCAACTCCATGGGCCGCCAGGTCGCCAACGCCAGCCCCGGCATTGGCAGCACGGCCTGCACGCTGGCATCGGCCGGCGTCAGCACCTACAACGTGTCTGGCGCGCGCGCCGACCGCGCGCTGCGTGTCCTGGTCTCCCTGGGCGGCCAGGTCCGCCAGTGCGACCCGGCGCGCACGCTGTCCTCCACCAACCCCGACGGATGCCCCTGATGAAGCCGCGTCACATCCCAGGCCCGTGCGCTGCAGGCCGCGCAGCACGCCATTCACGCGGCGTGTCGCTGATCGAAGTGCTGGTGGTCATCGTGCTGTTCAGCTTTGGCCTGATCGGCATGGTGGGCCTGCAGGCCAAGGCCGTGCAGAACTCGGTCAGTGCCGAGGACAGCGCACGTGCGTCGCTGCTGGCCAGCGAAATCGTCAGCACCATGTGGGCCAACAGCACCGTCAACCTGTCGACCACGGTCATCTCGGACTGGAACACCCGCGTGGCTGATGCCACCGCGCGCGGTCTGCCGAACGGGGCCGGCACGGTCACGGTCACGGCCGGTGTGGCCACCGTCTCGGTCACCTGGCGTGCGCCACACGAGCCTTCGGGCACGGTACACACCTACACCACCCAGGTGCAGATGCCATGAGCACCTCACGTCCTGATTCCGCAGGTCGCGCCCGGCGCAAGCTGCACGCCGCCGGCTTCACGCTGGTGGAGCTGCTGGTGGCTGTCTCCATCAGCCTGGTGCTGACCCTGGCCATCACGCTGATGCTGGTGCGCTACGAAGGCACGCGACGCAACCTCACGTCGGCCAACGATTCCTCCATCGGTGGCGCCTACGTGGCCTACCTGCTGGACCGCACCGTGCGCAGCGCCGGGTCGGGCTTCACGCAGTCCTGGCGCAATTCATTTGGCTGCCAGCTGCTCGTGGCCCGCAGTTCCACCACCAAACTGCCCCGCGGCACCGCGTTTCCTGCGCCGTTCGACAGCGTGCCGCAAACGGTGCGCCTGGCGCCGGTGGTCGTGCACGCCGGCATCGGCACCGACGGTTCGGACGTTCTGGCCGTCCACACGGGATCGTCGGGCCTTGGCGAATCGCCGCTGCGCGTGTTGACGGGATCGGCCGCGGCGGCCCAGCTGCGGGTACCGGCCACCGTGGGCCTGCGCGGCGGCGACCTGGCCTTGGTGTTCCAGAACAACACCGAGTGTCTGCTGGAACAGGTGTCCACCGGCTTCACCGGCGGCGCGGACCAGCTGCTCACCTTTGGCGGCACCTACGCCACTGCCCAGCAGGGCACGACCCGTCTGCAGGACATGGGCGCCACCACCCCGGCCTACGTTGCGCCGGTGGGCAACATCACCACCAACCTGCCTCAGTTCCAGCTGATCGGCGTGGGTCCCAATGCGACTTTGGTGACGCACGACATGCTGCAGCTGGACGGCACAGACACCGTGTCGGCCGTGGCCGATGGCGTGGCCGACATGCGCGTGCTCTACGGCGTGGACACCAACGACGACGGCAGGATCGATTCCTGGCAGAGCCCGGGCACTTCACCCTGGGATGCCGCTTCGCTGCTGGACGGCTCGGCCACGGCACGCACCAACATGAGCCGGATCATTGCCCTGCGCATTGGCGTTCTGATCCGCAACAGCACACCCGATCGCACGGCGCAGTCGCCCAGTTCGCTGACCTTGTTTTCCGACCTCGGCTCTACCCTGCAGGTCAGCCGCACGCTGACCAGCACCGAGCAGTTGCTGCGTTGGCGCACGGTGGAATTCACCGTGCCGTTGCGCAACGTCCTGCTCATGCCCCGTCCATGAAGCCCCGCCCATGAAGCCCCTCACCTCACCTTCACGCCGCAACGGCGGCGCCCGCCTTCCCCAGCGCGGCGTGATCATGCTGTTCGGCCTGTTTGCACTGGCCATCATGCTCATCGCAGCGGCTGCCATGATCCGGTCGTACGGCACGGCGATGACCAACGCCGGCAACCTGGGTTTCAAGCGCGACCTCACCAACCAGGCCGAACGCGCCGTGGGCATGGTTGTGGCGGCGATGCAGACAGGGTCTCTGGGCTCGGAGACCGCACGCCAGACTTCCAGCACGGCCTTGAACTACAGCTCCACGCTGCTGGCCAGCAATGCACAGGGCCTGCCCAATGCATTGATCACGGACAGCAGCTTCTCCAGTGTCGGTGTCACCGCCAACGACATCGCCGTGACCGAACAGGCGGTGACGGTGCGCTACGTGGTCGACCGCATGTGCGCCAACACCGGCATCGCGGCTACTGACCACTGCGTGATGGCCGACGACCTCAACCCGCAGGGCGGCAACGGCTCCGTGGGCAACATTGCCGAGGACTCCAGCGCCGGCGGCGCAGGCGCGCTCGGCCAGCGCGTGGTCTACCGGGTCAGCATCCGCGTGACCGGGCCACGCAACACCCAGGCTTACTTCCAGACCACCGTGACGCTATGAACATGCTCAACCGCACACTCCGGTTCCTGAACGTGCCGAGCCTCGTCGGGGCCCTGGCGCTCTGGGCCGCATCTTCAGGACTGCTGCACGCACAGGTGCAGCTGGCCGACCAACCGGTCTTCAGCAGCGCCACCGTGCCGGGCAATCTGGTGCTGGCACTGTCCGTGGAATTCCCGACCGCCGTCAGCGTGGCACACCAAGGCAAGTTCGTGCCCGGCACGCGCTACCTGGGCTACTTTGACTACGCCAAGTGCTACAAGTACTACGTCGGCACGGAGACCGGCACGGACCTGAGCCACTTCTACCCGGTCAGCACGGCCACCAGCGCCTACAAGTGCACCGACAGCAGCTTCGCCGACACCTGGAGCGGCAACTTCCTGAACTGGATGACGATGCAGGCCATCGACCCCTTCCGCTGGGCGCTGACCGGCGGCCTGCGGGTGGTGGACACCGCCACGACGACCATCCTGGAACGGGCCTGGGCCACCAGCGATTCCAACAACGGCAGTGACAGCAACTTCCCGCTCATTCCCACCTCGGACTCCAATGCGCTGAAGGAGCGGCCCTCGCCCACAAGTTCGGAAATTGCAGACCACACCCCGCTGAGCTATTCGTCGCTGAAGGCCAGCGTGCGCACGCGCGGCAACCAGGTCTGGTTCACCAAGAGCGGCACGCTGACTTCGTCCACCACGGGCACACCGACGCACTACACGCAGTCCCTGACCCTGGCTGACAACACCATCTACTACTTTTACGCACGTGTGAAGGTGTGCGACTCCGGCAGTGGGTTCTCGGTCGAGTCCAACTGCATCGCCTACGCGTCAGGCGGCTACAAGCCCGAGGGACTGATGCAGCAGTACGCGGAGAAGATCCGCTACAGCGCACTGGGTTACCTGAACGACCCGACGGACAACATCCGTGACGGTGGCGTGCTGCGGGCGAAGCAGAAATTCATCGGACCGAACACCATCGTGCCGGGCTCGGCATCCGTGGCCAATGCCAACCGGGAATGGGACCCGGACACGGGCGTTCAGGTCACCAACCCGAACTCGGCCGACGCCTCGGACACCGCCAGCTGGCTGGGTGTGACGATCAACAACAGCGGAGTCATCAACTACCTGAACAAGTTCGGGCAGGAGCAGCACACCTACAAGCGGCGCGACCCGGTCAGCGAGCTGTACTACGCCGCGCTGCGCTACCTGAAGAACCAGGGCTCGGTCTCGACCTGGTACGACATCGCGACCGACACCAACAAGGCCCGCCTGGCCGATGGCTTCCCCATCGTGCGCACCTGGGACGACCCCATCCAGTACTCCTGCCAGAAGAACTTCGTGCTGGGTATTGGCGACACCAACACCAACTGGGACCGCAACGTGCCGGGTTCCAGCGGCGGATCCAGCGAGCCCTCGATGCCGGCGCAGGTCACGGCAGACACCACGGTCAACGCCGTCACCGCCACCACCAAGGTGGGCACGCTGGAAGGCGTGGGCGGAGGTTCCCTGGGCACCGCGGGCATCAGCAACGGCAGCTACCTGATCGCCGGTCTGGCCTATGACGCGCACACCAAGGACATCCGTCCCGACGTGACCACCGACGCCAAGACCATCGGCCTGCAGACCGTCTCCACCTACTGGCTCGACGTGCTGGAATTCGGCGCCTACACCAGCAACAACCAGTACTACCTGGCAGCCAAGTACGGCGGCTTCACGGTGCCCACGGGATTCGACCCCTATACCCGCACGGCCGCCCTGCCCAGCAGCTGGTGGCACACCAACAGCGACACCGTGGGCGGCCAATCGCGCCCGGACAACTACTACACCGTGTCCAAGCCCGACCAGATGGTGGCGGGCCTGACGGCCGCTTTCTCCAGCATCTCGTCAGCGCTGCGTGCGTACACGACATCCTTCGCGACCACCTTGCCCCAGGTGGCCCTGTCTGGCACGGCCAGCTACGGCGCCCAGTACGACGCCGCCACCTGGACCGGAGAGGTCAGCGCCAACTCGGTCAGCTTTGACGCCACCACGGGCGCTCCCACCTTGACGCCGCAATGGGGCTTTGCCAACAAGCTGACGGCCCAGATGGCTGGCACGGGTTGGGACACGGGCCGTCGCATGGTGACCTGGAACACATCGACCAACCTTGGCATTCCGTTCCGCTACGCCAGCCTGTCGGCCGCGCAGAAGACGGCACTGGACACCGTCTACCGCAGCGGCGACGACAGCAGCGACTACCTCAACTACCTGCGCGGCGACCCCACTCACGAGGAAAACTCCAGCGCATCGAGCAGTTCCCACGCGTACCGCAACCGCACGAGCCCTGTCGGCGACATCGTCGGCTCGCGTTTGCGTCCCGTCGGCCCGCCGTCGGCGACGTATTCCAACGCAGCCAATCCGGGCTACAGCACCTTCAAGACGACATGGGCCAGCCGCAAGACCATGCTCTACGTGGGCACCAACAGCGGCGTGCTGCACGGCATTGACGGTTCGCTGACCGGCTCCACGGCCGGCCAGGAAGTCTTTGCGTACGTGCCGGGTGCGCTGTACCAGGGTCCTTCGGGCACGCCGGGTGTGGACGGACTGGGATCACGCGGCGACCCGGACTTCACGCACAAGGCCATGGTCGACGGCCCGCCGGTGGTGTTTGACATCGACCTGGGTCGCACCATGGACGACGCCGGCACCACCCTGGGCAGCACGACCAACTGGCGTTCGGTGCTGGTGGGCTCGCTGGGCAAGGGTGGCAAGAGCTACTTCGCCATCGACGTCACCGACCCCTCCACCATGGGCACGGAAACTGCCGTCGCTGGCAAGGTGCTGTGGGAGTTCAGCCACGCCGATCTGGGCTCCACCTATGGCGCACCTTCGGCCGTCAAGACGCGCAAGTGGGGCTGGGTGCTGGTCTTCGGGTCCGGCTACAACAACGCCGACGGCAAGGGCTACTTCTTCTTCGTCAACCCGCGCAACGGCGCACTTCTGGAGAAGGTCGGCACGGGCGCGGGTTCTACCACCGCTCGCGCCGGCATGGCGCATGTGCAGGCCTACATCCTGGACCGCACGGACGGCACCGCCGAAACCGTCTACGCCGGCGACCTGCTGGGCAATCTGTGGCGCCTGGACGTGACGCCCAGCTCGGGCGCCTACGCGGCGCCGATACGGCTGGCGCAGCTGACCAATTCCAGCGGGGAGGCGCTGCCCGTCACTTCACGCCCCTTGGTGGTGGTGCATCCGCGCCTGAACCGCCGCTTCATCACGGTCGGCACGGGCCGCTTGCTGCACTCATCTGATGTCAGCAGCACGCAGAAGCAGATATTCGCCGCAGTGCTGGACGGCACGGGCACGGCGATGAGCACGGCCGCTTCCTTGCCATCGGGCGTCACCTACCCCATCCAGATGAGCAACCTGGTGGAGAACACCGACCTGACACGGCCAGTCACCATCGACTTCAGTTCCAACATGGGCTGGTGGGCCGACATGGGCCGCAGTACCAGCAACATCGGCTGGCGCGTCATCACCGATCCGAGTTCCTTCTTCGGCCTCGTGACCTGGGTGTCCATGGTGCCCAACGGCGACGCCTGCAGCCCGGCCGGCAAGAGCCGCGTCTATTCCGTGGACGTGGGCACGGGTGAAAGCCAGCTGGTCGACAGCGCGGGCACCACCATCGCCTACAGCGCGTCGATGCCCAGCGTCGTGATCGACCAAGGTACCTACAGCGTGAACGGCGTGCCGCGTCTGCTGGTGGGTGACGATGGTGGCCGCACCAGCATCCTGCAGCGGCGCGTGCCTTCGGGCATGGGCCTGCGCCGGCTCAACTGGCGCGAACTGCCGGTCGCGGACTGATCGTCCCCACTGACTGCGGCGCCAGCTGACGCACCGCAGATGGCCGCTTCATGCGCCCGGCGCATGAGGCGGCCTTTGCTTTGGGCTTGATCAGGGCTGGATTGCTGCCAGACCCGCCGCGTGGGCTTGCTGGTCCGCGTGGTAGCTGCTGCGCACCATGGCTCCCACGGCGGCGTGGCTGAAACCCATGGCGTAGGCCTCGCGCTCGAACATCTTGAAGGTGTCCGGGTGCACGTAGCGCCGCACCGGGAGGTGGTGGCCACTGGGCGCCAGGTATTGTCCCAAGGTGAGCATGTCGATGCCATGCGCGCGCATGTCGCGCATCACGGCCAGGATTTCGTCGTCCTTTTCGCCCAGGCCCACCATCAGGCCACTCTTGGTGGGCACGCCCGGTACCTCGTCCTTGAACTTCTTCAGCAGGTTCAGGCTGAACTGGTAGTCCGAACCCGGCCGCGCTTCCTTGTACAGACGCGGGATCGTTTCCAGGTTGTGGTTCATCACGTCCGGCGGGGCGGCCTTCAGGATGCCCAGCGCACGGTCGTCACGGCCGCGAAAGTCCGGCACCAGGATCTCGATCTGCGTCATCGGTGACGCTGCACGCGTCTGTCGGATGCATTCGACGAAGTGCGCCGCCCCGCCGTCGCGCAGGTCGTCGCGGTCGACGCTGGTGATCACCACGTACTTCAACTTGAGCGCCGCGATGGTCTTGGCCAGATTGGCCGGTTCGCTTTCGTCCAAGGGGTCAGGCCGTCCGTGGCCCACGTCGCAGAAGGGGCAGCGGCGGGTGCACTTGTCACCCATGATCATGAAGGTGGCCGTGCCCTTGCCGAAGCACTCGCCGATGTTGGGGCAGGAGGCCTCTTCGCACACCGTGTGCAGCTTGTGCTCGCGCAGGATCTGCTTGATCTCGTAGAAGCGCGTGCTGGGACTTCCCGCCCGGACCCGAATCCAGTCCGGTTTCTTCAGCACCTCCGCGGCCACCACCTTGATGGGAATGCGCGAGGTCTTGGCCTGCGACTTCTGCTTGGCGGTGGGGTCGTAGGCCGGGGCCTGGGTGTCTGGCGTGTCCATGCGCTGCAGTTTACCGGGGCGAATAGATTGCTTGCGCCCTCCTGGAGCTTCACCGAGTCGGCTCGCTACGCCCGGCATGGCTGACTGGATGCAAGCCTGAGCCGAAGACGCGGGCATCCGTCGTTCGCATCCATTCATGGGCACCCCGGCGTAAGTGGGCCTGCCGGTGCAACCAGGGGTTGCGCTGACGGACCCCTACCGTATCCACCACACCGCAACGCCGAGGAATCCCCATGACCCGCAACACCACCCACCGCCGCCCGCGCTACGCCCCGCTGGCTCTGGCCGCCACCCTGGCCCTGCTGAGCGCCGTTGCTGGCGCATCCAGCCACCGCGAGGCCCCGTTCATTGCGGGCCAGCCCAAGGTCGACGGCACGGACTTCTACATGTTCCGCAGCTACGAGCCTGGCCGTGACGGCTATGTCACCCTGATCGCCAACTACCAGCCGCTGCAAGACGCCTACGGCGGCCCGAACTACTTCTCGATGGACCCGAACGCACTGTACGAGATCCACATCGACAACAACGGTGACGCCAAGGAAGACATCAGCTTCCAGTTCCGCTTCAAGAACCAGCTGGCGGGCGGCTCGGGTGTGGCCCTGCCCATCGGCGGCAAGAACGTCGCCATCCCGCTGATCCAGGCCGGCCAGGTCGCCAACCCGGGCGACGCCAACCTGAATCTGCAGGAAAGCTACACGATGTCCGTGGTGCGCGGTGACCGCCGCACAGGTGCGGCGCAGGCCGTCAGCAACACCGCCAACGGCGCCACCACCTTCACCAAGCCGGTGGACAACATCGGCGTGAAGACCATTCCCGACTACGCGGGCTATGCCGCGCGCCACATCTACAACGTCAACATCCCCGGCTGCAGCATGCCTGCCAAGGTGTTTGTCGGTCAGCGCCAGGACGCTTTCGCGGTGAACCTGGGCACCATCTTCGACCTGGTGAATGCACCGGTGGCGGTCATCACGGACCCTGCGCTGATCGGCGCGGCGCCCAACACCATCGGCGACAAGAACGTCACGACCATGGCGCTGGAGGTGCACAAGTCCTGCCTCACCAACGGCGACGACGTCGTCGGCGCATGGACGACCGCCAGCCTGCGGCAGGCCCGCCTGCTCAATGGCGCCCCGATGTCCGGTCACCACGCGTCTGAAAAGGCGGGCGGCGCCTGGGTGCAGGTGTCGCGCCTGGGCATGCCCCTGGTCAACGAAGTGGTCATTGGCCTGAAGGACAAGGACAAGTTCAACGCCAGCAAGCCCAAGGACGACGGCCAGTTTGCGGACTACGTGACCAACCCCACCCTGCCCAAGCTGCTGGAGATCGCGCTCAATTTGCCCGGCGTCAGCCCGACGAACTTCCCGCGCAACGACCTGGTCACGACCTTCCTGACTGGCATTGCAGGTGTCAACAAGCCGATGAATGTCACGGCCTCTGAAATGCTGCGCCTGAACACCAACATCGCGCCGGTGGCCTTTGCGCAGCAGAACCGGCTGGGCATCGTCGGCAACATCCTGGCCGGTGGCAGCGACAATGCCGGCTTCCCCAACGGCCGCCGACCCAAGGACGACGTGGTGGACATCGCACTGGTGGCCGTGATGGGGGGCCTGTGCATGGCCAACGGCAACAACAACGCGCTGGGCTTCGGGACCGATTGCAATCCCAGCAAGGTGCCGCTGGGTGCAACCGCCTTCAAGCTGCACGACGCCGTGGACCAGGCCGTGGTGCCGCTGCTGCCGGGCTTCCCATACCTCAACACGCCGCTGCCGGGCAGCCGCTGAGCGCAAGGAGCACCCGATGAAGCTTCTCACCCTTGCCCTGGCCGCCAGCTGCGGCCTGTTGCTGGCCGCCTGCAACGACGATTCGCCTGAAGCAGACACGCCTCCGGTAGACAACACGGTGCCGGCATCGGCACAGGCCAGCACGGCCGCCTGGACCAGCTACACCGCGGCGCTGCCAGACAGCGACACCGCAGAGCCCGTGGACGTGAACGGGGCCATGCCGCCCGTCAGCGACACGGAGGAACCGCGACCGGTCTGAACCAGCGAAGGGGCCCGCAGCGTCAGTTGCGGGCCCCTTCGGTCGGTTCTGTGATCGGGCGGCCCGGCAGCGGCAGCAACGCCGCCAGTTCGCCATACATGGGCCGCGTCAACAGCCGAGCCACGCCGCTGGCCACCAGGGCACAGGCCATCAGGCTCAACACCATGGTGTGGCCGGACACCATTTCCATGACGATGATGAAGGCGGTGATCGGTCCCTGGGTGGTGGCCGCCAGAAAGCCCACCATGCCCAACGCAATCAGGGGAATGGCGGCCTCGGGGCTGACGCCTGCGAACAGCGCCACGTCGTGGCCGATGCCTGCACCGATGGTCAGTGAGGGTGCGAACACTCCCGCTGGCACGCCGGTCCAGGCCGACAGCCAGGTGGCGCAGAATTTGAGCAGCGTGAACACGCCCGGCAGTTCAGCCTGGCCTTCGAGCATCGCGCGTGTCGGCCCATAGCCGGCACCCGCCGTAGCGCCGTTCGTGACGAAGCCAATGGCAGCCACCAACAGGGCACACGCGGCTGCAAAGCGGAAGGGATGGCGCCCGCGAAAACGCGAAAAGAAGTCACTTGAACCCCTGGCAGAGACAACAATGAGCCGCGAGAAGAGTCCCCCGGCCAAGCCTGCCGTCACCGCCACCAGAATCCCCGGTGCCAGAACAGCCCAGGTCAGTTCCTGCACGCGCAGCTGTCCGAAGTAGGTTTCGTTGCCGAACACGGACACGGCCACCAGCCCCGCCAGGACGATGCTCACCACCACCAGGGCACTGTGGGACATGCTGCGCCGGCGGGACAATTGCTCCAGGGCAAACACGATGCCCCCCAGCGGGGTGTTGAATGCGGCCGCAATGCCAGCCGCTGCGCCCGCCACCATCAGATCGTGTGCATCCAGGCCGGAGTCGGTCGACAGCCAGCGGCGCGCATGGCCCATCACACCCGCCCCCACCTGCACCGTGGGCCCCTCGCGTCCAATCGACAGGCCCGCCAGGAGCCCGGCAGCGACCAGTCCCACCTTGTGGAGCGAAAGGCGCAAGGACACCAGCCATGACCGCTGCGCATGTGGCAGGTCGTCGTCCAATGCCCGCACCACCTGGGGAATGCCGGAACCCATCGCACCCGGCGCGAAGCGACGCGTCCACCACAGGACTGCCACCGTCAGGCACGGCGTCCAGAGCAGGGCCAGATAGGGACCATAGGCACCCAGCCGCGTCAACGCGGCGAAACCATGACTGGCCTGCTCTGCGAGCAGCGTGAAACCGACGACGATGAGCCCCGTGATCGCCGCATAACAAAGCACGATGGCGCGATCCACCCATTGCCGGCCGGCCAGCAACTCATCACGCAGGTCGCGCCAGAAATCGGGCTCGGTCGCGTGCGGTGAGGGTTGGCTGGCCATGGCGCCCATCAGCCGGATTCGCCAACGCGCCCACCAGGCATGCTGCAGGATGGCGTTTGTATCTTCCGGTGGCGTCATGCGGGAGGCGCCCTGCGCCCCCGGAGTCCTGGATGGACCGCTAGCGGGACGTCGGCGCGTTAGTAGGGATGTTGGTGTGGACGTTGGCGTTGGCGCTGCCGTTGGCATTGGCATTGGCGCCAGCCGAATCTTGCGGGTCGTCGGCACGGTCCAGCGCGGCTACCCGCGATTGTGCTGCAGGGTGCAGATCGGGGTGACGCGCGTGCCACAGCACGCCCAGGTAGGCCGCACCCACCAGATCCATCGTTGCCAGACCAGCCATCAGGCACAGCACGACGACACGCAGGCGTCTGACGCTGGCCTCTGACGTGGCAGGTCCTCGGCGGCGCACCACGACCCGCGTCGGCTAGCGCTTCGGGTACTGCAAGTCGGCCCGGCGATCTTGCGCCCACGAGGCTTCGTCATGCCCGGTCGCGCGGGGCTTGGACTCGCCCCAGCTGATGGCTTCCATCTGCGCGTCCTTGACGCCATAGATCCGCAACCCGCGCAGCACCGACTCGGCTCGCTTCTGGCCCAGGGACAGGTTGTATTCCGCCCCGCCGCGTTCGTCGGTGTTGCCCTCGATCTTGATGGCCACCGCCGGATGGCTGGACAGGTACTTGCCATGTCTTTCGATCAATGCCGCGTCGTCACCACGGATTGCGAACTCGTCGAAGCCGAAGAACACGCTGCGCTGGGACGAGATGCCGCTCTTCGGGTCCAGGTACTCAGGCAGCGACACCGTGGCTACGGTGGATGCGGCCGTCGGCCTTGACACGGCAGCGACAGGCGCCGGGGCGGTCACCGGAGCAGGCGCCGCCGTCATCACTGCCTTGCTCGGCATGGCCGCCGGCGCGGTGGGCGTGCTGCTGCAAGCAGCCAGTCCAAAGGCCAGCACGGCCAGCAGCATGTACGTCTTGGCACGGTTCATTCGGAGATCTCCTGAAGGGGCGATGAGGGCCCGGAACGGATCGGCCCGCGCCGGTGGGATTTCAAACCATATTGCCAACTATATTCTTACAAATATTTATTGGCAAGCAGCATTTCCGGTCCGCCGCAGCACCGATTGTCTTTTCGGGCTTTGACTATGTATATTTCTATCTATACAGTTTGGCCTGCGCGCTCGACCACCGTTCTTGTGCAGGCCTTGGATGCGGCGAACTCATGGCCCCAACCGCCCTGCCGCCAAGCCTGCCAAGGCGCGCCGCCTATTGACCGCCATCCTTCAAAGGACCTGACCCATGTTCAAGCGCCTTCTGATCGTGTTGGACAGCCACCCCGACCCGGGTGCAGTCATTCAGTCTGGCCTGGCAATGGCGAGCGCTTGCGACGCAGAGGTCGTGTTCTGCAGCGGGCTGCTGCGCGACAGGGCTGTCGCGGCGGAGTTGCCGAATGGCGAGACCGCAGCGAAATGGAAGCTGCTGGACCAGCGCCGCGAACAGGAGCAGCGCCTTCAAGCCAAGGCCCACGGTCTGGCGGAGCAATTCGGCGTGATGTCCCGGTCGGTGTCGGCCTCTGGCGACGATCCTGTGCTTGCCATCATCGACGCCGCCGAGTCCTGCCGCTGTGACTTGATCGTCGCCGCCAGCGAGGGCAGCAACGCCGTCGTTCGACTGTTGACGGGCAGCTTCATTCCCGGCCTCGTCACGGCGTCACCGCTGCCCGTCATGGTGTGTTCTCCGAAACCGCCGCTGCCGGGACGCAGCCCGTCTGGCGCCGCGCAGCGCCGCGTGCTGGTCGTCCTGGAGGACCACGACAGCGCCCAGGCCGCCTTGACGAAGGGCCTGGCCTTGGCACACGGACTGGGGGCTGTGCTGCTGTTCGTTCACAGTTCAGCAGCCGATGTGCTTCCCGTGGTGGAAATGCCGGGCTTTGCCGCGGGTTCGCACGACGCGCTCGCGGCTGAAATCCAACTGCGCTCGCAACGCCTGCTCGCTGCGGCCTGCGCCTCCGCCCAAACTGCTGGCCTGAGGGCCGAGGGCCTGAGCCTGCCTGCCGGCACCCTGGCAAGAGACATCGCGCACCTGGCCGTCGATCGATCCTGCAGCTGGATCGTCATTGCCCACAGCGGCAGCAATGCGGTGATGCGGCTGCTCAACGGCTGCCCGATCCCCGGCCTCATCACGGCCGCCGAGGTGCCGATCGTGATTTTTCGTGACGTGGAGGAAGAGCCGAGGAGGAAAGGTACCCGGCGACGCCTGCATCGTCACAAGGCGGCCACCGCAGCTGGGGCGACTGTCGACGCCCACGACCACTGAGCACATCAGGCCAGCCCTTTCCCTGGCAGCGGAGCTTCATCGCCATGACCACGAACGAACGAAAGCAGATTCCAGGTGTCTTTGTGGCGCACAGTGACTTTCAAGAGGAGATCCTTGTTGCCTCGCCCAAGCGCGTGCTGCTGCAGTTCAGGGTCATCGCCAACGCGGTCCGTTCGTCCGCACCACACAGCCGACCGGCCCAGCCGGTAGCGGGTCGAAAGCTCCTGGCCCTGAGTGCCATTGCTGACAAGCCCGGCATGGGGGTGAATGAGCTCGCCAAGGCCTTGGGCGTGCGTCAGCCGACGGCGAGCCAGGTCGTCAAGACACTTGCAGCGCTGCATTTGGTGGACGTACAGCGCGACGGCCCTGACCGCCGCACCGTGCAGCTCCATGCCAACGCGGAAGGCCAGCTTCTGTTGCGCGCGCTGCCGGCGCACTTCAACTTCGGCGATCGCTTGCCGGACGCGCTCAAGCGTCTGGATGACCGCTCCCTGTCCCGCCTCGAGGCAGGTCTGACCGACATCGTGCGAGCACTCGGCACGTCTGCGCAGGCACTCGCCACCGATGTCGATGGCACCCTTGTTCACGGACCGCGACCAAGACACAGGCAGGCGGTGCGTGCAAAGTCGGCTTGACCGGCGCAGCCTGCCGGACAGTTGCCTTTGTATA
This sequence comes from uncultured beta proteobacterium, assembly GCA_963750785.1. Taxonomy (GTDB): domain Bacteria; phylum Pseudomonadota; class Gammaproteobacteria; order Burkholderiales; family Burkholderiaceae_C; genus Rubrivivax. The sequence goes on along the minus strand of CAVVSC010000006.1, from coordinate 668,161 downwards.
TCGACACAAATATAATGCGGTCCTCGCTTGTGTCCTCAAGCGCAGCAGGGCATGAGACGCCCTTTTCGGGGCTCCGCCTGGCGGAGCCCCATTTCTTTGGCGCAGGGTGTCGGCCGCCCTATGATGACGCCCATGGCCTCCAGAAAATCTGCACCTGCATCCCCGACAACCGAGCCACTGGCGAGCGCCCCAACTGCCCCAACTGCCCCAGATGGCGCAGTCCGCGTGCTGCGGCAATTCCGCCTGGTGTTCAACACGGTAAAGACGCACTTCCAGCAAATGGAAAAGCGGGCAGGTCTGGGCGGCGCGCAGGTCTGGGCATTGAGCGTCGTGCGCGACCGACCAGGTATCGGCGTCAATGATCTTTCGCGGGCCATGGACGTCCGTCAGCCGACGGCCAGCAATCTGGTCAAGGCCTTGTCTGAACAGGACCTCATTGAAGTTCGCAAGGACGAGCGCGACCGCCGGGCAGTCCAGTTGCACCTGCGTCCCGCCGGTGCCAAGGTTCTGAAGCGTGCGCCGGGCCCTTTCACCGGGGTCCTGCCGGAAGCATTGGCGACGCTGGACACCGCCACGCTGGAACGGCTGGAGCAGGATCTGGCCGTGCTCATCAAGGTGCTGGGCGCGGACGAGCGCGGCGCCAACATTCCGCTCAGCCAGATGTGAGCCGCAGGCCCGCCTGGGCCTATCGCACAGCCAGCAGAGAGACCATGCGCTCCAGCAGCATGGCTGTTTCCGCGGGGCTGTCCAGAAAAAACTGCGCCGCTGAGCGCGGATCATCCCGCCCGATGCGGATCGTCAACCAGCCCGGCGGCGCCGCCGCAAATACGGGCTCGTCGTTCACATCGTCACCGGCGAACAAGGCGCAGCTCACCCCGGCCCGGTGAACCAGCGCATGCACGGCCTGCGCCTTGTCCGGCGCCAGGCGAGGAACGACATTGATGACCAGTTTGCCGCCAAACACCCGCAATTCCTGGTCGTGGTCTGCCAGGGATTCGGTGATGACCTGCAGTGCGCGTTCCCTCGTTCGCGAAAGCCGGTAGTGAAGCGCCAGCGAATGACCCTTGTCTTCCACAGTGACGCCGGCCGCAGCCAGCTCGGCCGCGCGGTCCTGCAAGCGCGCGCCCAATTTGGACAGCGCGTCCGACGCCGCTTCGCCCACAGCCTCTAGGCCATCAGCTTCGGCGCCGTGGTTGCCGACGACGAAGTGGGGTTGGAATCCGAGCCGCCCACGAACGTCGGCGACGCTGCGGCCTGACACGATGGCCACCGGCAGGTGCAAGGCCAGCGTGCTCAGCCGAGCCGACACGGCCTGCGACAGGTGCGCATCATTGGGTCGCGCAACGATGGGCGTGAGCGTGCCATCGAAATCAAAGGCCAGCAAAGGTCTTCGAGCCAGCGTCCGGGCCAGTGCAGCTTCACCCTCCGGGCTGAACAGGTGCTGCATCGTCCTGACCTTTTGATGGCTGCCGTTCATGAGGTCTGGTGGCTGCGAACGCGGGCCTCGATGCGGGCCCGCAGTCGCCAGCGGCCGGCGTCTGCCAGCATGCGACCTGCCCAGCGGAACACATTGAACTCGCGCACAGTGCTGCGCAGGCTGGCCATGCGTTCCCGCTGCTCGGCAGCAGGCATGGTGGCGGCCCGGTTCAGGGCATCGGCCGTTTCCTCCACGTGGTACGGGTTCACGATCAGGGCCTCGGGCATCTCACGCGCCGCGCCGGCAAAGCGGCTCAGCACCAGCACGCCCTGCAAGTCGTCACGGGCGGCGACAAATTCCTTGCACACCAGGTTCATGCCGTCGTGCAAGCTGGTGACCACGCAGATGTCCGCGGCCCGGAACAACTCGCCGACCGCGTCGTGCTCGTGGTGCTGCGCCAGCAGGTGCACGGGCTGGTAGCCGGGTCGACCAAAGCGCTGGTTGATGCGCTCCGTCACACGCTGGATGCGTTCCTGGAAACTGCGGTATTCATCCAGTGCGCTGCGGGTCGGCGCGGCCACTTGCACGAACACAAAGCGCCCGACCCACGCGGGCCACTTCTCCAGCATCCGTTCAACCGCATTGAGCCGCTCGAGGATGCCCTTGGTGTAGTCGAATCGATCCACGCCGACGGCAAGACAGACATCGGCCGGCAGCGCAAAGCGATCGATCACGCGTTGCCGGCACTCGGCCACCGGCAGCCAACTCGCCACCAGGGCGTCGCTCGGCCACTCGATGGAGATCGGGTAGCTCTCCACCAAGGTGTCCTTCTCCTGGAAGGTGATGGTGGAGTGCTCATGTTCGATGCGGGCCTCCAGATAGCGGTCCACCGTCTCGATGAAGTTCTTGCAGTGGAAGCGCGTGTGAAAGCCGAGGATGGTGCTGCCCAGCATGCCTTGCAGGATCTCGCGGCGCCACGGGCAGATGCCGAACGACTCAGGGTTGGGCCAGGGGATGTGCCAGAAGGTCAGGATGGTGGCCTGGGGCAACTTCTCGCGGATCATGGCTGGCAGCAGCGCAAAGTGGTAGTCCTGCACCAGCACCACCGGGTCTGCACTGCGCGCCTCGGCCACCACCGCGTCTGCAAAGCGCTGATTGACAGCGCGGTAGGCTTCCCAATCCGATTCGCGGAACACCGGCCGCACGTGCGCCACATGGCACAAGGGCCACATGCCCTCGTTCGCGAACCCGTAGTAGTAGCCCTGCTCTTCTTCTTCCGTGAGCCAGATGCGCCGCAGCCAGTAGTCGTCCTGGCCCGGCGGCACGCTGACGCGGTCGGCGCTGTCCACCGCCTCGCGATCGGCACTGCCACTGCCATGGGCCACCCAGGTACCGGAGCAGGCGCGCATCACCGGCTCCACGGCAGTCACCAGGCCGCTGGCAGGCCGCCTGACCACCACGCCGTCGGCCGTGCGTTCGTGGATGTAGGGCTCGCGGTTCGATACGACGATGACCTGATCCCCGCTCAACTGCGTGCGCAACAGGGTGCGCAGCCGCTCGGCAGTCCATTCCGCATCCGGACCCGCAGAGCGGCGGTATTCGTCTTCCAGATCGCGCATCCGGGCGCGGAGCTCGGCGGCGAACGGCGCCAGTTCTGGCGCGGTCAGCTGCATCGGGCTGACGAAACCTTCCCCGCGCAACAGGGCGCGAACACCATTGACCCAGCCGCGCCAACTCAGTTGGGCGACCACCACCGTGATGAGTGCTATGACGAGACCAAGGCCGGCGATCAGGCCGATCAGGTAGCGCCGCGTGTCCTGGCTGCGACGTTCGATGAAGCTCAAGTCATGCAGCAGGACGAGCCGGGCCAGCACCGGCCTTGGTCCTGACGGCGCGGCGACGGCATCGGACTCGGCCGCACTGGCGGCGGCAGCCGCTGCAGCAAGTCGGCGCGCAGCAGCCGGTTCGTCGATCACCACCGGCAAGGGCTTGTCTGCGGACGCTGAGCCCAGAACGTCCTGCACGCCCACGTGCACCGCCCCGCCTGCCAGTGCCAGATGAGGCTCCGCTTCACGCGCAACCTCCACCGCATGGGCACAGGACAGGCTGTCTGGATATCGCTCAGTGGATTGCAGCAAACGCCCGTTCGGGCCACACAAGCCCAGCGCGAACAGGCGCTCATCCTGGGCCGCTCGGTCGAACAAGGGGCGCAGTCGCGCGTATTGCCCGGACACCAAGGCGTCCGATATCGAATCGGACAAGGCATTGGATACCAGCACGCCACGGCTGTTGAGGTCGCGGCTGAACCAACGCAGCGTGACCTGGTCCATCACCGGCACGGCCAAGGTGGCAGCGACGATCAAGGTCACTGCCAGCGGCAGCAGGAATCGCAGTTGCAGCCTGAGGGTTCGCAAGGCCATCACGGGCGTTCTGACGATGTCGATTTGTTGGACGTTTGCGTGGTCGGTTGCATGGCGGCCTCTTGTTGGATCGTCCGGCCATGCATTTGCATCACCGTGACTTGAGCGGGCGCCGCAGCATCTTCTGGCGCCGAATTTTCCCGGAGTATATATTTGTGGCTATGCATATGAAAGTGCTTTTCTGCGGAGGACCACTTCCGCAAGCGGCTCATGCGCTCCTTGTCAACCGCACGGGCCATTTGGAGGTCAAGCGCGCCCGCGCCCACACCGCACGTCAACGGGGGGTCGCCACCACCGAAGGGACTTCGTCAAACGCGCACCGTCGCGCCTCGGTGGCGCCGCTCCTGCACCAACACCCCTGACAGAAGAGGGCCGTCCGCCTTGCAGGCAGGGCCATTCGCTTGTATATTTGTGGCTATGTATATGCGAGACCATCCTTCATTTGTGAGCTGCCGTTCCTTCTCCCGTGACCGGCCGCAACGGAGCTTCCGATGAATGGCGACTGGACCGGTGCGCTGAACGGCGCGGGAACTTGGGCGATGACGATCGCGCGCATCCTGGCGATCGTCCTTGCGGCCTGGGTCATCACGAGCATCCTGCAGGGTCTGATCCGCCGTTTCCGGGAACGCATTGCGCTGCGCATGGACGATGCAGAAGCCGTCAAGCGTGCCGCCACGCTGGGCCGAGTCTGCCGCTACCTGGTGGCGGTGATCATGTCTCTGGTGGCGGGTGTTCTGGTGCTCTCGGAGATCGGCATCTCGGTAGCCCCCATCCTGGGTGCGGCAGGCGTCGTCGGCCTGGCCGTCGGCTTTGGTGCGCAGAGCCTGGTGAAGGACTACTTCACTGGCTTTTTCCTCCTGCTGGAAAACCAGGTCCGCCAAGGAGACGTCGTCAAACTGGGTGAGCACAGCGGCCTGGTGGAAGAAGTCACCCTGCGATACGTACGACTGAGGGACTACGACGGCCGCGTGCACTTTGTGCCCAACGGTCAGATCGGCGCCGTGGTCAACTTCAGCCGGGGCCACGCGCAGGCCGTCGTCGACGTGGGCGTGGCCTACCGTGAGAACCTGGACCGCGTCATGGCTGTGATGCTGGAGGTGGCCACGGCGCTGCGCGAGGACGCGGCCTACAGCGACCGCATCCTTGACAAGTTTGAGTTGGCGGGCGTTGAACGCTGGGACGACTCCGCCGTCGTACTGCGCGGTCGCTTCCGGGTCGCACCGCTGGCCCAGTGGGACGTGCGACGGGAATACCTGCGGCGGCTGAAGGCCGCCTTCGACCACCACGGCATCGAAATCCCATTTCCACAGTTGTCCCTGCACACACCCCCCGGCTTCCTGGCGCCAGCCCAGTCGGTCGATGCCCATCCGCTGGCCGGCCATGCCTGAAAGGACCACACCATGAAGAAGACCATCACCTGGTTGGCTTGGGTCAGCATGGCGCTGCTTGCTGCGCTGGCTGCACTGAACTGGCCCGCACTGCTGGTCACATCGCCCATCAACTTCGTCGTGGCCGAGGTTCAACTGCCCTTGGGGCTGTTCATGCTGGGCCTTGCTGCGGTGCCCCTCGGCCTCTTTTTCGTGGCCTACCTGCACCAGCAGATCAGCACCTTGATGGAGACACGCCGGCTGCTCAAGGAAGTCCAGCGCGCCCATGAATTGGCTGACAAGGCCGAGGCTTCGCGCGTCGAGTCCCTGCGCCAGTTGCTGACCAGCGAATTCCGGGCCATCAACGAACGATTGGACAGCGTGGGCGCTGTGCTGCCGGCCAGCTCCGAGTCGCCCAGCCCTCCAGCCGGGCTGCGCTGGATGCTGTCGTCGCCTTGGCGCAGCAAGCTGGAGAGTCACTGACCCGCTCGCATGGCAAACCAACCGGACAGGGGCGCCGTGCCGCCTGACCCGGCGCCATCAAAGTCCGCAATCGCTTGGCAGCTCAGCGCCCAGCGTGCGCCACCAGCGCACCTTCCAGCCATGGCACCAACTGGTCGAAGGTGCGCCCCACGGCGGCGGACATGGCCTCGGCTGCAGCTTGGGAGTTGGCGCTCGCAACCGGCATGCTGACCGACCATACTTGCTGCGCCACGCGCAGGCGGGCGCGGCGATCGAACAGCTCGGCAACCAGCACCATTTGGGCCTGACCTGGCTTGGTCGTGATGTCGTGGTGCAAGGTCTCCAGACGCACGGCCAGCAGCCAGTCGCTCGCAAGCGGGTCGCCGAATTGGCCCACGGCTGCGGCCACCCCGCGCGCCTGCAAACGTTCTTGCAGCAATCGCGGCACGCGGCGCACGGGCCGTTCCGTCCAAGCGGCGTTCTGATAGAAGGCAAAGCGTTGCGGAGCCGTGGCGTAGGCAATGGACACGGTGTCCGCCAGTGCATCACCAGGCTGTGCCTGCACCAGCAGTGTGGCCAGCACGGGCGCGGCGCGCGGCACCACGGCGGCTGCGCCCGCATCGACCAGCCGAAGTTGCTGTTGCGCCACTGGTTCGTTGCCAATGCCCAGCGAAATGCAAGCCGCCAGCGAAGCGGCCGACAACGCCGCCAGCAGCAAACGCTGCGTGCGGGCCAGCTTGAGCTTCATTGCGCGCTTCACGGTCGGGCCTCGCCAGGTCCCAATTGCGCCGCGCCGGGACCCAGCAGGGCTGCGCGCGGGTCGCGAAGCCGGTCCAGTACCCGGTTGGCAGCCTCCAGGCTGAGCCGCAGCTCCAGCACGGCTGCGCCAGCCTGGTCCTCAACCTGGACCACAGCGGTCTCCACGCGCTGTGCCGTGCGCCCGAACCGCTGCTCGACACGTTCAGTGGCACCGCTCACCCGGTCCAATGCAGTGCGTGCTTCGGCCAGCACCGCATCGGCCTGGCCGAGTGTCTGGTCCAGGCGGGCGCTGGCGCGGTCGGTGGCTCCAGCCAGCTTTTCGCCGACCTGGCTGAACTGTCGCGCCGTGCCTTCAGCTGCGCCACCAATGCGGTCGGCCGCGCCACCCAGCCTGCCGGCCGCCTCGCCCATCGAGCCTGCCGCCTTGCCCACCCGGCTGAGCGTCGCGTCCAGCGTCTCCAGTCGTTTCTGCAGACCGGCACTCAGGTCGCGCACGCCACGGATGGCATCCACGGTGATGCGGCGATTTTCCGCCGCCAGCAACTGATTCAGGTTGGCCAAGGTCACCGAGGCCTGGTCGCCCAGTTCGACAACGCGCCCGGCGATCTCGTCCAGGTCCGACTGGCCCTCTGCAATCATGGGCAGCGGATCGTTCTGCTCCTTGGCCGGCCCCACCCGGCCCGGCGGAGCCGTCACCAGGGCGATGGATGCGATGCCGGTGACGATGTTGCGCGAGATCACGGCTGCCGTGTCGGTGTGAACCTGCGTGCGCCGGTCGAGCCGGACCACGACACGCACACCCTCTGCCTCTCCACCGGTCAGCGCATAGTCATCGACACGCCCGACCTTGATGCCGCGCAGCTTGACCGGCGCGCCAATGTCCAAGCCCTCCAGTGACTGACGTTCGAAATGGATGGCATAGCGAACGAATTGGTCGGCTCGCCCGAAGTCCCGGAGCCAGACGACCGCACCCACCAGCGTGGCCAGCAGGACCAGCAGTGCAGCGCCGACATAGGTGTACCGTGCCTCAGCTTCCATGGGGGAGCCTTTCAGTCAGTGGTCTGCGGGTGGCGAAGTATTCCTGCACCCAGGGGTCGTCGACGGACATCACTGCGTCCACCGCGCCGTCCGCGATGACGCGGCCTTGAGAGAGCACGATCACGCGATCAACGACACCCGTCAGCGTGTCCAGGTCATGGGTCACCAGCAGCGCCGTGATGCCCAGTTCGTCGACCAGGGACCGCACCAGGCGGTCGAAGGCCCGTGCGGTGATGGGGTCCAGTCCCGAGGTGGGCTCGTCGAGGAACAGCAGTTCGGGCTCCAGCGCCAACGCACGCGCCAGCGCGGCGCGCTTGCGCATGCCGCCGGACAGCTCGCTGGGCATGCGCTCACCATCGCGTGCAGCGAGCCCGGCCTGCGCCAGACGCAAGGCCACCAGATTGCCGATGTCGTCAGCCGACAGCCGCGTGTGTTCCTGCAGTGGCACAGCGACGTTCTGTGCCACGGTGAGCGACGAGAAGAGCGCACCGTCCTGGAACATCATGCCGAAACGGCGGCGCACTGCAGAGGCCTCGGCCGGCCCGGCACGCCACAGGTCGGTGTTCAGCAGGCTGACGCGGCCGGCACTCGGGCGATGCAGACCCACGATTTCGCGCAGCAGCACCGATTTGCCGCTCCCACTGCCACCGATGAGCGCCACCAGGCTGCCGCGCTGAATCGAGAAACTGACGCCGTCGTGCACCTGCTGCTGGCCAAAGCGCGTGACCACCCCGTCCAGTTCGACCACGGTGTCCATGCCCACCAGCATGTTCACCACCCAAGCGCCTGCAACACCACCGCAAAGGCAGCGTCCAGCACGATCACGGCCACGATGCCTTGCACCACCGTGGAGGTGGTGGCCAGCCCAACAGAGCGCGCGTCGCGGGCGACCGTCAGGCCCATGCGCGTACCGATCAGTGCGATGACCGCTGCGAACACCGGCGCCTTGACCAGGCCGACGAGCACGTGGTTCAGGTCCAGCGCTTCGTGCAGACGATCCAGGAAGGCCGCAGGTGGAATGCCCAGCATCCAGTCGGTGACGGCCATTGCACCGAGCAGGCTGGCCAGGTCCCCGACAAAGACCAGCAGCGGCAGCGCCAGCACCAGCGCCAGCACACGCGGCACCACCAGCACCTGGTGCACATCCAGGCCCAAGGTGCGGATGGCGTCCACCTCTTCGGTGAGTCGCATCGATCCGATCTGCGCTGCAAAGGATGCGCCCGAGCGACCTGCCACGATCACCGCCACGATGATGGGAGCGAACTCGCGCGTGGCACCCACCGCCACGCCGTCCACCACGAAGATGTTGGCGCCGTACTTGCCCGCCTGCAGGCCCAGCAGATAGGCCATGACCACCCCGATGAGCGAAGTCACCAGCGCCACGACCGGAATGGCGTCAAGACCGACGCGCTCCAGCTGCACCACCAATTCGCGCCAGCGCAGTTGTCGGGGCTGCCGCAGCAAGCTGCCACATGCTGCAGCTGTCCTGCCAAGAAAGGCCAGGTGCCCAAGCAGCAGGCCGCCCAGGTCAAGCGTCAGTCGGCCCGTGCGTGCCAGAAAGGGCTCGCGTGGTGACTGCAGTCTGGGCCCCAGGCCGTGGATCTGGTCGCGCACAAGGTGGAGCACACGGGCAGGTGCGCCTTGCAGGCCCAGCCAGTTGGCCGAATCCCCCACGCGCCGCAAAAGGATCAGCGCAGCGGCGGTGTCGATGCGCTCCAGGGCGTGCGCGTCGATGGTGAGCGCTTCTCCGGCCACCAGCGGCAGGTCTGCGAGTTCGTCGGCAATCTCCGGCAAGTCCGCCAGGCGCCAGACACCCTGCAGCCGCAACATTCCGAGTCCACCTTCGTGGTGCAGTTGCGTGCGGCGCGGCCCGGTCATCGTGACGACACCGGATGGGATCGAAGTCCGGTCCGTCGTTCAGGCGCCGCCACTGTCCCGGTCGCAAGCCCGGGCGGCAGGCGCACTGGTTGCGCGGTGTCGCCGACGATCAGCGCTGCTTGCGGACCAGCCACGCCGCACCGATTTGCGGTGCCAATCGTCGCCAGAGCTGCCAGGCACTCAACAGGCGCGGCGCCCACCGAAGCGCGCTCGCCGGGCGCAGCAAGACCGCGACGGCCAGCAGCCCTGCCGACCACTCCGGATGAACGCGCAACCACACGGCCGCCTGCTGCAGACGCACGATCCAGGAAAGGCTTGTCTGCCATGGTGCGAGTTCGGTCCCCAGTGAAGCGCGCAGTTCAGCGCTGCGCATCACCAGCAACTGTTGTCGCAGTGCCAGTTCGGTGTCAAGGCCCGGGCGCGGCGGTTTCATGGGGCTGGCGGTCGCAGCAAGTCGCCGTCGCGCCGCAGTTCGGCGCGGCTCAGTGCAAAGGGACCCTCCGTTGGGGTGCACCACACCGCAAGCGCCGCGCGAAGCAGCCCGACGGCCAGCGCTGCATACGCAGCACCCAGCACCACCAAGGCCGTCAAGCGCTGACCGGGTTCCAATGCCAGCACCAGAGCCGCGCTCAGGGCCAGCAGTGCCACAGCGGCAAGCAGCATGCCCGCTGCGCCGAGGACGATGCCACGTCCGATGCGCAACTTCTCGCGCTCGAGCTCGGTGCCTAGCAGTTCCAGCCGCAATTCGGCGGTCTGCAGCAGCGTGCCGCTCAGCCGGCGCACGGATTCAAACAACCCGCCCCCAGCCCGCTCTTCGCTCACGGCCAGTGGCCCGCGGTCAGCGGCGCCCGATCAGCATGCCCACGAGCAATCCGACGCCAGACCCGATGGCGATGGAGCGCCACGGGTTCTCATGCACAAAGTCGTCGGCGGCGCGGCCGGCCACCTTGATCTTTTCGGTGGCCGCGTCCTGCAGATCGGCGATTCTGTGACGGGCCTGGCTCAGATTGGACTGCAATCGCTCACGCAAGGCACGGGTGCCCTCGGACGCATCACCAGCACTCAAGCGCAGCAAATCTTCCGCATCGGCCACGACGGTGCGCATGTCAGCCAGCAGCTTGTCTCGCTGGGCCATGGTCATTTCGTTCATCGTTTGCTCCTATAGATTTGCATCAATGTATTATCCCGTGAATCGCCCGTGACGTCCAGTTGGCCGCCAGGCAATCCCTGCCGTCGCCGGCGAGCGGGCACCGGACCAGGCCCAGCGATCGCTCCTTACTTCTTGACGGGAGCCACGCCGAACGGGTTGCCCCTGAAGGGACTCTCCATGTCGGGACTCACCTTCGCATCCGACTCAAAGCGGAGCACCACTTGGCGCTGGCCCGTCTTGGCAATGTTCACGCGCTCGGTCAGCGTCTGGTCCTTGCTGGCACCGTCTGCCCTGAAAGTGGCAGAAACCTCGTACTTGCCTGCCGGCAGGGCGGCCAGCAACCACGGGCCTTCCATCGTGCGGTCCACCACAACCGACTTGTCGCTCAGGCTGACCACGCGCAGTTTGGCGTCTGCCAGATAGGCACCCGACGGCTTCGCCACCGTGGCCACCCACAGGCTGTAGTTGCCACGCTCCGACTGCATGGTGACGCGGTCATCAACGGTGTTGCCCCCCGACAGCAGGTCCAGCCCGGCGCCCGTCTTGCCGCGAAAGAAGATTTTCGCTTGCATGCCGGCGCGGGCCTTCATCTCGCGCGCTTCCTTTTCGATGGCCGCGGCACGGGACGGGTCGGTGCTGGTCTGGACACCGCTGGATGCGGAAGACGCCGTTTGCGCCTGGGCAGCCAATGCCAGCCCGCCCATCAACGCCAAGGTGATCAAGCTCTTGTTCATTTCTTCCCTTTCTGGAGTAGTTCGAATGAGCGCGATTGTCTCCGTCGGCTGACTTGGGCGGCGGATCGATCGATGCCGCACGCCTTGGAGGCTTCAGGCCACCATGCGCCGACGCTGCCCCACGTGCGCCAATGCCTTCCTGCGCGGCGGCTTGGCTGGGGGCGGTACGGCGGCTGCGCGCTTGACCCGCGCGCCTGCCGGCGCCTGGCGCACGACCAGCACCGGGACTTCCGACAGGGTGATCACACCCGGTATGACACTGCCGCTGAGCAAGCGCATGACCGCATTCCGACCGGTGGATGCCACGACGATCACGTCGCAACGCCGCTTGCGTGCGGCTTCAACTATGCATTCGGCGTCATCGAATCCCGCACCCACGGCGTGCTTGCTGCGCACACCCGCCTTGTCGGCGACAACCGTCGCAGCTGCCAGAAAGCGATCGGCATCACGCGTCGCCTCGCGCTGAAAGTCGTCGGGCGAAGGCATGCCAATCATCGGCATATCGGCCACCGGGACCACATAGCGGGGCAGGACCGAAAAGAACAGCGCTTCGGCGTCGTGCACCCTGGCCAGCGCGACGCCTTCTCGCACGGCGGTGCGGGAACTTGGGGACGCGCTGACAACGATCAGGATTCTCTTGAACATGGCTAGCCCTTTCTCTTGTCAGGTAGACAGAGACGGCATGCGGAAGCTCGCTCAAGCAAGGTGACCAAGCTCGGCCCGCAGCACGCTCCCTGAAGAAGCAATGGCTGCAGTATATAGCCACCTATATATAAATGCAAATCCCTGAAATCCGCCTGCGGCATTTCAACTAACTCCCAAACTGAATATCTGTTTTCACATGACCCGAATGGCCTGGTGCCAGAACAGGACAAGCTGTGACAGGTGACTTCCGGTGAAGCGCAACGGGTGAAATCTTATGGGCCCAGCGCGTTGGTGGCGAGCGGACGCGTTTGCACGCGGCTGCCCGATTTGCTGCACTGCTGACCAGCGACTGTGCGTCCACGAACAGACCAATGGCCCGAACTCCGTTAGGGTCAACAAGTTGCTGAATGGATCGGCAGGAAGGGCGGGGAGATGCACAGATTCCCGAGAGCTGCGGGCGTGATCCAGCTTGCCTCGTTTCCAGGCTCGGCACCCATACGACCAGTGCTGGGTCGTCAGCGGCTAAGAATTCCATAAGCGCGCCTGCGCATGCTTCCGCGTCACCAGTCCACTCAGGATGACCGCCATGTTCTGCCCTGTCTGCAAGCGCGTTGATCTCGTGATGACCGATCGCCAAGGGATCGAAATCGACTACTGCCCGACCTGCCGAGGCGTGTGGCTGGATCGAGGCGAACTCGACAAGCTGATCGAACGATCGGTTCTGCAGCTGAGTGGTTCTCCTGCCGCACCTGCTCCTGCCCAGGCAACGAGCCGAGCGTACGAAGGCCGCCACGGCTTCAAGAACTCGGACTTCGGTCACAAGGACCACGGCCACGGTCAGCAGGGCCAGCATGGGCAGCGCCGCTCCTTCTGGCGCGAACTGTTCGATTGACGGCGATCAACCCGCGCCCCCATTGCAGCTCACGACAATGCATCGATGACCACCGCTCAACTGCTCGCCTACATCGCGGTGGCCTTGCTGTTGCAGGTGATGGCTGGCGTGGCGTTCGCCGTGTGGCGGCGGCCCTCGACCACCAATGCACCGGCGCCAGCTGGCGTGGCCGCGGCTGACGCAGCTGCCGGGTCCTCTCCCGGCGCTTGGTCGGGCTGGCGTGAATTCCGCGTCGTGCGCCGTGAGTTCGAGGACGCAGCCCAGACGCAGTGCTCGTTCCACCTGCAACCCGTCGATGGCGCGCCGCTCAGGCCGTACCAGCCAGGCCAGTACCTCACGTTCTCGCTGAAGGTGCCTGATGCCGATGCTGGAGCCTCAGGCCATGCGCGCAGCATCACGCGCTGCTATTCGCTGTCCGACCGACCGGACGCGTCGGGCTACCGAATCACCATCAAGCGTGCGCTGCCGCCCGCTGACAGGCCGGAATTGCCGCCCGGCGTGTCGTCCACTTATTTCCACGACCTGGTGCACGAAGGCGATGTGCTTCAGGTCAAGGCACCATCGGGTCACTTCTTCATCGATCCCGATGCCAGCGTGCCTGCGGTGTTCATCGCTGGCGGCATCGGCATCACGCCGATGATGAGCATGCTGCGCTGGTGCATTGAGGCGCAGCCTGAACGCCTGGCGCATCTGTACTACGGCGTGCGCGGCAGCGGTGACCATGCCTTCAAGCAGGTGCTGGAGGATCTGGCGGCCGCACACCCGGCTTTCAAGCTGAACGTGGTGTATGGCCGTCCTGGGGCTGACGACGTCCTGGCGCGTGACTACCAGCACCTGGGGCATGTCGACCTGGCGCTGCTGCGCCGCACCCTGCCCCATGGACGCCACCAGTTCTACGTTTGCGGGCCGCCAGCCATGATGCAGAGCCTGGTGCCGGCTTTGCGCGAATGGGGTGTGCAGGCCGGCGACATCCACTTCGAGGCCTTCGGCCCGGCTTCCGTGCGGCCGACCGGTCCGTTGAGCAATGAGCCCGCACTGGCGACCTCGGCGGCTATCGACGTGCGCTGCAGCCGATCCGGTCGCACGCTGGCTTGGGATGGCCGGGACGCCAACTTGCTCGACTTCGCTGAACGCCACGGCGTGGCGGTGGATTCGGGCTGTCGAACCGGCAGTTGCGGAACCTGCCAGACGCGGCTTCTGTCTGGCGTCGTCACCTATGCGGACAGGCCTGACCACGACATCCCAAATGGTCACTGCCTGCTGTGCGTCGGCAAACCGCAGTCCGCCCTGGTGCTGGATGCATGAGGAACATGGCATGAGCCCGCCCGACCGCCCGGAAGGCGAATACCGAATTGCGCAGCACGAAGTCACCCCAGTGACCTCCCTGCAAGCCCGCTTGTTCAGCCGCGAGGTGCTGCCGTTCTATCTCTCGCTGCTGGCGCTTGCAGCGGTGGCGCTGCTGTGCGACGCCGCATTGCACCTGCTGAACGCCGTGTGGATCGGCCGCTGGCTGGGCATCCCCGGCATGCTGATGATCCTGGGTTCCCTGGCTTATTCGCTGCGCAAGCGCAAGCTGATCAAGACGGGCCAGCCCGTCAAGCTGCTGCGGCTGCACGAATACATGGCCTGGGCAGGCTCATTGCTTGTGCTGGTGCATGCCGGCATCCACTTCAATTCGATCCTTGCCTGGCTGGCCACCCTGGCGATGATCATCAACGTCGCAAGCGGCTTGACTGGCAAGTTCCTGCTCGGGCGATCACGCCGTCGACTTGACGACGCGCGTGAGCGCATGCGGGCGCAGGGCCTCACCACCCAGCAGCAGGCCGAGCGAACCTACTGGGACAGCCTGACCTTCGACGCCGTCAAGCAGTGGCGCTCGGTGCACTTTCCCATCACGCTGGCCTTTGCCGTGCTGGCGCTGGCCCACATCGTGGCCGAGTGCCTGTTCTGGGGCTGGAAGTGAAAGGCCGCTGGCTCTGGATCGCCATCGGCGCCAACCTGGTGGTCCTGGTGACGCTGGCCTTTGTCTACCCGCACCTGATGGTGGCCCCTGGCGCGTTGGAAAAGGGACATGCCGAACTGACCACCGATTGTTTTGCATGCCACACGCCACTGCGTGGCGCCACGGCCGACCGATGCATTGCGTGCCACAAGCTTCCCGACATCGGCCTGCGCACAAGCAAGGGCGCTGCGATCGTCGGTGCCAAGCCGTTGAAAGTGTCCTTCCACCAGGAGTTGAACGACCCCAACTGCATGGCCTGCCACAGCGACCACGCCGGCCCCAAGCTGACCAAGCGCAGCCGCAAGCCGTTCTCGCACGCCATGCTGCGCGTGACGACACAGAACCGCTGTGACACCTGCCATGCAGCACCTGCGAACGATCTTCACAAGGCGCTGGCCGTCGGCTGCGACAAGTGCCACAAGACCGAAGCCTGGAAGCCGGCCACCTTCGACCATGCGGCCCTGAGCTCCACCGAATTGGGACGATGCGAGAGCTGCCACAAGGCACCCACGGATACGCTGCACAAACAGATGTCCGGCAACTGCGCGCAATGCCACCAACCGCAGGCCTGGAAGCCGGCCACCTTCGACCATGACAAGTTCTTCCCGCTGGACAAGGACCACAACGCGACTTGCGTGACCTGCCATGTCGGCAACAACTACAAGCAGTACACCTGCTACGGCTGCCACGAGCACACGCCGGCCAACATCCAGGCCAAGCACCGTGAGGAGGTCGGGACCCAGAACCTGGACAACTGTGTGCGTTGCCACCGCAATGGCAGCGGCGAGGGAGAAGACAGGGGCAAGGGTGGACACGGCAAGGGCAAGCGAGAACGAGACTGAGCGTGGCCATGAGCATCCGGAAGGATCCTCAGGACCCGCGGAGGCCCAGGCGCGATCTCTCGCGTGAGAGACGAGCAGGCGCACAAGACCCATGCCCTTGAAGCACGATTCCACGCCGCCCCGCGCATTGCCGGAGACCGGCCGTGTCACGCGCCGCCAGCAGTCCTCGAACCAGACCGCTTGGCTGCGCTGGCTACCGGGACTGGCTGTGCTTCGCCGCTACGAACTGACCTGGCTGCCGCACGACGCACTGGCGGGACTGGCATTGACCGCCGTGCTGGTGCCCGTTGGCATTGCCTACGCCGTAGCGTCTGGTGTACCCGGCATTTGCGGCCTGTACGCCACCATGGCCGGCCTGCTGGCGTATGCCCTGTTCGGCCCGAGCCGCATCCTGGTCTTGGGCCCGGATTCCTCACTGGCCGCACTCATCCTCGCCGTCGTGTTGCCGCTCTCGGCAGGCGACCCCCAACGCGCCGTGGCGCTGGCCGGCATGATGGCCCTGGTGTCAGGTGTGTTGTGCGTGGCAGCCGGCGTCGCGCGGCTGGGTTTCGTCACCGAGTTGTTGTCCAAGCCGATCCGCTATGGCTACATGAACGGCATTGCGCTGACGGTGATCGCCAGCCAGTTGCCGGCGCTGTTCGGCTTCGGCGTCGATGCCCATGGGCTGCTGGACGAGTCCTTGCAATTCGGGCGGGCCTTGCGGGCCGGCAGCACGAATTTTCTGGCGCTGACCATCGGCGCCGGAACCTTGCTGACGATCCTTCTGCTGAGGCGCTATCCACGGCTGCCGGGTGTCTTGATCGCCGTTGTGGGCGCAACCCTGGTCGTCAGTCTCCAGGACCTGACCTCAAGCACGGGCGCTCATGCCGCTGTACCGGTGCTCGGCGCTTTGCCGCCGGGCCTTCCCCGCTTTTCACTGCCTTGGATGGGCGTCAACGACATCGCGCCGGTGCTGCTCGGTGGCTTGGCGGTGGCGCTGATCTCCTTTGCCGACACCAGCGTGTTGTCGCGCACCTATGCGGGCCGAACAGCCTCTTTCATCGATCCGAACCAGGAGATGGTCGGCCTGGGCGCGGCCAACCTCGCCGCCGGTCTGTTCCAGGGATTCCCGATCAGCGCCAGCGCCTCACGCACACCGGTGGCCGAGGCCGCCGGTGCCAGGACGCAGCTCACCGGCGTTGTGGGGGCCCTGTCTGTTGGCGCCATCCTTTTGATGGCGCCTGGTCTGCTGCGCAGCCTTCCGCTCTCGGCGCTGGCAGCTGTGGTGATCGCCTCGGCGATCGGCCTGATCGAAGTCACCGACCTGCGCCGCATCTGGCGCATCCAGCGCTGGGAATTCTGGCTGTCGATCGGCTGCCTGCTGGGCGTGGCGCTGCTGGGCGCGATACCCGGCATCGGCTTGGCGATCGCGGCCGCGGTCATCGAATTCCTGTGGGACGGCTGGCGGCCGCATTCGGCGGTGCTGGGCAGGGTCGACGGCATCAAGGGCTATCACGACATCACCCGCCACCCCGGGGCCCGTGAGGTGCCGGGTCTGGTGCTGTTCCGGTGGGATGCGCCTCTCTTCTTCGCCAACGCCGAATTGTTCCGTGATTGCGTCCTGAACGCGGTGGCCAACTCAGCAACGCCCGTGCGCTGGCTGGTTGTCGGCGCCGAACCGATCACCAGCGTGGACGTCACTTCTGCCGATGTGCTGGAAGAGCTCGATACCACCCTTCACGAGGCGGGCATTGATTTGTGCATTGCCGAGATGAAGGACCCCGTCAAGGACAAGCTCAAGCGTTTCGGGCTCTTCTCCAGGCTCGGTGAGCGGCGCTTCTTTGCGACCATCGGCGAGGCGGTGAGCCACTATCTTGAGTCGCAGTCCGTGGTGTGGGTGGACTGGGAGGACCGTGCGGGCAGCGGAGTCCATGACGGCGCGCAGGCAGTGCGGACGTCAGGCGCCCGCGATGCGCCCACGCAAGCCCAATGAAATCCAGCAAGCCACCACGTCTGATCTGATCGCGGACTGGCCACAGAAACGAAAAAGCCTGGCTGTGAAGCCAGGCCTTTTGATGGCACCGATCAGGAAACCGGTTGCCGGTGTTGGTGGGCCCTGCAAGATTCGAACTTGCGACCAACGGATTAAGAGTCCGCTGCTCTACCAACTGAGCTAAGAGCCCTGATATCTGTTCAACGTGTCCGCGACACCGAAGCTTCGCGTGGTGGGTCGTGCGTGACTCGAACACGCGACCAACGGATTAAAAGTCCGCTGCTCTACCGACTGAGCTAACGACCCATCCGTAGAGCCGCACACTATAGCATGCGAATCTTGGCTTTCTGTTGCACTTGCGCCAAAGCCTCACCGGCAGCCACCAGGCCGAAGGTCGCCGTCACCGTGACCGTGCTGCCGTAACCATGGCAATTGAGGCTGCCGTCGACGCTGCTGGCGTCGGCCTCGCAGGCCACGGTTGGCAAGACCACGGGCTCGCGGGAAAAGACACAGCGCAGGCCCGTGCGCCCCTGGCGCGGGGCGACCCCTTGCTTGCGCAGACGCTGGCGCAGGCTGGACAGCAGTGGGTCATGCGTGGTGTCGGCCAGGTCTTCCACTTCCACACGCTGGGCCAGACGCTTGCCGCCGGCCGCACCGACACAAATTACCGGCACGCCGCTGCTCAGGCCCCACGCTGCCAGCGCCAGCTTGGCCGCCGACTGGTCGCAAGCGTCGATCAGCACGTCCACCGGAGCGGGCAGCAAGGCCGGCCAGTTGTCGGGCGTCACGAAGTCGTCCACCACGGTCACGGCGCAGCCCGGATGGAGGTCGGCCATGCGCGCCCGCAATGCCTCGCCTTTGTGCTGACCCAAGGTCCGGCCCAGCGCCTGCACCTGGCGGTTGATGTTGGACTCGGCCACATGGTCCATGTCAATCAGGACCAACTTGGCAACGCCGCTGCGTGCCAGCGCCTCGGCCGCCCAGGACCCAACGCCACCCAGGCCGACGACGCAGACACGGGCTGCGCGCACCGCGGCATATCCTGCGTCGCCGTACAGGCGTCTCAGGCCGCCAAAGCGTCGCTCCAGGTCGGCTTCGTCGACTGCGCCAGCGACCTGTTCAACCAACAAGCCGTCTGCGTTCACGCCAGGCGGTCCAGGCGCCAGATCTGGTAGCGCAGCGCCGCGACAGCGCCGGCCACGATGCCCGCAACCGCAATGAAACTGCCGAGCGCCAGCGTGGACACACCGCTGAGCCCCTGGCCCACGGTGCAGCCCAGGGCCGTGACGCCGCCCACACCCATCAGCACCGCTCCGACCAAGTGGTTGGCCGTGTCCTCGGTGCCTGCAAAGCCTTGCCAGCGGAAAGTGCCCTTGGCCATGGCGACGACGAACGAACCGACCGCCACGCCCAGGCAGGACACCACGCCCAGGCTCAGGACCTTGCTCTTGTCGCTGAACAGGATCAGCCAGTCCAAGGTGTAGGCCACGGGTGCCACGAATGACAGCGACTCCAGGCGTTGGCTGTTGGTGGCCAGGAACACTTCTTCCAAGGTCACCGGGTGTTCCATCAGGTGGCCGAGCCGGCCCGACACCCACCACACGCCCACGATGACCGCGCCCACGCCCAAGCCGCCCAGCAGTGTGTCGGCGCTTCGGCCCTCAGGCCGGGCCAGGGCCCAAGCGAGCATCAGCAGTCCCACGCCACCGCCCAGCCAGGCGGCCATGGCGGTCTTGCTCTGGCCCGTGGCAGCGGCGGCAATGGACGGCAGGTCCTGACCCATCGGCAGGCTGAGGGCCACCGCGTCCACGGTGGCCACGCGCGCCACGGCGGTGATGCCGCGCAAGGTGGCATAGGCCGCCACGCCCAGCACGACCAACACCACCAGGCTCTTGAGGCTGCCTTCACCAACGCGCACCAGGGTCTTGCTGCCGCAGCCGGAAGCCAGCACCATGCCAAAGCCAAAGAGAAGGCCGCCCAGCGTGTTGGACAGCCAGATCAGCTTGGGGCCGGCGTAGACGGTCTGCCCCGCCTGCACCCAACCCAGCGCCACCATGGCGTTGAAGCCCAGCACGGCCACTCCCATGGCGAGCACCCACATGCGCATGCGGGTGCTGTCGCCCATGTTCACGATGTCGGCCACGGCCCCCATGGTGCAGAAGTGCGTGCGCTGCGCGATGGCGCCAAACACCACGGCCAGCGCAAACGCTGACCACAGCACCTGGGCCACCAGGCCGGGGAGTTCGGATTCCTGCATGGGTCTTGATGCGGCGCCGGGCCGCACAGGCAGTTTCAGGGATGCAAGTTCGGAAGCGCTACGGAAGCGCTACTTCAGGGACGCCAGCCGTTCCTTGCCAGCCTGCGCTGCCTCGGACTGCGGGTAGGTCTTCATCAAGTCTTCGATGGTCTTGCGTGCCGCCTTGGGGTCCTTCATCTCGGCCTGGCTGTTGGCCACGTTCAGCAGGGCCTCGGGCGCACGCGGGTGGTCCGGCGACGCCGCCACAAAGCTTCGGAAAACGTTGATGGCTTCCTTGTAGTCGCGACGGCCGTATTGGGCATTGCCCAGCCAGAAGCGCGCAGCATCCAGGTAAGGGCTGCCCGGGTAGCGGCGCATGAAGTTGGACAGCAAGGCCACTGACTTGTCGAAGTCGCCGTTGCGGATGGTGCCGAAGGCGTCGTCAAATGCCCGCTTCTCCTCGGGCTCCACAACAAAGTCGCGCCCGTCCATCGACACCTTCACCGGTTCCATCTTGCGCAGCCGATCGTCAAAGGCCTGGGCCACGTCCTTTTGCCGCTTCTGCGCGTCAGACAAGTCACGCGCCAGTTGCTCGTCACTGCCGCGCAACTTGGAGATGTCGCCGCGCAGCGACTCCAGTTGATTGTTCAGGTCCAGCAGGCTGCGGCGCAAGGCGGCCAGTTGTTCCACCAACTGCGCGTTCTGCGCATTGGCCGCGGCCAGTTCGGTGCCGCGCGTCTTGCCCTGGTCTTCCAGCGCCGTCAGCCGGCTGCGCAACTCCACGATGGCCTTGCGCGCTTCTTCGTCGTCAAACAAGCCAGCTTGGGCAAATGGCGCAGAGGACAGCAGCGCCACCACTGCCAGCACACGCAACCAGCTGCCGCCGCGGGCGGGCTGTGCACGGCCGCCGGGGGCGCCCCCCTGGGGGGCGGCGCCGAAGGCGCTTCGGGGGGGGGCCATCTCAACGGTCCTTCAGTTCGGCGCGGCGGTTCTTCGCCCAGGCGGCTTCGTCGGCACCGGCAGAAGCCGGGCGTTCTTCGCCAAAGCTCACGGCTTCCACCTGCCGGTCGCTCACGCCCAGCAAGGTCAGCGAACGCAGCACGGCTTCGGCGCGCTTCTGGCCCAGCGCCAGGTTGTATTCACGGCCACCGCGGTCGTCGGTGTGGCCCTCCACGACCAGTCGCTTGTTGCCGTCGCGCACCAGCACCTTGGCGTGCGAATCCAGCAATCCCTTGAATTCGTCCTTGATGACAAAGCTGTCGAAGTCGAAGTACACCACCCGTTGCGAAGGCGCGGCCATCAACGCAGAGCTGCCCGCGGCACCTGCCCCACCGGCGCCTACCCCACGGGAGCCGGCCAGGTCCACCGACGCCACGGTGCTCTGTGCAGGTGTGGCGCTGGATGTGGCCGGCGTGCCGGCTGGCGCACCGGCACCTGCGGTGGCCACCGGCGACCGCGTTTCCACAGCCGCGCCGCCGGTGGGCTGGGTGATCTTGCTGGGCGATTCGCAGGCCGCCAACGCCAGCAGCGCGCTGGCCAGGACCAGCGTGCGCAGGGCAGGGGAAGTGATCAGTCGGGACATGGTTCGGTCTCCAGAAAAAGTGGGCAACGAGCCTTCAACGTCCGAAGGGGCCCCAACAGGGTTCGCGCATGTCGGCACCGGTGCTCAAGAGGCGCGTCTTGATCTTGCCATCCAGGGTGGTGGTCATCAGCACGTCCAGCCCTTGGGCCCGGGACGTGTAGACCAACAGCCGGCCGTTGGGGGCAAAGCTGGGGCTTTCGTCGTCCTGCGAGTCGGTCAACGCGACAGGAGTTCCCCCGCTCAGGTCCAGCAGCATCAACTTGAAGGCACCACCCTGGCGGGTGATGTAGGCCAGGTTGCGGCCGTCCGGGCTGAGCGCCGGGCTGATGTTGTAGTCACCGCTGAAGGTGACGCGTTCCGGCGTGCCGCCGTCCACGCCCACGCGGTAGACCTGCGGGCCGCCGCCGCGGTCGCTGACGAAGTAGACCTGCTTGCCGTCCGGGCTGAAGACGGCTTCGGTGTCGATGGCATTGCTGCGCGTCAGGCGCTGCGGCTCGCCGCCGCCGTCTGCGTTGATCAGGAACAGCTGCGCCGGGCCTTCGCGCGACAGCGTCACGACCAGCCGCTTGCCGTCCGGCGACCAGGCCGGTGCGCTGTTGCTGCCCCGAAAGCCCGCCACCATGCGGCGCTGGCCGGTGGACAGGTCCTGCACCCAGACCGCTGCCTTTTGCGTTTCGAAGGACACGTAGGCCAGCTTGCGTCCGTCAGGCGACCAGGACGGCGAAATAATGGGCTCCGGGCTGGCCAGCGCGACCTGGCCGCCTTCACCGTCCGGGTCAGTCACATGCAGTGAATAGCGGCGGCCGCTGCGCAACACATAGGCTATGCGCGTGGCGAAGACGCCGGGTTCTCCGGTCAGCTTCAAGTGGATGTCGTCAGCCACGCGGTGCGCGGCCAGTCGCAAGTCGGCGGCTTGCACCACCTTGCTTTGCGCCAAGAGCGATTCACCGCGCACGGCGTCCCACAGCTTGAAGCGCACGTCAAAGCGGCCATCGGCCAGGCGGGTGACCGAACCTGCCACCAGGGCGTCGGCACCGCGGCCGCGCCAGGCGGTGAGTTCGGGCGCACTGCGCTCGTCCAGGCTGTTGTCGCCAGCCAGCACGCGGAAGGCGCCGCTGCGTTCCAGGTCGGCCTGGATGATGGCGGACAGGGCCACGCCGGACGTGGCCTCGTCGCGGAAGCGGCCCAGGGCCACGGGGATCTGCGTCGCGCCGACGCCGGTGATCTCGACACGGATCTGCGCCCAGGAAGGCAAGGCGGCGATGGCCGGGGACGCGGCCGCCCAGCCCAGCAGGCGGCGGCGCGGCAACTTGAAGATGGGTGCTTGGTGGGTCGTCACGGCTCGATGTTCAAGGTGGCACGCCTTGAACAGCGCGCGCCTCATTGTAGGCAGCCGGGTCGTGCCAGCCGCCAGGGCCCGACCCCTGCAGACTCATCGCGATAATGTCCAGGCCCATGCCTACCTTGTTCCAGCGCTTCGCCCGCTTGTGGCCCACCATCCGCACAAGCCGCGCCGGCCTGGTGGCCGCCGTGATCGGGTCGGTGCTGACCGCCGCCACCGAGCCGGCCATTCCGGCCCTGATGAACAAGCTGCTGGACCAGGGCTTTGCCAAGGGCACCCTGCCCTTGTGGATGGTGCCGGTGGCCATCATCGGCCTCTTTGCCCTGCGCAGCACCTCGGGCTTCATCTCTCAGTTCGGCCTGGCCTGGACGGCCAACCGCGCCGTGCTGACCCTGCGCGAAGGCATGTTCGGCCGGCTCATGGCCTGCGAACCGGCGCTGTTCAGCAAGTCCACGGCCAGCGGCATGACCAACACCCTGGTCTATGAAGCGCAGGCCGGCGTGACCATCCTGGTCGCATCGCTGCAGACCCTGGTGCGCGACTCGCTCACCTTGATCGCCCTGCTGGGCTACTTGCTGTGGCTCAACTGGCAACTGACCCTGGCAGTGGCGCTGCTCTTCCCGGCCGTGGGCCTGGTGATGCGCGCTATCGGCAAGCGCCTGCACCGGTTGACCATCGAAGGCCAGCAGGCCACGGATGAGTTGGCCTATGTGGTGGAAGAAAACATGCTGGCCTGGCGCATCGTGCGATTGCACGGCGCTGAACAACAGCAGGCCAGCCGCTTCCGCGACAGCGCCGAACGTGTGCGCCGCCTGATGATGAAGGCCGTGGTGGCCGGGGGCAGCATGACGCCGGTGACGCAGATGCTGGCGGCCTGCGCGCTCAGCGGCGTCATCACCGCAGCACTGTGGCAAAGCAGCAGCGGCGGCGCTACCGTGGGCAGCTTCGTGGCCTTTGTGATGGCACTGCTGCAGCTGATTGCGCCGGTGAAGCACCTGTCGGACGTGATGGCCTCGCTGACGCGCGGCCTGGCGGCGGTGGAACGAGGCCTGGACCTGATCGAACACAGCCCGGTGGAAAAGGGCGGCAGACACGATGCCGGCCGCGCCCGGGGGGACCTGGCCTTCGATGCGGTGAGTCTGCGCTACCGCGACGACAACGCACCGGCCGTCGACGCAGTGACCCTGCACATCCAGGCGGGCGAAACCGTGGCGCTGGTGGGACCTTCCGGCGCGGGCAAGACCACGCTGGTGAACCTGCTGCCGCGCTTCATCGACCCGACGTCTGGTGGCATCACCCTGGACGGTGTGCCCTTGCCCCAATGGGACGTGAAGGCACTGCGCCGCCAGTTCGCCCTGGTCAGCCAGGACGTGGTGCTGTTCAACGACACCGTGGCGGCCAACGTGGCCCTGGGCGCGGAACTCAGCTGCGACCAGGTGCGCGCCGCACTGAAGGCGGCCTACCTGATGGATTTTGTGGACAGCCTGCCGCAGGGCCTGGACACGGTGATCGGCCACAACGGCAACCAGTTGAGCGGTGGCCAGCGCCAGCGCATGGCCATTGCACGCGCCATTGCCAAGGATGCGCCGGTGCTGATCCTGGACGAGGCCACCTCTGCGCTGGACAGCGAAAGCGAACGTGCGGTGCAGGCCGCGCTGGAAGGCCTGATGCAAGGTCGCACGACCCTGGTCATCGCACACCGCCTGTCCACCATCGAAAAGGCCGACCGCGTGGTGGCCCTCGAAGGCGGCCGCGTGGCCGAGCAAGGCACGCATGCGCAACTGCTTGAAAAAGGCGGCCTGTACGCACGGCTGCATGCCATGCAATTTGGCGGCTGAATCAAAGACGGGATGGGCGAAAACCCACCACCACCGAGAGGAGACAAGACGATGAGAACCGGCACCACCCGCCTGACCTTGGCCATCGCGACACCCGCCGCGCTGATGCTGGCCGCCTGCGCCACGCCGCCCGGCAGCCCCGAAGCCCGCACGGCCACCATCCAGCGCACGGCCTACGGCGTGCCGCACATCAGTGCGCCGGACTTCGAAACCCTGGCCTATGGCGTGGCCTACGCGCATGCGCAGGACAACGTCTGCCAGACCGCGCAGCAGTTGCTCACTGTGCGCGGCGAACGCAGCCGCTACCTGGGACCCGGGGCCCTGGTCTTGCTGGGCCGCCGGCCGATGCCCAATGCGCAAGTCGACCTGTTCATAGCCGGGCACATGGACGACGCCGCACTCGAAAGGGCCTGGAAGTCAGAAGCCAGCCCAGACTCACTGGCCATGGTGCGTGGCTATGTGGCCGGCTACAACCGCTTCCTGGCCGACCACAGCGGCAAGCTGCCCGCTGCCTGCAACGGCCAGCCCTGGGTGCAGCCCATGACGGCCGGCCAGTTCTTCCGCCTGAACGAAGTGAACATGATCCAAGCCGGCCTGGGTGCCTTGGCCGACGGCGTGGTCGGTGCGCAGCCACCGGCGCCCAAGGCCGCGGCACTGCCCGCCGTGCAGCTGGCGCAAGCCGAGGCAGCCGCGCGCGAAATGGGCCTGGCGGATTCACCGCTGGGCTCCAACGCCTGGGCCTTTGGCAAAGACACCACAGGCACCGGCGCCGGCTTGCTGGTGGGCAACCCGCACTTCCCCTGGGCAGGTGTCAACCGCTTCTGGCAAATGCACCTCACCGTGCCCGGCCGCCTGGACGTGATGGGGGCTTCCACCGGCCACGGCGCCGTGGTGCACATCGGCTTCAACAAGGACGTGGCCTGGTCACACACGGTGTCCACCGGCAAGCGCTTCACGCTCCATGAACTGAAGCTGGTGCCGGGCGACCCCACCAGCTACATCGTGGACGGCCAGCCGGTGAAGATGACTTCGCGAACCATCAGCATCCAGGCGCTGGGCGCTGATGGGCAACTGGCCACCCAGACCCGCACGCTGTGGTCCACGCGCTGGGGACCGCTGATCCACGTGCCGGGACTGGGCCTGGCCTGGGGAACAGAACGAGCCTATGCCTTCAAGGACGC
The DNA here is from genome assembly GCA_963750785.1 of uncultured beta proteobacterium. Taxonomy (GTDB): domain Bacteria; phylum Pseudomonadota; class Gammaproteobacteria; order Burkholderiales; family Burkholderiaceae_C; genus Rubrivivax. The sequence continues at coordinate 642,404 of CAVVSC010000006.1, read as the reverse complement.
CAACACGCTGAACGCTCGTGGCAGCGACGCCTGGCTGGCCATGAACAGCGCCAAGCGTGTTCAGGACCTGCATGCCGCACACCGCACGCTGGGCATCCCCTGGGTCAACACCATTGCCGCCGACCGCGAAGGCCAGGCCATGTACACCGACGTCAGTGTTGTGCCCAACCTGGACGCACAGCAACTGGCCGCCTGCGCGCCCAGCCCCCAGGCCGCGGGCCTCTTTCGCAGCGCCGCCGGCATCGTGGTGCTGGATGGCAGCAAGTCCAGCTGCGACTGGAAGGTCGACCCGGCCTCACCGGTGCCGGGCCTGACGCCCATCACCCGCATGCCCTTGGCGGTGCGCAGCGACTGGGTGCACAACAGCAACGACAGCTACTACTACACCAACCCGGCGCAGAAGTTCCAAGGCATCGGCTTCATGCTGGGCGACGACGTCGTACGCCGCGCGCGCACCCGCGCCGGCTTGGTGGATGTGCCTGAACTGGTGGCGCGAGGCCCGGTCACGCTGCAGTCCGCGCAGGCCCAGCTCTTGAGCAACCGCAACTTCATGGCGCAGATGGTGTTGCCTGACCTGATGGCTGCCTGCGCCAGCGCACCGAATGACGAGGCAAAAGACGGCTGCACAGCCTTGCGTGGCTGGGACCGGCTGAACAACCTGGACAGCCGCGGCGCGCACCTGTTCCGCGAGTTCTGGCGCGTGGCCGCCACCATCCCCGGCGTCTACCGCGTGCCCTTCGACAAGTCCCAGCCTGTGGCCACGCCCAACGGCCTGAAGATGGCCGACGCCTCGGTCGGCCCCAAGGTCTGGGACGCGCTCACGGCTGCGGTCAAGGCCACCCGGGCCGCCGGCTTCGCGCTGGACGCGCCGCTGGGCACGGTGCAACGCCCGCTGATCACGGAAGAAGCCATCGCCCTGCACGGCGGCAGCGAAGTGGAAGGCGTGCTGAACAACCTGGGCAACCAGTTTGCCCCCGCAATCAACGCCAAGGGTCTCCGCATCGACTACGGCAGCAGCTACATCCAGACCGTCACCTTCGACAGTCGCGGCCCGGTAGCCCACGCCGTGCTGACCTATGGCCAGAGCACCGATCCCGCGTCACCGCACGCCAACGACCAGATGCGCCTGTACTCGGCCAAGCAATGGCCTCGCCTGCCGTTCCATGCGGACGACGTGGCGCGAGAGTCGATGGGCCAGGTGCTGAAGCTGAGCAGGCCGTGAGCTGCACTTCATTGTCCAAAACTTCATCACTTGTGAGGAGGTCCGCTGGGTCCGCCGTCTGCACGCCCGGGTGAGTGCCGTTGCGCGCCACGGCCTGGCGCTCCACACTTCTGTCGATGCTGCTCCGAGACCCTTCACTACCCGCCACCTTCAGTGGCGACCCAGGGCTGCAGAACGGAGACTTGCCGCCGGACTGGTACGCGCTGACCACGCCTGACTGGAGCCAGACGGCCATCTTGTTCGCCGACCTTGTGGAGTCGGTTCGCTTGATGGAACTGGATGAAGTCGGCGTCGTCATGCGGTGGAGGCACTTTGTCGCCTGGGTCACCAAGGATTTGCTGCCGGCCTGCCAGGGCCGCATGGTCAAGAGCCTGGGTGACGGCTTCCTGCTGGAATTCAAGCAGGTGCACGATGCCGTCAAGGCGGCGCACCGCTTGCACATCGGCATCCAGGCCTTCAACCGCGGCGCCACCCAAGAGCGCTGCATGTGGCTGCGGGTGGGCGTGCACCTCACCCGCGTCCTGCGAGATGACACGGACCTGTACGGCAGTGGTGTCAATCTCGGTGCGCGCATCGCTGCGTCGGCGCGGCCCGGTCAGACAGTGGTGTCGGCGGCCGCCAGGGCGCGCATCGTGCCCGCACTGGATGGCGCCATCCAGGATCTTGGCGAGTGCTACCTGAAGAACCTGGAAGGCACGCACCGGCTTTTCTCAGTGGCGGCTCCCAGTAAGTCCGAGGTCCTGTCCGTAAGGGCCGGAACGCAGTTTGCGGGCCTGAAGCCCCGAATCGCCCTCGCCCCCATGCAACTGGCGGAGGGGAGCGATCAGTCGCAAGCCGCGGCCAGCACGCTGACGGACCACCTGATTGCCTCCCTTTCGCAGTCGGACCAGTGGGCAGTGACGTCGCGCTTGTCCATTGGCGCCTTGGGCGAACGTCAACTGGACAGGGCCGATCTGGCTGCCCTGCTGAACGTGCAGTACCTGCTGTGCAGCAGCTTGCATGGGCGCGAAGGCGGACACCGCCTGCAGGTGTCGCTGTACGAGCATGCCAGCCGTCAAACCATCTGGGAAGACGAACAGCCGCTCGACATCCGGGCCGTCCTGGCCGATGCCGCCGCGCTGGGTTCGACGGTGGCCGCTGACCTCTCCATGGCGATCATCAAGCGCCAGATCAACCTGTCCCACAAGGCTGCGCTGCCCACCTTGGCGGGCTACACACTGTTCCTGTCCGCCATTTCGCGCCTGCACAGCCTGGGACAGAGCGACATGCACAGCGCGCGCTCGATGTTCGAACACCTGGTGGACCGCTACCCCCGAGCGCCCGAGGCGCGGGTCTGGCTTGCCAAATGGCACTTCCTGCAAGTAGCCCAGGTCACAGCGTCCGACGTGGGCGATGCCGTGCGCAGGGCGCGCGCCGAACTGGACCGCGCGCGGGAGCTCGATCCCGACCATGCCCTGGCGTGGGCCCTGTCCGGGCACCTGAGCGCCTACGCAGACGGTGACCTGCTCACGGCAGAGGACAGCCTGCGACACGCCCTGAAGTCCGGCCCGAACGAATCCTTGACCTCGCTGTTCCTGGCCCAGCTGTATGCCGACACCGACCGCGGCGCGGACGCGGTTCGCGCCGTCGAGGCCGCCCACAGGCTGTCGCCGCTGGACCCGATGGGCTACTACTACCTGTTGTTTGCCGCCAGCGCGTATTCCTCGGCCGGAAGGCACGACGAAGCGCTGCGATTCACACGCGAGTCCTTGCGCCTGAACACCGTGCACCTGTCGAGTTGGGTGCAGTTGATCATCGACCTGGTGCTGACCGAACGCATGGACGAAGCACGCGACAGCGCCCGGCACTACCTGGTGTTGCGCCCGGCGGCGTCGGTTGCACGCTACCGGGACCGGCATGCCGGCAAGGGCAATGCAATCGCCGAGCGCAACGCGCAGGCCCTGGTCACGGCCGGCCTGCCCTGGTAACGAATCCACTTCAACAGGCCACCAGCCCCTACGCAAGGAACCATGTCAACCAACCAACCACCCAACCAGCAAATGCACCAGGACCTGTTGGCCCTGGTCAGTGGCACCGCGCTCACGTCCAGCCACTCGTGGCATCTGCGCTATCAACTGGAAAAGCGCAACATCCCGTCGGTCAAGCCGACCCGGGTCGTCCAGGCTTCGGTCAGCGCACAACAGCAGTCCGACCTGGCGCAGATCGGAGCCGACAGCCGTGACGTCCTGCTGATGCTGGCAACGGCCGACTTCTGGGCGACCACCCGTGTGAACGGCATGCCTTGGTCGGCCGACGCAGGCGTGTCGGCCTGTGCCATCTCGCTGCAGCCCTTCACCGTCACGGCCGCATCGCAGGCCTGGAGCCATACCCTGCCCGCCGTGACCGCTGCCGACTACCAGGCGTCCGTCGTCGCCTTGCACACCAAGGCCGATGGGTCGGTTCTGGAGCTTGCACTGGCGCAGACCAAGACACCGCAAACCTGGCTGGCCCTGGCGCTGGGCCTGGGCACGGATCCAGACAGGTATCGGTACACCTGCCTGGTGGCGGATGCGATGCAGGCGGTGGTCACCGTGGCGGTGCAGCGGCTGAAGCACCAAATGCGCGTGCCGCGCCCGGATGACCTGACGAAGTTTCCGATGTCACAAGTGCAGGCTCGCATCGAGGTGCCTGGTTTCAGCGCCTATCCCGGTGGTCACGCCACGCTGATGCATGCCCTGGCCGTTGTGCTGAGCCACATCACCGGCTGCAGTTCTGGAGTCCGGGACGCCATGCACGACATCGCAGGTGATGTGGCCAACAACCGGGTGGTCATGGGCCTGCACACCGACATCGACACCCAGGCCGGTGAAGCGTTTGGACGTGCCTTCGGTCAGTGGATGGTGGACGCCACTGCACACCCTGACTACCGGCCCTGGGCTGCCCTGGTGGGCGCCGCCACGGCGGAATGGCCCTGAGTCAAGCCCGCACGGCCTGCACAGCCTTCACGAAGGCCTGTGCGTCGCGCCGCAACTGGACCAGGTCCAGGCCCGGGATGGCGTCGTTTTCAACCACCACGCGGCCCTGCACCAGGGCCAGGCGCAACGTCGGCCGACCGCCACTGGCCACAGGGCCGATGGCGGGGTCGAACAGGCCGAAGTGGCGGGGCTGGTCCAGGTCGTAGACACACAGGTCGGCAGCCATGCCGACCTGCAACGAACCGACACCGCCCAGGCCCATCATGCGGGCGCCACCGGCCGTGCCGACGTGCACCACGTCTTCCACGGTCATCGCGTGCGCCAGGCCGCCGGGCTGCGTGCCCCTTGCACCGGCGCGTGGGTCGGCGCGGTGCACCAGCCAGGCGGCATGCGCTTCGCTGGCCATGTCGGCGGCTTCGTTGCTGGCCGCGCCGTCGACCGCCAGGCCGACAGGGATGCCCAAGGCCAGCGCTTCGGGAATGCGCGCAATGCCGCTGCCCAGGCGCGCATTGCTTTGCGGGCAGTGGGCGATGCCGGTCTTCGTATCGGCACACAACTTCAGGTCGCCACCGTCCAGGTGCACCATGTGCGCGAACCAGACGTCGTCGCCTACCCAGTCGTGTTCCGCCACAAACTGCATAGGCGTGCAGTCGTGAACCTCGCGCGCCCAGCGCACGTAGTCGAAGGTCTCGCTCAGGTGGCTGTGCAGGCGGATGCCCAGGCGGCGCGCCTCGTGGGCCATGGGCTTGAGTTCTTCTGGCCGGCAGCTCCAGCTGGGCGTGGTGATGGCACTGGCCACCTGGCGCATGGGCATGGGACCGGGCTGGTGGAAGCGGCGCACGTCGCGTTCCACGCCGGCCAGGAAGGCGTCCAGCGTTTCCGGCGCCACCTGTGGGGGCGCCAGGGCGTCGGTCATGGCGCGGGCCTGGGTCTGGCCGCCACGGGCCAGGACCAGGCGCACACCCAGCTTCTCGGCTTCGTCGAAGACCGCGGCTGAGGCGTCAAAGGGCATGTTGGGGTAGTAGTGGTACTGGTGGTCGCACACGGTGGTGCAACCGGACAGCAGCAGTTCCACCAGGCCCACGCGCGCCGCCAGGCGCAGCGCGGCTTCGTGGTCGAAGTGACGGCGGTAGGTCACGGGCACGGCCGCCAGCCACGGCACCAACGCCAGGTTGATGCCCGCCGGAACGCCCTTCAACAGACTCTGGAACAGGTGGTGGTGGGTGTTGACCCAGCCAGGGTAGATGACGCAGCCGCGCGCGTCCACGACCTGCTCGCCGGGCTCAGGCGCCAGGGTGCCGATGGCCCGAATGACACCACCGCGCACGCGCACGTCGGTGCCTGCGCTGCGCGCGGCGTCGCCACGCAGGCCCGTCAGCAAGGCATCGGCGCCGCGGATCAGCAGGTCATTCATGAATGGTTTCGCTTTCGTGCCAGCCCCCCAGCGCGGCCTTCGACAGCACCGACATCAGCGCAAAAAGCAGCACGCCGGTGAGCGTGATCAGCAGCAGCGCCGCGAACATGCGCGGGATGTTGAGCTGGTAGCCGGCCTGCAGGATCTGGTACGCCAGCCCGGTGCCGGTGCCGCCCGTGCCGGCAACAAATTCCGCCACCACCGCGCCAATCAGCGCCAGGCCGCTGCTGATCCGCAAGCCGCCAAAGAAATACGGCAGCGCCGACGGGATGCGCAGCCGCAGCAGGGTCTGCAGGCGCGTGGCCCGGTTCAACCTGAAGTAGCTCATCAGACCCGGGTTGACGCTGCGCAAGCCCAGCGTGGTGTTGGCGATGATGGGGAACAAGGCCACCAGCGTGGCGCAGATCACCAGTGACGCCGTCGGGTCCTTGACCCAGATGATGACCAGGGGCGCAATGGCCACGATGGGCGTGACCTGCAGCAGCACGGCGTAGGGGAAGAGGGCCGTTTCAATGGTGCGGCTCTGCACGAAGGCAAAGGCGATGAGCACGCCCAGCACCGTGGCGCAGATGAAGGCGAAGAGCGTGATCTTCAGCGTCACCCACAAGGCGCCGAACAAGAGTCCGGCGTCCGTCACCAGCACCTGGGCCACACGCAGTGGGCTGGGCACCAGGAAAACGGGTACGTCAAAGGCCACCACCAGGCCCTGCCATGCGGCGACCAGCACCACCGCGACCGCTGCGGGCCACAAGACCTGCTGTGCGCGGGCCGTCACATCAGGTCCTCGTCGGCATGGTCGCTGGCCTTGAGCAGGCTGTCCTGCAACTGTTTGGCCCGTGCCGAAAAACGCTGCGAGACGCGGAAGTCCGGAGCGCGTGGATACGGTTCGTCAATCAGCACCTCGTCCACGATGCGCCCCGGCCGCGCGGCCATCACCACCACACGCTGCGACAGGTAGACGGCTTCGTGAATGCTGTGCGTCACAAAGACCACGGTGAGTTGCTTCTGCGCCCACAAGCGCAGCAAGTCGCTGTCCAACCGGTTGCGCGTGATCTCGTCCAGCGCGCCAAAGGGCTCGTCCATCAGCAGCAACTGCGGGTCGGTCACCAGGCCGCGCGCAATGCTGACGCGCATCTGCATGCCGCCGCTCAATTCGCGCGGCAGCTGTTGGGCAAACCTGTCCAGGCCCACCAACTGCAGCGCGCTGTGCACACGCGCTGCACTCTGGTCCGGCGGCACACCGGCCAGGTCCAGTGGCAGTCGCACGTTGGCCTGCACGCGCGCCCACGGCATCAGCGTGGCTTCCTGGAAAACGAAGCTCAAGCGATGGCCTGAGCCTTCCACCTGGCTCACGGGCTGGCGCCAAAGCAGCAATCGGCCGTCACTGGGCTGCAGCAGGCCGGCCACCATCTTCAGCAGCGTGCTCTTGCCGCAGCCGCTGGGACCCAGCAGGGTGACGAACTCACCCTGGCGCACCGTCAGGTTCACCGGCCGCAGGGCCTGGGTGCCATTGGGATAGGTCTTCTCCGCCGAAAGGACTTCGACTGCCGGGGTGTCGCTCATGCGTGGACGTTCAAGCTTGGACAGTCGTGCGGCGGTACATCGCTTCCAGATGCTCACCGGCGGTGATGGGCCCGTACCTGGCGGGTCTTTGTTCGTCGACGCAGGTCGGCAGCGGCGTGACCACGGCCTCGGCGTCCAGGTCGCAGAAGTAGGCGATGGACCAGCGGTCGCGCCCCTGGTGCTTGTTGATGACGCGGTGCGGGGTCGACAGCCAGTGGTCGTTGGTCCAGCGCTGCATCATGTCGCCAACATTCACGACGTAGGTGCCCGGCTCGGGCGGCACGTCCAACCACTGGCCGCTGCGCAGTTGCACCTGCAGGCCGCCGGCTTCGTCCTGGGCCAGCAGGGTGAGCGCGCCCCAGTCGGTGTGCGCGCCGCAGCCGATCTGCCCGGGCGCGGCGTGCACCGGCTGCGGCGGGTAGTGCAGCAGCCGCGTGGTGCAGGTGGGGTGTCGCATGAAGCTGTCGAAGTGGCCCGGCTGCAGTCGCAGGGCGATTTCGAACAGGCCCAACAAGCGGCGCGCCAGCCCGTCCATTGCCAAGGCATAGGCTTCCATGGCGGCTCGGAAACCCGGCACCAAGGTCTCATCCGGCCACTGGTTGGGACCGATCGCTTCGACACCCAGGTAGAAGCTTTCCTTCAGGTCCGGCGGCTGGGCCGGGTCCAGGGCCTGCCAGCCGATGGGGTCGAAACCCCGCTTCAGCGGCCAGCCGTCAATGTGCCAGGCCTCCTTGTCCGTCATGGACAGCGAGAAGAATCCGTGGCCCGCGTCAAACGCACCCTGAACCACCGCGTCCGGCACACCATGGCCGCGGAGGGCAAAGAAGCCGGCACTGCGCAGCGCCTGGTCCATGCGGACGGCCAGTTCGGCCGGCGGCGCGGCGGCGAGGTCCAGGACGGGGATCACGGCCAAGTCCTCAGCTCGTGCCCCTCAGGGCAGGATCTTCAGATCCTTCACGAACTCGGTCGTGTAGGTCTTCTTCATGTCCACCTTGGCCGGGTCCAGCAGCTTCATCGCGACCATCATGTCGTAGGTCTTCTTCATGCGAACGTCCGTCATCGCACCCACGCCCATCGTCGCCGCATCGCCGCCCAGCACCATGCCCGTGGACAGCATCAGCTTGATGCCATTGGCCAGCAGGTCGTCGGTCATGTTGGGGTTGTCTCGTTTGATGAGCACATTCGCTGCCGAGGGATCGGTCTTCAGGTAGTCGCGCCAGCCCTGCATGCTGGCCTTGACGAAGGCCGCCACCTGCTTCGGCTTCTTCTTCAGCGTGTCTTCCATGCACACGATGGTGGTGGAGTACGGCGTCCAGCCATGGTCGGCCAGGAGCAGCACCGTGGGCTTGAACTTGGCTTCCTTTTCGATGGCGAAGGGCTCGCTGGACAGGTAGCCCTGCTGCACCACGTTCTTGTCCGCCACGAAGGGCTGGATGTTGAAGGTGTAGGGCCGCACCTGCGCATCCGACAGGCCGAAGGTGCTGCGCAACCAGGGCCAGTAGTTGCTGTTGGCGTCGCCCGAGATCAGGATGGTCTTGCCCTTCAGGTCGGCCATGGTCTTGATCGTTTCGGGGTGGCCGATCATCACCTGCGGGTCCTTCTGGAAGGCCGCAGCCACGGTGACGGCGTTGATGCCCTGTTCCCGCGCCTTCATGGTCTGCACGTCGTAGCCCATGAAGCAGTCTGCCTGGCCCGCGGCCAGCAGCTGCAGGCCGTTGACCTGCGGCCCGCCCATCTTGATGGTGACGTCCAGGCCCGCCTGCTTGTACAGGCCCTTGGCTTGTGCCTGGTAGAAGCCGCCGTGTTCAGCCTGCGCAAACCAGTTGGTCTGGAAAACGAACTTCTCCGGGGCCTGGGCTTGCACGACAGTGGCAGCCAGCAGGGCCAGGGCGATGAGGGTTCTGCGGCCGTTGCGAGTGGCGGGCATGGTGTCTCCTGGTGGTGGTGTTCCGCGCGTCAGGGCAGGACACGCAGGTCCTTCACGAACTGGGTCGTGAAGCTCTTGCGCCAGTCGACTTTGGGATCCAGCAACTGGTTCTGCACCAGCATATCGTAGGTGGCCTTGAAGCGCTCTTCCCGCATCGAGCCCAGCCCTTCGGTACGCGCCGGACCCGCCCAGAAGATGTCCAGTTCCTTCATTCGCTTCAGGGCAAAGGCGATGGTCTCGTCGCTCATGTTGGGGTTGTCGCGCTTGATCAGGGCGATGGCCGGCGTCGGATCGGCTATGAAGGACTTCCAGCCCTCCAGGCTGGCGGCGACGAACTTCTTCAGCACGTCAGCCCGATCGGCGACCGTCTTTTCCATCGCGACGATGGTGGTGCCGTAGGGCGGGTAGCCGTCGTCGGCAAAGAGGAAGAAATGGACCTTGGCGCCGGCCTTGGCGGCTGCAAAAGGCTCGCTGGACGGGTAGCCTTGCTGGGCAATGGCCTTGTCCGCCAGGAAGGGCTGGATATTGAAGGTGTAGGACCGGGTCTGCTCTTCCTTGTAGCCGTATCGCGTCTTGAGCCACGGCCACCAGGTGCTGCGGCCGGACGTGGCCACCAGCACCGTCTTGTCCTTCAGGCCCGCCAGCGACTTCACGTCCTCGTGGGTCATCAGGCCCTGCAGGTCCTTCTGGAAGCTGGCCGCCACGGTGACCGCGTTGACGCCCTGCTCCCGGCCCTTCAGCACCGCAATGTCATAGCCCATCACCGCGTCGGCCTGGCCGGCGGCCAGCAACTGCATGCCGTTGACCTGCGGACCGCCCATCTTGATGGTGACGTCCAGGCCGGCCTTCTTGTACAGGCCCGTGGCCAGGGCCTGGTAGAAGCCGCCGTGCTCGGCTTGCGCGTACCAACTGGTGAGGAAGACGAAGGGCTGCGCCGCTGGCGCCGTCTGTTGTGCCTGCGCCAGCTGGGCGAGCAGCCCCAAGGTCCAAGCAGCCATCAGGCGCGGCAGGATGGGTGGCATGCGGCAGGCTCCGTGAAGGCAAGGGATCTGCCACCTTGAGCAAGCGATGTGCCACGCACCCAGCAGGCCGGGCGGCACGCCATCGCCGCGTTCGAGTCCTTGCTGGTGCGCCCTGCCCCAGCTTGGTTCCCCGCTGGCCTATGCGGACACGAGTCCCGCGAACTTCAACACCGCATGGAAGCTGATGTCCTTGCCGATCATCGGCACCCAGCCGGCGGGCGCGGCATTGCGGAAGGACCGGGGGTCGGAATCGACGATGCCGTTGAACACCTCCATCAGGATGCGCCCGCCCACAGGCCCCAGCCTGGACACCGAGCAGGGTCCAGTGGCGAAATCGTCGTCCGTCAGGTCGCGTTGTCCGACGTCGCGCCAGTAGTCCAGCGTGGGCTGCTGCGCTTCGGCCAGGATGTAGAACCACAGCGGCGTTTCGGTGAGGAACCGGCTGTCGGCGCCGCCGATGCCCTTGAAGCTGAAGCCGCTGTCGGTCTTGACGCGAACCATCAGGTCGTCACCCATGAGCGGCCTTTCATGCAGCTTGGCCGCGAAGGCCTGGCCAGTGGCCAGTGCATAGGCCTGCAGGTTGCCCCGGCGCAGGTTCAGTGCGGCCAGCGAACGCTGGCCACCATCCACGCTGGGCGGCAGGGCCGCCAGCGGGTCGACGATCGAGGTGTCGATCTTGTAAGCCCATTGCAGACGGACGGCGGGGTTGTTCTCCACCGGCTCGGGCCCGTTCTTGACCGGGATGCCGAAGCTGGGCGTGAAGAAGCGCCCCCAGTCGTCGATGATGTGGTTGTCGGGCAGCGGCTGGAAGCCGATCAGGCTGTCGTCGTTGGTGTCGCTGCCCTTGACGAAGATCAGCTTCTTGGTGACTGTGTTGAGCCGGTAGCCCCGCCGGACCATCGAATGCCCGAAGCGGTAAGCTGCACCGACAAACTCCTTGGGCAGGCTGGCGCGCATTTCCAGGCTGTTCACGTACAGGTCGTAGGCCGCGTCGCCAAGGGACGCGCGACGCTGGGTGAAGAAGTCGTAGGTGTGCGTGTTGACGATGCGCAGCAGGTAGTCTTCCAGCACCACGCGCTGGTAGGTCCAGGTGACTTCCTCGCGCGCACGTTCGAACAGCCTGCTGGTGTCGCCGCTGGCCTTGAGCTTGTCCACGACGGCGTTGTGGAACTTGATCATCGCCAGCTGGATCTGGCAGACGATGGAGTTCTCGTCGTTGCGCTTGTCGCCGATGATGGCCCGGCCATTGACCGGCTGGCGCATCAGGTCCTTGCCGCCGCCGCCGATCAGCAGCGTGGCACCGTCGGCCCCGTACATGTAGGGCTGATCCTGTGGCCCGGCGCCATAGACACAATCCAGGTCCATCGACGGCGTGCGCAGGTTGGACGCTGCGGCAGAGGGCGCGGAAAAGGACGAGGTCGTGTCCAGCGTCAGATCGTGGTCGATGAATTGGCCGAAGTAGGTGTAGCCAGCCGGTACGGCGAGGTTCTCTTCCGCGTCTGCGCCGTCGTTGAATTCGTCGTCTTCAACGATCATCAGCTTGGCCAGCGCTTCCAGGCTGTTGTCGTTGAAGGCCACGGGGTTTTCCGGCAGCAGGCGTGTGAAGAGCTGCTCGCGCGTGCCCAGCAGGCCGTGACCGAATGAGGGTTTCTGAGTCATCGCAGGCTCCAAAGTTGCATGGGACGCCGATGCTGGAGCGGATCGCCGTGCCGGCGCATCCCACATTCCGTGAATGCGTTTGAATCAGATTAGGGGGCCACGACGTGCGCCTGGGGGTATCGGGCCGCCATGCGAACATGCGTCCGGCTTGTGCACCCAACCTACAGGAGCCACACCATGCCCACCATCCACGTCGAACTCTTTGCCGGCCGCACCGTGGACCTGAAACGCGCCCTGGCGCAAGCCCTCACCGAAGCCACCGTGCGCACCCTCGGCGGCTCGCCCGAAGCCGTGGACGTGATCTTCACCGACGTGCACAAGCACGACTGGGCCAGCGGCGGCCAGCTGTGGAGCGACAAGGCAGCCGCCAGCCCCAGCCCAAGCTCCAAGCCATGACGAAAACCTTGCTGGTGCGCCATGCACACACGCTGGTCACCATGGATGGCACGCGACGTGAAATCGCCGACGGCGCTGTCTTCGCCCGCGGCGGCGTGATCGAAGAGATAGGCCGCTCGCAGGACCTGCCGCAGTCGGCAGACGAAGTCATCGACGCGCACGACCAGGTGGTGCTGCCGGGCCTGGTCAACACCCACCACCACATGTACCAGACGCTGACCCGGGCCGTGCGGCCGGCGCAGGACAGTGAACTTTTCGGCTGGCTGCAGGCGCTGTACCCCATCTGGGCCCGGCTGACGCCCGAGATGCTGCACACCAGCACGCAACTGGCCATGGCGGAACTGCTGCTGTCGGGCTGCACCACCAGCAGCGACCACCTGTACCTTTTCCCCCCCGGTTGCACGCTGGACGACACCCTGCACGCGGCGGCGGAAGTCGGCATGCGCTTCCACGCCGCGCGCGGCGCCATGAGCGTGGGCGTGAGCCAGGGCGGCCTGCCGCCCGACGCGGTGGTGGAAGGCGAAGCCGCCATCCTGCGCGACACGGAAAGGTTGATCAACCGCTTCCACGACCCGGCCCGGTTTGCGCTGCAGCGCATCGTGGTGGCGCCCTGCTCGCCCTTCAGTGTCAGCACCGGACTGATGAAGGACGCCGCCTTGCTGGCACGCGCGAAAGGTGTGCACCTGCACACCCACCTGGCCGAAAACGACAACGACATCGCCTACACCCGCGAGAAGTTCAACTGCACGCCGGCTGAATACGCCGAACAGCTGGGCTGGCTCGGCCCGGACGTGTGGCACGCGCACTGCGTGAAGCTGGACGCCGCGGGCATTGCACTTTTTGCGCGCACCGGAACCGGCGTGGCCCACTGCCCGGGCAGCAACATGCGCCTGGGTTCGGGCACGGCACCCATCCGCGCCATGCGCGATGCGGGCGTCCCTGTGTCGCTGGCGGTAGACGGCTCGGCGAGCAATGACAGTGGCCACCTGCTGGCTGAGGCGCGCCTGGCGCTGCTGCTGCAACGGGTGAGCCGCGGCGCCACAGCCATGTCGGCGCGCGAGATGCTGGAAATAGCCACCCTGGGCGGTGCCCGTGTGCTGGGCCGCGACGACATCGGCGCACTGGCGCCGGGCATGGCCTGCGACCTGATTGGCGTGCGCCTGGACGAACCCGGCCTGGCCGGCGCCGACGACGACGCGGTGGCGGCCTTGCTGCTGTGCCAGGTCTCGCGTGTGGCGCTGGCAGTGGTGCAGGGGCGTGCGCTGGTTCGGCAAGGTCGGCTGGTGACGCTGGATGAGCCTGCACTGGTGGCTCGGCAACGCGGTCTGTCCAAACGCCTGGTCGCTGCCTAAACTCACCCGCAAGTTCGCGGACACCAAACGGATGAAGCAGGCTCACGAAGCGGCCGCAAGAGGCAGGAGATCCTCCATGACCCAGACGCAGCGAATCATGAGGCTCCTGCCCGTTGCGGCCCTGCTGTGGTCACTGGGCGCGGGACTGCCTTCGGCCTGGGCGCAGCCGGCACCGGTCAAGCTGCGCGTGGTGGGCGGCCTGGCGGCACTCAGCCAGTTCACGCGCCACGAAGCACCGTTCTGGACGGCCGAGCTGCCGCGCCTGAGCGGCGGCCGCTACACCGCCGAAATCGTGCCCTTCGACCGCGCCGGCATGCGTGGACAGGAATTGCTGTCCATGGTGCGACTGGGCACAGTGCCTTTTGGCACGCTGCTGGTCAGCCTGTCCAGCCCCAAGGACGCCGAACTCGCGGCGCCGGACCTGGCGGGCCTGAACCCGGACATCGCCAGCATGCGCCGGTCCGTGGCCGCCTTCCGCCCACGCCTGCAGGCGCTGCTGCGCGAACGCCACGGCGCGGAGCTGCTGGCCGTCTACGTGTACCCGGCGCAGGTGCTGTTCTGCAACACGCCGCTTGCAAGCCTGGGCGGTCTGCGCGGGCGCAAGGTGCGCGCCTCCAGCGTGAGCCAGGCGGACTGGGTGGAGGCGCTGGGCGGCCAGCCCGTGAACATGCCCTTTGCCGACCTGGTGACCAACATGCGCGCCGGCAATCTGGACTGCGCCATCACCGGCACCATGTCAGGCAACACGGTGGGCCTGCACGACATCACCACCCATCTGCACACCATGGCCATCAGTTGGGGCATGTCGGTCTTTGTGGCGCACGGGCCTACCTGGCGTGCCTTGCCGCAGGACTTGCGCACCCTGCTGCAACGGGAACTGCCCAAGCTGGAAGCCGCCATCTGGGACGAAGCCAAGCGCGACACGGCGGAAGGCATTGCCTGCAACGCCGGTGAAAGCGGCTGCAAACGCGGCAAACCCGGCAGGATGACCGTGGTGCGCCCGGGCACGGCCGACGAGGTGCTGCGCCGCGACCTGCTCACCCAATCCGTGCTTCCCCGCTGGGTGCAGCGCTGCGGGCCCGCCTGCGCCGCCAGCTGGAATCAATACATGGCACCCGTCCTGGGCCTGCAGGCCCAAGCCCGTTGAGACCCGTGCCAGCCGCCAACTCCTTGCAGCGGGCCCTGGCCCTGAACTGGGGGGCCGCCGCGCTGTTCCTGTCCATGCTGGCCGTGGTGACCCTGAGCCTGCTGCGTGCCGGCCATGACGAAGCCCTGGACAAGTCCGACCAGCAACTGCGCCAACTGGTGGCCGCGGCCGAGACCGACGTCAACCGCACGCTGATGGGCATCGACCTGATGCTGGCCGGCCTGCCCACCTTGCTGCAGCCGGCGCAGGTCCCGGGCGGCTTTGAGGGCGAAACGGCGCACCAGATCCTGGCCGCGCTGCAGGACCGCCAGCTGGTCTTCGCCGACCTTGCGCTGGTGGACGAGTCCGGCAGCACGCTGACCACCAGCCTGGCCGCCACGCGGCACTCCGGTCCCATACTGCCCAGCGGCCTGCTGGCCCACGTGCGCGACCAGGCTGTGCCCGTGCTGGTGGTGAGTGAACCGCTCATCGGACGCGCCAGCGGAGAACGCAGCCTGTTGCTGGCCCGGGCCATTGACCTGGAAGGCGCGCCGCCGCTCACGGCCATCGCCGAAGTGCCTTCGGGCGTGTTGCTGTCGGTGGCCGCGTCCAGTGCGTCGACGGCCCAGCTGTCGCTGAGCATCGAGCGCGACGATGGCCTGGTGCTGGTCACCCAGCCTGCCGACGACCGTGTCACGGGCCGCCGCCTGCCGCAGGCCTTGTCTGCGGAAACCGCCACGGGTGCCGTTCATGCGCTGGCCAGCCGGGTGGATGGCCGCGCGGCGCGCGAGGCATCGCGACCCACGCTGTACCCGCACCTGCTGATTGCGGCCAGCATCCCCGAAGCCGCGGCATTGGCCGACTGGAACGTCCAGCGCCGGCAGGTTCTGGCGGTGGCGGCCGCCTTTGCCGCCCTGGTGCTGGCCGCCGCTGGCGGAGCGCACTGGCAGCTGAAGCGCCTGGCACAGGCCAGGATGGCCGCCGCCGAATCCGCGGAACTGCTGGACCAGGCCCTGGCGTCCATGGGCGACGCCTTGCTGCTCTGCGACTCCCAAGACCGCGTGGTTCGCTGGAACCACCGCTACCTGCAACTGTTTCCCTGGCTGGAGGACCGGATCCACCAGGGCATGCCGTTTCAGGACATGGCCGAACTGGCGGCGCTGGAACGCTTCGGCCCCGAAAACGCGGCAGTGCGCCAGGCCTGGGTGGACGACCGCCGCAGTGCGCGCCAGATGGACCGCGACGAGTACGTGCAGACGCTGCACAGCGGCGTCACGGTCAGCATCGTCGAACGCCGCATGCCGGACGGTGGCATGGTCAGCGTCTACCGCGACATGTCCAGCCGCGAAGCCGAACTGGCCAGCGCAAAGGCCGCAGCCGAATCGGCCAACGAGGCCAAGTCGCAGTTCCTGGCCAACATGAGCCACGAGATCCGCACGCCGCTGAATGCGGTGATCGGACTCAACAGCCTGCTGCTGCAGGGTGCGCTGTCCCCCGAGCAGCGCCAGCACGCCGAACTGGTGGGCAGTTCGGGCCAATTGCTGCTGTCGCTGATCAACGACGTGCTGGACCTGTCGCGCATCGAGGCCGGCCACTTCGACCTTCAACCCGTGGTGTTCAGCCCGAAGCAGTTGACCGGTGAAGTGCTGGCCTTGATGGGCGAACGCGCCGACTCGCAAGGCCTGTCCCTGCGCCTGGACGCGGCGGACGGGCTGGCGCCGTGGTTGCGGGCGGACGCGGTTCGGCTGCGCCAGGTGCTGTTCAACCTGGTCGGCAATGCGCTGAAGTTCACCGAACGCGGCGGCGTGGTGGTGCGCCTTTCGCAGACATCGGCGGCCGGCGGTCTGGAGCTTCACCTGGACGTGGAAGACACCGGCATCGGCATTCCCGCAGACGCCCTGCCCACGCTGTTTGACCGCTTCACGCAGGCCGACGCCACTGCCGTGCGCCGGCATGGCGGCAGCGGACTGGGCCTGGCCATCACCCGTGAAGTGGTCCAGCGCATGGGCGGCCGGATCCAGGTGCAGACCGAACCCGGCCGCGGCAGTTGCTTCAGCGTCACCCTGCCCTGCGAAGTGGCCGAGCCCGTTGCGGCAAGGAACCCGCCGGAGGCTCCAGCACCGGCCGCCGGCGGGCTGCGCGTGCTGGTGGCGGAGGACCACAGCGTCAACCAGTTGCTGATCGACGCCATGCTCAGGCGCCTTGGCCACCAGCCGGTGCTGGTGGCCGATGGACATGCGGCCGTGGAACAAGCGCGTCAAGGCGGCTGGGACGTGGTGCTCATGGACATGCAGATGCCCGAACTCGACGGCCTGGATGCCACGCGCGCCATCCGCGCCCTGCCCGGCGCGGCCGCCCGCGTGCCGATCGTGGCCATGACGGCCAACGCCCGGCCCGAAGACCGCCAGGCCTGCCTGGACGCGGGCATGGACGACTACGTCGCCAAGCCCATTGACCTGCTCGATCTGCAGGCCGCGATGGCGCGCGCGGCCACGGTCCGGCCGCTTGCGTAGACTCGCACACCACAGGCGGCACTGAAGCCGCTGCCGTTGCCACAGACACCCTCGGAGACACCACCATGCTCGGTCAGATGATGCAGCAGCCGCTGCTGATTTCCTCCCTTCTCGTGCACGCGGAGCGCCACCACCCGGAACAGGAAATCGTGTCCCGGCGGGTCGAAGGAGACATTCACCGCACGACTTACAAGGAATTGGCCGGCCGTGCACGCCGCGTGGCCAATGCGCTGGCCAACCTGGGGGTGAAGACGGGGGACCGTGTCGGCACCCTGGCCTGGAACGGCTACCGCCACATGGAGCTGTACTACGGCATCAGCGGCACTGGCCAGGTCATGCACACCGTCAACCCGCGCCTGCACCCGGACCAGGTGGTCTACATCCTGGACCACGCCGAAGACCAGGTCTTGTTCTTCGACATGAGCTTCCTGCCGCTGATCCAGGCCGTGGCCGGGCGCACGAAGACGGTCAAGCACTGGGTGGCGCTGTGCGACCGCGCCCACATGCCGGCCGACCCCAAGGTGCCCAACCTGCTGTGCTACGAAGACCTGCTGGCCGCAGCCAGCGACCAGTACGTCTGGCCCGACTTTGACGAGAACACGGCCAGCAGCCTTTGCTACACCAGTGGCACCACGGGCAACCCCAAGGGCGTGCTCTACAGCCACCGCAGCACCGTGCTGCACACCATGTGCGCGGCCCTGCCCGACACGCTGGGCGTCGGCGCGTCCGACGTGATCCTGCCCGTGGTCCCGATGTTCCACGTCAACAGCTGGGGCATCGTCTATCTGGCGCCCATGACTGGCTGCAAGCTGGTGCTGCCCGGCGCCGCGCTGGACGGCAAGAGCCTGTACGAGCTCTTTGAGAGCGAAGGCGTCACCATCTCCGCCGGCGTGCCCACGGTGTGGCAAGGCCTGCTGGCCTACGTGGACGCCAACCAGCTGAGGTTCAGCACCATGCGCAAGAGTGCCATCGGCGGCTCGGCCTGCCCGCCAGCCATGATCAAGAAGTTCCTGGACCAGTACAACGTGCGCGTGATCCACGCCTGGGGCATGACCGAGATGAGCCCCATCGGCACAGCGGGGGCCTTCAAGACCAAGCACCTGACGATGAGCACCGACGAGAAGCTGTCGGTGATGTCGACGCAAGGCCGCGCGGTCTATGGCGTGGACCTGAAGATCGTCAGCGAAGAAGGCAAGGAACTGCCCTGGGACGGGGAAGCCAGCGGTGACGTGCTGGTGCGCGGGCCCTGGATCATCAGCAGCTACTTCAAGAACGAAGGCGGTGACCCCTTGCAGACCGATGAAAAAGGTCGGGGCTGGTTCCCCACCGGCGACGTGGCCAAGATGAGCCCCGACGGCTACATGATCATCACCGACCGCAGCAAGGACGTCATCAAGTCCGGCGGCGAATGGATCGGCAGCATCGACCTGGAAAACATCGCCATGGCCCACCCCGCGGTGGCCATGGCAGCCTGCATCGCCGCCAAGCACCCCAAGTGGGACGAGCGCCCGCTTCTGGTGGTGGTAAAGAAGCCGGGCGTGGAAGTCACGCGCGAGGAACTGCTCGCTTTCTACGATGGCAAGATCGCCAAGTGGTGGACGCCGGACGACGTGGTCTTCGTGGACGCCATTCCGCTGGGCGCCACAGGCAAGATGCAGAAGATCAAGCTGCGCGAACAGTTCAAGGACTACGCGCTGCCGACGGCCTGATCAGCAGCCCGCCGGGCGCGCGAGGATGACTGGTCGAAGCGCGCTTCCGGCCCGCTGCTGACGTTCCTGCGTGGTGCCGTTGGGGGCCAAGGCCTCCGGGTCCCGGGCTCCGCTCATGTCCCCCGGCTCTGGACACTTGGCAGTGTCCAGACCCTCCTCCTTTACTTCGCTGCGCCCGGTACCCAGCGTCCTTGGCCAACCACCCTTGCAGTGCGCGCCCAGGTGGCATGCCACTGGCGGTGCCGGCGCGGGCGATTGGGGTGCCCTGCGGAGCGAAGTAAAGGAGGAGCGGCGGGCGCAGCCCGACGCGGGGGACATGAGCGCAGCAGGGCACCCCAAGCGCACGCGACCGCCAACGACACAACAGCCGCAACGGGCTGCAAGCCCGAGGTCCCTCGGTAGCCATGTGCACACTGGCCGCCCTGAGCCTGGCCCAGTGCGCGCCGCATGCGGTCCAGAGGCTGTCGGCTGGATTTACATTTATACAAATCCAGTCTGAGCGCCATCCGTGACTTCTTGGTGCCGGAAGGCTGCAAGCATCTGGCGGTGAACAACCCGGCGTTCGTGCAAGAAATCGTGGCGCGCTTCCTGCTCTCCTGACTGTGCGCGCTGTCCACCGCGGGAATGCCCCGCAAGCAGGGATCAGCGGAGCCAGCTTCCCAACCCCAAGATGAACGGACGACAACCATGAGACTCCATCTCTATCGATCGATGCAGTGGGCCGCCATTGCCCTGACGGCAGGCACCTTGGGTTCCTCCGCTTTCGCAACGCCCGTGATGCCGAGCTTTGCCACGGCGCCGGCGGGCTGGACGACAGACCGCTACGACCCGGCGAGCTTCGGCAACGTGGGCACCTACCAGGGCCGCAACGACGTCTTGGGCATCGGCATTGACGCGACAGGCGACTTGGCCAACCGAGCGGGCACCGGGCAGAACAGCCAGTTCTACAACACGCAAGGCAAACAGACGGCGGTCAGCGGAGGCGCGGGTTCGGTGATGAGCGCAGACCTGTACATCGACGCTGGCTGGCGCGACAGCAACAACGGCTACGTGCGCACCGACATGTGGGCCGTGGCCTCCGACAGTGCCGGTGTCACCGACTACGGCATCATCGGTTTCACCAACTACGGTGGCGCAGCACGCTTGCGCGTCTTTGACGGTGATGTGGCCGGTGGCTGGGTGGACCTGTCCAATGCAATCGCCTTCGACGCCTGGACGTCCTTCGACATCGAGTTGACAGCCACGTCTCTGGTCTACCGTGTCAATGGCGCGCAGGTCTATGAAGACATCACCATCGGTGCGGACCGCTTCTCGGCCGTGATCATGCAGGCCTACAACTTCGCCGACCCTTTGCTGGGCAACCCGACGCCGACAACGACGCCTTACGTCGCGCACTGGTCGAACACCCAGGCCGCACAGGTTCCCGAGCCTGCTTCGTTGGCGCTGGTGGCCTTGGCACTGGCCGGGCTGGGCCTGGCCCGACGCAAGGCCTGACAGCCACTGACGGCGACTTGACACGAAGCGGCCCACGGGCCGCTTTTTCATGGGCGGCACAGGCGCATCGCCATGTCGCGTCCCTCTGCACAGGAGCGCCAAACGCCAGAGCCGCGTCGGTCGACCGAAGATGGCGTGGGCAGGGTTTCGGCCCATCAGGGCGACGGCGCCAGTGGCCTGGCACAAGCACCTAGAATCCGCGGCCTTTCACTGACCGCCCTTCATGTTCAAGAACGCCTTCGTCTACCGCATCGAACACTGGAACCCGCCCACGCTGCGCGAGATGGAGGACAGGCTCAGCGGCTCGCGCTTCATTGGGTGCGGTGCCTCCCAACCCGAAAGTGCCGGCTGGGTGGCCCCGCGCGGCAAGGCCAACTCAGCGCTGGCAGAAAGCATTGGCGGCCAGGTGGTCTTCAAGCTGTGCACCGAAACCAAGGCCGTGCCTGGCGGCGTGGTGAAGGACGAGGTCAACGCGCAGCTGGACAAGATCGAGAAGGACACGGGCCGCCGCCCCAAAGGCAAGCGTGCCAAGGAAGTGAAGGAAGCGGTGGTGCACGCCTTGCTGCCGCGCGCCTTCCCCAAGCGCAGCGACACCCTGGTGTGGCTGGACCCGCAAGCCCAGTTGGTGTGGGTGGGCGCGGGCACGGCAAAGAAGGCCGACGCGGTGGTGACGCGCCTCATTGAATTGCTGGGCGGCGGCTTGAAGCTGGCGTTGCTGCAAACGCAGCTGTCACCTGCCACGGCCATGTCCACCTGGCTGACTGAGAAGGAAGCCCCGGCCGGTTTCACCATGGACCGGGAATGCGAACTGAAGCAGCCCGACAGCGAAAAGGCCAGCGTGCGCTACGCCCGCCACACGCTGGACATTGACGAGGTCGGCGAGCACATCAAGCAGGGCAAGCTGCCCACACGCCTGGCGCTGACCTGGAACAGCCGCGTGTCCTTCATCCTGACCGAGGCGCTGACGCTGAAGAAGATCGAGCTCCTGGACGTGGTGCTGGAAGGCGCCCCTCAGAAGGGCGGCAAGGAAGACGACGGTGGCTTTGACGCCGACGTGGCACTCACCACCGGCGAACTGCGCCTGATGATCCCCGATCTCATCAAGGCCCTGGGCGGCCTGCAGGCAGCCCAGGTCAAGAGCGACGCCGCCGCGGCGTGAAGTTCAGTGCCGCGTCGGCGCGAAGCAGCACGGCGCCTACCGTCACCTTCAGCGGCGTCTGTTCCTGCAACTGGTCGCTGTGCCACAGCCGCACTTCGGTCACGCCTTCGGGCACGCCGTCGATGGTCACCACGCCCTGTGCGTCGGTCTTGCCGAACCAGGGCGTCGCGGAGACGTAGATCTGGCCGCGCATCGAGCCATGGATGTGGCAGCCCAGGCCGATCGGCCCGGCCGCGGTCACTGCCACGTCGGCCGGTGCTGGTTTGCGCTGCACGGCTGACAGGCGCATCTCGAAGGTCTGCACCGGCGCCACTGCGCCCAGCGGGCCGCTGGGCGTGGTCCGCACGTGGTGGTCGTAGCTGTCGCGGTTGATGAAGCGCAGGGTGGTGCCCACAGGTACCACGGTCAGGAAGGGGCTGAAGCGCAGGTCTTCCTGGGCAATGACCACGGGTGCGGGCGCGGGCTTTGCCACCGTCTTCGGGAAGCTGTCCACCAGCACCACCACGTCGGCGGCGGGCTTGCCGTCCTTGTCGGTGACGACGAGTTGCAAGGTGCCGGCGCTGCAGGCCCCCGCCACGACCAGCAGGCCGCTCAGCAGGGTGGTCAGCAAGATCGCGTGGGAGATTCTCATGGCGTGTTGACGATCTGCCGGTTCATGGGCGCCAGCCGCGCCAGCAGGCGGTTCTGCACGCCAAAGGGCAACTGCTGTGCGTCCATGCTCTGCTGCAGCACTTCCACCAGGGCGTTGAAGTCACTGCGGCTGATGTCCATGCTGTCATGGGCGCGGCGCATGTTCGGGCCCTCGCGGCGGCAGGGGCCGCCAGAAACCTCGCAGACTTGCTCCACCAGCTTGGCCTTCAGCTGCGGCATGTCCGTGTCCTTGAAGAAGGGCTTCATGCGGGCGTCCGCCATCAGGCGCTGGCCGAAGTCGTCCATCAGTCGCGTCAGGCCGGGTTTTTCACCCAGTTCGCGGAACAGACTGTCATCGGCCAGCGCGGCGTGTGCGGCGCCCAGCCCGGTACAGGCCACGAGGCAGATGCGGCCCACTCTGAAGAAGGCGGAATGTCTTGTGAATGCGTTCATGGGCACCTCATGCATGCGTATCGGCTGGCCATACGCAGTGTCGGGCTGACCGGATGCACTCAAACCGGGGGGGCGGTCTGCAGCAGGGTTTCCAGGCAGTGATCCTTCACGCCGAAGAAGGCTTTCAGCTCCTGCACCTGGCGCAGCGCGGGCTCGGCTGACTGGGGCCCCGCCCGTTTCACGGCCAGGATCATCTTGTTCTTGGCGGTGTGCTCCAGCGACACGAACTCGAACACCTGGGTGTCGTAGCCCTGGGCCTCCAGCAGCAGCGCGCGCAGGCTGTCCGTCAGCATCTCGGCCTGCTGTTCCACATGAATGCCGTGCTGGAAGACGCTCTTCAAAGGGTGCGGGCTCAGCAGCTGCGGGCGCAGTTGCTTGTGGCAGCACGGCGAGCACAGGATGATGTCCGCGCCGGCCTTCACCCCCAGGTGGATGGCGTGGTCGGTGGCGGTGTCGCAGGCGTGCAGCGCGATCATCACGTTCATAGGTTCTGGCACGGTGTCGCGCACGTCGCCCTGGGCCAGCCGCATGCCCTGGAGGTGCAGGTCCTGCACCACCTGGTTGCCCTGGGCCACCAGGTCCGGCCGCAGTTCCACGCCCACCACGTCGGCCTGCACGTGCTTCACCTGGGTCAGCCAGTCGTGCACGGCAAAGCTCAGGTAGGCCTTGCCGGCGCCAAAGTCGACCACGCGCAGGGCTGCCCTGTCCTTCAGTGGCGAACGCTCCAGCGCGTGCGCAAAGATCTCGACAAACTTGTTGATCTGCTTCCACTTGCGGGCCATGGCCGGCACCAGGCCGTGGTCGGCGGTGGTGACACCCAGTGCGGTCAGGAAGGGACGGTCCTGCGCCACCCAGCGCTGCTTGGCGCGGTCGTGCGCGGAAGGCGCTGCTGTTGCTGCCGCTGCGGCGGCTTCGGTGCCCAATGCGTGTTCGCTCAGATGCCCCGCGTCGGCGCGGCCCTTCTTGCCCAGCTTCAGCTGCAGTTCGGCCGTGCTGGTGAACAGGTGGGCATTGCGGAAGACATCGCCCAGCAATTCGTCCACGCGGGCCAGGCCGGCGTCAATCGGCAGGTTCTTCGTGATGTCACGGGTGGCCAGGCTGTCCACGAAACTCCAGGTCGGCTGACCCTTGAGCTGGATGGGCCGCACCGTGGTGCGCAGCACCTCGGCGCCGGCCCCGTGCGGACGCGACAGCACCAGGCGCTGCCAGTGTCCCTGCATTTGCGCCTGGCTCAGGCGTTGCAGGAATTGCTGGCGGGGGGTGGGGCGTTCGGTAGCGGGATTCACGGGCGTGGATTGTCCGCCCACCAGCCCTCACCAAAGCGCGGCGCCAGGAAGTCGCAGAAGCGCTTCACCTTGCTGGGCAGGAGCTTGGGCGACGGAAACACCGCATGCACTTCCTGCGCGGGCAGCGTCCAGCGTTCCAGCAGCGCCTGCACCACGCCGTTCTTCACCGAGTCATGGGCCACGTACCAGGGCAGCACGGCCACGCCCAGGCCGGCCCGTGCGGCGGCCAGCAGCGCGCTGAGGTTGTTGCTGCGCAGGGGGCCCTTCACCGGCACCGATTCGGTCTGGCCTGTGGGGCCGGTGAAGTGCCAGCGATCGTCGCCCTGCACGCTGCTGTAGACCAGGGCGGCATGGACAGACAGGTCCGCCGGTTTGCGCAGCTTGGGGTGGCCTGACAGGTAGTCCTGTGAGGCCACCAGCACCCACGGGTTGGTGCCCAGGTAGCGGGCACCGAGTTGCGAATCGGCCAGGCGGCCCATGCGCAAGGCCACGTCGATGCCCTGCTCCACCAGGTTGACGTAACGGTCCTCGAAGCTCAGTTCCACCTGCAGTTCCGGGTGCTGGCGCATGAAGGCCAGCACCAGCGGCGTCAGCACCCGGCGGCCAAAGGCCACGCTGGTGCTGACGCGCAGCGTGCCGCCCAGCCGCGCCTGCATCAGCAGCGCCAGGTTGTCGGCCTCGTCCAGTTGCTGGGCGATGGCCTTGCACTTGTCGTAGTAGGCCGCACCCACCTCGGTGGGCGTGACGCCGCGCGTGCTGCGATGAAGCAGGCGCGCACCCAACCGCTTTTCCAGCGCCGCCACGTGCTTGGTGGCGGTGGGCTGGGTGATGCCCAGGCTGCTGCTGGCCTTGCTGAAACTGCCGGTCTCGACGACGCGGATGAAGAGGCGCAGGCCAACGACGGAGTCCATGGGGCACTGTAGCGCGGGCAGCAGAAGGGCCACGTGACGCGGTGGGAACCCTCGGCAGTGGCTGGCTCAGGTGCCTGCGCAGGACCGGTTGCCTGCCATCCGTCAGCCCAGGGCACCTGCCGACGGGCAACTAACGCAGCGGCATCTGGAAGCTGAGCTCCACCCTTGCGCCGTCGGGGTCGGTGATGAAGAGCTGCCAGGTATCGCTGTCGGCCAGCCGACGGCCTTCGAAGGCCTGGCCCGCGGCATGGAGCCTTTGCTCGAACGCGGGCAGGTCGTCGGCGTCGAAGGCGAAGTGATCGACAACGCCCCCGGCGCCCCCGGCGCTCGCGGCGGCCTCGGCCTGGCGTGGCAGCACGTGCAGCACCGCCCGGTCGCCGATGTAGAGCCAGCGTCCGGGCATGGGGATGGCGGGGCGGGGGCCGATGCGCAGGCCCAGCAGATCACAGTAGAAGCGCTCGGTGCGCTGCAAGTCGGCGCTTCGCACCGTGACATGACCCAATGAGAGCAGCATGGTATGGCCCGCCGCGCTCAGGGCTTCTGGGCCACGACTGCCGTAGCGGCCGCCGACGGTCCAACTGCCACAGCCTTCGGCGCCCAGCGACTGATCTCGTTCTTGATCACCTGCGTGAAGCCGGCCGCGTTCTGCACACCCGGCATCGCGCCCATCATCGCCAGGCGCTCCTTGATGGCTGGTGCGGCCATGGCCTTCTGCAGGTCCGCTTCCAGCCGCTGCAACGCGGCGGGCGGTGTACCCGCGGGCGCCAGCACGCCGAACCAGGACATCGATTCGAAGCCGGGCAGCCCGCTCTCGCTGACCGTGGGCAGGTCCGGCGCCGCGGCAGCGCGGACGGCGGAACTCACCGCCAGCGCGCGCACCTTGCCGTCCTTGATGAGCGGCAAGGCCGCTGCGATGTTGCCGAACATGAGCTGGACGCGCCCGGCGATCACGTCAGACCAGGGGTTGCCGGGGTTGGGCACGTGCACCATGTCCAGGCCGGCCATGCTGTTCATCAACTCGCCGGCACGGTGCGTCGAAAAGCCGATGCCGCCCGACCCGTAGCTGAACTTGCCCGGCTGGCTGCGCACCAGCGCCACCAGGTCCTGCACCGTGCGCGCCGGCACGTCGTTGGCCACCACCAGCACGTTGGGCGTGATGATCAGCTGCGCGATGGGCGCCAGGTCGCGGAGCGTGTCGTAGGGCGGCTTCACGCCGTAGGCACCCCCCGTGAGCACCAGCGCGGCGTCGCCAGACAGCAGCAAGGTGTGACCGTCGGGTGCCGACTTGGCGACGCGATCCACACCGATGGTCCCGCCCGCACCGGGCACGTTCTCCACGACCACGTTGGCCGACATCGACTCGGTCAGGGCCGGAACGAGCAGCCGGGCCAGCACATCGGGGGCCGAGCCGGCCGCGAAAGGCACCACCAGTCGGACGGGCCTGCCGAGGAAGGCGCTTGGTGCCGAGGGCTGGGCGGACGCTTGCGCCACGGACAGGCCCGGCAAGGCGACCAGTGCCAGGGCGGCTGTCAGCTTCAGGTGGGTTCTTCGGTTCATGTCGATGTCCTCGTGTTTTGGGGTGTCGTCATGCTGGCGTGGGGCGCCCCGCCTGGGCTGAGGCGGGGCTCAAGCTTCTCTCGGGGTTTTCTCAGGCAGGACCTCAAGCCTGGCGCCAGCCTTGGCACCTATAGTGCCGACAGTGGCGAATCTTCCTCCTGATCCCCTACCCGATCGCTTCAAGCTCGGCCTCTGGCAGGTGAACCCGTCGCGCGACGAAGTGGCGGGCCTGGGCCAGGTGCACAAGCTCGAGCCGCGTGCCATGCGGCTGTTGACGGTGCTGGCACAGGCGGGCGGTGAGGTGGTGTCGGCCGACCACCTGCTGGATGCCGTTTGGCCGGGCCTGATCGTCACACCCAGTTCGCTCTACGACGCCGTGGCGCAACTTCGCAAGGTCCTGGGCGCCGATCACATCGCCACGGTGACTCGCAAGGGCTACCGCCTGGCCACGGCGGTAACGACCCTGACAGCATCAACGCCACCCGCTCCATCAGTGCCGTGGGCGCCCGCCGAAACAGCGCCCGCCGCAAACGCCGCGGGCCCCACAGGGCCGCGCCTGGGCCCGCGATCGGTGGCCGTGCTGCCCTTCGTGATGCGGGGCCTGCCCGAGCCTTTGTCATTTCTCAGCGAAAGCCTGACCGGCGCCTTGATCTCCGAGCTCTCGCGCCAGCCGGGACTGGCGGTCGTGGCCCTGGGCACCATGCTGACATTTGGACAGCGCCATCCGCCGCCTCAGAAACTGGCCGACGAATTGGGCGTGCGCTACGTGGTGGACGGCCAGCTCGAGACGCGCGGCGACACGCTGCTCGTGGGCGTGCAGGTGGTCGACGGCCGGCGCGGCACGCAGACCTGGGCCGACGAGCTGACGCTGCCGGCCAGTGAATGGCATGCCACGGCCTCCGTGGTGGTGGGCCGCCTGGCACGAGCGCTGCGTTTTGAGCTCAACGACCTGGCCAGCCAGGAAGCCGCGGTGACCGCCAGTGACGCCGAGGTGAGGGCGCGCGCCTTTGCGGCCCAGGCCTGGGTGCAATTGTTCGCCCGCGCGCAGACGCCCGACACCAACGAACGTTCGACGCGGCTGGCGCGCTCGGCGGTGGCGCTGGCGCCCGAGCTCAGCCAAGGCTGGATGTGCCTGGCCTATGCCGACTGGCGGGCCAGCAACTACCGGTGGAGCGACGAGCCGCGCGACGAGCAACTGGCGCGCGCGCTGACCGAAGCCGAGCGCGCGGTGGCGCTGGACCCACGCGACCCCGATGCGCTCTATGTGCTGTCGCTGCCCGCCCGCTCCTACCGGGGGCAGCGGCAGCGGGCCGACGAGGCCTTGCGCCACTGCTTGCGGCTGTCGTCTTCGTACGCGCCCGCGTACGGCCTCCTGGCCATTTCCTTGGAGCGGCACGGTCGGCATGCCGATGCCCGGGCGTACTGCGACAAGGCCTTCGAGCTGAGCCCACTGGAACCCCTGCGCGTGATCTGGCACTGGGTGAAGTCTGAAGCCAGTCTGGCCACCGGGGACCCGCTCGCTGCCTTGGAAGAGGCGCAGCGCGGCATGGCGGTCAACCCCGACTACGGGCAGCTGTATGTGGTCGGTGCGGCCGCCGCGTGGCGCTTGGGCGCGGTCGCGCAGGCGCACGAGTGGGTAGCGACGCTGCGAAGGCACGCGGCCTTCTGCAGTGAGGCAGCCATTCGCGTGACCTTCGAGCCCACGTTCGACCCGGCCTGCATCGGTCAGTTGGACCGCTTGCTCGACACGCTTCGCGAAGCGGGACTGCCCGCGCAGTGAGCGGTCCAACGAGGATCCACCAGGAGTCAGGCGACAAAGGCGGATGCCGCATCAACCCGCTTGACCGCCCGCATGCTCGAGCCAGGGCGGAACCGCCCGCGGCGGCTCTACAAGGCCATCGCTGGCCGCAGGGCCATGCGCTCCCGCCAACGCAGCAGGTGCGGCTGCTCGTCCGTCGGCTTGACCTTCACGACGCGCGCAAAGTCCACCGCCACCACGGCGGTGATGTCGGCGATGCTGAAGGCGTCGCCAGCCACATGCGCATGCTTGGCCAGTTGGGCATTGAGCGTGGCGAAGAAATTCTGCACGCGCGCACGGCCGCGTTCGGCCAGCTCCGGTATCTGCGCATAGTTCACGGGCCCGGGCAAGGCACGGTTGGCCATTACCGGAGAGCCGTTGCGCAGGGCTTCGGCAATGGCCAGCAAACCTTCGAATTCCACGCGCCAGTTCCAGCTGGCAATATCGGCCTTTTCTGCCGGCGTGCGGCCCAGCAAGGGAGGTTCGGGGTAGCGCGCCTCCAGATAGGCCGTGATGGCGGCGTTGTCCGTCAGCAAGCCGCCTGCTTCCGTGCGCAGCGCGGGCACGGTGCACTGCGGGTTGAGGGCGCGGTAGGCGTCGCTCAGCTGTTCGCCGCTGCGCAGGTCCACCTGCACAGTGTCGTGGGTCACGCCCTTTTCCGCCAGCAGGATGCGGGCGCGGCGCGGGCTGGGTGCGGTGGCGCAGTCGTAGAGCGTGATCATGGGTGGCTCACTCCGTGGGCAGCTTGTCGAAGTCGCTGGCGTCGTGCCGCTCCGGCAGCTGGCTGCTGGCCGCACCCCAGGTGCGGTTCACCTTGCGGCCGCGTTGCACGGCCGGGCGCTGCGCAATCTCGTCTGTCCAGCGGATCACGTTCGTGTAGGTGTGCACCGACAGGAATTCACCCGCTTCGTAGATCTGCCCCTTGGCCAGCGCGCCGTACCAGGGCCACACCGCCATGTCGGCGATGCTGTACTCGTCACCGCCCAGGTAGCGGCTTTCGGCCAGGCGGCGGTCCAGCACGTCCATCTGGCGCTTGGTTTCCATGGCGAAGCGGTCGATGGCGTATTCGATCTTGAAGGGCGCATAGGCGTAGAAGTGGCCGAAGCCGCCGCCGAGGTACGGCGCACTGCCCATCTGCCAGAACAGCCAGCTCAGCACTTCCGCGCGGGCCGCACGCTCCTTCGGCAGGAAGGCGCCGAACTTCTCGGCCAGGTGCATCAGGATGGCGCCGCTTTCGAACACGCGCACGGGCTTGTCACCGCTGCGGTCCACCAGCGCCGGGATCTTGGAATTCGGGTTCACGCCCACAAAGCCGTTGCCGAACTGGTCACCCTGGTTGATGCGGATCAGCCAGGCGTCGTACTCCGCGCCCGCATGGCCCAGCGCCAGCAGTTCTTCCAGCATCACCGTCACCTTCACGCCATTGGGCGTGGCCAGCGAGTACAGCTGCAGGGGGTGCTTGCCGACGGGCAGGTCCTTGTCGTGCGTGGGACCCGCGATGGGCCGGTTGATGTTGGCGAACTGGCCGCCGTTGTCCTTGTTCCAGATCCAGATCTTGGGCGGAACGTACGCGGCGGCCGGTTCAGTCATGCGGGGTCTCCATGCAGGTCAGGTCACCGGACTCTACGGTTTTGCATCCGCCCTTGCCCTTGTCACGTAAATGTCCGTGTGCTGCGGCGACACTCGGCAGCCCAGCCCATGACTCGACATCCGCCATCCCCCACCCTCACCGCAGCGCTGCTGCAGTTGCTGGCGGCGTGGCTGGCCGCCATCCTGCTTGTGCAGGGCTTGCAGGCCGCACGGGCGCTGGGTGCCGGCCCGCGGCATGCGCACATCTCGCAGGCCGCCGATCCCGGCCACAGCCACGATGGCTTTGAACGCCACCACCACCGCCTGGACGATGCGTCCGTGCAGCACGACCCCACACCCGACACCAGCCTGGACGCGGCCCAGCTGGCGCTGACCCTGGCGCTGGCCCTGATGGCCTTTGGTGCGCACCTGCACCGCCTGCCGGTCCTGGGCCAGGTGCAACGCGCCGCACCGGCCTGGTTCTGGCGCACCCGCACCCGGCAGCCCCTGCTGCGGCCTCCCCGGCCGGCTTGACACGCACTGTCGACCATTCGACCCGCAGCGGCGCCATCGGCCCGCTGCGGCGTGTCCCTGTTGCCCGCTGGAAGTCCCCTCATGAGAACCCCCTCACCGGGCGCCGTCGCGCTGGCGGCCGCCCTTACCTGCCTGGGCGCCCACGCGCAGACCGCACCCGGCGCTGACGACGCACCAAGCGACTCCGTCACCATCCGCGGCCACTACGACAACGCCGTCAGCACCTCCGACGCCGCGTCGCAAGGCACTATCAACCGTGAACTGCTCAAGAGCCGCCCGGCCCTGCGGCCCGGCGAGGTGCTGGAGTTCGTGCCCGGCCTCATCGTCACGCAGCACTCGGGTGACGGCAAGGCCAACCAGTATTTCCTGCGCGGCTTCAACCTGGACCACGGCACCGACTTCGCCACGCGTGTCAATGGCATGCCGGTGAACATGCCCTCGCACGGCCACGGCCAGGGCTACACCGACTTGAACTTCCTGATGCCGGAACTGGTGCAGCGCATCGAGTACCGCAAAGGCCCCTACTTCGCCAGCAACGGCGACTTCGCTTCGGCCGGATCGGCCGACATCGGCTACCTGCGCCAGTTCGACGCGCCCTTTGCGCAAGTCACCGCCGGATCGGGCAACTTCCGCCGCGGCGTGGCGGGTGCCTCCTATGCGCTGCAGCCCGGCCTGAGCCTGCTGGGTGCCGTGGAGATGCAGCGCACCGACGGCCCCTGGGCCGTGCCGGAGCGCCTGAAGAAGGACAACGCCGAGTTCACGCTGGCCGGTGGCACGGCCGACAGCGGCTACAGCCTCAGCCTGATGGGCTACCGTGCCAGTTGGACGGCCACGGACCAGGTGCCGCAACGCCTGGTCGACGCGCGCAGCTACAACGGCGCGCCCTTTGACCGCTTCAGTTCGCTGGACCCGACGACGGGCGGCGACACCGCGCGCAACAGCGTGTCGGCCGAATGGCATGGCAACAGCGCGGAGGGGCGCAGCAAGCTGTCGGCCTACGCCATCCAGTACCGGCTGGACCTCAACAGCAATTTCACCTACGCGCTGGACCGCCCGGCCGATGGCGACCAGTTCAAGCAGCGCGACCAGCGCCACGTCACCGGCCTGGACGCCAGCCACAGCGTGGGCCACCAACTGGGCGGGCTGGAGGCTCGCAGCGAGTTCGGCCTGTCCCTGCGCCAGGACCGTGTGCGCGTGGGCCTGTACGACAGCGTGGCTCGGCGCACCACGACCACCGTGCGCGAGGACGAGGTCCGCGAAACGCTGGGTGGCGTATACGCGCAGACCGCGGTGGACCTGCCCGGCAAACTGCGCGCCATCGTCGGCGCCCGTGCCGACCATGTGGACAACCGCGTGGACGCGGTGACGCTGTCCGCCAATGGAGGCCGCAGCAGCGCCACGCTGCTGTCGCCCAAGCTGAGTTTGATCGCCGGTCCCTTCGAGAAAACCGAGTTCTTCTTCAACGCCGGGCGCGGCTTCCACAGCAACGACGCCCGCGGCACGACGACCACGCAGGAGCCACGCGGTGGTGGCGCGGTGGACAAGGTGCCCCCGCTGGCGGCTTCACGTGGCTACGAGCTGGGCGCCCGCACAGAGGCCATCCGCGGCCTGCAGACCTCCATCGCGCTCTGGAAGCTGGACTTTGCTTCCGAGCTGGTCTACGTGGGCGACGCCGGCGTCACCGAAGCCAGTGGCGCGTCCACGCGGCGCGGTGTGGAGATCAACAACCGTTGGGTGCCCGTGCCCTGGTTCCTGCTGGACGTCGACCTGGCCTGGACACACGCACGTTTTCGCAACGGGGACCGCATTCCGAACGCCGTGGACCATGTCGCTTCGATAGCGGCCACGCTGCGCGAACTGCGCGGCTGGTCGGCCAGCCTGCAATGGCGCTACCTGGGCAGCGGCGCGCTGGTGGAAGACAACAGCGAACGTGCGCGCTCGTCGCTCACCACCAACCTGCGCCTGGGCTACCAGATCAGCCGGCAGTCGGAACTGACGCTGGACATCTTCAACCTGCTGGACCGCCAGGTGAATGACATCCAGTACCTGTATGACTCGCAGCTGCCCGGTGAATCCGTGCCCGTGACCGACCGCCATGTGCACCCTGCCGAGCCGCGCAGCGCGCGCCTGAGCCTGCAGGTGCGCTTCTGAGTCGTCCAGGCCGCCACAATGCCTGCATGTCTGAAGACAGCCAGATCGTCGTCCCCGAGTCCTTCATCGCGCTGTACCGCGAGCCGGGGCGCCAGAAGCTGTCGGCACCGCGGGCCGAGATCGCCGCGCGGCATGAGTTCTGCGACGACCTGGCCCAGATGCTCACCGACCAGGCGCAGACCAAGCTCTGGGAGCTGGGCGTTACAGAACCCGATGTGCTGGAACGCATGCTGCGCGGCCTGTGCGGCGACGCATCGGTCGTCAACGACAAAGAAGCCGTGTGGGTGACCACACGGCTTGCGGAATTGCTGGGCTGGCCGGCCCTGCCGGCCAAGGCCACGGGCGCTGCTTAGAAGCCGCCGCTCAGAAGCGGTAGGTCGAACGGCCGGTCACCGCGTCGATGCGCCACGACGCGCCCTTCGGCTTGGCAGCGCCCACTTCGTCGGCGAGGGACGTGATGTCCTTGCGGCCGTTGGCCATGCCCTTGGCGCGGGCGATCACCTCTTCAGGGGCGGTGCTCTGCGTCGGCAAAGAAGCCGAGTCGGTGCCCATGTTCTTCTGGATGCTGGCGGCGGCCAGCAGCAGCAGCGGGTCCTTGCGGGCGTCGCCCAGGGCCACCAGGCGGTTCACCAGTTCCAGTTGCTGGACCATGGCGGGCGACAAGCCCTTTTCGTCTTGCGCCAGGGCGTTGCCGGCGTTGAAGGCCATCAGGGTGGCGGCGGACAGGGCGATCAGCTTGCTCTTCATGGGGTGTTCCTATTCAGCGGATTGACAACGGGGTTTTGCGGTGGGCCGCCCGGTTGAACAAGGCTTTTTGGCGGCTGCACTGGTGTACGCAACACCGTTTGCTGAAAAGGCTCACGACCCGAAAGCGGCTCGCTCAGTCGTCGCTGCCGCCGCGCCAGCGCGCCACGTCCTGTCGGTCCACCGGGCTGGCCTGGGCGCCCCAACTGCGGCGCAGGAAGGTGGCGACCAGGGCCATCTGGTCCTCGTCCAGCACGTGTGCAAAGGGTGGCATGCCAAAGGGCCGCGGTCGCACCTGCGTGGCGGCGCCAAAACCGCCCAGGGCGATGACGCGAACCAGGTTGGCTGCCGGCTCCTGGCGCACCAGGCGGTTGCCGGCCAGGGGTGGCACCGCCCAGGCCCCGTCGGGCAGTTGCCCGCCCTCGCCCGCGCTGCCGTGGCAGGCGGCGCAGTGGTCGCGGTACAGGTCGGCGCCCTGCACCACACGCTGTGCCACAAGGGCCGGTTCGCGCAGCGGCTCGGGCGGCGCATCGGGCTGCTGTGGCACGGTCTTCAGGTAGACGGCCATGGCACCCAGGTCTGCGTCGGGCAGGTGCTGGGTGCTGCGCATCACGACTTCGGCCATGGGACCGCTCACGTGGAAGTCCGCTCGGCCAGCGGGCGCCGCGCCGGTCTTGAGCAGGGCCACGATGTCCTCCACCGGCCAGGCCGCCACGCCGGCTTCGCCCGCGCGTGTGAAGGCTGGCGCGTACCAGTTGCGCGTGGGGATCAGCCCGCCGCCAAAGCCGGCATCGGCCGTGGCACCCAGCGCGTTGCGGCCGCCGTGGCAGGCCACGCAGTGGCCGGGGCCGTTGACGAGGTAGGCGCCGCGGTTCCAGTCAGCGGTCTGGGTGGCGTCCGGCTGGAATTCGCCAGCTCGGAAGAAGGCCAGGCGCCAGGCCGCCAGGGCCAGCGGCGTGCCGTAGGGCCAGCGCAGCTCCTGCGGGCGGTTCGCCTGACGGAGGGTGGGCAGCGTTCGCAAGTAGACAAAGAGCGCATCACTGTCGGCCCGCGTGATGCGCGTGAATTCGGTGTACGGAAAGGCCGGCACCAGGCGACGGCCGTCAAAGCCTTGGCCGTGGTGCAGTGCGCGCCAGAAGTGCGCAGCCGTCCAGCGGCCCAGGCCTGTGTCCACGTCAGGCGTGAGGTTGCCGGCGTAGACCGTGCCAAAGGGCGTGCCGATGGCGCGGCCTCCGGCATAGGGTGCGCCGCCACCCGCGGTGTGGCAGCTGACGCAGTTGCCGGCCAGGGCCAGCACGCGGCCACGTTCGACCTGGGCCGGTGTGGCGTCCGCGGCTGCAGCTTCCTGCAGCGGCTGCACACGGTCCAGCAGCAGCGGCGCGCCCGCCAGCAGCGCGACGAGCAACAGACTCCCCAGCAACCAGCGCTTCATCAAGGCACCAGCGTGGGCACGCTGCCGCAAGGCAGGGGCGGCGCTTCGCGTGAAGCAGGCTCGGCGTGCGCCGCTGCGGGCACGGCCTGCGACGCCAGCCAGGCGGCCACGGCCGTCACGTCACTGCCGGACAGGCGCTGTGCGACGGTCGCCATGCAGTCCGGCGCGTGCGCGCGCCGCTGCCCATTGACCCAGGCACCCAGCTGGCCCACCAGGTAGTCCCGCGGCAGGCCCAGCAGGCCGGGCGTGTTGGGTTGCCGACCGGTCAGCGCACTGCCGTGACAGGCGGCGCAAGCGGGCAGCTGACGTGCCGGGTCGCCTTGCAAGGCCAGCATGCGGCCACGGGCCAGTGTGGTCGCGTCTTCACGAGCCGCCGGCGGTGCTGCGTAGGGCAGTTCCAGCGATGCGAAGTGCTCGGCAATCTCGTGCAGGTAGGCGTCGGGCAAGGGGGCAACCAAGGACACCATGGCACCGTAGACCCGCCGCCCTTCCTGGAAGTTGCGCAGCTGGTTGTACAGGTAGCCGGCGGGTTTGCCGGCAATGCGCGGGTGGTAGCCGTCTGGCGCGGCACGGCCTTGCTTGCCGTGGCAGGTGGTGCAGGCGGCCAGGCGCTGGGCCAGCGAATCTTCGATGCGCGCGGGCGCGGCCCGCGCCGGACCGGCCATGCCCAGACACCACACCACCCAGCAGAAAACCCAGTACCGCTTCACCCCTTCATTCCACCATGGAATAGCTCCTATCCGCTCGCTGCGCTTCTCTTCACAGCAACGGGCCACGACCATCGCGTCCAGTTCAAGGCAATCCACAGGAGAGAAGAATGGCCAAGATGAAAGCCGCCATGGCGGCCGTGCTGGTGATGGAAAAGGAAGGCATCACGCAAGCCTTTGGCGTGCCCGGTGCCGCCATCAACCCGCTGTACGCCGCACTGCGCGACCGGCAGAGCATCAGCCACATCCTGGCCCGGCACGTGGAAGGCGCCAGCCACATGGCCGAGGGCTATACCCGCGCCAAGGCCGGCAACATCGGCGTGTGCATCGGCACCAGCGGCCCCGCAGGCACGGACATGATCACCGGGCTCTACTCAGCCCAAGCCGACAGCATTCCCATCCTGTGCATCACCGGCCAGGCGCCGCGGGCACGGCTGTACAAGGAAGACTTCCAGGCGGTCGATATCGAATCGATCTCCAAGCCCGTCACCAAGTGGAGCGTGACGGTGCGCGAGCCGGCCCAGGTGCCACGCGCCTTCCAGCAGGCGTTCCACCTGATGCGCAGCGGCCGACCCGGCCCGGTGTTGATCGACCTGCCCTTTGACGTGCAGATGGCCGAGATCGAATTCGACATCGACACCTACGAACCGCTGTCCGTCTACAAGCCCGCCGCCAGCCGCAAGCAGATCGAAAAGGCACTGGACATGCTGGCTGCCGCGCACAAGCCGCTGATCGTGGCCGGCGGCGGCATCATCAACGCCGACGCCTGCGAGCTGCTGGTGGAGTTTGCCGAACTCACCGGCGTGCCCGTGATCCCGACGCTCATGGGCTGGGGCGCCATTCCCGACGACCACCCGCTGATGGCCGGCATGTGCGGGCTGCAGACCAGCCACCGCTACGGCAACGCCACCATGTTGGCCAGCGACTTTGTGCTGGGCATCGGCAACCGGTGGGCCAACCGCCACACCGGTAGCACCGAGGTCTATTGCAAGGGCCGGACCTTTGTCCACGTGGACATCGAACCGACGCAGATCGGCCGCGTCTTCATGCCCGACTACGGCATCGTCAGCGACGCCAAGGCCGCGCTGGAACTCTTCGTGCAGGTGGCGCGCGAACGCAAGGCGGCGCAGGCTTTGAAGGACTACGGCGACTGGGCCGCGCGCTGCGCAGAGCGCAAGAAGCTCATGCACCGCAAGAGCCACTACACGGAAACGCCCATCAAGCCCATGCGCGTGTACGAAGAGATGAACGCGGTGCTGCCGCGCGACACCATCTACGTCACCACCATCGGCCTGAGCCAGATCGCTGGCGCACAGTTCCTGAACGTCTACGGCCCGCGGCAGTGGATCAACTGCGGGCAGGCAGGCCCGCTGGGCTGGACGATTCCGGCGGCACTGGGCGTCGTGGCCTCAGACCCGACGCGCACGGTGGTCGGGCTGTCAGGCGACTACGACTTCCAGTTCCTCATCGAAGAACTCGCCGTCGGCGCGCAATTCCGCCTGCCCTACGTGCAGGTGCTGGTGAACAACAGCTACCTGGGCCTGATCCGCCAGAGCCAGCGCAACTTCGACATGGACTTCTGCGTGCAGTTGGCCTTCGAGAACCAGAACGTCGAAGACCCGGGCCTGAAGAGCTACGGCGTGGACCACCAGGCCGTGGTGCAGGGCCTGGGTTGCAGGAGCCTGCGCGTGACCGACCCGGAGAAGATCCGCGATGCGGTGGTGGAAGCGCAGGCCATGGCCCGGAAGTACCGCGTGCCGGTGGTGGTGGAAGTGATCCTGGAAAAGGTCACCAACATTGCCATGGGCACCGAGATCGACAAGATCAACGAGTTCGAGGCCATCGACTGCCGCCACCCCGAAGGCCGCCAGGGCCTGGAGATGGCGGGCTTGCTGGAATAGTCAGTCGCTGGCAGAGCCGGGGATGCGCGCGGGGTTGAGTTCCACCTTGCGCGTTCTCTTCTTGCGCATGTGGATGTTGAGCATTTCCACCGCCAGCGAAAAGGCCATGCCGAAGTAGACGTAGCCCTTGGGCACATGGTGGTCAAACCCTTCGGCCACCAGCACCACGCCCACCACCACCAGGAAGGACAAGGCCAGCATCTTGATGGTGGGGTGGTCGGACACGAAGCGGCCGATGGGGCCGGCAAACAGCATCATGAGACCCACCGATCCGATGACGGCCGCGATCATGATGCGCACGTCGTCCACCATGCCCACGGCGGTGATGATGGAGTCCAGGCTGAACACCAGGTCCACCACCATGATCTGCAGGATGACCGACGTGAACGTGGCCTTCACGGCCTTGGACCCATGGCTTTCTTCCTCGCCTTCCAGGGACTGGTGGATTTCACCCGTGCTCTTCCAGATGAGGAACAAACCGCCGGCGATAAGGATGAGGTCGCGCCCGGAAATCTCCTGCCCGACGACGGTGAACAGCGGCGCCACCAGGCCGACGATCCAGGCCAGCACCAGCAGCAGGCCGATGCGCATGAACATGGCCATGAACAGGCCCAGCCGCCGCGCCGCTTCCTGGCGCGCCTTGGGCAGCTTGTCCACCAGGATCGATATGAAGATGATGTTGTCGATGCCGAGCACGAGCTCCAGCGCGGTCAAGGTTGCGAAGGCGATCCACGCCTGGGGGTTGGTCAGAAGTTCCATCATGTGGTGATTTTCGCGGGCCGGGCCCGCAAACCGAAACCCGGGCTGCGCATTCCCCCACCCGAGCCGGGTCCATGAACGCCGACAATCCGCGCCAACGCGCGCAAAGAACCCCAACGAACGCCGAAGGAAATGACATGCCCCGATTTGCCGCCAACCTGTCCATGCTGTTCACCGAAGTGCCTTTGCTGGACCGCTTCGAGCGGGCCGCGCGCGCCGGCTTTTCAGCGGTGGAACTGCAGTTCCCCTACGAAGCCCCTGCCGCAACCATCCGTGATCGCCTGGTCGACAACAGGTTGAAGATGGTGCTGCACAACCTGCCCGCAGGCGATTGGGCCGCGGGTGACCGCGGCATGGCGTGCAACCCCGCGCGACAAGAGGAATTCCGCGCGGGTGTGACCAAGGCCATTGACTACGCCACCACGCTGGACGTGCCACAACTGAACTGCCTGGCCGGCAAGCCGGGCGCGGGCGTGCCGAACGAAGTGACCCGCGCCACCTTTGTGGGCAACGTGCGCTATGCCGCCGCCGAACTGAAGAAGGCCGGACTGAAGCTGCTGCTGGAACCCATCAACAACTACGACGTGCCCGGCTTCTGGCTCAATAACACGCCACTGGCCATTTCGGTGCTGGACGAGGTGGGCGCGGACAACGCCTTCGTGCAGTACGACATCTACCATGCGCAACGCTATGAAGGCGAACTTGCCGGCACGATGAGCAAGTACCTGGCCCGCATCGGCCACATCCAGCTCGCCGACAACCCCGGCCGCAACGAACCCGGCACGGGCGAGATCAACTACGGCTTTCTCTTCCAGCACCTGCAGCGCATCGGCTACACGGGCTGGATAGGCTGCGAATACAAGCCCGCCACCACCACCGAAGCCGGCCTGGGCTGGCTGGAGCAGGCGCGGCGGCTCGTCCGCCCGCTGGCCTGAAGACGCATAACTCACCAGGAGCACTGATAAATGAAGATTGGTTTCATCGGCACGGGCATCATGGGCACGCCCATGGCCGGCCACCTGCGCGCGGCTGGTCATGACCTCTTCGTCACCAGCCGCCGTGCGCCGCCGCAGTCGCTGTTGGACGCCGGCGCTGTCGCCTGCAAGACCGCGGCCGATGTCGCACGCCAGGCCGACATCGTCTTCCTGATGGTGCCGGATACGCCCGACGTGGAGAAGGTGCTGTTCGGCAGGGACGGCGTGGCCGAAGGCCTGTCGGCGGGCAAGGCCGTCGTGGACATGAGCAGCATCTCGCCCATGGCCACCAAGGAATTCGCGGCCCGCATTGCGGCGCTGGGCTGCGACTACCTGGACGCGCCGGTCAGCGGCGGTGAAGTCGGCGCCAAGGCCGCCAGCCTGACCATCATGGTCGGCGGCACGGAAACCGCCTTCGCGCGTGTGCTGCCACTCTTCCAGCTGATGGGCAAGAACATCACCCACGTGGGCGGCGCCGGCGACGGCCAGACCACCAAAGTGGCCAACCAGATCATCGTGGCGCTGAACATCGCCGCGGTCAGCGAAGCCCTGGTGTTTGCCAGCAAGGCGGGGGCCGACCCGGCCAAGGTGCGCCAGGCCTTGATGGGCGGCTTTGCCAGCAGCCGCATCCTGGAAGTGCATGGCGAACGCATGATCAAGCGCACCTTCAACCCGGGCTTCCGCATCAAGCTGCACCAGAAGGACCTCAACCTGGCACTGCAGGGCGCACGTGAACTCGGCGTGAGCCTGCCGCAGACCGCCGGTGCCGCGCAGCTGATGCAGGCCGTGGCGGCGCAAGGCGGCGCTGAGCTGGACCACAGTGCACTGGTCAAGGCGCTGGAACTGATGGCCGGACACGCGGTGATGCCCGACGCCTGAACGCGGCGGCCCGCCGAAGCCTCTGCCCGAAGGCATAGGGGCCACTTTCATGCGGTTCGGCTGGGACAATCCCGCCGCATGAAAGACATGAAAGACATGACGGTGGGCTCGGTCCGGGGCCACATCCTGCGCATGGCCACGCCCATCATGGTGGGCATGCTGGTGCAGACGCTGTACTTCCTGGTGGACCTGTACTTCGTCTCGCGCCTGGGTGCGGACGCGTTGGCCGGTGTTGCGCTGGGCGGCAACGCGGTGATGCTGGTGCTGGCCCTCACCCAGGTGCTGTCGGTGGGCACGGTATCGGTCATCTCGCACGCCGTGGGCGCGAAGGACCCGGGCCGCGCCAACCTGGCCTTCAACCAGTCGCTGAGCCTGGCCCTGCTGTGCATGCTCGCCATCCTGCTGCTGGGCTACCTGGGCATTGGTGCCTACCTGGACACGGTGGGCGCCGGCGCGGGCATCACGGAAGCAGGGCGCAGCTACCTCTTCTGGTACCTGCCGGGCCTCGCGCTGCAGTTTCCGATGGCGGCCATGGGTTCGGCCATGCGCGGCAGCGGTGTTGCTGCGCCGGGCATGGTGGTGCAGCTGCTCACGGTGCTGCTGAACATCGTGTTGGCGCCCGTGCTGATCGCGGGCTGGGGCACGGGACACCCGCTGGGCGTGATGGGTGCGGGCCTGGCCAGCACGCTGGCCATTGCAGCGGGCACCGTGCTGATGCTGGTCTGGTACGGCCGCATGGCGTCCTATGTGCGCCTGCAACGGGCACTGCTGTGGCCGCGCGCGGCCATGCTGAAGGAGATGCTGCGCATCGGCCTGCCGGCAGGCGGCGAATTCGCGTTGATGTTCATCTACACCTCGGCCATCTACTGGATCATCCGCGCCTTCGGGCCGGCGGCACAGGCAGGGTTTGGGCTCGGCATGCGTGTCATGCAGTCGGTCTTCCTGCCCGGCATGGCCATCTCATTCGCCGTGCCGGCGGTGGCAGGGCAGAACTTTGGCGCGCGCCTGCCTGATCGGGTGCGCGACACCTTCCGCCAGGCCGTGGTGCTGGAGTGCGGACTGATGCTGCTGCTGACCCTGTTGTGCCACACCGTGCCCGACCAGATGGTGGGCGCCTTCACAAAAGATGCCGCTGTGGCGGCCGTGGGCGTCACCTTCCTGACCATCATCTCCACCAACTTCGTCGCCATGGGTGTGGTGTTTGCGTGTTCGGGCATGTTCCAGGCCATGGGCAACACGCTGCCGTCGATGGTCAGCAGCGCAACGCGCCTGGTCACCTTCATCGTGCCGGCGCTGTGGCTGTCGCAGCAGCCGGGGTTCGAGTTGCGCCAGGTGTGGTTCGTGTCCGTGGCCACGGTGATGTTGCAGGCCCTGGTGAGCGCACTGCTGCTTCGATCGCAGTTGCGCCAGCGGCTGTCCGGCATGGCCGCGTAGCCCGGACCGAGATCCGGACGGGGCCCGGGGCCATGCGCTGCGTGGGATGATCAGCGCGCATGTCCGCCATCGCTGCCGCCCCGTCCATCCGCGCCACGCTGCGCCACGGGGCCTTCCGCGCGCTGCTGGCTGGTGGCACCGTCTACTTCATCGGCAACGCCATGCAGGCCATGGCCGCAGCATGGTTGATGGTCGAGTTGACCGGCTCGTCCTTCCTGGCCGCGCTGGTGCAAACCGCCGTCTTCCTGCCCATGTTCCTGCTGGCCCTGCCCGCGGGCGTGATGGCCGACACCACCGACCGCCGCCGCCTGCTGCTCAGCTCGCTTGTTGTGCAGGCCTTGCTGGTCGCCCTGATGGCCGTGCTCTTCCTGCTGGGCTGGGCGGGCGCAACCACCCTGCTCGTGCTGACCTTCCTGGCCGGCTGCTGCACCGCCATGCTGTCGCCCAGCTGGAACAGCGGCATCGTGGACGTGGTGCCGCGCGAGGAGTTGCCGCAGGCCATCACCGCCATCGGCATCTCGTACAACAGCGCACGGGCCCTGGGACCGGCGATGGCCGGCTGGGTCTTTGCACAGGCTGGCGCGGGCTGGGTCTTTGTGCTGACCGTGATCGGCGTGGCAGTGCTGTTCGAAAGCATCCGCCGCCACCCGCCGCGCCCGCACCCACCCTCGCGCCTGCCGGCCGAGCGCCTGTGGGGCGGCATGTTGAGCGCGCTGCGCTTTGCGCGCCATTCGGAAACAGTGCTGGCGCAGCTGGTCCGCACGGTCGCGTACAGCGCCGCGGGCTCGGCTTTGTGGGCCCTGCTGCCAGTCATTGGCCAGCGGCAGCTGGGCCTGGGTGCCACGGGCTTTGGTCTCCTGATGGGCTGCCTGGGCACCGGAGCGGTCATCACGGGCCTGGTCATCGGCCGCCTGCGCCAGCGCTTCGGTCTGGAAAAGCTGGTGGCCGCCGGTGGCGTGGTCTTCGGTGCCGCCATGGTCGTGGCGGCCCTGTCGCACACCCGCGTGCTGACCTATGCGGGCCTGGTGCTGGCCGGCGGCAGCTGGATGGCCGTCATGTCCACCTACAACACCGCCACGCAGACCAGCGTGCCGCCCTGGGTGCGCGCACGCGCCACCTCCATGCACACGCTTTGCGCGTTAGGAAGCTTTGCCATCGGCTCGGCCTTCTGGGGCGCACTGTCGGACATCCTGGGCCTGACGCCTGCGCTGCTGGTGGGCGCTGCCGCCATGGCTGCGGGCCTTTTCCTGGCGCGGCCCTTCCCGCTGCGCATGAGCGGCCTGACCGAGGTGACGCAGGTACCGCTGTCACAGGACCTGTTCGTGGCCCATGAGCCCGACCCGGAAGCCGGGCCCGTGGCGGTGGAGATCGGCTACCGCGTGCGGCCGGACCACGTCGCCGCGTTTCTGGAAGACGTGAGCCTGCTGCGCGGGCCGCGGCGGCGCGACGGCGCGACCTTCTGGCGGGTCTACCGCGACCTGTCTGATCCGGCGCGGTATGTGGAGCGCTTCATCGTCACCAGTTGGGCGGACTACCTGCACCAGCGGTCGCGGGCCACCTTGGCAGATGGCGAACTGGAAGCTCAGTTGCTGGGCCACTTGCGGGACGGGGAGATGCCGTCTATGCAGCACTACATTGCAGAACGGTAGGCCTGGGGTCTTGGCCCTTCCGGCGGAGTCCCTTTCTTTGCTGGTGCAAAGAAAGGAACCAAAGAAAGCACCTGGAAGGGCATGCGGTGGTTGACGTAGACGCCGGTCGCTGCGCTCCGGTGGGTGCTGCGCTAAGTCTCGCAAAGGCTTGCTCGACAGGGCGCTGGGCGGCGTGTGCAACGGCTCATGGGCCTGGTCACTCTCGCGGGGCTACGGATCTGACTTGGCCACAGGTCTGGTCGCGAACAGGTTCTGTCTTGCTGGTGCCGAGCGCGGCGTTGTTCGATCTTCCTTTCGCTGCGCTGAGCGCCCTGTCGAGCAAGCCTTTGCGAGAACACCGCAAGCCACCGGTCGGAGTGCAGCGATCGATCACCGTTACGACCACCGCATGTTCTTCAAGGTGCATTCTTTGCTTACTTTCTTTGCACCAGCAAAGAAAGTGAGTCGGCCCCGGGGCCGAACCCCCCGGCTGCAATCTCAGACTGCAATGTCAGACAGCGATCTCAAACCGCCCCACGCGTGTTCACATACACCGCATACAGCGAATGGCTCGCAGCCATGAACAAGCGGTTCCTCTTGGCCCCGCCAAAGCACACATTGGCACAACGCTCCGGCAGTGCAATGTGCGCCAGCGGCCGCCCGTCACGGTCATACACACGCACCCCGTCCAGGTCATCCAGATCCGCCCCAGGCGCACCGCTGCTGCCAAAACCGCACCACACATTGCCCTGCACGTCCACGGCCATGCCGTCGTAGGCACCTGGACCGCCAGCGTCCACATACAGCCGCTTGTTGGTCAGCGATGAACCCACCACGTCGTACTGCCAGATCTTGCGGTGCGGCGTGGCGCGGCTTTCCACGACATACATCAGCTTCTCGTCGGGGCTGAAGGCCAGGCCGTTGCTGCCTTGCAAGTCTTCCAGCACGCACTGCAGTTCGCCGCTCACCGGGTCGATGCGGTAGACGCCGTGCGGCAGTTCCGGTGTGGCCGGTTCGCCTTCCCACCAGCCCAGGATGCCAAAGGGCGGGTCGGTGAACCAGATGCTGCCGTCGCTGGCGCAGACGATGTCGTTGGGTGAGTTGAGCCGCTTGCCCTTGTAGTGGTCGGCCAGCACGGTGATGCTGCCGTCGTATTCGGTGCGCGTGACGCGGCGCGTGCCGTGTTCGCAAGCCAGCAGGCGGCCCTGCCGGTCACGCGCCAGGCCGTTGGCATGGTTGCTGGGCTTGCGGAAATCGCTGGTGGCGCCCGTGGTTTCGTCCCAGCGCAGGATGCGGTTGTTCGGGATGTCGCTGAACAGCAGGTAGCGGCCGTCGCCAAACCACTGCGGCCCTTCGGCCCAGTAGCAGCCGGTGGCCAGTTGCTCCACGGTGCCGGACAGCAGGCGCAGTGCCAGGCCACGTTCGTCCAGGATGCGGAAGCGCGGGTCCGGCAGGCGCAGCGCAGGCACGAAGTCGGATCGCATGTCGGTAGCCATCGTCTTACAACCCCATCACCCGCGGCAGCCACAGGCTCAGTGCTGGAATGTAGGTCACCATCAGCAGGACGATGAACAGGGCCACGAAGAAAGGCGCCATGGCACGCGTGACGACGCCGATCTTCAGCTTGCTGACCGCAGCACCCACAAACAACACCGTGCCCACGGGCGGCGTGATGAGGCCGATGCCCAGGTTCACCATCATGATCATGCCGAAGTGCACCGGGTCCACGCCCAGCAGCTTCACCACAGGCAGCAGGATGGGCGTGAGGATCAGGATCAGCGGGCTCATGTCCATCAGGCATCCCAGCACCAGCAGCATCACATTGATGAGCCCCAGGATGACGTACCGGTTGTCCGACAAACCAGTGAAGTAGCCGGTCACCCGCACGGGAATCTGCATCAGCGTCATCAGGTAGCCGAAACAGGCGGCAAAGCCGATGAGGATCATCACCACGGTCACGGTCTTCACCGT
Source organism: uncultured beta proteobacterium (assembly GCA_963750785.1). Taxonomy (GTDB): domain Bacteria; phylum Pseudomonadota; class Gammaproteobacteria; order Burkholderiales; family Burkholderiaceae_C; genus Rubrivivax. The sequence continues at coordinate 597,576 of CAVVSC010000006.1, read as the reverse complement.
GCGGTGCACGAGCTTGGGCAGGTCGCGCCACTTGTAGTCGCGGTAGACGAACATGGTCACGAAGAAGGCCCACAGCACGGCGATGCTGGCACTTTCGTTGGCGGTGAACACGCCGCTGAGGATGCCGCCCAGGATGATGACCATGGTCATCAGTCCCCACAGGGCTTCGCCGCAGATCCTCAATGCCTGCCGCAGCGGAATGACTTCGCCCTTGGGGTAGTTTTCCCGCTTGGCGATGATCAGGCACAGGATGGCCAGCACCAGCCCCATCAAGAGGCCCGGCAGCACGCCGGCCATGAACAGGGCCGCGATGCTGACCGTGCCACCTGCCGCGAGCGAATAGATCACCGCGTTGTGGCTGGGCGGGATCAGGATGGCCTGCACGCTGCCGCTGACCGTCACCGCCGTGGCAAACGCGCGTGGGTAGCCCTTCTTCTCCATTTCGGGTATCAGCACGCTGCCGATGCTGGCGGTATCCGCCACGCTGCTGCCGCTGATGGCCCCGAAGAAGGTGCTGGCCATGATGTTGACCAGGCTCAGACCGCCGCGCACGAAGCCCACCAGCACGCCGGCAAAGGCCACCAGGCGCCGCGCCATGCCGCCTTCGGCCATGATCGCGCCGGCCAGCACGAAGAAGGGAATCGCCAGCAGGCTGAACTTGTTGACGCCGCTGGCCAGCTGGATCATCACCGCGTCCATCGGCAGGTCGATCCACAGGGCGCCGATGAGCGCCGACAGGCCCAGGCAATAGGCCACCGGCATGCCGATCATCATCAGGACAAAGAAACTGCCCAGCAGCACCCAGGCGTCCATCTATGCTCCCTCTCCAAAGGCGACGACAACGCGGTGCTTCTGCGAACCCGAAAGCAGGTGTTCCAGCACGAACAGGCCAGTGGCCAACGCGCCCAGCGGGATGGCCAGGTAGGTGACACCTACCGGCAGCCAGGGCAGTTCGGCAATGGACTGGCCCATGGTCTCCAGGCACAGGCGGCTGCCATGGAGGACGACGAAGCCGCAGACCAGCAGCATCAGCAGATCGATCAGCCGGCCGCACAAGACCTGCGCCGCCTGAGGCAGCCGGTCCGTCAGCATCGTCACGGCAATGTGGCCGCCGGCCCGGTAGGCCGCCGCCGCCCCGATGAAGGTGAACACCATCATCAGCAGGATGGCGATGGGCTCGGGCCATTGCGCGCCGAAGCCCAGCACGTAGCGCATGAACACACCCACGGGAATGATCAGCGACATCAGCGCAATGGCCACACCCGCCAGCCAGATGCAGCCCAGGTACAAGACGTCCAGCGCACCCGCCAGCAGGTGCGCGCCAGGCGCATCGCCGCTCACTTGACGAGTTCGATGCGGCGCATCAGGTCGGCGTAGGGCGCGCCGTACTTGGCGCGCACCGGGGCCGTCGCGTCAAAGAAGGCCTTGTTGTCCATCTCGATGAACTCCACGCCCTCGGCCTTCAACTTGGCGGTGCTCTCGGCAACTGCCTTGTCCCACAGCACGCGCTGGTCCATTTGCGCTTCACGCGCTGTCTTCTTGACCAGCGCCTGGTCGGCCGGGCTCAGCTTGTCCCAGGTCAGCTTGGACATGACCAGGATCTCGGGAATGATGAGGTGGTTGGTCTGTGTGTAGAACTTGGCGCCGGCCTTGTAGTGGTTGGTGCTGAAGTAGGACGGCGGGTTGTTCTCGGCGCCGTCCACCACGCCGGTCTGCAGCGCCGTGAACACCTCGCCAAAGCCCATGGCGATGCCGTTGCCGCCCATCGCGTTCATGGTGTCGACGAAGAGCGGGTTGCCCATCATGCGGATCTTCTGGCCCTTCAGGTCGGCCGGCGTGCGCACGGGCTTCTTGGTGTACAGACTGCGGCTGCCGCCGTCCATCCAGGCCAGGCCCACCAGGCGCGCCGGGCTGGCGCTGATCTTGTCCAGCAGTTCCTGGCCGATGGGGCCGTCGATGACCGCACGCATGTGCGCGATGCTGCGGAACACGAAGGGCATGTTGAAGACGTTCACCTCGGGCACCACCGGCCCCACCGGGCCGAGGCTGGTGCGCAGGATGTTGATCGCGCCGACTTGCGCCTGTTCGATCATTTCCTTCTCGCCGCCGAGCACGCTGCCCGGAAACATCTGGAACTTGATGCGGCCCTGCGTGGCCGCTTCCAGCTTCTTGCCCATGCTTTCCACCGCCACCACGGTGGGGTAGCCCGCGGGGTGCACGTCAGCGGCCTTGAGAGTCTGTGCCTGGGCGCCGAAGGACAGCGCCAGGGCCGCGGCGGCGGCTTGCAGGCGGGTTTGGATCTTCATCGTGTGTCTCCGTGGAATGGGTGCTGCAGGCTCAGTCGTCAAAAGGGCCGATGCCCATGAAACTGCCGCCTTGGTAGACACGCTGCGGGCCTTCAGGCTGCAGCAGGTGTTCCACCTGGGCGGCGTGGTCTTCCGCGTTGTCCTGCGGCTCGTAGCCCAGGCGCTGCCAGGCGTCGGCCGTGTCATAGAAGCGGCGCGTGTTGGCGGATATGCCGTAGGCCACCAGGAAGCCGATGCCGGGCTGGGTCAAGGCCGCCTTCACCAGGCGCAGCAGGTCGGGCAGGCTCAGCCAGGTGGCCAGGCCGCGGCGGTCGGGCGGCGTGGGCGTGGCGGTGCCGATGCGCAGGCACACGGTCTCGATGCCGAAGCGGTCCCAGTACAGGCTGGCGATGCCTTCGCCAAACAGCTTGCTGATGCCGTAGTTGCCGTCGGGCCGAGGCGGGTCCATGGGGCTGATGGTCTGGGCCTGTTCGTAGCAGCCGGTGACGTGGTTGCTGCTGGCAAACACCACGCGCTTCACGCCCTGCCTGCGTGAGCCCTCGTACAGGTTGTGCAGGCCGTGGATGTTGGCCCGCAGAATGGGCTCCCACGGTCCTTCCACCGCGACACCGCCCAGGTGCACGACGGCGTCCACACCGCCCAGCAAGTCCCGCACCGCGGCCGCATCGGCCAGGTCACACGGCACAGCCTGGGCTTGCGCAGGCAGCGCGGCCCGGGCCAAGGCCTCGGCCAGGTCCGACACCCGCAAGCGTTGCGTCAAGGGCAGCAGACCCGGCGCCAACTGGCGGCCCAGGAAGCCGGCGGCGCCGGTCAACAACAGGTTCTGGAAGGGGGTGGACATCAGCGCAGGGTCAGCCCTGGGGCCGTTTTCGGTACAGTCTTCATAGAATATCGAAACGTTGTTCCAAATACAGATAGGGGATTCCATGGGCGGGGAGGCCGGCAGGGGTTTGCGGGTGGTGTCGTTTGGCGAGTGCATGCTGGAATTGCAAGGCGAAGCCTTCGGCAACATGCGCCAGACCTACGGCGGCGACACGCTCAACACCGCCGTCTACATGGCCCGTTGCGGCCGCGCCCACGGCCTGCGCGTCGACTACGCCACCGCCCTGGGTGACGACCCGATGAGCACGGGTCTGCTGCAGCGTTGGCAGGCCGAGGGCCTGGGCACAGACCTCGTGCGGCGCCTGCCCGGCCGGCTGCCCGGCCTGTACCTGATCGAGGTGGACGAGCGCGGCGAGCGCCGCTTCAGCTACTGGCGCGACCAGGCCGCGGCCCGCGCCTATTTCGACACGCCGGACGGCCAGACCCCACTGGAACAGCAGGCCGGCTCCCTGGACGCGCTGTACTTCAGCGGCATCAGCCTGGCCATCCTGCCGGCCGCCGCGCGCCCACGCCTGCTGGCCGTGGCCGCGAGGGTGCGTGCACGCGGCGGCCTGGTCGCCTTCGACAACAACTACCGCCCGCGCCTGTGGCCCGACTTGGAAGCCGCACGCAGCGCCTTCAGCGCCGCCACGGCCGTGGCCAGCTTGGCCCTGATGACACTGGACGACGAACAGGCCCTCTGGGGCGAGACCGATGCGGACGCACAGTTGAAGCGCACCCTGGGCCTGGTCACGCCGGAAGTGGTGGTCAAGCGCGGCGCGGCACCGACCCTGGTGCGCGGCGCTGACGGTGAAGTGCAGGCCGTGCCCACGGTCCAGGTGCCGCAAGTGGTGGACACCACCGCCGCGGGCGACTCCTTTGCCGGCGCCTACCTGGCCGCGCGCCTGTCCGGCGCGACGGCCGCGCAAGCGGCAGCAGCGGGCAACCGCCTGGCCGCGCGCGTGGTGCAGCACCGCGGTGCGGTGCTGCCCGAGGCCGTGATGGCCGATCTGATGTCTTGATCCGCCGGACGCGGACACGGACACGGACAAGAACGAACCTGCAGTCTCATGGCGACTTCCACAGCCGCCTGATCGTCAACAGGTTGGACGCCAGCAGGCAGGCTTCCAGCAGGCTGCCACCGATGGAGCCCACCAGCAGGTTGTTGGTCAACCACAGCAAGGTGCCGCAGAACATGAGCAGGCGCATTCGCAGGCCCTGCAGGAAAAACAGCGCGGTGGTGCCGATGCAGGACGCCGCAATGGGCAACAGCGACACCCAGCCGGTGTACAGGAGCGCCCCCGCCGCCAGACTCAGGGCCACAAAGAAGATGCCGACCCAAGGCAGGCGCGCTTTGAGCGAAGCCAGCGATCGCAGCAGCGACACCGCCGTGCTGGCCATGGCTGTGGGTTGTCCCAGCAGCGCGAAGTGCAGCACGTAGGCCGCGCACTCCAGCGCCATGAAGATCTTGAAGCGCCGGTCGTCGGTCTGCGCATAGCAGGCCATGCCAAAGACGAAGGCCGCATAGCCCGCCAGTTGTGCGGCGCTGAAGGCCTCGGCCCAGTTGGAAGGCAGGTTCACTTCGCCATTTTGGCGAACAGCGCGTCCCAGCCCGCACGCGGGCTCATGTCGTTCAGGTTCCACTGCGCGGCGTCGAAGGGCTTGGACGTCTGCGCGTAGCGTGGGCCACTGGGGTGGCCACTGGATTCGGTTTCGCTGTCGGGAATGCGCCCGCGGCCTTCGGCCACGTCGGACAGCAGCTTGAAGTCGATGGGGTCGCGGTCCCAGGGCCGCGCGCCCGCGGCCAGGGTCAGTTCTTTTTCCAGGGTCTCCGCCGGCAAGACCCGCAGGCGAGGTGGCAGGTTGGGCAGCTCGGCCTTCAGGATGCGCGCTGCGCCGCTGGTGTAGCGGCCGGTCTGCGCGACAGGCTGGCCTTGTGCATCCACGGCCAGGTTGCCGTCCAGGTGCAGTTCCACGTCACCATGGCCGCCCAGGGTGAAGAGTGCCGTGCCCGGCACCGTGTCCGGGCCGTAGCGCAGGGCATTGGCCACCAGCGCCAGCTTGCCGGTTTCGTGTGCGTGACCGGCCCATTCATGCGCCACCAGGTTGTAGTGCGCGGCCTTTCGGCCTGGGTTGTAGATCAGGTTGTTGACCATGGCCGCATGCACCCCGCCCTTGAAGAGCGCGTTGCGTTCGCGGTTGCTGGCGTAGACATTGCCGAGCAGCAGCACGCCGGTGGCGTTGTCGTGGATCAGCGAGCCCTTGCTGTGTTCGCCCTTCTCGTGCACCGATTCGCCCAGGCCTTCGTAGACCAGGTTGTGGCTGTAGGTGATGTCGTGGGACGTGGCCTTGCGCCAGGCCACCGCGTCGGCGCCGTCGAAGCGCGGGCCGCTGACGGACAGGTTCTCATCCGTGGCCCAGGAGAAGCTGCAATGGTCCACGATGACCTGCTGCGCGCCGCCCTGCGTGGAGATGCCGTCGTGGTCGTGCCCGCTGCGCTTGGGTCGGCCGTAGCCACCGGGCCGGAACATCAGGTGCTGCACGATCACGTCGTGCGTGGCGATGTTGAGTGCCCCCTTGATGAGTGTCACGCCCGGGTGCGGCGCGGTCTGGCCGGCCAGCGTGATGAAGGGCTGGCGGATGGTGAGCGACTGGCCCTGCAGGTCGATCACGCCACCCACCTCAAACACCACCAAGCGTGGGCCGGCAGCGCCCAGCGCGGCACCCAGGGACCCCGGTCCGGTGGGCTTCAGCGTGGTGACCTTCAGCACGCGCCCTCCGCGCCCACCCAGGGTGCCGACGGCCCAGCCTGGCTGGTCGTAGGTGGCCCGGTTGGCGTGCTGCGGTGCGGCTGGCAAGGTGGGCGGCGGCACGGCCCTGCAATCCGGCGTGGCGCCCGTGGGTTGGAGGCCCGGCATGACTTGCAGCAAGCCTGTGAGCACCTGCTCGGCAAACAGGCAGGCTCCACGCGGGCCCAGGTGGGTACGGTCGAACACCGGCGAGCCCACGGGCCCTTGCGCCAGCAGGTCGGCCTGCTCGGAACCCATGGCCTGCACGGCCGCGCCGCTGCTGGCATTGAGGTCGATCAGCGCGACGTTCTGCGCGCGGGCTACCGTGCGCACGGCGTCGGCCCAGGCGGCCAGGTCCTGGTTCAAGTCAACGCCCTTGAAGCTGCGACGGGTCAGCGGCGTCAGCAGCACGGGCGTGCCGCCGGCTTCGCGCACCTCGGACACATAACGCGACAGGTTGGCGGGGAACTCGGTCGCCAGGTCGGTGCTGCGGCCGGGCTTGCCTGGCTGGTCGTTGTGGCCGAACTGGATCAGTACATGGCGCGCCACACCCGGCTGGCCGGCCTTCAGGCGCGCGATGACCCGATCCCACAGGCCTTCTGCACGGTAGCTGAGCGTGCTGCGCCCGCCGCGTGCCAGGTTCAGGCAGGCGACGGCGGGCTCCAGCCGCTGGCACAAGGCATTGCCATAGCCCGTTTGCGGGGCCATGGTGCTGTCGCCCACCAGCAGCACGGCCGGCACGTCGGCCCAGGTCGCCAGCGGACTCAGCATCAGGGCCGCGACCAGCGAGCGCATGCAAGCTTGGGGGCTCAAAACTTGTAGCGCAGGCCCACCAGGTACTCACGGCCCGTGACGTTGTAGACCACGGCGCTGTTGCGGGCACGGCTGATGAACTGGTCACTGGCCTCGTTGGTGAGGTTCACGCCTTCCAGGGTCAGCTCCAGTCCGCCACCGATCTTGTAGGTGAAGGACAGGTCGACGTTGGTGGTGCCGTTCTTGCCCTCCACGTCGTTGTTGTTCTGCCCCGGCACGCGGGTCAGGAAACCGCTGCGCTTGGACACCGACACACGGGTGCTGATGGTGTCGTCTTCGTAGAACAGCGTGGCGTTGGCGGACTTCGGGCTCAGGTTCAGCAGGTCGTCGCGGATGACGGTGCTGCTGGTGGGCGAAACCAGGTAGTCGATCTTGCTCTTGACCTGGGTGTAGTTCAGCAGCGCGCCCATGTTCTTGAAGGCGCCCGGCAGGAAGGTGAAGGGCTGCTGGACATTGATCTCGAAGCCCGTCAGCTTGCCGCCGTTGGTGTTGATCGGTGTCGTGACCTGGAAGACCTCGTCGCCGGTGAAGTTGCTGGGCAGCAGCGACAGCGGCAAGCCCGTCTGGTTGTACGGGATGTTGTTGCGCAGGCTCTGGATGTAGGTGCTGATGTCCTTGTAGAACACACCCACACCGACGAACGCGCCCTTGCCGTGGTACCACTCCAGGCTGGTGTCGAAAGTCTTGGCGCGGAAGGGCTTCAGCAGCGGGTTGCCGGACGTGATGCTCAGCGTGCCCGTGGTGCTGATGGTGCCGCCGGGGCTCAGGTTGCCCAGCTGCGGACGTGACATGACCTTGGCCGCACCGACGCGCAGGACCACGTCTTTCATGATGTCGGCCGCGAGGTTCAGCGACGGCAGGGTGTCGCTGTAGCTGTTGGTCACGGTGACGGCGGTGCCGCCGCCGGTGGCCTGGTAGCCGAGCGAGTCGACGTCGGTCTTCACGTAGCGCACGCCGGCGTTGCCGCGCACGCGCATGCCGCCCAGCTTGGTGTCGAAGTCGGCCATCAAGAAGCCGCCGGTGTCGGTCTCGGTCACTTTGCGGTTGTTGCCGCGGGCATTGCCGTTGGTGATGGACGACAGCGTGAAGTCCCCCGGGCCGCCAACCGGGCCGCTCTTCAGGCAGTTGCAGTAGATATCGTAGGCCTGGGCGATGGCGTTCAGGTTGGGAATGACCCAACTGGTGGCCGTGCCCGCGGGCAGGCTCAGGCCGTTGCCGAAGCCCGTCAGCGACGTCGTCAGGCTCGCCACCGTGGTGCCGGCGGGCGGCGCAAAGATGGTGTCGTTCTGGTTGATGCGGCGGAACTCGTAGGTATCAAACGAGTAGCGCTTGCGGTCCGCGCCGCCGCGCAGGGTCACCGCGTCAGCCACGTCCCAGGTCAGCGTGACGTTGGCCGAGTCATTGATGTTGGTGGAGCCTTGCGGGCGGATGCGGATCTCGCTTGTCGTCGTGTTGGTGACCGTGGTGGGCTGCGTGCCCGACGAGACTTGCGGCACCGGCACCAGAGTCAGTGCGCCGCCGACCTGAGTGGGGTCGAACGGGTAGGTGATGGCCGGCAGGCGGTCGCTGCCACGGAAGTCGATGGCGTAGCCATTGACGTTCAACGCGTCCAGCGTGGTGGTGGTCTGCACCGGGTTGCGGAAGCGCGACGTGGCGCGGCCGGCTTTGGCCTGCAGTTTCAGCGTCGGTGTGATGGTCTGGTCCCAACTCACCGTGGGCTGGCTGAATTCGGTGTGCAGTTCGTCAAAGCGGCTCTCGGCGCGCACGTCCACGCCGTTGTAGCGGCCGTACAGCAGCGCGCCATTGGGTGCGTACTGCGCTTCCAGCACGCTGGTCTGCGGCTTGCCGCCTTGGCCCGCGGTGCGGCTGAAGGAGATGGCTTCCAGGAAGTCCTCCTGCCGTGTGGCGTTGAGCTTGGCGTACAGCAGGTCGGCCGTGATCAGCGTGCCGTCTTGCGGCTTCCACTGGAGGGAGGTGGTGACGCCGACGCGGTCCTGGTCGTGTGTCAGGCGGCCGTAGCGTGGCAGGCGCGGGTGGAAGTTGTTGGGGTCGCTGGCCGCCGTGTACGCGGGCGTGGTGGTGGCGTCTCCGGTCACACGGGCCACACCTTGCGCGGCCGGGCCGCAAGTGGTGGCGGTGGAGTTGCTGGGGTTGGCCGTGGAGCCGGTGGGCGCGCACCAGCCACCAGATGACGGGCCGTTGTCCCAGCGCACCGTGGAGAAGCCTTCTTCGTTCACCCGGCGCTTGCTGAAGGCGGCGGAGAACACTGCGCCCACGGTTCGGTTGGCAAAGGTGTCGCCGATCAGGAACGCGGCGCGCGGGTCGGTCTTGCCGTTGAGGTCGTTGTAGCGGCCCTTGACCGACACCGTGGCGGTGCGGCCCTTCAGGTCAAACGGGCGGATGGTGGACAGGTCCACCGTGGCACCGAGCGATCCTTCGTCCACATCGGCACTGGCGCTCTTGCGCACGGTGATGCTGTTGAAGAGTTCGGCTGCGAAGACGTTGAAGTCAAAGCCGCGGCTGCGGTTGTTGCCGCCGGAGCTGTCGGTGCCGCCGGTGGTGGCCAGCGCCTCGATGCCGTTGATGCGCACACGGGTGAAGTCCGAACCCAGGCCGCGCACGGTGATGTTCCGGCCTTCGCCGGCGTCGCGGTCGATCACCACGCCGGGGATGCGCTGCAGGCTTTCCGCCAGGTTAGTGTCGGGGAACTTGGCGATGTCTTCGGCGCGGATGGCGTCGACGATGCCGGCGTCTTCGCGCTTGGCGGTCAGCGCGGTTTCGATGGAGGCGCGAAAGCCGGTGATGACGACGCGGTCACCGGCGTCGGCTGCGGGCTTGGCTTGCTGCGCTTGCGCAGCGCCTGCGGCCAGGACGGCGGCGGCCAGGGCGGTCAGCTGAAAGCGGCGCGAAGACCCGAAAGGGGTGGCGCGGAAGTGTGCGGCTTGCATTCGGTTTGTCTCCGTGGGTCCGTCCTGCCGTGCCGCGCAATGGCGGCTTGGGGTGGTCGTCAGGCGGTGGTGGTTTCAAGGCCGGCGCACGCAGGGCACCTTGGGCTTCAGCGGGTGGCGCCGTCCGCTGCAGTGCGGGCCGGCGCGCGTTTTCAGAAACTGACTAAAGGTAGTCGTCGCGGCGCGGCGAGAACTGGTCCAGCAGCGTGCTGCCGGTCTCCAGCGCCACCACGCCGTGCATCGTGTGTGGCTGGGCCAGGAAGCAGTCACCGACCCGCAGCACCTGGGTCTGGCCGCCGATGGTGGCTTCGAAGGAGCCGGCCACCACGTAGGCGATCTGGGTGTGCACGTCGTGTAAGTGGGGCGTGCCGATGGCACCCTTGTCAAACTGGACCAGCACCGACATCAGGTCGGGCGTGTGGGCCAGCACCTTGCGGCGGATGCCGTCGCCCAGTTCCGTCCAGGGGACGGTGTCGGCGGGGGTGAATGGGTTCATGCAGTCGTCTCCGGGACAGCGATTCGGAGGAACTGTATCAACCGTACATCAAAAAAGAAACAGCGGTTCACTAATTAGAAACCATGATTCCGCCGCGCTTCACTTTTACCGTACGCTCTGGTCCGTTGCGGGACTTGCGCCCCGCCCAGACCGACGCTTTCCCCTTTGCAGGACCCCTTCATGGACATCCGCCAGCCCATCCACAGCGAGCACGCCAAGACCCTGGACACGGACGGCCTGCGCCGCCATTTCCTGGTCGAAGACCTGTTTGTCGCCGACCAGGCCACGCTCACCTACAGCCAGATCGACCGCATCATCGTGGGTGGCATCCACCCGGTCACCCAGGCCGTGCGCTTCTCGGCCGACCTGGGCAAGTTCACCGGCACCGGCTTCTTCCTGGAGCGGCGCGAACTGGGCCTGATCAACATCGGCGGCGGCGCGATGGTGGAAGCCGACGGCCTGCGTTATGAGGTCGGCCCACGCGAGGCGCTGTACATCGGCCAGGGTGCCAAGGACCTCAGCTTCACGAGCCTGGACCCGGCCAACCCAGCCAAGCTCTACTTCAATTGCGCGCCGGCCCACTGCCACTACCCGAACAAGAAGGTCACCCTGGCCGAGGCCAGCCCGGAAACCCTGGGCGACGCCAAGACCAGCAACCGCCGCACGATCCACAAGTTCCTGGTGCCGTCCGTGCTGCCCACCTGCCAGTTGCTGATGGGCATGACCCAGCTGGAACCCGGCAGCCTGTGGAACACCATGCCCTGCCACACGCACGACCGGCGCATGGAGGTCTACTTCTACTTCGACATGCCGGCCACCGGCGTCGTCTTCCACATGTGCGGCGAACCCACGGAGACGCGCCACGTCGTCGTGCGCAACGAACAGGCCGTCATCAGCCCCAGCTGGTCCATCCACAGCGGTGTGGGCACGCAGGCCTACACCTTTATCTGGGGCATGGTGGGCGAGAACCAGGTCTTCCCGGACATGGACCACGTGGCCATGACCACGCTGCGCTGATCAGGACCCTGCACATGATCCTCGACAACTTCCAGCTTGAAGGCAAGGTGGCCATCGTCACCGGCTGCGACACGGGCCTGGGCCAGGGCATGGCCTGCGCGCTGGCGCAAGCCGGCGCCGACGTGGTGGGCGTGAACGTCACCGCACCGACCGAAACGCAAAAGCGCATCGAAGCCCTGGGCCGCAGTTTCCTGGACTTGCGCGCCAACCTGGCCGACATCAGCTGCATCGAAGGCCTGATCGCCAAGGCGCGCGAATTCCGCGGCCACGTGGACATCCTGGTCAACAACGCCGGCATCATCCGCCGCGAAGACGCCATCAAGTTCAGTGAGAAGGACTGGGACGATGTCATCGACATCAACCTGAAGTCGGTCTTCTTCTTCTCGCAGGCTGCGGCGCGCCAGTTCATGGCGCAAGGATCCGGCGGCAAGATCATCAATGTCGCCAGTATGCTGTCCTTCCAGGGCGGCGTGCGCGTGCCGTCCTACACCGCCAGCAAGAGCGGCGTCATGGGCATCACGCGACTGATGGCCAATGAATGGGCTTCGCATGGCATCAATGTCAATGCCATCGCACCCGGCTACATGGCCACCAACAACACCGCCGCATTGCGCGCCGACGAAGGCCGCAGCGCCGCCATCCTGGAACGCATCCCGGCCGGTCGCTGGGGCGTGCCGGAGGACCTGGGCGGCCCGGTGGTGTTCCTGGCTTCGCAGGCGTCGAACTACATCAACGGCTACACGGTGGCAGTCGACGGCGGTTGGCTCGCACGCTGAGCACTTGCCGTGTATGAAAACAAGAAGCTAGGGTTCCTCTTCGTCCTGCCGTTTGTGCTGGGGGTGCTGCTGTTCAAGCTGTTCCCCTTCGTGATGAGCTTTGCGCTCAGCTTCACGCAGTACGACCTGATGGACCCGCCGGTGTTCATCGGCTTGCAGAACTACAAGGAACTGTTCGGCGACGACCCGCTCTTCGTCAAGAGCCTGGGCGTGACCCTGTGGTTTGCGGTGCTGGCCGTGCCCATGCGCGTGGGCTTTGCGCTCTTCATCGCGCATGTGTTGAACGCCAAGCTGCGCGGCATCAACTTCTTCCGCAGTGCCTTCTACCTGCCGTCCATCCTGGGCGGCAGCATCGCCACCGCAGTGCTGTGGCGCTTCATCTTCAGCAAGTACGGCCTGGTCAACCTGGTGCTGGTGAAGCTGGGGCTGGAGCCCGTGGCGTGGCTGGCCGACGAACAGTACAGCATGTGGACGATCGTGCTGCTGTTCACCTGGCAGTTCGGGTCGGCCATGGTGATCTTCCTGGCGGCCCTGCAGAACGTGCCGACCTCGCTGTACGAAGCGGCGGAAATCGACGGCGCCAGCAACTGGACCCAGTTCTGGCGAATCACCGTCCCGCTGATCACGCCGGTGATCTTCTTCAACATGATCATGCAGATGGTGCACGCCTTCCAGGAGTTCAACGGGCCCTACGCCATCACCGAAGGCGGCCCGTTGTCCAGCACCTACGTGCTCGCGCTGTACATCTACGACCAGAGCTTCCGCTTTTTCAACCTGGGTTACGGCGCTGCACTGAGTTGGGTTCTCTTTGCACTGGTGGGCGGCCTGGCGGCATTGAGCTTCTGGAGCAGCCGCTTCTGGGTGTTCTACGCGGGCGAGAAGGATCAGGCCAAGAAATGAGCACCGCCCACGCCGAACACGCCGAGCGCAGCCGCACCCTGCTGCGCACGACAGCGCTGCTGGCCGTGGCCGTGGTCATGCTGTACCCCTTGCTGTGGCTGGTGGGCGCCAGCTTCAAGACCAACACCGAGATCTTCACCGAGGTCGGCTTCTGGCCCAGCCACTTCGACTTCAGCGGCTTTGCAAAGGGCTGGAAGACCAGCACCGAGTACACCTTTGCCACCTACTTCCTGAACAGCTTCCTGATCACGGTGCCGCGGATCATCGTCACGGTGATCAGCTGCGTGCTGGTTGCGTACGCATTCGCACGCTTCGAGTTCTACGGCAAGAAGCTGCTGTTCAGCATCATGGTCGGCACCATGATGCTGCCGCTGATCGTGCTGCGGCTGCCGCAGTACCTGATGTTCAAGGAGATCGGCTGGCTGGACAGCTACCTGCCGCTGATCGTGCCCAGCGCCTTTGCCACCGACACCTTCTTCGTCTTCATGCTGGTGCAGTTCCTGCGCGGCATCCCGCGCGACATGGAGGAGGCCGCACTCATCGACGGCTGCAACGCGGTGCAGATGCTGTGGCACATCATCGTGCCATTGCTGAAGCCCGCCATCATTTCCGTCGTCGTCTTCCAGTTCATCTGGACCATGAACGACTTCATGGGCCCGTTGATCTACCTGAGCAGCGTGGAGAAGTACCCCGTGTCGCTGGCGCTGAAGATGAGCATCGGCGCCACGGAAGAAGTCGAGTGGGCCAACGTCATCGCCATCAGCGTGGTGGCGCTCGTGCCCAGCGTGGCCGTGTTCTTCATGGCGCAGAAGCACTTCATCGAAGGTGCTTCGTCTTCCGGAATAAAGGGCTGAACGGGCCATGGCACAACTGAGCCTGCGCAAGATCGAGAAAACCTACCCCAACGGCTTCAAGGCCGTGCACGGCGTGGACCTGGAAGTCCGCGACGGCGAGTTCATGGTTTTTGTGGGGCCCAGTGGCTGCGCCAAGAGCACGCTGCTGCGCATGATTGCCGGGCTGGAGAGCATCACGGCCGGTGAATTGCACATCGGCAACAAGCTCGTGAACACCCTGCCGCCGAAGCAGCGCGGCATTGCCATGGTGTTCCAGAACTACGCGCTCTACCCGCACATGAAGGTCTACGAGAACCTGGCCTTCGGCCTGAAGCTCGCAGGCACCCGCAAGGCCGAGGTTGATCAGCGTGTGCGCCACGCGGCGCAGTTGCTGGAAATGGAACACCTGCTGGACCGCTACCCCAAGCAGCTGTCCGGCGGCCAGGCCCAGCGCGTGGCCGTGGGCCGTGCCATCGTGAAGAAGCCCGAGGTGTTTCTCTTCGACGAACCCCTGTCCAACCTGGACGCCAAGCTGCGCGCCAGCATGCGCGTGCGCCTGACCGACCTGCACCGCACGTTGCGCGAACAAGGCCAGCCCGCCACGGTGGTGTACGTGACGCACGACCAGGTGGAAGCCATGACCATGGGCGAACGCATCTGCGTGCTGAAGGACGGCGTCATCCAGCAGGTGGATACGCCGACGGCGCTGTACGACCGGCCGGCCAATGCCTTTGTGGCCAGCTTCATCGGCAGCCCAGAAATGAACATCCAGCCGGCCAGGCTGCAGCCGCTCGAAGGCGGACCCGGCCTGGTGCTGGGCGGCCAGTGGCTGCCCTTGCCGGCTGCCAAGTCGCTGGCGCTGCCACCGGGCGTGCAGGCGCTGAAGTTTGGCCTGCGCCCGGAACACATCAGCGCCGGCCCACGCAGCGCAGGCGACAGCACGCCCGTGCGTGGCACCCTGCGTTCCTTGGAGCACATGGGCAACGAGGTCTTCGTGCACTTCACGGTGGGCCACGACGCCAGCGCGGTGCCGCTCACCGCCCGTGTGCCCGCCGACCAGCAGCACGCTCTGCCCGGCGCCGCGCGCGGCTCGGCCCACACCTTCCACCTGCAGATGGCGGCCTGCCACCTGTTTGATGAGACGAGCGGGGCGCGCCTGTGCTGAAGCGGCGACAGGCAATCGTGAACGCGCTTGCACTCGGCGCGGCCACGGTCGCCGCCCCGTGGGTGCATGCCAAGTCACCGCGGGTTCTGCGCTTTGCCTGGTGGGGCGGCTCGGCACGCCACGCGGCGACGCTGAAGGCCTGTGCGCTGTTCGAACACAAGCATCCCGGCCTGAAGATCAAGGCCGAGTACATGGGCTTCAATGGCTACCTGGAACGGCTGACCACGCAAGTGGCCGGCGGCTCCGAGCCCGACGTGATGCAGATCAACTGGGCCTGGCTGGCCATGTTCAGCAAGCGCGGCACCGGCGTCACCGACCTGGACACCTACAAGAGCCTGCTGTCGCTGGACCAGTTCACTGCCGACGACATCCAGATGGGCCGCGTGGCCGGCAAGTTGAACGCCCTGCCTGTGTCCTACACCGCCCGCCTGCTGCTGTGGAACCAGACCAGCTTCCGGCGTGCCGGCCTGGCCCTGCCCACGACCTGGGCAGAGCTGTTTGCCGCGGGCCCCGTCTTCAAGCAGAAACTGGGTGACCCGTTCTACCCGCTGGACGGCGAGCTCTACGACATGATGCTGCTGGCCCAGGCCTATGTGCACCAGAAGCACGGCACACCCTACGTGGACCCGACCCCAGGGCAGCCGGCACGTGTCGCGATGAGCACCGACGCAGCGCGCGAATGGGTGCGCATCTACCAGCAGCTGGTGAACAGCCACACCGCCACGTCCCTGCCCCTGCGCGCCAGCCTGGGCGGCGCCGACAAACCGACCGAGCAGCAGCAGGACTGGGTCACGGGCCAGTGGGCCGGCAACTACACCTGGGACTCGGCCATCGGCCTGCGCGCCGGCACCTTGAAGCCTGGCCAGCAACTGGCACTGGGCGCCTTCCCGATGTTGCCGGGCGCCAAGAACAGCGGCCTGTTCGGACGACCCACGCTGATGTACGCCGTGGGCCGCAACAGCCGGCAACCGGAATGGGCGGCGCGCTTCATCAACTTCCTGCTGACCGACGCGGACGCCGCCCAGCTGCTGGGCCGCACCCGCGGTGCGCCATCGGCACGCGACCCGCTGGCCGCGCTGCTGCAGGCCAGGCAGCTGCCGCCGCTGGAAATGCAGGCGCACGAATTCATCCAGAAGCTGAAGGGCGAAGGCCGCATCGACCTGCCGGCGCCGCTCTTCGAACACGCGCGCCTGCACAAGTTCATGCGCGAGGTCTTCGAGACCGTGGCCTACGGCAAGGCCAATGACGTGCAGGCCGGCGACCGGCTGATCAAGGAAGGCAACGCGCTGCTCAAGCGCATCCAGTGAAGCAGACCATGCCCAAGCACACCCAGCGACAGTTCAAGTTCACGAGCCGGCAGGACCCGGACACCGGCGCACGCGTCACGCGCCTGACGCCACCGGACGTCACCTGCCACCGCAACTACTTCTATCAAAAGTGCTTCACGAACGACGGCAGCAAGCTGATCTTCGCGGGTGAGTTCGGACCTGCACCCAGCCCCAACTGGAACTACCACCTGCTGGACCTTCCATCGCAAACCGCGCTGCAGCTCACTGAAGGTGTTGGCGAAAACACCTTCGGCGGCTTCATGAGCCCCGACGACAGGCACCTCTATTTCGTGCGCGCCGAACGCCAGCTGATCCGCCTGGACCTGGCCACACTGCAGGAAGACGTCGCCTACACCGTGCCGCAAGGCTGGGTGGGCTATGGCACCTGGGTGGCCAACAGCGCCTGCACAAAGATGGTGGGCATCGAGATCGCTGCGGCCGACTGGTTTCCGCTGTCGGACTGGCGCAAGTTCGACGAGATGTTCCACAAGAAGCCGCTGTGCCGTTTGTTCAGCATCGACCTGGCCACGGGGCAACGCACGGTGATCCTGGAGCAGAAGGGCTGGCTGGGCCACCCGCAGTACCGGCCTTTTGACGACGGCACCGTGGCCTATTGCCACGAAGGCCCGCACGACCTGATCGACGCGCGCATGTGGTTCATCAACGAAGACGGTACGAACCGCCGCTGCGCCAAGGAACACCTGAACGGCGAAAGCTGCACGCACGAATTCTGGGTGCCGGACGGGTCCGCGATGATCTATGTCAGCTACCAGAAGGGCCGGCCCGAGCGCTGGATCCGGTCGCTGGACTCGGTCACGCTCGCCGACAAGCCGCTGACCCAGATGCCACCCTGCTCGCACCTGATGAGCAACCACGACGGCACGCTGATCGTCGGTGACGGCTGCGGCCAGGCGGCCGACGCGGCCAGCGGGTCGGCGAACGAGATGCTGAAGGGCGACCCTTTCCTGCACCTCTTCGACCTCAAGGCCGGCAGTGAGCATGCAATCACGCGACCCATTGCCCACCACGACAGCAGCTGGGGCGTCTACAAGGCCAGCCGCCAGGTCACGCACCCGCATCCTTCGTTCACGCCCGACGAGAAGGCCGTGCTCTTCAGCGCCGACGGCGACCGCGAACCGGGCCTGTACCTGGCCGAACTGTCCAATTGACAGCCATGTGCCGATCATTGTCCTGGGGGCTGGCTGGCGTGGCCTTGCTGCTGCAAGCCTGCGTGCAGACGCCGCAGGCCCGGGAGCCAGGACACGCGGCACCAGGTGACAGTGCGGCCACCACGGCCGCCGCGGTCGCCCTGATCGGCCAGGTGCAGGGCAACGCTGCACAAGACGTGCCGCCGGACCAGGTGCGCCCGGCGTCGGGTGAACGTCCGCAGCTGGACGTGGCCACGGCCGCTCGCATGGACGTGGCCGACTACCTGGCCCAGGGCCCCAGCCCCTGGAAGCCGCAGCCGCTGTCCGATTGGCCCCGCCGCGCCGACTTCACCGTGGCACAGGACGGCAGTGGCAGCCACCGCAGTCTGCAGGCCGCCATTGACGCTGTTCCCGCCCGCAGCGCCAACCCGGCCCGGGTGGTCATCCAGCTCAAGCCTGGCGTCTATCGCGAGCGGGTCTGCGTGCCCGCGGGCAAGGCACCCATCACCTTGACAGGCGATGCGTCAGACCCCAGTGCAGTACTCATCATCGGCAACGCTTACGGGGGACAGGCCAAACGCGCGGGCGTGGACGCTGCCCACCCTTGCCAGCCCGACCTGGCCTTGCCCATCATGGGCACGCTCGGCAGTGCCACGGTGATCGTCGCCGCCGACGACTTCCAGGCAGCCTTCCTGACCGTGGCCAACGACGCACTGGAGCGTGTGCGCCTGGGCGTGGGCTACCCCGCGGGCGCCAGCGAAAGCGGTGGCGCGCAGGGCGTGGCCTTGACGGTGCAGGCCGACCGCGTGCACCTGGAGCAGGTGCGCCTGGTCGGCCACCAGGACACGCTGCAGGTGCGCCGGCCGCGGCCCGCCGAACCCGCCCGGGTCTACGTGCACCAGAGCCTGATCGCTGGCGACGTGGACTTCATTTTCGGCAACGCCACCCTGGTCATCGACGACAGCACCATCCTCAACCGCGGTGGCCGCCGCCGCCCGCCCAATGGCGGGCACGTCTTGGCGCCCAGCACGCCGGCCAGCGTGGCCCTGGGCTTCCTGGTGACGCGCAGCCGCTTCCTGGCCGAGCCCGGCACGCCGCTGGCCAACATCAGCCTGGGGCGTGCGTGGGACGAAGGCGTGGCCCGGGGCGTGTGGCAAGCCGGCGTGTCACCCAATGGCCAGGCGCTCATCCGCGACAGCGTGCTGGGCCCGCACCTGGCCCTGCAAGCACCCTGGGCTGCATCGACCTCGCGCCGGCCCTTCACCGCCAGCGGCCCGCAGGCGTCGCGCATGGCCGAGTTCAAGAACACGGCGCTGACGGGTGACCCCGTGGGCCGCGAAGTGCTGTCCCCCTGGAACGGCTGGGCCGCCGCGGGTGGCGGCGTCACGGGTGGCGCAGCGGCCCTGCCTGCCGACACCCACCTGGTGCACACGCGGGCTGAACTGCTGGCCGCACTGGCACCGCACGTACGACCACGCGTGGTGCTGGTGACCGGCCACATCGACCTGGCCAGCGATGCTGATGGCAGGCACCTCACCGAAGGCAACTTCCGCGACCCGGCGCTGGACTGGACCGCCTTCGAACGCGCCTACGACCCCGCCGCCTGGGGCCGCGACGCGCCTGCGGCGACGCAGGAAGAAGCGCGCAAGCGATCGGCCCAACGCCAGGCTTCGCACGTGGTGCTGCGCGTGCCTTCGCGCACCACCCTGGTCGGTGTGGGCGCGGACGCACAGATCAGTGGCGGCATGCTGCTGCTGGAAAACGTGCAGGACGTCATCGTGCGCCACCTGCACCTGTCCGACGCCTATGACCACTTCCCGGCCTGGGACCCCAAGGACAACGGCCACGGCGAGTGGAATTCGGAATACGACAACCTGTCCCTGCGCAATGCCCAGCGGGTGTGGGTGGACCACTGCACGCTTGACGACGGCCAGCACCCGGACAGCGGCGAGCCCACGCGACTGGGCCAGCGCATGCAGAAGCACGATGGCCTCCTGGACATCACGCGCCAGTCGGACTTCGTCACCGTGTCCTGGAACCACTTCCGCAAGCACGACAAGACCTCTCTGGTCGGCAGCGGAGACCGCGCCGTGGCTGACGAAGGCCACCTGCGCGTCAGCTTCCACCACAACCACTGGGAAGGTGTGAAGGAGCGGGCGCCGCGCGTGCGCTATGGGCAGGTGCACCTGTTCAACAACCTGCACACCGTGATCGACGAATCCAGCCACGGCTACAGCATCGGCATCGGCGTGAAGTCCCGCGTGGTGGCGCAAAACAACGTGTGGGTAGCGCCCGCCAGCCTGCCCGCCACCAAGCTGCTGCGCTGGTGGGGTGGCACAGCGCTGGACGACAGCGGTTCCCTGCTCAACGGCCGGGCCGTGGACCTGCTGGCCACACTGCGTGCTGCAAACCCCGGCAAGCCGCTGACACGCGACGTGAACTGGCAGCCGACCCTGGTGGAGCGCCTGGACCCGGCCGAGGACGTGGCCACGCTGGTGCGCAGCGGCGCGGGTGCAGGCCGCCCTGGCGGAAATACCTCAGCCGCACGCAAGAGCCCCGATTGAGACCCCCATCGGATCCGAGGACAATAATGCTGAAACGCCAGCCCGAAGAAATCAAAACGATGGACGACGACAGTTACGACGCCAGGCAACCCGAGTCGGTTGCTGCGGTCCTGAAGGTCTTTGCGATCCTGCAGTCCCTGTCCGAACGCAACGAAACCGGCATCTCGGAACTGTCCGTGCGCCTGGCCATGCCCAAGGCCACGGTCTACCGGTTCCTGCAGACCATGAAGACCCTGGGCTATGTGCGCCAGGAAGTCGACAGCGAGCGCTACGGCCTGTCCATGCGCATGTTCGAACTGGGCGCCAAGGCCCTGCAGTACCCGGACATGGTGGAGATCTGCAAGCCGCACATGCAGCGCCTCTCGGAATCCACGGGCGAGACCGTGCACCTGGGCATGCTGATCGACAGCGAGATCATCTACGTGCACAAGGTGGACAGCCGCCACATGCTGGGCATGTACAGCCGGGTCGGCCGCCGCGCGCCGCTGCACTGCACCGCCATCGGAAAGGTGCTGCTGGCCTGGGAGAAGCCCGAGCGCCGCACCGAAATCCTGAAGGGCTGCGACTTCAAGCGCTTCCGCGAAAAGACCATCACCACACGCGAAGACTTCGACGTCGAACTGCAACGCACCCTGGCCCAGGGCTTCGGCCAGGACCGCGAAGAGTTCGACGACCACATCCGCTGCGCCAGCATCCCCATCTTCGACCGCATGAACCAGGTGGTGGCGGGCTTGAGCGTCAGCTTCCCCACCTTCCGCTACGACACCGCGCGCGAACCCGAACTGGTGACCGAGTTGCGCAACGCCAGCCGCGACATTTCCCGTCAGTTGGGCTGCACGGTGTTTCCGCTGGACCCGCCGGACCCCGGCCGCCGCTGAATCGCACCGCGATCGCGGTGCAAAGCGCTGCACACTAGCGTCCCGACACCCGCCCAGCACTGCAGGAGACCGACGCGATGAGACCCAACCGACTGCGCCAACTCTGGGCCGAAGACGAAGCCGCCGTCAACGGCTGGCTGGCCATCCCCAACAGCTTCAGCGCCGAAGTGATGGCCCACCAGGGCTGGGACAGCCTGACGATCGACATGCAGCACGGCGTCATCGATTACGCCGCCCTGGTGCCCATGCTGCAGGCCATCAGCACCACCGCCACGGTGCCCGTGGTGCGCGTGCCCTGGCTGGAGCCGGGCATCCTGATGAAGACGCTGGACGCCGGCGCCTACGCCGTCATCTGTCCCATGATCAACACGCGCGAAGACGCGCAGAAGCTGGTGCACTACACCAACTACGCGCCGAAGGGCACGCGCAGCTTCGGCCCGGTGCGCGCCACGCTGTACGGCGGCGCGGACTACCCGACGGCCGCCAACGACACCATCGTGCGCTTTGCGATGATCGAAACCGCGCAGGCGCTGGACAACCTGGACAGCATCCTCAGCGTGGAAGGCATCGACGCGATCTACATCGGCCCGTCGGACCTGTCGCTGAGCCTGGGTTGCAAACCCGTTTTTGACGACGTCGACCCGCCTGTCACCCAAGCCATTGCCCACATCTGCGAACGTGCCAAGGCCCACGGTGTGGTGGCTGGCGTGCACAACGGCCGGGTCGACGTGGCGCGGGCCCGTGTGGATATGGGCTTCCGGTTCGTGACCTTGGGCTCGGACGCGCGGATGCTGGGCGCCGGGTCGCAAGAGTTCCTGACGGGCATGCGCGCCCCGAGCGCTGCAGGCAAAGACGGCAAAGGTGGCTCCGGCTACGTTTGAGCCGGGATATTCATTCCCGGCCGGAGGCGCTCGCTTCCAGGGGTATTCGCGGCGCCTGCAGGCGCAAACAATCGGCGCTCCAGTACCCATGCCGGGAGGCGCCATGAAGAAGACATCCCTTGCTCTGCTCGCCGCAGCAGCCCTGTGCGCCACGGGCGCGGCCCAGGCCGGCTTCTATACCTTCCAGGCGGCCCTGTCGGGCGCCGCGGAAGCGCCTGCCAACGCGTCACCGGGCTTGGGTACCACCACGGTGTTCTTCGACGATGGTGCGCACACCATGGAAGTCATCGTGGACTTCAGCGGTCTGCTGGCGGGCACCACGGCATCGCATGTGCACTGCTGCGTGGCCACGCCCGGGGCGGGCACCGCCGGTGTAGCGACTGAGTTGCCGCTGTTCACGGGCTTCCCCACCGGAGTGACCGCCGGACACTACGACCACATCTTCGACACATCCCTGTCGTCCACCTGGAACCCTGCCTTTGTCACCGCCAACGGTGGCACCGCGGCGAGTGCCGAAGCGGCTTTCTTGGCGGGCATGCTGGCGGGACGCGCCTATCTGAATGTGCACACCTCGCGATTCCCGGCTGGCGAGATCCGCGGCTTTCTCAGCCAGGTGCCTGAGCCGGCTTCCCTGGCCTTGACTGCCCTGGGCTGGCTGGCACTGGCCGGGTCCCGGCGCCGCAGCCGTGCAGTTGCCGAAAAGGCCATCGCAGCCTGATGCGCCGGCCGGCATGGCCGGCGTCAGCCTGCACGGCCATGCAGCTATGCACAGCCGGTCAAAATTTCATTCGCAAGCCGGCGCCGAACGCCCAGGCCCGGCTGCGCGTGCTGAGCGCGTCCGGGCGCGGCCAGAAGTGGCCGATCAGGACTTCACCGATCAGCCAGTCCTTGTGCACGGGTTGCTCCCACTTCGCCTGCACGCCGATGTCATTGACCGGGACACCCGTGCCCTCCAGTCCGTTGAGCACCAGTTCCAGTGACAACTGCTGCTGGTCGCCAAACGACCGGTAGGCGCCCAGGCCACTGGTCCATTCGAAGCGCTTCGAGTCCTGCGTGATGGTGGCCGAACTGAGCCAGCGCACGGCCAGGTCGGGCGAAAAGGCGTGCTCAAAGGACAGGGCGGTGGTTGAGCCGAAATGGTCGTCCAGGGTCCAGAACACGGTCTCGCGAAAATCAATCTGGTTGATGTCGTCGGGCTGCCACGTGGTGCCGTAGCGCGCATGCGCATAGGGTTTCAGGCCGCCCCGAAAGCCAAGCCGGAATTGCACCGCGTCCTTTACCAGGTAGCCCAGGCCCGCGAAAAAAGATGGCACCGCCCCGTTGTCACGCCGCAAGCCTTGTTGGCGTGAGAAGGCGTCCGGCTTGTCGGTGACCGCCTCACGCGCGTCGTCCCGACCCAGGAACAAGTAGGCACGGTCTTCCAGATTGGGCAACCAGACGCGGGCGTTGAAGCGCACAGTGAAGTCGGGCTTCTCGTGCTGGCGCGTCAGCAGGAACACGCTCAGGCGGCCGTCGGAAACCTTGCCGCCTTCCGCAAAGGACTTGTCGCCGAACCAGCTGTCGATGCCGCTCGCCAGCCATTCGGTGGTCGACCGGACCGAGCGCCGCGCAGGCTCGAAAACGGGGTCGCTCGCTGCTGCTTCCGATGCTGCTTCCGCTGCCGCAGCCGATGCCGCTGATGCGGCACTTGCAGCCGGCGCGACCGCGGCCACCGGTCTGGCCGCCGGATCCACCTGGGCCTTGACCGGCCCGGCCCAGACGACCGCGCACAGGCCCAAGACCACCTGCGGAAACAAGCGTGCACGGCCAACAGCCGCGAATGGATGCATCAGGGCTTCAACCGGGCGCAGACAGGAGGCATGCATGGACGCCCGATCGTCCCCCAAGACACACCGCCGCGTCTGTAGGACATGCTCCCTGGGCCTTGTCGGGCAGCTGCTTGACGGGTGCTGGCCGGCGGGCGGCCTGCCCGTGGGGTCTGTCGTGCAACGCACAGACCTGGGGCCCCGCTGAAAGCAGACTGTCCTGCAGCAGCCCGCGCACGCGGGCCACGCGACCATGAACCCAGGACCTGCCGCCAACCCCATGCTGCCGTCGCCCCGACACGGCGCCCCGGTCACCACAACGGCCTCCCTGCCCTTGCGCCAGCACGCATGTGCACTTGTGCTCATGCTGGCGGGCCTGGCCGGCTGCAGTTCGCTGCCCCAGGTTCCCACGGCGGCGACGGCGGTCACCACGCTGCCTGCGGCCCAGGCCGTGGATGTTCACGGCACGCACGGCATGCTCAGCGCTGCGCAAAGCAAGCGGCTGCTGGACGGGCTGCACAGCCAGCGGCAAGACACCGACATTTTCGACCGTCACCTGGCCGTGGAAGAAGCCGTTTCAGCGGGCCCCTTGACGGCCGGCAATGCGGTGCGGCTGCTGCAGGACGGCCCGGAGACCTACGGGGCGATGCTGAAGGCCATCGCCGGGGCGCGTGACCACATCAACATGGAAACCTACATCATGGACGATGACGAGGTCGGCCAGCGCTTTGCGCAAGCGCTCTTGAACAAGCAGCGGCAAGGAGTCCAGGTGAATCTGATCCACGACAGTGTGGGCACCCTGTTCACCCCGCGCGAGTTCTTCCAGCGCCTGCGTGACGGGGGTGTGGACGTGCTGGAGTTCAACCCCGCCAGCCCGATGGGTGCCTGGCAGGCGGGTCTGGACTGGTCACCCAACCAGAGAGACCACCGCAAGCTCCTGATCGTGGATGGGCACACCGCCTTCCTGGGCGGCATCAACATCAGCAGCGTGTATTCGGGCGGTTCACGCGCACGCCGTCCCTCGCCCCCGAGTCCGCCAGGCGCAGCGCCCGCGTCGCCGCGCTGGCGTGACACCGACTTGCAGCTGCAGGGACCGGTGGTGGCCGACTTTCAAAGGCTCTTCCTGGCCAGTTGGCTGCAGCAGACCGGGTCCGCGCCAGTGCCCAGAAACTACTTCCCAACGCCGCAGGTCATGGGCCGTATGGTGGTGCGCGCCATTGCCAGCACGCCGGTGGACAAGGACAACAGCCCGATCTACACCACATTTCTGTCCGCCATTGCCAGCGCCGAGACCACCGTCTACATCACCAACGCCTACTTCGCGCCCGACCCGCAGTTGCTGCTGGCGCCGACGGACGCGGCCGCACGCGGCGTCGACGTGCAACTCATCCTGCCCGGACAGACCGACTCCTGGCTGCTCTTCCATGCCGGACGTGGCTACTACGACGGGCTGCTGCAGGCGGGGGTGAAGATCCACGAGCGTCGCGGCGTGGTGCTGCACGCGAAGACCGCGCTGATCGACGGCGTCTGGTCCACCGTCGGATCGACCAACCTGGACTGGCGCAGCTTCCTGCACAACCAGGAGGTCAATGCGGTGGTGCTGGGCACCGAATTTGGCGACCAGTTGAAGCAGATGTTCGACAGCGATCGCCAGGCTTCAGAACCTGTGCTGCTGGCTACCTGGCGCGACCGGCCATGGCTGTCGCGCCTGAAGGAGTTCTTTGCCCGCTTGTGGGAATATTGGTTGTGATGGACTGCCGTGCTGCGGCGGCGCCTCGCCTCTTCGTGCAACACCTTCCCTCCCACCACTGGAGAGACATGCCTTGAACAGGATCCTCGGCAGCTATGCCGCCGTGCTGCTGGTGATGCTGGCGCTGGACGCCCTGTGGCTGGGCGTGGTGGCCAAGCCGCTGTACCAGCAGGCCATTGGCCACCTGATGGCCGAGCAGCCCAGGCTGGTCACGGCCCTGCTCTTCTATGCGGTCTACGCCGCGGGGCTGAGCTACTTCGCGGTCTGGGGTCAGGCCGGCTCCGCGGGCTGGTCAGGCGCGCTGCGCACCGGCGCCTTGTTCGGTTTCTTCTGCTACGCCACCTATGACCTCACCAACCTGGCCACGCTGCGCGGCTGGCCAGTGGGCATTGCGCTCATCGACATGAGCTGGGGTGTCGTGATCAGCGGCCTCAGCGCAGCCGCCGGGAAGTTGGCGCTGGCCCGGCTCTCCGCCTGAGTGGGGGCGACGGCCCGCCGCGCTGAGCGGCCTCATTCATAGGCCAGCGCTTCGCGGGCCGAGAGGCGCAACACGCGCTGCACGGACAGCGCCACCGCCAGCACCACCACCACCAGACCCGCAGCCAGGATGGCCAGACCCTGGGTGCTGAACCGCAGTGGCACGCTCACGTGCAGCAAGCTGCGGGCCGCAGCGCCATTCAGCACCGAAGTCAGCAGCAGCGACAGCGCGATGGCGATCAGCGCGCTGAGGACGGCCACGGCTGCGCCCTCGGCAATGAAGACCGTGGCAATGGTGCGCGGCGTGGCACCCAGGGTGCGCAGCACACCGATCTCGCGGGTTCGCTCCTGCACGTTCAGGCTGCTGCTGGCGGCCAGCCATATGGCCCCAACCAGCGCCGTCGCCAAGGCCACCATGCGGATGAAGTCGCCGACGACCTTGAAGTGCTCGTCCAGCGAGTCCCGCACCTGGTCGCGCGTGGTGATCTGAGCGGGCGTGTGGTGGGCTTGCAGGAACGCCTGGTCCAGCGTGCGCCCCAGTGCAGCCAGCACGAATCCATCCTGCGCCTTGATGCGCACCAGGTTTGCGGCATCACCCAGACCGGTCACGGCATCGAAAGTGGCCCCGGGCGCATACAGCCTGGCCTGGGCGATCTCTTCGACCAGCCCGACAAGCTGCACGCGGGTCACGCGTCCCTGGCTGCGCAAGGTCCAGGTCTGGCCCACGTGGAACTGCGGCAGGCGATCCGCCAGCGCACGACTGACCAGCACTTCGTTGCGGGCTGCATCGGTCGGCAAGCGGCCCTCAACCACGCGCAACTGGAACAGCCGCGACGAAGTGGGATAAACGAGCAGCGGTGCCCTCGTGCCTTCACCCTTGCCCTCTCTCTTGCCCTCTCTCTTGCCCTCTCCCTCTCCCTCACTCTCACCTCCGCCTTCGACCGCGCCCACCACCACGTCGGCGCGCCGCCAGGCCTCGGCGACCACCACACCGGCCTGGCCACCGGCGATGGCCTCAAGCACGGCCGCTGGTGCCGGGCGCCGCAGCACCAGTTCCAGATCGTGGCCCTGCTGCGCCAGGCTGTGGTCGATGACGCGCATCAGGCTTTCGTAATTGCTGTGCGTCGTCAACAACAAGGCGCCGCCGCTGCCCATGGCCAGCAGCATCACGGCCAGTCGCCAGGGCCGGCGGAAGCTGTTGCGCAGGGCCAAGGTCCACTGCCGCTGACCTGGCACACGCAGAAGGCGGGCGCGCCAGCGGCCGGCGCCCGACGGCGGCACGACGCCAGCGTCGTGGATGGCCTGACGCGCGCTCATGCGTACCGCACGCAGGATGGGCAGGGCGACCGCCAGCAGGGGCAGACCCAAGGCCAGAGGCAGCTCCAGGCTGCGCAGGCCAGTGGGCACGTCCGCATCGGCCACGTCGATGTTGAGTGAGACCGCGTAGAAGCGCACCAGTGCGCGGCCGAGCAGCGCCCCCAGGGGCAAGGCAAAGGCGGCCGCCAACAGCACCAAGGGCACGCCCAGCGCCAGGTATTGGCCCGCAATCTGGTGGCTGCGCGCGCCTAGGGTCTTCAGGATGCCCACCACGCGCACTTCGCGCTTCATCCACAGCGCCACCATGTACGCAGCCCAGGCGCCACTGCTGGTGTACGCCAGTGCCGACAGCGCACCGAAAACCCGCAGCAAGGCCGTCATCAGCAGCGCATGCGGATGACCCACGGGCAGCACTTCGACACGCAGCGGCTCCTGTCCGCCCGCCTTGGCCACTTCGGCCAGTTGCCGGCCGAAGGCGGCTGCGTCCTGCTGGCTTGGAGCAGGGTCCCGTTGCACCAACAACTGGTCGGCCCCGGCCTTTTGCTGCAAGCGCTCCGCCAGGCCGAAGCTGGCGTAGGCGTACAGCAGGCGCTCCTGGCTGCTGGGTGCCACGCCGGGGTCGTGTACATAGCCCGCCAGCGGCACATCCACCGTGCCGCCCGAGGGCGTGCGCAGGTGCAGCATGTCGCCGGGCTGCAAGCCGAGCAAGGGCTGGCCGGACTGTTCGATCCACACGCCGGCGTTGGCGGCGCGGCCGGCTTCGCCGTGTCGGTGGACCCGTCCCAGTTGCATCGCCAGCGGGTCGCGCACCAGGCTCAACCGTGCCGGGTAGTCGGCGCCGGCAGCGCCGGCCACGCGCGTGTAGGTGATGCGCCGCGCGTCCACGGCGGCCACACCCGACTGGGCCGCGACCTTCGCCAGCAGCGGCTCGTCGACGGCATCGAACCACAGCGCAAGGTCCGGTGCCACGGCACCGCCGTAGCTCGCGGCAATCTCGCGCCGCAGCACCGCCTGCGCATCCAGCGTCGCGACCACGCCGGCCGTGCCGAGCACCAGGACCAGGCCGATCCAGGCGATCTGCGCGCGGTAGGCCCGCCAATCGGCCTGCACCTTGCGCCAGCGCATGTTCATGGCGCGGCGGTGTCCGTGGTGCCGGTTCCGCCGACGCGCTCGTCGGCAGCAATCAGGCCGTCCTTCAGACGAATCACGCGCTGCGCACCCGCGGCCAGCGCTGCGTCGTGCGTCACGATGAGCAGGGTCTTGCCTTCTTGCACCAGGTCCTGGAACAGCTGGCCGATGTCGCGCGCCGTGTCGCTGTCCAGGTTGCCCGTAGGTTCGTCGGCCAGCAGCAGCGGCGGGTCGTTGGCCAGGGCGCGCGCGATGGCCGCGCGCTGCTGCTGACCGCCCGAGAGCATGGCCGGCAGCTTGTCCGCCTGGTCGGCGATGCCTACGCGGTCCAGCAGTTCCAGCGCACGCACGCGCCGCGCCCCGGCAGGCAACTTGCCCACCAGGTCCATGGCCAGCAGCAGGTTCTCCAGCACCGTCAGCGTGGGCAGCAGTTGGAAGAACTGGAAGACCACGCCGACGTTCGGCCCGCGCCAACGGGCCAGGGCGTCTTCGCTCATGCCGGCGGGGTCGGTGCCGGCGACCTGGACCCGACCCGCCGTGGCGCGGTCCAGACCTGCCAGGAGGTTCAGCAGCGTGGACTTGCCGCTGCCCGACTTGCCCAGCACGGCCACGTGCTCACCCGCCGCGATCTGCAGGTTCAGGCCCCGAAGGGCCGCATGCGACTGGCCGCCGCGCAGCGCGTAGACGCGTTCGACGGCCTGGAGGTCGACGATGGCTGCGCTCATGCGCTCAAGCCCTGGCGCATCAGCACAGCCGATGCGACGGCGGACGGCTGCGGCACACAAGTCTTGGACATGCAGGAATCCTCCGGGTCTGAAGCCACGCGCCAGACTCAGCCTTGCCGCGGATGGGCCTCGTAGCCCGCATCCAGCAAGGCCGCAACAATGTCCTCAGGCGCGATCATTGTCGTGTGGCTGACCCAGGCTTGGCGCCGCGCCAGGTCGACATCGGCCTGGTTGACGCAAGGCAGATCCTGCAACTCGAACATCACGGCCTCGGCGTCGTCCTGCGTCAGCAGGCCTGGCACATCAAAGGTGGTTTCCGGCATGTCAATCTCCTGCGCTGTTTTCAGGCGGCGTGCCGCACAAAGCCGGCTGAGGCCTGCATCAGCTGCCGTGTGTAGTCCGTGGCCACACGCGCGGCAGCCAGGTCGGTGGCTGACAGCTGTTCCACGGCACGGCCGCGCTGCATCACCATCAGCCGACTGCACAGGTGCGTCACCACGGCCAGGTCGTGGCTGACCATCACAAAGCTCAGGCCTCGCCGGGCGCGCAAGGACTCCAGCAGGTTCAGGACTTCGGCCTGCACCGACGCGTCCAGCGCCGACGTGGGTTCGTCCAGGAGCAGCACCTGCGGCTCCAGGATCAGCGCCCGCGCAATCGCCACCCGCTGGCGCTGGCCGCCGCTCAACTGGTGCGGGTAGCGGAAGCGGAAGGCCCCGCCCAGGCCCACTTCGTCCAGCGCGCGTTCGATGCGTTGCTGCGCGTCGCCCAGGCCATGGGTGGCATGAATGGCGAGAGGCTCGGCCAGGATGCGGTCCACCGTCTGGCGCGGATGCAAGCTGCCATACGGGTCCTGGAAGACCATCTGCACCTGGCGGCGGAAGGCCTTGCTGTCGGGGCTGGGCAGGTCGCCGGCCCCGGTCAGGCGCACCTGGCCCGCTGCGCGCCGCGCCAGGCCGCAGATGGCCCGCAGCACCGTGCTCTTGCCGCTGCCGCTTTCGCCCACGATGCCGAAGCTTTCCCCGGGCGCCACGGCAAAGCTCACCTGGTCGACGGCTGTGAAGCCATCGAAGACCACGCGGAGGTCCTGCACCGCCAGGCCGATCATGTGGCCTCCTGCGCCCATTCCGGGCGGCGGTCCAGGGTGGGCAAGGGGTGGCGGGCAGCGCCCAGGTCCGGCAGGCAATTCAGCAAGCCCCGCGTGTAGGGGTGCTGCGCGTGCGCGAGGTCGGCGGCCGCGATCTCTTCCACCACGCGGCCCGCGTACATCACCAGCACGCGGTCGCAAAAGCTCTTCACCAGGCGCAGGTCGTGCGACACGAAGACCAGGCCCATGCCGCGCTCGGCCACCAGCTTGTCCAGGATGCCCAGCACCTGCAACTGCACGGTCACGTCCAGCGCCGACGTGGGCTCGTCAGCGATCAGCAGTTCCGGCCCGGCGATCAGCATCATCGCGATCATGGCGCGCTGGCCCATGCCACCGCTGACTTCATGCGGGTACAGCTTCATCACACGCGCCGGGTCTTCGATGCCCACGGCCGCCAGCGAAGCCACCACCTGTTCACGCGCCTCGGCACGCGAACACGGGCGGTGCGTCTGCAGCGTCTCGGCAATCTGCGCGCCAATGCTCATCACCGGGTCCAGCGAATACTTCGGGTCCTGCAACACCATCGCCATGCGGCCGCCGCGCAAGGCCCGGCGCTGCGCAGGCGGGCAATTCAACAGGTCGATGCCGTCGAAGTTCAAGCTCTTCGCTGTGACGACGCCGCCTGGCGCGGTCAAGCCCAGAACGGCGCGGCCGGTCTGGCTCTTTCCGCTGCCCGATTCACCCACGATGCCCAGGCGTTCCCGGCCCAGCGTGAAGCTCACGCCGCGCACCACTTCCTGCATGGCACCTTCACGCGTGGGGTAGGCCACACGCAGGTCGCTGACGGTTAACAGCAGTGAACTCATAGCCGTGGCACCCATGCGCTGCTGGCCACCCAAGGCAGGTCGATCTCTCTCGGTAGGGTCGGCAGCCGGTTTCGGCCCGTTGCGGTCGTTCGCGCCTGGTTCCGTTGTTGGCCAAGGCCGCTGGGTACCGGGCTCCGCTCATGTCCCCCGGCTCTGGCCACTTGGCAGTGGCCAGACCCTCCTCCTTTACTTCGCTGCGCCCGGTACCCAGCGTCCATGGCCAGCCACCAGGGCGGCGTGCCTGCACGTGGCGCGCCACCGGTGGTGCCGGAGCGGGCGATTGGGGTGGCCCGTGGAGCGAAGTAAAGGAGGAGCCCCAGCTTGCGCAGCAAGATGGGGCGGGGGACATGAGCGCAACGGGTCACCCCAAGCGCACGCGACCGCCAAAACAAGACGAACGACCGCAACGGGCCGCAAGCAGCCCAACCCACCGCCTCGAATGTGCAACCAGGCAGGTCCACAGGTCTCATCCCTGGCCCCTCACTTCACGCCCTTCGGGTCCAACGCGTCGCGCAGCCCATCGCCCAGCAGGTTGAAGCCCAGGCTCACGATGAAGATGGCTGCGCCCGGTGCGGCCGCCACCCACCACTGGTCCAGCACGTAGGCACGGCCGGCCGCGATCATGGCGCCCCACTCCGGTGTCGGCGGCTGCGCGCCCAGGCCCAGAAAGCCCAGGCCGGCAGCAGTGAGGATGATGCCGGCCATGTCCAGCGTCACGCGCACGATCACGCTGGGCACGCACAGTGGCATCACATGCCGCAGCACAATACGCACCGGCCCTGCGCCCAGCAGCTTCACGGCATTGATGTAGTCGGCCTGACGGATGGTGAGCGTTTCCGCCCGCGCAATGCGCGCATATGGCGGCCAGGACGTGATGGCGATGGCGATCACGGCGTTCTCGATGCCCGGGCCCAGGGCCGCCACGAAGGCCAGCGCCAAAATCAGCCGCGGGAAGGCCAGGAAGATGTCGGTCACCCGCATCAGCACGGCGTCCAGCCAGCCGCCGGCATAGCCTGCGGCCGTGCCCACCAGCAGGCCGATGGGTGCGGCCAGCACCGCCACCAGCATCACCACATACAAGGTGATGCGGCTGCCGTGGATCAGGCGGCTGGCGATGTCGCGGCCCTGGTCGTCGGTGCCCAGCCAGTGGCTGCCGGACGGCGGCAGCAAGCGCTGGCCCAGTTCGCCCACCGTGGGCGCATAGGGCGACAGCAGCGGCGCCAGCGCCGCCACCAGCACCAGCGCGCCGACAAGGGCCAGGCCCACCAGCGCCAGCCGGTTGTGCGCAAAGCTGCGCCAACCCGCGTACAAGCGCCCGAAGGCCGCCTGCCGCCGCGACTGCGGGCGGTCAGACAGGAGCCACTGCGTGAGTTCACTCACCGCGTGTCCCTCGTGCGCGGATCCAGCATGCGGTAGAGCAAGTCGCTCAGCAGGTTCAAGCCGATGAACACCGAGCCCACCACGATGGTCCCGCCCAGCACGGCGTTCATGTCCGCGTTCTGCAGCGAATTGGTGATGTACAGGCCCAGGCCCGGCCAGGCGAACACGGTTTCGGTCAGCACGCTGCCTTCCAGCAAGCCGGCATAGGACAGCGCCACCACGGTGATCAGCGGCACCATGGCATTGCGCAAGGCATGGCGCCAGATGATGCGCATCTCGCTCAGGCCCTTGGCCCGTGCCGCCACGATGTACTCCTGCTGCAGTTCATTCAACATGAAGCTGCGTGTCATGCGGCTGATGTAGGCCAGGCTGAAGTAGCCCAGCAAAGCAGCGGGCAGCACCAGGTGGCTCACTGCATTGCCGAAGGCTTCCCATTCACCTGCAAGGGCTGCATCCAGCAGCATGAGGCCGGTGGTTCGCTCGAAGCTGTATTCAAAGGCCACATCGATGCGCCCCGGCCCGCCCACCCAGCCCAGCTTGGCGTAGAACAGCACCAGGGCCATCAGGCCGAGCCAGAAGATGGGCACGGAGTAGCCCACCAGGCCCATCACACGCACCGCATGGTCGGCCAAGCCGCCGCGCCGCACGGCCGCCCACACACCCAGCGGAATGCCCAGGCCCGCGCCAATCAGGATGCCGCAGGTCGCCAGTTCCAGCGTGGCCGGGAAGGTCTTCTTGATGTCGTCCAGCACCGGGTTGGAAGTCAGCACCGAGTTGCCGAACTCGCCCTGCAGCGCCCGCTGCACATAGCGGCCAAACTGCTGGTAGACCGGCAGGTTCAGACCCAGCTCTTCGCGCACGCGCTGGATCACATGCTCAGGCGCGCGGTCACCCGCGATGGCCAGCGCCGGGTCGACCGGGATCACGCGGCCGATGAAGAACGTGACCGCCAGCAGGCCCAGGAAGGTGAGCGCCACCACCGCCGCAAAGTTGGCGGTGGCAAGGCCGGCCCGGACCAGCCGCGGGCTCAATTCTTGGAGACGTTGAACATGTAGGTGGAATCAGACGTGGGGCCGATCTTCAGGCCCGCCACATTGGACCGGTAGGCGGCCACGTCAATCTGCTGGTACAGCATGATGAAAGGGCTGCTCTTGCGAAACTCGGCCTGGATCTCCTGGTACATCCTGGCGCGCTTGGCGCCGTCGCGTTCCAGCGCTGCGGCGTCGGACTTCTTGGTCAGTTCCGGAATGTCCCAGGCGTTGCGCCAGGCCAGCGGCTTGCTCTTGGCGTCGTCGGCGTTGTTGGGGTTGCGCGCAAACGTGTCGGCATTGGTGTGCGGGTCCCAGTAGTCGGCGCCCCACTGGCCGACGTAGATGTCGTGGGTGCGCGCGCGGTACTTGGTCAGCGTCTGCTTGCCGTCGCCGGGCAGGATTTCCAGTTCGATGCCCGCCTCCTTCAGCGTCTGCTGGAAGGCTTCCGTGATGCCTTGCACCGGCTGCACGGTGCGCATGTCGATGGTGACCTTGAAACCACCGGCCAGGCCGGCCTTGGCCAGCAGCATGCGGGCCTTGGCCACGTCCAGTTTGTAGGGGTTGTCCTTGCTGGCGCCCAGCAGGCCGATTGGCAGGAAGTTCTGGTGCACGACGCCGATGTTCTTGATCAGCGTCTTGCCGATGGCGTCGTAGTCCACCAGCCACTTGAAGGCTTCGCGCACTTCCGGCTTGGCCAGGTTGGGGTTCTTCTGGTTCAGGCTGAAGTAGTAGACCGTGCCCTTGGGCGTGGCCGTCGTCTTCACGTCCTTGTTGGTGCCCAGTGCGTCCAGGTCCTGCGGCGTCAGGTTGCGCGCGATGTCGGCGTCACCCTTTTCCAGCATCAGGCGCTGCGTGGCGCTTTCCTTGATGTGGCGGTAGATCACCCGCGCAGGCTTGCTCTTGGGGCCCCAGTAGTTGTCGTTGCGCTCCAGCGCGACGATCTCGTTGGCGCGCCACTCGCGGATCTTCATCGGCCCGCTGCCGGCGTAGCCCGTCTTCAGCCAGGCGTAGCCCATGTCGCCGTTCTGCTCCTTGGACATCACCAGCTTCTTGTCCACCACGGCAGCCACATTGGCCGTCAGGCAGTTGTAGACCAGCGTGGGCGCGTAGGCCTTGTCGGTTTCCAGCGTCAGGGTCAGCGGGCCGGTCTGCTTGACCTTGTCCTTGACGTTGTCCTTGCTCAGGCCGAACTGGGTGAGGATGAAGGCGGGTGTCTTGTCCAGCAGCACCGCGCGCTGGAAGCTGAAGACGACGTCTTCAGCGGTGATGGGGTTGCCGCTGGCGAACTTGAGGCCGGGCTTCAATTCAAAGGTGTAGGTCTTGCCGTCATCGCTGAGCTTCCAGCTCTTGGCCAGGTCGGTGACCAGCTTGCTGGGGTCGTTGACGTCGTAGCGCATCAGGCGGTCGTAGCCGTTGCCCATCAGCTCACCCGCACTGATCTCGAAGGCCTCGGCCGGGTCCAGGCTGATGATGTCGTCAAAGGCCAGGGCCACGACGACCGTGTCCTTGGGCGTGGCGGCTTGCAGCGGCAGGGCTGCAGCAGAAACGGCGGCAGCGGCGGCCAGGGCCAGCGCGCGGCGGGTCAGCATGGGGACTGTCATGGAAAGGCTCCGTCCTGATGGTCTTGTATGGACTGCGATGGTGCCACGACTGGGTTGACGCCAACCCGGGTCTGCGCGGCTACGATGGCAGCATGAGCAGCTTGCAAGTCCTGGGCCACGGCAGTTCCATCAATGTGCGCAAGGTGCTGTGGACCTGCCACGAACTGGGTCTGACGCCCGAACACGTGGAATGGGGAAGCCCAGCCCTGCCCCTGTCGTCGCCTGATTTCCTGCGGCTGAACCCCCTGGCGATGGTGCCGGTGCTGGTGCAAGGCGACTTTGTGCTGCGCGAATCCAACAGCATCTGCCGCTACCTGGCCGACCAGCATCCAAGCGCGGCCTTGCTGCCCCCGGACCCGCGCCGCCGCGCGCGGGTGGAGCAATGGATGGACTGGCAGGCCACCGAGCTGAACAACGCCTGGCGCCATGCCTTCATGGCCCTGGTGCGCAAGAGCCCTGCTCATCAGGACCCGGCGGCGGTGCAAACCAGCATCCAGCAGTGGAACCACCAG
This sequence comes from uncultured beta proteobacterium, assembly GCA_963750785.1. Taxonomy (GTDB): domain Bacteria; phylum Pseudomonadota; class Gammaproteobacteria; order Burkholderiales; family Burkholderiaceae_C; genus Rubrivivax. The sequence continues at coordinate 562,197 of CAVVSC010000006.1, read as the reverse complement.
ATGGGCATCCTGGATGGCGCTTTGGCGCAGACCGGCGCCTTCGTCACCGGCACAAGCTTCACGCTGGCCGACATCGTGCTGGGCCTGTCCACCCACCGCTGGCTGTCCACCCCCTTTGACAAGCCGACCCTGCCGGCCGTAGGGCAATGGCACCACGCGCTCTTGCAGCGTGCGGGCTTCCTTCGCTTTGGCGCCAATCCCCTTTTCGGTGCCTGACAGGGTGGCACCCACCTTCTTTGCAGACGCTGCCGCCTCCCACCACTGGCTGACCGAACACGCAGGCACGTCCAAGGAACTGCTCGTCGGGTTTTGCAAAGTGGACGGTGGCCGGCCCGGCATCAGCTGGCCGGAATCGGTGGACGAGGCGCTGTGCGTGGGCTGGATGGACGGTGCGCGCAAGCGCATCGACGACCTGGCCTGTCAGATCCGCTTCGCCCCTCGCAAGACCACCTCGGCCTGGAGCGCCAACAACCCAGGCTTGCAAGCAAGCCTGGCAGCCCCAGATGAGGGAGGCCATGAACCTCCACTGGAAGCGCCCGCTCTTCTACTGCCTGCTGCCAGTGCTGGTGTTCCTGGCGTTCGTCGGCTTCCCGCCACCCTTTTCGCCACCCCAGCGCGTCAAGCCCAGCCAGGAACAGTCCGTGCCGGCTGAAAGCCAGGAGGGCGAAATTGGCTAGCGCTTGAAGTGAGCAGCCTCAGACCACGATTCAGACTTCGCCGCCGAACTCCTGAATCAGGTTGTCGATGTACTTCTCCACCAGCTTCTCGAATTCCGCCTGCACCACCGGCACCACCACCATCTTCATCAGCGCTGGCAGTGGCACTTCGGCCACGCCATGGATGCGCAATTCCAGCGCCGTGCCCTTTTTTGTTTCGCTGAGTTTCCAGCTGCCGCCCACCAGCGCGTTGCCCTCGCCTTTCACCGGTGACCAGACCACCGTCCCCTTCTTGCGGTCATTGACGTACTTGCTGGCATAGATGGTCTGGATGTTGACCTGCGCGGTGCCGACCTTTTCCATCTCCCAGCGGTAGACCCCACCGCCCAGGTCGTCCAGCTTCTCCACCTTGGGGAAGTGGCTGACCGACCGGGGCACGTCGGACACCAGGTCAAAGACGGTCTTGATCGGCGCCTTGACGGTGAATTCGTAGCCCAGGTCCAGTTCGACGCTGATGGTCATGGTGTGTTCCTTGAAAGCAATGCGCTCGTCCGCTGCTCAGTCCGCGCCCTGCCCGGCCCAGGGCAGCATCAGCGTCAGGTAGAGCAGCTTCTCGAATTCGGGTTCGAAGCGGTCGATGATGCCTTGTGGCTCGGGACAGAGCTGCTGGTCCGTGATCAGCCCGAACTGCACGCCACCGCCATAGCTGAGGATGCTGACGCCGACACCGATGTCACCGCTGGCCGGCACCCAGAACAAGGTCTGGCGCAGCGTGCTGCCGCAGAACTTCAGTGGAACCGCCGGGCCGGGCACATTGGTCATGACCGCCGTCGCCTTCTTGGCGAAGAGGCCCAGCACCGCGTCTTGCACCGGCTTGATGAAGAGGCCGCTGATGCTCAACACCGCAAAGGCCAGGAGCGGCTGGTAGCTGCCCTTCAAGTCGTCCATGCGGCGGTGCACGGCGTAGACACGTTCCACCGGGTTGGCAATGCCGATGGGCAGCACCAGCGGTGCCAGGCCGAAGCGGTTGCCCAACTGCCAGGCCTTTTCCAGCGGCCGCAGGTTCACGGGCACCATGGCGCGGATCTCCTTGCCTGCCGGGTCCTGGCCCTGGGCGCGCAGGTATTCGCCAATGGCACCTGCCACGCAACTGAGCAGCACGTCATTGACCGTGCACCCCAGGCCACGACCCACCGTCTTCACCAGGTCCAGCGGCAGGGGCTCGCTCCAGGCCACCAGCTTGCGCCCGCTGGGCTTGCCCTTGAGCAGGGTCGGTGAGTCGTCCGGCATGATGGCCAGCGCCGCCACGTCGTTCACCACCTTCAGGCCGCTGCGCGCCATGTCCATGCCCCCCGCCAGCGTGGCGGGGTTGGAGAGAGCTTCGATGCTCTTTTCCATGCCATTGCCGTACATGGCAATGGCCTTGACGGCCAGGTCCGACAGCGGCTTGATCACCGCGTCGGACAGCCAGTCATGGTCTGTGTCTTCGTCGGCGTCCTTCTTGCGGCGCTTGGGCGGGTCGGCACCGCCGTCGGTGATGCTCAGCATCACGCTGATCAGCGCAATGCCGTCGCCAATGCAGTGGTGCACCCGCGCGATGAGCGCGCTGCCGCCTTCGTAGTTCTCGACCAGGTGGAACTGCCACAGCGGCCGGTGCGGGTCCAGGGCCGTGGTGGCCAGGCCGCCGCACAGGCGCTGCAAGGCGTGGCGTTCGGTCTCGCCCTCGTCGCGGTCCAGAGCCAGTGTCACCACGTGGTGGTGGATGTCGAAGGACTCGTCCAGCGTCCAGTGCGCGCCCATCGCGTCGGCGTGGGCCGTCTGGCGGAAGCGGTCGTACTGCAGCAGCTTGCTTTCGACCCGTTCGCGCAGGGCCGGCAGGGTGATGGACGGATTCAGCAGCCAGACGCCGACGATCATCATCAGGTTGACGTCGTTGTCCATGCGCAGCCACGCGGTGTCCACGCGCGACATGCGTTCGGTACGGGGCACGGCTGGCGCTGTGCTGGCCGCAGGGCTTGCCGCCGCGCCTTCGTCCATCGGGTTTCTCCTTGTCGGGCCTGCGGCTGGGCCGGTCACGATGCTGGGTAACATCTGACTCGTCAACCGAGATTTTCACCTGCAGGAGCCCCGCCATGGCCACCAAGCTCAAGCCCAAGTTCGACGCCGCCGTCGCCGCCAGCAAGCAGTTGCCGGACAAGCCCGACAACGCCACGCTGCTGCAGATCTACTCGCTCTTCAAGCAGGCCACCGAAGGCGACGTGGAAGGCAAGCGGCCGGGCATGATGGACATGGTCGGCCGCGCCAAGTTCGACGCCTGGGACAAGCAGAAGGGCAAGAGCAAGGACGACGCGATGCAGGAGTACGTTGACCTGATCGAGTCCCTGAAGTAGCCCGAGGCTACTGCGGCCCCAGGGCCTTTTCCAGCGCGGCCGTGAGGTCCTTGCTCTCAGGCGAGGTCATGCTGCCGTAGTGCGCAATGGCCTTGCCGTCGCGGCCCACCAGGTATTTGTTGAAGTTCCAGCTGGGTTGCTGGCCGGTGGCCTGTGACAGCTGCGCGAACAGCGGGTTGGCCGACTTGCCCTTGACGGACGAGCTGGCAAACATGGGGAACTTCACGCCGTAGGTGTTGAAGCACAGGTCGGCGATCTTCTTGCTGTCGCCGGATTCCTGGTTGAAGTCATTCGACGGGAAGCCCATCACCACCAGCCCGCGCGCCGCGTACTTGGCGTGCAGCTTCTCCAGGCCCTCGTACTGCGGCGTGAAGCCGCAGTAGCTGGCGGTGTTGACCACCAGAAGCACCTTGCCGCTGTACTGGCACAGGTTCTGCGGCTTGTCGTCCTGCAGGCGCGCCATGCTCTGGTTCAGCAGCGTGGGACAACTGGCGTTGGCTGGCGTGGTTTGGGACGGGCTTTGCGCAAAAACCGGTGTGCTGGCGGCCGCAGCCAAGGCCGCCGCGGTGATCAGGTGCTGGATGTTCATCAGGTGCTCGCTTGGGTGCTCATTTGGACTTCTTAGCGGCCGCCTTCTTGGCCGGCGCACTGCCCGCCAACAGGTCGTCCAGGTTCTTGGTGATCTCGTTTTCGATCGTCTTGGAGAATGCGCCCAACAGAAAGCCCAGCTTGGCTTCCAGGTCGAAGTGGTCGGCGGCCACGATGAGCCGGCCCTTCACGCCCGTGCGCGTGAACTCCACGGTGTCGCTGGTCTGGCCTTCCAGGATGGTGCATTCCATGTCGAACTTGGATTCGGCTTCCTCAGCCCATTTCAAGGCCACCTTGCGGGCCTTGGCCAGGCCCAGGGCATGGTCGCGGTGGATGCGGATGTCAGGCATGGCTTGTAGTCCTTGGCGGCAGCGTCAGGTCACGCGGGGTGGGCCAGTCTGGCGCGGCGTTCGGCCTTGGGCAAGGCGGCCAATCCCTTGACCGTGGCGTAGAAGCGCGGGAAGTCGCGCCCTTGCTGTTCAAACAGCGCCTCGAACTGCGGCACCAGTTCGTTGTAGGCCGCCAGCACGGCGAAGCTGGCGTTGTTGGCGCGCTCCATCCAGCCGTCATAGCCCGCGTAGCCGCCCCAGCGCTGCTGCTTCATCTGCTGGTATTCGGCGCGCATGCTCGCCATCAGTTCGGCCTTGCGGGTGCGCTTGCTGGCGTCGTCCATGCTGCCCTTGTATAGCGCATCGAGTTCTCCACGCCAGCGCAAGGTGAAACTGCGGAAATCCTCCTGGCGCTGGTCCAACTTCAGTTGAGCTTCCACCCCTGTCGGTGAGCCGTGCTTCTGCAGCCACAGGCGGCTGCCGATGCGTTCCACGGCCACCGCAAAGCTCTCGTTGAAGGTGGTGTCGTCATGGGCATAGGCCACTTGGTGCGTCAGTTCATGGAAGATCAGTCGCGCCAGCTCAGCTTCGCTCCAGTTCACAAAGGTGTTCAGCAAGGGGTCGCCGCCCACCCAGTTGCTCAGACCCAGGGTGCTGTACGCAGGCACGCCATAGACAGACGTTTCCCAGCCTTCGGCCCGCAGGTCCTGGGCCAGCGCGTCGGCACCGGCCTGGGTGTAGTAACCGCGGTAGCCCACGCAGCCCAGCACCGGGAAACACCAGGTCTTCAAGGTCATGCCCAGTTCCGGCGCGGCCACGGCGTTCCACACTGCAGCCTTGCGGTGCAGGTCGGCGTAGCGGCGGTAGCTGTCGTTGTCGGGCAGTTTCAGTTCGGACACGGCAAAGTCGCGCATGCGCTGCGTCAGTTGCAGCCGTTCGCGCAGGGCCGGTGGCGCGGCCGGGTCGGCCAGCCATTGCGGCACCGGCTTGGCGCTTTGCAGCAGGTCCAGGTGGCCGTTGACGGCTTGCGCGTAGTAGCCCAGCGTGCTGCACCCGCTGCTCAAACACACGGCGCCAACCGCGAACAGCGCGGTGCCCAGGACACCCAGGGACGCCATCAGCAGCCAGCCACGCAGCCGCATCCGTACCCGCTTCCCAGCAAGCGCCTCATGCCAGCGCCACTTCCACCAGGCAGTCGTAAAAGGTCGGCGCGCGGCCGATGTCCGTCAGTCGCTGGTGCGTCAGTTCGTTCACGTTGGTGCCGTTCAGGCCCATCTTGCGCCACCACACGCCCAGGCCATTGACCACGCCGGGGCGCGCGCGCTCGCACACCGCCGCCTTGGCGACATAGGTGCCACGGTCGTTGAAGACCTTCACCGTGGCGCCGTCGGCAATGCCGCGGGCGGCGGCGTCCACCGGGTGGATCTCCACCAGCGGTTCGCGTTCGGCCTTGCGCAGGCTGGCCACATTGACGAAGGTGCTGTTCATGAAGTTGCGCGCCGGCGGCGAAATCATGGCCAGCGGGAAGCGCGCGGCCAGTGCCGGCGTGTCCTGCGGGCTTTCGTAGTTGGGCAGGTGGTCGGGCACGTCCAGACCGGGCGGCTTCACGCGGGCCTTGCCGTTGGGCGTGGGGAAGCCGCCTTCCGCGAAGGGCGCATCGGCCACGTTCAGCCGGCTCCATCCCCGGGACTTCAACTCGTCCAGGTTCACCTGCTCCGGGCTGTAGGCGGCCAGGGCCATGGTCTCGTCGCTGTCGCTGAAGCAGGGGTCGGTGAAGCCCATCTTTGCGGCCAGGCGACGGAAGATTTCTGCGTTGCTCAGCGCCTGGCCCACAGGCGCGATGGCCGGGCGGTTGAGCATGGCGTACACGTGCCCATAGGCCATGTGCGCGTCCCAATGCTCCAGCTGCGTGGTGGCGGGCAGCACATAGTCGGCGTGGTCGGCGGTGTCGGTGAGGAAGTGCTCCAGCACCACGGTGAACAGGTCTTCGCGCGCAAAGCCGCGCACCACCTTGCCGCTTTCCGGTGCCACGGCCACCGGGTTGCTGTTGTAGACGATGAGGGCTTCAATCTTCGGACCAAAGCCGGATGACGCCTCGCGCAGCAACTCGTCGCCAATGGTGCTCATGTTGATGGTGCGCGGCTTGCGGTCGCCCAGCAGGTCCGGCCGCTGCAGCCAGGCATCACGCTTGGCATGGCGGAACGAACCGCTGGCGCTGAGCAGCAGTCCGCCGGCCGGGTGGCGCCAGGCGCCCACCAGGCAGGGCAGCAAGGCGATCAGGCGCGCCGCATTGCCGCCGCCACGCACCCGCTGCATGCCGTAGTTCAGCCGGATGGCGGCGGGCTTGGTCCGCGCGTAGTCGCGTGCCAGGCCCCGCACCTCGTCCGCCGTGATGCCGCACACCGCCGCTGCGCGCTCCGCCGGCCATTGCAGCACGCGATCGCGCAACAAGGGCCAGTCTTCGACGTGCTGCGCGATGTAGTCATGGTCCAGCCAGTCGTGGGCGATCAGTTCGTTCATCAGGCCCAGGGCCAGCGCACCGTCTGTCCCGGGCAGGAGGGCGATGTGCTGGTGGCACTTTTCGGCCGTTTCGGTCTTGCGCGGGTCGATGCTGATGAGCCGGGCCCCGTTGCGCTTGGCTTCCTGCGCAAACGTCCAGAAATGCACGCTGCTGGTGATGGGGTTGCTGCCCCAGATCAGGATGAGCTGGCTGTGCGCGTACTGCTCCACGTGCATGCCCACCTTGGCGCCGTAGGTGGCGATCAGCGCGTCGCCGCCGGCCATGCTGCAGATGGTGCGGTCCAGCAGGCTCGCGCCCAGCTGGTGGTGGAAGCGCGCGCCCATGCCGTCGCCCTGCACCAGGCCCATGGTGCCGGCGTAGCTGTAGGGCAGGATGGCTTCGGGGTTGCGGGCTGCAATGGCCTGCAGGCGCGCGGCAATGTCTGTCAGCGCTTCTTCCCAGGTGCAGGGCTCGAACCGGCCTTCGCCCTTCTTGCCCACTCGCTTGAGCGGCGTCATCACGCGGTCCGGGCTGTAGGTCCGTTCGGCGTAGCGGCTGACCTTGGTGCACAGTGCGCCGTGGGTGGGCGGGTGGTCGGGGTCGCCCGCCACGCGGGTCACGCGCCCGTCCTGCACGGTGATGTGCAAGGCGCAGGTATCGGGGCAGTCGTGCGGGCAGGCGCCCTGGACAAGGCGGGTCCCGGCGGCGGCTGTGGACAAGGTGGGTTCTGACATGGACGGCACTGTGCCACACGGTCCGCCGAAAGGCCTACCATGGCGCCTTGGCACCCTCGAGCAGCGACACCATGAACCTCATCGAACCCATACTGGCCGACGCAGCCACCATCCAGGCCATCCGGCGCGACATCCACGCCCACCCGGAGCTCTGCTTCCAGGAAAAACGCACCGCCGACGTCATTGCCCAGGCGCTCACCGACTGGGGGATTCCGATCCACCGCGGCCTGGGCACCACGGGCGTGGTGGGCATCATCAAGAACGGCACCAGCAGCCGGGCCGTGGGCTTGAGGGCAGACATCGACGCCCTGCCCATGACCGAGCACAACACCTTCGCCCACGCCAGCCAGCACGCCGGCAAGATGCACGCCTGCGGCCACGACGGCCACACCGCCATGCTGCTGGCTGCGGCCAAGCACTTCAGCAAGCACCGCAACTTTGACGGCACCGTCTACCTGGTCTTCCAGCCGGCCGAAGAAGGCGGCGGCGGCGCGCGGGAAATGATCAAGGACGGGCTCTTCGACAAGTTCCCCATGGAAGCCATTTTTGGCGCGCACAACTGGCCCGGCATGCCCGTGGGCATGGTGGGCGTGAACCCCGGCGCCATGATGGCCAGCAGCAACGAATTCCACATCACCATCCGCGGCAAGGGCAGCCACGCCGCACTGCCGCACCTGGGTGTGGACCCGGTGCCGATCGCCGCGCAGATGGTCATGGCCTTCCAGACCATCATCACCCGCAACCGCAAGCCCATCGACCCCGGCGTCATCAGCGTGACCATGATCCACGCCGGCGAAGCGACCAATGTGGTGCCCGACAGCTGCGAACTGCAGGGCACCGTGCGCACCTTCTCCTACGAGACGCTGGACCTGATCGAAGCGCGCATGAAGGTCGTGGCGGAACACACCGCCGCGGCCTTTGGCGCCAGCTGCGAATTCCGCTTCAAGCGCAACTACCCGCCCACGGTGAACCACGCGGCCGAAACCGAATTCGTGCGCAAGGCCCTGGGTCAGGTGGTGGGCGAAGCCAATGTGGTGCCGTTTGAGCCCACCATGGGCGCGGAAGACTTCAGCTTCTTCCTGCAGGCCAAGCCCGGCTGCTACTTCATGCTGGGCAATGGCGACGGGGCGCACCGCGAAGGCGGCCATGGCATCGGCCCCTGCATGCTGCACAACCCCAGCTATGACTTCAACGACGAGCTGATCCCGGTCGGCGCCAGCTGCTGGGTGCGCCTGGCCGAAGCCTGGCTGGGGAAATGAAGCCCCCACGCTCACTGCGTTCGCTGCCCCCCAAGGGGGCTCTTGCAGCGGCCCGGCGGAGCCGGATCCGCGCAAGGCCTTGATATGACAGACACCAGTTCGTTCTTCTCGCAAAGTTACGCCGAAGCGCGCGGCAAGTTCCTGGCGGCCTGCGAAGTCGCCGGCTTGCACGTGCACAGCCACGGCCACCCGCTGCGCGGCCGCGACGGCGAGGAACTGGCCATGGACGTGGCCCTGCTGGGCGCCGCCGACGCGCGGCGCCTGCTGGTCATCAGCAGCGCCTGCCATGGTGTGGAAGGCTATTGCGGCAGCGGCGTCCAGAACGCCCTGCTGGCCGACGGCGGTTTCAAGTCCGCGGCCGCGGAAGCTGGCGTGGCGGTGCTCTTCATCCACGCGCTGAACCCCTATGGCTTTTCATGGTGGCGGCGGGTCACGCACGAGAACGTGGACCTCAACCGCAACTTCCACGACTTCCACGCCCCGCTGCCGATCAATACGGCCTACGGCGACGTGGCCCATCTGGTGGTGCCGTCCAGCTGGCCTCCCAGCGCCGACAACGAAGCGGCCATCGCCCGCTACATCGCCGAGCACGGCTCGAAGGCCTGGCAGCAGGCCGTCACTGCGGGCCAGCACACGCACCCGCAAGGCCTGTTCTTCGGTGGGCACACCCCCACCTGGAGCCAGCAAACCCTGCGCCATGTACTTCAGGACCATGCCCAGCGCTGCGCCCGCCTGGGCTGGATCGACCTGCACACCGGCCTGGGCCCCAACGGCCACGGCGAGCGCATCTATGCCGGGCCGAATGACGCGCCATCGGTGTCGCGCGCCCGCCGGTGGTGGGGCCAGCAGGTCACGTCCATCTACGACGGATCGTCCACCAGCGCCGTACTGAGCGGCATGATGTTCGCCAGCGTGGCCTGGGACTGCCCGCAGGCCGAATACACCGGGCTGGCCATGGAGTACGGCACCTTGCCGGTGATGGAGGTGCTGCAGAACCTGCGCGCCGAGCAGTGGCTGGAAAACCACCCGGAAGCACCCGCCGCACAAGCCGCCGCCATCAAGAAGGACTTCCGCGACGCCTTCTACACCGACACGCCGCTGTGGAAGCAGCAGATCGTGGACCAGGCGCTGGAAGCCAGCCACCAGGCGCTGGCGGGCCTTGCGGCCTAGAAGGCCCATGTCCTGATCGGTCCGCATTGCGTCCGGCGCGGGCGCAGACAGGTGCTGAAGCGCGGCGCAGCATGAAGACCTCTTCAAACACCGAGGCCTTCATGCAAACCGCCCTGCTCCTGATCGACGTCCAGCAATCCTTCAAGCACCGTCCCTACTGGCAAGACAGCCACGAGGGCAACTTCCTGAACCGCGTCAATGCGCTCACCGCCGGCGCCATGGCGCGCGGCGTGCCCATCGTCCGCGTTTTCCACACCGACGCCGAGCCGCCCGGCAACGCCTTCCACCCCGACAGTGGCCTGATCCGTCCGCTGGACGGCCTGGCGCCTTACGATGCGGCCGTGACCTTCCACAAACACCGCCACAGCGCGCTGGCCGGCACGGCCTTGCCGATCTGGCTGCGTGAACGCGGTATTAACCGCCTGATCGTGGCCGGCATCCGCACGGAACAGTGCTGCGAGACCACCACGCGCCACGCCAGCGACGAAGGCTTCGAGGTGGACTACGTGACCGAGGCCACGCTCACCTTCGATATGCAGACACCGTCCGGCGCCACGCTGACCGCCGCGCAGATCACCGAACGCACGGCCACCGTGCTGGCCGGCCGCTTTGCCACGCTGTGCACGGTCGACCAAGCGCTTGAACGGGCGCGATGAAAGACATCGCCTTCGTGCTGCTGCCGGGCACGCTGCTGCTGGACCTGGCTGGCCCGGCAGAAGCCTTTCGCCTGGCCAACCAGCGCCTGCTGCAGCGCGGCCTGCCAGCAGCCTACCGGCTGCGCTACCTGGCCGCGTTGCCCAGCATGAGCAGCTCGGTCGGCCTGACGCTGAGCGACCTGGAACCCCTGCCCGCCACCTTGCCCGATGGCGCCACCGTCGTGCTGCTGGGTCAGCCCAGCGGCGGCGAAAGCCCCTTGCAAAAGCGCCTGAGCCGCGCCTGGACCGACACGCGCCAGTGGCTCACGAGTGTGGTGGCGCCAGGCCTGTTGCGCCCGCAAGGCAGCCTGCAACTGGCCACCGTCTGCGCCGGCACCCTGCTGGCCGCCGACGCCGGCCTGATCGGCACGCACCGGTGCACCACGCACCACGAAAGCCTGGAAGACCTGCAACGCATGGCGCCCGCGGCCACGGTGCTGGCCAACCGCGTGTTTGTCATTGACGGCGCCATTGCCAGCAGCGCAGGCATCACCGCCGGCATCGACCTGGCGCTGCACGTGATTGCACGTGACGGCGGCGAAGTCCTGGCGGCCGCCGTGGCCCAGGTGATGGTGGTCTACCTGCGCAGAGGCCCGGACGACCCGCAACTGTCGCCCTTGCTCAGTGGCCGCCAGCACCTGCATCCGGCCGTGCACCGGGTGCAGGACGCCGTGTGCGGACAGCCCGCGGCCACCTGGTCACTGGCCGACATGGCCGGCGTGGCGCACGTGACCCCGCGCCACCTGTCGCGCTTGTTTGCGGACCATGTGGGCAGCACCCCGCGTGCCTATGTGGAAGGCGTGCGCCGTGCGCTGGCCGAACGCGCCGTGCAGGGCGGTCAGCCCACCAAGCAGGCCTTGTCTGCGGCGGGCATTGGCGGCGACCGGCAATGGCGGCGCATCCGTCAACGTGCGGCGGCCCAGGGTTCGGCCCGAGCAGACGCCAATTGACGCCGCCTACACTGGTGGTTATGCCAGCCAACCAGCCACGCCGACGGCGTGCCGCCGCTGTGCTGCTCGTGCTGGGCAGCTGGCTGCTCGGTGGGCTGCCCAGCCAGGCGCAGATGCCGTCCGGGACACCCTTGCCGCCCGGGCCGGTGGAAGACTTCTTCGGCCGCACCGACATGGAACAGCCGCGGCTGTCGCCGTCCGGCCGCTACCTGAGCACCCTGCGCATCAGCAAGACGGGCCACAACGCCCTGGTGGTGCTGGACCTGGAGGACCCCAAGCAATCCAGGTTGCTGGCCAGCTACGCCGACGCCGACATCTTTGACGTGCACTGGGTCGGAGACGACTTCCTGGTGTACCGACTCACCGACCACGAAGCCGCCGCTGCCGATCTGGACTTCGCACCCGGCCTCTTCAGCGTGGCCCGCTCGGGCGGCGATCCCCGCCAGTTGGTGAAGCTGCAGAACCCCTTCATCTTGCAGGAACCGCCGCGTCCCAACGACCGCCGCCTGGAGCCCAACCACGAACTGCTTTTCGTGCCGCAGGACGACAGCCGCGACGTGGTCGTCGGCCAGCTGAGCCGCGTGTCGGGCGATCTGATTGGCGTGCTGCCGCTGCGCCTGAACGTCGAGTCCGGGCGCACGCGCAGCATCGCCCTTGAAGCCCCGCCCCATGTCAACCGCTGGCTGTTTGACAGCGGCGGCGAGCCCCGCGTGGCGGTGACGCTTGGCGAAGGCCGCGTGCGCGTGCATTGGCGGGCACCGGGCAGCAAGGCGTGGCAGCAGATCCTGGACGCCGACCGGCTGCGCGTGCCCTGGCAGCCGTATGCGGTGGACGCGGCGGGCACGCTGTTCGTGACGCAATCGCAGGGCCCTGAAGGCACGTCGGTGCTGTCCACCTTTGATTTCGAACACGGCCGGCCGTCGCGCGAAGCCCGGGTGGAAGTGCCGGGCTTCGATTTCCGCGGCAGCCTGGTCAATGAGCGCAGCAGCGGCGCGACCCTGGGCGTTCGTGCATTGACCGACGGCGAGATCACGGTCTGGACGCATCCCGCCATGAAGGCGCTGCAGGTGCAGATCGACAAGCAGCTGCCTGCACGCGTCAACCGCCTGAGCTGCCGCCGTTGCGACAGCGACGACCGCGTGGTGCTGGTGGAAAGCTGGTCGGACCGCGACCCCGGCAGCTTCTTCATCTGGTTTGGCGCCAAGCAGCAACTGATGCGCCTGGGCCGCACCTTGCCCGCCATCAACCCCGCACGCATGGCGCCGCTGGACTTCAAGCGCATCACCGCGCGCGACGGCCGGACCTTGCCCGTGTGGCTGACCTTGCCCCGCCGCGATTCCGGCGCTGCGCCGCCGCCGGCCGTGGTGCTGGTGCACGGCGGTCCCATGGTGCGCGGCGGGCAGTGGGCCTGGCACGCCTTGCCGCAGTTCCTGGCGTCCCGTGGCTACGCCGTCATCGAACCCGAATTCCGCGGCAGCGATGGCTACGGACAGCGTCACCTGCGTGCCGGCTGGAAGCAGTGGGGCCAAGCCATGCAGGACGACATCGCCGACGCGCTGCGATGGGCGGCCGCCGAAGGAAAAGTGGACGGCCAGCGGGCCTGCATCATGGGCTCCAGCTACGGCGGCTATGCCAGCTTGATGGGACTGGTACGGGACCCGGACCTGTACCGCTGCGGCATCGCAGCGATGGCGCCCACCGACCTGATGCGCCTGGTGGAAGGCAGCTGGTGGTGGCGCGACGACATTTCCGAGGAAGGGCGCCGCTACGACCTGCCGTCCATGGTGGGTGACCCCAAGTCCCCTGCCGACATCGAGATGCTGCGCGCCCATTCGCCCGTGCTGCAGGCCGCACGCATCAAGGCGCCTGTGCTGCTGGTGCATGGTGAACGCGACCGGCGCGTGCCCATGGTCCATGCGCGCGAGATGCGCAAGGCACTGCAGGCCGCCGGCAACGAACCCGAATGGCTGGTCTTCGACCTGGAAGGCCATGGTTGGTACAAGCCCGAAAACGAGATCATCTGGGCGCGCCGCGTCGAAGCCTTCCTGGGCAAGCACCTGCCGGTCACGCCCGGCACAGCGGCTCAGGGCGTGCCAACAAACAAGTAGGCGTTGGTGCTGCCGCCGCTGCCGCGGCCCACTCCCACGTACACCGGACCCAGCGGCGTTTCGCCACCCAGGTAGATTGCCGTGGAGTGGAGCCAGCCGTCGCGCTTCTGTCGGGTGTAGGGCTGGGCGATCTTGCCTGTTTCCAGCGCCAGGCCGAAGCGCATGTCGCCTCGCAAGCCCAGCGGCAGGCGCCCAATGATGCGTTCCGCCCGCACATGCGCGTAGGCCACGTCGTCGCCCAGCAACTGCCCGCTGGCAAAGCCGGTCAGGTTCAGGAAGCCCCCCAGGCGCCCGGATTCCGACAGCGGCAACTGCCCACGCGGTGAACCCACCCAGCTCGCGCGTGAAGCCAGCACATAGGGACCGATGGGCACCGCCGCGCGCAGTTCCCAGCCCAGGCGCGAGAAGCCCAGCCGGTCGTCGTTGAAATAACTGGCCTGCGCAGCCCAGCCGCTTCGTGGGAAGTACAGACGGTCCAGGCGGTCCATGTCCAGGGACAGGGCAGGGCCACTGCTGGTGCGTTCAGGCAGCACAGAAAAGATGTCGATGCCCGTTTCCAGGCGGTTGGTGACCTTGGTCTCGCGCCAGCCCAGGCGCAACTGGCCCAGCAGTTCCAGGTTCACGCCACCGTAGAACTCGGCGCGCGTCCGGATGCTGCGGTATTCGGCCACGCGCTGGTCTTCGTAGAAGTAGTCCACCCGTTCACGCCGGTGGCTGGCCGTCGCGCCCACAAAGTAGCGCTGGTCAGGGGCAGTGGGCTGGAAGAATTCGACGCTGGCGCCGGTGCTGCTGCCCAGTTCACCCACCACGAGCAGTTCACCACCCAGCCGGTTGAGCCAGGTGCGCTGGTAGCCCGCGCGCAGCAGGTAACTGCTGCCCTGGCTGAGGTTGCTGTCCAGGCTCAAGCCCAGGCGCAGGTAGTCGGGACCCCAGCTCTTTTCCACCGGCATCACGCGCAGCACCTGGCGGCCGTTGATGGATTGCACTTCGTAGTCCAGGCGCTCGTAGTAGCCGTCGCCATAGGCCCGACCCAGGTCGCGCCGGAGCTGCGCGGTGTCCATCGATGCGCCGCCCTTCTGTTCGATCCAGCGCCGCAGCAGCGTTTCGTCCACCCGCAGCAGATTGCCCACCTGCACTTCGTCGATGCGCGGCAACTCGCGTTCGCGCACCGCGACACTGCGCTTCCATTCGGCATAACGCTCATCACTTACAGACAGGGCAGCCAGCTGCGTGGACATGGCCAGGGCGGCGGCGCGGCCGCGGTCGGCGGCTTCCGTGTGGCGGCCAAAGTCACCGGCGGTGATGGTGCCCAGGTCCGGCTTGATCAGCAGGTCCTTCTGCGTCAGCGACGCGAGCGAGCTGCTGACGTTCTGTTCCGTCAGCAGCGCAATCATCTGGGCCGTGATGCTGAGCAGGCCCGACACCTCTTCGGCCTTCAAGGGCGGCGACCCCACATTGACCGCAATCACCACCTGCGCACCGCAGCGGTCGCGCACCTCGCGCACGGGCAGGTTGTCCACCAGGCCGCCGTCCACCAGCTTGCGGCCGCGGTATTCCAGCGGCGCCATCAGCCCGGGCACCGACATGCTGGCCCGCATGGCGCGCGTCAGGCTGCCGTCGCGGTAGACGACCCGCTCGCCGGTGCCGATGTCGGTGGCAATGATGGACAGCGGCAGGGGCAGCAGGTCGATCTGCGGCTCTCCGGTGTCGGCCCGCACCAGCTGGTTGAAGAAGAGCTTGATCTTCTGCCCCAGCACCACTCCGGGCAGGCCGACGGCGCCACCATCCTTGATGCCCGTTTCGGTGCCGGGCAGGAAGCGCTGCGACAGGCGCTTGTTGCGGAAGTTCAGCTCCGCATAGTCGGGGTTGTCCTGGAACATGTCGTCCCAGTCGGCCTTGGCCAGCTCTTCGCGCAACTGCGCTGGCGACCGGCCCGAAGCCCACGCACCAGCGACCAGCGCACCCATGCTGGTGCCGGCCACGCAGTCCACCGGCACACGCAACTGCTCCAGCACCTCCAGCACGCCGATGTGCGCGGCGCCCCGTGCGCCGCCGCCACCCAGCACCAGTCCCACCTTGGGGCGGCCTGGACTGACGGGCAGGTCTTGTGCTCCGGCCATTCCGGTGCCGAACAACTGGGCCGCCACCACGGCCGCGCTTGCCAAGTGCAGATTCATGGGCTGGATTGTTCCAGCCCGCACGTGCCGGTCTCTACTGGACGAACCCGATGGGCGGACGCCGCGACTGGCCGTCTGGCAGGTCGGCGCCTTCAATGTGGTCACGCCCCGCCAGCCGTGCATTGCCAAAGCCTGTCATCCAGGCGCGCCGCATCTCGCGTGGCGCAAGGCCCGACAGGCGGTCCAGCACCGCTTCTGAAGGCGTGTCCTCGAAGCGCTGGCCCCAGGCGTGGTCCGCGCGCAGTTTGCGGTAAAGACGCAGCGCAATGGTGCGCGCGGCGTCCGCGTCTGGTACGTCGACCTGGAAGACATTCATCCGGTTGAGGATGGGCTCCGGGATGCAGCGCTCGTCGTTGGCCGTGGCCACCCAGATCAGCTGGCTGGCGTCGATGGCAACTTCGGCAAATTCGTCGGTGAAGGTGCCGGCAGTGTCGTGTTCCAGCAGGCTGTACAGCGCGCCCAGCGGGTCGTAGGCGTGTTCGGATCGGGCCTTGTCGATCTCGTCCACCACCATCACCGGGTTGGCATAGGCGCCGTCCACCAGGGTTTCGAACACCTTGCCCGGCCGTGCACCCTTCCACTGGCTGCTGGCGCCCGACAGCACCCAGCCGGCGGTGAGGCTGCTCATGCTGATGAAACCCATCCCGGTGCCCAGCAATTGCGCCACTTCACGTGCGAAGTGGGTCTTGCCGATACCGGGCGGTCCCAGCAGCAGCATGGGCGTGATCTCCAGCGCGTCGCGGCTGTCCTGGCACAGGGCCAGCTGGCGCTTCACGTCGTCCAGCACCTCGGTGAAATTGGGCAGCTCGTCGTAGAGGTGGTCCATGGCGGGCAGGCCGCCGGGCTTGACCTGGAAGCGGTCCGCGCCCTTCTCCAGCATGCGGTTGTAGGTGGCGCGCAGGTGTTCGTGGTCGTTGCTGGCGGGCAGTTTGTCCAGGCGCTTTTCCACATCACCCAGACGGTACACCGCTCGCATGCGCGCGATGGGGATGTGGCCACCACAGGTGGCAGGGACCAGGTTGTTGCTGTCAACGCTCATCCACGGCTCCTTCACGGCGGGGTTCGCAGTGCAACCCCAGTGAGCCACGACCTTGCCATAAACGTGCCAGGGAACAAAGCCCCTGCGACACCGCATTTCAGGGGACTGCGCTGGCGAAGGCCATCTGGCCTGCCGGCCAGATGGCCGGCGCAACCCGTTCAGGGTATCGGCAGGCGCAGCACCGCCTGGGTGCCTGCACCCGGGCTGCTGCGCAGATCCAACTGGCCGCCCAGGGCTTGCGCCATCTGCCGCGAAATGACCAGGCCCAGGCCGCTGCCGCCCACGTGCTGCGTTTCCTGCCCCAGGCGTTCAAAGGGCTGGAACAGGCGCTGCAGTTGTTCGGGCGTCATGCCGCGGCCGTTGTCGGCGACCGTCAGCACCATGGCACCCGGTTCGGCCTGCGCCAGCATGGTGAGGTGGCAGCCGCGGCCGCCGTACTTGATGGCGTTGGAACCCAGGTTCAGCAGGATCTGCTTGATGCCACGTTCGTCGCTGCGCACGGTCAGGCCCGGTGCGGGCATCACGACCAGTTGCACGCCTTGCTCGTCAGCCATGGGCGACAGCATGCGGCCGCACGCTGCCAGCAGATCGTCCAGCTTGACCAACGTGAATTGCGGGTCAAGCCGGCCCTGTTCGATGCGCTGCAACTGCAACAAGTCGTCGACCAGGCTCAGCATGTGGCGTCCGGCGTCCACCACGTGCTGGACATAGCTTGCCGCACGGGCGTCCTGCCCCACCGGGTCGTGCTGCAACAAGCCGCCAAAGCCCAGGATGGCGTTCAATGGCGTGCGCAGTTCATGGCTCACCCGCGACAGGAAGGCCTTCTGGCGCCGACCCGATTCCTCTGCCACGGCCTGGGCCTGGCGAGCTTCGGCCAGTTCGTGGACCTGGGTCACGTCAGCCACCGCGCCCACGTGCGCCTGCACGCTGCCGTCGGGTCGCAGGATGGGTCGTGCCTGCGACCACACGTGGCGCACCGGCCCGTCGGGGGCTTGCACGCGGAATTCCATTTCAAAGGGGCGTCGCATGGCGGTGCTGAGCTGCCATTGGGCTGTCACGGCGTCCCGGTCCCCTGGCAGCAGGGTGGCGAGCCAACCCGTGCCCAGGCTCTGTTCGGCCGTGAGGCCAAAGACGGCCTGCCAGGCCGCATTGGTGTAGTCACACAAGCCTTGTGCGTCGGTGGTGAAGATGCCGATCGGGGCGGCGTCAGCCATCGCACGGAAGCGCTGCTCCAGCTGATGCGAGTCCGTCACGTCGCGCACCAGCACCAGGGTGCGGCCGCCCTCCAGCGGGACAAAGCGCGACTCGTGGCGTCGCAGCTGTCCAGCGGCCACCCGCGTGTCAGCGTGCAGGGTCTGCGGCCGCCCCGTGCTGTGGCACAGCGCCATGATGGTCGTCGCTCGCTGCGCAAAGTCGGCGTCCATCACATCCGCAAGGCGCCGCCCCACGCGGTCTTCCCAGCGGCCAGACAGGCTGGCATGCCGGGCATCATTGACCTCCATGTAGCGGCCTTCGGCGTCCAACACCAGGCAGAGGTCCGGCATGCCTTTCAGCAGGGCCTGCAGCCGTTCGCGTGAAGCCGCCAGCTCCAGCCGGGCCTGCACCTGGGCGGTGATGTCCTGCTGGGCGCCGCGCAACATGACGATGCGGCCGGTGTGGTCCCGCACGGCTTCACCCACCGTGCGCACCCAAAGCTGCTTGCCCTGTGCAGTCACCAGTTGCATTTCCAGATCGAAGGGCACGCCGTCCTTCAGGCAGGCCCTGACGGCGGCATCCAGTTGCGCGCCGCCATCACCCGGGTAGGAGGACAGGCCGGTGCCCAGCGGCAGCGTGCTGCCGTGGGGCACGCCGTGAAGGTCGCAGACCAGGTCGGACGCAAACACGGTGCGGCGGTCTCGGTCGGCCCACCAGCTGCCCACACTCGCCAGGCGGCCCGCCACCTGCAGGAGGTCCCGCGCGTTTTCGGCTGCGGCGGCGGAACGCAGGCGCGGACCGGCGTCCACGACCACCGACAGGCGGGCGCGCCGGCCTTCCCACAACACCGGGCGACCGCGGATGTCGGACAGGAGTTCCCGCCCGTCGCGTGTGCGCTCTTGCCAGACGGGTTGCGGCTCCACCTGCGCGGAGCCCGGCAGGCCCGCCAGGAACTCGCGCAGCCGCTGCACCTGCCCAGGAAACAGCAAGGCCTCGCGGTTCAGTTGCAGCAGTTCGGCTTCGCTGTAGCCATAGCGCACACACGCAGTCTGGTTGACGGCCAGGATCTCCAGCGACTCCACGTCGTAGACGTAGTGCGGCAGCGGGTGCCATTGCAGCACGTCATTCCAGACCAGCAGCAGGGGCTGGTCGGGTTCCGGGCCGGGG
The DNA here is from genome assembly GCA_963750785.1 of uncultured beta proteobacterium. Classification (GTDB taxonomy): domain Bacteria; phylum Pseudomonadota; class Gammaproteobacteria; order Burkholderiales; family Burkholderiaceae_C; genus Rubrivivax. Next base: position 543,241 of record CAVVSC010000006.1, on the reverse strand, counting down.
GACAGGCGTTGGGGCATGGGGAGCTCTTTCGCGCAAGCATCACATCACGCTCACGCGGCGATCACCCGAAAAGCTGGGTCGCAAGAAAGGTCATGGCACGACCATGGGCCAGCGCCGCGCTGCCGGCGTGGTAGCTGCCCCGGGCCCAGCAGTTGAAGCCATGGTGCGCACCGGGGTAGATGTGCAGTTCATGCCTGGGTGCCGGCAGGGCCGCACGCACCTGTTCGACGGCGGTCAAGGGGATGTTGTTGTCCATCTCGGCGTAGTGGAACTGCATGGGGCAGCGGATGGCTGCTGCACGCTCCAGTTGGCCGTGGATGCCACCGCCGTAGTAAGGCACGGCCGCGTCCACGTCCGTGCTTGCCGCGGTCAGGTAGGCCAGCCGCCCACCCATGCAATAGCCGATGCTGCCGACTTTGCCGCTGACTTCGGGGCGTGCACGCAAACACGCCATTGCCGCGGCGATGTCGGCCAACGCATCGGGCCCCGCATACCCTTGCATCAGTCCGATGGCACGCGCGTAGTCATCGCCCGCGTAGTCCAGTTCCACGCGCGGTGCCTGGCGCCAGAAGACGTCGGGTGCCAGCACCACAAAGCCGGCCAGCGCGTACTGGTTGGCCACGGCGCGGATGTGTTCATTGACGCCAAAGATCTCCTGCCACAGCAGCAGGCCCGGCCCGCTGCCCCCGGGCGGCAGGGCCAGGTAGCCGGCAAAGCCCGGGGCGATGTCGATCCATTGGGTTCGGATGGGGCTGGTCATGGTGATGGGCTCCGGTCGGTAGGTTCAGTAGACACGGCTCTTGCGATAGCTCGCGTGGGCCTTGCGTTGCAGGGTGGTGGCGTCGCCCATGGCCAGCAGGGCGGCGCGGCTGTGCGCGTGGCTGATGGCCAGGCCCAGCGCATCGGCCGCGTCCTTGCCAGGCAGCGTGGGCAACTTGAGCAGGCGCTTCACCATTTCCTGCACCTGCGGCTTGGTGGCCAGACCATGGCCGACGATGGCCTTCTTCATCTGCAGCGCGGTGATCTCTGCGACCGGCAGGCCCCCGCTCACCAGCGCAGCCAGCGCGGCACCACGCGCCTGGCCCAGCAGCAGCGTGCTTTGCGGGTTGACATTGACGAAGACGATCTCGGCACAGGCGCAATCGGGTTGGTAACGCTGCACGACTTCGCACACGCCGTCAAAAATGATCTTCAGCCGTGCCGGCAGGTCACCACGCGACACCTCCAGCGTGCTGATCGTGCCGCTGCCGATGTAGGCCATGCGCTGACCTTCGGCCTGGATGACGCCGAAGCCGGTGCGCTGCAGGCCCGGATCGATGCCGAGGATGATGCTCACGTGACGTACCAGCGCACAAAGTGGAAGAACACCGGCGCCGCAAAACACAGCGGCGCCACGCGGTCCAGCAGGCCGACCGCGCCGGTGACGCTGCTGCGGTTGCCCCAGTACTTCACGCCGGCGTCCTTCTTCAACGCACGCATCACCAATTCACCCAGGTTGCCGCAGGCGCCTGCGACGGCCGCAATGACAGCCGCGCGCCAGGGACTCACCGGCGTGATCCAGAACAGCGCCGCGCCCACCAGGGCCGCGGCCAGGACGCCCAGGGCAAAGGCGCGGTAGGAAAAACTGCGGTCGATCTGCCGTGCCACCGGCCGCCGGCGCAGGCGGCGGCTGGCCACCTCCTGCGCCATTTGTGCCGCTGCCACCGCGATGACCAGCAGGAAGAGAAGGAAGGCGCCGCGGTCGGCATAGCGTGGCAGGTCCAGCAGCAGCAGCGCTGGCGCATGGCTCAGGCCGTAGACGCAGACCATGATGCCCCATTGGATTTTCGCGTTGCGTTCCAGGAAGCGTTCCGGGTCACCGGCCAAGGCGCTGATCACGGGAATGGCCAGAAAGACATAGACCGGCACGAACACCGTGAACAAGTCGAAAGCCTCCACGCCCACCAGCAGGTACTGGATGGGCAGTGTGACAAAGAAGGCCAGGATCAGGCTGCGGTGGTCGCCACGGCGCGTGCGGACCAGGGTGATGAACTCGCGCAGCGCGAGAAAACTGAACAGGGCCGTGGCCAAGGTTGCGCCCACGGCGCCACTGACCCAGGCCAGCCAGAACACCACCGCGCCGATCCACACCGCGCGCAAGTCGCGCTGCACACGCAGGCGGCGTTCGCGGTGGGCTTCTTCGTCTTCACGCAGCAGCCACACGGCCAGGCCCGCCGACACCAGCATCAGCAGTCCGAACAAGGCAACGAACAAGAGCGCCACCTGCTGGTTCACCGGCCAGTCGCGCAGGACGTGCAAGTCGATGTTCATGGTGTCACGCCAGACGGCCCGGGCGTTGCGCCAGCACGGCGTCGCGGGCACGTTCCAGGAAGGCACGCTTGTCTTCGCCGGGCTGCAGTTGCAGCGGCTCACCAAAGGTCACGGTGCACAGCACGGGCACCGGCACGACCTCGCCCTTGGGCATGACCCGCTGCACGTTGTCGATCCAGGCCGGGATGAGTTGCACGCCGGGGAACTGTTCGGCCAGGTGGTAGAGGCCACTCTTGAAGGCCTTGGGTTCGTCGGCGTTGCTGCGGGTGCCTTCGGGAAAGATCACCAGCGAGTCGCCGTTGCCCAGTGCCTGCTGAAGCGGTTCCAGCGGGTCCTGGTCGTCGGTGCGCTGGCGGTTGACGTAGACCGCGTGAAAGACCTCGGTGGTCAGCCACTGCTTGAACGGCGACGAGGTCCAGTAGTCCTTGGCTGCAATGGGCCGCGTGCGGGCGCGCAGTTCATGCGGCAGCGCGGCCCAGATCAGCACCCAGTCCAGGTGGCTCTGGTGGTTGGCAAAGTAGATGCGCTGCTCGGCCTTGGGGGGGCAGCCTTTCCAATGGCCTTGGGTGCCTGTGATCAGGCGGGCGATGAAGGCCAGGAGGGCGCCCATTGCGTCGGCACGGGTCATGTTCTGGATGCTACCCGGTGGGATTGCTGGCCCTTCCGGCCCCGGGGCCGACCACCCCGGCTGCAATTCAGGCAAGCCAGGAATCAGTGCCTGAAATGGCGGGTGCCCGTGAACACCATCGCAATCCCGCGCTCAACTGCAGCAGCAATGACCTCGTCGTCACGCATGCTGCCCCCAGGCTGGATCACGCAAGAAGCCCCTTCGTCGATGACCACATCCAGCCCATCCCGGAACGGGAAGAACGCATCGCTGGCCACCGCGGATCCCTTCAGCGACAGGTCCGCATTGCCCGCCTTGATGCGTGCGATGCGCGCACTGTCGACACGGCTCATCTGCCCTGCGCCCACGCCCAGTGTCATGCCACCCGCACAAAACACGATGGCGTTGCTCTTGACGAACTTGGCCACCTTCCACGCGAACATCAGATCGTCCATCTGCTGCGCGGTGGGCGCCCGCTTGGTGACCACGCGCAGTTCGGACGGCGCCACGTTCTTGGTGTCCGGCGACTGCAGCAACATGCCGCCGCCGACGCGCTTGAAGTCCATGGCGTTGGCTTCCTTGCCCAGTGCCACTTCCAGCACGCGCACGTTCTGTTTGGGCGCCAGGATGGCGCGCGCCTCGGGCGTTACGTGTGGCGCGATCAGCACTTCGACAAACTGCTTGTTGTCGCCGATCTGGCGGGCGGTGGCTTCGTCCAGCGGACGGTTGAAGGCCAGGATGCCGCCGAAGGCCGACGCGGGGTCGGTCTTCCAGGCCTTGCCGTAGGCTTCCACCAGGCTGGCGCCGACCGCCACGCCGCAGGGGTTGGCGTGTTTGACAATCACGCAGGCTGGCGCGTCGAAGGTCTTGACGCACTCCCAGGCCGCGTCGGCATCCGCGATGTTGTTGTAGCTGAGCGCCTTGCCCTGCAGCTGCGTCCAACTGGCCAGCGTGCCGGCGGCGGGCAGCGCTTCCCGATAGAAGGCCGCGCTCTGGTGCGGGTTCTCGCCGTAGCGCATGTCCTGCGTCTTGCTGAGCTGCAGCGAATAGACCGCCGGGTAGGGCTCACGCACAGGCACAGCACCTTCGGATTCCTCAGCACCCGGCTGCAGGCTGCTGAGGTAGTTGCTGATCATGCCGTCGTAGGCAGCGGTGTGCGCAAACACCTTGCGGGCCAGCATGAACTTGGTGGCTCGGGTGATGTCACCTGCACGCAGTTCTGTCAGCACACGTTCGTAGTCAGCTGGCTCGATGATGACCGCCACGCCAGACCAGTTCTTGGCCGCCGCGCGCAGCATGGCGGGGCCGCCGATGTCGATGTTCTCGATGGCGTCTTCCAGCGTGCATTCCGCGCGCGCCGTGGCCTTGGCAAACGGATAGAGGTTGACGATCAGCATGTCAATGGCGTCAATGCCATGCTGCTTGATGGCCGCCATGTGCTCCGGCAGGTCGCGCCGCGCCAGCAGGCCACCATGGATGCGCGGGTGCAGCGTCTTGACGCGGCCGTCCAGCATTTCCGGGAAGCCGGTGATTTCGGCCACCTCGGTGACGGCCAGGCCGGCGTCGGCCAACAGCCGCGCCGTGCCGCCGGTGGACAGCAGGCGCACGCCCAAAGCGGCCAGGTCGCGGGCGAAGTCAACGACGCCGGTCTTGTCGGACACGGAGATGAGTGCGGTCTTCATTTGATGAGCTTGTGGTCCAGCAGCTTGCGCCGCAAGGTGTTGCGGTTGATGCCGAGCCAATCGGCGGCCCTGCTCTGGTTGCCCTCGGCCTGGCGCAGCACCACATCCAGCAGCGGTTTCTCCGCAGCACCCAGGAACAGCTCGTGCAGTTCGTTGGGCTCGGCGCCGCGGAGGTCCTTGAAGTACTGCTCCACGCTGGCGCGTATGCAGTCGTCGATGGCTTTCTTGCTCATGCAGCCAATTCTTCGATGTTGTCGTTGGCGGCCAGCGGCAGCAGATGATGGTGATCTGCCAGCTGGTCGAAATAGTCGGTGACCGCGTCCACCTGGGCACGGCAATCATCGATCAGGTTCATGGCGCTGCGGAAGGCCTCGCCTCCCGGCAAAGTCTTGACGGCCCAGCCTATGTGCTTGCGGGCACTGCGCACACCGGTGTGTTCGCCGTAAAGCGCGTAATGGTCATGCAAGTGGGCCGTCAGCCAAGTCTGCACATCACGCACGGAGGGTGGCGCCAGGTGCGTGCCGTGGGCCAGGAAGTGCGCCAACTCACGGAAGATCCAGGGCCTGCCTTGCGCGGCACGGCCGATCATCAGCGCGTCGGCACCCGTGGCGCGCAGCACGGCTTGCGCCTTTTCGGGCGAGTCGATGTCGCCATTGGCCACCACGGGGACGCGCAGGGCGGCTTTCACCGCGGCAATGGTGTCGTACTCGGCCAGCCCACCGTAGCCTTGTTCGCGCGTGCGGCCGTGCACGGCGAGCATGGCGACACCGGCCGATTCCGCGCCGCGCGCCAGGCGCACGGCGTTCTTTTCGGCCTGGCACCAGCCCGTGCGCATCTTCAGAGTCACCGGCACCCTGTGCGGTTCGCAGGCATCGACCACGGCCTGAACGATGGACAGGGCCAGCGCCTCGTCCTGCATCAGCGCAGAACCTGCCCACTTGTTGCACACCTTCTTGGCCGGGCAGCCCATGTTGATGTCAATGACCTGGGCCCCACGGTCGATGTTGTAGCGCGCGGCGTCGGCCATCTCGGCCGGGTCCACGCCTGCAATCTGCACGGCAATGGGCGCGGCTTCTCCTGTGTGGTCGGCACGGCGACTGGTCTTGAGCGACCGCCACAAATCCCGTTTGCTGGTGACCATTTCGCTCACCGCATAGCCCGCGCCCAACTGCTTGCACAGCATGCGGAAGGGCCTGTCGGTGACGCCCGCCATGGGGGCGACAAACAGGTTGTTGGGGAGATCGATGGAGCCGATGCGCATGGCCTGGCGCGCTCACGGAAATGGGAGGCGCGCGGTGCTCAAAAAAGAGGCGCGAGTATAGCTGTGAGCCGCTCACACAGGCCGACTGCGGGCAAGGCTGTCTGGACCGTGCCCATAATGGGCCGGACTGATGGAAGCTTGGTTGCAATCCCTTCTGACGTCGCTGGCCATTCCGCAATTCGGCTTGTTGACTGTCTTCATCGTGTCGCTGGTGTCCGCGACGCTGCTGCCCTTGGGCAGCGAGTTTGCCGTTGTCGGGTTGCTCAAGCTCAATCCGGACCTGTTCTGGCCCACCGTGGTCGTGGCCACCATCGGCAACACGATCGGTGGCGCCACCAGCTGGTGGGTCGGCTATGGGGCCGAAGTCTTGTACGAACGGATCCAGAGCAAGCGCTTTGAAAGCAAGGCCATCGCCTGGTTGAACCGGCTCGGCCCCAAAGCCTGCCTGCTGTCCTGGCTGCCGGGCGTCGGTGACCCGCTTTGCGCCGTGGCCGGGCTGCTGAAGATGCCCTTCTGGCCATGCGTGTTGTACATGGCGATCGGCAAGTTCGCGCGCTATGTCCTGATGACGGCGGCCCTGCTGTGGGTCTTCCCCGGCCAGTACACCCCGTGACCCCAAGCGTGACGCGCGCCGCGCCAGAATCACGTCCCCGGGCCACAAGCCCCGAACCTGATCTGGAACCATGAGCGCCACACCAACTTATGACGACCTGTCCGGCACCTGGACACGTCTGCACCGGCTGTCACACCTTCAAAGCATTGCGGGGTGGGACCAGGCGTCCAACATGCCGGCCAAAGGCAACGAGGCCCGCGCCGCGGCCATGTCCGAGATGGCCGCGCTGCTGCACCGCATGCGCACCGAGCCCCGGCTGAAGGACCAGCTGGCACGCGCCGAACAGGAACCGCTGGACGATGGCCAGCGCGCCAACCTGCGCGAGATGCGCCGCCAGTGGCGCGCCAGCAATGCCCTGCCGGAAAGCCTGGTGACGCGCCAGCAAATGGCCAACGCGCGCTGCGAACACGCCTGGCGCACGCAGCGGCCGGCCAACGACTGGGCGGGCTTTGTCGAGAACTTCCGCGAAGTGCTGGCCTGCGGCCGCGAAGAGGCCCGGCTCCTGTCTGAACAGACCGGCCTGAGCAAGTACGACGCCATGATGGACCGTTTCGAACCCGGCATGACCAGTGCGCATGTGGACCGCATCTTTGGCGAGGTGCGCCAGTGGCTGCCGGGTCTGATCCGCGACGTGACGGCCAAGCAGGCCCGCGACAGCGTGATCGAGCCCGTCGGCCCTTTTCCCACGGTGCAACAGCGGGCGCTATGCGAACGCGTGATCGGCATCCTGGGCTTCGACTTCCAGGCCGGGCGCCTGGACGTCAGCACGCACCCCTTCTGCGGCGGCGTGCCGGAAGACGTTCGCATGACGACGCGGTTCAATGAAAACGAATTCCTCATCAGCCTCATGGGCACGGTGCACGAGACGGGCCATGGCCGTTACGAGCAGAACCTGCCGCGCGACCTGCTGGGTCAGCCGGTGGCCGACGCGCGCAGCATGGCCCTGCACGAGAGCCAGAGTCTCAGCTTTGAAATGCAGCTGGGCAGCCACCCGGGCTTTGTGAACTTGATCGCGCCGCTGGTCAGCGAAGCCTTCGGTCACCAGCCGGCGTTTGAGTCCGGCAACCTGCACAAGCTGATGACACGCGTGAAGCCGGGTTTCATCCGCGTCGACGCCGACGAGGTGACCTACCCCGCGCACATCATCCTGCGCTACGAGATCGAGCGGCCCCTGATCGAAGGCGAGATTGAACCCGAGGACATCCCCGCCCTGTGGGACGCCAAGATGCAGGAACTGCTGGGTGTGGACACGCGAGGCAACTTCCAGAACGGCCCCTTGCAGGACGTGCACTGGCCCGAAGCGCTGTTCGGCTACTTCCCCTGCTATTCACTGGGTGCCATGTACGCCGCGCAGTGGTTTGCCGCCATGCGCCGCGCCATGCCCGACCTGGACGCGCGCATCGGCGCGGGGGACCTCGCCCCGGTGTTCGACTGGCTGCGCGACAACATCTGGACGCAAGCCAGCCGGTGGACGACCGACGAACTGGCGATCCGCGCCAGCGGCGAGACGCTGAACCCGGCACACTTCCAGGCCCACCTGCGTTCTCGCTACCTCGGCTGAGCCGGAGGGCCGCACTGCGCCGCTGCGTCAGCCAGCCGGCGTGTAGTCGCTAGCGGGCCTTCAACGCCAGGGTCCTTCCGGACCTTCATGTCCACGCTCAGCGCAGCGGCAGGCGGATGGTGGTGAGGTTTTCCTCGGACGCCGCGGCAAATTCGGAGTGGCTGATTTCGCGGATAACCACCGTCTGCTCCGGGTGGAAGCCGCCGGCGGGGTGGTTCATCCAGTCGCTGTCGCCAACCGGCTCGGCACGCTGCCTTGCCACCAGGCTTTGCAGCAGTTCATACAGCGGCGGGTCCTGCTCCGGCAAAGGCAGGCTGGACAGTTGCGAACAGATGCGGCCCAACCAGTGTTCCGGCACGCGCTGGATGGCGCTCAGGCCATGCTCCAGCAGGCCCCGCTCCAGCGCAGCCAAGTGAGGAAGCACTTCGCGTGCACCACGCGCGCCGTCCAGCAGTGCGCCGAGCGACAGCGCCATGAGGCGGCCGCGCAAGTGGTCGGTGGAGTCCTTGGCGTTGGGTAGGAGTGGTGCGTTCACGTCCCGTTATCGGCCGGGCCCGGTCCGGGTTGAGCCCGAGTTGAACGCCGTTCCCGGCTGCTTTACCGGGTCTCGAAGGCGGCCAGGCTGCGCTGCAGGTCGTCCAGCACCTCGTCCAGCCGGTGCAGGGCCTGCGCAGCGCGCGTGGCTGGGCGGCGCTTGCGCGTGCGCAGCAGGTGGCGGCGCTTGTCGTCCAGCACGCCGTCGTCCAGGGTGAGGCCGTGGCGGGCCAGCGCCGTACCCAGGGTGCCGCGGCGCGACCGCAGGTCGGCACGGGTGCGTTGATAGGCGTGCTCGGCCAGGGCGCGGCGCTGGCCGTAGCCAAAGGTGTTGGCCAGGAAGAGCGCGCCGTCGCGGTGGTCGGGCTCGAACAGCAGGATGTCGGTGCCTGCGTGGCTGGTCTCGTAGCCCTTCATGCCCAGTTCCAGCCGCGAATGGATCAGCGTTCGAAAGGTCTGGCTCAGCACCACCGGCAGACCGCCGTCGACCAGGTGGGGGATGCGGTGCTCGGCCCCGCCCAGCACGCGGTGGCGGGCGTGGGTGGCGTCAAAGGGCACCAGCGGATTCAGGCACAGCACCAGGTCCAGGCCCATGTCCAGCAGCACGCGGGCGTGCAGCGTCTTCTTCAACGCGCCATCCACGTACCAGCGCGGGCCGTGCGGGCCGTTCAGCTGCACGGGCGGAAAGAGGCCCGGCAGCGCTGCGCTGGCGGCCACGGCCTGGGAGATGGGCACCTGGTCCCAACCGGGCAGTCCGAAGGGCGCAGCCTCGCCGCTGTCCAGGTCAGTCGCCACCAGCACCAGGCGGCGGCCGCGTGCGGACAAGAGGGTGCGGAAATTGTTGTGGCGGCCCGGCGCGCTCAGCAGGCGCCGCATTTCGCGTTCCAGCGGTGCGTTTGCGAACAGGCCCGTGGGCAGTACGCTGCCCAGTTGTTCCAGCGCAGCCAGCAGCGGCCGACCTTGCACCGCAAAGCCATAACCGGCGCGCGCCAGCACCGCAGGCAGCGCAGCCAGGCGGCGCGCGTATTCCGCCAGTGCTGGACGTATGAAGACCCCTGGGCGCACGATGTCGTTGGCCGGGCCTTCGTTTTCGATGAAGGCGGTGCACAACTGGCGTGCGGTCAGGCCGTTGGCCAGACCGGCCGCGACAAAGCCGCCGGCCGACACGCCCACGTAGCCGTCCATGGCGTTGAGATCCAGGCCAGGCACGGCCTCGTCCAGCGCGCACAGCGCGCCAATCTCGTAGATGGCGCCCAGCGGCCCGCCGCCGGCCAGGGCCAGCCCGATGCGGGGCTTCGGTGTTTCAGTCATGCGTCACATGGCAAGAAGGGCGCCGCAGCGCCCTTCTTCAGTTTCATGCACCGGCTCAGATGGCGGCGGTCTTGCGTGCGCGCTTGACAGGGGCCTTGGAGAAAGGCGTCACGACCGACTTCTTGGCAGCGGGCTTCGCGGCGCTCTTGACCGCAGCCTTGGGCGCTGCCTTGACCGCGCCGGACTTGCTCAGCTTTGCCACGGCGGCGGCCAGCTGGTCGACGCGCTGGGTCAGCGCGGCCACGTCCTTGGCGGTGGGCACGCCCAGCTTGTTCATCGCCTTGGCGGTGCGCTGTTCGAAGATGCCTTCCAGCTTGTCCCAGTTCTGACCGGCCTTGGCCGACACGGTGCCGGCCATGGCGCTCATCTTGCCCGTCACTTCGCTGATCTTCTCTTCGGCCATGCCCTGCGTCTTCTTCTGCAGGCTCATGCCTTCCTTGATCAGCGCGTCAAAGACCTTGGTGCCTTCTTCCTGCGCACGGCTGAAGGCGCCCATGCCCGCCAACCAGATGTGCTGTGCCGAATCCTTGACGGAGTTGGCCAGCTGGCTGTCCAGCAGTGTGGCGGCCTTGCCAGCAAAGTCCTTGGCACCGCTCTTGGCGCTGCTCTTGATGCTGTCGGTGGCCTTAGCGGCGGTGCTCTTCATCTTCTTGACCATGGCGGGATCCTTGCTGTGCGGTTGCGTTGTTCGATGAGAGAAATATAGGGTTCCCCCCTGGAGGCTGCAGCCTAAAGTTCTAGTGAGACGGCTCTATGCTGCCGCTGCCGCTGGTCACCGCAGGAGACATGCATGCATTACTTCGTCACCGGTGCCACCGGCTTTATCGGCAAGCGCCTGGTCAAGGCGCTGTTGGCGCGCAGGGGCAGCACGCTGCACTTCCTGGTGCGCGAAGGCAGCGAAGCCAAGCTCGACGCCTTGTACGGCTTCTGGGGCCTGAACGGTGCCGCCAGGGCACGCGCCCTGCCGTTGACCGGCGACCTCACCGCGCCCAGGCTCGGCCTGTCTGCAGCGCAGTTGCGCTCCTTGAAGGGCCGGGTCGACGCGCTGTACCACCTGGCGGCGGTGTACGACCTCGGAGCGGACGAAGCAAGCCAGGTGCGCGTCAACGTGGATGGAACCCGCCACCTGGTGGATTTTGCCAAGGCCATCCAGGCCGGGCATCTGCACCATGTCAGCAGCATTGCCGCCGCCGGCCTCTACGAAGGCGTTTTCCGCGAAGACATGTTCGACGAAGCGGAAGGCCTGGAGCACCCCTACTTCATGACCAAGCACGAGAGCGAGAAGATCGTGCGCAAGGAATGCAAGGTGCCGTGGACGGTCTATCGCCCGGCCTTGGTGGTCGGCGACAGCAGCACGGGCGAGATGGACAAGATCGACGGCCCCTACTACTTCTTCAAGCTGATCCAGCGCATGCGGCAGATCCTGCCACCCTGGCTGCCCGGTATCGGCATCGAGGGCGGGCGCATCAACATCGTGCCAGTGGACTTCGTCGTGAAGTGCATCGATTTCATCAGCCATGCCAAGGGCAGCCACCAGGGCAAGTGCTACCAGCTGGTCGATCCACAGGGCTACCGCGTCGGCGACGTGCTGGACATCTTCAGCAAGGCCGCGCACGCGCCCAAGATGAACGCGTACGTGAATGCCGCCTTGCTCGGCTTCATCCCCAAGAGCGTGACCAAGGGCTTGATGGCCCTGGCCCCAGTCCGGCGGATACGCCAGGCGGTGATGAAGGACCTGGGACTGCCCGACGACACCTTCACCTTCGTCAACTTCCCCACGCGCTACGACCGGCGCGAACTGGACGCCGTCCTGAAAGACAGCGGCATCACCTGCCCCAGGCTGCACGACTACGCCTGGGTACTGTGGGACTACTGGGAACGCCACCTGGACCCGGACCTGTTCATCGACCGCAGCCTGAAAGGCGCCGTGCAAGGCAAGGTGGTGCTGGTGACGGGCGGATCGTCGGGCATTGGATTGGCAGCGGCGCACAAGTTTGCGGAGGCTGGCGCCACCACGGTCATCTGCGGGCGCGACCCCGCCAAGCTGGACGAAGCCTGCGCGCAAGCCCAGGCCCGGGGCCTTGCCTTCGTGGCCTACCCAGCGGACCTGGCCGACATGGCCGACTGCGACCGCTTCGTCAAGCTGCTGATCACGCAGCACGGCGGCGTCGACTTCCTGATCAACAACGCTGGCCGCAGCATCCGCCGCGCCATCGAGAGCAGCTACGACCGCTTCCACGACTACGAACGCACCATGCAGCTGAACTACTTCGGCTGCCTGCGCCTCACCACGGGCCTGCTGCCTGGCATGGTGGCCAAGGGCAAGGGCCACGTGGTCAACATCAGCAGCATCGGTGTGCTGACCAACGCGCCACGCTTCAGTGCCTACGTGGCCAGCAAGGCCGCGCTGGACGCCTGGACGCGCTGCGCATCGTCTGAATTCGCTGACCAGGGCGTCAGCTTCACCACCATCAACATGCCCCTGGTGCGCACACCCATGATCGCGCCGACCCACCTCTACAACAACGTGCCCACGCTGAGCCCTGAAGAGGCGGCGGACATGATCGCCCAGGCCTGCATCCACAAGCCGGTGCGCATGGCCACCCGGCTGGGCATTGCGGGGCAAGTGCTGCATGCGCTGCTGCCGCGGGTGGCGCAGATTGGCATGAACACCAGCTTCCGCATGTTCCCGGATTCGTCGGCGGCGAAGACCGGCAAGACCGCCGACAAGCCCGCCAAGCCGCAGTTGAGTGCCGAAGCCCTGGCCATGCAGCAGTTGATGCGGGGCATCCACTTCTGAACGGCAGCGGGCCCCGCCCGGTGCAGGCAGAATGGGTCGAATCCGCCCACTTCAATGGGCAGGTCTGCCCAGGGAGCGCATCCGCATGAAACGAAGAATCCTCTTGTTGTCGCTGGCACTGGCCGGTGCAGTGGCGCAGGCACAGTCCGCTATCGGCGCCATTGGCGTGTTCACCTTCCTGGGCGACAGCGTCCAGGCGGTGTGGCCGGAAGACAAGCCCGGTGCCACCCGGCTGGAGACGCGCGGCAATGAGACCCTGGAATTCAAGGGCATCGGCTTCGACCGCATCGCCCTGCGCAGCGCGCGCGAGGTGCTGCAGAGCGCTCTGCCCGCAGCCCGCGTGGAGCTTTTCATATCCCCCACCGCCATGACGCCGGCGGAGCAGCGGGCACTGGCCGAGGGCGCCACGCGGGCTGAATTGCCGGCCTGGATGGTGAAGACGCTGGAACAGAACAAGCTCTCCCACCTGCTGATCATCACGCGCCACCGCGGCAGCATCGGCGTCAGCACCGGCGACCACATCGACATCGGCCGCGGCACGGTGGAAGGCATCGGCTTTTACATGGACACCCTGTACACCGTGCAGAACACCTCCACCGGCGCACTGTCGACCGGTCTGCTGGCGCCCTACACGCAGATCCGCCTGACCCTGATGGACGCGATATCGGGCGACATCGTCAACACCTACGAGGTGCGTGAGTCGTATGGCTACGCGTCGAAGGACACCAAGGCCGCGGCCGATCCCTGGAACTTCATGCCGGCAGACGAGAAGGTGGTGCGCCTGCGTGAACTGGTCGAAGCGGGCATGAAGCGCGGCGTGGCAGAAGTGCTCAAGAAGCGCTGAGCACGGTACTGGCCACGCCGGTTCGGGCGCAGGTCCTCAGCTCGTCGCGACCTGCAGCACCAGCTTGCCGAAATTGGCGCCGTTGAACAGCATCGGCAGCGTGCCCGGGAAGGCCGCCACGCCGCCCTGCACGACTTCTTCCTTGCTCTTCATGCGGCCGTCTCTCAGGTAGCCGGCCATCTCTGCAATCGCCAGGTGGTAGCGGTCGGCATAGTCAAAGACCACGATACCTTCCATGCGTGCGCGGTTGACCAGCAGGCTCAAGTAGTTCTTGGGGCCCTCCACGGCGCCGGTGTTGTTGTACTGGCTGATGGCGCCGCAGATGATGATGCGGGCCTTGCGATTGATGCGCGTCAGCACAGCGTCCAGGATCTCGCCGCCGACGTTGTCGAAGTAGATATCCACGCCTTGCGGGCAGTGCTGCTTGAGGCCGTCCTTGACCGGGCCGGACTTGTAGTCGATGCAGGCGTCAAAGCCCAGTTCCTTGACCACCCATTCGCACTTGGCCGGGCCACCGGCAATGCCCACCACGCGGCAACCCTTGAGCTTGGCGATCTGGCCCACGGTCTGGCCCACCGCCCCGGCCGCGCCACTGATGACCACCGTCTCACCGGCCTTGGGCATGCCCACGTCCATCAAGCCGAAATAGCCCGTCATGCCGGGCATGCCCAGCACATTCAGCCACTGGTTGACCGTGCCGGCGCGAAGATCGATCTTGGCCATGCCGCTGCGCTTGACCTGGTCGCTGGCCACGGACCAGTATTCCTGGATGCCGGGCGTGCCGGTGACGTGGTCACCGACGGCGAAAGCCACGTTCTTCGACGACACCACCACGCCGATGCCACCGGCGCGCATGACTTCGCCAATGGCCACCGGCGGGATGTAGCTCTTGCCCTCGTTCATCCAGCCGCGCATGGCGGGGTCCAGGCTCAAGGACAGCACCTTCACCAGCACGCCACCTTCGCCCGGTTCGGCCACCGCTTCCTCGGTGAACTGCCAGCACTCGGGGCCGGCCTGGCCCTGTGGGCGTGCAGCCAGACGGCATTGGTGATTGATCAGCCTGGCAAGCGTGGTGCTCATGGTGTCTCCTGGACGGTGTCAGCGAAGCCAGCCATGGTAGCCACCGACCCGTGGCGCAGGCGTCACCTGTGCGTCATGGCCATCGGGTCGGTCTGGACCGCGCGCTCTAGACGGGCTTGCCGCCGGCGCAGCGGTGGACTTCCACCGTGACATGGCGCAAGCCGTCCACGGCCCGAAGGCGGTCCCGGTAGACCGCGGCATCCTCGGGCCGGTCGGCCACCAGCGACACGGCGGCGCTCCACGCGCGCGCCCCGACCTGCCAGACGTGCAGGTCCGAGACCTGGGCGTCGCCGTCGGCCTGGATCAGGTCGCGGATGCGTTGCGTGAGCGCCGGATCCTCGGTGGCGTCGACCAGGGCCGTGGCGGTGCTGCGCAGCATGCCGAAGGACCATTGGCCGATGACCGCAGCGCCGAGCAGGGCCACCACCGGGTCCAGCCAGCCCAGGCCGAACCAGGCGCCACCGACCAGCGCGCCGATGGCCAGCACCGACGTGAAGGCATCCGCCATCACGTGCAGGTAGGCGGCGCTGAAGTTGTGGTCGCCGTGCTGGTCCTTCGGGTGCTGGTCCCTCGGGTGCTGGTGCTGGTGTGGTTGGTGGTCTTGATGTTCGTGCCCGCGATGGTCGTCGTGACCGTCATGGGCATGACTGTGTCCATGACCGTGGTGCGCGTGGCCATGCCCCCCGCCACCGCGCGACAGCAGCCACACACTCGCCAGGTTCACCAAGAGGCCGATCACCGCCACCACCAGCGCGTCGCGGTAATCCACGGGCCGTGGGTTGCGCAAGGTGCTGATGCCTTCCCAGGCCAGCCACACCGCCACGCCCAGCAGCACCAGGCCGCTGGTGTAGGCGGCCAGCACTTCGATCTTCCAGCCCCCAAAGGCAAAACCCGCTGGGCCCCCGGCCACCGCGCGGTGGCTGCTGGCGCGCAGCGACAAGCGGTAGGCGAGTACCGCTCCACCCAGGGCCAATGCATGCGTGCCCATGTGCCAGCCGTCGGCCGTCAATGCCAATGAGCCGGTCCACCAGCCAGTGGCCAATTCCACCGCCATGGTCACAAGCGTGAGCAGCGTGACCCAACCCAGCGCCTGTTCGCGCCGCTTCTGACCTTCGTCAGCAAAGGCGTGGCTGTGCGCGAAAGGGCTCAGGTCGTGGCTGTGCATTTCAGTTGTGTCCACCAAGCTTCCCGACGCGGAACCGGCTCCGCCAGGCCGCTGGCGGACGGCCCCCTTGGGGGGCAGCGAGCGAAAGCGAGCTTGGGGGCTCCATTCAAGGCGCCTTGGTGACCGAGGTCAGCGTGTACTGGCCGTTGATCTTCTCCGCGGTGAAGCGGATCTTGTCACCCACTGCCAAGCCTTCGATCAGCTTGGCATCCTTGGCACGGAAGACCATGCTCATGGCCGGCATGTCCAGGTTCTTGATCTCGCCATGCTTCAAGGTCACCTTGGAGGCGGCCTTGTCGACCTTGGTCACCTCGCCCATGGTGGTAGGCGTCGGCGCCTGGGCTTGTGCCTGGGACACCAGGGACGCGGCCAGCGCGCCCATTGCCAGGAAGTTGCGAAGACGTTTCATCAGCAGAACCTTTGTTTGGGCGCGGGCGAGTGGCCCACGCTTCCTACAATGGCTGTCACCTTACCTCACCTGCAAGACCACGACCATGGGCACGCCTACTCCAAGCACCAACGCCACCGACCCTGACCTGTCGCACATCACCCCGCGCGACCAGGCGGAGATCCTGGCCCAGGCCCTGCCCTACATCCGCAAGTTCCACGGCAAGACCCTGGTCATCAAGTACGGCGGCAATGCCATGACCGACCCGGCACTGCAGCAGGACTTTGCTGAAGACGTGGTGCTCTTGAAACTGGTCGGCATGAATCCCATCGTGGTGCACGGTGGCGGGCCGCAGATTGACGAAGCGCTGGCCAAGGTGGGCAAGAAGGGCAGCTTCATCCAGGGCATGCGCGTCACCGACGAAGAGACCATGGAAGTCGTCGAATGGGTGCTGGCTGGCGAAGTGCAGCAGGACATCGTGGGCCTGATCAACGCCGCTGGCGGCAAGGCCGTGGGACTGACTGGCCGAGACGGCGGGATGATCCGCGCCCGCAAGATGAAGATGGCCGACAAGGACGACCCGAGCAAGGAACACGACATTGGGTCCGTCGGCGAGATCACCGCCATCGATCCCGCCGTGGTGAAGGCGTTGCAAGACGACCAGTTCATTCCCGTCATCAGCCCCATCGGCTATGGCGAAGCCAACGAGTCCTACAACATCAATGCCGACCTGGTGGCTGCCAAGTTGGCCACGGTGCTGAAGGCCGAGAAGCTGGTCATGCTGACCAACATCAAGGGCGTGCTGAACAAGGCGGGTGAGCTGATCACGGAACTGACGCCGCGGCAGATCGATGAGCTGATTGCCGACGGCACCATCAGCGGCGGCATGCTGCCGAAGCTGGCTGGCGCCATCGACGCGGCCAAAAGCGGTGTGAACGCCGTGCACGTGGTGGACGGTCGCGTGCCGCACGCCATGCTGCTGGAAATTCTCACCGACCAGGCCTACGGCACGATGATCCGGTCGCACTGAGCGGGCCTTGGCTTCTCTGCGATCCACGCCCGCAAGCGCGCTGGCAGCGGCCTGCGGCGCCGCGTTCCTGTGGGGCACCGGCGCGCTGGTGGTGAACCTGCTGGTGCTGCGCTTCGGCCAGACGGCAGAGAACATCTCCTTCTGGCGTTTTGTGGTCGGCGCTGTGGCCTTGCTGCTGGTCTTTGGCCGCGCATCTGTCTGGCCGCGATTGCCAGCCCATGCGGCCACCCTGGCCGCCGCAGGTGCAGCCATGGCGCTGTACGTGTCGTTCTGGTTCCTGGCCATTGCGCGCATCGGCGCTGCAGTGCCCACGCTGATTTCACTCTGCCTGCCGCCGGTCCTGGTCACCTTGCTGGCCGTGCTGCGCGGCCGCGAACGCCTGGACGGGCCGCTGGCGCTGTGGCTGCTGTCTGCACTGGGCGGCACCACCCTGGTGGTGGCGCGCCACGGTGCCGACGGCCCCAACGTGGCCACCGCCACGCTGTGGGCAGGCATTGGCCTGTCGGTGGCCAGCGCCGTGCTCTACGCGGGCTTCACCCTGGTCAGCGGCCGCTTGTCGCGCGAGCTTGGAGCGGGGCCTTCGACCATGGGCTTGACCATCGTGGCCGCGGCCGTGATGGGACTGTCGGCTGTCTACACGCCCCTGTCCTGGCCAGGCGAATTGCCGCCCGAGGCCTGGCTGCTGTACCTGGGCCTGGTGACGGCTGCGGTGGCGCTCCTGGCGTTCAACTGGGGTGCCGCACGGCTGACGCCAACGACCTTGACCGTGGCCACCTTGGTGGAGCCGCTCACGGCCGTGCTGCTGGCGGCGTGGTTGCTGGGCGAACACCTGGGGGCCTGGCAATGGCTGGGCGCCGCCCTGATGCTGGCGGCCATTGCGGGTTTGGGGCGGCGTGAAGCGCAGCGGAGCGCGGCCGTTTGAACAAGTCCGGCCAAGCCCGCGTCTGGCTCTTTGACCTGGACGACACGCTGCATGACGCCAGCCACGCGTCCATGGGCCACCTGCATGTGTCGATGGGGCGCTACATCGAAGACAACTTGCAGTTGACGACCGAAGAGTCCAACGCGCTGCGCCGCCGCTACTGGCTGAAGTACGGCGCCACGCTGCTGGGCCTGGTGAAGCACCACGGCGTGCGCGCCGCGCACTTCCTGCACGAGACCCATCTGCTGCCCGGCCTGGAAGAGCGCGTGCGCGGCCATGCAGCCGACATTGCAGCGCTGAAGCGACTGCCGGGCCGCAAGTACATCCTGACCAATGCGCCCGAAGCCTATGCACGCCGCGTACTGGGGCAGTTGGGCATTGCGCACTTGTTCGATGGCCTGATCCCCATCGAACAGATGCACATGTTCGGCGACCTGCGCCCGAAGCCCGATGCCCGCATGCTGCGCTGGATGGCAGCCAGGCTGGGCGTGCCGCCTTCGCGCTGTGTGCTGGTGGAAGACACGCTGGTCCACCAGAAGGCCGCACGCCGCGTGGGCATGTCGACGGTGTGGATGCAGCGCTGGCTGCCGGCAGGGCCTGCGTCCAAACACCGACCGCAACGCAAGCCGGTCTATGTGGACCGGCGCGTCAGCCGCTTGCGCGACCTGGAACGATGACGCGGAAGTTGGGCGTCAGGCCTGCAAGCCCAGGTTGCGCGCCACCACCACCGCCTCGGTTCGGTTGCGCGCCTGCAGCACGCGCAGGATGGCGGCGATGTGGATCTTCACCGTGCCTTCCGTGAGGCCCAGCTCGCGGGCGATCAGCTTGTTCGGCTGGCCGCGCATCAGGCAACGCAGCACATCGGTCTGGCGCGGCGTCAGGCCGCTGGCGTCAGGCCTCGGCGCAGCGCCGGGCTGCAGGTCGGCCAGGGCCTGCGGCGGCGTGTAGGTGCCACCGCCCAGCACCAGGCGCAGTGCCTGCTGCAACACATCGGGCGACTCGGCCTTGGGCAGGAAACCGACGGCGCCCGCGGCCAGGGCCGCGCGGATGACGGCAGGGTCGTCTTCACCCGAGGCCACCACCAGCGGCACGCCGGGGCACAGCAGGCGCAGGCGGCGCACACCGTCCACCCGTTCCATGCCGGGCATGTGCAGGTCCACCAAGGCGAGTTGCGGCGCTTCCGTCTGCAACACGCGCAAGGCGCTGGCGAAGTCAGCGGCTTCCAGCACCAAGGCGTCGGGCTGCACGCAGCGCAGCGTGCGGGCCAGCGCGTCGCGCACCAGGGGATGGTCGTCGGCGATCAGTACTTTCATGTCGGCTCTCCGGGTGCAGCTTCACTCAGCCGCTGTTCCAGCCAAGCGCGCACGCGCGCGGGCGAGACAGGCTTGGTCAATACCGTGGCTCCTGCAGGCAGTGTGGCGCGCAGGCCGAGCGTCGCGGTTTCGCCGCTGATCCAGAGCACCGGGACCTCACAGCCCCAGGCGGCGCACAGGCGCTGAACCTCGGCCGGGCCGGTGCGCTTGCCGGCCAGACGCAAGTCGGCCAGCAGCACCTGCGGCGCTGCGGGCAGGCGGTCCAGCAATTCGTCGGCGTCACAGCCGTCGACGACGCGGCAATCCCACAACTGCAGCAAGCGCCGCATGGCGTCGCGCACGTCGGCATCGTCTTCCAGCACAGCCACCGCCAGGCCGGCGAGGCGCCGACTTTCCAGGCGCGAGGAGGCGGCCGCGCGGGGCACCGCCCCGGCGGGCGTCAAGCCTTCGACAAAGAATGCGCTGCCGTGGCCTGGCCGAGAGCGCAGCTGCACGCGCAGTTGCAGCAGCCGGGCCAGCCGCCTGACGATGGCCAGGCCCAGGCCCAGTCCCGCGCGGCGCTCGCCGCCGGGCTGCGGCTCGCGGCGCTGGAAGAACTCTTCGAAGACACGCTCCTGGTCACCGGGAGGAATGCCGACGCCGCTGTCCCAGACTTCGATGCGCAACTGCGGCTTGCCCTGAAGCGAACTGCGCAGGCGCAGCGCCAGCAGCACCCCGCCCTCGGCCGAGTACTTGACGGCGTTGCTCAACAGGTTGCGCACCACCCGCTCCAACAGGACCGGGTCCGTCACCGCGTGCCCCTGCAGGTCCGCGGGGCTGGGGGCCAGGTGCAGGGCCATGCGCAGGCCCTTGGCCTCGGCCTGCGGCGCCCATTCGTCGGCCAGGCGGCGCAGCAGCGGCGCCAGGGCGACGGTGTCCCATTGCGGCACCACGGCGCCAGCGTCGATGCGCGACAGGTCCATCAAGGCTGCAAACAGACCGTCCAGTGCCGCCAGCGAACCCTGCATGCGTTCGGCGATTTCGGCTTGCTCGGCCGCCAGCGGGCCGGCGCGCAGCGCGGCGGTGTACAGACCGAGCGCGTGTGCGGGCTGGCGCAGGTCATGGCTGGCGGCAGCCAGGAAGCGCGCCCGCGAATGCTCGGCCGCTTCGGCCTGGCTCAGTGCCTGCTGCAACTGCAGGCGTGTCTCTTCCATTTCGGTTTCGCGCTGCTGCAGGCGCGCACGGGCCTGGTCGCGCTGGCGCCAGGCCGACCGCCAGGCGCGGCTCAGCAGCGCCAGGGCCAGGGCCCAGGCCGCCACGGCCAGCACGGGCCAAGCCCAGCCGGGACACAGCGTGGCCGCGACCGCCGCCGCCGCGGACGCCGTGGCCAGCAGGCCGATCAGACGCCGCCCCAGCGCGCCTGCCGCCACCATGGACCACGCTGCCAGCGCGGCCAAAGCGCCCGCCGCCGCCGCGGACGCCGTGGCCGATAGCGTTGCCGACTGCCCTGCGTCCAAGCGTGTCACTCCCTGTCGAATGCCCATGTGTGGCGTGAATTGTGGAGTCCGAAGCCGTCCGCCGCGACGCGCATCTGGCGCCGCCGTGCATCGGCCAAATGGCAGGGGGGTGGCAGAGGGATCGCAGGGGGGAACCCGCCAGGCCAGGCCGGCAACCGGACGGGCTGGATGCCGGTGGGCAAATCCATGGGCAAGCGCCGTGTCCAAGCACCCCGCTGCTCGGGGGTATGTCAGTGTTTACCTGCAAGAAAACCGTCGGTGGCCCTATGCCAGAATGAACGAGCACCCCTGGTCCGCCCCTCCGCCGCCTCCCGGTCGCCCACGCACCGCGCCTCCTGCCCACGCCCCGATGTCCGCCCTGCCCGACGACGCCCTGCCACCGGACGCCGCAGCTCCCGCTCGCAAAAGGCCCAAGCCCGGTGAACGCCGGGTGCAGATCCTGCAGACGCTGGCCGGCATGCTGGAACAGCCGGGCGCGGAGCGCATCACCACCGCCGCGCTCGCCGCCAAGCTGGACGTGAGCGAGGCCGCGCTCTACCGGCACTTCGCCAGCAAGGCGCAGATGTTTGAAGGGCTGATTGAGTTCATCGAGACCAGCGTCTTCACGCTGATCAACCAGATCACTGAACGAGAGCCCTCGGCCGGGTTGCAGGCGCAGAAGATCACTGCCGTGCTGCTGCAGTTCGGTGAAAGAAACCCCGGCATGACGCGCGTGATGGTGGGCGACGCGCTGGTCTTTGAACATGAACGCCTGATCGCCCGCATGAACCAGTTTTTCGACCGCGTGGAATCGCAGTTGCGGCAGTGCCTGCGCGGCGCGGCCGAGGCGGCGGGTTCATCCACACCCACCGTCGATGCGCAGGCGTTGGCTTCGGCCATCACGGCGCTGGTGGTCGGGCGGCTGCAACGCTACGCACGGTCAGGCTTCAAGCGCCTGCCGACGGAACACCTGGATCTGGCCCTGTCGCGCCTGGCACATTGAACCTGTTGCCGGAGGAACTGCATGCCGGCGGTGCCCGGCTGCATTTGCTGCCGCAGCGCGCGGTCTGCCTGCCCGACCATGGTGTGCTGCTGGTGGCCGACGCGCACATCGGCAAAGCGCAGTCTTTTCGCAAGCTGGGCGTGCCGGTTCCTGAAGCCACCACCGTGGGGACGCTGCAGCGCCTGAGCGATGCGTTGCAGGCCAGCGGCGCCACGCACATCGTCTTCCTGGGTGACCTGTTGCACGCGGCGCGTTCACGCAGCGCGGGCACCCTGGCGGCCGTGGCCCGCTGGCGCGAGGCGCATGCGTCCTTGCAGCTGACGTTGGTGCGTGGCAACCACGACAGCCATGCAGGCGACCCGCCTCCCGACTGGGGCGTGCACGCCGTGGACGAACCCTTCATGCTGCCTGGCCTGCCGCTGCTGGCGCTGTGCCACCAACCGGACCCGCGTCCAGGCGTCTACGTGTTGGCGGGCCACGTGCACCCCGCAGCCGTCATCGTGGGCGGGTGGCGCGAGGCGCTGCGCCTGCCATCCTTCCACTTCGGGCCCGAGGTCGGCATCCTGCCGGCCTTTGGTGACTTCACCGGCATGCATGCCCTGCCCCGCGGCCCGCTGGACCGCGTGTGGGTCAGCACCGGTGACAGCGTGCGGCGAATCCCTTGAGCGCTGTGTCACGGTCCTAAACTCGGGGCCATGAACGCTGCTTTTGAACACCTGCTGGTGCGCGCCGAGTCCTTGTTGGCGCGGCTGGAAACCATCCTGCCCCATGCGGCCACGGCGCCGGACTGGTCCGCTTCCGTGGCCTGGCGCTACCGCAAGCGCAGTGGCGGCGCGGGCGCGCTGGAAGCGGTGCGCCATGTGGCCACCATCCGGCTGAAGGACTTGAAGGAGGTGGAGCCGCAGAAAGAGCGCCTGCTGCGCAACACCGAACAGTTCGTGTCCGGCCACGCCGCCAACAACGTGCTGCTGACCGGCGCGCGCGGCACGGGCAAGAGCAGCCTGATCAAGGCCTGCCTGAATGAGTTTTCGGCCCAGGGGCTGCGGCTCATCGAAGTCGACAAGGCCGACCTCGTGGACCTGCAGGACATCGTGGACCTGGTGGCGCCGCGGCCGGAGCGCTTCATCGTCTTCTGCGACGACCTGAGCTTTGACGAAGGCGAGCCCGGCTACAAGGCGCTGAAAAGCGTGCTGGACGGCAGCGTGGCCCAGGCCAGCGACAACCTGTTGATCTACGCCACCAGCAACCGCCGCCACCTGCTGCCGGAATACATGAAGGAAAACCTCACCTACCAGCACACCGACGACGGCGAGGTGCACCCGGGCGAGGTGGTGGAGGAAAAGATCTCGCTGAGCGAACGCTTCGGCCTGTGGATCAGCTTCTACCCGTTCACGCAGGACGAGTACCTGGCCATCGTGGCGCAGTGGCTGCGCAGTTTTGACGTGGACGAAGCGGCCATTGCTGCCGCACGGCAGGAGAGCCTGGTGTGGGCGCTGGAGCGCGGCAGCCGGTCGGGCCGTGTCGCGCAGCAGTTTGCGCGCGACTACGCGGGCCGCCATGGCCGCTGAACGCGCCCCAGTCGATGTGGCGGTGGGGGTGTTGATCGATGCCGACCAGCGCTTTCTGCTGACTTCCCGACCACCGGGCAAGGTCTACGCCGGCTACTGGGAATTCCCCGGCGGCAAAGTTGAAGCGGGCGAGAACATCGAACAGGCCCTGCGCCGCGAACTGCAGGAAGAACTGGGCATCACCATCGGCTCGGCCGAGCCCTGGCAGACCGAGATCTTCGATTACCCGCACGCCCTGGTGAAGTTGCACTTCTGCAAGGTCTACGCGTGGCAAGGCGAATTGCAGATGCGCGAAGGCCAGCAGATGGCCTGGCAAAGCCTGCCCGTCCAGGTGCAGCCCGTGCTGCCCGGCACCGTGCCCGTGCTGGGCTGGTTCGCCGCCGAACGCTCATTCCAGGGACCGACGCATGCGTGAGCCCGCCTTAAACTGGCGGCCATGAGTTGGCTGGAACACATCAAGTGGGACAAGGACGGTCTGGTCCCGGTCATCGCCCAAGAGGCTGAAACCGGTGACGTGCTGATGTTCGCCTGGATGAACCGCGAAGCCCTTGCGCAGACCCAGGCCAAAGGGCAGGCGGTGTACTGGAGCCGGTCCCGCAGCAAGCTGTGGCACAAGGGCGAGGTCTCGGGCCACTTCCAGAAAGTCCACGAAATCCGCATGGACTGCGACAGCGACGTGATCCTTCTGAGAGTGACGCAACTGGGCCACGAGCCCGGCATCGCCTGTCACACCGGTCGCCACAGCTGCTTCTACAAGAAGTTGGGCAACAGCCTGCACTGGAAGTCCGTCGAGCCCGTGCTGGTCGACCCGGAAACCATCTACAAATGACCACGCCAGCCCACGACAGCCCGACCACCCCATCGCAAGACAGCCTGGCGCGCCTGGCCGCCGTCATCGAAACCCGCCGCGCCGGCGACCCCGACAAAAGCTACGTCGCCCGCTTGTTTTCCAAGGGCACCGACGCCATCTTGAAGAAGATCGGCGAGGAAGCGACTGAAGTCGTCATGGCCGGCAAGGACGGTGACCGGGCGAAGATCGTCGGCGAAACCGCGGACCTGTGGTTCCACTGCATGGTGGCCCTGGCCGCGTTTGGCCTGAAGCCGGCTGACGTGCTGGCCGAGCTGGAGCGCCGTGAGGGTCTGTCCGGGCTGGAAGAGTTTGCCGCGCGCAAGGCGGTGTCTCGTGAAGGAGGTGAGCCTTGAATACATCTGTCTCTGAAGTGGTGCTGTCACCCGAGCGTGAAGGCTCGCTGATGACCGTCGGTCACATCAGCTACCTGCTGCACACCGTGGTGGCGGTGGGCGCTGTGCTGCCAGGCGCGCAGGGCAGCGTCACACTGCTGCTGGTGGCCTTCATCCTGGACCTGGTGAAAAAGGGCGAAGCCCAGGGCACCTGGCAAGAGAGCCACTTTGCCTGGCGCATCCGCAGCGTCATCTGGGCGGCCATCCTCTACGCCGTGACCGCGCCGCTGTGGTTCCTGCTGTTGGTGCCGGGCTGGATCGCCTGGTGCGGGATCTCGATCTGGTTCCTGTACCGCGTGGTGCGCGGCTGGATGAACCTCAACAGCCGCAGGGCCATGCCGGCATGAGCACGGCATTGAACCAGGACCCGAACTGCCTCTTCTGCAAGATCGTCGAAGGCAAGATCCCGTCCAGGAAGGTCTATGAAGACGAGGAACTTCTGGCCTTCCACGACATCCACCCCTGGGCGCCGGTGCATGTGCTGGTGATCCCCAAGGAACATCTGGCCACGCTGTCGGACGCCGGCCCGCAGCACCAGGCACTGCTGGGCCGGATGCTGGCGCTGGCGCCGACGTTGATGGCCCAGCTGGGCGTCAGCAACGGTTACCGGGTCGTCGTCAACACCGGCGCGGACGGCGGGCAGGAGGTCTACCACCTGCACATGCACGTCATGGGTGGCCCCAGACCCTGGTCCAAGGGTTGAAATCACGGGGTCATGGCGCGGCCTCGTAGAATCATCGGTTCCCTTCCGTAGGAGAGTTTTCATGGGTTCGTTCAGCATTTGGCACTGGCTGATCGTGTTGGCCGTCGTGGTCGTCATCTTCGGCACCAAGAAGCTGCGCAACGTGGGCGGCGATCTGGGCGCTGCGGTCAAGGGTTTCAAGGACGGCGTGAAGGGTGCGCAGGACGTGGCCGAGGCCGATGCGGCCGCGCCCACCCAGCAGGTCACCGCCAAGAAGGCCAACGACGCGAACACCGTGGACGTTGAAGCCAAGACCAAGAGCTGAGTTGCTTGAGCTTTCGCGGCTGAACCTGCCTGCATGATCGACTTCGGTTTCGACAAGATCGCCCTCATCGGGGCCGTGGCGCTCATCGTCATCGGACCTGAGAAGTTGCCGCGCGTGGCCCGCACCCTGGGCCATCTGGTAGGCAAGGCACAGCGCTATGTGGCCGATGTGAAGGCGGAAGTGAACCGTTCCATCGAGCTGGACGAGTTGAAGAAGATGCGCACCCAGTTCGAGACCGCCGCGCGCGATGTAGAAAGCTCCGTGCGCAGCGAAGTCAACAACGCCAAGGACGCATTCGAGAAGGACTGGGCCAGCACGACCGCGGGGCTGCTGGACAACGGCAGCTCTTCGGCCAGCGAGCCGCTGATGACGCCGGCCCCGACCTACACCCACCCGAAGAAGAACTGGCGCCTCAAGCGGGGCGCCACGCCGCAGTGGTTCAAACAGCGCACGGGCATCCGCACCAAGGCGCTGTCCGGTGCGGCGCGCGTGGCGCGCTTCAGGCCGCAAGGCATGAAGGTGCGTTGATGGCCGAAGAGACGACGGACGGCAAGAAGGACGAACTGGAAGGTACCGAAGCGCCCTTCGTCAGCCACCTGGTGGAACTGCGCGACCGCCTGGTCCGGGCCTTGGCTGCAGTGGCTGTGGTCTTCGGCATCCTGTGCTTCTGGCCCGGCATCAGCGCCATGTACGACCTGTTGGCCCTGCCCATGACGGCCAACCTGGCGGCGGGCACCAAACTGATCGCCACCAACGTCTTTTCGCCCTTCACGGTGCCGCTGAAGATCACGCTGATGGCTGCCTTTCTGGTGGCCCTGCCCTATGTGCTGTACCAGGTCTGGGCCTTTGTGGCGCCAGGCCTGTATTCGCACGAGAAACGCATGGTGGCGCCGCTGGTCGTCAGCAGCACGGTGCTGTTCTTCACCGGCGTGGCCTTCTGCTACAAGATCGTCATCCCCGCACTGACCAAGTTCATCGTGGCCATGACGCCCGCGTCGGTGAATGCAGCGCCTGACATTGAACAGTACTTCGGGACCGTGCTGACGCTGTTCCTGGTCTTCGGCATTGCGTTTGAAGTGCCGGTGGCGGTGGTGGTGCTGGCCCGCATGGGTATCGTCAGCATCCAGCAGCTGCGCGCCTGGCGCGGCTACTTCATCGTAGGCGCGTTCGTGGTGGCCGCAGTGGTGACGCCCCCGGACGTCGTGAGCCAACTGTCGCTGGCCATCCCCATGTGCATCCTGTACGAACTGGGCATCCTGGCGGCCGCGATCACCATCAAGAAACCCAAGTCCGAAGACGACGACGCGGCCGACGGCAAAGCCGCCAGCTGACGAAAGTGCACCGCCTCATGTCCGGATCCGGGTCTCCTGGTCCGGAATTGCCTTCCCCTCGGTGCGAGCGAGCGAAGGGAGCCAGCGGGCTCTATTTCACCCAGCTGTTCAGCTGGATGATGGGCAGCAGCACTGCCAGCATGATGACCACCACGATCAGGCCCATGCCAACGATCAAGAGCGGTTCCAGGATGGTGGCCGCACCCATGGCCCGGCGCTGGACTTCACCTGCCATCTGCGCGGCCGCACGCTGCAGCATCAGCGGCAGCTGACCCGTCTGTTCACCCAGGCGGGCGAACATCGACAACAGGCCCGGGAAACGCTTCTTGGCCGCCAGCGCGGACGCCAGCGGAGCGCCTTCTCGCACCTGGGCCAAGGCGTCCAGCGCATCCTTGCGCATGGCACGGTTGCCCAGCGTCTCCGCCGCTGCCTGCAAGGCCTTGAGGATCGGCACGCCGGCACCGGCCAGCATGGCCAGCGTGCTGCCGAAGCGCGCGGCGTTGTAGCCGCGTGCCAGGCGACCGATGAAGGGCAGTCGCAGCAAGGCAGCGTCACTGCTTTCGCGGAAGGATTCGGTGCGGCGCGCCAACGTGAAGCCCGAGGCGCCAACAATGGCCAGCAAAGCGACCAGCCAGCCCCACTGGCGCACAAAGGCACTGGTGGCCAGCATCGCCACGGTCAGGAAGGGCAGCGCGCGTTTGGAACTGGCAAAGGTGCCGGCAATCTGCGGCACCACCCAGGTCACCAGCACGATGACGATGACCAGCGCCACCACCGACACGATGGCCGGGTACAGCAGCGCACCCAACACCTTGGTGCGCAGCGCCTGCTGCTGTTCCAGGTCGTCGGCCAGTTTCTCCAGCACCTGACCCAGCGCGCCGCTCTGCTCGCCGGCAGCGACCACGGCGCGGTAGACATCATCAAACTCACGTGGCGCCGTGGACAGCGCGCGGGCAAAGGCGCTGCCCGCGTTGACCTCGCTCTTCAGGTGGGCGACCAGTTCACGTTGACGGTCGGATTCCGATTCGTCCGCCAGCGCCGTCAGCGCACGCTCCAGCGGCAGACCAGATGACACCAGCCCCGCCAGTTGCCGCGTCCAGACTGCACGTTCGGTGGTCGAGAACACACGGCGGGTGAACCGTGCCGCCGAACCGTCGGTGGTGGCCGCCGTGACCGGGTTGACCGCCAGCGGCACCAGGTGCCGCGTGCGCAACTGGGCCCGTGCTGCCTTGGCGTTGTCGGCCTCCAGCAGGCCGCTGCTGGACTTGCCAGCCGCGTCGAGCGCTTCAAAACGATAGGCGGGCACGCTCAGTCTCTCGTCACACGAATGACTTCTTCCGGCGACGTGATGCCCAGCCGCACCAGGCGCTGGCCGTCTTCCCGCATGCTTTTCAGGCCACCCGCTTCGGCCGCCACAAAGAGCTGGTTCTCGTCGGCCCGGTTGTGGATGAGCGACCGCAGCTTGTCGTCGGCCACCATCAGCTCGTACACACCCGTGCGGCCCTTGTAGCCCGTATGGCTGCAGTGCTCGCAGCCCACCGGATGCCAGTGCCCGTGCTCGTCTTCGCGCTTGCAGTGCACACAGAGTTTGCGCACCAGCCGCTGGGCCAGCACGCCCAGCAGGCTGCTGGACAGCAGGAAAGGTTCGACACCCATGTCGATCAGTCGCGTGGCGCTGCTCACCGCGTCATTCGTGTGCACCGTGGCCAGCACCAGGTGACCGGTGAGGCTGGCCTGGATGGCAATCTGCGCGGTTTCGAAGTCGCGGATTTCGCCGATCATGATGACGTCCGGGTCCTGGCGCAGGATGGCACGCAGGGCCTTCGCAAACGTGAGCTCGATCTTCGCGTTGACCTGCGTCTGGCCGATGCCAGCCAATTCGTATTCGATGGGATCTTCCACCGTCAGCACATTGGTGGTGGCGGTGTCGACACGGCCCAGGCTCGCATACAGCGTGGTTGTCTTGCCAGATCCAGTGGGGCCGGTCACCAGCAAGATGCCATGCGGCTGCTGGATCAGCTTGGCATAAGCCTTCAGGACGTCACCATCCATGCCCAGGCTTTCCAGCGAGAAGCGGCTGTCGGTCTTGTCCAGCAGGCGCAACACCGCGCGTTCGCCGTGGGCCGACGGCAGCGTGGACACGCGCACGTCAATCGCCCGGCCACCAATGCGCAGGGAAATGCGGCCGTCCTGCGGCAGCCGCTTTTCCGCGATGTCCAGCTCGGCCATGATCTTCAGCCGGCTGATCAGTGCGGCGTGCAAGGCCTTGTTGGGCTGCACCACTTCGCGCAGCGTGCCGTCGACGCGGAAGCGCACGCTGGAACTGCGTTCGTAGGGCTCGATGTGGATGTCGCTGGCCCCATCCTTCGCGGCCTGGGTCAGCAGCGCGTTCAGCATGCGGATGATGGGCGCGTCGTCGGCGGCTTCCAGCAGGTCTTCGACCGCCGGCAGCTCCTGCATCATGCGACTCAGGTCGACGCCACTTTCCACTTCGCCAATCACCGCAGCTGCACTGCTTTCACCGCCGGCATAGGCCACGGCAATGCGCTGTGCCAGCGTAGTTTGTGATTCGTGTTCGAAGCGGCTCACATCAAACAGCCGCGTCACCTCGGCCAGCGCCGCAGGCGGCGTGGTTTCGCCTGCCCACAGCAGCAACTGCTGGCCGTCATCTTCCAGCAGCAGCGTGTGGGCCTTGGCAAAGGCGTAGGGCAGCGGGTGTCGCATGGCCATGGGTCAACCGCCTGCGGGCGTGCCTTCACTTGCCGGCACCGGCGCGCTGGGCCCAAAGGGCGCGATCGGCTTCGGCGGGTTCTGGCCCTGCGGCGGCAGCACTGGGGCGCGGTTGATCGGCAGCACGATGCTCGGATCCGGCTGCATGCCCCCTTGCTGGCCGCGCATCTGGTCGTAGCGGTCCACCGACAGCTTGTTGGCGCTTTCGGCGTCACGCAGCACGATCGGCCGCAGGAACACGATCTGGTTGGTGCGCACGCGCGCGCGGCTCTCGCTGCGGAACAAGGCGCCAATGAAGGGCAGGTCACCCAACAGCGGGACCTTCTGCTTGTTGGTTTCGAACTTTTCCTCGATCAGGCCGCCCAGCACCAGGATGGCACCGTCGTCCACCACCACGGTGTTCTCGATGGAACGCTTGGACGTGGTCGGGCCTGCGCTGTCCGTGCTCTTCACCGTGCTCTGTTCCTGGAAGATGGTCATGCGCACCGCGCCGCCTTCGCCGATCTGCGGCCGGATGCGCAGCGTGATGCCGACGTCCTTGCGTTCGATGGTCTGGAAGGGGTTGGTCGTGGTGCCGCCGGTCTGCGTGAACTGGCCGGTGATGAAGGGCACGTTCTCGCCGACGACGATCTTGGCTTCTTCGTTGTCCAGCGTGATCAAGTTGGGGGCACTGACGATGTTGGAGCCGCCCTGCTTCTGCAACATCTGCGCGATGGCGCCCAGGGACGTGACGCCATTGATCACCGACAAGAGGCCCACGTTGAGGCCACCGGCCAGGGAAACGCCCTTGCCCGTGGCCGCATTGACGTTCAAGTCGATGATGCTGGGCCCGGTGTTGCTGAAGTTGGTGCCTCCCGCCAGGCCGAACTTGTCACCCGACTTGCCCAGCAGGCCCTGCCACTGGAAGCCGAATTCCGCACTGTCGTTGCCAGTCACTTCGACAATCATGCTTTCGATGTAGACCTGCGCACGGCGCGTGTCCAGTTGGTCGATGAGCGCGCGCACCTGCTTGTACAGAGGCTCGGGCGCGGTGATGACCAGTGAATTGGTTGCCGGGTCGGCCTGTATGAAGCCGCCCGTGCTGGGCTGCGCCACTGCCGTGGTGCCGGCCGTGGCCGGCGAAGAGCCCACGGCACCGGCGCCGGTGGATGTGGTGGGTGCGGCCGGGCTGCTCAGCACCCCACCGGCCGACCCACCCCCTGTGCTGCTGCTGCCCGCGCTGCCTGCCTGCGCACCAAAGGCGGCCCGCACGACGGTCGCCAGGCGCGTGGCGTCGGCATTCTTGAGGTGCACCACCCACATGCCGCCAGTGCCGCCCAGCGTGTTGGGGCGGTCCAGCTTGGCAATGGTGGCGCGCAAGGCCAGCAGGCGCGCGGCATTGGGCGCGCGCACGATGAGGGAGTTGCTGCGCGAATCGGCCACCACCGTGGTGGAAGTGCCCGCCAGGCCCGGCGCGCCGGGCACTGCAGGCGCACCGCTGGCATCGGTCAGTCGCTGCACCAGCGGCGCCAGATCGGCCGCCACGGCATGCTGCAGCGGGATGATCTCGATGTCGGTATGGGCCGGCAAGTCCAGTGCCGCAATGATCTTGGCAATGCGCTGCAGGTTGTCCGCGTAGTCGGTGATGATGAGCGCGTTGCTGCCGGGATTGGCATTGATGGTGTTGTTGGCGCTGATCAGCGGACGCAGCACGGCCACCAGGTTGTTCGGGTTCTCGTAGCGCAGCGGGAAGATCTGCGTGATGACCTGATCGCCGCGCACACCCACGTCGCCCACACTGACGGTGCCGGCCTGCAGCTTGGCATCAGCCTCCGGCACCACCTTCAGCAGGCCCCCGCTTTCAACGATGGCAAAGCCCAGTCCACGCAGGGCCGACACGTAGCTCGAGTACGCCTCGCGCACGCTCTGCGGCTGTTCGCTGTAGACCGTGACATTGCCCTTGACACGCGGGTCCACGACGATGGGCCGGTTGATCATGGCCGCGAAGGCGCGTGTGACGCCTTCGATATCGGCGTTGACGAAATTGACCGTGACCTGGGCGCTGCGCGACGACGCGGCGGGCCGACCGGCGTCCTGGGCCATCACAGGTGGCGCCGCCATTGTGGTGGCCAGCAGCAAGGCCAGGGACTTGGCAAAGCCCGGTCGTGCGCGGCTTTGTCGAGACGCAGTGTTCATGGTCACCCGATCGTGATGAGAGACAGCGCGCCTTGACGGCGGCCGATGAGATTGAGCAGATTGGACAAGGCCGCTTCCGAGCCCGGTGCGGCGCTGGCCTGGCCGTTGAAGCGAAGCCGAGACGCGGTCCACTGGCCATTGCCCATGATCTGCAACGCGCCTTCGGTGGTGCTCAATGAGATGCGCGCCGCGTCGCCGCGTTCATCCCCTTGCAACTGGAAACGGTAGCTGCCAAGCGTGTCCAGGGTGGACAGGCCGCTGGACATGCTGCGCAGATCCAGCTGCGCCTGGCCGGTCAAGGTCCAGCGGCCCTGCACGTTTTCCGCAGCAAAACCTGTGCTTGACAGCGCCAGGGAGCCTGCCAAACGCAGTGTGTTCCAGGGCGTGCCAAGGCCAGTGAGCCAGCCGGCGGGCCATTGCGCCAAAGTGCCTGACATGCGGGGCATGCCGGCATTGCCAGCGCCCGGCCCGACAGGCGGCACCAGTTCCACCCGCAGCCTGGCCCAGCCTGGCCGCACCCGCAGGGTCAACGGCACGTTCATGCAGCAGTCCTGCTGAGCGCGCAGCAGCAGTGCTGTGCCGTCCAGGCCCAAGGTCCAGTGCAGGCGGCTGGGCAAGGTGCTGGCATCTCGGCTGCCTGCACCGCCCGTCAGCACCAGTTGCGCGCTGCCGTTCCAAACCGTGCCACGGGCATCGACCAGCATCAGGCGCTCGCCGGTGGCGTCGTTGACGGCTCCGGCCAACCACTGTGCGGGCGCAAATCCCACCAAGGCCAAGACCGCCCCAACGAGCGCGCCACCCGGCGCCCAGGCCTTCACGTGTTGCCCCCCAAAACCAGGATGACACTGCCATTGAAGCCTTGCGGGCCGTGGGTGAGATTGGCTTCCACCGGCCGTGCGTGGGCACCCGCGCGGGCTTCGTTCAGCCAGTCACGCAAGGCCGTGCTGCCCACACCGGTGAACGTGATGGTGGCGCGTTCGCTCTGCAACACCAGCCGGGCCTTGCTGCCCAACCGGTCGGTCGCGGCGCGCAGTGCCTCGGCGGCCTGGTCGGCCGGCAAGGGCGGCATGGCGCGCAGTTGCTGGGTCTCGGCGGCTTCGCGCTGCATTTGCTGCAACTGCGCGTCCAGGCGTTCGTGGTCCAAGGGCGCCTGTGCCAGGGTGTGCCAGGCGGGCTGCAGAGCCACCCACCACAGCAAGGCCACACCGACCAGCACAGCGGCCCAGCCGAGCATGCGGCGCTCACGGGCCGCCAGGCCCTGCCACCAGGCGGCGGCCGGCGCCGCCCAGGCCTTGGCGCGGCTGTCGCTCATGGTCCACCCCTGGCCACGCGGCTGATCGTCGCCCGGCCGTCCGCCACTTCGGCGCTGTAGCCCAGCGCGCGGATGCGTTCGCGGAACTGCTGCGCCTGTTGTTCAGGCCAATTGCCCGTCAAGGTCAGGCTCCCGCCTTCAAAGCGCAAGCTGGGTGCGGGGCCTGCGCCGTCGGGCCAGGCAGCGGCAGCGGCGGCCAGCATGGATTCGAGGTCGCCCGGACCCGGTCGACCCGCAGCGGTGCGCAGACGGTCGGTTTCGCGCTGCATCTGCTGCGGCGCGGGCAGCACGATCTTCACGCCGGGGTGCGCGCTGCGCACCAGCTGGTCCATGGCTTCGCGCTTGGCGGCCAGGGCCTGGCGCTGCGTCCAGGCATAGGCGTTCAAGCCCACCAGCTGAACCGCCAGCAGGGCCACCAAGGCGATGCGCACCGGGCGCCAGGGTGCGCTGAGCAACTGCCGCGCACCATCCATCACGGCACGGCTGCCGCGGTGGCGCACGGCCAAGTCGAACTGACGCAGGTTGGCAGCGGATTGCCCTGCTTCCAGCGCCCGCGCGGCGTCGCTTTGCAGCGCCACGGGCGCGCCCACCAGATGCTCGGCAGCCATGGCGGCAGCCGGTGCCGAAGTCCAGTTCACCGAGCCCACGTCCAGGCTGGCCAGCCGCGCGCGCGCCAGGGTGCCGGACAGGCGAGCGGTGAAAACGCCTTCGGGGCCTGACAGCGTCAACCACGGGTGTTCGTCGTCGGCGACCGTGGTGCTGTCGGCATGGGCGCCCGCGTGGGACCCGGCATGGAAGTGGCCACGCCAAGGGCCGGGTTCAGCGGCTGGCACCACGCGGTCCACGGTGCGGCCGCCCTGCTCCAGTGCGTTCAGCGCGGCATTCAGGCGGCGCTCGTCCGTCACCGCCACCCAGCCGCGCTTGCCCGGCACCGCACCGGCACCCAATGCGAAATGCAGCTTGGATTCGTCATCCAGCAGCGCCTCTTCCAGCACGCCAGCCAGCGCGGCGCGCATGCGCGCGGAGGGTGCCTTGGGAATGTCGATCGGGTGCCAGCTCAGATCGGCCTCGGCCAGCACCAGCAAGGTCTGGTCGGCACGCGGCAACAGGGCCGCTGCGGCCTGGCCTTGGCTGGACGGGCTGCGGCCATCGGCACTCAGCACGTAGGGCCATTCGGACGGCAGACGCGCTGCCGGCTCGGGACCGGCGTGGGCATGCTGCGCAGACAGGCGTTCAGCGGGGGGAAGCAGGACGACAAGCAGGGACATGCAAATGCGTGGAGGCAGGGGCGTGGAAGTGGGGTCCGTTCAGGTCAGCCGCCTATTGTCGCTGTCAGCGCGCGACGGCCGTGAAGCTCTGCTTTTCGCGCTGCAGCACTTCCACACGGTTGTCGCGCCGGACCAGCAGAGAACGCTCTTCCAGCAGGCGCTCGTCCAGGCGCAGGCGACCACTGACGCGGAAGTAGCTGCTGCCCACGGACACACGGGCCGGGTCCAGCTGCACCCCCGGCGCCAATTGCGCGGCCACAGCCTCCATGTTCTTGAAGGACTCGCGACCACGCGCCTGCACCAGACGCTGCGCGCTGCCGGCGTCGATGTCGATGGCCGCCACGATGACCTCGCGTGGCGCGGTGTTGACATTCACCGTGGTGGCCACCGGCAGCAAATCCACGTAGGGCGCCAGACGCTCCAGCGTCGGCTTGTCGATGCCCAGCCAGGCCAGGTCCGCCAGCCGCGTGGGACGCAGTGGCGGTCCGCCGGCGCCATCGTCCGGCGGCGAGACCATCACCGATCGCAAGGCCGCGGCGATGCGCTCGGCTGCGTCCCCAGGCGCGCCGGCCAGCGTGCACAGGCGCCTGAAGCCTTCCAGCTGTGCAGTGACGATCTTGCCGCTGCCGTCCACCAGGCCGCGCAAGTTGAAGCGCGACTGCGCGTCCTCGATGGCACCGGAGATGAAGGCCTCGGGACCACTGTCCAGGGTGTTGTCCTTGTCCGCTGCCAGAAAGGCCGACAGGCGCGCTTCGGCCAGCGGTTGCGCCCAGGGCTCGTCCAGGCCGTCATAGGGGCTGTTGCGTTGCCGCCCGGAGCGCTGGTCTTCGCGCAGGATCAGCCGCGCCCAGTCCATGGCACCGGCCAGCACCCAGCTCGCCTGCGCCCGGGCCCGTTCCGCCGCTTCCACGCTGACGGCGCGGGTCTGTTGCCACACCATGCTGGCGGCCACGGTCGTGACCAGGGCCACGATGATCATGGCCAGAAGCAACGCGGCACCGGTTTGTTGGCGAGCTGTCTTCATGAGCGACTCATGCGCGCGTCACGATCCAGTGGGCCCGAGCGCAATGTCGCGGGTCAGCTTGCCGCCGCGCAGGGTGATCACCAGGCGCACGGCTCTTGGCAATTCCTCGCGCACCGCGCTGGCGGCAGCGCCACTGGCGGCCGAGCCCGGTGAAGCAGCCGCCGGTGCAGCATTGACCTGCACCAGGTCGCCGCTGGACTGCGCATTGCTCCAGTCGCTGCCGCGCCAGAAATACACCTGCCAGTCGCTGGCCTGGTCGGCCGCCATCACCTGCCCGGGCTCGTCGCCCATGAACTGCTGGCTGGCCATCCACGCCTGCTGCAAGGGCCCGGTCCGTTGCACCGCGGGGCCCACCCAACGCTGCCAGCGGCCACTTCGCACAGCCCAGACGACCAGGGCCACGCCGCCGTCCACGCGCCGGGTCAGGCGCAGGCTCTGGCCGTCGAAGGCGATGGCCGGCACGACGCCGGTGTCGTGCACGGCTTGCAGGTCCTGCTCCCACTGCACCAGCACCGTGGCCAGGCGCGACGTGCGGTCGATCACTTCTCGGTTGGCGTCGCGGGATGCGATCACGCCGTCCAGCCCACGCCAGGCGAAGGTCGCCAGGATGGCCATCGCCAGCAAGGCCACCAGCACCTCCACCAGGGTGAAGCCTCGGCTGCCGTGCAGGGCCTTGCTCATTGGCGGCCCAGCACCGTGGACAAGGTGACCAGGGGCAGTCCGGCTTCATTGCTCACCACGGCGTCGACGCGGCGGAAACTGGGGTTGGGCGTGGGGCGTGTCACCAACTTGCCGCGGTAGCTGCGGCCCAGTTGTTCGCAGGCGAAATCGCTGTCGCCCACACCGGGAAAGCTGCTGCGCAGGCGCAGTTCGGTCAGCTGGTTGTCGGCGCACCACTGCGCGGCAATGACCTCGCCCAGGCGTTCGGCGTTGTCGCCCAACACGCCCGCGGCGCGCAATCCGGCGGCCAGCGCAATGGCGGTCACGGCCAGCGCCACCAGCACCTCCAGCAAGGTGAAACCGCGGGCTGGGCATGCTGTGCCCGGGCCGGCTCCGGTCTTCATCGGCGCGGCTCCGCGGCGGGAGGGGGCTCGGCCAGGGTAAACGGCCCCAGCCCGTCGCTGGCCAGTTCGAGCCGCCGTTCTCCCAGGCTGAGCACGATGCGCTGGGCCGGCAGGATGGCCTCCGGACCCAGCACGATGGACTGTGCGCCGACCACTTGGGCGCTGACACGCGGGTCCAGCCAGCGGCCCGGCAGGGCCAGCGCGCGCGGCAGCCCGACGAATCGGAAATTCACGGACTCGCCCTGCGCGCCAGCCGGGTTCTCGGCCCCTGACGGCGCCCACCAGACGGCCATGCCCGAGGTGCGCGATTCGGCGCGGGCGGTCTCCAACAAGGCGCTCAGCCGTGCACCTTCTTCGTCCAGGCGCGATGCGTCGCCGTCAGGCAGCGTGAGCACCACCAGCGAGACACCTACGGCGATGATCGCCAGCACCACCAGCAGTTCCAGCAGCGTGAAGCCGGCGGGACTGCGGCGCGCTTGGCGCCAGGCCGGCGGCCTACTGCCAGTTGCCGATGTCGGCATCCTTGCCGTCGCCCCCGGGCTGGCCGTCGGCACCAAAACTGAACACGTCGAGTTCGCCGCGCACGCCCGGGTTCAGGTACTGGTACGGGCGTCCCCACGGGTCTGCCGGCAGCTTGTCCAGGTAAGGCTTCCAGTTGGGCGGCGGGCTGCCGGCCGTGGGCTTGCGGACCAGGGAATCCAGGCCTTGTTCGGTAGTGGGGTAGCGCAGGTTGTCGAGCTTGTAGCGCTTCAGTGCCTGGCCCAGGGTGTTGATGTCCGTCCGGGCGGCAGTGACACGCGCGTCGTCGAGGCTTGAAAACAGGTTCGGCACGATCAGTGCGCCCAGCACGCCGATGATCACCAGCACCACCAGCAGTTCGATCAGCGTGAAGCCGCGCGCGGCTCGGTTGCGACACCGGCGCGGCAGGCCCTGCAGCAGCACGGCCGTCGTCGCTTGAGGGAAAGAGTTCATGTCAGGGCAGCGAGCCCCTGGCGGGCCCGGCTTCACAAGGTGCGGTGGATGATAATCCGCGCATGTTGCTGCGCTGGGTGAGCATGTGTGTGTGGGCACTGGTAGCTGCCAGTGCGGTCTTCTGGGGCCTGCGTCTGTTCACCAAGACGACGCCCTTGCCGCCGCAGACGCAGGTGGCCGACCTGTCCGGCGCCGCGCGCGGCGACCTGGGCCGCGTGTTGGGCGTGGACCCGGCACCCGCGCAGGCTGCCGCCCAAGCGGAACCCACGGCGGACGCGCGTTTCAACCTGGTCGGCGTGGTCAGCCCGCGTGGTCAGGCCAGCAGCCGGGGCGGCGTGGCCCTGATTTCGGTCGACGGCAAGGCTCCCAAGGCTTTCAAGCTGGGCGCCTTGGTGGACGGCCAGAACGTGCTGCAGACGGTGTCTGCGCGCGGCGTCGAACTGGGGCCGCCAGGCGGGCCGGCACTGGTGGCGCTGAACATTCCGCCGCCGCAGCCGCCTGCCACCGGGCAGTTGCCTTCGGTGCAGCCCGGCGGCGTGCCTTCCCCGCCGAGTGGAGTGCCTGTGATGCGGCCCATGCAGCCCGTGCCGCAGCAGCAGAACCTGCAGCCGCTGCCACCGCAGATCGCGCCGCCGCCGCCAGGGCAGGTGCCGCCGCAGATCGAGAACAACCGCTCCACCCAACTCCAGTAGGGTGGGGACTGGCCCGCTTGTCAGTTCAGTACAGCGCGGCGCCGAACGGCGATTTCTCGGCCTTGGGCTCCACAAACGGTTCCGCCAGGCCGTCGGGCTGCGTGGGGCCGGGATCTTCCCCGTCCGCCACTTCGGTCAGCAACGCCGCCGCGCTCTTGACCATGGGCCAGGCCAGCAGTGCGCCGGTGCCGTCGGTGGTTTCCATGCCCAGTTCCAGCAGCGCGGCCGCACGGAACAGGTTCAGCGCCTGG
This sequence comes from uncultured beta proteobacterium, assembly GCA_963750785.1. Lineage (GTDB taxonomy): Bacteria > Pseudomonadota > Gammaproteobacteria > Burkholderiales > Burkholderiaceae_C > Rubrivivax. The sequence goes on along the minus strand of CAVVSC010000006.1, from coordinate 504,706 downwards.
TCCAGTCCGCGGTGCGAATGGCTGCGGCAGAACACGCAGTAGTCGGTGACCGGCTGCGCGATGCGCGCGGCCAGCATCAGCGCGGCGCAGGCCGGCATGCCGTCGATCATCAGCAGGTGGCGCTTGCTGGCGGCCATCAGGATCACACCGACCATCACGGCCACTTCGAAGCCACCAAAAGCGGCCAGCACTTCGATGGGTTCCGTCACGTCGCGGTGGCGCGCCTGCGCGGCTTGCAGCACGCTGAGCGTGCGCATCAGGCGGTCAGTTTCCATCTGCGGGCCGCTCACGATGAGGTCGCGCACCGGGCTGTCGGTCAGCCGCGCCAGCACCAGGGCTGCACTTTCATGTGCGCCTACACCCACACCAGCCAGCATGGTCACGTTGCCAGGCAGTTTGTCGCCGATCTCCATGCCGGCACGCATGCCAGCATGGGCCTGTTCCGTGCTCATGGCAGGCGAAGCGCGAACGTTGCGCGTGCCGTGGGCGATCTTGCGTTGCAGCAGCCGGTCGTGCGGTGCGACGTTGTCGGCCATGCCGCAGTCCACCACGGTCACGTTCACTTGCTGCGCGCCGGCGAAGGCGGTCAACGGCAGCTTCTTGGTCAGCAGCCGCTCGACGGTGTCGTGGGTGGAAGGGATGCGCGGGTCGGCAATGCCGTCTACCGCCAGGCCGTGGTCGGCCGCGAAAACCAGCAGGTGCGATTCGCGCAACTGCGGCTTCAGCGTGTTGTGCATCAAACCCAGGCGGATGGCCAGCGGCTCCAACTGCCCCAGTCCGCCGCCCAGGTCGTTGCGGCGTTGCAGCTTGTCGCGAAGCGCCTTCTCCAGGACGGGACTGGATGTGGGTGTGACCAGGGATCGGCTGTGGGCCATGTCAGTGGGCCTCGGGGCACTGACGCGCCGCATGGGTGCTGCAAACGAACAGAGCGTGGGGCCGTTTCATGAGCTTGAGTGTAGCGATCGGTCCTAACGCAGGAACAGACCATAGACGGGGTTGTGCGTCTCTTCGATGAAGGGGTAGGCCAGCGACTTCAGGAACTGGTCGAAGGTCTTTTCATCCCCTGCGGGCACCTGGATGCCCACCAGGATACGACCGTAGTCCGCACCCTGGTTGCGGTAGTGGAAGAGGCTGATGTTCCAGCCCGGATGCATGGTGGCCAGGAATCGCATCAAGGCACCGGGACGCTCCGGAAATTCGAAGCGAAACAGGCGCTCGTTGCGGGCCAGTTCGCTGCGGCCGCCGACCATATGGCGCACATGTTCCTTGGCCAGTTCGTCGTCGGTGAGGTCGACGTTGTCGAATCCCTGGCGGGTGAAGTGCTTGGCCATGCGCGACGCCTCGTCGCGCTTCTGGATCGCCAGTCCGACGAACACGTGGGCCACCCGCTGGTCAGAGATGCGGTAGTTGAACTCGGTGACGGATCGCGGGCCGATCGATTCACAAAAGCGCTTGAAGGAGCCGCGCTCCTCGGGGATGGTGACGGCAAAGAGCGCCTCACGCTGTTCGCCAAATTCCGCACGCTCGGCAACGAAACGCAGGCGGTCGAAATTCATGTTGGCGCCGCAGGTGATGGCCACCAGTGTCTGGCCCTTCAACTTGTGCCGTTCGACGTACTGCTTGATCGCCGCCACGCCCAGGGCGCCCGCCGGTTCCAGGATGCTGCGGGTGTCCTGGAACACGTCCTTGATGGCGGCGCAGACCGCGTCGGTGTCCACCACCACGTAATCGTCCACCAGGGCGCGGGCCACGCGGAAGGTTTCCTTGCCCACCAGCTTGACCGCTGTGCCGTCGGAGAACAGCCCCACGTCGGACAGCGTCACCCGCTTGCCCGAGCGCACCGAGCGCAGCATGGCGTCGCTATCCGCGGTCTGCACGCCAATCACGCGCACCTCCGGGCGCAACGCCTTGATCAAGGCCGCCACGCCACTGATCAAACCGCCCCCGCCGATGGCCACGAAGATGGCGTCGATCGGGCCTTGGTGCTGACGCAGGATTTCCATGGCCACAGTGCCCTGGCCGGCAATCACGTCCGGGTCGTCGAAGGGATGCACAAAGGTCAGCTTCTGCTCGGCCTGCAGCTCCAGCGCGTGTTGGTAGGCATCGCTGAAGCTGTCGCCGCTCAACACCACCTCGCCGCCCAAGGCATGCACCGCGTCGACCTTGAGCTTGGGCGTGGTCACCGGCATCACGATGACCGCGCGGCAACCCATTCGCTTGGCGGCCAGCGCCACGCCCTGTGCATGGTTGCCGGCAGACGCGCAGATGACGCCGGCCGCCAGGGCCTCGGGCGACAGATGGGCCATCTTGTTGTAAGCGCCGCGCAACTTGAAGCTGAACACGGGTTGCTGGTCTTCGCGCTTCAGCAGCACGGTGTTGCCCAGCCGACGGCTGAGGTTGCGCGCCGGGTCCAGCGCTGTTTCGCGCGCCACGTCATAGACCTTGGCCGTCAGCACGCGCTTCAGATACTCACCGGCAATGCGTTCCGCCTTGGGCGTGAGCACGGCACGCGGCCGTTCGGCTGGTGCAGGGGCGGGTGGACTGGTGCGAGCAGCGGGCATGGACGGCAAGGCTCGGGGCAAAGGAGGGGCGCGGATCATAAGCGCCCGTCACCTACCGAACGCAGCCGGGACGCGCGCAGAAAAAAGCCCGGTGCCCTTGCGGGCCCCGGGCTGAATCCACCATTCAGGAGGTGGAGGAGACAATCGGTGGAAGCCGCTTGGACCAAGGTCCGAATCGACTTCCTTGCGGAGCAGTCTATCACCGGGATGTTGCAGTGCAATATGCTCTTTGCACGCCTTTGCTAGTGAGCTGACTCCAATTCACGACACGTGCATCAGGCACGCGCAACAACAGGGCGAAAGCAGGAACCACGCACCATGGAATGCACCATCAACTGGATGCCGGGCACCGGCATGGGATTCGTCGCTGAAACCGGCAGCGGACACTTTCTGACCATGGACGGCGCGCCCGAAGGCGGCGGGCGCGACCTGGCACCGCGGCCCATGGAAACGGTGCTGGCCGGTACCGGCGGTTGCACGGCCTATGACGTGGTGCTGATCCTGAAGCGCGGACGCCATGAGGTGACGGCTTGCCAGGTCAAGCTGAAATCCGAGCGGGCGGCTCAGGATCCGAAGGTCTTCACGCGCATCCAGATGCACTTCGTCGTGACAGGCCGCAAGCTGCCCGCACTGGCGGTCGAACGTGCCATTGCGCTTTCACACGAGCGCTATTGCTCCGCCAGCATCATGCTGGCAAAGACCGCCGAGATCACGACCAGCTTCGAAATCGTCGAAGCCTGATCGTTTTCGCGAAGCCCTCAGACCCGGTGCGCCACCGTGGTCATCAGCTTGGCTGCGCCACGCATCAACGCGCCGACCACTGATGGCAGGCTCATGCCGCCCGCATCGGCCGCTTGCTCCGCGTGACGCTTCTCGTCTTCTTTCATCACACCCACGATGGCGCGCGAACGCTGATCTTCGGCAGGCAGGCGGTCCAGATGACCCGCAAGGTGCTGCTCCACCTGTCGCTCGGTCTCGATCACAAAGCCCAGGCTGACGCGGTCGCCCAAGCGCCCGGCCAACAGACCGATGCCAAAAGCACCGGCGAACCACAGCGGGTTGAGCAAGCTGGGCCGGTCTCCCAGTTCTTCCAGGCGCTGTTGCGTCCAGGCCAGGTGGTCGATTTCCTCGCGGGCGGCCTGCTCCATCTGCAGGCGCAAGCCCGGCGAACGCGCCGTGAGCGCCTGGGCTTGGTACAGCGCCTGGGCGCAGACCTCTCCGACGTGGTTGACACGCATCAGCGCGCCCGACAGTTGCCTGTCGGCGTCGGACAAGGTGTCGACGCGGGTCGGGCCCGCAGGATTGGGCCTGGCGGCATGCACGGCACCCGTGACGGTGCGCAAGGCGTTGTCCAGGCTGATGAGAATTCGATCCGGGTAATCCATGAGGCACCAGAATAAATGTTTTGACTCGAGGCCCAGACCGGTCTGTTTCTCGTTGTTGCCAGACAACAGGCGCCGCCCTTTTCGGGTCTACGCGATGGAAATGACATGAACCGTCTGGTGCAATACGCGAAGCTTCCGCTGAGGAGGTTGGCCTGATCCGCCCCCTGGCTCTCAGTGGGTGACCTCCCCTGATCGGGACCTCAAGTTTCAACCTAGGAGATAGTTGCAATGAAAAAATCTCTGCTCGCCCTGGCAGCGCTGACTGCGTTTGCAGGCGCGGCTTCGGCCCAGTCTTCGGTCACCTTGTTCGGCATCGTTGACCAATCGGTCAACAGCGTGAAGAACGGTTCTGCGACTGTGAAGTCCCTGTCCAGCGACCAGCTGAACAGCAACCGTTTCGGCGTTCGTGGCGTTGAAGACCTTGGCGGCGGCATGCGTGCTGGCTTCTGGCTGGAATCCGGTCTGGCGCCTGACGTCGGCACCGCTGGCGGCGGCAACGGCCAAGCTGGCGTGACCGCTTTCTGGAACCGTCGCTCCACCGTCAGCCTGCTGGGTGGCTTCGGTGAAGTGCGTCTGGGCCGTGACTATGTCGTGACCTTCAGCAACCGCGCCGCTTACGACCCGTTTGGCTTCAACGGCCTGGGCAGCATGGGCAATGTGGAATCGACGCTGGGTTCGGGTGCCATCACCCAAGTGCGCGGCAACAACGTGGTTGGCTACACCCTGCCTGCTCTGGGTGGCGTGTTCGGCGGCGTTCAAGTCGCTGCTGGTGAAGGTGCTGCTGGAACGAAGTACATCGGCGGCCGTATCGGCTACGCTGGTGGCCCGGTCAGCGTGTCGGCTGCGACTGGTCAGACCTCAACGGCTGGTCCCAACAAGTACAAGCAAATGAACATCGGCGCGTCGTTCAACGCCGGCTTCATGACCATTCAAGGCATGTACGACAAGGTCACCTTCGGCAATGCCAACCAGAAGCACATCCTGATTGGCGCCGTGGTGCCGTTCGGTGCCAGCACCCTGAAGGCCTCGTACAACAAGGTCAGCGGCGAAAGCGATGCCCGCGGCGCCAAGATGTTCAGCTTCGGCTACCAGTACGACCTGTCCAAGCGTACCGCCCTGTACGCCACGTACTCCAGCCTGAACAACGACGGCTCCACCACCACGGGCGCCAGCTTCGTGGTCGGCGCCGGTGCTGCCATGACCCGTGGCGCGACTTCCAGCGGCTACAACGCGGGTGTTCGTCACTCCTTCTGATGCCACGCTGCCGCAAGGCAGCTGACTCATCAGCCAAGCGGCCGCCTTCGGGCGGCCGTTTTTCTTTCCTTCGGTGAGACCGTTGATGAACCTGCCTCGCCTTCACCTGGCCTTGACCGGACTGGTCGCGCTGATTCTGCTGGCTGGCTGTGCACACGCGCCCCCTGCCGAACTGGCGGCCCGCAACGATTGGCATTCCGTGGCGCTGCCGGGCAAGCCCCGTACCATCTATGCCGCCGCGCACAAGGACGCCCGCGAGTGCACTTCGGCGGTATCAGAGCGCTCGGCCAGCATGTGGCGCCGTCATGTCGACCTGCCGGCCCCCGCCATCGGTGAAGTCCAGTTTTCGTGGTGGGTTCAGGACATCAACGAAGAGGCCAACGTCGGCGAGGCTTCACGCGCGGATGCGCCGGCGCGTGTCATGTTTGCGTTTGAGGGCGACACCCGCCAGCTGCCGCCCCGCACGCGCGCGCTGTTCGACCTGGCGGAAGCCTTGACGGGTGAACGTCCGCCTTATGCCACGCTGGTCTATGTGTGGGATGCCAAGGCGCCTGTGGGCTCCGTCATCATCAACCCGCGTACCGACCGCATCCGCAACATCGTGGTCGACTCCGGACCCAGCCAGTTGCGCCGCTGGCGCGACCACCAACGTGATCTGGCCGCCGACTTCCGCATGGCCTTTGGTGAAGCGCCCGGCGCCGTGAAGGCCGTGGCGTTCATGACCGACAGCGACAACACGGCCTCCAGCGCCCAGTCCTGGTACGGACCGGTGAAATTCGTGCCCGTGACCAGGCCTTGAGCCTGCGGGTCTTTCCCGCTGCACGGCACGGTTGATGCACGCATCATTGTCGGCTTTGCCGCGCGGCATCGTCCCCCCTTCATGCTGGCCTTCATCCTCCGCCGACTGCTGCAAGCCGTGATCGTCATGCTCGCGGTGGCGTTCATCGCTTTCATGCTGTTCCAGTTTGTCGGCGACCCGGTCACCAATCTGCTGGGCCAGGATGCCACCCAGGAACAGCGCACCCAATTGCGCAAGGACCTGGGACTGGACGACCCTTTCCCGGTGCAGTTTGCGCACTTCGTGGGCAATGCCTTGCAGGGCGAATTCGGGCTCAGCCTGCGTCAGGGACGCAAGGTGTCGGCACTGATCGTTGAACGCTTTCCCGCCACCCTGGAACTGGCACTGGCTGCGGCCGTGATCGCATTGGGCGTCGGCATGCCGCTGGGCGTGTACGCTGCGCTGCGGCGCGGACGCTTCGGCTCGCAGTTGGCCATGACGCTGTCGTTGCTTGGCGTGTCGCTGCCGACCTTCCTGATCGGCATCCTGCTGATCCTCGTGTTTTCGGTGCAGCTGAAGTGGTTACCCAGTTTTGGCCGCGGAGACACACTGGCCTTCGGGAACTGGACGACAGGCCTGCTGACCGTCGACGGCTGGAAGCACCTGGTGTTGCCGGCCGTGACGCTGTCGGTGTTCCAACTGGCCCTGATCCTGCGCCTGGTGCGCGCCGAGATGCTGGAGGTGCTGCGCACCGACTACGTCAAGTTCGCGCGTGCCCGCGGCCTCACCGACCATGCCGTGTACTTCGGCCATGCGCTGAAGAACACCTTGGTGCCCGTCATCACCATCACCGGCTTGCAGTTGGGCAGCCTGATTGCCTTTGCCATCATCACCGAGACCGTCTTCCAGTGGCCTGGCATGGGCTTTCTCTTCATCCAGGCGGTCCAGTTTGCGGACATCCCGGTGATGGCCGCCTACCTGTGCCTGATCGCGCTGATCTTCGTCATCGTGAACCTGGTGGTGGACCTGCTCTACTTTGCCGTCGACCCGCGCTTGCGCATGGAACGGCCCGGCGGCGGCGGCCATTGACACCCACGAACCGATGACATCCGCATCCTCACCCCCCGCACAGCCGGGACGCCTGTCCCGCTTCCTGGACAGCGACCTCTGGTTCAGCTTCCGTTCTTCCCCCACCGCCATGCTGGCGGCGGTGATTGCGTTGCTGTGTCTGGTCTGTTCGCTTTTCGCGCCTTGGGTATCGCCGCACAACCCGTTTGACCTGGCCTCTCTGAACCTGTCCGATGCACGCCTGCCGCCAGCCTGGGAAGACGAAGGCAGCCGCAAGTTCCTGCTGGGCACCGACGACCAGGGCCGCGACATCCTGTCGGCGCTGTTCTACGGCGCGCGCATCTCGCTGTTCGTAGGCCTGGCCTCGGTGCTGGTGTCCATGGTGGTGGGCGTGGGGCTGGGCCTGTTGTCGGGCTTTGCCGGCGGCAAGGTCGACACCTTCATCATGCGGGTCTGCGACGTGATGCTGTCGTTCCCCAGCATCCTGGTGGCGCTCTTGATCGACGGTGTGGGCCACGCGATGTTCCCCAACGCACAGGACTCGCTGGCCTTTGGCGTGCTGATCGTCGCCATTTCGCTCACCGGCTGGGTGCAGTACGCGCGCACCGTGCGCGGCTCCACGCTGGTGGAACGCAACAAGGAATACGTGCAGGCTGCGCGTGTCATCGGCGTGGCGCCGGTGCGCATCATGTTCAGGCATGTGCTGCCCAACGTGCTGGGCCCGGTGCTGGTGCTGGCCACCATCCAGGTGGCGGCCGCCATCCTGACCGAGGCCACGCTGTCCTTCCTGGGCGTGGGCGTGCCGCCCACGTCGCCCAGCCTGGGCACCCTGATCCGTGTCGGCAACGACTTCCTGTTCTCGGGCGAGTGGTGGATCACCATCTTCCCGGGTGCCATGCTGGTACTGATCGCGCTGAGCGTGAACCTGCTGGGCGACTGGCTGCGCGACGCGCTGAACCCGCGGCTGCGCTGATGACCATGGCAAGCCCGACCCCCCTGCTGCAGGTCAAGAACCTGCGCGTCGAATTCCCGACCCGGCAAGGCACCTTGCTGGCGCTGGACGACATCTCCTTCGACATTGCCCCTGGCGAGATCCTCGGCGTGGTCGGCGAGTCCGGTGCCGGCAAGTCCCTGACGGGCGCGGCCATCATCGGATTGCTGGAACCGCCCGGGCGCATCGCTTCGGGGGAGATCCTGCTCAACGGACAGCGCATCGACAAGCTCCCGCATGAGCAGATGCGCGCCATCCGCGGCCGCCAGATCGGCGCCATCTTCCAGGACCCACTGACGTCCTTGAACCCGCTCTACACCGTTGGACGGCAGCTCACGGAGACCATCCAGACGCACCTGAAAGTCAACCACGAAGAAGCGCAACGGCGCGCCATCCGATTGCTTCAGGAAACCGGCATTCCGGCCGCCGAGGAGCGCATCAACCAGTACCCGCATCAGTTCAGCGGTGGCATGCGGCAGCGTGTGGTGATCGCGCTGGCACTGGCGGCGGAGCCGCAATTGATCGTGGCAGACGAGCCGACCACGGCATTGGACGTGTCCATCCAGGCACAGATCATTTCGCTGCTCAAGCGGCTTTGCAAGGACCACGGCGCAGCCGTGATGCTGGTGACGCACGACATGGGCGTTATTGCCGAAACCTGCGACCGCGTGGCGGTGCTCTATGCCGGCCGCGTGGCGGAGATCGGCCCGGTGGCGGATGTCATTCACCGACCCAGCCACCCTTACACGATGGGTCTGATGGGTTCCATTCCAGCCATGGATGAAGAGCGCGAACGCCTGCTGCAGATCGACGGCTCCATGCCACGACTGAATGCCATTCCGCGTGGCTGTGCCTTCAACCCGCGTTGCCCGCAGGTCCACGAGCGCTGCCGCGTGGAACGCCCTGAGCTGCTGGATGCCGGTGCCACTCGGGCCGCTTGCTGGCTGGTGCAAGAGCAGGGGTTCCGGTCATGAGCGGACCGCTTGTCCAAGTGACCGACCTGACCAAGGTCTTCGATGTCTCGGCGCCGTGGCTCAACCGTGTTGTGGAACGCAAGCCGCGTCAGTTTGTGCATGCGGTCGATGGCGTCAGCTTCAGCATTGAACGCGGAAAGACACTGGCACTGGTCGGTGAGTCTGGTTGCGGCAAGAGCACCGTGGCGCGGCTGCTGGTGGGTCTGTATCAACCCACCCGAGGTGAGGTGCAATTCGACGGCCAGCCCACCGACGCGAAACAGGACCCGGCCGCCGTGCGCACCTTGCGCCGGCGAATGCAGATGATCTTCCAGGATCCCTACGCCAGCCTCAACCCGCGCTGGAAGGTGCTGGACATCGTGGGCGAGCCGCTGCGCGAGCACGGCCTGGTGCACCCTGCGGACACATCGACGGGCGTTCTGCGTGGCGCTGACGCACTGGGTGCCAAGGTCGGCGAACTGCTGATGCAGGTGGGCCTGGCGGCGGCCGATGCCGAGAAGTTCCCGCACCAGTTCAGCGGCGGCCAGCGCCAGCGGATCAGCATCGCACGCGCGCTGGCCACGCAGCCGGAATTCCTGGTCTGTGACGAACCCACCTCGGCCCTGGACGTGTCGGTGCAGGCCCAGGTGCTCAACATCATGAAGGACCTGCAGAAGGCGCGCGGCCTGACCTATCTCTTCATCAGCCACAACCTGGCAGTCGTGCGCCATGTCTCCGATCAGGTCGGTGTGATGTACCTGGGCCGACTGGTGGAACTGGCCGACAAGGCAGACCTCTTCAGGCACCCGCGCCACCCCTACACACGCATGCTGCTGGATGCCATTCCGGACATCCACATGAGCGGGCGCTCCCGCACGCCCGTGCAAGGCGAGGTGCCAAATCCGCTGAATCCGCCATCTGGCTGCGCCTTCCACCCGCGCTGCCCGCATGCCAACGCGCGCTGCGCGCAGGAGCGGCCGGTGCTCAGCGAATTCCAGGGCATTCAGGTGGCTTGCCACGCCGTGCAGGAAGCGCGGATCTGAAGCCTCGCACACGCGCGTGGCGCGGTTTGCTTCAGTTGCGGATCAGCAATTCGCCAGCGAACAGGTCCTGCACGTTCTCGCGCTCTCGGATCAGGTGCACGTCATTCCCGTCCACCATGACTTCAGCCGCACGCGGCCGGGTGTTGTAGTTGCTGGCCATCGCCATGCCGTAGGCACCGGCCGACAGGACGGCCACGATGTCGCCTGGCTGCACGGCCAGGTCGCGGTCACGCCCCAGCCAATCGCCAGACTCGCACACAGGGCCGACCACATCCCATCTCGCCGACCCTTCCGTTCGCGTGACGCAAGCTTCGATGGCCATCCAGGCTTCGTACATGGCCGGCCGCATGAGGTCATTCATGGCGGCGTCCACGATGCAGAAGTTCTTTGCCTCTCCCGGCTTGAGCACCAGCACCTCCGCCAGCAACACGCCTGCATTGCCTACCAAGGAACGACCAGGTTCAAACAGCAGTTCGCGCTGGCCATGTCCACGCGCTTCCATGCGGGCAACGATGCCCGCCACCAACTCGGACGCGTCCGGCGGTTGTTCGTCGGTGTAGGTGATACCCAGGCCTCCACCCACGTCCACGTGGTGGATGGAGATGCCGGCGGCTTCCACCGCCTCCACCAGGTCCAGCATGCGGTCCAGCGCGTCGAGGTAAGGCGCCAGTTGTGTGATCTGTGAACCAATGTGGCAGTCAATGCCCACCACGCGAAGGCCCGGCAATTGCGCCGCGTGGCGGTAGGCCGCCAGCGCCTCAACATGGGCAATGCCGAACTTGTTGCCCTTCAGGCCGGTGGAGATGTACGGATGCGTACCTGCGTCCACGTCCGGGTTCACACGCAGGCTCACGGGCGCCACCCGACCGAGCGACAGCGCAACCGCATTGAGCGTGTCGAGTTCGGGGACGCTTTCCACATTGAAGCAGCGCACACCGGCTTGCAGCGCCTGGCGCATCTCTGCCTGTGTCTTGCCAACGCCAGAGAACACCACCTTGGCTGGGTCGCCACCTGCAGCCAGTACGCGTGCCAGTTCTCCACCGGAGACGATGTCGAAACCGCAGCCAGCCTCTGCAAAGGTCTGCAGCACGGCCAGCGAGGAATTGGCCTTCATCGCGTAGCAGATCAGGTGCAGGCGGCCCTTCAAGGCAACTTGGTAGGCCGCCACCGCCTCGCGCATGGCATTGCGCGAATAAACAAACAGTGGAGTGCCAAAACGGCGCGCCAGATCGGACAGCGAGTGGCCTTCCAGGCGCAGCTCGCCGTTTTCTCGGGACAGGAATGGAGCGCCAGGCAGGCTCATTGCATGGCTGCCGAGGCGGCTGGGCCCGTCGAGGGAGCGCTTGCCGACGAAGAAGCTGGCGGCAGCGTCAGCGCCCCTTTTTGACCGCAGGCCGAGGCTCCTAGCGCCAACACGACCATCATGGCCAAAGGCCAAGCCCGACCGGCCAGGCTCGATACACTGGAATCCACAGTACCCTGCATGCGAAGGATTCTATGAGCACGGCTCCCGCAGCCCCCGCCTTGACGGACGCCGAATACCACCGCGAAACCGCCGCTTTGCTTGCCCGTATCGAAGCGGCAACCGACCGCTGGCTGCAGGACGATGTGGTTGACATCGACACCCAGCGCACCGGCGGCTTGCTGGAACTGAGCTTCCCAAACGGCAGCAAGATCATCATCAACACGCAGCCGCCGCTGCACGAAGTGTGGCTGGCCGCCAAAGGCGGTGGCTTTCACTACCGCTGGCAGGCCGGGCGCTGGGTGGACACGCGCGACGGGAGCGACTTCCTTCAGGAACTGTCACGCCATGCCACACAGCAAGGCGGCCTGCCCCTGGCGTTCTGATAGAGCCGCGTGCCGCCAATGCCGTTCTGCCAAATGTCGGCAGAGGGCTGAGTTGACGGCCAGCCTGAACGCCTCAACTCATCGCTTGAAGAGATCGAGAATGCTGTTGCGTTCCTCGGCCGTTGGCGGCTGCGGAACGGCATCTTCCAGCCCCAGGCTGCTGACACCGCCCCCACCGACGTACTCGTCAAACATCCAGTAGGGGCCGGACTGCGCCACGCCAGGAGGCGGCGGAATCTCCTGCACGGGCACGCCCTTCAGCGCGTGCTGCATGTACTCGATCCATACCGGCAAGGACAGGCCACCGCCGGTTTCGCGGTCACCCAGCTTGCGGGGGGTGTCATAGCCGATCCACACCACAGCCGTCAGCGTGGGCTGGAAGCCAGCGAACCACACATCCATCGAGTCGTTGGTGGTGCCCGTCTTGCCATACAGATCCGGCCGCTTGAGCGTACCTTGCGCGCGGGCCGCGGTGCCGCTGCGGGCCACTTCCTGCAACAAGGTGTCCATCACGAAGGCGTTGCGGGCAGGCAGCGTGCGCAAGCTTTCGTCCAGAACAGGCGGGCTGGACTTCTGCAGCAGCTTGCCCTTGCTGTCGGTGATGCGTTCGATCAGCATGGGCGGCACCAGGTAGCCGCCGTTGGCAAAGACGCTGTAGCCGGTGGCCATCTGCAATGGGGTCACCGCGCCGGCGCCCAACGCCATGGTCAGATAGGCTGGGTGCTTTTCCTTGTCGAAACCAAACCGCTCGATCCAGCTTTGGGCAAAGCCGGTCCCGGTGGCATTGAGCACCCGGATCGACACCATGTTCTTGGATTTGGCGAGTGCCGTCTGCAAGGGCATGGGGCCCTCGAACTTGCCGTCGTAGTTCTTGGGCTCCCAGGGCTGGCTTCCCGTGGTGCCGGCATCAAAGAACAGCGGTGCATCGTTGACGATGGTCGCGGGCGTGAAGCCCTTCTCCAGCGCAGCCGAGTAGATGAATGGCTTGAAGCTGGATCCGGGCTGGCGCCAGGCCTGCGTCACACGGTTGAACTTGTTCTTGCCGTAGTCAAAGCCACCCACCAGGGCGCGGATGGCGCCGGTCCTTGGATCCAGCGACACAAGGGCACCCTGCACTTCTGGCAGTTGCGTGAGTTGCCAGTCGCCCTTGGCATTGCGCAGCGCGCGCACCACGGCACCACGCCGGATCTGCTTCTTGGGACCAGCGTTGTCTGCCAGGCCCGAAGTGACGGGCTTCAGACCTTCACCCGTCACAGTGATCGAGTCGCCGGATTGCAGCATGGCCGTGACCTTGCGCGGTCCGGCCTCCAGCACCACGGCGGCGCGCAGATCGTCGTTGTCCGGGTGGTCAGACAAGGCCTCGGCCACCCGAGCGTCGATCAGGGCAGCGTCCGCAGGCAGGTCCACATAGGCCTCGGGCCCGCGATAGACCTGACGCAATTCGTAGTCCATCAGGCCCTTGCGCAGTGCCCTGTAGGCCACCAACTGGTCAGCAGCCTTCACAGTCAGGTAGACATCCAGGCCGCGGCTGTAGGTCTCGTCGCCATACTGGCTGAACACCAGTTGCCGGGCCGCTTCGGCTACAAACTCGCCGTGCGTGAGGCTGTCGGACTGGGTGCGGTATCGCAGCACCTGGTTCAGCGCCTCATCGTGTTGGGCTTCTGTGATGAAGCCATTTGCAAACATGCGTTCGATGATGTAACGCTGGCGCTGGGTCGCCCGCTTCGGGTTGGTGATCGGGTTGTAGGCGGAGGGCGCCTTCGGCAAACCGGCCAACATGGCCGCTTCGGCCACCGTCACGTCCTTCAACTTCTTGCCGAAGTAGATCTCCGACGCGGCAGAAAAGCCGTTCGCCCGCTGACCCAGGAAGATCTGGTTCATATAGAGCTCCAGGATCTGGTCCTTGGCCAGCACGCTTTCGATCTTCAGCGCCAGCAGGATCTCGTAGATCTTGCGGGTGAAGGTCTTCTCGGTCGACAGGTAGAAATTGCGCGCCACCTGCATGGTGATGGTGGACGCGCCCTGGCTGCGCGCGTCACGCAAGTTCTCGAGCGCAGCCCGGGCCACACCCTTGTAGTCCACGCCGCCATGCTGGTAGAACCGCGCATCCTCGGCCGCCAGCACGGCTTCCTTCATGACTTGCGGGATCTGCGCGATAGGTACGAAATTGCGCCGTTCCTCGCCAAATTCGCCCAGTTGAATTCCATCCGACGAGAACACCCGCAGCGGCAGCTTGGGCCGGTAATCCGTCAGGCTGCTGATCTCTGGCAGATTGGGATACGCCATGGCCAAGGCGAGGCCGACCAGGATCAGCACCGACAACAGCCCGGCCAACAGCAAGCCCAGCAACCAGCCCGCGCCCCTTCCCAGTGTCCGCACCCAGCCAGCAGCACCTCCAGCAGAAGGGTTCGAAGGTTTCGAAGTGGGCGCTTGCGCGGGATCGTTCATGAATATCCCGGCGATCGGGGCAAAAAAAGATTATAGAAACGGGGTCGCCAAGGAGCGGCAGGCGTCAGGCTTGGGTTTGAGAAACGGGCCTCGTGACATTCTCCACGGCCGGACAGGCGCCTGGAGAGGGTTCCCCCGAATCCGGCTTGCGGCTTGTTTCAACTGCTGCTCATTCGACAACACTTGGCAACGAGCAAGGGGGTGGTTCCGCCCTTTTTTCTTTGTTGAACAAGGGGTTTACTGCTAGCATTGAAGTAACTTCTTAACAAGCTCGGGGCCAGTTTGGGGCGCTTTGAGAGGTGCTGAAGGTGGCGCACGACCGCTTCGCCGCATGGCCAAGGAGTAGGTGAATTGGGATTTCTGGACGCATTGCTGGGCCGCAAGCACCCACCCGTTATCGGGTTGGATATCAGTTCGTCCAGCGTGAAGCTGGTGGAGCTGGACCAAACCTCGAGCGGAGAATTCGTTCTCGAACGCTTCGCATCCGAGCCTTTCGAAAAGGGCTGGATCACCGACGGCCAGATCGAGAAATTCGACGAAGTCGCCGCCGCGGTGAAGCGCGTGCTCTCCAAGAGCGGCAGCAAGACACGCAACGTGGTCATGGCCATGCCGCAGTCGGCAGTCATCACGAAGAAGATCATGCTGCCTGCGGGCCTGCGCGAAGAAGAGATGGAACTGCAGGTCGAGTCCGAGGCCAACCAGTACATCCCCTTCTCGCTGGACGAGGTCAGCCTGGACTTCTGCGTCATCGGGCCCAGCCCCACATCTGCCGGCGACGTGGAAGTTCTGATCGCCGCGAGCCGCAAGGACCGTGTTCAGGACCGCCAGGGTCTGGCAGAGGCCTCGGGGCTCAAACCCGTGGTGCTGGATATTGAGTCCCACGCCTCGCGCATGGCCATGAGCCGCGTCATCTCTGCGCTCCCCAATGAAGGTCGCGACGCTCTGGTGGCGCTCTTTGAGATTGGAGCCGACACCACCAGTCTCAAGGTGCTCCGCGACGACGAGATGCTTTACGACCGCGATCAGGCCTTTGGGGGCTCGCAACTGACGCAACTCATCAGCCGCCAGTACGGGTTCAGCTTCGAGGAGGCCGAGGCCAAGAAGCTCAGCGGCGACTTGCCGGAAGACTACGAAGCCGCCATCCTGGCGCCATTCGTGGACAGCCTTTCGCAGGAGATCGGCCGGGCCTTGCAGTACTTTTTCACCAGCACGCCGCACCACAAGGTGCACTACGTGATGCTGGCCGGAGGCACGGCCACGTTGCCAGGTCTGAAGGACCGGGTCACCGACCTCACAGGCTTCGCTTCCAGCGTGGTGAATCCCTTCGAGAACATGCAGCTCGGCTCAGCCGTGCGCGAAAGCCGGGTGCGCCGCGAGGCGCCCTCTTACCTGACGGCCTGTGGGCTGGCGATGCGGAGGTTCCTGCAGTGATCCTCATCAACCTGCTGCCGCACCGCGAAGAAAAGCGCAGGCAGCGCAAGCAGTCCTTCTTCATCGGCCTGGGACTTTGCGCGCTCGGTGGTCTGGCCGCGGTCGGCATCTGGTACACGGTGCTGCAGCAGTTGATGTCGGTGCAAGACGCCCGCAACAGCTTTCTGAAGGCAGAGATCGGCCGTCTGGACCTGCAGATCAAGGACATTGCAACCTTGCGGACCGAGATCGAAGCCTTGAAGGCGCGCCAGAAGGCCGTGGAGGACTTGCAGACCGATCGCAACGTCCCGGTCCACCTCCTGAACGAATTGGTTCGGCAGACACCTGAGGGCGTCTACCTGACGGCCATTCGGCAGAACGGTTCGGTGGTGGCCATCAATGGCATTGCGCAGACCAATGAGCGTGTGTCCGAGTTCCTGCGCAACACGCTCTACAACTCGCCCTGGCTGGAAAAGCCCGAGTTGGTCGAAATCAAGGCCGCGAACGTGACCGCAGCCAACAAGGAACAGCGTCGGCTGTCCGAATTCTCGATGCGCGTGTCCATCAAGCGCCCACAGTCCGGCCCGGCCCCAGCGGCTTCAGCGCCGCCGGTCGCAGCCAAATCTTCGTGAGGGTGATATGGCCAAGGCATCGACCCTCAATTTTGAAATGAGCAGCTTTGTAGACAATGCTGCCGGTCAGTTCCGTAATCTGAACCCCAATGAGCCTGGGCAATGGCCTGCACTGCCCAAAGCGGCCGCCATGCTGGCCGGTGCATTGGTGGTGGTGGTGGCAGGTTGGTTCCTGCTGCTGTCAGGTTCAACCGACGAGCTTGAAGCCTCGCGGGCACAGGAACCCAAGCTGCAGGCGGACTACGTGTCTCGGCTGAAGCAGGCGGTGAATCTGAGCGAACTGCGAAAGCAGAAGCTCCAGGTGCAGGAATATGTGACGCAATTGGAAAAGCAGTTGCCTGGCAAGGCCGACATGGACGCGCTGCTGTCGGACATAAACCAGGCAGGCTTGGGTCGTGGCCTGCAGTTTGAACTCTTCCGTCCTGGCCAGATGCAGACCAAGGAGTACTACGCCGAGTTGCCGATCGCCATCCGCGTCAACGGTCGATTTCACGACGTCGGATCGTTTGCAGCCGATGTGGCCAACCTGTCTCGCATCGTGACGCTTCAAAACGTCACCCTGGTACCGCAGGGCCGAGACGTCAACGGCACGCTGATCATGGAAGCGACAGCACGCACGTACCGTTACCTGGATCCGACCGAGGTGGCTGAGCAGCGCCAGGCCGCCAAGCCGGGAGTCAAGAAATGAAGCGCGCCTTGAATGCGCTTTCTGTGGCCGTCACTTTCAGCCTGGCTTTGAGCTTGGGTGCCTGCAGCAACGACCAGGACGAATTGCGCCAATGGATGGAGCAGCAACGCCGGGAAATCAAGCCCAGCGTAACGCCGCTGCAGCCGCCCAAGAAATTTGACCCGCAGCCCTACAACGCGGCTGAAGCCGTTGACCCCTTCAGCCAACAAAAGCTGACGGTTGCGCTCAAGCAAGAGGCGCGGCAGCCGAATTCCCTGCTGGCGGCCGAATTGAATCGCCGCAAAGAGCCGCTGGAGGCCTACCCCCTGGACAGCATGAACATGGTTGGCAGTGTCAACAAACTGGGCCAACCCTTTGCCCTGCTCAAGGTGGACGCCCTGCTCTATCAGGTCAAGGTGGGCGACTACCTGGGCCAGAACTACGGCCGCATCACTCGCATTGGCGAGACTGAGATTGCCCTTCGCGAAATCGTCCAGGACGCCGCCGGCGAATGGATCGAACGCCCCGCCACGTTGCAACTCCAGGAGAGGGCGCGATGAGGAACACAGAGGAGAGAACCACCATGTCCCACTGGCGAGCCGCCCTTGCCGCTGTTTGTACCGCGGTCGCTGCCGCAGGTTCGCTGGTGATGCCCTCAGTCGCCTGGGCGCAAAACGCGATCCAGTCCATCAGCAGCAGCCAGCAAGCTGGAACGGAAGTTGTTCGGATTGAGTTGTCGCAGGCACTTCCAGCGGTGCCGACAGGCTTCTCAGTGCAGGCACCTCCACGAATCGCCATCGATCTGCCGGGCGTATCCAATGCAATGGGCCGGAGCAGCATCGACATCAACCAAGGCAATCTGCGCTCCGTGGCCGTAGCCCAGGCGGGCGACCGCACCCGACTTGTGCTGAACCTCAAGCAGGCTTCGGGCTACCGCGCGCAACTGCAGGGCAAGACACTCTTGTTGGTACTGGACGCTGCTGCGCCTGCAGTGGCTGCGGCCGCTGCTGCGGCAGAGCCTGTGACACAGTTCGCCCCTGCACAAAACGCCGACATCCAGTCCTTGCGCGACGTGGATTTCCGCCGGGGCTCAGACGGAGCCGGGCGTGTCATTGTCAGCTTGCCTTCCACGCAAGTGGGTGTGGACATCCGTCAGCAAGGTCAAACGCTGGTGGTCGAGTTCCTCCGCTCCACCTTGCCTGACGCCCTTCGACGTCGTCTGGATGTGGCCGACTTCGGAACGCCCGTGAAGACCGTGTCCACTTTCCAAAATGGCGACCGCGTGCGCATGGTGGTTGAACCCACCGGAGCCTGGGAGCACAGCGCCTACCAGACGGACAGCCAATTTGTGCTGGAGGTGCGGCCGGTCAAAGTCGATACCAACAAGCTCACCCAAGGCCCTGGATTCCAAGGCGAAAAACTGAGCCTGAATTTCCAAAACATCGAAGTTCGGGCGCTGCTGCAGGTCATTGCGGACTTCACCAATTTCAACGTTGTCACCAGCGACACTGTTACAGGCACAGTCACGTTGCGTCTAAAGGACGTTCCTTGGGACCAAGCTCTGGACATCATCCTGCAAAGCAAGGGACTGGGCGTGCGCAAGAGCGGCAACGTGCTTTGGATTGCGCCAAAGGAGGAACTCGCGGCAAAGGAGCAGGTGGACCTTGAATCGCGCAAAAAGCTAGCCGACCTCGAGCCTACCCGCACCCAGTCGTTCCAGATCAATTACGCAAAGTCTGACGACCTGGCCAGACAGTTGAGAGGCGAGTCATCCGGGCAGGGCGGCGCAGCGGCCGGCTCAGGCCAAGCCAGGGCAATCCTGAGCACACGCGGCGTTGTGATTTCGGAGTCACGCACAAACCAACTGTTCGTGACCGACGTACCCAGCAAGCTTGAAGAGATCCAGTCGCTGATCGCCAAGATCGACATTCCGGTTCGGCAGGTACTGATCGAAGCACGAATCGTGGAAGCCGATGACAGCTTCGGCAGGGCATTGGGCGTCAAGCTCGGCGGTGTTGACCTGCGCGGCGTTCGTGGGGGCATCCCGGGCTACGGCGTGGGCGGCAACAATTACGTGACGGTCGGTGGCAACTACTCCAACGTAGGCGTGCAAACCGGACAGACTCCGAACACCAGCACAAGCTACATACCCGATTCGCAGTTCGTCAACTTGCCCGCCAATACCACAGCATTCGGCGGTGTGACTCCAGCGACCTTTGCGCTTTCACTCTTCGGCGCGACCGCGAACCGCTTCCTGAATCTGGAGATTTCTGCGCTGGAAGCCGAGGGAAAGGGCAACATCGTGTCCAGCCCGAGAGTTATCACAGCCGATCAGAAAGAAGCAACTATCGAGCAGGGCGAGGAGATTCCTTACCAACAGGCGACCTCCAGCGGCGCAACTTCTGTCGCCTTCAAGAAAGCCAGCCTGAGCTTGAAGGTGAAGCCACAGATCACGCCGGAAGGCAATGTGATCCTGGACCTGGAAGTGAACAAGGACAGCCGCGGGGCGTTGACATCCGCGGGGCCAGCCATCAACACCAAGCAGGTGAAGACCCAAGTGCTGGTCGAGAACGGCGGCACTGTCGTGATCGGTGGCATCTTCACGCAGGATGAGCAGAACGAGATCAACAAGGTGCCTCTGCTGGGTGACATTCCTTTCCTGGGCTACCTGTTCCAGAACCGGGTGAAGAGCACACGCAAGACCGAATTGCTGGTCTTCATCACCCCCAAGATCGTGACCGACCGCTCTGCGGCTCGCTGATGCTGATTCCGCGGACAACCGGCTACGCAGGCGTTGCCGGAGCTACCGCACCAGGGACATGACCATGAACATGCTCAAACGGCTGCTTTCCACAATGGCACTGCTGGCGCTCGCCGCCTGCGGCGGCGGCGGCAGCGACGCCGGCAACAGTACCTTCAACGGCGGAACAGGTGGCACTGGCGGAACGGGCGGGACCACAACGGCAACCGTGACAGTGCAACTCAGCTTGCTGGATCAGGCAGGTGCAGCCACTTCAAACATCCTTGCCGGCCAGCCTGTGCGGGCGCAGGCCATCGTGCGTCGGAACGGCAGTGCGGTCGCCAACGAGATCGTGCAATTCTCGGCTGACGTCGGGGCAAGCCTGGTCCGCATCGATCCAGTCGCTGGCTCCCAGCTGACCGATGCCAATGGCGCGGCCGTGGTCACCGTGTCCTCTCTGGGTTCCGATTCAGGCGCGGGGCGGATCACGGCCAGCTCAACAGTCGGCGGCGTCAGCGCGACTTCATCGGCGAATTTCTTTGCCAGTGGCAGCACAACATCGCAGCCCCCCTCCTTGGTCTTGAGCGGCCTGGAGATTGGCTCGACGGCAGTTTCTGCTTACGGCACAACCAGCGTGCGCGTTCGCGTTCTGCAAGGCACTTCGCCATACACCGCAGGAACGGTCGCGGTGAATTTCACAAGCTCATGCCCGGCGGGCAAAGCGACGGTGACGGCCAGCGCGAACACCCAGCCCGATGGTTATGCCGTAGGGACCTTCGTTGACAACGGCTGCGCCCCCACCGCGGACTCGACTGTCACACTCACTGCATCTATTGCGACAGACGCGAAGTCCGGCAGCTTGACGGTTCGGTCACCGACCACCGGCAGTCTGCGTTTTGTTTCAGTGGTGCCGGCAGACAAGTCGATCACCCTGCGTGGACAAGGTGGCAACGGGCGGCAAGAGAACGCCACGGTCACATTTCAACTGGTCGACGTGGCAGGCAACGGCATCGGCGATGCCAATGTGTGCTTTGACAGTTCCACCTACATCGGCGGCCTCAATGTCGATGGTTTCAGCCCTTCGGCCTTGCCTACGCAGCAAGGCTCCATCTCGCTTTGCGGCACAGACGCTCTGAGCATCGTTCGCTATGTCAAGCGAACCAACGCCGATGGCACGGTCGTGATTCAAGTGAACTCAGGCACGGTGCCCACACCAGTCCGTGTGCGTGCTCGCGCGCTGTACCCGGCGACGGCGGCGCTGCCTCTGGAGAGTTTCTCGGACACCCTGTCAGTCTCGACAGGTCTGCCACTTCAGCGCTCCTTCTCCTTGTCGGTGGATAAAGCCAACATTGATGGTGGCAACTTCGACGGTGAAGCTGCAACCTTGACAGTTCGGCTCGCAGACCAGTTCTCCAACCCGGTGCCTGATGGCACGGTCATCAACTTCATCAGCTCTGGTGCGGCGGTCTGCACGGCCAACAACGGTTCCTGCCGGACCACGAATGGATCCTGCTCGTGCAACCTGGTGTCCCAGGCCCGGCGTCCGACGGACAACCGGGTGGTCGTTCTGGCCTATGCCGTTGGCTTGGAAGACTTCGACGATCGCAACGGCGACAACACCTACACCTCTGGAGTTGATCCCTTCACGGACCTGGGTGATGCTTACCTGGACGCCAACAAGGACGGGCAGGCTGACTCCCAAACGATCCTCGGTGATACCGACATCCTGATTCCTTACCAGAATCCGACCCGTTTCACACTCGCAGGCGATGGCGCCCGGGGCACGGCCCACATTCGGGCTTCAACCGTCATCTATCTGAGTCTGTCGTCATCCTTGGGCGATGCCACCGTTGTCTTCCCTTTGACTCAGCTGTGGCGCGAATTCCCTCTGGACGGTACAGCTCCCGTTTCCACATTTGCGCGGATGACACCCGTTTGCCCGGCTGGCAGTCCACTTCCACAGGTCACTATCCTGGGTTACCTGGATGATGGCATTGGCAATCCCATGGCCTCTGGCACCGTGATGTCGCCCACCGACCCGTCTGACAACGTGTCAGCGGGTGGATTCCGACCCGCCAGCGTGCTGGCGATCGGTGCCAGAGCTCCGCTGCCAGCGATGGACAGCAACAACGGAATCAAGGGACCTTGGTCTTCGACCAATTTCCAGACAGTTGCCAGCGAACACAGCATCACCCTCAAGGGCGTCGAGGACAAGTGCTCTGGGCCTGGATCCTTCGCCATTCAAGTCAGTTCGCCTCGTGGCATCGCCAAGTCGGCTCGGGTGCTCTACGAAGGCGAAGGCCGTGTGGTGGAGCGACGAGCGCTCGACGTTCGTTACACCAACATCTCACCGAGCTTCTCTGCCACCCCGGTCGGCAGTTCGAATGTGACCGTTACTGGAACCTCGCTTTACGCGCCGCAAGGCAGTGTGGTCGAATTGGCTGGCGGAAGCCCTGTGACAGCGGTTGATTGCGGATCCATTGGCGGAACGCGAGGAACAGCCACCGGCTCTGGACTTTCGTACTCGTGCAACTATGGCGCCGCGACTGGCAACGTGACCATTTTCTACACCGTGAGCTACAGGTTGAGCAGTGGTGCGACCGTGAGCACGGCCACCAGTTCCACGGTAGTGACAGTGCGCTGATCCCCATGCCTGACGGCACTGCCAAGGGGAGCCCGCCGGCTCCCCTTCGCATTTCCCTGGTAGGCATGCCGGGCTGTGGCAAGTCCACGGTCGGCCGCCACCTGGCGCGGCAACTGGGCCTGCACTTTGCCGACTGCGACGCAGAGATCGAGCGCCGCATCAGCATGCCAATCCGAGAGTTCTTCTCCCTGCATGGCGAACCCGCCTTCCGCGAAGTGGAGCAAGACGTGATTGAAGAACTCACACTTGCCGATGGAAGCGTGCTGGCCACCGGTGGCGGCGCCGTCCTGCGTCCGTCCAATCGAGAGGCACTTCACTCTCGCACGCACGTTTTCTACTTGCGCGCGACGGCTGAAGAATTGCACCGTCGCCTGCGACACGACACGCAGCGCCCGCTCTTGCAGGTCGAAGACCCGCTCAAACGTCTGCGAGAACTGTTCAGGGAACGTGACCCGCTGTACCGGCGCACGGCGCACTTCGTTGTGGAGTCGGCGCGTCCGTCTGTGCCCGCGCTATTGAGCATGGTGTTGATGCAACTGGAAATGGCGGGCTTGGTGGACCCTGGACAAGTTCCGTCACCCATCGCGCCACAGGCCTAGCGAGACACGCCTGGTGAGAAGCCGGGCCGTACACTCCCGGCCCATGCAAACTGCGCCCCCCGTGGTGTCGCCGCACCTGGAAACCGTCCGCGTTCCCACGGCGAGTCACGCTTACGACATCTTCATCTCGCCCCAACTGCTTGCGCAACGCAGCGCGTGGCTAGGACTGCCGAAGTCCCGGCAGGCAGTGATCGTCAGCAACCCCACCGTCTACGAACTGCATGGCGAAGCCTTGCGCCGTGCGATCAGCCCACATCACGCGGTGGTCAGTCACCTGCTGTTGCCCGATGGCGAAGTCCACAAGGACTGGGCGTCGTTGAATCGGATCTTTGACCACCTGCTGGCACATGCTTGCGACCGCAAGACAGTCCTCTATGCGTTGGGTGGCGGCGTGGTGGGCGACACGACCGGCTTCGCAGCCGCCACCTACATGCGCGGCGTGCCTTTCGTGCAGGTGCCGACAACGCTGCTGGCCCAAGTGGACTCATCCGTGGGCGGCAAGACCGCCATCAACCACCCACTGGGCAAGAACATGGTGGGCGCGTTCTACCAACCTGAACGCGTCGTCATCGACCTGGACACCTTGCAGACCCTGCCTGACCGTGAACTCAAGGCCGGCCTGGCCGAGGTCATCAAGTACGGTCCGATAGCCGACATGGATTTCCTGGATTGGCTGGAGCAAAACATGGCGGCGCTCCTGACGCGCGAAGCCGGGGCCTTGGCGCATGCCGTGAAACGCTGCTGCGAAATCAAGGCCCAGGTGGTGGGCGTGGACGAGCGTGAAGGAGGCCTGCGCGCCATCCTGAACTTCGGCCACACGTTTGGCCACGCCATTGAAGCCGGCATGGGCTACGGTCAGTGGCTGCATGGCGAGGCCGTGGCTTGTGGCATGGTTTTGGCGGCGGACCTGTCAGCCTCGCTGGGCATGGTTCCCACCAGCCTGGCCGAACGCCTGACATCCCTGATTCAGCGGGCTGGCCTTCCTGTCACTGCCCCGACCCTGCCCATGGCGCAGTGGTTTCACCTGATGAGCGTCGACAAGAAGGCCGCCGACGGTGACATCCGCTTTGTGCTGCTGGATGCGCCCGGCAGCGCCACCATGTGCAGCGCACCGCGCGAAGTGGTCGAGGCCGTCATCCAGCGCCACAGCGCAAAGGGCACAGCCGCACTGTGAGCACGGGCGAATTGGCCAGTTGGGCCAGCGACCCTGCTCGGACCCGCGGGCGTCGCATCCGCGAGGAACCGCCGCGCGGCCGCAGCGAGTACCAACGGGACCGCGATCGCATCGTGCACAGCACGGCTTTCCGGCGACTGGTCTACAAGACCCAGGTCTTCATCAACCACGAGGGCGACCTCTTTCGAACGCGGCTGACACATTCATTGGAAGTCGCGCAGCTGGGGCGGTCTGCCGCACGTTCGCTGCGCCTCAATGAAGACCTGGTCGAGGCCATCGCGCTTGCCCACGACTTGGGCCACACACCTTTCGGCCATGCGGGCCAGGACGCACTGCACGATTGCATGGCCGGCCATGGCGGCTTTGAGCACAACCTGCAAAGCCTGCGCGTGGTGGACCTGCTGGAAGCCCGCTACCCGGCGTTTGACGGCCTCAACCTCACACACGAGACACGCGAAGGCATCCTCAAGCACTGCTCAAGGGCCAATGCCGCCGCATTGACCCAAATCGAACCCGACGGCCCAGCCCGCCGCTTCGTGTCGGGCGGTCAGCCCAGCCTGGAAGCCCAACTGGTCAACCTGAGTGACGAGCTGGCCTACACCGCACACGATGTAGACGACGGCGTGCGTTCCGGTCTCATGTCCCTGGAGCAGGCCCTGGAGGTGCCGCTGATTGCGCACTGGCACGGCCATGTGACACGTGAATTTCCCGGCCTCTCCGGGCGTCGCCAGCTTTATGAGACCCTGCGCCGCATGCTGTCCAGCCAAGTCCACGACCTCATTGACCACACAGCGGCTACTCTGGCCGAAGCCCAGCTCTCGAGCGGACCATTGGACGCTGCTGCCGTCCGCCACTTGCCCCCGCTTCGCGGCCTGAGCCAGCCCTTGAAAGATGAAACGGCGGCGCTCAAGCGTTTCCTGTTCAAGGCCCTGTACCGCCACCCGCGAGTGGTGCAGATGACCTCACTTGGACGCCAGGTGGTGACTGAACTCTTTTCCGCCTATTGCGCCGCACCGAGAGAGATGCCAGCCGAGTTTGCCGACATGCCAGACCTGCCCCGCACCGTGGCCGACTACATCGCAGGCATGACCGACCGTTTCGCGCTGCGCGAACACGAGCGCTTGACCGGCCGCAGACTTTTCGACTGAAGGTCCGCTATGGCCCGCCTCCCCAGACTGGTGCTGGCCGGACATGCGCATTGGTTGACGCAGCAGGCCCACGGCGCCGGCCCGGTCTTTGCCGATGAGGCGGACCGCCGCGGATACCTGTCCTTCCTTTTGGACGCTGCCCGCTCTGAAGACATTCGCGTGCACGCATTCGCCCTGCTGGAGACGGAAGTGCACCTGCTGGCATCGCCGGCGCGGTCCGAGAGCCTGGGCCGCCTGATGCAGGCTGTCGGTAGGCGCTATGTAAGCGCCTACCATCGTCGGCACGGCAGCCGAGGCACCTTGTGGGCCGGACGCTTCCGCAGTGCACTGGTGCAGCCAGGTGGACCTTTGCTGGACGTCCTGTGCCTGATTGACGGGGCAAGCACTGAACCGGGCCACACCAGCCTCGCCCACCGCGCCACAGAAGCACGACTGGCACTCATCACCGACCCGCCTGAATACTGGTCCCTGGGCAACACGCCCTTCGACCGCCAGGCACGCTGGCGCGACCGCGTGGCGGAGAGTCTTCCCCAATCCACCCGATTGCCCCTGCTGGCCGCGGCACATGGGGGCTGGGTCATTGGCTCGGAGGCGTTCCGACGGCAGGTGGCCGAATCCACCGACCGGCCGACTGCGCCGCGTCCGCGGGGCCGCCCGCGATCGACGGCTTCCGACTGAACCGCCGACGCCGGGCACAAGCCATGCTTGCGCTTTGACGACGTGACTGTTGTCAATGAGATTGTTATGTCCCCATTTAATTTGGAGGTCTCGACGAAATTCTCATTTATTGACTCCGACCCTATTTATTTCATGTTGCTGGCCATGCTGCAGTGCGATACGCTGCTGGCCGTTTCGCCTGAACCCCAAGGAGCGCGCCATGCACCAGCATGACACCCCACCGAGCACCACTGCCCTCCTGGCCGACGCTGCACAGCACGGCCTGTACGACCCCGCCAATGAGCACGACGCCTGCGGCGTGGGCTTTGTGGCGCACATCAAGGGGCAAAAGGCGCACTCCATCGTCGAACAGGGTCTGAAGATCCTGGAGAACCTGGACCACCGCGGCGCTGTGGGTGCAGACAAGTTGATGGGCGACGGCGCCGGCATCCTCATACAGATCCCGGACGACTTCTACCGCGCGGAAATGATGGCGTTGGGCGTCACCTTGCCTCCGCACGGCGAGTACGGTGTCGGCATGATCTTTCTGCCCAAGGAGCACGCCAGCCGCCTGGCCTGCGAACAGGTCCTGGAACGCGTCGTGAAGGCCGAAGGCCAAGTTTTGCTGGGCTGGCGCGACGTGCCGGTGGACCGCAGCATGCCCATGAGCCCCACGGTGCGCGCCAAGGAACCGGTGATCCGCCAAATCTTCATTGGCCGTGGCCACGACGTCATCGTGCCGGACGCACTCGAACGCAAGCTCTATGTCATCCGCAAGACCGCCAGCGCGGCCATACAGGCATTGAAGCTCACGCACAGCCGCGAGTACTACGTGCCCAGCATGAGCTGCCGCACGATCATCTACAAGGGCCTGCTGCTGGCCGACCAGGTGGGCGTGTACTACAAGGACCTGCAGGACCCGCGCACCGTGTCCGCCCTGGCCCTGGTGCACCAGCGCTTCTCCACCAACACCTTTCCCGAGTGGCCGCTCGCCCACCCCTACCGCTTCGTCGCGCACAACGGCGAGATCAACACCGTCAAGGGCAACTTCAACTGGATGCGCGCCCGCGAAGGCGTCATGAAGAGCCCGGTGCTGGGCGACGACCTGAAGAAGCTCTACCCCATCAGCTTTGAAGGCCAGAGCGACACCGCGACCTTCGACAATGCGCTGGAGCTGCTCACCATGAGCGGCTACCCGTTGGCGCAGGCGGCCATGATGATGATCCCGGAAGCCTGGGAAAACCACGAGCTGATGGACGAGCGCCGCCGCGCGTTCTACGAGTACCACGCAGCGATGCTGGAACCCTGGGACGGCCCGGCCGCCATGGTCTTCACCGACGGCAAGCAGATCGGCGCCACCCTGGACCGCAACGGCCTGCGCCCGGCCCGCTACATCGTGACGGACGACGACCTGGTGGTGCTGGCTTCAGAGTCCGGCGTGCTGCCCGTGCCCGAAAGCAGGATCGTCAAGAAGTGGCGCCTGCAGCCCGGCAAGATGTTCCTCATCGACCTGGAACAGGGCCGCATCGTCGATGACGAAGAACTGAAGAACCAGTACGCCAACGCACGCCCCTACCGCCAGTGGATCGAGAACGTCCGCATCCGCCTGGACAGCATTGACGCCACAGCCGAGCCGCAACCCGCCACCGAGTCGCTGCTGGACCGCCAGCAGGCATTCGGCTACACGCAGGAAGACATCAAGTTCCTGCTGGCGCCCATGGCCGCCAACGGCGAAGAAGGCATCGGCAGCATGGGCAATGACAGCCCGCTGGCCGTGCTGTCCGACAAGAACAAGCCGCTGTTCAACTACTTCAAGCAGCTGTTCGCGCAGGTAACCAACCCGCCGATCGACCCCATCCGGGAAGCGATCGTGATGTCGCTCAACAGCTTCATCGGCCCGAAGCCGAACCTCTTGGACATCAACGCGGTGAACCCGCCCATGCGTCTCGAAGTGACGCAGCCGATCCTGGACGCCGACGACATGGCCCGGTTGCGCGCCATCGAACAACACACCGGGGGAAAGTTCAAGAGCTACGAGCTGGATATCACCTACCCACTGGCCTGGGGCAGGGAAGGCGTGGAAGCCAAGCTGGCCAGCCTGTGCGCGGAAGCCGTGGACGCCATCAAGGGCGGCCACAACATCCTCATCATCACCGACCGGCGCATGAGCCAGCTGCAGGTCGCCATCCCAGCACTGTTGGCGCTGTCCGCAGTGCACCACCACCTGGTGCGCGAAGGCATGCGGACCACCGCCGGCCTGGTGGTGGAAACCGGCTCGGCCCGCGAGGTGCACCACTTCGCCGTGCTGGCCGGCTACGGCGCGGAAGCTGTGCACCCGTATCTGGCCATGGAAACCCTGACCAGCCTGCACAAGAGCCTACCCGGCAACCTGAGCGCAGAGAAGGCGGTCTACAACTACATCAAGGCCATCGGCAAGGGCCTGTCGAAGATCATGTCCAAGATGGGCGTGAGCACCTACATGTCCTACTGCGGCGCGCAGCTCTTCGAGGCCATTGGCCTGGAGAAGCCGTTCGTCGAGAAGTACTTCCGCGGCACCGCAAGTCAGGTGGGCGGCATCGGCGTGTTCGAAGTGGCCGAAGAAGCCCTGCGCATGCACCAGGCCGCCTTCGGCAACGACCCGACGCTGGCCACCATGCTGGACGCCGGCGGCGAATACGCCTGGCGGGTGCGCGGTGAAGAACACATGTGGACGCCGGACGCCATCGCCAAGCTGCAGCACAGCACGCGCTCGGGCAAGTTCGACACCTACAAGGAATACGCCCAGCTCATCAACGACCAGAGCAAGCGCCACATGACGCTGCGCGGCCTGTTCGAATTCAAGGTCGATCCGAGCAAGGCCATCCCGCTGGAAGAAGTGGAAAGCGCTGCGGACATCGTCAAGCGCTTTGCCACCGGCGCCATGAGCTTGGGTTCCATCAGCACCGAAGCGCACAGCACCCTGGCCATTGCCATGAATCGCATCGGCGGCAAAAGCAACACCGGCGAAGGCGGCGAGGACCCGGCGCGCTACCGCAACGAACTGAAAGGCATCAGGATCACCAAGGGCACGATGGTGTCGGACGTGATTGGCACCAAGGTCATCGAGTCCGACTACGCCATGTCCGACGGCGACAGCCTGCGCAGCAAGATCAAGCAGGTGGCCTCGGGCCGCTTCGGTGTGACCACCGAATACTTGGTCAGTGCAGACCAGATCCAGATCAAGATGGCCCAGGGGGCCAAGCCCGGTGAAGGCGGCCAGTTGCCGGGCGGCAAGGTCAGCGAGTACATCGGCATGCTGCGCTACAGCGTGCCGGGCGTGGGCCTGATCAGCCCGCCGCCGCACCACGACATCTATTCCATCGAAGACCTGGCGCAGCTCATCCACGACCTCAAGAACGCCAACCCGCGTGCCGGCATCAGCGTGAAGCTGGTGTCCGAAGTGGGCGTGGGCACCATCGCTGCGGGCGTGGCCAAGTGCAAGGCCGACCACGTGGTGATCGCCGGCCACGACGGCGGCACGGGCGCTTCTCCTTGGTCCAGCATCAAGCACTGTGGCACGCCCTGGGAACTGGGCCTGGCCGAGACCCAGCAGACCCTGGTGCTGAACCGCCTGCGCAGCCGCATCCGCGTGCAGGCCGACGGCCAGATGAAGACCGGCCGCGACGTCGTCATCGGCGCGCTGCTTGGCGCTGACGAATTCGGCTTCGCCACCGCGCCGCTGGTCGTGGAAGGCTGCATCATGATGCGCAAGTGCCACCTCAACACCTGCCCGGTAGGCGTGGCCACGCAGGACCCGGTGCTGCGCAAAAAGTTCAGTGGCAAGCCCGAGCATGTCGTCAACTTCTTCTTTTTCGTCGCCGAGGAAGCGCGCCAGATCATGGCGCAACTGGGCATCCGCAAATTCGACGAACTGATCGGCCGCGCCGACCTGCTGGACACCAAGAAAGGCATCGAGCACTGGAAGGCGCGCGGCCTGGACTTCAGCCGCGTCTTCCACCTGCCGCAGATCAGCGCCGACGTGCCGCGCTTCCAGGTGGAAGAGCAGGACCACGGCCTGGCCAAGGCGCTGGACAACAAGCTCATCGAACGCTGCCAACCCGCCATCCACAAGGGTGAGAAGGTGCAGTTCATGGAGGACACCCGCAACCGCAACCGCAGCGTGGGCGCGATGCTGTCCGGCGAGTTGATCCGCCACCGGCCAGAAGGTCTCCCAGACCACACCATCTTCATGCAGATGGAAGGCGTGGGCGGTCAGAGCTTTGGTGCCTTCCTGGCCAGTGGCATCACGATGTACCTCATCGGTGACGCCAATGACTACACCGGCAAGGGACTCTCAGGCGGCCGCATCGCGGTGCGCCCGAGCATCGACTTCCGCGGCGACGCCACCAAGAACATCATCATCGGGAACACAGCCTTGTACGGCGCCACCAGCGGAGAGGCCTTCTTCCGCGGCGTGGCAGGCGAACGCTTCGCGGTGCGCCTGTCCGGCGCCACCACGGTGGTGGAAGGCACAGGCGACCACGGCTGCGAGTACATGACGGGCGGGACGGTGGTCGTGCTGGGCAAGACGGGACGCAACTTTGCCGCTGGCATGTCTGGCGGTGTCGCTTTCGTCTATGACGAGGACGGTCACTTCGGCAAGCGCTGCAACACCAGCATGGTGGCCCTGGACAAGGTTCTGCCACGCGACGAGCAGAACCTGCCCGTGGCCGGCCTGCACCGTGAACTGGCCGACGAAGTGCTGCTCAAGAAGTTGATCGAGGACCACCACCGGTGGACGGGCAGCCTGCGCGCGCGCGAACTGCTGGACAACTGGGCCGAAGCCCGCGCCAGGTTCGTGAAGGTCTTCCCGCACGAATACAAGCGCGTGCTGGCCGAGCGGGCCGCCAAGGTCGCGGCCACGGCTGCCACGGCCAAGGCGCAATCTTCCTCGGCCACGGTCGCCGGTCAATAAGCCAAGGAAATCGGAACACGCATCATGGGCAAGGTCACTGGTTTCCTGGAATACGAACGCCTGGAAGAGGGCTACGAGAAGCCGCAGGAGCGGTTGAAGACCTGGAAGGAATTCGTCATCACCCTGGCCGACGAAAAGGCCAAGATCCAGGGCGCGCGCTGCATGGACTGCGGCACGCCGTTCTGCAACAGCGGCTGTCCGGTCAACAACATCATTCCGGACTTCAACGATCTGGTGTTCAACGGCGACTGGCAGAACGCCATTGCCGTGCTGCACCAGACAAACAACTTCCCGGAATTCACCGGCCGCGTCTGCCCGGCACCTTGCGAAGCGGCCTGCACCTTGAACGTCAATGACGACGCTGTGGGCATCAAGAGCATCGAGCACGCCATCATCGACCGCGCATGGTCTGAAGGGTGGGTCAAGCCGCAACCGGCGGCCGTGAAGTCGGGCAAGCAGGTGGCCGTGGTGGGCAGCGGGCCCGCCGGCCTGGCCGCCGCACAGCAACTGGCGCGCGCCGGCCACGCCGTCACGGTGTTCGAGAAGAACAGCCGCATCGGTGGCCTGCTGCGCTACGGCATTCCCGACTTCAAGATGGAAAAGACCCACATCGACCGCCGCATTGAACAAATGCAGGCTGAAGGCGTGGTCTTCCGCACCGGCGTTCTGGTCGGTGCGATGCCCACGGAAGGAGCCGCTGGCAAGGTCACCAATGATGCCAAGGACACCGTCAGCCCTGAGCAGTTGAAGGCCGAGTTCGACGCCGTGGTTTTGACGGGCGGAAGCGAAACCAGCCGCGACCTGCCCGTGCCCGGGCGCGACCTGGATGGCGTGCACTTCGCCATGGAGTTCCTGCCGCAGCAGAACAAGGTCAATGCCGGCGACAAGCTGAAGAAGCAGTTGCGCGCCGACGGCAAGCACGTCATCGTCATCGGTGGTGGCGACACGGGCAGCGACTGCGTCGGCACCAGCAACCGCCATGGCGCGGCCAGCGTCACGCAGTTCGAACTGATGCCGCAGCCGCCCGAGACGGAAGACCGGCCCATGACCTGGCCCTACTGGCCTTACAAGCTGCGCACCAGTTCCAGCCACGAAGAAGGCTGTGACCGCGAGTTCGCCATTTCCACCAAGGAGTTGATCGGCGGGCTTGGAAAGGACAAGGGCAAGCTCACCGCGCTGAAAACCGTTCAGGTGCAGTTCCAGGCCGGCAAGTTTGTCGAGGTGCCCGGCACGGAAAAGGAGTGGAAGGCCGACCTCGTGTTGCTTGCCATGGGTTTCGTGGCCCCGGTGGCCACGGTGCTGGACGCCTTCGGGGTGGAGAAGGACAACCGCGGCAACGCCAAGGCCAGCACCGAGGGTGCCAAGAGCTACAAGACCAACGTCGACAAGGTCTTCGCCGCCGGTGACATGCGGCGCGGGCAAAGCCTGGTGGTGTGGGCCATCCGCGAGGGCCGCCAGGCCGCGCGAGCCGTGGATGAGTTCCTGATGGGCTGCAGCACATTGCCGCGTTGATCCCATCGCGGGCCATCGGCACGGATGGCCCCGAAGTCGGCTTCACACAACGACACACAGCGCAATCTGGGTTTGCCAGCCCAGGCGCTGCGGGTTTCTCCCTGCATGCGAGAATCCGCGCCGTCTTGCTTCGGCAAAGTCTGGCCGGCCCGTCTAGGGCTGCGACACCTGCTTGTTCGACAAACCCTTCATAGAGATCGACCACGTCACGTTCGGGTATGACAACACCCGGACGATCCTGTCCGACGTGTCACTGCAATTCCCGCGCGGCAAGGTCACGGCCATCCTGGGCGGGTCCGGCTGCGGCAAAACCACGCTGATGCGCTTGATCGGCGGCGTGCATGCCCCGGACAAGGGTCGTGTGGTCTTTGATGGCGAAGTAGTGGACACCCGCGATTCCACGCAGCTGTTCCGCCTGCGTCGCCGCCTGGGGATGCTGTTCCAGTTTGGCGCGCTCTTCACGGACCTCACGGTGTTCGACAACGTGGCATTCCCGATCCGCGAACACACCACGCTGCCCGAAGCCATGATCCGCGACCTGGTGCTGATGAAGCTCAACGCCGTGGGCCTGCGCGGTGCGGCCCACCTGCGCATCAGCGAAGTGTCCGGTGGCATGGCGCGCCGGGTGGCACTGGCGCGGGCCATTGCGCTGGACCCGGAACTCATCATGTACGACGAGCCCTTCGCGGGCCTGGACCTCATCAGCATGGGCGTGGCCGCCAAGCTGATCCGCACGCTGAATGACGCCACGGGAGCCACCAGCCTGGTCGTCAGCCACGACGTGCCCGAATGCATGGCCATCAGCGACCACGTCATCCTGCTGGCCAACCAGGGGCGCATCGTCGCGCAGGGCACGCCTGCCGAATTGATGGCGAGCACCGACCCCGAGACACGCCAGTTCGTGCGTGGCGAACCCGACGGCCCGGTGAAGTTCCACTACCCGGCCAGGGACCTTGGCGATGACTTCGGTGTGAAGGCCAAGGCCGCATGAACTTCGTCAACCGCCTGGGTGCCATCGCACTTGAACAGTTCCGCGGCTGGGGTCACGCGAGCTATTTCATCTGGGACCTGCTGCGTGCGTTGCCGGCGTCGCTTCGCCGACCCTGGCTGGTGATCCAGCAGGTCTACGCGATTGGCAACCGCTCGCTGATCATCATCATGGCTTCGGGACTGGCGGTGGGCTTCGTGCTGGCACTGCAGATGTATTACGCGCTGGTCACCTACGGCGCGGCCGAAAGCCTGGGACTGATCGTCAACCTGGCCTTGGTGCGTGAGCTCGGCCCTGTGGTGACCGGGCTGCTGTTCGCAGGTCGCGCGGGAACCTCGCTGACGGCAGAGATCGGTCTCATGAAGGCGGGCGAGCAGATTGCCGCCATGGAACTCATGGCCGTGGATCCCAAGGCGCGCGTGCTGGCACCGCGCTTCATCGGCGGCATCATCAGCATGCCCGTCCTGGCGATCTTGTTCTCGGCGGTCGGCATCCTGGGCGCTTACGTCGTGGCCGTGTTGCTGATCGGCGTGGACTCGGGCAACTTCTGGTCGATCATGCAGACCCGCGTGGACGTGTTCCGCGACGTGGGCAACGGCCTGGTCAAGGCCAGCGTGTTCGGCGTGATTTGCACCGTGGTTGCGCTGTACCAGGGCTACGAGACCGAAGCCACACCAGAAGGTGTGGCCTACGCCACCACACGGACGGTGGTGATTTCTTCGCTGTGGGTGCTGGGCATGGACTTCATCCTCACTGCACTGATGTTCTCGACGCCCTGATCTCGGGCGCCGACAAGGGAGAGCAATAGATGGGCAAGAAAAGCATCGAGACCCTGGTGGGCGTCTTCGTCCTGCTGGGCATGCTGGGCCTGGTGTTTCTGGCGCTGAAGGCCGCCAATCTCGGCAGCGTGGGCGGCGGCGACACCTACATGGTGCAGGCGCGTTTTGACAACATCGGCGGCCTCAAGCCGCGCGCCCCGGTGCGCACGGCGGGCGTCACGGTCGGCCGCGTCAAGAGCATCAACCTGGACGCCAAGACCTTCCAGGGCGTGGTGACGCTGGACATCGAAAAGGGCTACGTGTTCCCCAAGGACACGGCCGCCATGATCCTGACGGCGGGCCTGCTGGGCGACCAGTACATCGGCCTGCAACCCGGCGGTGACGATAAGAACCTGGCGGCTGGCGAGACCATTGCGCAGACCCAGAGTGCCGTGGTGCTGGAAAGCCTGATCGGCCAGTTCCTGACCGGCAAGGCCGACAGTGCCGGCACGTCGGGCGCGGCCGCGTCGGGGGCGAGCAAGTGACGTCCCTGCGGGCTGCATCGGCGGCTCTGCTTTGCGCGGCACTGCTGACCTGCGGCTGCGCGACATTGCCTGCTGGCGGCGGCGCGCCTTCGCCGGACGATCCATGGGAAAGCTTCAACCGCAAGGTCTACGCTTTCAATGACACCGTGGACGAGGCCGTGATGAAGCCCGTCGCCAAGGCCTACAAGGCGGTGCTGCCGCAACTGGTACGTACCGGCATCAGCAATGTGCTGGGCAATATCGGCGACATCTGGTCCGCCGCCAACCACCTGCTGCAGGGCAAGGTGCACACTGGCCTGGACATGGGCATGCGGGTCGTCACCAACACGGTATTTGGACTGGGCGGCCTGCTGGACCCGGCCACCGAGATGGGCCTGGTCCGCCGCAACGAAGACTTCGGCCAGACCTTGGGTTTTTGGGGCGTGGGCCCCGGCCCCTACCTGGTGCTACCGCTGCTGGGCCCGTCCACGCTGCGGGACGGAACCTCGCTGCTGGTCGACCGGCAGTTCGCCGCGTCAACCTTGGCCAAGAGTGACAGCACGGGCTATGCGATCACCGGTGTCGAAGTGATCAACCTGCGCGCCGGATTGCTGGACACCACCCAGTTGCTGGACGCCGTGGCGCTGGACCGCTACAGCTTCGTGCGCCAGGCTTACCTGTCGCGCAGGCTGGATCAGGTGTATGACGGCGCACCGCCCATGGAAAATTTCGACGATCCCGGCGACTCTCCGGCCAAACCGGCTGGCGCAGCCGCCGCGGCACCTGGCAGCCCTGCGGGCAAACCTGCCCAAGTCGCCAGCGCGCCACCCAAGTGAACCGGAACCGCCTGCCCGGCGTTATGGGTGGGCAGCCCGGCCTTTGGCCGGGCGGCTGATTGAAAGGACAACTGTGTTCAAGCGTTTCATTCCCTTCCTGGCTTCCACCGCCCTCTTCCTGGCCACTTCGCCAGCTGTCCGTGCGGCGGACGCCCCGGCTGACGCGCTGGTGCGCCAGATCTCGGTCGAGGTGATCGACACCGCCAAAGCCGACAAGGCCATCCAGGCGGGTGACCTTTCTCGCATCGCCACCCTGGTGGACACCAAGGTCATGCCGCACGTGGCCTTCGAGGTGGTCACGCGTTCTGCCGTGGGCCCGAAATGGCGCGAAGCCACGCCTGACCAGCGCGCCAAGTTGCAGGCCGAGTTCAAGTTGCTGCTGGTGCGCGTCTACGCCGGCGCGCTGGCGCAGTTGAAGGACCAGACGGTGGAAGTCACCAAGACGTTGCCGGTGGCTGGTGGCAGCCAGGTGGTGGTGCAGACCGAAGTTCGCGGCAAGGGCGAGCCCATCAAGCTGGATTACCGCCTGGACAAGCAGGCCGACGTCTGGAAGATCATCGACGTCAATGTCGGTGGCCTCTGGCTGGTGCAGAACTACCGCACGCAGTTTGCACAGGAACTGGCCAAGGGCGGCCTGGACGGCCTGATCGCCACGCTGGTGGAGCGAAACAAGGCCGCCAAGGGCTGAGCCCAAGCACACGCGGCGCCACCATGCAACTGCCCATCAACGCCACGCTGGAACACGCTGCCGAACTGGCAGCGGGCCTGACTGCCGAGGTCGCCAAGGGCAGCGGCGTGCTGACGGTTGACGCGTCCGCCTTGCAGTCCTTCGACAGTTCCACCATCGCCTTGCTGCTGCAGGCGCGCCGCGTAGCCGAAGCTGCCGGCCGCGGTTTTGCCGTCACTGGGGCGCCGGCCAAGCTGGTGGAACTGGCGCGCCTCTACGGCGTCGACGGCTTGCTTTCGCTGTCCTGATCGGTGGGGTGTCCTGCCCCGGCGTATCGCCGCTCGCGCAGGTTCTTCTTGATGGCTTGCAGCATCGGGCGCAATTGCGCCGATCCCAGTCGCAATGCAACGCCCGTGGTCAGGATGTCGATGATCAAGAGGTGCAGCAAGCGCGACACCATGGGGCTGTAGCGGTCCGAGTCTTCGGGATGGTCGGCGGCCAGCAAGATATGCAGCGCACCGTTCTGCGCTTCCTTGGCCAGCGGTGATCCGCTGGCCGTGATGGCGATGACCATGGCACCCCGCCGCCTTGCGATGTCCGCCACGTCCAGCAGGTCCCGGCTGCGGCCTGAATTGCTGATGATCACCGCGCAGTCGCCAGGCTTGAGCATGGTGGCACTCATGACCTGCACGTGGCCGTCGCTGATGGCCGCGGCGCTCACGCCCAGGCGGAAGAACTTGTGCTGCGCGTCCTGCGCCACGATGCCGCTGTTGCCGACGCCATAGAACTCGATGCGGTGCCCGGTGCGGCAAGCATCGGCCAGGGCCTGGATGGCGCGTTCAACCGACTGGTGCGCAGCCGCGTTGCGGTAGCGCAGCATGGCCGCCACGGCGTTGTCGATGACCTTCACGACGATGTCACCGGCCTTGTCATCGTCGTCCACCGAGCGGTGCACGAAGGGCACGCCCTCGTTCACGCTGCCAGCCAGCTTCAGCTTGAAGTCGGCCAGGCCGTCGTAGCCGACGCTGCGACAGAAGCGCACCACCGTGGGCTTGCTGACGTGGGCACGCTCGGACAGCTCGGACACGGGTAAGGTGGCGAAGCTGCGCGGGTCGGCCAGCAACAGTTTGGCTACACGCTGTTCGGCCGGCGGCAGTGCGGGGATGGAGGCTCGGATGCGGTCCAGCATGGTGTGTCTCCGGCAAACTCAGAGCTCAGGGACGCCGAGGCCCACGAACGTGTTGTTGAGCAAGGACTTGGTGACGGGCGATTTCAGCTTGGCCTCGTGCACGCGCACGAAGATGGCCGGCAAGCGGGCCCGGTTGATGAAAGTGTTGTCCTCGACACGCAGGCGGTGCGTCCGGTCGTCTCGTTCGCCCTCGGCGCCAAAGGCCAGCATCGCAAGATTGGTGGTGCCCGCGGACTGTTCGATCGTGTTGCCGACAACCTCGGCCACGCCGCCATTGGGAAACTCCAGCTCGTAGGCCGCGCTGCCGCCTTCACCGTCCACCAGCTGGTTGCCACGGATATGGTTCACGCGTGCCCGGCTTTTCACGAGGTGTGCGTGGCGGCCATGGCTCAGGTGGCTGTTGCTGAGGACAAAGCGCGCGATGGCGCCGACGTACAGCAGGTGCGGCAGTCGGGAACTGTCGGGGGCGTCCCGGAACTGGCTGTCCTCCACAGTGAGTTCCGCGTCAGAGACGTTGGAAGTCAGGATGCCGTTTTCGTTGTCCACGAACTTGCAACGGCGAACCAGCAGACGTCCACGCTCGAAACGAATGCCTGCGCCGTTGTGATCGGGCACGCGGGCACCGCGAAATTCCAGGTCCTCAACGCGAATGTCGCCATCACGAATCACCAGGATGGCTTTGCCTTCTGCGTGCGCCCCGTCGGCTTGCAGCACCACCCGGCCACCCACGCCGCGCACCACCAGGCGCCGTTGCAGGATGGTGCCGGTCTGTGCCCGGTGAACCCCAGCCAAGAGTTGGATCTCGTCGCCGTCCGCGGCGCGGGCCAAGGCTTCGGCCAGGCTCTGGCCCGGCGCGACCGTGAGCACCGCGCCCTGCACCTGCCCCGCCATCAGGGCAAGCGCCAGCAGCGCGCCGGCCCGGCAGGTCACTGCTCTTCAGCCCAGGCGCAGCCGTCCCGCGCCACCAGCGCACTGGCGGCCGCCGGACCCCAGCCGCCCGCGGCATAGGGGCGCGGACCCACGGCGTCGTTCGCCCAGGCGTGCAGCACGGGCTCCACCCAACGCCAGGCTTGTTCCTGTTCGTCGCTGCGCACGAAGAGGTTCAGCCGGCCGGCAATGGCGTCCAGCAGCAGTCGTTCGTAGCCGCCCACACGTTCGGATGCGAAAGCCTTGTCGAAGTCCAGGTCCAGGCTGACTGGCGACAGCATTTCAGGCGCACCGCTGCCGCCGCCACCCTTGGCGGCGAGCAGATGCAGTTCCAGGCCATCTTCCGGCTGCAGCTTGATCACCAGCTTGTTGGCCCGCCGCGTCCCGGGAAAGATCGCATGCGGCACCTCGCGGAAATTCACCACGATCTGCGCATCCCGGGCCGCCAGGCGCTTGCCGGTGCGCAGGTAGAAGGGCACGCCGGCCCAGCGCCAGTTCTGCACCTCGGTCCGCAGTGCGACAAAGGTTTCGCAGGAACTGCCCGCAGGGACCTTGACCTCGTCCAGATAGCCGGGCACGGCCTTGCCGTCCACGGTGCCGGCCTTGTACTGGCCACGCACGACGTCGCGCGCCACGGACTCTGGCGTGAAGGGCCTCAAGGACTTCAGCACCTTCAGCTTCTCGTCGCGGATGGCGTCGGCATCGCTGGTGGGAGGCGGCTCCATCGCAATCATGGTCAGCAGTTGCAGCGCATGGTTCTGGACCATGTCGCGCAATGCGCCGGTGCGGTCGTAGAAGTCGCCGCGCGTGCCCACGCCGATGCTCTCGGCCAGCGTGATCTGTATGTTGGCGATGCTCTCGCGGCGCCACAGCGGTTCAAAGAGCGCATTGCCAAAGCGCAGCGCCATCAGGTTTTGCACCGCGGGCTTGCCCAGGTAGTGGTCGATGCGCAGCGCCTGTTC
Source organism: uncultured beta proteobacterium (assembly GCA_963750785.1). Classification (GTDB taxonomy): domain Bacteria; phylum Pseudomonadota; class Gammaproteobacteria; order Burkholderiales; family Burkholderiaceae_C; genus Rubrivivax. The sequence continues at coordinate 465,389 of CAVVSC010000006.1, read as the reverse complement.
TTCCTTGAAGGCTGCAGCGACCACCTGGTTGATTTCCTGGGCGCTGGCCAAGTCGTGGCCCAGCGGCTTTTCCAGCACCACACGCACATGCGGGCCGTTCAGCTTGGCCTGCCCCAACTGCTGGCAGATGACGGGGAACAGGTGCGGGCTGGTGGCCAGGAACAGCACCACGGTGTCGGCGCGCCCACTGGCGCGGCCTTCGGTGGCCGAGGGCTCGTCGACCCAGCGCTTCAGGCCCAGGTAGTGTTCCGGCTGCGACAGGTCCATGCGCCGGTAGTGCAGCAGCTGGGCGAAGCGCGAAAACTCTTCGTCGCTGGGGCGCTTGCTGGGCTCAACCTCGGCAAAGCGCTCCTTGATGAAGGCGCGGTACTCGTCGTCCGTGCGCTCGTCCCGTGCGACCGCCAGGATGCGGCCGTCTGCGGGCAACTTGCCATGACGGTGCGCCTGGAACAGCGCCGGCATCAACTTGCGCCAGGTCAGGTCACCGGTGCCACCGAAGAGAACGAGATCGAAAGACATGGGCGTCGAGCTGGGCTTTTGTGGTGCCGGCGTGTAATTTTGTTACCGACCCGATGATGCCCAAGTTTCAACAACCGGTCAACGCTGCGGCCGGATCTGACGGTCCCCCGGCGGCGGCGGCGCAGACAGCCACTGCTCGGCCAGTCGCAGCCAGTAGGTGGCGCCCAGCGGCAGCAAAGCATCGTTGAAATCGTAGCTGGGGTTGTGCAGCATGCAGGGCCCCATGCCATGGCCCTGGAGGCGGTGCGCACCTTCGCCGTTGCCAATGAAGACATAGGCACCCTGCTTGGCTTGCAGCATGAAGGCGAAGTCTTCCGACGGCATGCTGGGTTCCTGTGCCAGCACCTGGTCGGCGCCGACGACGCCGCGCATCACCTGGGCCGCAAAGGCGGCTTCGTGCGGCCAGTTGACGACGGGCGGCGCCTTGCGCAGGAAGTCCACTTCGCAGCTGGCGCCCATGGCTTCGGCGGTGTGCCGGGCGATGGCCAACAGGCGCGGCTCGATCACGTCCAGCGCATCGATGCTGAAGCTGCGCACGGTGCCTTCCAGAGTGCAACTGTCGGGCACCACATTCTTCGCTTCACCCGCATGCACCATGGTCACGCTGAGCACGGCCGCATCGATGGGCTTGACGTTGCGGCTGATGACGGTCTGCAGCGCGCTGATCATCTGGCACGCCACGATCACCGGGTCCACGCCCAGGTGCGGCAGCGCCGCGTGGCTGCCCTTGCCGCGGATGACGATCTTGAAGATGTTGGCCGACGCCATCACCGGTCCCGCGCTGGCTGCGAAGGTGCCCGCGGGCAAGCCTGGCCAGTTGTGCATGCCGAACACGGCTTCCATCGGGAAGCGTTCGAACAAGCCCTCGGCCACCATGCCCTGCGCACCACCGCGGCCTTCTTCGGCCGGCTGGAAGATCAGGTAGACGGTGCCGTCAAACGCGCGCGTGCGCGCCAGCTCGGCAGCAGCGCCCAGCAGCATGGCCGTGTGGCCGTCGTGGCCACAGGCGTGCATCAGGCCCGTGTAGCGGCTGGTGTGGCCGAAGCTGTTCTGCTCCTGCACGGGCAGCGCGTCCATGTCGGCGCGCAGACCCACGGCCCTGCCGCAGGCGCCGCCGTCGCGCCCATGCACCACGCCGACGATGCCAGTCTTGGCGATGCCTCGGTGCATCGGTATGCCGCAGGCCTGCAGGAAGGCGGCCACGCGGTCGGCGGTGCGGGTTTCTTCAAAGCCCAGTTCCGGATGGGCGTGGATGTCACGCCGGATAGCAGCAATCTCCGCAGCCTGTGCCGCAATGCCGTCGGCGAGATTCATGTCAAGCGTGGGCTGCGGCGAGAGCCTGCTCCATGTCGGCGATGAGGTCGCCGACATCTTCCACACCGACCGACAGACGCAGCAGGTCAGGCGGTGCCGGGGTGCCTGCACCTTCGACGCTGGCGCGGTGTTCGATCAGGCTTTCCACGCCGCCCAGGGACGTGGCGCGTTTCCAGAGTTGCGTGTGCGCCGCCACGGCAATGGCGGCGGCTTCGCCGCCTGCCGGCCCGCCTTTCACCCGGATGGACAGCATGCCGCTGAAGCCGCCGGTCATCTGCGACCGGGCCACCTCATGTCCCTGGCAGGACGGCAGACCTGGATACAGCACTTCTGCTACCAGCGGGTGCCCGTGGAAGTGCTCGGCAATGCGCTGCGCCGACGCGCTGGCCGCACGCACCCGCAGGTGCAGCGTACGCAGGCCGCGAGCCAGCAGCCAGGCCTCGAAGGAACCCAAGGTACCACCCACCTGCGCGCGCACCTTGCGAACCCGTTGCCAGTAGTCGCCATCTTCACGTGTGACCAGCACACCAGCGATCACGTCGCTATGGCCGTTGAGGTACTTGGTGGCGGCATGCATCACCACGTCGGCGCCCAGCTTCAAGGGCTGGGTGATCAAGGGTGTGGCCACGGTCGAATCCACGGCCAGCAGCGCGCCGGCGTCGTGGGCGATCTTGGCCGTGGCGCGGATGTCGGTGACGGTCCACAGCGGGTTGGCGGGCGTCTCCACCCACACCAGCTTGGTCTTGCCCGGCCGGACGGCTGCCTTCACGGCGTCCGGACTGGTCATGTCGATCAGTTCGATCTGCAGGCCCCATTGCGTGGCAAAGGTCATGAGCCAGTTGCGCAGGCTCCAGTACATGACCTTGGGGGCCAGCACGTGGTCGCCCGGCAGCAGCGCCTGGAACACCGCCGTGGCCGCGGCCATGCCGCTGGCAAACAGCAGCGCCTGGTGGCCCCCCTCCAGCGCGTTGATCACGGCCTCGGCCTGGTCAAAGGCCGGGTTGTCCGCGCGGGCATAGATGCGGCCGCTGCGGTACTGGTTGTCCGGGTCGCGCAGGTAGGTGGTGGATACGTGCACCGGCGGCGTGATGGCGCGCGTGCGTTCGTCGATCCAGCCCAGGGCCTGGGCTGCGATGGTGTCGGGGTGGGTCTTCTTGGGGTCCATGGCAGCCAGTATGCAGTGTCAGGAGAATTCAGCGCTGATAGGCGCCCGGCGCCCAGGAGATGCGGCCCGCGCTCAGGGCCCTGGTGCCGACCGGCCATTCGAATTCGGCCTTGGGAGACAGGTCCTGGCCGTCGATGTTGCGCGGGTCCACGCCGCTGTCTCGCCAGAGGCTGCCCGGAGGCAATTCGAAGGCGTAGGTATCGGCGTCGCGCAGCATGCCCCGCGTGGCGTGGCGGTTGCCAGCAAAGTCGCCGCTCGCACCCCAGCCGAAGACCCCACCACCGACGATCAGGTTGTTGATGCCCACCACCGGCGTGTCCGCAGGCAGGTGGTCGCGAAACACCCGCAGCACCCACGACGGCGTCCAGCCGTAGTTCACGAAGGTGTTGTGGGCCACGACCAGCTTGTTGCGGTCCCAGTTGCCTTCTTCGGTGCCGTAGGCCAGCATGACCGGGTTCTGCCCGTCGGCGCCTTGTCCAATCACGTTGCCCAGCACCGTGGCCAGGCCGCCATTGGCGATGTCGATCTCATAGGACGCGCCGCCACGCTGACCGTCGTGGATGAAGTTGTAGACGATCAGGTTTTCACGTGCTCGGGTCTTGATGAGATGGCCCTCAAAGCCCTGCTGGAACCGGCTGCCTGCCACACGCAATGTGGCAATGCGGCCGACGTTCAGCAAATGGTGCAGGCCGCCCACGACCTTGGGTGCCAGACCGAACACCGAGGACTCGATGCGCACGGTCGCCTTCTCATTGTTGACCGCGACCAGCCCGTGTTCGTTGTCGAAAAACTGGCAGCGGTCGATCACCAGCTCACCACCTTCTTGCCGCACGCCCGCGCCGCTGCCGTCGGCACCGCGTGCACCCCGGAATTCCAAGTTCTTCAGGGTGATCTGGCCGCCGCGAACCAGCCACAGCGCCTTGGCCGCGCTGGCCTTGCCGTCGCCCTTGATCAGCGGCGACTTGCCCGGCGCACCCTGGAGCGTCAGCCGCCGGTTCTCCAGCACCAGTCCACCCTTGTAGTCACCGGGCAGCAGTTCGATGGTGTCACCGTCCTTGGCCTGCAGCAGTGCATCTTCCAGGCTCAGCGCCGAGCCTTCGGGCCCCGCAAGCCAGGTGGACTGCGCGAGGGCTGGCGCGGCGCACAGCGCCAGCAGTCCGCTCAGGAACAGGGCCCGCGAAAGTGCCATCCAAGGCGCCACCAAGGGCGCAGCGGCAAGGCGCCGCGTCGGGATCGAAAGCCAAGCTCCGGGCATGGTGGTCTGGTGGGCGATGAAACAAAAGGAAGTATCCACGCTGCGCAAGCGCCGAACAGCACGCGGCACGCCCCTGGTCTGCGGGGTCGGCGCAGACAACGAACGGCGGTGATTCCCCCGTGGCGCGCGGCGGCCCTGCAGTGTCATGCTCGGCGCCCGGCCCGGGCCTCTGAGCCGCTGCGGGCGACAAGGAGACCTCCAACATGCTGAAGAAGAACCTGTCAGCCGTGGCCCTGGCCACGCTGGCTGCCACAGCCACCCTCACCACCACGGCCCGCGCACAGGACGCCGGCCAGGTGAACATCATTTGCTCCGTGCAGGCCGAGTGGTGCAACATGATCCAGACCGTGTATGCGCGCACAACCGGCGTGAAGGTCAACATGTCGCTGAAGGGCAGCGGCGAAGCCCTGGCCCAGCTGGTGGCCGAGAAGGCCAACCCGAAGACCGACATCTGGTTTGGCGGCACCGGCGACCCGCACCTGCAGGCCGCCGAACAGGACATCTCGCTGGAATACAAGAGCCCCAGCCTGCCGCAACTGCACGCCTGGGCCCAGCAACAGGCCCAGCAAAGCAAGTACAGGACGGTCGGCATCTACAGCGGCCCCTTGGGCTTTGGCTACAACACCGAACTGCTGGCCAAGAAGAAGCTCAAGGCGCCTCAGACCTGGGCCGACCTGCTGAACCCGGCCTTCAAGGGCGAGATCCAGGTCGCCAACCCGGCCAGCAGCGGCACGGCCTACACCATGGTCGCCACCCTGGTGCAGCTGATGGGCGAGGACAAGGCCTTCGACTACATGAAGGCCCTGCACAAGAACATCAGCCAGTACACGCGCAGCGGCACCGGGCCGATCAAGGCGGCCGCGCGCGGCGAGACCACCATCAGCATCAGCTTCGTGCACGACGGCCCGGGCGAGAAGATGCAGGGCTTCCCGATCGAGACCATCACGCCGGCCGACGGCACGGGCGCAGAGATCGGCTCCATGAGCCTCATCAAGGGCGCCCGCAACCTGGACGCGGCCAAGAAGTTCTACGAATGGGCGCTGACGGGGCAGGCGCAGGAAATGGGTGCCGCAGCCAAGCAGTTCCAGTTGCCCAGCAACAAGTCCGCCAAGGTCGACCCGCGCGTGCCGGACTTCAAGAAGATCAAGTTCATCAACTACGACTACGCCAAGTACGGCGCCAGTGCCGAGCGCAAACGGCTCATCGCGAAGTGGGAAAAAGAGGTGAACTCACTGCCCAGGTAGGACATGACCCTGCTCAACCGCGGCCAGCAGCGCACACGTCACGTCACGCTGGGCTGGCTGCTGCTGGGCCTGGCGGCCTATGCGCTTCTGCCCTGGTATTTTCAGCAGGACATGGGGCTGCTCAAGGCCCTGCCCGGCATCTTTGGCGGCAGCGACACAGCCAGTGGCGTGGTGCAGGCCCTGCGACACGGCAAGCCGTGGTTGTGGCTGGGGTTGTTGGGTCTGCTCTTGGCCGGTGCCGGTGCCCTGTTGCCCGGGTCCCGCAGCCAAGGCTGGCTGTTGCTGGGCGGCGGCGCCCTGGGTCTGGTGGGACTGCTGTTCAGCGGCTTCAGCATCGGCGCGCGCGGATGGTCTTTTGATTTCCTGACCGCCACCTTCGGCGAACTGGGCCGCAGCCAGTTCGGCATGGGCCTGGGTGGCGCGCTGGCCCTGCTGGCCCTGCTGATGCTGGCCGGCGCCGGTATCGCGCGCCTGGGGTATTTCCGTGGCGACCTGTTCGTCGCTGGCGCTGTGCTGCTGTGCGCTGCGCTGTTGTTGCTATTCGTGGCCCTGCCCGTGGCCAAGGCCCTGACCGGCGCCTTCTTCGACGAGAGTGGCGCGTTTGCCATCAGTGCCATCGGCGACCGCCTGGGTCATGAACGCGTCTGGGGCTTGTCCTGCATCGCCGGCGGCGTGCGCTGTGGCGTGGCCTGGAACACGCTCTTCCTGGCGCTCGCCACCGCTGCCGGCACGACGGTCATGGGCACCTTGATCGCCCTGTATGCGGAGCGTGGCAACCAGCGCCTGAGCAAACCGCTCAACGTGCTGGCCCTGCTGCCCATCATCACGCCGCCTTTCGTGGTGGGCCTGGGCCTGATCCTGCTGTTTGGCCGTGCGGGACTGGTGAACCAGTTCCTGGAATACGCCTTCGGCATCCCACCCACGCGCTGGTTCTACGGCCTGCTGGGCGTGTGGCTGGCGCAGATGTTCGCCTTCACGCCCATCGCCTTCATGATCATGCGCGGCGTGGTGGCCGGCATCAGCCCCAGCATGGAAGAAGCGGCGCAGACGCTGCGCGCGTCGCGCCTGAAGACCTTCACCACCGTCACGCTGCCATTGATGAAGCCAGGCCTGGCCAATGCCTTCCTGGTCGGCTTCATCGAAAGCATCGCCGACTTCGGCAACCCCGTTGTCGTGGGCGGTCAGTACGCGGTGCTGTCCACCGACATCTTCTTCGCCATCGTCGGCGCGCAATACGACCAGGGCCGCGCAGCCAGCCTGGCGCTGATCCTCACCGGATTTGCGCTGGCCGTGTTCTTCATCCAGCAGCGGGTGCTGGGCAAGACCAGCTACACCACGGTCAGCGGCAAGGGCGACGCAGGTCTTGCATTGCCGCTGCCCTGCCGCGTGCGCAAGCTCTGCCTGGGCATCGCGGGACCTTGGCTCGCCTTCACTGTGGTGGTCTATGTGTTCGCCTTCATCGGCGGCTTTGTGCAGACCTGGGGCCGCGACTACACGCCCACCTTCAAGCACTTCATCACTGCGTTCGATCTGCAGTGGGGCGACAGGGGCCTGGTCTGGGCGGGCACGGCCTGGAACTCGCTGTTCACCACCGTCAAGCTGGCGGCAATTGCAGCCCCGCTGTGCTCGGCCATCGGCCTGCTCATCAGCTGGTTGCTGGCACGCACGCAGTTTGTCGGGCAGAAGGTCTTTGAGTTCGGCGCGTTGCTGGCCTTTGCCATCCCCGGCACGGTCCTGGGCGTCAGCTACATCCTCGCCTTCAACGTGCCGCCCTTTGAACTGACGGGCACGGGACTCATCATCGTGCTGTGCTTCGTCTTCCGGAATCTGCCGGTGGGCGTGCGCGCCGGCACGGCCAGCTTCAAGCAACTGGACAAGAGCCTGGACGAAGCCAGCACCATGCTGCGCGCCGGCACGGCCACCACGCTGCGGCGTGTGGTCCTGCCGCTGCTGAAGCCCGCCCTGGTGGCCGCACTGGTCTACAGCTTCGTGCGCAGCATGACCACAGTCAGCGCCGTGATCTTCCTGGTGACGGCAGAAAACGAACTCGCTACCACCTACATCATCGGCCGCGTCGGCAACGGCGACTACGGCGTGGCGCTGGCCTACTGCACGGTCCTGATCGTGTTGATGTCTCTGGCGACAGCCTTGATCCAGTTCCTGGTCGGCGAACGCAAACTTGGAAGACGAAAAGCCGCATGAGCATCGAATTCAGGAACGTCACCAAACGCTATGGCGGGCCCGACTCGCCGCTGGTCGTCAAGGGCATCAACTTCACCGTGCCTGCCGGCACGCTGACCACCATCCTCGGTCCCAGCGGCTGCGGCAAGACGACCACGCTGCGCATGATTGCGGGGCTGGATTCACCCAGCGGCGGCCAGATCTTCATCGGCGGCCTGGACGTCACCTTGCTGGGCGCGGCCGAGCGCAACGTCAGCATGGTGTTCCAGAGCTACGCCCTCTTCCCGCACATGAACGTGCTGGAGAATGTGAGCTATGGCCTCACGGTCAGCGGCGTCAGCAAGGACGAGACCCGCCGCCGCGCCCAGGCCGCGATGGCCAGCGTGGGCCTGACCGGCTTCGACCTGCGACTACCCAGCGAATTGAGCGGTGGCCAGCAACAGCGTGTCGCCGTGGCGCGCAGCCTGGTGCTGGAGCCCCAGGTGCTGCTGTTCGACGAGCCGCTGTCCAACCTGGACGCCCGCCTGCGCCGCAGCATGCGCGAGGAAATCCGTGCGCTGCAGCAGCGCCTGAAACTCACCGTGGCCTACGTGACGCACGACCAGAGCGAAGCCCTGGCAGTGAGCGACCAGATCATCGTCATGGACGCCGGCCGCATTGCACAGGCCGGCACGCCGCAGCAGCTGTATGAGTCGCCGCAGTCGGTTTTTGTTGCCGGCTTCATGGGCGAAGCCATGCTGTTTGACGCCGTGGCCGGAAGTGATGGGCTCATCACCCTGGGCCCGCTGACCCTGCCGGCGCATGCGGGCATCGCGCCGGGCGCGGTGAAGGTGGCCATCCGGCCAGAAGCCTGGCAGATCGGTTTTGGCGAAGCTGCCTCGGGCACCTTGGCCGGTACCCTGGTGAAAAGCAGCTACCTGGGCAGCCTGCAGGAATTGACCGTGGCCACGGCACTGGGCGAAGTCTTTGCCGTGTCGCCCGAAGTGGCACGCGACTGGGCTGCCGGGCAGTCGCTGGCCCTCAGCTTGGACTCACGCGGCGTGTCGGTCGTCGCGGCCTGATCGGTCGCCGGGAACACCACCTAGAACGGCACTTCCACGCGCTGGTCCTTCCAGCGCAGCACCGCCGTCTTGCGTTCGATGCGTTCAAGCACCACCCCGGCCGTCACGGTGTCGCCTTCGCGCAGCACCTGACCGTCCAGGATGACAAAGCGACTGGCCGCACTGTCCGACCACACCGACCCGCCCGGCACCAGCGGCGGCAACTGGCGGCGCTGGTCTGGAGGCAAGGCCGCCAGCAGCAGCGGCCGCGAGCTTGCTGCCACCGGCTGTGACGCGGGCACCGCCGACACCGGAGCCGCTGCCAGCGGCGGAGCCGGTTTGACGTCCACCAGCGGCACCGGCGCTGCGGACACCACGATGGGCAGTGCCACGGGCGCAGGCTCAGGCGCCGAGGGCACGGCCTGCGGCGGCAGCGCCGCGGCGGCAGCCGCAGCAGTCGCAGGGGCAGCGCTGGCCTGCACCACCACGGGCCGTGGCCACCACTGCAGCGCGGCCCCGGCTGCCAGCCCCAGCAGCAGGGCCAAGGCCAACCACCACCAGACCGATCTGCCAGACCGTGGCGAATCGGCCGCGGCCCCCGCGGGCGCGGCGTGCAGGCCAGGCACCTGCCCCTGCTGGCGTTCAGCATCGGCGCGGCGCAGGGCATCCAGGATGTACGACATGCCGTGAGTCCTTCTGCTTGGCTTCAGCGCTGGCGTGCGCCGTCCAGGTGCGGCTCGTCCACACCGGCCACGCGGTTCAACTGCATCAGGGTCACGGGGCCGGGCCGTCCATCGGGCTGCAGGCCCTGGGACAGCTGAAAGGCGGCCACACGCTCGCGCAATGAAGCGCCACCATTGACCGGTTCACCGCCCAGTTGCTGAAGCAGCCAGCCCGACAGGGGCGGGGGCGGGTTGCCGTCCGCACCCGTTCGCCAACCCGGCGGCGTACGCCAGAAGGTGGCGAATTCACCGCGCCAGACACGGGCCAGCGCCGGCAACGTCAAGTCAAACCGTTGCCGGCCGACGCCCAGGGTGGCACGGTCGTCCGCCACGGCCAGCAGTTGGGCAAAGACACGTGCGCCCCCCGGTTCGCGCAAGGTCAACAACGCGGGACGGTCCAGTTGCCGCACGCCCTGCAGCCCGCCTGTGCTGCGGTAGCAGGCCAGTTCCGCGCGGGCAGCCGCGGCACAGGGCTCGCCGTCGCCGATGGCCACGTTCCAGCGCAGCGACAGTTCACGCCAGCCCTGCGCTTCGTCCGACAGGGCTGCCGCCAGCAGGACCGCCGGGTCCTGGCTGGCCGGCGGCCTCGTTTGAGCGTCTGCCGTGGCAGCCGACGCCACCATCACCGCAGCGCTGGCTGCCGTCAAGGCTGGCGACGCGGCCGACGCCGCGGGAGCAGCCTGCGGCAAGGCCACCGCGGCATGCGGACGCGGTGCGAGGGCAAGCCACAGTCCCCCGGCCACGAGTGACAAGCTCAGCACCGCGGTGGTCGCTTCGGCCCAACGCTTGCGGCGCCGGCGCTTGTGCGAAAACACCTCGCCCGCCGCCCGCTCCACCGTGGCCAGGTCGGCCACACGCTGGCCACGACCGTAGGCACCGAGCAGCGCGCGGTCGGCCAGCAGGTTGATGCGGCGCGGCACACCGCCGGTCAGCTTGTGCAGGCGCGACAACGCGGCGGCATCAAAGGGCACCGGCACATGCGGGCCGGCCACGCTCAAGCGGTGCTTGACGTAGTCACGCGTGTCCTTGGCCGACAGTGGCCCCAGGTGGTAGCGCGCAATCACGCGTTGCGACAACTGCTCCATGCCCGGGCCGTCGACCCGCTCGCGCAGTTCGGGCTGGCCGATGAGGATGATCTGCAGCAGCTTGCGCTGCGAGGTCTCCAGATTGGTCAAGAGCCGCAACTGCTCCAGCAGCGGCGGCTCCAGCGCCTGCGCCTCGTCCACGATCAGCAGCGCGTGCTGGCCCTTGGCGTGCGCATCCAGCAGAAAGGCATTCAGCGCATCCACGTGCGCCTTCACCGTGGCGCCGGTGGGCAGAGGGGGGATGTGGAACTCCGCGCAGACGGTCTGCAGCAGTTCCAGCGCGGTGAGGCAGGGATTGAAGATGTAGGCCACCACGCAGTGCTTGGGCAACTGCTCCAGGAAGCAGCGCGTGACCGTCGTCTTGCCGGCACCGATTTCGCCCGTCAGCAGCACGAAACCGCCGCCGCCCTGCACGCCATACAGCAGGTGGGCCAGCGCCTCGCGGTGCTGGTCGCTCATGAACAGGAAACGAGGGTCCGGCGCCAGCGAGAAGGGCTCCCGCGTCAGGCCGAAGAACGGCGCGTACATGGGCCCAAGGATACCGAGTGCGCGGGCCCGTCCCTGCGGTGCGCCCCGTCAGGTGCGCCAGATGCGCGGCGGCTCGGCTTTCAAACCCCAGGCCGCTTGACGCCACGCGGCGCGCACAGCTGCCAGCAACTGCATGGCAGGCTCGACCTTCGGCGCCAGCACGCGCAGGACCAGCACCCGCGACTGCGGCGCGGTGACGCCTGAGCGCGGCGCCAGGGCGTGGCCCTGGATGCAGTCACGCGCAGCGTCCAGCAAGGCGTCACGCCGGGCGGTGGGCAGCGGCTCGCCAGTGGCAAACCACAGCGTGGCCAGCACGGTCTGACCGGCCCAGCCCAGCGGCGATTGCAGCAAGGGGTCGCCGGCCGAAAAACGCGCGCGTTCCAGCCACACGCCGGGCAGTTCCAGATGCTGGGTGAAGAGGCCCTGCGCCCAGGCCTGCCCCGCCGCAGGCAGGCCCAGGCCCAGCAGGTCCCAGCCCATCATTTCGGCACCGGGCGCCAGGTCGGCCACCAGGCGGCTTTCTGCGATGCAGCCGCTGTAGGCCAGCGTCTCCATCGGCAGCCATTCCATGCGCGCGCCAGGTGCCAGCTTCAGCCGCGTGTGTTGCAGCGCGCCCGCGCCTTCGCTGCGGTAGAAGCGGGTGGCGCCTGGTGTGGTGACGAGCGCGTGCGCGCCCACTTCCAGTGTGGCCTGCACATGCAGTTCGTCACCACCCACCACACCGCCCGGCGGGTGCACGATGACGTGGTGGCAGATGCCCGGACCTTCCGGGTACAGGCGCTGCAGCACGCGCAGCGGGCCTTCGTGCAGGTCGTGCGCGCCGGTGCGGCCGTCGCAGTGGGTGTACTGCAGCGTGAGCTGCGCCTTCCAGCCCATGGGTCAGCGGGATTGCCAGAAGGTGCGATGCACCGCGGCGATCGCTTCTTCCACTGCAGGCACCGGGCCGATCACCGCCACCGGCTTCTGTCCGCGCGCAAAGACCTCGCGGCACGGCAGGTCCAAGCTGGGGTTCTCACTGTGATTGCCCGTGAGTTCCAGCAGCCGCGCTTCGCTCATGCCGTAGACCAGGCGCCCGATGTTGGCCCAGTACTGCGTGCCCGCGCACATGGCGCAAGGCTCCACCGTGGTGACCAGGGTGCAGCTCCACAGCATGGCCGCGTCAAAACGGTGGGCCGCCACGCGGGCCAGCACAGCCTCGGCATGGTTGACGGTGTCGACATTGCCGTGCTCGAGCAGCACGGTCTCGCCGTCTGCGGCCACCAGCAAGGCGCCGAAAGGATGACGCCCTTTTGCGGCCGTCTCCAAGGCCACTTCGTTGGCGCGCTTCAGGTGGCGGATGGCCTGCTCGTCGTTCATTCGCCCTGCGTGCCCCGGTGCGCCCAGCCGGTGGTGCGCTTTTCGACCCAGCTGAACAGTTCGTACATGGCCATGGCCATGGCGCCGATGGTCACCAGGCCGGCAAAGGCCAGCGGCATGCGCTGCTGGCTGCCGGCGGTTTGCATGAGGTAGCCGATGCCGCTGTCGCCGGCCGTCATCTCGGCCAGCACCGTGCCCACGAAAGCCAGGGTGATGGCGATCTTCAGACTGCCGTAGAAGAAGGGCATGGACCGCGGCAGGCCCACCTTGATCAGCACGTCCCAGCGCTTGGCGCCCAGCACGCGCAGCACGTCTTCCAGCTCGGGTTCCAGCGTGGCCAGACCGGTGGCAATGTTCACCGTGATGGGGAAGAAGCTGATCAGGAAGGCCGTCAGGATGCCCGGCCCCAGGCCGATGCCGAACCACACCACCAGGATGGGCACCACGGCGGCCTTGGGCACCGCGTTGAAGCCCACCATCAGCGGGTAGATGGCCGTGTAGGCCAGCCGGCTGCTGCCAATCAGGAAGCCCAGCAGCACCCCTACCACGATGCTGATGGCAAAGCCCAGCATGGTGACCCAGAAGGTCTTCCAGGCGGCTTCGATCAAGGCGCCCTTGAACTCACCGAACTGCAGCGCGATCTGCCAGGGGCTGGGGAAGATGTAGTCGGCAATGTTGAACACCGTCACCACCAGCTGCCACAGCACCAGCGTGGCCACCAGCAGGATGACCGGGCTCCACTTCTCGACGTTCTTGGAGACTTTCATTGCGGCACCACCACACCGGTTTTGCGCATGGCACCGATGTGCCCACGCAGCTCATGCACGATGTCCGTGAACTCGGGCGTGTAGGTCACCTCCAGGTCACGCGGTCGCGGCAGCGGGATGTCCTTTTTCACCACGAAGCGGCCCGGGCTGCGGCTCATGCAGTACACCGTGTCGGCCAGAAACACGCTCTCGCGCAGGTCGTGCGTGACCAGGATGACGTTGAACTTCTTTTGCGCATGCAGGTCGCGCAGGGCGCACCACAGCTCCTCGCGCGTGAAGGCGTCCAGCGCGCCAAAGGGCTCGTCCAGCAGCAGCATCTTGGGCTCGTGCACCAGGGCGCGGCAGATGCTGGCGCGCTGCTGCATGCCGCCTGAAAGCTGCCAGGGGAACTTGTCCTCGTAGCCGGCCAGGCCCACGCTCTTCAGCAGGTCGCGCGCGCGGGCTTCGTACTCCTTCTTCTTGCTTTTGAAGTGCGTGCGGTAGGGCTCCACGATCTCCAGGGGCAGGAGCACGTTGTCCAGCGTCGTGCGCCAGGGCAGCAGGCTCGGCGCCTGGAAGGCCATGCCACTGATCTTCAGGGGCCCGGTCACCGGCTGGCCGCCGATGTGGATGCTGCCTTTGCTGGGCATCTTCAGGCCCGTGGTGAGCTTCATGAAGGTGCTCTTGCCGCAGCCGCTGGGGCCGACGATGGCGATGAACTCGCCTTCGTTCACCTGCAGCGAAATGTCCTCCACGGCAAAGTGGCCCTGGGCGAGCAACTCGTCGTTGTAGGCGAGCCAGACGTTTCGGAAATCAACGAAAGGGGTCATGGGACCTCGGTTCAAGGTGATGTGGCGCGGCTGGGTGAGGCGGGGCGGGTCTTGTGGCCTTCTGCCAGCGCGGACGGCAGGATCGACTTCATCGTGTCCTGGTAGAGCTCGGGCGATTCCTCGTGCAGGCGGCTGTGGGTGCCGCCGGCGAATTCCACCCAGCGTGTGCCCGCAGGCGCCGCGTCGCGCAGCTTGCGGCCCAGTTCCACGGGCACGGTCTTGTCGGCCGAGCCGTGCAGCATCGTGATGGGTGCGTTGACGCGGCCGATGCGGCTTTGCGAATTGAAGTCCAGCGTGGTGGCAGACGCCGCCACGCGGCCCCAGAAACCGGCCGTCGCAGCCACGTCGGGCATGCGGTTGAAGGTGGATTCCAGCACCAGCGCGGCGTAGTCCGCGCCGCCCTGCTCCACCGACCGAAGTTGGCTGGCCAAGGTCACGGCCACCGCGCCGCCCATGGAATGGCCAAACACCACCCGGCGCGAGGCATCTGGCGCTCGGCGCTGGAACTCGGCCCAGGCCAGTTGTGCGTCGGCGTTGATGGTGGCTTCAGACGGCACGATGGGTGCGCTGTCGCCCCAGCCGCGGTAGTCCACCGCCAGCACGGCGTAGCCCGCTTCGCGCAGCGCGTTGATCTTGGACAGGTTGCCGTACAGGTTGCGGAAAGTGCCGTGCAGGTACAGCAGCGCCGGGGCCTGGGGGTCGGCCTGCGGCAGCCACCACATCGACACGGCTTGCGTGGTGCCAGGCGCCGTCTGCACAAAACGCAGGTCGCCTTCCTTGAAGGACGCGGCCGCCTGTTCGGCTTGGCCCGGCCGTGTGGGCGTAGGGCGCAGCGCCAGTTCGCGCTGCCATTCGTCCAGCCAGGCACAACTGCACAGCGCGGGCGCCAGCAACAGCACGGCCCCCAGTTGCCAGGCGCGCAGTGCTGCTGCAAGGCGTGCAGTTCCGGCGACAATTCCCAACATGATGTCTCCCCAGTCCAGGCCCTTCGGGGCCGTTTTGTTGTCGGCGACCTTGGCGGTGCTGGCCCTGCAACCCGCTGCTGCTGCCGACGACCCCGCGGGCCAGGGCCTGGTGGCCCGGACCATGGGCGAAGGTTACTGGCGTGTGGCGGCTTCGCCCTTCTCGGCGCATTTTCACTACAACGTGGAACACCGCTACGTCTGGGCGGTGGCGGGGGAATGGCAGCGCAATGACAACTGGCTGGGCGGCGCGTCCTATTTCAGCAATTCCTTCGGCCAGCCCAGCGCCTACCTGTACGTGGGCAAGCGCTTCCCGGCGATGTTCGGCGTGCCCGAACTCTTTGGCCAGCTGAGTGGCGGCCTGCTCTACGGCTACGTCGGCAAGTACCAGCACAAGGTGCCCCTGAACTACCACGGCTTCTCCCCCGGCGCACTGGTCACCATGGGCTGGCAGTTCAACAAGAACACCTCGGCAGCGGTTCATCTGTTGGGCGATGCCGGGTTCATGGTCCAGCTCAGCTACGACTTGCGCTGAGCCTGGCCGATCACCTCTTCAGCGGCGGCAGCACGTTCAGCTCTGCCTTGGACGGCAACAGCGCGTCAGTCCACACGGCAGCCGGGTCGACGCGGGTCTTGGTGGCGAAGGCGTCCGACACCTGGCTGGCCATCAGTGACAAGCGGCCCGGGTTGACCATGCCGAAACCTTCGGCCCTTGCGTCCGGGCTGGCCACCACCGCGTCAATGGCCATGCGCAGGCGGCGCTTTTCCAGGTCGACATTGATGATGCCGTCACGCGCCTTCACGTACTCGATGCTCGGGTCCGGGTTGGCCATCACCTCCTTGATGCCCTTCAGGAACGCACCGAGGAAGGCCTTCACCGCCGCCGGGTTCTCCTTGATCAGCTTCGGTGAAGCGATGATCACGTTGCCATACAGCTTCACGCCGTAGTTGGGGTATGGCAAGACCACGATGTCTTCGGTCTTCACGCCGCGCGCTTCCAGGTTCAGCAGGCTGGTGAAGGAAAAGCCGGTGATGGCGTCGATGTCACCACGCACCAGCATGGTTTCGCGCAGCGGCGGGTCCATGCTGGTCCATTGCACGCCGCTGATGCTGTTGGCCTTGGCAAAGATCGGGAAGGCGCGGCGGCCGGCGTCAAAGCCCGGTGCACCCAGCTTCTTGCCGTTCAGGTCCGCGGGCTTGCTGATGCCGCTCTTCTTCAGCGCCAGGACCGCGGCCGGCGTGTTGTTGTAGACCATCATCACCGCGACAGGCTTGTTCGGAGCGTCCGGGTTGTTGGCGTGGAATTCCATCAGCGCGGCCAGGTCCGCAAAGCCCATGTCATAGGTGCCGCTGGCCACCCGCGTCACGGTGCCGCCGCTGCCGTTGCCGGCATCAATCGTCACATCCAGCCCGGCAGCCTTGTAGTAGCCCTTGGCGCCACTGGCCAGGAACAACGAGGCCGGGCCTTCGAAGCGCCAGTCCAGCTGGAACTTGATAGGGGTCTGCGCCCAGGCGGACGGGGCGCCCAGGCTCAGCGCCAGGAGGCCCAACAACGCCTGGCGGCGGGGCAGTCGAAAGTAGCTCTTCATGGACTTGATCCAGTGGTGACGGGGGATGACCAACATTCTGCAATTTCCGTGCTCGGAACCGATCTGGCCCGAAGCGCCCACTTCCCGTGCGACATCTGCACCATTTGAGCTTGTACCCCCCCCAAACCGGTGACTGTCGTCGCAGGTAGGTGATCGGTAAGTCATTGCAGACAGGACAGCCGCAGGATGGACACCTCGCTTCCAGGAGGACACCAATGAGCGCTGCGGCACCAGGGAACCATGACTCCGGCCCAATTCCACGGCCCTTCACGACCTTGGGCTTGACCCGCGTACTGGTCGTCACGGCCGGTTGCATGCTGTCGGCTGCGGCGGCACAGGCCAGTTCGATTTCACTGCAATCCGCGTCCAGGGGATTTGTGGGCTCGCAGGTGTCGGGCACACCCGACATCAAGACTTACTCCTCGCTGGACCCGGCCGACCTCAACGCGGGTCAACGCCTGGACACGGCGTCCAACAGCGCGGCCGGGAACGTCAGCGCCTGGGTGGACGCCACAGCCGGCGCCATGCACGCCTTCAACGACGCCCAGGCCACAGGGGGCAGCGTCCTGGCCGACAACACCGCCATCGTGGTGGACTCGCTGCACGTCAGTTCCAGCACGCTGGCCCTGGGCACCGCGGTGGACCTGGCGCTGGCGCTGCAGTTCAGCGTGTCCTACCAGCCCGATGGCCCGACCAATGCCATGCGTGTCAACGTGGCGTCCTACTTCACCGCCAACGATGGCCTGAATTCGCTGTCCCTCTTCGACAACGGTCCGACCCTGAGCAACGGCTGGGGCCAGGGACTGGACCTCAACTTTGGCGTGCTGCACACCTACGTCGGCGCCGACATCACGCTGGACCAGCGGATGCAAGTCAACATCCAGGTGGACACCAGCAATGCCTTTGGCCAACACCTGGTGGCCGACGCCTCGCACAGCGCGCACTTCTTCGTCAACGCATCGAACGACGTGCAGTTGCAATCCCAGAGTGGGCACGACTACGCGCGCGCCGACGCAGGCGGCCAGGTGCCCGAGCCTGGCAGTGCTGCACTGGCACTCCTGGGGGTCGCTCTGCTTGCCCTGTCAGGCAGCTCCGCCGCCTTCCGTCGGCAACGTGCTCAGCTCAAGGACTGATCGCGCAAGAGGTCGTACAAGGCACGCGCGACGACCTGGGTGGCGCGACGCAGGTCCTCCAGCACCAGGTGCTCGTCCGCCCGCTTGGCATTGCTTTCCAGCACGGTGCGCGGGCCGGCACCGTAGATGACGGCAGGCACACCTTGTGCGCCGTACAGGCGCACATCGGTGTAGAGCGGTGTGCCGCTGGTCGGGATCGGCTCGCCAAAGACCTCCAGGCCGTGCTTCTGGATGGCCGCCACCAGGGGCGCGTTGCCCACCATGGGCTTGAGCGGGCCTGCCAGCAGCAGTCGCTTGATGTCGACCCGCACGCCGGGTGACCCTCCGGCGCCGCCTGCAGCGGCGGGTGCCAGGGCCTGCTCGATCAGCCCACGCACCTCGGCTTCCACCGCTTGCACGTCCTCTTCCGGGATCATGCGGCGGTCCAGCTTCAGCACCACCTTGCCGGGCACGACATTGGTATTGCTGCCGCCTTCGATGCGGCCCACGTTCAGGTACGGGTGGGTGATGCCTTCGACCTTCGAAAGCCGCGTGCGCAACACGTCGTTGTAGGCATAGAGCGCGGTCAGCAGCTTGTTGGCCGCCTGCAACGCGTCCACGCCAGTGTGCGGGTAGGCGGCGTGCGACGCCAGGCCGTGCAAAGTCACTTCCATCTGCAGGCAGCCGTTGTGCGCGGTCACCACCTGGTAGCTGAAGCCGGCGGCGATCAGCAGGTCGGGCTTGGTGTAGCCGTGGGACAGCAGCCAGCCTGGGCCCAGTTCACCGCCGAATTCCTCGTCGTAGGTGAAGTGCAGTTCCACGCCGCCCTTCAGCGGCGCGCCCAGCGATTCCAATGCGCGTGTGGCAAAGGTGAAGCTGGCGAAGTCGCTCTTGCTGACGGCGCTGGCACGTCCGTAGAGCTTGCCGTCCACCACCTCGCCCGAATAGGGCCCGTGCGTCCAGCCTTCACCTGGCGGCACCACGTCGCCGTGCGCGTTCAACGCAATGGTCTTGCCACCCGCACCGTAGGGCCGGCGCACGATGAGGTTGGTGATGCTCTGCAGGCCATAGGCCTTGACGTCGGCTTCCGGCACCACGAACTTCTCAGCCTGCAGGCCCATGCCCGACAGCAGCTCGGCCGTGCGTTCCGCATGCGGCGCGTTGTTGCCCGGCGGCGTGTCGGTGGGCACCTGCACCAGGGCTTGCAGGAAGCGCACTTCCTCGTCGAAATGGGCATCGACCCAGGCGTCGATCTGCTCGTAAGAATTCATTCGGCAGCCAATGTTTCAAGGAGGTTCATGAACGCCGAGACACAGAGTTCCGTGTCGTCGGCCGTGATGGTTTCCAGCGGGTTGTGGCTGATTCCCGAATTGCCGCCGCGCTGGAACAGCATGGCCTGCGGCATCACCTCGTGCAGCTTCATGGCGTCATGGCCCGCGCCGCTGGGCATGCGGAAGACGGGCAGGCCCAGTTGCGCCACCGCCGCTTCCCAACGCAGTTGCCAGGCGGGTGCGCTGGGAGCGGCATCGGCAGCGAGGGTCTGTTCCAGCGCGAAGCCCACTCCCCGCGCGGCGCAGATGCGGGCCAGTTCGGCGCGCACGTCCGCAGCCAGCGCGTCGCGTGCGGCATTGGTGGTGGCGCGCAAGTCCAGGCTGAAGCTGCAGCGGCCGGGCACCACGTTGATGGAGCCGTTGGGGACTTGCAGCATGCCGATGGTGCCCACCACGTCGGGCACGGCGGCGGCGCGCTTTTCCACATACAGCGCCAGTTCAGCCACGGCGCAGGCCGCGTCACGGCGACGGTCCATGGGCGTGGTGCCGGCGTGGCTGGCCATGCCCGTGACCGTGCCCAGGTAGCGCACGCTGCCGTTGATGGACGTGACCACGCCCAGCGGCAGGTCCAGTTCGTTGAGCACCGGCCCTTGTTCGATGTGGACCTCGACAAAGCCCAGGTAGCGGGCGGCATCGCGCTTCAGCTTGGGGATGTCGTCCAGGCACAAGCCTGCGGTCTGCATGGCCTGGCGCATGGGCACGCCGTCAGCGTCCTGCTGGTCCAGCCAGGTGGAATCGAAGTGCCCGGTGAGCGCGCCCGAGCCCAGGAAGGTGGCCTTGTAGCGCTGGCCCTCTTCTTCGGCAAAACCGACAACTTCAATGCCAAAGGGCAGCCGACGGCCGGCCTGCTTCAAGGCCCTCACACAGGCCATGGGCACGAAGATGCCCAGGCGCCCGTCGTACTTGCCGCCATTGCGCACGGTGTCGTAGTGGCTGCCGGTCAGCAGGCGTTGTGCCGCGGGATCGGGCCCGTGGTACACGCCCACCACATTGCCCACCGCATCAATGGCCACTTCGTCGAAACCGCAGTCCTCGCGCATCCAGTGCGACAGGCGCTGCGCGCAGGCACGGTGCGCGTCGGTCAGGTAGGTGACGGTCAGCTGGCCCTGCTCGGCATAGCCGGGGTCGCTGTGCGTGGCGAGCTTTTCGGCCCAGTCCCAGACCCGGTTGCCCTGTTCCGGCACCACGCCGAACTTGTCGTTCAGGCGGATCTCGGCCACGCGGTGGATGTTGCGCAGTGCCTCGGCAAATTCGAAGTCCGGGTGGTTGGCCAGGCGGCGCTCGAAGGTGGCGATGATCTCGCTGCGGTGCAGGCCCGTGCCTCGCGGTCCGCGCACGGCCAGCATGAAGGGCCAGCCGAACTTGGCGTTGTAGGCCGCGTTGAGCTTTTGCAGGTGCGCAAACTCTTCGGGGGTGCAGTCTGTGAGCCCGGCCTTGCCCTGCTCGTTGGTGCTCTCGGCCGTCAGGTTCTTGCTGACCATGGCCTTGCCGGCCAGTTCCGGGTGGGCGCGGACCAGCTTGAGCTGGGCCTCCTGTCCCGCGCTGCGCACGCTGTCGACCAGCGCCAGCTTCATCGCGGCCAGGCTTGCAAACGGCCGCTTGTCCGCGGCCCGTTCGGCCACCCAAGGCGAATGTTCGTAAGTGCCATCCAGCAGCTGGACGAATTCAGCGGCAGCGGCGGCATTGATCTGCGCAAGTGTCAGCATGGCAGCAGCCTTCAACGCCAGACGAAGGCGGTTTCGGGGTTGAACGGATGCGTGGCCTTCCAGTGCCGCGCAATGTCGATGCGGCGGCAGATCCACACGCCGTCCTTGGACTGGATGTGGTCCAGGAAGCGCTGCAGTACAGCAATGCGCCCTGGCTTGCCCAGCAGCCGGCAGTGCATGCCGATGCTCATCATCTTGGGCCGGTCTTGCCCACCCGGATCACCCTCCGCATACAGCGCGTCAAAGGCGTCGCGCAGGTAGGTGAAGAAATGGTCGCCGGTGTTGAAGCCCTGGGCCTGCACGCAGCGCATGTCGTTGGTGTCCAGCGAATAGGGCACCACCAGGTGGGGCGCCAAGGTGCCGTCGGTCTTCTGCACTTGCAGCCAGAACGGGAGGTCGTCGCCGTAGTAGTCGCTGTCGTAGTCGTAGCCGCCCTGGTCGACCACCAGGCGGCGTGTGTTGGGGCTGTCGCGGCCGGTGTACCAGCCGGTGGTTCCCAGGCCGCCGGTCAGTTCGCGCATCAGTTCCGTGGCCACGCCAATATGCTTGCGCTCGGTGGATTCGGGCATGTGTTGGTGGTGGATCCAGCGCAGGCCGTGGTTGGCGATCTCGTCACCGCGCGCCAGAAAAGTCTGCACCAGTTCTGGGTAGCGCTGCAGCGCGGACACCACGGCAAACACGGTCAACGGCAACTGGCGCTGGTCGAATTCCCGCAGGATGCGCCACAGCCCCGCACGCGAGCCGTATTCGTACATCGACTCCATGGTCATGTGGCGGTTTTCGTAGGCTTGCGCCGTGACCAGTTCGCTCAGGAAGGTCTCGCTGGTGGCGTCGCCGTGCAGCGGGTTGTTCTCGCCGCCTTCTTCGTAATTCAGCACGAACTGGACGGCGATGCGGGCCTGACCGGGCCACTGCGCGTGCGGCGGGTTGCGGCCGTAGCCGCGCAAGTCGCGGGGGTAGGAGCTGTCGTTCATTTCAGCGGTCACTCACTTGAAGCAGGGTTGCCAGATCGGCGACCCGGGGTTGGAGTTGCAGGTTGCGTTCGACGTGGCCCAGGTGGCCTTCCATCAGGCGTGCGGCAGCACGCGCGTCGCGCCGCTCGATGGCGTCCACGATGGCCACATGCTCTTCGGCCGAATGTTCGGCGGAATGCGCACTCTGGTACATCAGGGCGATCAGCGAGCAGCGCGCCAGCAAGTCGGCCAGCAACTGGGCCAGCACCTCATTGCCCAGCAGGCGCGCCAGCACCACATGAAAGTCGGCCAGCAGGCGCGTGCGACCCGCCACGTCCAGCCGCGCCACGGCTTCGCTTTCAGTGACCAGGTGCTTGCGCAACTGCGCGACCTGTTCGTCGGTGATGGACGCGCACAACTGGCGCGCCATCTGCGATTCGATGAGACGGCGAACCTCGAACACCTGGCGCGCCTCGGCCACGCTGGGCTGGGCCACGAAGGCGCCGCGCGCCGGCTCCAGGGTGATGAGGTGGTCGCGGCTCAGTTGGTTGAGCGCCTGGCGCACGAGCGTGCGGCTGACCTTGAAGAGGTCGGCGATCTGCTGCTCGGCCAATTTGGTGCCGGGCATCAGGCGGCGTTCGATGATGGCCGTGGTGATGGCGTCCACGATGCGTTGTGTGGCGCCGGGCGGCAATGCCACCTCCGTCGCAGCGGCACGCGCCTTGCGTGCCGGCGGCGAGATGACTTTCAGATTGACTCGGCGGGATGGGCTCGTGGCCATGGGCTCAGGGTCTGTACGGATCCAGGATCGTTGACGTGTATTCAGAAGTGTATACACTTTGGACCCGGACGCAAGCGGTCGGCACCCGCCGCAAGCCGCTTGCTCCGCCCCGAACCTGACCAGCCGGACACACGCACCATGGGCCACCTCAGCACCCACGCACTGGACACTGCCCACGGCTGCCCTGCTGCAGGCATGCGCGTCCACCTGCAGCGCCTGGAAGGTGATGCCGTGGTCACGCTCAAGTCAGTGGCGCTCAACCACGACGGCCGGGCCGACGGGCCGCTGCTGAACACGGCGGAAATGGCCATTGGCCGCTACCGACTGCTCTTTGAGGTGGCGCCCTACTTCCGCGCCCGCGGGGCTGAAATGACGGATCCGCCCTTCATCGACACCGTGCAGTTGGACTTCGGCATTGCGGCCGCGGACGGCCACTACCACGTGCCCTTGCTGGTCAGCCCCTGGTCCTACAGCACCTACAGGGGCTCTTGAACCGCCCACGGGCACGCCCTTTGCAAGTGCCACTGAACAAACCGAGGAGACCTGGATGCGCTCTGCCCTGCCCCGCCGTACCTCCCGAGCTGTCCTGGTTGCAGCCGCCCTGATCTCCCCGCTGACCGCATTCGCGGCCTACCCGGAAAAGCCCATCCGCATCGTCGTGACCTTCGCGGCCGGCGGCGCCAGCGACATCGTGGCACGTGCCATCAGCGAGCCGCTGGCCAAGGCCTTGGGTCAACCGGTGATCGTGGACAACAAGCCCGGTGCAGGCGGCACCATCGGTGGGCTGGAAGTGGTGCGCTCCGCACCCGACGGCTACACGCTGATGCTGAGCAACAGCACCCCGCTGTCCATTGGCCCGTTCACGCTGCCCAAGCAGCCCTATGACCCGGCCAAGCAGTTCACCCACGTGGCCATGCTGGGCATCGCTCCCGTGGCCATCATGGCCAACCCCAAGACCGGCCCGGCCACGCTGAAGGACCTGCCCAAGGCTGCCGCCAAACCCGGCTACGCCTTCGGCAGCGGGGGTCCGGGCAGCATCGGCCACATCGTGGGCGAGATGACGAAGTCGGCGATGAAGTTCGACATGACGCACGTGCCCTACCGCGGCGGCGCGCCCATGACCACCGACCTGATCGCGGGCACGATCCCGGTCGGTATCGACGTCATCACCGCCTACGTGCCGGTGATGAAGTCCGGCCAGATCAAGATGCTGGCCGTCACCTCGCGCACCCGTTCACCCCTGGCGCCGGACGTGCCCACCGTGGTGGAACTGGGCCTGCCGCAATTGCTGGCTGAAAACTACTTCGGTGTCAGCGGCCCGGCCGGCCTGCCCAAGGACGTGACCGACAAGCTGGGCAAGGCGCTGGCCGACATCGTGGCCGACCCGGTCATCGTCAAGCGCTTTGAGGAGCTGGGCATCCAGACCGTCAAGATGAACGGCGCGGAATTCGGCAGCTTTGTCGTCAAGCAGATCAACGACTGGGCACCGGCCATCAAGGCCGCCGACGTGAAGAACTGAAGTGAAGAACTGACCGACCGAACCGGTCGCCGTGGGCGGGCTGTGCGCTGCACAGCCCTGGCGCGACCAGGACACCGGCTCACAGCGCCCGCTGTGGTGAGCGAGACCCGCGGCCTGCATCTCGTGAACGGACCGCACAAGGAATCGCTGCCGATGGACCTGACCTACCTGCTCGACTGGGCCAACTTGCTGCTGCGCTGGGCCCACGTCATCGTGGCCATCGCGTGGATCGGCTCCAGTTTCTACTTCGTCTTCCTGGACAACAGCCTGCTCAAGCCCCAGGACCCGGCCCTGCTGGCCAAGGGCGTGGACGGCGAACTCTGGGCCGTGCACGGCGGCGGTTTCTACAACCCGCAGAAGTACCTGGTGGCGCCCAGGACGCTACCCGAACACCTGCACTGGTTCTTCTGGGAAAGCTACAGCACCTGGCTCACGGGCTTTGCCCTCTTCACGGTGCTGTACCTGTTCAACGCCAGCACCTTCCTCATCGACAAGACGGTCTTCGCCTGGTCCTCACCCGGCCTGGCGGTGGCTGCGGCACTGGGCGTGCTGGCGGCCTTCTGGGTGGTCTATGACCTGATTTGCAGACTGGTCGGCGAAAAGAACGGCAAGGTCGGCGGCGACAACATCGTCGCCGTGCTGGTGCTGGTCTACGTGGTGGCCGCCAGTTGGGCGGCCTGCCAGATCTTCGCCGGTCGCGCCGCCTTCCTGATGCTGGGCGCGATGCTGGCCACCGCCATGAGCGCCAACGTGTTCTTCTGGATCATCCCGGGCCAGAAGACCGTCATCCGGCAGATGAAGGCCGGTGAGCCGGTGGACGCCATCCACGGCCAGCGCGCCAAGCAGCGCAGCGTGCACAACACCTACTTCACCCTGCCGGTGCTGGTGGCCATGCTCAGCAACCACTACGGATTCCTGTACCAGGGCAAGCACAACTGGCTGGTGCTGGTGCTGCTGATGCTGGCGGGCGCGCTCATCCGCCACAGCTTTGTCGTGCGCCACAAGGCGCTGGCGCAAGGCAGGCGCGTGCCCTGGGAATACGCGGTGACTGGCACGGTGGTGCTGATCGGCTTGGCCATCGGGTTGGCGCCTGCGCCGCGTGCCGCGGTGGCCGCGCAGGCGCCGGTCACACGCGCCCAGGTGCTGGCCGTGGTCGAACAGCGCTGCGTGCTGTGCCACAACGCCAACGTGCAGCAAAAGGGCGTGGCCCTGCACACGCCAGAACTCGTCAGCCAGCACGCCCAGGCCATGTACCAGCAAGCCGTGGTGCTGAAGGCCATGCCGATGAACAACGCCACCCAGATCACCGACGAGGAACGGGCGCTCATCAAGCGCTGGTTCGAATCTGGCGCCAAGCCCTGAGGAACCCACCATGACCACCCCTGCCGTGCACCCCGTCGATGAACGACTGCCCACACCCCGCCTGGCCGCGTTGGGTCTTCAACACGTGCTGGTGATGTACGCCGGCGCCGTGGCCGTGCCGCTGATCATTGGCCGCGCGCTCAAGCTCAGTCCGGAACAGGTGGCCCTGCTGATCAGCGCAGACCTGTTCTGCTGCGGACTGGTTACCTTGATTCAGAGCCTGGGCTTTGGCCGCTACTTTGGCATCCGCCTGCTCGTGATGATGGGCGTGACCTTCGCTGCCGTAGGACCGTTGGTGGCCATGGCGGGCCAAGGTGGACCCGACGCAGCGCGCGCCATCTTCGGCGCGATCATCGGCGCGGGCGTGCTCAGCATCTTCATCGCGCCGCTGATGAGCAGGCTGCTGCGCTTCTTCCCGCCCGTGGTCACGGGCACCATCATCACCATCATCGGCATCAGCCTGATGCGCGTGGGCATCGGCTGGGCGATGGGCGGCCCCGCGCCCCTCGCGCAAAGCGTGGACCTTCCCAAGCTGGCCGCCATGGTGGACAGCGCGCGCGCCAGCGCCGCCGCCGCGTCCATGCCGCTGGCCAAGCTGCCTGGCCCCGTGCCCATGCTGGACAACCCCGGCTACGGCGCGCTGGACAACATGGCCGTGGCCGGCTTTGTGCTGCTGGTGATCCTGCTGATATCTCGCTATGCGCGCGGCTTCCTGGCCAACATCTCCGTGCTGCTGGGCATCGTGGCCGGCTGCGTAGTGGCAGCGGCCATGGGCAAGATGGGCTTCGACAAGGTCGCCAAGGCCGCCTGGTTCGACATCGTCACGCCCTTCGCTTTCGGCGTGCCCATCTTCGACCCCGTGATGATCCTCACCATGACCCTGGTGATGGTGGTGGTGATGATCGAATCCACCGGCATGTTCCTGGCGCTGTCCGACATCACAGGCAAACCCATCAACGCCGCGGAACTGTCCGCCGGCCTGCGCACCGACGGCCTGGGCACCATCATCGGCGGCGTCTTCAACACCTTTCCCTACACCAGCTTTTCGCAGAACGTGGGCCTGGTGGGTGTGACGGGCGTGAAGAGCCGCTGGGTCTGCGTGGCCGCCGGCCTGATCATGGTCGTTCTGGGCCTGCTGCCCAAGATGGCGGCCCTGGTGGAATCGGTGCCGCAGTTTGTGCTGGGCGGTGCGGGCCTGGTGATGTTCGGCATGGTGGCGGCCACCGGCATCCGCATCCTGGCCAACGTGGACTTCAAGGCCTCGCGCAACAACCTCACCATCGTCGCCATTTCCATTGGCGCCGGCATGATCCCGCTGGTGGCGCCGCGCTGGAGCCAGCAGATGGCCCACGCGCTGCACCCGCTGCTGGAAAGCGGCATCCTGCTGACGGCCCTGAGTGCGGTGCTGCTGAACCTTTACTTCAACGGCAACCGCGGGAATGCGAGCGATGCGGTGGAAGCGGCCAAGGCGGCCGAGGCGCACTGATCACCGGCCGGCCGCAGGCGTGGCGGCAAGGCTGCGCGAGGGAGCCACCACTTCAGGCGTCAGCTTCGACACAGCCTGGTAGTGGGTCAGGTAGATGCGACTCTGCAGGTGGCTGTAGAAGTCCGTCGCCTTCAAGCGGTCCATGACCGGGCCCTTTACCTCGGACAGATGCAGGGTGACGCCTGCATCCCGCAGTCGGCGCTCGATGGCCTCCAGGCTTTCCAGCGCGCTGGCGTCGATGTCGTTGACCGCCGAACACTGCAACACCACATGGCGCAACTGCGGCTGGGAGGCCACGGCGTCATTGATGTGGTCTTCCAGTGCGCGTGCGTTGGCAAAGTACAGACTCTCGTCCACGCGCAGGCTGAGCAGTTGCGGGTCCACCAGCACCTGGTGCCGAAGGACATTGCGGAAGTGTTCGGTGCCTGGCACCAGGCCGACCGTGGCGATGTGCGGCCGACTGGTGCGCCACAGGTACAGGGCCAGCGACAGGCCCACGCCCATCAGCAGGCCCGTCTCCACACCCAGGCCCAAGGTGGCGAGCAAGGTGGCTGCCAGCGCCGCGAAGTCCGGCTTGGAGTAGACCCAGGTGCGCTTGAAGATGCCGAAGTCCACCAGTGACAGCACGGCCACGATGATGGTGGCCGCCAGCGTCGCCTGCGGCAAGAAGTACAGCGAAGGTGTCAGCAGCAGCGTGGCCAACAGGATGCCCACGGCCGTGAACACCCCGGCGGCCGGCGTCTGCGCGCCGGCATCAAAGTTGACGACGGAACGCGAGAAGCCGCCCGTCACCGGGAAGCCACCCGTGAAGGACGCGCTCAGGTTGCTCGCACCCAGGGCCACCAGTTCCTGATTGGGCTCGATGCGTTGGCGGCGCTTGGCAGCCAGGGTCTGGCCTACCGACACCGACTCCACGAAACCCACCACACTGATCAGCAGCGCGGGCATGGCCATTTCGCTCCACAGCGCGGGGTCCCAGACCGGCAGCGTCAAAGGCGGCCAGCCTTGCGGGATGGTGCCCACGATCTTCAGACCCTGCGCCTTCCAATCCAGGGCCCAGGCCAGCGTGGTGGTGACGGCGATGACCACCACCGGGCCGGCCTTGGTGACGATGTCTGCCGCACGCAGGCTCAGGCCCCAGCGCACCAGCAGGGGCTTCAGGCCCTGGCGCACCCAGAACAGGAAGGCGGTGGCCAGCACGCCCACCAGCAGGGTCAGGACATGCGTGCGCGGTGCCTGCCGTGCCAAAGCCAGCAGCAGGTCCACGAAGTTGTGGCCTTCGGCCTTCACGCCCATCAGCGTCTTGAGCTGACTGGCCGCGATGAGCAGACCCGATGCCGAGACGAAGCCCGAGATCACCGGGTGGCTCAGGAAGTTGGCAATGAAGCCCAGGCGCAGCAGACCCATGACCAACAACAGGGCACCCGACAGGAACGCCAGGGTCAGTGCCACCGACAGGTACTGCGCCGACCCTGGCACCGCATGCTCGCCAACGGCCGCGGCTGTCATCAGCGACACCACGGCCACCGGGCCCACCGCCAGCGCGCGGCTGCTGCCAAACACCGCATAGAGGATCAGCGGTGCCACGCTGGCATACAGGCCCACTTCCGGCGGCAAGCCGGCCAAGAGGGCATAGGCCAGGCTCTGCGGGATGAGCATGATGGTGACGATCAGCGCCGCCACCAGGTCGCTGACGAAGGTGTCGCGGTCGTACCGGCTGCCCCAGTCCAGCAAGGGCACGCTGGGCAAGAAGCGGCGCAGGCCGTTGGCGCCGGCCATCAGCCCACCATTTCGGGCTGCGCCAGCCATTCACGGCCCTTCAGCATGGCGTTCCAGTACAGGGGCGGCAACACACGTTCCTTCAGGTACCAGGCCAGGGCGGAAGGCCGTGTGCCGTCGATCAGCCACTTGGGGAAGCTGGGAGCCAGCTTGCCGCCGTAGCCGAACTCGGCCAGCACGATCTTGCCGCGCTCCACCGTCAGGGGACACGAGCCGTAGCCGTCGTAGCGCGCGTCGGTCTTCAAGGCGCCGCGCGTCACGAGCAGGTTGTGCGCCACCACGGGTGCCTGCTTGCGCGCTGCGGCCGCAGTCTTGGCATTGCTGGTGTTGCCGACGTCACCCAGGGCGAAGATGTTGGCGTGCTTCTTGTGGCGCATCGTCGCCGGGTCGACGTCCACCCAACCGGCGGCGTCGGCCAGCGGGCTCACGCGGATGAAGTCCGGCGCTTTCTGCGGCGGCACAGCGTGCAGCATGTCGAACTCGAGCGTGACCCGTTCCTTGGTCCCGTCGGCGAGTGACCTGCTGAAGACCGCCTGGCGGCCCGGGCCATCCACCGACACCAGGGTCAAGCCGAAGTTCAGGCCGATGCCGTAGGCCTTGACGTACTCCATCAAGGCCGGCACGTAGTCGGCCACGCCAAAGAGCACCGCACCGGCGTTGCAGAACTGGATGTCGATGCTGCCCAGCGCACCGCTGCGGCGCCAATGGTCTGCCGACAGGTACATGGCCTTCTGCGGCGCACCCGCGCACTTGATCGGCATGGGCGGCTGGCTGAAGATGGCCTTGCCCCGTTTCAGCTGCTGCACCAGTTGCCAGGTGTAGGGCGCCAGGTCGTAGCGGTAGTTGCTGGTGACGCCGTTGCGGCCCAGAGTGTCCACGAGACCTTCAATGCCGTGCCAGTCCAGCTTCAGCCCGGGGCACACCACCAGTTGCTGGTACTTGACGACGCGGCAACCGTCCAGGATGACGGCGTCGCGTTCGGGTTCAAAGGCCGCCACGGCAGACTTGATCCAGTGGACACCGCGCGGCAGCACGCTGGCCATGGTGCGCGCGGTGGTGGACGCGTTGAAGATGCCGGCGCCGACCATGGTCCAGCCGGGCTGGTAGTAGTGGATGTCCGCGGGGTCGATGATGGCGATGTCCAGGCCCGGGCTGCGCTGCAGCAGGCTGGCGGCCACCGAGATGCCGGCAGCGCCGCCGCCAATGATGACCACGTCGTGCGACGCATCCGCCACCTCCACGGGTGTCTTGCCCCCGTTGACGATGCGCCGCACCACACCCTTCAGGTCAAAGCCCGCCCTGGACGCACGTTCGATGATGTCTGGCAAGGGCATCCGCCCAGCTTGCGACAGCGCCCACAGGGTGGCGGAGCGCATGCCCGTGCGGCAGAAGGCCAGCACCGGCTTGGGCATTTCGCTCATCAGCGCGCCGAAGGCTGCACCCTGTTCGTCAGTGACCTTGCCGGATTCGGCGGGCAGGTAGCGCGCCTGCAGGCCATGCTGCAGGGCCTCGCGCTCGAATTCGCCGTAATTGGGCTGGTCGGCGCCTTCGCCGTCCGGTCGGTTGCAGATGACCGACTTGAAGCCGGCCTCGCTCAAGGCCTTGAGGTCGGCGACTGCGATCTGCGGTGCCACCGACAGTTCGGTGCTCAGGGTTCTGATGTCCATGGGGTTTGTCTCCAGTAGCGTCAAGCCATCGATCACAAAAAACAAAGCGGCCGCTCTGTGGCGGCCTGCGGGTGCTGCTGTTGCCTAGACAGCGTTCAAGGGGATCTTGAGGTAGCGCCTGCCGTTGGACTCAGGCTCCGGCAATTGGCCGGCGCGCATGTTCACCTGCACGGAAGGCAGGATCAAGGTGGGCATGCCCAGCGTTGCGTCGCGGGCATGGCGCATGGCCACGAACGCGTCTTCGCTGATGCCGTTGCGCACGTGAATGTTCTTTTCGCGCTCTTCGGCCACCGTGCTGACGAACTGCACCTCACGCCCGCCCGGCTGGTAGTCGTGGCACATGTACAGGCGCGTATCGGGCGGCAGGCTCAGCACCTTGTTGATGGACCGGAACAGCGTGCGCGCGTCACCACCCGGGAAGTCGCAACGCGCCGTGCCGTAGTCCGGCATGAACAGGGTGTCGCCGACAAAGGCGGCCGTTTCCAGACCGTCATTGACCACGTAGGTCATGCAGGCGGGCGTGTGCCCAGGCGTATGCAGGGAGCGGGCCTGCAAGTTGCCGATGCGGAAGGCTTCGTCGTCGGACAGCAGGCGGTCGAACTGACGGCCGTCCAGCGCGAAATCGCTGCCTGCATTGAAGAGGCTGCCAAACACCTTTTGCACGCTGGTGATCTGCTGCCCGATGGCGATCTGCCCGCCCAGTTCCTGCTTCAGGTAGGGCGCGGCCGTGAGGTGGTCGGCGTGGACGTGCGTTTCCAGGATCCACTGCACCGTGGCGCCCATTTCGCGCACACGGGCAATCAGCAAGTCCGCACTGGCATGCGAGGTACGGCCCGACTTGGGGTCGTAATCGAGCACGCTGTCGATCAGCGCACATTGCCGGGTGACCGGGTCCAGCACGATGTAGCTGACGGTCCACGTGGCAGGATCGAAGAAGCCCTCGACCTGCGCGGCGCTGCGGGTGTTCATGCAGGCTCCCCTTGCCTGCACCTCAGCGGCGCACCGGGCAGGTGTTGATGCCCAGTACGCTGTAGAGCGGGCACAGGCCGATGGCGCCTGTCAGCAAGGGCACGACGCCGATATAGCCCCACACACCCACTTTGCCCGTCGCGGCCAGGCCGATGAGGACCAGCCCTGCGACCACGCGCAGCGCGCGGTCCAGATTGCCTTCGTTGGTTTTCATGTTCAATCTCCGTTCCTGGTTTGACAGCTGTGGCAGTGGCCACTGCACCCCTGTGTACAAGATGCGTGCCAGACCGGCAGGCGGACACTCCATATTCCCAAGTTATTGATATAGAAGAATAATTTTCGATGGGCGGGCCTGACGATGGCTGCCATGCCGCCGCCACGAAGGGCTTGGCAGTCCGTCGTGGCAGTCTTTCTGAAAATTTGGCAGTGTTGGCAGCGAGGCCCAGAATCGCGGCATGAGCCCACGAGACATGTCCGTCAAGCCCGCCCATCCGATCCAAGCCGTTCAAGGCGTCCAAGGCGTCCAAAGGGACCCTGCGGCGCTGCGCGCGGCGCCGCAGGTCCAGGCCCTGGTGTCCTATCTGGAACACGAGTCGCAGCCCATGATCGTGCTGGACCCGGACTACAACATCCTGGCCGCCAACACGGCGTACCGACGCCAGTTCGGCGCCGCGGACAAGCCTTACATCGGGCACAAGTGCTTCCGCGTGTCGCACCACTACGACCTGCCTTGCGACCAGGCGGGCGAACACTGCCCGATGAAGAAGGCCTTCGAATTGAAGGGCCCGGACCGGGTGCTGCACATCCACCACACGCCACGCGGTCCGGAACACGTGGACGTGGAATTGCGGCCCATCCTGGATGCGCAGCGCGAGGTGGTGGCCTATGTCGAACGCCTGTCCACGGTGCGCAGCGCGTCTGCACGGCCCAGTGCCGACGGCCTGGTGGGCCGCGCGCCAAGCTTCAACACGGCGCTGTCGGCGGTGCAGCGCGTGGCACCTTCAACGCTGCCCGTGCTGCTGCTGGGGGAGTCCGGCACGGGCAAGGAATTGTTTGCCCGCGCGGTGCACGAAGCCAGCCCGCGAGCCCACGGCCCTTTTGTGGTGGTGGACTGCTCGGGCCTGACCGAGACCTTGTTCGAAAGCGAACTGTTCGGCTATGAGAAGGGCGCCTTCACCGGCGCCCATGCGCGCAAGCCGGGCCTGGTCGAAACCGCCAAGGGCGGCACCCTGTTCCTGGACGAGATGGGTGACGTGCCACTGTCCATGCAGGTGAAGCTGCTGCGGCTGATCGAGACCGGCACGTTCCGACGTGTGGGCGCCATCGAAGCCCAGCAAGCCGACTTCAGGCTGGTCGCGGCCACCCACAAGCCCTTGCAGCAGATGGTGGCCGATGGCCGTTTCCGACAGGACCTGTACTACCGCATCAGCGCCTTCCCCATCGAATTGCCGCCGCTGCGCGAGCGGCTCGACGACATTCCGATGCTGGTGGACTCGTTCATGCAGCGGGGCAGCGCGGTCCAAGCCAGGGTGTCGGTGGAACCGCAGGCGATGGTCCGCCTGAAAGCCCACGACTGGCCGGGCAATATCCGGGAGCTGCGCAACGTGCTCGAGCGTGCGCGTCTGTTTGCAGATGACGGGATCGTGCGCGTCGAGCACTTGCCGGAGTCGCTGAATGCGCGCGGCTGGCGCGAGCCCGCGGGATCTGCGGCGTCTGCCGGGCCGCCCACGAACATCGGTGACGCTGAACTGCGCCAGCTTGCCGACGCCTTCCAAGGCACACGCAAGGCGCTTGCGCTGCAGGCCGGGTTGAGCGAGCGCACCTTGTACCGCCGCTTGAAGGCGCTGGGACTGGCCTGATCCGCTTGCAGGAACCGCCGGCGTGACGACGGGGCCGGAAACGACCGTCAGCTGAAGGACGATGCCTGATTCAACAAAGGCCCGTGAACGCGGCCGGCCGTGCTTCAGGCCCGTTGCGTCTGTGCAAATTGCTTCAAGATGTCCAGCGCGAGGCCGGGCTCCGCGCCAATGGAGGCCGCGCTGAATCCATCGCTGAAAAAAGGAGCAAAGGCCGGGTGGTCAGCCACATCGCTGCCCTGCAGCTGCCGGAACCCCATGGTCCAGCGGCCAAAGCTGCGCTTGCCGATAGGCGCTCGCTCCACGAGCATGACGCCCGTGTGGCGAGGGTCCTTCAGGATGCGCGCATAGGTGCCGTCGACCGCCGTCTCCTCGCCTTCCAGGACCTGCATGAAGCAGCCGTCCAGGTAGAGCAGCATGCCGGTCACTTGCTGCGGCGTGTTGTGGTGAAAGGCAGACTCGAGCACCCGCTGCAGGTCCTCGGCTGCGAGCTCTGCACGTGCACTGCTGACGTAGATCAAGTGATAGAGCGCCATCTGAAGACTCCGCAACGCCGCAAGGTCCGAACGCCGACATCCAAAGCCCGGAAGGACCTGGGCAACAAGGCATGGACAAGTACTTCTTCGTGGCCGGGCCAAGCTCGATGAGCCTCGCACACCCGAAGCGATCTGTCTGTTCTTCGGCGAACGCAGGTCGGTGATCCGACAGGGACAGGATTCGAACACAAGCGTGGCCAGATGCTGCCGCCGCCTTCTGAAAACCATGCGCTGGTGCCCGGCTTCGGCCCTCCCGGGCCGGCCCTTGCGGCAGGCCACGCTCCTGGCGCCGCAAGAGGCAAAACGAGAACCTCAGCCGGGCTTGCCGGGCAGTCACCCGTTGCGGGTCCACATGGGCGTGGTTATTCTGCCGAGGCGATCCCGGTCTTGTCGGGAATTGCAGGCACCTGACTTGCACCAGCCGGAGATTTCGCAATGACCGTTTACGACAGCATCCTGAACACCATCGGCAACACCCCGGTGGTCAAGATCAACCGACTGGCGCCCCCGGGCGTCAACCTGTACGTCAAGGTGGAAGCAGCCAACCCGCTGGGCTCGGTCAAGGACCGCCTGGCACTGGGCGTGATCGAAGACGCCGAGCGACGCGGCGTGCTGAAGCCCGGCCAGACCGTGGTGGAGGCCACCAGCGGCAACACCGGCATCGGCCTGGCCATGGTCTGTGCACAGAAGGGCTACCCGCTGGTCATCACCATGGCCGAAAGCTTCAGCGTGGAGCGTCGCAAGCTGATGCGTTTCCTGGGCGCCCAGGTGGTGCTGACACCCGCCGCCGAGCGTGCGCTGGGCATGGTCAAGAAGGCCACCGAGCTGGCCGAAGCCCATGGCTGGTTCATGACACGGCAGTTCGAAAACCCGGCCAATGCCGACATCCACAGCCGCACCACGGCGCGTGAGATCGTTGCGGACTTCGCCGGCCAGCGGCTGGACTACTGGGTCACCGCCTTCGGCACCGGCGGCACCCTGCTGGGCGTGTCGCGCGTGCTGACCACCGAGCGGCCGGACACCAAGATCATGGTGTGCGAGCCCGCCGACGCGCCGATGCTCAGCGACGGCGCCGTGCAGGAACGGCATGCTGACGGGACACCCGTCAAGCCCAATGCATCGTGGAAGCCGCACCCGCTGCAGGGCTGGAGCCCGGACTTCGTGCCCAAGCTGGCTGGCGAAGCCGTCAGCTCCGGCGTGATCCACCAGGTCATCAAGGTCACGGGCGCGGAGGCCATGCACTGGAGCCAGGAACTGGCCAGGAAAGAGGGCATCTTCACTGGCATCTCCGGCGGCGGCTCCTTCGCCGGCGCGCTGAAGGTGTGTGCCGAAGCGCCGGCTGGTTCAACGGTGCTCTGCATGCTGGCCGACACCGGCGAGCGCTACCTCAGCACGCCGCTGTTTGCTGACGTGGGCGCCGACATGAACGACGCGGAGCTGGCCATCATGCGGTCCACGCCCAGCAGCCACCTTGCACCGAAGGCGTGAGTCCCGGCATGAAGACCTACTCCATCGCAACCATCCCGGGTGACGGCATCGGCAAGGAGGTCATTCCCGCTGGCCAGCAGGTGCTGGAAGCGCTGGCCAGAACCAGCCGCAGCTTCGCTTTCAGCTTCGAGAACTTTGGCTGGGGCGGTGACCACTACCGCCAGCATGGCGTGATGATGCCGGCCGATGGCCTGGACGCGATCCGGCACAAGGACGCCATCCTGTTCGGCAGCGCTGGCGACCCGCACATCCCCGACCACATCACCCTGTGGGGCCTGCGGCTGAAGATCTGCCAGGGCTTCGACCAGTACGCCAACGTGCGGCCGACACGCATCCTGCCGGGCATCGACGGCCCGCTGAAGCGCTGCGGCCCGGGCGACCTGAACTGGGTCATCGTGCGCGAGAACTCCGAAGGCGAGTACGCAGGGGTCGGCGGGCGCGTGCACCAGGGCCAGCCGATCGAAGCCGCCACCGATGTGTCGCTGATGACCCGCGCCGGCGTCGAACGCATCATGCGTTTTGCCTTCAAGCTGGCGCAGTCGCGGCCGCGCAAGCTGCTGACCGTGGTCACCAAGAGCAACGCGCAACGCCACGCCATGGTGATGTGGGACGAGATCGCGCTGCAGATCTCCAAGGAATTCCCGGACGTCACCTGGGACAAGGAACTGGTGGATGCGTGCACCGCCCGCATGATCAACCGCCCGGCATCACTGGACACCCTGGTGGCCACCAACCTGCATGCCGACATCCTGAGCGACCTGGCCGCGGCGCTGGCCGGCAGCCTGGGCATTGCCCCCACCGGCAACATCGACCCGGAGCGCCGCTACCCGAGCATGTTCGAGCCCATCCACGGCTCGGCCTTCGACATCATGGGCCAGGGCCTGGCCAACCCGGTGGGCACCTTCTGGTCGGTGGTGATGATGCTGGAGCACCTGGGTGAGTCCGACGCCGCCAGGCAGGTCATGGGCGCCATTGAGCAGGTCACCGCCAACCCCAGGCTGCACACGCGCGACCTGGGTGGCCAGGCGACCACGGCCCAGGTCACACAAGCGGTGTGCGAACTGCTGGCTGCCGGCATGCAGCGCAAAGGCGCGTGATGTGCGCGTGAAGGCTTGAGCGCACCGTCCCTGGTTCTAGGGGGTGTGACCACACACGGCGAATCGGTAAGCCATTGGTGGGTCGGCCGTGGATGGCCGTGCCCATCATCGGCGCAGGCATCACAGACGTGGCGCCGGCACATCCCGCACCGAGGACACCATGGTCTTTCCAATCCGATCCGCTCTTCATGCCGCCGCCGTGGGCCTGTTGGCCCTGCCTGCCTTGGTGTTCTCGCCACAGGCCCGTGCAGGCCTGCTGACGAATGGCGACTTTGAAACGCCTGTGCTGGGGCCCGGGGTGGTGCCCGGCTGGACCTTCGGCCCTTACCAGGGCGGACAGGGCGTGGCCGAGTCCGCCGTGCTGTTCGACACTTCCGGCCTGGGCGCCTCACGGGCCGCGCGCTTCAACGTGGGCAACGGAAACCCCGGCGGTTTGCAGTTGATCCAGAGCTTCACCCTGGCCGCGGCCGGCGCTGTGGACTTCGGCGTTCACGTCGCCACGGACATGATCGGCGTGCTCGGCAGCGGCGGCAATGCCGACGGCGGCACCTACGTGCTGGCCATTGACGGCGTGGCGCTGGACACCTTCACGGTGGGTGCGATTCCCACCGGCACGACCGTGCGCCACCACCTGGCGGGCAACCTGGCGCTCGGTGCAGGCACGCACACTTTCGAAATCGACATGGCGCGTTTCTTCAACTACCAGAACTCGGGCTTGTGGTTGTACGTGGACAACGCGGGTGCCCTGGATCAGCAGGTGAGCACGGTGGCCGAACCGCCGATGTGGGCGCTGCTGGGCCTGGGTGGGCTGGCCGCAGTCCAAGGCCTCAAGCGGCGCAGGCGGCCAGGCTCATCAGTCTGAGCCTGTGGCGCGCGCCCGCAGGGCCACCGTCTCGGGCGCGGGCACCACACCCAGCACCGAGGCGAGCAGGTCACGGCAACGCGCGAAGGTGCGCAACACCTCTGCACGTTCGCCCAGTTGCAGTTGCACCCGCATCAGGGCGCGGTACAGCGGCTCGGCTAGCACGTTGCCGGTCAGGCCTTGTTCGTAGATGTCGGCTGCCTCGCGCCACCGACCCTGGGCCTCCAGTTCGGCGCCCCAGCCCATGACCAGTCGCGCGCCGCGGCGGACGAACTGCTCGCGAAGCAACTGCCACGGGGCCGCGGCCAGCGACTCACCCGCCAGCAGCGTGCCGCGTATCAGGCCCACGGCGCGCTGGGCGCTGGCAAAGTCCCGCGGCGCGGATGCAGCCGCATGTGCATGAGAGCTGCCAGACGCCCACCGCTGCTCCAGCGTCTCGAATGCCGCCGCGTCGCTCCAGACCATGCGCGGGTCCAGCCGCAGGCCCCCGTCGGCCAGCACGATGGCGCCAGGCACGTCCAGCAGCTTGCGCAGTCGCGCCAGGGCCGCCTCCAGCGACGCCTTGGGGGCTTCGGCGTCGGTGGATGGCCACAGCGCGTCCATCACGGCCTCCAGGGGCACCGGCTGTGGGGCGTGGGCAGCCAACAAGGCCAGCAGCTCCAGCGGCTTCTTCGGCAGCTTGCCCGAAAACGTCAGCGGCTGGCCGTCGCGCAGCACCTGCAGCGGCCCCAGCACACGCACATGCAGGCGCCACGGCCAGTCGGCGCGCGTCGGGTCCGCGGGCGTCAGCCGGCGCGTGCGGACGACGCGGGCAATGAACTCCGGCTCGACGGCGGCTTCCAGCGCCACGTCCGCCACTTGCGCAGCCAGGGCGGGCAGCGGCAGCAGAAAACGCTCGAACTGCAGCGCTGCCGCGCGGCGCACGGACTCGCAGAGCTGGGCCTGCGCTGGTGCCCGGTCGGCCGGCGGTGACGCGTGCCATGCGCCCAGGCCTGTGGCCAGGCCTATCAACACCTCCAGCAAGCCGCCTTGTTCGCCCAGCTGCAGCGGGCGCTGCGCGTCCAGCGTGTCGGTGGCGTCAGTGAAGCGGCCCAGCGCCATCAGTGCATAGGCGCAAAGCACGTGGTACGCGCCGCGGTCACGCAAAGGGACTTCGACATCATCGCAAATGGCCAGCAGACGCTGCATGCGCAACAAGGCAGCGCCGGGCTCGCCGCGCCACAACAGCCACCACGCCTGGGCCAGCAAGCCAGTAGGCAGGCGACCGGCGCGCACGTCGGGCAGCGCCTGCTCGATGTCGCGCGCAATCGCGTCGGCGCGCGACCAGGCTTCGGACTTGAGTGCCGCCGTCATCTCCACGCACAACAGCTCGTAGCGCACCGACGTCAGGCCATGCGCCTCGGCCAGGCGGCGTGCGCGTGCCAGTGCATCTGCCGCGGCGTCGCCCGCGCCAAAGTATTCATGGTTGCGCGCCAGCAGCAGCCACCAACGTGCCTGCGCCGGCACACCCACAGCCGCCACGCGCATGAAGTCCTGCGCCTGGGCGGCCATGCTGGCCAGCGCCGTCGTGTCCATGCAATGGGCGCGGTAGTCGAACAGGTATTTCCACAGCAGCATGTGCTCGTCCGGCGTGAGCGCCAGGGGCCCTGACAGCGCGCCTGCAAGTCGTCTGGCGGCGCTGGCAACGGCGGTGTCGTCGGTGCTCAGGCAGGCATCAAGCAAGGGCACCACCACCAACGCGGCGTCCAGCCGCGCCTGGTCTTCAGGCCGCAGGCACAAGGGCCACGCCGCCCGCGCGCCAAGGTCCAGGGCCGCCAGCGCCTGGGCCAGCCCGCGGAAGTCCGCAAACTCGGCCGCCACGGCCAGCACGAAGCCGGCGGCCGCCAGGCGCTTCGTATCGGCGTCGGCGCTGGCCGATGCCATGCCGGCGGCAAAGGCCACGCGTGCCATGGCGTCGCGTTCAGGCAGAGCCGCAAACACCAAATCCGGATCCGTCTGGAAACTGCCGATCACACCGCCTGACACTGGGCCACCTCCTGGTCACCATCGTAGCCCGCACCCCAGGGTAGGGCCCCGTCCGTACGCCAAGCGTCGAAGGGCAGCTCTACAGCGCGTGTGTGACGAGTCTGAAGTCCGGGTCCTCGGCAAAGGGCTTGACCACGAACCCAAGCCCACGCATCAGCTTCAACATGCCGCTGTTCTGCGTCAGCACCAGGCCTTCGATTTCCGACAGGCCCTTCTCGCGCGCCACGTCCATGATGCTTTCCATCAGGCGCGAGCCCAGTCCCCTGCCGCCCAGCTCGTCGGCCACCAGCAGGCTGAACTCGCAGCTGGTCTGGTCCGGGTTGGTGATATAGCGGCTGACACCGACGATGCGCTCGGTCTCCGCGATCTCGCCTGCGCTGTTGGCGCTGCGCTCGTGCATCACCGCCACCAGGGCCATTTCGCGGTCGTAGTCGATCAGCGTCAAGCGCGCCAGCATGGACGCCGGCAGTTCGTGGATGGCGCTGACAAAGCGGAAGTAGCGGCTCTCTGGCTTTAGGCCCTTCACCAGGTCCTGCAACATCTGCGCGTCGTCGGGCTGGACGGGGCGCACGGTGTATTCACCGCCACCGCCCAGAGGCCACACCTGCTGGTAGCGCGCCGGGTAGGGCAGGATGGCCAGGTGGTGGTACTGCGAGGTGCGTGCGCTGCCACCGACGCTGGAACTTTGCGGCACCGGGTGGATGACGATGCGCGCGTCCACCGCCACCGCACCATGTTCGTCGACGATCAGCGGGTTGATGTCCATGTCCCGCAGCTGCGGAAACTCGCAGACCACTTCCGACACGCGCAGCAGCACCTGTTCGATGGCGTCCGTGGCCACGGGCGGCAGGCCGTGCCAGTCGCCCAGCGTGGCCGCGACGCGGGCCCGTTCCACCAGCCGACGCGCCAGGAACTGGTTCAGCGGCGGCAGTTCCATGGCACGGTCGGCCATCAGTTCGATCATGGTGCCGCCGGCGCCGAAAACGATGACCGGACCGAAGGGCTCGTCGGTCACCACGCCCACGTAGACCTCACGTCCGCGACGGGCGGCGGCCATCTTCTGCACCGTGACGCCGTTGATGCGCGCCCCCGGCTGCAGGCGCTTCACGCGTTCCACCATGTCGGTGTAGGTGTCGCGTGCGGAGGCGCCGTTCTGGATGTTCAGCGCCACGCCCTGCACGTCGCTCTTGTGCGTGATGTCGGGCGAGTCGATCTTCAGCGCCACCGGGAAGCCCAGCTGCGTGGCAATCATCATGGCTTCATTGGCGCTGCGTGCCAGCACCGTCTGCGTGACCGGGATGTGGAAGGCCGACAGCAGCGTCTTGCTTTCCATTTCAGTCAGCGTGCGGCGGCGCTCGGCCAGCACACTTTCAATGACCAGGCGCGCGCCCTCGATGTCCGGCTGCTTCAGGTGTGACAGCGGCGGCGGCGTCTGCTGGAGCAGCAGCTGGTTCTGGTAGAAGGACGCGATGTTGCCGAAGGCACCTACCGCGGCCTCGGGGGTGCGGAAGCTGGGGATGGCCGCGTCGTGCAGGATGCGGCGCGCACCGGTGACGGATTCGTCGCCCATCCAGCAGGCCAGCACGGGCTTGCCGGTGGTGGCCTTGGCCGCCGCCAGCGCCTGTGCCGCCTCGGCAGGCTCGGCGCCCATCTGCGGCGCGTAAAGGGCCAGCACACCGTCCACCGTGGGGTCTTGGCCTGCGGCTTCCACAGCCAGGCGAAAGTGCTCGGGACCGGCTTCGGACGACAGGTCGATGAGGTCGGCGAGCGACGCGCGTGGCGGCAGCTGCGCCTTCAGCAGTTCGGCGGCCTCAGGTGACAGCTTGCCCAGTTGCAGGCCAATCTCGCTGATCCAGTCGGCCGCCAGCACGCCGGGCCCGCCGCCATTGGTGACCAGCGCCAGGCGCTTGCCCACCGGCCGGTAGCGCGAGGCCAGGCACTTGGCGGCGGAGAAAAGTTCCACGAAAGACCGCACGCGCACGGCGCCGGCGCGGCGCAGCGCGGCGTCAAAGACCTCGTCGCTGCCCACGATGGCGCGGCTGTGGGTCAGTGCGGCCTCGTTGCCGGCACTGTTCCGCCCTGCCAGCTTGCGGCCGGCCTTCAGCACCACCACGGGCTTGGCATGCGCGGCCGACCGCAAGGCGCTCATGAAGCGGCGTGCGCTGGAAATGCCTTCCAGGTAGACCAGGATGCTCTGCGTCTTGGCATCGCTGGCCAGGAAGTCCAGCACCTGGGCCAGATCCACGGCGGCGTTCGGCCCCAGGGAGACCACCTGGCTGAAGCCCACGCCGTTGTGGCGCGCCCAGTCCAGCATGGCGGTGGTCAGCGCGCCCGACTGCGATACCAGTGCCAGCGAGCCTTCGCGCGCCAAGGGCCCCGCCGCACTGGCATTGAGCCGCAGCTGCGGGCGCTGCACACCCAGGCAGTTGGGGCCCAGCAGGTGCACGGACTCGCGCCGCGCGATGCGCTTCAGGTTGGCCGCACCGTCGGCGTCCACGCCCGTACTGATGATGAGTGCCGAGCGGCAAGCGATGCGCCCGGCCACTTCCAGCGCCGCGGGCAGTTCGTCCGCAGGCAGCGCGATGATGGCCAGGTCCGCACGCGACTTGGCCAGCTCACCCAAGGTGCCCGTGGTGTCCACGTCCAGGAACTGCACCGGGTGCGGGCCGGGCGATTCCTGCAGCGCTGCGCGCAAGGCGCGGGCTTGCGGTGTCTGCCGGTCAGGCTCGTCGGACGGGCCGGCGAAGACGACGATGGACTGGGGCAGAAAGAGCGGCGTGAGGTAATGCTTGTCCATGGAGGAGTTCTAGTCGGCGCCTATCAGCACCTTGACATGGGCAGCCACACTTCGGGCCAGCGGGTTCAACACATAGCCACCTTCCAGGCAACTGATGACGCGGCCCTGGGCGTGGCGCCCGGCCACGCCCATCAACTGGCGGGTGACCCATTCGTAGTCGGCGTCCAGCAGGCCCAGGTTGCCCATGTCGTCTTCGCGGTGGGCGTCAAAGCCCGCGCTGATGAAGATCAGTTCGGGCTTGAAGGCCTCCAGCGCGGGGAGCCAGTGCTCGGTGACGGCGGCACGGAAGGCATCGCTGCCGCTGCGCGAAGGCAGGCCTACGTTGCACATGTTGGGACTGTCTTTCAAAGGTCGGTCCTCTTCGCCGTTGAAAGGGTACAGGCCCTTCTCGAAGATGCTGCACATCAGCACGCGTTCATCACCGGCCAGGATGTCCTCGCTGCCGTTGCCGTGGTGCACGTCGAAGTCGATCAGGGCCACGCGCGAAAGCCCGTGCACGTCCAGCGCGTGGCGAATGCCCACGGCCGCGTTGTTGAAGAAACAAAAGCCCATCGCTGCGGCCCGTTCGGCGTGGTGGCCGGGCGGGCGGATGGCACAGAAGGCCGCCGGCACCTGGCCAGTCAGGACCAGGTCCGTGGCCTGCACGGCCGCACCGGCCGCGCGCAGCGCAGCCTTGACGGTGAAGGGGTTCATGCGGGTGTCGGGGTCGATCTGCGCATAACCCTCAACAGGAGCGGCATCCAGGATCTCTTGCACATAAAGAGAGGTGTGGGCACGGCCAAGCTGCTCAAGCGTTGCCACCGGCGCGTCGCAAGGCAGCATGTAGTCCAGCAGTCCGCGCAGCAGCAACTGGTCGTTGATGGCGGCCAGTCGTTCCGGGCATTCCGGGTGTTGATCACCCATTTCGTGGCGCAAGCAGTCGGGGTGCGTGATGTAGGCGGCCAGCATGATGTCTCCTGGGCAGCGGCGTCGGTGCGCGCTTGCGGGCGATGCTAGGCACGAACCCTGACCGCCAGCTTGACGCAGGGCAAGACAAGACCCTGCCGCAGGTCAACCGGTCAAGGCGTTTCGCACGAAGTCCAGCCGGTCCTGCCCGAAGAACAGGTCGCTGCCGACGAAGAAGCTCGGCGCACCAAAGACGCCACGGGTGACGGCTTCTTCGGTGTTGGCCACCAGGGCGGCCTTCACCTCCGGGTCTCCCACCAGGGCCATGAAGGCCTCCGGGCTGATGCCGAGCGCGGAAACGACAGCGGCGACTTCGGCCGGCTCGCCCAGGTTGCGTGGCTCCACCCAGAGGGCCTTGAAGACGGCGTCCACATAGGCGTGGAAGCGCTCGGGCTGGCGCAGCTGCAGGCCCACCGCACCGCGCATCAGGCTCAGGGTGTTGATGGGAAAGTGCGGATTGAAACTGAAAGGCACGCCATAGCGCTGCGCAAAGCGCGCCATGTCCGCCCCCATCCAGCGGCCCTTGGCCGGCACCGTCACCGGGCTGCTGTTGCCCGTGGCCTTGAACACGCCGCCCAGCAGCATGGGGCGGTAGACGATGTCCGCACCCGTGTCGCGCTGCAACTGCGGCAGCTGGGTGTGCGCCAGGTAGGTGGTCGGGCTGCCGAAGTCGAAGAAGAATTCCAGGGTCTTGGTGCGCATGGCATCGGTCCTCAAAAGCTTTCCATCCAGGGGCGCAAGTCCATTTCCTGCGTCCAGGCGCTGCGCGGCTGGCAATGCAGCTGCCAGTAGGCCTCGGCGATGTGGTCCGGGTTGAGGATGCCATCCCGGTCCTTCAGCGCATAGCGCTGCGGAAAGTTCTCCTTGATGAAGGCCGTGTCGATGGCACCGTCGATCAGGGTGTGCGCGACGTGGATGCCCTGCGGCCCCAGTTCGCGCGCCATGCTCTGCGCCAGTGCACGCAAGGCGAACTTGGCGCCGGCAAAGGCGCAGAAGCCCGAGCCTCCGCGCAGGCTGGCTGTGGCACCGGTGAAGAGGATGGTGCCGCGCTGCCTGGGCAGCATCGCCTTGGCGGCCTCACGGCCCACCAGGAAGCCGGCCAGCGCCGCCATTTCCCAGACCTTGCGGTAGACGCGTTCGGTGGTCTCCACGACCGGGAAGCGCACGTTGGCGCCGATGTTGAACACGGCCACCTCGATGGGGCCAATCCCACCTTCGATCTGCGCCACCAGGGCCTGCACCGCGGCCTCGTCGCGCGCGTCGGTGCCGAAGCCCTGTGCCTGGCCGCCTGCGTCGCGGATGTCCTTGAGCAAGGGTTCCAACTTGTCAGCGTTGCGGCGCGCGACGCAGGCCATGTAGCCCTCACGCGCAAAGCGGCGCGCAATGG
This sequence comes from uncultured beta proteobacterium, assembly GCA_963750785.1. Taxonomy (GTDB): domain Bacteria; phylum Pseudomonadota; class Gammaproteobacteria; order Burkholderiales; family Burkholderiaceae_C; genus Rubrivivax. Next base: position 421,195 of record CAVVSC010000006.1, on the reverse strand, counting down.
CGCCGCCGGTGGCGTCACCTGCGCCAACCACGAGGATGCATTTGGGGTTCGCCACACTCACTCCTTGGCTGGGCTGGGCATGGTAGCCGCAGGCCACAGTCTTTGGGCACCGCTGCCGGTTCGTGCGCAGGCGTCCTGCGGGTTGTACAGCGCGCAAGATTTCAGCGACAGGCATCCGCAGCCGATGCAGCCGTCCAGCCGGTCGCGCAAGGCTTGCAGCGCGGAGATGCGTGCGTCCAGCTGCGCGCGCCAGCCCGCGGACAGACGCGCCCAATCGGCCTTGTTGGGCGTGCGCTGCTGCGGCAGGCAGGCCAGTGAATCGCCGATTTCCGTCAGCCCGATGCCCAGCTGCTGTGCCGCGCGGATGAAAGCGACGCGGCGCAGCGTGGCCTTGGCGTAGCGGCGCTGGTTGCCGCTGCTGCGCTGCGACTGGATGAGCCCGCGGCTTTCGTAATAGTGCAAAGCCGACACCGCCACGCCACCGCGCAGGGCAAGTTCGCCGACACTCAGGAAAGGGTTCTTGTCCGGCATCACTTGACCTCAAGTTGGCTTGAGGTCTTATTGTGCAACCCCATGAGCACACCCAGCACCTCCATGGACCTCGGCCCTCGGCCCGCAGCCACACCCGCACCCGCAACCGCTGAAGAGCGCCTGTTCAGCCGCGGGCGCGGCGCCCCCATCGCCGGGGCGGTGGCGCTCATCTCCATGCTGGCCTTCGAAGCCCTGGCCGTCGCGGCGGCGATGCCGGCGGTGGCCACGGCCCTGGACGGCCTGGCGTCCTATGCGATGGCCTTTGGCGCACCTCTGGCGCTGTCGGTGCTGGGCATGGTGATGGCGGGACAGTCCTGCGACCGCCACGGCCCGTTGCGGGCCACGACGCTGGGCTTGGGCCTCTTCACCGCCGGCCTGCTGGTGGCCGGCCTGGCCGGCAGCATGGGCCACGTGGTGCTGGGCCGCATGCTGCAAGGATTGGGCGGCGGCATGCTGGGCGTGACGCTCTATGTGGGCATGGGGCAAGTCGTGCCGGCAGCCTTGCACCCGCGGCTCTTCAGCCTGTTCGCCACAGCCTGGGTGTTGCCCGGGCTGGTGGGCCCGTCGCTGGCTGCGGCCCTGGTGGACCACGTGGGCTGGCGTTCGGTGTTCCTGCTGGTGGCTGCCGCCGCACCACCGACCGCGGCCCTGCTGCTGCCGGCCCTTGCCAGCCTGCACAAGTCCGAGCCGACCGCCGCCGCGCCTGAGACGGCCCGGCCGCGGACACGCGTGCAGCTGGCCTGGGCGGTGCTGGCGGCGAGCGGCGCCTTGTTGCTGCACCAGGCCGGCCAGACTGCGTTCGCCGCCTCGGGCCTGGTCATGCTGGCGGCCGGCATCGTGGCGGTGCTCGGCGCGGCCTCACAGCTGTTGCCGCGCGGCAGCCTCGTGGCTGCGCCGGGTCTGCCTGCCGTGATCGCCCTGCGCGGCCTGATGGCTGCCGCATTCGCCACGGCCGAGGTCTTCCTGCCCTTGCTGCTGACACGCGACCAGGGCTGGACGCTGGCCCAGGCCGGCATGGCACTGAGCGTGGGTGCGGTGTCCTGGAGCACCGGCAGCGCGGTGCAATCGAAGTTGGCGCAGCCCCGCCAACGGCGTGCCGGACTGGTGCTGGGGTTTGCGCTGCTGGGCCTGGGCATTGCCGGCGTCGCCGCCCAGGCGGCTGCGGGGGGCCACGGTGCCTGGGTGCTTGTCGCCTGGGCGCTGGCCGGCTTCGGCATCGGGCTTGGATTCCCCATGCTGTCGGTGTTGACGCTGGCGCTGTCAACGCCTGGGACGAGCGGACAGAACGCATCGGCCTTGCAGCTGAGCGACGCACTGACCTGCAGCGCGGCCCTGGCCGTGGCAGGCGCGCTGCAAGCGGCGACTGCGAACGCAGGGCCTTCCTGGCTGGTGCTGCTGCTGGCCGCCACGCTTGCATTCGTGGGGGCTGGTTTGGGGCGGCGGGCCTTCGCGGAACGGGGCTGAGCGCGTTGCGCGTGTAGGCGCATCCACCGCTGGTGTCACCGGGCCTTCTAGGGGGCCCGTGACCGTTGCCTCTGCCAGAGCGCTGGACTACTCTGGGTGTGCGCCCTGCAGACAGAGGGCGGGAGCCCGCGATGCCGATCAACGTATCCAGCGCACTGCTCACATCGGGGCGGCTAGCCACGGAGTTGCGCATCATCGATCCGCAGCGTTTCCGCGTGCTGCCGCTGCCCTTCGGCAGGCCCGCTGACGAAGTCCGCCTCGACCCCGCACAGCTGCAGACCTTGTTGCGCAGCGCAGTGGCTGAAGCGGCCGGCGCAGACGACCGCGGCCAGGTGCTGTGGCGCAGCGCGGGCAGCGACCTGCTGCTGCTCACCGCCGACCTGCGCGTGCAGTTGGGCGACGGCCTGATCGCGCTCAGCCTGCCTTTGCGCTGCGACCAGACCGGCGACAGCGCCGTGCACGCCAGCTTCGCGGTCGGCTCGCCGCAGCGACCTGCGGGCCTGCTGTCTACCACCGAAGAGCGCCCCCGCGGACCGGCCGTGGTCGTCGACATCTGGGGCGAACGCCTGCTTGCGCTGATGTGGCAGGCCCTGGTCGGCCTGATGGAAAGCCTGGCGGCAGAAAGTGGACGCGACGAAGACGGCGCGCCGTTGCTGCCCGCAGCACTGAGCGCCAACGCCGACGGTGTGCTCGTGCAGCCGATGGCGCGCCACGCCTTCGACCGCGCCAGGCAGGGCTGAACGCGCATGGCGCTGGCCACCGAGGATCTCGGCGTCATCGGCAACCTGGCCGAGGCGCTGGGCATCACCGAAGGCGGCAGCTTCAAGACCGACTGGCTGGCCGACCCCGGCAAGTACCTGAGCCGCATGCTGGCCGACCAGAGCCAGCGCGAAGCGCTCATCGCCTTCGTCGACGAGGTGCTGGGCGGCGAGGACCGCAGCACCGGGCCCGACGGTGCGGTGTGGCTGCCGATCGCCAAGTCTCAGCCGCCCGCCGTGGCGCGCGTGTTCCTGGTGCTGGATGACCGGCCCGCCAATTACGTGGCCATCGGTCTGGCGGTGAAGGTGTCGTCAACCGCGCCGGTAGCCTCCGTGGCTGTCAAGGTGCCGCTGTTCCGTGCCGCCAAGACCGGGCGCACGGTGCCCAACGCGCTGTTGCTGGGCACGCCCGAAGGCACAGCGACGCTGGACGTGGACATCACGACCGACGCCAACACGCCCACGCCCGGCGCGGCGCACCTGGGTGGCGTGGCGCTGTCACTGTGCATTCCCACCGCAGCCGGCACCGCGCCGGTCTTCGCGCTGCGCCTGCGCCGGTTGCAGATGCCGGGCGCGCCCGCGCCCTCCGACCTGTCGCTGTCGGTGCAGGACCTGGCCTCGCTGCAGGCCTCGGCGCTGGAACTGGTGTTGGGCCTGGTGCGCGCACAGGCCGCTGCATTGCCCGCCGGCCCATTGGCCGCGCTGGCCGGCCTGCTGGGCCTGCGCCAGGGCAGCGCTGTGACGCCGCTGCCGCTGGCCGATCTGGCCCGCGACGGCCTGCCGGCGCTGGCGCGCTGGTTGGGCGGCGTGCTGTCCAGCGCGGCACGCAGCACCTGGCTGGGCGAGCTGTCGACATTGCTGACTGGTGTGCCGACCAACAGCGACGGCCAGCGTGTGGCGCTGTCCATCGGCCCTCTGCAACTGTCGCTGGCCGTGCCCACCGCACCGGGTGCCAATGGCCTGGTGCGTGTGGAGCCCACGCTGGCGCTGACCTGGCCGGCGCAGGCCGGCGTGCACCTGCAGGCGCAGGCCGTGCTGTGCCGCGTGGACCTCGGCAACGGCCAGGCCACGGCCCTGCCCAGCCTGGCCTTGCAACTGCTGCTGGGCCAGGCCGCCGGCGGCAGCACCCTGGTCAACCTGGCGGCCACGGCCACCACGCCGGCGCTGAGCATCGCCACTGTGCGCGCCGGCTTCGGCCTGGACGCCACGCGGCGGCCGCTGCTGGTGCTGGCCGCCGACAACGTCAACATCGCCGGCCACCCGCACGCCACGCTGGACCTGTCCACGCCCGACGCCATTGCACAGGTGGGCGCCACCGTGTTCAGCGACGTCGCCGACCAGGTCTTCACCCGCCTGGGCCCCGCCGCCAACGCCCTGCGCCTGCTGCTGGGCCTGGCGCCGCCGTCCGCACCGGCGGGCATCGTGCCGCTGGACCTGGGTCGCTTCCTGCAGGACCCGCTGGACGCCCTGCGCAGCTACTGGCGCGCGCTGCTGCGTGACCATGCCGACGCCGTGCCCACGCTGCTGACCACCGTGCGCGACCTGGTCGCCGACGCCGGCGGCACGGCCATCGGTGTGACGGGCGACGGCCAGGAAGCCACGCCCTGGCGCTTCCGCCTGGCCGGGCCCGTGGTGCTGCAGGCCTTCAAGCGCGGCGAGCACCTGGTCATCGGCCCGGAAGTGCGCGTCGTCTTCGACAACATCGGCCAGCGCTGCACACGGCTGGAAACCAGCCTGCTGGCGCAATGGCTGGACATCGACTTCGGCACACCCGCCGTGCAGTTCCTGCCGTCGGTGCGGGCCTCGGTGGCGCTGCGCGCACGCGGTCACGACCAGGCTGTGGTGCCCCTGGGCAGCGCCACCCTGACCGCGGACCACGTGGCCGTGGTGGCGCAGTGGTCGCCGCCTGCCGGCCTGCAGTTCGACATCGAGGCGCCCGCACTCACCCTCGTCGGCCTGCCCGGTCTGGACCCGCTGCCGGTGCCGATCCCACGCCTGAACAGCGTCGGCCGTGTCGTGCTGGATGCCGCCGGTTGGGCGGCGCTGGAAGAGCTGCTGGGCGCCTTCGCACGGGCCGCGGCGCCGCCCTGGCTGGACGACTTCGTCGGCCTGCTCGGCTGGCAGGCGCGCTCGGGTCTGCCTGCGGGCGCGCGCAGCGCTCGCCTCAGCCTGCAGGCCTTGGCGGCCGATGCGCGTGCGGCGCTGCAGGCCTGGCTGGCCGACGCCATCGTCGCCGAATCGCAGGTGCTGCAGCGTGGCCTGTCCATGCTGGCCCAGCTGCTCACCGGGTCGCGTGCCGGCGCGGGCGGGCTGCTGTTGGGACGCGGCCACCCTGACGACCCATGGCGCCTGCCGCTGGCGCGCGGCGCGGCCTCGGCCGAACTGCTGGTGTGGATGGGGCCGGACGGCGCGCCCCGATCGCTGGCCACCGCCGCCGACATCCTGCAGTCCTGGCAGCCCGGCCTGGCAGGCCTGGCCAGTGACGAGCTGGCGCGCGCGCTGGGCCAGTTGTCGCGGCTGGCCGACGACGTGTCTGACCTGCTGGCGGGCCGCGACACCGTGGCCGCCGGCTTCGACGCGCTCATCGCGCGCTGGCAAGGCAGTGACGGCTGCAGCGTGCCGCCAGCCAGTGTGCCGGCGGGTGTCACCGTGCACCGGCTGCCCGACCTGGCGCAGCGCGACCTGGTGCAGGCCCTGGACCTGGAAGACCTGCTGGGCGCGGCACCCGCCACGCTGGTGCACGTGATGGTGGTGCCGTCCACCGCCGGCCCCTTGCCCGTGCCCTGGGTGCAACTGCCCGCCGACCGCGTGCTGGACTACCGCGCGCCGAGCCTCGCGCCAACTGCGCTGCCGCTGCCCACACCCGCCACGGGCGAATGGTTCGTCTACATCGGCGGCCGCGACGACTGCCGCCGCCCCACGGGAGACGAAGATGGCGTGCTGGGCCAGGCCGACCGGCTGCAGCGCCTGCTGGCCACGCTGCCGGGGCCGGTGACCGTGCTGGCCGACGCCGGCGCCGGGCACGCCGCGCGCCGCGCCGCCGAAGACACCCCCGCCGTGGTCGCGCTGGTGGCCGCGGGCACACCACTGTCGACCTTGTCGATGGCGGTGCTGGACACGGCGCCCGCCGCCGACGCGCTGCGCCTGCTGGCGCGCCTGCTGCCGCCGCTGCTGCCGGACACGGATGACGACCCCGACCTGCACCTGGCGCGTGGCCTGGTCGACGCGCTGCAGCGCGAGCTGGCCCACGACGACCCGGCACGGGAACTGCGCCCGCCATCAGCACCGCCTGCGTCGCCACGAGCCGGTCTGCAAGTCCACATGCTGTACGGCGAAGTGAGCGGCAGCGCCGTACGACGCGCCGTCACCGCGCTGGTGGGCGCGGCGCTGCGCACGCGCTCCGTCGGCCGCCAGACCGGCCAGGGCCTGCCCGACCGCCTGGTGCTGGCCTTGCGTGCCCGCCTGGCGCCGCCCGGCAGCAGCGGCGCGCTGGTCCTCAGTGGCAGCGCCGACCTGGTGCTGGCGGAACTGCGCGTGGCCGCGGGCGTGTTCACGCTGGTCACGCCGCGTGAGCTGCGCTTGCAGTTGGACGTCGGCCGCCGCGGTGGCTGGCTGGTCGGCGGTCCAGATCCGGGCCGTGGCGCCGGCGCACCGCGCCCACACGAACTGCGGCGCGTGCGGTGGGACCTGCGTCTGCCTCTGTCCGGTGGCGCAACAGCCGCCAGCGCCGACATCACCCTGTACGACGCCCGCGTCTTCGGCATCAGCCGCGAACGCTGGCGCCTGCAGGCGGCCGATGCGCCCGCCGTGCCGCGCTTCGACGCCAGCACCACGCTCTTGCCCGAGGCGCGGGTGCTGCTGGCCGGCCTGGCCCAGGCGCTGGCCGGGCAGACTGACGCGCCCAGCCTCGGGCTGCTGCTGTTGCTGCAGTCCATTGGCTTCATCGACGCCAACAGCGGCAGCGTGCCCTCGGCCATTGAACACGCGCTGAACGACCCGCTGGAGCACCTGCGCAGCGCAATGACGCCGGCCGCGGCACGCGCGCAGCTGGTGCAGGGCCTGCAGGCCCTGTGGCCGGGCGCACCGGCGCTGCCCGACAGCCCGCCCGAGGAGCTGGCGCTGGCCCTGGGCCCGCTCACCGCGCGCGTCCGGTTGAACCCGTGGCGGGTGGACCTCGTGGCCGCCGCCGACGCCGGGGCCGCAGGCTTCGGCTGGTTCGCCTGGCAGGCCGCCCTGCGCTTTGACGCCAGCGGCATCAGCGACGCGAACCTGGCCTTCGGTGCGCAGGCCGAGACCGCCATCACCGGCGGCCTGCGGCTGGAACTGGACCGGGCGCTTCGCCTGGCGCTGCTGTGGTCGCGGCCCGGCGCGCCCAGCCCCGACCGCATCGAACTCTGGCCGGCGCCGCAACCGGCGGCCATCGAGCAGGCGCTGGTGCGGCTGCTGCCCGCGGAAGTGATGCGCCAGGCGCTGGTCGGCCTGCGCGGGCTGGACCCCACGGCGCAAGCGGTCATCGACGGCGCGCTGTCCTTGCTGGGATTGCTGTCGCCCGCGGACGCCAACGGTCGACGGCGCGTGCGTCTGCCTGCGGCGCTGATCGCCGATCCGGCCGCTTGGTTCCGCCACGCGTCGGCCCTGGGCGTGGTGTCCGGCGGCTTCGACGCCGCGCGGCTGGTGCAGTTGCTGGATGCGCTCAAGCCGCTGCTGGGAGTGGCAGGCCCGCCGGGCGCGTGGGAACTGACCCCGGGCCTGACTGTGCAGGCCCAAGCGGCCTCCGGCGGCGCGGTGCACCTGGCTCTGGGCGTGAACAGCGCGGCCTTCGCAACGCCCCTGGGCGCTTCGGCCCGGCTGGCCCTGGGCGGCAGTTTCCAACTCACCCTGCCCGCGGGCGCACCGGCGCGGCCCGGGGTCGAGGTCTACGTCGGCCTGGCCGGCGCGGTGGCGGGTCGCTCGGCCTTGCATGTGGTCGTGGGGGACCACGTGCAGGTCTTCATCCGTCCTGCGGCGGGCGCCGATATCGAAATCTTCCCGAACGCCGCGGGCCTGGGGCAGATGGCCACCGCGGCGGTGACGCAGGCGCTGCCGCTGGCGCTGGATGCTCTGGCCGACCTGTCGGGCCAGCCCAGCCCCAAGCGCGAGATCGGCACCCTGGTCACGCAGATGGGCGACGCGATGGCTCTGCGCAGCAGCGGGCACTTCCAGGCCGCCGCGCTGCAAGCCTGGGCCGCCGATCCGGCGGGCCAATTCGCCACGCGCCTTCCTGTCCTGCTCGGCACCGCGCTGCAGGCGCTGGTCAACGCGCTGTCGGGCGTGCTGCCCGCAGGCAGTGCGGCGTCGCTGGTGGGCAGCACGCTGCACCTGACGGCCGGCGGCCTGAGGCTGGACCTCACGCCCGCACCGTTTGCGCTGGCGGTGGACGGTGTGCTGAACGCCGTGCCGGTGATTGGCCATGCACACGCGCGCATTGCACTGGACACCGCGGGCCTGAAGGAATTCGCGCTCGACCTCGGCCCCGCCACGCTGGACGCCGGCGGCGTGACGCTGCGGCCGGCGTTTTCGGTGGCGGCCGGCCACACACCGAGTGCCGGCGCCCGTGCGGCCCTGCTGCTGGGGCTGCCCGCCAGCCGCGCGGTGGGCGTGCGCTGGCTGATCGGCACACGCGTGGACCTCGTGCTCATGGACGGCGCCACCGAACACCTGCAGCCCGATCAGGTGGCGCTGGGCCTGCTGGAAGCGGTGCTCGACATGGTCGGCTCCTTCGTCCTGCGCACGCAGGCTGTGTCCGACCTGCTGGCCAAGCGTGTGGGCGCCACGCCCGCCAACACCGTGCGCAAGGTGCTCACCGGCGTGCTGCTGCAGAACAACGCGCCCGCCGCGCCGGCCCTGGTGCCGCAGCCCTTCGACCTGGCGCTGCTGCTGGCCCGGCTGCAGCAACTGGCGCTGAACATCGCCGAGGCGTCGCCCAGCATCACCATCGACAACGCGCTGACCATTGGCCTGGCCGCACGCGACGCCGGGGGCGGTGCTCGTCTGGCCGGGCTGCGATTGACCCTGCCCAAGCCCGCGGTGCTGCTGAACTCGGACGTCAGCATTGCGCTGGAAAACGACGCACGCTGGATCCGCCTGCCCGGCGGCGGCGCGCCGCCGGAAGGCATCGTCATCGACATGCTGCGGGTCGGCCCCGCGGTGGGCGCCTTCGCCTTCGCGCCGGGCCTGTCGGTCAACGGCGTGGGCCTGCGTGTGTCGCGCAAGGACAAGCCGCTGCTGGAGGTGGACGCGCTCACGCTGGGCTCGATCGCGCTGCATGTCTTTGCGCAGGTCACCGCCACCGGCAAGGCCGGCGGCGCGCAGTTGCAGCTGTCGGGCCTGTCCGTGGCACCGGCCGGTGCGGGCGGCTCGGGTGGCAACGGCGTCGCACAGGGCCTGCTGGGCGACGCGGGCAGCGGCAAGGACCGCCTGGCGCCCACCTTCAGCCCCGCCCTGGCGGTGCAGAAGCACGGCGCCAACCCCATCCTCGTCAACCTGCGCGCGGGCGACGGCCAGGGGCCGTGGTGGCTGCCCATCCAGCGCGGATTCGGGCCCATCTACGTCGAGCAGGTGGGCTTCGGCAGCACCGAGCAGAACAACACGCTGCAGAAGATCTCGATCCTGCTGGACGGCCGGGTCTCGCTGTTCGGTCTGAACGCCGCGGTGGACGACCTGCAGCTCACGCACACCGTGGCCTCGGACGCGTCGGTCTTCGACCCTTCGCGCTGGGCCGTGGACCTGGCGGGCCTGGCCTTCAACGCCGACATGGGCGGCCTGACGCTGCAGGGCGGCCTGCGCAAGTTCTCCGACGGCAATGGCACGCAGTACGTGGGCATGCTGATGGGGCGCTTCGCGGTCTACGGCTTGTCGGTGTTCGGCGGATATGGCGAAGGTGTCGCCGACGGCGAGAAGTTCTCGTCCTTCTTCGCCTTCGGTGCGGTCAACGGCCCCATCGGCGGGCCGCCGGCCTTCTTCCTCACGGGCATCGGCGGGGGCCTGGGCATCAACCGCTCGTTGAAGCTGCCCGAGGACATGGCGCGCTTCGACCAGTACCCGCTGGTCAAGGCGCTGGACCCGTCGGCCAAGCCGAGCAGCGACCCCATGGCCGAGCTCATCGCGCTGGGCGGCTACTTCCCCATGAAGCGCGGCAACTTCTGGTTTGCCGCGGGCGTGTCCTTCACCAGCTTCGCGCTGGTGGACGGCGTGGCCGTTGTGTCGGTGCAGGTGGGCGACGGCGTGGAAGTGGCGCTGATGGGCCTGGCGCGCATGGCCCTGCCGCGCCCGCAGGTGGCGCTGGTATCGATCGAGCTCGGCCTGGTCGCGCGCTTCTCGTCCAAGGAAGGCGTGCTGTGGGTGCAGGCGCAGCTCACCGACAACTCCTGGCTGCTCTACAAGGACGTGCGGCTGACCGGCGGCTTTGCGTTTGTCATCTGGTTCGCCGGCACCAACGCCGGCCAGTTCGTGCTGACCATCGGCGGCTACCACCCGAAGTTCAAGCGCGACGGCTACCCGGTGGTGCCGCGCCTGGGCCTGCAGTGGCGCGTCGGTCCCTTCATCACCATCAAGGGCGAGTCCTACTTCGCGCTCACCTCCGAAGCGCTGATGGCCGGCGTGCGCGTGGAGGTCTCGGCGCGTTTCGGCCCGGCCTGGGCGCAGGTCATCTTCGGCGCCGACGGCATCGTCTTCTTCGACCCCTTCCACTTCCAGGTCACGGCCTACGCGTCCATCAGCGCCGGCGTCACCATCGACGTCTGGATCGGCGAGATCACCATCTCCATTTCCATCAGCGCCAGCATCATGGTGGAGGGGCCGCAGTTCCACGGCATCGCCACCTTCTCCGTCGGCCCGGTGGACCTGGCGGTGGAGTTCGGCGAAACCAACCAGCCGCCGCGGCCCATGCTGGAATGGGGCGCCTTCGTGCGCAAGTACCTGGAGGAAATCGCGCCCGACACCGCGCGTGCCGTGGCCGCGCTCACCGGCAAGGGATCGGTCAGCCCGGGCACCGGCCCCGGCGGCGCCACCGACACCGCCACGGCGGACGGCTCGGCCGAAAAGCCGTTTGAAGTCTTCGCCGAATTCGAGATCACGCTCACCAGCGCGGTGCCGGTGGCGCGCATCGATCTTGGCGGCACGCGCAGCATCGCCCGCACGCCCAGCGACGCCATCGGCGTGGCGCCCATGGGCCATGGCGACGTCGACACCACCCTGCGCCTGGACCTCACCCGGGACGGCGTCGGCACCACGTTCACCGACGCGCTGCAGGCGTCGGAGCATCTGTCACCGTCCTTCCCCTACGGCGTGTGGGGCGCGCCGCAGGACCCTGGCCACCCGAAGATGCCGCAGGGCAAGGTCATCACTGCGCTGGACGGGCTGACGCTCAGCGCGGTGGCGGACATCCCGCCCGGCACCGATCCCATCGACTACAAGCGGGTGGAGACCGCCATCGCCACCGCCGAGCACCCGCGCACGCGTCACTGGCTGCCGTTTGTCAGCGAACAGAACGGGCGCGCCGCACGCCTGGCGGAACTGCGTGGCCTGGCGGCGCTGCTGCCGGCGGCCACGGACGACAACTCGGTGCTGGCCACGGCAGCCGCCTGGTCGCGCCGCGCCGGTGGCAGCCGCACGGCCGCAGCGGCGCTGCGCGGATCACGCGCCGCACCGCCGCGCCTGGGCTCGCTGAGCGAGGACCTGGCCGACGCCGCGGCGCCCACCACGCCGGTGCAACTGGTCGTGGCCCAGGCGCCGGCGCCGGTCAACACAGGCGTGCTGCACCCGCGTGCTGTGGGCGTCATGAGCCTGGGCCTGGACGAGCCCGAGCGGGTGTCCACCCGCACCACGGTTGCTGAACCGCCGCCGGGCGTGCCGGTGCGCGTGGACCCGCCGGTGCTGGCCGACGTGCGTGCCCGCACCAACCCGGCCATTCCCGCGGTGCTGACCCTGGTCGCGGCCACGCGCGGCGCCACGCAAGGCCGCACGCTGGTGGCGGCCGACAGCGCGCCGCTGACGCGCATCGCCCGCGCGCCGGTGGCGGCCGTGCGCGGACGCGGCGCCACGCGCGACATCCTGGAGCGGCTGTCGGCGCTCAACGGCGTGATGCTGCGCAAGCCGCGCGACCGTTCGGCCATTCCGTCCGGTGCGGTGGTGGCCGCTGGCGAGGTGGCCTTGTACGAACTGCCCAACGCGACGCGGGACCTGGACGAAGCCGGCAACCGGCCGCAACTCATGGTCAGCGGCTTCACGGCCCGTGTGCTGATGTTGAGCCACGGTGGCCGTCTGCTGGCCGACGTGGAAGTCCGGCCGCGCCCGGCCAAGGGCGTCACGGCTCTGGTGCCGGTGCCGCGCGGTGCGCACCGCATCGCGGTGGCCGTGGGCCTGCCGGCGGCTGCGCAGCGGGCTGGTCTGGACGGCTGGCACAGCGGCGCCATGCTGCCGCTGCTTGGCCACCAGTGCGCGCTGGCGGCGCAAAGCGTGGTTCTGTGCGAAGGCCGCCAGCGGGTCGTCAGGCTGCGCGGCCTGCCGCGTGAAGCGGGCTGGATCCGGGGTTCGGAATTGGTGGAAGGCACGGCCATCGTGCACACGCGTTTTGCCCGCGTGCCGGCCTTCGTGGCGGTGGTCTTGGACGATCCCAGCGGCACCACCGCGCGGCGTGGCCTGAGCCTGGCCATCGAAGGTGCCAGCCGCCCGGTCGATGCCCAGGGCGAGCCCCTGCCACCCACATTGGTGGTGCGCGGCCAGCGCGTGGCGCTGGTCTACGACCTGCTGGGCGACGCGGGCAGTTCGGGCGTGACGCTGAGCGTGGCCAGCGAAGATGGCTGGCACCTGACCGGCGTGGTGGCCGCGCTGGACGGCGACACGCGCGAAAGCCTGGTGGCGCAGCTGGCTCAGACCACGCTGGACCGCCTGGTGCGCGGCCCGCTGTCCAGCGGCGCGGGCCAGGCCACGGTGGGCTGGCTGCCGCCAGCCGCGCCACAGCCCGCTCCTCAACCCGAGCCGAAGACCGCGCCCGGGAAGAAGCGACCCGCCAAGGCCACCCCGACACGTCGCCAGAAGCAGACGGAGTAAAACGCATGCCCGCCAAAGGTCAATTCGTGCTGCGGCCCATGGCCAACCCGCCCTTGAAGGCGGGGGACTACACGCTGGCCGGCCAGGTGTCCTTGCAGCGCCGCGTCGCCGACCCCGCGCACCCCTCGCAAGCCGCCACGCTGCAGTCGCTGGGCGACGTGGAGCGGCGCGACACGCACATCCGCGTCACGGCGCCGCGCTACCGCCTGCCGCCGGACCAGATGCTGTCCTCGTTCCCGCCGGCCAACAGCGTGGGTGCCTACGAGAACCGCCTGCCGCAGGTGGTGCTGAAGCGCCGCACGCTGCCCTGGGAACGCGAGCCCGCGCCCGGCAACACCACCACGCCCTGGCTGGCGCTGGTGGTGGTGGCCGAAGGTGAGGCCACCTTGTCGGGTGAACAGCCGGTGGCGCAATGCGTGACCCCCGGCGTGACCCTGGCCGGCCCCAACGACGTGGCCACCGGCGTGTGCCTGTCGGTGACCGAAGACGTGGTCAACAAGGTGTTCCCGAAGAAAGAAGAGCTGTCGCTGCTGTGCCATGTGCGCGAAGTGGATGTCAACGACACCGAACTCGCCAACGGCGACGACGACGGCTTCCTGGCCGTGGTCATCGCCAACCGCTTGCCGCAGTACGACCGCACGCATGACAAGCCGGTCCGCTACATCGCCGCACTGATCAATGTCGAAGGCCAGCTCGACAACTTGGCCAAGCCGCCACCGCCGGTGCTGAACTTCCTGGCCACGGCCGCGGTGTTCGACTACCGCAGCCTGGCCGTGGGCGGCGCCGACCCCGACCGCCTGGTGATGGGTGCGGCGAAGCCGGCACCGGCCGTGGCCGCCGTGCGTGCGCGCGCGGCACCTGGCGGGGCCGTGGCACGCGAGGTCGGCGTGAAGAGCACCGCGCCCGCCGCCGGCGCGCAAAGTGGCGCCGCCAAGGGCCAGGCGGCCCAGTGGCAGACCACCACGGCGCGCATCGAAAAGGTGGCGCTCACGGCGTCGCAGAACGAAGCCGGCCGCCTGGTGCGCGACGGCATGCTGGACGGCTACCGCGGCAACCTGTCGCAACTGCTGCCGGGCCTGCGCGTGCTGCGCTTCCCGGTGCTGGCGCACTGGTCCTTCACCGTCAACGGCTCGGGCGGCTTCGAAAGCCTGATGCGCGACCTCCAGGTGGATCTGCTGGGCACCGACCCCAGCCTGCCGGTGCCCGGGGAACCGGTGAAGCCGCCGTCCAACGAACCGCCCACCCGGCCGCCCGTGGAAGTGGGCCCGGCCGGCCATGTCAAGCTGCCGCACCTGACACGCCATGGCGACCGCGTGCGGGCCTGGTTCCGTGGCCCGCTCACCCCCTTGCCGACCGCGCGCGAACGGCCCGACGCCCAGGGCCAGTTGACGCTGGCCCACGTCAGCGACCAACTGCGGCGCAGCGTGCCCGACGGACGCGAGGACCTGTCGCTGGCTGCTGCCTTCGAGATCGGCCGCCTGTTGGCACTGTCGCAACCGTCTGTCGTGCGCGCCATGCTCGCCTGGCGCGGTGAGCAGTTCGGTGCTGCGCGCGCCCGCACCTTCATCGACACGCTGAAGGATTCGAACGTACTCAAGGGCGTACTCGGCACCGCGAGTGGCTCGCTGGCCGACCTGCTGTCGCGCCACCTGGTGATGTCCGCGGCCGCCAACACGGCCAAGGTGCTGGCACCGACACGGCCGCTGGTCGTGCCCGGCCGCGCGCTGCCCTATGCCCGCGAGGGCGGGCTCGACCGGCTCATCTCCGAAGGCTTCGGCTTCTCTGCCGAACAGGTCAAGACCTTGCGCACGGGCACCGGCACGGTGGCAGCGCTGAAGCGCACGGCCGTGCCGCTGGTACGCACCCGCCAGGACGCGCCGGTACTGAAGGGCGCCGAGGTGGACCGGCTGCACGCCACCTTGAGTGGTGCCGTGGACCGCATCACGGCCGGCGCGCTCGGCCGCGTCGGCGGTGTGGCTGGGCTGACCGACCTGCAGGTCGGGCCGCGCAGCCGCGCAGGGAAGTCGGGCGTCGCCAGCAAGGCGAGCAAGCCCGCCAAGACACGACAGGCGGCACACGCGGCGGACGCTCCGGCACGCGAGCCTGACGCCCTGGACGACCTGCTGGCCCGCGCCACGCGCGCGGGCAACGGCACCCGCAAACCCTCACGCTGAAACCGCCCGCCATGGCCAAGATCACCGCCCAATACGCCATGCTGAAGGCCGAGGCCAGCATTCGCGCCATCTCGCCCGGCAAACAGGACGACGACGCCGAATTCGGCCCGCGCGTGGTGCCGCAGGAACTGCGCGGCTGGCTGGCGCGGCTGCGCCTGCTGCAAGGTGTGCCCTTCGCCTACCTGGTGCCGGACGCCGAGTTGCTGCCGCCGGAATCGATCCGCTTCTTCTACCTGGACCGCAACTGGACCGACGCCTTGGTGCAAGGCGCCTTGAGCGTGGGCACCGTCAATTCCAGCGACCGCGCCGAACTGGCGCAGCTCTACCCGAAAGTGCGCCAGGAGGTCGACGAAGAAGAGCGCCGCGTGCGGCTGCCTGGTGGCGAGAAAGTGCAGAAGGGGCCGGCGGGCACGGTCAGTGGCTTCGTGCTGCGGTCGCGCGCGGTGTCGGGTTGGCCGGGCCTGCATGTACGGGCTTATGACCGCGAACTGGGCGTGGCCGACGACGCCACCATCGAAGAATCCGACCCGCGGCGGCTCAAGGTCTTGCGCATGGAAAGGCTGGCACCGGCGGTGATGCTGGTGCTGTTCGACGGCGTGCCGTCCGTCGTGCACATCGAGGAGCCGCGCCAGGGCATCCAGTTCGGCGTGAGGCTGGAAACTGTGGGCGGCGACGTCAACCACCTGCGGGCGTTTGTCGTCGCGCGCAACGGTCACACGGCGCTGGACGTGGTGCGGCCCGGCAACCAGAAAGTCGACGTCACCGTGCCCTTCCGCCCCGGCTCGCCGGGCGTGGTGGACATTGCCAAGCTCAACGAGGCGCTGCTCAAGACGGCCGGCACGAACATGAGCGACGACGGCCGCGTCGACAGTGCCGAATTCGCGGTGCAGATGCTGCGCTTTCCCTATCGCCAGGTCTTCGGCGACCCCAGCGTACAGGCACCCGCCCTGGACCGCGTCTTCCGACCCACGCTGGACGTGGCCGCCCTGCACACGCGCTTCACCGCCGGCGACTGAGGAGGCAGCGGACATGGCCCTCTTTGATGCAGACACCATCCGGCGCGAGATGCTGGGCGGGCGCTGGTCCGCGCTGGCGCGCACCGGACTGGAACTGGAAGCCGTGGGGCGCTTCGACGCTTCGCTTCTGCGCGAGACGCGCGTGCTGGTGCCGGTGGACCTGCAGGCCCTGTTCGTGCCGCCGGGCAGCACCGAGCCGATGGTGCGCCTGCCGCTGGCCGTCACCGGCCCCGAGGACGGCGACCCGCTGCCCGCCACGCCTTACCTGCAGGACGGCCCGCCGCGGCCCAGTGGCGCCCACCTGCACTGGGCCATGCCCGACGCGCTGCTGCGTGGCTCACTGGCCGACCGCGGCGCCGGCAACCGCCTGGCACTGCCGCCGCTGCCCGACCGCTGGGTGGTGCTGCGCTTGCTGGTGCCGGTGGGCGCCACGGCGCCTGCGGTGCGCGGCTGGGTCATCGAGGCCGACCTGGGCCGTGTCGTGCCGCTGGCGCAGTGGCCCGACGGTGCGCCGTCCATCGCCACCACCATGCGCGAGGTGCCGCGCGCCGAGCTCAACGGCTCGGCAGGCGGCTCGCTCAACTGGAGCGGCATCTATGACGCCGCCATCAACCGTTTTGCGCTGCACGACCCGCTGGACGACCTGGCCGCACTGGCGCCCAAGGGCGTTGAAGGCGACCAGATCGCCTACTTCGTTGCCGGCTGGTGGAGCGACCCGGCGCTGGACCCGCTGGACAGCGCGCACACCAGCAGCAGCCTGCACGAGCGCATGCGTGCACTGGGCTGGGCGCTCGTGGAAGACCGCGAGGACAACGACCAGGTGCACGCCGACCGCCTGGTGCAGCAAGCCAAGCAGGCCTCTCTGGGCCTGGTGGCGGCCGGGCGCTACACCGCACAGAAGCTGCAGGCAGCCAAGTCGCCGGTGCTGAGCACCGCCAGCGTGCTGAAGGCCGAAGCGGGCTTGAAGCCCATGAGCGCGGTGCTGGCCGATGGCGCGGCCGCGGTCGTGCACACCGAGCCCAGCTGGCCGCGCAGCACGCTGCTGCATGGCAGCGTGTACGGCGTGCCCCTGAAGGCAGGCGTGGGGCCCGATCCGCGGCCGGCATCGGCGTCGCTGAGCGCGGCCTGGGGTGAACACGGCACCGACGTGGCCGCTGCGCTGGCAGCCAACAGCCTGGAGCCTGCCAACGCGGCGGCACGGCGCGAGTACGAACGCCTGTTCGCGGCCTTCACCGGCAATCTGATCGCACGCCTGGACCAGCCGGACGGCCTGACCGACATCGAGGAATGGGAGCACCTGGCCGGCTTTGCCAGCCGGCCCGGCGGCGACGGCGGGCTGGACCGCCTGGTGGAAGGTGCAGAGTCCGGTCCACTGCTGGCCGGGCGCCAGGCACGTGGCCTGGCCGCAGCCGCCAAGGCAGCCGTGTCAGGCAAGGGCGTGCAGCAGACACGTGTCACCTTCGGCCGCACCAAGCAGCAGATCAAGGTGCACGGCAGCAAGGAAGACCAGCGGCGTGAGATGGGCGGCTGGGGACGCACCGACAAGGAACGCGAAGACGACCAGGTGCAGCCCGGCCGCGCCCAGCACAGCGCACCGGCCGTGCGCGAGGTGCGCAGGCCGGCCCCACGCCTGTACGTGCCGATGGAACCGGTGATCGCCGTGCGCGGCGCCGGACGCAGCCTGCGGCATGGCGGCGACGGCGCGGCATCGCAGGACGACAAGCTGCACTGCCGCTACCCCTCGCAGGTCATCAGCGCGGTGGACCAGGTGGTCAGTGGCGCCGAACTGCTGCCGAGCCTGGGCACCGCCGCATTGCCTGAAGAAGTGCTGCCCCTGGCGCGCGAGGCGCTGCTGCACAACCCCTGGCTCGCCGCGTGGGTGGCGGCCACGGCCTCACGCCTGCACGGCCTCAACGCACCGGCCACACGCAAGCGCATGGTGGCCGAAGCAGCGCTGCGCTTCGGCAGCACCGAAGCGGTCTACGACGGCAAGAGCGGCGCCTTCTCACGTGCCGTGAAGATGTCGGGCGGCCGCACGCGCGGCGACTACGACGACCGCATCGCCGACCAGCTGCGCCGCTTCTCCCTGATGAAGGGAGTGGACCCGGACCCGGTGGGCATCACCGCCTGGTCGCAGCCCTGGGTGCCGATGTGGCTGGAGTGGGAACTGGCGCTGCAGTTGGACGACCAGATGGAGGCCTGGCAACTCGGGCCTGTGGACCAGGAACCCCGCAGCGGCAGCGTGGACCCGGCCGTGCTGCGCACCTTGCAGGGCCGCAGCATGCTTGGCACGGGCACGGCCAACACGCTGGCCTTGTCCATCCGACAGTGGTTGCACGAAGAAGACCTGCGCGACCAGGACAGCCAGGGCGAGGCCAACCCGTCCACGCAAGCCGCACTGGCACGCATCGCCACGGCGGTGGAACAGCTGGACCTGGTCAGCAGCAACCTCGACGGCCTGCGCGAGCAGTTGCTGGGCCTGCGCTACGACGGCGGCCTGGCGCGCGTGCGCGACCCGGTCAGCGGCGAGCTCGGCGCGCCACAAGGCAATGGCGAAGCGCCGCTGTGGCTGCGCGGCGGCGTGCTGCGGCTGACGCGCGCCCGCATCGTCGACGCCTACGGCCGCACGCTGGCGGTACCGCTGGACAAGTTGCGCGCGCCACGCCGGCTCGCCGTGCCGCCGTCATCGGCGGGGCAAGGTGACGGTCTGCGCCTGGCGCCGCGCATGAACCTGCCGGCGCGCCTGATGTTTCGCCTGGTCGACCCCGGCGTGGAGGGTGCTGCCGCATCCGAGGCCAACGTCGACCAGGCCGAGCCCGCGCGCATGGTCAACCCCGTCTCGGGCTTCGTGCTGCCCGACCACATCGACGAAGCGCTGGAGTTCTTCGACGCGGCCGGCCAGCCGCTGGGCCAGTTGATGCACGAACCCATTGGTGGCGGCGTGGTGTGGGAGATGGCACCCGGCCGCGACGGCCCCGGAGACGCTGGCCCCCTGCAGGGCCTGGGGCCCCGCACGCTGCCGCTGGGTTTTATGGCGGCGGGTGTGGTGACGGCCGACGCCAACGCCCGTGCAGGCACGATGGCGCCGGACGAATCGGCGCTGTCTGCGCTGCTGCGAGCGATCGACACCACGCTGTGGAGCGTGGATGCGCTGGCGTCGATGGGCACGGAACACATCGTCGGCCTTGTCGGTCGGCCCATTGCCGTGGTGCGCGCACGCCTGAGTCTGGAGCTGCAGGGCGACTACGGACTTGACCCGGCCGCGGCCGCCGCGGCACTGGCCGACCGGGCCTTCACCGTGCGCCTGGGCGAGATCACCCGCGCCGACGACGCCCTGCTGGCCTACTTCGTCGACGACGACTACGAGCACGTGCACGTGGTCGACAAGGTGGTCCGTGAAGAGGCACGCGACAGCGCGCGCCTGCGCGGGCAGCTCGCGGGTCTGGCACATGCCGACGCGGTGCCGGGCACGCACCCCATCACGCATCCCTACGTGGTGGCCGAAGACGAACTGCCGCTGCGCCTGGGGCAGACGGTGACGCTGACCCTGCTGATGCACCCGATGGGCAAGGCGCACGTCACCAGCGGGCTGCTGCCGCGAAAGTCGCTGCAACTGGCGCGCGACTGGGTGGCGCCCGCGCTGTCGGTGATGGCGCCTTCGGCGCGTGTCGGCCCCCTGCTCATCGACCCGGCCAATGTGCGCCTGCCCAAGATCTCGTCCTTCCCCAAGGACCAGCTGTTCACGCGCCGCGACACGCCGGGCACGTGGAAGGACGACCCCATCCTGGCGGCGACGCAGGAAGCGCTGCTGCCGGACCTGCCGCATGAAGTGCAGGAGGGCTACATCCGCATCGCGCCCGAAGGCGGCAAGACACCATGAGCACGCGCCGCCGCCCGCCCAAGGTCCCGGCTGCACCTGCGGAGCCGACGTTGGCACCCATGGCGGCGCCTGCGGAGCAACGGGCGCTGGCCAAGGCGGCGCGCAAGGGCCGTGCGGCGCTGCGCCAGGCCCACTTGGCCGAGCGCCGCGGTGACTTTGACGCCGACGCGCAGCGCCAGGCTGTTGCGCAGCGTCGGCAGCAATTGCTGCGGCCCGCCGCTGCGGCGCGGGGTCCCGCCACACGCGCGGCGCCGGTGGCGGCGGACCCGTCACTCTGGCTGCCCATCGGGCCCACGGTGGTGCTGGGCGGCCAGGCGGCCGGCGCACCCAATGTGTCCGGCCGCGTGCGCGACGTGCATGCCTCGCCTGACGGCCTGCGTGTCTACGCCGCCACCGCGAATGGCGGCGTCTGGTTCAGCGAAGACGCCGGCGCCACCTGGCGGCCCCTGGGTGGCTGGACGGTCACCGGCGCGCCGCCGGCCATCGACCGCCCTGCGGGTGTGCTGGCCTGCGGCTGCCTGTGGGTGCGCTTTGGTGCCAGCGCAGCCACTGACGAAGTCCTGGTGGGCACCGGCGAACCGCTGGGGCTGCTGCCAGTCAGCCATCCCGTGCAGGGCACGCCGGGCCGCGGCAACGAAGGCGTGGGCGTGCTGCGCAGCGTAGGTCCGGCGCTGTCGGCCGAGACTGGCGCGCCCTGGACCCTGGAGGCCACCAACCTGGCCAACAAGCGCATCTACCGCATCGTCGCCGACCCCACGCAAGCCACGCCGACCAGCTTCGTTGCTGCCACCAGCGACGGCCTGTGGTTCCGCACCGGCGGCCCGACGGCACTGTGGACAGAAATCGCGCCGGCGCGCCTGGGCGGTTCTCCGGCGCACCCGCAGATCACCGACGCGGCCTGGGTGCGCGGCTTCGGCGCCACGCCCCCACGCCTGTGGGTGGCCGTGCGCGACCTCACGGCGGCAGCCAACACCTACGGCACTTCCGGGCTGTACGTGAGCAATGGCGACCCCACCAACCTGGCCACCACCTTTGCGCCGGTGTCGCTGGGTGTGCTGGGCTCGGCTTTCGCACTCATCCCTTTCAGCCGCGTCAGCCTGGCAGCCGCCACGTCGGACCCCAGCGTGCTGTACGCGCTGAGCGCCGGGCCGCGCGTCTGGCGCATCGACGACACCACCGCCACACCGGTGCAGAACATACCGGCCAACCTGCTGGGCACGCAGGCCGAGTACGACCAGGCCATCGCGGTGCACCCGTCGCGGCCCCAGCGCATCGCGCTGGGCGGCGCCTTCACCATCGTGCCAGCGGGCGGCAGCAACTACAACGCGGCCATCTTCGTGGCCAACGTGACGCGGCCCAACCCGGCCAGCAACTACAGCTTTGACTTCGTGCCCGCCACCGCGGGCGACAGTTCCAGCGCACCGGCCTATGTCGGCACCGGCGTGCACCCGGACGTGCACCTGCTGCGCTTCGTGCCCGTCGGCGCTCGCGTGGACCTGTGGACCGGCTGCGACGGCGGCGTCTTCCGGTCGCTGCGCGGCGACGACGACAACCGCCTCATCCGCGACAGCTTCCTGGCGCGCAACAGCGGGCTGTGCACGCTGGAATGCGGCTACGTCGCCACCCACCCCCGGGTGGACGGACACGTCATTGCCGGCGCGCAGGACAACGGCACGCTGGAACGCATCGGGATGACCCTGTGGCGGGCCCGCTACTTGGGCGACGGCGGCGGCCTGGCCTACCACCCCACGGCACCGGAGCGTGTGGCCGCACAGTACGTGCAGGCCGGCTACCACCGCTTCGAAGGCTCGCCGGGCTTCGGCGCGCCGATCTTGCGCAACAGCGCACCCTACGGCCTGGGCGCTGCGGACCTCTCACCCCAAGGCGTTGAAGACGGCGCCAGCAGCTTCTACAGCGGCATGGATGCCATCGCCGACGGCGCCGGCGGGGCCCGCGTGGCGCTGGGCAGCTTCAGGCCCTGGTTCTCGCCCGATTGGGGCACGACCTGGCTCACGCTGCCCACGCTGACCGACGCGCTGCCCACCGGACTGGGTGCGGTGCAGTTGCCGCAGCAGGACGCCTGCGTGATGCAGGCCGACGGGGTGACGCCGGACACATCGCGCGGCCAGGTGATCGCCTGCCGCTGGGCCACGCCAACGCGGCTGCTGGTGCTTTGCCAGCGCGAGGTGCTGCGCTACGAACTCATCGCCGACGCCACCAAACCGTCGGGGTTCCGCGCCGAGCGCCACGCCCTGTCCAGCGTGGCGCCGGGCAAGTGCGACGACCCGCAGGCCGCTGTCGCCGTCGCTTCGCCAGGACTGCGCCTGCCCGAGGTCGGCCCGTGGAGCGACATCGCTTCGCACGACCCGGCCGGCGCTGCCAACCAGCCCCACGGCAGCTTCTACGTCGCCACCACCGGCGACCCCAGCAACGCAGCGATGGACACGCTGTGGTGGTTCGACGGCCACGACCGCTGGCACGCCACCGGCCTGCGCAACGATCCGAACGGCATCAAGGCGCCCGCCTACGCGGTGTGCGTGGACACCGCTGACCGCAACATCGTTTATGTCGGCACGGCGGTTGGTGTGTGGAAAGGAACCTTCTCGGCCGGCCCGCACTGGACCTGGCAGGTGCTCTGCAACGGTCTGCCGGAAGCCGCGGTGCAGGACCTGGCCATCCACCAGGACACCGCCAGCGGCGTGCGCCTGCTGCGCGCGGCCATCCAGGCACGGGGCGTGTGGGAAGTGGACCTGGCCCACCCGGCGCTCGGCGCGCACACCCTGCTGCGCGTGCACGCCTGGGACACGCGCCGCGGGGGGGTGTCCGCGCTGGTCGACCCGACGCAGCCTGCGGCGGCCCCGGCACTGTCATGGGTGGCCAGCCCCGATGTGCGCGTGCGGCCGCGACGGGGCAGCCGGCCGCCGCCCTTCGTCGGCGCGCCGGGTCCGGCGCCGCAGACGCTCAGGCCCGACCCCCACCTGCAATGGGTCTTCCAGACCGCGCTGCACGCCACCGACCCTCTGGTGCGGCCCACGGGCGTGCGCACTGCGCAATTCGAGGCACGCCTGCGCGTGGCCAACGGCAATTCCACACGCATCACCCGCGGCGTCTGGAACGCCATCGTGGGCACGCCCAATGCGCCTTCGGCCAACGTCTTTGCCGACCCCTGGAACGGGCCGTCGCCGACCGAGGCCGACTTGTTCGAGCTGGTCTTCAACCGCGCCGCGCCGGCGGGCAGCCCCTGCAGCCAGGTCATGGCGCCGGTGCGCACGCGAGTGGACGTCCTGGTGCACCACCGCCACAGCACACCGGCGCCCACCGCCGACGTGCGCGTCACACTGCTGCGGCGCACGCTCACGGCGGCCGAGGCCGATGGAGCGGCCCTGCCCTGCGCATGGACAGGCGTGGTGCAGAACCTGCTGCGCAATGCCGGCGCGCTGCCCGCGCTGACCGACACCTGGACCTTTGCCGATGAGAGCGCAGGCGGCGCGGTGCGCAGCCCGGCCGGACCGGTGGACGCACGCCAGTCGCGGGCCGTCACTTTCGACGTCGACCTGCACACGCTGGCCGCCGGCACGCGGGTCATGTTGCTGGCACTGGTGCACTCGGGCGCGGACCCGGTGGCGCTGCCGGGCGGTTCACCCACGCTGCAGAACCTGGTGCTGGGCGCGCGCCACGTGGCCGCGCGTCTCATCGAGATCGCTTGAGTCCCCCTGAACATCGCAAGGAGCAGGCAGATGGATTTCATTGAACAACTCTTCGGGTTGTCGCCGGACGGCGGCAACGGCAGTTTCGAACTGCTGCTGTTCGCCGTGCCCATCGCCGGCATCGTGTTCCTGGCCTGGTGGCGGCGCCGCAACCGCCGCAAACCCTGATCGCGGACCGCCAGCCCGCTTCACTCACGCCCCCCCGAGGGGGTGCGTTTCGGACCGGGGGAACCGGATCCGCAACCTGCGCTAGATCTGCACGCGCGTGCCCAGTTCGACCACCGCGTTGTCGGGCAGCCGGAAGAATTCCGCCACGCCACCGGCCTGCCGGCTCATGGCGGCGAAGAGCTTTTCACGCCACAGGGCCATGCCGCCGCCGGGCGTGGGCACGACGGTTTCCCGGCTGAGGAAGTAGGAACTCTCGAACAGCGGCACGGGAAGGCCCTGCTGCGCGGCCAAGGACAGGGCCTTGGGCACATCGGGCGTGTTCATGAAGCCGAAGTGCAGCGTCACGCGCCAGAAGCCACGGCCCAGGGCCTGCACGTCGGTGCGCTCGGCCATGGGCACCCAGGGCCTGGGCTGGAACTTCACGCTGACGATGACATTGCGTTCGTGCAGCACCTGGTTGTGCTTCAGGTTGTGCAGCAGGGCCTGCGGCACCGTGCTGCTGTCGGCCGCCAGGTAGACGGCGGTGCGCTCGGCCCGGTGAATGTCTTGTGCCGACAAGCCATCGACAAAACCCTGCAGTTCCAGGCCGCCGCTGTGGATGCTGTCCAGCAGCAGGGCGCGACCACGCCACCAGGTGCTCATCAGCAGGAAGAGCAGCAGGCCCAGCGCCAGCGGGAACCAGCCGCCGTCGAAGAACTTGATGGCGCAGCTGGCCACCAGCAGCAGGTCCAACGCGGCAAAGCACAGCGTGGCCGTCAACGCCACCGGCGCGGGAAGGCGCCAGCCCTCACGCACCACGAAATAAGTCAGCACGGTGGTGATGAGCATGGTCAGCGTCACGGCAATACCGTAGGCCCCGGCCAGCGCCGTGGAACTGCCAAAGCCCACGACGGCCGCCACGACGCCCAGCATCAGCAGCGTGTTCACCCGCGGCATGTAGATCTGTCCGGCCTCGCGCGCCGAGGTGTAGCGCACCGCCATGCGCGGCAGGAAGCCGAGTTGGATCGCCTGCTGCGTCATGGAGTACGCGCCGGAAATCACCGCCTGAGACGCGATGATGGCGGCCATCGTGGCCAGCGCCACGGCGGGCAGCAGCAGTGCCTCGGGGAACATGCGGTAGAACGGGTTGTCCAGCGCCGCAGGGCTGTGCATCAACAAGGCGCCCTGACCCATGTAGTGCAGGGCCAGCGCCGGGAAGACCAGGCCCAGCCAGGCCAGTTGAATCGGCTTGCGGCCGAAGTGCCCCATGTCGGCATAGAGCGCTTCTGCACCGGTGAGTGCCAACACGATGGCGCCCACCGTCGCCAGCAGGTGCCAGCCGCGCTCGCTCAGGAACTGGGCTGCGTGCAAGGGGTTCAGTGCGGCCAGGATGGCGGGCTCGCGGGCAATCTGCACCACGCCCGTGACGGCCAGCGCCGTGAACCACAGCACGATCACCGGGCCGAAGAAGCGTCCCACGCGGCCCGTGCCCAGGCGCTGGACCGCGAACAGCAGCACCACGATGAGCACCGTCAGCGGCACCACGTAGGGCTTGAGCACCGGTGTCAGCACCTCCAGGCCTTCCAGCGCGCCCAGCACGGAAATGGCCGGCGTGATGACACTGTCGCCATAGAACAGCGTGGCGCCAAACACACCCAGCAGCAACAGTGCGGTGCGCAGGCGCGGCTTGTGCTGGACGGCCGAGGTGGCCAGCGCCGTCAGCGCCAGCGCGCCGCCTTCGCCATGGTTGTTGGCGCGCAGGATGAGCAGAACGTACTTCAAGGTGACCACCAGCATCAGCGCCCAGACGATGACCGACATGGCACCGACGAGGTTGTGCGCGTCCAGCGGCACGCCCGTGGCCGGTGAGAACACCTCCTTGACGGTGTACAGCGGACTGGTGCCGATGTCGCCGTAGACGACGCCGATGGCCCCCAGGGTCAGGGCGCCCAGTGCAGAGCGGCGGGTAGCGGTGAGCGGGGCGTCGCGCGCCGGTTCGTCCAGGGCGGGGGCAGCAGCGGTCATGGTGAAGCCGTGAGTGAAGCAGGGCCGCAGGATGCCCAGGCGCGCATCAGGAAGGCATAAGTTCCTTCGCGAACCGCCGGACTCAGGCCACCGACGCGGACTTGGCAAACAGCTCGACCAGACGCCCGGCCGCCGGCGACAGGAAACTGTTGGCGCGGTAGGTGACCACCAGCCGTCGTCGCATGGCCGCAGCCGGCACCGGCACCTCGGCCAACCCGTGCAGGGCGGCTTTGCCCTGCAGGTGGTGACGCGAGATGAAACTCAGCAAGCCGGTCTGCACGATCAGCGCCGGCAGCATCAGCAGCATGGTGGTCTCCACCTGCACGCGCGGACGCGGCAGGCCCTTGCGGTCGAAGGTGTGGTCCAGCCAATCGCGCGTGGGCGCGCCTGGCGGCTGCAAGGCCCAGGGGTAGGCCACCAGGTCCTTCAGGGTGGCGCTGCGGGTGCCGCGTTTCTTGAAGATCTCGTGCCGCGCACTGGCCGCCACCACGATGGTGTCTTCGGCCAGCGGCCGCGAGACATAGCCCGCTTCTGCCGGTCCTTCGGTGCCGACCACCATGTCGAGTTCGCCGGCCCGCAGCTGCGGAGCCAGCGCATCCACCAGACCGACCACGGTGCGCAAGGTGACACCGGGCGCCTCCTGCAGCAGCTGGCGCGCCACCGCCGGCAGCAGGAACTGCGCCGCCGTGGGCACGATGCCGATGCGCACATGGCCCGCCAAGCCGGCGCCAATGGCCGCCAGTTCGCTCTGCGCGTCTTCCACGTCGAAACGCACGCGCTGCGCCCATTTCAGCAGCACCTTGCCGGCCTCGGTCAACCGGATGCCCCGGCCGGCCTTTTCGAACAGCGCCGTGCCGCACCGCGCTTCCAGTCGCCGGATGCTGCTGCTCAGCGCCGGCTGTGTGCGGTGCAGCCGGCTGGACGCACGACCCAGGTGTTCCAGTTCGGCAATGGCTTCGAAGTACCGCAGGTCGCGCAGGTCCATTGCAAAAGCTCCGTGAATGAATTCGAAGAAACTATTGATTGGACTGTAGAGCAGAGGCCGCCAATACTGGCGTCTGACCATTCAACAAGAACAGCTTGGAGACAGACATGCACGCACGACGATGCCTGGGCGCGCCCATGGCCTGGGCGCTGGCCGCCCTCAGCCTCACTTTCAGCGCCAGCGCGCTGGCCCAGGTCTGGCCGGCCAAGGCCATCCGCATCGTGGTGCCCTTCCCGCCCGGTGGCGGCACCGACATCATTGCCCGCGAGACCAGCCAGCGCGTGGCTGCAGCCACGGGTTGGAACTTCGTCATCGAAAACAAACCCGGTGCCGGTGGCAACCTGGGCGTGGACGCGGTGGCCAAGGCCGCGCCCGACGGCTACACCATCGTCATCGGCCAGACCAGCAACCTGGCCATCAACCCTACGCTCTACCCCAAGCTGCCTTACGACCCGCAGAAGGACCTGGCGCCCATCGTGCTGCTGGCCAATGCACCGCTGGTGATGGTGACCAGTGCCAAGTCGCCGTACAAGACGCTGGCCGATGCAGTGGCTGCAGCCAAGTCCAAGCCCGGGGTGGTGAACTTCGCGTCGCCGGGCAATGGCACGGTGGCCCACCTCACCAGCGAGATGTTCCAGCGCGCCGCCGGGATCCAGACACAGCACGTGCCCTACAAGGGCGCCAACCAGGCGCTGACCGACGTGTTCAGTGGCAACGTGGAGCTGTACATGTCGTCCGTGCCCACGCTCATCGGCCACATCAAGCAGGGCAAGCTGCGTGCGCTGGCCGTGACGTCCGCCAGGCGTGTCGATGACCTGCCTGAGGTGCCGACGATCAACGAGTCCGGCTACAAGGGCTTTGACGCCGTCACCTGGTTCGGCCTGCTGGCGCCGGCCGGCACGCCCAAGGACGTGGTGGCGCGCATCAATGCCGAATTCAACAAGGCCCTGAAGGTGCCGGAGTTGAACAAGCGCCTGAGCGACGAAGGCGCAGACCCCGCGGGCGGCACGCCCGAGCAGTTCGCGAAACTGATCAAGGACGACACCCCGCGCTGGGGCAAGGTCGTCAAGGATTCAGGCGCAAAGGTGGACTGACCTTCTGCCTCAGGGCGAAGCCCTGGCCTCACACCCGATAGCCCAATCACCCAGGAGATTTCCATGAGTGCTGCCGCCGCATTGCCCGACGTGATCCGCCAGATCGACCGCGTGGCGCCCGACACCGTGGCGCAAGCTGCGCAGTTTCCTTCGTCCATCCTGGCCGACGTGGCGGGCCGGCGCGGCGCGTTGAACGGCCGCATCGCCGCGCTGGCGCCTTCCATGCGCTTTGCAGGACCCGCCGTGACCGTGGAAGTGCGCCCCGGCGACAACCTGATGATCCACGCCGCACTGGCCCTGGTGCAGCCCGGTGACGTGATCGTGGTGGACGGCAAGGGTGACCTCAACGCCGCGCTGATGGGCGAGATCATGTGCCAGCAGGCGGCCGCTTTGGGCGTCGCCGGTGTGGTCATCGACGGCGCGGTGCGCGACAGCGAAGCGCTGCGCGCCATGGGCTTCCCCATGTTCGCTGCGGGCCTGAACCCCAACGGCCCGACCAAGGCCGTGTCGGGGCGGCTGAATCACCCGGTGTCGGTGGGCGGCGTCACCGTCTTCCCGGGCGACCTGGTGGTGGGCGACGCCGACGGCGTCACCGTGGTGGAACGCGCCAAGGCCGCATCGCTGCTGCCGCTGGCTGCGAAGAAGGTGGCGGACGAGACCGCGCGCATCGCCGACATCAAGAGCCGCAAGGCCCTGCGCCCGGCCTGGCTGGACGGTGCGCTGCGCGCCGCGGGCGTGATCAAGGAAGGCGAGTCCTTGTGAACACCCCTGCAGCCCCGTGCAAGCCGCGCCTGCTGGTCACAGGCGCCGACCTGGCGCCACAGGCCCTGGCCCTGCTGCAGGACTTTGACATCGTCTTTGCCGGCAAAACGCCCAGTGAAAACGACATCGTGGCGCTGTGCCGCCAGCACGACCCGGCGGCCATCATCGTGCGCTACAGCAAGCTGGGCGCCGCAGCCATGGACGCGGCGCCCAGCTTGAAGGTCATCTCCAAGCACGGCAGCGGCACCGACACCATCGACAAGACGGCCGCGCAGTCGCGCGGCATTGCCGTGGTGGCCGCTGCAGGCGCCAATGCCGCGGCCGTGGCCGAACAAGCCCTGGCCCTGCTGCTGGCCTGCGCCAAGTCCGTGGTGGCGCTCAACGCGCGCATGCACGCCGGCCACTGGGACAAGGCCATGCACAAGAGCGTGGAGCTCGATGGCCGCACGGTGGGCGTCATCGGCCTGGGCGCCATCGGCCTGCGATTCGCGCGCATGGCCAACGCCCTGGGGATGCGGGTGCTGGCCTTCGATCCCTACGCGAAGCACCTGCCCGATGGTGTGCAGGCCGCAGACCTGGCGACTCTGTGGCGCGAGTCCGACGCTCTCTCTTTGCACTGCCCCTTGACCGCCGACAACGCCAAGCTGCTGAACGCCCAGACGCTGGCGGCCTGCAAGCGCGGCGTGATCGTCGTCAACACCGCGCGTGGCGGGCTCATCGACGAAGCGGCGTTGCTGGCCGCCATCCACAGCGGCCAGGTCGGCAGCGCCGGGCTGGACAGCTTTGCGGTCGAACCCATGACCGCACCGCACCCCTTCCATGGCGAGCCGCGCATCACGCTCAGCCCGCACATCGGCGGCGTCACGGCCGACGCCTACGTGAAGATGGGCGTGGCCGCGGCGCAGAACGTGTTGGCAGTGCTGGCCGCAGCCACTGCCTGAGGCCGCCATGGCGCAGCGTTGGGTTCAGCAACCACCAGGCGGCCATTGGGGCGAGTTCGGCCCGGACGACCAGCGCGGCCGCATGAATCTGGTCACGCCTGAGAAGGTGCTGCAAGGCGTGGCCGAGGTGAAGGCGGGCCGCAGCTTCTGCCTGAGCCTGCCGCTGGACGTGCCCGGTGGCCAGGCCGTGAACCCGCGTCGCATCCCGCCGCGCCGCTACGCCGTCATCCGCGACGGCCAGAGCGCGGGCCAGCAGGGCTTTTGCTGGCCCTACTCGGCGGACGACCCGGACCTCACCGACGTTGTCAACGACGACGTGCTGCTGATGAGCCTGCAGTACTCCACCCAGTGGGACAGCCTGGCCCACATGGGCAGCCGCTTCGACGCAAACGGCGACGGCGATGCCGAGATGGTCTTCTACAACGGCTTCCGCGCCGGTGAAGAGATTCGCCCTGCCGTGGCCGACCCGGCATCCACCGAACCGCACGCGCGCTACCCGCAACCGGTGGCTGGCGCCCTGGGTATCGAACACCTGGCCGAACACGGCGTGCAGGGCCGCGGCGTGCTGATCGACCTCGAGCACCACCTGGGCCGCCAGCGCCAGGCCGTGGGCTATGAGGCGCTCATGCGCATCCTGGAAGCCGACCGCGTGGAGGTAGAGCCTGGCGACATGGTCTGCGTGCACACCGGTTTTGCCGACACGCTGCTGGCGATGAACCGCCAGCCCGACCTGACCCGGCTGATTGAAACCGGCTCGGGCCTGGACGGCTGGGACGGGAAGCTGCTGAACTGGATCACCGACACGAGGCTGGCCTGCCTCATGGCAGACAACCCGGCCGTGGAACTGGTGGTGCCCAAGCTGCTGGACCGCCAACCCTTGCGCCAACCAAGGCTGCCCTTGCACGAGCACTGCCTGTTCAAGAACGGCATCCACCTGGGTGAGCTCTGGTACCTCACCGAACTTGCGGCCTGGCTTCGTGCACACGGCCGTTCGCGCTTCCTGCTCACGGCGCCGCCGCTGCGCCTGCCGGGCGCGGTGGGGTCACCGGTGACACCCATCGCGACAACATGACGCCACTGCGTGTCGCCACCACCTGAGCCCGACCACTCTGGAGACAAGACTTGGAACGCAGCACACTTCTCTTCGCAACGGCAATGGCCGCATGCCTCCTGGCTGCACAGCCCGCGTTGGCAGCCTGGCCCGCGGACCGGCCCATCCAGATCGTCGTGCCCTACGCGCCCGGCGGCACGGCCGACGCGCTGTCGCGGCTGATTGCCGAACAGCTGGGTCCGAAACTGGGCACCACGGTCGTCGTCGTCAACAAGCCAGGAGCCAGCGGTGTGATCGGGGAGTCCGCTGTAGCGCAAGCGTCTGCAGACGGCTACACCGTGCTCTACGACGCGACACCTTTCTCCATCAACCCGCACCTGCAGAAGCTGCCCTATGACCCGCAGAAAGACCTGCAGCCGGTGATGCTGGTGGGCCAGACGCCGATGCTCTTGGCGGTACCCAGGGGCTCACCGTACAAGACCGTGCAGGACCTGGTGAAGGCGGCCCGTCAGGCACCGGGCAAACTGAGCTTCAGCTCGGGTGGCCAGGGCACCGTGCAGTACATGGGCGCAGAGCTGTTCCTGCAAGGCGCCGGTATACAGGCCCTGCATGTGCCCTACCGAAGCGGCGGCCCGGCGCTTCAGGCAGCCATGGCAAGCGAGGTGGATTTCGCCTTCGGCAACTTGCCGGCGCTGTCGGCCCATGTGAAAGGCGGCACCCTGCGGGCGTTGGCCGTTACGTCCGCCGCGCGCAATGCCAACTACCCGGACGTGCCAACGGTCGCCGAATCAGGCGTCAAGGGCTACGAGGTCCACGAATGGAACGGCATCCTCGCGCCCGCCGGCACCCCGCGCGACATCGTGCAGCGACTCAACACCGCGCTGCGCGAGGTGCTGGACACCACGCAGCTGAAGGCGCGGATCTTCGCCCTGGGCTCGCGGGTGGTGGCGTCGTCGCCGGAGGACTTCCGCCAGTTCCTGGCGCATGAAGACACGCGCTGGTCCGCCACCGTGAAAGCGGCAGGCATCAAGAAGGACTGACGTTTCCGCCTCCGAAGCACCCATGATCTTCGTACTGCAAGCCGGCCAGCAACGTGACACCGAGGTGTTCACGCGCCTGCCCGAACACTTCCGCCGCAGCGGCGTGCGCTCAGCCTGGGCGGACGCCAACCGCGGTGGCCAACCCACGGATTCCTTCCTGGAAGGGCCGGTGTTCGACGCAAGCGGCAATCTGTATGTCACCGACATTCCATTCGGCCGCATCTTCCGCATCAACCCGCAGGGCGACTGGGCGCAGGTCGCCGAATGGGACGGCGAACCCAACGGTGCCAAGTTCCTGAACGAGCGCGAACTGCTGGTCACCGACTACCGAAACGGCCTGATGGCGGTGGATGTGCAGACCGGCGCCGTGCGGCCCTACCTGGACCGCCGCAACAGCGAGCGCTTCAAGGGCGTCAACGACCTCATCTTTGACAGCCGCGGCAACCTGTACTTCACCGACCAGGGCCAGACCGGCCTTCAGGACCCCAGCGGGCGCCTGTACCGGCTGCGGCCCGACGGTCAACTGGACCTGCTGCTGGCCAACGTGCCCAGCCCCAATGGCGTGGCCTTGTCGCCCGACGAGCGCGTGCTGTACCTGGGAGTGACGCGCGGCAACCAGGTCTGGCGCGTGCCGCTGCTGGAAGACGGCAGCGTGAGCAAGGTCAGCGCTTTCTTCACGTCCTACGGGCCCAGCGGGCCCGACGGACTGGCCGTGGACGAGGCAGGCCGCGTCATCGTCGCCAACCCCGGCCTGGGCCTGGCGTGGGTGCTGACCCCACGCGCCGAACCAGAAGTTGTGCTTCGCAGCTGCGCCGGTGCGTCGCTGACCAACATCGCTTTCGGCCCAGGGCCGGGCAGTGAGGACCGCAAGACGCTGTACTGCACTGAATCGGTCACGGGATCGGTGCTGCACGTGGCACTGGACATCGCCGGCCTGCCCATCCACCGCCCGCCGCGCTGAGCGCGGCCCACTGGAGAACGTCCCCATGCGACTTGCCTTGCTCGCCTCGGCCTGGTTGGCCACATCGGCCGCTGCACAGATGGCCGCCTACCCCTCGCAACCGGTGAAGCTGGTGGTGGGCTTTGCGGCCGGTGGCCCTTCGGACATCGTGGCCCGGTCCTTTGCGGACCACGCCGCCAAGACCCTGGGGCAGACCTTCATTGTGGAGAACAGACCCGGCGCCAATGCCGTGCTGGCCACCGAAGCGGTGGCGGGTGCCAAGGCCGACGGCTTGACGCTGTTGGTGGCAGCCACCAACCACACCATGATCCCGGCGCTGTATGCGGGACGCATCAAGTTCGATGCCGCACGGTCCTTCACGCCGGTGTGCACACTGGCCGGCAGTGCCACGGTGCTGGTTGTCGGTCCTGCGCTCCCGGTGAAGTCCGTCGCCGAATTCCTGGCGCGCGCCAAGGCCAAGCCCGACTCGCTGAGCTACGCCACACCGGGTCAAGGCAGTTCGCCGCACCTGGCCACCGAGCAATTCCGCAAGCTCACCGGCATCAGCATGGTCCACGTCCCCTACAAGGGCGCCGCACCGGCCGTCACCGACCTGCTGGGCGGCCAGGTGGACTTGTCCTTCGCCACCCTGGGTTCGGTGCTGCCGCACCTGAAGTCCGGCAAGCTGAAGGCGTTGGCCGTGGCTTCACTGCAGCGCTCGGCGCTGGCGCCCGACGTGCCGACATTTGAAGAGGCCGGCGTGAAGGGCTTTGTCATCGACACCTGGTACGGCCTTCTGGCGCCAGCGGGGATACCGCCCGAGCTGCTGCGCACGCTGGCCCGGGAAGCGGCTGATTTTGCGCAGTCACCCACCACGCGCGAACGGCTAGCGGGCGCTGGCCTGGAACCCAGCAGCAGCTGCGGCGAGCCCTTTGCCGCACAGATCGGCCGCGAGATCGAATCCAACACACGGCTGGCGCGTGAGTTGAATCTCAAGGTCGAATGAAGCCAAGGGAAGCGGCCTGCACAAGATCCGCCGACACATCAAGCCAGCCTCGACCGGTCCCCTCGGCGGGGCTCAGCCTGGTGAGCTGTCGTCCGGCTCCTTGATGCGGTAGCCGACGCCGGGCTCGGTGAGCAGCCGCGTGGGCTCGGCCGGCTGCGCCTCCAGCTTGGCGCGCAACTGCCCCATGTACAGGCGCAGGTAGTGCGTCTGCTCGGTGCAGTCCGGGCCCCACACATCGGTCAGCAGGGCCCGGTGTGTCACCACCTGGCCGGCCTGGCGCACCAGGCGAGCCAGCAGCTTGAATTCCGTGGGCGTGAGGCGCACGTCCTGGCCCTGCAGGCGCACGCGGTGTGCGGCCAGGTCGACTTCCAGACCGCCTTGCTGGTAATGCGTGATGGCCGGTGCGTGCGCCTGGCCACGGTGACGCAAGGCCACCCGCACCCGAGCCAGCAGTTCGCCCACGCCAAAGGGCTTGACCAGGTAGTCGTCGGCGCCCGCGTCCAGCAGGCGGATCTTCTGGCCTTCAGCTTCGCGTGCGCTGATCACGACGACCGGCACACCGGCTTGCTTGCGCACTTGCGCCAGGAACTCCTGGCCGTCGCCGTCGGGCAGGCCCAGGTCCAGCAGCACCAGATCGATGATCCCCCCGTGGGCCTGGGCATGCTGCCACCGGGCCTTCGCATCGGCCAGGCTGGCAGCGGGCATGACGGCATAACCTTCCACTTCCAGAGCAGAGCGCAGCATGGCACGCAGCTCCCGGTCGTCTTCCACCAGCAGGATGTGCGCGCTCATGGGCCGATGTCCACTGGCGGTTCAGGCACCTCCCGCAAGGGCAGCGTGCATTCAAAGCTGCTGCCACCGCGTGTGCGGCCGCGCAGCACCAGCGTGCCGCCGTGCGCTTCCGCGATCGCCTTGCACACCGCCAGGCCGACGCCGCTGCCGGTGCCGGCACTTTCACCCAGACCCGGTTCATCCTGGCCGCGTTGGAAGACCTTGAAGATGCGGTCGCGCCAGGCCAAGGCCACGCCCCTGCCGCGGTCGCGCACGGCCAGCAGCACGCCGCCATCCACGCGGCGCAGCAGCAATTCAACTGCGGTCTCCGGCGGGCTGTACTTCAAGGCGTTGTCGACCAGGTTGTCCAGCATCTGGGACATCAGCAGCGCGTCGCACCACAGGAGCGGCAGGTCGGGCTCCAGCCGGGCGTGCACGCGGCGGCCGTCGTCACGGCGGCGCACCCGGGCCAGCAAGGCGCCGACGATCTCTTCAGCCGATTCCCAGTCGCAGCGCAGCGCCACGCCAGGGGCACCCAGGCGCGCCAGCTGCAGCGTGTTGTCCGTCAGGCGCGCCAGGCGCCGCGTCTCGTCGACGATGCCTGCCGCCAGCCGCTGGCGCTGTGCCGGGTCCATGCGCTCGGCCTGCTCGTGCAGGGACGAGGCCGCGCCCATGATGGTGGCCAGGGGCGTCCGGTAGTCGTGCGCGATGGCGGCCAGCAAGGCGTTGCGCACGCCCTGCTCACGCGCCTGTTCACGGGCCTGTTGTTCGGCCTTGGACAAGGCTGCCCGCTGCAGGGCCTGGCCCATCTGGTCGCACAAGGCTTGCAGGTGGGCACGCAGCTCTGCGTCCGGCTTGCGCGAACCCAAGCCCGCCAGCAGCGCTGCGCCAGCCGTCGCGCCACGGCCGCGCAAGGGCAGGTAGACATCGGGCTGTTCTTCATGCCAAGCGCTGCCGTGGCCCAAGGCGCGGCCTTCGCGTGTGCACAAGGCCAGGCCGGCGAGTTGATCGGCGTCGGCGTCGCCGGCGTGCAGGGTTTCGGGCAGCCACAGCGCCACGGGTGATGCAGCCACTTCGCACAGCAGGTCCTGCAGCCGGCCCAGTTGGGCCAGCGGGTCGGCCGCGTCGCGCAGCAGGTCGCCCCAGGAACGCAGGCTGGCTTCGCGCTGCGCCGCCTGGCTGGCCTGTGCCGCCGCGCGGCGCTGGCTCAGCAGCAGCGCACTGACCACTGCATTCACCCCCAGCATGGTGAGCAGCAGCAACGCGTGCTGGTGAAGGTCGACCGACCAGCTGTAGCGCGGTGGCACAAAGAACCAGTTGAAGGCGGCCACACTGGCCACGCCCGCCACCAGTGCCGCCCAGGCTGGCAGCCACAGCGTGCCCAGGGCCGAGGCCAGGACCAGCAACATGGCCAGGTTGGGCACGTCGAACTGGCCGTCCAGCAGCCCAAGTGCCACCCAGCCCAGCGCCCAGACGGCGGCGCCGCGCCACCAGGCAGCAGGTGTCTTGAAGAGGGCCATGCTGCACCATAGCGCAGGCCGCATCAGGGGCGCATAAGGGCGGACAAGAGACGGGCACGGGCGCACCTGGGGCGACGCCCTTGTCCGAAGGAGCCGCGGCCCCGCTCAGCGAGGCCTGTGAGAGCATCCCGGCCAACATGCCCGAGATGCCACTCCTGAGCGCGCAAGACTTGGCCCACGTCGGCCGATCCAGCCAGCCCCCTTGCACCGATTGCCAGTCCCTGGCCTGCGCAGGATGGGAATCCGTCCCGGGTGGCAGCGATTTGTCCCGGCTGAAGAAGGTGGGCACGCTGCGCGACCCGGCCCAAGACGACCCGACGGTGGCGGAGTTCCACCCCGGCGGCACGCGCAGCTGGTCGGTGGACGCACCCATTGCGCCGGCCTGGTTCCCTTACAACCGCTGCGATGTCTGGTGCTGCACCCACTGCAGCAAGGCCTTCCTGCGCTACACCGAATACGGCGGCTACTACAGCGACGAACGCATCCGCGAACTCAACCCGGCCCTGGTGACGCCGGCCTGATTCAAGACCTGCGACGGGACAGCTGCCACACCGCCAGTGTCAACAGGCTGGACAGCACCGCAGCGCCGATCCACAGACCGCCGGCCACGCTGAAGTCGTAGTGAAGCTTGCCCGCCACCTCGCTGCGGCCGGCCTGGATGAAATAGCCGCTCAGCAGATCCTGCACCGCGGCACCCAGGTAGCTGGCCACGCCGACGATGCCGGTGGCCGTGCCGGCGGCGTTCTTGTCCACCAGGTCGATGGCCATCATGCCGCCCAGGTAGGCCAGCAGGGCGCCCATCGCCACGCCGAAGAGCGCCATGGACACCGTGTCACTGAGGGCGCCGCTGCGGCCCAGCACGAAGAGCGCCGTGGCCGCGATGTAGAGCAGACCGAACAGCAGCGCGGGCGCATGCCGGTTGCCGCCGAACAGCCGGTCCGACACGATGCCCGAGAAAAAGGTCCCCGCAATGCCCGCCACTGCATTGGCCGAGATGATGCTGGCCGCTTCCAGCGCGCTGTAGCCCTTGGCTTCCTGCAGAAAGAACACGCCCCAGCTGTTGATGGCATAGCGCGTGACATAGAAGAAGCCGCTGGCCAGCGCCAGCAACCAGATCACCGGGTTGCGGGCCACGGCCCATTGCAGCGCGCTCACGGACTTCGGCGGATTCCCTGACGCTGCGGGTACCGCCGGTTCGGGTGCGGGCAGGCCCTGCACCTCGGGCCGCTCATGAAGAAAGACCAGGATCAACAGTCCAGCAATGACCCCAATCACGCCCGCCGCGCGCAATCCCCAGGCCGCCCCCAGGCTGGTGACGATGGCGCCGGTGACGACGTATGTCAGCGCCTCACCGATGTTGTGGCTGGTGCTCCACACGCCGTACACCGTGCCGCGGCCCTTCAGCGGAAACCAGCGCGCGATGGACACGATGGAGGCTGGTGCGCCCATGGACTGGAAGTAGCCGTTGGCGCCCCACAAGAGCAGGAAGACCCAGAAGGCCGGCAGGCTGCCCAGCAACAGGTTGATGAGCGCAGAAGCCAGCAATCCCAGGGCCATGAAGCGCCGCAGGTTGGCGTGGTCCACCAGCACACCGTTCAGCAAGCGCCCCGCGGCATAACTGAAGAACAGCGCGGAGCCAATCATGCCCAGCTGCGCCGGGTCGAACAGGCCAGCGTCGATCAGCGGCTTCTTGATGACGTTCAGGCTGAGCCGGCAGACGTAGTAGAACCCGTAGCCGAAAGTGATGGCGAAGAAGACCTGCCACTGCATGCGGCGCAGCCGCACAGGGTCGGCCTGCAGCTGCGCGGCGTCGGGCGAGCGGGTGAAGCGCCGGCGGATGCTGACGATCAAGGCAAGCCCTTGCACTGGGCGTAGAAGCTCACCGTGGCAGGCCAGTCCGAAAAGACGCCGATGATGCCCACTTCACGCGCCAGCACGTCCAGCACCTGCAGCACATCGCCTTCGCGCTTCAACGCGGGCGCCAGACCCTGGTAGAAGAAACCGGGCGTACCGGTGCCGAGGAAGCCGCTGCGCTCCAAGGACCAGGTGATCATGCCCAGGCCTGCCGCCTTGGCGTCGCGCGCGTAGCGAGACGGCACCAGCTTGTGTTGCGCGTCCAGTTCCAGCAGCGCGTAGATAGGTGGCGCGACGATGCGCACGCCTTGTGCGTGCCAGGCCTTGAGCTGGGTCGCGTCGGGCAAGGCGGCGCGGTTGCGGCCTTCGTCCAGGAACACGGCCTGGCGGCTGTAGGTCGGCGCCTTGGCCACCCAGTACAGGATGTCCTGCAATTGGAAAGATTGCGGGAACACGTCCAACGGCGGCACGCCGGCGGAGACGAACTCGTCGATCATTTTCTGCGCATAGGCTTCCTGCGTGAAGCCGTCGAAGGGCATGGCCACGGCGGGCGCCTTCAATTCCGGCGTCTGCTTCACACCCAGGCGCTTGAAGAGCGCGATGCTTTCGCGCAGGCTCAAGAGCGTGCCGCTGCTGGCGCCGCTGTAGAGGTCGGTGCGCCAGGGCGGCGTGCCCGCCAGGTATTCGGCCACCGTGCTGGCGCGTGTGTTGGCGGCGTCCATCTTGCCGCGCAGGGTCTTGAATTCCGCCAGCGTTATCTCGCTGGTGCGGCATTCCGCGCTGGCCGCCTTGGTGAGCTTGCCGCCGGCATCAAAGGTAGCCGGCGTGAAGGGCTTGATGCAGGTGGAAGCCAGGGGCGTGGCCAGAATGTTGGTGGTGGTGTGCAGGTCGTTCTGCGAATGGCGGCAAACGAGTTCCTTGTCCTTGGTGAAAGTGACGTCGCACTCCAGCACGCCCGCGCCCATGCGCGCGGCGGCCATGTACGACTCCTGCGTGTGCTCCGGAAACTGCAGCGGCGCGCCGCGGTGCGCGATGCTGAAGACGCTGCGCTTGTAGACCGTGGTGTTGGCCATGCAGGCCTGCAGCTCGCTCTTCAGCGGGCCTTCACTCATGTCGTCGGCCAGGAAGAAGGGGCGCGGGCCCAGCTGCGCTGCAAAAGGCGCGGCTTGCGCACACAGCACAGTGGCGCACAGCGGCAGCAACCGGACCAGGGCCCGCGCCAGGGTGGACAGACGTGTCATGGAGTCGTTCCTGCCTGAAGAGGTGTCAGTGAAGAGGGCACAGGGTCCTGCACGGCGCGCAGCAGGTCCCCGACACGGATAGGGCCACCGACCAGCACACGCGCCGTCATGCCGCCGTGCCCGCGCATGGCCGCGTAGCCGCCGGGGCCGATGGTCTCTTCCATGCGTGAACAAGGTTGGCAAGGACCGACGATCTGCAGCAGTGCACCGCCCACCTGCAGTTGCGCGTTTTTCAGCGCCAGCAGGTTGATGCCGGACACCACCAGGTTGCGGCGCAGTCCCAGCGGGTCCACCGCCGCCACACCAGGCAGCTGTGCCAGTTGCGCGATGACGGCCAGGTGCTCGGCCTGGATCAGCGTCACCTGCCGCGTTGAAAGTTCGGCCTCGCCGCGCTGGCCCAGGCGGTCATCGGCCAGGCCGATGCCGGCGAGCGCTTCGGTCGCCTGCACCAGGCGGGCAGGGTCGCGTGGCGAGCCGCGCACCACGATGGCCTCCACACGGCCGTGCACGTGCGGGGGCTTCAGGAGGTCTCGGATGGTCTTCATGTCCAGGTCCGTGGGTTCAAGCCACTGTAGCCCAGCGCTCCGCCGGTGCGCGCCTCAACGGGGCTTGGCCGCGGCACGTCTGCTGCGGGGCGCCGCCTGGGCCGGCGCCTGGGTGGGCACGGGCACAAACCGGTCCACCAGGGCCGACCCCTCGGCCAGCAGAAACTCCCTGAAGGCCAAGGCCACGGGCGGCAGGCGCTTGTTGCGGCGCTGCACCAGGTACCAGTTCAGGCGCACGGGGAAGCCCTGCACGTCCAGGCTGACCAGGCTGCCGTCGCGCAGTTCACGGCTGACGGTGTGGCCGGAAATGAAGGCCACGCCCATGCCGGCGATGACCGCCTGCTTGATGGTCTCGGTGCTCTTCACTTCCAGCACCACATTGAGCTGGGCGTCGTGGCGACCCAGCACGTCCGTCAGCGCGATGCGAGTGTCGGAGCTGGCTTCCCGAACGATGAAGCGTTCGCGTACCAGTCGCGGCAGCGTGATGCCGCGTTCGCCGCACAGGGGGTGCGCCACCGGCGCCACGACCACGTAGGGGTGTGGCGCAAAAGGCTCGGCCAGGGTGAATGCGTCTTCGGGCGGCCGCACCATGATGGCCAGGTCGGTGAGGTTGTCGGCCAGTTGGGTCAGCAGGTCGCCGCGGTTGTGCACCGACAGGTTCAGCTCCACCCCTTCGTGCCGGCGTGCAAATTCGACCAGCAGGCTGGGCAGAAAGTAATCGCCGGCGCTGATCACCGCCACATTCAGGCGGCCACCGGCCACGCCCTTGAAGTGCGACATGGCGGCTTCGGCGTCTTCAAACTGCCGAATGATCAAGTGGCAGTGGTGCAGCAGTTCGGTGCCGGCCGCCGTGAGGTAGATCTTCTTGCCCAGCTGTTCGAACAAGGGCAGTCCGGCGTGGCCTTCGAGCTTGCGGATCTGCGTCGACACCGCCGGCTGCGTGAGGTGCAGTTCTTCAGCAGCGCGGGAATAGCTGGCCAGGCGGGCCACGGCTTCGAACACCTTCAATTGACGCAGGGTGGCGTGTTTCATCGCAAGGCCCATTCATTACCTTTAGGTAATGTATTCCATCATTTACTTTGATTGGTGTTTATCGACCGCCGAACCTAGCATGAGCCCATCAACAGGCCGCGCACACCGCCCTGGCCACAGAAGGAGCCGACCATGCTGTCCCCCCACAAGCTCAATTGCCCCAGCGACGCCGAGATCGAACGCAGCGCCTACAACAGCGCCTTTTACGAACTGGGGCTGCGCTGGCACTGGGACGACGCCACCTACGAGCGACTCGCCAGCGTCAGCTGCGAACGCATGCGGCTGCGCCACTACCTGGAAAGCGCGCAAGCGCACCTGCTTCGCGCCTATGACGCCGATTTCCTGACCGACGCCATCCTGCAGGCCAAGCAGCGCCGCCAGGCCGTGTTGGCACAGTCCGTGCACGGGTCCATGCCGCGCTTCGACTGGACCGACGCACGCTGGGGCGAAGTGGGCATCTGAATTTTCGGCCCGCATCTGCGGGCCCAACTGGGGCGAACGTGACTGAATCCAAAGCCTGGGTGCGCTTCGAGCGGGCCGGCATTGAAGGCTTTGGCCTGCTGCAGGGTGGACAAGCCAGCGGGCAGATCCTGGTCCACACCGGCGACGTGTTCAACGCGCCGCAGCCCACCGGCGAGCAGGTGCCGATGGACCAGGTGCGCCTGCTGATGCCCGTGCGCCCCAGCAAGGTGCTGGCGTTGTGGAACAACTTCGGGCAACTGGCCGCCAAGCTGGGCCTGGGCAAACCACCTGAGCCGCTGTACCTGATCAAGAGCCCCAACAGCTACCTGGACCCGGGCCTGCCGATCCGCCACCCGGGCGGCGATGCCAAGATGGTGTTCGAAGGCGAACTCGCCATCGTCATCGGCCGCAAGGCCACGCGGGTGTCGGAAGCCGACGCCTTGTCCCGCGTGTTCGGCTACACCTGCGTCAACGACGTCACCATCGCCGACATCCTGAACCGCGACCCGTCGTTTCCGCAGTGGGTGCGAGCCAAGGGCTTTGACACCTTCTGCCCCTTTGGGCCGGCCGTCGTGACAGGGTTGGACCCGGCCCAGTTGCGGGTGCGCACCCTGCTGGACGGGCAGGTGCGGCAGGACTACCCCATCAGCGACATGCGCTTTTCTGTGGCAGAACTGGTGTCCAAGATATCCCAGGACATCAGTCTGTTTCCTGGCGACCTCATACTGTGTGGAACATCCATTGGCGTCGGCTCCATGAAGCCCGGCAGCCAGGTCTGCGTCGAGATCGAGGGCATCGGCACGCTTGCCAACCCGGTCGAATGACGTGCAGTCCCAGCGAAGACCCCCTTTTTCACTCTCCAGAGGTCCATCGTCATGAAGATTGCCATCATCGGAGCCGGCGCCATAGGCGGCTATGTGGGAGCCCGCTTTGCCCTGGCCGGGGAGGACGTCACGTTCATGGTGCGCGGCGCCAACCTGCAGGCCATCCGCGTCAACGGCATCCGCCTGGTCCACGCCGACGGGCTGGAACAGGCAGCCCGCAACGTGCGCGCCAGCAACGACTACGCCGCCACCGGCGTGCAGGACCTGGTCATCCTGGCCATGAAGGCGCATCAGGTGGAAGCCGTGCTGCCGGACCTGCACCACCTGGTCGGCCCGGACACGGTCATCGTGCCCATGCAGAACGGCATCCCGTTCTGGTACTTCCATTCACACGGCGACCACGCCGGCACCGTGGTGCGCAGCGTGGATCCGAAGGGTGCCCTGCTGGCTGGCATTCCGGTCTCCCAGGT
Source organism: uncultured beta proteobacterium (assembly GCA_963750785.1). GTDB lineage: Bacteria > Pseudomonadota > Gammaproteobacteria > Burkholderiales > Burkholderiaceae_C > Rubrivivax. The sequence continues at coordinate 378,866 of CAVVSC010000006.1, read as the reverse complement.
GCTGGGTTGCGTGGTCTATCCCGCGTCCGAACTGACGGCGCCGGGCGTGGTCAAGCATGTGGAAGGCGACCGCTTCCCGCTCGGCGAACTGGACGGCAGCATCAGCGAACGCGCCACGCGCATCTCCGAGGCCTTTGCCCGTGCGGGCTTCAAGGCGCCGGTTCTGGACAACATCCGTTCGGAGATCTGGCTGAAGCTCTGGGGCAACCTGACCTTCAATCCCATCAGCGCACTGTCGCACTCCACGCTGGTGGACATCTGCCAGTTTCCGGCCACGCGTGAACTGGCCACGGCCATGATGCAAGAGGCACAGGCGGTGGCCGGCAAGCTGGGCATCAGCTTCCGCGTGCCGCTGGAAAAGCGCATCGCCGGGGCAGAAAAGGTCGGCAAGCACAAGACGTCCATGCTGCAGGATGTGGAAGCCGGCCGCGCACCCGAGATCGACGCGCTGGTGGGCTCGGTGGTGGAACTGGGCCGGCTCACCGGCACGCCCACGCCGCACATCAACGCCGTGCACGCGCTGATGCTCTTGCTGGCCCGCACGATGGAAGAACACAAGGGCCGCTTGCGCCTGGAGCCTTTGCTGCCGGCCACGGCCACATCCGGCTCGCTGCCGCCACACCAGGTCGCCGCCTGAGACCGGACGCACGGCATGCCCACAGGAGCCGCCGGGACTTGATCCCGGGCGGCCCCTGCTTACACTGCGGCCCGTGTCAGAAACCACCGACTTGGACGACCGCTTCGTCCCCTACGTGCCGCACAGCGCCTTCCGCGCCGGGCTGCCCTTTGGCCACTTCCGCGTGGTCGTGAACCCGACGCTGGCGCTGTCCTATGTCGTGCACCTGACGCGGCTCAAGTACCTCACCTTGGCTGCCGTTGGCGTGGGTGTGGCACTGGCCTTGTCGGGCTATGTGGTGTCCGGCGGCGTGCTGGTCGTCCTGGGCATCGGCGCCAACCGCTTGGTGCGCCGGCAAGCCGGCCGCATCCTGCTGCACCTGGCTTCGCGCAACGAAACGGTCTACACGGAAGCCACCACGCACGGCGTGATGGAAGTGCGGCGGGTCTAGGAACCTGAGAACCTGGCGGGCTCAGGCCGTCGGAGCGCCGGCCAGCTTGTCCAGCAGTTCGATCAGCATGGCGTGCTCGGCCCGGCTCAGGCGCTGGTTCAGCTCTGCTTCCATGGCCTGCGCAGCTGCAGCCATCTGCAATGCCAGCTGCTTGCCCTGGCGCGTCAACACCAGCAATTGCGACCGGCCATCGTCCGGGTTGGGCTTGCGCAGCAGCAGGCCGCGTTCCTGCAGCCGGTCCAGCAGCAGGCTCAGCTTGGGCGCGGCCACGCGCAGCGTCTGGGCCAGGTTCTTGGGCGAGACGACCTCGTTGGCCAGCAGGAGCATCAGGGCCGAAAACTCCACCTTGGGCAGCTTGAACGGTGTGCCGATGTGGCGGTCATAACTTGCCACCGTGGTGATCGAGGCGCGCGCGATGTGGAAGCCGACGATGCCACGCAAATCGCCGGTGTCCAGGGTCGAAGGTGTCGTGGTCCGCAGGCCGGACCTCAGCGACCGGGCCGCCGCCTCCACGGTGTGCTCAGCCACGTGCGGCACCGCGGTCCGGCAGGATCAGGAAGGGGTCCGCGGCCTGGCCCATGTACAGCGCATCCACCAGGGCGTCCCGGTGGGCCAGCACGGCTCGCTGGTTGATGGATCCCTTGTCGGTGACCTCGCCCTTGTCGATGGACGGCGGCTCGGCCAGCACATGCAGGCGCGCCACGCGGCTGGCGCTGCCGGTGGAATCCAGCCACAGGCGGTTGGCCAGGCTCTGGAAGAAGCCGCGCACCGCCGGGTGGTGCAGCACCTGGGGGAATGGCATGTCCGCGGCCACGCCGGCCAGGCGGCGGCACTCGTCGGCCCGCGGAAAGACCAGGGCGCCGACTTCGTCGCGGTTCAAGCCGGTGATCACCGCGTCCTGCACGCAGGGGTCGCCCGCCGCCACGATCTTGGCGCGCAGCGGGCCCACGCTGACGAAGGTGCCGCTGGACAGCTTGAAGTCCTCGGCCGTGCGGCCGTCGAAGAACAGGCCGCGCTGGGGCTGCGCAGGGTCCACCCACCGCACGGCGTCGCCGGTGCGGTAGAAGCCCTCGTCGTCAAAGGCCTCGCGGGTCTGATCGGGTGAACGCCAGTAGCCCGGCATCACGTTGGGCCCGCGGAAACGGATCTCGGTCTTGCCGCCGGTGCTGGCGTCCTTCACCAGCTTCACTTCCACACCCGGCACCGGGAGGCCGATGTGGCCTGACGCCACGTCCGTGCCCACCGCAAAGGTGCATGACGGCGCGGTCTCCGTCATGCCCAGGCCGGTGATGACGCGCACGCGTTCGCCCACGGCGGCTTCGGCATGGGCATGCAGCTTGTCCCACACCGCCTGGCTCAAGGCCGCCCCGGCAAACATGAAGGCGCGGCAGCGTTTGAAGAGCGTGTCGCGCAGAGCTGGTTCGCTGTCCATGGCGGTGGCAATCTCTTCCAGGCCCTTGGGCACGTTGAAGTAGATGGTGGGCGAGATCTCGCGCAGGTTGCGCAGCGTTTCGGCCATGCCGCCGGGCGTGGGCTTGCCATCGTCGATGTACAGCGTGCCGCCGTTGTACAGCGTGATGCCCACGTTGTGGCTGCCGCCAAAGACGTGGTTCCAGGGCAGCCAGTCCACCAGCACCGGCGGCTCCTGGGCCAGGAAGCCCAGGGCCTGGCGCAGCATCTGCTGGTTGCTGCAGATCATGCGGTGCGTGGTGATCACGCCTTTGGGCGCCTTGGTGGAGCCCGATGTGAACAGGAACTTGACGATGGTGTCGGCCGTGACCTGGGCGTGTGCCCGGGCCACGCCCTCGCCCGCTGCCGTTTGCAGCAGGCTGGCAAAGGGCAGCACCTCGCGCCCGTCGACGCCGCCAGCGCTCATCACCACGGCCACATCGGCCGGCACGCAGGCGGCAATGGCCTTGGCATAGGCCGGGTCGCTGGCGAAGACCAGGCCCGGCGTGGTGACGGCCAGGATGTGGCGCAGCTTGCCGTAGTCCTGCGAGACCAGCGAATAGGCCGTGGACACTGGCACATAGGGCACGCCGACCCACATGGCGGCCAGGGACAGCGTCAGGTGTTCCAGGTCGTTGCCGGACAGGATCAGCAGCGGCCGCTCCGTGGACAAGCCCAGGTCGACGAGCGCGTGACCCACCGCCTGCACACGCGCCAGCATCTGCGCGTAGCTGAGGTGCACCCAATCACCGCCCTGGTGGCGGCGTGCGGCGAAACTGCGGTCAGGGGCTTCCTGCGCCCACTGCACCAGGCAGTCGGTCAATCGCTCGGGATACCAGCGCAGGGCCTCGGTGGACCGCAGCAGGGTCACGCCGTCTGCGCGCGCTTCGATGGTGGCTTCGACACAGCCGCCCACCAAGGCGTCCCGGTAGCGCGGGCTGGCCGCGGCGAATGCGTTCGTCATGACTTCACCACCTTGCCCGCACGGCCTTCCAGGAAGGCGCGCAGGCGCGACTGGGCTTCGGGCGTGCTTTCGGCCACCGCGGCCATCAGCGATTCGGTGAACAGGCCTTCGCTCTGCGACTGGTCCGCGATGCGCGGCAGTGCGTGCATGACGGCGAAGTTGCTGATGGGTGCGTTCTGCGCCAAGCGTTCAGCCAGTTCAATGGCGCGCGGCACGGCCTGGCCTTCGTCCACGACGTACTGCGACAGGCCCACAGCCAGGCCTTCGTCGGCGTCGTAGACGCGGCCCGTCATCATCAGGTCCGTCATGCGGGCCACGCCGATCAGGCGCGGGATGCGCGCCGACCCGCCACCGCCCACGAAGATGCCACGCTGGCCTTCGGGCAGGCCGTAGTAGGTGCTGCGGTCGGCCACGCGGATGTGGCAGGCCGACGCCAGTTCCAGCCCGCCGCCCACCACCGCGCCGTGCAGCGCCGCCACCACCGGCACGCGGCCGAACTGGATGGCGTCAAAGGCCGCATGCCACATGCGCGAATGCAGCACAGCGCTGTGGATGTCGCGCTCCATCAATTCAGACAGGTCCAGGCCCGCGCAGAAGTGCGCGCCTTCGCCGCTGATGACGGCAGCGCGGGTGTCGTCCGGCAGGTTGACCAGGGCGGTGTGCAGCTGCTGGATCAGGGGGTCGCTCAAGGCGTTGCGCTTGGCCGGGCGGTTGAGGCGCACATGGGCAATGGGGCCGCGCACGCGGATGTCCAGCAGCGGCAGCGTGGACAGCAGTCCGCCGGCGGCTTGAAAGGTGTCAGGCATGGGTGTCTCCTGGCTTCGAAGATAGTTTCATTCTGGAACTATGTGATGGGTAGAAACCCGCAAATTATCGGGCCTTTGCAGTGAAAGAATCGAGCATAGCTCGGCAAGCCGGGTGTGCCTTTGATTTCAAAATTGAATCAAATGCCGAACCTGGCCGCGCCCACAAGGAGTCCCCGATGAAGACCGAAGACCTGATCGCCATCGACATCCACACCCACGCCGAGGTGTCCTGCCGCAACCCCTTCGACAGCTACGGCGAGGAGTACGACCGCGCTGCCGACAAGTACTTCGGCAGCAACCGGCGGCCGACGATTGACGAGACGGTGGCCTATTACCGCGAACAGAAGATCGGCCTGGTGATGTTCACCGTGGACAGCGAAGCGCAGCTGGGCCGGCGCCGCATCCCCAACGAAGAGATCAGCGACGCGGCCGCCAAGAACAGCGACATGATGCTGGCCTTCGCCAGCATCGACCCGCACAAAGGCAAGATGGGCGCGCGCGAGGCAAGGCGCCTCATCACCGAACACGGCGTCAAGGGCTTCAAGTTCCACCCCACGGTGCAAGGCTTCCTGCCCTACGACCGCATGGCCTGGCCGCTGTACGAGGTGATCGCCGAATACCAGCTGCCCGCCATCTTCCACAGCGGCCACAGCGGCATCGGCAGCGGCATGCGCTGCGGCGGTGGCCTGCGCCTGCAGAACAGCAACCCCATGCTGCTGGAAGACGTGGCCATCGACTTCCCCGACATCCAGATCGTCATCGCCCACCCCAGCTGGCCCTGGCAGGACGAGGCCTTGAGCCTGGCCCTGCACAAGCCCAATGTGTGGATCGACCTGTCCGGGTGGAGCCCCAAGTACTTCCCGGCGCAACTGGTGCAGTACGCCAACACGCTCCTGAAGGACCGCGTGCTCTTTGGCAGCGACTACCCGCTGATCACGCCGGAACGCTGGATGAAGGACTTTGACGAAGCCGGCTTCAAGGACAAGGTGAAGCCCCTGATCCTGAAAGAAAACGCCATGCGCTTGCTCAAGCTCGGCGCCCATGCGCCCGCCTGAACCGCTAGGTCAAGCGGTACAGATCCAGCAGCACGCGGCTGGCCTGGCGGCGCCCGCGAGCAATGGCCATGACCTTGTTCAGGTGCGCCCACTGCGGGCTGCCGGTGGTCAGTCGCACCAGGGTGCGGAAGAAGTACTCGGCGGGTGGCACGTCCTCGCCCGCGGCCAGTCGCGCCATCACGGCGGGCGGGCCATGGCGCAGGCCGGTGCTTTGCACTTCGATGCGCGCGCCGTCTTCGGTTTCGATCACGTAGTGGGCCGCGATCTCCAGCGCGCCGTCGCTGCGCGCCACCTGCCAGTCCACGCCACCTTCCACCAGGCGGCCATTGAGCTCCGGCCCGCGCACGGTGCCGCCGCCCAGGGGCACGTAGCGGCGTTCGCCGGCAGGCGCCGGGCCCAGGCTCACCAGCGGGCCCACGTCACAGGCGATGCGGGTCATGGGCACCAGCGCGGGCGGCGCAGGAAAGTCATCGTCGAAGAAGGAGTCGGCCATGGGTGAAGCCTGGGGGCTGTTCGGGACAGGTGCCGATGATGGCAGCACGGTCCGGTCCGGCGCGCCGTGCGCTGTCCTCCGCAAGGACGACAGCCCCACCCTGCTGGCCTGTGCGGCCGACTGGGTGGACAGCATCGGCCGTGCGCAATTTGCAGACACCGGCCTGGCCGCCTTGCAGCCCGCGCTGCAGGCCGCCTCGTGGTCGGTGTACGAACTGCGGCGGGGTGAGCCGCCAGTGCTGCATCTGTCGGCCAGCCGCGGCGTGGCCGACCGCACGCGCGACTGCTTTGCAGCCTACGCCAGCGGCCTGTGGCGCCGCGACACCAGCTTCGACGCCGTGCGCCAGCAGGCCGGTCCGGCCGTGCCCGCCGTGACCACCATGCATGCCAACGAAGCCCCCAGCGCCGACCACCGCGACGCCATCTACCGCGCCCACCAGGTGCTGGAAAGGTTCAGCGTGGCGGCACCCACAGCCCAGCACACCCTGCTGGCCGTCAACCTGTACCGGCACGAGCACCAGGGCCGCTTCAGCCCCCGTGAACGAGAGCGCTTCGAAAGCCTGGCGCCCATCATCTTCCGCGGCGTGCAACGCCACCTGGCCTGGCGCGCCGAGTCCCAGACGCCATCGCCACGGGGCCCGTTGGAGGTTCGAGCGGCCTTGTTGAACGCCTGCGCGCGGCTGACCCCGCGCGAGCTGGACGTGTGCGAACGCCTGCTGCGCGGCTGGAGCCACGACGGCATCGCCGCAGACCTGCAACTGCGGGTCTCCAGCGTGCGCACCTACCGGGCGCGTGCCTACACGCGGCTGGGCGTGCACTTCCGCAGCGAGCTGTTTGCCCGGTTTGGCATGGCCACGGGCACACCGGCTTTCGACGACTGAGCCGCTGCACGGGGCTTCCCGTCGTCCTCACGGCGGACAGGCCGGCACCACCGCCGGCCGCAGACTTCTGGCTTGCCCGCCGCGCTGCGGGCCACTGCCCTGCTGCACGGAGACACCCATGACCACCCGCCGCACCCTGCTGTCCCTGGCCGCCGCCAGCTCGCTGACCAGCCTGGCCCCCAGCGCGTGGGCCCAGGCCTTCCCGGACCGCACCCTGCGCCTGATCGTCGGATTCCCGCCCGGCACCGGGCCGGACGTGGTGGCCCGGCTCTTGGGTGCCAAGCTGGCCGAGGTGCTGAAGCAGCAGGTGGTGGTGGACAACCGCGCCGGCGCAGGCGGCCAGATTGGCGCGCAAGCCGTCGCCAAGAGCCCCGCCGACGGCTACAGCCTGCTGCTCGGTGAGGTGGGCTCCATCGCCATTGCGGCGTCGGCCTTCAGCAAGCTGCCCTACGACCCGGCCAAGGAACTGGCCGGCATCAGCGAGGTGGTGCGTGCGGACTTCGTGCTGGTGGTGCCGGTGCAGTCGGCCGCGCAGAACGTGGCCGACTTCGTGCGGCTGGCCAGGGCCAAAAGTGAGAAAGGCGACCGCGTCAACATGGCCACCTTCGGCGCCGGCACGCCGGGCCACTTCGGCGCCGAGATGCTGGGCGACCTGGCCGGATTCAAGGTCGAACCCATCCACTACCGTGCCACCGGCGACGCCGTGACGGCCGTGGTGGCCGGCGACGTGGCCGGCGCCTTCGTGTCCACCGGCCTGGCCGCGGCACAGGTCAAGGGCGGCAAGATGCGTGCGCTGGCCACCACGGCCCCGGTGCGGTCCGCGCTCTTGCCGGACGTGCCCACCTGTGCCGAGCAGGGCTTCCCCAAGCTGGACTTCTCGTCCTGGTTTGCCGTCTTCGCGCCCGCTGGCACGCCGGCCGGGGTGCTGGACGCGCTGAACAAGGCGGTGGTCGCATCCATCCAGGACCCGGTCGTGAAGGGCAAGCTGCTGGAGTCCGGCTTCACCGTGCTGGGCACGCCCCGTGCCGATACCGAACGCATGCTGCGCGCAGAAGCCCAGCGCTGGGCCGCGGTGGTCAAGGCCACGGGCTTCAAGGGCGACTGAAGCCGCCGGGCGCCCAGACGGGTGGCCTCAGGCCTCAGGCTTGGGACCTTGCGGCGCCAGCGCCCGAGTCCGCATCCGGCGCCTGCGTCGTCCACGCCAGGCGGCCCCAGACCAGCACAAAGAAGGCGTAGATGGCCGCGCTGCTCCAGCCCATGGCGTTGAGCGCCCCGTTGCCCAACCCCAGCGAAGTAACCAGCAGCCCGCACAGCGAGCCCGCCGCAATGCCCATGGCAGCCTGGCGCTGCACGTGGGGGTCACTCACGCTGCGCAGGGCCCACAAGGCGGCTGCGAACAACAGCATTTCGCTGCCGAAGTAACGCCCCAGCAGCAGGGTGAAGAGGTCTGTACCGGTCGCGCCATACAAGGCCTGCGAAGCCGCGGGCGCCACGATGAAGCCCAGGCCGAAACAGGCCGACAACGCGGTGCCCAGGGTGGCGACAGTCTTGAAGTCCATGGTGGGTCTCCTGCAAGTGAAGGTGCAGCCACTCTGAACCGCGGCAGCCGCCGCGTCGATGCCGCGGCGCTGAAAGTTTCTGAATCCAGCGTCTGGCGGTTGCGCACCCCGGGCCTCCGGCCAAGAATGCGGCCGCATGAACACACATCAGAAGATCCTGGTCGTCGGTGCCACGGGAGCGCTGGGCCGGCCGGTGGTGAAACTGCTGTGCGAACGGGGAGTAGCCGTACGCGCCCTCAACCGCCACCCGGACCAGGCCGTCGACCTGGCCGCCTTGGGTGCCGAAGTGGTGGCCGGCGACCTGACCGACGAAGCCTCGCTGCAACGCGCCTGCCAGGGCGTGACGCGCGTGCTGGCCGCCGCCCACGGCCTGCTGGGAAGGGGCCGCTTTCGCTCCGAAGAGGTCGACGACACGGGTCACCGCCGCCTGATCAGCACGGCCCGCGCCGCCGGGGTGCAGCGCTTTGTCTACACCTCGGCCTACGGTGCTGCGGCAGACCACCCGATCGACTTCTTCCGCACCAAACACCAGATCGAACAGGTGCTGGCCAGCAGTGGCCTGGACGCGGTCATCCTGCGACCGACGGCGTTCATGGAACACCACGTTCACAACTTCAACGGCCAGGTGGTGCTGGACAAGGGCAAGGCCAGACTGATAGGCCCAGGCACCAAGCCGCGCAACTTCGTCTGCGCGACCGACGTGGCGCGCTTTGCGCTGCGCGCGCTGCTGGAAGACCCGCCGCCCTTTCGCCGCCTGGACATCGGCGGCCCTGACCATGCCAGCAACCTGGACGTGGCCCGGCTGTATGCGCACGCGGCCGACATCACGCCCGCTGCGTCACACATGAGCCCGGCACTGGTGCGCACCCTGGCGCCTCTGGTGGGACTCCTGCACCCCGGTGTCGGCCGTCTGATGCACCTGCTGAGCCTGCGCGATGACGCTTTCGACGAGCACTTCGAAGGCGCCAGGGCCCTGGAGCAGCAGTACGGCATCCGCTTGACCCGCCTGAAGGATTTCATCCACCAGCAGGTGCTGGCCGCGCGCCCTTGACATGGACGGCGCCTACCGTTTTGGCGCCTTCGAGCTGCAGCCGTCCAGCCGCCTGCTGCTGAAAGACGGCACACCGGTCAAGTTGGGCGGGCGGGCTTTTGACCTGCTGCTGACGCTGGTCGAGCGACGCGACCGCGTGGTGCCCAAGTCGGAACTGCTGGACCTGGTTTGGCCCCACCTGGTGGTCGAAGAGAACAACCTGCAGGTGCACGTGATGGCCCTGCGCAAGCTGCTGGGACCGCGCGCGATTGCCACGGTGCCGGGGCGCGGCTACCGCTTTGTGGCCGCCGTCGACCTGGACACGCAAGGCGACGCAGCGCCGCCCCCCACGTCGGCGCCGGCCGGGCAGGCTGGCCTGCGTCCGCTGACGCCCGTCTTGATCGGCCGCGAAGGCGACCTGCAAGACCTGTGCGACACCCTGGGCATGCAGCGCCTGGTCACCGTGCTGGGCGCTGGCGGCGTGGGCAAGTCGTCCCTGGCCCGGCAGGTGTCCGATCAACTGGCTTCCCGCTTTGCCGACGGCGCGGTCTGGGTCGACCTGACGCCGGTCTCTGACGCTTCGGGTGTGGTCGATGCCGTTGCCGCGGCGACGCGGGTGAGCTTGCCCCGCGGCGACCGACGCAAGGCGCTGGCTGGCGCGCTGGGGCCCTTGCAACTTCTGCTGGTGCTGGACAACGCCGAGCACGTGGTGGACGAAGTGACGCACGTCGCCAAGGCGGTGCACGAACAGGCCGCTGCGCTGCACATGCTGGTCACCAGCCAGGCCCCGTTGCGGCTGGGCGCAGAACAGCTGCACCGGCTCGAGCCTCTGGCCCTGGCCGACCCCGACGCCGGCACCGCCGAAGCCGCTGCCAGCCCGGCCGTGCAGCTGTTCATCGCCCGCGTGCGGGCCAGCGACCGGCACTTTGTGCTGGATGCGCACAACGTGAGCGCGGTGGTGCGTCTGACACGACGGCTCGACGGCCTGCCGCTGGCCATCGAAATGGCTGCCTCACGCGTGCCTGCGCTGACTCCGGCCCAGCTGGACGAAGCCCTGCGCGAACGCTTCCGGCTGCTCACCTCCGGTGACCGCGCCGCGCCTGCGCGGCAGCACACGCTGCAGGCCGCGCTGCAGTGGACCCATGGCCTGCTGGCGCCCGCGGAGCAGGCGGTCTTCCGGCGCCTGTCAGTGTTCGTCGGCAGCTTTTCGCTGACGGCAGCGCAACAGGTCTGCAGCGGCAGCCCGGACGAAGCCGGAGACGCCGGGACCGACATCGACGAGTGGCAGGTGCTGGATGCGCTGGCGGTGCTGGTGGACCGCTCCCTGGTGACGCCACCCCACGGTGAACCGCCGCGCTACCGGTTGCTGGACACGCCGCAGGCCTACGCGCGCCAACTGCTGGCAGCTTCGTCCGAAGAAGCCGTTGTCCGGGGCCGCCACCTGGCGGTCCACCGGCTGCTCTTTGAAACGGTCTACGAAGACCACCTGTGGGCGCGCCGCCCTGTCGTGCAGCAGCTGGAACGTGCCAGCCCCGATGGCGACAACGGGCTGTCGGCGCTGGCCTGGGCGCTGGCGCACGACACCGTGGCCGCGGTGGCCCTGGCGCCCGGGCTGGCGCAGGCACTGGCCCACCGGCACGCCGAGCGCTTCACGGTCCTGCGCCAGACCCAGCCGCTGCTGCATGAAGGCATGCCGGCGGCGGTGCGGGCACGGTGGCAGTTGAGCTATGCGCAGTTCTGGGGTCCGAACAACCTGCAGCGCAGCCGCCCTCACGCACACGCTGCGGCGGAGCTGTTCCGCGCCGAGGGCCACGCCGCCGGTGAGTACCGGGCACAGGCCGTGACCGCCAGCATGGTGGCAGGTGTGTCCACGGAAGGCTGCGAAGCGGCCCTGGCGCGGCTGTTGGCCTTGGAAGACCCCACCTGGCCCGCCGAACTGCGCTTCCTGCGCCTGTACGTGCAAGCGACCCACCTCAGCACCGCAGGCCGCTTCGACGAAGCCCTGGAAGTCGGTGAACGCTGCATGGCGCTGATCCATGAGTCCGGCCGCCGCGGGCGGTTGATCCATGAACTGTCCATGATGTACCTGGAGATCACCGCGGGCCGTTACGACGACGCCATCCAGCGCGGCCTGGCCGCCATGCAGCGCCTGCGGGAACGGGTGCGCCACGCGCCGGCCAGCGGCGTTGAACTGCTGCTGCTGGCGGCTTGGCTGTTGAAGGGCGACATTGCACCGGCGCGTGAGATGTCACCCGCTGTCTGGGCTGCCGCCTGCGCCTTTGACATGCAGGCGCCGACGGCCGAGGTGCTGTCGCTGCTGGCGGCCCGCCAGGACCGACCACGCGCCGCGGCGCTCCTGCAGGGCTATGCCGAGGCGGTGTACCAGCGCAGCGGCGCACAACGCCTGGAGATCTACCGGCGCATCGGCGAACAGGCCCTCGGGCAGGCAGGCGCCAGCCTCGATGCAGCAAGCTTGGCTGCGCTGCGGGCGCGTGGGCGCGAGCTGCCCGAGACCAGCGTCACCGGGCTGGCCTTTGCCGATGCGGACGCCCCCGCCTGACACCAGCCACGCTACGCAGCGATCTCGTAGAAGGCGTGCACGGCGCTCTTGATGGGCAGCACCTTGAACTGGGCGAAGCCGGCTTCCTGCACCGCCAGCCTGGCGCGGGTCTCGCCCCAGCAGGCACCCAGGCCCGGCCCACCCTGGGCCAGGCTGGTGGGCACGCAGTGCAGGCAGCTGATGCCGTAGAGCATGCGTGCAAAGGGGTTGGCCGCGTTGTCGTGAAGGCCGTCAGCCACACGCGGTTCGACCATCAGGTAGGTGCCGCCCGGCGCCAGGGCGTCTCGGATGCGGCGCAGAACTCCGGCCGGGTCTCCCATGTCGTGGATGCAGTCGAAGGTGCTGATGAAGTCGTAGCCGCCTTCCGGGCCTTGCAGCGCGTCGGCCGAACCGCGGACGAAGGTCACCCGCTCGCCCACGCCCGCGCCCGCGCGCTGTGCCTGTTCGCGTGCGATCTCGATCGAACGTGCGTCCAGGTCCAGCCCGGTGACGCGCGCTTCGGGGAAGGCCTGCGCCAGCAGCACCGGGATGACCCCGGTGCCGCAGCCCACGTCCAGCGCCCGACCGCCTGCTTGCAGCCGCTGCACGACCTGTGGCATGGCCGGCAGCCACTGGCGCACCAGGCGGGCTTCGTAGACGCTGCGGTTCATCTGCTCGATGGCCAGCGGCTCGCCCTCGCCATAGGCCTGGAAGGGGATGCCCTGCCCGGTCTCGAAGGCCTCGGCCACCTTGGGCGCCATGGCGGCCAGCGCAGGCGCGCCCTTGAACAGACCGCCCAGGTAGTACTCGCTGGCGGGCTGAGCCAGGAAGACGGCGTGTTCGTCGGGCAGGCACCAGGTGTCGGCGGCGACGTCGTGCTCCAGGTAGCCGGCGCAGAACATCGTGGCCAGCCACTCCTCCAGGTAGCGCGGGTGGATGCCGGTGCGCTGTTCCAACTGCTCGCGTGTCAGCGGGCCGGTGCCGGCCATGGCCTTGAACAGGCCCACGCGGTCGCCCACGTAGACCAGCGAGACGCTGGTGGCGGTGGCGAGATCGCTCACCATTTTCATCATGAAGGCTTGGGAACGGGCCTTGTCCATCGTGCGCTCCTGGCTGTGGAAGTGAGGATGACTCCACTCTAGGCAGGCCGCCGGCCCGTGGGCATGAATCTTCCTGAATCCGCCGGTCGCGGCCGATGCGGTGCCTTTAGATCGATTCAGCCCGGATTCAGGGGCCTACAGGACAGGACGGGCCCTGCAGCGGAACAGTGTGGACACCCCGCCGCAACCCGCGGCACCTGCCTGAAGGAGTCCATCATGAGCGCGCTGTCCAAGTACCTGGTGCTGGCCGTCGTGGGCTTCCTGTCGGTCACCGGTGGCGAGCGCGGCCACTTGCTGGAGCCGGGACACGACCCGGCCGGCGCCACGTCCCCGCAGGCCGCAGCGGCAGGAACCATGCTCATCACCTGGCGGCCGCTGGCACGTGCCTGCCTGGAACTGTCGCGGCAGGGACATCACCGCGCATGCCGCCCGCTACAGTAGCCATGCCGGTCCAACAGGACCGGTAGCGTTCTCAGGGCGGGGCGAAATTCCCCACCGGCGGTATCTGCAGGCCACTGCAGGAGCCCGCGAGCGCCCCGCGCCAGCCCTTGCAGGCACGGGGGTCAGCAGATCTGGTGCGATGCCAGAGCCGACGGTCACAGTCCGGATGAAAGAGACCGCTTGCGTCGCCGCGTACACGGTCGTGCTTGCACGCGCTGTGCATGCGGCTGCGTTTGCGTTCGCCCTGATTCTGGCCACCACTCTGCTTGAGAGACCCCATGAATCAGACATCCTCCGCATCTGCCTTCCAGCCCCGCAAGGTGGCCGTCATTGCCGCGTCCTGGCATGACGACATCGTCAGCGCCAGCACCGACGCCATCCGCGCCGAATTCGAACGACGGCGCTTGCCCAGCGACTGCCTGGACCTGCACCGCGTGCCCGGCGCCTTCGAAATTCCACTGCACGCGCAACGCCTGGCGCAGAGCGGGCAGGTCGACGCCATCATCGCTTGCGGCCTGGTCGTCAACGGCGGCATCTACCGTCATGAGTTCGTGGCAGCGGCCGTCATTGACGGCCTGATGCGCGTGCAGCTGGACACCGGTGTGCCGGTGTTTTCGGCTGTGCTGACGCCGCGTGACTTCCATGAGCATGAAGAACACCAGGCCTTCTTCAAGGCGCACTTCGTCAAGAAGGGTACCGAGGTGGCCAACGCCTGCCTGGGCACCCTGGCCTGCCTGGCGGCCTTGCCACGCCGGTTGGCCTGAAGGCTCAGGGCGCGCCGGCCACCATCTCAAGGGCGCTTGCCTGCAGGCTGCTTCGGCCCTTGGAGCCGAAGCGCTTGTGGCTGTTGATCTCCAGCATCCTGGAACTCAGCACCAGCAAGCCCGCGCTGTGATACAAAAAGGTGTGATGCCGCTGCAGTACTCGCGCACGCAGATCGGCCGAGGACCCTGGATGAACGCGCACTCCACGCGAGGCTGACCGCATGCTCCCCAACTTCTTCGTCGTGGGCGCACCCAAGGCCGGGACCACGTCCCTGTACAACTACCTGGACCAGCATCCCGCGGTGTATCTCAGCCCGATCAAGGAACCCGCCTTTTTTGCAGCTGACCTGCACCAGCATCAACGGCGATTGGGTGTGGCCCAGACCGATGCCGCGGCTTTGCAGGCCTACCTGGACGGCCCGATGACGACACGGGGCAGCGGCGTGGTCACCGATTGGCAGCAATACCAGAAGCTCTTCAAGAACGTCGCCCTGGAGACGGCCGTTGGCGAGGTCAGCGGCAACTACCTCGGTTCCAGCTGCGCCCCGCGGGCGATCAGGGACCGCATGCCCGGTGCACGCATCATCATGGTCTTGCGCGACCCCGTGGCGCGCCTGTATTCGCAACATGCCCAGGCCGCCAGCCGGGGGCATGCGCGGCCCGAGTTCCTGCCCTGGGTCGAAGAACAACAGGCGCTGGAGTCGCGGCAGGAGCCCCGATTGGGTGCCGTCTGGAACGGCTTCTATGCACGTCACCTGGAGCGCTACCGCGCCTGCTTTGCGGCGTCGCAGATCAAGACCGTGCTTTACGAGCAGTACACCGCCCAGCCACAGGCCGTGCTGCGAGACCTGTTCCATTTTCTGGATGTGGACCCCGACTTCGAGGTGGACTTCTCGCGTCGCCACAACGAGACCTGGCAACCACGCTGGGGGCGCTTGCACGCCACCAGCGCGCCGCTGCGCGCCGGCTTGCGCCGGGCCTTGCCGCCGGGGGTGGTGAAAGGCTTGCGCACGCTGACCCACCAGCGCCCACGGCCGATCACGCCCGCAGAACGGGCGCAGGCGCTTGCGATCTACGCCGACGACATCCGCGCGCTGCAGCAGCTGCTGGGGCTGGATCTGTCGGCCTGGCTGCGCGGCTGATGACCTAGGGGGCCGCAGGCCTGCTTGCGCGATTTGAGGGATGCCATCGATCTGGGCCGCGTGCTTTCATGCACGCCCGCCCATGACCCGATCAGGAGCCCGCAACATGGCCATCATCCACGGCAAGGTCCCCACGCCCGCGGCCCCGGCGAAGGCCGTCGCACGCGTGGTTGTCAGCCTGGCAGTCGACGCCACCGTGCCGTCGGCGGCACTGCGCGAAGACCATCGCGCCCAGGCCATCAGCGCGCTGCAGCAGCTGGCCCCGGGCGCGGACTTCAAGCCCTACTTCGCGGGAGAGATGGAGAAGGGCGCGTCCGCTGCTGCGCCCTTTGATCGCCTCCTGGTGCTGGAACAGGCCGACACAGGCCGGGCCCTGGAGCTGGCGTGGTTCAGGCTTACCACGGCATGGCACGGCCGTGCTGGGTGAAGTGGTGGGCGTGGACAACACGCGCGGCGTGGTCGGCATCGCGCCACAGGCCAGTGCACGCGTGGTGTCGCAGTGGCGAAGCGCTGCCACCTACAGCACGGCGCAGGCCATTGCCTCTGCAGCCGGCGCCATGAGCCCAGGTGACGTGCTGCTGCTGGAAGCGCAGACGAACTTTGGTGGTTTCTCGCTGGTGCCTGTGGAGGTGGAAGCTGCCGTGTTTGACGCCATCCGCGCCGCGGTCGACGCCGGCATCGTGGTGGTGGAAGCCGCGGGCAATGGCGGCAACGACCTGGACAACTACACGGACGCCTCGGGCCGGCAGGTCTTGAACCGCGCCAGCGCCGATTTCCGCGACAGCGGCGCCATCATGGTGGGTGCCGGCAGCGCGACCGCACCGCACACGCGCCTGGGATTCTCCAACCACGGCAGCCGCATCGACTGCTTTGGCCGGGGCGAAGGCATCGTCACCACCGGCGACGGCTGGACGGGCACATCCACCACCGCCTACACGACAGGCTTCGGCGGGACCTCGGGCGCGTCGCCCATCGTCTCAGGCGCGGCCCTGCTGCTGCAGTCCGCATCGGCGTGATGCCCGACTTGCGGCGCATCCTGCAAGCCCAGATGGACAGCGACCGCTTCCGCCTGCGGCCGGAGCGCTTCCTGAGCCTGGTGCAGATCCTCATCGGCATCGCCAACGACGGACCGGGCTGGATCTCGGTGCCCGGCAAGGGTCCCGTACCTGTTGACCCGGAATGGGGCCGGCGCGGCGTGGACATCTCGCCGAGCAAGCGCGACCTGATCACGGCCATGGCCGTGCATGAGCTGTCGGCCGAGTTGCGCGACGACCGGTCCCGACAGCAGGTGGCGGGTGCCGCCACCAAGGCCATGCGGGCGGCCGTTGAGCAGTTGGAAAAACAAGGGCGGGCTTGAGCGCCTGCGCACCGGTGCGCACTTGACCCGGGCCCGGTCGGCGCCAAAGTGGCCGACCGCTGCCACCTGCAAACAGCAGCATCAGCGGGGTCGTGACCCCGGCCATTGCCCAAGTGAATGAGTGGCCTTGCGCTCGACACAGCGTCGAATAGGCAGGTAGACTCCAAACATGATAGCTACAAATATATATGCCGGATATGTCCTTGGCATGCGGGATGCCTGCCCGATTGGCGAAGAGCTGGCGTCAGGCCTGGCCGCAGGCCCGGCGGGCTGTGGCGCGCTGAGTCAGCGCAGCTCATGCGGCATGGCGCCCGCAGCGGCGTGATCCTGGGTCCCGGACAAGACCCCGTGCCTGCGCTGCCGGGGCGTGCTCGCACGCTGCGCAAGAACGACTTCGATCACTTTCTCTGAGGTCCGAATTGAGCACAGCGATCGAACCCCTGGTCTCCGCCGCCGCCGTGTCCGCAGCCAAGGCCGCCGCCTTCAGCAGCGACCCGCTTTGGTACAAGGACGCCGTCATCTATGAGCTGCACATCAAGGCTTATGCCGATGCCAACGGTGACGGCATTGGAGATTTCCAGGGCCTGACCCAG
Organism: uncultured beta proteobacterium; assembly: GCA_963750785.1. Classification (GTDB taxonomy): domain Bacteria; phylum Pseudomonadota; class Gammaproteobacteria; order Burkholderiales; family Burkholderiaceae_C; genus Rubrivivax. The sequence continues at coordinate 361,627 of CAVVSC010000006.1, read as the reverse complement.
CACCTGGACCACGTGCAGTCCCTGGGCGTCAACACCATCTGGTTGCTGCCCTTCTACCCCTCGCCGCTGCGCGACGACGGCTACGACGTGGCCGACTACGAGAACGTGCACCCGTCCTATGGCACGCTGGCCGACTTCCGTGCCTTTGTGGTCGAAGCCCACAGCCGCGGTCTGCGCGTGATCACGGAACTGGTGGTCAACCACACCAGCGACCAGCATCCCTGGTTCCAGTCCGCGCGCAAAGCCCCGAAGGGCTCGCCCGAGCGCGACTTCTACGTCTGGACCGACGACCCCAAGCTGTACAGCGGCACGCGCATCATCTTCACCGACACCGAAAAGTCGAACTGGACCTTCGACGACCTCGCCGGCCAGTACTTCTGGCATCGCTTCTTCAGCCACCAGCCCGACCTGAACTTCGACAACCCGGCGGTGCTGGAGGCGGTGCTCAAGACCATGGCGTTCTGGCTCGACATGGGCGTGGACGGATTCCGCCTGGACGCCATTCCCTACCTGATCGAACGCGACGGGACCAGCAACGAGAACCTGCGCGAGACGCACGAGGTCATCAAGGCCATCCGCCGCCGCATCGAACAGCAATACCCCGGCCGCCTGCTGCTGGCCGAAGCCAACATGTGGCCCGAGGACGTGCGCGAATACTTTGGCGACGGTGACGAGTGCCAGATGGCCTACCACTTCCCGTTGATGCCGCGCATGTACATGGCCATCGCCCAGGAAGATCGCCACCCGGTGGTGGAGATCCTGGCCCAGACGCCGGACATCCCGGCCAATTGCCAGTGGGCCGTGTTCCTGCGCAACCACGACGAGCTGACGCTTGAAATGGTGACCAGCAAGGAACGCGACTACATGTACAGCATGTATGCGTCGGACACGCGGGCGCGCATCAACCTGGGCATCCGCAGGCGACTGGCGCCGCTGCTGGAAAACGACAGCGAACGCATCAAGCTGATGAACAGCCTGCTGCTGTCGATGCCGGGCACGCCGGTGCTGTACTACGGCGACGAGATCGGCATGGGCGACAACATCTTCCTGGGCGACCGCGACGGCGTGCGCACGCCCATGCAATGGTCCAGCGACCGCAACGGCGGCTTTTCGCGCGCCGACCCGCAACGCCTGTACCTGCCACCCATCCAGGACCCGGTCTACGGCTTTGAGGCCGTCAACGTGGAAGCGCAATCGCGCGAGACCTCTTCCCTGCTGTCCTGGACACGACGCCTGCTGGCGGTGCGCAGCAGTTCAAAGGCCTTCGGCCGCGGCCAGTTTGCGATGCTGCACCCGGGCAACCGCAAGGTGCTGGCCTACGTGCGCGACCACGAAGGCGAAGTCATCCTGTGCGTGGCCAACCTCAGCCGCGTGGCGCAACCGGTGGAACTGGACCTGGCGCCCTGGAAAGGCCGCGTCCTGGTGGAAATGCTGGGGCGAAATGCCTTCCCACCGGTGGGTGAACTGCCCTACATGTTGACGCTGCCGGGCTATGGCTTCTTCTGGTTCAGGCTGTCAGCCGATGCGATGCCCCCGCGCTGGCACACCGAGCGCACGCCCTTGGAAGACCTGGCCGTCCTGGTGCTCTTTGACAGCTGGAACAGCTTCTTCCGCGGCCGCGTGGTGCCCTGGCGCATGAGCCTGGCCGAAAAGACCGCCGCCCAACTGGAACGCGACCTGCTACCCCGCTTCCTGCGACGCCAGCGCTGGTTCGCCAACAAGGCCGAAGGCCTGGAGCGCGCCACGCTGGCGGACCACGCCTTGCTGGCCACAGGCGGCCGGGAGTGGATGCTGGCACTGGTGGACACCCAGGGCGCAGCGGGCAAGGGACGCTACTTTGTGCCCCTGGCTGTCGCCTTTGACGACGAAGACGAAGAACGCACCCGGTCGCTCGCCGCCGTCGCAGTCAGCAAGGTGCGGCAGCAGGCGCGCACCGGGGTATTGGCGGACGCCATGGCCGACGAGCCCTTCTGTCGCGCGCTGGTCGATGCCATCGGGCACCAGAAGGTGCTGAAGGCGGACGGCGGCACGCTGCGCTTCACGCCGGGCAGCGCCTGTGCCAGCGTGGTTGGCGACGCCCTGCTGGAGGCGACACCCCTGCGCCGCCTGACCTTGAGCAGCAACTCCGTGAGCCTGCTGGGCGACCGCCTGTTCCTGAAAGCCTACCGACGACTGCAACCAGGCCTGAGCCCCGAACTGGAGATGGGCCTGCACCTGACCGACGTGGTGGGCTACGCCAACAGCGTGCCCGTCGCCGGCAGCGTGGGTTTCCACGCCGCCGACGGCACGGTCTGGACCTTGGCGCTGCTGCAAGCCCAACTCATCAACCAGGGCGACGCCTGGGTCTACACGGTGGACCAATTGGCACGATTGCTCGAGGCTCCGGCCGCTGCCATCGCATCGGGCGCAGACGACACGCTGGCGCCTGTGGAGCGCGTGCAGGTGCTGGCACAGCGTGTCGCGCAGCTGCACCTGGCCTTGTCCCGAAAGACGGGCATACCGGCCTTTGAACCCGAACCGGTTGACACGCGCGACATGCAAGGCTGGTCGCACAGCGTGCGCGAGACCTGCGTGAGCACACTCGCGTTGCTGGCCACGCAAGGTGGCAGCTGGCCCGCCCCGCTGGCTGAACTGGCCGGACTGGTGCTGAATGCGCAGCCGGCCTTGCTGGCCCGCATCGACCGCATCGCCAAGGCCCTACCCACCGGTTTGAAAACACGCATCCACGGCGACCTGAACCTGGGACAAGTGCTGATCCGCCGCGACGACTTCTTCATCATCGATTTCGAAGGCGATCCGGCGCACAGCTTTGACGAACGCCGGGCCAAACAGAGCGCTTTGCGCGACGTCGCCGGCCTGCTGCGCTCGTTCGACCAGGCGCGCCATGCCGCCCTGCTTCAGGTGACGCAAGGCGCGGGTGATCCGGAACGCCTTGCGCCTGTGGCGAGGCTGTGGGAACGCCGCGTGCGCAGCACTTTCATCGACACCTACCGCGACGCGGTGCGCGCCGGTGGCTTGTACCCCGACGGGGAGTCGAACGCCGGCTTTGACGCCGCGCAGTCGCTGATAGAACTGTTTGAACTGGAAAAGGCACTGTGCGAACTGCGCCAGGAAATCGGCAACCGGCCCGACTGGATTGCCGTGCCGCTGGCCGCCATTGCCGCGCTGGCCGGCATCGACGGCTGAGGCCGGCGCCACCGCCGATCGACTGAACCCCACCCAACCCGAGGACACACCATGCAGAACATCGATGTCATGCTGGAACCCCTGCGCGCGCTGCTGCAGCAAGTGGGCGCCTTCATGCCGCGCCTGGCCCTGGCCGCCGGCGTGCTGCTGCTGGGTTGGCTGGTGGCCAAGGCCTTTCGCTTCAGCGTGGTCAAGGCCCTGCGCGCGCTGAACTTCCACGTGCTCAGCGAGCGTGCCGGCATGGACGGCTTCCTGCAACAAGGCGGCACCGACAAGGACACCACTGAGCTGTTCGGCTGGATTGGCTACGTGCTGGTCATCCTGGCGTCGCTGATCGTCGCGTTCAACAGCCTGGGCCTGAGCCAGGTCACCGAACTCTTGAGCAAGCTGCTGCTCTTCGTGCCGCGCCTGCTGGTGGCGCTCCTGGTGGTGGTGTTTGGCAGCTACTTTGCGCGCTTTGCCGGCAACGCGGTGCACAGCTATTGCCGCAGCGCCGAAATCAGTGACGGCGAACTGCTCGGCCGCATCCTGCAATACGGCGTGATGAGCTTTGTGGTGCTGCTGGCGGTGGACCACCTGGACATCGGCGGCGGCTTGATCCAGCAGACCTTCCTGATCCTGCTGTCCGGCATCGTCGTGGCGCTGGCACTGTCCTTCGGCCTGGGCGGACGCGACCGTGCCGCGGCGCTGATCGAACGGTGGTTCCCCCGTGACCGTGCTGACGGTGGCGACCACGGGAACCGTTGACACAGGACTCGGGCCCAAAGGGCCTGAGGGCTGTGTTCGTCATCGAACCGACGCGGCATCCAAAGCGCTCCAGGCTGTCTGCAGACGCGCGAACGGGACCCGGACCGGCGCCGTCACCCCTGACTCAGCACCGGCCGTTCGCGGCGCGGCGCCTGCCAACACTGAAGGATCTGCATGAACAAGTCTTTGATCGCCGCACCACTGGTCGCGCTGTCGCTGAGCGCCTGTGTGGTCGCACCACCCGGTCGCGGCCACGGAGTGGGCGTGGGCATCGGCGTCAGCGTACCGATCCTGCCGCTGGTCGTGGAGTTGGGCTCCGACCCCTACTACTACCAAGGGGGCTACACCTACTACTACGACAACAACCATTGGCGCTACGCCAATTCCCGAGCCGGCCCGTGGGTGGACTTGCCACAGAGCCACTACCCTCGCGAAACCCGGTTCCGCGGGCGCGATCGGGACCGCGAACCGGACCGCGATCGCGACCGCGACGGCGTTCCGAACCGCCGCGACAGGGCGCCCGACGATCCCCGGCGCAACTGAGTTACCTGGCGCCGCAAGGCGGCGCAGGTGGGCGGTCGTCGTCCCCGGACCAGGATCCGTACGCAGGCAGCAGGCACCAGACAGCCGCGTGCAGCGCTCGCCCGCGCCAATCCATGCCTGCGCGCTGATGACCGCGGGTGCCCGAGGGGCAAAACATGCGCCCGGTACTGCCGGTCAACGTGGTCCCCTGGCAGCGGCCTGATCGAACGCCGGAGACGGTGGAAAGGCGGTTCCAGGTTCAGGTCGGCCCGTGCCAGCGGCGATCTCGACGGCAGCAGCGGCACCACACGCAGGGTCGACGACGGACAGGCGCACCGTCCTTCACCCGTGCGCCATCCAGCCGGCTGGAGCCTGTGGCGCACCTTAAGATCGCTGGAACACAGCGCGAGGCTTGCGCTGAAACACAAGGCGGCGCCAAGCCGGCTGGAATCCGGCGATGAAAGAACCACTCAGGAACTGGGCCAACAACCTCAGCTTCTCTGCGCGTGAGGTCTTGCGACCGGGCTCGGTTCCAGAACTCCAGGCGATGGTGCAGGCCCGGCCTTCCGTCAAGGTGCTGGGCACCGGCCACTCGTTCAATGACATCGCGGACTGCGAACACACGCTCCTGGTCTTGGCGGACCTGCCCACGGACCTGCACATCGACCCGGCGGCAGCTACCGTGCGGGTCTCGGCCGGCGCCACCTTTGGCGCCCTGGGCGCAACCCTGCACCAGCACGGCTACGCCCTGCCCAACTTCGCGTCGCTGCCGCACGTTTCCTTGGCCGGAGCCTACGCCACCGGCACGCACGGGTCCGGCGTGGCCAACCCGGTGCTGGCCGCGTCGTTGGTGGCACTGGACCTGGTCCAGGCCGATGGCCAATTGCGCAGCATGTCCCGAGTCACCGACCCCGATGTGTTCGAAGGCGTCGCCGTGAACCTGGGCGCATTGGGCGTGCTGGTGTCGGTGACGCTGGGCATCGTGCCGGCCTTCAGCGTCAGCCAGGACGTCTACCTCGGCCTGCCTTTCGATTCGGCCCTGGCACACTTCGACGAGATCCTGGCCTGTGCGTACAGCGTGAGTCTCTTCACCAACTGGCGGCAGGCGGCGTTCAACAGCGTGTGGTGCAAGCGCCGCAGCGGCGACGCACTGCCTGCGGACCAGCAGGCCACCTTGTTCGGCGCAGCTGCGGCCCGCACCCAGCAGCATCCCTTGCCCGAACTCAGCGCTGCGGCCTGCACCGACCAAATGGGACAGCCGGGCCCGGCCCATGAACGCCTGCCGCACTTCCGCATGGACTTTCAGCCCAGCCACGGCGAGGAACTGCAGGCCGAATACTTACTGCCGCGGTCCTGGGCCATGCACGCGTTCCGCGACCTGCTGCCGCTGCAGGCTGAGTTGGCGCAACTGGTGCTGGTCACGGAAGTGCGCGCGGTCGCCAAGGACACGCTGTGGATGAGCCCGGCCTACGGGCGCGATTGCGTGGCCCTTCACTTCACCCTGAAACCCGACATGGCGTCTGTATTGCCGCTGCTGACGAAGATTGAAGCTGCGCTGGCACCTTACGAGGCCGCGGCCCATTGGGGCAAGCTGTTCACCCAGACGGTGGCTGCGGTGCAGGCCCGCTATCCGCGGCTGGATGATTTCCGCCAGCTGGCCGCCGGCTTGGACCCGGGCGGCAAGTTCCGCAACCGCTTCTTGAACCGCTACGTGCTGGGCTGAGCACACCACCGAAGCCAGGCCGAAGGCCCTGCCACTTCAACTTCACACACACCAAACGCCAACAGGCGGCCACACGACGCATACAGGACGGACACAACATGGGTGCTCAATGGAAGGCCAAGCACAAGGACCTGGCAGCCAACGCCAAAGGTCGGCTCTTTGGCAAGCTGGCCAAGGACATCATGATCGCCGCCCGCCAGGGCGCTGACCCGGCGGCCAATTCCAAGCTGCGCCTGGTGATGGAGCAGGCGCGGAAGGTGTCCATGCCCAAGGACACGCTTGACCGCGCCGTCAAGAAGGGCGCGGGTCTCACGGGCGAAGCCGTGCACTTCGAACAGGCCTTGTACGAGGGTTACGCGCCACACCGAGTGCCGGTGATGGTGGAAGTGCTCACCGACAACGTCAACCGCGCGGCTTCAGACATGCGCGTGCTCTTCCGCAAAGGCCAGCTGGGCACGTCCGGCAGCGTGGCCTGGGACTTTGCCCATGTCGGGCTGATCGAAGCCGAAGCCACGGCGGCCGGCGCAGACCCTGAACTGGCCGCCATCGAAGCCGGCGCACAAGACTTCCAGCCCGCGGACGAAGCTGGCACCACGTCCTTCGTGACCGAACCCACCGACCTGGACCTGGTGTGCCGGGCCCTGCCTGCGCACGGCTACGCGGTGCTGAAGGCGCACCTGGGCTACCTGCCCAAGAACCCCATCGCACCTTCAAGCCTCAGCCCGGAGCAGTTGGACGAAGTGGAGAGCTTCCTGGCTGCCCTGGACGCCAATGAGGACGTGCAGAACGTGTACGCCGGTCTGCAGGGCTGAGCTCCGTTCCGCCAGGCTCACGTACCAGAGCCGATGCGGGGCACTACGGGAGACCAGGCGGCTCCGCGGCGGCGCGTTCGGCAAGCAGGCCGCGAAAGTGCGCTTCCATGCGCGACGCATCGGGCTCCATCCCGGTGAAGAGCCTGAACGCGCCCACCGCCTGCCACACGGCCATGCCGCCGCCATCCACCGTTGCGCAACCCTGCGCGCGTGCGGCCTTCAGGAGTGCCGTCTCGATCGGGAAGTACACCACCTCGGCCACCCACGGCCTGGCTCGCAGCAACTCCGCGGGCAAGGGCATGCCTGGCTGCTTGTCCATGCCCGTGGGCGTGGCGTGGATCAGGCCGCTTGTTCCACGCATGCCGGCCGCAATGTCGTCAGTGGCAGAGACACGACCCGGGCCATGGATCGCGTTCAGGCTGTTGGCCAGCGCGGCCGCGCGCTCGCCCTCATGGTCATGGACCACCAGGTGTGCCGCCCCCAGGCGCAACACCGCATGGGCCACGGCGGAGCCGGCCCCACCGGCACCGATCAACAGCACGCGGCGCAAGTCGGCTTGGGGCAGTGCGCGGATGAAAGCCGCGCTCCAGCCGGAGCCATCGGTGTTGTGGCCCATCAACCGGCCTTCCTGGCAGACCACGGTGTTCACCGCGCCCATCGCCCGCGCTTCGTCCGACAACCCGTCCAGCAAGGGCAGCACCGCCTGCTTGCACGGGTAGGTGATGTTCAGCCCGCGGAAGCCGATGGTGCGGACCGCCCGAATCAAGGCCGGCAAGTCGTCGACTGTCGCGCCCGTCAGGTCCAGGTCCACGAGTTGGTAGTGCAGGCGCAGGCCGTGATGCCGGGCCTCTTCTTCGTGCATCGCCGGTGACAGTGAACGCTGGATGCCGGCGCCGATCAAGCCAATCAAGGCTTTGTCCTGCCAGGGGGTGCGCTCGCGCCAAAGGTTTTCCATGCTGGATGTCACCCGTCAACTTGCCGGCATGGGGCAATCGACCCGGCTCGGAGAACGCCAACCCTGACGAAGGCACCGCGCTTCATGGTGTCCCCGGCGCAAAGAAGTCTCTGCTTCGGTCACGAGCGTCACCTTTCGCCGAAAGCAGCTTCGTTCGCTCGGCCGTCGGCTGGGGCCAAAGCCCCGTCGCGGCAGGTCCCGGGCGACGCTCACTTGGTCCACCAGTTGCCAAGGAGCATCTGCGACACGCAGTCCTGGATATGGGTCACGGTGACCGACTGCGCCGCGCGCCAGTCACGTTCGAGCGCATGGGCCAGCAGCTGTCGGTGCTCTTCCACCACAGGCGCACCACGAAACACCGCGGCCAGCATGAGATAGCGCAGGTACTTGTCATAGATGCCGGCATGCATGTCGATCAGGAGCTGCGAGCCACAGGCGGAAATCAGTGCGTTGTGAAACTCCCAGTCGTAGCGACGCAGCACTTCTTCGTCGGTACGGTCACCTGCGGCCAGGCGCTTCTCGAAGGAGGCGAGCTTGTGGTGCGCGGCCACCACGCGGCTTTCCCACTCGACGTCCCCGGCCACAAAGGAACTGCGCAGCGCATCGCACTCGAGCAATTGGCGCATCGCCGCCACTTCGCGCAGGTTGTCGGGCGAGATCGCCGCCACCTCGAAACCCCGCGCGCCTTCGGCGGCGATGAACCCTTCGGAAGCCAGGCCATTGAAGACTTCCCGCAAGGTGCTGACCGCCGAACCGTAGGTGCTGCGCATGCGCTCCAGGGTGAGCTTCTGCCCGGGGGCGAGGCGCCCGTACACGATATCGGCCCGCACCCGGCGGTAGACGGATTCCCCCACGGGCGCCGGATCACCGGAGGACCGGGTCCCCATCGGCCGCTGCGCCGCTGACGGGCCGGTCAAGGCTGCGACCCGGCTGGCATCACGTGTGGGCGTCGGTGGGGGTGCGCGGCGCATCGGCAGGTGCTCCAGAAGGATGGCGAGAGTGGCTGCCACTGTAGCAATCGCCACGCGTTCGTCGGCAGCCATCCGTCCATATAGGATGATATTGCTTTTATAGGATGAACTTCCTATCATCGATTTGTTCTGGCGATGACTCAACAAGATCGGCATCGGGCGCCAACCCTGGTCAAGGGGCCCGGATGTCCCGCACACCAATGGAGACCTCATGCAAAGCCCGCTTTCCCGTCGATCGCTGCTGTCCGCCGGCGCTGCCCTGGTGGCACTGGGTGAATTGCCACTCGCGCACGCGCAGGCCAAGACCAAGATCCGCTTCAGCTCTGCCTTCACCGAACAAGACCTGCGCGCGGAGGCCTACAAACTGCTCGGCGCCTCCATCAAGGACGGCTTTGACTTCGAACCCTACTGGGGCAACACGCTCTTCAAGCAGGGCACTGAACTCATCGCCATGCAGCGCGGCAACCTCGAAATGGTCAACCTTGCACCGGCGGACATCTCCAAGCAGATTCCTGCCTGGTCCCTGATGACTTCGGCCTACCTGTTTCGCGATGCCGCCCACCTCAAGAAGACCTTCAAGAGCGATGTGGGTCGCGAGTTCATCAAGATGGCACGCGACCAGCTCGGCATCCAGATCATCACGCCGGTCTACTTCGGGTCACGCCATGTGAACCTGAAGCCCGACAAGGTGATCAAGACACCGGCCGACATGGCGGGCATCAAGCTGCGCATGCCGCCCGGCGAGTTCTGGCAGTTCCTGGGGGAGTCCATCGGCGCCAACCCCACGCCAGTGGCCTATGCCGAGGTCTATACCGCGCTGCAGACCGGCGCCATCGACGGCCAGGACAACCCGCTGGTGGCCAGCCGCCTGATGAAGTTCTACGAAGTCACCACGCAGTTCGTTCTCACCGGACACGTCATCGGTTATGACGTGATGTCCGTCAGCGCCAAGGTGTGGGACGCCATGTCCGCCGCGCAGCAGGCATCTTTCCAGAGCGCTGCGGAAAAGGCCATCGACGACTACGTGCTCAAGTTCAGCGCGCAGGAAAAGGAAGTGCTGGAATTCTTCAAGGCCGATGGCAAGAAGGTCTACACGCCCGATCTCAATGCCTTCCGAAGCTACGCGCAGAAGAAGTACCTGGCGAAGTACGGCAACGATTGGCCCAAGGGCGCGCTCGAGCGCATCAACGCGCTGTAGTCCGACAGCTCGGCATCGAGAAAGGCCTCCACCTTGCCGACCAAGTGGCTGAATGCCATGAGCTGGCTGAGCAGGCGGGCGGACGACGTCATCGTCGCGCTGATGGCGCTGATGTTTGTCTCCTTCCTGCTCCAGATCGCCTTCCGCTACCTGCTCAACCAACCACTGGGCTGGACGGACGAAGTGACCGTGTTGTGCTGGGTGTGGCTGGTGCTGTGGGGCGCGTCATTCGTCCTGGCTGACAAGGACGAGATCCGCTTCGACATCGTGTACGGGCTGGTGTCCGGACGCACGCATCGCAGCTTCACGGCCATCAGCAGTGGCGCCCTGGTGGTCCTGTTCATCATTGCCTTGCCCGCCACCTGGAACTACGTGCTGTTCATGAAACGCGAGAAGTCGGCCTACCTGGGCATGCGTTTCGACTTGCTGTATTTCGTCTATGTCATCTTCACAGTGGCATGCATCGTGAAGCACTCGCTTCTGGTCTGGCATGCGGTCCGCGGAACACCCCGTCCGGAAGCCGGCACAGTCGTCGACGGAGACGCCGTTTGATGCCCGGCAACTTTGCCCTCTGCATCGGGGTCCTGATCGTGTTGGCCGTCCTGGGGCTGCCGATCGGACTGTCCATGATTGGTGCCTCCATCTTCTACCTGCTGATGGCGGGCCTCGACCTGGGCACGGCGGGCGAACAGATACTGAATGGGCTGTTCAACAGCTACGTGCTGCTGGCCGTGCCACTCTTCATTCTGGCCGCCGACTTGATGAACAGTGGCAGCCTCACCGACCGGCTGCTCAAGTTCTGTCTGGTGCTGGTGGGCCGTTTCCGCGGCGGACTGGGCCACGTCAACGTAGTGGCCAACATCATCTTCGCGGGCATGTCGGGTTCGGCCATCGCCGACGCGGTGGGCATCGGTCGGATCATCATCGGCATGATGACGCGCGACGGGAAGTATCCCGTTCAGTACGCTGCGGCCATCACGGCGTCGGCGGCCGTGATCGGGCCGATCATCCCGCCGTCGATTCCGATGGTGGTGTATGCACTGGTCTCCGATACATCGATCGGCTTCCTGTTCCTGGCGGGCGTTGTACCCGGTCTCATGATGGGCTTGGCTTTCATGGTGATGAACACGCTGATCGCGCGGCGCCGCAACTATCCGGTAGAGCCGCCGGTGCCCATGAAGGACATTCCGCGCATCACGCTCGACGCCTTGCCCGCGCTGATGCTGCCGGTGGTGCTGCTGTTCGGCATCTATGGCGGTGTGATGACACCCACTGAAGGTGCCGCCGCGGCGGCCCTGTATGCGCTGCTGGCCTCGGCCCTGATCTACCGGTCGATCAGCGGCCGGCAGCTCTACCAGGTCTTGCTGTCCAGCGCCAAGGCGACCACCTCGGTCGGGATGTTGATTGCCGGTGCGCTCGTCTTCAACTATGTGGTGACCATCGAAAACGTGCCGCTGTCGGTGCAGAAATTCATCACCGCATTCCACCTGACAGCGTTCGGCTATCTGCTGCTCGTCAACGCCCTGCTGCTGGTGCTGGGCTGCCTGCTGGAAGGAACCACGGTTCTGCTGGTGATCGTGCCTATCCTCATTCCGACCGCAAAACTCCTGGGGATCGACCCGGTGCACTTTGGCGTGGTGGTGGTGGTCAACATCATGATCGGCTTGCTCACGCCACCGTTTGGCTTGCTGCTCTTCGTCGTTGCCAACATGACCAAGCAACCCTTGATGGCCATCGTGCGGGAGGCCGCTCCCTTCATCACGGCGGCCATCGTGGTGCTGGCCATCATCAGCTTCGTGCCGGACACCGTCCTGTGGCTGCCGCGCATCTTTGGCTACAAGGGCTGAGCCTCGAATCCAACAGTGACCGAACATGACCACCAACGCCAAGCCCATCTACATCCTCAACGGACCGAACCTCAACCGACTCGGCCGCCGCGAGCCCGAGATCTACGGCAAGGTCACGCTCAGCGAGATCGAGCAGCACTGCCGACAAGCGGCCGGTGAACGGGCGGTCGAATTCCGGCAGTCGAACAGCGAAGCGCAGCTGATCGACTGGATCCATGAAGCCATCGACCTGGGCGCCGCCATCGTCATCAATCCAGCCGCCTTTTCGTTCACGTCCATCGCCATCCTGGACGCGCTGAAGATGTTTCCGGGGCCCATCGTGGAGCTCCATATTTCCAACATCCACCGGCGTGAGCCGCACTACCACCACTCGTTCGTGTCCAAGGTCGCCACGGCGGTCATCGCCGGTCTCGGCCCCGAGGGCTATCCGGTGGCGGTCCGTGCAGTCGAGGCGATGCTTGCGCAGCCGCCGGGCATCTGAACTCGACGGGACAAGCGATGGCTCTGCTTGGCAAGGCTGCGATGCTGCTCTGGTACGACATCGTTCCGGACCAGATCGCCGAACACGATGAGTGGCACACACGCCAACATTTCCCGGAACGCCTGGGCATCCCCGGCTTCCTGCGTGCACAGCGCTGGGTGTCCCGTGCACCGGGGCCGCGCTACCTGGTGATCTACGAAGTGGCCGACATCGAGGTGCTCACCTCGGCGGCTTACAACGAACGCCTGAACCAGCCCACGGACTGGACGATGCAGCTGATGCCGCACTTCCGCGGCATGGTGCGCGGGTTCTGCCATCTGAGGTGTTCCCATGGGACGGTGCTCGGGACTTCAGGCCTCGCCATCCGGTACACACCCCAGCCAGGCCAGGCGGAAGCGCTTCGCCATCGGCTGGAAGACACACTGGCGCCCGCACTCATGCAGCGCAGTGGCCTTTGCAGCATCCACTCCCTGCGCACCGGTCCGATGCCGGAGATGACTGCGGAGCAGCGTCTGCGTGGCCGGGACCAGACGGTCGACCAGGTGTTCTTCGTCACCGGCTACAGCCCTGAGGCCATCGACGCGCTCGCCGCGCAGGAACTCGCGCCGGCTGCGCTCGAGGACTTGGGTGCATCACCGGGCGCCGACCCCCGCGTTGTGAGCTTGGCGTGCCTGTCGAATGCTTGCTGACTGGCCATGCAACTTGTTCACCGGTCCAGCACCAAGGACCAGGGCTGGTCACGCCTCTGGCCGTTGCCACGACCAGGCGCAACTGGGCTTGGGGCATGGATGGCAGCGCGCTGCGCGACCCATGATGTCAGGCTTGCGGCCTCCGCGTGAGCGGAGGCCATCGCAACCCAAACGGCCACCCATTCACTGAATCCATCGCCGCGCATGGCCACCATGACCGCCCACGCCATCCACCACATCAACATTCGAGCAGGCCGGGCGCTGCTTGCAGAGATGAAAGATTTCTACGAGGGCGTGCTCGGGCTGCGTGCGGGGTGGCGACCGCCGTTCAAGTCCACGGGGTACTGGCTGTACCTTGCGGACACAGCGGTGCTTCACTTGGTTGAAGACGACAGGATCCAGGCAGCCGAAGGACCTCGTGGCCCGATCGTTGATCACGTGGCCTTCACCTGCACCGGCCTGCGGGCGTTCGAAGACGTGCTGACGGCCAGGAGAACGCCGTTCCGCAGAACTGAGGTCCCGGAGACCCGGCTTGTGCAGCTGAACTTCTTCGACCCAGCGGGAAACGGTGTCGAACTGCTTTTTGCCGACAAGGACACCTGAGTCTGTGCGCCTTGCCGGCGGCCACACCGGACCCATGCCCAGCCGTCGATGTGCTGAGACGGCCTTCAGAGGCTGTACAGCGACTCCAGCAAGACTTGCCCGCTCGATCGCAAGACTGTCGCCGGTGTCGTGGCGTCAGAGCCGAGGACAGCATCGGTCCTGGGTATCTTCGGGAACGTCTGCGTTGTCGATCAGTGCGCCGGCATGTTCATGGGCACTGGGCACGGCGATCGAATCCACCGAAGACCCCGCTGTCCGCAGGTTCCTGGCGGAAACCGTCCACCTGGAGCCATGAAAAAGGGCGTCCCGCAGGACGCCCTGTGGTTGTCGACGACCGCGCTCAGTCAGCCTGCTTGCGCAGGAAGGCCGGGATCTCGATCTCGTCCATGCCATTGCTGGCCAGTGCATCCACCTTGGCCGCCGCGTGCGTGCGGTTGGTGCGCCACACGCTGGGTGTCGTCAGACCTTCGTAGTTGTGCGGCTGTTGCGCAGCGGCCTGCGGCGCGGCACCGCCCATGGCGCCTTGCGTGACAGGCTGCTGCACGGCAGCCACCTGGTTCAGCACCGGGATGCCGTCGGTGCCGGTGCGCAGCACGGGTTGCTGCATGGGGTGGTGCGCAGGCTGCTGCACCACGGTCAGCGGCGGCGCGGGCATGGCCTTGCGGGCGCTTGAAAGGCCCGTGGCAATGACCGTGACGCGCAGCTGGTCGCCCAGGGTCTCGTCGTAGGCGGTGCCGAAGATCACGTGCGCATCGTCAGACGCGTAACGCTTGATGGCGTTCATGGCATTGCGGCTTTCGGCCAGCTTGAAGGTACTCTTGCTGGCCGCAATCAGCACCAGCACACCACGCGCGCCGCTCAGGTCAATGCCTTCCAGCAGCGGGCAGGCCACCGCGCTTTCTGCAGCCTTGGTGGCGCGGTCCGGGCCACCGGCCACGGCTGTGCCCATCATGGCCTTGCCGGGTTCGCTCATCACCGTCTTGACGTCTTCGAAGTCGACGTTCACCAGGCCCGGGATGTGGATGATGTCGCTGATGCCGCCCACGGCGTTCTTCAGCACGTCGTTGGCGTGCGCGAAGGCCTGCTCCTGCGTCACGTCGTCGCCCATCACGTCCAGCAGCTTTTCGTTCAGCACCACGATCAGGCTGTCGACATTGGCTTCCAGTTCGGTGACGCCTTCGTCTGCCTGCTTGCCGCGGCGGCGGCCTTCAAATTCGAAGGGCTTGGTGACGACGCCTACTGTGAGGATGCCCATCTCCTTGGCCAGCCGTGCAATCACCGGTGCCGCACCCGTGCCCGTGCCACCGCCCATGCCAGCGGTGATGAAGAGCATGTGCGCGCCGGCAATGCTTTCCTTGATGCGCTGTTCGGCTTCCTGTGCCGCCACACGGCCCATGTCGGGCTTGCTGCCCGCGCCCAGGCCGGAATTGCCCAGCTGCACCAGCGTGCCCGCATTGCTGCGGTGCAGGGCTTGCGCGTCGGTGTTGGCGCAGATGAATTCCACGCCTTGCACGCCTTGGCTGATCATGTGTTCAACAGCGTTGCCGCCGCCGCCACCGACGCCGATCACCTTGATCTGGGTGCCTTGGTCGAATTCGTCGATCATTTCGATGGCCATGTGAGCCTCCTGAAGAAAGTTGCAGTTGCCGTTTTGAAGAGAGAGAGCGGAGCTTCTTGTTGGACGTGTCGTCGTCGTATTTTCATCGAGCCCCTTTCTAGAAATTACCCAGGAACCAGTCTTTTGCGCGGCCCATCAGGTTCTTGACCGAACCTGCCTGCGCCGCCGCCTTGTGCCCGCGGCTGCGCGCCATGCGCGCTTCCTCAAGCAGACCCATCACGGTGGCCGACCGCGGGTTGGCCACCATGTCAAACAGAGTGCCGTTGTAGGTGGGCAGACCCTTGCGAACGGGCTTCAGGAAGATGTCCTCGCCCAGTTCCACCATGCCCGGCATCACCGCGCTGCCGCCGGTGATGACGATGCCGCTGGACAGCAGTTCCTCGTAGCCGCTTTCGCGGATGACCTGGTGCACCAGGCTGAAGATCTCTTCCACGCGCGGCTCGATCACGCCGGCCAGCGCCTGGCGGCTCAACATGCGCGGCGCGCGGTCGCCGAGGCCCGGAACTTCCACCTGTTCGCTGGGGTCGGCCAGCAACTGCTTGGCCACGCCGTGTTCCAGCTTGATCTCTTCCGCGTCCTTGGTCGGCGTGCGCAGCGCCATCGCAATGTCGCTGGTGATCAGGTCGCCGGCGATCGGGATGACCGCCGTGTGGCGCACGCTGCCGTCGGTGTAGATCTGCACGTCGGTCGTGCCGGCGCCGATGTCCACCACCGCTACGCCCAGCATCTTCTCGTCGTCGGTGACCACCGACGCGCTGCTGGCGCTGGGGTTCAGCACCAGGCGCTCCACTTCCAGCCCGCAGCGGCGCACGCACTTCAGGATGTTCTCGGCCGCGCTCTGCGCGCCGGTGACGATGTGGACCTTCACCTCCAGCCGGCTGCCACTCATGCCGATGGGCTCTTTCACCTCGTGCCCGTCGATGATGAATTCCTGCGGCTCCACCAGCAGCAGGCGCTGGTCGTTGGGGATGTTGATGGCCTTGGCCGTTTCCACCACGCGCGTCACGTCGGTGGGTGTCACCTCGCGGTTGTCGCGCACGATGACCATGCCCGTGCTGTTCAGGCCGCGGATGTGGCTGCCGGTGATGCCGGTGTAGACGCTGGTGATCTTGCAGGCGGCCATCATCTCGGCTTCTTTCAGCGCCGCCTGGATGCTTTGCACGGTGGCGTCGATGTTGACCACCACGCCACGCTTCAGGCCGTGCGTGGGCGCCACGCCCAGGCCCGCCAGGCGCAGTTCGCCGTTGTCCAGCACCTCGGCGGCCACCACCATGACCTTGGCGGTGCCGATGTCCAGTCCGAACACCATGTCCTTGAATTCCTTGGCCATGTTCGTGTTCCTCTTCAGTTGGTCTTCGCAGCGGGCGAACCCGCGGCTGCTGTTTGGGTGCTGGCGCTGGTGGACACCCCGCGCAAGCGCAGCGCGTAGCCGTCGGCGTGGCGCAGGTCGGCGTATTCCAGCGGCGCGCGCCATTTGGCGGTGGCCGCGGCCAGGGTGCGCACGAAGCGTTCGGTGCGCGCGGCCACTTCCTCGTCACTGCCGCGGCCGAGTTCCAGTGCGGCGCCGCTGTCCAGTTCGGCGCGCCAGCTGCCGCGGCCGCTCAGGTGCAGGTGTTCGATGTTCATGTCCGCGCGCGCCAACACCGGCTGCAGCCGGCGGTAGAAGGCCAGCATCTGCGCGGCCGCGCCTTCGGGGCCCGCAAACACGGGCAGGCTCTCGTCTTCCACATCACCCACGTTGGCGTCAAAGACTTCCCCAAAGGTGTTGACGATGCGGTCGTCACCTTCTTCGGTTTCCCACAAGGCCGCGGCCTTGTGTTCTTCCAGGCGCACGGCCAGGCGGTCCGGCCAGACGCGGCGCACCACCGCGCGGCGCACCCAGGGCACGGATTCAAAGGCCTTGCGGCCGGCCTGCAGGTCCACGCTGAAAAAGTTGCCGGCCAGGCGCGGCGCGGCGTTGGCGCGGATGGTGGGCACGCTGTTGCGCAGCAGGTCGCCGTCCAGCTGGATGCCCCTGATGGGCAGGATCGGGCTGCGCAAGAGCCACAGGCCGCCGGCCACCACTGCGCCCACGGCGGCGGCTGCAAACACCGTGCTGGACACGGCATTCATCAGGCGCACATCCGCCGGCAGGACCAAGGGCCTGGCGGTTGGGGGTGGGGTGCGAGCGCGGGTGGCCATGGTGTGTGTCGTCCGCTCAGCGACGCGCGGCATCCAGGGACGCGTGCTGCAGGATGTGCAGGCACAGGGCTTCGTAGCTCATGCCCGCGGCGCGTGCGCTCATGGGCACCAGGGAATGGCCGGTCATGCCGGGGCTGGTGTTCATTTCCAGCAGGAAGGGCTTGCGGTCCGAAGCCCTCAACATCAGATCGGCGCGACCCCAGCCACGGCAGCCGAGGCTGCGGTACGCCGCCAGGGTCAGGCGCTGGACCTCGGCTTCTTCGTCCGCGCTCAGGCCGCTGGGGATCTGGTAGCGCACCGCGTCGGTGTAGTACTTGTTCTGGAAGTCGTAGTTGCCGTCCGGCGCTTCGATGCGGATCACCGGCAGCGCGCGTGCGCCGGCGCCCTGGCCTAGCACCGGGCAGGTCAACTCGATCCCGTCGATGAACTCTTCGCACAGGACATCGGCGTCGTACTGCGCGGCCAGGACCACGGCGTCCTGCATCTGCGAATAGCCTTTGACCTTGGTGATGCCGATGCTGCTGCCTTCGCGCGGCGGCTTCACGATCAGCGGCAGGCCGATGGCGTCCGGCACGGCCACCACGTCTTCGCGGCTTTGCTTGTCGGGCGCCAGCCACCGCCAGCGCGGCGTGGGCAGCCCCTCCGCCACCCAGACGCGCTTGGTCATGACCTTGTCCATGGCCACGCTGCTGGCCATGACGCCGCTGCCGGTGTACGGAATGCCCAGCAGTTCCAGTGCACCCTGCACCGTGCCGTCTTCACCGTGGCGGCCGTGCAGCGCAATGAAGACGCGGGCAAAGCCTTCGCGTTTCAATTCGCTCAGCTCGCGCTCGGCCGGGTCAAAGGCGTGCGCGTCCACGCCCTGGCTCTGCAGCGCCTTCAGCACGCCTTCGCCCGACATCAAGGACACCGGGCGCTCGGCGCTGGTGCCGCCTTGCAGAACCGCCACCTTGCCCAGGCTCTTCACGTCGATGCTCATGCAGCGACTCCTTCTTTCACTTGCCGCGGCACAGCCCCGATCGAGCCTGCACCCATCGTGATCACCACGTCACCGGGACGCATGGTGTGGCGGATGGCGGCCGCCAACTGCTCAAGCTCCGGCACGAACTGCGCGCGTTCGCCCACGGCCGTGGCCAGGCTCTGGCCGTCGGCCCCTTCGATGCGCGATTCGCCGGCGGCGTAGACCTCGGTCAGCAGCACGGCGTCGGCCTGGCCCAGCACGGAGACGAAGTCGCGGAAGCAGTCGCGCGTGCGGGTGTAGCGGTGCGGCTGGAAGGCCAGCACCACGCGGCGGCCCGGGAAGGCACCGCGGGCGGCGCTGAGCACCGCGGCCATCTCCACCGGGTGATGGCCGTAGTCGTCGATCAGCGTGAAGGTCCCTGCGCCTGCGCCACCACTTTCGACAGGCAGCTCGCCCCAGCGCTGGAAGCGTCGGCCGACGCCCGCAAAGCGGTCGAAGGCGCGCTGCGCGGAGTTGTCGTGCAATTCCAGTTCACGCGCCACGGCCAATGCCGCCAGCGCGTTGCGCACATTGTGTTCACCCGCCAGGTTCAACGTGATGGGCAGGTTGGCGTAGCCCACCTGCTGGGCGATGAAGCTCATGCGGCCGCTGTCCAGGGGCTGCACCTGCACAGCACGCAGGTCGGCACCGGCGTCCAGGCCGTAGGTGGTGACGGGCCGCTCCACCAGGGGCAGCACCGCACGCACGCCGGCGTCGTCGGTGCACAGCACGGCGCGGCCATAGAAGGGCAGGCGGTGCAGGAATTCCACAAAGGCCGCGTGCAGCTTGTCCAGGCTGTGGCCGTAGGTGTCCATGTGGTCGGCGTCGATGTTGGTGACGACGCTGATGACCGGTGTCAGGTGCAGGAAGCTCGCATCGCTTTCGTCTGCCTCCACCACGATGTGCTCTCCCGCGCCCAGGCGCGCGTTGGATCCGGCGCTGAGCAGCTGCCCGCCGATCACGAAGGTGGGGTCCACGCCCGCTTCGGCCAGCAGGCTGGCCGTGAGCGATGTGGTGGTGGTCTTGCCATGCGTGCCCGCGATGGCAATGCCGATCTTGCGGCGCATCAACTCGGCCAGCAGCACGGCGCGCGGCACCACGGGGACGCGGGCTTCGCGCGCGGCCATCACTTCCGGGTTGTCGGCCTTCACGGCGCTGCTGGTGACCACGGCCTGGGCGCCGGTGATGTGCGCAGCGTCATGACCGATGTAGACGCTCAAGCCCAAGTCCGCCAGGCGCTGAGTCACGCCGCTGTCGGACTGGTCCGACCCCGACACGATGAAGCCCAGGCGGTGCAGGATCTCCGCAATCGGGCTCATGCCGCTGCCGCCGATGCCCACGAAGTGGATGTGCTTGATCGCGTGCTTCATGCGTGGGCCACCAGAGCTTCAATTTCATCGGCCACACGCGCCGCGGCCCGGGGTTGTGCCAAGGCGCGCGCCTTCTGCGCCATGACCAGCAACTGGCTGCGGCTGAAGGTCTTCAGCACGGCCGCCAGCGCTTCAGCGCCCAGTTCGGTTTGCGGCAGGTGCACAGCACCGCCCTGCCCGGCCAGCCATGTCGCGTTGTCGCGCTGGTGCGAGGTGGTGCTGACCACCAGCGGCACCAGGACAGCCGGCACGCCGGCGGCGCAGAGTTCGCTGACCGTGATGGCGCCGGCGCGGCAGACCATCAGGTCGCAGTCCGCCAGCCGCTGGGGCATGTCGTCGATGAAAGGCAGCACCTCGGCCAGCAGGCCGCGCGCGGCGTAGTCGGCTTGGACCGCCCGGGCCTGCGCCGCGCCCGTCTGGTGGACGATGAGGGGACGCTGGTCTGCAGGCAAGGCGGCAATCGCCGCCGGCAGCGTCTGGTTCAACACCTGCGCGCCCAGGCTGCCGCCCACCACCAGCACACGCAGCGGGCCCGTGCGGCCGGCGTAGCGCTGGTCTGGTGGCGCGATGGATTCGATTTCTGCGCGCACCGGGTTGCCGGTGACCACCGCATGCCTGACCCGCGCCGCTGCACCGCCCGGGAAGCCCACCGCCACGCGGTCGGCCACGGGCAGCAGGCTCTTGTTGGACAGCAGCAGCGCGGCGTCGGCATTCACCAGCACCAGCGGCTTGTTCAGCCAACTGGCCATCAGCCCACCCGGGAAACAGACATAACCGCCCATGCCCAGCACAGCGTGGGCTGCGCGTGCTTTCAGGATGCGGCGGCAGTCCCAGAAGGCCTTCAACAGGCGCAGTCCGCCTGTGGCGCTGTGCAGCAGGCCCTTGCCGCGCAAGCCGCTGAAACGGATGGTGTCCAGCTTCAATCCCGTTGGAGGAACCAGCTTGTTTTCCATGCCGTGCGACGTGCCCAGCCAGCTGACGCTCCAGCCGCGCGACTGCATCTCACGCGCCACGGCCAGGCCGGGCATGATGTGCCCGCCCGTGCCCGCTGCCATGACCACGAGATGCGGCATCAGAAGCATGCCCCCACGCTCCCTGCGGTAGCTGCCCCCCGAGGGGGCGCATGCAGCGGCCCGGCAAAGCCGGCTCCGCGCATGACCTCGATCGGGTTCATGAACGACCACCTCTCATCAGCGCCCGGTTCTCGATGTCCACGCGCAGCACCATGGCCAGTGCGATGAGGTTCATCAGGATCGCGCTGCCGCCATAGGACATCAGCGGCAGGGTCAGGCCCTTCGTCGGCAGCACGCCCAGGTTCACGCCCATGTTGATGAAGGCCTGGAAACCGATCCAGATGCCGATGCCCTGGCACAGCAGCCCCGCAAACACGCGGTCCAGCGCAATGGCCTGGCGGCCGATCTGCACGATGCGGCGGGTCAGCCAGAAGAACAGCACGATGACCGTGGACACACCGACGAAACCCAGTTCTTCACCGATGACGGCCATGAGAAAGTCCGTGTGTGCCTCGGGCAGGTAGTGCAGCTTTTCCACGCTGTTGCCCAGGCCCTGGCCAAAGATCTCACCGCGGCCCAATGCGATCAGCGAGTGCGTCAACTGGTAGCCCTTGCCTTGCGCGTACTTGGGATTCCAGGGGTCCAGGTAGGCCAGGATGCGTTCGCGCCGAAGGTCGTCAAAGGCCAGGAACAGTGCCAGGGTCAGCAGCATCACCAGGGCAATCAGGAAGAACATGCGCGCGTTGACGCCACCCAGGAACAACACGCCCATCGCGATGGTGGCGATGACGATGAACGCGCCCATGTCGGGCTGGCGCAGCAGCAGCACACCGACAAAGGCCACTGCCACGACCATGGGCGTCACCGCGCGAAAGAAGTTTTCGCGCGCGTCCATTCGGCGCACCATGTAGTTGGCGGCGTAGAGCGCAATCGCCAGCTTGGCCAGCTCACTGGGCTGGAAATTCATGAATCCCAGCGGTATCCAGCGGCGTGAGTTGTTCACCACCTTGCCGATGAAGGGCAGCAGCACCGCCACCAGCAGCACCAGCGCAATGATGAAGACATAGGGCGCGTTTTTCTCCCACACGCTGACGGGCACCTGCACGGTCACCAGGGCGGCCACGAAGGCAATGGCCAGTGCCAGCACGTGGCGCTGCAGGAAATAGCCCTGCGAATAGTTGCCAAAGCGCGGGTTGTCCGGCATGGCGATGCTGGCTGAATACACCATCACCACGCCCAGGGCCATCAAGGCCAGCACCACGCCGACCAGGGCCTGGTCGAATGCCATCAGCTGCACGGGCCGCGATCCGGCCACGTCGATCCGGTCGCGCACGGGCAGCGGGCCAGTGGCTTCTGCCCGGGCGCCGAACCAGCCCTTGACGGTGCCCAGCAGGCCGGTGGCGGCGCTCATGCAAGCCCCCTGTCTGTGGCGACCTGTTCCACCGCCGACACAAAGACTTCGGCACGGTGGCCGTAGTTGCGGAACATGTCCAGGCTGGCGCAGGCCGGGCTCAGCAGCACGGCGTCACCTCGCTGGGCCTGGCCGAAGCACCACCGCACGGCCGATTCCAGCGAGTCGAAGCGCTGCAGCGGCAACGCAGCAGCGTGTTCGCGGATCACCGCCTCGATGGCTGCTGCGTCCTTGCCGATGGTGGCCACGGCACGCGCATGCCGGGCCAGCGGCGCAGCCAGCGGGCCGAAGTCCTGGCCCTTGCCATCACCGCCCAGGATCACCACCAGGCGGCCCGGCGCCTTGTCCATGCCCAGACCGTTCAGTGCGGCCACGGTGGCGCCGACATTGGTGCCTTTGCTGTCGTCGAAGGCCTCCACGTCGTCCACGCGGGCCACGAACTGCACGCGGTGCGGTTCGCCCGTGTATTCGCGCAGGCCGTGCAACATGGGCGCCAGCGGGCATCCGATGGCGGTGGCCAGGGCCAGCGCCGCCAGCGCGTTGGACGCGTTGTGGCGGCCGCGGATGCGCAAGGCGTCAGCGGGCATCAGGCGCTGCAGGTGGATCTCCACCTCTTCGTCTTTCTTGCGCTTGACGGTCTCGTCTGCCGGCAGCGCGCGCACCAGCCAGTCCATGCCGTTCTCGGTGACCAGGCCAAAGTCGCCGGGCCGCAGCGGCGCGCCCAGGCCGAAGTGAAGGGTCTGTCGCACGACCGCCTTGACGCGAGGCTTGCCCTTCACCGGCTTCACTACTTCGGGCACCGGCACCATCGCCATCACGGCGGCTTCGTCGCGGTTGACCACCATCAGCGCACTGCGGCCATAGACGTGAGCCTTGGCTGCCGTGTAGGCGGCCATGTGGCCATGCCAGTCCAGGTGGTCCTGCGTCACGTTCAGCACGACCGCGGCGCTGGGGTCAAAGCCCCAAGCGGCCGTCGACAGGCCCTGGCCGCCGCCTTCCAGCTGGAAGCTGGACAGTTCCAGCACCCACACCTGCGGCAGCGGCAATTCGGGCGGTGGCGGGGGCGGCGGCTGGATGGGCAGAGGATGCGGGGTCAGGGCCTCGGCCAGCGCAGCGTCGGCCTGGGCTTCGGATTCAATGCCCAGCTCGAGCTCGGGCGCGGTCTCGGGTTCCGGTTCGGGCGCTGCTTCGGGCGCTGGCTGCATGTCCAGCGGTGCCGCTTCACTGGCCGGATCCGGCAGTGCCTGGACGGACTTTTCGCCTTCGTGCGCGGCCTGTGCGGGCTGCGATGCCAGTGCATCGCCCGCGGCGTCCAGCGCCGCAGCCAGCGTGTCCAGCAAGCTTGGGCCGATATTGCCGGCCACCGCCACGCGCTTGCCGGCACGTTCCACCAGCAGGCCGGTCAGCGCGGTCACCGTGGTTTTGCCATTGGTGCCGGTGATGGCCAGCACCTGCGGCGCATAGCCGTGCGCGGCTTTCAGGTCGGCCAGTGCGCGGGCGAAGAGGTCCAGTTCGCCCATCACGGCAATGCCGGTGTCGCGGGCGGCTTGCAGCAGCGGTGCGATGCGTGTGTCGGCGGGGGCCAGGCCGGGGCTCTTCAGCACCAGCTGGCAGCCTTCCAGTTGCGAAGGGGCCAGCTCTCCGCTGGCGATGCGCACGGCAGGGAACTGCTCGCGCAGGGCCGCCGCACCGGGCGGTGTCTCGCGCGAATCCCACACAGTCACCACCGCGCCAAAGCGCGCGCACCAGCGCGCCATGGCCAGGCCGCTGTCGCCAAGGCCCAGCACCAGCACGGGGGTGTCCTGCAGCCAGTTCATCACCGCAGCTTCAGGCTGGCCAGGCCGATCAGGCACAGCAGCATGGTGATGATCCAGAAGCGCACAACGACTTGCGATTCCGCCCAGCCCTTCTTTTCGAAGTGGTGGTGCAAGGGCGCCATCAGGAAGATGCGCCGACCTTCGCCGTATTTCTTCTTCGTGTACTTGAACCAGCCGACCTGGATCATCACGCTCAGCGCTTCGGCGACGAAGATGCCGCCCATGATGCCCAACACGATTTCCTGCCGCGTGATGACAGCGATGGTGCCCAAAGCGCCACCCAGCGACAGCGCGCCCACGTCGCCCATGAAAACCTGCGCCGGGTTGGCGTTGAACCACAGGAAGGCCAGCCCCGCGCCCGCCATGGCCGCACAGAACACCAGCAGTTCACCGGCACCGGGGATGTGCGGGAACAGCAGGTACTTGCTGAACACCGCGCTGCCGGTGACGTAGGCGAAGATGCCCAAGGCACTGCCCACCATCACCACCGGCATGATGGCCAAGCCGTCCAGGCCGTCAGTAAAGTTCACGGCATTGCTGGCGCCGACGATGACGAACCAGGTCAGGAAGATGAAGCCGAAGACGCCCAGCGGGTAGCTCACCGTCTTGAAGAAGGGCACCATCAGGTCGGCACGCGGCGGCAGTTCGTTGCTGAAGCCACTTCCCACCCAGCGGATGAAGAGTTCCAGCACGCGCAGGTTGCTGGTTTCGCTGACGCTGAAGGCCAGGTAGAGCGCGGCGACCAGGCCGATCAAGGTCTGCCAGAAGAATTTCTCGCGGCTGCGCATGCCTTCCGGGTCCTTGCGCACCACCTTGCGGTAGTCGTCCACCCAGCCGATGGCGCCGAAGCCGAAGGTCACCAGCATCACCACCCAGACGAAGCGGTTGCTCCAGTCAAACCACAGCAAGGTGCTGGCGCCGATGCCGATCAGCACCAGCACGCCGCCCATGGTGGGCGTGCCGCGCTTGCCTAGGTGGCTCTGCACACCGTATTCGCGGATGGGCTGACCGACTTTCATTTCGGTCAACTTGCGGATCACCCAGGGTCCGAATGCCAGGCCGATGAGCAGGCTGGTCATGGCCGCCAGCACCGCGCGGAAGGTGAGGTACTGGAAGACGCGCAGAAAACCGAACTGCTCCGGCGCCATCTGCATGAGCCACTGCGACAGGCTAAGCAGCATGGGCCACCTGCCGCAGCGCCTGCACGACCTGCTCCATCTTCATGAATCGGGATCCCTTCACCAGCACGGACGCACATGCGGGCGCCTCCGGCAAGGCCGCGACCAGCGCGGCTGTGTCCTTGAAATGGCGATGCGCGCCGGCGTGTTCACTCAGCGTGCCGGCGGCCCAGAAGTGCTCGATGCCACGCTCACGCGCCCGGGCACCGATCTCTGCATGGAACTGCGGCCCTTGCGTGCCCACCTCGCCCATGTCGCCCAGCAGCAACCATCGTGGGCCGGGCAGCGCGGCCAGCACGTCAATGGCAGCCAGCACCGAATCGGGGTTGGCGTTGTAGCTGTCGTCCACCAGCGTCACCGAGCGACCCTGCAGTTGCAGCGTGCCGACCTGCGAGCGGCCAGACACCGGAACAAAAGCCGACAGGCCGTGCTGCACAGCCGACAGCGGTGCGCCCGCGGCCAAGGCACTGGCGGTTGCCGCCAGCGCGTTGCGCACGTTGTGGGCGCCCGGCAAGGCCAGGGTAGCGGCGCCGACACCGGCGGGCGTGCTCAGCTGCAATTGCCAGCGCAGTGCCGCGGCGTCCCACACCGCGCTGCAGCTCACGTCCGCCGCTGCAGAGGAACTGAAGCTCAGCACGCGGCGCGCGCCGGCCAGGTCGCGCCACAGTGGCGTGTAGGCATCGTCAGACGGGATCACCACCGTGCCCGACGCGCCCAGCGCGCCGATGACGCTGCCGTTCTCCCGCGCCACCGCTTCCACCGTGGCCATGAACTCCTGGTGTTCGCGCTGGGCGTTGTTGACCAGGGCCACCGTCGGCGCGGTCAGCTTCGCCAGCAGCGCAATTTCGCCCGGGTGGTTCATGCCCAGTTCCAGCACGGCCACGCGGTGCCAGACCTGGTCGTCCTGGCGCAGGCGCAACAACATCAGCGGCACGCCGATGTGGTTGTTCAGGTTGCCGGCAGTGGCCAGTGCGTGCTCGCCCTGCCAGGCGCGCAGGATCGACGCCAGCATCTGCGTCACCGTGGTCTTGCCGTTGCTGCCAGTCACCGCAATCAGTGGCAGGTGGAAGCGCTGGCGCCAGGCGGCGGCGAGTTGCTGCAGGGCGACCAGGCTGTCCGGCACTTGCAGGCCGGGGATGCGATCTTCACCAGGACTGCCAAGGCCACGCTCGGCCAGTGCGGCCACGGCGCCGCTGGCGCGTGCCTGGGCCAGGAAGTCGTTGCCGTCGAAACGCTCGCCACGCAAGGCCACGAAGAGGTCGCCCGCGCGCAGGGTGCGTGTGTCGCTGTGCACACGCAGCAGGTCCAGGCTGCCGTCGCCGACCAGCTTGCTGCCAGGAAGCAGCGCATGCGCCTGCGCCAGGGTCATCATGCGGTGGCCCCTTCGCGCAGCGCAAGCGCCGCCTGCGTTTCGGCCACGTCGGAGAAGGCGCGCCTGACGCCGGCAATTTCCTGGTAGTCCTCGTGTCCCTTGCCGGCCAGCAGGATGACGTCGCCCGCGGCCGCTTCGCGCACGGCCATGCGGATGGCCTCGCGGCGGTCTTCGAACACATGGACCTCGTCGTGCCCGGTCACACCGGCCAGGATCTGCGCCAGGATCAAGCCCGGCGCTTCGTCGCGCGGGTTGTCACTGGTGATGACGACGCGGTCGGCGCGGCGCGCGGCGATGGCACCCATCAGCGGGCGCTTGCCGGCGTCGCGCTTGCCGCCGCAGCCAAACACGCACCAGAGCCGGCCGCCGCGCGCAGCGGCCAGTGGGCGCACCGCCGCCAGCGCCTTGTCCAGCGCGTCGGGCGTGTGGGCGTAGTCCACCAGCACATCGATGCCGGCGCCGCTGACGCGCTGCAGACGGCCTGGCACGGGCGTCAACTGCGCTGCCACGCGTGCCGCATCTTCCAGCGGCACGCCCAATGCACGCAGACCGGCCAGGACCACCAGCAGGTTGCTGGCGTTGAATGCGCCCACCAGTTGGGTGCGCACGGCCACGGTCTGGCTGCCCTCACGCAGGTCAAAGGCCAGGCCCACGTCGGTGTAGTGCAGCCCGTGCGCGGACAGGCAGGCCGCGCCTTCCAGCGACACGGTCCAGAATTCAAGCTCACTGCCGCTCAGTTCAGAGGCCAGGCGGGCGCCGGCTTCGTCGTCCACGTTCAGGACCGCCGCCTTCAGGCCGGGCCAGCTGAACAAGGCGCGCTTGGCCGCCCAGTAGGCGTCCATGCTGCCGTGGTAATCCAGGTGGTCCTGGGTGAAATTGGTGAACATTGCGACGTCGATGCGCAGCGCGTCCAGCCGATGTTCGGCGATGCCGATGCTGGATGCTTCCAGTGCGCAGGCCGAAAAGCCCTGTTCGGCCATGCTGCGCAGCGCGGCGTGCAGCGTGACCGGGTCGGGCGTGGTCAGGCCCGTGGCCACCATGGGAGTCGCGGCGCCACCGGGCAGCGCCGGCGGCGGTTCGCCGATGCCCAAGGTGCCCATCACGCCGCAGCGGCGGCCCAGTGCGGTCAGCGCCTGCGCCATCCACCAGGCGGTGCTGGTCTTGCCGTTGGTGCCAGTGGTGGCCACGATGTCCAGCGCGGCACTCGGGTGGCGGTAGAAGGCGTCGGCGATGGCGCCCGTTGCGGTCTTCAGTCCCAGGAAGGCCGCCACACGGCGATCGTCAAATGCAAAGGTCTCGGCGCCTTGGGCTTCCACCAGGCAGGCGGTGGCACCTGCCTGCAGCGCGGCGGCCACGAACTGCCGGCCGTCGACGGCGTAGCCGGGCCAGGCGATGAAGCCGCCAGACGCCTGGGCACGTCGGCTGTCGGTGGTCAGACTGCCGCTCACTTGGGCGGCCAGCCACTGGGCGGCAGCTTCGGCGGTGGGCAGGACTTGCAGCGCCATCTCAGATGGACTCCTGCTCGGCCGCCACGGGCTTGGCGTTGATCTGCGCCTTCACGTCCAGGTCCGGCTGCACATTCATCATGCGCAAGGTCTGCTGCACGACCTGACTGAACACGGGCGCGGCCACGTCGCCGCCAAAGTAGACGCCCTTGGCCGGCTCGTCCACCAGCACCGCCACCACGATGCGCGGGTTGTGGGCAGGCGCCACGCCCACGAAGAAGGCCAGGTATTTGCCCTGGGCATAACCCTTGCCTTCGTGCTTGCGCGCGGTACCGGTCTTGCCGGCCACGCTGTAGCCCAGGGCCTGTGCCTTGGGCGCCGTGCCGCCGGGGCCTGCGGCAAGCCTGAGCATCTCCCGCACCTGCTGTGCGGTCTTGGCCGACATGATGCGCTGGCCGGCCACCAGGCCTTCAGCGGCGTCTCGCTTGACGAGCGTCAGCGGGATGATGTCGCCATCGCGTGCGAAGACCGTGTAGGCCCGCGCCAGTTGCAGCAAGCTGGCAGACTGGCCGTAGCCATAGCTCATGGTGGCCTGCTCCACCGGGCGCCAGGTCTTGTACGGGCGCAAGCGGCCCGGCGCGGCGCCGGGGAAGTCCAGTTGCGGGCGCTGGCCCAGGCCGATGGCGGTGTACATCTCCCACATCTCGCGCGCCGGGATGGTCATGGCCATCTTCACCGTGCCCACGTTGCTGGACTTCTGGATCACTTCGGCCACGGTCAGGGTGCCGTGCGGGTGCGAATCGGTAATGGGTGCGCCACCAATCACGATGCGACCCGGCGCCGTGTCGATGCGCGTGTCGACCTTCCAGGGCCCTCGCTCCAGCGCCAGTGCGGCGGTGAAGGGCTTCATCGTGGAACCGGGCTCAAACGTGTCGGCCAGGGCGCCGTTGCGCGGGCCCTTGCTGGCGCCCTTGGCGTTGCGGCGCACGGGGTTTTCGCTGCGGTAGTTGGCCAGGGCCAGCAGTTCTCCGCTTTGCGCGTCCACAACCACCGCGCTGCCACTCAGTGCGTTGTGCTCGCGCACGGCGTCACGCAGGCGTTGCCAGGCAAAGAACTGCACCTTGGAGTCGATGGACAGTGTCACGTCACTGCCATTGACCGGGCTCGCCGGCTCACCGATGTCTTCCACCACGCGGCCGAAACGGTCGCGCACGACGGTGCGCTGGCCCGCGGCCCCGGTGAGCTGTTGGTTGTAGACGAGTTCGATGCCGCTCAAGCCCATGCCGTCCGGGTCCACAAAGCCGACCACGGGCGCCGCCGCCTCACCTTCAGGGTAGCGGCGTTTGTACTCGCGGACCTCCTGCAGGCCCTTCAAGCCCAGGGCCTTGACTTCGGCCCACACCGGCTCTTCCAACGTGCGGCGCAGCACCACGGTGCCGGTGCCGTCCAACTTGTCTGCGAGTTCGGCGTTGCTCATGGCCAGCAACTTGGCCAGTTGCTTGCGCTCGGCCGCGTCCGCGGCGAAGGTCTTGGTGTCCACCTGCACCGAAGGCAGGGCCACGCTGCTGGCCAGGGCAAGGCCGTTGCGGTCCAGCACGCGGCCCCGGCTGGCTGGCAGTTTTTCGCTGTGCACAAAGCGCTTTTCGCCCTGCGCCCGGTAGAAGCCGGTGTTCAGGATCTGCAGGTGCACCGCGCGGCCCATCAAGAGCAGGAAGGCTGCCGCCACGGCAAACACCACGAAGCGCGAGCGCCAGGGCGGCGTCGGGCTGGCCAGGAGCGGGCTGGTGGCGTAGTTGACGCTCTTCATGGCTTGGCTGCCGATGCCACGGGCACATCGTCCACATAGGCGGTGACGCCCGGTGTGGCCGTGTTCATGCGCAGCTTTTCGCGCGCCACCTTTTCCACCAGGCGGGGCGTGGCCTGGGCCTGGCGTTCGGCATCGAGCCGCTTGAATTCGGCTTCAAGCTGGCGCTGTTCGCCCCGGGCCTGGTCCAGGGCCGCGAAGACGCGGCGCGCTTCATAAGCGCTCTTGACCAGGGCCAGGCAGCTGGCGATGAGCGCCAACGCCAGCATGACGTTCAACTTGCTCGTCATGCAGGCACCTCAGTGCGCTCGGCGACGCGCATGACGGCGGACCGCGCACGGGGGTTTGCCAAGACCTCCCCGTAAGACGGCTTGACGCGCCCCAGCGCCACCAGCCGCAGCGGTTGGGGCGGCGCCATGGGTGCGCGGCGGTCGTAGACCTCGCGGCTGTGCCCAGCGATGAAGGTCTTGACCATGCGGTCTTCCAATGAATGGAAGCTGATCACGACCAGGCGTCCTTGCGGTGCGAGGATGGTGAGCGCGGCGCTCAGCCCTTGTTGCAGCGCCTCAAGCTCGGCGTTGACGTGAATCCGAAGAGCTTGAAATGTGCGCGTTGCAGGGTCCTGGCCCGGCTCGCGGGTTTTGACTGCACGAGCCACGACCGCGGAAAGCTCACCGGTGCTGCGCACGGGAGAGCCGCCTTCGCGGCGAGCGACAAGCGCCTTTGCAATCGAAGCAGCAAACCGTTCTTCGCCATAGTCACGAATCACCCCCTCGATGTCGCGCACGTCCGCACGTGCCAGGTACTCGGCCGCCGTCTCGCCGCGCGTGGTGTCCATGCGCATGTCGAGCGGGGCGTCGTGGCGGAAGCTGAAGCCCCGTTCGGGGTTGTCGATCTGCGGTGAGCTGACGCCCAGGTCCAGCAGCACGCCGTCCACGCGCTGCACGCCAAGGCCACTCAATTCGGCAGCCATGTCGCCGAAGCTGGCATGACAGATGGTGAATCGCGGGTCGGAGATGCTGGCGGCCTCGGCCAGGGCTTCCGGGTCCTTGTCGAAGGCGACCAAGCGACCCTGCGGGCCTAGCTGCGCCAGCACCGCGCGCGAATGCCCGCCGCGTCCGAAGGTGCCGTCGACATAAGTGCCCTCCGGCTGCGTCACCAAGGCTTCCACAGCCTCGGTCAGCAACACGGTGGTGTGGGACCATGCAGCGGCGCCGTTCACCGGATGACCATGTTGCGCAGCGGCTCGGGACGGCCCTGTGCGATGGCTTGTGCTTCACGTTCGTCGTAACGGGCCATGTCCCACAATTCGAAGTGCGGACCGACTCCCATGAACTTCACATCCTTGTCCAGCCCGGCCCACTTGCGCAGTTCCGGCGGAATCAGCAGGCGGGCGGAACCGTCGATGTCCACGTCCGTGGCGCTGCCCACGAAGATGCGACGCCAGGCGTCGTGTTCCTGGCTCAGTTCCAGCAGTTCGGCTTCGAACTTTTCCCACACCGGCAGCGGGTACAGGCTCAGGCAGCCGTCCGGGTTCTTGGCCACAACCATCTTGCCGGCCACGTTGGTGACGAGCAGGTCCAACCAGCGGGCCGGCACGGTGATGCGCCCCTTTCCATCCAGTGTGAGCACCGGACCGCCCCTGAACACCATGCCTGACACTTAGTCCCACTTTCTCCCACGTGCCTGCACTTTAGCGGCATGACGGAGGTGGGTCAATGGCTTCGGCCGCAGAAAAATCAATCAAATCAACTACTTAGGAAACACTTTGAAGCCAATTTGCCGGCGAAAAAGTTGTTCCAAATGAATGACTTGCAGAAGCTACTGAAAGTGGTTTCTGAGCCATTTGTGTCCTGTGCCCCCTAAAAACGTCAGGCGCTATCGCGCCGGGCAAGACCAGTTCCTGGCGCCGTCCGGGCGGTCCGCCAGGGGCTGAAATGTCCCAAGGCGCCTGGATCGAGGCGCTGCCTGCCGGGCAGCCGCGCTGGCCAAGCCCGCCTCTTCCGTGGAATCGCACTTCCCTGGTTCGACGGTTCACCCTCCGTCCTGGCGGGCCATGCCTTGAATATATATTTGTGGCTATATATAATGCGGACATGCACCGGACTGACCGAGGTCCACGGCGAACCACACTGGTAGCGCCCGCGGTGCGACCACCAAGAAGGAGACACCGCATGTCACTTGCGCCATTCGCCAAATCCCGCGCCTTGACGCTGGGCATCGAGCTCGAGCTGCAGATCGTGGATCCGGAATCGCTGGACCTCACGCCCGCAGCCACCGAACTGCTGCGCGGCATGGAGGGACGCCAGTTCCATGGTGAGGTCAAGCCAGAGATGACCCACAGCATGATCGAGTTGGCCACCGGCATCTGCGCCGGTCACGAAGAGGCACTGAGCCAGTTGCATGAAATCAGAGGGGCGCTTGCTGAAAGCGCGCACCAGTCGGGCGTGGCCCTGTGCGGCGGTGGCACACACCCCTTCCAGGATTGGAGCCACCGACAGATCTACGACACGCCCCGGTTCAATGAACTGGCCAAGCTCTACGGCTATCTGGCCAAGCAGTTCACCGTCTTCGGGCAACACGTGCACATCGGCTGCCCCGGGCCGGACGAGGCGCTCTACCTCTTGCACGGCCTCAGCCGCTATGTTCCCCACCTGATCGCGCTGTCGGCGTCCTCACCCTTCGTGCGTGGCGTGGACACCAGCTTCGACTCGGCGCGCCTGAACTCCGTGCTGGCCTTTCCGCTGTCCGGTCGCGCGCCGTTTCATCTGACCTGGCGCGACTTCGGCACCTATTTCGACAAGATGAGCCGCACCGGCGTGGTCCAGGGCATGAAGGACTTCTACTGGGACATCCGCCCCAAGCCGGAATTCGGCACGGTCGAGGTCCGGGTGCTCGACACACCGCTGACGATCGAGAAGGCTGCAGCCCTGGCTGCGTTCATCCAGTGCCTGTCTCGGCGCCTATGGCTCGAACGGCCCTTCACCCTGCACGAAGACGACTACCTGCCCTACACCTTCAACCGATTCCAGGCCTGCCGCTTCGGCATGGACGCGCAATACGTCGACCCAGGCACCGGGGACCAGCGGCCGCTGCGCGACGACCTGCTGGCCCTGATGGACAGCCTGGCCCCGCACGCCGAAGCGCTGCGAGCCGAAGATGCCGTGGCGCTGTTGCGGCAGGACGTGGTGAACGGCGGCAATGACGCCACCTGGATCCGCTCCCTGCAGGGCGAGGGCTCGACCGCAACGTCGATGAAAGCCACGGTGCAGGAGCAGGTCAGGCGCTGGCAGGGCGGTCTGCATTGAAACGCACGCCGATGCGCCTGGGCCTCTCGACGCGCTCGATGCGCTCAATGCACTCGCTGACTGCAGCTGCGCTGGGTCGCGCGAATCGCTGAGCGCACGGAGCCCCAGGCCCTCATCCATCATTGCCCCTGCAGCACGGGAGAACAGCCTTGTTCAAGCGCATCCTGGTCCCGCTGGGCATCGACGCCGAGCCGACAGCCGCCATCCGCACCGCTGCGCTGCTGCTGCGGTCTGCGAATGGCGAAGTCGTGTTCTGCCGCCACCCCCGTGCGCACCCGGCACCTCGGCCGACCCAAACCAGTGCAGTGCCGATCCACCCGGAGCACGAGACGCCGGAGCCCGCCAGGGCAGGCCAGGCCCTTCACGCGAGCGCGCGCCAGCAGGCGGAACACTTGGGCGTGATGTCCCGCACCGTGACCTACCTCAGCGAGGATGCGGTCGAAGGACTCCTGGAAGCCCTCAGGAGCACGCGCTGTGAACTGATCGCGCTGGAGTCCGAAGGAAGCAATGCCCTGCTGCGGCTGATCACAGGCCATGTGATCCCCGCCCTGATCACGGCGGCCCCTGTGCCGGTGCTGGTCTGCCCACCGTCACCCGGGTACAACTCTGCTGCCCAGCCTGGCCGCCTGCGTCGCGTGCTGGTGGTGCTGGACGAGGCCGAAGCGGTTGCGGTGGCCACCAAGCTGGGCGTGGACCTGGCGCGGGCCCACGGCGCGGACCTGCTGTTTGTTCACTTGGCACGCCCCGACCAGCCCGCGTTGGCCGACGCCATGGGTTTTGCAACCGGCCCTGATGAAGTGATGGCTGCACGCGTGGCAGAACACTCACTGCACCTGCTCGCGGCGGCACGCGCCACGGGCCATGCGGCAGGCTTGAGGACCAGCAGCAAGTCCTTCGCAGTTGGAACCGCCGCCAGCGATCTGGCTCAGTTTGCGCTGGACCAGTCCTGCGATCTGATCGTCGTCGCCCACGAAGGACGCAACGCCGTGATGCGGCTGCTCACCGGCAGCCTGGTGCCGGGGCTGGTCACTGCCAGCACGGTTCCCCTGCTGGTGTGCCGCACGCCGGATGGCCAGGCACAGCCCCTGCTTCCACAGCGGCGTCGGTCCGGCCCAGGAACCAAGGGCGGTGGCTGACCACCGCAAGCCGGGCGCTCAACGCTTGCCCTGGACTGCAGAGGGTGGCAGCGGTGCAGGATCGGGCAGCATGTCAATGTCCACGGCACGCGACATGACCAGCGAAGGCAGCATGGTGGCGATGCCGGCATAGATCAGCAACCCACCATACATGGCGTCGGGCAGTTGGAATCGTTCCCGCAGGATCGTGGCCAACACCAGGGTGAAGATCAGGGTCGGCGTCAATGCCGCAGCCACCCGCAGGCTGGCAAGGGCCGATTCGCCCTTGACGATGCGGCGCTGAATCCAGACCAGACCGACGCGCAACGGCAGCGCCACCAAGGTAAGGGCGGCGCCCACTTGCAGGGCTTCCAGGGTCAACGCGCCCGAGGGGACGCCCATGCCCTTGTAGAAGAAATAGAAGGGCACAAAAAAGGACGCGAACATGCGGATGGCATGCAGGTTCTCTTCCGATGCCAACGAAGGCATGCGCCGCCGCAGCAGCTTGGCGATGAAACCCGCCATGAAGGCACCCACGAGGTAGTAGACGCCCAGCTTGTAGGTCATGAAGGCGGCAATCACGCCGACCATGAGCAGCAAGGAGAATTCGGAACCGCGCGCATGCGGAATGACCAGACGGCCCAGCACCATGAAAAACAAGGGCAAGCAGATGATCATGGCCACCAGGGCAGCCGATGACCAGGCCAGCCGCTCGGCTGAATCGGACTGCAGCACCACGAAGAGCACCACCAGCGCGAAGAGTTCGCCGCTGATGGCCTTCATGCGCACCCAGTAGCGCTCTTCTTCCGTGATGTCCAGCGTCGGCAGCGTGTCGAGGATGAAGCCCGCTGACGGTGTCAGCACTGCCAGCCCGAGCAGCACCGCGATCTGCCAGCTGACGCCGAGATAGGCCATGGCCGCGTAGGCCACCGCGGCCAGCACGATGGCGCGGAAGATCAGGTGGCGCACCAGCGTCCAGCGGCCACGCTGGAAATCGGCCACCTCGACTTCCAAGCCGGCAAACAGGAACAGCGACGAGATACCCAAGGTCGCCAGCAAGGCAACCGTGCCGGCCTGGCTGAAGGTCCCGATGATCGCGGTGGCGGCCATGCCCAGGCCGAAGCTGCTCAAGGGTGCCGGGATCCGGAATCGCTGCACGACCCGGGGCACGACCATCAGGGCAAAGATCAGGACCAGAAAGGCCACCTCCTGGGTGATGTTGGGCAGGTCGGGCATGGCAGGGTCATTGATTCCATGAAGTGGCCGCAGCGGGCCAGGGATGCAAGTCCCCGTCCTGGCAGCCACGGGCATGCGGGACGTGGCGGGCCAGGCGCCTGGGTGGCATCGCGGGCGCTTGGCCGACAACAGAGTGTCTCAGAAGCCCATGCGGTGCCGGCTGCCGCGTTCTTGTGCCTCCCGGAGGGCGCATGGCGCCCGCCCGGGCACGTTGGACAATGGCTCAGCTTGCGGCCTTGGTTCATCGAAGCCACGCGTGTCCAGCGCTGCGCGCCTGCACTTCCAGACCCATGACCCGCACAACCGAGGAAACCCTCCGACTGACATGCAAGACCAGGATCCACTGTGGAAAATGCGCCACGCCCTGGCGGGCCTGGGCCTGGCGCTGCTGCTGTCGGTGCTGGCCGCCGCCCTGGCAGGTCGGGTCATCGGCGACGCCTGGGGCAACGACTACAACAGCCGCGTCATCGTCTACGGCCTGCTGCTGCTGCACGTGGTGGTGGGGGCCGTCGTGCTCTTCGTGAAGCTGGCTCGCCATGAAACGCGGCCGGTCAGTGCCGGCCGTGTGTGCGTGTGGTTCCTCAGCCTGTGGCTGTGGCCCGTGCTCTTGCTGGCGGCGCGCAAGGCGCCGCCGACATGAGGTTCAGCCGGTCACTGCGACTGCAGGATGCGACGGCCTGATGCCTGCTGCACCGGACGCGCGTTCATGGG
Source organism: uncultured beta proteobacterium (assembly GCA_963750785.1). Lineage (GTDB taxonomy): Bacteria > Pseudomonadota > Gammaproteobacteria > Burkholderiales > Burkholderiaceae_C > Rubrivivax. The sequence goes on along the minus strand of CAVVSC010000006.1, from coordinate 325,314 downwards.
GTACATGCGGGCGAAGAGCTCGATCTGGTCCGGCGACATGGTCACGGGCTGGCGCATCACCACCCAACGCACGTCTTCCGAACACGGCGGCGTCGTCAGCGAGCCCATGTAGGTGAAGTAGCGGCGGTCGTTGGGCAGCAACTCTTCCAGATTCAGCGGCATGCGCGCGGCAGCCTCTTCACCCTTTTCCAGCGGCAGGCTGTTCCAGACCCTCTGGATCGCGACCTGGGGCAGCCCCTTGTCCACCAGGATGCCGACCACGGCCAGCTTGCCCATGTCGTCCTTGTGCACCAGGTGCACGGACATCTCGAACTGGCGGCCGTCGATGCGCTCTTCGGAAGGCCTGTGGAAGTGGAACTGCACCAGGTCGTAGCGCTTGCCGCCGATCTCGATGCTGTTGCCAGGCGCGATGTTGGCCTGCACGGTGTGGCCGTTGTCGATGACGCCGAAGCGGCTGTCGCTGTAGTTGAACTTGACCGGGTCCAGATCTACGGCAAGGCCACCGCGGATGTCGATGGGACTCTGGCGTTGGCCGCTGCTGCACAGCGAGAACTCAGGCTTCAGGCCGCCCCAGGTTTGCGGGCCCGCCGGGCCTTGGTAGGACCAGTGCGCAGCGCCATGGTTGGCAGCTGCCACTGCAGTACCCGCTGCGGCCGGCACGGCACCTTGGCCTGCGGCCTTCGCCGGCCGCGGCGCCGCATGGGCGGTGCCCCCGTGTGCGGCTGGTGCGGGCGCGGCCGCGGTCTTGGCGACGACCTGCACGTCCATCGGGCCGCCCCCTTCGGAGACTTTGCCGGTGCTCAGCTTGCCGGCCAGGCGCTGGCGCAGGGTCTCCAGTGGGTCGACGGCCGGCGGCTGCGCGCTGGGCGCGGTGGCCACGGCGGTGCCGTGGTCATCTGGCGCGTGGTTGCCGCCTCTGCCGCCCTCGGACGACGCCACCCGGGCAGGTTTGAGCTGCGGGATGTCAGAAGGCCAGGCAGCTTGCGGCAGGCTCAGCGCCAGGCCCGCCAGCAACGGCAGCGCGCTCAAAGGCCCGTGAAGGCGATGGGCGCAGGCAGTGGCCTGCTGGCGGACCAGGGAATGGAAAGGCGGGCGGAAAGGACTCATGCGGGTGCTCCTCACCCGGTTTATCGGCCACCTCCCGGCCCAACTTGACCCCCGACCTGGTCTGTTTCAATGCGCGGCTTGACCCACAGCCAGGCCAAGGCGCCCACCCCGAGCATGGCAGCCGAGGTCAGCGCCAAGGCCACCGTGGAGTGCATCACCAGCGGCGCCAGCAGGCCCGCCACGCCGGCGTTGGCAAGACTGCCCACGCAGGCCTGCACGGAAGACGCCATGCCGCGGCGGTCCGGCGCCTGTTCCAGGGCCAGCAGGGTGACCACGGACACCTGCAGCGCCCAGCCAAAGGAGAACACCGCCACGGGCAGCATGGCCCAGGCTGCGTGCGGCGGAAACAGCAGGTTCAGCACCACGTTGACGGCCGACGTGCCAAGCATGATCACGAAGCCATGACGGATCTGGTGGCGTGGCTTGGCGCGGCCCGCCATGCGTCCCGAAAACCAGGCGCCGCCCATGATGCCGCCGATGGACAGCATGAAGAACCAGAAGAAGTGCGTCGGCGCCAGCTGCAGGTGCTCGCCCAGCCACACCGGCGCCGACAGCACGTACAGGAACATGCCGTTGAAGGGCACGCCACTGGCAAACACCAGCGCCATGAAGCGCGGGTTGCGCAGCAGTTGTGCGTAGCCGCGCATCAGGTTGCCCACGTTCAAGGGCTGGCGCTGCTCGGCAGGCAAGGTCTCCGGCAACCAGCGTGCGGTCACTGCCCACAGGGCCGCACCCAGCACCGCCAGCATCCAGAAGATGGCGTGCCAGCCCAGCCATGTGTACAGCAACCCGCCGAACAGCGGTGCCACCGCCGGTGCCACACCGAAGAACAGGGTCACCTGCGACATCATGCGTTGCGCGTCAGCGGGCTTGTAGAGGTCGCGGATGAGCGCACGAGACACCACCATGCCCACACCCGCGCTCATGCCCTGCAGGGCGCGGAACAGCACCAGCTGGCCGATCGAATGGGACAGCGCGCAACCCACCGAGGCCAGCGTGAACACCGCCACCCCCACCAGCACCACGGGTCGCCGGCCCAGGCTGTCAGCCAGGGACCCATGGAACAGGTTCATCACGGCAAAGCCCAGCAGGTAGCTGGACAGCGTCTGCTGCATCTGCAGCGGCGTGGCCCCCACCGACTGCGCAATGCCGGCAAAGGCCGGCAGGTAGGCGTCAATGGAGAACGGGCCCAGCATGCCCATGCTGGCCAGCAGCAAGGCCAGCGTCCAGCGCGGGCCGGCCCAGGCATCACGGGGGGTCATGGTGGGAGAACTCACAGACAGTTTGGGTTGGGAAAGCTTGAACTGGCAAGGCGGCTGCACGCCCGAGCCAGCTTCCCGCTGCGGAACTGGTTTCGCCAGGCCGCTGGCGGACGGCCCCCCTGAGGGATAGCGAGCGCCGGCGAGCTTGGGGGCTCGATGAAAGTGTGAAGCAGACCGATAAGCCGGATTCTGTGCAGCAACTCCTCTTGCGAGGCGCTGCCGTGACCGCCATTCCTCTGGGCCGGAGATCGCCCTCCGGCTCGGTGCCACCTACCCGCCGGCTCCGCGAGCCACGTCAACGCCGGCCTACTTGGTGTTGCTGCCCGTAGAGATTGCCCGTTTCACCCGGAACGGGGCTTGGCCCCGTTCCGGGTGGCTGCTTGCGCAGAACACCCTTCCTGGGACCCCGATCCGACTCGTCTCTGTTGCTCTGATCCTCACCTTGCGGTGGACAGCCGTTAGCTGCTACGGCGCTCTGTGCAGTCCGGACTTTCCTCCAGTGCCGTGTTTCCACGATCGCACCAGCGGCGGTCTGGTCTGCTTCACGGGCCACATTGTCGCAGCCCGCGCGGGCAGGTCCGATCAGATGGACATGCGCTCCCGCGCGCCTTCGGCTTCCATGTCCTTGCCACGGCCGCGCTGCACGACTTCGCCGCGCTCCATCACCAGGTACTGGTCGGCCAGTTCGGCCGCGAAGTCGTAGTACTGCTCCACCAGCACCACGGCCAGGGGCGAGCCGTTCATGCCGCGGTCGGCCAGCATGCGCAGCGCACGGCCGATGTCCTTGATGATGCTGGGCTGGATGCCCTCCGTGGGCTCGTCCAGCATCAGCACCTGCGGGCCCGCCGCCAGGGCCCGGGCAATCGCCAGTTGTTGCTGCTGACCGCCCGACAGGTCACCGCCACGACGGCCGATCATCTGCTTGAGCACGGGAAACAGCTCGAACAACTGCGGTGGCACCACGGTACCGCCCGGCTTGGTGGCCAGGCCCATGCGCAGGTTCTCATCCACCGTCAGGCGGCCGAAGATCTCGCGGCCCTGCGGCACGTAGCCAATGCCGCGCTTGACACGGTCGTAGCTGGGCGCGCGGGTGATGTCATGGCCCGACAAGGACACCGTGCCGGCCTTCACCGGCACCACGCCCATCAGGCTCTTGAGCAGCGTGGTCTTGCCGACGCCGTTGCGGCCCAGGATCACGGTGACTTCCCCCAATTTCGCCTCGAACGAGACGTTGCGCAGGATGTGGCTGCCGCCGTAGTACTGGTTGAGGCCGTCAACCTTGAGGATCGCTTCACCGGCCAAGGTAGACCTCCACGACCTTCTCGTTGTTCTGCACGTCCTTCAGCAGGCCCTCGGCCAGCACCGATCCTTCGTGCAGCACCGTCACCGTCTTGCGGCCTTCGGTGAGCTGGTCCACGAACTTCATGTCGTGTTCCACCACCACCAGCGAATGCTTGCCTTCCAGCGTCAGGAAGAGCTCTGCAGTGCGTTCGGTTTCCTCGTCGGTCATGCCCGCCACCGGCTCGTCCAGCAGCAGCAGCTTCGGGTCCTGCATCAAGAGCATGCCGATCTCCAGCCACTGCTTCTGGCCATGGCTCAGCAGGCCCGCCGTGCGCTGGGCTTCGTCTTTCAGGTGGATCAGGGTCAGCACCTCGCCCAGGCGGTCCATCTGCTCGCCGCTCAGGCGGTGGAACAGCGCCGCGCGCACGCTGCGGTCGGCCTTCAGGGCCAGTTCCAGGTTTTCGAAGACGCTCAGCTGTTCGTAGACCGTGGGCTTCTGGAACTTGCGACCGACGCCGATCTGCGCGATCTGCGGTTCGCTCAGGCGCAGCAGGTTGATGTTGCTGCCGAAGAAGACGGTGCCACTGTCCGGCCGGGTCTTGCCGGTGATGCAGTCCATCATCGTCGTCTTGCCAGCGCCATTGGGGCCGATGATGCAGCGCAGCTCGCCCACGTTGATGGTCAGGCTCAGGTTGTTCAGCGCGCGGAAGCCGTCGAAGCTGACGGTGATGCCGTCCACGTACAGCGCCACGCCTTGGCCGAAATAGACCGCTTCATCCTGCACCAGGGCGCCGGTCTTGGCGCGGTGGTCGGCCAGCTTCTGGGCGCCGGCGGCCATCAGGTCCGGCGTCACGCGAGTCTCCTTTGGAGCGAGCCCTGGTTCATGGCCTGTGCTCCTTCTTGCGCTTGAAGAGCCCGACGATGCCGTCCGGCAGGAACAGCGTCACCGCAATGAACAGTGCGCCCAGGAAGAACAGCCAGAATTCGGGGAAGGCCACGGTGAACCAGCTCTTGGCGCCGTTGACGAAGAACGCACCGACGATGGGGCCGATCAAGCTGGCGCGTCCGCCCACCGCGGCCCAGATGGCGATTTCGATGCTGGCTGCCGGGCTCATTTCACCGGGGTTGATGATGCCCACCTGCGGCACGTAGAGCGCACCGGCCACGCCGCACATCACGGCGGACAGCGTCCAGATGCTCAGCTTGTAGGCCACGGGGTTGTAGCCGGTGAACATGACGCGGGTCTCGGCGTCGCGGATGGCCTGCAGCACACGCCCGTACTTGCTTTGCACGATGGCACGTGCCATCACGAAGAAGGCAATCAGCACCAGGCCGCTGAGCACACACAGCAGCACCCGCATGCTGGGCGTGGTGACGGGCGTGCCCAGGATGCGCTTGAAGTCCGTGAAGCCGTTGTTGCCGCCAAAGCCCGTCTCGTTGCGGAAGAACAGCAGCATGGCGGCGAAGGTCAGCGCCTGCGTGATGATCGAAAAGTAGACGCCCTTGATGCGGCTGCGGAAGGCGAAGAAGCCGAACACAAAGGCCAGCAGGCCCGGCACCAGGAACACGAAAAGCATCTGCGCCACGAAGCTGTCGGACAGCGCCCAGTGCCAGGGGTATTCCTTCCAGTTCAGGAAGACCATGAAGTCCGGCATGTCGGACTTGTATTGGCCGTCGCGGCCGATCTGGCGCATGAGGTACATGCCCATTGCGTAGCCGCCCAGCGCAAAGAACAGGCCGTGGCCGAGCGACAGGATGCCGGTGTAGCCCCAGATCAGGTCCATGGCCAGCGCGCAGATGGCGTAGCACAGGATCTTGCCCAGCAGGCTGACGTAGAAATCACTCAGGTGGAAGAGGTTGCCGTCTGGCACCACCAGGTTCAGCACCGGTACGAGCACAGACATGACGATGAGTGCGACGAACACACCAGTCCATGCCCGCGCATCAAACAGCCGCCGCGGAACCGGCTTCGCCGGGCCGCTGGGGGCGCCCCCCGGGGGGGGAGCGCCGGAGGCGCTACGGGGGGGGGTCATGTTCATTCCGCGCTCCGTCCCTTCAGGGCGAAGATGCCCTGGGGCCGCTTCTGGATGAAGATGACGATGAAGGCCAGCACCATGATCTTGGCCAGCACCGCGCCCTGCCAGCCTTCCAGCAGTTTGTTCAGCACGCCCAGCCCCAGCCCGGCATAGACGGTGCCGGCGATCTGCCCCACGCCGCCCAGCACCACCACCATGAAGCTGTCGACGATGTAGCCCTGTCCCAGGTCCGGGCCGACATTGCCGACCTGGCTGAGCGCGCAGCCCGCCAGGCCCGCGATGCCCGCACCCAGCGCAAACGCGTAGGTGTCCACGCGCGCGGTGTTCACGCCCACACAGGAAGCCATTCGGCGGTTCTGAGTCACGCCGCGCACGAAGAGGCCCAGGCGCGTCTTGCCGATCAGGAGCGCCATGCCCGCCAGCACCAGACACGCGAAGGCGAGGATGGCGATGCGGTTGTAGGGCAGCACCAGGTTCGGCAGCACCTGCACACCACCGGACAGCCACGCGGGGTTCTCCACGCCCACGTTCTGCGCGCCGAACAAGCTGCGTACCGTCTGCATGAGGATCAGGCTGATGCCCCAGGTGGCCAGCAAGGTCTCCAGCGGTCGTCCGTAGAGCCAGCGGATCACCGTGCGCTCCATGGCCGCACCCACCAGCGCGCTGGCGATGAAGCTGAAGGGAATGGCCGCCAGCACGTAGTAGTCAAACGCGCCCGGCGCCACCTGCCGGAACAGGTTCTGCATGAAGTAGGTGGCGTAGGCGCCGATCATGATCAGCTCGCCATGGGCCATGTTGATCACGCCCATCAGGCCGTAGGTGATGGCCAGACCCAACGCGGCCAGCAGCAGGATGCTGCCCAGGCTGATGCCGGTGAAGAGCACACCCAGGCGCTCGCCCCAGGCCAGCCGGCCGGCCACGTGGGCAAGCGACTTGTTCAGTGCGGCCTTGACTTCGCCATCGGTTTCCGCGGCCAGGCGTTCCAGCAGCAGACTCTTGGTGGCAGGCTGGTCGCTGTCAGTCAGCAATTGCGCAGCGGCCAGCCGCTTGGCCTTGTCGGTGGACGAGATGAGCACGGCCGCCTTCAGCAGCGCCAGCTGGGCCTTGATGTCAGGGTCGGTCTCGGACGACTCGGCCTTCTGGATCAGCACCAACTTGCCTTCGTCGACCTGGTCTTTCAATTCGGTGACCGCCTTGGCGCGCTCGGCGCGGTCAGGCGAAAACAGCTTCAGCGCGGCCAGGGCGCTTTCCAGCTCGCGACGCACCCGGTTCGGGTTGACAACGTCTTCCAGCGTCTCCGGCAGGGGTACGGACGCGCCCGTGGCGGCGTCAGTGGCCTTGCCGTCGCGCACGATCAGCGCCTTGCCGCTGGCGAGCTTGACCTCGTCGGCCAGCACGGCCTGCACAAAGGCCGCCAGCGCGGGGTCTGCGGCGGTCACCACCTCGTTCAAGGCGGCGATGCGGGTGTCACTTTCGCCTTGCGCGATGCGCATGGCCTGGTCGGGGGTCAACGCAAAGGCGGTGACGGGACCAAGCACAAGCAATACGCAGAACAGCAGTCTTTGAAGCACAGATGAGACCGTAGAAAAAGCAAATGGGGCTTAGCGGGCAAGGCCCGCCAGCCCCACATCAAGCGGACGCCGCGGAACCGGCTTAGCCGGGCCGCTGGGGTCGCCCCCCTTGGGGGGAGGCGGCCGCCAGGCCGCTCCGGGGGGTTACTTTTTCTCGGGCTCGTCCTTCTTGCCCTTGTTCTCCGGGATGTACGGGCTCCACGGCTGGGCCTTGACCGGACCCGGCGTCTTCCACACCACGTTGAACTGGCCGTCGGCCTTGATTTCGCCGATGAACACGCTCTTGTGCAGGTGGTGGTTCTTCGGGTCCATCATCGACTTGATGCCGCTGGGCGCCGTGTAGGTCTGGCCAGCCATGGCGGCGATGACCTTGTCGGTGTCCGTGCTCTTGGCCTTGGTGACGGCCTGTGCCCACATGTGGAAGCCGATGACGCTGGCTTCCATCGGGTCATTGGTCAGCGGCTTGTCCTTGTGGCCGGCAATGCCCTTGGCCTTGGCGTACGCGCTCCACTGCTTGATGAAGGCGTCGTTCGTCGGGTTCTTGATGGACTGGAAGTAGTTCCAGGCGGCCAGGTGACCAACCAGGGGTTTGGTATCGACGCCGCGCAGTTCTTCCTCACCCACGCTGAACGCCACCACCGGCACGTCCGTCGCCTTCAGGCCCTGGTTGCCCAGTTCCTTGTAGAAGGGCACGTTGCTGTCGCCGTTGATGGTCGACACGACGGCCGTCTTCTTGCCCTCGGAGCTGAACTTCTTGATCTTGGCGATGATGCTCTGGTAGTCGGAGTGCCCGAAGGGGGTGTACTCCTCCATGATGTCCTCGTCCTTCACGCCCTTGCTCTTCAGGAACGAACGCAGGATCTTGTTGGTGGTGCGCGGGTACACGTAGTCCGTGCCCAGCAGCACCCAGCGCTTGGCGCTGCCGCCGTCCTTGCTCATCAGGTATTCCACGGCGGGAATGGCCTGCTGGTTGGGCGCGGCACCCGTGTAGAACACGTTCTTGGAAAGCTCTTCACCTTCGTATTGCACGGGGTAGAACAGCAGGCCGTTCAGCTCTTCCACCACCGGCAGCACGCTCTTGCGCGACACGCTGGTCCAGCAGCCGAAGATCACGGCGACCTTGTCCTTGCTGATCAGCTGGCGGGTCTTCTCGGCAAACAGGGGCCAATTGGAGGCCGGGTCCACGACCACCGCTTCCAGCTTCTTGCCCAGCAGGCCGCCCTTGGCATTGATGGCTTCGATTTCCATCAGGATCGTGTCCTTCAGGACCGTTTCCGAGATGGCCATGGTGCCGCTCAGGGAGTGCAGCACGCCGACCTTGATGGTCTCCTGGGCGTGCGCCAGTGTGGCAAAGCCGGCGCCGGCCATGGCCAGCGTGACGGCGGTGAGGGTCTTGCCGAATGTCTTGCCGAAAGCACGGCGGGTGGTGGTCATGGGTTCTCGCTCCTGGGGTGTTGGGGGAGGTTGGGGATCAAACCTGCGAGCGGAGTGTTCGGCAGCACTGCACGGCGGCCAATACGCCGTCTGGCGTACGGGCGCGCCCCGGCCCGCCAGCCCCTAGACTTCGGCCCGCCATGAAAGGAACGACTTTTCCGGCGCTCTGCGCCCTGCTGGGAGCGCTGTCCGCGTCACCTCCCGCGCTGGCCCAGCTGCCACCGGTGCCTGTGCTGACCCTGGACGGCCTGCCACGCCCCAGCACCCCGCCGGCCGAAAAGGGACCGGTGGTGCCCGCGCGCGTGGAGCGCTGGCGCGAAGAGGCCAAGGCCCTGGAATTCGGTGACGGCGTGCCGCGAGACCCGGTGCGCGCCGCCGAGCTTTACTGCCGTGCCGCGCGCTACGGCGACGCGGAGTCTCAATACAGCCTGGCCTGGATGAAGACCAATGCACGCGGCATCGAGCGCAACGAGGCCGAAGCCGCCCACCTCTTTGCCGCCGCGGCCGAGCAAGGCTACGCGCAGGCCCGCAACATCCTGGCGCGCATGGGCGAGCCGCTGGGGCCCCCGCCGCCCTGCCTTCGCCCGCCCGACGAGGACCGCGCAGCGCTGGCAGCGCCAGCCAAACCGGCTGTCAGCGCCGGCAAGCCTGGCGTCCCACTGGCCGTGTTGCCGGTGCCGCCACCGGCCAACGCCCCCGAAGCCCTGGTGCGTTTTGTCAACCTGGTGGCGCCGGAATACCAGCTGCAGCCCCACTTCGTGCTGTCCATCATCGCCACCGAATCCAACTTCGATGCCAACGCCGTGAGCCCGAAGGACGCGCGCGGCCTGATGCAGCTGATGCCCGCCACCGCCGCGCGCTTTGGCGTGCGCAACATCATGGACCCGGTGCAGAACGTGCGCGGCGGCATGGCCTACCTGCGCTGGCTGATGGCCTACTTTGAAGGCGACTTGCGCCTGGTCTCCGCTGCATACAACGCTGGCGAAAGGGCAGTGGAGCGCTACCTGGGCGTGCCGCCCTATGCCGAAACGCGCCTGTATGTGCTGAAGGTGAAGGCCGGCGTGGCCGGGCAGACGCAACACCCGTTCGACGCGTCAGCCACCCCACCTTCACCCGTGTTGCCGCTGATCAAGACCGCCATGACGATCGCCTACCCCGGGCGCTGAAGGCGCCGCTGGGGGTGGCAAGAGCAGCCGTTCGTCAAGCCGGCTTGATCTGCCCGTCCAGCACGCGTACGCGCTGGCCGTTGGCAAAGGAGCCCAGCTGGCTCAGTGTGTAGGCCGACGTCTGACCATCGTCCAGGCGCACGTCCACCCGGTAGCCGGTGAGCTTGCTGTTGCGGTCCTTTTCGATCTTGTTGCCCGCAAAGGCACCGCCCACAGCGCCAACGGCGGTGGCGAGCTTCTTGCCGTCGCCTCCACCGATCTGGTGACCGGCCGCTGCACCGATCACGGTGCCGAGCACGGCCCCTACGCCGCTGGTGGACTCCTGGGCATACATCGGCGTGATCGCCGTGACCGTGCCCAGCGTGCCGGCCTGGGCCACGGGTTTCACGGTGTGCGCCGGCCGGTGCGGCTCGGCGGACGCCGTGGTGGCCTGGGCGGCGGGCGACATGACGCCGGCCGTGGGATCCGCGGCCTGGTTCCCACCGCCGCAAGCGGCCAGGGTGGCTGCTGCGGCAACCGCGATCAAGGTCGTGCAAAGGCTGCTGTTCATGGAGGGCTCCTCAAATTCATAGTGGGGTTCGGTTGTCGGTTCAGGTCAGTTGGCGCGCAGGCGGCACCACCAAGCGGTTGTCCACCGATCGGACGCCCTTAGGCGCGGCAGCCAGCACTTCGGCGCGTTTGCGCGCCTGCTCGTCCGGCGCCGGGCCGTCCATGCGCACGACGCCGTCGTCGGTGGTGACCTCGATCTTCACGGCGCTGAGCGCAGGGTCGGCCGCCAGCGCGGTCTTCACCGCCGCGGTGATGGCGCTGTCGCTCATGGCCTGGCTGACATCGTCTGACGCCTGCGACACGCGGCTGGCGGCCGCTTCGGCAACACCGTTTGCGGCGCCCTGCACGGCCTGGACCTGCGCCTGCAGACCGTCCTTGCCGGCCTGCACGCCGGCGTCCAGCCGGACACCCAGCGGACGATCGTCGTAGTACGTGGACGCCAGCAGGGCACCCACGCTGCCGGCCATCAGCGCCAGGACGAGCACGCCTGCGCCACGGCGCTTGACCTGCCGGAATGCGGGGCTGCGGTGCCCGGCTTGTTGCGGTGACGGTGCTGCAGCCGTGCCTTCATCGATTCGGTTCTTGTCCATGGAATCCTCGTGTGGATTGGGTGGTGCGTCAGCGCCTTGCTTCGCCTGACAGCGACCTCAACCGCTGATGCGGATGTCGTTGCGAACGGCCACCACTCCGGCAATGTCACGGGCGATGTTTTCGGCGGTCTCGCGTTCGGCCGCGGTCTTGGCCACGCCGCTCAGCTGCACGACACCTTTGAAGGTTTCAACCGTCAAGGTCAGCGTGCTGAGCACGGCGTTTTCAGCCAGCTTGGTCTTCACTCGGGTGGTGAGCACGGAGTCGTCGATGTAGGTGCCCACGGACTGCTGGTCGCGCACGACGGCGCAGCCAGTCGACAACAGGAGCGTGGTGGTGGCAACGGCAGCAATCAAGGGGTGGTGCAGCTTCAAGGCATGTCCTACCAGGTGGGTTCTTGAACAACGCTGCGCCTGCAACGTTGGCCTGGAGGAACTGTGCCGCAGGCCCGGAGGCCTGCCCGTCAGCCTTGGGCGACGCTGTTTGTAGGACTGGACCGCATGGCAAGGGACGCAGGCCCACCATTGCGGCGCCCTGCAGCGGCTCCAGGACGGCCTGTACCGACACAGGTCCGACACCGTGCCGACACGCTTGCACGGCTCGGGAGGGGCCGTGCTGTGACGCGGTTTGCACGCCAAGCCACTGGCGGCTGCCGCGGTGCAGGACAAGGCTTGTTCGTTGTATTGCGCGCTGTCATCCGCATCATGCCAATGCGGCCGCCGGGGCGGCATCGGCGGGAAGCGGCACGGTCACGGTCACCGTGGAGCCCTGGCCGGGCGCCGTGCGCAACACCCAGGTGCCCCCGCAGGATTGCGCGCGAAACCGCATGCCCGCCAAGCCGTGCGAGCCGACGCGGACCTGACCAGTGGCAAAGCCGATGCCGTTGTCGTCCACGGTGAGACGGACCTGGTTCGGCTGCGCTTCCAGGCAGACCCGCACCCGGCTCGCCTTGGCGTACTTGGCGATATTGGTCAGTGCTTCCTGGGTCACGCGGTACAGCGACAAGGCGCATTCGCCACCGAGCGTCAGGTCCGCAATATCCGTGTCGACCTGAATTTCGGACGCCCTGGAAAATTCGCTGCACAGGATTTCCAACGTGCGTGGCAAGCCCAGGTTCTGCAGCGCCGACGGACGCAGGTTCTCGATGATGTTTCGCTTGAGCGCGATGCCCAAGTCCAGCGTCCGACCCAGGTGGTCGATGCGCTCGGCCACTTCGGGCCCGCTGTCGACCAGACGCTTGCGCACGCGAGCCAGGTCCATCTTTGCGGCTGTCAGCAGGCCACCCAGTTCGTCGTGCAGCTCGCGCGCCAGCCGGCCACGTTCGTCCTCGCGTACGGTCTGCAGATGGTGGGCCAGGTCGGTGAGTTCCGCGGTGCGCCGCGTCACCTCGGCCTCCAGTTTGTCGCGCTCCGCGCTCAGGTCGCTGACAAAGCGCGCACGTTCGGCTTCGCGCTCCCGGCCCAGGCGCAAGGACGCCAGCAAGCTCAGCAAGGAGATGCCAATCATGGCCAGTGCCGCCATTCGGCTCCAGTTGCGGATCGTCTCTCGCAGCACGCCCGCCTTTGCGTAAGCGGCGTCCTCCTCGACGATCATGCCGTCGACCAATTCCTGGATGCGTTCGGTCTGCTCACGGCCGATATCGGTCATCAGCAGGTTGCCGGCCACCTTGGTGTTGCCTTCGTCGAGCAGGCGCATGACTTCGGCCAGCTCGGAGAACTTCTTTTCGCTGGTGCTGACGATCTGCTCCAGCGTCTCGCGCCGAGCGGGTCGCCGGACGGCCAGACTTCGCACCGACTCCAGCACCGGGCCGATCTGCGCCAGCAATTCGTCGTAAGGGGCCCGATACTCCTGGCGTCCGGTCAGCATGAAGCCGCGCTGCGCTGACTCCATGCCCAGGACCACGCGCCGTAACTTGCCCACAGCCAGGCGGGCGCCAGAGGCGAATTCGCGCTGCTCGGTGGCCCGAGCGTCGGCGCTGAAGCTGAATTCCGTGACCGCCAGCACCAGCACTGCAAGACCCAGGGACAGCGCGCCAGCCAGGCGGTACGAGGGCAGGTGGTTCCAAGGCAAGGCGGGATGGGACATTGGAGACCTCATACACTGAAGGCCCTATCTTCCTCGAAGGTTGCCCGACCATGATCCGCATCGGCATCGTCGATGACCACGCCATCGTCCGCACCGGGCTGCGCCAGTTGCTTTCCGAAGAAGTGGATTTCCGCGTCACGGCAGAAGCCGCCAACGGCCACGAGGCGCTGGCCATTGCGCGCAATGGCGAAGTGGATGTGCTGCTGATGGACCTGTCGATGCCTGACCAGAGCGGCGTCGACGCGCTGAGTGCCATCAAGGCGCGCTGCCCGAATCTGCCGGTGCTGATCCTCAGCGGCTTCCCGGAAGCGCATTTCGCCACGACCTTGTTGCGGCAGGGCGCGGCGGGTTACCTGAACAAGGAATGCGATCCGTCGGAAATTGCCACCGCGATCCGCACCGTGGCGCGCGGCCGACGCTACATCACGCCGGCCGTGGCCGAGATGCTGGCCGACGGCGCCTCGGGCCTGTCCGACAAGTTGCCGCACGAAACCCTGAGCGACCGCGAACTGCAGGTCTTCCTGCACCTGGCCAAGGGTGAGACGGTGGGTCACGTGGCCGAACACCTGTTCCTGAGCGTGAAGACGGTGAGCACCTACCGCACCCGGGTGCTGGAGAAACTGCAACTGCAGTCCAACAGCGACCTCACCTACTACGCCATGAAGAACGGCCTCATCCAGTGAGGCTGGCAGGGCAGGTAGCGCCCTGCTTGCGCCACCGGAATCTTTACGGCGTGCTGTAGGCAGCCGGGCTTTCCGGCTCAACGGAGTCGCCGCTGTCAAAGTACATGACGGCATGGGTCAAACCCGAGCGGGACACATTCAGCACCCGTTTGAGCGTCGCCGGCGCGCCAGGCAGCACGTCGTGCGAAGTGGCCGTGAGTTCGTAGCGACCGGGCGGCAGGGCCATCAGCACCAGCGGGCCGGCGGCCGTTTTCTCCAGCACCACCTCGCGCGAAGGCAGGGCACGCACGGTGAGGTCGATGCCGGCGACATAGGCGCCGCTGCCCTTGGACGCCAGCACCAGCTTCAAGGAGTAGTCCGACGCACTGGCATTGAGTTGTTCGAATTCCTCCACGCTCGAGCCGCCACTGCGCACGCTCATGGGCGGCGCGGTCAGGGCCCAGCTGGTGGACGCGCCCAAGAGCGCGGCAATGCAGGCGGTTTTCAGGAAGATGTGCTGGGTTCGCATGGTGGGCTCCTTCTGGCAAGGTCTGGCAACTTCTGCCATCTGCTCCCGTCACGACGACCGGAGTTCATGCCTTGCACTGTGCCCGGTCGCGGACTTCCTGGCTGTCGTCCAGCTTCGCAAGCGGCTGTGGGAACGCTCCTACAGCGCCGCGCCACGGGCTTCTTGCAGCAGCGCCATCAGGCCGGGTTGAGTTCGCGCACGCGCTGCATGGCCATCGCGGCGGCCGCCGTGCGCGTCTCCACACCCAACTTTTCGTAGATGCGTTCCAGGTGCTTCTTCACCGTGGCCGGGCTGCTGCCCAGGATGTCGCCGATGTCGCGGTTGGTCTTGCCTTTGGCCACCCAGTACAGCACTTCGCTTTCTCGCAGCGTCAGGCCGAAGGCCTGCATGGTGGCTTCCACCGTGGCGGCGTCGCTGACTTCGCGCAGCACGATCAGCCAGTCCTCGTCCACGGTCTGGCCTTGTAGCGTGGCCACCAGCTGGCGTGCCGCGCTCGACGACGACAGCGGCGTGGTCAGTGGGCGCAGCTCGCGACCGGACAGCGCCGGCTGCAGCCAGTCCAGCAGGGCCTGCGGCACCACGTCGGCCGGCGCGTCAAAGTACAGCGGCAGCCACTGGCGCGCCAACGGCGTCTGCCAGACCAGGCGGGCGGGTTTCAGGTCCAGCCGGATGGCAATGGTGGCGTGGCCGTAGGCGTCCAGTGCGTTGCGCGCTTGCCGGGCCTGCCGCGCGGCGTGCATGTGCACGGCCATGCGCGCAATGACCTCGGCCGGGCGGATGGGCTTGGTGATGTAGTCCGTGCCACCCGCGTCGAAGGCGGCCAGCACGTGTTCGGTGTCGGTCAGGCCGGTCATGAAGACGATGGGGATGTGCGCGGTTTCCGGCCCGGCTTTCAGGCGCCGCGCCACTTCAAAGCCGTCCATGCCCGGCATCACCGCGTCCAGCAGCACGATGTCAGGCTCGGACTGCAAAGCGCGCTGCAAGGCCTGGGCGCCGTCGGTAGCCACCAGCACGGTGTAGCCGGCGGCGTCCAGCGCGTCGTGCAACAGCGCCAGGTTGTCCGGCACGTCGTCCACGACCAGCACGATGCCCGTGCTGGCCGGCCGTTCAAGCGGGCTTTTAGCGGATGGGGGTGCGGGCGAGGGCATCTTGGATGAGGGGGGTCATGCGGTCGAACTGGAAACGCTGCGCCAGGTCGCGCAAGGGCGCGATCCACGGCCGGCACTGCGGATGCTGGTGTTCGATGTCGTCCAGCCGCTGCTGCACGCCGCGCGGGTAGCCCAGGTTCACCATCTCCTGCAGCGCACTGAGTTGCTCGCGTGGCGGGCATTGTGCAGCCGCGGACAAGGGCTGCGGTTCCGGCGCCGGCGCGGGCGTGGGCGGGGCGGCCTGCCATTGCAGCGACAGCTGCGTGCCCAGCCAATCCAGCAACTCGTCAAAGCGCACGGGCTTGGTGATGAAGTCGGCCGCGCCCACACCCACGTCGTTGTCCAGGCCCTTGTCGAAGGCATTGGCGGAGACGATGGCCACGGGCGCCGTGCTCAGGCCCTGGCGCCGCAGGGTGCGGATGGTCTGCCAGCCGTCGATGCCGGGCATGGCCAGGTCCATGAGGATGGCGTCTACCGTGGTCTCGCCGAGCAGGCCGACGGCGGCCGTGCCTGACGCGGCTTCCACCACCTCGAAGCCCAGCGCCTGCAGGCGGCGCGCCAGCAGCGTGCGGTCCACTTCTTCGTTGTCCACCACCAGGATGCGCCGCCGGGTGCCCGCGTAGCCGCCGCGTAATGGCGGCAGCGGGGCCATACGCGCTCCCGTCAATTCGGGCAGGAAGAGCCTGACACGGAACAAGGTCCCCTTGCCCGGCTCTGAAGAGACGGTCATCTCGCCGCCCATCAGGTCGGTCAGCATCTTGGCGATGGTCAGGCCCAGGCCGGTGCCGCCTGCGCTGGGCGCCTGCATGCCGCGGGCAAAGGGTTCGAAGATGCGTTCGATGTCTTCTGTGGCAATGCCGGGGCCGGTGTCCTCGATCTCGAACACCGCCATGTCGCGCACATGGCTGGCGCGGAAGCTGACGCGACCAAGCTGTGTGAACTTGACGGCGTTGCCCAGCACGTTGATGAGGATCTGCGTCAGGCGCCGCTCGTCCGCGCGCACCAGGTCCGGCGCTCCGTCCACGTCGTGGTCGAATCGCAGGCCCTTGGCCGCGGCCTGCAGTTCGAACAGGTTGACGATCTGCTGCAGGCTGTCGCGCAGCCGCATGGGCTTGGGGTTGAGCGCCAGCTTGCCGCTTTCGATGCGTGCAATGTCCAGCGTGCCTTCGATCAGGCTCAGCAGGTGTTCACCGCCCCGGCGGATGACGCCCACGCTGTGCTTGCGCTGCGGCGGCATCGCCGGGTCTTCGTCCAGCAGTTGCGCATAGCCCAGGATGCTGTTCAACGGCGTGCGCAGCTCGTGGCTGATGCTGCTGATGTAGCGCGTCTTGGCCTGGTTGGCGGCTTCGGCCGCACGGCGGGCGTCCTCGGCGGCGTGCTTGGCGCGCTGCAGTTCTTCGTCGGTGCGGCGGTGGCTGTCGATCTCGCGCACCAGCGCCTCGGTCTGCCGGTTGCTTTCTTCCTGCGCCACGCGGCGGCTGCTCTGCGCCAGCACCAACCACCAGCCAATCACACCCGCCAGCAGCAGCAGCGCGCAGTAGGCCTTGATGAAAGCGCCGCGCAGCGCGGGTGCGGCCGCCAGGGCGCCGTCGCCCAGCTGGCGCAGTTCGGCCTGGTGGATCATGGCCAGCAGGCCGGCCAGCGCTGGCGCCACCCAGGCCATCAGCAACAGGTAGCGGCCCAGGCCGGTGTCCAGCTGCGGCCACCACGGCTTGGGCGTCAGGCGGCGCAACAAGGCATTCAACTGCACGCGGCCGCGCGCAGCTTCGGGCTTGCACAGGTCATGGCAGCGCGCGTCCAGGCTGCAGCACAGGCTGCAAATGGGTCCGCCATAGGCGGGGCACGGCGCCATGTCTTCGCCCTCGTAGGCGCGTTCGCAGATGACGCACTGGCGCTGCATCCGCAGGTTCAGGTGGCTGCCCAGGTAGCCGTCGGCTTCCGCCGGCCGGGCAATGTAGTAGCGGCCCTTGGTGGCCCAGGCGATCAGCGGTGCGGTGACAAAGGCAACCACCATGGCAATGGCGGCAGAGAAGGCCTGCGCCATCGGCCCGAAGACGCCCAGCCAGGCCAGCACCGACAGCACCGACGCAGCGCCCATGGCGCCCACACCCACCGGGTTGAAGTCATACAGGCGCGCGCGCTTGAACTCCACACCTTTGGGCGACCAGCCCATGGGCTTGTTGACCACCAGGTCCGCCACCACGGCCATGATCCAGCTGATGGCGATGTTGCTGTACAGGCCCAGCACATGGCCGATGGCCTTGAAGACCTCCAGCTCCATCAGCATCAGCGCAATGAGCAGGTTGAACACCACCCACACCACGCGTCCCGGGTGGCTGTGCGTCACGCGGGCGAAGAAGTTGCTCCAGGCCAGGGACCCGGCATAGGCGTTCGTCACGTTGATCTTGAGCTGGCTCACCACCACCAGCAGCGCTGTGGCGGCGACGGCCCAGCCGTAGTGCGGGAAGACCAGCTCAAACGCCGCCAGGTACATCTGGTTGGGGTCCACCGCGCGTTCTGCAGGCACGGAGAGTTGCAGGGCCAGCATGGCCAGGAGCGCGCCGCCCAGCATCTTCAGGACGCCGGGGATGACCCAGCCCGGCCCGCCCATCAGCACGGCGGCCCACCAGCGCACGCGGTTGTCGCGTGTCTTTTCGGGCATGAAGCGCAGGTAGTCGACCTGTTCGCCCATCTGCGTGATCAGCGCCACGCCCACGGTCAGGGCCCCGCCGAAGAGCAGTGGGTTGAAGGCCTCGCCATTGCCGGACTCGCCCGCAAAGGCGCGCAGGTCGTCCACCAGGTGGGGGTGGGCGCGGAACACCGCCACGTAGGGCAGCACCAGCAGCACCAGCCACAGCGGCTGCGTCCACACCTGGAAGCGGCTGATGACGGTGACGCCATGCGTGACCATGGGGATGACCACCAGCGCGCAGACCAGGTAGCCCCAGGCCGGCGGGATGTCGAACACCAGTTCCAGCGCGTAGGCCATGATGGCCGCTTCCAGCGCAAAGAAGATGAAGGTGAAGCTGGCGTAGATGAGGCTGGTGATGGTGCTGCCGATGTAGCCGAAGCCGGCGCCGCGCGTCAGCAGGTCCATGTCCAGCCCATAGCGCGCCGCATAGATGCTGATGGGCAGGCCCGCCGCGCCGATGATCATTGCCGTGGCCAGCACCGCCCACAGCATGTTGGTGAAGCCAAACTGCAGCAGCAGCGTCGCGCCCAAGGCCTCCAGCACCAGGAAGCTGGCGGCGCCGCCCAATGCGGTTTGCGCCACCCGCCACTCGCCCCACTTGCGGAAGCTGCGCGGCGTGAAGCGCAGGGCGTAGTCCTCCAGGCTTTCCTTGGCGACCCAGGCGTTGTAGTCGCGCCGGACCTTGATGACGCGCTGCTGCGGCGGCGTGTGCGGGCCAGCCTTCGGGACTGGACCAGGGGCAGGCTTGGAGAGGCTCACAAGCCCTGCCGCATACAAGTTTCGGGCCGACGCCCTGTCGAAGGCCGGCCCGCGCGCCGAAGGCGCGGCAAAGGTGCAGACGTGTCGAGCGCGCGTGCGCGCCCGACGGTGGCTGTCAGGCCGTCAAGCCCGCGCGCACCAGTGATGCCCGGTTTCCGCGCCGGCCGCCGAACCACGCGGCAGCACCGGCGAGCACCAGCAGCGCCGGCAAGCCCGGCTCCGGCACAGAAACCGTAGGGCTGACGGTGGCCTGGAAGGTGTTGTTTCTCATCGAAGTGACCGTGAACAGGCCCTGGGTGGTCGGCACACTGATCCAATCGCCCAGGGACGGATTGACCGGGTTGCCAAGCGGGCCGATATCGCTGCTCAGGTCATAGCCAGCGAAGGCCGCATTCAGCAGCTGGATGATGTCGCAGCAGCTGGGAATCCCTTGCACGCCGAAGCCGACCACACCCAGGTCAGGCCGGGCAAAGACATATGCCGAGCTGGTCACTGTGAAGCTCCCGACACTGGCGAGGTCAAACACGGCACCCCCAAACGTATTGAGCAAGTAGGCCTGGGATGGGTGTGTGATGTCGTCGGTGTCGCCCGTCACGTTCAGGTTCAGCACGCCGCTGACGGCCGCACCATTCAGCGTGCCGACAATGTCGCCCGTGAAGTGGTAGTTCACAGGGGATGCGTTGGTGCCGAATGACAGCATGAGCATCGTGATGGCAGCCCACAGGCGGCCTTTCAGCATGGACAGCATCTGGGTACTCCTTCTTGCGTCGGCGACTGGAAAGCTTGGCCTCAAGGCCGGCTGGAGGCCGGGCCCGTGGCCCGTGTGGCGGATCGTACGGGTGGGCGGGCCACCGCGCGACTTGCCAGCCGCCCCGGGTTAGGGGGTGCCTCGCGGTCTTTGCAGCCTCAGCCTAGGGGGGCGCGGGGGCCGGCGGCGCCAGGTCGGATGAAGTTGGCCGACCCGCCAGCGCCTCAGGCGACTGCCCTGACAGTCGTTAGCATGCGGCATTCACTTGGCACCGTTCGTGCACGCAGGCAAACCCCATGGACCTTACCCCCCGTGAGAAAGACAAGCTGCTGATCTTCACGGCCGCGCTGCTGGCAGAACGCCGCAAGGCGCGCGGACTGAAGCTGAACGTACCGGAAAGCATTGCCTTCATCAGCGCCGCCATCATGGAAGGCGCACGCGACGGCAAGACCGTGGCGCAGTTGATGAGCGAGGGCAAGACGTTTCTCTCCCGCAACGATGTGATGGACGGTGTCGCCGACATCGTCACCGAGATCCAGGTGGAAGCCACCTTCCCTGACGGCACCAAATTGGTGACCGTGCACCAACCCATTGCATAAATTCGCGCGAACCCCCGCCATCGCGCCCAACACGTGAGGAGCTGCCCCATGCACAAGTTGCTGATCCTGGCCCTGCCCCTGGCCGCCATGAACGCCTGGGCCCATGAGGGCCATGGCCTGCCCGGCCAAAGCCACTGGCACGCCACCGACACCGCAGGCCTGCTGCTGGTGGCGGTGATGGCCGCCGGCGCGTTCTGGTTCAGCCGTCGGAAGTAGGCCCATGACGCCTGGCGAACTTCTCATCGACGAAGGCGAACACGAGCTGAACCCCGGCCGCGACAAGATCAGCCTGACCGTGGCCAACAGCGGCGACCGGCCCATCCAGGTGGGCTCGCACTACCACTTTGCCGAAACCAACGCGGCCCTGCTGTTCGACCGCCAGGCCGCCAAGGGCATGCGCCTGAACATCGCCAGCGGCACCGCCGTGCGCTTCGAACCCGGCCAGGAACGCACCGTGACCCTGGTGGCCTATGCGGGCCACCGGCAGGTCTGGGGCTTCCGCGGCCTTGTGAACGGAGCGGTGTGATGTCGCGCACCATTGGAAGACGCGCCTACGCCGAGATGTACGGCCCCACCGTGGGCGACCGCCTGCGCCTGGCCGACACAGGCCTCATCGTCGAGGTTGAAAAGGACTTCACGCTGAAGGCCGGCGGCTACGGCGAAGAGGTGAAGTTCGGCGGCGGCAAGACCATCCGCGACGGCATGGGCCAGAGCCAGGTCGTCAACGGCCACGGCCACCACGAGGCGCACGACGTGGTGATCACCAACGCGCTGATCATCGACCACTGGGGCATCGTCAAGGCCGACATCGGCATCAAGGGCTGCCGCATCAGCGCCATCGGCAAGGCCGGCAACCCGGATGTGCAACCGGGCGTGGACATCATCATCGGTCCGGGCACGGAGATCATCGCCGGCGAAGGCATGATCGTCACGGCGGGCGGCATCGACAGCCACATCCACTTCATCTGCCCGCAGCAGATTGACGAGGCGCTGACCAGCGGCATCACCACCATGCTGGGCGGCGGCACCGGCCCGGCCACGGGCACCTTTGCCACCACCTGCACGCCGGGGCCGGAGAACATCCACCGCATGCTGCAGTCGGCCGAGGCCTTCCCTATGAACCTGGGCTTCCTGGGCAAGGGCAATGCCACGCAGGCCGCTGCGCTGAGCCAGCAGATCGCTGCCGGCGCCATCGGCCTGAAGCTGCACGAAGACTGGGGCACCACGCCCGCCGCGATCGACAACTGCCTGACCATGGCGGAAGTCACCGACACCCAGGTCAGCATCCACAGCGACACGCTCAACGAGAGCGGCTTTGTGGAAGACACCATCGCCGCCACGGCGGGCCGCACGCTGTGCGCCTTCCACACCGAAGGCGCGGGTGGTGGCCACGCGCCGGACATCCTGCGCGTGGTGGGAGAGGCCAACTTCCTGCCCAGCAGCACCAACCCCACCATGCCCTACACCGCCAACACGGTGGACGAGCACCTGGACATGTTGATGGTGTGCCACCACCTGGACGCGTCCATCGCCGAAGACCTGGCCTTTGCGGAAAGCCGCATCCGCCGCGAGACCATCGCTGCCGAAGACGTGCTGCACGACCTGGGCGCCATCAGCATGATGTCGTCCGACAGCCAGGCCATGGGCCGTGTCGGCGAGGTCATCATCCGCACCTGGCAGACGGCGCACAAGATGAAGGGCCAGCGAGGCAGCCTGCCGGAAGACAACGCGCGCCACGACAACTTCCGCGTCAAGCGCTACATCGCCAAGTACACGATCAACCCCGCCATCGCCAATGGCATCAGCCACGAAGTCGGCAGCATTGAAGTGGGCAAGTGGGCCGACCTGGTGATCTGGCGACCGGCCTTCTTCGGCGTCAAGCCCAGCCTGATCCTGAAGGGCGGCTTCATTGCCAGCGCGCTGATGGGCGACGCCAATGCGTCCATCCCCACGCCACAACCGGTGCACTACCGGCCCATGTTCGGCAGCTTCGGTCGCGTACTGCAGGCCACGTCGCTCACCTTTGTCAGCGGCATTGCGCTGAAGAACGAGATGGGCGACCAACTGGGCCTGAAGAAGCGCCTGTCGGCCGTGCATGGCTGCCGCACGGTGAAGAAGAAGGACATGGTGCACAACGGCTACACGCCCAAGATGGAAATCGACGCGCAGACCTACCGCGTGCGCGCCGATGGGCAACTGCTGACGTGCGACCCGGCCACCGTGCTGCCGCTGGCGCAGAAGTACTTCCTGTTCTAGGTCACCCCACCGAAGCCCTCGCCGGGGCTTCGGTATAACGCCGCCTGAACTGCCTTCAGGAGAGGCCCATGCTCACCATCAACAAACTCATTCCCGGCGCCCGCGGCCTGGCCGCGGTCCTGCTGAAGCGCGCGGCCACCGTCGAACTGGACTGGGACGTGCGCCAGAAAAGCCGCTTTGACGTCACCGATTCCATGGGCCGCACGTTGGGCGTGTTCCTGCCGCGCGGCACCGCCGTGCGCGGCGGCGACGCGCTGCTGGCCGAAGACGGTTCGCTGATCGTCGTGAAAGCCGCGGCGCAAGACGTTCTGGTGGTGCGCCACTGCGCCGAGCACGGCACGCCCTTCGACCTGCTGCGCGCCGCCTACCACCTGGGCAACCGCCACGTGCAACTTGAATTGCAGTCCGACCATCTGAAGTTTGAACCGGACCACGTGCTGGCCGAGATGCTGCGCAGCATGCACCTGATCGTGACGGCAGAGCGGGTGGCCTTCGAACCCGAGGGCGGGGCCTACGCGGCACAGGGGCAGGCGCAGGCGCACGATCATGCTCATGGCGGCCATGATCACGACGGGCATGATCACCCTGCCCATGAAGCGGCTGCCCCGAAAAGGACCGCCATCCCCATCGCTGCAGCGGCTGCCCCGCATGTGCACGGCCCAGGCTGTGGTCACGACCATCACGGTGACCACAAGCACTGAAGCAGCCACGCGGCTGCAGCTGATGTGGCTGGCGTCGCCGGCACTGCCGGTCGGTGGCTTCAGCTATTCCGAAGGGCTGGAGGCCGCGGTCGACGCCGGCCACGTGACCGACGAAGCCAGCGCTTCCGTTTGGCTGCGCGACCAGTTGCACCTGGCACTGAGCCGCGCCGACGCGCCGGCGCTGGCCGCGGCCTGTGCGGCCTGGCACACCCACGACAGCAGCCGTGTGCGCGCGCTGAACGACTGGCTGCACCAGACGCGCGAAACCGCCGAACTGCGTGCGCAAGCTGAACAGATGGGCCGGTCCCTGCTGGACTGGCTGAAGAACGGCCCGCACGCGAAGGACCCGCGCCTGAACACCCTGGCCGCCCTGCCGCCCGCGCCGCTGTGGCCCACCGCCTTTGCCCTGGCCACCACACTGTCCGGAGCCAGCGCGGAAGACGCCCTGCTGGCCTTCACCTGGGGCTGGGCCGAGAACATGGCGCAAGCCGCCATGAAGGCCGTGCCCCTGGGCCAGGCGGCGGCCCAGCGCATGCTGTCCGTGCTGGCGCAGGACATGCCTTCGATGGTGCAGACCGCCCTGCACAAGCCCCAGGACGAATGGCAGGCCGCCACACCCATGCTGGCCATCCTGTCCGCCCAACACGAAACCCAGTACTCCCGACTCTTCCGCTCATGAACTCACCGCTGCACCACATCCCCAAGCGCACCAAGAAGCTCCCGCCGCTGCGCGTGGGCGTGGGGGGGCCCGTCGGGTCCGGCAAGACCACCTTGGTGGAAATGCTCTGCAAGACAATGCGCGACACGTGGGACCTGGTGGTCATCACGAACGACATCTACACCAAGGAAGACCAGCGCCTGCTGACCGTGTCCGGTGCGCTGGACGCGGAACGCATCATGGGCGTGGAAACGGGCGGCTGCCCGCACACCGCCATCCGCGAAGACGCGTCGATCAACCTGGAAGCTGTCGACCGCATGCTGGAAAAATTTCCCGATGCGGACATCGTCTTCATCGAAAGCGGTGGCGACAACCTGGCCGCCACCTTCAGCCCGGAACTGAGCGACCTGACGATCTATGTCATCGACGTGGCCGCGGGCGAGAAGATCCCGCGCAAGGGCGGCCCCGGCATCACCAAGAGCGACCTCTTCGTCATCAACAAGGTGGACCTGGCGCCCTACGTCGGCGCCAGCCTGGCCGTGATGGAAGCGGACACGCGCCGCATGCGGCCGGACCTGATCCGCAGGCCCTACGTCATGACCAACCTGCGCACCCAACAGGGCCTGGCCGAGGTGGTGAGCTTCATCGAGACCCGCGGTCTGCTGCAAAACTGAGGAGCTGGCACCCCATCCTGGAGGCCGGGCGCGCACGGGGCTGCTTGGCCTCAAGATACGCCCTGATTCCAACCTCACAGGAGAAGCACCATGGGTCTGATGTCTTTCATGAAGGAAGCCGGCGAAAAACTGTTCGGCAAGGGCGATGCCAAGGCGGCGCAAGACGCCGCGGCCGCAGCCCCTTCGGCCGAGAACGTGGCCGCGCTCAGCAAGGCCGCGGGCGACGCCATCGTCACCTACATCAACGCCCAGGGCCTGCCCGGCAGCAACCTGGAGGTGGGCTTTGACGGCACCACTTCCACGGTCACCGTGGCAGGCCAGGTGGACGACCAGGGCACCAAGGAAAAGATCCTGCTCTGCTGCGGCAACGTGGCGGGCGTGGCCGCGGTGAACGACATGCTCACCGTGTCCGCACCCGCCCCAGAAGCCCAGTACCACACCGTGGTCAGTGGCGACAACCTCAGCAAGATCGCCAAGCATTTCTATGGCGATGCCAACAAGTACCCGGTCATCTTCGAGGCCAACAAGCCCATGCTGAGCAACCCTGACAAGATTTACCCGGGGCAGCTGCTGCGCATCCCGCCGCTGTAAGGCGACACGGCAAAATGGCTGCGTGAGCAAACTCTATTTCCGCTACGCGGCCATGAACGCCGGCAAGTCCACGGCCTTGCTGCAAGCCGCCTACAACTACGAAGAGCGCGGCATGCGTGTGCGCCTCTTCACCGCCGGGCTGGACGACCGCACCGGCCTGGGCGTGGTTGCCTCCCGCCTGGGCCTGAAGCGCCAGGTGGAAACCTTCGGCCCCGACACCGTCTTCGACGCCGTCTGGCTGGAAGACGGCAGCAGCGAAGCCGGCCGGCACGGCCCGGTGGCTTGCCTCTTGATCGACGAAGCGCAGTTCCTCACCACGGACCAGGTACGCCAGCTGCACCGCCTGGCGCACCTGCACCGCGTGCCCGTGCTCTGCTACGGCCTGCGCAGCGACTTCCGCGGTGACGCCTTCCCCGGCGCCGCCGCCCTGCTGACCCTGGCCGACACGCTGGAAGAGATGAAGACCATCTGCGCCTGCGCCCGCAAGGCCAGCATGAACCTGCGCGTGGACGCGCAAGGACGGCGCGTCAAGGAAGGCGAGCAGATCTTCATCGGCGGCAACGAAAGCTACCGCGCCGTCTGCCCCAACTGCTTCTACAGCGAGTACGAAGACCCGGTGCGTGCACCGGGGCTGTTCGGCTGAACGGCTGAACGCCGCTACAGACCCAGGTCGCTCAAGCTCGGGTGCTCGTCCGGGCGCCGCCCCAGCGGCCAGTGAAAAAGCCGGTCCTCGGCGCGGATGGGCAGGTCATTGATGCTGGCGTGGCGGTGGGTCATGAAGCCATCGGCGTTGAAGGCCCAGTTCTCGTTGCCGTAGCTGCGGAACCATTGTCCGGAGTCGTCGTGGAACTCGTACGCAAAGCGCACAGCAATCACATGACCCGTGAACGCCCACAGTTCCTTGATCAAACGGTAGTCCAGTTCACGCGCCCACTTGCGGCGCAGGAAGGCCTTGACCTCCTCCCGGCCCACCGGGAATTCGGCGCGGTTGCGCCAGCGCGTGTCTTCGGTGTAGACCCGGGCGCAGACCTCGGGGTCGCGCGTGTTCCAGGCGTCTTCTGCGCCGCGCACCTTCTTGCGGGCGGTCTCCTCGGTGAAGGGCGGCAGCGGTGGACGTTGTTCGGTCATGGCATCAAGACTCCTTGCTGGTCACCAACCGATGGCCTTGGGCAGCCACAGCGCGATCGGCGGGTAGAAGAACACCACGGCCAGGGCCACCGCCTGCATGGCGATGAAAGGCACCACGCCCTTGTAGATGTCGCGGATGCTCACCTCGGGCGGCGCCACGCCCTTCAGGTAGAAAAGTGCCCAGCCAAAAGGCGGCGTCAGGAAGGAAGACTGCAGGTTGACGGTGATCAGCATGGCCAGCCACACCGGGTCCACGCCCTGGTTCAGCAGCACCGGCAGGAACAGCGGCACGGCGATGTAGCTGATCTCGATCCATTCGATGAAGAAGCCCAGCACGAAGATCAAGGCCATCATGAACCAGATGTCGCTGTTCACGCCGCCGGGCAGCCATTCGAACATCTGCACGATCAGGTCTTCGCCATGCAGGCCGCGGAAGGACAGCGCAAACACCTGCGCCATCATCAGGATGAACATCATGATGGCGGTGATCTTGCTGGTCTCCAGCGCCACGTCCTTCAGCACCAACCACTTGAAGCGGCCTGAACCCACGGTGATGAGCACAGCACCCACCGCGCCCATGGACGCGGCCTCGGTCGGCGCGGCCACGCCGCCCACGATGCTGCCCAGCACAGCCACCACCAGCATGATCGGCGGGACCACCACCTTGAAGAAGCGCAGCCACAGTTCGCGGCGGCTCACCGCATCGCGTTCGGCCTGCGGAATGGGTGGCATCAGGTGCGGCTTCCACCAGCCCAGCAACAGCAGAAAGAGGATGTAGATGCCTGACAGCAGCAGGCCCGGACCTACCGCGGCTGCGAACAGCGTGCCCACGGACAACTGCATGATGTCCGACAGCAGGATGAGGATCAGGCTGGGCGGGATGATCTGGCCCAGCGTGCCCGACGCGCAGATGGCGCCGCAGGCGATGCTCTTGTCATAGCCCCGGCGGATCAGCGTGGGCAAGGTCAACAGCCCCAGCGTGATGATGGTGGCGCCGACGATGCCGGTGGTGGCGCCCATGAGCACGCCGAACAGGATGATGCCCACGCCCATGCCGCCGCGCACGCCGCCAGCGATGTGGCCCATGACGTCCAGCAGGTCGTCGGCCAGGCGGGACTTCTCCAGCATCACACCCATGAAGACGAAGAGGGGAATCGCCATCCACTGGTAGCCGGCCACCACACCGTACAGACGCGCGGGCAACAGGTTGAACAGCGAGTCGCCAAAGCCCAGCCAGCCAAAGACAAAGCCCACGGCCGCCAGCGTGGTGGCCACCGGCACGCCCAGCATCAGCAGGACGAAGAAGCCCACCAGCATCAGGATGGCGTAGGTCTGGGGCTCAAACACCCGCGGCTCCCTGGCGCAGCTTTTCTTCGAGAAAAAGGCGCACGGTCGCTGCGCCGGTCTGCAGCACCAGCAGCGCAAAGCCCAGCGGGATCAGGCCCTTCACCATCCAGCGGAAGGGAATGCCGCCCGGGTCGGCCGAGCTTTCACCAATGCTGTAGCTCTGCAGCACGTAGGCCAGCGACAGCTTGATGAACGCCAGCCCGATCAGCAGCAACAGCAGGTTGGACGCCACGTTGACGATGAACTTCGCCCGCGGTGAGAAGTTGGCGTAGAAGACATCCACGCGCACGTTCTCGCCGCGCTGCAGCGAATAGCTCATGCCGAAAAGGATGAGCGCCGCCAGCAGGTGCCATTCCAGTTCCTGCGCCCACACCGATCCCATGCTCAGCGCATAGCGCAGCAGCACATTGGTGGCCACCAGCGCGATCATGGCCAGCGCCACGTACAGCGTGGCGCGGCCCACCGCGTCGATCAGCGTTTCGACGCGTTGCACGGCCGTCGATGCGGATCCGGGCATGACCTCAGCCCCTCACCTTCACGTGGTAGGCCTCTTCGCTGTATTCGCTCCAGCGGTCGAACTTGGACTTGAACGCCATGTAGGAGTCGTGCACCTTCTTGGTCATGGGGTCCTTGGCCGCGGCATCAGCCAGCACTTTGTCCGTCTCTGCACGCAGCGCCTTGATCACGCTGTCGGGCAGCGGCTTGGCCTGCACGCCCTGGTTCTTGATGAGGTCTTCCATGGCTTCGGAGTTGTGCTTCTGGCACCAGCCTTCGCTGATGACGTTGCAGGCCGCCGCCGCGTTTTCGACCACCGCCTGCAGGTCCTTGGGCAGCTTGGCCCAGGCGGCCTTGTTGATGAGCAGTTCGGACACCGTGGCCGGCTCGTGCCAGCCGGTGGTGTAGTAGTTCTTGGCCGCCTTGTGCAGGCCCAGGCGCCGGTCCAGGAAGGGGCCGACGAATTCGGCCGCGTCAATGACGCCACGTTCCAGCGCCGGGAAGATCTCGCCAGCTGGCAGCACCTTCACGTCCACACCCAGGTTGGCGTAGACCTTGCCCGCCAGGCCGGGGATGCGCATCTTCAGGCCCTTGAGGTCGGCAACGGCGTTGATCTCCTTCTTGAACCAGCCCGTCATCTGCACGCCCGTGTTGGCACAGGGCATGGCCACCATGCCGAAGGGCGCATAGACCTCGTTCCAGAGGTCGATGCCACCGCCGTCGTACAGCCAGCCGTTCATGCCCTGGAAGTTCAGGCCAAAAGGCACGGCGGTGAAGTACTGGGCGGCGGAGGTCTTGCCGGTCCAGAAGTAGCTGTTGGCGTGGTTCATTTCCACGGTGCCCGCGCGCACGGCGTCAAAGCCTTCGAAGGCGGGGATCAGCTCGCCCGCGCCGAAGACCTGGATCTTCAGGCGCCCGCCGGACATGGCATCAATGCGTTTGGCCAGGTCCGTGGCGGAGCCCGGCCCGTCCATGTAGAAGGGCGAGCCCTTGCCGTAGGCCGAGGTCATCTTCCAGCTGAAAGTCTGCTGCGCCGAAGCCAGGGCGGGCGCGGCCAGCGCGCCCACCATGCCGGCCTTCAATGCATTGCGGCGCGAAGCCAAGAGCGGTTTGGAAGCCATGAAAACTCCAGAAGTTGAAAAGCGATGAACAGACAAAGCCAGAAGCAAGCCAGCAGACCAAGCCCACCCAATGCAGCAAAACGCACCGACAACCAGGCAAGGCAAAGCCAGCCACCCGCAGGGCGCAGCCCGCGGTCGACGAGTTGAACCGCACGGCGAAGCCCGTGTCGGCTCGAACGAGGCGAATTGAACCGGCGCGCCCGCGCGTCCGGTTCAATAGGTCTTGTAGGGCAGGAACTTGCCGGACATGACGATGGAAACGCGATCACCCTTGGGGTCGGGCTCGCGTTGCAGGTCCATCTTGAAGTCGATGGCGGACATGATCCCGTCGCCAAACTCTTCGTGGATCAGTTCCTTGAAGGTCGTGCCGTACACATTAACCAGCTCATAGAAGCGGTAGATCAGCGGGTCGGTCGGCACGCTGGTCGGCAGGCTGCCCTTGTAGGGCACCACCATCAGCCACTTTTTCTCGTCGGCGCTCAGACCGAAGATCTTGCCGATGACATCGGCCTGCTTCTTGTCCAGCGTCATCTGGCCCATGCAGGCGGCGGTGACCCACTCCTTGCTCTGGCCCACTTTCTTGGCCACGTCGGCCCACTTCAGGCCCTTGGAAACCTTGGTGGCAATGATCTTTTCGGTGACATCCTGACGGCTCATGAAACTCTCCTCAGAGGAACGGTGTTGACGGGTCGGGGTTCTTCGGCAGGCAGGTCGCCAGGGTTCAGCCCAGGGCTCACCTCCACCGGCTGCGCCGGCGCGCGGCCGTGCGACAGGTCCTTGCTGCGCGCCACCAGGAAGTCGACCAAGTGGTTGCGGATGCGGTAGTACTGCGGGTCGTGGTGCAGCGTGGCGCGCTGGCGTTCCCGGCTCATCGTGTTCTTCACGATCTCGGCCACGCGGGCCTGCGGCCCGTTGCTCATGAGCAGGATGCGGTCGGCCAGCAGGATGGCCTCGTCCACGTCGTGCGTGATCATGAACACGGTCTGGTGCGTCTCTGCACAGATGCGCAGCAGCTCGTCCTGGATGGTGCCGCGTGTCAGTGCGTCCAGTGCACCAAAAGGTTCGTCCAACAACAACATGCGCGGCTGGATGGCGAAGGCGCGGGCGATGCCCACCCGCTGCTTCATGCCGCCGCTCAGCGCGCTGGGCTTCTTGTCGATGGCCCCGGCCAGTCCCACCAGGGCCACGTACCTTTCCACGTGCTCATTGACCTGCGCACGGCTCCAGTCCGGCCACTTGCTGCGCACCGCAAAGGCGATGTTCTTGCGCACCGTGAGCCAGGGCATCAGCGCGTGTCCCTGGAAGACCACGCCACGGTCCAGGCTGGGGCCGGCGACTTCGCGGCGGTCCATGAACACGTGACCGGTGCTGGCGCTCTCCAGGCCGGCCAGCACGTTCAGGATGGTGGTCTTGCCGCAGCCACTGTGGCCGATGATGCAGACGAACTCACCCTGAGCCATTTCGAAGTTAACGCCGTCAAAGACGGGCTCGGTGGACCCCGGGTAGGTCTTGGCGAGCGCTTCGACCTTGAGGAACTCAGTCGACCGGATTTCAGTCGACATAGGTCACCGCCTTCTGCGCGCGGGCAATCAGCAGGTCCAGCAGCATCCCCACCACGCCAATCACCAGGATGGCGAAGATGACGTTGGGCAGGCTCAGGTTGTTCCACTCGTTCCACACGAAGTAGCCGATGCCCGTGCCCCCTACCAGCATCTCGGCCGCGACGATCACCAGCCAGGCGATGCCCATGCTGATGCGCATGCCGGTCAGGATGGTCGGCGCGGCGGCTGGAAGGATCACCTCGAAGGCCTTGCGCAGCGGCGGCACTTCCAGCGTTCGGGCGACATTCAGCCACTCACGCCGCACGCCCGCCACACCAAAGGCCGTGTTGATGAGCATCGGCCAGATGCTGCAGATGAAGATGACGAAGATGCCGCTGATGGCGCTGTCCTTGATGGTGTACAGCGCCAGCGGCATCCAGGCCAGGGGCGAGATCGGTTTGAGCACCTGGATGAACGGGTCCAGCGCCCGGTACAGCAAGGGGCTCATGCCGATGACAAAACCCAGCGGGATGGCCACGAGCGCGGCCAGCAGGTAACCCAGCGCCACGCGGCCCAGCGAGTAGCCCAACTGCAGACCCAGCCCCTTGTCGTTGGGCCCGTTGTCGTAGAACGGACTGGCCAGGTTGCGCACCATGGCCGCGCCCATCTGCCCCAGCGTGGGAAAGCCGCTCTTGCCGCTGGTGCCGGTGGCCGCGTTGGCTGCCAGGCTGGCCGGGTCCTTGCCCATGAGCTTGGCGTATTCGATCTGTTCCGGGGTCAGCGCGGCCGCGGGTGCGGCCGCCGGCGCGTTCTGCAGCGTGGCCAGGTGCCAGATGCCCAGCAGCACGCCCAGGATCAGCAGCGACACCAGCGCCGCCTTCCATCGCTCCTGCGCAGCGGGCTTCACGTTCAGGCCGCCTTGCTGATGGCGAAGCTCTTCAGGTACTGGTCCGCCTTGTTGGCGTCGAATTCCTTGCCCATCACCTTGAACTTCTTGTACGCGCCGTCCGGCACCGGCTGGCCGAGCTCCTTCATGTACTTCTTGGCGTCGGTGATGAGGAAGACCTTCTCCGCCACCTGCTTGTAGTTCACGTCGCCCTTCAGGTATCCCCAGCGCTTCATCTGGGTCATCATCCAGACAGCCATGCTCTGCCACGGCACCGGGTCGAAGTCCGCGCGCTCCGGCACGGTGCGCACATTGCCCAGCCCGTCAGCAAACTTGCCCGTCAGCACCTGGGTCACCACGGCTTCGGGCTGGTTCAAGTACTGCGCCGGGCTGATGACCTTGGCGATGAGTTCGCGGTTCTCGGGCTTGCGCGCCATGGCGGCCGCGGTCAGCACGCTGCGGTACAGCGCGGCAAAGGTGTTGGGGTTCTGTTCGATGAAGGCCGTGGGCACGCCAAAGGCGCAGCACGGGTGGCCGTCCCAGATCTCGCGGCTGAGGATGTGGATGAAGCCCAGTTCCTCGAACACGGCGCGCTGGTTGAAGGGGTCCGGGCCCAGGAAGCCGTCGATGTTGCCGGCGCGCAGGTTGGCCACCATTTCCGGCGGCGGCGTCACGCGCAGCTGCACGTCGGTGTCGGGGTTGATGCCGGCTTCGGCCAGGTAGTAGCGCAGCAGGAAGTTGTGGATGCTGTGGTCGAAGGGGATCGCGAACTTGAAACCCTTCCAGTTCTTCGGGTCGCGGTTGTTCTTGTGCTTGTTGGCCAGCACGATGGCCTGGCCATTGATGTTCTGGATGGTCGCCACATTCATCGGCATGGCCGCGCTGCCCAGGCCCAGGCTGATGGCCAGCGGCATGGGGCTCAGGAAGTGCGTGGCGTCGTACTCCTTGTTCATGATCTTGTCGCGGATCAAGGCCCAGCCCGCCGTCTTCATCAGCTGCACGCTCAGGCCCTGCTGGCGGTAGAAGCCCAGCGGGTCGGCCATGATCAGCGGGCTTGCACAGGTGATGGGGATGAAGCCGATCTTCAGTTCCTTCTTCTCCAGCGGCTTCTTCTCCTGCGCCATGGCCTGCAGGCTGGTCAGCGCCCCCATCGGCAGCACGCTGGCGATGGCGCCCATGGCGCTGCGGCGGCCCACGGCCTTCAGGAACGCCCGGCGCACGGGCTCCTGTGGGAAC
The DNA here is from genome assembly GCA_963750785.1 of uncultured beta proteobacterium. GTDB lineage: Bacteria > Pseudomonadota > Gammaproteobacteria > Burkholderiales > Burkholderiaceae_C > Rubrivivax. The sequence continues at coordinate 292,464 of CAVVSC010000006.1, read as the reverse complement.
AGGGCCTTCACCAGCGTGGCTTCCATGAACTGGCGGCCGAAGGTCTCGGCATCGGCCTGGTCGTGTTCCTGCGGCGCGTGGTCGGCGCCGCAGCTGCAGCGCAGCATCAGCGGTCGGTCGGCGTCGTAGGGGTCGTAGGCGGCGGTGGTGTCGGTGGTGTTGGTGGTGCGGTCCGTCTTCATGGCGATGCTCCTGCAGGCGTGGGTGCATCGTAGAAAGCAGGTTCCATGCACACCATCGCCCGCGTTGCGATGTGCACGTGGGGCCGGCGTGGCGGTTTGTAGGGCCAGCCCTACAAGGCATGCCTCGCAGCGGGGCCCGGCCGGCGTGTCACCTGCTCATGGCGAGCTTCTTGCACGCAGCGAGGCCATGCCGCACACCTCCGCCACCGCAGACGCCACTGGCGTGGTGGACTGGCACGCGCAGGAACTGCTGCTGCTGAGCCAGGTGATGAGCCAGGTGGGCCGCAGCGCCGGCCAGACCCTGGCCACCGACGCCGTGCTGCGCGAGATGCTGCACCTGATGAGCGAACTGCTGGGCCTGAACCGCGGACGCATCGTGCTGGCAGACGACGACAGCGCCGCCACGAGCCCCGGCGCGCCCCCCAGCCGTATTCGCCATGCCTACGGCCTGACACGCGAAGAAATGGCCAGCGGCCACTACGGCCCCGGCGAAGGCGTGACCGGCCGCGTGCTGGGCACCGGCCAGGCCGCCATCGTGCAGGACGTGGATGCCGAGCCTGCCTTCCTGTTTCGCGCTGTGCCCCGACACCGTCTGCCGCCGGAAACGGTGGCCTTCATCGCCCTGCCGATCGAGGTGGACCGCCGCACCATCGGCGTGCTGGCCTGCCACCGCATCCGCCGCCGACACCGGCAATTGGCCGACGACGTGGCCATCCTGAAGATCCTGGCGACGCTCACCGGGCAACTGCTGCAACTGGAACGTCTGGTGGCCGCCACCACGCGCGGCCTGGAAGAACGCAACGCCCAGCTCACCCGCGCGCTGGAAAGCTCGGCGGCGCGCTATGGCATTGTGGGCACGTCGCCGGAGTTGCTGAGCGCCATCGACCAGCTGGAACGGGTGTCTTCCGCCGCTGCCAGCGTGCTGCTGCTGGGCGAAAGCGGCACCGGCAAAGAGCTCTTTGCCCGCGCGCTGCACCTGGCCAGCCCGCGCCGCGACGCGCCCTTCATCAAGGTGAACTGCGCGGCCATTCCTGAAGCGCTGTTTGAAAGCGAACTCTTCGGCCACGAACGCGGCGCCTTCACCGGCAGCCATGGCGAACGCGCGGGCTGGTTCGAATTGGCCGACGGCGGCACGATCTTCCTGGACGAGATTGGCGAACTGCCCGTGGCCCTGCAGACCAAGCTGCTGCGCACGCTGCAGGAAGGCACCGTGCTGCGCCTGGGCGGCAAACGCGAAAAGAAGGTCGACGTGCGTCTGGTGGCCGCCACGCACCGCGACCTGGAGCAGGAAGTCCAGCAGGGCAGCTTCCGCCGCGACCTGTTCTACCGCCTCTACGTCATTCCCATCCGCCTGCCCAGCCTGCGTGAACGGCGCAGCGACATCCCGCTGCTGGCCCTGCACTTCCTGAACCGCGCCAACCAGGCCCACCAGCGCAACGTGAACCTCACGCCGGAAGCCCTGGCACGCATGGCGCGGCACGCCTGGCCGGGCAACATCCGCGAACTGGGCAATGTCATCGAGCGCATGGTGCTGCTGGCCGATTCACCGGTGATCGGCGCGGAAGCGGTCGGCCGCCTGCTGCACGACGCCCGCCTGCCGCAGCGCGAGAGTGCCTCCTTGCAAGCCATGCCGGTGGTGCGCGACTACACGCGTGTGGATTCGCACCCTGCAGATCAACTGCGCGACGCGCTGACGCGCCACGGCGGCAACCGCTCGCGCGCGGCGCAGGCCTTGGGGCTGACGCTGCGGCAGTTCAGCTACCGGTGCAAGAAGCTGGGCTTGGTTGCTGGCTGAGCTTCTGGCTTGCGACGGGCTCAGCGGGAACGGCTTGGCCGGGCACTCTGCTGCGCTCATGTCCCCCGCCTCCATCTGCTGTCGCAGCTGAAGGCTCCTCCTTTACTTCGCTCCGCAGAGCGCCCGGCCAAGCCGTTCAAGCACCACCCCTGGCCTGCATGAGAAGCACGCACGCCACAGCCGGTAGGTGCCGCGCACGGAGGGTGGTCGGCGGAACGAAGTAAAGGAGGAGGTCCGCCTTGCGCCAGCAAGGCGGACCGGGGGACATGAGTGGAGCCGGCCACCCTCCGGGCGCGGCTGGTTCGGTTGGCGCCAATAAATCCGTGTCGACAAATGTCAACATTTTGTCAACGCTACCCAGCCAAGAACGCTCGTCGTCACGACGCCTTAAATCACCTGCGACCCAGCATCCATGCGGGTTCTGAGCCAATCGCACGCTCACTCGCACCTCATGGCACAGCCATTGCGATAAGAGGCTAAGTCGTCCCACACCACCCACCCCGGAGCACCGACCCATGAGCATGACCCCCGTTCTGATCTCGCCCGCCGAACTCAGCGCCCACATGGGCACCGAGCCCATGGTGATCATCGACACGCGGGACGCGGACACCTACGCCGCGGGCCACATCCCGGGCGCCGTGAACATGCGCGAGATCTTCACCTTCCTGGCCACGTCCACCGCCGAAGGTCTGCAGGAACTGAAGGCCACCTTCGCACAACACTTTGGTGCGGTGGGCTTGAGCGGCAAGGAAACCGCCGTGTTCTACGAGGACGCACTGAACAGCGGCTACGGCCAGAGCTGCCGCGGCTACTACCTGCTGACCTGGCTGGGTTATCCGAAGATCAAGGTCGTCAACGGCGGGTTTTCGGCATGGAAAGCTGCCGGCCTGCCGGTCAGCACCGATCCCGCCACGCCCACCCCGGCCACCTTCCCCGACACGCCGATGGCCGACGTGATGCTCACCAAGGACCAGGTCAAGGCAGCGCTGGGCACAAAGACCGTGCTGCTGGACGTGCGCGACGTGGACGAGTGGACTGGCGAAAGCTCCTCTCCCTACGGCAAGGATTACGCGCCACGCAAGGGCCGCCTGCCGGGCGCCAAGTGGATCGAGTGGTACCGCTTCATGAAGCCCAGCAGCCTGGGTCCGCAGATCAAGTCGCCGCTGGAAGTGCAGGCCGAATGCGCAACCGCCGGCATCGCCACCACGGACACCGTGTACCTGTACTGCTTCAAGGGCGCGCGCGCGTCCAACACCTTCCTGGCGCTGAAGCAGGCCGGCTTCAGTGACGTGCGCATGTACTTTGGCAGCTGGAACGAATGGTCACGCGACCCGGCCCTGCCGATTGAAACCGCGCCGCCGGTGATGGGCACGTCAGTGCCGCTGGCGATGGCCGCCTGAACCGGCCGCCCGCAACTTTCCCCACACCAACAGGAGACAGCCCTTGTCCGCCGTGATCGAACCCACCACCGTGAAAACCCACCTGCGCCCCATCGACCGCGACGGGCTCATGAAATTTGCCGCCGCCGGCAAGGCCGACCCCAGCCGCCGCGGCACCAACAAGGTCAGGACGGTGATGGAGGGTCAGTACCGGTCCCTCAGCTATGTGGGCGACCACCAGCCCGTGGTGGTGGACGAGCCGCTGCACCTGTTTGGCGAGAACACCGCGCCGGCGCCGGGAGAGATCGTGCTGTCGGCCCTGGGCGGCTGCCTGGCGGTGGGCATCACGGCCGTGGCCACCTGGAAGCAGGTGACGCTCAGCCAGCTGGAGCTGTTCCTGGAAGGCGACATCGGCAACCCCGCGGCCTGGGGCGCGGGCGGGGCGGAAATGATGCCGCCGCAGATGGGCTTCCAGGCCATCCGCGTGAAGGTGGTGCTGGACGGCGACGCGCCGCGGGACGTGTTGGACGAGATCGTGCGGCAGGCCAACTTCTATTCGCCGGTGGCCAACAGCATGCGCAACCCCATCCCGTTCAGCATCGCGCTGGGCTGAGCCAGGAGCGCACCATGGCCCTGGCCGAATTGCAGGAACGACCCGCACCTGCCGGGGCTGCTTCGGAAGCAGCGCCCGCAGCGCCGTCCATGCTGGAAGCCGTGCGCAGCCTTGCGCAAGGCCCCTTGCGCGACGCGGCTGACGGTGTCGACCGTGGCATCTACCCGCGTGACATCCTGAAGGCACTGGGCAGTGCCGGTGCGTTTGCCGCGCACCTGGGGCCGGGTGCCGCGGCGGGTGACTACGCCTGTGCCATTCGCGCCATGGCCGAAGTCTCGGCCGTGTGCGGCGCCACCGGCTTCATGGTGTGGTGCCAGCAGGTGTGCGGGCTGTACCTGCAGCAGTCGGGCAATCCCGCGCTCACGGGCACCGTGCTGGGCGCGCATGCCAGTGGCGCACGCCTGGGCGGCACAGGCATGAGCAACCCCATGAAGGCCTATGCGGCCATCGAACCGCTGCTGTTGAAGGCCACGCCCGTGCCCGGCGGCTACCGCATCAACGGCACCCTGCCCTGGGTCAGCAACCTGGGGCCGGACCACTACAGCGGCACCCTGGCCGGCGTGGAGGTCGGACCGGGTGAAGCGCCGCGCGAGATCATGTTCCTGCTGCGCTGCGACGCGCCAGGCGTGGAACTGCGCAACTGCCCGAGCTTCAGCGCCATGGAGGGCACCAACACCTGGGCCATACGCTGCAGCGACGTCTTCATTGGTACCGACGACCTCATCGCCGACCCCGCCAAGCCCTGGGTGGCGCGCGTGCGCGCCGGCTTCATCCTGCTGCAGACGGGCTTCGGCCTGGGCGTGACGCAGGGCGCCATTGACGCCATGTGGCGCGTGGAACCGGCGCTGGGCCATGTCAACGCGTTCCTGGAAGACCGGCCGGACGAACTGCAGGCCGAACTGGACGCGCTGTGGGCGCGCATCGACGCGCTCGCGCTCACGCCCTTTGACACCAGCACCGACTACTTCATCAGCGTGCTGGACGCACGTGCGCACGCCAGCGAACTGGCCCTGCGCGCGGCGCAGTCGTCGCTGATGCACAGCGGTGCGCGCGGCTACCTGCTGTCCAGCGACGTGCAGCGGCGCGTACGCGAATCGCACTTCGTGGCCATCGTGTCGCCGGCCATCAAGCACCTTCGCAAGGAGATCGCCCGCCTGTCCACACCGGAGATGCCGGCGTGAACACCGTGGCGGCGCCGCCCTGGCAGCAATTCATCTGCCGGGTCTGTGGCCTGGTCTACGACGAACGCACCGGCGACGCCGACAGCGGCCTGGCCGCGGGCACACGGTGGGACGACATCCCGGACGACTGGGCCTGCCCCATCTGCGGCGTCGGCAAGGCCGACTTCGAACCGCATGTGCCTGCCGTGGCTGCAGCAACGGGTGCACGGCGTTCGGCCGCTGCAGCGACTGCCAGGTCGAGCGCCGGCCGCTCCGACCCAGGCGTCGTCATCGTGGGCGCAGGACGCGCCGGTTGGGCTGTGGCACAGGCGCTGCGCGACCAGGGCTTCACGCGGCGCATCACCCTGGTCAGCGCCTGCGCAGGTGACGTATACGACAAGCCGCAACTGTCGGTGGCGGTGGCACGCGGCCTGGACCCGCACAGCCTGGTGCGCGAAAGCGCGGCAGCCGCCGCGGCCCGGCTGGACGTGCACTTGCGCTGTGCCACCCAGGCGGTGGCCATCGACGCGCCCATGCAACGGCTGCGCACCACACGCGGCACGCTGCCCTACCGCCACCTGGTGCTGGCGCAAGGCGCCGAACCAGCCCTGCCCAAGGCCTTGCCTGCGGCGCTGGTGTGGCGCATCAACGACCTGGCCAGCTACCAGCGGCTGCGCCATGCGCTCGGCACGGCGCCACGGCACCTCGGCATCGTGGGCGCCGGGCTGGTGGGCTGCGAACTGGCCAACGACCTGGCGCTCGCCGGGCACCGCATCACGCTCATGGACCTGCAAGCGCGGCCCCTGGCAGCGCAAGTGCCGGCCGCCGCGAGTGCACGCTTGCTGCAGGCCTGGCAAGCACTGCCCATTGCATTTCTGGGCGGTGCGCAGGTGCACAGCGTGACGCGCGCAGCCGAACCCAACGCACCGCTGAAGCAGTTGCTGCAGGTGCGCCTGCAAGACGGCAAGCTGCTGGCCGTGGATGCCGTCATTGCGGCCACCGGGCTGCGGGCTGCGGGCCGCCTGGCGGCCAGCGCGGGGCTGGCCTATGACAGCGCGGCCGGCGGGATCTCGGTACACGCCGACACCGGCGCCACCAGCGTGGCCGGCATCCACGCCCTGGGCGACTGCGTGGTGGTCAACGGGCAGGCCAGCCGCTACATCGAACCCATTGCGCGGCAGGCGCGGGCCATTGCGGCCCACATCCTCGGCGGCAGCGCCTCCGCTGAAAGCACGTCACCGCCGCCGCTGCGCGTGAAGACCAGTTCCTTGCCGATCACCGTCACCGGCCTGCAGCAAACAGGCGGCCCGTGGCAGACCGAAGCCGATACAGCCGATGAACTGCGCATGGTGCGCCTGGGGCCACAAGGCGAACGCCTGGCCACGCTGGTGGCCCGCACGCCCAGCCTGTCTGCGGCACCGCGGGTGGCGGGCTGACACAGCCTCCGCTCACGCGGCGTGCTGCACGGCGTACAACGCCAGCTCCACGTCGTTGCGCACGCCGGTCTTTTCCAGGATGCGCGCGCGGTAGGTGCTGACGGTGTTGGATGACAGGGCCAGCTGTTCAGCAATCTCACCCACGCTGGCACCCTGGCTCAGCAGTCGGAAGACCTGGAATTCACGCTGGCTCAGGCGTTCGTGCAGCGGCTGGTCCTCACCCGCACCGGCGCCCACGGCGCTGGCCAGCTGTTCGGCCACGGCCGGCGTGATGAACAGCTTGCCTTGCGCCACATGGCGGATGGCTTCAATCAACTGTTCGCTGTCGGCGCTCTTGTTCAGGTAGCCCGCAGCACCCAGCTTCAGGCTGCGCACGGCGTACTGGCGGTCGGGGTAGGTGCTGAGCATCAGCACCGGCAGGCGCGGGAATTCCGCCTTCAGCTGCTTCAGCACGTCCAGCCCATCGCGCAGCGGCAGCGCAATGTCCAGCAAGAGCACCTGAATGCCGCCTGCGCGCACGCGGGCCACTGCGTCAGGGCCGGTGGCGGACTCACCCGCCAGCACGATGTCGGGCGCGTCCGCCAGAATCTGCTTGATGCCCTGGCGCACGATCTGGTGGTCGTCGCAGATCAGCACGTGGATCATGGCGCGGCACCTCCGGCTTCCAGCGGCATGACCAGGCGCACGCGGGTGCCCTGCCCCGGCGCGCTCTCCACGCTGAGCCGGCCGCCGAAGTGGCCCGCGCGTTCGCGCATGCCCATCACGCCCCAGCTGTCCGGTGCGTTCAGCGCTTCGAGTGATGCGCCCACGCCGTCGTCGCGCACGTCCAGGTACAGCACCGGGTCGGGCGGCCCGTCCACGGCGATGCGCATGCGCACGCTGCGCGCCTGGGCGTGGCGGGCCACGTTGGACAGCATCTCCTGGAAGATGCGGAACACGGCGATCGACACCCCGCCCTCCGGCGGCGGCACACCCGCATTCACGTGCAGCGCCAGTGTGGCGTCCAGTTCGCTGCTGTCGATGAATTCCTGGGCCTGCCATTCCAGTGCGGCCCACAGGCCCTGATGGTCCAGGATGCTGGGACGCAGGTCGGTGATGATGCGGCCGACGTTGTCGACCGCGGTGTCAATCAGGCGGCCCATGCCCTGGCACTTGCACTGCAGCTCGGCGCGGCCTTCCAGGCGGCGGCCCAGCCAGTGGGTGTCCATCTTCAGCGCCACCAGCAGAGAGCCCAGCTCGTCATGGATCTCGCGGGCGATGCGCTTGCGTTCGTTTTCGCGCACGGCTTCCAGGTGGTTGGCCAGTTCGCGCAGGTCGTGCGTGCGCTCGGCCACGCGCAGTTCCAGGTCTTCCTTGGTGCGGCGCAGGACTTCTTCGGCGCGCTTGCGTTCGGTGATGTCCACGAAGGTGGCCACCGCGCCTTGCACCGTGCCGAGCTCGATCAGGGGGTAGCTGCTGTACTCGGCCTGGAAGCTGCTGCCGTCGGCGCGCCACAGCACCTCGTCGTCAATCCGGCAGGGCAAGCCCTGGCGGAACGCGTTGTAGATGGGGCAGGCCGCTTCCGGGTACGCACGGCCATCGGCATGGGAGTGGTGCATCAGCTCGTGCATGTTGCAACCCAGCACTTCTTCGGTGCGTCGGCCCAGCATTTCCGCGCCGGCACGGTTGATGAAGGTGCAGCGGCCGGCCATGTCGACGCCGAAGATCCCCTCGCCGGTGCTCTGCAGCAGCAGGGCCAGTTGGCCGGCAGGGTCTGGTGAGGGGGCGGGCAGCATGCCCGTTCAGGCGCAAAGCGCGTGCCAGGCGTGCCCGGCACGAGACCCGCCTTCAGCGGCGGCTGGCCAGCCAGATGCTGGGCAGGATCATGGCCGCGCCCACCGCGTGGTACCAGCCCGGCCGCTCGCCCAGCAGCAGCCAGGCCAGCAAGGCGCCGTAGACCGGTGCCAGGTACAGCATCATGGCCGTGCGCGACGCGCCCAGCTCGCGCTGCAGGTAGGAATAGGCGCCATAGGACAGCACGCCCGGCACCACGGCGGCCAGCAGCACCAGGCCGAAGGACCCGAGCGTGAACGGGGGCGTCGGCACCAGCCAGGCTTCGGCCAGCGTGGTGGGCGTCAGCACCAGCAGGCCGCCGCCGATGATGGCCACCAGCCGCTCGCCCGGCCCCAGTCGCGAAGGCCAGCGCTTGAGCAGCACCGAATACACCACCCAGCTGGCGGCCGCCGCAGTGATCCAGGCGTCACCGGCCACGAACTGCACGGCCAGCAGGCGCTGCGGATCGCCCTTGGCGATGACGAACAGCAAACCCAGCAAGGCCAGCACCACACCGGCCCACTGCCAGCGGCTCATGCGCTCGTGCAGCGTCCAGGCACTGACGGCGACGATGGCCATGGGCGTGGCCGCGTAGATCAGCGCGATGTTGGTGGAACTGGTCGTGCGCCCCGCCTGGTAGACCCAGGCGCCGCAGATGTACATGCCGAAGAAGCCCAGGGCCAGCAGCTGCTTCCACTCACTTTGCACGGCAGACCGGTTGCGCCACAGGCCACGGCCCATCCACGGCAGCAGGATCAGCGCGGCCAGGGCCCAGCGGCCGAAGGCCAGTGCATGCGGCGCGATCAGGTCCTTGCCCAGGCGCGCAATGATGTAGTTGCACGACCACAGCAAGGGCACCACCCACAGCAACACGCGGGCCCAGCCCGCGGCGGCCACCTGCGGCTTGAAGCTCAAGGCCTGACGCTCAAGGGCGGCGCTGCGCCATGGCTTCCCCCATGCGCAAGGCGCGCCCGGGCTGCCAGTCGGCGTTGAACTGCAAGGGTCCCTTGGGAAAGAGCATCACCACCGTGCTGCCCAGCAGGAAGCGGCCCATCTCGGCGCCTTGGGCCAACTCGATCGGCTTGTCCAGGTAACCCCACTCGCGCACCATGCCCGGCCGCGGCGGATTGACCGTGCCGTGCCAGACAGTGGCCATGCTGCCGACGATGGTGGCGCCCACCAGCACCAGCACCCAGGGGCCGGCATTTGCACCCGCGCCGTCGAACACGCACACCACCCGTTCGTTGCGGGCGAACAGGCCCGGTACACCGCGCGCCGTGGCCGGGTTCACCGAGAACAGATCGCCCGGCACATGGATCATGCGCAGCAGCCGCCCGGCGCAGGGCATGTGGATGCGGTGGTAGTCCTTCGGGCTCAAGTACAGCGTGGCGAAGTGGCCGCCGTGGAAGTGCGCGGCCAAGGCGCTGTCGCCACCCACCAGCGCGGTGGCGGTGTAGCTGTGGCCCTTGGCCTGGAAGATGCGCTCGCCGTCAATGCTGCCGAACTGGCTGATGGCGCCGTCCACCGGGCAGACCAGGTCGGCCTGGGCCAGCGGCCTTGCGCCGGCCTTCAGAGCGCGGGTGAAAAAATCGTTGAAGCTGGCGTAGGCAGCAGGGTCGGGGTTGGCCGCCTCGGCCATGTTCACGCCGTAGCGCTGGATGAAGCGGCGGATCAGCGCCGTCGTCATGGCGCCGTCCCGGCTGGCGGCCAGCGCGCCCGCGAAAGCCGTCACAAAGCGTTTGGGCAGCAGGTGCTGTGCGGCGACGGCCACACGTTCGCCCAAGGGGCGGTCATCCGGACTCACCGGATCGTCGCCATCTGGCGCATGGCCTTGACGGCACCCGCGCCCACGCTGGCGCCGAAGCGCTTGGCCAGGCGCTCAGCCACGTTGTCGCGCGGGGTGTAATCGATGATCTCTTCGGCCTTGACCACTTCGCGGGCGACGAAGTCCAGGTTGCCGGTGGCGTCGGCCAGGCCCAGGCGCACGGCCTCTTCGCCGTTCCAGTACAGGCCCGAAAAGGTGTCCGGCGTTTCCTTGAGGCGGTCGCCGCGGCCTTCTTTCACCACGGCAATGAACTGCTGGTGGATCTGCGCCAACATCGCCTTGTTGATGGCCACGTGCTTGGGGTTGGCCGGCTGGAACGGGTCCAGCATGCCCTTGTTCTCGCCCGCGGTGTACAGCCTGCGCTCCACGCCCAGCTTGTCCATCAGCCCGACAAAGCCGAATCCGTCCATCAGCACACCGATGCTGCCCACGATGCTGGCCTTGTCGACGTAGATCTCGTCGGCTGCCACGGCCATGTAGTAGGCGCCGGAGGCGCACATTTCTTCCACCACCGCGTACACGGGCTTCTTGTGCTTGGCCTTCAGGCGCTTGATCTCGTCGTAGACGATGCCGGCCTGCACCGGGCTGCCGCCCGGCGAATTGATGCGCAGCACGACGGCCTGTGCGGCAACGTCTTCAAAGGCGTTCTTCAGCGCGCCCACCAGGGCCTCGGCGCTGGCTTCGGTGTCGGCCGCGATTTCGCCGCGCACCTCCACCAGCGCGGTGTGCGGCGTGTTGGGCGCCGATGGCGTGCCGCGCGCGACAAAGCCGATCCACAGCACCGACACCGCCAGGCCCAGCCAGGCCAGGCGGAAGAAGACGCGCCAGCGACGTTCCGACGCCTGCTGGCGCAGCATTTCAGTGGCCAGGCGGGCCAGGGTCGCCTCCATGCCGCCCGCTGCGGCCTTTTGATCGGCGGCCTTTTCAGCCGCTCTTTCAGCGGCTTGTGCGGCCAGTGCCGCCGCAGCGGTGACGGTCAAGTTCTCCTGCGCCGTCTCGGGACGCGGCAGGTTCGGTTCAGGGGTGGTCATGCGATGCTTTCGTCGCCGGGGGTGCCGGTGTCGGGTGCCGGGGTGGGCACCGGTGCGGGTTCGTCAAAGGGCACGGGGCGGATGTCGCGGGAAGGATACCAATACACCTGCCCCTCATCTTCCTGGACGGCGATGCCGGTGAGCTTGCCGCGGCCACAAGGACCTCCGACGCAGCGGCCGTCCTTGGGCTCGTAAGCGGCGCCGTGCACGCTGCACAGGATGTAGCGGCGGTCCATGTCCAGGAATTCACCGGGCTGCCAGTCCATTTCCGTGGGCACGTGCAGGCAGCGGTTCATGTAGGCCACCACCGCGCCGTCGATGCGCAGAGCAAAGGCGCGCGCCGGGCGGCCGTACTCCAGCACGTCCCAGATCCAGCCTTTGCCGCGTTCGGCGATGTCGGCCGATGCGCACAGCGGCTCCGGCGTCACGGTGTTCTGGTCGCTCATGCTGCCGTTCACGCGTTTTCCGCCAGCCAGCGGCTCAGTTCAGCCGTACTGTGGGCCACGAACAGCGGCTCGAAGTCGTCGAAGGATTCGGAGCCGTGGGCACCAAAGCTCACCGCGACGCGTGCAGTGCCTGCGTTGCGCGCCAACTGCAGGTCGTGCGTGGTGTCGCCGATCATCAAGCTTCGCCCGGGTGCCACGCCCAGTTGCGCCATCAGTTCCAGGAGCATGCGCGGGTTGGGCTTTCCCGCGGTTTCGTCGGCCGTGCGCGTGGCGTCAAACATGCCGTGCAGTTGCGAATGCGACAGCGCGTCGTCCAGCCCCTTGCGGCCCTTGCCGGTGGCCACGGCCAGCAGGTGGTTGTTGGCCTTGAGGGCCTGCAGCATCTCCAGCGAGCCAGGAAACAGCACCAGTTCGTCCTGTCGCGCCACATAGTGGTGGCGGTAGCGCTGGCCCAGTTCCGGGTAGCGCTCTGCCGGCAGCCCGGGCGCGGCGTGGCGCAGGGCGTCGTGCAGCCCCAGGCCGATGACGTACGCGGCGTCCTTGTCGGAAGGCACGGGCGTGCCGATGTCGCGGCAGGCCGACTGGATGCACTGGACGATCAGCGAGGTGCTGTCGAAGAGCGTGCCGTCCCAATCAAAGGCGATGAGATCAAATCGTCTGGGCATTCGGTTGTGCTTGCGGAGGCCGGGCTTCAAGCCAGGAGTTTGGCGCAGTCATCCGGCAGAGGTGCCTGCAAGGTGATGCGCTCGCCGGAGGCCGGGTGGTCAAAGGACAGTTCACGGGCATGCAGGAACATGCGCTCGAAGCCCCGTTCGCGCGCAAAAGCCTTGTTGCGGGCGAAGTCGCCGTACTTGGGGTCGCCGACGATGGGGTGGCCGCTGCTGGCCAGGTGGACGCGGATCTGGTGCGTGCGGCCGGTCTTGATGGTCACGTCCAGCAAGGTCAGGCCGGGCGTCAGTTCGGGCAGTCGCTTGGCAATCTTCACCAGCGTGATGGACCGGCGGCCGTCTTCGTGGTCCGCGCCCACCACGCGCACATGGCGCTCGCCTTCCGCGTTCAACGCCTTGTGCAAGGGCAGGTCGATCACCTTCAGCCTGGCCGGCCAGTCGCCAAACACCAGGGCGGCGTAGGTCTTGCCGGTGTTGCGGTCGCGGAACTGGTCCTGCAGCGCCGTCAGCGCGCTGCGCTTCTTGGCCAGCAGCAGGATGCCCGAAGTTTCCTTGTCCAAGCGGTGCACCAGCTCCAGGAACTTGGCCTGGGGCCGGGCGCGGCGCAGTTGTTCTATGACGCCGAAGCTGACGCCGCTGCCGCCGTGCACCGCCACACCCGCGGGCTTGACGATGGCCAGCAGGTGTTCATCTTCCAGCAGCACCGGAAATTCCCGTGGCGGCGCGGCGGGGGCGGCGGACGGTGCCGGCAGGCGCATGGGCGGCACGCGCACCACGTCGCCAGCCGCAACCCGGCTGTCGGCCGAGGCCCGGCCCTTGTTCACCCGCACCTCGCCGGAGCGGATGACGCGGTAGACGTGGGTCTTGGGCACGCCCTTCAGGCGCCGCAGCAGCCAGTTGTCCAGGCGCTGGCCGTCGGATTCGTCGTCCACGGTCAGTTGCTGCACCGCCGGGGCGGGTGGGCTGACCGGGGAAGCAGTGGGTGCGGCTTCAGTGCCGGGCACGGCTTTTTTGCCGCGTATACTCCGCAACTCCACGTTTAGGCTGTAAGTGCTTGATTTATTGGAGTTTACCCGGGCTCAAGCGGCCCTATCGTGGAACGGAGCGCCCGTTGTTTGGGCGCTCCAAGAGTTGATGCAACGCCCGTGAGTGCGGCGCTGGCCCTGTCCCCAAGTGACCGGGCGGCCCTGCGGAACGGATGGAAGAGCGTCGTGAAAGAACCCCTGCTTCGCTGCGATGCGAGGCACCGAAAAATCCAAGGGGCAAGACCTGGCTGATCTGCTTGCAGACGGTGTGCGTCTTGTTCCTGCGTCCCGGCAGGCCTTGTTGCCCCTGTTGCCCGTGATCCCCGATTGCCATCCTTACCGCCCAATGTGGCCCCGCCCGAGCAGCAGCTCGGCCGGTGCGGCCTGGGCGGTTGCCGCCGCGCGTGATCCGCGCGTGCGGCGAAAGGCCGGCGGCGCGCAGCGCTGCCCGGGTGGGCACACAGGCACATCCGCAGCGCAGCCCGCCGGCACGCACGCGCCAACGCTGCGCGCCTGACCCCGGTTCGCCGGGGTCCCGCGCAGTCCAGGGCATTTCGAGCCACAGGTTCTGACGCGTTCGTCTCGTGCATCGTGTGAGTCTGAGCAAGCCGAGCTGACAAGCCGGCGGGCCGCACAGGAGTGCACATGAAACGCATGCTGATCAATGCCACGCAGTCGGAAGAGCGACGCCTGGCCATCGTCGACGGCCAAAAGCTCGTCGACTTCGAAACCGAAATCGAAGGGCGCGAACAGCGCAAGGGCAACATCTACAAGGCGGTCATCACCCGCGTGGAGCCCAGCCTGGAAGCCTGCTTCGTCGACTACGGCGAAGACCGCCACGGCTTCCTGCCGTTCAAGGAAATCAGCCGCAACTACTTCCGCGACGGCGTCGACGCCAAGAACGCGCGCATCCAGGACGCCGTCAAGGAAGGCGACAACCTGCTGGTGCAGGTGGAAAAGGAAGAGCGCGGCAACAAGGGCGCCGCACTGACCACCTTCGTGAGCCTGGCCGGCCGCTACCTGGTGCTGATGCCCAACAACCCGCGCGGCGGTGGTGTGAGCCGCCGCATCGAGGGCGAAGAGCGCGAAGAGCTCAAGGACGCGATGGACCAGCTCGAATACCCCAAGGGTATGAGCCTGATCGCGCGCACCGCCGGCATCGGCCGCAGCGCCGCCGAACTGCAGTGGGACCTGAACTACATGCTCAAGCTCTGGGAGGCCATCGACGGTGCTTCCAAGGCGGGCAAGGGCGCTTTCCTGATCTACCAGGAAAGCAGCCTGGTCATCCGCGCCATCCGCGACTACTTCACCGCGGACATCGGCGAGATCCTGATCGACACCGACGACATCTACGATCAGGCCGCGCAGTTCATGAACCACGTGATGCCGGAAACGGCCGGTCGCGTGAAGCGCTACAAGGACGACGCGCCGCTGTTCAGCCGGTTCCAGATCGAGCACCAGATCGAGACCGCCTTCAGCCGCACGGTGAACCTGCCTTCGGGCGGCGCCATCGTCATCGACCACACCGAAGCGCTGGTCAGCGTGGACGTGAACTCCGCGCGGTCCACGCGCGGCAGCGACATCGAAGAAACCGCCACCCGCACCAACCTGGAGGCGGCAGACGAGATCGCGCGCCAGTGCAGGCTGCGCGACCTGGGCGGCCTGATCGTGGTCGACTTCATCGACATGGAAGAGTCGAAGAACCGCCGCGAGGTCGAACAGCGCCTGCGCGACGCGCTGCGCTTCGACCGCGCCCGCGTGCAGTTCAGCAGCATCAGCAAGTTCGGCCTGCTGGAACTGAGCCGCCAGCGCCTGCGCCCGGCGCTGAGCGAAGGCAACCACATCACCTGCCCGCGCTGCAACGGCACCGGCCACATCCGCGACACCGAGAGCTCCGCGCTGCAGATCCTGCGCATGGTGCAGGAAGAGTCGATGAAGGAGAACACCGCCGCCGTGCACGTGCAGGTGCCGGTGGAAGTGACTTCATTCCTGCTGAACGAGAAGCGCACCGAGATCACCAAGATCGAACTGAAGCAGCGCGTGACCGTGCTGCTGGTGCCCAACAAGCACCTGGAAACGCCCAACTACAAGCTGGAGCGCCTGCGCCACGACGACCCGCGCCTGGAAGGCCTGCAAGCCAGCTACACGATGATCGAGGAGCCGTCTGACGAAGTCGGCATCACGCGCCGTGAAAAGGCCAAGCCCAAGCAGGAACCGATGATCAAGGGCGTGCTGCCCGACCAGCCGGCCCCGCCCGCGCCGCCGCCCCCGGCACCCAAGCCGGTGGCAGCGCCCGCACCGGTCGCGCCGCCTGTGGTGGCTGCGCCAGCAGCGGCAGCGCCCGCTGCTGGCAGCGGCTTCTTCGGCTGGGTCAAGAGCCTGTTTGGCGGCGCCAGCGCGCCGGCACCCG
Organism: uncultured beta proteobacterium; assembly: GCA_963750785.1. Taxonomy (GTDB): domain Bacteria; phylum Pseudomonadota; class Gammaproteobacteria; order Burkholderiales; family Burkholderiaceae_C; genus Rubrivivax. The sequence continues at coordinate 276,682 of CAVVSC010000006.1, read as the reverse complement.
CACCTGCGGTGCTGCAACCCGTGGCCGCGCCGGCACCGGCTGCGGTGCCTGCGGGCAATGACAACAAGCGCAACGACCGTGGTGGCCGTGACGGCAACCGCGGTGGCCGAGGTGGCCGTGGTGACCGCAACGAACGGGGTGGTCGTGGCGAAGGCCGCGGCGAGGGCGGCCGTGGTGAAGGTCGTGGAGAAGGTCGTGGGGAGGGCCGAGACGGCAACCGAGAAGCCCGCGGAGAGACCCGCGGTGAACCTCGCGCCGAGGGCCGTGAAGGCAACAGAGAAGGCCGCAACGCCGACCGCCGCCCGCGCCAGGACGCCGCTGCCGGCGAAGGTCAGCAGCAGACCGCCGAGCGCAACGACAACAACCGCCGTGGCCCGCGCCCGGAACGTGCGCCGCGTGAAGAACGTGTCGACGCCAACGGCGTGGTGCAGCCCTTTGTGGACACCATCCCGGTCGGCGAAGCCGCTGCTGATGGCGAAGCCCGGGGCGAAGGCCGCCGCCGCCGCCGCCGTGGTGGCCGTGACCGTGCCGAAGGCCGTGCGGGCGAGGAAAGCCAGCAGAACTTGGCGCTGAATGGCAACGCCCCCGCGGCCGGTGCCGAGCCCGCCACGGCCCAGGCCGACGGCGCACCTTCAGCCGATGCACCGCCCGCCGAGGCAGGCGAAGGCACGGGTGAACGTGAGCGCGGCCGCAACCGCGGCCGCCGTGGTGGACGTGACCGTGGCGAACGCGGTGACCGCGAGCCGCGTGCCGAGCAGGTCGCAGAAGCCGGCACCGAGTCCGCCGCTGCGGACGAGTCGGTGGCTGCGCAGGCCCCGCAGGAGATGGACGATGCAGTGGCCCCGGTCGTCGCAACCGTAGCCACGCCAGTGATGGCACCGATGGCGGCGCCCGCAGCGGTACCCGCAGCAGATCCGGCGCCCTCCCCGGTGGCACGCGCGGCAGAGCCGATCCGTGTCGAGCCCTACGTGCTGGCCACCGGCGCACTGTCCGAGATCGCCACTGCGGCCGGTCTGCAGTGGGTGCAGAGCGACGCAGACAAGATCAGCGCCGTGCAAGCCGCCATGGCGGCCGAGCCCAAGCCCGTTCATGTGCCGCGTGAGCCCAGGCGCCATGTGATGGAGGACGTGGGTCCGCTGGTCCTGGTTGAAACTCGCAAGGACTTGTCGCAACTGAAGTTGCCCTTTGAGCAACAACAGCAGGCGCGCTGAACCCTGAGCGCGACCACCAAAAGCCCGGCCTCGGCCGGGCTTTTTTGTGGCTGCTCGCGCCGCATCTCCGTGCAAAAATCTTGCTCACTTCCGCTACACCCGCTGGCGCCGACCATGCCCCCCCGCAAAGCGCAGCCCGCCCATTCCGGCAGCGGGACACCTGCCGCACCGAATGAGCAGCGGCCCTGCCGTCTGCAGATGTCCGACGTGGCACGCTCGGCCGGGGTGTCAGTTTCCACGGTCTCGCGTGCGCTTTCCGGCAGCCCGCTGATCAAGGCCGAGACGCGGGCGCGGATCGCTGACCTGGCCCGCCAGCTCAACTACACCATCAATGTGGGTGCGCAGAACCTGCGCCTGAAGCAGAACAAGACGATTGGCCTGGTGATCCCGCTGGACCGCAAGACGCGTCAGCACGTGTCCGACCCCTTCTTCCTGGCACTGATGGGTTCGATTGCCGACGCGGCCACCGACCGTGGCTATGACATGTTGCTGTCGCGCGTGGACGCCGACCGCCTGGACGCCGCTGGTCAACTGGTGGACACCGGCCGCGCCTGCGGCGTGCTGCTGGTGGGTCAGTGGGGGCATCACGACCAACTCAATTCATTGGCCATGCGCGGCGTGCCCATCGTGGTGTGGGGCGCCCAACTGGCCGGACAGATGTACTGCACCGTGGGCAGCGACAACGTGGCCGGCGGCCGCCTGGCCACCGACCACCTGGTGGACCAGGGCTGCCGCCGCGTGATGTTCATGGGCGACGTGGCCATGCCGGAAGTGGCGCGTCGCCATGAGGGCTACCGCATGGCGCTGCAGGCGCGCGGCATTGCCAGCGACGAGCGCTTGCAGATCGACGTGCCCTTCCAGACCGACCTGGCCCGCCCGCTGATCGAGAAGCGCCTGGACCAGGCCATGGACTTCGACGCCATCTTTGCCTGTTCAGACCTGCTGGCCATGACGGCCATCAACGCCCTGCGCGCGCGCGGCATCCGGGTGCCCGACGATGTGCGCGTGGTGGGCTATGACGACGTGGAACTGGCGCGGCACCTGCATCCGTCCATCAGCACAGTTCGCCAGTCGATCGACCAGGCGGGGGCCGCGATGGTGGACATGCTGCTGCTCGCGGCGGCGGGCCAAAAGGTGGCGCCGGTGCAATTGCCGACCGAACTGGTGCAGCGCGAGAGCAGCAGCGCCGCGCCGTCGGCTCCAGCCGCCGTCAGGGCAGCCGTTCCAGCGCGCGCTGGTAGGCCGGGTCGTGCATGAGCGCGTCCCAGCTGAGCGGCGGGGTTTGCGGCAACAGCGCCAGCCGGCGCTGTTCGCTGTCCATGTCCGGGTGCCAGTGACCGTCCTGAACCGCCCGCATCAGGCCTGACAACAGGTCGTCCAAGGCCTCGCCGCCGTCCAGGCTCTGGTTGCACAGCAGCACCAGGTCGCAGCCCGCTTCCAGCGCCAGGGCAGCCGCTTCGCTGTAGCTGAGCTGCCCGCCCCCCAGGTGGCGTGCGCCTTCCATGCTCAGGTCGTCGCTGAACACAGCGCCGGTGAAGCCCAACTGGCCACGCAGGATCTCTTTCAACCAGCGCGGCGAGAAGCCGGCCGGGTGGCTGTCCACCTTGGGGTAGATCACGTGCGCCGGCATCACCGAGGCCAGCGTGGTGCTGAGCCATTCGTAGGGCTTGGCATCGTCGGCCAGGATGGCCTTCAGGCTGCGCGTGTCCACCGGCACCGCGACATGGCTGTCCGCCTTGACGAAGCCGTGACCCGGGAAGTGCTTGCCGCAGTTGCCCATGCCGGCGCGCAGGAGTCCGTGCATGAGGCTCTTGGCCAGCAAGGCCGCCACCCGTGCGTCGCGGTGGAAGGCGCGGTCGCCGATGACGGTGCTGCCGCCGTGGTCCAGGTCCAGCACGGGGGTGAAGCTCAGGTCCACGCCACAAGCGCGCAGTTCGGCGGCCAGCACAAAGCCGGCGGCGCTGGCGGCGTCGGTCGCGGTCAGGGCGTCCTTCATCCACAGATCGCCCAGCGTACGCATGGCTGGCAGCGCGGTGAAACCGTCGGTGCGGAAGCGCTGCACACGGCCGCCCTCATGGTCCACGCAGATGAGTATGTCGGGCCGTATGGATTTGATCTCGGCGGTCAGCTCGGTCAGCTGCAGGCGGTCCTGCCAGTTGCGCGCAAAGAGAATCAAGCCGCCCGTGAGCGGGTTCTTCAGGCGCTTGCGGTCCAGCTTGCTGAGCGTGGTGCCGGCAATGTCCAACACAACAGGGGCGTGCGGGTGGTTCATGGGGCGGGGCTGCACTTTTCGACCACCACAAAGCTGGCCGCGTAATCGGTTTCGTCAGTGACGGTGACGTGGGCCGTCCAGCCCTGGGCTTCGAACCAGGTCTTGAGTTCGCCGCTCAGGCGTATGAAGGGCTTGCCACTGGGTTCGTTCAGGATCTCGCAACCGCGCCAGGTCATGGGGCTTCGGATGCCCAGGCCGATGGCCTTGCTGAAAGCTTCCTTGGCCGAGAAACGTGTGGCCACGAAGCGCAGGCCACGCGCTGGCGTGCGGGCCGTGCGGGCACGCCAGACCTGCAGTTCGGCCGGGCCCAGCACGCGTTCGGCGAAGCGGTCGCCGCGGCGTTCCATGGTGGCCGCGATGCGGCGGATGTCGCAGATGTCGGTGCCGATGCCAACGATCATCGCGGCCTGCTCGCGTGGATGCAGCGCAAATAGGCGCGCACGGTCTCCGCCATGCCCAGTTCCAGCGCGTCGGCAACCAGGGCGTGACCGATGCTGACCTCCAGCACAGCCGGCACGGCACGCAGGAAGTCGGTGAGGTTGTCGCGGCTGAGGTCGTGGCCCGCATTCACGCCCAAGCCCTGTGCCTGCGCCGCAGCGGCCGCGTCAGCAAAGGCCTTCAGTTGTGTGGCTTGCCCCGGCTGGCCATGTGCCGCGGCGTAGGGCTCGGTGTAGAGCTCCACGCGGTCTGCACCCACCGCGCGGGCCAGGGCCATGGCGGCAGGGTCTGCGTCCATGAAAAGGCTCACGCGCACGCCCAAAGCATGGCACTCGTCGATCAAGGGCTTCAGGCGCGCGCCTTCGGCTGCCAGATCCCAACCGTGGTCGCTGGTGAACTGGCCTTCGCTGTCCGGCACAAAGGTCGCCTGGTGCGGTCGGGAGGCCCTGATGAACTCCATCAGGTTGTGGAAGGGATTGCCTTCGATGTTGTATTCGGCCTGCGGCCAGTCCTTCAACAGCACAGCAAGGTCGGACACGTCCTGCGCGCGGATGTGCCGCTCGTCCGGCCGAGGGTGCACGGTGATGCCGTCGGCCCCCGCCTCCATGCACAGCTGCGCCGCACGCACGACGCTCGGGATGCCCAGGTGACGCGTGTTGCGAAGCAAGGCCACCTTGTTGACGTTGACCGACAGGGCCGTGCGGCTGCGTGGGTCTTCAGGGGCGATCAGTGGATTCATGGGCGGGCGCAGGGGTGGGCACAGGTGGACTCAGGACACGCTGGCTGAGGCGCTGCACACCTTGCCACACTTGCCGCGTGCGCAAGGGCGCGGGGCCCAGATGATAGTGAAGCACCTCCCGCAGCGGCACACGCAGTGCGGCGCCGGCCGCGGCGCAGGCGGTCTGCAGCGCATGCCAGTCGTTTTGAACCAGCGCCGCTTCCAGGGCCAGCCAGGCTTCACCCAAGGGGCCCTGGGCGGAAGCGACCAAGCCGGTTTGTGCTTGCAATGCATAGCGAGCCCGCGGCTGAAGCGCTTGTGCGCTCAAAGTGTCGGTTGCCAGGTCCGGCAACACGCCGGTCTCGCGCAGCAGGGCCAGTTCAAAGGCGCGCAGCAGGGGTGCTTCGTCCGCACCCGCGGCCAGGGCCAGCAAGGTGGCGGTGTAGGCGTCAAACAGCGCCGGATGGGCGTCGTCGCGGGCCAGCAATTTCATCACCAGTTCGCTGGCATAGAACGCGCTGAACAGCGCCGCACCGGGCAGCGGGGGCACGCCACCGGCCCATTCGGCACTGCGCAGCGCGTGCACTTCACCCGATTCGTCGGCTGGAGTCTTGCCCAGCAGCAGATGCAAAGGATGGAAGGGCAACAGCAGTGCGCGGAAATTGGACGTGGGTCGCTTGGCGCCTTTGGCGACCACGACCACACGGCCACGTTCGCGGGTGAAGAGCTCGACGATGAGGCTGGTTTCGCTCCAGTCCCAGCGGTGCAGGACGTAGCCGTGTAGCGGAGACCCCGACCTACTCGTAGCCATAGCTGCGGAGATGGGCCTCATCGTCAGCCCAACCCGAACGCACCTTGACCCAGAGTTCCAGGTAGACCTTGCAGTCCCACAGATGCTGCATTTCCTGGCGCGCTTCGCTGCCGATGCGCTTCAAACGCTCGCCCCCTTCACCGATCACCATGCCCTTGTGCGCGTCACGCTCCACCACGATGGACGCAGCGATGCTCACACGTCGCGCCGCGGGCGGCTTGGCAGCCTGGTCGGTTTCTTCTTCGAACTTGTCGATCACCACGGTGCAGCTGTAGGGCAGTTCATCGCCGGTCAGGCGGAAGAGCTTTTCGCGCACCAGTTCAGCCGCCATGAACTTCTCGGTGCGGTCGGTGAGCGCGTCTTCTTCGTAGAGCCAGGGCTGTTCCGGCAGATACGGCTTGACGATGCCCAGCAGCCGCGCCACATCGGCTTCGCGCGTGGCGCTCATGGGCACGTATTCCGCGAAGCTGTGGCGGTCCTGCATGGTCTTCAGCCAGGGCAGCACGTCCTGACGACGCGGCAACTCGTCCAATTTGTTGGCGATCAGCAGGGCGGGCTTGCCTTCGGGCAGCAGGGCCAGGACCTTGGCGTCGGCCATGGTGAACTTGCTGGATTCGCACACGAAGAGCACCACGTCCACGTCGCCCAAGGACGACAGCACCGTGCGGTTCAGCGTGCGGTTCAGCGCCGCGGCATGCTTCATCTGGAAGCCCGGCGTGTCGACGAAGATGAACTGGGTTTCGTCCACCGTGCGCACACCGGTGATGCGGTGCCGCGTGGTCTGCGCCTTAGCGCTGGTGATGCTGATCTTCTGGCCGACCAGGGCATTGAGCAGCGTGCTCTTGCCCACGTTGGGGCGGCCGATGATGGCTACGAGGCCGCAGCGCTGTGGCTTTTCTTCGGTGCTGAAATCGGTCATGAACGGAGAGGTCCGCCTGGGTTGTCGCTGGCCTTCAGGGCGGCCAGCATGCGGCGAGCCGCTTCTTGTTCAGCGGCGCGGCGCGACTTGCCGTCTCCGCGCTCGGTCAAACCCAGGGCTGCAACGGCGCATTCGACTTCAAAGGTCTGCGCGTGGGCCTGACCGGTGGTTGCAGCGATGCGGTACGCCGGCACGGCAAAACGCCGGGCCTGCAGCCATTCCTGCAGTTCGGTCTTGGCGTCCTTGCTCCAGTTGTCAGCTTCCGTTGCCTGGATCACCTCGCCAAAGATGCGCTGCACCAACGCGTGCGCAGGCTGGAAGCCGCCGTCCAGGAAGACCGCGCCAATGACGGCTTCCAGTGCATCGGCCAGGATGGAGGCACGCTGCGCGCCGCCTCCCCGTGCTTCGCCTTCGGACAGTCGCATCAGTTCGGGCAGGCCCAGCGTGATCGCTGCCCGGTGCAGGCTGTCTTCACGCACCAGGTGCGCACGCACGCGGGTGAGGTCGCCTTCGTCACTTCCGGAGAAGCGGTCAAACAGCAAGCTGGACACGGCCAGGCTCAGCACGGCGTCGCCCAGGAATTCCAGACGTTCGTTGTGGTCTGCACCAAAGCTTCGGTGCGTCAAGGCACGTTGCAGCAGCCTGCCGTCGGCAAAGCGGTGGCCGATGCGGCGCTGCAGCGCGTCCAAACGGCCTTCCGAACGGGGCTCCATGGCGCTACTTCGAGCGGCCCTCGTACTTGATCAGGATGTAGACGGGGCCATAGATGGGCACTTCCCGGTCGTACTTGAAGCTGATCACCACCTTGTCGTTTTCCTTGGTGATGACGAGGTCCTTGCCGGTGATGGCGGAGATCGAGTACTCGATGTCCTTCTGCCGGTCAAAGGCTATGCGGGCTTCGGCCACGGTGGCCGGCTGGGCGGCAGCGATGCGCTCCACCGCGCGCTGGATGGTGGCGTATTCATTCACGGTAGGCAGCACGCGCACCAGCACATAGGCGGTGAAGCCGATGAGCGCGGCCCAGAACAACAGTCCGAACAGCGTGACGCCCCGCTGGTGCGCGCGCGCGTGGTGAATCTTGCCTGCGGTCATGAAGCGCCTTCTAGGAGTCCGGGGCGAACGGTGGCTCACTTGAAGGAGCCGATGCGCCCGAGGTTGCCGAAGTTCATCCAGACGAAAAATGCCTTGCCGACGATATTCTCGTCCGGCACAAAACCCCAGTATCGGGAGTCCTGCGAGTTGTCGCGGTTGTCACCCATCATGAAGTAGTGGCCGGGCGGCACTTTGCACACCACGCCTTCCGCAGAATAGCGGCAGTTCTCGGCCATGGGAAAGGTCTTGGGGTCCGGCCCATAGTAGGCCTGACGGCGCGGGTTGAGCAGGATCTTGTGTTCGACCTCACCCAGCTTTTCCTGGTACTGCGGCTCGTAACGCAGTGTGTCGCCCTCAAAGAACTCGCCCTGGGCCACGGACTCCACCGGCTTGCCGTTGATGCTGAGCGTCTGGTTCAGGAAGGAGATCTCGTCGCCCGGCAAACCCACGACACGCTTGATGTAGTCCTGGCGCGGGTCTACCGGATACCGGAAGACCATCACATCGCCGCGCTGCACGGGGTTGTTGTCGAGGATCTTCTTGTTGATCACTGGCAGGCGAACGCCGTAGTGAAACTTGTTCACCAGGATCAGGTCGCCCACCAGCAGCGTGGGAATCATGGAACCCGACGGGATCTTGAAGGGCTCGAACAGGAAGCTGCGCAGGATGAATACGATCAGGATCACCGGGAACAGGCCGGCGGTCCAGTCCAGCCACCAGGGCTGCATGAGCAGCTTCTCGCGTGCTTCGGCGACGTTGCCGTCGACCTTTTCGATGCCCAGCTTGGTCAGTTCGGCGCGCCGAGCGGTGTCCTGCTTTTCCAGCTCGACCGCGGCCGCCTCGCGGGAAGGCGCAAACTTAAAGCGCTCGGCCAGCCAGAAAAACAGCGTGACCGTGGTCAGGACAAAGAGCAGCAGCGAAAAGTTGCCCGTCCAGTAGCCCAGGAACCAGCCGCCCAAGTAGACAACTAGCGCGCCGTACAGCGCCGCGGTGATGGAACTCATGGTGTTCATTCGTCTACCTGGAGAATGGCGAGGAAGGCCTCTTGCGGCACTTCAACCGTGCCGATCTGCTTCATGCGTTTCTTGCCGGCCTTCTGCTTTTCCAGCAGCTTGCGCTTGCGGGACACGTCACCGCCATAGCATTTTGCCAGCACGTTCTTGCGCAGCGCCTTGACGTCTTCGCGGGCGATGATGTTGGCGCCAATGGATGCCTGGATGGCCACGTCGTACATCTGGCGCGGGATCAGGGTGCGCATCTTGGCCGCCACCGCGCGGCCACGGAACTGGCTTTGCGCGCGGTGCACGATCATGGCCAGCGGGTCCACCCGGTCGCCGTTGATCATGATGTCGACCTTCACGACGTCGGCTGCGCGGTATTCCTTGAACTCGTAGTCCATGGACGCGTAACCGCGCGACACGCTCTTCAGCTTGTCGAAGAAGTCCAGCACGATTTCCGCCAGCGGCAGTTCGTAGGTGAGCATCACCTGCTTGCCGTGGTAAGCCATGTTCAGCTGCACGCCGCGCTTCTGGTTGGCCAGGGTCATGACCGGGCCAACGCTGTCCTGCGGCATGTACAGGTGCACGGTGACGATGGGCTCGCGGATTTCCTTGATGCGGCCGATGTCAGGCATCTTGCTGGGGTTCTCGACTTCCAGCACGGTGCCGTCGCCCAGTTCCACCTGGTAGACCACGCTGGGTGCGGTGGTCACCAAGTCCTGGTCGAATTCACGCTCCAGGCGCTCCTGGACGATCTCCATGTGCAGCAGGCCCAGGAAGCCGCAGCGGAAGCCGAAGCCCAGGGCCTGGCTGACCTCGGGTTCGTAGCGCAGGCTGCTGTCGTTGAGCTTGAGCTTTTCCAGCGCGTCGCGCAGCTGGTCGTACTCGCTGGCCTCGCTGGGGTACAGACCGGCAAAGACCTGGGGCTGGATTTCCTTGAAGCCCGGGAGTGCCTCGGTGGCGGGCCCGGCGTTGTTGGGCAGCTTCTTGTCCAGCGTGATGGTGTCGCCCACCTTGGCGGCCTGCAGTTCCTTGATGCCGCAGATCACGAAACCCACCTCGCCCGCCCTCAGCGCGTCGCGCGGCTCGCTCTTGGGCGTGAACACACCCAGGTGCTCGATGCCGTAGACCGAGTTGGTGGCCATCATGCGGATGCGCTCGCCCTTGCCGATGGAGCCATCCACCACGCGCACCAGCATCACCACGCCGACGTAGTTGTCGAACCAGCTGTCGATGATCATGGCCCGCGGGGGGCCGTCGGGCTTGCCGCGCGGCGCGGGCATGCGGGTGATGACGGCTTCCAGGATCTCGTCGATGCCCATGCCTGTCTTGGCGCTGCAGGGGATGGCGTCCTCGGCGTCGATGCCGATGACGTCTTCGATTTCAGCCTTGGCGTTGTCCGGGTCGGCGCTGGCCAGGTCCATCTTGTTCAGGACCGGCACCACTTCCACTCCCAGATCCAGCGCGGTGTAGCAGTTGGCCACCGTTTGCGCTTCCACGCCCTGTGACGCGTCCACCACCAGCAGCGCGCCTTCGCAGGCGGACAGCGAACGGCTCACCTCATAGGAAAAGTCGACGTGCCCCGGCGTGTCGATGAGGTTCAGGTTGTAGACCTGTCCATCGCGCGCCTTGTACTGAAGGGACGCGGTTTGCGCCTTGATGGTGATGCCGCGCTCGCGTTCGATGTCCATCGAGTCCAGCACCTGTGCTTCCATCTCGCGGTCGCTCAGACCCCCGCAGCGTTGGATGAGGCGGTCGGCCAGGGTGCTCTTGCCGTGGTCGATATGGGCAATGATGGAGAAGTTGCGGATGTGGTTCATCGAGACGGAGATTGCATCGCGGCGTGGCCGCTGCTGCACGTGCAGTGCGATGGATGCCGGGGTCTGTGTGTTGAGCTGCTCAAGCGCGCGAATGGCTGGCTGAGCAAGTGCCCGAGCAGGGAGCTTTCACGCGGCGATCGGAGCTAAAAAAAAGGCGCGTCCAAAGGGATGACGCGCCTTCCAACAGAACGTTTGGCAACTGCTTGTTGGGCGTTCATTGTAGCCAAAAGGATCGGCCGGGAAGCCGCGCCAGTGCTTGATTTCCGGCCGTTGCGACGGACCGACAAGGTGTTTTTATCCACAGCTTATCTACATCCTGGAAACCACCCTGTGGAGCAAGCGCCAGGCGGGCACTTCGGGTGCGCCGAACGGGTAAATGCCGAATCGGATGGTGTGATTCTAGACGGCCACGCCCGTAATCCACTGCTGAGCCATTTTGAAGTGAGAGGCCACTAACTTGTGCCGTCAGAAGCCAGAGCTTACTGACCCGCCGGTCGGCTCCGGGAATTTCACAATGTAAAAAGACCCAGCCGCGGACTCAACTTGCGGCGGGGTCTTCAAGTCTTGCATGAGGGTGGCCGAGGCCGGCGACGCGGCCTCGGAACCCGATCGGGTGCGGGCTCAGCGGCCGGGTCGGATGACCAGGTAGTTCACCCACTCGCCGCGCCGGACCAGCACGCTCACGGCCTTGGCCTTGTCGAGTTTGGCCGCGGACGCGCCGAATTGCTTGGCGTCCACCACGTCCGCGTTGTCCATGGCCAGGATGATGTCGCCTTCGCGCACGCCGGCTCGCGCGGCCGGACCTTCCACCGCATCCACGCGCACGCCGCCTTTGAGTCGCAACTCACGCTTCTGCGCATCGGTGAGGTCGGACACCGTCAGGCCCAATGACGTCTTGGCAGTGGCCGGCGGCGTGCTGCCCGGCTCGGTTCCTGCGCGCCTCGCCGGGCGATCGGCTTCAAACTCGGCGATGACCACCGTGAGGTCCTTGGTGCTGCCACGGCGGAAGACCTGCAGGGTGGCGCGCGAACCGGGCTTCAGGCTGCCGATGAAACGCGGCAGGTCGCCGTTTTTCTCCACGGCCTTGCCGTCGACCTTCAGGATGATGTCGCCGGCTTCCACGCCAGCCTTCTCTGCTGGCTGGTCTTTCTCGACACCGGTCACCAGCGCGCCTCGAGGAGCGCCCAGGCCCAGCGATTCAGCCACCTCCTTGGTGACGGGTCCGATCTGCACACCGATGCGGCCCCGGATCACACGCCCGCTGCTGCGCAGTTGCTCAGAGACGCGAATCGCTTCGTCGATGGGAATCGCAAAACTGATGCCCATGAAGCCGCCCGAGCGGCTGTAGATCTGCGAATTGATGCCGATCACTTCCCCGCGCAAGTTGATCAGCGGGCCACCGCTGTTGCCGGGGTTGATGGCGACGTCGGTCTGGATGAAGGGCAGGTAGTCACCCGTGTCGCGCTGCTTGGCGCTGACGATGCCGGCGGTGACGGTGTTGTCCAAGCCGAAAGGCGAGCCGATGGCCATCACCCACTCGCCCACCTTCAATCGGTTCACGTCGCCGATCTTCACGAACGGCAATGCTGTCGCGTCCACCTTCACCACGGCCACGTCGGTTCGCTTGTCGGCACCTACGATGCGAGCTTTCAGTTCGCGCTTGTCAGTGAGGGTGACGATCACCTCATCGGCGCCCTCGACCACATGCGCATTGGTCATGATGTAGCCGTCGGCGCTCAGGATGAAGCCGGAGCCCACACCCCGCTGCTGCGGCTCTTCTTCGCCTCGGGGATTGCCGCCCCGACGGTCCGGCCGGTTGGGCAGGGGAATGCCGAAGCGGCGGAAAAACTCCTCGATGTTGGGATCGACTTCTCCGCTGTTGGTGCCACTGCGCTTTTCAGTGGTTCGGATGTTGACCACCGAGGGGCTGACACGCTCCACCAGTTCCGTGAAGTCGGGCAATTGCAACTGCTGCGCCCGCGCGGGCGCTGGCAGCAGGGTCACCGAGGCGGGCAAGAGCACCAGGGCCAGGGCCGCGGCACCCAGCCAGCGGCGACCACCATGGGCATGTGCATGAGTCATCAGAGTCGCTTCCTGCTTCAAGAGGGATGGAGTTTCACAAGAGTTCATGGGCGACGCCGTTCCAGCGCTGCCGCAAATTGCTTCAGAGTCGCCGGCGGTACGTCGCCAACCGCCGTCACCCAGTAGTCGCCTCGACGCTGCATCAGCGTGGTGGTGGCGCCCTGCTGAGCTTGGATCTCGGCCTTGTGGCGCTGCTCCTTGAAGGGCTCGACGAAGACCGAGACATGGGTCAGGCCGTCGCTGAACACGGCCTGCATGACCATCTCGCCGTCGCCATGCGTTTCCATGCCGCGCACCACACAGCCGGACAACTTGAAGCCGGGAACCGCCCGGGCCACGGCCCAGCCCTCTGCTTCCAGAGAGGTGCGCTTCTGCTGCGGGTGCACAACCTGCAGGCCGTCCAGGCGCTTCATGAGTTGCAGCACCAGCTCAGGCTGAGGCCGTACGCCAATGTCGACCTGCGAGAACGCGGTGGATTCCATCAATGCACGGGACCCTTGCACCGCGTCCCCCAGCACATCGGCTCGCAGCATCAGGCCACTGGCCAGGTCGGCCCACAGGCGCTGGGCGTAGCGCAGGGCGTCACGTGGCTCCAGGAAAAGCACCGCCGCATCGCGCCCCGCCACCCGCGCGTTGGCTTCGCGCTTCAGGTCGTACTGCTCCAGCGCCTGCGGGTCCAGGGCCTGCGGTGTGCTGGACCAGCCGGCCGGCGTTTCGCGCTTCTCGGCCACGGCCGTCTTGCTTTGTGGCCACAGGGTCAACACCTTGTCGTTGTGGCGTGCGATGCGCTGCTGCCTGCCGTCCAGCGCATCCAGGAGCTCGTAGGTCTGGTCACCGACCACGAAGTGCCAAACGCGCGAACTGGTGATCTGCCCGCCCGCGCTGTAGACCAGGGTGCCCTGGAAATTGCCCGTGCGTGCAGCGGCCTGGACGCGCTGCAACCAGACGCGCGCATCCGGCGCACTCAGGGGGCCGGGGGTGATTTTTTCATTGCCCTGCGCGCCGGCCCAGGCTGGCAGCAAACAGGAAGTGATCGCCGCCAGTTGCAGCCAGCGGCACGCAGCGAGCCGCACGGTCACCGCGGAACGTCCACAGGCACCACGTTGTCAACGCGGCGCATCGCACTTCCCGGTACAGCCATACCGCCTCGGGTGGCCTGGTGCATTCGAAGCAACTCGTCCAGGCGGGCATCCCGCAGCACGGTCCCGGTGCCATTGGCCACAGCCACAGGCGACCGCGCCGGAGTGGAGACGCCGATCAGACCGGCAGCGTCAGAGCTTGCAGCACGCGTGTCCGGCGCCGCATCGCCGAACGTACCCGAGGTACGCGTCACCACCAGCACGCCCGCCACCACCACAAATCCCGCCGCGACGGCCGCCGGCACCGCCCAGCGCGACGGTGTCAATCGCTGGACCCTGACGGGGACCGGCTTCGGCGCCGGCGCCAGTACCACAGGCTCAGACGCCAATCGTTCCCGGATGCCCTTCAGGAAGTCCGCGTCGCGAGCCGCCGACTGGGCCAGCTCGCCTGAACGCAAGGCGTCGCCAATCAGGTGGTAGCGGTGCCAGGTGACACGCGTTTCGGCGTCGACGCGCCAGCCGCCCATGGCGCGTTCCAGCGCTGCAGCGTCGCCGTCCATGGCAGCGGACAGCCAGCTGCGGTCACCTTCGGAAGCGGTTGGGTCGGGTTGCGGGGTCATGGCGCGTGCTTTGGGGTCGAAAATGGGTGGGGCAGACCGGAGTCTTCCAGGCGGAAGGGGGCTCACCATCGCTCGCCGTCGCGCGTGTCCAGCAGCGGTCGCAGGCGGACAGCAATGGCTTCACGGGCACGGAAGATGCGAGAGCGGACGGTTCCGATGGGGCAATTCATCACGTCGGCGATTTCCTCGTAGCTCAGGCCTTCGATCTCACGCAAGGTGATCGCCTGCCGCAGGTCTTCTGACAGCGCTTCGACCGCAGAGTTCACTGCGGTCGCGATCTCTTTGCTTGCCAGCAGTGCTTCGGGTGTCTCGCCGTCGCTTAGTTCACTCTCGGCACGTGAAGTTTCCTCACCATCCTCGTCCTGCGACCGCAGCGCGGACTCGGTGATGATGGGGTCGCGCTTCATGTCCAGCAACGCCTTCTTGGCGGTGTTGACCGCAATCCGGTAGAGCCAGGTGTAGAACGCGCTGTCGCCGCGGAAATTCGGCAGGGCGCGGTAGGCACGAATGAAACTTTCCTGGGCGATGTCCTGCACGAGGTCCACGTCGCGGACCATGCGGCCGATCAGGCGTTCGATGCGGCGCTGGTACTTGACCACCAGCATCTCGAAAGCCCGTACATCGCCAAGCTTGACGCGCTCGACGAGCAGGGCGTCGGCATCCGGGTCGGACATTCAGTCGGGCGCCGCCACGCCTTCAGGCGGGGTGGCTGCCAGGGGAGATTCAGGAGCGCGGGAATATAGCGCAGCACGCAGTCCGTGCCAGCGGGTACCGACTTGCGCCGCTGTCGCGGGCATCCAGCGCACGCGCGCCGCGTCGTCGGCACCTTGCAGGCGAAGCAGCAGCCAGCGGTCCAAGTCAAGCGCCACCGTCACATGCACAGGTTTGCCGTCCAGCAGCCACTGCTGGCCGTCCCAGGCCAGGGCGGCCGCCGCGTCACGGAGAATCTTCCAGGCGACCAGACCTGAAACCACGACGGCCAGCAGGCCCAGCGATGCGGCATGCCCAGCGCGGGCCAGTATCCAGGCACACAGCGCGCCGAATGCCGATGCCCAGAGCCAAGACTGGGCAAGGCGCCAGGCCAATGAAACGCCCACCTCAACCGCTAGCGCCGGAGCCGCACGCATGGTGCCCCAGGCTTTTTCAACTCAGGCGCGACGGAAGACCAGCGTGCCGTTGGTGCCGCCGAAACCGAAATTGTTCTTCACGGCCACGTCGATCTTCATCGGCCGCGCCTCGTTGGCACAGTAGTCCAGGTCGCACTCCGGATCCTGGTTGAAGATGTTGATGGTCGGGGGCGACACCTGGTTGTGCACCGCCAGCACGGTGAACACGGATTCAATGCCCCCCGCGCCACCGAGCAGGTGACCGGTCATGGACTTGGTGGAGTTGACGACCAACTTCCTGGCGTGGTCGCCGTAGGCCAGCTTGATGGCGTTGGTCTCGTTCAAGTCGCCCAATGGCGTGCTGGTGCCGTGGGCGTTGAGGTACTGAACCTCTGCAGCATTGACCCCCGCGTTGCGCAGGGCGGCCTTCATGCTGCGCTTGGGTCCATCGACATTCGGCGCGGTCATGTGGAAGGCATCGGCGCCCATGCCAAAACCGGCCAGTTCGGCGTAGATCCTGGCACCGCGCCTCATGGCGTGTTCGTACTCTTCCAGCACCAGAACGCCGGCACCTTCTCCCAGCACAAAGCCGTCCCTGTCCTTGTCCCAAGGGCGGGACGCAGTCTTCGGGTCATCATTGCGGGTGGACAGCGCACGAGCGGCCGCAAAACCACCAACACCCAGCGGTGACACGGTGCTCTCTGCACCGCCCGCCACCATGACATCGGCATCGCCGTACTCGATGAGCCTGCCGGCCTCTCCAATGCAGTGCAGGCCTGTCGTGCAGGCGGTGACGATGGCCATGTTCGGGCCCGTGAAGCCATACTTGATGGAGACGTGGCCGGAGATCATGTTGATGATCGAAGCCGGCACGAAAAAGGGCGAGATGCGCCGCGGACCGCGGGACTTGTACTCGTCTTCGGTTGCCTCGATCATGGGCAGGCCGCCGATGCCCGAACCCACCATGACGCCGATGCGTTCGGCGGTCTCTTCGGTCAGGGCATCACCAAACGGCAAGCCGGCATCCTGCACCGCCTGGATGGCCGCTGCCATGCCGAAGTGGATGAAGGTGTCCATGTGTCGGGCTTCCTTGCCGGGCATGTAGTCCTCGACATTGAATCCCTTGACCTCACCGGCAAACTTGCAGGCAAATGCCGACGCGTCGAACTTGGTGATCAGGTCGATGCCCGAGCGGCCGGCCAGGATATTGGCCCAGCCCTCAGCCACCGTGATACCCACGGGACTGACGAGCCCAAGGCCCGTGACGACGACTCGACGGCGGCCCGACATGGATCGATCAGGGCTTGCTGTGCTTCAGCGCGTAGTCGATCGCCAACTGGACGGTGGTGATCTTCTCGGCTTCTTCGTCGGGGATCTCGATGCTGAACTCGTCTTCGAGCGCCATCACCAATTCCACCGTGTCCAGCGAGTCGGCCCCGAGGTCAGCCACGAAAGCCTTTTCAGTGGTGACGTCGGATTCGGGTACGCCAAGTTGCTCGGCAATGATCTTCTTGACTCGCGCTTCGATATCGCTCATGACTCCTCCAGGAGTGGGGACGGAAAAACAGCCCGCGATTCTAATGGCCGTGCGGGAACCGGCTGGGCGGCAGTTCGCCGCCCGTGGATGTTGCCTTCAGTTCATGACCATGCCGCCATTGACATGCAGTTCGGTCCCTGTGATGTAAGCAGCCTGTGGCGAGGCCAGAAACGCAACGGCGGCCGCCACTTCTTCCGCCTGACCCAGCCTGCCCAGCGGGATGCTGGCGAGCAGCGCGGCCTTGGCGGCGTCCGGCAAGCCTTCTGTCATGTCGGTGGCGATGAATCCCGGAGCCACGCAGTTGACCGTGATGTTGCGCGCACCCAGTTCGCGAGCCAATGAACGAGTCAGGCCGGCCACACCGGCCTTGGCCGCGGCGTAGTTGGCCTGGCCGGCGTTGCCGCTGACACCGACGACGGAAGTGATGTTGATGATGCGGCCGATCCGCTGCCGCATCATGGGCTTGGTGGCGGCGCGGCAGGCGCGGAAGACGGCCTTCAGGTTGGTGTCGATGACGAGGTCCCAGTCCTCGTCCTTCAGGCGCATGGACAACATGTCGCGTGTGATGCCGGCGTTGTTGACCAGTACATGCAGGCCGCCGTCCGTCTTGACGATGCCGTCAATGGCCGCGTCAAGCGCAGGGCCGTCGGTGACGTTCAGCACGATGCCTCGGCCGCCTTGGGCTGACAACGCGTCGGTGATGCCGGCGGCGCCCGCTTCGCTGGTGGCCGTGCCCACCACACGGAAGCCTGCTGCGGCCAGGGCCTTGGCAATGGCCCGGCCTATGCCGCGCGACGCGCCAGTGACCAGCGCCACTTGTGGCCCGTTTTGAACGTCGCTCATCGCACCATCTCCAGGGCCAGCTTCAGGCTGGACGGGTCCAGGACTGTGGTCGTCTGCACGTCGGCATCCACCCGCTTCACCAGGCCTGCCAGCACCTTGCCAGGGCCGCATTCCAGAATGTGCTTCAGGCCGCGCGCGCGCAAGGCCTGGGTCACTTCCACCCAGCGCACGGGGCCGAAGGCCTGACGGTACAGGGCTTCGCGAATGGCGTCGGGCTCGGTCTGCACCGCCACGTCGATGTTGTTGACCACCGGGATGCGTGGCGCCGCCACGGCCACGGTCACCAACTTTTCGCGCAGGGCATCCGCCGCGGGCTTCATCAGCGACGAGTGGAATGGCGCCGAGACGGCCAGCAAGAGTGCGCGCTTGGCGCCCGCCGCCTTGAGCACTTCACAGGCCTTGTCGACACCTGCTTTGGTGCCTGCGATGACCGTCTGCTTGGGGTCGTTGAAATTGGCCGGTGCCACGGCTTCGCCCGTTGCCGATGCTGCGACGAGGCAGCCTTCGCGCACCTGTTCGGCCTCCAGGCCCAGGATGGCGGCCATGGCGCCTGCCCCCACGGGCACGGCCTGCTGCATGGCCTGTGCGCGAAAGCGCACCAACGGCAATGCATCAGCCAGCGTCAACGAACCGGCAGCGACCAAGGCGCTGTACTCACCCAGCGAATGGCCCGCCACCGCAGAAGGCTCTGCACCGCCTTCGGCACGCCAGGCCCGGTAGCAGGCAATCGCCGCAGTCAGCATCACAGGCTGGGTATTGGTGGTGAGGTCCAGAGTGTCTTTGGGGCCCTCGCGAATCAAGCGCGCAACATCTTCGCCCAGGGCCTCGCTGGCTTCTTCCAGGGTCTGGCGCACCGCAGAGTGGTCGCCCCAGGCGTCCAGCATGCCCACGCTCTGCGAGCCCTGGCCGGGAAAGACGAATGCAAATACGGGCATCTGAAATGCTCTTGGGGTGTGTGGGTCTTGCAGGTTCGGCGAGAGGCTAGAAATCTAGCAGCACCGCGCCCCAGGTGAAACCGCCACCCACGCCTTCCAGCATGACAGTGTCTCCGCGCTTCACCTTGCCGCTGCGCACGGCGTCGTCCAGCGCCAAAGGCACGGACGCTGCCGAGGTGTTGCCATGTTCATGCACTGTGGCGATGAGCTTGGCCAGCGGCAGCTTCAGTTTCTTGGCCGTGCCCTGCATGATGCGAATGTTGGCCTGGTGCGGGATCAGCCAGTCCAGGTCTTCGGCACTGCGCCCGGCCTTTTCCAGCACGGCCCGCGCGGCGCTGTCCAGCACGCCCACGGCCAGCTTGAACACCGCCTGGCCGTCCATCTTCAGCAACGGGTCACCCAGCACCTGGCCACCGGATACCGTCCCTGGGACGCACAAGATGCCGACATGTCGACCGTCTGCGTGCAGTTCTGTTGCCAGGATTCCGGGCTCGTTGCTGGCTTCCAGCACCACTGCACCGCCGCCATCTCCAAACAACACGCAGGTCGTGCGGTCGTTGAAGTCCAGGATGCGCGAAAACACTTCCGCACCAATCACCAGCGCGCAAGTGGCCGTTCCGGCCTTGACCATGGCGTCTGCAATTGCCAAAGCATAGACAAAGCCCGAGCACACGGCCTGCACGTCAAAGGCCGGGCAACCGAACACGCCCAGCTTTTGCTGCAGGATGCAGGCGGTGGACGGGAACACCATGTCCGGGGTGGACGTGGCAACGATGATCAGGTCGACATCTTCGGCGCGGCGTCCGGCGGCCTGCAATGCGGCGCGCGCCGCATGGAGGGCCAGGTCACTGCTGTTGACGCCCTCATCCACGAAATGGCGCGCGCGAATGCCGGTGCGCTCGACGATCCACTCGTCACTGGTCTCCTGGCCGCGCCCTGCCAGCATCTGGACCATGTCAGCATTGCTCAATCGCCGCGGAGGCAGGTAGCTTCCGGTGCCGGCGATGCGGCTGTAGCGTGCAGTCTGCGGTGAAGGAGTGGTCATGCCGCTTGTTCGGGCGCGGCATCTGCCGCCGTGGACGTGCTCGAAGATGCGCCGTTTGCAGCGCTCGAGGTGGTGTTCAGCGTGGCCTTGAGCGTCGGCCCCAGGCGGTCATGCACCCGGTCAAGCAACCGGTTGCGCGCGGCATCATAAGCCCGCGCCAAGGCATGCTCGAAGGCATAGGCGTCGGCCGAGCCGTGGCTCTTGAAGACCAGCCCGCGCAGGCCCAGCAGCGCTGCGCCGTTGTAGCGGCGGGGGTCCATGCGCCGCTTGAATCGGTTCAGCACCGGCAGCGCCACCAGCGCGGCCAGTTTGGTGAACGGCCCGCGGTTGAACTCCTGCTTGATGAAGTCCGACATCATGGACGCCAGACCTTCACTGGTCTTGAGCAGCACGTTGCCGACGAAGCCGTCACAGACGACCACGTCGACCGTGCCCTTGAAGATGTCGTTGCCCTCCACGTTGCCATGGAAGTTGAGTTGGCCGGCGTCGCCTGCCGCTCGCAGCAGTTCTCCTGCGCGCTTGATGGTGTCACTGCCCTTGATGGCTTCTTCGCCGATGTTCAGCAGACCCACCACCGGGTCGGCCCGACCCTCCACCGCGGCTACCAGCGCCGCGCCCATCACCGCAAACTGCAGGAGGTGTTCGGGCGTGCAATCCACATTGGCACCGAGGTCCAGCACCGTGGTGTAGCCGTCGCGACGGTTGGGCATCACGGTGGCGATGGCTGGGCGGTCGATCCCCTCCAGCGTTTTCAGCAAGTAGCGCGCCACAGCCATCAGCGCGCCTGTGTTGCCGGCGCTCACGCAGGCATGGGCGCCATCCTTGACCTGCTGGATGGCCAGGCGCATGGAGGAATTGCGCTTCTTGCGCAGCGCCACCTCCACGCTGTCCTCCATGGTGACGACTTCGGAGGCGTGCACGATGTTGCAGCGCGACCAGCTTGCGGCTGCACGCAGGGCATTGGAATCGCCCACCAGCACCAGTTCGGCCTGGGGATGCTTGTCGAGAAAGGCACGACAGGCCGGCAAGGTGATGGCCGGGCCATGGTCGCCGCCCATGCAATCGACAGCGATGCGCACCGTGGTCAACGGTGCGGGTGGCGTGACCTCAGCGGACACGGAAAGAACTGATTGTGCTCACGCGGCGCGGCCTGCCAAAGGCGGCCGCTCGCGGCGTGGCATCAGGCGTCGGCCTTGGTCTTCAGGACCTTGCGGCCGCGGTAGAAGCCGGTGGGGCTGATGTGGTGACGCAGGTGCACTTCACCCGTGGTGGGTTCCACCGCAGTGCCGGGGGCGGCAACGGCGTTGTGCGAACGATGCATGCCGCGCTTGGAAGGCGACTTCTTGTTTTGCTGGACGGCCATGGAATTCTCCTGAGATCGGGGGCAATGTTGAGCTGACTGCCCACACGACGCAGCGGCGTATCGGCTTGCCGCAAAGCCCACCAGTATAGCACCCCAGTCCCAAGCGTGGGGACGGGCCTCAGTTGCGGTTTTTCAGGGCCGCCAAGGCCGCAAACGGGTTGGGTGCCCGTTCTTGGACCCCGTCTACCTCCAGAGCCGCCTGCGGCAGGGGGTCGGGACAGTCGCCCTCATGCCGGGCCACCAAAGGCAGGGTCAAGATCAGTTCATCCTCTGCCAGTTCCTGCAGATTCAGGCGCGGCTGAAGTGCCAGGACATCGTCTTCCAGCATTTCGTCCAGCTTTTCAGCTTCTTCTTCACTGTGCGCAAACCGGAACTGGCGGTCCACCACCAGTTCCTGCTGCACGGCCTTCAGGCAGCGTTGGCACTGCAAGGTCACCGTCGTATGCGCGCCCAGGCGCAGCCAGAGTTCGGGCGAGCCGCCGGGCGCAGGCCGCTCCTCACCCCGCGCCGACCAAATCACTTCTCCCGCCGGCTCGGCAAACGAGGCTTCTGCCAGTCGGGTCAGGACACTTTGCGGCCAGGTCCCGGACAAACTGGCGCCGTCCTTGCAAAGCGACTGAACGCTCAGGGCGCGCGGGTCTTGCGAGCGGTTCTGGGTGGCCATTTGGCGGTGCTGTCAGATTCAGGAGGTCGCGCGGGGCGGCCAATGTTGGCGGAACAGGTCGCTAAATTCGGCATTCTCGTCCACACGTTGCACCAGGGCAGCCAGGCCGGGCCGATGGACCCGCAGGTGGGCACGGGAACCGGACCAGCGCGACACCACGGCAGCCGACAGGTCCAGCGCGCCTGGCCGGGCTCCGCCGTAGAACGCCGACGGCGCCGGAAATTGGTCTGCAAAATGCTCCCACAACACGTGCAGACGGGACCGGGCACCCTCGCGCAGAAGCCGTTGTTCGGCCTCCCTGGCGTCCGGCAGCCAACGTTCGGGATAGTCAATCACACCGATGGCCGCATAGCAGTTGGCGGCGATGTAGACCAGCCCGCGGATGGCCTGGGCCCGATCTTCCGCAAGCTCGGGCAGCAAGCCCGATGCCGGGTGCATCAGACCCAGGTGGATCAGGATGGCAGCGCTCTCTGACAGCACGCGGCCGTCTTCGAATTGAATCGTCGGGATCTGCCCCACTGGGTTGGCGCGCAGCAATTCGTCGAGCCCCGGGCCGGGCTCCCAGGTGGACGCCACCACGCGGCGGAATGGAACACCGCAGCGCAGCAGCGCGGCCTCCACCACCGCTGAACCTGAGCCATTGGAACCAAAGAGCGTCCACATGCGACCGAGTGTAGCCAGCGCAGATGGCCCCCCAACGAGCCACCGGCCGGGGTCGCGCCAGAATCTGTGTCGAGAACTCGTGCAAGGAAGTGCGCCAAGACATTCGCCAAGAGATGCACGAGGACCCGTGGCGAGAATCGCGCCGACAATTGCGCCCATGCCACAACCCCCGCTGATCCTGGCCTCCACGTCACGCTACCGCCGCGAGTTGCTCGAGCGGCTGCGCTTGCCATTCGAAGTGATGGCTCCGCAGGTTGACGAAACGCCGCTTCCTGGCGAATTGCCTGCTGCACTGGCACCCCGTCTGGCCCTGGCCAAGGCCTGGGCTGTGGCCACGTTGCGCCCGGACGCCGTGGTCATCGGCTCCGACCAGGTGGCCGATCTGGACGGCGAACCCATCGGCAAGCCCGGCACCCATGAGCGCGCCGTGGCGCAGTTGCACCGCATGCGCGGCCGTCGCGTCACCTTCCAGACGGCCGTGGCCGTCGTTCGCGCTGACCGCGCCTACGCCCGTGTGCAGGTGGCTCCGGTGGGTGTGCGCTTCCGGGACCTGGGCGACGCCGAGATCGAGCACTACCTGCGGACCGAGCAACCCTACGACTGTGCTGGCAGTGCCAAGTGCGAGACGCTGGGCATCGCGCTGCTGGAATCCATCGACAGCGATGACCCGACCGCATTGGTCGGTCTCCCGCTCATCCGCACCTGCGCATTGCTTCGCGAAGCGGGCCTGGACCCGCTGGCCAGATGACCCCACCCGGACCCTTGGTGCTGGTGCCCAACACGCTGGACCTGGGCACCGACAGCGTCGACATCCAGACCGTGCTGCCGCTGGGCGTGCTGCAACGCGCGGCGCGCATCCGCCACTGGGCGGCTGAAGATGCGCGCAGCACCCGCGCCTTCCTGAAGCGCGTGGGCGCCGTCGTGCCCTTGGTGGCGCCGCTGCAGGACCTGGATATCCGTGAGCTGCCGCGGCCACGCAAGGGCAGCCGCGAAGCAGTGCCTACCGCGGAGTGGCAAGCCCTGCTGGCGCCTGCACTCCAAGGGCAAGAACTGGGATTGATGTCGGAAGCTGGCCTGCCAGCGGTCGCCGATCCGGGTTCGGCGCTGGTGCTGGCAGCGCAGTCTGCCAAGGTACCCGTGGACGTGCTCGCGGGGCCCAGTTCGTTGATGCTGGCGCTGGCTGGCAGTGGCCTGAACGGTCAGAACTTCGCCTTCGTCGGCTACCTGCCACAGGACGCCGGGCCTCGCACTGCTCGCCTGAAGGAGCTTGAGGTGCTCTCGCGCCGACTGGGACAAACGCAGATCTTCATCGAAACGCCCTACCGCAACGATGCGATGCTGGCAGCTGCATTGGAGGCCTTGTCCCCGGCCACGCGCTTCACGGTGGCTTGCGGACTCACGCTGCCTGGCGGCTGGGTGCGCACGCAACGTGTGTCGCAGTGGAAACAGGCGCCCACCCCACCCACCCTGCCCGACCGTTGGCCTGCCGTGTTCGCCCTGCAGGCCAGCTGAGTCTGCGACGCGTCAGGGATTGCCGCCGAGCAAGACCCCGAGCTTGCGTTTGGGCTTGATGCCGGGCGACGGCAATTTGGCCGTGCTCGCGGCGCTCGTTGCCTTGGGTGCCGACTCCCAGGCAGCAGGTGCCGCATTGCTGCTGGCCTCATAAGGCTTGTCGAAGAACGGGTCGCTGGGAGCCGACCGAGGGCCGCGTTCGAACCGCTCCGTCCGTTCAGGTCGCTCGACCCGGTCGGCCCGCTCTGTCCGGACCGCAGGTTCTTCGTCCTCTCGGCGGCGCGGCCGGCGTGCGCGGTCGTCTTCCAGTTCGAACTCTTCGAGATCGATCTTGTTCTTGATCAACTTTTCAATGTCCGACACCAGGCGCGCGTCGTCACGCGTCACCAGCGTCACCGCCAGCCCGGATGCGCCAGCGCGGCCGGTGCGGCCAATGCGGTGGATGTAGTCCTCGGCATTGAAGGGGACGTCGAAGTTGAAGACTGCCGGCAGATCGGCAATGTCCAAGCCACGGGCGGCCACGTCGGTTGCCACGAGCAGATCCACTTCGCCCGACTTGAAGGCAGCCAGCGCCTTCAGCCGCTCGTCCTGACTCTTGTCGCCGTGCAGGGCCTGGGTCTTGAGCCCGTCGCGCTCAAACGACCGAGCCAGGCGCGCCGCGCCCAGCTTGGAATTCACGAAGATGATCGCCTGCGACAGCTCTCGCTGCTTCAGGATCTGGCGGATCACGGCCCGTTTGTCGTCGTCGGTCGTGCTGAAGAAGCGCTGCTCCACATTGGTGGCGGTGGCATTGGGGCGCGCCACTTCAACAAGCTCAGGGTTCTGAAGATAGCTGTTGGCGAGCTTCTTGATTTCCGGCGAGAAAGTGGCCGAAAACAGCAGCGTCTGCCGCGCCTTGGGCAGGTAGGACAGGATGCGCTGCAGGTCCGGCAGGAAACCAATGTCCAGCATGCGGTCGGCTTCGTCCAGCACCACGTACTCGACCTGGTTGAGCACCGTGTTCTTGGCTTCGATGTGGTCCAGCAGGCGACCCGGCGTGGCAATCAGGACCTCGACACCCGCCTTCAAGGCCAGCGTCTGCGGCTTCATGTCGATGCCACCAAACACCACCACCGAACGCAAATTGGAGTGCTTGGCGTACTTCTTGACGTTCTCCGCCACCTGATCTGCCAACTCGCGCGTGGGCGCCAGCACCAGCGCGCGCACAGGGTGCCGGGCGGGCGACATGCTGCTGTTTTCATGGCGCAGCATCTTCTGCAGCAAGGGCAGCGTGAAGGCCGCGGTCTTGCCCGTGCCCGTCTGCGCCGCTCCCATCACGTCGCGTCCGGCCAGGACGATGGGAATCGCCTTGGCCTGGATGGGTGTCATCGCCAAGTAGCCCGAATCTGCAACGGCACGCAGCAGTTTGGGGTCAAGCGGGAGGGTGTTGAACAGCGGGGGAGTCGCTGCGCCGGCGTCAACGGTGGCCGGTTGGAGAGTTTCAGTCATGTTCGGTGATTATCGCCGCCGCCAGGAAATCGTGCGCAATGGGCCGCCCAGGCCGCAAAACCGCCGGCTGAAAGCTCCGGACTAGCGAATGGGGCGGGCCGGCGACAAGAGTGCGCGCATCCATCGCGGCGACTTGAATCGCACGATGCGCCAATAGAGCGCCACATAGGACAAGGCGAAGAGCGCCAAGGCCATCGCGATCACCGCCGTCTGGTCGTAGAACAGAACCGCGGGCACCACGGACAGCATGCACAGCAACCAGAGGAAGGGGGATGTCATCGAATTGCGGCGCGTCAGCGACTTGGCGCTGCGGTCGCCGACGGCCCAGCGCAACACACGGCGGTAGATGAGCGAATGCAGGTGGATGCCGTCCGGCATGCTCGGCGGCACCGCCCGTAGGAAGCGGCGCCGGTAGATGCTGAAAAGCGTCTCGAACACCGGGTAAATGCAGACCAGCAGCGGAAACAGCGCCGACACGCCCGGATTGCGAACCAGGAGAAGGATTGAAAGCTCGGCGACGAAGAACCCGAGGAAGTACGCGCCGCCATCGCCGAGGAATATCAGGCCTGCCGGAAAGTTCCAGATGAAGAAGCCCATGACGGCGCCAATTCCCGCCAGCGCCAAGGCGGCGATCACGGTGTCACCCACCTGGAAGCCGACATAGGCCAAGGCAGCCAGCATGATCATCACGCACATGGATGCCAGGCCGTTGAATCCGTCAATGATGTTCACCGAGTTGGCGATGCCCGCCACCGCCAGCAAAGTTGCCACCAGCGCGCCTGCGGTGATGGACAGGACCGTATCCAGGCCGGGCACATCGCTGCGGGTGATCTGTGCGCCAAGCAGCCAGAAGGCCAGGGCTGCCGAGACGACTGTGGCCAGGAGGCGCTGGCCGGGGCTCACCCCCTTGGTGAAATCCTCCAGCAAGCCGGCCGCAAAGGCGGGCACCGCACACAGCAGCAGCAGGGCCGCTTCCCGCGCGGCGGGCGGGTGCGTGACCAGCAGCAATCCCGTGCTGAGCAGCAGTCCGCACACGATGCCGACACCGCCCACGCGGGGCACCGGCCGGGCATGGAATTTCTGCGGCCCGGACACGTCGTGGTCAAGCGTGGAGATGGCCCCGCGGCTGGCGGCATGCACCACCAAACCGGTCAGGACCACCGAGACAAAGAAAGACAACAAGAGGACTTGCACCACGGTCGAGTCTAGCCGATGGGGTGCACCACATCCCCATGGCCAAGCCTTGACCAGCCCGGCCAAGGCTACAATGTAGGGTTAATCCAACGCCCGCCAGAGCGCGCTTTTTCGCGTCGCCGACTGGCCGTAATTGATGAGCATGCGACCGGCTAGCGGCAGGCAGATCCCTCGAGTCCCCTTTGGCTGGCGTTCGCCATCGTGGCTTTGCCATGGCCTGATCTGCGCCATTCTGGCGACCACCCAGTTGAGCGCGCAGGCCCAGCAACAGCCTGCCCAACAGCCAGCGCAAGCACCCATGCAGGACACCGCGCCAGCGGGAGGGCCAGTTCGGCTGAGACAAGCGAACACCGACACACCCAGCTCGGCCGTGGCTCCGACGAGCGCGCAAGCCCTCGCGAACACACCCGCAAAGCCCAGCGAGTTCGAAAGCTTTGTGAACCTCCCGCGATTTGGCACCTCGCTCGTGAACGAACTGGCGTCCATCGCGCCCGACTACAACCCCGTGGTTCCGCCGGACTACGTGATCCAGGCCGGCGACGAAATCCAGGTCACGATCTGGGGAACGGTTGATGCGGATTTGAGACTGCTGGTGGACCGCTCGGGCCGGGTGAACATTCCGCGCGTAGGGCCCGTGTTGCTGGCTGGCGTGCGCTTTGCGGACCTGCAACCCACCCTGATCAAACGGGTGTCCCAGGTCTTCCGCAACTTCGAGTTGAGTGCGAGCCTGGGTCGCCTGCGGGGTGTACGGGTCTACGTCACCGGCTTCGTTCAGCGGCCGGGGTCTTATGTGGTCAATGGACTGTCAACCGTGCTGAATGCTGTCATGCGCGCAGGCGGCCCGTCAGCCTCCGGCAGCTTTCGGCAGGTTGAATTGCGGCGCGACGGTCAAGCGATTGCCGCCTTGGATCTTTACGACCTGATCCTGCGCGGTGACCGGACCGGCGACCGGGTTGTCTTGCCGGATGATGTGATCCATGTCCCGCCGGCGGCCGTACAAGTGGCGCTCAGGGGCAGCGTGAACCAGGCGGCGGTCTACGACCTGAAGCCTGGCGAAACCTTGCGCGACCTGCTGAAGATGGCCGGTGGCTTCAGTCCCGTGGCCGACAACACGCGAGTGGCCCTGGAACGACTGGAGTCCAGAAACGCACAGAGAGTTGTTGAACTGGTCGTCGCAGACAACGACGGGATGGTCCTGAAGAGCGGCGACGTCGTCCGGGTCTTCAGCGCGGTGGAGTCATCTCTATCGGTTCAAAGGCAGAACAAGCGGGTTCGAATCGAAGGCGAAGTGGCGCGGCCAGGCGAATATGTCTTGCCCCCGCAGAGCACGCTGACGGACGCCATTCGCGCCGCCGGCGGGGTCACCGGTTCGGCCTACCCCTACGCGGCCAACTTCACCCGCGAAAGCGTGCGCAAGACGCAGCAGGAGAACCTCGACCGTGCTCTCTCGGACATGGAGACTGATCTGATCCGCAGTTCCTCCACGCAACGGGTCACCAATGCGGACGAGGCCGCCACGCTGAGCGCCCGGAGTTCAGCCAATACGCGTCTGGTGGAACGCCTTCGAACGGTGCGGCCCACCGGGCGCGTGGTGTTCCAGTTGAACCCGGAAGCAACCGAGCTTCCCGACATTCTGCTGGAAGACGGCGACCGCTTGGTGTTGCCGGCGAAACCGACATCGGTGGGCATCTTCGGCAGCGTATTCAATTCCGGAAGCTATCTGTACTCAGCCAATCGCAGCCTGGACGAGTACCTGCGGCTGGCCGGCGGGCCGACCAAGGGGGCCGATGAAGCGAGCGTCTTCGTCGTTCGTGCCAACGGACAGGTGGTGAGCAGCCGCCAGCAACGCAGCACTTGGTTCTCACGCGGCAACCTGATCGGGAATGAGCGCGCCGAGCCGGGTGACACGATCTTCGTGCCCGAGGAGTTCGACAAGTCGACGCTGCTGCAGAGTGCGAAGGACTGGACGCTGCTGCTGTACCAGCTGGGCGTCGGTGCCGCCGGCATCGCGAGTGCCATCAAGTGATGGGTGCCCGCCAATGACCGAGCTGCCATCTGCGGTGCCGCTGGCCGACGACGCCATGCAGGCAAGTGCCGGCGGCCTGTCCGTCCGCGAAATCCTGGGCGCCTTGCGCGCCCGCATCTTGCTGCTGGTGGTGGCGCCGCTGTGCGTGGGCGTGGCTGCGCTGGGCTTCACATACCTGACACCACCCATCTTCACGGCCAGCACCACTTTCCTTCCACCACAGCAGTCCCAGAGCGCCGCGGCATCCGCCATCGCTTCTCTCGGATCGCTGGCCAGCCTTGCAGGGGGCGTGGCCGGTGTGCGCAGCAGCGCGGACCAGTACCTGGCATTGATGCAGAGCGTCACCGTCAGCGACCGCATCATCGAGCGCTTCGGCCTGATGGACGCCTACAACGCCAAGTTCCGGGCCGATGCACGCAGGAAACTGGGCAACAACGTCCGCATCAACCTCGGCAAGAAGGACGGACTGATCAATGTCCAGGTCGATGACACCAGCCCGCAACGGGCGGCGGACATCGCCAACTCGTACGTCGAAGAACTGCGCAAGATGACGTCGACGCTGGCGATCAGCGAGGCGCAGCAAAGGCGCCTGTTCTTCCAGCAGCATCTGGAGCAAAGCCGCGCGCGCCTGGTCAGCGCCCAACAAAGCTTGCAGGCCAGCGGTTTCAACCCAGGCGCCTTGAAGGCCGAGCCCAAGGCGGCGGCGGAGGGCTATGCCAGGCTGAAGGCAGAAATCGTGAATGTGGAAGTCCGGCTGCAGGCGATGCGGGGCACGCTCACCGAGGCGTCTGCAGAAGTGCAGCAGCAACGAAACACGCTGGCGGCGCTGCGCGGACAACTGTCCCGCGTCGAACAGGCGACCCAGCCGAACACCGGTCCGGACTACATCACGCGCTACCGCGACTTCAAGTACGAAGAGGCACTCTTTGAGGTGTACGCGCGCCAGTTCGAACTGGCGCGGGCCGACGAGAGCCGGGAAGGCGCACTGATCCAGGTGATCGACCCCGCCACGCCGCCCGAGCGCAAGAGCAGGCCCGCGCGCGCTTTGACCGCCATCGGAGCCACGCTGGTTTCCTTGTTGCTGGTGGTCGGCTGGGTCCTGATCCGCAGCAGCATGAAGCGGCAAACCCATGGGGCGCCGTGAACCAATCGCCACCGTGAACCTCGACGTCAGCGCCATCAGGGCTTGCGGCCGCTTGTGAGCTTCGCGGCGCTGTCTGCAAAGACAGTCGCACACCGCCTTGGAGATACCTAAGTTGCAGAATCGAAAAGTTGCATTGATCACTGGCATCACCGGCCAGGATGGGTCCTACCTGGCGGAATTGCTGCTGGAAAAGGGCTATGAAGTCCACGGCATCAAACGGCGGGCCAGTTCTTTCAACACACAGCGCGTGGACCACATCTTCCAGGATCCGCACGTGAACAACGCGCGCCTGAAGCTTCACTATGGCGACTTGTCGGACAGCACCAACCTGATCCGCATCGTTCAGGAGACCCAGCCGGACGAGATCTACAACCTGGCCGCGCAGAGCCACGTGGCCGTGAGCTTCGAAAGCCCCGAGTACACGGCCGACGTGGACGGCCTGGGCACTTTGCGCCTGCTGGAAGCCATCCGCATCCTGGGCCTGACCAAGAAGACGCGCTTCTACCAGGCCAGCACCAGCGAGTTGTACGGGCTGGTTCAAGAGGTGCCGCAGAAGGAGACCACACCCTTCTACCCAAGAAGCCCCTATGCAGTGGCCAAGCTTTACGCCTACTGGATCACGGTCAACTACCGGGAGGCCTACGGCATCTATGCCTGCAACGGCATCCTGTTCAACCACGAAAGTCCGCGCCGCGGCGAGACGTTTGTGACCCGCAAGATCACGCGCGGCCTTTGCAACATCGCGCAAGGCATCGAGGACTGCATGTACCTGGGCAACCTCAGCGCGCTGCGTGACTGGGGCCACGCCAAGGACTACGTGCGCATGCAGTGGATGATGCTGCAGCAGGACCAAGCCGAAGACTTCGTCATTGCGACTGGCGTGCAATTCAGTGTGCGCCAGTTCATTGAATGGACAGCCGGAGAACTGGGCATTGAAGTGAGGTTTGAGGGCGCAGGCGTCGACGAACGCGCCGTGGTGCACAGCATCACCGGCACATCTGCGCCGGCCCTGATGCCCGGTGATGTCATCGTCAAGGTCGACCCGCGCTACTTCCGCCCCACCGAGGTGGAAACGCTGCTTGGCGACCCCGGCAAGGCCAAGGCCCGGCTCGGCTGGGTACCCGAGATCACGGCCCAAGAGATGTGCAAGGAAATGGTGGTGAGCGATCTCGCCAAGGCACGCCAGGCGTCCTTGCTGAAGACGCATGGCTACAACGTCGCGCCTTCTCTGGAGTGAACCGGTCCACACGCGACACCACCACGATGCGAATTCTTCTTAC
This sequence comes from uncultured beta proteobacterium, assembly GCA_963750785.1. Classification (GTDB taxonomy): domain Bacteria; phylum Pseudomonadota; class Gammaproteobacteria; order Burkholderiales; family Burkholderiaceae_C; genus Rubrivivax. Next base: position 245,822 of record CAVVSC010000006.1, on the reverse strand, counting down.
CGGTGCGGCCGGCATGGTCGGCCGCAACATCCTGGAGCACGCCGGCGTCTCCGCGCACGAGGTGTTGGCCCCTCGCCGCAGCGAACTCGACCTGTCGCAGTTCGCGGCCGTCGAGGCCTACCTGCGCGCACACCCGGTGGACCTGGTCATTCACGCTGCCGGCAAGGTGGGCGGCATCCAGGCCAACATGCGCGAGCCCGTGGAATTCCTGCTGCAGAACCTGGACATCGGGCGCAATGTCATCGGGGCCGCCAGGCAGGCTGGTGTCCGGCGCCTGATCAACCTCAGCAGCTCATGCATGTACCCGCGCAACCGCAACGAGCCGCTGACCGAGGACCTGGTGCTGGCCGGCGAGCTGGAGCCCACTAACGAAGGCTATGCACTGGCCAAGATCGTTGCCACGCGGCTGTGCGAGTACATCAGCAAGCAGGACCCGGCCTACCAGTACAAGACGCTGATTCCTTGCAACCTGTACGGCCGGCATGACAAGTTCGACCCCGCGCACTCGCACCTGCTGCCCGCCATCATTCACAAGGTGCATCTGGCCAAGACCCAGGGACTGGACTCGGTGGAGATCTGGGGCGATGGCCACGCGAGGCGCGAGTTCATGTACGCAGGCGACCTGGCCGACGGCATCATGGCGGCGGTCGACCGGTTCGACACACTGCCGGCCGTGATGAACATGGGCCTGGGCCATGACCACAGCATCAACGACTACTACGCGGCGGCTGCGCAGGTCATGGGCTACCAGGGCCACTTCGTTCACGACCTCAGCAAGCCCGTTGGCATGGCGCGCAAACTGGTGTCCGTCGACCGGCAAGCAAGCTGGGGCTGGAAGCCCGGCCATGACCTGGCGGCAGGCATCCAAAAGACCTACGACTTCTACCTGAGCACGCAACATGACCGTTAAGTTCCCACTCGCGACTTCCTCCTGGGGCCCTGAGGAAATCCAGGCAATGCACCGGGTCATCGATTCGGGCATGTTCACGATGGGTGCGCAGGTGCAGGCCTTCGAACGCGACTTCGCCAGCTACGTGGGCGCCCGCCACTGCGTGATGGTCAATTCGGGCTCTTCCGCCAATCTGCTGATCATCGGCGCACTTTTCTATACCAAGAACCCCAAGCTGCTGCTCAAGCGCGGCGACGAGGTCATCGTGCCCGCGGTGTCCTGGAGCACCACGTACTACCCCCTGCACCAGTACGGGCTGAAGCTCAAGTTCGTCGACATCGACCTGCACACCCTGAACTACGACCTGGATGCGCTGGCAGCGGCCGTGAATGGCAGCACGCGGGCCATCATGGCCGTGAACCTGCTTGGCAATCCCAACGACTTCGACCGCATACACAGCATCATCGGCGGGCGCGACATCGTCCTGATCGAAGACAACTGCGAATCCCTGGGCGCTACCTTGGGCGGCCGCCAGGCCGGCACGTTTGGCGTGATGGGTTCATACAGCTCGTTCTTCAGCCACCACATCTCCACGATGGAAGGCGGCATGGTCACGACAGACGACGAGGAGCTGTACCACCTGCTGCTGTCCCTGCGCGCCCACGGCTGGACCCGGAACCTGCCCAAGGTGAACCACGTCTGCGGCGTGAAGAGCGACGACCCCTTCGAAGAAGCCTTTCGATTCGTCCTGCCGGGCTACAACTTCAGGCCTCTGGAGATGGAGGGTGCAGTGGGCATCGAGCAGGTCAAGCGCCTGCCCATGATCATCGAAGAGCGGCGCAAGAACGGCCAAGCCTTCCAGGCCACGATGGCGGACCATCCGGATCTGATCATCCAGCAGGAAACCGGCCACAGCAGCTGGTTCGGATTCAGCCTGGTTATCCGGCCCGGCAGCCGTGTGACGCGCCAGATCCTGAAGGACAAGCTGGACGAACTGGGCTTCGAATGCCGGCCGATCGTTGCTGGCAACTTCGCCAAGAACGAGGTCGTCAAGTACTTCGACCACCAGGTCTTCGGTGAGTTGCACAATGCCGAACACATCGACCGCAATGGCCTGTTCATCGGCAACCACCAGTACCCGATTCCCGAAGCCATCGAGGCCCTGAAGGGCCTGAAGTTCTGAGCTGTCATGACCGTGGTCGTGCGCACCCACGGGGGACTGGGCAACCAGCTCTTCCAATTGCTCTTTGCCCGGCTGTTGGCCGCGGCGCAGAAGACCGACTATGCGGAACTGCATGATGACCGCTACGCACACAAGTTTGCGCGCTCGGCCGAATTGCGCCCACCACCGGCCACGGCTTCGCGGATGCAGCGGTTCGTCTCCGGCATGCGACTGCCCAAGCTGCTGACCCGATCCAGGCTGGCGGCCACGGAACAGTTGTCCCTGCTGGGCCACAGCTTTCTGGACGGCTACTTCCAGCAGGCCAGGGACTACCAGTCATTTGCCGATTCGGCCATTCGTTTGCAGGTGGACGCGATGCGCGCAGAACTGCGCATCCAGGCTCAGCGCACGCCGGACGGCCGCACGCTGTACCACATGAGGCTGGGCGACTTCTTCAACAACGCCCAGGAAGCCCTGGACCATCTGGTGGCGAGGATCCAGGAGTTGCGCCCGGACTCCACGATCATCACGAACCAGGAAGAGTTGTTCGCCGATGCCCGCGTCCAGGCGCAAATGCGGGCCAGCCAGTGTCAACTCCTGAGCACTCAAGCTCACTCGCCCGAAGACGTGCTGCGCCTCATGAGCACGCACGGCCGTATCGTGACGAACAACAGCACGCTGGCGCTGTGGGCTTCCGTGTTCGGCAATTGCGCGACGGAGTTCAGCCTGCCGCGCCTTGCCGAGGTCCATGCCCGACTTTTCAACGCCGCCAACCCGAGCCCGGCCGTCGGCTGAAGGCCCGCCACCGCATCCGAACGCAGCGAGCCTGCTGCACCCACTCATTGATCGAGGAGAAACCAAATGTCCAATCTCTACAAGGAAAGAGTCCGTGTTCTCGTCACGGGCGGCGCCGGCTTCGTCGGCTCCCACCTGTGCGACCGGCTCCTCAGGGACGGCCATGAGGTGCTGTGCGTCGACAATTTCTACAGCAGCAGTCGCGACAACATCACGCACCTGCTCGGTCACCCGCGCTTTGAATTGCAGCGTCACGACGTGACGCTTCCGCTGCATGTGGAAGTGGACCAGATCTACAACCTGGCCTGCCCTGCCTCCCCGGTGCACTACCAGTGGGACCCGGTGCAGACCATCAAGACCAGCGTGTTCGGCGCGCTGAACATGCTCGGCCTGGCCAAGCGCCTGAACGCCCGCATCCTGCAGGCCTCGACCAGCGAGGTCTATGGCGACCCCATGGTTCACCCGCAGGCCGAGAGCTATTGGGGTAATGTCAACCCGATCGGTATCCGTTCCTGCTACGACGAAGGCAAGCGCTGCGCGGAAACGCTGTTCTTCGACTACCACCGCCAGCACAAGCTGGAGATCCGCGTGATCCGGATCTTCAACACCTACGGGCCGCGCATGCACCCCAACGACGGCCGCGTGGTGTCGAACTTCATCATGCAGGCGCTGACCAACCAGGACATCACGGTCTATGGAGAAGGGGCGCAGACCCGAAGCTTCCAGTACGTGGACGATCTGGTCGAGGGCATGATCCGCATGATGAACAACGGAAACAACTTCGTCGGTCCTGTCAACCTGGGCAACCCGGTGGAATTCACTATCAAGGAACTCGCCGAAGAAGTACTGAAGTTGATCCCAGAAAGCACCAGCCGCATCGTCTACAAGCCGCTTCCCTCTGACGATCCGATGCAGCGCAAGCCGGTGATCGACTTGGCCAAGAGCCAACTGGACTGGGCGCCCAAGATCGCGTTGCGGGATGGACTGGTCAAGACCACCGAGTACTTCCGGCAGGTAATCGCGAACCAAGTTTGAGGTCCGTATGGGCCTGAGGAATTCGGTTGATGTGCAGGCTGGCCGGCCATTGCTGCGGATCTGCAGCCTTCTCGTTGGCAACCAGGCTTCTGAATGACCTGGAGCCTGCTCTCCATTTCGCTGGGCTTCTTTCTGCTGTGCATGTTCCTGGTGGACACGCTGCAGGTGCTTCTGCGCGCCATTTCGGCAGTGGTCGCGGCGCCAGTGCTGGGTGCCCATCTGGGGTCGATCTTCATGCTGATCAACCGCGCGGCAACGGCCATCGCCCTGTTGACCATCGGCTATCTGGTGGACACGTCCATCCACGGGCAACAGTTGCTGCTCATCTATGCGACGGCTTCCCTCCTCATTGCCCTGTGTCATCTGCCCTTGCTAAGCCGTGCACCGCTTCTGAAACTGACCTTGAGCGCATTCAGGCTCATCTATGGCAAGACCTGCGAACCGCAGGCCGTTGATGTGGCGCGCCAATTGCACTTTCAGCGCTCGCACGCCAAAGTGTCCCTTGCCGTCAGCGGGGTGACTGCGCTGGGATTCCTAGGTCTTCTTGCCCCCTCATTGCTGGCATCCACCTTTCCGGATTACCGCGCCACCTTGATGCAGACCGGATTTGTCTTGAATTCCTTCGCCTCCATCGTGAATGTCCTGCAGGTTGAGCGGCAGATTGCCATGACCATGGACAGCGGGGATCCAGCAAAGATCAACGCGCTCTACAGCGGATACACCGTCTCGCGTGCCACCGGTTACCTTCTGGCCATGCTCGCCTTCGCCATCCCGTTGGCAAGCGGCGTCCTGAATCACTGAACACCGTCGGCTGTGAACTTCGACGGCAACACACTCAAGATTGGCCTGCTGAGCCTGCTGACTGCCGTCTGCTTTCTGCGTGCCAATTCAAAGCTGACACCGTTTCAGATCTCGCGCGGCTGGCTCGCAGTCTTCCTGACTTTTGCAGTCTTGCTGATCCACTACGTCTACATCGGCGATTCGGTCACTTCTGCAACCAACGAAATCCTGCTGTGCGGCGCAATCCTGCTGGCCCTTTCGGCATGCGCGGCAAACGCCTTCAGCCCGCAGGCGCTGATGCGAGGTGCCATTGCCATGTACAGCGTGCCCATGCTGCTTTTCGTGCTCGTCAATCTGATACCCGCGCTGACGGGCCAGGAGGACGCGTTCATCGACGGCAACTATGCGGGCACGACTGCGAATGCCAACATGCTGGGCGCCTACTTGGCACTGTGCGGATTCCCGTTGTTCCTGCACGGCGCAGTTGTCCACCACAACAGAACACTCCGCGGCTTGTTCTGGGGAGCACTGGGAGCCTGCTGCGTGTTGATCTGGCTGACACGGTCCAGGGCGGCCTTGCTGGTCGTCGGCGTCTGTGCCGTGTTCCTGGTACTGACATCGCCACGGCTGCGTCGGAGTCGCAAGCTGATGTTCATCGCGGTCATCGTCGGTACGGCGGCAGTTGCGACCATCCAGGCCGGCGACAAGTACGGTGAAGCCGAATTGCTCTCCACCCGCGGCATCCTGATCCTGCAACGGGTGGCCGCCATCACCGAGCGCCCTGGCCTGGGTTGGGGCTTCAACAGCGACGTCTACAACTACTACGACGATTCAAACATTTTCCCTGCCATGGAAAAGGGCAACACGGTTCTGCAGGCGTTCGAGGAGTTTGGCGTGCCGCTCGGGCTTTTCGTGGTTCTTGGCCTCTATGCTCTTGTGCTCAAGGTGTCTCTCAAGCTGCGAAAGGAACCCGGCGGCCTGGCATTCAGCGCTGCGCTGGTCGGCTGTGCCACGCACCTGATGTTCGAGACCTGGTTGTTCAACTTCCCGGCGCTTTTGTCCATCTATTTCTGGACCATGCTGCTGGTGGCCGCCCACACCCAGGACAGAGCTCGAACGGCATCTGCTGCAGTTTCCACGCATGCCGAGCCGCTGCCAAGCATCCACCCCCTGTGAATCCAGTGAAGAGAGCCATCGTCACCGCCTATGCGTTTTCGCCGACGCTCGGGTCCGAATTCGCGCAAGGGTGGAACTACGTTCAGCAGATGAAGTCGCGCTACCAACTCACCGTGCTGGTGGGCAGCAGCGACGGACGCATGGGCGACTTTTCACTGCTGAACCATCCCGATGTGCTGGCGCTGGGCAACGAAGTTGACATCGTGCGCATTGAACCCGACTGGTTCTGCCGTTTCATCAAGCGCCTGGACGTGGGCTTCGGACTGACTTGGCTGTTTGTGTGGGGGCTGCGTCGCTGGCACCGACTGGCTTTCGAGAGAGCCCGTCAGCTGCATGAGAGAACAGCCTTTGACGCGGCCCACCAACTGGGGCCCGTGGGTTTCCGCAACCCCGGCTATCTGTACCGCTTGGGTATCCCCAGTTACTGGGGTCCCATCGGAGGCTTCCAGTACATCAAGCTTGGCCTTGCCTTCCGAAGCAGTGCCCGCTACGGAGCCGTGTCGCTGCTTCGCAATGTCAGCACCTATCTGTCCGCACGCTCCGGCGCTGTGCGGGCCGCCGTTCGGGGGTTTACCCAGCTGTCGTTCGCCACCGAAACCAACCGCCGGAACTTCGAGGCTCTGTATGGTGTCTCCGGCCCCGTCCTGAGTGACCAGGCGACGGTCTCGAAAGTCGATGGCGACAGAGTCAGCAGCGGGCCGGACAAGCCGGTTACACCGCCCTTGCGAGTGGTCTGGTGTGGCAGCGTGGATGCCAGAAAGAACATTCGGCTTCTGTTGGACATCGCGCATCGGCTCAGCACCATGAACTCGCCCGTTCAGTTCACTACCATCGGGGCCGGCCCGCTGCTGAGCGACGCCATGCGCCATACCCGGGACCTGAAGAACATCCACTTCACAGGACAAATCCCGCGTGCGCAGGTGCAGCAGCACTTCAAGCAAGCCCATGTGCTCTGCTTCACCAGCCTTTCTGAAGCCAACACATCGACCTTCTTCGAGGCACTGGCAGCAGACTGCATCCCGGTCGCGCTGGATCTGGACGGTTTCAGTTCCAACATAAATGACGACATCGGCTGCAAGGTGTCGCCGAATCAAGGCTGGCCGAACATTGTGCAGAGCTATGCCCAGACCTTGCACGGACTGGCAACCGATGCCACTCAGCAACTTCGTTATGTAGACGCCATCCACCGGGCAGCGACTAGGTTCAGCTGGAAAGGCTTGGCTGACAAACATGCGGATGTCTTGAACAGCCTCGCCCAAAGCCGCTAGCCATCAGAAGCGATCCATACCCGCCATGGGCTTCAACCGCATCATCCTGCTATCCATTCGCGCTGTGACTGGCCGCAACGTGGCCGTCAGCGGTGCGGTCCCCGGGCACATCTTTCTGGGCTACTTGCTGCGGCAGGCTCTTGATCTGACACGCGGAGTCGTTTCACAACTGCTGTCGGGTCGCCGGCCTCGACTGATGTTTCTGGCCAGCGGCGCGCAAGTTTCGGGACTGAGCCAAATGCAGTACGGAACGCGCCTTCGCCTGGGTCAGCGCAGCAGACTGGAGTGTTGGAGCGCAGGCGGCATCCACATCGGCCGAGACTTCTCTTTGGGCGAGCACTCATACATATCCAACGGGTTCAACCCGTTTTCGAACATCGGTACCGTGACCATCGGATCCAACGTCGGGATTGGTGGGCACTCTTTCATCTGCTGCCCGTCAAGCGTGCGCATCGGCGACAACACCATCACTGGGCAGTACCTGTCGATCCACCCAGAGAACCACATCTATGCGGACCCGAATGTGCCGATCCGCCTGCAAGGCACCCACTCCCTGGGCGTGAGCATCGGCGCCGATTGCTGGATAGGCGCCAAGGTCACGGTGCTGGACGGCGTGTCAATTGGCGACGGTTCCGTGATCGCTGCTGGCGCGGTCGTGACGCAATCCTTTCCGGCCCGCTCCATCATTGGTGGCGTGCCTGCGCGCGTCATCGGAAACCGCTGAGATGCACTACTTCATCCACCTGCTCAACGACTTCAGCGGCTCTCCACGAATCATCAACGAAAAGATCGCTTGCTACGCCCAATTGGGCTGCGAGTGCTTCGTGATCACCAGTGGCGACCAGGGTCTGATCCGGCTTGAGGGCCGCGCTCATCGCGTCGTGCCCTACGCCAAGCACAGCAATCGCGCCATCTGGGTGCTGCGCCTGCTGACCTGGCATCTGCGGACTTTCTTGTTTCTGCTGATGCGCGTGCGCAAAGGCGATGTCGTGCACTGCAGCACGCTGCTCACCGCGCCCCACCTGCTGGCGGCAAGACTGCACGGTGCAATGGGTGTGTCCCACATCATGGAGACCCGCGTCTCGCCCGCGGTCCACAAGCGAGCGATGCTTTGGCTGGTAAGTTCCTTCGCCGCCAAAGTGGTGTACCTGTCCGCCTATGTCGAATTTGCGCTGGGACCTGCATTTGAGGGCAAACCGTCTCGCATCACCTATCCTTGCATAGACCGGCAGATTCTGGACGCCGCGACCGTGCATGCCGCGGCGGCACGAGCCCCGCGCCGCTTCTCCGTGGGACTGATTTGCAGCCTGGTGTGGCACAAGGGCTACGTAGAATTCATCCGTCTGGCAGGCGCCTGCCCAGAATGCGACTTCATCCTGGTCGTCAACGGTCGGCCCGAAGACTTCCACAGGCAGTTCAACCCCGATGACTTGCCGGGCAACCTGCGTTGCCACTTTCAGCTGAAGAATGTCTCCTTGGCATTGGCCGAGATGGACGTGCTGCTGTCCTTGACCAAACGCGAGGGCTGGATCGAAACCTTCGGATTGACACTCATCGAAGCGATGGCATTCGGCTTGCCGGTTATCGCGCCGGACGTGGGAGCGCCACCTGAGTTCATTGAGGATGGGGTCAATGGCCATCTGGTGAACGAGTCGGACCTGAACCACATTGCCGTGCTCCTTCGACGAATGAAGGACGACCGGACCAGGTACGCCCAGATGTGCAGGGCCGCCCGTGCGACGGCCTTGCGCTTCACGCCGGCCCAGTTCGCAGAGTCGGTACGGGCGGAACTTCAGTGGGTCCAGGATGGAGCAGGACTCGTTTGAAGATCGCCATCATCGGCACCGTCGGCGTACCCGCTCGCTACGGCGGCTTTGAGACCCTGGCGGAACAGCTGGCGCGTGGCGTAGACCCTGCCCAGCATGCTTTGGTCGTCTACTGCCAGCGTTCAGCCTATCCAGAACTGAAGGGAGGCGAACGGTTTTCAGGCCACCAGCGGGTGCTGGTTCCGCTGCGTGCCAACGGCGCCGCCAGCATGCTGCATGACGTGCTGGCCATGTTGCACGCTCTGTTGTTCACCAGACCACACACGATGTTGGTGCTCGGGTACTCAGGGGCTTGGTTCCTGCCGGTCGTTCGACTGCTTCGACCGGGCATGCGGGTCGTCACCAATATCGATGGCATGGAATGGCGCCGAGACAAGTTCGGACCCCGCGCCCGCAAGGTGCTGCGCGCGTTGGAATGGTTTGCCGTCCGCTTCTCTCATCGAGTCATTGCCGACAACGCCGCACTCGTCAGCCTGGCGCGCGAGTTGCATGGCATAGAGCCGGCGCTGATTGCCTACGGGGGCGACCACAGCGTGGTGCCCGCGGCCCCTGCCTCTGGTCCACCGCCGGGCTACCACCTGGCCATCGCACGCATCGAGCCCGAGAACAACTGTCATTTGATCCTGCAAGCCTGCGCGACGGCCCAAGTGCGCATGGTCTTCGTGGGCAATTGGGGTGCCAGCGATTTCGGCCGCAAGCTCAAGGCACGTTTCGAGTCTCATTCCTCTTTGACTCTGCTGGACCCCATCTACGAACTGGACCAGTTGGCGGCGCTGCGAGCCGGCGCCTCTGGCTACATCCACGGCCACAGCGTCGGCGGCACGAATCCATCCCTTGTCGAGGCGCTGTTCCACACCAACCGCTTGCTGTCCTTCGACTGTGCGTTCAACCGCGCGACGCTGGACGATGCAGGCGGGTACTTCGCAAGCGAATCCGCGCTGGTCCGGTTGCTCCAGGATGCCAATTCAGGCAGCGTCAATGTTGACCGTCTGCAGGCGCTCAGGGACCGCTACCGCTGGACGGGCATCGTCGGCGAATACATCAGCATCTGCACCGCCTGAACCAGACTCGGGGCCTCACACGGGCAGGAGTTTTCGCACCACGCGGATCAGCGACAAGAAGGGGCGAAGCAGGTAGTAGACGCCAAAGAAGCGGTCGGGCACCTTGACCAGTTCAAGGTCGCTGGGTGAGAGGACCTGCCGCCGGACCAGATTGAGGACGGCGGCAGGTCCTGAAGCCAACAGCATGGACAAGCTCACTTCGCGAAGCATCTGGACCACGACCTGCGGAACCGTCATCTGTTTGCTGGCAACGGGGGCCATTAGAAATCGCATGACCAGCGCCTGGGCCTTGTGCACGGCTGGGACACTTGCGATCAGCGCATCCACGTCAGGCGCCATGGGGCAATTCAACAGGTCGCGGCTCAAGGCCAGGCCCAGTGCGAGCGACTTCTCGCAGCCAGCCGCGCGTGCGGCCGAGAACACCGCCGGCCAGTCCCATTGCCTGCCCTGCAGGACCCGGGGAATATCGGCAAGCCACTTCAAACGCGCCCAGCCGTGCCGCCCGCCGTGTTCGCACAAATAAAGCAACATGTCCTCATCGCCCATGGTGCGCACTTGTTCCATGCCCACCTCCAGAGCCTGCGTACGCAAGAGGATGTGTGCAGGGTCCAATCTGAATTGGTGCGGGTTCATGGCCAGGTTCCAGTGCAGTTCGAGCGTGCCAAGTTCGCGGCTGACGTGAACTTCCTCGATGCAGTACTTGGCCATGAAGGCTGCGTGGCGCTCTCCCCTGGCGGCCAATGCGACCTGGTACTCAGCGTCCAAGGAAGCAAATCCAGCCGCACGCAGGACAGCCGCCACCGCTGACCGGCGGGCCTCCGGCACCCAGATGTCAATGTCGTTCGCGTGCCTGGCTGATGTATCGGGGTAGTAGCGCTGCGCCAAGGTGATGCCCTTGAAAGCAAACCATCCGATGTCGGCCTGCGCCAACTTGCGCGCCAGCAGCACATGAGCCCGCTGCGCCTGCAACACCCTGAAGGCATTGCCGCGAACTTCCTTGGCCAGAGCCTCGCGGATCTCGGTCGGCACCTCGGAAGCATCAAGATGCGACAAGGTGCGGTGAACCAGGGACCCGACCCGGTGCCGCTCCAGCACCAGGGTGCAGAACGAAGCGAGGTCGACGCGCCTCAACAGATTCCTCAACTCTGCCCACTCGCTTTCGGCGAGGGTCAGCTGGCAACACAGGCACGCCAGGCGAAACTCGTCGGCCAAATGACCTCCTGCAATGGTGTTCGGCTCGATCAACCGGGACTCAGTCATCTCGCATCTTGTTCGACAATCCATCTGGCCCCGGCAAGCGCCCGAGAGTCCGCTACGGCGGCCTGCGTCGAATGTTACGGCGGCCGGACAGAGATTCTGCCGATCCGCATTGCGCGACCTTGTCGATGCACGCCGCGTGCGCTGTCCCAGAGAATTGCATGCGATCCGCCCTTTTCCAACGCCAGCTTCGAAGCACCATGCGCAACATCCAACCCTCAACCCTGATCACCCGCTCTGGAGACCTGCTGGCCACCGAGGTCGACGGGGAGACCGTGCTGATGCACGTGGAAAACGGCCAGTACTACGGCTTGGCCAAATCGGCACACACCATCTGGAATCTGCTGGAGGTCCCCCAGAGCTTTGACGAACTCTGCCAAACGCTTCAGGCGCGTTACAAGGGTCCGCTGGAGGTCATCGCTGCCGACACCCGGCGCTTCGTCAGCGAGATGGCGGACGAGGCCTTGGTGGCCCTCTCTTGACGATCCTCTTCGGCGCCTGGCAGCCAGGCTGCGCGTCGCACGAAGCCATGCAGAACGGACCGGTGGCGCGGATGGCTCGCCGGGCTCAGGCCTTCTGGTCCCCATCGCAAGACCAGGCGCCATCTGGCGCGCGCTTTCCGCATGCCGGCCAAGGCGAGGTGACCGTCGGCGCGTGTTCGCCGACTTCCAGGTCTGACGGGCTCGACACCGTGGCCGCTGCCTGCGTGGCACGCATGGGTCAGGCTTGGATCGTGCTCCGTGGGCTGTTGTGCAGCCGGCCCACGCTGCTGCAAATGCTGACCCTGGATCGCGAGCCGCATCCACCGTCAGACGCGGAGTTGGTGCTGACGGCTTACCAGCGCTTTGGCCTGGACTGCGTCCAGCATCTCGCGGGAGATTGGGCCTTTGCCCTCTGGGATGGGCAGTTGGAGCGCTTGATCCTGGCCAAGGATCCCACCGGAAATTGCGCCTGGTACTGGTGGCGCGGCCCCTCGGGTCAGACCCTTTTCTCCAACAACCTGCCGACACTGATGGCTGCGGGGCAGGTGCCTGCGCGGCCGGACCAAGCCTGGGTTGCCGGACTGGTCACCATCTTCTACGACCCGGCGCGGCCCACGGCTACTGCTTTTTCGGATGTGCACGCACTGCCACCGGGCCAGCTGCTGCAAGTTTCTCGCGGGCAGGCCGAACTGGTGCACTGGTGGAACCCGCTGGCATTGCCACGCCTGGATGCCGAGCCCAGGGAAGCACTGGAGGCGCGCTTCTTGACCCTGTATGAAGACGCAGTGGTGCAGCGGCTGGCCCGCTCGCACGGCAGCGTCGCTGCAACGCTGAGTGGAGGACTTGACTCGGGTTCGGTGGTTGCCCTGGCCGCACCGGCGCTTGCCAGGCAGGACCTGCGCCTCCGGGCCTTTGTCCATGTGCCGCGCCTTGCGGCAGGGGGCGATTGCAATGGGCGAACCGCCAATGAGTGGGATTTGGCAGTCGCTACGGCAGAGCACGTCGGCAACGTGGACCCCCAGGCCTGTCCGACCGCTCACATCAGCCCGGTGCAGGCCATCGATTGGTGGCTGGACCTGATGGCCGTGCCTTCGCACGCTGCGGCGCACTGGTTTTGGGGGTTGGACATCGTCCAGCAGGCCGCGGCGGGCGGTGCCGAAGTGGTCCTCTCAGGCGAAGGCGGGAATTCCACGGTTTCGTACTCAGGCGACGGCAACTTGTGGCGGCGTGTCCATGAACTCAAGCTCGGCTTGGTTTCCAGCGAAGTTGTCCAGGAGATCGGCGGTTGGGGGCGCGGCATCCGAAACCGACTGGTCAAGCCGGCTCTCAGGCCGGCATGGCACGCTTGCAAACGCTGGCGCGAAGACTGGGCGCGAGGCAAGGACACAGCGGGCTGGATGGCCTTTGGCTTGCTGCGGCCGGAAGTAGCCGCTCAACTCGCCCTGGTGCCCGCCATGCGGGCCGCCAGACATGACCCTGCACTCCGCCAGTTTTCCCCGTTCAGAGCCAGGAAGTGGCGCCTCGGCATGCTGTCAGGAGGCGACAACACCTTTGCCGTCGGACATGCGCTGGGCATCGCTCACGGTTTGGAGTGGCGCGACCCGACCAAGGACCGCCGTCTGGTCGAACTGTGCTGGCAGCTGCCAGACGAAATATTCTGGGCGCACGGCCAACACCGGGGTTTGATCCGACACGGCATGAGGGACAGATTGCCAAGCCAAGTGCTTGACTGCCGGGCGAAAGGGCTGCAGTCCTCGGACCTGCGTCAGCGCCTGGTCGAATGCTCGGGTGCACTCATGGACACCGTCAGCGCCGTTTCGAGGAATCCGACGGTTCGAGAGTGGTTTGACATCGAACGTCTGCAGACGTCAGCGCGTGCAGCCATCAAAATCCAAAAGCCAAACGAAGTTGGAGCAGTCAGCCCGGATCACCTCATGCGGGCCCTGGCTGCGGCCGCCTTTGTGGCCAGGCACGCATGAGAAGCACCTGTTGTTTCCATGTTTGCAACCGGGACTTTTTGCAGGAAGTCCAGGGCGAAAGCCCTACTTATCCTTGACTTGGAACCCCCGCATTCAGGTAGTATGTGTCTGGAGTCCCGCGAACTCGATATTCCTTATCGCACTGGAGGTCATCAATATGCAAGAGCAGCAAACAACCGTTCCCCAAACCGATCAACTCGTCTGGGAAGCACCGCAACTGACGAAGGCCGATGTCAATTCGGCAACTCTCGCAGGCGGCGTCAACGCCTCCGACGGCCTGGGTACGCAGTCCTGAAAGTTCGGACTTTGTCCCCAAACACAGCCGGCAACCGCCGGCTGTGTGCATTTTGGGGAACGACAAGCCTCGCGCGCCGCCGTCGCCGGGTCCGCGCGCCCGCCAAACGGGGCTGAGCCATGTCGCCTGCGCACAAGGGTTCGGCTTTCGGCCTTGACTTCGTCGCCAACCGGCCTCTTCCTGAGATGGGCGCCGTCAGGGTACCTGGAACAGGAAACCCCAGCGTGGCGATCGACTGGTGTCCGGCGCGCCCCCAGGCCGCCTGTCTGGGCCTCAAGCCATTCCGGATGACCGATGCGGGCTTTGAGCTGTCCATACCCGGGCTGTGCGACTTTCTCATTTCGCCAACCCGAATTGCGATATTCCCGGCCCCCAATGTCGAAGAACAGAGCATCCGCGCCTACTTGCTGGGTTCAGCCATCGGAGCCCTGCTGCATTTGCGCGGACTGACGGTGTTTCACGGCTCTGCCGTGTTGCTGCCAGACGGCACATCCGCCATGTTCTGTGGCCTGTCGACTGCAGGCAAGTCCACGCTGGCCGCCACGTTGGCAAGCCGGGGTCATGCGGCCCTGACGGACGACGTGACGGCCGTGCGCATCGGCGACGATGGTATGCCCTGGTGCCTTCCGGGCCTCGCACGCACCAAGCTTTGGCGGGATGCACTGGAACGTCTTGGCCTGGACGACCAAGCCAACGCGACGAACCAGGTGCTGCCGGACATGGACAAGTACTGCCTGCCGGTCGAGACGGCATCGCAACCCGCGCTGCTGACCCGGTTCTACGAATTGCAGGTGGACGAGGTTTCGTCAGAGCCCTTGAATTTCACCGAGATCAAGGGGGTCGACAAGCTCCATGTGCTGCTGGCCCAGGTCTACCGATCGGGCTATTTGAAGGCGATGGGCCGCCAGAACAGCCTGCTCTCCGCGACCTCCCGGATGGCAAAGTCCCTGACCATGCACCGCATCAGCAGGCCAAGGCAGAGCCACACACTGCCTGCCATCGTCGACTGGCTGGAGGCCCAGTGGAGCCGTTAGCCGCTGCACCGGTAGCCTCCGCAGCGTGAACAGATTCTTCCGATTCCTGAGCCTGCCTCTCGGCCGCCGGGCCCTGTTGGTCAAGGCAGCCGTCGCGCTGCTGCGGGCCGCATGGCAAGTTCGGCGCTGGTCCTTTGCTCGCCTGGCGGCCACGCTGGGTCAGGCAGTGCCAGTGACGGCTGGTGGGCTTGGAGACGCCGAGACCCCGTCCACCTCGGCCGCGCCGGGTGCCACCGACGTCCAATGGGCCATCTCGGTCTGGTCCCGACGATGGCCATGGCCACCCACTTGCTTCATGCAGGCCCTGGCGGCGCGCCAGTTGCTGATCGCGCAAGGCTTGCCCAGCGATCTGTACTTCGGCGTTCGGGGCAGCCAAGAGCGGGCGGCTGGCTCCGACGAAACACCCGCGATTGGCGCACACGCATGGCTGTGCTGCGGCAAGCACCTGGTCACCGGCGCGTCCGAGGCCCAGCAGCACCGCCCGATTGCGCTCTACCGGTCGCCCGGCGCCACCGGCTCGGCTCTTCCATGAGCGTTGCCGCCCGTGAGCGGGCGCACACCGCCTTGCCGGCACTTGGGCCCTACCTGGCGGACCTGGCGCAGCGTGTGGGCCGGGCCCGGGTAGCCGGCAGCATCGGGCTGGTTCTGCTCTGCACGGTCTTTGAAAGTGTGGGCCTGCTCGCCCTGGTCCCGCTGCTGCAATTGCTCAACGGTCAAAGTGGCAGCCCGGCCTTGTCCTGGCTGCTGCAACGTGGCTTCAAGCCCGAACTGGGCACCGTGCTTGCGCTGTTTGTGGGCCTGATGCTGATTCGTTCCTGGCTGGCCCGCAGACGCGATCTGCAGCTGCTGGCGCTGAGGCTGGACTACGTCGACTCCCTGCGGCACAGCCTGGAAGCGGCTCTCGCAGCGGCCTCGTGGCGCTTCCTGGCGCGCCTGCGCCATGCGGAGGTCATGCATGTGCTCTACGACCAGCTCATGCGCATCAACCAGGGCACCAACCAGGTGATGCAACTCCTGTCCGGGTGGGGCCTGGGTTTGGCCAGTCTGGTTGTGGCTTCGACACTGGCTCCCCTGTGGATCCTGGCGCTGGTAGTGCCGGTCGGCTTGCTGGCCTGGGCCCTGCGAAGGCGGCTGGGCTTGGCCGGGCAGATGGGGGCCCGGCTGGGTCAGGGTCAACTCGAGTTGATGGCCTCGTCCAAGGACTTTCTGGGTGGGCTGAAACTGGTCAAGGCGCACGCGATCGAAGGGCAGCATGTGGCCGACTTGCGGCGTCGCACAGATACGCTGCGCGATGAGCTGTTCGGCTTCGCATCGCATCAGTCCAACACCCGGGGCTGGTTTGAAATCGGCAGCGCCGTGCTGCTGGCGGGCTTGCTGTATGGCGCCGCGACCTGGGCCCACACCGGCCTGGCCGAATTGCTGTTGCTGGTCCTGGTGTTTTCGCGGCTGCTGCCGGTGCTGCGCGACAGCCAGCTGCAAATGCAACAGCTGGCCCACATGATGCCGGCCTTCCATGCTACGCAGGACTGGATTCGCCGTTGCCAGGCCGCCAGTGAAGGCGGCAGCAATGCCGCCGGCGAAGCCAGCTCACCTGCGGCGGGCCCGCGCTTGCCGCTGCGACAGCATCTTCGGTTCGAAGATGTGACGCTGCGCTACCAGGACAGCGACAGCGACGCCGTCGCAGGCTTGAACCTGGTGCTCCAGGCGGGTACGTCGACTGCCTTGATCGGTGCGTCAGGGTCCGGCAAGACCACGTTGGCGGACATGGCCCTGGGTCTGCTGACGCCCACCGCGGGCGCTGTCTTTGTTGACGGCGTCGACTTGTCGCAAGGGGCCCGTCAACGCCAATGGCGCGCCTCGGTTGCGTATGTGGCGCAAGACACCTACCTGTTTCCCGCCAGCATCCGCGACAACCTGTGCTGGCTGGCGGGCAAGCGACCCGACAGCGAAATCTGGCACGCACTCGACCAGGCCGCTGCAAGGGATTTCGTGGCTGCGCTGGCCGCCGGGCTGGACCACCCCATTGGCGAACGTGGCGAGGGTCTTTCAGGTGGCCAACGTCAACGCCTGGCGCTGGCCCGTGCACTGCTCTGCAAGCCGGAATTGCTGGTCCTGGACGAGGTCACCAGCCAACTGGACCCCGACAGCGAATCGCGCGTGCTGGCAGCCCTGGCCCAACTGCGCGGACAGATGACGATCCTGAGCATTGCGCACCGTGCAGCCGCTGTCGCGCAGGCCGATCGCGTCGTCACGCTGGAAGCGGGCCAGATCGTCTCCGATTCCGCCGGCTGAACCAGCCAGCAGGGACGGTGCGTCGGCCCCTCAACCTGTCAGCGGTGCGGCAACCACGGGGCTCGCGAACTCCGGCACCACATCGCGCAGACAGGCGCGAACATCGCCGCCCAAAGTCGTTGCCGACAGACCCAGTCGATCCAGCAGTTCCTGCGTCGTGATGGTCTGCCGCTGCAGACGGGCCACGCTCAGCCGCGGTACCTTGGTCGGCTGCGTGTCGTCGGCATCGGCCAGCAGTTCCTCATACAACTTCTCACCGGGCCGCAGGCCCGTGAACACAATAGGGATCTCTGCTGCCGTGTGCCCGGCCAGGCGGATCAAGTCCCGTGCCAGATCGACGATCTTCACCGGCTCGCCCATGTCCAGCACGAGCACCTGGCCGCTTTCGCCAATGGCTGCGGCCTGCAGCACCAGGCGTGCGGCCTCCGGGATGGTCATGAAGTAGCGAATGATGTCCGGGTGCGTCACCGTGACCGGGCCACCGCGGGCGATCTGTTCCTTGAACTTGGGGATCACGCTGCCACTGCTGCCCAGCACGTTGCCAAAGCGCACCGCCATGAAACGCGTGGCTGGGTGCTCGGTGGCCAGGGCGCTGATGACCATCTCTGCCGCGCGCTTGGTGGCCCCCATCACATTGGTGGGGTTCACGGCCTTGTCGGTGCTGATGAGTACAAGGCGTTCGGCGCCGCTTTCGGCTGCCGCCAGGGCCGCGTGGTAGGTCCCCAGGGTGTTGTTGCGCAGCGCCTGCGCGGCGTTGTGCTCTTCCATCAGTGGCACATGCTTGTAGGCCGCCGCGTGAAAGACCACTTGCGGGCGCCACCGCTGGAAGATGGCGCGTGTCAGGCTCAGGTCCTTCACGTCGCCGATGAGCCGGACCAGTTGCAGCGCCGGGAAACGGCCGCCCAGTTCCTGTTCGATGCTGTAGAGGTTGAACTCGCTCAGTTCCACCAGCACCAGCCGCGACGGGCTGAATTGCGCCACCTGGCGGCACAGTTCGCTGCCGATGCTGCCGCCCGCGCCGGTGATGAGTACCGTCTTCCCACGCAGCGTGCCTGCCACGCCGGTTTCGTCCAGCACCACGGGCTCGCGGCCCAGCAGGTCTTCGGGTTCGATGTCGCGCAGGCGCTCCACGCGGGTCTGGCCCGTGCGCAGTTCGTCCGCGCTGGGCACGGTCATCACTGGCAGGCCGGTGCCGGCCGCCAGTTCCAGCGCGCGGCGGCGCTGGGTGCGGTTGGCCGCCGGCATGGCAATGACCACATGCGTGGCCGTGCCCCAGCTGGGTTTGCCGGCCAACAGGTCCAGGGGACCAAGGACGGGCACGCCATTGATGCGCGCGCCGTGCTTGGTGCGGTCGTCGTCCAGCAGGCCCAGCACCACCCAGCCCTGTTGCTGCAGGCCGGCCAGCAGCAGGCGTGCGGCCTCGCCCGCACCCAGCACGATGGCGCGCTTGATTTCGCCGTGCCGGCCCGCGATGCGGCTGCGCGCGTGCTCGTACATCATGCGGTAGGCAATGCGCACGACGGCCAGGCCCATGAGCGTGACGACGGGGTGCAGGGCCAGCACCGCACGCGGCACTTTCACCAGGCCCAGGCCCATCACCACCACGGCCGACACCAGCCCCGCCAGCGCGCAGGCCAGGGTGAGGCGCTTGATCTCCCCAAAGCCCGAGAAACGCCACATGCTTTGCGGCACCTTGAAGGCCATGCTGGCCGCGGTGTAGGCCAGCACCACGCCCAGCAGCACCCAGTGGTCGTAGGACGGGCGTGCGCTCAGCCAGCGTTCAAATCCCAGACGGAACAGGTAGGTGGCGTTCCAGCAGATTGCCACCACTGCCGCGTCGATCAGCAGCGTCAGTGGCTCGCGGTGCGGGCGCAGTCGCGCCAGGAAGACATCCAGGCGGACCCAGGGATTTGTGATGTCCCTCATGTCGGAATGCCCCGTGCGCGGCGCAACAAGGCCACCGCCGTGCGCGCCAACACGGCCAGGTCGCCCAGCAGCGACGCACGTTCGGCGTATTCCACGGCGGCCTGCACCTTGGCTGGCAGGATGCGTTCGACGTACTCGCGTTCCGGGTCGGCGGCGGCGGCCAGAAGGCCGGCTTCGTCGATGAAGGCCAGGGACGCCGGGTCCGTGAGGCCCGGGCGCACAGCCAGCGCGCGGTCCCGCAGGGCCGCGGGGTACAACGCCACATAACGCGGCACTTCAGGGCGCGGTCCCACCAGGCTCATCGTGCCCTGCAGCACGTCAATGAACTGCGGCAGCTCGTCCAGTCGCGTGCGGCGCAGGAAGTGGCCGGCGCGGGTGATGCGCGCGTCCTCGCCCACGGTGATGGGCAGGCCGCCCGCGCCTTCTCGCATGCTGCGGAACTTGTGGATGCGGAAGGGCACGCCGAAACGCCCCACGCGTTCCTGGCGGAAGAAGACGGCACCGGGGCTGTCCAGCTTGATCCACAAGGCCACCAGGATCATCACGGGGCTCAGCAGCAGCAGTGCCAGGGCGGCGCCCAGCAGGTCGAAGGCCCGCTTGGCCATGGGTGCGGGATCAAGCCTTCAGCGCAGCGCGCACGGCGTCGGCCACGCGTTGCACGTCGGCAGTGGTCATGCGCGTGTACAGGGGCAGGCTCACCATGCGCTCGTAGGCGTGCTGGCTGTGCGGGAACTGCTCGGGTTTCAACGCGTAGCGGTCGCGCCAGTAAGGGTGCAGGTGCAGCGGGATGTAGTGCACGCTGCAGCCAATGCCGGCGTCGAAGAGTTTTTCGATGAAGCGGTCGCGCGCGATGGCCGCACCGTCCGCCAGGCGCACCACGTACAGGTGCCAGGCGTGCATGTCGCCGGCTGGCGCCTGAGGCGGCGTGACGATGGGCAGGCCCGCCAAGGCCTCGTCATAGGCCGCGGCCAGCATCGCGCGCTGCTGCTGGAAGGCAAGGGCACGCTTCAACTGCTGGATGCCCAGCGCCGCGGCAATATCGGTCAGGTTGTACTTGAAGCCCGGCGCCACGACCTCGTAGTACCAGCTGGGCACCTTGGCCGTGAATCGGTCAAACGCGTCACGGTTCATGCCGTGCAGGCGCATCACGCGAGCCCGCTTGGCGATGGCTTCGTCGCGCGTCACCAGCATGCCGCCTTCGCCCGTGGTGATGGTCTTGTTGGCGTAGAAGCTGAAAACGGTGATGTCGCTGCCCAGCGTGCCCACCAGCCGGCCGCCACTGGTGGTGGGCAAGGCATGCGCCGCGTCTTCGACCACCTTCAGGCCGTGCTTCTTCGCAAGGGCCAGCAGCGCCGGCATGTCGGCGGCCAGGCCGGCATAGTGCACAGGCATCAGGACCTTGGTGCGCGGCGTGATGGCCGCTTCGACCGCGGCCACGTCGATGTTCAAGGTGGCCGGGTCGATGTCCACCAGCTTCACGTCCGCGCCCAGGTAGCGCACGACTTCGGCCGTCGCGGTGAAGGTGTGGGTGGTGGTGATGACCTCGTCGCCCGGGCCCACACCCAGCGCTTCCAGCGCCAGGTGCAGGCCGGCGGTGGCGGAGTTCACCGCGATCGAATGCAAGGAAGCGTCGCCCAGGAAGGCACTGAAGTCGGTCTCGAAGCGCTTCGCCTTGGGGCCGGTGGTGACCCAGCCGGACTTCAGCGTGTCGACGACTTCGGCAATTTCCTCGTCGCCGATCTCGGGCAAGGCAAATGGCAGGAAGGCTGGGGACGGGGACGTCATGGCGCCGATTATCCCGCCGCAGGCTTTTCCGCCCAGGCCAGCAGGTGGGTGCGCAGCCAGGGCACGGCGTTGAACACGCGGTACAGGCTGGGGTGCAGGCCGCACAGCACGCGAGCCAGCGGCGGCGCCAGCGTCACCCGCCGGTGCGTGATGCGCGCCTGCGGGAAGAGTTGCGCCACCCGTGCCAGCGACACGCCCCGCACGTCCGGGTTGCGCGGGTTGTTGAAGGTGAAGTCGTACCAGAGCACGGAGCCGCCCGGTCGCAGCCAGCGCCACATCTCGGCGGCCAGGCGCTGCTGGAAGCCGTCGTCCAGCAGCGACGAAAACACCGTGGACACGAAGACGATGTCCTGGCTGCCGGGCGCAATGCAGGCCTGCAAGGCATCCCCCTCTTGCAGGCGCACGGCAGCAGGCAGCACGATGCGGGCCTGCGCCATGCGGTCTGGCAGCAATTCGAGGCCGATGAGGTGCTCGGGCGCAAAGCCCAGGCGCAGCAGTTCCAGCAGGTTGCCGCCCGTGCCGCAGCCCACTTCCACCAGGCGCAGCGTGGCCAGTTCGTGGACACCGCGCCGCGCCCACAGGCGCAGGATGGCGGCCTGGCGTTCATGCAAGGTCTGCCAGACCTCGGGGCGCAAGGGGCTGTAGCGATCCCCCACGTCGCGACGTGCGTAGCGTTCTGCGACGGCGCGCGGCTCGTCATTCAGGTTCATGCCACCGCGTCCAGGAAGCGCTGCGCCAACACCGGGTAGGTGTGGTTCGCCAGAACGAAAGCCCGGCCCCGCTCACCCATGGCGCGCCGTTGATCGGCCGGTGTTCCGGCCAGCTTCAGCAGGCCCTCGGCCACGGCGGAGGCCGATTCCGGCGGCACCGTCAAGCCTGCGCCCGCTTCAGCCACCGGGTCGTTGCCCGCTTCCAACGAATGCAGCACCGGGCAGCGCGCCATCATGTAGTCCATCAACTTGTTGGGTGCGATGCCGAAGCGGTAGATAGGCACACGCTGCCAGCCGATGTAGGCGACATCGATGCCGGCCAGGAAGCCGGCCACCTGGGCCTTGGGGATGGGGGGCAGGAAGCACACGTGTTGCAGGCCTTCGTCCGTGACCCGCTGCACCAGACGCGCCTGTTCGTGGCCGCTGCCCACCAGCACAAAGCGCAGCGGCTGGTTCTTCAGCAGCGCCGCCGCGTCCAGCAAGGTGTCCAGCGCGTTCGGCAAGCCCATGCTGCCGGCGTAGCCCACCACGGTGGCGCCGCTGGCGCGCGCGTCGGCCAGCGCCTGGGCCACGTCTTCGCGCAAAGGTGCAGGCTCACCTTCCCATTCGTCCAGCGTGATGCCGTTGGGCACGATGTGCAGCTTCTTCAGGTCCAGGCCGCGGCTGGCCATGTAGCCGTGCACCTTGGGCAGCATGCTGACCACCACGTCGGCGTCGCGGTAGGCCGCGTCCTCGGCGGCCTGGCACAGCACGATGAATGGATGGCGGCGCGACATGCCCGACAGTTCGATGGGGCTCAGCGGCCAGAGGTCATGCACTTCAAACACCAGCTTGGCACCCGCACGCCGCGCCAAGCGCCGCGCCACCCAGATGTCCATGGGGTAGGTGCTGGACGCGATGACCACGTCAGGCTTGAAGTCCGTAACCAGGCGCGGTGTGTCGGCCCAGACCTGGCGCAGGAAGGCCCAGATGTTCTTGACGCGACCCACGCCGTTGCCCTGATACGCGGGCGTGGGGTACCAGCGGTACGCAATGCCGTCGGTCTCTTCGTCGCCCGCCCGCGGCTGCTTGGCGCGCACATGCGAAAAATCTGCCGCCAGCATCTGCACACGGTGGCCTGCGCGGACCCATTCACGCGCCAGGTAGTACGGCCGGTACTCCATGCCCAGCGCGGGGCTGCCCGCGTAGTGGTTGAGATACAGGATGTTCAAGTCCGTTGCTCCACCGAGCATCGCTGGGCCATCGGTGCGTGCGACTGCAGAGGGGCATCAGTTGGCGTCAGCTTGTGGCCCGTTGCGGTCGGTCGTTGTGTTGTGGCGGTCGCGGGCGCTTGGGGTGACCCGTTGCGCTGATGTCCCCCGCCCCAACTTGCTGCGCAAGCTGGGGCTCCTCCTTTACTTCGCTCCACGGGCCACCCCAATCGCCCGCTTGGGCACCACGGGTGGCGTGCCACCTGCTGGAACGCCGCCCTGCTGGCAGGCCAAGGACGCTGGGTACCGGGCGCAGCGAAGTAAAGGAGGAGGGTCTGGACACTGCCAAGTGTCCAGAGCCGGGGGACATGAGCGGAGCCCGGTACCCGGCGGCCTTGGCCCGCAACGGCAACAAGCAAGAACGACCGCAACGGGCCGCAAGCCGTCATCAAGCCGCCAGGCTCGGTCACAGAGACTTCGGAAGTTCGACTCATCCCAGTTCGCGCAGGCGCGCGACAAAAGCCTGCACACAAGGTGCAAACAGCGCGTGGTCCTGCACCCAGGCGCGGTTGGTGCGGGCCACCGTGTCCGCTTGGGACAGGATGCGTTGCAAGGCGGCGGCGTCCAGCAGGCTTGCAGCCGGCACGACAAGGCCGTTCTCTCCGGTTCGCACCAGTTCATGGTTGGCAGGCAGGTCCGACAGGATAGGAATGCAGCCGTGCGCCATGGCCTCCAGCACCGACACGGACACCGAATCGCTCTGCGGCAGACTCAGGTACCAGCGTGCCTTGGCATACCACTGACTTTGATCGTCAGCAGCCAGCCGCCCCACGAACTGCACGCGCTGCGCCAGGCCCAGGTCCATGGCTTGGCGTTGCAGCGCGTCGCGCAGGCTGCCGTCATTGGCCACGACCAGTCGCCCGCGGTCCCCGGCCAGTGCCGCAAACTGCTGCAAAACCCGTTCGGGTCGGTAGATGGGCTCCAGGCCGCGATTGGCAAAGAACAACTGGTCGTCCTTGCCGGCTGGCGCGGGTGGCATCGCTTCCAGGCCGAAGGGGAAAACCATCACCTCTGGCGCACCCATCTCTTGCATGCGCCGGGCCATCACCTGTGAATCACTGGTGGTGAGTGCGCTGGCGCGCAACACGCTTGACGTGAGCCAGCGCATCCACACACTGTGCTGTGGCGTCACCAGGATGTCGCTGCCCCAGGCCGACGACACCAGCCGCCCGCGCACGCCAAAGAACAGTTGCGCCAGCCAGGCCAGCGTGCCATGGGACGTGAGGTAGTGCGCGTGCAGCCATTGCGCGTCCACCTGCTTCAGCCAGCGCGCCAGGAGCGGAAGCTTCTTCAGCAGCGTGAAGTTGCCGCCAGCTGCATCGGGTGCTGTGCCCAGGGCCAGACGGCGTGGGGCGGGCAGGCAGTCATCAAAGCCTGGCATGAAGCCTCGGCTGGATGCAGCCCACAGTTCCAGCCCCGGCACGGCGGCCAGCGCTCGCGCCCACTTCAGCAGATGCGGGCTGTCGCCGTCACCCAGCAATACCAGGCGCATCGGGCCGGCATTCACCACGGGCTCACCGCAGGCCGGCCCAGGCTTCGTACTGCGCACGGGCCTGCGGGTGGGCCTGCAGCCAGGCGGCGTCCAGGTCCCGTGTGTCGCCCACCACCACGGCAGGTTGACCCGCCACGACCGCAAAGTCCGGCACCTCGCCACTCACGTAGCTGAAGGCCTTGACCAGCACGCCGCGGCCGATGCGCGTGCCCGGGGCCACCACGCTGTGCGGGCCGATGAAGCTGAAGGCACCGATGAGAGTTGCAGCACGCACAAAGCCCGGCGGGTTGGCGTCGCCCCAGTAGTCGCGACCGGCCAGGCGCAGCGACTGGTGGCTGCTGTGGGTCAGCAGCGCACAGTGGGTGGTGACCTGCACACCTTCTTCGATCCTCAGGCCGCCGGACGCGTCCAGCACGTTGAAGTGGCCAATGTAGACATGGTCAGCCATGTCCAGTGTGGCGGAATGGTCGATGTGCGTGCTGCTGCTGATGCGGGTGTGGGCCTGCCAAGAACCGTCGTGCGTTCGCCAGCCGTACAGCATGCGCGGCGCCATCAGCGCGCGCCAGGCCCGGTTCAGCCACGATCGCATGGGCATGCGAGTCAGTTGGCGGCGGCCAGGCGCGGCAGCCAGTCGCGCGTGGTGTTGCGCAGCCAGTCCAGGTCGGCCTGGTCGCGGAACTGTGAATAGGCATAGAAGTAGACCAGCTTGTCCTTCACGCGCGCGGTGGTGATGCTCATGGCGATGGGCACTTCCAGCACCTGACCACCGGCCTGCTGGATGGCCAACTTGGTCATGGCCAGCAGGCTGATGGAGCCTTCGCGTTCGTCGAACACGTCCAGGCCGCGAAGTTCGCCCAGCTTGAGGTTGGGCGCGTCCTGCCCGGCGTCGCGCCCGATCTCGCGCATGGCCTTGTCCAGGTGCCCCTGCGCCGCACCGGCCACGCTGGACAGCAGCTGCTGGTACTGCTGGCGCAGCATGGTCTTGACCTGGCCGAAGTCGTCGCCGCCCAGGGTCTGTTCTTCGGTCTGGCGCAGGGTCTGCGCCATGTAGTAGCGCGACAGGCCGGGCTGGCGGCCCTCGCGCGCGTCGCGTTCGTCGTTGTCGGACACAAACAAGGCCAGCAGGCGGTTGCTGGGCGGTGTCATGCGTTCGCCCAAGGTGCGCAGGGGCGGCACGGAGCGGCTGGGTTCGACAAAGCCCGGCGGCACTGGCAGCGCCACCAGGGCGCGGCCGATGGGCGACGGGTAGGTGTCGTCGGCCGCGGCCACGACACCAGAGGCCAGCAAGGCCAGGAGGGGCAGGCGAGCCAGCAGTTGTCGGAAGCGAAGTCTCATCGGTGCCCCTGTTGATTGGCAGGACGATGCTAGCGCCGCCCCGGCGTGAAAACGCTTCCCAGGTCCTGCGCCCAGGTCTCGCCCGGCCACAGCACGCGCTTCAAGGGCCAGCCCGCCGCCTCGGCAAAGCGCCAGGCCAGAACCAGCACGCTGACGGTGTAGGCCGCCGAAGCAGCCAGGGCCGCGCCGGCCATGCCCAGGCTGGGCACCAGGACCCAGGCCAAAGCCGCATTGACGGCCAGCGACAGGCCGGCCACCTGGGCCGGCACCTGCGGCCGGCCGGCGTGGTTGGTGAAGTAGGCCGAAAACGCAGACGCGCCGCCAAACAACAGCGCCCCTGGGAGCAGCAACGCCAGGGGCAGCAGGCTGCCGGCGTAGGCCGGGCCCAGCACGCGCGGCAGCAGGACCGCGGCCAGCAGCCACAGCAGCGGCGCAGCCACCAGCAGCGCGGTCACGCCCAGCTGCACCACGCGCACCGTGGTGGCTGCGGCGCGGTCCGCATCCGGTGTGCCGATGCGGCCGTACACGGCTTGCGTGAGCGACCCGGAAACGAACCACAGCAGTTCCGCCACCACCACGGCAATGGAGTACACACCGGTGTCCGACAAGCCGAGCAGCCGTTCCACCACGAACAGGCCCACGCGGTAGTTCAGCAGCCCAATCAGGTTGGTGAGGCCGATGGTTGCGATGAAGGCCGTGTCGACCCGCAGCGCAGGGTAGTCCGGCGACCCGAGCCGGCCGCTGCGCCAGAACAAGGCCAGCAGCACCAGCGCCACCAGTACCTTGGCGCCCACCCAGGCCGCCAGCACCTGCGGCACACCGCCCAGCCCGGCCAGCCACGCAGCAGCCAGGAACAGCAGGGCCAGGCAGGGCGGCGCGAGGGCCACCCGCGCCATGGGCACCATGCGGCCCTGGCCCAGCCACCAGCCGGCCAGGTTGGGCGACAGCAAGAGCAGCGGTGCGGCCAGGGCCAGCAGCCACAGCCAGCGGTAGGCGTCCGGCCCGATGGCCGACACAGCCCACAGGGCCACCCCCGCCACCAGGCCCAAGCCCAGGCAGACCAGCACCATGGCGCCGACCCAGCCCCGCGGTTCTTCCCCGTGGTGCGACACCCGCCGCGCCAGCGCGATGCCAAAGCCGGACAACAGCGCCAGCAACAACCCCTCCACGCTGGTGAACAGCGCAAAGGTGCCCTGGGCCTGCGGCGACACACGCGCCACCAGCGCCGTGATGCCCAACACTGCGGCCACGCCCGCGCCGCGCGTGGCCAGGTTGACCAGGGTGCCTTTTTTGACGCTGTCGTTGACGCGGTCGGCGCTCAAGCCCGGCTCACTTGGACAGCGTGAGCCGGACGATGTCGCCCCTGTCCAGCAGGCGTGTCGCCAGCAGCGCGGGCTTGTTGCGCCAGAGCGGGCCGTCGCCCATCACGCCTTCGCTGGCCCAGTGCCGGGGTTTCAAGCCGGCGCGGGCGGCAGCTTGCGTCAGGGTGGCACGGCTGAACATCGTCAGGTGCCAGGGCGGCGTCATCAGGTGCCAGTCGGCGCCGTGGCGCTGCGCGTAGGCGCTACCCCAGTCGCCCGTGGTCAGGATGAGCTGGCCGCCGGGCTTGAGGAGGCGCGCGGCTTCGGTCAGCAGCGGCACCGGGTCGGGCACATGTTCGATCACGTCCCACAGGGTGATGAGGTCAAAGCGGTTGGCTTCCAGCGCCGCCTGCTGCAGCGTCCCGGTGAAGACGGGCAGACCCAGCTTGTCACGCGCCCAGGCCGAACTCCAGGACGACAGTTCCACGCCTTGCACCTGGTAGTGCGCCTGCGCTTCGGCCAGGAAGAAACCGGCGGCGCAACCCACGTCCAGCAACTGACCGCTGAGCGGAATGCGGGGCTTGTAGAGGGGCAGGTGGCGCAGCATCCACAGCTTGCGGCGGGCGTGGGCGCGGCGTGAATCCTGCTGGCCCACGTAGTCGCTGAAGACCTGGTCGTGGCCGCCGGTGTAGTAGTCCTGGCCGTAGAGCGCGTCAAAGTCGATCGTGGCTGGGTCCTGGCCCACATAGACGCAGCCGCAGTGGCCGCAAGCCACCATGTCAAAACCGTTGCGCTGGAACTGCGGCGTGGGGTCGGTCGTCCCGCAGACGACGCAGGGGCGGTGGGTCACTTGGCTTGGGACAGGACGGCGGTGACCAGCTGTGCCGAATTCAGTGCCGACTTCAGTGCTGCCACCACGGCGTCCTGGTCGGCCTCGCTCAGGTCTGCGCTCATGGGCAGGCTCAGCACGCGCGTGGCCAGGCGGCTGCTTTCGGGGCAGCAGTCCGGGCAGCAATGCTGGGCGTAGGCGGGCTGCAGGTTCAAGGGCCTGGGGTAGTGAACGGCCGTGGGCACGCCAGCGGCCTTCAGCGCTGCCTGCACAGCTGCGCGCTGGTCGACCATCACCGTGAACTGCGCGTAGACGCTGTTGCGGTCGGCCCGCACCGCCACCTGGTCCACGCCGGCCAGCAACTGCTGGTAGCGCGCGCCGATGGCAGCGCGGCGCTGCAGTTCCCAGCCGAAGCGTTCCATCTTCGCCAGCAGCACGGCGGCCTGGATCGTGTCCAGCCGCCCACCCACGCCCAAGCGGGTGTGTTGGTAGCGCGCACTCTGGCCGTGCACGCGGATCTCGCGCGCGGCCCTGGCCAGGCGGTCGTCGTCGGTGAAGAGCGCGCCACCGTCGCCATAGCAACCCAGGGGCTTGCTGGGGAAGAAGCTGGTGGCGCCGAATGTGGACAGCGCGCAGGAACGCCGGCCCTGGTAGACCGCACCGAAGCTCTGCGCGGCGTCTTCGATGACGGCCAGGCCGCGCTTGGCGGCGATGGCGTTGATCTCGGCCATGTCCGCCACCTGTCCATACAGGCTGACCGGCATGATGGCCCTGGTCCGCGGCGTGATCTTGGCCTCGATCAGCGACACGTCGATGTTGCAGGTGTCCGGCTCGACGTCCACGAAAACGGGCTTGCAACCGGCCAGCACGATCATCTCGGCCGTGGCCGCAAAGGTGAAAGGCGTGGTGATGACCTCGTCGCCGGGCCGGAGGTCCAGCGCCATCAGGGCGATCAGCAGCGCTTCGGTGCCGCTGGCCACGGTGATGCAGTGCTTGCTGCGGGTGAACGCCGCCAGCTGGCCTTCCAGTTCGGCCACCTCCGGGCCCATGATGTACTGGCCATGGTCGAGCACGCGCTGGATGCGCGCGTCCACGCTGACTTTCAGCGCGCTGTATTGGGTCTTGAGGTCGGTGAACTGCATGGCGTCCAGGGGCTTCAGATGATCGACAAGCGGTCGCCCTGCAGGCGGTAGCGCTCGCCGGTGGCGGGGCAGGCGGCTTCGCCCTGGCCGCTGGCCGGCAATTGAAGGCGTTCGCCATGCCGGCTCATCCAGCCGATGCGGCGGGCGGGCACGCCCACCACCAGTGCAAAGGAAGGGACGTCGCGGCTGACCACAGCACCCGCGCCGACGAAGGCGAATTCACCCACCGTGGTGCCACAGACCACGGTGCAGTTGGCGCCCAGCGTGGCGCCGCGTCTCACCAGCGTGCGGCGGTACTCGTTCTTGCGCACCACGGCCGAGCGCGGGTTGAAGACATTGGTGAAGACCATGCTGGGGCCACAGAACACGTCGTCTTCCAGCGTCACCGCGTCATACACCGACACGTTGTTCTGGATCTTCACGTTGTGGCCGATCTGCACGTCGTTGCCCACGTACACGCCCTGCCCCAGCGAACAGCCTTCACCGATGCGCGCACCCGGGCTCACGTGGGCGAAGTGCCAGACATGCGTGCCCTCGCCCAGTTGCGCGCCTTCGTCGACGATGGCGCTGGGATGGATGGTGACGGCCACTGGAAGACGCCCTCAGAAGACCAAGGGCAGGCCCACGCGGGTGCCGTCGCGTGCGCTGCGGTAGGCCGCAATGATCACTTCCAGCGAGCGCAGGCCTTCGTAGCCATCCACTTCCGCGTGCTTCTCGCCGCGCAGGGTGCCAATGACGTTGTCGTAGTACAGCGGGTGGCCGAATCCATAGACGGAGGTCGGCGCGTAGCTGGCGTCCTTGGCGTGCACGTCTTCGGGCCGCATGTCCTCGAATTCCCAGTGCTCGATCTGGTTCACGGCCACGCCGCCCACGCGCACCGTGCCGCGTTCGCCCAGGATGGTGATGCTGCCTTCGAAGTTCTTGCCGTGCGTCAGCATCGTCACGTTGATGCTGGCCAGGCCGCCGCCGCGCAGGCGCAAGCTCATGACGCCGGTGTCTTCGGCTTCGATCTGGCGCGCCAGCGTGGCGGTATAGGCGTGCACGCTGTCCACCGGGCCGACCAGCCAGTCCACCATGTCCACGTAGTGGCTGGCCTGGTTCAGGAAGGCGCCGCCGTCCATGTCCCAGCGGCCGCGCCAGGGCGCGTCGTCGTAGTAGCTCTGCGGCCGCGTCCAGAAGACGTTGACGTTGACCATGAAGATGCGGCCGAAACGGCCACCGTCCACGGCGGACTTCAGCAGTTGCATGGTGCTGTTGAGGCGGTTCTGCTTCACCACGAAGAGCTTGACGCCGGCTTCGCGGCAGGCGCGGACCATGTCCATGCCTTCCTGCCATTTGGTGGCCATGGGCTTTTCGGTCAGCACGTGGTGGCCAGCCGCGGCGGCCTGCATGGCTTGGCGCGGGTGCAGCCCGCTCGGGGTGGACAGCACCACGATGTCGGCCACGCGCGCAGCCAGCAGCGCGTCCAGCGATTCAAAGCCTTGCACACCGGTCTTGGCCACGGCCGCCTGCAGCGCTGCAGGGCGGTTGTCGCACACCGCCACCAGCTCCGCCCGGCCCTGGTGCTGGCGCAAGGCTTCGATGTGGTTGGCCGAGATGCGGCCGCAGCCCACCAGTGCAAAACGGATGGGGCGGTCGGCGATCGGCAAGGCGATGGGTCGGACCACGGAAGGAAGACTCGTCGTCATAGGGCCACAGATTCTACGGGGCGGGCTTCTGGCACAGCCTAAAATTGCAGCAGATTCAATGAGTTGACGAAACCGACCTTGCCATGAGCGCCGCCCAATGAGTGATGACAACCAACTGATCCAGGAACGGCGCGAAAAGCTCCAGGCCCTGCGTGCCGAGGCCGCCGTCAAGGGCACCGCCGCCTTCCCCAACGATTTCAAGCCGCAGCACCATGCGGCCGACCTGCACCATCTGCATGGTCAGGTGCCCAACGAAGAACTCGAACCCAAGGCTGTGGCCGTCAGTGTCGCGGGCCGCATGATGCTCAAGCGTGTCATGGGCAAGGCCTGTTTCGCGACCCTGCAGGACAGCACTGGCCGCATCCAGCTCTACATCACGCAGGACGCGGTGGGCGCGGACGTGCTGGCCGCCTTCAAGCACTGGGACCTGGGCGACATCCTGGGTTGCGAAGGCACGCTGTTCCGCACCCGCACCGGTGAGCTGTCCGTCAAGGCCACGAAGGTCCGCATGCTGACCAAGAGCCTGCGGCCGCTGCCCAGCGATTTCTACGGCATGGCCGACCAGGAGCAGAAGTACCGTCAGCGCTATGTGGACCTGATCACCGACGAAGCCGCCCGCGCGCGCTTCGTGGCGCGCAGCAAGGCCGTGTCGTCCATCCGCAGCTTCATGGTGGAGCACCACTTCCTGGAAGTGGAAACGCCCATGCTCCACCCCATTCCCGGCGGCGCCAACGCCAAGCCCTTCATCACCCACCACAACGCGCTGGACCAGGAAATGTTCCTGCGCATCGCGCCCGAGCTGTACCTGAAGCGCCTGCTGGTGGGCGGCTTTGAGCGTGTGTTCGAGATCAACCGCAACTTCCGCAATGAGGGCATCAGCGTCCGGCACAACCCGGAATTCACGATGATGGAGTTCTACGCGGCCTACTGGACCCACCACGACCTGATGGACTTCACCGAGGCCGTGTTCCGTCATGCCGCGCGTGCGGCCACGGGCAGCGCTGCGGTCACCTACAACGGCCAACCCGTGCACCTGGACCAGCCTTTTGCACGACTGTCAGTGCGCCAGTCGCTCATCGTGCATGCAGGCCTGAGCGAAGCCGAGGCCGACGACCCGGCCGTGCTGCGCGCCAGGATCGCGGCCGCCGGCGAAGACGCCCAGGCCCACTGGAAGCTGCCGGAACTGCAGTTCGGCCTGTTCGAAGCGGTGGTGGAAGCCCAGCTCTGGCAGCCCACCTTCATCATCGACTACCCCGTGGAAGTGAGCCCGCTGGCGCGGGCGTCGGACAGCAACCCGGCCATCACCGAACGCTTCGAGCTCTTCATCACCGGCCGCGAATACGCCAACGGTTTCAGTGAACTGAACGACGCCGAAGACCAGGCCGCACGTTTCCAGTCCCAGGTGGCCAACAAGGAAGCCGGCGACGAAGAAGCCATGTACTACGACGCCGACTTCATCCGCGCGCTGGAGTACGGCATGCCGCCGGCGGGCGGTTGCGGCATCGGGATCGACCGGCTGATCATGCTGATCACCGACAGCCCCAGCATCCGCGACGTGATCCTGTTCCCGGCCTTGCGCCGCGAATCGGCCTGACACCGCCGCCAAGGCGCGAAACCCAGAGAGCCATCGCATGAATGCCCCGCGCCTGGATTCGCTGCCTGCCGTGGAGGACGCGATCTGGCGCGAACTGGGCCGCGCTGTGCGCACCAAGGGCCACGGCTGGCGCCTGGGCGTGCTGGCCACGGTGGACGGCGATGCGGCCGACGCGCGCAGTGTGGTGCTGCGTGACCTGGAAGCGGCTTCGCGCACCCTGCTGATCTACACCGACTCGCGCAGCCCCAAGGCCCGGCAGATCCAGGCGCAACCCCGGGGCATGCTGGTGCTGTGGTCGGAGCCACTCGGCTGGCAACTGCGTGCGCAGGTGTCGTTGACGATCGAAACTTCAGGCCTGCGCGTGTCGTCCCGCTGGGCGCAGCTGAAGCTGACCCCCGCGGCGCAGGACTACCTGTCGCCTCTGCCCCCAGGCAGCGCGATGGGCGCTGCAGCGGCGCCAGAAAGAACAAGCCGCGACCACTTTGCAGTGGTCGCGGCTCATGTGGAAGCTCTGGACTGGCTGGAGCTGAAGCCCCAGGGCCACCGCCGTGCCCGCTTTGATGCGGCGGGCTCGGCCTGGCTGGTGCCCTAGCGCCGCGCCCGCTTGGCGCCCGGCCCAGGGTACGCCGACCTTACTTGCCAACCTTCGCGACGGTCTGGCTGGCTGCCGGACGTGTCGTCCATTGCTGGCCCAGCACGAAGGAGCCGCTGTCTTCACCATAGTAGGCAGCACCGTAGTTGAACATTTCGCGGTCCACACGGGTGGCGGCGATCACTTCCTGGCGGGTCAGCGTGCTCTTGGCAAGGGCCAGGGGGTTGTAGTCGTAGCTGTAGACGTTGGCAGAACCGTCAACCCGGGCGGCAAGCAGTTCGGCGCGCACTTCAGCACGGGTCTTGGTGTGCGACCAGGCTTGGGTCGCGGTGTCGTCCGGCGTGATTTCGCCAGCCGCATGGGCCGCGAAGGCAGCGCCCAGGGACAGGGCAACGATGACGGGATAAACGGTGTTGCGAAGAGCGGTGCGGATATTGGCGTTCATGATGAGATATTCCTTCAAGGCATCCGGTGTTGGAGGGGATCCGTCGGTGGATGCTTGACCGGCGTGGTCCATGGGTTGAACTGTAGAAATTCACCCACGAACGAAAAAGCACCGGGGAAGGAACGCAGCGTTCCTGATTCAGGAACACTGCTGCCTCTTGAAATTCAGGACTGCGAAAAGTCCGGCTTGCGCTTGGCCAGGAAGGCGTCCATGCCTTCCTTCTGGTCGGCGGTGGCAAAGAGCGAATGGAAGATGCGGCGCTCGTAATCCACACCGTCGTTCAAGCCGGACTCGAAGGCGCGGTTCACGCATGCCTTGGCCAGCATGACGCTGGGGCCGCTCAATGCATTAATGGCTTCGGCCGCGCCCAGCACCTCGTCCATCAGCTTGTCGGCCGGCACCACGCGTGACACCAGGCCCGCGCGCTCGGCCTCGGCGGCGTCCATCATGCGGGCGGTCAGCACCATGTCCATGGCCTTGCTCTTGCCCACCGCACGCGGCAAGCGCTGCGTGCCGCCGGCGCCAGGAATGATGCCGATCTTGATTTCCGGCTGGCCGAACTTGGCCGTGTCGGCGGCGATGATGAAGTCGCACATCATGGCCAGTTCGCACCCACCGCCCAGGGCAAAGCCGGCCACGGCCGCAATCACTGGCTTGCGCACGCGCAGCACGGTTTCCCAGTTGGCGCCGATGAAGTTTTCGCTGATCGCTTCGGCGTAGGTCTTCTTGGCCATGGCCGAGATGTCGGCCCCGGCGGCAAAGGCGCGTTCGTTGCCGGTGATGACGATGCAGCCGATGCTGTCGTCGGCATCCAGGCGCTGCAGCGCTTCGCCCAGTTGCACCATCAGCGACGTGCTCAAGGCGTTGAGCTGCTTGGGTCGATTGAGGGTGACCACGGCCGTGCGGCGCACCCCTTCGCCCCGGGTTTCGGTGAGGACCAGCGGTTCGGTTGCGGGTTCGTTTCTGGGGTCGTTCTTGGGGTCGCTCATGGCGTGTCTCCTGCTGCTCACGCCACTATAAGTGGCCTGTGAAGCCGCTCATTCACGGGGGTTGTGACGCTGGCCCAGACCCCAGCAGAGGGATAAGCTGCCGTCCTCGTTCGTGCCGCACCCAACCGCTGGTGCTGACCTGGCACCACGCGCACCACGCCATGCCGCTGATCT
This sequence comes from uncultured beta proteobacterium, assembly GCA_963750785.1. GTDB lineage: Bacteria > Pseudomonadota > Gammaproteobacteria > Burkholderiales > Burkholderiaceae_C > Rubrivivax. Next base: position 211,239 of record CAVVSC010000006.1, on the reverse strand, counting down.
ACCGCAAGACGCCCAAGGGCACTGCCGAGATCGAGACCCGCGCCCACGGTCTGGGCCTGCGCGTGCGCGGCACGCTGATCCTGGTCAATGGCAAGCGAGACGTGGACGATGTGAGTGCGCTGGTCGCGCAACCTGCCGAAGACACCCTGAAGGACTTGGCCGCGCGGGGCTTCATCGAAGCCGTTGGCGAGACCATTCGACTGTCAGAGCCGGCCGGCCTCTGAGGCCGTCCTGGCGCTTCAACGTCCGGGCTCGGCCTGCTGGGGCAGACGCTCCAGCAGCAGGTCAATGTAGGTCTGCGCGTCCTGGCGGATGAGCAGCCGCACGGGCAGGTACTGCAGGCTGGGCGCCACCCACAGTTCCGCCGTGAGTTCATTGGTGCGCCCTTCCCGGCGCGGTTTCACATGCACAGCTTCCACCGGGCCCGCGGGGGTGTACAGCGTCTCCGTTTCCAGCACCTCGTAGACCCAGGGCTCCACACGACGCGGTAGCGCCAGGGGGATCTCCAGTGTGCGGCCGCGCTCCAGCAACTGCGGCCGCGTCGTGAACAGCCAGGTCATCTGCACGAACTGGCTGGCGCTGTCCTGCACACCGGCGGGCCGGAGCGCTTCGCCACCACCCGGCAGGCGGACACGGTCACCGTCCAGCCAGATGGTCAGCCGCCGCGCGTCACGCAGCACCACCTTGGTCTCTTCGTCATAGCGCCGCGGTTGCAGGCCTTCGGGCGTGATCTCGCCTTCGCTGCTGACGCGCCGGCTGAACAAGAGGCCCGCCGTGACGTCCATGCGCACCTGGTAGCGCGACCCAGAGCGCAACCACTCCACCACGGCGCTGCCCAGCACCGGACCGCGGAAGTCGCCTGTCAGTGTGTAGCTGAGGCGGGTCGACGGTGGCCACTCAAAGGGCAGGTTGCTGGTGGAGATGACGGCAGACGCGGCCGGCAAGGTGGGCAGTGCCTGCGGCACCGGCAGTGCAGCCACGGGCTCCAGCGCCACCCGCAACTCAGGCGCTGGTGCCAAGTCAGGCGGGGCTGGCACTTCGAGGTCCGGTGCCGATGCGGCGATGTCAGGCGGCAGCGCGCGCGGGGCAGCCGGCGTCGGAACTGCAGCCGGAGCAGGCGGCGTGGTCGGTGCGGCTGTCTGCGCCAGCTCGCGCACAAAACTCACGTCGATGCGCCTGGGCGCGGTGTCTGCGGCGCCTTCGCCCAGCTGGCTGGGCAAGTGGCGGTCCACCAGCCACAGGTGCACCAGCACCACACACAAGCTCAGCAAAACCAGTCGCGGCCCGGTGCGGCCGGCTGGCCTTGCCGCTTGGGCCTCAGCTGCCCGCTGCACCGATGAAGCAAGCCAGGGCCGCCACCGCACTGAGCCTGAAACGCAGCGTCAGCCAGGCGGCTGCGCCCAGCTGTGGGTACAAGCGCCGGTCCACGCCATAGCAGACCAGCAGCATCAGTCCCTGCAGCACCAGGCCCGCGTCAGGCGGCATGACGGCCGCCGGCCAGGCCACCAGCGAGGGCACGACGCCCCAGCGCAGCACGTGTGCAGGTGGATTCGCCTGGCGCATGGCCAGACCCCAGTGGATGCCACCCAGAAAGCTGAGCACCACCGCCGCGTAGGCAGACAGGGCCAGCGCCGCGTAGGCATGCACGTCGGCGCGCACCAGCCAGACCAGCAGCGCACCCAGCACAAAGGGAACCAGCCCCGCGTAGCCCAGGCGCCGGGCGGTGGCGTCCGGGGCGGACAGCCCAGGCATCAGTTGGTGGCCGTCTTCTTCGCACTGGCCGCGACCAGCAGCTTCTCAATCAAGTCGGCCGAGATGGCACCGGGTTTGCGCGTGCCATCTTCAAAGAAGGCCGCCGGCGTGCCGTTGATGCGGTAGCTGCGTGCAAAGGCCAGGTTGCGGTCCAGTGCCGTGGTGTCGCAGGTGCCGATGTTCTTGGGTGGCGTGGCGCCTTCCAGCATCCATGAACGCCAGACCTTGGCGTTTTCCTTGGCGCACCAGATGTCGCGCGACTTGGTGGTGGAGTCCGGGCCCAGGATGGGAATCAGGAAGGTGTAGATCGTGACGTCCTTCAGGTTGGCCATGTCCCGTTCAAAGCGCTTGCAATAGCCGCAGTTCGGGTCTTCGAACACCGCGATCTTGCGCGCGCCGGTGCCCTGCTTCATGACCATGGCGTCCTTCAGCGGCAGCTTGTCCCAGGACACGCCGAGCATCTTGTCCAGGCGAGCCTCGGTCAGGTCGGTACGGGTCTTGGTTTCCACCAGCGAGCCGTTGACAAAGATGTGCTCGCCCTTGTCGTCGCTGTAGAGAAGTTCGCTGCCGCCGTAGCGCACCTCCCACAGACCTGCCACGGGCGAACGCGAGATCTCGTCGATCTTCGGCAGTTGCGGCAGGCGTTCGGTCAGCGCCTTGCGGATGACGGCTTCCTGCTGGGCCAGGGCGGAGCCGGCCAGAAGGGCCGCCGCCAGGGCAACGCCAGCGAGTACAGGGGGGGTGAATGCCATGGTCAAGTCCTTGGGGAAAAAAATGGCGGCGCCGGCTCAGGAGCCCAACGCCCGGCCGGTGAGCAGGCGCTTGAGCGGCGGCAGCTGGTTGACCAGCGACAAGCCGCGGTTGCGCAGCGAGCGCACGGCGGGTGAGGAATGGGCGAAGAGCTGCAAGAGGCCGTCTGTCACCTGCTGCATCGCCCAGGTGGGCATGCGGCGGCGCCGAGCGTAGCGGGCGCCCAGCTTCACGTCGCCCAAGTCGCGCCAGGATTCGCGGGCAGCAATCTCTTCCGCCAGGGCGGCCACGTCGGCCAGACCCATGTTCAGGCCCTGGCCGGCCAGCGGGTGAACCAGGTGGGCGGCGTCGCCGACAAGCACCCAGCCCGGGCCGTGCACGGCGTCGGCATGGGCCACGGCCAGCGGCCACTGGGCACGCGGCGCGGTCACGGTCAACTGACCCGCAGCCCCGCCGGTGGCCTGCATGAGTGCGGCGGCGAAGTCGGCGTCGGGCAGCGCCATCAATTCGTCTGCGCGCGCATTGGGGACGGACCAGACGATGCCGTAGCTGTGGCCCGGCCGCGGCCGATCCAATGGCAGCAGCGCCAGCACGTCGGGACTGCGGAACCACTGGCGGGCCAGCCCGTTGTGCGGGCGGTCGCTGACCAGGCGCGTGGCGATGCCACGGTGGCCGTATTCCTGGCGCGGCATCGACACGCCCAGGCGCTGGCGGCTGGCGGACTGTTTGCCTTCGGCCAGCACTTCCAGGGTGGCCGGCACCTCGGCCTGCACGGTGTCCAGGTGGGGCGCAAAGGCGGCGGCGGCCGCCAGGGCCCGCTCCAGTTCGGCGGCGTCGACAATCCACGCCAGTTCGCTCAGCCCCTGGTTCCAGGCCGAAAAGTCCAGCGAAGCGCCGGGCCCATCGCCTTCGATGTGCATGTCGTGCACGGGCGTGCGCGCGTCAGCCGGGATCGCGTCCCAGACCTTCAATGACACCAGCAGCTTCACCGATGCTGCGTTGAGCGCATAGGCGCGCAGGTCCTGGGAGGTGGCGGCGGTCGTCGGCCCCAGCAGCGCCACGCGCAGGCCTTGACGGGACAACGCCAGCGCAGCGGCCAGGCCCACAGCCCCGGCGCCACGCACCAGAACGTCGTGCATGGACATGTCAGCGCCGCCCGGCCGCCCGAAGGCGGTGACGCGCCCCATCGGGGCCGGGAACGACGTGAGCTTGGAGCCTAGACATGCGGCGATTGTAGGGAGCACCCCCTGGGCACAATCAGACCCAGGACATGTCCCGACCGGAGCCACCGTGACCAATGACCCGACCACTGACTCGAGCAGCGACGCGAGCACAGACCCGAACGCCCAGGCCTGCAGCCTGGTCGCCCTGCACCTGCACCCCATCAAGTCCTGCGGCAGCGTCCTGGTGCAGGAAGCCCAGTTGGTGGAAACCGGCCTGGACCTGGACCGCGCCTGGATGGTGGTGGACCGGCAGGGCCTGATGCTCACGCAGCGCCAGTGGCCGCGCATGGCCTTGATCCAGCCCAGCTTCAAGGGCGACGAACTGGTCCTGCGCGCCCCCGGCATGCTGACCCTGCACCTGCGTTTGGACACGGTGGAAGGCGGCACCCACGCCCAGGTGCACAAGGACGTGGTCAAGGCCTTTGACATGGGTGCGCTGGCCGCGCAGTGGTTCTCCGACTTCCTGGGCACGGGTACGCGCCTGGTGCGCTTCGACCCCGAACAGCAGCGCCTGGCCGACCTGAAGTGGACGGGTGGCGCAGCGGCCGAGACCGCCTTCGCCGACGCGTTTCCGCTGCTGGTGGCCAACACCGCGTCGCTCACCGACTTCAACGCCCGCTTGGCCGCGCGCGGTGCGGCCGCCGTGACCATGCAGCGATTCCGCCCCAACCTGGTTTTCAGCGGCTGGCAGTCCTGGGACGAAGACCATGTGGACGAGATCGTGCTGTCCACGGACGACGGCCCCGTGCGCCTGAAACTGGTCAAGCCCTGCACGCGCTGCACGATTCCCGACGTGGACCCGGTCACGGCCGGCACCTCGCACGAGGTGGGCGACCTGCTGACCCACTTCCGTGCCGACCCGCGCATGCAAGGCGCGGTCACCTTTGGCGCCAACGCCATCGTGGTGGAGGGGCTGGGCCACACGCTGCGCGTGGGCCAGAAGGCCACGGCACGCTTCAACTTCTGACCGGCCGGGCTTGCTGCGCCCGGCTCCAGCCTAGTCCGGACGCTTGTCGGGCAAGGGAATGAACTCGGTCTCCCCGGGCACCCCGGGGAAACGACCGGCAGCCCAGTCATCGCCGGCCTGCAGCAGGCGTTCCTTGCGCGAACTGACGAAGTTCCACCACATGAAGCGGTGACCCAGGGGCTCGCCACCGATGAGCACGGCGCGCGCCGTGCTGCTGGCGGATATCAGCGGTTCATCACCCGGCGGCACCACGGTCATGGTCTGCGGCGCGAGCGGCACACCGTCGAGTTCCAGGGACCCGTCCACGACATAGAGGGCGCGTTCGGGCGACAGCGGCAAGGGGAAGGCGTCGCCAGCTTCGAAGGCCATGTCCAGGTACAGCGTTTCGGAGCGAACTGCCACCGGTGAAGTGGCACCGAAGGCAGTGCCCACCAGCACGCGCACCCGCGCCCCGCCCAACTCCAATTGAGGAATGGCATCCGCTGGTGTGTGGGCAAAGGTCGGCGCCATCTCTTCGTCTGCCACGGGCAAGGCGGCCCACAACTGCAAGCCGTGGCTGCGCCGCGACCGGCCCAGCAGGTCGGCCGGCGTGCGTTCGGAGTGAACGATGCCGCGGCCGGCGCTCATCCAGTTGATGGCGCCCGGTTCGATGCGCTGCAGCGCCCCTGTGGAGTCGTGGTGCTGCATGGCACCTTCGAACAGATAAGTCACCGTGGCCAGGCCGATGTGCGGATGGGGGCGCACGTCGTGGTTATCGGCCGGCAGCGCGGTGATCGGGCCGAAATGGTCGAAAAACAAGAATGGACCGACGGCCTGGCGCAGTGCGGACGGCAGCAGGCGGCGCACCGTGAATCCACCGCCCAGGTCCTTCTCGTGGGGTCGAAGCGTCAGCAATGGAGTGCTCATGGCCGCAGTGTAGGAAAATCCCGGGTTCGCTGCGCCGCAGCACCCAACTCCAGACCGGAACGCCATGAGCCTCAAGTGCGGCATCGTCGGCCTGCCCAATGTGGGCAAGTCCACCCTCTTCAATGCCCTGACCAAGGCCGGCATCGCGGCTGAAAACTACCCCTTCTGCACCATTGAGCCCAATGTGGGCGTGGTGGAACTGCCCGACCCGCGGCTGCAGGCGCTGAGCGCCATCGTCAAGCCGGAACGCGTGGTGCCGGCCATCGTGGAATTCGTGGACATTGCCGGCCTGGTGGCGGGCGCCAGCAAGGGCGAGGGCCTGGGCAATCAGTTCCTGAGCCACATCCGCGAGACCGACGCCATCGTCAACGTGGTGCGCTGCTTCGAGGACGAAAACGTCATCCACGTCGCCGGCAAGGTGGACCCGATCGCCGACATCGAGGTCATCCAGACCGAACTGTGCCTGGCCGACTTGTCGACCGTTGAAAAGAGCCTTCATCGCTATGTCAAAGCCGCCCGCAGTGGCAATGACAAGGAAGCCGCGGCGCTGGTGAAGGTGCTGGAAAAGTGCCAGGCGGCGCTGGACCAGGCCTTGCCGGTGCGCGGCATCGCCTTCAGCAAGGAAGAGCTGGTGATCCTGAAGCCGCTGTGCCTGATCACGGCCAAGCCGGCCATGTTTGTGGGCAATGTCAGCGAGACCGGCTTCGACAACAACCCATTCCTGGACCGCCTGCGTGACTACGCCACCAAGCAAGGCGCGCCCGTGGTGGCCATTTGTGCCAAGACCGAAGCCGAACTGGCCGACATGTCCGACGAGGACAAGGCCTTGTTCCTGTCCGAAATGGGCCAGGACGAACCCGGCCTGAACCGGCTGATCCGCGCCGCCTTCAAGCTGCTGGGTCTGCAGACCTACTTCACCGCCGGCGTGAAGGAAGTGCGTGCCTGGACCATCCACATCGGCGACACCGCGCCGCAGGCCGCTGGCGTCATCCACACCGACTTCGAACGCGGCTTCATCCGCGCGCAAACCATCGCCTTCGACGACTTCATTGCGTTCAAGGGCGAACAGGCTGCCAAGGACGCGGGCAAGATGCGGGCCGAAGGCAAGGAATACGTCGTCAAGGACGGTGACGTACTGAACTTTCTGTTCAACGTCTAGTCTCCAACACGACCAACGGACAGCAGGGCCGACAAGGCCCGGCGTACAGTGCTGGGACCTTGAACAACGTCGATCCCTCGGCTCCAACAATCGGCCTGGGCCGCGTCTTGTGGCTGACGCTGCTCATCGGTCTGTCCTACGCCGCCCTGGGCGCCGGTGCCCTGGCCCTGGCAGGGCCGCCGGGTTACGCGTCGCCGCTGTACCCACCCGCCGGTGTGGCGTTGGCTGCTGCGCTGACCTATGGACGGGTCGCCATGCCCGGCGTCTGGCTGGGCGCCTTCCTGGTCAATGCCGGGCTTGGGCTGACCCGTGGCCAGTCTGGCATGGCCTTGGTCATGGTGCCGGCGATCATCGCGCTGGGCGCGGCAGCTCAAGCAGGCCTGGGGGCAGTGCTCTTGCGGCGGTTTGTGGGCCCGAAGGTGGTGCTGAACGAGCCCCGCGACATCGCCTTGGCAGGACTTCTGGGCGGGCCACTGGCCTGCACCGTGAGCAGCACCGTCGCCACAGCCGTTCTGCTGACCTCCGGGGCCTTGTCCTGGTCCCAGGCACCGGCCAACTGGTTGGTCTGGTGGAGTGGCGACACGCTGTGCGCGCTCATCGCCACGCCCCTGGTGCTGACACTGATCGGCCAGCCGGCCGCCGATTGGCGGTCGCGACGGCGCACCTTGGGCATTCCGCTGCTTTTGGCGCTGGGCTTGGTGGCTGTGGGCGTGATGGAGACACAAAGGCTGGACGGCCTTCGCAAGCGCGCGCTCTTTGAACGGGATGCCGAACGCCTGGCCGCCGAGGCAGAAGAACGACTCAATGGCGCACTGCATGCCCTGCAGGCCTTGCACGGCGCGGCGCTGCACCAGCCGCCCGGCAACGACGTCGCTTTGGGCGACGCCAGTCGCTGGTGGCTGCAACAGTCGCTTCACTTGCAAGCCATGGGTTACGGCCAGCGCGTTCAGGAAGTGGACGTGGCCGCCTATGAAGCACAAGTGCGCGCGGCGGCCAAACCCGACTTCCGCATCTTTGACCGTGACGCCGGTGCGGACCGCCAGCTGCGTCGCGAACTGCTGGTGCTGCGTTCCATCTTTCCACTGGAAGGCAATGCCACTGCGCTGGGGGTGAACGCGTTGTCCATCCCCGCCGCGCGCGAGGCCGTGCTCGCCACGCGTCTGAGTGGCCAGCCTGCGGCCACCACAGCCTTCAAGCTCACGCAATCGGAGCAGAACGAACAGGGCGTCGTGTTGTACCAAGCCTTGTACGACAGGGATCCTTCAACGCCATCCGAGCGTTGGTCCCAGTTTTCGGGTGTGGTCTTCGTCACCTTGCGCATCGACAGCGCGTTTGCCAGCCTGACCCAGGGCGACCAGAACCACATGCGCTGGTGCCTCAGCAGCCGGTCCACGCCGGTCGCGATGCAGCGATTGGCAGGACCGGCGGACTGCGAGACAGCCAGCATGCCCGCCCATGACTTCCAGCACGTGCGCAACTTCCGGTGGGGCGGCCGCGACCTGCACTTCAGCGTGCACGCTGATCCGGCTGCCGTATCCACCGGCACGCGGGAGACCACCTGGCTGCTGGCCCTGTCAGGCATGACCGCTGCGGCCATGCTGGGAGCGCTGCTGCTGACCGTGACCGGCCACGCGCGGCGCACCGAGCTGGCCGTGCGCGCCAGCACCGAGGAACTGCGCGGCGAGGTGAACGAACGCGTGCAGGCCGAGTCTGCGCTGCGCGAAAGCAGCGAAAGGCTGCGAAGCATTCTGGACAACGTGCCCTTGGGCGTGATGTTCCTGGACCCACAGGGCTACCTGATCGAGTGCAATCCGCGCATGTGCGCCATGGCGGACCGACCGCTCACCGAGTTGCTGGGCAGCTCGGTGGCAGAACTGGTGCACGCCGACGACACCGGGCTGATCCGCCGCATGCGGCGCGACCTGGTGCGGGGTGACGCCATGAGCGTCGTGCACGCCGTGCGCCTGCGTGCCGTTGGCGACACCATGATCACGGCGCGCGTCAGTGCCACGGCCATGCGCGACGCCCAGGGCCGCACACTGCGCATGGTGGCCGTGGTGGAGGACATCTCCGAACACCTGCGCCTCGAAGCTTCAGAACGTGCGCTGCAGCAGGCCGAAGCGGCCAACCTTGCCAAGAGTGAGTTCCTGTCGCGCATGAGCCATGAGCTGCGCACGCCGCTCAATGCCATGATTGGCTTCGCGCAGCTGCTGGGCCTGGACCGCGAACCGGCGCTGGCGGTCCACCAGCGCGAATGGACACAGCAGATCCAGCGTGCAGGCTGGCACCTGCTGGACTTGATCAACGAGACACTGGACCTGGCACGTATCGAATCCGGGTCCGTGCAGTTGAAGCTGGAACCTCTCCAGCTGGAACCCATGGTGGCCGCTTGCCGGGCCATGGTGGCCGGCCTGGCCGAGCAGCGGCAGTTGCAGCTGCGCCAGCAGCTGGACCCGGCGGTCGACGGGGTGCTGGCCGACGCCACGCGGCTCAAGCAGGTGCTGACCAACCTGCTGTCCAACGCGGTCAAGTACAACCGCGCCGGCGGCGAGGTGACGCTTAGCAGCAAGTTGCAGCCCGACGGGCGCGTGGACGTTTCGGTCAGCGACACGGGCCTGGGCATGACGCCCGATCAGCTGTCTCGCCTGTTCCAGCCCTACAACCGCCTGGGCCGCGAGCACAGCAATATCGAAGGCACCGGGATCGGTCTGGTCATCACCCAGCGTTTGACGGAGCTCATGGGAGGGCAGTTGACGGTGAGCAGCCGCGTCGGCGTGGGCACGACCTTTGTGTTGACCTTGCCCGCGGCCAGGGGCACCGTGGCAGCGCCCCAGCGCTACACCGAAACTTCACCCGCGCCCTACCAGCAGCGTCTGGTGCACTACGTGGAAGACAACGAGACGAATATCGAAGTGATGCGGGGCGTGCTGGCGCAACGCGCCCAGGTGGTTTTGAAGACGTCCATGCTGGGCCTGGACGGCTTGAGCGCGATCCGCCGCGACAAGCCCGATCTGGTGCTGCTGGACATGCACCTGCCCGACATCAGTGGGCTGGAACTGCTTCGCCACCTGAAGCAGGACGTCGATGTGGCCGATATCCCCGTGATCGTGGTGTCAGCCGACGCCACTGCAGGCCAGATGGAACAGGCGCTGACCCTGGGCGCGATGCACTACGTCACCAAGCCCCTGGAGGTTTCCGACTTCCTGGCTCTGGTGGACAAGGCCCTGGAGTCCGCCGACACACGCTGGGGAATGTGAGCGCACGCTCTCTCCATAGTAGTTTCCCGCATTCAGGCTGAACAGCCACAGGCTCGGCAAGTCTTCTCTGTCAGCACTCCCGACAGGAGAGTGCTAATATGAACGGAACTGATCAGCCTCGCAGGGACTCCTAGCCCCATGAACTCCATCACAGCCACCACACTGAGCTTGCGCGACCCCTGGTCCATGGTGCCCTCACTCGGCAACCTGGACGCCTACGTGACGGCCGTCAACCGGCTGCCCATGCTGACGCAAACCGAGGAAACCGAACTGGCCCGCTCGTTGCGCGACCGTGGCGACGTGCAGGCCGCTGGCCAGTTGGTTTTGTCGCATCTGCGCCTGGTGGTCAGCATCTCGCGGCAGTACATGGGTTATGGCTTGCCCCAAGGCGACCTGATCCAGGAAGGCAATGTCGGCCTGATGAAGGCCGTCAAGCGCTTCGACCCGGAACAGGGCGTGCGTCTGGTGAGCTATGCCATGCACTGGATCAAGGCCGAGATTCACGAATACATCCTGAAGAACTGGCGCATGGTCAAGGTCGCGACCACCAAGGCCCAGCGCAAGCTCTTCTTCAATCTGCGTTCCATGAAGCAGAGCCTGAAGCAGGGCGAAGGCCTGGCCGACGGCGAGACCTTCCGCAACACCCTGACCCCGGCGGAGGTGGCGTTCGTGGCCAACGAACTGAACGTCAAGCCCGAGGAAGTGGTGGAGATGGAAACGCGCCTGTCCGGCGGTGATGTGGCGCTGGAGCCGCAGACCGACGACGGCGAAGAGACCTTCGCGCCCATCGCCTACCTGGCAGACGACACGCACGAACCCACGCAGCGCCTGGAAGCGCGCCACCGCGACTGGCTGGCCGGTGACGGCATCCAGTCCGCCTTGGGTGCCCTGGACGCACGCAGCCGCCGTGTGGTGGAAGAGCGTTGGTTGAAGGTCAATGACGACTCGTCGGGCGGCATGACCCTGCACGAACTGGCGGCCGAATACGGCGTGAGCGCCGAGCGCATCCGCCAGATCGAGGTGGCTGCGTTCAAGAAGATGCGCAAGGCGCTGGAAGCCGCCGCCGCCTGAGCGGAGGAAGAAAGCCTAGCCCTGCGCCAGCAGGGCTTTCAGGTCACTGGTCAGTGCTTCAGCACCCGCGCCATAGCGCGTAAAGAGCCGCACCTTGCCCTTGGCGTCAAAGATGTAGCTGCCGGCCGTGTGGTCCATGCTGTAGTTGTCTTCCGTGGACCCGGGCACCTTGGCATAGAAGACCTTGAAGGCCTTGGCCGTGGCCTTGGTTTCCTCCAGCGTTCCACGCAGCGCCGCAAAGCCTGGGCCGAAGTTGTCCACGTAGGCCTTCAGCAGCGCTGCCGTGTCCCGCTCCGGGTCCACGGTGATGAAGATACCTTGCACCCGGTCACCATCCGCGCCCAGGGCCTTCTTGACAGCCGCCAGTTCAAGCAGGGTGGTCGGGCACACGTCCGGGCAGTGGGTGAAGCCGAAGAAGACGACCGTGACCTTGCCCTTGAAGTCGGCCAGCGTGCGGCGCTTGCCATCCGCATCGGGCAGGTCGAAATTCTGGGCATAGTCGGCGCCCGTGATGTCGATGGCCTTGAACGAACCCGGCGACGCCAGGCGGTCACAGGCCGCCAGCAGCAGGCTGGCGGCAGCTGCAGTGATCAATATGCGGCGGGGAACAACCATGGGCTCAGGTAGTGGTCCAGCAACAGGGCTGCAAACAACAGCGACAGATGCCAGATGGAAAAGCGGAAAGTACGACGCGCCAGCGCGTCGCTGTAGTCCCGCCACAGCTGGAATCCGTAGGCCATGAAACCAACGCCCAGGATCACGGCCGCGCCCAGGTACAAAGGCCCGCTCATGCGGAAAACAAAGGGCAGCAAGGTGGCTGCAAACAGCACGACGGTGTAGAGCAAGACCTGCAGCCGCGTGAATTCGGGCCCGTGGGTGATGGGCAGCATCGGCAGGCCGGCCTTTCGGTAGTCCTCGGCTCTGTACAGCGCCAGCGCCCAGAAGTGAGGTGGCGTCCACAGAAAGATGATCAGGCACAGGATCATCGCCTCGTGCCCCACGTCGCCCGTCATCGCCGCCCAGCCCAGCACCGGTGGCATGGCGCCGGAAGCACCGCCGATGACGATGTTCTGCGGCGTCATTGGCTTGAGCACCACGGTATAGATCACGGCGTAGCCGACAAAGGTGGCGAAGGTCAGCCACATGGTCAGCGGGTTGACCCAGAGGTACAGCACCGCACTGCCCGCAGCACACAGCACCGAGGAGAAAACCAGCGCCTGGATGGTGGACAGTTCGCCCTTTGCAGTGGGCCGCCAGGCGGTGCGGGCCATGTTGCGGTCGATCTGCTGCTCGACCAGGCAGTTGAAGGCCGCGGCGGCCGCAGCCACCAGCCAGATGCCCACGGTTGCAGTGCCCGCCAAGCGCCAATCGGGCCAGCCAGGCTCGGCCAGCAGCATCCCGATCAGCGCACAGAAGACGATCAACTGCACCACGCGCGGTTTGGTCAGCGCGTAGTACTGGGCCCAGACGTTGGCGCTTGGGCGGGGAGCGGTGAGGGTCTGAGACATGCGGGGAATCCGGGATTCTAGGCAGCCAGGGCCCACGAACGGGATTCCTGGGCTGAGACCCGCGGCGCGGTGCGCGCCAGCAGCAGTGTCATCAGCAGCACCAGGCCGGCAGCTCCCGCTGAATGGGCCAGCGCCGCCAGCAGCGGCCAACCCAGCACCACGTTCGACAAGCCCGTGGCCACTTGTGCCAACAGGACCAGACCCAGCCCGGCGCCAAAGCGGCCCAAGGTGGCGTGCTGTGCACGGCGTCGCCACAGGGCCCAGGACAGGGCCAGCAGCAGGGCCGCTGCCAGCACGGCCATCAGGCGGTGCGCCATGTGAATGGCTACCAAGGCCGCCAAGGTGCGCGCGCCATCCGGCCCCGCCTCGCCCAGGCCCCGCAGCAAGGTGAAACCACTGGCCAGGTCCATGTCGGGCCACCAGTGGCCGTTGCATTGCGGGAAGCCGGTGCAAGCCAGCACGGCGTAGTTGGTGCTGACCCATCCACCCAGGGCGATTTGCAGCGCGAGTGCGGCGGCAGCGACCCAGGCCAGGCGGCGCAAGCCTGTGGGTGCCGCGGCAGGGGGATGATTGAATGCAGCATGCTGCAAGGCCAGCAGCACCAGCAGGACCAAACCCCCAAGCAGATGCGCCGTCACCACCAGCGGATAGAGCTTGAGCGTCACGGTGTACTTGCCGAACAGGCCCTGCACCACCACCCACACCAGGGCGGCCGTGGGCCACCAGGGAGACCCCTGCAACTTGCGTCGCGCCAGCCAGCTGGTCGTGGTCATCACCAGGATGAGCACGCCCACCAGCATGGCCAGGTAGCGGTGGATCATCTCGATCCAGGCCTTGGACCAGGTCACGGGACCACCGGGCGCTGCCGCTTGCGCCGCGTGGATATCGGCTCGCGCGCCCAGCGGGCTGGCTTCCCCGTAGCAGCCCGGCCAGTCCGGGCAGCCCAGGCCGGAATCGCTCAGGCGGGTGAAGGCGCCGAAGACGATGAGGTCGAAAGTCAGGAACAGGGTCAGCGCCGTCAGTGCGGCCAGACGCACACGGGTGTTGGCGCCGCGCTGGCGCAACCACAGCCAGGACAGCGGCAACGTGGCCAGTGTCAACACCATCAGGGCCATGCGGGCGGCTGGCGTGAAGTCGACCAGGGCTTGCGTGCTGGAAGCGTCCACGGTGTTCAGCGCCCAGCCTTGTCCCAGCCGGCCGAAGCGCGCAAGAGGCGTTCGACGTCGCGCTTGACCTTGCTGGGCTGCGGGTCCGCCGGCATGCGCATCATCCATTCGCCCATCGGGTCGATGATGTAGATGTGCTCTTCCAAGGTGTGGCCCGCCTCGGGCCGCAGCCAAGCCGCCAGCGCTTCGCGCGGCACGCGCAGCGCCTGCACGGGCACGGCGCCACTGGTAGCCTCGCGCAAAGCCGCACGGGGCTGACCATCGTCGACCACGAACCAGACCTTGTCGATGCGGTCGCGGTCCCGTCCCAGCATCTCGCGCAGCTGGCGTTGCATGAACAGGCGCTGCTCGCAGGCGGCATCGCACGAGGAAGGAGCCACCACCACCATCAGCCACTGCCCTTTCAGGCTGGCCGCCTTCACGGGCTGGCCGTCCAGCGACGACAAGGGCAGGTCCGGCAGGCCCCGCGTGGGCAGGATCAAGGTGCCGTAGTTGGTGCGGCCGCTGGGTTGCAGCACGTAGTAAGCGAGATAGGACGCGACCACCGGTGCGGCACAAACGGCCAGCACCACGAGCATCCTCAGCCGGCCCAGGCGCGTACGGCGTTCGCCCGCTTGACCAGGGTCGGCGAGGTCCGGGCCGCTCACCGAGTGCACGGTCATGGTCAGCGGTTCGACGTCGGGTTTCATGCTTCGGTATCAGGGTCTGTGACCCGCCGGCGCGGGCGGATCCATTGGAACCAGATGTAGAGACCCAGGGTCAGCAACGAAAGGCTGAACCACTGGAAGGCGTATCCATAGTGCTTCTCAACGCCCGTGCTCGGCGCGGGCCACTGGCGAAGCAGGCCGTCCTGGCTGCGCACCGCAAGATCTTCCTGGACCAGCACAAAGGGCTTGAGCTTCAGGCGACTTTCCTGCGCGAAGGCCTCAACGGTCAGATTTTGCCGGATGGCTCCTGAAGCTGCGCCGTCAAACTCGTACAACCGTGACAGCGCGGGGGCGATACGGCCGGCCACGGTCACCAAGCCCGGTTCCGCGGGCGGGGGCTGCACGTGCGTGCGATCGGCCGCGTCGCGCGGCAGCCAGCCGCGCTGCACCAGCACGGCCGTGCCGTCGTCCAGGCGCAGCGGTGTGACCAGGTAAAAACCGGTGCGGCCGTTGATGGGCCGGTTGTCCAGGTAGATGCTGAATTCGTTCAGCCACACGCCGCTGACCTGTGTGTGCCGGTACTCCTGCGCGAGCGCACCGGCGGCGCTGGAGGGCCAGTCCGCTGCGGGCAGCGGTGGCAACGCGCTGCGCTGGTCCAGCGCGGCCTGCATGGCCGTCTTTTGCGCGGCACGATCCAGCTGCCACCAGCCCAGCCGTGCCGTCAGCAGGGCCAGCGCCAGGGCCGCAAGCAGAACCACCATGCGGCGCTTCACGCCAGGCCCTGCGGCGGATAATCAGGCCGCATGAAAACGGTGATGGTGTTGATGCTCGTGGCTGTGCTGGTGGCACTGGCCAGTGCCGGCGTGTTCATGCTGCGCAAGGGCGCGCAGGGCGACGGCCGCAACAAACAAATGGCGCGCGCGCTGGCGCTGCGCGTGGGCCTGTCGGTCGCCTTGTTCCTGTTCATCCTGCTCAGCTGGTACATGGGTTGGGTGCGGCCGACCGGCATCCCCATCGGCCGTTGATACGACCAACGAAAACGCCGCTCAGCGCGGCGTCTTTCGGCCAAGCTGCCCGCCGCGGAACCGGCTTCGCCGGGCCGCTGGCGAACGGCCGCCTCGGGGGGGTAGCGGGCGCTAGCGAGCTCGGGGGCCCACATTCATAGCCAGTAGACCAGGAAGTACAAGCCAAGCCACACCACGTCCACGAAGTGCCAATACCAAGCCGCGCCTTCAAAGCCGAAGTGACGCTCTGGCGTGAAGTGGCCCTTCATCAGCCGAATGGTGATGAAGGTCAGCATCAGCATGCCCACAAACACGTGGAAACCGTGGAAGCCGGTCAGCATGAAGAAGGTGCTGCCGAAGATGCCACTGGACAGCTTCAGGTTCAGTTCGGTGTAGGCGTGGTGGTATTCAAAGGCCTGAACGCCCACGAACGTGGCGCCCAGCAGGACCGTGATCCACATCCAGGCGATGGTCTTGCCACGTTGACCGGCGATCAGCGCGTGGTGGGCGATCGTCAGCGTGATGCCCGATGTCAACAGCAAGGCCGTGTTGACGGTGGGCAAAGGCCAGGGACCCACAGTGGTGAAGGCTTCCACGGTGCCAGCCGGTGAAGCCGTGACACCGCCACCCGCGCTGGGCCAGATGGCCTTGAAATCAGGCCACAGGATCTGGTTGTCGAGGTTGCCAAGCGTGGGCACCGAATGCACCCGCGCCCAGTACAGCGCGCCAAAGAAGGCGGCGAAGAACATCACCTCGCTGAAGATGAACCAGCTCATGCTCCAGCGGAAGGACACGTCAATGCGCTGCGAATACAAGCCGCCTTCGCTTTCGGAAATGGCCTGACGGAACCACTGGAACAGGGTCGCCAGCCACACCAGCATGCCCAACAACAGCGAATAGGCACCCCAGCCGTGGCCGTTGACCCACTGGCCAGCGCCCAGGATGACCAGGAACAGACCGATGGCCGCCTGCACCGGGTAGGACGACGGCGCCGGAACGAAGTAGTACGGGGTGTGGCCCGCGGGCGTGGTGGCTGACATTCGGAACTTTCTCCTCGAACCCTCGAAAACCGGATCTGCGCCAGGGTCAGGCGGCCACGCCGCTTGAGACCACCCAACGCACCAACAAAACGATAGCGCTCACAAAGAGCGCTGCACCCAGGATGCCGCCGATCACCACGTGCACCGGGTTGAGCTTCTGTACGTCCTGTTCGTACCCCGACGAACGGCGGATGCCAAAGAAAGACCAGGCAACCGCCCGCATGGTCTGCAGTGGCGACGCAGGGCGTTGGGTGGCGTCCTTCAGGTCGCCACTCATGCAGGGGCTCCTGCAACCACCGCAGCCGCACTCAGGCCACCGGCCGGTGCCGCCGGCGTCTTGCCGCCCACTTCAAAGAAGGTATATGACAAGGTGATGGTGGTGACGTCCTTGGGCAGCTTGGGGTCGATGACGAAGACCACCGGCCACTTCTTGGATTCACCCGGCGCCAAGGTGTACTCGTTGAAGCAGAAGCACTCCAGCTTGTTGAAGTGCGACGAAGCCTGCATGGGCGCATAGCTGGCGATGGCCTGCGCAGACATCGTCCGGTTCTGTACGTTCTTGAACTCGTACATCACCGTCGTCATTTCGCCAGGGTGCACCTGGACCGACCGCACGGCCGGCTTGAAGTCCCAGGGACCGCGGGCATTGGCGTCGAACTCCACCGTGATGCTGCGGCTGGCATCCACCTGCGTGTTGACGGGCTTGCGGCCAGCCCAGTTGACAGAGCGCTCTTCCGACAACGTCAAGACGTTGATGCCCAAGGTCTCGCAGATGGCGTTGTACATGGGCACCAGCGCATAGCCGAAGCCGAACATCACGCCCACCACCACCACCAGCTTGCCCAGCAGTTGCCGGTTGTCCCGGCGCGGCCGGTTCTTGGGTTCAAGGCTGCTCATGGCTCAGTTCGGGCCCATCAAGGCGATCTTCGCCACAAAGCCCAGCAGGAACAGCAAGGCCACCGATGCCAGGATCAGTGCCAGCCGCAGATTGGCCTTGCGCTGTTGTTCGTTGAGGGCCATGTCGTGGGTTCCGGCTGTGCGCCCAGGCGTGGATCAGCCAATCACCTTGGTGGCGTTGGCGTTCAGTTTGGGCGGGGTCTCGAAGGTGTGGAACGGCGCCGGTGACGGCACTTCCCATTCCAGTCCTTCGGCGGCTTCCCAGGGCCGCTGCGGGGCGGGCTCGCCCTTGCCGCGCATCATGGGCACCACCACAAACAAGAAGAAGTACACCTGCATCAGCCCGAAACCGAAGGCACCAATGGACGCCAGCATGTTGAAGTCGGCGAACTGCATGGGGTAGTCGGCATAGCGACGCGGCATGCCGGCCAGACCCAGGAAGTGCATGGGGAAGAAGGTGACGTTGAAGAAGATCAACGAGCCCCAGAAGTGGATCTTGCCGCGGGTTTCGCTGTACATGACGCCCGTCCACTTGGGGCCCCAGAAGTACACGCCGGCAAACAGCGCAAACAGGGAACCCGCGACCAGCACGTAGTGGAAGTGCGCCACCACGTAGTAGGTGTCCTGCAACTGGATGTCGATAGGCGCCATCGCCAGGATCAGGCCCGTGAAACCACCCATCGTGAACACGAACAGGAAGCCCACGCTCCACAGCATGGGCGTCTCGAAGGTCATCGAGCCGCGCCACATGGTGGCCAGCCAGTTGAAGATCTTCACGCCCGTGGGCACGGCGATCAGCATGGTGGCGTACATGAAGAACAACTGGCCCGTCACCGGCATGCCGGTGGTGTACATGTGGTGGGCCCACACGATGAAGGACAGGATGGCGATGGACGCCGTGGCGTACACCATGCTGGTGTAGCCGAACAGGCGCTTGCGGGCGAAGGTCGGGATGATGGCACTGACGATGCCGAAGGCCGGCAAGATCATGATGTAGACCTCGGGGTGGCCGAAGAACCAGAAGATGTGCTGGTACATCACCGGGTCACCGCCACCAGCGGGGTTGAAGAAGCTGGTGCCGAAGTGGCGGTCGGTCAGCGTCATCGTGATGGCGCCAGCCAGCACAGGCATCACGGCGATCAGCAGGTAGGCCGTGATCAGCCAGGTCCAGCAGAACAGCGGCATCTTCATCAGCGTCATGCCAGGCGCGCGCATGTTCAAGATGGTGACGATGATGTTGATGGAGCCCATGATGGAGCTGGCGCCCATGATGTGCATCGCGAAGATGCCGGCGTCCATGCTGGGGCCCATCTGCAGAGTCAGCGGCGCATAGAGCGTCCAGCCTGCTGCCGGCGCGCCACCGGGCATGAAGAAGGAACCGACCAACATCGTGGCGGCCGGAATCAGCAGCCAGAAGCTCAGGTTGTTCATGCGCGCGAAGGCCATGTCCGCCGCGCCGATCTGCAGCGGAATCATCCAGTTCGCGAAGCCCACAAAGGCCGGCATGATGGCGCCGAACACCATGATCAAGCCGTGCATGGTGGTGAGCTGGTTGAACAGCTCCGGGTTGAAGTACTGCAGGCCAGGCTGGAACAGCTCGGCGCGGATGCCCAGGGCGAGGATGCCACCGACAATCAGCATGGTGAAGCTGAACAACAAGTACATCGTGCCGATGTCCTTGTGGTTGGTGGCAAACAGCCAGCGACGCCAGCCGTGCGGGGCGCCATGGTCATGGTCGTGTGAATGGTCGTCGTGGCCGTGATGGTCCAGAACTGCGCTCATGTTGGGCTTCCTTGCTTCGGCGACGCTGAATTACTTGCGGGCAGCAACAACTTCGGCGGGCTGCACGAGCTGGCCGGTCTTGTTGCT
Source organism: uncultured beta proteobacterium (assembly GCA_963750785.1). GTDB lineage: Bacteria > Pseudomonadota > Gammaproteobacteria > Burkholderiales > Burkholderiaceae_C > Rubrivivax. The sequence continues at coordinate 192,023 of CAVVSC010000006.1, read as the reverse complement.
CCAGTTGTTCTTGGTGTACGTGATGACGGCAGCCAGCTCGGTGTCCGAGAGCTGCTTCCACGACGGCATGGCGCCATTGTTCTGGCCGTTCAACAGCACCGCAATCTGCTTGGTCTTGTCGGCGTCCTGCACGACGGCAGCGCCGTCGAGTGGCTTGATGGGACCCGCACCCTTGCCGTCCGGCTTGTGGCAGGCGGCGCAATTCGCGCTGTAGACCTTTTCACCGCGCGCAATCATGTCTTCCAGCTTCCAGACCTTGGCCGGATCGTCCGCTGCGGCGGCCATTTCCTTCTTCTTGCCTTCAACCCACTTGGCGTAGTCGGCTTGGCTCACCACCTTCACGTGGATGGGCATGTAGGCGTGTTCCTTGCCGCAGAGCTCGGCGCACTGGCCATAGAAATCGCCCGTCTTCTGGGCGCGGAACCAGGTGTCGCGCACGAAGCCTGGGATGGCGTCCTGCTTGACGCCCAGGCTGGGCACCATCCACGCGTGGATGACGTCATTGGCGGTCGTGACGATGCGGATCTTCTTGTCCACCGGCACCACCAGCGGGTGGTCCACCTTCAACAGGTAGTCGTCGCCACTGGGCTTGCCGCTGTCGGACATGATGCGCTGGTTGACGTCCAGCGTTTGCAGGAAGTTGATGCCTTCGCCCTCGCCCTTGAGGTAGTCGTAGCCCCACTTCCACTGGTAACCCGTCGCCTTGATGGTCAGGTCGGCATTGGTGGTGTCCTTCATGGCCACCACTGTGCGCGTGGCCATGGCACCCATGGCAATGACGATCAGCAGCGGCACCACCGTCCAGGCAATTTCAACCGCCACGCTTTCGTGGAAGTTGGCCGCCTTGTAGCCCAGCGACTTGCGGTGCTTGAGGATGGAATAGAACATCACCCCGAACACCGCCACGAAGATCACCAGGCAGACGATCAACATGAAGTCGTGTAGCCAGACCTGCTGCTCGCCGATCTTGGTGACGGGCGTGTGCAGGTCCAGCTGGTTGACCTTGGGCCCACCGGGCAGGTCGTTCACGGCCCAGGCCGAGCTGGTGGCAACAAGCGCACCGAGCGACAGGCTCAGCTGGGAAAGGCGGTGCCAGAAGGAGGTCATGGTCTTCATCGTCTTCGCTTGGGGTTCGCTTCAGTGATCGGTGTGTTCAGGCCGCATGCCGGCGCGGGCCCGTTGCAAGGCCAGGCGCAGTTCCTTCGCGAAGGCGCTGCGCAGTTCGGGGCGCAGGAACCGCCCCACGTGCAAGGTGTGGCCGCTGCCGCTGAGTTGCACCAGCGAGCCTTGGCCTGCCTGTGGCTCCACACGCAGCCAGTCAGCCTGCCAGCCGGCGCGCTCGGTGCGGCCGGCCAGGGTCTGCTCCACCAGCAAGGACTGGCCGACCAGGGTCAGTTGTTCGCGGTCGGTGGCATGACGCGCAAACAAGATCAGCGCGGCGCCCACGGCCAGCAATTCAGCCCCTGCAAAAGCCGCGACATAAGGCGCGCCTTGCCAGTAGAAGAAGCCCGCAATGGCGCCGGATATGGCGCACAGTGACAGGAACACCAGACCCAGTTGGCGCGGCGTGATGGAGCAGTTGCGCTTCATCAACCATTGAACGGCAGCGGTGGACTGGCCCTCAGCGCCCGCAACCACGATGCGCCGACCAAAGGGTCGCGCGGAGGGCGCGGCCATGGACCAAGGGCTGGAAACAAGCGTGGCGGACATCGGGTACGGCGGGCGGAGGCTGCAGGCAGACGGTGCGGGCTGGGCGGTGCGCTGGTGTGTGCTTTCAGGCACTCGAACCCCGGTCAATCGACCGCTGGCCCCACCTCCTACACAAGAGCGGGATTCTAGCGCAGCGCTGTTGCTCGGCAGCACCACTGCGGCACAAGTTCAACGGGCTGGGCCGCCTCGCCGCACCATGGCCCGCATGTCGTCCAGCGAGACCGCCGTTTCTCCCGTCAGCCGTGGACGCGGCGCCGGCTTGAAGGCGTGGCCATAGACCAACTCAAAGACCAGCGCAATACGGCCATCAGGTGCTGCCAATGTGGTCAAGGCCTCCAGCAGCCGGTGCCGCCAGCGGGGCGTGCGCAGTCCCGCCGCCCGCTGCCGGTCCACATTGCCACCCAGCATGTGCAGTTCGGCAAGCAGCGCATCGGCCGAGGCCCAGGTCAGCGTGAGCGTCTCCTGGTCCATCACCGGGTCTGCAAAACCCGCATGCACCAGCATGTCGCCCAGGTCGTGCATGTCGACGAAAGGGGCCAGCGGCGTGGGCCAGCCCAAACTGTCGTAGAGCTGTACCAGGTGTCGAAGGGATCCTGGACCCAGCGTGGAGAACATAAGGAAACCGTCCACCGCCAGGGCACGGTGCCAGGCCTCCAGTTCCAGTTGCGGGTCGACGACGCCGTGCAAGACCATGTTGGCCCAGAGCAGGTCCGCGCTGGCTGCACCCACTTCCGGCGGACGCAGCACGGCCTGCGGCGCCTGGCCGGCCAGTGATTTCCACCAGGCCGGCCGCCGCGTGGCGGCGGTGGCGGCGCGGCGTTCTTCGTCAGCCTCGACAGCGCGGATCTCCGCCTTGGGATAAGCGGCAGACAGCACCGGTTGGCCGGCGCCGACAAAGGCGCCCCAGTCCAGGATCCGTGCGGGTTGCAGCTTGATGATCGACAGCCGTTCGCCCATGCGGCGGGCCACTTCGCCATGCAGCCAGGGCGCCCGGGACTGGCGCTGCAGGCGGCGGCGCACATGGGCCAGCGCAGCGCTGTCCAGGGGCCGTGGTGCGCCGCGTTCGGGCGCGTTGGAAGACATGGCGGGCAGTATATTGAGCCGGTGCTCCCTTCCATGTCCGTCCGGCCCTTGCCTGCCCTCGCGCCCAGCCAGTGCGAGGTGTGTCGACAGTGGTCCGCCGCGCCTTTGTGTGCCGACTGCATCGCCCGCTTTTCGGCGCCCGTTGCGCGTTGCGGCCGCTGCGGTTTGCGCATGGGATTGGCGGCACCGGCCTGTGGCGCTTGCCTGCGCGCGCCACCACCGTTTGAGCGCACCGTCACCGCCACCGACTACGGCTTTCCTTGGGACAGCCTGATCGGTGACTTCAAGTTCAACGCCCGCGAAGACCTGGCCGGCCCGCTGGCGCGGTTGTTGAGCCAGGCCGTGGACGCCGCGGCAGGACCTGCGCCGGAACTGGTGCTTCCCATCCCGCTGTCTGCGCAGCGACTCGCCGAGCGGGGCTACAACCAAGCCTGGGAACTGGCCCGGCGCACAGCGCGTCTGCAGGGCTGCCCGGCACGCCACGACGTCTTGTTGCGTCCTTCTGACACGGCCCACCAGGCAGAACTGACGCGCGCCGCACGGCAGCGCAACCTGGCGGGTGCGTTCATGGTGGACCCGCGCCAACGCGGCGTCGTGCAGGGTCGGCGCGTGGTCCTGGTCGATGACGTGATGACCAGCGGTGCCACTGCCCGCGAGGCCGCATCCACAATGCTGCGCGCAGGTGCGGCGGCGGTCGATCTGTGGATGCTGGCCCGGACGCCAGACTAGGGCAGCGCTGGTGTTCCGAATCGTTCTGGTTCAGCCAGAAATCCCGCCCAACACGGGCAACGTGATCCGCCTGGCGGCCAACACCGGCTGCACGCTCCACCTGGTGGAGCCACTGGGCTTTTCCATGGACGACAAGCTCTTGCGCCGCGCCGGCCTGGACTACCACGAGTGGGCCGACGTCCAGCGCCATCCAAATTGGGTTGCACTTCAGGACACCGAAGCGCCCGACCCGGCACGCTGCTTTGCATTCACCACGCATGGCGCGCAGCCGCTGCACGGCCTGGCTTTCCAACCTGGCGACTGGTTCATCTTTGGCAGCGAGGGGGCTGGCCTGCCCCAACAGCTTCGCGACAGCTTTCCAGCCGGGCAGCGCGTGCGACTGCCCATGCGGCCGGGTCAGCGCAGCCTGAATCTCAGCAATGCCGTGGCGGTGGCGGTCTTTGAAGCCTGGCGCCAGCACGGATTTGCCGGCGGCGCCTGACTTTCAGCCTCAGTCGGGCGCGGTTTCCGAACGCGACTGGCGCGCCATCAGGTCGACCATGGCCTGCGCAGGCGCCAGGCGGCCCTGCAGCACCTCGACCACGGCGGCGGTGATGGGCATGTCCACACCGAGTGACCGCGCACGGGCCATCACGGTGGCGGCGGTCGGCACGCCTTCGGCCACGTGTCCGAGCTCTTTCAGCGCTTGCGCCAGTGACTTGCCAGCGGCCAGTGCCAGGCCGACACGGCGGTTGCGAGACAGGTCGCCGGTCGCGGTCAAGACCAGGTCGCCCAGGCCTGACAAGCCCATGAAGGTCTCGGGCCGCGCACCCAGGACCAGACCCAAGCGGGTCATTTCGGCCAGTCCACGGGTGATCAATGCCGCCCGCGCATTGAGCCCGACCCCTGACATGCCATCGACGATGCCCGTGGCTATCGCCATCACGTTCTTCACTGCGCCACCGACCTCCACACCCACTACGTCCGCCGAGGTGTAGACCCGCAAGGCGCTGCCGTGAAACGCCGTGACGGCGGCTTGGGCAAGTTCGGGCGTGCTGCTGGCGGCGACCAGTGCGGTTGGCAGTCCGCGAGCCACTTCTTGCGCAAAGCTGGGGCCGGAAATGACACCACAGGGAAGATCGGGCCTCACGGCGCGGGCCACTTCATGCCCAAGCAGGCCGGTGCCGGCTTCGAAGCCCTTGCACAGCCACAGCGCACCCGATCCTTCGGGCAAGGCCTGCAAGGCGCCACGCAGGCCGGCCATGGGCGTGGCGATGATGATCAAACCGCTGACACCGTGCTGCTGCGCGCTGGCCAGGTCACTGGTGATGCGCAAGGCCGGGGGCAAGGCGGCGTCGGCCAGGTAGCGGCTGTTGCGGCGCGTCTGCTGCATGTCCGCGGCCTGCGCGGGGTCGCGGGCCCAGAGCTGCACCTCGTGCCCGGCCGCCTGCGCTGCAAGCGCCAGTGCCGTGCCCCAGGCGCCAGCGCCGAGTACCGCGATCTTCATGCCAGCCATTGGAGGCAGCACCCTTTGCGGGGCGCCGCCTGACTTCAGTTGGCGTTGGCGATGACGCTGGAGCCGCCGTTGGCCTGGGCCTGCTGGGCTTCGAACATGGCCTGGAAATTGACTTCCGTCAGCAGGATGGGCGGGAAACCGGCCCGGGTGCAGACGTCAGAAACGATGGCACGCAGGTACGGGTAGATCATCTGCGGGCAAACGATGCCGATGATTCCTTGCATCTGGTCTTCCGGCACGTTGCGGATTTCGAAGATGCCGGCCTGCTTGGCTTCCACCAGGAACAGCACCTTGTCCTTGACCTTGGTGGTGACGGTGGCGGTGACGCTGACTTCATAGACGCCGTCGGCGACAGGTTCTGCTCCCATGGCCAGGTTGATGTCGACCTGGGGCTGCGACTGCTCCAACAGGATCTGCGGCGAATTGGGTTGTTCCAGCGACAGGTCCTTCAGGTACATGCGCTGGATTTGGAACACGGGGGTCTCGTCGGCCATGGTGCGTCTCAAGGTGAAAGAAGGCCCGGCGCCAAGGGCGGCGTCGGGCCGGAATTGCAGATTATCAGCCAGCGGGATCGGCCCGCGCGCGGCAGAAGTTGGGCTCAGCGCCCCAGCATGGGCAGTAATTCGCCTTGCTGGTCCAGCGCCACCAGATCGTCACAGCCACCCACATGCGTGCTGCCGATGAAGATCTGCGGCACGGTGCGGCGCCCGGTCAGCGCCACCATCTGGTCCCGCTGCGCGGGGTCCAGGTCAACGCGAATCTCCTCGATCTGGTCCACGCCGCGCTGCTTGAGCAGCGCCTTGGCGCGCACGCAGTACGGGCAGACCTGCGTCGTGTACATCTTCACTGCTGTCATGGAAGTCTTTTCGCTGTGATTTCAGCTGCCACTGCAACTGGGCCAGCGATTGTCCGGCGCCCCGCAAAACCTTGCCGCTGCGCGGTCAGGCCGTCTTGTTGTTGCCCTTGTCCTTGGCCTTGTCTTCGGCCTTGTCTTCGGCCTTGGCCAGCGGCAGTTGCGCTTCGCCCCAAGCCTTGGTGCCGCCGGTCACCGCCGTGGCCTTCTCGTAGCCGGCCTTGCGAAGCAAGGCTGCCGCGCGGCCTGCACGCGCACCCGTGGGGCACAGCAGCAGGATGGGCAGTTGCTTGTTGCTGGGGATGTCCTTGGACCCCTCCAACTGGCCCAGCGGCACATTGCGGGCGCTGGCGGCATGCGAGGCGGCGAATTCGGCCGGTTCGCTCACGTCCACCAGCACGCCCTTCTCCCGGTTGATCAGGCGCACGGCCTCGGGCGTGCTGACGGCGCCTACGCCACCCGCGCCCTGGCGGATCAAGGGCCAGATCAGCAAACCGCCCGACACAAGGGCCATCAGGAACAGGTGCCAGTTTTCGGCAATGAATTTCAAGGCAACCGCCGGTGTTGTGCAAAACCGCGAATTATAGAATTGCGGCCATGTACAAGCTTGTCCTGATCCGCCACGGGGAATCCACCTGGAACCTCGAGAACCGATTCACCGGTTGGACCGACGTCCCGCTGACCGACACCGGTGTGCAGCAGGCGCGCCTGGCCGGGCGGCTGCTGCGCGAGGGCGGCTATGAATTCGATGTGGCCTATACCTCCGTGCTCAAGCGGGCTGTGTGGACGCTGTGGCACGCGCTGGACGAGATGGACCGCACCTGGCTGCCCGTCCTGCACGACTGGCGCCTCAACGAACGCCACTATGGCGCGTTGCAGGGACTGAACAAGGCCGACATGGCCAAGCAATACGGCGACGCGCAGGTGCTGATCTGGCGCCGCAGCTACGACACACCGCCGCCGGTGCTGGATGCCAAGGACCCGCGCGGCCAGCGCGGCGACCTGCGCTACGCCAAGCTGGCTTCAGAACAGGTGCCCCTGACGGAATGCCTGAAGGACACTGTGGCGCGGGTCTTGCCGTGCTGGAACGAGCGCATCGCACCGGCCATCCTGGATGGCCAGCGGCTGGTCATCGCCGCGCATGGCAACAGCATCCGCGCGCTGGTGAAGTATCTGGACGGCATCGGCGACGACGAGATCGTCGGCCTCAACATCCCCAACGGCATCCCGCTGGTGTACGAACTGGACGCGGCGCTCAAGCCTATCAAGAGCTACTACCTGGGCGACGCCGAAGCCGCGGCCAAGGCAGCGGCAGCCGTGGCCAACCAGGGCAAGCAGGGCTGAAAGCTCAGCCGAGCTCGGCGTAGAGCAGACCGTAGACCTGCTCGGGCAACACGCGCTGCAGCGTGGCGCGTTCGGCATAGGCGCCCGCCACGGCAAACGCCTTGTCGGCTGTGTCGCGCCGCGTGCCGGCGCCCACGGGCTTGCCAGTGCCGCCCAGCAGAACCGCTGCCTGCGCGCCCTTTCCGTCTTTTGCCCGGTGGGCCACGATCGCCACCTCGCCACTGGCCAGCTTGACGATGTCGCCCGGCGGGTACACGCCCACCGCCTTGATCAAGGCGCCGGCCAGCGCGCCGCCCTTGGACTCCTGGAACAGCTGCCGCGCCGCCACCTGAGACGCCAGCGGCGCGCGGATGGCGCGTGGGCTGATCTTGGCGGTGTAGACATCGGCCGCCCTCAAGAGGCAGGCCATCTCGCAGGGCGCCTCCATGCCAGTGGGGTAGCCGCCGCCGCCAGCCTGTTCGTGGTGTTGCTGCACTGCTTCCAGCCATTCGGCATCGTCCACACCGCTGGCACGCAGGCAGGCGGCCGAGCGTTCGGGGTGTTCACGCAACTGGTCGATCTGTTTCTTGCTGGGCGGATCGGTTTGTTCGGCCATGCGGGCCTGCAGCTCCACCGTCGACAGGTTCATGGTCAGCGCCGCCGCCACGGCACTGCGCACCTTGGCGTCTGGCCAGCCCAAGGCGCCACCGGTCAGCTGCACCACGGTCGCCGCATCACGCGCATGCGTCAGTGCGTAGAGGGCAAATCGGCGCTCGTCCTGGCGCAGGATGGTGAACAGGGCGGCGTCCGGCTCGGCATGCACCAGCCGCCACTGCTGGTCGACCATGGCCTGGATCTGCTCTGCGGTGCCATTGCCCCGCCCGGCTTCGCGCAGCGCATCGTCGATGGCCCAGACATGCCGTTCCCAATGGTCGAACCAGGTGAGCTTTCGCCCAGACGGCGACTGGCTGCCAGACCCTCCCTGGCCGGTCTGGCGGGACGCGCGCACGACGTCGGCTTCGGCCTTCACGACACTGGCGCCCCGCTCCAGCAACATCTTCAACTGGTCCAGATCCACCACCACCTGGCCCTGCGCCAACAGCAGCCGGCCCAGACCGTCCAGGACACGGAATGGCAGCGGTTGGCCCGGCGCGATCAGGTCACTGACGCTTTGCAGCGTGACAACCTGCAGAACCTCGTTGTGCATGGCAAGGCCCTCCGCGCTGCGCGCTCAATGTTGGTGGTGCCTGCCTTGCCCCAGACCTTCGGCTGTCGGATGGCCAGGCGGGTTCATGACAAGGCTTTCAGGGCTGCCGCCAGCAGCGGGACCACGCTGACGGCGTTGCTGGCGTGGGGCACACAGTCGCTGCTCCAGACCTGGCGTATGCCTGCGGCCCGCACCTGTTCCCAGGCGTCGCCGACAAAAAGCGCATGCGTCACGGCCACGTCCACACTGGCGGCACCTTGGGACAGGGCACCGCGGGCCGCCGCGCAAAGGGTGCGGCCGGTGCTGGCCACGTCATCCACGATCACCACCGCACGGCCCGCCACCGGATGGTCAGGCAGCGACACGAGCACGTCGCAGTCGCCTCGGCGCTGCTTGAGACAGACTGCGTGGTCCAGTCCGACGGCGGCCGCAGCCGTTCGGACCCACTGCCCGGCCTCTTCGTCGGGCGCCAGCAAGAGCGCGCCGGGTACTTGCGCCGCCGCGTGCGCGCCCAGCAAGGCTGCGGCCGTGAGCGCGACGCCGCGCCTGCCGGGGACGACATCGTCCATGGTGGCCACGCGGTGCAGATGGGGGTCCACCGTGATGACGCTGTCAAAGGACGCAGCCAGCAAGCGGCCCAGGTGGCGCTGGCTGACCACCTCGCCGGGATTGAAGGCCATGTCCTGGCGCATGTAGGCCAGGTAGGGGCTCACCAGGCTCAATTGCTGCGCGCCCAGTTCCCGCGCGCCCGCGGCGGCCAGCAGCAGCTGGGCCAGCTTGCTGTTGGGCCGATGCAGTCCGCGCAACAGGCTCACGACGGGCGGCAGACGCTCCGGCAGGCGAAGCCGTGTCTCTCCGTCTGGAAAGTGGTGCACGTCGACCAGGGCCAGGGTCCAGCCCAGTGCGGCGGCCAGGCGCCCGGCCAGGCTGGCTTCATCCTCGAAAGCCAGCAGCAGACTCATTCGCGCAACCTCTGGGCCATCACCTCACGCAGATGTTCGGCCAGCAGGCGGCGGTCGGCGTGTTCGGTGGACATGGGGGGCATCACCTGAACGGCCACGCTCATGTGGCGGGCCGAAGCCACCCGCCACAGACTTTGCAGCAGCGTGGTGTCGCCAATGTACTGCGCCGCTTCGCAGAAGGGGCCCGTCGCATCGTCGAAGCGCAGCAACACCGGTTGCACAGGCGTGCCGGTCGTCACGGCGGCTTGCAGCAGGTTGGCGTGGAAGGGCAGCAGTTCCGGGCCGGTGCCCGTGGTGCCTTCCGGGAACACAGCCACGGTCTCGCCACCTTGCAAGGAAGCCGCCACGGCGTGCACCACGCGCAGCGCGTCGCGCTTGCGCTCCCTTTCGATGAACAGCGTGCCGGCGTTGCGGATCAACCAGCCCAGCAGCGGCCAGGACAAGACGTCGGCCTTGGACACGAAACGCGCGTGCGGTGCCGCGGCGTGGATGGCGGCGATGTCCAGCCAGGAAATGTGGTTGGCGACGATCAGCGTGGCGCCAGGGCGCGGCGTGCCACTCACTTTCAGCGTCAGTCCCATGGCCCGCAGCAGGCCGGATGCCCACCAGCGGATGCGTTCGTGTCGTTCGGCAGCACTCAATTTCGGGAAGCGCGTCATCACCGCCATGCCATGCAGCACGTGCAGGGTGGCCCGGAGGAGGCGCCAGGCCGCCAGCAGCGTGTGCATCAGTCCGTCCCTTGGTGGGAAGCCTCGTAGGCCACGGTGCCGGCCACCAGGGTGGCTCGCACGCGACCAGGCAGCGCCATGCCGGTGCTGGAAAACGAGAAGGGGGTGTGCTTGCCCTGGCTGGCCAACACGCCCGGCTCCACGGCCCATTCGGCACGTGGGTCGAACACGCACACATCGGCCACGCCACCCTCCACCAGGCGGCCGGCACTGGTGGCCAGGGAGCCCAGGGCATCACCCAGCACGCGCACGGGCGCCTGCGTGACCCGTGCCAGCGTGTCGGGCAGCGACAAGCCACTGTCCTGACCCCAGCGCAGCGCCAGGCTGAGCAGCAGCTCCAGGCCGGTCGCGCCGGGTTCGGCTTCGCCGAAGGGCAGGTTCTTCATGTCCTCGGCCACCGGGTTGTGGTCGGACACCAGCGCATCGATGGTGCCGTCGGCCAGGCCTGCGCGCAGTGCGTCGCGGTCCGCGCCCTGGCGCAGCGGCGGCGTCAGGCGCATGTCGGGATTGAAGTAGCCGATGTCCACATCGGTGAGGTGCAGCGAATTGATGCTGACATCGGCCGTCACCGGCAGGCCCTCGGCCTTGGCCGCGCGCATGAGCGCCACCCCCGCCGCGCTGCTCAGGCGGCACAGGTGCACGCGCGCCCGGGTGCTGCGGACCAGTTCAAAGATGGTGTGCAGCGCCACCGTTTCGGCCATGGCGGGTACGCCCGACAAGCCCAGGCGCGTGGCCACCGCACCCTGTGCGGCCACGCCCTTGCCGAGCCAGACGTCCTGCGGGCGCAGCCACACGGTGTAGCCATAGGTTGCGGCGTACTGCAGCGCGCGCTGCAGCACCAGGGTGTCGGTGATGGCCACGTCGGCTTGCGAAAACCCCACGCAGCCGGCCTCCGTCAGTTCGGCCATTTCCGTGAGCGTGCTGCCTTCCAGCTTGCGGGTCAGCGCACCCAGCGGGAACAGACGGCATCGGCTCAGCTTGCGGGCGCGGAACTTGAGCATCTCCACCAGGCCCGGCTCGTCCAGCACGGGGTCGGTGTCGGGCGGGCAGACCAGGCTGGTGACGCCTCCGGCAGCCGCGGCCGCCAGTTCGCTTTCCAGCATGCCTTCGTGTTCCTGGCCGGGCTCGCGCAGCCGCGCAGCCAGGTCCACCAGGCCCGGTGCCACCACCAGGCCCGTGGCGTCGATGACGCGGTCGGCAGAAGACTCGGACATGCGCCCAATGCTGACGATGCGACCGGAGGCAATGAGCACATCGGCGGCTTCGTCCCGCCCGCTGGCGGGGTCGATCACACGGCCGCGCTTGATGAGAATCTTCATGCTTGATTCCCTGCGATGGTCGACATGACCGCCATACGCACCGCGATGCCAAAGGTCACCTGCGGCAGGATCACGCTGTGCGTGCCGTCGGCCACGCTGCTGTCGATCTCCACGCCGCGGTTGATGGGGCCCGGGTGCATGACGATGCAGTCTGACTTGGCCAGGGCCAGCTTCTCTGGCGTGAGGCCGTAGCTCTTGAAGAATTCGCCGGCACTGGGCAGCATGGCGCCGCTCATGCGTTCGTTCTGCAGGCGCAGCATGATGATCACGTCGGCGTCCCTGATGCCTTCGGCCATGTCGTGGCACACGCGCACACCCATGGCGGCCAGGTCACCCGGCACCAGGGTCTTGGGGCCGACGGCGCGGATCTCGGGCACGCCCAAGGTGGTCAGCGCGTGGATGTCGGACCGCGCCACGCGGCTGTGCACGATGTCGCCCACGATGGCCACGGTCAGCTGGGTGAAGTCCTGCTTGAAGTGCCGGATGGTGTACATGTCCAGCAGCCCTTGCGTGGGGTGCGCATGGCGACCATCGCCGGCATTCACCACGTGCACGTGCGGTGCCACGTGCTGGGCGATCAGGTAGGGCGCCCCGCTTTCTGCGTGCCGCACCACGAACATGTCGGCATGCATGGCCGACAGGTTGGCAATGGTGTCCAGCAGGCTTTCGCCCTTGGCCGTGCTGCTCTTGGCAATGTCCAGGTTGATCACGTCTGCGCTCAGGCGCTTGGCTGCGATTTCAAAGGTGGTGCGGGTGCGCGTGCTGTTCTCGAAGAACAGGTTGAACACGCTTTTCCCCCGCAGCAGCGGCACCTTCTTCACCTCACGGTCGTTGACGCTGAGAAAGGTCCCTGCCGTGTCCAGGATCTGCGTCAGCACCGCCTTGGGCAGTCCTTCGATCGACAGCAGGTGGATCAGCTCGCCGTTCTTGTTGAGCTGCGGGTTGCGGCGCATCAGCATCAGCGCCCCTCCTTCACTTGAAAACTGAAGCCGCCGTTCTCGCCCCGCTCCAGAGAGAGTTTCTGGGCTGCAGGCAGCACGATCTTGGCCGCAGCAAAGGCGGCCGCAATGGGCAACTGGCGCCCTCCCCGGTCCACCAACACCGCCAGGCTCACGCTGGCGGGGCGGCCGAAGTCGTAGAGCTCGTTGACCACGGCGCGGATGGTGCGGCCGGTGTAGAGCACGTCGTCCACGAGCACGATGTGGCGGCCGTTGATGTCAAAGGGCAAGCGGGTGGCGTCGGTGCCGCTGGCCAGGCCGCGTTCGGAAAAGTCATCGCGGTGCAGCGTGCTGCTGATGACGCCAAAGCCCTTCGCGCCACCAGGCAAGGCCAGGTCCAGTTGCAGGCGCTCGGCCAGCCAGGCACCGCCGCTCCAGATGCCCACCAGCACTGCGTCGGTCTTCAACAGGGGCCGGACGCCTTCGCGCAGCTCGGCGTACAGCGATTCGGCGTCAAGCTGCAGCATGGTCGTCGGTGGGGGTGTCAGGAGTTGAGGTGGGCGGTGGGCTGCGGAAGAACTGGTCCAGGATGATGGCCGCGGCCGCCGCGTCGGCGTCTTTGGCGCCGTCCGCCAGGGCCTCGGTGGTGGTGTAGCGCTCGTCCACTTCGTGCACGGCCAGGCGGAAGCGGCCGTGCAACTGGCGGGCGAAGCGCTGCGCCCGCCGGGTATTGTCGTGCGGCGCGCCGTCCGGGTGCAGGGGGATACCCACCACCAGCGCGTCGGGCTGCCACTCGTTGATGAGTGCGCCGATGGCGGCAAAGCGTGCGTCGCCTTCGGCTGCCACGGTCTTCAGCGGCCGGGCCTGGCCCAGCAAGGTGTTGCCCACGGCCACGCCGACTCGGCGCTGGCCGTAGTCAAAAGCCAGATAGGTACGGGGGGGAACGGCGGGAACGGTGGGCATCGTGGCCGGGTGGCTCACGCGTGCCCCGCCTCTTGCGACAGCATGCGCGGGTCGATGCCCAGCAGGCTCAGGGCGCGGTCGTAGCGCTGTTCCACCGGCGTGTCGAAGATGACCACGGGGTCGGCATCCACCGTAAGCCAGCCGTTGCGGCCCAGCTCGTCTTCCAGTTGACCCGCGTCCCAGCCGCTGTATCCCAGGGTGATCAACACCCGGTGCGGGCCGGAGCCGTCGGCCAGGGCCTCCAGCACGTCCTTGCTGGTGGTCATGTCCAGGCCACCAGGCACCGATAGTGTGGAGTTGTAGGGCGTCGATTCAAGGCCACGCTTGTCGTGCAGCACAAAGCCCCGTTCGGTGGACACCGGACCGCCGAAGAACACGGGCTGGTCGGCAAGCTCTTCGCGGTCCAGCTTGAGTTCGACTTTCTCGAAGAGGTTCTTCAGCTTGATGTCGATGGGCTTGTTGATGACCAGGCCCAAGGCGCCCTTTTCGGTGTGCTCGCACAGGTACACCACCGAGCGTTCGAAGCTCTCGTCTGCCATGCCGGGCATGGCAATCAGGAACTGGTTGGTGAGGTCGATGCGGGAAGCCGGGCCCATGGCCGGGATTCTAGGCGGTGACGCACACTTCAGACCGTGAGCAAAACACCTGAACGGACATTGGACCGCGCGCTCGTCTGGCTGCGCCGCGACTTGCGCGTGGACGACCACGCCGCGCTGTACCACGCCCTGCGGGCCGCACGGCAGGTCTGGTGCGTGTTTGTCTTCGACCGCGACATCCTGGACGCCCTGCCCCGCCAGGATCGCCGTGTGGAATTCATCCGCGACAGCCTGGTCGGCGTGGACGCGGAACTGGCTGCGCTGGCGGCGTCGCACGGCGTGGAAGGCGTGGGCCTGATTGTCCGGCGCGGCACCGCGGCCACTGAAGTGACCGCGCTGGCCTCGCAACTGCACGTGCAGGCCGTCTACGCCAACCACGACGACGAGCCCGCCGCCCTGGCACGCGATGCCCGGGTGCGTGGCCTGCTGGCCGACCAGGGGGTGGCGCTGCACACCAGCAAGGACCACGTGGTCTTCGAACGCGGCGAGGTGCTGACGCAAAACGGCGGCGCCTTCAGCGTCTTCACGCCCTACAAAAACGCCTGGCTGAAGCAGTGCGACGACTTCTTCCTGCAGGCCTACCCGGTGGCGCGCCACGCCTCGGCCCTGGCGCCGCGGCCGGCAGGCCAGCCCGGCGTGCCCACGCTGCTGGCCATTGGCTTCGAGCCCACCAACCTGCACCAGTTGCGCCTGCCCAGCGGTCCCGCGGGCGGGCAGGAACTGCTGGCCGACTTCCTGGACCGCATCGACCTGTACCAGGACACGCGCAACTTCCCCGCCGTGAAGGGCCCCAGCTACCTCAGCACCCACCTGCGCTTCGGCACGGTCAGCATCCGCCAGCTGGCGCGTGAGGCGCATGGCCGCATGGTGGCCGGCAGCCGCGGCGCGGAAGTCTGGCTGTCGGAACTGATCTGGCGCGACTTCTACCACCAGGTCCTGCACCACCACCCCCGCGTCGTCACGAACGCCTTCAAGCCCGACTACGACCTCATCAAGTGGGAACGCGGCAAGCACGCCCACACGCTGTTTGCAGCCTGGTGCGAGGGCCGCACCGGCTACCCGCTGGTGGACGCCGCCATGCAGCAGATCAACCAGACGGGCTACATGCACAACCGCTTGCGCATGGTGGTGGCCAGCTTCCTGACCAAGGACCTGGGCATCGACTGGCGGCGTGGCGAGGCCTACTTCGCGCAGCACCTGAACGACTTCGACCTGGCCGCCAACAACGGCGGCTGGCAGTGGGCAGCCAGCAGCGGCTGCGACGCCCAGCCCTACTTCCGCATCTTCAACCCGGTGAGCCAGAGCGAGAAGTTCGACCCCGAAGGCCGCTTCATCCGCCGCTACCTGCCTCAGTTGGCGCAACTGCCGGACAAGCTGATCCACGCGCCCTGGCTGGCCCGGCCCGTGGAGCTGGCCGCGGCCGGCATCGAACTGGGCAAAGACTATGCCTTGCCGGTGGTGGACCACGCCGCAGCGCGTGAAAAGACCTTGCTGCGCTACGCGGTGGTCAAGTCGAAAGCGGTCCGGTAGCTGGCCTTCAAGCGCCGGGTGCGCTGAAGCGTGCCAGGATGGAGGTGTGCTCGCGCGGCCATTCGCGCAGCGCGGCGGCGTCACCGTCCCACACGTCGCGCAGAAAGGCCAGCGCCAGGCTCCGCGTCGCCATCTTGACCTGCGGGTTGAGCGCGGCGCCGCCGGTGCCGGCGCGGTCCGTGAACACGCTGTGGGACCCGCCCTGGAACACCGCCAGCCACTTGCGAGCGCTGCCCGTGGCGTCGTAGACCGCCACGCGGTCCTCGAAGCCGCTGTAGTAGCCGGGGATGACGATGACGTCGTCCGTGCAGGTGACGTGCAAGGAAGGCAGCGTCACCGATTCCAGGATGCGGCGGGGCTCGCGTTCGCCGTAGAAGGGCGGCGCGGACATCACGATGGCCGCGCGCAGGCGCTCGTCGCGCAGCTCCACCAGGCGACCCTCGCGTCGCACGGCGGCACCGCTGGCCAGCAGCGTGGTGTTGGCGCCATAGCTGTGGCCGGCCGCGGCGATGCGGCTGGTGTCGAAACGCTCGGCATGCTCGCTGCCCAGCACCTGGTCCAGCGCAAAGCGCAAGTCCTGCGCGCGCGCAATGGCCTCGCGGTCTTGCGCGGCGTCCTGCAGCCGGCTGACAACGCCCAGCGGGTTGCCCATCCACACCTGGCGGTCGCTGCCCACATGCTGCAGGTGCAGCGCAGCCATGCCGTGTGTGGCCAGGTAGGTGCCCAGCCAGCTGTAGCCGCGGCGCGAACCGCCAATGCCGTGCGACACCACGACCAGGGGCACCCGCTTTTCGCCTTTGGGCAAATAAAGGCGCACGGGCACCGCGCGCTGGCGTGTCATGTCGGCCCAGTCGTATTCAAGGGTGTCGAAGTTGGGCTCTTCAAAAGCACGCGAAGGCCAGGCGGCGGCCAAGGCCGCCACACCGCCAAGTGCCAGCAGCCCGCGCCGCGACAGCTGCCTCATGCCACGACCTCGCCGGTCGGCGCTGCCGGCTTGCGGCGGCGAAACAGGCCTTGCATCAGCTGGATGGCGTCGTCCACATAGGTGAAAAGAACCGGGATCACCAGCAGGCTCAGGAAGGTGGAGGTGATCAGGCCGCCGATCACCACGATGGCCATGGGCGCACGGAAGCTCGGGTCCGTGCCCAGGCCCAGCGCGATGGGCAGCATGCCCGCGGCCATGGCGATGGTGGTCATCACGATAGGCCGCGCGCGCTTGTGGCAGGCATCCAGAATGGCCTCCAGCCGTTGCATGCCCAAGTCGCGCCGCGCCAGGATCACGTAGTCCACCAGCAGGATGGAGTTCTTGGTGGCAATGCCCATCAACATGATCAGGCCGATCATGCTGGGCATGGACAGCGCCGTGTGGGTGACGAACAGAGCCAGGAAGGCACCGGGGATGGACAGCACCAGCGCACCCAGGATGGTGGCCGGCTGCACGAAGTCCTTGAACAGCAGCACCAGCACGATGTAGATGCACAGCACGCCGGTCAGCATGGCCAGGCCGAAGCTGGCGAAGAGCTCGCCCATGGCTTCGGCGTCGCCGATTTCGGTCTGGATCACGCCCGGCGGCAGGTTCTTCAGGCTGGGCAGCGCCAGCGCGGCCTCCTTCACGTCACCGAGTGGCTGCTGGTTGAGTTCGATCTCGAAATTGACGTTGCGCTGGCGGTTGTAGCGGTCGATGCTGGCCGGGCCGCTGTCCATCGACAACTGCGCCACGTTGCCCAGCATCACCGGGCCGTTCCTGCCCGGCACGGGCAGGCGCGCCAGCAGGGCCAGGTCGGTGCGTGCCTCTTCGGCCAAGCGTACGACGATGGGAATCTGGCGCTGGCTGAGGTTCAGTTTCGGGAGGCTCTGGTCGTAGTCGCCGGCCGTGGCAATGCGCAGCGTGTCGGCAATGGCCGCCGTGGTGACACCCAGGTCGGCGGCCTTGGCGGAATCCGGCCGCACGATGAGTTCCGGCCGCACCAGGCTGGAACTGGACGTGACCGCGCCAATGCCCGGAATGCCGCGCAGTTCGCGCTCCACCACCTGGGCGTGTGCGGCCAGTACGGCGCCGTCCTCGCCGGCCAGCACCAGCACGTACTTCTCGGAACTCTGGCCAAAGCCGACCTTGACGCGCGCGCCGGGCAAGACCGCCAGCGATTCGCGCAACTGCGATTCGATAGCCTGCTTGGACGTGCCGCGCCGTTCCGTACGGTGGGTCATGTTGATCGTCAGCGTGGCCTTGGTCACCTCGGGCACGCCTCCACCCGGGGTGAAGTTGTCGACGCCCGTGGCGCCGCCGCCGACTGCCGTGTAGATCATCTTCACGTGCGGGTGCTTCTGCACAATCTCGCGCGCCTGCTCCGCCGCGGCCAGCGTTTCGGCGTAGGTGCTGCCGGGCGGCAGGGTCACGGTCACCTGGGTCTGGCTCAGGTCGTCCGGCGGCAGGAAGCCGGTGGCCAGGAAAGGCACCAGCATGAAAGAGCCCACAAAGAAGACGCCCGTGGCCAGCAGCGTCAGCACGCGGTGCTTCAGGCACCAGCGCGCCCAGCCCAGGTAGCGCGTCATCCAGGCCGGCTCCTTGTGTTCCCGCTTGGGGGCTTTCAGGATGTAGGCCGCCATCATGGGCGTCAGCATGCGCGCCACCACCAGGCTGAAGAAGACTGCAATGGCCGCCGTCCAGCCGAACTGCACGAAGAATTTGCCGGGTACGCCCGCCATGAAGGCCGTGGGCAGGAACACGGCGATCAGCGTGAAGGTGGTGGCAATCACCGCCAGGCCGATCTCGTCCGCCGCTTCCATGGCGGCCTGGTACGGCGACTTGCCCATGCGCAAGTGGCGCATGATGTTTTCGATCTCGACGATGGCATCGTCGACCAGGATGCCGACGACCAGCGACATGCTGAGCAGCGTCACGATGTTCAGCGTGAAGCCGAAGACGTAGTACATGGTGGCAAAGGCCGGCACGATGGACAGCGGCAGCGCAGTCGCCGCCACCAATGTGGCGCGCCAGTCACGCAGGAACAGCCACACCACCAGCACCGCCAGCGCGGCGCCTTCCAGCAGCAGGGCCATGCTGCCGTGGAAGTTCTCGATCACCGGGTCGACGAAGTTGAAGGCCTCGGTGACGGCAATGTCCGGGTGATCGGCGCGCAACTTGTCCAGCGCGGCGCGCACGCCGTCGGCCACGTCGGTTTCGCCCGCGCCCTTGCTGCGCACGATCTCGAAACCCACCACCGGCTTGCCATTGAGCAGCGCACCCTGGCGCCGTTCGGCCACGGTGTCGCTGATGGTGGCGACCTGGTCCAGGCGGATGCGGCGGCCGTCGGACAAGGGCACTTCCAACTTCGCCAGTTGGTCCGCGCTCTGCACGGTGGCGATGGTGCGCACGCTCTGTTCGATGCCGCCCACGTCCGTGCGGCCGCCGGGTGCGTCCTGCTGCACGGCGCGCAGCTGGCGCGAGATGTCGGCCGCGGTGGCGTTCAGCGACAGCAGGCGCGCCGGGTCCAGCTCCACATGCACTTCACGCGCCACGCCGCCCACACGAGCCACGGACCCTACGCCGCGCACGGCCAGCATGGCCTTGGTGACCTGGTTGTCGACAAACCAGGACAGCGACTCGTCGTCCATGCGGCTGGAGGCCACGGTGTAGGTCAGGATGGGCGAACCCGCCAGGTCCAGCTTGGAAATGACGGGGTCACGCAGGTCGGCAGGCAGGTCCGAACGCACGCGCGACACGGCCGAGCGCACATCATCCAGCGCTTCCAGCGTGGACTTCTCCAGGCGGAACTCCACTGTCACGATGGCCACACCGTCCTGGACCTTGGTGTAGATGTTCTTCACGCCCTGCAGCGGTGCCACGGCGTTCTCGATCTTGCGAGCCACCTCGGTTTCCATCTGTGCCGGCGCACTGCCCGGCAGGCTGGCGGTGACGTTGATGGTGGGCAGGTCCACGTCCGGGAACTGCTGCACCTTCATCTTGTTGAAGCCCAGCACGCCGGCCAGGGTGAGCATCACGAAGAGCATCACCGAGGGGATGGGGTTGCGGATGCTCCAGGAGGAGACGTTGATCATGGTGTGCGTCCCGCTTTACTTGCTGGCTGCGGGCTTGGCTGCGGGCTGCACTGCGGGTGCTTCGGCACGGGCTTCCACCACCCGCACCGTGTCGCCGTCGCTCAGGAAACCGGCACCACTGGCCACGACGCGGCTGCCCGGCTCCAGTCCGCTGACGACTTCGATTCGGTCGCCAGACCGGCGGCCTACGCTGACCTTGGTCTGCGTGACGCGGCTGTCCACGCCCAGCTGGAAGACATAGCTGAACCCGTCGCGCAGCATCACCGCGGATTGCGGCAAGGTCAGTGCGCTGGAACTGCCGGTCTGGAATTCACCACGCGCAAACATGCCCGCCTTCAACAGCGCCGGTTGCGGCAGGTCCACATAGACGAGGCCGTTGCGCGTGGCCGCGTCCACCGTCGGCGCCACCATGCGCACCTTGCCAACGACCGTGGGCGCACCGGCCGCGCTGACCTTCACGGGCTGCCCGGGCTTGAGCAAGGCGAGGTCCTGCGCGGCCACCTCGGCGCGCCATTCCAGACGGCTGCCACGGATCAGGCGGAACAGTTCAAGACCCGCGGGCACGACGGCGCCCACGGTGGCGCTGCGCGCGGAAATGACGCCGTTGTCCGGCGCCAGCACTTGCGTTTGCTGCAGGCGCAACTGCTGGATCTTGGCGCCGGCCCGCAGGGCGTCCAGGCGGGCCTGTGCCGTGCGTTCGGCTGTCAAAAACTGGTTGATCTGCTGCGCACTCAGCGCGCCACTGGCTTGCAGCTCGCGGGCACGCTGGGCATTGGCGGCTGCGTCTGCCAAGGTGGCCTCGGCTTCGGCCACGGCGGCCTTGCTCTGCGCCAGGTCGGCCTGGATCAGTTCGGGCGCAAAGAGGGCCAGCACCTGGCCGCGCTTGACCACGTCGCCCACGTTGACACGCACCTCGGCCAGACGCGCGCCGTTGGCCTCCGCACCCACGATGGCTTCTTGCCAGGCCGCAATGTTGCCGTTGGCGTTGATCACGGTGGCCAGGTCCGCGCGCTGCGGCTGGGTGGACGTGACCGTGAGCGCGGCCTTGGCAGATGAGGGCGCGGACGTACCAGTCGGCTTGGCGGCGGACTTGTCGTCAGCGGCGTGCACGGCCCATGCAGCGGCGCCGGCCAGGGCCACGGCTGCGGCCGCCAAGGAGTTGCGATGGGTGCGGAAGAAGCTGGTGTGCATGGCGAAGGTCTTCATGGCTGTGCTTGCGCGGTGGACGTGGCGGCCTGCCTGGCGTTCCAGCCACCACCCAGGGCGCGGTAAAGGGCAATCCAGGCGGCCGCGCGTTCGCGCTGCAATTCGATGAGTGCGCTCTGGGCTTGCACGGCATTGCGGCGTGCCGCTTCCAGGTCGAACAGGCTGGCGAGGCCGCCCTTCTGGCGTGCTTGCGTGGCCACCAGAGAGGCTTCGAAATCACGTGCCGCGGCCAGGATGTCGACCTCGCGCTGGGCGGTGGCGTCCAGCGCCACCAGCGCGGTTTCCACCTCGCGCACGGCGCGGCGGAACTGCGCGCGGTACTGCGCCACGGCTTCGTCATAGCCCGCCAGCGCGGCCGCCGTGTTGGCGGCCCGGGCGCCGCCGTCGAACAGCGGGAAGGTGACGAGCAAAGGGCCCAGGGACCAGGTGCTGCCATGGGTCGTGGCGCCGGCGCTGTGCAGACTGGCGGCCGCCAGGCTGCCGGACACGCTGACTTGCAGGCCTTCGCGGGCGCGAGCCTGGTCGCGGTCCGCCGCCGCAGCCACCACGGCCTGGGCCGCTTCGGCCAGGTCAGGACGGCGAGACAGCAGTTGGGCGGGCAAGGCGTCCACGGCGATGGCGGCCGGGCGCGGGACACGCGCGGTGCCCGCCGCCAAGCGCTGGCGCAAGCTGGGCTCGGGCAGGTTGGTGATTTCCACCAGACTCTTCAGCAGCGCGTCGCACTGGGCCTGCTGAGACAGCCCCTGGCTGCGCGCCTGCGCGGCGCCGGCGCGGGCCAGGGCCGCGTCGGCCGGTGCCGTGAAGCCGGCACGCGCGCTTTGGTCGGTGAGCCGGGCCGTTTCGACGCGCGACGCGGCGTCGGCCCGCGTCTGCGCGCCTTGTGCCTCGCAGGCGCGCAGGGCCAGGTAGCTGCTGGCGACCTCGGCCGCCACGCTGACGTGCGCATCCTGCAGCCCGGCTTCTGCGCCTTGCAGCCGGGCTTGCGTGGCGTCACGGCCCGCCGCCACGGCGCCGAACAGGTCGATTTCCCAGTGGGCTTGCACGCCCAGGCTCAGGCTGGTGGCCGTCGGCGTGCCCGGCAGGCTGCGGCCGCTGCTGGCGCTGCCCAGGGCGTCGACCGAAGGCCAGGCCGCGGCGCCTGCGGCGGCCCGCGCGGCGCGCGCCCGTTCCACCCGGGCGCGTGCACTGGCCAGCGTGGGACTGGCTTGCCGTGCAGCGTCCACCAGGGCCGGCAGTTCAGCGTCGTTGAACTGGGCCCACCAGGCAGACAGTTCGGTGCTGCCAGCTCCTTGGGGCAGCGGTGCCTGCCAGGCGGTGGGCGCGCTTTCTGTGCTTTCAAGCGGCTGCGTCGGCCCACTGGCACAAGCGGCCAGCAAGGCCAGGGGCGCGAACAGCAAGCTGCCGCGGCAAGGGCGGTTCATTGGTTCTCAACTCCGTCTGGGGGCGCTGGGCTGGGCAAGCCGCGCGATAGGGCTTCCGCATGCACCATAGCCAATGCGTAGCGAATGAGGCTGTCCGACCAGCGCTCCAGCGCGTCTTCACACTGGTGCAACTGGGGGGCGATCTGGTCCGTGATGTCACGCCCCACGTGCAGATGCACGCCAAGGCCAGCCAGGCAGATGGCCAGGCGCTGCAGTTCGTCGTCAAGCACGGGCAGGCCCAGGTGACGGCGCAGCACTTCGACCAAGGCCTCGTGCATGGGCGTGATGCACAGCGCTTCATTCAGGTCGCACAGGCCGGTCGGCTCCAGCATCTCGCGGAAGTGCAGCTTCATGCACCAGCGTGCGGTGGCGCCTTGCTTCAGGGGCTCCAGGAAGCCCGCGTAGAAGCCGCGCAGCGCGTCTTCCAGCGACAGTTCGGCGCCGACAAAGCGGGCCAGGTCTTCGCTCGGCGAGCCCAGGGGCTCGGTGAACACGGCGCGGTACAGGCCTGCCTTGTCACCGAAGTAGTAACTGATGGACGCCACATTGACCTGCGCCGACTCCGCCAGTTCGCGGGTCGAGGTCTTGGCATAGCCCTGCTGAGCAAAGAGGCGCAATCCGGCGGCCACCAGACGCGCGCGGGCGTCTTCGTGGGCGGGCTCCGGGGTCTTGGCGACGCTGTTCACGGCGCCAGTGTAGACGCCGAATCAAACGTTTGTTTAAGTCCTGGAAGTTGCGGGGTTACCCGGAACTTCCGGTGCATGGGCCTAGAAGAGTTCGGCGTCCTTGTGTTCGCGGGACTCGTCGACCAACTTGCCGTCTGCCACCAATTGAGCGTGGTACTGCACCTGGTTGCGACCGTTTTGCTTGGCGTAGTAGACGGCCCGGTCGGCGCGTGCAAAGGCGTCGTTGGGGCTGTCGCCTGCGCGCAGCCGGGTGAAGCCCACGCTGATGCTGATGTTGCCCACCTGCGGAAAGACGTAGCTCTCCACATTGGCACGCAGGCGCTCCATCGCGCGGGCCGCATCGTCGTCGGTATTGCAGCGCATCAGGACCACGAACTCTTCGCCGCCAAAGCGGTACAGATGGTCATGGAAGCGGAAGCTGGTCCGCATCAGGCGTGACAGGAGCAGCAGCACCTCGTCGCCAATCAGGTGGCCGAAGTTGTCGTTGACACGCTTGAAGTGGTCGATGTCGATCACGCCCAGCCAGGACGTGCCTGCCGGGCTGTAGCGACGTGTGTCGGTGCGGTGCAGCGCCGTGTCGGGCGCGGTCTGCATGGCCACGCGCATGAAGCTCTCATCGAAGGTCTTCCGGTTCAACAGGCCGGTCAAGGTGTCGCGTTCGCTGTAGTCCAGCAGGCCCTGGAAGTTGCGGTAGATGCGCAGGATGCTGCAGACCATCCGCACGTCGTCATAGGACAGCGGCTGGGCGGTCTGCAGTTCCAGCACGCCCACGGGTTCTCGGTCCGTGCTCAACGGGAAGTAGGCCATCGCCGGCGAACTGTCCACCGTGAAGGCCTCCTGCCGCTGCAGACAACTGAGGCGGTCTGGGAAGCTGGCCAGAAGCGGCAGGGAGGACGGGTCTGCCCAGAGCGGGTCCGCCGTGGCGGTGACCTCACCCGACGTCAGGCGGGCACGGCTGAGCCAGCGCTCTTCACCTTCTTCACCCACGCAGCGAAAGATGGCTACCGCTTGTGGGCGAAGCAGGTCCTTGAACGCACCGACCAAGGTCACGTCCAGGACATCCCGGTCTCGGAAACCGGTGAGTTCGGCCAGATGCTCAACGACTCGGGACATGCCGCCTCGCGCGTGTTATTTGAATACCCCCCTGGCTCTGGGAGGCATTGTCGACCGGATTGCGGCGATGTTCAGTGAGCGGCGGCTGCGCGGACATAGCCCGCAACGATTGCCAGCAACTCTTCCTCGGAATATGGCTTGCCCAGGTAGTGGTTGACCCCAAGTTCTGCGGCGTAGTCGCGGTGCTTCTGGGCTGTGCGCGAGGAAATCATCACCACTGGCAAGCCCTTCAGCCTGGCGTCGGTGCGCACGTTGCGCACCAGGTCAAAACCGTCCATGCGCGGCATTTCAATGTCCGACAGCATCACCGTGGGTCGTTCGCCGCCAGCCAGTTGTTCGAGCGCGTCCAGACCGTCCTTGGCCGTCACCACACGGTAGCCCTCACGGGTCAGCAGACGCTGCGTGACTCGCCGCACGGTGAGCGAATCATCCACCACCATGATCAGCGGGATGGCGTCGGCGGGCGCGGGTTCCTGAATCTGATCGGGCAGTGCAGGCGCAAGTCCAAGGGCGGCCAGTTCATGCGCGGTGTTTGCGTACACCGCCGCCAGCGCGACCGGGTTGTAGATGAGTGCCACGCCACCAGAAGGCAGCAAGGTGACACCGGCCAGACCGGGCAGGCGCGACAACTGCGGGCCGACGTTCTTGACCACCACTTCCTGGTTGCCGACGACTTCGTCCACGTGCACGGCCACACGCTGGGCCGCGCTGCGTACGACGATCACATTCTGGTTCTTGCCCGTGCCCGGACCCCGCGTGCCTGCCTGCAGCAAGGACGCGAGCCAGAAGAACGGCACGTCCTCGCCTGCATAGGTCAGGAAGCCGGTGGCATAGGCCTTTTCACATTCGGCCGTGGGCACCCGGCGCACGATCTCGATCAAGGGTGAGGGCACCGCCACCTGCGTGCCACCGCAGCGCAGCATGACGACCTGCGTGACAGCCGTGGTCAGCGGCAGCAACAGGCGGAAGCGCGTGCCGCGCCCGGGTTCGCTGCCGATCTCGATGCGGCCGCCCATGGCGTTGACTTCGGCCCGCACCACGTCCAGCCCGACACCGCGGCCGGCCAGTTCGGTCACGGTCTCGGCCGTGCTGAAGCCCGGGGCGAAGATCATCTGCTGCAGTTCGGCGGGGCTTGGCTGGGCGTCGGTGCTGATCAAGCCACGTTCCAGCGCACGCTGCCGGATGCGCTCCAGATCCAGCCCACGGCCGTCGTCGGCAAATTCCACAGCCACTTCGTTGCCCGACTGCGCCACGGTCACCGTGATCATGCCGCTGGCGTCCTTGCCGGCGGCGCTGCGCGCGGCCGGCATTTCCACGCCGTGGGCGACGCTGTTGCGCAGCAGGTGTTCAAAGGAGCCGACCATGCGTTCCAGCACGCCTCGGTCGATTTCTATGCCACCGCCGACGATGTCCACGCGCACCTGCTTGGCCGTTTCCTTGGCGGCCTGGCGCACGGTGCGGTACAGGCGGTCAGCCACGCTCTCGAATTCGACCATGCGTGTGCGCAAAAGGTCTTCCTGCAGTTCTCGCGTCAGGCGCGCCTGAGCAGCCAGTTCATCTTCGGCCGACTGCAGCGTGCGCTGCAGGCTGCGCTGCAAGGTGGCCACGTCGTTGACCGACTCCGCCATGAACCGCGTCAGTTCCTGGAACCGTGTGAAGCGGTCCATTTCCAGCGGATCAAAGGTGACGGACTGTGCCTTGGCGGCTTCCATGCGCGAACTGATCTGCGACTCGGCCTGCACTTCAATGTCTCGCAACTGGCGGCGCAGTTTTTCCAGGCTCTCTGTCAGCTCGCCCAAGGAGCCTTGCAGCAACTGCACATTGCTGTCGATGCGGGCGCGGGTGATGCTCACTTCGCCGGCGTTGTTGACCAGGCGGTCCAGCAGGCTGGAGCGCACGCGCACGGCAGCCGGGCCGACCGCCGCACCCTTCTCAGGCGCCACCACGGGCTGCTCGGCGGGTCGCGCGGCAGGGTCGGTGACAAAGCGCGCCCAGTCGATGTCCGGCACGGCTTCACCCGGAGGCGCAGCCAGTTCGACCGAGATGTCCACGTCCTCAACCGGCACCGGCGCCAGTTCGGGCAGCGATTCGGCGCTGAGTTCCGGCAACGCGACCGGCAATGCAGGCGCGGCTACGGGGACCGGCGCCGCTTCAGGAACGACCACTGGTGCAGGCTGGGCGCCCCGGCGCCGCAACACTTCGAAGGCCGACACCATGGCATCGGCGCGCGCCAGCAGCGGGTCGATCTGCGTGGCCAGCGGATTGGTCTCGGCGCTGAGATGTTCGATGCCCGTTTCCAGGCGGTGCGCCATCTCGCCCAGGCGCATGGCACCTGCCAGGCGTGCGCCACCCTTGAAGGTGTGCAAAGTGCGCATGCAAGCGGCCGGCGCTCCGGGGTTGCCCGGATGGTCATGCCACTCGCGCAGCCGGGCCAGCAGCTGCGGCAGGAGTTCGTCGGCCTCTTCCTCGAAGATGGGGAACAGTTCGGTGTCCACCGCATCGATCGCGTCGATGTCATCCTCGGGCAGCGCCGAGCCGGGCGCGGGATCCGGCACCAGCAGCACGTCGGGCGCGGCCAGATCGCCGCCATCGCTGGTGTCGTCGTTGGCCGCGTCGTTCAGGTCGTCGGCGGTGACAGGCTCCACCGGCAAGCGTTCGTGCTCCGCCAGCCGTTCGCCCAGTTGCGGATCGGCCGCGCGCAGGAAGCCAGCGGCAAATTGGTGCAGCAGGCGGCGGATTTCCTCGGCCACGTCGATGAACAGCACCGCCTCGCCGGAGCGGCCGTGGCCCGCTGCACGCGAACGCTCCAGTGCGTGTTCCAGGGCGCGCGCCAGCGCCGAAAGATCGGCATAACCCACCGTGGCCGAACTGCCGGCCAGAGAATGCGCCAAGGCCACGGCAGTGTCGGTAACCGGTTGCCGTTCATGGTCCACCGACCACTCGGACAATTCGGTGACGAGGCGACGCGACAGTTCGTCGGCCTCGTTGAGGTAGATGTTGAACAGCGGGATGCTGATGCGGAGCGGGCCAATGACCTTGACCTGCTCGTCGTTCTGGTCAAGGGCTTCCGTGAACGCTTCTGGCGCAGGTTCTGCCGCCAGTTCAACCACGGTTTGCGTGGGACTGTCCGTGGACTGTTCGTCCACCATGTCGATGGGCAGGTCAGCCAGCGCCGCGGCGTCAGCGGCTGCGGGGGCAAAGGCCTCGGCCAGGTCCCCCAGGTCGAGCTCCAGCGCGTCGGCCGCCGGCAGGGCGGGCGCATGCTCGCTGACGGCCGGTGCTGGCTGCGCGGCTTCAGCTTCGTAGCCGCCCAGGTCCAGTTCGAAATCGGCTTCCAGTTCCGGGGCGGGGTCGGACACCGGCTCCGAGGCTGGTTCGACCGCGGGCGCGCCCAGGTCCAGGTCGGCCGCAGACGGCAGATTGGGCAGCCGTTCCGTCAGCGTGCGCGGCTGGATCTGCGTGCGCGGCTCGTCGTCCAGGTCGGGCAGTGACAGTTCAAAGTCAGGGTCGTCGGCATGGCGCGAACTGGCCGAAGGTCGCGCTTCCGTGGGCTGGCGGGTAACCGGGAAAGTGATGGTGGCTTCTCCGGCGGGTTTTGCCGGCTCGGCGTCGAAGTCCAGGGTGAGCGGCGCATCGGCGTCTGCGGGCACCGCCGCCGGGATCACCAGAGGCAAAGGCTCAGGCTGCGGCGTTGACAACGGCTCCGGCACGGGAGGCCGCACATGGATGACCGTCGTGTCGTCGGCTGGGGCTGGGGCCGGCATCACGACCGCCGTGCGCTCCTCTGCAGGAGGCGGCGCGACAAACACCGTGCGCTCTTCTGCGGGCGGCGCCACGAATACCGTGCGCTCTTCTGCAGCAGGCGGCGCCAGGAGGACCGTCTGCTCTGCGGCGGCAGGCGGCGCAACGATGACCGTGCGATCCTCCATCGGCGGCGCCAGTGTCACCGTGCGATCGGCAGGAACGGCAGCAAGGGCCACGGGTGCAGCGATGGGCACGCGCCGGCCTTCCAGCCTCAGCGCATCGGCCGCCTGTGACACAGCGGCACTGACATGTCCACTGATGCGCCTGTCGGCAATGGCTTCCACCCAGTCGCCCAGGTAATCCAGTGCTTCGCTGGTGAACTGGCGCAGGGGTGCGTCCATCTGCGGCGCCTGGGCCAGGCGCGCGTTGTACAGCTGCTCGCAAGACCAGGCGCCATCGCCAAAGTCCTTGAGCCCCACCATGCGCGAGCTGCCCTTCAGGGTGTGGAAGGCACGGCGCACGGCGGTCATGTCGGGCTCGTTGCTGGCCGAGTCCATCAGGCGGGCGACGGCCGCGCGAGCGTCGGTGACGACTTCGCGGGCTTCCTCGATGAAGATGTCCCGCATCTCCTCGTCGTCTTCCAGGCCCGTGCCACCCTGAGGCGCGGCCACGGGTGGCGGCACCGGTGCCGACGGCGGCAAGGCTTCGGCCGGCGCTGGTGCACCCAGTCCGGCAACCGCTTCGGCCAGTTCGGCGCGCAGCTCGCGCCGCGAGACCGCGTCAGTGCCTTCCCGCAAACCGGCCTGCGCGCTGCTGAGCAAGCGCGCCAGATCCGGCTGGTCTGCCGCGAGTGCCTGCTGCGCCAAGCGGTCAAGGTCACGAGACAGGCTGAGGTCCGACACCTCCGGGCTTGCCGCCGCCAGGCCCAGCGCCTGCACCTGCGCCAGCAGCGGCTCGGTCGATGCGGCCTGCGCCGGTACGGCGTTGGGCTCGTCCAGTTGCGCGAAGGCCGACACGCGGTCGGACTTGCCCATCACGGCTGTCAGGTTGCCGGTTTCCGGGTCGAAGCGGAACAGGGACTTGGCCAGCTGAGGCTGCACGCTGAGCATGTCGATCAGGAAGCTCAGGGCGCCCAGGTTGTCGGCCAGGCGGTCAAAGGTGCCGGCCTGGATGGCGCGCTGCGGGTCCACCTCGGTCTGCGCCAGCGCGTCCACGTCATTGCGCATGTGCAGCGCA
The DNA here is from genome assembly GCA_963750785.1 of uncultured beta proteobacterium. Lineage (GTDB taxonomy): Bacteria > Pseudomonadota > Gammaproteobacteria > Burkholderiales > Burkholderiaceae_C > Rubrivivax. The sequence goes on along the minus strand of CAVVSC010000006.1, from coordinate 163,122 downwards.
GCGGCGGAGGCCTGGTCCATGCCCAGCACGGACAGCACCCCGCGCATGGACGACAGCTGGGCAGGCACCGGAATCAGCACCTGGCGTTCGGCCGGGTTGCGGAAGTACTGGTCGATCTGCTTTTCGACTTCCGACAACGAGGCCCGCAATTCGGCCACCACGCTGCCCATGGTCTGGCGGTCGGAGACCCGGCGGTACAGCTCCTCCATCCACACGTCCAGAGGCTGCGGATCGGCGCCTGCGCGCACGCTGTCGATGCGGCCGGCCAGACGCTGGATGCGGGCGCCCAGTTCGGGCTGGTCCAGTTCGCCGTCTTCCAGCGACGCGTCCAGGTACAGGATGCCCGTGGCCACTTCCATGGCCAAGGCTGCCGGTGGCGACTGGTTGGCCGCCACGGTCTGCGCCACGGTGGACTGCAGCGCCTGCGCCAGCACCTCGCCCGACGGGAACAGGCGCTGCAAGGACTCGCTCACCAGCGCAAACTGCTCTGGCAAGTTGGCAATGCGGTGCTGTTCTCCGCCAGCCACAGCCGACCAGGCGTCTTTGGCCGCGGCCACGCGCTTGCGGGCCAAAGCCAGGTGCGCGGGGTCGAATCGGCCCAGGCGCACGGTCTCATAGTCAACGACCGGTTCCTTGTCCAGGCGCCAGGCCTGGCGCACGGCATTCAGGCGCGGGGCTGGCTGAAGCGCTGTGGGCGGCTGCGCACGGCCACAGAAGAACAGCAGATCCTGCGCCAGCCGGTCGGAGGCCTCGGCCTGGCCGCGCGTGCTGGCACGCAACTGCGCCAGCAGACGCGAGGCGATCCGCTTGCTGTAGACATCCGGTTGCAACAGACCCGCGGACTGGGCCTCGAACACGCCCGCGGCCAACTGCCACAGCGTGGACAGCGCCGGGCTGCCGTGGTGACGTTCGCCCGCACCCAGCCCCGCGCAGAGGTCGCTCATGCGCTGCAGCGAAGGCTTGCGAGTGGGGTCGCGCATCAGCGCCAGAGTCTCGGATTCGAGCTCACTGCGGGTGTGCTCGTCGGCCGACAGCGGCCGCGCCGTCATGTCCTGCGGCAGGTCACGCCATTGCCAGTCGATCTTCCACAGGTCCGCCGGGTGCACCCGTTCGGCTGCGGCCAGTTGCTGAGCCGCGCGGTACTGCGGGAACAGCATCACAGGAGACACGGGCTTGCGGGCCAGCTGCCGGGTCAGGAAATCAAGCAGCGCGAAGGAGACCCGTTCGATCACCTCCACCGCCGCAAGGTTCATCAGCGCCGGCTTGCCGATCATGCGCTGCACGGCGCTTTCGCTGGCGCGCAGCACGTCCGCCACGGCCGGCAGGCCCACCAGTTCCAGGGCACCGACGCCCTGGTGCAACTGCGTGCGCGCCGTGCGCAGGACAGAAGGGTCCACCACGTCCAGGTCGCCACCGCTGGCGGCCTCGGCGTCCTTCAGGTAGCGGCGCAGTGACTTGTGCGCGTTTTCCAGGGAACGGCGCAATTCGCCGTGCACCCAGGCCAGCGCGCTGAGGTCGTCGCCTGCCATGCCCTGGAGGGCGCCGGTCTCGGAGTCCATGTCGGCTTGCATCGCGCGTGCTGGCCTTGTCTGCCGGTGGCTCAGTTGATCTTGAACCGGGCCACCGAGGCCTTCAGTTCTTCAGCGCTGCGGGACAACTCGCGCACCATCTGCGCAGTGGAGCGCGTGCCTTCGGAAGTCTGCTCTGTCACCGCGAAGATGTGCTGGATATTGGCCGCCACCTCGTTGGCCGAACGCGCTTCCTTCTGCGCTTCAACCGAGATGCGCGAGATCAGGTCCGACAGTTCCCGCGTCACGCGGTCGATGTCCCCCAGTGCGGCACCTGCCGCGTCAGACAGCCGCGCACCTTCCACCACACCGGCCGTGCTGCGTTCCATGGCGCCCACAGCATCTTGCGTGTCGGTCTGAATGGTTCGCACGATGGCCGCGATCTGCCGCGTCGCGTCGGCCGAGCGTTCGGCCAGACGCTGCACTTCCTCGGCCACCACCGAGAAGCCGCGACCCGCTTCACCGGCACTGGCGGCCTGGATGGCGGCGTTCAGGGCCAGCACGTTGGTCTGCTCGGTGATGTCTGAAATCAGCTCGGTGATTTCGCCGATCTCCTGCGAGCTTTCACCCAGGCGCTTGATGCGCTTGGACGTTTCCTGGATCTGGTCGCGGATGGAGTTCATGCCGCCGATGGCGTTGTTCACCGCCGACAGACCGGACTCGGCCGCCTGCAGCGATTGGCGCGCCACCGCGGCAGTTTCCTGGGCTTGTGCGGACACGTCGTTGATGCGTCCGGCCATCTGCAGCACGGACTCACCGGTGTCGCGGATCTCGCGCAGTTGCTCGGTGGACGCGGCCAGCAGTTCGGTGGACGTGTTCTCCACCTGTGCCGTCGTTTCCGTCACGCGACCCACCGTGGTCTGCACTTGCTCCACCAGGGTACGCAGTTCTTCCACCGTGTAGTTCACGGAGTCGGCAATCGCGCCCGTGATGTCTTCGGTCACCGTGGCCTGCTGCGTCAAATCGCCTTCGGCCACCGTCTGCAGTTCGTTCATCAGCCGAAGAATGGCGGCCTGGTTGGCGTCGTTGACGCGCTTGGCTTCCTGCTCCTGCCGTTCCGCTTCCTGGCGCTGACCGTCAGCGGCCTTCGCGCGTGTGGTCTGGTCGATCACGAAAAGCCGCAGCAATCCGAAGCCGCCGGCGGCCAGGACCAACAGCGACAGCAGACCCAGCACCAGGCGAATGCCACTGAACCCGCTTTGCGAAGCGAGGTCCGTCTGCAGACTGTCCAGACCTTTGCGCAGCGGTTCGGAGTCGGCGACGATGGCGCTCTGCGCCTCGCGCGCGGCCACCAGGCCTTGCAGGTTGCCCAGGATGGCGCTGGCCTCGGTGCGGGTCTTCTCGTACTGTTGCAGCAACTGCTGCAACTTTTCGCGCACCTGGGGGTCGCGCGTGCCGGGCAGGCGCAGGTCGGCATTGCCACTGATCACGCCCTGGACGATTTCCTTGAAGGAGTTCAGGTCCTTGCCCAGCAGGAACACGGCCTCGGCACTGACGCCTTCGGTGGTCAGGAATTCGTTCGCGCTCTTGCCAATGCGCTGCGTCAGCATCACCAACTGGCCCACCGCCGACAGCTCGGCAGCCGAAGCCCCGCCTTGCAGCTTCAGCGAAGACACGGTTTCGGCGGTTTCCAGCAGGTCTGCGCTCTGTCGGTTGATGGCGCGCAGCGCCTGGCCCACCTGGGTCAATGTCTTTTGCTGGCTGAGCACAACGCCGGCGTTCTTCTCGGCCTTGTCCACCAGGGGGACCAAAAGGTCCAGTTGGTCCTGCAAGCCCCCCGAAGCGGCGGCCACGTCACCTTCGCCAGTCTTCAGACTGCGCACGTTCCGGGTCAGGATGTCAATGGACTCCTTGACTTCGGGGAAGGCTGTGGCGCTGCCCACCAGCGCCTGCGAAACCGACTTGGCCAGTCGCTGCGACTGGGTCGTGGCCTGGCCGGCCGCGGCCACTTGTGACGAGCCGCGGCTGCTGGACGTGAGCACCAGGATGGCCGACAGCAGCACGCCCACCAGGCCCACCACGAACAGGATCACCATGGAACGCTGCTGCCGCGCCAGCGGCCATGCGCCCACCACCGGCAGCCCGGTGTTGAAACCCTCGTCGCCGTCAGCACCAGGCAGGCGCGTTTCGCTGAATTCCTGCGCAAGTTCGGACGGCGCAGCTTCGGAAATGATGGAGGAATCGCCGCCATCGCGGGCATTTGGCGCCAAGGTGCTCTGGCCCAGGCGCACCGTCACTTCGTTGGGGGTCACAGCCTGCGCCAGTTCCTCGTAGGGCGCAGCGTCGGTGGCGTCCAGCGGAATATCGGCCTCCGGCTTGGCGCCCGCCTTGCCCTTGATGCGGTCCAGAAAGCTCATGGCATCCTCTTCATTGATTGTTCTGCCTGCCGCGGGAAACCGCGGTGCAGGCTGGTTCAGCCGATTTCATGCGGCGTCACGCGATTTCATGCAGAAATGGCCAGGTATTGGTCATGCCGCGACAAGGCGGCCAGGTCGATTTCTTGCCAGCGCCGCCCCTCGGCGTCGCGCCACATGGCGGTGGCAAAAGCCGGGCGGCTGAGGCCGTCGGGCGCGATCTCGCTCATCTGGTTGCGGTTGCGCAACCCGGCCAGGCGGTCCACCAAGACTGCGCTGTATGCACCCAGTTGGGCGTTGAAGGCAAGCAGCCGTGCCTGCTCACGCACGGCGTCTCGCGCCAGCGGCGCCCGCAGGCCCAGAAACGCCGCCAAGTCCACCACGCCGTGCAGGCCTCCGCGCAGGTTGGCCACGCCCAGGAACCAGGGCCTGGTGTGGGGGACCGGCAGCAAGGCACCCGCCGGAAAAATTTCGCCCGCCGTCATCAACGGCACCAGCAGGCCATGGCTGGCGCACTCCACCGCCAGCCAGGTGACCGACGAAGTTTCGGTGCGCGCAGCCTGCAGCCGTTCGGCCAGGCGGCTCTGAAGTTGTCGAAGGGCTTCGCGGTTGGCCATCGGCTGGGCGACTAGTCGAAGGCCTTGATCTTGGCGATCAACTCGTCGGCATTGACCGGCTTGACGATGTAGTCACGCGCGCCCTGCCGCATCCCCCAGACCTTGTCGGTTTCCTGGTTCTTGCTGGTGCACATGATGACCGGCACATCGGAAAAGCGCGGGTCTCGTGTGATGGCGCGGGTCAGCTGGAAGCCGTTCTGGCCCGGCATCACCACATCCATCAGGATCAGGTGCGGCTTTTCCTCTTCCAGGCGACGCATGGCCTCTTCGCCGTTTTCTGCGGTGCGCACGGTGTAGCCGCGCTTGCCGAGCACGTCGGAAAGGTGGTGCAACTCGGTCTTGCTGTCGTCAACGACGAGGATCTTCTGGATCGGCATCGTGTGTCCTTTGGGTGCCACGCGTCATAGCTGTAAGAGCTTTCAGGCGCCGCCGCGGCGGAAAGTGTCCACTGCCTTGAGCAGCTGTTCTTTGGTGAAGGGCTTGGTGAGGTAGTCCTCTGAGCCCACCATGCGGCCACGCGCCTTGTCGAAGAGACCGTCCTTGCTGGACAGCATGATCACGGGCACATGCGCAAAGCGCGGGTTGCGCTTGATGATGGCGCAGGTCTGGTACCCATCGAGGCGCGGCATGAGGATGTCGCAGAAGATCAGCTCGGGAGCGTGATCGTTGACTTTGGCCAGAGCATCAAAACCGTCTTCGGCCAACACGACTTCATGGCCCCCTTGGCGCAGGAATATCTCGGCACTGCGCCGGATGGTGTTGCTGTCATCTATGACCAGCACCTTGGCGCCCGGCGAACCCGGTCCGCCGCTTGCGCCTGCCTGAGGCCCAGGATTGTCCAAGCGCCGTTCTCCTCGTGGGGCCCTTCAGCCGCAAGCCGCAGCATGCGGGTCAAGGGTCAGATTTGGACCATTTCGAAGTCTTCCTTGCGCGCGCCGCACTCCGGGCAGGTCCAATTCATGGAGACATCGGCCCATGCGGTCCCGGCTGCAATGCCGTGTTCCGGATCGCCATCGGCTTCGTTATAGATCCAGCCGCAGATCAGGCACATCCAGGTACTCGGTTCGCTCACGGTAGACAGTCACGTCACTACAATGGAACAGGATTGTAGCCACGCCTTTCCTGGGAAATCTCAGGTTTCGTGAGGACCTACACAACGTTTCTAAGAATCCTCTGGAGGTTTGCATTTGCTTTCCTCCTTCTGAGCGCCGAGGCCCGACATGACCCCCGAAACCGCCACGGCCCCGGACCTCGAAGGCCCGGGCGCCGAACCGCCGCCTCCCGCCTGTGTGATGTGTTTCAACGCCAGCGACCCCAGCGGCGCGGGCGGCCTGGCCGGTGACATCGCCACCGTGGCCGCCATGGGCGCACATGCACTGCCCGTGGTCACCGCCATCGTGATGCGGGACACCGCGGACATCTTTGACCAGCACGAGATCGAAGCCGACGCCGTCGCCGAACAGGCCCGCACCATCCTGGAAGACGTGACCCTGTCCGGCTGGAAGGTCGGTTTCCTCGGCAATGCCGACAACGTGTCGGCGGTAGCCGAAATCCTCAGCGACTACAGCGAGATTCCGCTCGTGTCCTACATGCCCAACCTGTCCTGGTTGGACGAAGAGCAGCAGCAACCCTACCTGGACGCGTTCCGGGAGCTGATCCTCCCGGCCACCGAGGTGCTGGTAGGCAGCCACAAGACCCTGCAGGACTTCCTGTTGCCTGAATGGGACAGCGAACGCCCGCCTTCGGCACGCGAACTGGCGGTGGCCGCAGGCGAACACGGCACCCGCTACGTGCTGGTGACCGGCGTGATGCTGGCCAGCAAGGGCTCCGAACAATTCATCGACAACGTGCTGGCCAGTCCGCAAGGTGCCATCGCCGGCGAGAAGTTCGAGCGCTTCGAGACGGCCTTCGTCGGCGCCGGGGACACCCTGGCGGCCGCGCTGGCTTCGCTGCTGGCCGCGGGCGGTGAATTGCAAGCCGCGGTCGGCGAGGCGCTGTCCTTCCTGGACCAGAGCCTGGACGCCGGCTTTCGCCCGGGCATGGGCGGCGTGGTGCCCGACCGCTTCTTCTGGGCCCTGCCACCGCCGGAAGAAGGCGCGGACGGCGAGAACCCGGTCGACAACGGCCCCGGTGAACCCGAAGACGGCAACACCAAGGGCCAACCCCGCCGCGTGCATTGAAAACCAGAGCTTGCCGATGAAGACCAACCAGAGCCTTTTCGAACGTGCCCAGCGGGTCATTCCCGGTGGCGTGAACTCGCCTGTGCGCGCCTTCCGCGCCGTGGGCGGCACACCGCGCTTCATCGCCCGCGCGGAGGGCGCCTATATGTGGGACGCCGAAGGCCAGCGCTACATCGACTACATCGGCTCCTGGGGTCCCATGATCCTGGGCCATGGCCATCCGGCCGTGCTGGACGCGGTCCAGAAGGCGGCAATGGACGGCTTCAGCTTCGGCGCACCGACCGAACGCGAAATTGAACTGGCCGAAGCGATCATCGCCCTGGTGCCCAGCGTGGAGCAGGTGCGCCTGGTCAGCAGCGGCACCGAAGCCGGCATGAGTGCCTTGCGCCTGGCACGTGGCGCCACCGGCCGCAACAAGATCATCAAATTCGAGGGCTGTTACCACGGCCATGCCGACGCCTTGCTGGTCAAGGCCGGGTCGGGCCTGGCCACCTTTGGCTTCCCCACCAGCGCGGGCGTGCCGGAAGACGTGGTCAAGCACACGCTCGTCCTGGAATACAACAACCTGGCGCAGCTGGAAGAAGCCTTCGCCACGCAGGGCAGCGAAATCGCCTGCGTGATGATCGAACCCATTGCCGGCAACATGAACTTCGTGCGTGCTTCGCTGCCCTTCATGAGCAAGCTGCGCGAGCTGTGCACCCGGCACGGCGCCATGCTGGTGTTTGACGAGGTGATGTCGGGCTTCCGCGTCGCCCTGGGCAGCGCGCAAAGTATCTACGCCAACTTGATCCCTGGCTTCAAGCCGGACATGAGCGTCTTCGGCAAGGTCATCGGCGGCGGCATGCCGCTGGCGGCCTTTGGCAGCACCCGTGAAGTCATGAGCCAGCTGGCACCCCTGGGTCCGGTCTACCAGGCCGGCACGCTCAGCGGCAACCCGGTGGCCACGGCCTGTGGATTGGCCACGCTGAAGGAAATCAGCAAGCCCGGCTTCTTCGAAGCCTTGTCGGCGCGCACCAGCAGCCTGGTCCGCGGACTGGAAGGCGCAGCGCGTGACGCTGGCGTGCCGTTGGTAGGCGACTGCGAAGGCGGCATGTTCGGCTTCTTCTTCGCCCGCGAACTGCCGCAGAACTACGGCGGCACCATGGCCACGGACAAGGAACGATTCAACCGCTTCTTCCACGCCATGCTGGACCGCGGCGTCTACCTGGCCCCTGCGCTATACGAAGCCGGATTCGTCAGCGCGGCGCACACGGCCGAAGATATTGACGCCACCGTGGCCGCAGCGCGCGAAGCGCTGCGCACATGAGCTGCTGATGCACATCCACATCCTGGGCATCTGTGGCACCTTCATGGGCGGCCTGGCGGCGCTCGCGCGCGAAGCCGGCCACCGCGTGACCGGCTGCGACGCCGGCGTCTACCCGCCCATGAGCGACCAGTTGCGCGCGCTGGGCATCGAGCTCATCGAAGGTTTTGGCGCCGACCAGCTGGCGCTGAAGCCCGACGTCTTCGTCATCGGCAACGTGGTGACCCGCGGCAACCCCTTGATGGAAGCCCTCCTGGAGGCTGGCGCGGCCTACACCAGTGGCCCGCAATGGCTGTCTGAACACGTGCTTCAAGGCCGTCACGTGCTGGCGGTGGCCGGCACGCACGGCAAGACCAGCACCACGTCCATGCTGGCCTGGATGCTGGACCAGGCCGGCCTGCAGCCGGGTTTCCTGGTGGGCGGCGTGCCCTTGAACTTTGGCGTGTCGGCGCGTTTGGGTACCGGTCACACGTTTGTCATCGAAGCCGACGAATACGACACCGCCCTCTTCGACAAGCGCAGCAAGTTCGTGCACTACAGGCCGCGCACCGCCGTGCTGAACAACCTGGAACTGGACCACGCGGACATCTTCCCAGACCTGGCCGCCATCGAGACCCAGTTCCACCACCTGGTGCGCACCGTGCCCGCCAGCGGGCGCCTGGTCGTCAACGCCCGCGACGAGGCCCTGGCCCGCGTGCTGGCGCGAGGCTGCTGGAGCGAGGTGCAGCGCTTTGGCACCAAGCGCGAAGAACCCGGCGGCCTGTGCGCGCGCGGCGACCCGCAGAGCTTTGACGTCTTGCGCGGCAGTCTGAAGCTGGGCCATGTCGAATGGAGCCTGTTGGGCGAGCACAACCAGATGAACGCCCTGGCCGCGGTGGGTGCTGCCGAACACGTCGGCGTGTCGCCGGATGCGGCGTGCGCCGCGATGTCCACGTTCCAGAACGTGCGGCGCCGGCTCGAATTGCGCGGCGAGGCGGCCGGCGTGAAGGTCTATGACGACTTCGCCCACCACCCCACGGCCATGCGCACCACGGTGGAAGGCCTGCGCCGCAAGGTCGGCCACGGTGCGCGCATCCTGGCCGTCTTCGAGCCCCGTTCCAACACCATGAAGCTGGGCACCATGAAGGCCCAACTGCCCTGGGCACTGGAAGAAGCCGACCTCAGCTTCTGCCTGCAGGGCAACTACGGCTGGAGCGCCGCCGAGGCGCTGGCGCCCATGGGCGCGCAGGCGGTGGTCGCGGACAGCGTGGACATGCTTGTCGACCAGTTGCTGCGCGCCGCGCGGCCTGGCGACCACGTGCTGTGCATGAGCAACGGCAGCTTCGGCGGCGTGCACGACAAGTTGCTGGCAGCACTGGCTGCGCGCTGACAACAGGCGCCCGTTACGCCGTTCACACCGGCCGGAACCCGTTTCATCACAGCGCGTCACCGGGCCTTGCAGGCTGAGCTACCCTCGCGCGCTTTGTGGGCAGATGCCCTGTCGCTCGAGGCACGATGAAAACCCTGAACCCTTCCCTGACGCGCGCGTCTGCTGCCGTCACTGCACTGTCCCTGGCATTGGCAGGCTGCGCCACGGCACAGGCACCGGGTGCTGCACCCGCCCCGACGCCTGCGGCCGCACCCGTCGCCTCAGCTTCTTCCACGCCGGGCGTTGCGGCTTCTGCGCCTGCCGGACGCCCGACACCCCTGCCTGGCGCGCTGGCGCCGTTTGCCGAGACCGTCCGCGAAGCCAAGCGCAGCGACGGCTACCTGCCCGTCTGGACACGCGACGACCGCACCTGGCTGGAGATCCCTGCCGCTCTGCTGGACAAGCCGTTTTTCATGGCCTCATCGGTGGCCGGCGGCACCGGCGAGGGCCGCTTCTGGCCGGGCCTGACCGGGCGCAGTGACATGGTGCAGTTGCGGCGCGTCGGCAACACCGTGCAACTGATCGCCCGCAACACCGCCGTCCGCGCGCCGGCCGGCACGCCGCTGGCGCGCGCCCTGAGCGAAAGCTATTCCGACAGCCTGCTGGCCGCCGCGCCCCTGCTGGCCGCGCCGCACCCGCTGACCAAGGCACTGCTCGTTGACGCCAATGTGCTGCTCGGCAGCGACATCTTCAACGCCCAACTGGCGCTGGAAGCGCAGCACCGCCTGCCCTATGCGCTGGACCGCGCCAACAGTTCCTTCGAACGTGTGCGCACGACACCGGCCGGCACCTTCATCACCCTGCGCCAGCACTTCTCGGTGCCGCGTCTTCCCGCGACGGTTTCCAACCCGGCTCTGGCCCCCAACCCGCCCCGTGCACTGCCGGACGTGCGCAGCCTGTTCATCGGCGTGACCTACACGCTGGCACCGCTGCCCGCCGTGCCGCTGCAGACCCGCGCCGCCGATCCCCGTGTGGGCTATTTCAACACCTCCTTCGTGGACCTGGGCAACGACAACCAGGAAGGCCGCCGCACCCACCTCATCCGCCGCTGGAGGCTGGAAAAGGCCGACCCAACGGCCGAGGTTTCGGCCCCCAAGGAAGCCATCCGCGTCGTGCTGGACCGCAACATCCCCGAGAAGTGGCGCACGCCGGTCCGCGAAGGCGTGCTGGAGTGGAACAAGGCCTTTGAACGTGCGGGCTTCCGCAATGCCGTGGTGGTGGAACAGCAACCTGCCGACGCCGACTGGAGCGCGCTGGAAGGCACCCGCGTCATCGCTGTGCGCTGGTTCGCGCAGGAAGGCCCGGGCTCCACCGCCGTGGGCCCCAGCCAGAGCGACCCGCGCACCGGTGAAATGCTGCGCGGCGCGGTGATCATTGACGAGAACCGCGTGCGCTTGATGCGCGCCCGCGTCGCAGAGACCGTGCCGGTGCTGGCCGACGCCGCCCCTGGCGCACAACCGGGCGATTTCGCGGCCCGCCTGGCGCAAGAGTTCTGCAGCTATGGCCAGGACGCCATGGACGACGCGTCCTTCGGCCTGGAGCTGCTGGCCGCACGCGGCCAGATCGACCCCAACGGCCCCGAAGGTGACCGCTTTGTTGCCGACGCCTTGAAGAACGTTGCCATGCACGAACTCGGCCACGTGCTGGGCCTGCGCCACAACTTCCGCGCGTCGGCCAGCGTGAAACTCACGCAACTGCGCGATCCGGCCTACACGGCCGCCAACGGCCTGTCGCCTTCGGTCATGGACTACAACGGCCAGAACACGCCGCTGGAAGGTGAATCGCTGGCGGATTACCACATGACCACGCTGGGTGCCTACGACTACTGGGCCATCGAATACGGTTACCGCCAGTGGCCGGACGCCGCCACCGAGAAGCGCGAACTCGCTGCCCTGGCCGACCGCGCCGACCGCGAGCCGCTGCTGGCCTACGGCACCGACGAGGACCTGGCCAACAACGACCCGCTGATTGCCCAACGCGACATGGGCGACGACCCGCTGGCCTACGCACAGCGCCAGATCAAGCTGGCACGCGAACTCTGGCAGCGCACCACCACACGCGCACTGGCGCCCGGCGAGGACTTCACCCTGTACCGGCGCACCATCAGCCGTGTCTTTGGCGCGATGGGCACGTCCCTGCCCCTGGCCACCAAGATGATCGGCGGCAGCTACACCGCCCGCGTGTCACCGGCCGCGAACCGGCCGCTGGTGCAGCCGGTGCCTGCCAAGGAGCAGCGCGCCGCACTGGCCCTGGTGGTGACGGAATTCTTCGGCAGCCAGTCCTTCAAGTTCGACCCCCAGTTGATGATGCGGCTGGGTGTGGACCAGGGCGAACGTTTCGGCCCTGGCCGCGGCGTCGACTTCAGCTTGCAGACCCAGGTCCTTGGGCTGCAGCGCCAGGCCCTGGACGCGCTGATGGCCGAAAACCTGGCCGGCCGCCTGGCCGATGCAGAAAGCCAGGTTGCGGACCCGCGCACGCTGCTGGACTTTGCAGAAGTGCAGGCCAGCCTCAGCAACGCGGTGTGGTCCGAACTGGCCGCCAAGGGCGCTGGCGGCATTGCGGTGGACAGCTTGCGCCGCAACCTGCAGCGCGAACATGTGCGCCGGCTCGCTGCCGGCCTGGTGCGGCCCGCGACGCAATCTGCTGCCGATGTGCGGCCGGTGTTCCGCCAGACCGCGCTGCAGCTGCAAGCCCGCTTGAACGCGACACTGGGCGGCGGCAAGTCGACGGGCCTGGTGCGCGCCCACCTGGACGACTGCCTGGCCACCTTGAGCGAGGCCCTGAAGGCGCCGCTTGTCAAGCAAGGCGTTTGACGGGGGACCGATGACGGCACCGGTCACCCATCTGCTCTACCTGCACGGCTTTCGGTCCAGCCCGCTGTCCTTCAAGGCGCAGCGACTGAAAGCCTGGCTGGCCGAGCACCAGCCGCAGGTGCACTGGTGGTGCCCGCAACTGCCGCCGTCGCCGCGCGAGGCGATGGCCCTGGTGCAGGAAGGCATTTCCGGCTGGCCAGCCAGAAGCGCGGTGGTGGGCAGTTCGCTGGGCGGCTTCTACGCCACGGTGGTGGCCGAATCCCCCGTGGGTCGCAACTGGCGCGCCGTGCTGATCAACCCTGCCGTGCACCCGGCACGCGACCTGGCCGCCTATGTCGGCGAACTGACGGCCTTCCACAGCCCCGAAGAGCGTTTCTTCTTCCGCGCCGAGTTCGTGGACGAATTGCGCGCCCTGGAACCGGGCGCCTTGAGCCAGCGCAGCCGCTACTTCCCCATCATCGCCACCGGCGACGAACTGCTGTCCTGGCGGGAGATGAGCACGCGCTGCGCGGGCGAACCGATGCGCATCGTGCAAGGCAGCGACCACGCGATGTCCGACTTCGACCAGCACCTGCCCGCCCTGCTGGACCACCTCGGCCTAACGCCAAGCGACCCACCAAGCGACCCACCAAGCGAACGCCGCGGAACCGGCTCCGCCGGTCCGCTGGCGTTGCCCCCTGGAGGGGGCGGCCGCAGGCCGTAGGGGGTGGTCCATCCACCCGGCGACAATCACCACATGTACGCATTGTTCGATGAAGCCGGCAAATTCCTCGCCGGCCGTGTGATGTCCGAGGCCGAGGCCTCGGTGCAGGTGGAACTGGATTCGGGCAAGCGCGTGAAGGTCAAGTCGGCCAACGTGATGCTGCGCTTCGAAAAACCCGCGCCCGCCGAGCTGATGGCCCAGGCCGCCGCACTGGCGACCGAGATCGACCTCGACCTGGCCTGGGAGTTCGCCCCCGATGCCGAATTCAGCTTTGGCGACCTGGCACGCGACTACTTCGATGCCAAGGCCGGCCCCGAGAAACAGGCCGCGGCGCTGCTGTGCCTGTTTGACGCGCCGCACTACTTCCGGCGCCTGGGCAAGGGCCAGTTCAAGAAGGCCCCGCAGGAGGTCGTGCAGGCCGCGCTGCTGGGCATCGAACGCAAGAAGCAGGTGGCCGCGCAGATCGAAACCTGGGCCGACGAACTGGCGCAGGGCCAGTGCCCGGCGCCAGTGCGGGAGCAGCTGTACCGCATCCTCTTCAAGCCCGACAAGAACGGCCCGGAATACAAGGCCGTGGTGGAAGCCGCCAAGCGTGCGCAGAAGGCACCGCTGGATCTGTTGACGGCGTCTGGCGCCATTGAAAGCCCCTACCAGTTCCACTGGCGGCGCTTTCTGTTCGAGCAGTTCCCCAAGGGCGTCAAGTTCCCGGTGGGCACCGCTGCACCGGTCATCAGGGACAGCCTGCCCACCGCAACCGGCGTGCAAGCCTTCTCGATCGACGACTCCGCCACGACCGAGATCGACGACGCCCTGAGCGTGCAGGGCCTGGGCACAGGCACCGTCATCTTCGGCGTGCACATCGCGGCCCCCGGCCTGGCCATCACGCCCGACGCCCCGCTGGACAAACTGGCCCGCGAGCGCCTGTCCACCGTCTACATGCCCGGCTGGAAGATCACCATGCTGCCGGACGACGTGGTGCAGGCCTACACGCTCAGCGAAGGACGTGACTGCCCGGCGGTGAGCCTGTATGTGACGCTGGACGAAGCCACGCTGGAGATCCGCAGCCACGAAACCAAGATCGAACGCGTGCCCATTGCCGCCAACCTGCGCCATGACAAGCTCGACGCGGTGGTCACCGAGGCCACGCTGACGGGTGCCGCCCCGGCCGACTACGCATTTGCGCCCGAACTGGCCTTCACCTTCCGCCTGGCCCAGGCGCTGAAGGCGAGGCGCGAAGTCGTGCGCGGCAAGCCCGAGACCTTCAACCGGCCGGACTACAACTTCCGCCTGTCCGGCGGCACGGCTGCAGAAGCCGGCGAGCCCGTCGGCCACGAACAGGTGCAGATCAGCACCCGCCAACGCGGTGCGCCGCTGGACCTGATCGTGGCCGAGGCCATGATCCTGGCCAACAGCACCTGGGGCGGTTGGCTGGCCGATCATGGCGTGCCCGCTATCTACCGCAGCCAGGCCAGCCTGATGCCGGGGGTCAAGGTCAAGATGGGTACCAAGGCCGCACCGCATGCCGGCATGGGCGTGGCGCAGTACGCCTGGAGCACCTCTCCTCTACGGCGCTATGTAGATCTGGTCAACCAATGGCAGATCATCGCTGTGGCACGCAACGGCCGCACGGCCGCGCTGGTGGCGCCCTTCAAGCCCAAGGACGCTGCGCTGTTTTCCATCATCAGCGGCTTTGACGCAGCCTACACGGCCTACAACGGCTTCCAGCAAGGCATCGAGCGCTTCTGGACGCTGCGTTGGCTGGACCAGAACGGCGTCACCGAACTGGACGGCGCGGTGATGAAGGAAGGCCTGGTGCGCGCCGACACGCTGCCGCTGGTCTTCCGCGTGGCCGGCACGGAAAGCCTGCCGCGCGGCAGCCGCGTACGGGCCCGCATCACGGGCATGGACCTGCTGACCTTGGAACTGCACGCCTCCTTGGCCGCCCGTCTGGACGTGGCGGCCGCGCCAGCGGCCGATGAGGCCCCAGAAGAGGACGAGTCGGAACCTGCCGGCACCTTGCAGTTGGCGATTGCCCTGGACGACAGCTCCGCTGCGGAAGCACCCGCGGCCGAAGGTGCCTGAGCCGCTTCCATGCGCGTGAACTGGCGCGACCTTTCCACGCTGCAATGGGCGCTGATCGCGTCCGTGGCGGCGCACGGCATCCTGCTGACCGTGCGCTTCGTGGACCCGGAAGCCATCAACCGCGCCTTCAAGGACACGCCGCTGGAAGTGATCCTGGTCAACGCGCGCGGCAACGAAAGGCCTGAAGTGGCCCAGGCCATCGCGCAGGCCAACCTGGGCGGTGGCGGTGAAGCCGCCAAGGGGCGCGCAGCGTCGCCATTGCCGGCCTCGCCCACCATGCAACTGGGCGACGCGCCCGACGACGCGCGCCGCCGCATCGACCAGTTGCAGCAGGAACAGCAGCAGCTGCTGGCACAGATCCGCCGCGAGGTGGCGGCGCTGCCCCCTCCCGACCCCAAGCGCGAAGGCGGCGCGCCGCAGGAACGCGACCAGGAAGAGCGCCGCAAACAGTTGCTGCGCCTGCTGGCCGAGATCGAAAAGCGCGTCAACGAAGAAAACGCCCGGCCCAAGAAGCGCTACATCAGCCCGGCGACGCGCGAAGAGGTCTATGCCCTGTACTACGACAGCCTGCGCCGCCGCATCGAAGACCGCGGCACGCGCAACTTCCCCGAAGTCAACGGCAAGAAGCTCTACGGCGAGCTGACCATGAACGTCACGGTGGACGCCATCGGGCGCGTGGTGGAAGCCGAGATCGTGCGCTCGTCCCGCAACAAGCGGCTGGACCAGCAGGCCGTGGCCATCGTGCGCGCCGCCTCTCCGTTCGGGCCTTTCACCTCGGCCATGCGGACGCAGGCCGACCAGATCGTGGTGACATCTCGCTTCCGCTTCACGCGCGAAGACGGGCTGGAAACCACCATGACCGGCCGATAGCCCATGCAGCCCGACCGTTATGCCGTGCTGGGCAATCCTGTCGCCCACAGCAGGAGCCCTTTCATCCATGCGCGCTTTGCGGAGCAGACTGGCCAGGCTGTCGAATACGGCCGGGTGCTTTGTCCGCTGGACGGCTTTGCGGCCACCGTGAACCGGTTTGTGGCAGAGGGTGGACGGGGGTGCAACGTCACGGTGCCCTTCAAGTTGCAGGCGCCCGCACTGGCCGCGCAGGTGAGCGAACGCGCGGCGCTGGCCGGAGCCGCCAACACATTGCGTTTTGACGCTGGTGGCTGGTCGGCCGACAACACCGACGGCGTGGGTCTGATCCGCGACATCGAGCAGGGCGCAGGCTGGGACCTCGCCGGGCAGCAGGTGCTGCTGGTCGGCGCAGGGGGCGCCGGTGCCGGCGTCCTGGGGCCACTGCTGCAGGCCCGGCCGCGCCGCGTGGTGCTGGCCAACCGCACACGCGCCACGGCAGACGCACTGGTGCAAAGGCACGCGTCGCTGGCGCAGGCCTGTGGCTGCACGCTGGAGGCCCGTGGCCTGGACGAACCCGGCACCCGCTTCCAAGTGCTGGTCAACGCCAGCACCAGCAGCCTGCAAGGGGCCGGGTCACCCGTGCCGCACACCGCCCTGGCACCGGACGCGCTGGTAGTGGACCTGATGTATGGACCAGCGGCCGAACCCTTTCTGGCCTGGGCCCGCAGCCATGGCGCACACGCGCGCGACGGCCTGGGCATGCTGGTGGAGCAGGCGGCCGAAGCCTTCCTGTTCTGGCGCGGCGTGCGACCCCAGACGCCACCCGTGCTGCGGGCCCTGCGCGCGGAACTGGCCCGGACCTGAGTGCGCCCATGAGCAAACCCCGCCCGGCGTGGCTGCGGCAACTGCTGCGCATCGTGCTGCTGTTGCTGTTGTGCACGGCGGCCCTGCAGCTGGTCTTTGCCGCGCGCATCGCCTTGATGAATGTGCTGGCGCCGCAATCCACCACCTTCCAGCGCAGCGAGGCCTGGCGCCTGCTGACCGAACAGCACCAGATCCTGTGGAGCCAGGACTGGGTGGACCGCAGCCGCATCTCCAACTACCTGAAGCGCGCCGTGATTGCCAGCGAAGACGCGGGCTTTGCCGAACACGGTGGCGTGGAGTGGGACGCCATCGAAAAGGCCTGGGCCAAGAACCAGCGGGCCGAGGCGCGGGCGGAGAAGGCCGCGCCGCGCGGCCCCGGCAAGAACGGCAAAACCCCGGTGCCCAAGGTAGTGGGCGGCTCCACGATCAGCCAGCAGTTGGCCAAGAACCTGTTCCTGAGCGGCGAGCGCACCGTGGTGCGCAAGGCCCAGGAGCTGGTGCTGACGCTGATGCTGGAAGCGCTGCTGCCCAAGCAGCGGCTGCTGGAGATCTACCTCAACAACGTGGAGTGGGGGGAAGGCGTGTTCGGTGCCCAGGCCGCAGCGCAACATTACTTCCGCATCGACGCCGCCAGGCTCGGCCCGGAACAAGCCGCGCGATTGGCGGTCATGTTGCCAGCGCCCAAGCGTTTCGAGAAAAGACCCGGTTCGCCCTACGTGGTTGGCCGTGCTGCCACCATCACGGCCCGCATGGGCGACGTGACGCTGCCCTGACCGATTCCTCATGTCCCAACAAGCCGAAGAGATAGCCGCCGCCGCTGCCCATCTGGTCGTGGACGAAGGCATGGAGTACGCCGCGGCCAAGAAGAAGGCGTCGCGCCAGTTCGGCGCGCGCGCCGAACTGCCCAGCAACGAACAGCTGGAGGACGCGGTGCGCGAACACATCAGCCTCTTCTGCGCCGACACCCAGCCTGGCGAACTGCGGGCGCTGCGGGAGGTGGCGCTGCGCTGGATGGGCCGTCTGGCCGAGCACCGGCCGCACCTGTCCGGCGCGGTCTGGCGGGGCACGGCAACCCGGCAGTCGGCCGTCCATATCGACCTGTACTGCGACGACCCCAAGGCCGCCGAGATCATGCTCATCAACGCCGGCGTGGACTACGACTCAGGCGACCTGCCGCGACCCGGCCGTGAGCCGCTGATCGTGCTGACCGTGGGCGACAAGAGCCGCGAGCTGAACGACATCGTCACGCTGCACCTGAGACTGCACGACGCCGACGACCAACGCGGCGCCCTCAAACCCGATGCGCGCGGCCGCAGCTGGCGTGGTGACACGCGGGCCTTGCAAGGCCTGCTGCTGGAGAACACGTCATGAACCGCCGAAGCTGGATCCTGGCCGGTGCGGGCCTCACGGCCGTGGCCGCCGGCGCCGCCTGGCGGCTGCGCGGTGGCCCGGCCGCGCCCGCCGCTGCGCCAGTCGCCTTGAACCCTGCCGCCATCGCCTTCTGGCAGATGAGCTTCCCCACGCCTGACGGCGGCACGATTGCGGCCGCCAGCTTGCGCGGTCAGCCCCTGCTGCTGAACTTCTGGGGCACCTGGTGCCCACCCTGTGTGAAGGAAATGCCCGACCTGGACGCCTTCGCCCGAGAACAAGCCGCGCAGGGCTGGCGGGTGCTGGGCCTGGCCGTGGACAACCCGAAGGCGGTCCGTGAGTTCCTCACGCGCAGCCCCGTTGGCTATACCATCGGCTTGGCCGGCTTCGAAGGTTCAGACTTGGCCCGGCAACTGGGCAATGATCAGGCCGGTCTGCCGTTCACGGTGGCCTTTGACCGCGGCGGCGCTGTCTCCCGCAAGAAGGCCGGTGCGACCACCTTGGACGAATTGCGCGCTTGGGCCAAGGACGCCTGAGCCGGCGCCGGCGGCCAGCAAGCGCCGCCAAACCTCGAGATCGGGGTTTTCCTGTCAATGTGCGGCAAGCTGCCTGGAACGGCGCGCAAAAGGCGTAAAGTCGCGCCTCCGGCGAATAGCCACCGGTCTGAACCATGAGCATTCTTGTCCTGAACGGGCCCAACCTGAACTTGTTGGGCACCCGCGAACCAGAGATCTACGGCCACGACACTTTGCCGCAGATAGCGGCTGAACTGGTCCAGATCGCAGCCAATGCCGGCGCCAAGCTGGACAGTCTGCAATCTAACCACGAAGGTGTGCTGATCGACCGCATCCACGCGGCGCGCACCGACGGCACGCAGTTCATCATCATCAACCCCGGTGGTTTGACCCACACGAGCGTCGCCCTGCGCGATGCCCTGGCGGGTGTGGCCCTGCCTTTCATCGAGGTGCACATCTCCAATGTGCATCAACGGGAAAGCTTCCGCCACCACTCCTATCTCTCAGGGATCGCCGCCGGCGTCATCGTCGGCCTGGGTGTCAACGGCTATCGCCTGGCCTTGTCCCACGTGCTGTCGCTCCGCACGACCGCGCACGCCTAGACCACCCGAACAACAAACAAGAACTCCCAAGAGGACCCAGCCCCATGGACCTGAGAAAACTCAAGACGCTGATCGACCTGGTTTCCGAGTCGAACATCTCCGAACTCGAGATCACCGAGGCCGAAGGCAAGGTGCGCATCGTCAAGGCCGGTGCACCGGCCCTGATGGCCGCGCCGCAGTATGCGCAGGCCCAGGCACCCGCGATGTCTGGCGCTCCTGCGGCCCCGGTGGCCGCGGTGGCAGCCGAAGCGCCGGTCGAGCCCGAAGGCAAGATCATCAAATCGCCCATGGTGGGCACCTTCTACCGGGCCGCCAGCCCCGGCGCCAAGCCTTTCATGGAAGTGGGCGACACGGTGAAGACGGGCCAGGCGGCCTGCATCATCGAAGCCATGAAGATCATGAACGAGATTGAATCCGATTGCGACGGCAAGATCCTGCGCATCCTGTGCGAAAACGGCCAGGCGGTCGAATTCGGCCAGCCGCTGTTCATCGTCGAATAAGGCGCTGGCGACGTGTTCAAAAAGATCCTGATTGCCAACCGTGGCGAAATCGCCTTGCGCATCCAGCGGGCGTGCCGAGAGATGGGCATCAAGTCCGTGGTCGTGTACTCCGAAGCCGACCGCGAAGCCAAGTACGTCAAGCTGGCCGACGAAGCGGTGTGCATCGGCCCGGCGGCCAGCGCGCAGAGCTACCTCAATATGCCGGCCATCATTTCCACCGCGGAAGTGACGGACGCAGAAGCCATACACCCGGGCTACGGTTTCCTCAGCGAGAACGCCGACTTTGCCGAACGCGTGGAGCGCAGCGGTTTTGTCTTCATCGGGCCGACACCCGAGAGCATCCGCATGATGGGCGACAAGGTCAGCGCCAAGCAGGCCATGATCAAGAGTGGAGTGCCTTGCGTGCCGGGCTCCGAAGGCGCCTTGCCCGACGACCCGAAGGAGATCATCAAGATCGCCCGGGTCGTGGGCTACCCCGTCATCATCAAGGCCGCAGGCGGCGGCGGCGGGCGTGGCATGCGCGTGGTGCACACCGAAGCCGCGCTCATCCATGCCGTGCAGACCACGCGCGCCGAGGCAGGTGCCGCCTTTGGCAACCCGCAGGTCTACATGGAAAAGTTCCTGGAGCACCCGCGGCACATCGAGATCCAGATCCTGGCCGACACCTTCAAGAACGCGGTGTGGCTGGGCGAGCGCGACTGCTCCATGCAGCGCCGGCACCAGAAGATCATCGAAGAAGCGCCGGCGCCGGGCATCCCGCGCCGTGTCATCGAGAAGATCGGCGAGCGCTGTGCGGCGGCGTGCAAGAAGATCGGCTACCGCGGCGCCGGCACCTTCGAGTTCCTGTACGAGAACGGCGAGTTCTTCTTCATCGAGATGAACACGCGTGTGCAGGTGGAACACCCGGTGACGGAACTGGTCACGGGCATCGACATCGTGCAGCAGCAGATCCGTGTGGCAGCGGGTGAAAAGCTGCCCTTCACCCAGCGCAACATCGAGATGCGCGGCCATGCCATCGAGTGCCGCATCAACGCCGAAGACGCCTACAAGTTCACCCCGAGCCCCGGCCGAATCACCACCTGGCATGCGCCGGGCGGTCCGGGCGTGCGGGTGGATTCGCACGTCTACACCAACTACTTCGTGCCGCCCAACTACGACAGCATGATCGGCAAGATCATCTGCCACGGTGACACGCGGGAACAGGCCATGGCGCGCATGCGCACGGCCCTGCTGGAAACGGTGGTGGAAGGCATCCAGACCAACATCCCGCTGCACCGCGAGCTGATGGCGGACGCCAAGTTCATCGAAGGCGGCACGACGATCCACTACCTTGAAGGCTGGATGAGCCAGCACCGCCGCTAGACTGGCGGCATGTACGAACTTGTCCTGCGCGCGCCCCAGGCGCTGGTTGAACCGGTGTCCGACGCGCTCATGGACGAACTCGACGCGCTGTCGGTGTCGGTGGAAGACGCCGACGCCGGCACCGAAGGCGAACGCGCGCTCTTCGGAGAACCCGGCATGCCGGCACCCGCTGCCGGCTGGGAACGCAGCACCCTGAAGGCGCTGTTCGAAACCGAAGCCGCCGCCGAAAAGGCCGCGACCCTGCTGCTGGCGCAGCCCTGGGCCCAGGACCTTCATGTGCACAGCATGGCCGTGATGGCCGACCAGGACTGGGTGCGCATCACGCAAAGCCAGTTTGCGCCGGTGCCCATCACGCCCAGCTTCTGGGTCGTGCCCAGCTGGCATGAACCGCCGGCCGAGGCCAAGAAGATCATCCGCCTGGACCCGGGCCTGGCTTTCGGCACCGGCACGCACCCCACCACGAGCATGTGCCTGCGCTGGCTGGCGCAGCGGCCGCCCTCGGCCGACCTGAGCCGCGTGCTGGACTACGGCTGCGGCAGCGGCATCCTGGCCATCGGCGCAGCGCTGATGGGGGCGCAAGCGATTGACGCAGTGGACATCGACCCGGCCGCAGTCCAGTCCACCAAGGACAACGCACACGCCAACCAGGTGGCGCTCACCGCAGCCCTGCCTGACGCTGCCAAGGGTCTATACGGCACGGTGCTGGCCAACATCCTGGCCACACCGCTGAAACTGCTGGCACCGCTGCTCAGCGGCCACGTGGCCGCCGGTGGCTGGCTGGTGCTGGCGGGCATCCTGGAACGCCAGGCCGCGGACATCACCGCCGCCTACGCACCCTGGATCGACATGGCCGTGGCCGACCAGGACGATGGCTGGATCCTGATGACCGGCCGCAAGGCCAGCGGGACGGACTAGTGGCCACCGGGCTGGCCACCCGCTGCACTGCCTGCGGCACGACCTTCCGAGTGGTGCCTGACCAGCTGCGCGTGTCCGGCGGCTACGTGCGCTGCGGGCGTTGCAGCGAGGTGTTCAACGCCCTGGAAGAACTGGTCGACCTGGAAACAGGCGAACGCCACGGCGTCGGCATGGAACTGGACCCGGGCGGCGCCAGCATCGTGGGTGATGGTCGAAGCGGTGGGCCGGGCGCACCCGAAGCCGAGGCCGAACTGGAGATTGCCCACGCCGCGCCCAAACCCCCGGATTCGCCACCGGTGCACCGGCCGGCCGAGCCGGCACCTGCCCAGACCGGCCCGCGCACCAGTTTTCTGCCCCCCACGCGCGGCCCGGCA
Organism: uncultured beta proteobacterium; assembly: GCA_963750785.1. Taxonomy (GTDB): domain Bacteria; phylum Pseudomonadota; class Gammaproteobacteria; order Burkholderiales; family Burkholderiaceae_C; genus Rubrivivax. Next base: position 140,745 of record CAVVSC010000006.1, on the reverse strand, counting down.
TCGGGCGGCCCGCTGCCGGAAGACATCGCCGGGCCCCTTGCAGGCGACGCACCGTCGTTCGTGGTGGACGCCAACCGGGCTGCGCGTTGGCGCACGCCGCGCATGCGCGCGATGCTGCTGACGCTGGCAAGCCTGGGCCTGCTGGGCCTGCTGGGTCAGGCCGGCTATGAGTACCGTGACCTCGTCGCCGCGCGCTACCCCGGCGCGCGTCCGCTGATGGAAGACGTCTGCGCCGCGCTGGGTTGCCGCGTGGAAGCGGCGCGCTCCATCGAAAGCCTGTCCGTGGAAAGCAGCGGCCTGGTGAGGGTGGAGAAGTCCAGCCTGTACCGCCTGCAGGTGGCCTTGCGCAACCGTGCCGGCATGCCACTGGCCGTGCCTGCGCTGGATGTCACGCTCACCGACACCCAGGGCCGAGTCATCTCGCGCAGGGTGCTGAAACTGGCCGAGCTGGGCACAACCCAGGCGACAATCGCGGCCGGCCAGGAACTGGGTGTGCAAGGCACGCTGCAGGCCCAGGGCGAAGCGGCTGCCCAGCCCTTTGCCGGCTACACCATCGAACTGTTCTACCCCTGAAACACCCCTGACCCTGTGCGTCGGGCCTTCAAGGCCCACGTGCGCTGCTGCCACGGAGCTGCCATGCCCGCGTTGATCTGCGGATCCCTCGCCTTTGACACCATCACCACGTTCCCGGGACGCTTTGCCGAGCAGATCCTGCCGGACCAAGTGCACATCCTGAACGTCAGTTTCCTGGTGCCCACGCTGCGCCGCGAATGGGGCGGCTGCGCCGGCAACATCGGCTACAACCTGCAGGCCATCGGCGGCAAGCCGGTGATCCTGGCGGCCGTGGGCGTGGACGGCAGCGAATACGTCGCGCGCGTGCGGGGCTGGGACTCGGACACATCGCTCATCCACCGCGACTCGGTGCTGCACACCGCGCAGTGCCACATCACCACCGACCGCGACAACAACCAGATCACGGCTTTTCACCCCGGCGCCATGAGCCATGCGCACCAGATGCGCGTGCCCGGCAAGGCCGAGCGGCAGGACCTGGCCATCGGCATCATTGCGCCGGACGGCCGGGACGCCATGTGGCAGCACGCGCACCAGATGGCCGAAGCCGGCATCCCCTTCATCTTCGACCCAGGCCAGCAGCTGCCGCAGTTCAACGGCGACGAACACAAAGAGATTCTGGGCCTGGCGCGCTGGGTGGCCGTCAACGACTACGAAGGCCGCATGCTGCAGGAGCGCACCGGCGAATCGCCCGAGCAGATTTCACGCCGCGCCAACATCCAGGGTGTGGTGGTGACGCTGGCCGAACACGGCTGCGAGCTGTGGATCCATGGCGATCGGGTGCAGGTGCCAGGCGTCAAGGCCGCGTCCATCCAGGACCCGACCGGCTGCGGCGACGCCTTCCGCGCCGCCCTGCTCTTCGGCCTGGAACGTGGCTGGAGCCTGCAGCGCTGCGCAGAATTGGGCAACCGCATCGGCGCCATCAAGATCGCCGAGCGCGGCCCGCAGAACCACCAGTTTGACGAGACCGTGATGGCCTTGACCCGGGGCTGACACGAACGGCGCGCAACCGAAAAAAAGGCGACCCTCGGGTCGCCTTTTTCATGCCTATTGCATGCGCTTTACTGGACGACCTGTGCCAACTGGCCCTTGGCGTACAGGCCCGCCACCTCATGCATGGTCAAGGGCTTGATCTTGGCCGCCTGGCCTTCGCAGCCGAATTCCAGGTAACGCTGCTTGCACACCTGGTAGGCCGCCTCACGCGCAGGCTTGAGCCATTCGCGGGCGTCGAACTTGTCCGGGTTCTCGGCCAGGAACTTGCGCACTGCGCCGGTCATGGCCAGGCGGATGTCGGTGTCGATGTTGATCTTACGTACGCCGTGCTTGATGGCTTCCTGGATCTCGGACACCGGCACGCCATAGGTTTCCTTCATCTTGCCGCCGTACTGGTTGATGACGGCCAGCAGTTCCGGCGGCACGCTGGACGAGCCGTGCATCACCAGGTGCGTGTTGGGGATGCGCTTGTGGATTTCCTTGACACGGCTGATGGCCAGGATGTCGCCCGTGGGCTTGCGGCTGAACTTGTACGCGCCATGGCTGGTGCCGATGGCAATGGCCAGCGCGTCCAGCTGCGTGGACTTGACGAAGACGGCGGCTTCTTCGGGGTCGGTCAGCATCTGGCTGTGGTCAAGCTTGCCGACGGCGCCGATGCCGTCCTCTTCGCCCGCGTCGCCGGTCTCCAGGTTGCCCAGGCAACCCAGTTCGCCTTCCACGGTGACGCCCACCGCGTGCGCCATGTCCACGACCTTGCGCGTGACTTCCACGTTGTAGTCAAAGGACGCTGGCGTCTTGCCATCTTCGCGCAGCGAGCCGTCCATCATCACCGAGCCAAAGCCCAGGTTGATGGCGCCCTGGCAGATGGCGGGCGTCTGGCCATGGTCCTGGTGCATCACCAGCGGAATCTGCGGGTAGGCCTCCACAGCGGCCTGGATCAGGTGCTTGATGAAGGCCTCGCCCGCGTACTTGCGGGCACCGGCGCTGGCCTGCAGGATCACCGGCGCCCCCACCTCGGCGGCCGCCTGCATGACGGCCTGCACCTGTTCCAGGTTGTTGACGTTGAAGGCCGGGATGCCGTAACCCTGTTCGGCGGCATGGTCCAGCAACTGGCGCATGGAAACGAGTGGCATGGTGTGCTTTCTGAAGTGGATGAACCGGTGCAGGCAGCCGCGATGTAACCGCGCTGAAACTGCCCTGATTCTAGAACCCGGCCCTGAAGCCAGCCCGACGTGGCAAGCCATTCACCGCGCGCCGAACTGGGCGCCTTTCGTGGCGCTTTTCGCGGTCAAGCCCAGTGGCTCCGCGCCGACACTGGTCCCCTGCACAGAAGGTTCACACCATGGCCCGCATCGACATCGCCCCGCTCACCCAATGGATCACCCGTGCCGCCGCAGAGCATGGGGCCGAGTTGCCCGCGCACCTCATGCAGCGCCTGCAGATCAGCCGCCGCCAGGCCAGCCTGGCCCTGCACAAGCTGGTGGACCTGAAGTGGCTGCAGTCCCTGGGCACGCCACGCAAACCACAGTTCAAGCCCGGCCCTCTGCGCCAGGTGGTGCAACGCTACGCGCTCGAAGGCCTGCAGGAAGACCTGCCCTGGCGGCGTGACTTCGCGCCCTTCTTTGACCTGCCGCCCACCGTGTTGCAGATGGCCCAGCACGCCTTCACCGAACTGCTCAACAACGCCATTGACCACAGCGGCGGACAGAGCGTCACCGTGTCGGTGCGGCAGACGCCGCTTCAACTGCAGCTGCTGGTGTCGGACGACGGCTGCGGCCTCTTCAGGCGCATTGCCGAGAGCTTTGACATCGCCGACCCGGCGCTGGCCATGCTGGAGCTGAGCAAGGGCAAGCTGACCAGCGCGCCGGACCAGCACAGCGGCCACGGCCTCTTCTTCACCAGCCGCTTGGCGGACGTGTTCGACATCCATGCCAACAGCTCGGCCTGGCAGCGCCGCGCCTGGGAGCGCAGCGCCTGGCGGCAAGGCAAGGCCGGCGCCGTGTCCACACGGCCGGGCACGTCCATCTACCTGGCCATTTCACTGGACACCCCGCGCACGCTGGACAGCCTGCTGCAGGCCCACAGCGCCAGCGGCAACAGCTACGACTTCGGCCGCACCGCCGTGGACTTGCAGCTGATGGCGCCACTGGGTGCGATGCTCGCTTCCCGTGCCGACGCCAAACGCGCCGTGAACCGCCTGGGCCAGTTCCGACATGCGGACCTGGACTTCACCGGCATCAGCAGCATCGGCCACGGATTTGCGGACGAGTTGTTCCGCGTCTTCCTGAACGAACACCCCGAACTGGAATTGCACCCCGTGGGCATGGCCCCGCAGGTGGCGGCCATGGTGGCCAGCGTGCGCGCCGCAACCTGACCGCCGAGACCGACCAAGCTTCCCGCCACGAGACCGGCCCTGACGAGCCGTCGGCGGACAGCCCCCTCGGGGGGTAGCGAGCGCTAGCGAGCTAGGGGGCTCACTACCTCACTTGGCAGACCTTTAGCATGTTGGTTCCACCGGGGTGGCCCATGGGTTCACCACAGGTGATGGCGTAGGTGTCGCCAGGCTGCAGCACGCCGCGCTCCACCAGCAGCTTTTCCGCCATGTCCAGGGCCTGGTCGCGGTCGCTCATCTTGGGCATCAGCAACGGGCGCACGTTGCGGTACAGCGTCATGCGGCGCTCGGATCCCTGCTGTGAGGTCATGCCGTAGATCGGCACCTTGATGTTGTGGCGGCTCATCCAGAGCGCGGTGGAGCCGGACTCCGTCAGCGCAATGATCGCCTTGCAGCCCAGGTGATGCGCCGTGAAGAGCGCCCCCATGGCAATGCTCTGGTCGATGCGGCCGAAGCGTTTGTTGGTGAAGTCGGTGTCCAGCGACGACTCTTCGGCGCGCTCGGCCTCCAGCGCAATCTGCGCCATCTGCTCCACCGTTTCCACCGGGAACTTGCCGGCGGCTGTTTCGGCACTCAGCATCACCGCGTCGGTGCCGTCCAGCACCGCGTTGGCCACGTCGCTGACTTCGGCGCGTGTGGGCACGGGCGCCAGGATCATGCTTTCCATCATCTGCGTGGCGGTGATGACGACCTTGTCCATCTCCAGCGCCATGCGGATCATGCGTTTCTGCAAGGCCGGTACTGCCGCGTTGCCCACCTCCACGGCCAGGTCGCCACGCGCCACCATGATGCCGTCGCTGGCGCGCAGGATGGCTTCCAGCTGCGGAATGGCCTCGCTGCGCTCGATCTTCGCGATCAGGGCCGGCCTGTGGCGTGTGGCTTCACCCGCCACATTGGCCAACTGACGTGCCATTTCCATGTCGGTGGCGTTCTTGGGGAAGCTGACCGCCAGGTACTCGGCCTGGAATGCCATGGCGGTCTTGATGTCCTCCATGTCCTTGGCGGTGAGCGCCGGTGCCGTCAGACCACCACCGGCCTTGTTGATGCCCTTGTTGTTGCTCAGCACGCCGCCCAGCACCACGCGTGTGTGGACCTCGTCGCCGAGCACACGTTCCACCGTCAGCTTGAGCAGGCCGTCGTTGAGCAGCAGGGTGTCGCCGGGGCGCACATCGCGCGGCAGTTCCTTGTAGTCCAGGCCCACGGCGTGGAGGTCACCGGGTTCGGTGCGCGACGCATCCAGGATGAAAGGCTCGCCGGCCACCAGCATGACCTTGCCTTCGGCGAACTTGCCGACGCGGATCTTCGGACCCTGCAGGTCCGCCATGATGGCGATGGGCTTGCCGACCTTGGCGGCCGTGTCGCGCACCAGTTGCGCCAGGTTGATGTGGTCCTGCGCCTTGCCATGGCTGAAGTTCAGCCGCATCACGTCCACGCCCGCCAGCATCAGGCGTTCCAGCACGTCAGGCGCGCTGGACGCAGGGCCGAGGGTGGCGACGATCTTGGTGGCACGGGTCATGGGCGCTCCTGGTTCAGCGGCGGATTATGGGCGCCGCCTGCAGGCTGCGGTTTCATTGGCGTTACGGCCTGGCGGTGGGCCGCTCAAGTGCAGCGCGGCCGAGCCGATACCTTGCTGGATACCCTGAAGCCCGCTCGAACCCGAACCCGCACCGCACCAGCACATGCCAGCCCTTGCCCACCCCACTCGATTGCCCAATCTGGGCCGCTGGCCCGCGCTTCGGGTCCGCGCATGGCTGGCAGCACTGCTGTGTCTGTGGTCACTGGGCTTGCAGGCCGCAACTTCCGAGCGGGCCGCTAAAGCAGATATCCGAGTGGCCTTGGTCATCGGCAACGCGGCCTACCGTGACGCCCCTTTGCTCAATCCGGTGAACGATGCCAAGGCCATGGCGGCGGCGCTTCGCGAGGCCGGCTTCGACGTGAAACTGCACACCGATATCGACCAACGCGCCATGGCGGCAGCGCTGCGCGAGTTCGGTGACAAGCTGCGGCGTTCGTCCGTGGGGATTTTCTATTTCGCCGGCCACGGCATGCAGATCAAGGGCCGGAACTACCTGGTGCCGGTGAATGCGGAGATCCAGCGCGAGGACGAAGTGGCCTACGGCACGCTGGACGCACAGGCTGTGCTGGACAAGATGGACAGCGCCGGCAACGGCTTGAACCTGATGATCCTGGACGCCTGCCGAAACAACCCGTTTGCCCGCAGCTTTCGCTCCGCTGCACAGGGCCTGGCGCAGATGGACGCGCCGGTGGGCACTTTGGTGGCCTTTGCCACCGCGCCGGGCAGCGTGGCCAGCGACGGCCAGGGGCAACACGGCCTGTACACGCAACACCTGCTGCAGGAGATGCGCAAGCCAGGCGCCAAGGTGGAAGAAGTCTTCAAGCGCGTCCGGGCCGCGGTCCGTCGAGATTCTGCTGGCAAGCAGGTGCCCTGGGAAGCGACTTCACTGGAAGGCGATCTCAGCTTTTTCACATCGCCCGCGACCGCGCCAGCGCCAGCCGTGGCTCAGAAGCCGCCGGCGCCCGCTGGGGTGACAGCGGCAGCCCCTGCAGCGGCAGGCCCTGCGCTTGTTCCGGTGGCCACTGCAGCAAGCGCACCGACCGTCATCCGCCCAGTGGTTCAAGTCACTGCGCCGCTGCCCACACCTGTCGCAGCGGCCGAAGATGAGCACGACCGACGCACCGCCGAACTGCTGGCGGAGTTGGCCCAACCGGCGCGCGCACCGGTCACAGACAACGCGGCAAGGGCACCCAGGGCTGCGGCGCCCGCACGCACCGCCACCGGCTACACCCTGGGTGACCGCTGGAACTACCAGGTCGTCGACAAGCAACGGGGCGAAGTCGTCCGCAACTACACCGTGCGGGTGGACAAGCTGCTGCCCGGCGGCCGCTGGAGCACGGGCATCAACGTCATCTACGACGCCTACGGCCGCCTGGTCGAATCCTCACCCACCAACGGCGACACACGCCGCTACACGCCGCACGCGCTGCGCTGGTGGCCCGAGATGTCCGTGGGCGAGCAACGCTCCGTGGATCTGGAGATGGAACGCACGCCGCCGGGCGGCACCACGGCACTGCAGAAAGTCAGCAGCGACTCGCGGGTGGTGGCGCAGGAAACTGTGCGCGTGCCGGCCGGCGAGTTCAAGGTGCTGCGCATCGAACACAAGGGCTTCACGCGCAATGTGGGCAGCTACGGTGCAGGCAGCTTCACACACACGATCTGGTACTCGCCCGAACTGCGCAATGCAGTCGCGCAGGAGGTGCGCAGCCACTGGAACGGCCAGCAGGACACCAACATCCGCGAAGAGTTGACCAGCTACACCGTGGCCAGCCCGGCCCGTTGAGAGCGCGGCCGAGCGCCGCTGCGGCTCAGCCCGCTGCGCGCTTGCTCAGGATCTCAAAGGCCGGCAGCGTCTTGCCTTCCAGCACTTCCAGGAAGGCACCGCCCCCCGTGCTGATGTAACCGATATCGCCTTCAATGCCGTACTTGGCAATGGCCGCCAGCGTATCGCCGCCACCGGCGATGCTGAAGGCCTTGCTGGATGCGATGGCGCGCGCAATGGTTTCCGTGCCCTTGGCGAAGGCGTCGAACTCGAAGACACCCACCGGGCCGTTCCACACCACGGTGCCGGCAGCCATGATGCGTTCGGCCAGCATGGCCGCGGTCTTGGGGCCGATGTCCAGGATCAGGTCGTCGGCAGCCACGTCGGTGGACGCCTTGATGGTGGCTTCGGCATCGGCCTTGAAGGCCTTGGCGACCACCACGTCGACGGGGATCGGCACCTCGGCGCCGCGCGCTTTCATGGCGGCAATGACCGTCCGGGCCTGGTCCAGCAAGTCGGGCTCGGCCAGGCTCTTGCCGATGGGCAAGCCGGCCGCCAGCATGAAGGTGTTGGCGATGCCGCCGCCCACGATGAGACCATCCACCTTGTCGGCCAGGCTTTGCAGGATGGTCAGCTTGGTGCTGACCTTGCTACCCGCTACGATGGCCAGCAGCGGCCGCTTGGGCGCCGCCAGCGCACGCGTGACCGCGTCAATTTCTGCCGCCAGCAAAGGGCCTGCGCAGGCCACTTTGGCAAATTGCGCGATGCCGTAAGTGCTGGCTTCGGCGCGGTGCGCGGTGCCAAAAGCGTCGTGCACGAAGATGTCGCACAGCGCCGCCATCTTTTTGCTCAACTCTTCGCTGTTCTTCTTCTCGCCCTTGTTGACGCGGCAGTTTTCCAGCAGCACCACCTGGCCCGGCTTCACATCGACCCCGTCGACCCAGTTGACCAAGAGCGGCACGGGGCACTTCAAGAGTTCGGACAGGCGCGCGGCCACGGGGGCCAGCGAATCCTCGGGCTTGAACTCGCCTTCGGTCGGGCGGCCCAGGTGGGACGTGACCATCACGGCCGCGCCCGCGTCCAGCGCCATGCGGATGGCCGGCACGCTGGCCCGCACGCGGGTGTCTTCGGTGATGTGACCGGCGTCGTCCAAGGGCACATTGAGGTCGGCGCGGATGAAGACGCGCTTGCCGGCGACTTGGCCCCGAGCGACAAGGTCCGCCAGGCGGATCACGTTCATGGTGTTTCCTGAGGAAGTGGAAAGGGGTTACAGCGGAGCGGAATTGTAGGGACGCCCTCCGGCTGGCCCGCCAACGGTGACTCAGCTCTGCTTCACCAACCCAAGCCCAGACGCAGCGGCAGCAAAACGGCCATGCCGGTGAGGATGGTGCCCAGGATGCCGCGCCGCCAACGGAAGTAGGTGGCGCCGGCCAGTGCCGCAAAGATGCGTGCGTCCTGCCAGGTGGTGATGACATGGCCCTGGGTCATCACAATCTCCGGCAGCACCACGGCGACCAGGGCCGCCAGCGGCGCATAGCGCAGCCCTTGGCGCAACCATTCGGGGATTGGGATCTCGCGTTCGCTCAAAAAGAAGAAGCCGCGTGTGGCCACCGTCAGCACGGTGAGGCCGACGATGGCGATGACGCCTTCAATGGGTCCGATGGCTTGGGTCATGTCCTCAGGTCGCGTCGTCCACGGGCTCGGGATTGCGCGGGGTGCTGTGGTCGATCAGCAGGGCCATCGCCACCGCCGCGGCTATGGCCACCACGATGTTCAGCTTGAAAGGCAGCGCGTAGGCCGCCACGGCGGCACATCCCGCTACCGCGCCGGCCACGGCCGTGGCACGGTCATTGAAGAGCGACAGCGCAATACCCAGCAGCGCCAGCGTGCCGGCGAAGCCAATGCCCCAATGCAGCGGAACCGCATCGGCCAGGAAGATGCCCACCAAGGAAGGGATCTGCCAGGACGTCCAGTTCAGCGCCACGCCACCCCAGAAATACGGCAGATGCTCAGGCGCCGGTTTTGCCTCGGGGAAGCGCCTCATGAACAGCACGTAGTTCAGGTCGGCTGTGAAGTAGGCCAGACGCAATCGCATCCACAGCGGGTACGCCATGAAATAGGGCCGCCAGGCGGCACTGAAGATGACAAATCGCAGGTTGACGCACAGAGCGGTGGCCCAGATCACCCACAGCGGCGCGCCACTGGACAGCAAGGGCAGCACGGCCAGCTGCGCACTGCCGGCAAAGACCAGCAGGGACATCAACACCATCAACCAGGGCGCCACGCCGCTCTTGCCCATGGCCACGCCGGTGATCAGTCCCCAGGCGGCGATGCCGATGGCGGTGGACAGCATCTCGCGCGCGCCGCGCGCAAATTCAGGATGGCGCCAGATGGGCGCCGCAGGCCTTGCGGCCGCAGAGTTGGGGTTCACCTGCCCGATTGTCGGGCCGGTTGGCGGGCCAAGTGAGCCTGCAAGCTTGCAGGCCCTGGCTTCAGCGGCGCGTGACGCTGCCGCTGCCGGCCACGGTGCTCTTCACCGCAGGGCTGCCGCTGTAGGTCACATCCCCGCTGCCGGCGATGCTGATGTCCAGGGTCTTGTTGGCATGCACCGCGGCGTCGCCGCTGCCGGCGATGCTCACTGACACATCTTCGGCCTTCAAGTCGCCCAGCCGCACGTCGCCGCTGCCAGCGATGCTGACCTTGAGCTTGCCGGCGCTGCCGTCGGCGCTGACATCGCCACTGCCTGAAATCGAGATGCCAAATTCACCAGCAGTCAGTTTTTGCAGCCGCGCGTTGCCCGAACCTGACAAGGCCAGCTTCATCGCCGGTGTGTTGAAGGACTCGACCTGGATGTCACCTGCCCCTTCGGCCGACACGCCGATGAGCTTGGGCACGCTGACAGTCACCAACATCTTGCTGCGCGTGGAAAAGGATTCGCCGCGCTTGACCCGGACCACCAGGGTTGGGCCCTGGCTGGTGCTTTCCACCACGGTCTCAATCAGCGCCAGCAGGTTGTCGTCCGCCTGCACCTGGACCGATTGCGCACCTTGCTTCACCACCAAGTCCATGGATCCCTTCAGCGAGATGGCCTGGAAATCGGCAACGCTGCGGCTGTCGGTCGCTGCCTTGCCGGATCCCTTGGTGCTGGCAGCCTGACCGGTCAAGGGCAGCACCGCCAGGCACAGCAGCGCGGGAGCGATCAGACTTTGCAGGGTGTGGCGGAAAGTGGTGTTCATGGTCGGCTCCAGCTCGGGTTCGGTGCGGTGAGCCGGACTGTGCCGCAGGCGGCGTGGCGACGACAAGCCGCTGGCGATGCGCTGCGACTGGACGCGATGAACTGGAATTCGGAAGGAACCGGGCGTCAGCCAGACACCCGCCGGTCAATGGGTGCCGGCCTTTTTGGTGTCGGCTTTGGCGAGCTTCTTGGGCTCAGGATCGGTGCTGGCATCTTCGGCCGACGCCACGCCTGCGGGCTCGGGCGGCGGCGGCACGGCTTCGATCTTGTTTTCGGCCATGTACTCGTTCATCTCCTTCCACCCGGCAAAAACGGAAGCCTTGTCGGCCTTCTTGTTCAGCGCGTAGCAGGCTTCCACGGACCGGGCCGCGTGCCGGCAGCCCGCGCCGATGGCCTTTCCTTCGGCCTCTTTCCTTGCCGCGGTTTGCGTGGCCGATTCAATGCCCAGCTGGTCACAGCCGGTCAAACCGACGAGTGACAGCGTCAAGAGAAGGGGGGCAAGGCGGCGCATGGTGCAGGCAGTGGGGTCCTGCCCAGCTTATCGGCCGCCAGCTCAGGAAGCTTGAAGGCGCTTCAGGAATTCCGCTGCCGGCGTGCGACGACCGCCGGGTTGTTGCACGTCCAGCAGCTCCAGGGCGTCTTGCCCACAGGCCAGCACCAGGCGCCCGGGCAAGTCCAGTACCTGGCCCGGCGTGCCCTGGGCGGCCACCACACGGCCGCGCCAAAGCTTCAGGGGCTGCCCGGCGATGTCGGCCGTGCAGCCTGGGAAAGGATCGAAGGCACGCAGACGACGTTCCAGTTCGGCTGCGGGGCGGCTCCAATCGACGGCCGCCTCCGATTTGGCAATCTTGTTGGCGTAGGTGGCGCCTTCCGCGGGCTGCGCCGTGCGTTGCAAAGTGCCGGCTTCCAATGCAGCCACGGCTTGCACGATGAGCCGCGCACCCAGCGCCGCCATGCGGTCGTGCAAGCTGGCGGTGGTGTCGTCGGCGCGGATGGACTCCCGCTGGAGCAGCAGCATGTCGCCCGTGTCCAGGCCTTCGTCCATCTGCATGATCGTGATGCCGGTTACAGCGTCGCCGGCCTCGATCGCACGGTGGATGGGCGCCGCACCGCGCCAGCGGGGCAAGAGCGAGCCGTGGATGTTCAGGCAGCCTTGCGCGGGCAGTTTCAGCGCCCAAAGAGGCAGGATGAGGCCGTAAGCGGCAACCACCATGACCCGGGGGGACGCCCTCTCCAGTTCTGCGCGTGCCGCCAAGGCGTCTTCTGGGTATTTGCCGTCGAGTCGAAGGATGCGAGGCTGCGCCACGGGAAGCCCGTGATCCATCGCGAATTGCTTGACGGGGGAGGACTGCAGCTTCATGCCGCGTCCCGCGGGGCGGTCGGGCTGGGTCAGGACGAGGCGAACCTGGTGCCCGGCTGCATGCAGGGCGGCCAGCGCTTCACGCGCGAATTCCGGCGTGCCGGCAAAGGCGATGTCCATGTTCAGGGTCGCGATCAGGCCGAGCGCTGTTCCTCGCGCGTCTTCTTTAGCAACTTGGTCTTGATGCGGTCACGTTTGAGCGCGCTGAGGTATTCGACGAAGACCTTGCCCAGGAGGTGGTCCATCTCGTGCTGCACGCACACGGCGCTCAGGCCTTCAGCGTCCAGTTCAAACAACTCGCCATCGCGGTTCATGGCCTGGACCTTGACATGGGCGTGGCGCTCCACCTTGTCATAGACCATCGGCACCGACAGGCAACCTTCCTCGGCCACGGCCATCTCGACGCTGGTCCACTTCAGGCTTGGGTTGATCAGCACCAGCGGCTCATTCCGCTTCTCGGACGTGTCCATCACGATGATGCGCTGGTGCACATCCACCTGGGTGGCGGCCAGGCCCACGCCTTCAGCGGCGTACATGGTCTCCAGCATGTCGTCCACCAGCTGCCGGACACGGTCGTCGACCTGCTCCACAAGGCGCGCCACAGTGTGCAGACGGGGGTCGGGGTAGCGCAGGATGTTCAGCAGAGCCATGGGAAGGAAAGTGGAAGAGACGGGACGCTTGGGATCAGATGGGGGTCGAAACAGCTGGCAACAGCTGTGGATCTGCTGCAACGGCGGGCTCCGTGAAGGGGCTCACAGCCGCCGCCATCCGAGGCTGGTTTGTTTGCAGCATCAAGGGTTTACGGGCAGAATCTATGAAACCATATGAGCATTGTCGCCGCATGAATTGTCGCCGCAGTCGGGCGCAACGGACTTGCCAGGGCTTCCCTGGGCGGCGCCTGATCACGGTTCCAGCGGAAGGCTGGCATTCTGGCATTGACCCCCTGCCGCACGGAGACTCCCAGCGTGATGAGCAAGATTGACCTGCAAGGCCGTGGCGCTTCGCCCCACGTGTGGCTGAAGCCCGCACTGCTCGCCCTGGCGGCCGCGTCCGTGTGGGGTTCTGTGGGCACCGCCCAGGCCCAGACCAGCCGCCTGCCCATCACGCCAGAGTGGCGAGACACCGCCAACCGGGTGGCGCAAGCTGGCGTTCCGCTGTCGGACCTGGCACCCAACGCGCCCGATTCGCACACCGTGGTCCCAGGCGACACGCTGTGGGGCATCTCCAGCATGTTCCTCAAGAGCGCCTGGCGTTGGCCCGAACTCTGGGGCATGAACCTGGACCAGATCCGCAACCCGCACCTCATCTATCCCGGCCAGCAGCTGTTTCTGGAAAAGAGGGACGGTCGTGCCACGCTGCGGATGGGTAGCGCCGGCGACGGCGCACCGTCCAACACAGTGCGGTTGTCGCCTCGTGTGCGCGCCAGCGCCTTGGACAACGGCGCCATCGCGGCGATTCCCCTGCACCTGATCGGCCCGTTCCTGAACGAAGCCGTGATCTTCAACAGCGACGAACTGGACAAGGCCCCGCGTGTGGTGGCCACACAGGAAGGTCGGGTGATGGTGTCGCGCGGCGAAACCGCCTATGTGCGCGGCGACCTGAGTGGCGCACGTGACTTCCGCCTGTTCCGGCAACTCGTGCCTTTGCGCGACCCCATCACCAAGGAGGTCCTGGGCTATGAGGGCCGCTACGTGGGCACGGCCGAGTTGACCAAGGCCGGCGGCACGGACGGCGCAGCCATCGTTCCGGCCACGTTCAAGGTCACCAGCACGCGGCTGGAGGCAGTAGCCGGCGACCGCCTGTCCCCCGTGCCGCAGCAGGAACTGTTGTCCTATGTGCCGCATGCACCGTCGGGCAACGTGGAAGGCCGCATCGTGTCGGTCTATGGCGACGGCCTGAAGGCCGGCCAGAACCAGGTGATTGCGATCAACCGCGGCCAGCGCGACGGCATGGAACGTGGACATGTTCTCGCCCTCTGGCGGGCTGGTGTGAACACCACGGACAAGGTCAGCGGCGACAAGGCGGCCCTGAAGTTGCCGGACGAACGTCACGGCATGCTCTTCGTGTTCCGCGTGTTCGATCGGGTGTCCTACGCGCTGATCCTGAATGTGCAGGAGCCGGTGCGCGCGGGCGACCGTTTCACGCAGCCTTGATCTTTCGGCCTTCGCACTTCGGACTGACCCAGTCTCGTTGAGCCAGGCCCGTGCTCGGCGCCGAGGACTTTGCGGCCTGGTTCAGGCTTCTGGAAACGCCCGGCGTCAGTCGCGGCGCTGCAAGGCGCTTGCTGGCAGCCTGCGGATCTCCAGAGCGGGTGCTGTCCGCCAGCCCGGCGCTTTGGCGTGAAGTCGGCGGAGCCGATGCGGCCGCGGGACTCAGCCAGCCCCCGGCCCTGGTGCTGGAGCGCCTGACAGCAGCCGTGGCTTGGCTGACAGGCGGGGAACACCGCGGCACCATCGCAGTCGGCAACACCGCTTACCCCGCCCAGCTGCTGCAAATGGCCGACCCGCCGCTGCTGCTGTATGTCCAGGGCGACGCCGCGCACCTTTCAAAGCACGCGGTGGCGGTGGTCGGCAGCCGACGCGCCACACCCCAAGGTCTGGCCAACGCCAAGGCCTTTTCGGCGGCCCTGTCTCAACAGGGCTGGGTGGTGGTGTCCGGCCTAGCCGAAGGCATTGACGGCGCGGCACACGAAGGTGCGCTGGAGGGCCCGGCGGGCACGGTGGCGGTCGTCGGCACAGGACTGGACCGTATCTACCCGCCCAAACACAAGGCGCTGGCGCACCGCATCGCCCAGCATGGCGTCATCACCAGCGAATACCCACCCGGCACGCCGGCCCTGCCAATGAACTTCCCTCAGCGAAACCGGATCATCGCCGGGTTGTCGCTGGGCACGCTGGTGGTGGAAGCGGCCGTGCAGTCAGGGTCCTTGATCACGGCCCGCCTGGCCAGCGAAGCTGGGCGCGAGGTTTTCGCGATACCCGGGTCCATCCACTCGCCGCAGGCCAAAGGCTGCCACGCGCTGCTGAAGCAAGGCGCCAAGCTGGTGGAATCCGCCGAAGACATCCTTGAAGAACTGCGCGCCGGCGTGCCTCGTCAGCCCGAGCTGCTGCTGGACGCCCCCAACTTCAAGGGCCAAGCCGAAGACCCGCTGATGCAGGCACTGGGCCATGACCCTGCGACCCTGGACACCCTGCTGGACCGCACCGGCTTGCCCGTGTCAGAACTCTCGGCGCGCCTGCTGAACCTGGAACTGGAAGGCTTGGTGGCACGCCTGCCAGGGGGGCTTTTTCAGGCCATTCAGCGCGCCTGACCCTCGGGTATAGTGGGTTCATGTTCGACGTTCTGGTCTACCTCTACGAGAACTACTGGCGCCCGGATGCCTGCCCGGAACCCAAGCAGCTGTCGCGCAAGCTCAGCTCGGTGGGCTTCGAGGCCGACGAGATCCAGGAAGCGCTGAAGTGGCTGGACGGCCTGGCCGACACGGCCGAATCCTGCACAGGCAGCCAGGTGCCTGGCAGCATCCGCATCTACACCGCGCAGGAACGCGAGGTGCTGGGCGACGACTCCATCGGCTTCATCGCCTTCCTGGAATCGGCCGGTGTCCTGCCCGCACCGATGCGCGAAATGGTCATTGACCGCGCCCTGGCCGTCGGCAACGGGCCGATAGAGCTGGAAGATTTGAAGATCATCGTTCTGATGGTCTTCTGGAGCCTGGGCGAAGAGCCCGATGCGCTGGTGCTGGACGAGTTGTTCGTCGATTCCGACGAACGCGTGATCCATTAGCCCCCAGGCTGCGGCTTCGCCTCCGCCACCCCCGAAGGGACTCTTGCGGCGGCCCGGCGAAGCCGGTTCCGCGCTAGTCTTTGATCAAGAGAGCAGTCGGGACGCGTCGACGTCCAGCTTGGCCAGCGCGCTGCGCGTGGCGCGCACCGTGAGTGCTTCGTCCTGCGCGGGCACGATCAGGCCAGCCTGCAGGTAGCTCGCCAGCCGGTGCTGCTGGAACAACACGCAACGACCTTGCGGCGTGACGAACAGGCTCAACTGCTTGCGCAGGCCGTGCCAACTGAGTTGCACCGGTTCGGTATGGCCGCCGCGGTCCAGCATGTACCAGCTGCCCACCTGCAGTTCACGCGCCCAGCTCACCATGGCAGGCGTGGGCATGGAGCCACCTTCCAGCACCACTTCCAGCTCTGAGCTCTGGTGGCCGGACAGATCCAGCACCATGGACTCGTCGATTTCCACGTCGGCCGCGTCGGGCAGCAGTTCTTCCAGCGTCTCCAGCCGCTCCATCAGTTCGCGCAGGCGTTCGTCCGGGATGACGGCGGCCTTGGCGGTGAAGGCGGCGGCCAGTGAGTTGTTGAGCTGCTGGATGTGCTCGTCCTGCTTGGCCGTGTCCATGCCAGCGCTGGCCATGCCTTCGCGCAGGCTCTTCAGCAGCAGCGGCAGGCGGCGGATCACTTCCGCCCGCTCTTCCCGCGTGACCTTGGCGCTGGCGCTCCAGATCAGGTCTGCCGCGGCGCGCTTCATGGTCTTGGTCTGTTCGCCCTGGGCGGTGTAGCGCACCGCCGTGGTGGCCAGCACATCGGCCCAGACGTGGAAGAGGAACTGGCGCACACCTTCCTGCACCGGCACCTCGTTCAGCATGCGGCGCAACTCGATCGTGTACTGGATGGCCAGCGTTTCCCGCTGCTCAACCTGCTGGGCCAGCGAGACGCCGCGCTTGGTCATCTCGTTTTCGTTCTTGAAGTAGTGCTCCAGGAATTTCTCGAATTCGATCAGCACCGTCTGGAAGACACGCCGGCCGGTGTCGGGGTAGGCCTCCACCACCTGCACGATGCGCTTGACTTCCTTTTCCAGCGCCTCGGTCACGCCGCTGCCGGTGCCGCTGTCAAAGCCCATCACACAGGCGCCCATGCGGTCGATCAGGCGCCGGGCCGGGTGGTCGATGGTGGCGAAGAAGTCGGGCTCCGACACCGCCACGCGCAGCACGGGCATCTGCAAGCGCGCGAACCAGACACGGATGGCCGCCGGGATGCGGTCTTCGGTGAGGATGCTCTGGAACAGCAGCGCGACGATTTCGATGGTGGCGCGCTCTTCCGGCGACGCCGCCGCCTTCTTCAGTGCCTGCTTGCGCTGGTGCAGTTCTTCCAGCAGCACCGGCGTGGTGACGGGCGGCTCACCTTGCTGGGTGCTGGGCGCCACGCGCTGGCGGATGCCGGCCTCGGCTGCGTCGATGGCACGCGACAGGCCAGGCGAAACCGGGTGCGCCGGCCGCTCCAGGCCCTGCGATCGGGTCGACGGCGCAAAGCTGGGCACATGGCGGCCGATCAGCCGGTTGAGCCGGCCGAGCACGGCTTCGGCATGTTCGCGGCTGCGCGCCAACGGGGCAGCGCGCGTCATCATGCGGGTTTCTTCCCCCACGCCGCGGTTGCTGCCGCTGCCCTGCCAATGTCCAACGCCCCGTCCCGGGCCGGCAAAGCCCGCCGAGTTGGGGTATTCGGAAGGCGCGCCCAGCGCCATGGCTGCCGATGAGGCGCCGTCGCCCGAGAAGCTGGTGCCCTGCCCCGTCCACCCCAGATTGGCATTCGGGTGCGTGCGCGAGCGCTTGATGAAAGGCCGCAGGTCCACTTCCGGCAGCACCTTGTGTTCCACCAGCCAGCGGTTGGTCTCGTGGTAGGCCTCTTCCACCAGCAAGGCCACCTCTTCATGCAGCGTCGGCTGCACTTCGCGCCAGCCTTCCAGCGTCATGCCGGCGGCACGCCAGGCGTCAAAGATCACGCGGGCCAGCACGTGGGCGCGCAGCATGTCGTGCGCCTCCAGTTCGGTGCGGCCTTCCAGGTGGGCGACCCGAGACCGCAGGTCGGCAAATTCCCATGACGCGCGGTCCATAACCGCCAAGGCGAGGCGGGAAGTGACGATTTCCAGTTCGATGGTGTCGTCGGACACCAGGGTGAGCGCGTCACGGCCGGAATTAGGCGGCGGCAGGTCGCCTGGGCGGGACGCCGACACACCTTGCATCAGCACCTTCCGCAGGCCGCCGACGATGCCGCGGTGCCACTGCTGGGCACCCTTCATCAGGGCCTGGACCAGGTCCCGCCGGCGCTGGAACACCGCGTGCTCGGACGGCTTGTCCAGCTGCGTGCGGGCGGTATTGATGACCGCCTGCACCGTGCCGGCCAGGCCCTTCACCAGCTCTTCGGTGTAGAGCCGCCGCGCCTGGCCGGCAATGGAGTCGGGCGAGGCGCTGGTGGCCATGTCAGGAGCTGGGTGCGTCCGGGTGAAGGAGGAAGTTTTTCACTCTACACCACAGCCCCTGCGTTGGGGTCGTTTGGATCCTGGTCTTTCACCCCTACCTTGACCAGATCGTCCCGCTTGACGCCCAGCCACATGGCGATGCCTGCCGCCACGAAGATGGACGAATAGATGCCGAACAGGATGCCGATGGTCAGCGCCACCGCGAAGTAGTGCAGCGTGGGGCCACCGAAGACCAGCATCGACAGCACCATCATCTGCGTGCAGCCGTGGGTGATGATGGTGCGGCTGGTGGTGCTGGTGATGGCGTGGTCGATGACCTGCTGCGTCGTCAGCTTGCGGAACCGGCGGAAGGTTTCGCGCACCCGGTCAAAGATCACCACCGATTCGTTCACCGAATAGCCCAGCACGGCCAGGATGGCAGCCAGCACCGCCAGGCTGAACTCCCACTGGAAGAAGGCGAAAAAGCCCAGGATGATGATCACGTCGTGCAGGTTGGCGATGATGCCGGCCACCGCAAACTTCCATTCAAAGCGCACGGCCAAGTAGGCCATGATGCCCAGCACGGTGACCACCAGCGCCAAAGCACCGTTGGTATAGAGCTCGTTGCCGACGCTGGCGCCCACCGCTTCGGTGCGGGTCAGTGTCAGGGGCTCCTTGCCGTCGGCCGCGGTGCAGGACGGGCGGCTGACCTGCTCGCCCTGTGCGGTGGTGTATTGCTTGGTAGACACCGTGCCGCTTTCGGATTTGCACAGCGCGTCGAAGACCCGCGTGGCGATCTCCGTCTGCTTGACGTCGCCACGCACCGGCAGGCGGATCAGCACATCGCGGCTGGTGCCGAAGTTCTGCACCTGGACCTCGCCCAGGCCCAGGCCTTCTGCCGTCGTGCGGGTGCGGTTGATGTCAGCGGTCTGCGCGTACTGCACCTCCACCAGCGAGCCGCCGGTGAATTCAATCGACAGGTGCAGGCCCTTGGTGGCCAGGAAGAACACGGCCAGGCCGAAAGTGATGAACGACACCACGTTCAGCACCAACGCGTGGCGCATGAACGGGATGTCTTTCTTGATGCGGAAGAACTCCATCGCTTGGTCCCCTTCAGGCCTGTGCTTCGTCGGCGGGCGCAGCCAAAGCGGTGCCGTCAGGTCGCCAGACCTGGCCGATGGACACGCTCTTCAGACGCTTCTGGCGTCCGTACCAGAGGTTCACCAAACCGCGCGAGAACATCACGGCCGAGAACATGCTGGTCAGGATGCCCAGGCAGTGCACCACGGCAAAACCGCGCACCGGCCCCGAGCCGAAGGCCAGCAAGGCCACGCCGGCAATCAGCGTGGTGATGTTGGAGTCCAGGATCGTGCCCCAGGCCATCTCGTAACCCTTGTGGATGGCCTGCTGAGGCGAAGCCCCGCTGCGCAACTCTTCCCGCACGCGTTCGTTGATCAGCACGTTGGCGTCGATGGCCATGCCCAGCGTCAGCGCGATGGCCGCAATGCCCGGCAAGGTCAGCGTGGCCTGCAGCATGGACAGCACCGCCACCAGACACAGCAGGTTGAAGGCCAGCGCGATGGTGCTGAAGACACCAAACAGCAGGTAGTAGGCGCACATGAACACCGCAATCGCCGCAAAGCCGTACTTGACGCTGTTGAAGCCCTTGTCGATGTTGTCCGCGCCCAGGCTGGGGCCGATGGTGCGTTCTTCGATGATTTCCATGGGCGCGGCCAGCGCGCCCGCCCGCGTCAGCAAGGCCATGTCGGCCGTTTCCTGCGGCGTGAAGTTGCCGGTGATCTGGAAGTCGGTGCCGAACTCGCCCTGGATCGTGGCGACCGAGATCGCCTCACCCTTGCCCTTTTCATACAGCACGATGGCCATGGGCTTGCCCAGGTTCTCACGCGTGGCCGTGCGCATGGCGCGCCCAGCCACATCGTCCAGGCGAACGCTGACCATGGGGCGCTGGTCCTTGTCGATGCCAGCGCTGGCCTGCTTCAACTGCTCGCCGGTGGCAATGACGTCGCGCTTCAGGCCAATCGTGCGGGGCACCGTCTCGCCAGCCGCCAGGCGCTGCGGCACCGTTTCCGCTGCGGCCGCACTGTCGGTCTCCACCAGGCGGAACTGCAGCGTGGCCGTGCGGCCGATGATGTCCTTGGCGCGGGCGGTGTCCTGCACGCCGGGCAACTGCACCACCACCCGGTCGGCACCCTGCTGCTGGATAACGGGTTCGGCCACACCCAGTTCGTTGACGCGCTTGTGCAGCGTCTCGATGTTCTGCGTCAGCGCCTGGGTGCCGATGTCGTTGATGGCCTTTGGCGACAAGCGGCCGACCACACGCGCGCCTTCGCTGACCGGTTCCACCGTCCACTGCATGGACGGCAGGCGGTCCAGCAGCAAGTCGCGCGCGGCATTGCCGCTGGCGGCGTCCGGCAGGTTCACCGTGAGGCCGTTGCTGTCGCGCACGATGCCGGCAAAGCGAATGCGCTTGTCGCGCAGCGCGGTGCGCGCGTCGCTGCCATAGGTGTCCACCTGCTGCTTCAGCGCAGCGCGCATGTCCACCTGCATCAGGAAGTGCACGCCCCCGCGCAGGTCCAGGCCCAGGTACATGGGCTTGGGTTCGACGACGGCCACGCGCAGCTTCGACAGCCAGACCGGCGTGCGCGACACCAGGTTCAGCGCCACGATGTAGCGCGGTTCAGCCGGGTCGGGGTTCAGCGCCGCGGCGATCGCGTCCTTGGCCTTGATCTGCGCGTCGGTGTCCGCAAAGCGCGCGCGCACCGAACTGCCGTCGAACTGCACCAAGTCCGGCTGCAGCTTGGCCGTGGCCAGCAGCTGGTTGACCCGGTCGACCATCGCCGCGTCGACCTTGATGGTGCTGCGCGCAGCGGACACCTGGACCGCGGGCGCTTCACCAAAGGGATTGGGCAGCGTGTAGACCAGGCCGACAAGCAAGGCGTACGCGAGGATCGCGTACTTCCACCAGGGGTAGCGGTTCATGAAGGCGATTCCTTGGAGCCCGGGCTGCACCCGGACGGGACGATGGCTGACCGGGCGGTTTACTTGTAGGTGCCCTTGGGCAGCACCTGGATCACGGCGCCGCGCTGCACCTGGAGTTCCACGCCGTTGGCCACTTCCACCTGCAGGTAGCTGTCGCCCATCTTGGCCACGCGCCCCAGCAAGCCACCCGCGATGACCACTTCGTCACCCTTGGCCAGTGCGTCGATCATGGCCTTGTGTTCCTTCTGCTTCTTCATCTGCGGACGGATCATGATGAAGTACAGCACCACGAACATCAGCACCAGCGGCAGCAGGCCGCCAACTTGGCCGAGGATGGAGTCCGTGCCGCCAGCGGCAGCAGCGGGGGCGGTTTGGGCGTAGGCGGTGGAAATGAACACGGTTCG
Organism: uncultured beta proteobacterium; assembly: GCA_963750785.1. Taxonomy (GTDB): domain Bacteria; phylum Pseudomonadota; class Gammaproteobacteria; order Burkholderiales; family Burkholderiaceae_C; genus Rubrivivax. The sequence goes on along the minus strand of CAVVSC010000006.1, from coordinate 119,219 downwards.
GTCCTGAAGCTGGGCCCGGCAAACGCCAAGCGAACCGCGAATTCTAAAGGGCGGCCACCCGGTGCCAACCGGACCTGCGTCCAAGCCCTTGGTTGCGGCCCTTCAGGGCTTCGACTGCAGCGCGCCGGCCACCGAAGGCACTGACTGGAGAAGACTTGGTTTTGATGGGTGCACGTACTCTGCGTGGGGTGTTGTGCCAGGCGCCAGGGGCGCCAGCGGATCCTCACGCAAGCGTGCATGCGCGAGCCGGGTCAGCCGGAAGTCGCCGGTTGCCGAACTCACAAGGTCTGCGATGCTCACAGCCCGGTTGCCTGCCAGGTCCGCACCTGCTCCTGCGTCCAGATCGCCAAGTCCCACCCACAGGTTGTTGCGAAGACTGACGGCGCCAGCGCCGGCTGCGACACGCACAAACCGGCCGGGCCAGCCAGCACCGTTGACCAACGTGTTGTGCGTCATCACCAGGTCATTGCGGGGCCAGCCATAGCCTTCGGCGCCAAAGGACACCAGCACCCGGTTTTCGGTCCCAGGACCCTGCTGGATCACGTTGCCCACCACCTCGGCCATCCCACCGTTGGGAAACTCCAGCTCGTAGCTGGCTCGTCCGCCGTCACCATCGGCCAGCCGGTTGTATTCGATGCGGCTGAAGCGCGCGCGGCTCTTCACCAGGTGGCCCACGTTGGCGTGGTGAACATGGCTGCCGCTGAGCCGAAAGCTGCCGATGCTGCCTACGTAGAGTCCATGGCTGCGCCCGTCGCCTGCGCCCAGATGTCCGAATTCCGACTCTTCTACGTCCAGACTGGCTGTGGGGTCGTTGCCGGTAAGGATGCCGTTTTCGCTGTCCAGGAAGCGGCATCGGCGCACCGTCAAGCGCCCGCCTTCCAGGCGAATGCCCGCGCCGTTGCGGTCGCGTACGCGCGCCCCAATGAATTCGATATTTTCCACCGTGACCTCACCTCGGCGGATCACCCAGATGGCCTTGCCCTCGGCATGGGCTCCTGCCGCGATGAGCCGCACCGGCCCTCCTACGCCGCGGATGGTGACGCGGGGCAAGTCCCAGACCGCTACATCACCTGCGTAGTCGCCCGCATCGACCTCGATGACACTGCCATCCACTGCCTGCTGCGCCGCCATGGCAATGCGCTGCAGCGCCCGGGTAGGGCCCACGTGAAGCACGGGCGCTGCCGGCTGGGGCGCGGGAGGAGGTGCGGCCTCTGCCGCGCCCGCCAGGACCAGGCACATCAGACCCAGCAAGCGCCACACGGGCACGGCAGTCTTACGCACGCTTGCCGGGCAACAGCAAAGCCACCGCCACCAGCCACCAAAGGCACCAGGCGATGCGCGGCATGTCAAACAGGCTGTCGCCCAAGCCCACCACGGCCACACCCGCCAGCGCACCGGCCAGCGCGGGTGCCAGTGCCTGTGCGCGGGCAGCGCCAAAACTCACCCGCCAGAAGGCCACGCCGGCAGCCAGCCCAACGGCCAGCAAGCCCAGCAGGCCCTGTTCAAAGAGCACATGCACCGCCACGTTCTTGGCGTGCCAGGGCATGTGGTGGCGGTCGCTGCTGCTGAACCAGCGCGCCAGACCCTGTTCGAAGTCGCCATTGACCAGCAGCGCACGTCCCTGGGAATCGCGCAAATCCAGGTCATCCAGTTCCACCCGGCTGCCCGGCGTGTCCAAGGCAATGGCGAAGACCACCCAACGTGGCGCAAAGAATGGGCCGCCAGTCAAATCGGCGCCTTTCAACTCAAAGTGCATCGTTTGCCAGCCACTTCCCGGTTGCAGCGCGTCCAGCGTCTGGTCCGTGTAGGCCATCGGGTAGAGCAGGTGCTTCTCGCTCACCTCCACATGCACGGCGGTGCGCTTCTCAGTCCGGATCTGCAGACTCAGCGTCAGAGGACCCGACGCGGGCACCGCCACGCGCTGCGTCACGCGGAACAACTCGCCATTGCCCAACTCGTGCTTGCCTCCAGTCAGGACCAGCACCTGGCCATGTGCGGCTTCGCCGGGTGCCAGCCGGTAGTCACCGACCTGGTCCTCTGTACGGCCGGAGAGCCCGAAGTTGGCGGCAAACCGCCCCAGGCCCTTGCCCAAAAACCAGTCGCTGCCGTTCAGCCATGACAGTGCACGCTTCCAATGCTCCTGCCGTCCTTCACCGTCGGCGCTGGTGTGCGTAAAGCGCTGGCCCATGTAGGCGCCACCGCCAAACACGCCCACCACGCCCGCCAGCACGACCAGCAGCGCCAGCACCTGCCCCTGCCACTGCAGCGTCGTCGGCCAAGACGGCTGGCGCCGGGCCGCAGACCCCAGCAGCACCAGAACCAGCAGGCCGGCGGCCGCCAGCCCAGGCGCCCAGGCGCCCGCGCCGCCCCAGTTCACGCCCACTGCGACCAGTGCCGCCAGCACCGCCAGCAGGCTTGCCGCCAGCATGGCTTGTCCGCGGCCCGCGGACCGCCGCGCACGGGCGATCAGCACGGCGCCGGCACACCACGTCAAACCGTAAGCGACATAGGCACCTTTCGGCATATAGACCGACGTCAAAGCCACTGCCACCGCGGCCAGGGCGCCCAGTGACAGCCCCTGCCCCCAAGCACGTGCTGACAAGGTGCGCACGGATTCGGCTCCTGCCAGCACCAGGCCGACGGCACCCAACAGGGCCAGCAAGCTCCGGTAGCCGCCCGCGGGAAACAACCAGGCAGATAGAACGGCCACACCCGCTGACCACAGCAGGGCTGCTGAAGTACCGGCGTCCTGGCGCCCTGGCCCACCGGCCTGGCGACGGCCCAGCCACCAGGCCAGGCCCAGTGCAACGGGTGCCCCAACATAGACCACCCGCGAGAAGGTTGCCAGCGCGGCGTAGGCCCCCATCAACAGCACCACCATCAGCAAGGACTGGCTCAAAAGGCCCCGTGCTTGTCTCAGCGCCATGAAGGCAAATGGCATGGACATGCACAGCGCCGCGTCCAGCGCCGCGCCGCCCACGTGCATTTCCCAGAACAAGCCGGTGGCGCGGTAGTCACTGCTGAAGTCGAGCAAACCCGTGAAGGCCCAGCGCTCCCACCACACACCCAGTGCCACCGTGCCCAGCATCAGCGCCATGCCGATCTGCAGGCCACGCCAGGCTTGTGCCGGGTCCACGCGTTGTGCCCGCTGCCACAGCGGTAGCAGCAACAAGGTTTCGGCAAAGGACTTGGCCAGCCGCAAGCTGTTCAAGGGCTCGTGGTAACCCTGCCACCAGCCCCAACCGATGCCACCCGCATCCGCCACACCACGCCATGCAGACAGCAGCAGGGACACCGCCACGGGTGCCAGCCACCAAACGGCCAAGCCCGCCGGGGGCCGTGCGCGATGGCTAGCCTGCCCGGGCTCAGCACCTACCAGCGACTCACGCGCATAGCCGCCAGCTGCGATGGCCAGCAGCAGCAGGTCCAACTCCTCCACCACCAGCCAGCCGGTCCACGGCATCAGTCCTACCAGGGGAAGCAGAGGCAGCGACCATATCGGCCACCGATTGGGCCATGCAGCAGCAGCCGCAGTGGCGAGCAAGACTGCCAGCAACGCCAAACTGGGGGACAAAGGGTGATGCCAGGCCAGCCAGGCAGCCAGCGTCAATGCGCCCATGGCCACCAGCCCCATCGCCGAGCGCCGCATCATGCGCGCCTGGCCCCAACCCAGGTCAGACCAGCACTTCGGCGCAGGCCGGGTGCCCCAGGAAGGCCTGCGGGCTGGAACTGGCACCGTAGGCACCGCTCTGGAACACGACGACCAGGTCGCCCACCTCGCCTGCGGGCAGGTCCATGCGGTCAGCCAGCAGGTCCAGCGGCGTGCAGAGTGGACCGACCACCATGCTGTTTTCGCGGCTATCAGCGCGCACCGGGAACACGCCCACCGGGTAGTTCTTGCGCACCACCTGGCCGAAGTTGCCCGACGCCGCCAGCTGGTGGTTCAAGCCACCGTCACACACCAGGTAGACCTGCCCGCGCGAGGCCTTGCGGTCCACCACGCGGGTAACGTAGATACCGGCTTCACCGACGAAATAGCGGCCCAGTTCGATGACGATGCCTGCTTGCGGCAGGTCCACCGCCGCGCGCTCCACCAAGGAAGCCAGGTTGGCGCCGATGGGCGCTAGGTCCAGCCGCTGTTCGCCCGGGAAGTACGGGATGCCGAAACCCCCGCCCAGGTTCAGGAACTTCACGGCAGAGGGCGCGTGCTGGGCCAAGCGCAGGGCCAGTTCATAGCTCTTCTGCTGCGCTTCGCAGATGCTGTCGGCGCGCAGGTTCTGCGAACCTGCAAACAGGTGGAAGCCCTCGAAGGCCAGCCCCAGGCGGCCGATCTGAGCCAGCGCGTCAGGCACCACTTCCGTGTCCAGCCCGAACTGCTTGGGGCCGCCACCCATCTTCATGCCCGAACCCTTAAGCTCGAAGTCCGGATTCACACGCACGGCCACGCGCGCGGGCAGCCCCAGTTCTTGCGACGCCGCCGCAAGCACGGGCAATTCGCGCAGCGACTCCACGTTCACCAGCACGCCCGACGCCACGCTCTGGCGCAGTTCCGGGTCACGCTTGCCGGGCCCGGCGAAGCTGACCTCGGCCGGGTCGGCGCCGGCGTCCAGCGCCACCTTCAATTCACCGGCCGAAGCCACGTCGATGCCGTCCACCAGGCCCGCCATGAACTGCACCACCGCCGGCATGGGGTTGGCCTTCATGGCGTAGTGCAGCTTCACTTGGCCTGGCAGCGCCGCACGCAGTTCACCCACGCGCTGACGCAACAGCGCGCGGCTGTAAGCGTAGAAAGGCGTCTGGCCGACACGCGCGGCCAGCACGCTGAGCTTGTGGCCGCCCAGCACCAGCTCACCGTCGGCCACGGCGAACTGGCTCATGGGCGCGTGGGCGGGCCGAACCGGCGTGCTCATGCTTGCTCAGGCCAGCGCTTGGCGCATGCCGCGGCCCACGCCGACGTAGTCAATCCCCATGGACTGCATGAGTTCGGGCTCATACAGGTTGCGCCCGTCCAGGATCAGGGGCTGCTTAAGCGCAGACTTCAATGCGTCGAAGTCGGGCGTGCGGAACTCGCGCCACTCGGTCACGATGAGCAGTGCGTCGGCGCCCGCCAGGGCCGCCGGCGCCGAATCCGCCATGCTCAGGCCCACAACATCGGCCATCACACGCCGGGCTTCCGGCATGGCCACCGGGTCGTAGGCCTGGACACGCGCGCCACGCCGCGTCAGTTCATCAATGATCACGCGGCTGGGAGCCTCGCGCATGTCGTCCGTGTTGGGCTTGAAGGCCAGGCCCCAGACAGCGAAGGTGCGGCCTTTCAGGTCCTCGCCAAAGCGCTGCACCACCCGGTTGACCAGGATGAACTTCTGGGCGTCGTTGGCTTCTTCCACGGCGTCCAGCACACGCAGGGTGACGCTGTTGTCACGGCCCGTGCGGATCAGCGCCTTCACGTCCTTGGGGAAACAGGAGCCGCCATAGCCGGTGCCCGGATACAGGAAGTGCGTGCCAATGCGCGGGTCGCTGCCGATGCCCTTGCGCACCCATTCAATGTCCGCGCCCACCTTGTCTGCCAGCTGAGCCAATTCGTTCATGAAACTGATGCGCGTGGCCAGCATGGCGTTGGCCGCGTACTTGGTGAACTCGGCACTGCGCACGTCCATCACGATGAGCCGTTCGTGGTTGCGCATGAAAGGCGCATAGAGCGCGCGCATCAACAGCGTGGCGCGTTCATCGTCACTGCCCACCACGATGCGGTCCGGCTTCATGAAGTCATCAATCGCCGCGCCTTCCTTCAGGAATTCCGGGTTGCTGACCACCGCATAGGCCATGTCCAGGCCCCGGTCCGCCAGCTTCGCCGCAATAGCAGCACGGACCTTGTCCGCCGTGCCCACAGGCACCGTGCTCTTGTCGATGACCACCTTGTAGTCGGTCATGTTTTCGCCAATGGTGCGCGCGACGGACAGCACGTACTGCAGGTCTGCGGAGCCGTCTTCGTCGGGTGGCGTGCCAACGCCGATGAACTGCAGCGTGCCGTGCGCCACAGCCGACTTGGCGTCAGTCGTGAATTGCAAGCGCCCGGCGGCCATGTTGCGCTTGATGATGGCGTCGAGGCCGGGTTCGTGGATCGGCACCTCGCCCCTGCACAGCATGTCGATCTTGCGCGGGTCCACGTCCACGCACAGCACGTGATTGCCCATTTCGGACAGGCAGCCACCTGTCACCAAACCTACGTAGCCGGCACCAAAAACTGTGATCTTCATTTTGAAAGGAATTCGTTGAAACTAACTGACCGCCATCTGCGGCTTTGCCCCGTGGGCGCGGCTCAGGGTACTTGGTCTTGCTGCCATTCAGATGACAACAGCTTGCGGTCGATCTTGCCGTTTGGATTTCGCGGCAGCGGCCCAGCCATGGGTTTTACTCCAGCGGGCAGCATGTAGATGGGCATGCGCTTCTTGCATTCCAGCAGCAGGGCGGCCACATCCAGGCCGTCCGTGCCATCAGGCGCCGTGGCGATCACCTGGATGGCCTGCCCCAGAGTGGCGTGCTCGGTTCCAAAGGCGACGCACTCGCCCACCAACTGCGTGGCATAGAGCACCTCCTCGACCTCGGTCGGGCTGACGCGATAGCCGGATGTCTTGATCATCTCGTCGCGCCGACCGATGAAGTACAGGAAACCCTCTGCGTCGCGGCGCACGTTGTCGCCTGAGTACACAGCGTATTCGGGCAACTGCAGCGCAGCGTCCCGCCCGCCTATGCCCGCGGGCAGCAGTTTGTAGCGCTCCGCTGTTTTCTCTGAATCACCCCAGTAACCCATGCCCACCAGTGCACCGCGGTGCACCAGCTCACCCGGCTCGTCTGGCCCACATTCAGTACCGTCTTCTCGCAGCACCAGGATCTCTGCATTGGGGATGGCCTTGCCGATGCTGTCCGGCCGGCGATCCACTTCTTCCGGCGGCAGGTAGGTGCTGCGGAAGGCCTCCGTCAAGCCATACATCAGGAAAGGCTTGGCCTTTGGCACCCGCTGCCGAAGCAGATTGAGGGTCTCTCGCGGCATGCGGCCACCCGTGTTGGCAAAGTAACGCAGGTTGTCGTTGATGGCGGCCGGCCATTCCAGCGTGGTCAGCTGGATGTACAGCGGCGGCACCGCCGTCAATCCGGTGACCTTCTCCCGTTCCAAGGCCTTCAGCACGTCACGCGGCATGAGGTAGTTCAACAACACCACCCGGGCGCCACTGTGGAAGGCGGTAGTCAGTTGGCTGAAACCGGCATCAAAGCTGAGCGGCAGCGCAGCGAGCAAGGTGTCTGATGGCCGATTGTCCAGATAGCTGGCCACGCTCTTGCCGCCAGCGACCATGTTGCGGTGGCTCAGCACAACGCCTTTGGGGCGGCCCGTGCTGCCGCTTGTGTAGAGGATGGCGGCCATGTCGGTGTCTATGACCCGATGCCCAACGCGCATAGGCGCTTGCAGCAGTTCAGTCCACAGCGTGACCGGCAACGGCGCCGCAACGCTTGCCGGGTCTGTCAACACCAGGTGGCGCAGCTCCGGGCATTGCGCCAGCACCGGAGCCAGGGCCGCCAACCGGTCCGGCGACGTGACGAGCACGCGCACCTGGCAGTCCTGCAGGATGTAGCCCACCTGCTCGGGCTTCAGCATCGGGTTCAGGGGCACAAAAGCCGCGCCCGCAGCAGGCGCACCAAAACTGGCCACGACCGTTTCGACGCGCTTTTCCAGGTAGATCGCGACCCGCTCGCCACGCTGCACGCCCAGTTGCATCATCGTGCTGGCAAAAGCCGTGACCTGGTCCTGCAGCCCCGCATAGGACGTGGTGGCGCCCTGGTAGGTGAGAGCGGGTGAATCGGCCTGCCGCTCAGCGGCCAATGCAATGAAATCGGGCAGAAGGAATGCGTCGCGCATCAGGACTGCGGGGCCGCATGGGCAGCGGCCACGGGCTCTTGCAAAGTGGAGCCGTTCAGTATTGCACAGGGGTTTTGCGTGGCATCACCCTTGGGCAGCACCAGGGGCCGGCGCCGTGAACTTGTCGCGGTCGTAGGTGGCCGCCGGTCCTTGGGCCACTGGGGCGCCACCTAGAATTCCGGATCGTTGAAGGCATGCAAGGCATGCCAAGAAAGCAACAAGCCATGAATGTGGAACAGGAGGTCCTCCGTGTCCTCGACGAAGTCTTGAGCCTGGGCGGACGAGGCCTTGCCTTTGACCGCGGCACACACCTGCTGGGTGCCATACCGGAACTGGACTCCATGGCCGTGGTGACGCTGATCACCACGCTGGAGGAGCGCCTGGGCATTGCCGTGGACGACGGCGACATCGATGGCGCCACCTTTGCAACAGTGGGCAGCCTGGTCGACTTTGTCAGCGGTTTGGTCTGACGCTGCACGGCATGGCCGCGGCTTTTGAGCCTTTCTTCACCACCTTGCCTGGTCGGGACGCTCGGCGCCGGTTTTGCATCTGGCACTGGCCAAGCCGCGACCCTGACCCCGCGTGGCGCGGCATCGTTGTGCATGTACATGCCTTTGCCGAGGAGATGAACAAGTCGCGCCGAATGGCTGCCATGCAGGCGCGGGCACTCGCCGCCGAAGGTTTCGCTGTGCTGCAGATGGACTTGCTGGGCTGCGGCGACAGCGAGGGAGAGTTTGGCGACGCCACCTGGGCCGCCTGGCTGGCCGACGTGCACGGCGCCTGCTTGCTCGCCGAAGAGCGCTGGAAGTCGGTCAGCCCTGCCTTGGCACCGCCGCAACGATGGATCTGGGGCCACCGGGCTGGCGCACTCCTGGCCGCCCAAACCATCGGCGGCTTGCCCACACCCGACTGGCAACTGCTGTTCTGGCAACCCACCCTCAATGGGAAGACCGCGCTCCAGCAGTTCCTTCGGTTGGAAGCCGCTGCAGCACTGCTAGGCAAGCCCCCGGCGGATGGCCGGCCAAGTGCAAGAGCACGACTGGCTGCAGGCGAGACAGTGGAAATCGCTGGCTACTCGCTGCAACCGGCGCTGGCCATGGGGCTGGAGTCTGCGCGACTTTTGCCGCCGGGCATGTCCACCAAGGTTGTCTGGCTCGATGTCGCGACAAGCGAAGCAGAAGGACCTCCACCAGCGGTGCAGGCCGCACTTGACACCTGGCGCGGGGTTGGTTGTGAAGTGACGCACCAACAGATCAAGGGGCCCAGCTTCTGGCAAACCACCGAGATCGAGGACGCGCCGTCTTTGATTGAAGCAACCACCAGAGGCTTGCTGTGACAGCCGTCGAACGGCCTGTGCTGCTGAAGTGCCAGGACGAAACGCTCGTGGCCCTCTTGGGACATCCAGCGCCAGGGGCATCTCGCAGCGACGTCGGTGTGCTGATCATTGTTGGTGGCCCGCAGTACCGCGCGGGTTCGCACCGGCAGTTTGTTCAACTGGCGCGGGCGGCCCATCAGGCGGGCCACACTTCTTTGCGCTTCGACGCCCGCGGAATGGGCGACAGTACCGGCACCATGCCGAGCTTTGAGTCGATGGACGCCGACATTTCCTGCGCCATCGCCGGCCTCTTGCTGGAGGCGCCATGGGTTCAGCGCGTGGTGTTGGTTGGGCTTTGTGATGGTGCATCGGCCGCGTTGATGCACGCACAAGGCCAGCCTGCCGATCGCGTCAGCGGTATCTGCCTGCTCAACCCCTGGGTTCGGTCCAGTACGTCCCTGGCGCAGGCGCAAGTCAGGCACTATTACGCGAAGCAATTGCTCGCGCCGTCCACCTGGATCAGGCTCGTCAGTGGAAAGTTGAGCCTGGGCTCCGTGGGCGATTTCGCCCGTACGTCGGTCAAAGCCATCCTTGGACGCCTAGGCAACAGGCTGCCGCGCAATAGCGACCAAGCTGGCGGCAAGGATGGTGGGAAAGTGCAAGACTTCCGCACCCGGATGCTCGACGGCATGGGCAAGTTCAGGGGTGAAGTGCTGCTGGTACTCTGTTCAGAAGACTTGACCGCGCGGGAGTTCGAGACCTGCGCCCGTTCGACGCCCGCTTGGCGGGCCGCAACAGGCAAGGCAAACGTCCGTCGGTCCGCCATCGAGGGCGGTGACCACACCCTGTCCAGTTCCGACAGGCGCATCGAATTTGAAGGCTTGCTCATGGCTTGGATTCGCGACCGCATTTTGAAAGAGGGGGCACTTCCATGAAGCTGCTGTTGCGCACGTCTGTCGACGGGATGCGCTGGCTGGCGTCCCTGGCACTCATCGGATGCTTTATGACCGGCGCCTCTGCACAGGAAGTGCAGAACCCGTGCGGGCCGCTGGAAGGCGTCCATTACGGCCCTTTCGACTACCGGACCCAGAAGCCCAGGCTGAGAATCGTGGAAGTCGCCCACTTCACCCCCATCGTCGAGTCGCTTGTTGGCGGTGCGACTGGCGATCTGGGCAAGGACCTGGCCTACACATTGCGTGCGGCCCCCAACCACCACAGGGCGCTGGCGGCTGTCGTCAAGTGGGGTGAACGGCGCAAGTCCAAAAACCTGCCCGGCATGGAGTACTCGATCGACTGCTGGTTCGATCGTGCACTGCGATTTGCGCCAGACGATCACGTGGCGCGCTCGCTGTACGCTCAATACGTCGGCAAGAACGGCAACCAGGAACTTGCCGCCAAGCAGCTGGAACTGATCCTGGCGCAGACTGAAGACAACCCGCTGGCGATTCATAACGTGGGCTTGATCTACTTGGAATTGAACATGTTCGATCAAGCGCTTGCACAAGCACACCGGGCCCTGAGCATGGGCTTTGTCAACTCTCGTCTTGAAGCGCAACTGCGTCAGGCGGGCAAATGGCAGGACCCCAAACCTTGAGCCTCGGCGCAGCGTTCACCGTCGAACTGCACCGTGGTCTAGAAAGCCTTCAGAACGCGACTCGCGGCGGCGCCGACTCCGAATCGCCCGATGTCTTCAGCACCCGCGCCTGGTTCGAGACGCTTTCGCGCTTTGGCATTGAACCCTCCACGGAAGTCCTGCTCGCATCGGTGACACGGCGTGACGGTGGACCCGAGGTCTATCTGCCACTGCAGTTCAAACGCAGTTCGCCGTCTGCCGTGTTCGGCGGCGCGACGGAAAGCCTCAGCAACTACTACAGCAGCCTTTACGCGCCGATCGGCCCCGACACGGCCTACGACGCAGAAGCATTCGTTGCGGTGTTTCGACGCTTGTCGGCTTCTGGCGTCAACTGCAACGTTGTCGACCTGCACCCGCTGGACGCCGATGGCGCCTTCCATCGCGGTGCGCGAGCCGCATTGACACAGCTTGGCTACTGGACGGACAGCTACTTCTGCTTCGGAAACTGGTATCTGGAGGTCGGCGGCCGCTCGTTTGAACCCTATTTGCAATCGCTGCCGTCCAGATTGCGCAACACCATCCGCCGGAGCCGCAAGAAGCTGGATCTGTCTGGACCCTGGGCTTTTGAACTGCACACCGACGCCGGGCCCGAGCTTGACCGGGCAATCAGCGACTTTCAGGCAATCTATGCCCAGAGCTGGAAGCAACCAGAACCGTTTCCGGCTTTCGTCGGTGCCTTGTGCAACATGGCCGCTCGCTTGGGGTGGCTGCGGCTTGGCGTTCTGTCTGTGGCGGGCAAACCTGCGGCAGCCCAGATCTGGCTGCATCGCCAGGGCCGATCACTCATCTTCAAGTTGGCGCATGACGAACAGTTCAAGCACCTGTCGGCTGGGTCCGTGCTGATGGCTGAATTGATGCGCCATTCGATCGACAACGACAAGGCAATCGAAGTCGATTTCTTGACAGGTGACGACTCCTACAAGGCCGACTGGATGTCACACCGCCGGGAGCGGGTGGGCCTGCTGGGCTTTCGGCGCGCATCGCCTCAAGGCATGGCCAGCGCCCTTCGGCACTTTGCTGGGCGCTGGTGGCGTGCGCACGTCTCCAAAGCTGCTGCCGACCACCCAAAGAGAGTCCTGGACGAGCCTGCCGACCCGCAGGCCCTGCAAGGCGAAGAGAAATGAACGACTCATCAATGGACATGCAGCCACTCAAATGGTCCTTTGACCCCCTTCGGTCCTTTGAAGGCTCTGGGGCAGCGACGTGGGACGCCATCAATGAGCAGGGTTCGAAGCTGCCGTTTCTGGAAAGCCGCTTCATCCAGCCATTGATTCGACACACCGGCGAAGCGGCCTGCCTCCTGGCAGTGGCGCGAAGCGGCGACTCGCCGGTAGCCGCGGCGCTCCTGAGGCCCGCCGGGCTGGGGCGCATGGCCACCATTCAACCGTCGCAGTTGCCGCTGGGCGCCTGGGTGGTGTCCCGCCAGCTGGACCCGGGCCGTGTCGCCATGTCCCTGGCAGGCCAATTGCCGATCACGGCTGTCGCGCTTGGTCTGACGCAGCAGGACCCTCTCTTCTGGCCGAGGCCGCAAGCGCAGCGGCGCCTGGAGACGATGGACTACATCCAGACCGGGTGGATCGATGTCAACGTGCCTTTTGACGCGTTCTGGGATTCGCGCGGCAAGAACCTGAAGACCAACCTGCGCAAGCAGCGAACCAAGCTGGCGGGCGAAGGCGTCACCGTGTCGTTCGACTGCATCACGCGGGCCGACGACGTCGTGGTTGCCATGGCCGAGTTCGCCAGGCTGGAAAGCGCTGGCTGGAAGGCCGACGAAGGCACGGCGGTCAGCAGCGACTCCGCGCAGGGCCGGTTCTACGCAGAAATGATGGCTGCTTTCTGCGCCGCAGGCAAAGGCGAGATCTGGCAGCTTCGATTCGGCGACAAGGTGGTTGCCGTTGATCTTTGCATTGAAGCGGACGGTGTTCTTGTCATTCTCAAGACCGCCTACGACCCTGAGTACCGAACCGTTTCCCCCTCTTCCCTTCTCAAGCAGGACGCGTTCAAGAAGGTCTTTGATGACGGACGCATCCAACGCATTGAGTTCTATGGCCGCCTGATGGAATGGCACACCCGGTGGACCGAAAATGCCCGGACGCTGTTCCACGTGAACGCCTTCCGTTGGGATTGGGTGAGGCGGCTCAACGAATCACGGCGGCGGCGCTCCAGCAACGAGGCGCGACACGCAGCTGCAGAACAGAAGGCCTGATGCCTACCCGCTTGCGCTACCAGTTCTTTGACGCCGGCCGCGCGGGGTATCCCAAACCTCAGGTCAGCCACTTGCCCTTGCCGGGCCAGCCGGTTCCGCGTGCGGCAGAAGGCGGAGAGGCCGCCTACGAATTGGTCGGCGCGGGGCGGCCCACCTGCACGTACGCCAGGGGCCGGTATGCGCTTCGGGATGCGTTTGCCCTGTGCGGCGCGGGCCCCGGGAAGGTCGTGCTGGCGCCGGCTACACACTGCCGGACGATGCTCGACCCAGCGATCAGGCTCGGGGCAACGGTGGTCTTGTATCCGCTGTCGGAGCGACTTGAACCGGACGAAGATGGGCTGAGGCAGATCATCCGGTCGTCTACGCTGCCGGTGAGTTGCCTGCTGCTGACGCACTACTTCGGGGTCCCTCAGGACACGGCACGCTTTCGCCGGCTGTGCGACCAGGAAGGGATCGAACTGATCGAGGACTGCTCGCATGCGGCGGTCACGCCACGGACGGGGCAGCGCTTGGGCGAGTTGGGCCGGTATGCCGTGACAAGCCCGTACAAGTTCTTTCCAACCCTGGACGGCGGCCTGCTGATCGCACGCGACGACCGCACGCCCATGCCGACTCGTCGGCCGCACCGCCTTTGGCGGCGGGAGGTCAGCGTGCTGGTGGCGCTGATCTCTGCGACGCTTCGGAAACCCGCAGGCGCGGCGCTGGACGCTGCGGTCTTTCCGGCGACGGCCGGCCCCCATGCAGAGCTGTTCAGCGAAGCGGACTCCGACGAAGCTTCGGCGCTCTACGACCCAATCGAAGAAGCTTGCCCCATGAGTTGGGGCGCCCAGCTGGCACTGCGAGCATCCCCCGTGGATGCAAGCGCGCTGGCTCGGCGCCAGGCCTTCGACGAGTGGGCGCGCCTGGCTGCAGGGCTTGCACGCTGCCATCCGCTGCACCACAGCTGTCCACCCGGTTGCGTGCCCTACATGTTCCCGCTGGTTCTGCACGATCCGGACCGTGACTTCCCCCGCCTCAAGGTCGCGGGGGTTCCGGTCTGGCGCTGGGACGAGTACGCAAACAGTGCCTGCGCGGTCTCTCGTTCGTACAGCCGCAGCCTGCTTCACCTGCCCTGTCACCAGGGCTTGACGGCAGCGGACCGTCAGTGGATGCACGCCACTGTGTCGGGCATCCTGGCCTAGCGGTCGCTCAGGCGCATTCTCGCCAGCACTTTTCTGACCACGGGCTCATCGGCCAGCGGATGACGGGTGAAGTGCAGGCTGCACAGGCCCAGCAGCACGCCGAGCAACACAAGCGGGATCACCAGCCAGAGAGGGAGAGGCTGCGTGCGTCCAAAGCCCGCGAAGGCGCAGAGGATGGCGGACGGGAGCACGACCACCCCTGCCGTGATGGCCGAAGCGGCGAGAAGCCGGACTAGTTGGCGAGTGTCATCCGGGACGTATCGGCGCTTGGTCGCCCAAAAAAGCGGCAGCGTCAGTAGCGCGGATAGGCAGAATGCCCAGGCGCAGGCTTCCAGGGTCCGGAACCAAAGTGCCGCACCCGCAATCAAGGCGAGTCGAATCGGCTGGAACACCATGTCCAGCCACGCCATCACCTTCATCTGCCCTACTGCCACCAACAAGTTGGGCGTCATGACATTGACTGCGGCAAAGACTCCTGCAAGGCAAAAAATGGGCACCAGCTTTGCCGAATCCAGCCACTGGCTGCCATACAAGATGCGCACAGCTTCCAGGGCATAGCAGGCGAGCAAACCATAGAGCGCCCAAGCAATGACCGCCAGGTTGGCTACGCCACGCAAGAAACTCGCACCGACATCAGATCCTTCACGATGCGCCTTCGACAGCGCCGGCAGCGCAACGTTGCGGACGGCGCCCAACAGGTCGCGGTGGACCAGATACGACAAGCCCTGCGCCCTGCTCAACATGGCGACGGACGGGAAGCCCAGCAGCTTTCCGACTACGAGGTCATTGGCATCCATGGAAACCGAGGTGACCACACCGGACATGGAGCTCAAGCCACCAAAGCTGGCAACCTCGCGCCAGTGCGCCCAACCCAGGCGCAATGCAAAGGTCTTCCGGGCAAGCAGCCACGCCACCAACGCGGCGCCGACATTGGTGGCCACTGCGCCCAAAGCCAGGCTGTTTTCACCCATACCGGCCAGCGCCAAGCCGACCGAAACAAGTGCGCCGAGCACGGTCGACGAAATGCCAACCGCCAGCAAACGCTTGAACTGCATTTGCCTTCGAAGCAATGACATGCACACGGTGCCAATGGGCAGCAGGAGAAAGTTGCACGCCGCAATCCTCACCGTGGACGCCATGCGCGGCTCGCCGTAAAAGGCCGCCACCGCTGATGACACCAACAGGGTTCCGATGAAGAGGACCCCGCCAATGGCGATGGAGATCGTGAAAGCAGATGCGACCTTTGCAGAGGTCAGGTCAGGCTCCTGGATCAAATAGCTGCCGACTCCAAAGTCGCGCAATGCCTGGGCGATACCGATCACGGCCAACGAAACCGAAAACACCCCAATCTGCTCAGGCGTGAGCAATCGGGCCAGCAGCAAGTTGCTGGCCAGGGCTATGAGCAATAGCAGATAGCGTTCTACAAACGAAAAAAAGAGCGCCCGGCGGACTTCGCTCATGGCCGTTGGCCAGTTGCAGCAGCTGTCCCGCTCAAGTCCAAGAAGTGAGGCCCCCGCTCACAAACGGTCCTTTTGTGATCCAGAACTGATCGCATAGAGCAGGCCACGCGCAAAGCCCCAATCCATGCGCACACCAAGTGCCAGCCTTCTCGCCGCAACAGCCACGTTCGAACGGGCGTCCAGAAGCCATCAGCCAAGAGAACAAGCCAAGCATGCGCAGTGGAATTCACGGGCGACTTAGTGGCTGTCAGTAACGAGGACCGCCATCTTTCCGAGTCCTGCAACAACTTCCGCAAGCCATGCATTTGGGGTGCGGGCGGCGATTCACGCAGGTGCACCATTCGCGCGGATGGCATCAGATCGAAGCGAAGCCCGTGAAAGGCCCATCGATTGAGCAAATCGTCGTCTTCGCCATACATGAAGTACAGCGGGTCAAACCCACCGTAGTCAACGAAGACCTGCCGGCGAACCAACCAACCCGCCGCATTGACGCCGAAGATCTGGTAACCGGCCTGAGCGTTCCCATTGAGCACGTCATTGAACCAATGCAATGCGTCCAATTGCAAATAGCCGCGGAATGTACGCATATCAATAGTCGCTTCAGTTGGGCTGCAATGCAGTGGCGCGACGATACTGACTTCAGGTCGTTGTTCCAAGTAGGAAACCAGATCAGGCAGTGCCTTGCCCAGTAGATAGGCATCCTGATTCAAAAGAAAAATATAGTTTGCGCCGTCCTTAAGTGCCTCGCGGATGCCCAGGTTGTTGCCGCGGCCGAATCCGAGGTTGGTGCCGGCTTCAATCAGGATTACATGATCCATCTGACGCACCAACTTGACGGTGTCGTCGGTTGACGCGTTGTCAACCACATAGACCTGAGTCCCATCGTACTGCCCCCTCGTCGAGGCTAAGCACTTCCTGATCCACGCCGCGCCGTTGTAGGTGACCACAACAACGGCCAAGTTAGAACGCGAGCTACTAGCAACTCTATTCACTATCGTTCCGATAAAAGGTCGATGCAGGATGAATTGCTGCCCGCTTTGCTATCAACCTTGAAGTCGGGCCGTCGCCAGACTTTTCCGGAAATTTTGCAAACACCGATCGAAGTAAGGGCCACCTCCAACTCTCCTAACTGGCGCAGTTCAACGCACGTTTCAAAGAAGCAACCTGAATGGCGATTGTCACTGCCCCGCTGCATAGGGGCCGCAGTAACAGACTTTGCCGCACTAACAAGAACAGATGCCAAGCTACTCCACAAGGTTGCCGCGGCTGGCAAGGCGATGCATTCAAATCGTTCAACCTCGACTAACCATTGCCAGACCTTTTTCTGCAGGCAGACTCTTGACGCGTGTCCCGGGAAATTCCTTCATCCAGCGCCGCACCATCTCCTGCTCGTCCGGGCGAGCGCTGTCATCGGCAAATACGACAAATCTTTCGGCCAAGCGCTTCTGCAATTGGGGTAACGCTGGGTATCGCGCCAGGGGACCTATAGCCTGCGGGGGGCCATCCACCACCAGAACCTCAATATTGGCAAGCGCGCTTGGGAGATCAGAAGTGTCGTACCAGTGATAGCCCTGATCGTGTTGGCGCAGCGGAGCATGCAATACCGTCGCCCATTCCGCTAACCCGTTTTCAGCGAGCATGTCGCGTGTCTTTTGGGCATATTCAGCTTCATGCTCAAGGCTGTAGACGTGGCCTCTGCCATTTATCTGGGCGCAACGGGCAAGGACCAACGTTGACACGCCCGAACTGCACTCAGCCAGCACAGCCGGCTTTGTAGCAAGAACGTGACGCGCCAAATGAAGAAGGAAGTCCGGGGAACCGGCCCAGCCACGTGTCGGGGGCAATCCGTTGGGAAGGTGCAGAAGTCGATCAAGGAGGGCAGCACATTGCAGTTGGGCAAACAGGGCTTCCGTTTCAGCTCGTGTCGCCTTCATGTGCTCGAGCAGCTCATATGTTTGGTAGTGCACCCTCCGAACCTTGTGGAAGACCGCGCCCAAAAGGGCCAAGGCAGCCAGCAGCAGGGCCGAAACAAACAACATGGAGATTGACATCAGGGCTTCCTCTGAAAGTTAGATCTGTATAGGTCACGTGGTCCAGCAACACTCTTCGCCTGAGAAACACCGCCACTTGCGGTCCCGCCGGAGCGCGCGCTTCCGTGGGGATGGACTTGATTTGCTTCTGGCTCGGTCCACTTGCGCGTCTCCAGCGCGCGATCCACGGCACGGCGCGATCTTGAAGGCAGTCTCGCGTGCTGCATTAAGCCCGCTTGCTAGTGGCCAGTTGCATCTGGCGGTAGAGATCTAGGTGCGCTTTGGCGCTCTTGCGCCAAGAGAACTGCCGAGACCAATTCAAGGCTTCAGCGGCCCTCTCCGCCCTAGCTGCCTGTGTCAATGCGAGTACATCGGCCAGGGCCTGACGCCATTGCGCCATGTCTTGCGGTTCCAGCGACCATGCCAAGGGACCTACCAAATCGGCTAGGCTGCTTACCGGACTAAGCAGGATCGGCGTCCCAGCCGTCTGCGCCTCCACGGCCGGAAAACCAAAACCTTCATACAGCGTGGGGTAGATGGCCGCACGTGCTCCACGGTATAGCGCCACCAACTCGGCCTCACTGACAAACGGAGCGATGTGTACGCGTCCCCGCACCACTTCTGGGGCATGCTGTAAGTCCGCCGCTCCCGCACCGAAGCCCACCGCGACTAGATGCAAATCTTGCCGGCCACTGCCCGCCAAGAGTTCCAGCGCCCAAGAAAAGCGCTTGCGCGGCTGCGGCCCCCCCAAATAGAGCAAGTAGGGTGCCCCACGCAGGTCATTCGCAATTGAGGCCGGAAGAGGCGTATCTGATGGAGAGAAGAACTCGTCAGCGATGCCGTGTGGAATGACATGCAAACGGCTGGCGAGACTGGGCCATCGCGCAACGATGTCACGCTGGGACGATTGGCTGATCGTGATAACGGCCGCGCACCGGCGCAAAGCCACGCCCTGAACATGATGCAGGTAGTGGTGAGTCAAGGTGTCTGGCGCGCGCTCAGCCCACGGCACCGTGTCATGGATTGTGACGACCGTCGGCACCTGCTGCCAAATTGGCGCGGTGTTGTCAGCGCAATGCATGACCTGAATCGGCCTACGCCGCAGTTTCAATGGAAGTCCGATTTGCTCCCAAGCCTGGAACCGATGGCCCCGAAACGAGAAGGTCTCCACACTCCCAGTTAAATTTGGTGGGACCAGAACAGGGCGTGAGGGGTCGTGACCAAAGACCGTCCACTGCACGCCGTCTTCAGGACCAATATGCCGCAATATCTCGTAGATGTAGCGACCTGTCCCCCGGACATGGGGCACATTCAATGTGCGTGCATCCACGCCCACTTGTAGCAAGTTTGGCATCAAAGTCCCATTCGGCGAGAAGTTGCCGTTTGCTTCAGGTGGTCAGCTAGGCGCAGAGCCAGGGCGGCAATGGTTAACCCAGTATTGGCGATACCACTGGCAGGAATCAACGATCCGTCGCACACGAACAGGTTTTTCATGCCATGCACTTGGGCATTGGCATCGCACACACCTGTCTCCGGACCGACCGACATGCGGGCTGTGCCCGAGTGGTGCGCCGCCGACTTCAGCGTCGCGGCCCAGTCTTTGAAGATTCGCACGTCGCGAACGATAGGCCCCAGTTGGCGCAGTACTTCATCGATGGCCGAGTGCAGCAGGGTGAGGTAGTTGCTGGTCAAGGTCCAGCGGCGCTTTACCTCCGGCCCGCCTTCCCGCAACGATTCGCCAGCCCAGACGTCACGTTCGTCTCGCGCGGGCATCTGCGCCACCATCAGCAAGGTGTAGTGCCGGGTAGGGAGATGGATCCCAAAAACGAAGGACAGAATGTCCAACAGGTCGTCCGGGTGCCGCAGCAACTGCAGGTAGTGGAGCGGATTCCAGGGCCTGCGGCGGAGTTGGTTGAGAACCGTATCCACCTTCTGGCGCCTTGAACTCAGCGACACCGTGGCTGCAGGTCTGAGCTGAAACGAAACATGCAAGCCGTCCACGGTCACGACCAAGGGCATGCGCAGATTCCCGCCGGCGCCCTGCACGCGGTAGTTCCACAAGCGGTAAAGCGGGGCATCCAACTGGAGTTCACCCACGAAGGTCATAGGGTGATCCTCGTAGTGCGCCCCCGCATGCTGCAGGGCCGCCAGCGTGTGGTGCTGTTCCAAGCACTGCAAAAGCAATGGCGTTCCCAGGCCGCCAGCAGCCAGAACGAAGATGTCACCCGGCACCCTGCCTGCGGCCGTTCGGATGGCAGCCACTTCTCCATTGGGCCCCACTTCGATGTCCGTCGCCAATTCAGGACTCACACGCACCCGGCCGTCGAGCTTGAAACCTTGCCAGACGTTCAGCGGCCATCTGGGGTAGTAAAGCCCCGGGAGCAGGCCATCGGGCAAGCCAGCGGCCCGGTACTTGGTACGCAATGCCTGGATTGCAGCATCCAGCGCCGGCCTCTTCACGCCGCCCGAGAGCAACGGGAGGGCACGCTCGTAGTAGGGATCTACAGCAGACTTGGCAATGGGCCAGAAGGTGTCAAAGACGCTGCCCTCGATCTCGATGAGGCCGTTGTGCCACAGGCTGGTGGTACCCCCCAGTCCATGGGCCACGTGGGGTTGGGTGATGGCGGGCTGGCCTTCGTCCACCACCACGGGCGTGATGGCTGGAACAGCGGCGCCGCATTCGATGACCGTGATGTCGAACTCGTCGCACAGGGCCTGCGCCAGCACGCACCCTCCCAGACCGGCACCGACGATGACCAGACGTCGGCGCATCAGGGCAGCAAGCCGGTGCCGTGCAACCAGGCTCGCGTACGCTCCACACCTTGGTCGAAGTTGACTTCCGGTGTCCACTGCAGGATCTCCCGCGCCTTGTCAGGGGAAAACATCACCTGGATGGTCTCTCGCTGAACCCGGCCCAATGGAGGAAAGGGCGCTGGCGCAGGTTTGTTGCCCAGCACGTGAAGGACCTTGCGCGACACGCGCGCAAACAGGCCGGTGGCTGGCTGGGCAGCGTGCGCGCGCCAGTACGCAGCGGCTTCCACGGAGGGAATGTTCACGAACCGCGGCGCGGCCGATTGCCCGCTGGCAAAGCTCTCGATGAACCGGCGCCAGGTGATTCGCTCGACGCCGTTGACGAAGAAGGCTTGGCCCAAGGCATCGGAGCTCACCAAGGCGGCATCAATGGCTGCACACACATCGTCCACGTACACCGCGTTGCAGCAGCCTGATCCTTCATCAATCCAGCTCACTTGCCCCTGGCGCGCCTGGTCCACGACCTGGGTGACAAAACCGCTTCCCGGCCCGTAGACCACCGTCGGTCGAAGCACCACGCACTGCAGGTCGCCCTGGTGGTGCGCTTTCCAAACCAATTCTTCCTGCTCCGCCTTGGAGTCACAGTAGTCGTTGCCGTAGCGGCCGATCGTTGCGGTTGCTTCGTGCGCCGCCTCTGGCCCCGGGGCCGGCCCATGAACGGACATGGTGCTGATGTGCACCAGACGGCGAATGCCAGCCTTGGCCATGGCACGCAGCAAGTTGCGGGTGGCTTCCGGGCCCCGGTCGCCATGGGCCAGGTGCACGACAGCGTCGCTTCCGACCAGCGCCGTGTCCAGGTCAGCCGGTTTGAGCAGATCCGCTGCAAGTGCCTGGACGCCTTGCCGCTGAAGGCCGTGTGCCGACTCCGGGCGACGGACCAGCCCGGCATGGCCCTTGCGGCCCGCGGCTGCCCAGCGCGCCATCAGCCGGCCGCCAATGAACCCGTTGGCGCCGGTGACCACACAGCGCCGCGGCCAATTGGCAGCCCCGCCCTCACGCTTGTCATGCTGTTCAGCCATGCAGGATCTTCGTTTTCATCGTTGGACTCCAAAGCGCACGAGAGACTGCGTGTTGTGGTCGGTGCTGGTCAGTTGCTGGTGCGTCAGTGTTGACTGGGCCCAAAGGGCCTCTCAATAGAGATTTGCCTTCTTCTGCGAATGCGCCTTGACCCACTCCGCGTGACTGGCGGGCCGCAGGAATGCGTGCCACGCATTGGCCACGGTGCCCCACGCACGCCACAGCCTAAGCTCACGCCCAAAGCTCTGGGCAGAGCCACTTGCGCGGCCGTTCAATACGTGGATTGACAACCAATCCTCAAGCATCTGCCGGTAGATCCAGAGGGGAACCTTGGGCCAGCGATACGCCACGGCCGCAGCACCGCCGCTGCGGGCAAAGCCGGCCTTGAACGACCAGCGTCGGAAATAGCGCTGCGTGAGGCAGGTGGGGTCTACCGGCGCAGAAACGGTCAGGCGAGGGTCGTAGGCCACACGGGTGCCCTGGGCTTGGCTGCGGATGCCGAATTCGTGGTCCATGTGGCGGTAGAGCCGTTCGTCAAAGCGGCCAATGCGCTCGAACAGACTTCGGCGGACGAACATGTTGCTTCCGCCTGGCGCATAGTGGGGCGGCGCAGGGTCCAGGCGTTCCGGCCCAAGGTCGACACCGGCAAGGATGGCCAACATGTCGTCTTGGTACCAGGCGGGCTTCCCATCTGACGGCCAATCGATCAAGGTCCGCCCACCCGCGAGTTCAACCGCAGTGTCTGAGAAAACATCCTTGGCAGCCTCCAGCCAGTCCGGGGGGAAGACGATGTCATCGTCCGTGAACGCCAACACTTCGCCAGCACTGCTTTCGATAGCCGTGTTCAGTGCAAATTGCTTGCCCTGGCGGCCTTCAAACAGGTACCGCAGGGAACCCAAAGGCCAAGCAGCGCACCGCTGCTCCACCACCTGCTGGGTGGCATCGTTCGAGTTGTTGTCTACAACCAGGGTTTCAACGCTTGATCCGGCGGGTACCCGGACAGCGGCCAGCGAATCCAGCGACTGGGCCAGGGATGCGCACCGGTTCCAAGTGCAGATGACTACCGTGAAACGCACGTCAAACCCGCGCGGCTCTCTTGGGGAACGCTCGGCGGTACAGGGACTTTGCCAGCTTGAGCGATGTCGCTCCCCGGCGGGGCCCCTTCATCAGAAGGCGCCCGAACGTCTTCAAGCCTGCACCGAGATCGCCTTTGGCGCAGTGCGCGTCGGCGAAGTTGCTCCAGCCGAGGTAGCTCTCGCGAGCCAGAGCCACGTGGTCGACTTCCTGGCCATCGGGAGACGTGGTGCCAAAGCGGCGGATGAGCGCTTCCCGCATCAACTCACCCACGGGTGCAGCCGCTACTTTCTGCGACAGGCTGTTCGGATGTTGCCTGTAGAGCACCATGGGTTCACGCAAGCGCACATACCTGTAGTGGTGGCTTGCGCGGACCAGGTACTCCCAGTCATCCGTCTTGTAGTCATCACACAAAAAGGGACCCAGCTCGCGCCAGGCCGTCCGCCTGAAGAGTACCGATGACGGCAATGCCCAGTTTTCAACGATCAGGCGGTGATAGACCCAGCCGTCAAACGCCGGGTCCACCTCGCCCGTGCGCCCTTCTGCAGCAAAGCCCGGCCTTGCTTGTCCGTCCCAGAAGATGAAGTCTGAGATGCTGAAGCCATGGTCAGTACGCTGCTCAAGCGCTGCCACTTGCGCCGCCACCTTGGCGGGGTGCCAGATGTCATCGCTGTCCAGGAGAGCAATGAATTCGGAGTCGCTGGACTCGATGCCGCGGTTGCGCGATGGGGACATGCCCGCATTGGCCTGGTTGATCACGCGCACCTGGCGGCTGAAGCCCTCGGCAACGGCTTGCGTGCTGTCCTTGGACCCGTCGTTGACGATCACAACTTCCAGATCACGGAACGTCGAAGCCAGGGCCGATTCAACGGTGGCCGCAAGAAAGCGTTCGGCGTTGTAGGCTGGGATGACGACAGAGACGCGAGGCATGCGGGTTGACGGCTTTGTAGAAATGGTGCTGCATCACGGGCTGGGACCAAGCCTTCTGCCCCGGACAATTGATCATTGTCGTTGCCGCGTGCTTGCCGCCAAACCCGGTCGGCGTGAACTAAGGCGCCAGAATGGTTTCTCCGCGCCTGCCCCCTAGGTACCTGTGAAATCCTTCGCGCCGTGCAATGTCTTCTGGCCTTGAAAGTCGCGGCTGGCGTTGACGTTTGGCGCGAAGCAAACGCGCACAGATCACTTGGTGGGCTTTGAACAGCCGTGCCTGATGACAATCAAGAGGGGGAGTCGTTGATGTATTGGCCACGGCAACGCGCGGCACCGTCTGAAAAATGAAGTCCATGACCTCGAACGCGGCCAGTTCCCAAGAGCCGTCGGTGCCTGCAAAGGCGGACCAGGGGTTCAACCAGTCCATCCAGGGCATGCGCGGCATCGCCATCCTGTTGGTGCTGCTCAACCATGCAGGCCTCCCTGGCTTCGACGGTGGCTTCGTCGGTGTCGACATCTTCTTCGTGATCTCCGGCTACCTCATCGGCGGGTTGCTGCTGCGAGAGGTCATGACCAAGGGGACGATCGACCTGTGGTCGTTCTACGCCAGGCGCTGCCGGCGACTCCTGCCCGCTTGCGTGCTGGTCCTGGTGGTCATCCTCGCCTGCGTGTTGTGGCTGTATGCGCCCTTTGAGCACCGTGAGCTCATGTCTTCGGTTCGCGCCTCGTCGGTCTACGCGCTGAACTTGTGGCTCGCTGGGCGGGCGACGGACTACTTTGGGGGCCACACGGAAGCCATTCCTGTCCTGCACCTGTGGTCCCTGGCTGTTGAAGAACAGTTCTACATCATCTGGCCGCTGCTCATCCTGGGCGCTGCGGCGCTGTTTCCGCGCGACCGGCGAAGGGGCATCTTCAGGCTCACCGTGGTGGCTGGCGTGCTGAGCCTGGTGGCCTGTGTGGTTGCCACGGACATCAAGTTTCAATGGGCCTTCTACCTTGCGCCCACCAGGGTCTGGGAGTTCTGCGCCGGCATCGTGGTCGCCATCCGGCCGCCAATTTCACTCCGGTCCCGCACGCGAGCCGTCACGCTCCTGGGCTGGGCTTCCTTGTTGACGCTGGCGGCAACTACCGCTCTGTTCAGTTCCCAGATCCGGTTCCCGGGCTTCTGGGCCCTGATCCCCGTGTGCGCGTCGGTCGGCCTGCTGGTCGTGGCAGATAGCCGGGGAGGCAGTGGTCCGGAGCGACTGCTGCGCTGGCGCCCGCTCAGGTGGCTGGGCGACTGCTCGTACTCGGTCTACCTCTGGCACTGGCCCCTGCTGATTTTCGCCTCGGTGGCGTACCCCCGCAGCAGCCCACCCGTGACAGCGGCCGCGTTGCTGGCTACCTTGGTCCTCGGCTGGTTGAGCTACCGCTGGGTCGAGCAGCCGTTCAAGCATGGCTTGTTTCCGCAGTGGACATCGCGTCGTCTGGTGATGTCAGCGGTCACCGTGTGCGTAGCCCTTGCCGTGGTCGCGCACATATTCGGGCGGCTGGAACTGGATTCGCAACAGGCCAGGTTCCGGGACGCGGCCGAGTGGCCCGCCGCCACGCAGTCGGATTGTCTGGTGCTCTTTGACGCCGTGGACCAACCGAAGTGCGAGTTTGGTGCTGCAGCGCCCAAGGCCACAGTCGTGCTTTTTGGTGACTCCCACGCGATGCAATGGTTCACACCCTTGCGAAACCTGGCCGGGCAGCACGGGTGGCGCCTGGTTGTGCTGACCAAGGCCAACTGTGCTTCGGCAGACCTGATCGTGCAGTACTACGTTACCCGTCAGGACTATGTCCAGTGTTCCGAGTGGCGGGAAAACATGTTCAAGCGCATCGCTGCGCTGAAGCCTGACGTTGTGGTGGCGACCAGTTCATCAGGGCACAAGATTCCGATCGATCGCTGGCAGGCAGGCGTGGGCAGCACCATCCGCAGGCTCAAGGCAACGGGCGCACAGGTGGCCTATGTCCGCGACACGCCGTTCGCCAATTTCGACGTGCCCACCTGCCTGTCCAGAGCCCAGTGGCGGGGCCTGGCGCCGGATCAACTGTGCACCTACCCGCTGGCTTTCGAGCAAACGCGCTACGGCCGCATGGCGACCGCCGAGGCCCTGGCCGTCGAGGCCCAGGGCGGGCGCTATCTGGATTTCCCAAAGGACATCTGCAACGTGGCCGACTGCCCGACCGAACGTGACGGCATGATCCTGTTCAAAGACCGCAACCACATCACCGAGGCGTTTGCCCAGAAGCTGGCACCCAAACTCGAAGCACCTCTGATCGAGCTCTTGCGCGCTGCCGGTCGGCTCTGAAGCCTGGGCAGCCCGCCTGGGCACTGGACGCAGTTCAACCCGTCTTGAAGAAGAAGATGTTGGATGAAGCCTGCGGCATCACCACGAAGCCGCGGAGAGCGGCAACATAGCGAAACCGCCCGTTGATGCCCGCCAAAGGCGAGGGGCCCGGCGCCGTGCCAGCAATGCTCTGGATGCTCATGTCCCAGGTGCTTGTGGCATTGGGGGTGATGACGTACACCCGGCCCGCGCCGGCGTCACGGCCGTCGTAGAAAAGGAAACGGTCGTTGTGCGGGTCGTACTCGAGCGCGGCGTACTGCGGGACGTCGGCTTGGAACTGGTTCAGCGCGGCACTGGAGTTGAAGTTGATCGCTCTCTGAACGCCGGTATCGGGGTGGAAAGTTGCCGAGACCACGCCCCTGTTCAGGTCGTAGCCTTGTCCGTCGCCGAACTGCAGCGTGAAGAAGAGTCTGCGTGTCGGGTCGTAGGCCACGGGCCACCGCCACGCGATGGGAAAGGTGGTCACCTGGGCCCAGGTGTTCGAAGCCTGGTTCCATCTCCAACCGCCCGCCGTCCACACGTTGCCTGTCAGGGGGTCGTGAGCCGACCCATAACCCTGACTCTCTGCAAGTCGCGCATAAGTTCCCTGCGAATCCCAGGTCCACTGGCCAAACGGCGAGATGCCGTCCACGGCATAGCCAGACGCTCCGTTCAGGTACCAGCCCCGGGCACCGAACAGCATCACCCGGCGACGTTGCGCGATGTAGTGCCCGTGGTGGTAGCCGTGCCTGGATACGGGCTTTCCGTCCGTGTAGTAGTCAACTTCCGGCCGCACGGCGCTGGTATCGGAAGCGGCGATCTGGACGGTCCAGCTCGGGCGATCCTGCAAGAGGTCGATGCTTGTGACACGGTTGTCGGCGCTGTCGGAGTGGCCCCCGTTGGCCGCCGACACCAACGTGCCCGTGTTGGCAATCAGCACCAAGGTGCCCCATGCATTCAGCGCGGCGCCCCCTGCCCCGCTGGTACCCGGAATCTCCACCCAGGTATGGGCAGGCGCGCTGGAAGCCCAGGCAGGAGCCTGGATTGCAGGAGCGACGCCCCAGACCGGCCGATTGTTGAATCCATCCGCCAAGGCCGGCCAGTTGTTGGCGCCGACCATGCGCAGATACCCCGCTGCGGCGCCTGGGACGGCATGGCGGACCGCATATGAAATGGCTGGTTGCAGGTTGCCCCACATCGAGCGGCTCCAGAAGCCGGTGTCGAATTCACCGGCCAAGGTACCTTCGCTGTTGCCCAGCCAGGAAGGTGCGGGCGCAAACGTGCTTGCGTAGAAGGCAGCAGCTGTTGCTGGCCATGGCCCGACGCCCGTCGTGTAACTGGCCTGGGACAGGCTGGTACCGGTCTTGATCGTGTAGGGATCGGCATTGACGTACCACCACTCCCCACGTGTTCCCAGGCGCATCACTGCACTCTTGGCCTTCCACTGGAAGAACGCGCCCAGCTTCTGCTTGGCGGTGCTTGACAGTGGCAGATCCAGCGACACGGCCCAGCCAAAGGCGGAGGTCACAAAGTCCTGCTGCCAGATTGCGATCTCACTGATCGTCCCGTTGTACGACTCGCCGGGAAGAATGAGCCCGTAGGGGTTGTTGGGCTGCGCGACATAGCGCCCATGGAAGTGGTTGACATTGTTCTCGACGCAGGTGACCAGTTCAGTGCGCAGCGCCTGGTCGTCGTCCGGAACGACCGTGAGCGCCAGGACCTTGGACCGCCAGTCCCAGGCACAAGAGCGCGTCTGCCAGCCGTCCACGGCGGTCTGGACCAGTCCCTGCGCGCCATTGCGAAGGATGTCGTTGTCTCCATTGCCCAAGTAGTTCGCTGTCGCGGCAAACAGAACTTCTTCCATGAAGTACCAACGCCCGGTGACGAGGTAGGCCATGTAGCCCACAGCGGGGCTGTGCGCACAGTCCCAGCCAGGGGGATTGCCGCCTGTGGCCACGGGTGTGCGACTGTTGGTCGAGCTTCCGCCGTTGTCCTTGAAACCCTGGCCGTCCGCGATGACCCGGTTCGGATGCTGGGAAAAGCGCAGCGGGCGGTTGGTCGCCTCGTCGCGATAGTGGAGGCCGTAGCGGCCCGCACTGAAGCCATTGCGCACCACGGAGCCATAGGTGGCGAAATTGCCACCCACGAGGTACAGCATGTCATGCTGCGGCAGCAGGCCAATCGGGTCTTGGTAGCCCGTGCTGGCCATGCTGTCGTTGTCGTAGTTGAAACTGCCCGACTGCAACGGCGTGTACGTGGTGGGCAAGGCAGCCAACACACCCGTCGCCGCTCCCATCTGCGCAAAGTAGGTGGGTACCAACTCGGTGGACATCAGGTATGCCGCGTCATGCTGGATGCTGATACCAGGATCAGAAACATTCCAGTACGACAGGACGGGTCCGCTGATCAGCGGGGTGCGTTGATGGTGCTTCAGGTCGATCGACCCGTTGAACCGCTCGCCACCACTCAGACTGAAGGTGTACGTGGCGTACTTGTTGGTGGGTGCAGCCACGTTGATGTAGCCGTTTTCAAGCCAGGGCAGCACCTCCACCGCGCCATTGGAGTACAGGCGCACTTCCAGCCAGGCCACCAGGTGCGCGTCAGTTCCCACCTGGCGGCGGTAGATCCAGGAAGACATCAAGGGTCCGGCAGTCCACTGCAGGAACGCGGTGTCCCAGTCGTTGCCGGCCCAGGAAACACTGCCGAAGGTGCCGCAGCCCACCTGCGCGGTCACACCCGTGCGTTTCAAGTCGGCCAGGGTCAACGCGGCGCCGCCAGCAGATGCGCCTCGCCGCAGGTAGACCGCCAAGGGAACACCCGCGCTCAGTGATGCCTGTCCCGCGATCTGGGCGAACTTGAGCGATCCATCTGGCCACACATTGCGCGAAGTCACCTGCAGCGTGGCGGCGTTGGACGTGACGCTGGACCCCGCCGGAATGTCGCCCTTGCGAAAGGCAAAGCCCAAGCAGAAGGGCGCGTTCTGGACCGAGGCCGCGCTTAGCAGGCTGAATCTGCATGCACCTACGGACAATGCCGCGGCGGCAGCCGCTGAAGTTGGCGGCGGTGCTGGTGGAGTCGGTGCAGGGGCAGGGGCAGGTGCTGGCGTGGGAGATGGCGCCGGAGTCGGTGAAGGAATGGGTGAAGGTGAAGGGCTAGGACTACCCGGCTTCTCTGCGCCGCCGTCCGCGGCAACCACGCCGTCTTCCGGCGGTGTGTCGCCGTTGCAGGCCGCCAGCGGCCCGCCACCTACAAAGGCAGCAGAAAACTGCAGAAATCGCCGTCGTGCTTCGTTGGTCATTTGACCTTCCCCCGGGAAACAAAAAGCGGGGCAGCAATTGGCGCCCCAGTGACTTCCTTATTTTCGGCGCGGGCCCCCCTGAGCACTGTGAACAAATGGCACCCGAAGGCCGCGTTAACGATTGCACACAAGATCGGTCTGTTTGCACACACCCCTTGAGTGAAGCCGGTACGCGGAACGCAGAGAGCCCGGCCGTGAAATTCTCGTGGCGTGGCGCCAGGCCCAGCAGACAGAATCCAGACGCTTGAAGGCTCAAAAACTCATATGAACCCGGTTTCCGACTCGATTTGCCTAGGCCAAGCCCATTTTGAAGATACCCAGCTGGCAAACACCGATCGCGAACAAGGTGCCGCGGCGGCATGGGCAAAGGCACTTCACGGCGGTTCTGGCACCCCGCTTGCTGTGGCGTCAAGCGCTCGCGGGCACTTTGCAGTGGGCCTGGATTCCGGCAGTGGGCATGCATTTTTGGCTGTAGACCGCTTTGCCGCACGCACACTCTGCTACACAAACCATGGCGGACCACTCCGTTTTGCAGAGCGGGCGGACCAGCTGGCGGGAACAGACGCGGAGATCGACCCGCAAGCGCTGTATGACTACTTGTACTTTCATGCCATCCCGGCTCCGCGCACGGTCTTCAAAGGTGTGCACCGACTGCAAGCCGGGCACGCCGCCTGGCAGGACGCCCAAGGCACCCATGTGCAGCGCTACTGGTCGCCAACCTTCAAGGAAATTCCACAGTCCTTCCATCAGGCGCGACAGCAGTTCCGTGACCTGCTGGCGCAGGCCGTCAAAGCCGAACTGGACGGCAGCACACCGGCCTGCTTCCTCAGCGGTGGCACCGACAGTTCGACCGTAGCGGGTCTTTTGGCCCAGGTGACTGGCAGCCGACCCCTGAGCTACTCCATCGGCTTTGAGGCCGAAGGCTATGACGAAATGGAGTACGCACGTCTTGCGGCGCGCCACTTCGGGACGGAACACAGGGAGCACTACATCACCCCTGCGGACCTGGTACAGCTGATCCCAGGCTTGGCGAGACACCACGACCAGCCCTTTGGCAACTCGTCTGCGCTGCCCACCTACTTCTGCGCGCTGAAGGCCCGTGAAGAAGGCGTCACCAAGCTTTTGGCGGGTGACGGCGGCGATGAACTCTTTGGCGGCAACACCCGCTATGCCAAACAACGGGTGTTCTCCTGGTACGACCAGATTCCCGCCCCACTGCGCTCCGGCGTGCTAGAGCCCTTGGCTGCTGGCACCCTGCTGGACAGCGTGCCGCTGGTGAAGAAGGGCATCAGCTACGTCCGTCAGGCCAAGGTGCCCATGCCGGACCGGCTGGAGACCTACAACTTGCTGTACCGCCTGGCTGAGTACGACGTCTTGACCCCTGGCTTTCGTGCCAGCGTCAACATGCAGGGCCCTGAACAGCAGCAAAGCGCGGTGTGGGCAGAATCCGCCGGCGCCAGCTTCGTCAACCGCATGTTGGCCTACGACTGGCGTTACACGCTGGCTGAAAACGACCTGCCCAAGGTCCGCGGCAGCACGCAACTGGCCGGTGTGGAGGTCGGCTATCCCTTCCTGGATCAAGCGCTAGTGGACTTCTCTGCGCAGTTGCCTACCCACTTCAAGCTCAAGGGGCTGAAGTTGCGCTGGTTCATGAAAGAAGCGCTGCGCGGCTTCTTGCCGGACCAGATCATCACCAAGAAGAAGCATGGATTTGGCCTGCCCTTTGGGGTTTGGGCCGTGCGCGACGCACCGTTGAACGCGCTGGCACGCGACAGCCTGTCAAGCCTGGGCACGCGCGGCATCGTGCAGCCGGCCTTCACCAGGCAATTGATGCAGGACCTGCTGCCGCAGCACCCCGGCTACTATGGTGAGATGGTGTGGATCCTGATGATGCTGGAGCAGTGGTTCCAGCACCACCGGCCAGACTACAAGCTGCCAGCCTGAAACAAGCGATCAGACCGAGTCGGGCTTGGCGAAGAAGTTGCGTGCCAGGCGCAGGCCAAACCGGGTGCGGTCCTGGTCCCACGGGGTGAAGCGGGGCAATTGGAACATACTGTCCTGACCTGAACGTGCAGCGCCATAAGCGGTGCTGACCGCTGCGGCAAAGCCAGCCTGGCGAACCAGTTCCACGTCGCGAGCGGTGTAGTCCCGCCCCGGTTTACCGTTGGGATACGCGAAGAGTTCCATGCGTTGGCCCAGCAGGGCTTCCAGTTGCCCCTTGCTTTCAGCAATCTCTCGCCGCGCATCGGCTTCGTCTATGCGAGCCAGGATGGGGTGCGTCAGCGTGTGTGCGCCTATTTGCATACCCGCACGCGCCATGGCCTGCAATTGGATGCTGCTCATCATCAGGCTTGAGGGCAGTGTGGCGCCGCTGCGCTCAGCAATGCGGTCGGCCATTGCCTGGCGTTGGGCGGGTTCAAGGTACTTCGTCGCGTCCAGCAACTGCATGGCCAATCGCCTACGGTCATCCAGACTCGTCAGTGGAATCAAGGCGCCAAGGCCTGTGTCCAGGCCGCTGAGGTCCAGCGCTCCCTTTTGGCTTAGTCGCACGCTCTCCACAATCGTGTCGTTCCACATGCGGCCGCCGTCCAGAAAACTGCACGCGATGAAGAAGGTGGCCGTCAGTCCGTGTGACTGAAGCACGGGCATAGCCACGTCGTGGTTATCCGCATAGCCGTCGTCAAAAGTGATGCAGAGAGCCCGCTCCGGCAAGCTGCCCTGGTGCAAACGTTGCACGGCTTCGTCCAGTGGAAGCACGCAGAACCACCGGGCCAACCACCCGCAAATTGCGTCAAAGCGCGTGCGGTGCATCTCCTCCGGAAACATCGGATCCGGGTTCGGCAGCACGCGATGGAAGAGCACGATCGACAGCCGTGCTGAAGCGCCAGCCGGCGACAGGAAGCGCAGCCCTGCCCGCCAGAGCGGGGCAGCAGGCAGCGGCGGCGACTTCATGAGAACGGCCGCCGTCATATCGCACCACTTGGCTGCATGCGTGCCGGTGGCGGCGCAGCCGTTTGCACGGGTTGACTCACCTGCAATGCTGCCAGTTCGATACGCGCGAATCGCCTGGCCAGCACAGTAATCGCCATGACGTTGTAGGGCAGGTCGTAGTAGGAAAGACTCAAAAAGGCGCCCGTCACGCCGTAGGCGATCATGGACACCTGAACCATCGCCCCCAAGTCACCTGCCCACTTCAGCTTGTGGTGCTTGCGCGAGGTGCGAACGAGATCCTGCGCCGTGAACCAGGTTGCCACACCGATGGACAGAAAGAGAGCCAAGCCGATCCAGCCATGCTCGCCAAGTACCTGAAAGTAGATGCTGTGCGCGGCGTGAACGTCCGTGGGGTTTGGACTGTAGATCTGGAAGACTGAACCAGT
Source organism: uncultured beta proteobacterium (assembly GCA_963750785.1). Lineage (GTDB taxonomy): Bacteria > Pseudomonadota > Gammaproteobacteria > Burkholderiales > Burkholderiaceae_C > Rubrivivax. The sequence continues at coordinate 86,624 of CAVVSC010000006.1, read as the reverse complement.
CCAGATGAAGTAGCCTCCCCCGAAAAGTCGCGAGTTGGCCAAGTTGAAGGCCATACCCCAGGCATTGATGCGGCCCATGGCAGAGTCGTCCGACTGGTAAGTCTTGATCGTGTTCATACGTTCCCACCATGCGTCGGGCATCAGCCCCAGAAGGACGGGAATCACGAGCAAGATCAGCATGCCCCAGAGCAATTTCTGGTCACCCTTCCACCAAAAGAAGGCACCCATCGCACCCAGGCCGAGGAGCGCACCGCGTGATTGGGTTCCGAGTGCTGTGGCCGCACACAGGACCAAGCAGACCGTGGCCGCAACGCGAGCCCATTTACGCTGCATTTGCATCTGCAGATAGCGCATCAGCGGCATGACTACCAGCACTGCCAGCGCGACCTCATTGTTGCCCTCAATGAAACCTCCAGGGCCCCACACCCTGTGGTTGCCACCCGTGGCAATAGTGAACACTCCGCCTTTGACACCGTAGTAGCCCACCGAAGCGACGATGACCCAGATAAAGGCATCCAACTGGCGCCGATTTCCAATCAGTGCCATCGAGGCGAACAGAAGTCCCCAAATCTTGCACGAGCGGACCCACAGGTCGAAGCTCGGATCGAAGAAGATGGAGAAAGGCAAGGTAATGCAAGTCCAGATCCAGAAAGCGAGCAAAAACTTCGGCGCCGTTCCTTCAAACGGGTTGTGGCGATGTTTTGATGTAAACACGCCCACCATGGTCACGGCAGCGAAGGCCATGGCCACTGGCCAGTCCGCCGCTGCGTAGCCGAACTGGATGTGCGGGCTGCCCAAACTCACAGCAGTCCAAGAGAGCACGCCAACAATCGGCTCCTTCAGCGCCCAGAGTGTGCAGCCCACGATCAGCGCGAGGATGAGAATGTCTTTCACACTTGACCACCTCCTGGGCAGGTTCTGTCGGGCGAGCATGGCCGACCTGCCGCGTCGTTCAGCAATGTGAACTGGGCATCGCTTACCGGTCCCCAGGCCAAGCTTTCGGCATGAGCACGTATGGCTGCACGATCAGTTGCTCTTTCCAACGTTGCCAAAACAGCTTGGGAGACATCAACGCCCGACTGCATGACCAGCGCCGTACCCACCACGTCAATGCTGACTATTTCGCGTACCCCGCCCACATCGGAAGCCACTACCGGCGTTCCACACGCCATGGCCTCCAGCAAGACATTGGGCCATCCTTCGCGACTTGATGCCAGCACCAGCACGTCGGCCGCGCTGTACCACGTGGAGAGCGCGGATTGCGGCACAGGGCCGACCAGAAACACCGCTTCAGCCAAGCCCAGCGATTGCGCACGCGCGCGCAGCAAAGATTCCAAAAGCCCGCCGCCAACTATGGCCAGTCTGGCAGTTGGGTGCACCCGTCGCACTTCCGACAGTGCATCGATCACCAGATCGTGCCTTTTGACGGGGAGCAGGTTGCCCACTGATATCAGCAGCAGGCCCTCTTCGGGTAGTCCCAACGCGCGGCGGGCGCCCTCCTTCGGCTGCGGTTGGAAGAATCGCGTATCTACACCATTGCGGAGGACGTGAACGGCTTCCGGTGGTGCGCCGATATCAAGGAGGCGCCGGGCCAGGGCCTGGCTTACGCCTACCGACGCTGCGGCTCGGCGCGAAGCCCAACGCATCATGGCGCGCGGCAATGCGTGCTCCGCAATCAGATTGACATCACTGCCCCGTGCCGTGATGACCAATGGCTTGCGCATCCAAGCCGCGATCAGAGCCGCGGCGACGCCATCTGGATAGAAATAGTGAGCATCGATGACGTCGGGATCGGCCGCCACACTGTCCCCCAACCGGCGAATCTTGCGCAAATGCATCCAGCCTGCCAATGCCAAGAACAGTGGCGCCAGCATCATGCCGACCTTGGGAATAACGACATACCGAGGGTGGTCGACCTGGACCCCATCGCGCTTCTCGGTGAGCGGAGTCTGTGCCATCCTGGCTTTGTCACCATACTGCTTATCGCGCAATGGAAACCAAGGCACCGGGGAAAGTACCTGGGCCGCTACCCTGCCTCCTCGCATCAATTCGCGCAGTCGCGTTTCGACGAAGATGCCATGGCCAGGCCTGGTAGCGCTAGGGTACAGCGTGGAAAACAGCAACACACGCAGGGGCCGTTTATCCACCAGGCCACCTCAGCCGCGCAAGGTCCGCAAGCAGATCTGCTCAAAGACCTGAGCCGCGACGCGGTGTCCAAAGCGGGACTCCACGAAGGCACGGGCGCGAGTCGCGAGCGCTTGGCGTTCGCCGTCCTGTGCGAAGAGCTTCAACACGGCGCTTGCGAAGCCGGCTGCGTCATTGCTTTCCAGGTAGTGCTCGCCGGGGCTGAGGGAGAGCCCTTCGATGCCGACGGCCGTGGACACCACCGGGGAGCCCATGGCCATGGATTCGAAAGCCTTGATGCGCGTGCCGCCACCCACGAGCAAGGGAATGACAGACACGTGAGCGCTGCGTACGAAAGGACGCACGTCTGGCACCGAGCCCGTGAATTCCACGTTGCGTGACTTGCGTCCCAGGGCCTGCAGCGCCGCCGAGGGATGGCGGCCGACCACGCGGAACCGGGCTTCGGGCCTTTCGGCCAACACCAAGGGCCACACTCCTCTGATGAAGAAGTCGACCGCGTCGATGTTGGCGGCGGAATCCATCGACCCCACGAACACGGCAGTGGGCGGGTGCTGCGCGTCAATGGCAACTGGATCTGCCCAACTGAAAAAGTCCAGATCAACTCCAGTGGGTATGGCTTCAGACTGCTTGATCCCGTACGCAGAGCCAAAATGCCTGGCATCGCGTTCGGACACCGCGACAACACGGTCGTACTCGCCCAATGCACGGCTCTCGAAGCGGCGCATCTTGACGTGCTGGCTGCTCCACATCCAGCGGCGCAGGCGGCCCTTGGCATTGGCCGCATGGCGCTCAAAGATTTCCGCTTCCACGTTGTGCGTGAAGCAGACACTCTTGACCGGCAGGTGCGCCGGGCGGAAGACGCTGGCGTGCACGAAGTCAAAGACCATCAGGTCGACGTCTCCGCCGGCCAGCTGGGCCTGCACGGCCTGGCTGGCTGCGCGGCTCACATCGGCCGCCACGTTCACGGGCAGTTGGCCCAGCAAGTCAAAGGCTCGCAAGGCCTTGGGCTTGGGTGGCTTCGGTTCCCAGGCGACGAACTCGTCGCAGACGGAGGCAATCTCATCAGCCCACTGCTGCTGTTGCGCAGGTGTGGCGGGCGATAGCAGGCGAATCTCGAAAGCTCCACCCTTCAGACCGCGCAGGATGTTGGTGGTGCGGATCTTGCCGCCCGCGTCGTTGGGAAACAGGAACAGGGGTGAGACAAAGGCCAGGCGTGGCCGCTTGCCCTTCACCAGCAGATGCCTTCGTAGGCCACACCCGGCGCGTCACGCAGGTCGGCATAGCCGGACAAGTCAACGATGCGTTTGCCCGCCGCCTTCGACGCGATGAGAGCGCGCGTGGCGGCGTCTGCGTGGCCAATGACGATGACTTCAGCGTCCTCCAGCACGCTGTCAGCGGACTCGCGCAGCAGCTTGTCCAGGTGCGGAATCTCGCGCTCAATGAAGTCCTTGTTCTTGCCCAGCAGTCGGCTGATCTTGACGAAGTTGTCATAGATCGCCAGGTCAAAGCCTTTGCCCAGCAAACGCTCGGCCAGGGCCACCAGGGGCGAGTCGCGCATGTCGTCTGTGCCCGGCTTGAACGCCAGGCCGAACAAGGCGACGCGTTTGCGGCCGTCGCGTGCAATGAGGTCGTAGGCCCGCTTGATGTGGAGGTCATTGCTATCCAGCAGACCACCCAGGGCGGGGATCTGCACATCGCGTTCACGCGCCAAGGTGATGAAGCCTTTCACTTCCTTGGGCAGGCAAGAACCACCAAAGGCGAAGCCGGGCCGCATGTAGGCGGCAGAGATGTTGAGTTGCGTGTCCTGGCAGAAGATCTTCATGACCTCACGCGAATCCAAGCCGTAGCTCTTCAGGACCGAGCCGGCCTCATTGGCAAACACGATCTTCAGCGCGTGAAACACGTTGCACAGGTACTTCACCGACTCAGCCACTTTGGGGCTGGTGCGCACAAAGGCACCGGGCAGGCCGGCGTACATCTGCTCCATGGCCAGGTAGCCGCCTTCGTCGAAGCTGCCGATCACCGTTTGGGGCGGCTGATGGAAGTCTTTGACCGAAGAGCCTTCGCGCAGGAACTCGGGATTGAAGACCAGAGACACCCCTTCACCCAGGCGGCGGCCCGATGCTTCCAGCAGGATGGGCAGGATGCGGTCTTCTGTGGTGCCCGGCGGCACGGTGCTGCGCAGAACCAGTGTGTGCGGACCCGTTTTCTTGCGCAGAGCGGCACCGATGCTGCGCACCACGCCTTCCACGGCCGAGAGGTTGGGCGTGTAGTTGGGGTTGGACGGCGTGGCCACGGAAATGAGCGACACGTCGGTGTTGAGCACCGCGTCTTCCAGGTCCAGCGTGGCGCGCAGATGGCCGCTCTTGACCGCAGCATCGATGAGTTCGTTGATGCCTTCCTCAACGACGGGCGACTGTCCGTCGTTGATCATCTTCACCTTCAACGGGTTGGTGTCGACGCCGACGACGTGGTGGCCCAGCTCGGGCAAACAGCCGCAGGAAACCGCGCCCACATAGCCAAGGCCGAAAACGGAGATCTTCACAGGGGGACTTTCAAAAGGTGCTGCAGGGGCCGCTCGGGGGGATTAGGCCGCCATGCTCAGTTCGCCATGAGGCCTTGGGGCTGGCGCGGCGCCCGATTGACAGACCAGGAACGCATCGAACATCAGCAGGGTCCAGAGAGGGGTGCTGTGGTCGCGCTGGCCGCTTTCGTGTTCCGAAATCAACTGCTGCATGACGGCGGTGTTGAACATGCCGCTCTCGGCGATGGGGCCTCGCAGCAGCGAGTCACGAACCCGCTGCCGCAGCGGCCCGCGGAACCACTTGGCCAGCGGCACCGCAAAGCCCATCTTGGGCCGGTAGAGCACGTCATTTGGCAGCTTGGGCTCCATGGCCTTCTTGAAGATGTATTTGCCTTCGCTGCCTTTGAGCTTCATGCCCGAAGGCAGCGTGGCCAGCCACTGCACCAACTCATGGTCCATCAGAGGCTCACGCACTTCCAACGAATGCGCCATGGAGGCGCGGTCCACCTTGGTGTTGATGTCGCCCACCAGGTAGGTGTGCATGTCGATGTACTGGATCAGCGCAAGCGGGTCGTCCGTGTTCGCGCGGCTGGCATGCCGGTTGAAGACTTCCAGCGCGCTGTAGCCGCCCAACTGGGACTTGAACTGCGGGCTGTACAGGCGGCTGCGCAGCGGTTCGCGTATGAACGACATGCTGTGGAAGTAGGCCTCCACTGACGTCCGTGCCATGCCTTCGAACGTGGTCTTGGCGCGGAACATGCGCGGCGCCCAGTCGGCCTTGGGGTACAGGCGTCCCAGCAAGCTGAACACCGGCTTGCGCACACCTTCCGGCAGGCTGGCACGCATGCGCTCTTCCAGCATGTGCATCTTGTAGCGGCGGTAGCCGCCCAGGCTTTCGTCACCGCCGTCACCCGACAAGGCCACGGTCACATGCTTGCGCGCCAGCTGGCAGACACGGTAGGTGGGTATGGCCGAACTGTCCGCGTAGGGTTCGTCGTAAAGGCGGGCCAGTGTGTCGATCAGGTCGAAGTCGTCCGACACCACCGTCTCGACGCGGTGGTTGGTTCGGTAGCGGTCGGCCACCATCTTGGCGAATTCGCTCTCGTTGTACTGCGGGTCGTCAAAGGCGATGGAACAGGTGTTGACCGGCTCTTTGGACAGGCCCGCCATGGCCTGCACCACCGCGCTGGAATCCACGCCGCCGGACAGGAAGGCGCCCAACGGCACCTCGGCAATCATGCGCAGCTTGACGCTTTCTTCCAGGCGCTGCGTCAATTCTGCGCAGGCGTCTTCCAGGCCAATTTTGTTGTCCAGCGTGAACTTCACGTCCCAGAACTCGCGCGGCTCGCCGACTGGGTCGCCACGCCGAATGGCCAGCGTGTGGGCCGGCGGCAGCTTGCGGGCCTGGCGGAAGATGGTGCGCGGCTCTGCCACGTAGCCCAGCGCGAAATACTCTTCGAGCGCCTGCGGATCGATGTCACGCTTCAGTCCCGGATGGGCCATCAGCGATTTCAGTTCGCTGCCGAACAGCAGGGTGCCGTCGTCGAGCAACGCATAGAACAAGGGCTTCACACCCAGTCGGTCGCGCGCCATGAACAGGGTCTGGCGGTTGCGGTCCCACAGCACGAAGGCAAACATGCCGCGGAAGCGTTCCACGCACTTTTCGCCCCACTGTTCCCAGGCGTGCACGATGCACTCGGTGTCGCTCTTGGTGTGGAAGACGTGCCCGGCTGCCTGCAGTTCTGGGATCAGCGACTGGTAGTTGTAGATCTCGCCGTTGAAGATGACGACAACCGACCCGTCCTCATTGAACAAGGGTTGTTGGCCCGTGGCGATGTCGATGATGGACAGGCGGCGATGGCCAAAACCCAGGCCAGGCTCGATGTGCAGGCTGCCTTCGTCCGGCCCGCGGTGCCGTTGCGAATCGTTCATTCGCTGGAGCACGGCGTGCTCCACGGCGCGCCCACCGCGGGTGTCGAAGATGCCGGTGATTCCACACATGGTTCTAGATACTCCTGGGCTGGTGGCCGAGCACGCGCTCGTACACGGCTTCGTAGGCCGCAACCATGGCATTCAGGCTGAAGCGGTTCTCGACCACTTCGCGGCCGCGGGCGCCCATGGTTCTGGCCGAAACGGGGTCGGCTGCCATGCGCATGATCCCTTCGGCCAGCGCCTCCACATTGCCGGCCGGAACAATCAGCCCTGTCCGGCCGTCTTGCACCAATTCGGCGTTGGCACCCACCTGGGTGGCCAATACCGGCAATGCTGTTGCCATGGCCTCGAGAATGGTATTCGAGATGCCTTCCGCCAGCGAAGGCAGCACGAAACAATCAAGCCCCTGCATGACATCCGGCACATCGCTGCGCTCGCCGGGCAGCCAGGCCAGATCGGCCACGCCGGCGGCTTCCAGGATGGCGGCACACTCCGCGCGGAGCTCGCCGCCGCCGACCATCGCCAGGCGCAGGGTGGCCCGCAGTGCCGGCTGCAGTTCCAGCGCACGTACAAACGCTTTCGCGAGCAAGGGCTGCGCCTTGACGGTCTGCATACGCCCGACCGTCCCCGCCAGCCAGAAGTTGCCGCCGGAAAAGGGGCAGCCGGCGATCGGGGAACGACTGGCCGGTGGCGAGAACCGCTGGATGTCCACGCCGTTGTAGATGGTGTTCAGACGCCCAGCACTGACGCCGATGCGCTGCCGCGCGTAGCGCGCCAGCTCTTGCCCCAACGCGATGTGCTGCTGCACAAACGGGCGGTAGAAGCGCCGCATGGCGATGTGGGCCCGGTTGGTGCCGTTCACGTCGGCAGCGTCACGGCCGTGTTCGCCGTGCACGCGGCCACGCACACCTGCCAGCCAGGCCGGTACCTGGGCTTCCAGCGCGCCGAGGTTGCGCGTGTGCACGATGGCCGGCTTCATCTGTCTGAAGAGGCGCCACCAACGTGGGTACTGCCACAAGCCCTGGCCGGGTGGCTTGCGCAGTGAAATGAATTGCACGTCGGGCTGGCGGATGCGGCGGGCAAATCCGTCATCCACCTCGGTCAGGGCAATGATGGCGTGGCGCCACCGGCTAGCAGGAAGCTCGTTGATGAGGTTGACGACGCCGTTTTCCAGCCCACCCACACTGAAGCGGTGGACCACATGGGCAATCAACGGCCGGGAATCGGCCGCCGAGGCGACCGCAGACCCTGCCCCGCCCGTCAGAGGCGCCACACCCTGTAGCCGGCCGCCTTCAACTGCGCTTCGTCAAACGCCGCCTTCACGTCGATGAACGCTCCGCCCTTCACGAGCTTGCGGCCCAGTTCTTCCATCGACAGATCCGCGAACTCGCGGTGGGACACGGCGGCCACGATGGCGTCGGCGCGCGGCATGTCGTCCCAGGCCACCAGGGGCACTCCATATTCGTGCACGGCCTCGTCGGACCGCGCCTGCGGGTCGGTCACGTGAACCTCCACGCCGTAGGTCTTCAGCTCGTTGATGATGTCGATGACCTTGCTGTTGCGCAGGTCGCCGCAGTTTTCCTTGAAGGTCAGGCCCAGCACGTTGACGCGGGCACCCTTGATGTAGCTGCCGCTGGCGATCATGTGCTTGATGGTCTGTTCAGCAATGAACTTGCCCATGCTGTCGTTGATGCGGCGGCCGGCCAGGATGACCTGCGGGTGGTAGCCCAGCATGTCGGCCTTGTGCGTCAGGTAGTACGGGTCCACGCCGATGCAGTGGCCGCCGACCAGGCCGGGCTTGAACTTCAGGAAGTTCCACTTCGTGCCGGCCGCTTCCAGCACCTCGCTGGTGTCGATGCCGATCTTGTCGAAGATGATGGCCAGCTCGTTCATCAGCGCGATGTTCAGGTCGCGCTGGGTGTTCTCGATGACCTTGGCCGCTTCCGCCGCCTTGATGCTGCTGGCGCGGTGCACACCGGGGATGATGATCTTCTCGTAGAGCTTGGCCACCTTGTCCAGCGTCTCGGGCGTGTCGCCGGAGACGATCTTCAGGATCTTGGTGAGCGTGTGCTCCTTGTCACCCGGGTTGATGCGTTCCGGGCTGTAGCCGACGAAGAAGTCCTGCTTCCACTTCAGGCCGCTCTCCCGTTCCAGGACGGGAATGCAGACCTCTTCCGTGGCGCCAGGGTAGACGGTGGATTCATAGATCACCGTCACGCCCTTCTTCATGTGCTTGCCGACACTGGTGGACGAACCGACCAGCGGGCGAAAGTCCGGGATGTGTGCATCGTCCACGGGTGTGGGGACGGCGACGATGATCATGTCGGCCTCGCCCAGCAAGGCTGGGTCGCTGGTGTACACCGCGTGGGTGGCCTCCGCCATCTGTTCGTCGCTGAGTTCGCGCGAAGGGTCTGTGCCGCGCTGGCAGGCGTCCACCTTGTGCTGCGCGATGTCGAAGCCGATCGTGCGGACATGCTTGCCGAATTCGACAACCAGCGGAAGGCCAACGTAGCCCAGACCAATGACGGCGAGAGTGTTCATGTGTGCAGTGGATGACAGTCTTGATCAGCCCGGAATTGTGGGCCGCCTCGGGCGCTATCGCAGATTGCGATACGTGACGAGTTGGCGCTCCAGCGCTGTCGTGTGCGTTCGGATGAAGGCCTCCAGACGTGCAGTCGTCTGGGCCTTGTCCTCGCCCTCGGTGTAAATGGTGACCATGGCGCCGTCGTCACCCCGGCCAAGCAACTTGCCGCGAACGCCCAGAAGCGCCGCCACCGCGTCGCTGACGGTGAATCCGCCGTCCACCCAGTAGACCCGGCGCACGTCAAAGCGCTGTCGACGAACCGCGCCGACACCCACGCTCCCGCCCAGCACCTCAGCCTGCCGGAACGCCATGGGGCCCGAACCTGCTTCCATGGTGCCCTGACCGGACTTGCTCATCTGCCAGTCCTTGTCCAAGGCTTTCACCAATGAATTCTCGGAGGTCACGAGCTTGTGCCCGAAGCCTTGCCGCCGGTAGTACCCGATGTGTACGTACACCGTGCCGTCGGCAACGACGTAACCGCGCAATGCGGTCGCCGTGGGGTTCTGCAGTTCCGGCACAAAGGTCGCCGGCGCAGTCGCAGCCGACGTGCTTGACAGTTCGCCCAGGGCAAACGGCGCGGAATTGCCGCCTCTTGATGCGTCTGCATCCAGCTTCCACAGCAGGCCCTGGGGCAACAGCAGCACCAGCACAGCCAGACTCGCCACGAACCAGTTCTGGCGGCTTGCGAGGCCCGGCGCCTGCAGGGCCAGGGCTGCCGGTGGAGCGGCGTCCGCAGGCGGCTCGGCCCAGCGCGAGCCGATGAAGAACATCACGCCCACGATCAGCCCGAAAAAGACCCAGCCGTAGATCAGGTGGTCGACGCCCACCGCCAACCGGTTGCCCGACAGGTGGCCCAGCATGACGATCATGTAGGCACGCATCCAGTTCGCCAACAGCGGCACAGCCAGCGACACCAGACCGAACACCACCCGCCGTTTGGTGGACGTGTAGTTGAGGTAGGCGAAAAGCGAGCCCACCATGAACGACGCAATCAGGTAGCGGACGCCACTGCAGGCTTCCACCACCGACCAGGTGCCGGTGGGGATCACGAACTGCAGGCCCTCCCGGTAGACCGGGATGCCGCTGAACCTGACGGCGGCCACCGTGAAGTCGGCTGTCCACTCCATCAGCCATGGCAGCAGAAATTCGCCAAAGGGCACCATGAAGAACAGGAATAGCAGAGGGAAGGTGATGCGGCGAGCCACGTCCAGGCCCAGGACCAGCGGCACCGACAACACCAGCAAGGCGGTGAAGGCGAACTGAGTAAGCGCATTGACACCCGCCACTTCACCCAGCAGCCAGGCAAAGGCCACGGCGACCATGGGCACCAGCACCCAACCTGCAGGCCGTGGCGTCAGCGCAGCCAATTCCTCCCTGCAGCGCCAGACCAGCCACAGGCTGATGGGCGCGACGAGGTAGCAGTGTGCAAAAGTGCCGGATCGGTCCCAGATGCCCACCATGGCCATCAGCGTGCTCCAGTACAGGAGCACCAGCGCGACCACCACGCCAGCCAGCGCAGCAAGAGGCGCGCGCCAAGGTGCCGGCAGGTTCCGGCGGCGTGTCTCCAACACGGCGCTCATGCTTGGGTCTCCATCAACTGTTCGGGTGCCTGGCGGCCGGCGGGCTGCTCAGGCATCAGGCCTGAGAGGTGGTGATCGATCAAGGACATGTGTGCAGACCAGTCGTAACTGGCCAGCACACGCGCGCGGCCGGCTGTCCCCACCTGCGCTGCCAGCGCGGGCTCGGCAAGCAGTTTTCCCACGGCGTCCACATAGTCCTGGATGCCGGCGGCGGCGATGATTTCCTCGCCGGGCCGGGCATGCAGGGCCTGCACACAATCCTGCGCGGCAACCACGGGGCGGCTCATGGCCATGGCTTCAAGCACCTTGTTCTGGATGCCGCGCGCCAGCCGCAGCGGTGCCACCACCACGGCCGCGTGCTGCAGATAGGGGCGCACGTCGGCGACCGTGCCCGTGACATGGACCGTCTCGCTGGCCAGCGCCTGAACGGCAGGCGCAGGGCTGCGCCCCACCACGTGGAAGCGAAGCTGCGAGTGTCGACTGCGCAGAGCGGGAAGAGCCTCCTGGGCGAACCAGGTGACCGCGTCGACGTTGGGCCAATAGTCCATGGCGCCAGTGAACACGATTGCGGTCTCACCTTGAGGAAATGGGGACTCCCTGCCAGCGTCCGGCGCGAAGTAGTTGGCGTCCACGCCGTTGTTCATGGCACTGACAAGGCCCGTGCACTCAGGTGCTGCAGCCAGGAACAAGGCAGCTTCCTTCTCGGTGGCGAAAAAGGAGTGGCGCGACCGGCCAGCCACCTGTCTTTCGAATGCCAGCAAGCGGGCGCCTTCGCGGCGGTACAGCCAGGACAGCGGCCAGCGGTGCTGGGGCGCGTAGTCGGTCCACTTCGCGGAGTCCACGTCGACGAAATCAACCAGCACACGCTGGGGGTCCAGGTCGCGCGTGTACTGCGCCATGCAGGAGGAGAAAACCACCGTGGCGGCCACAGAGTGGCGTTCAACGGTCTGCCGGACCCAGGCCGCAAGGCCCGCATCACGGTAGTAGGGCAAAGTCAGGGGTTCGCCGGTGACCAGGCCACGCATGCTGGCCACACGCGCCCTGCGTGGATGAAGCCGCACCGCGTGGACGCTGGCGCACAGGCCCTGCAAGGTCGGCAGATGGGCTTCGTCTTCGGGGTCGTCGATGAAGGTGCCGAGGTGGACCCGGTGGTCTCTGCACAGGTGCTTCAGCAGATGGTAGGAGCGCACCTTGTCGCCCTTGTTGGGCGGGTACGGCATGCGGTGCACCAGGTACAGGATATCGGCCACGCCGCATTAACCCAGGCTGCGCACGATGAACGGGCCTAGCCAGTTGACGAAGCCCACGGGCAGCCTGCGCCACGTCTTGATCATCAGCTGGTACTTGGGGTTGGCCGGGTTGTTCTGGGGCACGCTGTCGCGCTTGTACAGGCGGTACTCGTAGTGCAGCCCGGTCGGCTCAAAGCCCCAGTTCTTCTTGAAGGAATAAGGGCCCGTGCCCTGTTTGCTGCGGCCATAGTCGAAAACCTTCAGACCCCGCGCGCAGGACCGCCGCATGAGTTCCCAGTACTTGAAGTCATTCGCGGCCAGGTCGCGCGCGGCTTCGTCGTCGCCAGCGTAGTAGGGCAGCACCTCGTCGCGGAAATAGAAGCTGAAGACGCTGGACAGCAACTGGCCATCGGGCCCGACGACGGTCAGCACCTCGCAGTCGGCGCCGAACACCTGCTGCAAAGCCTGGAAGTAGCGCTTGGACAAGGCCGGCGTGCCGTGGCGGTGCACGTTGTCGGCATAGAGCTTGAAGAAGCGGTCCACCGTGGGGTCGATCTCGCTCTTCAGGCCGTTCTTGATGCCCTTTCGCACCATGGCGCGCTGCTTGCGCGGAATGGCCAGCATGTTGGCTTCTTCTTCGGCCAGGATCTCCTTGCGGAAGGTGACGTAGAGGTCCTGCTCGGGCCATTCGACGTGGTGGCGCCGGACATGGCGGTACTCCAGGTGGTCCACGCCCAGCTGCCGGGCGATGCGGTCCGCCTCGGCCTCCAGGGCGGCAGCACTGGCTTCGTCCAAAGCCGCCACGCCGGCATAGGCGGCGAAGGGCAGGCTGGTCAGTGAATTGCCAAACAGCCGGCTCTTGACGTGAGCCAGCGGCAACACGCCCGTGATGCTGCCTTCGGTGCGCGCCAGCAGGTAGTAGGTGTCGTGACGAAAGACTTCGCGCAAGATCCGCTGCCAGCCGGCGCGGTGAAAGAAGGTGGCCTCAGGGCAGGCGAAGACAAACTGATCCCACGAGTCAGACTCGCGGGCGTCCTGAGCATTCAGGCGCTCGACAGTGGGCATGGGCAATTTCAGGTGCGCGCCGCAGGGTGCGGGGCCAGGAAGATCTGGTCCATGCGGCCCCACTTGAAGTCAGCCAGCAGCCGTTCCAAGCGCGACTCCATGCGGGGAATGTTGACGTAGTGGCGGAAGCGGGTCTTCATGTCGATGCCCGCCACACGGGGCTGCCCGGGGTCGATCTCCCAAGGGTGGAAGTAGAAGATGGCGCTCTCGCGGTCGACCTGGTTGATGCGCCTGAGCATCCAGCGCGACACCCCGTAGGGCAGCAAGCGGAAGTAGCCGCCTCCGCTGGACGGAAAATTGCGTCCACGCATGCGCAAGGTGGTCACTGGCACTTCAAGCATGCCGCATGCGAGTCTGTACGCGAAACGCGGGGAGTCCGGCATGCCATAGTGGTCGTGCTGGATGGGGTAGATGCTGCTGCTGTAGGTGTAGCCAGCCTGGGCCAAGGTGTCGAAGGCCCAGAGATTCTTCGTACCGATGGAAAAGCTGGGCGCGCGATAGCCCTTGACCGCTTCCCCGCCAAGATCTTCCAGCATGGCCTTGGCGAGCGACACGTCCTGCAGAAGGGCCTTGGGGGACAGGTCACTGGCGCGTTCATGCCCATAGCCGTGGCTGGCCAGCTCGTGCCCGCCCGCCACGATTCGGCGGACCAGCGCCGGATAGCGTTCCGCGACCCAACCCAGTGTGAAGAATGTGGCCTTGACGTCTCGGTCGGCCAGCATCTGGAGGATGCGGTCTACGTTGCGCTCCACCCTGCACTCACGCGCATCCCACTCATCGCGACGGATGTAAGGGGCGAAAGCCGAGACCTGGAAGTAGTCCTCGACGTCGATGGTCAACGCATTGACGGGGCCACCGACGGTTTGCGCCGGGACCTTGCCAGCCGGCAGCGCCACCGGACCGCGCTGCGCCTGGGCAGTGCCGGCATCGCTCAAGTCCCACCTCCATCAGGTTTCTTCACCGCCGCCACCAGCTTCTGCAGCATGTTCAGCGTCTGCACATTGATTCGTTCCAGGCGGAGCATGCTGCGTTCAAGCCGCTGCAGTTGATCTCCCCGCTGGTCGGCGGTGAGTGCCGCGATCTGCTTGCTCATGCCGTCCGCGTCGTCAGCACTCAACTTCAGTTGGCTGAGGTCCAGATCCAACTCGGCGCCAGCCAAGCCGCCTGGCATGGAAGGTTCTCCGCCGACGGCAGAAGGCACCTGCGCTGCGCGGGTGGAAACTGCGTTTTCCTGCTGGAATTCGCGCACCACTTCTTCCACGTCAACGGCGGTGAGTGCGGTTCGTCCAGCCAGGAATCCTGCCAGCAACAGCCGGTCGCAGACTGCATTGATGCGACGTGGGATGCCACCGCTTGCCTTGAAGATGCCTTCGAAAGCCTCGGGCTCAAAACTGGGCTTGCCCTTGGAGCCAGCGCACTTGAGTCGGTGTTCGATGTAGGCACGGGTTTCGTCCTGGTCCAGCGGACCGATATGGCAAGTGGCGGCCACGCGCTGGCGGAACTGCTCCATCTCGGGCCGCTGGAGAATTTCGCGGAATTCCGGTTGTCCTACCAGGAAGCTTTGCAGCAAGGCCTGGTTGCCGAACTGGAAGTTGCTCAGCATGCGCAGTTCCTCGACTGCCCGCGGCGTGAGGTTCTGGGCTTCGTCCACGATCAGCAGGCAGCGCTTGCCCTTGCTGGTCTGGCTGATGAGAAAGGCTTCCAGGGTGATCAGCAGTTCGCTTTTGGGCACGTCCTTCACACGGAAGCCGAAGGCAGCGCCCACCATGCGCAAAGTGTCTTCCGCGCCCAGCTGCGTGGTGACCAGATGACCTGTGATGACGTTGCTGCCGTTGAGCCCTTCAATCAGGCTGCGCAACACCATGGTCTTGCCGGCACCAATCTCGCCCGTGATGACGATGAAGCCTTCGTTTCGCGAGACCCCGTATTCCAGATACGCCTTGGCCCGCCGGTGTTGCTTGCTGGCGTAGTAGAAGCTGGGATCGGGGTTGAGCTGGAACGGCTTGGCCGTCAGCCCGTAGAAGGATTCATACATGTCCGTGCCCCGGTGCTGGCCCTGGTGTCAGAACCGCTGGCTCAGCGAAGCGCTGATCGCAGCTTCGCGATAGGGGTCCGTGATGCTGTTGAAGACGCTGTAGCGCAGGTTCACCGATGCCGTGGTACGCCGTGCGATCTGGTCTGTCCACCCCAGCGTTGCCGATTTCAGCTCCGTGCCCGCCAAGGTCGCAGTGCCATGAGTCAGCAGCCTTGAACCCGTCATGTTGAGCGAAGCCGTAGGCGTCAAGCGATAGGAAACGGTTCCCAGGTAGCCCCATTGCTTGGTGGCGTTGGTCGCAGCCGTCGTGTCCGCCGCCTTGCTGCTGGTTGAATACAACTGCACAGTCCCTGACAGCCGCGTGCCCCCATAAGAGACAAGAAACTGGTTGCGTTGCGTGACGGTCACAGCGCTGTTGATTGCACCGCCACCGACCAATTGGCCCGGGTCGACGTCACCCAGCAGCAACCGGATCCTGGCGTCGCGTTCCACCGGATCAGGAAATTGGGTGGCCAGCAAGCGGTCCAGCGCCTGGTAGATGGTGACGGGCTGACCGCTGCCGCCCGTATCTGTTCCACCGCCGGCGTCGCGCGAACTGGTGAACTGAAAGGACAGCGTTGCCAAGCGATGCTCGATCACGATTTGGTGCGAACGGCCGAAATACCGCTCATCAACCTGGAATTGCGCCCGCGTGCGCGGCGAGGGCCGCCAGGTCAGCCCGGCGCCCCAGTTGTTGTACGTGGTGCGGGACAGGCTGGCAATGTTGTTGCTTTCCTGGCCAGCCCGCACGTCCAGGGTGAGATCGGGGTCGGGTATGAACGACAGGCTGCCAGAATAGCGGTCGTTTGTGCTCTCACGGCCTGCCCGGTAGTCCTGCTTCACATGGTTGGCCGTGAAACCCCATCCGATCAGGCTGCCGCGGATGGCAGAAGAGAGCGACAAGCCGCCACCCACCGACGTGGAGTCCGCTGCGATGGACCGTCGGCCATTGGTGCCGCTGGCCGTGAGTCGCAGTTCGTAGTTGACCGCTGCACCGAGCACGCCGCGCACATAGGGCGAAATGTTGAGCGTGCCGACTTCAATGCGGTTGGCGTTGTCGCGCGTGCTGTCTGCCGTGGTCTGCTGCCCGTAAGCGGACGCAGACTGCTGTGTCACGGTGGCGTTCATGTCGACGTAGGCCCAGCGTTCAATGGCCTCCGCTGAAAAGGACGCGTTGAGCTGGTGGTGGACGTTCTCACCGTCGAAGGCCTTCTGATGGTGGCTGAGGATCAACGAATAGTTCATTGACCCAACGACGCGGCCCGCACGGCTGTTCAGGAACAAGGACGGGCGCAACTCCGCCACGAGGTCACTTGAACTCACACCTGCTGCACGGCGGTCGGCCGTCGAAGTCACCAGGGCTTCTACGCTGGCTCCTACAGTCAGGCCCCTGCCCGCGACGGCGTCCTGCGCCGAAGCAGGAACTGCTGTCATGAGACAGGCGCAAACGAACAGGGCCCCGCTCGCCCGGGACTTGAGGCCTGCGTGCGTCAAAAACCTTGCATGCGGTTCACGGCGAGCCATCGACACGACGATCAGGATGGTCTTTGGTCGCCAGCTGCCACTGGCTCGTGCGGTGCACCACCATCGGCAGGCACGGCACCGCCTTCGGCCCGGGACCCATGGCCGTATCCGTAGCCATAGCCCGAACCGTAGCCATAGCCATAGCCGTAACCATAGCCATAGCCGTAGCCATAGCCGTCACCGTAGGCACCGCCCGCACCGCTGCGCGCCTTGTTCAGGACCATCATCTTCACAGGGCAACTTTCGATCGTGGACAAGGCCTGCTTCACAGTGGATTGCAAGGTGCGGTCCGCGTGAACGACGATGACGATCTGACCCATGTGCGTCGCCAGCACACGAGATTCCGTCGTGAGCAGCAGCGGTGGGGAATCAAAAATGATGATCCGGTCGGGGTAGCGTGACGCCATGTCGTCCAGCAGGGCGGTCATGGCATCACTGGCCAGCAATTCCGTCGCGCGCGGGTGGGGCGAGCCGCTGGGCAACAAGGTCAGCTTGTCGACATTGGTCCTGAGAAGGACATTGGACATGTCCGCCTTGCCTTCCAGCAGTTCCAGCAAACCAGGTCCGGGCGGCAAGCCCAGCATGCGCAGCACCGAGGGCCGCGCCACGTCGGCGTCGACCAGCATCACGGTGTGGTCAAGTTCCGCCGCAATGCTCATGGCCAGATTCACGGACGTGAAGCTCTTGCCTTCGCCCGGCAGCGCACTGGTCACCATGATGAGATTGCCGTGGGTGACCGTGGCAGCACCGCGGCCCATGGCATTGGCGATCAAGGGCCGTTTGATGACCCGGTACTGGTCCGCCATGTGCGTGCGTGGCGCATCCGGCGTGACGATACCGGTGGTGGCCAACATGGCCAGGTCCAGTTCGATCTGGCGCGACTTG
This sequence comes from uncultured beta proteobacterium, assembly GCA_963750785.1. GTDB lineage: Bacteria > Pseudomonadota > Gammaproteobacteria > Burkholderiales > Burkholderiaceae_C > Rubrivivax. The sequence continues at coordinate 69,082 of CAVVSC010000006.1, read as the reverse complement.
GCAAGCAATTCAGACGAATTGGAGCGTTGCGCTGGAGGCCGCGGGCTGGCATGGTTGTCGGCCTGCGGGGACACTTGCACCGGCAGGCTTTCAGGCCGATCGAAGCCAACGGTGCTGTGTGCACCCTCAAGCGGGGTTTCAATTTCCGGGACTTCGATGCCAGCCTGGCGTAGTTGCTCCAGGCGGAGGGCGGCTTGTTCGATCAGGCTGCTCATGGCGGGTCTAGCCTCCGAACCTGGACACGAGGGTCATGGTGATCAGACCAGCCGCGAACAGCCCGACCAAGCCACCGGAGGCCGCCACAAACCGGAACAAACCCACACGGTCACGGCGGCGGTCCTCGTCAGTCGTCAACATCGTGACGACACCCAGCAAAGGCAGCCCGGTTGTCTTGCGAAGATCTTCACCATTGGCAAAGGTGGGACGCATCTGGCTGGCTGCGAATGCAAAGAAAAGACCCAAAGCCACCGAAGCCACCAGCACCAGCGGCAGCAGGATCAGCCGATTCGGCGACACAGGCTTGGGTGCCACGCGCGGCGGATCGATCAACCGGAAATCCGCCACGCCGGAAGCGACGTCCAAGTCACCCGACATGACCGCTGACTGACGACGCGACACCAAGTCCTCGTAGCCCTTCTTGATGATGGCGTAGTCACGGTTGAGTTGCGACGCCTCGGCCTCCACCTGCGGGGCGGACTTCATGGACTCCCGCGCCTGCGCCATGCGAGATGAATACTCACCAACCCGCGCGCGGAGCCCGGCCACCTGGACTTCAGAGGCCGCCAACACCCGGCTGAGTTCCTGCGCCGCGAGGCTGGAATTGGCCCCAGAAGGCCCAGGTCCATTGGCTGCGGCCGTGGCCATGGCTGCCTTGCGCAACTCGGCCATTTCCTTCTTCTTCTGATCTTCCAGGTCCTTGATCAGCCGCCGGGTCGCCACGACGTCTGGATGCTGGTCGGTGAAACGCTGCATCAGCGCATCCAGATTCTTGCGCAGGCCATCGATGCGGGAGTCCAGTTCAGGGGTAGACACGGAAATGGTCGACTCCTGCAACAGACTTTGGGTCGCCACATTGCCGCCCTGGCCGCGTTCCAGTGCCAACTGCTGCTTGGCCGCGTCACGCGCGTTCTCCGCCTCCTTCAAGAGGAGCTTTGCAGCATCCAACTGGGCGCTGAGTTCTGTCAGACGCGACATCGAATCCTTGCCGTCGGCCGATTGCATGGAGATGTTGCGAAGACGAAACTCCTTCATGCGAGCCTCGGCTTCCTCCAACTTGGCCTCGTAAGTCTTGATCTGCTCGTTGAGGAAGGTTTTCGCCGAATCCGTGTCCTTGCGGCTGGCGCCGAGACCGGACTCCACAAAGATCGACACCATGGACTGGATGACGCGTTTGGCCCGGTCTTGTTCGCTGTCCTTGTAGGACATGGTGTAGAGATTGACGCCGCCCGCCGTGCGGATCTCAATGCCTTTGGTCAGCTTTTCGACCAGAGTCTCCTGATCCGTCTTGGACTGGTTCTTCAGGTCCAGGTCCGCCATGCGGATGAGTTTCTCGATGTTGGGGCGACTGATGAGCGTGCGGCTGAGCATCGATATCTGCTGCTCGACGTTGGGTTGCACCGCCAGACCACTCATCAGCGGCTTGAGGATGGAGTCCGTGTCGACAAAAATGCGGGCAGACGCCTCGAACTGGTCAGGAATCTTCCAGACGACCACGCACCCGATCACCGCCGTGACCCAAGCGACCACCAGTCCCGGCCAGCGGAACTTCCACATCCCGCGAAGGATGACGAGGGCCTGTTGAACAACTTCTTGCATGCGGTTTTGTTCCGGCGGTGCAGTGGATTGACCCGAGAAGCCTCAGAACAGGCTCTGAGGAATGATCAGGATGTCGCCCGGGCGCATCTCCACATTGGCGCTGATATCGCCACGCTTGATCAGGTCCTTGAGCCGCACGCTGTATTGCTTGTTGCCGTCGGAGGTGCGCTGGATGATGGCGCGATTGCCGTCCGCGAAGTCGGTGAGCCCCCCTGAGGCAATCATCACGTCCAGCAGGGTCATCTTCTGCTTGTAGGCCATGAATTGCGGGCGCGCAGCCTCGCCGACGACGCGAATCTGCTCGCTGAACGGACCGACAAAACCCGTGACAATCACAGTGACGACTGGGTCGCGTACATAGGTCGACAGCTTTTTCTCGATGTCGCGGGCCAGCTCGGGCGGCGTTTTGCCTTGGGCCACCAGCTCGTCTACCAATGGCGCAGAGACTTTGCCATCGGGCCGAACCGGCACCGACAAGCCCAGTTCCGGATTGCGCCAGACAATGATGTTCAGGTTGTCGCCCGCGCCGATGATGTAGCTGTAGTCACCCGTCTGTGCTACGGCAGGCGCCGGCGGCAGATTCGTCGTGGAACAGCCGGCGACAAGGACGCCGAGTACCGATGCGGCGATGCCTCGGATCAGGCTCGAGTCCAGCTTGCACAGTCGGAGGAATCTCACATCGATCTCCAGTTTTGGGTGGTCTGCATGGCAGTCGCCGAGGTCCTGCCCTGCCATTGGCGAACGCGGGAACAGCTTGTCCACACGGACTCCAGCACCGGCCCGTTCACCGAAAGGGGAATCATGGCACAGACGTTCTGCGACCCAGCCGGCTGCTCCTCACCGAGCGGCTGCAATGTGAACAAATTTCACGTGCGCACCCCCAGCGGGGTGACCGCAGAACCCACTGGCAGCTTGAAGCAAGCGCTCAAAGCTGCTTGAGTAGTTTGGCCACTTCGGTCTGCTCTTCGAACTTCGGGCCCAATTTCTCCAGCGTGCGCAGTTCGTCACGTGCTACGGCCTTATCGCCAGCCTGCAGTGCCAATCGCGCCAAGGTCAATCGCAATGATTGATCCTGGGGGTCCAATTCCATGGCTGCGCGCTGCAGTTCAATGGCCGGCGCCAAGCGGTTTTCTGCGGCCAGCGCCAGTGCCAGGGTGTCCATGAAAGCGGGCCTGTCAGGCAGTATGTCATTGGCCCGCTGCGCGTACTCGAGGGCCGCCTTGTCCTTGCGCTGCACCAGGACCCAAGCGAGGTTGTTCAGAGCCAAGGCATTCTTGGGATAGGCGGCAACCACCCGGCGCAGTCGCGCCTCGGCGCTACGAAGGTCGCCAAGCGCGATTTCCTGCACCGACACCACGTACTCGAACGCTGCGTCGTCAGGATGCTGCTTCAGCCAGTCCTGGGCAAGCTTGCTGGCATCGGCTGTACGTTTGTTCACCACGTAGAGGCTGAACAGCCGCCGCGCCAAGTCGCTGCTGCCAGTCTTGGCCACACCTTCGCGCAACACCGTGGCAGCGGCATCTTCATTTCGTTGCCGCGCTTGCAGGGCCGCCTCAAGCGCATAACCGACGGGACTGCGCGGTTTCGACTGCTGGATACGCCGAACGTACTGAAGTGCGTTGCTGGCGTGGTTAGTCGAGGCCAAGATATCAACGAGCGCCATCTGCGCGTCGACGTTGTCGGGCTCCAACTCGAGCGCTTTGGAAACTGCGTTCTCGGCTGCATCGAGCTTGTTCTGGGCCCGGTAGACCTGGGCCAACAGCAGGTACGGGCCTCCCGCCTTGGGCAACGCCCCCGCCAGCTTGCGGAAGGTGCCCACCGCCTGTTCATAGTCACCCGCCTGCAATTGGGCCTTGCCAGCGGCGTTCATCACCAAAGCGTCATTGGGCATGGCACTCAGCGCTTCTCTGGCGTAGTTCAAGGCTTCCTTGTACTGCCGCTTTCTCAAGGCCAGATCGATCAGTTTCAGCCGCGGTTCAGACGCTCCAGGAGCAATCTTGACGGCATTGACGAACAATTGCTTCACTTCGGACTGCGGCGCACCCTGGCGTGCCTTGAGCTCGCCCAAGGCCATCATGGCTAGGATGTCGTCGGGACGGGCCGTGATGACAGCTTGCAGCCGTTGCATCGCCGCATCGGGTTTCTTGTCGGCCAAGTCCAAAGTCACCAAGGCAGCCACAGCGCCAAACAGGCTCGGGTCAGCCTTCACTGCCGCTTCCAGGGCCAAACGCGCAGCCGCAGGGTCGCGCTTGGCCAAGTACACCCTGCCCCTGAGTTCAAGGATGGACGCGTCCGAAGGCGCCTTTTTCGACATCACCTCCAGGGTCGCAAGCGCAGCATCGAAATCTCGTCTACTCAGGTGGGCCGCGAAGACAGCCTGGTCGGCATAGGTGTCCTTGGACTGACTGGCCAGGGTCTGAAGGTTGGTCAGCGCCAATGCACCTTCGTCACCATTGAGGCGACGGGACAAGTTCAGGACCTGCAAGCGGGTATTTTTGGGGTTGCTCTTGGCCGCCGCCTGAAAATACCGGTCCGCTGCGTTGTCGTTACCCAGGCGTAGCTCCGCCTGGCCCGCCAAGGCCAAGGCCACGGGCTTCGGGCTGTCCAATTCAAGGATGGGCTTGAGGGTATCGAGTGCTCTGCTGTATTGCCCAAACCTGAGTTCAACTTCGGCCAGACCGACCCGAGCCCGCTCGTCCGTAGGACTCATCGACACCGCCTTGCCCAACAGAGCTGAAGCTTGAACAAGCGAGCCCAGTTTCGACTCCACAAGGCCCGCCAAAATGACGATTTCAGTACGCTCAGGAAACGCGGCCAGTAGTTTTTGCACGCGCTCTCGGGCTTTCAGCAGGTCGCCTGAAAGAAAGGCAAGTTCGGCATCGATCAGGGCGGTCATCGGATGGACCGGCACCGCCGCGCGCAGGAGATCCGCCTGTTTGCGCGCGCCCTCCAAGTCGTTCGCCTCCAGTTTCAGGCCGACCAGACCCGCATGGCCACCCACATGGGCCCTGTCCAGGCTCAGCACCTTGGAAAACGAGTCCGCGCTGGCCTTGGGATCACCGGCAACCCGCTTCAACTCCCCTCGAAGAAACCAAGCGTCCACCCGGCTGTTGTGCTGTTGCAGCACAGCTTCAACTTCGGTCATGGCCTCGGCAAGAAGCCCCTTGTCGGCCTGCAGTCGCGCGTGCAGCAGCCGTGCACTCGGTTGGTCTGGCGCCAATGCCAACGCAGTGCTCAAAGTCCCTTCAGTCCTGGCCCTGTCGCCCAGCATGGCCCAGGCGGTGGCCAGTTGCACCAGAAATTCGGCCTGCGCGGACTTGTCGGCCAGGTTGGTGGTGCCAAGCGTCTGGATCAGCTTCTTGGGTTCGCCCGAATCCAACAATGCCTTGGCCAGCAAGGGCAGCACATCTGCAGCAGGGCGCCCGGCGTCTTTGGCCCGGCTGAGTTCCAGCACAGCCCCCTGCGGGTCTCCAGTGGCCAGGAGCGCTCGGCCCAACAGCCAGCGCGCTTCCGAGGCCGCAGGATCAGCCTGAAGCGCGGCCTTGTACTGGATGATTGCGGTCTTCGTTTCGCCCTTGCCTTCCAACGCCCTTCCAGACTCGATGAGGGCTTGCGGCGACTGTTGGCCGCAGGCCGACAACAAGATCATTGCTGCCGCCAGCAGCCCACACAACAAGGGGCGAATTGACAAGCTACGGAAATCGTTCGACATGTGGCTGAGGCCTGATGCTTGGGATGCCGGCGGGCCGAACAAGGGCTTGCCGAGCCAGAAAATGGGGCTGAATCCAGTATCCCTGATCAGGTCGTCGATTGGCCACACCCGCACGGGGTGGTCGTGGCAAGCGGCACAAGGTCAGCAGCTCGAGCTACGACTTGACCCTTGGCCGGCCCTCGACACCTGTCGGCCCACCTTACACATCGATCAATCCGCACGGCTCCATGCTCTATTAAGTGCTTGATTTAAAACGATAAATTATCCATTGGCACACCTTCTGCTCTATCCTTGTCAGCCCGACGATTCGGACTCAGCCGGAAAGCAAGGCTCAAAGTTCGGATTGTCTGCAAAGTAGGTTTTCTTCCTTTTGGGGGTTCAAATGCGCAAGTCTGTTATCAATCTCGCTATCGCCGCGGCAGCCCTCCTGGGTGGTGCCTCTGTTGCTCAAGCCAAGGTCGTGCTGACCCTGCAAGCGTACGCCGCTGACGGCGTCACTCTGCTGTCGTCAACCACCTGCGACTCCAGCGCTTTCGGCGCCTGCTCTGCGAGCTTCTCGCTGATCGGCGGCGGCCTGAGCTACGTCGGCACCATCAGCAACTTCTCTGTCAGCACCACGTCGTTCAGCGGCAACATGCCCGGCACCCCGGCGAGCGCCACGCTGGATGCGTCAACGACCCGCGTGCTGAACACCAACGCGTCGGGCTTTGGCTACCTGTACATCGACGTGTACGCCACGGACTACCTGTTCCCGTCGGGCAATGACAAGTACCTGTCCGGTTTTGCGTCCATCACGCAGCCTGCCTCCAGCGTGTCGGCCGGCGACTACCTGCAGAGCAATTTCTACGCTGACGGCACCAATGCCGGCCTGGCGACGAACCTGCGGACCTGCACGATCATGGCTGCCACCAACGCCAGCTGCGCAGCCCCCGCTGCCGGTACCTGGAACGATGCAAACGGCGGCACCTTCGCCATGCGCGACATCCAGACCTTCCGTCTGTCAGCCGGCAACACCATCAACTCGACGGCCAGCGGCGAAGTGACCCCGATCCCTGAGCCGATGACGCTGTCGCTGGTTGGCGCTGCTCTGTTGGCAGCCGGTGCGGCCGCTCGTCGCAAGGCCAAGAAGGCCTGATCGACGCAAGCCGAGCGGACGCCGGCGGCGAGAACCGCAGGCAAGCAAACCCCAGTGGCAACACCGGGGTTTTTTCTTTTTCGCGGGCAAATCGTCCATCACGGGTGACGTCGGTCGATTTCGTGCACGAATCGGCGGCTGATGCCCGGGTGGAGGGTGAGGCGCGCGTGGCAGCCTGCAATGCGCGTAGGCTCGAGCAATAGGCGGTGTTTTGGGCTGGTCCCCTGTTCGCGGGGATTGCTGGTGCTGCTTCGCGGCCCCTACAGTCGCCACGTGCCGGGGTCGCATCGACTCCGAAATCGAGCTCTAGCGATGGCTGGGCATGAAGCTGGGGCCGAGATAAGGTCTTCCATGTCCGTTTCTGAGCCCGCGCCGTGACCTGCTGACAAGATGATCCGCATCTTCAACCACTACATCCACCGCTCGGCACTTCGCGGGATCCTGTTCGACATCGGGCTGGTGGTGCTCGTGGCCTTGATTGCTGTCAGCTTGAATCTGGGCAGCATAGACCGGGCTGTGCCCTTGGCGGGCACACACGTGATGTCCGTAGCAGCTTGCCTGTTCGTGATCAACAGCGCATCAGGTCTTTACGAGACAAGTTCGCCGGGCACACTGGGGCGATCCATGAGCCGTGCACTCATGGTGTTGATCGTCGCTCTTCCCTTGACTTGGGTGATCTTTGGACTGCTGCCTGCCAGTTTCGGCAACCGCTTCAGCATCCAACTGTCCATGATTGCCGGAGTGGCTGCTCTGACGTTGCGCAGGGCCTACCTCTCGCACGCATCAGGGATACCAGCCAAGCGAACACGTATCCTGATCTTCGGAGCGGGGCCGGCGGCACTGCTGGTTGGAGATACCTTGCGGTCGGCCGACCCCAATGCCGACATCGTCGGCTATGTGGCTGGACCCAATGAGCGCGAACCAGCCGTTCCCGCAAATGAGATCCTCGAAATCGGGGACACGCTGCCCAGAATGGCCCAGCGCCTCGGTGTGGACGAGATTGTGGTTGCGCTGACTGAGCGGCGTTCGGGCAGCATGCCGCTGCGCCAGTTGCTCGATTGCAAGGTGTCCGGCACGAAGGTCTACGACCTCAACACCCACTTCGAAAAGACCTTGGGCCAGATCCGCATCGACTTCCTGAGCGCGAGCTGGCTGATCTTCGGTGACGGCTTCAATCAGGGCGCCTGGCGCACGGCAGTCAAGCGGGTCTTTGACATCGTGAGTTCCACGCTTCTGTTCCTGGTGGCCGCTCCGATCATGCTGGTGACCGCACTGCTGATCAAGCTTGAGAGCCCCGGCGGCATCTACTACCGCCAGGAACGGGTTGGACAGAATGGCCGAACCTTCGAAGTCATCAAGTTTCGCAGCATGCGAAATGACGCCGAAAAGGACGGCCGCCCGGTCTGGGCGCAGGCGAATGACGCGCGTGTCACGCGCGTAGGCGCTGTAATCCGCAAACTGCGCATCGACGAACTGCCACAGATCTTCAATGTGCTCAAAGGCGAAATGAGCCTGGTCGGGCCCCGTCCCGAACGGCCCTTCTTTGTTGAGCAGCTCACCCAGGAAATACCGTTCTACGCCTTGCGCCACAGCGTCAAGCCTGGTGTCACGGGGTGGGCACAAGTGAGTTACCCGTACGGCGCGACTGTCGAGGATTCGCAGGAAAAATTGCAGTACGACCTTTATTACGTCAAGAACCACACCCTCTTCCTGGACTTGGTCGTCCTGATGGAAACAGTGGGTGTGGTGCTCACAGGCAAGGGCGCCCGCTGAGCTCGCGTCAGACGCTACGCCTTCCTTCACCCAGAGTGCGGGCATGAGTGTCGGTCAGGATGGGGTGACTGTCTTTGGCTATGGACTGGCGACGGTTGGCTATGCGGGCTTCGCCGTTCAGCTGGCGCTTTCTGGCCGGACAGCGGCTTCGGACCAGCGGGCCACGAGACCCTTCTTAGCGGCGTTGCTGGTCAGCGCTGTCTGGGGCGCGCTGTCCTTGGTTTCGTTTTACCTGGGTACCGGCGCCAGCCACTTGGCCGCCCGACTGGCAGACATCGGTCGCTACGCGTTGTGGTTCGTCTTTTTGCTTGCGCTGTTTCCGCAAAGCGGCGCGCGTACCACACCGGTACTGCGGCGAACGGCTGCAGCCTGCGTTGCAGCGGCGGCTATTGCGCTGATGCTGCAGGCACTGAGCGCGGAGTTCGCAGATTCGTCGCGGATTCTCATTGCCGCCTCGCTCGCACTGCCCGTCGGCGGACTGTTCATCCTGGAACAACTTTTTCGCAACCTCGCGGAAGACTCCCGCTGGAACGCCAAGCCGCTGTGCCTTGGGCTGGCCTGCGTCTTTGTCTTCGACATCTACCTGTTTTCCGAAGCATTGCTCTTTACACGCTTTGACGAGGACGCACTGAGTGTTCGTGGCGCGATCCACGCCTTGGCCATTCCCCTGCTGTTCGTGGCCTCCCGCCGCGGGAATGACTGGATCAACCGCATGCATGTGTCGCGGGCGGCCGCGTTCTACTCGGCCACGCTGGTATTGGCCGGGCTGTACCTGCTGTTCATGGCCGGCGTCGGCTACTACGTGCGCTACTTTGGCGGCAATTGGGGTCGTGCCTTGCAACTCAGCCTGCTGGTCGCAGGATTGGCGCTGCTGGGCATGCTGGTGTTCTCAGGCTCCATGCGCTCGCGCCTGCGTGTCTTTGTCGGCAAGCACTTCTACAGCTACCGCTACGACTACCGCGACGAATGGTTGCGTTTCACCGCCATGCTGTCGGCGAAGCGAACGCCGCAGGAAATGGGCGAGATGATCGTGCGGGGTCTGGCCAAGATGGTGGAATGTCCTGGTGGAAGCCTTTGGACGCGGACGGGTCCAGACGAGGGCTTTTCGCAAACCGGTGTGTGGAACATGGGCCGCGTGGCGGACACAGAGCCCGCCGACTCGTCCCTGTGCGCCTTTCTCCAGTCCAATGGTTGGGTGATCGACCTGGAGGAGTTCCGCTCCTCGCCGCGCCGGTACGGAGAGCTGGCGCTGCCGACCTGGCTGCTGGGGGCCAACAACGCCTGGTTGGTGGTTCCACTCTTGGTTGGCGAAGACTTGCTGGGCTTCGTGGTGCTCGCCCGCCCGCTGGCCCCGCAGAAGTTGAACTGGGAAATACTGGACCTGCTGAAGACCGCCGGCCGCCAGGCGGCCGGCTACCTGGCCCAGATGCAGGCCACCGAAGCCTTGCTGGACGCCCGGAAATTCGAAGCCTTCAATCGCATGTCTGCGTTTGTGGTGCACGACCTCAAGAACATCGTCGCGCAGCTTTCGCTCATGCTCAAGAATGCGGAACGCCTGCACGACAACCGTGAGTTCCAGCAAGACATGCTGTTGACCGTCGAGAGTTCGCTTGAGAAGATGAGACGGCTGATGCTTCAACTGCGCGAAGGTGCAACGCCGCCTGGCGGCAGTCGAGGTGTTGAGTTGGCGGCTGTGGTAAGCCGGCTGGTCGCCAACGTGAAGTCGCAAGGCCGTAACTTGCAAGTTGAGGTGTCCGAACGTCTTGCAACGCGCGGCCATGAGGAACGTCTGGAGCGGGTTCTGGGCCATCTGGTGCAGAACGCGCTGGACGCCACACCTGCAACCGGCCGTGTCTGGATCAGGTCGGGGCGCTTCAGCGGGCAGATCAAGGTCGAGGTCGGCGACACGGGCGCTGGCATGAGCGAAGAGTTCGTCCGCACCCGGCTGTTCCGGCCCTTCAACACCACCAAACACAATGGCATGGGCATTGGCACCTACGAGAGCTTCCAGTACATCCGCGAGCTCGGCGGCAGCATCACGGTGGACAGCACGCCGGGCCAGGGAACAACCATCACCGTATTGCTGCCCTTGTTCGAGATGAGCCACGGCTCCGACCTGTTGAGCGCGGAAAGCCGATGAGCGCAGCTGATACCCCTCTGTTGATCGTCGAAGACGACCTGGCCCTGCAGAAGCAGATCAAGTGGACGCTGGACCGCTTCGAGTCCGTCACAGCCAGTGACCGTGAAAGTGCGTTGATTCAAATACGGCGCCACCAGCCGGCCGTGGTCACCATGGACCTGGGCCTGCCGCCTGATCCGGACTCGGTATCTGAAGGCTTCAAGCTTCTGCAGCAGATTCTTGACATCGAGCCGGCCACCAAAGTCATCGTGTTGACAGGGCAGAACGACCAGGCCAACGCCTTGCGCGCCGTGGCGCTGGGTGCCTATGACTTCCTGGCCAAGCCCTTTGAGCCTGATGTGCTCAACCTGACGGTCGAGCGCGCTTGCCGACTGGCCGAGCTGCAGGCAGAAAACCGCCGGCTGCAGGCACTGCATCAGCCTGACGCACTCTCTGGCCTCATCACGCGCGACGCCGAGATGATGCGCATCAGCCGCACCGTGGAGCGGGTCTCCAGCAGCGACGCCACGGTGCTCTTGTTGGGCGAAAGCGGTACTGGCAAAGAGGTGCTGGCCCAGGGCCTTCACGCCGCCAGCAAGCGCACCGGACGGTTCATCGCGATCAACTGCGCAGCGATCCCCGAAAACTTGCTGGAAAGCGAACTCTTCGGCTACGAAAAAGGCGCGTTCACGGGCGCCGCCAAGACCACGCCCGGGAAGATCGAGACCGCCGACAAGGGCACACTGATGCTCGACGAAATCGGCGACCTGCCGCATTCCCTGCAGGCCAAGCTGCTGCGGTTCCTGCAGCAGCGCACGGTGGAACGGCTGGGTGGCCGCAGCGAAATTCCGGTCGACGTGCGCGTAGTCTGCGCCACGCACCAGGACTTGAAAACCTTGATTACGCAGAACAGGTTCCGCGAGGACCTGTACTACCGGCTGGCCGAAATCGTGGTCAACATCCCGCCGCTGCGCGCCCGTGCGGGCGACGCCGTGTTGCTGGCGCATGCGCTGCTGCGACGCTTTGCGCAGGAACAGCGCCGCGGCGCGCTGCACTTCACCGACGATGCGGTTCAAGCCATCGAACAACACAACTGGCCGGGCAACGTGCGCGAGTTGATCAACGCCATCAAGCGGGCGTCGATCATGGCCGACGGCGACCGCCTGACCTGCGAAGACCTGGGCCTGCCCAGCCCGTCTGCCGTCAGCGGCGACGCAGCAGCCGGCTCGTCGGACCTGGACTTGCGATCCGTCCGGGAAGCCGCCGAGCGCCAGGCCATCGTGGCTGCGCTGGCGCGTACCAATGGCAACATCGTGAAGGCCTCGGAGATGCTGGGTGTCAGTCGCCCTACGCTCTACGACCTGATGCGCAAGTTGTCCATCAAGCAAATCTGACCCGCGCCCGCCTGCGGCGAGAAACCCTTTCCCGGAGTGGATTGAACATGGCCCTGCCCTCCCCCCCCTTCGTGCGCGTAGGCGCCAGCCTTGCGCTGGCCGCCGCGCTGCTGACCGCATGCGGCGGCAAGTCCGATGTCGACATGACGGCCTCTGCCAAGCAGTTGCTGGAGCAAAAGGACACCCAAGGTGCCCTGATCCAGTTGAAGAACGCGTTGCAGAAGCAGCCCAACTCCGCCGAGGCACGCCTGCTGCTGGGCAAGACGCTGCTGGAGCTGGGCGACCCAGTGGCCGCCCTGGTAGAACTCAACAAGGCCCAAGAACTGCAGGCGCCCGACGACGAAGTGGTGCCTGCCATCGCCCGCGCGATGGTGCTGCTGGGTGACGAAGGCAAACTGATCTCCCAGTTCGCCAGCACACGCCTGAAGGACCCTGCCGCAGCAGCGGACCTCGCCACCTCGCTGGCCGTCGCCTACAGCGTCAAAGGCGACAAGGACAAGGCCTGGGCTTCGCTGAACCAGGCCCTGCAGGCGGCGCCCAACTTTTCCCGCGCCATCGTGATGGAAGCGCGCCTGAAGGCGTCCGAAGGCGACATGGACGCCGCGCTGAAGCTGCTGGACGGCGTGCTCAGCCGCGAGCCCACCAACGACGGTGCCGGTGTCCTCAAGGGCGAGGTGCTCCTGCTGGGCAAACAAGACCAGGCCGGCGCGCTGGACACTTTCCGCAAGGTGCTGGCAAACAACCCGAAGTCGGTATCGGCCCATGTGTCGATCATCACCATCTTCAACGACCAGAAGAAGACGGACGAGGCGCGCGCGCAATTCGAGGCGCTGAAGAAGGTTCAGCCGAACCACCCCGAGACCCTGTTCTACGTTGCGCAGTTCGCCTACCAGGACAAGGACTTCAAGACCACCAAGGAAGTGGCCGACCGCTTGCTGAAGGCGGTGCCGGAAAGTCCGCGCGCCCTGGAACTGGCGGGAGCGGCCAGTTTCCGTCTCAAGCGTTACCCCGAAGCGGAAGCCTCGCTGGCCAAGGCCCTGAAGAACGCACCTGGGCTGCTGCTGGCAAGACAGCTGCTGGCCCAAACCTACCTGCGCACCGGCCAACCGCAGAAGACCATCGAGTTGCTGCGCCCCCTGGCCGAAGCCAAGAACCCCGACGCCACGGCACTGGCCCTGACCGGCGAGGCCTGGCTGCAGCTGGGCGATGCCAAGAAGTCTGACGAGGCCTACGCGCAAGCCGAGAAGGCCGCGCCCAACGACACCCGCGTGCGCACCTCCGTGGCCATGGCGCAGATTCTCCGCGGCAACAGCGCAGGCGCGGCGACGCAGCTGGAAGCCATCGCGGCCGAGGACAAGAGCCCCCGTGCCGACGTGGCGCTCATCAGTGCGCGCCTGCGCCAGAACGACATCCCGGGTGCGCTGAAGGCGATCGATGGCCTTGAGAAAAAACTGCCTGAGAAGGCCTTGGCTTACAACCTGCGCGGCCGCGTGCTGCTGCTCAAGCGGGACATACCGGCCGCCACCAAGGCATTTGAAGCCGCGCTTGCCAAGGAACCGGGCTATTTCCCGGCGGTAGCGAGCCTGGCGGCCATCGACCTGGACGCAGGTCGTCCGGACGCCGCTCGCAAGCGCTTTGAGGATATCGTTCAGGCCAATCCCAAGAGCTACCAGGCGCTGATGGCCCTGGCCGAACTGCAGGTGCGCACCGGCGGTGCGCAGGAAGAGGTCAACAGGCTTCTGCGTGCTGCCGTCAAGGCGAATGCCGGCGAAGCTGCGCCCCACCTGGCTTTGATCCGCGACCTGCTCGGCCGCGACCCCAAGGCAGCGCTGACGGCTGCGCGTGAAGCAGCGGCAGCGCTGCCTGGCAACACCGAGATCCAGGATGCCCTGGGACGCACGCAACTCGCCGCCAACGATCCGGGCCAGGCCATGGCCACCTACAAGGCACTGTCCGTGTCACAGCCGACCAACCCGGCCTGGCAGATGCGGCTGGGTGAAGCGCTGCTGGCCAACAAGGACGTTGAAGGTTCCAAGTCCGCGCTGCGCCGCGCGCTGGAGATCCGGCCTGACTTCACGGCCGCCCAGCGCGCCTTGGTGGGCGTTGCAGTGCTCGAAAAGAAGTACGCCGAAGGCTTGGCCATTGCGCGCGACATGCAGAAGAAGAGTCCCAAGGATCCGCTGGGTTTTTCTCTGGAAGGTGACATCCACGCCAGCCAGCGCAATTGGGACGGCGCCATTGCGGCCTACCGCAGCACGTTTGCTCTGGCCAAGAGCAACGACACCCTGGTGCGCCTGCACACCACCTTGCGCGCAGGTGGCAAGAGGGCTGAAGCCGACAAGATGGCCGCCGATTGGTTGCGCGAAAAGCCCAAGGACGCAGCCTTCCGCTATTACCTGGGCGACGTCGCCATGACCGAAGGCAACTTCCCGGCTGCTGAAGCTCACTACCGCACGGTGCTGGAAGTGCAGACCAAGAATGCGCTGGCCATGAACAACGTCGCCTGGCTGCTGATGAAACAAGGCAAGCCCGGCGGTCTGGCCATGGCGCAGCAGGCCAATGATCTGTTGCCGGGCCGGCCGCAGATCATGGACACGCTGGCCATGGCGCTGGCGGCCGAAGGCAAGATGCCGCAGGCGCTGGAATTGCAGAAGAGCGCGGTGCAGCGCTCCAATGGCGATCCGTCACTCAAGCTGAGTTTGGCCAAGATGCTGATCAAGTCCGGCGACAAGGCCTATGCGCGCGCCGAGCTGGAAGACCTGGCCAAGCTGGGCGACCGCTTCCGTGAGCAGGCCGAAGTGGCCGCGCTCCTGAAGACGCTCTGATCCCGTCCATGGCCCGGGCCACACGCCGCTCGCTGCTGGCGCTGGGTGCGGCGGCCTGGCTGGCGCCTGCGTGGGCCGACCTGCCCGCGGTCATCCTGGCCACGCGGCCATCGGTGCTGCCCGTGGGCACCTTCAGCGCCACCGCCAGCCCGCGCTTCGGGTTCCGCGGCACAGGCTTCGTGGTCGGCGACGGCAGCCTGGTGGCCACCAACTTCCACGTGCTGCCACCCGCAGGTGAGACCGAAGGCGGCCCGGTGATGGTGGTGCTGGCTTCCCGCACTGAAAGCAGCCTGCGGCGTGCAGTGGTCGTGGCAACCGACCGGGTGCACGACCTGGCCCTGCTGAGGATGGAAGGTGCGCCGCTCACACCCTTGCCTTTGGACGAACCCGGCCTCGCTCGCGAAGGCCAGACGGTTGCGCTGATCGGCTTTCCCATCGGCGGCACGCTGGGCTTTGCACCGGTGACCCACCGCGGCATCGTGGCGTCCATCACCACCGCGGCCCTGCCGGCAGCCACTGCGCAGTCGCTGGACCCACGGGCCATCGTCCGCCTGCGCGAAGGCAACTACGAACTCCTGCAACTGGACGCCACCGCTTACCCTGGCAACAGCGGAGGGCCGCTGCTGGACGCTGAAAGCGGCCGGGTCATCGGCATCGTCAACATGGTCCTGGTCAAGGGCGGGCGCGAAAGCGCCCTCAGCAACCCCACGGGCATCAGCTACGCGGTGCCGGTTCGGCACCTGCATGAGTTGATCAAGTCGGCCCGGTAGGCCGACGCTTCCACTACACCTTGTAGTAGTCCCGGTACCACGCAACGAAACGGCCGATGCCGCTGCGAATGTCGGTGGCCGGCGTGAAGCCCACCCAGTCGCGCAGAGCGTCCACGTCGGCGTAGGTGGCGGGCACGTCACCGTCCTGCAGCGGCAACAGGTTCTTCTCCGCCTTCATGCCCAGGGCGTCTTCGATGCAAGCGATGAAGTCCAGCAGGGGCACCGGGTGGTGGTTGCCGATGTTGAAGACGCGGAAGGGCGCATTGCTGGTGCCAGGGTCGGGCCTCTCGCTGGTGTAGGCCGGGTTGGGCTCGGCGACGCGGTCCATGACACGGATGACGCCTTCCACGATGTCGTCCACAAAGGTGAAGTCACGCTGCATGTTGCCGTGGTTGAACACGTCAATGGCCCGACCTTCCAGGATCGCCTTGGTGAACAGGAACAGCGCCATGTCTGGCCGACCCCAGGGGCCGTACACCGTGAAGAAGCGCAGCCCCGTGGTTGGCAGGCCGAACAGGTGGCTGTAGGTGTGCGCCATCAGCTCGTTGGCCTTCTTCGTGGCCGCGTACATGCTGACCGGATGGTCCACGCTGTCGTGCTCGCTGAACGGCATCTTGGTGTTGCCACCATAGACGCTGGAACTGGACGCGTACACCAGATGCTGGACCTGGTTGTGCCGGCAGCCTTCCAGCACATTCATGAAGCCCACCACATTGCTGTCGATGTAGGCCTGGGGGTTCTGCAGCGAATAGCGCACACCGGCCTGGGCGGCCAGGTGGATGACACGGTCAAAGCGTTCTTCGGCGAACAGCTTGTCCATGCCCGAGCGGTCGGCCACGTCCAGCTTGACGAAGCGGAATGCCGGGTGCGGCGTCAGGCGTGCCAGGCGGTCCTGCTTGAGCTGGACGCTGTAGTAGTCGTTGAGGTTGTCCAGTCCGACCACCTCGTCACCGCGCGCCAGCAGGCGCAAGGTCGCGGTCGAACCGATGAATCCGGCGGCGCCGGTGAGCAGAATCTTCATGGGGCAGTGTGGGGATCGGCGTTTTGCGACCGCTTGTGACCGTCAATGGCGTCGCAAATTCTGTCATGCGGGGGGGGCTGCGGCCTTCGCGGGGCACAGCAGCCTGTCGCGGCAGCGGCGCCGCATTTCACGTTCGGCCGATCGGCGCCACCCTGGGCTCGCCCTCTTGTCGGAATACGAGTGTCACGCTATCTTGTCGTACAAATGTGTACCTTTTTCATGACACTTATCGATGGGCATCCAGGACAGGGGCTCGCATGAGCGTGCTGGCCTTGAGTCTCAACCACCACCAGACGCCGTTGGACCTGCGCGGACGGCTGGCCTTCCGCACCGACCAGCTGGCCGGCGCGCTGCAGAGCTTGCGGGCCAGGCTGCCCGTGCCGGCCACGGAAGCCGCACTGCTGTCCACCTGCAACCGCACCGAGTTGTACCTGGCCGCAGGCGATGCTGGCCAGGACCTCATGCCCCACGCGCTGGACTGGCTGGGCCAACATGGCCAGGTGGAGGCCGCGCGCCTGGCTGAACACGCCAACGTCGTCCAGGACGACGAGGCAGCCCGCCATGTCTTCCGTGTCGCGGCCGGGCTGGATTCCATGGTGCTGGGCGAGCCGCAGATCCTGGGCCAACTGAAGACGGCTGCGCGCGAAGCCGGCCAGGCGGGGACTTTGGGCAGCACGCTGCATCAACTGTTTCAACGCTCCTTTGCCGTCGCCAAGGAAGTGCGCACCCGCACGGAAATCGGCGCGCACTCCATCAGCATGGCAGCCGCGGCAGTCCGCCTGGCTGGCGAGCTGTTTGAAGACATGGGCAAGTTGCAGGTGCTCTTCGTGGGTGCTGGCGAAATGATCGAACTGGTCGCCACCCACTTTGCCGCGCGCAAGCCGGCCGGCATGACGCTGGCCGTGCGACACACTGACCGCGCGCAAGCCCTGGCCGACCGGCTGCAGGCGCGGACCCTGCCGCTGTCCGAACTGCCCCAGCACCTGCACGCCTACGACATCGTGGTGTCCTGCACCGCCAGCGCCTTGCCCTTGATCGGGCTTGGTGCCGTGGAACGTGCACTCAAGGCTCGCCGGCGCCGCCCCATGCTGCTGGTGGATCTGGCAGTGCCGCGCGACATCGAACCCGAGGTTGCGCGCCTGAGCGACGCCTACCTCTACACCGTGGACGACCTGGCAGAGCGTGTGCGCGTGGCCGGCGGCCGTCGACAGGCCGCCGTACAGCAGGCCGAAGCCATCGTGGACGCGGGCGTGCTGGGCTTCGGCCAATGGTGCGCGCAGCGCCGTTCCGTGCCATTGATCCAGGCCCTGCATCTGAAGGCTGAAGCTTGGCAGCGCAGCGAGCTTGCGCGGGCCAGCAAAATGCTGGCCCGCGGCGAACCGGTGGAACAGGTGCTGCAGGCCCTGGCCAGCGGCCTGGCGCACAAGATGATGCACGGCACCTTGCGCGCACTGCACGATGTGGACAGCAGCGAACAGCAAGACGACCTGGCACGCGCGGCCACGCGGCTGTGGCTGCGCAAGGACGGCTCGTCGGCCGGCTGCGCGGCGCAGGGAGACTGATCGCCTGGTCTGACTGCTGCTTGGCCGCTCTCAGCGGCTCAGCAACTCAGCGGCAAGCAAGCTGCGATTGCGCGGGACCGTCGGCCAGTGAACGAGCATGGCGCGCCATGCGCTCTGCCATGCCGGGGGCTTCTCGGCCACTCAGCACGCACAGGTCGGCGCCTAGGCCTGGAAGGGCATCCGGCTCGCAGATGAACACAGGCCCGCCCACCATCACCGCCACCCGCGGATTGCGGCTGCGCTTTCGGAACTGCGGAATCTGCTGCTTCAGCCATGCCAACTGCCCATGGCTGCCGCAGGAGATCCCCACCACGTCAAAGTGACGCTGGCTCAGCATGGACCCGGGCTGAAGGCTCTGGTCACCCAGGCTACTGGACACCCGCCAGCCCGCGCCGCGGAAGAAATCCGCCACCATGGACAGGCCAAAGCTGTGCTGCTCCTGCGGTGGCAGCAACAACAACACCGACAGCGCCTGAACATCCGCGCCCACCTGCGGCACGCGGCCAGGGCCGATCAGGCGCAGCAAGCGCTGGAGTCGGCCCGTACCGATCGTCACGGAGGTGAGGTCACATCGATCGTCATCCCACATGCGGCCCAGCAAACGTGCCGAAGGGGTCAACAGGTCGATGCAGAGGGCCTCGTCACTCACGCCCCGCCGCCGCAGGTCTTCCAGCCGGGCCAGCATGGCGTCTTCCTGACCCTCCAGCACCTCATGGGTGAAGGCTTCCACTTCTTGCGGGGAGAGAGAGGCCAACGCAGGGCGGTGTGCCTGCGCCATGCGAGGAATCAATTCCCGCTGCAAGGTGCGCACCAGCATCCCGATGGGCACCTGATTCTTCGCATGGGACCCGGTGGAGGCAGAAGGCACCGGGGCCCTGGCAAAGGGCCCCGACTCCACGGTTTCAGCAAAGGTTCGCATGACGGCACGTCCGGGTCTGATCCATCCTGGCCACCCGCCGCTGCACCTGGGTGCTGTGCCGGACCGGCTGCAGCGCCGACCGACGCCGCAAGCCCGGTCAGGGGCCGCCTCGGACAATCATCAAACGCTGGCCCAAGAGTGTCAATCCAGTTTTACGTCTTACTTGATTGACACTTACCCGGGGGCGGGTCTGCCCTGATGTCCCTGGGCTTCAAGCCTGCGACAGCTGCTGCGCCAGCCCTTCCAGGCGACCGGCACGCAGCTCGGCACGCAGCGGGCCCAGATCCACGGGCCGCTGCAGCAGCTTGGTGAAGGCCTTGGCTGTGCCCGGCGGGCCCACATACAGCCCGCCTGCCAGCTGTCCGTGGCGCACCACCAGCCGCCACCAGGCGTCGTCTTCGGGGCGGGCATGGAAGTCCTCATCGCCTTCGCGCGGCGTGATGTCGCCCTGGCTGCGCAGGTCGATGCCGTCGCATTTCAGCTGGAGCACGATCCGCGGCGTGGCGTAAGGCATGGCGTCACCCAGCAACGAGGTCACCGCAGTCGCCGCGTGCGCGGCGCCAATCGGCCACAGGCCGCGCGGCGTGCCGCGCAACTCGGCCACGTCGCCCACCGCATAGATGTCCGGGTCGGACGTGCGCATGCAGGCGTCGACCTTGATGCCGTTGTCGCCCATCACCAAACCGGCCTGCTCGCCCAGGAAGCTGTTGGCTTGGATGCCCAGGGCCGCCACGAACACATCACCGCGCACGCGCGGGCCATGCGCCAGTTGCGCCTGGCGCAACACAGGCTCGCCTTCGTAGCGCGCCACAGACACACCCGTCACCACCTGGATGCCGATGCTTTCCAGATAGCCCTGCAGCTTGGCTGCGCCCGACGCGTCCAGCTGCTGATTCATCAGGCGGTCGGCCCGTTGCAGCAGGGTCACTTTCAGGCCCAGATGGTGCAGGGCATCCGCCGCTTCCACGCCCAGCACACCACCGCCCACCACCACGGCACGTTTGGCCTTGGCGCGGCTGACGTAGTAGCGGATGGCCTGCGCGTCTTCTGCGCTGCGCAGCATGAAAGCGTTGGGTCGCTTCATGAATTGCGGATCCGGCGCCAAGGAACTGGCGCCCGTGGCCAGGACCAGCTTGTCGTAGGGCAGTGACTGGCCACCGTGCAGGTGCACCTGCCTTGCCGCCGCATCGACGCGCAGCGCCACCGCACCACGCAGCACGGTCACACGGAACTTGTCGGGCCAGTCGGGTGGCACCAGTTGCAACGCCTCCAGGCCCGCCTGGTCATAGACGAGGCGCCCGATGCCCATGCGGTTGTAGAACGCGAATGGCTCATTGCCGACCACTGTGATGTCCACGCTGGGGCTGCCGCGGCGCAGCGCTTCGGCCACGCCCATGCCGGCCACGCCGTTGCCGACGATCACGACCCGTTGCAGACCCACCGCCAGGGCCTTGTCGACCAGTGGCTCCGACGTGGCGGTCTGCGGCGTCGCGGCGGGCGCGGAGTGCGGATCGCGGTCGATCACCACGGGCCCGCGCACATTGCACATGCACGCGAGACGGGCCCGGCCCTCCAGGCCCAGACGGCGCAGCGTTGCCAACTCGTCTTCGCCTGGCGGCGACAGGTGCTCGGCGCCTTCGCACACGGCCACGGGGTCGGCGCCGCAGACGCCAGCGCGGCAGCCGAAGTTGATCTTCAGGCCGGCGCCTTCAATGGCTTCCAGCAAGCTGGCGTCCGCACCCACCGGAAAGCTGATGCCACTGCTGCGGTCGGTCACTTCGGCGGAATCGACCGCAGCCAGTCGCTGCTTGAGGCTGACGCCGCCCGCGGCTGTGCCGGCCGCCGCGCCAGTGGATTGCGGCGCGGCCTTGCGTTGCGTCAGCCGGAAGCGCGCTTCCGCGTACAGACCCGATGCAGCCAGCGCCATCGCCAGCACGACGCCCAGGGCCCTTGCCGCCGCCAGCAGAAGCGGTGGCGGCGACAGATCCAGCAGACCTGCCACGGTGCCGACAACGATTGGCCCGGCGAACCAATAAAAGGCTGAGAGCGCCAAGGCGCCAAAGGCCAGTGCCACACGGTAGGGATTGGCCGGGAAGAAGGCCACCGCCAGCCCATAGGCGCCGGCAGACGTGCAGCAGGCGCTTGCCAGCAGTGCCAGGTAGGTCAGCCCGCCGCCTGCAGGCACTGGGCCCAGCAGGAAGTAGCCCAGGATCAAACCCGGCAGCAGACCCATGAACAGGCGGCGCTGCGCCGCGTGTCGCGGGTCGTCGTCGTAGACGTCGCTGAACACCGCGGCTCGCGGGTTGAAGTCATAGCAGCTCTTCTGGCAACCGACGCAGGGGTTGCAATAGCCGTTCTTCACCACCACCAGTGGCGCCTGTCCATACGTTCTCTGAACCGGCGCCAGGGGGCAGAAGGTGCCGCACCAACCGCTGCGGCCCTTGAAGGCCACCCCGCCGGCAAAGGCCAGCAGCAAAGCCCCCAGCACGCCCATCCCCACCAGAACCCCACTGTGGTTCAGCAGCGGCGCCCGCATCGACACGGCGCCCAGGAACAGCCCGACGGAGATTGCAAATGCCCAGGTCTTGAGGCCCGCGGGCAGATCGCGCGCACGCCCAAAACCAGCCAGGCGCGGCAGCTGATTCAAGGTGGCCATGGGGCAGACCTGGCGCCACAGGCCCGGCGCGACCACCAGCAGCGCGGGCACCACGGGAATGGCCAGACCCCAGAACAGCTTCAGGCCGAGCGCTGGATGCACGATCAGCAGACCCGCCAGTCCCAGTGCCACCAGCAGCACCGCGCCACGAGCCAGCCACCACACGGGCATTGGCACGCGGGCTTCGCGCTTGGTGTAGTTGCGAAAGAACTGCGTCGCCGCATCCACTGCTTTCAGCGCTTCAGCGGACCCGGGTTTCGGCGCGGGCGGGCGGTCCTTGGCAGGAACGATGGGGATGACGATCATGCGGCGTGCAGGTCAATCCGTGGGCTGCACGCGCCGCAGACGTGCAGCCACTTGCGCGCCCATGTCACGCATCAGGGCCAGCGCGATGCGCGGCTGCCAGGCCGACAATTGCTGCAAGGCGTCTGGCGTGATGCGCAGCAATTCCGCCGGGCCTGCCGCGGCCACCACGGCGGTCACGGCGCTGGGCTCACCGTCCAGGAAGCTGAGAACACCGAAGACCTCGCCTTCACCACGCAAGCTGCGTGCAGGTCCAGGGCCCCGCAATTCGACCTGTCCGCTGGCAATGAAGTGCAGCGCGCGGTCACTGTCCCCTGCTTTCACCAACACGGCGCCCACTGGGAAGCGGCGCCGCGCGGCGAAGCGAATGATGTGTTCCCAGTCTTCTTCGTCCAGTCCGTTGCCGATGGACGGCAACGGCGGTGCCACGGCCGGCGTGGCCTCGACCTTGCCCTGGTAGCTGAAGAAATCACTCATCGGCAGCCTCCGTGGAGTTCAGTGCACTGTCAGCGCGGTGCCAGGTCGTCCAGTGCCGCGCCCAGGTGCAGGCGCGCGGCTTCGGCGAAGCCATGAACCCAGGGCTGGCCCGGGACCAGGCCCAGGTTTTCCCACACGGACTCCAGCGCTGTCCAGCACAGATCGGCCGTGGGTGGCGGGTGGTCCGGCAGACTGGCTTGCAGCGATGCCGGCGACAGCTGCTGTGCCAGCCGCTTGGAGGCCGTGCCAAAAGCCCTCACCAGCCGTTCGTCGTGGGCACGGATCTCGGCCGCGGCCTGCTCCAGCAACTGCGCCGGGGATCTGCCGGCGGCAAGCGCAGCCATCAAGGCGGCCTCTGGGCTCGCTGCCGAGCGCAACGGGTTCGCATCGGGCCCAGGTGCCGTCGACGCGCGGCTGCCCAAGCTGCGGCGCGCCAGGGCCTGGTGCTCCAGCACCTGGTGCAGAGCCACGGCACAAGCGCGCACCGATGCGGCCAGTTGTTCGGCCAGCCGCAGCGGGTCCTGCCCTGCCAGCGACGCTGCCGGCACACCCAGGCCCCGGGCCAGAGCTTCGGCCAAGGCCGCTGGCCCCTGGGCAGCACTTGCTGCGGGAGTGGCCGCTGGAGTGTTCGCCGGAGCGGGCGCCGGCACCGGCGCGGACCGGGGTGCGGGCGCGCCGCCCTGCGCCAGGCGGATGCGCGTCATGTCCAGGCCCGAGTCTTCCGCCGGCGCAGCGGCGCGCAGGATCTCGGTCAAGCCTACCTTTTCGTAGCCGCCGCTGGCCGCCAGCATGGCCGCCGGGTCGCCGCCACGCCGCGGCGCTGTGTCCATCACGCCCGGGCTGCGCGGCGGCGTGGCAGACACGGGCGGGCTCACGGCCGCCGGGCGCGCCGGCATGGGAGGGCCGGACACCGCAATCACGAAGGGGCCCAGTTCGAAGCGGTCGCCATCGCGCAGCACGAAGTCGCCGTCCATGCGCGCGGCTGCATCGTTGACGAAGGTGCCGTTGGTCGACAGGTCGCGCAGTGCTGGGCCGTGCGGCGTGGCGACGATCTCGCAGTGGCGCGCGGAGATGGCCAGCGTGCGGTCCACGATGGGCCAGGCATTGCTGGGATCGCGTCCGATGAGAAAGCGAGTCAGCGTTTCGGGCAGACGCACCTCGGGCACCAGCTTTTCAGCGAGTTCGGCTCCCTTGATGACCTTCAAGCTCCACATGGTCTGGCGGCCTCCTCCGCCTCAACGTCTGGCTTCAGCCCGTTGCAGGCATCGTGCCAGCGCGCGGCGCTTCGCGCAGCCGGGTGGCCGCAGCGTCAATGCTGGCTTTCAAGTCCGCATAGCTGTGGTTCACCGGAAACTGCGGGAACTGCGCCGCGATACCGGGCGGCGGATGGATGAAGAAGCCCGCGTCGGCCGCACCCAGCATGCCGGTGTCGTTGTAGGAATCGCCCGCGGCAATGACCTGGTAGTTCAGGCCCTTCAGTGCGTTGACGGCATGGAACTTCTGGTTGGGCTGGCGCAGGTGGTAGGCCGAGACGAAGCCGTCGGCGTCGGTCTGCAGGCGGTGGCAGAACAGGGTGGGACGCCCCAATTGCTGCATCAGCGGGTCGGCAAACTCGTAGAAGGTGTCCGACAGGATGATCACCTGGAAGCGGCTGCGCAGGTCGTCCAGAAAGGCCTTGGCACCTTCCATGGGCGCCATGCCGCTGATCACGGCCTGGATGTCCGCCAGCTTCAGGCCACTTTCCCGCAGCAAGGCCAGGCGGAAGCGCATGAGCTTGTCGTAGTCTGGCTCGTCACGCGTGGTGCGGCGGAATTCGGCAATGCCTGTGCGATCGGCAAAGGCGATCCAGATCTCGGGAACGAGCACACCTTCCAGATCAAGGCAGACAACTTGCATGGGGGCTCCGTGAAGACGGGCGCGATTGTCGCCGAGCGCCGCCGAGCCCCGGCCTATGCGGCCGTCAGCGTCACGGGCTGGCCGGACAGCACGGCGTTGCCGGACAAGGGGTCGCGCGCCTGGTCGCTGAGCAGCACATTGAGGTTGGCTCCGGGCCGCACGGCCGCAAGGCCCATGCGCGCGCCCGGCAGGTGGTGGCCCCAGCCGTGCGGCAGGCTCACCACACCCGGCATCAGGCTGTCGCTCACTTCAACCGTCACGTCCAGCGCGCCCGCCCCGGACTGGATGCGGGCACGCGCACCTTGCACCAGCCCGGCCTGGGCGGCGTCGGCCGGATGGACCAGCAGTGTGCAGCGGTCCGGGCCCTTGGCCAAGGTGGACAAGTTGTGCATCCAGCTGTTGTTGCTGCGCACGTCGCGCCGGCCGATGACCACCAGCGGCGCGGCTGGTGCCGCCAGGTCGGCCAGCGCCCGAGGCAAGTCGGCCAGCAGCGAAGGCGGCGCCAATTCAATCTGCCCGCTGGGTGTGCGCAAAGCTTCGGGCAGACGAGGCTGCAGTTCGCCCAGGTCGACGCCGCCCGGCGCGCCACGGACCTTGGCCAGGCTCAAGCCTGCAGGCTTCATGCCAAACAGGTCGCCGTAGGGGCCCGCGCGCAGCGCCAGGTCCAGCTGCCGTTCGGGCCCGCGAAGGCCCTCCGCCGCCTGCATCACCAGCGGTGTGCTGTCGCCCGCCAGCTTGCGCACGTCCTCGGCCACCCATTCATCGTCCAGCGCCATCACGTCGGCGCCCGCACCCAGGCCCTTGACGATCGCTGCCAGGCGCAGCAACTGCTGCCACTCCGGCGGGTGGTCCGGTGCGGGTTCAAACACCGCTTCACTGAAGCGGGCATGGTTGCGCCAGCTGAACTGCGGGAAGGCCACGTCGTAGTGGCTGTGTTCCAAAGGGCTCTGGCCGGGCAGGATCACGTCGGCATGGCGCGTGGTCTCGTTGACGTAGATGTCCAGGCTGACCATGAAGTCCAGCTGCTCCAGCGCGGCGGACAGGCGCGGCCCACCGGGGCTGGACAGCACCGGGTTGCTGGCCACGGTGATCAGCGCCCTGACCTGACCCATGCCGGGGGTTTCGATCTCCTCGGCCAGGCAGGTCATGGGCAATTCACCCCAGACCTCGGGCGCAGCGCTGACCCGGCTCTTGTGGCGCCCCGTGCTGACGCCGCGACCGCTGCCGGGCTTGCCCATGGTGTTGTCGGCAAAAGCCGCGGCCCGCGCAAACATCGCACCACCGGCCTCGTCCAGATGCCCCGTCAGGATGTTCAGCACATCCACCAACCAGCTCGCCAGGGTGCCGAAGGTCTGCGTGCAGGTGCCGATGCGGCCATAGACGCAGGCCCGCGGCTGCGCCGCCAGTTCGCGCGCCAGACGGCGGATGGTGACGGCGTCGACTGCGCAGCGGTCCGCCACCGCTTCCGGCGCGAAGGGCTGCACCGCGGCCCGCACGGCGTCCACGTCCTTGACCAGCGGGGCCAGGCGGCCCAGCTTCACCAGGCCTTCGTCAAAGAGCGTGTGCACCATCGCTGCCAGCAGGAACACATCGGCGCCGGGCCGTATGAAGTGGTGCTCATCCGCAAGCGCGGCAGTCTCCGTCCGGCGCGGGTCGATCACCACCAGCTTGCCGCCGCGTTCGCGCAGCGCCTTGGCCTTGCCACGGAAATCAGGCACGGTCCACAAGCTGCCGTTGCTGGCCACCGGGTTGGCGCCGATGACCAGCAGCCAGTTGGTGCGCACGATGTCCGGCACCGCCAGGCTGAGCCAATGCCCGTACATCAGTCCATTGC
Source organism: uncultured beta proteobacterium (assembly GCA_963750785.1). Classification (GTDB taxonomy): domain Bacteria; phylum Pseudomonadota; class Gammaproteobacteria; order Burkholderiales; family Burkholderiaceae_C; genus Rubrivivax. Next base: position 42,871 of record CAVVSC010000006.1, on the reverse strand, counting down.
TCAGCTGCTTGGGCATCTGGTCCAGCGTGCTGGCGGAGAAGATGTTCTTCGAGCCCAGCGCCTTGGCCAGTCGCGAGAAGTACAGCAACAAGCCCATCTTGTGCGCGGACGGGTTGCCCACGCTGATCGCCACCGTGTCGCGCCCATGGGCGGCCAGGAGCGGCGGCAGGCGGTGCTCGATCTCGGCAAAGGCCTCGTCCCAGGTGGCCGGCACGAGTTCACCGCCGCGGCGGATCATCGGCGTGCGCAGACGGTCGGGGTCTTCGTGCAGGTCCTTCAGCGCATAGCCCTTGGGGCAGATGTAGCCGGCGCTGAACACATCGTTGGCAGCGCCGCGTATGCCCACCACCTGCGCGCCGCGTGTGCGCACCTCCAGCCCGCAACAGGCTTCGCACAGGGGGCAGATGCGGTAGTGGGTGCGGTCGTGGGTGCTGTCGTGGGTGCTGTCGGGTGCATGGTCTTGGGTCTTTGCTTCGGTGTCGCTCATGCATCAGCTCCAGGCTTGGCCTGCGACGATACTGCGCAAGGAGGTTTTTGCCATGTCCCAGGACGCCCACCCGACCGCTGCCCAGCCCGTGGTCACGCCGGACCTGCACCAGCACGTGCTCACGCTCACCCTCAACCGGCCCGACAAGCTCAATGCGTTCGACCGGCCCATGATGGAGCAGTTGATCGCCGCCTTTGACCGCGCCGACGCGGACGACGAGGTGCGCGCCGTCATCGTCACCGGTGCTGGTCGGGCCTTTTGCGCCGGTGCCGACCTGTCTCAGGCCGGCAAGACCTTCGACTACGCCGCGCGTGCCGACCGGCCGGATGTGAAAGCAGCGCTCAACGGCCCGCAGGTCGACCTGGGCAGTGAGGCTGTGCGCGACGGCGGCGGCCGGGTCACCCTGCGCATCTTTCGGTGCCTGAAGCCCGTGATCGCGGCAGTCAACGGACCGGCAGTGGGCATTGGCGCCACGATGCTGCTGCCCATGGACGTCCGCTTGGCCAGCGAGGGCGCACGTTTCGGCTTTGTGTTTGCACGTCGCGGCATCACGCCCGAGGCCTGCTCCAGCTGGTTCCTGCCACGCGTGGTGGGTATCAGCCAGGCGCTGGAGTGGACGTATTCCGGCCGCGTCTTCGACGCTGCCGAAGCCAAGGCCGGTGGCCTGGTCAGCCGTGTGCTGCCCCCGGGTGAACTGCTGCCCGCCGCCCACGCGCTGGCACGCGAGATTGCGGACAACGCCGCACCGGTGTCGGTGGCGCTGACGCGGCAGATGATGTGGCGCATGCTGGGCGCGGAACACCCGATGGACGCCCACCGCGTCGACAGCCGCGCCATCTTCAGCCGCGGTGCCTCAGGTGATGCGCGCGAAGGCGTCACCGCCTTCCTGGAAAAGCGCCCGGCACACTTCCCCAACAAGGTATCCACCGACCTGCCACCATGGTTTCCGTGGTGGGAAGAGAAGGGCTATGAATGAGTGCCGACGCCGCACGCGCTGCCACGGCGCTGATTGACTGCGACCACCCGGCCGTTCGGGCCTTCGCGCGTGAGCATGCCGTGGGCAGTGATCCGCGCGAACGCGCGGTGGCGCTGTACGGGGCGGTGCGCGATGGCTTCCGCTACGACCCTTACCGCGTCGACTTCAGCCTGCAAGGCATGCGCGCCAGCGGCGTGCTGGAGCGCGGCCACGGCTGGTGCGTACCCAAGGCCGCCCTGCTGGCGGCCGCCTGCCGGGCGGTGGGCATCCCGGCGCGCGTGGGCTACGCCGATGTGCGCAACCACCTCAGCACCGAGCGCATGCGCCAGCTTCTGCAGACGGACGTCTTCTATTGGCACGGCTACACGGACATCCTGATCGACGGCCAGTGGCTCAAGGCGACGCCGGCCTTCAACATCGAACTGACCGAGCGCTTCGGCTTGCTGCCGCTGGACTGGGACGGCCGCAGCGATTCGATCTACCACCCCTTCGACAAGTCCGGTCAGCGCCACATGGAATATGTGCGCCAGCGTGGGGCCTTCGACGACATGCCGCTGGCGCAGATCGTGGCGGACTTTGAACGGCTGTACCCGGCGTGGATGCCGCAGCACTGGCAGGCAGGCCAGCACGACTTTCTGGTCGACGTTGACCGAGAGACCACATGAGCGCGCAGGCGGCCGCTGGTTGAGGCAGCGATCCGGACGCGTGATCAGCCCTGATCGAGCCGGGCCTTGGCTGCCAGGGCAGCATCTTCGGCAGCGGCCCTGCGGGTGACGCGCCACTTGTACCAAAGGTGAGGCAGCAGAAGGCGCAGCGGCATGCGCCACAGGTGGTAACGCAGCAGCAGCAACTGCGCAGCCAGGTCCTGGCGTGCCGGCGGCAGGCGGTCGGGGTCCGTGGGGGCCAGCAAGGTGGCGAACAGGCCCCGCAGCCACCAGCGTGTCAGCCCTTGGGGGCCGGCAGCTTCAACTTCTCGCAGGGCAGACACGGGAATGGGTGTGCCCAGCCAGCGGACCAGGAAGTGGCAGGCCAGCGCCAAGGGTTCTGACAAGCCCAATTCCCGTGCCCGGGCCGGCAAGCCGGACCAGAAAGCGGGGTCGACGCCAAAGTGGCGCACCAGGCCGTCCATGTCGACCAGGTCACGCAAGCGGCCGCGCACCTCGGAGTCATGAAACAGGTGCGCGGCGCTGTGCAGCACCTGATCTTCCGGATGCAAGACCTGCCAGCCGGGGTACCTTGACGGCTGCAGCCGCGACAGCAGCGCCTTCGCATCAACCGTGGTCGCCGCCACGGGCGGCAGGATGTTGTGGTGAAGATCCAGTTCCAGCAAGTGCGCCTGGTGGCGCATGGGCGGCACCTCGTGGCTCCACTCGCGGTAGTAGCGCTGGTCGTGGGCGTCGAGTTCGGTCTCCGACCAGCCGGCGGCCGCCAGCTGCGCCTGCACCTGTGCCAGGTGCTCCTGCGGTACCAGGATGTCCACGTCCGAAGGCAGGCGGCCACGCGCGATCGGCAGATCCTGCCCCAGGTAGGCCGAACCCTTCAGCAGCACGCGCGCACCTGGGCACCCGGTCAAGCGGCTGCCCACACGATCTATCACCCAGGTCTGGGCCGTGGTCATGTGGCGAGACATGCGCTGCTCCGCGCGCAGGTGTCGCTGCACCTGTTCGGGCAATTGCGCCTGCAAGCCTGCGCCCAGCACCGACTCGGCCAGCCGCCCAAGCAGGCGCAGGCGGCGCGAAAGGCGAATCACGTGTTCCCAGTGGTCCAGCGTCCAGTTCAATGCGATGGCAGGTTCGCGCAAGGCCTGAAGCCAGGCCAGGTCGGCAGCTGGGCTGTTCCGATTCAAACCTGGCGCTCCTGCGCGGCAAGTTCGTCGGCTTGGGCGGCCCGCTCAGCGTGACCCAGAACTACAGAGGGCCAAAGTTCGTCGAGGCGGGCCAGCGCGTCGCCCAAGTCGCTGTAGATCAGTTGCCAGGCCGGGCATTGGCGGACCAAGGCAACCACGCGGCGAAAACCCTCGGCACCGACCACTGCGTAGTTGAAGGCGTTGAATGCCAGTGTCGAGAAGGCCATGCGCTCATCCACTGGGATGAACTGCGTGGGGCTGCCGGCTTGCCAGCGTGGCAGCAGGATCGCACCAGGCCTTGCCGGCGTGTGCACATGGGCGACGGCATGGCGGGAGGGAGCGACATGGACCACCGTGCCCTTGCGCGTTTTGGGGAACAGCGGCCCCATTTCAGCGTGGGGCGCGAAGCGGCGGATGACGTCGATGGACTGGTTTTTCAGGGCCGCGGGCTTGAGCACAGGATGGATCAGCCCCGTGTCCAGGCTGACAGCGCCGAATTCGTCCGAGAGCAAACGCCATCCCGACAAGCTCAGCGCCGCGGTCAGGGTGCTTTTGCCGGAACCGGGCAGCGCGGGCATCACCACGGCCAGCCCGTCCCGTTCCACCACGCCGCTGTGCAGCAGCAGCACGTCATTGCAACGGCGGCCGATCAGCCAGTTGGCGCTCCACTCCATCAACGGCAGCGGCGAGTCCGCCGGGAAAGGATCGAAGGGCACCTGGCCGTCGTTCTGAACCCGCACCTGTGGCCTCAGCCAGCGACGCGGGCCACGGACCCGCATGAGATCCAGGTGCAGGTCGGCCCAGCCACCATCGGGGTCCTGCGGGAAGTGGCGGTAGACGGACTGGATCTGGGTGGCCAGTGCGGGCACGTCACTGCGCACACGCAGCACCGCCAATCCGACGTCCAGCCTCAACCCCGAACCTGCCAGCGCATGCCGCAGCTCGGCTTGTGCAAGTTCGGACAGGAACGGGTTGGCAGTCAGCAGCGGGAAGGTCACAAGCAGGCCGATTCGGCCGCCTCGCGCACCAAGCCCGCTTCGACCAGGGAATTCCAAGAGGGCTGCAGTATGGCCTCCAGTGCGGAAGCCTCCATCTGCAGATCCTGGTTCAGGTCAGCACAGATCTCCCGGACCGTGCGGGGCATCACGTCATCCAGGGCTTCCAGGACCGCGACGCTCTCGTCATTGAGCAGGTGCGACTCACCGGAGCTCGCGCTGTACGCCACCCACCCGTCACCCAGCAGGGCCAGCGAGGTACCCGGCGCCAGCAGCCAACCGGTCACTACAGGTTGGGGGCAGCCGAAGCCCAGCAGGTGCCCGGCATGGCGGACGTGCCACTGGCACCAGTGCCGCAACCTGTGACATTGCCAGTGCCGTCAAAACGCACGGCCACGTACTTGCCGCAGTTGGAGGCCGACAGGCCAGTCGGCATGCCCGGCAGGCAGGCATTGACCTGTGTGTTGGTTGCAGGATTGAACTCCTGCGACTGGGAAGCGGTGATGAAGCAGCTGCGTCCTGGCCGCTGAAACGCCGTGACCTCAGAACCCTTGAAGTAGTAGCGGTAGGGGCTGCCCGTGGTGCCGGAACCGGTGGTGTAGAGAGGTACGCGCAGCCAGGTGTCCAACGCTGTGCTCACAGCCACAGTCTTGGTAGCCGAACTTGCTGGGTCCGTCTGGTAGGTCAGGCAGCGCAGGCTGGAACCCGCTGCCAGCGCGTTCCCGCTGTACAGGGTCAGCACGGCGGGCGCCGAGAACGCCCCGCCCAGCAGCTTGCGGCGGGCCGCTTGCCGGGATGTTGGCTTCGTTTCTGGGCTGCTCACTGGGCTCTCCTTGGGATCTTTCTAGCTCTAGGCTGGCGGATTATCGGGCCCGGCGCCTGCCAGAACGACCCCCCATGCCCGGGGGCTGGGACAGGGGTGGGGAAGTTTGTGCCATCCCCCACGTCTGACCACCCGCTGGCTGCCTGGTTTCCGAACCGCACCCCCACGAACAAGGGGCACCGGTGGGCCTGAACTGCCGCCGGCGCTCAGTCTGAAGCGCCCAAAGTCACTGCCTGCCGTCGGGATTGTCCACCGCGCCAGACGCTGAGCGTGACTGTCTCCCCCGGCTGCCGCCGCTCCAGCAGCGCCAGCATGTCGTCCAGGTCGGTCACTGGTTCGTCATTGATGGCGGTGATGACGTCGCCTTGCACCACTTCGCCCCGGCTGCCGCGGCGGAACGGCTGCAGCCCCGCTCTGGCCGCCGGCGTCCCATTGCCCACCTGGACGATGACCACCCCCTTGGGCAGGTTCAATGCCTTCTGCAGATTGGCGGGTGCAGCCGACACGCCCAGCGCCGGCCGCACGAAGCGCCCATCCTTGATGAGTCGAGGCACGATGCGGTTGACCTCGTCCACCGGAATCGAAAAGCCGATGCCCGCACTGGCGCCGCTGGGGCTGGCGATCTGCGTATTGACGCCAATCAGGCGTCCGGCGGAATCCAGCAGGGGACCGCCGCTGTTGCCAGGATTGATGGCCGCATCGGTCTGGATGACGCCCTTGATGGTGCGGCTGTTGAAGGACTCGATCTCACGCCCCAGCGCGCTGACGATGCCCAGGGTCAGGGTCTGGTCCAGCCCAAAGGGGTTGCCGATGGCGTAGACCCGCTGACCCACCTGCAGGTCGCGGCTGGTGCCCAAGGCGATGGGCGGCAGCTTGTCCCTGGGCGCGTCGATGCGCAGCACGGCCAGGTCACGGTCTGGGAAGAAGCCGACCATCTGCGCGTCATAGGAGCTCTGGTCAGCCAGTGTCACGCGGGCGCCGTTGGCTCCCTGGATGACGTGGTAATTGGTGACGATGTGGCCGGTGTTGTCCCAGACAAAGCCGGTCCCCGTACCCCGCGGCACCTGCTGCACGTTCATGCTGAACAGGTCGCGCTGCACACCCAGGCTGGTGATGTGCACCACGGACGGGCTGGTCTTCTTGAACAGGTCGATCTGGGCCAGTTCATCAGCGCCCAGCGGCCCTCTCGGCGCCACCGCGCGAGGTGCCGCGTCCGTGCGGCCCTGCACCAGACCGGGCAGGGCCAGGAAGGCCCCACCGGCGGCCAGTCCCCCAGCCAAAGCGGCCAAGGCCAAGGTGCGAAAGGATCGTGCAGTTTGCTGAACGCGGTCGGGCATGGGGAACTGGGCTGGCATGGACAGAAGCTTGCAGATGCGGGCCAGGAACCGGTGTTCAAGCCATACAGGCGCACAGGCGCACATGCCTACTTTGGCACGGTTCCTGCTGGCGCACCAGCTTGTATACCAGTGCGTGCACCTCCATGGCCTTCAGCGAAACCTCCCTGCTCACCCTGGCCGATTGGCACCGGGTGGTCCGTGACGCCGAGCCCCTGGCGCCCCTGCTGCTGCAGCGCCGGGCCCGGCTGGCGAAGGCAGCTGTGCCGCATGCGTGGATTCAATTGGTCGATGAGTCCGCGTTGCAGGCGCGCTGTGAGGAGTTGCAGGCCCTGGCCCAGGCGGGCGGCCTGCAGGGCGCGGCGCTGCTGCGGGCCTACCCGCTGTTCGGCGTTCCTTTTGCCGCGAAGGACAACATCGACGCATTGGGCTTCAACACCACCGCGGCCTGCCCATCCTGGTCCAAGCCGGCTCCCGGCAACGCCACGGTGGTGCAGAAACTGATCGATGCCGGTGCGGTGCTGATGGGCAAGACGAACCTCGACCAGTTCGCCACCGGCCTGGTTGGCACGCGCTCGCCCTACGGTGCGCCGGCCAGCCGTTTTGACGCAGAGCGTGTCAGCGGTGGCTCCAGTTCTGGTTCCGCGGTGACAGTCGCGGCGGGGGAGGTCGTCTTCTCCTTGGGCACCGACACCGCCGGCTCCGGCCGCGTGCCTGCCGGTTTCAACCAGTTGGTGGGCATCAAGCCGACGCCGGGCCGCGTCAGCACGGCGGGCGTGCTGCCAGCCTGCCGCAGCATCGACTGCGTCTCCGTGTTTGCGCTGACCGTGGAAGATGCCGCCACGGTGCTGGCCGTGCTGGAAGGCCCGGACAGTGCTGACGCCTACAGCCAGTTCGCCTGCGGCCCGGCCCGGCTGCCCGCCCAGCTTCGCGTCGGCGTGCCGCGCAAGCCCGTGCTGGACGCCGCCCAGGGGTACGACAGCGCCTGGGCGCAAGCCCTTGGGCGACTGGCGCCGTTGCACGCCGAGATCGTTGAACTCGACTTCGAGCCGCTCCATGAAGTCGCTCGCCTGCTCTACGAAGGCCCGTGGGTTGCAGAGCGCTACGCCACGGTGCAACAGTTGCTGGACAAGGAGCCGGGCGCGCTGGACCCCACGGTCGCCGCCGTCATCGCCAAGGCAAGGCAGTTTTCCGCCGTGGACAGCTTCCGCGCGCACTACGCCTTGCAGGCCGCGCGCCAGAAGCTGTCCGGCTTGTGGCAGGACGTGGACCTGTTGATGGTGCCCACCGCACCCCGCCACCCGAGCTTTGCCGACCTGGCCGGCGACCCAGTGGGTGCCAACGCGCTGCTCGGCATCTACACCAACTTCGTCAACCTGCTGGGCTGGGCCGCACTGGCCCTGCCCAGCGGCCACGCCGCTGAAGGCCTGCCTTTCGGCGTGACGTTCATCGGTCCTGCCAACAGCGATGCGGCAATTGCCCGCTGGGGCCAGGCCTGGCAAGCGGCCACGGCCCTGCCCTTGGGCGCCACAGGCAGGGCCGCATCCGCAGCCGCCGAGCCACTGCGCTGGCCCGCCACGCAAGCCACCCTGCCGCTGGCCGTGGTAGGCGCCCACCTGTCCGGCCTGCCGCTCAACGGCCAGTTGCTGGAACGCGGAGCCGTGCTGCGCCAATCCACCAAGACCGCCGCCAAGTACCGCCTCTACGCGCTGCCCGGCACCACGCCACCCAAGCCCGGGATGCAGCGGGTGGCCGAAGGCGGCAGCAACCTGGCTGTCGAAGTGTGGGACATGCCGACACAACACATCGGGTCCTTTCTGGCCCTGATTCCGCAGCCCCTGGGCCTGGGCACGCTGGAACTCGCCGATGGCAGCCGGGTGCACGGCTTCCTCTGCGAAGGCATCGCACTGCAGGGCGCGCGGGACATCAGCAGTTTCGGCGGTTGGCGCGCCTTCCTGGCGTCAGTGGCCACCGGCCAGGCTTGAACACATGGACTTCGACGCCTTCATCGAACAGCAGGCCGCCGTTCTTGGCCTGCCCATCGCACCCGATCACCGGCCCGGCGTGAAGCGCTTCGTGGAACTGGCGGCTGGCATGGCGGAACAGGTGATGTCGATGCCGCTGACCCCGGTGGACGAAGCGGGCCATGTCTTCGCGCCCGTCGCGCCGGAGGACCTGGCCCCATGAGTGCCACTGCGCAAGTCAAGGCGGCGCTGGCGCGCATCCGCACCACCGACCAACGCGTCAACGCCTTCACCGAGGTGTTGTCCGAACGCGCACTCGCCAAGGCGTCGGCGGTGGATGCCAGCGACGCCGCGCTGCCGTTGCGCGGCATGCCCTTTGCCGTGAAGAACCTGTTCGACCTGCAGGGCATCACCACGCTGGCCGGCAGCAAGATCGAACGCAGCAGCGCGCCCGCCAAGCGCGACGCCGTGCTGGTGCGCCGCCTGGAAGCTGCCGGGGCTGTGTGCGTCGGCGCCCTGAACATGGACGAATACGCCTACGGCTTCACCACGGAAAACAGCCACGAAGGCCCCACACACAACCCGCACGACCTGTCGCGCATCAGCGGCGGTTCTTCGGGCGGGTCAGCCGCTGCGGTGGCCGCAGGCCAGGTGCCGCTGACTCTGGGGTCCGACACCAACGGCTCCATCCGCGTGCCGTCTTCGCTGTGCGGCGTGTTCGGGCTGAAGCCCACCTACGGCCGCTTGTCGCGCGCCGGCAGTTACCCTTTCGTGCACAGCCTGGACCACCTGGGCCCCTTTGCCCGCAGCGCCGCCGACCTGGCCGCCGCCTACGACGCCATGCAGGGGCCAGACACTGACGACCCTGCGCAAATCAGGCGACCCGCCGAACCCACGGCCACCGAACTGCAGCGCGGCGCGCAGGGCCTGCGCATCGGCGTGCTGGGCGGCTGGTTCCGTGACATGGCGCAGCCTTCGGCGATCGCTGCCGTGGACCGTGTGGCCAGCGCCCTGGGCGCGCTGCAGGAAGTCACCTGGCCTGAAGTGGCCAGAGGCCGCGCAGCCGCCTTCCTGATCTCCAACAGCGAAGGCGCCACCCTGCACCTGCCGGACCTGAAGACCCGCCCGCAAGACTTTGACCTGCACACCCGCGACCGCTTCCTGGCCGGCGCCTTGCTGCCAGCCGCCTGGGTGGTGCAGGCGCACCGCGTGCGCCACTGGTTTGCGCGCCAGGTGGCCGCTTCATTCCGTGATGTGGACGTGCTGATCGCACCTGCCACGCCCTGCACTGCGCCCGCCATCGGCACCGAATGGCTGGAAATCAATGGCCAGCGCCTGCCGTCCCGGCCCAGCCTGGGGCTGCTGGCACAGCCCGTGTCCTGCATCGGCTTGCCCGTCGTCACGGTCCCCGTCTGGGGCACCGACCCGTCATCACCCCACCTGCCCCTGGGCGTGCAGTTGATCGCTGCGCCCTGGCGCGAAGACCTCTGCCTGCGCGTCGCCCATGCCTTGCAGACCGCCGGTGTGGTCAGCGCGCCCGTGGCGCCCCTCCACTGACGCAAGCCGCACGCACATGGACATCAACCTGCCCGACGTGCACGCCGAAGTCAGTGCGGTCTTTGCACGCTACGAAGACGCGCTGGTGCTCAACAAGACAGACGTTCTGGACGAACTGTTCTGGCCCAGCGCGATGACCGTGCGCTACGGCGTGGCCGAGAACCTGGTCGGCATCGACGCCATCCGCGCCTTCCGCCTGGCCCGGCCTTCGAAGGGCCTGGCGCGCAGCTTGCAAGACACCGTGATCACCACCTACGGCCGCGACTTCGCCACGGCCATGACTGAATTCCGCCGCGAGTCGACGGCGAAAGTCGGCCGCCAGAGCCAGACCTGGGTGCGTTTGCCCGAAGGCTGGCGTGTGGTGGCTGCCCACGTGAGTTTGATTGACTGAGCCCGACGTCCCTACCCGCCCTGCAACCGACCCCGTCCGAACACCCCCGAGGAGCCTTCCATGAGCCCAGACACCAAGTCCTTCGCCGCTGACCAAAACCGCCGCCGCCTGCTGGCCGCCGGCGGCCTGGCCGGCGCCTCGCTGGCCCTGCCCGGCGCGCTGCGCAGTGCCTTGGCGCAAGTGCCCATCACGGTCGGCATCATCTACGTCGGCCCGCGCGACGACTTTGGCTACAACCAGGCGCACGCCGAAGCTGCGGCCTTGCTGAAGAAGATGCCCGGCATCAAGCTGGTCGAAGAAGAGAACGTGCCCGAAACACAAGCCGTGCAGAAGAGCATGCAGGGCATGATTTCGCAGGACGGCGCCAAGCTGCTGTTCCCCACCAGCTTCGGCTACTTCGACCCGCACATGCTGGCCGTGGCCGCCAAGAATCCAGGCGTCAGGTTCAGCCACTGCGGCGGCATGTGGACCAAGGGCAAGCACCCCGACAACACCGGCAGCTTCTTCGGCTACATCGACGAAGCGCAGTACTTGAACGGCGTGATTGCCGGCCACATGAGCAAGAGCAAGAAGCTCGGCTTCGTGGCGGCCAAACCCATCCCGCAGGTGCTGCGCAACATCAACGCCTTCACCATGGGCGCGCGGTCCGTGGACCCGAAGATCACCACCACCGCCATCTTCACCGGCGACTGGAGCATGCCGGTGAAGGAAGCCGAAGCCACCAACGGCCTGGCCGACCAGGGCGTGGACGTCTTCACCATGCACGTGGACGGCCCCAAGGTGGTCGTGGAAACCGCTGCCAAGCGCGGAAAGATGGTCTGCGGCTACCACGCGAGCCAGGCCAAGCTGGCACCCAACGCCTACCTGACCGGCGCCGAATGGAACTGGCTCACGGCCTACACGTCCATCCTGGAAGCGGCGCGCAGCGGCAAGCCGCACCTGAACTTCGTGCGCGGCGGCCTGAAGGAAGGCTTCGTCAAGAGCTCGCCCTACGGTGCCATGGTGACCGACGCGGCCAAGAAGGCCGCCGAGGCCGTGCGCGCCAAGATGATGGCCGGCAGCTTTGACATCTTCGCGGGCGAGTTGAAGGACAACACCGGCAAGGTCGTCATTGCCAAGGGCACGTCGCTGAAGCAGACTGACCCGGTGCTGGAAGGCATGAACTACCTGGTCGAAGGCGTCATCGGCAAAGCCTGACCAGGGCTTGCCATGACCACCGCCAGCGACACCGCCGAAGCCATTGCACTGCCCATCCTGGCCCTGGCCGGCGGCCTGGGCCTGTTCGGCGTGTTCATCTGGTTCGGCGGCCACGACCCGGTCCAGGCCTGGGGCCTGCTGTTCACGGGCGCGTTTGGTGACGCGTTCTCGGTGCAGAACACCTTGCAGCGGGCGGCGCCGCTGATGCTGACGGCGCTGTGCGTGGCCCTGCCGGCACGCGCAGGCCTGACCATCATTGGCGGTGAAGGCGCCCTGGTGCTGGGCGGTCTGGCCTGCGCGGCGCTGCCCGTGCTGATGCCGCTGCCGCAGAACGTCGTGGGCACCGCGGTGATGCTGCTGGCCGCCGCGCTGGCGGGCGCCGCGTGGATCGCGCTGGCTGGCGCGCTGCGCCAGTGGCGCGGCGTCAACGAGACCATCTCCAGCCTGCTGCTGGGCTACATCGCCATCGCTCTGTTCAAGCACATCGTCGAGGGCCCCATGCGCGACCCGGCCAGCTTGAACAAGCCCAGCACGCTGCCGCTTCCCGACGCCTTGCGCATCGGCTCCATCGGCGCCTGGGATCTGCTGTCCGACGTGCACTGGGGCCTGGTCTTCGGCGTGGTCTGCTGCCTGGCCGCGGCCTTCTGGCTCAGCATCACCACGCACGGCTTCGCCACGCGCGTGGTGGGCGGCAACCTGCGTGCGGCACGGCTGGTGGGATTGCCCGCCAACCGACTCATCATCGTGGCCTGCGCGCTGGGCGGAGCCGCAGCGGGCCTGGCGGGCGGCATTGAAGTGGCCGCGGTGCACACCTCGGCCAATGCGTCACTCATCGTCGGCCTGGGCTACACCGGCATCCTGGTCAGCTTTGTGGCGCGGCACCACCCGCTGGCCATCATCCCGGTGTCCGTGCTCTTCGGCGGCTTCCTGGCCGCCGGCAGCCTGCTGCAGCGGCGTATGGGCCTGCCTGACGCGTCGGTGCAGGTGCTGATGGGCTTCTGCTTCGTCTTCATCCTGGCCAGCGAGGCCTGGCGCGGCAAGCTGGGCCAGTTGTTCGTGCTGCAACGCCAACCTGTGGCGATGCCGGCATGAACGCGCACAGCCGCTCCGAAAGGTTCATCCCGCAGCGCGCAGCGCGAAGGGCGCCCCTATGAGCGAGTTCGCCTTCTTTGACGTGTTGTTGGCGGTGCTGGGTGGTGCCATCCGCGTCGGCACGCCCTTCCTCTTCGTGAGCCTGGGCGAGTGCATCACCGAAAAGTCCGGCCGCATCAACCTGGGCCTGGAAGGCGTGCTGGTCTTCAGCGCCATGGCCGGCTTTGCGGGCAGCTACCTGACAGGCCAGTGGTGGCTGGGCGTGCTGGCGGCCGGCTTCAGCGGCGCTTTCATCGCGCTGCTGCACGGCTTGATCAGCAGCCTGCCGCGGGTGAACGACATTGCAGCGGGCATCGCCATCATGCTGCTCGGTGCGGGCCTGGCCTTCTACCTGGGCAAGCCGCTGATCCAGCCGCAGGCCGCGCAGATTCCGGCCATTCCGCTGGGCTTCTGGTCGTCGTCCTCGCAGGTCAGCGCGGCGCTCAACATCAACGCCCTGTTCCCGCTGGGCGTGGCCGTGGCGGCGGTGTTGGCCTGGGGCCTGAAGAACACGGCCTGGGGCCTGAAGGTGCGCATGGTGGGCGACTCCGCCGATGCGGCGCGGGCGCTGGGCACCAGCGTCACCGGCGTGCGCGTGGCCGCCACCACGGTGGGCGGCTTCATCGCTGGGCTCGGTGGCGCCAGCCTGTCGCTGCACTACCCCGGCAGCTGGAACGAAGGCCTGTCCAGCGGCCAGGGCCTGATCGCGGTGGCCCTGGTGATCTTTGCACGCTGGCACCCCATGCGCTGCCTGCTGGCCGCGCTGCTCTTTGGCGGCGCGGGCGCACTCGGCCCTGCCCTGCAGTCTGTGGGTTATGGCGGCTTCTACCACCTGTTCAATGCGGTGCCCTATGTGCTGACGCTGGCCATCCTGGTGTGGACCTGCTCGCCGCGGCAGAGCATCCGGGGTGCGCCGATGGAGCTGGGAGTGACGAGATGAAGCCCCCAAGCTCGCTCTCGCTCGCTACCCCCCAAGGGGGCCGTCCGCCAGCGGCCCAGCGGAGCCGGTCCCGCGGCGGGAAGCTTGATCAGGCGCATGCCGGGCAGGGAGCTCATTCATGAGCGGATTGGGTGGATTGAACAAGTCGGCCCACGGCGTGGTCGTGGGCCTCGTTCAGCTGCAGCTGCCGGTGGTGGAGACGCCCGAGCAGCTGAAGGCCCAGGCCGAGCGTATCTGCTGGATGGTCGGCAAGGCGCGCCGCAACCTGGGCACGATGGACCTGGTCGTGTTCCCGGAATACAGCCTGCACGGCCTGAGCATGAGCACGGCGCCGGAACTGATGGTGTCGATGGATGGCCCTGAGGTGGCGTCCTTCAAGGCCGCCTGCATCGAACACAAGATCTGGGGCTGCTTCTCCATCATGGAGTTCAACCCGCACGGCAACCCGTACAACACCGGCCTGATCATCGACGACCAGGGCCAGATCCAGCTCTACTACCGCAAGCTCCACCCCTGGGTGCCGGTGGAGGCCTGGGAGCCCGGCAACATGGGTGTCCCCGTCTGCAACGGGCCCAATGGCAGCAAGATCGCCTTGATCATCTGCCACGACGGCATGTTCCCGGAGATGGCGCGCGAAGCCGCCTACAAGGGCGCGGAGATCATCCTGCGCACGGCCGGCTACACGGCGCCCATCCGCCACGCCTGGAAGATCACCAACCAGGCCAACGCCTTCCAGAACATGGCCATCACCGCCAGCGTGTGCCTGTGCGGCAGCGACGGCAGCTTCGACAGCATGGGCGAAGGCATGTTCTGCAACTTCGACGGCACCTTGATCACTGAAGGCGGTGCACGCGTCGACGAGATCATCACCGCCGAACTGCGGCCCGACCTGGTGCGCGAAGCGCGTGCACTGTGGGGCGTGGAGAACAACCCCTACCAGCTCTACCACCGCGGCTACGTGGCGGTGAAGGGCGGCGCGCAGGACTGCCCGTATACCTTCATGCAGGACATGGTGGCCGGCCGCTACAAGCTGCCGTGGGACGCGAGCATCCAGGTGCGCGACGGCACGCCCTGCGGCTTTGAGCCGCCCACGCGCCCCTACCGTGGTCCCGAGCCCAACCCGGTGGAGTGAGGCCTGCATGACGACCATCGCGTCCACGCCTTACCCCTGGCCCTTCGACGGCGCGCTGAAGGCCGCCAACACCGCGCTGATCGTCATCGACATGCAGACCGACTTCTGCGGCATCGGTGGCTATGTGGACAAGATGGGCTACGACCTGAGCCTGACGCGCGCGCCCATCGAGCCCATCAAGAAGCTGATGGCCGCCATGCGCGCCAAGGGCTTCACCATCATCCACACCCGTGAAGGTCACCGCCAGGATCTGAGCGACCTGCCGGCCAACAAGCGCTGGCGTTCGCAGCGCATCGGCACCGAGGGCCGCGGCATCGGTGACATGGGCCCTTGTGGCCGCATCCTGGTGCGCGGCGAACCCGGCTGGGACATCATCCCCGAGCTCGCCCCGCTGCCCGGTGAAGTGATCATCGACAAGCCCGGCAAAGGCAGCTTCTGCGCGACCGACCTGGAGCTGATCCTCCACCTGCGCGGCATCCGCAACCTGGTGCTCACCGGCATCACCACCGACGTCTGCGTGCACACCACCATGCGCGAAGCCAACGACCGCGGCTTTGAATGCGTGATCGTTGAAGACTGCACCGGCGCCACCGACCTGGGCAACCACCAGGCCGCCTTGAAGATGGTCACCATGCAGGGTGGCGTCTTCGGGGCGGTCGCCCATTCCTCTGCGCTGCTGGACACGTTCAGCACGCTTTGACGCTCACTTTCACTGTGATCACCCACGGGAGCCACCGATGACCGCACCTGCCTCCAATCGCCGCCGCCACCTCATCCAGGCCGCCGCTTCGGCCGCATTGATCGGACTGCAGCGCAAGTCGCTGGCTGCCGACGACAAGATCCTCATCGGCTTCTGGCCCATCGCGTCCGGCCTGCCGCTGTACGTGGGCCTGGAGCGCGGCATCTTCAAGGAAGCCGGGCTGCCGGTGGAAGGCGTCAAATTTGCCAGTGCGCAACAGGTGGCCGAAGCCATGATCGCCGGGCGCATCCACGGTGCAGCCAATGGCACGGCGTCGGCCGCGCAAGGCCTGGCCGAGATCACCAGCCCGGGCCTGTTGAAGTTCATCTGCAGCAATCCCAGCAACCGAAAGCTGGTGCTCGACGAATTCCTGGTGGCCAAGGACTCGCCTATCAAGTCACTGACCGAACTCGCCGGCAAGAAGGTGGCTTCCGGCCCCGGCATCCAGAACGTCACGCTGGCCAAGATCATGCTGGAGAAGAACGGCATCACCAACCCGCAGGTGACCGAACTGCCGGTGGGCCAGCACGTGGCCGCGCTGGCCGCAGGACAGATTGACGCGGTGTACACGCTGGAACCCACGGGCACGGCCGGTCGCCTCAAAGGCCTGACCCGCGCGCTGGAAGTGGGCGTGATCGCCAAGTACGTGCTGGGCGACCCGGACGCGCCCTGGTTCGGTGGCTCCGCTTCCGTCACCACCGCGTTCCTGAAGGATCGGCCTGACATCGCCAGGAAGTACATCGCCGCCTACGGCAAGGCGGTGGATTGGGTGCGCAAGTACCCGGACGAATCGCGCACGCACCTGGACGGCTTCACGTCCATCGACGCCAGTCTGGTCAAGGAAGTGCCCCTGGCCGGCTTCACGATGTACAACGAGTTCAAGCCCGGCGACATCGACTACTTCCAGAAGTTCTTCGACGTCTTCACCGACCGCAAGATCTTCGCCAAGCGGCTGGACGTGAAGTCCCTGCTGTACACCGCATGAACGCCAACGCCCGAAGGTGGCTGCCGCTGCTGGGGCCCTTGCTGCTGGTGGCGTTCTGGCAACTGATGATCTCGGCGCAGTGGGTCAAGCCCGTGCTGCTGCCACCGCCCGGCGACACCCTGGTGCACCTGGGCAGCGTGGTCGGCAGCGGCGCCATCTTCCCGGACCTGTGGTCCACGCTGTTCCGCACGCTGGCGTCCTTTGCCATTGCCGTGGCCATCGGCCTGCCACTGGGCGTGGTGCTGGGCAGCGCGGAAGGCGCCTACCGCAGCGTGGAGTTCCTGATCGACTTCTTCCGCAGCACACCCAGCTCGGCCCTGATCCCGCTCTTCATGCTGATCTTCGGCATCACGGACATCAACAAGATCGCCATCGCCAGCTTTGGCGCCATGCTGATCGTGCTGTTCAACAGCGCCTATGGCGTGATGAACGCCAAGAAGACGCGTGTGATGGCGGCGCAGATCATGGGTGTGTCCAAGTGGCACGTCTTCAAGGACGTGATGCTGATGGAAAGCCTGCCGCAGACCTTCGTGGGCCTGCGCAGCGCGGTGAGCATGGCGCTGGTCATCGTCATCGTGGCCGAGATGTTCATCGGCAGCGAAACGGGCCTGGGCCACCGCATCATCGACGCGCAGCAGATCTTCAACGTCAAGGACATGTACTGCTCGATCCTGGTGACGGGCGCGCTGGGCTACCTGCTGAACGTGGGCTTCATGCTGGCGGAAAAGCGCCTGATCCACTGGGGAGGCAAGGCATGAACACCGCCACGGTCACCGCAAGCGCAAGCCGCCCGGCCGTCGTCGCCGAGACCGTCGTCTCCCTGCCCCCGGAGCCCGGCACGCACGTCACTGTGCGGGGCCTGAGCAAGAGCTTCGCCGGCGCGCCGCTCTACACCCACTTCAACCTGGACCTGCCGCGCAGCAAGATCGTCTCCATCTTCGGCCCCAACGGCTGCGGCAAGAGCACGTTGATGAACATGATCGCCGGCCTCACGCCGGTGGACGAAGGCGAGATCCTGTTCGACGGCAAGAGCCTTCGTGACACGCAGATCGGCTACGTATTCCAGAACTACCGGGACGCGCTGTTCCCCTGGATCACGGCGCGCGAGAACATCGCCTACCCGCTGAAGCGCCAGGGCATGAAGCCGGCGGAGGTGAAGGCGCGTGTCGACGAGATCACCGCGCTGTTCGAGATCCGCTTCGACCTGAACCGCTACCCCTACGAACTGTCTGGCGGCCAGATGCAGACGGTTTGCATCATGCGCAGCCTGGTCACCAAGCCCGAGGTGCTGTTCCTGGACGAACCCTTCTCGGCGCTGGACTTCGAGATGACGCTCTTCATCCGCGCCAAGCTGCAGGACGCGCACCTGGCGCTGGGCACCACCATGGTCATCGTCAGCCACGACCTGGAAGACGCGGTGTTCCTGGCCGACCGCATCCTGTTGCTCACACGTCGGCCCACGCGCATCGCCGAACTGGTGCCCTTCAAACTGCCGCGCCCGCGCAAGCCCGAGGACACGGCCGACCCCGAGTTCGTGCGCGTCAAGGCGCACACGCTGGAAGTCTTCAGACGGGAGATGGCCGCATGACGGATGCCACCACCAGCAAGCCCACCACGGCCCTGGGCCTGCAGACCTACGAACTCACCAAGCACTTCGGCAGTTTCACGGCACTGGACAGCGTGTCGCTGCAGGTGCGGCCCGGCACCGTGCATGCGCTGCTGGGTGAAAACGGCGCGGGCAAGAGCACGCTGGTGAAGTGCATCGTCGGCTACCAGCCGCCGGACAGCGGCGCCGTGCTGCTGGACGGCCGCGAGCAGGCCATCAGCACGCCCACCGTGGCGCGCAGCCTGGGCATCGGCATGGTCTACCAGCACTTCACCGTGGTGCCTGGCATGACGGTGGCCGAAAACCTGCTCATCGCACGCGGGGCTCTGCCCGCCATCATCGACTGGAAGGCGGTGCGCGCCGACCTGCAGGCCTTCATGGCCACGGCACCCTTCCGCCTGGACCTGGACGCCACCCCGCAGGAACTGAGCGCGGGCGAAAAGCAGAAGCTGGAAATCCTGAAGCAGCTCTACCTCAAGCCGCGCCTGCTGATCCTGGACGAGCCCACCAGTGTACTGACGCCGCAGGAAGCCGACGAGGTCCTGGGCACGCTGCGCGACCGTGCGCATGCCGGCAGTTGCACCGTGGTCATGATCACGCACAAGTTCCGGGAGGTGCTCAGCTTCGCCGACGACGTGACCGTGCTGCGCCGCGGCCGCCTGGTGGCCAGCCGTGCGGTGGCCGGCGCCATGCCGAATGAGCTGGCAGCCAGCATGGTGGGTGACGATGCCAGCGCCCGTGCCGAAGCCGCGGGTTCGGAAGGGGGCGGCCTTCAACGCACGCCAGGCGCGCCGGGCGAGGTGCGGCTGGCGCTGCGCGGCTTGCAGGTGATGGGCGACCGTGGCGAGATGGCCGTGAACGGCGTCGACCTGGACGTGCGTGCTGGCGAGATCGTCGGCATCGCCGGCGTCAGTGGCAACGGCCAGCGTGAATTGATGGAAGCACTGGCCGGCCAGCGCGCACGCGCGGCAGGCAGCGTGGCCGTGGGCGGCCAGCCTTACGCGGCCACACGGTCGCAGAACCGGCGCCTGAAGGTGCGCGGCCTGCCGGAAGAACCGCTGCGCAACGCCTGCGTGGCGCAGCTGAGCGTGTCCGACAACATCGGCCTGCGCAGCTTTGACCAGCCGCCGCACGCGCACGCAGGTCTGCGCAAGCCCGGCTCGCTGGCGCGCCGCGCACGCGAACTGATCGCCACCTACCGCGTCAAGACGCAGGGCGAAGGCGCACCCATCGCGTCGCTGTCCGGCGGCAACGTGCAGCGTGCGGTGCTGGCGCGGGAACTGTCCGACGATGCGCAAGTGCTGCTGGTCAGCAACCCGGTGTTCGGCCTGGACTTCACCGCCGTGGCGGAAGTGCACACGCGCCTGGTGGCGGCGCGCAACAGTGGCAGCGCGGTGCTGATGGTCAGTGAAGACCTGGACGAACTGCTGCACGTGGCCGACCGCATCGTGGTGATGAGCGGCGGCCGCCTGGTGCACGAATGCCTGGCCGATGGTGCAGACCGCCACCACATCGGCCGCTTCATGGGCGGGGGAATGGAGCCCCCAAGCTCGCTCACGCTCGCTACCCCCCAAGGGGGCCATCCGCCGATGGACCGGCAAAGCCGACTCCATGGCGGGAAGCTTGATCAGGCCGCATGAACATCCACGCACGCCCCTTCGCCTTCGACCTGCAGCCCGGCCGCGCCGCGCTGGTCATCATCGACATGCAGCGCGACTTCATCGAAGCTGGTGGCTTCGGTGCCAGCCTGGGCAATGACGTGTCCCTGCTGGAGGCGGCCATCGGCCCCACCAAGGCCCTGCTGGATGCCTGGCGCGCGCGCGGCTGGGTGGTGGTGCACACACGTGAGTCGCACGCGCCGGACCTGTCGGACTGCCCGCCGGCCAAGCGCCTGCGTGGCAGTCCCAGCCTGCGCATCGGCGACGACGGGCCCATGGGCCGCTTGCTGGTGCGCGGATCGGCGGGTTGCGAGATCGTGCCGCCGCTGGCGCCCGTGGCCGGCGAGATCGTCATCGACAAGCCGGGCAAGGGCGCCTTCTACGCCACGCCGCTGCAGGGGGAGCTGCAAAGCCACGGCATCACGCAGCTGGTGTTTGCCGGCGTCACCACCGAGGTCTGCGTGCAGACCACCATGCGCGAAGCCAACGATCGCGGCTACGACTGCCTGATCGTCGAAGAAGCCACCGCCAGCTACTTCCCCACGTTCAAGGCAACAGCGATCGAGATGATGGTGGCGCAGGGCGCTATCGTTGGCTGGGCGGCCGAGCTGTCCTCCGTGCTGGAGGCCTTGCCGCCCGCCTGAAGCCACCGTCCCTGAAGCCATCGCCTGCGTGCACGTGCTGACCAACCCACCCCTGCCCCTGAAGACCACGGGCCTGGCGCCCCGCGCCAATCTGGCCGAAATGGCCTACAGCACGCTGAAGCAGCAGATGCATGACTTCGTGCTGGCGCCCGGCGACCGCTTTTCGGAAGCCGAACTGGCCGCGCGCCTGGGCATGAGCCGCACGCCACTGCGCGAAGCCCTTTTCCGCTTGCGCAACGAAGGCTTGGTGGAAGTGGAAAGCAAGAGCGGCTGGTTCGTGAGGCCAATCGACTTCGAACGCATCGACCAGCTCTACGACCTGCGCGTGGTGATCGAGACCACCTGCGTGGCGCGCCTGTGCGCACAACCGCAGCTGCCGCTGGAACTGGACGCGCTGAAAGCCGTGTGGCTGGTGCCCGCCGCCGAACGCCTGAGCGACATGCGCACCGTCGGCGCGCTGGACGAAGCCTTCCATGGGTCCCTGGTGCATGCGGCTGGCAACAGCGAGATGGCACGCGTGCATGCCGACTTGACGGAACGCATCCGCATCGTCCGGCGCCTGGACTTCACACGCGAAGACCGCGTCGAGGCTACCTACCTGGAGCACGCCAAGATCCTGCGCTGCGTCATGCAGCGCAAGTCGGCCGAAGCCCTGGTGATGCTGAAGGGCCACATCGCGCAGAGCCAGACGGAGGTGCGCAAGATCACCTTGCACGCGCTGTACGAAGCACGGCACCGCCTGGCCGAGACCGCAGCACCCGAAGAGCACCCTTTGTCGCGATTGCCCTAGCTCGAACGCGCCGCCTGGCGTGGAGCGCGCAGTTGCGAACCAGTGCGCCTCAGGAAGGGCGATCCAAGCCGGAACTGCTTGCAGATCTTGCTGAGCCGCGTCCGGTCGACGACAGCTTTTCAGTAAGCAAGGGCCGCTGGTTGAGAGCTGCAGTCGGCCCGTTGCGGTCGTTCTTGCTTGTTGCCGTTGCGGGCCAAGGCCGCCGGGTACCGGGCTCCGCTCATGTCCCCCGGCTCTGGACACTTGGCAGTGTCCAGACCCTCCTCCTTTACTTCGCTGCGCCCGGTACCCAGCGGCCTTGGCCTGCCACCAGAGCGGCGTGCTCACAGGTGGCGCGCCACCGGTGGTGCCTGAGCGGGCGATTGGGGTGGCCCGTGGAGCGAAGTAAAGGAGGAGCCCTAACTTGCCCAGCAAGTTAGGGCGGAGGACATGAGCGCAACGGGTCACCCCAAGCGCACGCGACCGCCACCACACAGCGAACGACCGCAACGGGCCGACCAAGGGCAGCCACGAAAGGCTGGTGTCGGGACGGCCAGGTTCGATGGCAACTCTCCGGCGATGAGACCGCGAGGGCGACCAGCGGTGAACGACCCATGCCGGCTGTGCGGCGCACCAGTTTGCTCGACGAACAGCCGTCATTGGAAAGCGGCTGGACAGCGTTGACGAGAGTGGCTCTCAGGGACACCATGTCGCTCCAAAGCCGGCGTCCGTTTGGACGACGGCGCCATTCCGTGCTTTCAATGAGGACCTCATGGCTGAGAGCGACAAGTTGTTCGCGGGCTCGATCCCGAAGTTCTACGACACGCTGATGGTCCCGCTGATCTTCGAGGCCTATGCAGCCCACATGGCGGGGCTTGTCGCCGCCTTCTCGCCCGGCGCGGTGCTCGAAACGGCAGCCGGCAGCGGCGCGGTCACGCGGGCATTGGCCCCAAGACTGAAGTCCGACGTGCGCTACGTGGTGACCGACCTCAACCAACCCATGCTCGACTATGCCGCCGCGCGGCAGGGGTTTGATGGCCGGATCGAATGGCGGCAGGCGGACGCACTCGCACTGCCGTTCGAATCGGCCATGTTCGATGTCGTCTGCTGCCAATTCGGCGCGATGTTCTTCCCCAACCGGGTCGCCGGCTATGCCGAGGCGCGTCGCGTGTTGAAGCCCGGCGGGCGTTTTGTCTTCAACGTCTGGGACCGCATCGAGGAGAACGCGTTTGCTGACGACGTCACCAACGCCGTGGCCACGGTGTTTCCGCTCGACCCTCCGCGTTTCCTTGCGCGCACACCGCATGGCTATCACGATGTCGCAAGCATCCGCGAAGAGTTGCACCGTGCAGGTTTCTCCGACATCAGGATCGAGACGCGCGAGGAGGTGAGCCGCTCGCCCTCAGCGCAGGACGTCGCCACCGCCTATTGCCAGGGAACGCCGCTGCGCAGTGAGATCGAAGCACGCGACGCCGGCCTGCTTCAGATCGCGACAGCGCGCGCGGCGCAGGCCATCGCCGACCGGCATGGCAAAGGCGAGGTGGCTGGCAAGGTTCAGGCGCATGTGATCGTTGCGGCTGGATAGCGTCGTCCCGGCGCACGCTCTTGACCGGGACCTGCTCAGAAGCCACGAACCCGCATGCGGCCAAGGCCCGGAAGTGGCCGGAGGCCGACACCGACGAGCGGCAGCATCCCGGCCACCCGATCTCCACGAACTTGTGCGTTCCTCGGGCACCAACCTTGGTGCAGAAGTCGGTCCGTCCCAGCAACTTGTGCGCCATCTACAGGGACCCGGGGGTGCAGCCGTCGCCAGCCCCTTGAAGGCGCCTGCGCGCCGGAACAAGCCACTCGACAAGCTGCCGCTGCACCGACTCCGACAGCCCCTTGCGACCGCGTGGGCGCGCGGCGCGGGCTCAGCCCAGCTGAGACAGCAGGAGGGTCACGCCGCCGCTGGCGAAGTTGGGCAGGTCAGCCGCCACGCGTTGCCATTCGGCGGTGCCGCTGACCGATGCCAGGTGTTCAGGGCTGTCGAACCAGGCCTCAAAGAGCCGGTAGAAGGGCGGCGGCGCACCGTCCGGGCCCGGCAGGCCGCGGGAGATCTCGGTCCGGCCCAGGCCTGGCGTGGCCGCGGCCAGCGGCAGGTGGGTGCCCAGGTAGTAGGTCTCAAAGGCTGCGGTGTCGGCCGGGTGGCCGTACAGGACAGTCAGCTTCAGTGCGGTGCTCATGGTGTCTCCGGTGGGTGGTGCGGGTTCAAGACGGGGCGCGTGGCACGCGTTCGGACACGGCCAGGTGCTGGGCAAAAGCGTCGATGCGTGCGGCCACGTCAGCAGGCGCGGTGACGATGGGCACGTGGCCGAGGCCGGGCAGTTCCTGCAGTTCCGCCCGCGCCAGCCGGGCGGCGAGTTGCCGTGACTGCGCGACCGGCACGATGCGGTCCTGCGTGCCATGCAACAGCAGGCTCGGCAGGCTCAGACGCGGCAGGGCCTGATCGGGCGGCAGGTCCTGGCGGCATTGCAGCAGTGCGATGGCGTCTTCCGGGCTCGCACGCAGCAACATCTGCAGCGCCCAGCGGCGCAGGCCGGCGCTTGTTGTCTCGGGCAGGCAGTTGTCGATGAAGCCCTTCAAGGTAGCCGTGTAGTCGCGCCGAAGCTGGGCGATGAAACCGTCCTGGGTGCCCGGTTCGGTCCGTGTCCAGGCCGGGCCCACCAGCACCTGCCCCAGGAAGCGCTGGGGCGCCTTGTCCACTGCACGCAGGGCGACGGCTGCGCCGGCGGATTCGGCTGCCAGCACGCAAGGGCCCAGTTGCAAGGCATCGGCCACGGCCAGCAGGTCGTCGGCCATGGCTTCCACGGTGATCGGCCCCCGCTGCGTGGTGGCCCCGGTGCCGCGGTGGTCAATCGCCACGCAGCGCCAGTGCGGCAGATGGCCAAACAGGTCCAGCCAGATCTCGCCACTGCCGGTCCAACCGCCTACCGCCAGCAGGGTCAGGGGGCCTTGGCCAAAGCTGAGCACATGGAGCTCGGCGTCGGGTCGTTGGATGAACATGGCGCTGGAACTTCGTTGGCAAGGCGCCATTGCAGCGCCTGCGCCAAGCCCGGGCTACGGGACAGCTGTCCCGAGCGCCGCCAGCCTGTCCCGGGCGCGCCCGGCTACAGGCCCAGTTCCCGCGCCTTGACCACGGCCATGGCGCGGCCTTCGACGCCCAGCTTGGCGTACAGCGCAGACAGGCGGTTGCGCACGGTCTTTTCCGCCAGCCCCAGCTGGGCGGTGATCTGCAGGTTGTCCAGCCCTTGTCCGACCAGGGCCGCCAAGGCCTGCTCGGCAGGCGTCAACGCAGGCCGCTGCGGCGCCTGGGTCACGAACGACGCGATCACCTGGCAGAGGCGCTCAAAGGCGGGTTCGGTCGACAGCGGGAGGTGGTTGCGGGACTGCAGCGCCTCGAAGCGCGCATGCGGGATGGAAGCTGCCAGTTCATGCCCCAGGGCCAGCGGCACGGCCAGGTCGCCTTCGCTGTGCAGCACCAGGGTGGGCACGCGAATCGCCTGCA
Source organism: uncultured beta proteobacterium (assembly GCA_963750785.1). Taxonomy (GTDB): domain Bacteria; phylum Pseudomonadota; class Gammaproteobacteria; order Burkholderiales; family Burkholderiaceae_C; genus Rubrivivax. The sequence goes on along the minus strand of CAVVSC010000006.1, from coordinate 18,150 downwards.
CCCACTCACGCACGTCCGAAGACGCACGGGCACGGACGATCGCAGCCGCACGGGCACCGTCACAGCTCATGCGCTGGTGCTCGTTGAACGAGGCCGTGTGCTCAGCGCTGGCGTCTGGCATGAAGCGGCTGGTGAAGAGTTGCTGCACGCCAGGGTCCTTGCGGCCCCAGCCCAGTTCGATCATGCGCAGTTGGGCTTCGTGGAAGGCCAGCACCTCAGGCCTGACTGGGCGGTGCAAGAGGCCGTGCGTGCTGCCCCCCAGCAGGATCAGGTGGGACACGCGGTCCGGGTGCTGCGCGGCATAGGCCACGGCGGACGCCACACCCCCTGAGATGCCCAGCAGCGCAAAACGCTCGGCACCCCGGGCTGCGGCCACCGCCGTGAGTTCTTCCAGCGACGTATGCAGCGACAGCGGCATGTCGTCGGCACTGGACAGGCCGCAACCACGCTCGTCATAGCGCACCAGCTCCATCTGCCGGCTGAGCCTTTCAATGAACGGCCGCCAGAGCAAGGAACGCAGGTCGTATTCGATGTGCGTGAGCCAGTGACCGGTGCGGATCACCACGGGTCCACCCACGCGCCCGCTGCGTGCCCAGGCGATGCGCGCGCCCGAGGCCACCTGCGTGAAACGCACTTCGTGGTTCAAGGGGCTGGGCAGCATGGCCCCATGGTAGACCCGCGACGGCTCGGCGTCAGGCCACCACGTAGGCTGCCGCGGCGGTCGCGATCAAGGTGCCTTCTTCGTTGACCAGCCGCATCTGCGCACTGCCCACGCGGCCGCCCAGGCGCGTGACTTCGGCCGTGGCGATGAAGTGCTGGCCGATGCCCTGGCGCAGGAAGTCCACACGCAGGTCGATGGTGCCCAGCCGGGAAAAACGCTGCACCACCTGCTGCGGGCTTTCGTTGGGGTGGCGCTCTGCAATGCCCACCAGGCAGGCCATGCCGCCGACGGTGTCCAGCACCGCCGAGATCACACCGCCATGCAAACGGCCGTACTGGAAATGGCCCACCAGTTCAGGCCGCATCTGCAGGCGCGAACGCACATCCCCCGGCTTGAGCGACAAGGTCTGCAGGCCCAGCAGCTGGTTGAAGCTGATGAGCCGGTCGTGCAGGTCGATCAACGCGGTTTCGACCTGGGCGTTTTCTTCGGCGGTGCGGGGACGTTGCGGCGCGGTGCTCATGCCGCCATTTTCAGGCCCAGGCGAACACGGGCCTCGGCAGGAGTCGCGATCTCGCGACCCGCGCGGCGCGCACAGGCGTTCAGGGCATCGATCAGCACGCCATTGCCCGTGGCCCGTTCGCCACCCGGCAGGTAGAAGGTGTCCTCCAGTCCGGTGCGCAGGTTGCCACCCAGGTCGGCGGTCTTCTGGTGCACCGGCCAGATCTCGGCGCGGCCGATCAGCGTGGTCTGCCAAACCGCGCCTTCCGGCGCGTAGCGTGGCAGCAGGGCCAGCAAGTCGCTGTCGCAGGGCATGCCGCTGGCCACGCCCATCACGAAGTTGACCTCGGGCACGCCCGCAAACATGCCTGCCTTCAGGTACATGGACACGCTGCGCAGGATGCCGACGTCAAAGCACTCGAACTCCGGGTGCGTGCCGCAGGCGTCCATCACGTCCAGGAACTGCTTCACCTTGGCAACCGGGTTGTCAAAGACCATCGGCGGCCAGGCCCATTCGCCGTTGTCCTTGATCTTCAGGTAGTTCAGCGTGCCGGCATTGCAGGCCGCGATCTCGGGCTTCACGCGCTCCAGGCAGGCTTGCGGGCCGCTGATGTCCTTGCCCACCACGCCCGTGGTCAGGTTGATGATGACGCCGGGGCAGGCGGCGCGGATGGCGCTGCAGATGGATGCAGCCACATCAGGGTCCCAGCTGGGCATGTGGCCGAAGCCGGGCTCCTGGCTGCGCAGGTGCACATGCATGATGCTGGCGCCGGCGTTGAAGGCGTCGCGCGCCTCTGCGGCCATCTGCTCGGGCGTCACGGGCACGGGGTGCTGTTGCGGGTTGGTCAGCACGCCGGTCAGGGCGCAGGTGAGGATGGCTTTGTCATTGGTGCTCATTCGACCTCCCGCAGGGCTTCCCGAGGGAGGTCAGCCCCCTTGGGGGTAGCGAGCGATAGCGAGCTTGGGGGTTCATTCGTTTGTCTCCAGTTCCACCAGCACGGCGCCCTTGGCGACCGACATTTTTGCAATCGCGTGCACGGCCTTGACCGTGCCTGCAGCCGTGGCGCTGAGCCACATCTCCATCTTCATGGCTTCCACACAGACCAGCTGCTGGCCGGCCTGCACCATGTCGCCGGGCTGCACGTTCACTTGCGCCACCACGCCGGCCACCGGCGCGCGGGCGCGGCGCGGGTCCGTGATGGCGTCGGTGCGTGGGTAGGGCGAGGGCTCGGTGAAGGTGAAGGTGGCGCCTTCCAGGACCAGGTGCAGGCTGTCACCGTCTCGCAGCGCGATGAGCTGGCGTTGCACACCGTCGATGCGCACCGTGGCACGATCGCCCGTCCAGTTGAGCACCGTGACCTGCTCTTCGGGCGCACGCAGCAGACGCCGAGCGCCTTGGCATTCCAGCGCCAGGTCGAAGTGGCGGATGCTGCGCGGGCGACCCGCGTCTGCGCCTGCCAGCAGGGCCGCTGCGATGCGCCAGGCGGCGTCCGCCGGCTCGGGCCTTTGCAGCAGCGGTTCGCCGCTGGCCTGCCACTCGTCCAGCCGCGTGGTGGTCAACTGCGCTGCACTGAACCGCGGGTGGTTCACCAGGTCGCGCAGGAAACGGCCGTTGTTGCGCAGGCCCAGCAAGGGCACGTCTTCCAGGGCCCGCGTCAGGCGCCGCACCGCATCGGCACGGTCGGTGCCATGGGCGATGAACTTGGCGACCATGGCGTCGTAGTAGGGCGTCACCTCGCCACCGGCCGCGATGCCATGGTCGATGCGGATGCTGCTGGCCGCCGGGTTCCAGCCCGCGATGCGGCCGGACTGCGGCTTCCAGCCGTCGTAGGGGTCTTCGGCGTACAGGCGTGCCTCGATGGCGTGGCCCGTGAAAGTGATCTGGTCCTGCTGCAGCGGCAGCGCTTCGCCTGCGGCCACGCGCAACTGCCACTCCACCAGGTCCAGGCCGGTGATGCATTCCGTCACCGGGTGCTCCACCTGCAGCCGGGTGTTCATTTCCAGGAAGTAGTGCTTGAGCTCGGCGTCCACGATGAACTCCACCGTGCCCGCGCCTTGGTACCCCACCGCCAGCGCGGCCGCCACGGCGTCACGGCCCATGGCTTCGCGCATGGCCGGGCTCACCACCGGGGACGGTGCTTCTTCGATGACCTTCTGGCGCCGGCGCTGTGCCGTGCAGTCGCGTTCACCCAGGTGCACGGCTTGGCCATGCGCGTCGGCGAAGACCTGGATTTCGATGTGGCGGCCGTTGGGAATCAGGCGCTCCAGCATCAGTGTGCCGTCACCAAAGGCGCTGGTGGCTTCGCGGCGCGCGCCCTTCAGTGCTTCCGGCAGTTCCGCCCAGTCGTGAACCAGGCGCATGCCGCGGCCACCGCCGCCGGCCACCGCCTTCACCAGCAAGGGCAGGCCCAGTTTCTGGGCTTCAGCCGACAGGTGCTCGTCGCCCTGCTCGTCGCCCAGGTAGCCCGGCGCGCAGGGTACGCCCGCGGCCAGCATGCGGCGCTTGGCGCCGGCCTTGTCGCCCATGTCGCGGATGGCGCCGGGCGGCGGGCCGATGAACACCAGGCCCGCGTCGGCGCAGGCCTGGGCGAAGTCCGCGCGTTCAGACAGAAAGCCGTAGCCGGGGTGCACGGCGTCAGCACCGCTGCGCCGGGCTGCATCCAGGAGGGCGGCGATGTGCAGGTAAGACCCGGCCGCCGGCGGCGCACCGATGCGCACGGCCTCGTCGGCCTGCTGCACGTGGGGCGCCTGGGCGTCGGCGTCGCTGAACACCGCCACCGTGCGGTAGCCCAGGCGGTGCGCGGTGCGGATGACGCGGCACGCGATCTCGCCACGGTTGGCAATCAGGATCTTGCGGAAGCTCATTGCCCTGCCCCAGGCACCCACGCGGCCTTGCGCTTCTGAAGGAAGGCTGTCGTGCCCTCCACGCCCTCCGGCCCCAGCGCGGCCCGCGAAAACACCGCCGCCGCTTCCGGCAACAGCGACGCCGCGGTTTGCCAGCGCGACTTGGCGATCAGCGCCTTGGTGGCCGCCACGGCCTGCGGCGCGCAGGCCAGGATATCGGCCAGTACCTTCTGCACGGCCGCGTCCAGATCAGCGCCCGCATGCACACCATGCACCAGTCGGATGGCCAGCGCCTCTGCCGCAGTCAGGCGCGCGCCAGTGACGGCCAGGCGTTTGGCCTCGGCATAGCCCAGTCGTTCCACCAGGAAGGGCGCGATCTGCGCGGGCACCACGCCCAGTGATGTTTCCGGCAAGCGGAACGCGGCCGTCTCGCCGGCCAACGCCACGTCGGCCACGCAGGCCAGGCCGAAGCCACCGCCCATGCACGTACCTTCCACCACCGCCACCGTGGCGATGCCGGTGGACGCGTAAGCCACGCACAACTCTCCGAAAGCCGCATTGGTTTCTTCCAGCGCCTTGGGGTTGTCATGCAGCTTCATTCGGGCCGCGGCCATGTCGGACAGGTCGGCACCGGCGCAGAAATGCCCGCCCGCGCCGCGCAAGACGATGGCACGCACGTCCGCTTTCATCTCCGCCTGCCCCAGCACCGCACGCAGTTCGCGCACCATGGCCAGCGACATGGCGTTGCGCACCTCCGGCCGGTTCAGGGTGACATGCAGGACACCGCCTTCGCGCCGCAGTGCGAGCGTCTTGAAGTCTGCCAGCTCCACGCTCACGACGGCTTGCCCGGCAGTGTTCCTTCCAGCTTGCAGATGATGCCCAGCATCACTTCGTCTGCGCCGCCGCCGATGGAGACCAGGCGCGAATCGCGGTAGGCCTGGCTGGCGGGGTTGTCGGCCGTGAAGCCCATGCCGCCCCAGTACTGCAGGCAGGCGTCCGTCAATTCGCGGCTGAGGCGCCCGCACTTCAGCTTGGCCATGCTGGCCAGCTTGGTGACGTCCTTGCCGCCGATGTACATCTCCACCGCGCGGTAGGTCAGCGCGCGCAGGGCTTCGACTTCGGTGCGCAGTTCGGCCAGTCGGTAGTGCACCACCTGGTTGTCCAGGATGCTCTTGCCGAAGGCCTTGCGCTGGCGGGCGTAGTCAATGGTCTGGTCGATCAAGCGGTCCAGGCTGCGCAGCGAACCAGCGGCGCCCCACAGGCGTTCTTCCTGAAACTGCAGCATCTGGAAGGTGAAGCCCAGGCCTTCCTGGCCGATGAGGTTGCGCTTGGGAACGCGCACGTTGTCAAAGAAGATCTGCGCGGTGTCGCTGCTGTGCATGCCGATCTTGTGGATTTTCTGCTTGGTGATGCCGGGCGTGTCCATGGGCACGACGATGAGGCTCTTGTTCTTGTGCGCCGGACCGTCGGAGGTGTTGGCCAGCAGGCAGCACCAGTCGGCCTGCAGCGCGTTGGTGATCCACATCTTGGTGCCGTTGATGACGTAGTCGCCACCGTCACTCTTGGCGGTGGTCTTGAGGGCCGCCACGTCGCTGCCGCCGCCGGGTTCGCTCACACCCAGGCAGGCCACGTAGTCGCCGGCGATGGTCGGCGCCAGGAACTCCTTGCGCAGTTCGTCGCTGCCAAAACGCGCGAGCGCAGGCGTGGCCATGTCGGTCTGCACGCCAATGGCCATGGGCACACCGCCGCAGTTGCACTGGCCCAGCGCTTCGGCCATGACCAGGCTGTAGGAGAAGTCCAGACCGGCGCCGCCGTATTCCTCCGGGTACTTCAGGCCCAGCAGGCCCAGGTTGCCCAGCTTCTTGAAGACCTCGTGGGCGGGGAACTGTTCGTTCCTTTCCCATTCGGCCACGAAGGGGTTGATCTCCTTGTCGCAGAACTTGATGACGGTGTCTTCGATCTGGCGGTGTTCGGGGCTGAACTTCATGGTGTGTCTCCGGTATCTAGAGTCGTGATTCGCACAGATGGGCGGCCTACAGCCGCGCGACGCCAAAGGTATTGGCGCGCAGTTGACGTTGTTCGGCTTCTCTCGCCAGGCTCAGGCACAGCGCCAGGATGCGGCGCGTGTCGCGCGGGTCGATGACGCCGTCGTCCCAGAGGCGTGCGGTGCCAAAGAGCACGTGGCTTTCCGCGTCCAGGCGCTTGCGCAGCGCGTCGCTCATGGCGGCCAAGGCTTCGTCGTTGGCAGGCAGGCCCATGCGTCCCAGCTTGGCGCGGTTGAGGATGTCCATCACTTTGGCCGCCTGCGCGCCGCCCATCACGGCCGTGCGCGCGCTGGGCCAGCTGAAGATGAAGCGCGGGTCGAAGCCGCGGCCGCACATGCCGTAGTTGCCGGCACCAAAGCTGCCGCCCAGCACGATGGTGAACTTGGGCACCCGCGCGTTGGCCACGGCCTGGATCATCTTGCTGCCGTGCTTGATGGCGCCGCCCTGCTCCGCCGCCTTGCCCACCATGTAGCCCGTGGTGTTCTGCAGGAAGACCAGGGGGGTGCCGCTCTGGTCGCACAACTGGATGAACTGCGCGGCCTTGGTGGACCCGGTGGGCTGGATCGGCCCGTTGTTGCCCAGGATGCCCACCGCATGACCCTGGATGCGTGCGTGCCCGCAGACGGTGTCCGCCGCGTAGCTGGCCTTGAATTCCAGGAAGTCGGACGCGTCCACCAGACGCGCGATGACCTCTCGCACGTCGTAGGGTTCGCGTTCGTCGGCGGGCACCACGCCCAGCAGTTCCTCCGCCGGGAACAGCGGCTCGGGTGCCGCAGAGGCTGCCGGCGCCAAGTCCCAGGGCAGCATGTCCAGGATGTCGCGCGCCACGGCAATGGCGTGGGCGTCGTTGTCCGTCAAGTACTCGCCGAGGCCCGTGACTTCTGCGTGCATCTGCGCGCCACCCAGCTCTTCGTCGTCCGCGTCTTCGCCAATGGCCGCCTTCACCAGCGGCGGGCCGGCCAGGTAGATGCTGCTGCGACCCTTCACCAGCACGACGTAGTCGCTGAGGCCCGGCAGGTAGGCGCCACCGGCCGTGGACGACCCGTGCACCACGGCAATCTGCGGAATGCCCGCGGCCGACAGCCGTGCCTGGTTGGCGAATGTGCGGCCGCCATCGACAAAGATCTCGGCCTGGTACATCAGGTTGGCGCCACCGCTTTCCACCAGGGCCACCAACGGCAGTTTGTTTTCACGCGCCAGTTCCTGTGCGCGCAGCGCCTTCTTCAGCCCCATGGGCGCCACCGTGCCGCCCTTCACCGCACTGTCACTGGCACTGATGAGCACACGCTTGCCTGCAACCACACCGATGCCCACGATGCTGCCGCCGCCCATGACGCTCTTCTTGCCGTCGTCGTCGTGCATGCCCAGGCCAGCAAGCGGGCTCAGCTCCAGAAATTCGCTGCCACGGTCGATAAGCTGCGCCACACGTTCGCGTGGCAGCAGTTGTTTGCGCTTTTCAAACTTGTCGCGCTTGCTTTCGCTTTCGGCCACCACCTTGGCTTGCAAGGCCTGCACTTCGGCCAGGCGCTGGGTCATGCGTTCACGGTTGGCCTGGAAGACTGCCGCGTTGGTGTCGATTTGGGAAACGAGGCGCGGCATGTCAGCAGTGCCTCGCGAACATTGACGCGGTCGCGGGCACTTGGGGTGCCCTGCTCCGCTCATGTCCCCCGCCCCAACTTGCTGCGCAAGCTGGGGCTCCTCCTTTACTTCGCTGCGCAGGGCACCCCAATTGCCCGCTCCGGCACCGCCAGTGGCAGGCTGCGAGCCGGCACGCCACCTGGGTGGTAGGCCAAGGACGCTGGGTGCCGGGCGCAGCGAAGTAAAGGAGGAGGGTCCGGCGCAGCCGGACCCAGGGGACATGAGCGGAGCCCGGCACCCGGCGGCCTTGGCCCGCGGCGGACTGTCGAGCGGCCGTCAACAGCCTCACTTCAACACCTCCGGCGTCACCGCGCGATGGAACCCATCAAACGGCTTCGACGTGGACGTGGTGCCGATCGGAAAGATTTCGCTGCCCAAGGACGCGGCACCGTCGATCTGCACCGTCACGCCCGTGATGAAGGCCGCCGCCGGCGACAACAGGAAAACGATGGCGCCGCTGACTTCTGCCTCCACGCCCATGCGCCGCAGCGGCACATGGTTCTTCAGCTTGGGGATGAAAGCGCGCATGGCTCCGCCATAGGTGTCCATGCCGCTGCTCGCAATCCAGCCCGGCGCCACGGCGTTGACGCGCACGCCGGCATGGGCCCATTCAAAGGCCGCCGTCATCGTCAAGTTGCTCATGCCTGCCCGCGCCGCGCCACTGTGGCCCATGCCGGGCATGCCGTTGCGGAAGTCGGCCGTCATGTTGACGATTGCGCCGCCGTGCTGCTGCATGCACTGGTTGAACAGCTCGCGCATCATCAGGAAGCCGCCGGTCAGGTTGTTGGCCACCACCGCGTCAAAGCCCTTCTTGCTGATGGCCAGCAGCGGTGCCGGGAACTGGCCGCCCGCGTTGTTGACCAATCCAGTCACCGGGCCGCGTGTCGCAAGGACTGCTGCCACACCCGCCTTCACCGCTTCTTCGTCGCGGATGTCAAAGGCAGCCGTGTCGCAAAGTCCGCCATCCGCCGTGATCTCGGCGGCCACCGCGTCCAGCTTGGCCTGTGTGCGCCCGCTGATGACGACATGCGCCCCCAGCGACGCCAGTTCATGCGCCACGCAGCGCCCGATGCCGCTGCCGCCACCGGTGACCCACAGCACCTGGCCGGCAAAGAGGTCGGGGCGGAAGACGCTGGCATAGCGGGAGCGTGCGGAATCGGACATGCGGTGTGCACCAGAAACGGTCAGGGGTGCGGCATTAGGCGACAGGGTAACGTTAACGTCAACTGCATGACATATTGGGGATTACGCGCATCCGCACGGCACCTGCCGCCGCTACGATGCCGGCATCTCTCCGCCCCCCAACCCCTTTGAGGTTTTCCGATGGACATGCAAGCCTGCACCGAAGCCCTGCGCGCCAAGATGGGCGATTCCAGCGGCCTGAACGCCACCCTGAAGTTCGACTGCGGCGCCGACGGCGTGGCCTACCTGGACGGCAAGAGCACGCCCAACACGGTCAGCAACGAAAACAAGGACGCGGACTGCACCATTGCCATCAGCCTGGAGAACCTGGCTGCGCTGATGACCGGCGAACTGGAGCCCGCCACCGGCTTCATGATGGGCAAGTTCAAGGTCAGCGGCGACATGAGCGTGGCGCTCAAGCTGCAGCGCGTGGTGTGAACGCCATGTTGAGCCCGGTGACACGCAAACGAAGCGAGTCCACCGCGCAGGAGGCAGTGGACGCGCACCGCGACGACGGCGGGTCTGAACTCTTCGGCATCACCGAACTCTGCAAGGAATTCGGCATCACGCTGCGCACCATCCGCTTCTACGAAGACAAGGGCCTGCTGAGCCCGCGCCGCATCAACGGCACGCGGGTCTACACGCGGCGCGACCGCGCGCGGCTGGCCATCATCCTGCGCAGCAAGCTCATCGGCGCCAGCCTGGACGAGATCAAGGAGTACCTGGACCTCTATGGCCGCCAGGGCGAAGGCCGCGTGCAGCAGATGAAGTTCGTGTTGAACAAGACCGACACCGCCATCACCGACCTGGAGCAGAAGCGCGCCCACCTGGACGCCATGCTGCAGGAACTGCGCATCATCAACGCCGAGGTGCGCCGGCACCTGGACAACCGCTGAGGGCCTCATCGCCATGAGCCTGCCGCTTTTCGATCCCGCCTGGATGACCGAGGAGCACCGCATGCTCCAGGACGCCGCGCAGCGCTACATCGCCGACAAGTGGGTGCCCCGCGCAGCGGAATTCCGCGCGGCAGGCAAGCTGGGGCCCGAGGTGTGGCGAGACGCTGCGGCCAATGGCCTGCTGTGCGTCAGCACGCCCGAAGCCTACGGGGGCGGCGGTGGCGACTTTGGCCACGAGGCCGTGATCCTGCTGGAACAGGCGCGCGCCAACATTTCCGGCTGGGGCGGTGGGCTGCACTCGGCCATCGTGGCGCCGTACATCCTGCACCACGGCACGGACGAACAGAAGCAACGCTGGCTACCCAAGATGGCCACCGCCGAGTTCATCACCGCCATTGCGATGACCGAACCCGGCACGGGGTCTGACCTGCAGGCGGTACGCACCACCGCCCGACGCGATGGCGACGACTACGTCATCAACGGCGCCAAGACCTTCATCACCAATGGCCAGAACGCCAACCTGATTGTCGTGGTGTGCCGCACGGGCGACGCGGGTGCCAAGGGCATCTCGCTCGTGTTTGTCGAGACCGACCACGCACCGGGCTTCCGCCGCGGCCGCAACCTGGACAAGGTGGGCATGCACGCACAGGACACCAGCGAACTCTTCTTTGACGACGTGCGAGTACCCGCCGAAAACCTGCTGGGCATGAAGGAAGGCCAGGGCTTCTTCCAGTTGATGCAGGAGCTGCCGCAAGAGCGGCTGATCATCGCCGTCAGCGGCATTGGCGCCATGGAACGCGCGCTGGAAGACACGCTGAAATACACCAAGGAACGCAAGGCCTTTGGCAAGACGGTGTGGGACTTCCAGAACACGCGCTTCAAGCTGGCTGAGGTGCAGGCCACCGTGCTGGCGGCCCGCGCGTTTGTGGACGCCTGCATGGTGGCGCACCTGAAGGGCCAGCTGGACCCGGCCCGTGCCGCGCTGGCCAAGGCCTGGGTGAGCGAGCAGCAGTGCAAGGTGATGGACGAATGCCTGCAGCTCTTTGGCGGCTACGGGTACATGATGGAGTACCCGATTGCCGAGCTGTTCGTGGACGCGCGCGTGCAGCGCATCTACGGCGGCACCAACGAGATCATGAAGGAACTGGCCGCCCGCTTCATGTAGCCGGCGTCATTCAGACCCCATGTTGACATTCACCGATCCTGCCGCCCCGCTGACCCTGCTGCTGCAGCGCCTGGACGAAGACGGCTACGTGATCCTGCCGGGCTTGTTGCCGGCAGCGGAACGGCAGCGTGTGCGCGACGCCCTGTCGCCCTGGCTGCAGGGCCACAAGCCGGGCCGCAACGACTTCGAGGGCTACAAGAGCGAACGCGTCTACGCACTGCTGGCCAAGAGCCCCGCGTTTGGCGACCTGGCCGCGCACCCGCTGGTGCTGGCAGTCTGCGAGGCGATCCTGGGCCCGCAGTTCATGCTGTCGGCCTGCCTGGCCATCAACACCCACCCGGGCGAAACCGTGCAGCCATTGCACTTTGACGACAGCTTCTACAAGGTGCCGCGCCCACGTCCGGCCTATGGCGTGTCGGCCTTCTGGGCCATCGACGCCTTCACGCCCGACAACGGCCCGACCGAGATCATCCCGGGCAGCCACCGCTGGGGCGACGAGGTGCCCGTGGGCGCGGCCTTTGACGACAGCTTCAAGCCAGGCTTCGTGCAGCCGGACGAACACCACCCGGACCTGCAAGCAGTCCTCATGCCCGCAGGCTCCCTGATGCTGGCGCAAGGCACGCTGTGGCACCGCGGCGGCGCCAACCGCAGTGCTGCGCCCAGGCTCTTGATCACGCCGCAGTACTGCGCCGCCTGGTGCCGCCAGATGGAGAGCATGCTGCTGTCCGTGCCACAGGATGTCGTGGCCGACTACCCGGAGCGGGTGCAGCAGCTGCTGGGCTACAGCATCCACCCGCCTTTCATGGGCCACGTCAACGGCATGCACCCGGGCCGGACACTGGTTGGCAAACACAGCCCTCCCCAGGATTCAAAGGAAACCTCATGAGCGATGCATTCATCTACGACCACGTGCGCACGCCACGCGGCAAGGGCAAGAAGGACGGCAGCCTGCACCAGGCATCGCCGGTGTGGCTGCTGTCCACCCTGCTGCGCGCCATGCAGCAACGCAACCAGCTGGATACCGCGCTCGTCGACGACCTGGTGCTGGGCTGCGTCACGCCGGTGGGCGAACAGGGCGCAGACATCGCCCGCACCGCGGTGCTGGACGCCGACTGGGCGCAGACCGTGGCCGGCGTGACGCAGAGCCGCTTCTGCGCCAGCGGCCTGGAAAGCATCAACCTGGCCGGCGCCAAGGTGGCCAGCGGTTATGAAGACCTGGTGGTGGCCGGTGGCGTGGAAAGCATGAGCCGCTGGCAGATGGGCAGTGACGGCGGCGCCTGGTTCATGGACCCGCGCATCAACCAGAAGCTGGGCTTTGTGCCGCAGGGCGTGGGCGCGGACCTCATTGCCACGCTGGAAGGCTGGGGCCGTGCCGACGTGGACGCGTTTGCCTTGCGATCGCACCAGCGTGCCGCCACGGCGCGCGCCGAGGGCCGCTTCGCCAAGAGCGTGGTGCCGGTGCGCGACATCGCGGGCCTGCTGATGCTGGACCGCGACGAGACCATCCGCGAAAACGCATCGCCCGACGCCATGGCCAAGCTGGAGGCCAGCTTCGCCGCCATGGGCGCCATGGGCTTTGACGCCACGGCGCTGCGCAAGTACACGACGGTGGAGAAGATCCACCACATGCACCACGCCGGCAACAGCAGCGGCATCGTGGACGGCGCGGCGCTGATGCTCGTCGGCAGCAAGGACGGCGGCGCCAAGGCGGGCCTGAAGCCGCGTGCGCGCATCCGCGCCGCGGCGGTCATCGGCAGCGAGCCGACCATCATGCTCACGGGCCCGACGCCATCGGTCCGCAAGGCGCTGGCCAAGGCCGGCATGCAGCCCAAGGACATCGACCTGTGGGAAGTGAACGAAGCCTTTGCCGTGGTGCCGATGAAGACCGCCCGCGACCTGGGTGTGGACCACGACAGGCTGAACGTCAACGGCGGCGCCATCGCCATGGGCCACCCGCTGGGAGCCACGGGCTGCATCATCCTGGGCACGCTGCTGGATGAACTTGAACGCCGCAACCTGAGCACTGGCTGTGCCACGCTGTGCGTGGGCGGCGGCATGGGCATCGCGACCATCATCGAAAGGGTCTGACCATGTCCGACGCTGTGAACCTCACCCTGGGCGACGACGGCATCCTCGTCGCCACCATGAACCTGCCCGGCCGCCCGATGAACGTCGTCGGTGACGTGCTGATGGACGGCATCGCACTGGCCGTGGAAAAGCTGGCCGGCCCGGCGGTGAAGGGCCTGATCCTCACCAGCAGCAAGGCCGACTTCTGCGCCGGCGGCGACCTGGACCGCATGTCCAAGTGGACGAAACCTGAAGAGCCCTTCGAAGGCAGCATGGCCATGAAGCGGGTGCTGCGCCAACTGGAGCTTCAAGGAAAGCCCGTCGTCGCCGCCATCAATGGGCACGCACTGGGCGGCGGCCTGGAAATCGCCCTGGCCTGCCACGCACGCATCGCCATCAACGACCCGCGCCTGAAGATCGGCCAGCCGGAAGTGAAACTGGGTTTGCTGCCCGGCGGCGGCGGCACGGTGCGCCTGCCGCGCCTGGTGGGCATCCAGGCGGCGCTGCAGATCTGCGGCGAAGGCAATGACATCGACCCGGCCAAGGCGCAGGGCATGGGCCTGCTGGCCAGCCTGGCCAAGGACCGCGACGATCTCATGGCACAAGCCCGCGCCTGGATTGCCGCCAACCCCAAGGCCAAGCAGCCCTGGGACGCACCGAAGTTCAAGTTCCCGGGTGGCGACAGCAAGAGCCCGGCGATGGCGCAGCTGTGGTCCATCGCGCCGTCCATTGCCTCAGCCAAGAGCTACGGCAACTACCCGGCGGTGCAGCACATCATGAGCAGCATCTTCGAAGGCGGCCTGCTGGACTTCGATTCCGCCTGCGTGGTGGAAAGCCGCTACTTTGCGGCCTGCGTGATGTCGCAGGCATCGAAGAACATCATCCACACGCTCTGGTACCAGCTCAACGCCATCAAGAAGGGCGCTTCGCGGCCTGCGGGGCACGCGCCTTCGAAGGTGAAGAAGCTGGGCATCCTGGGCGCCGGGATGATGGGCGCGGGCATCGCCTACGTGTCGGCCAAGGCCGGCATGGACGTGGTGCTGCTGGACACAGCCCAGGAAGGCGCCGACCGTGGCAAGGCCTATTCGCAGGGCCTGCTGGACAAGGCGGTGAAGCGCGGTCGCAGCACGGCCGAGAAGCGCGACGCGCTGCTGGCGAAGATCACGCCCACCACGGACTTTGCGTTGCTGGCGGGCTGCGACCTGGTGATCGAAGCCGTGTTCGAAGACCGCGCCATCAAGGCCGACGTGACAAAGAAGGCAGAAGCCGTCATCGGCGCGGGCGCCGTGTTCGCGTCCAACACCAGCACCTTGCCCATCAGCGGCCTGGCGCAGGCCAGCGAGCGGCCGAAGCAGTTCATCGGCCTGCATTTCTTCAGCCCTGTGGACAAGATGCCGCTGGTGGAGATCATCGTCGGCGACAAGACCGACGACGCGACGCTAGCCAAGGGCTTTGACTACGTGCTGCAGATCGGCAAGACACCCATCGTCGTCAACGACAGCCGCGGCTTCTACACCAGCCGCGTCTTCGGTACCTACGTGATGGAAGGCATCGCGATGCTGAAGGAAGGCGTGCACCCGCGCAGCATTGAAGTGGCGGGCCTGCAGGCGGGCATGCCGATGCCGCCGCTGGCGCTGCAGGACGAGGTGTCGCTGTCGCTGGGTTTGCACGTGGCTGATCAGACGAAGAAGGACCTGGCCGCTGAAGGGAAGGCCTACACCGAGCACCCGGGCATGAGTGTCGTGCGCCAGTTGTGCGAGATTGGCCGCATTGGCAAGAAGGCGGGTAAAGGCTTCTATGACTGGCCCGAAGCCGCCGGTGGTGAGAAGGCCCTGTGGCCCGAGCTGACCCAGCTCTACCCGGTGGCTTCGCAGCAGCCCGAGCAGCGCGAGCTGATCGACCGCCTGCTGTTCGCACAAGCCAACGAAGCGGCGCGCTGCTACCAGGAAAAGGTGCTGCGCTCCACCGCCGACGCCAACATCGGCAGCATCTTCGGCTGGGGCTTTGCGCCCTTCCACGGTGGTGCGCTGCAGTTCATCAACGCCATGGGCGCGGCGGCATTCGTCAAACGGTCTCGCGAACTCGCCGCTCAGTTCGGCCCGCGCTTTGAGCCCGCGGAGGTGGTGGTGCAACAGGCAGCCAGCGGTGGCAGCTTCACCGACGCCTGAAGCGGCGCTGGCCCAGGCGCGCGAGCAGATCGCCCGGGTGGCACGGACAAAGGGCCGTCCCGGCGGCCTGTGCGTGCTGACCGGCGCGGGCATGAGCGCGGAGAGCGGTATTGCCACCTTCCGCGACGCGCTGACCGGTTACTGGAGCCAGTTCGACCCCATGGAACTGGCCAGCGAGGACGGCTTTCGCGCCAACCCGCAGCGGGTGTGGGACTGGTATGCCGAACGCCGCGAAGGTGTTCGCAAGGCCAAGCCCAATGCCGGCCACCACGCGCTGGCCGACTTTGAACGCCGCCACCCCGGCGTGCTGGTGCTGGTGAGTCAGAACGTGGACGACCTGCACCAGCGGGCAGGCAACACGGCCACCATCCGCCTGCACGGCGACATCCTGGAATCGCGCTGGCTGGACACCTGTGAGCGGCACCGCAAGGGCGGCAAGGTCTGCGACCCCGATTGGGCAGAAACCGGTAGGCCCCCGCGCTGCGCGGAGTGTGGCAACCAGCTGCGGCCCGGCGTGGTGTGGTTTGGCGAACAGCTGCCGCTGGGTGCGCTCAACGCCGCCGAGCAGGCCGCCACGCACTGCGAGGTGATGCTGGTAGTGGGCACGTCCGGCGCGGTCTGGCCCGCTGCCGGCCTGGCGTCCTGCGCTCGTCGTCACGGCGGCACGGTCATCATCCTCAACCCGAGCGAATCCGAAGTCGACGACCAGGCCCAACTGGTGCTGCGCGGCACGGCAGCGCTTCTGCTGCCAGGCTTGCTGGCGGACTGAGCCCACACCGGCCAGGCGCACCGAAGCCCGCGTACAGTTGCCGTCCATGCGCATGTCCACCCTCCACGAAGACTGCGTCGCCGCCGCGGCCATCGGTCATGACGGCGGTGCGGAGGCCGACGCCCTGTTGGCACCATTGAATCAGGCGGAGTGGTGGCTGTACTGCATGATGTGACGCGCTTCAAAGACCTCGATCAGGTGAAGAATGAATTCATTGCCACAGCTTCGCATGACCTGAAGAACCCGATCACATCCATTGTTGGGTTCAGTCAATTGCTGGCCCAGGGGCAGGTCCGCTTAATGATATGCAAACAGATTTTACTCAACGCGACATTCGACAGTGAAACCGCAAACGCATAAACCCCGGATGAGGAACTGACGCTGCCGAGTGCGAGGTTGATCGGCTTTTGTGCGGCGGTCTGGGCGAAGGTTATACCTGGAAAAACCGCAAGCAGGGACAATGTCAAAACAGTCAGTCTGGATTTAATGTGCATGTGAACTCTCCTCAGGATTTGCAGAAATACGATTCGCGTTCGGCGAGTGCTTCAAAACGGGTCAGGGCCTTGAGGGTGCGGGCCTTGTCCAGAATGCTCAGTTCGTGGAGCAGGCCGTTGATCAGGATCAGCGGCGCACAGTGAAATGCGATGTACGAGGCGGACTGCGCGGGCGAGTACAGATTGATGTCTCCGCGCAGCGGCGAGAATGGACTGTCGGTGATGACGATGGTTTTGAGTCCGCGGCTCCTGGCGATACCGAGAAAATTGACCAGTTCACGCAGGTAGCGGGGATAGCTGATGATGACCACGCAGGCTTTGGAGTCGAGCCGGTTGAGCCGGTCGCTGGACTCGGTGGTGATGGACAGAAAACGGCTGGCGGCAATGTCGAGCTTGTCGAGCCCGAACCACAAATGGCGGGCGAGTGGCGCCACGCTGCGGGTGCCGGCCACCAGAACTTCGGAGGCCTTGCCCAGGGCCGTCACCGCCTGCCGGAATGCCTTGCGATCCAGCGAATCCTGCAGGCCGGTGATGTTTTCCAGTTCCTTGTCGATGATCGGTGCCAGCGGTCCGCGGTCAGCATCCTTGGCACCGGCAGTAAGCTGGAAGCGTTCCGTGCCCTTGAGGTCGGCACGCACGATGCGTCGGATTTCCTGCTGTAATGCCGGATAACCCTTGAAATTCAATGCCTTGGCGAAACGCACGATGGTCGCTTCGCTGACCCCGGATTGCCTGGCCAGCTGCTTGACGTTGGAGAAGGCGGCGGACTGGTAGTGATCCAGGATGTACTGGGCGAGGACCCGCTGATTCCGGGAGAGCAGCTCTCCGGAATCCTTCAGTTGCGCAAAGAGTGCGGGGCGCTGCGCCATCTCATGGCCGTCCGTTGCTGAGCATGAAAATACTTGATGAAGTAATTATTTCATAAATTTACATAATGAAATAAATACTGTCAACAAAAGCGTTGCGTCAACTCAAATGCGTCGGCTGTCAGCGGGTTGCTGGACGGGAGATCAGGCTGGGATGTCGGGTCGCGGCTGGCGGGGGTGGACGGCAACCGGCAATTCAATGCGTACGCGCAGGCCGCCGCCGTCGCGCGCCAGCAGTCGTACCGAACCGCCATGCAGCCGCGCAATGCGGTCGACGATGGCCAGTCCGAGTCCGGTGCCGCTGGTGGAGCGGGCGCTGTCCATGCGCGTGAAAGGTTGCAGCATGCGCTCTGCGTCGGCATCGGGAATGCCGGGACCGCGGTCAAGCACTTCCAGCCAGACTGTCCCCGCGTCGCAACCTGTTCGCACCTCCACCGTGCCGTTGCCGTGGCGCAGCGCGTTGTCGATCAGATTGGTGAGCAGCCGTTGCATCGCCTGGGTGCGCAACGGAAGCGGCGGCAGCGGTGTGGCGGTATGGCGCACATCCTTGCCGTGGCGGGTGTAGCGCTCGATCACTGTCTGCACCAGTGCAACGAGGTCGCTGTCAGCGGCGGCAGCTTCGGCATCCACCGGGCGGGCGAAATCGAGGAACTGGCCGATGGCCGAGTCGATGTCGCCGATGTCCTGTGCAACACCGGCTTTGAGGTCGGCCGCGCCGCGGTCATCAAGCATTTCCAGCGCGAGCCGGATGCGCGCCAGCGGCGTGCGCAGATCGTGCGACACGCCGGCCAGCAGCAGCGCGCGCTCCTCATCCTGGCGCTGGATGTCGGCTGCCATCTGGTTGAAGGCCTGGGCCA
>CAVVSC010000005.1:0-20331 GCA_963750785.1 uncultured beta proteobacterium | reverse complement strand
CTTCAACCAGCGCAGCACTTTCGTGTCGCCATGGTCAAGGTTCTTCATCCGCGGCAGCAGGTAGAAGCTGAGCACCGGCGTCACCGTGACCGAGACGATCAGCGAGGCCAGCGTCGACACGATGAAGGCGATGCCCAGTGGCACGAAGAGCTTGCCTTCCAGCCCGGGCAGTGCAAACAGCGGGATGAACACCAGCACGATGATCACTGTGGCGTACAGGATCGCTGAGCGCACTTCCATCGTGGCGTGCGCCACCACTTCCAGAGGGTGGATGCGCGAGTGCGGGTGCTTGGCGCGGTCTTCCTTCAAGCGGCGCAGTACGTTCTCGATACCCACCACGGCATCGTCCACCAGGCCCCCGATGGCGATGGCCAGCCCGCCCAGCGTCATGGTGTTGATCGACAGTCCGAAGTAACGGAAGACCAGGGCCGTGATGAAGATCGACACGGGAATGGCCGTCAACGCGATGATCGTCGGCCGCAGCGTGCCTAGGAAGAAGAACAGGATCACCGCGACGAACACTGAGGCGCCGATCAGCTTGCCCTGCAGCGTGGTGATCGAGGCCTCGATGAAGCTGGCCTGGCGGAAGGTGACCTTGGGTTCCTGCATGCCGGCGGGCAAGGAAGTCTTCAACCCGGCCAGGGCTTCCTCGATGTTGCGCGTCAGCGCGATGGTGTCGGCCGAAGGCTGCTTCTGGATGCCCAGGATGACGGCCGGCTGGCCCTCGTAACCGGCATCGCCGCGCTTGTTGGCCGCAGCGAAGGTGACGTCGGCGATCTGGCGCATCAGGATCGGTTGGCCCGCTTTGGATGTCAGGGCCAGGTTCTTCAGGTCGTCAAGCAACGAGGTTCGGCCCAGGTTGCGGATCAGGTACTCACGCCCGTTCAGCTCCAGGAAACCGCCCGAGGTGTTGCTGGAGTAGCCCTTCAACGCGGCTTCCAGTTGCTCGTGCGTGATGCCGAGTTCGGCCATGCGCACGGTGTTGGGCTGCACCTGGAACTGCCGCACCTCACCGCCGATGGGGATGACCTGCGCCACGCCCTGCACCGCCAGCAGGCGAGGGCGCAGCACCCAGTCGGCGTATTCGCGCACGGCCATCGCGCTGATCTTCGTGGTGTCCACGGGGATCGCGATCTGCATGATCTCGCCCATGATCGAGCTGATCGGGCCCATGCGCGGCAGCACGCCTTCGGCAATGCCTTCCTCCATCGCCGCGAGTCGCTCGCTGACCAGTTGGCGGGCACGGAAGATGTCGGTGCTCCAGTCGAAGGTGACGTAGATGAAGGACAGGCCGGCCGACGAGGTGGAGCGGATCGTCTCCACGCCCGGCAGGCCGTTCATCGTGGTTTCCAGCGGGAAGGTGATGAGCTGTTCCACCTCCTCGGCGGCCATGCCGCCGGCCTCGGTGATGATGGTCACCGTGGGCTTGTTGAGGTCGGGGAACACGTCCACCGGCGTGCGCGTCAGCGTGAACGCGCCGTAGGCCATCAGCACCACGCTGGCGATGATCACCAGCAGCCGGTTGCCGAGGCTGTTGTCTAGGAGCCACTTGAACATGTCAGCGCACCTGGTTGATCAAGGTGGCGCCTTGAGTGGCGACCTTGTCGCCAGCCTTCAGGCCGGCGGTGACCGACACGCTGATGCCATCCAGCGATTCCGTCGTCACCGTGCGGGGCTCGAACCGCTCCGGCGCGGTCTTGACCCAGACGATGGTCTGATTGGCCGGGTTCTTCATCAGCGAAGCGACGGGTACCGCCAGCCCCTTGACCTTCTCCTTGGTCTGCACGAAGACACGCACCGGCTGGCCGACGGCCAGGCTGTTGAGGGCAGCACCCTGGGCGCGGAAACCCAGCGGCAGCGCCTGCTCGCGCAAGCTGCGCGCGGCACCGATGAACTCGAGCGGCACACGCTGGTTGCCGACAGACAGCGTGGCGCTGCCCACATTGGCCGCCAGCGCCGGATCGAAGGCCAGGGCCTCGATGCGCAGGCGGCTCGGGTCGACGATCTCGAACAGCAGCTCGCGTGCATCCACCACCTGGCCCGCCACGACGTGGGCCGACGCGATGACGCCGGACACGGGCGCCACCAGGGCTTCACGCGTGGCCAGACCGCCACCGATTGCGGCAATGCGCTCGGCCAGACTGACGGATTCGCTTTCTGCGGCTTCGATGTCCTTGCGCGGCACCGTGTCCGCCAGTTCCTTCAGGCGGGCCACACGCTTGTCGGCCAGCGACTTGGCCGCTCGCAGCTCGGCCAACTGGGACGACTGGTTGGAGCGTTCGATGGGTGCTGCAGACGGCACCACGTAGGCCAGCACCTCGCCCTTGCGCACCGCTTGGCCTGGGTTGGGCAAGCCGCGCGGGCCGGGCTCGATGCGCCCGGCATTCAGCGGCTGCACCTTGCCCCCGGCGTTCGGGTCCATCAGCACTTTGCCGGTGAGTTCCACCGAGCGCGGCAGCTCGGCGTCAACCGTGGCCATGGTGCGCACTCCCAGCTGGCGCTGCGCCGGCTTGGGCAGGAACACGCTGCCGTCGGGCAGCCGCTGCGGCCCATTGGCACTGGGTGCTGCGCCGCTGTCGCCATGGTCATGGCCTTCGCCGGCCTGTGCCAGAGGCACGGCGGACAGCACCATCACGATGCTGGCGATGATGGCCAGGCGCGCGTTGGAGAGGGTCAGGGCGCGCTTCATGCGACACCTCCGACACGGGCCTGGCGCGACAACAGTACGCGGCGACCGACCGTCAGCAGGATCGCCAGCACGGCGACCCCTCCCGCCGCCCAGCCTGCATATTCCTTCCACGAATGCGCGTGGGCCGCCTCGTCAGCGTGTGCGGCTTCATGGATGTCGAGCTCGCCAGCCAGCAGGTCGGCGTCGGACCCGGCGCTTACCGTGGCGGTGATCGGCAGGACGCCAGGCTTGGGCGCTTCGGCCAGCACGACTTCGAACTCGTCCGTGCCTTGTTTGGCCGCCTTGAACTTCTTGCCGCCGATCTCGAGTTCGATCTGGGCTTCAGTGACCGGGCTGTTGTCGGCGGCCCGGTCCAGGTACAGCGTGATCTGCTTGCCGTTGAGCACGCCGACCAGTTCGAACAGGTCCGACACGGCGGCGAATCTGGGCAGTGCGGGACCGGTGGCCGTGGGTGCGGCTTCGCCGTGGTCGTGGCCGTCGCCTGCCATGGCAAGTTTGGGCACCAGGATCAGGATCGCGAGAGGAATCGCGATCAGGGTGTGGAAGGGTTTCATGGGGGGATGTCCGGAAGAGGTGTTTGGTTGAGCGTCGGGTGGCTTCGTCGCAGCTGCGGGCTTCACTGCGGCAACAAGCCAAGCGCCTGGCGCCATGCGGAGATGGCGGCTGCGAGCTCGATGCGGCTGCGTGCAGCCTGACGATCGGCGTCGGCCGCTTCGGCCTCGATGCGCAGCCGGGTCGGCAGGTCGGTCTCGCCCAGGCGGAAGGACTTGTCGAAGAAGCCGCGGGACTCGCGCGCCAGTTGTGCACGGCGCTCAGCCGCTGCCAACTGCAGCCGGGCCGCTTCGGTGCGTGCCTTGGCCGAGTCGCGTTCACCCGCCAGCCGGGCCCGCTCCAGATTCAACTGCGCCTGCAACTCGATGGTCTCCGCCCGCGCGGCGGCCGCGCGCGCGTCGTGACGCGGACCCGCCCCGAACGGAATGCGCACGCCGACCGTGAAGGTCTGTTGCCAGGCCTCACCCGAGACCCCGCGGTCGCGCGTGGTGGCGATCGTCAGTTCGGGGTTGGCGCGCGACTGCGTGGCCGCCAGGGCCGCCACGCCTTCGGCCACCGAGGCGCGGTCCTTCAGCGCCAGCAATTCGCCGTGCGCGTCCATGTCTGTTGCCGCAGCGCCAGGCTCCGGCTCGGCGATGAGATCCGCCGGGCCGGCTGTGAGCGCTAGGCCGGGCGACGCCACCAGCGTGCGCAGGGACTGCTCGGCCACGATCGCGGCGGCTTGCGCCTGCGCCACCGTCGCCTGGGCGGCAGCCACGGCGCCATCGGCCTGATGTTGGTCGGCCTGGGCTAGGTCGCCGGCCTTGAGCCGTTTGCCCACGTCAGCCGCGATGCGTTGCGCGTTGTCGAGTTGGCCCTGTGCGGTGGCGGCATCGGCACGCGCGCGTTGCCAGTTCCACCAGGCCTCGCGCACGGCGGCAGCCACACGCAGTTGGGCTGCGGTGGTGCGGCTTTCGATAGCACGGCCTTCGGCCTCGGCCAGTGCCTGGCTGCGCCCGCGTTCGCCGGGCAGCCACAGGGGGATCGCGAGGCCTGCTTCGTATTCGCGTGTGCCGAGATTGCGGTTCAGGCGGTCGGTCTTGCCGGTCACCTCCACCGCCACGGGCTCAGGTGTCCAGGACTGCGCGGCTTGCTGCTGTGCCCGGGCTGCGTCCCGGCGTGCCGCCAGGGCCGCGAGTTCGGGTTGGCGCGCCCATGCCGCTTCGAAGGCCTGGCTCAGCGTCAACCCTTCGGCCTTCGCAGTGGTTTGGGCCAATGCACCCGCTGCGGCAGTGCTCAGTGCGAATGCGAAGGCAAGGGCCAGCGTGGCGCTGGCGGTCGTTCGCCAGCGAGCGTGCGTGATGAAATTTCGTCGGTGCATCCGATGCTCCAGGGTTGAGAACAACTCACGGGAGATCGGCAAGGGCGACCCAGCAGGTCGCATCGCGGCTGAGCGGCCGTCGACGACGGCACGCGGTCAGGCGCGAACGGGCTTCAGGACGAAGAAGTGGCCGCCTCGCCGATCAGGCGAGGGGTGCCCACTGAGGGCGCTCGGGCGGGCTGTGCGTCAGGGTGCGCACGATGCCTTCGTCCAGCGTGGCCGGATGCGAGGCGATGGCGAGTGGCATCAAGCCATCACAGGGTGTGGGCATCGCCGAGCAGCTGCCATGGCAATGTCCACAGTCGAGATCGCTGCTGCCCAAGGTCTTGCCAGCCAAGTCGCCACTGTCCTGGTCCACGGTCGAATCACCATGATGCTGATGCTCGTGGTGTCCGAAGTGCTGCGCCTGCGCATCGCTTTCGTGCCCGCAATAGCTTGCCACTGCAGCCCAGGTGAACTGGAACGGCAACAAGGCGAGCAGAGCAATGGCGAACCAACGACGCATGCGAAATAGTCTAGCAGCTACAGGGTTTGGGGCGAGCGAGTGGGTTCAATCCAGTGCGGCACTTCACAGCATTTCGGCACGCAAGCGTCGGGCTTGAGCGCTCTTGGCAGTCGCCCATTCGCTCTGCCGGCCTCCGCGGCTGGCCTGCCTTGAGCAGGCGGTCCGGGCGGACGATGAGCTCTGATCGATCCACCGCTTCCCGACTTGGTTTGCCTGATCCAACCAAGAAATGCGCCGAAGGGTGCCTGCGAGCTAACCTTGGCTCGTGCAGCACAAGGACCTCGTCATCGTCACGCCCGTGCTGGCGGCGCCCTGGGGCAGCTGCGAAGAGGTGCTGATGATTGCGTTGCACGCGCAGCATTCCGCTGCCACTGTGCCGACATGGCGGGAGCGCAGTCCTCGGGAGGCCCTGATCGTCGCGCTGACCGACACCAACCTGTATCGCGACATCACCAACGACGCCCCAGCGCAGGCGTCGCTGGAGGCAGCCGAGTTGCGGCAGGGATCAGGGACGTACATCAAGGTGCAAGCCGCGCTCCAGTGCCCTGAATCCACGACATGAGTTTGTCCCGCCATCCAAGCTTTCCGCTGGCACTGCAGCCCTGTGTTTCCCGGCTCGACCTTCAGCCGGCGCAGACTGTCTTCCGTGCCGGCGCGCCGCCGCGGTATATCCACTTCATCGAGGAAGGCGCCGTGCGCCTGGTGCGGCATGGCCGCCAGGGCGAGGAGGTGGTGCTGCACGACGCCCGTCCCGGCGAGTTCCTGGCCGAAGCCTCGCTCGACAGCGCCCGCTACCACTGCGACGCGCTTGCGACGCAGCCCAGCGTGATCCTGCGTGCCACGAAAGGCGACTTCCAGCGACTGCTGGTGGACAACACGGACTTCGCACGCATCTGGATGGCGTTGCTCGCGGCACAGCTGCGCACGGCGCGAGCCCGGATCGAGCGACTCTCGCTGCGCAGCGCGGAAGAGCGCATCCGTCACCTGCTGCTGTCCGAGGGTCGCGGGCCCCGGTGTGAGCTGGAGATCGCGGGTTCGCTCAAGGAGCTGGCGCGCCGGCTGGGCCTGACGCATGAGTCGCTGTACCGGACGCTGGCCCGGATGCAGAAGGACGGACTCATCGACCGCGAGGGCTTGCGGCTGCGCCTGGCGAAGGACAGTGATTCCGGGCGTATGACTTGAATCATATGCAGCATGACTGCCACCCAGGCAACATGCCGACATGAATCGCAAGAAGTCCGGGCTTTCGAGGCCCATCAAGTCCTTGGCTGCCACCACGGTGGTCATCCTGGCCGGCTGTGCAGTTCCTTCTGGCGACCATGCGGCACACATGCATCCGTCAGGCCCAGCCGCTTTCGACCATGCAGCACACGCAGCGGCTGCCGATCCACGCACGATGGTCCAGTTTCCCGAGATGCTGCGAACGCACACCCTGGCCAACATGCGGGACCACCTGCTCGCCCTGGCCGAGATCCAGGACCAGTTGGCGCGCGGCGCCTACGACAAGGCCAGCGACATCGCCGAGCAACGGCTGGGCATGTCGTCGCTCGGACTGCACGGCGCACACGATGTGGCGAAGTTCATGCCGCAGGGCATGCAGGCCGCCGGAACGGCCATGCACCGCAGCGCGAGCCAGTTCGCCATCGTGGCCAAGGACGCGTCGGTGACGGGTGACCTCAAGGGCAGTCTCGCTGCGCTGGCCAAGGTGTCGCAGACCTGCGTGGCCTGCCACGCGGCCTATCGCATCCAGTAGCGCAGCGGCCGCGGGCGCAGAGCCCCGGCACAGACCGTGCGCGCAACGGTTCAGGTCACTGCCGTGTCAGGCGTTTCCAGGCCGCAGTGAGTGCGTCGGCCGCCTTGTCGACATCGGCCATCTGGGTGGTGCGACCGACCGACAGCCTCACCGCTCCCATGGCCCGCTCGGCGTCGAATCCCATGGCAGCCAGGACTCCACTGACGGCGTCCTGCTCGGAGTGGCACGCCGAGCCGACAGAGGCGGCCACGGTGTCGCTGGCTTCGGCGAGCAGGTTGCGACCCCCGATGCCGGGAAACGAGACATGCAGCGTGTTCGGCAGACGCTGATCCGAGTGGCCGTTGAGGCGCAACCCCGGTACGCTGGCTTGCAGCTGTGCGTGCAGCCGATCCCGCAGGGTTCGCAGTTGCGCGGTGAGTGCAGGCAGTGAAGGGCGCGCCAGCGCGGCTGCGGCGCCGAGTGCCACGATCAGCGCCACGTTTTCGGTGCCGGGTCGCAGGCCGTGTTCCTGGTCTGCCCCATGGGTGATGGAGTGAATGGGGGTCCCGGCGCGGACATACAAGGCACCGACACCCTTGGGCGCGTTGAACTTGTGCCCCGCCAGGGTCAGCAAGTCGACGCCGAGTTCGTCGACATTGACGCGCAGCTTGCCGGCCGACTGCGCCGCGTCGGTATGCAGCAGGATGCCGCGCGGGCGCGTCAGTGCCGCGATCTCGGCCACCGGTTGCAGCGTACCCACCTCGTTGTTCGCGTGCATCACCGACACCAGTGCGGTGTCGGGCCGCAGCGCGCGCTCAACGTCATCGACCGACACGCGGCCGAAAGCATCCACGGGCAGAACGG
The DNA here is from genome assembly GCA_963750785.1 of uncultured beta proteobacterium. Lineage (GTDB taxonomy): Bacteria > Pseudomonadota > Gammaproteobacteria > Burkholderiales > Burkholderiaceae_C > Rubrivivax. The sequence continues at coordinate 12,629 of CAVVSC010000005.1, read as the reverse complement.
TAACGTCCCAGCCCTGGCTGCGCAGGTACAGGGCCGGGGCCGTCACGGCCGGGTGTTCGACGGCGCTGATGACCAGGTGACGGCGCTGTTCCGTGACCGCGTGGTCTACGCCGCACAAGGCCAGGTTGTTGGCTTCGGTGGCGCAGCCAGTGAAGACGATCTCCGCCGGTTGGGCGCCGATGAGGCTCGCGACCTGCGCGCGCGCGGCTGCCACGGCCCTGGCGGCACGCTGCCCGAACACATGGCTGCTCGAAGGGTTGCCATGTTGCTCGCGCAACCAGGGCAGCATCGCGTCGAACACCTCTGGCGCAACCGGTGTCGTGGCGTTGTGGTCCAGGTAGATCGGGTCGGGCATGGGGCCTCCTGTGCGTGTTCAGGTGCCGCGGCCGCCGGCGCCTTGCCGGAGATCGGTCATGTGGACGCGGTCCGCAGCCGTCGGACCAGGCGCGGCAGGAAGGCGATGGCAGAGACCAGCGCCAGCGCGATGAGGATGCTGCGCACCATGCCGTCGCCGCCCGCCAGTGCCTCGCGCCCGGCGTGGCCGAGCCAGGTGTAGGCCAGCGCGCCGGGAAGCATGAAGATGGCGCTGGCCAGCCCGTACGACGCCAGCGAGATGCGCGTGAGGCCGAGCGCGTAGTTCAGCAGGTTGAAGGGGAACAGCGGCACCAGGCGCACGAACGCCACGAAGCGCCAGCCCTCGGCCGAGACGCCCTCGTTCAGGCTGCGCAGGCGGTTGCCGGCGCGGCGTGTCACCCAGTCGGCACCGAGATGGCGGGCGATCAGGAAGGCGAGCACGGCGCCCAGCGTGGCGCCGCTCAGGTTCCACAGCGTGCCCCACACGGGCCCGAACAAGGCGCCCCCCGCCAGCGTGATCACCGCGCCGGGCAGGAACAGCACCGTGGCCGCCGCGTAGATCACGATGAAGACGACAGGCCCCGCAACGCCAGCGCCTTCGACCCAGGCCTGCAATGCGGCGGCATCGAAATGGTTGCGAAAGGCCACGGCGATGCCGACCAAGCTCACCAGTGCGAGGCCCAGCAACCATCGCCAGGCGGTCGACTTCAACGCGTCACCTGCTCGCCGTGCCAGTCGCGGCGGTTGATTGCGTAGCCATCGACAGCGCCACGGAACGGCAGCATCAGCATGCCGTCCAGCCGGGCCACCTCGTGTGAATCGGTGTGGCCGTGGATGCCGATCGTCATCGCCTCGTGGCCGGCGCGCGGCTGGGCGCGGTAGGTGCCGAACAGGCGATCCCACCACGGCAGGTTGAAGCCGAAGTTGGAATTGGTCTCGTCGTCCTCGACCGAGTGGTGCACGCGGTGCATGTCTGGCGTGACGACGAACCAGCGCAAGACCCGGTCCAGCGCGGCCGGCAGCCGGATGTTGCCGTGGTTGAACATGGCCGTTGCGTTGAGCAGTACTTCGAAGATCACCACGGCCAGCACCGGCGGGCCGAGGACGGTGATGGTGGCGAACTTGATGAGCATCGACAGCGCGATCTCGATCGGGTGGAAGCGCGCCCCAGTGGTCACGTCGTAGTCGAGGTCGGCGTGGTGCACCCGGTGCAGCCGCCACAGCGCAGGCACGGCGTGGACCATCACGTGCTGCAGCCAGATCACCAAGTCCATCGCGATCACGGCCACCGGCACGGCGATCCAGAACGGCACCTCGAAGTGGTTGAGCAGCCCCCAGCCGTTGGCCACGCCAAATGCGGCGATGCCAGCCGCAGCCAGAGGGAAGACCAGCCGCAGCAGCAGGGTATTCAGGGCCACCAGGCCCAGGTTGCTGCCCCAGCGCAAGGCCTTGGACATGGTCAACGCGCGGCGGGGCGCCACGACCTCCCAGAGCCCAATGACGGCGAAGACGCCCAGGAAGAAGGCCAGCCGGATGGCAGGCTCGTTGTCGAGAACGTACTGTTCGAGGTCCATGTCAGGCTCCAATGCGACATCCGGCGGCTGGCTCCTGCTCTGGCTCAGTTGCCTTTATTCGCAAGATCGTTAGAATGTACATCATGGACAACCGAACGCTCAAGGACCTTCTTTACGAACAGGTTGCCCGCGTGGGCAAGGCCCTGGCCAGTCCGAAGCGGCTGGAGATGCTGGAGATGCTGGCGCAGGGCGAGAAGTCGGTGGAAGCAGTCGCCGAGGCGGTGGGAGTCGACATCAAGCTCGCCAGCGCGCACCTGAAGGCCCTGAAGGAAGCGCGCCTGGTGCAGAGCCGGCGTGACGGCAAGCGCATGCTCTACCGCCTGAGCGGCCAGGACGTGGCGCAACTGGGCGTCACGCTGCGTCAGGTTGCCGAAGAGCATCTGGTGGAGTTGCGCCTGGCCGTCCAGCAGATGATGGCCGAGCCCGAACAACTGTCCAAGGTCGGCCGCAAGGAACTGATGGCGCAGGCCAAGCGCGGCGATGTCGTCGTGCTCGATGTGCGGCCCCCGCAGGAGTACGAGACCGCACACCTGCCCTATGCGCGCTCCATGCCACTGGCCGAGCTGGCGCATCGGCTGTCCGAATTGCCACGCGACGTGGAGATCGTCGCCTACTGCCGCGGCCCGTTCTGCCTGATGTCCGACGAAGCCGTGGCGATGCTGAAGAAGCGTGGCTTCCGGGCGCGCAAGACCTTCGACGGCGTCAGCGAATGGCAGGCCGCGGGGCTGCCGGTGACCCGGCCATGAACCCGCGTTGAAACAGGAGCCTCAGATGACCTCCACCCTCTTTGTCTTGAACGATGCGCCCTACGGTAGCGAGCGCGCCTACAACGGTCTGCGGCTCGCCGGCGCGCTGGCGGCCAAGGACGACCAGTCGATGCGCCTTTTCCTGATGGCCGACGCCGTCGGCTGCGCCAAGAGCGGGCAGAAGGTGCCCGAGGGCTATTACAACGTGCAGCTCATGCTGGGCAAGGTGGCGCGCAAGGGTGAGGTCGGCCTGTGCGGCACCTGCATGGACGCACGCGGTCTGCGCGACGAGGAGATGATCGACGGGGCCAGGCGCGGCACGCTGGCGCAGCTGGCGGACTGGACGGCCGAGGCCGACAAGGTCCTGGTGTTCTGACCCCGAGCCTCTGACTGTGAAGCCCGTGAGCGCGGTACCCGAACTCGGCGTCATCGAGGGCTACTTCGGTCGACCTTGGCAGCACGCCGATCGCAAGCAGGTGATGTCGCGCCTGGGCGAGCTGGGATACGCGTACTTCCACTTTGCGCCGAAGGCCGATGCCTTCCTGCGGCGACGCTGGCGTGAGCCGCATGCTGACGCAGCCTTTGCCGAGCTGGCCGATCTGTCGGCGCACTGCCGTGGCCTCGGTTTGCGGTTCGGTGTTGGCCTCAGCCCCTACGAGCTGTACCGTGACTTCAGCGGGCCCGATAGGGCGGCCTTCATCGACAAGGTGCGTTCGCTCGATGCGATCGGCATCGACGATCTGGCGATCCTCTTCGACGACACCCGCGGCGATGTGCCGGACCTTGCGGCACGCGAAGCCGAGATCGTGCACACCGCGCTGGAACATACGCACGCCAGCCGCGTTTTCATTTGCCCGACGTACTACTCCGACGACCGCATGCTCGATGTCGTGTTCGGCGAGCGGCCGGCGGGTTACCTGCAGGACCTGGGGCGGCGGCTCGACCCCCGGGTGGGGGTGTACTGGACGGGTGAAGAGATCTGCACGCGCGAGTTCAGCCCGGGCCACCTCGACCGAGTGACCGAAGCCCTGGGCCGCAAGCCGACCCTGTGGGACAACTACCCGGTCAACGACGGGCCGCGCATGTCGCGCTTCCTTCACCTGCGCGGCTTCACCGGCCGCCCGAGTGCGATCGGTGCGCACATCGCGGCGCACGCCATCAACCCGGCGCTGCAGCCGCACCTGAGCCTGATTCCCGCGGCGACGCTGGCGGCCTGCTATCGCGAGGGCCCGGCCTACCGCTACATGCACGCCTTCCGGGAGGCTGCGCACGCGCTGGCAGGTGCCGACATCGCGGCCATGCTGGAGCAGGACCTGCATGCTCTGCAGGACCGCGGCTTCGACCAGCTCGGCGACGACCGCGAGCGACTGCGCCAGCGCTACGCGGCGGTGGACCACCCGATGGCAGCAGAGGTCGTGCGCTGGCTGGACGGCGCCGACACCGTCGATGGCTGGGTCGAGCAGGCATGAAGATGTCGCTACCAGCCCCATCGTTCCATCCGATCTTCCCTTCCAACACGACTGACTGGAGACAAGCGTGCCCACACGCCCGACCACACGCCTGATAGCCCTGACGCTTGCCGTGGCCGCAGCCACCTGCCTGCCCCTCGTGGCGCACGCCCAGGCGGCCGACAAGGCCACCATCAATGCTCTGGAGGGCTACTTCGACTTCGTGGATGCGAACGCCGGCACGATCCTGCCGGAGCAGATTCCGGCCGAGGATTACAAGAAGTTCCACGTGCTCGACGTGCGCGATGCGGCCCAGTTCGCGAAGGAGCACATGCCTGGCGCGGAGAACATCGAGTGGCGCCAGGTCTTTGCGCAGCGCGCCAAGCTGCCAAGGGACAAGACGATCCTCGTCTACTGCAACACCAGTTCGTTTGCCGCCCAGGTGGCGATGGCGCTGCGCATGGACGGCTTCGAGAACGTACGCCTGCTGTACGGCGGCTTCAACGAATGGAAGGCGCGCGGCGGCATGGAAGCCTACGCGCGGGCGAGCAAGAAGACCTGACGGATGGTTGTGCTCCCGGAATCCTTGCGACGCCAGACTGAGGCTCCGCAGAGCGCGACCACACGGCATCGGTCCGAACCGCTGCAGGGCCAGGACTGATCTTGGCTGGACGCTCCCATGCCGGGCCCCATGTCGGGCCCGAGTTCCCAATGTGGTCCGGCGTTCGACCGGTTGTCGGCCTGGCCATCTCGCTGGCCCTGCATGCGCTGGTCTTCATCGGTGCCTTCACGCACCTGGGCGCGGCCAGGGACAAGCCTGACCCGCCTGCGCGCGAGCAGGCGGTCACGGTGCTGTACGTCCGTCCGCCCAAGCCCGAGAAGTCCGTCCCCGAGCCCGAGCCTGCGTCGCCCAAAGTCGACGCGCCCACGCTGTCGCCCCCGCCCATCGTGGCGCCGGACATTCCTTCGGTGGTTGAGCCGATCACGCCGCGCGAGCCTGCGTCCATGGCGGCACCGCCCGCACCCACAGCAGCGGATTGGGCCTTCGCCTCGACCTACAAGCTCAAGAACAGCAAGGGCTACCGCTACACCTGGGGCCAGCAGGTCCGCAGCATGATGGGCACGGCGGTCGAGGGTCCCGATCAGGGCATGGTCCGGTTCCGCGTGGAGATCGCGCCCGATGGCAGCCTGACCCGGCTCGACACGCTGTGGTCCACATCGCCCGTGGCCGAGCGGCTGGCCCGCCAGGCCATCAGCAACATGCCGCGATGGCCATCCACGCCGACTGGCAAGCCCCTGATGTTCGAGAAGACCTTCTCGTTCTCGCCGTTCGCATCGGATGGCCCCCCGCTCTACAAGGACGATTGCCTGCCCGACCCTCCGGTGTTCAGCAACCCGTTCGCATGGAATGGCAAGTCAGCACGTGCGCAGGCTCAGGCCGAGCCGATCGAGAAAGCGGACCCCCAGGTTCTGGAGGATTGCCTCAAGCAACTGCCCCAGGACTCGATCGAGGCAGAGAGCGCTCGTGACCAGCGTCTGATGGACCAGTGGGGCACCAGCAAGGCTGGTAAATGAGCCGGCGGCCTCGCCAGGAAGATGCTCAAGCCGTGAGGCTCAAGCCCTCACCTGCAGCGCGCTGTCCGTCCTGGGCAGCACACGTCCCACGACGGCCGCCGCCTCGAAGCCATGCTGCCTAAAGGTGGCGAGCACCTGATCCAGGGCGCTCGGCTCGCAGGAGACCAGCAGGCCGCCACTGGTCTGCGGGTCTGTCAGCAAGGCGCGGTCTTCATTGGCGAAGCTGGCCGGTAGCGCCACGTCGTGACCGTAGCCGGCCCAGTTGCGGCCCGAAGCGCCCGTGACGAAGCCGCGCGAAGCCAGGGCTCGAACGCCCTCCAACAGCGGTACGGCGGGCCAGTCCAGTTCCACGGTGCAGCCGGCGCCGCGGGCGAGTTCCAGCGCGTGGCCGGCCAGGCCGAAGCCGGTGACGTCGGTCAGCGCATGCACGCCGGGCAGGGCGGCCAGATCGGGCCCTGGTGTGTTCAGCTTGGTCGCGGTGGCGATCATCTGCGCGTAGCCCTCGGCGTTGAGCTGCTCCTTCTTCAGCGCCGCGCTCATCACGCCCACGCCCAGCGGCTTGCCCAGCACCAGCAGGTCGCCCGGTTTCGCATCGGCATTGCGCTTGACGAGTTTCGGGTGGACGAGGCCGAGCGCGACGAGGCCATAGATCGCCTCGACCGAATCGATGGTGTGGCCGCCGGCGATCGGTATGCCGGCCGCGCGGCACACCGAGGCACCGCCTTCCAGCACGCGGCCGATGGTCTGCGTGGACAGCACGTTGATCGGCATGCCCACCAGCGCCAGCGCCATGATCGGCCGGCCGCCCATCGCATAGACATCGCTGATCGCGTTGGTGGCGGCGATGCGCCCGAAGTCGAACGGGTCGTCGACGATGGGCATGAAGAAGTCCGTCGTCGCGATCAGGGCCTGCTCGTCATTGAGCTGGTAGACCGCCGCATCGTCCGCGGTCTCGATGCCGACCAGCAGTTCCTTGGGAATGGGCATCGCTGCCGTGCCCTTGAGGATCTCGGAGAGCACGCCTGGCGCGATCTTGCAGCCGCAGCCGCCGCCGTGCGACAGCGAGGTGAGGCGGGGTTCGGCGAGCGTCGAGGGGTTGGCGGGTGCGTTCATGGCAGTGGTCCGGTTGAGCGGCGCGCCATCAGCGAACCGACGAGTTGGTGAAGGGCTGCCCGTTCCGCCTCCGGCGCGAACAGCGAAGCGCGCGGGGCCAGTTGGGCAGCCAGCCTGGGCAGCATATCGGGATCGTCTCTGGCCCGTGCCAGCAGGGCGGCCAGCTGCGCGTCGTCGCCCAGCTCGAAGACACCTTCGTAGTCGCTGCCCAGCAGGCCCAGGTTGCCGTCGATGCGCGAGGCCAGCACCGGCGTGCCACTGCGGATGGCCTCGATCACCACGTGGGCGCCGCCTTCCATGCGGCTGGCGTGTACGAGCACATGTGCCGTCTGGATGTGGCGGCGGACCTTGTCGTGTGGCTGCCCTCCGAGCCAGCGGAAGCAAGGCTGCAGGGCGGCCAGTGCCAGGGCTTCCTCGCCGAACACGGGGTCCAGCGCGTCTCCGATGTGGTCCAGCCGGATGTCCGTTCGCGCCGCGAGGCGTTGTGCCGCACGCCAGTAGGTGCGCGGGTCCTTCTCGTCGCGCAGGTGACCCACCATCAGCGCGCGCAGGTGGCGCATCGTGCGCCGGGCCGGCTGGCGCGCCGAACACGATTGCAGCACCACGCGGGCCTTGCTGCGCAAGGCCTCGGGCAGGCGCTGCGCGCCCAGCTCGTTGAGCACCACCAGCCCATCGGCCAGCCAGAGCGAGCGCTGTGACGCGGCGTCGATCTCGATGTCGCGGTACAGGTCGGTGCCGGTCAACACCAGCAGCAAGGGTCGACCAGGATGAGCGGCGCGCCAGGCTTCAACGGAGTCCGCCGAGCGCCGCGCGTGTAGCGCGATCATCAAGGCCTGGTCGCCGACGCGCCAGCGGTCGGTCACGTCGACGCGGTAAGCTGGTTGCAGCATGCGCGCCCAGCGCTGCGCGGTCTGCCAGTTGCCATTGTTGGCGGCCGCCAGCGCAGGAGTCACGATGACAAGGGATTCACGATGCACGATGCAAGCCTAACGCGATCGGCGATCGAGGCCCGGACCGGGACGCGAGAAGCGCTCGCGCGGGCGTTGACTGCCAGCCGCGCCGACACGATGGCCACCTTCGAGGCTTACGCGCGAGCCCTGCCGGATTTCGCTGTGCCGCTGCGGGCCGAGTTCAATCCGCCGCTGTGGGAGCTGGGGCACATCGGCTGGTTCCAGGAGTACTGGATCGCGCGCAACCCCGAGCGCTCGCTCGGCGAACGCGCCGACCCGGATGCAGCACGGCGTGCGCCTCGGCGAGCCGGCGCCGACGCGCTCTACAACTCCAGCCGGGTGCCGCACGGCTCGCGGTGGCAGTTGCCGCTGCCGGATGCGGCCGCGACGCGGGATGACCTGGCGGCGCAACTCGACGAGTCGCTCGTGCTGCTGCGGCAGGCTGGGGCCGACGACGCCGGGCTCTACTTCTTCCGCCTGGCGCTGCTGCATGAGGACATGCACCACGAGGCCGCGCTGTACATGGCGCAGGGGCTGGGCATTGCCATCGACTACCCGCGCTGGCGTGCCCGTCCGCTTCCGGAACCCGCCGCGGCGCTGGAGTTCGCAGAGCAGGCGTGGGTGCTCGGCAGCCCAGCAGGAGAGGGTTTTGCGTTCGACAACGAACGGCCCGGCTGCACGATACCCCTTCGGGCTTTCAGCATCGATCGCCAGGCCGTGCGCTGGGCCGAGTTCCTGCCCTTCGTGGAGGCCGGCGGCTATGACGATCCGCGGTGGTGGAGCGAGGCCGGGGCGCGTTGGCGGACGACCCAGCCCCTGGCGCAGCCGCGCTACCTGCGGCGCGAAGGCTCCGGCTGGGCGCAGTGGCGTGGCGGCGCCTGGCGGGTGCTGGATGCCCGCAAGGCGGCCAGCCATCTGACCTTGCATGAAGCCGAGGCCTGGTGTCGGTGGGCCGGGCGGCGGCTTCCCACCGAGGCCGAGTGGGAGTGCGCGGCTTGCAGTGCGCCCGATGCGTTCCGATGGGGCGACGTTTGGGAGTGGACCGGCAGTCCGTTCATGCCGTTTACGGGCTTCGAGCCACACCCCTACCGGGACTACTCCGCGCCCTGGTTCGACGGGCGGCCGGTGCTGCGCGGCGCCTCTCATTGCACGCAGCCGCGCATGCGCCATGCGCGCTACCGGAACTTCTTCCCCGCTGGGCGCAACGACGTGCCAGCGGGTTTTCGGTGCTGCGCGGTGTAGCCGGCCTGCAGGCGGACGGCTGACGTGATTCCACCGCGCCCGCCCCATACTGCGGCCTCAACCCACCACTGCGAGTGCGACTATGGATCCTGAAGTCTTCGACGCCATCATCGTAGGCGCCGGCCAGGCCGGGCCGGCCATCGCCGCCCGCTGCAGCCGTGAGGGCCTGAAGACGGCGGTGATCGAGCGCCAACACTTCGGCGGCACCTGCGTCAACGTGGGCTGCGTGCCGACCAAGACGCTGGTGGCCAGCGCACGCGCCGTCCGGCTGGCGCAACGTGGCTCCGAGTTCGGCTTCGATGTCGCCGACCTGCGCGTCGACATGGCTCGCGTGATGGCGCGCAAGGACGCGATCGTCGCCAAGTCGCGCGAGGGCGTCGAAACCTGGATGCGTGGCTTGAAGGGCACGGAGGTCATCGTCGGCGATGCGCGCTTCGTGGGCCCGGCCACGCTGGAGGTGGGCGGGCGCCGGCTGAGCGCGCCGCGCATCTTCCTGAACGTCGGCGGACGCGCCGTGCGGCCCGCGCTGCCGGGCATCGACACGGTGCAGACACTCGACAACGTCTCGGTGATGGAACTGGATGCGGTGCCCGATCATCTGGTGGTCGTCGGCGGCAGCTACATCGGCCTTGAGTTCGCCCACCTGATGCGCCGGCTGGGCGCTGCGGTGACGGTGGTGGAACGATCGGCGCGCCTGCTGCCACGCGAGGACCAGGATGTGTCCGATGGCATCCGCGCGATCCTCGAAGCCGAAGGCGTTCGCTTCGAACTCGGCGCCGAATGCCTGTCGCTAGCGCCAGCCGGCGATCGCATCGTCGTCGGCGCCGCGTGTGGCGGTGGCGAGGGCATCACCGGCAGCCATGTGCTGCTGGCCGTCGGCCGCCAGCCCAACACTGACGGACTGGGCCTGGAACTGGCTGGCATCCGCACCGATCCGCGCGGCTACGTCGAAGTCGACGACCAGTGCCGCACCAGCGCCGAAGGCGTCTGGGCCGTGGGCGACTGCAATGGCCGCGGCGCGTTCACGCACACGTCATGGAACGACCACGAGATCGTGGTCGCGAACCTGTTCGACGCCGACCCACGGCGCATCAGCGACCGCATTCCCTGCTATGCGCTGTTCATCGACCCGGCGCTGGGGCGCGTCGGCATGACGGAGACCGAAGCCCTGGCCAGTGGCAAGCGCGTGCTGCGCGCCAAGATGCCGATGCAGCGTGTCGGCCGCGCCCGCGAAGCCGGCGAGACGCAGGGCTTCATGAAAGTGCTGGTCGACGCCGACACGCAGCGCATCCTGGGGGCGGCCATCCTCGGCTTGAACGGCGACGAGGTCGTGCATTCGTTGCTCGACATCATGGCTGCCGACCAGCCGTACACGGTGATCTCGAGGGCCGTGCACATCCACCCCACGGTGAGCGAACTGGTGCCGACGCTGCTGCAACAGCTGAAGCCTGTTGGAGCGGAATCCTCCTCGATCCGGAGCTAGCCGCACTTGTGGAGTGGATCGAGCGGACCGCAAGCCATCGCTCCGGTCGCACGCCGAAGTAGCGTCATAGTCAATTCCAAAGACTGCACGATTTGCTGTGCGGCGCTGCTGTCGAGCAGTTGTACCTGGCTAGGCCAACCCTCATCGTCTCGACTGGCTCGTACGTTTTCTAGCGGTCTTTGCAAGGCACGCTGGCTGTAGGCATCGGACGCCAAGTTCGATGCTTCCCGCTCAGTGCCTGCCGCGGCGTTTGTCACCGGGTGATCGCCTGGGTTTCACGTCCCTCGCGGCAGCGTAACAGACAGCAAACCGGCTGCCGCTAGTCTGTTGTCCGCGTCGGTCACCAAGAGCAACTCCCGTGGATCGCCGTCACTCGCGACTGCGATGCCTTCGGCTTTGAACTTGCCAGCGATCTGCTCCAGATGGACCAACTTGCCGTCGGCACTGACAAGGCCGACAGCCGAACCGAGGCATCGCCCATCCGTGTAGCTGTCCGACGTGTCCTCGGCTGCTGCACAGAATACCCAGCCACCGCCGTGCAGGGCCGCTCCGTCCGTGAAGCAAAGTGGCACGTCATGGATGCCGCCGAGATCAAATACGTCAATCGATCGAATGTCCGGCACATTCTTCGCGTCCTCAATCCAGCGCTCGACCGCCTTCCACTCGAACTGCACGCAGGCGTTGACTAGCGAACTTCGGCTGCCTCGCTGGAGCAGGCAGAACTTGTCGTCCGAGATGAACAGTCCTTCGATGTTGAGGTCGCCAAACCGCGCACGCAATGGCTCGTACAGCGTCGCAAGATCGATTTGAGCAGGGCTGCCCTGAACAGTGCCGTGTCGGTCGAGAGGCAACAGCACAGCTCGCTGACGGTTCGGCCTCGAGCCGGATCCGATCGCCATCAATGCGCCAAACGCATGGCTACCGAATGCAGGAAGCGCGGTCAGCGCCTCAAGGTCGGGCTTCTCTGCCTTGCGCTTGCGGTGGTGTCTCGGCAGCGCGCCCTCGAACAGGGGAACAAGCCGGCCAGGGTCCTTTGAAGAGAGATCGAATACGCCAAGGCCGAGTTCGTCGTCAGCCACGACGAAGAGGTTCTGTCCAACTCGCACCAAGCCGCTGGCCGCGCTCAGATGCGCCCCAGCGGGATCGCCGGGCAGGTCCGACATTTCCAGCTTGCGAAGAAGGCGGGCGTCGATCAAGGGTTTGGCGTTCAGGATGCAAGACCGCCCATTGTTGCAGCCGCGCTCGTTCAGCTACGCCCGCGTGGTGCGCGGCACAACCTCGAAGGCGCTTCATTCCCGACGCGCTCGGTCGCGCAACCGGGCGCGCCTCATGTTTCGCGATTCCTGCGCCGAAACCGAGGCGAAGACGCGTTGGCACTACGATTGCGCATGGCTCGATCCCCGTTGCTACCCCTGCCCGACTACCAGCGCATTTATCAGGTCACGTATAGCGTGCTCGAAGCCTCCGAAATTGCCATCACGCACCGGGCCTGCATCTTCTTTGCTTCAGTGGGAGCATTGATATTGCGGGACCAGTATTCGGTGCCCGCAACGATCAGTGCCGGGTGCATGGCGCTGATGGTCGACGAGCAGAAGGCGAACGTCGTGGTGTACGGACGCGATGAAGGCGGCGTCTTCGTGAACGACACGGAAGCGTTCCACGCATGGGTTGAGTGTGAAGGGTGGCTGATCGACTTCATGTCCCCCATCATGGGCGTCGCCATGCGCGAGGATGGCCGGGATTGGAAGGTGCCGCGCCGCATGTTGCAGAAGCGCCTGTCAGACCGGAAGGGAAGCCTTGGTGAGATTCAGCACCTTGGCGATTTCTATGTGGGCCACGATCGGTCCCTCACGGAATCATTGATTGACAGCCAGAACGTTCAATTCAGCGATCTCTTGAACGTCTGTCAAGCATGGTTTCGGCGGCCACCAAAGCCCCTCAAGGAGTTGGCGATGGGAGACAGCCACGCAGGGACCAGGAAGCTGGTTCTTCGTGCGCCATCGATCGATGGCGTTTGGTGAGTCCAGATCACGGTGAGTCCGCCGGGCGTGTAGCCGAACCTACGCTGCCATTCGGTGCTCGTAGTACGGCCGCTCACGATCCTCCAGGATGTCGAGCAGTTCTTGCGCATGGCGGCCCAAGGG
>CAVVSC010000004.1:0-92880 GCA_963750785.1 uncultured beta proteobacterium | reverse complement strand
AACTCTTCGAAGCTGCCGCCAAGGGCAAGCTGCCCACCGCCCCCCTGCTCTCCCGCGCCGACGGCAAGGCGTGGAACAAGGACGCCTGGAAGTGGCCCGTCAAGGAAGCCGTGAAGGAGGCTGGCCTTCCAGATGGAACCACAGCCTACACCTTGAGGCACAGCGTCATCAGCGACCTGGTGCACGATGGCCTGGACTTGCTGACCGTCGCCCAGATCTCAGGAACCAGCGTGGCCATGATCGAGCGGCACTACGGGCACTTGCGCAGCGATGTCGCCGCCGGGGCATTGGCGCGCCTTGCGCTTTGAGGATCGCATCGCCCCAGCGTTGTACGCCCCGCGCTAGTTGACACCGCGACACCACTCCGCAACGGCCTGCTGCGCAACCGAACAGCGCGGGCACTCCGACGTGATTGCAGTATTGCCGCAACCATCTGCTGTGCAACGGGGGCGGTCAGTGGCCGCCAAGTCCGGTACTCACGGTCTCGGCCACATTGCGATCATTCGACAGGGCAGAGTGCGGGAGCCGAGTGACCGGCGTCCAAGGACGAACACTTGCGCTTTGTTGTCAGATACGACAACATCACCGATGCGGGACTGGGTGACAGAAGTCGACCCAGGGGATCAAGACCCCGAAGCAGGAGATCGACCTGATTGCGGCACGAGTGAAACAGCTGAAGGAGATGTTGGGATGAAGCCGGAACCGCTTGAAGTCATCCACGGCAGCGGCAATGTCCACCGCGACTTCGGCCAAGACGACGCCGATGTCAAGCAGTTCAAGGCGCTACTGGCGGCCGAGATCATCAAGAAGCTCGACTATGACAACCTGACGGTGCGCGCCGCCCACGCTCGCACGGGCATCGCTGCGGCCGACTTCTCCCGCATCCGTAATGCGGACCTGAGCCGCTTCACCTTGGATCGCCTAGTCGGCATCATCAACCGCCTCGGCTCCCGGGTCGAGGTGAAGCTCAAGGTCAAGCCGACGCCCCGCGCTGTCCACGAAGCGCTGGCATAGGGCGGGGACCGAAGACGCCATGCCACGCACGCCAGCCCGAGACTTTGAGCCCTACGAGGTGGCGACTGAATTCGCTGCACCGGCCGACGCGGGGGAGCTAGCGCCGGCGACCAAGGCACGGCTGACCGCCTTCTATCTCAGCCGCGACCGCGTCCTTGGTCTCCTCGACGCTGAGCGCCTTCCAACACACGTGCTTGCGGCGCTGCGGGGACAAGACGTGAAGATGGCTTCGGCCATTCTCACGAACGCCATCGGCACCTACCTGCTACAGGCCATTGCGGCGGGCGCGGTGAAGACGCTGCAGCAATTAGCCTTCGAGGGCGGTCTGCAGCCGGGAGCGCAGTTCATCTACAACGGCCATTTCTCTGGGGGCGGCTTCGGATATCGCAACAAGACACCAGCCTTGACGCTCACCGAAAAACTTGACGATCCGCTCCCCGGCAGGAAGCTAGTGTTCGAGTTCTCCAAGACCGGCCTCGTCAACGACACAGCCTCGACACGGATGTCCGGATCAACACGGTTGTTTGCGTTCGGATATATCGCGGACGTTGACGGCGGCACCATTCGGGCAGTTCCATACGTCGTCGGTGATCTCGTTGAGGGCAGCAGCATGCTGTCCTCTCCATTTCTGCAGACCCTTGAATTGCAACCGCAAGCGATCGCGCAGTTTGCCGGCATGGACGGAGACTGGCTTCCTTCCGAGGCCGAGTTCAGGCGCATGAGCCAAGTCCCAGAGCAGGCCGTGAAGGAGTTGATTTGCCGCCTACTCAGTGAACACTCGGTGCCCAGTGACTGGGGCGGAGAGGAGAGCGATGTCTTGTCAGCCAATCTGATGATCGACGGCCGCCGCCATACGGGCGCCTTCTTGCTTAAAGGGCCCTCAAAGTTTCATCCGATGAAGCCGACAGACCTCGGCAAGAATGGCGATCAGATCTACAGACTGTTCAACATACCGGCCCAGGTCTACGTTGTGCAGCACTGCCATAACATCGGCGCCGCCGTCCGCAAGCAGGCCGAAGCCTTCGCACTTGCCCGGACCTTCGTCGCGCCGTGCCGACTTGTCTTCATGGATGGAGTGACCACCGCGCGCCTGTTGCGCGCGCATAGCCTGTGGCCGGCCGCAGCCACCGTGAGGAGAAAGCGCCTATGACCGCGACTCCGACCGGTCCGGCTCAACCATCGGCCGATCCGTTCACCGCTATCCAACGCTATTACTGGCGGATCGCGCTTGAACTCAGGCTGCGAAAGGCTAATAGCGACGCATTCCAAGACTTCTTCTCGACAGTCATGGGTCTCCTCCATGGTGACGACTTTGTGCGCGTTCGTCCCTATGGCGCCCTCGGCGACAAAGGGTGCGATGGTTACGTGCAATCGAATGGGCAGCTATTTCAGTGCTACGGAGCGTTGGCAGGCGAACTGAAGCAAGTAGCCACGCTCACAACCAAGATGACTGACGACTTCGCGAAGGCGCTGAAGAATCTGGCCGCCATCATGAAAGAGTGGCACATGGTGCACAACATCGCCGACGGGCTCCCCGTCGAGGCGCTAACCACGATGGATACCCTCAGAAAAGCCAACCCCACGTTGACCCTCGGCTTCATCGGCGTGGAGGGCTTCTCTGAGCGCGTGTTCCGTCTGCAACCGTTTCAGATCGAATCCCTCCTTGGTCCAGTCGCGTCGGACGCGGACGCGACGACCCTTGATACGGCGGCTTTGCGAGACCTCATCCAGCACCTGCGCAGCCAAGCCGACGCCATCGATTTCGATCCTCAGGACCTGCGTCCTGTCCCTCTTCACAAACTTAACTACAACAATCTGCCGAACCACTGGAAACAGCTGATCGCCGGAGGGTGGAAAAACGCGCACCTTGTCGGCCAGTACTTCGATCGCCATCCCGACCCGCTGACCGGCGAGCGCATCGCGAAGCTCTTCCGAGACCGGTATGACTACCTGAAGGCGCAACAACTGAGCTCAGGCGACATCATGGGGCTGCTGTACGAGCTGGTGACTGGTATTGGCAACGTTCCGCCACAGAAACAGGTCGCGGCACAGTCACTGCTGGCGTTCCTCTTCGAGAACTGCGACATCTTTGAGCGCGAACCAACTGCGCAGGTGGCGACATGATCTTGCCGACGAAGTACTTGCCGCACGATCGTGCCCTCATCACTGTCGGTGGCGAGATCCTCAAGCACCTTGAGGAGCCACGCTCGGTCTCCGCGCTGTGGGATTGCGTGCGTGAAGGTCAGAGCCACAAGGCCGGAACTGCGCTCGTCTCCTTTGATTGGTTCGTTCTCGCGCTCAACTTGCTGTATGCCATTTCAGCGATCGAATTTCGCGACGGCATCATCTACAGCGAGCAGACAGCATGATCGTCTCAATCGAAAGCACGCTGAAAACATTCAAGCCCGTGGCGTTCGGTCCCGGACTCAATGTTCTGCTGTCCGATCGGACAGCGAACTCTACCGACAAGCAAACGCGCAACAGCGCAGGCAAGACAAGTCTCATAGAGATCATCCATTTCCTGCTTGGCGCCGAATGCGAGAAGGACTCGCTCTTCCGGCTCGATGCACTCGCCGAGCACACGTTCAAGGGGACCTTCCGCATCGGCGGTGAACTTTTCACGGTCGCGCGAACTGGTTCAGACCCATCGAAGATTTTCCTTCTCAGCGGCGGGGAGGAGCGCACCGATATTCCACGTAAGCTGGACAAGCCCAGTGAGCGGTTCTACGTCTCGAATGTGAATTGGCGCGTGTTCCTCGGTCACGCGATGTTCGCGCTCCCTGCGGATGAGCGCGGAACCTTGTTCGAAGAGTCCTTCACGCCGACTTTCCGGGCGATGTTCTCGTACTTCGCGCGTCGCAGGAACGCCGGCGGCTTCTTTAGTCCTGAACGTCAGGCAGACAAACAGCAGCGCTGGGACTGGCAGGTCAATCTTTCGTACTTGTTCGGCCTCGACTGGCAGATACCGTTCGAATTCAACAAGATCAGGGCGCGCGAGAAGACACTGGATGAACTCAAGAAGGCGGTGAAGATCGGCGCTCTGGGATCAGTGATCGGCACGGTTGCGGAACTGCGGCCGCAGGTGACGATCGCAGAGGCCAAAGCGAGCAAGTTGCGTCAAAGCCTTGAGCAGTTCGAGGTGCTCGACAGCTACAAGTCTCTGTCGAAGCGCGCCGGGCAAATCAAAACCGAAATGCAGAACCTCACGCGGCAGGCGGTTACGCTGAACGAAACGCTTGATCATCTGCAAGAGGCACTGAAGTCTGAACGGCCTCCGCAGCGCTCGGACATCCAGCAGCTCTATTCCGCAGCTGGGATCGAGTTGCCTGGCGTTGCTCTACGCCGCTTTGACGATGTCAGCAGTTTCTACGAGTCTGTGGTTGCCAACCGTCGGATTCACCTGGAATACGAGATTGCCGACGTGCGTTCCCGCATTGCCGACGTGGACGCTG
The DNA here is from genome assembly GCA_963750785.1 of uncultured beta proteobacterium. Lineage (GTDB taxonomy): Bacteria > Pseudomonadota > Gammaproteobacteria > Burkholderiales > Burkholderiaceae_C > Rubrivivax. The sequence continues at coordinate 88,414 of CAVVSC010000004.1, read as the reverse complement.
GACTCGGCCGGCTCGATAAAGAACGCAGCGATATTTTGCGGATGCTGCAGGGACGAGGGGCGCTCGATGACTTCCTGACGATGCAGCGCGACCTGGCCGAGGTCGAGGCGAGTGCAGCGTCACTGCGAGAGCGCTACAAGGCAGCGGAGGCACTTGAAGGCGAGTCGACGAAACTCGACATTGACCGCGCAAACCTCAAACGCAAACTTCAACAGGACCACCATGCCCGGGAGAAGGCCCTCGATGAGGCTATCCTGATCATCGCCGACACCATCGCAGAGTTGTACGACGATCGTGCGGGTCGGTTTGTGGTCGACGCCACGGAAAACGGCCCTGAGTTCCGCATTTCCATCGAGGGAGACCGCGGCGGCGGCATTGCGAACATGGAGATCTACTGCTTTGATCTGGCGCTGCTGCAGATCGTGACGCGGCGGTACGGTGGCCCTGGGTTCTTGATCCATGACAGCCATCTATTTGACGGAGTCGACGAGCGTCAAGTAGCCGGCGCGCTCCGCCTTGGCAAGAAGATCAGCGAGGACTTACAGCAGCAGTACGTCGTCACCATGAACTCCGATATCTTCGACCGCTTGCCGGTTGATAACAGTGTCGATCTGAAGGCGGCCGTCCTCGGGACTAGGCTGTCTGACGAAGCCGAGGACGGCGGCTTGTTTGGATTTAGGTTCGGATGAGTCCGCGTAGTGACTTTTCTTTGCCTTTGCAGCAGCGATACCTTGACCCGCCGACCTCGCAGTTCGAAAGCCCAAACGTGAGGCTGGGTTGGACTTGGCGCAGCCGGTTGGCAAACGAAGGTGGGTCATTCCAGACCAGTGCACAGAGATCGAACGGCGGAACGCGCTGATCGCCGTACCGACCACCGATCGACACTTTTGAGCCCAAAGTCATCGCTCCCGGGCACGCCTGCAGCGCCTAGAGTTCTCCCCAGACGCAGCCCAGGAGCCGCCTGATGAGCCAGACACAGACCCAGCCGAAACCGCCCGCCGCCGACGTGCAGCCCGCCGTCTTCGTCCGCATGGCTGCCGTCGTGCGCATGACCGGACTCGGCCGGTCGACGATCTACCGGCTGATGGCCGAAGACAAGTTCCCGTCGCCGGTTCGCCTGGCCAAGCGCGCTGTAGCGTGGCGCCGCATCGACCTAGAGCAGTGGAGCGCCGGTCGCCCCACGGTGTCGCACTGACACCCTCGCCGCGATAGAACCCCTCGCAAGCGTTCCGGCCTATGCCGGCATCGACAGCTTCATCACGGCGCCGATCAGCAGCATCGCGCCCAGCACCTTGCCCCAGCGCCATGTGGTGAACCAGTAGCGGTGGTTTACCCACAGCGCGCGGTGCAGGCGCCCGAGCCCAAGCAGCACGGCGAGCGCCGTGACGAACGGCTCGACCAGGCCCGCTGGACCTGGCACTTGCCGGATCAGCAGCACCCACACCAGCGGCCACGCGACCGCATCGACGGCCGCGAGCAAGCGCCGGCCGGGCCATTCAGGCGCGTCCGGCTGGGGTTCGCGAGCAACCAGCAGCCACATGAGTCCTCCGATCCGGAACGCGCAGGCGGGTTCACCCCGGCCGCGCGATCCGATCAGCCTGGCGATCGGCGCAGCGGTTCGGGCAGCCAGCGCGTGCCGGCCAGCCGCGATGCCGCTGCGCTGACCAGCGCATCCTTCTTCATCGCTTCGACACCACCACCAGCCAGATCGGGCCCCGCCTGCTTCAGCGCCGCGATGATCTGCGCCTTCGGCACGTGGTTCAGGTACGCCTCGGCAGTCGGCTCCCACCAGTCGGCCATGTCTAGGCCGAGCGCCGATGCGATCGCGTTCGCGCTGCCTGCCGCGCCCGCGCCCGGCAATGCATTGACCGTCAACGCGCCGCACAGCGCGAGCAGGTCGATCAGTTCGGCCTGGGGCAAAGCGATCAGCCAACCGAGCCATTCACCCTGGTCCTCGGGGAGGCGAGCACGCCACCCTTCCTTCCGCTGCTGCACCTCCCGCCATGCCCGGCTGGCCTTGAGGTCGTCAGCCACGGCTTCCAGCGCGTTCGCCGACAACTGCGGAGAAACCTGCAACGCCGACGCTTCACGCGGGTAGTCGGCGCCAAAGGTGCGCAGCACGAAGACATACACCACCGAGGCCAGGGCGACCGTCGCGTTCTGCGCCAGCATCGCCTGCAGCGCCAGCGTTCGATGCGCCGCGAGCCGCTTGGTCAGCGCGTCGCTGCACCCAGGCGCCCGGCGTTCCGGCGCCACCGACATCGCCGGCGCGCCTTCGTCGTCGTCGCCCGCTTCATCGGAATCACGATGCTCCTTCGCGCCCTTCGAGCGCACCTCAGCCGCGATGGCCTTACGACCCTCGTCCCGCACCAGCCCGCGCATGACTTCGACATCCCCGTCGCGGCCGATGGTGACGATGACACCTGCGTGCGTCCTCTGCTCCGGCGTCCAGGTCTTGAGTGCCTCTTGGATGGCCTTACGCCGCGCCGCGATGTCCTGCCCCTCCAGGTCGATCATCTCGGCCTCGTCGGGCGACCACTCCGGCGTATCGTCCAGCGCCTGCGCCTGCTGCTCCAGTTCGGCAGCGCGCCGGTCCAGCGCATCGAGTTCCTCCTGCTCGGCGGACGTGGGCTGGCGGTCGGTGTATGCACAGGGCGCGAACTGCCGCAGGGCCATCGAGTCCAGGCTCAGCCGCGCCTCCACCCACTTCCAACCTTCCTCGCGGACCGTGGCGGCCAGCGTCTCCAGCTTCTCCGTCGCCAGCCGCTCCAGGAGCGCCGGGTCCGACAGGAAGCGGCTCTGCTCGTCATCGAACAGATCACGCCGCACGACACCGCCCGCCGCCTCGTAGACCTCGATGCCGACGAAGCGCACTAGCGCGCTGCCGGCGGCCTCGACCTCGCCGACAGTCAGCCGCCGCCGCAGCGCAGCCGGCGTCTTGTCCCATGGCTGCGCGTCGAACCAGGTGCGCTCCTGCACCGCGTGGTCGTCACTCAACGTGAGCGCCATCAGCTGATCCAGGTTGATGCCATCCTCGCGATACAGGGCCAGCAGCTTCGGCGACAACGCCGACAGCTTCAGCCGGCGCTGCACCGTCAGCAGCGACACCCCGAAGCGCGCCGCCACATCCTCGACGCCCTTGCCCTCGTCGATCAGCGCCTTGAAGGCCTCGAACTCATCGGCCGGGTGCATGGCCTCGCGCCCGCTGTTCTCGGCGAGGCTGACTTCCAGCGCGCGCTCGGGCGGCACCAGCTCGCACAGCACCTCGTGTTCCTTCGGCAGCCGCCCGCGCTGCTGCAACAGCAGCATCGCGCGGCGCCGCCGCTCACCGGCCGCCACCGCGAACTTCAGCTTGCGCGACTTGCCCCGGCCGACCTCCTGCTCGGTGACCACCAGGTTGTGCAGCAGGCCCTGCGCCTCGATCAGCGCCGCCAGTTCCTCGACCTGTCCGACCGAATGACGCCGAACGTTGAACCGCGACGGCACCAGGCTGGCCAGCGGCACCGAGAGCAACTCCTTCGTGTGTTCCATGATGATGAACTCCATTGGTTGATGACACTCCGCGACCGTCTCTCGACAACGCGTCACGGCGGCACGCCGGGCCAGGGAGAGGCCCAGGTTCTGAACGACACGGCAACTTTTCGTAAACGGCTCCGTGCCCACTCGCTGCGTTCAAGATCGACCTGCATCAAGACCCCGTCTGCCTTCCTCGCCTGAAAGCCGCCTGCCCTAATTTCCGAGGGAGCCGGATTGGCTGTTGATCCCTCGGCGTTGGGTTGAGCGGACTGCTGCCCCGCATTCGTCGGTCGCCGTGCGACACCGACAGCGCCGCGAGCAAGCGCAGGCGCAAGGGCACCGTGGAGTCCCCCTCGCAATTCGACGGGGGCGCCGTGGGGGGAGCGCGGTGGGACGACTGGCGCACGGGCTGCCACTCCCCGCGGTCGGCGCAGCGTCGCGACCGATGTGCCAGCTCGCCTGGCGCAGCGGTTGCAGCGCAGCCGACCGAACGATCACGAGCAGCGGCGGCTCTGCGGCCGACGTGACACAAAGCGCAGCGACTGGCGCGGCGGTCGAGCCGCTGATCGCTGGCTTTGCAGCGGCGCAGCCGCTGCGTGCACTTCTCTGAACCCGGTCTTCAGCGGCTCGGCTCCGGGCATGGCGGGTGACCGGGGTGGCGATCTGGCCGGCGCCGCACCGAGCGCAGCGACCTGCAAGCCGGTCAGTTCGCCAAGCGGGCCTCGTTCACGCGCAGCGTGAAGGAATCAGGGCTCGCGGGCCCCGGGCACGGGAAAGGGCCGCCGCGTGTCTCAGCCGGCTCAGCCGGCCTGACCGTGTTCGCGTCAGGGATGGAAGCCCGTCAGGGGCGAGACGCCGGTACCCCGGTGGCTCGACGCGGAGCGCGACAGCACGGCCCCGCGCAGCGGGGAGACGCCCACCCAGCTCCAACCGACCACCGGGACCCGATCAATCATGCGCATAGCGCGCGATGCAGCCCCCACACATCCATTCCCCGTCGTCGTAGATGCCGTCGCCCATGTCGACCCTCTGGTGGCACCAACCGCACTCTGGCAACCGGGATCGCGCCTGTTCCCGCTCGAGCAACCCGACAAAGGGCCTCCGCCGCTCATCGCGAAACCCCGGCTGCTGAGAAGGCAACAGTTTCGGGTCGGGCGGGCTGGCGAACGACCCGCAGTTCGTGCACCACTGACCCCCGTAGTGCTCGATCGTGCTCGACTTCCCGCAGCGCCGGCAGACCACTTGATCAGCGAGATCCGCCGCGGGCGCAGCAACAGCGGCAGCAGAAGGAACCTCGGGCAGCAACTCCTCCAGGCTCACGATTCGGCGGCAGCTCAAACCGTTCTTGTTCAGATGCACCAGCAAAGGGTCGTAGCCCTTGTCCTTCGACAACACGATGCACTCCGTCTCGGGCGCCGTTTCGAAGGTGCGACCGAGATGGAACGCAATGTGGAAGTCCAGCGCGTTCTTGCCGTTGCCCTCGATCTTCTGGAAATCGACCCGGCTGAACCGGTGGGCCGTGGCCTTGTTTCGGGCCGCCTTGGGCGGCGCCTGGCTGGCGCCCACGAACACGATCGCCCGATAGGTCTCGTCCAGGATCGACAAATCCAGCTTCTGCACGTTCTCGAAGTCCACCAGGACAAGACGCTTCGACATGGTTTTGTTCTCCCCGAAGACTCCAAGCTGCACACCGCCACCGCGGCAGAAGTGGCGGCCCCGCGACGACGGCCTACGCCTCGCCGGAGCCCCGAGCTGCCGCCCGCCGCGCGCGCGCCATCTGCCGCCTGCCGTCCGGCTCCCGGGCGTCGCTCGGCCCGCGCTCCTGCCCCTTGCGCAAGTCCAGGCGCAGCTACTCGAGCCGCACAGCGTGCACCCGGTCGCGCGCGCCCAACAGCCGCAACGCCTTGCACACCACCTCGCTGCCCGACGCGAACACCCCCGACGCCACCTTGCGGCGGATCGGGTTCCCCAGCTCGGGATTGAGATCGACGTTCATGTCGAAGACGCTGGACCAGGACACAGAGCGACAGCACCAGATGCGTGGTCAAAGCATACCGAAGTCCCGCGGCACAGCGACCCTTGAAGCGGGTCCGGCAGACCCCGTCCAACGGTCCTCGGGTACTGCGGATGTCCTGATCGACCGACCTATCATTGACAACTATTGATAGTTGGCGCGATCATCCAGTGCATGAGCACCAACACCATGAGCTTTGCCCTGCCCGAAGCCATGCGCCGCTACGTTGACCAGCGCGTGCGCTCCGGCCAGTACGGCAACACCAGTGAGTACCTGCGTGAGCTGATCCGCCGCGACCAGGAAGAACAGGCCAAGAAGCGCCTGCGCGAACTGATCGAGGAAGGCCTGAATTCCGGCCCCGGCCAGGTACTCACGCCCAAGCGCGCCGCGCAGCTCAAGAAGCAGGCACTCGGCGACCTGCGTTGAAGCCCGCCCACCTGCGGCCGCAGGCCGAGGCCGACCTGATCGAGGCCACCCGGCACTATGCGAAGGAAGGCAGCGTCGAGCTGGCCGAGCGCATGTTCGACGCCGCGATTGCAGCACTCCAGCCGATCGAGCGCATGCCCGGCATGGGTTCCCGTCGCATGGGGCAGCTGTGCGAGATCCCGGGCCTGCGCTCATGGCGCGTCACGGGTTTCCCGATGCAGTGGCTTTACTTCGAGGCGGTGGACCACCTGGACGTCGTCCGCCTGGTCGGTGACCGCCAGGACATCGCCGCCATCCTGAGCGTCGATCCCTGAGGGCACCAGCGCCCGAAGCGCCCGCTCCTCCACCTGGAATCCTTGGTCATGCTGAAGCTGCTGTTCGACTTCGTCGACCCACTGGCCGTGGCTGCATGGCAAGCCATCGACGACCGCGTGATGGGCGGCATCTCGCGCAGCACGCTGCGCCACGACACCGCGGGCCACGCCGTGTTCGAGGGGTCCGTCTCGCTGCAGCGCAACGGCGGCTTTGCCTCCGTCCGATCCAGCCCAGGCAACCGGGGCCAACCCGGCGCCGAGGCCTGCTTGATGGAAGTTCGCGGTGAAAACAAGCAGTTCAAGCTCAGCCTGCTGACCGACGATGGCTTCGACAGCCTGAACTACCAGGCCGGCTTCGCTCCTGCAGGCACCGAATGGCAATCCCTGCGCTTGCCGCTGGCCGAGTTCCATGCCAGCTTCCGCGGCCGCGAGATTCCCGATGCGCCGCCTCTCGATCCCGCCCGCATCCGCCAGGTCGGCCTGATGATCGCCGCCCGCCAGGCCGGACCCTTCGCGCTGGACATCCGGCGGATCAGCCTAGCCTGATCCGCACGCGGCCCGTGAAGCAAGGCGGGGCGCGACCAGGCGCCCCGCGCGCGTCACAGCAGCCCGAGTTCGGCGAACGATCGGACACCTGCGCCCGCTACCACCAGGTGATCGAGCACCCGGACATCGACCAGCGCCAGCGCCGTCTTGAGCGTCTGCGTCAGGAACTCGTCGGCACGGCTCGGTTCAGCCGCGCCCGACGGATGGTTGTGCGCCAGGATGACCGCCGCAGCATTCACGGCCAGCGCTTCCTTGACCACCTCGCGCGGGTACACCGAGGTCTGCGTCACCGTGCCGCGGAACATCTGCTTGAGCGCAATGATGCGGTGCTGCGCATCGAGGAACAGCACGCAGAACACCTCGTGCTCCAGCACCCCGATCTCCAGAAGCAGGTAGTCCTTCACCGCCTGCGGCGACGACATCGTGGCACCGCGCCGCACGCGTTGCGACAGCACGCGCCGCGCCTGCGACAGCACCTCCTCGGCACGCGCAGGACGGTACTGGCCATCGACATCGCGCACCAGCAGCGCATCGACAGCGACAACGGAAGAAGTGGAAGACAACGACATGGCGAACTCCGGTCTGTGTCGGGCGGGATTGCCCGAGACCGGAGCACCACGCCGCAGCGCAGCAGTCAGGGTTCGAAGACGGCCGCAGGCCGCAAGCGCTCGCCTGAGCGAGCGCGCAGACCTTGACGGCGAGAACGACGTGGTAGCGTGGGTCGACACGGCAAGCCCACCCTCCGAAAGCCACTGCATCTGCCTTGCCGCCTGGCAGGCCACGGACACGCGAGCGAGCCCTCAGAACAATCGTCCGACATTGAAGAGCGTCAGGACACCGAGGACGGCGAAAATCGCCGCAGCGATGCCGTGGACCAACGGCATGGAGACCTTCTTCGCGATCCTGTCTCCCAGGAACACCGCGGGCACATTCGCCAGCATCATGCCGAGGGTCGTGCCCAGTACCACCTGCACGATGTCGGGGTAGCGCGCCGCCAGCGCCACGGTGGCGATCTGCGTCTTGTCGCCCATCTCCGCGAGAAAGAACGCAACGACGGTCGTGCCGAAGACGCCCAAGCGCCGCGTGCCGCCTGCTGCCTCGCCATCGATCTTGTCCGGGATCAGGATCCAACCGGCCATGGCCAGGAACGACACACCGATGACCCAGCGCAGGATGTCGGGGCCGAGCGCCTGAGCCACCCAGCCACCCACGGCGCCCGCCGCCGCATGGTTGGCCAGGGTGGCCACCAGGATGCCAAGGACGATGGGGATGGGCTTGCGGAAGGCCGCCGCTAGCACGATCGCCAGCAACTGTGTCTTGTCGCCCATTTCACCCAAGGCGACCACGCCGGTCGAGACAAGGAAAGCTTCCACACGAACTCCAGGGGCCGGCGAAGACGGAGACTGCACGGCATCCCCGGCCCATCCGGAGGCAGTGCAGTCAAAGGTCTTGCCAAGCTTGAAGCTGCTTGCGCCATGACCGTGAGGGTCAAGTGTGTTGACGCAGGCCCCTGCGAGCACAGGGCGGCTACTCCCCAATGACGGGTGCGGCGTGGATTCTAGAGGGCGACGGGTGGCGAAGGGGCCGCGTTGCAGGCACCGCTCAGTGCGCGCCGCGCACGTGGCGCCTGGATACAGCCGCAGGCTTCGCGCCCGCGTGATCGATGCCCTGAAGAATGCCGCAGTCGGCAGCGGCATGCGGCACGGGGCAGGCGGCTCGCAGCGCGCGCAGCTCCTTCTCCAGGGCGCGCAGGGCCATGATCCGCTCCCCCACATGGCCGATGTGCTCGTCGAGCAGGTGGTTCACTTCGCCGCAGTCGGCCAAGGGCTGGTCCTTGAAGCGCAGCAGCACCCGCACCTCGTCGAGCGTCATGTCCAGGCTGCGGCACTGGCGGATGAACCCCAGCCGCTCCGCATGCCGCGGCGTGTAGATGCGGTAGTTGCCCTCCGTGCGCGCGGCGGACGGCAGCAGCCCCTCTCGTTCATAGAAGCGGATCGTCTCGATGGGCGTTCCGCTGGCCTGGGCCAGTTCGCCGATGCGCATGAGCGGTTCCCCTCGTGCCGGTGACAGTTCGCGATGCACCTTGACTCTATACCCACTTCAGGGTTTTCAATGTCGGCATGACTCACGATCACCCCCTCGACATCAAGCCGGATCCGGCCGGCACACTGCCTTCGGCCGGCTGCGGCGCCAGCTGCGGCGCTTCCGAACGGGCACCTGCTGCCGCTGCCCCGATCCCCCTGGGCGACGGCCAGCGCTTCCGCATCCCGGCGATGGACTGCGCCAGCGAGGAGTCCGAGATCCGCCGCGCCGTCGAGGGCATCCCGGGCATCCTGGGTTTGCGCTTCCAGCTGGGCGAGCGCAGCCTGCGCATCGACGGTGAGCCGCAGGCCGCTCTGGAGGCCGCAGAAGCGATCCGGAAGTCCGGATTCGAGGTGCAAGCCTGGCCCGAGGTGCCCGCATCGACGGACGCCAGCGGCGCACCAGACCAGGCCCACGACCACGACGCGGCAATCGGGTCCGGCCTGCCCCGCCTGCTGGCCGCACTCGCTCTTGCCACGGCGGCCGAGGCCCTGTCCTTCCTGGCGCCGGACGCGCCCTGGTCCAAGTGGGCTGGCCTGGCCATTGCGGCTGCGGCCATCGGACTGGCCGGCTTCGGCACGTTCCGCAAGGGCGTGTCCGCACTGCGGCACGGCCGGCTGAACATCAATGCGCTGATGTCGGTGGCGGTCGCGGGAGCCTTCGTGATCGGCCAGTGGCCCGAGGCGGCCATGGTCATGGCGCTGTATGCCATCGCCGAATTGATCGAGGCCCGGGCCGTCGACCGCGCGCGCAATGCGATCAGAGGCCTGCTGGCTCTGACGCCCGAGACAGCCGATCTCCGGCAGCCCGACGGCAAATGGAAGTCGGTCCCTGTCGCTGCCGTGCCGATCGGCGCCACCGTCCGGGTCAGGCCGGGGGAGCGCGTGGCGATGGATGCCGTGGTCACCGCCGGCAGCACCGCCGTGGACCAGGCACCCGTCACCGGCGAGAGCCTGCCGGTGGACAAGGGGCCGGGCGATGCGGTCTTCGCCGGCACCATCAACCAGACCGGCACCATCGAGTGCCGCGTCACGGCCGCGGCGTCGCAGTCGACACTGGCCCGCATCATCCATGCGGTCGAGCAGGCCCAGGCCGGCCGTGCACCGACGCAGCGCTTCGTCGACCGTTTCGCGGCCGTGTACACGCCGGCCGTGTTCGTGCTGGCACTGGCCGTTGCCATCGCCGGCCCCTGGCTCTTCGGCTGGACGGTGATGGCGGCGGTCTACAAGGCGCTGGTGTTGCTGGTCATCGCCTGCCCCTGCGCCCTCGTCATCTCGACGCCCGTGACCGTCGTCAGCGGGCTGGCGTCCGCAGCCAAGCGCGGCATCCTGATCAAGGGCGGCGTCCACCTGGAACAGGCGCGCCTGCTCAAGGCGGTCGCGCTCGACAAGACCGGCACCATCACCGAAGGCAAGCCGCGCCTCGTCGAGTGGGAGATGCTGTCCACCAGCCTGCCCAAGCCGCAGGCCGAACACATCGCAGCGTCGCTGGCGGCGCACTCGGACCACCCGGTATCGCGCGCCATCGCCGCGGGGCTGACGCCGAACAGCGTCGAGGCCCGCAACTTCGCGGCTCTGTCCGGGCGCGGCATCGAGGCCGACATCGCCGGCCAGCGCTACGTGCTGGGCAACCACCGTCTGATCGAGGAGCGCGGCCAGTGCTCCGCCGAGATCGAGGCCGTGCTTCACCGTCACGAGCAGGCCGGCCGCACGGTCAGCCTGCTGGCCACCGCATCCGGGGTGCTGGCGCTCTTTGCAGTGGCCGACACGATCAAGCCCTCGTCGGCCGCCGCGATCGGCGAGCTGAAGGCCCTCGGCATCACGCCGGTGATGCTGACCGGCGACAACCAGGCCACCGCCGAGGCCATCGGCCGCGAGGCCGGTCTGACGGACATCCGCGGCAACCTGCTGCCCGAGGACAAGCTGGCCGCGATCCAGGCTATGCAGAAGCAGTACGGCGCGACGGCCCTGACCGGCGACGGCATCAACGACGCACCCGCGCTGGCGCAGGCCGACATCGGCGTGGCGATGGGCGCGGCCGGCACCGACATCGCGATGGAAGCGGCCGACGTGGTGGTGATGAACGACGACCTGCGCCGCATTGCCGAGACGGTGCGCCTGTCGCAACGCACGCACGCCGTGCTGTGGCAGAACATCGCACTGGCCCTGGGCATCAAGGCAGTCTTCCTGGTGCTCGCGCTGTTCGACAACGCCAGCATGTGGATGGCCGTGTTCGCCGACATGGGCGCCAGCCTGCTGGTGGTCTTCAACGGCCTGCGCCTGCTGCGCAACCCAGAGCGAAACTGAGCTGATCATGGATGCCCAACCCCGTCTTCTCCAGCCCACGCGGCTGCTCGATTTCACGCAGCCCGACATCGAGGCCCTGGTCGCCCGCCGCGGCTGGCGAACACTGAGTCCTTATGACCGCATCGGCGCCGTCTACGACTTCGTCCGCAACGAGATCGCCTTCGGCTACAACGCGGGCGACGAACTGCCGGCATCCCGCGTGCTGGCCGACGGCATCGGCCAGTGCAACACCAAGAGCACGCTGCTGATGGCCTTGCTGCGCGCGGTGGGTATCCCCTGCCGCTTCCACGGCTTCACGATCGACAAGCCGCTGCAGAAGGGCGCGATCACCGGCCTGGCCTACTGGCTGGCGCCGCAGCGCATCATCCATAGCTGGGTCGAGGTCAGCCTGGAAGGCCGCTGGATCGCGCTGGAAGGCTTCATCCTTGACGCGCCCTATCTGTCCAGCCTGCAGCGGCGTTTCCCGCAGGCACGGCGCTTCTGCGGCTACGGCGCCGCCACCCCCGACCTGTCGGCGCCGGGCGTCGAGTGGCGCGGCGAGGACACCTACATCCAGAAGGAAGGCATCGCCGACGACTTCGGGGTGTTCGACAGCCCCGACGACTTCTACGCGCGCTACGGCTCCAACCTGTCGGGCGTGAAGCGCTTGCTGTACGAGCGCGTCATCCGCCATGCAATGAACCGCAACGTCGCGCGTGTCCGCGCCTCGCAGTGGTGAAACCCCACAGCCCGGTCGCCTTGGACGCGACGAGGCCAACCCTGTAGCCGCTAGACTCTTCCCTGTGCGTCGAATCCTCGCCATTGCCCTGCTTGCCCTTCTGCCGCTCCAGTTCAGCTGGGCGGCCGTGGCGTCGTACTGCGGGCACGAGGAGCAGGCCGGCGCAACGCACTTCGGTCACCACGAGCACCAGCACCACGCTGACACCGTAGGCAACGCCGAGCCGGTTGCCGATCTGGATGCGACCGCAGATGCCACGGGCGACAAGGCACCCGGTGCCATGGACCTGGACTGCGGCCACTGCCACGGCTACTGCAGCGTGATGCTCACCCTGACCTCGGGCCTGCCCGGCGCGCTGTCGACGGCGCACCCCAGCGTCACCCTCGACGAAGCTGGCGGTGCGCACGCGCCGACCCGACCCGAACGCCCTCAGTGGCTGCCCCTCGCCTGATCGGCGAGGCGGGTCTCTTCCTTCTCTGAAGCCCGTTCGCGCCTGAGTGCGCGCCGCAGCATGCGGCGCCTTCGGGCACGACGCGACCTCTTGGTCGCCGCTTGCCGATCTCCCGTGGGTTGTTTTCAACACTGGAGCATCGGATGACACCAAGAACTCGAATGACGACCTGGCTGCTGCGCGCCGGCTTGGCAAGCGCGGTGGCGCTTGGCGGCATCGCCGCAAAGGCGCAGACCGGCGCAGCGACGGCGCCGCCCCCATCTGTAGCAGCCCCCCTGACGCTGCGGCAGATATTCGACGCCGCCTGGGCGCGCCAGCCCGAGGCCATGGCCCTGCAGGCGCGGCGCGACGCCGCCCGTGCGCAGCAGAGCGCGGCGACAGCCTGGACGCCGGAGCCTGCGGCACTCGAAATCTCGAACAAGACCGACCGCCTGAACCGCAACCAGGGTGCGCGCGAACTCGAGGTCGGCATCGCCGTGCCGCTGTGGCTGCCCGGCGAGCGTGGCAGGAGTGCAGCGCTCGCGGAAGCAGAAGGTGCGGCCATCGAGAGCCGCAGCACGGCCGCGCAACTGCGCGTGGCGGCCACCGTCCGCGAGGCGTGGTGGCAGTGGCAGCGCGCGCGCATCGAAGCCGACAGCGCCCGCGATCAACTCGACAGCACCCGCCGCATCGCTGCCGACGTGGCCCGGCGCACCAAGGCCGGCGACCTGGCCCGCGCCGACCAGCACCAGGCCGACGGCGCCGTGGCCAGTGCCGAGGCCAACTTGGCCCAGGCCGAGGCCGGCCTCGCAGCGGCCCGGCAGCATCTGCGTGCACTGGCTGGGACTGCTCCTGCAGCAAGCGAAGCGGCAGCCTCCGCGGCAGAGCCTGACCCCGGTACGGCCGCGACCGACGTCGAAGCCCATGCCGCTCTGCAGGAGCTGAAGGATCGCGCCGCCGTCGCCGAGCGAACCGCAGCCCTTGCCTCGACACAGTCGCGCGCCAACCCCGAGCTGATGCTGGCCACCACGCGCGACCGTGGTGCCTTCGGCGAAGCAGCGCAGCAGACGATCACGCTGGGCGTGCGCATCCCCTTCGGCGGTGGCCCGCGCCACGACGCCCGGACCGCCAACGCGCGCGCCGAAGCGACCGAGGTCCAGGCCCAACTGGCGCTGGAACGCGAGCGTGTGATGGCGGAACGCGAAGCTGCGAAGGTCCGCGTGGACGCCTCGCGCAGCCAGCTCACGGCTGCGGAACGCCGCGCCCAGCTCGCCCGCGAGTCGCGCGGCTTCTTCGACAAGTCCTTCCGCCTCGGCGAAACCGACCTGCCGACGCGCCTGCGCATCGAGGCCGAAGCCGCCGAGGCAGAACGCCAGGCGGCACGCACCCGCATCGAACTAGCCGCAGCCATCTCCGCTTGGCGGCAGGCCCTGGGCCTTCTCCCGCAATGACGCCGCAGTGACGCCCCAGTGACGCCACGCATCGAACTCTTCAGGAATCCATCCATGAAACTCCCACAGACCCTGGCCGCGCTGCTCGTCGCGGCCACCTTCCTTGGCTCGCCTGCGTGGGCAGGCGAAGGCCATGACCACGGCGACGCTGCACCCGCAGCCGTCGGCCAGGCGCTGCCGCGCTTCTCGGCGGTCTCCGAGACCTTCGAACTCGTCGGCGTACTCAGCGGCAAGCAGATCACGCTCTACCTGGACCGCTTTGGCGACAACAGCCCCGTGCGCGGCGCGCAGATCGAGCTCGAGATCGGCGGAACCAGGTACAAGGCCGAGAAGCAAGGCGAAGACGAATACGAGGTCGTGCTGCCCGAGGCCCCCAAGGAAGGCGTGTTGCCCGTCACCGCCACGGTGACTGCAGGCAGCGAGGTCGACCTGCTGGCCGGTGAACTCGACATCCACGAAGCGGCCCATGCCGACGAGGCTGCACATACGCACTCGTGGACGGAGTACGCAGGATGGGGCGCCGGCGGTCTGGCCGCGCTGGCCTTGCTCGCCTGGGGCGGGCGTCGGGTGATGAGTGCGCGCAGCGTTCGCGCAGGGAGTGCAGCATGAAGCGCACCCTGATCGCCTCCTGCCTTGCGCTGCTGATCGCCACGACCGCGCTCGCCCCTGTCCATGCCGGCGAAGGCCATGACCATGGCGACGCCCCTGCCGCCCCCAGCGCCAATGGGCCGCAGCGCCAGCCCGACGGCAGCGTCTTCCTGCCCAAACCCGCGCAGCGACAGCTGGGCGTGCGCACCCTCGTCACCGAAGCTGCCGACCTGCCACGCACCGTGGAACTGGGCGCCAAGGTGCTGATGGACCCGAACGCCGGTGGCAAGGTGCAGCCGCTGAACGCTGGCCGCATAGAGCCCGGACCGCGTGGCCTGCCCAACCCTGGGCAGGCGGTGCGCAAGGGCGAAGTGCTGGCCTATGTCGTGCCGTCAGCGGCGCCGATCGAACGCTCCAACCAGGCCGCGCAACTCGCCGAGCTGCGCGCTGCCAAGGCGCTGGCCGACAAGCGCATCGCGCGCCTGCAGGAGCTGGCCGACACCGTACCGCGCAAGGAGATCGAAGCGGCCGAGAGCGAAGCCGCCAGCCTGACGGCGCGCATCGCCGCCGTCGGGGGTGGCCTGTCCACCCGCGAAGCGCTGGTGGCGCCGGTGTCCGGCGTGATCGCCTCGGCCAACGTGGTCGCCGGCCAGGTGGTCGATGCCCGCGAACTGGTCTTCGAGATCGTCGACCCTTCCCGCCTGCGCATCGAGGCGCTGGCCTTCGACGCCGCCATCGCCGCGAACATCGGCGCCGCGACGATGGCCGTGGGCAACCAACGTGTGCCGCTGACCTTCATCGGCGCTTCGCGCAGCCTGCGCGAGCAGGCGCTGCCGCTGGCCTTCCGCGCCCAGGGCGCCGCACTCAACCTGCTGGCAGTCGGCCAGCCGGTACGCGTGTTCGTGCAGACCCGAGACAAGGTCAAGGGTGTCTCGGTGCCGGTGGCCTCGCTGATGAAGAACCCGGCCAACCAGACCGTCGTCTGGGTCAAGACGGCGCCGGAGCGCTTCGAGCCTCGCACCGTCACCACCGAGCCGCTGGACGGCGTCAATGCCGCGGTGACTTCGGGGCTGGAACCGGGCGACCGGGTCGCGACGCAAGGCGCCACCTTGATCAACCAGGTGCGCTGACATGTTCAAGTGGCTACTCGACAACAGCCTGACGAACCGGCTGCTGGTGATCATCGCCAGCGTGGTTCTGATGGCCTACGGCGCGTTCACGCTCTCCACCACACCGGTGGACGTGTTCCCGGACCTCAACAAGCCCACCGTCACGATCATGACCGAGGCCGGTGGCATGGCCGCCGAGGAGGTGGAGCAGCTCATCACCTTCCCGCTGGAGACGACCATGAACGGTCTGCCCGGCGTGGAGAGCGTGCGCTCGACCTCGTCGGCCGGCCTGTCCTTCCTCTACGTCACCTTTGACTGGAGCACCGACATCTTCCGCGCCCGGCAGCTGGTGTCGGAGCGGCTGTCGTCGATGGAGGAAGGCATCGCCGAGGGGGTGGTGCCGCGCATGGGCCCGATCAGCTCGATCATGGGCGAGATCATGCAGATCGCCATTCCGGTCGATCCGAGCAAGATCAGTGCGATGGCCGTACGCGAGTACGCGGACTGGGTGCTGAGACCCCGACTGCTGTCGGTGCCTGGCGTGGCGCAGGTCATCCCGATCGGCGGTGAAGTCCGGCAGTTCCAGGTGCAGCCGAACACCACGCGCATGGCCGAGCTGGGCATCACGCACGATCAGCTCGAAGGCGCGCTGAAGGGCTACTCCAGCAACACCTCGGGCGGCTTTCTGGAGCTGAACGGGCGCGAATACCTCATCCGCAACCTGGGCCGAACCTCCCGGCTCGCCGACCTGAACAACCTAGCCCTCACCGCGAAGGACGGCCAACCGATCCTGATGCGCCAGATCGCTGAAGTCACGTTCGCTGCGGCTCCCAAGCGCGGCGATGCCGGCTACGAAGGCAAGCCGGCCGTAATCCTGGGCATCCAGAAGCAGCCGACCGCCGACACCATTGCCCTCACCAAGTCCATCGAGGACGCTCTCGTGGGTCTGAAGGCCTCGCTGCCGGCCGGCATGGAGGCGCCGCGCGTGACCTTCCGCCAGGCCAGCTTCATCGAGGCCTCGATCACCACGCTGCAGGGCAAGCTGATCGGCGCGTCGATCTTCGTCGCGGTGATCCTGTTCTTCTTCCTCGGGACCTTGCGGCCGACCATCATCGCGCTGACGGCCATTCCGGTATCGATCTTCATCACGGCGCTGGTCTTCAAGTATTTCGGCCTGTCGATCAACACGATGACGCTGGGCGGACTGGCCATCGCCATCGGCGGCCTGGTCGATGACGCGGTGGTCGGCGTCGAGAACGTGCTGCGGCGCCTGAAGTCCGACCGGGCCAACCATCCGGACCACCGGCTGCACCCGATCGAAGTCGTGGCGCGCGCCACGATGGAAGTGCGGTCGGCGATCCTGTACGCCACCGTCATCATCGTACTGGTCTTCATCCCGCTGTTCGCACTGCCCGGGCTGGAGGGCAAGCTCTTCGTGCCGCTGGGCATCGCCTTCATCGTCTCGACGCTGGCCTCGCTGATCGTGTCGGTGACGGTGACGCCCGTGCTCAGCTTCTACCTGTTGCCACGGATGAAGAACCTGGACCACGGCGACACCAAGGTGCTGGCCTGGCTAAAGGCGCGCTACCGCAGCAGCCTGCAGGGCGTGCTGGACAGGCCCAAGGCTGCGATGGTGGCGGCCGGTGCGGCCGTGCTGGTGGCCGCGGTGGCCGTGCCGTTCTTCCCGACGACCTTCCTGCCGCCGTTCAACGAAGGCACGCTGCTGATCGGCCTGCGCCTGAACCCCGGCGTGACGCTCAGCGAAACCTCGGCGCTGGCGCGTCAGGCGGAGGTGCTCATCAAGCAGGTGCCCGAGGTCACGCATGTCGGCCGCCGCAGCGGCCGGGCCGAGCTGGACGAACATGCAGAAGGCGTGCACGTCAGCGAACTGGATGTGGGCCTCAAGCCCACCGCCGAGCTGACGCGCAGCATGGACGAGATCAAGGCCGACATCCGCGCGCGGCTGGTGAATCTGCCCGCCGCTCTGGAGATCGGCCAGCCGATCTCGCACCGCATCGACCACATGCTCTCGGGCGTGCGCTCGCAGATCGCGATCAAGATCTTCGGCGAAGACCTCGATGCCTTGCGCGGCCAGGCCGATGCGCTGCGCGCGAAGCTGGCGGCCATCCCCGGCATCGCCGACCTGCAGATCGAGAAGCAGGTGCTGGCGCCGCAGATCAAGGTGCGCATCGACTACGCCGCCGCGGCGCAGTACGGCATGCCGGCGCCGCAGGTGCTGACCGCGCTGCAGGCGCTGGTCGAAGGCGAGAAGGTGACGCAGATCGTCGAGGGCAGCCGACGCTTCGCGCTGGTGGTCAAGCTGCCGGAATCGGCGCGCTCCGTCGAAGGGCTGGGCCAGATCCTGATCGAGACGCCGAACGGGCGCATCCCGCTGTCGAAGATCGCCACCATCGAGGACGGCGACGGCCCGAACCAGATCAGCCGCGACGATGGCAAGCGGCGCATCGTGCTGTCGGCCAACGCCTCCGGCCGCGCGCTGTCGGAGATCGTCGCCGACATCCGCCAGGTGGTCGCAGAGACCAAGTTGCCCGAGGGCTACTTCATCACACTGGGTGGGCAGTTCCAGGCGCAGGAGGAAGCCTCGCGCCTGGTCGGCCTGCTGTCCATCGTGTCGCTGACGCTGATGTTCGTGGTGCTCTACAGCCGCTACAAGTCGGCGGCGCTGTCGGCGCTGATCATGGTGAACATCCCGCTCGCGCTGGTCGGTGCGGTCATCGGCCTGTGGCTGTCGGGCCAGCCGCTGTCGGTGGCTGCGCTGGTCGGCTTCATCACTCTGGCGGGCATCTCGGTGCGCAACGGCATCCTGAAGGTCAGCCACTACATCAACCTGATGCGCTTCGAGGGTGAGTCCTTCGACCAGAAGATGATCCTGCGCGGCTCGCTGGAGCGGCTGAGCCCGGTGCTGATGACGGCGCTGGTCACGGCCTTCGCGCTGGCCCCGCTGCTGTTCGAGGCCGAGCAGCCCGGCACTGAAGTGCTGCACCCGGTGGCCGTGGTGATCTTCTCCGGCCTCATCAGCTCGACTCTGCTCGACACCTTCCTCACCCCCGCGATGTTCTGGCTCTTCGGCCGCAAGCCGGCCGAGGCGCTGATGGACGACCGGGATGCCGAGGCGCTTTGATTTCTTCCCCGTTCACACCCACCACCCCGAAAGGACTTCCATGAAGACCCAAGCCCTGTTTGCTTCAATCACCCTGGCCCTGGCCGGCTCGGCCTTCGCCGCCGGCGACAAGCACGACCACAAACCGCTGCACGGCGGCGTGGTCGTCGAGGTCAAGGACATGGACTACGAACTGGTGGCCAAGCCGACCGTGATCCAGCTCCATTTGCGCGACCACGGCAAGGCGGCCGACCTGAGCAAGGCGACCGCCAAGCTCACGCTGTTGACCGGCACCGAGAAGCAGGAGGTCGAACTGAAGCCCGCCGGCGACAAGCTCGAGGCCACCGGCAATTTCAAGGTCGGCCCGGGCACCAAGGCCGTGGCCATCGTGACGGTCGCCGGCAAGCCATCGACGGCACGTTTCACCCTGAAGTAAGGTGGCCGGCGCCATGAACAGCGCGCGCGTCGGACACGACAGCCCAGCCGCCACCCGGCAGAGCACTGGGTGGCTGTGGATGTCGGCCGCCTGGGCCGTCGCCCTGGTGTCGACCTTCGCTGCGCTGTTCCTTGGCGAGGTGATGGGCATGACGCCCTGCCAGCTCTGCTGGTACCAGCGCATCCTGATGTTTCCGCTGGCCGTGATCCTCGGCATGGCGGCCTTCGGCAACGACCAGCGCGGCGCGATCTACGCCTTGCCGCTGGCACTGGGCGGTGTCGCAGTGGCGGGGTATCACACCGCACTCGTTGCAGGCTGGGTGCCGCAGTGGTGGATTCCCTGCGGCGCCGGCCCGTCCTGCAGCGATCAGAAGCTGGTGATCCTCGGCGACATCCAGATCCCTTGGCTGTCGCTGCTGGCCTTCACCGCCATCGTCGCGCTCCTGCTCGTCTACCTGCGAAAGACCCGTCCATGAACACCAAGAAGCTCGCCGTCGGCGGCATCCTGATCCTCGTGGTCGCCGCCTTCGCCCTGGGCGTGAGCCTGTACCGGAAGCAGACGCAGAGCGCCCAGGACCAGACGGTGCGCGCCGAGCAGACCCGCCTCGTGCGCATGCACTCGCCGGTGCTCGGGCCGCAGGGCGCGCCGGTCACGATCGTCGAGTTCTTCGACCCGGCCTGCGAGACCTGCCGCGCGTTCTATCCGATCGTCAAGAGCCTGATGGCCAAGTACCCCCAGGATGTCCGCCTCGTCATCCGCTATGCACCCTTCCACCAGGGCTCCGACCAGGTGGTGAAGCTGCTTGAGGCGGCCAAGCGCCAGGGCAAGTACCAGCCGGTGCTGGAAGCGGTGCTGCAGGCGCAGCCGACCTGGGCCGACCACGGCCGGCCCAACCCCGACCTCGCCTTCGAGATCGCGAAAGCGGCAGGCCTGGACATCGACCGTGCCCGGGAGGACATGGCCCGGCCAGAGATGCAGGCGCTGCTGGCCCAGGATGTCGAGGACCTCACCACCCTGCAGGTGAGCCGCACGCCCACCTTCTTCGTCAACGGCCGCAGCCTGCCCAGCTTCGGGCCCGAGCAGCTGGTCTCCCTGGTGGCCGAGGAAGTCGCCAAGGCCGGCACGGCCAGGGTGACGGGCGGCAAGCTGCCAAACTGAGGCCACGCGCGACACCGACCGCATGCACATCGATCGCGACACCGGACCCCACTCTCGCCGTGGTGGGCGTAACGCTCCGGCTGGGGTGGTCAACTCGATGCCGACGCCATCATCGACGGCGCCTTGCGCCTGCGCGGCATCCTGGTGGGCAGCCGCGCGGTGGCCGAGGAGCTGGTGCGCTTCGTCGAGTGTCCGCGCCGACCGATCTCTGACCCACCCTGCCGATTGAACTTTGACCCAGGGCTGGTAGCCGGCATCGCGTGATCCCGGCTGTGGACAACTGTAGCTTCCTGCTCCTTTCCGCTTTTTTCCGTGGATGGTGTTTGCGCGGCGGGAAGACGCGAAGGGCGTAGCCCGTAGAGGCTTTCCGCCGCGCTGCGCGCGCTGTCAGCCTGCCTCTGCAGGCTTGGCCCTGCGTTCCTGCTCCCGGGCCTTGATGCGCCGCTTCGTACTGGCCGTGGCCTGCGTCACTCGGTAGCTCTCGTTGCCGGTCTCCACGATGTGGCAGTGGTGCGTGAGCCGGTCCAGCAGCGCCGTGGTCATCTTCGCGTCGCCGAAGACGGTGGACCACTCGGCGAAGTCCAGTTTGGTCGTGATCACGACGCTGGTGTGCTCGTAGAGCTTGCTCAGCAGGTGGAACAGCAGCGAGCCCCCGGCCTGGCTGAACGGCAGGTAACCCAGTTCATCCAAGATGACCAGGTCCATGCGCAGCAAGCTGCCGGCGATTCGACCCGCCTTGCCTTCGGCCTTCTCGCGCTCCAGCGCATTGACCAGATCCACCGTGGAGTAGAACCTCACCCGCTTGCCACG
Source organism: uncultured beta proteobacterium (assembly GCA_963750785.1). Lineage (GTDB taxonomy): Bacteria > Pseudomonadota > Gammaproteobacteria > Burkholderiales > Burkholderiaceae_C > Rubrivivax. The sequence continues at coordinate 67,389 of CAVVSC010000004.1, read as the reverse complement.
CTCGGTGATGCCGGCCACGCCGATGGCCGTAGCAAGGTGGCTCTTGCCCGTGCCCGGCCCACCCACCAGCACCGCGTTGTGCGCGGCCACCGTGAACTCGCAGCTGGCCAACTGCGTGACGAGCTTGCGGTCCACTGGCGATGCCTCGAAGTCGAAGCCCGCCAGGTCGCGGTGCACGGGGAACTTGGCCGTGCTCATCTGGTGGCTGACCGATCGCGTGGTCCGGTCGCTGGCCTCGGCCTTGAGCATGTGCTCGATGAGCCAGCGCGAGCGCTCCAGCTCATCGCGGTTCTGCTCGCCCAGCTCGGCCCAGGTAGCCGCCATGCCGTGCAACCGCAACGCCTTCAGTTCGGTGATGACGTCACGAATCTTCGGCTCCCTGCTCCGTGGCTTGTTCAGCCTGGATGCGACGCAGTCGGTCGTAGCGCGCGGTATCGGCCACGGGCTTGGTCAGCGTACTCAGTGCCGTGGCCACGTTCTCGGGCCGCGGTGGCGCCGTCAGCCGGGCCAGCACGTTGCCGACGTGTTCGGGGCTGACGCGGCCGCTGGGCCCGGCCCGCTCCAACGCCAACTCGGCCGCAACCAGCACGGCATCCAGCCCAGCCACCTTGACCAGATCCAGCACCTGAGCCATGAGCCGGTCACCGCCCGCGTGCCTGAGCAAGGCCTGGCGCAGCCTGGCCAGTGGCTCGGGCAGGTCTTTGAAGGGTGCGCCGTTGCGCAGGGCGCCGGGCTTGCGCTGCACCAGCGGCACGTAGTGCTGCCAGTCGTACACCGTCTTGCCCTTGCCGCTTTGCCGCGGGTGCTCGGCGACAACCAGTTCTTCGTTCACGATCACCACCCGGCTCGGGTACAGCCGCGTGCTCACCGTGTGCCGGGCCAGTTCGCACGGCACCGAGTAGCGGTTGCGCGCCACTGTCACCAGGCAGGTGCTGCTGACGCGGCTGAACTCCTGCACGTAGCCGTCGAAGGGCGCCGGCATCGGCATCAGGTGCTGCCGCTCCAGTTCCAGCATCTCCGCCACGCTGAAGGCCTTGTGCTCGGGGTGGCGCAACTCGGCCCACAACGCCTTGCAGCGCTCGGCCAGCCAAGCGTTGAGCTCGTCCAGGCTGCTGAAGCGCTGCTCGCGGGCGTCCAGCCAGATGCGCCGCCGGCTGTCCTGCACGTTCTTCTCGACGACACCCTTCTCCCAGCCCGAGGCCACGTTGCAGAAGTCGGCGTCGAACAGGTAGTGCGCGCACATGGTCGTGAAGCGCAGGTTGACCTCGCGCGTCTTGCCCTTGCCCACCCGGTCCACGGCGGTCTTCATGTTGTCGTAGATGCCCCGGCGCGCCACGCCACCCAGTGCCGCAAACGAGCGGGTGTGGGCATCGAACAGCATCTCGTGGCCCTGGCCCGGGTAGGCCACCAGCCAGAACGCCCGCGAGGCGCACAGCTTCATGTGGGCCACCTGCAGCCGCTGGTATTGACCGCCAATGACCAGCGGCTCTTCGCTCCAGTCGAACTGGAAGGCCTCGCCCAGCTCGAAGCTCAGCGGCACGTAGGCGTCCCCCACCTGCACGCCGCCGCGCTCGGCCCGCCACTGCCGGATGTAGTCCGTCAGCCGGCTGTAGCCGCCTTCGTAACCCGCGGCCGCGATCTGCGCCTGCAGGGCTTTGGCGGTGCGGCGCTCCTTCTTCGGCCGCCGGGCATCGGCCAGCAGCGCCTGCTGCACCGCCTCGACGAACGGGGCCAGCTTCGTGGGGACCTTAGGCCGTCTGTACTTCGGCGCCTCTGGCTTGTCGATGCGCAGGTACTTGCGCACCGTGTTCCTCGCCAGGCTCGTGGCCTTGGCGATCTCCCGCACCGACTTCTTCTCGCGGTGGTGCATCCGCAGAACCTTGCCAATCATGGCCATGGTGATCACTCCTCACACCCCGCTCCGCTGTGGATAAGTCGGGCAGGGTAGGTTGAACACCTGGGTCAGATTTCGGTCGGCACGATCCTCGTAAGTGGGTCAAATTTCAGTCGGCGCCAACACCCCGCCTCGAAAACTGGCTGAAGCGGGTGTTCACCGTCATGGGTGGATTCATGGCGAGCGCAGGCGTCCTGACCGTGTTCCTCGCCACGACGACGCTGCGCCTTCGACCGAGAGGGACGTCCTGGGCCATGGCACTTTCCGGTGCACTGACTGTTGGGCTCATGAGCGCCACCAACTTCGCGCTTCACTCCGATTTCAGGTGGGTGCTGCTGCTACCGGCATTGGTTTGGCTCGCAGGCTTGGCGACCTATGTCGCGAGACCTTGACCCCATGCCGAATCATCACGCCGGCCGTGCGCCAAGGTTCGAATGAAAGCGAGGGCGGCGGCATGAGTCCGGGCATCGATGCCGTACTCGAGAAACTGCAGCGCGAAACATTCGACTACTTTCTGCATGAAACCAATCCTGCCAACGGCTTGGTGATCGACAAGACGGCATCGGATTGGCCTGCCAGCATCGCGGCCACGGGCTTGGCACTGGCCTGCTACCCCGTGAGCGTGGAACGCGGCTTCATGACTCGGGAAGCCGCGATCGAGCGGACGCTGGCAACGCTTCGGTTCTTCTGGAACAGCCCGCAAGGCACCGAAGCAGACGCCACGGGGTACCAAGGCTTCTACTACCACTTTCTCGACATGCAGACGGGTCGGCGCGCCTGGCAATGCGAGTTGTCCACCGTGGACAGCACGTTCCTGCTGGCGGGCGCGTTGACGGCGGGCGTGTATTTCGACGCCGACACGGCCGGCGAAAACGAAGTCCGCATGCTCGCAGACGCGCTCTATCGGCGCGCCAACTGGCAATGGGCGCAAGACGGTGGCACAACGGTTACCCATGGCTGGAAGCCGGAGAGCGGGTTCCTGCCCTATCGCTGGGAAGGCTACGACGAGGCACTGCTGCTCTACGTGCTGGGCTTGGGCTCGCCGACCTTTCCTCTTCCGGCGCAGAGCTATGCCGCGTGGGCCAGCACCTACCGGTGGGAACAAGGTGTGGAGCCGGGCCATGGCCAGGACTACCTGTACGCCGGGCCGCTGTTCACGCACCAGTTGTCGCACGTCTGGATTGACTTCCGCGGCATCCAGGACGACTTCATGCGCGGCAAAGGCATCGACTACTTCGAGAACAGCCGCCGCGCCACGCACGCGCAGCGGCGCTATGCCGTCGACAACCCGCGCAAGTTCGACGGCTACGGCAGCCACTGTTGGGGCATCACGGCGAGCGAAGGGCCCGGCCCCGTCACGCTGAAGGTCAAGGGCATCGAGCGCCAGTTCTTCGACTACCTCGCGCGGGGCGTTCCCTACGGGCCCGACGATGGAACGCTGGCACCGTGGGCGGTTGTGGCATCGCTGCCCTTCGCACCCGAGATCGTGTTGCCGACCTTGGACTATTGCGTCTACCAGGCCAAGCTGACCGAGTTCAATGCCTACGGCTTCAAGGCGGCCTTCAACCCGTCGCATCCGGGAGAGCCAGGCAACCCTTATGGCTGGTGGGTCTCACCATGGCACTTCGGCCTCAACCAGGGACCGATCGTTCTGATGATTGAAAACCATCAGTCCGGCCTGTTGTGGCGCCTGATGCGAAGTTGCCCGTACATCTCAGGCGGCTTGCGGCGAGCTGGGTTCGAGGGTGGTTGGCTTGCAGCCTGAAGCTTGCGGCAGAACGACACCAACGCGCCATCGAGATGCAGAACCCCACCGCCACGCATCACTTCTGCTTGGCGAGCCACTTGTCGAACTGCGCGATCTCTTTCTTCTGCGCCACGATGATCTGCTTGGCCATGGCCTTCATCTCGGCGGACTTGCCGTGCGCAAGTTCCATCTCGGCCATGTTCAAGGCTTGCTGATGGTGCATCTTCATCATCATCGCGAAGTCCTTGTCGACGTCGCCCGACATCGCCATCTTCTGCATGCCGTCCATGCCCATCATCATGGACGCCTTCATGTCATGCGGCCCGGCCGCGCCACTGTGCATCTGTCCCATGGGCATGCTGGCTGGCGGGGCCATCGTCGGGGCCGTCTGCGCCTGAGCCGGCGCCGATGCGAGCAAAAGGGCCGCCATCGGTACGAGGAACAGGGCCTGGAGGGGGTTGCGCTTCTTGATGTTCATGGGGGTTTCCTTGAGGTGAATTTCGGTGATCAGTGCGCCATGAAGTGGCATCGCGCCAACGGTTCAGGCGCCGCGTTGTGCAGGCACGCTGTAGCGCAACGCAGCCACGCGACGCTTGCACGACTCCCGGAGGCTTCATCGATCCGCGCGAGCATGAGCCTTCCTGAACCGCCACGCGTTCTGCAAAGGCTGAGCGTGGCTGGTTGCGACGGCGCTGGCTGTGCGGCAGCGAACACTGGAGTCAGCCACCTCTGCCCCGGCGCTGAAAGGCGCCTGTCACGACGCCGTCTCGGCCTCGGTGGCAGCTTGCGCACGGTGAGGAAGCTGCCGTCTCACGAACCACACGGTCAGCAGCGGCAGCACGATCCACTGCAGCAGCGGCACCAGGCCGATGTCGGTGCCTGGCACCCGGGGCATCGTCGGCAGGTAGTTCCAGCTGGCCATCCAGTACCCGCGCGTCGCCAGCCACTCGATGCCAGCGGTGATCGAAACGCCGATCGCAACGAACAAGGACAACGGCCAGCCCTTCGGCGCCAGGATCCAGCTGCGGCTGCGCACTACGACAGACACGACGCCATAGGCGAACAGCATGATCACCGCGTCGCCGAACGTGGCCTGCAGGCAGGCCATCGTCACTTGAGCGTGAGGCATCTCGGCCATTCCGACGAACAAGGGCGCCTGCAGGATCTCCCACGCGAAGTTGAGCAGCAGCGCGAAGGCTGCCACGTTGAACTCCGGGGAGTCGGTCAGAGCACCGACAGCTCGGCCGAGCCTCGTGCCAACGCGCTCAGGTCGCAACATGTCGGCATCTCCAGAAGAGTGGGCGGGGTAATGTCGTCAACAGAGCCACTGGCCTGCGTGCCGATCATCATCCTCTGGGCCGCGACATCCCCGGCCGGGAACATCGCGACCACGTCCAACGCCTTATCGGCAGCCGCAGCACGAGCCACGTTTCTGCGGCGCTGCTTCACCGGCAGCCGCCTCGACCGGCACCGGCGTGTAGCCGGCGTCCTTGATGGCTTCCGCCAGTTCCTCGGCGTCGGCCGAGACCGGCTCCACCTGCACCCGGTGCGTGGCTAGGTCGATCTGAACCTTGGCATCCTTGTCGGTGGCCTTCAGCGCCTTGGTGATGGTGCTGACGCAGTGGCCGCAGGTCATGTCGTTGACTTCGAAAGCAATCATGGTGGGGTCCCGTGGGTTGTTGATGGCTTGACTCTCCACCCTCCTACTGTTGGAAGGTCAAGCGCTCATTTCGGAAGTCCACAATCACAGCATGCAGAATCGCCGGAGGCTGTTGACCTTGCCATAGTTAGAACCTTGACGATGCACAGGATCGAACAACTTCCCGAGGCATCCATGAACACCGCCGCACTCTCCGACATCCGGCTTCAGGTCACGGGCATGACCTGTGCCTCTTGTGTCATGCGCGTCGAGAAGTCGCTCAAGGCTGTCACCGGCGTTAGGCAAGCCAGCGTCAACCTGGCGACTGAACAAGCCTCAGTGAGCGCCGATCCCTCAGTCACCGCAGACACGCTGGCCGCTGCCGTGCGCAAGGCGGGCTACGACGTGGCGACGACCGAGACCACGCTGCAGGTCGAAGGCATGACCTGCGCCTCGTGCGTGGCTCGCGTCGAGAAGGCACTGCGAAAGGTCCCCGGCGTCTCCGGCGCCACCGTCAATCTCGCGACCGAGAAGGCCAGCATCCAGGCGCTGTCGACCGTTCCAGTCGCAGCGCTGAAGGGCGCGATCGAGAAGGCCGGCTACAGCGCGAAGGACGTTCAGGACGCGAAGTCGCAGACGGCGCCTCGCTTGCCGGCTTGGTGGCCCGTCGCCGTGAGCGGTGCCTTGACGCTGCCGCTGGTCCTGCCGATGCTGCTGCAGCTCTTCGGCATCGACTGGATGCTGGACGGCTGGCTCCAGCTGGCGCTGGCGACCCCGGTGCAGTTCTGGCTCGGCTGGCGCTTCTACCGCGCCGGCTGGAAGGCCGTGCTCGCCAAGACCGGCAACATGGACCTGCTGGTGGCCCTGGGCACCTCGGCAGCCTACGGGCTCTCGGTCTACCTGCTCTTCAAGCATGCCGCGCACGGCATGCCGCACCTGTACTTCGAGGCCTCCGCGGCGGTCATCACGCTGGTGCTGCTGGGCAAGTGGCTCGAGCAGCGCGCCAAGCGGCAGACGGCCGATGCCATCCGGGCGCTGAACGCGTTGCGGCCGACCACAGCGCGCGTGCGCCGCGGTGATGTCGAGCTTGACGTGCCCGTGGAGCAAGTCGTGGTCGGCGACCTGGTCGTCGTGCGCCCCGGTGACCGCGTGGCCGTGGACGGAGACATCGTCGAAGGCCGCAGCCACATCGACGAATCGCTCATCACCGGCGAGAGCCTGCCGGTGGCCAAGGGTGTCGGCGACAAGGTGACCGGCGGCGCCATCAATGCCGAAGGCGCGCTGACGGTCCGCACCACGGCGATCGGCGCCGAGACGACGCTGGCCCGCATCATCCGCATGGTCGAGTCGGCCCAGGCCGCGAAGGCGCCGATCCAACGCATCGTCGACCGCGTGAGCGCGGTGTTCGTGCCGGTGGTGCTGGTCATCGCGCTGCTCACCTTCCTGGGATGGTTCGGCTTCACGGGTGATTGGGAGCATGCGCTCATCAACGCCGTCGCGGTGCTCGTCATTGCCTGCCCGTGTGCGCTCGGGCTGGCCACGCCGACGGCCATCATGGCCGGCACGGGTGTCGCGGCGCGCCACGGCATCCTCATCAAGGACGCGGAAGCGCTGGAAGTGGCGCACGCCGTCACCGTGGTCGCGTTCGACAAGACCGGCACGCTCACCGAAGGCAAGCCGTCGCTCGCGGCGGTGGTGGCTGCGGATGGTTCCACCCGGGATGATGTGCTGCGGCTGGCCGCTGCGCTGCAGAAGTCGAGCAGCCATCCGCTCGCCGTGGCCGTGATGGACCAAGTTCGCCATGAGCGCCTGCCTGTGCCCGAGGCGCACGAGGCCCAGGCGTTGCCGGGGCGCGGCGTGCAGGGGGTCGTGCGCGGCCAGACGCTGGCCCTGGGGAGCACGCGCCTGCTGCGCGAGCTGGGCCTCGAAGAAGGCGGCTTGCATGCTGAAGCGCAACGGCTGGAGCAGCAAGGAAGGACCGTATCGTGGCTGGTTCAGTCCGATGCTGGTCAGCGGCGTTCACTCGGCCTACTTGCCTTCGGCGACACCGTCAAGCCAGCCGCAGCGGAAGCGGTATCTCGGCTGCATCAACTCGGCATCCGCACCGTGATGCTGACCGGCGACAACCGGGGCGCGGCCGAAGCCGTCGCGAAGGAGCTGGGCATCGCCGACGTGCGTGCCGAGGTGCTGCCCGGCGACAAGGCGGCGATCGTCAAGGAGCTGCGCGACGCCGGCGAGGTGGTGGCCTTCGTCGGCGACGGTCTGAACGACGGACCGGCGCTCGCCGCCGCATCCGTGTCGTACGCGATGGCGGGTGGCGCCGACGTGGCCACCGAGACCGCCGGCATCACGCTGATGCGCGGTGACCCGCGCTTGGTGGCCGACTCGCTGGACATCTCGCGCCGCACCTACTCGAAGATCAAGCAGGGCCTGTTCTGGGCCTTCGGCTACAACGTGCTGGGCATTCCGCTGGCAGCTCTGGGTTTGCTGAACCCGGTCATCGCCGGTGCCGCGATGGCCTTCAGCAGCGTCAGCGTTGTGCTTAACGCGCTGACCCTGAGCCGCTGGCGCGGTGTCGCCGACGGGCATTCGGCGCAGCCGACAAACCAGCAGCCCCGAACGGTGGCAGCCTTTGGAGAGCAGCGATGAGCATGAACATCGGCGAAGCCTCGAAAGCTTCTGGCGTGTCGGCGAAGATGATCCGCCACTACGAGAGCGTCGGGCTCTTCCCCGAGGCGGCGCGCACCGATTCCGGCTACCGGCAGTACACCGCCAAGGAAGTCAGCACGCTGCGCTTCGTGCGCCAGTCTCGCGACCTCGGTTTCTCCATCGACCAGATCCGCGAACTGCTCGGCCTGTGGCAAGACCGCAAGCGGCCGAGCCGGCAGGTGCGCGCGCTGGCGCAGGCGCATATCGAAGAGCTCGACGAGAAGCTGCAGGAGCTGCAGTCGATGAAGGCGACGCTCGAGCACTTGGTGCACTGCTGCCACGGTGACGACAGGCCCGACTGCCCGATCATCGACTCGCTCTCCCACGAAACAGCCGCTCCGGCAGCTACCGCGCATCACGCAGCCGGCAGAAACGTCGGACTGCAACCGGGGCGGGCGCGTCGCCGGGCGACCTGATCGACGCTGCCGGCTGCAGCAAAGCGGATTCAGCGCGCCAGGTCGATCGTCAGGCTCACCGGGGCACTGCCCTTGTTCGTCCACATCCAGCAGTAGTCCTGCGCCACTGTGACGTTCAGCGTGTCGCGGCCACTGCTGACCTGTGCCTGCTTGGCCGGGAACACGGCTTCCTTGCCGACGTGATAGTGGATGTTGAAGTCCACCGGCGCTGCGGTTGCGAAGTTCCAGCGCACACCCTCGCCCACCGTCAGCTTGCCGCACACCTCGACGAACTTGCCCGCCGCAATCTGCGTCTTGTGAGCGAAGCGACCGTCGGGGGACCAGGCGATGTCGACGATGTGGCTGGAGGCGAAAGCCACGCCGGGGAGTGCAAGCATGGCCAGCACGCCGCAGGCTCGGAATTGCGTCATGTTCTTGCTTTCTGCTCGATGGCTTCCTGGATTCTCAAACGTCGTGGGAAAGACCGGGTCGGCCCACCGCGAGCGGGCCCGACGCCGCCTACTGTGCCATCTGCATCTCGGTAACCGTGAACTTGCCTGCGTCGTTGATGGCCTTGAACTTGATCTTGTCGCCGGCCTTCAGCTTGTCGAGCATCGCCTTGTCCTTGACGACAAACACCATCGTCATCGCCGGCATGTCCAGGCTCTTGATGTCTGCATGCTTGAGGGTCAGCTTGCCGCCCTCCTTGTCGACCTTGCGCACCTCGCCGTCGGTCATGTCGCCCGCAGCGGCCTGCGCCATCGGCTTGGCATGATCACCATGCGCACCGTGGCCACCCTGGTGGCTGGCAGCCCAGGCCGGCGATGCGGCTGCGGCGGAAATCAGCAAAGCGATGCCAGTGGCGCGGAAGAAGGTCTTTGAGCGGTTCATGAGCGTTCCTTTTGCTTGAAGTAGCTGTTGAAAATCTGAGTGCTGCCATCGTGGGCGATGAGCAGCACGTCGTAGGGGTCCTGCAGGTTGTCGAAAGCAGGACCGTCCATACCCGGGGAGCCCACCGGCATGCCCGGCACGGCCAGGCCGATCGCGTCGGGGCGTTCTTTCAGCAGCCGGCGGATGTCGGCTGCGGGGACGTGGCCCTCGATGGCATAACGGCCCACGAGAGCCGTGTGGCACGAGCCGAGCTTCATGGGCACCTTCAGCCGGGCGCGGGCACCGGTGTTGCCGACGTCGTTGACCTTGACCCGAAAGCCGTTGGCCTCGAGGTGGGTGATCCAGTCCTTGCAGCAGCCGCAGGTCGGGCTCTTCCAGACCTCGACGAGCACCGCCTGGCCCTGCGCCTGCAGCACCGCGGGGATGGCAAGCAGTCCGCCAGCGCTGAGTAGGGAACCCAGTGCCTGACGGCGCTTCATGCCTTGCCCGCTGCGGCGACCATGATCGTGCCCACCATGCCGCCCTGGTAGTGGCCGGCGATCAGGCAGGCGAACTCGAACTCGCCGGCGCGGTTGAAGGTCCAGACGATCTCGCCGGTCTTGCCGGGCGGGACATGCGCCATGTAGGGCTCGTCGTGTTCCATGTTCGGGAACTTCACCATCATCTCGGCATGCTTGCCGTTCTCGGATTTCGTGCCGATGACGAACTCGTGCATGACCTTGCCGGTGTTGCGAACCATGAACTTCACCGTCTCGCCCTGTCGCACATCGATGCGCGCAGGCGTGAAGCGCATGTTGTCGGCCATGCCGACCTCGATGCTGCGCTTGGCGCTCTTGGCATCGCCGGCGATGCCCCAGTCCTTCTGCTCCTTGACCACCGGGCCCTTTTTCGGCGCGTGCGGCTTGTCGGTGTGAGCCCGCGCGGGCGTGGCCAGCAGGGGCATCGCCGCCGCAGCGGCGGAAAGCGCCATGCGCGTCACAGCGGTGCGGCGGGCGTGCGAGATCGTCTTCGGTTCGTTCATGCGGTACTCCTTGAGTGGTGAGAGTGAGTCTTGTTGCGTTCAGTGGCCCGAGTGGCCGCCCGCGGGCTTGCGCACTTTGACCTCGACGTCCTGCGTCGGCTTGGCCACTGGCGGCATGGAGCCCGGCCCAGGGCTGGCGTCGGCCTTGAAGCGCGCCGGGTCGGGCAAGGCGCCCGTGAACTCGTAGGCCACCGTGCCCGGCGGGTGCTGGTACCAACCCGGGTCGCTGTAGTCGCCCCGCTTCTGGTCCTTGCGCACCTTCACAACGCTGAACATGCCGCCCATGCCGACAGCGCCGAACGGCCCGGTGCCCGTCATCATGGCAGCGGTGTTGTCGGGCAGCGGCATCTCCATCTCGGTCATGTCCTTCATGCCGCGTTCGCCCATCACCATGTAGTCGGGGATGAGCTTGGTGATTTGTCGCGCCACGCCGCGGTGGTCCACACCGATCATGGTCGGCACGTCGTGGCCCATCGCGTTCATCGTGTGGTGGCTCTTGTGGCAGTGGAAGGCCCAGTCGCCCTCCTCGTCGGCCAGGAAGTCCATCTGCCGCATCTGCCCCACCGCGATGTCGGCCGTCACCTCGTACTGGCGGGTGCTCTTTGGCGTCGGCCCGCCGTCGGTGCCGGTGATCAGGAACTCGTGCCCGTGCAAGTGGATCGGGTGGTTGGTCATCGTCAGGTTGCCGACGCGGATGCGCACCTTGTCCATGTGCCTCACCACCAGCGGGTCGATGCCCGGGAAGATGCGGCTGTTCCAGCTCCACAGGTTGAAGTCCAGCATCGTCATGATCTTCGGCGTGGCAGCGCCGGGGTCGATGTCGTAGGCATTGAGCAGGAAGCAAAAGTCGCGGTCGACCTCGTCGATCAGCGGGTGCTTGCCCTTCGGGTGCGTGATCCAGAAGCCCATCATCCCCATCGCCATCTGCACCATCTCGTCGGCATGCGGGTGGTACATGAAGGTGCCGGGCCGGCGCGCCACAAACTCGTAGACGTAGGTCTTGCCGGGCGGGATGCCGGGTTGGTTCAGGCCCGTCACCCCGTCCATGCCGTTGGGCAAGCGCTGGCCGTGCCAGTGGATGCTGGTCAGCTCGCCGAGCTTGTTGGTCACGAAGAGGCGCACCCGGTCACCTTCCACCACCTCGATCGTCGGCCCCGGGCTCTGACCGTTGTAGCCCCACAGGTGGGCCTTGAAGCCGGGGCTCATCTCGCGCACCACGGGTTCGGCGACGAGGTGGAACTCCTTGACGCCGTTGTTCATGCGCCAGGGCAGCGTCCAGCCATTGAGCGTGACGACGGGGTTGTAGGGGCGCCCGGTGTTCGGCACCAGCGGCGGCATCGTGTCGGGCTTGGTCTGAATGACGGGCTCGGGCAGCGCCGCCATCGCCACCTTGCTGACCGAGGCGGCGGCGGCCGCTGCGGTGATGGCACCTGCGCCACCGAGCATCTTGCGTCGGGAAAGCATATGAGAGTCCTTCATGTTCAATGGCCTGCGCCAGCGGCTTCGGCCGCCATCGCGGGGCCGGCGGCTGCGGCAAGGCTGGGTTTGCCGATCAGCGCCATGTCGAGGTCGGCCTGCGCGATCCAGAAGTCGCGCAGCGCCTCGATGGAGGCGTTCACGCTGGCGATCTGCGTACGGGCGTCGGCCAACAGCTCGAACACGCCGATCAGCATGCCGTTGTAGCGAAGCACGTTCTCCTCGGCGATGCGCTGGTTCAGCGGCACGACTTCGTCGCGGTGGTGCCTTGCGATGTCGTAGGCCGAGCGGTAGCCGGTGTAGGCCTCGCGCACCTCGGAGCGCGCGTTGATCGCAGTCTCGGCGGCGCGATGAAGCGTCTGCATGTACACCGCCTCGGCACGCGCCACACGCGCACCGCCCCAGTCGAACAGCGGCAACTCGAAGCCGATCTCCCAGCCGCGCTGGGTCGGCTCTTCGTTCGAGCTGTTGCGCATCACGCCCAGTTCCAGCACGTTGACGAAGCGCGTGGTTTTCGTCAAACCCAGGTTGCTCGCCGTTTGTTCTGCCGCCTGCTTGGCACCTTGCACGTCCAGCCGTTGCGCCAGAGCCACCTGCTCGACGTCGGGCAGGTCCAGTGGCGATGGCGGCAGGTCCGGCAGCCGTTCGGGCAGGGCGAACGCAGTCTGGGTCCCCCAGACGCCGAGCAGACGCACCAGGCGCTCGCGCGTCGAGCGCTGGGCCTGTTCCGCCCGGGCGAGTTGCAGCGCAGCGTTGGCGTAGAACGATTGTTCCCGGGCACGTTGCAGCTTGTTGAAGTTGCCGACCTGCTCCATGCGCCGGGCCAGTTCGGCGCTGGCGTCAGCCGCCTGCTTCACCTGCCGCATGTAGCGAACGGTCTCTTCCGCCGCCAGCGCCGTGAAATAGGCTTTGCGCGTGTCGGCGGCCAGCGACAGCACGTTCATCGCCACACGCCCCTTCACTTGCTCGAAGCGGCGCGCCTCCATACGGCCGATCAACGGCATGGCCACCAGGCGCGCCAGGTTGAAGTGCAGGCCGCGCTCGATCTCTCGCTCGTCGCCGCGGCTCGACCGGCCGAAGCTGAAGCCCGGGTTCGGCAGGCGCCCGGCCTGCACGACCTCGGCCTCGGTGACGCCGAGTTCCTGGAAATCGGCCTGCAGCCCGCGGTTGTTGAGCAGTGCGACCTGAACCGCATCGTCCACCGTCAGTGGCTTGGCCAGCAGCTCCGCCACGCGTTTGGCGATGGTGTCGAGGTCGGCGTCGCCGCGCGCCCAGTGCAGATCCTTGCCGATCCGTTCCTTGGTGGTCCGTTCGACAGCACTGAACCCACCGTCGGCGCCGAAGCTCGCGCAGCCCCCCAACACCACCGCGCTGGCGACAAGCGCCAGCACGCGGAGGCCGCGAACGCCGCGCCCTGCGGGCGCTAGACCTTGAATGTCATGGCTCATCGTGCGGCCTCTCAGTGCTTGTGGCCGGAATGGCCCGCGGGCATCGGCGGGGCGGCTAGCGCCGGCGTTGACGCGGGAGCCTGCGAGGGTGCCGCCGGCTTCTCCGCCGCGGCGGGATCGGGTTGCTGCGCCTCGCGCGCGTAGACCCGCCAGCCGCCGATGCGGGCCACGGCATCGTTGGCCTCGCGCCAGGCCACGGGCTTGTCGTCGCCGATGCGACGGAACTGTGCGAACGATGACTCATAACGCACCGAAGGCACTTGGGCTCTCGGGTCCAGCGGATCGGGGCGTGTGGGGGCGGGCGACTGCGCGTGGACCTGCGCGGCCAGCAATAACGTGAGCAGAAGGCTCGGCAAGGCGCACGGGCTGCGCCGGCGCATGGGGATTGGGACCATGGAATCCTCGTGTGAACGTCTGGAGACGTCCCTGCCGCAGGCGCGGCGGGGACGGAACAGGACCTGGCTCGAGGCCGCGCGTCAATGCACGCGCGTCAACCCGAGCCGGTTACACGAGGACGTTTCGAGGGGGGCGGTCCGGCCCGTCGGCGGCGAACGCGTCGACGGTGGGCACGACGGTGGTGAACACCGTCGGCGCTGCTTCGGTGGCCGGAACGACCGGCACCGTGGTCAGGATGGCACCCAGCGAGCAGCAGGAAGCGCAGACGCTGCACTTCTGCTTGGCTGCCTGGCTGGCCTTCAGCATGGATGAGGCGTCAGCGACATCGGCTTCGGCCGATACGAGCAACTCGAAGTCGTGTGCAGCTTCAGCGCCGCTGTGATGCGAGTGCTCGGAGGCCGAGGTAGTCACCGCGGTACGGGCTGACCCGCCGCCGTGATGGGCGGGACCGCAGAACGCCATGGTCGCGGCAGACGCCCCTTGCACCGGAAGCGCAAGGACGATCAGCCAAACCAACAGCGTTCGAACGAACACACTCATGCCCGAAGTCTACTGTGCCCGCCCGGTCGGGGTGTTCCCGATCGGACCAAGCCCTGCACGACAAACCGGCATCCCTGGTGAGGCGCCATGCGCGGATGCGTGAGCGTGCTCATGCATCACCCCTCCCCCTGGGCAGTAGCCACCACTGCTGTGCGCCCCTCCGGCAGAAGGCGCGCTCCAAGCGCGCGCTGCAGCCCCACTACCTGCTGCTGCTGACCTGTCAAAGCCACAGACATTCCGATCTCGGCGCGCTGCGCCGAACGCTGCGCATCCAACAGTTCCAGCAGGTCGGTGCCGCCGGCCTCGAAGCGCTTGCGCGCGAGCTGCTCGGCCACGACGGCCTGGCGTGCCTGTTCCTGCAGGGATGCCAGGCGCAGCTGCCCCTGCCGCATCTGGGCCAGCGCGCTCTCCACCTCTTCCGTGGCCAGCAGCACGCGCTGCCGGTAGGCCAGCAGGGCCTCGCGCTCGCCGGCGCGGCCGGCCTGCAGACGGGCGTCGATGCGGGCGTGGTCGAACACCGGCACTGAGACACTGGGCGCCACGAACCAAGAGGCAGCACCAGCCGCGCCCAGCCCGGAGACCGAGCCCGCCACGACGCTGAGCACGCCGGCGACCGACAGCCGCGGCAGGAACTCGGCGCGCACCGCCTCGACGTCCAGGGCCAGCGCACGCAGGCGCGCCTCGGCGGCCTGCAGGTCCGGGCGCTGCGCGGCCCACTGCGCGGGGTCGGGCAGGCGCAGCGCTACCGGCAGCGGCGCTTGGTCGGCCGCCGCGGGCGCTTCGTATCCCGAGGGCGAGACGCCCAGCAGCACCGCCAGCCGATGCGTGGACACGGCCAGCGCCGCGTCGAGGGCGGGCAGGTCCGCCTCGGCCGCCGCGAGTTCGGCACGCGCCCGCGCCTCGTCCAGCGGCGACGCGAACCCGGCCGCGACACGCCGCAGTACCAAGTCCAGCGTCGTGCGGCGGTTCTCCACCACGCGCCGCGCCAGCTGCTGCTGCGCACGCGTGCCGTTCAGGCTGAACCAGGCATGGGCGATCTCGGCACCGACGGCCAGCCGCATGGCGCCGGCATCAGATTCGACCGCCCGGGCGCGCGCATCCGCGGCCTGCGCCGTGTGGAGCAAGCGGCCAAACAGATCGATCTCCCACGACAGGCCGGCCGACGCTGACACGCTGTCGATGCGGCGCTCGTCGCTCGTCGCTCCGGGCGCCTCGAAGAGGCTGAGCTGCTGCGCCCGCGCACCGAGTCCGACGCCTCCGCTCGGCATGCGATCGGCACGGGCACCCACGGCCAGGGCCCGTGAGCCCTGCACCCGCTCGGCGGCCTGCTTCAGGTCCAGGTTGGCCTCGAGCCCGCGCTGGACCAGCGCATCGAGCACCGGGTCGTCGAACACCATCCACCAGTCGGACTGCGTCACACCACCGACATCGATGCCCTGCCCTTGCGCGAAGGCTGGCGGTAGGTCTGCCATCGGTGCGGTCACCGTCGGCGCGGTTCCGCAGGCCGCCAGCAAGGCCACCAGCGCGACCGCGGTCAAGCTTGTCTTCATCATCTCGTTCTCCTCATTGGGCTGCCGCCAACGCAGCCGCGCGACGGGCGCGGCGCCGCTGCAGCAGCACGTAGAACACGGGGGTGAACAGCAAACCGGCGACGGTGACCACCAGCATGCCGGCGAAGACCGCCACACCGACGGCCTGGCGCATCTCGGCGCCGGCCCCACTGGCGAAGACCAGCGGCAGCACGCCCATCACGAAGGCCAGCGACGTCATCAGGATCGGCCGCAGCCGCAGCCGCGCCGCTTCCACCACGGCGTCGACGGCCGAGGCACCTTCCTGTTGGCGGCGGCGCGCGAACTCCACGATCAGGATCGCGTTCTTCGTCGCCAGCCCCACCAGCACCACCAGACCGATCTGCGTGAACAGGTTGTTGTCGCCCCCGGCCAGCCACACACCGCCGAGCGCTCCCAGGATCACCGTGGGCACGATCGCCAGCACCGCCAGCGGCAGGCTCCAGCTGCCGTAGGCCGCCGCCAGGATCAGGAAGGCCAAGCCGACGGCCAGGGGGAACACCCACAGGCCGCTGGAGCCTTCCTGGATCTGCTGGTAGGTCAGGTCCGTCCACTCGAAGGTGAAGCCTTCGGGCAGCGCGCGCTCGAGGATGGCCTCCATCGCCGCCACCGCCTCGCCCGAACTGACACCTGCCGCCGGCATGCCGGAGAGGTCGGCCGACGCGTAGCCGTTGTAGCGGCCCACCGGGTCTGGCCCGGTGGTCGGCTGGCTCGTCACCACCGCCGCCAGCGGCACCATCTGCCCCTGGCCGTTGCGCGTCCACAGCCGGTCCAGCGCCGTGGCGTCGGCGCGGAACGGCGCGTCGGCCTGCACGTTGACCTGCCAGGCGCGGCCGAGGAAGTTGAAGTCGTTGACGTAGAGCGAGCCGAGGTAGACCTGCAGCGATTGATAGATCGCCTCCAGCGGCACGCCCATGGCCAGCGCCTTCTCGCGGTCGACGTTCAGCGCCAGCTGCGGCACGCCGGTCTGGTAGCCGCTGAACACGCCCACCAGGCGCGGATCCTTGCCGGCCTCGGCCATCACCGCGCCCAGCGCGGCGTTCAGCGCCTCGTGGCCCTGCTGGCGACGGTCCTGGATCTGCAGCTTGAAGCCGCCGGCCTGGCCCAGGCCGGGCACCGGCGGCGGCGGGAACATCGCGACGAAACCTTCGTCGATGGCCTGGAAGCGGCCATTGAGCGCACCCGCGATGGCGCCGGCCGCCAGGCTCTTGTTCTTGCGCTGCTCGAAGGGGTCGAGCATCGTGAAGATCACCGCCGTGTTGGGGCTGTTGACGAAGCCGTTGATCGAGATACCGGGGAAGGCCACCACGCTCTCGACACCGGGCTGCGCCAGTGCGATCTCGGTCACCTTCTTGGTCACCGCCTCGGTGCGGTCCAGCGACGCGCCCGGCGGCAACTGCACGATGCCAACGAGGTAATACTTGTCTTGGGCCGGCACGAAGCCCGAGGGCACGGTCTTGAAGCTCCACACCGCACCAGCCACGAGCACCGCATAGACGACCAGCAGGCGCAGGCCCCGCTTGACGCCGGCGCGCGTGAGCACAGCATAGCGCTCGGACGCACGCTCGAAGGCCCGGTTGAAGCCGCCGAAGAAGCGCGCGAGCGGCCCGCCGTGGTCTGCAGCATGCGGCCTCAGCCACATCGCCGACAGTGCTGGCGACAGCGTCAGCGAATTGATTGCCGACAGCACGGTGGAAATCGCAATGGTCAGCGCAAACTGCTGGTAGAACTGGCCGGACAGGCCGCCCATGAAGGCCGTGGGGATGAACACCGCGGCCAGCACGGCCGTGATGACCAGGATCGGGCCTGTCACCTCCTGCATCGCAGCCAGCGCGGCCTCACGCGGCTTCAGGCCGCGCGCCAGGTGGCGCTCGACGTTCTCGACGACGACGATCGCGTCGTCGACCACGATGCCGATCGACAGCACTAGGCCGAACAGGCTCAGCGTGTTCAGCGTGAAGCCGGCGGCATGCATCACCGCCAAGGTGCCGATCAGCGACACCGGCACGGCCGTGATCGGGATCAGCGACGCGCGCCAGTTCTGCAGAAAGAGCAGCACGACGAGCACCACCAGCACCATGGCCTCAGCCAGCGTCTGCACCACGTTGTGGATTGAGGCTTTCACGAACAGCGTCGGGTCATAGGCGATACGGTGCGCGATGCCCTGCGGAAAGCCCTGCTGCAGCTTCGCCATCTCGGCGCGCACCGCAGCGGCCACCTCGACAGCGCTCGCCGCAGGGTCCTGCACGATCTGGATGCCCACTGCGGGTTTGCCGTCGAGCAGGCTGCGCAGCGAGTACGAGCTGGCGCCCAGCTCGACACGGGCCACGTCCTTCAGCCGCAGCTGTTCGCCCGTGGGCCCGCTCTTGAGCACGATGTCGCGGAAAGCCTCGGGCGAGGTCAGCCGCCCGGCCACGGTCAGCGGCAGCTGGTGCGCGCTGCGCGCATCGGGCTGCTGGCCCACCGAACCCGCGGCCACCTGCAGGTTCTGCGCGCGGATCGCGTCGACCACATCACCAGCGACCAGGCCGCGTGCGGCCATGCGCTCGGGGTCGAGCCAGACGCGCAGGCTGTAGTCGCCGGCGCCCCAGATCACCACCTTGCTCACGCCGGGCACGCGCAGCAGCGCGTCGCGCACCTGCAGCTGCGCGAAGTTCGACAGGTGCAGCAGGTCGTAGCGCCCTTCAGGCGAGGTGAGGTGCACCACCATCAGCATGTCGGGCGCGACGCTCTCGCTGACCACACCGAGCTTCTGCACCTCGGCCGGCAGGCGCGGCAGCGCACGGGCCACGCGGTTCTGCGTGTCGGTCTCGGCACGCGCCGGGTCGATGTCGGCGCTGAAGGTCAGCGTCAGCAGGTAGCGGCCGTCGCCGCTGGCGTTGGAGCCCATGTACTGCAGGCCCGGCAGGCCGGTCAGCTCGGTCTCCAGCGGCGTGGCCACCGTGTCGGCGATCACCTGCGGGTTCGCGCCCGGGTAGGCGGCCCGCACCTGCACGGTGGTCGGCATCACGTTGGGGTACTCGGTCAGCGGCAGCTTGCCCATGGCGAGCAGGCCGGCCAGCAAAAGCACCAGCGACAGCACGATCGCCACGATCGGGCGGTCAACAAAAAGTCTGGCGAGGCGGTTCATGGTCAATCACTCCGCGTGGATCAGGACCGCTCGGGCACAGGGCCCGAGTCACTCTGCGCCTGCGGCGCTGCCGGTTCGGTGGGCTGCTGCGGCTTGACCGTCATGCCCGGGCGCACGCGCATGAGGCCGGAGACGATCACCTGCTCGCCGGCCTTCAGGCCCTCGCTCACGATCCGGTCCGCGCCCTGCGCCGGGCCGACACCGATCGGGCGGTACTCGACCTGGCCCGCCTCGCTCACCACGAGCACGAAGCGCCGCCCCTGGTCGGTGCCGATGGCCTTGTCGGGCACCAGCAGCACCGGCCGGGCAGCCCCCGTCACCAATTGCGCGCGCACGTACTGGCCGGGCATCAACCCAGCCACCGCGGCATCGACGCGGGCACGCAGGCGCACCGTGCCGGTGGCGGCGTCGATGGAGTGGTTCGTGAAGTCGATCGGTGCCAGCGCCAGTTCGCGCTGACCGTCGGCGTCGACGATGCGCGCCTTCCAGCCCTTGGCGCCCTGCTGATCCGCCAGGCGCTGGAGCAGCGCGCGGTCGGCGACGTCGATGTGCACGTGCAGCGGCGAGATGCTCACCAGCGTGGCCAGCGGGGTGGCGTTGCTGCCAGAGGCAACAATGTTGCCGGCCGTCATCAGCGCACGGCCGATGCGGCCGTCGATCGGCGAGCGCACCAGCGTGAAGTCGCGGTCGAGCTGGGCCGTCTGCACAGCGGCTTCGGCAGCGGCGCGGCGCGCCTGCGCCTCGGCGTGCGCGGCGGTGCGGCGCTCCATCTCTTCGGCGGCGATCGCACGGTCGGTGTGCAGCGCGCGCGCGCGCTCGGCCTCGCCCGCCGTCAGCGCTTCGCGCGCCTTCGCGAGCTGCAACTCGGCGCGGGCACGGGCTAAGGCAGCCTCATAGGGCCTCGGGTCGATCTGAAACAAGGGCTGGCCGGTACGCACCGCTTCGCCTTCGCGGAACAGCACCGCTTCGATGGGGCCCGAGACACGCGCCCGCAGCTCGACCTGCTGCGCGGCTTCCACGCGGGCCACCTGGGTCGGCCCGGCTTCCATCGCCACCGGGCGCACAAGGGCGACCGGCACCGTCGGCGGCTGTTCGGCTGCGGCCGGACTCGCCTGCGCATCCGGCACTGCGGGCTGGCACGCAGCCAGCACTGCGGCTGCAAGCACGGAGATCGCGACTATGGCCAGCGTGGCCGGCAGGCTGCGCGGACCGGGTTGTCGGGGCTCGTGAGAGATCGTCATGTTCGGCTCCTGGTGATGGGATGCCGGGATGCTGGGGATTGCCGCAATGGCAAGGTCAAGCGCGCCGTGCGGGGCTGCTGCCCGACGCGTCCGACGGGGACCGATCGGTGTTGACCTTGACGCGGTGGCAGGGAGAAGACTGCCGTGCACCTCACTCGACAGGAGCACGGCCATGACCGCGATGAAGACACCCCAGCCCCAGCCCTTCGGCATCGGCACCCGCACCGAGATCCGGCTGGACGAGCAGCGCCTCTTGACCCTGTCGGTTCGTGCAGGCGATCTGCTGCGCAGCGCCGGTGGCACCGTGTGGGCGACCGTCGACGGCGAGCCCGACGACATCGTGCTCGAGCCCGGCGCTGTGCACGTGGCACCTCACGATGAAGCACTTCGGGTGTCGGCCTTCGGGCATGCGCGTCTGGAGGTCTACGGGCACGGTCCGCTCCACTTCGAAGTGCCTCGCCGCGACACCCGCGCCAGCCTGCTGCAGAGGCTGCGCGCCTCGGCATTGATGGTGGTCCGCGAACAGTGAAGTGCGCGTCAGCGCCTATGTCCGCACGGTGCCGCTGCCTACATTGACCCTGGCTCTACCTGACGAGATCACGCAACATGAAATCTTCCCTCTGGCCGGTGCTGCTGGGCACCGGCATCTTCCTCGGCCTGGGCATGCCCTTGGCCAAGGCTGCCACCGCGGAGCAGGTCGGCGCCCTGGCCTTTGCGCTGTGGCCCACGGTTGCCGCAGGGCTGGTGCTGATGGCCATCGGCCGCCTTCGGCATGGCCGGCCCGCCTTCAACGCGGCACAGCTGCGCTTTGGGCTCATCGCGGGCCTGTTCGGCCACGCGCTGCCGATGTCAGCGGCGTACTGGCTGGCAGGCCAGGCAGGCGCTGGCTTCACCGCGCTGGCGTTCACCTTGCCGCCCGTGTTCACGCTCGCCATCACGCTGCTGCTGGGGCTGGAGCAGCCGCTGCTGCGCCGCGTCGGCGGTGTGGCCGTCGGGCTGGCCGGTGCGCTGCTGCTCGTGGCCGGCCGCGGCGCCTTGGCGACAAGTGCGCCCCAGGAGGCGCCCGCGGCGCTGTGGCTGGTGCTGGCCATCCCCGCTGTCATCGCCGCTGCGAACGTCTACCGCTCCGTGCGGCTGCCGGCCGGGCTGGCGGCCGAGTGGCTGTCGGGCCTGACGCTGCTGTCCTCCGCGGCCTTTCTGGCGCTGTTCGGCACCGTCGCCGGGGGCCTGCAGGTGCCGGTGACGGCTGCGGCGCTGTTCTGGCTGGCGCTGCAGGCTGCGGCCCTGGTGGCGGGCTACATCCTTTACTTCCTGCTGCAGCAGCGTGCCGAGCCCGTGACCTTCAGCTTCATGGGCTACGTGGTGATGGCTACCGGCGTGGCGGCGGGCACGCTGTTCTTCGGCGAGCGCCTGCCCTGGACCACTGCGCCGGCACTGGCCCTCATCGGCGCGGCGCTGTGGCTCATCAGCAGTACCACGGCGCGCCCGGCAGCCACGCTGCTGGGCAGTGGGAGCCGGCCATGACGGACGCTGCGTTCCAGATCCGCCGGGCGGCTGACAGGGGCCACTACGCCAACGACTGGCTCGACGCCCGCTTCAGTTTCTCGTTCGGCGGCTGGCACGACCCCTTGTGGCCACGCTTCGGTCCGCTGTTGGCCATCAACGAGGACCGCGTGCAGCCTGGGCTCGGCTTCGCGATGCACCCGCACGACAACCTCGAAATCCTGATGCTGCCGCGCCAGGGCCGCATCGAACACCGCGACGACTTCCGCGGCCACACCACCATCGCACCCGGCAAGCTGCTGTTCATGCGTGCGGGCACGGGCATCCGCCACAGCCAGATGAACCCGTCGGCCGACGAGATCGATCACCACTTCCAGATCTGGCTGGCACCCCGCACGGCCGGGCTGAAGCCGCACATCCAGACGCTGCAGGTCACGCCGCCGGCTGCGGGTCGCTGGGTGGTGCTTGCGTCGGGTTGCGGCGCGGGCGGCCTGCCCATCGACGCTGACGCTACCGTGTCCTGGGGCCGCGCCGAAGAAGGCGCGCCCCTCGTGCTGCCGGCGCAGCCTGGCGCTGCTCGCTACCTGCACGTGATGAGCGGTGTGCTGTCGGTGAGCGGTCAGTCCCTGCAGGCCGGCGACGCCCTCGTGCAGCCGGAGGCCACTCAGCCGCTGTCGCTGGCCGCAAGCCACGGCGCCGAGGTGCTGGGTTTCGAGCTTCCAGCCATCCGATAAGTCCATCTTTTTTCACAGGAGACCCTGCCATGAACACACGCGTTCTCGTTCTCTACTACTCCAGCTGGGGCCACGTCGAGGCGATGGCCGAAGCCGTCGCCGAGGGCGCGCGCAGCGTCGTCGGCGTGACCGTCGATCTCAAGCGTGTACCCGAGTTGGTGCCTGAGGTAGTGGCACGTGGAAGCGGCTACAAGCTCGACCAGCGCGCACCGATGGCCGACCCCGAGGAGCTGGCGCATTACGACGCCATCGTCTTCGGAACGCCCACCCGATTCGGCAACATGGCGGCGCAGATGCGCAACTTCCTCGATCGCACCGGTGGGCTGTGGGCGCGCGGCGCGCTCATCGGCAAGGTCGGCAGCGTGTTCGCCGTGACCGGCACGCAGCATGGCGGGCAGGAGACGACCCTCACGAGCTTCCACACGACGCTGCTCCACCATGGGATGCTGGTCGTCGGCCTGCCCTACTCGTTCGCAGGCCTGACCCGCATGGACGAGATCACGGGCGGTACGCCCTATGGCGCCACGGCGCTGGCCGGCGGGGATGGTGGGCGGCAGGTCTCGGACAACGAGTTGGCCGGCGCGCGCTTCCAGGGCGCCCACGTGGCCCAGGTGGCGCAGGCCTTGGCCCGGGGACGGGTTGAGGCGGCTTCTCGAGTCGGTGCCGAGCATGTCCTCGCATGATCTAGTGGACGCTCCATGTACGCGCCGCCGCATGCTGGCTGCCGGTGGTGCGCTGAGCATCCTTGCCGCGTGTGGTGGCGGAACGGGCAGCGACCCGACAGGCACCGGAACCCGCCGCGCCACGGTGTTGCGCAACGGCCTGGCCGTGTCTCAGCACGCGGCCTCGGCGGCGCCTGACGGCGCGGTGGTGGTGACCGGCGGGTCGCGTGGGCAAGGCGTCTTGTCGGATGCCATCGATCGCGTCGACCCGGAGACCGGTGCCGTGTCGCGCATCGGGCGGCTGGCGGGCGGCCGCGCGCTGCATCGCGCGACGGCACTGCGCCAGGGCGGCGCCCTGATCTGCGGCGGTCTGGTCTCGTGGGGCAGCGCGCGCCAGGCCGAGCAGGTGGACCTCATGTCCGGGGGCAGCACACCGGCAGGGGAACTGTCGGTCGCTCGGGTACACCATGCGGCGATCGAACTGATCGACGGCCGCGTGCTCGTCACCGGCGGATGGTCCAGCGGCGAGGTGGTGCCCCTGGGCATCAGTGCCTCCGCCGAGCTGTGGGATCCCTCGACACGGCGCTTCCGACGCCTGGCTGCACCGATGCAGCACGGACGAGCCGGCCATGCGATGAGCATGCTGCCCGATGGTCGGGTGCTCGTGACGGGCGGATACACGGCAGCGGCGCGGGTCATTGCAGCGGAGGTCTTCGATCCTCGATCCGAGCGCTTCACCGCGCTGCCCGCCGACTGGACCCCGCGGGCGCACCACGCGTCGCTCGTGCTTGACGGCCGCGTTTGGCTGCTGGGCGGGGAGACGGTGGCTGCCGATCTCTCACCCCGGCCGCTGGGGTCCGTGCTGTCCTTCGATCCGGCCAACGAGCGCTTCACGCCCGCCGGGGATCTGCTCCTGCCGCGCGCGGGAGCCGCCAGTGTCAGCACGACATCGGGCAGCATCCTGCTGGTGGCTGGGCGGTCGAGCAGCGGCTACACGGCCACGGCGGAGGAGTACTTTCCGAGTACCGGGTCACGAAGAGCAGACAGCCTGAACGCGGGCTGCGAAATGCACACCGCCACGCTGCTGGTCGATGGTCGAATCCTCGTGGTCGGTGGCGAGGCAGCGGACATCGGCTACCGATCCGCCACGATGCGCTACGACACTGAGCGGTGACGGTTTCAGCTCAGCCGACAGCTGGCGCGGGCAGGCGCTCCTTGAGAAAGCGCACCAGCGCGCGCACCCGTTCGGGCAGGTGCTCGCGGCTGGGGTAGACCGCGTACAGCGTGCGCGGTTCGGCCCGGAAATCGCCCAGCGCGAGCTCGAGCTCGCCGGCGGCCAGTGCGCGGCGCGCCATCGGCTCGGGCACCAGACCGACACCGAGGCCCTGGCGCATGGCGTCGATCAGCAGGAGGCTGTTGTCAGAACGCAGGCGACCGCGCACCTCGACGGCGTGGTGGCCGTCGGCGCCGTCGAACTCCCAGCGCGATGCATCGCTGCCGAGGACGTAGCTCAGGCAGTCGTGCTGCACCAGTGCCTGCGGGTGCTCGGGCTTGCCGTGGCGCTGCCAATAGGCCGGCGAGGCACACACCACGCGAGGCAAGGTCATCAGCGGTACCGCCACGAGCGAGGAATCTTCGAGCGCGGCGCGGCCGCGCAGCGCGAGGTCCACCCCTTCGCGCACCAAATCCACCGGCTTGTCACTCAGGCGCAGGTCGAGTTCAAGTGCCGGGTTGGCGACCTGGAAGGCGAACAGGTGTTCATTCAGGAAAGACAGGGTCAGCGACACCGGTGTCGAGATGGTGATGCGTCCGGCGAGCTCGGCCCGTGCGCTGCGCATGGCCGACAGCGTCTGCTCGGTGTCCTGCAGCACGCGCCGGCAGTAGGCATAGAAGCGGTCGCCCGCCTCGGTGAGCTGCATGGTGCGCGTGGTGCGCTCGAGCAGCCGGCTGGCCGTCCACTCCTCCAAGTCCTGGATGGTGCGCGTGACCACCGAGCGGGCCACGTCGAGATCGCGCGCGGCGGCGGCGAAGCTGCCGGTTTCCACGACACGACAAAAACACTGCATGGCGTGATGCCGGTCCATCGGGCCCCACCTTCCTCGGCTGCGGTGAGCGGCATTGTCTTGGAGGGCCGTGTTGCTGTGGCGACAACACAGTGCTGCGGCTGCCGCGCTGTCTGGTGGCGAAGTCGCTGCCTATGATGTTTCGGCAAGGAGGCTGGCCATGGAAGTGATGACGACACCGCGCACCCGGCCCGGGTGCCGCATCCGCCGCGGCGCCCAGGTCGCTGCGGTGATGCTGGCCGCCGGCACCGCACTGCTGGCCGGCTGCCAGACCACGCCGGCACCGGGGCGCGAACTTGTGGGCGATGTCGTCGCGGTGCCCCGCACGCGCGCGGAACTGACGCAAGGCGCCAGCCACGCCAACCTGCACGCAGCCGTGAGGGCAGGCGTCGGCCCGGCCGATGCGGCGGCCCATCGTCTGGTGCTGGCCAGCTGCGCCCTGCCCGACCCCGGCTCGTCCGATGGCGCGCGGGTGCACACCGTCACCACCCTGGTGCCTGCGGGCACGCGGCTGGCACCGGGCATGCGGCTGGTCTTGCGGGCTCCGGGCGATCCCTTCGCCGGGCCGCGGATCCAGGGCCGGTTTCCTGCAGTACACGCCGCGTTTCTTGAGGCGCGCGCTGCCGAAGCGCCGCTTGACCCCAGCAGCTCCGTGCCGTGGCGCTTGAAGCCCGGCGACCCCATCCGTCAGCTGGTGCGGTGCCACCCGGTGGGTGGCTCGCCTGACCAGGCCGAGGCGTCGTTCTTCCGCACCGTCGGCGAAGCCGAATTGCGCTACGCCGCAGCCGAAGCCGCACGCGTGGCGGGTTTCACCGACGCCGAACTGAGCGCCGGCGCGGCGGTGCGCGTGCGCTGCGCGCTGAAGTTGGCCGATGGCGCCGAGTGGCACACGCCCGAGTTCCTGGCGCGGTCACCAAAGGGCGTGAACCTGCGCCAGGGCGACATCGTGCGCCTGCGTGCGGGCGCGGACGAAGGCTCACTGCAGACAGGGCCCCTCGGCGAGGTGCTGGGCCGCGTCGACATCCCATCCGCCCCCGGCGCAGCGAGGCGGTCGGCTTGCCATCAGTGATCCCTGCCAGGGGCCCAGGAAACGCTTGACCTTGCCCCCGTGGGAAGGTGAACACTGGTGCGACTGGCCCCACTCAACCCGGAGAACCCATGAACAGCAGCATGAACATCGGCGAGGCGGCAAAGGCAGCAGGCGTCTCGGCGAAGATGATCCGTCACTACGAGCAGATCGGCCTCTTGCCTGAGGCGGAGCGGACCGACGCCGGCTACCGTCAGTACGGCGAGCGTGACGTGTCCGTGCTGCGCTTCATCCGGCAGTCCCGGAGCCTGGGCTTCTCGATCCCGCAGATCGCCGATCTGCTCGGCCTGTGGAGCAACCGGCGCCGCGCGAGCCGCGAGGTCAAGGAGGTGGCCAGACAGCACCTGGACGACCTGGCCGAGAAAATGCGCGAGATGGCGGCAATGAAGGCCGCGCTCGAGCGCTTGGTGATGTCCTGCCATGGCAGCGACGATCCGCACTGCGCGATCCTCGCGGAACTGGCGGCCGACAGTCCGGCCACGCCCGAACCCGGGCGCGTGGGCCAGCAGCCTCTGCGCAAGACGCCAGCGCGACAGACTCGTCAGGTGACCGAGACGGGCGCCGCGTCGTCGCCACATGCCGACCTGATGGCCTGGACCCGCAACGTCCACAGCGCGCACGGCTCGCACTGAAGAGCGCTTGGGTTGCGAGGCGGCGGCAGCCCACCTGGCAGCAGGCTCAGGCCCTCGCACTGCCCGTCGCCATTCTCGGCGAATCCAGGATGACTTGACCTTTCCACAGTGACAAGGCCAATCATCAACACATCGTCAACCCAAGGAGTAATCGAAATGCAAGTCTTTCGCGTGAATGACATGACCTGCGGTCACTGCGTCAGCACCATCACCAAGGCCATCAAGGCCACTGACAAGGATGCGAAGGTCACCATCGATCTGGCGCAGCACCTCGTCATGGTGGAGCCGACCGAAGCGGACGCACAGGACCTGACCGACGCCATCGCCGAGGCCGGCTACACGCCGGTGTCGGTGCAGGCCACCACCATGGTGGCAGAGCCAGTCAATACGGGCGGCTGCTGCAGCCGCACCTGATCATGGGGCGCGAAGTCCATTGAGGCACATCAAGCCGGGGCGACCGACGCGGCGCGCATACTGGTTGGCGCCTTCAGAGGAGATCAGCATGAAGCTTGCCCTGGCAGTACTCGGCACCTCGTTCGTACTGGCGGGTTGTGCCGCTGGCCCCAAGGAACCTGACCACGCCGCCCATCACCCGCCGGGGGCTGCTGCGGCAGCTTCAGCCGCACCGACACCCGGCCAGATGGACTCGATGATGAAGTCGATGCAGGAAATGCACGACAGGATGATGGCCGCCAAGACCCCGGACGAGCGAACGAGGCTGATGCAGGAGCACATGAAGCTCATGCAAGACCACATGGCCATGATGGGCCGAATGCGCGGCGGCAAGGGTGGGATGGGGATGGGTGGCGGCATGCCGATGAGCCCCGAGATGATGGGCAAGCGCATGGACATGATGGAAATGATGATGAAGATGATGATGGACCGCGAGGCGATGAAGGCGCCAGCGGCCAGGTAGGTCGAGGCGGGTCATGCATCCCCAGGACCCCACTCCACCGTCGCGCTGGCGTTCGCCGTTGGGCCTCTTCATGCTTGTCGCGGGCGCGGTCGGCATCTACTACCTGCTCACCGAGCATCTGACGCACGTGACGCAGGCCATCCCGTACCTGTTCCTGCTGGCATGCCCGCTGATGCACTTCTTCCATGGGCACGGACACCATGGCCATCGCGACCACGGGCAGCCCAAGGACCGCACACCGCCGCCATGACATGAAGGGCGGGCCTCGCGGTCACGTGAAGGCCGCCGAGCTGGCCTCGGGGATGGGAGCCATCGTTCTGGGCGCCGGCGCGGCGTTGATGCTGCCGGAGTGGCTCCGCGTCTATGCCCTGCCGCTGCTGGCTGGTGGGGCACTCGTCCACGGCCTCGGCATGACCCTGAAGGTCCGCCTCGAACTTCGGGATGGTCCACCCCTCTGGTGGGAGCGGGCATTGTTCTGGCTATGCTGGCTTGGCCTGGCCGCGCTCGGCCTGTGGATTGCAGTCGTCTTCGCCGCTCGATAGCGCGCCCTTGACCTTCCCACCGGGACAAGGTCGAGACTGCCAGCGACAACAGGAGAGCGCCATGCCCGACCGCAGCAGCACGACCCACGATCACGCGCATCACGCCCATCACGCCCATCACGCCCATGAGGCCGAGGGCACCCACGTGATGCCCGACGGCACGGTCATGAAGGGCGGGCACCACGACCACGCGGCGCACGGCCACCACGACCACGGGCATCACGTCCACACACCATCGCAGCCGAAGCCCGTCCCTGGAGGCGACCCAGGCCAGGTCGAGTACACCTGCCCGATGCATCCGCAGGTGCGCCAGATGGGACCGGGGAGCTGCCCCATTTGCGGCATGGCGCTCGAGCCCGTGCTGGCGACGGCCGATCAAGGCGAGAGCCCCGAGCTGCGCGACATGACGAAGCGCTTCTGGATCGGCACCGCGCTGACCGTGCCGGTCTTTGCGCTGGAGATGGGCGGCCACCTGACGAACCTGAGTCACGTGCTCGGCCAGCAGATGTCGAACTGGATCCAGCTGCTGCTGGGCACGCCGGTGGTGCTCTGGGCGGGCTGGCCCTTCTTCGTGCGCGCCGTCGCGTCGGTGAAGAACCGCAGCCTGAACATGTTCTCGCTCATCGCCCTGGGCACGGGCGCGGCCTTGCTCTACAGCATCGTCGGGACGGTGGCGCCGCAGCTGTTCCCCGCGAACCTGCGCATGGCAGACGGAGCCGTCGCGATCTACTTCGAGGCGGCGGCGGTGATCACCGTGCTCGTGCTGCTCGGCCAGGTGCTGGAGCTGCGCGCACGGGAGAAGACCTCGGGCGCCATCAAAGCCTTGCTGGGCCTGGCGCCGAAGACGGCGGTGAAGGTGAAGGCCGACGGCAGCGACGAGACCGTCCAGGTCGACGCCATCCAGGTCGGCGACCTGCTGCGCGTGCGCCCCGGCGAAAAGGTGCCGGTCGACGGCGAACTCACCGAGGGCAAGGGCAACGTCGACGAGTCGATGGTGACCGGCGAGCCGATGCCGGTGGCCAAGGCCGTCGGCTCCAAGGTCACCGCCGGCACGCTGAACCAGACCGGCGGCTTCGTGATGCGTGCCGAGAAGGTCGGCGCCGACACCCTGCTGTCGCAGATCGTGCACATGGTCGCGGCCGCCCAGCGCAGCCGGGCCCCCATCCAGCGCATGGCCGACGAGGTGGCCGGCTGGTTCGTCCCCGTCGTGATCGGCGTGGCCGCTCTGACCTTCGTCGTCTGGCTGGTCTGGGGGCCTTCGCCCGCGTTCAGCTACGCGCTGATCACCGCGGTGGCCGTGCTGATCATCGCCTGCCCCTGTGCGTTGGGGCTGGCCACGCCGATGTCGATCATGGTGGGTGTCGGCCGCGGCGCGCAGCACGGCGTGCTCATCCGCGACGCGGAGGCACTCGAACGCATGGAGAAGGTCGACACGCTGGTCGTCGACAAGACCGGGACGCTGACCGAGGGCCGGCCCAAGGTCGTCCACATTGAGCCCGCGCCGGGCTTCACCGCCGACGCCGTGCTGCAGAAGCTCGCGAGCGTCGAACGCGCCAGCGAGCATCCGCTGGCGATGGCCATCGTGATGGACGCGCAGGAGCGCAAGCTGCCGCTGTCGCCCGTCACGGACTTCGACTCGCCTGTCGGAAAGGGTGTCATCGGCACTGTCGACGGTCAGGTCATCGTTTCGGGAAGCGCGAAGTTCCTGGCCGAGCATGGCGTCGACACGGCGAACCAGGTTGCCGCCGCGGAGGCGCAGCGCCAGAAGGCAGCGACGGTCATCTTCGTCGGCGTGGGCGGCGCGCTGGCGGGCTTCGTGGCGATTGCCGACCCGATCAAGGCGACGACGGGCCAGGCCCTGCGGGCGCTCAAGGCCGCGGGCGTGCGCATCGTCATGCTGACCGGCGACGGCAAGACCACGGCCGAGGCAGTCGGCCGCGAACTCGGCATCGACGAGGTGGTGGCCGAGGTCTTCCCCGAGGACAAGGCCGCGGTCGTGCAGCGGATGAAGGCCGAAGGCCGCGTGGTCGCGATGGCAGGCGATGGCGTGAACGATGCACCCGCGCTGGCCGCGGCCGACGTCGGCATCGCCATGGGCACCGGCACCGACGTGGCGATGGAGAGTTCGGGCATCACCCTGCTCCAGGGCGACCTGATGGGCATCGTGCGGGCGCGCACGCTGTCGCACGCGACGATGAAGAACATTCGGCAGAACCTGTTCCTGAGCTTCGCCTACAACGTGGCCGGCATTCCGCTCGCCGCCGGCGTGCTGTACCCCTTCTTCGGGCTGCTGCTGTCCCCAGTGGTCGCCGCGGCGGCGATGGCGCTGTCGTCGGTCAGCGTGATCGGCAACGCCCTGCGCCTTCGGACGGCGAAGGTGGACTGACGGCAGCGGGGCTACAGCCGGCCAGGGCTCCGACTAGGTGGTGATGCTGCTCGAAGCGGCCAAACGCCAGGGCCAGTACCAGCCGCTGCTGGAAGCGGTGCTGCAGGCGCAGCCGACCTGGGCCGACCACGGGCGCCCGAACCCCGACCTCACCTTCGAGATCGCGAAGGCCGCCGGCCTGGATATCGAGCGGGCGCGGGAGGACATGGCCCGGCCAGAGATGCAGGCGCTGCTGGCTCACGATGTCGAGGACCTCACCGCCCTGCAGGTGAGCCGGACGCCTACCTTCTTCGTCAACGGCCGCAGCCTGCCCAGCTTCGGTCCGGACCAGCTCGCCGCCCTCGTGGCGGAGGAAGTGGCGAAGGCGAAGCGATAGGCCGACGGCGGCTGCTTTTCTGACAGCCCACCGCCGGTCGTGCTCAGGCCGCCGACGTCGCCGGGTCCGGCATCGAGGCATCGCCGCGATCGGCAGGCGCTTCGCCGACAGCAGCATGCTTGCGTCTTCGCATCAGCCGGTAGATGGCGGGTACAACGAACATCGACAGCAGCGGCGCCGTGACCATGCCGCCGACCATGGGCGCGGCGATGCGTTGCATCACTTCGGAGCCGGTGCCGCCACCGAACATGATCGGCACGAGGCCGGCGATGATGACGGCCACCGTCATCGCTTTGGGCCGCACGCGCAGGACTGCGCCCTCGCGGATCGCGTCGAGCAGGTCCGAGTCATTGGTCTGGCCGCGCGCCAGCCGCGCTTCCCAGGCCTGCTTCAGGTACAGCAGCATGATCACGCCGAACTCGGCCGCCACCCCGGCCAGCGCGATGAAGCCGATCGCACCGGCCACGCTGAGGTTGTAGCCCAGCAGGTAAAGCAGCCAGAAGCCGCCGATCAGCGCGAAGGGCAGCGTCGCCAGGATCAGCAGCGCCTCGTCGAAGCGGCGGAAGGTCAGGTACAGCAGCACGAAGATGATGCCCAGCGTGAAGGGCACGACGACCTTGAGCTTGGCCGTCGCGCGCTCCAGGAACTCGAACTGCCCCGACCACGAGACGGAGTAGCCCGGCGTCAACTTCACCTGCTCGGCGACCGCCTTCTGCATGTCGATCACCGCGGACTTCAGGTCGCGCCCGCGGATGTCGACGTAGACAAAGCCGGCCAGGCGTGCGTTTTCGCTGCGCAGCATCGGCGGGCCGTCGGTGATGCGCAGCTCGGCCACGTCGGACAGCACGATGCGTGCGCCGCGCGGCGTGAGGACGGGCAGCTGGCGTAGCTTCTGCAGCGAATCGCGGACCTCGCGCGGGTAGCGCACGTTGATCGGGAAGCGCTGCAGGCCCTCGACCGTCTCGCCGACGTTGTCGCCGCCGACCGCCGCACTGATCACCGACTGCACGTCACTGATGTTCATGCCGTAGCGCGCCGCTGCATCGCGGTTGATATTCACGTCGACATAGCGCCCGCCGGTCAGCCGCTCGGCCAGCGCGCTGCTGACGCCGGGAACGCCCTTCACCGCCTTCTCGATTTCGCCTGCCAGGCGGTCGATCTCGGCCAGGTCGGTGCCGGCCACCTTCACCCCGACCGGGCTCTTGATGCCGGTCGCCAGCATGTCGATACGGTTGCGGATCGGCGGCACCCAGATGTTGGACAGCCCGGGCACCTTGACGATGCGGTCCAGTTCCTCGACCAGCCGGTCGCTCGTCATGCCCTCGCGCCACTGGTCCTTCGGCTTGAACTGGATCGTGGTCTCGAACATCTCCATTGGTGCCGGGTCGGTGGCCGTCTCGGCACGGCCGGCCTTGCCGTAGACCGATTGCACTTCGGGCAGGGTCTTGATCAGCCGGTCGGTCTGCTGCAGCAGCTCGGCCGCCTTGCCGGCCGACAGGCCGGGCAGCGCGGTGGGCATGTAGAGCAGGTCGCCTTCGTCCAGCGGCGGCATGAACTCGCCGCCGATTTTCAGGATCGGCCAGGCGGTGCTGGCGAGCAGCAGCAAGGCGACGACAACGGTCGCCTTCGGCCAGGCCAGCACGCCGTCGAGCAGCGGACGGTAGATCGCGATCAGCGCACGGTTCAACGGGTTGCGCCGCTCGTCCGGAATGCGCCCGCGGATCAGGTAGCCCATCAGCACCGGCACCAGCGTCACCGCGAGGCCAGCCGAGGCCGCCATCGCGTAGGTCTTGGTGTATGCGAGCGGCGAGAACAGCCGACCCTCCTGCGCCTCCAGCGTGAACACCGGGATGAAGCTCAGCGTGATGATCAGCAGCGAGAAGAACAGCGCTGGGCCGACCTCGACCGCCGCGTCGCCCACCACGCGCCACTGCGCTTCTCCCTTCAGGTCCTCGCCCGGGTGGTCGTGCCGCCAAGCCTCGATGTGCTTGTGCGCGTTCTCGATCATCACCACCGCCGCATCGACCATCGCGCCGATGGCAATCGCGATACCGCCGAGCGACATCACGTTCGCATTGACACCCTGGTAGTGCATGACGATGAAGCTGGCCAGGATGCCCAGCGGCAGCGTGACGATGGCCACGAACGCCGAGCGCAGATGGAACAGGAACACCACGCAGACCAGCGCGACGACGATGAACTCTTCGATCAGCTTGTGGCTCAGGTTCTCGACGGCACGCTCGATCAGGCTGGAGCGGTCGTAGGTCGGCACGATCTCCACGCCCTTCGGCAGGCTGGCCTGCAGCGACACGATCTTGGCCTTCACGGCGGCAATGGTCTCCAGCGCGTTCTTGCCCGAGCGCATCACGATCACGCCGCCGGTGGCTTCGCCCTCGCCGTCGAGTTCGCCGATGCCGCGGCGCATCTCGGGGCCGAGCTGCACGCGCGCCACGTCGCCCAGGCGCACGCTGACGCCGGCGTCGGTCGCGCTGACAACGGAATCTTGCGGAAGTCGTCCAGCGTCGCCAGCAGGCCCGAGGCGCGCACGACGTACTCGGCCTCGCCGAGTTCCAGCACCGAGCCGCCGGCCTCCTGGTTGGCGTTGCGAATCGCGTCGATCACCGCGCCGTGCGGCACGTTGTAGGCCGCCAGCTTGTCCGGGTCGAGCAGCACCTGGTACTGGCGCACCATGCCGCCGACCGAGGCGACCTCGGCCACGTTGGGCACCGTCTTCAGCTCGTACTTCAGGAACCAGTCCTGCAGCGCGCGCAGCTGGCCGGCGTCCATCGTGCCGCTGCGGTCGACCAGCGCGTACTGGTAGATCCAGCCCACGCCGGTCGCGTCCGGCCCGAGCGCCGGCTTCGCGGCGGCGGGCAGTCGCCCTTGCACCTGGTTCAGGTACTCCAGCACCCGCGAGCGCGCCCAGTACGGGTCGGTGCCGTCGTCGAACAGCACGTAGACGAAGCTGTCGCCGAAGAACGAGTAGCCGCGCACGACCTTCGCCCCCGGCACCGACAGCATCGTCGTCGTCAGCGGATAGGTGACCTGGTTCTCGACGATGCGCGGCGCCTGCCCCGGGTAGGGCGTGCGGATGATGACCTGCACGTCCGACAGGTCGGGCAGCGCATCCAGCGGCGTGCGCTGCACGGCCCACAGGCCCCAGGCGGTGACGATGACGGTCGCCAGCAGCACCAGGAAGCGGTTGACGATGGACCAGCGGATCAGCGCGGCAATCATCGCGACGCTCCCGGGGCGGCGGCGGCAGGCGCAGACGGGGGCAGCAGCGTCAGCGTGGTCACGGTCGGCCCATCGGTCGGATCGACGTAGAACTCGAAGTCGACGCGGTCACCCACCGCCAGGCCGCGCGGCCGCTTGTTAGGCGGCGGCAGCTTGAACTCCATCGTCATCGCGCCCATGCCGACGCTCGGGATCGGGCCGTGACTCAGCGTGACGCTTTCGCGGTCCAGCGACTCGATCAGGCCCTGGGCGCTGTGGCGCTGGGCGGTGTTGGCGGCTGTGGGCGCCGGCTGGTTGTTGAGCCGCGCCTCGACGCCCTTCAGGCTGGCTTCCGAGTCGATCAGGAACTGCGACGAGACGACGACACGCTGGCCCGCCTTCAGGCCGCGCTTGATCTCGGTCTGGCCGCCGGTCTCCAGGCCTGTCTCCACATCGACCGGAGCAAACCGCCCGCCCTCCTCGGCCACCATCACCACCGCGCGCCGGCCGGTCTGGATCACCGCCTCGGTCGGCACCAGCAGTGCCTTGCCCGCGCGGGTGTCCATGAACTGCATCGTGACGAACAGGCCGGGCACCAACTGACCGCCGGGGTTGGCGAACTGCACGCGCGCCTTCAGCGTGCGCGTGGTCGCGTTCACCTCGGGCAGCAGCGCCTGCACGCTGCCGCGGAACACCGCCCCTGGGACGCCTGGGCTGCGTGCCTCGACCTGGCTGCCGGGGCGCACCAGCGCGGCCTGGCTCTCGGGCAGCTCGGCGAGTGCCCAGACGCTGGCCAGACCGTTGATGCGCGCCAGCATCATCCCCGGGCTCACCGTCATGCCCTCACGGGCCACGAGTTCAGCCACTACGCCGCTCGACGGTGCGACGAGCGTGATGCGTGGCTGCACGGTGCCCGCCGCATCGACACGCGCGACCTGCGCTTCGCTCATGCCGGCCAGCAGCAGGCGCTGGCGGGCTGCGGCTGCCAGCCCCGCATCATCCTTCGCGAAGCGCTTGACCGAGAGGTACTCCTCCTGCGCCGCCACCCACTCGGGCACGTAGAGTTCGGCAAAGGGCTGGCCTGCGCGCACGCGATCGAGCGTGGCTCGCACATGCAGCTTCTCGATGTAGCCCGTCGCCCGGGCCTGCAACACCGACTGGTCGCGCTCGTTCCAGGCGATGCTGCCGACGGCGCTGACCATCGGCTGCAGCGTGCCCTCCACGACCTCGGCTGTCCGCACCCCCAGGTTCTGCTGGATGCGCGGGCTCACCGTGACGGTGCCCTGGTCGTCGCCACCGGCACCGCCATAGACGGGAACCAGCATCATGTCCATGAACGGCGACTTGGCCGGCGCGTCGAAGCGCTTACCGGGCACCATGGGGTCGTGGTAGTAGAGGACGGGCTTGCCGGTGGCAGGATCGATCTCGCCGGCCTTGATGCCCTCCTTGATGTGGCGTCGCGTCGCGGCCTCGCCGGCAGCGATGCTGCTGGTCGGGTCTTCCGCAGGAGTCGAGCCGGATGCAGTTGCTGCTCCGGCGCCAGCCTGGCCCATGCCGCGGTGCATGCCGACCTGGTAGAGCGCAAAGCCGCCCGCTGCCAGCGCGACGGCAACGACGGCCGTCAACAAGGTGTTTCGGGTGTTCATCGTGCCGCCTCCGGCTTGGCTTGGGCGCCGTCGTGTGACAACAGCAGATAGTTCAGTTGAGCCCAGACCCGGGCCCTGTCCATCTCGATGCGCAGGCGCTCCATGCGCACATCCACTTCACTGCGGCGTGCTTCGAGCACGGCCGGCAACGGACCGGTGCCGCTGCGGTAGGCCACCAGCGCAGCTTCGCTGCGCTGAGTCGCCAGCGGCAACAGCGAAGCGTCGTAGCGACGCAATCGATCCTCGTGGCTGCGCCACTCCTGGAGCATCGCGCGAACCTCGGCCTCGTGGGCGCGCTGCAGCTCCTCGCGACGGGCTCGCGCCTCGTCGATGCCGGCCAGCCGCGCCGCGAGTTCACGGTCCTGCCGGTTCTTCTGGTCCCACTGCAGCGGCACCGACAGATTGATCGACACCATGTTCGAGTAGGCGGGTCCGCGCTGGCTGTACATCAGCTCGACGCTCCAGTCCGACGATCGCGCGGCACGCGCCACGGCGGCGTCGCTGTCGGCGATGGCCTCTTGCTGCGCTGCAGCGGCGATCTGGGGGTGCTGGGTCAGGTGCTCCGCCAGGGCACCTTCGGTCCATGCAGGCAGCGTGAGCACAGGACGTGCAGCCAACGGCAGCCGCGCGCCTTCACCCACCCACCGCCCCAGCTGGGTGGTCGCGACCGCGATCTGGCGCTCTGCCTGTGCCAGCCCGTCGCGCAGCTGCTCGACCGATCCGCGCGCCGCGAAGACCTCGGCCTGCGAGCCCTTGCCGCTTCGGTACAGCGTCTCGGCAGCCTGGACCTGGAGTTCTGTCTGGGCAATCTGCGCCTGCAGCAACTCGCGCATCGATTCCAGGTACGAGCGTTCGAGCCAGGCCGTCGCGGCGTCCCGCTGCAGGTCTGCGATGGTGGCCTGGCGAGTGACCTTGGCCAGCTCGACATCGCGTTCGGCACGGCGCGTGCGGGCGCTGCGCTTGTCGGCCCGGGTCAGCTCCTGCATGACGCCGACGGAGCGCATCGTCATGAAGTCGCGCGTGACGCTGTAGCGGTCCGGGCCGTCGATCGGCAGGTTGTTGAGGCCGAGCTTGAGCACCGGGTCGGGCAGCTGGCCCGCAGCCGCAGCCATCTCGCGCGCAGCCTGGGCCTGCGACTCGATGGCGCTCACGAGCCGCGAGCGCACGGCGGCTTCGGCGACGGCGCTCTCCAAGGAGAGCGAGGTCTGAGCAAAGGCAGGCGCAGCGCCCAAGGCCAGCCATAGCACGAGCGATGAAGCCAGACGGAGGCCGTCTCGCCTCCGAGGCAGGGTCGAAATCATGGGAACTCCTGAAGTCCGGAACCGGGCCGCGGCAGCGCCGCGACCGATCAAGCGGGCGACTTCAGGAGATCAAATGCGATAGCAGCAGTGCGCGATGCTGTGGGCGAGCGGCGGAGGTCGGTCGCGCAGGCGCTCGCTGATCGGCCCAGGAACTCAGCCCGAGCTCCAGCCGTTCATCGCCAGAGACGGTGAACAGCGCGGGGAATGCCGTCACCGGCGCGAACACCGCCGGCACGTGATCGACGACCTGCGTGGTCGAGCCGAACTGGCAGTGCTGCATGCACAGCGTCGGCTGCTCGGGATCGAGTGGCACGCCGGCCGCCATCATCTCGGCGCAAGGCATCCCCGCCATCGCTGCCGCGTCGGCGGAGCCGGCCCGCTCGCCAATGGCCGGGCAGGCGTAAGCAGCCACAGCGATCTGCGAGAACAGCAAAGCCATCGACAGGATGCCGATGACACGGGCTCGAAGGCGCTGGCTGAACGTCACATGGGGACGATAGCTGAAACCGCTGGCGCTCGCTCACTACCGACGAGGACATGCGCCAAGCCGCGGTGCAGCGCCTACGGCGTCTGGCCTGTGCCGATCGGACGCCAAGGTCATGCCCGCCGCGAAGGTGCACCGGTCAAGCAGATCCAGCGCGATCACGCGAGACCCACAGAGTGCGGACACCCGACACCCGCTTTTTCGTACTTTTTTCGTACCGCCAAGAAAAAAGCACCTAGCGTCTCCGCTAGGTGCTTGTTCTTCCTACCGAATTTGGTAGGCGCGATTGGACTCGAACCAACGACCCCCACCATGTCAAGGTGCTGCAAGTCAGTTGACCGGTCAGCACTCCAACCAGGCAGTCAAAGGTCGTCGGCGACGTCCAAGTCCATCACCTCGGAGGCATCGCGCCTGGCCTTTGCGATCACATCCCTCGCAGACTGGCCTTGTTCCCAAAGGGACAGCATGTCCCCCCAAGCCCGCATCATGATGCGGCGCTCCGCTGCATAGCGCGCCACGTTGTAGGTGGCGGCGATGCGGTTCCGGGGGACATGCGCCAGGGCCATCTCGATCCAGCGCTCGTCGAACTTGGCCCTGTTCAGCGAGGTGCTGAACGTGCGCCTAAGGTCGTGCACGGTGAAGGGCGTGAAGTCGGGGGCGTCATTCCGGATACTGGCGATCGCCATGGCGATGACCCGGTTCAGGGTCGCATCGCTGATGGGAAGGTCGCTGTCGTACCTGCCCGGGTGAAGGTAGCGGCTCGCAGAGAAGCACGATCGCAACGTCGTCAGGATGTCCAGTGCTTGGTCGCACAGGTAGACGATGTGCGGTTTGCCGCCCTTCATCCTGCGTGACGGGATGGTCCACGTCTCGCTGTCGAAGTCGATCTCGTCCCAGGTGGCGCCGATGAACTCGCCTTTGCGGACGCCCGTCAGGAGCACGAACCGGACCGCCAGCCGCAGCGTCGGCATCGTGGGAGCCCGATCCAGCGCGGCGAGGAACAGGCGCAGTTCGCTCGGGGACAGCGCCCGATCGCGTGGCTCGAAGCGTGCGATGGCGCTCGCCTGCACTCGCTCGGCCGGGTTCGACACCTCGATCCCCTTGCGCTGGGCGTGCCGGTAGACCATCAGCACGATCTCGCGCGCGTGCACCGCCACCGCCGGACCGCGCTGCGCCTTGATGTCGTCACACAAGGTGGCCAGCCGGTTCGGCGTGATCTCTTCAAGCATCAGCTTGCCGAGGGGCTTCTCCAGCGCCCGCTTGTAGGTCGATCGACGCATCGCCAGCGTGCTGTCGGCGAGCTGCTCGCCCTTGCTCTTCGGGTCGCCCTTGAACTCGAGGTAGCGCTCCACCCACTTGCCGAACGTGAGCGCCTCGGCTTCCGCTGCCTTCTTCTCGGCCTTCGCGCGCGAAGGCGACACACCCTGCTCCAGCGAACGCTTCGCCTGGCTCAAGAGCAGACGCGCCTCCGCCAGGGACACACCCATGCCGAACTCGAGCACCTCCAGGGGCCGCGGGACTCTGGCCGAGGCTGTGGCGTCGTAGCGACCCAGCGTCAAGGTCTCCCGTCGCTTCCCGATGCGGTAGTCGTACCGAAGGCTGACGGACCCGGACGGCGCCACGTAGGCGTAGAGCCCGTCCCGGTCGCTGACCTTGTAGGCCTTGTCGCGGGCCTTCAACCCCTTGAGCTGCAGATCCGTGAGCGAGCGAGCGCGAGAGGGGCTCGCGCTGGCAGATCTTTCCAAGCGTACGACTGACATGCGGGCCTCACCGATACCGTCACCCGATACCGTCAGCCCGTCTGACGGTATTTTTCGGGCGGCTTCAGCGTAGCAGCGCAAACACCGTCACGGATACCGTCATTTGGGTTCGGTCGACGATGAACGTCGACGAACCGCCTTGAACGCTAACCCATTGTCAGATAACGGGAATTTGCGAACCGGCGAACCTCGCCGAACGCTGTCGAGCCATTCTGGCTCATTCCCACTCGATGGTCGCCGGCGGCTTGCTGCTCACGTCGTAGGTGACGCGGTTGATGCCGCGCACTTCGTTGATGATGCGGCTGCTCACCTTCTTCAGCAGTGCATAGGGCAACTCGGCCCAGTCGGCGGTCATGAAGTCGCTGGTCTGCACGGCGCGCAAGGCCACCACATGCTCATAGGTGCGGCCGTCGCCCATCACGCCCACGCTCTTGACCGGGATGAAGACGACAAAGGCCTGGCTGGTGAGCGCGTACCAGCTCTTGCCGGTGGCCGGGTCGATGGTGGCGCGCAGTTCGTCGATGAAGATGGCGTCAGCCCGCTGCAGCAGCGCGGCAAACGCCGGCTTGACCTCACCCAGGATGCGCACGCCCAGCCCCGGGCCGGGGAAGGGATGGCGGTAGACCATGTCGTGCGGCAGGCCCAGCGCCACGCCCAAGGCCCGCACCTCGTCCTTGAACAGCTCGCGCAGCGGCTCCAGCAGCTTCAGGCCCAGCGTGGCAGGCAGGCCACCCACGTTGTGGTGGCTCTTGATGGTGGCCTTCTTGCTGGCCGTGCCGCCGCTTTCCACCACGTCGGGGTAGATGGTGCCCTGGGCCAGCCAGCTTGGCCCCCTTGCTTGCCTGCGCCCTTGAGCTTGGCCGCCTCGGCCTGGAACACCTCGACAAACTCGCGGCCGATGATCTTGCGCTTCTGCTCGGGGTCGGTCACGCCCTGCAGGTGGCCCAGGAACTGCGCAGCCGCCTGCACATGCACCACCTTGGCATGCAGCCGGCCGGCAAACATGTCCATCACCATCTGGCCTTCGTTCAGGCGCAGCAGGCCGTGGTCGACAAACACGCAGGTCAGCTGGTCGCCGATGGCGCGGTGGATCAGCGCCGCCGCCACGCTGCTGTCCACACCGCCCGACAGGCCCAGGATCACCTCTTCGTCGCCCACCTGGGTCGCGGATGCGGGCCACCGCCTCGTCGACATAGTTGCCCATGATCCAGTCGCCGCGGCAGCCGGCGATGTCG
This sequence comes from uncultured beta proteobacterium, assembly GCA_963750785.1. Taxonomy (GTDB): domain Bacteria; phylum Pseudomonadota; class Gammaproteobacteria; order Burkholderiales; family Burkholderiaceae_C; genus Rubrivivax. The sequence goes on along the minus strand of CAVVSC010000004.1, from coordinate 26,751 downwards.
CGCACGAAGCGCTGTCAGCATGGCCGCGCCCTGCAGCGTGTGGGTGACCTCGGGGTGGAACTGCACCGCGTAGTAGCCGCGCGTCTCGTCGGCCATGCCGGCGATCGGGCAGCTGGGCGTGCTGGCCATCAGCTTGAAGCCTGGTGGCAGCGACGCTGACCTTGTCGCCATGGCTCATCCACACCTTGAGCATGCCGTGGCCGTCTGCCGTGGCGAAATCCTGCACGCCGTCCAGCAAGCGGGTGTGGCCATGGGCGCGCACCTCGGCATAGCCGAACTCGCGGTGGTCGCTCCAGGCGACCTCGCCGCCCAGCTGCACCGCCATGGTCTGCATGCCGTAGCAGATGCCCAGCACCGGCACGCCGGCATCCCACACCGCCTGCGGCGCACGCAGCTGGTGGTCTTCATAGGTGCTGGCGTGGCTGCCGCTCAAGATGACGGCCTTGGCGCCAAAGCTGCGCACAAAGTCGTCGGACACGCTGCTGGGGTGGATCTCGCAGTACACCTGTGCTTCGCGCACGCGGCGCGCAATCAGCTGGGTGACTTGCGAGCCGAAATCGAGGATCAGGATCTTGTCGTGCATGACGCGGCCACTAGACGGGTTGGGGAGAAACGGGCGCACTGCGCCGCGCCTGGCGGCGGAAATGCAGCACCGCGAGCACCAGGGCCAAGGCCTGCAGGATGGCGCAGAAGAACATCGGCGCACCGATGCGCCAGTCGGTGGTGGGCAGGTGGGACACCGAGGCCATCAGCGGTGCGGCCAGCACCGGCGCCACCACCGCCGCCAGGCTGTTGAGGCTGCCCACCGCGCCCATGGTCTGGCCCTGGTTGTGGGCATCGGCTGCGGCCGACACCAGGCCTTGCAATGACGCCGCCACTGCTGCACCCAGCAAGTTGCCTGCGATCACCGCGTACATCATCCAGGGCTCAGTGGCCAGGCCCCAGCCCAGGAAGGCCAGGCTCGAGGACATCAGGCCGGCCATGGCCAAGCGCTGGGCGCCCAGGTGCTTGAGCAAGCGGCCCAGCAAACCACCCTGCACCACCGCCGACACCAGGCCCACGGCAAACAGCGACCAGCCGTTTTCGGTGGGGCCCCAGCCGAAGCGCAAGCTGCCGTACAGCACCCACACGGTGTACAGGCTGAACTGCGCCAGCGCCGCAAAGCCAAGCACGCCCACCAACAGCCCCACACCCTTGAGCGCCACCAGTTGCTTGAATGCCGACAACGGGTTGGCGCGCCACCAGTCCACCGGCCGGCGCTGCGCCGGGCCCAGGGATTCAGGCAGCACAAAGTAGCCATAGGCCAGGTTGGCCAAGGCCAGCACGCCAGCGGCAAAAAACGGCAGCCGCACATCGATGCCACCCAGCACACCGCCAATCACCGGCCCCAGGATGAAGCCGATGCCGAACATCGCGCCCAGCATGCCGAAGCGCTTGGCCCGGTCGGCCGGCGCGGTGATGTCGGCCACATAGGCATTGGCCACGGCGGCATTGGCCTGCATGGCGCCACCCACGATGCGCGACAGCACCAGCATGCTGATGCTGGTGGCCAGCGCCGTGGTGAAGAAGTTGATGGCCAGACCGCAGAAGCCCAGCAGCAGCACCGGGCGGCGGCCAAAGCGGTCGGACAGCGCGCCCAGGATGGGCGCGGCGATCAGCTGTGACAAGGCATACGCCGCCGCGACCACGCCGTACCAGCGCGCCTGCTCCGCCGGGTCGGCGGTGAACTGGCCCACCATGGTGGGCAGCACCGGCACGATGATGCCGACCGCCAGCATGTCGATCAGCACCACCAGCATGATGAAGCGCATGGCCGCGGCCTGGTTGGGCGCCGCCGGTGCAGAAGCGGGAGTCACAAGGCGCTCATTCCATGCGGTAGTTGGGCGCTTCCTTGGTGATCTGCACATCGTGCACATGGCTTTCGCGCATGCCGGCCGACGAGATCTCGACAAACGCGGCACGGGCGTGCATGTCATCGATGCTGGAGCAGCCGCAATAGTGCATGGATGCGCGCAAGCCACCTGCCATCTGGAAGATCACCGCCACCACCGACCCCTTGTACGGCACCTGGCCTTCGATGCCTTCGGGCACCAGCTTGGCACTGGCGTTGGACGCGCTGCTGCTGTCCTGGAAATAGCGGTCGGCCGAGCCTTGCTGCATGGCGCCGATGGAGCCCATGCCGCGGTAGCTTTTGTAGGTGCGGCCCTGGTACAGGATGGTCTCGCCCGGCGCTTCTTCGGTGCCGGCAAAGGCGCCACCCATCATCACCGAATTGGCACCGGCGGCGATGGCCTTGGCCAGGTCGCCCGAAAAGCGCACGCCGCCGTCGGCGATCAGCGGCACGCCGCTGCCCTTCAGGGCCTTGGCCACTTCGTCGATGGCATAGATCTGCGGCACGCCCACGCCGGTGACGATGCGGGTGGTGCAGATCGAGCCCGGGCCGATGCCCACCTTCACCGCGTCAGCACCGGCTTCCACCAGCGCCAGCGCCGCCGCGCCGGTGGCGATGTTGCCGCCGATCACATCGACCTGCGGGTAATGCTGCTTGACCCAGCGCACCCGGTCGATCACGCCGGCGGAGTGTCCGTGCGCGGTGTCGACCACCAGCACATCGACGCCGGCCTTGACCAGCAGGTCGACCCGCTCTTCAGTGCCGTCGCCCACGCCCACGGCGGCGCCGACCCGCAGCTTGCCCTGGGCGTCACGCGCTGCATCCGGAAAGTTGGTCTGCTTGGTGATGTCCTTGACCGTCATCAGGCCACGCAGCTCAAAGGCGTCGTTGACCACCAGCACCCGCTCCAGCTTGTGCTGGTGCATCAGCGCCTTGCCTTCGGAGATGGTGGCGCCTTCCTGGACGACGATGAGCTTGTCGCGCGGCGTCATGATCTCGCGCACCGGCGCGTCCAGCCGGGTCTCGAAGCGCAGATCGCGGCCGGTGATGATGCCCACCACCCGGCCGTCTTCCACCACCGGGAAGCCCGAGATGCCGTGCTGGCGGCTGAGCGCGATGACATCGCGCACCGGCACGCCGGGCGACACGGTGATCGGGTCGCGCAGCACGCCGGATTCATAGCGCTTGACACGCGCCACCTCGGCCGCCTGCTGCTTGGGCGTGAGGTTCTTGTGCACGATGCCGATGCCACCCTCCTGGGCCAGGGCAATCGCCAGGCGCGCCTCGGTCACGGTGTCCATGGCGGCCGACACCAATGGCAAGTTCAGGAAGATGTTGCGCGACAGCTGGGTCGCAAGCGAGGTGTCGCGGGGCAACACCTGGGAGAAGGCGGGCACCAACAACACGTCGTCGAAGGTGAGCGCTTTGCCTAGATAGGCGCATGGGAAAGCTCCAAACGCAAACCAGGATTATAAGGAACAGGCGTTAGCCAGCTGCGAACTGGGTCGCGCTGCGGTGTAGGCGCCTTTGCCTGCCTGGGTTCAGCGCTGCACGCTGCTGCACGCCAAGCCTGCGCGCATCTGCGGCAGGCTGCAGTGCCTGCCAGCGCAGTGGCTGGCTACACTGCCAGCCTGCCCCGTACCGGACGCCGCGCCATGCCGACCATCCGCCCCCAATTGCCTGTCTGGATTGTCAGCTTGCTGCTGCTCGCGCTGGCGCCTGCACAGGCGCAATATGTCTGGAAGGACAGCAAGGGCCAGATGCATGCCAGCGACCAGCCACCCCCGCGCGACGTGGCCGACAAGGACGTGATCCGCCGCCCGTCTGCCGCCCGGCCCACAGCGCTGCCCGCAGCACCGGCGTCTGCAGCAGCAGCGCGATTGCCGGCGGCCAGTGCGCCGGTGGACCCTGAGCTGGCACAGCGCCGCGCGCGTGCCGAGCTGGACGCCAAGGCCAAGGCCGATGCCGAGGCGCAGCGCGTGGCCAGCCAGCGTGCTGAAAACTGCCAGCGTGCCCGCAGCCACCTGGCCACGCTGGAAGCAGGCACGCGCCTGGTGCGCGTCAATGCCCAGGGCGAGCGGACTGTCGTGGACGACGTGGTGCGCAACCGTGAAGCCGCAGAGGCGCGCGCTGTGGTGGCATCCGACTGCCGCTGAAACGGCGAGGGATCAGCGCCGAAGCGCTGCGCTCAAGGTTTTGGCAGTTTGCGGCGCGGCCGGATGCCGTCGCGGCGGTAGCGCAGGCGCCGGGCTTCCTTGGGGTCGACCTGCAACGGGCGCAGCAGCTCCAGCCGATCGCCCTCGCGCAGCACCGTCTCTGGCGGGATGGCGCGGCCCCACAGTGCCAGGCAAAGGCCATCCAGCCCGCTGGCATCCAGTTGCGCGGCCACGCCACTGCTGCGCAGCGCGGCCAGCGCGGTGCTGCCGGTGGGCAGTTGCAGCGGCTGCAGCAGCACCTGCCCAGGCGCGGCCGACCAGGCCACTTCCACTGCCATCAAACCGGCGGCCGCCACCGAACCCGCGTCAGCGTTCACCATAGACCTGCCGCGCCCGCTGCACAAAGCTGTCGACAAAGGTGTTGGCCACGCGGTCGAACACCGGGCTCAGCACCGCCTCGAAGCCGCGGTTGGCAAAGGCATAGCGCAGGTCAAATTCCACCCGGCAGGCGGCCTGCGTTGCTTCACCGATAGGCACAAAGCGCCAGGTGCCGTCCAGGTCGGAAAACGGGCCGTCGACCAGGGCCATCACCACCGCGCGGTCGGTGTCATGGCTGTTGCGGGTGGTGAAGGCATGGCGCAGGCCGGCAAACTGCAGGTGCAGCCGGGCCGTCATGCCGGTGGCGTCTTCCTGCAGCACCTCGGCCCGTTCGCACCAGGGCAAGAATCCAGGGTAGGCAGCCACTGCGGTGACCAGCGCGTACATCTCGCGGGCCGAGTACCACAGCAGCACGGACTTTTTCACGTGCTTCATACAATGCACCAATTCTAGAGGCCGCTTGGTTTGTCACCATCCGGCCTCATTTCATTGGTTGCCATGTCCACGCTCACCATTTCACGCAAGGAAGCCGCCAAGGCGGCCAAGCCTTCCGGGCCGATCGCCGAGAACCGCCGCGCCCGCTACGACTACCACGTCGAAGAGCGCTACGAGGCGGGCATGGTGCTGGCCGGCTGGGAGATCAAGGCCATCCGCGCCGGCCAGGTGCAGCTGACCGACGGCTATGTGCTGATCAAGGACGGCGAGCTGTACCTGATCGGCTGCCGCATCAATGCACTGCGCTCGGCCAGCACCCACGTCAACCCCGAGGCCGACCGCACCAAGAAGCTGCTGATGCACAAGGCCGAGATCCGCCGCCTGGTGGGCAAGGTCGAGCAAAAGGGCTTCACCCTGGTGCCGCTGAACCTGCACTACAAGGCCGGCCGGGTGAAGGCGGAAATCGCCCTGGCCAAGGGCAAGGCCGAGCACGACAAGCGCAACACCACCAAAGACCGCGAGTGGGAGCGTGAAAAAGGCCGCCTGATGCGGCACAACACCAGCGCCAAGGGTTGACCGGCGCAGGCCAGCGCCGCGGGCAGATCAGCGCTGGTGCCAGCTGGGCGGGCGCTTGTCGATGAAGGCCTGCACCCCTTCCAGCGCGCTGTGGTCCATCATGTTGCAGGCCATGGTCTCCGCCGCATCGGCATAGGCTGCGTCGATGCCGACCTCCAGCTGGCGGTAGAACAAGGCCTTGCCCATGGCCAATGGCAAGCGCGGCTTGTGCACGATGGCCGCCACCAGCGCCTCGACTTCGGCCTCCACCTGCGCCGCTGGCACCACCCGGTTGACCAGGCCTTTGGCCAGCGCGGCGTCGGCACTGATGAAGGCCCCGGTCACCAGCATCTCGAAGGCCGCCTTGCGGCCCAGATTGCGGGTCAGGGCCACGCTGGGCGTGGCGCAGAACAGGCCCAGGTTGATGCCGCTGACGGCAAAGCGCGCGTCTGACGCGGCCACGGCCAGGTCGCACATGGCCACCAGCTGGCAACCGGCCGCCGTGGCCATGCCCTGCACCTGGGCGATCACCGGCACCGGCAGGCGCTGGATCGCCAACATCATGCGGCCGCACTGGGCAAACAAGGCTTCGTAATAGGCCTGGCCGGGCGCGGCGCGCATTTCCTTGAGGTCATGGCCGGCGCAAAACGCCTTGCCTGCCGCCTTGATGACCAGCAGGCGGGCGTTGCCGTCGTGGGCGATGGCGTCGAGCTCGGTCTGCAATGCCGTCAGCATGGCCTCGCTCAGCGCATTGAAGGCCTGCGGCCGGTTCAGCGTGAGACGTGATCACGCCGCGGTGGTCCTGGCTGCGCAGCAGCAGCGGGTCGTCGGTGGTCAACATGGCCGGCCTGTTCTTCGCTGTGTCATTCAATGGCAGATGAGGACTTGGCGCGCTCGCGCAGCTGGAACTTCTGGATCTTGCCGGTGCTGGTCTTGGGGATGTCCTCGAAGCGGATCTCGCGCGGCACCTTGTAGCCGGCCAGCAGGCCCTTGCAGTGCGCCACCAGTTCGGCCGCAGTCAAGCTGGTGCCGGGCTTCAACTCGACATAGGCCACCGGTGTTTCGCCCCACTTGGCATCGGGCCGGGCCACCACCGCGCAGGCCACCACCGCCGGGTGGCGGTAGAGCGCGTCTTCCACCTCGATGCTGCTGATGTTCTCGCCGCCGCTGATGATCACGTCCTTGCTGCGGTCCTTGATCTTGGCGTAGCGGTCGCTCTCCAGCACCGCCAGGTCCCCGGTGTGGAACCAGCCGCCTTCAAAGGCCTTGGCAGTGGCGCTGGGGTTCTTCAGATAGCCCTTCATCACGATGTTGCCGCGGAACATCAGCTCGCCCATGGTCTGGCCGTCGGCCGGCACTTCTTCCAGGGTCTCGGGGTGGCGCACCGTCAGGCCTTCCTGCAGCACATAGCGCACACCCTGGCGGCCGTTCAGGCGGGTCTGCTCGCTCAGCGATTCATGCCGCCCAGGCTGGCCGCTTGACAGCCACCGAGGCCGGGCCGTAGACCTCGGTCAGGCCATAGACATGGGTGATGTCGAAGCCGATCTTGGCCATGCCTTCGATCATCGCCGCCGGCGGCGCCGCACCGGCCACCATGCCGCGCACCTGCTGGGTGATGCCGGCGCGCAGGCGTCGGGCGCGTTGTAGATCAGGCTGTGCACGATGGGCGCTGCGCAGTAATGGTCGACGCCATGCGCGCGCATCGCGTCCAGGATGGACTTGGCATCCACCCGGCGCAGGCACACATGGGTGCCACCCTGCATCGCCACCGTCCAGGGGAAGCACCAGCCGTTGCAGTGGAACATCGGCAAGGTCCACAGGTAGACGGGAAACTGCGGCATGGTCCAGGTGGCGGCATTGCACACCGCATTCAGGTAGGCGCCACGGTGGTGCGTGACCACACCTTTCGGGTCGCCAGTCGTGCCGCTGGTGTAGCTGACGGCAATGGCGTCCCACTCATCGGCCGGGCCTTCCAGCCGGGCCAGCGGCGCATGCGTGGCCAGCAGGGCCTCGTAGTCCAGCGTGCCCAGGCGCTCCCCCGGGCCGGTGTATTCACTGTCGTCGACATCGATCACGGTCAGGGTGCGGCCGTGCTCGGCATGCAGTGCCGTCAGCGCCGGGCCCATGGTGGCGGCAAATTCACGGTCGGTGATCAGCACGCTGGCCTCGCAGTGGTGCATCTGCCAGGCCAGCAGCGGCGCGTCCAGCCGGGTGTTCAAGGTGTTGAGCACGGCGTTGAGCGCCGGCACCGCATAGTGCACCTCCACCATCTCGGGCGTGTTGGGCAACATCACGCTGACGGTGCTGCCGCGGCCCACACCCAGCGCCCGCAGCGCGGCCGCCAGGCGGGCCGATCGATCCCGCACCTGGGCCCAGGTGTAGCGGCGCGCGCCATGCACCACAGCCGGCAGATCACCGAAGACCTCGGCGCTGCGCTCGACAAACGCCACCGGCGACAAGGCCACGAAGTTGGCCGGGTTGCGGTCCAGGTGCTGGTCGTAGATCTGGGACATGGCTGGCCTTCCAAAAGGGTGCCAAAAGGGTGCCGGCGCAAGCGCACCAGCGCTTGGAGCAGGGCGACACCCCGCATCCAGAGGGGCCACCATCCTCGCACAGGTAACAGCGGGTACCGGTGCCCGTGCGCTGGCAGTTTGTCGCTCGGGTGTCAGGGCAAGCACCCGTTGTGGCCCATGGTGCACTGCACCTATAAACGCGGACCGTTGCAGAGCAGGTTTGCTTGCGCAACTTTTGCAGGTTTAGACGCAGATCAGGACAACGATGGCAGATACAGCAGTTCCCCTGCTCAGCGTGCGTGGTGTGACGGTCCGCTTTGGCGGCATCGTTGCACTCGACGGCGTGAGCTTCGATGTGGAGAAGGGCCATGTGTGCGGCCTGATCGGCCCCAATGGCGCCGGCAAGACCACGCTCTTCAACTGCATGTCCCGGCTGTACAACTACCAGGAAGGCGACATCCAGTTCGAGGGCAAGTCGATCACCGCCACGCCCACGCATGAGATCTCGCAGCTGGGCATGGGCCGCACCTTCCAGAATCTGGCGATGTTCCGCACCTTGCCGGTGCGCGACAACATCATGATCGGCGCGCATTCACGCTCGTCGGCCGGCTTCCTGGCCAGCGCCCTGCGCCTGCCCAGCGTCAGCGCCGAAGAAAAGCGCTTGCGTGCGCGCGCCGACGAGATCATGGAGTACCTGGAGCTCACGCAGTTTGCCAACCGACCGGCCGGTGACCTGCCCTTCGGCACCCAGAAGCGGGTGGAAATGGGCCGTGCACTGGCGGCCGACCCCAAGCTGCTGCTGCTCGATGAGCCCGCCGCAGGTCTGAACCACGAAGAACTGGGTGAGCTGGGCAAGCTGATCCTGGACGTGCAGAACCGCCTGAACATCACCGTGCTGCTGGTCGAGCACCACATGAGCCTGGTGATGAGCGTGTCCGACCACATCGTGGCCCTGAACTTCGGCAAGAAGATCGCCGAAGGCACACCCGCACACATCCAGCAGCACCCGGATGTGATTGCAGCCTACCTGGGCACACCCGAGACAGAGGCCACCCATGGCTAAGCTGTTCGAAGCGAAGAAGCTCAGCGCCTACTACGGCGCCACGCAGGTGCTGTTCGACATCGATTTTGCGATCGAAGCCGGCCAGATCACCACCATCCTCGGCGCCAACGGCGCTGGCAAGACCACCACGCTGCGTGCGCTGTGCCAGATCGTGCGCACCACCGGCAGCATGACCATGGACGCCGGCGCCGGTGAAGTGCAGCTGGTGGGCAAGGCCACCGACGCCATCGTGCGCATGGGTGTGGCCCATGTGCCCGACGGCCGTGGCACCTTCACCTCGCTGTCGGTCGACGACAACCTGCGGCTGGGTGCCTATGTGCGCAGCGACAAGGCCGACGTGGCGCGCGACATCGACCGCGCCTACACCCGGTTTCCGCGGCTGGCCGAGCGCCGCAACCAGCAGGCCGGCACCTTGTCAGGCGGTGAGCAGCAGATGCTGGCCATCAGCCGCGCGCTGATGTTGCGGCCCAAGCTGCTGCTGCTGGACGAACCCAGCTTCGGCCTGGCACCGCTGATCGTGGCCGAGATCTTCCGCATCATGCGCAAGATCAACGCCGAAGACGGCGTCAGCATGCTGCTGGTCGAACAGAACGCCAGCCTGGCACTGAACCTGGCCCACCACGCCTACCTGCTGGAAACCGGCCGGGTGGCGCTGTCAGGCCCGGCCGAGCAGATCAAGAACGACGAGTCGGTGCGCCGCGCCTACCTCGGTTATTGAACAGTCACGGACCGTCATGGAAGCTCTCCTCTATCAAGTCTCGTCGGGCCTCGCCAACGGCGTCATCTACGGCTCGGTCGCCCTCGCCCTGGTGATGATCTACCAGGCCACCCACCACATCAATTTCGCCCAGGGCGAAATGGCCACCTTCAGCACCTTCATTGCCTGGGCGCTGATCAACGAACTGGGCTGGTCCTACTGGGCAGCGTTCTTCTGTCACCATCGCGGTGTCCTTCATCGGCGGCCTGCTGGTGCAGCGCATCGTGCTGCGCCCGATCGAGAAGGCGCCGGCGCTGACCAACGTCATCGTGTTCATCGGCTTGCTGCTGATCTTCAACGCCGTGTCGGGCATGCTCTTTGACCACACGATCAAGTCCTTCGCCAGCCCCTTCCCGAAAGACGCCTGGTTCGACACCAAGTACTTCTCGTCGCACCAGATCGGCTCGGCCGGCGTGGTGCTGGTGGTGCTGTTCGCCTTGTTTGCGTTCTTCAAGTACACCTCGGTGGGCCTGGCGATGCGGGCAGCGGCCCAGAACCCTGATTCGGCCAAGCTGGTGGGCATCCGGGTGAGCTGGATGCTGGGCCTGGGCTGGGGCCTGGCCGCGGCCATCGGTGCGGTGGCCGGCATGATGGTCGCGCCCATCGTCTTCCTCGACCCCAACATGATGGCCGGCATCCTGCTGTACGGCTTTGCCGGTGCCCTGCTGGGCGGCATCGACAACCCGCCTGGCCGCGGTGCTGGGCGGCCTGGTGGTGGGCGTGCTCGAGAACCTGCTGGGCGCCTACGTGATCGGCACCGAGCTGAAGTTGACCGTGGCGCTGGTGCTGATCGTCGGCACCCTGACATTGCGACCGGACGGCCTGTTCGGCAAGAAAGTGGTGACCCGCGTATGAAAGCCCATCGACCGCAAATGGGTCTGGATCGGGGGCGCCCTGCTCCTGCTGGCCCTGCTGGTGCTGCCCTTCCTGGTCAAGAACTACCGGGTGTTCCAGTTCAACCTGGTGCTGGTGTACGCCATCGCCATCCTGGGCCTGAACATCCTCACCGGCTTCAACGGCCAGTTCTCGCTGGGCCATGGCGCGTTCTACGCGTTTGGCGCCTACACCGCGGCCATCCTGATGGACAAGCTGGGCGTGCCCTACTGGGCCACGCTGCCGGTGGCCTTCGTGGTGTGCTTCGCTGTTCGGCTTCCTGGTGGGCTTTCCGGCCTTGCGGCTGGCCGGGCACTTCCTGGCGCTGGCCACCTTTGCGCTGGCGCTGGCCGTGCCGCAGTTGCTGAAGTACAAGCACATCGAGCACCTGACCGGCGGCGTGCAGGGCATCGTGCTGAGCAAGCCCGAACCACCGTTCAGCTTCCGCTTCCTGGACCAGCCCTTCAGCGCCGACCGCTGGCTGTACTACTTCACGCTGGCCGTGGCCGCGCTGATGTTCCTGGCTAGCCTGGAACCTGCTGCGCGGCCGGGTGGGCCGGGCCTTGATCGCGGTGCGCGACCACCCGATCGCCGCCACCGCGATGGGCATCAACCTGCCGGTGTTCAAGAGCATGACCTTCGGCGTGTCGGCCGGCATCACCGGCGTGGCCGGTGCGCTGGGCGCCATCGTGGTGGCCTTCGTCTCGCCGGACAGCTTCACCGTCAACCTGTCGATCTTCCTGCTGGTCGGCGTGGTGGTGGGCGGCCTGGCGTCGATCCCGGGCGCCATCTTCGGCGGCATCTTCATCCAGTTCGTGCCCAACATCGCTGACGAGATTTCCAAGTCTGCGCCGGCGGCCATCTACGGCCTGGTGTTGATCGGCTTCATGTACCTGCTGCCCATGGGCGTGATGGGTGGCATCAACAAGCTCTGGTACCGCTGGCGGGCCAAGGCAGCGGGTTGATACCGACATCGCAGCATGCTTGCTCAACCGTTTTAATCTACTACCCTCACACAAGGAGACCTTGCACCATGCGACTCAACCCTCTCACCCTGGCCGTGGCGGGCATGGCCTCGCTGCTGGTCAGCGGCGCTGCCCTGGCCCAGAAGAAGTACGACATCGGCGCCACCGACAAGGAAATCAAGATCGGCGGCATCAGCCCCTATTCGGGCCCGGCCTCGGCCTATGGCGCCATCGGCAAGGCCATCTCGGCCTACTTCGACAAGGTCAACGACGAAGGCGGCATCAACGGCCGCAAGCTGAACTTCATCAGCCTGGACGACGGCTACAACCCGGCCAAGACGGTGGAGCAGGCCCGCAAGCTGGTGGAAGAAGAAGAAGTGCTCTTCGTCTTCAACACGCTGGGCACGCCGCCCAACAGCGCCATCCACAAGTACATGAACGGCAAGAAGACGCCGCAGCTGTTCGTGGCCACCGGTGCCACCAAGTGGGGCGACCCGAAGAACTTCCCCTGGACCATGGGCTGGCAGCCCAACTACCAGAGCGAGTCCAAGGTGTTCGCGGCCCACATCCTGGAGACCAAGCCCAACGCCAAGATCGCGATCCTGTACCAGAACGACGACTACGGCAAGGACTACCTGAAGGGCTTCGAGGACGGCCTGGGCGACAAGGCCAAGACCATGATCGTCTCGAAGATCAGCTACGAAGTGACCGACCCCACCATCGACAGCCAGATGGTGTCGCTGAAGGCCTCCGGCGCAGACACCTTCTTCAACATCACCACGCCCAAGTTCGCGGCGCAGGCGATCAAGAAGGCGGCCGAGATCGGCTGGAAGCCGACCCACTACCTCAACAGCGTGTCGGCCTCGGTGGGCTCGGTGATGATCCCGGCCGGTGCTGAGAACGGCGTGGGCATCATCACCGCCAGCTACCTGAAGGACCCGACCGACCCGCAGTTCCAGAAGGGCAAGGAATGGGACGACTGGCTGGCCTGGATGAAGAAGTACCAGCCGAACGGCGACGTCAAGGACATCAACAACGTCTACGGCTACACCGTGGCCCAGGGCCTGGTGCAGGTGCTCAAGCAGGCCGGTGACAACCTGACCCGCGAGAACATCATGAAGCAGGCCGCCATCGCTGGACATGACCCTGCCGATGCTGCTGCCCGGCGTCAACGTGAAGACCGGTCCGGATGACTTCTACCCGATCGAGCGTGAGCAACTGGCCAAGTTCGACGGCAAGACCTGGCAGCTGTTCGGCAAGGTCTACGGCCGCTGATCCACCCACGTTTGTCACACCGTCGGCCTTGCCCCTCCAGGGGGTGAGGCCTGCAGCCCGGCCCAGCCGGAGCTGCGGTGGTGATGTCAGGCCCGGGGCCCGCTTTGCGGGCCCTTTTTCCGTTCTGAAAGGCAACATGACCCAGCCCCTGCAAGGCATCCGCATCGTCGACCTGTCCACCGTATTTTCCGGCCCGATGTGCACCGCGCTGCTCGCCGACCAAGGTGCCGAGGTCATCAAGGTCGAATCGCCCGAGGGCGACACCACCCGCCACATCGGGCCGGCCAAGGGCGACCTGGCGGCCAGCTTCATCGCCGCCAACCGTGGCAAGCGCAACATCGCGCTCGACCTGAAGCGGCCCGATGCCCTGCTGGTGCTGCATGCGCTGCTGGCGCGTGCCGACGTGCTGGTCGAGAACATGCGCCCCGGCGTGATGGCCCGGCTGGGCTTGGCCGATGCCGACCTGGCGGCGCGCTATCCGCGCCTGATCCGGGTGTCGATCACCGGCTTCGGGCCCGACGGCCCACGCGCCCAGGACAAGGCTTATGACGCGGTGATCCAGGCCCTGGGCGGGCTGGCCGCATCGCAGCGCGACGCCAGCACCGGCGCGCCGGTGGTGCTGGCCAGCACCGTCAGCGACAAGGTCACCGCGCTCACCGCAGCCCAGGCCGTCACCGCCGCCTTGTTTGCCCGCGACCGCCAGGGCAGCACCGGCCAGGGCAGCCGGGTGGACCTGGCGATGCTGGACGCCACCGTGGCCTTCCAGTGGCCCGACGCCATGTACAACCATGTCTGGGTGGACGATGCGCCAGACGCCTTCCCCGAATTTGGCGCCACCCAGCGGCCCTGGCGCACCGCCGACGGCTGGGTGGCCACCATGGTGCCGCAGCAGGCCGAATTTCTGGGCATGTGCACCGCCCTGGGCCACCCCGAGATCATGGACGACCCGCGCTTTGCCACCCTGCCCGCGCGCTACCGCAATGGCCCGGCCTTGCGCGCGGTGCTGGAGCCGCTGATGGCCGGCTTCGACAACGCCACGCTGGAAGCGCGCTTTCGCGCCCATGGCGCGGCGCTGGGCCGGGTCAACGAGCGGCCCGACCTGCTGGCCGACCCGCAGGTGCGGCACAACGGCTGCGCGGTGCTGGTGGCCAACGGCGACGGCGAACCGGTGCGGGTGGCGCGCAGCGCGGCACGCTTCGACGGCCAGGCCCAGCTGCCCGCCTGTGGCGCCGCCCACCTGGGCGAGCACAGCGCCGAGCCGTGCTGCAGGAGCTGGGCTACGACGCCGACCGCATCGCCGCCCTGGTGGCCAGCGGCGCGGTGCGCCTGGCAGGCTGAGCGCCTGCCGCCGCAGCCTGCCGCTGCCGGCCGCTACTCGCCCATCACCACGCCTTCGCGGCGCGGGTCGGCACCACCGAACCAGCCGGTGGCAGTGCGCTGCAAGGCCTGCAGGCCGCTGGGCAGATCGGTCTCGACCACGGTGTGGCCACGCGCCTTCAGCGCCGCCACTGTGGCCGGCGCAAAGCGGCCGGCCTCCAGCACCGTGGGGCCATTGAAGCTGCCGAAATTGGGCAGGTCGATGGCCTGCTGGGCGTTCAGCCCCCACTGCAGGCTGCCCACCAGGGTCTTGGCGGTGAAGTGGATGATGGCCGGCCCGCCGGGCGAGCCCAGGCTCATCAGCAGCCGGCCGCTGGCGGCGGTCGAACACCAGGGTGGGGCTCATGCTGGAGCGGGGCCGCTTGCCGGGCTGCACCCGGTTGGCCACCAGCCGGCCCTGGGCATCGGTGGGTGCCAGCGAAAAATCGGTCAGCTGGTTGTTCAGCAGGAAGCCGCCGGCCAGGCCGGTGCCGCCGTCGCTCATCACCCGGCTGCCGAACACCGCCTCGATGGTGGTGGTCATGGCCAGCGCCTGGCCCTGGGCATCGACGATGCTGATGTGGCTGGTGCCATGCTCGGGCTGCTCGGCCTGCGGCGCCCAGGCGCTGCGCGTGCCCCCGGGCACACCGGGGCTGGCGCGGCCCAGGCTGCGTTCGCCCACCAGGCCGGCGCGCTGCTGCAGGTAGGCGTCTTCCAGCAGGCTGCCCCAGCCGCCTGCTGGCGGGTCGACAAAGTCGGGGTCGGCCACGTACAGCGCGCGGTCGGCAAAGGCCAGACGGGCGGCCTCGGTGTAGGCATGCAGCCAGTCGGCCGAGGGCGCGTCGGCCCGCTGGCCGGGCTGGTCGCCCTGCAGTGGGTCGGGCAAGGCAGGCAAGCGCTCCAGGATGCCCAGGATCTGCAGCATCGCCAGGTGGCCCGACGACGGCGGCGGCATGCCGCAGACCCGGTAGCTGGCCAGCCAGTCGGTGCACAGCGGGTCGCGCTGCTGCACCGCATAGCCGGCCAGGTCGGCAGCCGTCAAACGGCCGGGCGCGCTGGCGTGGCTGCGCACCCGGCGCACGATGTCGTCGGCCACCGGGCCGCTGTGCAGCGCATCCGCGCCCTCGGTGGCGATGCGGCGCAGCACTGCCGCCAGCGCCGGGTTGCGCAGCAGCGTGCCCACCGGCTGGGGGCTGCCATCGGCGCGGTAGAAGTAGGCCGCCGCCTGGGCGTCCGCCCGCAGCGCCCGCTCGTCGGCCAGTTGCTGGTGCAGGCGCGCGCTGACCGCAAAGCCACGCTCGGCCAGGCCGATGGCCGGTTGCATCAATTGCGCCCAAGGCAGGCGGCCGTGGGCCTGGTGGGCCGCCTGCAGCAGCCGCAGCGCACCGGGCACGCCCACCGACCGGCCGCCCACCACGGCCTGGGCAAACGGCAGTGGCTTGCCATCGGCGCCCAGGAACAGGCGCTCGTCGGCGGCCGCCGGCGCGGTTTCGCGGCCGTCCCAGGCCTGCACGCTGCGGCCGTCCCAGTGCAGCAGGAAGGCGCCGCCGCCGATGCCGCTGCTCTGCGGCTCGACCAGGGTCAGCACCATCTGCACCGCCACTGCCGCATCGACCGCGCTGCCGCCGGCCTGCAAGATCTGCAAGCCGGCGGCCGTGGCCAGCGGGTTGGCCGCAGCCACGCCAAAGCGCTGGAAAGCCCAGCCCGGCTTGTGCGTGGCCAGCGCCACATCGCCAGGCAGCGGCGGCAGGTCAAGCGCCGCCGGGGGCGCCGCACAGGCCGCCAGCACCAGCGCCGGCAGCAGCGCCAGCCAGCGCCATGGCCTTGGCTGTGAACGTGGCCGGCGAGCGGCGCGGGGGGCCAGCGTGCTCAAACCTGGGCCGCAGCGGCCAGCGCAGCGTCGATGTCCCACAGGATGTCGTCGATGTGCTCCAGCCCCACCGACAGCCGCACCATGTCGGGCGGCACGCCGGCGGCCAGCTGCTGTTCGTCGCTGAGCTGGCGGTGGGTGGTCGACGCCGGGTGGATCATCAGCGTGCGGGTGTCGCCGATGTTGGCCAGGTGGCTCATGAACTGGGCCGACTCAATGAAGCGGACGCCCGCCGCCAGGCCACCGCGCACGCCGAAAGACAGCAGGCCCGACGCGGCTGGCCGGCCGCCGATGTGGCGCATCTGCCGCTGCACCAGCGCATGCTGGGGGTGGTCGTCCAGGCCCGGGTAGTTGACCCAGGCCACCTGCGGATGGGTGCGCAGGTGCTGGGCCACCGCCAGCGCATTGCTGCTGTGCCGCTCCATGCGCAACGGCAAGGTCTCCACGCCCTGCAGGATCTGCCAGGCGCTCATCGGGCTGAGCGCCGCGCCGAAGACCCGCAGCGTCTCCATGCGCGCCCGCATCGAAAAACCGAAGTCGCCAAAGGTCTCGTAGAACTTCACGCCGTGGTAGCCGGCCGACGGCTCGGTCATGCCGGGAAACTTGCCGTTGTCCCAGGGGAATTTGCCGCTCTCGACGACCACCCCGCCCAGCGTGGTGCCATGGCCGGCCAGGTACTTGGTGGCCGAATGCACCACGATGTCGGCGCCCAGCGCCAGCGGGTTGCACAGGTAGGGGCTGGGCACGGTGTTGTCGATGACCAGCGGCAGGCCGTGGGCATGGGCCACATCGGCCACCGCCGCGATGTCCAGCACCGCCAGGCTGGGGTTGCCCAGGCTTTCGGCAAACAGCGCCCGGGTGTTGGGGCGGATCGCCGCCGCAAAGGCCTCGGGCCGGGTGGCGTCGACAAAGCTGGTGGTGATGCCGAACTTGGCCAGGCTGACCGCCAGCATGGTCACCGTGCCGCCGTACAGCGCACCGGCAGCCACCACATGGTCGCCCTGCTGCAGCAAGGTCATCAGCGCCATGGCCTCGGCCGCCATGCCGCTGGCGCTGGCCACGGCGGCGCGGCCACCTTCCAGCGCGGCCACCCGCTCTTCCAGCGCGGCCACCGTGGGGTTGGAGAGCCGCGCATAGACATTGCCGAAGGTCTGCAAGTTGAACAGCGCTGCGGCATGGGCGGCGCTGTCGAACACATAGCTGGTGGTCTGGTAGATCGGCAGCGCCCGGGCACCGGTCTCGCGGTCGGGCACCTGGCCGGCGTGGATGGCCAGGGTTTCGGGCTGGAACTGGTGGTCGGCCATGGCTCGCTTTCAGGCGCGGCGCTGTGCCGACACCACGCCGGTGTTGACGCCTGCCCAGTGCAGGCCGCCGAACAGGCGGGCGTGCTCGATCTTGACGCAGCGGTCCACCACGCTGGCCAGGCCAGCGGCGCGCGCGGCGGCATCGGCCGCCAGGTTCACAACGCCCAACTGCTGCCACAGGCATTGCACGCCCAGCGCAATGGCCTGGGCGGCGATCGGGCCCACGTCGGCGGTCTTGCGGAACACGTCGACCATGTCGATCGGCTCGGTGATGTCGTCCAAACTGGCCACGCAGGGCATGCCCAGCAGGCTGCTGCCGGCGTAGCGTGGGTTGACCGGCAGGATGCGGTAGCCCTTGCCCTGCAGGTAGCTGGCGGCAAAGTGGCTGGGGCGGTGCCACTCGGCCGACAGGCCGACCACGGCGATGGTCTTGCAGCGCTGCAAGATGGCACGCAACTGGGCGGCGCTGGCATGGCGGGTGGCGGATGCGGCGGCGTGTGCGGTGTCCGGCATGCAGCCATCATAGGCCGGGACAGTCCGCGCGAATGGACGGGCTGCTACACTGAAATTCGACCAGGAGAGAGCTTCATCTGAAGCCGCCGAAGGCGCAGGGGCAATGCCCTGAACGCTCAGGCAAAAGGACTGGTCGGCGCGGCGGCAACGCGGCGTTCCTCGTCTGGAGAGAGACGGGCCAGGCCGCAAGGCGGGCGCCCGTCCACCGAAGGGGCAAGCCAATGCGGCAACAGCGCAGCGGCCAATCTCTCAGGTAAAGCGGACAGCGAGGGCATCCCCCCACCGAGGTGGGGTTTGGTCCTGCCCTCGAAAGCCCGCCATGTCTGCTGACGCCACGCCCCCAGGTCTTGCCCCGCTGCTGCACACCCCCCTGCACGCCCTGCACCTGGAACTGGGCGCCAAGATGGTGCCCTTTGCCGGCTATGCCATGCCGGTGCAGTACCCCGCCGGCATCCTGGCCGAGCACCGCCACTGCCGCTACGAGGCTGCGCTGTTCGATGTCTCGCACATGGGCCAGCTGCAACTGCGCGGCGACGATGCCGCGGCCGCGCTGGAAAGCCTGGTGCCACAGGACATCATCGACCTGCCGCAGGGCAAGCAGCGCTATGCCTTCTTCACCAATGCCCAGGGCGGCCTGCGCGACGACCTGATGGTCACCCGCCGCGCCGACCACCTGCTGCTGGTGGTCAATGCCGGCTGCAAGGCCGACGACACCCAGCACCTGATCACGCAGATCGGCCACCGCTGCAACATCGTGCCCATGCCCGACCATGCCCTGCTGGCGCTGCAGGGCCCGAAGGCGGTGGTGGCACTGCAGCGGCTGAACCCCGGCGTGGCCACCCTGGGCTTCATGACCGGCGGTGACTTTGAGCTGGCCGGCGCATCCTGCTTCGTCACCCGCTCGGGCTACACCGGCGAAGACGGCTTCGAGATCTCGGTGCCTGCCGCGCAGGCCGAGGCTCTGGCGCGCGCCCTGCTGGCCCAGCCCGAAGTCAAGCCAGCCGGCCTGGGTGCGCGCGACACCCTGCGCCTGGAGGCCGGCCTGTGCCTGTACGGCCACGACATCGACGCCCGCACCTCCCCCATCGAGGCCGGCCTGACCTGGGCGATCCAGAAGATCCGCCGCCCGGGCGGCGCGCGCGCAGGCGGCTACCCCGGCGCCAGCGTGATCGAAGGCCATCTGGGCATGGGCGTGGCGGTCAAGCGGGTGGGCCTGGTCGGGCTGGAGAAAGTGCCGGTGCGTGAAGGCACGGCCATCGTCGACGCCCATGGCTCGCCGCTGGGCCGGGTGACCAGCGGCACGCTGGGCCCCACGGTGCATGAGCCGGTGGCCATGGCCTACCTGGCCGTCAACCACGCCGGCCTGCAGCATGAGGTGTATGCCGAGGTGCGCGGCAAGCGCCTGCCGATGCGCGTCAGCCCGATGCCGTTCACGCCCCACCGCTACCACCGCTGAATCCACTTTGCACTGAACCCCAACCGGAGCCTCCCGCATGACCACCAAGTTCACCGCCGACCATGAATGGATCAACACCGCAGACCAGGCCGCCGCCATCGTCGGCATCACCCTGCATGCGCAGGACGCCCTGGGCGACGTGGTCTATGTCGACCTGCCCGAGGTGGGCCGCAGCTATGCCAAGGGCGATGTCGCCGGCGTGGTCGAGAGCGTGAAGGCCGCTGCCGACATCTACATGCCGGTCAACGGCGAAGTGGTGGCGGTGAACGAAGCCCTGCGCGAGAACCCGGCCCTGGCCAACACCGACCCGATGGGCGAAGGCTGGTTCTTCAAGCTGAAGGTGACCGATGTGGCCGAGTTCGACGGCCTGATGGACCCGCCCGGCTACGACGCCCTGCTCAAGACCCTTTGACCTGCGGCCAACGCCACGCCCCTGACTGCCTGTTTCCGACCCGTCCCACACCGAGCACCCCCACCATGCTGCAAGCCGCCCAAGTGCCCCTGTCCGCACTGGAAAACCCCGCCGAATTCGCCGCCCGCCACCTGGGGCCCGACGAGGCCGATGAAGCGCACATGCTGGCGGTGGTGGCCCCTGGGCTGGCCAACTTCAGCCGGCGCGCACTGATCGAGGCCATCGTGCCCGCCAGCATCGCCCGCAGCCAGGCCATGCACCTGCCCGCACCGGTGACCGAAGCCCAGGCCCTGGCCGAACTGCGCAGCATCGCGCAGCAGAACCAGGTGCTGAAAAGCTTCATTGGCCAGGGTTACCACGGCACCTACACGCCCGGCGTCATCCAGCGCAACATCCTGGAGAACCCGGCCTGGTACACCGCCTACACGCCCTACCAGGCTGAAATCTCGCAGGGCCGCATGGAGGCACTGGTCAACTTCCAGACCATGGTCTGTGACCTGACCGGCATGGCCATCGCCAATGCCAGCATGCTGGACGAAGCCACCGCCGCCGCCGAGGCCATGACGCTGGCCAAGCGCAGCGTCAAGAGCAAGAGCAGCCGCGTGGTGGTGGCGGGCGACTGCCACCCGCAGACCATCGAGGTCTTGCAGACCCGCGCCGCGCCGCTGGGCCTGCAGGTGGTGCTGGCCAATTCGGCCACCGAATGGGACGCGCTGCTCGACGCCGGCGACTACTTTGCCGTGCTGGCGCAAGTGCCCACCACCGGCGGCAGCCTGCACGACCTGCGTGGCGACGCCGCCCGCATCCATGCCCACCAGGCCGCCTTCATCGTGGCAGCCGACCTGCTGGCCCTGACCCTGGTGGTGCCGCCCGGCGAATACGACGCCGACATCGTGGTGGGCAACACCCAGCGCTTCGGCGTGCCCATGGCCAATGGCGGCCCGCACGCGGCCTACCTGGCCTGCCGTGACGCCTTCAAGCGCTCGATGCCCGGCCGCCTGGTGGGCGTCAGCATCGACAGCCATGGCAACCCGGCCTACCGGCTGGCGCTGCAGACCCGCGAGCAGCACATCCGCCGCGAGAAGGCCACCAGCAACATCTGCACCGCCCAGGTGCTGCTGGCGGTGATGGCCAGCATGTACGCCGTCTACCACGGCCCCGACGGCCTCAAGCGCATCGCCCAGCGGGTGGCGCGGCTCACCGCCATTCTGGCCGCAGGCCTGCAGCAACTGGGCGTGGTCTTGCGCAGCAGCAGCGCATTCGATGCCATCACCATCGACAGCGGCGCCGACACCGCCGCCATTGCCGCGCGCGCTGAAGCCGCCGGCATGAACCTGCGCCGCTTTCCGCGCCTGGGGCGACACCATGCTGGGCATCAACCTGGACGAGACCAGCACCCGGGCCGATGTGCAGGCGCTGTGGGCGGTGTTCGCCCAACCCGGCCAGGCCCTGCCCGATGCCAGCTTGTTCGAGCAGCCGATCGACAACCTGATCCCGGCCGCCTTGCGCCGCCGCAGCGCCTTTCTCAGCCACCCGGTGTTCAACACCCACCACAGCGAAACCGAGATGCTGCGCTACATCCGCAGGCTGTCGGACAAGGACCTGGCACTCGACCGCAGCATGATCCCGCTGGGCAGCTGCACCATGAAGCTCAATGCCACCAGCGAGATGATCCCCATCACCTGGCCCGAGTTTGCCAACATCCACCCGTTTGCGCCGGCCGCGCAGCGTGCAGGTTATGCCCTGCTGAACGACCAGCTCTGCGGCTGGCTCAGCCAGGCCACCGGCTATGCCGGCATCAGCCTGCAACCGAATGCCGGCTCGCAGGGCGAATATGCCGGTCTGCTGGCCATCCGCGGCTGGCATGCCTCCCGCGGCGACAGCCACCGCAACATCTGCCTGATCCCCGAATCAGCCCACGGCACCAACCCGGCCAGCGCGCAGATGGCCGGCATGCAGGTGGTGGTGGTCAAGTGCGATGCCCAGGGCAATGTCGACCTGGTCGACCTGTTGGCCAAGTGCGAGAAGCACCGCGCCAACCTGTCCTGCATCATGATCACCTACCCCAGCACCTACGGCGTGTTCGACACCCAGGTCAAGGCGCTGTGCAAGATGGTGCACGACCACGGCGGCCGCGTGTATGTGGACGGCGCCAACATGAACGCCCTGGTGGGCGTGGCCGCACCGGGCGAATTTGGCGGCGATGTCAGCCACCTGAACCTGCACAAGACCTTCTGCATCCCGCACGGCGGCGGCGGGCCGGGCGTGGGCCCGGTGTGTGTGGTGGCCGACCTGGTGCCCTTCCTGCCGGCGCACCGCAGCTCCGGCCAGGCCGGTGGCACCTGTGGCGCCGAGCCGCCGGCCGGCCATGAAGTGGGCGCGGTGTCCGCCGCGCCGCTGGGCAATGCCGCCGTGCTGCCCATCAGCTGGATGTATGTGCGCATGATGGGCAGCGATGGCCTGACCGCCGCCACCGAGATCGCCATCCTGTCGGCCAACTATGTGGCGGCGCGCCTGGCCGGGCATTACGACATCCACTTCTCGGGCGGCATTGCCGGGCTGCAGGGTGGCGGTGTGGCGCATGAATGCATCCTCGACCTGCGCAAGCTCAAGGACAGCAGCGGCATCGGCGCCGAAGACGTGGCCAAGCGCCTGATCGACTACGGCTTCCATGCGCCCACGCTCAGCTTTCCGGTGGCCGGCACGCTGATGGTCGAGCCCACCGAGAGCGAGCCGCTGGCCGAACTGGACCGCTTCTGCGACGCGATGATCGCCATCCGCGCGAAATCGCCCAGGTCGAGGCCGGCACCTGGCCGCGCGACGACAACCCGCTGGTGCATGCGCCGCACACCGCAGCGGCCGTCAGCGCCGACGACTGGACCCATGCCTACCGCCGCAGCGACGCGGCCTGGCCGCTGGCGTCGCTGAAGGCGCGGCAAGTACTGGGCGCCGGTGGGCCGGGTCGACAACGTCTGGGGCGACCGCAACCTGTCCTGCAGCTGCATCCCGGTCAGCGACTACGCCGAGGCCGAGGTCGACTGAGCGTCGGCCGCCCGCTCCCTGCGCCATGGCCGTCTCCGTCTTCGACCTGTTCAAGATCGGCATCGGCCCGAGCAGCAGCCACACCGTGGGGCCGATGCGGGCGGCGCGGCTGTTTGTGCAGCGCCTGGCGCACGACGGCCAGCTGGCGCAGGTGGCGCGCATGCGCTGCGGCCTGTACGGCAGCCTGGGCGCCACCGGCAAGGGCCACGGCAGCGACAAGGCGGTGCTGCTGGGCCTGCTGGGCGAGGCGCCCGACACCGTGGACGTGGAGGCCGTGCCGCACCTGCTGCGCCAGGTGCGGCAGCGCAAGCAGCTGGCCCTGCCCGACGGGCCGGTGATCGCCTTCGACGAGAAGAGCGACCTGAAGTTCTGGCGCCGCGAGACCCTGCCCTTCCATGCCAACGGCATGCGCTGCGAGGCCTTCGACGCCGCCGGCGCGCTGCTGGCCGAGCGCTGCTACTACTCGGTGGGCGGCGGCTTCGTGGTCAGCGACGAGGTGGCCGCCGACGGCGAGCGCCAAAAGCGCATCGCACCCGACACCACCGCGCTGCCCTACCCCTTCCACAGCGGCGCCGAGCTGCTGGCGCTGTGCGCCGCACGGGCCGGTCAGCATCGCCGAGCTGATGCGCCGCAATGAGCGCCACTGGCGCAGCGACGCCGAGATCGACGCCGGCCTGGCCAGCATCTGGCAGGTGATGCAGGACTGCGTGGCGCGCGGCTGCCGCACCGACGGCGTGCTGCCGGGCGGCTTCCAGGTCAAGCGCCGGGCCGCGCCGCTGCACCGCGCGCTGTGCGCCAACCCCGAGGCAGGCGCTGCGCGACCCGCTGCAGGTGCTGGACTGGGTGAACCTGTACGCGCTGGCGGTCAACGAGGAAAACGCCGCCGGCGGCCGCGTCGTCACCGCGCCCACCAACGGCGCGGCCGGCATCGTGCCGGCGGTGCTGCACTACTACACGCCGCTTCACCGCCCGACGCCAGCGACGGCGGGCGTGGTCGACTTCCTGCTCACCGCCGCCGCCATCGGCCTGCTCTACAAGGAAAACGCCAGCATCAGCGGCGCCGAGGTGGGCTGCCAGGGCGAGGTGGGCGTGGCCTGCAGCATGGCGGCCGGCGCGCTGTGCGCGGTGCTGGGCGGCACGCCGGCGCAGGTGGAAAACGCCGCCGAGATCGGCATGGAGCACCACCTGGGCCTGACCTGCGACCCGGTGGGCGGCCTGGTGCAGATCCCCTGCATCGAGCGCAACGCCATCGCGTCGGTCAAGGCCATCAACGCCGCCCGCATGGCCCTGCGCGGCGACGGCAGCCACTTCGTCAGCCTCGACAAGGTCATCAAGACCATGCGCGAAACCGGCGCCGACATGATGACCAAGTACAAGGAAACCGCCCGCGGCGGCCTGGCGGTCAACATCGTCGAATGCTGACGCGCCGGGCAGCCTGGCCTGTGCCGCTGGGCGGCAGGCTCAGGCCGGCGGAATGCGCAGCATCTGGCCCGGGTAGATCTTGTCGGGGTGGCTCAGCATGGGCTTGTTGGCCTCGAAGATCAGCGGGTACTTGTTGGCGTCGCCATAAAAAGCCTTGGCGATCTTCGACAGGTTGTCGCCCGAGACCACGGTGTGCCACTTGGCTTCGGGCTCGGGGCTGTTGACCACCAGCAGGTCGTTGACGCCCGCCACGCCCTTGACGTTGCCGCAGCACAGCAGCACTTTTTCCTTGGTGGCCTGGTCGGCCACGCTGCCGGCCACGGTGACGGTGCTGGTGGTGGCGTCAAAACTGATGTCCAGGCCATCGACCGACAGGCCCTGGGCTTTCACATACTCGACGATGGCCTGGCCGGCGGCGGCGCTGAGCGCGGCCACCGCCTCGGGCGTGGGTGCGGCGGCGGCGGCGGCCTCAGCGGCCTTGACCTCGGACTTGCCGAACAACTTCTCGCCGGCTTCTTTCAGAAAACTCATCATGCCCATGCTGCTCACTCCTGTTGGGTTGGCGCGGAATTGGCGCTGGCTTGAATTTAACCGCTTGCTGCGGCGCAGCATGTAGGACGGTGTGCCCTCTGGGTGCCGTGGGCCCGAACGCTGGCGGCGCCGCACGGCGCGCCGGCCCAGCCCAGCGGTGTTGGCGCGCCGATCAGGTGGGCGCCAGCACAAAGCTGGCCACGTCGTCGAGCACCGGCGCCAGCCAGCGCAGCGGCTGCGCAAAGGCGCCGGCCAGCGTCAGATGGTTGACACCGGTGTACAACTTCAGCGTCACCGGTGCGCCCGCCGCTTGCAGCCGCGCGGCCAGGCCCATGGTGTTGCGACCCGGGTCGACCAGGGCATCGGTCTTGGCCGCTGCCAGAAAGCTGCGCGGTGCCGCAGCGCTGGCATGGGCCAGGGGCTGTGAACCGCTGGGGTAGTTCGGATGGAAGAACACCGGCTGCGCATCGGCATTGGTGATGGGCAAAAAGTCGTAGGGCCCGGCCAGGCCGATGAAGCCCGCCAGCTCCGCCGGCCGGTGGCCGGTGGGGGCCAGCCAGCGCGCATCCAGCGCCAGCATCGCCGCGTTGTAGGCACCGGCGCTGTGGCCCATCACATGCACACGCCGGGGGTTGCCGCCCAAGCTGCCGGCATTGCCCAAGGCCCAGGCCAGGGCCTGGGCACAGTCGTGCAGGAAGTCGGGGTACCGCACCGCTGGGTACAGCCGGTAATCAGCCACCAGGGCCAGCATGCCGCGCGATGCCAGGGCTTCGCCCAGGAAGGCGTAGTCACCCCGCTGCCCGCTGTTCCACGAGCCGCCATAGAAAAACACCACCACCGGCCAGCCCCCAGGCGGCGCTGCGCTGCTGGGGCGGTACACATCCAGCACCTGGCGTGGCCCGGCGCCGTAGGCCAGGCCTGCTGTCAGTGTGTGGGTACTGGCCGGCGCCAGCGCATTCAGCACCGCCACCGGGGCACAAGCAGCCAGGGACGCAGCCAGCCCGAGGGCGGCGAGCAAGATCAACAAGGGTTTTTTCAGCATGGTGTGTGGAGGTGCTTACGCAAGACTGCGCAGCGCAGATGCGCACAACAGCGGGACCGGGCGGACAGGCTGGCGACGCCTGGCCAAGCCGCAGCACTTAGAGAGCCCACCCTATGGAAAACCCTGATTTTGGGGTGTGTCCTCTACGCGGGTCCGGCATCCTTCGGTCATTCCTGGTTGCCAGCGGTCGGACAGACATCGCGCAGCACGCAGTCGGGGCACGCTATTTCAACCCATCGGAGTTCACCATGACCACCACCAACATCTCGACCGTTGCCGCCAAACTGATCGCCACCTACGGCATCACCGCGACCAACGTCATCAACAGCTACCGCTTCGGCAGCGAGCGCCTGATCGGCTTTGTCGATGCACGCATCGCCACCGCACTGGACCGCAGCGCATCGGCGCTGAACAAGGGCATCCGCACCAACCTGGCGGGCAGCCAGCAGCGCGTCAGCGGCTACACCGTCAAGGGCGTGCAAGCCGGGACCGACCGCGCCCAGAGCGTCGTCGGCGTGGCAGTTGATCTGGCCACCAAGGGCGTGAGCCTGGTGGCACAGAACGCAGAGCGCCTGGACCGCGCTGCCAACCTGAACGCACTGCCGATGCTCAACCGGGTGGTCATGCCCGTGGCCACGGTGGTGGGCAAGGTGGCCGACCGCATCGAAGAAGCCAGCAGCGACCTGGTGCGCCGCGCCGCCGGCAACGAGATGCCCGCCAAGGCGGTGGCCACCCGCAAGCTCAACGAGACCACCCGCAAGGCAGCGGTTGCACGCAAGAAGGTCACCAAGCGCGCCACCCAGCAAGTGAGCGAAGCCGTGGCCGACGTGGCCACCGAGACCTCGAACGCCGCACGCCGTGTGGCCCGCAAGGTCACCAAGGTCGGCGCTGAAACATCGAAGGTGGCACGCCGTGTCGCCCGCCAGGCGTCTGACACCGCCA
>CAVVSC010000003.1:0-346239 GCA_963750785.1 uncultured beta proteobacterium | reverse complement strand
CTTGGGCACGACGAAACCCGCAGAACAGGTGACGTAGGTCCGGAAGCTGCCGGGCGCGAGGGCGATCACCGCATCGCCGACCTGCAGTTCGGACACGCCCTCGCCGACCGCGACGACGAGGCCCGAGCACTCGCCGCCGAGCGGACCAGGATCGCCGGGGTACATCCCGAGGACGTTGAGAACGTCCTTGAAGTTCATGCCCGTCGCGTGGACGCGGATCTCGACTTCGCCCGGACCGGGGTCGCGGCGTCGCGCCGGACGCAGCACGAGATTGTCAAGGGTGCCGCGCGCATCGAAGCCCAACTCGATCGGTTGACCCGAGAGGTGCGGCACCAGGGGAGCGAGCCGCGCCGCCATCAACCCCTCGGGCCGAACCGTGAGTTGATCTTCGGCATCGCTTCGCAACAGCGCGGCGAGCAGGCCCCTCGCGACGGTGCTCGCGCCGGCCACGGGTGAGGGATCGAGGTCGACGCACACGGTCCGCAACTCCGGGTGCTCGAGGCCCACCGACTTGGCGAAACCCCAGAGCGCGGCCTGCTCCTCATCGGGTGCGAGGCCGCCGGCAGGCTGGGCTCCGCGCGTCACCAGCCACAAGCGTGATGACGTGCCGGGCTCCGCCATGGCGCGGGTGAGACTCAGCGCGCTCCCGAGGCGGAACTCGACCGTTCGCTCCGCGTCGGGTCCCGCTTCGTCAAGGCTCCACAGGTGCACGACCCCGTCGAATTGACTCGCGGCGGCTTCGTGCAGGAGTCGGGCGAAGTCCTCCGCACACGATGGGTCGACCTCGATCCGCGTGTCGCCGATGTGGCGATACGTGGTGCCGCCGAAGGCGAGGGTTGCGCGGCCACCGCGAGCACGAATGACCTCGGCCAGCGCGTGACCCACGCCGCCCCGGTCAGCGAGGATGAGCCAGCTGCGACGCTCGGCCGGAAGGGGCGGCGCCACCGCACGCGGTGTCGCGGCCGGACGTTGCTTGCGCGGTCATCACCGACTCCATCGCCAATGCGTCGCTTCGCTGGTCGGGAGCCATCGGCACTGCGCGCGGCTGATCGAAACCCGCATCATCGAGGAAGCGGAGCCACTGTTCGCGGCCCAACAGCAGCGAAGTGGGCCGCACATCGCGGTCGATGAACTTCCACCAGCCCTCGGTCAGCCCGAACGTGATCGAGATGAAGCGCTGTGGCTTGACCATCTCGGTCATGACCACGAGGCCCTCGGGCGCCAACAGCCGCTTGACGTTGGCGAAGGTCTCGCGAAGGTCCGCTGTGGCGTGCAAGACGTTCGCGGCGATGACGATGTCGAACGGGCCTCCGCCACCCTCGCCGACGTCGAAGCCCTGTGCCGCCAGGTCACTCTCGATGTCGAGCACTCGGTAGTCGACGAAACCGAACTCGGCGAACTTCTCGCGAGCTCGCACGAGGAAGTGCGGTGAGACGTCGCTGTAGGTGTACTGAACGCCGCCGGCCGGAAGCCTGGGCAGCACGTACGACGTGGTTCCGCCGGTACCGGCACCGATCTCGAGCACGCGGAGCCGTGTACCCGGGACGAGCTGCTCGGCGGCCGCGGCGACCACCTCAGCGGCCAGCGAGTTGTAGAAGTGCGCGTACGGCGAGAGCTGATACATCTGCTCGGCGTGCTCGAGTGAACCGCCCGGGAACAGGAGCTCCAACGGATCCGCGTCGCCGGTGAGCGCTGCGGCGAGTTGCTCACCGCAGCGCCGTGCGAGGGTGAGCTCGCCGTGCCCCAGCGGGTACGTCTCGAGCAACTTGTTCCAACGGGCTTCGCCGATGTCGACGACCGGAACGCGGACGACCTCCCAGCCGTCCGCCGACGGCACGATGATCGCGTCCTCGGCCAGCACCTGCAGGAGATGATCGATCAGTTGACGGTGCCGCGCCGCGACGCCGAGGCTTCCGGCGGTGAACCGCAACCCTGGTCGCAGTGCCAACCCGAGCCGTTCGAGGGCGACGACGATGTAGCCGGTGCTGAGTGACTCGAGCTCGTGGAGCAGGCCGTCATAGTGGTGCAGCGCATGTCGGTCTCTCAGCCGCTCGATCTGAGTCGCCGCGACGCCGACGAGCTCATCGGGCGCCGAGAACTGCTCTGCTGCGCAACGATCCTCGAGCTGCTCGTCGAGCAACCGCCACGCCACCTCGTAGAGCAACTCATCGTGGTGGTCGTTGCGACCCAAGCGGAGCAGCGTGTTCTCGTCGGCGTGCTTGAGGTGCAGTCCCTCGACGGCGGCGAGCGGACGGCCCGATGGGTCATAGACGAACACGTCCGCGGTGAGCGTCTCGGGACGATCGCTCAGCACAGAGCCGGGGCGCAGCACGGCGTGGGAGACGGCGAACGCACCTGACGCTGCGAACAGTTCGATGTGGTCGATGCCGACGGGCAGGTAGGTGCCTTCGCCGGCCGATGCTGCGGTCGCCAGGACCTGCACGGCCGCGTCGAGCAGAGCCGGGTGGATCCGGTATCGACCGAGCGCCTGCCAACCTCGTGAGCCGGCAGTGCGATGTCGCCGAGCACCTCGTTCTGGCCCTTCAGGACGCGGACGACGCCCCGCAGGCTCGGACCGAACACCAGGCCGCGGTCGTCGAGCAGGGCGTAGTGCGTTTCGGCGGTGACCTCCTCGGTGCAGCGCGCGCCGATCTGCTCCAGCGTGTCGACAGACGGCGAGCGTGGCACGGGTCGGCCGGTACGACCGGTGGCATGAAGCGTCCACCGGTCATCGCCATCGCTTTGGCTGAAGATGCGGAACGACGCTCCGGCGGCATCGGGGTCGACGATGGTCTGGAGGGTGTGCAGTCCGAGGTCGTCCGCGACGAGGGCCTCGTGGATCACGACGTCGTCGAGCGCGGTCCACTCGGGATCGACCGCGCTTGCCGCGGCGAGCGCCGTCTCGAGGAACGCAGCAGCAGGGAGGATCGCTCGATCGAACACGCGGTGCGCGTCGAGATACCCGAGGGTGTCCACCGTGATCTGCGACTCGAAGGTGGCGGATTCGAGGGGGGAACGCAGCCGGTTGCCGAGCAAGGGGTGCACCGACGTGTCGGCGTGTACCGCCCGCCGCGTTCGCTTCACCCAATGACGCTCGCGTTGGAACGGATAGGTCGGCAGCGCGACCCGGCGTCCGACGTTGGCCGCGTCGAAGGCCCTCCAGTCGATGTCGCTGCCCGCGGCGTAGAGCATCGCGATGCTTTCGAGCAGCTGCCGCCAATCGGAGCGCGTGCGCCGTAGCGACGGCGCCCACGTCGCGACGGCATCCGGGATGCAGATCTGGCCCATGCCGAGCAGCACCGGGTGTGGGCCGATCTCGACGAACGTGTCACAACCCGCGTCGTCGCAGGGCGTCGATGCCCGCCGAGAACTGCACCGGTTGACGAACGTGGCGCACCCAGTAACCGGGTTCGGAAAGCTCTTTGCCGATCGATTGCCCGGTGACGTTCGAGATGACGCGTGCGTCGCGGCGGGTGGTACGTGACCCGCTCGGCGACTTCGGCGAAATCGCTGAGCATGGGCTGCATCAGCGGGGAATGGAACGCGTGCGACACCGCGAGCGGCCGCACGCGGACGCCCGCTGCGAGAAAGGATGCAGCCAATGCGTCGACCGACCCGGCATGGCCCGAGATCACGGTGTGCGCTGGGCCGTTCACCGCCGCCACCGCCAGGTCTGCGGCGTGAGGAGCCGCCGCCGCATCGACGTCGGCGGCCGGAGCGAAGATGGCCGTCATCGAACCACCGGCGGGCAGTGCCTGCATCAGCCGACCGCGCGCGGCGATCAGATCGACGGCGTCTTCCAAGCTGAACACGCCGGCCAGCACCGCGGCGACGTACTCCCCCACCGAGTGACCGAGGAGTGCCTGGGCATGGACACCCCACGAGCTCCAGAGCTCGGCGAGTGCGTACTCCACGGCGAACAGCGCCGGTTGGGTGTAGGCAGTCTGATCGAGCAGCGCGGCCGCCGTGGATCCGGGCTCGGCGAAGATCACGTCGAGCAATGGCACATCGAGGTGCCTCTCGAATGTGGCAGCACACCGGTCGAGCGTCGCACGGAAGTCGGGCTGCAGCTCGTAGAGCTCGCGCGCCATGCCGGCGTACTGCGCGCCCTGGCCGGTGAAGAGGAAGGCGACCTTCGGCGGGTCGGCGCTCGTGACCACACCGGTGACCCCCACGCCGTCGTCACCCGCGGCGTAGGCCTCGAGTTGGTCGCGCATGTGGGTCACGGAGTCCGCGATGAGCGCGAGCCGGTAGGCGAAGTGGGATCGGCCGGCGTTGGCCGTGGCGCACAAGTCGGCCAACGACAGCGCCGGATTCGCGACGAGATGCGCGGCATGGCGACCGGCGAGCGCCCGGAGCGCCGGCGCGCTCGCCGCGGACAGCGCCAGCAGGTGCGCGGGCCGAGGGTCGGCGGGCGGTGCTTCGGCGGTCGCTGCGGCCTCGAGCACGACGTGCACGTTGGTGCCACTGAACCCGAACGCGCTCACACCCGCTATGCGCGGACCGGCTTTGGACCACGCCGTGCGCTCGGTCGGCACGACGAGTGGCAACGACGCCCAGTCGATGTGCGGGTTCGGGTGGTCCAGGTGAAGGTGGGGCGGGATCTCGGCGTTCTGCAGGACCAACACGGCTTTGATCAGACCGGCCACTCCGGCGACCGCTTCGAGGTGGCCGATGTTCGTCTTCACCGAGCCGATGGCGAGCGGGTCGTCGACCGGGCGGCCCGCGCCCAAGGCGGCAGCCAGCGCTTGCACCTCGATGGGGTCGCCGAGCGCAGTCCCCGTGCCGTGTGCCTCGACATAGCCCACCTGGTGGGGGGCGACGCCACCGTTCGAAATGGCCTCGCGGTACGACCGCTTCTTGTGAGGGCCCGTTCGGCGCGGTCAATCCGCTGCTCGCGCCGTCCTGGTTCGCGGCGGAGCCGCGAATGACCGCGAGAACCCGATCGCCTGCAGCGAGCGCATCGTCGAGTCGCTTGAGCACCACCATCGCGCAGCCTTCGCCGCGGCCGAAGCCGTCGGCCGCCGCGTCGAATGCCTTGCAGCGACCGTCAGGGGCCATCATGTGATACTTCGACAACAGGATGCTGTTGTCCGGCGAGAGCATCAGGTTCACTCCGCCCGCCAGCGCCGTCGTGCACTCACCGGCGCGCAGGCTCTGCACGGCAAGGTGCACCGCGACGAGCGACGACGAGCACGCAGTGTCGAGCGTGATGCTCGGTCCCAGCAAGCCGAGCAGATACGACAGGCGACCCGAGGCAACGCTGTGGGCAACGCCCGAGACGTAGTAGGCGTCGAGACCACCGAGCCCGGCCGCGTCCATCTGCACCTGCGCGTAGTCGCTGGTGGTCATGCCGAGGAACACGCCGGTGCGGCTGCCCGACAAGCGGTCAGGGGCGATGCCGGCGTGCTCGAGTGACTCCCAGGCGACCTCGAGCAGCAGGCGCTGCTGGGGATCCATGGCCGCCGCCTCGCGCGGCGCGATGCCGAAGAACTGGGGATCGAAGTCGCCGACCCCGCCGATGAAGGCACCGCGGCGAGTGGACATCTTTCCGGCTGCATCTGGATCAGGGTCGTAGAGGGCGTCGATGTCCCACCGATCGGACGGCACCTCCCCTGTGGCATCGATGCCCGCGCAGAGAAGGTCCCAGAACGCATCAGGGCCATCGACACCCCCGGGAAGACGGCAGCCGATGCCCACGATCGCTATCGGTCGGCGGTGCGCGTGCTCTGCGTCATCGAGCTTGCTCTGCATCTGGTCGAGCGCGAGCAGCGCTCGCCGCAACGGCGACAGCGTTGCGCCCTGATCAGGCGCGATCGACTCGCTCATCCCTCGATCTCCGTCAACCGTCGCATCAGCATCGCCTCGACCTCGTCCTCGGAGAGATCGGCCAAGGCCTCCACATCAAGAGGCATCGGGGTGTGATCTACTGCGTCGACCCGGTGGGCAACGACGGCATCCGGGGCGGGTTCTCCGACCGAGAGCATCGGCGCGAGGCTCATCGCGATGGCCGCGACGGTCGGGTGGTCGAAGACCAAGGTGGCCGGCAGCTTCTGTTCGAGCGCGAGGCCATCCTTCAAGACGTTCCGCAGCTCGACGGCCATCAGCGAGTCGAAGCCGAGCTCGAGCAGCGGCTGGTCGCGAGGGATCCGGCCCGGCTCGGCGATGCGCAACACGTAGGCGATGGCCTGCCGCACTGCATCGACGAGGATGTCGTGTCGTTCGTCGGGCATGGCCTCTGCCAACGCCGAGCGGACGTCGATCGAGATCGGTGACCCGCTCTGGTGGAACAACCCGGTCGGGACCGCGTCGTCGACATCAGATGGTCGTCGCGAGATCTCGAGCTCGTCGCCGGAGGCTCTTGCGACGAGGACGTGGCTGAGCAACGGCGCGGTCGGTGATTCGGCTTCGGGGAACGCTCGAACGTCACCGAAGTCGGCGGCCGCCAGCGCCGCGGTCCACCTCCCGACATCGATCAGCGGTACGTCAGTGCGCCAGTCGTCCTCGAACAGCTGCCACCCTTCGATCAGGCCCGTGGTGATGTCGAACCATCGGGGATGCTCGGTGTTCTCGTACGCCAGGAGGACGCCGCCCGGGGCCAGCAGCGCGCGCACGTTGGCGAGCGTCACGTCGAGATTGCGGGTTGCGTGAAGGACGTTCGCGGCGATGACCACGTCGTACGACCCGACCTCGAAGCCCTGCGACTCGGGCGGCTGCTCGATGTCGAGCCTGGCGTAGCGCACGAAGGGATGCGCGGTGAACCGCTCCGCGGCGCGTGCAAGGAAGAAGTCCGACACGTCGGTGAAGGTGTAGCTGGTGCGGTCTGCAGGCATCGCGGGCAACACCGATGCACTCGTACCGCCGGTGCCGGCGCCGATCTCGAGCACTCGCATCGGACGCCCGGGCCGGGCGCTGCTGCAGCCGTGGCCGCGGCGCGGACGATCGCGTTGAAGTAACGCGTCACCGCCCATGACCCGTAGTTGAAGTCGACCGTCTCGTACGAGCCGTCCGGGAACAGGGTGTTCAGCGCGACTCGGCGACCGTTCACCACCGCGGCGAGCTGCGCTATGCAACGTGCGATGTAGTCGAGCAACGGCTCGATCCCCGCGCCGGCACGCCTTACTTCTGCGAGGATCTCGTCGACGTTGTCGGCAAGCGCCGCGGCGCACACGTAGCGGTCGCCATCGCGCGACAGGAAGCCGTCGTCGACCAGATGTCCGAGCCAGCGCTCGGCCAGATGTTCGTACCCTGTCACGAAGTGACCGGCGTCGAACAGGTCTCGCACCGAGTGCGATTCACCCGGCTGCGAGAACAGACCGAGCTCATGCATGGCCCGGGCGATCGCGGCGCCGGCCAGTCGATCGAGCAACGCCCAACGGTGGGGGTACGCGGCGACGTCGAGGTCGAGGGGGCCCTGTGCGGCCTGGAGATCGGCTGCGGCGACCATCGCCGCCCACATGGGCGAGCTCTGCGGAACATGGCCCGCGACCGTGCCCGGCGACCAGTAGGCGGTGCGCTGCCATGGGTAGGTCGGTAGGTCGACCCTGGCGGCCCGCCACGGGCGCGGCTCCGCGGAACCGTGAGGCGGGCCAGTCGATGTCGACGCCGGCTGCGTAGACATGGGCCAGCGCTATGGCGATCTGCGCCGACTCATCGTCGTCGCGACGCATCGACGGTGCCCACGTCGCGGTCGAATCCGTCGAGTTGCGACGACCCAGGCCCAGCAGCGTCGGCTGCGGGCCGATCTCGACGAACGTCGTGAGACCGGCGCTCTCCAACGTCCGAACACGTCAGCGAACCGCACGGGCTGTCGAAGGTGACGCGTCCAGTAGTCGACGCTGGTCAGCTCGTCGACGACGAAGCCGCCGGTGATGCTCGACACGAGCCCGATGCGGCCGATGCAGCGTCACGCCCGCGACCACCCGGCGAACTCGTCGAGGATCGGCTCGACGACCGGTGAATGGGCGGCGACCGACACAGGGAGGACCGGCGTCGTCGTCGTCGAGTCCGAGCGCGTCGATCACCGCGTGGACTGCGTCGCGGCGGCCCGAGACGACCGTCGTGATCGGTCCGTTCACTGCGGCGATGCCGACGTCGGCGCCACGATCGGTGACCGCCGCGGCGACCGTCGACTCGTCGACGAACAACGCCGCCATCTGGCCGTCGGTCGGCAGCGACTGCATCAATCGGCCGCGGGCACGCGATCAGGTGCAGTCCGTCGTCGAGGTCGAGCACACCGGCGACGACGGCGGCGACGTACTCACCGGCGCTGTGGCCGGCGACGACCGACGGGCGGACACCCCACGCCGCCACAGCTCCGTCAGCGCGAACTGCAGGCTGAAGAACGCTGGCTGGGCCTAGACCATCTGATCGATCAGCCTCGTCCGCTGAACAGCACGTCGGTCAGCGCGGTCGAGTCGATCGCGGACGAGCACTTCGCGCACCGATCGATTGCGGCGGAACACCGGCTCGTTCGCGTAGAGCTGACGTCCCATACCCGCGTAGTGCGATCCGTGACCGGTGAACAGCAAGACGATGCCCCGCGCCGCGGTGCCACCGCCGTCGGTCGACGACACGAACGTCTCGACACCGTCTCCCCCTCAGTTCGCCTCGTGCCGAACGCATCCAGGCGCTCCCGGACCTCTTCGACGATGTCGGGCCACGACGGCGAGCCGGTGCGCGAAGTGCGATCGGCCGATATTCGCCGCACGCAAGGCGAGGTCGGCGATCGAGTGTCGGGTTGCTCCCCGACGTGGCGGGCGAAGCGCTCCGCCAGTGCGACAGTGGGCGAGCTTGGCCGAGAGCGTGACGAGGTCGGGCACACGAGCCGTGGGTTCGATGCCGGCGCTGATGTTCGTCGCGATCGGCGCCTCCCCCACCACGATGTGGGCGTTCGTGCCACTCAGTCCGAACGAGCTCACACCGCCACCACGACCACCCCGTCGGACCGGTCGGAGATCGCTCGGTGGGCACGTCGATCGCGGAAGCCGCGGCCGCGATGTGCGGGTTGAGCTGCGTCGAGGTGCAGGTGTGGCGGGATCTCGCCGTGCTGCAGCATCAGCACCACCTTGATCAGCCCGGCGACGCCGGCGGCGGCTTCCGTGTGTCCGATGTTCGTCTTCACCGAGCCGAGCAGAGGCGGTCGTCCGACGAGCGCTCGTGGCACAGCACGGCGCCCAGCGCGCCGACCTCGATCGGGTCGCCGAGCAGCGTGCCGGTCCCGTGGGCCTCGACGTAGCCCACATCGTCGCCGGCGATGCCGGCATCGGCCAGCGCGGCAGCGATGACGTGCTCCTGCGAGGGGCCGTTCGGCGCGGTGAGCCCGCCGCTGCGGCCGTCCTGGTTGACCGCGGTGCCGCGGACGACCGGCCAGGACGATCGCCGTCAGCCTGTGCGTCGCCGCAACCGCTTCAGCACCACGATGGCGCAGCCTTCGGAACGCACGTACCCGTCGGCGTCCGCGTCGAACGTCTTGCACCGGCCGTCGGCCGCCATCATCCTCGCCCGCGAGAAGTTGATGGTCATCTCTGGGGTGAGGATCAGGTTCACACCGCCGGCGAGCGCGACGTCCGTCTCGCCGTTGCGGAGCGCCTGCACGGCGAGGTGCACCGCGACGAGCGACGACGAGCACGCCGTGTCGATCGTCATCGCGGGGCCCTCCGCGCCGAGCACGAGGACGTCCGGCCGCGACGGTGCTCGACCGCGTTGCCGGTGATCGTGTAGATGTCGATCTGGTCGGAGTCGGCGAGCAGCATCCGCACGTAGTCGCTGTTGGCGATGCCGAGATAGACGCCCGGTGTTCGGAACCGAACAGCCGTCGGCCGGGATGCCCGCGTGCTCGAGGGCCTCCCAGGCGACCTCCAGCAGCATCCGCTGCTGCGGATCCAGGCTCTCCGCTTCGCGCGGCGAGATCCCGAAGAAGGCCGGCGTCGAACTCGATCGATGCCGTCGAGGAACCCACCGTAGCGTGATCATCATCCGCCCGGCCGCGTCCGGATCGGCGATCGAAGAGTTCGTCGATGTTCCACCGCTCGGCCGGACCTCGCCGATCGCGTCGACGCCGTCCGCCGAGCAGGTCGCCAGAACGCGTCTCGGCGTCGTGCGACACCGCCAGGCAGGCGCAGACCCTGCGCCACACCGCTACCGGATCGTGCCCGCGTCCACGGTCCGTCGGCAAGCCTCGACTTCAGCTCTCCGGATCTCGACGATCGCGCGCTTCATCGGCGAGAGCGCTTCGGTCTCAGGCAGCGCTCATGGCCGTCGTGCTCCGTGTCCTCGAGCTCGGCCAGCAGCAACGCCTCGGCCTCGTCCTCCGTCATCTCGAACAGGCTCTTCGTGTCACCCACGTCCCCACGACCGACCTCGGGTAGGAGCGCGTGCGCGGACACCACGCTCGCGATTCGCGATTGCGGTGGCAGAAGGGGCAGCGGCCTCGGCCAATCCGACGAGGTGATCGACGAGCGAATCCGTGGTGGGGTGATCGAAGAGCAGCGTCGCCGGTTGGGGCCGGCCGAGGGCGGCGCCGAGTGCGTTGCGCAGCTCGACCGCCATCAACGAATCGAGACCGAGCTCGTGGAACGGCTGGCGGGCGGAGATCGAAGCGGTCGCGGACAACCCGAGGATCTTGCGCGCCTGTTCGGTGACGAACCCGGAGATCGCGAATCGCCGCATGCCGGGCACCGTGGCGACCCACTCATCGAGCAGGCCGGGTGAGGCCGTCGACGACGCAGGCCGCGGCAACACGTCGAACACCGGCCGCTCGTCGAGCCGATCAGGATCGAGGGCGATGGCCAGCAGGTGCGCTGTGCCGGCGACGCTCGCGTCGAGGGCACGATCGAACGCGACCAGCGCATCGGTACTGGACATCGCGAGAAGGCCACGACGGCCGAGGCGCGCCCGACCGACGTCGTCGAGCGCGGTCGTCATGCCGACCCGATCCCATGCACCCCAGCCGATTGCGAGCCCGGAGCCGTTCGCAGCATGACGCCACATGGCGAACGCATCGAGGAACACGTTGGCTGCGACGTAGTTGGCCTGCCCGGGAGCCCCGAAGACCGTCGACGCAGCGGACATCACGACGAACAGGTCGAGCGGTTGATCGATGGTGACCTCATGGAGGTTCCACGCACCTGCGAGCTTGGGCCCCAGGACCGTCTCGAAGTGCCGCCACGTCTGCTGGCTGAGCACGGCGTCGTCGATGACCCCCGCGGCGTGCACGATTCCCCGCAGCTGCGGCATGCAACTGGTGAGCTCGTCGATGACGCGTACGACATCGGTTCGGTGAGCGACGTCGCCCTTGAACGTGACCACCTCCGCCCCGAGGTCGCGCAACTCGGCGATCGCGATTGCCGAGTTGCTGTCCGGCTCGTTGCGGCCGAGGAGCGCCAGGTGTCGTGCACCACGCTCGATCAGCCGGCGGGCCACCAGGAGCCCGATCCCGCCAAGGCCGCCGGTGACGAGGTACGTGCCGTCCGGCCCGATCGTCGGACGTGACTCGTCGACGTGTTGGGTGACCACGATCTTGCCGATGTGCTTGGCCTGGGCCATGAACCGGTACGCGTCGACGACGTGGTCGACGTCGAAGGTGTGCCGGGGCAACGGGCGCAGATCACCACAGGCGAACAACGGCGTCAGTTCGACGAGCATCGCCTGGATCGAAGGTGGGTCGCCGATCGAGAGGTCGCCGAGGAACACGATGTGGTACTCGACGTCGGGACGTCCGGCCGCGACCTCTGCCGCAGTCCAGATGTCGCGCTTGCCGATCTCGAGGAACCGGCCCCCGGTGGCCAGCACATCGAGGCTGCGCGCGATGAACTCGCCCGACAGCGAGTTGAGCACCACATCGACGCCCTCGCCGCCTGTCGCTTCGCGCACACCCTGTGCGAAGTCGAGCGACCTCGAATCGAAAACGTGGTGGACCCCGAGAGAACGCAACATCGCGCGCTTCTCGGGGTTGCCCGCAGTGGCGAACACCTCGGCACCGGCGCGCAGCGCCAGCTGTACAGCCGCCATGCCGACACCCCCAGCGCCGGCATGCACGAGAACGCGCTCGCCGGCACGCAGCCGTCCCAGGGAGTGCAGGGCGTACTGCGCCGTGAGGAACGGGATGGGGATCGTGGCCGCATCCTCGAAACTGAGCGCATCCGGGATGCGAATCGCGAGATCAGCACTGGTGGTGAGATGCGTGGCGAACGCGCCGCGGCCCATGGCCAGCACGCGGTCTCCGACGTGCAGACCTTCGACGCCATCGCCCACCCGCACGACGATGCCGCTGCACTCGTCGCCGAAGGTCGCCGATCGCTCGGGATACAGGTCGAGCGCGACGAGCACGTCGCGGAAGTTGAGACCCGTGACGCGGACGGCGATCTCGACCTCGCCGAACACGGGCGCGGTCCGGTCGAGTGGTGCCAGGTACAGGCTGTCGAGAACGCCGTACTCCGTCGACGAGGCGCGTAGGGCCGGTGGTCGTCGCTTGTGGAGCGTCGAACTGCACCAGTCGGCCTGCGTACCGCTCGCCGTCGCGCAGGGCAACGAGGTCCTCGCCGTCGGTCGCAGCGAGCGCACCGGCGAGCGCGTCTGCTGCGTCCTCTACGGAATGCGTCGAATCGAGATCCACGCGCATGCACCGGAGCTCGGGGTGCTCGGCCACGATCGAAGCACCGAGGCCGGACAACGTGGCCTGCTCGGGAGCATCCGGTGGTCCGTGAACCGCCTGTGCACCGCGACTCACCAGCCAGAGCCGTGCAGGAGCGTCGAGGAGTGCCTGCCGCGAGGGCGAGCGCACCCCCGAGCGCTCGCGCCTGCTCGGCGACGACGTCGTCAGCGCCGGCTTCCCGGCGGCGCGATGTCGAGGCCGCGCAGGAACACGACCTCCCGCGGTGCGGTCGCGGCGATCACCGTTGCGAGATCGGTCAGGTCGTCGTCAGCCGCCACGATCACACAATCGCCGCCGCACGCCTGCAACCGACGCGCCAGGGTTGCGCCGATTCCTTCTTGATCGCCGACGATCAACCAGGGCCCAGGCTCAGGCGCCGTTGCCGCAGCGGGTACCGGCTGCCAGACCAGCTCGAACAGCGAGTTCGGCGCCGGGCGCATCGGTTCGGATCGGCCGATCGACTCGGCAACCGCGGCGGCGTTCGTTCGCACGACCCGCAGGCCGGTGAGCTCGGCGATCAACGTCCCGTCGTCGGTCGACAACGTCACATCGACGGTGATGATCGTGTCGCTCCGGTCGTCGCGGACCGTCACGTGCGACCACATCCGCTCGACCGGCGGCCGGTGGACGCGCAGCGCACCAAGCGCAACCGGGAG
Organism: uncultured beta proteobacterium; assembly: GCA_963750785.1. Taxonomy (GTDB): domain Bacteria; phylum Pseudomonadota; class Gammaproteobacteria; order Burkholderiales; family Burkholderiaceae_C; genus Rubrivivax. The sequence continues at coordinate 332,928 of CAVVSC010000003.1, read as the reverse complement.
GAACGTGGCGTCGGCTCCGGGCAAGAGCGTCTCGATCGGATGGATGGCCGCATCCAGCACGGCCGGATGCATGCGGTAACGCGTCGATTCGCCGGCCAACGTGGACCGCATCTCGACGAGGCCGAGCGCCTCTCGCGTCCCGGTCCACACCTGCTCGACGCCCTGGAACATCGGGCCGTATCGAACGTCGCGCGCCGCGAGACCTGCATACAGATCTCGACCGGTTGTCGTCTCGGGACATCGTCCGCGGATCGCGTCCAGGTCGACGTTCTCGCCGGGCGAACCGGCGTCGGTGATCCATCCGGTGGCGTGAACGGTCCAGCGCTCGCCGTCGATCGAACTCGAGATGCGGAACGTCGTGTGCTCGTACTCCTCGCTCAGGTGAACCTGCACGATGACCGGCTCGGCGTCGAGGACCAGCGCACCCTGGAGCTCGACGTCGCGGACCCAAGGAACCGCACCGGGCTGTGCGGCGGCGAAGGCCGCGGCCGCGAGCTCGAGGAAGCCGGTCGCCGGCATGAGCACGAGCTCACCGATGCCGATGATCGTCGACGAACGATGGATCGTGTGAGCTGAGCTCGGACTCCCAGGACCAAGCCGTCGATCGCCGCGGAACGCACACGGCGGCCCAACAGTGGATGCTCGGGTGACGCGTGCATTCGCGGACACGACGCGGCGTGGGCTGCCCTGAGTCGCGCCGGCCGGCCGCCACGTCGCAGCCCAATGGCGCTGATGCTGCCACGGGTAGGTCGGCAGAGGATGGACCTGGCGCCGCCCCGGCATCGCCCCAGCCCAATCGACTGCGACCCCATGGCAGTCCAGCACGCCGAGCGAAACCTGCATGTCGCGATGTCCGGGCGACCCCGGCGCAACGAGGCGGCGATGACTCCCTCGTGGCCGACCGCGTCAAGCGTCTGTGCCATGGCTCCACCGAGCACGGGCTGCGGCCCGATCTCGACGAACACGTCGCATCCGATCGTCGCGAGCGATTCGACCGCGGCCGAGAACCGCACCGGCTCGCGGACGTTGGCTGCCAGTACGCGGCGTCCAGCCGCGTGCCCGCGACCGGCTCACCCGAGACCGTCGAGACGAATCGGGTGGTGCCCTCGACGGGCGCCAAACCCACGAGCGCCAGCTCGAGGTCGTGAGCGTGAGGTTGCATCTGGCGGCTGTGGAACGCGTAGTTCACCGGCAGCGACCGGACGTTCGCGCCGTCGGCACGAAGCGAGGTGACGAGCTCGGTCATGGCCGACGCCTCGCCCGAGATCACCGTCACGGACGGAGCGTTGACCGCGGCGATGGAGAGTCGGGCTCCGTACGGAGCGATTGCCCGCTCCAACGTCTCGAGGGGCAACTCGACCGATGCCATCGACCCGTTGCCGGTCGCCGCCTGCATCAACCGGCCACGGTGCGCGATGACGCGAACTGCATCCTCGAGCGTGAGGCAACCAGCGATGTGGGCCGCCGCGACCTCGCCGACGCTGTGCCCGACCACCGCATCGGGGGAGACCCCCCAGCTTCGCCACAATCCCGCCAGAGCAACCTGCAAGGCGAACAGCGCCGGCTGTGCGAACTCGGTCTCGTCGAAGTCGCGGACCGCGTCCTCGGTGGCGTTGAGCTCGTCGATGAGCGACCAGCTGACGTGGTGCCGCAGCAGTTCGTCACACTGCTCGATCGTCCGACGGACGGCCGGCGAGGAGCCAAGGAGCTCGCGACCCATTGCCCACCACTGCGTGCCCTGGCCCGAGAACACGAAGGCGACACGCGGCCGATCACCGCCTCGGCGGCGGGAGGAGACCACCGCAGCATGTCGTTCTCCACGCGAACAGCCGGAGCCGATCGACGAGATCTGCCGCGTTGCTGCCCACCACCGCAAGCCGTTCGTCGTGATGGGTGCGGCGCTGCGCTGCGGTGAAGCACACGTCGCCGAGTGATGCGTCGTCAGTTGTCTCGAGATGGTCGGCGAGCCGCGCTGCGGCATCGACCAGAGCCTCAGGTGTCTGCGCCGAGGCGGTGAGGATGAACGAACCGTCGTCACACACTGACTTCGGTAGACGCGGTGCCTCCTCGATCACCACGTGTGCGTTCGTGCCCCCGAAGCCGAAGGCGCTGACGCCCGCGAGTCGACGGTCGCCACCGGCGGGCCACGGGTGCGTGGTGGTCGGGATGAACAATCGGGTGTCGTCGAGCGAGATGTGCGGGTTCAACTCGTTGAAGTGCAACGTGGGAGGGATCGCCTCGTTCTCGAGGCAGACCAGGATCTTGATCAGGCCTGCGATCCCCGCTGCGGCTTCGAGATGGCCGATGTTCGTCTTCACCGCGGTCAGCGCCACGGGTGGCGCGCCGTCCACGGGCGCGCCGAGCACCGCGGCCAATGCCTCGACCTCGATCGGATCACCGAGCTTGGTGCCGGTGCCGTGCGCCTCGACGCACCCGATCAGCTCGGGCGTCACGAGCCCGTTCCGCAGGGCGCGCCGCACGACGTCCTGTTGGGCCAGCCCGTTCGGCGCAGTCATCGCGGTGGACCGACCGTCCTGGTTGGTGGCCGTGCCCCGCACGACGGCGACGATCGGATCGTTGTCCGCGATGGCATCCGCGAGGCGTTTGAGCACGACCACGCCGCATCCCTCGGCTCGGACGAAGCCGTCGGCGCCGACATCGAAGGTCTTGCAGTGGCCATCGGGCGCCATGAGCCCCCACTTGGCGAGGGCAATGCCCGTCTCGGGCGACAGCAGGGCGTTCACTCCGCCGGCAATGGCCATGTCGCTGTCGCGGTTGCGCAGGCTCTGACACGCCATGTGCACGGCGACGAGCGAGGAAGAGCAGGCGGTGTCGATCGCCAGGCTCGGCCCGCGAAGGTCGAAGGCGTACGAGAGCCGATTCGCGATGATGCAATCCGCGTTTCCCGTCAACGTGTCCGCGTCGATCTCGTCGGGGGCGGCGTGTTCCTGTTCGCGGTAGTCGTGCGTGGACGCGCCGACGAAGACGCCGGTGAGGCTGCCGGCGAGACGATCGGCGGGCTGCCCGGCGCGTTCGAGCGCCTCGATGGCGACCTCCATGAAGAGCCTCTGCTGAGGATCCATGTGCGAGGCCTCGCGGGGCGAGATGTTGAAGAACGCGGCGTCGAACTGGTCGACGCCGTCGATGAACCCGGCTCGCGTGCTGTTCATCTTGCCCGGAGCGAAGGGATCGGGATCGTAGAAGGCCTCCGAGTCCCACCGGTCGGCGGGCACCTCGCGGATTGCATCAACGCCCCGCGCCAACAGGTCCCAGAACCGTTCAGGAGTATCGGCGCCACCGGGGAACCGGCAACCGACCCCGATGATGGCGATCGGCTCGGCGCTCAGGATCTGCGCCCCATCGAGCTCCGCACGGAGCTGCCGGGCGAGCAGGGCGAGCTTCACCGATGACATCTGGGCTGTCTGATCGTCGGTTCCGCTCATCGCGGTGCCTCCCCCATGAGCGCGGAGAGCACCTCATCGTCGGACAGATCGGCAACCGCCGCCGTAACTCGAGCGGCGCTCGCACCCGAACCATCGACCGGCGCACGGAGCTCGGTTGCGGCGACCGCAGCGTCGGGTGCCAGCCGCCCGAGCACATAGCCGCCGAGCTCCCTCACCGATGGGTAGTTCCAGGCAACGGTGGCCGACAGCTTGATGCCGAGCTCGGCTTCGAGCCGGTTGCGCAACTCGACGGACATCAACGAATCGAGCCCCAGCGCGCCGAACGGCTGTCGGGCATCGATACGCGACTCGGGCAGCTTGAGCACCGCCCGAGCACTCGTCGCAGGCCGGCCTCCACGATCTCCTCGCGCTGACCGACCGCGGCCGCCGCGACGTCCTCAGCGAGCGTCGATGGCCTCGCGGCGACGCCCTCGGCGGAAGATCGAAGAGCACGCTCACCGACCCTGTCGACAACCAGCGCAGTGGGCGCGTGCGCTGCGCCGTGCCGAACTCCGCCCAGTCGATCGGGGCTACGAGTGCCTGGGGCGCCGAGCCGACCATGAGTCGCTGCAGCACGTCGAACCCGAGCTCGGGGCGAAACCCACGGATACCTCGGGCCTCGGCGAGCGCGTTCGCGGTGTTCTTGTACGCGGGTCCGCCTCCGTCACACGCTTGCCCGACCTCCCCGGTGAGGAGCTCGTCCGTGCCCAGCCAGAATCCCCAGTTCACGCTCAGCGCCGGATGGCCCTCAGCGTGACGACGATCCGCGAGGGCGTCGAGGAAGGCATTCGCTGCGGCGTACGCGCTCTGACCGGGCATGGGGAGCACGGCGGCCAACGACGAGAAGAGCACGAAGTGATCGAGGTCCCGGAGCTCGGCGGCGAGCGTCCAGGCCCCGACCACCTTCGGCAGGAGCTGTTCGCACATCGCGGCCTGGTCGAGATCGCCTATCAGTTGGCCACCGAGCACCGCAGCCGCGTGGAACACCGACCGCACCGGCGGCCACCCGTCGGCCTCGAACTGCCGGAGGCACGCCCGCAGCGACGCGTGGTCCCCGACGTCCACGGCCGCGACGTGCACGGCCACGCCCAGGCCCTCCAGGTGACGCACGACTTCGACGCGACGACCGACCGGCGTATCAAGATCGAGCTGCGACCACGTGGATCGCGGCGGGAGCTCCGTCCGGCCCAGGAGCAGCAGACGGCGCGCACCTGCATCGACCAACCAGCGTGTGAGCTGGCGGCCCACAGCGCCGAACGCGCCGGTGACGAGGCACGTACCATCGGCCCGGATTCGCAACGGCGCCACCGGGGCGAGCTCGTGGCGGACGAGGCGCGCGACATGGCGGTGACCGTCGCGCAGCGCCACCTCGCTCTCGGTCGGCGCATTCGCAGGCGCACCGGCATCTTGCGCCCCGTGCCGCGGCCGCCGGGCGCAGTTCCTCCGCCAGGGCACGCGCCGCCTGCACCGGATCAGCACCGGGATCAAGGTCGATCAGCCCGCCCCACATGTCGGGTGACTCCTCGGCAATCGCCCGACCGAAGCCCCACAGTGGCGCCTGAGCGATGGCCGCGCCGTCGTCGCCGACTACGACTTGTGCGCCTTGGGTGACCACCCAGATCGGCACCCGCCGACCGGCACGGCTCATTGCGTCGGCCAGGTCGAGCAGACCGCGCCACATCCGAGCGCGTGCCCATCTTCGAGCTCGGATGCGCTCGACGGCGGCCCGGCAGCGGCATCGAGACCCCAAAGGAACGCCACTTCGAGATCGGTCGCACCGACACCCTCATCGGCGAGACGTTGCATCACGAGATCCAGGTCATCGCCGCGCGCCACGGTGGTGCATCGGGCCCCACGGATGCGGAGCTCGTCGGCCAGTGCCGCGCCAACTCCGTGCCGATCCGCGAAGACGAGCCACGCATCGACCGGCAGCGGCGCGAGCCATACGCCGGTCGTCGACAACGCGCCATTCGATCGAGTACACGATGTCCTCGGCCTGGGCCGTCACCGCGGTGACGATCTCGAGCACGAGGTGATCGATCGTGACGACCGGTCGACCGGCGTCGTCGTAGAGGACGACGTCGTAGCACGAGGCCGGCGCCGAACTGGTGTCCGTCGAAGACACCGGTGAGACGCAACACGTCATGTGGTCGGTGGGCGGGGCCCATCGCGTGACCGCTCCGGCCGCCACGGGCAGGTGCAGCCCGGGCGACCCGTGTTCCGACGCGGCGAGAACGGCACTCTGGAAGCACGCATCGAGGAGCGCGATCTCGAACCCGTTCGCACCGATGGTGTCGGCAGGCCGAGCGATCTCGGCGATCAACCGACCCTCTTCCAGCCGGAACCCGGTGATGGACTGCAGCGGCGGACCGATGTCGAGCCCGAGTTGGCAAAGTCGGCGGTAGACGTCGGCCGACACGTCGCGATCGGTCAGAGGACGCGGTAGCCACCCATTGGCGAAGGCGCGCGCCGCGTGCACCGCTGCGACTGCGCCCAAGACCGACGTTGCGCCCCACGATCGCGAGCCGCCCGGGCCGGCGTACACGGCAAGGGTGCCGCGTGAGGGATCGGCGACCACCTGAGTCGGTAACACCTCGTCATCGCCGACCGGGGCAGGTGCATCGAATCGGACATCGGCGAGTCCGATCCGATCGAACTTCGCGGCCGTACCGAGCATGAGCGCGAGATGCGCAGCTGCGGGAACCACGGCGACGCCCTCGATGCACTGGTCGAACAACGAAGGGTCGTGGCGACGTTCGAGCTCGTTCTCCCACACCTCGACAACGCCACCTTGGGCGATGGGCACCGACCAGCCGAGCAAGGAATCCTCGCGACGATTGGTGCGGCCCGAGCCGGCGTGACGGCGCATGTCGAGCCAATGACGTTCGCGCTGCCACGGGTACGGCGGAAGATCGACAGCCGGCGATGGGTTCGGATGAAGCGCGCGCCAGTCGACCGTGTGGCCTGAGGCGTAGAGCGCACCGAGTGCGGACCACATGGTCGAAGGCTCGTCGGTGTCGCGCTGCATGGACGCCACCGTCACACCGGTCCGGCCGGTCGTGTCCAACATCTCCTGTACGGACGTGAGCAGCACGGGGTGCGGGCTCAGTTCGACGAAGCGGACGTGATCCGTGTCGAGCAGTTGTCGCGTCGCATCGGTGAACAGCACCGGTTCGCGAAGGTTGCGCGCCCAGTACCGGGCGTCGAGGCCGCGGCCGTCCTCGAATCGGCCGGTCACCGTGGACACGAACGAGATCCACGCGGGTCGAGGCCGAACCTCGGCGACCGCGGCAATGAGCTCGTCCTGCAAGCCGTCAACCTGCGGGCTGTGCGAGGCGACGTCGACGTTCACCCGACGACAGAAGATGTCGTCAGCGCTCAGCTGCGCCATGACCTCGGCGAGCGCCTCCGGCTCACCCGAGAGAACCGTCGACGTGTGGCTGTTGCTGACGGCGACGGAAATGCGATCCTCGCGTCCGGCTATCGCCTGACGGGCCCGGTCGATGTCGAGCCCCACCACCGCCATCGCACCCAATCCGCTGATGCGCCGCATCAACCGGCTACGACGGCAGATGACCCGCACCGCATCGTCGAGGGTGAGGATGCCGGCGACGTGCGCGGCCGCAACCTCGCCCATGCTGTGGCCGACCACCGCGTCGGGAAGCACCCCTCGCGATCGCCACAGGTCGGCCAGCGCCACTTGGATCGCGAAGAGCACGGGCTGGATGACGTCGATTTCGTCGAGGCGCTCTCCGCCGAGCGTGAGCTGCTCGAGGAGCGACCATTCGACGAACGGCGCCATTGCCTTCTCGCACCGGTCGATCGAGGCGCGGAACTCCGGCTCGGATCCCAGCAACCCGCGGGCCATGTGCGGCCATTGCGAGCCCTGCCCTGGGAACACGAACACCAGCAGTTCACGACGTCCGGCGGCGACCTCGCCGACGCTCAGACCTCGGTGATGCTGCCCTTCGAGGAACGCATCGAGTTGCTCGACGAGGTCGCCGGGCCCCCTTCCGCTACCGCGAGTCGGTGCTCGTGATGGCTCCGGCGCAGGGCAGCCGCCGCGCAGATGCCGGGCACCGATGAGGCCGGCGCGACCGCGAGCATCGTGCGGTAGGCCGCGGCAAGTTCGTGCCGAGCCTGCGGACTCCTTGCCGAGATGGGCAGCAACAGCGAGCAGCGGCCGCGACACCCGATGGGCGAGCGGTCGCGCCACACGGCTCGATGAGAGCCGGGGCCTCGGCGATGACCACATGGGCGTTGGTCCCCGACCACCCGAACGAGCTCACGCCGGCATGTCGCGGCTGCTCGCCGGCCGGCCACGCCACACGCTTCTTCGGGATGACGAAGGGCGTCCCGTCGAGCGAGATGTGCGGGTTGAGGTTCTCGAAGTGCGGGAGCGGCGCGATCTCTTCGGCGCGCAGCGACAACACGGTTTTGATGATCGACGCGACGCCGGCTGCTCCTTCGGCGTGGCCGATGTTGGCCTTCACCGATCCGAGCGCACATCGAGCGTCGACACCGACGTCACGGAACACCTCGGTGAGGGCCTCGAGCTCGATCGGATCACCCAGCGGTGTCCCGGTGCCGTGTGCCTCGATGAGCCCCACCGCCGCCGGCTCGATGCCGGCGTTCGCGAGCGCGGCACGAATCACCGCCTGCTGCGACAAGCTGTTCGGCGCGGTGAGGCCGTTGCTGCGACCGTCCTGGTTGACGGCGGAACCTTTGATGACCGCAAGGACGCGATCACCGTCGGCGACGGCATCCGACAGCCGCTTGAGCAGCAGGGTGGCGCAGCCTTCGGCGCGCACGAACCCATCGCCCTTCTCGTCGAACGGTTGACAGCGGCCGGTCGATGACATCATCCGCATGCGGGAGGCAACGACCGTGAAGGTCGGGTCGATGATGGCGTTGACCCCTCCGGCCAGCGCCAGCGAGCACTCCCGGTTGCGCAGGCTCTGAACGGCGAGGTGCACGGCGACGAGCGAGGACGAGCATGCGGTGTCGACCGCCAGGCTCGGGCCGCGCAGGTCCAACAGGTAGGACAGCCGTCCGCTGATCACGCTGTGCGAGGTGCCGGTCCCGCTGTACACGTCAAGGTCGCGCGGGTCGGCGGCCTGCATCCGGTAGTAGTCCTCGCTATGGCTGTGCACACCGACGAAGACGCCGGTGGCGGTGCCTGCGAGTCGCTCGATGGATTGACCGCCGTCCTCCAGCGTCTCCCATGCGACCTCGAGCAGGAGCCGTTGCTGCGGATCCGATCTGCGCCGCTTCGCGGGGCGAGATGCCGAAGAGCGGCGTCGAAGTGATCGATGTCGCGAAGGAAGCCACCCCAACGGGTCGCGACCTTGCCCACCGCCTCGGGCTGTGGGTCGTAGAGCTCGGTGGTGTCCCATCGCTCGCCGGGGGTCTCGGTGATCGCATCACCACCGCTGCGGACGAGCTCCCAATAGGCGTGCGGATCGGGGGCGCCAGGTAGGCGGCAACCCATGCCGATGATGGCGATGTGTTCGGTCGCGCGCACCTTCCGCCGTCTCGAGACGGCCTCGCATGTCCTTGAGCGACGTGAGCGCTCGCAGCAACTGTGCGCTGGTGTCGGCGTTCGTCACGAGGAACGTCCGTCGTTGTTCAGCAACCGGTCGACGGCGGCGAGCTCTTCGCTCAGCAGCGCCTCGAGCTCGGCCTGGACGCGACACCAACGGCTTCATCGGCGGGCGCCACGTCGTCCGGGTGCGTCATGTCGCCATCGAGGTCCACGTGCATCCGGCCGGCCAGGTACTCGGAGAGGACGGCCACTGTGGGGTAGTTCCAGACAATGGTCGCGGAGAGCTGCAGTCCGGTTTGCGACTCGAGTCGGTTCCGCAACTCGAGCGCCATGAGCGAGTCGACGCCCATGGCCTTGAACGGGCGGTGCCGATCGACGCGAGCTGCATCGATCCGCACGACCAGCGCGAGCTCCGCACTGACCGCGTCCTCGAGCACCATGCGGCGTCGCACCCCGATGGGCACCTCGAGCAGACGTTCCAGGATCGAGCTTTCCGCGGTGAACTGCAGGGCGGACCCTGCGACGAGTGCACCGAGAAGCGCAGCGGAGCCCGGTTCGTCGGTGACCCAACGATTTGCATCCAGACGCATCACGGCCGCGACGGCTTGACCTTCGTCGAGCAACAGTTCAAGGGCATCCAGCGCCTCGGCCGGACGCACGCCGGCGAGCCACGCGACGCCAGACGGTCGCCTCGGTTGGCGGCCGCAGCGGCCAGCCCGACCTGCGACCACGGTCCCCACTGGATGCTCAACGCAGGCCGACCCGAACCGTGTCGTTGGAAGGCCAGCGCATCGAGGTAGGCGTTGCCTGCGGCGTAGTTCGACTGGCCACTCAGCCCGAGCACCGCTGCAGCAGAGGAGAACATCACGAAGAAGTCGAGTGGATCGTCGATCGACGCGTTGTGCAGGTTCCAACCGCCCGCCAACTTGGGAGCCAGCGCCGCATGCATGCGCTCGGCGTCCATCTCGCCGAGCGTGGCGTCGGCCAACAGGCCGGCCGCGTGAACGATGCCGCGCAACGGCGGCAACCTCCGACGCACTTCCCGGAGCGCCGCGTCGACCTCTGTCGCGTCGCCGACATCTGCGGCGAGCACGGTGACGGTTGCGCCCATCGAGCGCAACGCGTCGATGGCGCTCGACCGCGGAGACTGAAGGCGCACTGCGTCCGAGCAGCGCGAGGTGGCGTGCGCCGCGTTCGACGAAGCGTCGGGCCACGGCAAGACCAAGGTCGCCAAGGCCGCCCGTGATCAGATACGACGCATCGGCACGGACAAATGCGCATTCGGCCTGCGTCGGCGCAGCGGCGGCAGTGAGCACCAGCTTGCCGGTGTGGGCCGATTGCGCCATCGACCGGAATGCCGACGATGCCGACGTCACAGGTGTCGTCGTGATCGGCAACGGTCGGGGCGATCAATCCGGCCTGCGCGTAGGGCTCCATCACGATGCCCCGCCCCAGCTCTTCCATCACCACCATCGCGTCCACCGCGCCGAAGCCGAGGCCGCCATGGGCTTCCGGCACGGCCAGGCCGGTCAGGCCCAGGCCGACCAGGCCGTCCCAGGCCTCGCGCGAGAAACCACCCGCCTTGACCGACGCATGACGGCGCGCAAAGTCATAGTCTTTATCGACCCAACGGCGCACCGCGTCGCGCAGCGATTCCTGGTCTTCAGTGAAATCGAAATCCATGTTTTAGGTCTCCTCAGCCGAGCACGGTTTGGGCAACGATATTGCGCTGCACTTCGTTCGAGCCGCCGTAAATCGTCGTCTTGCGGTAGTTGAAGTAGTGGCTGGCCAGGGGCGGGCAATGGGCCGCTCCGACCTGATCACCTTGCCAACCGGCTTCCATCGCTTCTTGAATGAAGGGCAGGCTGTAGGGGCCGGCGGCCAACATCATCAGCTCGGTGTAGCGCTGCTGAATCTCGCTGCCGCGAATCTTCAACAGTCCGGCCACGTCGAGGGTTTGCTTGCCGGATTTTTCGCCCGACAGCACGCGCAGCACCATCATCTCGAGTGCCACGATGTCCACCTCCAGCAGCGCGATCTGGTCGCGAAACCGTTGGTCGTCCATCAATCCTTCGGCCTTGGCGATGCGCTTGAGCCGCTCCAGTTCGCGCTTACCTCGGTTTACATCAGCGATATTGGCGCGCTCGTGAGCCAACAGGTATTTGGCGTAAGTCCAGCCCTTGTTTTCCTCGCCGACCAGGTTTTCCGCCGGCACTTCGACGTTATCGAACCAAACTTCATTCACCTCGTGCTCGCCGTCCAACATGATGATGGGCCGCACCGTCACGCCGGGCGATTTCATGTCGATCAGCAGGAAAGAAATGCCGGTCTGTGGCTTGCCGGAACTGTCGGTGCGCACCAGGCAAAAGATCCAGTCGCCGTATTGGCCCAGCGTGGTCCAGGTTTTTTGGCCGTTGACGATGTATTTGTCGCCCTGACCTGTTGTGACACGCTCGGCTTTGCACTTCACCGAAGCCAGGTCGGAGCCCGAACCGGGTTCGCTGTAGCCCTGGCTCCACCAGACCTCGCCGCTCATGATGCCCGGCAGATGCTTCTGCTGTTGTTCAGGCGTGCCGAAGGCCATGATGACCGGGGCAACCATCACCGGACCGAAAGGCACCACCCGCGGGGCGCCGGCCAGCGCACATTCTTCTTCAAACAGATGCCGTTGCACGGCGTTCCAGCCCGGCCCGCCAAACTGCTTGGGCCAGGCCCAGCCGTGCCAGCCTTTTTTGCCGAGCAGGCGCGCCCAGCGTTGCAAATCGTCTTTCGTCAAACGTAGAGCACCATGCACTTTGGCGCTGATGTCTTGAGGCAGATTCTCTGCCACCCATTGCCGAATTTCGGCTCGAAAGGCGTGTTCTTCCGCCGTGAAGTTCAGATCCATGCTGTTCGTCTCCTGAGCTCAAATCGCTTCCCGCTGTTTTAGCACGAGCGTTCGATTTCGGTTTGTCTCGGGTGGGACAACGACGATGTTTAGAAAGACGCGGTCGTGGCGACGGCACATTAAAAAAGCGGCCCGCAGGCCGCTTTTGTTCACGATCCGGACAACGAAGCTCAGATCTTGCGCGAATCAGCGCGACGACGCGAGTAGCCGACGCCGAACAGCGCCAAGCTGGCCAGGGCCAGGGTACCTGGCTCCGGAACCCTGCTGTCATTGCTGCTGCTGGGTCCACAGACGCCGGCGACGGTGCTTGTGCACTTGGTGCCCGCCACTGCATAGAGTTTGAAGAAATCGTTGTTGTTGTCCAAGACTCCAACGTTCTGCGTCACGTTGGCTGTTTGTGCAAACCCGGAGTTATAGGCGCTGACCAACCACCAGCTCGAACCCAGGCTGGTGGTATTCACGACGTTGTACGGGTTGCTCGTGTCCTTCACCGCTTCGCCGTAGTTGCCGACGAGCTGCCAGCCGGTCATCGTGGTCGCTGACTGACCAACCAGCGATGTTGGCGAGCCCGTTGGTGCGCCTGTGCCGACCCAGCGGAACAAGGAGAGGTCGACGGTGAGGCCTGTCGTGACGTTGCCGCTGTCTTGTAGTGTTGTTCCGGTGGGGCAGCTACCGTCCGTGTTCCCCGTTGTAATAGCGCCAGTAGAGTTCTTGCAGACACCATTCGAGGTGTAACCCAGACCGATGCTGCTCAACACCACGCTGGAGCTGAAATTCATCAACACGGCTTCGGTGTTGCCCCTGTTGTCCAAAGCATGGTTGGGTACCGAACTGCCGTCGGAATTCATACCCTGGCCGTTGCCTGCGAAATTGGTCAAGGTGCCCGCAGACCAAGTCCCGCTGACCACGCCGCTTGCGTTGTTGGTGGCGTACACACCTGACAAGCTGACGGTTGGATCGCCGGACGTAGTCCCGGCGATATTGGTAGGGGTGGCCGTATCAAAAGACCAAATCGCATAGGCACTCTGGTGCAGACCGAGCATCAGTCCAACCGCAGTCGCCGCAATTTTCAGCACGTTTTTCATAGAAGACTTTCGATTCATCTTGTTGATCGGTTCAGAGCGATAGTTACATTAAGCAAATTTAAGGCCACCAAAAAAAACCTATCGAGAATCAATAACTTGGTGGCGTCTTCGACACTTGGCTTGACTTAATTGTAAAGAGGGTCGACAGCGGTGAGTAGGCGTTTGTCCCCCTCAATTGAGGGTGCTGAGCAGCGCTCGCGCGTCGGCAGCAGTGCGAAAGTCACGGCCTCCCTGGAGGGCCGCACTTACTTCTTCGCGCGCTTCACCGCGTCGTCCTGCTTGGGCAAGCACGGCGGCGAGGTGAAAGCGGATATCTGGATTGTCAGGCGCGCGCAATCTGGCTTCGCGCAACAACTGCAAGGCACGGTCTTTGTTGCCCGCCAAGGACTGCGCCCAGCCAGCGGTATCGATGATGATCGGGTTGCCCGGGTCCTGCGCCAGCGCTTTTTCGGCAGTGACTGCAGCGCCAGGATCTTTTTGTTGGATCAGGACATTGGCCAGATTGTTCAATGCATCCACATCGCTCGGCTGCAGGGCCAACACGCTCTCGTAAAGCCGCTTTGCCGCGGCGAAATTGTTGGCGCGGACTTGTACTTGTGCGACTGCCTTCATCACGCCGATATCCTTGGGATGCAGCTTGAGCCATGCCTGCGCCAGGTCAATGGCCGGCTTGCCGCCGTCCTGGGCTGACAGCGGCCAAAAAACGCGCAACATGTTCTGCGGTGTCTTTTCGAGTTCGTAGGCGCGCCGAAGTGATTCGATGGCCGCTGCAGTGCGACCCCGGCTGGTTTCGACATCGGCCAACAAACCATAGCCAAGCGCCGCCTTCGGGTAGGTCTGAATGATTTGTCGAGCGTGTTGCTCGGCCTTGGCTGGGAGCTTCTGCAGCAATTCGACCGTGCTCATCAGTGCCAACGCAGGCAAGAAATCGGGGGATCCCTGCAGCGCCTTATCAAGGCTGTAGGCGGCAGCGTTGATGTCCTTCGCATCCAATTGGGCGCGCGCGATTCTTTCCAAGAGCGGTGCTTCGAAGCCAGAGCGGCGCGCGGCGTTTGTCAGCGTGACGCGCGCGCCCGGCAAGTCGGCGTTGGCCATCTGAGCCTGTGCATAGACCAACATTGCTTCGACTTCATCCGGCTGTTTCGACAGCAGCACCTTGGCGGCGTCGAGCGCTGCAGTGGGTGTCCCCTTGCGCAATTGCCACGCCACCAGCGCGTAGTTGGCACGCGTCTGCCGCTGGCTGCTGGCATCTGCCGCGCTTTGCAGGAAGGCAAGGGCGTCTTCATTTTTACCCCAGGCCTCATACAGGGTGGCGAGTTGGAACAGGATGTCCACATCGCGCTCATTCGCGCGAAGCAGCCGACGCAGTCGTTTGTTCGCTGCGTCATAGGCTTGGGTTGCCTGCTCGACCTGAGCCAAGCCAAGTTCTGCCGGCAGCAATTTGTCATTTAACTTGAGCACCGCCTCGAAACCGGTCCGTGCTGCGTCGAAGGAGCGTGACTGGAACCTGGCTGTCGCCTGCATCAAAAGGATGGTGGGATTGCCAGGATTGGCCTTCGCCAAATCGTCAGCAATCTGCTGTGCCTTGGCTTGCGGGCCAGTCTTTAGGTACAAGTTGACCAGGGCCAGTCCGGCGGTAATTTGTTTGGGATCCGCTTTGAATGCTTTCTCCAGCTCAGCCGTGGCGCCGGCACTTTGACCGCCTCGCATCAAGGACAGGCCCAGCGCCGTGCGGAATACCGGTGAATCGTTGGCCTGCAAGCCCTCCTGCAAGAGCGCCGTAGCCTTGGCGTGGCGGCCCAGTGTCATTTGCGCCGACGCAAGCATGAGCAACGCCTGACCGTCTCCCGGGCGAGTCTTCAAATATGTTTCGAGCAACTCGACTGCTCGAGGGACGTTCGGCTCCTGCAATGCAATTTGCGCAAGCAGCTTTGTCAGCGGGCTATTGGGTTGCTGCTTTGAGGCGTATTCCAGATACGGTTTGGCCTTTTCGAATTCCTTCAGCTCGAAGTGGGCGAGGCCATTGAGCATCAGAATCTGGGAGCGGTAACGCATGTATTCGATCGGCACCGGGTCCAGCAAGGCGGTGATGCTCTTCATGCTGGACTTGACCACGGCCTTGTCGCCGGCACGTTCTGCCAGCACGGCGCGCAGATAAGTGCCGCGCGGATCAGAAGGTGCCAATTGCAGCAGCTCCTTGAGGGACGCACTCGCTTCCTTGTCGCGGTTGGTGTCGATGAGGATGCCTGTGCGCGCGAGCATCGCCTCGACGTTCGCACCGTCCAACTTCAGGCTGCGTTCATAGCCCGCCAATGCGTCAGCGATCTGACCTGTCACATGCAGCACGGCGGCTCGCTGATAGGCGGCAGCGCTGGCCTCGGGTGCCAATTTGATGGCGGTGTCTGCTGCCGTCATTGCCTCTTTGAACTGGGCAGCGCGAATTCGCAGCGGTACTTCCGCCATCCAAGAATCCGGGTCATTGGGGCTGATTGCGCGCGCATCGGCGACGGACTTCATTGCATTGCGCGCATCACCGACATCCGAGTAGGCGGATGCCCGTGCGAGCAAGAGCTTGAGTTGCACGCCGGCTGGCAGGCCCGTGATCTGCAAGCGTGAGTCGTCAAACATCTGGGCTTGCTTGCCCTGCGCTGCCATGGACTTGGCCAGCGGCACGACCACTTCCGCACGGTTGACGCCAAGACGCAGTGCCTCGTTGAACTCGACCTCGGCCGCCGCCACCTTGCTGTCCGCCAGCAAGACTTTGCCAAGGAGCAAATGGACCGCGAGCTGATTCTTGTCAACTTGCAGGGAGTTCTTCAGCTGAATTGCCGCACCCGCATAGTCCTGCGAGTTGTAGCGCTTGAGCGCGTTTTCGTAAAAGCGAGCGGCCTTGCCGTTGTCGCTTTGCGCGGGCGCACTCAGGCTGGTGGCGAGCAGCAGGCACAAGGCAAAAGGACGCAAATGGAGAGTCATGATGAACGTGGAAGGCAAGGCCGCCAGGGTGACAACCGCGCCATTTTTGCAGAGGAATTTAATGGGTTGGCCACGTTGACCGGCTCAGAACGAGCCGGTCCGGCATTTTTCGACCTTTGAACCCTTGTCGATGCCAGTCGGGCTGCTTCAGTAGCGCAAATCGAGCGTCAGGATCTCGTTGTCGCGGCGCATCTGGAAGCGCGTCAGATAGCTGTTGCCCAGCAGCACATGGCTCATCTGAGCGGGAATGACGATGGCATCCACGTTGCGCACTTCCACCTCGCCGACGCGCACGCTGGCCAGCTGCACTTGGTAAGCGGGCACCGCGCCGTTGGCAGTCTGGGGCGGGGGCGTGTGCGGCCAGCAGTTCTTCGTATCCCTGGGTGCCCAGGCAGTCGCCCGGGCCGGTGTATTCGCTGTCGCTGACGTCAATGACGACCACGTCGCGCCCGTGCACCTGGCGCAGCGCATGCAACGCAGGCGCCATGGTCGGCGCGAATTCGCGGTCGGTGATCAGCACGGTCGCTTCGCAGTGCGCCATCTGCCAGGCCAGCAAGCTGGCATCCAGGCGCGTGTTCAGCGTGTTGAGCACAGCGTTCAGGGCCGGCACCGCGTAGTGCACTTCCACCATTTCGGGCGTGTTGGACAGCATCACGCTGACCGTGGTGCCACGGGTCACGCCCAGGTCTTGCAAGGCCGCCGCCAGGCGCGCACTGCGGTCGCGGCACTGCGCCCAGGTGTAGCGCCGCTGGCCGTGGATGACGGCGGGCAGGTCACCGAAGACCTCGGCGCTGCGCTCTACGAAAGACACCGGCGACAGGGCAGCAAAGTTGGCCGGGTTGCGGTCCAGGTGCTGGTCGTAGATGTTCATTTTGTATGTCTCCTTGGTGCCGGGTGGACGGTACGGCTGTGGCTGTTGGCTTGGGGGATTGCAGCCGGGGGTTTCGGCCCCGGGGCCGAATACCCCGACTGCACTGTCAGCCCACAGCCGCACCCAAAGCCTGGTCGACATCCCACAAGATGTCATCCAGATGCTCCAAGCCCACGGAGATGCGCACCATGTCAGGCAGCACGCCCGCAGCCACCTGCTGCTCGTCCGACAACTGCCGGTGCGTCGTGCTCGCCGGGTGGCTGATGAGCGTGCGCGTGTCGCCGATATTCACCAGGTGGCTCATGAACTGGGCGCCCTCGATGAACTTCACGCCGGCCGCGGCGCCGCCCTTGACGCCAAATGCCAGCAGCCCTGACGCACCTCGCATCTGGCGCTGCAGCAGCGCATGCTGTGGGTGGCCCGGCAGACCCGGGTAGTTGACGAAGCTCACACGCGGGTCGGCTTGCAGGAACTTGGCCACCGCCAGCGCATTGGCGCAGTGGCGTTCCATGCGCAGCGGCAGCGTCTCCACACCCTGCAGCACCTGCCAGGCGGCCGTGGGCTGCAAGGCGGCGCCGTGCACCCGAAGGCCCTCCATGCGGCAGCGCATGGTGAAGGCGAAGTCGCCAAAGGTCTCGTAGAAGCGCACGCCGTGGTAGCCGGGGCTGGGGTCGGTCATGCCAGGGAATTTGCCGTTGTCCCAGGGGAATTTGCCACCCTCCACCACCAAGCCAGCCAGGGTGGTGCCGTGGCCGGCCAAGTACTTGGTGGCGCTGTGCACCACCACGTCCGCGCCCAGGGCCACTGGGTTGCACAGTGCCGGGCTGGGCACGGTGTTGTCGACGATCAGCGGCAGGCCGTGCGCGTGGGCCACGTCGGCCACGGCCGCAATGTCCAGCACCACCAGGCTCGGGTTGCCCAAGGTCTCGGCAAAGATGGCACGCGTGTTGGGTCGAATGGCCGCAGCAAAGGCCTCGGGCCGGGTGGCATCCACGAAGCTGGTGTCGATGCCGAACTTCTTCAGGCTGACCGCCAGCATGGTCACCGTGCCGCCGTACAGCGCCCCGGCGGCCACCACGTGGTCACCCGCTTGCAGCAAGGTCGTCAAGGCCAGCGACTCGGCTGCCATGCCGGACGCCGTGGCCACGGCTGCGCGTGCGCCTTCCAGCGCCGCGATGCGCTCTTCCAGCGCCGCCACCGTGGGGTTGGACAGGCGGCTGTAGACGTTGCCGAAGGTCTGCAGGTTGAACAGCGCGGCGGCGTGTTCGGCGCTGTCGAACACAAAGCTGGTGGTCTGGTAGATGGGCAGCGCGCGGGCGCCGGTGGCCGCGTCGGGGATCTGCCCTGCGTGGATGGCCAGGGTTTCCTGCTTGAACACGCGGTCGGCCATCAGACAGGCCTCCGGGCCGAAATCACTTTCGTGTTGACGCCGGCCCAGTTCAGGCCCCCGAAGAGCCGGGCGTGTTCGATCTTGACGCAGCGGTCCATCACGGAATCCATGCCCGCCGCGCGCGCCAGGGCGTCGGCCTCCAGGTTCACCACGCCCAACTGCTGCCACAGGCATTTCGCGCCAATGGACACGGCCTGCTGGGCAATGGGCAACACGTCGGCCGGCTTGCGGAACACGTCCACCATGTCCACGGCGAACGGAATCGCGCCCAAGGCGGGGTAGCAGGTCTCGCCCAGGATGCTGTCATAGCGCGGGTTCACGGGCACGATGCGGTAGCCCTTCTGCTGCATGTACTTGGCGGCAAAGAAACTGGGCCGGTGCCACTCCGCAGACAGGCCCACCACCGCAATGCTGCGGCAGGACTTCAAGATGCGCCGGAGGCTGCTGATGTCGTCGCTCATGGCTGCATGGTAGCGGGGTGTCCCCGCGGTCTGGTTCGCATCGGTCAATGGGCAATTGGGGATACTTGTCCCCCATGAAGACTGCCTTGCTGGCCTGCGCACTGGCCCTTGCTCCTCACATGTCGCATGCTGCCGACGTCCTGATGGAACGTGGCCGCTACCTGGTCCAGGGCATTGCGGCCTGTGGCAACTGCCACACCCAGCAAGGGCCGCAGGGGCTGCTGAAAGGCATGCAGTTCGCGGGCGGCGTGCCGTTCACGCATGCGTCCTACACCGCGTTCTCGTCCAACATCACGCCAGACCTGGAAACGGGCATCGGCAGATGGACCGAAGGGCAACTCATGCGCGCCCTGCGCGAAGGTCGACGACCTGATGACAGCATGATCGGGCCGCCCATGCCTGTTGCGGGCTACCGCGGGGTGTCGGACCGCGACATGTTGGCCATCGTCACCTACCTGCGCAGCGTGCCGGCGGTGAAGCACATCGCACCCAAGTCCTACTACCGCGCACCGTTGCCCACGACCTACGGGCCTGCGTCGCGCAAGGTGGCGGACGTGCCGCGCGGCAACAAGGTGGCCTATGGTGCGTACCTGGCGGGGCCGCTCGGGCACTGCATGGAGTGCCATTCCAAACCCGCCCCCGATGGCAGCGCGGACCTGGTCAAGGGCCTGGGCGCAGGTGGCATCGTGTTCCGGGGTCCGTGGGGCGAGAGCACTGCCGGCAACCTCACGCCCACAGGCTTGGGCCAATGGACCGACGACGAGATCAAGAAAGTCATCACCACCGGCCTGCGACCCGACGGCAAACGCCTGAAGCCGCCCATGGGCACGGCCTACTACGCCAACATGACGCCAGCCGATCTGGACGCGTTGGTGGCCTACCTGCGCAGCCTGCCTCCGAAGTGATGCCGGTTCACAGGAAGCCGCGTTCGCGCAGCAAGGCTTCCAGGCGTTCCGAGTAAACCGCCGAACGGTCCGGGTCGTACTTGATCTTGCTGGTGTAGTACTGCGCCAGGGACGTGATGCCGTGTTCGGCCCACATCGCGGCCATGTCCGGGTTGAACTCCATGTAGCGCGCGCGGCCACGTTCTTCACGCTCGGCAAAGCGCGCGTCGATGTCCGCCGACGTCGGCCGCTGGTACCGCTCTTCGTGGATCCAGGCGGCGGGCGGCAGCCGGTCGCGCTGCGCCGGTGCTTCTGCTGGCCAGCCGACCACCAGGGTGGTGACAGGCAGGCAGTTGGTCGGCAATTCCAGCAGATCCGCGATGTCGCGCATGGAATAGAGCGTGGTACCCATGTAGCAGATGCCCAGGCCGTGACTCTCGCAGGCCAGGGCCACGGTCTGCGACAGGATGATGGCGTCATAGCCCGCCACATGCCAGCTGTTGAAATCCGCGAAACCCGGCCGCGCGTTTCGTTGCGCCAGCCATTCGCGCGTGCGGAAACTGTCGGCGCAGAAAGTGAGCAGCAGCGGCGCTTCCAGCACCATCGGCTGACCGCCGTGCAGCTTGCACAGCAGGGCCTTGCGGTCTGCGTCCTGCGTCTTCACCACCGAGATCATGTTCAGGTTGCCGCTGCTCGACGAGCCGTGCAGCGCGTCTTCCAGCAGACGGTTGATCAGGCCGTCGGGCAAGGCGTCCGGCTTGTAGGACCGAATGGACCGGTGCGCTTGCATGAGTTCGGTGAAGGCTTGGGATCGGTCCATGGCGGTGCGGGTGAGCTTGAGTCCAAAACCAGATCATCGCAGGGCCCGCTGCTACACTGCCTCCCGTCAGGAGAGAGCCCCGTTCGCGGGGCCGCCGAAGGCGCAGAGGACAACCGGGAACGGACCCTCGAACGCTCAGGCAAAAGGACTGATTCCCAACCTCACTGGAGAGAGACCGTTGCCACCTGCTGCGATGCAGATGCTGGCGGTCCACCGAAGGGGCAAGGTCTGGCGGCCACGTGTCTTGCGCGCGGCGCGGCAGCACCGAATCTCTCAGGTAAAGCGGACAGCGAGGGCCCCAGGTGGCACCATGCAGACGGTGCTGCCATTGAGCCCCTTGCCAGGAATCCGCCTCCATGTCCGACGCTGCCCTGCTCCAGACCCCGCTGCACGAACTTCACGTCCGCCTGGGCGCCCGCATGGTGCCCTTCGCCGGCTACTCGATGCCGGTGCAGTACCCCAGCGGCCTGATGGCCGAACACAAGCAGTGCCGCGAATCGGCCGCGCTGTTTGACGTGTCCCACATGGGCCAGTTGCGCCTGGTGGGCGCAGACAGCGCCGCGGCGCTGGAATGCCTGGTGCCGGTCGACATCGTGGACCTGGGTCCGGGCAAGCAACGCTACGCCTTCTTCACCAATGCATCCGGCGGACTGCTGGATGACTTGATGGTCGTCAAGCCCGCGCCTGGCGACCACGCCCAGTTCGGCGACCTCTTCCTGGTGGTGAATGCCGGCTGCAAGGACGCCGACACCCGCCACCTGCAGACGAACATCGGCCACCGCTGCCAGGTCGTCCCCATGCCCGAACGGGCGCTGCTGGCCTTGCAGGGCCCCAAGGCCGTCGACGCGCTGGCCCGGCTGAACCAGGCGGTCGCCGACCTGGTTTTCATGAGCGGCGGCGTATTCAATCTGCACGGCACGCTGTGCTTTGTGACCCGCAGCGGCTACACAGGCGAAGACGGCTTCGAGATCAGCGTGCCCGCGGAATCGGCGCTTGCCCTGGCCGAAGCCTTGCTCGCCCAGCCCGAAGTGAAACCGGCCGGCCTGGGCGCCCGCGACACGCTGCGCCTGGAAGCGGGCCTGTGCCTGTACGGCCACGATATCAACGACACGACCAGCCCCGTGGAAGCCGGCCTCACCTGGGCGATCCAGAAGGTGCGCCGCGCCGGCGGCGCACGCGCAGGCGGCTACCCCGGTGCGCACGTGATCGACAGCCACCTGGCCGGCGCCGCGCCCAGCAAGCGCGTCGGCCTGATCGGACTGGAACGGGTGCCGGTGCGGGAAGGTGCCCACATCGTGGACGCGCACGGCCACAAGCTGGGCACCGTCACCAGCGGCACGCTGGCGCCCACCGTCAACCAATGCATCGCCATGGCCTACCTGCCCGCCAACCACGCCCTGCCCGGCCACGAGGTGTATGCCGAGGTCCGCGGCAAGCGCCTGCCGATGCGCGTGTCCCCCATGCCCTTCCAGCCCCACCGCTACAAGCGCTGATCACCACCCCACCCACAGGAGCCCCTTGCATGACCACGATGTACACCCCCGACCACGAGTGGATCAATATCGAAGACCACGAAGCCGCCGTCGTCGGCATCACCCACCATGCGCAGGACGCGCTGGGTGACGTGGTGTTCGTGGACCTGCCCGAAGTAGGCCGCACTTACAGCAAGGGCGAAGTCGCCGGCGTGGTGGAAAGCGTCAAGGCCGCGGCCGACCTCTTCATGCCCGTGACGGGCGAGGTGGTCGAAGTCAACGAAGCCCTTCGCGCCGACCCGTCCCTGGCCAACACCGACCCGCTGGGCAACGGCTGGTTCTTCAAGGTGCACGTCACCAAGATGGAAGAGTTCGACCAGCTGATGGACCCGCCCGGCTACGACGCGCTGCTGAAGACCCTCTGATCTGCCGCTGAACGCCCCGCCGAAAGCCGACCCATGTTGATGTCCGCCCTGAAGCCGCTTCGTGAGCTGGAAAACAGCACCGAGTTTGCCGCCCGCCACATCGGCCCCTACGCCGACGACGAAGCGCACATGCTCTCGCTCATCGGTGCCGCCAGCCGACGCGCGCTGATCGAGGCCATCGTGCCGCGCAGCATCGCGCGCACCAAGCCCATGGCGCTGCCGGCGCCCTTGACCGAGGCGCAGGCCCTGGCCGAACTGAAGATGCTGGCGTCCAGGAACCAGGTGCTCAAGAGCTTCATCGGCCAGGGCTACCACGGCACCCACACGCCGGGCGTCATCCTGCGCAACATCCTGGAGAACCCGGCCTGGTACACGGCCTACACGCCCTACCAGGCGGAAATCAGCCAGGGCCGCATGGAAGCGCTGGTCAATTTCCAGACCATGGTGTGCGACCTCACGGGCATGGCCATCGCCAATGCGTCCATGCTGGACGAGGCCACCGCCGCGGCCGAGGCCATGACCCTGGCCAAGCGCAGCGTGAAGAGCAAGAGCCACACGATCGTCGTGGCAGGTGACTGCCACCCGCAGGTCATCGAGGTGGTGCAGACGCGCGCCGGCCCGCTGGGCCTGAAGGTTGCGCTGGCCAACTCCGGGCCCGAGTGGGACGCGCTGGTGGCTGGCGGCGACTACTTCGCGGTGCTGATCGGCTACCCCACCACCAGCGGCAGCATCCACGACGTACGCGCCGACGTGCCGCGCGTGCACGAGCACGGCGCCGCCTTCATCGTCTGCGCCGACCTGCTGGGTTTGACGCTGCTCACGCCGCCCGGCGAATGGGGCGCCGACATCGTCGTCGGCACGACACAGCGCTTTGGCGTGCCCATGGGCTGCGGCGGCCCGCATGCGGCCTACATGGCCTGCCGCGATGACTGGAAGCGCAGCCTGCCCGGCCGTCTGGTGGGGGTGAGCGTCGACGCCCACGGCGACCCTGCCTACCGCCTGGCTCTGCAGACACGCGAACAGCACATCCGCCGCGAGAAGGCCACCAGCAACATCTGCACGGCGCAAGTGCTCTTGGCCGTGATGGCCAGCATGTACGCCGTGTACCACGGGCCTGCGGGCCTGAAGCGCATCGCACAACGCGTGGCCAGCTACGCCGCGATCCTGGCCGCCGGCCTGCGCGAGCTGGGCCATGCGCCACGCACCGAGCACGGTGCCTTCGACACCGTCTCGCTGCAGACTGACGGGCGCACAGGCCATTTCGTCGGGCGCGCGCTGGCCGCCGGCATGAACCTGCGCCGTCACCGCGAGTGGGGCGACGCCTACCTCAGCATCGCGCTGGACGAGACCACCACGCGCGATGACATCACCGCGCTGTGGCGCGTGTTCGCGCAGGACGGCCAGGCGCTGCCGAGCTTTGAGGCCTTCGAAAAGGGCGTCGACAGCCTGATCCCCGAGGGCCTGCGCCGCACCAGCGCCTTCCTCACGCACCCGGTGTTCAACACGCACCACAGCGAAACGCAGATGCTGCGCTACATCCGCAGCCTGTCTGACAAGGACCTGGCACTGGACCGCACGATGATCCCGCTGGGGAGCTGCACGATGAAGCTCAATGCCACCAGCGAGATGATCCCGATCACCTGGCCGGAGTTCGCCAACGTGCATCCGTTTGCGCCGCAGGAACAATTGGCAGGCTACTGGGCCCTGAACGATCAGCTCTGCGCCTGGCTCAGCCAGGCCACCGGCTATGCGGGCGTCAGCCTGCAGCCCAATGCCGGCAGCCAGGGCGAATACGCCGGCTTGCTGGTCATCAAGGCCTGGCACGCCAGCCGCGGCGAAGGCCACCGCAACATCTGCCTGATCCCGGAAAGCGCACACGGCACCAACCCGGCCAGCGCGCAGATGGCGGGCATGCGCGTGGTGGTCACCCAGTGCGACGCCATGGGCAATGTCGACATGGACGACCTCCAGGCCAAGTGTGAACAGCACAGCGCGAATCTGGCCGCGGTGATGATCACCTACCCCAGCACGCACGGTGTGTTCGAGGTGCGGGTGAAGGAGCTGTGTGCGCTGGTGCACCGGCACGGCGGCCGCGTCTACGTGGACGGCGCCAACATGAACGCGCTGGTCGGCGTGGCCGCGCCGGGCGAATTTGGCGGCGACGTCAGCCACCTGAACCTGCACAAGACCTTCTGCATCCCGCACGGCGGTGGCGGCCCGGGCGTGGGCCCGGTGGCGGTGGTCGAAGACCTGGTGCCCTTCCTGCCGGCGCACCGCAGCGCAGGCATCGGCGGTGCGCACAGCGTGGGCGCTGTCAGCGCAGCGCCCCTGGGCAATGCGGCGGTGCTGCCGATCAGCTGGATGTACTGCCGCATGATGGGCGCGGACGGCCTGCGTGACGCCACCGAGATCGCCATCCTCAGCGCCAACTACGTGGCGGCGCGTCTGGTGGACCATTTCCCGGTGCTCTACAGCGGCGGTGACGCCCGCCTGAAGGGCGGCGGCGTGGCGCATGAATGCATCATCGACATCCGGCCCTTGGCCAAGGCCACGGGTGTCGGCGCGGAGGACGTGGCCAAGCGACTGATCGACTACGGCTTCCACGCGCCGACGCTGAGCTTTCCGGTGGCCGGCACCCTGATGATCGAGCCGACGGAAAGCGAACCGCGCGCCGAGCTGGACCGTTTCTGCGAAGCCATGATTGCCATCCGTGCCGAAATTGCCAGGATCGAGCGGGGCGAATGGCCGCAGGACGACAACCCGCTGAAGAACGCGCCGCACACAGCGGCATCGCTGCTCAAGAGCGACTGGCCGCACCCCTACTCACGCGAAGAAGCCGCGTTCCCGGTGACCGGCCTGCACCGGCAGAAGTACTGGGCACCGGTGGGCCGCGTGGACAACGTGCACGGCGACCGCAACCTGTTCTGCAGCTGCGTGCCCTTGTCCGCCGACGAGGAAGGCTGAACCATGGCCGTGTCGGTCTTCGACCTCTTCAAGATCGGCATCGGTCCCAGCAGCAGCCACACCGTGGGGCCCATGCGGGCGGCGCGCCTCTTTGCGCGCCATTTGCAGACAACGGACCTGCTGCCGCAGACCACACGGGTGCTGAGCCAGCTGTACGGCAGCCTGGGCGCCACGGGCAAGGGCCACGGCAGTGACAAGGCGGTCTTGCTGGGGCTGGCCGGGCATGAGCCCGACACGGTGGACGTGGATGCCGTGCCGGGCCTGCTGGCCGCCATGCGCAGCTCGGGACGCCTGGCGCTGCTGGGCACACACGAGATTGCCTTTGCTGAAAAAGACGACCTGAAGTTCTACCGCCGGGAAACCTTGCCCTTCCATTCGAATGGCCTGCGTTTCGTGGCCTTCGATGCTGAGGGCGCCGAGCTGGCCAACCGCACTTACTACTCGGTGGGCGGCGGATTCGTGGTCAGCGAAGAGGTGGCGGCCGACGGCGCGCGGCAGAAGGTGATCGCGCCCGACACCACCGTGCTGCCGCACCCCTTTCACAGCGGCGATGAGTTGCTGGCGCGCACGCAGGAACTCGGTTGCAGCATTGCCGACGTGATGCGTCGCAATGAAAGGCACTGGCGCACAGACCCGGAGATCAACGCCGGCCTGTTGAAGATCTGGCAAGTCATGCAGTCCTGCGTGCAACGGGGCTGCGCCACCGACGGCATCCTGCCCGGCGGCTTCAAGGTCAAGCGACGCGCGCCGCAGTTGCACCGCGACCTCACGTCCAACCCGGAAGCGGCGCTGCGCGACCCCTTGCAGGTCATGGACTGGGTGAACTTGTACGCGCTGGCCGTCAATGAGGAGAACGCCGCAGGCGGCCGCGTCGTCACGGCGCCCACCAATGGTGCGGCGGGCATCGTGCCGGCCGTGCTGCACTACTACGCGCGCTTCGTGCACCACAGCAACGAAGCCGGCATCGTCGACTTCCTGCTGACGGCCGCTGCCATCGGCATCCT
Organism: uncultured beta proteobacterium; assembly: GCA_963750785.1. Taxonomy (GTDB): domain Bacteria; phylum Pseudomonadota; class Gammaproteobacteria; order Burkholderiales; family Burkholderiaceae_C; genus Rubrivivax. Next base: position 306,704 of record CAVVSC010000003.1, on the reverse strand, counting down.
CTACAAGGAAAACGCCAGCATCAGCGGCGCCGAAGTCGGCTGCCAAGGCGAAGTGGGCGTGGCCTGCAGCATGGCCGCAGGCGCGCTCTGCGCGGTGATGGGCGGCACGCCGGCGCAGGTGGAAAACGCGGCCGAGATCGGCATGGAACACCATCTGGGCCTGACCTGCGACCCCGTGGGTGGGCTGGTGCAGATCCCCTGCATTGAACGGAATGCCATTGCATCCGTGAAAGCCATCAACGCGGCGCGCATGGCGCTGCGCGGCGACGGCACGCATTTTGTCAGCCTGGACCAGGTCATCAAGACCATGCGCGAAACCGGCGCGGACATGATGACCAAGTACAAGGAAACCGCGCGCGGCGGCCTGGCCGTCAACATCGTGGAGTGCTGAGGCGGGCGGCTCAAGATCGCCGCCAAGGCGCCGATATGGGACTGAAGCACCGTCCGCTGTCCGGTCGGCGCTGCCGCGCCCATGCCCCAGCTTCCTACACCCCAGACGCCATCGTCGCCTCGGCGCACGCGGCTGAAATACCTGTTGCTGGGTGCGGCAGGTGCTGCCTTGATCCTGTTGCCGCTGGGCCAGGTGCTGCGCTTCCAGGGCGCTGAACTGCAAGCCCTGGCGGCCGAGCGTGCGGCACTGGACCCTTTTGCGCGCACGCTGAGCGTGCAGCATGGCGTGCTGGCCCACCGCCAGGCCGCCGACCGTGTCCTGCGCGGCCGCAGCACGCTGGAAGCCGAGCGGCGTCTTCGTGAGTCCGAATTGGACGATCGCATTCGCCGTCTGCAGGACACCCTCAGCGCCGGCTGGTGGTTGCGCGCGCTGCAGGAAAGCCAGAGCCTGGCCGGCGACTGGCACCTGTTGTCGAGGCGTGTGGCCCAGCGCCAGATCAACCCGAGTGAGAGCCAGGAAGCCCACCAGTTGCTGATGGAGCAAGCGGTGCAGGTGATGGACCTGATCCAGGCATCTGCTCCCGGCAGCAGCACCACGGCCCTGGCGGCCCTGGCTTCGCATCAGCTGGCGGCGCAAGCGGACCTGCCCATCGCCCGGCACCAGTTGCGGCTGGCGGCGCTGGAGTCCTGGCTGCTGGCTCACGATGGCCAGTTGCTGCAACGCGAAAGTGCGGTCGCCGAACAACGCGCCACCCTGCTCTTGGCCTTGGGTGCCTTGCTGGCGCTGGGCTTGACCCTGGCATGGCGTCACTTGTCAGTTCTTGGCGGTTTGCCAGGCGGCCCACGGCCCTTGCGCGACAACGAACGCCGCAACCATGGCCGCCGCAGCACAGACCTGGCGCCCTTGCGCGACGAGTCGGCGCCGCTGATTGAACGCTTGCGCAGCGGCGAGGCGCCGCACACCTCCGAACCGCGTTGATGCACCGGCTGAACCGGCCAGACCGGTCAGCAGCCGGCTGTCACGGGACACATGGCACGGGGCAAGTCCGCCTCCGCTACCATCGCGGCATGCGTGCTTGGCTCCGCCTCCTGACCGTCTGCCTGATGGCCTTGGCATTGCCTTTCCAGGGGCTGGCCAGCGCGGCCATGCTCCATTGCGGACCTGGCCACGAACAAATGCAGGTCCAACATGACCACGCCCAGGCACCGCACGACGGCGCGCACGTGCACACGGATGGCGACAGGCCCGCCGACCTGCACGACACGGCCAAGCCGACCAAGTTCGCCGAGCTGAGCAAACACAAGTGCAGCTCCTGCGCCTCCTGCTGCACGGGTCTTGCACTGCTGAACTTCATGCCCAGCATTGCGGAACCCGGGCCTGTGCTGATGAGTTTCGACGTCGCCACCGTCGAGATCCTGCCCGTCGCGCAGAGCGGACCCGACAGGCCTCCCAGGCCCTGATTCGCCCCGCAGGCAGCCTCGCAACCGGGCCACATGCCCGGGCGCAGGCCTCTCCAGGCTCACCCTCGTCCGCGCCGCAGTTGCCGCGCGGACGCACCCCGACTTCCACACGAGGACGACATGGTCCCATCACTTTCCGTTGCCGCGGACGGCCGGCGCATGCGCTGCGCCGCCTCCTTCATGCTGGCACTGCTTGGCTGCGCAAACTTTGCGGCGCAGGCGCAGACCGCCGCCACCAACAAGCGGCCCGATCCGCTGGACGCCCAGGCCCACGTGCCCGCGGTCGTCTACCAGTCGGCGTTCGCCCAGTACAAGCCGCTGGGCGACGAGAAGACACGGACCTGGCGGGATTCGAACGACACCGTGGCCCGCATCGGCGGCTGGCGCGTTTACGCACGTGAGGCCCAGCAGCCGGATCCGCAGCCGTCAGTCCGACCGGCCTCCGCACTGCCGCCGGCCGGGCACGGCGGGCACGGCGGTCAAGGTGGTCACAGCGGTCACAGCGGTCACAAGATGCCATGAAGACGATCCACAGGAATCCCGCTTCACCAGGCCGGCCAGGCCCACGTTGGCTGGCGCTGTTCGGCCTGGCGCTCGCGCTGGGCGGCTGCGCCTCGTTCAGCCCCGACGGTGGTTTTGCTGCAGTGGAAAAGACCGCCAAGGAACGCCTGGGCAAGGACGTTCAATGGGCGCGGTCCGATGCGGATCAGGACCGCATCGCCCAACGCGTCACCCAGCTCTTGTCCCAACCGCTGTCGGTGGACGACGCCGTGCAGGTGGCCCTGCTCAACAACCGCGGCCTGCAAGCCAGCTTCTCGGAGCTGGGCATCACCGAGGCCGAGGTGGTGCAGGCAGGCCGCTTGTCCAACCCCCGCCTCACCGTCGGCCGCCTGAAGCGCAGCGACGAGCTCGAACTGGAACTGGGCCTGCACTTCAACATCGCGCGCCTGCTGGTCATGCCGCTGATTGGGCCGATGGAAGCGCGGCGCTTCCAGCAGACCCAGGGCACGGTGGCGATGAACGTGCTGTCGCTGGCCGCCGACACGCGCAAGGCCTACTACCACGCGTTGGCCGCCGAAGAATCCCTTCGGTACATGCGGCAGGTCAAGCAGACGGCCGAAGCCAGCGCCGAATTGGCACGCCGCATGGAACAGGTGGGCAACTTCACGAAGCTGCAGCGTGCACGCGAACAAGTCTTCTACACCGACGCTGCGCTGAACCTGGCCCGCGCCGAACAGGCGCAGCGCGCCAGCCGCGAACGGCTCACACGCCTGCTCGGTGCCTGGGGTGCACAGACGCGGTTCACCTTGCCCGAACGTCTTCCTGACCTGCCGAAGGAGATGCTGGACCAGGACGACATCGAAGGCCTGGCCATGCGCCAGCGCCTGGATGTCCAAGGCGCCAAGCTGGCCGCCGAACAGACCGCCAAGCACCTGGGGCTGACGCGGACCACGCGTTTCATCAACGTGCTGGAAGTCGGTGTGCTGCGCAACAGCTCCAACCAACAGCCCACGCAGCATGGCTGGGAAATCGGCGTGGAATTGCCGCTTTTCGACTGGGGTGACGCCCGCGTCGCACGGGCTGAAGCCGTGTACATGCAAACCGTGCACCGGGCGGCAGAGACCGCCGTGAACGCACGCTCCGAAGTGCGCGAGGCCTATGGCGCCTATCGCTCGGCCTACGACATTGCGCGCTTCCAGCGCGACGAGGTGGTGCCACTGAATCAGCGCATCGCGGAAGAGAACGTGCTTCGCTACAACGGCATGCTGATCGGCGTGTTCGAACTGCTGGCAGATGCGCGCACACAGATCGCCAGTGTGAATGGCGCCATCCAGGCGCTGCGCGACTTCTGGATCGCACGCGCCGACCTGGACATGGCGCTCATCGGCAAGCCCAGCCTGGCCACGGCCGCAGGCCCGGGCATGTCCGCTGAAGCCGCCTCGGCGGGACACTGAACATGAAGGACTCTTTGATGCTTTCCCGACGCAAGATGCTCGGCGGCGCTGGCGCCATCACGGCGGCGGTGGCCGCGGCCTCGGTCAGCAAGGTGGCCATGGCGACCCTGCCCGAGCCGGTCATCCAGACCAAGCCGGACACCATGCCGCCGCTGGTGCCCACCACCGGCAGACCCTACAAGCCGGTGGCCACGCTCAATGGCTGGACCCTGCCCTGGCGTATGAACCAGGGTGTCAAGGAATTCCACCTGGTGGCCGAGCCCGTGGTGCGCGAAATGACCGAAGGCTTCAAGGCCCACCTGTGGGGCTACAACGGCCAGAGCCCAGGGCCGACCATTGAAGTGGTCGAAGGCGACCGCGTGCGCATCTTCGTGACCAACAAGCTGCCCGAAGTGACCAGCGTGCATTGGCACGGCCAGCGGGTACCCAATGGCATGGACGGTGTCACCGGCCTCACGCAGCCGGGCATCGAACCCGGCAAGACCTTCGTCTACGAATTCGTGGCGCGGCGGCCCGGCACCTTCATGTACCACCCGCATGCCGACGAAATGGTGCAGATGGCCATGGGCATGATGGGCTTCTGGATCACCCACCCTGCCGTGGCCAAGGGCGCCAAGCATCCGCTCATTGACGAGGTGGACCGCGACTTCGTCTTCCTGCTGAACAGCTATGACATCGAACCCGGCGCCTACACGCCGAAGATCATGACCATGCTGGACTTCAACCTGTGGTCCTGGAACAGCCGGGTGTTTCCCGGCATCGACCCGCTGGTGGTTCGCAATAACGACAAGGTTCGCATCCGCGTCGGCAACCTGACCATGACCAACCACCCGATCCACCTGCACGGCCACGAGTTCATGGTGACCGGCACCGACGGCGGCCCCGTGCCCAGGTCCGCACGATGGCCCGAGGTCACGACCGACATTGCCGTCGGCCAGATGCGCCAGATCGAATTCCTGGCCGACGAAGTAGGCGACTGGGCGTTCCATTGCCACAAGAGCCACCACACCATGAACGCGATGGGCCACAACGTGCCCACGATGATCGGCGTCGACCATCGCCAGGTGGCGCGGCAGATCACGCAGCTGGTGCCCGACTACATGGTGATGGGCGAGCGCGGCATGCACGACATGACCGAAATGGAGATGCCCGTGCCTGACAACACTGCCGCCATGATGACCGGCCAGGGGCCTTTTGGATCCGTGGGCATGGGCGGCATGTTCAGCGTGCTGAAGGTGCGCCGCGACCAGAAACCTGGCGACTACAGCGACCCGGGCTGGTTCGCGCACCCGGCGGGCACCATGGCCTACGAACACACCGGCGCGCTGGCCAATCCCCCACACGGCAGCCAGGGCGCCGGCGTGGGTTCCATGCCGTCGGCCGCCAAGCCGGCCCGCGAAATCGAAGTCACCGTCCGCAAGCCCACGGGTGGCCACGCCGGACACTGAAGGACCGCCATGAAGAGACATCACTTCCTGGCCATGCTGGCCAGCCTGCCTCTTTGGGCGCCGGGCTCACCGGCTCGGGCCCACGGAGACGCCGGCCAGATCAGCATGACCGGCGTGGTCCCCGTGAGCGCCCACTGACAAACCACGAGATGCAAGCGATGAAGAACCCCCTTCCAATGGCTCTGGCCCTGCTGTTGACCGCACCTTTTGCACAGGCCGAGATCGTCGACATCAAGTGGTCCGACACCGGGCGCTTCCAGCACACGTCGGAACTTGCACCGGGCAAGTTCGCGGAGCTGTGCGGGCCGCTGCGGCAGGGTCAGTCGGTGAAGTGGAGCTTTGGTGCCGACATCCCCTTGAACTTCAACGTGCACTACCACGTGGGCAAGGACGTGAAGTTCCCGGCCAAGCAGGACCAGGTCAGCAGCCAGGACGGCGAATTGCAGGTCACCTCGGCCCAGGACTACTGCTGGATGTGGACCAACAAGTCCGCCACCGCGGCCAGGTTGACGGTCACGCTGCTCAAGTACTGAGACCTCGGCACCCGCAGGCGGCCGGCAGCAGCCGTCACCCGGCGGGCGCCGGAGATTGACGGGTGCGACTCCCGCTGTTTCCACGAGTGGATCTGCCATGCCCCGGCCAGACTCGGCCGCCATGTGGCAGCTCCTGATCAACCGTCTGCGGCGCAACCCCGTCGCGCCCCCGCGACTTGTTACGCAGCCAGCGGGACCGCCCCAGCGGCGGCTGGCCACAACGCCCGACCTGCCCGTGGTACCTGCGGCCACGGTCTCACCAGCGGAGGTGGCGCCTGCTGGTGTCGGTGCGCGCCGGCCCCTGGTGGCCACCGATGGACGCCTGGCGGGCTTTGAGTTTCATGTCGGCCCGGCTCTGCTGGAACGCCTGCGTCGCCACCAAAACCACCCGGCCTCCCGCGCGGTGGTTGAAGGCTTGCTGGCAGCCATGCGCCTCAGCCTGTCACCCGGCCGGGTCGCCTTGGCCGAATTGCCCGCGCACTGGCTGGCCCTCATCCAGGACGACAGCGCGTTCATCTCCGGCATGTGGCTGCTGACCAGCGCAGACGCGGACGCCGGTCTGGTGGCCCGCCTGCAGCGCCTGCAGGTGCGCGTGGGCTGGCGGCCGGATCAAGTGCCGGCAGGCGTGCGGCCGGACTTTCTGCTGGGGTCTGCGGCGCAGGCCACCTCAGCGCCCGCATGGCCCGGTGTGCCCTGGGTGCTGCTGGACGCGCCCGACGTGGACACGATGGAATCGATGTTGCGCCCGCCAGTCATGCTGGCCGCCTGCAGCACGGCGGCCACGACCGAGACCGTCCGCAGCGAGGTGCTGGCGCCGCAGGTGCAGCACCTGATGAGCCTGCTGGCCCGACTGGTGCGCGACGAAGACCAGGCTGGGCTGGTGGCCGACATCAAGGGCGACGCCTCGCTGGCGCTGCGCCTGTTGCAGCACATGAACAGCGCCGGCGCCACCCCCGGCCGCGTGCTGGCGTCCATTGACGAAGCCGTGATGTACCTTGGGCGCGACGCGCTCTACCGCTGGTGCGCCAACCTGCTGGTTCGGCTGGGGCCGACACGTCCGGCTGCAGCGGCCCTGCAGGCCCTCGCCTTGTCGCGAGCACGCCTGTTTGAACAGCTGGCACGGTCGGATGCCGAGCCGGAACCCGGTCGGCTGTACCTCCTGGGCCTGGCATCGCTGCTGCCGCTGCTGCTGCGCAGCAGCGTGGCCGACGCATTTGCCGCCTTCCAGTTGCCCGAAGAAGCCTACCTGGCCATGAGCCAGGGAACGGGTCCCTGGGCACACTACCTGGCCCTGGCCCGTGCCCTGGAGCAGCCCGACATGGAGGCCGCCAGGCCGCTGGCTGAACGCTTCGGCGGCCTGCCCGCCGTGCTCACCGAGTCGGCACGCAGCTGGGCCTGAAGGCCCACTGGTATGACCGTTCGCGACCTCAGGGCCTGGTCCGGCGCTGAATCCTGGTCAGGCGAGAAACTGCTCTCGAAGGCTCCCGTCCGGGCTCAGTCCTTGTCGGCCGGCATCGGCAGCGGGCCGGCCGGGTTGCCGCCCAGCACCGGTGTGCTGGATGGCCGGGCCTTCGGCGGCGCGGGCAGCAGGCCCTTCTTGCCACGCACCACGTAGCTGTACAGCACCGGCACCACCACCAAGGTCAGCAAGGTGCTGGTGAGGATGCCGCCGATGATGGCCCGGCCCATGGGCGCCTGGATCTCGCCGCCTTCGTTGAAGGCCAGGGCCAGCGGCAGCATGCCAAACACCATGGCCATGGTGGTCATGATGATCGGCCGCATGCGGATCATGCCGGCCTGCAGCAGCGCGTCGGCAACCGTCGCGCCCGCCTTGCGCGCCTGGTTTGCAAAGTCCACCAGCAGGATCGCGTTCTTGGTCACCAGGCCCATCAGCATCACCAGGCCGATCATGCTGAAGATGTTCAGCGTGCTCCGCCACAGCAGCAGCGCCAGCATCACGCCAATCAGCGCCAGCGGCAGGCTCGCCATGATGGCCAGCGGTTGCAGGAAGCTGCCGAACTGGCTGGCCAGCACGATGTAGATGAAGATCACTGCCAAGGCCATGGCCGCCAGCAAGCCGCCAAAGGCTTCGGCCTGCTGCTGCATCTGGCCACCCACGTCAAAGCTGAATCCCGGCGGCAGGTTGGTTTCCTTGATGAGCTTCTGCACATCGTCACCCACCTCACCCGGGCTGCGGCCTTGCACGCCGGCAAACACGGCCTCTCGGCGTTGCAGGTTCTGGCGGCGGATGATTTCAGGGTTGAACACGGTCTCGATCGTGGCCACGCTGTCCAGGCTGATCGGCGTGCCGTCCTTGGCGAAGGCCACCGGCAAGCCCTTCAACTGGTCCAGGCGCTGGCGGCTGCTTTCGTTCAGGCGCAGCACCACGTCGACCTGGTCGCCGTCGGGCGTGGTCCAGTAGGTGGCTGTTTCGCCATTCACATAGGCCCGGAGGCTGCTGGCGAGTTGCGGTGCGGTCAGGCCCAGTTCACGGACTGCACCTGGCTTCAGGCGCACGGCGTAGGCCGGCAAGCCGGGCTTGACGCTGCTTTCCACGTCCACCGCGCCGGGGATCTTCTTGACCTTCTCGGCAAAGGCATCGGCTACCCGTGCCAGGCCTTCGGCGTCGTTGCCCAGGATGGCCACGTAGATGGGCCGGTTGAAGCCCACGCTGGCATCCGTGCCCGGCACCTTGGCGATGGCCGCACGCATCGCCTCTTCCACCTGCTTCTGGCTGCGGTTGCGCTGCGCCTTCGGCTTGAGCGAGATGTTCAGCCAGGCCTGGTTGCGCTGGCCCGGGCCACCGACCCAGGTGGCGATGTTCTCGATCTCGGGCAGCGTGGACACGATCTCCTCGATCTGCTTCACCTTGGCGTCGGTCCGATCCAGGCTGCTGCCCACGGGCATGCGCAGGGCCAGTTGCGTGAAGCCCTGGTCGGTCTCCGGCACGAATTCGCTGCCCACCAGCGGCGCCAGGCCGATGGCAATGACAAAGCTCAGCACACCCGACCACGCCACGACACCACGGGGGGTGATGGTCGCACTGCGCCAATGGCGCTTGCTGGCCTTGTCGCGGCTGCTGTCGGCGTGGAAGCCATGCGCGTACACCCACACCACCCAGACCTTCCAGCGGCGGGTGGAAAAGATCCAGTGGATGGCGCGTTCATACGCACCGTGCAGCCAGTCCATGGCGCGATCGGTGGCGCGGATCGCGTGGCCGATGCCCCAGAACTTCTTCAGGCGCTCGCTGGGTGGGTCGGCCCAGATGGCGCTGAGCATGGGGTCCAGCGTGAAGCTGACGAACAGGCTCACCAGCACCGCCACCACCACGGTGATGCCGAAGGGGTAGAAGAACTTGCCGATGATGCCGCCCATGAAGGCCACGGGCACGAACACGGCACACAGCGCAAAGGTGGTGGCCATCACCGCCAGGCCGATCTCGTCCGTGCCTTCCCGCGCGGCCAGGTGGTGGTCCTTGCCCATGTGCACGTGGCGCACGATGTTTTCTCGAACGACGATGGCGTCATCGATCAGCAGGCCGATGCACAGGCTGAGCGCCATCATCGTCATGAAGTTCAGCGTGAAGCCAAACGCGTACACGGCGATGAAGCTGCTGATCACCGCGATGGGCAGTGTCAGCCCCGTGATGATGGTGCTGCGCCAGCTGTGCAGGAACAGGAACACGATGCCCACGGTCAGCAGCGCACCTTCAATCAGCGTGTGACGCACACCGTCCAATGAGTTCTTGACGTAGTCGCTGTTGGCATTGACCAGGCGCAGTTCCACGTCGGGCGGCAGCGTCTTGCGGATCTCGTCCATCGCCTTCTTGATGGATTCGCCCACCTCGACGATGTTGGCGTCCTGCTGCTTGAAGACGTTGAAGTTGATGGCCAGCTGGCCGTTGATGCGGGCCTTGGACTCGGGTTCGCGTTCGCGTTCCACCAGTTGGCCCAGGTCGGCCAGCGTCAAGGCCAGATTGCCTCGGCGGGCCACCACCAGGCTTTCAAACTGCCGCGGGTCACGCACACGCCCTTCCACGCGCAGCAACGCATCCTGCGTGCTGTCGCTGATCAGACCCACGGGCTGGTCGGCGTTGGCGTCCTTCAGCGCGGTCGCGATCTCCGCCGGCGTCACACCGTAGGCGCGCAGGCGGACCGGGTCCAGGTCCACGCGCACTTCGCGCACGGTCAGGCCCTGCGCTTCCACGCTGGCCACGCCTTCCACGCGCTGCAGCCGCTTGCCGACGTTTTGCTCACCCAGGATGGACAGCTCGCGCGCACTGCGCGTCTTGCTGACCAGGGTCATGTTGACCACGGGCTGGCTGTTGTCGTTGTTCCAGCGCGCGATGGTCGGCTGCTTCACGTCCCGCGGGAAGCTGCTTTGCACCGCGGCGATGCGGTCGCGCACCTCTTGCATGGCCTTGCCCATGTCGGTGCTGAGGCCGAACTCGATGCTCATCGTGCCCACGCCTTCGCCGCTGCGGGACGTGATGCGCTTGACACCGGCGATGCTGTTGACGGCTTCTTCAACCGGCTTGATGACTTCGCGCTCCACCGCTTCCGGGCTGGCGCCGGGGTAGCGCACTTCCATCCAGGCGCCGGGGAAGCTGATGTCGGGCATCTGCTCCACGCCCAGCTTGCTGTAGCTGAAGATGCCCAGCACACACAAGGCCACCATGACCATGGTGGCGAAGACGGGGTTGTTGATGGCGACGCGGGTCATCCACATGGCCGTCTCCTTACTTGACCAGGGGCGTGGACGCTGCGGCCGAGGCCACCGCTGCCGACTTGGCCGCCACGACCGACGCCTTGGCACCTTCACGCAGGTTGTCGAAACGCGCCGCCAGCACCTGGCTGGTGGGCACGACACCTTGCAGCACTTCCACTCGGCCTTCGCGTTCGTCGCGGCGGCCCACCGTCACGGCGCGGCGGGCCAGCGCGCCGTTCTCGATGACCCAGACATGGTCCTGCCCGCTGGTCTTGCCCACCGCTGTCGCGGGCAGGGTCAGGCGCTGGGTGTCGTCGGCCAGCGTGGCCCGTGCCATGGCGTACTGACCGGCCCGCAGGGTTTCCTTGGCATTGGGCAGTTCGATCGTGACGCCGATGCTGCGCGTGCCCGGCTCCGCCGCCGGTGCAATGCGCGCCACGCGGCCGGCCACCGGCTGGTCCACGCCTTCCACCTGCACCTGCACCGGCATGCCGGCGCTGATGCGCGGCACTTCGTGGGTGCCGATGGTGCCGGCCAATTCCAGGGTGCGCAGGTCCACGATGGTCAGCACCTGCTGTTCGACGCTGACCTTTTCACCTGGCAGCACGTGGCGCTTGGACACGATGCCGGAAATGGGGGCCAGCAGTGCGCCGTCACGCAGGCCCACCTTGGTGGTGTCCAGCGACGCTTGCGCGGCGTTGAGGTTGGCACGTGCGGTGTCCAGCGCGGCGCGGGAGTTTTCCAGCGCGATGCCGCTGATGAACTGCTGTGCGGCCAGCCGTTCGTTGCTGGCATGGGTGCGTTCGGCCTGGACGACGCTGGCGCGCATCGATTCCAGGTTGGCCTGGCGCTCGGCGACGCGGCTGCTGATGTCGGCCAGTTCGATGCGGCCCACCACCTGGCCGGCCTGCACGCGGCTGCCTTCGGCCACACTCAACGACAGCAGGGTGCCGCCCGCCTTGGCGCGCAGCAAGGCGGTCTGCGGCGCCACCAGGGGGCCGCTGAATTCGACCATGCCCGGCATCTTGGCCAGGGTGGGCTGCACGACCTCGCGGGAGACGAATTCCAGCGGCACATCGGGCTTCTTGCCATCCTTGCCGTCCTTGCCATCCGCCTTGGCGACCTGGGCGCCAGAAGCCGCGCCGCTGGCCGCCAGGGCTGACGATGCGCCAGAACCGGGCTTGATCATGCCCATCACCGCGGCGGCGCCGCCGCCCAGAACCACCAGCGCCACGGCGCCGACGACATACGTCTTCTTCATGTGAGGATTCCCTCCTGGATCCATTCCGTCACCCGATGGTGCAGAAGTGGGGCGCAGTGTAGGCAGCCGAACGTGACGGTGGACAGGGTTGCGATGAAGCGCGGATTGCGGGCGACGAACTGCAGGCGTCCGGGATGGCCCGAATTCGCTGGCCGGCCGGCCTCAGGCCGTGGCCTCGAACTCCGGTGTCAGCAGCGCGCGCAGGGCGGCGGCTTCCAGCGGGCGGCTGAACAGGTAGCCCTGGCCGCGGCTGCAATTCAGCTGCTGCATCAGCGCGGCCTGGCCTTCGGTTTCGATGCCTTCGGCCACGGTCGTCATGCCCAGCGTGCGGGCCACGCGCACCGTGGCCTCGATCAGCACGCGGTGGTACTCCACGTCTTCGGCGTGCTGGACGAAGCTGCGGTCCACCTTGACGGTGTCCACCGGCAACTGGTGCAGACAGGCCAGGGACGAGTAGCCGGTGCCGAAATCGTCCAGCGCCAGCTTCAGGCCCAGGCCCTTCAACAGCCGCAGCGTGGCCTGCACGGGCTCGTCCTGGGCCGCCAGGCTTTCAGTCACTTCCAGCTGCAGCCACTGCGGCTGCATGCCGCACTCGTCGAGCAACGCGGCCAGATCCTGCACCATGCCCTGGCGCTTCAGCTGCGCGCGGGACAGGTTCACCGCCAGCAGCGCGGGCGCGCGTGTTCCCATCTTCCGGCGCCAGCTCACGAAATCCGTGCAGGCCTGGCGCAGCACCAGATTGCCGACGGCGTCAATGAGCCCGGACTCCTCCGCCACCGGGATGAAGTCGGCCGGCGGGACCAGGCCGCGTTCCGGGTGGCGCCAGCGCGCCAGCGCTTCCACGCCCACCACCTCCCGCGTTTCCAGGTCCACCACGGGCTGGTAGACCACAAACAGCTCGTCGCCCGCCAGCGCGCGGCGCAGGTCCGCCTCCATGGCCAGCACGCGCACCACGCGTTCGTGCATGGAATCGTCGAACAGCACCCAGCGGCCGCGCCCTGCGCGCTTGGCCTCGTACATGGCGGTGTCGGCGTTGCGCAGCACCTCTTCGGCCGTGGGCGAAGGACCGCGGCGCGTGCTGCCGGCAGGCCGTGAACCCAAAAACTGCACCACGCCCATGCTGGCACTGCTCTGCAGCGTCGTCGTGCCGATCAGGTAAGGCTCGCTGAGGTCCTTCAGCACCCGGTCTGCCACGGTCGCGACGGCTTCAGCACTGTTGACACCTTCCAGCACCACCACGAATTCGTCGCCGCCCAGGCGCGCCGCCACCTCACCTGGTGCGCCCTCCTCCGTGGCCATGCGTGCCAGTTGGTCGCCGGGCCGCAGGGCCATCTGAAGCCGCCGCGCAATCTGGCGAAGCAACTCGTCCCCGGCTCCATGGCCCATGGTGTCGTTGACCTGCTTGAAGCGGTCAAAGTCCATGAACAGCAGTGCGAAGCCATAGCCCGGGTGCCGCTCGCCATGGGCTATGGCCTGCTGCAGTCGCTCGACCACAGCCGCGCGGTTGGGCAGGCGTGTCAGCGAATCGGTCCGTGCGCTGTCCTGCAGCTGGTCCTGCAGTCGGCGGCGCTCGGTGATGTCGCTGAGGCAGGCCACCACGCCCGTCACCACGCCGTTGCTGTCATGCAGCGCTTCGGTGTTGACCAGCAGCCATCGCTGTTCGTGTCCCGGCAGGCGCACGCCCATGGTCTCGTTGCGCATCGGCTCGCCGCTGTCCAGCGTGCGCTTGGCGGCCAGGTCGTTCACGGGGCAGTCGCTGCCATCCTCGCGCTGCAGCCGCCAGGCGGGGTGGATGGTTTCCTGCCGGTGCATCTGGGCCAGGCTCAAGCCCAGCAGACGCTCGGCCTCGCGGTTGGCTTCCTGGACCAGGCCGTCTGGGCCGAAGACCACCACGCCGGCGGGCAGTACGCTCCAAAGGGCCTGAAGTTTGGCTTGCTGAGCCATGCGCTGGGTCACATCGGTGCTGACGCTGATGTAACCCGCCAACTGACCGCCCGGGTTGTGCAGCGGACGCAAGTCGACGTCCAGCCACAGGTCCCGGCCGTCCCGCGTGCGGTTGAGAAAGACGTCGCGGAAACCGACACCCCGAACCACGGCGTCACGCAGGCGTGCCAGTGTGTTGAGGTCCGGCGCCGTGGCTGACAGCAAGTCGGAAGGCTGCTGGCCCTGGGCCTCGACCAGCGGCCAGCCCGTGAGCCGCGTGAAGGCCGGGTTGGCCCAGCGCACGCGGTCTTCGGCGTCCGTGATCATCACCATGGCCGTGGTGTGCTCGGCCACCAGGGCCAGGGTGCGCATTTCTGCCGCCTGTTCGTCGCGCAGGGCCGCTTGTCGCTGCAGCGCGCGCGCAGTGGGCTCGACAACCGCCAAGGCCAGCACGCCCAGCAGCACCAGCAGTCCGGCCATGCCCGCCAGCAGGCCGCGACGCAGCACCGCGGCACGGTCGTCCGCTGCGTGCTGCAGTTCCCGGGCGAGCGCAGAAGCCGCCGCCGCTGTGGACGCACTTTCTGATTGCAGCGCCGCAGCGGCTTTGGCCAGATCGGCAGGTTCGATGGTGTCCAGTTGGCGCAGCAGGTTCTCGCCGCGGTACCAGAGCCGCTCGCGGGCGGCCTCCCATTGGTGCAGTGCCCGGCCCAGGCGCGGGTCGGCGTCGTCAGACCATCCGAGTTGGGCCAGGTCGGACTCCAGCTGCAGCGCATGCGCCCTGGAATCCTGAAGCAGCACATCCAGCGCCTGCGCAGCCTGGCTGCGGCCGACCGGGTCTCGCTGCAGCAGCGTGGCCTGGTGGCCGACGCGCAGCGCTTCCAGGCGATGCTCGGCCGCCTGTGCCAACAATGCCGCGTCCACGCTGCGCATGGATTCCAGATGCCAGGTCACCGCGCCCTGCAACGTCACCGCCAGAGCCAGCGCCAGGAAGGACAGGTACATGGCCACGCGCAGGCGCCGCTGCGGGCGCTGAAGCGGTGCGGACGCAACTTCCGAGGCCCAGGGCGCTTCGGTCTGCTGCGGCGTTTTGAGGTGGTGGACAGGCATGTGCGGCGGACGCGCCGACCCCGCTTGAACCGGTGTCGGCGCCTCCGTTTATCGGCACCCCCGCAGCAGTCTGTAGCCGCCGACTCAGTTCAGGTCGGCGTGTTGCGACCGCCTGGCCGCCAGCCACCCCAGCAGCGCGCTGGCTGCTGCGCACCAGAACACGGTGGCGAATCCCAGGTGGGAAATCACCCAGCCGCCCCCAACACCGCCCAGAACGCCGGAAAGGCCATAACCCAGGATCGTGTACAGCGCCTGTCCACGGCCGCGCAGGCGCGCCGGGAAGTAGCGGTTCACCAGCACGATGCAGGCCGCGTGGTGCGCAGCAAAGGTGATGGCGTGGGTCATTTGCGCCAGCACCAGCACGGCTGGCGAGTTGCCGCCGGCTGCCGTGGCCACAAAACGCAGGGCGGTGACCAGCGCCACCACCTGCAGCCACTGGTGCGGCTGCAGGCGCGGGAACCAGCGGCCCTGGGTCCAGAAGAAGGCGATCTCCACGGCCACGCTGACGGCCCACAGGCCGCCCACCGCCGACTTGCCATAGCCCAGCTCCACCAGGTACAGCGAAAAGAAGGCGTACAGGCTGGTGTGGGCCAGCACGACAAAGAAGATGCTGGCGAAGAACCAGGCCACGTCGGGCCGCTTGAGCAGCGGCAGCACGGGCGGCGCGGGCGCGTCGTGGGTTGCGTCGTCACGCGTGGCGGGCAGGCGCAAGGCCGCCAGCAGCATCAGCGCGTTCATCACGGCCACGAAGACCGGGAACACCGAAATACCCACACTTTCCAGCAACACGCCGAAAAGGCTGACAGCCACGATGAATCCTACCGAGCCCCACACCCGCACACGGCCGTAGCGTTTGGGGTCCATGCTGCCGTCGGCCCGGTTGAGCATCTGCGCCAGTTGCGCTTCGTACAGCGGCACCACACCGCTGTTGGCCACGAAGAGCAGCGCGGCCATCGCGGCCACGGCCACGACACGTTGTGTGCCGTGCAGGCTGTCCAGTGACTGCACCAGCAGCAAGCCCAGCGCGCAGATCAAGGCGCCCAGTGTCGCGACGCGGATCAGTTCTACGCGGCGGCCGCTGTGGTCGCCGGCCCAGCTCCAGGCGTAGGGCGAGAAAACGCGCGTCCAGCTTTGCAGCGACGCGATGCCGCCGATCACCAGGGTCGAAAAACCCAGGCTCTGGAACCAAAGCGGCGCGTACGGATTGAAGAGCCCGATGGCTGCAAAGTAGCAGAAAGTCAGCGCCGAGAAGCGTTTCAGGCCCGACACGGGGCGGCCCGCGGGCGCCTCGGTCATTCGACGGGTGGCTTGGCGATGTGCCCCGCAATGGGCGGCAGCGGCAGGCTCACGTCTCCGCACTGCGCGCGGTGGCGCAGCACATGGTCCATTACCACCAGGGCCAGCAGCGCTTCGGCAATGGGCGTGGCGCGGATGCCAACGCAAGGGTCGTGTCGACCCAGCGTTTCCACCTGCGTGGGTTCTCCTGCACGGTTGATGCTGGCCTTGGGCGTGCGGATGCTGCTGGTGGGCTTGATGGCGATGCGCACCACCAGGTCCTGCCCCGTGCTGATGCCGCCCAGCACGCCACCGGCGTGGTTGCTGGCAAAGCCCTGGGCAGTGAGTTCGTCGCCGTGTTCGCTGCCGCGCTGCGCCACGACACCGAAGCCGTCGCCGATCTCCACGCCCTTGACGGCGTTCAGGCCCATCATGGCGTAGGCGATGTCGGCGTCCAGCTTGTCGAAGAGCGGCTCGCCCAGGCCGACCGGCACGCCACGTGCGTGCACCTCGATGCGCGCGCCGCAACTGTCACCTGCCTTGCGCAGGGCGTCCATGTGCGCCTCCAGCCTCGGCACGATGCCCGCGTTGGGCGCGTAAAACGGGTTGTGCGGGATCTGGCTCTCGTCTTCAAATGGGATGTCGATCTCACCCAGGGCGCTCATCCAACCCTGGAATGTGGTGCCGAACTGTTGCTGAAGCCACTTGCGCGCCACCGCGCCTGCAGCCACGGTTGGGGCCGTCAGGCGGGCAGACGAACGACCGCCGCCCCGCGGGTCGCGCAGGCCGTACTTGCGCCAGTAGGTGTAGTCGGCGTGGCCCGGGCGAAAGGTGTCCAGGATGTTGCCGTAGTCCTTGCTGCGGTGGTCCGTGTTGCGGATCAGCAAGGCGATGGGCGTGCCCGTGGTCTTGCCTTCGTAGACACCGGAGAGGATCTCGACGGCATCTGGCTCATTGCGCTGCGTCACGTGGCGGCTGGTGCCGGGGCGGCGACGGTCCAGCTCGTGCTGGATATCAGCCTCGGTCAAGTCCATGCCGGGGGGGCAGCCGTCGATCACGCAGCCGATGGCCGGCCCATGGCTTTCGCCGAAGTTGGTGACGCGGAAGAGTTCGCCGAAGGTGGAGCCGGACATGCGTGTGCCGCAGAAAGAAGCCCGCGATTCTATGCGCCGCCCCGCCGCCAAGCCGCTGAACCGGCCGGCGCTCAGGCCGGTGCGCCCACCACCTTGCCGGCCATTCGCAGCACCGCGTCGACGAAGCTGCGCACGTCGTTGGTCTTCTGCAGCACCGGCCACCCCTGGCGCAGCACAGCGGGTGCGCTGTCCAGGTCGGCCGTCATGACCACGGCACGCATCGGCACACCGCGCAGCCCGCCGGCCAGCAGCAGGCCATCGGTCAACAGGCTGGAGGCATTGCCGTCGGGCAGGTTGATGTCGGTCACCAGCAGATCGGGCGGCCGAGCGGCCAGTTCCGCACGCGCTGCCGCCAGGCTGCCGACGGTGCGCACCGTGTGGCCCCGCTGCTCCAGCGCGGAGGCCAGCAGCAGTGCATAGACATCGGCGTCCTCCACCAGCAAGACCCGCAGCGCGCGCTCTGGCGACGCGGCGCTGACGGGAGTCGGCACCCCACCGGGCGCAGCTGCCTGCGCCGCCCTCGTGCCAGTCTCAGGGGACGCTGCAGGCGCAGCACGGAACTGCAAGCAGGCCTGCAGACCGCCTCCCGGTCGTGGCAGCAGGTCCAGGCTGCCGCCCATCAGCTTCGCCAGGTCACGGCACAGTGGCAGGCCCAGACCGGCCGAAGGTCCAAAGGCTTCGGTCTGGCTTAGGGGCAGCAGGTCCGCCGCCAGCCCGGGCCCGCGGTCCAGCACCTTCAGAAGAACCTGGAATTCGGCACCGCCTGCGGCGTGCACTTCCGCCACCACCTCGATCGCGCCGCCTGCACCGTACTTGACGGCGTTGGCCAGCAGGTTGCGCAACACCTGCTGCACGCGCAAGGTGTCCAGTTGCAGCAGTGGGTCGTGGTCGGGCAGCCGCACGCCCATGGCCTGGCCGCGAACCGTGGCAGCAGGCCGCATTTCATCGGTCACCGCCTGCACCAGAGGTCCCAGCACGCACGGCGCCAGGCGCAAGACCAGGGACCCCTGGTCCAGGCGATCGCGGTCGATCAGGTTGTTCAACAGGTGCAGGGTGTTGCGGGCCGAATCGGCCAGCAGGGCACCCACATCGCCACGCGCCGGCCCGGGCAGGCGTGCCAGTTCGGTGCCTGCCACCACAGCATGCAGCGAATTGCGCACCTCGTGCGCCAGGAAGGCGCTGAAGCGCTGGGTGGAGGCGGCCGCTCTCTCAGCGTCGCCACGTGCTTGCCGCGTCCGGCGCATCTCGGCGTGCAGGCTGCGGCTGTGCCACAGCCACAAGGCGCAGATCAGCAACAGCACGCTGGCCAGCCAGGGCCCGTAGCGCAAGGCCAGGGCCTGCAAGACGTCCTGCTGCGTCGGGCGGCTGAACCATTTGGCCTTCAGCACAGGCAGATCCACCTGCTGCGCCACGTCCAGGGATCGCTTGAGCAGGGGCACCAGTGCTGCGTGGCGCTCGACCAGTGCCAGGCTGTGGAAGCGCCGCAAGCGCGGTTCGCTGCCGATCATCTGCAGTCCCGGCCGCGGACGGCGCGTCAGCGCCAGCGCTGCGGACACCACGTCGGACAGCGTGGCTTCGGCGCGTCCGGCAGAGACGGCGTCGATGCAGGCGTCCAGGTCGGCACAGTCGACCACCCGGATGCTGGGGTGGCGCGAATCCACCAGCGGCCGCGCCACGCTGTTGGGCGTGAGGGCCAGGCGGCGGCCGACCAGTTGGTCCAGGTCAAAGGCGCCGCTTTCAGGGCTGCCGATCAGCACGGTGGGGAATTCGATGAAGGGGCCGATGAAACGCAGCAGCGGCGTGCGGTCCGCGTCTTCGTCGGCACCCAGTACCAGGTCCACGCGGCCCTGCAGCAGGGCTTGCTGCAGTTCCGACGGCTTCAGCAGGACCCACTCGCGCACCGTGATGCCCAGTCGTGCCAGCACGGCCTTCAGCAGGTCCACGGTCAGGCCCTCGGGGCTGCCGTCCGCGCCTGGCGCGGCAAAGCCCAGGTCCCGTCCGACCACGCCCACCACCGGCGCGGGCCAGCTCGCCAGCAGGCCGCGATCGGCGTCGCTCAGGTCCAGGGTCGTGGGAGGCGGTTCCAGGTTCTTCACGCTCCAGGCCTGCACCAGGCTTTCAACCCGGCCCGCAGGCAAGTGCTGCTGGGCCCGCGCCAGCGCGTCTGCAGCCGCTTTTTGAGAGGGGTGCAGCACCAGGTGCAGCCGACCGCTGGGCGCTTCCACGCGGCGCACGATGCTCAGCCCCTTCAGCTGCTGCCGTTCGATCAGATCGGCCAGGGCGGGCAGCGACTCCAGCATCGTGTCTGCGCGGCCACTGCGCACGGCTTCCAGGCCTTCTTGCAGCGTGCCCACCACCACCCGGGTGGCCACGGGGAACAGACGGTCCACCTGCTCACCACTGGCATAGCCCTTGACCACCGCAATGCTGCGGCCGGCGAGGTCGGGCAGCAAGGCGGCCGATGGCTGGTCTGCGCGCGTCACCAGGGCCAGGGGCACCTGGACGTAAGCAGGCAGGAAGAGGAACTGCGCCTCGCGCTCGGGACTGCGGGCCATGGAGCTGGCCACGGCAATGCGGCCCGCGGCCAGATCGGCTTCCAGTGCGGCCAGGTCCGTGTACCGCACCGGCTCCAGCAAGAGACCGGCTTCGCGGGCCAGGGCATAGAGAATTTCGACGTCAGCGCCGCTGGCCCGTGAACCGGCGGGCCAGACCTGGAACGGGGGGAGGTTGGCCAGCACGCCGTAGCGCAACACCGGCCGGCTGTCCGTGGCAGTGGCAGTGGCTGTGTTTGGAGCACGGGCAGCAGAAGCCGCACTCGCTGCCGCCGGCTCCCGTGGCGCAGAAGCGGCGCTTGCCGCCTGGCCCGTCGCCAGGCCCGCGCCCAGCAGACCCACGCTCAGAACCAGCCAGCACCACCAGCGCACTGCGGGCCTTCGGGGCTCTTGAGAATGGGGCCGGCGGTGCAGGCGGCTCAGCCGCCGCGCGCGGACTCGCTGGCGTCGCCCTGGTCGGCGGGCCAGTCGCGAATGTAGGCCTTGAGCATCCGGTTTTCGAAGTCCTGCGCGTCCACCACGGTCTTGGCAACGTCGTAGAACGAGATCACGCCCATCAGCGTACGGTGGTCCAGCACGGGCATGTAGCGCGCGTGGCGCATCAGCATCATGCGGCGGACTTCGTCGATTTCAGTCTCTGGCGTGCAGGTCAGCGGCGCGTCATCCATGACACCGCGCACCAGCCGCGTGCCGATGGCGCCGCCATTGGCCACCACGGCCTGGATCACTTCACGGAAGGTGAGCATGCCCACGAGGTCGCCATGTTCCATGACCACCAGGGAACCGATGTCCAGGTCGGCCATGGTCTTGACGGCCTCGGCCAGTGCCTGGTCGGGCGTCACGGTGAACAGCGTGGTGCCCTTGACGCGGAGGATGTCGGTGACTTTCATGGCGGTCGGTGGGTGCTTTCGCGCGGTGCCGCGCGGGGCACGCAAGCCGGTGGATAACGGGGCAATATAGCCCACAATGACTGCGTTTCGACTGCATGCAGGCCCCCCATGGCAGGTGCTTCCGACCCCGGCTTTGACACCCTGGCGCTGCACGCGGGCGCCGCCCCCGACCCGGCCACGGGCGCGCGGGCCGTGCCCATCCACCTGAGCACCAGCTTCGTCTTCCAGAACAGCGAACACGCGGCCAGCCTGTTCAACCTGGAACGCAGCGGCCACGTCTACAGCCGCATCAGCAACCCGACCAACGCGGTGCTGGAGGAACGCATGGCGGCGCTGGAAGGCGGCACGGGGTCCATCGCCACAGCCAGCGGGCAGGCCGCGCTGACCTTGGCCATCACCACCCTGGCCGGCGCCGGCAGCCACATCGTGGCCAGCAGCGCGCTGTACGGCGGCAGCCACAACCTGCTGCAGTACACGCTCAGCCGCTTCGGCATCCGCACCACTTTCGTCAAGCCCGGCGACATCGACGGCTGGCGCGCCGCCATCACGCCCGATACCAAGCTGCTGTTCGGCGAAACGCTGGGCAACCCGGGGCTGGACGTGTTGGACATTCCCACCGTCAGCGCCATCGCGCACGACGCGGGCCTGCCGCTGCTGGTGGACAGCACTTTCACCACGCCCTGGCTGCTGAAGCCCTTCGACCACGGCGCCGACCTCATCTTCCACAGCGCCACCAAGTTCCTCTGTGGCCACGGCACCGTCATCGGCGGCGTGCTGGTCGAAGGCGGCCGCTTCGACTGGAGCAAGTCGGCGCGCTTCCCTGAACTGAACCAGCCCTATGCCGGCTTCCACGGCATGGTGTTCAGTGAAGAAAGCACCGACGGCGCCTTCCTGCTGCGCGCGCGCCGCGAGGGCCTGCGCGACTTTGGCGCCTGCATGAGCCCGCACACGGCCTGGCTCATCCTGCAGGGCATCGAGACCCTGCCGCTGCGCATGGCGCGGCACGTGGAGAACACGCGTAAGGTGGTCGCCTTCCTGGCGGCACACCCCATGGTGACGGGGGTCGGCTACCCGGAGCTGGAAAGCCACCCGAGCCACGCACTGGCCAAGCAGCTGCTGCCGCGCGGCTGCGGCGCAGTATTCAGCTTTGACCTGAAAGGGTCGCGCCAGCAGGGCCGAGCCTTCATTGAAGCGCTGAAGCTCTTCAGCCACCTGGCCAATGTCGGCGACTGCCGATCCCTGGTCATCCACCCGGCCAGCACCACGCACTTCCGCATGGACGACGCGGCCCTGGCTTCGGCGGGCATCCAGGCCGGCACCATCCGCCTGAGCATCGGGCTGGAAGACGCGGACGACCTGATGGATGACTTGAAGCGCGCGTTCAAGGTGGCCGAGAAGGCGCGTTGACATCCACATGAAGGTGCCGGTGCTGATCGAAGGCGTGCGTGTGCGGCTGCAACAAGCGATGCCGGCCGATGCCGCCACGCTGTTTGGTCTGGTGGACGATGAAGACGTCATGCGACACATGGACTGGCCGCGCGCCAGCGGCGTGGACGAGACCCGGGTGCATCTGGAACTGGCTGCGCAGCGCTGGGACGCAGGGACCGAGCACCAGTACCTCATCCTGCGCAAGTCCGATGTGCTGCCCGTGGGTTCCATTTCGTTCCGCCCGCGCGGCTTCAGCGTGGACTTCGGCTACCTGATGGGTCGCGACCACTGGGGCCAGGGACTGGCCACCGAAGCGGCCCAGTTGCTGGTGCAAGGCCTGCAACGCCAGCCCGAATTCATCCGCATCTGGGCCACCTGCGACGCCGACAACGCGGCCAGCGCCGCGGTGCTGCAGAAAGCCGGCCTGGTCTTTGAAGGCCGGTTGCGCCGCGCCACGATCCGGCCCAACCGCCAAGGCGGGCCCAAGGACACGTTGATGTACGCGTGGGTGCGCGAAAACGGCGAAAAGGAATCCGCATGAAGTTCACCGTGAACGGCCGCGAGGCTTACGCCTACACCGGCGGCAAGCCCTTCGATGCCTCTCTGCCCTGCGTCGTGTTCATTCACGGCGCCATCAACGACCACAGCGTCTGGACCCTGCTGGCACGCTGGTTTGCGCACCATGGCCACAGCGTGCTGGCGGTGGACCTGCCGGGGCACAAGCGCAGCGCGGGCCCGGCGCTGCAGAGTGTCGAAGCCCTGGCCGACTGGCTGATGGCCCTGCTGGACGCCGCTGGCGTGCCACGCGCTGCGCTGGCTGGCCACAGCCTGGGCTCGCTGGTGGCGCTGGAGGCTGCCGCCAGGGCACCGGAGCGGGTCACGCACCTGGCCATGCTGGGCAGCTGCGTGCCCATGCCGGTGCCGCAACTGCTGCTGGATTTGTCGCTGACCGACGTCTCGGCCGCCATCGACCGTGTGGTGACTTTCAGCTTCAGCACCCTGGCTCCCAAGCCGTCCTACCCTGGCCCGGGGGTGTGGCTACGCGGCGCGGGCCGGTCGCTGATGCACCAGGTGATGGCGGCACAAGGTGACACCCAACTCTTCCATACCGACTTCTCGGCCTGCAACGCCTACCGCACCGGTTTCGCGGCGGCTGAGCGGGTGACCTGCCCCGCTGCGCTGGTGCTGGGCCAGTTCGACCAGATGACCCTGCCCAAGGCGGCAGCCGAAATCGCCACGCGTCTGAAGGCCACCACCTGGACCGTGCCGGCCGGGCATTTCCTGATGCAGGAAAGCCCGGACCCGGTGCTCAATGCACTGCGCGAACTGCTTCACTGAACAGGATGAGCCCGATGAACACCACGACTGCCGCCGTTGACCCCAAGGCCTTCACCAGCTTTGCGGAGTTCTACCCCTTCTACCTGGGCGAACACGGCAACCGCACCTGCCGCCGCCTGCATTTCCTGGGCAGCAGCCTGTCGCTCGTCTGCCTGGCGATGCTGTTCGCCACCGGCCGGCCGCAGTACCTGCTCTACGGCCTGTTGTGCGGCTACGGCTGCGCCTGGATCGGCCACTTCGTGTTCGAGAAGAACAAGCCTGCCAGCTTCAAGCGGCCGCTGTACAGCTTCCTGGGCGACTGGGTCATGTACAAGGACATCTGGTCGGGCAAGATTCCCTTCTGAAGGACCATGGCCCAGGAGAACCGCGAGTGGAGATTCGCAGCCCGCAGGATGTGACCGCGGCGGTCCTGGCTGAATTGCAGCGCGCCCCCGAAGGCCGTTGGCGCGACCTGATGGCAGCGGCCGTGCAGCACCTGCACGGCTATGTGCGCGAGACGGGCCTCACCGAAGCTGAATTCCAGCAGGCCTGCGCCGTCATCGCACAACTGGGGCAACTCACCACCGCAGCCCACAACGAGGTGGTGATGATGGCCGGCTCGCTGGGCATTTCCGCCCTGGTATGCCTGCAGAACAACGGCAACCACGGCCAGGAAGCCACCACGGCCAACTTGCTGGGACCCTTCTGGCGCACGGAATCGCCGGTCACGGCGAACGGTGACACCATCGTGCGCTCAGCCACGCCGGGCGTGCCGCTGTTCGTCAAAGCCTGGGTGCGGGACCGCGCTGGTCAGCCGGTGACTGCCGCGGAAGTCGACGTCTGGCAGGCCAGCGCCGAAGGCTTTTACGAAAACCAGGACCCGGGCCAGGCCGACATGAACCTGCGTGGCAAGTTCAGCACCGACGCGCACGGTCGCATCGCCTTCCGCAGCATCAAGCCCATGGGCTATCCGCTGCCGGTGACGGGCCCGGTGGGCGCCTTGCTGCGGAAGCAAGGTCGCCACAACCTGCGCCCGGCGCACATCCACTTCCTGATCCACAAGCCCGGTTTCAAGACGCAGTTCTCACAGGTCTATTCCAGCGACGACCCCCACCTTCACAGCGACGTGCAGTTCGCCGTGACACCGGCCCTGATCGGCCATTACGTGCTGCACGACAGCGCCCATGAAGCTGCGCCAGACGCCGATGTGCAGGGGCCCTGGTACACGCTGGCCCACCACTTCGTTATCGAGCCTGGTGAAACCCGCCTGCCCAAGCCACCGATCAGCGGTGGCACGCGGACCGGCGAACGGCCTGTACTGACCGTGCTGGAACGTCGGGGCTGAGCCACTGCCAGGCGTCAGCCGCGAGGCTTGTCAGCCGCGGCGGGCGGCTTCGATCGCCGCGATGTCGATGTTTCTCATCTGCATCATGGCCTCAAAGGCGCGCTTGGCAGCTGCAGGGTCGGGGTCGGTGATGGCAGAGGTGAGTGCGCGCGGCGTGATCTGCCAGGACAGGCCCCACTTGTCCTTGCACCAGCCACAGGCGCTTTCCTGTCCGCCATGGCCCACAACCGCGTTCCACAGGCGGTCGGTCTCGGCCTGGTCGTCGGTGGCGATCTGGAAAGAAAAGGCCTCGGTGTGGCTGAACATCGGGCCCCCGTTCAGGCCCAGGCACGGGATCCCGGCCACGGTGAATTCCACCGTCAGGACGTCGCCCTGCTTGCCCGATGGATAGTCGCCTGGCGCCCGGTGGACCGCGCGGACCGCACTGTCCGGGAAGGTCTCGGCATAGAACTGTGCAGCCTCCAAGGCCGTGCCATCAAACCAGAGACAGATCGTGTTCTTCGGGACCATGGGCCTGCTCCAACCGTATTTGGGGACCAGCCATCCTAGGCCAGACCAACCGGTCTGTGAACTGCTCAGCCCAGGCATACCGCGTTTCGCCCGCCCGACTTGGCGCGGTACAGCGCAGCGTCTGCCCTTTCGAGCAGTTCAGGCACACCTTCACCGACGCGGCTCAAGCTCACACCGATCGAACAGGTGAGGCGGAGGTCCGGCGCCAAGTCCGACCAGGGGTGCTCGGCGACGGCGCGGCGCAGGCGCTCGACGGCCTGTTCAACCGAAGGCGGGTCGGCGCTGTTGACCAACAGCAGGAGAAACTCCTCTCCGCCGTAGCGTGCTACGCGGTCGCTGCTGCGCAATTGGCCAGCGACGAGCTTGGCGAAACTTCGCAGCACTTCGTCGCCCATGCCGTGACCCAGTCGGTCGTTGACTTGCTTGAAGTGATCGATGTCCAGGATGGCCAAGCCGAAGGCCGGGCCACCGCGCGCATGCCGTGCGCGTTCTTCGGCCAGCAGCGCGAGGATGCTGCGCCGGTTCTGCAGACCGGTCAGCTCGTCGCGCTCCGACAGTTCACGCACCTGGGTCAGGGCTTCGGCCAATCGGCCATTGCTGGCCGCCAGCGCCTTGCGCATCTCGGCTCCGATCAGGTTGATGGCCACGATCTTGGCCAGGACCACCGCAAACCAGAGGCCACTGACCAGGCGCGACCATGGGTCGTCCAGCGGCAGGCTGAACTGCTGGCCCTTGCTCAGCAGGAGCGCCAGGGAGCAGGCTGCAATGAGGCCCGCAACGCCCAGCACATGCCGCAAAGGCAGTTGCAGCGCGGCCGTGGCCAGCGCAACGATCAAGGTCAGCAGCAGCAACATGCCGACCTGCGGGACGGCGGCCGCAGTGACGAGCATCACACCGCACGCACTCAGCAACTGGGCGGTGGTGAAGCGCGCGCCGCCCATGCGCCGATGCAGGCCCAGGCGCAGCATGGCCGCAGACAGGGCCGTCAAAGCGCAGCCTGCTGCGCCGAAGGCCAGCGGGGCCATGGGGGGCAGCGTGCCGTGAACAGCGTAGGCCCCCATGAGCAGCGCATCGACCACGTAGAACGACAGCACCATGAGTTGCGTGCGCATCGCCTGGCTAAGGCCGCCTGTCCCATGCGGCACTGGCCTTGCCACCGAAGTCCGATGACCCGCAGGCGAGCCCGGCCGTTGAAGGTTCGGGTCGGGCATCATCGACACGCTGCAGCCCTGCCTGCGTAGGTGGTGGGCATTCTGAAGGGCATCTGTTGCGGTCGAAGGCGGCGGGAAACGATCAAGGGTGCATCCCCTTCGGCAAGCCTACCCACATATTGAGGCTGTTCAAGCGCAGAATTTCGCAAGCGGCCATGGCACCGCGCCGGCGGGCAAGCGGCGCGACGTCAGCGCGCCAGTGCATCGGCCAGGGTCAGATCCCACCAGCGGGCGCGGCTGACAAAGGCGGCCGATGCTTCACCGGGCTCCAGCAGGGTGCGCTGCAGCAGCGGGCCCAGAGGCGTCTGCGCCGGATCGCACAGCAGCACCAAGCGGGACAAGTCGCCTTCGTCCAGGCTCTGCACCCAATCCAGCGCAGACAGGATCTCCAGCAAGGGCTCCAGCTGCAAGGGGTCGACGCGGAGCGCTTCGGACAAGGCGGCAGGAGACAGTCCGCGGGCCACGGTGTGGCGCGCGTCGGCCAGACGCTTCAAGACGGCCAGGGCCAGTTCAAAGCGCCAGCCGGGCAAGGCCGGGCGTGTGGTCACGCGCATCTGCAGACTGGGCGCATAGGCGGCGATCACCGCGCCCAGGAGCATGATGACCCAGCTCAGGTAGACCCAGAGCAACATGATGGGCACGGCGGCAAAGGCGCCGTACACGGCGTTGTAGGTGGGCACGCTGTCCACGTACCAGGCCAGGCTCTTCTTGGCCAGTTCAAAGGCCACCGCCACGAAAACGCCACCCGCCACCGCGTGACGCCACCGCACATGCGTGTTAGGTACATAGTGAAAGAGTCCCGACACCGACACGGCCAGCAGCAGGAACTGGACGGTTTCCAGCAGGAAGGCCACGCCGCCCGGCATGGCCGACACCCAGCCGCGTGACGCCGACACGGCCAGAGACGTGAGCGTGAGGCTCACGCCCAGCGCCAGCGGCCCCAGGGTCAATGCGGCCCAATAGACCAGCACGCGCTGGCCCAGCGGTCGCGGCTGGCGCACACGCCAGATGTTGTTCAGCGTGCGGTCGATGGTCAACACCAGGGCCAGCGCGGTCACCACCAGCAGCAGCAGTCCCAGCGTGCCCATGCCGCGCGCCTTGGACGTGAACTGCGTCAACGCGCGCAGAACGGGCCTGGCGATGTTGTCCGGCACCAGGTTCTGCAGGAAGAATTTGTCCAGCGCGCTCTCAAAGCCGCTGAACATGGGGAAGGCCGTGAACACGGCCAGCATCACCGTGCCCAAGGGCACCAGGGCAATCAGGGTGGTGAAAGTCAGGCTGCCCGCGGTCAGGCCCAGGCGGTCCTCGCTGAAACGGATGCGCAGGGTACGCAGGGTCTCGAACCAGGGCCAGGCCTTCAGGGTCTGGGGCAGGTCGCGGACGATGAGCCTGACGCGCTCAAGCGCAGAGGGCGGCGCACCGGTGGCGATGATGTTCATGCTGGATATGATGCCAGCGTGACTTCGACTGCCTCCACGACCCCCGCCGCGCCGGCTTCCACTGCACCCACGACGCCGCAAGCCGCTGTGCGCTGGGCCCGGCAAGGGGCGCTGGCCTGCCTCGTCAGCCTGATTGCCTTGTGTCTTGCCTGGGAGCTGTGGCTGTCGCCCACCGGCAGTGGCACGCTGGCGCTGAAAGCGCTGCCGCTGCTGGCCTGCCTGGCGGGCTTGTTGCGCCACCGCATGTACACCTACCGGTGGCTGAGCCTGCTGTTGTGGCTGTACGTGATGGAGGGGCTGGTGCGCGCCACGTCCGAACGCGGCCTGGGGCAGGCGCTGGCCATCCTGGAAGTGGTGCTCTGCGTGCTGCTTTTTGCCATCTGCGGCTTCTATATCCGGCGCCGGCTGGCGCACGGCAACCCGACTTCCCCATGAGCCTGTTGGAACAACTGCGAACCCGCCTGGGTGCCGCCCACGTGTTGAGCGACGGCGATCTGAGTGCCTGGGAACAGGACTGGCGCCGCCGCTGGCATGGCAAGGCGCTGGCCGTGGTGCGACCGGGCAGCACGGAAGAAGTCGCGGCCGTCGTGAAGCTGTGCGGGCGGGCCGGTGTGTCCATCGTGCCGCAGGGCGGCAACACGGGCCTGGTGGGCGGCGGCGTGCCCGATGGCAGCGGCACGCAGGTGCTGCTGAGCCTGCAACGCCTGAACCGCGTGCGTGGCATCGACAAGGACAACCTCACCGTCACGGCCGAAGCCGGCTGCGTGCTGCAGGCGGTGCAGGAAGCCACTTCGGCGCAAGGCCTGCTGTTCCCCTTGAGCCTGGCCGCTGAAGGCAGCTGCACGCTGGGCGGCAACCTCGCCACCAATGCGGGTGGCACGCAGGTGCTGCGCTGGGGCAATGCGCGCGAGCTGTGCCTGGGCCTGGAGGTGGTGACCGCGCAGGGCGAGGTGTGGGACGGCCTGTCCGGCCTGCGCAAGGACAACACCGGCTACGACCTGCGCGACCTGTTCGTGGGCAGCGAAGGCACGCTGGGCGTCATCACCGCCGCCACCATGAAGCTGGCGCCGCAACCGGCCGCCACCATGACGGCACTGGCGGCTTGCCATGACATCGGCGCCTGCGTGGCCTTGCTGCGCCTGGCACGCAGCAGCCTGGGTGCGGGTCTCACCGGCTTCGAGATCATGGGCCGCTTTGCACTCGACCTGGTGGCCAAGCACTTCACCGCCCTGCCCCGCCCGCTGCCGGGCGCGCCCTGGTCGGTGCTGCTGGAATTGAGCGACATCGACGGTGAAGCCACCGCACGAGGCCGGCTGGAAGCCCTGCTGGGCCGGGCGATGGAAGACGGCACGGTGGGTGACGCCGTGGTGGCCGAAAGCCTGGCGCAGAGCCAGGGCCTGTGGCATCTGCGCGAGTCCATCCCACTGGCCCAGTCCGAAGAGGGTCTGAACATCAAGCATGACATCTCGCTGCCGGTGTCGGCCATCCCCGGCTTCGTGGTCGAAACCGATGCCGCGCTGCAGGCCCGCTACCCCGGTGTGCGCCTGGTCAACTTCGGCCACCTGGGCGACGGCAACCTGCACTACAACGTGCAGGCGCCTGAGGGTGCGGACGGCAAGCGCTTCCTGGACGAGGAGGAACACGCGGTGAACACCCTCGTCTTTGACGCCGTGGCTGCGCGCGCGGGTTCGTTTTCGGCCGAGCACGGCATCGGCCTCTTGAAGCGAGACGAGCTGGCGCTGCGCAAGTCGCCGGTGGCCCTGCAGATGATGCGAGCCATCAAGGCCGCGCTGGACCCTGCGGGCCTGATGAACCCGGGCCGCATGCTTTAGCGGCCTGGCGGCGCTACTGAACAGGTCCTTTGAGGGCCGCCGGCACCGGAAAGGACAAGGTCTCGATGCCTTCTTCGCGCAGGGACTCCCGCTCCTGCGGCGTGGCCTGGCCACGGATCCCGCGGGCCTCTTCCTCGCCGTAGTGAATGCGGCGGGCCTCTTCCGCAAAGCGGTCGCCGACGTCCTCGGTGTTCGCCATCAACTGGCGCACGGTGCTGAGCCAGGCAGCCTGCAGGTCGGCGGCCTGTGGCGGTGCCGCCGCGACCGGTCCGGCAGCGGGCGCGGGTTCCTTCGCACCTGACAGGTTCAGGCGCGGTGCGCTGGGCATGCGGGTGATGACCTGGTCGGCGCAGAGTGGGCATTCCACCAGTCCGCGGCCGTTCTGGGACATGAAGTCGTCGTCGGACGCAAACCAGCCTTCGAAGCCGTGGCCATTGGCGCAGCGCAGGTTGAGGACCTTCATCGTGCAGCGATCATAGGCAAGGCTCAGCGGCCTTGCTTCGGAAGGTCTTGTGGCGGCGCCCGCCAATTGAAACCACGCGTGCCTGCGCGCAGCTGCTGCAGCCAGCGCAAGCCCACCAGCGTCTTCACATCAGGCAAAGCGCCTTGCAGGTCCAGCGCGGTGAGTTCGGCTTCGGTCAGCAACGCGGTTTCCACGAACTCACCTGCATCGGGTTGCGTCGCGCCGGCGGTCAGGCCGCGCGCGAACCAGATCCAGATGCTTTCAGTGCTGTAGGCCGCAGCGTTGTGGATCTCGCCTCCAAAGGCCCATTCGCGCGCGGTGTAACCCGTTTCTTCGCGCAGTTCTCGCATGGCGCAGAACAACTGGTCTTCGCCCGGCTCCAGTTTGCCGGCCGGCCATTCCAGCAACACCTTGCCCACCGGGTAGCGGTGCTGGCGCACCAACACCAGGCGGCCGTCGTCCAGGACCGGCACGATGGCGACCGCGCCCGGGTGCTGGATGAATTCGCGCGTAGCGGCGCTGCCGTCGGGCAGTCGCACGTCGTCGCGCCGAAGTTCCAGGAAGCCGCCCTTGACCAGCGTGGTGCCGCCGGTGCGGTGTTCAAGCAGGTGCGCGTCGGCGGCGGCGTCCTCGCGCGAGGTCATCAGCTTGCGAGTGCCTTGACGATGGCGTCGCGGCACATGGCCATCAGGCCGCCGGAGAACGGACCGAAGAGCAGCACGGCCGCGCCGTTGATGGCCAGCAAGGCGGTGACGCCCTGCGTGCGATCGCCCACGGACGCACCCATGGGTTCGTCGAACCACATCACCTTTACCACGCGCAGGTAGTAGAAGGCGCCGACCAGCGAGAACATCACCGCGACGATGGCCATCACGATGTACAGCGTGACATTGGTGGACACCAGGGCCTGGATCACGCTCAGCTTGGCGAAGAAGCCCACCATCGGCGGCACGCCAGCTAGCGAAAACATGAAGATGGTCATGACGCCGGCCACCCAGGGGCTCTTGCGCGACAGGCCGGCCAAGTCCGAAATCTCTTCGCTCTCGAAGCCCTGGTGAGACAGGAACATGATGAGACCGAAGGTACCCAGCGTGGTGAGCACATAGGCCACCATGTAGAACATCGCCGAGCTGTAGGCATTGCCGGCCGACAGGGTGTTGCCGCTGACCACGCCTGCGGACAAGCCCAGCACGATGAAGCCCATTTGCGCAATCGTGGAGTAGGCCAGCATGCGCTTGAGGTTGGTCTGTGCAATAGCCGCCACGTTGCCCACCGCCAGGCTGGCGGTGGCCAGCACCAGGAGCATCTGCTGCCAGTCCACGGCCAGACCCAGCAGGCCTTCCACCAACAGGCGGATGGTGATGGCAAACGCCGCGAACTTGGGCGCACCACCGATCAGCAGCGTGGCCGCCGTCGGCGCACCCTGGTAGACGTCCGGCACCCACATGTGGAACGGGGCGGCGCCCAGCTTGAAGCCCAGGCCGGCCACGATGAAGACGACGCCGAAAACCAGCACGTCCTTGTTGATGCGGCCGGTGTTGATGGACTCGAAGACCTTGGGAATTTCCAGCGTGCCCGTGGCGCCGTACATCATGGACATGCCATACAGCAGGAAACCGCTGGCCATGGCGCCCAGCACGAAGTACTTCATGGCCGCTTCGGTGCTGAGCGCGTGGTCACGGCGCAGTGCGGTCAGCGCGTACAGGCTCAGGCTCATCAATTCCAGGCCCAGGTACACCACCAGGAAATGGTTGGCGCTGCACATGACGGAAATGCCCAGCAGCACGAACAGGCTGAGCATGAAGAACTCGCCCTTGAGCATGTCGCGCGAACCCAGCGTTGGCCGCGCGTAGCCCATGGTGATCATCACCGCGATGCCCGCGAAGGCCGCCAGCAAGCGGCCCATGGGGTCCACGACCACCATCGAGTTCATGCCGTAAGTGGCCAGGCCTGCGTTGTAGTCGCGCAGTTGCAGGGCCACGAACACGGCGATGCTGGCTTGCGTGAGCCAGAAGGTCAGCTTGCGCTGCGGGTCCTTGGACGCCAGGTCCGCCAGCAGCACGCCGCAGGCCGCCACCAGCAGCCACAGCTCCGGGTAGACGACGGGCCAGTTCATCGGGGTCATGTTGTGTTCTCTTCTGTCCGGGCGCTGGGTTGGTCGTGGAGCGTCAAGCGGGAATCTTGCTGACGGCCACGTGGCGCAGCAGTTCGATCACGGACGGCGTCATCAGGTCGGTGAAGGGCTTGGGGTACAGGCCCATCACCAGCACCGCCAGGGCCAGCACGGCGAGCATCGTGAATTCGCGGCCGTTGATGTCGGTCAGTTCCTTGACGTGCCCATTGGCCACGTCGCCGAAGTAGACGCGCTTGACCATCCACAGCGTGTAGGCGGCGCCGAAGATCAGCGTGGTGGA
The DNA here is from genome assembly GCA_963750785.1 of uncultured beta proteobacterium. Lineage (GTDB taxonomy): Bacteria > Pseudomonadota > Gammaproteobacteria > Burkholderiales > Burkholderiaceae_C > Rubrivivax. The sequence continues at coordinate 274,110 of CAVVSC010000003.1, read as the reverse complement.
GGCCAGGGCGGCGATCCAGAAATTGAACTTCACGGTGCCCAGGATGACCATCCACTCACCGACGAACCCAGCCGTGCCCGGCAGACCGCAGTTGGCCATGGCAAACAGCACCGCGAAGGCCGCGAACTTGGGCATGGTGTTGGCGACACCGCCGTAGCTGGAGATCTCGCGGCTGTGCATGCGGTCGTACAGGACGCCGATGCACAGGAACATGGCGCCCGACACGAAGCCGTGGCTGATCATCTGCACGATGGCGCCGGACACACCCAGCTCGTTGAAGATGAAGAAGCCCAGCGTCACGAAACCCATGTGCGCAATGGAGCTGTAGGCCACCAGCTTCTTCATGTCCTGCTGCACCAGCGCAACCATGCCGATGTACAGCACGGCAATCAGGCTCAGCGTGATGATGACCCAGGCGTATTCATGCGCGGCGTCGGGCGCGATGGGCATGGAGAAACGCAGGAAGCCGTAGGCGCCCAGCTTCAGCATGATGGCCGCCAGCACCACCGACCCGCCCGTGGGCGCTTCCACGTGTGCGTCGGGCAGCCAGGTGTGCACCGGCCACATCGGCACCTTGACGCTGAAAGCCGCAAAGAAGGCGAAGAACAACAGGGCCTGGCTGTTCAGCGACAACGGCAGCTTGTGCCAGGTCAGGATGTCGAAGCTGCCGCCGCTCTTGAAGTAGAGATAGACCAGCGCGATCAGCATCAAGAGCGAACCAAGCAGCGTGTACAGGAAGAACTTGAACGCCGCATACACGCGGTTGGGGCCGCCCCAGACGCCGATGATGATGTACATCGGGATCAGCGTGGCTTCGAAGAACACGTAGAACAGCATGCCGTCCAGCGCGCTGAAGACCCCCACCATCAGGCCACTCAGGATCAGGAAGGCGCCCATGTACTGGGCCACGCGCTCTTGCACCACTTCCCAGGCCGCGATGACGACGATGACCGTGATGAACGCCGTCAACGGCACGAACCACACCGACAAGCCGTCCACACCCAGGTGGTAGTGCATGTTGAAGCGTTCGATCCATGGCAGCTTCTCCACGAACTGCATGGCCGGCGTGCCCAGCTGGAAGGTGTTGACCAGCGGCAGGGTCACCAGGAAGGACGCGATGGCGCCCACCAGGGCGATGGCGCGCACGGTGCCGGCGTTCTCGTCGCGGCCCAGGGCCAGCAACAGCGCCCCGAAGGCCACCGGCAACCAGATCGCGATGCTGAGCAATCCCATTCTTATCTCGCTCTTTTCTTGTCGTGTGCTGGAGGTGAGCTGACGGCGTGATCAGCGGAACAGGTTCATCACATACGGACCAACGACGGTGGGCCAGAGCTTCCACGTCATCAGGCCGAAGATGCCCAGCAGCATCACCAGGGCGTAGGTGTAGAGGCGTCCGGTCTGCCAGCCGCGCATCACGCCGGCCAGGCCACCCATCGCGCGGGCAGAACCGTTGATGGCACCGTCAATGACCGCCTGGTCGCCGCCCTTCCAAAGGCCCATGCCCAGCATGCGGGCGCCAGCGGCCAGCACGTGTTCGTTGAACCAGTCCATGTAGTACTTGTTTTCCAGCACGGTGCGCAAGGGCTTCAGGTGGCGGTCCAGCGCTGCAGGAATCGAAGGCACCTTCAGGTAGAAGACCCAGGCCGTCACCACGCCCCCCAGTGCCAGCCAGAACGGCAGCGAAGTCAGGCCGTGCAGGGCCATGGCCGCGGCGCCGTGGAATTCCTTGCCGAGCTCTTCCATCGCCGGGTGGGCTTCACCGTTGACGAAGATGGCGTCCTTGAAGAAGTCGCCAAAGAGCATGGGCTGGATCGCCAGGAAGCCGATCAGCACCGACGGGATGGCCAGCAGGATCAGCGGCGCGGTCACCACCCAGGGGGATTCGTGCGGCGTGTGGTCGTGGTGCTCGGCATGCGCGTCGCCATGGTCGTCATGCGCATGGTCGTCTTCCGGCGCGTCATGTGCAGGGAAAGGCTTGTGGTGGAAGCGCTCCTTGCCGTGGAAGACCAGGAAGTACATGCGGAAGGAATAGAAGGCCGTGACGAACACACCCACGGTCACCGAGAAGATGGCGAATCCCGTGCCCGGCAGGTGAGTGGCATGCACCGCTTCAATGATGCTGTCCTTGCTGTAGAAGCCGGCGAACAGGGGGGTGCCGATCAGCGCCAGGCTGCCCAGCAGCGAAGTGATCCACGTGATGGGCATGTGTTTGCGCAAGCCACCCATGTTGCGGATGTCCTGGTCGTGGTGCATGCCCATGATCACGCTGCCCGCACCCAGGAACAGTAGCGCCTTGAAGAAAGCGTGCGTCATGAGGTGGAACACGGCCACGCTGTAGGCCGATGCGCCCAGCGCCACCGTCATGTAGCCCAGCTGGGACAAGGTCGAATAGGCCACCACGCGCTTGATGTCGTTCTGGATGATGCCCAGGAAGCCCATGAAGAGGGCCGTGATGGAACCGATGACGAGCACGAAGTTCAGCGCCGTGTCCGACAGTTCAAACAGGGGTGACATGCGCGCCACCATGAAGATGCCGGCCGTCACCATGGTGGCGGCGTGGATCAGCGCGCTGATCGGCGTGGGACCTTCCATCGAGTCCGGCAGCCACACGTGCAGCGGGAACTGCGCGCTCTTGCCCATGGCGCCGATGAACAGGCAGATGCAGGCCACCGTGATCAGCATCCAGTCGCCGCCGAACAAGGGGAGCGGAAAAGTGAGCTTGGCCAGTTCCGGCGCCTTGGCAAAGACTTCGCCGTAGTTCAGCGTGCCGGCGTAGGCGACGATGAGGCCGATGCCCAGGATGAAGCCGAAGTCGCCCACGCGGTTGACGAGGAAGGCCTTCATGTTGGCAAAGATGGCCGTGGGCTTCTTGAACCAGAAGCCGATCAGCAGGTAGGACACCAGGCCCACGGCTTCCCAGCCGAAGAACAGTTGCAGGAAGTTGTTGCTCATCACCAGCATCAGCATGCTGAAGGTGAACAGGCTGATGTAGCTGAAGAAGCGCTGGTAGCCCGGGTCGCCTTCCATGTAGCCGATGGTGTAGATGTGCACCATCAGCGACACAAAGGTGACCACCACCATCATCATGGCGGTCAGGCCGTCGACCAGGAAGCCGACTTCCATCACCAGCTTGTTCAGCACCATCCATTCATAGACGGTGGCGTTGAAACGCGCACCCGCCACCACCTGGCTCAGCACCACGGCCGAGCAGATGAAGGCAATCAGCACGCCCAGGATGGTGACGGTGTGCGCGCCGCGCGTGCCCACTGCCTTGCCGGCCAGGCCGGCGACCAGCGCGCCCACCAATGGCGCCAACGGAATGGTGAGCAGGAGGCCTTGAGAAATCGTCGATGCCATGTTGTTCTCTCAGCCCTTCAGCTCGTCCAGCTCTTCCACATTGATGGAAGCCCGGTTGCGGAACAGCACCACCAGGATGGCCAGGCCGATGGCCGATTCAGCCGCCGCCACCGTGAGGATGAAGAACACGAAGACCTGGCCGCCCATGCGGTCGGCCTCCATGGGCAGGTAGTGCGAGAAGGCGATGAAGTTCAAGTTGACGGCCAGCAGCATCAGCTCGATGGCCATCAAGATCACGATCAGGTTGCGGCGGTTCAGGAAGATGCCGATGACCGACAGTGCGAAGAGGATGCCACCCAGGGTGAGGAAGTGGCCTAGCGTGATGTTGCCCATCAAGCCTTCCCTCCTTCAGCGGGCGCAGCCGGCGGGGCCGAAGGCACAGACGGCAACTCGATGGTGGGCGCCAGCTTCACCAAACGCACCCGGTCGGCCTTCTTGGCGCGGACCTGTTCGGACGGGTTCATGTGCTTGCTGTCCTTGCGTGCGCGCAGCGTCAGCGCAATGGCGGCCACGATGGCCACCAGCAGCAGCACCGCCGCCAGTTGCAGCGGGTACAGGTATTCGGTGTAGAGCTCGATGCCCAGCATCTTGGTGTTGCCCAGCTCCACCGCCTTGGCCGCGGGCGCAGGCGCCTGCAACTGGAAGCCGCGCATCAGCACCAGGGCCATTTCCAGCGCGATCAACGCGCCGATGGAGCCCGCCACCGGCAGGTGCTTGTAGAAGCCTTCGCGCAGGCTGTCGGTGTTGATGTCCAGCATCATCACCACAAACAGGAACAGCACCATCACCGCGCCGACGTAGACCAGCACCAGGGTGATGGCCAGGAATTCAGCCTTCAGCAGCATCCAGATGCAACTGGCGCTGAAGAAGCTCAGCACCAGGAACAGCGCGGCATGCACCGTGCTGCGCGCCGTGATGACACGGAACGCCGCCAGCAGCAGCACGGCTGAGAAGACGTAGAAGAGTGCGGTTGTGGAGTTCATGTTCTTGTGCGGCGCCTCGTCACGCGTTGGCCCGTGCCGGTCAGCATTCCTTCAGCAGTCGCTTTCAGCGGAATTTCGCGTCGGCAGCCCGGTTGGCGGCGATGTCCTTTTCAAAGCGGTCTCCTACGGCCAAGAGCATGTCCTTGGTGAAGTACAGGTCGCCGCGCTTTTCGCCGTGGTATTCGAAGTGGTGGGTCTCGACGATGCTGTCCACCGGGCAGCTCTCTTCGCAGAAGCCGCAAAAGATGCACTTGGTCAGGTCGATGTCGTAGCGTGTGGTGCGGCGGCTGCCGTCGGCGCGCACCTCGCTTTCGATGGTGATGGCCATCGCCGGGCAAACGGCTTCGCACAGCTTGCAGGCGATGCAGCGCTCTTCACCGTTTTCATAACGGCGCAAGGCATGCAGGCCGCGGAAGCGCGGCGACAGCGGGGTCTTCTCTTCCGGGAACTGGACGGTGATGGTGGGCGACAGGAAATGCTTGCCCGTGATCCGCAGGCCCTTGAACAATTCGGTCAGGAAGAGGCTGGAGAACACCTCGCGCACCGCAGTCAATGTACTCATGGCTTTACTTCCAGATGCTGAGGGGCGACTGGATCCAGAGGCCGACCACAACCAGCCAGACCAAGGTGATGGGGATGAAGATCTTCCAGCCCAGACGCATGATCTGGTCGTAGCGGAATCGCGGGAACGTTGCACGCACCCACAGGAACATCGTCACCACCACGAAGACCTTGGCCGCCAGCCAGATCCAGCCGGGGATGAAGTCCAGGAAGGCAAACGGGCTCAGCCAACCGCCCAGGAAGAGCAGCGAGGTCATCATGCTGACCAGGATCATGTTGGCGTACTCGGCCAGGAAGAACATGGCGAAGCTCATGCCCGAGTACTCGATCATGTGACCGGCGACGATCTCCGATTCGCCTTCCACCACGTCAAAGGGATGTCGGTTGGTTTCGGCCAGGCCCGAAATGAAGAACACCACGAAGATGGGCAGCAGCGGCAGCCAGTTCCAGCTGAGCACGCCGACGCCCATGCCGCCAAAGATGCCCTTGCCCTGGCTCATCACGATGTCGCTGATGTTCATGCTGCCGGAGACCATCAGCACCACCACCAGGCAGAAGCCCATGGCGATTTCGTAGCTGACCATCTGCGCGCTGGCGCGCAGCGCGCCCAGGAAGGCGTACTTCGAATTGCTGGCCCAGCCAGCGATGATCACGCCGTAGACCTCCAGGCTCGTGATGGCCATCAGGAACAGCAGGCCCGCGTTCACATTCGCCAGCACCACGTCGGGCCCGAAGGGGATGACGGCCCAAGCGGCCAGCGCCGGCATGATGGTCATTACCGGGCCCAGGAAGAACAGGCCCTTGTTGGCAGCGGTCGGGCGGATGATCTCCTTGAAGATCAGCTTCACCGCGTCGGCGATGGGGGTCAGCAGGCCATACGGGCCCACGCGGTTGGGGCCCGGGCGGATCTGGCTCCAGCCAATGGCCTTGCGTTCCCACAGCGTGAGGTAGGCGACACAGCCCATCAGCGGCAGCACAAGCGCGACAATCTTGATGAGGCTCCAGATGACGAGCCACAGGGTCGGCCCGAGCAGGCCGTTGGCAGCTTGGTGCAGCGGTTCGAACATCGCGTTCAGGCCTTGGTCACGGTTTCGACGGTGATGGCGCCGAACATCGCGCCAAGGGCTGCCGTGGCCGCATGGCCAGCGGCCACGCGCACGGCGTCAGCCGCCAGCGTCCTGTCTTCGCGGGCGGCCAGCACCGCGCTGCCATCACCCTGGGTGATGCGGACGTGGTCACCGGCTTGCAGGCCCAACTGCGTCCACAGCGCGCTGGCGATGCCGACGACAGGCTGACCTGCATCGGCGGTCAGCTGCAGCGAGGCGGCACGGCGCACCAGCGAGTCGGTGCTGTAGATGGGCACGTCAGCCACCCGCTGCATGCCTTGGAGGCTTGTGCCCAGTGCCAGCGCCGCGGTGCTGGCGTTGTCCAGCCGTGCGGCCAGCGCGGTGGTGTCGCCCAAGGCTTCCGCCCGCACGTCTTCTGCGGTCTCCTGGTCGAAGCCCGGCAGCCCCAGCAGGTTGCCCAGCACGCGCAGCACCTTCCACGCCGGTCGCGTGTCGCCCAGCGGCTTGACCACGCCGTGGAAGCTTTGCACGCGGCCTTCGGCATTGACGAAGGTGCCGGCGGTTTCCGTGAACGGCGCGATGGGCAGCATCACGTCCGCGACGTCGGCGCAGACGTCCTTGAAAGAGGTCAGCGCCACGACCAGGCCGGAAGCAGCCAGTGCCTTTTGCGCGGCGGCCGCGTCCGCACTGTCCAGCACCGGCTCGGAGTTCAGCAGCAGCAGCGCCTTCATGGGCTGGCTCAGCATCTGGCCTGCGTTCAGGCCGCCCGTGCCCGGCAGCGCGTTCACCAGTTGCGCGCCGACGCTGTTGCCGGCCTCGCCCAGGTAGCCCACGGTGGCGCCGGTTTGATGACCAATCCAGTTGGCCAAGGACAGGATCTGTGCGGCTTGCGGATGCTGAGCAGCCGCGTTGCCCAGCAGGATGGCCTTGTGCTGGCCCGATGCCAGCGCGGAGGCCACGGCGTGCGCGTGCTCGCCGGGGTCGGCGGGCAGCGGCGCGGGCACGCCCGCTGCCTTGGCCACAGCGGCAGCCACATCGGCCAGCTGATTCAACCACTGAGACGGCGACGCCGTGAGCGTTGCACCCAGGTGCATCGCCCAATCGTCATGCACGGCGTGCAGGCTCATCACCTGCGCGCCCTTGCGCGCCGCCTGGCGGATGCGTTGCGCCAGCAGCGGGTGGTCCTTGCGCAGGAAGCTGCCAACCACCAGCACGCGGTCCAGCAAGGACAGCGACGCGATGCTGGTGCCCAGCCAGCGGGCCTTGCCCGCGGCAGGGCCATGGCCGAAGTCAGCGTGGCGCGTGCGCACGTCGATGCTCTCGCTGCCAATGCCGCGCATCAGCTTGGCAAGGAGATGCAACTCCTCGACTGTGCTGCTTGCGTGCGCCAAGGCGCCGATGTGGCTGGTGCCGAATTCGGCCTTGACGCGCTTCAGCCCGTCAGCCACGTAGCCCAGCGCGGTGTTCCAGTCCACAGCCTGCCACTGGCCACCCTGCTTGATCATGGGCTGCGTCAGGCGCGATTCGCTGTTGACGGCCTCGTAGCTGAAGCGGTCGCGGTCGCTGATCCAGCACTCGTTGATGTCTTCGTTTTCCAGCGGCACCACGCGCAGGACTTTGTTGCCCTTGACCTGCACGATGAGATTGGCGCCGGTGCTGTCGTGCGGACTGACGGACTTGCGGCGCGACAATTCCCAGGTGCGGGCGCTGTAGCGGAAGGGCTTGCTGGTGAGCGCGCCGACCGGGCAGATGTCGATCATGTTGCCCGAGAGTTCACTGTCCACCGTGCGGTCGGCGATGGTGGTGATCTCGCTGTGCTCGCCGCGGTGGATCATGCCGAGTTCCATCACGCCTGACACTTCCTGGCCGAAGCGCACGCAGCGTGTGCAGTGGATGCAGCGGCTCATCTCTTCCATGCTGATGAGCGGTCCCACGTCCTTGTGGAAGACGACGCGCTTTTCTTCCTCGTAACGGCTGGCGCTCTTGCCGTAGCCCACCGCCAGATCTTGCAACTGGCATTCGCCGCCCTGGTCGCAGATGGGGCAGTCCAGCGGGTGGTTGATGAGCAGGAACTCCATCACCGACTGCTGGGCCTTCGTCGCCTTGTCGCTCTTGGTGCGCACAATCATGCCGTTGGTCACCGGCGTGGCGCAGGCGGGCATCGGCTTGGGCATCTTCTCGATGTCCACCAGGCACATGCGGCAGTTGGCCGCGATGCTCAGCTTCTTGTGATAACAGAAATGCGGGACGTAGATGCCCGCAGCGTCGGCCGCTTGCATGACCACGCTGCCATCGGCCACCGTGACCGTCTTGCCGTCGATGTTGAGTTCAGCCATGGTCGTCAGACGTATTGGGGGACCATGCAGGTCTTGTGTTCGACGTGGTACGCAAATTCGTCGCGGAAGTGCTTCAGCATGCCCTCCACCGGCATGGCCGCGGCATCACCCAGGGCGCAGATGGTGCGGCCCTTGATGTTGAAAGCCACGTTGTCCAGCAGTGCCAGGTCGTCGGCACGGCCTTCGCCATGTTCGATGCGCTTGATGACGCGCCACAGCCAACCCGTGCCTTCGCGGCAGGGCGTGCACTGGCCGCAGCTTTCGTGCTGGTAGAAGTAGGACAGCCGCAGCAGGCTCTTCACCATGCACCGGCTGTCGTCCATGACGATGACCGCACCGGAACCCAGCATGGAGCCGGATTTGGCAATGGCGTCGTAGTCCATCGTCAGGTCCATCATCGTGGCACCCGGCAGCACCGGCGCCGACGATCCGCCCGGTATCACGGCCTTGAGCTTGCGGCCCGTGCGCACACCGCCCGCCAGTTCCAGCAGCTTGCTGAAGGGCGTCCCCAGCGGGATCTCGAAATTCCCCGGCTGGTTGACGTCGCCCACCACGCTGAAGATCTTGGTGCCGCCGTTGTTGGGCTTGCCGCACTCCAGGTATTTCTGGCCGCCGTTGTTGATGATCCAAGGCACCGCGGCAAAGGTCTCGGTGTTGTTGATCGTCGTCGGCTTGCCGTACAGGCCAAAGCTGGCCGGGAACGGCGGCTTGAAACGCGGCTGGCCCTTCTTGCCCTCCAGGCTTTCCAGCAGCGCGGTTTCCTCGCCGCAGATATAGGCACCGAAACCATGGAAGGCATGCAGCTGGAAGCTGAAATCGCTGCCCAGGATCTTGTCACCCAGAAAACCTGCGGCGCGCGCTTCTTCCAGCGCGGCTTCGAAGCGTTCGTAGACCTCGAAGATCTCGCCGTGGATGTAGTTGTAGCCCGTCTTGATGCCCATCGCGTAGGCGGCGATGGCCATGCCTTCGATGACGATGTGCGGGTTGTAGGCCAGGATGTCGCGGTCCTTGCAGGTGCCCGGCTCGCCTTCATCGCTGTTGCAGACGAGGTACTTGGGGCCCGGGAAGGCGCGCGGCATGAAGCTCCACTTCAGGCCGGTCGGGAAGCCGGCGCCGCCGCGGCCGCGCAGGGCGGACAGCTTGACTTCAGCAATCACGGCGTCCTGGGTCATGCCCTCGCCGCCGTCCTTGGCCAGGATCTTGCGCAGCGCGGAATAGCCCCCGCGGGCCACGTAGTCCTTCAGGCTCCAGTTGCCGCCATTCAGGCCTGCATAGATCTGCGGGCCGAGGTGGCGGTCGTGGAAGCAGGTCTCGTTGCCCTTGGCCTGGAAGCGTGACAGGTCAAGCATGGGTCTTCCCACTTTCCGCCTTCAGCACGGCCAGCAGTTCGTCAAGGCGGTCGTTGCTCATGTAGCTGAGCATCTGGCGGTCGTTGACCAGCATCACCGGTGCATCGGCGCAGGCGCCCAGGCATTCGCTGGGCTGCACGGTGAACACGCCGTCGGCGCTGGTGCCATAGGGCTCCACGCCCAGGCGCTTGCAGACGTGTTCCAGCGCCTTCTCGCCGTCCCGCAACTGGCAAGGCAGGTTGGTGCAGACGTTGAGCTTGAACTGGCCCAGCGGCTGCTGGTTGTACATGTTGTAGAAAGTGGTGACCTCATGCACCGCGATCGTGGCCATGCCCAGGTAGGCAGCGACAGCGTCTTCCGCTGCGGTGGACACGTGGCCTTGTTCCTGCTGCACGATGGCCAGGCAGGCCATCACGGCCGACACCTTCTGATCGGCAGGGTACTTGGCCACTTCCTTGGCGAAGCGAGCCTGGGTGGCTTCAGAGAGTTCCATCATCGCGGGCTTCAACGGTCAATTTCACCAAACACCACGTCCATGGTGCCGATGATGGCCACCGCGTCCGCAATCATGTGGCCGCGGCTCATCTCGTCCAGTGCGGCCAGGTGCACAAAGCCGGGCGGGCGGATCTTCAGACGGTAGGGCTTGTTGGCACCGTCGCTGATCAGGTAGATGCCGAACTCGCCCTTGGGGTGTTCCACAGCAGCGTAGGCCTCTCCTTCGGGCACGTGCATGCCTTCGGTGAAGAGCTTGAAGTGGTGGATCAGCTCTTCCATGTTGGACTTCATGTCCACGCGCGAAGGCGGTGCCACCTTGTGGTTGTCGGTGATGACAGGGCCGGGGTTCTTGCGCAGCCAGTCCACGCACTGTTGCACGATACGGTTGCTCTGGCGCATCTCCTCCACGCGCACCAGATAGCGGTCGTAGGTGTCGCCGTTGACGCCCACGGGCACGTCAAAGTCCATCTTGTCGTAGACGTCGTAGGGCTGCTGCTTGCGCAGGTCCCAGGCGATGCCGCTGCCGCGCAGCATGGCACCGGTGAAGCCCAGGTTCAATGCGCGCTCTGGCGTCACGACGCCGATGCCGACCGTGCGCTGCTTCCAGATGCGGTTGTCGGTGAGCAGGGTTTCGTAGTCGTCGACGTTCTTGGGGAAGCGCTTGCAGAAGTCCTCGATGAAGTCCAGCAGCGAACCGCCGCGGTTCTTGTTCAGCGCGTCAATGGCCTTCTGGTTCTTGATACGGCTGACCTTGTACTGCGGCATCACTTCCGGCAGGTCGCGGTAGACGCCGCCCGGACGGAAATAGGCCGCGTGCATGCGCGCACCGCTGACCGCTTCGTACATGTCGAAGATGTCCTCACGCTCGCGGAAGCAGTAGATGAGGATGTTCATCGCACCGCAGTCCAGGCCGTGCGCGCCCAGCCACAGCAAGTGGTTCAGCAGCCGAGTGAGTTCCGCGAACATGACGCGGATGTATTGGGCGCGCACCGGCACGTCGATGCCCAACAGCTTTTCGATGGCCAGGCAGTAGGCGTGCTCATTGGCCATCATGGACACGTAGTCCAGGCGGTCCATGTAGGGCAGACTCTGCAGGAAGGTCTTCTGTTCGGCCAGCTTTTCGGTCGCACGGTGCAGCAAGCCGATGTGCGGGTCGGCACGTTGGATGACTTCGCCGTCCAGTTCCAGCACCAAGCGCAGCACGCCGTGCGCAGCCGGGTGCTGGGGCCCGAAGTTCAGGGTGTAGTTCTTGATTTCGGCCATGGTCAGTGAAGCCCGCCGTAGTTGTCTTCGCGAATCACGCGCGGTACGTTTTCTCGCGGCTCGATCGTCACTGGCTGGTAGATCACTCGGCCCTGCTCGGCGTCGTAGCGCATCTCCACATGGCCCATCACCGGGAAGTCCTTGCGCATGGGGTGGCCGATGAAACCGTAGTCGGTCAGGATGCGGCGCAGGTCCATGTGCCCTTCGAAGAGGATGCCGAAGAGGTCAAAGGCTTCGCGCTCGAACCAGTTGGCGCTGCCCCAGATGTCGTTGATGGAGGCAACCGCTGGGAGGTCATCGTCGGGCGCGAAGACCTTCAGACGGAGGCGCCAGTTCTTGCTGACGGACAGCAGGTGGCAAACAACCGCATAACGCTTGCCTTGCGTGCCTTCATTCTTCCAGTCGGAGTAGTCCACGCCGCAAAGGTCGATCAGCTGTTCAAACTTCAGAGTCGCGTCGTCGCGCAACTGCGTGGCGATGGCCAAGTAGCGGTCGGCCGGCACGGTGATGGTGATTTCGCCGCGGTCACGCACCAGCGTGCCGATGGCGTCGCCCAGGGCAGCCGTCAATGCGGCCTGCAGGGTGTCGAGCTTTTGCGTCATGTGTGGAGACCAGCTGCTGGCAAGAAGAGGGTCAGCGCGCGATGGTGTTTTCGCGGCGGATCTTGGCCTGCAGCTGCAGGATGCCGTACAGCAGTGCCTCGGCCGTTGGCGGGCAACCGGGCACGTAAACGTCCACCGGCACGATGCGGTCACAGCCGCGCACGACGGAATAGCTGTAGTGGTAGTAGCCGCCGCCATTGGCGCACGAGCCCATGCTCAGCACCCAGCGCGGCTCAGCCATCTGGTCGTAGACCTTGCGCAAGGCCGGGGCCATCTTGTTGCACAGGGTGCCGGCGACGATCATCAGGTCGCTCTGGCGAGGGCTGGGGCGGAAAAGCATGCCGAAGCGGTCGATGTCATAGCGGGCCGCGCCCGCATGCATCATTTCCACCGCACAACAGGCCAGCCCGAAGGTCATGGGCCACAGCGAACCGGTCTTGGACCAGTTGATCAGCGTGTCCACCGACGTGGTGACAAAGCCTTCCTTGAGGACGCCTTCGATTCCCATTGAGCACTACTCCAGGTGGCTGCTGGTCATTCCCAGTCCAACGCGCCCTTTTTCCATTCGTAGATGAAACCGACCACCAGGATGGTGAGGAAAAGCATCATGGCCCAGAAGCCTGACGCGCCGATGTCACGCAGCGCCACCGCCCACGGGAAAAGGAACGCGATTTCCAGGTCGAACAGGATGAAGAGGATGGCCACCAAGTAGTAGCGCACGTCGAACTTCATGCGCGCGTCTTCGAAGGCTTCGAAGCCGCATTCGTAAGGGCTGTTCTTGGCCGCATCGGGGCGGTTGGGACCGAAGATGAATCCCAGGACCTGCGGCGCAACGCCGACGCCGATGCCCACCAGGATGAAGAGGATCACGGGCAGGTAGGCTTGCAGGTCCATATTTCGTCAGCGTGGTGTCAGGTCGTGTCCGGGCATGAAAAAGCGCGCCTTGCAAACCTTCCTGTTCAGAACAGGAAGCCGCGCGGGCGCGCCCACCGAGCGTGAGCATTTCTGAAGAGATGGTGCCGTCGGCGAGACTCGAACTCGCACAGCTTTCGCCACTACCCCCTCAAGATAGCGTGTCTACCAATTTCACCACGACGGCGCTGTCGTCTTCCTGTCCGCAGCTTGCCCGGTTTGCATGAGGTCTTAGCTCACCGGACAGCTGGAAATTCTAGCCCGAAAAAGGGGGTGTTTCCCCTTGGTCAGGACCCAATTCACTCACTTCGACGCAGCGGGCGCCGGGGCTGCGGGCATGGGGGCCGGGACCGAGTTGGACATGGGTGCGGGTACGCCTGCCGTGCTGGCCGCAGGGGCCACGGGCATCGCAGCGACACTGGCAGGGGCAGCAGGCGCCACGGGGCTGTCCAGCACGCTTCGGCCCTCATCGCGCGGACGGGTGCCCGCGCTGTTCATATAGGTCAGCGCCAGCGTGCAGAGGAAGAAGACGGTAGCGCACGCAGCCGTGCTGCGCGACAGGAAGTTGGCGCTGCCGGTGGCACCAAACAAGCTGCCGGAGGCACCACTGCCGAAGGACGCGCCCATGTCAGCGCCCTTGCCGTGCTGGATCAGCACCAAGCCGATCATCACCAGCGCGGACAACAACTGCACGGCCAGGATCAGGGTCATCCAGATTTGCATGATTCTAGGAACTCCAGGGATTCAGTGATTTCGTTGTGGTCGCTCAACTCAGCGGGCCGCTCTGCAGATGGCGACGAAGTCCGCCGCCTTCAATGCGGCGCCGCCAATGAGCCCGCCGTCGATGTCGGCCTGCGCAAACAGCGTGGCGGCGTTGTCAGGCTTGACGCTGCCGCCGTAGAGGATGGTCATGCGCTCGCCGTGGCCCGTGGCGGCCTGCAGCTGCGCACGCAGGACGGCGTGAACCGCCTGGGCTTGTTCGGGAGACGCGGTGCGGCCGGTGCCAATGGCCCACACGGGTTCGTAGGCGACGACCATTTCGGCCGCGCAGTGCGCCAGCTTGTGGATCACAGCCGCCAACTGGCGCTTGACCACGGCTTCGGTCTGGCCGGCTTCGCGATCGGCGAGCGTTTCGCCCACACAGACGATGGGCGTCACGCCTTTGCCCAAGGCTGCTTGCGCCTTCTGGGCGACCAGTTCGTCGCTTTCCGCATGCAGCGCGCGGCGTTCGCTGTGGCCCACCAAGGCGTAGCGGCAACCCAGTTCGCGCAGCATGCCGGCCGACACCTCGCCGGTGTAGGCACCCTGCTCGTGCGCCGACACGTCCTGTGCGCCCCATCGCAGGTCAGTCGCGGCCAGCGTGGCCGCAACTTCGCTGAGGAACACAAAAGGCGCACACACTGCCACGTCTGCAGTGAAAGGTCGCGCGGCCAGGATGCCCGACAGCAGTTCCGCGTTGGCTGCGCGGCTGCCGTGCATCTTCCAGTTGCCGACCACGAGTTGGCGTCGCATGGTGTTCACCTGTTCAGCTGCATTCGCGGTTCAAGCCCAGGTCAGCACGATCTTGCCGACGTGGGTGCTGGTCTCCATCAAGGCATGCGCAGCCGCTGCTTGCTCGGCCGGGAACACCTGGTGGATGACGGGTTTGATCTTGCCGGCCTCGATCAATGGCCACACCGTGGCGCGCAGGCTCTGGGCCAGTCCGGTCTTGTAGGCCACGCTGCGCGGACGCAAGGTGGACCCGGCAATCGAGAGGCGCTTGCGCAGCACCAGACCGCAGTCGAACTGGCTGGCATTGCCACCTTGCGTGGCGATCAGCGCCAAGCGCCCGTCGTCCGCCAGGCATTCGACCTCGCGGCCGATGTAGGCACCGCCCACCATGTCCAGCACGACGTTGACGCCGCGGCCGTTGGTGAGGCTCTTGACCTCGGCCACGAAGTCCTGCGTCTTGTAGTTGATGCCGTGGTCGGCACCCAGGGCCACGCAAGCGGCGCACTTGTCGTCCGTGCCCGCTGTGACGATGACCTTGGCGCCCAGCGCCTTGGCCAACTGGATGGCGGTGACGCCAATGCCGCTGCTGCCACCCTGCACCAGCAAGGTCTCGCCGTCTTGAAGCTTGGCAATGGCAAACACGTTCTGCCAGACGGTGAAGAAAGTCTCGGGCAGGCTGGCGGCCTGGACCATGTCCAGACCCTTGGGGATGGGCAGGCACTGGCCCGCCGGCGCCGCGCAGTACTGCGCATAGCCACCACCGGCCACCAGCGCGCAGACCGGGTCACCGATCTTCAGACCCGCCACCGCCAGGTCTTCAACTGCACCTGCGGCCACGGTGCCTGCGATTTCCAGCCCCGGCAGATCACTCACACCTGGGGGCATGGGGTACAGGCCCTTGCGCTGCAAGACGTCCGGTCGGTTGACGCCGCTGGCCTGCACGGCAATCAGCAGTTCACCCGCTTTGGGTTCTGGCCGCGGCCGCTCGCAGGCCTTCAGCACCTCGGGCTTGCCCGGGGTGCTGATCTCGATGGCACGCATGGTGGTGCTCACCGCCGCGCTCACTCGGCGGGCTTGTCCGTGGCCGGCGCCGGTGCAGCGGCCTCGGGGGCCTGCTGCGGGGCTTCGCCGCCTTCGACCGGGGCAGCGTCGCGACGCGGGCGGTCTTCACGGTCACCACGGTCACGACGGGGGCGGTCGTCACGGTCACGACGCGGGCCACGGTCGCCGCGGTCACCACGCGGCTCGTAGCGCTCTTCGGCCATGCCTTCAGGCCGCTCGATCAGCGCCTTCATGCTCAGCTTGATGCGGCCCTTCTCGTCGGTTTCCAGCACCTTGACCTGCACGACCTGGCCTTCCTTGAGGAAGTCCTCGACCTTCTCCACGCGCTGGTGCGCAATCTGGCTGATGTGCAGCAGGCCGTCCTTGCCCGGCAGGATGTTGACCAGGGCGCCGAAGTCCAGGATCTTGGTGACAGCGCCTTCATAGACCTTGCCGATTTCCGCTTCGGCGGTGATTTCGGCGATGCGCTTCTTGGCGAATTCCGCCTTGTCGGCGTCGGTACTGGCGATGGTGATGGTGCCGTCCTCGCCGATGTCGATGGTGCAACCGGTCTCTTCGGTCAATGCACGGATGGTGGCGCCGCCCTTGCCGATGATGTCGCGGATCTTTTCCGGGTTGATCTTCATCGTGTACAGGCGCGGGGCGAACTGGCTCACCTCGGTCTTGGCGCCGCCGACGGCTTCCACCATCTTGCCCAGGATGTGCAGACGCGCTTCCTTGGCCTGCGCCAAGGCGACCTGCATGATCTCCTTGGTGATGCCCTGGATCTTGATGTCCATCTGCAGCGCGGTGATGCCACCGTTGGTGCCGGCCACCTTGAAGTCCATGTCGCCCAGGTGATCCTCGTCACCGAGGATGTCGGTCAGCACCGCGAAGCGGTTGCCTTCCTTGATCAGGCCCATGGCGATGCCGGCCACGTGTGCCTTCAGCGGCACGCCAGCGTCCAGCATGGACAGGCAGCCACCGCAAACAGACGCCATCGACGACGAGCCGTTGGACTCCGTCACTTCAGACACCACGCGGATGGTGTAGGGGAAGTCTTCCTTGTTCGGCAGCACGGCAATCAGCGCGCGCTTGGCCAGACGTCCGTGGCCGATTTCACGGCGCTTGGGCGACCCCACGCGGCCCGTTTCGCCAGTGGCGAACGGGGGCATGTTGTAGTGGAGCATGAAGTTGTCGGTGAACTCACCGGCCAACGCGTCGATGCGCTGCGCGTCGCGCTCGGTGCCCAGCGTCACGGCAACCAGGGCCTGCGTCTCGCCACGGGTGAACAGGGAAGAACCGTGGGTGCGCGGCAGCACGCTGTTGCGGATCTCGATGGCGCGCACGGTGCGCGTGTCGCGGCCGTCAATGCGCGGCTCGCCGGCCAGGATCTGGCCGCGCACGAGCTTGGCTTCGATCTCGAACAGCAGGCCTTCAACTTCGACCTTGTCAAATTCAATGCCTTCGGCCTTCAGCGAGGCGAACACGCTGGACGTGACGGCGCGCGTGGCTTGCGTACGGGCCTGCTTGCTGCGGATCTGGTAAGCGGCGTGCAGCGGGGCTTCAGCCAGCGCCGTGACCTTGGCGATGAAGGGTTCGTTCTTGGCCGGCGCCTCCCACTTCCATTCGGCCTTGCCGGCCTCACGCACCAGCTCGTTGATGGCGTTGATGGCGGTCTTGCCCTGATCGTGGCCATACACCACGGCGCCGAGCATGATTTCTTCGCTCAGCTGGTCGGCTTCCGACTCCACCATCAGCACGGCGGCTTCGGTGCCGGCGACGACGAGTTCCATCTTGCTGTCGAGCAACTGGGTCTTGCCCGGGTTCAGCACGTATTCGCCGTTGACATAGCCCACGCGCGCAGCACCGATGGGGCCGTTGAATGGGATGCCGGAAATCGCCAGCGCGGCGCTGGTGCCGATCATGGCGGCGATGTCGGCCTGCACTTCGGGGTTCAGGCTCAACACGTGCACCACCACCTGGACTTCATTGAAGAAGCCTTCGGGGAACAGCGGGCGGATGGGGCGGTCGATGAGGCGGCTGGTCAGGGTTTCCAGCTCGCTGGGGCGGCCTTCGCGCTTGAAGAAGCTGCCGGGGATCTTGCCCGCGGCATAGGTCTTCTCGATGTAGTCCACGGTCAGCGGAAAGAAGTCCTGGCCGGCCTTGGCCTCGGTCTTGGCGACCACGGTGGCCAGCACCACGGTGTCGTCCATGGTGACCATGACGGCACCGCTGGACTGGCGGGCGATTTCGCCCGTTTCCATGGTGACGGTGTGCTGACCCCATTGGAAGGTCTTGGTGATCTTGTTGAACATGCTCATGCGGTTTCTTCCTTGCGAAGAGTGGGCAGCGCAATGCCATTCCAGCGAGACCCCGTCAGGGGATGCCTTTGGAATGACACAGCTCTTGCGGCCCGGTGGTGGAAAGGGTGCGGAGGGCTGCCGACACCGGCAGCCCTCGACGGGTTCTTACTTGCGCAGGCCCAGCTTGGCGATCAGCGCGGTGTAGCGGTCCGCGTCCTTGGACTTCAGGTAGGACAGCAGGCGCTTGCGCGCATTGACCATCTTCAGCAGGCCGCGACGACCATGGTGGTCCTTGGCGTGCGTCTTGAAGTGGGGGGTGAGTTCGTTGATGCGTGCGGTCAGCAACGCGACTTGAACTTCAGGGCTGCCGGTGTCTGCAGTGCCACGGGCGTGGGCCTTGACGATTTCGGCGGTGGCGGCGGTGGTCATGGTCATGGAGATTTCCTGTGTGGATTTGGAAACCGCCCTGCCCGACTCACCTGCAAGCACACGCAGAGCATGCATGCCTTGTTGACGGTGATCCATCGGCCGAGGGTTTCCGGTTCAGACTTGCGAACGCCAGTGAAACCGACCGGCGCCGTGCTTTCCTGCCCAACTTCCGGCGAGGAACCAGCAAGTATACCCCGGCTGCCCTTACCGCAAGGCGCTGGCCAGACGGGCCAGGCCGGCGTCCAGCCGCGCGGGGTCTTGCGAGGCAAAGCACCACCGCAGCCAGCCCTCGCCTTCGTCACCAAAGGCCGCGCCGGGCGCCAAGCCCAGGCCGTGCTCAGCCACCAGGCGCTTGGCCAGGGCCAAGGAATCGCCGGAGTCCGGCAGGCCATCGATCCGGAAGAAGGCGTACATGCCGCCCGGCGCAGGCGCCACGTGGATGCGCGGCAGTTGCTGCAAACCGTTCACCAGCCGGTCGCGGCAGCCCTTGAGATGGCCGACGACTCGGGGCACCACGCTGTCGGCCAGGTCCAGTGCGGCCAGGCCGCCGCGCTGCACGAATACGGGCGCGCAGGAGGTGTTGAACTCCAGCAGCTTGCCCGCAGCGTCCAGCGCCGCTTCGGGGCCGGCGGGCAGGACCAGCCAGCCCAATCGCCAGCCGGTCATCAGGAAACTTTTGCTGAAGCTGTGCGCGACGATCAGCCGGTCTTCAGGCATGGCAATGTCCAGGAAGCTTGGCGCGCAGCCTGCGCCTTCGTAGAACAGCCGTTCATAGACCTCGTCGGCCACGATCCAGGTGCCCGTCTTGCGGCAATGGTCCAGCAGCGCCTGCTGCTCGGCGCGTGTCATCGTCCAGCCCGTGGGGTTGTTGGGCGCATTCAAAAGCAGCACCTTGGTGCGCGACGTCACCTGCGCCTGCACTTCATCCAGGTCCAGGCCCCAGACGCCATCCTTGGGCCGCAGCGGCACGCGCACGACCTGCGCTCCGAGGATGGTGGGCTGCGCCGTCAGGTTGGGCCACACCGGCACCACCGCCACGAGCTCATCACCCGCGTCCAGCAGCATCTGCATGGCCAGCATCAGCGCGGTGACGCCGGACGAGGTGACTGCGATGCGCTCCATCGCTATGGGCCCATGCAGCGCGGACGCGTAGCCCGCGATGCCTGCGCGCAGTTCTGGCAGCCCCAGGTTATGCGAATAGAAGGTCTCGCCCCGCATCAACGAATCGGCCGCGGCCTGGCGGATGGGCTCGGGTGTGACTTCATCGCTTTCGCCGAACCAGAAGGCGAGCACATCGCTGCGGCCCAGACCGGCATTGGCGACTTCGCGGATCTTGCTTGCGGGCAGGGTTTGGATGGTGGGGCGCATGGGGTGTCCGATTCAGATTCAGTCAGGCCGCGTCATGCGGCAGGTGTGGGGCTGCGTCACGGCACCGGCTTCGAAGCGCTTGAGGGTTCGAAAGCCGAAGCCGCTGCCCTCCACGTCATGGGGCACGCCGGGCGCGCCGGCGCGGTCCATCACGCTCACCACGAGCGGCTGCTGGAGTTGGTGGTCCGCGGCACGCATCGTGGCCGGGTGCCAGCTGCCGAACGGCGTGGCGTCGCTGCCCAAGCCTTCTAGCGCGAGCGCCACGCTGGCGGCTTCGGTGTTGCCGGCTTTCGTGAGCGCGGCAGCCAGCATTTCCACCAGCAGTTGCATGCGCAGGTGCACGTAGTCGTCCTGCGGGTTGGTGAAGCGCTGGCGGAAGGATGTGTACAGCGCGTCCGATGCCGCGCCGCCCTGGTTCGGGTGCCACTCGGCCACAGCCAGCACACGGCCCACGCCGGCTTCGCCAATGGCAGCGGGTGCGCCGAGTGCATTGCCGTAGAAGGTATACAGTCGCGCATCCGACCCCACCTCTTTCAGCGCCCGCACCAGCAGCGTGAGGTCATTGCCCCAATTGCCTGTGAGCACGGCCTGCGCACCGCTGGCCTGGATCTTGGTGGCATAGGGCATGAAGTCCTTGACGCGGCCCAAGGGGTGCAGCTCGTCACCGACGATCTGCATGTCGGGCCGCTTGGCGGTGATCAAGGCACGGGCCTGCTTCAGCATATGCTGGCCAAAGCTGTAGTCCTGGCCGATCAGGTACACACGCTGCACGCTGCGGTCTTCACGCAGCACGTCGGTCAGCGCAGCCAGGCGCATGTCGGCATGGGCGTCAAAACGGAAATGCCAGAAGCTGCACCGTTCGTTCGTTAGCGCCGGGTCGACCGCGGAGTAGTTGAAGAACAAGCCCTGGCGCTTGAGGCCACTGGCCGCTTGCCTGGCGTTGTGCTTGTCCAGCGCATCCGCCAGGCTTGCCGCAGTGGCCGAGCTGTTGCCTTGCAGGATGAACGCAATGCCCTGGTCCAGCGCCGATCGCATCAGCGTCACGGCCTCTTCGGTATTGCCCTTGCTGTCAAAGCGCACCACCGCCAGCGGGCGCATCACACCACCCACACGCACGCCACCACGGCGGTTCACGCGTTCCGTGGCCCAGAGCATGTTGCGGAAGACGGCCTCGCCGGCATTGGCAAAAGGCCCGGACAGGCCCTCTATGAGGGCAAGGCGCACAGGTTCAAGAGCCGGCTGTGCAAAGGCAGAAGCACACGCTGCGGACAGCGGCAGCGCCAGCAGGGCGCGTCGGTTTGGGTTCACGTTTCCAAAAAGGGAGTCTTGAAATGCCGGCCCAAGGGAGCATCTGCTCTGCCATGGGAGCCGCAGGGCTGCGGCGACCGACAACCCGATTCTAGGAGTGCCTCATGTTCGTCGTTCCCATGTCCCGCGTGACCCGCCATGCCAGTCCCGACCTGCGCCACTTGTCCCGCCTGCTCGACGACGGCTTTGACCGCCTGCTGGGCGTGACTGCCGACACCGACAGCACGGCCGTACGTTCACCCGCCTTGGACATCGCCGAGACTGATAGCGCCTACTCCGTGAGCCTGGAAATGCCCGGCGTGAGCAAGGACGATGTGAAGGTGTCCGTGGAGGGCCGCAAGGTCACCGTGCAGGCTTCCGCACCGCTTGGCACGCCGACTTCGCCACAAGCCAGCCCGCAGGATGGCGAAACCAAGCAGTCCAGCGAACGCGTGGTCTACCGCGAACGCGCCGCCACCCGCTACGCGCGCACCATCACCCTGCCGGCAGAAGTGGACCAGGCCGAAGCCGGCGCGAAGCTGGAGCACGGCGTTCTGACCCTGACCCTGCCCAAGCGCAGTGTCCGCAGCGCGGCGCAGATCTCCGTCAACTGACGGATGTGAGTTCGGCGAGCGGCCAGCGCGGCCGCACGTCGAATGCGCCGTCGGTCCGCAACTGCGCCAGCCCATGCTGCAGGCGCAACGCGGCAGCCAGCGCAATCATGGCGCCGTTGTCGGTGCAAAGCTCCAGCGGCGGATAGTGGACCTGTGCGCCCAATTTCGCCGCACCGGCGTTGAGCTTGGCGCGCAGCGCCAGGTTGGCACCCACGCCACCGGCCACGACGAGGCGTCGTGAGCCGGTCTGCTTCAGCGCTTTGAGCGACTTCGCGACCAGCACGTCGGTGATGGCGGCCTGCGTGCTGGCGGCCAGGTCGGCACGCTCCTGGTCACTCATCTGGGCGCCCAGCTTTTTCTGCTGTGTGAGCACGGCGGTCTTCAGGCCGGCAAAGCTGAAGTCCAGATCGCCGCTGTGCAGCAGCGGGCGCGGCAAGGCGTACGCGTTCGGCTTGCCGCAGGCAGCCAGCTTGGCAAGCGCGGGGCCGCCGGGGTAGCCCAAGCCCAGCAGCTTGGCGCTCTTGTCGAAGGCTTCGCCGGCGGCATCGTCAATCGTTTCGCCCAACAGGGCGTAGCGACCCACACCCTGCACGTCCATGAGTTGGGTGTGGCCGCCGCTGACCAGGAGCGCGGTGAAGGGGAATTCGGGCTTGTCGTCGGCCAGGAAGGGTGACAGCAAGTGCCCCTCCAGGTGGTGGATGCCCATCGCGGGCTTGCCGAGCGCAGCGGCCAGTGCGACCGCCACACCGGCGCCCACCAGCAGCGCACCGGCCAAACCCGGCCCACGGGTGTAGGCCACGACGTCGACTTCCGCCAGCGTGCAGCCGGATTGGGCCAGCACCTGCCGCGCCAGGGGCAACACACGGCGGATGTGGTCCCGGCTGGCCAGTTCGGGCACGACACCGCCATAGTCCGCGTGCATGGCCACCTGCGTGTGCAACGCATCTGCCAGCAAGCGGGGCGGTCCATCGGCGTGCGTCTGCACCAAAGCCACGCCTGTTTCGTCGCACGACGACTCAAACCCAAGCACATTCATTGCGGTCGAGTCTACTGTTCCTACGCGTCGGGGCTCGGGCCTGGAAGTTGCTGATACCGACAACGTGCAGCCCACCGCATCCACCCGCATCGTCATCGTCGCGCCCGACACGCAGGCGTTTGAGCCGGGCGACGAGGACAGCAAGCGCGAACTTGAACGGTCGCGCAGCCTGCACATCGGTCTGCTGGAAGCGGGTTGCAACATCGTTGCCGTGCTGCCGGTGGACACCTTCCTGCCGGACCGCATTGCGCAGCTGCAGCCCGACATGATCATCGTCGACGCGGAAAGCCAGGCCCGCGACACCCTGGAACATGTGGTGATGGCCACACGAGATGCGCGCAGGCCCATCGTGCTGTTCACCAATGACGGTGACACCAGCCACGTGCGCGAAGCCATCGCCGCAGGAGTCACCGCCTATGTGGTGGCCGGACTGGCGCCCGACCGGGTGCGGCCTGTGCTGGAAGTGGCGCAGGCCCGGTTCGACTACGAAGAGTCCATGCGGCGGGACCTGGCGGACGCACGCACCCAGCTGGCCGACCGCAAGGTCATCGACCGCGCCAAGGGTTTGCTCATGACGCGGCATCAGATTGGCGAGCCCGAGGCCTACACGCGCCTGCGCAAGGCCGCCATGGACAAGGGACTGAAGATGGCCGAAGTGGCCCAACGCATCGTCGACGCAGCCGATCTCCTGATGTAGTTGCGGCAGTGCACCATGCGCGCGCAGCTGCGTCGCAAACGGGTGCAGGCCAGGCGCCAGATGTCGGCTACAGCGCCTGAAAACGCTGGCACGCTGATTGCATCACTGCAACTCAGAGAGAGATCAGAGCCGATTTCTCGCCAACGCCGGACCCACACACCGTCTGTGCGGGCTTGGCAGGACAAGGGCGTCCCCGCGCGCGTCACCGTTTTCAGGTGGCGCGTTGCGAGGACGCTTTTTTCGTTTTCGTTTGGCAATCCGCTTGGCCCATTCACTGCTAGGAACCCTCATGACTCAAGCTGGAAGCATCGACATGGCACGACGCACCGTCGTCAAGGCTGCCGCCGCAGCAGGCGCCACCGGTCTCATCCCGGGCCTTCAAGCCGCGGTGCATGCCGCGGGCAGCGACAAGCCCGAAAAGGAGGAAGTCCGCATCGGCTTCATTCCGCTGACCGACTGCGCCAGCGTGGTGATGGCCAACGTGCTGGGCTTCGACAAGAAGTACGGCGTCAAGATCATTCCGACCAAAGAAGCCAGCTGGGCCGGCGTGCGCGACAAGCTGGTCAACGGCGAACTGGACATGGCCCACGTGCTGTACGGCCTGGTCTACGGCGTGCACCTGGGCACCGCCGGCCCGAAGAAGGACATGGCGGTGCTGATGTCCATCAACAACAACGGCCAGGCCATTTCCCTGTCCAAGGCATTGGCCGACAAGGGTGCGGTCGACGGCCCTTCGCTGGCCAAGTACATGGCCGCCAACAAGCGTGAATACACCTTCGCTGGCACCTTCCCGACCGGCACGCACGCCATGTGGATGCACTACTGGCTGGCCGCCGCCGGCATCAACCCGCTGTCCGGCGCCAAGTTGATCACGGTGCCGCCGCCGCAGATGGTGGCCAACATGCGCATCGGCAACATGGACGGCTTCTGCGTCGGCGAGCCCTGGAACCACCGCGCCATCATGGACGGCATCGGCATCACCGCCAACACCACGCAGGACATCTGGAAGGACCACCCGGAAAAGGTGCTGGGCACGACCGCAGAGTTCGTCAAGAAGTACCCGAACACCGCGCGCGCCGTGATGATGGCCGTGCTGGAGGCCAGCCGCTGGATCGACGCCAGCCTGCAGAACAAGATGAAGATGGCCGAGACCGTGGCCGAGAAGAGCTACATCAACACCAGCGTGGACGTGATCAACCAGCGCATCCTGGGCCGCTACCAGAACGGCATGGGCAAGACCTGGGACGACCCCAACCACATGAAATTCTTCAACGACGGTGCGGTGAACTTCCCCTACCTGTCGGACGGCATGTGGTTCCTGACCCAGCACAAGCGCTGGGGTCTGCTGAAGAGCCACCCGGACTACCTGGCCGTGGCCAAGCAGATCAACCAGATCGACCTCTACAAGGAAGTCGCCTCGGCCATGAAGATCGGCGTGCCCAAGGACGCGATGCGCAGCAGCAAGCTGATGGACGGCGTGGTCTGGGACGGCAAGGACCCGGCGAAGTACGCCGACGGCTTCAAGATCAAGGCCGCTGCGGCGGCTTGAAGGGAACATCCCCATGGTTGCCGCCGTCTTTCACACTTCGCTGGAAAGCGGGCCGCCCGCAAAGAGCGCTCCCGTCACCGTGGCCGTTCCAATGAGCACCGCAGTGTCTGCCGCCGCGGCTCGCGCGCCCAAGGCGCCTTTCGACTGGCGGGCGCTGTGGTTGGCGGTGCTGCCACCCATCTTCGGGCTGGCGCTGCTGGTGGGGGTGTGGGCCCTGCTGACCATGGGCAGCACCACCTTTCCCTCGCCGAAGGAAACCTTCGATGCGGCTGTGAAGCTCTTCGCAGACCCTTTCTACCGCAAGGGCCCGAACGACCAGGGCATCGGCTGGAACGTGCTGTTCTCGCTGGAGCGCGTGGCCGTGGGCTTTGGTCTCGCCGCACTGGTCGGCATCCCCATGGGCTTCGTGCTGGGGCGATTCACCTTCCTCAACCGCATGGTGAACCCGCTGGTGAGCCTGCTGCGGCCGGTGTCGCCCTTGGCCTGGTTGCCCATCGGTCTGCTGGTCTTCAAGGCGGCCAATCCCGCAGCCATCTGGACCATCTTCATCTGCAGCATCTGGCCGATGATCATCAACACCGCGGTCGGTGTGCAGCGCGTGCCGCAGGACTACCTGAACGTGGCGCGCGTGCTGAACCTGAGCGAGTGGAAGGTGATCACCAAGATCCTGTTCCCTGCCGTGCTGCCCTACATGTTGACCGGCGTGCGCCTGTCCGTGGGCACGGCCTGGCTGGTGATCGTGGCCGCAGAAATGCTGACCGGCGGCGTTGGCATCGGCTTCTGGGTCTGGGACGAGTGGAACAACCTCAACGTCAAGCACATCATCGTGGCGATTTTCGTGATCGGCATCGTGGGCCTGCTGCTCGAAACCCTGCTGATCGCAGTCGCGAAGAGGTTCTCCTATGACGAATGAAGCCCCCAAGCTCGCCGCGCCCGCTGCCCCCCAAGGGGGCGTTCAGCAACCCAGGGGCGGCCCTGCGGTCGCCGATTTCATCCGCATCGAAAACGTCGAGATGGTTTTCGAGACCAAGCAGGGGCGTTTCCACGCGCTTCGCGAGATCGACTTGCGGGTGGCGCAGGGCGAATTCGTGGCGCTCATCGGTCACTCGGGCTGCGGCAAGAGCACCCTGCTCAACCTGATCGCCGGCTTGACGAAACCGACGTCCGGCGTGTTGCTGTGCGACAAGCGCGAGATTGCATCGCCGGGCCCGGAACGCGCCGTGGTGTTCCAGAACCATTCCCTGCTGCCCTGGCTCACCTGCGCCGAGAACGTGCACCTGGCGGTGGAGCGCGTGTTCGGCGCCAGTGAGAACAAGGCGCAGCTGCAGACGCGAACCGCAGCCGCGCTGGACCTGGTGGGCATGAGCCACGCTCTGAACAAGCGTCCGCACGAAATCTCTGGCGGCATGAAGCAGCGCGTGGGCATTGCACGCGCGCTGGCCATGGAACCCAAGGTGCTGCTGATGGACGAGCCCTTTGGTGCGCTGGACGCACTGACCCGCGCGCGGCTGCAGGACGAATTGCTGAAGATCGTGGCCCGCACCAAGAGCACCGTCGTCATGGTGACGCACGACGTGGACGAAGCCGTGCTGCTGTCCGACCGCATCGTGATGATGACCAACGGACCGGCCGCCACCATCGGCGAGATCCTGCGTGTGGACCTGCCGCGCCCGCGTGAACGCGTGGCGCTGGCCGAGGACCGC
The DNA here is from genome assembly GCA_963750785.1 of uncultured beta proteobacterium. Taxonomy (GTDB): domain Bacteria; phylum Pseudomonadota; class Gammaproteobacteria; order Burkholderiales; family Burkholderiaceae_C; genus Rubrivivax. The sequence continues at coordinate 247,664 of CAVVSC010000003.1, read as the reverse complement.
AACTACGTGCAGTGCCGCAAGGAGGTGCTGGACTTCCTCTACACGCGGCAGGGGCATGTCGAAAAGGCGACGGCGTGAGCAGCCAGGCCTTCGTCAAGGCCGCCGAACTCTGGCTGCCCAGCGCCGACCTCGGGGTGCTGGACTACCGCGGCGGGCTGTATGGCCCCGGTTCGCACATGGCCCGCGTCAGTGCCGACATGTGTTTCGGGCGCGCCGAAGGCTTGCCCGGCCGCGCCTGGGACGACGGCGTCCCGGTCGTCCTCAAATCCTTGACCGGGTCGTACTTTCGCCGCGGCGAAGCCGCCCAGGCCGACGGCCTCAGCATGGGCATCGCCCTGCCCTACTTTCATGGCGACCGCATCCGCGCCGTGGCTGTCCTGTACTGCGGCGAAGACGACGAGCATGCTGGCGCCGTCGAGCTGTGGCACAACGCAGCGGCCGAGGGGAAGGACATGAGCCTGGCCGACGGCTTCTACGGCCAGACCGCCGAGACCTTTGAGTACGTGTCCCGCCGCACCACCTTCCGGCGCGGCAACGGCCTGCCAGGCATGGCCTGGCAACAGTCCGCCCCGGTGTTCCTGGCCGACCTGGGCCGCGGCTCGGGCTTCCTGCGAAGCGACAGTGCCGTGAGGGTCGGCATCAACCGCGGACTGGCTCTGCCGTGTGCCACCCTGGGCGAAGACACCTGGGTGCTCACCTTGCTGTCGGCGCTGGGCACACCCATTGCCCGCCGGGTAGAGGTGTGGCGACCCGGACACGGCGGCGCGGCCTTTGTGCTGGATGCAGGTTGCTGCGAGACCGAAGGACTTCTGGGCATCGAGAAGGAGAGCCTGCCCGCCGGCGACGGCTGCATTGCGCAATGCTGGGCCAGCGGCCTGCCGACCCTGACCCATGCCGTGGCGGATCAGCCCAACCGCGGTGCGCAGCAGCCGGGCGTGACTTCCATGCTGGTGCTGCCGGCTTTGCACGGCGGCGTGGTCACGGGGGTCGTGGCGCTTTACCTCTGACGCAGACCAGGCACGCCACTTGCAATGGATTGACGGACACCTTTCGTCGGGTGTCTGTCTATCTCCTCAGCAGGGCAAGTGCCCTAGGTCGACCTCCCTGGCGCAAGCCAGGGGGGTCTCTTTTTGTGCATGACGCACCAGCACGGGATGTGGCTGGGTGCCTTGTATCCGTGGGCGGGGTGCACCTGCACCGAAACCACGGTCAGTGGTTTTCCCGGGCATGGTTGATCGAGTACTTGGGTATTTCGATGACCACGTCTTCCTGGCTCAGGATGGCCTGGCAGCTGAGGCGCGAGGTCGGCGTCAATCCCCAGGCGCGGTCCAGCAGGTCTTCTTCGCTCTCGTCCATCTCGCCCAGTGAGTTGAAGCCTTGCTTCACCACCACGTGGCAGGTGGTGCAGGCGCAGCTCATCTCGCAGGCGTGTTCGATGGCGATACCGTTTTCCAGCAGCGCTTCGCAGATGCTGGTGCCGGCGGGCGCCTCAATCGTGTCGCCTTGCGGGCAGTAATCGGCGTGGGGCAGGATCTTGATGACGGGCATGTTCAGGCCTCGCGCCGGGCCGTCCCAAGTAGGGACTGCGCCCCCTCGGGGGGCCGCGAACGCATGTGAGCTTGGGGGTTCATGGATCAGACGTCTTCGATGCGGCGGCCGGCCAGGGCCTGGCGGATGCCCTGGTTCATGCGCAGGGCGGCAAAGGCTTCGGTGCCTTCGGCCAGCAACTTCACGGCGGTTTCGATCGCGGCGGCATCGGCACCTTGCGCCACAACTTGTGTGTCGATGACCAAGGCCTCGACGGCGGCGCGCTCCGCGTCGCTGAGCAAGTGACCGTCGGCCGACAAGGCTGCGCGCGTGGCCAGCACCATGCGCTCGGCGTCCACCTGGGCCTCGCGCAGCGAACGCGCGGCCATGTCGGTTTCGGCGTGGGCGAAGCCGTCCTTCAGCATCTGCGCGATCTGGTCGTCGGCCAGGCCGTAGCTCGGCTTGACGGTGACTGCGGCTTCGACGCCCGACGTCTGCTCGCGGGCCGAGACGCTCAACAAGCCGTCCGCATCCACCTGGAAAGTGACACGGATGCGCGCGGCCCCGGCCACCATGGGCGGGATGCCGCGCAGTTCAAAGCGGGCCAGCGACCGGCACTCGCTGACCAGGTCACGTTCGCCCTGCAGCACATGGATGGCCATCGCCGTCTGGCCGTCCTTGAAGGTGGTGAACTCCTGCGCCTTGGCCACGGGGATGGTGGTGTTGCGTTCGATCACGCGTTCCACCAGGCCCCCCATGGTCTCCAGGCCCAGGCTGAGCGCGATGACGTCCAGCAACAGCAGTTCGCCGTCGGCCGCATTGCCCGCCAAGGCATTGGCCTGGATGGCCGCGCCGATGGCCACGACCTCGTCCGGGTTCACATTGGTCAGCACGGGCTTGCCGAACATTTCGCTGACCGCCGACCGCACCAGCGGCATGCGCGTGCTGCCACCCACCATGACCACGCCTTGCACTTCGTCGCGCGACACCTTGGCGTCGCGCAGCACCTTGCGCACGGCGGACAAGGTCTTGGTGACCAAGGCTTGAGCCAGGTCTTCGAGCTGCACGCGCGTGATGCCGACGCTGCGGCTCTGTCCTTCGATGACGGCTTGCCAGGCAGCCGTATCCGAACTGCTCAAGGCTTCCTTGGCCGCCCGTGCTGCAACCAGCGCGGCTCGCTTGTCGTGGGCAGACGCCGCAGACACACCTGCCTGGCTCAGGGCCCAGTCGGCCAGCACCTGGTCGATGTCGTCACCACCCAGCGCCGCGTCACCGCCCGTGGCGACCACTTCAAACACACCACGCGTCAGGCGCAGGAGGCTGATGTCAAAGGTGCCTCCTCCCAGGTCGTAGACCGCATAGAGGCCTTCGCTGCCGTTGTCCAGGCCGTAGGCGACTGCAGCAGCGGTGGGTTCACTGATCAGGCGCAGCACGTTCAGGCCGGCCAATTGCGCCGCGTCCTTGGTGGCTTGGCGCTGCGCGTCATCAAAGTAGGCGGGCACGGTGATGACGGCGCCGAAGAGCTCGTCGGTGTCGAATGTGTCTTCGGCGCGCTGGCGCAGGCTGGCCAGGATCTCGGCGCTCACTTCCACGGGCGACTTGTCGCCTTCGCGGGTGTGAAGCGCCACCATGCCGGGCTGGTCGACAAAGCGGTACGGCAATTTGTCGGTGCCATGGATGTCCGCCAGCCTGCGGCCCATGAAGCGCTTGACCGACACCACGGTGTTTTCCGGGTCGTCAGCTTGCGCGGCCAAGGCGTCAAAGCCGATGGCCCGTCTGCCGCCTTCCAGGTAGCGCACGGCACTGGGCAGGATGACGCGGCCCTGGCTGTCAGGCAGGCATTCGGCCACGCCGTGGCGCACGGCGGCCACCAGCGAGTGCGTGGTGCCCAGGTCGATGCCCACGGCCACGCGCCGTTGATGCGGGTCCGGTGCCTGGCCGGGTTCTGAGATTTGCAGCAGCGCCATGCGTGTGTGTTCAGTGGGCGTCGAGTTGTTCCAGGCGGCGGTTGATGTCCTGGCGGAAGCGGTCCACGAACATCAGTGCGCGCACTTGTGCGGCCGCAGCGGCGGTATCGCCCTGCACGTCCAGCTCGCGTGTCAAGGCGTCGAGCATGCTTCTTTCCTGGGCCGCGACGCTGTCATCCAGCGCCTGCACAGCATCTGTGCCAACGGCGTCTTCCAGCGCTTCACGCCACGCCATCTGCTGCATCAGAAACGCACCAGGCATGGCCGTGTTGCTTTCGGCCGCGATGGGCACGCCGCGCAGTTCGCACAAGTAGGCTGCGCGGCCGATCGGGTCCTTCAGGCGCTGGTAAGCCTCGTTCACACGCACGGCCCACTGCATGGCAATGCGCTGTGCCGCCGCACCTTCGGACGCAAAGCGGTCCGGGTGCACCCGGGCCTGCAGGTCACGCCGGCGCGCGTCCAGTTCCGCCCGGTCCAGCGCGTGGCGCTGTGGCAGGCCGAACAAGGTGAAGTCATCGTCGCTGAGCTTCACAGCGCCTTCTCGTAGAAGACCGACAGACCGTTGTCCGGGTAGCTGCCGAAGGGGCCGCGCCGCGTGTAGCCGGCCCGCTCATAGAGGCGGACGGCTTCGTGCTGCGTGTGCCCCGTCTCCAGGGTGGCCAGGCCCACGCCGCGTGCGCGCAGCTGCTCTTCCACTGCCGCGAGCAGCTTCACCCCCAGGCGCTCGCCACGGTAGGCCGGGTCCACGTACATGCGCTTGATCTCGCCGTAGGCCAGGTCACCGGTGGCGGGCTCTCCCGCCGCCACACGCGCGGCACCTGTGCCGACGGCCTGCGTGCCGGCACGCGCCACCAGGAACACCACGCTCGGCGCGAGAAGATCCCGCACGTCCATGATGTAGTTGGCCTCGGGCGGGTACAGCGACGCCAGGTAGCGGTCCAGGTCCGCCAGCAAAACCACCACCTCGGGCTGGTCTGGGCGTTCGCAATGGATGGTCAATTGGGACATATGAAGGATCGGCAGGGCCTCACCGATCAAGCTTCCCGCCACGGAGCCGGCTTTGCCGGTCCGTCAGCGGACGGCCCCCTCGGGGGGTAGCGAGCGCAAGCGAGCTTGGGGGCTCACACTCTGAACGACTCTCCGCAGCCGCAGCGGTCTTTTTCGCGCGGGTTGTGGAACTTGAAGCCCTCGTTCAAGCCTTCGCGGACGAAGTCCAGTTCGGTGCCATCGATGTACGGAAGGCTCTTCGGGTCCACCAGGACCTTCACGCCGTGGTCTTCGAAGACGATGTCTTCCGGGGCCACGTCGTCGGCGTATTCCAGCTTGTAGGCCAGGCCCGAACAGCCAGTGGTCTTCACGCCCAGGCGCACGCCCACGCCCTTGCCTCTGCGGCCCAGGTAGCGGGTGACGTGCCGCGCCGCGGCTTCGGTCAGGGTGACGGACATGGCGACTTCAGTGCGATGCCGCGGCCGTGCCGTGCTTGGTCTTGTAGTCCAGCACCGCCGCCTTGATGGCGTCCTCGGCCAGGATGCTGCAGTGGATCTTCACCGGCGGCAGCGCCAGCTCTTCGGCGATCTGCGTGTTCTTGATGGTCATCGCCTCGTCCAGGCTCTTGCCCTTGACCCATTCAGTCACCAGTGAGCTGCTGGCAATGGCCGACCCGCAGCCGTAGGTCTTGAAGCGTGCGTCTTCGATCAGGCCCGTTTCCGGGTTGACCTTGATCTGCAGCTTCATCACGTCGCCGCAGGCGGGCGCACCCACCATGCCGGTGCCCACGTCTTCGTCGCCCTTGTCGAAAGATCCGACGTTGCGCGGGTTTTCGTAGTGCTCAACGACCTTGTCGCTGTATGCCATGACAGTTCTCCGTTAGGTGCCAGGCCTGCTCAGTGTGCAGACCACTGGATGGTGCTGATGTCCACACCGTCCTTGAACATTTCCCACAAGGGGGACAGCTCGCGCAGCTTGGCCACGCGGTCTTGCAGCGTGCTGACTGCATAGTCAATCTCTTCGGCCGTGGTGAAGCGGCCGATCGTCATGCGCAGGCTGCTGTGCGCGAGTTCGTCGCTGCGGCCCAGGGCCCGCAGCACGTAGCTGGGCTCCAGGCTGGCGCTGGTGCAGGCACTGCCCGAGGACACCGCGAGGCCCTTCACGCCCATGATCAGGCTTTCGCCTTCCACGAAATTGAAGCTGGCATTGACGTTGTGCGGCACGCGGTGCTCCAGGTCGCCGTTGATGAAGACCTGTTCGATGCTGCCAATGCCGTCCAGCAGGCGCTTCTGCAGCATGCGGATGCGTTCGATCTCGGTGCCCATTTCCGCCTGCGCAATGGCGAATGCCGTGCCCATGCCCACGCACTGGTGCGTCGGCAGCGTCCCGCTGCGCATGCCACGCTCATGGCCACCGCCGTGCATCTGCGCTTCGATGCGCACGCGCGGCTTGCGGCGCACGTAGAGCGCGCCGATGCCCTTGGGTCCATAGGTTTTGTGGCTGGCCAGGGACATCAGGTCCACTGGCAGCTGGGCCAGGTCGATGGTGATCTTGCCGGTCGCCTGCGCCGCGTCCACGTGGAAGATGATGCCGCGCTCGCGGCACAGCTTGCCGATGGTGACGATGTCCTGGATGACGCCGATCTCGTTGTTCACCAGCAGCACCGACACCACGATGGTGTCCTTGCGCAGGGCGTCCTTGAACTTGTCCAGGTCGAGCAGGCCGTTTTCCTGCACGTCGAGGTAGGTGACTTCGAAGCCCTGGCGCTCCAGCTCGCGCATGGTGTCCAGCGTCGCCTTGTGCTCGGTCTTCAGCGTGATGAGGTGCTTGCCGCGGCTGCCGTAGAAATGCGCCGCGCCCTTGATGGCGAGGTTGATGGACTCGGTGGCACCACTGGTCCAGACGATCTCGCGCGGGTCGGCGTTCACCAATGCGGCGACCTGGCCGCGGGACTTCTCGACCACCTCTTCGGCTTCCCAGCCCCAGGCGTGGCTGCGGCTGGCCGGGTTGCCGAAGTGTTCGCGCAACCAGGGAATCATGGCGTCGACGACGCGCGGGTCACACGGCGTGGTGGCGCCGTAGTCCATGTAGATGGGGAAGTGCGGGGTCATGGTGCAGCGTGCGATTACTTGTTGAAGGCGTTCCGGTCACTGTCGTCCGACAACCCGCTCACTTCGTGAACGCGTTGCCGAGCGCGAACACCGAATTGGGCGCCGTGATCTTGATGGGCTTGACCACCGGCACGCTGGAGATGGCGCGCTTGATCGGCGCCTCGTCCACCGAAACGCCCTTGGCCAGTTGGTCGTCCACCAACTTCTTCAGGGACACCGAGTCCAGGAACTCGATCATCTTGGCGTTGAGGCCCGCCCAGAGGTCGTGCGTCATGCACTTGCCGGTGTCCTCACCCATGCAGTGCTCGCTGCCACTGCAACCCGTGGCGTCAATGGGTTCGTCCACGGCGACGATGATGTCGGCCACCGTGATGGCGTCGGCACCGCGGCCCAGCGAGTAACCGCCGCCGGGGCCGCGCGTGCTTTCCACCAGTTCGTGCCGGCGCAACTTGCCAAACAGCTGCTCCAGGTAGGACAGCGAAATCTGCTGACGCTGGCTGATGGCGGCGAGCGCCACGGGGCCATTGCTGGACCGCAGGGCCAGGTCGATCATGGCCGTGACGGCGAAGCGGCCTTTGGTGGTCAAACGCATGTGCAAACCTCCTGGCGCAAGGCGCCGCTGGGGTTGTGAAACTGGTGTGGGCACCGGTCACAGCCTGTCCTGGACAGGCCCGCGAACTGATCCCGAGCGAATCGGTCAACTATACCAGAAGTCCGACTGAATTGCTCCGGCTTTGCCCCAAACCGACCCTCAGCCCGGCTCGCGCAGCAGCGGCTGTCCGGCCCGCAGCCGGGCGATGACGCCGTCACAGGCGTCTTCCACCATGTCCAGCACATGTTCAAAGCCTTCCGGACCGCCGTAGTACGGGTCCGGCACCTCGTCCAACCCCGGGTGGCGGCTGGCAAACGGCATCAACAGGCCCACACGGGCCGGCACACCGACTGGAGCGCGCTTGCGCAGCCATTCCAGGTGGCCGCGGTCCATGGCCAGCACCCATTGGTGGGCGAAAAAGTCTTCTGGCCGCATGGGCCTGGCCTTCAGGCGGCTGATGTCGTAGCCGCGTGCGGCGGCCGCTTTCACGGCGCGCGGGTCGGGCGGTTCGGCGGTGTGGTAGCCCTGGGTGCCGGCCGACGCCACGGCGAACACAGCTTGCAAGCCCACCCTTTCCAGCTTGGTGCGCAGCACGCCTTCGGCTGTGGGTGAGCGGCAGATGTTGCCGGTGCAGACCATCAGGATGCGCGCCTGCGCAGCCTGCTGCGGCTGCTCGCCGGTAAGCCATTGCTTGATCCGCGGGATCATCGGCCGGCGGCTCCAGGCTTGGCCAGCGCGCCTTGCGCGGTGCTGATGGGCACGATGTCGGCCACGCTGGCACCAAAGGCTTGCTCCCTCAGGATGGACAACTGGTCGCGCACCCGAGCAGCCTTTTCGAATTCCAGGTTTCTTGCGTGTTCGAGCATCTGTTTTTCAAGCAGCTTGATGCGCTTGCCCAAGTCTTTTTCACTCATCGCCTCGACCTCTGCCGCGGCCTTGGCGGACTTCAGGTCGTCCTTGGCAGTCTTGTCCGACACCACACCATCGATCATGTCGCGGATGCGCTTGTGCACGCTGCGTGGCGTGATGCCCATCGCCAGGTTGTGCGCGATCTGCTTGGTGCGGCGCCGCTCGGTTTCGCCGATGGCGGCCTTCATGGAATCCGTCATCTTCTCGGCGTAGAGGATGGCGCGGCCATTGATGTTGCGCGCTGCGCGCCCAATGGTCTGGATCAGGCTGCGCTCGGCGCGCAGGAAGCCTTCCTTGTCGGCGTCCAGGATGGCCACCAGGCTCACCTCGGGCAGGTCCAGGCCTTCTCGCAGCAGGTTGATGCCCACCAGCACGTCAAAGGTGCCCAGGCGCAGGTCGCGCAGGATCTCCACGCGCTCCACCGTGTCCACGTCGCTGTGCAGGTAGCGCACCTTCACACCGTTGTCGCTGAGGTATTCGGTCAGCTGCTCGGCCATGCGCTTGGTCAGCGTGGTGATCAGCACCCGTTCGTTGATCTCCACGCGGATGCGGATCTCCTGCAGCACGTCGTCCACCTGCGTCCGCGCCGGGCGCACCTCCACTTCCGGGTCGACCAAGCCGGTGGGGCGCACCACCTGCTCCACCACCGCACCGGTGTGTTCCTTTTCCCAGTTGCCAGGCGTTGCAGACACGAACACCGCCTGGCGCATCTTGCGTTCGAACTCCTCGAACTTCAGCGGGCGGTTGTCCAGCGCGCTGGGCAGGCGGAAGCCATATTCCACCAGCGTGGTCTTGCGGGCGCGGTCGCCGTTGTACATGCCACCAAACTGGCCGATCAGCACATGGCTTTCGTCCAGGAACATCAGCGCATCGCCGGCCAGGTAGTCCACCAGGGTGGATGGCGGTTCGCCCGGCTGGGCGCCAGAGAGGTGGCGCGTGTAGTTCTCGATGCCCTTGCAGTGGCCCACTTCCTGCAGCATTTCCAGGTCGAAGCGCGTGCGCTGTTCCAGCCGCTGCGCCTCCACCAGCTTGCCGTTCTTGACGAACTCGTCCAGGCGCGAGCGCAGTTCATCCTTGATGGTGGTGATGGCATCCACCACCCGTTCCCGCGGCGTCACGTAGTGGCTGCTGGGGTAGACGGTGAAGCGCGGGATCTTCTGCCGGATCCGGCCCGTGAGCGGGTCCAGCAGCTGCAGCGTTTCCACCTCGTCGTCGAACAGCTCGACGCGCAGGGCCAGTTCGCTGTGTTCGGCCGGAAACACGTCGATGGTGTCGCCACGCACGCGGAAACTGCCACGGCTGAAGTCCACCTCGTTGCGCTTGTACTGCATGCGAATGAGCTGTGCGATGACGTCACGTTGGCTCATCTTGTCGCCCACACGAAGCGTCATCACCATCTTGTGATAGTCCGCCGGATTGCCAATGCCGTAGATCGCGCTGACGCTGGCCACGATGATCACGTCGCGGCGCTCCAGCAGGCTCTTGGTAGCACTCAAGCGCATCTGCTCGATGTGCTCGTTGATCGCGCTGTCCTTTTCGATGAACAGGTCGCGCTGCGGCACATAGGCCTCGGGCTGGTAGTAGTCGTAGTAACTGACGAAGTACTCCACCGCATTGCGCGGGAAGAACTCGCGGAATTCGCTGTACAGCTGAGCAGCCAGGGTCTTGTTGGGCGCGAACACGATCGCTGGCCGGCCCAGGCGCGCAATCACATTGGCCATGGTGAAGGTCTTGCCGGAGCCCGTTACGCCCAGCAGCGTCTGGTAGGCCAGGCCATCTTGAATGCCCTCGACCAGTTGGTTGATCGCCGTCGGCTGGTCCCCGGCCGGCTCGTAGGGCTGGAACAGCTGGAAAGGCGAATCCGGGTAGGAGACAAAGTTGCCCGGCAATGGCGTGGTGCCGTCATCCAACGTGGCTTTGGCCACGGCGGGCGTGGCGGAAGCCGAAGCGGGGGCGCCAGGTCGGGCCGCTGCACGGGCACCGGAGCGGACATCGGTCATACGTGGTTTCCCTGAGTCGGCCCTGTGCGGGCACGTAGAATTGCCTGGCCCAGCGGGCGCCGTCCGGCGCACGGGGCAACCCATTAGCGTAACCCAGCAGCACCATGTCCGCTTCGCTCTTCACTGCCGTCGAAATGGCTCCCCGCGACCCCATCCTGGGCCTGAACGAACAGTTCAACGCGGACCCCAACCCCCACAAGGTCAACCTCGGGGTCGGCGTGTATTTCAACGACGAAGGCAAGCTGCCCGTGCTGGCCTGCGTGGCCGAAGCCGAAAAGCAACTGCTGGCCGCGCCCAAGGCCAAGGGTTACCTGCCCATCGACGGCATTGCGGCCTACGACAAGGCGGTGCAGGGCCTGGTGTTTGGCGCTGACCACCCGGCTGTCACCGGCGGTCGCATTGCCACCGTGCAGGCGCTGGGTGGCACGGGCGGCCTGAAGGTCGGCGCCGATTTCCTGAAGCGCCTGTCGCCGGCGGCCAAGGTGCTGATCAGCGACCCCAGCTGGGAGAACCACCGCGCGCTGTTCACCAATGCCGGCTTCACGGTGGACAGCTACCCCTATTACGACGCCGCCACACGCGGCATCCGCTTTGACGCCATGTTGGCCGCGCTGAAAACGTCGGCAGCCGGAACAGTGGTGGTGTTGCACGCCTGCTGCCACAACCCGACGGGATGCGACCTGACCCCCGCCCAGTGGGAGCAGATCGCCGCCACCTGCCAGGCCGGTGGACTGGTGCCCTTCCTGGACATGGCTTACCAGGGTTTCGGCAAGGGCATCGCCGAAGACGGCGCCGCGGTGAAGATCTTCATGGCCACGGGCATGAACATCTTTGTCAGCACGTCTTTCAGCAAGAGCTTCTCGCTGTACGGCGAGCGCGTGGGCGCGCTCAGCGTGGTTTGCGGCAGCCCCGAAGAGTGCAGCCGCGTGCTGAGCCAGTTGAAGATCGTCATCCGTACCAACTACAGCAACCCGCCCACCTTTGGCGCCACGGTGGTGGCCACGGTGCTCAACACGCCTGCCTTGCGCGCCATGTGGGAAGAAGAACTGGCCGGCATGCGCCAACGCATCAAGGCCACGCGCGAGCAGTTGGTGACCAGGCTGCAGGCCGCCGGTGTGCCGGGTGACCTGTCGTACATCACCTCGCAGATGGGCATGTTCAGCTACTCGGGCTTGTCGGTTTCCCAGATGCAGCGCCTGCGCAGCGAATTTGGCATCTACGGCGTGGACAGCGGACGCATCTGCGTGGCAGCCATCAACAGCCGCAACATCGACGCTGTAGTGGCCGCGCTGGCCCAGGTGATGCGGGACTGAATCTCCCAGATTCGGCTGTCGCTCAAGTGACTGCCGAACCGAATTCCGGGCGGGCAAGCTCTTATTTCCTGCGTTCAGCCTTGGGGCGTTGCTGCACGATGCTGGTGCGACCGCTCTAAAGACGCGAATTTGCTGCACCGCAGCATTTTCGCGGTTACAGTCAGGTCACACTCAGTCGGCGGGACGAACATGTGCCCCGCAGCCTTGCACCAGATCCCGGAGTCCACCCGATGCTCTACCAGCTTTACGAGACGCAGCGTGCCCTGATGGCGCCCTTCTCCGAATTCGCCAGCGCGTCGGCCAAGCTCTACGACCACCCCCTGTCGCCATTCGCCCACGCGCCCATGGCGCAACGCGTGTCGGCCGGATTCGACCTGCTTCACCGCCTGGCCAAGGAATACGAGAAGCCGGCCTTCGCCATCACTTCGGCCACAGTGGGCGGCGTGAACATCGCCGTGCAGGAACAGGTTGCAGTGACCAAGCCCTTTTGTCGGCTGCTGCGCTTCAAGCGCTTCACCGACAACACGCAGGCCCTGGACATCATGAAGTCCCAGCCCACCGTGCTGGTGGTCGCGCCGCTGTCCGGCCACCATTCCACGCTGCTGCGCGACACGGTGAAGAGCCTGCTGCACGACCACAAGGTCTACATCACCGACTGGACCGACGCGCGCATGGTGCCCGCCGATGTGGGCCCTTTCCATCTGGACGACTACATCGAATACGTGCAGGAGTTCATCCGCCACTGCGGACCCGACGTGCACGTGATTTCGGTCTGCCAACCCACCGTGCCGGTGCTTGCCGCCGTGTCACTGATGGCCAGCCGTGGCGAGGCCACGCCCTTGAGCATGACCATGATGGGCGGCCCCATCGACGCCCGCAAGAGCCCGACCGCCGTCAACAACCTGGCCACCAACAAGAGCCACAGCTGGTTCGAGAACAACGTGATCTTCCGCGTGCCGCAGAATTTTGCTGGCGCAGGTCGCCGCGTCTATCCGGGCTTCCTGCAGCACACTGGCTTTGTGGCGATGAACCCCGACCGCCACATGAGCAGCCACTACGACTACTTCCTGGACCTGATCCGCGGTGACGACGACAGGACCGAAGGCCACCGCCAGTTCTACGACGAGTACAACGCCGTGCTGGACATGCCGGCCGAGTACTACCTGGACACCATCAAGACCGTGTTCCAGGACTTTGCGCTGGTCCATGGCACCTGGGAAGTGAAGGGCGAACTGGTCCGGCCGCAGGACATCAAGACCACGGCGCTGCTGACCATTGAAGGCGAACTGGATGACATCTCGGGCGCCGGCCAGACCAAGGCCGCGCATGACCTGTGCGAGGGCATCCCCAGGAACCGCGCCTTCCACTACGACGCCGAAGGCGCGGGTCACTACGGCATCTTCTCCGGCCGCCGTTGGCGCGACAAGGTGTACCCGGAAGTGCGTGCCTTCATCTCGCGCTTCGACACGGCAGCCGCCGTGAAGGCCAAGCCTGCCGCGCTGCCGGTGCCCAAGGCCGCGCCGAAGAAGGCTCCGGCAAAGGCTCTGGCCAGAGTCACCTCAAAGGTCTCTGCAAAGCCATCGCAAAAAGCCGCCTCGAAGGCATCAACAAAGGCCCCCGCGAACAAGGCCGCCAGAACCCGCGCCTGATAATGCGGCGGTGACACCGCCCGCATCTCCTTCAGCGTTGGCCGACAGGCTGGACGCCGCCCTGCCCCAGACGCAGTGCACGCGCTGCGGCTATCCCGACTGCCGCAGCTACGCCCAGGCCATGGCGCTGGGCGAGGCCGACATCAACCGCTGCCCGCCGGGCGGCGCGGAAGGCATCATGCAGCTGTCCGCGATCAGCGGCCGCCCCGTGCTGCCGCTGGACACCTCGCATGGCCACGAAGGCCCGCGCACGCTGGCTGTCATCGACGAAACCTGGTGCATCGGCTGCACCCTGTGCATCAAGGCCTGCCCCGTGGATTGCATCGTGGGCGCGTCCAAGCTCATGCACACGGTGATCGACAGCCAGTGCACCGGCTGCGAGCTGTGCATTCCCGTGTGTCCGGTGGACTGCATTGCCATGGTGCCGGTGACACCTGGCCGCAGCGGTTGGCAGGCGTGGACGCCGGCGCAGGCCGACGAAGGCCGCGAGCGCTACGCCTGGCACCGTGAACGCACCGCGCGCGACAAGGTGGAACACGACCAGCGCCTGGCCGCCAAGGCCCAGCACAAGCTGGACCACCTGGCAGATGAAAGCAAGCTCACGGACCCTGCCGCGCTGGACGCCAAGCGCGCGGTGATCGAAGCCGCGCTGTCGCGGGCCCGCGCGCAGCGCCAGACCTAGCGCCAACCCCAACCAGCCACAGCCCACCGAGCCTGAGCCCGATGAAGTCTGAGTCGATCGAGCCCTTCTTCGCCACGCTGGCCGCGGCCAATCCCCGTCCCCAGAGCGAACTGCAATACAGCAGCGTGTTCGAACTGCTGGCCGCCGTGCTGTTGTCAGCCCAGGCCACCGACGTGTCGGTCAACAAGGCCACTCGCGCGCTGTTCGCGCTGGCGCCGACGCCCCAGAAGATGCTGGCGCTGGGCCTGGACGAGGTCACCGCGCGCATCCGAACCATCGGCCTGTTCCGCACCAAGGCCGCCCATCTGCTGAAGACCTGCCAGATCCTGGTCGACCAGCATGCGGGCCAGGTGCCGCGCCGGCGTGAAGCGCTTCAAGCCCTGCCAGGTGTGGGCCGCAAGACCGCCAACGTGGTGCTCAATGTGGCTTTTGGCGAACCGACGATGGCGGTCGACACGCATGTATTCCGCGTCAGCAACCGCACCGGCCTGGCGCCCGGCGCCCAGGTGCTGCAGGTCGAGGAAAAGTTGCTGCAGCGTGTGCCTGCGGCCTATGCAGTGGAAGCGCACCACTGGCTGATCCTTCACGGCCGCTACGTCTGCCTGGCGCGCGGTCCGCGCTGCGGCGAATGCCAGGTCCGCAGCTGGTGCGACACCGGACGAAAGCTGCCGGCCGGCGTCGCGTCAGCGGCTTCTACAATGGCTTCGGAGGGACGAGATGGCCAAGCTTGAAGACCTTGCCGAACGGGTGGACCGCCTGGTGCTGCGCCACCAGGAACTCAAGCGCGCCAGCACCCTCATCGAACAACAGCTGGTGGCCGTGACAGCCGAGCGCGACAGCCTGCGGTCGCGCTTGGCAGCCGCCCGGTCGCGCATCGACGCATTGCTGGAGCGCTTGCCCACGGAAGGCGGCCGCGGCAAGGCGCAGTCGGCCGCCAAATCCGACGCGCTGGACGCAGGAGACCCCGCGTGAAGCAGCTGGAAGTCTCCATCCTCGGTCAGGTCTACATGCTGGGTTGCCCGGAAGGCGGCGAGGCCTTGCTGCGCGACGCCGTGGCCGCCGTCGACCGTGAAATGACCGCCATCCGCGACGCGGGCAAGGTGAAGGCGCGCGAGCGCATTGCCGTGCTGGCGGCACTGAACCTGGCCTACCAACTGGCCGAGCGCGGCAGCGCCAGTCCGACACCCGCGGCCCAGGCCAACGGCGCCGTCCCGCCGGCCGATTCGGACATTGCCGCTCTGGTGCGCCGGATCGACGCCGCGCTCGGCGAAGACGGTCAACTCCTGTGACTGGAAGCGCATGCGCGTTTCGTGACCAAGAGCGCATGCACGCCATGCCCCTGCCGTCCTATACTGGTCCTGTCCGCTGTGAGCCTTGGGTCTTAATTTCCTGAACCGATGCTCATTGAGCCCGGGCTTGGAACATTGCAGGGTGGGCGTGAGCGTCTCGCGTCAGATGAACCCGAAGCCCTGTTGACCTCGCCCACCTGATCACTCGTCTGAGGGTTCAGGGACCGGCCCTCGGTTCACGGTGGACACCTAACATTGACCCCCACGCTCCCTGCCAGTCGCTGCCCCCGAGGGGGCTCATGCAGCGGACCGGCAGAGCCGGATCCGCGCATGCTCCTTGATCAAATGGCACCGTCTGGCCGCGGCTACTGGCTCATGAAAAGTGAGCCTGACGAAGCCTCCATCGACCACCTGGCCGCTGCCCCTCGCCAGACCTTGCCGTGGACCGGTGTGCGCAACTACCAGGCCCGCAACTTCATGCGCGACGCGATGCAGTCTGGCGACGGCGTGCTCTTCTATCACTCGTCCTGCCCGGAGCCGGGCATCGCCGGCCTGGCTGAAGTGCGCGGCGCGCCGAAGATTGACGAGACGCAGTTCGACCTCCAAAGCCCCTACTTCGACCCCAAGAGCACACGCGACAACCCGCGATGGCTGTTGCGCGACGTGAAGTTGGTGAAGAAAACGCGCCTGCTGTCCCTGGTCGAGATGCGAAACGCGCCCAGCCTGGCCAGCATGCGTGTGCTGCAGCGGGGCAACCGGCTCTCCATCACGCCGGTGACGGCGGACGAATGGGCCGCGGTCCAGAAGATCCTGAAAGGCTGACGCGGGCTTGGACATCTCTCCGCTGCTGGTTCTGGAACTGCTGACTCTGGGCACCATCGCCGGCTTTCTGGCCGGGCTGCTGGGCGTGGGCGGCGGCATGATGATGGTGCCGGCGATGACCCTGCTGCTGACCCAACGCGGGGTGCCAGGTGGGCCCGCGGTGAAGATGGCCATCGCCACCAGCATGGCCACCATCCTGTTCACCAGCCTGTCCAGCGTGCGCGCACATTGGCGCCTGGGCAATGTGCGCTGGGACGTCGCACGCGCCATGGCGCCGGGCATCCTGCTGGGCGGCGTGGCGGCAGGAGCTGGCGCCTTCGCGGTTCTCAAGGGTCAGGGCCTGGCGTTGGTGTTCGCAAGCTTCATCGGGTACATGGCGCTGCAGATGCTGCGCGACAAGAAGCCCCTCCCCGGCCGACAGATGCCTGGCGCCTTGGCCACGGGGGCTGTGGGCGCCGGTATCGGTTTCATCTCGGCTCTGCTGGGCGCCGGCGGTGCCTTCCTGTCCGTGCCCTTCATGACCTGGTGCAACGTGCCACCACGCAACGCCGTGGGCACCAGCGCGGCCTTGGGCTTTCCCATCGCAGCAGCCAGCACCGTGGGCTACGTGGTGGCGGGCTGGAACCTGCCCGCCGCGTTGCCAGGCGCCTTCGGTTACCTGTACCTGCCCGCCCTGGTCATCGTGTCGTTGGCCAGCGTCAGCCTGGCGCCCTTGGGCGCGCGTGTGGCGCAAACCATCAACGTGGTGCTGCTCAAGCGCTTCTTCTCCGTTTTGTTGCTGGCCCTGGCCGCCAGCATGCTGCACCGCGCGTTTGCATAGGCCCCCACGCTCACTGCCTTCGCCATGCCCGAATGGGCTCTTGGAGCGGCCCGGCAAGGCGGCCGTGCGCAAGGCCCCGGTGAGTCAGACCGCGTCGAAGCGGATGGCGGCCAACGTGACGTGGTTGCCCCCGCGGCGCTGCGCCTCACCCAAGGCGGCTTCGCAGGCGCCCACCAGCGTGTCCTGCGTGCCGGCGGTGTGCGGAAAGCTGGCCACGCCCATGGACACCGAAAAACCGAGCTCCTGGCCTTCGTGCACCACGATCTGCGCCGCGCACTTGCGACGCAGGCCTTCCATCCGCGAATGCGCGGTTGCCAGACCCACGCCTGACAGCAGCACCGCAAACCGACGGCCGTCATAGCGGCAGGCCGCGTCCATGGCGCGTGTGCCGCCGCGCAACAGGCGGCCCATGGCTTCCAGCACGCGCTGGTTGCCTGCGGCGCCAAGTGACAGCACCTTGGTGCTGGCCGGGTCCAGTTCGATGAAGACGATGCTGAATTCCCGATGCTCGCGCTGCGAAAGGTCGACCTCCCTCCGCAACTGGTCCTCGAAGTGCGCGCGCCTGTGCAGCCCGGACTCCGGGTCGCGCAGCGCCTGGTCGGCCATCTCAAGTCGCAGGCGGTCATTGGCCTGCTGCTGCTGTTCAATCTGCTCCAGCGCCGTCTTCAGCTGCGCTTCGCGGGCGTGGTCCTGCGTCTGGTCCAACCACAAAGCGCACAGCCAGCGCTGACCCGCGCCCTGGCCGACCGCCAGGCGTTGCACCGCGAAGTCGACGCGCGCGCCCCGCCAGTCAAAGCGGTGTTCGGTGATCAAGGGCGCGCCCTGCGCCAACGCGGCCTGCTCGGCAGCACGCAGCGCAGCGGCCAGGCTGCCATCGAACAGCTCGCTATCGTTGCGCCCCAGGATATCGGCTTGGCCCAAGCCCAGGAAGTTCGCCATGGCCGCGTTGACGTAGGCGTAACGCCCTGATTCGGCACTCTTGATGGACAGCAGGGCACCCCGTTCACTGGCCCAGGCTTCCATGGCCGAGCCCAGGACGGCTTGCAACTCGATGCCGATCAGTGCGTCGGGCGTGTCCAGGGTCGGGCTCATGCATGCGTGCCGGTGTGGGCGGTTGATTCGGGTTTGCACCTTGGTGCGCGCCGCGCCCTATCTTGGTGGGCAGGAGCGCGCAGAACAAGTCTCCTGCGGATTCTCGCCCCTAGTTTGACCTCCGTAAGCCCGAGATGTCCCGCCAAATCAGGTGGCTTGCGTGCGGCATGGAACCTGCTACCTCCCTGCCGGGGCGATGGCGCCCTTGGGATGCGGCCCCGGCTGCCCCCGACCCGAGTGCACAGCGGCGTGCGCAGCAATTGTTTGCGTTCACCGCCCAGCCGGCCTTGCCGTGCCGGGCGGGCTTCCCGCGTCCACGGAGGTCCCTCATGAAGAAGCTGCGACTGGTTCTGGTCGGCAACGGCATGGCCGGTGTCCGGACCCTGGAAGAACTGCTCAAGATCGCGCCCGATCTCTACGAGATCACCGTCTTCGGGTCCGAGCCCCACCCCAACTACAACCGCATCCTGCTCAGCCCCGTGCTTGCGGGGGAGCAGACGGTCGAGCAGATCGTGCTCAATCCGCAGTCCTGGTACGACGAACAGGGCATCACGCTGCACATGGGCCAAACTGTTGTGGGTGTCAACCGCAGGCGCCGCGTGGTCACTGCAGTCGACGCCAAAGGTGAGCAGGTCGAGGCCGAGTACGACCGCCTGCTGGTGGCCACGGGCAGCAAGCCCTTCATTCCGCCCATCCCCGGCAAGGATCTGCAAGGTGTGGTCACCTACCGCGACATTGCCGACACCGAGACCATGATCGACGCGACCACGCGCTTCAAGCACGCGGTGGTCATCGGCGGCGGCCTTTTGGGCCTGGAGGCGGCCAACGGCCTGGCCAAGCGCGGCATGAGCGTCACGGTCGTGCACTTGATGCCCTGGCTGATGGACCGCCAACTGGACGAGACCGCAGGTTCGCTCTTGCAGAAGAGCCTGGAGGAACGCGGCATGAAGTTCAGCATGGGCGCCCACACGGAGTGCCTGCTCGGCAATGAGCAGGGTCGGGTGCGCGCCGTCAGGCTCAAGGACGGCACGGAACTGCCTGCCGACCTGGTGGTGGTGGCCGCCGGCATCCGCCCCAACACACAGCTGGCCGAAAAGATCGGCCTGCACTGCAAGCGCGGCATCGTGGTGACGGACACGATGCAGACGGTCACCGACCCCCGCATCTACTCCGTTGGCGAGTGCGCGGCGCACCGCGGCGTCGCCTACGGCCTGGTGGCACCGCTCTTCGAACAGGGCAAGGTCTGCGCGACGCACCTGGCCGAATTCGGCATCGGCCGCTACACGGGCAGCCAGGTCAGCACCAAGCTCAAGGTCACGGGCATCGACCTGTTCAGTGCCGGCAGCTTCAGCGGCGGCGCGGGCACAGAAGAAATCGTGCTGTCCGACCCCTTTGCCGGCGTCTACAAGAAGCTGGTGATCCAGGACGACAAGCTCATCGGCGCCTGCCTGTACGGCGACACCGTGGACGGCAGTTGGTACTTCAAGCTGATCCGCGACGCACGCAATGTCAACGACATCCGAGACCGGCTGATGTTCGGCCAACATTTCACAAGCTCCAACATCGGCGACGTCGGCCACGAGGGCCACAGCAAGGCCGCCACCATGGCCGACACAGACGAGGTCTGCGGCTGCAACGGCGTCAACAAGGGCGCCATCTGCAAGGCCATCAAGGAGAAGGGCCTGTTCACGCTGGACGAGGTGCGCACGCACACCAAGGCCAGCGCTTCTTGCGGTTCCTGCACGGGCCTGGTGGAACAGCTGCTGATGTTCACGGCAGGCGGCGACTATTCCAAGCCGCCGGCCAAGAAGGCCATGTGTGGCTGCACCGACACCAGCCACCAGGAAGCGCGCGACGCCATCCGCACGCAGAAGCTGTTGACGATTGACGAGGTCTACCGCGCGCTGAACTGGCGCGCGCCCAACGGCTGCGCCAGCTGCCGGCCGGCCATCAACTACTACCTGCTCAGCAGCTGGCCCAAGGAGGCCCAGGACGACCCGCAGAGTCGCTACATCAACGAGCGCAGCCACGCCAACATCCAGAAGGACGGCAGCTATAGCGTCATCCCGCGCATGTGGAGCGGTGAGACCACGGCGGATGAATTGCGGCGCGTTGCTGACGCGGTGGACAAGTACAAGATACCCACCGTCAAGGTCACCGGCGGCCAGCGCAATTGTGCGGAAGCCGGCATCAAGGACGTCGGCGTGGTCGGCGTCGACAGTGGCTGGGAAATCTACGTCGCCGGCAATGGCGGCATCAAGACGGAAGTGGCGCACTGCTTCTGCAAGCTCAAGACGGCGCAGGAAGTGCTGGAATACAGCGGCGCCTTCCTGCAGCTCTACTGCGCGGAAGGCTGGTACCTGGAACGCAAGGTGCACTGCGTCTGCCGCGTGGGGCTGGACACGGTGAAGAAGAAGATCCTGGACGACCACGAAGGCCGCATGGCGCTGTGGGCGCGCCTGCAGTGCAGCCCGTACGGTGAACCCGACCCCCGGCATGAGTTTGAAAAGGCGTCGGTCGACACCCGCCAATTCGCGCCGGTGGGGATGCTGTGAAGGCTGCCGTGACCCCGCAGTGGAAGCTCATCTGCCGCGTTGACGACATCCTGCCCCAGGGCTCGCGTCGCAGGGCGCGCAGCCATGGCCCCGAAGTTGCCATCTTCCGTGCAGCTGACGACCCCAGCTTCGCCCTGCTGGACAAGTGCCCGCGCAAGGGCGGCCCGCTCAGCCATGGCATCGTCTTCGGCCACAGCGTGGCTGGCCCCCTCCACAACTGGAGCATTGCGCTGGACAGTGGCGAGGCACGCGCACCTGACGTCGGCTGTGCCAAACGCTTTGCGGCCAGCGTCGACAAGGGCGAGGTCTTCCTGGACGGCAGCGAACCGGCCGCATCGTGATCGAGACCAAGTCCACCTGCCCCTACTGCGGTGTGGGCTGCGGGGTTGTCATCGAAAGCGAGGGCGCGCAGATCACCGGGGTGCGAGGTGACCCGGACCACCCTGCCAACTTCGGCCGCCTGTGCACCAAAGGGCAGTCCCTGCATCTGACGGCCACAGCACCCATCACGATGCATGCGCGCCTTCGCGCGCCCCGCCTGCACGGAAAGGACGTCAGCTGGGACGTGGCTCTTGACACGGCCGCCGACACCTTCTCGCGCATCGCCCGGGAGCAAGGCCCGGACGCATTGGGTTTCTACATCAGTGGCCAGCTGCTCACCGAGGACTACTACGTCTTCAACAAACTGGCCAAGGGTGTGCTGGGCACCAACAACGTCGACACCAATTCCCGCCTGTGCATGAGCAGTGCAGTGGCCGGCTACAAGCTCACGCTGGGCGCCGACGCGCCGCCGGCCTGCTACGACGACATCGCCAAGGCCGACTGCCTTTTCATCGCCGGCAGCAACATGGCCTGGGCGCACCCAGTGCTGTACCGCCGAGTGGAAGATGCCCGACGCGCCGATCCGTCGATGAAGATCATCGTCGCCGACCCGCGCCGCACGGAAACCGCCGAACAAGCCGACCTGCACCTGCCCTTGCAGCCCGGCACCGACGTGGCGCTGTTCCACGGCATGCTGCATGTGCTGCTCTGGGAGGACCTGGTGGACCACGCGCATATCGAGGCTCACACCACTGGCTTTGACGAGCTGAAGGCGCTCGTGCGGGAGTTCACACCTCGCGAGACGGCACGCATCACCGGCTTGAGCGACGACGCCATCGTGCAGGCTGCGCAGTGGTTCGGCCGCTCGGCCCGGACGCTGTCGCTGTATTGCCAGGGCCTGAACCAGAGCAGCAGCGGCACCGCCAAGAACGCGGCGCTGATCAACCTTCACCTGGCCACCGGCCAGATTGGCAAGCCCGGCGCCGGCCCGTTTTCGCTGACCGGCCAACCGAATGCGATGGGCGGGCGCGAAGTGGGCGGCATGGCCAACTTGCTGTCCGCCCACCGCGATCTGGCCAATCCTGCACACAGAGCCGAAGTGGCACGGCTGTGGGGTGTGAATGAGGTCCCTGCCAAGCCCGGCAAGACGGCGGTGGAGATGTTCCAGGCCGCTGCCGATGGCGAGATCCGTGCCTTGTGGATCGCCTGCACGAACCCGGCGCAAAGCTTGCCCGACCAGGCCACGGTCAAGCGGGCCTTGCAGCGAGCCGAATTCGTGGTCTTGCAAGAAGTCTTTGGCAACACCGCCACTGGTGCTTTTGCACACCTGCTGCTGCCCGCCAGCAGCTGGGGCGAAAAGGAAGGCACGGTCACCAACAGTGAACGGCGCATCACGCGTGTGCGGGCGGCGGTGGCGGCACCCGGCACCGCGCGGGCGGATTGGGAGATTGCCTGCGATTTCGGTCGCCGCGTGGAGGCACGCCTTCGACCGGGGCAAGCGAGCCTGTTGCCATACACCACGCCAGAGGACGTCTGGAACGAACACCGCGAAAGCACCCGCGGACGCGACCTGGACATCACGGGCCTCAGCTGGCGGCAGCTGGACCTGGCGCCCGCCTGCTGGCCCTTTCCGGAAGGTGCAGTCCAAGGCCAGGAACGCCTCTACACCGACCACCACTACCCCACCGACGACGGCCGCGCGCGCTTTGCAGCCATGGCCTTCGTTCCGGTGGCCGAGCCGCGCGACGCCCTCCACGCCTTCGCTCTGAACACAGGCCGCTTGCGCGACCAGTGGCATGGCATGAGCCGCACAGGCCTGGTCAGCCGCCTGTTTGGCCATGAACCCGAGCCCGCCGTGGATCTGCATCCGCAGGACCTTGCCTGCCTGCGTGTGGCTGAAGGTGAACTGGTGGAACTGCGCTCGCGGCGCGGCCGCCTGGTGCTGCCCGCACGCGCCAGCACCACGGTGGCGCCGACGCAGGCCTTCGTCGCCATGCACTGGGGTGACGAATTCCTGCTTGGCGGCATCAATGCGCTGACCAACCCGGCTTACTGCCCACAAAGCAAGCAGCCCGAGCTGAAGCACGCGGCGGTGGCCATCACGAGACTGGATTTGCCCTGGCGCCTGCTGGCCTTGGGCTGGTTCGATGACGAAGCCAGCGCGCTGCAAGCCCGGGACCTGCTGCGCTCGAAGATGGCGCTTTTTGCGCATGCCAGTTGCGTGGCCTTCGGTCGTCAACGCTCGGGTCTTTTGTTCCGCGCCTCCGCGGCCACGCCGGCGGAAAACAGCGTGGTCGACCGCATCGCCCAGGCCTTTGCCTTGAAGGGACCGCTGACCTTGCATTACACGGACATTCGGCGCGGCCAGCGGCGCAGCCTGCGCTTGGCGGAGCGCGACGGCACGAGTCAATTGCAGGCCGCCCTGTTGGCCGGCGACACGCGCGATGAAAGCTGGCTGGTGCCGCTGCTGCAACAAGAGCAGCCGGTGCCCGTGGGCAGCCGCCTGCTGGTACCGGGCGCCCTGCCCGGCGCCAGGACGTCAGCACCTCGGGACCCGCAGGTGTGCAGTTGTTTCGACGTGCGGCTGTCCCGCATCGAAGCGGTGCTGAGCCAGGCCGAAGGCACCGCCTCAGCGCGTCTCGCTTCGCTTCAAGGCGCGCTGAAATGCGGCACGCAGTGCGGGTCCTGCGTTCCCGAACTGAAGCGGCTTGTGCAGCAGCGCACAGCCGAAGCCTGAGTCCGACCATGGGCATCGCGCCGGGCCCGCAACTTGCAATGCGTCCGCAAGCAGATCACGCGGCCCTGCCGCCACCCGTTGCCATGGGCATTGCCGGCTATCTGAAGGACATCGGTCGCGGGGCGGCAGGCGCCAGAGCGCTCAGCCAGGACGCGGCCTTTGACCTGATGCAGCAGGTGCTTCGCGGACAAGTCAATGCCGTGCAGGCCGGCGCCTTCGTCATGGCCATGCGCATGAAAGGCGAAACGCTGCCGGAGATCACGGGCTTCCTGCACGCCGCCGAGTCCCATTGCGTCAAGGTGCACAGTGACAAACCTGTCGTGCTTCTGCCGTCGTACAACGGTTCACGCAAGCTGCCCAACCTGACGCCTTTGCTCGCGCTGTGGCTGGCCCGCGAAGGCCTGCATGTGCTGATGCATGGCCCCATGGCCGATCCCACGCGGGTGGCCAGTGCCGAGATCCTGGACAGCCTGGGCCTGCACGCCGCGCTGCAGGCGGCCGACATTGGCCATGCCTGGCATCGGCGCGAACCCGCCTTTGTTCCCACGCGGGTGCTGTGCCCGGCACTGCAGTCGCTCTTGGACCTGCGCCAGGCCGTGGGCCTGCGAGGACCTGGCCACACGGTGGCGAAGATGCTCAACCCGGTGCTGGGCGCGCCAGCCCTGCGGGTGGTGAACCACACGCATCCGGAATTTGGCAAGCTGATGGCGCAGTGGGCCGAACATGAGAGGGTCGACGCGCTGCTGTTGCGCGGCACCGAAGGCGAACCCGTGGCCGACCCGCGCCGCCAACCGCGCATGGACGTCTGCCTGGTGGGCCAGTTGCGCCCCGACTTGTCACTGCCCGCACAGGAAGGTGTTCTGGCTGAACTGCCCTGGCTTCCCCGGGAAACCGACGCTGCGTCCACGGCCGTCTACGTGCAGGAGGTGCTGAGCGGCATGCGCCCACTGCCACCCTCGCTGGCCCGCCAGGCCGCATTGATCATGGCCGCGATGGACGAACTGGAACGCCGCGGGCAACCGCTGGCAGAAACCGCATGAGCCATGCACGTCCCCCTTGCTGCGCCTTGGTGGGCGCCGGTCCCGGCGACCCGGAATTGCTGACCTTGAAGGCGTTGCGCGTGGCCCGTCGCGCCACCGTGCTACTGGTCGATGACCTCGTGAGTGACGCGGTGCTGGAACGCGTGCTGCGCGGCTGTCGGCGCCCACCGCGCGTGGTGCACGTGGGCAAACGCTGCGGCTGCAAGAGCACGCCGCAGGCCTTCATTGAGCGGCTGATGGTGCACGAGGCGCTGGCCGGCGAACGGGTGGTGCGGCTCAAGGGCGGCGACCCCTTCGTGTTCGGCCGCGGCGGCGAAGAGGTGGAAGCACTCCAGGCGCGGGGCATCACCGTGGAAGTCGTCAATGGCATCACGTCCGGCCTGGCCGCCGCCACCGCGCTGGGTGTGCCTTGGACACACCGACGCCACGCCCAAGGTGTGATGCTGGTCACCGCCCACGCGCAGGACGGCGCAGCGGGCCCGGATTGGGCCATCCTGGGCGCCGCCGCCGCCCAGGGCCTGACCCTGGTTATCTACATGGGCATGGCGCAGATCGACACGCTGCAGCGCGGTCTGCTGGGTGCCCTGCCCGCAGCCACCCCGGCTGCGGTGGTGCAGCACGCCGGTTTGCCGCAGGAACGTCGCCTGGTGACCACCCTGACCCACTTGGCCGCCGCCACCCGTGCTGCTGGCCTGGGCAGCCCGGCCATCGTGCTGGTGGGCGATGTGCTGACAGCCTGCGCCACGCACCAAGTTGGTGAGAGACCCCTCGTGCGTGCGGCCTGAAGACAAGACTTCGGCGCGCCCGAAATCCGGCCTATAATGTCGGGCTTTGCTGGCAAACCAGCGTGTCGATCCTTGACAAGCCCTTGAGCAGCCGCCGCAAACCTTGCAGAACCGCGAACTGCAGCGGGACACGGCAAACAAGCTGCTCAATGCCTGTCAAAGACACCGAGCGCATTCTTCAATCGGGACCCCGACCTAAATGACCACGATCCGCGTCAAAGAGAACGAACCTTTCGATGTCGCCCTGCGCCGCTTCAAGCGCACCATCGAAAAGATCGGCCTGCTGACCGAACTGCGCGCACGCGAGTTCTACGAAAAGCCCACCGCCGAGCGCAAGCGCAAGAAGGCGGCTGCCGTGAAGCGCCACTTCAAGCGCGTACGCAGCATGCAGCTGCCCAAGAAGCTGTACTGAGCTTCTTCCGCGCCCAGTCACGCCCTAGCGCACGCGCAAGCCCACGCGCATGAACCCACAAGCCCGCGCGGGACGCCGCTGCGGGCTTGTTTCATTTCAAGGACTGTTTCCATGAGCCCGCTCAAAGAACGCATCACCGAAGACATGAAGACCGCCATGCGTGCGAAGGACGCCGAACGCCTGGGCACCATCCGCATGCTGCTGGCCGCCTGCAAGCAGCGCGAAGTGGACGAGCGTATTGAACTGGACGACGTGGCCGTGGTCGCCATCGTCGACAAGCTGATCAAGCAGCGCAAGGACAGCATCACGGCCTTCCAGCAGGCCGGCCGCACCGACCTGGTCGACAAGGAAAGTTTTGAGCTGAAGGTGCTGGAGGCCTACCTGCCGGCGCGGCTGTCGGCTGACGAAGTGCATGCAGCCATCGCTGCCCTGGTGACCGAAATCGGCGCCGCGGGCCCTGGCGACATGGGCAAGGTGATGGGCGCTGCCAAGGCGCGCCTGGCGGGCAAGGCCGACATGGGCCTGGTCTCCGCCGCCGTCAAGCAGGCGCTGAACAAGTGAAGCGGACCCGGACATGAGCACGCCGATCCTTGCCGCCGCCAATCTGCGCCCCGTGGCCGCGGACGTCTGCGTCGCCGCCCAGTTGACACCCGAAGCCATGGCAGAAGCCGCCGCAGCCGGCTTCAAGAGCGTCATCAACAACCGGCCCGACTTCGAACACGGGCCCAACCAGCCCACCGCCGCCGCACTGGGCGCCGCCGCGCAGGCAGCGGGCCTGCAGTACCGGCACCTGCCGGTGGACGGCGGCTACCAGTCGCCCGAAGAGATCGCCGCGTTTGCACAGCTGCTGGCCGAATTGCCACGGCCGATCCTGGCCTTTTGCCGGTCAGGGGCTCGCTCCACACGCCTCTTCTCGGCAGCCCAGCAGGGCTGACTACTCCGGGTATCCCCCTGGCCGCGCGGCGCTGGATTTCAGCGCTATTTCAGTGGCATTCCCCTACATTCCTGCAGCTTGTTCGCCGCCCTGTACGGCGCAACTTCAGGAGACAAGAGTGGGTGCATTGCTGAAACTGTCCCAGGCGATTGACGCCGTGAGCGAATTTGTGGGCCGATGGGTGGCCTGGCTGGTGCTGGCTGCGGTCCTCATCAGCGCCGGCAATGCCGCCGTGCGCAAGGCCTTCAACATGAGCTCCAACAGCCTGCTGGAAATCCAGTGGTACCTGTTTGCCGCCGTCTTCCTGCTGGCCGCCGGCTACACCCTGCTGCGCCAGGAGCATGTGCGCATTGACGTCGTGTTGTCGCGCTTTTCCAAGCGCACGCAGATCAAGATCGAATCCGTCTGCATCGTCATCTTCCTGTTTCCGTTCTGCCTGACCGTGATCGACCTCGTTCTGCCGCTGGTGATGCGGGCCTACACCAGCGGTGAGATGTCCTCCAATGAGGGCGGCTTGATCCGTTGGCCTGTGTTCGCGCTGGTGCCGATCGGGTTCACGCTTCTCCTGTTGCAGGGGGTGTCTGAACTGATCAAGCGCATCGCGTTCCTGCAGGGCCTGATCGACGATCCGAGCCGGAAGAAGGTCGCCAAGACCGCCGAAGAAGAACTGGCCGAGTTCGTTCGTGCCAAGGCGGAGGCTGCTGCGAAATGATGGAATTTCTTTCTGCCTACATGGCCCCGATCATGTTCGCGGGGCTGGTCGTGTTCCTGCTTCTCGGCTTTTCGGTCGCCTTCTCGCTGGCCGCCTGCGGGCTCATGTTCGGCTTCATCGGCATCGAAATGGGGCTGCTGCCGGCCTCGCTGATGCAGGCACTGCCGCTGCGGATCTTCGGGATCATGCAGAACGACACGCTGCTGGCGATCCCGTTCTTCACCTTCATGGGCCTGATCCTGGAACGGTCGGGCATGGCCGAAGACCTGCTGGACACGATCGGCCAGCTCTTCGGACCCATCCGTGGCGGACTTGCTTACGCGGTGATTCTGGTGGGCGCCATGCTGGCCGCGACCACCGGGGTGGTGGCTGCGTCGGTGATCTCCATGGGCCTGATCTCGCTGCCCATCATGCTGCGCTACGGCTATGACCGGCGGGTGGCCAGCGGCGTCATCGCCGCGTCAGGCACCTTGGCCCAGATCATCCCGCCGTCTCTGGTCCTGATCATCATGGCCGACCAGTTGGGTCAAAGCGTAGGTGACCTGTACAAGGGTGCGTTCATTCCCGGCTTCGTGCTCACCGGCCTGTACCTGGGCTACGTCCTGCTCGTCAGCCTGGTCCGTCCCAC
Organism: uncultured beta proteobacterium; assembly: GCA_963750785.1. Lineage (GTDB taxonomy): Bacteria > Pseudomonadota > Gammaproteobacteria > Burkholderiales > Burkholderiaceae_C > Rubrivivax. The sequence goes on along the minus strand of CAVVSC010000003.1, from coordinate 219,780 downwards.
CTGGACACCGGCACTGCCCCCAGAAGCGCGCACCATCCGCGAAGACAACGGCAAGTCGGGCCTGGCGTCGCTGGGTTTGCTCTTCGTGGCGTCGGTGGCGCTGTCTGTCTTCTTCGCCAAGACACGGCCGGCCGAGACGCCCACGGACGAGCTGATCGTCATATCCATGTGTGTGGGCGTCGGTGCGGCCTTTGCCCTGGCGCTGGCCAACAAGCTGCTCAAACTGGGATTGCTGTCCCGCATCGCCGAACGCGTGACCTTCGTGCTGATCCCGCCGCTGGGCCTGATCTTCCTGGTGCTGGGCACCATCTTCCTGGGCGTTGCCACGCCCACGGAAGGCGGGGCCATGGGCGCGGTCGGCGCACTGGTGATGGCGCTGTCGCGCAAGCGGCTGGACCTGCGCCTGCTGCGTCAGGCCATGGACACCACCATGAAGCTGTCCTGCTTCGTGGTCTTCATCCTGCTCGGCAGCACGGTCTTCAGCCTGTCCTTCCAGGGCGTGGACGGACCACGTTGGGTCGAACACCTGCTCAGCGGGCTGCCCGGTGGCCAGGTTGGCTTCCTGATCGTGGTGAACATCCTGATCTTCGTGCTGGCCTTCTTCCTGGACTTCTTCGAGCTCAGTTTCATCGTCATCCCGCTGCTGGGACCTGTGGCCATCAAGCTGGGCATCGACCCGGTGTGGTTCGGCGTGCTGCTGGCGGTGAACATGCAGACCAGCTTCATGCACCCGCCGTTCGGCTTTGCCCTGTTCTACCTGCGAAGCGTGGCGCCCACCGACGACTACACCGACCGCGTCACAGGCAAGCCCGTGGCCAAGGTCACCACGGGCCAGATCTACTGGGGTGCGGTGCCCTTTGTCGTCATCCAGATCATCATGGTCGGCCTGATCATTGCCTTCCCTGGCATCGTCAGCCGCGATGCCAAGGCTTCACAAGGCAACCTCAATGAGTTGCAAATGGAAGTGGACCGCGAGCGCGCCGAAGATGCGGCCGAGGCGGCGTCCGCCCCCGAAGCGACAGAGCCGGGAGCCTCGGCAGCAGCGGGCGCAGATGCGTCACCTTCGACCGCAGATGACGACCCCATGAAGGCGCTGGAAGATGCCATGAAGAAAGACGCGTCCGGCAAGAAGTAGGCAAGGACGACAGCTGCCGGGGCAAGCGCCCCGGCGCTTGTGAACCGCTCAAAGAAAAAAGCCCCGCGACTGCGGGGCTTTTTTGTTCTGGCGCCGGAGCTGGTTCAGAGCTTTTGCGATTGCATGAAGCTGTCGAACTTGGCCTCGGTGAAGCGGAACCACAGGTTGGCTTCGCGACGGAAGTTGCTGTAGTCCTCGTAGATCTTCTTCCACGCCGGGTTGGCGGCGCTGATCTCGCTGTACAGCGCCATGGCTTCCTTGTAGGCAGCGTCCAGCACAGGCTTTTCGAAGGCCACCAACTTGGCCTTGCCGGCCACCAGGCGCTTCAGTGCGGCCGGGTTGCGGGCGTCGTACTTGGCCTGCATTTCGGTGTGGGCGTAGGCTGACGCACTTTCAATGATGGCCTTGTACTCCGGGCTCAGGCCGTCATAGGCCTTCTGGTTCACGTAGAGGTCCAGCTGCGGACCGCCTTCCCACCATCCGGGGTAGTGGTAGAAGGGCGCGACCTTGTAGAAGCCCAGCTTCTCGTCGTCATACGGACCGACCCATTCCGCGGCGTCGATGGTGCCCTTTTCCAAGGCCTGGTAGATCTCGCCACCGGGGATGTTCTGCGACACGGCGCCCAGGCGACCCGTCACCTTGCCGGCAAAACCACCGACGCGGAACTTCAGGCCCTTCAGGTCGGCCACAGTCTTGATCGGCTTGCGGTACCAGCCGCCCATCTGCGCGCCCGTGTTGCCCATGGGGAAGCTGATGATCCCGTAGTTCGAATAGAACTCGCGCATCAGCTTCAGGCCGTTGCCGTCGTACATCCATGCCGTCATCTGGCGGCTGTTCAGGCCGAAGGGAATGGCGCAGCCCAGTGCGAAGACGTCGTTCTTGCCGAAGTAGTAGTAAGGCGCGGTGTGGCCCATTTCGACGGTGCCGTTCTGCACCGCGTCCACCAGGCCGGGTGAGGGCACCAGTTCACCGGCTGCATGCACCGAGATTTCGAACTTGCCCCCCGTCATCTCCTTGACCTTCTTGGAGAAGGTTTCGGCGGCACCGTAGATGGTGTCCAGCGACTTGGGGAACGAAGAGGTCAAGCGCCAGCGCAGCGCGGTCTGCGCGTGCACGATGGCGGGGGCCGCACCAGCGGCGAGCACGCCCGCGAGGCCGGCACCGCTAACGAATGAACGACGTTCCATGCATATCTCCTGTGGAAATCTGTGGTGATCTAAGGACGGGACGCGGAATTCTAGGATTGGGCTCAAACGGATTCGGGCGGGTTTTCCCGCTCGATGCCATGCCCTGCCACCTATGGACGAATCAGCGCTGCCGGGAGTTTCCGCATCCAAGCTGAATGGCGGTTGAAATCAGGGTAAGCACCATCAGGTGCACCCTGGATCCGCTCAGGCCCCAGCCAACTTCATGCGCGGCACGAGCACCGAGCCCACGGTCTTGCTGCCCTGCGTGTAGGCGTCCGCACCAATCGCAGCGATGTCGCGGAAGATCTGCTTCAAGTTGCCAGCGATCGTCACTTCATGCACCGGGTGCACGATGCGTCCGCCCTCGACCCAGAAGCCTGCCGCACCGCGTGAATAGTCGCCGGTCACGTAGTTGACGCCCTGGCCCATCAGTTCGGTGACAAAGAGCCCGCGGTCCAGCTTGCGCAGCATGGCGTCCAGGTCGTCGCCCTTCTTGGTACGGCGGCTGGTCATCACCAGGTTCTGCGACCCCCCGGCGTGGCCCGTGGTGCGCATGCCCAGCTTGCGGGCGGAATAGCTGGACAGGAAATAGCCTTGCACCACGCCCGCCTGCACCACCTGACGCAACTGCGTGCGCACACCCTCGTCGTCAAAAGGCGCGCTGCCCTTGCCTTTCAGTTGATGCGGGTCCTCGGTGATGTCAATGTGCTTGGCCAGCACCGCCTTGCCCAGGCTGTCCACCAGGAAGCTGGCCTTTCGGTACAGCGAACCGCCACTCGTGGCCTGCACGTAGGCGCCAAGCAAGCCCGCGGCCACGGTCGATTCGAACAAGACTGGCACCTCACCCGTGGCCACGCGGCGCGATTTCAAGCGCGACAGCGCACGTTCGGCGGCATAGCGGCCGACAGTTTCCGGGCTGGCCAGGTCTGCCGCGTCGCGCATGCTGGTGTACCAGCCGTCACGTTGCATGTCGCGTCCCTTGCCCGCAATCGGCGACACCGACAGGTAGTGGCGAGAACTGGCATAACCCCCGCGGAAGCCACGCGAATTGCCAGCCCAGAAGTGCGCCTGCTGTGCGGACACACCGCCGCCTTCCGAATTGGTGATGCGCTTGTCGACCGTCAGCGCGGCGTCTTCGCAGCGGCGCGCGAGTTCCGCTGCTGCGGCGGCGTCCAGCGACCAGGGATGGAACAGGTCCAGATCGCGCGACGCGTCCGATGCGCTGGCCAGATCATCGGCATCGGGCAAGCCGGCGGCCGGGTCTTCGGCCGTGAAGCGTGCTATGTCGTAGGCCGCCTGCACGGTCTGGCGGACGGCCGCGGGCGAGAAGTCCGAGGTGCTGGCATTGCCGCGGCGCTGGCCCAGATAGACACTGACACCCAGGGACTTGTCGCGGTTGCGCTCCACGTTTTCCAGTTCGCCATTGCGCACCGACACCGACAGGCCCACGCCTTCGCTCACCTCGGCGCCTGCGTCGCTGGCGCCCAGCCCACGCGCCAGTTGCAGCGTGTCCTCCACGAGCTGCTGGAACTGCTCCTGGCGGAAGGAAAAGCCGGTGTTGTCGCGGGAAACCATGGTCATCAGGTGCTTTGTTGTCAGCAGGGCAAAAGTGCGCACTTATCATAGCGGCCCACCTTCACGCGCCCTCGCAGGCGTTGCTCCTCATGGCCCGCAAAGCCGCGCCGCACCGCGGCATCGATGTCCACTATGGCGACAGTGATGACGGCGACGGGCCGTCTCGCCCCAGCAAGACACAGCTGAAGGAACAGTCCCACGCCCTGCAGAAGCTGGGGCTGGAAGTCGCTGAACTCTCGACAGAACGCCTGGCGGCGGTGCCCATTCCGGAGTCGCTGCGCGACGCCATCCTGGAATTGCGCCGCACCAAGTCGCACGAAGGCCGCCGCCGCCAGTTGCAGTACGTGGGAAAACTGATGCGCAACGCCGACGAAGCGATGCTGCGCGAAGCCGTCGCTTCGGCCACCGTGGGCAGCGCCAAGGACACGCTGGTGCTGCACGACACCGAACGCTGGCGTGCCGACCTGGTCACCAGCGACGACGCCATGACGGCCTGGATGCAACAACACCCAGACACCGACACCCAGCAACTGCGCAGCCTGGTTCGCCAGGCCCGCAAGGACGCATTGGGCCTCGCGCCCGAAGCGCGCCAGCCCAAGAGCTTCCGGGACCTGTTCCAGTTCCTGAAGCCCTTCCTGCTTGAAGAAGGTCCTGCATGAGCGACGCACCCGACCTCATCCGCATCGGCGTGGTTTCCATCAGTGACCGCGCTTCCAGCGGCGTCTACGAAGACAAGGGCATCCCGGCGCTGAAGGACTGGCTGGGCCGCGCCGTGCGCAACCCGATTCAATGGCACGAACGCCTGATTCCTGATGAACAGGCCGGCATCAGCGCTGCACTGATCGACCTGGCGGACCAGACCCGGTGCCACCTGGTGCTGACCACGGGCGGCACCGGCCCTGCGTTGCGCGACGTGACCCCGGAAGCCACGCTGGCGGTGGCCCACAAGGTGATGCCCGGCTTTGGCGAGCAGATGCGCCAGATCAGCCTGGCCTTCGTGCCCACGGCCATCCTGTCTCGACAGGTGGCGGTCATCCGCAGTCAGGCACTCATCATCAACCTGCCCGGGCAACCCAAGTCCATTGCCGAAACCCTGCAGGGCCTGCCCCAGGCGACACCGCCGGTGCTCGGCATCTTTGCTGCGGTGCCTTATTGCCTGGACCTGATCGGTGGCCCCTACATCGAGACGGACGACACGGTCTGCAAGGCCTTCAGGCCGAAAACCGCACAGCGGCCACCACGGGCCTGAGGGGCGCTCTCAAGTCGGCGCCAGCAGCGCCCGATATGAGACGGAGCCCCTTTTCCGTCCCTCATGTCTGACCGAGCTGCGCCTGCTGGCCCCCTTCTGCCCTCTGTGTCCATCGTCGAACAGACGATGCGCCAGGCCAGGCGAGCCGTGGCCATCACCTTGGCTGGCGCCGCGTTGCTCACAGCCGTGCTGCTGGCCGAACGCTTGTGGTCGATGCAATCACTCGCGGCAGCCGGCCAACGCCACGCCGCCGCCTACGAGGTGGCTGGCCGTCTGCGCGTCACCGAACAACAACTGCTGCAAGCCGCACAGACCGCATCCATCAGCGGCGACCGCGCCTGGATCGACCGCTACGACCACTTGGTCAATGAACTGAACCAGGCGGTGGAACACGCCAGCCTGCTGGTGCCCGAGAGCGTGTCGCAGAAGTACCGCCAGAAGACCGAAGCCGCGTCGCGGGACATCGCCCGCATGCGGCAGTCGGCACTGGAAGCCCTGAACTCCGGCGCCCACGAGTCCGCGCGCGCGCTCTTCGACGGCGAACGCTATGGCCGCAACTCGCGCCTCCTGTCCGAAGCCAATGACGAATTGACCCGCGCCTCGCTGGCGACCACCGAAGCTGAGGTGTTGGCCCTGCAGCAGCGATCCTGGATGCTCATGGGCGCGGCCGTGACACTGACACTGCTGATCGGCACGGTGCTGTGGCGTCGCCTGACCAATGGACTGGTCAGCACCCGCGGCACGTTAATGGACGCCGAGGTGCGCATCCAGCGCCTGGCCAGCAGCGACCTGCTCACGGGCCTGGACAACCGCGCCGGCCTGCACGACGCCATGCACGCCCGCATGGCCAGGGCTTCGCAGCAGGGCGAACGGCTGGCCGTGCTGATGGTGGACCTGGACCGCTTCAAGCCCATCAACGACCGCAACGGCCACATGGTGGGCGACCTGGTGCTGAAGGAAGTGGCGCGCCGCCTGGCCCTTTGCCTGCGCCAGACCGACCTGCGCGCACGCTACGGCGGCGACGAGTTCGTGGTGGTGGTGGACGAACGCGAAGGGCTGCCGCAAGTGGAGTCGGCGGCCGAACACATCGTCCAGCGGCTGGCCGAGCCCATGAACTTCGGCGACCTCACGGTGGCCATCGGTGCCAGCGTCGGCATTGCACGCTTCCCCGACGACGCCACCACGGGTGACGAACTCCTGCGCAAGGCCGATTCGGCCCTGTACCGCGCCAAGCACAGCGGCCGCGGCGAGGTGTGCCTTTACGACGCGCGCCAGGACGAAGCGCTGTCCGAGCGTCATGTGCTGGAACAGCAATTGCGCGAAGGCATTGCCGCGGGCCAGTTTGTGCCCTTCTACCAACCCATCGTGGGGCTGGAGCGGCGCAATGTGGTGTCGCTGGAACTGCTCTGCCGCTGGCGCCACCCGCAGCGCGGCCTGCTGGGCCCGGACAAGTTCATTGCGCTGGCCGAAAGTTCGGGTCTGATCGGCCCGCTGACCCTGTCGCTGCTGCGTTCGGCCTGCCAGGACATGAGCCACTTCCCGCCCCATTGGCGGGTGTCCTTCAACGTGGCACCGCAGCAGATCCAGGACGAGTCGCTCGTGCCGCAATTGCTGACCATCCTGCGCGAAGGTGGCGTGTCGCCCACACGGCTGGACGTCGAGCTGACCGAGACGGCCCTGGTCAACGACACCGCCCGCGCCCGACAAGTCATCCTGGCCTTGAAGCGGGCGGGCATGACGGTCACGCTGGACGACTTCGGCACCGGCTATTCCAGCCTCAGCTACCTGGCCGAGATGACTTTCGACAAGATCAAGATTGACCGCAGCTTTGTGCGCACCCTGTCCGAGCGACCCGAAAGCGCCAAGATCGTCGACGCCATCATCGGCCTGTCGCGCAGCCTGGGCGTGGACACGGTGGCCGAAGGCGTGGAAACCGAGTTGCAGGCCAGCACGCTGAAGCAGCTGGGCTGCAAGCTCGGCCAGGGCTACCTGTTCGGCAGGCCCGTGCCAGCCAAGGAACTGAACGACCGGGTGGTGCTCGCCAAGAACACCATGGCACCCGTTGCCTGAGTCACCTCGCCTACGTCACCGCGCCTGAGTCACTTCACCAGCCGATTCAGGCCCTCGGCGTCGAAGTGCTCGGTGGTGCGCGCGTCCTGCGGCACGCAATCGCCCACGGGCAGTTCGCGCGACCGCTGGGACAGTTTCTCGATGGCCTGCCAGAGCAGCATGATCTGGTGCTCGTGCCCGGACGCGTTGTCGATCAGGCCCTTCATGGCCAGCGCCACCGGGTCGTCGCCCTGGGTCACGCCATAGGCCGAGAAGCCCATCTTGGCGGCCACTTCCTCGCGCGCCGCGTCGGCACTCTTCTGCACGATGCGCGCCGGGATGCCCACCGCGGTTGCACCGGCCGGCACTGGCTGCAGCAGCACGGCATTGCTGCCCACGCGCGCGCCATCACCCACCGTGAAGCTGCCCAGCACCTGGGCGCCGGCGCTGACGATGACGCCGCGGCCCAGCGTCGGGTGCCGCTTGGCGCCCTTGGACAGCGAGGTGCCACCCAGCGTCACGCCTTGGTAGATGGTGCACTCGTCGCCGACCTCGGCGGTTTCGCCGATCACCACGCCCATGCCGTGGTCAATGAAGACGCGGTGACCAATGGTGGCGCCGGGATGGATCTCGATGCCCGTCAGGAAGCGGGCGACGTGGGAAATGAAACGCCCCGCCACACGCCAGCCGTGACGCCAGAACCAATGGGCCCGGCGGTGCAGCACCAATGCATGCAGACCCGGATAACAGGTCAGCACCTCCCACGTGGAACGCGCCGCGGGGTCGCGCTCCAGGATGCAGGCAATGTCTTCACGCAGGCGGCTGAACATGGTGGTGTCCCAGGGAGGTCGGCCAGTGTACCCAGCAGCACCTATTTCTGCTGGGGCCGACCATCCACCGCTCGGGCTATGCCGCGCAGGATATGCACCTCTTCCTGCGTCAGCAGGGCGCGGTTCAGCAGTTGGTTCAGGCGCGGCATCAGCTTCTTGGGTGCCACCGGATCCAGGAATCCGATGCGTTCCAGCACGCCCTGCCAATGTGTCAGCACGCCCTGCACGGCCACGCCGTCAGCCCACTGCGGGTCGGCCGTGCGCGCCTGCACCACGTAGCCGCCCAAGGCCTGGCGGCGCTCGTAGGCCAGCACCTGCACCGCCTGCGCCAGATTGAGCGACCCGTAATCCGGCTCGGCCGGGATGCTCAGGCAGGCATGGCAGCGGTAGACGTCCTCGTTGCTCAGGCCCGTGCGCTCGGGTCCGAACACCAGGGCCACCTGGTGCCCGCTGGAGGCCAGCGATTCGAAATGCGGCCGCGGCGCGTAGGTGGGCGGACCGAAGTCGCGTGGCGTCATGGCCGTGGCGCAGGCCCAGGTGATGCCGTCCAGCGCCTCGGCCAGGGTCGGCACTACGCGCGCGCGCGCCAGCACGTCGGTCGCGCCACTGGCCAAGGCCACGGTCTCTTGCTGCACCAGCACATCGGGGAAGCGGGGCTGCACCAGCACCAGGTCGTGGAAGCCCATGACCTTCATGGCACGCGCGGCCGCGCCCACATTGCCGGCGTGGCTGGTGTTCACAAGCACAAAACGGGTGGATTCGGACATCGGCACTCAGTGGTGGGCGCGGCGAGGCGGCTAAAATGCGGGTCTTCCCTCGGGCCGTGATTGTCGCGCCCCGCGCTCTTTATCCCTTGTCGCTGCCACCCACCCAGGCCCGCCCCCATGTCGCAAGCCCTGCATCCCATGCTCAACATCGCCGTCAAGGCGGCACGCCTCGCCGGTTCGGTGATCAACCGGGCCGCACTGGACCTGGAAGTTCTCAAGGTCGGCAGCAAGGGACCCAATGACTTCGTTTCCGAAGTCGACCGCAACGCGGAAGCCGTGATCATCGAAACGCTGCTGCAGGCCTACCCCGGCCACGGCATCCTGGCCGAAGAGTCCGGCCGCGAACACGGCTCGCGTGACAGCGAATTCGTCTGGATCATCGATCCGCTGGACGGCACCACCAACTTCCTGCACGGCTTCCCGGTCTACGCCGTGAGCATCGCCCTGGCCTACCGCAACCAGGTGCAGCAGGCCGTTGTTTACGACCCCACACGCAACGACCTGTTCTACGCCAGCAAGGGCCGCGGCGCTTTCCTGAACGACCGCCGCCTGCGCGTCAGCAAGCGCACGCGCCTGTCGGACAGCCTCATCGGCACCGGCTTCCCCTTCCGCAAGGGCGACAACTTCAAGCGTTATGTGAAGATGTTCGAACAGATCATGCAAAGCTGCGCCGGCCTGCGCCGGCCGGGTGCAGCAGCCCTGGACCTGTGCTACGTGGCCGCGGGCTACTACGACGGCTTCTTCGAAACCGGTCTCAATCCCTGGGACGTGGCCGCCGGTTCGCTGATCATCACCGAAGCCGGTGGCCTGATCGGCAACTTCACCGGTGAGAGCGACTACCTGTTCCAGCGCGAAGTGGTAGCCGGCAATCCCAAGGTCTATGGCCAGATGGTGCAGATCCTGGCGCCCTATTCACGCGTCATCAAGGACGAAGCGGTCGCGGCAGAGGCTGCGGCGGAAACGCCCCTGCCGGACGCCACCGCAGCCTATGTCGAAGCCCAGGCCGTACCCGCAGAAGGCACCAAGCCCAGGGCGGTGCGCATTCGCAAGACGGGGAGCAACGACGCGCCGATGTGAAGGCGCTGCCTCCGGCCACTGCAAGACCCTGAGTCCGCCATGACCATCCCACCCCGCCGCAGCGGCCGCCTGGCGCAGTCCCTGCTCATCTACGCCAAGAACAAGAAGCGCGTTTCGGCCTTCTACCAGGCAGTGTTCGGCTTCGTGGTGGTGGAAAGCGAGACCAGTCACGACCTGCTGTCGGGCCCGTGCGGGGACCTGGTCGTGCACGCGATTCCCAAGGCCCTGGCCGTGAAGATCAGCCTCACCCGGCCGCCGGCGCTGCGCGAGGACGGGGCCATCAAGCCCGTGTTCCCGGTGGCCGACCTGGACGCTGCCCGCAGCGCTGCGCGCAGGGCCGGCGGCGGCATCCGGGGCGCTGAAGCAACCTGGGCGTGGCGAGGCAGCCTGCAGGTCAGCGGCTGGGATCCAGAAGGCAATGTCGTGCAGTTCACGCAGCGCGTGAAGAAGTCGTCGGCATGAAAACCGCTGCAGCCGTGGACTACCTGCGCCGCTCACGCATTGCGGCCTCCATCGGTCTGATCTGCGGCCTGTTCATCACGGAAACGCTCACCGCGCACCGCACCCAGCCCAGCCCTGCGTCGCCCTACATCTGGGCGGTGCTGGGCAGTGTCGGCCTGGCAGCCCTCGTCTACGCCGGCTGGTGCCGGCTGAAGGCGCGCCGCGACAAGGCCGCCTGATACGCTCGCCTTTCAATTCCGCAGACTTCCCATCTCCACATGACCTACTGTGTCGGCATCCGGCTCAACGCCGGGCTCGTCTTCCTGTCCGATTCCCGCACCAACGCGGGTCTGGACGCGATCAGCACCTTTCGCAAGATGATGATGTACGAAGTGCCGGGCGAGCGCTTCATGGTCATGCTGTCGGCTGGCAACCTGAGCATCAGCCAGAGCGTGCGCGAAGTGCTGCAGGTGGAAAAGCTGGACAACGGCAACAAGGAACCCATCACCATCTGGAACGCCACCAGCATGTTCGACGTGGCACGCGTGCTGGGCAGCGCCGTGCGCCGCGTCTACCAGCAGGACGGGCCTTCGCTGAAGGCGGCCGGTGTGGACTTCAATGCCAGCATGATCTTCGGCGGCCAGATCAAGGGCGAGGCCATGCGCCTCTTCCTGGTCTACAGCGCCGGCAACTTCATTGAAGCCACGCGCGAGACCTGTTTCTTCCAGGTCGGCGAAAGCAAATACGGCAAGCCGATCCTGGACCGCGTGCTGACGCCTGCCACGCAACTGGACGAGGCCGCCAAGTGCGCACTGGTGTCCATGGACAGCACGCTGAAGTCGAACCTGAGCGTCGGCCTGCCGCTGGACCTGCTGGTCTACCGCGAAGGCAGCTTCCAGAGCAGCGAACACGTCTGCATCGACGAGCACAACCCGTACTTCCAGATGATCCACACCACCTGGGGCCAGCGCCTGCGCGAGGTGTTTGAAGGCATCGAAGACCCCCGCTGGGACGGTGGCGATGCAGCACACCCGCTCATGACCAAGAGCGACCGCTTCGAGCAGATGCGCAAGATCTCCAACCCCGGGGAAAGAATCGTCTGATGCCCCGCAAGGCCCCGGCAGCGGCGCTGCAGCCTTCCCGCACGATCGTCTTCAGCCACGCCAACGGCTTCCCGGCGGGAACCTACCGCGTCCTGTTTGAAGCCTGGCGTGCCGCGGGCTTCCGCGTGCTCGCGCTGGACCGATTCGGTCACGACCCGGCTTACGCCGTCACCAGCAACTGGCCCCACCTGCGCGACGAACTGCTGGCACTCATTGCCCGTGAGGCGCCGGGACAAGGCGTGCACCTGGTCGGCCATTCCATGGGTGGTTATGTCAGCGTGCTGGCCGCCTGCAAGCGGCCCGGTCTGGCGCAATCGCTGACCTTGGTCGATTCCCCCATCGTTGCCGGCTGGCGTGCGCACACCGTGCACATGGCCAAGGTTTCAGGCCTGATGACGCGCATGAGCCCGGCCCATGTGTCGGCCAAACGGCGAGAACGCTGGGCTTCGCGCACCGACGCATTCCAGCACTTCAAGTCCAAACGCGCCTTTGCCGTGTGGGACGAACGGGTGCTGACCGACTACATCACCGCCGGCATGGAAGACGACCCAGCCAGCGGCCCGGGCGCGGTGCGCCTGGCCTTTCACCGTGACATCGAAACGCGCATCTACGTCACGCTGCCGCACCAGCTGCTGCCACTGCTGAAGCGCCACCCGCCGGGCTGCCCCGTCAGCTACCTGGGCGGCACGCGTTCACCCGAAGGTCGCCAGGCAGGCCTGGCGGCCACGCGCACGATCGTGGGCGATCGACTGGCCTGGCTGGATGGTTCGCACCTGTTCCCGATGGAACAGCCCGATTCCACTGCAGCCGCCGTGCTGCAAATGATCGCTGCGGCCTCGGCCGAAAGTGCTATTCGAAGCGCCCCAGCCTGACGGCCGTGCCGCCGGGCTTGAGGTTGTGCGTGCCCGGCATCACCAGCACGCAGTCGTCGTAGGGCGTCACCCACACGTGGCTGCCGTCCTGCGCCAAGGGCGTGCCAGCCTTGGGCACCACCTGCAGGCCGTGCGTGGGCATCAGGAAGTGGAAGTCGCCGCTGCGCGCCACCACGGCCTCGGTCACCCGCACCAGTTTCTGCTTCTGCGGCAAGGGCAGCCGCGTATGGGCCGCCACCCAGCCCGCGTCGGCCAAGCCAGTCAGACCCAGGAAGCGGACGAGACAGTCGATGGCCACATCCGCCGCAGCCTTTTCCCAGTGCTGGCCGCATTCAATCAGCACGGCATGCCGCGCGGCCTTCGGGTCACCAAACCCGCCGCGTTCCACCATGCGCAGGCCGGCGGGATGGCCGGTGTCGATCAGCAGGTATTCAGGCACGCCCAGGAGGCGCGAGTAGGCGGCGTTCTTGTCGACCGTGCCGCACACCATCAGCGGCGCGCAGGGCTCGCTCATGCTGTGGATGTCGAGCAACTGCTCGGCAGCGTCCACGAAAGGCTGCAGCTGGCGGGCGCGGCGCAGCTCGACCGTGTCGCGCGTGCCGAAGAGTTGTTCGTCGGCCCAGACGCGGTTGTAGTCCTCGTCCACCAGGCGTGACGGGAAGGGGTCAGCCGGGTTGAAGCGCGCGTAGGCGTCCACGTTGCCAAAGGCCAGCACCAGCTCCCCGCGCAAGGGCCGCCAGCCGCTCTTGAACAGCCAGTCCAGGGCGATGGCGCCGCAGATCTCGTTGCCGTGCGTGAGGGCTTGGACCATGACCTGCTGCCCGCGCTGCGCGCCGGTCCAGCGGTGGACCCAGTCGACACCGGTGTTGCCTTCGCGCCAGGGGCGGATGTCGGGGGCTTGCAGTTCAACAGGCAGGGCTGTGCTCATGGGCGGGCCTTGGGTCAGGGCTTGGGTCGGGGTGTGAATTGGTCCAGGATCGCATCCACCAGTTGCATCAGGTGGCCCTGCAGGCGCGCGAAGCCCTCATGGCGCAAGGGAGTGGCCAGGCCGCTGCCCAGGTCCATGTAGAGGCGCTTGTTCACCTCCAGCTGCAGGCTGTGGCGGCTGGCAGCCGGGTTGCTGTAGGCGCGCACCAGTTCCACGCCCTTGAATGGGTCGTTGACCTTGACCTCGTAGCCGCACCCCCGCAGGAAATCACGCACGAAGGCGGTGAATTCGGGCGCGCAGGTGGTGCCGTCGCGGTCACCGAGCACGATGTCGGCGCGCGCGATGCCCGCCCCACCCTCACCCATGGCACCACTGACGGCGTTCATGGAATGGCAATTGATGTGGTGCACCACGCCAAAGTGGCGGTGCGCCGCGTCCATCAGGGCCCGCAGTTGGGCATGGTAGGGCTGGTGGTAGCGCGCGATGCGCCGCTGCAGTTCCGGCACGCTCAGCTTGCGGTCGTAGATGGGCCGGCCATCGTCCAGGGTGCGCCAGACCAGCGATTTGCCGATGCGCGCCTTGCCGCTGGGTTGCAGGGGGTCGGGCCAGGGCTCGTCCAGCAAGTCGACGTCGATGTCGCCCGGGTGGCGGTTGGGGTCCAGGTAGGTGCGCGGGAATTGCGCCGCCAGCAGCGGCACGCCCCTTGCTGTAGCCGGGAGGTACAGCTCATCGATGAAACAGTCCTCGCCATCCCGCAGCTCCGTGTCCGTTCGCACCGAGCCAAAGTCCCCGGGCATCACAAAGCCGGAATGGGGCGAGTCCAGCACCAGGGATTGCGCTGGCGCAGCAGGTGGCTGGGGGCCGTGCACGACCAAGACCGAAGCGTCCATCGGCGCAAGTATCGCCCGAGCACGCCTAGTGCGTACCCCGATGGCCGCCGCAGGGCGAGCCGATAGGATCGGGCCGGATTCGCACCGCAGCGGTGCGCCAGTTGCCAGCCTGGCAAACGCCAGTTGCCAGGTGAGCCAAGTTCCAGAAACCGCCAGGAGAAATGAACATGCAAGAACGTGAACTGCGCGACCTGATAGAAGACGTCCGCGAAGGCAAGCTGCCGCGCCGCGGCTTCATCCAGCAGATGGTGGGCCTGGGCCTGTCGGCGCCCATGGCGTCCATGCTGCTGATGCACGCCGGCGTGGCCAATGCCCAGGCCATCCCCGTTTACAAGCCCACCAAGCGCGGTGGCGGCGGTGCACTGAAGGTCTTGTGGTGGCAAGGCGCCACGCTGCTGCAGCCGCACTTTGCCAACGGCACCAAGGACCAGGAAGGTTCGCGCATCTTCTATGAACCGCTGGCCTCCTGGGACAGCGAAGGCAACCTGCTGCCCATCCTGGCTGCCGAGATCCCCACCCGCGAAAACGGCGGCCTGTCGGCCGACGGCAAGAGCGTCGTCTGGAAGCTGAAGAAAGGCGTGACTTGGCACGACGGCCAGCCCTTCACCGCCGACGACTGCGTCTTCACCTGGGAATACGCCAAGGATCCGGCCACCGCGGCCGTCACCACGGGCGTCTACAAGGACGTCACGGTCACCAAGATCGACAGCCACACCATCCGCGTCGCCTTCGCCAAGCCCACGCCGTTCTGGGCCACGGCTTTTGTCGCTGCGGAAGGCATGATCATCCCCAAGCACCACTTCGGCCCCTATGCCGGCGCCAAGTCGCGCGAGGCACCGGCCAACCTCAAGCCGGTCGGCACCGGCCCCTACAAGTTCGTGGACTTCAAGCCGGGTGACCTGGTCAGCGGCGCCATCAACACGAACTACCACATGCCCAACCGGCCTTATTTCGACAGCATCGAAATGAAGGGCGGCGGCGACGCCGTGTCGGCCGCACGTGCCGTGCTGCAGACCGGCGAATACGACTACGCCTGGAACCTGCAGGTGGAAGACGAGGTGCTCAAGCGCCTGGAAGCCGGTGGCAAGGGCCGCACGGCCATCGTGCCCAGCGGCGACATCGAATTCATCCAGCTCAACCCCACCGACCCGGTGGCGGAAGTGGACGGCGAACGCTCGAGCATGAAGACCAAGCACTTCGCCTTCACCGACCCGGCTGTGCGCCAGGCGATGGCGCTGCTGGCCGACCGCCAGAGCATCCAGGACTTCATCTACGGCCGCACCGGCGTGGCCACGGCCAACTTCCTCAACAACCCGCCGCGTTACCGCAGCCCGAACAACAAGTTCGAGTTCAACGTCGACAAGGCCAGTGCCATCCTGGAAGCGGCGGGCTGGAAGAAGGGCTCGGACGGCATCCGCGAAAAGGGCGGCAAGAAGCTGAAGTTCGTCTACCAGACCAGCGTCAACGCGCTGCGCCAGAAGGAGCAAGCCGTTGTCAAGCAAGGCTGCCAGAAGGCCGGCATCGACCTGGAACTGAAGTCGGTGACCGCCAGCGTGTTCTTCTCGTCGGACGTCGCCAACCCCGACACCTACGGCAAGTTCTACTGCGACATGCAGATGTACACCACCACCATGACGCAGCCCGACCCCGAGCGCTTCATGGACCAGTACACGTCCTGGGAAATCTCCAGCAAGACCAACAAGTGGCAAGGCCGGAACATCTGCCGCTGGACCAGTGAGGAATACGACAAGACTTTCCGCGCCGCTGAACAGGAACTGGACCCGGTCAAGCGCACGGCCATGTTCATCAGGATGAACGACCTGCCGGTGAAAGACGGCGTGATCATCCCGCTGATCAGCCGCCCGCGCGTGCGGGGCATCAATGCCAAGCTGACCACCCAGTTGACCGGCTGGGATCTGGACTTGTCGGGCCTGCACAACTGGTTCCGCGAGGCTTGATGAAAGCGCGCGAGCTCGCGCACGAACTGGTGCACGAAAGCGAGCTGCGCTGCCTGATCGACGAAGTCCGCTGCGGCCAGTTGCCGCGGCGGGCCTTTGTCGCACACCTGGCCTCGCTGGGTGTGGGTTTGCCGGTGGCCTCCGCACTGCTGGCGCATGCCGGCCTGGCACAGGCCCAGCCTGCGTCAACGCCAGCCTACAAGCCGACCAAGCGCGGCGGCGGTGGCACGCTGAAGCTCCTGTTCTGGCAGGGCCCCACCCTGTTGAACCCGCACTTCGGCACCGGCGCCAAGGACCTGGAAGCTGCACGCCTGTTCTATGAATCCCTGGCGCGCTTTGATGCCGACGCCAATCTGGTGCCGCAACTTGCGGCCGAAATTCCCAGCCGCGAAAACGGCGGGGTGGCCGCCGACGGGCGCAGCACCACCTGGAAGCTCAAGCAGGGCGTGACCTGGGCCGACGGCAAGCCCTTCACGGCCGACGACGTGGTCTTCAACTTCCAGTACGCCACGGACGCCGCCACGGCGGCTTTCACTGCCGGCCAGTACGAGAACATCGCCAAGGTCGAAAAGATCGACAGCTACACCGTGCGCTTCACCTTCAAGAAGCCGACGCCGCTGTCCTGGCGCTCGTCCACGGTAGCGCTGATTCCCAGGCACCTGTTCGAGCCCTACTTGGGCGCCAAGTCCCGCGACGCGCCGGCCAACCTCAAGCCCGTGGGCACTGGGGCCTACCGCCCGGTCGACTTCAAGCCCGGCGACTTGTTGCGCGCCGAGCCCAACCCCAGCTATCGCGAGCCCACCAAACCCTTCTTCGACGCCGTCGAAATCAAGGGCGGGGGCGACGCCACCAGCGCGGCGCGCGCCGTGCTGCAGACCGGTGAATACGACTTTGCGTGGAACCTGCAGGTAGAAGACGACCTGCTCAAGCGCCTGGAGGCCAGCGGCAAGGGCCGCGTGGTGGCCAGCGCCAGCGGCGACGCCGAAGTCATCATCCTGAACATGTCCGACCCGTGGACTGAGTTCGAAGGCGAACGTGCGCACCCCAAGTCACGGCACCCCGTGCTCAGCGACAAGGCCGTGCGCCAGGCCCTGGTGCTGCTGTTCGACCGCAAGTCGGTGCAGGACTTCGTCTACGGCCGCAACGGCGTGGCCACGCCCAACTGGCTCAACAACCCCAGCCGCTTCAACAGCACCGGGGTGAAGAATGAATTCAGCATCGACAAGGCCAACGCTCTTCTGGACGCAGCGGGCTGGGCGCGCGGGTCCGATGGCATCCGCGAAAAGGGCGGCAAGAAGCTCAAGCTGGTCTTCCAGACGTCCATCAACCCGGTTCGGCAGAAGGTCCAGAGCATCTACAAGCAGGCCTGCGGCAAGGCCGGCATCGACCTGGAACTGAAGGGCATCACCGCCAGCGTCTACTTCTCGTCCGACGTGGCCAACCCCGACACCTACGGGAAGTTCTGGGCCGACCTGGAAATGTTTGCCAGCGCCAACCGCCAGCCCGACCCCGACCGTTACATGCAGTCCTGGGTGTCCTGGGAGGTCAGCAGCAAGGCCAACAAGTGGCTGGGCGTCAACCGCTCGCGCTGGGTCAACCCGGAGTACGACGCCACCTACCGCAGCAGCGAAGGCGAGCTGGACATGGTCAAGCGCACCGCCCAGCTGATCCGAATGAACGACATCGTCTGCAACGACGTCGCCGTGATTCCCGTGGTGTACCGGCCCTCGGTCCATGGCTTGTCTCTGAAGCTGGTGGTCGAGTCCTCGGGTTGGGACGCTGCGCTGGCCAATGTGGCCGACTGGTACCGCTGAAGCTTGCACTGCTGAACCTGTCTCGCGAATGCTGACTTTCTGAATCCATGGGTCCTTACATCCTCCGCCGCCTGCTGATCGCCTTGCCCAGTTTGCTGGGCATCAGCGTCGTGCTGTTCACCGTCCTGGCGCTGGCGCCTGGAGATCCTTTCCAGGACCTGGCGCTGAACCCCAATGTGCCCGCCGAAGTGAAGCAGGCCCTGCGCGCCAAGTTCGGTCTGGACGATCCGGTCTGGCAGCGCTACTTCCGCTGGCTGTGGGCGATGCTGCACGGCGACTGGGGCTTCAGCTTCATCAGCCGCGTCGACGTGGACACGCTGATCCTGCAGCGGGTTCCGGTGACGCTGGCGGTCATCGGCGCGTCGCAGTTGCTGGCGCTGTGCATCGCCTTGCCGGTGGGTGTCATCGCCGCCGTCAAGCCCTACAGCTGGTTCGACCGGATCGCCAGCACCCTGGCCTTCATCGGCTTTTCGCTGCCGACCTTCTTCACCGGTCTGCTGCTGATCCTGGCTTTCAGCATCAAGCTGGACTGGCTGCCCTTCGTGTTCCGTTCCGACGTCTCCGAAACCGGTTGGGCCTGGTGGTGGGTCAACTTCAAGCAGGCGATCATGCCCATCACGGTGCTGGGCCTGTTCCAGGGCGCCAGCTGGATGCGCTACGTCCGCAGCGCCGTGCTGGACGTGGTGCGGCTGGACTACGTCACCACTGCGCGCAGCAAGGGCCTGGCCGAACGCATCGTCATCACCAAGCACGTGGTGCGCAACGCACTGATTCCCGTCGTCACGCTGGTGGCGCTGCAGATGCCGGCGGTGTTTGGCGGCGCCATCGTCACCGAGCAGATCTTCCGCATCCCCGGCATTGGCAGCCTGCTGATCGACGCCATCCTGCGCAACGACACCCCGGTCATCATGGCCGTCACTTTCGTGTTCAGTTGCCTCGTGATCATCTTCAACCTGATTGCAGACCTGCTTTATGGCTGGCTTGACCCCCGCATCTCCTTCCGCTGAAGGCGCGTTGGCGGCCACGCGCCGCCCGCCCACATCTCCCTGGGCAGAAGCCTGGCGGCGTTTCCGACGCCACCGCATGGCCTTGTTCAGCCTGTGCCTGTTGGCCTTGATGGTGTTGGCCGTGGTCGTCGGCCCCTTCTTCTGGAAGGTGGCCATCAACGACATCGACTTCACAGCCCGCATGACCACGCCGTCCATGGCGCACCCCATGGGCACGGACGACCTGGGACAGGACATCCTGGCGCGCATCCTCTACGGCGGGCGCATCAGCATCGCCGTCGGCCTGGCCGCCATGACCATGGCCATCTTCGTCGGCGTGCTCATCGGCTCCATCGCCGGCATGTCCAAGGGCTGGCTGGACACCGGCCTGATGTGGCTCACGGACCTGTTCCTGAGCCTGCCGCAGCTGCCCTTGCTGCTGCTCATCATCTACCTCTTCCGCGACACCCTGAAGGCTGCCTTCGGCGTCGAGATGGGCGTGTTCATCCTCATCGTGCTGGTCATCGGCGGCTTCCGCTGGATGCCCGTGGCGCGCCTGGTTCGCGCGCAGTTCTTCAGCCTGCGCGAAAAGGAATTCGTCGAAGCCGCCCGCGCCCTGGGCGCCAGCGTGCCGCGTCAGGTCATCCGGCACATCCTGCCCAACAGCCTGGGGCCGGTGATCGTGGCCGGCACCATCGACGTGGCCGCGGCCATCATTGCGGAAAGCACGCTCAGCTTCCTGGGCCTGGGCTTCCCGCCCGACATTCCCACTTGGGGCCGCATCCTCTTTGACAGCAAGGACTACCTGGACATCGCGCCGCACTGGGCACTGTTCCCT
Source organism: uncultured beta proteobacterium (assembly GCA_963750785.1). Classification (GTDB taxonomy): domain Bacteria; phylum Pseudomonadota; class Gammaproteobacteria; order Burkholderiales; family Burkholderiaceae_C; genus Rubrivivax. The sequence continues at coordinate 200,081 of CAVVSC010000003.1, read as the reverse complement.
GGCCTGGCCATTTTCCTGACCGTGCTGACGATCAACTTTGTCGGCGACGGCCTGCGCGATGCGCTGGACCCGCGCAAGGTGCTGTGATGGGGCCCGTTCAACTGACTGCTCTGCGCCTTGTGCAACCGTTCGCTGGGCGTGCTGGCATCTGCGCGAGATCGGGACGGCGGAGTGAAGTAAAGGAGGAGCTTCAACTTGCGCGGCAAGTTGAAGCGGGGGACATGAACGCAGTCGGCCACCCAGCGGCCTTGGCTCGCGCAGGACACGGCGCGCCAACGACGGCAACGGAACACTGACATGGCACTGCTCGAGATCAAGGGCCTCACGACCCACTTCAAGACCGACGACGGCTGGCTGCATGCCGTGGACGGTGTGGACATGTCCATCGACGCCGGCGAAACGCTGTGCGTGGTGGGCGAATCCGGCTGCGGCAAGAGCGTCACTGCCAAGACGGTGATGAAGCTCATCGACATGCCCCCGGGCAAGATCGTCGCCGGCCAGGTGCTGTGGCAAGGCCGCGACCTGGTGCCCATGGACGACGCCGGCATGCGCCGCATCCGCGCCAAGGAAATCGCCATCATCTTCCAGGAGCCGATGACCAGCCTGAACCCGGTCTACACCATCGGAGAACAGATCGCGGAGAGCGTGCGTCTGCACGAAGGACTGTCGCGCGCCGAGTCCATGAACCGGGCGGTGGAAATGTTGAAGCTGGTGCGCATCCCAACGCCAGAACGCCGCATCAAGGACTACCCGCACCAGTTCAGCGGCGGCATGCGGCAGCGCGTCATGATCGCCATCGCGCTGGCCTGCAACCCCAAGCTGCTGATTGCCGACGAACCGACCACCGCGCTCGACGTGACCATCCAGGCGCAGATCCTGGACCTGATGCAGGAACTGAAGGACCGCCTGGGCATGGCCGTGATGTTGATCACCCACGCCATGGGTGTCGTGGCCGAAGTGGCGCAGCGCGTGGTGGTGATGTATGCAGGCAAGGTGGTAGAGGAGGCCACCGTGGAGCAGCTCTTCGCCAACCCGCGCCATCCCTACACACAGGGCCTGATCCGCAGCATTCCGCGCATCGACACGGCGGCCATCCACAAGGTGCGGCTGGAAGCCATTCCTGGTTCGGTGCCCAAGCTCATCAACCCGGCCGAAGGCTGCCGTTTTGCGGGGCGCTGCAAGTTCGTGCAGGCCGAATGCCGCACCGCCACGCCGCCGCTGCGCGAGATCGCGCCCGGTCACAAGGTGGCCTGCATCCTGAATGAGTTCCCGCAATGAGCACACCCGTGATGGATGACTTGAGCGCCTTGAGCCCGCCCCTCCTGAAGGTCAAGGACCTCGTCAAGCAGTTCCCCATCAAGGGCGGCCTGCTGGGCCGCACGGTGGACCGCGTGCATGCGGTGGACGGCGTCAGCTTTGACCTGCAGCCCGGCGAAACACTGGGCGTGGTGGGTGAGTCCGGCTGCGGCAAGAGCACCACGGGCCGCTGCATTCTGAGACTGATCGAACCCACGTCCGGCGAGGTCTGGTTCAACGGCAAGAGCGTCAGCGCGGCCAACAAGGACGAACTGCGAGCGCTGGCTCGCGACATGCAGATCATCTTCCAGGATCCGTATGCCAGCCTGAACCCACGCATGACAGTGGGCGCCATCGTGGGTGAGGCGCTGACCATCCACAAGCTGACCAGCAATGCGCGGGAGTACGACGACCGTATCGTGCAGTTGCTGGAGACCGTGGGCCTGAATGCCGACCACATGCGGCGTTATCCACATGAGTTTTCCGGTGGCCAGCGCCAGCGCATCGGCATTGCGCGTGCTTTGGCCGTCAGCCCCAAGCTGATCGTCTGCGACGAAGCCGTCAGCGCGCTGGACGTGTCGATCCAGGCCCAGGTGATCAACCTGCTGGAAGACCTGCGCAGCGAATTCAAGCTGACCTACATCTTCATTGCGCACGACCTGAGCGTGGTGGAACACATCAGCCACCGCGTGGCCGTGATGTATCTGGGCCGCATCGTGGAAATCGCGCCAGCCAAGGCGCTGTACACGGAACCGAAGCACCCGTACACCGAAGCCCTGCTGTCTGCCGTGCCCATCCCCGACCCGCAGGTCAAGCGCAAGCGCATCCCGCTGCAGGGCGATGTGCCCAGCCCCATCCACCCGCCCAGTGGATGCCACTTCCACACCCGCTGCCCCATCGCACAGAAGGGACTGTGCGACGTGGAAAAGCCGGTACTGAAGCCGGCGGGCGCCGAGGGCCACTTCGTGGCCTGCCATCTGCGCGGCTGAGCTGCAAAGCTGATCGGTTGGCGCGGGCATGGGCCACCAGGTCAAGGCCATCGTTGCGCCCGCGCCGGCCCTGCGCAGCTTTGCAAACAGCCGCGGACTGGAGCGGCCCTGCCCTTTGAACGACGCCTGGGCGCTGCTGCCCCTGGCTGACGACACAGTGGATCAACTGTTTCCCGAAGGCACTGGCAGCCCGGTGGCAACCGGTTTCACGCACCTGGGTCCGCGCCTGCTGGCGCTGCTGCAGCAGTCCTTCCCAGGCGGCGCGCTCTACTTTGAGACCGACCATTTCGGCGGGCAAGGCAGCCAGTGCGCCGCGGCTGTGCAGGACGGCCAGCTTGTCCATGGCCCGTGTTGCAGCAGCCGGGGCGAGATCAACAGCGCACTGCGCATGCTCGGCCTTGAAGCATCCGATGGACTGGACGTCTTCAAGCACCTGGGCCTGGGCCGCCACCGCAGCACGAGCGACTGGGCCCATGCAGCCGCCGAAGCAGGCACCGGCGCCCCGTTCACCCTGCATTGGTCCCGCGTGCCCAACCCGCCGGCAGACGCCCTGCCCGGCGTCCAGGTGCACGCCCTTTGGCCTTCTCCTGTGAACCCGGACGTCTGCTTTGCCGAAGCCGGCTTCACCGACTTCGGCGACGCGGACCTGGACTGGGACCAGCAGGCCGACGAGCTGGTGCAGCGCGTGATCGACACACTGGCCTCGCACTTCGGCCCCGCAACCCAGCACCACGCGCCCTTGATGGGAACCCTGCCGTGGCCCCGTCGGCTCTGGGCCCGGCCCAAGCCGCTGCCCTTGTGGGCACAACTGGCGCAGCCCATGCAAGATGACCGCCTGCCACCGGCCGACATCCGGTTCGGTTCAAGCGGCGCGCGCGTTCGCGGCAGCGCAGGTCACCTGCTCATCTGGATCGACTGGCCGTCGTCTGCGCCGCTGGGCTTCCAGGCATTGGTGAACCTGCTGGCTGAGCGCAGGCCCGTGTTGCAGACGGAAATGAAGTGGGACGTGCTGTGGCCCGGCTGAAGGCACACACCCGTCTGGCCGAGCCGATCGAGCATCACGGATTGCCTTGCACCGCGCGCTGCGCCTGCACCTGCTCATGCACGTCGTGCGCCATCACCGCCAGGAAAGCGGCCAGCACCAGGTAGATCAGCCCGTACTCCCATTTCTTCGCCGCGGGCACGGCGTAGTAGGTGCGGGCTTCCTCGCTGTCCTTCTTGTAGGTGAGCGCCTTCCACACCTGGGGCGCGGCCAGCACGGCCATCAGGATCAGCATCGGGCTGGGCCGCCACCAGAACATCGCCAGCAGAACAGGCACACCCAGCAGCCAGACACGCGGGCTCAGCACGGCGGTGATGCGGCCGCCGTCAAAGGGCGACAGGGGAATCAGGTTGAACAGGTTCAGGAAGAAGCCGGCATAGGACGCGGCCAGCAGCCAGGGCAGTTGCCATTCCTTCGCAGCCCAGTAGGCCGCCAGGGCGCCGACGCTGCCCAGCAGCGGGCCGCCCAGGCCCACGTGGGCTTCGGTCTCGGCGTCGTGCGGCAGGTCCTTCAGGGCGATCCACGCACCGACGAAGGGAATGAAAGTGGGCGCGCCCACGTCAAGGCCGCGTTGCCGTGCGGCGATGTAGTGCCCCATCTCGTGCACAAAGAGCAGCACCACAAAGGCCGCGGCGTACTTCCAGCCAAAGATGAAGGCGTAGACCACCAGGGACACCAGCATGGTGCCGCCCGTGGTCAACAGCTTGCCGAACTTGGCGCCCGACAGCAGCAACAGAAGGATCTTGATCACGGATGGATGGGCCCGACGCTCATGCCGACGGCGGCGTGTCCTGGTTTTTCTTGCGTCCGAACAACTTCACCGCACCGGCGCCGAGGCCGGCCACGGCCAGCAGTATGACCTTGGCGAACTTGGCAAAGAAGAGCCCAGCCACCGCCAGGAAACCCAGCTTCTTGGCTGCCACGCCCACCACCAGTGCCGCCAGTCCGTATTCGGCGACGTGGTCGGTCTTCTCGTCGAAGTCTGCGTAGCGCTGGCCTTCGTTGAAGCTCAGCGACTGGATCATGGTGGTGGCCGCCGGCTTGTGCTGCGGCAATTCGGCCAGGCCGGTGACCAGGTTGAGCATGAAGTAGCCCTCACGCCCCAGCACATAGGTGTTGTAGTTGACGCCCTGCGGTTCGTTGGCCAGCGCGCCCTTGTCACGCGAGCTCATGGCCCAGGCCAGTCGGTGCGTGGCCGCGTCGTAGGCGGGCTTCTCGGCCCAACCCAGGATCTCGATGGCGGGCACGCCCATCTTCACGCGCTCTTCATTGGACGCTTCCGTGCCTTCGCGGTAGCCCTTGAGCAGGTCGTCGGCGTTCCAGTCGCGCGCGTCGTCGTCCTTGATGTGGCCGGAATCTTCGTAGCGCACGGTGATGAACCAGCCCGCGTCTCCGTTGGGGAAGATCAGGCCCTGCAGGCGCGGGTCCTGTCCCGGGTTGCCCATGGCGTTGAGCAACTGGCTGGCCTGCGGTTGCGGCACAAAGAAGTGGCCGGCCGGCAGTTTCAGCAGGGCCTTGCTGGCCAGGGGCAGGTCTGCCGGACCAGCGGTTGCAGCCTTGCGGGCTTCGTCAAATGCCTTTTGCGCGGCATCGGCCGCAGCGCTGTTCTGGGCGGCGGCCCAGAGTGGACTCAGGCCGGCTGCAAGCAGAAACGCGACCTGGCAGCCGATGCGGCGCCAGGCGCCCCTACTTGCAAGTGGCAAGCTCTGCAGCATCCGACCCTCCCTGTTGTCATTGAAGACTGCAGGGACATTCTGGCATGCAGATTCCGGGTTAGATCAGGGGCGGTGCCCCAGCAGCCGCGCCGGCAACATCAGCAGCGCGCGGACCAATGCAAATGTGGCACCGACCATGACGCCCAGCAAGCGGAAAGGCAGTGACAGCAGCCACACCAGGGGCGCCAGCAGCAGGACCAGCAACGCGATCGGCCAGCTGACCACCAGCAGCAAGCACCAGCCGACGAGAAGCAGCAGTGCGTTCATGGCGGCATTCAGACCTTGGCGGCCGCGGCCTGTGCCCACTGCGGCGCTTGCGCAGCTTGCACGTCGGGCTGGGCCAGATGGTCCACCGCACCCAGCACGGCCATGGTCATCACGGCTGCCAGGCAGAAGGAAAAGGCGCGGTGGAAGACGTTGCGTTGCATGGTGAACTCCGGGTACTTGTGAAGATGCGATGGCTGGATCTTCGGTGCGCGAGACCTAGGGCGCGAGTGCGTTGCGACAGATGGCGCCCCAGCGCGGCTGAAGCGCAGGCAATCGCGATCAGTCGCGGTGCGGGACGACAGTCAGGCGTGTCAGGCCGCTGCGGCCCAGTCGGCCATCAGGCGGTGCAACTGCTCCAGGCCGTCGGTCAACGCCGCGGGGCCGGGCTGCAGGATGTCGCAGGACTTGATCTCGTGCACCCGCCCGGCCAGCACCGCGGGCACCTGCGACCAGCCTGGCCGCACGGCCACTTTCTCGGGTCTGAATTTCTTGCCGCACCAGGAGCCGACGACCAGGTCCGGCGCGCGCCGCGCGGGTTCCAGTGCGTCGGCAATCACACGGTCGCGGCCCAGGCTCCTGGTGGCGCGTTCGGGAAACACGTCGTCGCCGCCCGCGATGCCGATCAACTCGCTCACCCACTGGATGGCGCTGATCATGGGCTCGTCCCACTCCTCGAAGTACACACGCGGCCGGCGCGGCCAGCTGGCCGCTGCCGTGGCTATTTCTGCATGCCGCGCCTGGCACCGCGCAATCCACGCTTCGGCACGGGCTTGCGCACCCACCAAGCCTGCGACTAGGCGCAGCGTGTCGAAGATCTGGGCCACGCTGCGCTGGTTGGTGATGAACACATTCAGGCCGGCACGGATGAGCTTGTCAGCCAGCGCCGCCTGCATGTCGGAAAAGCCGATCACCAGGTCCGGCTGCAGTGCCACGATGCGGTCGATCTTGCCGTCCAGAAACGCGCTGACCCGCGGCTTTTCCTGGCGCGCACGACGCGGCCGAACGGTGTAGCCGCTGATGCCCACGATGCGGTCCTGTTCGCCCAACAGGTACAGCCACTCGGTGGTCTCTTCGGTCAGGCAGACGATGCGCTGCGGGCCGGCGGCCTTTGACAGGGGTGCTGGCGTGGAACTCATGGCGCGGATTGTCCCAGCCAGCCCTGCAAAAGCGCCGGGTCCAGGTGCTCCTGCACCAGGTCAGCCAAGGTGTCGAAGGCCCGGCCCAGGGTCGGCACGCTGGCGCTGAACAGGGCGCGCAGGACTTCGGGCGATTCGAACAGCCCATGGGCGTACACGCCCATGACGGAAGCCTGCTGCCAGCCGATGGCCTGGCCCTGGGCGTCATGCAGCACGACCGCGCCGGCGTCGCCCAGCGTGCGGCCGCAGCGGATCTCGTAGCCCGACGCGATGACGCCCGCCAACGCAGCCCACGGCCCCTGCGGCGCGGCAAAGCACACGGGCGCGCGGCGCAGCCGCTTGTGCGGCCCGAAATGCGTGGACAGCGGCAGCAGGCCCAGGCCTGGCATGGCGTCCATCGCTTCGCCGTCGTGGCCTTGCGGGTCCCGAAGTTCGTGGCCCAGCATTTGCAAGCCACCGCACACGCCCAGCACCGCGCCGCCGGCGCTGGCGTGGCGCTGGATCGCAGCGTCCAGGCCCTGTGCGCGCAGCCAGGCCAGGTCGCCGCTGACCTGCTTGCTGCCGGGCAGGATGATCCAGTCCACGCCCTGCAGTTGCGCCACGTTGCGCGCCCACGCCAGGCGCACGCCGGGCACGCGGGTCAGTGGCAGGAACTCGTCCAGGTTGCTGATGTGCGGCGGCGCCAGCACGGCCACGCGCAGGCGCACGGCCGCGCCGGTGTCCAGCGCCGTGAAGGCGTGCTCGTCGAACAGGCCGTCTTCGTCCGGCAGTCCGTGGTCGCGGTGCAGCGGCAGGACACCTGCCAATGGCACGCCGGTCAATTGCCGCAACTGCTGCGGCCCGGGCGCCAGCAAGTCGGCGTCACCGCGGAAGCGGTTGAAGACAAAGCCCTGCAGCAGGCCGCGCAGGTCGTCGGGCAGCAGGGCCCAGGTGCCGTAGCAATGGGCGAAGGAGCCGCCCCGGTCGATGTCCGTGACCAGCAGCGCGGCGGTCGGTCCTGCGGCCTGCGCCCAGCGTGCGGTGCCCAGGTTGACGTAGTCCTGCGCCGCCAGGTTGATCTCGGCTGGCGAGCCGGCGCCCTCCACCACGATCAGTTCATGTCGCGAAGCCAGGCGTTCAAAGGCGGCCTGGGCTTCCACCGCCAGCCGCGTGCTGCGCTCACGCCAGGGCAAGCGGGACAGCGTGGCGTCGGCCAGGCCGTTCAGCACCACCTGGCTGGCGGTGTCGCGTTCGGGCTTGAGCAGCACCGGGTTCATGTCGGTGTGCGGTTCCACCCCGGCCGCCAGCGCCTGGAAGTACTGGGCCGACCCGATCTCGCCCAGCAGGCTGTCGGCCCCTGCGCCCCCTGTCACGCCCAGCGAACCGGGCCGCGCCACGACGCGAGCGTTGTTGCTCATGTTCTGCGCCTTGAAGGGCGCGACGCGGATGCCTCGCCGTGCCGCCAGGCGGCACAGCGCCGTGGCCAGCCAGCTTTTGCCAGCGCCGCTGCTGGTGCCCCAGACGATGAGCGTGCGCGTCATGCGGAGCCGCCTTTCGTTCGTCAGAGTGACGGCACGGCGACCCAGCGCGGTCCGGCTGCGGTGGCCACGGACTCGATGCTGAAGGCGTGGTCGAACACAGCCACCAACGCGGCTCTCAACTCGGGGTCGGCCGGCGCGCCGTCGGCCTGCAAGCGGCCCTGCGCCATCACCAGGACGCGGTCGGCTGCCAGGGCGAGCGTCAGGTCGTGCAGTACGGCCAGGACGGCGGCCCCGGCCCGCGCCTTCTTGGCCAGGCCACGCAGCAGGGCGCGCTGGTGCGGTGCGTCCAGGTGCGTGGTGGGTTCGTCCAGCAGCAGCACCGGCGATTCCACCGCCAGGGCGCGGGCCAACAGGACGCGCTGGCGTTCGCCGCCCGACAGGTCATTCAGGCGCCGCGTGGCAAAAGCCTGCGCTTCGGTCTCGGCCAGGGCACGGTCCACGGCGGACTCGTCGTCCGCGGTGGGTCCGGCGAAGAGGCCGTGGCGCGGCAGTCGGCCCAGGCGCACGACGTCGCGCACCGCGATGTCGCCATCGGCTTCGCCCTGCTGCGACAGCCAGGCCAGGGCCGTGGCACGTTCGCGCAAGGGCATGCGGGCCAGCCGGCGGCCTTGCAGCCAGACCTGCCCCTGGTCCGGCGTGCGCAGGCCCGCCAGCATCGACAGCAGGCTGCTCTTGCCTGCACCGTTGGGGCCGACCAGCGCCACCCACTGGCCGGCGTGCAGGTCCAGCGACACGCCGTCTACCGCGCGGTGGTCGCCCAGGCGCAAGCGCAGCGCGTCCGCACGCAAGGGAAGCAGCGTGCTCCCACTCACCACGACCCCCTGCGGCGCAACAAGATCAGCAGGTAGATGCCACCGAACACGGCCGTCAGCAGGCCCACAGGCAATTCCTGCGGCACGATGAGGCTGCGCGCAGCCACGTCCGCGGCCAGCAGCAGTGCGGCACCTGACAGCGCCGACAGCAGCAGCAAAGGTCCATGCGTGACGACCACCAGGCGGCGCACGATGTGCGGCGACACCAGGCCCACAAAAGCCACCAGGCCGGCCTGCGCCACGGCCGTGCCGGTGGCCAGGGCCATCAAGGCCACCAGCAGCAGACGCAGCCGGGGCAGGTCCAGCCCCAGGCTGGTGGCACTGGCCTCGCCCAGGACCAGGGCGTCCAGCGCGCGCGCGTAGGCCAGCGCCAGAGGCAGTGTCGCCAGCAGCACGGCAGCCAGTACGGCCGCACTGGTCCAGCCCAGGAAGGACGTCGTGCCCAGCAGGAAGATCTGCTTGCCGCGCAGGGCTTCCGGTGAGGCCAGCGTCACCAGTTCGCTGATCGACGACAGCAGGATGCCCACCACCACGCCCGCCAGCAAGAGCACCAAAGGCCTGGCCGTGCCGCGGGCCAGCACCAGGGTCAAGGCCACGCCGAGCAAAGCGCCCACGAAGGCCGCGCCCACCAGACCGACGCGGAGCAGGAGGTCGGCGGTGGCCAGCCCGATGTGCTGACCCAGCAGACCGCCGGCGGCCAGCACCAGCACCACGCCCAGACCCGCTCCGGCAGCGGAACCCAGCAGGTAGGGGTCCGCCAGCGGGTTGCGGAACAGGCCCTGCGCCAGGGCACCGGCCAGCCCCAGCAGGGCGCCGGTCAGCAAGGCGCCCACGGTGCGCGGCGCACGGATGGAGGACACCAGGTCCCACTCCTGTGCCCAGGCCACGGACCAGCCCTCACTGCCCGCAGCCAGCCCCAGGCCTGCCAGCAAGGCGATCAGGCCCAGCAAAAGGGCCGCCAATGCCATGGGTGACAGCGAGCGGGCGGACAGGCGCTTGGCTTGCGGTGGCGACATGGCCTCTTCGATCACACGGGCTCAGCGGCCGCGTGCAGCGCCGGGCCCGCCCAGGGCCACCAGACAGTCTGCCAGGAGCTCGGCCGCTTCGGCAAGCCTGGGGCCCGGCCTCACCAACACGTCCCACTGGGTGCTGCCGAAGCCGCAGGTGCGGTGGTCGCGCAATGCATGCAAGGCCTGCCAGCCGGGCCGGGCCGGCATTTCTGTCACGGTCTGCGCGGTGGCCATGATCAGGTCCGGCTGGGCGCGCACCACGAACTCGGGGTTGAGTTTGGGAAAAGGTCCCAATGCAATCGGCACCACATTGCCCAGGCCCAGGCGCGACAGCGTCTCGCCGACAAAAGAGGCCTCGCCCGCAGCATAAGGCGCCGATGCGACTTCGAAATACACCTTCTTGCCCTTCCACGCTGCGGGCACGCGCGCGGCAGCGCCGTCGATGCGCCGCTGCATCCTGCGCCACAGGGCCGGGCCGGCTGCCGCGTCGCCCAAGGTCTGCCCCAGCTTGTCCAGCACGCGTTCGGTGTCCTGCAGGCTCTTGGGTTCCAGCACCACCACACGCAGGCCCAGGGCCTCCAGCCGATCAATGGCGCGCGCCGAACCCGCGACCAGCACCACATCGGGTTTGAGCGCCACCAGGCGTTCGATCTGCGTGTCTTCCAGCCCTCCAAGCTTGGGCAGGCCCCGGACGCTGGCCGGCCAGTTGGAGTAGCGGTCGGTGCCCACCAGGCGGTCGCAGGCGTTCAAGGCACACACACATTCGGTCAACGAAGGCAGCAAGGAAATGATGCGCTGTGGCGGCGCCGGCAGCTCGATGCGCTGACCGCGGTCATCCACCACCGTCACAGCGGCATGGGCCGCTGCAGCTGCGCCCAGGGCGCACATCAGCACGGTGACCACGCGGCGGCCGGCCCATTGAATCCCGGTCATGACGTGCATCCCTGGCCTGCTGCCATGTCAGCGGAACGCGGCGCGAAGGGTCACAAAGCCTTCACGGCCGGGTTGGCTGTAGCCCAGCACCGTCTCGTAGCGTTTGTCGCCCACGTTGTTGAGCTTCAGGCCCAGTTTCAGTGCACGCGATATGGCCCACTCGGCCCGCAGGTCCAGCGTGCCATAGCCGCCCAGGCGCGTGGTGTTGGCGGCATCATCGAATCGGTGCGAGAAGGCGGCAACGGTGGCACCGGCCGACCAGGCGCCCCAGGTCCAGTCCGCACCCAGGCGCAGCGCGTCCTTGGCGCGGCGGGCCAGTTGCTTGCCGTTGTTGGCACTGCCTTTGGTGTCGTTGCGCGGGTCGGTGTGGTCAACCGACGCACTCAGGTCCAGGCCCTGCCAGTGACCTTCATAGGACAAGGTGACGCCGTCGATCGCCACCCGCGGCAGGTTCACCGGCTGCGGGCCGCTGCTGATGAAGCCGCGGTAGCGGTAGTCGTAGTAGGCCGCGCGCAGGCTGTGCTCGCCGGCTGTCCAGCGCAGGCTCACTTCGCCGTGCCGCCCCTCCTCGGGCAGCAGCTTGGGGTTGCCGAAACCGGGATAGTAGAGCTGGTTGAAGCTGGGCAGGACCTGACTGGTGCCGACGCTGGCACCCACCCGCCACTGCGGCGTGAAGGCGTAGCCGTAGGCCAGTGCGCCGGTGCTGATACCGCCGAACTGCGAGTTGCGGTCGTGGCGCAGGCTGGCCTGCCAGGCGTGGCCAGCGGCCGCGCCGCTGAGGCCCACGGCCAAGCCGTCAATGTCGCGTTCGCTGACGGTGAAGGGCGTGTCCGGTCGGCTGACCGCTTCGTGCGTGCGTTCCACCAGCGCCAACGCGGTGCCCACGGGGGTGGCCACGGTGTTTTCCCAGCTCAGCTGGCGGCTGCGGGTCCGGATGGTGCCCAGCGATGCAAACGCGCTGGCACTGGACAACGTGTTGTACGCGTCCACGCTCTCGGACGCGCTGACCCGCGTGGTCCAGCCAGGCATCAGCTTGCCGCGGACCGAAAGGGCCACCAGGCGGTTTTCCAGTTCGGCCTTGGCGTCAGCGCCAGGGCCGTCGTCAAGCTGGCTCACGCCCTTGGCTTGCAGCGTGACCAGTTCCAGGCGCCAATCGGCCAACGCTTGCCAGCCCAGGCGCAGGCTGCCGCCAGTCTGGCGGAAGCCGTCGCGGTCGTCGTTGTAGCTGCCAAACGGCACCTGGGGGTTGGTGGCAGAAATGCCTTGGGTCGTGGTGTGCTGCACTTGCGCCGCCAGATCGAAATGCCCGTCGCCGAAGCCGACGCCGCCCGCCGCCTGGCCATAGCCGTGCGAGCCCGCAGAGACCTTGGCGTTGCCCGTGAGGCCCTGGCCGCCCTGGCGCGTGAAGATCTGCACCACGCCACCAAAGGCGCCATTGCCGTAGAGCGACGACATCGGACCGCGCACGATTTCAATGCGGTCAATGGCCTCCAGCGGCAGGTTGTCCAGCGACGGCGTTCCGACCGTGGCCGAGCCCACACGGACCCCGTCCACCATCAGCAGCGTGTGGCGGGCTTCCAGCCCGCGGATGAAGATCGAGCCTGTCTTGCCCAGGCCGCCGTTGCTGGCGAACTGCAGGCCCGGCTGCTGAGCCAGCACTTCCACCAGCGTGCGGCCGGTGGCCCGGTCCAGCATGGCGCGGTCGATGACCGTGACTTCGGCCACGACGTCATTGATGCGCGTGGCCGTGCGCGTGGCCGTCACGGTGACGGCGTCTTGCGCCCAGGCGCTTGAGAAGAGGGCACTGCACAAGCAGGCCGCGGCGGCCGGCACAGTGGCGCGGCGAAGCACTTTCGAACGGAACATCAGGTTTCCCCAGCCACACACCCCGTGCGGCACAGCGTCAACAGGCGCCGGTTTCGGGCTGGACTGGGCAGGCACGGTGGGGGCCCTGTCGGGCGCGGCCACAGCACCCGTACCGCCCTCCGCGACACCGGCTCTCATCACACCAGGCCGGTATCCGGGCTTGCGAGTGCTGGTGTGCGTCTTGGAAGACTTCACCAGAGGCGGGCCGCGCCTTCCCGGGCCTGTGTTTCAGGGCCCAGTGGCTGTCGTGCGGCTCGCTCCTCGCTGACCGTTGCGGGGGCAGCGCCGGCATGGCAGCGGTTCTTCACCGCCGCGCACCGGCTTCCCGTTTAACCCAGGCCCCTCGATCCGGGGCTTGGGCACCTTGTGCAAGCGGGTCGGATGCTACCGCACGACCGGTCCCGCCACCGGTTTTGCGTCGGGTCCGCGGACCCCGGCCGATATACTCACCCTTTCCCACCACAGCATCCGCGCAGCCACGCGGGTGCTGCATGCAATGACCAAGTTCGTGTTCGTCACCGGCGGTGTGGTGTCCTCGCTAGGCAAGGGCATCGCCGCCGCTTCTCTCGCGGCCATTCTGGAATCGCGCGGCCTCAAGGTCACCCTCATCAAGCTGGACCCGTATCTCAACGTGGACCCGGGGACGATGAGCCCCTTCCAGCACGGCGAAGTCTTCGTCACCGACGACGGTGCCGAAACCGACCTGGACCTGGGCCACTACGAGCGCTTCATCACCACCCGGATGAGGAAGGCCAACAATTTCACCGCCGGCCAGATCTACAAGACTGTGCTGGAGAAGGAACGCCGCGGCGACTACCTGGGCAAGACGGTGCAGGTCATCCCTCACGTCACCAACGAGATCCAGGAATTCGTGCTGCGCGGTGCCAACGCGGCACCAGTGGACGTGGCCATCGTCGAGATCGGCGGCACCGTGGGCGACATCGAAAGCCTGCCCTTCCTGGAGGCCGTGCGCCAGATGAGCTTGAAGCTGGGGCCCAGCAACAGCGCCTTCGTGCACCTGACCTACGTACCCTTCATCGCGGCCGCAGGCGAACTGAAGACCAAACCCACCCAGCACACGGTGCAGAAGATGCGCGAGATCGGCATCCAGCCCGACGTGCTGCTGTGCCGCGCCGACCGCACCATCCCCGACGACGAGCGCGAGAAGATCAGCCTCTTCACCAACGTGCCGCTGCACGGCGTGATTTCCATGCCCGACGTGGACTCGATCTACAAGGTGCCACGTGTCCTGCACGAGCAGGGTCTGGACGAGTTGGTCTGCATGAAGCTGCAGCTGCTGACGAAGCCGGCGGACCTGAAGCGCTGGGACTCCCTGGTGCACGAGGTGGAGCACCCGGCCGCCACCGTGAAGATCGCCATGTGCGGCAAGTACACCGACCTGTCCGACAGCTACAAGTCGCTCAACGAGGCGCTGCGTCACGCCGGCATCCACAACCACGCCAAGGTGCAGATCGACTACGTGGACGCGGAGTCGCTGACGGCGGAAACCGCCGGGCAACTGTCGGACTTTGACGCCATCCTGGTGCCGGGCGGCTTCGGCAAGCGCGGCATTGAAGGCAAGATCGTCGCTGCACAGTACGCCCGCGAGCAGCGCATCCCCTACCTGGGCATCTGCCTGGGCATGCAGGTGGCCACCATCGAATACGCACGCCACGTGGCCGGCATGGCCGACGCCAACAGCACGGAATTCGAGCCCGACAGCCCGCACCCGGTAATCGCACTGATCGAAGAATGGAAGGACCGCGACGGCAGCATCCAGAAGCGCACGGCCTCGTCCGACCTAGGCGGCACCATGCGCCTGGGCGCACAGAGCTCCGACGTCAAGGCGGGCACGCTGGCGTTCCAGATCTACGGCCCGGTCGTGACCGAACGCCACCGCCATCGCTATGAAGCCAATGTCAACTACCTGGACCGTCTGCAGGCGGCGGGACTGGTGATCAGCGCGCTGACGCAGACTGAAAAACTGACCGAGATCGTTGAATTGCCGCGCGACCAGCACCCCTGGTTCATGGGCGTGCAGTTCCATCCGGAATTCAAGAGCACGCCCTGGGGTGGCCACCCACTCTTCACCAGTTATGTGAAGGCGGCGCTGGACCAGCATGCGCGTCGTGAAGGCAGCCAGGCGATCGCGAAGGCGGCAGCATGAGCGGGCAAAAGGCCGCCCGAAGCCGGCTCACTCCCGTGAGGGGCGGGCGCGAAGCGACCTGGGGGCAGAAATGAAGCTTTGCGGTTTTGAGGCGGGTCTTGACCAGCCCTTTTTCCTGATCAGCGGCCCCTGCGTCGTTGAAAGCGAACAACTGCAGATGGACGTGGCCGGGCACCTGAAAGAAATCACCGGCGCACTGGGCATTCCCTTCATCTTCAAGAGCAGCTTCGACAAGGCCAACCGCAGCAGCGGCACCAGCTTCCGTGGCCCAGGTCTTGAAAAGGGCCTGGAGATCCTGGCCAAGGTGAAGCGCGAACTGAAGGTGCCCCTGCTGACCGATGTGCACGACGCGTCGCAGATTGCCGACGTGGCCAGTGTGGTGGATGTGCTGCAGACGCCCGCCTTCTTGTGCCGCCAGACCGACTTCATCCGCGCGGTGGCGCAAAGTGGCAAGCCGGTGAACATCAAGAAGGGCCAGTTCCTGGCGCCCGGCGACATGAAGAACGTCATCGACAAGGCCCGCGCCGCGGCGCGCGAAAAGGGCTTGCCCGATGACGTGTTCATGGCCTGCGAGCGCGGCGTGAGCTTTGGCTACAACAACCTGGTCAGCGACATGCGGTCCCTGGCCATCATGCGCGAGACGAACGCGCCTGTGGTGTTTGACGCCACGCACAGCGTGCAGTTGCCCGGCGGCCAGGGCACCAGCAGCGGCGGCCAGCGCGAATTCGTGCCGGTGCTGGCGCGGGCGGCAATCGCCGTTGGGGTGGCCGGCGTCTTCATGGAAACGCACCCTGATCCGGCGCATGCACTGAGTGACGGTCCGAACGCCGTGCCCCTGAAGCACATGAAGGCGCTGCTGGAGCAATTGGTGGCGCTGGACCGGGTCATCAAGCAGCAACCGCTGCTCGAGAATGATTTCTCCTGCTGAAGGATTCGCTCATGGGAACGCCCGCCTACATCATCGTCGAGATGCACATCACCGACCCCGAGCAATACAAGCAGTACATGGCGGCTGCGCCGGCCGCGGTGAAGGCCGCCGGCGGTGAGTACCTGGTTCGCGGCGGCCGCCATGAGGCGCTGGAAGGTGACTGGCAACCGCACCGCGTGGCCATGCTGCGCTTCCCGAGTTACGAGCAGGCCAAGACCTTCTACGACGGCGACTATGGCACCACGGTCAAGCCCAAGCGGGCGGGCGCCACGGACTACTTCAACATGGTCCTGGTCGAGGGCGTTGCCGCGCCGGTATGAAGGACCACCCCGAAGCGCCTTCGGCGCTCCCCTCAAGGAGCGCCGCCAGCGGCCCGGCGAAGCCGGTTCCGCGGCGGCCGCTTGATCACTTTACTGAACTGCAAAAGGTCTTGAATGAGCGCCATCGTTGACATCGTCGGCCGGGAAATCCTGGACAGCCGCGGCAACCCCACTGTGGAGTGCGACGTGCTGCTGGAAAGCGGCACCATGGGCCGCGCGGCCGTGCCCTCAGGCGCCAGCACCGGCAGCCGCGAGGCCATTGAACTGCGCGACGGCGACAAAAGCCGCTACCTGGGCAAGGGCGTGCTGAAGGCGGTGGAGCACATCAACACCGAGATCAGCGAAGCCGTGATGGGCCTGGACGCCTCCGAACAGGCCTTCCTGGACAAGACCCTGCTGGACCTGGACGGCACCGACAACAAGAGCCGCCTGGGCGCCAACGCCACGCTGGCGGTGAGCATGGCCGTGGCGCGCGCCGCGGCGGAAGAGAGCGGCCTGCCGCTGTACCGCTACTTCGGCGGCATGGGCAAGATGAGCCTGCCGGTGCCGATGATGAACGTCATCAACGGTGGCGCCCACGCCAACAACAACCTGGACCTGCAGGAGTTCATGATCATCCCGGTGGGCGCGCCCACCTTCCGCGAAGCCCTGCGCTACGGCGCCGAGGTCTTCCACGCGCTGAAGAAGATCATCGACGCCAAGGGCATGCCCACCAGTGTGGGCGACGAAGGCGGCTTCGCGCCCAACGTGGCCAGCCACGAAGCAGCCATCCAGCTGATCCTGGAAGCCATCGACAAAGCCGGCTACACCGCGGGCGAGCAGATCGCCCTGGGCCTGGACTGCGCGGCCAGCGAGTTCTACAAGGACGGCAAGTACCACTTGGAGGGCGAAGGTCTGACGCTGGCTGCCACGGAGTGGACAGACATCCTGGCGACCTGGGTCGACAAGTACCCGATCATCAGCATCGAAGACGGCATGCACGAAGGCGACTGGGACGGCTGGAAGATCCTGAACGACCGCCTGGGCAAGAAGGTGCAACTGGTGGGTGACGACCTCTTCGTCACCAACACCAAGATCCTGGAACGCGGCATCCGCGAAGGCGTGGCCAATTCCATCCTCATCAAGATCAACCAGATCGGCACGCTGACGGAAACCTTCAGCGCCATCGAGATGGCCAAGCGCGCCGGCTGGACCAATGTCATCAGCCACCGCTCAGGTGAGACGGAAGACAACACCATCGCGGACATCGCGGTGGGCACCAATGCCGGCCAGATCAAGACTGGCAGCCTGAGCCGCAGCGACCGCATGGCCAAGTACAACCAGTTGCTGCGCATCGAAGAGGACATGGGCGACGTGGCCAGCTACCCCGGCCGGTCGGCCTTCTACAACCTCAAGTAAGCGCCCGAGGGCCTCTCGAATGAAGTGGACCCCGGTCGTCCTCGCCGCCCTGCTGGTGGTGGTGCAGGGCGACCTCTGGTTTGGCAAGGGCAACCTGCCCTATGTCATGGGCCTGCAGAAGCAGGTCGACGCGCAAAGGTCGGCCAACGCACAACTTCGCGAGCGCAATGCACGTGTGCTGGCCGAGGTGAACGACCTCAAGGAAGGCCTGGAGATGGTCGAGGAAAAGGCCCGCTCCGAACTGGGCATGGTCAAACCTGACGAGATCCTCGTGCAGCTGACCAAACCGCGCTGAACCGCGGCCATCCACGCTTCCATGTTTGACACGCTGCTGCAGGCCGCGAAGCTGCTCCTCGCGCCGGTCCTGGTGCCCGCCTTCTTGCTGCTGGGCAGTCCCGTCACCTGGCTGGAAGTGGCGGCCTTGTTCCTGTCCTTGGCGATGGTGGGCGCCAACCTGCGGGTCAACGCCGTGGGTTGGCCGCTGGCCATCCTCAGTTCACTGATGTACGCGCTGCTTTTCGCCGACAGCAAGCTCTACGGTGAAGCCGGCCTGCAGTTTGTGTTTGTGGCGCTGGCCGGCTGGGGCTGGTGGCAGTGGCTGCGGGGCCGAGCGCCGTCTGGCGGGGCCCTGCAGGTGCGCACCTTGACGTCGCGGCAACGCACCCTGGCCGCTGCCGCCACCTTGGCCACCTGGCCCGCCCTGGCGATGCTCCTGACGCACACCACCGACAGCGACGTGCCCTGGCTGGACGCCCTTCCCACCACCGCCAGCATCACCGGCCAACTGCTGCTGGGCCGCAAGTTCGTCGAAAACTGGGCGGTGTGGCTGCTGGTGAATGTCTTCAGCGTCGGTCTCTTCCTCTACAAGGGACTGCTGCTCACGGCCGTGCTTTATGGCGTGTTTGCAGCGCTGTCGGTGCTGGGCTGGCGGGCCTGGGCCGGGCTGGCGGACGCACGGCCCGCACCTGCGGCACTTCGCTGAAGCGATTCCAGCGCTGTCCGGCACAGTCGCGACCGCTGCGCCGCATCGTCAAACCAGCGCTTGCGCGGGTGCAGGTGCTGCTGCAGCGTGAGGGCACCGACCCGCCACAGGCCGACCAGGGAGGACCAGTCGTCGCCTGCGCACACGGTCGCCACGCCACCCTGGGGAAACGCCCGGGCAGCGATGTGCCTGCGCGGAGGTGCCAATGCCGCCATGCGGCCATCCCGCCATGCCGGCAGCCGCTGCCAGCCTGCGGGCGGCAGCGGCGGGTAGCCGTCGTCCGGGTGCTTCGGTTTGGTGTGCGCGTCTTGGCGGCGCTGCGCCTCCTGCCAACCACTGGCCGGCTGCCGCGCCGGCAGGAATGGCCGGCGCGCCCACCAGGCATTCAAGGGATGCCAGGGGGTCAAGGACCCGTGTGCGGCGTCGTGACCGAGAATGACCAGCATGCCCGCCCAAGTCGCCGCCAAGGCGCCCCGACAGAGTTGCCCCGGCACCGTTTCCGCCGAGCCGGCCGCCCACAAGGTGCCCGCCCACCGCGTCAGCGGTGCTGTGCAGATGCAGTCGCGCAACCCGCGACGCGGGTGCGACGGCGACGGCAGCACGGGCAGGTTTCGACGCACCCGAGCCACGGACGCTTCCCTGGGATGGTCGGCAGCTGGGTCGCGAAGCAGCCTGGAGAGTTGGCAGTCCATGGCGCGTCATGCCAACCGGCCCCGCAGCGCCTTGCGCCCCTGTCCCAGGGGGCGACATGGCTGAAGCTGCACGGGGCCGTTGCATCGCCATCGTCGGCGCGGAAAGCACGGGCAAGACCCACTTGGCCCAGGCGCTGGCTGCAGCGCTGCGCGAGCGCACTGCGCAACGCGTGGCCTGGGTGCCCGAACTGCTGCGCGAATGGTGTGACGCACAAGGACGCACGCCGCGGCAGGAAGAACAGGCCGCCATCCAGGAAGCACAGCACGTGCGTATCGAAGCCGCCGCCACACAGCATGACTGGGTGGTCTGTGACACCACCGCCTTGATGACCGCCGTCTACAGCCGGCAGGTCTTTGGCGACCGGTCGCTGGAACCCCGCGCAGGCGAATTGCACCGCCGCAGCACCGTGATGACCCTGCTGACGGCCTTGGACCTGCCCTGGGTGGCCGATGGCCTGCAGCGCGACGGCCCGCAGGTGCGCGGGCCCGTGGACAGCGCGCTGCGACAGCTGATGCAATCGGAAGGCATTGCCTTCGGCGTCGTTCGTGGTGAAGGTGCGGCGCGGCTGGACCACGCGATGCGCGCGGTGGCGCCGCTGCTGGGCACGCCAAGCTCACCTGCGCCCGGGCTGTTCACCAGACTCGACAAGCCAGATGGGGCGTTCCCGCGCTGGGCCTGCGAATGCTGCTTGCCCGAAGAGGAACAGGCGCTGAAGCGGCAGGCTGCGCGCCGCTAGCCTCGCATTTCAGCCCAGGAAAACGGCCAGGATCAAGGCCACGCCCAGTGCCAGGTTCACCGCGACCCACTGACGGATGCCGGCCAAGGCCGCACCGGCGGCGGCCCAGTCGCCAGCCTGCACGGCTTGGCACATCACCGGCCAGCGGACGACCCGGATGTGGCCGAAGATGGCCACCATCAAGACACCCACGAAAGCCATCAACCACCAGGTCCAGGGCCAGTGAATAGGCGCGTCCACGGCACGGAATTGCCGTGCGACCCGGCCCAGCATCCCAAAGCCGGTGAGCAGGATGGCGCCGGTGGCCCAGAGCACCGCAGCGAAGAATCGGCCCAGCACCGCGTGCATCAGCCTCAAGCGTTGGGGCGGATCCAGGACCGCCAGGGACGGCCGCAGGAAAAAATGGGCGAAGGCCATGCCGCCCACCCACAGGACAAGGGCCAGCACATGAACCGCCTTCAGCAAGGCCCAGGTCACTACTGCACCTGCTGTGTGCCGGGCGGCTGGTCGCGGCCGGGGGTGAACATCTCGCCCACGTCCACGGCGTCAAAGCGGTACTGCAGGCCGCAGAACTCGCAGCCCACTTCCACCTCCCCCCGTTCTTCGATCAGGCTGTCGCTCTCTTCGCGGCCCAGGCCGCGCAGCATGTTGCGGACCCGTTCGCGCGAGCAGGTGCAGGAAAAGCGCGGCGTGCTGGGTTCAAAGACCCGCACCGTTTCTTCCCAGAACAGGCGATGCAGGATCTTGTCCGCCGGCAGCGTCAACAGCTCTTCCGATGTCAGCGTGGCGGAGAGGATGGCGATGCGGTTGAAGGCGTCGCTCAGACCGATGTCGTCCTCGTTGCGCGCCGCGCCTTCCAGGTTGCCGACGCCTTCCACCGGCAGACGCTGTATCAGCAGACCGGCGGCCACGTCGTCATTGGCCGCAAGGACCAGACGGGTGTCCAGCTGCTCGCTCTGCAGCATGTAGTGCTCCAGCACCTGTTGCACGTGCTGCAGCGGTTCGCGCTGGTCGCCGTGCAAGGGCACGACGCCCTGGTAAGGCTGCTGGCCCGGAAGCCTGTCTTTCGGGTCCAGCGTGATGGCGCACCGCCCTTGGCCATGCACATTGAGCAGGGCCTCCAGCTGCGCGCCAGGCGCCACGTCGCCCACCACCTTGGCCGTGACGCGGAAGCCCAGGTCGGGTTGCACTTCAGCCACCGCCAGCTTCACGGGGCCGTCTCCAAACACCTGGAGCACGAGTGAA
This sequence comes from uncultured beta proteobacterium, assembly GCA_963750785.1. Taxonomy (GTDB): domain Bacteria; phylum Pseudomonadota; class Gammaproteobacteria; order Burkholderiales; family Burkholderiaceae_C; genus Rubrivivax. Next base: position 179,026 of record CAVVSC010000003.1, on the reverse strand, counting down.
CCGTTGAACTTGATGTTGCCCTGCATCAGCACGCCTGCGGCCGCCATTTCGCCCAACAGCTGCCGCACCTCGGGCGGGAAGGCGCCCACGGTCTGGCGGCGGCGCAGCACTTCCTGCCAGCCGTCGGTCAGGCGCACCAGCATGCCGCGCACCGGCAAGCCTTCGAACAGGAACTTGGTGAGCTCACTCATTTAAATAGTTAGCCTATCTTCTTCAGCTGCGTGCGGTGGCGCTGGGCGTTGTCCACGTAGTGTTGAGCCGCGTGCGACAGCATGACGGCGTGTTCAGGCGATATTTCCTTCACGAACCTGGCGGGCGCGCCCAGGATCAGGCTGTTGTCCGGAAACTCCTTGCCTTCCGTGACCACCGCACCCGCGCCCACGAGGCAGTTCTTGCCGATCCTGGCCCCGTTCAGCACCACGGCCTTGATGCCGATGAGCGAGCCGTCGCCCACGGTGCAGCCATGCAGCATGCACTGGTGGCCCACGGTGACGTTTTCACCCAAGGTCAAGGGGAAGCCTGGGTCCGCATGCAGCATGCTGCCGTCCTGCACATTGCTGCCGCGGCCGATGGTGATGGTGTCGGTGTCGCCACGGATGATCACGCCATACCAGACGCTGCTGCCGGGCGCCATGACCACGCGGCCGATGACTTCGGCGCTGTCGGCCACAAAAGCGTCGCCGGCCAGTTGGGGGGCAGCATCGCCCAGTTGGTAGATGGCCAAGGGCCTCTCCTGCAGTTGGCACCCCGCGACCGTTCGCGAGGCAAGTCGATAATTCTAGGGATGGAGCTTCGCACCGCCGCATTGAAGGCCTTGCAGCTGACCGAGCCTGCCGCCAAGGCGGACGCTGCGCGGGCTTTGGTGACGGCCTGCGGCACGGTCGATCCCGCACTTCGCTTGCATGCGGCGGGCCCCTTGCCTGGTCGCACGGACCGCCCGCCTCTGGTGCCCGTGCAGCAGGTGCCGCGACGCTCGCCCTTTTCACCCGAGGGCCGCGCTGCACTGCTGCACGCCGTGGCGCACATCGAGCTGAATGCCATCAACCTGGCCCTGGACGCGGTCTGGCGATTTCCAGACATGCCCGAAGCCTATTACCGCGACTGGTCGCAAGTGGCCTCGGAAGAGGCCCTGCACTTCACGCTGCTGTCGGACCATCTGCGGACCCTGGGCCACGACTACGGGGACTTTCCGGCGCACAACGGCCTGTGGGACATGACCGAACGAACGGCCGGCGACATCGTGGCCCGCATGGCGCTGGTGCCGCGTACCCTGGAAGCGCGCGGGCTGGACGCCACGCCGCCCATGCAGGCGCGATTGAAGCAGGCCGGCGACCAGCGCGCCGTGGAGATCCTTGGCGTGATCCTGCGCGACGAGGTGGGCCACGTGGCCATCGGCAACCGCTGGTACCGCTGGCTGTGCGCACGCGAAGGCCTGGAACCCTTGTCGCACTACGCGCTGCTGGCGCAGCGGCACAGGGCTCCTCCGCTGCGCGGGCCTTTCAACACGGTGGCACGGCGCGCAGCCGGATTCACTGATGAAGAGATCGCCGCATTGGGTTCGTGAGCTCCGGTGACGAAACATCACAGGTATGCGGGATTACACTCGCCCGCTTCATTTCCTTCGCCGTTTCACACCATGACGCTGATCTCCACGCGCAAGTTCCTGCAAGTGGCCGGCCTCACCGCCGCCACCCTGATCCTGGCCGCCTGCGGCAAGCAGGAAGCCCCACCGGCCCCGGCTCCCGTGGCGTCGGCCCCCGCACCCGCTCCGGCCAAGGTCTACGCCGTCGGCACCGATGCCGCCTACGCCCCCTTCGAAAGCCAGAACGAGAAAGGCGAGATCGTCGGCTTCGACATCGAGGTGGTGCAAGCCATCGCCAAGAAGGCCGGCATCGAGGTGAAGTTCGTCAACACCCCCTGGGAAGGCATCTTCAATGCGCTGGGCCAGGGCGACCGCGACATGGTCGTGTCCGCCGTGACCATCACCGCCGAACGCCAGCAGACGATGGACTTCAGCGATCCCTACTTCGACGCGCAACAGTTGATCGCGGTGAAGGAGTCCAGCAAGGTCAGCAAGTTCGCGGACCTGAAGAAGCTCAAGGTGGGCGTGCAGACCGGCACCACCGGTGACGAGGCCGTTTCCAAGCTGCTGGGCAAGACCAGTGCCGCGATCAAGCGCTTTGAAAGCACGCCGCTGGCGCTGAAAGAACTGGAAGCGGGTGGCGTGGATGCCGTGGTGGCAGACAACGGCGTGGTCATCAACTACGTGGCCAACAACCCCGGCGGCAAATTCAAGAGCATTGCCGACAAGGAATTCGTGCCCGAGCAGTACGGCATTGCGCTGAAGAAGGGCAATGGCGAACTGCAAGCCAAGATCAACAAGGGCCTGGCCGACATCAAGGCCGACGGCACCTACGACCAGATCTTCACCAAGTACTTCGGCGCTGTACCGGCCAAGGCCGCAGCGCCTGCTCCATCCGCCAGCCCGGCCGCCGGCAAGTAAGGCAGCAGCGCCTTGGATCTTCGCTGGGAGATCCTGGCCGGCTACGGGCCGCTGTTCCTCAGCGGCCTGCTCATGACGGTGCAGCTGACACTGGTCGGCATTGGCGCTGGTTTGGTGCTGGGCGTGGGCTTCGGGCTCATCAGCACCTCGTCCGACGCACCGGCCCCGCGCGGCGCCCTGCTGCGCGCGCTGCTGGTGCTGGCGCGTGCAGTGACGGTGGCGTACGTCACCTTCTTCCGCGGCACGCCGCTGTTCGTGCAGATCCTGCTGGTGCACTTTGCACTGATGCCGACCCTGGTGCACCCGGACCATGGCCTGCTGCTGGCCGGTGAGGCCGCCCGGACCTTTCGACAGGAGCACGGCGCCTTCTTCAGTGGCTGCCTGGCGCTGAGCCTGAACGCTGGCGCCTACATCAGCGAGATCTTCCGCGCCGGCATCCAGAGCATTCACCGCGGTCAGACGCAGGCCGCCTACAGCGTGGGCCTGAGCCATGCGCAGGCGATGCGTTTCGTGGTCTTGCCGCAGGCCTTCCGCCGCATGGTGCCCGCGCTGGTCAACGAAGGCATCACGCTGATCAAGGACTCGTCCCTGGTGTCGGCGATCGGCCTGGCCGAATTGGCACTGGCCGCGCGCACGGTGGCGGGCGCCTATTCCCGCTACTGGGAGCCCTACCTGGCCATTTCAGTGATCTACCTGGCCCTGACCCTGCTGCTGTCGGTACTGGCCAAACGCCTGGAAGCTCCAGCGCACCTGCGAGGCCGCTGATGCAGCGGCAGCATCTTCCCGGTGCCTGTTGCGCGGATGCCGCGCCGCCAGGCCGATTTGAGCTTTCAGCAGGGTCTTGAGTCGGGTTTACACCAACTTGGCCTATAGACTTCGTGCTTACTGCCACGGCATGCGCGCTTTGATGCGCCCGCGGTCGCTCTCTCAACTTCCCGCAAGGAACTACATGAATCGCACTCTCGTCGTTGCTGCCATCGCCACCCTGGCATCCGGCGCCGCCATGGCCCAAAGCAGCGTCACCATCTACGGCCGCTTGAACCTGACCCTGGAAAGCCAGGACGCCAACGGCGTCAAGACCAAGGTCATGAACAACAACTCCTCGCGTATCGGCTTCAAGGGTACGGAAGACCTGGGCGGCGGCCTGAAGGCTGGTTTCGTCCTGGAAAGCGGCATGAGCCCCGACACCGGCGCGGCCAGCAGCACCTTCTGGGGTCGCCAGAGCGAAGTCAACCTGAGCGGCGGTTTCGGTACCTTGCGCCTGGGCAACTTCACCAGCGAGGCGTACTACGCCACGTCCGACTACATCGGCATGCACAACCACGAGACGGGCACCTCCAGCGACGCGCTGTATGCCTACGTCGGCCGCAACATCAACAAGGTGGCCTACCGCACGCCCGAATTCGTCAAGGGCCTGACCGCGGAAGCTGCTGTCAGCGCCGGCGAAGGCGTTGCTGGCCGCACCCGCAGCTACGACTTCGCCGTGAACTACGGCGTCGGTCCCCTGCACGTGGGCCTTGGCGCTGAAAAGAATGGCAATGCCAAGCAAGTGGCGGTCAGCGCCCTGTATGAGTTCGGCTCGCTGATCGTTGGCGGCCTGGTCCAGCGCGACAGCAATGCCTACGGCAGCGGCAACCGCACCAACTTCCGTGGCTCGGTGGCCTACATCGTGGGCGCCAGCGAATTCCACGTGAACGTGGGCAAGGCTGGCAACTACAGCAACACCGCCGACAGCGGCGCGCTGCAGACCACCCTGGGCTACAACTACAACCTGAGCAAGCGCACCAAGGTCTACGGTTACTGGACCAAGGTCGACGCCGAGCGCAACACCGGCTACGCGAGCGACTACAACTCGCTGGCCCTGGGCGTGCGCCACAACTTCTGATGGCTGGCGCCCTGCAGGGCGCCACATCAGCAAAAAAGGCCGGTCACTGACCGGCCTTTTGCATGCCATCACGCTTGCGCGTCAGCCGCGCGGGTGGTGCTGGGCATGCAGCACCCGCAGGCGTTCGCGTGCCACGTGGGTGTAGATCGTGGTGGTGGCAATGTCGGCGTGGCCCAGCAGCATCTGCACGGCGCGCAGGTCTGCGCCATGGTTCAGCAGGTGCGTCGCAAAGGCGTGGCGCAAGGTGTGCGGCGACAGCGGCACGGTGATGCCGGCCTGTCGCGCCTGGCGCTTGACGATCTGCCAGAACATCTGGCGTGTCATCCCGGCACCGCGCCGCGTGACGAAGAGCGCGTCACTCTGCTGCCCGGCCAGGATTTCCGGGCGCGCAGTGGCCAAGTAACGCTGCAGCCAGTCATGCGCCTCGGCGCCGAACGGCACCAGGCGCTCGCGTGAGCCTTTGCCGAGCACGCGCAGCACGCCATCGTCCAGGCTCAAGTGGACCGTCCTGGCCTGCACCAACTCACTGACCCGCAGGCCGCTGGCGTACATCAGCTCCAGCATCGTGCGGTCGCGCAGACCCAGCGGGGCGTCGGTATCCGGCGCATGCAGCAGCAGTTCCACCTGCGCTTCGGACAGCGTCTTGGGCACGCGCAGCGGCTGTTTCGCGGACACAAGCCGAAGCGTCGGGTCGGCCTGCACAATGCGCTCGCGCAGGGCCCAGCGAAAGTAACGCTTGAAGACCGTCAATCGCCGGTTGGCCGTCGTGGCGCGGGTGCCGGCGTGGCGCGCGGCCGCATAGGCCAGCAGGTCGACTTCGGTCGTGTCGGGCAGCGCCTTGCCTTGTTCTGCGGCCAGCCAATGCAAGTACAGCGTGAGGTCACGTCGGTACGCCCCCAGCGTCAAGGGCGCCAGACCGTCCTCGATCCACAAGGCGTCAATGAAACGGTCGACCTCCGCCTGGGCTTGGGGCGGCAAGGAAGCTGCCACGCGCGCCCCGCCCTTCAAGGCTCACTCCAGCGTCAGCTTCTGCTTGACCACGACGCTCTTGTAGACCTCCAGCTCGGCCTTCATTTGCGCGGCGAACTGTTCCGGCGAGTTGGCGACGATCAGCGAGCCGGTGTCCTCGATGCGCTTCTTCACGGCCGGGTCTTCCACTGCCTTGCGCACCGCTGCACCGACCTTGTCGACCACGTCCTTCGGCAGTCCCTTGGGGCCGACGATGCCGTAGTAGGCCATGCGGTTCACCGCTTCCAGGCCTACCTCCTTGAAGGTCGGCACATTGGGCAATTGCGCCAGACGCTGCGGCGCGGCTACCACGATGGCGATCAAACGTCCGTCCTTGATGAAGGGCAGCGCCGATGGCATGTTGTCAAAGATGATCTGCACCTGCCCTGCCACGGTGTCGTTCAAGGCCGGACCGGCGCCGCGGTAGGGGATGTGCGTCATGAAGACACCCGCCAGGCCCTTGAACAGTTCGGTCTGCAAGTGGCCGATGCCACCGGTGCCGGAACTGCTGTAGCTGTACTTGCCCGGGTTCTTTTTCAACTCGGCAATGAAGCCCTTGTAGTCCCGGGCCGGGAAGCTGGGGTGCACCGCAATCACATTCGGTGTGGCCGCGATGTTGATGATGGGCGTGAAGTCGGTGACCGGGTTGTAGCCAATCTTCGGGTTGATGGCCGGGTTGGCCGCACTGGTGGATACCGTGGCCATGCCCAGGGCGTAGCCATCCGGTGCTTGCCTGGCCAATTCCAGCGCACCGACCGAGCCACCGCCACCCGCCTTGTTCTCGACGACGACCTGCTGGCCCAGCGTGGCCGGCAGTTTCTCGGCCACGATACGGGCCACGATGTCGGTGGTGCCGCCAGGTGCAAAGGGCACGATGAGTCGCACCGGCTTGGTCGGGTAGGTTTGGGCCAGGGTCGCCGTAGGCAGGGCGGCAAAGGCGGCCAGGGCGAGCAGGGCCAGTCGGTTGCGTTGCATGCGGATGTCTCCTTTTGGTGGTGGGCAGTTCGAGGTCAGCGGGGTCGGCCAAGAAGGCCGTTCTTCAGACGTTCGTCGTAGGGCTTGTCGCCTATGAAGGCACGCAGCAGCGCGGCATAGAAGTCGGCGCCGGGAATCGCGTCGCCCCGCAGTGTGCCATTCAGACTGAACAGCATTCCACGGCTGGGGTCGAGGTCCAGGTCGACGACATCGCCCTTCTTCACCGTACCGGCCGCCATGATGAGCGAGGCAAATCGCTCCACACGTTCATGCAGACCCGCACGTTCGGCGTCAGGTGTGTTGCGGTCCATGCCCTTGCGCAAGGCCTTGACGAATTCGGCCGGCGGCACGTCCTGCAACATGCGCAGTTGCAAGCGCTTGGCACCTGCCTGGGCCAGCAGTTGGTCCGCGGACTGCGCCTTCTGCGGCACGTACAGACCCGCCGCGTAACCCTTGAACCAGGCGACGGCACGCACGCCGGTGCCGTTGAGCAGCAAATCGCTGTCCGCCACGCGCAGCTGCAACGCAAAGCGCTGGCCTTCCACCACCACGACCGCAGGTGCCGCCCAGGCGCCTGTGACTGCGCACAGGAGGATTGCAAAGAGTAGTCGGCGCGTCAGGCTCATCCCTGGATTCTGATCATTCGTGAATGGACTGCTGTTCAACGCCCATGGTGCCCCAGCCGACGACAAGCCGCCCTGTGGGAACCACGACCGGGTAAGCCCGAAGGCGGGGCCTCTGCCGAAGGCAGGCCCGATACTTCTCAGATGTCTGACGCGCTGCTGCTCCTGCCCGACTTCGTGCTCATCGCCTGCGGCTTTCTGATCTGCCGCTACACCGCCTTGGGTCGGCCGATCTGGGACGCCGCAGAACGGCTGGTCTATGTGCTTCTGTTCCCTGCCCTGCTGTTCAGCGCAATTGTGCGCAACCCCATCGCGCTGGGCGCGGCCTTGCCCCTGGCCGGGAGCGCGGTGGCCGTGGTGGCGGTGGGCGTGGCGCTGGCTTTCGCACTGAGGGCCTGGCCAGGCGTGGACGCGCGCTTGCATGCATCCGGCGCGCAGACGGCCTTCCGGTTCAATTCCTATGTGGCCTTGGCCTTGGCTGAACGCCTGGGCGGCACGCCCGGCCTGGCCTGGATGGCACTGGTGGTGTCGGTGTCCGTGCCCTTGTGCAATGTGGCGGCCGTGTGGCCGCTGGCGCGCCAGGGCGGCCATGGCTATGCGCGCGAACTGCTGCGCAACCCGCTGATCCTGGCCACCGCATCGGGCTTGATCTTCAACATGCTGGGCCTGAGGTTGCCGGACATCGCCACCACCACGCTGTCGCGCCTGGGCGCCGCCGCCCTGCCCTTGGGACTGATGGCCGTCGGTGCCGGCCTGCAACTGGGTGCGCTGCGCGAAGGTCCCAAGCTGGCAGCCGCCTTGCTGACCATCCGCCACGCCGTGCTGCCCGCCGTGGCCCTGCTCATGGTGACGGTGCTGAAATTGCCGCCAGGCCAGCAGGCCATCGTGGTGGCCTTTGCAGCCATGCCCACCGCTTCAAGTGCCTACGTGCTGGCTGTGCGCATGGGCGGGCATGGGGGCTTCACTGCGGGACTGGTGACGCTGTCGACGCTGCTCGGCATGGTGGGCTTGCCGCTGTGGCTGGCGGTCTGGCGCGGCCTGGGCAACTAGGCAGCGTCAAAAGACGTCCGTGCGCTGGGCCAGCGCCCAGTCGATATGCTCCTGCACCAACGGCACGGCGCTGGAACGAGCCGCGGCCAGGCCACGTGCCAGCGCCATGTCGCCGGTGTCGCGCCAGGCGTTGCCCAAGGCCACCGCAAGATTGCGTTGCCAGCGCTGAAATCCGATGCGTCGGATGGCGCTGCCTTCGGTGTGGCGCAGGAAGCTCGCTTCGTCCCAGGCCCACAGCTCCAGCAAAGTGGCTTGGCCGAGCGCGCCGCGCACATCAAAGTCCGCCAGCACGCTGCGCTGCGCGTACTTGTTCCATGGGCAGACGCGCTGGCAATCGTCGCAGCCGTAGATGCGGTTGCCGATGGCACTGCGCCATTCGTGCGGAATGGCGCCCTCGTGTTCGATGGTCAGGTAGCTGATGCAGCGCCGCGCGTCCAGCCGGTAGGGCGCCACGATGGCGCCCGTGGGGCACGCCGAGATGCAGGCGCTGCATTGGCCGCAATGCGCGCTGACGGGCTCGTCATGGGGCAAGTCGATGTTGATGAAGATCTCGCCCAGGAAGAACAGGGAACCCGCCTCGCGCGACAGCAGCAGCGTGTGCTTGCCACGCCAGCCCAGGCCCGCGCGCGTGGCCAGTTCCACTTCCAGCACCGGTGCAGAGTCGGTGAACACGCGGTGTCCAAGCTCGCCGACTTCGGCCTGCAAGCGTTCAGCCAAACGGGCCAGACGTGACCGCAAGACCTTGTGGTAATCCCGGCCTCGGGCGTAGACCGACACCAAGGCATGCCGTGCATCCTGGGCCGCAGCTTCTTCATCCCCAAGCCAGTCCGAACCAATGTCGCGCGGCAGGTAGTCCATGCGCGCGCTGATGACACTCACCGTCCCCGGCCGCAGTTCAGCGGGACGCGCGCGCTTCAGGCCATGTGCAGCCATGTAGCCCATGCTGCCGTGGAAGCCAGCGTCCAGCCACTGCAACAAGCCGGGCTCGGCACTGGACAGGTCCACACCAGCGATGCCGATCTGTGAGAATCCCAGTTCACGGGCCCACCCGCGCAGTTGCTTGACCAACTCCGCCTTGCTGCAACGATGCTCACTGGGCATGCACCCATTCTAGGAACCACGACGCGGCACTGGGCCGACGAAGCCGCGTGTGCGGACTTTGCGGCCCACTTGGCCCGTCATGCCGCGTTGCGAGACGCCTACCTGGAACTGCTCGGGCCTCTGGGTGCTGGCAAGACCACCTTCGTGCGCCACCTGCTGCGCGCCCTCGGTGTGCAGGGCCGCGTCAAGAGCCCCACCTACACCGTGATGGAGCCCTACGCGCTGCCCGACCCGGCGGGCCTGCAGATTTCGCACTTCGATTTCTACCGCTTCAACGACCCGCGCGAATGGCTGGACGCCGGCTTCCGAGACGTGTTCGCTGAACCCGGGCTGAAGCTGGCGGAGTGGCCCGACAAGGCGGCAGGCCTGCTGCCGGTGCCGGACCTGCGTCTGCACATCGACCCAGGCGCCGATGATGACCGTGCGGTGCGCATGGACGCGTTCACTTCACGCGGCCTGGAGTTGCTGGCTTGCCCCTGAACGACGCGCCACGCCGCCGTGCGCTGCAGCGCATGGGCTATGTCGCCTTGGCGCTGAGCGCACCGCGCCTGGCCTGGGGCGCGGCCATCCTGGCAGTGCGCCTGTGGCCATCGCCTGACAACACGCGCGTCACCATCGAATCCGACGTGGCACTGGACGCAAGCCATCTGCTGACCGAGGCGCCCTACCGCCTGGTGGTGGACATCAACAACCTGGAACTGAACACCGCGCTGCGCGAACTGGTCGGCAAGGTGCGCGCCGACGACCCCTACATTGCCGGGGTACGCGTCGGCCAGTACCTGCCCCGCGTGGTGCGCCTGGTCTTTGACCTGAAGCAGCCCGTGCGGCCCGAGCAGTTCAAGCTGGAGCCGGTGGGCGTCTACAAGCACCGGCTGGTGTTCGATCTCTATCCCACCGAAGAACAGGACCCCCTGCTGGCGCTGATCCGCGACAAGGAAGCTGCCGAGCAGCGCGCTGCGCAGGCCGTGCAGGACGCCCTGGGGGAGTTGATTGCACGGGTCGACAGGCCGGGTGGTGTGTCGCCACCATTGCCGCACGCGGCTGCGCCACCTGTGTCCGCGCCGCCGCTGCAAACCCCGGCACCCGCGCCACCGCCGGCACCCGCCACTGACGAAGAACGCCGCCGCGTCGACCGCCTCATCATCGTGGCCCTGGACCCCGGGCACGGCGGTGAAGATCCCGGCGCGATCGGACCGACTGGCCTGCGTGAAAAGGACGTCGTGCTGGCGCTGGCCCTCCAGTTGCGGGACCAGTTGAACGCCGTGCCCGGCATGCGCGTGATGATGACCCGCGATGCCGACTTCTTCGTGCCGCTGACCGAACGCGTGCGCAAGGCGCGGCGCGTGCAGGCCGACCTGTTCGTGAGTCTGCATGCCGACGCCTTCTTCAAGCCCGAAGCGCGTGGTGCCAGCGTGTTTGCGCTGTCCACACGCGGCGCCAGCAGCAGCGCTGCACGCTGGATGGCCGACAAGGAAAACGCCGCCGACGCCGTGGGGGGCGTGAACATCGGCAAGGTGCGTGACGCGCAGGTGCTGCAGGCCATGCTGGACATGAGCACCACGGCGCAGATCAAGGACAGCCTGAAGCTCGCCGGCGAGGTGCTGCAGCGCATCGGCCGCGTGGGCCGGCTGCACAAGGGTCAGGTGGAACAGGCCGGCTTTGCCGTGCTGAAGGCACCAGACATCCCCAGCATCCTGGTGGAAACGGCCTTCATCTCCAACCCCGAGGAAGAGGCCCGGCTGCGCAACAAGGACTTCCGGCAGGAACTGGTCGCTGCGGTGGCCAGTGGCATCCGCCGCTACTTCGAACGCAACCCGCCCCTGGCGCGGCGGCGCCAGATCTAGCTTGCTCGCGGCGTACGCAGATCTGCCTCAGCGCGGCTCAGCGCCGGATCAACACCAGGCCGATGGCCGCCACCATGCTGGCCACGGCCGCAAAGTCCTGCCAGTGCAGTTGCTCGCCCAGCAGCAGCGCGCCGCTGAAGACGCCCAGCACGGGAATCATCATCACGCTGACCGAACTGGCCACCGGCGGCAAGGTACGCGCCAGGTAGAACCAGGCCGCATGTGCAAAGCCGAAGACGCCGACCGCGTTGTAGGCGACGGACCACCACACGTGCGGCTCCGGCTGGCGCCAACGTCCTCCTTCGAAAACCAGTGCCAGCAGACCCAGGACGCAGGCCGTCAGCAAGGTCATCCAGAAGACGATCGCCAGCAAGGGCACTTCCAGGGCGCTGCGCCGCAGGCGGTGGGTGCCGAGCGCCCAGACGGCCGCTGCTCCCAGCACAGCCATGGCCGCCCAGGGTGCACCGGTCATTCGGCTGAACTCGCTGCCCAGCAAAAGGACCACGCCCACCGCCGCCGCGCACACGCCCAGCGTCTGGCGCGGACCCAATTGGTCGCCATAGAGGAAGCGGCCCCAGAGCGCCGCGAAGATCGGCATGGTGTAGCCCAGGATGGCCGATCGCCCACTGCTCAACTGCTGCACGGCAATGATGATCACCACGTGCCACAGGATCATGTTCATCAGCGACAGCTGCAGCAGTTCGCCCCAATGCTTGCGCGGCAAGCTGAACGGCACCTTCAACAGCAGCAGTGCCAGACCCAGCACCGGCAAGCCCAGCCACATGCTGAGCGCGCGGAAGGTCAAGGGCGGGTAGCTCATCGGCGCGCCGGGCAGGCCACTGACGCCGGCCTTCATCACCGGCCAGTTCAGTCCCCAGACCAGGGTCAGCGCCAGCAGCACCCACAGCTGACGCGCAGTGGGCCTCATTGCAAGCGACTCAAGGTTTGCTGCCCAGGTAGCGCTTGCGTCGGAAGAACAGCACCAGCCCCGTGGCGACGATCGCCATCAGCACACTGACCATCCACCAGCCGGCGCCGCTGTGGATGAAGGGCAGGCCTTCGAAGTTCATGCCGAAGAAGCCGGTGATCAGGTTCAGCGGCAGGAAGATGGCGGTCAGCACGGTCAGCGTGCGCATGATGTCGTTGGTGCGGTGGCCCAGGGCGCTGAAGTGCATCTGCACCGCCGTTTCCGCGCTCTGCTCCAGGCGCCGCACGTGGGTCAGCACACGTTCGACGTGCTCCAGCACGTCGCGTGAACGCACGCGCAGCAGTTCACGGTCGCGCCTGGATTGCGAATCGGATTCGGCCGGCCATTCGTCCAGCGCGTCGATCCACTCCTGCACCGCGCTGCGCTGGTCCTCGCAGGTGTCCTCCAGCATGTGCAGCGCGTTCCGTGACTCCAGCAGCATGCTCCAGTCGTCAAAGCGGCTGCGTGGGTCCAGCAGTTCCTGCTGCAGGTAGCCCGACTGACGCGTCAGCAGGCGGCGCAGGTCCAGGTAGCTGTCCACCATGTGGTTGATCATGCGCAGCATCAGATCCGCGGGGTTCACGGGCATGCGCGCCGAGCCCCGCACTTCAGCGGTGCTGGCCTGCGTGGCCAGACGCTGCGCGAAGTACTCGCGCACCGCGCAGTCCGTGGGGTGAACAGTGATCAGCACGCGGTCGAAGACGGCAAAGCCAACCGGACTGGTGTCGATGGACTGCAGCGCCTTGCGCGCGCTGGCCATCGTGCCCTTGGCATCGTCCACGAACAGCGCTTCGCTGCCAGCGCCCGCCGCCAGGCGGCGGAACACCATGACGTCATACCAGGACGTGTAGTCGAAGTGGCTGGGCAACTGGTTGTTGAGCAGGTCAGACACGTGCAAGTCCACCAACTGCCCACCGGTCCAGCGCTGCAGGCAGGCCTGCAGGCCTGCCACTCCGAGTTCGAATTCACGGCGCGCGCTGCCGACCCAGATGAAGCCATCGGCCGGCAAGGTCTCAGGCGGGCCAGGCAGTTCGGAGAACTGCTCGCCGTGGACATGAAAGACCCGCATCAGCAGCGCGGACTCAGCGCGGGCGCAACAGCCGTGCCGCGTCCAGGGCGAAGTAGCTCAGCACGCCATCTGCGCCCGCGCGCTTGAAGGCCAGCAGCGCTTCCATCATCACCGCGTCGTGGTCCAGCCAGCCATTGGCCGCGGCGGCCTTCAACATCGCGTACTCGCCACTCACCTGGTAGGCGAAGGTGGGCACGCGGAACTCGTCCTTCACGCGGCGCACGATGTCCAGGTATGGCATGCCGGGCTTGACCATCACCATGTCGGCGCCTTCGGCGATGTCCAACGCGACTTCACGCAAGGCTTCGTCGCTGTTGCCGGGGTCCATCTGGTAGACCTTCTTGTCGGCCTTGCCCAGGTTGCCGGCGCTGCCCACTGCATCACGGAAGGGGCCGTAGAAGGCACTGGCGTACTTGGCGCTGTAGGCCATGATGCGTGTGTGGATGCAGCCCGCGTCTTCCAGCGTGTGGCGGATGGCGCCGATGCGGCCATCCATCATGTCGCTGGGCGCCACGATGTCCACTCCCGCCTGCGCCTGCACCAGCGCCTGCTGGCGCAGCACGGCCACGGTCGGGTCGTTGAGGATGTAGCCGCTGTCGTCGAGCAGGCCGTCCTGCCCGTGGCTGGTGAAGGGGTCCAGTGCCACGTCGGTCAGCACGCCCAGTTCCGGGAAGCGCTTCTTCAGTTCGCGCACGGTGCGCGGCACCAGGCCTTCGGGATTCAAGGCTTCGCGGCCGTCTGGCGTTTTCTTGGCCGCGTCGATCACCGGGAACAGGGCCATCACCGGCACGCCCAGTTGCAGGCACTCCTCAGCGACGGCAAAAAGACCGTCGATGCTGCGGCGCTTCACGCCCGGCATGCTGGCCACGTCCTGTTCCTGGCGCACACCGTCCAGCACAAACACGGGCAAGATGAAGTCTTCCGGCGCCAGGCGCGACTCGCGCACCAAGGCACGGGTGAAGGCATCACGGCGCAACCGGCGGGGTCGGCTGGCGGGGTACGGTGGGGGGGTGGTCAACACAAGCTCCTTGGCGCCCTGGGAACGGGTGGGTGTATACGGAGAAACCGGCGTGGCGCTCGGTTTTTGCTTCTGCTAGAGTGGTCAGCGGATGATAGCCGCGAGGTTGTTGTCCCCTGCTTTTCCTCCCTGAGCAGGTGCCTTAGCGTGATGACAGCGATAAGGCTTCCTCAGCCCCGGCTCTGCCGGGGCTCTTTTTTTTCGGCGTCGATAATCCGGCACATGAGCAGTGCGTATCTCTGGGTCAAGGCCTTCCACATCGTGTTCGTGGCCAGTTGGTTTGCGGGGCTGTTCTACCTGCCGCGCCTGTTCGTGAACCTGGCCATGGTGCCGCCAGACAGCCATGCCGAACGCGAGCGCTTGCTGGTCATGGCGCGCAAGCTCTACCGCTTCAGCAGCTTCCTGATGGTGCCCGCCCTCGCACTGGGCCTGTGGCTGTGGCTGGGTTTTGGCGTTGGCAAGGGCCAGGGCTGGATGCACGCCAAGCTGTTGATGGTGCTGGGCGCCATCGGCTACCACCACGTGTGCCGGTCCCTGCTGCGCCGCTTCGAGACCACGGGCAACCAGCGCAGCCACAAGTGGTACCGCGTGTTCAACGAAGTGTCGGTTCTGCTGTTTGCCACCACCGTGGTGCTGGTGGTCGTCAAACCGTTCTGAGCCGACGCTGACGACGGTCACAGCCATGTCGCGGCACCGCAGTTCGGCCACGTGGCTGGCGCTGGTCTACGCCGCGCTGGTGCTCTATGCCAGCCTTTACGCGCAAGACCCGTGGCGCTGGCCGCCCGGGCAACCGCTGGGCGTGCTGCTGCTGCTGCCGCGCAGCCTGCACCAGTCGGCCTTCGACATCGAATCCAACTTGCTGGGCTATCTGCCGCTGGGCGGATTGCTCACCATGGCGGCCTTGCGCAGCGGCTGGCGGACAGGGCCGGCCTTGCTGGTGAGTGTGGCCTCGTGCGCGGCCCTCTCCTATGGATGCGAAGTTCTTCAGCAGTACGTGCCGGGCCGCGTGCCAGCCCTGGAAGACTTTGCCTTCAACAGCGCAGGCGCACTGGCCGGCACCTTCCTGGCCTGGGTGCTGCACGGCACCGGACTGGTGGACCGCTGGCAGTCATTGCGGGTGCGCTGGTTCTCTGGCGACGCGGCTTTTGCATTGGTGCTGCTGGTGCTGTGGCCTGTGGGTCTGCTGTTCCCGGCCCCCGTGCCGCTGGGCCTGGGCCAGGTGGGTGAACGGCTGCGAGAGGCCTTGGCCAGCCTGCTGGGCAACGTGCCCTGGGCCGCTGGCCTGCGCGAACTGCTGGCCGCGCCCATGGTGCAGGACGCGCCGTTGCACCCCTTGGGCGAAGTCGTGCTGGTGGCGCTCGGTCTGCTGGCGCCCTGCTTCGTGGCGTACGCCGTGGTGGCGCCCGGATGGCGTCGACTGGTGATGGTCTTGGGCGCACTCCTGATGGCCGTGGTCGGCATGACTTTGTCGACGCTCTTGAACTTTGGGCCCCAGCATGCCTTGTCGTGGCTGGGCCCGCGCGCCCTGCCGGGCTTGCTGCTGGGCGTACTGTTCGCCGCCGCGGCGCTGCCGCTCTCGCGCCGCACGGTGGCGAGCCTGGGCTTGATGGTGTTGACCGGCCTGGTCTTCGGCCTGGCACAGGCGCCGGGCGACCCTTACTTCGCGGACAGCCTGCAGGCCTGGGAGCAAGGCCGCTTCGTTCGCTTCCACGGCCTGGCGCAGTGGATCGGATGGCTGTGGCCCTACGCAGCCATGGCCTGGCTGCTCACCCGCCTGGGCGGTCCACGCTGAGCGGCTCCGTACAATCCCGGATATGAGCTACTACAAGCACCATGTGTTCTTTTGCCTGAACGATCGCGAAAACGGCGAAGCCAGTTGTGCACACCAGGGCGCCCAAGCCGCGTTTGACCACTGCAAGCAACGCGTGAAGTCCGAAGGGCTGGCGGGACCCGGGGGCGTGCGCGTCAACAAGGCTGGCTGCCTGGACCGTTGCGCCGGTGGCCCGGTGGCTGTGGTCTACCCTGAAGAGACTTGGTACACCTTCGTCGACCCGCACGACATCGACGAGATCGTCGACAGCCATCTCAAGAACGGCCGGGTGGTGGACCGCCTGCTGCTGGCGCCCAACATCGGCCGATGAACGCTGGCACACAACGCCTGACCATTGCAGGCCCCGCAGGCGCGCTGGAATGCGCGCTGGACCTGCCCGCAACAGGCCTGCCGCGCGGCCTGGCCGTCATCTGCCACCCGCACCCGCTCTTTGGCGGCACCATGGACAACAAGGTGGTGCAGACCCTGGCGCGCGCATTTGTGCAACTGGGCTACCGGACGCTGCGCTTCAACTTCCGCGGCATCGGCCAGTCCGGCGGGGCCTGGGATGAAGGGCGTGGCGAGGTCGATGACGCGATCGCCGTGATCGATGCACAACGCGGTGCCGGCGAGCCACTGGTGCTGGCCGGCTTTTCTTTCGGGGGCTATGTCGCGACGCAAGCCGCCACGCGCCTGGCCGAGAGTGCCGAACGGCTGGTGCTGGTGGCACCAGCGGTCGTCAACTTCCAGGCAGCTCCTGTGCCCGCTGACACGCTGCTGATCCACGGTGAGCAGGACGACGTGGTGCCGCTGTCCGCCGGCTTCGACTGGGCCCGCCCCCAGGGCCTTCCCGTAACCGTGCTGCCAGGCGCGGGCCACTTCTTCCACGGCCAACTGCCCGGTCTCAAGCAGATCGTGTTGTCGGCCTGGTCCAGCCGAGCGCCCGGCCCTTCGGCCTGACCTCTTTCTCTTTCTCATCTCCCATGAATTTTCTGATTGCCCTGATCATGGCCGCCTTCAGCGCGGCCGCCTTTGCCCAGACCCCGCAAGCGCCCGAAGTGGCGGCGCGCCAGTACCTGCTGATCGACTTGTCCAGCAACCAGGTGCTGGCCGAACGGGACGCCGACGCCCAGGCCGACCCCGCGTCGCTGACCAAGCTGATGACGGCCTACCTGGTCTTCAACGCCGTGCGCGACAAGAAGCTGGCGCTGGACCAGAAGCTGCTGGTGTCCCTGCGCGCCTGGGCCGAACGCAAGGGCGGCGGTTCGCTGATGTTCATCGACACGACGATGACGCCTACCGTGGACGAACTGCTGCGCGGCCTGATCGTGCAAAGCGGCAACGACGCCGCCGTGGCGCTGGCCGAAGGTGTGTCGGGCACGGTGGAGAACTTCGTCGCCACCATGAACCGCCAGGCCCAGGCCTGGGGCCTGAAGAACACGCAGTTCAAGAACGTGGCGGGCCTGACCGAAGCGGGCCACTACAGCAGCGCGCGCGACGTGGCCATCGTGGCCGCGCACATCATCAACGACCACCCGGGCTTCTATCCGATCTACTCGATCCGCCAGTACACCTTCAACAACATCAAGCAGGACAACCGCAACATGCTGCTGGGGCGCGACCCCACGGTGGACGGCATGAAGACCGGCTACACCGACAGCGCCGGCTACTGCCTTGTGGCCAGTGCGGTGCGCGACATCCCCGGTGGCAAGCGCCGCCTCCTGAGCGTGGTGATGGGCACCGCGAGCCGCGAGGCGCGCGCCGGCGAAAGTCAGAAGCTGCTGAACTGGGGCTGGCAGGCATGGGACGCCGTGCGCCTGTTCGAGGCCGGCAAACCGGTGGCCACCGTGCCGGTCTGGAAGGGTGTGCAGAAGGAAGCCAAGCTGGGTGCGCAAGGCGCGCTGTTCGTCACCGTGCCCAAGGGCGAAGGCGACAAGATCCGCACCACGCTGGAACGCACCGACCCCCTGGTGGCCCCGCTCACCGCAGGTCAGCGCGTGGGCAGCATCAAGATCGCCACCGCCGCCGGCAGCGCCATCACCACGGTGCCGCTGGTGGTGCAGGAGCCCGTGCCGCTGGCCGGCATCTTCGGCCGCGCCTGGGACGCCATCCGGCTCTGGATCAAGTAGCGCGGCCGGCACTGCGGCTGCAGCCTGCATGAAGCTCAAGCATCTCGAGATCTTCCATGCGGTGATGCTGACCGGCACGATCAGCGGCGCGGCACGTCTGCTGCACGTGACTCAACCCGCCGCGACGCAGTCCCTCCAGTCGGCTGAAAGGCTGCTGGGATACGCCCTCTTCTCGCGCCAGCGCAACCGCCTGGTGCCCACGGCCGAGGCCCTGGTGCTGCACCCCGAGGTGCAAAAGCTCATGGGCCAATTGGAGTCGGTCCGGCGCCTGGCCGAAGCGCAGAAGAGCGGTGCCGCGTCCACCCTGCGCGTGCTGGTGGTGCCTTCGCTGGCCATCATGCAGTTGCCTCTTGCCTTGCGCCTGTTCCGAGCCCGGCACAAGGGTGTGTCGGTCAGCATCCGCAGCCTTCATTCGCGCGAAATCGCCCAGGCGCTGGCCTTGAGAGAGGCCGACGTGGGCATCGTTTATGGCACCCAGGCCCCGCCAGGAATGGACGCCCAATTGCTGGCCAGCGGCCGGCTGGTTTGCGTGTCCCGACAAGGCGTGGGCCGCCAGGCACGCGGTGCAGCGGTGACGCTGGCAGAGGTCGTGCGCGAGCCTTTCATCCGCATCGACGAACGCGACCCGCTTGGCGCGCTGCTGGCCGAGCAGTGCGCGCGCCAGGGTCTGCTGCCAGGCGGGGAGATCGTGGTGCAGACGCACCACATCGCCCTGGTGCTGGCCGAACAGGGCTTTGGCCCGGCGGTGGTGGACTCCTTCACCGCAGCAGCCCGACAGGACCCTGCGCTGGTGGTGCAGACCATCGAGCCCGAAATCCGCGTTGGCGTGTATGCCCTGCAGCCCGCGGGCACCCGTTCGCCGCGGGTGGCGACGGCCTTTGTAGATGCATTCGGCAAGTCCGTGGACCAGACGTGACACCATCAGGCCTGCTTATGGATGACGCCCATCTGTCCATGCTGCATGCCAAGCCGGGTGCCCTAAAGTCCCGCGCTGAATCCACTTCCTGTCAATGGGGAACCCCATGAACCGCATCACCTTCACCGCGCTGTCCCTGGCCCTGCTGGCCGGCGCTGCCACCGCGCAGACGCTGGACAAGGTCAAATCCGGCGGCAGCATCAGCGTGGCCTACCGGGAGAGCTCCATTCCCTTCTCCTATCTGGACGACAAGGCCCAGCCCACCGGCTTTGGCTGGGAGATCTGCGGCAGGATCGTTGACGAAGTGAAGAAGGCCACCGGCCGTGCCGACCTGAAGATCACCACGCAATCGGTGACCTCGGCCAACCGCATCCCGCTGATGCAGAACGGCACCATCGACATCGAATGCGGCTCCACCACGAACAACGCCGAACGCCAGAAGCAGGTGGCCTTTGCCACCAACTACTTCTACACAGGCACGCGGCTGCTGGTGAAGGCCAACTCGCCCATCAAGAGCATGGCCGACCTGGCGGGCAAGAAAGTGGTCAGCACGAGTGGAACCACCAACTACCGCATCATGCGCGGCTACAACGAAGAGAAGAAGCTGGGCTTCGAACTGCTGGCCGCGAAGGACCACGCCGAATCTCAACTGGTGGTGCAGAGTGGCCGCGCGGACGCCTTTGCGATGGACGACATCCTGCTCTACGGCCTGCGTGCAAGCGCCGCCAACCCGGCGGAATGGGCCGTGGTGGGAGAGGCCTTGCAGGTCGAGCCCTACGCGATCATGCTGCGCAAGGACGACCCCACATTCAAGGCCCTGGTGGACGGCGTGCTGGCCAAGCTGATGGACAGCGGTGAGTTCACCAAGCTGTACGCCAAGTGGTTCACGCAGCCGATCCCGCCCAAGGGCGTGAACCTGAACGCGCCGATGGCCAAGGAACTGGTGGACAACCTCAAAGCCAAGTCCGACAAGCCCGCGACCTGAAGGCCCTGACCAGCGACCCACCATGAGCGATCAAACCTGCTTTCTCAACGGCGAGTTCCTGCCGCTTTCCGAAGCGCGCATCCCCGTGCTGGACCGTGGCTTCATCTTCGGCGACGGCATCTACGAGGTCGTGCCGGTGTATGGGCGCAAGCTGTTCCGCTTCGACGAGCATCTGGCGCGCCTGAACCGCAGCCTGGGCAAACTGCGCCTGCCTTCGCCGGCCACCCACGATGAGTGGCTGGCGCGCTGCCGGCAGTTGGTGGCTTCTCGCCCGGAAGAAGACCAGGTCGTCTACATCCAGGTCACGCGCGGCGTGGCGCCGCGGGACCATGTCATGCCGGCCCATCCGGTGCCCACGGTGTTCATGATGAGCAACCCGCTCAAACCCGCCAGCGCAGAGCAGCGCCACCACGGCGTGGCCTGCGTGACAGCGCGCGACTTCCGCTGGGAGCGCGGCGACATCAAGAGCACCAGCCTGCTGGGCAATGTGCTGGCGCGGCAGATCTCGGCCGACCACGGCGCCGTTGAGACCATCATGTTCCGCGACGGCTTCCTCACCGAAGCGGCTGCCAGCAATGTGTGGATCGCGCACGAAGGCGCGCTGCTGGGCCCGCCCAAGAGCGAACACGTGCTGGAAGGCATCCGCGTGGAACTGCTGCGCGAGCTCTGCGAAGACTGCGGCATTGCCTACAACCTGCGTCCCATCACCGAAGCGGATGTGCGTGCGGCCGACGAGGTGATGCTCAGCTCCGCCACCAAGGAAATCCTGCCGGTGACGCGCATCGACGGCGAGGAAGTCGGCCACGGCGCCATGCGGGGCAAGCCCGGGCCGGTCTATGCCCACCTGTATGAGGCCTACCAGCGTGCCAAGCTGCGCATGGGCCTTTGAGCCGCTTGAGATTGGATCGTCCGGCCTAATCTCTCAGCCATGCCTGAAATTCCAGTCGACCAGAGCCTCATCGAATACCCCAGCGCCTTCCCTATCAAGGTGATGGGCGCGCAGGTGGACGGTTTCGAGGACGCCATCCTGGCGGTGGCACTGCAATTCGACCCCGCGCTGGACCCCAGCAGCATCGAACGCCGCCCCAGCAAGGGCGGCAAGTACCTGGGACTGACGCTCACGGTCACAGCCACCAGCCGCGAACAGCTGGACGAGCTGTACCGGACCCTGTCCACCCACCCGATGGTGAAGGTGGTTCTCTAGCTCGGGCGCACTTCAGCTGCCCGGGCCGGCAGCCAGCTTGGCATCCATTTCCTTGACCTTGCCGGGCGCGGCCTCGTCGCCGTTGCGGGCCGCCACGTCATACCAGTAGCGCGCCAGTCGCAGGTCGCGTTCCACACCATCGCCGGCCTCGTACTGCGACGCCAGCAGGTACTGCGCGCCCACATCACCACCCTTGGCGGCTTCGCGGAACCAGTGCGCAGCCCGCGCCATGTCCTTGGGCGCGCCGCGCCCCAGGTAATGCGCAGTGCCCATGGCCGTCATGGCTTCGACGCTGCCACTTTCCGCGGCCACTTCGTACCAGCGGTGCGCCAGGGCGAGATTGCGCACGCCGAGCTCGCCGCTTTCCAGCGTGCGCCCCAGCGTGAGCTGTGCCGTGACAAAACCGCCGCGGGCTGAACGCTCCAGCAGGCGGCGGGCGCTGCGGTCACTGGCGCCGGGCAACTGGCGGCGCTGGTGCATGACGGCCAGGTTGTAGTCGGCGGCAGCCACACCACGGCGCGACAGCGCCTCAAACGCACGGCGCGCATCGGCCAGGTGCCCGCTGTCGTAGCTGATCACGGCCTCGTCCAGCTCGTCCTGCAATGCGGGCGTGAGCGCCGCGGCAAGAGTGGCTTGCCAGGCGGCCATGCCAAGCAGCGCGATCAGGACAAACCGGAAGGGGATGGACATCTGCATGGGTCGAAGACGATAGAGCTTTCTGACAAACCGGCGGCAGGCAGGGCTACCCATGGTCCAATTCAGGCCATGGCCGAACGCCCCAAGATCAAGCTCAACCCCCAGGCAGCCCCGCGCGACCCTTTCCGCCAGCGTGTACGCGGCGTGGCCGGGCTGGCGCCACCGCCGGCAGTTGCGCGCCCCCAAGTCAAAGTCGAGCCCCAGGCCACGCCCGAGCCTCGGCCCCCGGCCGCACCAAGACCCGCGCCGAGGCCGGCGCCCCGACCGGACGCCAGACGCGATCCGCGGGACGCGCCAGGACGCAGCACCCGCCCCGTCCCCCAGGCGGCCGTGGGTCCTGCAGCGCGCGCAGTCCCGAAGCCACCGCCTCGGCCCGCGGCCCCCGCACCGGAAGGTGTGCGGGTGTCCAAGCTGATGACCGAACGGGGACTGAGCTCACGCCGCGAAGCCGACGAATGGATCGAGGCCGGCTGGGTTCAGGTCAATGGCGCGATGGCAGTGCTGGGCCAGCGCGTGGCCGCAGACGCAGTGATCACCATCGACCCGCGCGCCAGCCAGGAACAGCTGCGCCGCGTGACGGTGCTGCTGCACAAGCCCATGGGCATTGTCAGCAGCCAGGCCGAAGACGGATACGAACCGGCCATCACCCTGGTCACGCCACAGAACCACTGGGAAGGCGACAGCTCCGGCATCCAGTTCCACGGCGGGCACCTGCGCTACCTGGCCGTCGCAGGCCGCCTGGACATCGACTCGACGGGCTTGTTGGTCTTCACGCAAGACGGTCGCATTGCGAAGCGCCTGATCGGTGACGAGACCCGGGTGGAAAAGGAATACCTGGTGCGCGTCGCCTACACCAAGGGCGGCCCGGGCAGTCGCCTACCTGAAGAGGACATGGCGCGCCTGCGCCACGGTCTGACGCTGGACGACGTGGCGCTGCGCCCCGCCGCCGTGAGCTGGCAGAACGAAGACCAGCTGCGTTTCGTGCTGCGCGAAGGCCGCAAGCGCCAGATCCGGCGCATGTGCGAACTGGTGGGTCTGCAGGTGCTCGGTTTGAAACGTGTGCGCATCGGAAGCGTGCCGCTGGGTCAGCTGCCACCCGGCCAGTGGCGCTACCTGCGCGACGACGAACGCTTCTAGTGTGAACGGCCAGCAGCCGGCCGCCAGCGCTGCTCAGCCGCCCAGTTGTTCCAGCCGCTTGCGCGCGTCCTCCAGCGAGGCCTTCTGGCCTTTGCCCGCCGCAAGGAAGCTCTTGTAGGAAAGCTTGGCGGCGTCCAGCTTGCCCTGCTGTTGCTGAGCCATGCCCAGGCGGTACAGCACCGGCCAGTTGACCGCGCCCTTCAATCCCTGCGCCTGCTCCAGGAGTCGCTGGGCCTCCGCCCAGTCGCCCAGATCACCACGCGCACGAGCCAGCCCGTAGTAGCCACCGGCGCGGCCAGGGCGTTCACGCACGACCCGCTCAAACCAGGCCTGTGCCTTGGCGGGTTCCTTGTTGTTGACCAGGCCCAGGCCGGCTTGAATGCCCCAGTTGTGCACATCGTCCAGCAAAGCGGCGTCGAGGTTGGCCGGTAGCGCGGACAGTTGGTTCAGGGCCGACAACAGTTGCTTGTCCTGCAAGGCCAGCCTCGCCTGCAAGGCGGCCACCTGTTCCGGACGCGGCGCGGCGCGTGCCAGTTCATCGGCCCTGCTGCGGCTGCCGCCCAACATGCCGGGCACCAGGAGGTGGAACTCCATCAAGGCGCTTCGCGCGGGGTACCAGGCGGGGTCGGACTCGTGCGCGGCGGTCAGCGCGTCCTTCACGGTGCCCACGCTGCGCGCGGCTTTGAAGAGACCCTCTGACGCGGCCTGCAGACCCAGCAGCACCCCATAGCTGTACTGGCAGGGCGCGGATCGGGGCAGCTTGTCTGCGCAGGCCTGGGCACGCTGCAAGGCGGACTGGCGCGCAGCGGCGTCATCGCGCTCCATGGCCGACAGCGACAGCGCCAGCACGGCCTGCGCATCGTCCGGCTGCGCCGCAAGCCGCTGGAGCGCCGTGCGTTGCAGTTCGTCAGCCTTGTCGGCCACGTACAAGGCCTCCAGCGTGGGTTCCTTCAGCATCTGTGCGCCCGCGGTCAGCGGCAGGATCAGGACCAGGCCGTGAAACAAGGCGGCCATGCGGGTGGGGAAGTTCATGGAAGGGTTTGCAGTGAAGACGGTGTGCATCATCGCCACAACGGCGCTGCACCACCCAGCACCGCGCGACGGAAGGTGCTCTGTTGCGACGGACTCCGTTTGGGTTGGACGGAAGCGGCAGAGCGTCGGCTCGCGGCGGGTGCCTGATACGCTCAGCCGCAATGAATGTCTCCCCAATGGCCAGCGGGCCCCGAAGCGCTGCGGTCAGCCAGGCACTGGCCGCCCTTGCGCTGGCGCTGTTGCTCGGTCTGCAGCCCGTCACCACCGATCTTTACCTGCCGGCGCTGCCACTGTTGCGGCGCGAACTCGGTGCGGGTATGGCCGACGCGCAGCTGAGCTTGTCAAGCCTGATGCTGTCCTTCGGACTGGCGCAGATGGGGTGGGGCCCGGTGGCCGACCGCTTCGGTCGCCGTCCGGTTCTGCTGCTGGGCCTGGTGCTGTACACCTTGGCCAGCGTCGGCTGTGCAAATGCCGACAGCATCCAAGCCCTGGTGGTCTGGCGCACGCTGCAAGGTGCGGCGCTGGCCAGCGCTGTCGTCGTGGCCCGGGCTGTGATCCGCGACCTCTATGACCCCGCGCAGGGCGCTCACGTCATGGCGCTGGCGCTCAGCGGCCTGGGCGTGATCGCCTTGCTGAGCCCCTTGCTGGGCGGCCTGGTCGCCGCGGCCAGCGGTTGGCGCGCTTGTCTGGTGCTGGTGGCGCTGACCGGCGCAGCCACGCTGGCCTTCGTGGCGCTCCGCATGCCCGAGACCTTGCCTGCGCCCAACCTGCAGGCCCTGCAGTTGCGCCACATGTTGCGCAGCTGGACCACGATCGCGCGGCATCCCGGCTTCCGCTCCTGGGCATTGCTGGTGGCCTGCAGCTACGGCGGCTTGTTCACGCTGCTGGCGGGCTCGTCCTTTGTCTACATCGACGTGCTCGGGCTGAGCCCAGCCGCCTACGGCGTGGCGATGGCCGCAGGGTCGCTGGCCTACATCGCTGGCACCTTTGCATGCCGGCGCTGGATCCGCCTGCGCGGCATGCAGGGCACCGTGCGGCTTGGCGCCTGGTTCACGCTGGCCAGCGGTCTTCTGGCCGCGGTGCTGGTGATGGCAGGCGTCCAGTCGATTTGGGCCGTGCTGCTGCCGCAATTGCTGTTCGTGTTCGGCCACGGCCAGCACCAACCTTGCGGACAGGCCGGCGTCGTGGCGCCCTTCCCCAAGGCTGCGGGCGCTGCATCGGCTTTGGCCGGGCTGTTGCTGGCGCTGGTGGCCTTTGGCGTTGGCCGCTGGCTGGGCTTGGCGCTGAACGGGACCGCGGCACCGCTGATGCTGAGCCTGGCCTTCTGGTCCGCCGCCACCTGCACCGTCGCCTGGACACTGGTGCAACGGGCTGAGCCGTGAAACGGGGCGCAGTCTGCCTGGCGGGGCCCACGGCCAGCGGCAAGTCGGCCGTGGCGCTGGCCGTGGCGGCAGCCCGACCCGTGGAGATCATCAGCGTCGATTCGGCCCTGGTCTACCGAGGCATGGACATTGGCACCGCCAAGCCCACGGCTGCCGAGCGCGCCGCCGTGCCGCACCACCTGATCGACATCCTGGACCCGCTGGACGCGTACTCGGCCGCGCAGTTCGTGCAGGACGCGCTGGCGCTTGTGGACCGCATCCGTGCCCGTGGACGCGAGCCGCTGCTCGTCGGCGGGACCATGATGTACTTCCACGCCCTGCGCCAGGGTCTGCACGACATGCCGCCAGCCGACCCGGCAGTCCGTGCGGCCATCGACCTGGAGGCCGCTGCGCGGGGCTGGCCGGCGCTGCATGCCGACCTGGCGCAAGTGGATGCGACCACCGCCGCCCGGCTGGCGCCGCAGGACTCTCAGCGCATCCAGCGCGCGCTGGAGGTCTGGCGGGTCAGTGGCCGGTCCCTGTCGGACTGGCATGCGAGTGGCCGCGGTGGCGGCCCCGGGCGGGCGGCCGCAGACGCTGCCGCCTGGCCCGTGGTGTCTTTGGAACCCCAGTCGCGGGCCTGGCTGCACCATCGAATCGATACCCGCTTGCAGCACATGGTGACAGCGGGTTTCATGGACGAGATGCACCAATTGCGGGCCCGGGGCGACCTTCACCCGGGTTTGCCCAGCATGCGTTGCGTGGGCTACCGACAGGCGTGGCAAGCCTTGGACGGCGATTCGATGAAGGACTTCTACCCGCTCGCTCTGGCCGCCACGCGTCAACTGGCAAAAAGACAGCTGACTTGGCTGCGTTCCATTCCTGACCGGGCCGTTGTGCCCTGCGATGCCGTCGGAGCCCCCTTAAATGCGGTGCAACAGATTCTTGCTGCAATCGATTGCATGGCATCGAACTTGCTCTGACCTCCGAGTTACTTCCGGGGTACTTTTTTGGGGCGTTTTGCCTAGGGTGATGCCCGGGGCGGGGCGTGAAACGTTCGCGCTATAGTCCCGCGCCTTGGATGCGTCCATCCGGGTTGGCTCACGAGGCCAACGATTTGCTTTTTGATCGCCGTCTTTTGCACAACAAGAGTGCAGCAGCGGCTGGAGGATCGAGTGGATTTCGCTCAACAACAACGCCAGCCCGGCAAGCATGCCGTGGGCTTCGGCATCGTGCTGGCCTTGCACTTGGTGCTCGGCTGGGCACTGGTGAACGGCCTGGCGCAACGCATGATCGAGGTGATCAAGTCTCCGCTGGAGACCAAGATCATCGAAGAGACCAAGCCGCCGCCACCGCCGCCGCCTGAAAACCTGCCGCCGCCGCCGAAGTTTGCGCCGCCACCGCCTTCGTTCGTGCCGCCGCCGGAAGTGAACGTGAACCCGCCGCCCACGCCGGCGCCGACCATCACCACGACGCAAGTGGCGCCGCCCGTCACGCCGGTGTTCGTCGCGCCCGTCGCACCCACGGCCCCGCCCGCGCCGCCCGCCCCGCGCGTGCCGGTGCGCACGGCGCCGAAGATCGACTTCGCCAACGTCTGTGACCGCCCAGAATATCCGCGTGCCGCACGCAACACGGAAGCCACAGGCAGCACGGTGATCATCTACACGATGGACACCAACGGCGTCATCGGCGAAGCAACTGTCGAGCGTTCGTCCGGCCCCAGCCGCGAACACAAGCAGTTGGACCGTGCCGCCCTGGAAGCTGTGAAGGCCTGCAAGGGCACGCCCGGCACGCTGGACGGCAAGCCCGAGAAGCTGTCTGGTCGCATCACCTACGACTGGAAGCTTGACTGACCTCTTTCCGCCACACGCGGCCGCAGAGCCGTGTGCACACGTTCCCCCTGGAGTCCACATGTTCATGAATCAATTCATCGCCGCCCGTTCGCGCGCCGCCAAGTCGATGGCAGCGCTGCTGGCCACTGTTGTCCTGGCTTTCAGCCTCCCGACGACTGCCTTCGCCCAGGCGGCCTCTGAGCCTGCCGCTGCCCCCGCTGCGGCACCCGCTCCGGCACCCGCCCCCGCTGCAGCCGTAACCGAAGAAGCCATCGACAACCCCTACGGCCTGAAGGCCCTGTGGACGCAGGGCGACTTCGTGGCCCGCGGCACGCTGATCATCATGGTCATCATGTCCATGGGCAGCTGGTACGTCATGATCACCAAGCTGCTGGAACAGCGCTCCATGCTGAAGAGCGCCCGTACCTCGGCTGACTCCTTCTGGAAGGCGGCTTCCGTGAAGGCCGGTGTGGGCAGCCTGGAAGAAGGCTCGGCTTTCCGCTTCATCGCGGAGCAAGGCATCAAGGCCAGCGAGCACCACGAAGGCACGATGGTCGAGAGCATCGACAAGCACACCTGGATCAGCATGTCGGTGGACCGCTCTGTCGGCAGCATCCAGAACCGCCTGCAGGACGGCATGGCCGTGCTGGCCACGGTCGGTTCGACCGCACCGTTCGTCGGTCTGTTCGGCACCGTCTGGGGCATCTACAACGCCCTGGTCAAGATCGGCATCAGCGGCCAGGCGTCCATCGACAAGGTGGCCGGCCCCGTGGGTGAATCACTCATCATGACCGCCATCGGTCTGGCAGTCGCCGTGCCGGCGGTGATGGGCTACAACTGGCTGATCCGACGCAACAAGGCCGTGATGGACGAGACCCGCGCCTTCGCGGGCGACCTGCACAACGTGCTGCTCGCGGGAAAGCGTTGACCCCAAGACGCCCGCGTTGCGGGCGTCGCCCCCGGGGGGAGCAAATTCGCTGCGGGCAACCCTCCGCGAATTTGATCAGGCCCGGCGAATCTCTGGAGATCCCGCATGGGAATGAACGTAGGCGCCGGTTCCGAAGACGGCGAAGAGCAACTCAACAACACCATCAACACCACGCCCCTGGTGGACGTGATGCTGGTGCTGTTGATCATCTTCCTCATCACCATCCCGGTGGTGACACAGACCATCAAGCTGGAACTGCCCAAGGAACGCAACCTGCCCACGCAGACCAAGCCTGAAAACATCGTTATCGCCGTCAACCGGGAAGGCGAGATGTATTGGGGTCTGGAGCGCATCCCTGACATTGAGGCGCTGGTGACCCGGCTCAAAGTCGAATCGGTGAAGGAACCGCAACCGGAAGTGCACATCCGCGGTGACAGCGAAGTGCGCTACGAATCGGTGGGCCGCGTGGTGGTGGCTTGCCAACGGGCCGGCATCTTCAAGGTCGGTTTCATCACCGAGCCGCCGGCCGGCATGGCCATGCGCCAGAAGTAAGGGGAACAGACATGGCAATGAATGTAGGCGGCGGCTCCGAAGAGGGCGAAGTGATGGTCGACATCAACACCACGCCGCTGATCGACGTGATGCTGGTGCTGCTGATCATGTTCATCATCACGATCCCGATCCAGACGCACGCGGTGAAGATGAACATGCCGGTGCCCAACAACGCTGCGCCGCCGCCCAAGCCACCGGAGATCGTGCGCATTGATGTCGACTTCGACGGCACCATCGGCTGGAACGGAGAGGTCATCCAGGCGGGTGACCGCGGCGCGATCGAGCAGCACCTGCAGGCCATCGCGGCCATGCCGGACCAGCCCGAGGTGCACCTGCGCCCGAACAAGCTGGTGACCTACAAGCATGTGGCGATGATCATGGCCACGGCACAGCGGCTGGGGGTGACGAAAATCGGCATCGTCGGCAACGAGCAGTTCCTCTGAAGCACCTTCCGAATCCGTCCCCAGCATGAAGCATCTGCGCGCGTTCACTCTCGCCACCTTGGTGGCTGCCAGCATGACGGCGGCGCACGCCCAAGGCGTGCGCGCCGAAGTCGGTCGGCCGCTGCAGCAGGCCTCCGAGTACCTGAAAGCAGGCAAAGCCAAGGAAGCCCTGGCCAAAGTCCGCGAAGCCGATGCCGTGGGCGGCAAGACCGCTTCCGAACAGCTGACCATTGACCGGATGAAGGCTGCTGCCGCCCAGCGCGCGGGCGACATGGGCACCGCCATCCAGGCCCTGGAAAGCATCCACGCCAAGGCCAGCGGCGCGGAAGCCGGCCAGGTCGCCGAACAATTGGCATCGGCCTACGCGCAGCAACGCAACAACGCCAAGGCCAGTGAATGGCTGGCCAAGGCCGTGGCGGCAGGCAACAACAGCCCTTCCATCAAGCAACTGCAGTCCTACCTGCAGTCCAGCAGCGGTGACTACGGCGCCATCGCCAAGGACGCGGGTGCGGCGGTGGCTGCCGCCGAACAAGCCGGGCGCCGCCCGGATGAGGGCGACCTGCTTCGCCTGGCCGATGCGCAACAGCGCACCGGCAACACGGCGGGCTACATCGTCAGCCTGGAAAAGCTGCTGCTGAACTACCCCAAGAAGGACTACTGGAGCGCCTTCCTCAGTCGACTGCCGCGCAAGTCCGGTTTTGCTTCGCGTTTTGAACTCGACGTGATGCGCCTGAAGCTGGCCACGGGCACGCTGACCAAGACCGACGAGTTCATGGAAATGGCGCAGTTGTCCCTGCAAGCCGGATTGCCCACGGAAGCTCGCCGCATCGCCGACCAAGGCATCAAGTCCGGTGTGCTGGGCACGGGTCCTGAAGCCGGCCGACACCAGCGTCTGCGCGACCTGGCGGTCAAGCAGGAAGGTGAGGCCAAGGCGTCACTGGCGTCCCTGCAAGCCGAGGGAGAGGCCGCCAAGGAAGGCGACCTGCTGGTCAAGGTCGGCTACGGCTGGGTGTCCATCGGCGAAGTGGACAAGGGCATCGACCTGATCCAGAAGGGCATCGCGAAGGGCAACCTGAAGCGCCCTGAAGACGCCAAGCTGCGCCTGGGCATGGCCCAGCTGCAATCGCCCAAGACCAAGGCAGCAGGCCTGCAGACCCTGCGCGGTGTCAAGGGCAACGAAGGCGCGGGTGAAATCGCCCGCCTGTGGACCATCCTCGGCGGATGAGGACCGGGACACACCTCGTGACCGGGCGTCCCGCGGGACGCCCTTTTCATGTCCGGTTTGAGCCCACGGCTACACTGCCGCCCCTTGGTTTGCGAGCAGGCAGGCGTCATGGCAGCAGGTGTTCATTTTGGTCTTGAGGGCCGCGTGGTCGTCGTCACGGGCGGCTCCCAGGGCATCGGCGAGGCCTGCGCCCGGCGATTGGTGCAGGACGGCGCCGCCGTGGCGCTGTGGGATGTGGCCGATGAAGCGGGCCAGACCCTGGCAGCAGCGCTTCAGGCCGAAGGCGCCCAAGCCGCCTACGTGCACTGCAATGTCGCGAGCAAGCCCGATGTGGATGCCGCCCTGGCTGCCACGCTGGCACGCTTCGGCCAGGTGGACGGCCTGGTCAACAACGCTGGCATCTTCAAGGCGGCGCCTTTCCTGGATGTGACCGAGGAAGACTGGGACGCCGTCATCGCCGTCAACCTCAAAGGTCATTTCCTGGTCGGCCAGGCGGTGGCACGGCACATGGCGGCACGTGGGCGCGGCGCCATCGTGAACATGAGTTCGGTCAACGGCCGGCTGACCATTCCCAGCATCGCCAGCTACAACGCCAGCAAGGGCGCCATCGACCAGCTCACGCGCGTCATGGCCCTTGCATTGGCAGACCAGGGCGTGCGCGTGAACGCCGTGGCACCCGGCACCATCGCCACCGAACTGGCGCGCAATGCCGTGCTGACCAGTGACGAGGCCAAGGCGCGCATCATGATGCGCACACCCATGAAACGGCTGGGTGAACCGGGCGAGATCGCTGACGTGGCGGCCTTCCTGCTCAGCGACGCCAGCAGCTATGTCACGGGCGAGATCGTGGTCGTCGACGGCGGCCGCATGACCTTGAACTACACGGTTCCGGTTTGATCGCCGAAACCTTCCTGGTCTCCACCGGCGTGGTGGCGCTGGGCGAGATGGGCGACAAGACCCAGCTGCTCGCCCTGTTGCTGGCCGCACGCTTCCGAAAGCCCTGGACCATCGTTGCAGGCATCCTGGTGGCGACGGTGGCCAACCATGCCGGTGCCGCCGCGCTGGGCACCTGGCTCACCCACGTGATGGACCCCACCTGGATGCGTTGGGTCCTGGGCATCAGCTTCGTGGCCGTGGCCGTGTGGATGCTGGTTCCCGACAAGGCCGACGACGAGACTGCAGGCCAGGGGACCGGCCGCCTGGGCGTGTTCGGCATCACCGTGGTTGCCTTCTTCCTGGCCGAGATGGGCGACAAGACCCAGATCGCCACCGTGATGCTCGCGGCGCGCTACAACGACCTGCTGTCGGTCACCGCCGGCACGACCTTGGGCATGATGCTGGCCAATGTGCCGGCCGTCTTCCTGGGCGACCGGGTCGTGCGTTGGGTGCCGATTGCCTGGGTGCACCGCGTCGCCGCCATCATCTTTGCAAGCCTGGGCTTGGCCGTGCTGCTGGGCGTGGGCAGTTGATCGAGACAAGGAAACACATGAGCGCCGGCGACGCGAATCACACGCTTGAGCAATGGATGGCCGACGAGGCCGCGAACCTGGCGCGCAACCTGGCCGGCCCGGGCATCGGCCTGGTGCAGCCCACGCAGGCCGCGGGCCTGTCCGGCCTGCAGTTGATGCAGGGCCAGGTGGACGGCTTGTTCCCCCGTGCTCCCATCGGCGCCACACTGGACTTCGTGCTGGTGGAGGTGGCTCACGGCCGCGCGGTCTTCCAGGGCACGCCCGGCGCCGCGCACCTCAATCCCCTGGGCACCGTGCATGGCGGCTGGTTCGCCACCCTGCTGGATTCCGCCTTGGGCTGCGCGGTGCATGCGGCCCTGCCCCTTGGCAAGGCCTACACCACGCTGGAACTGAAGGTGAACATGATCCGCGCATTGACGCCACAGGTGCCGCGCGTGCGCGCCATCGGCCAGGTCATCCACCTCGGCGGCCAGACGGCCACGGCCGACGCGCGCCTCATAGGACCTGACGGCAAGCTCTATGCCCACGCCAGCACCACCTGCCTGGTCTTTCCCGTCCGCACAGGCGCGGCCTGAGGCGTTCACAATGTGCCCATGAAATACCTGCACACCATGGTCCGTGTGACCAATGTCGAAGCTTCGCTCAAGTTCTACCGGGACGCCCTGGGCATGGACGTGCTGTCCCACAAGGACAACGAAGCCGGTCGCTACACGCTGGTCTTCCTGGCCGCGCCTGGCGACCACAGCGCGCAGATCGAACTGACCTACAACTGGCCGGCGGCAGACGGCGCAGCCGAAACCTACACCGGCGGCCGCAACTTCGGCCATGTGGCCTATGCGGTGCCCGACATCTACGCCACCTGCCAGCGCCTGATCGACCACGGCGTGACCATCCTGCGGCCACCACGCGACGGCCGCATGGCCTTCGTGCGCAGCCCCGACCAGATCTCCATCGAACTGCTGCAGGCCGGGCCCGCGCTGGCTCCGGCCGAGCCCTGGAAATCCATGGCCAACACCGGCAGTTGGTGATGCCAGACGGCGGCGACGATGTACCTGCCCAAGCATTTTGAACAACACGACCAGGCCGCGCTGACGGGACTGATGCGCGACCACCCGTTGGCCACGCTGGTGACCTGGCAGGACGGTGCGCCGACGGCCGACCATGTGCCGCTGGAGTTTGACGCCGCCACGCAGACGCTGCGCGGCCACGTGGCCCGCGCCAACCCGCTGTGGAAGCTGGCCGGGCAACCGGTGCTGGCCGTGTTCAGCGGCCCGCAGGCCTACGTGTCGCCGTCCTGGTACCCGAGCAAGGCCGAGACGCACAAGGTCGTGCCGACCTGGAACTATGCGGTCGTGCACGCCCATGGCGACCTGCGCGTGGTGGACCAGGCGCCTTGGCTGCACAACCTGGTCAGCCGACTCACGGGTCACCATGAATCGCCGCAGTCCCTGCCCTGGGCCGTCAGCGACGCACCCGACGATTTCGTGCAGACGATGCTGCGTGCCATCGTGGGCATCGAAATCCCGGTGAGCAAGCTCATCGGCAAATGGAAGATGAGCCAGAACCGCCACGAGGCCGACCGAAGCGGCGTGGCCCGCGGCCTGGCTGCCGGCGGTCATCCGCAGGCCGCACACCTTGTTCACCCGTCTACGTCCTGAAGGAAACGCCATGCGACCGTCCTGCTCCTTGCGCCTTCTACCCCTGTTCCTGTGCCTGCTGGGCGCCGCGGCCACGGCCCACGCCCAGAAGCTCACACCGGGCTTGTGGGAAAACACCATCACCATCAAGGGCGGCGACAACCGCATGGAAGCCGCCATGGCTCGCATGCAGGAAGAGCTGGCCAAGATGCCGCCCGAGCAGCGCAAGCAGATGGAAGCCATGATGGCCCAGCGCGGCGTGGCCATGGGCGGAGCCGGCGGGGCGGGCGGCGCACCGAATGCCATTCGCATCTGCATGAGCAAGGAACAAGCAGAGCGCAACGATGTGCCGCAGGGCAATGACAGCCGCTGCAAGCGCGAATCGATGGAACGCAGCGGCTCCACGCTGAAGTTCAAGGTCACCTGCACCGAACCTCAAGGCACCGGCGAAGGCACCTTCAAGTTCACCAGCGACAAGGCCTACACCGGCAGCATGGTGATGAATGTCACCCGCGAAGGCCGCGCCATGCGCATGGAAATCCAGCAGGAAGGCAAGTGGATCGGTGCCGACTGCGGCAGCTTGAAGCCACGCCAGTAAAGCCCTAGGCCTTCAGCGCGCTGGCCTCCTTCGCCAGCCGGGTGATGCGCGCCCAGTCGCCTGCAGCCACGGCGTCGGTCGGGGTCAACCAGGAACCGCCGCAGACCTTCACGTTGGACAGGGCCAAAAACTGCGGTGCCGTCTCTACCGTGATGCCGCCCGTTGGGCAGAACACGACATCCGGAAACGGGCCCGCCAGGGCTTTGAGCATGGGAATGCCGCCCGCGGCCGTGGCCGGGAAGAACTTCAGGAAGCTCAAGCCATCGGCCTGCGCCGCCATCACCTCGCTGGCCGTGGCCACACCGGGCAGCAGCGGCAGCCCGGCGTCGCGGCAGGCCGCACCGACTTCTGCCGTGTAGCCCGGGCTCACGCCGAACACGCTGCCGGCGCTGCGGGCAGCACGCGCGTCAGCGGCGCTGCGGATCGTGCCCGCGCCCACGATCGCCTGCGGCACGGCCTTGGCAATCGCCTCGATCGCCTGCAGCGCGACGGGCGTGCGCAAGGTCACTTCCAGCACCCGCACACCGCCGGCCACCAGCGCTTCGGCCAAGGGCACGGCGTCCTTCAGGTGCTGGATGACGATGACGGGGATCACGGGGCCGTGGCCGGCCAGTTCAAGGGTGTTGTTCATGGTGGGGTTCATCACATCCAGCTTCACATCCAAGTGATGGCGCCTTCCTCGGCGCTCTTGACGTTGCGGCGCATGCCGGCAAAGAGTTCGCGGCCCAGGTCATGGGCGTGGGTGTCCAGGAATTCTGCGTCAGGCTGCGCCGGCTCGCGGGCCATCCAGTCATCCGGCGCCACGTGCACATCCAGCGTCCCGGTGACCGCGTCCAGGCGGATCACGTCGCCGTCACGCACACGCGCCAGCGGGCCACCGGCAAGCGCTTCGGGGCTGCAGTGGATGGCCGCAGGCACCTTGCCGCTGGCGCCGCTCATGCGGCCGTCAGTGACCAGCGCCACCTTGAAGCCCTTGCCTTGCAGCACAGCCAGCGGCGGCGTCAGCTTGTGCAGTTCCGGCATGCCATTGGCTTGCGGCCCCTGGAAGCGCACGACCGCAATCACGTCTCGCTCCAGTTCGCCGGCCTTGAACGCGGTCAGCAGCCCTTCCTGGCTGCTGAACACGCGTGCCGGGGCCTCGACGATGTGCCGCTCCTCGGGCACTGCCGAGGTCTTGATGACACTGCGTCCCAGGTTGCCCTGCAGCAATTTCAGCCCGCCCGAAGCCGAGAACGGCTTGTCTGCGCGGCGAAGGATGGCGCTGTCGCCAGGCTCGTCGGGCAGCGACTTCCAGGCCAGTGCGCCCGCGTCCAGCACGGGCACGTCAGCATGGGCGACGTAACCGCGTGCGTTGACCGCGCCCACGTCAGCATGCAGGCCCCCGCTTTGCATCAGCTCACGCAACACAAAGGCCGGCCCGCCTGCGGCCTGGAACTGGTTCACGTCGGCACTGCCATTGGGGTAGACGCGCGCCAGCAGCGGCGTCATGGCGGACAGTTCCGCAAAGTCGGTCCAGTCGATCAGGATGCCCGCTGCACGCGCCACCGCCACCCAATGGATCAGGTGGTTGGTGCTGCCACCGGTGGCGAGCAGGGCGACCATGGCATTCACGATCACCCGTTCGTCCACCAGCCGGCCAATGGGCGTGAAGCGCGGCCCGCGGGCGCGGATGTCCACGGCGGTGCGCACCGCCTCCCGCGTGAGTGCCTCGCGCAGGCCGTCGTGCGGGTGCACAAAGGCCGCGCCGGGCACGTGCAGGCCCATGGCCTCCAGCAGCATCTGGTTGCTGTTGGCGGTGCCGTAGAAAGTGCAGGTGCCGGGGCCGTGGTACGCGGCGCTCTCTGCGGCCAGCAGCGCGTCGCGGCCGACCAGGCCTTGCGCCGCCTGCTCGCGCACCTTGGATTTCTCGTTGTTGGACAGACCTGTGCCCATGGGACCGGCCGGCACGAAAACACAAGGCAGATGCCCGAAGTGCAGCGCGCCGATCAACAGGCCCGGCACGATCTTGTCGCACACGCCAAGCAGGAGCACGGCGTCGAACACGTCGTGTGTGAGCGCCACGGCGGTGGCCATGGCGATGGTGTCGCGGCTGAACAGGCTCAGCTCCATGCCAGGCAGGCCCTGCGTGACGCCGTCGCACATGGCCGGCACCCCACCGGCCACCTGCACCGTGGCGCCCAAGCGGCGTGCCTCCTCGCGGATCAGCGCGGGATAGCTTTCGTAGGGCTGGTGCGCCGACAGCATGTCGTTGTAGGCGGTCACCACGCCGATGTGGGGCGACTTCTCAGCCACCACACGGAACTTGTCACTGCCAGGCAGCGCGGCAAAGGCGTGCGCCACGTTGGCGCAGCCCATGCGTTCGGCCCCCGGAGCGCGGTTGACCAGGCGGTCGATGCGTGCCAGGTACGCGCTGCGCGTGGCGGCACTGCGCTCGCGGATGCGCTGGGTGACGGCCTGCAGGGTGGGGTGTGGCGAGCTCAGGCTTGGCGTGGTCATTGCGCGGCGGACTCCCGGTCTGTAACTAATGGGTCAATTCTCAAGTAACCGAGTTACATCGTCAACTCAATCGGCGCCGAGCGAGCAGCGCCGTGCGATGCTTGCAAGCATGCACGAACCACGCCATCAAGCCCTGGTCTTGCGCGACCCAGCCGAGCAACTGCGCCGATTGCGCCAACAATGGCTGGGCCACGGGGAGCACTGGGTTTTCGGATACGCGTCCCTGCTGTGGCGGCCGGAGTTTGACCCCGTGGAGCACCGCACCGCCCTGCTGCGCGGTTGGCACCGCGCGCTGCGCATGCGGTCGCGCATCAACCGCGGCACGCCGGAACTGCCCGGGCTCGTGTTTGCGCTGCTGCCAGGCGGCGCCTGCCGCGGCGCCGTCTACCGCATGCACCCGGCGCGGCTGGACGAAGAACTGGAACGCCTGTGGGCACGCGAGCAGCCCACGGGCGTGTACGACGCGCGCCTGCTGCCTTGCCAGACGCCGCATGGCCCCGTGGTCGCGCTGGCCTTCACACTCAGCCGCAAGAGCCCGGCCTGCCTGCCGCGCCTGGCCGACGACGACATGCTGCACATCCTGCGCCACGCCCGGGGGCGCTACGGCACCACCTTGCAGTACCTGGCGGAGACCGCGACAGCCTTGCGGGAACGCGGTGTGCGCGACCGGGAGATCGAGCGCTTGATGACCCTGGCCCGTCACCAGGGCTTGGTCTGATTCCCAGCCCTGACCAAGGCCTTCCTTCGGGCCCTACCTGGGACCTGCGGGTGCCGGTGAGAACTTGCGCAGCGTGGCCAGGTCGGTTTCGGTGTCCACGTCCAGCAGGGTGCCAGGGTCGTCAACGTCGACGCCAAAGGCCGGGTAGCGGGCGACAACACGGCGCGCGCCATCGTCCCCATCGACCTGTATGAGTTCCGAATACAACTCGGCGGCAAAGCCCACCGGATGGCCGCGGCGGCCCTTGTATTGCGCGTAGACCACCGGGTGCTCGTCCAGCGCCTGGGCAACGGCCAGCAAGGTCCCTGGCCGCAGCAGGGGCATGTCGGCCGGCAGCACCAGCCAGCCCGTCGCGCCTGAGCGTTCCGCCACGCCGGCTGCGATGCTGTAGCCCATGCCGCGTGCGGCCTCGCCGGCGCTGAGCACCAGCACGTCCCGTGTGGCCAGTTGCTGTCCAGCCAGCGGCGCCAGCGCTTCGGTGGTCACCACCAGCACAGGCAATTGCGTTTCGATGGCATGGCGCACCGTCGTGCCCAGCACCGTGCTGCCTTCGAAGGACTGTTCCAGCTTGTGTTGCGCGCCGGCAAAGCGGCTGCCGCGGCCCGCAGCTGGCACGATGATGGTGGGTCGCAAGCGCATCCTGTCGTGGCAGCCCATCTCCCAACGTGGGCTGTCCTCCTTGCTGCACAGAATGGCGACGGCACCTGCCTGTCACCAGTGGGGCGTTCACTTACGGCAATCCCCGTAAGGGATGCTCCCCGCCTGCGGCATGCGTCACGATCACGGCCCGCGGGCAGTTACGCCTGGTTTCAGGCCCTACCCTGGATGGCGCACTTCCTAGAATGCAGGCCATGGACATCGCCGCACTGCGCAAGAGCTACGAGAAAGACCAACTTGACGAGGGCGCGTCTGCGGCAGACCCGCTGCAGCAGTTCCAGCATTGGTTGGACCAGGCGCTGAAGGCCCAACTGCCCGAGCCCAACGCCATGACGCTGGCCACCGTCGGCACGGAGGGCCGGCCGTCTTCCCGCATCGTGCTGATCAAGGGCGTGGATGAGCGCGGCCTTGTCTGGTACACCAACTACGCCAGCCGCAAGGGCCAGGAACTCGCCCACCTGCCCTTCGCGGCGCTGCAATTCCACTGGGTCGAGTTGGAACGCGTGGTGCGTGTCGAAGGTCGCGTGGAGAAGACCAGCGCCGAGGAATCCGATGCCTACTACGCCACGCGCCCGCTCGATTCGCGCCTGGGCGCCTGG
Organism: uncultured beta proteobacterium; assembly: GCA_963750785.1. GTDB lineage: Bacteria > Pseudomonadota > Gammaproteobacteria > Burkholderiales > Burkholderiaceae_C > Rubrivivax. The sequence goes on along the minus strand of CAVVSC010000003.1, from coordinate 140,559 downwards.
GCCAGCCCGCAGAGCCAGGTGATCAGCTCACGCGCGGTGCTGGTGGCCGGTGCCGCCAAGGCTGCGGCCCTGCATGCGCTGAACCCGCCGCGGCCACCGCACTGGGGCGGCTACCGCCTGGTGCCGGACCGTTGGGAGTTCTGGCAGGGCCGCAAGAGCCGCCTGCATGACCGACTGCGCTACCGCCTGGACGGCGCCGGCTGGGTGCGCGAACGACTGGCACCCTGAGCCGCTAGAAGGCCGCGCGCAGCACCAGCGACAGCGCACGCCCGGGCGAGGGCGACAAGCCGCGCATGGTGGCCACTGTGCTGGCGTTGTAGGCCAGCACATTGGTCGCATTGCCCAGCTTCAACAGCAGTTGCGGCGTGCCGGCCAGCGGCAAGTTCGCGCCGGCCCACAGGTCCAGCATCGTGTACCCCGCTGTGGCCGTGTCGGTGCTGGGCACGCGTGTCTGCGCCGCATGGTGGTGCAGTTCGGCACCGGCCTGCCATTGCGTTCCGCGGGCCACCAAGGACACACGGGCGCGCCAGGGCGCCAGGCGCGGCAAGGGCTGGTTCGCGTCCAGGTCCGCGCCACGCACGCTGTCCGCACTGCCGCGCCAGTCCAGCGTGAAGCCGCCCTGCTGCAGCAGCCGCACATGGGCTTCCACCTCGCCCCCGATGAAGCGCGCCCGCACGGCACGGAAGGCGTATGCCGGCACCTCACGCGGCGGTTCGCCAGGCTCACCAGGCACCTGCACCACGGTACCTGTGGCGTCCAGCGACAGGTAGCGCGAGAAGTCAGTGCGGAACAGGTTCGCGTTGAAGCCGCTGTGGGCCGAACGCCAGGCCATGCCGGCCTCGAAGTGGCGGCTGCGTTCGGCGCCCAGGCCCGCGTCGCCTCGCTCGTAGGCCGCCGTCGCCACGTGCAGCCCGTTGGCGTACAGCTCGTAGAAGGTCGGCGCCCGTTGCGTGCGCGCGGTGGTCAGGCTCAGCTGCCAGCCTGCGGCCGGCTCGGCTTTCACCGCAAAGGCCAGGCTTCCGGGTGTGAAGCGACGCGCTTGCGCGACCCCGAAGCGCAGTGCACTGGCATCGGTGTCGCCATCAGATGCCACGCGCACCCGCTCTGTCCGCGCGCCGGCGCTGAGGCTGAACACAGCATGCCGCCACTCTTGCAAGGTGAAGAGGGCAGCGCTGCGTGTGTCGGTGGCTGGCACAAAGGCTTCTTCGCCCAGCGCTGAGAAGCGCAAGGACTCGGCCTGCAATCCGAGCACGCCCTGAAGCACGCCGCCGAGCAGGGGCAAGTCGCGCTGTCGCAACTGCAAGCGGCCTTCGTTGCCACTGCTGCGGAAGCTCGTGCCGACGCTGCCATCGCCCGCCAGTTCCTGATGCTGGTAGCGCGTGTGGCTGGCCTGCGCAGTCAACTCGGTCAGCCCGCGGCCCTGCAGGACCCAGCGGCCCGCCGTAGCCACGCGGTCGCGCTGCATCTGGATGGCCACGTCCGGCTCGACAGTGGTGCCGTATTGCTGGCGGGCGGTTTCCATCGACACGCCAGCGTAGTCCTCACCCGACACCCAGGACGCGCCCAGCGCACCGCCCTCTGAACGCGCTGCCGAATTGCGCACGCGGCGCGAAGGTTCCAGTGCCGAGCCATCGGCCATGGGCGTGTAGAGCGGTACGCGCTGGTCGGACGCGCCGCGTGCGTGCGCGTCGACGTGCCAGGCCAGTGGGGCGGAACCACCTTCCACCACGGCCGCGCCGGCGCGCTCACTGGCCGCTCCGCCCAGGCGCAGTTCCGCCCGGCCGCCGAGCCCGGACAGGCCCAGGCGCGGGATGCGGTTGTCGATGGTGTTGACCACACCGCCGACGGCGCTGCCGCCATACAGCAGGGTCGCCGGGCCGCGCAGCACTTCGATGCGTTCCGCCACCAGCGGGTCGGTGGCCGACGCGTGGTCAAAGCTCAGCGAAGACGCGTCGACGGACGCGCCGCCGTTGTCCAGCAGGCGCAGCCGGTCTCCATCCAGGCCGCGGATCACCGGCCGGCTGCTGTTGGGGCCAAAGCCCGTGGCACTGACGCCGGGCACGGATTCCAGCGTTTCGCCCAGCGTGCCGGCACGGCGCTGGGCCAGGCTGTCGCCGCTGAGCACGGCGGTGGCCTGCCCCAGTGTGTCTCGGCCCAAGGGGTTGCCGGTGATGACCACCGTCTGCACCGCAGGCTGGGATTGCGCGCAGGCGGCGCAGGGGACGAATGTGCAGGCGGCGGCCAGGGGCCAGCCCGCCTGGAAGGCTTTCAAGCGGTTCATGCAATGCGCTCCAAGGCCCACGGCTCAAGGCCCACGCGCAGGCGTGGCCAGCCGGGCCCATCAGGGGGAATCAGGACGGAAGAAGAGCGGCATGCCCGCGCGCTCACGCGCGCTGCAGTCAGGCTCTCAGGTGGTGGAGCGGCTCAGTTGCGGCGGCCCGCGCGCGCTGTAGCCCAGGGCGGGCGTCGCACCCAGCAACACCGCCACGTGCACGGCACTTGCTGCCGCTGGCGTGGGCAGGCCGGGCGGGTCCACGTGCGGTCCCAGGCCCAGGTCGGCGTGGCCGAGTTGGTCGATGAGACGGCAATCCGCCGTCCCTGCCTTGTGCCCATCCAGCCAGGCGCTGGCATGGGCCTGCGTCGACGAATGGCCGCCGTGCGCCGCACGGTGGGCCAGGCCCAGTGCTTGCGCCGACAGCAAGAGCGCCGTCATCACCAGCGCGTGAAGCGGCGACCTCCAGCCGCGGGCGCGTGCGATCGGGTTCATGGGCGGGCCGTGCGTCGTCCGAAGGCGTGCAGTCTCTAGGCTGCTGCCCGACGCAACACGCGCTGCGGGAAGGGGATTTCGACGCCCAGCCCGTTCAGGGTGTTCAGCAAGGACAGGTTGACGTCCGACCGCACGCTGCCCTGGCCGTTGGCGGGGTCGTTGATCCAGAAGGCCACGGTCAATTCCAGGCCGTTGGCGGCAAAGCTGGACAGCAGCACAACCGGAGCCGGGTCCTGCAATACGCGCGGCACGGTGGACACCGCGGCCGCCAGGCGCGGCATCAGCGCGGCGAGGTCGGTGCCGTAGGCCACCTGCACAGCCGTGGTCATCTGCACCTTGGGGTCGGCCAGCGAGGAGTTCTCCACGCGCTGCGTGATCATCATCTCGTTGGGCACGATGCTCTCGCGGCCATTCAAGGCGCGGATGACGGTGTAGCGCGTGCTGATGTCGGTGATGCGGCCTTCAAAGCCGTCCACTTTCACCATGTCGCCTATTCTCATGCTGCGCTCGGCCAGGATGACGAATCCGCTGATGTAGTTGGCCGCCAGCTTCTGCAGGCCAAAGCCGATGCCCACGCCCAACGCACCGCCCAGCACGCCCAGCGCCGTCAGGTCGATGCCGGCGGCCGACAGCGCAAACATCAGGCCCACAAAGAGCAGCACCGCACGCAGCGCGTTGGCCGCCATCTTGCGGATGCCCAGGTTGTCGGTGGCGCCCTGCAAGAGGCGGGACTCCAGCAGCGAGCTGACCCACAGCGACAGCAGCAGCGCCACCACGGCGGTGATGGTGCCTTCCAGCAGGTTGCGCACGCTGATCTTGGTGCCGCCGATCTTCCAGGTGATCTGGTCCAGTTCCTGCAGCATCAACGGCAGCACGCCCGTGATCCACAGGACCACGGCAATCCAGGCCACCCAGCTGACACTGCGCTCCACCACGCGCATCAGTCCTGAATCCGGGAAGCTGGCCTTCAGCACCCGCACCGTCAGCCGGATGATGGCCAGCGACATCAGCACCGGCACCACCAGCTTGAACACGGCGATGGGCAGCACGTCCGCCAGCACCCAGCGCGCCATCAGCGCCAGCAGCAGCGCCACCACCGGGAACAACACCCCGTCCACGACGCGGTCGCCGAACCAGATGGACCCCGGCAGCGGCGCCGGACCGCGAGACACGCGCACCACCAGCCAGGCCACCAGCAGGCAGCCCAGGAACACAGCCAATTCCACCAGCGCCGCGGGGCGCATCAGGGCATGGAGCAGTTGGCCGAGTTCTTCGGCCGAAAGGGCACGCGTCATGTCGTCAGGAGAAAGGTTTGAATCAGGACATGCCCGACAGAACGCGCAGGTGCGCCGCCACGCTGCGCGCCAGGGCCGACAGGCTGTAGCCGCCTTCCAGGCAGCTGACGATGCGGCCCTGGGCGTGCTTGTCAGCCACGGCCATCAACTGACGTGTGATCCAGGCGTAGTCGTCTTCCACCAGGGCCATCTGGCCCAGGTCGTCTTCGCGGTGGGCATCAAAGCCGGCACTGATGAAGACCATCTGCGGCTTGAAGGCCTCCAGCGCGGGCAGCCATTGCCGTTCAATGGCCTCGCGCACGGCCGCGCCGCGCGTATAGGGCGGCACCGGCACATTGACCATGTTCGTGCCCTTGGGCACGGCGCCACTGTAGGGGTAGAGCGGGTGCTGGAAGAAGCTGACCATCAGCACCCGGTCATCGCCAGCGATGATGTCTTCGGTGCCATTGCCGTGGTGCACGTCGAAATCGACGATGGCGACACGGCTGAACCCGTGCACGTCCAGCGCATGGCGCGCGGCGATGGCCACGTTGTTGAAGAAGCAGAAACCCATGGCCTCGTCGCGCGTGGCGTGGTGGCCCGGCGGGCGCACGGCGCAGAAGGCATTGCGCGCCCGGCCCAGGATGACCTCGTCTGTGGCCGCCACGGCGGCGCCGGCGGCGTGCAGCGCCGCAGCCAACGTGCCCGGGCAGGCCATGGTGTCGGGGTCCAGCGCCTTGGATTGGCCAGCCTCCTGGACCTGCCTCAGCACCTCCACGATCTCGGTGCTGTAGTGCGTGCTGTGCGCGCGCTCGATCTGGGTGGCCGTGGCCTGGGGTGCCTCGCGGAAATCCAGGGCCACATCCAGGCCCGTGGCCAGCAGGTGGTCACTGATGGCGTCCAGCCGCTGCGGGCACTCGGGGTGGCCCTCGCCCATGTCATGCAGACGGCAAGCGGGATGGCTGTAGAACAGGGTGCTCATCTCAGGTCCGCCCGGCCGTTCCGAAGGTACTGAGCGCCCCCTCGGGGGGCAGCGAGCGCAGTGAGCTGGGGGCTTTCATCCGGGAATTGTCGCCGACACTTTTCGGGTATGGTCCTTTTGATGGATCAAAACCTCACCCGCCAGCTGTCGCGGCTCGCGGACCAGATCGGCACCATCGTCGTGGGCAAACGGGCCCAGGTGGAAGACAGCATCGCCTGCCTGCTGGCCGGTGGCCACCTGCTGATCGAAGACGTGCCGGGCGTGGGCAAGACCACCCTGGCCCATGCCCTTTCCGTGAGCCTGGGGCTTGATTTCCGCCGCGTGCAGTTCACGGCCGACCTGATGCCCAGCGACCTGATCGGCGTCAGCGTGTTCGAGCGCGCCAAGGACAGCTTCGTCTTCCACCCCGGCCCGGTGTTCGCGCAGGTGCTGCTGGCCGACGAGATCAACCGCGCCGGCCCCAAGACCCAGAGTGCCCTGTTGGAAGCCATGGAGGAGCAACAGGTCAGCGTGGACAGCCAGACGCGGCCGCTGCCTTCGCCCTTCTTCGTCATCGCCACGCAGAACCCCAGCGACCAGCTGGGCACCTACCCGCTGCCGGAAAGCCAGCTGGACCGCTTTCTGTTGCGCATCACCCTGGGCTACCCGGACCGTGCGGCCGAACGCGAGCTGCTGATGGGTGGCGACCGCCGACATGCCGCCATGCGCTTGCAGCCGGTGATGTCGCCTGCCGAATTGCAGGCCGCGCAGCAGGCCGTGCTGGCGGTGCGTGCCGCGCCGCCCTTGCTGGACTATTTGCAGGTGCTGATTGCCGCCACGCGGTCCGGCGCCTGGTTCCTGCAGGGCCTCTCGCCACGCGCAGGCATTGCCACGCTGCGCGTCGCCAAGGCCCGGGCACTGATGGCCGGGCGGGACTACGTATCGCCCGACGACCTGCAGGCCATCCTGCCACAAGCCGTGGCGCACCGCCTGGTGCCGGTGGCAGGCGCGGGCCGTGGCGCGGTTGAACAGGTGCGCGCCATGGTCGAGGCCACCCCGATACCGTGATCCCCCCCCGCAGCGCCTTCGGCGCTCCCCTCCAGGGGGGCGCCGCTGGCGGACCGGCAGAGCCGGTTCCGCGGCGGCCGCTTGGTGCGCTGGCGGCGACCCTGTCTCCTCGAGAGCGCTTCCGCCAATGGTGGAAGAGCCGCCTGCCGCTGACCGACACCTGGGAGCTGGGGCAACGCAACATCTACATCCTGCCCACACGGGCCGGCTTCACCTTTGCCGGCACGATGCTGGTGATGCTGCTGGCGGCCATCAACTACCAGTTGAACCTGGGCTTCGCGCTGACCTTTTTGCTGATGGGTGCGGGCCTGGTGTCCATGCACCTGACCCATGGCAATCTGCGCGGGCTCACCTTGCACCTGAAGGCCTTGCAGCCGGGCTTTGCCGGCGACCCGGTGCTGCTGGATGTGGTGGTCAGCAATCCCGGCCGCGAACGCCACGGACTGGCGCTGCGTTTTGAGGACCGCAAACACTTTGGTCCGGCCGACGCCTGGTGCGACGCACCGGCCGGGGGCCAGGGCCAGGCGCACCTGAGCTTTGTGCCTGCCCACCGCGGCTGGCACGCGGTGCCGGTGCTGGTGTTGGAAACCAACTTTCCCTTTGGCCTGTTCCGCGCCTGGACCGTGTGGCGGCCCGAGGCGCGCGCCCTGGCCTGGCCGCGGCCCGAACTACCCGCGCCACCCTTGCCCAAGTCCGCCGCCGCACCGGGCGACGAACGCGCGCGCCCGCACGCCACCGGCAGTGAGCTGGACGGCGTGCGCCCCTGGCGGCGCGGCGACTCCATGCGCCAGGTGGCTTGGAAAAAAGTGGCGCGCAGCGGCGAACTGGTCAGCCGCGACACAGCCGGCACCGCCAGCCGGTCGCTGTGGCTGGACTGGGCCGAAGCCACTGGCGGCACCACGGAACAGCGCCTGTCACGCCTGGCTGCCTGGGTGCTGCTGGCCCACCACGAAGGTCTGGACTGCGGCCTTCGTTTGCCCGGCGTGGAACTGACGCCGCAGCATGGCGAAGGCCACCGGCGGGCGGCGCTGGATGCACTGGCGCAGGTGCCCGCGTGAACTGGCGCGCCCGCCTCTCCGAACGCCTGTCGCACACGCCACGCGAGGCTCGCGACACCCTGTTCCAGCTGGCCGTCATCGCCTGGACGGTGGGCCCACACCTGCTGCACCTGCCCACCTGGTGCGCCGTGATGACCACCGTCCTGCTCGGCTGGCGTGCGCGACTGGCACTCACCGGCGCAGCCCTGCCCAGCCGCTGGCTGATCAGCGGGGTGTTGGTCGTCGCGGCCGGGCTGACGCTGTGGGCCGAACGCACCTTGCTGGGCAAGGAAGCCGGCATCACCCTGCTGGTGGTGCTGATGTCGCTCAAGACCCTGGAGTTGCGGGCCCGGCGTGACGCTTTGGTGGTGTTCTTCCTGGGCTTCTTCCTGGTGCTGACGCACTTCCTGTATTCGCAATCCCTGGCCACCGGCCTGTGGCTGCTGGGCGCCGTATGGGGCCTCTTGACCGCGCTGGTGCTGGCCCACATGCCGGTGGGTCGTCCGCCACTGTGGCGCGCCGGGCGCGTGGCGGCACGCGCCGCGCTGCTGGGCGTGCCGGTGATGATCCTGCTGTTCGTGCTGTTCCCGCGCATCGGCCCGCTGTGGGGATTGCCGCAGGACGCGCAGGGCCGCACGGGCCTGTCGGGCACCCTGCGCCTGGGCGGCGTGGCCAGCATCGCCGAAGACGACAGCATCGCGCTGCGCGTGCGTTTCCAGGGACCGGTGCCTGCGCCCGAGCAGCTGTACTTTCGCGGGCCCGTGCTCAGCAGCTTTGACGGCCGTGAATGGATCCGTCTGGTGCCCCGTTTCCCTGCCGCGCAGCGCCCACGCCTGGATCTTGAAGTGAGTGGCACCCCCTTGCGCTACGAAATCACCGTCGAACCCAGCCAGCTGCCCTTGCTGCCGCTGCTGGAGATGACGCCTGACCGCCCCGGCGCGGCGCCGCAACTGGACGGCTGGCTGCTCACCCACCGCAGCGACGGCCAATGGCAGACCGACCGCCCTGTGCTGGAGCGCGTGCGCGTGGAAGCAACCGCATGGCTCCAGCACCGCCACGGCCCCCGGCAGGACGTGCTGGGCTTGCGCGACCTGGTGGACCTGCCGCCCAACGCCAATCCGCGCACCTTGCAGTGGGCCACTGCACTGCGGTCCCGGCCCGACCTGGCCAGTGCCGATGCGCGCGCCTTGTCGCAGGCTGTGCTGCAGCACATCCGCACAGACGGCTTCACCTACACCCTGGAACCTGGGACCTATGGTCAAACGCTGGGTCAATCGGGCGGCCAGGCCGGCGGCGATGCGATCGATGAGTTCTGGCTCGATCGCAAGCTGGGCTTCTGTGAACACTTTGCCAGCGCCTTTGTCGTGGTGATGCGCGCCATGGACGTGCCGGCGCGCATCGTCACCGGCTACCAGGGCACGGACGCCTTGCCGCAGGACGGCTACTACATCGTGCGCCAACGCAATGCGCACGCCTGGGCCGAAATCTGGCAAGCCGGCGAGGGCTGGATTCGTGTCGACCCGACCGCTGCCGTCGCGCCGGACCGCATCATCCGCGGCAGCAGCCTGCGACCGCCACCCGGGCTGGTGGCCGGCACCATGAATGCCATCGATCCGGCGCTGGCCGCGCGCCTGCGTGGCGCCTGGGAAACGGTCAACAACCGCTGGAACCAGTGGGTCCTGAACTATTCGCGCGGCCAGCAGTTCGACTTGCTGAAGAAGCTGGGCTACGAATCCCCCAGCTGGCAGGACCTGGCCACCTCGCTGATCCTGATCCTGTGCGCCGGGTCCCTGGCGGGCGCGGCCTGGGCCTGGTGGGACCGCCGACGGCTGGACCCCTGGCAACGTCTTCAGCAAAGGGTGCAGCGGCGGCTGGCCCGCCTGGGCGTGGTGGTGGCCGCGCACCAAGGACCGCGCGAGCGCGCCCGATTGCTGCGCCAGAACCTGGGCAGCGCGGCCGAGCCGGCTGCGCTGCAGCTGGACGCACTGGACGCCGCGCGCTATGGCGGCCACGCCGGCACCTGGCGCGCGCACCGCGCCTGGTGGCGCGACTTCCGTGCGGCCGCACGCCTGCTGCCACCCGCGCCCGGACGCTGAAGCCTCAAGACGGCGCGGCCCGCGCCGACAACGTGGTGTGGCCTGCTCCCCAGGCCGAACGATGCCGCCATGAGCCCACCCGTCCGCCTTGCCTTGCTCGGCTTCACGCCTTTCGAGTGCGACCACATCCGCGCCATGCTGGGCCCGGGCACGGACGCGCAGGTGGCCTTTGTGCAGGCGGACGACCTGGCCAGCAGCAGCCTGGCCGTGGTCAATGCAGACCACGGCGCCAGCGTCGCCGAACTGCGGCGCCAGAACCGGCTCGCTACCAGCGTGATGCTGGGCACCGCGCCTTGCCCTGGTGCCGCGGCACAACTGGGCCGCGCCTTCAACGCGGCGGTGCTGCGCCGAACGCTGGAAGGCCTGGCCCTGGCTACCCCGCCCGTGTCCCAAGGCGTGCGGCGTGTGCAGCAGGAACTGGCCCGGCTGGGCGGCAGCCGATTTGCGCGGCCGCCTGCGCCGCGACGGGAAAAGCCCTCTGCCACCATGCCGCTGATCGAAGGCCCGACCCCAAGCGCGCGCCCCGTGGCCCTGGTCGTGGACGACAGTGACATCGGCCTGCGGCAGCTGTCCTTTCACTTGCAGGACCAGGGCTGGGATTGGCAGCTGGCACGCAGCGCGCCTGAAGCCCTGGAGTTTGTGGCCGCCTTGCTGCCGCGCTGGGTGTTCATCAGGACAGGCCTGGACAGCATCGACGGCTTCCACACCTGCCGCATGGTGCGCCATGGCAAGCGCCCGGCCCACCTGCAGCCCCAGGTGGTGCTGGTGCTGGCCCAGGAGGGCGCGGTAGACCGCCTGCGGGCCCAATTGGCCGGCGCTGACGGTGTGCTGGCCCTGCCGCTGGAGGATCAGGCCACGCGTGCGCTGCTGACGGCCGTGGCGTCCCCCAGCCCTGCTCACACGCAGCCCGATTGGGTCAACCGCGCCCTGCCCTAGTCCTTCCTGGCTTGGCACGCTGCGGATAATCGACCGCATGCCCTCCGCCCCGCCGCCCCGTTCGCCCAACCGCCGACAACTGATGGCCACCTGGGCGGCCACCACCTTTCTCCCGGTACCCGCCTGGGCCGCCAAGCGAAAGAAGCCCGCGCCGGCCGGGCCGTCAGCGGCCGGTCCGACCTACGGCGGTCACGAGGTGGCACGGGCCTTTGCCGCCGAACTGACCGTGGCTACCGGCTTGCCTCTGCCCTGGCTGCACCAGCAACTGGGCCAGGCTCGGCGAACCGAAACCGTGCGACGCTTGATCATGCCGCCGCCAGCCGGCACGGCCAAGAACTGGGCCGCCTACCGGGCCCGCTTTGTCGAGCCGCAGCGCATCGCCGCAGGCCTGGCTTTCTGGCGTGACCACGAGGCCTGGCTGCGCGAGGCCGAAGATCGCTGGGGCGTGCCCGCAGAAGTCGTGATCGGCATCATCGGTGTGGAGACCTTCTACGGCCGCATCACCGGCAGTTTCCGTGTCATCGACGCACTGGCTACCTTGAGCTTTGACTTCCCGCCTGGCCGCAAGGACCGCAGCGAATTCTTCCGCAGCGAACTGGGTGAATTCCTGGGCCTGTGCGCCCGCCAGGGTGTGGACCCGCTCAGCGTCAAGGGCAGCTATGCCGGCGCCATGGGCCTGCCGCAGTTCATGCCCAGCAGCATCAACCGCTGGGCCGTGGACATGGACGGCGACGGCCATACCGACCTGCACGGCAGTGCCGCCGACGCCATCGGCAGTGTGGCGCACTACCTGGCTGCCTTCGGCTGGGAGACCGGTCTGCCCACGCACCACGCCGTGGCGGCACCGGTCGACACGGCCGAACGCGCGGCCCTGCTGGCGCCCGACATCGTGCCCAGCTTCAGCTCCGCGCAAATGGCCGAACACGGCGCCGTGCTGTCCGATGCGGGCAAGGCGAGTCCAGGCCTGCTGGCCCTGGTGGAATTGCAGAACGGCGACGCTGCACCCAGCTACGTGGCTGGCACGAAGAACTTCTGGGTGGTGACGCGCTACAACTGGAGCAGTTACTACGCCATGGCCGTGATCGAGCTGGGGGCAGCCGTGGCCGCAGCCAAGGGCCCTGGCTCCAGCAGCTCTGCCACCAAGGTACCGAGTTAGTCCTTCTGACCCGCCAGGTCCAGCAGGAAGGCGTATTCCCGAGCCACTTCGGCCAGCTCCGCAAACCGGCCCGACGCGCCGCCGTGACCAGCCGTCAGGTTGGTGAAGAGCAGCAGCGGGTTCTTGTCCGTCTTCCTGGTGCGCAGCCGCGCCACCCATTTCGCGGGTTCGAAGTACTGGACCTGGGAATCCCACAGGCCCGTGGTCACCAGCATGGCAGGGTAGTCCTGGGCCTTCAGGTTGTCATAGGGCGAGTAGGACAGCATGTAGTCGTAGGCCGCCTTCTGGCGCGGGTCGCCCCACTGCGTCCATTCCTGCGCCGTGAGCGGGATGGTCTCGTCGAGCATCGTCGTGACCACATCGACGAAAGGCACATCGGCCACGATGCCGCGGTACAGCTGGGGCGCCTGGTTGGCGATCACGCCCATCAGCAGGCCACCGGCCGAACCGCCGCTGGCAAAGACCTTGTCCGGCGCCGCCCAGCCTTCCTTCACCAGCGATTGGGTCGCGTCGATGAAGTCGTTGAAGGTGTTCTTCTTGTGCATCATCCGGCCGTCTTCGTACCAGGCTTCGCCCAGGTCCGCGCCACCGCGGATGTGCGCGATGCCGACGACAAAGCCTCGGTCCAGAAGGCTCAGCCGGTTGGCAGAGAAGGTGGCGTCGTAGGAGATGCCGTAGGAACCGTAGCCGATGAGCAGCAGGGGTGCCTTGCTCTTGCGCGGCGCGCGGTCTGTGCGCCAGGCCAGGGTCACGGGCACCTGCTTGCCGTCCCGCGCGGTGGCCCACACACGTTCGGTGGTGTAGCGCTCGGCCTCATAGCCGGGCACTTCCTTGCGCTTGCGCAGCACGCGCTGGCCGCTGGCCAGGTGAAGGTCCCAGGTGGTGGCCGGCTGCACCATGGACGACACCATGTAGCGCAGGTGGGCCGCGCGCGGGTCGCTGTTGGCGCCCAGGATGGCGGTGCTGGCTGGTGCTGCCGCCACCGGCACGCTGCGGGCTCCTTGCAGCAGGCGCACCTGCGAATCGGCCTGCACCTTTTCCTGCAGTGCGATGCCGGATTCCATCAGCGAGAAGGCTTCAATGGTGACCTGTTCACGGCCCGGCACCAGGGTGCGCCACAGGTGCCGGTCGTCCGGCGCTCGCTGGGGTGCCTGCACCAGCTTGAAATTCACCGCGCCTTCGTTGGTCTGGATGACCCAGCGCCCGCGCAGGTGGTCCGCCGTGTGCCGCACCTTGTCGCGCCGCTTCAGCACCACGCGCGCCGGGCCCTGCGGTGCGCGGGCGTCAACGGCGCGCGTCTCGGTGGTGTCCGAACCACCGATGGTGATGAGCACGTAACGGCGGGAGGCCGAGCGCGCCAGGCTTACGAACAAGGTCTTGTCGGCCTCTTCGAAGACCTTGACGTCCTGCGTTGCGGGCGTGCCCAGGCGATGACGGTACACCGGGCCACTCTGCAGCGTCACCGGGTCCTGCAGGATGTAGAAGATGGTGCGGCTGTCCGCAGCCCAGACCACCTCTTCCAGCACGCCGGTCACCGTGTCGGCTTGTTCACGTCCGGTGGCCATGTCCTTGAAACGCAGGGTGTGGATGCGCCGGCCGGCGGTGTCTTCGGTCCAGGCCAGCACCTGGCCGTTGGGGCTGATGGCTGCAGCGCCGACCTTGAAGAAAGCCTGGCCCTGCGCGCGTTCGTTCTGGTCCAGCACCAACTGGCGCGGTGCCTTGGCATCGGGCCTTTCTGGCGTGCCGCGCTGGCGGTAGAGCAGCGGGTACTCCTTGCCGGGCTTGAACTCACGCCAGGTCCACCAGCCGCCGTCATAGGCCGGGGGTGTGGATTCGTCCTCCTTGATACGGCCGCGCAGTTCCGCCTGCAACTTGTCGCGCAAGGGCCGCAGCGGCGCCATCTGGCTTTCTGCATAGGCGTTTTCGGCCTCGAGGTGTTGCATGACGTCCGGACGCTTGGCCTTGGGATCGTCGTCGCGAAGCCAGTGGTATTCGTCCTGGCGGTCGCCCTGCGGGCTTGTCACGAGGTAGGGCACAGTGGCAGCCAAGGGCGGCTGCAAGGGCATGGTTGGCGGGACGGATGGCATTTGGGCAGCGGCCGCGGCAAGCAGGCCGGTCGTGAGCGCAAGGACGCGAAAGATCATCGATCGATGATAGGGGCCTGTTACGCGCCGCAGTGCCTGCAAACAAGGGCCGTGGTCAACCCTTATGGAGAGGGCGACGTTGAACATGCAACCCCGGCACCTGTCGGGTCGCTCGTCGGATTCGGAGCCACTCGAACCCGGTTGCACCTGCTGTGAAAACCATGAACATCCGCACCCTGATCATTGCCTCCCTGTTCGCCTCCGGCACCGCCCTGGCGCAAGCCCAGGCCCCCGCCCCCGCCTTGCCTGCCGCCCCCGTCGCCGTGAAGGCCGCTGAGGCGCCCGCCGCTGTGAAGCAGACCAAGAAGGTCGGCAAGAAGAAGGCCAAGAAGGCGGTGAAGAAGGCCGACGCCACCAAGTAAACGGCAGGCTGCCAATGACCAGGGGCCGGCATGTTCCGGCCCTTGTCTTTTGAACGCGACCGAAAGTCAGGCCGCCATTGGCACCAGGAAATCGCGGCTGATGCCGACGCCCAGGTCGTTGACGCGGTCCAGGAACTGCGTCAGGTAGGCGTGCAATCCGGTGGCCAGGATCTCGTCGATGCGGCCGTAGCGGATGTCACTCTGCAGGCGGCCGGCCCGGCGCAGCGTCTCGCTGCTTTGCTCGTTGGCCACCAACTCCAGATTGGCCACGGCCTCGTTCATGCAGGCCGCCAGCGAACGTGGCATGTCCGGGCGCAGGATCAGCAGTTCGGCCACCTTCTCCGGCAGGATCACGTTGCGGTAGACCTTGCGGTAGATCTCGAAGCCGGACACCGATCGCAGCAGCGCGCTCCAGTGGTAGAAGTCCACTTCCTGCAGTTCCTTGGCGGCGTCGGGGCCGAAGTAATCGCCACCGGCCAGGGCCTGGAACTTGACGTCCAGCAGGCGCGCCGTGTTGTCGGCCCTTTCCAGGAAGGTGCCGATGCGCAGGAAGTGCAGCGCCTCGTCCTGCAGCATGGTGCCGACGGTCACGCCACGGCTCAAATGGCTGCGGAACTTGACCCATTCGAAAAAAGTGCCGGGGTCGCTTTCAAAGGCCCCCTCCTTCAGCATGCGGTTGAACTCCAGCCAGGTCTGGTTCTGGGTTTCCCACACCTCGGTGGTCAGCGCGCCGCGCACGGCGCGGGCGTTTTCGCGCGCCGCGCGCAGGCAGTGCCAGATGCTGGACGGGTTGTCCTCATCGCGGACCATGAAGTCCATCACCTGACGCGAGTCGATGACCTCGTGCTTCTTCGAATAGGCCCAGGTCAGTTCGCTGATGGACAGCAAACCGCTCCAGCCCTGCTGCGACATGGCCGCAGACTGCGGCAGCAACTCGGTCTGGTAGTTGACGTCCAGCATGCGAGCGGTGTTCTCGGCCCGCTCCATGTAGCGGGCCATCCAGAACAAGTGGTCAGCGGTTCTTGACAGCATAGGTGCTCTCCATCACAGAGGAGGTACAGGAAATCAAGTCCTTGCGCGGAACCGGCTTGGCCGGGCCGCTGCAAGCGCCCCCTTGGGGGGCAACGAACGAAGTGAGCGTGGGGGCTCCATGTCAGTCTTCGAGCACCCAGGTGTCCTTGGTGCCTCCGCCTTGCGAGGAATTGACCACCAGCGAGCCTTCCTTCAAGGCCACGCGCGTCAATCCGCCAGGCACCGTCTGCACGGTCTTGCCGCTGCTCAGCACATAAGGCCGCAGGTCGATGTGCCTTGGCGCAATGCCGCGGTCCACGTAGGTGGGGCAGGTGGACAGGCTCAGTGTGGGCTGGGCGATGTAGTTGGCGGGGTTGGCCTTGACCACCGCCGCAAAGTCCGTGATCTCGGCCTTGGTGGCCGCGGGCCCGACCAGCATGCCGTAGCCACCGGCGCCGTGCACTTCCTTCACCACCAGGTCGCCCATGTGGTCCAGCACGTATTGCAGGTCATCCTGCTCCCGGCACAGGTAGGTGGGCACGTTGTTCAGGATGGGCTTTTCACCCAGGTAGAACTCCACCATCTTGGGCACGTAGGGATAGATGCTCTTGTCGTCCGCAATGCCGGTGCCGATGGCATTGCTCAGCGTGATGTTGCCGGCGCGGTAGACGTCCAGCAGGCCCGCACAACCCAGGGTGCTGTCGGGGCGGAAGGCCTTGGGGTCCATGAAGTCGTCGTCGACACGGCGATAGATCACGTCCACGCGCTTGGGGCCCTGCGTGGTGCGCATGTAGACAAAGCCTTCGCGCACGAAAAGGTCCTGGCCTTCGACCAGTTCCACGCCCATCTGCTGGGCCAGGAAGGCATGCTCGAAGTAGGCGCTGTTGTACATGCCGGGGGTCAGCACCACCACGGTCGGCTCGTTGACGCCGGCTGGCGCCACGGCGCGCAGCGTTTCCAGCAGCAGGTCGGGGTAGTGGGCGACCGGCGCCACGCGGTGGATGCTGAAAAGGTCCGGGAACAGCCGCATCATCATCTTGCGGTTTTCCAACATGTAGCTCACGCCGCTGGGCACGCGCAGGTTGTCCTCCAGCACGTAGTACTCGCCACTGCCGTCGGCATTGCCTGCGCGCACGATGTCAATGCCGCTGATGTGCGAATAAACGCCGCCAGGCACCTGCACGCCCATCATTTCCTTGCGGAACTGCGCGTTGTTCAGCACCTGTTCCTTGGGCACGATGCCGGCCTTCAGGATCTCCTGGCCGTGGTACACGTCGTCAATGAAGCGGTTCAGCGCCGTGACGCGCTGGCGCAGGCCCGCCTCCATGCTCGTCCACTCGTGGCGGGGAATCACACGCGGGATCAGGTCGAACGGGATCAGGCGTTCGGTGCCGGAACCGTCCTCGTCTTTCGCGCCATAAACGGCAAAGGTGATGCCGACACGGCGGAAGATCATCTCCGCTTCGTGGCGGCGCGACACCATCATTTCCGGCGGCTGGCGCTTGAGCCATTCGTCGTAGACCTTGTAGTGCTCGCGGACCTCGGAACCTGCAGTGCCGCCCTGGGTCAGCATTTCGTCGAATGGCGATTTCATGGTCGTCTCTCTCGGTCGCAGCGCTTCGGTCGGAGCGCTTGATTCATTGAGCTTCACTCGGTGCTAGCAAGCCCCGTTCCGGGATGCTGGCCTCAGCACGCACACGGCGCGTGCTGACGCCCACGCTCAGCGTGTGGTGGCCGCCGCCACCGCGAATGACACCCCGCAGGGGCGTCACGTCTCCAAAGTCACGCCCCACCGCCACGCGAATGTGGCCGGTGCCGGGCACCACGTTGTTGGTCGGGTCCAGGTCGAGCCAGCCGTCAGGACCCACGCCCGGCGTGCCCGGACACCAGACCTGCACCCAGGCGTGCGAAGCGTCCGCGCCCTGCATGGCCGCACCGCCTTCGGGCGCATGGGTCAGCAGGTAGCCGCTCACGTAGCGGACGGGCAGGCCGTGCAGGCGCATCACGCCCGCCATCAGGTGTGCAAAGTCCTGGCACACGCCGCGCCGCTGCAGCAGCACCTGGGCCAGCGGGGTATCGATTTCGGTGCTCTGGCTCTCGTAGGTGAAGCTGGCATGGATGCGCTGCATCAGCGCCACGGCAGCCTCGGCCAGCGGACGCTGCGCACCCAGCAGCCCGATGCCCAATTCGCGCAGGGCAGGCAGGCGAGGCACATAGGGTGAAGCTTGCGCGAACTCCAGCACCGGTTCGCAGGGCTTCAGGGCCACGTAGCGCAGCCGCGCCGCGATCTCGGCGCAGGTGGGCGACGCAGCCGGCTGAAGGTAGGCAAAGCGCGGCTGCAGGCGGACGCGGCTGGTCACGCTGACAGTGAGCTCGTCATGCGCCTGCAACAGGGTGAAGTGCCGCTGCATGTTGCCGAAGGCATCGCGGCTGTCCTGCTGCTGGGACGGCGCCGGGTCGATGATCCAGGCCAGGCTGCTCAGCGACTGGTCGGCGTCCTCCAAGGGCTGCAGGTGCGCGAGGTGGTGCGCCAGAGAAACCGGGGCGCTGTAGTCGTAGTGCGTTTCGTGACTCACCTCGAGTTCAACCACGCCGCCGCCCGCGCCGATGTCCAGGCTTTCGCTCATAGGCGTTGGTCCGTGCCGTGGACGAGCGTGAAGTAGCGCTCTCCCACCAGGTCTGCCAGGGCCGTGCTCGAAGCCAGGAGGTCTTGCGACAGCTCCAGCATCATCTCGGCCAGTCGAACATCGTCGACATCACGCATGGCCTCCAGCGTCAAGCCCGAGCCCTCCGCTGGCAGCATGGCCAGGAAGGCCTGCAGGTCCTCGGGCGTGCCTGGCAGCTTGCTCAACTCGGTGCGCAAACGGCGCAGCACGCCGGCAAAGGCACGTGGGTTGGCGCTGTCCAGGACGAGCAGGTCAGCCAGGGCCAGCAGGTCCTCGTGGCGCTGGTAGCGGGCGCGGAAGGTGATCAGGCTGTCGAACAAGTCGAGCAGCAGTTCGACCCCCGACACCGAGCTCAGCGCTTCGGTGCGCAGGAAGGTCTCCATGCGCGCCGCGACACCTTGCAGGCGTTCCAGCAGCCGCCCGACGGTGAGCAAGCGCCAGCCGTGGTCTCGCGTCATGCGGTCGGTCTGCGCACCGGTCACCGCGGCCAGTTGCAGCGCCAGGCGGTCCAGGGCCGGCAGCGCCTGGCCCAGGCTGGGCAATTCGCCCTCGGGCACCTCCAGTGCGGCAGCAAAGGTCTCTCGCATGTGCCGGGTCAGGCCCCACTGCTCGGGCGACAAGCGGTGGCGCAGGGACATGGCGGCGCGCTCCAGCGCCACCAGGTTGTAGGCGACGCTGGACGCGCTCTTCTCGTCGCCGAGCGACGCCAGGACGGCGCGCTCGAAGTGGCGCGGCGACTGCACCAGCGTCGGCACGCCGGTCGGCGCCAGCCCCTTGCGCACGGCCAGCTGGGACAGTGCCAGACGCAAGGGCGTCGGCAGGCCGTCGTCGGCGTCCAGCAGCATCAGGGTGGCCCGGGCCAGGCGCACCAGCTGCTCGGTGCGTTCCGTGTAGCGGCCGAGCCAGAACAGGTCCTCGCCTGTGCGGCTGCTCACCGGCCGGTGGCGCTGCTGCAGGTCGTCGACCGACAGGCGCTTGGGCAGCATGGAAAAGGTGTCGACGGCATTGCTGGTGAGCACCCAGGTGTCCAGGCTCGTGCCGCCGCGCTGCATGCTGATGCTGCTGTCTTCGCGCTGCGACACCCGGGTCATGCCGCCCGGCAGGACATGCCAACGACCGGGGCCCTGTGATATTGCATACACCCGCACCATGGCAGGGCGAGGTACCGCGGCACCACCACCCCAGATCGGTGCGCGCGAGAAGCGCAGGCGACCTTGCACCGTCCAGGCGTCCGGGTCTTCGTGCAAGGCGGCGTCGAGCAGGTCGTGCACCTGCGACGTTCTGCCGGCGCGAGGAAAGGTGCTGCGCAGGAACTTGTCGCCGATCTGCTCGCGCACATCGGCCCAGGCCGCGGCCTCGCCGCACCACCAGGTCGGCAGCGCGGGCATCACCAGCGGCTGACCCGTGAGTCGCTGCGAAATGCCCGGCAGGAAGCCCTGGATGGCGGGCGACTCCAGGAAGGCGCTGCCCAGGGCGTTGGCCATGACCACGGTGCCGGCCCGCGCGGCTTGCAGCAGGCCGGGCACGCCCAGGGCGCTGTCCGGCCGCAGTTCGAGCGGGTCGCACCAGTCATCGTCCAGGCGGCGCAGCAGGCCGTGCACGGGCTCCAGTCCTTCCACGGTCTTCAGGAAGAGCCGTTGACCCCGCACCGTGAGGTCGCCACCCTCCACCAAGGGCAGGCCGAGGTAGCGTGCCAGGTAGGCGTGTTCGAAGTAGGTCTCGCTGTAGGGCCCCGGCGTCAACAGGACCACCCGTGGCGTGGCACCACCGGCCACCGTGGCCGCCCGTTGCTCCAGTGCGTCCAGCAAGCTGCGGTAGCTGCTGGCGATGCGCTGCACACGCAGTTCGCTGAACGCTTCCGGAAACTGGCGCGCGATGATCAGCCGGTTGTGCAGCACATAGCCCAGTCCGGACGGGCCTTGCGTGCGTTGCGCCACCACCCACCACTGGCCGTCGGGCCCGCGGGCCAGGTCGAAGGCCACGATCATCAGCCGCTGGCCACCTGCGGGCGGAACGCCGATCATCGGTCGCAACCAGCCGGGGTGGCGCAACAACAGCGTGGCCGGCAGAAGGCCGTCGCGCAAGAGCGTCTGCGGTCCGTACAGGTCCGCCAGCATGCGTTCAAGCAACTCGGCCCGTTGCACGACGCCAGCCTCGATGGCAGCCCAGTCTGCAGGCTCGATCAGCAGGGGCAGCAACTGAAGCGACCAGGGTCGCGCTGCCACGCCGCCGCTGGGCCCATCGCTGAAGACGTTGTGCGTGACGCCGTCCAGCTCGATGCGCTGTTCCACCTGCTCCAGCCGCCGATTCAGACTGTCGGCCAGGCCCGGTCCGCCGTCGGGCTGGGACATCGCTTTCGCAAAGTCGCGCCAGGCGGGCCGCAGAACGCCACCGGCTGCACGCAACTCATCCCACACGCCCTGCTCGGGCGGCAAGGCGTGGGCGGCAAAGGCCTGTGCAGCGGCCGCAGCCCCACTGGGCTGCGCATCGAAGGGGAGCGAGCCTTGGCTCTGGCTTTGACCTGGGTTCTGGGTCGGCGCCATCTAGCCCCCGCACCCAGGCGACGGTGCGCGGGACCGGCTGCGCCGGTCCGCTGCAGGGCGGCCCCGGAAAAAGGGCGCGCGTGTCAGGGAACGCCGGCGCACCATTTCACCGGCGCAAGTCCATGGTCAAAGGCAGCTCCAGGCTCGGCGCCGCGTCCTGCACCTTCATCACACCTGGGGTGTGGCCGAAGCGGAAGAACCGCGCCAGTCGCCGACTTTCGGCTTCGTAGGAATTGACGGGGAAGACGTCGTAGTTGCGGCCGCCCGGGTGCGCCACGTGGTAGCGGCAGCCGCCCATGCTGCGCTGTTGCCAGCGGTCCACCACGTCAAAGGTCAGCGGCGCGTGCGAAGGAATCGTCGGGTGCAGAGCAGACGTCGGCTGCCAGGCCTTGTAGCGCACGCCGCAGACGTATTCGCCGACCCGGCCCGTGGGCTGCAGCGGCAGTGCGCGGCCATTGACGGTGACGACGTGGCGGTTGCTGTTCATGCCGGTGACCTTGACTTCCAGGCGCTCCAGCGACGAATCCACGTAGCGCACGGTGCCGCCCGGCGAGCCTTCTTCGCCCATCACGTGCCAGGGCTCCAGGGCGTTGCGCAGGGTCAGTTCCAGACCCATGGACGCCACCTCGCCCACCAGCGGGAATCGGAAGGCCAGGTGCGGCGCAAACCACTCGGCATCAAAGGCGAAGCCGGCGGCGTTGAGGTCGGCCACCACGTCGGCGAAGTCCATCTCCACAAAGGTGGGCAGCATGAAGCGGTCATGCAGGCCCGTGCCCCAGCGCGTCAGGCGCGTGCTGCCGCGGCCGCGGTAGGGTTCGCGCCAGAACCAGGCCACCAGGGCACGCAGCAAGAGTTGCTGCGCCAGGCTCATGCGCGCATGCGGCGGCATCTCAAAGGCGCGGAACTCCAGCAGGCCCAGGCGGCCCGTGGGCCCGTCCGGCGAGTACAGCTTGTCGATGCTGAATTCGCTGCGGTGCGTGTTGCCGGTGACGTCGATCAGCAGGTTGCGCAAGGTCCGGTCGACGATCCACGGCGGCACGCCCCCTTCGCGCGGCACCGTTCCCCCGCCCTGGCCGTACAGGCCCATCTGCCGGTCCAGTTCGTTCAGCGCCACTTCGACTTCATAGACCTGGTCGTTGCGCGCTTCGTCAAAGCGCGGCGCCTGGCTGGTGGGGCCGATGAACAGGCCGCTGAACAGGTAGCTGAGCGCCGGGTGGTTGTGCCAGTAGGTGATCAGGCTGGCCAGCACGTCGGGCCGACGCAGGAAGGGGCTGTCGGCGGGCGTGGCACCGCCCAGCACGAAGTGGTTGCCGCCGCCGGTGCCGGTGTGGCGGCCGTCGACCATGAACTTCTCGGTCGACAGGCGCGTCTGGTGCGCGGCTTCGTAGAGGAATTCGGTGTTGTCGACCAGTTCGCCCCAGCTGTGCGCGGGGTGGATGTTGACTTCGATGACACCCGGGTCGGGCGTCACCGCCAGCAGCTTCAGGCGCGGGTCGCGTGGCGGCGGGTAGCCTTCCAGCACGATCTTCATCTGCAGTTCGGTCGCCGTGGCCTCCACCGCCGCCAGCAGTTCCAGGTAGTCCTCCAGGTGCTTCAGCGGGGGCAGGAAGACATAGAGCACGCCGGCCTTGCCGCCGTGCTCGCGTTCGGCCTTGGGGCCGTTGCCGCGCTGCGGGTCGCGCACCTCCACGCACAAGGCCGTGCGTGTCAGCTCGCCGGCCGATTCAAAACGAGCAGGCGCCACCAGCGGGTTGCGTGGATGCGGCGTCACGGGGTCGTGGTCGGTGGCCATGCGGGCCTCGCCCGGTCCGCCGCCAAACAGGCTGCTGGCGTGCGGGCTGCCACCGGCCACGGCGCCGCGGCCGGTCAGGCCGCCGCCGTCGGCTGCAGCATCAGCGCCAAAGGCCTCGGTGTCCAGGCCGTCGTCGGGCAGCGCCACGCCTGGGCCGGCCCCATGGCGCGCACCGCTGACCGCCTGCTGCATGCGCAGCGCGGCAGCCGAAGGCAACTGGCCCATCGGCGCATACGGGTCCTGCGTCAGCAATATCGGCCGGTCGCCCTTGGCCGCCCAGGGCTGGCTGTCCAGCGGCAGCCTGTAGCCCATAGGCGAATCGCCGGGCATCAGGTACAGGCGCTCGTCGCGCAGGAACCAGGGTCCCGTCACCCAGGCGGGCCCGGCTGTGCCGACCTGCCACTCGCGCTTGATCGGCAACAGGTAGCCCACCGGCGCGTCCAGCCCCTGCTGGAAAACGCGGCGCAAGCGCGCGCGTTCCAGTTCGTCGTCCAGGCGGGAATCGAATGGGTCCACGTTCACCGGCAGACGGCGTTCGCGCCACAGGTAGTACCAGGTGTCTTCAAAGCCGGCGTGGATGTACTTGTTGTCCAGGCCCAGGCGGCGGGTCAGTGTGGAGATGAAGCTCTGGGCATCGGCCGCGGTGTAGCGGTGCGCGTCGCGTTCGTCTGCAAACAGGCTGGTGTCACTCCAGCAGGGCTGGCCGTCGGTGCGCCAGTAGATGCCCAGGGCCCAGCGCGGCAGCTGTTCGCCGGGGTACCACTTGCCCTGGCCGAAGTGCAGGAAGCCGCCATCGCCGTACTTGGCGCGCAACTTGTGCACCAACTCCGTCGCCAGGCCGCGTTTGGTGGGGCCCAGGGCGTCGGTGTTCCATTCGGCCGCGTCGCGGTCGTTCACGGCCACGAAGGTGGGCTCGCCACCCATGGTGAGGCGCACGTCCTGCTGCTGCAGCTGCGCGTCCACCGCGTGGCCCAGGTTCACGATGCTGGCCCACTGCGCGTCGGTGTAGGGCAGCGTCACGCGCGGCGATTCATGGATGCGCGTGACCTCCATGTGGTGGCCGAAGGTGACTTCGCACTCGTCCACCGCGCCGCTGATGGGCGCCGCCGTGCTGGGTTCCGGCGTGCAGGCTACAGGGATATGGCCCTCGCCGGCCAACAGGCCGCTGGTGGGGTCCAGGCCGATCCAGCCGGCACCGGGCAGGAAGACCTCGCACCAGGCGTGCAGGTCGGTGAAGTCCACTTCGCTGCCGCTGGGGCCGTCCAGGGACTTCACGTCCGGCTTCAGCTGGATCAGGTAACCCGACACGAAGCGCGCGGCCAGCCCCAGGTGCCGCAGCGTCTGCACCAGCAGCCAGCCGGTGTCGCGGCAGGACCCGCTGCCGTTGGTCAGCGTGACCTCGGGCGTCTGCACGCCCGGCTCCATGCGGATCAGGTACTTGATGTCGTGCTGCAGCCGCTGATTGATGCTGACGATGAAGTCATTGGTGTGCATCGGCTCCAGCGGGATGCTCTCCACAAACGCCTTGAAGCGCGGCGTCAGCTCGCCCTTGACCATGTAGGGCGCCAGGTCGCGTGCCGCCTCGGCGCTGTAGGTGAAGGGAAACTTCTCGGCCTCTGGTTCCAGGAAGAAGTCGAAAGGGTTCAGCACCGACATCTCGGCCACCAGGTCCACGGTGACCTTGAACTCGCTCGTCTGCTCTGGGAAGACCAGGCGTGCCAGGTGGTTGGCGAATGGGTCCTGCATCCAGTTGACGAAGTGCTGCGCCGGTTCAACGCGCAGCGAGTAGCTCAGGATGCGCGTGCGACAGTGCGGTGCCGGACGCAGGCGCACCACCTGGGGCGACAACGTCACCCGGCGGTCGTATTTGTAGTGGGTGACGTGGTTGAGCGCGACGTGGATGGACACGGGAAATTTCTCCTGCACGGCGCCGGGGCGGGCCGACGGTCCTGCCTTGCAAGCCTCGGGCCATGCGGTCAGGGGTTCCCTGGATGATGCCAGTAACGGTGTTGCGACTGGCGCACGCAATTCCCCGGCATATCGTGCTTGGCAGGGTGCGTCCAGGCGCCACAGGCGTCGCTGCGCACCAGGGCAATGCCCCGCGACTGGTAGCGCGCCACCACGTCCGGCGCCGGGTGGCCGTAGCGGCTGCGGTAGCCGGCCTGGAAAACCACCGTGCCTGGCGCCACGGCGTCCAGGAAGGCCGAAGTGGAGGATGTGCGGCTGCCGTGGTGCGGCGCCAGCAGCAGGTCGGCCTTCAGCGCTGCGGCGTCGCGGGCCAGCATGGCGGCTTCCTGCGGGGCTTCGGCGTCGCCCGTTAGCAAGGCGCTGAAGCCGTCAGACTGCACCCGCAGCACACAGCTCATGGCATTGCTCTTCTGCTCGCGTTCGTAGTCGGCC
This sequence comes from uncultured beta proteobacterium, assembly GCA_963750785.1. GTDB lineage: Bacteria > Pseudomonadota > Gammaproteobacteria > Burkholderiales > Burkholderiaceae_C > Rubrivivax. The sequence continues at coordinate 116,346 of CAVVSC010000003.1, read as the reverse complement.
GCCGTGGGGTGCAGCACGTCAAATTGCACACCGTCCCATGCCCAGTGCTGGCCGGCGACGCAGCGGTCGTGCGGCGGCCCTGACTGCCGCAGTGGGTGCGCGTCGGCCAGCGAGGACCGGACGGCCGCAACCGGCAGGGCGCGCAACAGGCTGCCGGCACCGCCCACGTGGTCGGCGTCGCGGTGGCTGAGCATCAGCAGGTCGACGCGCGCCTCACCCCGGGCGCGCAGCAGGGGCACCAGCACGCGGCCGCCGGCATCGGCGTCGCGGCTGAACTGCGGGCCGGTGTCGTAGACCAGCAGGTGAGCAGCCGTGCGCACCAGGACGGCCGTGCCCTGGCCGACATCGGCGGCCACCAGTTCAAAACTGCCGGGCTCCGGTCGCGTGACTGGCGGCGCCAGCAAGGGCAGGACCAAGGGAAAGGCCAGCAGACGCAAGCGCCAAGGCAGCGGCAACACCACCAGCAAACCGGCCAGCAGGCCGCAGGCCACCGCCCAGGGCGGCGCCACGGCCGCCTGCCACATGGCCCACGGCGCATCTGCAAGCACCTGCAGGTAGGCATTGAGCTGCTTCACGCACCAGGCCGACACGGTCCACAGCGGCGGCGCCACCAGACCCAGCAGCGCCAGCGGCGTGATGAGCAAAGTCACCACCGGAATGGCTACCAGGTTGGCGGCAAAACCCACCAGCGAGATCTGCTGGAAGAAGGCCATGGACAAAGGGGCCAGCCCGGCGGTCGCCACCAGCTGGGTGCGCAAGCCTGCGCGCAAGCCAGCCTGGGTCTTCGCGCGCCAGCCCTGCGCAGGCATTGGCAGGGGCGCCCGCGCCGGCTCCGACGCCACCAGCAGCGCCACCGCCACGAAGGACAGCCAGAACCCGGGCTGCAGCAAGGCCCAAGGGTCCAGCACTGTCACCAGCACCGCAGCCGCCAGCAATACCGCGTGCAGCGGCCAGCGCAGCCCAGCCTGGCGCAGCATCACCACGGTGGCAATCATCCACACCGTCCGCTGCGCCGGCACACCCCAGCCGGCCAGCAGCGCATAGCCGGCGGCGGCCAGCAAGCCGCCCCAACGTGATGCGGTGGACGCCGGCACGGCCAGCATCCAGCGCGGCTGCGTGCGCCACAGCCGGGCCACCAACAGGCCGGCCAGCCACGCGAACATGCTGACGTGCAGGCCGCTGATGGACATGAGGTGCGCCACGCCCGTGATGCGGAAGAGGTCCCAGTCCTCACGTTCTATGGCCGCCTGGTCGCCAATGGCCAGTGCGGCCAGCACGCCGGCGGAAGTGGCGTCGGTGACGTCAGCGTTGATGGCGTCGCGCCAATCCTGGCGGGCGCGGTCCACCCAGTGGCCGTCACGCTCGGACAGTTTGGTCGCAGATTCGCCCACCGCGCCGGACTTGGCGCGCACATAGCCCCCGCCGCGGATGCCTTGCTCCCACAGCCACAGTTCCAGGTCGAAGCCATGCGGATTCATCAGGCCGTGCGGGCGCTTCAGCCGCACCGTCAGGCGCCAGCGCTGGCCGGCGCGGACGGCCTCACCGGGGCCGCCCAGCAGCATGTCCTCGTCGGCACCGCTGTACCACCCCAGCGACAGCTTGCTGGGCACACGCACGGGCTGCCCGCGCCAGGTCGCGCTGTCGGCATCGAAGAGGAAACGCGTGCCGTCGGGGCTTTCGCGTGGCAGGCCGGTCACGGTGCCCGTGACCACCAGATCCTGTCCTTCAAGCGCCCTGTCCAGGTCATCGGCCAAGCGCGACTCGGCGCGCAGGTGGGCGAGAGACAGTCCCAGCAGCAGCGCACCGGCTGCCAGCAGTGCAACACCCCAGGCTGATGCGCGCCAGCGCCAGGCTGCCCACCCCAGCACCAGGCCTTTGCTCAAGAGCAGCCAGGCCCAGGGTGCGGGCCAAAGCGCCACCATCTGCAACTGAATGGCGCAGCCCAGCAGCCACCCCAGGCCCGCGGCCAGCCAGGCTCTCCCTGCCTTCATGGGGCCCAGTGTAGGATGCCGCGACCCTGTTCCAACGCCCTTCCGGCCGCACCCCCATGAGCCCTCAAGACCGCTTGCAATCCCTGGGCATCAGCCTGCCCCCGGTTTCCGTGCCGGCCGCTGCCTACGTGCCCTTTGTGCGTACCGGGAAACTCGTTTTTCTCAGTGGCCACATTGCCAAGAAGGATGGCAAGGCCTGGGTCGGCCAGCTGGGCCTGACCATGGACACCGAAGAAGGCAAGGCGGCGGCGCGCGCCGTGGCCATCGACCTGATGGGCACCTTGCAGGCCGCCGTGGGCGACCTGGCCACGGTCAAGCGCATCGTCAAGGTCTTGAGCCTGGTCAACAGCACCAGCTCCTACACCGAACAGCACCTGGTGACCAACGGCTGCAGTGAGCTGCTGGGTACGGTCTTTGGTGCGGAGGTCGGCGCCCATGCGCGCAGTGCCTTTGGCGTGGCGCAACTTCCGCTGGGCGCTTGCGTGGAGATTGAGCTGGTCGCCGAAGTGGCATGAAGCTGAGCCCCCGCCTGATGTTCGGCGCGGCGGTGCTGCTGCCCGTGCTGGCCGTGGCTGCGGCATTGGTGTCGCAGCACGTCTTCCACATGGAGCCCTGTCCCTGGTGCGTGCTGCAGCGGGTGATCTTCCTGGCCGTGGCCCTGGCCGCACTGCCGGGCCTGCTTCTGTCGCTGCGCCCGGTGCGCCTGGGCAGCGCCGCGCTGGTGGTGCTGCTGGCGGCATGCGGCGCGGCAGCGGCGCTGTGGCAGCACTTCGTGGCCGCCGCCAGCGCGTCCTGCAACATGACCCTGGCCGACAAGATCGTCGGCGGCATGGGGCTGGACGGTTGGCAGCCCGAGGTCTTTGAAGCCCGCGCCTCCTGCGCCGATGCCGCCGTGAACCTGTTCGGGGTGCCCTACGAGTTCTGGAGCCTGGCGCTGTTTGCCGCGCTGGCAGTCCTGGTCATCAAGGCCGCTCAGAAGGCGCGTTAGGCCGCCAACGTCAGGCTGCCAGCACGCGCTGCGGCTTCTTGAAGCCGTCCAGCTTCTGGCCCTTGCGGGCGCGCTTGCCCATGTGTGCTGCCAGGCCCACGCCCTTCAGCAACTCTTCCTTGGGTTTGTCGCCGCGGCCCAGTCCTTGCACCTGCAAGGCGTCGCCACAGCTCGCCACGCTGACCAGCGGCGTCTTGGCGTCGACGTCCATCAGGGTCAGGCCCTTGCCGCCGTTGGACTGCAGCTTCAATTCATCCACCGGGAAGACCAGCAGGCGCCCGTCCATCGCCAGGCAGGCCACCTGCCTGTGCGCAGCGGCCACGGTCACGGGGGGCAGCACCACTTGCCCGGCTTCCAGCGTCAGGAAGGCCTTGCCGCCGCGGTTGCGGCCCACCATGTCTGCCGCCTTGGCCAGCAGGCCGAAGCCGCCGGTATTCGCCAGCAGCAGGATGTGGTCCGCCGGGCCCGCGTGGTAGTGGGTGATCTGCGTGCCGGCTTCCAGGTCGATCAGCGTGGTGATGGGCAGCCCGTCGCCACGGCCGCCGGGCAAGCCTGACGCCGACACGCTGTAGACACGCCCGTTGCTTCCGAACACCAGCATGTTGTCCACACTCCGGCAGGGGAAGGTCCCGTACAGATCATCGCCGGGCTTGAACGCCAGCGTGGCCGGGTCCACTTCGTGGCCCTTCAGCGCCCGCACCCAGCCCTTCAGGCTGACGACCACGGTGACCGGTTCGTCGACGACCTTGATTTCCGCGACCGACTTCTTCTCTTCCTGGATCAGCGTGCGCCGCTCGTCGCCGTGCGCCTTGGCGTCGGCTTCGATTTCCTTGACCACCGTGCGCTTCAGCGCCGCCGGGCTGGCGAGGATCTCTTCCAGCCTGGCTTGATCGCCGCGCAGGTCCTTCAGTTCCTGTTCGATCTTGATGGCTTCCAGCCGTGCCAGCTGCCGCAGCCGCAGGTCCAGGATGTCGTCGGCCTGGCGCTCGCTCAGCTTGAATCGCGCGATCAAGGCGGGCTTGGGTTCGTCCGCGTTGCGGATGATGCGGATCACCTCGTCGATGTTCAGCAGCACCAGCTGCCGGCCTTCCAGCACGTGGATGCGGTCCAGCACCTTCTGCAGGCGGTGGCGCGTGCGCCGCTCCACCGTGGCCATGCGGAATTGCAGCCATTCGACAAGGATCTGCCGCAGCCCCTTCTGCACCGGCCGGCCGTCGATGCCGATCATCGTCATGTTGATCGGCGCGCTGCTTTCCAGGCTGGTGTGGGCCAGCAAGGTGGTGATCAATTCGGACTGCTCCACCGTGCGGCTCTTCGGTTCGAAGACCAGGCGCACGGGCGCATCCTTGCTGCTCTCGTCGCGCACGGCGTCCAGCACGCTCAGCAGCGTCTGCTTCAGCTGCACCTGGTCCTGCAGCAAGGCCTTCTTGCCGGCCTTCACCTTGGGGTTGGTGAGCTCCTCGATCTCTTCCAGCACCTTCTGCGAACTGGTGCCGGGCGGCAGTTCATTCACCACCAGCTGCCACTGGCCGCGGGCCAGGTCTTCGATCACCCAGCGTGCACGCACCTTGATGCTGCCGCGGCCCGTGCGGTAGGCCTCGCGGATGTCGGCCTGCGCGCTGATGATCTGGCCGCCACCTGGGTAGTCCGGTGCAGGCAGCAAGGCGTACAAGTCGTCGTCGCCGAGCTTGTCGTTCTTCAGCAGCGCCACGCTGGCCGCCGCCACTTCGCGCAGGTTGTGGCTGGGCACTTCGGTGGCCAGGCCCACCGCAATGCCGCTGGCGCCGTTGAGCAGCACGAAGGGCAGCCGGGCGGGCAGCAGCCGGGGTTCTTCCTCGCTGCCGTCGTAGTTGGGCTGGAAGTCCACCGTGCCTTCGTCGATCTCGTCCAGCAACAGGCGGGAGATGGGCGCCAGGCGCGCTTCCGTGTAGCGCATGGCCGCGGCACCGTCGCCGTCGCGACTGCCGAAGTTGCCCTGGCCGTCGACCAGCGGGTAGCGCTGCGCAAAGTCCTGCGCCATGCGCACCATGGCGTCGTAGGCCGCCGTGTCGCCGTGCGGGTGGTACTTGCCCAGAACGTCGCCCACCACGCGCGCGCTCTTCACCGGCCGTGCGCCGCCCGTGCCGGTGAAGGCCAGGCCCATGCGCAGCATGGAATACAGGATGCGGCGTTGCACCGGCTTGTTGCCGTCGCACACGTCGGGCAGGGCGCGGCCCTTGACCACCGACAGGGCGTATTCCAGGTAGGCGCGCTGGGCGTAGTCGGCCAGCGGCAGGGTCTCCGCGGGGTCTGCGGGCGGGGGATCGAACAGGTCGGGCATTGGTACCGGGAAACAGGAAGTCGGCAGAGGTCTGCGAGGCAGGGCGGGAGTATCCCAGAGGCCGCAGCCGCAGCAGGGCTGCAACCCGGGCTGCATCCATTCCAGCCCGACCGGCGTAGCTGGGAACTGGACCCCCAACCCCCAAGAGGAACCCGCCATGAAGAAGATCCTGTCCCTGGTCGCCATTGCATCTCTGGGCGCTTGCGCCAGCGCCCCCGTGCCCATGTTCATGCAGGACGGCCTGCCCGACGCCGTGAAGGTGCCCACGGGCCACCGCGTGGCGATGGAGACCGTGGGTGTGGGCGAGATCACCTACGAATGCAAGGCCAAGGCCCAGATGGCCGACCAGTTCGAGTGGGTCTTCGTCGGCCCCAAGGCCGCGCTCAACGACCGCAGCGGCAAGACCGTGGGCAGCTACTTCGGCCCACCCGCCACCTGGGCTTCGATGGACGGCAGCAAGCTGACTGGCGCGCAACTGGCCGTGGCGCCCGGCGGCGCCGGCAACATCCCGTTCCAACTGGTCAAGGCGAATGCGGCCATGGGTGAAGGCGCCATGTCCGGTGTCACGCACATCCAGCGCGTGGCCACCAAGGGCGGCGTGGCTCCGGCCATGCCTTGCGCGAGCGCCAACATGGGCCAGAAGCAGATCGTGGCCTACCAGGCCGACTACATCTTCTGGAAGGCCGCGATGTAAGTGCCTAGACCCGCTCCAGGCCCAGCGCCACCCGGGCCTGGTATTCGCGGTCCAGCAGGCTCATCACCACCAGGCTGTCGTACCCGTCTGCGCCATCGCTGCGGATGCGCACGCTCTCGCGCAGACGGCCCTCTTCGACAAAGCCCTCGCTGGCATACAGCGCCAGCGCGGGTGTGTTGAGCTGCTTCACGTCGAGCCAGAAGCGGTGCGCGTGCAGGTCGCGAAAGGCCATCTGCTTCAGGAGCCTCACACAGCGGCGCCCCGCGCCCTGCCCTTTGGTCTGCAGCACCAGGCGCTTCAGCTCCACGCTTTTGTGCGGGTTGCGGCAGCCTTGCAGGATGACGTAGCCGTCGCGCTGACCCTCGGCACCGGCTTCGATGATGAAGTGGCGGAAGTCCGGAAAACGCAGTGCGCCTTCGTGCTGCGTGCGTTCCCAGGCCGTGATGAAGGGCAGGTTTTGCGGGTCGCTTTCAACCGTGGACACGAAGTCCAGGTCGGACAGCATCGTGGGCCGCAGGCGGATGGGCGGCGGCACCGCCGCAGCTTCAGACATCCACTTCAACCGAATCGCCGTGCAGTTCCATCAATTCACGGCGCGAGGCAGCTTCACCCTTGCCCATCAGCTTGGTGAGCACGCCGACCGTGGCATCGAAGCCGCCCTCCAGGCCGGACACGAGCCAGCTCACCGGCAGCAGCCGCCGCGTCTCGGGGTTGAGCGTGGTGTCCCACAGCTGTTCGGCATTCATCTCGCCCAGGCCCTTGAAGCGGCTGATGCTCCAGGAACCGTCGCGCGCGCCTTCCTTGCGCAGCTTGTCCAGCGTGGCCTCCAGTTCACCGTCGTCCAGCGCGTAGAGCTTGGCCGCGGGCCGCTTGCCGCGCGCCGGTGCGTCGATGCGGTACAGCGGCGGCCGCGCGATGTAGATGTGGCCTGTCTCCACCAGCTTGGGAAAGTGGCGGAAGAACAGCGTCAGCAACAAGACCTGGATGTGCGCACCGTCGACATCAGCATCGCTCAGGATGCAGACCTTGCCGTAGCGCAGGCCGCTGATGTCGGGGTTGTCGTTGGGGCCGTGCGGGTCGACGCCAATGGCAACGGCGATGTCGTGCACCTCGGTATTGGCAAACAGCCGGTCGCGCTCCACCTCCCAGGTGTTCAGCACCTTGCCACGCAGGGGCAGCACCGCCTGGGTCTCCTTGTTGCGGCCCATCTTGGCGCTGCCGCCGGCACTGTCGCCTTCCACCAGGAAGACTTCGTTGTGCAGCAGGTCGCGACTCTCGCAGTCTGTCAACTTGCCAGGTAGCACGGCCACGCCGGAGCCGCGACGCTTTTCCACTTTCTGGCTGGCACGTTGGCGCGTCTGCGCCTGCTTGATGACCAGGTCGGCGAGTTTCCTGCCGTGTTCCACGTGTTGGTTGAGCCACAGCTCCAGGGCCGGCTTCACATAGGCCGACACCAGGCGCAGCGCATCACGGCTGTTCAGCCGCTCCTTGATCTGGCCCTGGAACTGAGGGTCCAGCACCTTGGCGGACAGCACAAAGCTGGCACGGCTGAAGACGTCGTCGGGCATCAACTTCACGCCTTTGGGCAGCAGGCTGTGCAGGTCGATGAAGCCCTTGATGGCACCGAAGAGGCCGTCCTTCAGGCCGCTCTCGTGCGTGCCGCCGGCGACGGTGGGGATGAGGTTGACGTAGCTTTCGCGCAGGACCGCGCCCTCTTCGGTGAAGGCCACGCACCAGGCCGCGCCCTCGCCTTCGGCGAAGTTTTCGGTCTCGTTGGCGGTGGCGAACTGCTCACCTTCGAAGAGCGGGATCAAGGGGTCGGCCGGCAGGCTCTGCATGAGGTAGTCACGCAAGCCCTTTTCGTACTTCCAGGTGGTCGTCTCGTTGGACTTTTCCACCGTCAGCGTGACCGTGACGCCCGGCATCAGCACGGCCTTGCTGCGCAGCAGGTGCACCAGCTCATGCCGCGGCAGGTCCGGGCTTTCAAAGTACTTGGCGTCGGGCCACACACGCACGCTGGTGCCGTGGCGCCGCTCACTGGCGGTGGACTTGCGCACCTGCAAGGGGTCGGCCACGTCGCCGCCTGCGAAGGCCAGGCTGGCGCACTGGCCTTCTCGCCACACCGTCACCGCCAGGCGCTTCGCCAAGGCATTGGTGACGCTGACGCCCACGCCGTGCAGGCCGCCGCTGAAGCTGTACGCACCGCCGGCGCCCTTGTCGAACTTGCCACCCGCGTGCAGACGCGTGTAGACGATCTCCAGCACCGGCACTTTCTCTTCCGGGTGCAGGCCGAAGGGGATGCCACGGCCGTCGTCGTCGACGCTGATGCTGCCGTCCGCATGCAGCGTGACGGCAATGCGGCTGCCAAAGCCTGCCAGCGCTTCGTCGGCCGCGTTGTCGATGACCTCCTGGATGATGTGCAGCGGGTTGTCGGTGCGCGTGTACATACCCGGCCGCTGCTTGACGGGCTCCAGGCCCTTCAGGACACGGATGGAGGCTTCGCCGTAGGTGGCGTGCGCCGGGGTGTTCTGCTTGGTGGATGGCATGCGCGGCATTTTAGGGAGACAGCCGTTGTAATCTTTGCGGGGCACCGCGCGACCGACCCGGTTGCCGCTACCTGAAGAAGGACAAAGCCATGAACATGCCCTGGCCCTGGCGCTTGCCGGCCCTGCTGGCCTGCACCGTCGCGCTGACGGCCTGCGCGACGCCGCCGGTCCCGGCAGGGGACGCTGCAGGCTTGCAGTTGCCACTGCTCACCGGCTGGTTTGAGGGCCGCCGGGTGCGCTACATCACCACCGACGTGTCCGACGCCGCCGTGGCCCGGGCCAAGGGCGTGAACTTCGTTCCGCGGCTGAAGGAGGTGTTGCCGGAGGCGCCAAGCTCGACGCAACGGGTGGGGTCGCCGCTGGAACGTGTCTATGGCTTCGACGAGGGCGTGCAGGCGCCCGTCTTCCCGTCCGTTCCGCTTCCCGTGGGCAGCAGCAGCCGCAGCCTGGGCTACACGCCCTTGTGGCGCCTGGTGCAGGTGCACTGGAAACCGGGCGTGGCGCCGCGTGAATTGCGGTCTGAAGAGGCCATCCTGGAGGCCGAAGACCGGGGTGATCTGCGCCTGGTGGTCACGGACGTGGTGCTGAATTGCCCCGTGCTGGCCGTGGAAGGCGCAGGCGCCTTGCCCCAGTCGGCCTCCGGACCCCGCTTGATCGAGCGACCCTGAGGTCCACGCGAGCAACCGGCAGCTCAGCGGTAGCGCGACATGGCAAGCCCGCTGACGTCAATGTCCGGCGTCTTGCCCGACACCATGTCCGCAATCACGCGGCCGGTGCCGCAGGCCATCGTCCAGCCCAAGGTGCCATGGCCCGTGGCCAGCAGGAGATCTTGCACGGGGGTGGGGCCGATGATGGGCGTGCCATCCGGGGTCATCGGGCGCAGGCCGCACCAGAAGGTGGCTTGGCTGACGTCGCCGCCCTTGGGGAAGAGGTCGGTCACCACATGGTTCAAGGTGGACCGGCGCGGCTCGCGCAGATTCAGGCTGAAACCGGCCAGTTCGGCCGTGCCGCCGACGCGAATCCGGTCGCCCAGGCGGGTGACCGCCACCTTGTGGCTTTCGTCCATGATGGTGCTCTCCGGCGCGTACTGCGCGTCCGTGATCGGCACCGTGATGCTGTAACCCTTGACCGGGTAGACGGGAATGCGGATGCCCACCGGCTCCAGCAACTGCGGGCTGTAGCTGCCCAGCGCCAGCACCACCTTGTCGGCCTTCAGCAGGCCGGCGTCGGTGTGGACACCGGTGACGGCGCCGCCGCCCACCTGCAAGGCCTCGATGCGCGTGTTCCAGCGAAAGGTCACGCCCAGCGCCGCGGCCATCTCGGCCAGGCGGTTGGTGAACTTGAAGCAGTCCCCGGTTTCGTCGCCCGGCAAGCGCAGCGCGCCGACGAACTTGTCCTGGGTGAGCTTCAGCGCGGGTTCCACTTGGCAGAAGCCCGCGCGGTCCAGCACCTCGAAGGGCACGCCGTACTGCTTCAGCACGGCCACGTCGCCGCCAATGCTGTCCAGCTGCTTCTGGGTACGGAAGAGTTGCAGGGTGCCCTGCGCGCGGTCGTCATAGGCGATGCCGGTGTCGGTGCGCAACTGCTTCAACACGTCGCGGCTGTATTCGGCGATGGGCACCATGCGGCTCTTGTTGAGTGCATAGGCGCGTTCGGTGCAGTTGGCCAGCATCATGGCGCCCCAGCGCCACATGGCCGGATCCAGCATGGGCCAGATCACCAGCGGGCTGTGCTGCATCAGCATCCACTTGATGGCCTTGATGGGCACGCCGGGCCCGGCCCAGGGCGCGCTGTAGCCGGGGCTGACTTCGCCGGCATTGCCGAAGCTGGTCTCCAGCGCAGGGCCGCTTTGGCGGTCCACCACCTCGACTTCGTGTCCGGCCTTGGCCAGGAAGTAAGCCGAGGCCACGCCGATCACGCCACCGCCCAATACCAGCACCTTCATGCAAAACCGCCTTTCGTGAACGCACCACTGTAGACAGCCTCAAGCAGGCAACGTGCCGTGTTTTCCCAGAGAATCCCCGAATGAATCCCGCTTCAACACCGCCCCGGCTGTCAATGGTTCAGGTGCTGGTCTGCGGCGCCGCGGTCGTCACCCTCAGCATGGGTATTCGCCATGGCTTCGGCCTGTGGCTGCAGCCCGTCACCATGGAGCGCGGCTGGTCGCGCGAGACCTTCGCCTTTGCGCTGGCCGTGCAGAACCTGTGCTGGGGCCTGTGCGGGCCGCTGGCGGGCATGGTGGCTGACCGCTTTGGTGCCTTCCGGGTGCTGCTGATCGGGTCCGTGCTGTATGCGCTAGGCCTGGCAGGCATGGCCCTGGCCACCTCTGGCGCGGGCTTTCTCGGCGGTGCGGGCCTGCTCATCGGCATGGCGCAGTCGGGCACGACCTATGCGGTGATCTACGGCGTCATCGCCCGAAACGTCGCGCCTGAAAAACGAAGCTGGGCCATGGGAGTGGCTGCTGCGGCAGGCTCCTTCGGCCAGTTCCTGATGGTGCCGGTGGAAAACGGCTTGATCGGCAGCTTTGGCTGGCAGGACGCGCTGCTGATCCTGGCGGTGTCCTCGTTGGCCATCATTCCGCTGGCCTTCGGTTTGCGTGAGCGCAGCGGGCCCATCTCCAGCGGCCACCAGCAGAGCATTGCGTCCGCGCTGAAGGAGGCCTTCGGCTACCGCAGCTTTCTGCTCCTGATGGCGGGCTATTTCGTCTGCGGCTTCCAGCTCGCTTTCATCGGCGTGCACATGCCCAGCTACCTCAAGGACCACGGGCTGGCCCCCGGTGCCGCGACAACGGCCTTGGCCTTGATCGGTCTCTTCAACGTGTTTGGCACCTATGGCGCGGGCATGCTGGGCCAGAAGCTGGCCAAGAAGCACATCCTGGCGCTGATCTACCTGCTGCGGGCAGCGTCCATCGCCCTCTTCATCACCTTGCCACTCACGCCCTTCACGCTGTACGTGTTTGCTTCGGTGATGGGGCTGTTGTGGCTGAGCACGGTACCGCCGACCAATGCCATCGTGGCGCAGATCTTTGGCGTGCAGTACATGAGCATGCTGGGCGGCTTTGTCTTCCTCAGCCACCAGGTAGGCTCCTTCATGGGCGTCTGGCTGGGCGGCAAGCTGTACGACAGCACCGGCAGCTACAGCGTGGTGTGGTGGTTGGCCGTGGCATTGGGGCTGTTCGCGGCGCTGGTCAATCTGCCGGTGAGGGAAGCCGCCATCGTTCGTCGCGCGCCCCAGATGGCTGCAGCATGAAGATGCGGCGCCACGCGACGCGCACGCTGGCGGCCATGGCGGCTGGCCTGGCGCTTGTCGTGGTGTTTCTGGCCTACCTGAATCCACACCTGGCGGCGGACCTGGCCAACCGGTTCTGGGCCTGCTTCTGATGCAATCCGCTTGACGTGGCATTGACGATGCAACACGGTCCGGTCTCTCGCCCTTCCGCTTGGGTGGCACGCTTCGCCCATCTCATCCAGCCACGCGGTACGGTGCTGGACCTGGCCTGCGGCAGTGGGCGCCACCTGCGCTGGCTGGCTGAACAAGGCTTTGCCGTGACCGGCGTCGACCGCGATGCAGCCGCCCTTGAGCCGCTGCGATGCGCTGGTGAAGTCATCCTTGCTGACATCGAAGGCGGCCCCTGGCCCCTGCCCGGCCGCCGCTTCGATGGTGTGGTGGTCACCAACTACCTGTGGCGCGAGCGGTTTCCACAGGTCCGCGCCAGCCTGGCCCCAGGCGGCGTGCTGATCTACGAAACCTTTGCCGACGGCCACCAGACCGTTGGCCGCCCGTCCCGCCCGGACTTTCTGCTGCAACGTGGGGAACTCCTGCGCGCCTTTGGGGATCTGCGCGTGGTGGCTTTCGAGGACGGCTTCGAGCCGGAACCCGAGCGTTTCGTGCAGCGGCTGGTCGCCGTGCTGGAAAGCCCTGACAGCGCCGAACCGGTGCGCCGGGGTTTGACGGGCCCGTCCCGCTAAAATCGGCTGTTTTGCGTTTTCCCCTTCTCTTCTGACGCGCTCTGCGCGAGCAACCGAGTCCGCATGAACCCCATCGTTGGCAGCATCGTGGCGCTGGTCACGCCCATGCACGAAGACGGCCGCATCGATTACGACGGCCTGCGCCGCCTGATCGATTGGCACATCGCCGAAGGCACCGACTGCATCGGCGTCGTGGGCACCACGGGCGAATCGCCCACCGTGTCCATGGAAGAGAACTGCGAGGTCATCCGTGTGGCTGTGCAGCATGCCGCCAAACGCGTGCCCATCATGGCCGGCACGGGCGCCAACAACACGGCCGAAGCCATCGAACTCACGCGCTTCGCCAAGCAGGTGGGTGCCGACTGCCACCTGTCCGTGGTGCCCTACTACAACCGCCCCTCGCAGGAAGGCATCTACCAGCACTTCAAGGCTGTGGCAGAAGCCGTCGACCTGCCGATGGTCCTGTACAACGTGCCCGGCCGCACGGTGGCCGACATGCTGCCCGAAACCGCCCTGCGCCTGGCGCAATTGCCCGGCATCGTCGGCATCAAGGAAGCCAGCGGCAACATCGAACGCGCCTGCCAGCTCATCAAACACGCGCCCAAGGGCTTTGCGATTTATTCTGGTGATGACGGCACGGCTGTCGCACTCATGCTGCTGGGCGGCCAGGGCAATGTCAGCGTCACCGCCAACGTGGCGCCGAAACTGATGCACCAGCTGTGCATGGCTGCCATTGAACGCGACGCGCGCAAGGCCAGCGCCTTGCAGTTCAAGTTGCTGTCGCTGCACAAGCAGCTCTTCTGCGAACCAAGCCCGGCACCGGCCAAGTGGGCCATGTCGCAACTGGGGCTGTGCCTGCCGCACGTGCGGCTGCCGATCGTGCCGCTGACCGAGTCGGGCCAGGCCTCTGTTCGCCAGGCCTTGGTGGACAGTGGCCTTCTCGCCTGAACGGCTTCAACCCACACAACACCCCACGGCCGCGATGCGGCCGCGCTGGAGACTGATGAACGAGACCCTCACCACTGCCGCCCATCGGGCCCGCCCTGTCGCGCTCGCCGCAGCAGCATCTGTGGCCCTGCTGGCCGGTTGCACGATCATGGACTCCGGGTCCAGCGACAGCATTGACTACCGCAGCAACACCGTGCGCGCCAAGCCGCTGGACGTACCGCCGGACCTGACCCAGTTGGCGCGCGACAGCCGCTACCAGCCGCAAAACGGCATCGTGAGCGCTGCCGCGGTGAGCGCCGGTACCAGCCCCAGCGCCGCGGCGGCGGGCACCAGCTCGGTGGCGCTGAACGCACTGGACGGCATGCGTGTGGAGCGCCAGGGCGACCAGCGCTGGTTGGTGGTGCCGACCGCACCGGAACAGGTCTGGCCGCAGGTGCGCGCTTTCTGGGAGCAGCGCGGTTTCACACTGCAGGTGGACGATGCCAAGGTCGGCCTGCTGGAAACCAACTGGGCGGAGAACCGCGCGAAGCTGCCCCAGGACATCATTCGTTCGACCATTGGCCGCGTCTTTGCCAGCGCCTACGACACCGGAGAACGGGACCAGTTCCGCACGCGCCTGGAACGGGTGGGCAATGCCACCGAGATCACCATCTCGCACCGTGGCATGGAAGAGGTCTTCACCAGCGAGCGCAAGGAAAGCACCATTTGGCGCCCCCGCGCCGCCGACCCTCAACTGGAAGCGGAGATGCTGTCGCGGCTGATGGTGTCCTTGGGCGCCAAGGCCGAGCCGGCGCGCGTGCAGGTCGCCCAGGCGCCTGAAGTGCCCCTGCGGTCGCGGCTGGTGGTGGGTGGAACCGCCATTGAAGTCGACGACACCTTCGACCGTTCGTGGCGCCGGGTCGGCCTGGCCCTGGACCGCGGCGGCTTCACGGTGGAGGACCGGGACCGCTCCATGGGCGTGTACTACGTGCGCTGGGTGGACCCCAAGTTCGCCGGCAAGGAAGAGCCGGGCTGGTGGGACAAGCTGACGGGCAAAGCTGACGCAGCCCAGGCTGTTCGCTACCGGATTGCCGTCAAGGCCAACGGCGACAAGACCGTGGTTGCCGTGCTCACCTCCGCCGGGGCCGTGGACGTGGGCGAAAACGGCAAGAAGATCGCCGCACAGCTGGCCAAAGAGTTGCGCTGAACCCAGTGCCCGCGCACAGTGCGCGGACAAGCAAAAAGCCGCTCCAAGGAGCGGCTTTTTGCTTGTTGTCCGACGGCGTGCCCAAGGGCACGCGAAGGATCACTTCTTGACAGCGTCGGCAGCCTTGCCAGCGGCGTCCTTGGCAGCGGCAGCAGCGTCCTTCACCGCAGCAGCGGCGCCGGTGGCGGCAGAAGCGGCTTCGGTGGCGGCGCCAACGGCGACGCTGGCAGCAGCCATGGCGCCGGAAGCGGCGTCAGCAGCAGCGGAAGCAGCAGCCATGGGGGCCGGAGCGGGGGCGGCGGCGGGAGCTGGCGCGGGGGCTTCGGCCTTCTTGCCGCAAGCAGACAGGGCGACGGCAGCCACCAGGGAAGCCAGAACGATTGACTTGTTCATTTGTGTGTCCTCAGGAGTTATGGAGCAGATGGAGAGCTCAGGGAGAGAGCGTTCTAGGGCACTCTTCGACAAAGCTCAGAGACCCATCACAGGCAGACACACTCGCCAAGCGACCTGGGAAGCCAGCAGGGTGTCTAGCCCACGAGTATAGCCCGAGCTAGGGCATTCCCTAGAGACCGAGAGTTGTCACCGCAAAAGCGGGCTCGGATCGTTGCAAAACTACATCAACTCTTTCCTGCCAGAGCAGCCGCGCACGCGGGTCGCGCTCAGCGCGGCCCCGCCACTGGACCGGGTCGATCAGGTGCACGCAGGTCCGCCTGTCGTCGATCAACAAGGTGGGCAGCTCGGCCGCAAATTCCTCCGGGCACTGCAGGGCCTGGATGGCATGCGCCCAGTCACGGCGCCAGGCCGTGAAGCGCGCATGCCGGCGAGGCACCTCGTCATAACTGGCAGCCAGCAGGACCAGGCGGCGCTGCGGCAGGCGCAGCCAGGCGGTCAAGGTTTCCAGCAGGGCCACCTCGTTCAGGGGCCACAGCTCGAAGCTGGGGTCCACGCAGGTGATGCTGCGGGTGCCGTCGGAGACTGCCGCCGACATGCCCCAACGGATGGCTTCTGCAAAGGCCTCGCTGCTGTCGATGCGGGGTGGTCTGCTCAGTTCGTCCATCGCGCGTCTCCTTGTCTCGTTCCTTCAGTGGTCCAGCCCCAGCAGCCAGCCCTGGGCCAGCCACTGGTCCAGCAAGGCACGCGCCTGCGCACTGAGACGCGACACGGCCGCGGCGTCCAGCCGGCGCGTGTCGGCCAACTGGCGCATCAGCGTCGCGTCACGGCCAGCGGCGGCAAAGGCTTCGCCGTTGATGAACACATGCCGTGCGTCATGCAGCATGCGGGTGCGCGGCGACACACGCACGCCTGCCAATCCTGGCACAGCGCCAGTGGCTGCAAACCACACCTGCGGCTTGGGCTCGGTCAGCGCTTCGCCCAACGCACGCGGCAGCCACTGTGGGTCGGCCAGCTGGCGTTGCACGGCCCGGTGTGCAAACTCCAGCAAGGCTTGCGGCACGGCGCCTGGGGTGGCCGTCGCCTCCTGCCGCGGGTCGCGGTACAGGCGCTGGGTATCCAGTTCCTCATCGGCCAATCGCTGCAGCAGGTCACGCGCCAGTTCTTCTTCGCCAGGGGCGCGAAAACCCACCGAGCAGGTCATGCAGTCGCCACCGGTCGCAACGCCATCATGAGCCCACAGCGGCGGCAGGTACAGCATGTCGCCGGGGTCCAGCACCCACTCCTGGTCGGGCCGGAAGTGGCGCAAGAGTTTGAGCGGCGCACCTTCAATGAACGCCGTGCCGGCCGCATCGACGACGGGGCCGATCTGCCACCGGCGCTGACCCTGCACCTGGATCAGGAACACGTCGTACGAATCCAGGTGCGGCCCAACACCGCCGCCTGGACTGGCCCAGGACACCATGAGGTCGTCCAGCCGCGCGTGCGGGATGAAGTCGAAGCGCTGCAGCATCCGGTGTGCGGCGTCCACGTGCAGGTCCAAGCCCTGCACCAGCAAGGTCCAGTGCGGTGCTTGCAACGCGGGCAGCGATCGGCGCGGCAGCGGGCCCTTGCGCACCGACCAGTCCATGCCCTGGCGCCGGATCAGGCGCGACTCCACTTCGTCGCTGCCCGCCAGTGCGAACAGGTCCTGGCGGGACAGCGGGGGCTGCACACCCGGCCAGGCCTGGCGGACCAGCAAGGGCTTCTTGTGCCAATGGCGGCGCATGAAGGTGGCGGGGCTCATGCCGCCCAATAGAGGCGTGCGCTGTTCGATGTCCATGCGCCATTTTCAGGGCACGGCCGCACCACGGCCTGTGACATCATGTTCCGATGAACATTGAAGCCCCCTGCGTCGTGAGCCTGACGTGGACCCTCAGCGACGGCCAGAACCGACCCATTGACGAGCTCGCACAGCCCACCGAATTCTTCTACGGTGGTGACGACTTGCTGGAAAAGGTCGAAGAAGCACTGGGCGGCTACCAGGCCGGCGACGACGTCTCCATCCACCTGGAACCCGAGCACGCCTTCGGTGACTACGACCCCGGACTGGTGTGTTTCGAGGACCGCAAGCTCTTCCCCGAGCAGCTGGAAACCGGCATGGCCTTCGAAGGCCTGCCCGAAGGCGCAGTGACACCGGACATGCCGGCCGACACCATCTACCTGGTCACGGAAATCTACCCATCGCACGTGGTGCTGGACGGCAACCACCCGCTGGCCGGCATGTCGCTGCGCATGGCGATCAAGGTGCGTGGCGTGCGCGAAGCCACGGATGAAGAAATCGAAGCCAAGAGCGTCGGTTCGTCACCGCTGCAGGTGCTGGGGCAAGGCAAACGGCCGGCTGAGGGGCCTTTGCACTGAAGCTGCGTCAGCCGCGCCCGGTGGACCCGAATCCGCCCGCCCCACGCGCGCTGTCCTCGAAGCTGTCGACCCGCCGGAAGGTGGCCTGCACCACCGGCACGATCACCATCTGCGCAATGCGCTCCATGGGCTGCACAGTGAATTCGCTTGAACCGCGGTTCCAGCAGCTCACCATCAACGGGCCCTGGTAGTCGCTGTCGATCAGGCCCACCAGGTTGCCCAGCACGATGCCGTGCTTGTGGCCCAGGCCCGACCGAGGCAACAGCATCGCTGCCAGGCCCGGGTCGCCGATGTGGATGCTGAGCCCGGTGGGGATCAATGCGGTCTGGCCGGGCTGAAGAACCAGCGCGGCGTCCAGGCAGGCGCGCAGGTCCAGTCCGGCGCTGCCGGGGGTGGCGTAGGCAGGCAGGTGCTCGGCCATACGGGCGTCCAGCAGCTTGATGTCAATGGTCGTCATGTCGGGTCTACAAAGGCAATTTGGGATCAAGCTTCCCGCCGCGGACCCGGCTTTGCCGGGACCTTGGCGGATGGCCCCCTCGGGGGGTAGCGAGCGCTAGCGAGCTTGGGGGCTTCATCCCATGCGGCGCGCGATCTCGGCCACCAGTTCACGGGCCAGGCCCAGCTTGTCGCCACGCGGCAATTCGCGCTCGCCCTGTGCGTCTACCAGCACCAGGGCGTTGTCGTCTCGGCCAAAGGTGGCAGGGCCGATGTTGCCCACCACCAACGGCACGCCCTTGCGCGCCAACTTGTCGCGGGCGTGCCTGACGACGTCATGGCTTTCGGCCGCAAAGCCCACGCACCACGGGCGCTGGCCTTCCGGCAGGCGCGCCACGGTGGCCAGGATGTCCGGGTTTTCGGTCAGTTCCAGCGCCGGCACGCGGCCGGTGCCGTCCTTCTTGATCTTCTGTTCGGTGGCCTTGGCAGGCCGCCAATCGGCCACCGCGGCCGTGGCCACAAAGACCTGGTGTTGCACGGCCAGGGGCAGCACCGCGTCCATCATCTGTTGCGCGCTCTGCACGTTGATGCGGCGCACACCACGCGGGGTGGACAGGTGCACCGGGCCCGCCACCAGGGTGACCTGCGCGCCGGCTTCGGCAGCTGCCCGCGCCACGGCGAAGCCCATCTTGCCGCTGGAATGGTTGGTGATGCCACGCACCGGATCGATGGCTTCGAAGGTCGGTCCAGCCGTCACCAGCACCGTGCGGCCAGCCAGCAGCTTGGGCTGGAAGAAGGCGATCAGTTCGTCGCGCAGTTCGTCGGCTTCCAGCATGCGGCCGTCACCGATTTCGCCGCAAGCCTGGTCACCTGCCGCCGGCCCCAGCACCGTGGTGCCGTCGACCCGCAACTGAGCCACATTGCGCTGCGTGGCGGGGTGCGACCACATCTCGCGGTTCATGGCGGGCGCCACCAGCAGCGGGCAGGTCTCACGCGGGCGGGCCAGGCACAACAGGCTCAGCAGTTCATCGGCCCTGCCCTGCGCCAGCTTGGCCATGAAGTCGGCACTGGCGGGGGCCACAACGATGGCGTCCGCCTCTCGGGACAGGTTGATGTGCGGCATGTGATTGGGTTCGCGCGCGTCCCACTGGGTGGTGGCGACCGCGCGGCCGCTCAGCGCCTGCAGGGTGGCCACGCCGATGAACTGCTGCGCGGCGTCGGTCATCACCACCTGGACGCTGGCGCCTGCCTTGACGAGCTCGCGCACGAAGTCCGCCGCCTTGTAGCAAGCCACGCCGCCGGACATGCCGACGACGATGTGCTTGCCCTGCAGGGGAAGGGAATCGGTTTGGGAATCAGACATGGGCACCATGGCACTTCTTGAACTTCTTGCCACTGCCGCAAGGGCAGGGGTCGTTGCGACCGGGCGTGGCCTCCACGCGGCGGGTCTCCGGCTTGGGCGCGTGGTCCACCCAGACCACGCGGATGTCCTGCACGGCCCAGAGCGCCTCGCCGATGAGGTCTTCACGCGACGGCTCGCCTTGTGGCCAGTACTGCTTCACATGGTCCGCAAACAGCGCATCGCCGGGCGGAATCGCGAGCGCGCTGATCTGGTCCAGCAGCGCAGCCAAGGCATTCGCGCCGTCTTCGTCGGCCGGTGGCGCCCATTGGTGTTCAAACGCCTCCACGCAGGACAGGAAGCCATCGGCCCACTCGGCGCCCGTATGGGCCAGTTGGGCATCTTCTGCACTGAGGCCCTGGACCTGCACCAGTTCTTCGCGCTGCGCGTCGGTCCACTCCACCATCAAGGGGTTCAGGCGCAGGTCGTCCGGGCGCTCCATCAGCACGCTGGGCTCCAGCTGCGCGGCCAGCACCTTCAGGCGCTGCAGCAAGGCGCGTTCGGCCTGCGCAGCGGCTGGCGGGTCGGCAAAGGCACGTGTGAAGGCGTCGCCGCACAGGGCGGGCAGCCATTCCGCCGGCGTCATGGGCACGGGGCCGGCCGCCAGCGCGGTGAGGAAGCCGTCCACCCGCTCGTAGTTGATCTGGCTGTCAAAGCCGTGCAGCTGTTCGCAAACGGCATCCAGGACCTTCAGTTCGGCCTCATTGCTGTCGCGCACATGGGGAATGAAAACACTCATCGGTCCAGCTTCCAGGACTCCCGAAGGAGTCGTTGCAGTCGTTCGGCGCTTGCGGATCTTGCAGGCCGGTGAAGGCGCGCATTGTCGCCACGCCAACGGCCCACCGGCACCAAGTCCGTCGCTGGCATGGCCCGCTCAGGCGCAAAGCAGTGCCCAGGCGGCACCACGGCAGTGCTGCCCGCTGCGCCCGGGCTGTCGCTGCACATCAGGCCTGCGGCCATGACACCGTGGGTGGGTTGGGGTGCAGGCGCGCCATGGTGTGCACGTCGGCATACTGGCCGCGGCGCAGCGCGAAAGCGCGGTGCGTGCCTTCCAGGCGGAAGCCACAGCTTTCGTAGAGGGCCTGGGCGCGCTGGTTGTCGGTGAACACCGTCAGCTCGATACGCAGGATCTGCCCCCACTGGTCCGCAAAGTCGCAGGCGGCCTGCATCAGTGTGCGCCCAACGCCCTGCCCTTGTGCACTCACATCCACACTGATGCCCAACATGGCGGTGTGGCGGCGCCGCAGCGCCACCGGCGGGTGCAGACCCAGGCTGCCGACGACACGGCCTTCCCTTTCGGCCACCAGTTGCAGGTCGCTGCGCTGAGGCTGGGCCATTTCCTCGATGCGGGCCCGCCACATCGCCTCGGTCGGCCAGGGCAGTTGCATGAGGTTGGCGTAAACCTCCGGGTGCTCCATGAGCCGCGCAAAGTCGGCGGCATCGCCCGGGCGGGCTCGGCGGACAGTGACAAGCTTCGTGCTCATGGTCTGGATTGGGCCTCCGCTGGGCTGGCGTGGCCTGCCACCACCGTGGTGCCCGCGCGACGGTTCCAAGTGTCCCATGCCCATGCCGTCACGCCCTGTCATGAAGCAGGAAGATGCCGCAGTCAGCATCCAGGGCACGCTTCTTGCGCCCTCTGTGCACCACGCATCGGGCGTGGCGTCAAGCCGGGAAAAATTCGGACGCGCAACGCACCAGAACGGCGTCCGGACACCCCCGCTGCGCTGCACACTTTGTGGCACTGCCGTAACCGGCTGCAAGAATCGCCATCAGCATTCCCAAGATCGTTTCCAAGACCGTTTCCAAGACCGAGGACCAAAAATCATGAACCGACAAGACTGGATGGGATTCCCGAGGACCGCCGTGGCGGTTGCCGTGGCCGTAGTGGCCGCCGCACCTGCCCTGGCCCAGAACACCACCTCCGCCGTGGGCGGCACGGTGGTGGGCCTGGATGGCAAGCCCATCGCCGGCGCCGCAGTCACCGTGGTCCACACCGAATCGCGCTCCACCGCCAGCACCGTGACCGACGCCGGTGGCCGCTGGGTGGCCCGCGGCCTGCGTGTGGGTGGCCCTTACACCATCACCGTCACCAAAGCTGGTGACACCGAAAAGCGCGAAGGCATCTACCTGGCGCTGGCCGAGACCTTGTCGATGGACATGCTGCTGGGCCGTTCGGCCCAGGTCACCGTGACGGGTTCGCGCATCCTGGCCGACCGTTTCAGTTCGTCCACCATGGGTGCCACCACGGCCATTGGCGCACGCGACCTGGCCAACCTGTCCTCGCTCACCGGCAACCTGCAGGACTTCGCGCGCATTGATCCACGCATTTCTCAGACGGACAAGGAACGCGGCGAGATTTCCGCCCTCGGCCAGAACAGCCGCTTCAATGCCGTGACGATTGACGGCGTCAACATCAGCGACACCTTCGGCCTGGAATCCAACAACCTGCCGACCGCCAAGCAGCCGATCTCCTCCTGGGCCATCCAGTCGGTGCAGATCAACCTGAGCAACTACGACGTCACGCAGCGCGGTTACACCGGCGCCAACATCAACGCGGTCACCAAGAGCGGCACCAACGAGTTCCACGGCGCGGTGTACGGCAGCTACCGCGACGAAGGCATGGCGGGTTCACGCTACAACCGCACCAGCGCCACCTACAGCAAGCCGGCGCCCTTCACGGCCGAACAGAAGGGCTTTGTGCTGGGCGGCCCGATCATCCAGGACAAGCTGTTCTTCTTCGTCGGCTACGAAGAAAGCAAGAGCTCCATCGCGTCGATCGACTTCGGCCCCATCGGCAGCGCCAAGACCAATGTGGGTATCAGCCCCTCGCTGATCACCAGCCTGCAGAACGTGGCCCGCACCACCTACAACATCGACCTGGGCAGCACCGAGCCCCCGGGCGAGTCCTTCCTGCTCGTCAAGGACGCGCTGGTCAAGCTGGACTGGAGCATCAGCGACGCGCAGCGCGCCAGCCTGCGCTTCACGCGCACCAAGCAGGACGAGCCGATCTACCCGAACTTCGGCACCCGCACCCTGTCGCTCAGCTCCAACTGGTACACCCAGGCCAAGTCCCTGGACACCGTGGTGGCCCAGCTGTTTTCGGACTGGTCGCCCAGCTTCAGCACCGAAGTGCGCGCTTCTTACCGCGACTACAAGAGCGAACCCAAGAACAACTCGGCCCTGCCGCAGATGGCCTTCGACGTGGACGGCACCTTCAGCGGCTCCACGGCGCAACGCACGCTCTTCGCAGGCACCGAACGCAGCCGCCACTTCAACCAGCTGTTCACCAAGACGGTGGACGGCTTCCTGGGTGGCAACTGGACGGTGGGCAACCACGAGATGAAGTTCGGCGGTGAACTGAGCCAGAACAAGATCTTCAACGCCTTCCTGCAAGACGCGTACGGCCAGTACAAGTTCCAGTGCGAATCGGCCTACACCTACACGTCGCCGTTGGTGACCTCCACGGGCGCGGCGGCCACCTGCGCCACTGCCACACAGGCCAGCATCGAAAGCGCGATCGTCGAGAACTTCCAACTCGGTCGTGCCAGTGCCTTCCAGGCTCAGATTGCCCTGCCCGGCAAGACGCTGGACGACGGCGTGGCCAAGTGGAACCTCAACAACTACGGCTTGTTCCTGCAGGACAACTGGACGGTGACGCCCAAGTTCACGGTCAGTGCAGGTGCCCGTGTGGACGTCATCAGCATGCCGGACAAGCCGGCCGCCAACGCCGCGGCAGGCGCACCTGTGGTGCAGGCCGTGGTCACGGGCCGTGGCACGGGCGTTCGCCAAACCGGCGGTTTTGGCTACGACAACACCCGCACGCCGGACGGCGACAGCCTGGTGCAGCCGCGACTGGGCTTCAACTGGGACCTGGGCAACAAGGACAAGAAGCTGCAGCTGCGCGGCGGTTTCGGCCTGTTCCAGGGCGCCGCCGCCAACGTCTGGATTTCCAACCCCTTCAGCAACACTGGCACGGCCACGTCCTTCTACGGTTGCGGCCCGGGCGCTGAACTGAGCGGTGGCACCACGCGCACCAACTGCTCCAACGTCGGCGGCACCTTCAATGCCAACCCGTTCTCACAGTCGGCGGGCGGCGCCAACCCGGCGCCCAGCGTCGACTTCCTGGACCCGAGCCTGAGTCAGCCCTCGGTGTGGAAGAGCAACCTGGCACTGGACGTGGAAGGCCCGGCGGGCATGATCTTCGGCGCCGAATGGGTGCACACCAAGGTCAACAAGGGTGTGAACTACAAGCACCTGAACCTGGGTGCTCCCACCGCCTATGGCAATGACGGCCGCGAGCTGTACTACAACGCCGCCGGCTACAACACCAACTGCTGGACCGCAGCAGGCGCCACGGCCGCCACGGCTGCGGGCTGCGGCGGCACCGCGCCCAGCGGGCGTGCGCTGAGCAATTCCGGCTACTCCAACGTGCTGTTGGCCACCGGCACCAGCAAGGGCGGCGGTGATGCCTTCACCATCGGTGTCGCGCAGCAGCCCATGCCGGGCGTGACCTGGCAGTTGGCCTACACGAAGACGCGCGCCACGGAAGTGAGCCCGCTGACCTCGTCAGTGGCCAATTCCAACTGGGCGGCCCGCTCCATCTTCAACCCCAATGAAGACGTGGCTGCGGATTCGGCCTACCTGATCCGCGACCGCGTGAGCGGCACGCTGAACCTGGAAAAGGCCCTGTTCGGCAAGCTGAAGTCCACCTTCGGCGTGACCTACGAAGGCCGCCGCGGCAAGACCTACAGCTGGACCTACTACAACGACCTGAACGGTGACGGCCAGTCCGGCAACGACCTGATGTACATCCCCACCCGCCAGGGTTCGGGTGAGGTCGTGTTTGCTGGCGGCGCTGCAGAAGAACAGCGCTTCTGGGACGTGGTCAACCAGTACACAGAGCTGCGCAACTCCGCCGGCAAGGTGGTCGGACGCAACAGCGGCACGGCACCCTGGGTGAACAACTTCGACGTGCGCCTGACCCAGGAAATTCCGGGCTTCGCCAGCACCCACAAGGCGAAGATCAAGTTCGACATCTTCAACTTCGGCAACCTGATCAACCGCAAGTGGGGCCGCATCGACGAAGTGGCCTTCCAGTCGGCCGGTGGCGGTGCGCGCAGCTTCGTCAACTACAAGGGCACGGACGCGCAAGGGCGCTACATCTACAGCCTGGGCGCAACCGAGGACTACACCACCAAGCAGGCCAAGGGCGAAAGCCAGTGGGCGGCGCAGATCTCGCTGTCCTACGAGTTCTGAACTTGCTTGAGCAGGGTGGTGCCATCGGCGCCACCCGCCAAAAAAAGGGGCCCCTCGGGGCCCCTTCCTCTTGCCAGAACGACTGCCTCAGGCGCGCTCGGCCACCCAGGCCGCCACGCCTGCCAGCGCCTTGGGCAGCGCAGCAGCGTCGGTGCCACCGGCCATCGCCATGTCCGGCTTGCCGCCGCCCTTGCCGCCCACCTGTTGGGCGACGAAATTCACCAGCTCGCCGGCCTTGACCTTGACAGCGGGGTTGGCCAGGACATCGGCCGTGACACCGGCGGCCAGCTGTACCTTGCCGCCGTCCACGGCTGCCAGCACGATGGCGGCGGTCTTCAACTTGTCCTTGAGCTTGTCCAGCGTCTCGCGCAGGGCCTTGGCGTCAGCACCGTTCAGCACCGCGGCCACGACCTTGATGCCCTTGACGTCCACCGCCTGGCTCACCAGTTCGTCGCCCTGGCTGCTGGCCAGCTTGCTCTTCAGCGACTCGACTTCCTTTTCCAGCGCGCGCACGTGGTCCAGCACCGCGCTCACGCGGCCGGGCACTTCTGCCGGCGTGGCCTTGAGTGTGCTGGCCAGGCCGTTGACGCTGTTTTCCAGCTGCTGCAGGTAGGCCAGCGCGTTGCCGCCGGTAACGGCTTCCACGCGGCGGATGCCCGCGGCAACGCCGCTTTCGGCCACCAGCTTGAAGAGGCCGATGTCACCCGTACGGCTGACGTGCGTGCCGCCGCACAGTTCGCGGCTGCTGCCGATGTCCAGCACGCGGACCTCGTCGCCGTACTTCTCACCAAACAGCATCATCGCGCCGGTCTTCTGGGCTTCGTCGATGGGCAGCACGCGCGCCTGCGTGGCGCTGTTGGCCAGGATCTCGGCGTTGACGAGCGCTTCGATCTTGGCCACCTGCTCGTCCGTCACCGGCGCGTTGTGCGCAAAGTCGAAGCGCGTGCGTTCCGCGTTGACCAGGCTGCCCTTCTGCTGCACGTGCGCACCCAGCACTTCGCGCAGGGCCTTGTGCATCAGGTGCGTGGCGCTGTGGTTGCGCACGGTGCGGGCGCGCTGCTCGGCGTCCACGCGGGCCACGAACACGTCACCCACTTCCACTTCACCTTCGACGATGCGGCCCTGGTGGCCAAACACCGCCGCCTGCACCTTGACCGTGTCTTCCACGATCACACGCGAACGCGTGTTGCGCAGCTCGCCGGTGTCGCCGACCTGGCCGCCGCTTTCGGCATAGAAGGGCGTGTGGTCCAGCACGATGACCACGTCGTCACCTGCCTTGGACTTGGCGACCGCGCTGCCTTCCACGTAGATGGCCACGACCTTGCTGTGCTCGCACACCAGGTGCTCATAACCGTGGAAGGTGGTGTCGCTGCCCTGGTAGTCCAGGCCCGCAGCCATCTTGAACTTGGCGCTGGCGCGGGCTTGCTCGCGCTGCCGGTTCATGGCGGTCTGGAAGCCGGCGTCGTCCACCGTCACGCCGCGTTCGCGGCACACGTCGGCCGTCAGGTCCAGCGGGAAGCCGTAGGTGTCGTGCAGCTTGAAAGCGGTGTCGCCGTCAATCTTGCCGCTGCCGTCCTTGGGCAATTTGGCCAGTGCCGTTTCCAGGATCTCCATGCCATTGGCAATGGTCTGGAAGAAGCGTTCCTCTTCCTGCTTCAGCACGTCGGTCACGCGCGCGGCTTCACGCACCAGTTCCGGGTAGGCCTGGCCCATCTCGGCCACCAGCGGCGCCACCAGCTTGTGGAAGAAGGGCTTGCGTGCGCCCAGCTTGTAGCCGTGGCGGATGCCACGGCGCGTGATGCGGCGCAGCACATAGCCGCGGCCTTCGTTGCCCGGGATCACGCCGTCGGTGATGGTGAAGGTGGTGGCGCGGATGTGGTCCGCAATCACCTTCAGCGACGGGCTTGCAGGGTCCACGTCCACGCCGCCGGCCTGTTCCACCGCGCTCTTGGCTTCAGCCAGCAAGTGCCTGAAGAGGTCGATCTCGTAGTTGCTGTGCACATGCTGCAGCACGGCGGCCAGGCGCTCCAGGCCCATGCCGGTGTCCACGCTGGGCTTGGGCAGCGGGTGCATCACACCATCTTCGGTGCGGTTGAACTGCATGAAGACGTTGTTCCAGATCTCGATGTAGCGGTCGCCGTCCTGCTCCGGGCTGCCCGGCGGGCCCCCGGCCACATCGGGGCCGTGGTCGTAGAAGATCTCGCTGCACGGACCGCAAGGGCCGGTGTCACCCATCATCCAGAAGTTGTCGGACATGTAGCGGCCGCCCTTGTTGTCGCCGATGCGCACGATGCGCTCAGCGGGCAGGCCAATGTCCTTCAACCAGATGTCGTAAGCCTCGTCGTCTTCCGCGTAAACCGTGGCCCACAGCTTGTCCTGGGGCAGCTTGAAGTGGACGGTGAGCAGTTCCCAGGCAAAGGCAATCGCGTCCTTCTTGAAATAGTCGCCGAAGCTGAAGTTGCCCAGCATCTCGAAGAAGGTGTGGTGGCGCGCCGTGTAGCCGACGTTGTCCAGGTCGTTGTGCTTGCCGCCGGCGCGGATGCACTTCTGGCTGGTGGCCGCCCGCGTGTAGCTGCGCTTGTCAAAGCCCAGGAACACGTCCTTGAACTGGTTCATGCCCGCGTTGGTGAACAGCAGCGTGGGGTCGTCCCCCGGCACCACCGGCGAGCTGGCCACCACGGCATGGCCCTTCGATTCGAAGAACTTCAGGAAGGTGGAGCGGATCTCGGAGGCTTTCATGGGCGGTGCGGGCCAATGGCTGACGTTGAAGGTGGAAAGTGCAAAGCGGCCCCGTCAGGGGCCGTTTGCGCAACGCATCCCGCAAGGGGCGCATGCAAGTTCTTGATTCTAAAGGGCCCGTCGGCCCACCGCAGCAGGCCATCCGGCCTAGAACAACCAGCTGGAACGACCGCGCGCTAGCGCGCCAGAACGGGCGGCCCCGCAGGGCCCTGCACCCGTTGCCGCCAACCCGGGATGCGTCTGTCCATGGCCTGGCCGATGGCGTCGCTGCTGGAAGCGGCCAAGGCCGCGCGCGTGGCGGCATCGCTGCCCAGCGAAGGCCTGGCCCTGGACAGCGACAGCCGCTGCGTGATGCCGCTCAACAAGGGCGCCGTCACGCGCGTGGGGTCGCTGGCCTGCGTGCCCGTGCTCACCAGCACCGGGATGAAGCTGGTGCCTGTGCTGACCAGCCCCTGATAGTCACCCAGGAACAGGCCACCGGCCTGGGGCGCCAGCATCATGTCAAAGGGGCCGGCCACCGCCGTTTCGGACCAGGAGATGCCATCACGTGAACTCAGCAGCCAGGCATTGGCCGGCAGCGTGTTCACGTCGGCGGTGTTGTTGCGCAGGTCGTAGTGCAGCACGCCGACCAAGCCATCGGCGCGCACGTGCACCACTGGCGTGAAGGCGGCTGCTGCGGGGGCGGCGTTGACTGCCACCGGCGTGCTCCAGGTGCGCCCGCCGTCGGTGGACCGTGACAGCGCGATGGCGTCGCGCGCGCCGCCAGAAAATCGGCTGTCCTGCCACACCACCCACAAGCCGTTGTCCGGGCCGACGGCGATGCTGGCAATGATGCCGCCGTCGCGTATGGTCATCCCGCTGGCGGCGTCGCGGGTGCCCACGCTCTGTTGCGTGGCCACGAAAACAGGAGCGTCCCAGGTCAGGCCCCGGTCGCTGGACCTGATCACACCCAGCCGGCTGGAGGACCGCGTGCCGACGCTGTCGATCTGCGTGAACAGGTTGACCAGCACGCCGCGCTCGGCGCCCGCGGTCAGCACCACCACCCGGTTGCCGATGGTCTGGCTCACACCGCCGGCCACGGTGGGGCTGTAGATCGCACGCGCCGCTTCCCAGGTGAGGCCTGCATCGGTGCTGCGGGCCATCATCGTGGGACCGTTGCCGACGCGATCCAGCCGGTCCCACACGCCGTAGACCAGGCCGGACGCCGTGGGGTCGGCGGTCAGCGAGTTCTTGTCGTGGAAGAAGTTGCCGCCGTCACGGACCAGCGTGGATGCCGCGCTCCACGTGCGACCGCCGTCCGTCGACCGTGCCGCCAGCATGGCGCTGACCGAGCCGTCGGCCAGTTCCGCGCCGCTGAAACCCAGCGCCATGATCAAGGCGGTGCCATCGGGCGTGTAGTCCACCCACGGATCGGTTGCGCGTTCCAGGTCGCCGGCACTGCCCGGCGCTGCGCCGCCGCAGCGGGAGAATGGCAACAGGCTGCGCTGCCAGGTGGCGCCACCGTCGGCACTGAAGGCGCTGGTGATGGCCCGCGAGCCGCCGTTGCTCCAGCGGTCCTGCTGCCAGGCCGCCAGGATGCGCTGGTTGTTGGTGGGGTCCAGCGCGGCCCAGGGCTCGACTTCCGCGTTGACAAAGCTGGTGCCGCTGGCCGACCCGCCGGTGCAGCCGCCGGCCACCAGCGTCTCCGCGCTGGCCTGTCGCGGCACAGGCGGAGGCGGTGGGGCCGGTGGGTCTGCGTCGGCGCCGCCTCCCCCACCGCCGCACGCCGTCAGCGCCAGCAAGGCCCACAAGCAGGTCAGGCGCGAGAGGTGTGCGGTGCGTGCTGGCAGCGGGCGGTCGGTCGGGGTCATCGCCGGAGCATAGCCACCGCCCGCGAATGCGTGCACCCGGACTTGCTATCGTGCCGGACAAGGAGACTTGCATCCATGGACATGAAGACCTCGCCACTGGCGGCCTTGAACGACCCCAGCCTGCTGAAGACCGACGCACTGATCAACGGCAACTGGACCGCGGCACAAAGCGCTGCCCGCTTTGCCGTCACCGACCCCGCCACAGGCCTGGAACTGGCCCAGGTGGCCAATCTGACCGCCGTGGATGCGGCCGCCGCCATCAGCGCGGCCGAAAAGGCCTGGCCGGCCTGGCGTGCCAAGACCGCCAAGGAACGGGCCGCCGTGCTGATGAAATGGTTTGCGCTGCTGCACGCCCATGCCGACGACCTGGCCCGCATCATGACCGCCGAACAGGGCAAGCCGCTGGCCGAAGCCAAGGGCGAAGTCGGCTATGGCGCCAGCTTCCTGGAGTGGTTTGCCGAAGAGGCCAAGCGCGTCTACGGCGAGACCATCCCCACCACCGACAACAACAAGCGCTATCTCGTCATCAAGCAGCCCATTGGCGTGTGCGCGGCCATCACGCCGTGGAACTTCCCCATTGCGATGATCACGCGCAAGGTGGCGCCGGCCTTGGCCGCCGGCTGCCCGGTGATCATCAAGCCGGCCGAGCAGACCCCGCTGTCGGCCCTGGCGGTGGCCGAACTCGCTCAGCGCGCCGGCATGCCGGCGGGTGTGCTGAACATCCTGTCGGCCGACAGCGACAACAGCATCGAGATCGGCAAGGTGCTGTGCAGCAGCGACGTGGTGCGCCACCTGTCCTTCACCGGTAGCACAGAAGTCGGCCGCATCCTGGCGCGGCAGTGCGCCAGCACCATCAAGAAGATCAGCCTGGAACTGGGCGGCAACGCACCCTTCATCGTCTTTGACGACGCCGACATCGACAGCGCCGTGGAAGGCGCCATGGCCAGCAAATACCGCAACGCCGGCCAGACCTGCGTCTGCGCCAACCGCCTGTACGTGCAGGCCGGCGTGTACGACGCCTTCGTGGACAAGCTGGCCGCCAAGGCCGCGGGCATCAGGCTGGGCAATGGCTTTGAAGCCGGCGTGAGCCAGGGCCCATTGATCGACGACGCCGCCATCGCCAAGGTGGAAAGCCATGTCGCCGACGCAGTGGCAAAGGGCGCCCGCGTGGTGGTGGGCGGCGAACGCAACCAGGCCCTGGGCGACCGCTTCTTCACCCCCACCGTGCTGGCCGACGTGACCGGCGACATGGTGTGTGCCCGCGAAGAAACCTTCGGCCCGGTGGCCCCGGTGTTCAAGTTCGACAGCGAAGCCGAGGTCGTCGCGCTGGCCAACGCCACCGAGTTCGGCCTGGCCAGCTACTTCTACAGCCGCGACATCGGCCGCATCTTCCGCGTCGGCGAGGCGCTGGAATACGGCATGGTGGGCGTCAACACCGGGCTCATCAGCACAGCCGAAGTGCCCTTTGGCGGCGTCAAGCAAAGCGGCCTGGGACGCGAAGGGGCGCGCCAGGGCATGGACGACTATGTGGAGGTGAAGTACCTCTGCCTGGGCGACATCACGCGTTGAACCGCGGCAACGCCCGCCCTGGAATTGGAGACCCAGCTCTAGGCCACTGAATGCCGGGTGTACGGGAACGCACCGGGTCCCAGAATGCGTGGCCCGTCTACATTCAACGAGGTGCGTCCGGCGTTCTTCCCAAGCGCGCCGCAGGCAGTACCCACCCCACGAGGAGACACGCCTTGACCTTCGACTTCATCCCCGAAGCCACCCGCGCCGCCGGCCTGGGCGCGCTGATGAAGGGCGCGGGCATGGTGACCCGCTTCATGCCGATTCCGCAGCCCACGCTGCTGGTGGGACCTGGTTCCAGTGCGCGGCTGGGGCAGGCGGTGTCGGGCTTTGGCCACCGCAAGGTGATGATCGTCACCGGCGGCTTCACGGTGCGCGGCGGCCTGCTGAAGCCCATGACCGACGCGTTGACGGCAGGTGGCACTGCGTTCGCCATCTTCGACAAGATCACGCCCGACGCGCCCATTCCGCTGGTCGAGGAAGGCATCGAATTCTTCAAGGCGAACGACTGCGACGCCTTCATCGCCTTTGGCGGTGGGTCGTCCATGGACGCGGCCAAGGCCATGGCCTGCGCCGTGGCCAACCCCGGCAAGCCGCTGCGCAAGCTGGCCGGCTACTTCAAGGGGCTGAACGGCAAGACCGCACCCGCACCCATTTACGCCGTGCCCACCACCGCCGGCACCGGCTCTGAAGTCACCGTGGCAGCGGTGATTGCCGACCCGGAACGCGAAAGCAAGATCGTCATCGTCGACACGCGCCTGGTGCCCAAGATCGCCGCACTGGACCCGACACTGATGACCGGCCTGAGCCCCGCCACCACGGCGGCCACCGGCATGGACGCTCTGACGCACGCGGTGGAGGCCTACCTGGGTGATTGGGCCACAGCGTCCACGGACGCGATGGCAACACAGGCGGTGGGCCTGATCTTCAAGAACCTGCGCACGGCCTACAGCACCGGCAGCGACCTGCAGGCGCGCGAGCAGATGTCGCTGGCCGCCACCTACGCCGGCATCGCCTTCACACGTGCCAACGTGGGCTACGTGCACGCCATCGCCCACCAGTTCGGCGGCAAGTACCACACGCCGCACGGGCTGGCCAATGCCATCGTGCTGCCACACATCCTGCGCTTCTCGGCCCCCGCCGTCACCGACCGCCTGGCCCAGTTGGCCGTGACGGCCGGCCTGCGTGGCGCCTGCGGTGACGAAGACGAACTGGCCGACAAATTTCTGGCCGCCGTGGATGCGCTGAACCGGGACCTGCAGATTCCCCTGACCCTGGACGCGCTGAAGGCCGAGGACATTCCGGCGCTGGCACGTGCCGCGCTGAAGGAAGCGCACGCGGGCTACCCGGTGCCGCGCTACATGACGCAGGCGCAGTGCGAAGAGATCATCGGCCGGCTGTTGCCGCCCGCACCCGTCAAGACAGCCCCGCCTGCCGCCAGACCAGTTGTCAAGAAGGCAACCAGGAAGTCCGCCCCCAAGAAAACCACCAAAGCCCGTGCCGCCAAGGCCTGAGCCACTTTTCCGTTCGGAGACACAAGCCCCATGAAGAAAGTCGTCACCGTCTCGCTGGGTTCATCCAAGCAGGACTTCAGCTTCGAGACCGATTTCCTCGGCCAGCGCTTCCAGGTCAAGCGCATGGGCGCGGACAACGACACCGGCAAGGCCTGGGAGCTGATGCGCCGCCAGCAGACCACGGCCGACGCCATTGGCCTGGGTGAAATCGGCGACCACTGGAACGTCGGCCAGAACACGGTGGTCAACAAGGAAACCAAGCGCCTGTTGAACGTCGTGACCCGGGTGCCGGCCACCACCGGCGCCACGCTGCGCCGCCTGCTGCAGGTGCGCGCAGTGCGCTATGTGCAGAAGCACCTCGGCGACTACTTCAACAACAACCTGGTGCTGTTCCTGAGCGGCATGCGCAACTACGACATGGCCGTGGCTCTGTCGGACTACACGCCCAACCTGAGCTTTGCCGACGCGCTGACGCAGACCGGCGCACCCGCGCTGCTGACCTCGCTGACCCAGCTGGAGCTGTACTCCAAGGGCCACGACCTGGCGCTGTCCGGCAAGCGCGGCGAAATGTTGGAAGCGGCGCTGGGCGCCTTCAAGAACAACCGCCTGGCCGCGGCGGTGGCCAAGTCGCATGTGGTGGTGGGCACCTTCGCCGAGATCAAGGCCGTGGGCAGCGCCGCCAACCTGGAAGGCAAGACCGTCATCACCTCCGCCGTGGACGACGACCGCCTCGCCTTCTTCACCAAGTGCAAGGTGAACCTGGTGATCGACGTGTCGCCGCAACTCTTCAAGCATGTGGTGGGCACCAATGTCATCGAAGCCATGATCCTGGCCGGCCTGGGCAAGCCGCAGGGCGAGGTGTCCGACGACGACTTCACCGAGATCCTGGACGAACTGGACATCAAGCCGCGCCTGCTGCACCCCACGGGCAAGTTCCGCGACATCCGCCGTTTTGCCTTTGTGATCCACCCGCTGAGCCAGGAGTTCATCAAGAAGGGCTTTCCCATCCCCAAGGCCACGCCCAAGTTCGTGATGGACCGTGTGGAGACCCTGGCCGCGCACATGCCACCCATGGTCTATTGCAAGATGACGAATATCGTCTCGCCCACCGGGGCCGAGGCCGAAGGCTGGCTGATCAGCGTCGGCGGCACACCCAAGGAAATGCTGGCGCGCAGCCCGGAATTCACCTACCGCCGCCTGCTGGCCGCCAGCAAGATGGCCGAGAAGATGGGCGCGCAGATCATGGGCCTGGGTGCCTTCACCAAGGTGGTGGGCGACGCCGGCATCACGGTGGCGCGGCGGTCCCGCCTGCCCATCACCACGGGCAACAGCTACTCCGCCAGCGGCGCGCTGTGGGCTGCGGCCGACGCCATGAAGCGCATGGGCCTGGTGAAGGCCGAAAAGGGCAAGAAGATCCAGGCCAAGACCATGGTCATCGGCGCCACGGGTTCCATCGGTTCCGTCAGCGCGCGCCTCCTGGCCATGGCCTTTGACGAGGTGGTGATTGCCGGCCGCGACCTGAAAAAGCTGGAAGAGCTGAAGGCCAGCATGCTGCTGGACACGCCGGACGCCAAGATCGTCTGCAGCACCAACTACGACGAACTGCTGGGCGACATGGACATGATCGTCACCAGCACCTCCGGTGCGGGCAAGAAGATCCTGGACATCATGAAGGTCAAGCCCGGCTGCGTGATCACCGACGTGGCGCGCCCGCTGGACCTGCCGCCCGAGGAAGTGGCCAAGCGGCCCGACGTGCTGGTGATCGAATCCGGCGAGATCGAGCTGCCCACCCAAGTGCGCGGCATGAAGAGCATCGGCCTGCCACCCAATGTGATCTACGCCTGCCTGGCCGAGACCATCGTGCTGGCGCTGGAAGGCCGCTTCGAGGTCTTCACCATCGGCCGCGACACCGAATGGGAAAAGGTCAAGGAGATCTACAAGCTGGGCCTGAAGAACGGCATGAAGCTGTCAGCCATCTCCGGCGTGAAGGGTGTCTACTCCGACGAGGACATCGCCAAGGTGGTGGAATTGGCCCAGCAGGCACGGCTGAGCTGGAACAAGGCGCCGGCCGCGAAGAAAGCAGTGACGAAGAAGGCCGCTGCGCCGGCGAAGAAGGCCGCGCCAGCCCAGAAAGCGGCCCCGGCCAAGAAGTCCGCACCCGTGAAGAAGGCCGCGGCGAAAAAGGCGGCGCCCCTCAAGGCTGCGGCGAAGAAAGCTGCACCCGCGAAGGCCGCTGCCAGGAAGTCTGCCCCTGCTCGCAAGGCAGTCCGCGCCTAAGGCGTCCGCATGAGCTCGCAACGCCTCAACCCACTGGACGCCGCCTGGCTCTTCACCGAGTCACGCGCCACGCCCAACCACGTGGGCGGCCTGCTGCAGTTCCGCCTGCCGCCCGGTGCGCCCAAGGACTTCCTGCGCCAGATGATGGAGGAGTTCCGCAGCCACCGCAGCTTCACCGCGCCATGGAACCGGCGTCTGAAGTTCGCCTTCAACAAGAACCCGGTGCCGGTCTGGGTGGAAGACGAAGCCATCGACCTGGAGTACCACGTACGTCAGGCTGCCCTGCCGTGGCCGGGCGGCGAACGCGAACTGGGCGAACTGGTGGGCCGGCTGCACAGCGCGCCTATCGACCTGGCGCGGCCGCCCTGGGAGTGCACGATCATCGAAGGGCTGTCGGACGAGCGCTTCGCGATGTTCATCAAGATGCACCACTCGCTGATCGACGGCGTCAGCGGCATGAAGCTGCTGGAACGCACCCTGGCCAGCAGCGCCGACAAGAGCCTGAGCCTGCCGCCCTTCTGGGCATCGGGAACACCCAAGGCTGCGAAGCCGACCAAGGCGGGCCCGTCACCGACCATGGCCAACGCCACCGCGGCCATCGTCGAAGCGCTGAGCGGCCAGGCGCGGTCGCTGCCGCAGTTGGTGGCGGCCTTCGGCAAGATCATCAAGCGCATCGGCGACCCCAGCGACGGCCTGGCCGTGCCCTTTGATGCGCCGCGCTCCATCCTCAACGGCCGCGTGCGCGAAAAGCGCCGCTTTGCCACGCAGCAGTTCCCCATGGAACGCCTGCGTGCCGTGGCGGCAGCGGGCGACAGCACGCTGAACGACGTGGTGCTGGCCATCTGCGGCGACGCGCTGCGCCGCTTCCTTCTGGAGCGTGACGCCCTGCCGGAGAAGCCCCTGACCGCCGGCATCCCGGTGTCCGTGCGGCCCAAGGACGACGAGGGCACGGGCAACGCCATCAGCTTCATCGTGTCCACGCTGGGCACGGACATCGAAGACGCGGTGCAGCGGCTGGCCGCCATCAAGTCCAGCGTCAAGCACGCCAAGGCGCATGTGCAGAGCCTGCCGCGCGCGGCCATGCTGCAGTACACGATGCTGCTGATGGCGCCGACCATCATCACGCTGCTCACCGGCATTGGCGGCCGCACGCCGCCCATGTTCAACATCACGGTGTCCAACGTGCCCGGACCGGACAAGCCACTCTTCTTCCGCGGTGCTGAACTGTTGTCCATCTACCCAGCGTCCATCGTCACGCACGGCCAGGCGCTGAACATCACCTGCGAAAGCTACAACGGGCAGATGAACTTCGGCTTCACGGCCTGCCACACGTCCCTGCCCAGCACGCAGAAGCTGGCGGTATACGCGGTGGAGGCACTGACGGACCTGGAAGACGGCCTGGGCATCCGGCGACCCAAGGCCAAGGCCAAGGCAGTGTCACCTGCGGCGCCTGCGAAGAAGTCGCGGCCGGCGGCCAAGGCCCGCTGACGCCGGAGAAGCCGAAGAAGCCGAAGGAACCGCAGCCATGGCGCGCATCGTCATCACCGAATTCATGGACGAGCGGGCGGTCGCGCAATTGCGCGCGGTACACGACGTGCTGTTCGACCCCAACTTGGTCGACGACCCGGCCCGGCTGCTGGCCGAGGCCAAGACAGCCGACGCGCTGATCGTTCGCAACCGGACCCAGGTGCGCGGTGATTTGCTGCGGGCGCTGACCCGCTGCCGCGTGGTGGGCCGCTTGGGTGTGGGCCTGGACAACCTGGACTTGCCGGGCTGCGCCGCCGCAGGCCTGCAGGTGATTCCTGCCACCGGTGCCAACGCGCGCAGCGTGGCCGAGTATGTGGTGGCCTCTGCGCTGCTGCTGATGCGTGGCGCGTACCAGTCCAGCTCCGCAGTCGCCACAGGCGCCTGGCCGCGCACCGCGTTGTCCGTGGGGCGCGAGGTGGGCGGCAAGACACTGGGTCTGGTGGGCTTTGGCGGCATCGGCCAGCTCACGGCCACGCTCGCCAGGGCCCTGGGCATGGAGGTCGTGGCTTTTGACGCGATGATGGACCAGGACCACCCGGCCTTCGCCGCACACGGTGTGCGTTGCGCCGGCTTGGACGAAGTCATCACCATGAGCGACGTCGTCAGTCTGCACGTGCCCTTGGTGGACAGCACGCGGGGGCTTTTCAATGCCGAACGCATCGCGTCGATGAAACCGGGCAGCGTGCTGATCAACACGGCGCGTGGCGGCATCGTCGATGAAGGCGCGCTGGCTGCTGCGCTCAAGAGCGGACACCTGGGTGGTGCAGCCATCGACGTGTTTGTCGCCGAACCGCTGCCCGCCACGGCTCACTTCCAAGGCTGCCCGAACCTCATCCTCACACCGCATGTGGCTGGCGTCACGGCCGAGGCCAATGAGCGGGTCAGCGAATTGATCGCCACGCAGGTGCTGCAGGCCTTGCAGGCCAGTCGCTGACCTGCAGGTTCAGGACGCGTGCCCGTCGTCGTTGGCGGCCGCGCCACCCCGGCGCATCACGCTGGCAGCGAAACCGTCCTTGCCCATGGTGGCCACCGAACCTGCCTGCGCGCTGGCGCGCTTGAGCAAGCTGTCCACGTCCTTGCCGTGTTCCGGGTAGATGGCCAGACCCACGGACGCGCCCACGGCGCAGGGCTGTCCCGCCACCATGATGGGCTGGTGCAGGGCTTTCACCAGCTTGGCGGCAACACGCTCGCCGTCGCCCTTGGCTTCCAGCCGGCCCAGCAGCACGCCAAAAGTATCCGGCCCCATGGCGGCGACGACGTCACTCGCGCGCAGCCCGCTGCGCAGCCGCACCGCCACCTTGCGGCGCAGCACGTTGCCGGATTCCGTGCCCAGTTTGTCGGCAGCGAGCTCAAAGCCCTGCACACGCAGCACCAGCAGGACCATGGGCGCGGGCTCACGTTCACGCAGGGCCAGCAGTTGTGTCATGTGCTCCACCAGCTGCGCCAGATGCGGCAGGCCGGTGGCCAAGTCCGTGGCGTAGGCGGTGCGCGCGTCGCGTTCCAACCGTTTGCGCTCGAGCGCATGCCGAAGCGCGCGGACCGTCGCTTCGGCGCTGCCTTCGGCAATCACGGCTTCCACACCACGCCGCAGCAAGGCCAGTTCCGCCGTCTCGCTGCCTGCTTTCGCCTGGACGACCACGGCCGCTTCGAAAGCGGCGTCACTCAGGCCGGGGCGTTCGACCAGTTCGGCCGCATTGGCCACACACAGGAGCACCGCGTCATGGCTGCCGGCACCGGCCAAGGTGTGGCCTTCGGTGACGCGCCAACCGGCGTCGCGCACGGCGTGCGCAAGTTCAAGGGGCACACCCACCAGCAGGGCAGACAGGGCTTGGTCAGTCATGCCGCGCATCATCCCGCACAAGGTGCCGCTTCAAGCGGCGGAGGCAATCTCGGTTGGAGCGGGTGAGGGGAATCGAACCCCTGTATGAAGCTTGGGAAGCTGCCGTTCTGCCATTGAACTACACCCGCAGCGGCCGCGATTCTATCGCTGCGGCGCGCCCGGATCAGAGCTCTTGCGCTTCGCCGTTCAGCACGTTCTGGTAGAGCGCACGGCAGTCTCATCGGTCGGCGATGCTATGCGTGCGGGCATAGGCAAAATCAGCCGCCATGACCGACACCAGTCCCCCGCCAGCCCGTCCGCCCATCCGCAGCTTCGTCGTCCGCGCGGGCCGAATGGGCACGGGCCAGCAGCGTGCGCTGGTGGAACTGGCCCCGCGCTATGTGCTGCCCCAAGCTGCGGCGCTGCTGGACCTGGATGCCACCTTTGGCCGGCAGGCGCCGCGCGTGCTGGAGATCGGCTTCGGCATGGGGGACGCCACCGCCGAAGTGGCGGCCGCGAAGCCGGACTGGGATTTCATCGGCATCGAAGTCCACCCGCCCGGCGTGGGCGCGCTGCTGCAGCGCATTGAAGAACGCCAGTTGAGCAACCTGCGCATCTTCCAGGACGACGCCGTGGAAGTGCTGCGCGACCGCATTCCGCCAGCCAGCTTGGCCGGTGTGCACATCTGGTTCCCGGACCCCTGGCACAAGAAGCGGCATCACAAGCGGCGGCTGATCCAGCCCGCCTTCATTGCCACATTGATGCGCCACATCGCGCCCGGCGGCTACCTGCATTGCGCCACCGACTGGCAGCCCTACGCGGAACAGATGCTGGAGGTGCTGACCGGCGAACCTGGCCTGCGCAACACCGCCGCGGGTTACGCGACCAAGCCGGACTGGCGGCCGCTGACGAAGTTCGAAAAGCGGGGCCTCAACCTCGGCCACGGCGTCTGGGACCTGCTCTTCAGCCGGGTCCTCAGTCCACCCAGTTGACCAGACCCGTCCACCAAGTCACCAGCACCACCAGCCCAAAGGCAATGCGGTACCAGGCGAAGGGCACAAAGCTGTGTGTGGACACGTAGCGCAGCAGCCAGCGCACGCACAGGAAGGCCGACACAAAGGACGCCAGCATGCCCACGCCCCACATGCCCAGGTCGTCGGCCGACAACAGCGCCCGTTCCTTGTAGAGCGAATAGGCGCCGGCCACGGTGAGTGTCGGGATGGCCAGGAAAAAGGTGAACTCCGTTGCCACCTGGCGGCTCAGGCCGAACAGCATGCCGCCAATGATGGTGGCGCCAGATCGGCTCGTGCCCGGAATCAGCGCAAAGGCCTGGGCGATGCCAACCTTCAGGGCGTCCAGCCCGTTCATGTCGTCCACAGTGTTCACGCGCACAGCGTGGGTGCGCTTCTCGGCCCAGAGGATGACAAATGCACCCAGGATGAACGTGGTGGCCACGGTGGGCGCGTTGAACAAGTGGGTCTTCAGCAGCTTGCCGAACAGCAAGCCCAGCACAGCCAAGGGCATGAAGGCGATCGCCACGTTCAAGACCAGTCGACGCGCCTTGGCGTCGTGCCCCAGGCCGGCCAGCACGCTACCGATGCGCACCCGGTATTCCCACACCACGGCCAGGATGGCCGCGGACTGGATGACGATCTCGAAAAGCTTGCCCTTGGGGTTGTTGAAGTCCAGCAAGGACCCCGCGAGGATCAGATGCCCGGTGGACGACACCGGCAGGAATTCCGTGAGGCCTTCCACCACGCCCATGACGGCGGCCTTGATGAGCAGAAGGGTGTCCAAGCGGGTGAGCTCCGGTGTGGCAGTGAAAAGGGCAGAAGAACAAAGGGCGGCGGATGATAGCCAGCGTGTATGCGGCCCATCCCCCCCGGCCTGCGTGGGACGACAATCCAGACCGACAGGCTTGACCCCGCGCGGCGCGGCGCCTAAGATTACTGACTAGTCAGTCATTAAAAATGAGCGCCGTTCCCCACCATCCCGAAGGCGGTCCCCGCCAACGCCGCAAGGAAGCACGTCCGCAGGAATTGCTGGACGCCGCCTTGGCCTTGTTTGTCGAAAAGGGCTTTGCCGCGTCACGCGCCGAAGAAGTCGCCCAGCGCGCGGGCGTGTCCAAGGGCACGCTGTACCTGTACTACGCCAGCAAAGAGGAACTGTTC
The DNA here is from genome assembly GCA_963750785.1 of uncultured beta proteobacterium. Classification (GTDB taxonomy): domain Bacteria; phylum Pseudomonadota; class Gammaproteobacteria; order Burkholderiales; family Burkholderiaceae_C; genus Rubrivivax. Next base: position 76,359 of record CAVVSC010000003.1, on the reverse strand, counting down.
AAGGCCGTCGTGCGCCAGAACCTGTCCGCCTTGATAGCCGAAGGCCAAGCTGCGGTGGCCAGTTTTGAGGGCAGCAGCTCAGAACTGCTGTCCTTCCTGCTGCACACGTGGTGGGAACGCATCGGCAACACACCGGCTGCAGGCATCCACAAGGTGGTGCTGGCGGAAGTGCGCAACTTCCCGGAACTGGCGCAGTTCTATACCGACGAAGTCATCATCCCGGCAGACCGCTTGTTCACGGGCTGCCTGCAACGTGGTGTGGACAGCGGCGAATTCCGGTCCATGCCCTTGCACGAGGTCGCGCATGCGCTGATGGCCCCGTTGATCTTCATGGCGGTGCACCGCCATTCCTTTGGCGCCTGCCCCGTGCGCGGCCCCGACATGGACCCCGCGCTGATGCTCGACACCCACCTGGACCTGGTGCTGCGCGGCCTGGAAGTGCGCAAGTCAGATTGATGGATGGCATGAGCAAACGAACCCGTTGGATCCTGGTCACCCTGGTCGTACTGGCGCTGTTGGTCTTGGCAGGCCGCGTGTGGATGGCGCGCAAGTCCGCATCGGCCCCCGCCAGTCCCGCAGCGGCTGCCTCGGCGCCACCCCTGGCGCTGGAACTGACGGCCGGGGACATCGCCACAGTCAGCCAAACCGAACTGGTGGGCTTGCTGGCCGTCAACGGCGGCTTGCGGGCGGTGCAAAGCGCCGTGGTCAAGGCCAAGGTGTCGGGGGAACTGAAGAGCCTCAGCGTGCGCGAAGGCGACCGCGTGTCGGCAGGCCAATTGATTGGTCAACTGGACGCCACGGAATACCGCCTGCGTCTGAAGCAGGCCGAAGACCAGGCCGCCGCGGCACAGTCGCAACTGGACATTGCCAAGCGCACGCTGGACAACAACAAGGCCTTGGTCGACCAGGGCTTCATATCGCGAACCGCGCTGGACACGTCCGTCAGCAGCAGCGCGGGCGCGCAGTCCACGCTGCAGGCCGCGCAAGCCGCAGCTGACATCGCGCGCAAGGCCCTGGCCGACAGCGAGGTGCGCGCGCCCATCTCAGGCTTGGTGTCGCAGCGCCTGGTGCAACCAGGCGAACGTGTGCCGGTGGACGGCCGCATCGTGGAAATCGTTGACCTCAGCAGGATCGAATTGGAAGCCTCGGTCGCTCCCGAGGATGTCGTTCAGTTGCGCGTGGGGCAGACAGCCCGTGTGGAGATCGACGGCCTGCCGGAAGCCATGGCCGCCAAGGTGGTGCGCATCAATCCGGCCGCGCAAGCCGGCACACGCACGGTGTCCGCCTATCTGGAACTGCAGCCGGGACCGCAAACCGCTGGTTTGCGCCAGGGTCTGTTCGCTCGCGGATCGGTGGAACTGCAACGCCGCCAGGCCCTGGTGGTGCCGGCGTCCGCCTTGCGCTTTGACCAGTCCAAGCCCTATGTGCTGGCGGTCATCAATGGCAAGGCACAAGCCCTGCCCGTGGCGATCGGTCAACGTGGTGATGCGCGCATCGGCTCGGTCACGGAATCGGCGGTCGAAGTTACCGCGGGCGTGTCGGCGGGCACCCCGGTGCTGCGCGGCACGGTGGGCAGCTTGCGCGAAGGCACCCTGCTCAAGTTGCCCGTCAGCACCAGCGGGACCGCCGCTGCCACGTCGACCAGCGCGGCCAGCGCGGCCAGCGCGGCCAGCCGCTGAACGCACAGCATGTGGTTCACGCGCGTCTCCATCAGCAACCCGGTCATGGCCGTGATGGTCATGCTGGCCTTCGTGGTGCTGGGCCTCTTCAGCTACCAGCGCCTGAGCCTGGACCAGTTCCCGAACATCGACTTCCCGACCGTCGTGGTCTCCATGGACTATCCGGGCGCGAGCCCGGAAATCGTGGAAGCCGAAGTCACCAAGAAGGTCGAAGAAGCCGTCAACACCATTGCCGGCATCAGCACGCTGTCCTCGCGATCGTATGAGGGCGTCTCGGTCGTCATCATCGAATTCAACCTGGACGTGGACGGCCGCAAGGCCGCTGACGACGTGCGCGAAAAGGTGGCCCTGATCCGCCCCCTGCTGCGCGACGAAGTCAAGGAACCGCGCATCTCGCGCTTCGACCCGGCTGCACAGCCGATCTTCAACGTGGCCGTGCTGGCTGCGGACGCCAAGACCAGCCAGCAGGAACTCACCACCTGGGCCAGCCAGGTGCTGCAAAAGAAGCTGGAGAACGTGCGCGGCGTGGGCGCCGTCAGCGTGGTGGGTGGCGTGGCGCGGCAGATTGCCATCAACCTCAAGCCAGCGGCCATGGAGGCCTTGGGCATCACCACCGACCAGGTGGCCGCGGCACTGAAAAGCGAAAACCAGGAGCTGCCGCTGGGCAACATCCGGTCCAAGGAACAGGACCGCGTGGTGCAGATGAACGCGCGGCTGAAGACCCCGCGCGAATTCCGCGACATCGTGGTGGTGCGCAAACCAAACGGCAGCATCGTCAAGCTCTGGCAGGTCGCCGATGTGGTGGATGGCCCGCAGGAAGTGGAGAGCCTGGCGCTTTACAACGGCCAGCGCACGGTGCTCTTGAGCGTGCAGAAGAGCCAGGGAGAAAACACCATCGCCGTGGTCGACGGGCTGAGGAAGGCGCTGGACGAAGCGAAGGCACTGACGCCGGCCAACATCCGCACCGAAATCAACCGCGACAACTCGCGAAGCATCCGTGTCAGCGTGGCCAATGTGCAGCGCACGCTGATCGAAGGCGCGGCCCTGACCGTGCTGATCGTCTTCCTGTTTCTCAACAGCTGGCGCAGCACCGTCATCACGGGCCTGACCTTGCCCATCGCCTTGATTGGCACCTTCCTGTTCATGTACATCTTCGGCTTCACGATCAATGGCATCACGCTGATGGCGCTGAGCCTGTGCGTAGGCCTCCTGATCGACGACGCCATCGTCGTGCGCGAAAACATCGTGCGCCACGTGCAGATGGGCAAGACGGCCAAGCAGGCCGCGCTGGACGGCACCAACGAGATCGGCCTGGCCGTGCTGGCCACCACCTTGTCCATCGTGGCGGTGTTCCTGCCCATCGGCTTCATGGGCGGCATCGTGGGCAAGTTCTTCCACGAATTTGGCATCACCATCGTCGCCGCGGTGCTGATCAGCATGTTCGTCAGCTTCACGCTGGACCCGATGCTCAGCAGCATCTGGCACGACCCTCAGGCAGAGCAGGGTTCGCATCTGGGTGACCAGCGCCGCACGCTCTATGACAAGACCCTGGGCCGCGTCACCATGTGGTTCGACAGGCTCACCTACAAGCTGTCCGACGGCTACCAGTTGCTGCTGGCCTGGGCACTGAAGCACCAGATCAAGACCGTCCTGATTGCTGTCGCCACCTTCGTGGTGGCCATCGTGATGCTCGGCGGCGTGGGCAAGGAATTCGTGCCCAAGGCCGACTATTCCGAAACGCAGATCAACTTCTACACGCCGGTGGGTTCATCCCTGGAAGTGACGGAAATGCGCGCCCGGCAGATCGACACCGCGCTGCGTGAACTGCCCGAGGTGCGGCACACCGTCACCACCATCAACAGCGGCTTTGCCGCCGGCAAGATCTACGGATCCGTCTACGTGCGCCTGCAGGACCGCAAGGACCGCAAGCGCAGCATCGCCGACCTGACGCCGGTGTTCCGTGACCGACTGGACCGCATCCCCGGCGTCACCGTCACCAACATCGGCGTCACCGATCTGGGCGGCGGCAAGAGCATCGTCTTCAGTGTGCAGGGCACCGACCTGGGCGAACTGGAACGCATCAGCAGCCAGTTGATGCCGCGCCTGTTGGCCATTCCGGGCCTGGTGGACCTGGACACCACGCTCAAGCCGGACAAGCCGACCTTGTCGGTCGATGTCAAACGCGACGCGGCCGCCGACCTGGGCCTGAACGTCAACGGCCTGGCCAACACCTTGCGCACCATGCTGGCCGGCACGTCGGTGGGCAGTTGGCGCGCCAGTGATGGAGAGAACTACGACGTGCGCTTGCGCCTGGCGCCCGACGCGCGCGACGCCGACGGCGACCTGGGCAACCTGCCCCTGGTGGTGGGCAGCAACTCGGACGGCAGCGCGCGCGTGGTGCGCCTGTCCCAGGTGGCGGAGGTGCGCGGGTCCACCGGCGCCAACCAGATCAACCGGCGCGACCTGAACCGCGAAGTCAACATCGACGCCAATGCCCTGGGCCGCAGCAGCGGTGAGGTGTCGGCCGACATCCGCACGGTGCTGGACAGCATCGCGTGGCCGCCGGGCTACCGCTACAGCTTTGGCGGCAGCACCAAGAACATGCAAGAAAGCTTTGGCTATGCCGTGGGCGCATTGGGCCTGGCGATCATCTTCATCTACATGATATTGGCCAGCCAGTTCAAGAGCTTCCTGCAGCCCCTGGCCCTGATGAGCAGCCTGCCGCTGACGCTGATAGGCGTGGTGCTGGCCCTGCTGGCCTTCCGCAGCACCCTGAACATGTTCTCTGTCATCGGTGTGGTGATGCTGATGGGCCTGGTCACCAAGAACGCCATCCTGCTGGTGGACTTTGCGATCCGCGCCCGTGAACAGGGCATGGAGCGCAACGCAGCCTTGCTGGAAGCGGCCCGCGTGCGGCTGCGGCCCATCCTGATGACCACCCTGGCCATGGTGTTCGGCATGGTGCCGCTGGCCTTTGCGTTGACCGAAGGTTCCGAGCAGCGCGCACCCATGGGGCAGGCGGTGATCGGCGGCGTCATCACTTCGTCCTTGCTGACCCTGGTGGTGGTGCCGGTGATCTACTGCTGGCTGGATACCTTCTCCGACTGGGCCAGGCGCAAGCTGGGCGGCAAGAGCGACGCTGTCCCGCCCGTCGATCAGACCCCCGCCAAAGCGACCCCATAGAATTGTGCAGCCTCGCCCACATATACCCGATACCGTACCAATCATGGACAACGAACTCGCCCGCTTCAACATGATCGAACAGCAGATCCGACCCTGGCAGGTGCTGGACCCTGCGGTGCTGTCGCTGCTGTCTTCCTTGCGGCGTGAAGACTTTGTGCCCACCGGCCACCGCGCCCTGGCCTTTGTCGACACCCAGGTGCCACTGATCGCCGGCGACGCCTTGGGCCCCTGCATGCTGGAGCCCAAGGTCGAAGCGCGGATGCTGCAGGCCCTGCAGGTGCAGCGGCATGAGCAGGTGCTGGAAATCGGCACCGGCAGCGGTTTCATGGCTGCCTTGCTGGCGCACCGCGGTCTGAACGTCACGACGCTGGAATGCCGGCCGGAACTCGCTCGCGTGGCGCGCGCCAACCTGCAGCGCAATGGCCTGGTCAATGTGCAGGTGGTGGATGTGTCCGCCGCCGACGGAGCCAAGGGCCGACCGCAGGATGGCCCCTTTGACGCCATCTTGCTCAGTGGCTCCGTGCCCGAGGTGCCGCGTGCGCTGCTGGAGCAACTCAAGCTGGGTGGCCGCCTGGTCGCCATAGTGGGTGAAGAGCCGGTCATGCATGCACGCCTTTTCACCCGCTCGGGCGACGCGTCCTGGGCGCAATCTGAACTCTTTGACACCGTCTCGCCGCGCCTGGAAGGCTTTGCCGAGCCGACCCGCTTCCACTTCTGATCTGGCATGGAAACGCTGCAGGTCACCGAACTGAAGGACTTCGCGTCACGCGAAACCGGCGTGCTGCTGCTGGACGTGCGCGAGCCCTGGGAAGTGGCGCTGGCGCACATCGACCTGCCCGGCGTCACCCGCCTGGACATGCCCATGAACACCGTCCCCTCCCGAATGGCCGAACTGGACCGGTCGCAGCCCATCGTCTGTATCTGCCATCACGGGGGCCGCAGCGCGCAGGTCGTCGCATTCCTGCTGCGCCAGGGCCATGACCGTGTGTACAACCTCGCCGGCGGCGTGGACGCCTGGTCCACGCAGGTCGACAGTGCCGTGCCCCGGTACTGATCACGCGACCTGAAGCCGCCCCGATCTCATCCCAAGGAAACCGCATGCGTTCGTTTTTTGCCTCCCGGCTGACCCCGTTTGCCAAGGCCTCCCTGGCCGCTTGCCTGGTCGCCGCGCTGCCGGGCCTGGCTGCCGCGCAAAGCCTGCAAGAGCTCTACGACGCCGCACGCGGCTTTGATGCCACCTATCTGGCCGCCAGGGCCAACGCCGCAAGTGCGGAATTCAGGGCCGAGCAGTCCTATGCGCTGGGCCGCCCCAGCGCGTCCATGACCGCAGGTCTCAGCGGCGCGGTCACCGACGCCCCCACTCTGCCCAGCGCGAAGTCCGGCACCACCGCGTCAGCGGCCTTGAACGGCCGCTACCCGCTCTTCAACCGAGCCAACGGCGTCACGATGGACCAGGCGCGCAAGTCCCTGGTGTCCGCTCAAGCCGATCTGGACGCGGCCGAGCAGGACCTGATCCTTCGCGTGGCCCAAGCCTACTTCGACGTGCTGGCCTCGCAGGACGCGCTGTCCACCACGCGCGCCAACAAGGCCGCCATCACCGAGCAATTGGCATCGGCCAAGCGCAACTTTGAAGTCGGCACCGCCACCATCACCGACGCACGTGAAGCCCAGGCCAAGTTCGACCAGGCCACGGCACAGGAAATCGCTGCTGAAAACGACCTGCGCACCAAGCGCGTCAACCTGGACACCCTGGTCGGACGCAGCAACGTCGAACCCAAGCCTCTGCTGGTGCCTGTCGTCCTGCCTTCACCCGTGCCCGCCAACGCCGAGGAATGGGTCACCGTGGGCGACCAGCAGCACCCCACCGTGCGCCGCGCCCGCGTGGGCCTGGAGGTGGCCCAGCTGGAAACGCAGAAAGCCCGCGCCGGCACCCTGCCCACGGTAGACGCCGTGGCCTCGATCAGCGGCTCCGATGCGCGCGGTCAGTTGCCCAACTACTCCCGCAGTGCGGGCACCAGCACGGTGGGCAGCGTGGGCGTGCAGATGAACTGGGTGCTTTTCAGTGGTGGCTCGGTGCAGAACCGCATCAAGGAAACCTTGTCGCTGGAAGAAAAGGCCAAGCAGGACCTGGAAGCCGCGCGCCGCGGAGTGGCCGGCGGCACGCGCGTGGCCTACTTTGGCGTGCAGTCCGGCCTGGCCCAGGTCAAGGCGCTGGAAGCGGCCGAATCGTCCAGCAAGCTGGCGCTGGAAGCCACGCAGCTGGGCTACAAGGTCGGCGTGCGGGTCAACCTGGACGTGCTGAACGCCCAGACACAGCTCTTCAGCACCCAGCGCGACCTGGCCAAGGCGCGCTACGACGTGCTGGTCAACACGCTGAAGCTGCGCCAGGCGTCCGGTCAACTGGCCGCCTCCGATGTGGACACAGTGAACCGCCTGCTGGCCAAGTAGACGCCAGCCCGCTTCGCGTTTCTTCACCCGCCAGCCACGCTGCAATGCAGCGGGCTGCGCGACACTCCGGTCATGGAGGGCAGCCATGACCACGACTGAAACCGGCGCCGCAACGCAGGCAGCCCTAGCGGCACATCGCTTTGGCCTGGGTGAAGCCCGCCTGGCCACGGTGGGAGCCGACGCCCGGGGCTGGCTGCTGCAGCAACTGGTGCCGGCGGAGCCGCAACGCGGCACTGGCCTGGCCAGCGGCGCCGAGGGCGTCAAGCGCTATGCGCAGTTCCTGGAAGAGCAGCGGCGCAAGCCGCCTGCGCCGCGCAGCGAGACCATGGCGGCAGACAAGCCCGGCGACATGCCCCCTGACAAGCGTCCGGGTGAGCAGCAATTTGGCGAGCACTTCCGCGCCATCGTCCAGGCCGACATCCGCGCGCGTTTGACCACGGCCGCGCTCAGCGCGCAGCCTTTCAACGAACGCCTGGCGCTCTTCTGGGCCAACCACTTCACCGTCAGCATGGCCAAGGCCAGCGCACGCGGCGTGGTCGGTGCCTTCGAACGCGAAGCCATACGCCCCCATATCAATGGCAGCTTTGAAGGCCTGCTGAAGGCCGTGGTGCACCACGCCGGGATGCTGCGCTACCTGGACAACGACAACTCGGCCGGGCCGGATTCGCAGATGGTCCGGCGCCAGACCAGCCGCCGCCAGGCCGCGGGCATGCCCGGCCCGCGCATCACGGGCCTGAACGAGAACCTGGCGCGGGAAATCCTGGAACTGCACACCCTGGGTGTCAGCGGCGGCGGATCGCCGTATGGTGGCTGGGGTGGCTACACGCAAACCGACGTCACCGAATTCGCCCGTGTGCTGACCGGCTGGCGCGTGCCGCTGCGCGAGCTGATGGCCGCCGGCAGTGCAGCCGACCCGGTTCGCTTTGAAGCCGCCTGGCACCAGCCAGGCCCCAAAACCGTGCTCGGCCGTCCATACCCAGAGGGCCCGGACGCGCTGGATGCCGTGTTGCACGACCTGGCACAGCACCCGTCCACCGCGCGCTTTGTCAGCACCAAGCTGGCCCGCCACTTTGTCGCCGACGACCCGCCACCCGCTTTGGTGGCGCGGCTGGAAGCCAGCTTCCGGCGCACCGGCGGCGACCTGTCCCAGCTGCACCGCACGCTGGTGGAATCACCCGAGGCCTGGCAGCCGCAGCCGTCCAAGCTGAAGACGCCGGAAGAATTCGTCATCAGCGCCGTGCGCGTGCTGCAGATCGGCGAGCCGGCCTTTGCACGCCAGGCCGATGCGTCCATCGGCCTGCTGGGCCAGCGCGTGCAGGCGGCGCCCTCGCCCGCGGGCTGGCCTGACCGCGCCGATGAATGGCTGGGCCCGGACGCCGTGTGGAAACGCGTCGAATGGGCCACCCGCGTGGCCGACCGCTTGGGTCGCGTGGCCGATGCGCGAGCCATTGCACATGCCAGCCTGGGTCCGCTGCTGCAGGACGACACGCTGCGCCAGATCGAACGCGCCGCCGACGGTCCGCAGGCCATGGCCTTGCTGCTGATGTCGCCTGAGTTTCAACGCCGCTGATGGAGTACAGCATGACCAAGCGCCGACACCTGCTCCAGGCCGCACTGGCCGGCACCGCCGCGGCAAGCCTGGCGCCATGGACCACCTTGAGCGTGGCAGCCACCGCCGGCGCGCCGGACGCCAACCGCTTTGTGCTGTTCATCCTGCGCGGCGGCATGGACGGCCTGACCGCTGTGCCCGCGGTGGGCGATCCCGCCTTTGCAGAAGCCCGCGGCGTCCTGGGCCAATTCCCCAGCGACCCGCTGATGCTGGACAGCACCTTTGCGCTGAACCCGCTGCTGCCGCAATTGCATGCGATGTACGGCCGCGGCGAACTGGCCGTGATGCACGCCGTCGGGCTGCCCTACCGCGAACGTTCGCACTTTGACGCGCAGCAGGTGCTGGAGAGCGGCGGCACGCGGCCGTATGAACTGAGCACCGGCTGGCTTGGACGCGCACTTGCCGGCGCTCGGGCCTCGCCGCTGAGGGCCGTGGCCCTGCAGACTGCCGTGCCCCTGGTGCTGCGCGGACCCGGCGCCGTGGACACCTGGGCACCGTCTGCATTGCCCGAGCCCGGCATGGACCTGGTCAGCCGCCTGGAGGCGATGTACCGCAACGACCCTGCGCTGGCGCAGGCCCTGGCGCGCGCCCGTGGCCTGCGAGACGAGCCCGGCATGGCGGCCAACCCGCCCATGCAGCCGGGCGGCGGCGGGCGGGCCGCCGCCGTCGGCCTGGCCACCAAGGCCGCCGACTTCCTGCAGCGCGGTTCTCAAGTGGCCGTGATGGAAATGGGCGGCTGGGATTCACACACCAACCAGGCCCTGCCCAATGGCGCCACGTCCAACAACCTGCGTGCACTGGACGCCGCGCTGGACGCCTTGCGCACCGGCTTGCAGGCCGGCGGCCTGTGGCAACGCACCGCCATTCTGGTGGCCACCGAATTCGGCCGCGAGGTGGCCATGAATGGCAATCAGGGCACCGACCATGGCACCGGCGGCGCAGCCTTCTTCTTGGGTGGCGCGGTGCGCGGCGGGCAGGTCGTCACTGACTGGCCGGGCCTGGCGCGCAAGGACCGGCATGAAGGCCGCGACCTGCGCGTCACCAACGACCTGCGGTCGGCCATGCGCACCGTGCTCATGGACCACTTGCAGGTGCCACGCGCACAGGTCGACAGCACGGTGCTGCCCGGCAGCGCGCAGGTGGCGCCACTGGACCTGCTGCGCAGCAACGCGGGCTGAAGGGGCGGCTTGGCATGCCGCGCTAGAGTCGCGACATGGTCACCGCTGCCCTTCACGTTGCCGACGTCTCTCAAGCCATTCAGCTGGCGCTTGGCCCCGTCTTCCTGCTGACAGCCATTGCCGGCTTGCTCAATGTCATGACGGGCCGCCTGGCGCGCATCATCGACCGCGGCCGGCAGCTGTCGGGCCATCTGGGCGACGAAGTCCAGCGTGAACAAGAGCACCTGGAGAGGCGGCGCCACATCGCCAGCGCGGCCATCACCTTCTGCGTGCTGGCAGCCCTGCTGGTGTGCATGGTGATCGCGTCCCTGTTCCTGGAAGTGGTGCTGGACGTGCCACTGAAATGGCTGGTGGCCTTGTTCTTTGTCTCGGCCACGGCTGCACTGGTGGTGGGTCTGACCTACTTCCTGCGCGAAGTGCGCCTGGCCACCCACACCGTGCGCATACCGGTCACTTCACCAGCCAGCCACGCCGCAAGCACCACCGCAAGCACAACCGTCAATCGGCCTTGATACCGTTGTCCTTGACGACCTTGGCCCAGATGTCGGCCTGACGTTCGATGAAGACGCGCGCGGCGTCCGGCGTCGTGCGGATGATGTCGATGCCCTGTGCCGACAGCTTGTCGCGCACCTCGGGCTGGTCCAGCAGCTTGTTGATCTCGGCATTCAGGCGCGCCACGATTTCCGGCGGCGTCTTGGCCGGCGCCAGCACGGCCCACCAGGCCGGCGCGTCAAAGCCCGCGTAGCCACTTTCGGCAATGGTCGGCACGTCGGGCAGCTTGGCGCTGCGCTGGCTGGTGGTGACTGCCAGAGGCCGCAGGCGCTTGCTGTCCAGGTGCGGCTTGATCAGGAACACCGAACCGATGGACAGTGGCACGTGCCCGGCCAGCGCGTCATTCATGAGCGGGCCACCTCCGCGGTAGGGCACGTGCAACAGGTCCAGGTTGTCGCTCTTGGCCAGCAGCGCCATCGCCAGGTGACCCAGGCTGCCATTGCCGATGCTGCCGTAGCTGACACCCTTGCCCTTTTCCTTGTCCTTGCTGGCCTTGGCCGCAGCCACCACGTCCTTGAAGGTCTTGTAGGGCGAGTCCACGTGGGTGGCCAGCACCATGGCGCTGGTGCCGATCAAGGCCGTCGGCACCAGATCCCTGCGCGTGTCAAACGGCAGGGAGGTCTGCAGTGCGGGGTTCACCGCGTGGGTGTCGAAGACCACGGCCAGCGTGTAGCCGTCGGCCGGTGCTGCGGCCACAAAGGCCGTGCCGATGCTGCCCGAGGCGCCTCCCTTGTTGTCGACCACCACGGTCTGGCCCAACGCCTGCTGCAGGCCGGGTGCGAGGATGCGCGCGACCTGGTCGACGGAGCCTCCCGGCGGGAACACCGCCACCAGCCTGATGGGCTGCTTGCTGGGCCAGGCCTGGGCGTGGGCGGTTGACGTGGTCAGAGCGGCCAGCGCGGTCAGTGCGGCGATACCCGTGCAAAGTAGGAGTTTCATGGCGGCGCAGTGTCAGGCAAGTGGCGCGGGTCCGGTGACCTGGGAAACACGCAGACCAAAGCGCCCCAAAGCCCACAATGCGGCACCTTGTTGCTGGACGAATCCCACATGGCCCACCTGCCTTATGCCGATCTTGGCAACCCGGAAGCGCAAGCCCTTGTGCAGCGCATCGTGGCCGAGCGCGGCAGCGTGCTGCACCTGTACCAGATGCTGCTTCACAGCCCGCCCTTGGCCGAAGGCTGGCTGGGCTACCTCACTGCCGTGCGGCAGAAGCTGAGCCTGAGCGGTGCGCTGCGCGAACTGGTCATCATGCGCGTCGCCCAACTCAATGGCGCCCCGTACGAGGCCGAGCAGCACAAGCCGATTGCACTGAAGGAAGGCGTGACACAGGCCCAACTGGACGCGCTGCCGGACTGGTTCACCAGCAGCGCCTTCAACAGCGGCGAGCGTGCCGCTCTGCAACTGTGCGACACCATGACAAAGCAGGTCCAGGTGCCCAAGGACACGCTGCAGGCGGTGCAACTGCACCTGGGTGAAAGGCAGACCGTGGAATTGGCAGCCACCATCGCGGCCTACAACATGGTGTCGCGCTTCCTGGAGGCGCTGCACATCCACAGCACCGATGTGCGCTGAGTTGCCCCGCAGCGGACGTGGCGGCCACTGCACGTCATCAACTGCGTCACCGGGTTCTCGTGCCCGAAGACAGGGCCCTTGGCGCCCTCCACTTGACTGCCAGGATCCCGGAATCCCGATCGCACTTTGGGATGCGATCGGAGATGATGATAAGTATCATTTCAATCAATTTACGCCCCGATCCACTGGTCGCCAAAAATTCGGCAGAATTGCTGGATGACTGACCTCACCGAACCGCTGCCACCCACCGGTGAGCACTGCAGCACGCTGGAAGTGGCCCGCTTGCTCGGCATGGCCGTGCGTTCGGTTCAGTTGATGGTGGACCGGGGCGAGCTCGAAGCCTGGAAAACGCCGGGCGGCCATCGACGCATTTCGCGTGCGTCGGTGCAGCGCTGGCGCGAAGGCCGCGGCACCACCGGCGCGCCTGCCGCCCCGCAGCCCAATCGTGCCCGGGCGCGGCCCCGCGTCTTGCTGATCGAGGACTCCAAGCACTTCCAGAACCTGGTCTCGTTGCTCCTGAAGCAGCGTTTCCCGGAAGTCGAACTGCAGGTTGCCGACGACGGCATTGCCGGTCTGGCGCTGGTCGGCCAGTTGCAGCCCGAGGTGCTGATCGTCGACATCCTGCTGCCCGGCATCGACGGCGCGGCGCTCATCACCAGCCTGCGCTCGCATCCCCAGTTCAGCCGCATGCAGCTGATCGTGGTGACCTCGCTGGACGCGGAACAGCGAGCACCCTTCGCATTTGCACTGGAAGGCGTGCCCGTGGTGCACAAACCGCAGCTGGTTGCGGACCTGCCGCCTTTGTTGGTGGCGGCACTGGCTGCGGCACTGGCCGCCCCGCCAAGGTGAAGCTACCGCGTGTGCTGCTGGTCGAGGACGACCCCTCGATCCGCCGCTTTGTGGCCATGGCGCTGCAGGACCTGCCCATCCAGCTGCTCGAAGCGGCCACGCTGGCGGATGCCAGATGGCGACTGGACGAGGCGCCCGTGCGACTGCTGCTGTGCGACCTGATGCTGCCCGACGGCAGCGGCGTCGATCTGCTGCAATCGCTGGCCACGGATCCCGAACGCCGCAGCGGCGCGCACCTGGTGGCCTTCAGCGCCGGCATCTCGGCCGAACGCCGCCAGCAACTCATGGAGCTGGGTGTGGACGAGGTGCTGTCGAAGCCCGTGTCCCTGGTGATGCTGGAAGCCTGTGTGGAGCGGGCCTTGGCAGGCGCTGCAGAACCGCTCCAGGCTTCCGATGACCAGGCCGCAGCGGTCGATCGCTTCTTTGCTGGCGATGCCTCGCTCTTCAAGGCCTACCGCGACAGCTGCCACCAGCAATTTGCAAACGATCTGCGGCTCGGCGACGCCGCCCGCGCCAGCGGGGACCTGGCTGCCCTGCGCCGCCTGGCCCACAGCCTGAAGACCGTGCTGCAGACCGTGGGCGACGCCGAGGCCAGTCGCCTGGCGGCCAAGGCCGAAGCCGACGCTGCCCGCGGCGACCCGCAAGCGGCCTTCGCGGCCTGGGACGGTTTGCGCCCGACCTTGCTGTCGACGGGATGAATCGACACGGCGGCGGCATATCGTGAGAAAGTCACATCTGCATAAATGATATAAATGCTACATTGCGGTCAACAAAGGCCGCAAAATGCATTCTTCATTGACCGAACTGCTTGAGAACCTGAAGTCAGGGCTGCTGTGGGTGCAGCGCGACGGCGTCGTCCGCTATGCCAATGCCGACGCCGCGGGCCGCACCGGCCTGGCCATCGGCCGCAAGGTCTACGACCCCGATCTGGCGCAGGCCGTGGCCGCGACCGTGGCCGGGCAGGAAGCCCGGCTCGTGACCGCGGTCGGTCCTTCGTCCGCCCAAGGCAGCCGACTGAACGAACTGAAGTGCCGGGTCATTCCAGGACTGGCCCGTGACGACGCATTTGTGCTGATTGGCGCCGATACCTCGGCCGCCACCGGCTCGTCCTTCGACAATCTCATGCAGGTGATTCGAGCCGACCTGGCAGAGCCCCTGCGGGAGGCCGGCAACGCGCTGCAGCTGGCCCGTGGCCACCAAGGCGGCCACGAGATCGACCCCCTGCTGGACGGCGTGCAGGAAATGATGCGCGTGCTGGACCGGCTCGTCGACCTGGCCCAGTTGTGGGGCAACGGCGCCCTGGTCGCGAACGACCGCATCGAACTCTGGCCGCTGCTGCAGTCGGTGTGGTCTGAGACCGAGCCCTTGGCCATCAGCCGGTCGATCAAGGTGCGCTTCCGTGCCCAGACCGAGGCGGACAGCCTGGCCACCTTGTACGGCAGCGAGCATTGGCTGCGGCGGGTCTTCCTCGAATGCCTGGAGTCTGCCGTGCGCAGCAGCGTCAGAGGCGCCACGCTGGAAATCGAACATCGGCAGATGGGACCGCGTGCGCTGATCGTGTTCCGTGACTGCGGCATGTTCGCGCCCCGCGCCGGCATCGACATGCCACGGGGTAGCAAGGCCCCCATGCCGACGCCCCGGCCCAGCGCTCGCGACCAGATCGGCCTGAAGCTGTGCCAGCACATCATCTCGCTGCATGGCGGCGAACTGCGCGAAGAGCAGGACGGCGGCGAGCGCAACTTCCTGGTCGAACTGCCCACGGGCGCTCCGCACCACGCAGAAAACGCCGGCATGGACATGGCCCAGGCGCAGCAATACGCCAAGGACCTGGCAGCCCTCATGGCACGCGCGCGCAACAAGGGCGCCACCAGCCACTGACATGCCATGCCCCTCTCGTTCCACACCACCCACCAGGAAGTGTCATGAACCGCGTCCTCATCGTTGAAGACCAGCCCGACATCCGCAAGCTCATCCACATGACGCTTGAATTCGAGGCCTACGAGATTCACGAAGCCAGCGACGGCGCCTTCGGGCTGCGGCTGGCGCACGCCGTGCGACCCGATCTGGTCCTGCTGGATGTGATGATGCCGGGCGAGATGGACGGCCTGCAGGTCTGCCAGCGCCTGAAGTCCGATCCGGCCACACGATCGATCAAGGTCCTGCTGCTGACAGCCCGCGGCCAGGCGCGCGACCGCGAAGCCGGTGCCGCAGCCGGCGCTGACGGCTACCTGGTCAAGCCCTTCAGCCCGCTGCAGCTGATCGAGACCATCGAGCGCCTGCTGGAGCCCGCATGAGTCCCGCCACCTCGGCCACAGCGGGCAACGCCGACGCGGCCCGCACCCAGGCGATCCTGGACGCCGTGCCGGACGTCATCTTCGGCCTGGACGGCGAAGGCCGCGTCCAGGTCGTCAATGCCAGTGTCAGCAGTGTCTTCGGCGTGGAGCCCCAGCAGGCGGTGGGGCTGCCCATGGACCAATTGCTGCCGGGCCTGACCTTGGCCGACGCCGAAGCGCGCTCCCTGGCGGGGATGTTCATGCGCAGCAGCGGCACCCATGTGACGCGCTTCGAGACGCAGGCGCTTCGCCTGGGCGGAACCGCATTCCCCGTCGAAGTGTCGCTGTCGCGCCGCGAAACGTCCGAAGGTGCCCGCTACACGGCCGTCGTGCGCGACGTCACCGAGCAGCGCATGAGCCTGGAGCTGCTGAACCTGTATGGGCGCGCGCTGGACTGCACCAGCAATGGCGTGGTCATCTCCGACATGAGCTTGCCGGGCGCTCCGGTGTTCTACGTCAACCCAGCCTTTTGCAAGATCACGGGCTACGAGCCGGGCGAGATCATCGGCCGCAACTGCGCCTTCCTGCAGCAAGGTGACACGGCGCAACCGGAACTGGTCGAACTCGGCCAGGCCGTGCGACAAGGCCGCGCCACGCAGGTGGTGGTGCGCAACTACCGCAAGGACGGATCGCTCTTCTTCAATGAACTGGCAATCGCCCCGGTGGCCGACGCCGACGGCACGGTGAGGCACTACGTGGGTGTGCTGCACGACGTGACCGAACGCGAGCGTTCACGGCTTGCAATTGCCGAGCGCAGCGCGCGCCTGAACGCCGTCTTCGACCTGAGCCCGGACGGCTTCGTCGTCTTCGACAACAGCGACCAGGTCGTCTACTGCAACCCGGCGTTCCAGCAGATGACAGGCTGGTCGCCATTGGCTTCGGCGCAAGCACTGTCGCTGACCGACTTCGACGAGCGCATGCGCGCCTTGTGCAGCGAGGATCCGCCCTACCCTGCACTGGCGGGTTCGATCGATGCGTCGCCGACTGCTGCAGGACCGGACTTGCTGTCGCTGTCGCAACCTGAGCACCGCGTGCTGGCTCGCATGGCGCGGCGCACCCAGAGCGGGCAAGGCGAGACGATCCTGTTCTTTCGCGACATCACGCGTGAGACCGAGGTCGACCGCATGAAGAGCGAATTCCTGACCACGGCCGCCCACGAGCTGCGCACACCCATGGTCAGCGTCTTCGGCTTCACCGAGTTGCTGCTGCACCGGCCGGTGACCGAAGCACGCCGCCGCGACATGCTGGAGACCATGCACCGGCAGGCGTCCTTGCTGATCAACATGGTCAACGAGTTGCTGGACCTGGCGCGCATTGAAGCGCGGCAAGGCAAGGATCTTCGGCGCGAACCTTGCCGCGTGGACACCTTGTTGAACCAGGCCGTGAGCCCGCTGGAAGTGGCCGGCGGCCGCCACGCCATGGTGACCGATATGGCACACGGCAAGTTCCTGCTGATGGTCGACCCGGAGAAAACCCACCGGGCGCTGACCAATGTGCTGTCCAACGCCATCAAATACATGCCCAAGGGTGGGCCGATCCACATCAGCACGCACGGCGGTGAATTGCGCGGCGAGCCCGCAGTGGGCCTGCGTGTCAGCGATTCAGGCATTGGCATGACGCCGCAGCAACTGGCGCGCGTCTGCGAACGGTTCTATCGCGCCGACCCGTCGGGCAACATTCCCGGCACCGGCCTGGGCATGAGCCTGGTCAAGGAGATCGTGGAACTGCAGGGCGGGCGCGTCGAGATCGACAGCCTCGTCGGCGCCGGCACCGCGGTCACGCTGTGGCTGCCTTGTGCCACCGATCAAGCTGCACTGGCCCTGACGGTTCCGGAACAGGTCGAGACCTGAGAGACGAACGCCAGGGGCTCGACCCGCGTGATGCAAGGACGGCGGTGCGCGCTTGTTATGCTGCCGCGCCTTGTCTGCTGAACTGCATCAACTCGAAGCTGGCATAGCCGCACTGTCCACGCAGCGCGGCTTGCTTGGCAACGCTGTGGTCGACGCAGCGATTGCCGGTCTGCAGGCCCGGCTCGCAGCATTGCGCGCCGCTTCCAGTCCCGTGGCCGAACCCAGCTCCGATCCCGCACAGGCTCTCAAGCAAGTCGGCATCCTGTTTCTTGACGTGGTGGGCTCCACCACGCTCACCCAGCGCCTGGATCCTGAGGAGACCAGCGCCGTGATGGACGGTGTGCTTCAGCGCGGCACTGACATCGTGCAAGCCCACCGGGGCCGCGTATTGCAGTACGCTGGCGACAGCATCCTGGCTGTCTTTGGCGCAGACGAAGTGGCCGAAGACGACACCGAACGCGCCGTGCGTTGCGGTCTGGCCTTGCAGGCGCTGGGCAAGACCGTTGCGGCCGAAGTCCTGGCCGCGCATGGCCATGCCGGCCTGGATGTGCGCGTGGGCATCCACACCGGCGGCGTGCTGCTGGGCGGCAGCGGCGGCGGCGTGAGCGACGAAAGTGCCATCCGCGGCCTGGCTGTCAATGTCGCCGCGCGCATGGAGCAGTCGGCTCCCGCGGGCGCCGTGCGCATCAGCCACGACAGTTACGCACAGGTCCGCGGCCTGTTCGAGGTTTCAGCGCCCGAGCTGCTGCAGGTCAAGGGGGTGGATCAGCCCATCGTCAGCTACCTCGTGCACAAGGCCAAGCCCCGGCAGTTCCGCATTGCGGCGCGCGGCATCGAAGGTGTCGTCACCCGCATGATCGGCCGAACTGCGGAATTTGAGGCGCTGCAAGGCGCCTTCCTGCGCCTGTTCGCGGAACGCCGGATGCTGGCTGTCAGCGTGGTGGCCGAAGCCGGCATCGGCAAGAGCCGGCTCCTGGACGAGTTCCAGGCCTGGACCGAAGACCGGCCGGAGTCGGTCTTCCTTTTTCGCGGACGTGCCACGCCGCAGACCCAGGGCCAGCCCTTTGGGCTGTTGCGCGAGATCGTGGCCTGGCGGCTGCAGCTCAGCGACGACGACACCCTGGACGAAGCCAAGCTCAAGATCGAGCAGGGCCTGATGCCGCTCTTTGCCGACGAGCCCGAGTTCGCCCAGGGACACGCCCATCTGCTCGGCCACCTGATCGGCTTGTCCTGGAAGGACAGTCCGCACCTGCGCGGCATCCTGGACGACCCGCGGCAGATCCGCAGCCGCGCGCTGCATTCGGCGGCGCAGATGTTCCGCCGCGTGAGTGCCAGCGACGGGTCGCCCGTGATGCTGTTGCTGGAAGATTTGCACTGGGCCGACGACGAGAGCCTGGACTTCCTGAATTACCTGGCAGACGTCAACAGCGACCTGCCCATGCTGGTCTTGGCCTTCATGCGGCCCACGCTGTTCGAGCGCCGCGCCGACTGGCGCGCAACGGACTTGCACCACGAGCGCATCGATCTTCACCCGCTGGACAAGCCAGGCAGTCTGCTGCTCGTCAACGAGTTGCTTCAGAAATTGCCCGAAGTGCCTGCGGCCGTGCAGGAGCTCATCATGGGCCGGGCCGATGGCAATCCCTTCTACATGGAAGAGCTGGTCCGCATGCTGATCGACCAGGGCGCCATCGACGCCTCGGGCGAGCGCTGGCGGCTGCACGCCGACCGGCTGCTGGCCACCAAGGTGCCGCCCACGCTCACTGGCGTGCTGCAGGCGCGCCTGGATGGCCTGCCGGCGGCGGAGCGGCTCACCTTGCAGGAAGCCAGTGTCATCGGCCAGGTCTTCTGGGACCTGGCGCTGCTGGCGCTGGACGCGCAGACGGCCAGCACCCTGCCGCGCCTGGTGCAGCGTGAACTGACGCTGCCGCGCCAGGACGCCGAGGCCGACGGGCTGCGCGAATACGCCTTCAAGCACGCACTCCTGCACCAGGTCACCTACGCGACGGTGCTGAAGCGCCAACGCCAGGTCTTGCATGGCCAGTTGGCTGCCTGGCTGGCCGCGCAAAGCCAGAGCAGCAGCGCCCGCGCGGGCGACTTCCTGGGACTGACGGCGCAGCACTACGAAGAGGCAGGCGATGCCGCCAACGCCGCCGAGTTCCACGCCCGAGCTGCCGAACACGCGGCCGGCCGACTGGCGCATGCAGCGGCGCTTGATCACGTGCAGCGGGCCTTTGCGCTGCTGGACCGGCCGGGCCATCGCCCCGTGCAGGACCCGCTTCGCTGGCGGCTGCTGCGCTTGCGCGAGCACACGCTGGAGATCCAGGGTGACCGTGAGCGCCAGGCCATGGACCTCGATGCGATGGACAAGGTCGCCAGGACCTTGGGCGACGAAGCCCGCCAGGCGTATGCCGCCTACCGCCGTGCCTACCGTGCCTACCGCATGGCCGATTGGGATGCCTGCATGCGGTCTGCGCGCCGCGCAGTCGAACTGGCCGACGCGGCACTGGCCCGCCTGGCCGCCAGCTCGGCTGTCCCAGCCGACAGTGCCGCCGCTGCCGGGCGCGGCATGTCCGCGAACGACCTGCACGAACTGCGGCTGCCCAGCTTGCGCCTGGTCGGCGTGGCCCTGATGAGCCAGGGCCAGTGGGACCCGTCTTTGCATCTGCTGCAGCAGACCCTGGACGAGGCGCAGGCGTTTGGGCTGCTCAAGCCGCAGGCCTTCTGCCTCAACAGCCTGGCCATGTGGGCTGCGCTGCGCGACGACCCGGTGCGATCACTGGATCTGCATCGTGCATGTCTGGCCCTGTGGCGCCAGGCCGGGGACCGACGGGCCGAGGCGATTGCCGTCTACAACATCGGGGCCGCCTGGCTGAGCCTGGGCGAACTGGCGGCGGCCCGGCAAGGCCTGGAAGAGGGGCTTCGACTGGGACGGCAGAACGGCGACCGCGCGTTCGAATGCGCCATTCTGTGCGGCCTGTCGGAGCTGGCCTTGTGGCAGGGCGACGCTGCCCGCGCGCAGGAACTGGCGGGCACGGCGCTGGAGGCCGCAGTTGCGGTGCAGGCGCGCGAATTGGAGGCCAGCGCCTGGATCCGCCTGGGCGACGCTGAGACTGCACTGGGCCAGGGCGAATTGGCCGCGCAAGCCTACGCACAGGCACAGCAGGTGGAACTGGAGATCGGCAACACGATGCGCTTCGGCACCAGTGCGAGCCTGGCGAGACTGGCCTTGGCGCAGGGCGACATGGCCAGCGCGCTGCGGGCGGTGGAGTCCCTGCTGCAACAGGCCCGCACGGAACCAGCTTCGAATGGGACCGACGCAGCCGATGCCGCGGATGGCACGGCGCTTGACGCCATCCACTTCGAAGGCGCGGAATGGCCCCGCCTGATCGAACTCACCCTGCACCGTGTCTACGCCGCCGCGGGCGACCCACGGGCCACCGCTTGGTTGCAGCGCGCCCATCGGGCCCTGCAAGCCCAGGCCGACGCCATCACAGACGCCGCACTGCGCCGGATGTTCCTGACGAACATCCCGCAGCACCGCGACATCGTGGCACGTTGGGCGGCGCAGGGGCGTGGCTAGCCCGAAGCGCTCAGCTTGGTGACAAGGACGAAAGCGGCCCTCAGCGGGGCTTGCGTCCCGGCAACATCGTGGACAGCAGGTCGTCCTTGAGCACCAGCTGATGAAAGATGGCTGCTGCCGCATGCAGCCCGGCCAGCCACAGGATGGTGTCGCCCAGGAATCCGTGCACATCGCCCCAGTCAGCCAGCCGCGCAATGGCGGAATCGGCGATGAAGGGCATCTGGTTGACCCGCACACCGCCCAGCAGCGTCAACGGGTGGTGCTCGCCTCCCAGGGCCAGCAGAGCCGTCGCCGGCAGCGCGAATAGCAGCACCCACAGCACGATGTGCATCAACTTGCCCGCACCGTGCATCCAGCCGGCCGTACGCGCACTGGGCGGGCTTGGCCGAAACGCGACCCAGACCAGCCTCAGGGCGGTAAGGACCAGCACCAGGATCCCCAAGCTCTCGTGCCAGACGATGTCGCTTCGAGTGGCAGGGTCCACCCCTTGGCGCATGAGTCGACCGAAGCCACCGGGCCCCAGGATGAACGCGATGGTCACTACCAGGGCAGTGACCCAGTGGAACACGCGGCTGGTTGTGTCGTATCGGTTCGAAGGTGGCTGATGCATGGAAGGCGAGTTGCTGGAGGGAGTCGGGGGCACCCCAGTATCCGCTTGCGGCAGGATCAAGCGCCAGCCATTGGGGCTGACCGTCGAAGGGCAGCCTGGTGCTCAGTCCGGACGGACTTCTGCAGTCCGGTGCGGCGTCGTTCAGACGCAGTGCTGGTAGACGGCGGGCTTTCCCGTCCCGTCGATCAGCAGGACGCCGAAGGGATCGCGCTGGGCGCCGCAAGCAGAGCCGCCATCCCGGTGGCGAGGGTGCGGCGGCGAGAGAGGTTTGTGAGGTGCTTGCTCATGCGCTGGATTCCAGATCCTGGGATCAAGCGTGGTCGATTCCGCGGCTCCGATTCGGTTCGCTGGAAGAGGACTCCTTGCCGCCTTGCGACCGGCCGCGGCAGCACATCAAGAACTTGGTGAAGTTCAGGCGGCGCGAGCGGTCAGGGCAGGCGGAACGCCGCCACTTCAGCGGCCAGTCCCTGGGCCTGGTCGTTCAGCGAACCTGCGGCGGCGGCCGTCTGCTCCACCAGCGCGGCGTTTTGCTGCGTCACGGTGTCCAGTTCCTGCACCGCCTTGGCCGATTGCGCGATACCCGAGGTCTGCTCGCGCGCGGCCACACCCACTTCAGCCAGCAATTCACGCACGCGGCGCGAACTGCCGACGATTTCTTCGATGGTCTGGCCTGCGTCGTGGACCACGCGCGTGCCCTGGCCAACCTGTTCGACGCTGGCCGTGATGAGTGTCTTGATCTCGCGCGCTGCGGCACTGGATCGCTGGGCCAGTGCCCGCACCTCCGACGCCACCACCGCGAACCCACGGCCCTGTTCGCCGGCGCGCGCGGCTTCCACAGCGGCGTTCAGCGCCAGGATGTTGGTCTGGAATGCGATGCCGTCGATGGTGCTGATGATCTCGCTGATCCGACCTGACGAACTGTTGATGCTCTGCATGGTCTGGACCACCTGGCTGATGATCTGTCCGCCACGTTCGGCACTCTGCGCGTTGCCTTCGGCGATGCGCGTCGCTTCGCGAACGGTGTCTTCGTTGTTGCGCACGGTGGAGGCGATTTCTTCCATCGCCGCAGCCGTCTCTTCCAGATTGGCGGCGGACTGCTCGGTGCGACCCGACAGGTCCATCGACGCGCTGCTGATCTCGCTGCTGGCATGCACGATGCTGTCCGACGCGCCGCGCACCTGGCCGACGATGCGGCGCAGGCTCAGTTGCATGGCGGTCAGGCTCGACATCAGGCTGGCGACTTCGTCGCCGCCCCAGGCGCGGGGCTTCGTGGTCAGGTCGCCTTCGCGCATTGCGTCGATGTGGAAGGCCACTTCCTTGAGTCCGCCGTCCAGCACCTTGCGAAAGGCCATGAAAAGGTACAGCGCCATCACCAGGCCCAGCACGGACACGGCAGCATTCAGGTTGCGGGCGCTTTCCATGCGCGCCACGCGTTGCACGATGAGCGCGTCCAGTTCGGACAGTGCCCGGTCGGCCAGCTTGAACATCTGCTCCTCCACGACTTGCGTGGCGCTGGCTGGCAGCCCTTGCGGGCCTTCCGTGCGCAGCACGGTCGCGTCGATCTGCTTCAGCCAGGCCTGCAAGGGCGCGTCGGCATCGGCCAGGCGCACTTTGCCCTTCAGGTCCGGGTTGTAGGCCAGGGCTTTGTCAATGCCGGCCTGCATCGCTGCCAGGTTGCTGGACAGCAGCACGGCCTGTTCGATCACCACACGTTGTTCGGTCGGCTTGGCGTCGCGCACCCGGGCCGCCGCATCGGCCATCACGGGCAGGCGGAACAGGGCCGCGTCCATCAGGTAGTAGGTGTCGATGTCCGGGTCCAGGGTCAGGTTGGAACCATCGGTGGCCACGCCCAGCAAGTCGAGCATCGGGCCAACGGCCCGCGCGCCGCTGCTCTGGACCGCGGACTTGAGCGCAGCGTAGGACTTGGAAGTGCCCAGTTCAGCGCCCAGCGCCTTTTCGATCTTTTCCAGGTCGGCCATCAGGCTGGCGGTTCGCGCGGCATCGGGCTGGGCTTGCAGCAGATGCCGCAGCAGCGGCATGCCGGCGCGGGCATAGCTCAGGCCCAGGCGTTCCTTGGCAGAAAAATCGATGTTGGCCTGCTGCGCCTGGAAGTAGCTGAATGCCAGCAGCACGATGGGCAGCAGGAAGGTCACGGATATCACTGCGGCCTTGGCGTTGAAGCCCACGGCCCGGAAAAGCCGGATGCCGGGCGCCCAGACGCCGTGGTATTTGAAGAACTCCCCCAGCCCGCCCCTGCTGCCTGGTGTGGGGAGCATGGCGCTGTGCTCTACGGGTCGACCGCTGACAGGCGAGACGTACGTGCTCATGGGATGGCAGGGCCGATGGCGACCGCAGATAGGCCGAAATTGGCCTGCCGTCAGTGTCGGCAGTGCGGCCCGCGGGCTTGAGCAGAATTGCAATGCCAATGCCTGCCAGATCCGCGTGTTGCCAAACTGTGCACAGCGGCAGCGGTGACGGCGCATCCGGTCGATTCGACCGCCGGCCATGCTTGCGCACGGGACCGCCCTTGCAGGCCCCGCGTGTCGATCGTCAACCGGGCCTGCACGTCGACGCCGTCGTCCAGAAGCCAGGCATGCTGTCTTCACGGTGGCAGACCGCTGTCGATCCGGGCAGCAGCTGTTCGTCGTGGTGGTGGCACCAGCAGTCCGGAACGCCGATCTCCGACCCGACAGGAAACACCATGACCAAGATGATTTTCGTCAGCCTCCCAGTCGCCGACCTGCCAGCATCGACCGCCTTCTACCAGGCGCTGGGCTTCCAGCGAAATCCGCATTTCAGCGACGACGCGTCCGCCTGCATGGTGTGGAGCGAACATATCTACGCAATGCTGCTGACCCACGCCAAGTGGCGCACGTTCACCGATCGGCCCTTCCCGCCGGCGGGGTCCGCTGCAGTGATGCTGTCGCTGTCCTTGGACAGCCGCAACGCTGTCGACGCAATGAACCGGGCTGCTGCGGGCCACGGTGGTCAAGCCGATGTGAACCCGGTGCAGGATCTGGGTTTCATGTACAGCCGCGACCTCGCCGACCCCGACGGACACCTGTGGGGCGCTTTCTGGATGGACCCGGCAGCGATACCTCCTTCTGACCAACAGGGCTAGGGCCATGAAACTTCTGCTGACTTCGGCTGGCGTCAAGAACGCCAGCATTCGAAACGCGCTGGTCGCTCTGCTGGGAAAGCCCATCAGCGAATCGACGGCCCTGTGCATCCCCACGGCCTTGTATGGGCACCCGCAGGGCAGCCCCGACGGTGCATGGCGGTTCGTCACGGGCCAGTCCGGCTGCCCGATGTGCGAGCTGGGGTGGAAGTCCCTTGGCCTCTTGGAACTCACCGCGCTGCCCAGCATCGGTGCAGACCGCTGGGTGCCTTGGGTGCAGGCGGCTGACGTCCTGCTGGTGGAGGGCGGCGATGCGCTCTACCTTTGCCACTGGATGCGGCAGTCGGGTCTCGCGGCCCTGTTGCCTTCGCTCGAGCGCACCGTCTGGGTCGGCCTGAGCGCCGGCAGCATGGTGATGACGCCCCGGGTCGGGGAGGAGTTCATCGAGACCAAGCCGCCCATCACCGGCAACGACCAGGCACTCGGGGTGGTCGACTTCTCGATATTTCCCCACCTCGACTACCCGGGCTTCACTGAAAACACGATGGCCTGCGCGGAAAAGTGGGCCGCACGCATCGGCGGGTCCGCCTACGCCATCGATGACCAAACCGCGATCCAGGTGGTGGACGACCAGGTCGAAGTGGTCTCCGAAGGCAACTGGCGGCACTTCTCTGCTTGAAGGCGCGGCCGAGCGGCCGTCGCCCCGCGCCCACACATGGTCGGCAGCTGGGCCGCCGAGTCATGGCAGGCCTGCGCTTTCCTTGGCCTTCTTGATCTGCGACTCGGCCTCGGCGGCCTTGGCTGCGGTGTCGTCACTGGCGGCCTGCAGGCCCTGCTGCGCCAGCAATGCCTCCGGTTGTTTCTGGGCCTGTTCGGCCACCTGCATGTGCGCCTCCGCAGCCGGCTGCTGCAGCCCCAGCAGCCGCAACAGTGCACCGACGAGTCGGGCCTTGGCCTTGGCCGCGCCTGCCGCCATGCGGCGCCCAAGCCCCTTGGCACGCACCAGCAGTCTGCGGCCGAAATCCTTGGCCTTGTCCACGCTGCGTCCGATGAATCCCTTCGGCTTGGCCGATGCCTTGCCGCCTTCGGCCTGCACGACCGGCCGCTCGCGCGTCGGGTCCGGCCTTGGGGCCCGTGCTTTCAGCTGCGTGTCTTCCCGTTCGTCGTCGGCTTCGTAGCCGCTGCTGTCGGCGCTGGGGCCTGAGTCCAGGTCTTCCTCATCGGCCGTGTCTTCCTGAATGGCGTCATCCTGGACAGCGTCCTTCTCGCCGCCTTCGTCCTCGACCACTTCGGGCATGGCCTGGTGCATCTGGCCCAAGGACGCCTCCACCTGTTCCACCTGTTCGGCGCGCAAGTCGGCGGGCGGGTTGAGCTCGACGGCTTGCAGGCCGGACTGGACCGCGCCCAGGGGTTCGATCTGCTGCACCACGCGTCCGACCTCGACCTGGCCTTCCTGGAGCAGGGTCGCCTGTTGAGCCAGTTCGGTTTGCAGCGACACCGATTCGTTGACATCTCGCTGTGACAGGCCGCGCAGCTGCGACAACACGTCCAGGGCCAAGTCCACCCGTTCATCGTCCACTTCCTCGTCTGGCTCCGGCTCCGGCTGGGCAAGCGCATGGCCCCGCACGGCGGCGAGCTCGTCCATCTCCACCGCCTCGGGGTCCTCCGCCGTGCCCTGCAGGCGCTCCGCACGTTTTTCGGCGCCTCGCGCCCGGGCGGCACCGACCGCGCCCGCCGCGTCGGCCAGGCTGTTGCCGACTTGCCCGAAGCCCAGGTAGGCCGCGGTCCTGGCGCCCGTGTTGGCGGCAACGGAGCTGGCCGCGTCGGTGAGTGGATTGCTGGCTGCCAGCGGCGTGAAGCCCCCACCCAGACCGCCGAAGAGCACCCCCAGCATGTTGCCCACGATGCCGCCGATTTCGGTGTAAAGCTGCGACTTGAGCTTGCCGCGTCTGCCGTGGTCATCGCGCACCTGTTTCAGCCGTTGCGCCAGACTGCCCACCGAAATCGCCCTCAGCACCAGCGTGATCAGGTGCGCCGCCGTGGCCACCACGCCTGCCGTAGTGGCCATCGCCGCCACGGGCGGCATGAAGATGGAGGCAATGCCGAACAAGACGCCAACGGCCGTGGCAACAGTGGCCACGATCTGTGCGGTTTCCTTGGCGCCGGCCAGCACCGCCAGGCCCATGCCATTTCCGTACAGCACGCCTTCGCCGGTGCGGTCCTTGTGGATGTCGGCCAGGTTGGTGAAGTAGTCCTTGAAACCGAAGACGGGGAAGACCGCGTTCACCAGGCCCCTGATCACGGACCAGGCAAAGCGCCCAACCGTGGACTTCTTGATCTTGGCCTGCACCACGGGCCCGCTGGCGCTGGGAGCGGCCCCGCACACCAGCGGGTCTGGCCCGGCGGGTGCCTTCTGCGGTCTGGGCGCGGTCGCGGCAAGCTGCCGGGCTTCGGCCGGTCCCGACACCGCCTGCGGCCGCTCCGGGACGGGCACCGGCACCGTCACCTGCGCTGTTGGAACGAGTGATGGCGCTTGTGGCGCAGCAGGACCTGATGGGCCGAACATCGCCTGGAAGCGGCGCCGCTGAGCGATGCTGCGCGGACTGCCCGGCACCTGGCCGAGCACCGAGCTGGTGGCGCTGGTGGGCCGCAACACGCGGCTGCCGATCGCCGGAGCAGATTGCTCAAGTCCCTTGGTCTCCATGGCAGCCCAGGTCCCGCCGGCCCCTTGTGCGGATTCATGCTCGTTGGCTGGGGCGGATTTCTGGGTGTGCTGCATCGGATCGGGGCCATTCGGCTCATTCGGCTCATTCGGGCAGACCGCCCGGAACAGGTGCCCTCCAAGGACCGGGTGTCGCTGCGGGCGAAGGCTGCGCCAGCAGCGGTCGCCCTCCCAGGCCTGGCGCAGTCTGCCGCGCCTCAGTTCCGGCGGCCATCGGCTTCCGGCTGAGATGTCACTTCCAAATTGCCGAGGCGGCAACGCGCCTGGCACGCCACGCTTGCCGACCACCGGCTTGAACGGGCAGTTGCCGCAGATGCGGAGGTTCAGCCCGCCCTCAAGGCGAGCACCGCCTGCGCCATGCGCTGCGCCGCACCGCGGTGCTGGGCAGCGAACAGCAATCCACGCTCGCCCATGGCCTGCGCCTGCCCGCCGTCCACCAGGGCCCTTGCACGTTGCACGGCGGCAGTCAGGTCAGCGACGCGCTCGGCCGCGCCCGCGGCCAGCGCACCTTCGGCGGCTTGCGCGAAGTTGAAGGTGTGCGGGCCCATGAGCAGCGCACAAGCGCAGGCCGCCGCCTCGATGAGGTTCTGCCCCCCCAGGGGCGCAAAACTGCCGCCCAGCAGGGCCACTTGGGCGCTGGCGTAGTAGGCGGGCATCTCGCCCAGGCTGTCCCCCAGCCAGACGTCGGCCCCCACGGCCTCGGCAGGGGGTGCGTCGCCCCAAGTGCTGCGCCTGCTGAGCTGGAAGCCCGCCCGGACGACCAGGTCGGCCACGTCGTCAAAACGCTGCGGATGCCGTGGCACCAGCAGCAGCAAGGGCCGCGGCACGGGCGAAGCCTGCCAGGCCGCCAGCAGGGGCGCCTCTTCGCCTTCGCGGGTGACGGCAGCCAGCACCACGGCACGCCCAACAGCGGCACGCCAGGCGGCGCCACGCGCCAACAGGTCCGGTTTGGGCGCCATGTCGAATTTCAGGTTGCCCAGCACCTGCACGCCGCGCGCGCCGGCGCTGCGCAGGCGCTGGGCATCGCCTTCGGTCTGCGCCAGCACGGCATCAAAACAGGCCAGGGCCGGATGCAGCAGCGCTGACAGTTGCCGGCCCTTGCGGGCACTGCGTTCAGACAGGCGCGCATTGGCCAAGACCAAGGGCACCGCGGCGGCGTGCGCTGTGTGCAGCAGGTTGGGCCAGACCTCGGTTTCCATCAGCACGCCCGCCAACGGGCGGTGGTGCTGCAGGAAACGTCGAACGGCACCGGGCGTGTCATAGGGCAGCCAGGCCTGGGCATCGCCCTCGCGCAAGAGCGCCCGGCCAGCTT
This sequence comes from uncultured beta proteobacterium, assembly GCA_963750785.1. Classification (GTDB taxonomy): domain Bacteria; phylum Pseudomonadota; class Gammaproteobacteria; order Burkholderiales; family Burkholderiaceae_C; genus Rubrivivax. The sequence continues at coordinate 47,764 of CAVVSC010000003.1, read as the reverse complement.
CACGGCCGGTGGCGGTGCCATGGGTCAGCAGCAGGCGCAGGCCCGGGCGCTGCGCGCGCAGGGCGTCGATCAGCGGTGCGGCAGCGCGGGTCTCACCCAGCGACACCGCGTGCAACCACAGACGGCCGGGCTCGTCCTGACTGCTGGAAATGCCCAGGCGTTCGTTCCACCAACGGCCATAGTCGCCTTCGGCGCGTGCGCGCCACGCCAGTCGGAGAAAGTAGACCGGCGTGGCCAGCCGCAGCAGCAGCGAATAGGCGCCGCGGGCCAGCGCTTCGCGCATCAGGCGGTCAGTGCGCCGAAGCGCCCACCTGCGCGTCGGGCTTGACGGACTTCAGCACCGCCATGAACTGGTCCTGGATGCGATGCAGGGCCTCGTCGGTGTGGCCTTCAAAGCGCAGCACCAGCACGGGCGTGGTGTTGCTGGCGCGGATCAGGCCGAAGCCGTCCGCAAAGTCCACGCGCAGGCCGTCGATGGTGCCGACCTCGCCGCCCGGGAAGGTCAGGCGGCTGTCGGCCACGCGCGCCAGCAGTTCGGCCACCACGGCGTGGTGTTCGCCTTCGGCACAGGACACGTTGAGTTCGGGCGTGCTGAAGCTGGTGGGCAGCGCGTCCAGGAAGGCGCTGGGGTTCTTCTCGCGGCTCAGGATCTCCAGCAGGCGCGCGGCGGTGTACATGGCATCGTCAAAGCCGTACCAGCGCTCGCCAAAGAACAAGTGGCCGCTCATCTCTCCCGCAAAAGGTGCGCCGGTTTCCTTCAGCTTGGCCTTGATCAGCGAGTGGCCTGTCTTCCACAGCAACGGCTTGCCACCGGCCTTCTTGATGGCCACCGGCAGGCGCTGGCTGCACTTGACGTCAAAGATGATGGTGCCGCCTTTGTTGCGCTTGAGGATGTCGCGCGCAAACAGCATGATCTGGCGGTCCGGATAGATGATGTTGCCGCCGGCCGTCACCACGCCCAGGCGGTCGCCGTCGCCGTCAAAGGCCAGGCCCACTTCCGCGCCCGTGGCATGCACGACCTTGATCAGGTCCTGCAGATTTTCCGGCTTGCTCGGGTCCGGGTGGTGGTTGGGAAAGTCGCCGTCGACCTTGCTGTACAGGTCGATCACTTCGCAGCCCAATGCGCGCAGGATGGCCGGCGCGGTGGCGCCCGGGATGCCATTGCCACTGTCGACCACGATCTTCATGGGCCGCGACAGCTTGGCGTCACGGACGATGCGCGCGCTGTACTCCGGCACGATGTCCATCCTGGCGCTGCGGCCGCGCTTGACGGTGTAGGTCTCGGTCTCGATGCGGTGCTTGAGCTTCTGGATGTCGTCGCCGTAGATGGCGCGGCCGCTCATCACCATCTTGAAGCCGTTGTAGTCCTTGGGGTTGTGGCTGCCCGTGACCTGTATGCCGCTGCTGCAGCCGTGTCTGGCGCGGGTGGCGGCCACGTAGTAGAGCATCGGCGTGGTGACGGCGCCGATGTCCACGACATCCAGCCCCGTGCTTTTCAAGCCGCGGATCAGCGCCGCCACCAGGCCCGGACCCGACAGGCGCCCGTCGCGCCCCACGGCCACGGCCTTCTCGCCGGCGGCCACCGCTTCGCTGCCGAAGGCCCGGCCCAGGTGTTCTGCAAAGGTCTCGTCGACGTTCTTGCCGACGATGCCGCGGATGTCATAGGCCTTGAAGACGGTGGGATCGATCTGCATGGGGTGCTCTGAAAGTGGACGCGGGATTGTAGGCAGGGCCCATGACGCCACCCGCCGAACCGGCCGCGTCGGCCGGACCCACCACACACGCCACACCCACCACACGCCAGCCAGCGGCGCAGCTTGCCGTTCGTCGCCACCCGCCACCGGCACGGGCGCAGCACTTCCTACACTGCGGGCCATGCAGATTGACCGAGCACTCCTGAAGGCATCCTGGCAGTCGTGGATCAGCAACGACCTGCGCCCGCGCGCGGGCCCCTACTGGATGCAGTGGCTCTGGACGCTGCTTTTCTCCGCTGCCCTGGCGGTGCTTTTCACGCTGCTGGGTTTCGTCGCCTACGGGCGCGGCGAAGGCGCCTGGCGCAACCTGAATGGCTGGGCCTACTGGTACGGCAAGAACTTCATTGTCTGCCTTGTCATCGGCGCGACGATCCACCTGCTCTTTGAACTCGGCAGCGCCACCGTGGCCAAGCCGCACCGGGTCGCGCGCTGGCCCATGATCCTGCGCACGATTTACTTCAGCGGCGTGCCCTTGCTGGGGGTGGTGCTGGCCTGGCCCTTGGGTCTGTGGCTGGCCGGACAGAACGTCATCGTGTGGTTTGGCAGCAGCGACGGTCGCAATGTCATTTTCGGCACGGTGATGCTGTCCCTGGTGATCACTTTCCTGCTGCACCACTGGTTTGCCAGCAAGGCCGCCGAGGCCGATGCCGACCGGCGCGCGACGGAAGCGCAACTGCGCCTGCTGCAAGCCCAGATCGAACCGCACTTCCTGTTCAACACCCTCGCCAATGTGATCTCGCTGATCGACCACGACGCGCCCAAGGCGCGGCAGATGCTGGAATCCTTCACCGACTACCTGCGCAGTTCGCTGACCAGCCTGCGACACGACGAGTCCACGCTGGGCAGCGAACTCGACCTGGTCAACAACTACCTGGCCCTGCTGAAGTCGCGCATGGAAGACCGCCTGCACTACAGCATCACCAAGGACCCGGCGCTGAGCGACTTCCGCCTGCCGCCCCTGCTGCTGCAACCCTTGGTGGAAAACTCCGTGGTGCACGGGTTGGAGCCCAGCATCGAAGGCGGCTGCGTGCAAGTCAGCGCGCATCTCCAAGGCCGCCAGCTGGTGCTGGAAGTGCGCGACGACGGCCGCGGCCTGGACGCCCCGCCCCGTGCTGCCGGACGTGCCAGTACGCGCGGTCATGGCCTGGCGCTGGCCAACATCCGCCAGCGCCTGCTGACCCGCTATGGCAGCACCGCCACATTGGAAGTCCTGCCTGCTCAACCCGGCACACTGGCCCGGATCACCCTGCCCCTACCTGAGACCCCGCCATGACCACCGCCCTGATTGCCGACGACGAACCCCACCTGGCGCGCGCGCTGGCGTCGGAACTGGCCGCCTTGTGGCCCGATCTGCAAGTGCTGCACGTGGCCCGCAACGGTGTGGAAGCCGCCGAGCGCATCGCCGCCCTGCAGCCGGACCTGGCCTTCCTGGACATCCAGATGCCCGGCCTGACGGGGCTGGAGGTGGCGCAGGGCATCGAAGGCGACACGCGCGTCGTCTTCGTCACGGCGTACGACGAGTACGCGGTGCAGGCCTTCGAACAGGAGGCGCTGGACTATGTGCTCAAGCCCGTCAAGACCGAACGCCTGCAGCGCACGCTGGACCGTGTGAAGCGCGCGCTGGCGGGGCCCGCGGACACAGACAGTGCCCCGCTCCTGGCCGCGCTGAAAAAGCTGATGCCTGCTTCAGCGGCCCCGGAACGCATGCGCTGGGTGCGCGCGAGTGCAGGTGAGCTGATGCACCAGGTGCCGGTGGACCAGGTGCTGTTCTTCCGTGCCGACGACAAGTACACCTGCGTGCAGACGGCCACGGCCGAGCACCTGATCCGAACGCCCATTGCCGAACTGGCGGCGCAACTGGATCCGGCGCAATTTGTGCAAGTCCACCGCAGCACCATCGTCAACCTGGCCTTCCTGCAAGGATCGCGGCGCGACGAGGCCAGCCGGCTTTTCCTGCGACTGCAGGGCCACGCGCAAGAACTGCCCGTGAGCCGCGCCTATGTGCACCTGTTCAAGGCGATGTAGCGGCCTGGCTCTGCGCTTGCGACTGCTCCTGCGCTTGCGCATGCGCGCAAATGGCCCCCGGCGTGCTGACCCACACCGTGCCTGCGTCCCGCGCCACGCACACCGCCTGCAACGCGCGCCGCAGGTGCTTCAGGCGGTAGGGCTGGCCCACGATGTACGGGTGCAGCGCGATGCCCATGACCAGCGGCTGCGAACGTGACTGCAGCAGCATCTCGTCCAGGTTGTCGACGACCATCTGCGCAAACGCGGCCATGTCCATCTGCCGCGCCATGATCATCGGGATGTCGTTCAGCTCCTGCGGGTAGGGCACGCTCCACAGCGGCTGACGTCCGCGGGTGCGCATGGGCAGGGGCTGGTCGTCGTGGCACCAGTTCAGCGTGTAGGTGTAGCCCGTCTCGGCCAGCAAGTCGGGCGTGACACGGCTTTCGGAGATCCAGGGTGACAGCCAGCCCGCGGGCGCCTTGCCGGACGCGGCCTGCAGTCGCGTGCGGCAGTCCAGCAGCAATTGACGTTCAGCGGCTTCGTCCAGCACGCCCTGGCGTTCGGCATTGCTGTGGCCGTGGCCAACCAGTTCGTCCCCGCGTGCCACATGCGCGGCGATGAGTTCAGGCGCGTGGTCGCACAAGGCCGTGTTGACCAGCGCCGCAGTCGGCAGGCACAGCTGGTCAAACAGCTCCAGGCAGCGCCAGGCGCCCACGCGGTTGCCGTACTCGCGCCAAGCGTGGTTCAGCACGTCCGGCTGCGGCGACGCCGGGCCGATGCCCGCGCCCAGCCCTTCGCCAAATGCGAAGTGCTCCAGGTTGTAGCCCAGGTACACGGCCAGCCCGGCCCCATTGGGCCAGCGGTAGGCGGCACGCTGCGTGATGGGCAGGTAGTCAAAGCGGCCGTGGTCGGGCAAGGGCCCGGTGTACTGCGGGCCGCTCACGGCATCACAGCGTGGCCAGGCCCGCGCGCACCAGCAGCCATTCGGCGCTGTCGTTCCACACGTCCATCTGTGTCAGCAGGCCGTGGCTCACTACGTAGCGGTCCACGTAGCGGTTGCCTTCGAAGGGCGTGCCGTCGGGCCACTCACCGTACAGGGTGCCCAGGCTGTAGACGATGGTCTCGTTCAGGTTGCCACCGACCACCACGTCAGCCCGCTCGACGCGCTTCTTCACCCACTTGTAGCGCCCGGCGTTGAATGCGGCCGTGTCGGAAGGGTCGGACATCGGCCGGTTGCCGGTGAAGCGGATGCGGATGCCCGGCGCCACGAAGCGGCGCGCCGCGTCAGGGTCCGGGATCATCACCAGGCGCAGGAACTCATTGACCACCTGCGCAGGCGTCAGCGCTTCAGAACTCAACCGTATCCCCCGGATTGATGGCCATCACCTTGACACCGGTGTCACCCAGCGCCTTGATAAATTCGGCTGGCGTGCCAGGCAGGCTGGGGTTGGTCAGGTAGTGCATGGGGATCACGGTCTTGGGCTTGATCATGTCGCGTGTGACCATGGCAGCCAGTTGCGGGTTCATCACGAACTGGCCGCCGCCGATGGGCATCAGCACCAGGTCCGGCTTGTACATCTCGCCGATCAACTTCATGTCGCCGAACACGCCGGTGTCGCCCATGTGCCAGATCTTGAAGCCGTTCTCGAATTCGATGATGAAGCCGCCGGGTTCGCCGCCCACATGCACTTCGTCCTTGCCCGTGGCCGGGTTGCGCCAGACCATTTCGCTGCTGTGTTCGGCCTTCACCAGCGTGACCTTCACGTTGGGGCCAACGGGCGTGACCGTGCCGCTCTTGTTCATGCGGTTGGCACGGTTGGCGGGCATCAGCCCCAGCATGGCGAAGCTTTGCGACAGGCCGGCTGGCGCCCACAGCGGCGCTTCATGCATGTTGGCCAGTTCCGGTGCGTCGGCCATGTGGTCGAAGTGGCCGTGCGTGACCAGCACCAGGTCCACCTTGCCCAGGGCTTCCAGCTTGCGATAGGCCTCGGGCGTCTTGGGGTTGGTCTTGAGCCAGGGGTCAATGACGATGACCTTGCCACCGAGGGTCGTGATCTTGAAGGCGGCCTGGCCGAGCCATTGCACTTTCACCTTGTCCTGCGCCAGGGCCGGCAGCGAGACGGCCAAACCCGTGACCAGGCCAAAGGCCAGCGCGGCCGTCTTGAGGAATTGCTTCATCGGGTGTCTCCTTCAGTGGTTCGTGTAATCGGTGTAGGCCGGCGCCGGCTGCGTGAAGTACGCGTGCAGGATCTGGTAGACCATCTTGTAGTTCTTCTGCTGGAAGCTCGCGTGGCTGATGCCGTTCAGCACGGTGAACTGCTTGTCCGGGTGCGGCAGCAGTTTGAAGAACTGCAGCAGGTCGTCAAACCCGGCGATGCCGTCGAACTGCCCGCGCAACACCAGCGTGGGCACGTGGATCTTCAGTGGGTCCACCACCGGCAGCTTGCTGCACATGTCGATGTAGGTGCCGTTGGGCATGCTGTCGTCCAGCGACAGGATGGCGTCCGCAAAGGCTTCGATGGTGGCCTTGTCGGCGCAATTGGGGTGGTCGCGCTCGAAGATGCTGTAGACGAACTTGCGGTCGATCGGACGGCGCTTGTTCGCCAGGAATTCCGGCAGCTTCTTGCGCCGCTGCTCCAGCGTGGGGGCACCGTCACCGGTCCAGACAAAGGCGTCCAGTGCCAGCCGGTTCACGCGCGCCGGGTGGCGCTGCGCGAACAGGGCCGCACGCAGTGCGCCGCTGCTGATGCCGTAGGTCAGGAAACTGGTGGAGCCGCGGGCCGTGGCGATGTAGTCGGTGGCAGCGGCCAGGTCGTCGGCGCCGTTGCTGATGTCGCAGTAGATGTCGCGGTGCTTGCTGCTGCGGCCATAACCTTCCATGTCCACGCACCAGCAGACAAAGCCGCGTTCGGCAAACCAGTCCATCACGCTGCTGTCCGGGCGGCCCGGCACCGTGAGGTCAAAGGTCGGCTGGCTGGCCATGCTGGAGCCGTGCACAAACAGCACGGCGGGCTTGCCTTCAGGCGAGCCGACAAACTTTTCCCACAGGAAGAGCTTCACGTCGCCATCGGCGGTCTTCTTGGTCGTCCAGTGTTCCTGGCCAGTCACTTGCGTCATGGGTTTTTCTCTTGATGAAAGTGGCTCGTGGCGATCAAGCTTCCCGCCCCGGAACCGGCTTTGCCGGGCCGTTGGCGGACGGCCCCCTCGGGGGGTACCGAACGAAGTGAGGTCGGGGGCTAATCAATCTTTGCGCCGGACTCTCTGATCACGCGGGCCCAGCGGTCGCGTTCCTCGCGGAAATAGGCATCCATCTCGGTGGGAGAAGAACCAGCAATTTCGATGCCGGTCTCCAGGAAATAGGCCTTGACCTCGGGCGCCGTCAACGCGGCCTTCACTTCGCGGTTGAGCTTGTCGATGATGGCCGCGGGCGTGCCCTTGGGCGCCATCAGGCCAAGCCACACATAAGCGGCATAGCCCGGCAACCCGGCTTCGGCCATGGTCGGCACGTCGGGCAGTTGAGGCGACCGGGTGGCACCGCTCACTGCCAGCGGCCGCAGCTTGCCAGCACGGATGTGCGCCACCATGCCCGCCGTGCCCGGCATGGCCATGGGCACGGTGCCGGCCAGCAGGTCGGTCGTCGCCTGGCCGCTGCCACGGTAGGGCACGTGCACCAACTGGATGCCAGCCATGCTGGCGAACTGCGCCATGAACAGGTGCTGGCCACTGCCATTGCCCGATGACGCGTAGTTGATCGTCCCCGGCTTGCCCTTGGCTGCGGCAATCAGATCGGCCACGGTCTTGGCCGGGAAGGACGGGTGCACCACCAGAACCCCAGGTTCACGGCCGATGAGCGAGATGCCGATGAAGTCATCCACCGGCGCGAAGCCCAGCTTCGGGTACAGCGTGGCACTGATGGCATTCGTCTGGCTGGCCAGGAGCAGCGTGTAGCCGTCAGCCGGGCTCTTCGCCACGGCTTCGCTGCCGATGGTGGCGCCGGCACCCGGCCGGTTGTCGATGATGACCTGCTGCTTCAGGCGCTTGGACAGTTCCTGCGCGACGACCCGCGTCGGGCCGTCCACCGCGCCGCCTGGCGAGAAGGGCACGATGATGCGGATCGGGCGGATCGGGTAGTCCTGAGCCTGGGCCTGGGCTTGGCCTGCCACAGCAAGCCCCAGCCCCACCAAGGAAGCGATCCAGCGCGGTACCTGCTTCATTCAAAACCCCCTTGCTGGCGCAGCGCACGGGACTCATCGCCCGCCATCAGCTGAACCAGAGACTGCGCCAGGGCGGCCTGCGGCGATCCGGCTGCCACCACGGCGGTGTACACCGTGGCCAGCTCAAACTGCGGCGGCAGCAGGGCCACCAGTTCCACGCCTTCGGTGTAGAGGATCTCCGTCACCTGGGTGCAGCCGATCAGGCCTGGCTCCGAACTGGCCGCCAGTTCGCGCATGGAGGTGGCGCCGTTGGGGAAATTGCGGAAGCGTGGCTGCAACTCGTCATGGATGCCGAGTGCACGCAGCACGTTCGCAAAGTGGATGCCGGCGGTGGCCCGCACGGGGTCGGGGAAGTAGATGCCACGCGCGGCCAGCAGGGCCGCGCGCAAGGTCTCGGCCGAGGACACGTCAGGCCGCGGATCTCCGCGCCGCACCGCCACGCCCGTGCGCACACGGCCCAGCGGCGCACGGCTGGCGCCGACCAGTCGGCCCTGTGCCGCCAGCTCGCTGACCATGGCGTCGGTCGTGACGAACAAGTCGCAGGCCTCGCCCGCCAAGAGCGCTTCCTTCATGGCACCCACGGCACCGAATCGGCCCTGCAGGCGGATGCCATGCTCCGATTCAAAACGCGGCTGCACAGCCTTCAACAGACCCTGCGCAGCGCCCGCGCTCAGGAAGTTCAGGGTACCGGTCATTCGACTTTCGCCCCGCTGATCTTGACGATGCGGGCCCACTTGGTGATGTCGTCATTCATGTAGCGGGTGAACTCGTCGACACCCATGGTCATGGCCGTGGTGCCCTGCGCCGTCCAGGCCTTGCGAACGTCCGGGTTGCTGGTGATCTTGGCCAGTTCCGCGTTGAGCTTGTTGACGATGGCCGGCGGCGTGCCCTTGGGCGCCATCAGGCCCAGCCAGATGGTGGCTTCGTAGCCCGGCACGCCGGCTTCCGACACCGTCGGCACATCCGGCAGGGTGGCCGAACGGCTCTTGCCCGTGGTGGCCAGCGCCTTTACCTTGCCGGACTTGATGTGCTCGGTCATGGTGGGAATGGCGTCGAACATCATTTCCAGCTGACCGCCCAGCACGTCCGAACGCGCGCCGGCGCTGCCGCGGTAGGGGATGTGCACGATGGACACGCCGGCCATGGCCTTGAAGAGCTCGCCTGCCATGTGGTACGGCGTGCCGGGGCCGGACGACGCATAGCTCATGCTGCCCGGCTTGGCCTTGGCGGCCTTGATCAGTTCGCCCAAGGTGTTGGCCGGCAAGTTGCCGCGCGCCACCAGCACCAGATCGGAATAGTTGATGGGTCCGACCGGGACGAAGTCCTTCATCAGCACAAAGGGCTTGCTGGGGATCAGCGACTCGTTGACCGTATGCGTGTTGGACATCAGCAGCAGCGTGTAGCCATCCGGCGCTGACTTCGCCACCGCGTCTGTACCGATGACCGAGCCAGCGCCCGGTCGGTTGTCGATGATGAAGTTCTGGCCAGTGCTGTCCTGCAGCTTCTGCGCAATGAAACGGCCAAACACGTCGGCCGAGCCGCCCGGCGCGAAGGGCACGATGATGCGCACCGCCCGGTTCGGGTAGTCCTGGGCTTGCGCCAGGGCGGCCGTGAAGGCCAGCATCAGGGGCCACGCGCGGCGGGCCAGGGTCAGGATCTGCATCGTTGATTGGCCTTGATTGGTTGGATTTGGGTTGAATCGCAACCGACTCTAGCGGCGCACCCTCACAGGGTCAATTCGGCTGAACGTCAATGCCCCAGCATGTTGACCCGCACATGCACCAGGTGCGCCAGGCACAGCTTCTTGGCCTTGTCTGCATCGCGCTCCTTCAGCGCAGCCACCATGGCACGGTGCTCGTGCTGGTATTCCAGCCGCCGCTCCGGCGTGGCGCTCCGGCGCTTCAGGACGCCCCACTCGCCTTGCTGGCGCACTTCGCTCATCAACTTGAAGAGCCCCGTGATGAATCCATTGTGGGCCGCGTCGGCAATCGCTTCATGCAAGGCGGCATCCCACTGCTCAAACTCTTCCGGGGTGCCCGCCGCCTCGGCCATGCGGTTGCATTCGTCCATGCGCGAAAAGTCCGCACTCGTGGCATTGCCAATGCACATGTCGATCAGCGCAGGTTCCAGCACCAGGCGTGCGCTCATCAGGTCCGCGGGGCTCACGGTGAACGCGCTGACCACGGGCGTCATCTCCGCCAAGGCCTCGTGGACCAACTCGGCCACGTAGGTGCCACTGCCCACGGTTTGCGTGATGAGCCGGCGGCGCTTCAGGTCCTGCAGCACGCGTCGCACGGTGCTGCGGCTCAGGCCGAACTGGTCGCTCAGTGCACGTTCGGTCGGGATGCGGTGGCCGGCCCGCCAGGTGCGCGAGCGCAGCTTCTCCAGGATCGTCTCTCGCAGAATTGCAGCAGTGTCCATGGGCCCAAATGGTAGCATTTGGGCAATACGTTTGTTCCAATCTTGTTCAAGCCCAGGAGCCTGCCTTGCGCCTTGCCACCATCCTTCACCAGGGCCAACGCCGCGTGGCCCGACTCGCGGCCGACGGGCGCACGCTGGACGTCTTTGAAGGCGCGGCGCCACTCGGCTGCCTGCCGCTCATGGACGCCCTCGCGCACGGCCATGACTGGCCCGCGGTGGCCGAACAGCTCCCACTGGCCGGCGTGCAATTCGAGGCGCCGATTCCCGTGCCGCGCCGCAACCTGTGGTGCGTGGGCCGCAACTACCACGCGCATGCCAGGGAACTGCGCGAGAGTGTGTTCAAGGACAACGCCAAGACCGTGGACGCCTGGCCCATCGTCTTCACCAAGGTGCCGGAAACCGTGGTGGCCACGGGCACCGATGTGCAGCTGCCGGGCGCCGCCATCTCCACACAGATCGACTACGAGGCCGAGCTGACCCTGGTCATCGGCAAGGGCGGCCGCAACATCAGCCGCGCCGACGCGATGCAGCACGTCTGGGGCTACACCATCATCAATGACGTGACGGCGCGCGACGTGCAGATCCGCCACGGCCAGTGGGACCTGGGCAAGAGCTTCGACACCTTCTGCCCCATGGGCCCGTGGCTGGTCAGCGCCGACGAAGTGGACGGCAGCAACACCCGCGTGCGCTGCTGGGTGAACGGTGAACTGCGCCAGGACGCCAACACCAGCGACCTGATCTTCGACATTCCCACCCTGGTCGAAACCTGTTCGCGCGGCATCAGCTTGCTGCCGGGCGATGTGATTGCCACCGGCACGGCCGCGGGTGTGGGCATGGGCATGAACCCGCCGCGGTGGTTGGGCCATGGCGACGTGGTGCGCATTGAAATTGATGGCGTCGGCGTGCTGGAGAACCGGTTCACCGACCGGGCCGAAACTGCAAAGGAATCCCAGGCATGAAGCATCTCATCATCGCCGCCGCGCTGCTGGCTGTCACCAGCGGCGCCTGGGCGCAGGGCTGGCCCGAAAAGCCCATCACCATGATCGTTCCCTTCCCGCCCGGCGGCGTGGCCGACACGGTGGCCCGCCCCGTGGCAGAAGCCCTGGGCAAGGAATTGAAGACCACGGTCATCGTGGAAAACCGCGTCGGCGCCGGTGGCGCGCTGGGCATGGGCGCGGCCGCGCGTGCACCGGCCGATGGGTACACCGTGCTGATGACGCTGTCGTCCATCTCCATCCTGCCGGAGGCCGACGCCATCCTGGGCCGCAAGCCCGCGTACACGCTGAACCAGTTCAAGCCCATCGCGCGCTTCACGGCCGACCCGACGGTGCTGGTGGTGCGCGCAGACGCGCCCTGGAAGACCCTGGCCGAATTCGTGGCCGATGCCAAGAAAAAGCCCGGCGTCTACAACTACGGCAGCAGCGGCAACTACGGGACGATGCACGTTCCGATGGAAATGCTGAAGGCCAGCGCGGGCTTTCGCATGACACACATCCCGTACACCGGCGCCGGTCCTGCCATCCTGGCGCTGCTCAGCGGCCAGGTGGACGCCGTGTCCAGCGGGCCCGCCTCCGTGGTGCAGAACATCAAGGCTGGCAAGTTGCGCGCGCTGGCGCACTGGGGTGAAAAGCCCTTGACGTCCATGCCGGACGTGCCGAGCCTCAAGCAGTCCGGCTACGGCGCCACGTTCGCGCAATGGTCGGCGCTGTTCGTGCCCGCCGGCACGCCGGACGACGTGGTGCAGAAGTTGCGTGCCGCAGCCGGCAAAGCAGCCCGGGACCCCAACGTGATCAGCATCATCAACCGCGCCGGCAGCCCGCTGGAGTACCTGGACGCGCCGGAATTCCAGACCTACTGGGACGGCGACGCCAAGTTGATGGTCGACGCCGTGCGCAAGATCGGCAAGGTCGAGTGACACGTTTTGCACCCACACGCGCATGACCTGGTCCCTGATCGCACGCGACGAGAGCGGCCGCCTGGGCGTGGCCATTGCCAGCCGCTTCTTCGCGGTGGGCGCGCTCTGCGTGCACACCAAGGCCGGCGTGGGCGCCATAGCCACGCAAGCCTTGGTGAACCCGATGTACGGCACCCACGGCTTGCACTTGCTGGAACAGGGCCTGGACGCTGCCGCGGTGGTGCAGGCTCTCACCGCAGCAGACGAAGGCCAGGCGCAACGCCAACTGCACGTGCTGCCCTGGCTGGGCCAGCCTGCAGCCCACACCGGTGCAAGCTGCGTGGATTGGTGCGGGCATGTGGTGCACGCAGGCTTCAGCGTCGCGGGCAACATGCTCGTGGGCCCGGACGTGCTGAGCGCCACGGCCGGGGCTTTTGCAGCCACCCAGGGCCGGCCGCTGGCCGAACGCCTGATTGCCGCGCTGTGCGCCGGTGACGCCGTCGGTGGCGACAAGCGCGGCCGCCAGTCCGCTGCCATCCGTGTGCAAGGCAGCCAGGACTACCCCGAATTGGACCTGCGCGTGGACGACCACGACAACCCTTTCACCGAACTGCAGCGCCTGCATGCCAAGAGCCTGGAACGTTTCCAGCCCTTTGCCGCCTGCCTGCCCACGCGCGAAAGGCCGGCCGGTGAACTGGACCGCACGCGCATTGAAGACCACATCGCCCGTTTCCTTGCTGGGCCATCCAGCGCATCCCACAGGAGCACCCCATGAAGAAGATGTTGACCCTCACCGCCCTGCTGCTGACGGCCGCCACGCAAGCCCAGACCCTACCAAGTCTGAGAATTGGGCTTGCCGAAGACCCCGACGTGCTGGACCCCACGCTGGCGCGCAGCTTCGTGGGCCGCGTGGTGTTTGCGTCGCTGTGCGACAAGCTGATCGACATCGACGAGAAACTGGGCCTGGTGCCGCAACTGGCGCTGAGCTGGGAGTGGTCAGCCGACAGCAAGCAGCTCACGATGAAGCTGCGGCCCGGTGTCACCTTCCACGACGGCGAGAAATTTGACGCCGCCGCGGTCAAGTTCAACATCGAGCGCCACAAGACCATGGCCGGCAGCAACCGCCGTGGCGAACTCGCGCCCGTCACCAGCGTGGATATCGTGGATGCGATGACCGTGCGCATGAACCTCAGCGCGCCCTTCTCTCCCCTGTTGGCCGCGCTGACCGACCGCGCCGGCATGATGGTCAGCCCCAAGGCCGCGCAGGCCGCCGGCGACAAGTTCGGCACCAGGCCGGTGTGCAGCGGGCCCTTCAAGTTTGTGGAGCGTGTGGCGCAGGACCGCATCGTGGTCGAACGCTTTGACGGCTACTGGAACAAGGCCGCCGTCAATTTCGGCAAGGTCACCTACACGCCCATTCCCGACGCCACCGTGCGCCTGGCCAACCTGAAGGCCGGGCAACTGGACTTCATCGAACGCGTGGCCTCTTCGGACATTGAAAAGCTCAAGACCGACAAGAAGCTGAAGACGGCCGCCATCACCGAGATCGGCTACCAGGGCATCACCATCAACCTGGCCAAGAGCGACAAGGCCCAGGCCAACCCGCTGGGCAAGGACGCCCGCGTGCGCGAGGCCTTTGAGCTGGCCATCGACCGCCAGGGCCTGAGCCAGGTGGTGATGGACAACGAGGCCGTGGTCGGCAACCAGTGGGTCGCGCCCAGCAACACCTACTACGCCAAGAACGTGCCCGTGCCCAAGCGCGACGTGGCCAAGGCACGCGCCCTGCTGAAGGAGGCCGGCGTGCCCAACCCCAGCTTCACACTGCTGACGCCGACCACCAGCGACGCGCAGCGTCTGGCCCTGGTGATCCAGGCCATGACACGCGACGCGGGCTTCGACGTGAAGATCCAGGCGGCAGAATTTGCGACCACGCTGAACCTGGCCGACAAGGGCGACTACGAAGCTCTCATCCTGGCCTGGAGCGGCCGGCCCGACCCCGACGGCAACCTGTTCAGCTTCCACGGCTGCAAGCAGCCGCTGAACTACAGCGGCCGCTGTGACGCGGAAACCGACGCCCTGCTGGCCCAGAGCCGCAGCGAACGCGACCCGGCGCAGCGCAAGAAGGTCTTCGAGAAGATTGCCGCCAAGGTGCTGAAGGACCGTCCCATCGTCTACCTGTACCACCGCAACTGGCTGTGGGCCTACAACGCCAAGCTGAGCGGCGTGCGGCAGATCCCGGACGGCCTGCTGCGCATCAGCGGCCTGAAGATGGCGCCCTGAGCGACCCCGGACTTGATCCGTCGCTCAACCGGTCATCACGGCCCGATGCAAGGCGCGCACGAAGTCGCTTTGCGTGATGACGCCCACCACTTTCGTGTCCTCGTCGACGATCGGGATGTGGTGATGACCGGCATCGGAAAAAAGTTCCAGCAGGCTGAGCGCGGGGCTGTCGGCGCGGGCCACGCGCACGCGGCGGGTCATCAACGCAGCCAGGTCCGTGGACTCGTCACCGCCGCTGAGGTCCGCGCGCGACACGATGCCCACCAGGTGCTGCTGCGCGTCCACCACCGGCAGAGCCTTGATCCGCTTGTCCCGCATCAGCGCCAGCGCTTCGGCGGCCGACGTGGCGCGCGTGCCGGTGACGGGCTGGCGCGACATGATGTCCTGGCAGCGCAATTGGCCCAGGTTGCGCTGGAAGGCTGCAGCCTCGGCGCTGTTGAGCAGGTCTTCCAGGTCGTTGCGGCTGACGTCGAGCAGGCCGCCCTTGAAGTGGGCCAGCGCCGCGTCCAGGTCGGCCGCAGAGAAGCGCGAGGCCTGCGGGCCGGGCGCGGCCGCGGCCGCCACCTTGACGTGCGGGTACCGTCGACCGGTGAGTGTGTTGTAGACGATGCCCACCAGCACCAGCAGCAGCGCGTTCATCAACACCACGCTCAAGGCCAGGCGGACCTGGCTGGCGTGCATCAACACGGCCAGAAGTGCCGACGCACCGCCCGGCGGGTGCAGGCAGCGCAGCCTGAACATCAGGAAAATCGCCAGCCCCACCGCCAGGGCTGCAGCCACGGCGGTGTCGGGCACGGCCCAGGCGCAGACCAGACCCACCACCGCGGACACGCCGTTGCCGCCCAGCACGGCCCAGGGTTGCGCCAAGGGGCTAGCCGGGACCGCGAACACCAGCACGGCGCTGGCACCCATGGGTGCAACCAGCCAGGGACTCAAGCCCAGCGCCGCTGCGGCCCAGCGGCTGATGAGCGCCGTCAGCAGGATGCCCAGCAGCGCGCCGGCACCGGCGCGCACGTGCTCGCGCAGGTCCACCTGGACGGGCTCGGGTCTCAGGCCTTGGGCCAGATCGTTGAACAAGGACATGAAAGGGACTCCGCGGTGCGCGGGGATTTTGCGCTGCGGCGCTTGAGGAGCCCGTCTTGATCCAGTTCCTGATCAAGCGGCTCTTCAGCATCGTGCCCACACTGGTCTTCGTGTCGATGCTGGTCTTCGGCCTGCAGCAGCTGCTGCCCGGCGACCCCGCCAAGATCCTGGCGGGCGAGGACCAGGACCCCAGTGTCGTGGCCTTCCTGCGCGACAAGATGCACCTGGACGAGCCCCTGCCCGTGCGTTACTTCTACTGGGTGGCGGGTGTCTTCAAGGGCGACCTGGGCGAGAGCCTGCGCATGCAGCAGCCGGTGCTGGACCTGGTGCTGCAGAAGCTGCCGGTGACGCTGGAACTGGCCCTGTTGGCCTTCACCATTGCGCTGCTGATCGGCGTGCCGGCCGGCATCGCGGCGGCCGTGGGCCGTGGGCGCTGGCCAGACGCGCTGGCCAATGGATTCGCGCTGTGGGGCATTTCCACGCCCAACTTCTGGCTCGGGATCCTGATGATCCTGCTGTTTTCGGTGCAACTGGGCTGGCTGCCGGCGTCGGGCTACGTCAGCCCCTTTGAAGACCTGGGCGCCAACCTGGCTTCCATGATCATGCCGGCCTTCGTGCTGGGCAATGCCATCGCCGGGGTGCTGATGCGGCACACGCGCAGCAGCATGCTGCAGGTGCTGTCTTCGGACTATGTGCGGACTGCCCGCAGCAAGGGCTTGCCGGAGCGGGTGGTGATCCTCAAACATGCCTTCCGAAATGCACTGACACCCGTCATCACCCTGGGCGCACTGGAACTCGGCACCCTGCTGTCCGGCGCGGTGCTGACCGAGCAGGTCTTCACCATCCCGGGCTTTGGCAAGCTGGTGGTGGATGCCGTCTTCAACCGCGACTACGCCGTCGTGCAGGGCGTGGTGCTGGTCACCGCCACGGCCTACATCACGCTGAGCCTGCTGGCCGACCTGGCCTATTTCGCGGCCAACCCGAAGTTGAGATCGTGAGCCCCCACGTTCGCATGCGCTCGCGACCCCCCGGGAGGGCTCGCCTCCCTCGGGGAACCCTCCGGGAGGCGGCATGATCCGTTCGGACAGTCCCTGGCTGCGCGCCGGGCGCCGCCTGCGCCGCCGCAAGAGTGCCATGTTCGGCCTGGCCGTCGTGCTGGCCTTTGTGGTGCTGGCCGTGTTTGCCGCCTGGCTGGCGCCGCAGGACCCGATCGCCACCAGTTGGTCGGCCATCCGCAAGGCGCCTTCGGCCGAACACTGGTTTGGCACCGACGAGATCGGCCGCGACGTCTTCAGTCGTGTGGTCTGGGGCACGCAGGCGTCCCTGCTGGCGGGCATCGTGTCGGTCAGCATCTCCCTGGCCATTGGCGTGCCGCTGGGCCTGCTGGCGGGTTTTGTGGGCGGCTTCGTGGACGGCTTCATCTCCCGCCTGACCGACGCCTTCCTGGCCTGTCCCTTCCTGATCCTGGCCATCGCTCTGGCAGCCTTCCTGGGGCCGAGCCTGAGCAACGCGATGATCGCCATCGGCGTGTCGGCCACACCGGTCTTCGTGCGCCTGACCCGGGCCCAGGTGCTGAACGTGAAGGTGGAGGACTACATCGAAGCCGCACGCGCCTTGGGCGCTTCGCCGCTGCGTGTGGTGCTGCGCCATGTGCTGCCCAATGCGGTGGCGCCACTGGTGGTGCAGTCCACGCTGGCCATCGCGTCCGCGGTCATCGCCGAGGCCAGCCTGTCCTTCCTGGGCCTGGGCCAGCAGCCGCCCGCCCCCAGCTGGGGCAGCATGCTGAACACGGCCAAGAACTATGTCGACAACGCGCCCTGGATGGCCATCTGGCCCGGCGCGTCCATCTTCCTGCTGGTGCTGTCCTTCAACCTGCTGGGCGACGGCCTGCGCGACGCGCTGGACCCGCGGCAGGTCTGACAAGTCGGTCTGGGTGCTCCAGCCCACAGACGGGACCGGACCCTTGCCGTAGCTTGGCGTCCGTCACCCACTCAGCACTGGAGCCATGCATGTCCAAGGGCAACAAGGAAGCCAAGAAACCCAAGCAGGTGCACGCACCTGCACCGGTGGTGCCGGTCGTGCCGGTCGCCGGCGGAAGCGCCACAGGCCGACCCGGGCAAGGGCCGCGTCCCGGCAAGCACTGATCGCGCGGCAGCGCGAAGATGCGCGCTGGCGTTCAGCCCAACAGTTGCCCGCCGTCCACGGCGAGCGTCTGGCCGGTGACCCAGCGTGCATGCGGTGAGGCCAGAAAGAGCGCCACTTCGGCAATCTCTTCCGGCGTGCCCATGCGACCGAAGGGGATGCCCTTGAGCGTGCGCGCGTAGAGCGCGTCGCCTGCCTGCTTGCGCTGGTCCCACACGCCGCCCGGGAATTCGATGCTGCCCGGTGCGATGCAATTCACGCGCACGCCTTGCGGCGCAAGCATCAATGCCTGGCTGGCGGTGTAGCTCATCATGGCTGCCTTCACCGCCGCGTAAGCAGGCGCGCGGGCGCTGGCGCGGTAGCCGGAGATCGACGAGATGTGGATCACCGAACTGCCCGCCTGCTTCACCAGGTGCGGCAGGGCCGCGCGAGAAGCACGCACCATCGCCATCACGTCCACCGAAAGGCCGGCTGCCCAGCCCGCTTCGTCATCGGCCATGCCAAAGCCGGACGCGTTGTTGACCAGCACGTCGATGCCGCCCAGCGCCGCGGCGGCAGCCTCGACATAACCTGAAACCGCTGTGGCGTCTGCCAGGTCGCACGGCGCACCGTGTGCGGCATGGCCCAGCGCGGCGATCTCGGCACGCGCAGCCTGCACACCTGCCGCGCCGCGTGCGCAGATGGACACCCGCGCACCCGCGGCCGCGAAGCCCAGCGCAATGGCGCGACCGATGCCGCGGCTGCCACCAGCCACCACAACCCGCTTGTTGCTGAAGTCAAAAGGCATGGTCTGGATCCTCAGGGCTTGATGAATTTCAGGACGAATTCGTCCTTGGGTTGGAAGGGCTCTGGCGTGTTCCTGTCGCGCGGGTCATTCGGGTTGCGCAGGAACTGTCCTTCGGCCAGCAACTTGAAGCCGGCGGCTTCCACCTCGCGCTTCAGGAAGGCTTCTTCCATACGGTGCAGAGTGCCGGCTTCACTGATGCCCGTGCCAGGTCGGCCGGCGTGGTCGCCGATCACATAGACACCGCCGCGCTTCAAGCCCCGGAAGATGGCCGCGTTCATGCGCGCGCGGTCCACGCCCATGAAGCCGAAGTCGTGGTAGTTGAACATCAGGGTGACGATGTCCAGACCGCCATCGGCCACGGCCGCCGGTACCGGGTCATCGAAGCGCTGAGCCACGGGCACGATGGGCGCAGCGGCCACACCGGCCGTGCGCAGGCGCTGGTCACGGTCGGCCAAGGCCATGGCTGACGTGCGGGGCGGCGGGCGCGGAACTTCGGTCGTGGGTGTGGCAGCCGATGAGGACGCCGATGGCCGCGCGGCAGCGGGTGCGTTGCCGCCCTCGGGTGCGGCAGGTGCCGGCATGGGACGCGACGCATCCCGCGGCTGGCTCTGGCCATAAACCCGGCCCTGCGGCCCGATGGCGCGGGCCAGCAGTTCCGACGTGTAGCCACCACCGGCGCTCACGTCCAGTGCGGTCATGCCAGGCCGCAAGGCCATGAATGCGATCAGGTCCACGGGCTTGCGGCGGATGTCGTTCTGGCGATCGCCGGCGGTTCGGTCGGGACTGGCAATGATCCGTGCCACATCGTCCGCCGTCACCAGGCCCATGGGCGCCGTGGCGCAGGCGCTGGCCAACACAGTTGCCACGCAGGCCATCAGTCGAAGCTTGTTCATGGGTGGTCCTTCAAGCCTTGGTGAGTCGGAATCCGGCGTCGAGCAGCAAGACTTCGCCCGTGGTCTTGGCCGCACCGGCCCCCAGCCACCAGGCCGCATCGGCCACGTCTTCCGGTTGGATCACGTCTTCCAGCGCCGCGCGGTCGGTCCAGTCCTTCACGTACACGGGGTAGCGCTCGCCCAGGCCCTGGCGCAACCAGGGTGTATCCACCAGCCCAGGCGCGATGGCATTGACGCGGATTTTTGGCGACAGCGCACGTGCCAGACCCACGGTCATGGCATTCACCGCGCCCTTGCTGGCCATGTAGGCGATCGACGAACCGCGGCCCATCATGGAAGCCACCGAACTGATGTTCACCACGCCCGCATGCCCCTGCTGTTCCAGCAGCGGCACGAAGGCACGCGTGAGCTGGTAGGCGCCGATGACGTTGACGGCGTAGATGTCGTGGAAGTCCTGGGCCTGCAGGCCGTCCAGGTGCTTCAGCGGCACGAACTTGGTGGTGCCGGCGTTGTTGACCAGCACATCGCAGCGGCCCAGGTGCTGCCGCGTTTCTTCGGCCATCCGGCGGCACTGCATGTCGTCGGCCACGTCGGCCTGCGACACCAGTGCGTTCGCGCCCAAGGCACGGCACTCGGCGGCCACGGCTTCCGCGGGTTCGCGGCTGCGCGAGAAATTGACCACCACATCCCAACCCTCGCGGGCGAAGCGCTTCACCGTCGCCGCGCCGATGCCCGACGAGGACCCACTCACCACACACACCTTGCGTTCGCCCATGCTTGTCTCCTGCGCTGTCTTTGTGCTGCCATGCTAAGCGCGCCTGCAAGGCCACAAGGACAGGTCCGAAAACGGCGAGCCCGAAAGCCGCCCCTGCCTATCATTCAGGTCATGCCTCTCGACGACGACGCCGCCTATCTGGTCCTGAAAGCCCGCGATGCGCGCTTTGACGGGCGCCTCTTCGTGGGCGTCACCAGCACCGGCGTGTACTGTCGGCCGGTGTGCCGCGTGCGCATCCCGCGGCGCGAGAACTGCCGCTTCTTCGGCACCCGAGCGCAGGCCGAGGCTGCGTCCTTTCGTCCCTGCATGAAGTGCCGGCCGGAGATCGCACCGGGCCTGTCGCAGATGGACTCCTCACGCGCCCTGGCTGACACCGCTGCGCGCTGGATCGAACACGCCGTGCACAGCGGGGACGACGTCGCCGTGCCGCAACTGGCCCAGCGCCTGGGCGTCACCGACCGCCACCTGCGTCGCATCTTCCAGGCCGCGCATGGCGTGGCGCCGCACGAATACCTCACCACACAGCGCCTGCTGCTGGCCAAGCAGCTGCTGACCGACACCGACCAGCCCGTCACGCAGGTGGCACTGGCA
Source organism: uncultured beta proteobacterium (assembly GCA_963750785.1). Taxonomy (GTDB): domain Bacteria; phylum Pseudomonadota; class Gammaproteobacteria; order Burkholderiales; family Burkholderiaceae_C; genus Rubrivivax. The sequence goes on along the minus strand of CAVVSC010000003.1, from coordinate 26,923 downwards.
TCGGGCTTTGCCAGCCTGCGCCGCTTCAACGCCGCCTTTGCCGAGCGCTACCGATTCAACCCCACGCAATTGCGGCGCGAAGGAGCGGCACCACTTGCAGGGCAGGCTTTGCGCCTGGCCTACCGTCCACCCTATGACGTGGACGCCGTGCTGGGCTTTTTCGCGCGGCGCCAGGTGTCAGGCCTGGAACAGGTGGAGGGCCTGGCGCTGCGCCGCACCTTGGGGCTGCGGCACAAGGGCCAGGCGGTCAAGGGCTGGGTGGAATGCCGCTTTGTGCCCGATCGGCACGAGGTGCACGTGCACACCTCCGCCACGCTGAGCCCCTTGCTCGGCGCCGTGATGCAGCGGGTGCGCCAATGGCTGGACCTGGATGCTGACCCGGCGCAGATCGACCCCGTGATGGCGCTGCTGCCCGTGCCCACGCGCCCCGGCGCCCGCCTGCCGGGCACGCTGGACGGCTTCGAGGTGGCGGTGCGCGTGATCCTGGGCCAGCAGGTCACCGTCAAGGCCGCGCGCACCCTGGTGCAGCGTCTGGTGGACCGCTTTGGCGAGCCGCTGCAAACGCCCTTTGCCGCGTTGACCCACGTGTTCCCGGGTGCCGACACGCTGGCCGGCGCCGACCCGGAAGTCATTGGCAAGCTGGGCATCGTGCGGCAGCGCGTCAAGGCGTTGCAGGCAATGGCTTCGGCCGTGGCCGCGGGCCAGATCAGCCTGCACCGCGGCGCGCCGGTCGAAGCAACCCTGGACGCCCTGCGCGCCTTGCCCGGCGTGGGCGACTGGACTGCGCAAGTCATTGCCCTGCGCGCGCTGGCCTGGCCCGACGCCTGGCCGGCCACAGACATCGGCCTCATGAACGCGCTGGGGCTTGCAACAGACCAGCGCGACGCCAAACGCATCACCGCCCTGGCCGAAGCCTGGCGGCCGTGGCGCGCGTATGCGGTGATGCGCTTGTGGCACGAACTGGAGAAAACGACATGACAAAGACCTTTGCCGCGCAAAGCCGGGTGGACACGCCCCTGGGCCCGATGACCCTGGCCGCCACCGAGCGCGGCCTGGCCGGTGCCTGGTTTGACGCGCAGTCCCACCACCCGGGTGCACTGGACGCGCCGCTGCAGCCGGCACACCGCTGGCTCCAGCAGGCAGCGACCGAACTGGGCGAGTACTTTGCGGGGCAGCGTCAGCACTTTGACGTGCCCCTGGACCCGCAGGGAACGGCCTTCCAGCAATCGGTATGGCAAGCGCTGCAGCGCATCGGCCGCGGGCAGCTCGACACCTATGGCGACATCGCCCGCCAGTTGGGCCGCCCCGAAGCCGCACGTGCCGTGGGCGCAGCAGTGGGCCGCAACCCGGTGTCGGTGATCGTGCCCTGCCACCGCGTGGTGGGCCGGGACGGCTCGCTCACCGGCTATGCCGGCGGCCTGCCGCGCAAGCAAGCCTTGCTGGCCCTGGAAGGCGCCGCAACCGCGCGAGAAGTGGCATGAGTCGGGTGGCATGAAACAACGCGACCTGCTGGACCTGTTCCTGTTGGCCGCACTGTGGGGCGCCAGCTTTCTGTTCATGCGCATGGGCGCTTCGCAGTTCGGGCCGGTGCCGCTGGTGTTCCTGCGCGTGGCCGGGGCGTCGCTGCTGCTGCTGCCCCTCTTGGCCGCGCGCGGCCAACTGGGCGCGCTGCGACAGCACTGGCGGCCGATACTGGCCGTGGGCATCGTCAATTCCGCCCTGCCCTTCCTGCTCTTCGCGCTGGGCGCATTGGCGCTCACCACGGCGCTGATGTCGGTGTTCAACGCCACCGCGTCGATCTGGGGCGCACTGGTGGCCTGGCTGTGGCTTGGCGAAAAGCTCACGCCCACACGCTGGCTGGGCCTGGCGATCGGTGTGGCCGGCGTCGTGGGCCTCAGCTGGGGCAAGGCCGACCTAAAACCCGGCGACCACGGCGTCAGCGCGGCACTGGGCATCGCAGCCTGCCTGGGCGCGGCCGTGCTGTACGGCTTCGGCGTCAACCTGTCGCGGCGCTTCCTGCAAGGCGTGCCGCCGCTGGCAGTGGCCGCGGGCAGCCAGTGGGCCGCCACGCTGGTGCTGTCACTGCCGGCGCTGTGGGCCTGGCCCGCCGTGATGCCCGGCACCAGCGCCTGGCTCGCCACCGGTGTGCTGGCCTTTGGCTGCACAGGCCTGGCCTACCTGCTGTACTTCCGCCTGATCGCCCATGCCGGTACCGCCTACGCCATGAGCGTAACCTTCCTGATCCCGGGCTTTGCACTGCTCTGGGGCTGGCTGATCCTGGGCGAATTGCCCACCACGCCCATGCTGGTGGGTTGTGCCGTGATCCTGCTGGGCACCGCGCTGGCCACCGGCCTGCTGAAACTGCCCGCCAGGGCAGCGGTCGGCTGAGGACAGCGCGGGCGGCCTCCACGCCCCGAATGACACCACGTTACGAATGCCCAAATTGGGCAGATATCATGGCGCGCAAGGTCAAGCCATGTCCAGCGAGGATCGCGAACAACTTTTGAAGCAGGCGGTGGAAGAACTGCTGGTGCCGCTGGCGCGCCTGTGTGTCGGCCGCGGCCTGCCCTTCGCGCAGGCCGAGGAATTGTTCAAGCGCGCTTACGTGGTTGCTGCGCGCGAAGCCCGCCGCGAACAGGGCCTGGCAGGTGCGCGCGATGTCAGCCAGGTGGCCGTGGCCACGGGCCTTCACCGGCGCGAAGTCACCCGCATTGGTGACGCCGAACCGCGCCGCGCCGTGCAGCGCCCTGCACCTGCCACGCAACTGGTCACACGCTGGCTGGCCGACCCGGCCCTGCGCCACAAGAATGGCCGCATCCGGCGCCTGCCGCGCCAGGGCAGTCCGGCGGGCGGTCCGAGCTTCGAATCCCTGGCCGCCAGCATCACGAGGCACGTGCACCCGCGCAGCCTGCTGGAGGAACTGCTGCGCCGCGGCCTGGTGGCCCAGCGCGACCGCGACGACACGGTCGAGTTGCTGACGGACCGCATCGCCCCCACCGAAGACGAGGCCCGCCTCTTCGGCTTCCTGGGTGCCAATGCCGGTGACCACCTGAGCGCAGCTGTGGCCAACGTGCTGCATGGCGACCGCCGCCACGTGGAGCAGGCCGTGTTCAGCGACTCCATGTCCACCCAAGGCGTCGCGCAGGCGCACGCGCTTGTACAGCAGCAGTGGCAATTGCTGCTGAAAAACCTGGTGCCCGCACTGCAGCAGATGATCGACGACGACCGCCAGGCCGGTCGTGCCGCCGACCACCGTCTGCGCGTGGGCCTTTACAGCTTCCATGAGCCCTTGCCGGAGAACCCCCATGAACCCCAAGACTGACTCCAGGCAGGCCTTCCGACAACGTCCCGCGGGCGACCTGACCCGCGCCCTGACCACCGCCCTGCTGGGCCTGCTGCTGGCCCTGGCCCAGGGTTGCGGCGGCAGCGGCGGCGTGGACTCCGGCGGCACCGGCATGGCCCCCCAGACCCTGGCCGTCGGACCGATCAGCGGTTTTGGTTCCATCGTGGTGGGCAACGTGCACTATGACGAGAGCATGGCGCGCCTGGAAGACGCCGATGGCCATGAACTGCCCGCTTCGGCCCTCTTGCTGGGGGCGATGACCAGCATCGATGCGTCTGCCATCAGCACCAGCACCACGGCCAGCGGCACGCGCCAGGTGGCTCAGGCCCAGGCCGTGCGCGTGAGCGAAGCCCTTATCGGTCCCGTGGACAGCGTGGACACGGCCGGCTCCAGCGTGCTCATCCTGGGCCAGACCGTGGTCGTCAATGCCGGCACGGTGTTCGACAGCACGCTGTCAAGCGGCCTGGCCGGCCTCTCCGCAGGCCAGGTGCTGGCCTTGCACGGCCTTCTGGACAGCACGGCCGGGCGCATCGTGGCCACGCGCATCGAAAAACGCACGGGCGCCAGCACTTACGTCGTGCGCGGCGCCGTCACCAGCCTGGACCGCACGGCACAACGGCTGAACATCGGCACGCTGACTGTCGCGCTGAACCAGTTGTCCAGCCTGCCATCGGGTCTGGCCGTGGGCTCTGTGCTGCGGGTCAAGCTGCAAACCGTGCCGTCCGCCGGCGTCTGGACCGCAGGCTCCCTGCGCCTGGACGGCCTGAGCCTGCCGGATCGCAGCACGGTGGAGATCGAAGGCCGCGTGACCGCATTCACATCGGCACAAGTCTTCAGCGTGGACGGCGTCAGCGTGAACGCCAGTGCGGCCACCTTCAGCGGCACCGTGGCGCTGGGCGTGCGTGTCGAAGTCACTGGCAGTTCGAGCAACGGCATCGTCAGCGCACGACGGGTGGCGGTCGACGGCAGCGACGGCGGCGGCAGCGAAGCCTTTGAAGTCGAAGGGCGTGTCACGGCCGTGGATGCTGCGGCCAGGTCCTTTGTGGTACGCGGTGTGACAGTGCAGTGGAGCGACAGCACATCGTTCATTGGTGGCGCCGCGACGGACATCGTCATCAACCGGCAACTCAATGCCAAGGGCCGGCTGGCTGCCGACCGCAGCCATGTGGATGCGACGGTCGTGCACCTGGAGCTCTGAAGACCCGGGGCTCTGAAAACAACAACGGCCGCGGTGCTGGCGCACGGCGGCCGTTGGCGGGCAGGCCGTCAGCCGATCAGCGGAACTTGCTCTGCGGCACCACTTGCAGGTCGCTGGGCAGGCTGGCCAGGTAGTTGGCGATGGCCTTCAGTTCTTCGCGCTTGAACTGCTTGACCTGGCCGCCCATGATGGCATTGCCTCGGCCGACCTGCGGATTGCCTTCAGTGCCATAGGCCTTCAGGGCCACGTAGAGATAGTCGCCATGCTGGCCCGCCAACTTGGGGTAGGCGCCGTCGATGGGTTTGCTGAAATTGGCGCCGTGGCAGGACGCGCACGCGCCCTTGGTCAGCAGCGCGGCCACATCCGCAGGGGCCGCAGGCGCTTCGGCGGCCTTGCCTGCGCCTTGGGCTTCGTAGAAGGCGGCCAGGTCGGCCATGTCGGCGTCGCTCAGGCTCGCGGCAATGCCCTTCATGGTGGGGTGCTTGCGCTCGCCCTTCTTGTACGCGTTGAGCGCACTGACGATGTACTTGGCACCCTGGCCCGAAATCATGGGCACCTTGTGCACTTCAGGGAAACTGGCCTGGTAGCCGATGATGCCGTGGCAGCCGATGCACATGGCAGCCTTGTCATGACCCTTCTTGGCATCGCCGGCGGTTTGAGCCAGGGCGGTCTGTGCGGTGAAAGCAGCACCGGCGAGCGCCAGCAGGAGGGACAGCTTCTTCATCTTCATGTGCGGGCTCGTGGGCGGCTATTGGTTCGGGCTTGGGTCGAACCTGGGTCGGACTCGGGTCAGACGTTCCTGTTCTGACCGCAGCCGCTGATTATAGGGGCGCCTTATACTGGTCCGAGCCCCTCTTCAGCAGCTGTCGCGGCACTGCATCGACCGCCTCCATTCCCATGAAATTCCAAGGTTCCGACCAGTACGTCGCCACCCAAGACCTGATGCTGGCCGTCAACGCCGCCGTCACCCTCAAGCGCCCGCTGCTCGTCAAAGGCGAGCCCGGCACCGGCAAGACCATGCTGGCCGAGGAAGTGGCCAGCGCACTGAAGATGCCGCTCCTGCAGTGGCACATCAAGAGCACCACCAAAGCCCAGCAGGGCCTGTACGAATACGACGCGGTGAGCCGCCTGCGCGACAGCCAATTGGGCGACGAGAAGGTCAAGGACATCCACAACTACATCGTCAAGGGCGTGCTGTGGCAGGCCTTCACGGCGGACCAGCCGGTGGCGCTGCTGATCGACGAAATCGACAAGGCCGACATCGAGTTCCCCAACGACCTGCTGCGCGAGATCGACCGCATGGAGTTCTACGTCTACGAGACGCGCGAACTGGTCCGTGCCGTGCACCGGCCCGTGGTCTTCATCACCAGCAACAACGAAAAAGAGCTGCCGGACGCCTTCCTGCGCCGCTGCTTCTTCCACTACATCAAGTTCCCCGACGCCGACACCATGAAGGCGATCGTGGACGTGCACTTCCCGGACCTGAAGAAGGAACTGCTGGCCACCGCACTGAAGACCTTCTATGACATCCGCAACCTGCCGGGCCTGAAGAAAAAACCGTCCACTTCCGAGTTGCTGGACTGGCTGAAGCTGCTGGTAGCCGAAGACATTCCGCTGGAAGCGCTGCAGAGCAGGGACGACAAGGTCGCCATCCCGCCGCTGGTGGGCGCGCTGCTGAAGAACGAGCAAGACGTGACGCTGTTCGAAAAGCTCGTCTTCATGCAGAAGCACAACCGGTGACTGTGCGCCCCCAAGCTCGCTCGCGCTCCCGCCAGTTGCCAGAGGCAACTGGCCTTCGGGCCGTCCAAGCCGGCGCAGGCGGACTTGGAGCCGCGGCTCTCAGACCCCCCAAGGGGGCCGTCCGCTGGCGGACCGGCGGAGCCGGATCCGCGGCGGGAAGCTTGGTCACGGTTTAGCGCGGCACATGCTCTTCATTGGAGTATCTTGATGGCTTGGCCGGATCCTCTGACGCTGGCGGGTACGCACGCCGCGCTCAAACCCTTGTCGGCGGACCAGCTTGACGGCCTCTGCGAAGCCACGCGTGATGGTGAGCTCTGGCGGCTCTGGTACACCGCCGTGCCCAGCCCTGAAGGCATGGCTGCCGAGATCGAACGGCGCCTGTCCTTGCAAGCCAGTGGCTCCATGCTGCCCTTCACGGTGTTCGACGCCCAGGGGCGCATCGCCGGCATGACGACCTACATGAACATCGACGCCAAGAACCGCCGTGTTGAAATCGGCAGCACCTGGTACCGCAACGCCGTTCAGCGCACGCCGCTGAACACCCAATGCAAGCGCCTGCTCCTGGGCCATGCCTTTGAGAATCTGGACTGCATCGCGGTGGAGTTCCGCACCCACCGGCTCAACACACAAAGCCGCCGCGCCATTGAGCGCCTGGGCGCGCAGTTGGACGGCATCCTGCGCGCGCACCTGCGCAGCCCCGACGGCAGCATCCGCGACACCGCGGTCTACAGCATCACCGCAGCCGAGTGGCCTGCGGTGAAGTCCCATCTGGACTGGCAGCTCATCAAGCCCCGCCAGACCTGAACCTTCACTTTCACGGCACCCACGGAGACCCCGCATGGCCCGCAAGAAGAACATCACGGTGGACGATCTCTGGAAGATCGACCGCCTGTCCGCCCCCAGCCTGAGCCCGGACGGCGCGCAGGCCGTGGCATCGCTCACCAGTTATTCGATGGAAGACAACAAGTCGTCGTCCTCGTTGTGGCTGCTGTCCACGCTGGGCGGCGAACCGCGGCGGCTGACGGCCTGCGGCGACAAGGACAGCAGCGCCCGCTGGAGCCCCAAGGGCGACCTGATTGCCTTCAGCGCGCGGCGTGAACAGGAAGGCAGCAAGGACAAGGAAGCGCAGCTGTACGTGATCGCGCCCGATGGCGGTGAAGCCCGCCGGGCGGCCGATGTGGCCACTGGCGTGGGCGGATTCCGCTGGTGCCCGGACGGCAAGCGGCTGGTCTTCATCAGCTGGGTGTGGCCCGAACTGAAGGGCGGCAAGGCACAGGCCGCCGCACACAAGACCTTCAGCGAACGCAAGGAAACCGGCTACGTCACCAGCGAAGCACAGTACCGCCACTGGGACCACAACCTGCCGATGGGCCGTGTGCCGCACCTGCACCTGTTGGAACTGGCCCAGGGCGGCAAACCCGGCAAGGTACGCGACCTGTTCGAGGGCACACCCTACGAACTGGGGCGCGCCGAACCGAGCGCCGAGCACTTCGACATCTCGCCCGACGGCAAACGCATCGTGTTTGCGTTCGACCCGTCGGCGGAAAAGCGGGGCGACGGCCGCTCTGCCCTGGTGGAAATGGACATCCGCAGTGGCAAGGCTGTGGTGATTGCGCAGCACAAGGAATGGGACTTCGGCGCCCCGCGCTACAGCCCGGACGGATTGCAGGTGGCTTTCATCGCCAGCCACCAGCATGTGAAGCACACCATGCCCTCGCAGCTGGCGATCTGGTCGCGCGACAAGGGCAAATGGGACGTGGTCAGTGGCGAATGGGACCACGCCGTGCACGGCCCCTTGCTGTGGGAAGCCGATGGTCAGGCCCTGCTCTTCCCAGCCGAACAGCAGGGGCGCACGCACCTGTGGCGCTTTGACCTGCCGGACAAACGCGCTGAAGTCGTGGCGCGTGGCGGCTGGGTCAGCGGCTTCGACAAGGCCGCGGGCACACTGGTGTGCCTGGCAGACACCGCCTTGAGCCCGGCACGCCTGCATGTGCATGCCACGGGTGAAGCGCCGCGACGCATCGAACGCTTCAATGACGAGCTGATGGCGCAGTTCAGCTTTGGCAAGGTCGAAGAGGTCTGGTACCAGGGCGCGTTAGACGACCAGGTCCAGATGTGGGTGGTGTACCCACCCGGCTTTGACGCGAAGAAGAAGTACCCGGTGCTGCACAACATCCACGGCGGCCCGCACACCGGCCCAGGCGACAACTGGCACTACCGCTGGAACACGCAGGTCTTTGCGGCCCAGGGCTACATCGTCGCCAGCGTCAACTACCACGGCTCTTCCGGCTTCGGATTTGCCTTCCTGGACAGCATCACCCACCGCTGGGGCGAGCTGGAACTGCAGGACGTGGAAGCCGGCACCGACTGGCTGCTGAAGAAACCATTCGTCGACCGCAAACGCGTCTTCGCAGCAGGCGGCAGCTATGGCGGCTACATGGTGGCCTGGATGAATGGCCATGTGAAGCCCGGCCGCTACCAGGCCTACATCTGCCACGCAGGCTGCTTTGACTGGGTGGGCATGTTCGCCGACGACGCGTACTACTGGCACGCCAAGGAACTGGGCAGCTGGTACTGGGACCAGATGGACCAGGTCCACGGCCAGAGCCCGCACGCCTTCGCCAGGAACTTCAAGACGCCCACCCTGGTCATCCACGGTGCGCTGGACTACCGCGTGCCCGACGCCCAGGGCCTGGCCTACTACAACACCCTGAAGGCCCTGAAAGTGGACGCGCGGCTGCTCTGGTTCCCCGATGAGAACCACTGGATCCTGAAGCCCCGCAACAGCAAGCTGTGGCACGAGGAGTACTTCAGCTGGTTGCAAAACCATGACCCGGGTGCCCGCCCGGTCTCGCGCGCGCGGCGACAATAAGGACCTGCCACTCCATCCAGGGCCCCGGGATGCTGATCAACTTCTTCTACACGCTGCGCGCGGCCAAGCTGAAGGTCTCGGTCAAGGAATACCTGACCCTGCTGGAAGCCATCAAGGCCGGTGTCCTTGACGACGACATTGGTAGCGGCGCGGGCCCGAGCGTCGACAAGTTCTACTACCTGGCCCGCACGAGCCTGGTCAAGGACGAGGCCCAGTTCGACAAGTTCGACCGCGCCTTCGCCGCCTACTTCAAGGGCGTGGAACTGCTGACGGACTTCACCCAGGACGTGCCGCTGGAATGGCTGCGCAAGACCCTGGAGCTGGAGCTCAGCGCCGAAGAGAAGGCGGCCATCGAAAAGATGGGCTGGGACGAACTGATGGAGACGCTGAAGAAGCGCTTCGAGGAGCAGAAGGAACGCCACGAGGGTGGCAACAAGATGATCGGCACGGGCGGCACCAGCCCGTTTGGGGCCTATGGCGTCAACCCGCAAGGCATCCGCATCGGCCAGGACAAGAGCCGCAACAAGAGCGCGGTGAAAGTCTGGGACCAGCGCGCCTACAAGGACTACGACGACACCAAGGAACTGGGCACGCGCAACATCAAGGTGGCGTTGCGCCGGTTGCGTCGCTTTGCGCGCGAGGGCTCGGACCTGGAACTGGACCTGGACGACACCATCCACTGCACCGCGGCCAATGCGGGCATGCTGGACATCAAGATGGTGCCGGAGCGCCACAACAAGGTGAAGGTGCTCTTGCTGATGGATGTCGGCGGCACGATGGACGAACACATTCACCGGGTGGAGGAACTCTTTTCCGCCGCCAAGACCGAATTCAAGCATCTCGAGTTTTTCTACTTCCACAACTGCGTCTACGACTTCATGTGGAAGAACAACCGCCGCCGCTTCAGCGAGAAGTTCCCGACATGGGACGTGATCCGCAAGTACAACAAGGACTACAAGCTCGTCTTCATTGGCGACGCGACGATGAGTCCATACGAGATCCTGCAACCCGGCGGCAGCGTGGAATACAACAACGAGGAGCCGGGCGCGGAATGGCTGCAGCGCCTGACCAATGCCTTTCCCAAGTTCGCCTGGATCAACCCCGAGCCGCAAGGCGTCTGGCAGTACCGGCAAAGCATTTCCATCGTCCAGCAGCTGATGAAGCAGCGCATGTTCCCGCTGTCGCTGGCCGGACTGGAAGGCGCGATGCGCTTGCTCAGCAAATGACCCGCGCGCCGCGGCGCGCATGGGCCGCTTGGACCGCGCCGCTGCTGGCGGCGCTGCTGCCCATCCTGCTGGGGGCTTGTGCCACGGCACCCGGCAACGGCAGCACGTCGTCGTCACCAAACCCTTCCGACAAAGGCGGCGAGGGCTTCTCGCTGGTCACGCCGCAGGAATTTGAACAGCAGTCGCCGACCCTGGGCGTGAAGATCGAGATCGACGCTCCTGGCGACCTGAAGGCCCTGCTGGAACGGCACCTGGACCTGGTGCGCCTGGGACGGGTCGCACGCGAGGACGTGGACGACACCGAATGGGCGCGCCTGATCGATTCGTCGCCGGCCCAGGTACGCGAACTGCTGCAGACCGAAGGCTACTTTTCACCGACCGTGACCGTGAGCCGCACGCCAGGGCGCGGCACCAACGAGCCCGATCTGGTGAAGCTGTCGGTGGTCCCAGGCGCCCGCGCCCGCATATCTCGCGTGACCATTGAGGCCGAAGGCGAACTGGACACCGGCGCCACATCGGGCGAAGCCCATGCCGCGCAGACGCTGGCGCAGTTGCGGAGGTCCTGGGACCTGCCGGTGGGCGCGGGCTTTCGCAACCCTTCATGGACCGCGGCCAAGAGCGCGGCGCTGGGCCGCTTGCGCGCGGCCGGCTACGCCAACGCGACCTGGAGCGGCACCGGCGCCGACGTCGACGTGGCCAAGAACGAGGTGCGCCTCTTCCTGGTGGTGGACAGCGGCCCGCTGTACCGGCTGGGCAGCTTCCAGATCGAAGGCCTGTCCGCGCAGGACACGGAAACGGTGCGCAACCTGGCCTTCACCAAGCGCGGCGCGCCCGTCACGGAATCGCTGCTGCTGGACTTCCAGGAACGGCTGCAGAAGTCGGGCTTGTTCGAAACGGTCAGCGTCACCCTGGATGTCGACCCGGCCAAGGCTGCCGCGGCCGACCTGAACGTGCGCGTGCGTGAAGCGCCGCTGCAGGTCTACACCTTTGCGGTGGGTGTCAGCGCCAACACGGGCCCGCGCGCTTCGGTGGAACACCTGTACCGGCGGGTCTTTGGCCTGCCGGCGTCGTCCAAGGTCAAGATCGAGGTCGGCCAGTTGCGCCAGGCCTGGGACGCGGAACTCAGTGGCCGCGTCGACGAAGGCCTCTACCGCAACCTGATCGGCGGTGCGGTGGAGCGGTTGGTGTCGGACTCCGACATCGTGCTGTCGCAGCAGGTGCGACTGGGCCGTGCGCAAGACACGCAACGCATCGAACGGCTGTTCTACGCGGGCTTTGACCGATCGCAGCGCGAGATCCTGGGCGGCACCAAACGCACCGCGGTGGCCTGGTCTGGCAACTTCCACGGCGGCTGGCGCGACCTGGACAGCGTGGTGCTGCCCACGCAGGGCGAAACGCTGTCCATTCAGGTTGGCGCCGGCCGCGCCAGCGGCACCGATGCAGAAAACGGCTGGTTCGCACGCAGCTATGGCCGCCTGACCGTCTACCGCACCTTTGGCCGCGCCTGGTATGCGCAGGCCCGGCTGGAACTGGGTCAGGTCTATCTGGGCCGCAACATGGTGGTCCCTGAAGCCTTGAAGTGGCGCGCCGGCGGCGACGAATCCGTGCGCGGCTACAGCTACCGCAGCCTGGGCCCGCTGGTGGACGGCGCCGTGGGCAGCGGCATCTCGCTGTTCACCGGCAGCGTGGAACTGGCCCGGCCTTTCCTGGACAGCATGCCCTCCTTGTGGGGCGCGGTGTTCCTGGACGCGGGCAACGCGGCGGACAGCTTCGGCCACCTCAAACCCGTGTACGGCACCGGTGTGGGCGTTCGCTGGCGCAGCCCTGTCGGGCCCCTGCGCCTGGACTGGGCCTATGGCAGCGAGACGCACAAGGGCCGCATCCACTTCTCTGTCGGCATCGCCTTCTGATGGCCCAAGACGACAATCCAGCCGGCAGCACGCCGCACCCGACCGACGCGCACGCGGCGCCAGCGCCGCTGGCCGCGTCGCTGTCGCTGCTGGTGCCGCTGGCGGTGGTCGTGGCCTTCCTCATGCTGGTGGCGGGTTCGGCCACCGCCGTGCTGCGCTGGTGGGCCTACAACGACACGGGCTCGGCCTGGTTGCTGTCGCACCTGCCGATGGTGGAGGTCAAAGGCTTCAAGGGCGCCTTGCTGGGTGAACGCTGGCAGGCGGACCGCGTGCGCCTGACCTGGGCCGGTGGGGACCAATGGGTTGTGATCGAAGGCCTGGACAGCAGCGACATGCGCTGGTCCTGGCGGCCGCACGCGGATGCCTGGGCTGGCCTGGACATCGGCCAGATGCGTGCGCAAAAGGTCACCGTGCACACCGGCAAGCCGGGCGCCCAGGCCCCCAAGGCGCCCGCCAGCCTGCTGTCGCCGCTGCAGTTGAGCGTGAAGCAGGTGCAGGTTGACGAATTGCTGGTCGACCAGTTGCCGGCGATCCGGCAACTGACTGCACAAGGCCTGGTGCTGGATGCGCACCCGGGCGGCGAACACCGCGTGCAGTCCGCTGCGGCCAACTGGCTGGGCGTGCAGGCCGAGGCCAGTGCCCGCATCGGCACCTCCGCGCCGCTGCCCCTGTCCGTGCAGACCAGCCTGCGCCCTGCTATTGCCGACCTCGCGGGCGGAGACGCGCCGCGCTGGGCTGCGGTCGCGCAGGCGCAAGGCACCTTCGAGAAGATCGAACTCAGTGGCACCTTGCGGGGCGTCCCGCTGCCCGGCCACGAGCCGCCGTCGGTGGACCTGCGCGCCAGTGTCTCGCCCCTGCAGGCTTGGCCGCTGGCCGCGCTGGACCTCCAGACCCGAGAACTTGACCTGGCCGCCCTGTCGCTGCGCGCACCGCAAACGCGCCTGGCGGGACGGGTCCGGTTGGCGCCCCTCGTGAAAGACGCCCCTCTGGTGGCGCAACTGCAGCTGGACAACGCGCTGCCCGGCCGCTGGAATGAAGCCCGTCTGCCCTTGAAGCACCTGACGGCCGAACTGCGCGGCGACCTGCACCAGCGAGACAAGCTGGAAGCGCGTGGCTTCGAGATTCAGCTGGCCGACGCCCGCCAGGCGGCCGGACGCATCCAGGGCAATGCCATCTGGCAAGCTCACGAATTGAATGTGGACGCACGGCTGACGGACCTGAATCCGCAGCGCCTGGACGGCCGCGCCGCTGCCATGAGCCTGTCCGGCCCCGTGCAGGTCAAACTGCAGGGCCTGCGTTCGCCGGACAGCGGCGCCACCACCACGCCACCACCGACCCTGCTCAGCTGGAAAGTGGACCTGGACGGCCGCCTGGACGCCGCTCCCTACCCTGTGCAATTGGACATGCAGGGCAGCGCCAATGACCTGCAACTGAACATCGCCAAGCTGCGCGCGCAAGCCGGCAACACCACGGCCGAGCTGAAGTTGCTGTTGCAGCGCGCGACCAAGGGCGACTGGAGGATGGAATCCAGCGGCAGCCTGGTCAATTTCGACCCTGTGGCCTGGTGGCCCGGCGACAGCGGCACGGCCTGGCGCCAGGGCCCGCACCGCCTGTCGGGTGGCTGGCAGTTCGACGTGCGCTTGCCAGGCAACGCCAATGAACTGGCCAGCGTGGAACTGGCACAGCGAATCAGCGGCACGGGCAACCTGCGCATCCAGGACTCCGTGCTGGCAGGCGTGCCCTTGGCCGCCGACATCAAGCTGGGCTACACGCAGGCTGCCACGCCCACGACGGCCCAGTTGCGGGCCGAGGTGGTCCTGGGAGGCAACCAACTGAGCGTCGAAGGACTTGGCGATCTCAGCGCAGGCGGCCAGGCCGACCACTGGCGCGCAGAACTGAAGGCCGAGAACCTGATCGCGCTGGCCCCGCTGGCCCGCCTGCATCCGGCCCTGACCGATTGGGTGCCGCGTCAAGGCTCGGCCCACTTGGCGCTGGCCGCCGATGGCCGATGGCCAGCGATGCGCACCGAAGGCAACGCCCGCGTCACGCAACTGCAGATGGGCAAGCTGAGCGTGGCCCAGGGCAGCGCCAATTGGCGCCTGGAGGGCGCAGGCGACCGGCCCTTGTCCGCCAAGCTGGACCTGGCGGGCCTGCAACTGGGCACCCAGCGCGCCGACCACCTGCGGGCCGACGTGAGTGGAACCCTGGCCGACCACCGCATCGACATTTCGGGCGCCCTGCCCCTGATGCCGCCGGAAGCGGCCGTGCGGCTGTTGGGCGTTCAGGCCCAGTCCGGCACACGTGCGCAGATGCTGGCCCAGGGTGCCTGGCAACAGGCACCCGGCGGTGGCGGCACCTGGCGGGCGCGGGTGGAAAAGCTGGTGCTGGGTTCCTGGGACGGCAGTGTGGGCGACAGTGCGCCCGCGTCCGTCTGGGCCCAGGCCAAGGATCTGCGCGCGGAACTGGAATTCGCCCCAGGCGGTGCGCTGGCCACGCTGCACGCCGATCCCGGCCGTGTGCAGTTCAACGACCAGATCGGCCTGCGCTGGGACGAGGTGAAGCTGGACCTGCGCGGCGAACATCCGCAAATCCAGTTGCACGCCGACATCGAACCCTTTGCGCTGGCGCCCCTGCTGGCACGCATGCAGCCGACGGTGGGCTGGTCTGGCGACATCAAGCTGGCCGCGCGCGTGGACATCCGCGCCGCAGAGAAGTTCGATGCCGACCTTGTCTTTGAGCGCCGCGACGGTGACCTGCACATTGCCGGCCGCGATGGCATGCAGTTGCTGGGCCTGACCGACCTGCGCTTCGCAGTGACCGCGCACGAAGGCACCTGGAACTTCACCCAGTTCTTCAAGGGCCGCAGCCTGGGCGAAATCAGCGGCAACGCGCGCGTGCAGACCACCGCCGAACGGCGCTGGCCGCATGCCGATGCGCCACTGTCTGGCGAGCTGGAAGCCCGGGTGGCCGACATCGGCATCTGGGGCGCGTGGGTACCACCGGGCTGGCGCATGGCCGGCGAACTGCGGACAAAGGCCGTGCTGTCCGGCCGCTTCGGTGAGCCGCGCTACACCGGCGAATTGAGTGGCAGCAAACTGTCGGTGCGCAACCTGCTCCAGGGTGTCAATGTCAGCGACGGCGACGTGCTGGTCCGCCTGGAAGGCGACCGTGCCGTGGTGGAACGCTTCACGCTCAAGGGCGGCGACGGCACGCTCGATCTGACGGGCGGCGCCACGATGGGCGAGTCGCTCACGGTGCGCCTGGTGGCCAAGGCCGACAAATTCCGCGTGCTGGGCCGTGTCGACCGGCTGGCCATCGCCAGCGGACAAGTGGCGATGGACTTCAGCGCCGAACAGGTCAAGGTGGATGGCCGCTTGGTGCTGGACGAAGCCCTGTTCGATGCCAGCAGCAGCGACGCGCCAGGGCTGGACGACGACGTCACTGTGCGACGGGCGGTCGCGGTGCAGGAAGTGGTGGAGGACAAGAAGGCCGCGGCTCCGAAACGGGGCTTCGCGATGAACCTGGAACTGGGGCTGGGCGAGCAAACCCGGTTTCGCGGCCGCGGCGTGGACACCGGCTTGAAAGGCAATTTGCGCTTGACCACGCCGGGCGGGCGCCTGGACGTGCGCGGCACGGTCAGCAGCGACGAAGGCACCTACCGCGCCTATGGGCAGAAGCTGGGCATCGAGCGCGGCATCATTGCCTTCTACGGACCGGTCGACGACCCGCGCCTGGACATCCTGGCGCTGCGTCAGAACATCGACGCGCGGGTGGGCTTGCTGGTCACCGGCACGGCGTCGCAGTACCGGGCACGCCTGTACTCCGAGCCCGACATGAGCGAGACGGAAAAGCTGTCCTGGCTGCTGCTGGGCCGCGCCCCGGACGGGCTGGGCCGCAACGACACCGCGCTGCTCCAGCGCGCCGCCGTGGCCTTGCTGTCCGGCGAGGGCGAGGCACCCACCGACGCACTGATGAAAAACCTGGGCATCGACGAACTGGGTGTCGGCCAGCGCGAGTCTGGCGACGTGCGCGAAACCGTCGTCACCCTGGGCAAGCAGTTGTCGCGCAGGTGGTACTTGGGCTATGAGCGCGGCGTCAACGCCACCACGGGCACCTGGCAGTTGATCTACCGCATTGCGCAGCGCTTCACCTTGCGGGCGCAGAGCGGGCTGGAGAACTCACTGGACGTGTTGTGGACCTGGCGCTTCCAGGAAACGCCACCCGACGCGGCCATGAGAAAATCCAGCGTCAAGCCGCCGTAGTTCAATGGATAGAACGGGGACCTCCTAAGTCTCAGATGCAGGTTCGATTCCTGCCGGGGGCACCAGGCCTTGCGCTTGCAAGCCCAAGGCCACGGCGCAGTTCACCCCAGCCCGACGGCCCGCGCCGCGCGGTCCCAGAAGCGCTCTGCGCTCACTTCCACCCGCTGCTGTGCGTTGAATTCGCGCAGGCGCTGAAGTTCACGCAGCACGGGCGCCGCAAAGCCGCGACGGCCGCCTCGACGGTCGTTCAGCAGGTCTTCCAGCAGTTGTTGGCTGGTCTTGGGGTCCACCCAGGCGAAGGCAATGCGGTTGGCCACCCGAGGGTACAGCTCGCACAGCCGCACGGGTCGCCGTCGCACCGGCAACAGGCGCAACCATCGTCGCGTGGTGCCGGTCAGCACCAGGTCGGTTTCTCGGGACGGCCGCCTGACCTGGGCGTACCTGGGTTCGCCGGGGTCACTGACGGCCGCATCGGCCATGCGTTGGAGCAGATCGAACTTCACACCCCGGTTGTCGGCGAAACCGGCCGGTTACTGAACCCGTATTCCCCCGGGGGTTCCGCCCGATCAAGGGCATTGGTTTCGGGGGGCAGGGTGCGGCGGAGGCGTCGGGCCGGACTCAAGTCCTCCGCGGAACAGACGAAAACAGATACGTCGCCTCGGGTTCCGGGGTGCAACTTTCACAGCTGCTCACGCTCCAACGGGTCGCTCAGACCTATACTGGATCTGGGTGCGACCGTATTCGGAAAGCACAGGGAAAGGCGCGTCAAGCATGGGCTCCAAATTGAAAGTGGCCGGCGTTCTCGCCGTCGGCGTGATTGCCGGTGCATTGACCACGATGCAACTGCAGGCCACGGCGCGCAGCGCCTTTGGCCCGTTGCCGCTGGAAGAAGTGCAGCAGCTGGCCGCCGTATTCGACCGCGTGAAGGCCGAATATGTGGAACCGGTGGATGAGAAGAAGCTCATCTCCGACGCCATCGCCGGCATGGTCGCAGGTCTGGACCCTCACTCGCAATACCTGGACAAGAAGACCTTCAAGGAATTCCGCGAAGCCACCGGTGGCAAGTTCATCGGCATCGGCATTGAAATGGGCATGGAAGACGGCCTGGTGAAGGTCGTGTCCCCCATTGAAGGCTCGCCCGCGTTCCGCGCCGGCTTGAAGCCCGGTGACCTGATCACCCGCATCGACGACACGCCCGTCAAGGGCATGACCGTGGATCAGGCCGTCAAGCGCATGCGCGGCGACCCGTCGACCAAGGTCGTGCTGACCATCTACCGCAAGCTGGAAAACCGCAGCTTCCCTGTCACCATCGTCCGCGAAGAGATCCGCATGCAGAGCGTGCGGTCCAGGATGGTGGAACCGGGCTATGGCTGGATCCGTGTGAGCCAGTTCCAGGACCGCACGGTGGAGGACTTTGCGCGCAAGCTGGACGACCTCTACAAGCAGGACCCGAATCTGAAGGGTCTGGTGCTGGACCTGCGCAATGACCCCGGCGGTCTGCTGGACGGCGCTGTGGCGGTGGCCGCGGCCTTCCTGCCGACCGACGTGGTGGTGGTGTCTACCAATGGCCAGATCCAGGAGTCCAAGCAGACCTTCCATGCCGCACCGGCGGATTACGCCCGTCGCGGTGGGTCGGACCCGCTGAAGAAGCTTCCGGCCGCGCTGAAGAAGGTGCCGCTGGTGGTGCTGGTGAACGAAGGCTCGGCCTCGGCCAGCGAAATCGTGGCCGGCGCCTTGCAGGACCACAAGCGCGCCACCATCATGGGTGCGCAGACCTTCGGCAAGGGATCGGTGCAAACCATTCGGCCCCTGCCGGGTGACACGGCACTGAAGATCACCACGGCCCGCTACTACACGCCGGGTGGTCGCAGCATCCAGGCCAAGGGCATCCTGCCGGACGTCTTCCTGGACGAAACCGCCGAGGGCAATGTCTTTGCCGCACTGCGCATGCGTGAAGCCGATCTGGACAAGCACTTGCAAGGGAGCGACGAGCAGAAGGACGCTGCCCGCGAGAAGGCCCGCGAAGAAGCCCGCAAGAAGCTGGAAGAGCAACTGGCCAAGAGCAAGGAGCCCGTCAAGCCGCTGCCGGAATTCGGCACCGCGGAAGACTTCGCCCTGCTGCAGGCCTTGAACCAGCTGCGAGGCCTGCCCGTCATGGCCAGCAAGACGGCCGCGAACGAGCAGCGCGCGGAAGCGGCCACCACGCCCACCAAGTAAGCAGGCGCCTTTCGCCAGGAACAGGCCCGCTCCGGCGGGCCTTGTCATTTCTGCAGCCGCCTTCTTTCCCGCTAAGCTTCCCGCCATGGACGATCCCAAGCTCGGCGCGCTGACCGCGCGCAACTTTCCCAGCGCCAAGGAAGAGGCCGCGGCGGTGCGAGACGCCGACCTCTACGCAGGCCCCACCAGCGCCTACCGCCTGGCCTTCACCGACGAAGCCTTCTTGCTGCGCGAGGAACTGCGCCCGGTGCGCATGCAGCTGGAACTGCTCAAACCAGAACTGGTGCAGCAGGAACAAGGCGTGGAAAGCACCATCGTCATCTTCGGCAGCGCCCGCATCAAGCCGCCCGACATGGCCGCGCAACTGCTGGCCGAAGCCCAGGCCAGCGGAGATGAGCAAGCCATCAAACGGGCCAGCATGCAGTTGGCCATGAGCCGCTACTACGACGAGGCACGCCGCTTCGCAGCCCTTGCCACGCAACGCTCACGCGACCACGCCACGCCGCTCTATGTGGTGACGGGCGGCGGCCCGGGCATCATGGAAGCCGGCAACCGAGGCGCGTTTGAAGTGGGCGGCAAGAGCATCGGCCTGAACATCGTGCTGCCGCACGAGCAGGCGCCCAACCCCTACATCACGCCAGAACTGTGCTTCCAGTTCCACTACTTCGCGCTGCGCAAGATGCACTTCGTGATGCGCAGCATCGCACTGGTGTGCTTCCCCGGCGGCTTCGGCACCCTGGACGAGTTGTTCGAAACCATGACCCTGGTGCAGAACGGCAAGAGCCGCAAACGTCCCATCCTACTCTTCGGCCGCGAGTTCTGGGAGCGGCTGATCGACTTCCAGCACCTGGTGGACACCGGCATGATCAGCACGGGCGACCTGAGCCTGTTCCGCTTTGTCGAGACCGCCGAAGAAGCCTGGGCCGTCCTGGCCGAACACTACGGCTTCGATGAACCGCCCACCGAAACGGGCGAATTTGCGCTCGACATCTGATCAGCCGGCCAAGGCTTCACGCGCCAGCCGCATGAAGCCGTCGGCCGCGGCGCCGTCCAGCCAGCGCGTCACCACCACCGCGTCATGCGTGGGTTCCAGCCAGACCGTGTGGCCACCCGCACCTTGCATGAAGCTGGCCTGCTCAGAGGCGGCCGGGAAGTACTGTCGGCCCGGGTTCAGCCACATCAAGCGGCCGTAGAACGGCGCGATAGCGCAGGGCCGACGCATGGCCGCGACCCAATCGGCCGGCAGCAATTGCCGCCCCTCATGCGCGCCGCCCGCCAAGAGCAGTTGCCCCAGCCGCGCCTGGTCGCGTGCGCTGATGGACACCCCGCCACCCCAGTGCGTGCCGCCAGGGACCGACGGCATGCGGCGGCCGTTGAGCGTGACGTAGGCGTCGTCGTAGGGGCGCCAGGCCCAGTCCGTGCTGGCACCCAAGGGCCGCATCAGCGTTTCGTCAAACACCTCGGGCAACGGCCGGCCGAACAGGTGCAACAGCGCCAGTGACAGCTGGTTGATGCGCACATCGTTGTATTCCCAATAGCTGCCCGGCGCGTGCAGGGGCCGATCGCCGCCCTTCGGCCCCATGGCCGGTCGTGGGTCGTGGCTGACCTTGCGCCAGCGATCCACCGTGTCGGGCAGTCCGAAACAGCTGCCCTTCCATTCGCTGGTCTGCTCCAGCAGATGCCGCCACGTCACCTGGCGGTTGGCAGCTTCGTCAAATCCGACGCCGGGTACACGCGCCACCACAGGCTCGTCCACGTCGGGCAACATGCCTTGGCCTTGCGCCACCCCGGCGATCAGGCACAAGTAGGTCTTGGCCACACTGAAGGTCAGGTCTGCACGGTCCGGTTCGCCCCACGAAGCCACTTCCCGCCCGTGCTGCAGCACGACGCCCGAGACACCACCCCGCGCATGCACCGGGCCACGCAAGCGGTTGTAGGGTGGCGGGTCCTCGTGGTGCACGCCCCAACGCGCAGGGTCGGCCACCGGATCGCGCGGCCAGGCGGTTTCATGGGCCTGTGCGAAAGCGACACAGGCTTGCCAGTTGGGTGTGGGCAGGCTCATGCAGACACTCTAACGGCGTCTTCCGGCTCAAGGGTCGGCACAATGCGCGGCATGAACCGACTCGTTTCCCTCATCGGCGCGCCTACCGATATCGGCGCGGGTGCGCGGGGTGCCAGCATGGGGCCTGAAGCGCTGCGCGTGGCCGGCATAGCCCCCACCTTGCAATGCCACGGCCTGGAAGTGCTGGACCGCGGCAACCTGAACGGTCCGGCCAACCCCTGGCTGCCGCCTGTGGACGGCTACCGCCACCTGGACGAAGTCGTGGCCTGGAACCGCGCCGTGCACGAGGCCATCTACGCTGAACTGCAACTCGGCCGCCTGCCCATCCTGCTGGGCGGCGACCACTGCCTGGGCATCGGCAGCATCAGCGCCGTCGCGCGGCATTGCCGCGACAAGGGCAAGAAGCTCCGCGTGCTGTGGCTGGACGCCCATGCCGACTTCAACACCAGCGTGCTGACGCCCAGCGGCAACATCCACGGCATGCCGGTGGCCTGCCTGTGCGGCCATGGACCGCAGGCCTTGATCGAGATCGGCGGCACCGTGCCGGCCATCAACCCCAAGAGCGTGCGCCAGATCGGCATCCGCAGCGTGGACGCGGGCGAAAAGCGTTTCGTGCACCAGGTGGGGCTGGAGGTGTTCGACATGCGCTACATCGACGAAAAAGGCATGCGCGAAACCATGGAGCTGGCCTTGGCCACGCTGGACGACAAGACCCACCTGCACGTGAGCTTTGACGTCGACTTCCTCGACCCCGACATTGCCCCCGGCGTCGGTACCACCGTGCCCGGCGGCCCGACCTACCGCGAAGCGCAGCTGTGCATGGAGATGATCGCCGACACCGGCCGCCTGGCCAGCCTGGACGTGATGGAACTGAACCCGGCGCTGGACGTGCGCAACAAGACGGCCGCGCTGGCGGTGGACCTGATCGAAAGCCTGTTCGGCAAGAGCACGCTGATGAGGACCTGAGCCCTCGGGATTGCTGTCGATTCAAGCTTCGCGGCACCCAGGCCTGATCACGCAGCCCCGGGCTGGCGGGCACACTCCTCGAAGACCCGCGCCTTGCACTGCTCGCAGATCAGAGGGTCCAGCTGCGGCACGATGGCCGCTATGGCGCTGCGCTTGTCCGCGAACAGGTGGTCCGCGCCCAGGCGCTGGATGAAGCCGCTGGCCTGCCAGGTCTGCATCACCTCAGGCCGCGGTCGGTGGAAGTACAAGCCCCCCCCCATGCCCAGCCGGCGCAGGCGCTCGCGTTCCCACAGGGCAGCGCCCGCGGCGTCGATGAAGTTCATGCTCTTGCCCATGACCAGCAGGTGGCGCGCAGCCTGCGGAGCGTCGTGCAGGGCTTGCAGTGCATCGGCCACGTGGGCCTCGGCACCGAACCACACGGGTCCTTCCATGCGCAGCAGTTTCAGCTGCGGGCACTCTGGAGCGCCGGGTTCCAGGACCACAAAGGGCCGCAATTCGGTCACGCCCGCCGCAGCGGGCGGCGTCGCAAAGCCCATGTTGCGCAGCGCCGGGTGCGCCGTGCGGTAGAGGTAGACCACCAGCGAGGCGGCCACGCCCGCCAGCACGGCCACCTGCAAAGGCAGCAACAAGGTCGCCAGCAGGGTGCCACCGGCCACGGCCGCTTCGCGCCGGTCCACCTGCACCAGTTCTCGCCAGGCCGGCCGATCAACCAGGCTCCAGGCCACCAGGAGCAGCAAGCCGCTGATGGCCGCCATGGGCACCCAGGCCAGCAGCGGCCCGCCCAGGGCCACCAAGGCCACAAGGAGACCTGCCGCCATCACACCCGACAGCGGCGTGCAGGCGCCCGCCTGCAGGTGCGGCACCGAGCGGTTGAGCGACCCGCAGGTGGCGAAGCAGTGGAAGAACGCGCCTGCCGCGTTGGCCAGCCCTTGGCCCAGCACTTCGCGGTTGACGTCCAGTGGCTGCCCGCTGCGCTGGGCCAGCGCCTTGGCAATGGCCACCGACTGTCCCAGCGACACCAGGGTCAATGCCAGCGCAATGGTGGCCAGGCGCGGCACGTCGGCCCAGCGCATGGTCGGCACCTCCCAATCCGGCCAGGCCTGGGGCAAGGGACCGGTGAGATGCAGGTGCCAGCCGCCCATGACCTGCATGCCCCAGCCCGCCGCCGTGGCCAGCACCAGGGCCACCAGCAGCCCGGGTCCGCGGGGCCACCACAAGCGCAGGGCCAGCGCCAGCAAGAGCGTGCCCACGCCCAGGGCCAGGGCCGGCAGGTCGGGCTGCGGCCAGGCATGCAAGTCCAGCACCGCATGCCAGGCGATCAGCACGGCCGCGCCCGTCGTGAACCCCAGCAAGACCGAAGGTGCGATGAAGTGCGTCAGCACGCCGCCGCGGAGACCGGCAGGATCCCGCCACCGAGCGCCTTGCCCAGGATGTACACGTCCGGGACCACGTCCTCGTGATCGCACGCGAACGTCCGCCCGGTCCGGCCGAGACCCGACTGGATCTCGTCCGCCAGCATCAGCACCCTGCGCTCGGTGCACAGGCGGCGGACCTCGCGCAGGTACCCGTTCGGGCGGAGATGACCACGCCGCCCCTCGCCCTGGACGGGCTCCAGCAGCACCGCGACCGTGTTGTCGTCGATCGCCGCGTCCAGCGCCGCCGCGTTCCCGTAGTCCACCCGGACGAACCCCGGCGTGAACGGCCCGAACCCGGCGCGCGCCGCGGGATCGTCGCTGAAGCCGACGATCGTCGTCGTGCGACCGTGGAAGTTGCCGCCCATCACGACGATGCGGGCGCGGACCATCGGCAACGCCCTTGCGCTCGTGACCCCACTTGCGGGCGAGCTTGATCGCGGTCTCGACGGCTTCGGCGCCCGTGTTCATGGGCAGGACGGCGTCCATGCCGCACAGGTCCGCCAGCTCCCGGGCGAAGACGCCCAGGAGGTCGTTGTGGAACGCGCGGCTGGTCAGCGTGAGACGGCCAAGCTGGCGCTCTGCCGCGGCGACCAGCCTCGGGTTGGAGTGCCCGAAGTTCAGCGCGGAGTAGCCGGCAAGGAGGTCCAGGTAGCGGTTCCCGTCCACGTCCTCGACCCAGGCGCCGTCACCCCGGGCGAGCACGACCGGCAGCGGATGGTAGTTGTGGGCGGTGTGGGCCTCGATCTCCGCGATCGCCAGACTCGCGAGCGGACTGGCCGGATCACGGTCGGCGGCGGGCGCCGCATCGATCGTCATGGTTGGGGTCCTCGAGTGCGCGGCGCCGGACGCGAGTCGTGGGCGGGCCGCGCGAGGGCGCGGAGCTGACGGCGACGATGGTCGCACGATCTCGACCATTCTTGTGCAGCCGGCGCTGCAGTCGAAGGGCCGGACGGCATGCGCCGCGGGGCCGGGCAGCGTTGCGCGGTGCCCGGGTTACCGTTGGTGCCACGGGCGAGCGCGGCATCCATCGGTGAGTCGCCCCCGAACAGGAAGCCGGGGGGTGTTTGCCAGGAGCGATGCGGATGCGCGACAAGGACCGGATCCACGACGACCCACGGATCGAGGACGTCGAGCGCGGCGGCCCCATCTTCGCCGTGTCGCCCGTGCGGACCCGGGCACGCGTCCCGCGGGCCGCGCGTGCTCGCCATCACCATCGGGGTCGTGGCGTTCGTGGCCGGGATCGGCGTCGCGTCGACCGGCCCGACGCCGGTGGGCACCGACGATGTCGCCCCCCGAGGCGCCGAGGAGGTCGCGCCGCCCGCCGGCTCGCCCGCCGGCGCCGCCGTGGTGGCCGGCGGATCGGTAGCGGATGGTCCGCCAGCCTCGGATCCGGGCGCGCCGGGGATCAGCACCCGCGAGTCGCTCCCGCGGAGCGGTGCCGACCGCGAGCGCGCGCCCGGCTCCAGCGCCTTCCTCGGCATGTTCGACCCCGCGGCGCTGATCCGGTCTGTCGATGGCGGTGGCGAGCGCTGCCGGATCGGCGAGGCGCTCGAGAAGCAGGTGCCGAGGACCCGGCGCGACGGCCCGCGGCTCACGTTCCAGCGGACCTGGATGGCATGGTGCCCGATCGAGACCGAGGCGCGACAGGCATTCATGCTCGGCGTGTTCGACCGGCTGGTCGACGCGGTCCCGGCCGACACGTTCGGCTTCAGTGCCACCCTGGAGGCGCCGGCGACGCACTCCTTCCATATCGAGAGGCTCCGCTCGCCCGGACCGTCGCCGTGACCGCGGGCGCCGCCGGGCGAGGGCTGGCGATCGCCGTGGTCGCGTCCGAGTGGCGGACGGACTCGACGCCGTAGGTGGGCCATCGCCCGGCGCCCACAGCCTGACCGGGCGCCCGGCGCCCCAACCAGCACGTCCTGGAGCGTTCCGGGTGCCGCACGCCCGGAACATCGCGCGCCCGGCGGGCTCCGTGCGACGAACGCGTCGCCAGCCGCCCGATTATCACGGCGTGCGACCGTTCGGGCGCCGGGGGCCGAAGGCCTGTGGGCAGGCGGTCCGGCAGGCGGCGCGGCTCCGGCACGCGGAGCCGGCCCGGGCGCCCGAACGAGGCGTCAGACCCGAACGTGCTCCAGCAGCTTCACCAGGTAGCGCGACCGCATCTGCCGCGTCGCGAGCACCTGCCGCTTCGTGGGCGGCAGGCGGAGGATCACGCCCAGGACGGCGGCCATCGCCCGGTGGCTGAGCAGCGCCCGGTTGTCGAAGATGCAGTCCTGGAGCTTGCCGCGCTCGATCGCCATCAGGACGGTGCGGTGGAGCGTGTCGACCGGCGTGATGACCCGCTCCGGCCGGGCCTCCAGCCACAGGCCGTCGGTCGGGCAGACGCGGGTGCACACGCCGCAGCCGAGGCACAGGTCCGCGTCCAGCTCCGCCCGGCGCTTCCGCGGCTTCGCGCGGGTCGTTGGCCGAGACCAGCGTCATCGCCTCCACCGGGCAGGCGTCCACGCACTTCGCGCAGCCGTTGCAGGTCGGCGGCGTCCACGTGCGGCAGGTAGTTGGTGGTGTGGACGGGGTTCAGCCGGCCGAACCGGCGGGCCGCGATCATCGCCTCGCAGCAGCAGCCGCAGCAGTTGCAGATGAACCCGACCTCGCGCTGCACGTTCTCGCCGAACTGGACCAGCGTTGCTCGCGTAGGCCTCGCGCCAGCAGGTCGATGCCCTCGGCCGCGTCGACGCGCCGGGCGTAGCCGTGCCGGATCAGCGAGTCCGCCGTGCCCCCGAAGGTCATGCAGATGTTCTTCGGCGCGGCGCAGGCGCGTCCCACGTGCTCCGCCTTGTGGCGGCAGTAGCAGACGCCGACGGCCATGTGCTGCGGCGGTCTGGATGACCTCGCTGGCCCGCTCGTAGTCGAGGACGTGGAGGGCGCCGTCGCCGTCGGCGCCGGCCGCCGGCCGGGCGTCCGCGCAGGGCCGGCTCGTTGACGAACACGCGCCCGAGCTGGGTCTCGCCGTTCGTGAACAGCGCGAGGACGAAGTCGTCCTCCACGGTGATGTACTGGTAGAAGAGCTCGGCCAGCAGCTGCTGGTCGATGTCGTCCCTGACCCGCATCATCGAGAACTCGAAGAAGCCGGCCATGGGCGGCGGCAGCATGTAGAGCGTCCCGTTGGGACCCTCCATGTCCAGCAGGACGGCCCGCGACGCGAGGCCGTCGAGGACCGATCGTGCCTCCGCCTCGCGCAGGCCCCAGATCCGGGCCGCTCGCCGGGCGGTGAACGGCCGGATCGGCAGCTGCGCGACCAGGCCCGCCTCGCGCTCGCTGAACAGCATCGCGAGGATGCGGAACAGGAGCTCGCGTCGGCGGCGCGCCCTGCGGGAAGCGGTTGAGCCGCTCCGCCAGCGCCGCGTAGGCGCCGCGGGCAGTCGCGTGAGCCATGGGAGCCCTCCGGGCGGTCGAGGTGCTGCCCGGATCGTCCACCGCTGGACGGCGCCCCGGCTAGGGTCGATTCCGGCGTGGCCGGGATGGGCCATCCGTCACGCGTCGTGGCATGCTGGGGCGGTGGAGCCAGCCGCCAACTCGATTCCCGCTCCCGAGCCGCCGGTCCAACGACCGGTCGCGGCCGGTTCGCGCGGTGCTGGCGGTCGTCGGCACGATCTCCCTGGCGATCGGGGTGCTGGGGATCGTGGTCCCCGTGCTCCCGACGACCCCGTTCCTG
>CAVVSC010000002.1:0-783073 GCA_963750785.1 uncultured beta proteobacterium | reverse complement strand
GGCCCCCGGCGGCCAGCACGGCGCCCAGCACCAGGGCGCGCGCCGGGCCTTGGCGCCGGGCCAGCAGGCCGGCGGGCACCAGCGCCAGGTTGAAGCCGACCCAGAACACGGGCAGCAGCCAGGGCAGGTCCGACGCGGGTGCAAAGCGCAGCGCCATGGGCGCGCTGGCCACAAAGCCATGCCACTGGAAAGCCAGCGCGCCGGCGCCACAGGCCAGCAGGAAACCCAGCACCACACCGGCACCCGGGGCCGTGCCTGTGGTGGCGGACGGCGCGTCCGCGCGCACGTGCCCCTGCCGTGCCAGCGCACGTTCGGCAGCCACCATGCCCAGGGTCACGGCCGCCAGGCTGGCTGCGGACAGCACAAAGGGCAGGGTCGGGCTCATGGTCTTCAACTGCAGGGTCAGGTAGGGTGCCGCCGCGCCGGCCAAGCCCAGGCCGAAGCTGCCCAGCGCCACCATCATCGGCTGCGCGGGCTTGGCCACGTAGCGGCCCAGCAAGGTGAGCGGCGGTGCGCGCAATGCAGAAGAGGTCACGGCCCAGACCAGGGTGATGCCGACAAACAAGCCAGGCACACCCTGTGCAGCCGCCTGCGGCAAGGCCACAAAGGCCAGCGCGGACAGCAGGGTGGCCGCCAGCACCGCGTGGCCGATGCGTCCGAGCACGCGGGCTGCGCGGTCGCTGGCCAGGCCGACGGCCAGGTCGGTGAGGATGAACACCAACTGGTCCGCCATCAACAGCCAGGGCACCCACTTCGCTTCCAGCCCGGCGGCCTTGGCCAGTTGCGGCAGGTAGGCCACGTAGACCACCCAGCTCACGGCCAGGAAGAACTGCACCACGGCCAGGTACAGGCCGATGCTGCGAGGCGTGCGGGAGGGTTGCTGGTCCATGGCGGGAGCCAGTCTAAGCGGCGCCAGACGCCTGCTACCCGGCGCGTGGCGGGCTTTGGCTTTTCAGGGGCCGGCGCGGCTCGCCCTGGGCCGTTTGCAGGTCATCCACTTCATGCGTCAGCCGGCTTGGCCTGCAGTGGCTGGCCAGCCTTTGTCCAGCCGTCAATGCCGCCCGGCAGGAAGCGGGCGTTGACACCCTCCGCGCGCAATCGCATGGCGGTGGAGCGGCCCACTTCATGGCCGTAGATGCAGTAGACGACCACTTCACGGTCGCGCGGCAGGTCGGCGGCCCAGGTGCCGACCTGCGAAGGGTCGCGCCACTGCGCACCGGGCAGCAGGGTCTGGGCCTGCTGGAAGGGCGCCGCCCGTCGCACGTCCAGCACCAGGGCGTCACCCAACTGCCGTGGGTTGGCGGCCAGGCTGTCGTTGCTGTCGCTGCTGTCGTGAACGGCGTGCTGGTAGCGCTCGTAGACCTGGGCCCAGACGATGTCGTCCGGTGCGGATGCGGGCGCCGGCAGGTCCACTGTCAGCACGGGAATGTGGCCGGCCGGCGCCGACCCGCCTGCGGGCACGGCCTGGTGGACCAGTCGGCCCTGGTCCGGCGCAAAACTCAGCAGCAGCTGGCCCTTGCCGTCGATCCAGTTGCGGCCATGGGCGACAAAGTCTTCGCGCCACTGCTGCGGGCTGCCAAAGCTGGCCGACAGGGCGAGCGCCATGGCAGGCGGTTCGACGGTGAGCGTGGTCATGGGGTGCTCCTTCGGGGCGACAGGTCGGTGCGAACGTTCAACTCAACAGCTCAGCGAAAAAACGCGGGCAGCCAGGTGACGGCCAGGCCCGCGCCCGCGCACAGCGCCAGCAAGGGCATGACGCCCAGCTTGAAGTGGAACAGGGCCACGGCGGCACCCAGGGCGATCAGCGCCGAGACCCCATCGAAGCCACCGCTGAAGCCTGCCGGCCAGAGCACGTGGTACGCAAAGAACAGGGCGAGGTTCAGGATCACGCCCACGACCGCAGCCGTGATGGCGGTGAGCGGCGCGGTGAACTTCAAGTTGCCGTGCGTGGTCTCGATCAGCGGGCCGCCGGCCAGGATGAAGATGAAGGACGGCAGGAAGGTGAAGAAGGTGACGACGCAGGCCGCGGCAGCGCCGGCCATGAAGAGCGCGTCGGCCCCGAGTAAATGCTGCGTCCAGCCGCCGACATAGCCGACAAAGGCCACCACCATGATCAGTGGACCGGGCGTGGTTTCGCCCAGGGCGAGGCCGTCGATCATCTGCGGGGCCGAGAGCCAGTGGTACTGATCGACGGCGCCCTGGTAGACATAGGGCAGCACGGCGTAGGCGCCGCCGAAGGTCAGCAGCGCTGCCTTGGTGAAGAACCAGCCCATCTGCGTCAGCGCGCCATGCACGCCGTGTGCCGCCACCAGCATACCCATGGCACCAGCCCACAGGACCAGGCCCAGCACCAGCACCTGCAGCAGCCGGGTCTTGGTGAAACGCGCATGGCTGGGTGTGGGCGTGTCGTCGTCGATCAGTGCAGGTCCGTAGCCCGCGTTGACCGCGCCGTGACCGCCGCCGACGACGAACACCTGCGGTGCAAGGCGGCCGCCGAAGTGGCCGATGCATGCTGCGCCCAGCACGATCAAGGGGAAGGGCAGTTGCAGCGCAAAGATGGCCACGAAAGCCGCGGCGGCAATGACCCACAGCCAGCGGTTCTTCAATGCGCGGCTGGCGATGCGGTGTGCCGCATGCAGCACCAGGGCCGTGACTGCCGGCTTGATGCCGTAGAAGATGCCGGCCACCACGGGCAGGCTGCCGAAGGCCATCTAGACCCACGACAAGGCCACCAGGATGAAGAGGGAAGGCAGCACAAACAGAGCGCCCGCCACGATGCCGCCCCAGCTGCGGTGCATCAGCCAGCCGATGTAGGTGGCCAGCTGCTGCGCTTCCGGCCCCGGCAGCACCATGCAGTAGTTCAGCGCGTGCAGGAAGCGTTTCTCGCTGATCCAGCGGCGGCGCTCCACCAGTTCCGTGTGCATGATGGCGATCTGCCCCGCCGGCCCGCCAAAGCTGATGAAGCCCAGCTTGAGCCAGAAGCGGAAGGCTTCCCAGAAGTGCACTGGCTGCGGCCGGCCGGCAGTCTGGGCCGCGCTCATGGGTTGGCCTCTTGGCTGAAGGCGGTCAGCAGCCCTTCAAAGACGCCCGCGGTCACCAGCAACAGCTGGTCGTCGTCCGTGATGGCTTCCCGCATGCCTGCCAACACCCGTTCCACGCCCACGGCTTCGGGCGGCTGCACGCCGCCGGCATCCAGGCTGTGCACCAGCAGGCCCAGGCGCACGAGTGGCGGGGTCTCCAGCCCAAAGCTGGCCAGCAGGGTTTCAAAGGTGACGCGCGCGCCGACGTGGCTGAAGGTGGCGCCGTCAAAGTCGAAGCCGAGGGCCTTCTTCGGGCATTCGGATGGCGACTTCAGCCACAGGAAGCGTGCGTCGGGGTCGATGAAGCGGCGGATCAGCCACGCACTGGCCAGGCGGTCCACCCAAGGGCGGTGGCGGGTGGCCCAGACGCGGCCGCGGTAGCTGGCCGCGTCCAGGCGTGCGAGGGTTTGCTCCCGGGCATGCGGTTCGTGGGGCGACAGCAGGACCTGGGTTTCCTGCTCCAGTGCCAGCAGGGCTGATTCGGCCTGCTTCCGCGCTTCGCCGGGAAAGAAGTCGATGGCGACCAGTTGCTCAAAGCCCTTGCGCAGCTTTCGCGCTTGCTTGACGCTGTCCTGCACGGTGGCCGCGCGCAGCTGCGCGCGGCACGTGGTGATGTCGCCGAGCAGCACGCCGAATTCGGCCTTGCGGTCAAAGAGCGGCAGGAAGCTGGCGCCGGCGCTGTCGCTGCGCAGCAGGTGGGCGGTGCCTTCGTTCTGGCGCAGGTCCTCGGCAATGGCGGCGAGCGTGTCGGCATGCCGGGGCTCGTCAGGCAGCAGGTACACGCCGTCGCGCAGCACAGCGGCACCGCTGGCTTTCAGCGCGCGCCAGGCCCGCATGCGGGCCGTGGCGTTTTCGGTTGGCAAGGACAGGATGAGTAGGATCCATGACATGAAGTAGATATTACTACCTAATGTCTTGAGCGCAACAGCTGAAGCCGGACCGGCCCCTCCCGTGGCGCCTTTCTTGCAGAGTGGACACTCGAGGTGCGCCGGCAGCCGTCAATCGCGGCACTGGCGCACCGCCTGGGTGCGGTAGGAAGCGCCCGGCGCCCAACAACGAGGAGACCCGCATGGCCAAGATTCCCCCGGGCGTGGGCCCACGCTTCCCGCAGGTGGTGGTGTTGTTCGGTGCCACGGGCGACCTGGCGCGCCGCAAGCTGCTGCCGGGCCTGTACCACCTGGCCACGGCGGGTTTCATCCCCAGCTGCCGGATCATTGGCGTGTCCTTGGACGAACTGGACGCGGACGGCTTCAAGGCGTCGGCCCGCAGCGCGTTGGAAGAATTCGGCAGCCGCAAGCTGACCGACACGCACTGGGAAGCCTTCGCGCAGACGCTGGACTACGTGCCCTTGTCGGCCGGTGCCCCTGCGTTGAAGGCAGCGGTCGAACGCGCCGAGCAAGCCATCGGCACCGAGTGCCGCCGCCTGCATTACCTGAGCGTGCCGCCGTCGTCGGCCCTGCCAGCGGTGCGCCTGCTGGGAGAAGCGCAATTGGTGGAGCGCAGCCGCATCGTGATGGAAAAGCCCTTTGGCACCGACCTGGCCAGCGCCGTCACGCTGAACAAGAAACTGCACGAGGTCTTTGCCGAAGACCAGATCTTCCGCATCGACCACTTCCTGGGCAAGGAGCCGGCGCAGAACATCCTGGCCTTTCGTTTTGCCAACGGCCTGTTCGAACCGATCTGGAACCGCAACTTCATCGACCACGTGCAGATCGACGTGCCGGAAACCCTGGGCCTGGGCCGGCGCAGCGGCTTCTATGAACAGACGGGCGCCTACCGCGACATGGTGGTGACGCACCTGTTCCAGATCCTGGCTTTCATGGCCATGGAGCCGCCCACGGCGCTGGAGCCGCAGCCCATCAGCGAAGAGAAGAACAAGGTCTTCCGCAGCATGCTGCCCATCCACCCCGGCGACGTGGTGCGTGGCCAGTACGCCGGCTACCGCGACGAGGAGGGCGTGGACCCGCAGTCCGAGACCGAAACCTTCATTGCGCTGAAATGCTTCATCGACAACTGGCGCTGGGCCGGCGTGCCCTTCTTCCTGCGCACCGGCAAGAAGATGGCCGAGGGCCAGCGCATCATCTCCATCGCCTTCCGTGAACCACCCAAGAGCATGTTCCCTGCCGGCAGCGGCGTGGGCGCGCAGGGCCCGGACCACCTGACCTTTGACCTGGCCGACGCGTCCAAGATGTCGCTCAGCTTCTACGGCAAGCGCCCGGGCCCGGGCATGCGGCTGGACAAGCTGAGCCTGCAGTTCGCCATGCACGACACGGGCCTGATCGGCGACGTGCTGGAAGCCTACGAACGCCTGATCCTGGACGCCATGCGCGGCGACCACACGCTGTTCAACACGGCCGAAGGCATCGAACGGCTGTGGCAGGTGTCGACGCAGTTGCTGGAGTCACCACCGCCTGTGCGTCTGTACCCGCCCAATTCCTGGGGGCCGAAGTCCATCCACCAGTTGATTGCGCCGCATGCCTGGCGGCTGCCGTTTGAGCGGGCTTGGCGGGACCCGAATCAGCAGGGTGGTTGAGCGCGTGGCGGCGGTTGGCCTCTTGCAGTCCCAGGTCGGTCAAGTCGTCGTTGGGGGCCAAGGCCGCCGGGTACCGGGCTCCGCTCATGTCCCCTGGCCCGGCCTGCGGCCGAGCCTCCTCCTTTACTTCGCTGCGCCCGGCACCCCAAGCGCACGCGATCGCCGGGATCTGGGGCGCTGCCGGGGTGCTTGGAGAACTGACGCGTGAACGAACCAGCACCATTCAATGCACGGATTGCCGTTGGCTCACTCGACCCGCAGACCCAGGCGTTCGATCACGCGCGCCCACTTGTCCGCTTCCTTGCGCATGCGCGCAGCGGCTTGTTCAGGCGTGTTGGGGACGAATTCCAGATCCATCGCAAGCATCTTGCTGCGGATGTCTGCTTGTGAAAGCGCCGCAGCAAAGGACTCGTTCAGCAAAGCAATCACTGCGGGTGGCGTGCCCTTGGGTGCCAGCAGCAACTGGCCGAAGGACGCCTCATAGCCCGCGATGCCCGCCTCATTCATCGTGGGCAGTTCCGGCGCGATGGGAGAGCGCTTGGCGCTGGTGACGGCCAGTCCGGTCAGCTTGCCGGACTTCACCTGCGGCATCACGCTGGGCGTGGACAGAAAGCCGCACTGCACCGCGCCGCCCATCAGGTCTTGCATCGCCGCACTCGGCCCCTTGTAGGGAATGTGCGTCATGCGCAGGCCGGTGGCTGCCAGGAACATCTCTGCCGCCAGATGGCCGGGCACACCTTGCCCGCCGGACGCGTAGGACATGTCGTGCGTCCTGGCATAGGCCACCAGTTCCGCCACGGTCTTGACGGGCACCGAGGGGTGGCAGGCCAGGGTCTGGGCTGCGTTGGCCAGGTAGATGACGGGCACCAGGTCCACGTCGGCCTTGAAGCGGGTCGTCTGGTACAGGCGCGGATTGACGGTGGCCACGGTGTCTACCGTCACCAGCAGCGTGTGGCCATCGGGCACTGACCTGGCCACCCATTCGGCCGCTATGTTGCCGCCGGCACCCGGCCTGTTCTCGATGACCAGGGCCTGCTTGAATGCGGCCTGGAAGGGACCGTCCAGCATGCGGATGATGAGGTCGTTGCTGGCCGGCGGGAAGGCCGACACCACGGTCACTGGCTTGTTCGGAAAGCCTTGTGCCCAGGCCGCACTGGCGGCAGTGGCCAGCACGAAGGCCGCGGCAGGAAGGAAGGTCTGCAGGCGCATGGATGTCTCCGGTTGGAACACCGCTGTCAGCAGCGGCGTGGAACTTCAGTGAGACGCAGTAGAGCAGAGCGACACCCGGCTTGTAAGATGGCCAAGGCTTGTTGGTCATAACCGGGAGCTATGGATGAAGCTGGCACAGATCCGCGATTTCCTGGCGGTGATCGAATCGGGCAGCATTTCTGCCACGGCCCGCAAGCTGGGCGTGTCGCAGCCGGGGCTCACCAAGAGCCTGGGTTCTCTGGAAGCCGAACTCGGCGCGTCCCTGCTCAAGCGAACGCCCACCGGCGTGACGCTCACGCGCCAGGGCCAGGCCTTCCACGTGCGGGCGCGTGCCGGCTATGCCGAACTGGCCAAGGCGCAGGAAGAACTGGCGCGCGGCGCCAAGACCCACGTGGCACTGGGCTTCGGCCCCTTCTTCGCGGCGCAGATCGTGCCGCAGGCCGTGCTGCGCTTCCGCGAGAAGTTCCCGGACGTCGAACTGCGCCTGATGGAAAGCCTGGGGCATGTGACGCGCCCGCTGGTGCGCGACGCGACGCTGGACATGAGCCTGGCGCCGCGTGCACCAGCAGTACCCGACGACCTGGCCATTCGCTTCAAGCCCATCGCGCACCTGGAGCAGATCGTCGTGGCGCGGCGTGGCCATCCGCTGGCGAAGGCGCGAACGGCGGCCGCCTTGTCAGGCGCCGCGTGGCTCAGCAATGCGCGCCGCGCGGCGACTGCCCAGGCGCTGCGTGCGATCGGCATTGCCGAGCCTGGGCAAATCATGGAATGTGAATCGAGCAATGCGACGCTCACGCTGCTGGCCGGGTCGGACATGCTGGCGGTGGTGCAGCACCCCTTCCTGGACATGCCCGGCGTGTCTGCCGTGCTGCAGGAGGTGCCGATTGCGGAGCGCCTGCCAGGCCTGATGGTGGGCCTGCACACACGCGCCGATGCACCGTTGACACGGCCCGCGGCCGCGCTGGCCCGCTTGTTGTCGGACACCGGGCGCAGGTTGCTGCAACGGAGGTGAGCCTGGAGTGCTGCGCGGCGGCCATGAAAAAGGCCCGCCGAAGCGGGCCTGTCAGCAATGCCGGGATCAGACGCGGCGGCGGCGCGCGGCAGTCAGAGCCATCAGGCCCAGACCGGCCAGGGCCAACGTGGCCGGCTCCGGGACGGCACCCGCGCCGACGATCACCTCGATGTCGCTGCGCGACACCACCGCGCCATTGGCGCTGATGGCTTCGAGGAAGAACGCGTAGTTGCCGCTGGCGGCGGGGTTGAACAGCCAGGTCGTGTTGTCGTCGAAGAAGTCCATGTTCCAGGAGTTCTGGACCAGGTTGTTGGTGGCCTTCAGCGCGGCATAGCCGGCCGCGTCCACGGCCTCGACGCCTGCGCTCTGGGCGGTGCCGTTGTTGCCGAACGAGTGATCGAAGTACGGCAGGGAGTTGATCAGGTCGAAGACCTGGAAGTTGGTGCCCACGCCCGCGTCGAAGTCGATGCCCAGGCGGTAGGTGTAGGTGCCGACGGTTGCGGTGCCGGTGTTGATCGACCAGTCGAAGTTCCAGCGTGCGCGGTTGCTGGCGGGAAAGCCTGCAGGCTCGCCGACGTTCTGGCTGTAGGTGCCGTTGCCGTTGCTGCCGGTGACATTGGTCGGCGAGTCGGTCGCCAGGTCATAGCGCTCGCGTGCACGCAGGCCGACTTCAACGCCGCCCGCCGTGTTCACGGTGAAGCCGCCATTCGTGATGCCGGTGCCCATGATCACGTTGTTGGTGACATTGGCGTCATAGACGACCGCCGCATGGCTGCCGAAGGAACTGACAGCGAACGCGGCCAGAGCGAGGAGCTTGAACTTCATGGATTGATTCCGTTCCGAAAGGGTGAGGGTCAGCGCAATCGCGAGCGAAGGTCCAGATCTCGCCACCATGCTGGCCTGTGCAGTGAGGCCAACAATTGGCCAGCGTGTGGCTCAAGTGCTGTCTTGGCCCGACTTGAATCTAGGGTGCCGCCCAAGCAGGCTCTGTGCGGTTGCCCACAGACGCCCCGCACTCCGGGGGGGCGGGGGCGCAAGTCGCAACCGGGCCATCAAGCCTCGCCAGCAGGCATCCCCGGCCCTGCCGGATTTCCCACGGACCTGACTCCGCTCACTCCCGCGCCACAGCCCGGATGAGCTCGCGCCAGAACTGGTCCCGCTCGCGCCCCAGCGCCGGGTTGCTGGATGTCGGCCACACCGCCGTCTGCACCATCACCAGGCGCAGCTTCGGGTTGGCGTAGACCGCCTGCCCGCGCACGCCCAGCAGCGCAAATCCAAGCCCTTCAGGAAAGATCCAGGTCTGGTAGCCGTAGCCGAAGTAGGGTGTCGCGCGTCCAGGCCGCAGATGGCTGTCCTGCGGCCGCACGGTGGTCGCCGCCTCGATCCAGGCCCGCGGGATCACCTGCATGCCGTCGCGCTGTCCGCCGTCCAGCAGCAACTGGCCCAGCCGCGCCCAGTCGCGCAGCCGTGCCGACAGGCAGCAGTAGCCGGCTTCCACGCCAGCGGCATCGACGACCCAGGCGCCGTCGGCCTCGGCACCCATCGGTGTCCAGATCTTCTCGCCCACGTAATCGGCCAGCGGACGGCCGGTGGCGCGGATCAGGACCTGGGTCAGCACCTGCGTTTCTGCAGAGACGTAGTGGAAGCGCTCGCCCGGCGCGCTGTCGCGTTCGCCCAGGCGCTGCAGGCCGGTCAGCAGCGAGCCCTCCTGACGGGTCCAGGCGCGTGACAGCCGCGCGATGTCAGAGTCAGGCGTGTCGTAGGTCTCGTCGAAGCGCACCCCTGACGCCATGTTCAGAACCTGGCGCAGCGGCACGCCTTTCCAGGCGGTGCTGGCCAGCGCGGGCTCGACGCGGTCCACCGGCTCGTCGACGGATGCGATGTGCCCCTCGGCAATGGCAACGCCCACGGCCATGGCGACCACGGTCTTGGCCATTGAGAAGGACGTGAAGCGGTCTGTGGCGCGGCGGCCGTACTGGTAGCGCTCGACCAGGACCTGACCGTCCTTCATCACCATCAAGCCGGTAACCGGGTGGCGATCCAGGTAGTCCTGCACGAAACGCCATCCCGGTGGTGTGGCACGCAAGGGCAGCGGCCGCACGTCGGGCCCGGCCGGCACCGGTCGGACGGGGAACAGCTGGTCCATGGCCGACAGGGCGCCCACCAGGTGTTCCTGGCGGAACCAGTTGTTCCGGTTGCCCGGCGAATAGGCGCCCGCGGCACCGTAGGCGGCCTCGTCCGGCGCGGCCGTGGCTGGCCCGGCTGCCAGTGCGAGCACCAGCAGGGCCGCGGCTGGGCGGTGTTTGCACGGCGGCTTCGGCATCCGGACACCTGTGGAGGACGGGACTGCAAGTATCAGCTCTGCTGCGCGCGTGGCTTCAAGGCGCAGTGCGTCGGTGGCACGCATGCGGAAGAATCGCCGCAGCAACACACACCAGGACATTCAATGCGAATTGCAATCATGGGTGCCGGCGCGGTCGGCGGCTACTTCGGCGGGCTGCTGGCACGGGCTGGGCAGGACGTCACCTTCATCGCGCGCGGCGAACACCTGCGGGCCCTGCAGAGCCAGGGCTTGAGGCTGGAGACGCCCAAGGGCCCGCTGCACGTGAGCACCGCGCGCTTCGTCGCCGAGCCCGGCGAGGTCGGCCCTTGCGACCTGGTGTTGTTTGCCGTGAAGGCCTATGACATCGAAGCCGCTGCTGCGCCTCTGAAGCCGCTGGTGGAGGCCGGGGCCAGCGTGGTGTCGGTGCTCAATGGCGTCGACCACCAGGACCGCATCGCCGCCGTGCTGGGCGCTGACCACGTGCTGGGCGGCCTGGCCCTGGTGTCCGGCGTCATCACGGCGCCGGGGGTCATCCGCTACACCTCCACCATGTCCAGCCTGCGCTTCGGTGAAGCCGACGGCCGCATCAGCGAACGCGCCATCGCCCTCCGCGATGCCTGCCTGGCAGCCGGCTTCGGCGCCGAAGTGGTGGCCGACATCCGTACCGCACAGTGGGCCAAGTTCGTCGGCCTGGCCACCAATGCCGCGCTGACCAGCCTGCTCCGCCTGCCGGCCGGCTACATCTACCACGACCCCGACATCATCCCGATGGCGCGGCGCGGCTTCCAGGAAGTGGTGACGGTTGCGCGCGCGCTGGGCATCACCCTGCCCGACGACGCCGCCGATCGCATGCTGGCGGTTCACCAGTCCTTCCCCAAGACCATGTACGCGTCGATGTACCACGACATCGCCAAGGGCAAGCCGATGGAACTGGACAGCTTGTCGGGCTACCTGGTGCGCACGGGCCGCCAGCTGGGCGTGCCGACACCCGTGCATGAGATGGCCTACCTGGCGCTCAAGCCCTACATGCACGGCACGCCGAAGCCACTGTCGGACTGAGCCCGTGCCCGCCATGGGCGTGGTGGCGATCGCGGAACCTTCCCCTAGACGATTCGAAGGCCTTCGTTCTTCAAGGGCAGGCTGCGCACCGGCCTGCCGCGAGCCGCTGCAATGGCGTTGAGGATCGATGGCGCCACCACGCAGATCGTCGGCTCGCCCACGCCGCCCCAGAAGTCGAAGCTGGGCGCGATCACGGTTTCGACCTTGGGCATTTGATGCATGCGCGCCACCGGGTAGGTGTCGAAGTTGCGTTCGACGATGCGGCCATTGGCCACGCTGGATTCGCACAGGAGTGAATCCATGCCATACGCCACCGAACCTTCGACCTGGGCGGCAATCTGGTCCGGGTTCAGTGCGTGGCCGCAGTTGGTGGCCAGCACGATGCGGTGCACGGTGACGTCATTGCCCTTCAGGGACACCTCGGCCACCGCCGCGGTGTAGCTGCCATAACCCATGAATTGAGCGATTCCGCGGTGCACGCCGGCGGGCAGCGGCTTGCCCCAGCCGGCCTTGTCGGCCACGGCGTTCAACACGCCCAGGTGCTTGGGGTGCTGGGCCATCAATGCGCGGCGGAATTCCAGCGGGTCACGGCCCGCGGCCTTGGCCACCTCGTCCATGAAGGCTTCCAGGTAGATGCCGTTCTGGTTGGTGTTGACGCCGCGCCACGGGCCCACGGGCACGTGGGTGTTGCGCATGGCGTATTCCACCAGCAGGTTGGGCACGGTGTAGCCGATCTGCGCGTCGCCGGGCTCGGCGTAGTAGCCCTGCAGCTGGCGCTTGTCCTTGCCGCCGGTGATGTTGTGCGGTGCCAGGAAGGCATTGATGGACTGCCCGCTCACACGCAGGGCCAGGGTCTCCAGTTCGCCCATGGCGTTGAGGCCGGCCTGCAGGCGGCACTGGCCGATGGGGCGGTAGAAATCGTGGGCCATGTCTTCTTCACGGCTCCAGATCATCTTCACCGGCGTGCCCGGGAACTGCTTGGCAATGGACGCCGCCTGGCGCACGTAGTCCTGCTGGCCACCGCGGCGGCCAAAGCCGCCGCCCAGGGGCGGGTTGTGGGCCTCGCACTTGTCCAGCGGCAGGCCGGTTTCTGCGGCCAGCGCGGCCAAGGAGGCTTCTGCGTTCTGGCTGGACACCCACACCTCGGCCTTGCCGGCGGTGACCAGGGCCGTGCAGTTCATGGGTTCCATGCAGGCATGGGACACGAAGGGCGTGGAGTAGACGGCTTCGACGCGCTTGGCTGCATTGGCCAGGGCCTGGTTGGCGTCGCCGACGCGGGTGTCGGCAAAGACGTCGG
Source organism: uncultured beta proteobacterium (assembly GCA_963750785.1). Taxonomy (GTDB): domain Bacteria; phylum Pseudomonadota; class Gammaproteobacteria; order Burkholderiales; family Burkholderiaceae_C; genus Rubrivivax. The sequence goes on along the minus strand of CAVVSC010000002.1, from coordinate 770,560 downwards.
TGGCCGCGGTGAGCCCGGCCTTCAGGCGTTCGGCAATGGCGGCACTGGACTCCTTGGCATGCACGCCTTCGTCCCACACCATGGGCAGTTCTTCCAGCGCCATCTTGGCGCGCCACCAGCTGTCGGCCACCACGGCCACGCTGCTGGCGTCCACGCGAACCACGGCCTTGATGCCGCGCCGGTGGTTCACCTTGGCGGCATCGAAGCTCACCAATTTGCCACCGAAGACGGGGCAGTCCTTCACCGCTGCGTACAGCATGCCGGGCAGCGCGGTGTCGATGCCGTACTTGGTCTGGCCGTTGACCTTGACCGCTGTGTCCAGCCGTTTGGTGGGCTTGCCGGCAAGGGTCCAGTTGCGCGGGTTCTTCAGCGTGATGGTCTTGGGGTCGGGCGGCGTGAGCCTGGACGCAGCCGGTGCCAGCTGGCCAAAGCGCAGCCTGCGTTGGCTGGCGGCATGCGTGACCACGCCTTTGTCGACAGTCAATTCGCCGACCGGCACCTTCCACTCATCCGCCGCAGCCTGCACCAGCATCATGCGTGCCGCGGCGCCGCCCTGGCGCACGTATTCATGCGATTCGCGGATGCCCCGGCTGCCACCCGTGGACATGTTGCGCCACACGCGCTTGGCCGCCAGGTTCTGCCCCGGCGTGACCTGCTGGACGCGCACCTTGTTCCAGTCGCAGCCCAGTTCCTCGGCCACCAGCATGGCAAGGCCCGTGTGCGTGCCCTGTCCCATTTCGGCGCGTGCCACGCGGACCACGCAGCTGTCGTCGGGTTCGATCACCACCCAGGCGTTGACTTCGGCACCGTTGCTGCCGCCAGTGCTGCCGGATTGCGCCAGCGCTGGCAGGTGGAAGCCCAAAGCCAGGCCACCGGCCGACAGGCCGGACGCGACCAGGAACTGCCGGCGACCGGCCTGGTGTGCACGGCCGCGCTTCATGCCACACCCCCTTCACAGGCGCCGCCAGGACAGGCGTGCAAACCCGCCATGTGGATGACCGATGCGCTGGCGTTCGGCCCGCCCGCCGCGCGGTGGATGGCTGCCCGTATGCGCACATAGGTGCCGCAGCGGCAGATGTTGGTCATGGCCTCGTCAATGTCGGCGTCGGTCGGCTTGGGCTTGCGTTCCAGCAGCGCCACGGCGGCCAGGATCTGGCCGCTCTGGCAGTAGCCGCATTGCGGCACGTCCAGTTCCTTCCAGGCCATTTGCACGGGGTGCCTGGAGTCGGCCGACAGGCCTTCGATGGTGGTGATCTTGCGGCCCACCGCAGCAGAAGCCGGGTACGAACATGAACGCGTGGGCTGGCCATCCATCAGCACCGTGCAAGACCCGCATTGCGCTATGCCGCAGCCGAACTTGGTACCGGTCAGGCCCAATTGCTCACGAATCGCCCACAGCACGGGCATCTCGGGTTCGATGTCCAGTGCGGTCTCTTGGCCGTTGACGTTGAGCTTGATCATGGGTTCGCGTCCTTGGTTCGCTGTGCGCCACGCTGCATGGCGGTTAGGCGCGACGCTAGGCTGCGCGGTGCCGGGGTTCAATGCGCGTTGTCCCGCATGTGCGGCGCAGGCCCGGAAATTGGGCCTCTTTGGCAGGGCCGCGGCGGCAGCAAGCGCATGCTCGCCGCGTGCCGCATTCCGTTCCACCTGCAGCCAGCCTTGCTGTGCTGCAGCCTCCAAAGTGGCGATACTGCGCGCACCGATGTGTACAGGCGCGCCGATGGCCGATCCGATCCGAAGAACCCTGCTGGCGGCACTGGCCGGCAGCGTCACGGCCTGCGCCGTGCAGGAGCCGCTGGCGTCGCAGGCGGCCGCCGGTGCCGGCCGCTTTCTGGACTACAGCAGCTTTCCGTCCAGGCTTGTGACCCCACGCCATGTGCGGGTCTGGCTGCCACCGGCGTACGACACCTCACACGAGCCCTTCGCCGTGCTGTACATGCAGGACGGGCAGAACCTCTTCGATCCGCCCAGCCCCATGGCCAAGGGGGCCTGGGACGTCGACCGGCATCTGCTGGCGCTGCGCCAGGCCAACGCCGTTCGGCCCACTCTGGTCGTGGCCGTCTGGAACACCGAGGGCAATCGCGCACGAGAGTACGGGCCGCAGGCCGCGGTCGAGAGCCTGCCCGACGACTTGCGCCGGATGGTGCCGTCCAACAGCGGCGCGGGCGACACCGCACCGCTGTCCGACGCGTACGTGCGCTTCCTGGCCACCGAGCTCAAGCCCTTCATCGACACCCACTACCGCACCCGCGCGGGCAGGGACGATACGGTCGTCATGGGTTCGAGCATGGGCGGGCTGGTGTCGCTGTACGCCTTGTGTTCCTTCCCAGACGTGTTCGGTGCTGCCGGCTGCCTGTCCACGCACTGGGTGATCACGACCAACTACGCCGCCTTCCCGGGTCAGTTCGCGCCCGGCGCCAGCGGCGACTCCCGTGTCGAACGCATGGCTGCGGCCTATCGCGACTGGTTGCGGGTGCACCTGCCGGCCGCGGGCCGGCACCGCCTGTACTTCGACCATGGCACCGAGGGTCTGGACGGCTTGTATGGCCCGCACCAGCAGCAGGTCGACACGCTGCTGGCGTCCAAGGGCTACAGGTCCGGCATCGACTGGACGACACGCGTCTTTGCCGGCGCAGCGCACGACGAACGTGCCTGGCGTGAGCGCCTGGCCGTGCCCTTGAGCTTCCTGCTGCGACCCTAGGTCCGGCCCCTTTTCAAAGCCTCCAGGCAACAGCGCCGCCATGAAGCTCGTGCAATGCTGGGACGACGGCGTCACCACCGACATTCGTCTGGTGTCGCTGTTGCAGCGCCACGGCGCGCGCGCCACCTTCAACCTCAATGCCGGCCTGCATGGTTCCCAACGCCGCTTGGGATGGCACCACCGCGGCACCGAAGTCTGGCGCCTTGCACACGACGAACTTCGCGCGGTCTACGACGGCTTCGGCATTGCCAACCACACACTCACGCACCCGCACCTGGAGCAGTTGCCCATCCACACGGCACGGCAGGAGATCAACGAAGGCCGCGCCCGTCTGCAGGACCTGTTCGGCCAGTCGGTGGCTGGCTTTGTCTACCCGTTCGGCAGCTTTGACGGCGCGGTCCAGCAGGCGGTGCGCGATGCGGGCCACCTCTACGCCCGCACCACGCGCGCCGCGGAAGCGGGCGTCAGCACGCACGACGCCATGGCCGCTGCGCCCAGCTGCCACTTCCTGGCACCCGACTTCTGGCAGTGCTTCGATCGCGCACGGCCGGGCGGGGTCTTCTGGTTCTGGGGGCACTCCTACGAACTGGTTGACGAGGCCCTGTGGACGGCCTTCGAGACCGCTCTGAAACGCCTGTGCGCCGAGCCCGGTGCGCAGTGGTGTGACCCGACGGACCTGTTCATTGGAAACAAGCCATGACTGACTTTCCGAACGCGCGCGGCCTGGTCGCGCTGCTGCTTGCCAGCGCGAGCCTGATCGCCCCTGGCGCCCGGGCAGCTGACTTCGTTTCCACCCGGCCCACGGCCCGCATCGAATACTGGCAGCAGCGCCAGGCCACCATCCAGGCACAGCTTGCAGACGCCGAGCGTCTGCGCGCCGTGAAGCTGGTGTTCGTCGGCGACTCGATCACGGACTTCTGGCTGCTGGGCGATGACCCGTGGATTCCGGGGCGGCTGCACGGCCGCAAGTTGTGGGACGAGTCTTTCGCGGGTGCCGTGCCGCAGAACTTCGCGCTGAACATCGGTATTTCCGGAGACCGCACCGAGCACCTGCTCTTCCGGATCCTGCCGAGGTCCCAGGGCGGTCTGGGGCAGCTGGACGCAGAAGCGCTGGCGCCCGAATTCTTCGTTCTGATGGTCGGCATCAACAACTCCTACGCACCCGAGCCGCCGGTGGCCGACAGCGTGTTCGAAGGCGTGCTGGCGGTGATGCGCTCGCTGCACGCACGCAAGCCGGGCACGCGGATCCTGCTGCAGTCGATCCTGCCCACTTCAGAACCCGCCAGGGACGACACGGTCGTGAAGCCCGTGAACCTGCGGCTGGCCGCGCTGGTGACGAACCCCGAGTTCGCGGCGTTCACCACCTGGATCGATCTGTACCCTTCGTTTGTCGACGCGCGTGGCAGCCAGGACGCGCGGCTCTTCGTCGACGGCCTGCACCCCAGCGAGGCGGGCTACCGCGTGTGGCGTGACCGGTTGGTGCAAGCCCTGGCGACAGCCCGCAGCCGTCACTTGCGGACGGCTGGCATCTCCACAGGCAAGCCCTGAGCGCGCCAGTTCAGGTACAGGCCCAGCTGGCGCAGGGACAGGTCGCCATACGGCGGCGGTTCCGCGCGGATGCCGGTGTAGCAACTGCGCAGGCGCCGCTCCAGCGAGCCCAGCGTCTGCCATTCGAGCCGGTACAGCGGGTAGGCATTGGGCTGGCCCTGGCTCAAGCGGTCGGTGTAGAAGCGCTGACCCCAGTGGCGGTCGTGGCAGTGTGTGCAGGCCAGGTTCAGCTGGCCCTGCCGGCGCAGGTACAGCGCGGCACCGGCCTGCAAGTGCGGCCGCAGTGCGGGGTCGTCGGGGCTTTGCAAGGGCAGGCCTTCGGAGGCCTGTGTGACCAGGGAGGTCAGCGCCAGGAGTTCGTCCGATTCGAAAGCTGGCGTGGCCGCCTGCTGCCTTTCGCCCACGCACTGACGCACCTGGTCTTCCAGGTTGATGAGCCGCCCTGTGCCGGCCTGCAGCCGCGGGTAGCGCAGCGCCACGCCTTTCATGCGTGCGGGTTCGCCGTGGCAGCTGCTGCAGCTGCGCTGCGCGGCGCCGGCCGGGCTGTCCCACAACGTGCGGCCCTGGGCCAGCCACAGTTGCGCCGGGTTGGCGGCGGCGTCGGCCTGCAGCGCCTTCACGTCGCCGCCGGCGAAGGCCAGGCCGCTTTGCACGCGGTCCAGCGGCAGCAGCCGCTCCTGCGCCAGGCCTGCGCCCGACGCGGCCCACAGCATGCCCAGCACCGGCAACCAGTGGCGCAAACGCATCAGCCGATCTTCATGGCCTGGCGCAGCTCACCCTTGACGCCTGCGTCGTCCTCCCACTGCACCAGCCAGTCGCCGGGCTGTGTCACCCGCAGCGGGAACTCAAAGAAGGGGTTGGCAGAGATGCCTGAAGAAGGCTCGGCGCGGAAGACTTCCACGCTGGCCCATTCGCAGCGCACCAGGCGGATGACGTTGCGCGGGATGACGCGTCCGTCCATGTCCTGGCGGTAGCCGGTTTCCATGGCGTGCTGGATCAGCAAGCGCACGGTGATCACGTCGCCCAGTGCCATGCGTTCGGGCAGCAGCAGTTTGGCCTGTGCCATCTCAGTACCGCCCGGCCGTTCCGCAGGTACTGAGCGCCAGCCTGGAGGGCAGCGAGCGAAGCGAGCTTGGGGGCTTCATCTCAGCCGGCATCCAGGCAGGCCGACTCGGTCACCACGACTTCGGTCTGCGCGTAGAGGAAGTCGCCATTCGACAGGCGCGCCAAGGCCACCACGTTCTGCGTGCCAGCCAGCCGCACGCGGGTGGCGACCTCCGCGCGACCCGACCAGGGCCCCAGGTGGAACACGGCCATGCGCGTCACCGGGTTGCGCGGCGACAGCAGCCAGATGCGCGTGACGTGGTCCGCGGGTGTCATGGGGCTCGTGACCGTCACGCGCAGGGGCACGACATGGCCGTTGTCGGCAAGCGCGGGCAGTTCCAGGCGCACGCCTTCCTTGCGCAGGGTGGCATCGCCCACCAGCGCGGCCGTCATCTGCTGCAAGGACTTCATCGGCGGGCCCGCATCGGACTGCGCGCGTGTCAGGACCGGCGCCATGGCCAGGGAACCCGCGGCCAGCGCGCGCAGGCAGGCCCTGCGCTGCGTGTCAGCGTTGGCCATCGTCAGGGCGCCGTTCGGCCAGCAGGTAGGCCACGATGTCGGCCAGCGCCTGCTCGCTCAGCACAGTCTTGCCGGCCTGGGCACGCGCCACGTTGTCCAGGCCTTCGGTGCTGAAGTACGGCGGCATCACGGTGTCGGGGTTGGTGCGCCGTGCGTCCGCGATGCGCAGCCGCAATTGCTCAGCGGTGAAGCGCTGACCCAGGCCGATGAGACTGGGTCCCAATGCGCCGCCCTGCGGAAGACCGGGCAGCACATGGCACAGGATGCAGCCGGTCTCCTGTCGCTGCAGGAGCAGCGTGCGGCCCCGCGCGACGTCGCCCTGCGGTGCGGCCGCTGCAAAGGCCATCGCCGAACAGGCCAGCAGGGCCACCGGGAATTCGCGGGGGCGCAACTGCCGTCCGCCTATTCCAGCTTCACGCCGGACGCGTTGACCACCTTCTCCCACTTGGCGGTCTCCGAAGCGATCACCTTGCCAAAGTCATCCGGACTGCCGGCGATGGGCCGGCCACCCAGTTCGGCCAGGCGTTCGCGCATCTTCGGGTCGGCCAGCGCCCGGTTCACTTCCGCGTTGATCTTGTCGATGAACTCGCGCGGCGTGCCCTTGGGCATGCCAATGCCGAACCAGGCCGTGGCTTCGTAGCCGGGCACGGTGTCGCCCACGGTGGGGACATTGGGCAAGGAAGGCTCACGCAGCTCTGACGTCACCCCCAACGCGCGCAGGCGGCCGCCCTTGATGTGGCCGGCAGACGAGGGCAGGTTGTCGAACAGCACATGCACCTGGCCGCCGATGAGGTCGGTGAGTGCCGGACCCGCGCCCTTGTAGGGCACATGGAGCATGTTGCAGCCAGTCATGAACTTGAAGAGTTCGCCCGACAGGTGCACAGAGGTGCCGCTGCCCGACGACGCCATGTTGATCTTGCCTGGGTTGGCCTTGCAGTAGGCGATGAACTCGGCCACGGTCTTCACCGGCAGGCTGTTCGTCACCTCCATCACGTTGGGCGTGCGCACCAGGCCCGCCACGGGTGCGATGTCGCGGATGAAGTTGAACTTCAAGTCCTTGTAGAGCGTGGCATTGATGCCATTGGCCGGGTTCACCAGCAGCATGGTGTAGCCGTCTGGCGGGGCATTGACGACGGACTCCGTGCCCACGTTGTTGCCGCCGCCGGGCCGGTTCTCGATGACGAATGGCTGACCGAGTTTTTCCGTCAGCCACTGGGCCACGATGCGGGCCAGCACGTCGGTGGTGCCAGCCGGTGCGTAGGGCACCACCCACTTCACCGGTCGCACCGGGTAGTCGGCGGCCAGCGCAGCATTGCTGCAGAAGGCGGCGGCCAGGGCGGCCAGAACGGTCATGGGCGCGGCAAAAGTGCGCGCGCGGAACAGTCGAATCATGCTTGTCTCCTGTTGAGGTTCCTCGGTGGCGCTCAGCCGGGCTCTGCGGCCCTTTCAGTCCAGTTTCACGCCTGCGTCTTTCACCAGTTTCGCCCAGAAGCGGTTGTCGTCAATCAGGAAAGCCGCAAAGTCGTCGGGCGATTTGGACATGGCCACGTCGGTGCCTTCGCGCGCCAGTGCGGCCTTGATCTCCGGGCGCTGCATGACCTGGGCGGTGGCGTCGAACAACTTCTTCATCACGTCTGGCGGCGTGCCCACCGGCACGAAGAAGCCGTACCAGAAGGACAGGCTGTAGCCCGGCAGGCCGGCTTCGGCCGCCGCGGGGACATCGGGCACCAGGGGCGTGCGCGTGGCGCTGGTGACGGCCAGTGCCTTCAGACGGCCGGCCTGCACCATCGGCAGCACCGAAGGCGGCGTGCCAAAGGTCAGTTGCGCGTCACCGGCAATCACGGCCTGGATGGCGGGTGCGCCACCCTTGTAGGGAATGTGCACCATCTCCACACCCGCCACCTTGCTGAAGTGCGCAGCGCCCAGGTGTGGCGCGGACCCGTTGCCGCTGCTGGTGTAGTTCAGGACACCCGGCTTGGCCTTGGCGATGGCCATCAGTTCCTGGAAGCTGTTGATGCCCGCGTTCGGGTTCACGGCCACCACCAAAGGCGAGGCCGTGACGCGCGTCACTGGCACCAGGTCCTTGGCGCTGTAGCTGAGCTTGGGGTTCAGCGCCGGGTTGACCGAGATGCTGCTGGGGCTGGCGATGAGCAGCGTGTAGCCGTCGGCCGGCGCCTTGGCCACGAAATCCGCTGCCAGGCTGCTGCCGGCACCGGCGCGGTTTTCCACCGTCACCGATTGGCCCAGCACGCGGCCCAGCGGGTCGGCAATGGTGCGGGCCACGTAGTCGGCCGCGCCGCCCGGTGCAAAGCCAATGACCAGGCGGATGGGTTTGGACGGCCAGGCTTGGGAGAAGGCGTTGCCGGTGCACAGCGCCAGCAGTGAGGCCATCAACAGCGTTCGGGTCAGTGTCATGCAGTCTCCTTGTTATGTGGCCATCTTCAGGACGATCTTGCCCAGGTGCTGATTGGCCTCCATGTAGGCCTGTGCCGCGGCCAGTTCAGCAAAAGGGAACACGCGGTCCACCAGGGGCCGGATGCGGCCGTCGGCGATGGCCGGCAGCAGGTCGGCCACGAAGGCGGGCACGCCGGCGGCCCGCTGGTCGGCACTGCGCATCTTGTTGGACACGCCAAAGAGCGTCAGGCGCTTGACGTGCAGGGCCTGGATGTCGATCTCGGCTTTCAAGGTGTTGTCCACATAGCCCACGGTGGCCAGGCGGCCTTCAAAGGCCAGCGTGCGGATGCACTCGGCAAACACGGTGCCACCCACCGTGTTGACGACCAGGTTGACGCCCTGGCCGCCCGTGGCTTCCAGCACCTGGGCGGCAAAGTCGGGTGCGCGGGTCAGGATGGCGACGTCCAGCCCCAGGTCCTTCAGTCGCGCCAGCTTCTCGGCGGAGCCGGACGTGCCGATCACCCGGGCGCCCAGCGCCTTTGCGGCCTGCAGCGCGGCCACGCCGACCCCCGAGGACACACCGGTGATGAGCAGCCATTCACCCGCCCGCAGGTGGCCTTGCAGCACCAGCATGTCGTGCACCACCAGAAAGGTCAGCGGTATGGCGGCGGCGGTTTCCATCGCCAGGCCCGCGGGCACCGGCAGGGCTTCGCGGACGTCCATCACGGCAAAATCAGAGAAAGCGGCCGGGCAGCGGCCCATCACCCGTTGCCCCACGCTCAGGCTCGTCACGCCTTGGCCCAGCGCCACGACCTCGCCAGCGCCTTCGATGCCCGCCGGCTTGGACGCGCCGCCCTTGATGAGTCCCCCTGGAATGAATTCGCCGCGGTTCAGACCTGCGGCATGCATCTTCAGCAGCACCTGGCCGGGGCCTGGTGCGGGCATCGGGGAATCGGTCAGCTGCAGAACGACTTGCGTGCCTTCCACGCTCAGCGCATAGGACTTCATGGGGTGCCTTGGAATGGGTCGATCGGCTCAATGGCCTTTGAAAATCGGCTTGCGCTTTTCCATGAAGGCACGGCGGCCCTCAATGTAGTCATCGCTGTCAAAGCAGCGCAAGATGAGTTCGCGGCAGCGGTCGGCGTCCAGGTCGGACGAGGGCTTCAGGATCTCGCCGATGATGGCCTTGCCCGCGGCGATGGTCAGTGGCGCGTTGTCGCTGATGCTGCCCGTGTACTCCGCCAGCAGCACAGGCAATTGGTCCACCGGCGCCGTGCGCGTCACCAGGCCCATTCGAAAGGCCTCGGCCGCATCCACGCGCCTTGCCGTGTAGAACAGATCCTTGGCCGCGCCCACGCCCACCAGGTCGACCAGATTCTTCAGCGCCGAGTAGCGGTAGCCCAGCCCCATGCGGCCCGCAGGAATGGAGAACACGGCATCGCTGGCGGCCACACGGATGTCGCAGCTGATGGCCACGTTCACACCACCGCCGATGCACCAGCCGCGGATGCAGGCAATGGTCGGCTTGGAGAAGCGGTAGATCCCCATCAAGGCGTCTTCGGCCAGCGCCTCATAGTGCTTCACCGCTTCCTTGGCGGCGCGCATGTCTTCAAACTGCGAGATGTCGGCACCGGAGACGAAGGCTTTGTCGCCTGCACCTGAGAACACCACCACGCGGACACGGTCGTCCCTCTCTGCTTGTGCAAGCAAGGACGGCACAGCGCCCCACATGTCGACGCTGAGAGCGTTGTGCCTGGCGGGGTTGTTGAAGACGATGTGGAGGGCGGCGCCTTCGAGGCGGACTTGCACTCTGTCAGTAGGCGATGCGTAGTCAGTGTTCATTTCGATGCTTTCAATGCGGCGCGCGGTGGAGCCGCGTGAGCCGGGGCCGCCGGGTGGCCGACTGCGCTCATGTCCCCCGGCCCAACTTGCTGGCGCAAGTTGGGCCTCCTCCTTTACTTCGCTCCGTCGGCCACCCACCGTCCCAGGCAACCACCAACTGTGGCGTCCGGTCTTCGCGGGCCAAGCCAGGTGGCAGATCGGGTCGGTGGGGCGCTCTGCGGAGCGAAGTAAAGGAGGAGCGGCGGGCGCAGCCCGACGCGGGGGACATGAGCGCAGCAGAGTGCCCCTGCGGCCCGATCCCGTACAGCTGCGCACAAGCAAAAACCAGAGCCACTAGAAAACCCCGCGCGCCTTCATCGCCGCAATGTCCGAAGCTGCCAGCCCGAGTTCGCCCAGCACTTCTTCCGTGTGCTCCCCCCGCTTGGGCGCTGCCCGCACCAGTGTGCTGGGCGTGCGTTCCAGCGTCATCGGCTGCCCCACATGCCGCTGCGGTCCCAGGCGTTCAGACACCACGTCCTGCACCATGGCCAGGTGCTGCACCTGGGGTTCATCAAAGACTTCGCTCATGTCGTTGATGTGGCCGCACGCAACACCGTCCTTGTTGAAGCGCTCGATCCAGTGGTCGCGGTCCTGCAGGGCCAGGCGCTCGTTGATGGCGGCGTTGAGCGCGTCGCGGTTGACACTCCGGCCGGCCTTGTCGTGGAAGCGGGTGTCTGCGATCCACTCTGGCGCACCCAGCGTGGTGCAGAAGCGTTCCCAGATCTTGCTGCCGAAGACGGCGATGTTCATGTAGCCGTCGCGGGCCTTGTAGACCCCGGTGGGGATGCTGGTGGGGTGGTAGTTGCCGGCCTGCACCGGCACGTCACCGTCCACCAGCCAGCGGGCGGTCTGGAAGTCCATCATGTAGACCATGGACTGCAGCAGGGACGTGTGCAGCCACTGGCCCTTGCCGGAGGCTTCGCGTTCCAGCAGCGCCACCAGGATGCCCTGGGCCGCAAAGATGCCGGCGCACAGGTCGGCAATCGGAATGCCCACACGCACGGGACCCTGGCCCGGCAGGCCGGTGACGGACATCAGGCCCCCCATGCCCTGGGCAATCTGGTCGAAGCCCGGGCGGTCGGCCAAGGGGCCGGTCTGGCCGAAGCCGCTGATGCTGGCGTAGACCAGCCGCGGGTGGTCGGGTGCCAGGGACGCGTGGTCGATGCCCAGGCGGAACTTCACGTCGGGGCGGAAGTTCTCCACCACCACGTCTGCGGTGCCGATCAACTGCTTCAGCGCCGCAATGCCTTCAGGCTCTTTCAAGTTCAGCGTGACGCTGCGCTTGTTGCGGTGCGTGTACTGGTAATCGCTCCCGTCCTGCCCGCCCAGGGTGTCGTCGCCACGCATGTGTTCGGGCATTTGCACCTGGATGACGTCGGCGCCCCAATCGGCCAGCTGGCGGCAGCAGGTGGGTCCGGCACGCACCTGGGTGAGGTCGACGACTCGGAAGCGCGCCAGGGCGGCGGAAGCGGGGACGTGCGGCATGACAGGCAGGCCGGGCCGGGCCCGGAAAGTGAGCGGTCAGTGTTGGCGGTGAGGCCAAAAGTGTCAACACTTGGCGCACTATCGCAAACACTTAGGGTGGCCCAAGCAGGGCTTGCTGCGCTAGCATCCGATTGCTATGGCTACACGCACCGCCACCCGCACCACCACCCGAAAATCGTCTGCCGCTCGCCCCGAAAAGGGCTTGGCACATGGCATCAATGAACAGCTGCAGCAGTTGATCTACAGCGGCGACATCGCGCCCGGCGAACGCTTGAATGAAGCCGCCCTGGCGCTGCGCATGGGCACCAGCCGCGGCCCGATCCGGGAGGCCATCCGCATGCTCGCGGGCATCGGCCTGGTGCTGGCGGTGCCCAACCGCGGCGTGTTCGTGCGCCAGATCTCCGTGCGTGAAATGCTGGAAATCTACGAACTGCGTGCGCTGCTGTTCGGCTTTGGCGCGCAGCAGGCCGCGGAACACCTGAGCGACGAAGACCGGGCTGAATTCGAGAAACTGCTGGGCGGCATGGACACCGCTTGCGAGGCAGGTGACGGCCAGCACTACTACGTGCTGAACCTGCGCTTCCATGCCTTGCTGATGGCGCAATGCCGCAATCAGCGTGCGCAGCAGGCCTATGAAGACCACGCGAAAGAGTTGCACCTGTACCGGCGCCGCTACTTCAACGCCAAGCTGAACATGCGCCGCTCCAACAGCGAACACCGGCGCATCTTTGAGGCCATCACAAAAGGCGCAGCCGACCGCGCCGCCAAGCTGGCCCGGGACCACGTGCTGCAGGGCCGCCAACGCCTGCTGTCCACGCTGGACGCACCGGCCGCACCACCCGAACGGAGACGAGCATGAAAAGACGAACCCTGCTGCGAGCCTGCCCGGCCCTGTTGAGCCTTCCCAGCTGGGCCCAGGCGCCATTCCCCAGCAAGCCCATCCGCTACATCGTGCCGGTGGCAGCGGGCGGTGGCAGCGACTTTGTCGGCCGCACCGTCACAGACCGCTGGGCGCAGGCGCTGAAGCAGACCATCGTGGTGGACAACCAAAGTGGCGGCGGTGGCACCATCGCGGCCCTGGCCACCGCCCGCGCTGCGCCTGACGGCTACACCCTGATGCAGGGTTATGTGGCCACGCATGGCACCAGCCCGGCCACGCGCAAACTGCCCTACGACGCCATCAAGGACTTCACGCCGGTGGGCATGATCGGCTCCACGCCCAATGTCCTGGTGGTCAATGCGGCGCTGCCGGTGACCACACTGAAGGAGTTTGTCGCCTACCTGCAGAAGAACCCGGGCCGCATCAGCTACGGGTCGGCCGGGCCGGGCTCCCTGACGCACCTGACCATGGAGCTGTTCAAGCTGCAGATCAATTCCTTCATGGTCCACATCCCCTACCGCGGCATTGCTCCTGCGTTCACCGACCTGATCGGCGGCCAGACCCAGGCCATGTTTCCCGGCCTGGCGGCGGCCGTGCCGCACATCCGGTCCGGCCGTGTGCGGCCGCTGGCCGTGACGGGCCTGGTGCGCCATCCGCTGTTCCCGGACCTGCCGACCTTGGACGAATCCGGCTTCAAGGGCTTCGACGCGCAGCAGTGGTACGGCGTGGTCGGCCCAGCCGGCATGCCCGCTGCCGTGGTGAAGACGCTCAATGACACGCTGTCCGGCGTGCTGACGTCGCCGGATCTGCGCGAGAAGCTGTCCGTGGAAGCCGTGGAACCCACGCCCATGACACCCGAGCAGTTCGCCGCGTTCATGCGCAAGGACATCGCGCGTTGGACCGAGGTCGCCAAGGCCCGCAACATCCACCTCGACAGCTGATTCACTTCCGAACGAGAACCCCCGCATGGCCCGCAACACCCAGGTCGCCGCCGACCACCACGCCCCGCCCGTCACGCAGACGCTGGCTGCCTTTGTCGCCAAGCACCCCAGCCGTGGCTGGAGCGACGCGGTGGACCACGAAGCCCACCGCACCTTCATGAACTGGGTGGGCTGCGCCGTGGGCGCCGCTCACCACGAAACCGCATTGGCGGCGTTGGGCGCGGTGCAGGCCCTGCAACCGGCCGCGCAGGCCAGCGTGCTGGGCCGCAGCGAACGTGTCGACATGGCCAACGCCGCGATGATCAATGGCATCAGCTCGCACACCTTTGACTTTGACGACACGCACCTCAAGACCATCATCCACCCGGCCGGCCCGGTGGCCAGCGCGGCGCTGGCCATGGCCGAACACATGGGCAACAGCGGCCGGGAGCTGATCGACGCCCTGGTGCTCGGCATTGACGTCAGCTGCCGCGTCGGCAATGCGATGTACCCGGACCACTACGACCGCGGCTGGCACATCACCGGCAGCACCGGCACGCTGGGCGCAGCCGCGGCCTGCGCGCGCCTGCTGAAGCTGGACGTGCAGAAGACAGCCATGGCGCTGGGCATTGCCGCATCCCAGCCCGTGGGCATGCGCGAGCAGTTCGGCACCATGACCAAGCCCTTCCACCCGGGCGGCGCGGCGCGCGCCGGCCTGATGTCGGCGCTGCTGGCCCAGCACGGCTACACCGCCAGCCCCAAGGCCCTGGAAGCCCCGCGCGGCATGATGCAGACCATCAGCCTGAAGAACGACTGGACCGAGATCACCGGTGAACTGGGCCAGCGCTTCGAGATCAGCTTCAATACCTACAAGCCCTTTGCCTGCGGCATCGTCATCCACCCGAGCATCGACGCCTGCGCCCAGTTGCGTGAGCAAGGCGTGCGGCCCGAAGACATCGAACGCATCGAACTGAAGGTGCATTCCCTGGTGCTGGAACTCACCGGCAAGAAGGAACCCGCCGACGGCCTGCAGGCCAAGTTCAGCGTCTACCACGGCTGTGCCGCAGGCCTGACCTTCGGGCGCGCGGCCGAGGAAGAGTTCGACGACGCCATCGTCAACCGCCCGGACATGGTGGCGCTGCGGCGCAAGGTGGTGGCTACGGTGGATGACAGCATCGCCGAAGCCAGTGTCGACGTCACAGCCGTGCTGACCGATGGCCGACGTGTGCACGTGTTCGTGGAACACGCGATCGGTTCGCTGGCCAAACCGATGACCACAGTGCAGCTGGAAGCCAAGTTCCGTGGCATGTGTGATCAGGTGCTGGGGGCGGAACGTTGTGGCTCGTTGATGGCGACTTGCTGGGACCTTCAGGGGTTGGCCGACGTGCGGGCATTGACGGCGTTGACTCGGCGCTGATTTCGGGCTTGCCGGGTTGAACGCGGAATCAGGCGCCTTGAGCGCTCTGCTGCGCTCATGTCCCCCGGCTCTGGCCACTTGGCAGTGTCCAGACCCTCCTCCTCTACTTCGCTCAGCAGAGCGCCCAAGCCGCTCGCGGCCCGCGCAGCAAGCAGCACGCGGCGTACCATGCACCCGCATGAATCTGCTGCAGACCACGGCCATCGAGAGCTGGCACGCCCACATCTACTTCGACGCCGCCACCCGCGACGCAGCCTGGGCCTTCCGCGGAGTGATCAACGTGGAACTGGCGGGCAAGATGGAAATGGGGCGCTTCCACGAGAGGCCCGTGGGTCCGCATCCGAAGTGGAGCTACCAGCTGGCGGTCACCGCTTCAGACTTCCCGCAGGTGCTGGCCTGGCTGGTCTTGAACCATGGCGAGCTGGATGTGTTTGTCCATCCCAACACAGACGACGAAATGCGGGACCACCGCGATTGCGCGCTGTGGCTGGGTCATTCGCACACGCTCCAGCTCGCCGCATTGAACGGCTGAAGCGCGGCGCTCACACGCGCCGTGCGCGCCCGGCCCAGTAGGGGTCGCGCAGCTTGCGCTTGAAGATCTTGCCAGTGTCTTCGCGAGGCAGTTGTTCGTGCAGCGTCACCACCTTGGGCACCTTGTAGCCGCTGATGCGCTCACGCAGCCAGGCGCGTATGCCATCTACGGTGAGTGACGCGCCCGGCAGTTCCTGCACAGCTGCGGCCAGCGCTTCGCCGAATTCGTCGTCCGGAATGCCGAACACCGCGCAGTCGGCCACGCCGGGCATGGTCTGCAGCACGTGTTCAATTTCCACGGGGTAGATGTTGACGCCGCCGCTGATCACCATGTCGGCCTGGCGATCGACGATGAAGAGGAAGCCGTCTTCGTCCAGGTAGCCGACGTCGCCCATGGTCTTGAGCCCGTTGCGTTCCATGCGCGCACGCGCTTCCGCGTTGCCGACGTAGCTGAAGTCGGGCGTGGCGGGTTGTTCGATGTAGATCAGGCCGGCCATGCCCGTGGGCTGTTCGCGGCCTTCTTCGTCCAGGATCTTCAGCACCACGCCGGGCATCGCCGGGCCGGCGGAGCCGGGCTTGCGCAAGGCCTGTTCGCTGGTCAGCAGGGTCATGTAGCCCAGTTCGCTGGCGCCGTAGCACTCGTGGATGACAGGGCCCCACCAGTCGATCATGGCGCGCTTGATGTCCGGTGCGCACGGACTGCCGGTGGACGATACGAAGCGCATGGAACGCAGGTCGTACTTCGTGCGCACCTCGGCCGGCAGGCCCAGCATGCGCACGTACATGGTGGGCACCAGGTAGGCGTGGGTCAGCCGCTGTTCGTGGATCAGGCGCAGCGTCTGTTCGGCGTCAAAGCGCTCTTCCACAAACAGCGTGCCGCTGTCCTGCGCAATGCCCAGCGCGTAGCTGTTGGGTGCGCTGTGGTACCAGGGTGCACTCAGCAGCGCGCGCATGCCGGGCTCTGCGCCGTAGGCCATGCGGCGCATGGCAGCGGCCGCCACGGCCTGCGGCGGCGTGAAGGCCTGGCGCACGATGCCCTTGGGCTTGCCCGTGGTGCCCGACGTGTAGAACATGGCGCCGCGCGGTGCGGCGGGCGGCGTGGTCATCGGCGGCGTGGCGTCGCGCAGCGGCTCCCAGGCGGGCAGTCCCGGCACCGGGCCACGCACGGACCACAGTGCGGCGGGGCCGGTGTCCAGGTCGGGCAGGCCAGCAATCAGCGCGGCGTCGGCAATCAGCAGTTTGGCCTGGCTGTTGGACAGGATGTACTGCACCTCTTCCGTCTTGAAGTGCCAGTTGACCGGGCACCACTGCGCGCCCAGGTGGCGCGTGGCCAGCATCAGTTCGATGGCTTCCGGGCTGTTGCGCATGAGCAGCGCCACCACGTCACCATCACCCACGCCCTGAGCCTGCAGGGCCGCGGCGGAGCGCAGCATGCGCTGTTCAAAGGCGTCGGGCGTGATGACCTGAGCTTGGAAGACAAGGGTGGGGCGCATGCTGGAGGGTGCGGTCGCTGGGGGCTGGATCATCGCCCACCGGGCGCCGCGCCGCACTGCTCCTCAGCCCGCAGAGGCAAGCGCCACAATGTCGGCATGCACCGCATCCTGCTTGTCATTCTGGCGCTGGGCCTGGGTCTGCCAGCCTGGGCCGCCGACCGGGTGGTGGTGGGTTCCAAGCGCTTCACCGAAAGCTACATCCTGGGTGAACTGGTCAGCCAGACGCTGCTGGCGGCCGGCGTGCCCGCAGAGCACCGCCAGGGCCTGGGCAACACCGGCATCCTGGAACAGGCCCTGTCCAGCGGCGCGGTGGATGTGTACCCCGAATACACCGGGACGGTCGTGCGCGAGTTGCTCAAGCGGACGCCTGCCGCCACCGACGCGCCGCCGACGCTGGCGCAGCTCAACGAGTGGCTGGCCCCGCGCGGGCTGAAGGCCGCCGTGCCGCTGGGCTTCAACAACACCTATGCGCTGGCCATGCGCGAAGCGGACGCAGACCGCCTGGGCGTCGATTCCATCTCGGCACTGGCCAAGCTACCGGCCGACATGGGCGGCCGCCTGAAGTTCGGCCTTTCGCATGAATTCCTGGTGCGCGGCGACGGCTGGCCGGCGCTCAAGCGGGCCTACGGCCTGCCCTACACGCCGCCTTCGGGCCTGGACCACGGGCTGGCCTATGACGCGCTGTCGCGTGGCCAGGTGGACGTGATCGATGTCTATTCCACCGACGCGCAGATCGGCCGCCAGAAGCTGCGCGTGCTGCGCGACGACCTGGCCTTCTTCCCGCGCTATGACGCGGTGCTGTTGATGCGCACGACGCTGGACGACAAGCCGCTGGCGGTGCTGGCCGGCCGCATCAACGAAGCCACCATGATCGCGCTCAATGCGCAGGTGGAAGTGGATGGCCGGTCGTTTGCCGATGTCGCACGTGGCTTTCTGAGCCAGGGTACGGCCGATCCTGCGACTGGCTCTGCATCCACATCGGCGGCCGGTTCGTCCGCACGTTCTGAGGGCAACGCCCGCGCAGATTTCTGGTCGCTGCTGTTCGCACCCGACCTGGGCCGCCTGCTGGGCCAGCATCTGGTGCTGGTCTTTGCTTCGGTGGCGCTGGCCGTGCTGGTAGGTGTGCCGCTGGGCATCTGGGCACACCGGCAGCCGCGCCTGGCGGCCGCGTTGATGGCCGTCGTGGGCCTGCTGCAGACCGTGCCTTCGCTGGCCTTGCTGGCCTTCCTGATTGCGCTGATGGGCCGCATCGGCTTCTGGCCGGCGCTGCTGGCGTTGTTCCTGTACGCGCTGCTGCCCATCGTGCGCAACGCGCATGCGGGTCTGGCATCCGTGCCCGCAGGCCTGCCGCTGGCAGGCCGTGCGCTGGGCCTGAAGGACGCCCAGGTGCTGCGGGCCATTGAACTGCCTTTGGCCTTGCCCACGTTGCTGGCGGGCGTGAAGACCGCGGCGGTCATCAACGTCGGCACGGCCACCGTGGCTGCGTTTGTGGGGGCCGGAGGCCTGGGCGAGCGCATCGTCGCGGGCCTCGCGGTGAACGACACGCAGCGCATGCTGGCCGGTGCGGTGCCGGCCGCACTGCTGGCGCTGGTGGTGCAATCCGTGTTCTGGGCGGTGGAGCGGCAGACGCAGCCGCGGGCGAACTAGCCGCGCAACTTCAGCGCCGGTCCGGCCGCCACACGGCCACGAAGGCCTTGACCTTGGTCCACGCCGACAGGCGTTCGTCGGACACGGCATCCAGGAAGTCCGACAGTGGCTTGGACTTGACCATGGTGTAGATCGTCAGCGCGGTGACCGGCACGAAGGTCACGGCAAAGAGCCAGAGCTTGCGCCACAAGGCCGCGTCAGCCTCGGCCAGCAGGTTCATGCCCAGGAAGCCGGTGGTGACGGTGCCGATGAGGCCGAAGATGGTGACCACCGTCAGGCGCACCACGGTATTGGCCTGGCGGCGCAGGCTGTCGGCGTCCAGGTAGCCGCTCATGTCGTGGATGCGTTCCTTGACGACGCGGTACAGCGGCTCGATCTGCAGGTGCTGCGTGCTCATGTCGAACAGCGCCTTCACCTGCGCCTGTTCGCTGACCTCGTGGAACCAGTAGCGGTGCGTGAAGCTGAGGAAGGCGACATAGCTCATGCGGATCTGCCGCTTGAAGCGCTTGACGCTGTTGGGTGAGGTCACGTTCAGCGCCATCAGCGCCTCGGCCAGTTGGTCCGACACCATCAGCAGCGTGGCCTTCTGGAAGTGCGCGATCAGGAACAGCAGGAAATGCTGGTGGCGGAATTGCGCCAGCACACCGCGGTCGCGGCAGCGGTAGAACTCGCTGCGCGCGTCGCCCACGGCCACCAGCGCGTGGCCGGAACACAGGTAGCGCGTGCGCGGCGCGGCGCCGGACTCGGTCCAGAAGCGGTCGTAGCAGAAGCGCTGTTCGAAGTCTTCCAAATGGTGATCGGCATACGGAAGTTGTGCGCCTGCAGCGGTCACCGTGTCACCGGCGCCGGTGACCAGGCCCAGGCGGATGAAGTCGCTCCGCGTCAGCTGGCGCGGGTCGTCCACTGCCAGGTAGGCCATCATGGGCATGCGGTAGTACTCGATCTGCCGGAAGCGCAAGACGCCCGGCTTGCCGGAGTGGTGGTTGACCAGCGGCGCCAGCACGAATTCCCAGTGCGCGGCGATGCGCGGCGCACGGTGTTCGGCCACATGCGCCAGGAAGGCGTCACGCTCGCCCGCGTCGCTGGCGGCCAGCACCTGGCCTCGTGCGTCCAGCCATTCGCAGGCCGCCAGGCTGTGCTGCGGGCGGCCGTCTGCATACCAGCCCGCCGGGTAGGCGCGGCCGCTGCGGTACAGCAGTTCCTGCACCTGCGGCAGTGGCAGTTCATCGGCGGCCAGTTCCACGTTCAGCAGCACCACGTCCACGCCGTAGAAGAAGTACAGGTCAACATGCACCACCGACAAGGTGATCGGCGTGTCGCCGACCCGTGGCACCACGCGCACGGCGGCAATGTCGTGGCGCCGAAAGACACGCATGGGCGATTCGCCACCACCGTCTTGCCCATCGCGCCGTGCGCGGCCTTCGCCGTACAGAAAGCGCTGCACGTAGGGCAGGAAGGCGACGAACTCGTTGTAGTGGCGTTCGTGGAAGCCTTCGGGGTTGCCGGTGAATTCGTCGATCTGCTCGCGCCACGGCGATGCGTCGCCCATGTCGCGCAGCAACTGCCACGGCGCGCGGCGGTGCTCGGAGTCGTCGGTGGCGTTGGCCGGGATCAGGCGCAGCGGCCACAGCAGCACCTGGCGCAGGTGGTGGACCATGGGGGGCTTCGGGCTGTCTTGATCCGGGTTGGCTTGCATCGACTCAGTTTAGGTCGGCAAGGCTTCCGCTGGCGTTGGGGAGTCCACGCATGGGCGTGCGTGCGGGCGGTGTGGCGGGAGCGGGCAGCTGGGGTGATCTGCTGCGCTCATGTCCCCCGCCTCAAGCTGCTGGCGCAGCCCGGCGCGGGGGACATGAGCGCAGCCGGCCACCCGCCGGCCTCCGCACGTGCAGACGACGGCACCTGCGTACATCGAATCACAACGGCATGCGCGCCAGCACCCGGTCCACCATCACACCGCTTTGGCCCAAGTAATTGCTGGGGTCCAGCATGGCCTCCAGTGCCTTGCGGTCCACGTGCTTGTTGATCTCCGGGTGCGCAGCCAGCAGGTCCAGCAGCGGCGTGTGCTTGGCCAGCGATTCGCGGCACAGGTCGTAGACCAGGTCGTGTGCATATTCGCGGCCGATGTACTTGCCCAGGCCCATCATGACGGCCTCGCTCATCACCAGGCCTTGCGTCATGTCGATGTTGCGGCGCATGGCCACGGGGTCCACTTCCAGGCCTTCGACGACGGCAATGGATTGCTTCAACGCACCGGCCATCAGGCAGAAGGCTTCGGGCAGCACGATCCATTCGATCTCCCACGGGCCGGTGCTGCGTTCGTGGTCGGCCACCATGGCGTCCATCAAGGCTGCAGCATGTTGACGAACCACGGAGATTGCGGCGTGGATGTAGCAGCTGCTGATCGGGTTGCGCTTCTGCGGCATGGTGCTGCTGCTGCCGCGGCCGTGGTGGTAGGGCTCGAAGACCTCGGCCACTTCGGTCTGCATCATCAGCTTCACGTCCATGCTGAGCTTGCCCAGCGTGCCGCCCACCAGGCCCAGGAAGGCGCCGCATTCGGCGATGTTGTCGCGAATGGTGTGCCAGGCGATCACGGGCTGCTGCAAACCCAGTTCGGCGCACAGCCCGGCCTGCGTTTCCATGGCGCCGGTCTCCAGCGACGCCAGCGTGCCGGCAGCCCCTGCGAATTCACCGACCAGCACGCGCGCCTTCAACTCACGCAGGCGGTCCTGGTGGCGCTGCACGGCGGACAGGATGCCTGCCATCTTGTACCCGAATGTCACGGGAATGGCCTGCTGCAGGTTGCTGCGGCCGATGACCGGCGTCAGGCGGTGTTCCTTGGCCAATTTGGCCAGTGCATTCGCCAGCCGCGTGAGGTCGGCTTCCACCAGGGCCAGGGCCTCGCGGATCTGCAGCACTGTGGCGGTGTCGGTGATGTCCTGCGTGGTGGCGCCCCAGTGCACATATTCACCCAGCTTGTCGCGGCAGAGCTGGTTGATCTGCGTCACCACGCCCAGGATGGGGTAGCCGATGCGCTCCGTCTGCTGGCGGAGGCGCTCCATGTCGATCTGGTCCAGATGGCAGTGGCTGATGATCTCGTCGGCCGCTTCCTGCGGGATCAAGCCCAGCCGGGCCTGCACCTTGGCCAAGGCGCGTTCGATGTCGATGTACTTGCTGGTGCGGTTCTCGTCGCTCCAGATGTGGCGCATGGCGTCGCTGCTGAAGATGCCCTGGAAGATGCGGGAGTCGATGATGGAGCTGGCCATGGGGTCTCTCGTGAGGATGGAGTTCAATGTCCGGCGCGCGCGACGATGCGCCGCGCACGTTCGATGACAGGCTTGTCGATCATGCGGCCGTCCAGTTGCACGGCGCCGTGAGCCGCGCTTGGGGAATGTGCGGCGGCGGCCAGCACACGCTGCGCCCAGGACAGTTCCTCGGCCGATGGCGCCAGCGCGGTGTGGATGGCCGCGACCTGGCGCGGGTGGATGCAGAGCTTGGCGCCAAAACCGTGGGCCCGCGCGCGGGCCAGTTCGGCCAGCAGCAGGCTCTCGTCGTTCAGTGCGGCGGTCACACCGGCCACGGGCGACGCGATGCCCGCCGCGCGTGACTGCAGCGCCAGCCAGGCCGCGGGCGCGTCCAGACCCACGGTAGTGGCGAGTTCGCCTTCCAGCCCCATGTCCAGCGCGTAGTCCAGCGTGCCGAAGACCAGCCGCTGCACGCCCGGCGTGTGGGCCAGGGCTTCTGCGGCCAGCACGCCGCGCGCGCTTTCCACCAGTGGCAGCAGCCAGGCGGCGCTGCAGACCTGGCGCACGGCATCGAGCGTGCTGCTGCGTTCGGCCTTGGGCACCATCACGGCGGCTACCGGCCGTCGCGACAAGAGCGCCAGATCGTCGGCAAAGTCCGGGCTGTCTTCTGCGTTGATGCGCAAGACCAGTCGCGATGGATCGGGCGCGCAGGAAAGGTAAGTCGCAATGGCTTCGCGTGCGGCGGCCTTGGCCGATGGCAGCACGGCATCTTCCAGGTCCAGCACCACCGCGTCGGCGCCGCTGGCCAGCGCCTTGGCAAAGCGCTCGGGCCGGTCCCCGGGCACGAAAAGGTAGCTGCGCGGCAGGGCACCCATGTCGGCGTTCAGATGGCTTCCGCCGCGCGCAGCGCAGCGATCTCTTCGGCGCCCACACCCAGTTCGGCCAGGATGGAGTCCGTGTGCTGGCCCACGGCCGGCACGGGTTTCAGCTGCGGGTCGCCGTCGGTCCAGCTGCCGGGTGGCAGCAAGGTGGGCACGGCACCGGCCGGTGTGTCCACCTCGCGCCAGCGTTGGCGGGCGGCGAGTTGTTCGTGCTGCCAGAGTCCGGCCATGTCACGCAATTCGGCGTTGGCGATCTGCGCGTCTTCCAGGCGCTGAACGACCTGTTCGTAGTTCAAGTTGGCGAAGGTCTCGATGATCAGTGCTCGCAGGGCGTTGCGGTTGGCCGTGCGCCGCGCGTTGCCCTTGAAGCGCTCGTCTTCGGCCAGCGCCGGCTGCTGCAGCACCTTGGCACAGAACTGCAGCCACTCGCGTTCGTTCTGCAGGCCCAGCATGACCGTCTTGCCACCGGCGCAAGGGAAGGGGCCGTAGGGGTAGATGGTGGCGTGCGCGGCGCCAGCGCGTGGCGGCGGCGGTGCGCCTTCGAAGGCGTAGTACAGCGGGTAGCCCATCCACTCGCCCATGGCTTCCAGCATGCTGATGTCGATGCGCCGGCCTTGGCCGTCGATGCGCCGCTGCAGCAGCGCCGACAGGATGTTGCTGTAGGCGTACATGCCCGCTGCGATGTCGGCAATCGACAGGCCCGCCTTGCTGGGTTCGTCGGGCGTGCCGGTGATGCTGACGAAGCCGCTCTCGCTTTGGATGAGCAGGTCGTAGGCCTTCTTGTCGCGGTAGGGGCCGGGTGCGGTGGGGTCGTCGCCGTAGCCGCTGATGTCGCAGACGATGAGGTCGGGGCGTTGGGCCTTGAAGGCGTCGTAGGACACGCCCAGCCGCGCTGCCGCGCCGGGGGCCAGGTTCTGCACCACCACGTCGGCTTTGTCGGTGATCAACTGGACGAGCAGCTCGGCTGCGCGCGGGTGCTTCACGTCCAGCGTCAGGCTCTCCTTGCTGCGGTTGGTCCACACGAAGTGCGACGCCAGGCCCTTCACGCGCTGGTCGTAGCCGCGTGCAAAGTCGCCCACGCCGGGCCGTTCGATCTTGATGACGCGGGCGCCCAGGTCGGCCAGTTGCCGCGTGGCGAAGGGGGCGGCAATGGCTTGTTCCAGCGAGACGACCGTCAGGTCTTTGAGCGGCTGCATGTCAGGCTTTCAAGGTGGCCACGGCGTCCATGGTCAGCCAGCCTTCGTGGTCCTGCGCCCACAGCTTGACGGTGTTGCCGTCGCGTTGGCCGTTCACCTGGAAGGAATGCAGGTCGAAGGTGGGCCGCACCGCCTTGAACTTGAAGCTGGCGACATCGGCATCGGGTGCGTGGCGGCGCAACAGGTCCATCAGCAGCGTGGCGATCAAAGGGCCGTGCACGATGAGGCCGGGGTAGCCCTCTACCTCGGTCACGTACTGGCGGTCGTAGTGGATGCGGTGGCCGTTGAAGGTGAGCGCGCTGTAGCGGAACAGCAGCACGTCGTCGGGCACCACGGTGCGCTGCCAGGCGGCACCCGTGGCCGCTGCGGTGGGTGGTGGGTCCACGTCACCGGGCTGCTTGGCGTCGCGGTAGACGATGTCGTGGAACTCGGTCAGTGCCGGGTCTGCGGCGCCGTTGCAACGCAGTTCATGGCGGACTTTCACGAATACCAGCTTGCCGCTGCGGCCTTCCTTTTCGGTGACGTCGGCGATGGTGCTGGTGCGGGTCACCGGGTCGCCCACCTTCAAGGGCCCATGCCATTCAAACTGGCTGCCTGCCCACATGCGCCGCGGCAGCGGGACCGGTGGCAGAAAACCGCCGCGTTTGGCGTGGCCATCGGCGCCGATCTCGCTTTGCCGGTGCAGCGGCAGGAAGTACAACCAGTGCCACAGCGGCGGCAGCGGCGTGCCGGGGGCGACCGGCACGGCCGGGTGGTCCAGCGTCGCATGGAGCGCCAGGACCGGCGTCGGGTTGAAGCAGTCGTGGACCGTTTCGCTGCGGCCTACCCAGTCGCTCAAGCTTTGCATGCGATGCCCTGTCAGAAGCTGTGGCGGATGCCGGCTTCGTAGCCGCTGGAGTCCTTGCCGCCAACCAGCCCTGCCGGGCCGCCGGGTACCTGGAATGTGGCCACGCCGTCATTGCTGATGCGCGAGTATGTCGCGTACAGCGCACTGCGTTTGCTCAGGTTGTAGACCCAGCCCAAGCCCAGTTGCCGGGCGTCGTTGGCGTCGATCGCGGTGGCGCCGACGCGGCCCGCCAGATTGATCTTCAGCACCGAGGCCTTGATCTCGTTCGCGCCCAGGCTCAGCACGCCGGACAACAGCAGGTTGGTCTGCTGGCTGCTGGCCTGCTTGAATTGCCGCCAGGCCAGGTTGATGCGCACCGGGCTCATGGTGAACGTGCCACCCACCGCGCTGTCCTTGAATTTGCCGCTGGCCGTCGCACCGTTGCTGGTGACGGTCTGTGCTGCCGACAGCGACACCGGTCCGCCAGACCAGCCGATGCGGCCGCCGATGGTCTTGTTGTCGGCTGCGGTGCCGCCTTCGGCCGCCGCCACCAGCACATGCCCTTCCACGCCGCCCAGACCACTGGGCAGGAAGTACTGCACGGCATTGCTGGCCCGCACCGTGGTGTTGGCATTGCTGCCAAAGGCGCTGCGGATCGGTCCCGGCGGCGTGGCCGACACGCCGTTGTTGCTGCCCGCCGCGCCCACGTAGCTGAACGGATCGAAGCGGCTCCAGCCGACGTAGCTGGGCACGAAGTCGCGGCCCAGGCGCACTTCGCCGCCGGATTTGCTGCTCAGGCTGACCGTGGCACGGCGGTCCCAGAAGCCGCCGGTGGCGGCACCGGTGTCCATGGCCAGGCCGTGTTCCAGCCAGAAGCTGGCGGCCAGGCCGGCACCCAGGTCCTCTGTGCCACGGACGACCAGCCGGCTCGTGCTGTTGGAACCGCTGACCAGGCTCTTGACCGAGCCCCTGCCTTCGTTGCTGACGCTGCGCGCGGCGGCGTCCGTGATGCCTGTGATGAGCACGTTGCTCTGGGCGTGTGCGCTGCTGGCTGCCGTTGCACAGACCAGGGCGCAGGCGGTGGCGATCAATTGGGTTGTCATGTGTTGTCTCCTTGGGCTTGTGTCTTCAGTCGGCGGTGAGCTTGGCCTTCTGCACCACGCCCCTCCACTTGACGAGTTCGCTCTTCACCAGCGCGCCCAGTTGCTCGGGCGTGCTGGTCTCGACATCGGCGCCGTGGTCTTCGATCCGCTTGATGGTTTCCTTGTCGGTCAGCACCTGAATCAGGGCCTTGTTGATCTGGGCGATGACGTCCCTGGGCGTCTTGGCCGGTGCAAAGAGGCCGTACCACTGCATGACGTCCACGCCGTCCACGCCCGCTTCCTTGAGCGTGGGCACGTCGGGCAGGGCGGCGCTGCGCTTGGGGCCGGCAATGGCCAGGGCCCGCAGCTTGCCGCTCTTCACGTGCGGGTAGCCGGTGAACAGGCTGGGGAACATCACCTGGGTCTGCCCGCCAATGGTGTCGCTGATGGCCGGTGCCGACCCCTTGTAGGGCACGCCCAGCATCACCACGCCGGCATTCAACTTGAACAACTCGGCTGCGAAATGCGGCGCCGTGCCATTGCCGGCGCTGGCATAGGTGTACTTGTCGGGCTTGGCCTTCAATTGGGCCACCAGGTCGCGCACGTCCTTGAAGGGCGCGTTGGCGTTGGCCACCATCAAGGTCGGCGAGTAGCCGACCAGACCGACGGGTTCAAAGTCCGCCACCGGGTCGTAGCGCAACTTCTGCAACGCCGGGTTCATGCTGTGGGTGGCGATGTAGCCGAACATCAGCGTGTGGCCGTCGGCCGGTGCGCGCGCGACAAATTCGCTCGCGATGCTGCCGTTGGCGCCCGCTCGGTTGTCGATGATGATGGTCTGGCCCAGCAAGGGCCCCAGCTTCTGCGCGATGGTGCGCGCCATGGCGTCGTTGCCGCCGCCCGCGGCCGTCGGCACGACGATGGTGATCGTCTTGGTTGGGAAGGCCGTGGCCGCGGCAGTCACTGTCGGGGCTGCGGCTGCCAGCGTGGCTGCCAGCAGCGGTGCTGCCAGCTGTTGAAGGGTTTTCACGGGTTTGTCTCCTGCAAATTCGGGTGGGTGGGAAAACACATAGGCCGGGATCTGCAGTTCGCCCTGCAGTATTTTTCGTGCGGTGCGCACCAGTGCCGCGCGGCGGATGGCAGCCTGGCCGTCCTGGCCTTCAATCTCCACGGCGACGTCGATGCGGCCTTGTGGGTGCAGCACGGCCACGCTGCGCGGCCCGGGCTGTTGCAGCAGGCTGCTGGCGACCGTGCCCGGCAGCGCAAAGGCCGCGCTGACGCCAATGGCGCCGGTGACGGCATGGCTGGCGTGGCAGCGCCGGGGTGTGAAGTAGCGGCTGGTGATGCTGTGCGCGTCGTGGCCTGCACTCACCAGCACGGGCTTGGGCACCACACTGCCACGGACGTCGCCCAGGCCCATGGCCGCGCCGGCTGCAATGCGCAGGCTTTCGATGCGGTTCAGCAGTGCCCGGTCGGCGTCCAGTTCCGCGGGTGACTCACGGCCCGTGATGCCCAGGTCCAGGGCCCTGATGATCATCAGCGGCATGGCCGCGTCGATGCAGGTCATGGGCACGCCGTCGATCACATCGATGCGTTGGCCCGTGGGGAACACCGAACCGGTCACGGCGCCCCAGGCGTCCAGGAAGTCCAGTTGTATGGCGGCGGCAGTGCCGGCCACGCCGTCGATGCCGGTGGGGCCGGCGTAGGTCACGCAGCCGCCCGGTGTCTGGACCGTGACGTTGATGCGTGATCGGGTGTTGACGTTGAACACCCGCACTGTCGTCAGGCCGGGCTGCGCGGGCACCAATCCTTGCTCGATGGCGAAGGGCCCTACGCCGGAGAGCATGTTGCCGCAATTGGGCCGGGTGTCCACGCTCTGCTGACCCACGCCCACTTGGGCAAACAGGTAGTCCACATCGCAGTCTGGCTGGCTGCTGCGCGACACGATGGCCACCTTGCTGGTCAGCGTGCTGCCGCCGCCCAGGCCGTCCACCTGCAGCAGGTCGGAAGCACCGATGGCGCCGATCAGCGCTTCGTCACGCGCCGTGTCGCCCAGCGGCAGCCATTCGCGCAGGAAGAAAGGGCCACGGGACGTGCCCGCACGCATCAGCACGCAGGGCAGCGACAGCGCGGCGATGGCGGGGGTGGTGGCGCTGGCGGAGGGTGCGATGGCAGACATGGCGAAGCGAATGGTGGCCGCTGGGCTCCTTCCTGTGAATTGCATAGATCGGAACCATTGATCGACAATAAACATCAATCAACGTGGGCCGCACATGGCAATCAACTTCGATCTCAACGATCTGCAGGCCTTCCGCGCCGTGGCGGAACTGGGCAACTTCCGCCGCGCGGCAGAGGCCGTGCACATCAGCCAACCGGCCTTCAGCCGGCGCATCGAGAAGCTGGAAGATGCGCTGGGCGTGCGCCTGATGGACCGCACCACCCGGCGTGTCACGCTCACCACGGTGGGCCGCGACTTCGCGAAGAAGGTGCAGACCTTGCTGGACGATCTGGACAGCACCCTGCTCGGCATGCGCGGCGTCTCGGCCACGCGCATGGGCGCCGTGACCGTGGCCTGTGTGCCCAGCACGGTCTACTACACCGTGTCGCGCGTGGTGCAGATGTTCCGTCTGGCCTACCCCCGCATCCGCGTCAAGGTGCTGGACGCCGGTGCCAACGAGGTGCTGGCCGCCGTGGTGCGTGGCGAAGCCGACTTCGGCCTCAACTTCATTGGCAGTCAGGAACCCGGCGTGGACTTCCAGCCGCTGGCCGAGGATCGCTTTGTGCTGGCCTGCCGACGCGACCATCCGCTGGCGCGACGGCGCCGTGTCGCCTGGGCCGAACTGGCTGGACACGACCTGGTGGCCGTTGCACAGAGCTCGGGCAACCGGCTGCTGGTCGACCAGGCCCTGGCCAGCCAGAACCTGCAGCTGGCCAGTGTCTGCGAAGCCCAGCACGTCACTGCTCAACTGGGCCTGGTGGAAGCCGGGCTGGGCGTCGCCGCGGTGCCAGCGATGGCGATGCCCGGTCGCAAGCACCCGCTCTTGGCCAGCGTGCCGCTGGATTCGCCGGTGGTGACGCGGCGGGTGGGCCTCATCCACCGCAGCGGTCGCGCACTGGCGCCGGCCGCGCAGGCCTTGTTTGATGCCTTTTCAACGGAAGCGAAGCGCACGCGTCGCAAGTTCTGAGCTCGCCCTTCGGATGGTCCGAATCTGCGTGCGACACTTTAAGGTCGGCCGTTCGGTCGGAGGCGTCGCACACGTGGGTCACGCTCATGGGTTGGTGGGATTGAGCTGGACCGGCCCGGTGAGGCGCGGTCTGGCGCTGGTGGCCCTGCTGGCGTGTGTCGCCACGCAGGCCGCTGACAGCCCACCGACGTCCGCGCTCCACTTCCGCAGCGCGTCGGCTGCAAACGGCGCCCCCGGCTCGCTGGCCAGTACCACGCTGAGCCCCCAGGTGCTGAGCCCGGAGGAGCGGCAGTTCCTGAAAAACCTGCCCGAAGTCCGCGTGGCCATCCCCAGGCCGCCCAACCGGCCCTATGAAATGGTCTCGGCCGACGGCGAGATCAGTGGTGTCTTCCCGGACATGCTGAATGCGCTGGCGCGCACCTTTGGCCTGCGCCTGAAGCCGGTCCTCATGCCCAGTTGGTCTGCGTCGCTGCAAGCGGCCAGGAATCGGGAAGTTGACATCATCATGACCATCGGCGTGACCGCCGATCGCATGGACTACCTCGCCTTCACCTTGGGTGCCACGCCCGTGCCGGGCGCGCTTTTTGCGCGCAAAGGCAGCAAGGTCGACCTGGCCCACGCGCGCATTGCGCTGGAACGCGACTTCGTCACCAATGACTGGGTCAGCCGCCAGTACCCGCAGGCCCGGATCATCACCGTGGAAACCACGGGCGAGGCCTTGCGCGCCGTGGCCCAGGGCAAGGCCGACGCCTATGTGGGGGGCTTGCTGGAAGCGGTGGATTGGCTGTCGCGCGAACCGGTGCCTGATGTCGAGGTGAGCCAGCTGGTCAGCTACGGCACGGGCTTCTACCACTTCGGGGTGCGCAAGGACTGGGCGCCGCTGGCGGCCATCCTGAACAAGGGCATCCAGAGCCTGCGCGGGAAGGTGGAGGACGACCTGGCCGCGCTGGCCATGCTGCCTTCGGGCGAGTCGCTGCATCGCGTCTTGCCGGTCAGCCCGGTGGAGGCGGAGTGGCTGGCGCGCACGCCCGTGTGGCGCGTCGGCGCGGTGCGCGGCCTGCCCCTGCTCAACAATGTGGACGAGCGCGGCCTCTACGACGGCATCGGCGCCGAGTACGCCGAACAGGTGGCACGGCGCCTGGGTGTGGCCGTGCAGGTGCGGGCCTTCGACTCCGTGGCGCAGATGATCGACGGCTTGCGCCGCGGTGAACTGGATCTGATCCCCTTCCTCACCCGCACCGACAAGCGCGCCGAGTCCTTTGCCTTCTCGGCGCCCTACGTGGAAATGCCCTACTCCCTGGTGGCGCGTGACGACTCGCCGCTGTACTGGAGTCTGGACAGCCTGGCCGGCAAGCGGCTGGCCCTGGCGCAGCAGCATCCTTTGCGCGACCACCTCGCCACGCACCACCCGGACATCATCGTGGTGGATGCACCGCCCGGCATGGGCGCCATGGACATGGTGCTGGCCGGCGATGCGGACGCGGCAGTCGAGGTCAAGCTGTTCGCCAATCTGCGCATCAACGCACCCGGCGGCCACCGCCTGCGGGTGCTGGCCGAACTGGCCGAGTTGCCTGCGCAATTCAACATGGCCACCCTGAAGGACCAGACCGTGCTGATCGGACTGGTGGACCGCGCCCTGGCCGACATCGCGCCAGCGGAGAGGCTGCGCATGTTCCGCCGCTGGGTGGCGGTGGATCTGCAGCCGGCATTCCCCTGGCGCCGCTATGCACCGGTGATCGCCACCGCTGCAGGGGGTCTGCTGATGTTGGCAACGGGCACCTTGTGGTGGACGCGGCGGCTGCAGCGAGAAGTCAAGGCGCGGCGGCACAGCGAAGAACTGCTGTCGGACATCGCGGCCACCATGCCGGGCGTGGCCTTCCGCTACCTGGTGGACGCGGACGGCCGGCTCCGGCATCACTTCTTCTCTTCCGGCGCATTCCACTTCCTCGGCCGCGATCTGGACACCAAGGGCACCATCCTGGCGGCCATGGGGCCGTACATGGACCCGGAGGAGCTTCAGCAAGCCGAGGCCGTTCAGACCCGCAGCCTGACCACCGGTGAGCGCTTCAAGATGATCGCCCGCTACGCCCACCCGGACGGCCGCACCCGCTGGATCCATGCCGAAGCCGTGCGCACGCCGGGTCGCAGCGCCCGCTGGAGCTGGACCGGCTTCCTGATCGACGTCACGGCTGAACACGAACTGCAGCAGCGGCTGGCCCACCAGGCGCAGACCCGCAATTTGCTGTTGGCGTCGGCCAGCCATGAATTGCGCGCGCCCACGCATACCTTGTCGCTGGCGCTGCAGGCCTTGCCGCGTGCTGGCTTGAGCGACGAGCAAGTCAGGGCCCTGGACATTGCCGAAGACTCCGCCCACACGCTGTCGGACCTGCTCAATGATGTGCTGGACGCGGCGCGTGCCGGGCATGAAGCGCTGCAACTGCGGCCACGTGACTTTGACCTGCACCAGCTGCTGGACGATCTGGCGCGTGCCTGGCGCAGCGCGGCGCGCACCAAGGGGCTGCAGTTCGACCTGTCCATTGCGCCCGAGGTGCCGCGCACGCTGGAAACCGACCCACTTCGGCTGAAGCAGGTGCTGATCAACCTGCTCAGCAATGCCTGCAAATACACCGAAGCCGGGACCGTGTCTCTGCATGCCGAGCGCACGGGCGACGGGGCGCTGCGCCTGGTGGTGTCCGACACCGGCGCAGGCCTGACGCCAGCCGAGCAGAGCCGGCTCTTCCAGCCCTATGCCACGCTGGACAACGCCGCGCCGGTGCCCGAAGGCAGCACGGGCCTGGGTCTGCTGACCAGCCGCCGCCTGGCGGACTTGCTGGGCGGGCAGCTGGACCTGCACAGCAGCCCCGGGCGCGGCACACGCGTCAGCCTGACGCTGCCCTTGCCGCCGGACGCGCCGGTGCGGTCCGGACAAGTGCCGAATGGCACCGTGGTGGTTTGTGATGACGACGACACCAGCCGGCTGTTGCTGGCCCAGATGCTGCGCCGCGCCGGCTACGCCATTGGCGAAACCGGACACAGCGCCGAAGCACTGGAGCTGTGGCGCCGTGGCGGCGTGCAGGCCCTCATCACGGACCTGGACCTGCCCGGCATGAGCGGCCTGGATCTGATGCGTGCCGTGCGCAGCGAGGAGGCCGCGGCAGGCCAGGCGGGGCGCACGCGCGTGGTCGTCTGCTCAGGGAGCCCCGTGCCCGCGGCCGACCGGACCGCTGAGCGTCAGCTGTACGACGCCTATCTGGTCAAGCCCGTCACCCTGGGCACGCTGACCGACACCCTGCAGCGACTGGGCGTGGCGGCCGGTGCGGAGGCCGCGGCCAACTGACGCGGCGGCCGATGTATCTGGGGGCGCAGCTGGCGCTCTGTGTGGGGCCAGCCTGCTCCGCCTTGCCAGATCGCCGCCATGCCTGCCCCTTTTTCCCAAACCACCCGCGCCCTGGCGCGCGACGCCGCCGGGCCTGCGCTGATGGCGTACGGCTTGGTCGGGTTGGCGCTGCTGGCATGGCTGGGCTGGTTCTTTCTGGGCCGGGTCACCGTGGTGGAGGTGTCGCACCAAGCCCGCCTGGAGGTGCAGCAGGCCGCCCACACCGTCAACGCGCCCTTGGCTGGCCTGCTGGTGAAGTCCGCGCCGCCGCTGGGCACCGAGGTGCGCCAGGGAGACGTGCTGGTGGAACTGGATGCCACCGCGCTGCAGCTGCGCCTGCGTGAAGAGCAGTCGCGCCGGCTGGGCCTGCTGGCCCAGGCCGCTGCCTTGCGCCAGGAGATAGCCGCCCGTGAGCAGGCCGCCGTGCAAGACCGGCAGGCCGCCGGCGCCGCGCAGACCGGCGCGCAGCTGCGCGCAGAAGAAGCCGCCACCGCCGCCAGCTTTGCGCACGACAACGAACAGCGCCTGCGTGTGGAAAGTGAAGCCGGTGGCGTGGCCCGGGTGGACGCCTTGCAGGCCGCGTCCGTGGCCCGCCGCCTGGCGTCGGCCCAAGGCGCCATGGTGGCCGATGCCAGGCGCCTGGCTGCCGACGCGCAAACCCGCGCTGCCCAGCAGCGCGCCCAGGTCGACAACCTGCAGCGCACCCTGGCCGCATTGGAATCCGACGCTGAGCAGGCCGCCACCCTGCTGGAACGCCTGGCCCTGGACATCGACCACCACCGCGTGCGCGCACCGGTGGCCGGCCGGGTCGGTGATGTGGCGCCCTTGCACACCGGCGAAACGGTGGCCATGGGCCAGAACCTGGCCACCCTCATCCCGGCGGGCGAACTGATCGCCGTGGCCGAATTCGAGCCCGCCGCCGTGCTGGGACGTGTGCACGCCGGGCAGGCGGCCGAGCTGCGCCTGGACGGCTTCCCCTGGGCCCAATACGGCACCGTCGCCGCCACGGTGACGCGGGTGGCCGGTGAGATCCGCGACAAGCGCATCCGCGTGGAATTTGCGCCACGCGCGGGCTGGCCTGCGGGCGTGCAGGTGCAGCACGGCTTGCCGGGCAGCATGGAAATCACGCTGGAAAGAGTGGCACCCGCCGTCATGGTGCTGCGCGCCGCGGGCCAGGCCTTGGGCGGGTCGGGCCCGTGAGCGCCCAGCTGCGCCGCCGCTGGATGGCGCCCGAGGTGGTGCAGACCTCGGCCATGGATTGCGGCCCGGCCGCGCTGGCCTGCCTGCTGCAGGGCATGCGCCTGCCCGCCAGCTACGGCCGCCTGCGTGAGGCCTGCCAGACCAGTGTCGACGGCACCAGCATCGACACCCTGGAGCTGACGGCGCAGCAACTGGGCCTGCAGGCCGAGCAGGTGATGATTCCGCTGGACCACGTGCTGCTGCCCGCAGCCGCGGCACTGCCGGCCATTGCCGTGGTGAGACAGGCCGACGGCGCACCGCACTTCGTGGTGCTGTGGCGGCGGCTGGGCAGGCGTGTGCAGGTCATGGACCCGGCCACGGGCCGGCGCTGGTTGCCGTCCGCGGACCTGCAGGCGCAGCTGCTGCGCCACGAACACCGCGTGCCCGCCGCCGACTGGCGCGCCTGGGCCGGCAGCGACGACTTCCTGCGTCCGCTGCACGCCCGCCTGGCGCAGTTGCGTGTGCCAGCCGCGCAGGCCGACGCGCTGGTGGCGCGCGCACTGGCTGACGAAGGCTGGTTCTCGCTGGGCGCGCTGGACGCCTGCACGCGTTTCACGCAGGCGCTGGTGGACGGCGGTGGCATCAGGCCGGGCGCCGCGGCCACCGCGCTGCTCCAGGCCAGCACCGACGCCACGCGCCGCAGCAGTGACGACATCTTCAGCACCGTGCCGTCACGCTACTGGAGCACCACGCCCGACGCCGACAGTGTCAGCCTGGGCGCACTGCACCTGCGTCTGTCGGGCGCCGTGCTGGTGCGGGCGATGGCTGCGGCGGGACTGCCCGCCGACACGAACGAACGGCCGCCCGATCGGCGGTCCGAACCGCCACCCGAACCGATGGCAGACCTGCCGCCCGAAGTGGCCGCCGCGCGGGCCGAGAAGCCGGCGAAGCCCTTTCGCCAGGCCTTCCGGCTGCTGCGCCAGGAAGGGCTGCTGGCGCCCGTGGCCTTGATGGGCGCCATGGCGGTGGCAGCAGGTGCCCTGGTGATCGAGGCGCTGCTCTTTCGCGGCATCTTTGACGTCGCCTGGCAACTGGGTGGCCCTGGGCAGCGCGTCGCAGGGCTGGCGGCGCTGGTTGCCTTTGCCTTGCTGCTGATGGCGCTGGAAGTGCCCATCATGGCCGAGTCGATGCGACTGGGCCGGCACCTGGAAGCGCGCCTGCGCATGGCCCTGCTGGCCAAGCTGCCGCGCCTGAGTGACCGTTACTTCGCCAGCCGCGCCGTCAGCGACATGGCCGAACGCAGCCACGCGCTGCAGCACACGCGGCAGATCCCCAGCCTGGCGATGAGCCTCGTGCAGGGCGGTGCCGAACTGCTGTTCACCCTGGCAGGCGTGGCGCTCATCGCGCCGGCCAGCCTGCCCTGGGCGATGGCGGTGGCCGCCGTGGCCCTGGGTTTGCCGCTGCTGCTGCAGCCCCTGCTGGCCGAACGCGAGCTGCGCGTGCGCCAGCACGCCACGGCCCTGCACGGGCTTCTGCTGGACACCTTGCTGGCGGCCGTGCCCGTGCGCACGCACCAGGCCGCCACCACGCTGCGCCGCCAGCACGAAAGCCTGCTGGTGCACTGGCTGCGTGCCAGCCGGCAGCAGGCCCAATTGGGCCTGGGGGCTGACGCGCTGCAGGGCCTCTTGTGCATGGGTTTCACGGCCTGGATGCTGGTGCGCCACTTCATGGCGGCCGGTGCAGTCAGCGGCGGGGACCTGCTGCTGGTCTACTGGGCGCTGAAGCTGCCTTCCATGGCCGGTGCCCTGGGCTCGGCCCTGCGTGCGCTACCGGTGCACCGCAACGTCCTGCTGCGCCTGATGGAGCCGCTGCGCGCGCCGGACGAGGCCCGCGCCGGTGCACGGCCCACCGCGGTCGCGCCAGACGCAGGGCCCACCGCGCGCGCCGTGTCCCTCACGGTGGAGCGCGGCACCGTGCTGGCTGGCGGGCATACGGTGCTGGATGCCGTGTCGCTGCACATCCCTGCGGGTCAGCATGTGGCGATCGTGGGCGCTTCGGGTGCGGGAAAGTCGTCGCTGGTCGGGCTCTTGCTGGGGTGGCACACGCTGGCCAGTGGACGGCTGCTGGTCAATGGTCAAGCCATCAAGCCTTCCATGCTGCCGACGCTGCGCCAGGCCACCGCATGGGTGGACCCGGCGGTGCAGCTGTGGAACCGCCCGCTGCTGGACAACCTGGTCTATGCCAGCGACGACGACGGTCTGGGCCGCCTGGCGCCGGTCATCGAAGCCGCTGGCCTGCGCGATGTGATGCGCAGCCTGCCGCAAGGCCTGCGCACGCCGCTGGGCGAAGGCGGCGCGCGCCTGTCAGGCGGCCAGGCCCAGCGCGTGCGCTTGGCGCGCGCGTTCCTGCAGCAAGGGGTGCGCCTGGCGGTGCTGGACGAACCTTTCCGCGGCCTGGACCGTGGCCAGCGCGCCGCGCTGCTCAGCCAGGCGCGCCGCTGGTGGCAGGCCTGCACGCTGCTGTGCGTGACGCATGACGTGGGCGAGACACGCCAGTTCGACCGCGTGCTGGTGCTGGAAGGCGGCCGCATCGTGGAAGACGGCGCGCCCGACGATCTGGCTGCACGCGGCGGCGCCTACAGCGCCTTGCTGCAGGCCGAAGAGGACGTGCGCCGCCAGATGTGGCAGGGCACGGAGTGGCGCCACTTGCGCATGGAAGGCGGCCACTTGAACACGCCACCGCAGGCGCTGCGGAGCCGCACATGAGCAGGCTGCAGAAGAGCTTCTGGCCTGCCGACCGCCTGGGCGAAGCGCTGCACGCGCTGGCCCGCCATGCCGGCCTGCAGCCCCGCGATGTGCAAGACGCCGCGGTGCCCACCAGCGTGCGGCACGCGCTGGGCGACGACCTGCCGCGTTGGGTCTCCTGGGCCGGTGAACGCCTGGGCTTGGAAGCCGAAGCCGTGGACACGCCGGTGGCCGAGGTCGGCACGCTGCTGCAGCAGGCGGGTCCTGCCCTGCTGCAAGGGCGCAGAGGCGAGGAGATCGTCTTCGTGCTGCTGTTGGCCTGCAAGGGCGGCCGGACCGGCAGCTTGCCCCTGCTGGGGCCGGACCTGCGCGAGCACCGCTGCAGCCTGGAAGACGTGCGCGAGTGGCTGTGCGGGCGCTTCGAGGCGCCGCACCTGCCGGCCATCCAGGCCCTGCTGGACCAGTCCGGCGTTCCCGCGCGACGCCGCGCCGTGGCCACCCGCGCCCTGCTGGCCGAACAGCTGGCGGGTCGCAGCCTGGCCTGCGGCTGGCTGCTGCGGCCGGCGGCGCGCGGCAACTTCTGGCGGCAGCTGGTGCATGCGCGCGTGCCGCGCCGCGTCGGCGGCATGCTGGCGGTGTTTGCGCTGGCCTATGCCTTCGAGGTCGAAGCCTGGCGGCTGATGGGCGGCGCCGCGCTGGACGGCCATCTGGACTACGGCTGGATGGCCGCCTGGGCCCTGCTGATGCTGAGCCTGGTGCCGTTGCGCTGGCTGGGCGGCTGGCTGGACACCGGCTTTGCGCTGGACGCCGCGCGCATCCTCAAGCAGCGCCTGCTGGCCGGTGCCTTGCGGGTGGACCTGGACGAGGCGCGCCGCCAAGGTGCGGGCCAGTGGCTCAGCCGGGTGATGGAAGCGCAGGCGCTGGAGTCGCTGGCGTTGGGTGGCGGATTGGCGGTCCTGGTGTCCGGCCTGGAACTGGTCTTTGCGGCCTGGGTGCTGTCGCAGGGAGCCGCGCCCGGTGCGCACCTGGTGCTGCTGGCCGCGTGGCTGGTGCTCACCGGCGCAATGGCCTGGCGCCACCAGGGCCGGCTGGCCACCTGGACCGGCCAACGCCTGCACATGACGCACGAATTGATCGAAAGCATGCAGGGCCATCGCACCCGGCTGGCGCAGGAGCGTGCGGCGCGGCGTGACGCGCAGGAAGACCAGGCCAGCAGCGGCTACCTGCAGGCCTCGCACCGGCTGGACCGCGCCTTGCTGCCCGTGGTGGCCCTGGTGCCTGCAGCCTGGCTGGTGGCCGGCCTGGTGCTGCTGGCGCCGGCGTTGGCAGCCGGCCGCGTGGCCGCCACCGGTCTGGCGATCAGCCTGGGCGGCATCCTCTTTGCCCACCGCGCGCTGCATGGCGTGGCCGGTGGCTTGTCGGCGCTGTCGCGCGCGGCCGTGGCCTGGCAGCAGGTGTCTGCGCTCTTCAAGACCGGCGGTGCCCACCTGGCTGACACGCCTTTCTTCAGCAGCGCACTGCCGCAAGCCGCAGGCTCCGCCGGCCCGCTTCTGCAGGCCGACGCGCTCGCCTTTCGCCACGCAGGCCAGGAGAGCGCCGTGCTGCAGGGCCTGGACCTGGAGATCCGCCGTGGCGACCGGGTGCTGCTGCAGGGTGCGTCGGGCAGCGGCAAGAGCACGCTGGCGTCCCTGCTCACGGGGCTGCGCGCGCCGACGCGGGGCAGCCTGCTGCTGGCGGGGCTGGACCGCGACACGCTGGGCCCGCACTGGCAGCGCCTGGCCACCGAAGCGCCGCAGTTCCATGACAACCACATCCTGTCCGGCACGCTGGCCTTCAACCTGCTGCTGGGGCGCGAAGGCCCGCATGGGCCGGCCGATCAGGACGAGGCCCAGGTGTTGTGCGAAGAACTCGGCCTGGGCCCCTTGCTGGCGCGCATGCCGGCTGGCCTGCACCAGCACGTGGGCGAAACGGGCTGGCAGCTGTCGCACGGCGAGAAGAGCCGCGTCTTTCTGGCGCGCGCGCTGCTGCAGAAGGCGCCGCTCACGGTGCTGGACGAATCCTTCGCCGCACTGGACCCCGCCACCTTGCGCCAGTGCCTGCAGACCGCGGTACGACGCAGCCAGGCGCTGGTGGTCGTCGCGCACCCCTGAATCCTGAACGACTTCACCATGGCCCTTGTCCGAAAATCCTCCCGTGTCAACCCGCGCCTGCGCGCTTCGCCCAGTTTCGTGCTGAGCTTCAGCATGGATGGTCGGCCCTTCGTGGCGCAGGACACCGAGCCCTACATCCAGTACTGGCTGAGCGAACGCTACCGCGTGCTGCTGAGCCTGTTTGCCACCAAGCGCGGCCTGCGCGTGGACGATGCGCTGGCGGCCTGGCACCGCCTGCACGCCAGCGAGCCGGGCAGCGCGGAAGACAAGCGCCTGTTGCGCGCGATCGAGGACATGCGCAAGGCCGGCGTGCTGGTTGGCACCGCCGAGGACACCTCGCGCTATGACGCGCGCATCGTTGCCGACTACCTGGCGCACCGGCCCTTTCCCGACGAACTGGTGCGTCATCTGGTGCGCGAAGGCGGCATCCAGCGCCACAGCCGCGTGCTCGACATGGCCGGCGGCCCGGGTGACCTGGCCTGCAAGCTGGCTGCCGTGTCCGACGTGGTGACCATGACCGACCTGTCCCGCGGATTCGTGGCCGCCGCGGCGGACCGCGCGCGCGCACACGGCTTGAAGCTGAACGCACGGCACGACAGTGCCAACCGCCTGAGCCAGCGCAGCGAAAGCTTCGATGTCATCACGGTCGCGCAAGCCCTGCATTGGCTGGACGACGTGCAGGTGGTGCGCGGGGTGTGCCACACGCTGGCCGAAGGCGGAAGTTTTTTCGTGGTGCACAGCGCCATGGACGTGCCGGACGACCATCCGCT
Organism: uncultured beta proteobacterium; assembly: GCA_963750785.1. Classification (GTDB taxonomy): domain Bacteria; phylum Pseudomonadota; class Gammaproteobacteria; order Burkholderiales; family Burkholderiaceae_C; genus Rubrivivax. Next base: position 731,412 of record CAVVSC010000002.1, on the reverse strand, counting down.
GGCCTACCTGCTTGGCCACGACTCCATCCTGGGCAAGAAGGACCGTGTGCCCTTTGCCGCCGAGGTGCAGCCCCTGCTGCGCCGCCTGGCGCTCTTGTTCCAGGCGCTGGACGCGCGCGGCGTGGAGCATGTGGACCTGCGCCATGCGCACACCGCACCCGCCGCGCCCGTGGGCGTGGCCGGCGCGCAGCTGTTTGCGCAGCGGCGGCCATTTGATGCGGGCTACGCCCGGGGATTTCTGACGCCGCGCCACGTCGAACGCACGGGCTTGAGCGAAGCGGATTTCTGGCGCGACCTGGCGTCCCGGTGTGAGGGTCAGCCGGCGGAGCGCTTTCTCGGCACGCACCGCTGGGCGGTGCTGCACTTCAAGCGGGGCGTGCCGCAGGGTGGGCTGCCGCTGCTGGCGTCGGCCCACGAAGCGGAGCTTGGGTTTGAAGCGCCGGTCCCGTTGATCGCCAGGACCTGAGCCGGGCGATTCAGATCCGCCAGCCGCCGCCCAGCGCCTTCACCAGCGCCACGGTGGCGCTGCCTTGCGCGGCCAGGGCCTGCAGTCGTTGGCGCTCGGCCTTCCACGCGACGCGGCGCGCCTGCAGCAGGTCCAGTTGGCTGGACAGGCCGTTCTTCCACCGGCTCTCGGCCAGCACTTCCGCGCGGCGGGCCGCATGGGCGGCCTGGGCCAGCACGGCTTCCTGCTGCTGCCAGGCTTGCAGGGCCACCAGCTGGTCCTCCACGTCCTTGAAGGCCAGCAGCACCTGGCTTCTGAATTGAGCGTGCTGGGCCATGACCTCGGCGTCGGTCTGGGCTTCGCGCGCGGCCTGCCGGCCGCCGTCGAACAGGGGCGCGCTCAGCAGCGCGCCGAGGCTCCAGGCGCGCAACGAAGCCTGCAGCAGGGTCGAAAGGCTGGGCGAAGCCTGCCCGCCCGCAGCCGTCAGCTGCAGACTGGGGAAGGCCTCGGCGCGCGTTTCGCCGCGCTGGGCCTGCGCGGCCAGCAGGGCTTGCTGCGCAGCCTGCACGTCGGGCCGGCGCGCCAGCACCTCGCTGGGGATGCCTGCGGGCACCTGCGGCCAGCGGCCCTGCCAGCCTGCGACTTCAGGCAATTGGAAAGTGCTGGCCGGTTCGCCCAGCAGCACTGCCAGCGCGTGCACCGTCAGCTGGCGTTCGCGGTCCAGCGCCAGCAGCTCGGCTTCGGCGCTCCAGGCGTCGCTGCGTGCGCGCTGCAAGTCCAGTTCGGTCAGTGAACCGTTCTTCCAGCGCTGGTCCACCAGGGCCAGCGTGTCTTGCTGCGATTGCCAAGTCTGGCGCGCCAACCGGCGCTCGGCGTCCAGGGCGCGCAGGCGGAGATAGCCGTGGGCGACGTCGGTCTGCACCAGCAGTCGGGTGGCTTGCAGCAGGGCCAGGTGCTCGGCGGCGCGGTGACCCGCGGCGCTGCTTGCCTGGCGCAGGCGCCCGAATAGATCGGCGTCGGCCCGGGCGCTCAGGCCTGCTTGCAGCAGCGTGCCGCTGGTGCCCGCCGCGTTGACCAGCGGGCCGCCCTGGCGAGTGGCGGCGGCGCCGGCCTGCACCTGCGGCAATCGGCTGGCCTCGGCGGCCTTCAGACCCGCGCGGGCCTGGTTCAGGCGCGCGGCGGCCACGTCGATCTGTGTGTTCTGGGCCAGCGCACGTTGCACCAGCGTGTTCAGGGTGGGGTCGTCGAACGCGATCCACCAGTCCGGGGGCGCGTCCGTGGCGGCGGTTGTCGTGGGGCCCGCATCGCGGAAGGCGGCCACCACCGGCAAGGGCTTGGCAGGTGGCAGCGGTGCGGTGGTGGCGCAGGCGCCCAGCAGGGCCAGTGCCGAGACGGCGGTGTGCAGGGGCCAGCGTGGGCTGTTCATGGGGCGGATGGTTCAGCGAAAGGGCCAATTGCAAAGGGCAAGGGGCAAAGGGCAAAGGGCAAAGGGCAAAGGCCCTGGGGACACGAGCGCTCGTGTCCTCAAGGCCATTTGCTTGCAGGCTTGAGCGGTGGGCTCAGGCGCCGGTGCAACGGCTCACGGGCGGCACGTACACGGGCGGCACCGGGTTGTCGTTGGAGTTGTGGCCGTTGCCGCTGGCGCCGCCTTGGCCTGCACGAACGTTGGTCTTGACTTGCATGTGAATCTCCTTGGGGTTGTGCGACCGTTTCAGGTGCGCGGTTCGGCCGGCACCATGCCGGTCGAATGGGGTTGGGCACGCCGCGTCATGCGGCCTGCTCCAGAACGGGGGAACCGATGCGCACGGCATGCGGTTCAACGGTGATGATTTCGCCCAGCACCAGGGCCAGTTCGGCCAGCAGGTCGGGCAGGCGGCGTGTGGCCTGGCCTTGCAGCTGGTTGTAGAGGTCCAGGTCGGCAGAGCTAAAGGGCCGCTGCGGCGCGGGCCGGCCCAGCAGGCGGTTCACGCGGCCTTGTGCTTCGCAGGCGACACGCAGGGCGAGTTGCACTTGCTGGCAGTAGCCGGCCAGGCGGTGGGCCACGGCTTGCAATTCGCGTTCGTCCAGGTGGTCACGGCGACCGAGTTGCTGGCGCAGCAGTGCAGCCAAGTCGCGCTGCACATTGCTGCTGTCATCTGCCAGCAGGGGCTGCAGTTGTTCGGCCAGGGGCGCGAAGCCACCGCCCAGTGCATGGCCGCATTGGTCGTACATGTCGCCGTAGACGCGTTCACGGTCCACGCGCCAGCCTTCGTGGGCCAGGTAGGTGGCCTGCCGCACGCTCTTGACGTGCTCCTGCAGGCGGCGGTGCAAGGCGCGCACGCTGGGCGGGCCGATCTCGGCCCAGGCCTGTACCAGCGGCAGCAATTCTTCATAGGTGCGCGCCATGCATGGCCACAGGGAGAATGCCGCGGCATGGGCCTGCAGGCCGATGAGCCCGTAGTCCATGGCGCTGTCCAGGTCGCTCAAGGCGCTGTACATGGCGGGTTCCAGCACCACGGCGTCGTTGCCGGCGGGCACCTGGCCGTCCAGCAGCACGGCGAGGAACTCGGCCACCATGGCCTGCGGGCCGGCGCACACGCCGTGCTCGGAGTGGAAGGAGTAGTTGCGCTCGGCGTAGGCCAGGATCTGTTCGCCTGTGACCGGCGCGTCGGCGGCCACGGTGGGCTCGCCGATGGGCACGAACAGCATCTGGTGCATGACCATGCGCAGGCCGTCCGTCACGCGGAACAGCGACGACAGGGCCTGGTGCAGTGCGCCGTTGGCCACCGGCCGTGTCGGGTGCATCAGTGCGAAGGTGGGCACGGCCAGTACGCAGGTGCTGAGGCGTTCCACGTGGCCCACGGTCCAGCCGTGGCGGGCCTGCGGAAAGCGCTGCAGGTAGGCGCTGCGGATGTGGCGCAGCGTCAGCATCATCTGCGGCCATTGCGCGCGCATCGCCTTCAGGGCCGTCACGTTCATCGGCCGATTGACCTGGTGGCGCGTGCCCGGGTAGATGCAGGTGCGCCAGCGGGTGGCGATGTCCATGCGCAGCGCGGGCGGAAAAACATTGGCCTCGCCGACCTGGCGCCCGTCGGCGTCCAGCGCCATGTGGGCCACACGGAAGACGGGGACCACCAGTTCCAGCCAGCCGGCTTCCAGCGACCGGCCGGTGAGGTGTTGCATGACCGCGGCGCAGTCCTTCCAATCGCGCGGTGTCTGGTTCGGACCGGCGGCCAAGGGCGCAGGACGGTCCAGCTCGCGCGGGCCTTCGGAGGTCGGTTCGGTGTCGGCCGCGTGTTGCAGCACGCCTTCATCCAGCAGCACCTGCAGCAGGCCCTGCATGCGGGGCCATTCGTAGCCCGGGCCCCACTGCAGCGAGTCCGCGGCTTCGAAGCGGTCCTGGCGCGCCAGCTGTTCACCGAAGGCAAACAGCTCCGGTTCGTCGAAGCTGACTTCCTTGTCGCCGTAGTACAGGTGCAGTTCGCGCACACCGTCTTCGCGCAGGCCGTATTGGACGACCATGCGGCGGTGCAGGGGCAGGCTCAGCAAATCCGTTGGCTGCAGTCCGGCCGCGGCGCTGGTGCCGTGGAAGGGGCACTGCGCCGTGTGGGGGGTGTCGGTGTGGGCTTGCATGTTCGGGTCTCTGTTGACACAGAGCCTGTGCACTTCGCCCAGATACAGCGCAGCTGCAAGCAATTGAAAGAAAAAGGGGCTGCCGACCTGGCTACAAAAAAATGGGCCGGTACCTCCCCGGTACCGGCCCTGGCGGACAAGCCGCCGATCGGGTTACTTGCAGCTGTTGCTGGATGCGTTGGCGTTGGTGACCGCGCCCAGGGCGTCCACCTGGTGGATGTTGCTGCCGCACAGGGGCGTGGCGCTTTGCTTGATGCGGCGAAGCACTTCGCGCGGCCGCACGCTCAGGTCTCGTGCGCGCACCAGTGCGGCCGTGCCCGCCACCAGGGGCGAGGCCATGGACGTGCCGCTCCACGTGGCCCAGCCGCCGGGGATGCTGCTGGTGATGCCTTCGCCAGGTGCGGCCAGGTCGATCCAGGTGCCGCTGTTGCTGAACTTGGTCAGGCGTCCGTCTGCGCTGCTGGCGGCCACGGAGACCAGGCCATAGGCGCCCTCGGCCGCCGGGTACTCCTTCAGCGAGCCGCTGCTGTCATTGCCGGCCGCAGCGACGATCACCGCGCCGTTGCTGCCATTGGCGCAACGGCGTTCGTCGTCGGCATAGCCCGGGTCGCTGCGGTCGCCGATGGGATCCGCGTCGATGGCCGGCGTGCAGGACGCGATCTGCGCGATGGTGTCGATGATGCGCGTGCGCGACAGGCTGCCCAGGCTGATATTGACGACATGGGCGCCGTCGTCGGTGGCGGGGTCGCCGTCGGGGTCGATGGCATGCAGCAAGGCTTCGGCCAGCACCCAGGCGTTGCCGACGCCGTCGGTGTCCAGCACGCGCAGCGGCATGATCTGCGCGCTCGGCGCGGCCAATGCGATCAGACCTGCCACGTGCGTGCCGTGGCCGAAGGCACCCGGGGTGGCGCCCAGGACTTCGGACGGGTCGTTGTCGCCGTCCACGAAATCGCGGCCCGGCAGCAGGCGGCCCGCCAGCGCCGGGTGGTTCAGGTCGACGCCGGTGTCCAGCACCGCCACGCGCACGCCAGCGCCCAGGGTCAGGCGCTGCGCGTCGGCCAGGCGCATGGCCTGCGGGGCCCACTGCTGCACATAGGCGGTCTGCGTGCCGATGGCCCAGGGGATGTTGCGCCGCGCTTCAGGGCTGCGGTGGGTGGTGTTGGCTTCCGCGATCATCACGTCGGTGTCCTGGGCAAGCGCAGCCAGCACGTCCTTCACGCGGGCGCTGCCCACGACCTTGAGCCGGTAGATCGGGCGCGCGCCAAAGCGGCTCACCAGGGTGAGCGGCTGACGGGCCAGCAAGGGCTGCAGGGCCGCCGTGCTGCGCAGCTTGACGAGGATTTCGCCGGGCAGTTCCGCGTCGACGGCCGGGTTGCTGCCCGACGTGCCGCCGGAAGTACCGCCTGAAGTACCGCCTGAAGTACCGCCGGAGCTACCCCCAGCCGCAGCGGCGGACACGGTGAAAGCCAGACAGGCCAGCAAGGCGGCGATGGGTGCGGCCCGCAGTGCAGCCAAGGCGCGTGAGATCGGTGTCTGGAGTGTCATGGCAGTGCTCTGCTGTCGGGGTGAGGGCGCGGGCTCCCGTCAACAGAGCATCCAGCGCCTTGGCAGATACGGCCTGCCTGAAATCGTGTACGGCAGCCTAGCAGGAAAGCTTCCCTTAAAAAGTGCACAACGCACTTTTTAACGATTGAGTCCGCGCTTCACCAGCCGCCAAACAGCACGAATGCGGCCCAGTGGAAGGGCTCCGGGTGGCCCTGCGCCGTGTGGCGCTGGGCCCTCAGCAGGGCTTCGGACGGCGCCTGGCCGGCGGCCAGGTGGCCGTAGAAGCTGCGCATGAAGTCAGCAGACACTTCGTCCGAAACCGGCCACAGGCTGGCGATCACACGCGCCGCACCGGCCACCAGGAAGGCCCGCACCAAACCCACCTGCTCGTCACCGCCGTCGTCGGACAAGGCCGTTTCACAGGCACTCAACACCACCAGGCCCGGCTTGAGGCGAAGCGACTCGGTGGCCTCCACGGTCAACAAGCCGTCGGCCAGGTGCAGGGCGGAAAAGCGCGGGTTGTCGCGCCGGAACTGGGCGTGGCAGGCCAGGTGCACCACATCCGCCGTGCCTGCGGCGGCCTGCAGCCCGGCCACCGTCGCCGCTGCGCCGGTCAGTGACTGGCCATCGGCAAACAGTGCGGCCACGGCCTGGGCTTCCGCCGCCGCGTGGGGCAGTTGGCTGGATTCACCCAGTGCCAGCACCCGTCTGGGTTTCAGCGCCTGGCGGCGCAGCCCGTAGGCCGCCGCCTGCGCGCTGGGTGCCAGTGCCAGCGCGAGTTGGTGGCCCAGGGGCACGCCTTCTGACCCGGCCAGTGCGGCAAAGGGCAGGGCGGCCATCGGCCCATGCGGCACGATCAGCACGCGCCGGCTGCCCGCAAGTGCAGCATGCAGCGGCGCCCAGACCAGGGCATGCAATTGGCTCAATCGAGCCTGGGTGCGCTTTTGGATGAGTGCAGCATGCAACTGCATGGTCGCCGTGCCATGTCGCAAGGACTCGATCTGCAGGCGAGCCGAGTGCAGGGCCTGCGATACGTCGGGCCAGTGGGCCAGGCCCCGCAGCAAGTGCAGCGAATTTGCGCGCAGCACCAGCGCAAAGAGCTCGCCGCCGACCACGCCGTACTCCACCAGGGCGTCTTGCGGGCCCAGTGCGGACTGGAGCGCGGCGAGGTCCAGCTGTGCGCTGCTGCCACCCGCGGCCCCCTGCGACAGCCGCTGGCGACGGGCCTGTTCCAGCAGGTCCCGTTCGGTGCGGCGCAATTCGGATTCCAGCGCGGCAGAGGGCTCGCGCTCGTCCTGCAATTGCTGCACACGCCGGGTCAGCCAGTTCACACGTTCGCGCAGCGCCGGGTCAATGAACAGAAAGTCGGCCGTCCCGTCGGCCGGTCCGTCGGCGGATGCGCTCCGTCCTTCGTGCAAGTGGTCTGCGAGGGAACGGGCACGGCAGCGTTCCAGTTGCACCATCACTTCGCGCGCGTCGCCGCCCGCCAGGGCCAGCGCCAGGCGCTCCTGGTAAGGCAAGAGCCGGTCGGTGAGAAAGGCGCCGCGCAGTTCGTCACCGGGCAGCGCGCGGCGCTGGTCTTCCAGCAGCTCGATTGCTTCCTCCAGCGCGGCCCTCGCGGCCGGTGCGTCGCCCAGGGCGCGGGCGCTCATGCCCACCCCTGTCAGGCAGCGCACCTGCACCTGCCGTTGCTGGCGTTGGCGTGCCATGGCCAGGGTGCGACCGAAGGCGGTGCGTGCGTCTTGTGTCTGCCCGCGGGCCAGCAGGGCCTGCGCGTGGATGAGCTCCGCGCGCGCGGAGCCGTCGGAGTGCCCGGCTTCCCGGAAGCCGGCGGCCGCCTCGGTCGCTTGGGCCAGCGCCGCCGCGGGATCGCCAGCGGCCAGAGCCAGTTCGGCCTGCGCCAGGATCACGCTGGACAGGCCGACAAGGTGGTCCTGCGCCCGGAAGAGCTGGGCTGCCTCCGTGAAAGATGCGGTGGCCGCTGCCAAATGGGCCATCAGCGCCTGGGCGCGGCCGCGCTGGGCCAGCGACCAGGCCTGTTCCTCGGGCATCTGCTGGCGCTGGAACTGCACGGCGGTGGAGTCGAACAGCGCCAGTGCCTCGGGCAGCAGGCGCAGTTCCAGGTAGGCATCGGCCAGGTGCTTTTCCGCAATCGCCAGCGCATGAGGCAATCCCAGCGTTTCAAAGCGCCGGCGAGCACTTTCCAGCCCGACCAAGGCCTCGCTGTAGCGGCCACGTGCCAGGTCCACCAAGGCCACGGACTCGTCGACCATGGCCAGCGGCTGTTCCAGGTGATGCGTGTGGGCGCGCATGCGGGCACGGGCGTAGATGCGCAGGGCTTCGTCGAAGTCGCCCAGCGAGGTGAGCGCCGCGGCCAGGCCGATGTCGGCCAGCACCGAGTGGAGCTGGTCTCCGGCCCGCGCAAACAGGACGGCCGCTCCGCGGTACTCGCGTGCGGATTCGGCGTAGGCGTCGCGGTGCAGCAGCAGCCCGGCCAGGTTCAGACCCACGCGCGCAGCAGCCGCATGGTTGCCGAGGGCCGCCAATGCCTGCCGCGCCGCCCCGGCGCAGGCCGTGGCTTCTTCATGCCGGCCGAGCAGGGAGAGCGCCATGATCTTGGGCACCTGGGTCTGGGCGGCGGCGTCGGGCTGCTGTGCGCCGGTCAGGTGGGCCTGTGCGTCGTCAAACGCCGCCACGGCTTCGGCAAACTGGCCGCGGGTCACGGCGGCGATGCCGGCAGTCCAGGCGCACAGGCCTTCGATTGCCGCCGCGTCGGGTGGCGGCAGCCCTCGGCGATCCAGCCCCGCCAGGTCTTGCGCAGCCTGCACGGCCAGGGCAGGCGCCCGTGCCCAGGCCTCGTAGCAGGCGTCCTTCAGCGCCCAGGCTTGCGCCAGGCGCTGGGCAGGCGTGTTCAAGCGGCGGGCACGCCCACCTCCAGCGGCTGCACGACGATGGGCGTGTTGCCCACGTGCAGGGTCAGCCGATAGAGGCCGGGAGGCACACCGTCGATGCGAAATTCGCCGAGTGTGTCCAGGTGGCCTTGGTGGCGGACCGCACCGGCGTCACCCAGCGCGGCCAGTTCGATGCGGCCGGTTTCATCCGGTCCCAGGACTTGACCGCTCAGGCTGAAATGTTCGGCCTGCGGGCTGATCCGCAAGTCGATGTCACGGCCCTCTGCGCTGTACAGCAGGTGCCGCGTGGGCGAGCGCGCGGACCGCATGCCCGTGGCCACGGCCGGGGTTGCCCAGCTGTCGAAGCTGAGCACGGCGCGCACCAGCCGCCCGAGGGCCTCGACAGTTTCCGCCAGGGCGGAGCTCGCAGGCGCCTGGAACAGTGCCACCGCAGCCTGCTGCCAGGCCAGTGGCGCATCGGGCAGTTCGCGGGCGGCGCGGCGCAGCGCGTGGCCCAGGTCGTCGTCGCTCAGGTGGTCAATGGGTGTCATGGCGTGTGGCGGGCGATGGGCTCGGGTGCGTTGCTTCACAGAGCGGGCAGGGAACAGCCAGATACATCCTGGGCGCGGCCGTTGGAATGAATTTCGGCGGTGCTCATTCCGCCACCAGCTTGCGCAGCTTGTCCAGGCAGCGCGAGCGGGTGGGCCCGATGCTGCCCGTGGGCAGGCCCAGACGTCGACCCACCTCGTCGTAGGGCAGGTGTTCGTCCTCGTCGCGGAAGACCAGGGCCAGCAAATCACGGCAGCGTTCGTCCAGCCGGTCCAGGCCTCGCCTCAGCAGGGCCAGTTGCTGCAGATCGGACAGCGCATCTTCCGCCAGCGGGCCGTCGTCGGCCAGGTGGTCGGCCAGGGACGGTGCGTCTTCGTCTTCAGGCGTCAGCGACACCTGGCGCTGCGCGCGCTCACGGGTGCGCAGGGCTTCACGCTTGGCCGTGGTGACGATCCAGGCCTGCAGCCGGTCCGGCTGGGCCAGCTTGGGCAGGTGTTCCACCAAGCGGGAAAAGACGGTCTGGAAGACGTCGGCGGCGGTGTGCTCGTCATGCCCGGCCCGGCGCACCACGGCATACACCAGGCGCTGGTAGCGGTGGACCAGGACGCCCCAGGCAGCGGACTCGCCAGCGCGGCAGCGGGCCACCAGCTGGGCATCGTCTTCTTCGGCAAGGGCAGGGGTGACCATGGGAGACGGTCATGTTAGTCGCGCCTTGCGGCCGGTCCTGGCGGCCAGTGGCGGCGACGTTCAGGCGGCGTGCGCTTCTTGGCTGTCGTCCTTGTCCTCTGCGCGAGGCCGCTCCAGCACGGACGCTGGCACCGGATGCAGGTCGTGCACCAGGTGCAGGCGCGCCATCAGCCACAGCGCCATGTAGGTCAGGTCCAGTTCCCACCAGCGGAAGCCGGCACGGGCGGCCAGCATGTAGCGGTGGTGGTTGTTGTGCCAGCTGGCGCCCATGGTCGGCACGGCCAGCAGCCAGGAATTGGTGGTGCTGTCGCCCGTGTCGAAGGGCCGCGGGTTCAGCCAGCCGGGCCTGCGGCCATGCGTCAGGGTGTTGACGCAGAAGGCTGCGTGCAAGGCCAGCACGGTTGGCAGGAAGAAGGCCCAAACGATGGCGGACCCGGCCATGCCGGTCCGTCCGAAGAGCGCGGTGTACTGGCCCAGCAGCGCGGTGATCAGCAGCAGCCCCAGCGGAAACAGCATGTGCCAGCGGTTGATCCAGACCAGTTCCGGATAGCGGGCCAGGTCCTTCACCGCGTCCAGCTGGGTGTCCACCATGTCGGCACGCATCAGCCAGCCCATGTGCGCCTGCCAGAAGGAGTGCGCCACGGGCGAATGGACGTCCAGTTCGGTGTCGGAATGGCGGTGGTGCGCCCGGTGGTGCATGGCCCACCACAGCGGCCCGCGCTGCCCGCTGGTGGCCACCAGCACGGCCAATGCCAACTGCACCGGTCGGCTGGTCTTGAAGGCGCGGTGCGAGAAGTAGCGGTGCGCGGCACCTTCGAAGGCGAAGACACGCCACAGATAGCCCACCAGCGCAGCCCACCCCAGCTCCGGGGTGTAGGGCACGAAGAAGACCCCCAGGCAGGCCAGGTGAGAAATGACGATGCGGGCCGTCACGACCCGGTGGCTTTCGGCGTGCTGGATGCCCGTGAGCTGCATGAAGCTGGTCCCCTGATCCCGTGTACGTGTGAACTTTCTCACGCCCCGGCGGCCAGGATACCTGTACCCGTGCAGCTTTTTCCGTCAGTCGAAGGATTCCGTGTCTACCTCGCCACGGGCTTGGGCGCCATAGCGGTTTCCTGACACCGTTTGCGTGTTGATCAATGCAGACAGCGCCGCCAGCGTGTGGGCTGGTAGGGCCAGTCGGGCTGCGGCGACGTTGTCGCGCAGGTGCTGCAGCTGGGTGGTCCCCGGGATGGGCAGGACATGCTCGCCCTGGGCCAGCAACCAGGCCAGCGACAACTGCGCCAGGGTGCAGCCGGCCTGGCGGGCCAGCGCCTGGGCCTGGCCGTGCAGGGCGAGGTTGGCCTCCCAGTTCGGCGCCTGGAAGCGCGGCATGCCGCGGCGGATGTCCTTGTCGTCCAGCGTGGCGGCGTCGGGCAGCACGTCCGTCAGGAAGCCCCGGGCCACCGGGCTGAAGGCCACAAAGGCGGCGCCGATGTCGCGGCAGGCCTGCAACACGGCAATCTCGGGGTTGCGTGTCCACGGGCTGTACTCGGTCTGCAATGCCGCAATCGGGTGCACGGCATGGGCTCGCTTCAGTGTGTCGGCGGAAACTTCCGACAGGCCGATGGCGCGCACCTTGCCGGCGGCCACCAGGCGGGCCATCGCACCAACGCTGTCTTCGATGGGCACGGACTTGTCCCAGCGGTGCAGGTAGTAAAGGTCGATGACGTCCGTCTGCAGGCGGCGCAGGCTGTCTTCGCAGTCGCGTTGCAGGGCTTCGGGCCGGCCATCGATCACCCTTTGCAGCGCGCCGCCGGGGCCCACCGGCTGCCCGGTCATGCCGCCCTTGCTGCACAGCACGATGCGGCTGCGGTGGCCTTTCAACGCACGGCCGACCAGGGTCTCGTTCTGGCCGAAGCCGTAAAGCGCGGCGGTGTCGAACAGCTTCACGCCCAGGTCCAGGGCTGTGAGCAGCAGGCGTTCGCCGTCTTCGACAGAAGGCGGCTGGCCATAGGCGTGGCTCAGGTTCATGCAGCCCAGGCCGACGGCGGGCACGGTGAATCCGGCGATGGAACGCGTTGCTATCATGGCTTGAACACTTTGAATCAGCGGGCGAAACAGAAGGGGATGAGCATCGAAAGTACCACGGCACTGGAGGTCCGCGGTCTCGTCACCTCGTTTCGCACGCCCCGCGGCACGCTGCGGGCCGTCGACGGCTTGTCGCTGAAGGTGGCGGCCGGCAAGACCTTGTGCATCGCCGGCGAGTCCGGTTGCGGCAAGAGCGTCACGGCCTTGTCGGTGATGGGCCTGCTGCCCGACAACGCGCACATCGACGCCGGCCAGATCCTCTTCAACGGCCGCGACCTGCTCACCCTGCCCGCGGCGCAACGCCGCCTGCTGCGCGGCCGCGAACTCGCCATGATCTTCCAGGAGCCGATGACGGCGCTGAACCCGGTGCTGGGCGTGGGCCAGCAGATTGCCGAGGTCTACCTCATCCATGGCACGGCTGGCGCTGAAGAGGCGCGAACGCGTGCCTTGACGATGCTGGAGCAGGTCAAGATCCCCGACGCCGCACGCCGCTATGGCGAGTACCCGCACCAGATGAGCGGTGGCATGAAGCAGCGCGTGATGATCGCCATGGCGCTGGCGCAGGGCCCGAAGTTGCTGATCGCCGACGAGCCGACCACGGCGTTGGACGTGACCATCCAGGCCCAGGTGCTGAACCTGCTGGCCGACCTGCAGCGTGAGCTGGGCATGGCCATTGTCTTTGTCACCCATGACTTGGCCGTGGTGGCGCAGATCGCCGACGAGGTGCTGGTGATGTACGCCGGCAAGGTGGTGGAACAGGCCAGCGTGACGGACCTGTTCGAACGCCCGGCCCACCCGTACACGCAAGGCTTGTTGGCGGCGCGCCCGCAGCATGGGCGCACCCGGCTTGACGGCGTGCCGCTGAGCGTCATTCCTGGCAGCCTGCCCGCGCTTCACGAGCGTGGCCAGGGCTGCCAGTTCCGTGCGCGCTGCCCCAAGGCACATGCACGCTGCGAACTGGCCGAGCCTTTGCTGCAGGCCGTGGGTGGCCAGATGACCCATCAAGCCGCCTGCCACTTGCTGGACGCCGCATGAGCGCGGGCCCGCTGCTGCAGGCCCAGGGCCTGGACCTGCACTTCCCCATCACCGGCGGCTTGATGAAGAAAGTCATCGGTCGCGTGCGCGCGGTGACGGGCGTGGACCTGGTGCTGCAAGCCGGCGAAGTGCTGGGCATCGTCGGTGAATCCGGCTGTGGCAAGACGACCCTGGCGCGTGTGCTGGCGGGCCTGTACGCGCCCACGCGGGGCAGCGTGCGCTTTGATGGTCAGGACGTGGCCGGCATGACGGCAGCGCAGCGCCTGGACATGACACGCCGCGTGCAGATGGTCTTCCAGGACCCGTTTGCATCGCTGAACCCGCGCCAGCGCGTGGGCGACATCCTGGGGCTGCCCTTCGACCTGCACGGCCTGCCACCCGGTGCCACGAAGCAGCAGCGGGTGGCCGAACTGCTGGACTTGGTGGGCCTGGACCCGGCCACGTCCAGCCGCTGGCCGCACGAATTCTCCGGCGGGCAGCGTCAACGCATCGGCATTGCCCGTGCCCTGGCGCTGAAGCCCGACGTGGTGGTGCTGGACGAGCCCCTGTCTGCGCTGGACATGTCCATCCAGAGCCAGGTGCTGAACCTGCTGGTGCAATTGCAGCAGCGGTTCTTGCTGTCCTATCTGTTCGTGTCGCACGACCTGTCGGTGGTGCAATACCTGTGTGACCGCGTGGCCGTCATGTACCTGGGCCGTGTGGTCGAGACCGGCACCACGGCCGACCTCTTTGCCAACCCGAAGCATCCCTACACGCAGAGCCTGCTGGCCGCCGCGCCAGACATCGACCCGCGCCACCGCCGGCAACAGGCGCCGCTGCAAGGCGACGTGCCCAGCCCCAGCCGCCCGCCGCCGGGCTGCGCATTCCACACCCGCTGCCCGCACGCGATGCCTCGTTGCCGGACCGAACTGCCCCTGCTGCTGGGTCCTGATGACGCGTCCAGCGCGCCCACGGTGCACCGCGTGGCCTGCCACCTGGTCCACACGGAGCCTGCGGGGTCTGCGGCGTCTGCGGTTGCTGCGGCAGACAAGGCACCCGCATGAGCCGCTGGCTGTTTCGGCTGGTATGGGCCGTGCTGGCGCTGGCCTGCAACCCCGCGGCCCATGCGCAGGCCGCACCACTGAAGGTGCTGACGGTGGCCCGCACGTCTCCCTTCGAATCGCTGGACCCGCAACGCCAGTTCAGCCTGTCGTCGAACGACATCGTCGCGATGACCTACAACACGCTGCTGCGCTTCAACTACCTGCAGCGGCCCTACAAGCTGGAACCCGACTTGCTGGAACGCATGCCGGAACTGGCGGCCGACAAGCTCAGCTACACGCTGACGCTGCGCAAGGGCGTGCGCTTCCATGACAGCCCTGCCTTCCCAGGCGGCAAGGGACGTGAGGTGACGGCCGACGACGTGCTGTACAGCCTGCGCCGCTTCGCCGACGCGCGCATCAACACCAAGAGCTGGTTTGCGATGGAAGGCGCAGTGGCCGGCCTGGACGCCTGGCGTGCCACCACGGCCAGTGCGCCCGCCACCAACGACCTCATGGCCCTGCCAGTAGAAGGCCTGCAGAAGCTGGATGCCCTGCGCCTGCGCATCAAGCTCACCAAGCCCAACCCGCTGTTCCTCTACGCGCTGGCCATGTCGCCGACGGCCGTGGTGGCGCCAGAAGCCGTGCGCCACTTTGGCGACCGCCTGTCCGTCAACCCGGTGGGCACCGGCGCCTTCATGCTGAGCAATGCCGACCGCAAAGGCGTGCTGCACCTGGTCAAGAACCCGAACTACCACGGCGTCTATCCCAGCGTGGGCGGCCCGGGCGATGCCGAACGGGGCCTGCTGAAGGATGCCGGCAAGAAGCTGCCCTTCCTGGATGCGGTGGACATGCCGCTGATCGAAGAAGCCCAGCCTGCAGTGCTGCGCTTCTTGAACGGCGAACTCGACCGCCAGGCCCTGGACCGCGCCAACTTCACCAAGATGGCCCGCATGGAGCCCAACGGTGACTTGCGGCTGAACGACGGGTATGCCAATCGCTTCGACATCCACGCCACCCCCAGCCTCAGCGTCTTCTACTTCATGCTCAACATGAAGGACCCGCAGCTGGGCGGCAACAAGAAGTTGCGCCAGGCCCTGGCGCACCTGGTGGACACGGCGTCAGAGGTCAAGGTGCTGCTGAACGGCCGCGGCAAGCTCATCAGCAGCATCGTGCCGCTGGACCTGCCCGGCAGCGAACGCGACACCGGCGCCACCCGACGCACTTTCGACCTGGACGCCGCCAAACGCCTGCTGGCCGAAGCCGGCTTTCCTGGTGGCAAGGGCCTGCCGGCCTTCACGGTGACTTTCCAGAACACCGATAGCGACACACGCAACCGCTTTGACCTGCACAAGGCCCGCTTTTCTGCCGCCGGGGTGCAGCTGAAGGCCGCTTTCCTGGATTACCCCAGCTTCGTGAAGGTGACCGAAGCGAGCAACTTCCAGATCGCCGACTTCGCCTGGAACGCCGACTACCCGGACGCCGAGGACTTCTACCAGCTGCTCTACAGCAAGAACGTGGCACCAGGACCCAACCTGGGGTCCTGGGTCAACGCCGCCTTTGACCGCGGCTACGAAGCCACGCGCCACATGGCCGATGGCCCCGAACGCCTGGCCCATTTCCGCACGATGAACGCCTTGGTGCTGGAAGAAGCACCGGTGCTCTTCAACTACAGCCCGGTGCGCGTGAGCATCACGCAGAAGTGGCTGCGCAACTTCAAGCGCAACCTGCTGCAGCCGGAATTCGAGTTCCTGGACGTCGACATGGCACAAAAGTTGTCCAAACCCCTGGCCGCCAGGCCCTGAGTTTTTCTGGAGTTCTGCATGTTGAATCGCACCCTTGTCCCATCAGCCCTGGCGGCCTTGTTGCTGACAGTCGCCGTGCTGCCGCCCGCCCTCGCACAAGAGCCCAAGGTGCTGAACTACGCGCGCACCGGCCAGTTCGAATCGCTGGACCCGCCGCGGCAGTTCGACAGCGAATCGCACGACGTCATCTCCATGGTCTACAGCACCTTGTTGCGCTACGCCTACCTGGAACGGCCCTACAAGCTGGAGCCCGACCTGCTGGAGCGCATGCCCGAGCTCAGCGCGGACAAGTTGACCTACACCTTCCATCTCCGCAAGGGCGTGCGCTTCCATGACAACGCCTGCTTCCCGGGCGGCAAGGGCCGGGAGCTGACGGCCGATGACGTCATCTTCAGCCTGCGCCGCTTTGCCGACGCCAACATCAACGCGAAAAGTTGGTTCCTGATGGACGGCGCGGTGGTGGGCATGGATGCCTTCCACGCAGCGTCGGCCAAGGCGGGCGCAAAAGCGGATGTGTCCAAGCTGGCCATTGAAGGCTTGAAGAAGATCGACAGCCACACCTTCAGCATCAAGCTGACCAAGCCCAACCCGCTGTTCCTGTTTTCGCTGGCTTCTTCTTCGTCCAGCATCGTTCCTGCCGAAGCCGTGGCCAGGTACGGCGAGCAATTCAGCGTCAACCCCGTCGGTACCGGGCCCTTCACGCTGAGCGGTGTGGAGCGCAAGGGCGTGCTGCGCTTGCTGAAGAACCCGAACTACTACGGCACCTACCCCAAGACGGGCGCCCCTGGCGACGCGGAAAAGGGCCTGTTGAAAGACGCAGGCAAGAAGCTGCCCTTGGTGGACGTGGTGGAGATGCCTCTCATCGAAGAGGCGCAGCCCATCATGCTGAAGTTCTTGAGAGGTGAGCTCGACTGGCAAGGCCTGGACCGCGCCAACTTCAGCAAGATGGTCGTGAAAAAGGGGGACCAGTTCCTGCTGACGCCTGACTTCGCCAACAAGCTGAAGATCTACTCCGCACCCGGCATCGACAACACCTACTGGGCCCTGAACCTGAAGGACCCGCTGCTGGGCGGCAACAAGAAGCTGCGCCAGGCACTGGCCCACCTGGTCGACACCCAGGCCGAGATCGACGTGCTTCAAAACGGCCGCGGCCAGAAGCTCAAGAGCATCGTGCCGCTGGACTTGCCGGGCAGCGAGCGCGACACCGCTGCCACGACCTACACCTACAACGTGGCCCAAGCCAAGAAGCTGCTGGCCGAAGCCGGCTATCCCGACGGCAAGGGACTGCCGCCCTTGACCGTCACCTACAGCGCCGCCACGGCAGCTGCGCGCAACGCGGCGGACATGCACCGGGCCAAGTTTGCAGCGGCAGGCGTGCAGCTCAAGGCCAACTTCGTCGACTTCCCGACCTACCTGAAGAGTGTGGAAAGCGCGAACTACCAGATCTCCGACTCGGCCTGGCAAGGCGACTACCCGGACGCAGAAAACTTCTACCAGCTGCTGTACGGCAAGAACGGCCCGCCCGGGCCAAACACCTCCGGCTTCAACAACGCGGCCTATGACAAGGCCTATGAGGCATCACGCTACATGCCCAACGGGCCCGAGCGTGTGGCCCTCTTCAAGCAGATGAACGAAATCGTCCGCGAGGAGGTGCCCGTGATCCTGGGCCGCAACACCTTGCGCTTTGGCATCCACCAGAACTGGCTCGGCAACTTCAAGCGCAACCTGATGACGCCTGAGTTCATGTACCTGGACATCGACATGGCCCTGAAGAAGAAGGGCATTCCTCCGTGACCGCCTATGTGCTGCGGCGCCTGCTGCTCACCGTGCCCACGGTGCTGGGCGTGGCGCTGCTCACCTTCCTGCTGTTCAACGCCTTTGGGCCCGACCCGGTGCGCGTGGCACTGGGCCAGCACGCCACGCCGGCCGCCATCGACAACTTGCGCGCGCAATGGGGACTGGACAAGAGCCTGCCGCTGCAGTTCCTGGACTTCCTGCGCCAGATCGTCAGCTTCGACTATGGCAAGAGCTTCGTCACCGGCGAAGACCTCGCCACGCAATTGAAGGCCGGGGCGCTGGTCAGCTTGTCCGTGACAGCACCACCGTTCCTGGTGGGCGGCGTCGTCAACGTGGCCCTCGCCCTGGTCATTGCGCGCTGGCGCGAAGGTCTGCTGGACAAGACCAGCCGCGCGCTCTTCATCGCTGGCATGAGCATCAGCGGCCTGGTCTATGTGCTGGTGCTGCAGTACGTGCTGGCCTTCAAGCTGGGCTGGTTTCCCATCAACGGCTACGTGTCCGGGTCGGGCGCGGTGGCCTATCTGGCGCTGCCCTGGATCATCCTGCTCACCATCAGCATGGGGCCGGACATCCGCCTGTACCGCACGCTGTTCCTGGACGAAGCCAATGCCGACTACGTGCGCACGGCGCGCAGCAAGGGCGCCAGCGAAGGCCGTGTGCTGCTGCGCCATGTGCTGCCCAACGCGTGGATTCCCATCATCACCAACAACGTGACCAGCCTGCCGTTCCTGATCCTGGGCAGTTTCCTGATGGAGCGCTTCTTCAGCATCCCGGGCATCGGCAGCCTGACGATCGACGCGCTGGGCCGGGGCGACCTGCCGATCCTGAAAGCGGTGACCGTGCTGAGCGCCATTGCACTGGTGCTGTTCAACCTCTTGTCCGACGTGCTTTACGCCTGGGCCGACCCGCGGGTGCGCCTGACATGATGCCTGCCCCCAGCTCACTTCGTTCGCGGTCCCCGAGGCGCGCGTCAGGCCCTTCGGGCGGCCGGGCGGGCCCGACATGAACTTCACGGCGGTGTTCAAGAGCTTGTGGGCGCGGCCGCAAGCACGCGCCTGCCTGCTGCTGCTGGGGTTGTTTGCAGGCATTGCATTGGCCGGCTACGCAGGACTGTTGCCTGACCACGAAGCGGCCGTGGGTGGCAGCCAGGACCCGCCCGCCTGGAGCTGGCCCCTGCTGCTGGGCACCGACGTGCTGGGTCGCAGCGTCTTCTACCGCGTCTTGGCCGGCACGCAGACCGCCATGACCATTGGCTTCCTCACGACCGTGCTGGTGATTCCCTTCGGCACGGCCATGGGCCTGGCCGCGGGCTACTTCGGCGGCAAGGTGGATGCCGCCATCACCTGGCTCTATTCGGTGGTGGTGTCGATTCCCGACATCCTGCTCATCACCGCCATCAGCTACACCCTGGGCCGCGGCATCACCAGCATGTGCGTGGCACTGGCGGCCACGTCCTGGGTCGGCATCATGCGGCTGGTGCGCGGCGAGGTGCTTAAGCACAAGGAACGCGAATACGTGCTGGCCGCACGCATGCTGGGCGCGGGCTCGGCCCGCATCATGTTTGGCGAGATCCTGCCCAACGTGCTGCATGTGGGCATCGTCACGAGTTCACTGGTCTTGCTGGGCGCGGTGAAGTTCGAGGTGATCCTGACCTACCTGGGCCTGGGTATCCAGGACGGTGCCAGCTGGGGCCTGCTCATCAGTGGCGCGTCGCAGGACCTGACCAATGGCATCTGGTGGCCGCTGGCCGGTACGGTGGCCGCCATGTTCGGACTGATCTATTCGCTGAGCGTCATTGGCGACGCGCTGCGCGACGCGCTGGACCCGCGCGTGGGTTAGCGTCCGGGCCCGTTCCCTTCAACCGCGTGTCGAATCTGTCATGAATGCACCCAGCTGGATGCCCCTGGTCGAAGACCTCAAGAGGGCACTCGCGGCCAAGAACCGTGACGCTGCCAACGCAGCGGTGACTGGCTTGCTGGACGCCCAGGCGCAGATCGGCCCGCAGTGGAAGGCCATCTCTGACCTGATGCGTGTCAGCGGCGAATTGACGCTGGCGCTGCGTGCCATGGACGCGTTCGTGGCCGCGGCTGCACATTCGCCCCAGGCGCTGTATTCCAAGGCCGTGCTGCTGACCCAATGCGGCCGCATGCGCGAAGCGCATGACTGCGTGTTGCGATTGCCGCCCGACGTCCCCGACCGGGCCGGCCGTGCCTATGTGCTGGGCAACACGGCCATGACCATGGGCCGCGCAGACGAGGCCCGCGAACAGCTGCAGGAGTCGCTGAAGCACCGTCCGGGTTGGGGGCCGGCCTGGCTGACCATGGCCACGGCCGTGAACCTGGCTCGGGACCCCTTGGGTGAACGCATGCTGGCCGACGCGGCTGCGGCCGAGAAGCAGGGTCCCGGTGACCACGCCAGGTACTTCTATGCCGTAGGCAAGTTGCACGCTGACCGGGGCGAGCATGACCTGGCCTTTGCCGCCTTTGCGCGCGGCGCGCAATTGCTGCGCGGCGAGACGCCCTACAGCCGCGCCGGCAACCAATCCAATGCCCAGAAGGCCATGAGCGGCTTCGGCGCCGGCCTGATCGAGGACCTCAATGCGCGCAAGGCCCGAGACACCAGCCGACCCATATTCGTTACCGGCCTGCCGCGTTCAGGCACCACCCTGGTCGAACACATCCTGGCCAGCCACAGCCAGGTGGCCGACGGCGCGGAGCTGAACCTGGTCCAGCACGTGGCCGTGCAGGTGGGCGGCGTGTCCGGCGGCGCGCTGCATGACTTCATGGCCCAGGGTGGAACACCTGACGACATGGCACGGCTGTACCTGCACCTGCTGGAAGAGCGTTTCGGGCCCGAGGGCCGCATCGTGGACAAGACGATTGACGTGAGCCGCTGCCTGGGGCTCATCGCGTCGGCGCTGCCAGATGCGCCCTTGATCTGGATGCGCCGCGACCCGCTGGACAGCGCCTGGTCGTGCTTTCGCACCTTCTTCATCCATGGCGTGGGTTGGAGCTACGACCTGACGGACATCGCCCACCACTTCAAGCTGGAAGACATGCTGGTGTCGTTCTGGCAGCAGCGGCTGGGCAGCCGCTTGCTGGTCGTGCCCTACCCCAGCCTGGTGGAAGAGCCGGAACCTTGGACCCGGCGCATCCTGGCGCACTGTGGCTTGGCCGAAGAGTCGGCCGTGCACCGGCCGCACGCCACCGAGCGTGTGGTGATGACGGCCAGTGCCATGCAGGTGCGCCAGCCGATCAACCGCGCCGGGCTGAACGTGGCGGTGCCTTATCGCGCGCACCTGCAGCCCTTTGTCGACGCCTACTTCGAAAAGGGCACCGAGCCGGTGTGAAAGCGCCCCGGCGCAGTGCGAGGCTGCGTCGTTCTGGTTTCCCCTCGGGTCGATCCTCCCCCGGCTTGCGGGGTGTGGCGAGGCCCAAGAAATGGACGTGAGCTGATAGGCTTCGAACCATTGCTTACACGAGGGATTTTCATGATTTCCAAATTTGTTCAGACCGCCATCGCGGCGGCTGCAGCGCTGGCTGCGGTGGGCTCGCAGGCCGCGACGATCCGCTTGATCGATGAAGGCGGCGTCACCGGTTCGCAGGCGCAACTGGGTTTTGAACTTGCTGCCCGCTACTGGGGAAGCATGTTCACCAACAACGCCACAATCAATATCGGCGTGAAGTTCTCGGCCCTCCCGCCAAACGTCATCGGTTCGACCGGCAGCTCCAAGCAGGACATCAACGTCACGAGTTGGGAAAACCGGGTCAACGCGACCAAGAGCAATTCCGCCATTGACCAGGGCATCGTGCTCCCGGGGTTGACGGGCAACGGCGTCAACGGCCTGACAGTGGGCGTCGACGGCACGGGCAACAATGACACCACTGTGACAGCCCAGGTGAATGGCAAGACATCGTCCAAGGTGCTGTACGAAAACACTTCGGTGCTGAAAGCAATCGGGGCCATCAACCCGAACCAGGCCATTTTCGACGGCCACATGAGCTTCAGCAGCACCTTCGCCTTCGACTTCGACGCCCGTGACGGCATCACGGCCGGCACCTTCGACTTCCTGGGCGTGGCGATCCATGAGATGGGTCATGCCCTGGGATTCGTTTCAGGTGTGGACTACTTTGACTACTGGGGCGAACCCAACGGTCCCGGCCGCGGCGTCTTGGGTTACGACCTGAACGACACGTCCATCTTCAGCGCGCTGGACATGTTCCGCTACAGCGCGCCTGGCACGCTGGATTTCCGCACCGGCGGCACCAAGTACTTCTCGGTCGACGGTGGCGCGACGGCCCTGTTCGGCAACACCATGTCCACAGGCGCCTACAACGGCGACGGTCGCCAGGCTTCGCATTGGAAGGACACTGCTGGCTGTCAAGTCGGTAACGGCATCATGGATCCGACCTTCTGCTTCGGCCAGATGGGCTTCGTGACAGGTCTGGACTTGGCGGCCTTTGACGCCATGGGCTGGAATCTCAGCACCAATGCGCTGACCTATGCCGGCGAATCGTCGGCGGACATCGCCACCCGCTTGCCTGAGCCGTCGTCCATTGCGCTGCTTGTCGCCGCACTCGGCATGATGGGCGTCGCGCGCCGGAACAAGCGAGCCTGAATCGCGGCGCCGGCCTAAGCCGGACTGCCTGCAAACAACAAGAGCCCTGCGCCGCCAAGCGCAGGGCTCTTCTCTTTTCAGCGTCCGCTCAGGCCAGCTGCCGACTCAGTTCGTGCAGCACCTCGTAGCAAGGCAGCACCTGTGCCACCGCAGCGTTCGGCTGCCGCCCTTCGCGGATGGCAGCAAAGAACTCCCGGTCCTGAAGTTCAATGCCGTTCATCGACACGTCCACCTGGGACACATCGATCTTCTCTTCCTTGCCGTTGACCAGATCGTCATAACGCGCGATGTAGGTGCCTGTGTCGCCGATGTATCGGAAGAACGTGCCCAGTGGCCCGTCGTTGTTGAAGGACAGGCTCAACGTACAGATGGCGCCGTTGGCGGCCTTCAGCTGGATGCTCATGTCCATCGCAATGCCCAGCGTCGGGTGGATGGGCCCCTGGATGGCGTTGGCCTTCAGGATGGGGCTGCCGCACTGGTAGGCAAACAGGTCCACCGTGTGCGCGGCGTGGTGCCACAGCAGGTGGTCCGTCCAGCTGCGCGCCTGGCCCAGCGCGTTGATGTTGCTGCGCCGGAAGAAGTAGGTCTGCACATCCATCTGCTGGATGTTGAATTCACCGGTGGCAATCTTCTTGTGCACCCACTGGTGGCTGGGGTTGAAACGGCGCGTGTGGCCGCACATCGCCACCAGGCCCGTGTTCTCCTGCAACTGCACCACGCGGTAGGCATCACGCAGGCTGTCGGCCAGGGGAATCTCCACCTGCACATGCTTGCCGGCCTTCATGCAGGCCACGGCCTGCGCGGCGTGCATCTGCGTGGGCGTGCACAGGATCACGGCGTCTACGTCCTTGCGCGCCAGGCTGTCTTCCAGGCTGGTGGTGACGTGGCCGATGCCGTACTTGCTGGCCACTTCCTGGGTCTTGGCCAGGTCGCGGCTGATCAGGCTGGTGACTTCGACGTCGTCGATCAGCCGACAAGCGTCCAAGTGCTTGATGCCGAAGGCGCCTGCACCGGCAAGGGCAACTTTGATCGTCATGCGTTCTCCAGGATGAGGTGGCCGACGGCCGTGTTCGATGCGGGCACGTGGTAGAAGCGGTGCGCCACTCTCGGCGGCTTGTCGCCCATCGCACCGCGTGCGATCAGCCACATCACCAGTTCGATGCCCTCGCTGCCCGCTTCGCGCACATAGTCGATGTGTGGCAGGGTGGACAGGTCGGCCGGGTCCTTGATCAGCCGGTCCAGGAAGCGGTTGTCCCACTCCTTGTTGATGAGACCGGCCCGCGCACCCTGCAGCTGGTGGCTCATGCCGCCCGTGCCCCAGATGTGCACATTCAGGTCCTCGTCGTAGCTTTCCACGGCCTTGCGGATGGCGCGGCCCAGGTTCCAGCAACGGCGGCCGGAAGGCACGGGGTACTGCACCACGTTGACGGCAAAGGGAATCACCGGGCAGGGCCAGGCGCCCTTCACCGGGTCCTGCGGGCCGCACATCAGGCTCAGCGGCACGGTGAGGCCGTGGTCCACGTCCATCTTGTTCACGATGGTCAGGTCGAAGTCGTCCTGGATCACGCTCTGCGCGATGTGGCTGGCCAGTTCCGGGTGGCCGATGACGGTGGGCACCGGCCGCGGACCCCAGCCTTCGTCGGCAGGTTGGAATTGCGCCGCGGTGCCGATGGCGAAGGTGGGAATCATCTCCAGGCTGAAGGCCGTGGCGTGGTCGTTGTAGACCAGGAAGACGACATCGGGCTTGTTGTCCTTCATCCATTGCTTGGAGAAGTCGTAGCCCTGGAACACCGGCTGCCAGTAGGGTTCGGTGTGCTTGCCCAGGTCCAGTGCCGCGCCAATGGCGGGCACGTGGCTCGTGTAGACGCTGGCGGTGATGCGGGCCATGTCAATGCCGCCCGGCCGTCCGAAGGCATTGACGCGCCCCTCGGGGGCAGCGGACGAAGTGAGCTTGGGGCTTCATCAGAGCGTCCCCTTGCCGCTGCCTTGCGGCTGGTTCTGCGGCTGTGCGCTGCCGTTCTCGCCGGTGAAGCGATTGCCTTCGATCGAGCGTCCGCCCTTGATCATCATGTCGCGATACTCCTCTTCGCTCATGCCGGTCATGCTGCCCGCCATCTGCTGGAAGCTCTTGCCCAGGGTGGCGCCGATCTTGGCCAGGAAGTAGATGTTCCCGCCAGCCGCAATGCAGCGGTTCAGGTCGCGTGTCAGCACGCCCTGCTTCTGCTCTTCGCTCATGGCCCATTCGTCCAGGTAGGCACGCTCGTTGGCCTTGAAGCGTTCGCGGTTGTCGGCCTTCATCAGGCTCATGCAGAACTGGTTCAGGTGGTAGCCCTTGCGGCTTTGTTCGGCGTCGAAAATAGTGGTGCCAGGGACGTCGGTGTAGGGTTTGTCGAGTGCCATCAGACCTCCTCCGGCCAGTACAGGCGCATGGGGTTGTCGACCAATAGCTTGCGCTGCAGCTGTTCGGTCACTGCAATGTGCGGGATGAAGTCCACCAGCAGGCCGTCGTCCGGCATGTGGTCCTTCAGGTTGGGGTGCGGCCAGTCGGTGCCCCACAGCACGCGGTCGGGGAAGGTTTCGACGACCTGGCGGGCGAAAGGCACCACGTCTCTGTAGGCGGCCTGCTCGCCACTCAAGGCGCGCGGGCCGGTGACGGACAGGCGTTCCGGGCAGCTGACCTTGCTCCACACATGGCTGTGCTGCTGCATGAACTTCATGAAGAGCATGAACTCCGGGCCGTCGATGGGCTTGCTCACGTCCGGCCGGCCCATGTGGTCCACCACCACCGTGGTGGGCAGGGCGGTGAAGAAGTCCCACAGCTCGGGCAGGTCCACCGATTCGAAGTAGATGACGACGTGCCAGCCCAGGGCCTTGATGCGGCCGGCAATCTCCAGCAATTCCTCCTTGGGCGTGAAGTCCACCAGGCGCTTGACGAAGTTGAAGCGCACACCGCGCACACCGACCTTGTGCAGGTCTTCCAGTTCGCGGTCGGTGACGCTGCGCTTGACTGTCGCCACACCACGCGCCTTGCCGCCGCTGCTGGCACAGGCATCGGCCATGGCGCGGTTGTCGGCACCGTGGCAGGTGGCTTGCACGACCACGTTGCGGGCAAAGCCCAGGTGGTCGCGCAAGGCGAACAGCTGCGTCTTGGACGCATCGCAAGGCGTGTACTTGCGCTCGGGTGCAAACGGGAACTGATCGCCAGGGCCGAAGACGTGGCAATGCGCGTCCACGGCGCCAGCTGGCAGCACGAAGCGGGGTTTGCTCGGGTTGCTGTACCAGTCCAGCCAGCCGGGAGTCTTTTCAAAGGCCATGGGGTTTCTTCTTCGCTTGTTCAAGGATGCGGTCCGCTTCCAGGCGCCAGTCGCTGCTGCGCGCGAACCGGTCCTGGCCGCGTGTGCCGAAGAGGCCCGCATCGCCCTGCTCGGCAACCCAGGTGTCGCGTTCGGCGGTGCTGGCGGCGCTCAGGGGCAGCAAACCGGCATCGCGTACGGTGCGAGCGGCTTCCTGCATCTCTTCGCCGCGGCGGCGGCCGTGTTCGATGACGCGCTGGAAGGCATAGGTGGCTTGCTTGTGCCAGTCCACGCCGGGGTAGGTTTCGTAGAAGGATTCAATGACGTCGTCCTCCACGCCGTAGTGGCGCGCGGTGGTCAGGCTTTCGATCAGCATGACCTCCAGGCCCTTGATCAGCACGCTGCGGCTCAGCTTGGTGGCGGACGCCACACCCAGCCGCTTGCTGGCCACACGCGGTGCAAAGCCCAAGTCCTTCAGCAGTGGCAGAAGCGCTTCAGCGTTGGGTCCGCCCAGCAAGAGCGGCACGGCGATGCGGGCGCCGCTGATGTGGGTCATGACCGCACCTTCCACGTAGCGTCCGCCTGAAGCGGTCACCGGCAGCGAAGCTTCGCGCTTGGCGCCAGGCGACGCGGAATTGAAGTCCAGATAGAACGCGCCGCGGTCCAGTCCCGGCGCGGTGACTTCCGCCACCGCCACGGTCTGCGCGGCCGTCACGGCCGCGATCACCAGGTCCGCACCCGCTGCAGCTTCCGCGTGCGACGCGGCCAGCTGCACACCGTGCTGCGCCGCATGCGTGGACATCGCCTGACCCGCAGGCATGCCCAGCTTCACGTCATAAGCGGTGACGACCTGCCCGCGCGAGCGCAGGTCTTCCGCCAGCGTCCTGCCGACTTCGCCATAACCGATCAGCGCGATCTTCATCAGTCGATGTACTTCAGGCCCTTTGCCGCCAGCGGCTCGCGCATCTTGTACATGTCCAGCCCGAGCACGCCGGACGCCAGCCGGTCGCGCTTGTCTGCTTCGTTGGCCTCACGCTTGGTGGCGGCTTCCAGAGCCGCCGCCGCCATGGCGCGCGGCACGCAGACCACGCCGTCGTCGTCGGCCACGACCACGTCGCCCGGCGTCACCAGCTGACCCGCGCACACCACGGGGATGTTCACGCTGCCCAGCGTTTCCTTCACCGTGCCCTTGCTGCTGATGGCGCGGCTCCAGACGGGGAAGTTCATCTCGGTCAGCGTCTTCACGTCACGCACCCCAGCGTCGATGATGAGGGCGCGGGCGCCGCGGGCCTGGAAGGACGTGGCCAGCAGGTCGCCGAAGAAGCCGTCGGTGTTGTCGGTGGTGCAGGCGGCCACGACAACGTCGCCGGGGCGGATCTGCTCGGCCACCACGTGCAGCATCCAGTTGTCACCCGGTTGCAGCAGCACGGTGACGGCCGTGCCGCTGACCTGGGCGCCGGTGTAGATCGGCCGCATGTAGGTCTTCAGCAGGCCGACACGGCCCATGGCCTCGTGCACGGTGGCGCTGCCGAACTTGGCCAGGCCGTCGGCGATGTGCGCTGGCGTGCGCGAGATGTTGCGGTAGACAACGCCCAGTTCGTACATGTTCAGTGCCTCACGGGTTTCCCGGGAGGCGCTGCGGCCCCTCGGGGGTAGCGAACGAAGTGAGCTCGGGGCACAAGACTACTTCCCCTGCTTCTTGAGTGCGGCATCCAGGCGCGGGTAAACGCGCCGCGCGTTGCCTTCGTAGACCATCTGCTTCTGTGCAGCGCTGAGTTGCGTGCTGGCTTCGATATAGCGCTTGGTGTCGTCGTAGTAGAAGCCGGTCTCCGGGTCGATGCCGCGCACGGCACCGATCATCTCGCTGGCGAAGAGCACGTTCTCCACCGGGATCACCTTGGTCAGCAGGTCGATGCCCGGCTGGTGGTAGACGCAGGTGTCGAAGAACACGTTCTTCAGCAGGTGGTCCTTCAGCAGCGGCTTCTTCATTTCCTGCGCCAGGCCGCGGTAGCGGCCCCAGTGGTAGGGCGCGGCACCGCCACCGTGCGGGATGATGAACTTCAGCGTCGGGAAGTCCTTGAACAGGTCGCCCTGGATCAGCTGCATGAAGGCCGTGGTGTCGGCGTTGATGTAGTGCGCGCCCGTGGTGTGGAAGCAGGCGTTGCAGCTGGTGCTGACGTGCACCATGGCCGGGATGTCGTACTCCACCATCTTCTCGTAGATGGGGTACCAGTGGCGGTCGGTGAGCGCAGGACTGGTCCAGTGGCCGCCACTCGGGTCCGGGTTCAGGTTGAGTGCGACGTTGCCGTACTGCTCCACGCACTTCACCAGTTCCGGGATGCAGGTGGCCGGGTCCACGCCGGGGCTTTGCGGCAGCATGGCCGCGGGGATGAAGCTGTCCGGGAACAACTGCGCCACGCGAAAGCAGAGTTCGTTGCAGATGGCCGCCCAGGTGCTGCTGACCTGGAAGTCGCCGATGTGGTGGGCCATGAAGCTGGCGCGCGGGCTGAAGATGGTGAGGTCGCTGCCGCGCTCGCGCATCAGCTTCAGCTGGTTGGCTTGAATAGTCTCGCGCAGTTCGTCGTCGCTGATCTTCAGGTCGGCAAGCTTGGGCATCAGGGCCGGGTCCTGGATGCCGGCGATCTGCGCATTGCGCCAGGCTTCCAGCTGCTTGGGCGCGGTGGTGTAGTGACCGTGGATGTCAATGATCATGGGCGGCGCTTCAGAGGGGTTCCATGCCGTGGCGGCGCTTGACCGCCGAGGCTTCGGACGAGTTGAAGAAGTCCAGCAGCGCGCGGACTTCGTCGGCGCGTGCGGTGTCGGCCGGTATGCCGGCAGAAAAGGTGGTGATGAAGGCGGTGCGACCCGGCAACAAGCCCAGCACGGTGACCCCGGGCACGTTCATCAGTTCGCTCAGTTGCTGGAAACCCAGCTCCACTTCGCCCCTTGCCACCAAGGCGGCCACGGGGATGCCCGGCTTGGCTTGAACCAGGCGGTCGCGCAAGGCGTCGGCCAGACCCCATTGTTCGAAGAGTCGCATCAGGTGCCCGCCGCTGGGACCGGAGGAGTAGCCGATGTTGCGCGCCGCTTCCACCGTGCGGCGCAGGGCGTCTTCGCTGCGGGTGTCGGGTTCGGCTGCGCCTGTGCGCACCGCCACGGCCATGGGTGAACGCACCAGGTCCACCCGGCTGCCTGCGCGCAGCGCGCCGCTGGCGATGAGCTTGTCGATGGCGTCGGCGGCTAGCAGCGCCAGGTCAAAGGCCTCGCCGGCCTGCACCCGCTTGGCGGCGTCCACCCCTCCCACGGCTTCGATCTGCACGGCGAGCCCGGTCTGCGCCTGGTACAGCTGCACCAGTTCGCCCTGCAGCAGGCGGGTGGCCATGGACGAGATGCCTCGGAGCGGCGCAGCGGCAGTGTTCATGGGGCCGCATTCTTGAGCCGCACGAGCCATACTTCAACTGCATTCCCGCACTAGCTGCTAGAACATCCCGGCATGGGCCGTCCGTGGCCCGCTAGCATCCGGCCATGGACCTGAAGCAGCTGGACACCTTCGTGCGCGTGGCCGAACTGGGCAGCTTCACGCGCGCCGCCAGTGTGCTGCGCGTGGCCCAGCCGGCGCTGAGCCGCCAGGTGCGTGCGCTGGAAATCGAACTGCGCCAGCCCCTGTTTGACCGCAACGGGCGCGGCGTCACGCTCACGCCCGCCGGGACGCGGCTGCTGGCGCACGGCCGCGGCATCCTGCAGCAGGTGGAGCGTGCCCGGCAAGACCTGGAAGAACAGCGCGGAGCCGCTTCGGGCCTGGTGTCCATTGGCCTGCCACCCAGCATCAGCCGCACACTGACAGCGCCGCTGGTGGAAGCGTTCCGTGAGCGCTTTCCGCGCGCCCGACTCAGCATGGTGGAAGGCCTTTCCACCTACGCGCTGGAATGGCTGGCCCAGGGCCGCGTCGACTGCGCCGTGGTCTACAACGCCGTGCCCGACGCGGCCATCGACCTGCAGCCTGTGCTCCAGGAGCGCCTGCACCTGGTGTCTTCTCGCAGCCAGTCAGGCCAGGGCGCTGGCAAACTGCTCGGCAAACCAGCCACGCTGGCAAACGTGGCCGCCTGCGACCTGGTCATTCCCAGCCGCCCGCATGCCATCCGCATGCAGCTGGAAACCGCCATGGCCGAGGCTGGTCTCAAGCCCAGCGTGGCGCTGGAAGTGGACAGCGTGCCCGCGATGCTGGACCTGGTGCAGCGCCATGCCCTGCATGCCGTCCTGTCGCTCAATGCCGTGCAGGGCAGCGGCGGCGAAAGTGCCTTGCAGGCCCGGCCGGTGCGCCTGCCCGACGGACAGGTGCTGAAGACCACGCTGTACATCGCCACGTCGGCCCAGCGCCCGCGCGGGCCGCTGCTGGAACAGGCCCTGGTCCTGCTGGCCGCCCAGCTGACGCACCTGTTGGCACCGGCTTGAACGGATCGGCTTGATTGCACGGAGAGGCTCCGTGCGTGTGGCGATGCGCCTTTTGACGGTGCTTCGCTGCGTATGCTGGCGTGGGGAATGAAGCTTGATGCCCGTACTTGTCGGCGCCCCGTCCCAGCACCCTCCAGAGGAGCTCTCCTTGAAGCCCATGATGAAGATCACGTCCCCGTCGGTGTCCCGGTCCGCGGACCCGTTCCGGCTCAAGCGCCTGGCCGCGGCGTCCTGTGCGGTGGCTGCCCTGGCCGCCGGCACGCCGGCCCGTGCTGAGAACCACGCGCTCATCATGTGGATCGGCGACTACGGCCGTTCGGACATGAACCTGCCCGGCATCGACAAGGACGCGCGCATGGCGCGGCAGATTGCCACCGCCATGGGCGTGCCTGAAGGCAACATCAGCGAGCTGAGCAATGCCGATCTCACGCAGGACAACATGGGCAAGGCCCTGGTTGGCCTGTACCGCAAGATCAACGACGGCGACAAGGTCTTCCTCTACTACTCCGGCCACGGCGGCCAGATCCCGCCGCAGAACGGCACCTCGGCCAAGTGCAGCGAAGGCCTGGTGGCGCGCGACGGTCTGGTGCTGGATTCGGCCCTGCAGCAGGTGCTGACCAAGCTGGGCGAAAAGGCCAGCCAGGTGGTCATGATGAACGACTCCTGCTTCAGCGGTGGCGCGGCCACCAAGAGCATCAGCGCGGCGGATGAGAAGCCCAAGTTCATACCACCGGGCGTCAAGACCAACAGCGCCATCACCGAAGGCTACGCGTGCGGCGACCCGACCAATGTGACCAAGATGTCGCGCGGCCTCAACGCCATGGCCAAGGACGCTCGCGGCCCGCAGGTGCTGTACATCGCGGCGTCCAATGACACGCAGGTCTCCCTGGCCACCTCGCGCGGCAGCCTGGGCACCTTGGCCTGGTCGCAGTGCATCGCGGCGGGGCAGGCCGACACCGACCGCAGCGGACGCATCAACGGCGAAGAGCTGCGCGCCTGCGCCCAGGCCTTCATCGACCGGCTGGGCAAGAAGCAGAACATCACCCTGCAGGGCAACGGCTCGCTGCCGTTGAGTTTTGTGCAGACGACCGCTGCGGCTCCGGCCCCGGCGCCTTCGCCTGCACCGGCCGCCGCGCCCGTCCCAGCGCCGCCTGCCCAGGCCGCTCCGGCAGCGCCGCCGGCCCCCGCGCCCACGGCATCGGTCAATGCCATCACCGCGCTGCGCGACTTGTCCGCCGCGGCCGACCGCAGCCTGAAGGTGGACCTGACCCTGGCCCGGAACAGCTTGCGCATCGGCAAGGACTTCCTGGACTTCAGCGTCACCACGGGCAAGGAGGGCTACCTCTACATCCTGCAGGTGGGCAGCGACGGCAAGACCTTCAACCTGCTGTTCCCCAACAAGATCGACTCCGACAACGCCGTTGCCGCCGGCACCCACCGTTTTCCCCGCGCCAGCTGGCGCGTGCGTGCGGCGGGGCCCACGGGATACAGCCATCTGCTGGCCATCGTGTCGCCGGTGAAGAAGGACTTGTCGCGCGACATGGACGCGTCGTCGGTCTTCCCGTCCAGCAACGCCAACCAGCGCAACACGCGCACCCTGGTCGTGGAAGCCACGGGGTCCAATGAAGGCGGCGTGGGCCGCTACGGCGCCAGCGAAGTCGTCAGCCTGCGCGAGACGACGGAATGAAGCGGTCTCCAGCCCAGCCCGCCCTGCGCGCGGCCCTTGCGCTGGCTGCATCGGCAGCCCTGTTTCCCGCGCTGGCGGCAGCCCCGATGACTGAACCCACTCCAGTCCCTGCCCTGGCCGACCTGGGGCAGGCGTTGCTGCGTGCGGCAAAGCCCACCAATGCCGTCATCTCCCCTGTGGCCGCCGCCACAGCGCTGGGCATGGTGCAAGCCGGTGCCCAGGGTGCGACGGAGCGTGAAATCGAATCGCTCTTCGGTCCGGGCCGCAGTGGCGCCCGTGCGCTTCGTCATGGCATGCCGGACCTGTTGCGCCAGGTGCAAGCAGCAGGTGCGGGTTCTCCGCTCAGCATGGCCACCCACATGTGGGTGGATGAAGGCGCCGCCGCCGGCGTGCCCGCGGCTTACAGCAAACGACTGGCACAGCGCTGGCAGTCGGAAGCCACGCGTGTGAGCTTTGCGCAAAGCGAAGCTGCACGGCAGCAGATCAACGCCTGGACCGCCGAACACACGGGTGGCAAGGTGGTCGACTTGCTGCCCAGCGGCAGCGTGCACGCCGGCACGCAGACCGTGCTGACCACGGCCATGCATTTCAAGAGTCCGTGGGAGCGGCCTTTCAGTCCTGAGAAGACCGAGCCTCGGCCCTTCAAGACCGCGGCAGGTGGCAGCAAGCCCGTGCCCACCATGGTGGACGAACGTGGCGTGATGCAGGCCCAGGTGGACGGCCACCTGGTGATGGAACTGCCCTTCACCAAGGGCTATTCGCTGATGCTGGCCGTGCCCGCCGAGGGCACCGCGCCCGCCGCCGGTGGCGCGCCCATGGGCGGCGACCAGTTGACGCGTTGGCGCGCCGCGCTGAAGCCCTTGAAGTGCGAATTGGCCTTGCCGCGCTTTGCCATTTCGCCACAGGCCGGGTCATTGAAGACCGCATTGCAATCCTTGGGCGTGAAAACCGTGTTCAGCGACGCGGCCGACCTGCGGCCCATGCTGGGCCGTGGCGCCACCAAGGTCCACCTGGAAGACCTGCACCACGCGGCCGGCATCACGGTGGACGAGGCCGGCGGCGAAGCGGTGGCCGCGTCCGCCGCAACGGTCAGCTCCAAGTCCTTCTCGGTACCCGCGCCGCCCTGCGCCGTGGACCGTGCCTTCAGCTTTGCGCTGCTGCACCAGGCCACGGGAACCCCGCTCTTCGTGGGCCGCGTGGGCGACCCGACGCAAGCCGACTGAAGGCATGACCCAGGGCAGCGCCAGCGCGGCCCTGTGGTTGCAGGACCGGGCTTCATTCCTGCAGGACCAGGCGCCGTGCGCGGGACTGGTGCAGCCGCTGCAGCGCGCGCTGTTCGACGGGTGGCCGGCGGCCTGGGATCTGGCGGTGACCGCAACCCAAGCCCCGTTCGCCGGCCATATGGTGCTGTCCTTGGCGGACCCTGGCAGCCGGGTGGACCACTTTGTGCGCCGGTTGGCGCGGGCCTACAGCGCGCTGGCCCTGGCCTTGGAGCAGCCTGCCACTGCCTTGTGGCCGCTGGCGCGGCGGGCGGGTTGGCGCAAGGCCTTGTGGGCCCGACAACACGCACCGTTGGTGCGCGCACGCGGCCTGGTGGACGAACTGGGCATGGGGCGGCACTTCGACGGCGCGCTGTGGTTCCGTGCCGAGGGCTCAGTGGCCGCGCTGCGCCTGTGGTTCTGGGCCGAGCGCGTGGGGGATTTCCCAGGTGGCCTGGTGTCGGTGTGGCCTCAGCACGGAGGCGCGCTGATGTTTCGCCTTTGTGCGCACGGCAATCTGCACGTGGAAGCCTACGGCGCCGCGGCGCTGGCGGCCGTGCATTCGCTCGGGCCCGCCTGCGGCTGGATGGCCGTGCACGGACACTGCGTCAGCCCCTGGCAACAAGGCACCGCCATTCCAGGCCGGAGTCTTCAGGTCTGAAACAGCGCCAATGGCCAGAGCTCAATGGTCAGAAGCGAAAGGTCTGAAGCCAAGGGTCAGCGGCCATCGGCCAAGGCCCTGGCCTAACGCCCAAGATCTTGGCCGGTGCGGGCGTCTGGATGCTGGTACCACAGTCGCTGCGCATTGCTCTGAAGCAGGGTCTCGCGTTCGTTCATGAAACTGTCCAGCAGCCGGCGCGACACGGCCGTGCGGTCCGGCGCTGGATGCCAGCGCCGGTCTTGCAGCCGCTGCAGTCGTCCGACTGCATAAGTGCCCGGGCCACGGCCTTTTTCGCGGCCGCCTTGCCAGTTGCTGTCCATCAGGCTGCAGCCCTTGCGGCCGTGCTCGCGCACCAGCACCGTCAGCTGCTGCCATTCGCTCAAGTCCCGGCACAAGGGCGCGCGCCGGGTGTCGTCTGCCCACAGCAGGCAGAGCCGGTGCGAGGTCACGCCGAGCCCGTTGCTTTGCGATTCAAACTGCGACAGCAACCACTCCGGCTTGCCATCACCATCCACGTCGGCCTGGGTCACCTGCAGCGCATCTGGGCCGATCATGGGCGAGACCTCGGCGGCCCATTGCTGCAGCAACTGGCCGCCGCGGCGACGTTGCGCAAACCAGCGTTCACCGCGCTGGCAGTTGCAGAACTGTTCTTGTCCGATGGCTGTGCACCAGGCGGCCTCGCAACCCGTCACGGCCATGGCCTTGGGTGCGGGCGCGGGGACGGTTTGTGGGCACAGGCGGTCGGCCGCCTCCGGGCCCGCCGCATGTGCGGGCGTCAGCAGGGCGGCCAGGGCCCATGCCAGCACCGCGGCGGCATGCCGGGTGTGCATGGAGCGGTCCAAGCGATCAGCGGTTCAGCTCGGCGACCTTCTTCTGGTACTTCTCGTAGCCGTTGTCCATGGCGCGCAGCAGCCGGGTCAGCGCGGTCTTGAAGTCGCCGGGGACCACCAGGAACATCTCGGCGCTGAAGTTGGGGTCGCCGTCGTTGTCCAGGAAGCACTTGACCACCTTCACTTCGAAGCTCGCGGTGTTGCAGCCTTCCAGGCGGCGCAGGCGTGCGGGCGCAGACTTGTCCTCAGCACTGAAGGCCATGACCATGCGGAAGTAGGTCGGGTCGCCTTCGTCGGCATAGATCAGGAAGGACCGGCCCTCACGGCGGAAGCGCACGTTGCCGCTGGGCGTCAGTTCGGGGCGGAAGCCCTCTGTGCTGAGGTAGGCGGAATAGGTTTCCTGCAACTGCTGCTTGGTGTAGGTCTGCGCCTGGGCGCCCGCGGGCGTCAGCACGCTGGCCAGGGCGAAGGCTGCGGTGGCCGCGCCGGCAGCCAGCGAGTCCAGGATGTTCTTCTTCATGGGAGGAGCTCCTCGGTTGGAAAGATAGAGTTGTCGGTGACGCTTGAGGGGCGGCTACTTCGCCTTCTTGAGCCCAGCGCGCGCCAGATCCGCATAGCGGCCGCTGGGGTAGGCCGCCAGGTAGGCCTCGTAGTCCGTGCGTTTCTTGCTGGTGTCGGCCTTGTCCCACACTTCGTACTCGACTTGCGGGTTGTACGCGGCGGGTTTGGGTGCGGCGACCGGTGCCGGCGTCGGCGCAGCAGCCATGCCGCTCAGCTTCTGTCGCGCAATGCCCACGTAGCGGCCCTGCGGGAACTGAGCGACGAAGCCTTCAATGGCGCCGCGAGTGTTGCTGCGTTGCGCAGCTTCCCAGGCGTCCAGCTCGCGCTGGGCTTCGGACATGATCGGGTTGGGTGCCGGTGCGGGACTCGGTGTAGGAGCCGGAGCCGGCGGTGCCGGTTGCGGGCGCACGGGCAGGGGCAAGGGCGACGGTGCTGGTGAAGGCGCTGGTGCCGGTGCCGGCGCGGGCACCGGATCGGGTGCCACCCTGGAGCCGTCCCTGGGCGGGTAGAAGTAGAAGTCGTCCGACGACTCGTCCATGATGGCCGGGCGCTGTTGGTGGTTCACGCTGGCGGCCAGGCGTTCGACATTGAACTTCACCTGGTGAAGAACCTCGCGCACGGGCAGATTGGGCTTGCGCATCCACTTGATCAGCTCGCGCGTGAACAGGCCGTTCGCGACTGTGTCGCCATTGCCCAGGCGGTCCAGCGCCTCCTGGCCCTTGCTGGCCGCCATCAGCACCACCGAACCTCGGGGCGGCTCGATGTTGGTGAGGTTGGAGCCCGGCGCGATGGAGCGGCCCGCAGAGGTCTCGCGGAAGGGGTCGTTGCGGCACGCGTCGATGATGGCCAGGGTGAAGCGCGAACGGGCGTTCAGCTCCTGGATTAGCAATTCAAGTGACTGCCCATCGGCCGCGATCGACCGCTCACTGACCTTGATATCCACCGGCAGCAGGTAAGGCCCGCGCAGCGGCGGCTGCGAACCGTGGCCGCTGAAGAAGAAGACGACCTCGTCGCCCTTGTCGATCTTGCGCAGGAAGCCTTCCAGCTGGTCGTTGAAGGTGGCGCGGGTGGCGTCGAACACGCGTGTCACCTGGAAGCCGGCGGATTCCAGTTCCTTGCCCACTGCCTGCGCGTCATTACGCGCATTGCGCAGCTTGGTGATGGTCTGGTAGGCGTCGTTGCCCACCACCATGGCCAGGCGTTTGGCGGCCTGCGCTTCCAAGCTGATGAAGGCCAGGGCCACCGCGGCGGCCAGAACCAGCTGCGAGGCTGGATGGGACCTTGAGCGCGAAAACTTCATTCCGGAGCCTTTCGGACTTCGACGCGGCGGTGGATGCCGTCGGTGGGGCTGTTGTCGGCCAGGAGCCGCGTGCTGCCAAAGCCGTAGGCCGACAGACGCTTCTGGGCCACGCCCTTGCCGACGAGGTAGCGGCGCACGGCCAGGGCGCGGGCGCAGGACAGTTCCAGGTTGATGCGGGCGTCGCCCGAGGTGTCGGTGTGGCCCGCCACGGCGAAGCTCTCGGACACCAGTTCCGGGTGCAGCAGGGCCTTGGCCAGGGTGTCCAGCAGGTCGCGGTCGCCAGCGGTCAGCTTGTCCGAGCTGTAGCCAAATTGCACCTTGAGATTGACGCCCGGCGTGGTGTCGCCGGCGTAGGGCACCACTTCCAGGTTGCGTTTGCCAGGGCCATCGCTGGCGGCCGGGGCAGCCGCACCAGGCTTTGCTGGCGCACCTGACTGGCCGGCGCAAAGGCTGGACGCCGCGTCCGGCGGCGCTGTGCGCAGAAAGGACTTCTTGCCGGGCCCGCCCAGCGTGCGCAGCAAGTCCTCCACGCTGACCGCGCCCAGCGGCGTCTGGGCCATGGCAGGCAAAGGCAGGGACAAGGCAACGAAGGCGGCCAGCGACAAAGTGGCGGCAGTCTGGAACAGGCGCATGGCGGGGGTGATGGGCTGCCGATTCAAGAGCGAATCTGATTGTGAACGCAGGAAGACGCGGCGCCGAGGCTCAGGCCGTGCAGCAGGTCTCGCCCAGCGGCCGCACATCGCGCTCTTCATGTGCCCCGGCTTATGCTTTGGCGCGAGCCGAACCCACGGCCCGGGAGACTGAACCGATGCAAAGCGAGACCAGCCACCCCATCGCCCTGACCCGCAACTGGCTGGAAAAGGCCGTCATCGGTCTCAACTTGTGCCCCTTCGCCAAGTCGGTGCACGCCAAAGGGCAGATCCGCTGGGTGCTGTCGGACGCCAGCACGCCGGAAGCCCTGCTGGACGAACTGCTGCGCGAACTGCAGCACCTGGCCGAAGCTGACCCGGCCCTTGTCGACACCACCCTGCTGATCCACCCCCAGGTGCTGCAGGACTTCCACGACTTCAACGACTTCCTGGGCGCAGCCGAGGCGGCCCTGGAAGAAATGGGTCTGGACGGCGTGCTGCAGATGGCCAGCTTCCACCCGCAGTTCCAGTTCGATGGCACCAAAGCGGACGACATGGGCAACTTCACCAACCGGTCGCCGTTCCCCACGCTGCACCTGCTGCGCGAAGACAGCATCGAAAGGGCGGTGGATGCATTCCCTGACGCGGCCGACATCTACGAACGCAATATCGAAGTGCTGGAACGCCTGGGCCTTCGGGGCTGGCGGCGCCTCTTTCCCGCCGAAAGCTGAAGGGGTCCGGGCCGGGCCACCCGTAGACTGCGCGGCCCAAACGGAGGTTCAAGCCCATGAAGATCTGCATCGTCGGCCTCGGGGCCATCGGCGGCCTGCTGGCGGGCTGGCTGGGCACGCGGCTGGTGCCCGGACGCGTGGAACTGTCGGGCCTGGCGCGCGGCGCCACGCTGCAAGCCGTGCGCAATCAGGGCTTGCTGCTGGACAGCGGTTTGGGTCCCTTGGCCGTGCCCATGCAGGTCAGCGACGACCCCGCGCCGCTGGGTGTGCAGGACCTGGTCATCGTTGCTGTGAAAGGCCCGGCCCTGGCAGCGGTCGCGCCCGCGGTGGCGCGCCTGATCGGACCGGACACGCAGGTGCTGACGGCCATGAACGGCGTGCCCTGGTGGTTCTTTGACGGCCTGTCCGGTGCCTGCAAGGGCCTGCAGCTCGACAGTGTGGATCCGGGCGGTCTCGTGCGCGCCCACATCCCGGCGGCTCAGGTGGTGGGCGCGGTGGTGCACCTGTCAGCGGCCAGCCCGGCGCCGGGGCGCGTGCTGCATGCCAAGGGCCAAGGGCTGATCATCGGCCACGCGCTGGGCAACACCGCGAGCGGCGAGAACGAGCGCGTGCAAGCGCTGGCCGGGCTGCTGGGCGACGCCGGCCTGGCCGTGACCGTTTCGGACGGGATCCAGCGCGATGTCTGGTTCAAGCTCTGGGGCAACATGACGATGAACCCCGTGTCGGCGCTGACCGGCGCACCCTGCGACCGCATCCTGGACGACCCCCTGGTGCGCGGCTTCTGCAGTGCGGTGATGCTGGAAGCGCAGGCCATCGGGGCCGCGTTCGGCATCCCGATCGACCAGGACCCGGAGCAGCGCCATGCGGTGACGCGCAAGCTGGGCAGCTTCAAGACCAGCATGCTGCAGGACCTGCAGGCCGGGCGTGCCCTGGAACTGGACGCACTGGTGGCGGCCGTGCGCGAGATCGGCGTCTACTTGAAGATCCCCACGCCCAGCATCGACGCTCTGCTGGGCCTGACGCGCCTGATGGCGCGCGAGCGCGGCCTGTACCCGGTGGCCGCGGCCGCCTGATCAGGTCTTGGCGATGTTGGAGACGACCGCTTGCGTGGCCGTCTTCAGCTTGTCCTTGGCCATGGCCTTGCAGGCTTCGGCATTGCTGTTGGGCACCGAGTCATAGGCGGTGGCGGTCAGTTTGGGCAGGGGCCGGAACAGCGGTGCGCGCACGGTGGGCGTCAGCGGCAGCACCATCACGCGGGCGGCCACCACGCAGGTGCCGGCTGCATTGACGCCGCCTTCCACCTGGCTCAGGAAGGCGTACTTGCTGGCCGGGTACAGCTTCCACACCTTGGCGGGAATGGCTTCGCCCATGATGGCAAAGGCGGTCTTGTCGTCGATCAGCGCGTCGTTGCTGTGGTCCAGGAAGTTGGTCTTGACGTCAGCCGCGAAAGCAGACGTGGCCAGGGCCAGGGTGGAGAGCAGGACGGCAGATTTCATGGATCACCTGTGCAACGTGGAAGGGCGGCGGCCAACGGCGGTGCCGTGTAGCGCGGAGCGCAGTTTAATCACGCCGCTCCCGCGGCGGTTCCAGGCCGGTGACCTCACCGCTGAGTGGGGCTGAAGTTTGCAGCCGGTGCACGTCGGCACTCAAGCGGCCGGCAATGAGGCGCACCACCTCCAGGCCGAAATCCGGGTTCTGGTAGACCAACTGCTTGAAAGTGTCTTCGTCGATGGACAGCACGGTGCAGGCCGTCAGGCAACGTGCGCTGCTGCTGCGCCGCCGGTCCGGCGCAAAGAAGGCAATTTCGCCGAACATCTGGCCGGCTTCCAGCACGCGGCCGATCTCCGGCAACTCCACGCGG
This sequence comes from uncultured beta proteobacterium, assembly GCA_963750785.1. GTDB lineage: Bacteria > Pseudomonadota > Gammaproteobacteria > Burkholderiales > Burkholderiaceae_C > Rubrivivax. The sequence continues at coordinate 692,075 of CAVVSC010000002.1, read as the reverse complement.
CCGCTGGCCAGGAAGTACAGCCTGTCGGCCACGTCCCCGGCGGCAAAGAGCTGCTTGCCGGCGGCCAACTGGCGGCTGCGCATGTAGGGGCGGAGCCAGACTTCCATCTGCTTCGCGTCGGCCGTGGACGCAGCCACGCGGCGCGTGAGGCGGATCATCTGCCACACCCGCACGGCGTTCACCGGCAGCAAGACGGCGTGCAGGGCCACCATCAGCGGCGCGGGGTGCACCAGGCCATAGACGATGAAGCCGACGTTGCTGCCCACGGCCAGCCAGCGCAGGGGAATCATGGTCCGCACAAAGGCGCTGACGATGACCAGGAGCGCCGCGACCGCGGCAGACAGCAGGGCCAGCACCTGTTCGGGCTGGGTCAGCATGAGCAGCATCTTGTCGATCTGCTGCAGCAAGGCGTCCATCATGGGCTGCATCCTGCCATGCCGCAGGCCGTATGCCCCTTACGGCTGGGGCTGGCCAGACAGGAAGGCCGAGAAGGCCTGGTCGAAGCGCTCCGGATGTTCGAAGTAGGGCAAGGCACCCCCTTCAAACACGCTGACTCGCCAGTTGGGCCGGCCTTGCAGATGGACCAATCCGCGGTAGTCCGTGAAGTCACCGCGCGTGCCGTGGCTGGCCCACACGGGCTGATTCAGCGCTTCGTAGACCGACAGGATGTCTGCGCTGAACAGGCCCGCACTCAGGAAATACAGCGGCGCGTGCTTGGCGCCGGGCGCGCGGGTTTCCTGCACGGCGTCCCGCCACATCTGTTCGTCGATGGCCTTGCCGCCCCAGGTCTTCTCCAGAAAATAGCGAACCACGCCTGGCTTGGTGAGGCCACGAAACAGCGCGTCGGACCAGAGCGGCTGGCTCAGCACGCGGTGCAGGCCCGGCATGAACCGTGTGCTGCCCGGTGCGCCGCGTCGCGGCCGGGTGCCGCGCAACCCCGTGGGGCTCACCAGCGCCAGGCGGCTGAAGCGATCGGGCCGTTCACTGGCCGCGCGGGCCAGGAATTCGCAGCCGGTGGACAGGGCCAGGGCGTCGATCGGTACCGGCCCGCAAACCGACCGGATGTGCTCTGCGGTGGCCAGCAGGGCGTCTGTCATCAGGCGCGGCGTGTAGGCGCGGTCTGCGCGGCTGCTGGCGCCGAAGCCCGGCAGGTCCACGGCAAAGACGGACCGGCGTGTCTGCCAAAGGGCCAGCAAGGGGCGCATCTCGGCCACCGACGCGGCGGCATTGACGCTGTGGACCAACAGGAGCGGCGGGCCTGCACTGGCGCGGACCGCGCCGCCGACACCGGCAATCCCACCACACGCCGGCAGCTGAAAGGCCTGCAGATCAGAGGTCATCGCAGGTGGATTGGTCCAGATGAATCACGGTCGATGGTACCTTGCGACTGGGGCGGACCCGGGGGTAGGCGGGCCCTTGGGGCGGGCATAGACTCAAGCCATAGACAAGGCCAGCAGTTCGCCACGTCGAACCGCACGAGGCCTTGCGAAGGAGACAAGCCGTGCGTGCCACCGACGTGAGCAACCCGCAGTACTTCCACAAGGTGGTCGACTGCCAATGGGCCTGCCCTGCCCACACCCCCGTGCCGGAGTACATCCGGCTGATCGCCCAGGGGCGCCATGACGAGGCCTACATGGTCAACTGGGCCAGCAACGTCTTCCCCGGCGTGCTGGGCCGCACCTGCGACCGGCCCTGCGAGCCCGCCTGCCGGCGCGGCCGCGCGGAGGAAGAGAACGCCAGCAAGCCGGAACCTGTGGCCATCTGCCGCCTGAAGCGCGTGGCAGCGGACTACAAGACCGACGAGGTGCGCGCGCTCATTCCCAAGGCCCTGCCGAAGAACGGCAAGACGGTGGCCTGCGTGGGGGCCGGGCCGGCTTCGCTGGCGGTGGCCCGCGACCTGGTGCTGCAGGGCTACGCCGTCACGGTGTTCGACGGCGAGAAGAAGGCCGGCGGCTTCATCCGCACACAGATCCCGCGCTTCCGCTTGCCGGAACGCGTGATCGACGAAGAGACCGGCTACGTGCTGGGCCTGGGCGTGGAGTTCAAGAGCGGCCAGCGCATCGACTCGATGAAGGCACTGCTCGGTCTCGGGTACGACGCCGTCTTCGTGGGCTGCGGCGCACCGCGCGGGCGCGACCTGCAGATCCCCGGCCGCGCGGAAGCCGCGGCCAGCATCCACATCGGCATCGACTGGCTGGCCAGCGTGTCCTTCGGCCACATCACCAGCGTCAAGAAGCGCGTCATCGTGCTGGGCGGCGGCAACACCGCCATGGACTGCTGCCGCAGCGCGCGCCGCCTGGGCGCCGACAGCGTGAAGGTGGTGGTGCGCTCGGGCTTCGAAGAGATGAAGGCCTCGCCCTGGGAAAAGGAAGACGCGCAGCACGAAGGCATTCCCATCATCAACTTCCACGTGCCCAAGGCCTTCATCGTCGACGGCGGTGTCCTGGTGGGCATGGCCTTTGAAGTGGTCAAGGCCGTGTACAACGAGCAAGGCCGTCGCAGCCTGGTGCCCACCGGGGAGCCCGACGCGGTGATCGATTGCGACGAGGTGCTGGTGGCCGTGGGCCAGGAGAACAGCTTCCCCTGGATCGAACGCGACAGCGGCATCGTCTTCGACCAGTGGGGCCTGCCGCAGCTGGACGAGAAGAGCTTCCAGTCAACCTTGCCGCAGGTGTTCTTTGGCGGTGATGCGGCCTTCGGCCCCAAGAACATCATCACCGCCGTGGCGCACGGCCATGAGGCTGCGGTGTCGATCGACCGCTTCCTGCATGGTGAGTCCGTCAAGCAGCGCCCGCCGCCGCATGTGAACCTGGTGTCGCAGAAGATGGGCATCCACGAGTGGAGCTACAGCAACGCGCCCACCAATGACAGCCGCTTCAAGGTGCCATGGGCCGCAGCAGAAAAGGCGCTGGCCAGCATCAAGGTGGAGGTGGAGCTGGGCTTCGACCTGAAGACGGCCATCAAGGAAGCCGAACGCTGCCTGAATTGCGACGTGCAGACGGTGTTTGCCGACAAGCTGTGCATCGAATGCGATGCCTGCGTGGACATCTGCCCGGTGGACGCCATCACCTTCACCGGAAACGGCGACGAGGCCGACCTGCGCACGCGTCTGAAGGCACCCGCCGTCAACCTGGCGCAGGACCTGTATGTGAGCGCCGAGATGAAGACGCAGCACGTCATGGTGAAGGACGAAGACGTCTGCCTGCACTGCGGCCTGTGTGCCGAACGCTGCCCTACAGGCGCCTGGGACATGCAGAAGTTCCTGCTCACCACCACGACGGCGGGGCCGATGTGCCGCGACACGCAGACCAGCAAGCAACGGGTGGGAGCCGCCGCATGAAGGACGCCAAGAAAGGCATCGAAGCCGTCAACGACTTCGTCATCAAGTTCGCCAACGTCAACGGTTCGGGGTCGGCCAGCGCCAACGAACTGTTTGCCAAGGCCGTGCTGCGCATGGGCGTGCCGGTGAGCCCGCGCAACATCTTCCCCAGCAACATCCAGGGCCTGCCGACCTGGTACGAGGTGCGCGTGAGCGAACGCGGCTGGCTCGGCCGGCGCGGTGGCATCGACATGATGGTGGCGATGAACCCGCAGACCTGGGACGCGGATGTGAAGGAAGTGGAGCCCGGTGGCTACCTCTTCTACGACAGCACACGTCCCATGCCCGCCAGCGCCTTCCGCGACGACATCACCGTCATCGGCATGCCCGTCACGGCCATCTGCAACGCCACCTACGAAGACCCGCGCCAGCGCACGCTGTTCAAGAACATCATGGTGCTGGGCGCACTGTCGGCGCTGATGGACATCGACGACAAGGTCATCGAGGGCCTCTTCAGCGAACAGTACAAGGGCAAGGAAAAGCTGCTGGAAAGCAATGTGCGCGCGCTGCAGTCCGGGCGCGGATTTGCGCGGGACCACCTGAAGCCACCCATCGGCTTGCGTGTCAAGCGCGCCAATGCGGTGGGTGACCGCATCTTCATGGAAGGCAACGCGGCCGTGGCCCTGGGCTGCGTGTACGGCGGCGCCACGGTGTGCGCGTGGTACCCGATCACGCCGTCCTCATCGGTCGCCGAAGCCTTCACCAGCTACTGCAAGAAGCTGCGCCACGACCCCGTCACCGGCGAGGCGCGCTACGCCATCGTGCAGGCCGAAGACGAGATCGCCAGCATCGGCATGATCACCGGTGCCGGCTGGAACGGCGCACGCGCCTTCACGGCCACCAGCGGGCCGGGCGTCAGTCTGATGACCGAATTCATCGGCCTGGCCTACTTTGCAGAGATCCCGCTGACCATCATCGACGTGCAGCGCGGTGGCCCCAGCACCGGCATGCCCACGCGCACCCAGCAGGCCGACCTCATCAGCAGCGCCTACGCCAGCCATGGGGACACCAAGCACGTGATGCTGCTGCCTCAGGACCCGGCCGAGTGCTTTGAATTCGGCGCGGCAGCGCTGGACCTGGCCGACCGCCTGCAAACACCGGTGTTCCTGATGACGGACCTGGACATCGGCATGAACCAGCGCCTGTGCAAGCCGCTGGAATGGGACGACAGCCGCCGCTACGACCGCGGCAAGGTGATGACGGCCGAAGAACTGGAAGCCGGCAAGGACTTCGGCCGCTACAAGGACGTGGACGGCGACGGCATCCCCTGGCGCACGCTGCCCGGCACGCACCCCAGCAAGGGCGCGTACTTCACGCGCGGCACCACGCGCAATGCCTACGCGATGTACAGCGAGGCGGGGCCGGACTACCTCTACAACGTGCACCGCCTGCTGAAGAAGTTCCAGACCGCCGCGACCCTGGTGCCGCAGCCCGAGGTGCGCGCTGCCGCCAGGAAGACGCGCCTGGGCGTGCTGTATTTCGGCAGCACCGCGCCCAGCATGGACGAGGCGCTGGAGAGCCTGGCCCACAGCCAGATCCACCTGGACGCCATGCGCGTGCGCGCCTTCCCCTTCCCGCCCAGCGTGGAGGAGTTCATTGCCGCACACGACCAGGTCTTTGTCGTCGAGCAGAACCGCGACGCCCAGATGCGCACGCTGCTGATCAACGAACTGGAAGTCGACCCGGACCAGTTGATCAAGGTGCTGCACTACGACGGCACGCCGATCACCGCGCGTTTCATCCATCAGGCCATCACGGAAGCCGTGCATGCGCTGGCCGTGGCACCACGCGCATCTCGCAAGGGAGCCCTGCAATGACCTTCATCGCCAAGCCCAAGCTGCACCACCCCAGTCTGGTGGCCAACCAGGTGGGCTACACCCGCCGCGACTACGAAGGCCGCGTCAGCACGCTGTGCGCAGGCTGCGGCCACGACAGCATCTCGGCGGCACTCATCCAGGCCTGCTGGGAAATGGACATCCAGCCGCACCGTGTGGCCAAGCTGTCCGGCATCGGCTGCAGCAGCAAGACGCCGGACTACTTCCTGGGCGCCAGCCATGGCTTCAACACCGTGCACGGCCGCATGCCCAGCGTGCTGACGGGCGCGAACCTGGCGAACCGGGAATTGCTCTACCTGGGTGTCAGTGGCGACGGCGACAGCGCCAGCATTGGCCTGGGCCAGTTTGCGCATGCCATGCGGCGCGGCGTGCGCATGGTCTACATCGTGGAAAACAACGGTGTCTACGGCCTGACCAAGGGCCAGTTCAGCGCCACCGCCGACCGCGGCAGCAAGAGCAAGAAGGGCGCCGTCAACAACGACAGCCCGGTGGATCTGGTGGCCATGGCGCTGCAACTGGGCGCTACCTATGTGGGCCGCGGCTTCAGCGGTGACAAGGCGCAGTTGGTCCCGCTGATCAAGGGTGCCATCGCGCACGGTGGCGCCGCCTTCATTGACGTCATCAGCCCTTGCGTGGCCTTCAACAACCACGCTGGCAGCACGCGCAGCTACGACCATGTGCGGGAGCACAACGAGGCCGTCAACCGCATCGACTTCATCGACCTGGCCCCTGAGATCCATGCCGAGCCAGGCGCCGGCGAAGCCATCGACCTGCCGCAGGCCCATGGCGGCACCATGCGCCTGCGCAAGCTGCACGAAGGCCATGACCCGCGCAACCGCCGCGCGGCCATGAACCACCTGGCCGTGATGCAGGAAGCGGGCGAGATCCCTACCGGCCTGCTGTACGTCGACCCCGAAGCCGGCGATCTGCACGCCGCGCTGAACACCGTGCCGCAGGCGCTCAACACGCTGGGCGAAGGCGATCTCTGCCCGGGTTCTGCCGCTCTGGAGCGCATCAACGCCGGTCTGCGCTGAGGCACGGCCGGGCGAAGCGGGCGCTATCCTCGCGGCCGATGGCCGCTGACCTGCCCGCCCACTTGCAAGCCGCCGCTGCGTTGCTGGAGAGTCAGCGCGCAGCGATGGGTGACGCCGCGGTAGATGCGGCCTTGGCGGCGCTGGCGGCTTCGGTAGTTCCTGCCGCGCCGGTCGGCGCAGCCAGGGGCGCCGACACCGCAGGAGCCCCGCAGCAACTCCGTCAGGTTGCGATCCTGTTCATGGACGTGGTCGGATCCACCCAGCTCAGTCAGGCACTGGACCCGGAGGACATCCAGGCGGTGCTGGACGGGCTGATGCAACGTTGCACGCTGCGCATCGAAGCCCATGGTGGCCGGGTGCTGCAGTACGCCGGTGACTGCATCCTGGCGGCCTTCGGATCGGTCCAGGCGCAGGAAGACGACGTGGAACGTGCCTTGCTGGCAGGTCTGGACCTGCTGGCCCTGGGCCAGGCAGAAGGCAAGGAGGTGCTGCGGCGCTTCCAGCATGCGGGCTTCGATGTGCGCGTTGGCGTGCACACCGGCGGCGTGCTGCTGGGCGGCGGCGTCGACGCCGAAGGCACCATCCGCGGCATGGCCGTCAATGTCGCTGCGCGGCTGGAGCAGCTGGCGCCACCCGGCGCACTGCGCATCAGCCGCGAGACCTGGCTCCATGTGCGTGGACTGTTCGAGATGGAGGAACAGCCGCCCCTGGCGCTGAAGGGCGTTGACGAGCCGGTCCTCACCTACCTGGTCCAGCGCGCCCTGCCGCGCGCCTTCCGCGACCTGCGCCGGGGTATCCAGGGCCTGGCCACACCCCTGGTGGGGCGCGACGCGGAACTTGCGCTCTTGCTGGCGGCCCGGTCCGACGCCGCTGCCCGAGGCCACCTCCAGGCCGTGACGCTGACGGCCGATGCCGGCCTGGGCAAGAGCCGCCTGCTCGCTGAATTCGAGCGGTCCTTGCCGCCGCAAGTGCGTTGCTGGCGTGCGCGGGCCCACCCCCACAGCCGCGGCCAGGTCTACGGCCTGGTGCGCGACCTGTTCTGCCGCCTCTGCGACATTGCCGAAAGCGACGACACCACCACCGCGCAGGCCAGGCTCCAGCAAGGGCTGGCGCCCGTGGCAGGGCCATTGACGGAAGAAGCCGCGGCGTTCATCGGCCAACTCATCGGGCTGGACTTCTCCGCCAGCCCGCATGTGGCCGGCATCTTGAAAGACGTGCGGCAGATCCGCAGCCGCGCCTTCCACCTGGCCGGTGAGTTGCTTTGCCGAGCCGCCGCCGCACAGCCCGCCGGGCTGGTGCTGCTGCTGGACGACCTGCATTGGGCCGACGACGCGTCACTGGATTTTTTCGAAGCGCTTGCGCGCCACGCCGCTGCCTCGCCCGTGCTCCTGCTGTGCGGCGCGCGACCCTTGCTGCGCGATCACCGGCCCGCTTGGGGGCAGGCCCTGCCGCAGCACCAGGCGTTGGAACTCCTGCCCTTGGCCGATCGAGGAGCGGCGTTGGCCGACGCGCTGCTGGCGCGCATCCAGGAGCCGCCCCAGGCCTTGCGGGAATTGCTGCTGCGCCAGGCGGACGGCAACCCGTTCTACATGGAAGAACTGTTGCAGATGCTGATCGACGACGGCGTCATCGACGCCCGTCAGCAGCCCTGGGCGGTCCATCTGGAGCGGCTTGGCGCCTTGCGCGTGCCCACCACCTTGACGGGCGTGCTGCAAGCGCGTCTGGACAGCCTGCCGGCGCAGGAGCGGCGCGCGCTGCAACAAGCCAGCGTCGTGGGGTCCATCTTCTGGGACGGCGCGCTGCGCGACGCGGATGCGCCCAAGGACGTGTCCGAGCGCACCCTGCAGTCCCTGGAGCGCCGGGGTCCGGTGCGCCAACGCGGCGATTCGGCCTTTGCCGGCAACCGCGAATACGCCTTTCGCCACCACCTGCTGCACCAGGTGACCTACGACACCGTGCTGAAGCGCCAGCGCGAGCCCTTGCACCGTCACACGGCCCAATGGCTGCTGGCGGCTTCGGGCGAGCGCATTGCCGAACACGCGGCCCTGATTGCCGACCACTTCGAGCGTGCGGGAGACACGCAAGAGGCTGTGCACTACCTGCGGCGGGCAGCCCAGGCGGCCGATCTGGTGGGCGCGGGCGCACTGGCCCTGGAACACGCCAGCCGTGCACTCAAGCTGCTGCCGGACGACGCCTGGTCGGAACGGGCTTCCTTGAACAAGCTGCGCTGCAATGCCTTCAACAACCAGGGCCGGCGCGACGAGCAGGCGACCGCGGTCGCCGAGTCGCTGCGGCTGGCCGAACTGCTGGACAACCCGCGCAACCGCGCCGTGGCCCACGGCGACCACGCTCTGCTCATGGTCGTCACGGGCAATCACCTGGCCTGCATTGAATCCGCACGCATGGCTCAATCTTGGGCAGAGCGGGCCGGCGAACCGGCGCTGGCCCTGTCCAGCGCCGCGGACGCGGGCTACGCGCTGCATTGCCTGGGCCGCTACGAAGAGTCCGTCGCGCTGCTGCAGCAGACGGCTGCCCAGGCGCGGGCCCGGGGCTACCGCGATGTGGAGCTCATCGCCTTGAACCGAACGTCCAGCCCGTACCAGGCCCTGGGGCGGCAGAAGGACCGCATGGACAGTTTTGCGCAGTCCATTGCCTTGGCGGATCAGCTGGGCAACCGGCGCCTGAGCGCAGGCATGCGCAGCAACCTGGGCGTGGCCGAAATGGAGTGGGGCAACCCTGACCGCGCCTTCGAACTCATCCATTCAGGCTTGGCCGAGTTGCGTGCCATTGGCGACCGCGGCAGTCAGGCCTACACGCTGTGGGGTCTGGCGGAGCTGAATGCCCGCGCGGGCCGGCACACGTATGCCCTGCAGGCGGGTGAAGAAGCGCTGCGCCTGGCCGAAGAGGCCCGCGACCAGACCCTGGTGCATGGCTTGATGCTGGCGCTGGTCACCATGGGGGCCGAGTGCGGAGCCTTTGACAAGGCACGGACCTGGCTGAACCTGCATGACGCAAGGGCCCAGGACGACGCCGGGCGCACGCCGCAGTCGCTGCTGGCCGGCGCGGTGCTGTGCCACCGGGCCGGCGAACCAGAGGCCGCTCGCCGTGAGGTGCTGGCCTGGCTGCATTGGCTGGAACGACCTGAAGGCCAGGTATCAGATGCCCGCCCGCAGGCGCTGTGGCAGGCCTGCACCGTGCTGCGCGGCTGCGGAGAGGAAGCGGCTTATGAGCGCACCCTGGCGCGCGCCTGGCGGCAACTGAAGACCTCGGCCGATGAATTGCCGCCCGAGCGACGCCACGGCTTCATCCACCGGGTGGAACTGCACCGGCAACTGGCCGAAGCCTGGGCTGCGGCGCACCCGGGCGAACCCGCGGCCTGAAGCCGTGTCGCGCAGCGCCCGACTGCTGGAGCTGATGCAACTCCTGCGCCGGCACCGGCAGCCGGTGAGCGGGGCGGCCATTGCGTCGGAACTGGGCATCAGCCTGCGCACGCTGTACCGGGACATCGCCACCTTGCAGGCGCAAGGCGCGCACATCGACGGCGCACCGGGCCTCGGCTACGTGCTGAAGCCCGGCTTCGTGCTGCCGCCCTTGATGTTCAGCACCGAAGAGATCGAAGCCCTGGTGCTGGGGTCGCGCTGGGTCAGCCAACGCGGCGACCCGCGCCTGGCCGCGGCCGCACGCGATGCGTTGGCCAAGGTGGCGGCCGTGCTGCCTGCGGGGCTTCGGCTGGAGCTGGACACCTCGGCTCTGCTGGTGCCGCCCGGCCCGCCGGTGGCCGAAACCAGTGCCCATGACGACGCCATCCGCCAGGCCATCCGCAGCGAGCGCAAGCTGGTGCTGGACTACCGCGACGCGAAGGGCAAGACCAGCCAGCGCATCGTCTGGCCCTTTGCGCTGGGCTACTTCGACCGCGTGCAGGTGGTGGTGGCCTGGTGCGAACTGCGCCAGGACCTGCGCCACTTCCGCACCGACCGCATCGCCGCGCTGAGCGACACGGGCCTGCGCTACCCGCGCCGCCGCCAGGCCTTGCTGAAGGAGTGGCGCGCCAAGGAAGTGGACGCTGCTGACAGGAATTGACACGGCCTGCGCCGACAGTGAGGGCTCCAACCACCGCAACCCGGAGCTCCGCATGAACGCCCTCGCCCACAGCCAGATCCTCTACGTCCAGAACCCCATCGAAAGCGCCGCCTTCTATGGCCGGCTGCTCGACAGGAAGCCGGTCGACCAGTCCCCCGGCTTTGCCATGTTTGCCCTGGGCGAAAAGGGCATGCTGGGCCTGTGGAAGGCCGCCGACGTGCAGCCCACCGCCAAGCCTGCCGGCGGCAGCGAACTGTGCTTCACCCTGACCGACCGCGCGGCCGTGGACGCCTGCCTGGCGCGCTGGCAGGCGCAGGGCGCGCAGGTGCTGCAACGGCCCACGGACATGGACTTCGGCTACACCTTCACCGTGGCCGACCTGGACGGCCACCGGGTGCGGGTCTTTGCTCCTGTCGCCGGCTGAGCTTTGCGCTAGCGTGGGCGCCCTTCGGAGGACGCCCACCATGAATTTCCCATCGCTGACCCGCCGCCACGCGCTCTTGTCCCTGTCGGCGCTCGGCGCCCTGGCCCTGGCCAGCCGCGGCATGGCGCAGCAGGACTTCAGCAAGGTCGAGATCAAGGCCGAGAAGCTGTCCGACACCGTCTACATGCTGACCGGCGCCGGCGGCAACCTGGGCCTGTCGGTGGGGCCGGACGCGGTCTTCCTGATCGACGACCAGTTCGCCCCGCTGGCCCCCAAGATCAAGGCGGCTGTTGCCAAGCTCACGACCAAGCCGGTGAGCTTCCTGCTCAACACGCACTTCCACTTCGACCACACCGGCGGCAACGAGGCCTTTGGCACGGACGGCGCGCTCATCGTGGCGCACGACAACGTGCGCCGACGCATGAGCACCGACCAGCTCATCGCGCTGGCCGGCACCACCAATGCGCAGAAGGCCAGCCCCAAGGTGGCGCTGCCCGTGGTCACCGTCAGCGGGGAATTGCGCTTCCACATCAACGGTGACGAGATCCACGCCTTCCACGCGCCGCGCGCGCATACCGACGGCGACCTCATCGTGCACTTCCGTCCCAGCGACGTGGTGCACATGGGCGACACCTTCTTCAACGGCATGTACCCCTTCATCGACGCCGGCAGTGGCGGCAGCCCGGAAGGCGTGGTGCTGGCCTACGACCGCGTGCTGGCGCTGGCGGGTGAGCGCACGAAGATCATCCCGGGCCACGGCCCGCTGGCCCGCAAGGCCGACCTGCAGGCCTCACGCGACATGCTGGCCACGGTGATCCGGCGCGTGGCCGACCTTCGCCGTGCAGGCAAGACCGAAGGCGAGGTCATCGCCGCCAAGCCCAGTGCAGACTTCGACGCGCGCTTTGGCGGTGGCTTCATCAAGCCCGACGTCTTCATCGCCATGGTGCTGGCCGGGGTGGGGCGGTGAGCGGAGCAGGTGCGAAGCCGCGCCCGATCGTCCTGGTCCACGGCGCCTGGGGTGGCGCGTGGATCTGGCGCCGCGTGCTGCTGCCGCTGCGCGCGGCGGGGCACGAGGTGCATGCCGTCACGCTCACCGGCGACGGTGAACGCCAGCACCTGCGCCACCCGGGCATCACGCTGCAGACGCATGTGGCCGACGTGGTGGGCCTGGTGCAGGCCGAGGAACTGCAGGGCGCCGTGCTGGTGGGCCACAGCTACGGCGGCCAGGTGGTCACCGGCGCTTCAGACCGGCTGCTGAAGGCCGATGACCGGTCCGTCGCTGCACTGGTCTACGTCGACGCCATGGTGCCGCTGCCCGGTGAAGGCTGGGGCGACCAGCACGACGCCGCCACCGTGGCTGCGCGCCAGGCCGCTGCGGCGCAGCACGGCCACGCACTGCCGCCACCCGACCCGCGCGACTTCGGCATCGAAGGACCGGACCGCGACTGGTTGCTGCGCCGCCACGTGCCGCACCCCTTCGGCCCCTACCGCGAGCCGCTGCCCTTTGACGGCGAACGCTGGGCGCGCCTGCCGCGCAGCTTCATCGACTGCACCGCACCGGCCTACCCGACCATTGCCGCCATGCGCACCCGCGTGCGCAGCCTGCCGGGCTTCCAGGTGGTGGAGATGGCCACGGGCCACTTCCCGATGGTGACCGAGCCCGCAGCGCTGGTGCAGCACCTGCTGGTGGCCGCGCAGCTGCCGGCGGACTGACGGGCCGGCCGATCCCTCATCCACAAGGGGGACGCCCGTGTCGCGGGCCGCGAAATACCCACAAGCTTGTGGGTGAACGCCCAGGGCACCAGCCGGAGACTGGCGCCTCTGGAGGTTCCCCATGAGCACATCACACCGTTCCCTGCTGCTGGCTGCAGCAGTCCTTGCCATCGCCTTGATGGGCGCCAGCGCGGCCTGGGCCGCGCCCGTGGTCATCAACACGCCCTTCATGAACCTGGAGCACCGGGCCGTCAATTCGCTGGGCTTCGGCTCGGGCACCTTCCTGCGCTTCGGCGCCAACGCGGTCACGCCCAATGGCGACGGCGGCACCACCGGCGTCGGCACCACCACGCAACTGGGCACGGGCGTTCCGGTGTCGCGCACCATCAACTTCAGCCCCAGCCCGATCATTCCGAACTTCTTCAGCCGCTACCTGGCTGACGACCGCTCGCTCTACGGCCCGTGGACGCTGACCTTCCGCAACGGCGCAGACAGCGCCAGTGCGGTGGTGGACCTGGCCGACAACGCGCAGCAGGCGCCCTTCGTCAACAGCATCACCCTGTCAGGCACCAGCGCCAGCCCCACCTTCACCTGGACGCCGCCACCCGGCGCCGCGGTCAACGGCTACCGCGTCAACATCTACGACAAGTCATTGATCTCGGCCACCAACAGCGGCCAGGTGACTTCGCGCAATCTGCAGCCGACGACCACGTCCTACACCGTGCAAGCGAGCGACTTCACGGTGCCGGGCTATGGCTTTGATTTCGGGCGCAACTACTCGATCGAGATCTCGCTGATCCAGACCAAGGACGGCAGTTCCAGCAACCTGGCCAACAACAACCTGCAGGCCATTTCGCGCGTCTACGCCGACTTCACGCCGGCCCAGTCCGGCGGCCCGGTGGTCAACCTGCCGGTGGTGCTGGCCAATGGCAGCTACCAGTTCAACATGACCGTGCAGGCCGGGCAGACCTACTACATCGATCCCGAACTGGCCATCGGCTACGACTACGCCGCGGGCGACGGCGACCCCAACTTCCTGAGCGTGGACCTGCCGGACAACATCGGCGATGGCCTGTACGACATCTACGCCTGGGACTCGGACATCGGCTGGATGCTGTTGGCGCACGACTGGAACGGGGCGAATGTCTATGACTTCGGCGCCAACGGGGTGGACCGCTTCCGCGTCCTGGGCATCGAGACCAGCGCGGGCCTGAACCCCGCCAGCACCACCGCATTCATCACCGGGCTGACCTTTTCGGACAACGGCCTCTTCACCGGCACGCAGACGCCGATCACGGTGACGGTGGACCTTCCCGAGCCACCGACCCTGGTGCTGGTGGCGATGGCTGGCCTGGCTGCATTCGCGCGCCGGCGCGTGGGACTCAGACCTTCAGGATCTTCGCCACCGCGGCGGGCCGCAACCTGAAGGCGTCGGGCATGCGGCTGCCCAGGAGTGGCCGCAGGTACAGGCGGAAGGCATCGGTGACGTCGGTGCCGTTCGGCGCAATGAAGTCGTCTTCCATGGTGCGCGTCTTTCCGGCGACAGCGCTGAGCGGCAGCAGTTCGTAGTCCACTGAATAGAAGCCCGTGCGCTTGATGGCCACCGAGCCATTGCTGTTGCCCCACATGGCGTACTGCACGGCCTTTTCGCCGACCTCGCGGGCTTCGCGCTGGTCCACGTCGCTGACGCAGCCGACGAAGCTGCGCTGCAGGTAGCCGAAGGTGTCGCCACGCACACGTTTGATCTTCAGCTTGGCCTTGATCTCTTCGCACAGCAGGTCGGCCAGCGCGCCGCTGCCGGACAACTGCACGTTGCCGTGCGCGTCCTGCTCCAGATCTTTCGCAAGCAGGGCCAGGATGGGCTTGCCCTGGGCGTCGTGGATGCCTTCGCTCACGGCCACCACGCAGCGGCCGTAGCGTTCATGCGTGGCCTTCACGTCGTGCAGGAACTGTTCGATGCTGAAAACACGTTCGGGCAGGTAGATGAGGTGCGGGCCGTCGTCCGGGAACTTCTTGCCCAGGGCGCTGGCGGCCGTCAGGAAGCCTGCATGGCGGCCCATCACCACGCCCACGTAGACGCCCGGCAAGGCGGCGTTGTCCAGGTTGGCGCCGGCAAAGGCCTGGGCCACAAAACGCGCCGCGCTGGGGAAGCCCGGCGTGTGGTCGTTCAGCACCAGGTCGTTGTCGATGGTCTTGGGAATGTGCATGCAACGCAGCGGGTAGCCCGCCTTCTGCGCTTCCTCGGCCACGATGCGCACCGTGTCCGACGAGTCGTTGCCGCCGATGTTGAAGAAGTGCTCGATCTGGTGCGCCTTGAGCACCTTGAACATCTCCTGGCAGTAGGCCAGGTCGGGCTTGTCGCGTGTGCTGCCCAGGGCCGCGGCGGGCGTGCCCGCCACCAGTTCCAGGTTGTGGCTGGTCTCCTGCGTCAGGTCCACGAAGTCTTCGTTGACGATGCCGCGCACGCCGTGCCGCGCGCCGTAAACACGCTGGATGCCCTGGTGGCGCCTGGCCTCCAGGACCACGCCCACCAGACTCTGGTTGATGACGGCAGTGGGGCCGCCGCCCTGGGCGACGAGGATCTTTCCGGACGACATGCGCGTTCTCCCGCTCAGGCAAGACCTGAGGATCGTAGCCGCTGGGCGGACACGACAATGGCCCGCATGC
The DNA here is from genome assembly GCA_963750785.1 of uncultured beta proteobacterium. Taxonomy (GTDB): domain Bacteria; phylum Pseudomonadota; class Gammaproteobacteria; order Burkholderiales; family Burkholderiaceae_C; genus Rubrivivax. The sequence goes on along the minus strand of CAVVSC010000002.1, from coordinate 676,943 downwards.
ACCGCACCATCTTCGACACGCCCGTCATCAACACCGTTCTGCGGATGTTGTCGGTGGCCATCTTGCGCATGAAAGGATGGAAGGTCGAAGGCGCGCTCCCGCCCGAGGCGCGCAAGAGCGTCTTCATCGCCGCGCCGCACACCAGCAACTGGGACCTGCCCTACACCTTGATGGTGGCCTTCGCGCTGCGCCTGAATATCTACTGGATGGGCAAGGCCAGCATCTTCCGCTTTCCCTTCGGCCCGCTGATGCGCTGGCTGGGCGGCATTGCCGTGGTGCGCGAGAAGAGCAACAACCTGGTGTCTGCGTCGGCACAGGCCATCATCGACGCAGACGGCCCTCTGCAATTGGTGGTGCCGCCCGAAGGCACGCGGGGCAAGACGCGTCACTGGAAGACCGGGTTCTACTTCATTGCCCAGCAGGCCCAGGTGCCCATCGTGCTGGCCTACATGGACTACCACCGCAAGGTCAGCGGCATTGGCCCCATCTTCCAACCTACAGGCGATGTGGACGCGGACCTTGCAGCCATCAAGCAGTTCTACGCACCCATCAAGGGCCGCAATGCAGATCAGTTCGTGGCCGAGTAGGCCGACAGGCGGGCGGCCGATCAGAAGTCGATGACTTGGACTTTCATGCCCCGTGATGCCAGCAGCGCACGGGCCTTGTCGGCCCCAGCACGATCCAGGTAAGGCCAACCCACCACGCGCCAGTCGTCGCCGACGGCCAGCACTTCCACCCGTACGCGCGGGCCCGACGGATGGGCCAGCAGTTCGCGCATGGCGGCAGCCACCTGTTCGCTTTCGCTGCGTGTGCGCAGCAGGCGGGTGGTCACCGCAAAGTTGGGACCCGGCAGCGCCGGCGCCATGGCGATGCGGGGCGGTACGGGCGCTTGGGCCGCGACCGGCGCGGCTGGTGAGACTGGCACGGGAGCGGCCGCTGAAGCGACCGCCTGGGACGAGGTGGCGGCAGCGGCAGCCGCTGCGGCTTCCTGCGCACGCCGACGCCGTTCGTCCACGCGGGGCCCCAGGGAAGGCAGATCGATCTTGCCCAGGCGAGGTTCCACGTCCACCGGGCGCTCTGCTGCAGGCATGGCAGGCGTGGTTTCCTTGGCCGGTGCCACGGATGCCGGGGCGGCCGAATGGACTGAAGTGGCTGAAACGGCGGGAGTGGCGGTAGCGGCGGATGTGGCGGATGTCGCAGAAGCCACGGGCGCCGGCGCGACCTGATGCGATACGACCAAATCGCCAGTCGCTGTCCTGTGGGCCGTCATCGGTTCCATGTCGGGTGCCGGTGCAGAGGCCATGGGCAGTGCCGCCTGACCCGCGGGTGCCGATGCGGCCGGCGATGCTGAAGCCGATGCCGAAGCCGACCTTGAAGCCACGGCCACGGCGGCAGGTTCCCGGTCCACCACCCAGCCGGCCACGCCGGCCAGCACGCCGGCCAGCGCAAACAGCGCGATGGTGCGGCCTGGGCTGATCATGTGGCGTCCCAGCACAGCCGGCCTGGCGCCAGGGCCCACCAGCACCCGCGTCCTGGCGCGGCCGATCTCGACCTGTGCGGTCAGCACCCAGCGTGGCAGCACCTCGGCCTCTTCCACGCCGGGTTCGGCCCTGACCTTGCGCACGCTGACATCGCCACGGGGTGTGGACTGGGCCACCGCATGCTTGGCCGCCCAGCGGCGCACGGCCTTGGGCGTGAGCGGTGCAATGAAGTCTTCGCTGAAGGCGGGCCGCAAGCGGCTCGCTGCCGCCGGGTGCGGCGGTGTCTTGGCGGTCTCTGCCGCAGCGTCGTGGGATTGCAACTGGGCGCGCGCCATGGCGCGTTCGCGCAGGCTGCCGGTCATGGCTTCGGGCGGCAGCGGCTCGTCCACGGCGGGCCGGGCGCCGCCTGCGGCCGGGCGGGTGGCGGGCGCGGCGTCCGCGTCGACGAAGGGCAGCATCACATAGCCCAGCGAAAGGACATGCTGCATGCCAATGTGCCGCGCCAAGGGGTGGCGGTTGTGCCAGGCCACGACGTGCGCAGCAAGCTCGGTCCAGCGAAGGTCGTTCATTTTCAGGCGCGATTCTGGCGGGCGCCGCCGTCCTCGGCACTCGCAGCCCGCACAGGCGCTGGGTTGCCGGGCATGTGCAGCAGCATCAGGACGAACAGCGATCCCATGCCGCAGGCTATGGTCCAACCCAGCGCAGCCACGCCATGGCGTTCAAGGGCCAGGCCCATGAGCCAGGGCGACATCGCGCCCAGCAGGCGGCCCGGCAAGGAGATCCAGCCCTGTCGCGCGCCGTAGCCTTGCGCGCCAAACAGCGCCAAGGGCAAGGTGCCGCGCACGATGGTCAGGAGGCCGTTCCCCAGGCCGTGGATCACCACAAAGGGCAGCGCGGCGACCGGGCCCAGGGTCAACAGGACCAGCGCGCCCAGCGGGTGACCGCTGGCCGCGATGCGGGCGGTAAGCAAGGGTGAAAAGCGACTCAGCACACCGAGTTCGAACAGGCGTGAGGTGACCTGGGAAGGACCGGCCAGTGCGGCCAGGGCCACTGCTGTGGTCAAGGGAGCTCCGGCGGCTTGCAGGAGGGCCGGCAGGTGCGTGGCGATGGCCGTGCTGACAAACCCCATGAAGCTGAACAACAGGGCCAGCAGCACCAGCTGCAGCGTCAGCGGCCGCGCCGCTTGGGTGCCTTCGGGCGCACCGGCGGCGGCTGATCCGGTCACCGTTGCATCAGCCTTGGGAAGGGCCGCAGCCGCCCGCGGCACCGTCAGGTTCAGCGGCATCACCACCAGCAGGTGCAGCACCGCCCAACCCATGCAGGCGCCGCGCCAGCCCCAGTGGGCTTCCATCCAGGCCGTCAGCGGCCAACCCACGGAACTGGCAAAGCCGGCGATCAAGGTGATGCCGCTGATGGAACGCCGTGCTTCGTGCCCGAAGAGCCGCACCAGGGCCGCAAAGGCCGCGTCGTAAAGACCCATGCCCATGGCCGCGCCCATCACCACCCAGGCTCCCACCAGCGACAGCGTGCCCTGGGCCTGCGACAGCAGCAGCAGGGCGGTGACAAAGAGCGCGCTCGACATCAGGAGCACCGGCCGCCCACCCAGAGCGTCGATGCGCCGCCCCGCCCAGGGGCTGATCAGCGCCGAGATCACCAGCGCCATGGACAGCGTCGCGTACACCGTGGACACCTGAACACCCAGGTCGCGCGCCATGGGTGCGGCCAGCATGGCCGGCAGGTAGAAGGAAGAGCCCCAGGCCAGGGTCTGCGCCAGACCCAGCGGAATCACGATGGACTGGCGCGACCGGTGCGGACCTTGCAAGCTGGCCATCACGCCGGTCTGGGCGGGGTGGCCGCGGCCTTCTTGGCGACGAGGGTCAGGATGTCGTAGCTGGCCACCAGTTCACCGAGCTGGTTGGTGACCTCCACATCCCAGGCGACCACGCCCTGGCCTATGCCGTCGGGGCCGAGGCGCTTGCGGTCGATCTTGCGCTTGCAGGTCAGCCGCGCCTGGATCGTGTCGCCAATGCCCACGGGCTTGATGAAGCGCAGCGTGTCCAGGCCGTAGTTGGCCAGCACCGGGCCGGGTGCCGGGCTCACGAACAGGCCCGCTGCGGCGCTCAGCACGAAGTAGCCGTGTGCAATGCGTTTGCCGAAGGGCGACTGGGCGGCGGCGACCTCGTCGAAGTGCATGTAGAAGTAGTCGCCACTGATGCCGCCGAAGGCCACGATGTCGGCTTCGCTGACGGTGCGGCGGTGGGTGAGCAGGCTTTCGCCAATGCGAAGGTCTTCAAAGTGGCGGCGGAAGGGGTGGACTTCTGTTTCGTGCAGCGGTGCGCCGCGCACGTGTTCACCTGTCACCGCTGCCAGCATGCGCGGCGAGCCTTGCACGGCCGTGCGCTGCAGGTAGTGCTTGACGGCACGCAGGCCGCCCAGTTCCTCGCCGCCGCCCGCGCGGCCGGGCCCGCCGTGTTTGAGTCCCGGCAATGGCGAGCCGTGGCCGGTGGATTCCGCCGCGGCTTGACGGTCCAGCACCAGCAGGCGGCCGTGGTGCGCGGCGGCGACCGGAATGGCCCGAGCCGCCGTTTCCGCAAGCTTGGTGACCAGGGTGCCGACCAGGCTTCCGCGGCCGCGGGCGGCCAGTTCCAGGGCCTCGTCGAGGTCCTCGTAGGCCATCAAGGTGCTGACCGGGCCGAAGGCTTCCAGTTCGTGCACGTCGGCGCTTCGCAAGGCGTCCCGGCAAAGCAGCAAGGTGGGTGCGTGGAAGGCGCCTTCGGCCGTGCCCTCGCCCCTTGGCGCAAAGCCGTCACGCGCGCCGAAGACGACTTCGTTGCCCATGCTCAAGCGAGCCACGCGGTCGGCCACGTCGGCCAGCTGCGCGTGTGATGCCAGGGCGCCCATGCGCACGCCTTCAACGGCCGGGTCGCCCACCACCACGCCCGCCAACCGTGTGCGCAGCCTGGCAGCCACGGCGTCCAGGTGGCGGCGCGGCACGATGGCGCGGCGGATGGCGGTGCACTTCTGGCCGGCCTTGACCGTCATCTCACGCGCCACTTCCTTGATGAAGAGCTCGAACTCCTCGTCACCAGGCTCGACGTCAGGGGCCAGGATGGCGCAGTTCAAGGAGTCCGCTTCGGCGTTGAACGGGATGGACCGCGCCACGATGTTGGCGTGGGTGCGCAGCCGGGCGGCGGTATCGGCGCTGCCTGTGAAGGTGACGACGTCGGGCTCCTGCAACCGGTCCAGCAGGTCACCGATGCCGCCAATGATCAACTGCAAGGAACCTGCGGGCAGCAGTCCGGAATCCATCATCAGCCGCACGCAGGCTGCGGTGAGGTAGCTGGTGGCGCTTGCAGGCTTGGCGATGCAGGGCATGCCCGCCAGAAAGCTGGGCGCAAACTTCTCCAGCAAGCCCCACACCGGGAAGTTGAAGGCATTGATGTGCACGGCCACGCCGCCACGCGGCACCAGGATGTGCGTGCCGGCAAAGCCGCCCTTCTTGGACAAGGGCAGCACCGGACCTTCGTGCACCAGGTTGCCGCCAGGCAGTTCGGCGCTGGCAAAAGCCGCGTAGGCAGCCAAGGTGCCGCTGCCGCCTTCGATGTCGATCCAGCCGTCGTTGCGTGTCGCGCCGGTGTGTGCGGACAGCGCGTAGAGGACTTCCTTGTGCTCGCCCAGGTAGCGCGCCAGCGCTTTCAGGATACCGGCGCGTTCCTGGAAGCCCAGCGCACGCAGGGCTGGCCCACCCACCCGGCGGGCGTGATGCAGGGCTTCTTCGAAAGAAGGCGCGTCGGCATGCGTGGAGGCCACCGGCCGACCGTTGACGGCGCTGCGCAGCAACTGTGCGGGTTGCTGACCCAGCCATTGGCCGGCGATGAGACTTTGCAGGACAGCGGTCATGCCCAAGGGCTCCTGAAGGGATAAAGGCAGGAGCGCCAAGTGTCGCATTGGGCGAGGCCCACCCGAACGCTTGGGTGAGCCAAGGGGCCGGCGCCGAGCGGCACCGACCAAACTTGATCAGTGCGTCAGGGCATCAAGATCAAGCGCGTGCATCAGCAGCTTACTTGCCCGGGTACTGCAGGTCTGCACGCCGGTTCTGACCCCAGGCGGACTCGTCATGTCCGGCCGCGCGAGGCCGTTCCTTGCCCCAGCTGACGGCTTCGATGCGCGTTTCCGGCACGCCGACCAGCGACAGTGCCTTGCGCACGGCTTCGGCCCGCTTCTGACCGAGGGCCAGGTTGTACTCGGCGCTGCCGCGCTCGTCAGTGTTGCCTTCGACGCGCAGGTTCAGCTTGCCGTTGGCGACCAGGTAGCGGCCATGGCGCTCGATCAGCGGCGCAAATTCGCTCTTGAGCTTGGCGTCGTCGAAGTCGAAGTACACGCTGCGACCAGTGGAGATGTCGCTCTTCGGGTCCAGGTGGGCGGGCAAAGTGACGGTGGTCACATTGGACTGCGGTGTGGGCTGGGGGCGGGCCGGCGTGGGGGCGGGCGCCGGGGCCGGTGCAGGCGCCGGTGTCACCGCGCGCTGGGCCACGGGAGCCGGGGCCGGTGGCGTGCTGGGTGTCGCGCAGGCGCCGAGCAGCATGGCAACGCCCACGCCTGCCAGGACGGCACGTGGCGACGGGGCGGCTGACGGGCCGGGTGTGGAAGTGATGGGTGACCTGGACGAAGGGCTGAAGCGCATGCGTTGTTCTCCGTTGCTCGTCCTCGCACTGTATGGAGCCCGGGCGCCGCGCAACAGTGCGGCAAGTCACTGACGGGCAGGCCAAGCGTCATCGTTTGAGTCAGGGCGTGCCCGGACCTGCCCGACATCAGGGGGCCAGTTCCACCACGAGTCGGGTTCCCTTGCCGGGCTGGCTCAGCAGGTCCAGGCGGGCGTCAATGAGTGCGGCCTGCTCCTGCATGCCCAGCAGGCCGAAGTGGCCCCTGGGGGGCTGGCCCTTGTCAAAGCCCTGGCCGTCATCGGCCACTTCCAGGCGGACCATCGGCTGCGCCGGTGCTGCGCCTTCAGTGGCTGTTGCGGTTGCGGTTGCGGTGCCTGTGGCGCGTAGGCTGACACGCACCTGCCGCGCCTGGGCATGGCGCTCCACGTTGCGCAGCGCTTCTTCTGCGATGCGGAACAGCGTCTCCGCACGCTCGTCTGCCCAGTTGCCGGCGGCGTTGTCGATGGCCAGGTCCACCGCCACGCCGCTGCGCTCCTGGTAGCGGCGGACCAGATCGCGCAATGCCGCGCCGATGCCCGCGTCGCGGACACCGTTGTCGCGCATCTGCGCGATGGCAGCGCGGGCGTCATGCAGGCCGCTTGTGGCCACGCCTTCGGCACGTGCCAACTCACCGTCGAGTTCTTCTTCCGGGATGCGGCTGCGCAGCTTGCGGACCAGGCGGATCTGGGTCAGCAAGGCCATCAGCGAATGCGCCAGCGTGTCGTGCAGGTCGCGTGCCATGCGCAGCCGCTCCCGGGTCACGGCCGCATGGCGGGTCTCTTCGGCCAGACGCTCGACACGCGCCGTGCGCTCGGCCACGCGCAGGTCCAGCTGCTGATTCAGCGCCTGCAGGGACTGTTTTTCCGCCTGCAGATGGCCCACCACTTCCGCCAGCGTCACACCGATGCGCGCGACTTCGTCGGCGCCCGGCACGGGAGCCAGCGTGCTGCGCTCGCCGCGGCGCACGGCCTCGCCATCCGACGCCAGTTGTGACAGGCGCTGGGTGAGCGCACGCGTCACCAGCACCGCCACCGCCGCGGCCAGCAGCCCGGCGCTGAAGACGATGACGAAGACCGCGCGGCGGGTTGCGCGCACCGGGGCCAAGGTCAGCTCCGCACTGCGGCGCACCGTGGCTGTCCAGCCCAGGCCCACGCCCTCGGCCAGGCGAAGCTGTGCCCGCGTGACGACTTCAAAGGCGCCGCCTTCGCTGAGGTCGGTTTCAGGCCCCAGGCGCCGGCCCAGCCAGGCCGGCGGAGCGACCAGCAGGGTGCCTTCACGCGATGCAATCAGCACCTCGATCTGCCGGCGCTTGTCCAGCGCCTCTTGCATGCGACTGATTTGAGCCTCCACCCATGCCCACGGCAGCGTGGCCACCAGGACCGCGCCACCGCCGTGCCCGGGGCCGGCCGCAAGCGGCGCCGCCAACTCCACCAGGCGGGGACCGTTGGTGGCAGAGGTCGGCATGGCGCGGCGGTCGTCCACCACCGGATGACGCTGCCCCAGCAGGAACCAGGGCGCCTGGCGCGCCGGCTGCGCAGCCAGCGCGATGTCCTCGGTGCTGACCAGCAACTGACCCTGGGCGTCGGCCACAGCCATCCAGGCGAATTCCGGCACCTGGACCTGGGTGGCTTCCAGCACACGCAGCTGGGCACTTGCGCTGCGTTCGTTCAGTGAGCCCAGTTGCGCGGCGGTGGCCAGCAAGAGCGAGCGGCGTGCCTCGATTTGCAAGGACAGGGCGTCGCGCACCTGGGTGGCAAATTCGCCCATCAGGGCTTGCGCGTCGGCACGCGCGCGACCCTCGGCTTCGTCGGCCGCCAGGTAGGCCGCCACCAGCGCGGCCAAGGTGACGACTGCAAAGACCGCCCAGCCAATGGCTGCAGACAAGTGCAGGCGCGGGTTGATGCGGCGCACCAGGGTCGTGAAGGCCGACATCATGACCAGCCCATGCCCTTCGTCATGCTCTGCAAAGGGGAACGCTCCGTTAAGCTTGCTGCCATGGCCTTGGTTGATGACTTGGTGCATGTGGTGCAAGTCTCGGCTGCTGTTCCGCAGGAGCGCGCGGCGGCAACCGTGCAGGCTTTGCTGCGCCTGTTGGGTGCGCGGCTTCCGTCGCCACTGTACGGCGAATTGCAGGCGCGCTTGAACGACAGGTCCGGCCCAAGCCAGACACCTGTACCACCATGAACGACATTGGCGCGCAGCCCGCACCCGTTCCCACCCGCAACCTGCGTCTGTTGATCGTTGACGACCAGCCCATCATCCGGCGTGGCTTGGCGCTGATGCTGGCCAGCGAGCCGGGTGTGGAGGTGGTGGGTCAGGCGGCGGACGGCCTGGAGGCGATCGAACAAGCGCTCGCTCTGAAACCCGACGTGGTGGTGATGGACCTGCAGATGCCCCGCGCCAGCGGCGTGGTGGCCACGCGGGAGATCACCACGCAATTGCCCGACACCAAGGTCGTGGTTCTGACCACCTACGATGACGACGAACTGGTGTTCCAGGCCATACGTGCCGGCGCCCAGGCTTACCTGCTGAAGGATGCTGCAGAAGACGAGGTGCTGGACACCGTGCGTTCTGTGCACCGGGGCGAGTCCCGCCTGTCGCCTGCCATCGCACGCAAGGTGATGGCGCAGTTCCGCGAAATGGCCCTGCAGCCCCTTGCCGCGGCACCCGGACCTGTGAGCGCGGAGACCGTGGTCGCTGCAGCAGACGAGCCTTTGACTGCACGCGAGTCGCGCATCCTGGAACTGCTGGCCTCGGGCAAGACCAACAAGCAGATCGGCGCCCTGGTTTTCCTGGCCGAGGGCACCGTGAAGAACTACGTCAGCCGCATCATGCAGAAGCTGCACGCCAGCAGCCGGCTTGAACTTGCGATGCGGGTGGTCCAGCGCCGAGCGTAGGCGCGCCTAGATGGGCTGTGCCAGGTAGACCGCCTCACGACCCACGATGGGCTGGCGGGTGGGCATGAGGACCGTGCAGTCGTCGCAAAGCGCACGGATCTGCGTGTCGCCGTCGGTGGCGATCAGTTCGTCCTTCTGGAAGGTTTCGAAGCCGATCAGCGGCCGTACGAACTGGAACTGTTCACTGCGGACCATGCAGGTCTGCAACAGCAGAAAGCGCTGCTGAGGCGCCCTGGCGGCGAGCAAAGTTCGTTCCACCAAGCCGAAGTGGGCCAGGAAGTCGAGCGTCACCTCGATGGCCAGGTCGCTGGTCGACTGCAAGAAGTGTTGGCCGCACTCCGCCACCAGTGCGGCACCGGTGGCGCTCGAACTGCCATGCCGTCCATGCTGAATCAGGGGCATACCGGATCCCAGGCCTTGAGGCATGACCAAATGCACCGAGGGGCGGCCAATGGCCAGCGCCGCGGCAGCATTGCGGTCGAAGGCAGGGTAGACCCAGAAGGGCTGCACCGGTTGGCTGGTCGAGTGCAGGTCCAGGATGTGGTCTGCTGCGGCGACCACGGGGCGCAATTCGCGCGCGCGTTTCAGTTCAGGGCTGTCTTCGGGGCCGTCCAGCCATTCGGTTGACCAGATGCGGTTCAGGTTGTGAACCAGCTGGCGGCTGTCGAACGGCCGGGACGTGTCGAAGGATTCGTAAGCGGCGACGTTGGCAAAACTCACCGTGAGCGTGCCCTTGAGCGGGCGCACACCGCGGTCCAGAAGGTAGGTGGCGGCGACCATGCCACAGAACTCATTGCCATGCGTCAGCGCATTGACCAGGACATGTGGCCCAGGCTTGTCTGATTCAAAGCGGTGCACGTAGTCGACGCCCGTGTTGCCGCCGCGGTACGGCGACAGATCGCATGGCAGGACTTCCAGGTGCGAGGGGCTTGGCGTCATGGCAGGTCCAGTGGACAGAAGGGGAAAAGCGCAGTCGAAAAAAAACGGCCCCGAAGGGCCGCTCGATTCTGCGCCGTGGCGCGGCGCGCGATCAGCCGCGCTTTGCGCGACGTGCAAGGCCCAGGCCCAGCAGCGCCAGGCCGGTCAGGGCCAGCGAGCCGGGTTCCGGCACATTGCCGCCGCCGGTGTCGCGGCCCGTGATGAAGAGCTGGGACGCTTCAGGGCTGCCGGCCACCGCAACGAGCGAACCAAACAGGCGTTCACCGTTGCTGAACCAAATCGAGACCGTGGAGCCAATCAGCATGTTGCCAGTGACGGTGATGGGCGAGCCGCTGGCGCCGTCGATGTCGATGAACCAGCCGAAGGTTTCGCCGGCATTGAAGTCGGTGAAGGAGATGTCGAGAATGGGCGAGCCGTCCGCCGGGTTGCCACCAGCAACCAAGCCGGTGATGGCATCGGATCCGCCATCCGCTACAAAGGGCTGGCCGTCCGTGCCGTTGCCCGGGGGGCCACCGTCCACGGTGTCAAACACCATCGAGGCGGGGCTGATGTCCAACTGGAACCGGGTGACATATTCGCCGCCCGTGGACTGGTTACTGATGCTGAACGGCTGCGTGAAGGTGTCACCGTTGACCAGGAAGTACAGGGCAGGCGCAGCGAAGCTGGCAGATGAGGCGAGCGCCAAGGCGGTCGCTGCGAGTACTTTGCGAAGTTTCATGGACGTCATGCCTTGAAGGTTTAGGTTTGAGTTTTGTCCGACCTGGGATCATTGGTGTTTGACAGTTACGTAAGCAGAAAGCGTGCCTTTGCCCGAGCATCTGCCTATGTAGTTGAATTGATTGACATTTTTTCCAGCTTCTCGACTTGTGTCGGATCGGTAACCTGGATATGTCAATTCAGCCGACACCGGGTCCGCCCGGGTCGGGTTTGACATCGGCGTCAGAACAGCGAAGTCACCCGCACGGTGCTTCCCGAACTGTCCACGCTGACGTTGCCGGCCGCCGTGCGCGCCAGCCGGATCATGTTGTCGTTGCCGGCCATGATTTCGGCGACGAAACCGCGCACGCCCCGCACCTTGGCATGGCTGGCCAGCTGTGCCTGCAAGGCGCCGCCGAGGCCGCAGCCCTGCCAGTCCGGGTGCACCATGAAGGCGGTTTCCGCCAGATTGGTGCTGGGGTCGGTGAAGTAGCAGGCGTGGGCCACCAATTGCTGGTTCTCCCTGGGGCCCACTGTGGCCACGAAGGCCACCTCGTTTTCGAAGTTCAGGTTGCACAGGCGCTGCACGTCACGGTTGGACAGGCCCTTGACCTTGCGGAAGAAGCGCGTGTAGCGGTCGCGGTCACTGAGGCGGTGGAACAAGTCCCGGATGCCTTCGCCGTCGTTGCTGCCGGCAGGCCGCATCAACACGCCGCGGCCGCCCTTCAGCAGCACCTGATGTTCTTCCTCGACGGGGTAGGCGCGCAGGTTTTTTAGCGCCTGTTCGCTGCCGATATAGCCAAGTTCTTGTGCTTTGGAGAAAAGAACCGCACGATGTGCTGGATGAGCGATTTCGATCAGCGCCACAGTCCGTTCGCGGATGCTCTTGCCGAACAAATAGGCGATGCCGTACTCGGTGATCACGTAGTGCACGTCCGTGCGCGCCAACGTCACGCCTTCGCTGGGCAGCAACTGCGGCCGGATGCGGGACTCCGTACCGTCCTCGTTCGTGCTGGCCAGGCAGATGATGGGTTTGCCGCCCTCCGAGCGTGAGGCGCCGCGCAGGAACTCGCCTTGCGCCGCCAAGCCGCCGTAAAAGTCCCCGCCGAACTGGTCGGCGCAGACCTGGCCGGTCAGGTCAACTGCAAAGGCCTGCGTCACCGACACCATCTTGTGCTGGCCGGCCAGCGTGGCGGGGTCGCAAACGGCTTCTATGGGCTGGAAGCTGAACAGCGGGTTGCGGTCGATCAGGTGGTACAGCCGCTGGCTGCCCATGGCGAAGCTGGTGACGATCTTGCCGCGCTGCAAGGTCTTCCGCCGGCCCGTGAGGATGCCGCGCTCCAGCAGCGGAATGATGGCGTCGGTGACCACGTCGCTGTGGATGCCCAGGTCTTCGCGGTCCACCAGGTGCTTGAGTGCCTCGTTGGTCACCCGTCCCAGGCCGATCTGCAGCGTGCTGCCGTCTTCGATGATGCCGCCGATGTAGCGTGCGATCTGCTCCATGGCCGCTGGCGTGGTGGTGGGATGCTGGTATTCGATGACCGGCGTGTCCACGGGCACCAGGTGGTGGATCTGGCTGACATGCAGTGCGCTGTCCCCCATGCTGCGCGGCATGGCTGGGTTGACCTCGGCCACCACCAGGCGGGCCTTGTTCACTGCGGCTGGGGCGATGTCCACAGATACACCCAGGCTCACGTAGCCGAAGTCGTCCGGCAGCGACACCTGGATGAAGGCCACGTCGACGGCGATGCGCCCCAGCGCGATGAGCTCGGGCACCCGCGCGATCGACATCGGGACGTAATCCGCCTGCCCCGAGCGCACCGACGCCCGGATGTCTGCGCCGACAAAAAAGCTGCGGTGGCGAAAGGCAGTGGTGGGCTGGCCGTGGGCGTCGTGCGGTACGGCATGGTCGGTGAAGAAGTGGACCAGTTCCACGTCGGCCGGTCGGTAGTCCAGTCCCTCCAGGGCTGCCACCAAGGCACGAGGCGTGGCGCAGGCCGTGCCCACGAAGACGTGGTCGCCTGGCCTGACCCGACTCACCGCCTCCTGTGCGGTACAGACCTTGGCCGCAAAGGGCTGCAGTTGCGGGTGCAATTGATCAGAGGCTTGGTTCATGGTTCCCCCTGACATACGGTTCGAGTTGCGCGGAAGTCATGGCGCCCAGTACCTCGGTTGCATGGGCATAGCCCAGGGCCACGATGTGATCGAACTTTTCCCACTGCAACATGCCGACGCGCTCCAGAGGCGGGTTGAAGTACAGGTCCGTCAATCGCCGACCCTGGCGCTGGCGCGAGGTGCTGTACAGCACGGTCACGTTCATCAGGTAGGACGTGAGCGAGGGGAAACGGTAGCGGCGGCGCGACCGGGGTCGCAGCCGGTCCAGCAGCAGGGCCCACGAGCCTGGCACTTCTTCCAGGTCGATCTTGCGCGGCTTCCGGAAGCTCAGGTCCACGCCCGCAACCTTCCCCACGCCGCGCTGCTCGCGCATCAGGTCCACGGGGAAATTGTTGAAGGTGCCGCCATCGCACAGCAGGTCCCCCTGACGCAAAACTGGCGGCAGAGCGCCTGGAATGGCGGCGCTGGCCAACAGGGCCTTCAGAAGCGGGCCATCACGAAGGATCTGTTCACTGGCCTGTGAGAAGTTGCTGGCGACACAGTAGTAGTTCTTCCACAGGTCTTCCACGTCGGGCTCGCAGCCGAAGACCTGCCAGGCGGCATGCTGGACGACGTTTCTCAATCGTCGACCGCGAATGAGCGAAAGCAGCGGCATCCAATTGAAGTCGCCCGTCGGGTTGTGGCTGAAGGCGGTGCGCGCCACCTCGTTCATGGTCTCCACCGGGACATCAGCCGCTACCAGCGCGCCAATGACCGAACCGATGCTGGTGCCACCCACGCAGTCGATTTCGACGCCACGCTCTTTCAGCGCACGCACGATGCCCAGGTGTGCCACGCCGCGGGCGCCGCCGCCGGCCAGGACCAGTCCCACGGCTTGGCGGGTTTGCAGACGCGCCAAGCGCGCCATGTCGCGTGCCAATGACGGGCGAATGTGCACGTGGTCGCTGACCGGCCGGCGCGACAGCCAATGCCGGGTGCCCTGCGGGCATCGACGGTCTTCCGGATGCAGCAGGACGAGAATTTCCGCGGCCTCGGATCGGCCGCCGCGGTTCATCAGGAAGCGCTCCTCGCTCGGGTGCAAGCGGGGCGGTTGGTCGGCCTGGGCCAGCAGCAGCAATTCATCCGACCGTCGTGTACAGCGCTCGGTCCAGGGCGTGGGCTCGTTGTCGGCCACCAGCAGCACGTAGTCGTAGCGCATTTCCAGCCGGTCCAGCAGCAGCGCGATGCGGCGCGAGGTGTCGCTATCCGGCGCCGCCACGCTGCGCGCCAATCCGGGCTTCCCCAGGTCCTGGTCCACCCGCGCCGCGTCCACCAGGCATACGCTACCCTTGGGGAGCAATTTCTGCAGTTCTTCGCCCAGGCGTTCGCTGAAGCGCCACGCATCCACGCCAGCGGTGATAGGAATCAGTGCGACGCTCACCGGCCGCGCCAGGTCGGACCGTGTCTGCGCCGATTGCAGGCGTCGGATCAATTGCCGCGTGAGCGCAATGGAGGCCTGCACGCTGCCCTGCAGCAGCTGCTGGAACTGCGCCTTGCCCAGGCGCACCAAAACCGAATCGCGAATGGCCACCACGCTGGCGGAGCGCGGTTCGTCGGTGTAAAGAGCCATCTCACCAATGACCTGGCCACGCGCCATTTCGCGAACCATGTGCTCGACGCCGTCTTCATCTCGCACATAGGCACGCAGGCGGCCGCTGACCGACAAGTACATCGAGTCGCCCGGGTCGCCCTGGGCCATGAGCGTCTGGCCCGCGGCCACTTCCACCCATTCCAGCTGGGCCTTGAGGGCGTCCAGCGCGCCCTCATCGACAGGCCCGAGGAAGTTTCTCAGCAGTTGCGCCAGCAGTTCGCTTTGTTCTTCGTGATCCATCGCGCGGCGCACTGTACCCGAGCAAGACAGGCCTGCCCTGACAATGCAGCCTGTGACTGCCCCTGCTCCGAAACCCTTGCCAAATCTGCGCGTGCTGAGCGTCATCCCGCCGATGACGCAACTCAACACGCCTTACCCGTCGACGGCCTACCTGACGGGTTTTCTGCGCTCCCGGGGCGAGGCCGCCGCGCAGGTGGACCTGGCGCTCGCGCTGATCCTGAAACTGCTGTCGCGAACCGGCTTGCAGGCGCTGCGTCAGGCCATTGGCGACCAGCCGCTGGGCCAGCGCAGCCGACGGGTCTGTGCGTTTGATGCACGTTTTGACGAGTACCTGGCCACCATCGAGCCGGCGCTGGCTTTCCTGCAGGGCCGCGACCCGACGCTGGCGCACCGCATTGCCGCGCGCGCCTTCTTGCCCGAAGGCGAACGCTTTGCCGCGCTGGATGGCTACGTTGGCCACGAGGACGGCGACGACCCGCTGGCCTGGGCCTTCGGCGCCCTGGGCAGCAGCGACCGCGCACGCCACCTGGCCACGCTCTTCCTCAACGACCTGGCCGACGTGATCAAGGACGCGGCCGACCCGCGCTTTGAATTCGTGCGCTACGGCGAGAGCCTGGCCGCCAGCCAGGCCAGTTTTGACCCCTTGGCGGACGCGCTGGCCGCACCCTTGAACCTGGTCGACCGCATGCTGCAGTCGCTGACCCTTTCGGCGCTGGAACAGCACGCGCCTGACGTGGTGTTGCTGAGCGTGCCTTTCCCGGGGGCCGTGTATGGCGCTTTCCGCATCGCCCAGGCCATCAAGTCCGCGCGACCCGGCACGGTCACCGTGCTGGGCGGCGGCTTCGTCAACACCGAACTGCGGGAATTGGCCGATCCGCGTGTCTTTGACTTCTTCGACTACGTGACCCTGGACGCAGGTGAGCGTCCGCTGCTGGCCTTGCTGGAGCACTTGCGCGGCAGGCGTTCGGCGCAGCGCCTGGTTCGGACCTTTCATCGCATCGGCAACGAGGTCAGCTACACGAACTTCGTCGAAGCCGATGTGCCCTTTGACGAGGTCGGCACACCGACCTGGGACGGTCTGCCGCTGGCGAGCTACCTGTCGCTGCTGGACATGCTCAATCCGATGCACCGCCTCTGGAGCGATGGCCGTTGGAACAAGCTGACCGTGGCGCACGGCTGCTACTGGAAGAAGTGCAGCTTTTGCGACGTGGGACTGGACTACATCAGCCGCTACGACGCGGCCACGGCCACCACCTTGGTGGACCGCATCGAGGCCGTGGTGGCCGAAACCGGTCAGACCGGCTTCCACTTCGTCGACGAAGCCGCACCACCCAAGGCCCTGAAGGCCATGGCAACGGAGTTGCAGCGCCGCGGCACGCGCATCTCCTGGTGGGGCAACATCCGCTTCGAAAAGACCTTCACGCCGGACCTGTGCCAGCAGCTCGCGGACAGCGGTTGCATCGCCATCAGTGGCGGCCTGGAAGTGGCTTCAGACCGCCTGTTGACGCTGATGAAGAAGGGCGTGTCGGTGGAGCAGGTGGCGCGTGTCGCCAAGGGCTTTGCCGACGCCGGCGTGCTGGTGCACGCCTACCTGATGTATGGCTTCCCGACGCAGACGGAACAGGACACGGTCGACGCCTTGGAACTGGTGCGCCAGCTCTTTGCCAACGGCTGCATCCACAGCGGTTTCTGGCACCGCTTCGTGTGCACCGTGCATTCGCCGGTGGGCCAGCATCCGCAGGACTATGGCGTGACGCTGCACCCGCTGCCGCCCGGCACCTTCGCGCGCAACGATGTCGGTTTTCTCGACCCCACCGGCACGGACCACGACGCACTGGGGCCGGGCTTGAAGAAGGCCATCTACAACTACATGCACGGCATCGGTCTGGACGAAGACGTGCGCACCTGGTGGGACCGGCCCGTGCCCAAGGCCCGCGTTCAGCGCCGATTCATCGAACAGGCGCTGGCCTCGCGCTGAGCGGCGGCTGATCAGTCCGCCAGCAGCCGGACCTTGACGCTCTTGCCCTTGACCCTGCCGGCATTCAGCTTGCGCTCCGCCTGAGTGGCAATGTCTGCGTCCACGGCCACATAGGTCGAGAACTCGTTGACGTTGATCTTGCCGATTTGCGCTGCCGCGAACCCAAGGTCCTTGGTCAAGGCGCCCATGACATCGCCTGGGCGGATCTTCTCCTTGCGGCCGCCCAGAATCTGCAGCGTGCGCATGGGCGGCTTCAATGGGTCGGGACTGGTGGGCGTCAGGCTCGCCAGGGGCAGCCAGGTGCTGGTGAAGTTGCCCGCTTTTTCAATCTGGCCCACACGGCCCATCTCGTCCAGGCTGGCCAGGCTGAAGGCCCAGCCGTCTGCACCGGCCTGACCTTCCTGCCCTGCCAGGCTGAGGCGGCCCGTGCGGCCGATGCGGTGCGTGTGCGTGGCAGCGTCGGGCGTGATGTCCACGTTGATGACGGCTTCCAGTTGCGCAATGTCCAGACCTCGCGCCGCGATGTCGGTGGCCACCAGCACGCTGGTGCTGCGGTTGGCAAAGCGCACCAGCACCTGGTCGCGGTCTCGCTGGTCCAGGTCGCCATGCAGCTCCAGCGCAGCAAAGCCCTGGGCGCGCAAGACCTCCACCAGGTCGCGGCACTGCTGCTTGGTGTTGCAGAAGGCCAGCGTGCTGACAGGCCGGTAGTGGTTCAGCAGTTGCCCCACCACGTGCAGCCGCTGTGCTTCGTTCACCTCGAAGAAGACCTGCCGGATTTGCGTCGCCTTCGGCGCTTCGCTGAGCTTGATCTCCTGCGGGTCGCGCAGGAACGCTGCACTCAGTTTCGCAATGCCTTCGGGGTAGGTCGCGGAAAACAGCAGGGTCTGGCGCTGCTTCGGGCATTGCCTGGCCACCGTGCTGATGTCGTCAAAGAAGCCCATGTCCAGCATGCGGTCGGCTTCGTCCAGCACCAGGGTATTGAGGGCCTCCAGGTTCAGGCTGCCACGCTCCAGGTGGTCCATGATGCGGCCCGGCGTGCCGACCACCACGTGCGCGCCGTGTTCCAGGCTGGCCAGTTGCGGGCGCATGGTGCTGCCACCGCACAGGGTGAGGATCTTGATGTTGTCCTCGGCAGCGGCCAGGCGCCGCAACTCCTGGGTCACCTGGTCTGCCAGTTCGCGTGTGGGGCACAACACCAGGCCTTGCACCGCCTGGCGCCGGATGTTCAGGTTGGCCAGCAGGGCCAGCGCGAAGGCCGCAGTCTTGCCGCTGCCCGTGCGGGCCTGGGCGATGAGGTCCTTGCCGCCCAGCGCCAGAGGCAGGCTCGCGGCCTGGATGGGCGTCATTGCGGTGTAGCCCAGGCGGCTCAGGTTGGCCAGCACGTGCGGGGGCAAGGGCAGGCTGCTGAAGTGGGTCGGGTCGGTGCCGCTGACGGCTTCTGTGGGGCTCGGTCGGTTCATGAGCGATTATCCGGGCCTTGCGCAGGCCAGCCGGCCCACCGCCGCGCGCCGCTGTTTTTTGATTGATTGCATGTCCGCTGCCCCACCCACTGACGCCAAGCCCACGCCGCACCTGCCCAATCCCCGCCACGCCACACGCGTGCCCGCACACGTGGACGCCGACGCCCTGGCACGCATCCGCCAGCATGCCTTTGCGCTGCCACAGGTGGTGAAGCCGGCCGACTTCATCGAAGAAGGCACGGCGGGCTTCGAGCAGCACCTGGACAAGCTGGGCTATGTGCTGCTGCAGAAGTCGGCGTCCGGCGCGCGACCGAGCCGCTGGATCCACCCCAGCTTGATGGACGCCGCATTGGCCCACCTGGACAGCGCCGGCGGTGGCGCTGAGGCCCGTGCGCTGATGCTGCAACGTGCGGCGACGCTAGAAGGTTTGGGCATCACCCGCCGCGCGGCGCAGTGGACCTGGCTTGTCGCCGATCAGTTGAGCCTGGCCGATCCTCGGTGGACGCTGTCAGTGGCCTTCCGCCTGGACATCCCGTCCGATCCGGTCTGGGCTTTTTTCCGCTCGGGTGACGTGAGCACGTTGCAAGCTGCGCTGGGGCCCGTACCGCCGCACCCGCAACGCAGCAGCATCATCGACCGCCTGACCCACCTGGGCGCGCGCAGCCAGGCCCTGGCACCGCAGCACCTGCCGTCCCTGCTGCCGCGGCTGCAGGCCGAATGCGCACAAGCGCAGCCAGTGGCTGAATTGCTGGCGGCCTGCACGCGTGCGCAAGACCGGTGGGAACACGCGGTCACCGAACTGGACACGTTGCAGGGCCTGAACCGCGAACTGGCCTTCCAGGGCTACCCGGACACCTTCCCCAAAGCCCGCCGCGCCAACCGGCAGGTGACGCTGTACGTGGGGCCGCCCAACAGCGGCAAGACGCACGCCGCCTTTGAACGACTGGCCGGAGCCCTGGACGGTGCCTACCTGGCGCCGCTGCGCCTGTTGGCGCTGGAAGGCCGAGACCGGCTGGTGGCGCGCGGCGTGCCCTGTTCGCTGCTGACGGGCGAGGAAAACGTGCCGGCCGATGGTGCGCGCGTGGTCAGCAGCACCATCGAGATGGTCGGCACCAACACGCCCATTGACGTGGCTGTGGTGGACGAGGCGCAGATGATCTTCGACCCCAGCCGAGGCTGGGCCTGGACCCAGGCCATCGTGGCCGTGCCGGCGAGCGAGCTGATCATCATCTGCAGCGCCTACGCTGTGCCTGCCATCCAGAACCTGCTGGGCCTGTGCGGCGAACGCTGCACGGTGCGTGAGTTCGAACGCAAGCAGCACGTCGACATGTTGCCGCGTGCCGTGGGCCTGCATGACCTGAAGACCGGGGACGCGGTGGTGGCCTTCAGCCGTCGCGACGTGCTCACCCTGCGCGACGCCATTGCGGCCGACGGACACGCGGTGAGCGTCATCTACGGCGCCCTGCCGCCTGAAGTGCGTCGGCGCGAGGCCGAGCGCTTTTCCGGCGGCTCCAGCGACATCCTAGTGGCCACGGACGCCATCGGCATGGGCTTGAACTTGCCCATCCGCCGTGTGCTCTTCAGCACCATGACCAAGTTTGACGGCGTGGCAGACCGCCCGCTGGACGTGAGCGAGGTGCACCAGATCGCCGGGCGTGCCGGGCGATTCGGCATCCACGAGGAAGGTTTTGTCGGCGTGCTGAAGGACGCCGAGCCCACGGCCGCCAAGGTGTTGAAGTCACGTCTGGAAGAAGCGCCTCGCGCGCCGCGCGACTTCAAGGCGCCTGTGGCGCCGAATGGCTGGCACGTGGAGACCATCTCGTCGCGCCTGGGCAAGCAGAAGCTGCACGAGGTGCTGGATGTCTTCATGCAGCAACTGCGTCTGGACGATGCGCACTTTGCCGTGGCCGAACTGGAACAGATGCTGGACCTGGCGGCCGAACTGGACCGCTGTGCCGCGCGCCTGACGCTGAAGGAACGCTTTGTCTACGCCCAGGCCCCAGTGGATATGCGCACCGACAGCCTGGTGCAGGATTTTCTGGACTGGGCCCACCAACATGCGTCCAGCGGCCGCGTCGCCAAGCCGGCCTTCCTGGACAACGTGGATGGCCACAGCCGACTGGACCGCATGGAGCAGGGTCTGCGCACCTGCACGCTCTGGCTTTGGCTGGACCTGCGCTTCCCTGGTGTCTATGGCTGGGTGGAGAACGTGCACGCGCTGCGCAGCGTGCTCAACGATGGCATCGAACGCCAGTTGAAAGGAAAACGCCCGCTGGCGCAGGTGCGGCAGCGGGCGCGGCGCTAGCTTGCTGCGTCAGGCTGACGGCAGGTCAGTGGCGGCGGTCGTCGCGCCAATCTCGGCGGTCGTCACGTCGATCATCGCGTCTGTCGTCGCGGCGGTATTCGCGTTCGTGCCAGCCGCGGCCGTTGCGCGGATCGTCCGGTCGCGCGTCATAGCGGTTCGGGATGCCATCGCGGTCACGGTCCCAGCTGGGGTTGTAGACGCGGTCGACACGGTTGGGGATGCCATCGCGGTCTGCGTCCCAGCGGCGCTGGTCACCGTAGCCACCGCCGTAGTAGCGCTCGTCGCGTTGCGGCGCCACCACCACGGCGCGCGGCACCAGGATGGGCGGCAGCGGCAGCACGATGTGGCCGGGCAGGCGGATCTTGGGCGTCTCCACGGTCAGTTGCCATTGCACGTCGGGGCCGGCGTGTGCCGTGCCGGCGGCCAGCGCGCCCGCCAGCATCGCGGCGGCGAGAGTGAACTTGCGGATGTTCATGTGGAATCTCCTTGTCGCGGGGGTTGTCGGCATGTAGCCGTGCCCGCACTCTGACAACGCCCTGGACTTCGGCGCGGTTCACTGGGTTTGTGTGAACGGGCGTAAAGCCCCGTCGGGACCTCAGGCGCCACCGCGTTTGGCGGCAATGCCTTCCTTGGCCAGCAAGGTCAGCACCCTGTCGATGTGGTCGCCCTGGACTTCGATGAGGCCGTCCTTGGCAGTGCCGCCCGTGCCACAAGCGCTGCGCAGGCGTTTGCCCAAGGCGGTGATCTGTTCGTCCGTCAACGCCAGTCCGCGCACCACGGTGACCGTCTTGCCGCCGCGGCTGGCGGTTTCCCGGCTGACGCGCACCCGGCCGTCGCCACGGACTTCGGCCTGCCTCTGCGCGTCACAGATGCAAGCGGCGAGTGCCAGCCGGCAGTCTGGGCACATGCGACCGCCATCGGTTGAATAGACCAGGTTCGTCGCCATGGCTGACGATGCTAGCCGGGCCGGCCCGGCTTCAGCGCAAGGCCTCGGGCACCAACCCGTGCCAGAAGCGGTCGAGTCGCAGCGCCTGGTGTTTCAGGCGATAGTCCCACTCCGCCGCCTGTGTTTCCAGCAGCGCGCCCAGGTGGGTGCCCAAAGTGTCTTCGGGCAAGGCCAAGTCGGCGACCACGTCCGAACCTTCAAAGCGCACCGCTGCGCCAGACTTCTTGACGATGGCCAGCATGGACTGGTTTTCGCGCGCCAGATGGATGGTCATGCTGTGCGCGCCGCGGTTGCGGCCGTGCACCACGGCCTGCTCGAACAGCCTTGCGCCAAAACCGCGGCCGCGCTGGTGGGCCAGCACGGAGACGCCGAATTCCGTGCTCTGGCCGTCTTCGGCAAAGGCCAGGTGCGCCATCGCGACCAACTGCAACCGGGAGTCAAAGATGCCGAACACCTTGTCGCGCTCGAAATCGATGTGCTCGACGTAGTGGGCGATCTGCTCGTCCGAAGCCACTTGTCCAAAGCGCAGGTGGCGGTCTTCGTCGCCGAGCGACTGCAGGTGCGCTACCACCCGTTGGCGGTGACGCGGGCCCAGGTTGCGCACGGGCAGCCAGCGGGGAGCCTCGGGCGGCTTGGGCGCGGGGATGGCGGCGTCGAGCATGTCAGTCTGGGCGCTCATGGCGGCTCCAGGAGTCGGGTTGGGGACATCCTACCGGAACGGTCTAGGGTTAACCCTCAAGTCGCCCTTGCGACGCCGTCAAGTGACTGTCGACCGGAATGGTGCTCATCGGTGTATAGTCGAGGGCTGACCTGGATTCGGCCAGGCACAGCACCCATGCCCTCAAAAGCCCGAGAGGCCGCCTCAAGCGGTTCCGAAGGTCGGCATGCCGTGAACTCCAAGCCCGAAGAACTGCCCGCCTGCGGACGCGAATGCGCATCGCGGTGGGCGCATCGAAAGACCTCTCATGAAGACCTTCAGCGCCAAGCCGGCCGAAGTGAAGCATGAATGGTTTGTGATTGACGCCACCGACAAGGTGCTCGGTCGTGTTGCCAGCGAAGCAGCACGCCGTTTGCGCGGCAAGCACAAGGCCATTTACACGCCTCACGTCGACACCGGTGATTTCATCATCGTCGTCAACGCCGACAAGATCCGTGTCACCGGGGCCAAGGCCACGGACAAGATCTACTACCGGCATTCCGGCTACCCGGGCGGCATCTATGCCACCCCGTTCAAGGACATGCAGGCCAAGCACCCGGGCCGCGCCCTTGAAAAGGCCGTGAAGGGCATGTTGCCCAAGGGCCCGCTGGGTTACGCGATGGTCAAGAAGCTGAAGGTCTATGCCGGTGCCGAGCACCCGCACACCGCTCAGCAGCCCAAGCCGCTCGAGTTCTGAGGACGCTGCAATGATCGGTCAATACAACTACGGCACCGGCCGTCGCAAGTCGAGCGTCGCTCGCGTCTTCATCAAGAAGGGCAGCGGCCAGATCGTTATCAATGGCAAGACGGTGGACGATTATTTTGGTCGTCAGACCTCGATCATGATCGTGCGCCAGCCGCTGCTGCTTACGGGCAACAACGAGGCCTTCGACATCAAGATCAATGTGCACGGCGGCGGTGAATCCGGCCAGGCCGGCGCGGTGCGTCACGGCATCACCCGTGCGCTGATCGACTACGACGCGGCGCTCAAGCCGGATCTGAGTCGTGCCGGCTTCGTGACGCGTGATGCGCGCGAAGTGGAACGGAAGAAGGTTGGTCTGCACGGCGCGCGGCGCCGGAAGCAGTTCAGCAAGCGCTGATCCACTCCCAGCAAGGCCACCCTCGGGTGGCCTTGTGCGTTGTGGACCTTCACTACGTCTCGTCACCTGCATGCGCTGGAAGCTGCTCCGCAGACGGCTGTCAGTGAGTGCGCCGCGCATGATCGTGCGAAGCCACTTGCCGTGGCCTTTGCGTTGGGCGGCGTTCGCGGTGATGTTGGGCTTCTCTGCCGCCATTGCCTTGTGGGCTTTCGAGTTTGGAAAGGACATCGCAGGCCTGGACCGGGGCGACAAGGAAGAACTCACCAGGCTGCGTGCCGAAGTCGCGCAACTTCGTACCGACCACGCGCGCGCGCGCCAGGTGGCCGATACGGCAGACAGCTTGCTGAAGACCGAACGGGCCACGCAGGAACGGCTGGCCAGCCAGGTCCGTCAACTGGAGGCCGAGCGACAGTCTTTGCAGGCGGACGTCAACTTCTACCAACGGCTGCTGCCCACCCAGGGCGAAGGCCTGCAATTGCGCGGCCTGCAGGCCGAAATCATGGGGCCAGGCCAGTTGCGTTACCAGTTGGTGGTGGTGCAAAACGGCAAGAATGCCGCCGAATTCAAGGGCCAGTACGACCTGTTGCTTCAGGGCCAGCTGGACGGGCGGCCGTGGTCTCAGCCGCTGCCCGGAGGCCCCCAGTCACTCTTGATACGCCAGGTGACACGGGTGGAAGGCATGATCGACCACCCGTCAGGCGCCGTGATAAAAACGGTTCAAGTAAGGGTGCTGGACGCGCAGGGCGCCACCAAGGCCACACAGACTTTGCGTCTCTAGGCCGATTCACGATCGGAGACACTCCCCATGTGGTTCAGCAAGAAGAAGCCTCCGCCCATTCGCAGCCTGGTCGGTGACGGCATGGCCGTGCATGGCGACATGACGTTCACCGAGGGTCTGCGCATTGATGGTCAGGTGTTCGGCAACGTGGTCGCCGAAGGCGAAGGTCGCAGCATCCTGGTGATCAGCGACAATGCCCGTGTGCATGGGAGGGTGTCGGCCTCGCATGTCATCATCAATGGCGAGGTTCACGGGCCCATTGCCAGTTCAGAGATGCTGGAGTTGCAGCCCAAGGCCCGCGTGATGGGTGATGTGCGCTACGAATTGCTGGAAATGCACCCTGGCGCGTTGGTCGAAGGTGAGTTGAAGCCCTTGAAAAGCGCCGAGAAGCCCGCACTCAAGTTGGCAGCGTCCAACGACGCTTAGAAACCGAAACGGCCTGGAGGCCCCATGAATGCAGTCGCTGAAGTCCTGAACCCCGCCACCGAAGACATGCCCGCGCCGCTGATCTTTACCGACAGCGCAGCTGCCAAGGTGGCCGATCTGGTGGCCGAAGAAGGCAACCCGGACCTGAAACTGCGTGTCTTCGTGCAAGGTGGCGGCTGCTCAGGCTTCCAGTACGGCTTCACCTTTGACGAGGTGATCAACGAAGACGACACGCAGATGACCAAGAACGGCGTCACCTTGCTGATCGACGCCATGAGCCTGCAGTACCTGGGCGGCGCCGAGATCGACTACAAGGAAGACCTGCAAGGCGCCCAGTTCGTCATCAAGAACCCGAACGCCTCAACGACCTGCGGTTGCGGATCGTCCTTCTCGGTCTGATCAGCGCAGTCCTTCAGGCAGCGGGATAGAGCGCGCCCAAGAGGCGCGGCCCCCGCGCTCCCGTGACCGCCGGCATGTTGCCGGCGCGTCCTTCGACAAAGGCCTGGGCCAACCAGGCAAAAGCCAGCGCTTCGACTTGATCCGGCGGCACGCCAGCTTCGGCGGTGCTGCGCACGGCCAGTCCGCTGCCAGCACGGTTTTGCAGGCGCTGCATCAGGTGCGTGTTGAACGCGCCGCCGCCGCAGACCAGCAACTCGCTGCATGACGGGTCGTGAGCCTTCAGAGCGTCGATAGCGCTGGCCGCCGTGAGTTCGGCCAAGGTGGTCATCACGTCCTGGGGTGCGGCCGACGGCGGAGCAAGGGCTGCCAGCCAGGCTTCATCAAAGTGATCTCGCCCTGTGCTCTTGGGCGGCCCCTTCGAGAAAAACGGGTCTGCAAGCAGCAGGGCCAGCAAAGCTGGATCCACTTGCCCGCCGGCGGCCCAACGCCCGTTTTCGTCCAGGTTCAAACCCAGGTGCCGCTGCGCCCACAGGTCCATCAGCATGTTGCCCGGGCCGGTGTCGAAGCCGCGCACCTTGCCAGAGGCCGGCAGCAGGGTGAGGTTGGCGATGCCGCCGATGTTGAGCACCGCTTTGCTGAGACCGGGTTGGCCAAAACAGGACGCGTGAAATGCCGGCACCAGCGGCGCACCTTGGCCGCCCGCAGCCACGTCGCGGCTGCGCAGGTCGCAGACCACGGCGATGCCGGTTCTTTCGGCCAGCAAGGCTCCGTTCATCAACTGCACGGTGTAGCCGATGCCGTCGAACTCACCCGGCCTGTGACGCACGGTTTGGCCGTGTGCGCCCAATGCAGTCACTTCGCCCGCTTGGACCTTGGCGTGAGTGAGCACTTGCAATACAGCCTTTGCATACAGGTCTGCCAGGCGATTGGAGGCCAGGGCTGCACGGTGGATTTCGTCGGCGCCCGATCGATTGAGTGCCAACAGTTCGTCGCGCAAGTCAGACGGGAAGGCAAGGTGCAGGTGCGCCCGGGAGGTCGGCCGACCAACTTCCGCCGTTTCAGCGAGCACCGCATCCACACCGTCAAGCGAGGTGCCCGACATCAACCCGATGAACCAGGCCATCGGGCCGCGCGTCCTATTCGACGCGGCGGCGTTGGCCGACCATGGACTCGGCCACCTCCAGCTTGGCCTGCACCGTGCGCACGAGTTCTGCGAACTGCGGGCGGGAGGATGCATCCAGCGGCACTGTCTCAGAGGACTTGGCCACCCGCAGCGGGTCTTGGTGATGGCCGTTGATGCGGAATTCGAAGTGCAGATGCGGGCCCGTGCTCCAGCCTGTCATGCCTACCGCACCCAGGCGCTGCCCCTGCTGAATGCGCTGGCCTGTCTTCACGTCTTTGCGGCTGAGGTGGGCGTACAGCGTGCTCTTGGCATTGCCGTGATTGACGATCACCACATTGCCATAGCCGTTCTGCCAGCCGGCAAATTCCACGATGCCATCGCCCACTGCGCGTACGGGTGTGCCGGTGGGGGCGCCGTAGTCCACCCCCAGGTGGGCGCGCCACTTCTGCATCAGCGGGTGGAAGCGCATCGCGAAGCCAGACGTGACGCGCGAGAACTCCATCGGACTGGCCAGAAAGACCCGGCGCTTGCTTTGACCGTTGACATCGAAGTACGAACCGCGGTTTTCACCTTGCGCAAACCAAACGGCGTGGTATGCACGACCGTTGTTGACGAATTCTGCCGCCAGCACCCGGCCGGCGCCTTCGTTCCAGACGACAGGTTCGCCGTCTGCCGTCAACGACTCGTAGACGATGCTGAAGGTGTCACCCTTGCGCAACTCGCGGTGGAAGTCGATGTCGGTAGAAAACAGGTCGGCCAGCTGAGCGGCCACCGCATCGGGAATGCCTGACTCGTCGGTCGCGGCAAACAGGGTGTTGCGGATAGTCCCGCTGGCCAGGCGCGTCTGTGCGCCATAGCGGGCCTGTCCGCTGGCCGAAACGAGCCGACCACCTTCGCCTCGCACCACAGTCACGCGGCTGAAGTGGGTTGCGGCCTGCTCGGTTGCTTCCGCTGGAAAGCGTGCGACCAACTCCTGCAGCGTGCCGTCGGCACTGGTGCGCGCCTGCACCATCTTGCCGCCCCGGCCGGCCAGCAGCTTGCGGGCCTGGTAGTCGGTGCGGATGAAGAGAGCGGCGGCCGGGTCGCGCACACCCAAACGGGCCAGCAGCGATTCGGCCGTGTCGGTGGCACGGGTGATGTCGTTGCGCGTCAGTGGCGTGTCCAGCGCGGCCAACGCGTCCAGCTGCGGCCGCAAGTCTTGCGGTTGCAGCGTTTCGGTCACCAGGCGCTGCGGCAGCAGGGCTGCGTCGGGAACCAAGGGGGCCACCGCAACGGCTGTGATGCCCGTGCCGCCCAGCAGGGCCACGATGCTCAGCAACAGGCTGAAGCGGTGGCGGCGACCGAACTGCTCGACTTCTTTCGCGGTGGGAATTTGCGGCAAGTGCACGGGTACAGGAGGCAATGAAGCAGGCAGTGGTCGCGAAGCTGACGGGACAATCGCACGCACGGGGCGTGCCTGGCGGAATGAAG
Organism: uncultured beta proteobacterium; assembly: GCA_963750785.1. Classification (GTDB taxonomy): domain Bacteria; phylum Pseudomonadota; class Gammaproteobacteria; order Burkholderiales; family Burkholderiaceae_C; genus Rubrivivax. Next base: position 649,560 of record CAVVSC010000002.1, on the reverse strand, counting down.
AAGCAGTTTGTGGCGCCTTGCCGAGCGGGTTGGCGCCTGCAGAACCCGGGCGCGGAGCAACCCGTCCACTAGAATTCGGGGTTTGCGCAACGGGCAGTACCCGCTGTGAGGCCCCGGGTGGAAGGGAGCCTGAAGTATAGCCAACCGGTCGCTCCAAACCCACCACAAGACCCCCATTGCGAAACCAGACATGTCTGAACCCACCCATCCCATGAGCGACCGCGTGCGCGAGGCATTGGCGGTGTCGCTGCGCGGTTGCGAGGAACTGATCCCCGAGGCCGAGTGGGTGAAAAAGTTGGCACGGTCCGAGGCGACGGGCGAGCCCCTGCGCATCAAGCTGGGGCTGGACCCCACCGCACCTGATATCCATATCGGCCACACGGTGGTGCTGAACAAGATGCGCCAGCTCCAGGACCTGGGGCATACGGTCATATTTCTCATCGGCGACTTCACGTCGATGATCGGTGACCCGTCAGGCCGCAACGCCACGCGCCCGCCGCTGACGCGCGAACAGATCGAGGCCAACGCCCAGACCTATTACCGCCAGGCCAGCCTGGTGCTGGACCCGGCGAAGACTGAGATCCGCTACAACAGTGAATGGAGCGACCCGCTGGGCGCCCGCGGCATGATCGAACTGGCCGCCAAGTACACGCTGGCCCGCATGCTGGAGCGCGACGACTTCACCAAGCGTTTCAAGGCCAACACGCCCATCAGCATCCACGAATTGCTGTACCCGTTGATGCAGGGTTACGACTCGGTGGCACTGAAGTCCGACCTGGAACTCGGTGGCACCGACCAGAAGTTCAACTTGCTGGTGGGCCGCGCGCTGCAGAGCGAATACGGCCAGGAGCCGCAGTGCATCCTCACCATGCCGCTCTTGGAAGGACTGGACGGCATCGAGAAGATGTCCAAGAGCAAGAACAATTACATCGGCATCACGGACGACGCCAACACCATGTTCGCCAAGTGCCTGAGCATCAGCGACGTGCAGATGTGGAAATGGTTCACCTTGCTGTCCTTCCGGCCCGAAGCGGAGATTGCCCAGCTGAAGCAGGAAGTGGACGGCGGCCGCAACCCCAAGGACGCCAAGGTGCAGCTGGCCAAGGAGATCACGGCGCGCTTCCACAACCGGGCAGCGGCCGATGCGGCGGAAGAGGACTTCCAGCGCCGTGCGCAAGGCGGCGTGCCTGACGACATCCCCGAAGTCACGCTCAGCGGTGCGCCGCTGGGTGTGGGTGCGCTGCTCAAGGGCGCGGGCCTGGTGCCCAGCACCAGTGAAGCCTTGCGCATGGTGGAGCAAGGCGGCGTGCGCATCGATGGCAGCGTGGTCAGCGACAAGGGCCTGAAACTGGCGGCGGGCAATTACGTGGTGCAGGTGGGCAAGCGCAAGTTCGCACGCGTGATGCTCGGCGCCTAGCGCCCGGGCACAGCATGCGGGTCAGCGCCTACTTGAAGGTGTCCATCGCGGTGGCGGTGTGCACCATCGTGCTGAAAGCCGGCGCATGGTGGGTCACCGGCAGTGTGAGCCTGCTGTCCGACGCGCTCGAATCCCTGGTGAACCTGGCCGGCGCGATGTTCGCTCTGCTGATGGTGACCATCGCTGCGCGGCCGCCAGACGACGGTCACCCTTATGGCCACCACAAGGCCGAATACTTCAGCAGCGGCTTTGAAGGCGTGCTGATCTTTGCTGCCGCCGCCGCCATCATCTGGGAAGCCGGCCACCGACTGTTCGACCCGCAGCCCATCAGCCAGGTCGGTTGGGGAATTGCCCTGTCCGTGGTGAGCTCCGCCATGAATGGCGTACTGGCCTGGTCCATGCTGCGCAAGGCCAAGGAGGCACGTTCCATGGCACTGGAAGCGGATGCACGGCACCTGTACACCGATGTGTGGACCAGCGTCGGCGTGGTGGCGGGGCTTCTGGGTGTGATGGCCACGGGCTGGCTGTGGCTGGACCCGGTGATTGCCATGCTGGTGGCCTTGAACATCCTGCGCGAAGGCTGGTCCCTGACAAGCCGCTCGGCCGAGGGCCTGATGGACCAGGCGCTGGAGCCCGACGCCCGTGCCGAGATCGACCAGGTGCTGGAGGGTTTCCGCCACCACGCGATCCGCTTTGACCATGTGGCGACGCGCCGCGCAGGTCAGCGCCGTTTTGTCGACATGCACATGCACATGCCCTCCGGCTGGACGCTGGGCCGCGCAGCGGCCGTTCGAACCAGCGTCGAACAGGCCTTGATGAGCGCGGTGCCAGGCCTGCGCGCCACCATCCAGCTGTTGCCGCTGGACGTGGAAGCGCACTTTGACGATCCGAAGGACTTGATGTGACGGGTTGGCGGTGATCGCACTCGTTCAGCGCGTGTCATCGGCCCGCGTGGACGTGGCCGGGCAGACCGTGGGCACGATCGACAAGGGCTTGCTGGTGCTGGTGTGTGCCGAGCCCGCGGACACCGAAGTCCTGGCCGCCAGGCTGGTTGACAAGCTGCTCAAGCTGCGCATCTTTGGCGACGAGGCCGGCAAGATGAACCGCAGCGTGCAGGACCTGGCTGGTGGCCTTTTGATCGTCAGCCAGTTCACCCTGGCCGCCGATGTGCGTGGCGGCAACCGGCCCAGTTTCACCGGTGCGGCGCCGCCTGCGCTGGGCCGCGCGCTCTACGACAGCGTGCTGCGGCTCGCACGTGAAAGGCACCCTTTGGTGCAGCAGGGCGAATTTGGCGCAGACATGCAGGTGCACCTGGTCAACGACGGGCCGGTGACCATCCCCATCACGCTGCGCTGAGCAGCCAGTCCCGCAGCGCCAAGCCCGGCCGAGCACCCAGTTGCGCGGCAGGGGCGTTGACCTGCGAGATGACGCCCTCTGCCCAGGTGGATGCCGCCTCGCCTATGCGGGCGCTGTCGTGGGCGACGGTGCAGCCGGCCATGCCGTGCTGCGTCAGCAGCGTCAGGCCAGCCACGCCCGCACGGTCCTTGCCCACGCCCGCATCATTGAACACGGCCAGGTAGCAGCCGGCCTGCACGGCAAAACGCCCGGCGCTGAGGCCGCCATGTGAACCACTGACGACCACGCAGCCTGCGGCCGTGCCGACCGCTTCGGTGATGCTGTCCACCAGCAGCACGCGCCGCCCAAACGCAAAAAAGCCGCCCGGGTGGGCGGCTTCGCGAGGGTCCATGCGGGGAACAGCTCGCTGGTCAGTCGGCGTACTGCCCCGCGGCCTTGATGGCCGGGCCCCACTTGTTGATTTCCGCTTCCACGAATTTCTTGTGCTCGGCCCCGCCCAGGCGCGCGTCGGTGATGACCACGGCCCCCAGCGCCTCCTGGCGCTTGATGAATTCGGGGTCCTTCAGTGCCATGCGCAATGCGGCGTTGATCTTGTCCACCACCGCCTTGGGCGTGCCCTTGGGCGCGTACAAACCGTGCCAGATGGACACGTTGAATCCCTTGAGGCCCACCGAATCCAGCGTCGGCAGCTTGGCAAGCGCCGGCGTGGTCAGCGGCTTCATGGTGGTCACGGCAAAGGCCTTGACCTTGTGGGACTCGATCTGGCTGGTGGTGTTGGTGGTCTGGTCACACATCAGGTCCACCTGACCGCCCAGCAGGTCGGTCATGGCCGGCGCGGTGCCCTTGTACGGCACGGTGGTCATGTCCACGGCCATGTTCTGCTGGAACAGCAGGCCGCACAGGTGGCTGGCGGCGCCCAGGCCGGCATTGGCCAAGTTGATCTTGCCCTTGTTGGCATTGATCCAGGTGCGCAATTCGGCAAAGTTGTTGGCCGGCAGGGTGCTGCGGCCGATCAGGGTCATCGGCACCTCGTTGATCATGCCGATGTATTCGAAGTCGTCCAGGGTCTTGTACGGCAGGTTGCGGTACAGGGCCGGGCTGGTGGCCATGCCGATGTGGTGCAGCAACAGCGTATAGCCGTCCGGGTTGGCCTTGGCGACCTTGGCTGCGCCCAGGGTGCCGCCAGCGCCGCCGACGTTTTCGATGATGACGGTCTGGTTGTCCAGGCCCTTGGCAATCACGACGCCCAGGTCACGCGCCACCTTGTCGGTGGGGCCGCCGGCGGCAAAGGGCACCACCACGGTGATGGGCTTGTCTGGCCATGCGAGCGCGGCGCCAGACAGGGTCACGGCGGCAAGTGCAATCAGGCTCTTCTTCATGGGGATGTCTCCAATGAAATGGCTGGGGAGGTAGAACGGGAGGACGCCAATGGTAGGCATGGGAGCCCTGTCGGCTACGCGGGAACTACGTATCCGCACGACCCGTGCGGGATCATTCGTAGGAACGGGCGTCTTCGATCACCTTGCCGTCATTGGGCAGGCTGCCTGGGGCCAGCAATTCGATGTCTGCGCGCAGCTTGGTCACGTCGCGCACGCTGGCGGCGACGGCATCGGACAGTCCAGGGGCGCCACCCGCGCATTCCGCCCGGAGCGTCATGCGGTCATTCGCCATTTCGCCCGCCACCACCAGACGGGCGCGGCCCAACTCCGGATGGCGGCTCAGCACCTCAGCCACCTGGCTGGGGTGCACGAACATGCCACGAACCTTGGCCGTCTGGTCGGCGCGGCCCATCCATCCCTTGATGCGGATGTTGCTGCGGCCGGTGGGGCAGGGGCCCGGCAGCACCGCGCTCAGGTCGCCGGTTCCGAAGCGCAGCAGCGGGTAGTCCGGGTTCAGCACCGTGACCACCACCTCGCCCACTTCGCCATCGGGCAGTGGCGTTTGCGTGCCCGGGCGCACGATTTCCAGCAACACGCCTTCGTCCAGCACCAGACCTTGACGTGCCGCAGTTTCGTAGGCAATGACACCGGCCTCGGCGGTGGCGTAGGCCTGGTAGGCCGTGACACCCCGTTCGGCCAGCCAGTCACGCAGGCTGGGCGGAAAGGCTTCGCCGCTGACCAGCGCCTTCTTCAGGCTGGACAGCGGGACATTCGTTTCTGCCGCTTTTTCCAGCAGGATGCGCAGGAAGCTGGGCGTCCCGGCATAGGCGTCGGGGCGCAGGTCGGCCATGGCCTGCAGCTGCAGTTCGGTGTTGCCCACGCCACCGGGGAACACCGTACAGCCCAGCGCCAGCGCCCCGCTTTCCATGATCCATGCGCCGGGCGTCAGGTGGTAGCTGAAGCTGTTGTGCACCAGGTCGCCGGTGGCAAATCCCGCGGCGTGCATGGCGCGCGCGGTGCGCCAGTAGTCGTGGGCGGCGCCTTCGGGTTCGTAGATGGGTCCGGGCGACTGGTAGACGCGCCTCGCAGACCTCAGTGCACGCTGGCTGTTCCAGCCCAGCGCGGAAAAGCCGCCAAAGACGCTGCCGGCGTGTCGCGCTTTCTGCAACTCAAACAACTCGTGCTTGCGTGTCACCGGCAATTGCGCCAACGCAGCGCGGGTGCGGATGCTGTCGGCGTCCACACCGCTCAAGCGCTCGGCCATGGCAGGCACTGCAAGCGCAGCGCGCACCTGGCCGGGCAGCGCGGCCAGCAAGGCCGCTTCCCTTTCTTCGGGTGCGCGGGTTTCCAGGGCGTCGTAGGGACTCGGGCTCATGGGTCTGCTCGGATTCGGGTGCAAGGCTTGGGCCTCAATCCTCGCTGGCCCATCGGGCCAGGCGCTTCTTGACTTCGTCCAGCAACTTGCGTTGTTCGTTGGCGTTGGCCACGCGCAGGCGGTCCCATTCCGGGTTCATGGCCAGCTTGTGCGCCAGGCGTACGTTGATGGCGTCGCCTTCCTGGGCCAGTTCCAGCACGCGTTTGCCTCGCATCTCAAACGCGTGTCCGCGCTCGGTCAGCTTGCTGTCGCGCAGGCTGCGCTTGATCTGCGCCAGCGCGTTGTCCGCACTGAACGGCGGCAGCGCAAAGCCACCGAGTTCGTCATCATTCATGACAGCCAGCGCTTCCTGCGCTTGTAGGACTTCACATCCTTGAAGCTCTTGCGGTCGCCGCCGCCCATGCCCAGGTAGAACTCCTTGACGTCCTCGTTCTCACGCAGCGACTTGGCTTCACCGTCCATCACGATGCGGCCGTTTTCAAGGATGTAGCCGTAGTCGGCGTAACGCAGCGCCATGTTGGTGTTCTGCTCGGCCAGCAGGAAGGTGGTCTTCTCCTTGGTGTTGAGGTCCTTCACGATCTCGAACACCTCTTCCACGATCTGCGGCGCCAGGCCCATGCTGGGTTCGTCCAGCAGCACCATCTTCGGGTCGGCCATCAGCGCGCGGCCGATGGCGCACATCTGCTGCTCGCCGCCCGAGGTGTAGGCCGCCTGCGAGCTGCGGCGGGTCTTCAGCCGCGGGAAGTAGTTGTAGACCTTTTCCAACGTCGCGGCGACGGCCGCCTTGCCGTCCTTTCGCGTGTAGGCGCCGGTCATCAGGTTGTCTTCGATCGACAGGTGCGCAAAGCAGTGCCGACCCTCCATGACCTGCACCACGCCGCGGTTGACCATGTCAGACGTGCTGAGCTTTTCGATGCGCTCGCCGCGCAGTTCGATGCTGCCCTTGGTGACTTCGCCGCGCTCGCCAGCCAGCAGGTTGCTGACCGCCCGCAGTGTGGTGGTCTTGCCTGCGCCATTGCCTCCCAGCAAGGCCACCACGCCGCCTTCCGGCACCTGCAGGCTCACGCCCTTCAGCACCAGGATGACGTGGTTGTAGATGACCTCGATGCCGTTGACGTTGAGCAGGATGTTGGACATGTTTGTGCACTGTGATCAAGCAACAGCTGCGGAACCGGCGCTGCCGGTCCGCCAACTGTGCCCCCCTTGAGGGGGGAGCGGCGTCAGCCGCTCCGCGGGTGGGAACTCAACTCTGGCAATCGGCCGGTGCGCGGCGCTGCAGCTTCTTCTCCGACATGTACTTGTCGGCCGAAGTCTTGACCAGCGGCCTGATGACCGAGTCATCGGCCTGGTACCAGTCAGAGACGATCACCCACTTGGCGCCGTCCCAGGAGCGGATGCGCGCATAGCTGGCACCCAGGTGGTCGGCGCAAGACGTCGACACCGGGCGCATCACGCCGGACATGCCCAGGGCGTCGAGCTTCTTCTGGTCCAGCGCCAGGTTCTCCAGGCCCCAGCGCACCTGTTCACCGGTCATGACCTTGCCCTTGCCAAAGCGTTCCTGGGCGCGCTTGACGCCTTCAACCGCCATCATCGCGCCGATCATGCCGCGGGCGTACAGCACCTGGCCGACTTCGGCGCGCGGGCCCGTGCCCTGGCCCTTGTCGTGAACGTTGGCCACGATCTCCTTGATGATCTTGGAGTTGGCGTCCACGCCGTCCTGCATGGTCAATGCGTTGTAGCCCTTGGCGCCGGCGCCGACGTCCTTGACGTCAGGCTCACCACCCGACCACCATACGCCGTACATCTTCTCGCGCGGGTAGCCTGTGGCCACGGCCTCTTTGAGCGCGGCCGAGTTCATCACGCCCCAGCCCCACAGCATGACGTAGTCCGGGCGAGACTGGCGCACCTGAAGCCAGGTGGCCTTCTGTTCGATGCCGGGTGCCGCCACGGGCAGCAGCTGGAGGTCAAAGCCTTCCTGCTTGCCCAGTTCCTCCAGCATCGGGATCGGCTCCTTGCCGTACGGGCTGTCGTGGTAGACCAGGGCGATCTTCTTGCCCTTCAGGTTGCCGTTGTTGACCTTCTTCAGGTGCTGCACGAGCACGCTGGCGCCCGTCCAGTACGTGCCCAGCAGGGGGAAATTCCACTTGAAGGCCAGGCCGTCAACCGAGTCCGCGCGGCCGTAGCCCGACGTGATGAGCGGGATCTTGTCGCCAGGGGCCTTTTCGGTCAGTGCAAACGTGATGCCGGTGGACAGCGGCTGGAACACCGTGGCGCCCTTGCCCTTCAAGCGCTCGTAGCACTCCACGCCCTTGTCGGTGGCGTAGCCGGTTTCGCATTCTTCATAGCTGATCTTCACGCCGTTGATGCCGCCCTTGGTATTGATGTACTTCAGGTAGTCGACGTAGCCGTTGGCGAAGGGCACGCCATTGGGTGCATAGGCCCCGGTGCGGTACACCAGCACGGGAAAGAACTGTTCCTTGGATTGCGCCAAAGCCGCATCCGCGGCCAGCAGGGCGCCGGCGGCCAAGGTGAGTGTTGCGGCAATCGATTTGAATTTCATGCTGTTGTCTCCGACGGGGTTGATGACGTCACTGCTCAGTGAGGGAAAGGCCAAAGCCGCAGCTTTTCCTTGGCCGTGGACCAGAGCCGCGCAATGCCATGCGGCTCCTTGATGAGGAAGAAGACGATCAGGGTGCCGAAAATCATCAGCTTGAGGTGCTCTGCCAGGGCCGTGTCGACATGCAGACCGAACCAGCCCGGCGCGTTGTCCAGCACGATGGGCAGCACCACGATGAAGGCCGCACCGAAGAAGCTGCCCATGATCGAACCCAGGCCGCCAATGATGACCATGAACAGCAGGTCGAAGGAGCGCGTGATGTTGAAGGCCGCCGGCTCCCAGGACCCCAGGTGCACGAAGCCCCACAGCGCGCCCGACACGCCGACGATGAAGCTGCTGACCGCAAAGGCCGTGAGCTTGGCGTAGATCGGCCGGATGCCGATGACGGCGGCGGCCACGTCCATGTCACGTATGGCCATCCATTCACGCCCGATGTGGCCGCGCACCAGGTTCTTGGCCAGGATGCCGAAGACCACCAGGAAGGCCAGGCAGAACAGGTACTTCTGCACCGGCGACTGGACAGCGAAACCGAACACGCTGAGGTCCGCCACGCTGACCGATCCGGAGGTGGAGTCGTTGGTGACCCACTTGATGCGCAGGCAGGCCCAGTCCACGAAGAACTGCGCCGCCAGCGTCGCCACGGAGAGGTACAGGCCCTTGATGCGCAAGCTGGGCACCCCGAAGAACACACCCACCACCGTGGCGCATGCGCCGCCCATCAGGATGGACACGATGACCGGCATGCCCTCGATGCGCGCCTGGAAGTTGTAGGCCGCATAGGCGCCCACGGCCATGAAGGCACCGGTGCCCAGCGAGACCTGTCCGCAGTAGCCGACCAGGATGTTCAGCCCCAGTGCAGCCAGGCTCAGAATGAGGAAGGGGATCAGCACCGCACGGAACAGGTACTCCGGCGCCAGGAAGGGCACCGCGACGAAGGCGAGTGCCACCATCAGCAGGATCGCGAGCCGGTCCTGGTCGATCGGGAAGATCTGCTGATCAGCGCCGTAGCTGGTCTTGAACTGGCCATTCTCTCGGTACAGCATGCTCAGACCCGGTCAATGATTTTTTCGCCGAAGAGGCCTTGCGGCCGCACCAGCAACACGAACAGCACCAGCACGTAGCCGAACCAGATCTCGATGCCGCCGCCGAAGAAAGGACCGATGTAGACCTCGGACAGTTTCTCGCCCACGCCGATGATCAGGCCGCCGATGATGGCACCCGGCACGCTGGTCAGGCCCCCCAGGATCACCACCGGCAGCGCCTTCAGCGCCACCTGGCTGAGCGAGAACTGCACCCCGAGCTTGCTGCCCCAGATGATGCCGGCCACCAGCGCGACGAAGCCGGCCACGCTCCACACGATGACCCAGATGCGGTTCAGCGGGATGCCGATGCTCTGCGCGGCCTGGTGGTCGTCAGCCACTGCACGCAGCGCGCGGCCGGTGGCGGTCTTCTGGAAGAACAGGCTCAGGGAAGCCACCAGCGCGGCGGCAATCACCGCGGCGTAGAGGTCTTCCTTGTTGACCAGAATGCCGCCAGGGAAGGTGTCCTCCATCAGGAAGACCGGGTCCTTGGGCAGGCCGATGTCGATCTTGTAGATGTTGCTGCCGAACACCGTCTGGCCGACCCCGTCGAGCAAATAGGCCACACCCAGCGTGGCCATCAGCAAGGTGATGCCTTCCTGGTTCACCAGCTTGCCAAGCACCAGCCGTTCGATCAGCCAGGCCACGGCCACCATCACCAGCATGGCCGCCACCAGCGCCAGCAGGTTGGCCAGCAGCTTGTTGTCGAAGCCCAGCAGCTGCGGAAACCATTCCGCGAAGCGTGCCATGGCCAGCGCCGCGAACAGCACCATCGCGCCCTGCGCGAAATTGAACACGCCGCTGGCCTTGAAGATGAGCACGAGGCCCAACGCCACCAGGGAATACAGCATGCCCGTCATGAGGCCGCCGAGCAGGGTTTCAAGGAAGGGTCCCATCGTCGCGCTTTCAGTGGCTGGTGCCGAGGTAGGCGCTGATGACGTCGGGATTGGCCCGCACCTCGTCCGGCGTGCCGTCGCCGATCTTCTTGCCGTAGTCCAGCACCACCACGCGGTCGGAGATGTCCATCACCACGCCCATGTCGTGCTCGATCAGCACGATGGTGGTGCCGTACTCGTCGTTGACGTCCAGGATGAAGCGGCTCATGTCCTGCTTCTCTTCCACGTTCATGCCGGCCATCGGCTCATCCAGCAGCAGCACCTGCGGCTCCATGGCCAGTGCGCGGCCCAGGTCCACGCGCTTCTGCAGCCCGTAGGGCAGGCGACCCACCGGCGTCTTGCGGTAGGCCTGGATCTCCAGGAAGTCGATGATCTTCTCGACCACCTGGCGGTGTTCCGTCTCTTCCTTCTCGGCGGCGCCGAACCAGGGGTTGCGGATGGCCTGCTGGAACAGGTTGGTCTTCATGCGCAGGTTGCGCCCCGACATGATGTTGTCGATGACGCTCATGCCCTTGAAAAGCGCCAGGTTCTGGAAGGTGCGCGCCACGCCCATTTCCGCCACCTGGCGGCTGTTCATGTGGCTGAAGGTCTGGCCGCGGAAACTGATGCTGCCTTCTTGCGGGGTGTACACGCCGTTGATGCAGTTGAGCATGCTGCTCTTGCCCGCGCCATTGGGGCCGATGATGGCCCGCAGCTCGTGTTCGCGCACGTTGAAGCTGATGTCGGTCAGCGCCTTCACGCCGCCAAAGCGCAGGCTGATGTTGTTGACGTCCAGGATGACGTCGCCGATCTTGCGGCCGGATCCGGACGTGCTCATGCCGCAGCCTTCACGGCAGGAAAGGTCTTGGCATCGACGATGGGCAGGGTGGCGCTGACGCTGCCACTGCGGCCATCCTCGAACTTCACCGCGGTTTCGATGAACTGCTCGGTCTTGCCGCCGTACAGCGCATCCACCAGCACCTGGTACTTGTCGCTGATGTAGCCGCGCTTGACCTTGCGGGTGCGGGTCATCTCGCCGTCGTCGGCGTCCAGTTCCTTGTGCAGCACCAGGAAGCGGCTGACCTGGCTGCCGGCCAAGAGGCTGTCCACGGCCAAGTCGGCGTTGACTTTCTCCACGCAATCGCGGATGAGCTCCAGCACTTCCTTCTTGGCCGCCAGGTCGGTGTAGCCGGCGTAGGGCAGGTTGCGGCGCTCAGCCCAGTTGCCCACCGCTTCCATGTCGATGTTGATGAAGGCGCAGACCTTGTCGCGCTTGTCGCCAAAGGCCACGGCTTCCTTGATGAAGGGGAAGAACTTGAGCTTGTTCTCCACGTACTTGGGGGCGAACATGGCGCCGTCATTCGCGCCACCGAGCAGGCGGCCCACGTCCTTGGCGCGGTCGATGATCTTCAGGTGGCCGGTGGCGTCCAGGAAGCCGGCGTCGCCTGTGTGGTACCAGCCGTCGGCGGTCAGCACCTCGGCCGTGGCGGCCGGGTTCTTGTAGTACTCCTTCAGCAGGCCCGGGCTCTTGACCAGGATCTCGCCGCTGTCGGTGACCTTGATCTCCACACCGTCGATGGGCACGCCCACGGTGTCGGCCTTCACTTCGTGGTCGGGCTGCAGGCAAACGAACACGGCGGTTTCCGTGCTGCCGTAGAGCTGCTTCAGGTTGATGCCGATGGAGCGATAGAACGTGAACAGGTCGGGGCCGATGGCCTCGCCGGCCGTGTAGGCCACCCGCACGCGTGAAAAACCCAGCGTGTTGCGCAAGGGGCCGAACACGAACAGATCGCCCAACACGTACTTCAGCCGGTCCAGCATGCCCACGGGCTTGTCGTCCATGAGCGCGGGGCCCACGCGCTTGGCCAGGTCCATGCCCAGCTTGAACATCCAGCGCTTGAAAGCCCCGGCGTCTTCCATGCGGATCATCACGCTGGTCAGCAGGCCTTCAAAGATGCGTGGCGGTGCGAAGTAGTAGGTGGGGCCGATCTCCTTCAGGTCGATCATCACCGTGGCCGCGCTCTCCGGGCAGTTCACCACATAGCCGCAAGCCAGCCACTGCGCGTAGCTGAAGATGTTCTGGCCGATCCAGGCCATGGGCATGTAGGCCAGCACTTCCTCACTGTCGCCCAGCTTGTCGAAGGACTTGCCGGCCGTGGCGCGGTCCAGCAGCGTCTCGTGCGTGTGGACCACGCCCTTGGGGTTTCCCGTGGTGCCGCTGGTGAAGAACATGGCGGCCACGTCGCCGGGCTGGTTCTGCGCCACTTCCTCGTCAAAGAGGCGCGCATTGGAGCTGTCGTGGGCCTGGCCGGCAGCCACCAGGGCATCCACGCTGTCCAGTCCCGGCTCGTTGTAGTTGCGCAGGCCGCGCGGGTCGTCAAACCAGATGCGGCCGATCTGCGGGCACTGCTCGCGCAGTTCCAGCATCTTGTCGACCTGCTCCTGGTCTTCGACGATGGCAAAGCGCACGTCGGCGTTGTTGATCGGAAAGACGTACTCCGTGGCCACGGCGTCCTGGTACAGCGGCACCGGCACTGCGCCCAGGCTCTGTGCGGCCAGCATGGCGGCGTACAGGCGCGGCCGGTTGTCGCCCACCACCACCAGGTGGTCGCCGCGCTTCAGGCCCGCGTGGGCCAGCCCGCAGGTCATGCGCCGCACCAGCGTGGCCAGCTCGGACCAGGTGGTGGTCTGCCAGATGCCATAGACCTTCTCGCGCAACGCGGGGGCGTTGGGGCGGGCCTTGGCGTGATCCAGCAGCAGACGGGGGAACGTCGACGGCACGGGCTTGTCTCCTTGTGCTTTGACGCCGATTCTGGGCAAGACTTTGACGCCATGTTGTCGTTACGACGACAATCTTCGGGTTCGTCCTAGCAGGTGTTTTCCTGGGAGTTCCTCTTTGCCCACGCGCGCTTTCCCGTCAGCTTTGCGTGCCACGCCGGTGCAACCCTCGCGGTCGCGCGGAGCGCAGCCCGGAGATCTGGACCACATCCACTGGCTGGACCGGCTCGATGTTCAGGAGCGTGAACGTGTCATCCAGGACCTGCGCGTGGTGCCTGTGGAACCCGGAGAACTGCTGTGCCGGGTCGGGCGACCGGTGACTTATTGGTTCGGCGTCATCGACGGCTTGCTCAAGATGAGCAACGACTCCGCCCTGGGGATGCCCATCACCTTCACCGGCGTGTCCTCGGGTGGCTGGTTTGGCGAAGGCACGGTGCTGAAGAACGAGTTCTACCGGTACAACATCCAGGCCCTGCGCAAGAGCGTGGTGGCGGGCATCCCGGCCGACACCTTCCACTGGCTGCTGGACCGCAGCATCGGTTTCAACCGTTTCGTGATGAACCAGCTCAACGAGCGCCTGGGCCAGTTCATCGCCGCGCGCGAGATCGACCGCCTGAACCACCCCGATGCCCGCGTGGCGCGCAGCCTGGCCGCGCTGTTCCACCCGGTGCTCTACCCCGGGGTGGGTGAAATGCTGCGCATCACCCAGCAGGAACTCGGCTACCTGGTGGGCTTGAGCCGCCAGCGTGTCAACGAAGCCTTGTCGGCGCTGCAACTTGCGCAGGTAATCCGGGTCGAATACGGCGGCGTGCGCGTGCTGGACCTGGACCAGTTGCGCCGTTACACCGGCACGTGAACGCGCCTGCTCACCCGCACTTTTCCCGGCCCTACACTGGCCTTGACTCCTTGATTGCCTGCCCTTGCCCATGATGTTGCGACTGCCTTCCTATCTTGCGTTGTCCCTGAGCCTGATGACCGCCTGGGCCGCTGCCCAGACGCTGCAGCCCCTCCAGATCCCGCCAGCCGCCGGACTGACCCAGGTCACCAGCGTCGAAGGCATCGTCGAATACCGCCTGGCCAACGGCCTTCAGGTGCTGCTGGTGCCGGACGACTCCAAGCCCACCACCACGGTCAATGTCACCTACCGCGTGGGCAGCCGGCAAGAAAACTACGGCGAAACCGGCATGGCCCACCTGCTGGAGCACATGGTCTTCAAGGGCACGCCCACGCTGAAGGATCCCTGGCCGGAGTTCAGCAAGCGTGGCTTTCGCGCCAATGGCAGCACCAGCTACGACCGCACCAACTACTTCGCCAGCTTTGCGGCCAATGACGACAACCTGCGCTGGTTCCTGTTCTGGCAGGCCGACATCATGGTCAACAGCTTCATCGCGCGCGCCGACCTGGACGCCGAGATGACCGTGGTGCGCAACGAATTCGAAAGCGGCGAGAACAACCCCGGTCGTGTGCTGCTGCAGAAGGTCTTTGCCAGCATGTACCAGTGGCACAACTACGGCAAGAGCACCATCGGCGCGCGCACCGACATTGAAAACGTCGACATCCCGCGCCTGCAGGCCTTTTACCGCCAGTACTACCAGCCGGACAACGCCACGCTCATCGTCAGCGGCAAGTTCGACACCGCCAAGGTGCTGGGCTGGGTGGCGCAGTCCTTTGGCGTGCTGAAGAAACCCACGCGCGTGCTGCCGGTGCAGTACACGCTGGACCCGCCGCAGGACGGCGAACGCGACGTGGAAGTGCGCCGCGTGGGCGGCAACCCGCTGGTCTACATGACCTACCACGTGCCGCCCGGTGCCCACCCGGACTTTGCCGCCGTGCAGGTGCTGTCCCTGGTGCTCGGGGACACGCCAGGCGGCCGCCTGCACAAGCGGCTGGTGGAGACCAAGCTGGCGGCGCAGACCTTTGCCGGCGCCTGGTCATTGGCTGAGCCTGGCCCGCTGATCCTGGGCATGGCCCTGGCGCCGGGGCAGGACCTGGTCAAGGCACGCAACGCCATGTCCGCCATCCTGGATGCCCTGCCCAAGGAGCCCGTCACTGCCGAAGAACTGGAGCGCGCTCGCCTGACCTGGCTCAACGACTGGGAGCAAGGCTTCACCGATCCCGAGCGTGTGGGCGTGGCCCTGTCCGAGGCCATTGGCCGTGGCGACTGGCGCCTGTACTTCCTGGCTCGCGACCACGTGCGCGCGGTGTCCCTGGCCGACGTGAACCGCGTCGCCAGTGAATGGCTGAAGCGGGACAACCGAACCGTGGGGACCTACACGCCCACCGTCAAGCCCGAACGAGCACCGCAGGGCGCCAAGGTCGATGTGGCTGCGCTTGTCAAGGACTACAAGGGCGACGCGGCCGCTGCCACCGCCGAGGCCTTCGACCCCACGCCCGCCACGCTGGACGCGCGCACCCAGCTGTCCAGCCTGCCGGCCGGCCTGAAGGTGGCCCTGCTGCCCAAGGGCACCCGTGGTCGCGTCGTGCAGGCGCGCCTGGTGCTGCGCTTTGGAGACGAGAAGAGCCTGTTCGGCCAGGAAACGGTGGGCAGCTTTGCGGCCAGCCTGCTGGACAAGGGCGGTGCAGGACTGACGCGCCAGCAGATCGCCGACCGCCTGGACCAGTTGCAGGCCACGGTGGACTTCGGCGGCAGCGAACAGACCCTGTCCGCCACCATCACCACCAAGCGCGACAAGCTGCCCGCGGTCATTGAACTGGTAGGCAAGCTGCTGCGCGAGCCCGGCTTCGACGCCGGTCCGCTGGACGAAGCGCGCCAGCAATGGCTCGCTGGCATCGAGCGTCAGCGCAAGGACCCGGACGCGCTCATCAGCAACCGGCTGGCGCGCCACGGCAACCCTTACCCGCGCGGCGACCTGCGCCACGCCACCACGTTCGACGAACAGGAAGCCGACGTGAAGGCCGTGACGCTGGACCAGGTCAAGGCCTTCCAGCGCCGCTTCTACAGCGCGCAGCAGGGCCAGTTCACCGCAGTGGGCGACATGGACGTGCCAGCGGTGCGCAAGGCGCTGGACACGGCCTTCGGCGACTGGACGGCGCCCGCGGCGGGACCGCTGCTCTTCGTTCGACTGCCGCAGCCACTGGTGCCGGTGGCATCGGTGCGCTTCCTGGAACTCACGCCGGACAAGGCCAACGCGAACATGCGAGGCCAGCTGAGCCTGCCCATTTCCGACCGCCACCCGGACTACCCGGCGCTGGCGCTGGCCAACCACATCTTCGGCTTCGGCGGCAATTCGCGCCTGATGCAGCGCATCCGTGAAAAGGAAGGCCTGAGCTACGACGTGCGCTCGGTGATGAGCTGGAGCGCCATCGAGGACAACTCCACCTGGGAAGTCAGCGCCATCTTCGCGCCGCAGAACCAAAGCAAGGTGGAAGCCGCCTTCAAGGACGAATTGGAGAAGTCGCTGAAGGACGGCTTCAGCGCCAGCGACGTGGCGGACGCGCAGAAGAGCCTGCTCAACTTCCGCCGCCTGTCGCGGGCACAGGACGCAGCCGTGGCCGGCCAGTTGGTCAACAACCTGTACCTCAGCCGCCGATTCGCCGTGTCACAGGCCGTGGACGAGGCCTTGGCCAAGCTCACGCCTGCCGAGGTGAACGCCGTGTGGCGCAAGTACATCGACCCTGGCAAGCTGGCCGTGGGCTGGGGGGGTGACTTCAAAACCCCCTGAAACTGGCGTGACTTCAGGCGACACTCTCGCCTCATGAGCACCCATCCCGACGACGGCGCCCTGGAACGCGCCGAACAGCGCACCCTGCTGATGCCCAGGCGCGACCAGGGCGCCGAACTGCCGCGGGGCCATGCGCTGCAGGAGTTTGTCGTGGAGCAGGTGCTGGGCATGGGTGGCTACAGCGTCGTCTACCTGGCGCAGGACACCAAGCTGCAGCGCAAGGTGGCGGTGAAGGAATACCTGCCTGCCACCCTGGCGGCGCGCGGGCCCAGCGGTGACGTGGCACCGCGCCTGCCACGTTTTGCCGAGTCCTACGACAAGGGCCTGCAGAGCTTCATCAACGAGGCGCGCTTGCTCGGGTCCTTCGACCACGCGTCCCTGGTCAAGGTCTACCGCTTCTGGGCCGCCAACGGCACGGCCTACATGGCCATGCCCTACTACAACGGCATCAACCTGAAGAAGTGGCTGTCCGACCTGGGCGCACCGCCTTCGGAACGCTGGCTGCGCGCCCTGGCCGACCCCTTGATGCAAGCCCTGGCCGTGCTGCACGGCGCCAACACCGTGCACCGCGACGTGGCGCCCGACAACGTGCTGATGCTTTACGACCGCGCCAAGGGCAACTACCTGGAGCAGGCGCCGCGCCCGGTGCTGCTGGACTTCGGCGCCGCGCGCCGCGTGGCCGCCGAGGCCACGCAGAACCTCACCGCCATTCTCAAGACCGGCTATTCACCCGTCGAGCAATACGCCAACGACGACGAATTGCGCCAGGGCCCCTGGACCGACGTGTACGCCCTCTGTGCAGTGCTCTACGCAGCCGCCACCGGCAAGGCGCCGCCGGCGGCCATCGCGCGTGTGGTGCGGGACGACATGGTGCCTGCGCGCACGGCAGGCAAGGGCCGCTACTCGCAGGCCTTCCTGGCCGCCATCGACGCCGGGCTGGCTGTTCGGCCCGAACACCGTCCGCAAAGCATGGCCGAACTGCAGGCATGGTTCGCGCGGCCCGACCCGCCCGCGGTGGCGCCGCCGGCCGTGGCGGACCTGGACCTGCCGCTGGACGCCGCCGTTCCCACGGCCCAGGAGGCCGAGCCCGGTTGGTTGCAGCGCCTCCTGGCCAAGCTTTTCGGCCGCCGCTGAATCCGGAAAACGCAGACCAGGCTTCCCGCCGCGGAACCGGCTCCGCCCGTCCGCTGGCGGACGGCCCCCGCGGGGGCAGCGAGCGCAAGCGATCCTGGGGGGCTTGCTTCAACCGTCGTTGCTGACGCCCGCCGCCACGTGGCCGGCTGGCACGTGCAGGGCCGCGTTCTCGATGTGACCGGTCTGGTCATCGAAGAAAAAATCAGGCTCGAATTCGCGCAGGAAGCTGCCCTTGGGCAGGCCACCCAGGAACATGGCCTCGTCCACGTCCACCTGCCAATCCATCAGCGTGCGGATGGCGCGTTCGTGGGCCGGCGCGCTGCGCGCCGTGACCAGGGCGGTGCGCAGGCGCATGCCGGCGGCCGGCTCGCGCTGCAGTCGGTGCAGCGCCTCCAGCAAGGGTTTGAAGGGCCCTGCCGACAAGGGCAGGGCGGCGCGGTCGCGTTCGTGGCTCTGGAAGGCGTCCAGACCCTCGGACTGGTAGACCCGCTCGGCCTCGTCTGAAAACAGCACCGCGTCACCGTCGAAGGCAATGCGCACCTCGTCCGGGTGCGCGGCAGATGCGCGCGCACTGTCCGGGTAGACGCGCGCTGCAGGCACACCTGCGGCCAGGGCCTGGCGCACGTCTGCTTCGTTGGTGCTCAGGAACAGATTGGCAGCCAGTGGGCGCAGGTACCGCCAGGGCGGCTCGCCACGCGTGAACACGCCGCGCTGCACCGGCAACTGAAAATGTTGCGCGCTGCGGAACACGCGCATGCCGCTGACGGGGTCGTTGCGCGACAGGATCACGACCTCCACGCGGGCCCGTTCCGGCGTGTTGAAGGCCAGCAGCTTGTTCACCAGCGAAAAGGCCACGCCGGGTCGCGCAGGCTGGTCGATGCGCTGCAACTGCAACTGCATGTAGGCGCGGTCGTCGTTGGACTCGAAGACGCGGTTTTCTTCCTCGAAGTCGAAGAGGGCGCGTGAGGAGATGGCGACGACGAGTTGACCGTCCAGCGTGGCAGGCATGCGGCATGTTAAGCCGCGACCCTTGCCACCTTCACACGGCTGCCACATGCCGCGGGCACAGTCCACCGGACGCGACTGAGACAGCCCACCATGAGCCAGCCACAGCCCAGCAACCGACCCGAAGACCGCAACCTGCGCCCGCCTGAAGCCGTGCCCTTGGCGCCGCCCTACCGCAGTGAAGGCTTCTTCGAAGACCTGCCACCGGTATCCCTGCCAATGAAGCATTGAGCCGCCGTACTGCTCAAGCACGGCACAATCGCGCCCTGCCTGAGAGGGGTGCGATGAACTTCCGTCCGATGCCGGTATTGGTGACTCTGCTGTCCATGGCTGCGGCTTCGGTGCCCGCAGCGCGCGCCGCCGGCGCCCACGAACACGGCGTCGTCAAGCTGGACGTGGCGGTGGAAGGCAGCCGCATCCTGGTCGAGATCGACAGCCCGCTGGACAACCTGCTGGGCTTTGAACACGCCCCCCGCACCGACGCCGAACGCGAAAAGGTCGATGCCGCAGTCAAGAAGCTGCGCGACGCGGCAGCCCTTTTCCGCATCGACGGCAAGGCCGGCTGCACGCTGGGCACGGTCGATCTGCAGTCCCCGCCCCTGCAACTGGGCAAGAAGCCCGCCGCGGCCAATGACGCCCATGGCGACCTGGAGGGCAGCTTTGAATTCAAGTGCAAGGCCGGCGCCAAAGCCGCATTCGTGGAAGTGGGGCTGTTCGATGCCTTCCCGCAAGTCAAGCGCATCGACTTGCAGGTGGCCACCCCCAAGGGCCAGCTGAAAGCCACCCTGCGCCGCCCCGCGACGCGCGTGATGCTGGTACGTTGAGCACCCGCTGAACCTTCTCCGCGCCTGTGCTGAGCATCCGAGATTTGCGCTACGCCTGGCCTGGCGCGGCTGACAGCCTGGTTATTGAGGCGCTGGACATCCCCACCGGCCGCACCGTATTCCTGCACGGCCCCAGCGGCTGCGGCAAGAGCACCTTGCTGGGCCTGATGGCCGGGGTGTTGCACGCCCGCGAAGGCACAGTCGCGCTGCTGGACCAGGACTGGGGCGCGCTGCGCGCCGGCCGGCGCGACCAGCGCCGTGCCGACCATGTCGGGGTGGTCTTCCAGCAGTTCAACCTGCTGCCCTACCTGAGCGTGCTGGACAACGTGCTGCTGCCCTGCCGTTTTTCCGCGCTGCGGGCCCAGCGCTGCAAAGGCGCACCCGCCGACGCCGCACGCGCGCTCCTGCAGCGCGTGGGTTTGGAAGCACAGTTGCACGACCGACGCGCCGACGCCTTGTCGGTCGGCCAGCAGCAGCGCGTGGCGGCGGCGCGCGCACTGATCGGACGGCCCGACCTGGTCATTGCCGACGAGCCCACGTCGGCGCTGGATGCGGCGCTGCGCGACGGCTTCATGGACCTGCTGCTGGGCGAATGTGCGGTGGCTGGCAGCACCCTGGTCTTCGTCAGCCATGACGAACGCCTGGCCGCACGCTTTGACGAACGCCTGAGCCTGCCGCGCCTGAATCGCGTGGCGCAGGAAGCCGCATGAAGGCCCTGCTGCATATCGCGCTGAAAAGTGCGTTGAACCGGCGCGGCACCTTGATGCTGGTAGTGCTGTCCATCGCACTGGCCACAGCCTTGCTGATGTCGCTGGAGCGGCTGCGCACCGACATCCGTGCCAGCTTTGCGCAAAGCGTCAGCGGCACCGACCTGGTGGTGGGTGCGCGGACCTCATCGGTGCAGCTGATGATGTACGCGGTGTTCCGTGTCGGTGGCGCCACCAACAACATCCGCATGGACAGCATCAAGGCGGTGGCCGAACACCGCGCCGTCGCATGGGTGCTGCCCTTGAGCCTGGGCGACAGCCATCGGGGCCGCCCGGTGCTGGGCACCACGCCGGCCTACTTCGACCGCTTCCTGTACGGCGACAAGCAACCGCTGGTGCTGGCGCAGGGCCGCGCCTTTGCGGGCACGCTGGACGGGCTGTACGAAGCGGTGATCGGTGCCGAGGTGGCCGATTCGCTGGGTTACGGCCTGGGCCGGAAGATCGTGCTGGCCCACGGCGGCAGCGACGTCCTTTCACAGGAACACGCGGACAAGCCCTTCACGGTGGTCGGCATCCTGGCGCGCACCGGCACGCCGGTGGACCGCACGGTGCACATCGACTTGAAAGCCATCGAAGCCATCCACCTGGACTGGGCCGGCGGCGCGCCCATGCCTGGCATGAAGATCCCGCCCGAGCAGGCGCGCAAGTTCGACCTGGAGCCCAAGCAGGTGACGGCTGCGCTGGTGGGCCTGAAGAACCGCGTGGCCGTGTTCAACGTGCAGCGATTTGTGGCCGGCTACGAACCAGAAGCGCTGCTGGCCGTGCTGCCCGGCGTCGCACTCGACGAACTGTGGGCCGTGATCGGGCCGGGCGAGCAGGCGCTGTTGGCGATCAGCGCGCTGGTGGCGGTGGTCAGCCTGGCGTCCCTGGTGGCCGTGGTGCTGGCGGGCCTGAATGAACGTCGCCGCGAACTGGCCGTTCTGCGCGCCGTGGGCGCGGGTCCGCGCCAGGTGTTGCTGCTGCTGGCGGCCGAAGGCGCCATGGTGACGCTGGCCGGCGCCTTGCTGGGCGCACTGGTGGCCGGTGCCGCCGTGTGGCTGGCTGGGCCGGTGCTGCAGCAGCGCTTTGGCATCACCCTGCTGCCGGGCATGCCCACCGCGGCGCAGTGGGGCCTCTTCGGCGCCGTGCTGCTGGCGGGTATGCTTGCCAGCCTGGTGCCCGGTTGGCGTGCCTACCGCCTGTCACTTGCTGACGGCTTGAGCCCCAGAACCTGAGGTCCTTCCCATGCTTGCCCCCCGTTTTCTGCTGTCCGTTTCGCTGGTGCTGGCCGCACCGGCCTTCTCGCAACCTGCGCCCACCACGCCCAAGCCCGCGCTCGCGGGGGTGGCCACCAACAGTGGCGCGACCAAGCCCGGCACGCCAGCCGCTGGTCAGCCGCGCACCATCGCCTGGGACATCCTGGTGCCGCAGGGCTGGGAACCCTTCAAGGAGTTCAAGGACCTGAACTTCCAGTCCATGGACGACGGTGATCCCAAGGCCATGGCCATGCTGAAGAAGATGCGTGACGTGTGGGACAACGCCCCTGTCAACAACGCCATCGTCGGCCAGACCGTGCGCCTGCCGGGCTTTGTGGTGCCGCTGGAGGACACCAAGGACGGCATGAAGGAATTCCTGCTGGTGCCCTACTTCGGCGCCTGCATCCACAGCCCGCCGCCGCCGGCCAACCAGATCGTGCATGTGCTGCCCAAGTCGCCGGCCAAGGGCTTGCGCAGCATGGACGCGGTGTGGATCACCGGTACCCTGGCCACGGTCCGCACCGACAGCTACATGGGCGCGGCCAGCTACCGCATTGAAGCCCTGAGCGTCGCGCCGTACACCGAGGTGCCGCGCTGATGACGAACCGCCCGGGCAGCCGGGACCTGGCGCGCACCACCTTCGGTGTGCTGTTCATCGGTCTGTTGCTGGGCACGTCGCTCTGGATCCTTCGGCCCTTCCTGGGCCCCGCGGTGTGGGCCACCATGGTGGTTGTCGCGACCTGGCCGTTGATGCAACGGGTGCAGCGCATGCTGTGGGACCGCCGCGGCCTGGCGGTGGCCGTGATGACCTTGCTATTGCTGCTGCTGTTTGTGGTGCCGTTGGTGTTTGCCATCATCACCATCGTCGGCAACGCCGACCGCCTGGTGGATTGGGCCAAGCTCGCTGCCACCTACCACCTGCCCCACAAAGCGCCGGCCTGGCTGCTGAACCTGCCGATGGTGGGCGGCCTGGTCGAACGCCTGTGGCAGCAGGCGGCCGAACTGGGTGTGGGCGACCTGATGCCGCGCCTGTCGCCTTACGCAGGCGACCTGACCCGCTGGTTCGTGGCGCAGGTGGGCAGCATCGGCGTGCTGCTGTTCCAGTTCCTGCTGACCGTGGTGATTGCAGCGGTGATGTACGGCCACGGCGAAGAGGCCGCGCAACTGGTGCGCCGCTTCGCGCAGCGACTGGCCGGCGCACGTGGGGTGGACGCGGTGGACCTGGCCGGCGGCGCTATCCGGGGCGTGGCCATGGGCGTGGGCGTCACGGCCTTTGTGCAAGCCGTTTTGGGTGCGCTGGGCGTGGCACTGGCCGGCGTGCCATTCGCGACCTTGCTCGGCGCCCTGATGTTCATGCTGTGCATCGCACAGATCGGCCCCATGCCCGTCCTGCTGGGCGCCGCCGCCTGGGCCTTCTATGACGACAGCACCGGCTGGGCCGTCTTCCTGGTCGTGTGGGCGCTGATCGTCGGCACCCTGGACAACGTGCTGCGCCCCTGGCTCATCAAGCTGGGTGCCGACCTGCCGCTGCTGTTGATCTTTGCCGGCGTCATCGGTGGCCTGCTGGCCTTCGGCCTGGTGGGCATCTTCGTTGGACCGGTGATGTTGGCCGTGGGCTACACATTGCTTGAAGCCTGGATGGGTGACGACCACCCGAGCGGTCCGGACTACCGCGACTGACCAGCGCTTGGGTACGGACCGCTGAAGCTAGAAGGGACCTTCAGCTGTTGGCCCGTTGCGGTCGTTCGTCTTGTTTTGGCGGTCGCGTGCGCTTGGGGTGCCCTGCTGCGCTCATGTCCCCCGCGTCGGGCTGCGCCCGCCGCTCCTCCTTTACTTCGCTCCGCAGGGCACCCCAATCGCCCGCTCCGGCACCGCCAGTGGCATGCCACCTGGGCGCGCACTGCAAGGGTGGTTGGCCAAGGACGCTGGGTACCGGGCGCAGCGAAGTAAAGGAGGAGGGTCTGGACACTGCCAAGTGTCCAGAGCCGGGGGACATGAGCGGAGCCCGGTACCCGGCGGCCTTGGCCCGCAACGGCAACAAGCAAGAACGACCGCAACGGGCCGCAAACGAACCTCCAGCGCTTGAAACCACGGGCGTGTGCTGCGCGCATGCCCGCCGGCCTCCATCGCGCCAAGCACTCAGGCCATGGACCAGCCCTGTTCGCGCAATGCCGCGGCAGACTGCACCGCGTCGACAAACTGGATGGCATGCCACCCGAGGGCGCGCGCAGCCTCGACATTGGGTGCGTGGTCGTCCAGAAACACCAGTTCCGATGGCGCCACGCCAAACACCTTCTCGGCCGCGGCAAAGATGCCGGGCTCGGGCTTGTTGTGATGCACGCGCCCTGAAAACACGCCGCTGGCAAAACGCGAGAAGAAGGCGTTGCGTTCCAGGATGTCCGCGTAGGGCGCCGGCATGTTGGACAGGTAGTGCAGCACGTGGCCGGCGTCGGCCAGGCGGTGCAGCAGCGCCACCGTGGCGGGAATGGGTTGCAATTCGCGCGGCACCGCGTCCACGACGGTCTGGACATCGGCCGCTGAAAAGCCGGTGCGGCGCGCAATGCGGTCCACCAGGTCCGGGATTTCCACCGTGCCGCGGTCGAAGTCACCCCAGTCGCCTCGATAGGCCTGGAACACTTCGCGTTCCCAGTGCGCGGCGGTGGTCAGGTCGGGCACTGCAGCTGGCAGTTCGCGCATCAGCATCTGTTTCGGCTGCCAGCTGAAGAGAACGGCGCCGAGGTCGAAGACGATGTGCTTCATCGGTCGCGCAGCCGGGTCATCAGGCCCGCCGTGGAGGCGTCCAGTCCGCTCGTGTCGCCGCCGGCCAGCCTGGGCAGCAACTGGTTGCACAGGGCCTTGCCCAGTTCCACGCCCCACTGGTCAAAACTGTTGATGCCCCAGAGGGCGCCGCTGGTGAACACGCGGTGTTCGTACAAGGCGATCAGCGCACCCAGCGCGTGGGGCGTCAAGGCATCCAGCACAAAGGTCGTGCTGGGGCGGTTGCCGGGAAACGTTCGGTGCTGCGCCAACTGCCTGCGGTCGAAGTCCGGCGCGGCGGTGGGGACGTTGTCACTCAGCGCTTCGGCGGCGGTCTTGCCCACCATCAGCGCCTGGCTTTGCGCCAGGCAGTTGGCCAGCAGCATGGCGTGCTGGTCCAGCAAGTGGTGGGCGGGCGTCTTGACAGCGATGAACTCCACCGGGATCACGTCCGTGCCCTGGTGCAGCATCTGGAAGTAGGCGTGCTGGCCATTGGTACCGGGCTCGCCCCAGACCACCGGGCTGGTGCCGAAGGGCAGGGCGCGCCCTTCGGCGTCCACGCGCTTGCCGTTGGACTCCATTTCCAGCTGCTGCAGGTAGGCCGGCAGGCGCTTCAGTCCCTGGTGGTAGGGCGCCACGCTGCGGCTGGTGAAGCCGTGGAAGTTGCGGTACCAAACATCGAGCAAACCCAGTTGCACAGGCAGGTTCTGCTCCAACGGCGCGTCAGCAAAGTGCCGATCCATGGCGTGCGCGCCGGCCAGCAATGCCCGGAAGTTGCCGCTGCCGATGGCAATCGCAATCGGCAGGCCGATGGCCGACCACAGCGAATAGCGTCCGCCCACCCAGTCCCAGAAGCCGAAGGTGGTGCTGATGCCGAAGTCGGCAGCGGCTTTCACGTTGGTGGTGGTGGCCGCAAAGTGCCGTGCCACGTCGGTGCCACCCTGTTCCACGAACCAGGCCCGCGCGGCGTTCGCGTTGGCCATGGTCTCTTGCGTGGTGAAGGTCTTGCTGGCAACGATGAACAGCGTCTTCTTCGCGTCCAGGCGTTGCAGCAGCGGGACGATGTCGTGCCCGTCCACGTTGCTGACGAAATGCAGGCGTTGCGCGGCGTTGCTGTATGCGTCCAGGGCCGGCACGACCATGGCAGGACCCAGGTCGCTGCCGCCGATGCCGATGTTGACGATGTCGGTGATGCCGCCGTCGGCACGCACGCGGTCGGCATAGGCCAGCATGGCGTCCAGCACGCGGTGGACCTCTTCACTGAACGGCCCCTGGCCCTTGGGCGCGCGCAGCGCGGTGTGCAGCGCGGCGCGGCCTTCGGTGGCATTGGCCACCTCGCCTCGCAGCAGGGCGTCGCGCCGCGCCTCCAGATCGCACTCGCGCGCCAAGTCCAGCAGGAAGCGGCGCGTGGCAACGTCGACCAGGTTCTTGCTCAGGTCGGCAAAAACCTCGGGCGCCTGCAGGCTGAAGGCGCTGAAGCGGCCAGGGTCGCGGGCAAAGGCCTCGCGCAGGTCCAGGTCGCGGCCGTGGGCTTCGAAGTGGCCTTGCAGGGCGCCCCAGGCCTGGGTCTCGTCGCAGCGCTTCACCGGCGCAGGCCTTCGATCAAGGCGTCCAGCTTGCCGGCGTCGACGGCAAAGGAGCGGATACCTTCGGCCAGTTTCTCCGTGGCCATGGCGTCTTCGTTCAGAGCCCAGCGGAAGGCCCTCTCGTCGTGGTGCACGGCGGGCAGGTCCATGGCGCGGGCGGCGTCGGCGTCCAGCGCCTGGGTCAGCGGCGCGTCGGTCGCTTGCAACTGCGCAAGCAGGTCGGGGCTGATGGTGAGAAGGTCACAACCGGCCAGCGCCGTGATCTGGCCCACGTTGCGGAAGCTGGCGCCCATCACCTCGGTGGCGATGCCGTGGCGCTTGTAGTGGTTGAAGATGGCGCGCACGCTCTGCACGCCGGGGTCGTTTGCGCCCGCACTGGCGGCTTCGTCCCACTTGGCACCGGCGGCCTTCTTGTGCCAGTCGTAGATGCGGCCGACGAAGGGGCTGATCAGCTGCACCTTGGCGTCGCCGCAGGCCACCGCCTGGCAGAAAGCGAACAGCAAGGTCAGGTTGCAGCGGATGCCTTCGAGTTCCAGCACCTCGGCCGCGCGGATGCCTTCCCAGGTGGCGGCCAACTTGATGAGCACGCGGTTCTTGGCGATGCCCGCAGCTTCATACAGACCGATGATGCGGCGCGCCCGAGCCAGCGAAGCTTCGGTGTCGAAGGACAGGCGTGCATCCACTTCGGTGCTGACGCGGCCGGGCACGACCTTCAGGATCTCGCGTCCAAAACGCACCAGCACCTGGTCCACGATGGCGTCCAGCGGCTCGCTTCGGTGCGCGGCCACGGTCTCGGCCAGCAGCGGTGCGTAGTCGGGCAACTGCACCGCTTTCAGGATCAGGCTGGGGTTGGTAGTGGCATCTTGCGGCGCAAACTGCGCCAGTTGCTTGAAGTTGCCGGTGTCGGCGACGACGGTGGTGAGCTGCTTGAGCTGGCTGAGCTGGTCCATGGTGCGGTACCTGGCAAGGGTCGGGGTTTGAACCTGGATTAGACCCGAGCGCCAGGAACACCGGGTTTCAGGACTCATCTGTTTCGCCCGGCTCGTCCGGTTCACCCAGTTGCACCAGAACCAGCCCCGCCACGGCTGGCAGCGCGGCGGGCCACCAGCCCAGCAGGGCAAAGCCTAGCGCCGCACCCGCGCCTGGCCAGAACAGCCCCTGCGTGGCCTGCCCTGCAGCGCCCACGCGCCACACCTGCCAGACCAGCCAGAGCAGGGTCACGACCCCCGCTGCCTGGACCCAGTGGTAGCCCGGGTGGCGGTCGGTGGACAGCAGCCACATGGGCAGGGTGCATGCTGCGGCGCCGGTCAGCAGCAGCACGCAGGACAGGCGGTGGCGGGCAGTGGGTTGCATGCGGTTGATTGTCGCCAGCCCGTGACCGACGCGCGGCCACGGTCCCGCCTTGACAGTCCGCAGCGGCGCTGCCAAGGTCGCCCACCCATGCACGCCGTCCTGCAAGACCAGCCGCTACCGGCCCGCCTGGCACCCTGGCCCGCAGCGACCATCACGCCCATGGCGCGCTGTGTGCTGTTGGCGATGCTGCTGCACCTGTGGCTGGTGCTGATGCTGGGCAATGCGCCCGGCGGCACCGCGCCACCGGGGCAGGGTGTGTTTGGCGCCATCAACATCACACTGCGCGGCCCGATGAGCGACAGCGCCCGCGACGCAGCCCCCGCCGCCACCCCCACCCCCGGCGCAGCGCCCGAAAGCGACAGCCCGCGCTGGGGTGGACGCGTGCGCCAGACCGAATTGCCGCCCGACAGCCTGCCGGGCGCGGAACGCTTGGGGGTGCCGGCGCCCCAAGTGCCGCAGGCGCTTCCAGCGCCTACGCCTCCGGCGCTTCCAATGCCCGCGCCTCTGGCGCCACCAGGCGACATGACGACCACGCTGCCCATGACGCTGCCGCAGGCCCCGCAGGCAGCGCAGCCACCCATTCCCACGCCCGAGCTGGTCCCCGCGCCGCTTCTGGCACCGTTGCCTGCTGCAGCGCTGCCGACACCGCCTTTGGCCGCGGCCGCCCCGGTCGCCACACTTGCGCCCGCCGAGCGCACCCTGGCCACGCCCTTGTTGCCCCCCACACGCAGCGGCGGCCCCGCTCTGGCCCGCGAGCCCGTGGCCGCCGCGCTGCCGGAACTGCAGGCTCTGCCGACACCTGGCGCTCCCCCCGCCGGCGTGCGGCAGCTGCCCGCCGCGCCGGTGCCCGCCGCACCCCGCGCCGCCGAAGCCGCACTGCCGCGTGGGGACCGGGCCGAGACCGTCGCTTTGCCCAGCGTGCCCGCCGTGCCGTCCCCGGGCACCTTGGCACAGACCCCGGGCCTGGCGGGCCCTGACGCCGGCTCGCGCGTCGGCCATGACGTGGCCACACCCGCGGCTTCGGCGGCCAGCCAACCACCGCGCCTGAACCTGGAACTGGCGCGCCCACGTGGTGGCGAACTGTCGCGCTTTGCCACGGGCGGCGCGCTGCCTGTGCTGCCGCGGCCGCCCGAGGTGGACGAGAAACTGGCGCGCGACATTGAAAAGTCCGGCAAGACCGATTGCCGCAAGGCCTATGCCGGTGCCGGCGTGCTGGCCGTCTTGCCTTTGATGGCCGACGCGGTGAGGAGTGGCGGCTGCAAATGGTGAACGGCCGGCCCAGGCAGAAGCCCGGGCACAGGCCCGGGCACGGAAAGGGCCAGGACTTGGGGCAACATCGGCCCACTTGAACCCTTGCGAGAGACCGCATGTTCCGACAGAAATACCTGGACCACGCCGAGATCGTGGCGCAGCTTCAAGCCTGGGCGCAGCAGCACCCGGGCCTGGTCACCATCAGCACGCTGGGCACCTCGGCCGAAGGCCGTGACATCCCCCTGTTGACCATTGGCCGCGCCGGCGACAGTGGCCGCCCCGCCGTCTGGATCGACGGCAACATGCATGCCTCCGAGGTCTGCGGGTCCAGCGTGGCGCTGGCCATCGCCGAAGACGTGCTGGCCCTGCATGGCGGCGCCAAGGACGTGGGCGGCAAGCCTTTCCCGGCACCGATGATCGAGGCCATCAAGAACACCCTGTTCTATGTGGTGCCGCGCATGTCGCCCGACGGGGCAGAAGCGGTGCTCAAGACCGGGCGCTACCTGCGGTCCAGCCCTGTCGACGACCGTGTCCAGCAGGCCCACCCGCACTGGGTGCCCGGCGACGTGGACGGCAACGGCCTGGCCGGCTACATGCGGCAGCAGGACCCGAGCGGGGAACTGGTGGAGTTGCGGGACGAACAGGGCCAGATCCAGCAGCCGCCCGTGATGGTGACGCGGCTGCCGGAAGACGAGGGCCCCTTCTTCAAGCTCTACCCCGAAGGGCACATTGCCAACTTCGACGGCCGCAAGGTCCCGGATCCCTACTTCCTGTCCGACAACAGCTACGACTTCAACCGCAACTTCCCGTATTTCTGGGCGCCGGAGCCGCAGCAGATCGGCGCCGGCCCCTACCCGGGCAGCGCGCCGGAAACCCGTGCGGTGATCGACTTTGCGACGCGCCACCCCAACATCATGGTGTGGCTCAACCTGCACACCTTTGGCGGCGTGCTGATCCGCCCGCTGGGCGACAAACCTGACAGCAAGATGGACCCGGGCGACCTGTCCATCTACGAACAGGTGGAAGCCTGGTTCACTGAACACACGGGTTATGCCAGCGTCAGCGGCTTTCATGAATTCCTGTATGAACCCGACAAGCCGCTGCACGGCGACCTGAGCGACTACGCCTACCACCAGCGCGGCGCGCTGAGCTACGTGGTGGAACTGTGGGACTTGTTCAAGCAGCTGGGCATTGAGCGCAAGAAGCCCTTTGTCGACCACTACAGCAAGTTCGGCCGCAAGGACGCGCGCGCGCTGGCCGACTTCGACCGCCAGCACAACGCCGGCCGCATGTTCAAGACCTGGCAGAAGGTGCAACACCCGCAGCTGGGCGAAGTGGAAGTCAACGGCTTCGACCCGCGCGTGGGCATCTGGAACCCGCCCTACGAACGCCTGGCCGGCACCTGCGAAACCCAGAGCGCCGCCTTCCTGCGCGTGGCCGCGCTGGTGCCCCGCGTGACGGTGGAAGTGGTGCGCACTGAAAAGAGCGGAAGCCACACCACGGTGGAATTGCGCGTGGCCAACCGTGGCTACCTGCCCAGCTACGGCTTGCCGTCGGCCAAGGCCGTGCCGCATGCGGAGCCGTTGCGCCTGACCGTGAAGGCCGAAGGCGCCAAGGTGCTGGCGCCTTCTGAACAGGTGGTGGATCTCGGGCACCTGGACGGCTGGGGCGGCGGTCTGTATGGCTCCAGCGTGTTCAGCCCCACGTCGCGCGGCAATGGGCACGAGCGCTATGTCACTCTGGTGGCCGAAGGCCAGGGCACCTTGAAGCTGGAGGTGGCCAGCTGCCGCGTGGGGCGCTGGAAGATCGACGTGCCTGTCGGCTGATCAGCCGATCAGCGCTTCAAGGACTGGGTGCCTCTTCGCGGCCGCCCACGTGGCGGGCGAAGCGGCGCGGTTCGGGGCCGTGAACCGGTGCGTGGTCGGGCCAGGGCCAGCCGCCAAACTGCGTGCGCTGGAAGTCACTGAAGGCCTGGTGCAGTTCCTGCTGTGTATTCATGACAAAGGGCCCGTACTGCGCCACCGGCTCGCCGATGGGCCTGCCTTGCAGCAGCAGGCATTCGCAGGCTTCTTTGCCGGCCAACAGTTCCACGGCTTGTTCGGCCGCCAGTTCCACAGCGGCATGCGCATTCAGGCTTTGGCCGGCCAGGGTCAGCGTGTCGCCTTTGAAAAAGTAGAGCTGTCGCCGCGTGCCGGCGCCAGCGGCAGGAGGCAAGATCCAGCGCGAACCGGGCTGGAATTTCAGCGTCCAGATGGCCAGGTCGGATTCGGCCTGCGAAGCCCAGGAATCCGGTGGTGGTACCAAGGGTTCGGCGTCGGCCACGCGGCCTGCAATGCAGGACACCTGCACACCGCCAAAGTCGCGCTGGGGAATGGCCTCGGCCCAGAACATGGTGAAGTGCGGCGCGGACATCTTGCTGCGCGCGGGCAGGTTGAGCCAGATCTGGAACAGTTCCAGCGGGTTGCCTTGATCGCGCTTGAGCAGCGGGAACATCTCGCTGTGCAGGATGCCGCTGCCCGCGGTGAGCCACTGCACGTCGCCGCCACCAAAACGCGCCGTGGCGCCCAGCGAATCCGAGTGGTCCACCAGGCCCTTGCGCACGATGGTCACCGTCTCGAAGCCGCGGTGCGGGTGCTGCGGAAAGCCCGGCACGGTGTGGCCGTGGTACATGCGCCAGCCGTCCTGGCCGGCGAAGTCCTGGCCCATGTCGCGGCCCGTCAAGGGCGCGTCGGGGCCGAACTGCGCATTGCCACGCGGGTAGGCGTCGTCGTGGTACACGCAGAACAGGAAGGGGTCGATGGTCTGCCAAGGGAAGCCCAGGCGCTGGGCTTGTAGGACGGGGTTGCGCATGGCGCCAGTCTAGGCGTTGACATCCCACAGCGCAGCGGCTTGGCACCGTCGACGCTGCCTACGCATACGGGCGTACCGATAGATCGCCGGTCAAGGACATCGGACCAAGGCTGAGGCTCGAAGCCCTCAGGGTGCAGCGGGTCGGCGGTCGCGAGACGCCGCAGACCCCGGGATCAGGCCCGAGGCTGCAATCGCAGTTTCCAGAGGCAGTCCTGGAGAGGCTGCTGTGGCACTACTGCACGCGGCGTCGGGTACCGCGCCCGACCATGCCGGCAAGGGCAAGACCGAGGGCTAGCAACGCGGCAGCGCCGGGCTCGGGCACGCCATGGACCTGCAGTTGGCCCCGGATCTCGCCACCGGGATACGCGGTGGTGTGGATGTCCAGAAACAGGCCGTTGGTCAGGAACACGGCCAGCATGTCGTCCATGGTTCCGCCGGTTCCGCCGGGACCGAAGGGGTCCCACCGCGGATCGGTGCTCATGTCCAACACGTCGACAATCGACGCTGTCTCAGGCGCGCAGTAGGCAACAGGATCGTAGAAGGGATCGGTGGTGTCCGTTGTGCACAGCACCGGCCCGCCAATGATCGTGGTGCTGGTCAGGGTGGGCGGATCCGTGGAGTAGTCGTAGTCCGTGTTGATGACTTCGTGGAAGAAGCGGTTGTTGGGAGGATCCAGCAAGCGGGTCTCCCCCAGCGGGGCGTCGTGCGCATGCGCGCGGTCGGCTGGGCCGGTGAGCCCGGTCCAATGTGCGGTCGTGGTCATCAGGAGCGTCACGGTGTCGAAAGTGACGGTGGCGAAGCCGGTTGCCGTTGACGTGCTGATGGGCGTGATGCCATCGGGGCGGAAATGCGTGCTGCCGATGACCGGCGAAGTGTCGTCGCCCGGGATCTGGTAGACCGGGGCGACCACCTGCAAGTTGTCCATGGCCCCGCTGAGCACGATCACGGCCGAGTGGGCCGCGAAGCTGGCGCACAGCGCCGCAGTAGCCACCAAGGTTCGCAGAGCCGCTGACACAGGCTTGTTCATGGCAATTCACCCCAGAAAAGAAGTGGATACAGTTTCAGTGTGGGCACGAGCGCGTCGCTCAGGTGTGCAAACGAGTGGATACAGACCGAGCTGCCCCCCGAATCAGGGGGGCGGCGTCAGTTGCCGATCGAGTGTTACCTTGCACATGAACTGCATGCGCTTCGGCACGTTCACGCTGCTGCCCTGCGAACAACGGCAGTCGCGCAAGGGCACCGAAGTCGCGATCGGACTTCGCGCTTTCCGTGTGCCGTGCGCCGTGTGCCGTGCGCCCTGGCGACGAGGCCGGGTCGTGGAGGCAGCCAATCTGCACATGCAGGTGTCGCCACCGCGTGTGCGCGAAATCGACAAGACATTCGGCCTGCCCGAGAGGGCTTGGACAGCGGCCGAGCTGGACGACGGGTCTTTGGTGTGCCTGTAGCGCTAGCGGCGGGGCCTACAGGACCAGCAGCGCCCGGAAGTCGTTGACGTTGGTGAAGGTCGGCCCCGGCACCACCAGGTCGCCCAGCGGCTGGAAGAAGTTGTAGGCGTCGTTGCGGTCCAGGAAGTCTGCCGCCTTCAGGCCCAGCGCCTGGGCGCGGGCCAGGGTGTCGGGCGTGACGATGGCGCCGGCGTTGTCTTCCACGCCGTCGATGCCGTCGGTGTCCGCCGCCAGCACGTGCACGCCAGGTTCTCCCTGCAGGGCAATGGCGCAGCCCAGCAGGAATTCGGTGGCGCGGCCTCCGCGGCCTCCCTTGGCTTTCACCGTGACGGTGGTCTCGCCGCCCGACAAGATGACGCAGGGCTTGGCAAATGGCGCGCCTCGGCGCGCCACCGCACGGGCCAGCGCGGCCTGCACCTTGCCGACTTCTCGGCTTTCGCCTTCCATCTCGTCGCTGAGGATGTGGGCTTCGATGCCGGCCGCGCGGGCCACGGCGGCGGCGGCCTCCAGACTCTGCTGCGGCGTGGCCGTCATGTGCACTTCATGGCCGCGGAAGATCGCGTCGCCGGGCTTGGGCGATTCAAAGGCGCCACTCTCCAGCCCAGCGCGCGCGGCGGGCGGCAGTTCGATGCCGTAGCGCTGGCAGATCGCCAGCGCGTCGGCGCAGGTGGTGGCGTCGGGCACGGTGGGGCCGCTGGCAATGACCTCGGGCGCGTCACCAGGCACGTCGCTGATCAACAGCGTCACCACACGCGCCGGGGCGCACATGGCAGCGAGGCGGCCGCCCTTGATGGCGCTCAGGTGCTTGCGCACGCAGTTCATCTCGTCGATGGCCGCGCCGCTCTTCAGCAGCGCCTTGTTGATGGCCTGCTTGTCGTCCAGCGTGAGGCCTGGTGCGGGCATGGACAGCAAGGCCGATCCGCCGCCAGAGATCAGGCACAGCACCAGGTCGTCGGCCGTCAGGCCGCGGGTCAGTTCTGCGATGCGCTGCGCAGCGCGCGCCCCGGCCTCGTCCGGCACGGGATGGCGCGCTTCCACCACTTCGATGCGGCCTGCGTTCTGGGACATTCGGGCCTTGTACGCGGGTGGCACATGGTCGTAGCGCGTCACCACCAGGCCGCTCATGGGCGCATCGGCCGGCCACAGCGCGTCCACCGCGGCGGCCATGGCGCCGCCGGCCTTGCCGGCGCCCAGCACCAGGGCGCGGCCCTTCGGCGGTGCCGGCAGGTAGGCGGCGGTGTTGTCGGCGGGCAGGGCGCGGCGCACGGCCGCGTCGTACAGGGCGCGCAGAAACGCACGGGGCTCCACGTGGTTCATGGTCTCAGGCCTTGGGGGCCGGGTGCGTGGGGTCGACCCAATGCACGTTCTCGGGTTGTTCCACTGGGGCGATGTCCAGGTTCACGGCCACGGCCTCGCCGTCGCTGCGGCACAGCACGCATTCCAGCGTTTCCGTGGCGCTGGCGTTGATCTCCTGGTGCGGCACAAAGGGCGGCACGTAGATGAAGTCGCCCGGTCCGGCTTCGGCGGTGAATTCCAGCGTGTCACCCCAGCGCATGCGGGCGCGGCCCTTGACGATGTAGATGACGCTCTCCAGCGGCCCGTGGTGGTGGGCGCCAGTCTTCGCATTGGCGTGGATGTGCACGGTGCCGGCCCACAGCTTCTGCGCACCGACGCGCGCGAAGTTGATGGCGGCCTTGCGGTCCATGCCCGGGGTCTGAGCGGTGTTGGCGTCCAGCTGGTTGCCGGGAACCACGCGCACGCCGTCGTGCTTCCAGGCGGGGCTGTCGGGGGTGGGCTTGCTCATGGTGTCTCCGTGCGCTGGCCGGGGCGCTTCAGCAGATGGTAGGCCAGGGCGCAGACCGTCCAGCACAGCCAGGCCGACCACAGCGTGTGGCTCGGGTAGTGCGCGCCGCGCACCAGCTGGGCCGTGCCGTACACCGTGCCCAGCAGCAGCACGGCCGCCAGCCAGAGCCAGGCCTTGCGTGCATTGAAGTCGCGCCAGAAAAAGTGCAGGCCGAAGAAGGCAAAGGCCGCGACGGCATGGCCCGAAGGGAAGCAGCGTCCGCCGCCGCCGTCGCTCACGCCAAAGCGCCAGTGCGACACGTGCTGCGCCATGCCGCCAAATTCCGCCAGGTCCCAGGGGCAGCTGGTGGTGCTGACGCGCTTCAGCGCCGGCACAGCCACGGCGCAGAGCAGGATCAGGCCGACCCAGGTCCAGCGCCAGCTTCGCGGCGGGTCACTGGCACCCGGCTGGCGGATGCCGCCCAGCGCCACGGCCGCCAACAGCAGCCAGGACGCGATGCGGCCGCCGTCGTGCAAGAGCCGGCTGGCCCACCAGGCTTCGCGCTGCGCAAAGCCCCGCGCGTCTGCAAACAGGCGGGCACTGGCCAGGTCCAGTCCACTGGCATCCCAGGCCAGCAGCAGGGCCAGGGCCACGCCCGTGATCAGCGCATCGCGCTGCCAGGTGAAGCCGGGAGCGGTGTTCATGGCGTGCGGCAATCCCTGGCCAGGTCCCAATCCTTTTCATAGAGCGCGGTCTTCACGTCCATCAGGCCCAGCAAGGTGTGGAACAGGTGGTCGTGTGCCGCAGGCTGGCCTGCGCGGCGTTGCAGGCAGGCCTGGTCCACACCGGTGGCTGCAGCGGCGCCTTGAGAGAACCACAGGACCATCGGCACGTGCTTCTGCAGATCGGGCGCGATGGCATAGGGCAGGCCGTGCAGGAAGAGGTTGTTTTCGCCCAGCGATTCGCCATGGTCGGATACGTAGAGCACGACGGAATCCACCTGGTCCTGCGCGGCCCGCAATTGCTGGATCAGCAGCGCCAGCACGTGGTCGGTGTAGAGCAGGGCGTTGTCGTAGGCGTTGACGATCTCTTCCCGGTTGCACTTGCGCAGGTCGTCAAATTCGCAGACCGGCGTGAAGCGCTTGAAGGCCGGCGGGTAGCGGCGGAAGTAGCTGGGCCCATGGTTTCCCAGTTGGTGCATCACCAGGAACTGCGTGCCGTGTTGTCCGGCCAGGGCCTTGAGGCGGCCGTCCAGGCCCACCAGCAAGGCTTCGTCCATGCAACGGCCTTCGGCGCACAGGCCGGGCGGGTTCGACTTCAGTACCTCTTCCTGCGGCAGGCCTTCGCAGACACCCTTGCAGCCGCTCTGGTTGTCGCGCCACATCACGCCCACGCCAGCGCGGTTCAGCACATGCAGCAGGGACTGGCTGCCGCGGATGCGGGCTTCGTCATAGTCGCGCCGGCCCACGGGTGCAAACATGCAGGGCAGGGAGGTTTCCGTGTTGGTGCCGCAAGAGGTGACGTCCTTGAAGTTGGTCACCCCCAACTGCGCCAGTTCCGGCGTGGTGGCCCGGGCGTAGCCGTTGAGCTGCCAGTTGGCCGCGCGTGCGGTTTCGCCCACCACCATGACCACCAGCAGCGGCTTGGTGTTTGCGGCCGTACGCGCGGCCATGCGCGGGCCGGCCTTGGCGTCTTCGCCAATCACCACGCGCGGTTTGGCCGCACCCTGCGCCTGCGCCGTCACCACGGAGGTGATGGACCACAGGTAGTTGGCCGGCGTGATGAGGTAGCGCATCTCCTTGTTGTTGCGCATCAGCGAACTGAAGGCCTGGAAGACCGACAGCAGCGCGCCCACCAGCACCACCACGGCCAGCAGCAGCACGCCCAACCGCACCGCAGCCGCACGCAGCCACGGCCGGTTGACGATGCGCACCCGCCACAGCACCAGCAGGGGCAGCACCGCAAACAGCGCCAGGTGGGGCAGCAGTCGCCACGCAAAGAGTTCACGCGCCTCGGCCACGTCCGTGCGCATGACATTGCGCAACATCGTCGGGTCCAGGTAGACGTTGAAGCTCTGCATGAAATAGGTGGCGAAGGCCGTGCCGACGATCAGCACCGCCAGCAGCGGCTTCACCGTCCAGCGGTTGCTGACCAGCCCCATCAGCAGGAAGTGCAGCGCGCCCAGCATCACCAGCAGCGCTGCGGCAAAGGCCCAGGTGCCGGATTCGGAAGCGATGCGGTCCTTCAGCGCGGCCTGCAGGAACAAGCCATTGGCCGACAGCACCCAGAAGGCGCTGGCCAGGACCAGCAGTTGTTCGACGGTGAGTTTCAGGGTGAAGCGCTCGCGCGCCGTGCTGGCTTCAAACATGCGCCCGGATTGTGACGCCCGGCCGGTGACAATCTGCGCCGGTTCCTTACCACCACCTGAAGCGCCACCCCGATGACCGACCCCGCCCGCGATCCGCCTGCCCCTGGCGCCGAGTCCGCCTTCAAGAGCAAGGGCGGCCTGGAGCGCATCGCCAAGGCCGCGGGCTATTCGCTGGCGGGCCTGCGCGCGGCCATCCGCCACGAGCACGCCTTCCGCCAGGAACTGTTCCTGGCCGTGCCCATGCTGGTGCTGGTGCCTTTCATCGCGCCCGGCCGCTGGCAGGCCCTGGCCCTGGTGGGCAGCGTGCTGTTGGTGCTGGTGGCGGAACTACTCAATTCCGCCTTGGAAGCGGTGTGCGACGCGGTAACCGTGGAGCGCCACCCCTTGCTGGGCCGGGCCAAGGATCTGGGCAGTGCGGCTGTGATGTTGTGTCTGGTCTTCACGGTCCTGGTCTGGGCCGTGGTCCTCTGGCCCTGAACTTCGCCCAGCCCAGGTTCAGTTTCTAAGGCCCAAGGCCGATACAGGTGGGGCCCCGGCATCACAGCCACCGGGGGAGTTCCCATGACGACCTGCCTTTATCCCTTGTATCGATTGCCGCTGGGCTTGCTGGCCTGGACCTTCGTGGCAGGCCTGGCCCACGCGGGCCCGGTGGAGGTGCGCGTGACTGATGCGGCCGGCCGCCCGCTGCCGCAGGCCGTGGTGTTCCTGGAGTCGCGTGAGGCGAAAGCCGCCGTGAAACCGCTGACGGGTGTGGAGATCGCCCAGTCGTCGCGGCAGTTCACGCCGCAGGTCACCGTGGTGCCCGTGGGCAGTTCCGTGACCTTTCCGAACCGGGACACCGTGCGCCACCACGTCTATTCCTTTTCGGCTGTCAAGAAGTTCGAGATCAAGCTCTATGTGGGTACGCCCACGGCGCCGGTGATCTTTGACCAGCCCGGCATCGCTGTGCTGGGCTGCAACATCCACGACAACATGGCGGCCTGGGTGGTGGTGGTCGACACGCCCTACCACGCCCAGACCGGTGCGGATGGCCGCGTTACGCTGCCGCAAGTGCCGCCTGGCACCTACCGGCTGCGTGCCTGGCACGCCGCGATGCCCCCCGGCACGCCAGCGGCGGACCTGGCCGTGAAGGTGGAAGCCACGCCCGTGCAGGCCGCCGTGCACCTGGCCGAGGCGCGACCTTGATCCGCCACTGCAGCCTGAGCCACCCACGCGCCTGGCGGCTTTCGAGCCGCATGGCGGCGTGGTCGCTGCTGTTGCTGCTGGCGCTGCAGACCTTGGCATTCGTCGCGCTGCGCGAAGGCATCGAACGCAACGCGCGCACAGGTCTGGCGGAACAGCTGGCCGTGGGCGAACGGGTGTGGAGCCGGGTCATGGAGCAGCGCGCAGCCAAACTGCTGCAAGGCGCGTCGCTCCTGGCGGCGGACTACGGCTTCCGCGCCGCGGTCAGCAGCAACGACACCGAGACCATCGCGTCGGCGCTGGAAAACCAGGGCGCGCGCATCGAGGCGTCGGTCGCCGCGCTGCTGGACACCCGCTATGCCATGGTGGCCCACGCACCGGTGGGCGGCGTGGCAGGTGACGCCAAGCAGGACCGTGCCATGACTGCAGGACTGGACAGCCTGGCGCCGCAACTGGCACAGGGCGGCTCGGTCATCGCCGTGCTCAACGGCAAGCCGCACCAGTTCGTGATGGTGCCCATGAAAGCGCCGCTGGTGATCGGCTGGGTGCTGATGGGCTTCGAGCTCGACCGCGCCGTGGTGCAGGACCTGCACGCCGTGGCCGGCCTGCAGGCCACGCTGTTGCTGCAGCCCACGAGGGGCGCGCCGCGCCTGCTGCACAGCAGCCTGGACGCCAGCCTGCGCGCCGAGGCTCTGGCGGCGGTGCCCGACCGCGACACCGAAACCCTGCTGGACGGCGAGCCGCTGCTGCTGCGGTCGGTGCTGCTGTCGCAGGACGGCGGCGCACGCGCCGTGCTGCGGCTGAGCGGGTCGATCCGTGAGGCCGTGGAGCCCTACCGCGCGCTGCAGCTCACCATGGCCGCACTCACGGTGCTGGGCCTGGCCCTGTTCGGCCTGGGCAGCATCTGGACGTCCCGCGTGGTGACGCGCCCGCTCGCCACCCTGGTGCTGGCCAGCGAACGCCTGGGCCGTGGCGACTACGACACACCGCTGGCCGACACCGCCCGACAGGACGAGGTCGGTGAACTGGCCAAGGCCTTTGAGTCCATGCGCGGCAACATCGCCGAGCAGCAGCACGCCATCCGTCGCCTCGCCTACTGGGACCGCCTGACCGGGCTGCCAAATCGCCTGCAGTTCCGCGACGTGGTGCTCAGCGCCATCGCGGCCCAGCAGCCCCTGGCTGTGGTGATGCTGGACCTGGACCGTTTCAAGCACGTCAACGACGTGATGGGCTACGCCTTCGGTGACCGTTTGCTGCAAGGCGTGGCCGAACGTCTGCAGCAGACCTTGCGCCCTGGCGATGTGGTGGCGCGCCTGGGTGGCGATGAGTTTGCGCTGCTGTTGCCGCAGGCCAATGCCGAACTGGCGCAGGCCGTGGCCGCACGCATCACGGCCGCCTTCGAAGAGCCCATGCAACTGGACGACCAGCGCGTGGACCTGAGCGCCGGCCTGGGCATTGCCGTGTGGCCCGAACACGCCCAGGACGCCGACAACCTGCTCAGCCGCGCCGAAGTGGCCATGTACGCCGCCAAGCGCCAGACCGCTGGCGCGCAGTTGTACGAGGCTTCCCTGGACAGCAGCAGCGGCCAGACGCTGTCGCTGTTGTCCGAACTGCGCCAGGCCGTGGACAACCAGGAACTGCGCCTCTTCGTGCAGCCCAAGGTGGACGTGGCAACGGGTGCGCTCGTAGGCGCCGAGGCCTTGGTACGCTGGCAGCACCCGACACGCGGCCTGGTGCCGCCGATGGAGTTCATCCCCTTTGCCGAACAGACCGGCTATGTGCGCCAGCTGACGCTGTGGGTGTTCGAGGACGCCTGCCAGAAGCAGGCCGAGCTGGTGGCGATGGGCATTCGCCGCCTCTCCATCAACCTGAGCACACGCGACCTGATGGACCTGGAGCTGCCCGACAAGCTGGAAGCCATCCTGTTGCGCCATGGCGCGCGCGCCGAAGGCTTCTGCCTGGAGATCACCGAGAGCGCGATCATGGACGACCCGAAACGGGCCGAAGCCACGCTGAACCGGCTGCACCAGCGCGGCTACAAACTCAGCATCGACGACTTCGGCACCGGTTATTCGTCCCTGGCCTACCTGCGCCGCTTGCCAGTGCAGGAACTGAAGATCGACAAAAGCTTCGTCATGGCCATGGAACGCGAAGAAGGCGACGCCAAGATCGTGCGCAGCACCATCGACCTGGCGCACAACCTGGGCTTGAGCGTGGTGGCCGAAGGTGTGGAGAACGCGGCCATCCTGGCACAGCTGGGTGCCCTGGGTTGTGACGAGGCACAAGGCTACTTCCTCAGCAAGCCCGTGCCGTTGGAACAGCTGCGCGCCTGGGCCGAGCGCCGTTCCTTGCTGACGCCCTCGCTCCTGCCGCCGGGTGCGCCGGCCAGTGCGCCGCTGCACTGACGCGGTACGCTCGGGGCATGCCCCAGTCCCTGTCAGTGCCTGCCGACCTGTCCAGGGACCCCTCCGTTTTCATGGAGTGGACCGAAGACGACCAACCGCAGCGCGCGCGCTGGCGCAGCGAACGCGATGCGCCGCCACCCAAGCGGGTGGTCTGCGTGGACGACAGCACGGCGGCCGACACGGCCTACCGCCTGGCCTGCGAAGGCACGGCCCTGCTGTGGCGCGGTGACTTCCAGAACGCCCGGCACCTCCTGGACGCCTTGGTGCGCCGTGTGGACCGCGTGCCGCGCCGCGCTGCCCGCGCGGCCCCGCCTGAGCCGGGTGCACCTGGTGCGGCCTTCCACCGCCACCGCCAGGCGCAAGCACAGCGTGCAAGGGTGCTGTCGCAACTGCTCATTCCCATGCAGGCGGACCGCGGCATCGACCAGCGTCGCGCACCCGATGTACGGCTGGCCTGCGAACAGGCCTGGGGCCCCGCCGACGGCGAACCCAGCATCGTGTCTTTGCGCGAGTTGCTGGGCTTGATCAGTGCCTTCGAATGGCGCAAGAAGGGCGTGCCCGTGCCTGCGCTCGGACCGGCGCCCGACAACCGCATCCGCCCGCATTACGGCGTGTTCTCGCCGGTGCGCGGCGAGTACCTGGACCTGGTGACGCACACGACGCTCCCGCCCGGTGCCGAAGCAGGTGCCTTCGACATCGGCACCGGCACCGGTGTGCTGGCTGCGCTGCTGGCGCGGCGGGGCGTGAAGTCCGTGGTGGCCACCGACCTGGACCCGCGCGCCTTGGCTTGCGCGCAGGACAACCTGCAGCACTTGGGCCTCTTGCCGCCTGCTGAACCTGCAGTGCACGTGCTGGCGGCCGACCTGTTCCCGCCGGGGCGGGCGGCCCTGGTGGTCTGCAACCCGCCCTGGCTG
Organism: uncultured beta proteobacterium; assembly: GCA_963750785.1. Lineage (GTDB taxonomy): Bacteria > Pseudomonadota > Gammaproteobacteria > Burkholderiales > Burkholderiaceae_C > Rubrivivax. Next base: position 608,142 of record CAVVSC010000002.1, on the reverse strand, counting down.
CCCGCGCGGCCCGGCACGCCGATTGAGCGCGCGGTGTACGACGAGGACAGCCGCATGCTGCGCGGTTTTCTGGCCGGCCTGGCCGCGCACCTGCTGCCCGGCGGCGAAGGCTGGCTGATCCTGTCCGACCTGGCCGAACGCCTGGGCCTGCGCACACGCGAGCAACTGCAAGGCTGGATCCAGGCCGCGGGCCTGCAGGTGCTGGGCCGCATTGACACGCGGCCCAAGCACCGCAAGGCAGCGGATGTCGAAGACCCCTTGCATGCCGCGCGTGCGTCCGAAGTCACCTCACTCTGGCGTCTAGGCCCTGTCGAATGAATCGCGCATGAACACACCCACCGAACTGGCCCTGCGGGGCGATCACATCACCTTGGACGCCTTGCTGAAGGCCACGGGCCTGGCCGGCAGCGGCGGTGAAGCCAAGATGCTGATCGGTGAGGGCGCCGTGCGTGTCAATGGAGAAGTCGACACCCGCCGAGGCCGCAAGCTGCGCGTGGGCGACGTGGTGGTGCTGGGCGCGGCCCAGGTCCGCGTCGTCGCGGGCGGCTGACTACAGCAGGAAGGCCAGTGCCGCCACGGCGGTGGGCAGCAAAGCGCCAGCGAACAGGCCGCCCGCGCCGATGGTGCCGTCTTCAAAGCCGCCCTTCAGCAGCGCTGCGCCGGCCGGGTTGGGTGCGTTGGCAATCACCGTCAGGCCACCGCCAGCCACGGCGCCGGCCACCAGCATGTACTGTGCCGGCGCAGAAATGCCGTCGATCAGCGACCCCAGGTAGGTCAGCGCGGCGTTGTCGGTCAATGCCGTCAAGCCCAGTGCGCCAAAGAACAGAGCGGTGGGCTGCAGCCCGGACACGATGGGCTGCAGCCACCACTGCTGCTGGCCGCCCAGCACCACCAGCCCGGCCAGGAAGAAGGCCACCAGCAGCGCTTCCTTGACGACCAGCGGCGACTGGTGGCGTTCGTAGGCCTGTGTGTAGCCCAGGAACAGCAGGAACAGGCCCAGGAAGACGACCGGGTGGTGTGCGAACACGACCACGGCAGCCATGAAGGCCAAATGCACGGCAATCACTGGCAGTGGCACCGCGCCCTGTCCATCTTTGTGGGCTTCGGCTTCGGGCTCCACCAAGTGTTGCCGCAGAAACCAGGTCATGACCGTGGCATTGATCAACACGGCCAGTGCGGCCCGCCAGCCGAAGGTGCTGGCCATGAAGCTGCTGTCCCACTGCCAGGCCTGCGCCACCATCAGCACCGGCGGCGCCGCAAAGGACGTCAGCGTGCCGCCGATGGAAATGTTGACAAAGAGCACACCCAGTGCCGCGTACTTCAGGCGTTCTGGCATGCCGTGGCGGAACACCAGCGGCGCCAGCATCAAGGCGGCCAGTGTCATGGCCGCGGGCTCGGTCACCAAGGACCCCACCAGCGGCACCAGCGCCAGGCACAGCCAGGTGCGGGCCACGGGCGCGGCCACTGGCAGCACCCGTGCGACTGCCGCCACCGACGTCTGCAGCGCCTGCAGGATGGGCCTGGAGGCGGCCACCACCATGATCACGAACACGAACAGCGGCTCGGTGTACTGGCGGCTTTCCACATAGTCCAGCGCCTTGGGGCCGCTGTCCAGCAGTGCCATCAGCAATACCAAGAGCGTGGCCCAGAAGCCGAACACGACTTCGACTTCGCCCAGCAAGTGCCACAGGCCCGCGTGCCGCGGTTGGCGGTGCGCCAGGCGTTCGAAGAATCGGGTGCTGAAGGTGTGGATCAGCGCCAGGGCGAAGACGGCAGCGGCGAGGTGGTCGGTGCTCAAGGTCACCCGAGTCTACGGGCAGCCCTCGTCAGGTCCCTTCAGGACTTGGCTGCCATCCCCAGCCGTTCTATGGTTGCTTTTTCGGCTGCGAATGAGTCGCGAGCAAACCGGGTGTAGTCCTCGGTGTTCTTGTAGATCACCGTCTGGTCGAACTTGTCAAAGACGGCCAGAACGGCTGGGTCGTCCAAGGTCTTCTTGAAGGCGTCGTGCAGCGTGCGTGTCAGGCCCGGGTCCATGCCCTTGGGGCCGCAGACGCCGAAGGGCGAATCGCTGACGGTCTTGTAGCCCAATTCGTCCAGCGTGGCCACGGTGGGCCAGCGCTTGGTGCGCTTGCTGCCGTAGGTGGCCAAGAGGCGCAGCTTGCCGGCATCCACGTGCGGGCCCCAGCCGGTGGCGTCGCTCGCGCCCATGGTGTGGCCACCCAGGATGGCCTGCATGTTGTCGGCATTGCCCTTGAAGGGCACGGCGGTGAGCTTGATGCCCGCACGCTGCGCGAATTCCTCCACCGCCAGATGCGGGCTGGTGCCGTTGCCGGTGTGGCCGTAGGTGAACTTGTCCGGGTTGGCCTTGGCATAGGCCACCAGGTCGGCCACGCTCTTGATCGGACTGTCAGCGGGCACCACCAGGCCGAAGGTGTAGCCGGTCAGGCAGGCGATCCAGGTGAAGTCCTTCAGCGTGTCGAACTGCGTCTTCTGCATGTGCGGGATGCGGAAGACGCCATGCGGCAGCTGGCTCAGCGTGTAGCCGTCGGGCTTGGCATTGACCAGTTCGTTGGCGCCCAGCACGCCTCCGGCACCAGGCTTGTTGTCCACGATGATGGTCTGGCCCAGGTTCTTGGCGGCGCTCTCCGCAATGGCGCGGATGACCGCGTCCGTGCTGCCGCCCGCCGGCCAGGGGCAGATGTAGCGGATGGGCTTGTTGGGGAATGCCTGGGCGTAGCTCAGGCGGGGCAGGGCAATGCTGGCGGCTGCGGTGGCAACAGCGAAGTGGCGGCGGTTGATGGTCATGTTCAGTGCTCCTGGTTCAGTCGGCCTTCGCGCCAGAGTCCTTGACGACCTTGGCCCATTTGGCAATTTCCTTCTGCTGGTACGCGGCCAGTTCCTCCGGCGTGGTCAGCCAGGGTTGCAGGCCCAGGGCCTTGAGCTTGTCCACCACGTCAGGCAGCTTGAAGACGCGCAGCACTTCTTCGTTGAGCTTCATCACCACGTCCCGTGGCGTGCCGGCCGGCGCAAACATGGCAAACCAGCTGGTGGCTTCAAAGCCCGGCACGGTTTCGGCCACGGTGGGCACGTCGGGCGCGGCGGGTGAACGTGTGGCGCCGGTTTGTGCGATCGCCCGGATCTTGCCGTCCTTGGCCATGGGCAGGGCCGATGGCATGTTGTCGAACATCAGCTGGATGCTGCCGCCGACCAAATCTGGAATGGCGAACTGCCGGCCCTTGTACGGCACGTGCTGCATGGTGGTGCCGGTCAGGGACTTGAAGAGTTCGCCCGACACGTGCACCGAGCTGCCGATCCCCGGCGACCCGAAGCTCAGCTTGTTGGGGTGCGCCTTCAGGTAGGCGATCAGTTCGGCCACGGTCTTCACGGGCAGGTCGTTGTTGACCACCAGCAGGTTGGGCGTGCTGGCGACATGGCTCACGGGCGCGAAGTCCTTGACCATGTCGTAGGGCATCTTGCTGTACAGGCTGCCATTGATGGAGTGCGTGCCCACGGTGGCCATGACGATCGTGTAGCCGTCGGGTGGCGACTTGGCCACCTTGTCGGCACCGATGTTGCCGCCCGCACCAGGCACGTTGTCGATGACCACGCTCTGACCCAGCTGGGCCTTGTCCGCAAAGATGCGGGCCAGCGTGTCGGGTGCGCCGCCGGGCGGGAATGTCACCACCAAGCGAATGGGCTTGCTGGGGTAGCCCTGGGCCAAGGCGCCGAAAGCCGTGGCGGCCATCAAGGCGCCGATGAGGAAGGTCTTGCGCTGCATGCGTTGTCTCCGGGGAAGGCGGCTCTGTGGACGCCGGTGTGGGCCAACGATACGGGAACCATTTGATGCCAAGACCCGGGGTTTGCGCGGGCAAACAGGGCCCTGTAAAAGCAAGGCCATCGCCAAACCTGGACCTCCGATGACCCCCCGTCTTCCAGAGCAGACCGCCGCCGACTTCGACCCCGAACTCTGGTGCCTTTTCGATCAGTACGTGCATGGCGACATCGACCGCCGCGGTTTCCTGGACCGTGCCGCCCGCTTTGCGCTGGCCAGCGGCACCACGGCCACTGCGCTGCTGGCCACGCTGAGCCCCAATTTCGCGCGGGCGCAGAAGGTGCCGCCCGCGGACACCCGTATCAGGACCGAGTTTGTCGAGTTCGCATCGCCTGCCGGTTACGGCAAGGCGCGCGCCTACGTCACCCGGCCGGTGTCGGCATCGGGTCCGCTGCCCGTGGTGCTGGTGGTGCACGAGAACCGCGGCCTCAACCCGCACATCGAGGACATCGCCCGCCGCCTGGCGCTGGACAACTTCATTGCCGTGGCACCGGACGCGCTGTTCCCTTTGGGCGGCTACCCAGGTGACGAAGACAAGGCGCGCGAGCAGTTCGCCAAGCTGGACCAGGCCAAGACACGAGAAGACTTCCTGGCCGCAGCGGCCTGGGCGCGTGCCGTGCCAGGCAGCAACGGCAAGCTGGGGGCGGTGGGCTTCTGCTACGGCGGCGGCATGGTCAATTTCCTGGCCACGCGTGTCCCTGAACTGCTGGCTGGTGCGCCCTTCTACGGCGCTGCGCCGCCGGCCGACCAGGCGGCGCGCATCAAGGCCGAGCTGACGGTGGTGTTTGCTGACAACGACGAGCGCATCAACGGCGCCTGGCCGGCGTACGAGGCAGCGCTGAAGGCGGCAGGCGTGAAGTACGAAGCCTTCAAGTACCCCGGTACGCAACACGGCTTCAACAACGACACCACGCCGCGCTTTGATGCGCCTTCGGCCGCGCAAGCCTGGGCGCGCACGCTGGCGCTCTTCAACCGCAGCTTGCGCTAGAGACCGCCTAAGCGCCTTCTGCCGTGAACCCGGAGGCCACGTGCGACAGGTCGCAAAACGGCTTGTTCTTGGACTGCCCGCACCGGCACAGGCGCGCCTCGGTGATGCGCGCCACCGTGCGGCCGGTGCCGGCACAGATCTCCAGATTGCCAATCACTTGCAGCGGACCATTGCGCAAGGGATTCACTTGCAAGGGGCCGTCACGCACCGCCAGAGGGTCGACCGCGCCGCTCTTCGGCTCGCCGCTGGCCGTGAAGCCCGCCGCCACGTGCGACCCATCGCACCAAGGCTTGTTGCCGGACTGACCGCAGCGGCACAGCGTGGCCCTGAACCCGTCGGACTTGCCAGCGATGTGCAGGTCTGCGTGCACGGCATAAGGGCCGTTCTCGCGGATCCGCAGCTGGTTCACGACTGGAGCGGTCTCTTCCGCGCCGCCATCGTGGCGCTCGAAGTGGATGGCGCCCGACGGGCAACTGAGCGCCACACCCACCAGGGCTTCCGCCGACACCGTGTCGGGATAGATCCACTCGCCTGGGGTGTTGGCCTTGAAAACGCTGGGTGCGTCCAGCACGCAGTGGCGCGAATGGATGCACCGCCGGGCCTCGAAGTGCACGCTGAGGTCGCGGCCACGGGCCACTTCGACTTTTGATGCGGTGGGTGCAGACACCGATACCGATGCAGGTGCCGACGCTGGCACGGCTATCGGTTCGGCGAGTGCTGGCGCTGCGGTGGTCCGCCCGGCCAGCGCCAGGAGTGCTGCCTGTTGCTGCCCGAGCAAGTCGATCACCCCGTCCCAGGTGCCCGGCGCTTCGCCCGCCACCGGCGTCACCGGCAACTCCCGCGCGCGCTGTTGCAGCTGCCCCAGGCGTTCGGCCACCAGAGCCGCCGCGCCATGCTTGGGCAAGGCGGCCAAGGTGCGCAAGGGCGTGAAGCTCAAGCCGGCGTGGGGGCCCTTGGGGTCGGTCGTGGCCGGCCGCGCGGCCAGGCCTTCGCCCACGGGCACCAGTGCGCGCATCAAGGCGAAGCTGGAGCCCAGCCAGGTGGCTTTTTCGTGACGGTCGCGCGCGCTGAATCCTTGGATCAGGCAGCGCAGCGACGTCGTGTACATCGCATTGCCGATGTCCAGCCAGCGCGCGATGCGCGGCTCGCTGATATGCACGCGCTGGTCGGCACTGTGCACGGGTGCGTTCATCAACGGGTTGGTCGCAGCGGGCCACGCAGGTTCGAAGGCCGGGTCGACGGCGTGCAGCGCGGCCAGCTCTTGTCCCATGCGGGTGAAGCGAGAGAAGTGCGAGTCGGCATTCTCACTGCCGGCGCCTTCGCCTTGCGTGACGATGGTGTGGATGGCCTGCAGTGCGCTGGCCAGGTCCGTCACGGCCACCAGGCCGGGCAGCGGTGCCAGGCTGGCGTCGACCTGCACCGCCGGGTCGCCGACGAACAGCGCGCCCTCACCCTGCGCCGCAGCGCAGGCCTGCAAGGAACTGGCCAGCACTTCGTAGAGCTCGCCGACGGTCTCGTAGTCGCGTGGCCCCGGGCTCAGCCGGCCTTGTGGCACGGCGCGTCGGTAGCTGCGCGGCGGCGCAAAGCCTTGGGCATCGACCAGGGCTTCAGAGGCAGGCCGCTCCAGGAACTTGAAGTGCTCGATCGTCGCGGCGCAGAAAGGCGCCAGCCTGATGACGAAGCCCGCGGGGTAAGGTCCGGCGTCCACCGGCAAGGGCGGGCGGCCGACGTGCGGACCTGCGCCCAGGGCGTTGGCCAGGTTGCCCACCAGCGCCAGATGGGTCATTTCCTCGAACACCACGGACATGATGCTGCGGCGCCAGCCTTGCACGGCTTCGCATTGCGCGTCAGTCCAGCGCGTGTCGGTGCGTTTCAGGCTGAAGGCGGCGTAGAGGTAGCAGCACATCAGGTGGTGCTCGATCTCGGCGGCTTCGTGCAGCCAGTAGAGCAGCTGTTCGCGGCTGGGTGGGGTGGTGTCTTGATGCATGGAGTTGACTCTAGCGTCCAGGGCTGCGCTCGGTTGACCTGGGGCGATTTGCAGCCGCCGCCTGTGCGGGCACCAGCTCTGGCACCAGATCGACACCCAGCCTCTGCACGCCGCGCAGCAAGTCCATGCGGACACGGCGGCCCACGCGGTCGCCACCCAGCAATCGGTGCAGGCTGTCGATGTCGGGCGTCGGCGCCTCGTCAACCGCCACGATGCGGTCGCCCGGCTGCAGACCGGCGCGCTGCGCCGGTCCGCCGGCGATCACTTCGTCGATGCCGACGGCGCTGCCCGCAGCCAAGCCGTGGTGCAGCACCGAACGCCGCGGCAAGGGCAAGGTCTGGGCTGCAATCCCGAGCCACGCCCGCCGCACCCGGCCATGCCGCAGGAGCTCGCTCACCACCCAGCGCGCGGTGTCGGCAGGCACCGAGAAGCACAGCGACTGCGCGCCGGTGATGATCGCCGTGTTCACGCCCATGACCTGCGCCCGCGTGTCCAGCAGCGGCCCGCCGGAATTGCCGGGGTTCAGGCTGGCGTCGGTCTGGATCACGCCGTCGATCAGTCGGCCGTTGCGCGCGCGCAGGCTGCGGCCCAGGGCCGACACGACCCCGGTGGTGACGGTTTGCGCCAGGCCCTGAGGGTTGCCAATGGCGATCACCACCTGGCCGACGCGCAAGCTGGAAGACCGGCCCAATTCCAGGTGATCCAGAGCAGCAGCGCTGCCGATGCGCAACAGCGCCAGGTCGGTATCGATATCGCCGCCCACCTTCTCGGCCGCGTGCTCGCTGCCGTCGTCCAGGCTGACGCGGATGTCGTCACCGGCGTCGGCCACGTGGCTGTTGGTCAACAGGTAGCCGTCGGGCGTGATTAAAAAGCCCGAGCCCGCACCCAGCACCTCGCGCCGCCCGCGGCGGGCCCGCATCTTCAGCGCGACCACGCCGCCGCGTGTGCGCTCCAGCGTGTCCACCACAGCGCGCGAATGGGCGTCCAGCAACCCGAGGTCACGGTCCGGGTCGTGCGGGTCGTGCGGGTCGTCCGGCTCGCGAGGGTGGTCGCTCACAGTCCGATCCATCCGTGACGCAGACCTTCGCTCACGGCCTCGGCGCGTGTGCTGGCGCCCACCTTGGCCAGGATCTGGCCGACGTGGTACTTGGCGGTATGCGCCGAAATGCCGAGCACGGCGCCGATGTCGCGGTTGGACAGGCCCTTGCCCAGCAGTTCAAAGACTTCCAGTTCGCGCGGGGTCAGCGATTCACGGTCGGCGTCGTGCACGGCCCACGGTGCCTCGCGCACCGACAGGCCTTCCAGCACCGCCGCCACCGCGGCCCGCAGGCGGCCGGCGCTGCTGCCGGCCGACAGCTGGGCGCCTGCGCCATGGGCACCGCGCACGACGATCTCGTCGCCCAGCAACACCCAGGCGTCGGCGGCTTCCGCCGCCGTGCCTACGCGCACGTCGCAAGCGGCACCCTCGCCGGCATCCACACCAGCGCTACCCGTCACGCCGCGCAGCGCCGCGGCTGCACCTTCGGCCAGCAAGGGAGACGGGCTGACGATGACGATGCGGGGCATGGACTTGGGATGCGCCAGTCTCTTCAGCCGCAACGCCCGGCGGGCCGTGGATCCACACCCAGGGTCACCGCGTGGGGTTGCCCGCCGCGCACCAGCGACAGCCGTACTTGCGATCCCACCTGCAGCAGGTCGCGCAAGGCCTCCGGCGTGCTGACTGGCGTGTCGCCCAACTGCACGATCACGTCACCGACCAAGAGGCCGGCGCGCGCAGCCGGGCCGTCTTCGGCCAGGGAACTGACGAGCAGACCGTCCACGGGCGAACCGTCCCGCACCACACGAGCCGCCTGCACGGCCACGCCCACATAGCCGTTCTGCACCCGCCCGTGGGCCAGCAGCTGGTCCAGCACGCGGTCCACCGTGGCCACCGGCAGCACGACGCCGTGGTGGCGCGAGAACGCATCGCTGGCCACGCCCAACACCTGCCCGCTGGCGTTGGCCACGGCAGCGCCGGACAGGCCGGGGTACAGGCCGCCGTCCAGCCGGATCAAGTGGTCCACACGACCGCCGCGCCAGGTGCGCCATGCGCCACCGGCCATGCCGACATGTCCGAAGCTGGCCTGCGTCAGGCCCGAGGGCTCGCGCCCGACCGCGAAGACGAAGTCACCGACCTGCGCAGCAGCGGCCGTGGCGTGTTCGGCGACAGGCAGCGCCGCGCTGTCGAACTGCACGGCGGCCAGGTCGGTGGCGCCGTCGATGCCGCGCACCTGGCCCTGGACCTGTTCGCCATCGGGCAAGGTCAGGGCCACGCTGCTGGCGCGCCACAGCGCCGACGCGCTGCCGACCAGCACACTCGGCCGCCACAGCACGCCAGCACTGCGGTGGCGGCGTGTGGCCACGCCAAGCACCGAGGCCGCCACGCGAGCGACGGACCGGGGGAGTTCTTCCTGGGTGGGGGCGGTGTGCATGGTCGCTGGAGCCTGGAGAAGAGCGCTGGTCTGCGCGGTGCTTTCATCGTGGGACAGCCGCGTCAGCGGCGCATCCGCCACACGGGCACCGGTGCCTGCCTGATCGGGCAGGCCGCCGATGGCGGCAATCTCTTCACGTGGGGTCGAAGCAGGCGGCGACAAGTGCGGACGGTGCGGACCGTGCGGACAGCGCCGAGGTTCAGGCCCGCTTGTCGGCGCGGCGCAAGCGGCTGCAGGGGCTCAGATGCGTGAGCGCCGGGTCAAGGCCCGAGCCTCTCAGCCTTGCAGGTAGGCCGCAGCCAGCGTCTGCAGGTGCGCTCTGGACATGTCGTCCAGGTGCGGCGTCAGCAGAGACAGCGCGTGGTAGCCGCCACGGCCCATGGCGGCAGCCGCGCTTTCGGGTTCCAGCGCGCGGCGCGGGTCGCGCACGTATTCAAAGCTGAGCCAGTAGGTCACCACCACCACCATGCTGGTGGCCGTGGGTGCGGCTTCCGCACCGGTGATGCGCACGGCGCCGTTGCGCGCCAGGCCGTCCAGCAGGGCATGCATGGCGCGCTGCTTGTTCTTCAGCACGAATTGGAAGTGCGTTTCCAGGCGGCGGTTCTTGCTGAGCAGGTCGTTCAGGTCGCGGTACAGGAAGCGGTAGTTCCAGATCAGTTCGAACAGCATGTGGAAGAAGAGCCAGGCGTCTTCGACGTTTTCCACGCCGTCGGCGGCTTGCAGGATTTCTCCCAGTGCCTTTTCGTAGCGGTCGAAGAGCGTGTTGATGAGCTCGTCTTTGGCCGGGTAGTGGTAGTACAGGTTGCCCGGGCTGATGCCCAGTTCGGCGCTGATCAGCGTGGTGCTGACGTTCGGTTCACCGAAGCGGTTGAACAGGTCCAGCGTCACCTCAAGGATGCGTTCAGCCGTGCGGCGGGGTTTCTTCGGTGCGGTGGCCATGGATTGACTGTAGCCCTGCAAGGAATCAGATGGCCTGCCTACAATCCCGGCCCTCATGCCGTCCCTACCTGCTGTCCGCTTCCAGAACGTCTCCAAGCTCTACCAAGGCGCCCGTGGTAATTTCAAGGCACTGGACGACGTGTCCTTCGACATCGAGCCCGGCGAGTTCTTCGGCCTGCTGGGACCCAATGGCGCCGGCAAGACCACGCTGATCAGCATCCTGGCGGGCCTGTCCCGCGCCACCGGCGGCTGCGCCACGGTGATGGGGCACGACGTGGTGACGGACTACGTGGAGGCGCGCAAGCGCCTGGGCATCGTGCCGCAGGAACTGGTCTTCGACCCCTTTTTCAGCGTGCGCGAGACGCTGCGCATCCAGAGCGGCTACTTCGGCATCAAGCACAACGACGCCTGGATCGACGAGGTGCTGGCCGAACTGGGGCTGTGCGACAAGGCCAACGCCAACATGCGGCAGCTGTCCGGCGGCATGAAGCGGCGTGTGCTGGTGGCGCAGGCACTGGTGCACCGGCCGCCGGTGATCGTGCTGGACGAACCCACGGCGGGCGTGGACGTGGAACTGCGCCAGACACTGTGGCGTTTTGTCGCCCGCCTGAACCGCGAAGGCCACACGGTGCTGCTGACCACGCACTACCTGGAAGAGGCCGAAGCCCTGTGCGGCCGCATCGCCATGCTGCAATTGGGCAAGCTGAAGGCGTTGGACAAGACATCGGCCTTGCTGGCCGGCCGCGCCAGCACCATGCTGCGCTTCAAGACCGACAGCGCGCTGCCGCCGGCCCTGGCTGCGCAGTCGCGCGTGACCGGGCGCATCGTGCAGGTCAAGGCGCACGACGCGGCCGAAGTGGAAACGCTGCTGACCGCCTTGCGCAGCAGCGGCGTGAAGGTGGAAGACCTGGAGATTGGCCGCGCCGACCTGGAAGATGTCTTCCTGGAAATCATGCAAGGCGATCCGCAGCAGGTGGCGGCATGAGCCCGCTGGCTCTGCCGAGGGCTCATTCCCCCTTGGGGGGACCGGCCGCAGGCCGTTGGGGGCACACATGAGCCGGTTCACGGGCGCCGCGCCGCTGTTCCGCAAGGAAATCCTGCGCTTCTGGAAAGTGGCGTTCCAGACCGTGGCTGCGCCGGTGCTGACGGCCATGATGTACCTGCTGATCTTCGGCCACGTGATGGACGGCACCGCCAAGGCGCTGCCGGGCGTGGCCTACACCAGCTTCCTGATGCCGGGCCTGGTGATGATGAGCGTGCTGCAGAACGCCTTTGCCAACAGCAGCAGCAGCCTCATCCAGAGCAAGATCACCGGCAACCTGGTGTTCCTGCTGGTCACACCGCTGTCGCACTGGGCCTGGTTTGCAGCCTATGTGGGCGCGTCCATCGTGCGCGGCCTGTGTGTCGGGCTGGGCGTGCTGCTGGTGACGGTGTGGTTCGTGCCGCTGAGCATGGCCGAACCCTGGTGGATCGTCATCTTCGCGGCCCTGGGCGCCGGCATGATGGGCTCACTCGGTTTGATTGCCGGCCTGTGGGCGGAGAAGTTCGACCAGCTGGCCGCCTTCCAGAACTTCATCATCATGCCCATGACCTTCCTGTCGGGCGTCTTCTATTCGGTGCACTCGCTGCCCGGCGTGTGGCAGGCGGTGAGTCACCTGAACCCGTTTTTCTACATGATCGATGGCTTCCGGCGCGGCTTCTTCGGTGCCAGCGATGCGTCACCCTGGTTGAGCCTGGCGGTGGTCGGTACGGCCTTCGTTGTGGTGGCCTTGATTGCCTTGCGACTCCTGTCCACCGGCTACAAGCTGCGGTCCTGACGGATGTCGACCCCAAGGTCCCGGCTGCGCCGGCCCCGTCTCCCGATGGGAACTCAAGGCGCGCGGGCAAGCCGCACGCCTTGAGAGAGAATCAGGGTATGGCAGATCCCACGCCCCAGGACGTCCGCAGCTTCATCGCTGCGGGGATGTCGTGCACCCATGTGGAAGTGGAAGGCGATGGCCGCCACTTCTTCGCCACCATCGTCTCGGCCGAATTCGAGGGCCTGCCGCGTGTGCGGCGGCACCAGCGGGTCTATGCGGCCCTGGGCGATAGAATGCGCGAAGAGATCCACGCCCTGTCCATGAAGACGCTCACCCCCGCCGAACACGCAGCCGCCCCCGCGGCTGGGCCGTCGGCTGCGGGTCTCCACCACCACTGACAAACCCCTGCGGTGCGCCGCGGGGGGCCGCTGCGCGCCACCCGAGGGTCGGCGAGCGGATCGGTTTCCCTGCGGATGCACGGCAAGAGCCCACCAGCAAACGCCATGATCACGCTCGCACTGTCCAAGGGACGCATCTTTGACGATTCGATGCCGCTGCTGCGCGCAGCCGGCATCGAGGTGCTGGAAGACCCCGAAAAGAGCCGCAAGCTCATCATCGGCACCAGCCGCCCGGATGTGCGCGTGGTGCTGGTGCGGGCCACTGACGTGCCCACCTATGTGCGCCACGGCGGCGCCGACCTGGGCGTGGCGGGTCTCGACACCATCCTGGAAGACGGCGAAGGCCTGTACCGCCCTCTGGACCTGAAGATCGCGCGCTGCCGCATGAGCGTGGCTACCCGAGCCGACTTCGACTATGCGGCGGCCGTGAAGCAGGGCTCGCGCATCCGGGTGGCCACCAAGTACACGCACACCGCGCGCCAGCACTTTGCGGCCAAGGGCGTGCACGTGGACCTGATCAAGCTCTACGGCAGCATGGAACTGGCGCCGCTCACAGGACTGGCTGACGCCATCGTGGACCTGGTGTCCACGGGCAGCACGCTGAAGGCCAACCACCTGGTCGAAGTGGAACGCATCATGGACATCAGCTCGCGCCTGGTGGTGAACCCGGCGTCGCTGAAGCTGAAGCGCGAACCCATGCGGGCCTTGATTGACGCGTTTGAGGCCGCCGTGGCCGCACAGCCATGAGCCGCGTGAACATCCGCCGACTGGCGACCACGGCCCCCGGCTTCGAAGCCGATTTCCAGCAGGTGCTGCACTGGTCGGCCGACACCGACAAGGCCATCGAAGACCGCGTGGCCGACATCATTGCCGACGTGCGCGCGCGTGGTGACGCCGCCGTATTGGAACTGACCGCGCGCCTGGACGGCGTGCGGGCCCGGGACATGGCCGCGTTGGAGATCGGCGCCGAAGAGTTGCGCGCTGCGCTGGACGCCATCACGTCAGCGCAGCGCGCTGCGCTGACGGCCGCCGCGGACCGCGTACGGGACTACCACCAACGGCAGCTGGAGGCGTCCAGCCGCAGCTGGCAGTACCGTGACGCCCACGGCTCCTTGCTCGGCCAGAAAGTGAGCCCGCTGGACCGTGTCGGCATCTACGTGCCGGGCGGCAAGGCGGCCTATCCGAGCAGCGTGCTGATGAACGCCATTCCCGCGCAGGTGGCGGGCGTGGGCGAGATCATCATGGTCGTGCCGACTCCCAAGGGTGAGCGCAACGCACTGGTGCTGGCCGCCGCCTGCGTGGCCGGTGCGCACCGCGTCTTCACCATCGGCGGTGCGCAGGCCGTGGCCGCGCTGGCCTACGGCACGGCCACCGTTCCGCGAGTCGACAAGATCACCGGCCCCGGCAACGCCTATGTCGCCAGCGCCAAGCGGCGTGTGTTTGGCCAGGTCGGCATCGACATGATCGCGGGCCCCAGCGAGATCCTGGTGCTGGCCGACGGCAGCACGCCACCCGACTGGGTGGCCATGGACCTGTTCAGCCAGGCCGAGCACGACGAACTGGCGCAGAGCATCCTGCTGTGCCCGGACGTGGCTTACATCGACGCCGTGCACGAGGCCATCAACCGCCTGCTGCCGGACATGCCGCGCCGCGACGTCATCCGCGCCAGCCTGGAAGGCCGTGGCGCGTTGATCCACACGCGCACCCTGGAAGAGGCCTGCGAGATCAGCAACCGCATTGCGCCGGAACACCTGGAAGTGAGCTCACGCGAACCCGCCCGGTGGGAGCCGCTGCTGAAGCACGCCGGTGCGATCTTTTTGGGGGCCTTCACCAGCGAAAGCCTGGGCGACTACTGCGCGGGCCCCAACCACGTGCTGCCCACGTCGGGCACCGCGCGCTTCAGTTCGCCGCTGGGCGTGTACGACTTCGTCAAGCGCAGCAGCCTCATTGAAGTGAGCGAGGCGGGTGCACAGGTGCTGGGGCCCATCGCTGCCGAATTGGCGTATGGCGAGGGCTTGCAAGGACATGCGCGCGCAGCCGAGATGCGGCTGAATCCAGCGGCGGCGCAGGCAGTGCCGGCTGCGGTGAGATTCAGCGTCAAGCCTGTGGACGCAGACAACCTGGACGCCGTCTTGCAGTTGAAGGTGGCGCCGGGCCAGCAAGGCTTTGTGGCCCCTGTGGAGCGGTCGCTGGCGCAAGTCGCCTACGAACCCGCGGGCCGCGCGATGGCCATGTTCGATGGCGACACGGCGGTTGGCATGATGCTGCTCTACGACGCGCGCCAGGACAAGAAGCTGCCCGCCGAACAACTCTACGTCTGGCGCTTGCTGGTCGACGCGCGACACCAGCGCCGAGGCTACGGCCGCCTGACCATGGACTGGATCGTGGCCGAGGCCCGGCGCCTGGGCTTGCAGGAAGTGGGCCTGTCACATGTGATGAAGGACGGCCACGCCGGACCCTTCTACGCGAAGCTGGGCTTCACCTACACCGGCGAAATCGACGGCGGTGAACACAAGATGCTGCTGAGACTGGCCTGACATGAACAAGCTGCAAGCGCGCATACAAAAGACCATCCGCCAGGACGTACAGAGCATGCATGCCTACGCCATCCAGCCCAGCGCCGGCTTCATCAAGCTGGACGCCATGGAGAACCCGTTCGCGCTGCCACCGGTCTTGCAGCGCGCGTTGGGTGAACGCCTGGGCCGCGTGGCGATCAACCGCTACCCGTCCCAGTGCGTGGCGGACGTGGCGGCCGCACTCGGCACGTACATCGGTCTGCCTGCGGGTTGCAGCCTGATCGTGGGCAATGGGTCCGACGAACTGATCGACATCCTCTCGGTGGCCTGCGACGTGCCCGGCGCCACCATCCTGGCACCCCTGCCGGGTTTCGTGATGTACGCGATGTCGGCCAGATTGCGCGGCCTGAAGTTTGTCGGCGTGGACACCACGGCGGACTTCCAGCTGGACGAGGCCGCCATGCTGGCGGCCGTCGAACAACACCGCCCGGCCATCACCTACATCGCCTACCCCAACAACCCCACGGCCAACCTGTGGGACGACGCGGTGATCGACCGCATCGTGGCGGCCGTGGGCGCGCAAGATGGCCTGGTGGTTTTTGACGAGGCCTACCAGCCTTTTGCCAGCCGCAGCTGGCTGCAGCGCATGGCGGCACACGAACACGTGCTGGTGCTGCGCACGCTGAGCAAGTTCGGCCTGGCCGGTGTACGCCTGGGCTATCTGTGCGGCAAATCCGAACTGGTGAACGAGATCGACAAGGTGCGCCCGCCCTACAACATCAGCGCGCTGAACGCCGAAGCGGCCTTGTTTGCGCTGGAGCATGCCGACGAATACGCGCGTCAGGCGGCGCTGCTGAAGAGCGAACGAACCCGCCTCCAGACCGCCTTGACCACGATGCCTGGCGTGCACGCGTTTCCCAGCGAAGCCAACATGATTCTGGTGCGGGTGCCGGATGCGAAGCGCGCCTTCGAAGGCATGAAGCAGCGTGGGGTGCTGGTCAAGCACATCGCCGGGCTGCACCCGTTGTTGGCCAACTGCCTGCGCCTGACGGTTGGCGCGCCGCAAGAAAACGACGCCATGATCGCAGCCTTGAAAGCCAGTCTATGAACCCGACCCCCGCCAGAACGGCCGACATCCGCCGCGACACCAAGGAAACGCAGATCCGCGTCGCCATTGATCTGGATGGCACGGGCGCCGCCAGCCTGTCCACGGGCATCGGTTTCTTCGACCACATGCTGGACCAGATCGCCCGTCATGGCTTGATCGACCTGACGATTGACGCCAAGGGCGACTTGCACATCGACGGCCACCACACCGTGGAAGACGTGGGCATCACTCTGGGCATGGCGGTGGCGCAGGCGGTGGGCGACAAGAAGGGCATCACCCGCTACGGCCACAGCTACGTGCCGCTGGACGAGGCGCTGTCACGCGTGGTGGTGGACTTTTCCGGCCGTCCGGGCCTGCACATGGACGTGCCCTTCAAGAGCGGCATGGTGGGCGGTTTCGACACGCAGTTGGCCTTTGAGTTCTTCCAGGGCTTCGCCAACCACGCGCTGGTGACGCTGCACATCGACAACCTCAAGGGCGAGAACGCGCACCACCAGTGCGAAACCGTGTTCAAGGCCTTTGCGCGTGCGCTGCGCATGGCGCTGACGCCGGACCCGCGGTCGGCCGGCGTCATCCCGTCCACCAAGGGCACGCTGTAAACCATGGGCACGGTCGCCGTCGTCGACTACGGCATGGGCAACCTGCGCAGCGTGTCGCAGGCGGTGATGCACGTGGCTGCAGGCACCGGCGTGCAGGTGATCGTCACGCAGAAGCCGGAAGATGTGTTCGCAGCAGACCGCATCGTGCTGCCGGGCCAGGGCGCGATGCGCGATTGCATGCGCGAACTGCACGACTCCGGTTTGAAGGCCGCCGTGCTGCATGCCGCCGTGCACAAGCCGTTGATGGGTGTGTGCGTGGGCATGCAGATGCTGCTGGACCACAGCGAAGAGCAGGACACGCCGGGCCTGGGGCTGATCCCGGGGCAGGTGCGACGCTTCCAACTGGAAGGCCGCTTGCAGGACGATGGCAGCCGCTTCAAGGTGCCGCAGATGGGCTGGAACCGTGTCTACCAGGGCTCGGAATCCCATCGCCATGCACTGTGGCAGGGCATAGAAGACGGCAACTGGTACTACTTCGTGCACAGTTACTTCACGGTGCCCAGCAACCCGGCGCACAGCGCGGGTGAAACCGACTACGGCGCACGCTTTACCTGCGCCGTGGCACGGGATAACATTTTTGCCACCCAATTCCACCCCGAGAAAAGCGCTGACCAAGGCTTGGCCCTGTACCGCAATTTCCTGCACTGGAAGCCTTGAGCCGACTGCACGGAACCATCATCTGCGCCATTTGCTGTTTCTCGCCCACCCACTTCCCCCAACTGCTCCTGCTGAGCCATGCTGCTGATCCCAGCCATCGACCTCAAGGACGGCCAATGCGTCCGCCTGGAACAAGGCGACATGCAAGCCGCCACCACCTTCGGTGCCGACCCGGCCGCCATGGCGCGCCGCTGGCTGGACGCCGGTGCGCGGCGATTGCATCTGGTGGACTTGAACGGCGCCTTCGCGGGCAAGCCGATCAACGAGTCCGCCATCAAGGCCATCCTGCGAGAGGTGGGTGACGAGATTCCAGTGCAGTTGGGCGGCGGCATCCGCGACCTGGACACCATCGAGCGCTACCTGGACGATGGCCTGAGCTACGTGATCATCGGCACCGCCGCGGTCAAGAGCCCGGGTTTCCTGAAGGACGCCTGCAGCGCGTTTGGCGGCCACATCATCGTTGGCCTGGACGCCAAGGACGGCAAGGTTGCCACGGACGGCTGGAGCAAGCTCACCGGGCACGAAGTCATCGACCTGGCCAAGAAGTTCGAGGACTACGGTGTGGAAGGCGTGATCTACACCGACATCGGCCGCGACGGCATGCTCACCGGCATCAACATCGAAGCCACGGTGAAGCTGGCGCAGGCGCTTTCGATTCCCGTCATCGCGTCGGGTGGCTTGGCCAACATGGCCGACATTGACAAGCTCTGCGCGGTGGAAACCGACGGCGTGGAGGGTGTGATCTGCGGTCGCAGCATCTATACCGGCGCGCTGGACTTTGCGGCGGCGCAGGCACGTGCCGACGAATTGAACGGCGCCAGCTGAGACCGGCCACGGCGTGCTGCACGCGCTGGCCGTCGCCAACTACCGCTCCCTGCGGCACCTGTTGCTGCCCCTGGCGCGTCTGACCCTGGTCACCGGGCCCAACGGCTGCGGCAAGAGCAGCGTTTACCGAGCGCTGCGCCTGCTGGCCGACACCGCAGGCGGCGGGGTGGTGCGTTCCTTGGCTCGGGAAGGTGGACTCCATTCGGTGCTGTGGGCCGGGCCCGAGCGCTTTTCATCCGCCATGCTGCGTGGCGAAGAGGCCGTGCAAGGCACCCGCCGCAACGAGCCCGTGAACTTGCGCCTGGGCTTTGCGGGTGATGGCGACACACTGGGTTACGCCATCGACATCGGCTTGCCCCTGCCTTCCAGTTCCCTGTTTGCCCATGACCCCGAGGTCAAGACCGAGCACGTCTGGGCTGGCCCGCTCTTGCGTCCGGCTGCCTTGCTGGCGCGGCGCGAGCGTGCCTTGCTGGAACTGCGCGCCGATGACGGCTGGCGCCGCGTCGAACGTGCGTTGCCCGCCTGGGCCAGCATGCTGGCCGAGCACGTGGACCCGCAAGGCGCGCCGGAGTTGGTGGCCCTGCGCGAGCAGGTGCGTGGCTGGCGCTTCTACGACCACTTCCGCACCGACGCCGATGCGCCCGCCCGGCAGCCGCAACTGGGCACGCGCACACCCGTTCTGGGCCATGACGGCGCCGACTGGGCCGCGGCCCTGGCCACGGTCCTGGAGTTGGGCGACGCCGAGGCCCTTCACGCCGCGGTGGCCGACGCTTTCGAAGGCGCCCGTGTGCAAGTGGCCAGTGACGGCAAGCGCTTTGAGGTGCTGATGCACCAGCACGGCCTGCTGCGCCCGCTGCGCGCGGCGGAGTTGTCCGATGGCACCCTGCGCTACCTGCTGTGGGTGGCGGCCTTGCTGAGCCCGAGGCCGCCGCCGCTGCTGGTGCTGAACGAACCCGAGACCAGCCTGCACCCGGACCTGCTGCCTGCACTGGGCCGCCTGATCGTGCAGGCGGCGCGGCAGACCCAGGTCGTGGTGGTGACACATGCCTCACGCCTGGTGGCAGCCATCGAAGACGGTGGTCTGGCCGAAGACGAACTGTTGCGCATCCAGCTGGACAAGCGACTGGGCGAAACGCGGGCCGAGGTGCCGGAGCCCTTCGAGACGCCGGCCTGGCGCTGGGCCTCACGCTGATCGCCGCCGTGGGAGTCGCTGCAGCAGCGACAATGACGCTATGCTCGCCAAACGCATCATTCCCTGCCTGGACGTGACCGGTGGCCGCGTCGTCAAGGGCGTCAACTTCGTGGAACTGCGCGACGCCGGCGACCCGGTGGAAATTGCCGCGCGCTACAACGAACAAGGCGCCGACGAACTCACCTTCCTGGACATCACCGCCACCAGTGACGGGCGCGACCTCATCCTGCACATCATCGAAGCTGTGGCGTCCCAGGTCTTCATTCCGCTGACGGTCGGCGGTGGCGTGCGCACCGTGGAAGACGTGCGGCGCTTGCTGAATGCGGGCGCCGACAAGGTCAGCTTCAATTCGGCGGCGGTGGCCAACCCGCAAGTGATCCGTGACGCGTCGGACAAGTACGGCGCGCAGTGCATCGTGGTGGCCATCGACGCCAAGAAAAGGACGGACGGCGAAGGCCGTCCATGGGCCGGTCCTGGCGGCGGCTGGGACGTCTACACGCACGGTGGACGCAAGAACACCGGCATCGACGCCGTGACCTGGGCACGCCAGATGGCCGAACACGGCGCCGGCGAGATCCTGTTGACCAGCATGGACCGTGACGGCACGAAGATCGGTTTCGACCTGGCGCTGACCCGCGCGGTGAGCGACGCAGTGCCGGTGCCCGTCATCGCGTCCGGCGGCGTGGGCGCGCTGGAACACCTGGCCGACGGGATCAAGCTGGGCGGCGCCGACGCGGTGCTGGCCGCCAGCATCTTTCACTATGGCGACTTCACCGTGGGCCAGGCGAAGGCGTTGATGGCGGCGCAGGGCATCCCGGTGCGGCAATGAGCAAGCTCGACCCGAACCGTCCCCAGGCGCACGGCCGCGACCCCAAGTCCACGCGCAAGGTCATCAAGCCGGCGACACAGCACCTGGGCGAGGTGCGCCTGATCGGCGGCCAGTGGAAACGCAGCAAGTTGCCCGTGGCCGACCGGCCCGGCCTGCGCCCCACGCCCGACCGGGTGCGCGAGACCCTGTTCAACTGGCTGGGCCAGGACCTGAGCGGCTGGCGTGTGCTGGACGCCTTTGCGGGCAGCGGGGCCCTGGGCTTTGAAGCAGCGTCGCGCGGCGCGGCCGAAGCCCTGCTGCTGGAACAGGACGGCACCTTGGCCACCAGCTTGTTGACCGTCAAGCAGCGCCTGGGGGCAGAGACCGTCACCGTGCTGCGCACCGACGCACTGGCCTGGCTGGCACGCTGCGCGCCGCTACGTTTCGAACTGGTGCTTCTGGACCCGCCTTTCGACAGTCCTCACCTGCCCATGGCCGTTGCCGCAGCCGCTCGCCTGGTGGTGCCAGGCGGCTATCTCTATGTCGAGTCGGCCGAGACCCTGGCCGAGCCACCCTCCCACCACAGCCTCCACCGGCAGCTCAAGGCCGGTGCGGTGCACGCGCAACTGTGGCTGCGCGAGGCCTGATCTCGCCTGCTCTGCGCCGCTACACTGCCCGCGCGCCGGTCTTGGGCGCTGTCAGGAGATCAGCTTGACCGCTACCGCCCCACTCACCGCTGTCTACCCCGGCACCTTCGACCCCATGACCCTGGGCCACGAAGACCTGATGCGCCGTGGGTCCCGCCTGTTTGACCGGCTGATCCTGGCCGTGGCGGCAGGACACCACAAGCGCACCATGTTCACCATCGCAGAGCGCCTGAACATGGCCAAGGAGATCGCTTCGCCCTACCGCAACGTGGAAGTGATGGCCTTCCGCGGCCTGCTGTCGGACTTCGTGCGCGAAATTGGCGGCAAGGTGGTGGTTCGCGGCCTGCGCGCGGTGAGCGACTTCGAATACGAATTCCAGATGGCCGGCATGAACCGCCAACTGATGCCCGAAGTGGAAACCGTGTTCATGACGCCCAGCGACCAGTACCAATTCGTCAGCGGCACTTTCGTGCGCGAAATTGCCAACCTGGGCGGTGATGTCTCCAAGTTCGTGGCACCCTCGGTGCTCAAGCGCTTGTCCGAGCGTGTGAACCAACCGGAAAGCTGACCATGACTCCCAACACGCCCTCGGCGTGGTCCCCGCAAGGGGGATCAGGCCACCCCGGGCTGCCGATCGAGGCCTGACCCGATGGCCCTGTGGATTACCGACGAGTGCATCAACTGCGACGTCTGCGAACCCGAATGCCCGAACCAGGCCATCTACCTGGGCGCGGAGATCTACGAGATTGATCCCAAGCGCTGCACCGAATGCGTGGGGCACTTTGACGAGCCGCAGTGCGTGCAGGTCTGCCCGGTGAGCTGCATCCCCATCAACCCTTCGTTTGTCGAGACGAAGGAGCAACTGCTCGCCAAATACCGTCATCTGCAGGGCGATGCTTTGCCGCCCGCTTTGGCGGCTTCGGAAGCGCCTTCAGCTTGACCGGTTCTCCGGCCTTGGCGACGCGGATGCCGGCCGCCTGGGTGGCCCGCGCTTCGCGCTGCTGCCGTTCCTTCACCAATTGAGCGGCCAAGGCGGCTTCGCGCCGAGCCGCGGCCTGGGCGGCGGCCACGTCCGAAGCCGGGCGTGCTTCCAGCACTTCCAGTGCGCGGCCCTGCTCGCAGGGCTTGTCCGAAAACTGGCGCCCATCCGCGCCACAGCGCCACACCGCCTGGGCGGTGGCCATGTGGGCCGTGCTGGCCAGCAGCAGCAGGACGAGAGCAGGGCGAAGACTCATGACTTTTCTCCTTCGTCGGATGAGGGGACTTTGGGCGGGCGGGGCGGCTTGGGGCGGGGCGGCTGGGCGTGGATCACCGCCAGGGCCTTGTCCATCTCGCCCGCCAGGAAGTGGCCGACGGCCTGCAATGACTGCTCGCTGGCCTTGGCGATGGCGTCCCGGTGTTCGGCCGAGGGCTTCTTCAGCACGTAGTTCACCACTTCGGCCTTCACGCCCGGGTGGCCAATGCCCAGGCGCAAGCGCCAGAAATCCTGCGTACCCAATTGGCCGTGGATGTCCTTCAGGCCGTTGTGTCCCGCGGCACTGCCGCCGAACTTCAGTTTGGCCTGGCCGGGCAGCAGGTCGAGTTCGTCGTGCACCACCAGGATCTCGGCGGGCTCGATCTTGAAGAAGCGCGCCAGCGTGGCCACCGAAAAGCCCGATCGGTTCATGAAGGTCATGGGCTCCAGCAACCAGACAGGGCCTTGCGGCTGGTTGACCCGTGCGGCCAATGCCTGGTAGCCGCGTTCCGGCACCAGGCGCGCGCCCCACCCTGACGCCAGCGCATCAATCCACCAGAAGCCCGCGTTGTGGCGCGTGGCCTCGTATTCAGTGCCCGGGTTGCCCAGGCCGACAAACAAGCGAATCATGGGGATGGATTATTGAAGCGCCGGGCACAAAAAAGCCCCACCAGGGTGGGGCCTGTCGTCGGGGGAGTGCAGCACACCCCCGTCCGAGGGAAGCATCACTTCTGGTTTTGCTTCTCGTTCTTCTTGGGCTTGGCAGCGTCCTTGCCCTTGGCGGCCACCACCGGCGTTGCCACGACTTCTTCGACTTCTTCCTTGGGCGTGGTCACGGCCACGATCACCGGGTTCTGCGTGCCGCGCTTGACGGCCTTGATGCCCTCAGGAAGCTTCAGGTCGCTGGCGTGCAGGCTGGTGTTCTTCGCCAGGCCGGACAGGTCGATGTTGATGAACTCAGGCAGCTGCGAGGCGAGGCACTCGATTTCCAGGTCCAGCGACACGTGGTTGACCAGGCACTTGTCGGTCTTGACAGCCGGCGACGTCTCTTCGCCCTGGAAGTGCAGCGGCACCCGCTTGCGCAGCTTGGTGCTCTCGTCCACACGCTGGAAGTCCACGTGCAGGACTTGCGGCTTGTAGGCGTGCATCTGGAAGTCGCGCAGCAGGACCTTCTGGGCCTTGCCGCCCAAGTCCATTTCGAGGATGGACGAGTGGAAGGCTTCCTTCTTCAGTGCGAAGAAGAGCGCGTTGTGGTCGAGTTCGATCAGGCTGGGTGTGCCGGCACCGTAGACGATACCGGGCACCTTGGCGGCGTTGCGCAGGCGGCGGCTCGCTCCGGTCCCCTGCTTTGTACGCTCGTAGGCTGTGAATTGCATGTTGGCTCCAAAAGTGGACAAGGCGCCCGCGACCAGGCACCTCAGGTTCAAAGGGCACCGCGACGCGGCACCCTGTCAATGCCGCTCAGAAGTTGTTGTTCTGCTCGGCAAAGAGGGAGGTCACCGACTCACCGTCGCTGATGCGGCGGATGGTCTCGGCGAACAAGAAAGCAACCGACAACTGGCGGATCTTGGGGCAAGCCTTGCCAGCGTCGGACAGTGGAATGGTGTTGGTGATGACGACTTCGTCAATCTGCGAATTCTTGATGCGGTCCACGGCCGGCCCGGAAAACACCGGATGCGTGCAGTAGGCGTACACGCTCTTGGCGCCGCGCGCCTTCAGCACCTCGGCCGCCTTCACCAGTGTGCCGGCGGTGTCAATCATGTCGTCCATGATCACGCAGTTGCGGCCTTCGATCTCGCCGATGACGTGCATCACTTCCGACACGTTGGCGGCCTGCCGGCGCTTGTCGATGATGGCGAGGTCGCAGCCCAGTTGCTTGGCCAGTGCGCGTGCACGCACCACGCCGCCGACGTCGGGTGACACCACCACCAGGTTGGGGTAGTTCTTGGCCTTCACGTCCGACAGCAGCACGGGACTCGCGTAGATGTTGTCGACCGGGATGTTGAAGAAGCCCTGGATCTGGTCGGCGTGCAGGTCCATGGTGAGCAAGCGCTCCACGCCCACGGTTTCCAGCATGTTGGCAACGACCTTGGCGCTGATGGGCACGCGCATGCTGCGCGGCCGACGGTCCTGGCGCGCGTAGCCAAAATAGGGAATGACAGCAGTGATGCGGCGGGCACTGGCGCGCTTGAGCGCGTCGACCATGAAGGCCAGTTCCATGAGGTTTTCGTTGGTCGGCGCGCAAGTGGATTGCACGACGAACACGTCACGCGCGCGGACGTTTTGCTGGATCTCGATGGAGACTTCGCCGTCGGAGAAGCGCCCCACTTGTGCCTGCCCCAGCGTCACGCCGAGGTGGCTGGCCATTTCTTGCGCCAGCACGGGGTTGGCGTTGCCGGTGAAGAGCACGGTGTTGAAGAGCACGGTGGGTTCTCCGGTGGGTGGCGCCGGCAGTGGCTGGTTCACTCAGGAAATGCGGACACGAGCTTGGTGTGTATTTGGCAGGGGAGGAAGGACTCGAACCCTCGCATGTCGGAATCAAAATCCGATGCCTTGACCAACTTGGCGACTCCCCTACACAGGTCGTGGCTTGCGCCACCACCTTGAAACCTGTTCAGTCAGGTGCCCAACCGCGAAGCGGGTGTTCGACCAGACCCTGGCACATCCGCCCCACCCAAGCCGGCGGAAGTTCATCCGTCGGAAATGTCGCCATGGGTGGAGAAGTTATCCCAGTTTCCCCGTTGGCCATGGCAAAAACCGCGCTGCCGGAGCCCGTCATGCGGCTGTTGCCGTAACGGGACTCCAACCAGCGGGCGGCTTGTGCCACCTGGGTGCAACGTTCTTCAGCGGGTGCTTGCAGGTCGTTGCGGCCAAAAAACGCTTGGCCAGATTCTGCAATCCACTTCGCTGGCCAAGGCGTCGCACCTGTGCCGTCGAAAGAGCCCATGAGTATAACAGCTTCAGTGTTCTTGACGAGCAGTGGGTGGCTGAAGATTTCGGGCGTGGCGATGGCGGCGGGTGGCTTGACCACAGCATAGCTGGCGGCGGGCACCTGCAGCGGCGTCAGTTTCTCGCCGATCCCTTCGACAAATGCATTGCGGCCACTGATGAAGAACGGGACATCAGCGCCCAGGCGCAGACCAAGTTCCAGCAGCCGCCCACGGGGCCAATTCAAGCCCCACAAGCGGTTCAGTGCCAACAGCGTGGTGGCCGCGTCCGAGCTGCCACCGCCCATGCCCGCACCCCAGGGCACCTGCTTGTCGATGGAAATGTCTGCGCCCAGGGTGCTGCCACTGACTTGCTGGAGCAAGCGCGCGGCACGCAGGCACAGGTCGTCGGTGGGCAGCGCTGCGCTCAGGTCGTGGCGCACAAGTTGACCGTCAAGTCGCCGCTCCATGTGCAGCGTGTCAGCCCAGTCGATCAGGACAAAGACCGACTGCAGCAGGTGATAACCGTCGGCACGCCGCCCCACGACATGCAGGAACAGGTTCAGCTTGGCCGGGGCGGGCAGGTCGTAGAGCGATTGCAGCGGCATTCTCGGTATGCGAGAACCGGACTCAGGTGCCGGGCGGGTCCAGCCGCACACGCAGTTGCACGGCCGGCGGCGATTCTCGCCGCGCCGCCACGCGGCCTTCCGCACGTTCGGAGGTGCTGACCTGCCAGCCCAGTTGCTCGAAGCCGTCGGCCAGTGCGCGGAAAGGCTGGCGCGGCCAGGGGCGCCCGGCCAGCCAGTCGGGTAGCGCGGCCAAGGGGAGCGGTTCGCCCAGGGCTTGCACGGCAAGTTCCTCCAGGCTGTTGAAGGCACGCTCCCCGTCGCCAGTTTGCAGCGTGGCGCGCCCTGAACCCCAGATGGCGGTGGCCACGCGCGTGCCCATGGGGGACAACAGGCGCAGTTCGCCGGCGTCACCATTGCCACGCAATTCAAAAGCAGCACTCATGCCCTGCGATTGTCTGCTGGGCGTGGCGTCCACTTTCAGGCTGAGCCGGCCAGTGCTCCACGGGTTGGGCCCCGGCTCGCGCGGCGGCGTGGCGCAGGCCACCAGCCCCGCCGACAGGGCCAGCGTCACTGCGCCTTGGAGCCAGGCCCTGCGGAACGGCTGCGTCACAGGTCGACGCGCAGGCGCGCCAAGGTTTCGCGCAGCACGTCATTGGCGCCGTCGCGACCCTTGCTCTCGCGCCAGACGCGCCGGGCTTCGTCTTTCTGCCCCATGTGCCAGAGGACTTCGCCCAGGTGGGCGCCGATCTCGGTGTCGGGCCGCGCGGTGTAGGCCCTGGTCAGCAGGCGCAGCGCCTCGTCGCGGTTGCCCATGCGGTACTCCACCCAGCCCAGGCTGTCCGTGATGAAGGGGTCGCCGGGCGACAGCTCCAATGCACGCTTCACCAGGTCGCGCGCCTCGGGCAGGCGCTGCTTGCGGTCGGCGAGCGAATAGCCCAAGGCGTTGTGCGCGTGGGCGTTTTCAGGCTTCAGCGCGATGACCCGGCGCAGCAGCTTTTCCATGTCGTCCACACGCTCCAGCTTTTCGGCCACCATGGCCTGCTCGTACAGCAGGTCGGCGTCGTCGCTGAAGCGCTTGGCGCCGCCACCCAACACTTCGTAGGCGTCCTTCCAGCGCTTGCCTTCGCGCAGCACAGCCACTTCGGCCATCAGCTTGGCGCGGGCATCGCCTTCGTCGCGTTCAGGAAGCTTGCGGATGATCTCCCGGGCCTGCGAGATGCGCCCTTGGCGCGCCAGGATGGATGCGCGGCGGGTCTGCACGTCCAGAGCGCGCTGCGGATCTTCTATCTTGGCCAGCCAGGCTTCGGCGCCCTTGTAGTCACCGCGCTGTTCGGAGGCTTGTGCCAGCATCAACCAGGCCTGCACCTGGCCTCGGTCGGCACGGCCGGGCGTGTTGTCCTCGTCGTCGTCCTCCGCAGGCGGCGCCGCGCTTTCGGGCAGGCGCTGGGCCAGATCCAGGTACTTCAGCAGCGCAGCTTCACCTTCCTTGGTGTGCTTGAGTTCCAGGTGCAGAGCCCCCAGCGACAGGTAGGGCCCTGCGACCTGAGGCTGCGCCAGCACCACAGAGTCCAGCTGCGTGATGGCGTCGCCATAGCGTTGCGCAGCGGTCAGCACGCGCACATAGGACATGCGCAGGGCGGTTTCAGCCTTGGCTTCCTTCAGGTAGGTCAGCACGCTGGCTTCGGCCTGGGGCTTGTCCCGCATCAATTCAAGTGCCAAGAGTGCCGGGCCGATTGCAGCCGGGTCCTGGGCAGCGGCCTCCTGTGCCAGGCTCAGCGCACGGTCTGTGTCCTTGGCTTCCAGCCAGGCGCGGCCCAGCGCAACGCGTGTTGCAGTGCGGGTATCGGGCTGTTGCTGGTAGGGCTTCAGCACGTCTTCCATCAGGCTTACAACGAGCTTGGGGTCGTTGGCGCGCTGCAAAAATCGCGGCAGGGCCGATATCAGGCCCGGGCGCTCGGCCGCAGGCGTCTGCTCCAGCAGCGACCGCAAGGGCTCGGTCACTTCGCCATTGCGACCCATGGCCATGAGGATTTGCAACTGCATGCGCAGTGCGTCCAGCGATTCCGGCCTGGCCAGCCGCCAGGCGCGGGCTGCTGCCAAGGCCTGGTCTCCCGCACGGGCTTGCCAGGCGATGTCCACGCTGCGGCGAAACAGGCCCTCGTCCTTGGTACGGCGCGCAGCGTCCAGCAACCAGTCGTAGGCCGTGCCGGCATCGCCCTGGGTGAGCGCGAGTTCGCCGATGAGCAACTGGTAGAGCAGGCGGTCGTCCATCGCCGAGTTGGGTGCCGGTACGTCTGCCGCAGCGGGCGCGTCGGGCTTCGCGGGAGGAGCGGCCGGGGGATCGGCCGCATAGGCCATCTCCAGGCAGGAGAACGCCAGCAAGGCGGTCAGTACAACGCGCCAAAAGCGGCGATCAAACATAAGTGCTCCCGAGGGACTTCGAATCATTAAAACATAATGGTGCTATGCCCGAACTCCCCGAGGTTGAGGTCACCCGGCGAGGCATCGCCGGACCATTGGAAGGTGCTTGCGTGCAATTGGTTCAACTCGGCAAGCCGCTGCGTTGGCCCATCGGCACGGATCCGTCAGAACTGGCAGGCACGCGCGTAGGCTGCATTGGACGGCGCGGCAAGTACCTGTGGCTGCCGCTGCAAACCGATGGCGGTATCAGCGCCGGGGGTCTGCTGATGCACCTGGGCATGTCGGGGTCCCTGGCCCTCCTGCAGAAGCCGCCACCGCCCGGGCCGCATGACCACTTTGATCTGGTGACCGACCGTGGCACGCTGCGCTTGAACGACCCACGCCGCTTTGGTGCTGTGGTGTGGTCGCCGTCTCTGGAAGAAGGGCCGGCCGCCAAGCTTCTGCGTCACATGGGCCCGGAACCTTTCGACCCCGCGCTCACGCCTGAAACCTTCCATGCGGCGCTGCAGGTGCGGCGGGCGCCGATCAAAGCAGTGCTGCTCGGTGGCGAGGCGGTCGTTGGCGCCGGCAATATCTACGCCTGCGAGGCGCTGTTCCAGGCCGGCATACATCCGGCGCTGCGGGCGGACCGCATCAGCCGCCCGCGTGCCACGCGGCTGCTCCAATCGGTGCGGTTCATATTGGGCCGCGCGGTGGAGTTGGGCGGCTCCACGTTGCGCGACTTCACCGACGTGCATGGTGCGAGTGGCGCCTACCAGGCCGAAGCCGCGGTCTATGGCCGCGAAAACCAAGGCTGCGGTCGGTGCGGCAAGGCCATTCGCCGAGTAGTGCATGCACAGCGCTCGACTTTCTTTTGCCCGATTTGTCAGCGTCGGTAACCAAGTCCTGGCCTGTGACAAACGCCAGCCAATCCCCTCGAACCCTGCGCTAGCATGGACCCGCGGAAGTCCGCATCATCCCTCATGCACAGCCCGACCGCGAGCAAGATTGCCGACAGCCTGGACGCGCTGGCCACTTGGCGCGCCGAACTCGACCGCCATGTCGTGCAGCTCGGGCGTTCGCTTTCAGAACACGAATTGCTGGACAGTGCAGATACTGCACTGCTGTCCGCGCTGCGTGAGCGCCTAGCCTCGGAAAAGCTGGTGCTTGCCTTTGTCGCCGAATTCTCGCGCGGCAAGTCCGAACTGATCAACGCCATTTTCTTTGCCGATGCCGGCCGACGTGTGCTGCCCGCCACGCCAGGCCGCACCACCATGTGCCCGGTGGAGTTGCGCTACGAGTCCGATGCACCGCCGCGACTGTCGCTGCTGCCCATCGAAACCCGGCTGCGCGGGCTTTCCCTGGCCGAACTGCGGCCGCGCGACGAACCCTGGCACCACGTGCCGCTGGATCCAAAGAACGCGCAGTCACTGGTCACGGCGCTGGCGGCAGTCACACGCACGCAACGCGTGCCCAAGGAGCAGGCCATCGCCATGGGCTTCTGGGACGACGAGCACCCCGAAGACAACCCTCCGGTGGATGAAGAGGGCGCCGTTGAAGTGCCGGCGTGGCGCCACGCCATCATCAACTACCCCCATCCGCTGCTCAAGCGCGGCCTGGTGGTGATCGACACCCCGGGCCTGAACGCAATCGGTGCGGAACCCGAGCTCACGCTGGGCCTCTTGCCTTCTGCCCACGCGGTGGTGTTTGTGCTGGCCGCGGATACGGGCGTCACGCGGTCGGACCTGGCGATCTGGCGCGACCACCTGGGCCAGTCCAGCCTGGAACGCTTTGTCGTGCTGAACAAGATAGATGCGTTGGCCGACCCTATGGTGTCCAAAGAGGTGGTGCTGGCGCAGATCGAGACCCAGCGACAGAACACCGCCGAAACCCTGGGCGTGCGGCCCGAACGTGTGTTCCCTTTGTCCGCACGGGACGCCTTGGCGGCGCGGGTGGACCTGGACCAGAAGCGACTGAAGGCCAGCCGCCTGCCACCGCTGGAAGACGCCCTGGTGGCCGAACTGCTGCCCCGCCGCCAGGCGCTGCTGGTGCAGTCGGCAGTCGGCGTGGTGGAGCAGTTGCGCCAGTCTGCTGGTCGTCGTTTGGGCGACCGCCGCAGGGGCCAGTCCGAACAGCTGCTGGAATTGCGGGGCCTGCGTGGAAAAAGCAGCACCAAGACCCGCATGATGCTGGAGCGGGTGGATGCCGAAATGGTCGACTTCGAGCGCTGCACGGCCAAGCTGAGCGCGCTGCGCGTGGTGCAGGCCCGCATCCTGAAGTCCGTGATGGCCGTGCTGTCGGCCGAGGCGTTGCGCCGCGAACTTGCGGCCATGCAGTCGGCCATGAGTTCCAGACCATTCAACCTGGGTGGCCGCGGCGCGTTTGACACGCTGATGCAGCGCGTGCGCGCCTCGCTTGAAAAGGCGCGCGGCCAGGCGGAAGAGCTGCGCCAGATGCTCGAAGGCAGCTTCCGACAACTCAACACCGAATTTGGCTTCGCCTTTGCGCTGGGCCCCATGCCGGCTCTGGAGCCCTTTGCACAGGAACTGGAGCGCATCGAACTCAACTACGCCCGCTACCTGGGGCTGGGCCAGGCGCTGCGCATGGCGGCGCCTGGCTTCGCCGAGCAGTTCCGCCGCATGCTGCTGTCCAAGTTGCGAGTCGTCTTTGAAAACGCGGCGGGCGAGATCGAACTCTGGAGCAAGAGCGCGCAAGGCCAGGTCGAAATGCAACTGCGCGAACGCCGTCGCAACTTCACACGCCGCCGCGAATCGCTGCAGCGAGTGCAGGTGGCCTCTGGTGAACTGGAGCAACGAATTGCTGAGGTGGAAGCCCAGGATGAGCATCTGGCCGACATGCTGGCCCGCCTGAACGCCGTCGCCGATGAGGCCGTGGCCAGCGCCCGCCGCCTGAGCCACGAACCCACGGTGTCGCGTCTGATGACGCTGGACGCGCCTGCCGAGCAGCAGGACGCGGCTTGACGAAAACGTCCCTGGCGGCCAGCGTCATCCGCTGGCAGCGTGTACATGGCCGACACGGCTTGCCCTGGCAGGGTACGCGAGAGCCGTACCGCGTCTGGCTGTCAGAAGTGATGCTTCAACAAACCCAGGTGAGCACCGTGCTGGGCTACTACGCACGCTTCCTGGAGCGGTTTCCTGCCGTGACCGACCTGGCAGCTGCCGAACTGGACGACGTGCTGGCGCTGTGGAGCGGCCTGGGCTACTACAGCCGCGCGCGCAACCTGCACCGCTGCGCACAAGCGGTGGTGGCCGAGCACGGCGGTGTGTTCCCGGGCAACGCGCAGTTGCTGGCCACCTTGCCGGGCATCGGCCGCTCCACCGCGGCCGCCATTGCAGCCTTCTGTTTCGGCGAACGCGTGGCTATCCTGGACGGCAACGTCAAGCGCGTGCTGGGCCGTGCGCTGGGCTTTGATGGCGACCTGGCGCTGGCCCGTGAACAGGAACGCCTCTGGTCCGCCGCGCAGGACCTGCTGCCCAGCAAGGACGTGGATGTGTACACCCAGGGCCTCATGGATCTGGGTGCCACCCTGTGCACACTGCGTCGGCCAGCTTGCGAACGCTGCCCCTTGGCGTCCACCTGCGTGGCCAGTGGCCGCGGCAAGCCTGAACAATGGCCCATCAAGACAAGGCGCTTGAAGCGCTCTCGCCGCGAACACGCCTTGTTGTGGCTAGAACATCGCAAGCGCGTGTGGCTCGTGCAGAGGCCTGACAAGGGCGTGTGGGCCGGTCTATGGACCTTGGCGGAATTCCCGAACGAAGCTGCACTGGAAGACGTGGTGCAGGGCTGGCCCGGCGAAGGCCATTGGCAGACCACGATCGAACATGCGCTGACGCACTTTGACTGGACCTTGAAACCTTTGTTGTGGACCTGGCCTGATCGGGCGGCGGCGCCCGGTTTGGATGCATTGCCAAGCGGGCGTTGGTTCACGCTGGAAGAAGCACTGGCGCTGGGCCTGCCGGCGCCCATCCGCAAGCTGCTGGCAAGTTCGGCAATCAGCCGATGACGACCTTCTTGTCGCGCAAGTAGCCGTCCACCAGGCTGAGCCTGATCACCGCGTCGTCCAGTTCCATCAGCTTTTGCTTGGCGGCCATGGAGATGGGCAACAGTTCGCACCAGCGGTTGGCGACCCAACCGGCTTCATCCAGCCGGTAGGGTTTGATGAATGGATCCGTGTGCTGGTCGTGCAGTTTGCGAATGGCCTCGGCCAGCGCCTGCACGGTTTGCAGCATGGCGGGGCCAGGTACCCGTACCGTGTCGGCCGGCATCCACTCCAGATGAGGTGCCACCCACAGGCCGTTGTCCAGGCGTGCTGGTTCACCCACCATGCGGAAGCGTTGCCCGCCACGGCAGCGCACATGCAGCAGGCCGGCCTGTTCAGCGTCTACTTCTTCGATGTGCGCCAAAGTTCCGACGGATTCCAGTGCCACATGTCCGGCACCGGGCCCGGCTTCCGCTCCTTGGCGCAAGGCGATCAGGCCGAAGGGTTGCTGGTCGCGCAGGCACTGGGACACGAGGTCCAGGTAGCGCGCTTCGAAGACCCTCAGGCCCAGCTGCGCGTCCGGGAACAGCACGGTGCGCAGCGGAAACAGCGGCAGTGGACTCGGCAGCCCAGCGTCTGCGGCTGCACTCATCCGCGGGCGTCCAGTTCGCGGTGCCGCACCAGCGTGGCGTAGCGACCTTGGAACCGGCGCGACAGCCACTCCACCGCGTAGACCGACCGGTGCTGGCCGCCTGTGCAGCCGATGGCCACCGTGAGATAGCTGCGCTGGTCGTCCTCGAAATTGGGCAGCCAGCGGTCGATGAAGGTGCGGATCTGCTCCAGCATCTCGCCTGCCTCAGGCTGCGCCTCCAGGTAGTTGGCCACGGGCGCGTCGCGCCCGGTCAAGGGACGAAGTTCACGCACGTAGTACGGGTTGGGCAACACACGCACGTCGAATACATAGTCCGCGTCCAGCGGCACGCCGTGCTTGAACGCAAAGCTTTCAAAAACCAGGGTCAGCGCAGATTCGCGGGCGCCCACCAGCGCGCGAACCCAGCTGCGCAGCAGGGCCGGCCGCAACTGGCTGGTGTCGATGACGGTGGAAACTTCACGCAGGTCCGACAGCAGCGCGCGTTCCAATTCGATGGCTTCGATCAGCGCTCTGGCGTTGTCGGTCTCCGAAGGAGCGGTCAGTGGATGTGGGCGGCGGGTTTCCGAAAAGCGCCGCACCAGCGCGTCGGTGCTGGCGTCCAGAAAAATGGGCCGCACGTGCACGCCTTCGCCGCGCAGTTCGTCGATCAGCGGCACGAGGCTGGGCAACGACGCGGCCGTGCGCACGTCCACCGCTACCGCCACGCTGCGCGTGAAGCGTGCGTGTTCCAGGCGGACAAAGTCGCGCAGCAGTTCTGGTGGCAGGTTGTCAACGCAGAAGTAGCCTGCGTCTTCCAGCGCATGCAGCGCCACCGACTTGCCCGAACCGGAAATGCCGGTGATGAGAATCACCTCGTCGCGGCTGGCCAGTTCCAGGGGCATCCAGTCACTCACGGCATGCCTCCCAGCAGGGCTTGCGCATGCGCCATGCCCGACAACTTTTCGCCACCCAGCATGCGTGCAATTTCAGCCACCCGTGACTCGCCTTCCACGGCATGGATGTCCGACAGCGTCTGTTTGCCTTTGAGCGCCTTGCTGACCACAAAGTGCCCGTCGGCGCAGGCCGCCACCTGTGCGAGGTGCGTCACCGCCAGCACTTGAGCCGATCGCCCCAGTTGCTTCATCAGCCGGCCCACGCTGTCTGCCACGGTGCCACCGACGCCTGCATCAATCTCGTCAAAGATCAGCGTGCCCACGACCGTGCCCCGGTCCGCACCGCCTTGCGCCGCGGTGACGGCGATGGCCAGGGCCAGCCGCGAAAGCTCGCCGCCGGAGGCCACCTTGGCCAGCGCGCGCGGTGTGCTGCCTGTATGCCCGGCCACGCGAAACTCCACCGCGTCCAGGCCGTGCGACTGGGGTTCATCGAGCGGCAGAACCGCCACTTCGAAACGGCCGCCGGCCATGCCCAGTTGTTGCATGGCCTGCGTGACGGCGTTTGTCAGCTTGGGCGCCACCTGCTTGCGCAGGCGGGAAATCTGATCGGCTTCGTGCCGGAATTGCTTTTCTGCCGCGGCGGCCTCGCGTTCCAGGCCTTCCAGATCGGCGGCGGCGTCCAGCAGCTTCAGCTCCGCTTTCCAGCCCGCCAGCAGGGCGGGCAACTCACTGGGCGTGCGGCGGTAGCGGCGTGCCAACGACACCCAACTGCCGATGCGTTCATCCAGCGCTGCCAGGCGCTCAGGATCGGGCTCGAATCGGTTCAGGTAAGCGGTCAGCGTGTGGGCCGCGTCTTCGATCTGCGCCTGCGCAGCGCGCAGCACTTCCATCACGGCGGCGATGTCGCTGTCATGACGCTGTACGTCGTCCAGTGCGTCCAAGGCGCGAGCGGTTTGGGCGTCGGCGCTGTCGTCGCTGTCGGACAGCGCCACCAACGCGGCACGTGCACCGTCCAGCAGCGCCTGCCCGTGCGCCAGGCGCTGGTGCTCGGCGTTGAGCGTGTCCCACTCGCCATCGGCCGGTGCCAGCTTGTCGACTTCACCCACCTGCCAGGCCAGGCGCTCGCGTTCGCGTTCCAGCGTGTCGCGCTGGCTGCGGGCGCTGCTGAGGCGGGCCTGCACATCGCGCCAGGCCGTCCACTTCGCGCTCAACGCGTCCAGGTTAACCTTGGCTTGCGTGTCCAGCAGTGCGCGCACGGCAGCAGGCCGCGTCAGGCTCTGCCAGGCGTGCTGGCCATGGATGTCGACCAGGTGTTCGGCCGCCTCACGCAACTGCGCAACAGTGGCCGCACTGCCGTTGATCCAGGCGCGACTCTTGCCCTGCGCGTCCACGCTGCGGCGCAGGAGCAGGGTGTCGTCGGTCGTGAAGCCACCTTCATCCAGCCACGGCTTCAGTGCGGGCGGCGTGTCGAATTCGGCGCTGACCTCTGCGCGTTGCGCACGTTCGCGTACCAGTGCGGCGTCCGCGCGCTGGCCCAGGGCCAGTTGCAGGGCGTCGATGAGGATGGATTTGCCCGCGCCCGTCTCGCCGGTCAACACGCTGAAGCCCGCGCCAAAATCGATTTCAAGTTCAGCGACGATCACCACGTCGCGCAGGGTCAGGCGCCTGAGCATCTCAGGCCACCCCGTCGTACCAGCGCAGCTTCCGGCGAAGCGTGGCGTAGTAGCTCCAGCCGCGCGGGTGCAGGAAACGCACCTGGAAGGCCGATCGCCGTACGCGCACCTGGTCGCCCAGCATCATGCTGGCCAGGCTCTGCATGTCGAAGTTGGCCGACACGTCCTTTCCCGCCACCACGCTGATGCGCACGTCGCCCGCGTCGGGCAGCACGATCGGCCGGTTTGACAAGGTGTGAGACGCAATGGGTACCAACACCCAGCCGCCAATGGCCGGATGCAGGATGGGCCCCCCAGCGCTCAGTGCATAGGCCGTGCTGCCAGTGGGCGTAGCGACGATCAGGCCGTCGGCGCGAATGTTGGCCACAAAATCGTCGCCCACGTCCACGCGCAGTTCCACCATGCTGGCGGTGGCTCCGCGGCTGACGACCACGTCGTTCATGGACAGGCCTTCAAAGATGCGGTCGCCGTCGCGCCAGACTTCGCCTTCCAGCATGGCGCGCGATTCTTCTTCATAGTCGCCAGCGACGATGGGCGCCAGCGCTTCCTTGTATTGGCCGATGGCGATGTCGGTGATGAAGCCCAGGCGCCCCTGGTTGATGCCGACCAGCGGAATCTTCCAGCGCGCCAACTCCCGCGCAATGCCCAGCATGGTGCCGTCGCCGCCCACCACCACAGCCAGGTCGCAGCGCTGGCCGATCTCGGTGGGCGACAGGCCTTCAAAGTCGGTGACGCCCATGGCCTGCGCGGTGTCGCGTTCAAAGGAGACCTCCAGGCCGCGGCTGACCATGAAGTGGGCAATCTCCTCCAGCATGGCCTGGATGCCATGCGCCTGGTACTTGCCAACGATCACCGCATGCTTGAAGCCCGAGCCCATGAAAATGATTACACCATAGGGGCTTGCGCCAGCGGCCGGGTCGCACGGTGTCCCTAAAATTGAAATCCCATGCTGGACGTCCGCGCGAGAACCCTGCTCAAGACCCTGGTGGAGCGCTACATCGCCGACGGCACGCCTGTGGGCAGTCGCACGCTGAGCCGCACATCG
Source organism: uncultured beta proteobacterium (assembly GCA_963750785.1). Taxonomy (GTDB): domain Bacteria; phylum Pseudomonadota; class Gammaproteobacteria; order Burkholderiales; family Burkholderiaceae_C; genus Rubrivivax. The sequence goes on along the minus strand of CAVVSC010000002.1, from coordinate 572,004 downwards.
GGCCTGGACCTGTCACCGGCCACTATCCGCAACGTGATGGCCGATCTGGAGGAACTGGGCCTGATTGCCAGCCCCCATACCAGCGCGGGTCGCATTCCCACCGCGCGCGGTTATCGGCTCTTCGTGGACACCATGCTCACCGCGCGCCCGATCGCTTCCATGGGCGATCTCGGCCAAGTGCCGACGCAGGGCATGGACATGGCTGCCGCTCGCGAGCACCTGCATCCGGATCAGCCGCAGCGCGTCATTGCGCAAGCTGCTTCGCTGTTGTCCAACTTGAGCAGCTTTGTTGGCGTCGTGAGCGCGCCGCGCAAGGCCAGCGTCTTCCACCACATCGAATTCCTGCGCCTGGGCGACAAGCGTGTGCTGGTGATCCTGGTTGCGCCGGACGGTGACGTGCAGAACCGCGTCATCTTCACGGTGCGCGACCACACCCAGAGCGAACTGGTCGAGGCCAGCAATTTCCTGAACGCCAATTACGCGGGTCTGAGCATCGAAGACGTGCGTGCCCGCCTGAAAGGCGAGATTGACGTGCTGCGCGTGGAGATTGCGGCGCTCATGCAGGCGGCAGTGCAAGCAGGCACCGATGCGCTGGCAGAAAGCAGCGACAACGTCATCGTCTCTGGGGAACGCAACCTGCTGTCGGTGCAGGACTTCGGCAACGACATGGGCAGCCTGCGCCGCATGTTCAATGTCTTTGAGCAGAAGACCGAACTGATGCGCTTGCTGGACGTCAGCAGCAGCGCCGAAGGCGTTCGCATCTACATCGGCGGAGAAAGTCGTGTGGTGCCCTTCGAGGAACTCAGCGTCGTCACCGCGCCCTACGAAATTGACGGCCGCATCGTGGGCACCCTGGGTGTCATCGGACCCACGCGCATGGCCTACGACCGGATGATCCAGATCGTCGACATCACGTCGCGCCTGGTGGGCAATGCCCTGTCGGGGAAGACCTAGCCCGGCACCTAGAATGCCGGGCTTCCCGAAGGGCCGTTAGCTCAGTTGGTTAGAGCAGAGGACTCATAATCCTTTGGTCGTTGGTTCAAGTCCAACACGGCCTACCAAGTACTTTCCCGCGAAGGGAGCGCAGATGTCTGCCAGACCTCACTCACCCGCGCGGCGTTCTTGATGCCACTCGTGCATCAGGGGCTTCTCAGTCAAGACCCAACCAAGCACGGGCGTCTTGCATCGTTGCGAAAACCGCCACCGGCATGGGCGACTCCAGATTCGATTGATAGTGCTGCGCCATGGCCTTCACTTCGGCTGAAGTCGTCACGACCGCCTTTCGGATGCGAGCATTGGTTTGTCGTGATCCGAAGTCCATGGCAGCCACCATCTCAATGTCGCGTGGCACCGCTTTGCAGGCAGAGATGGCGGTGTAGTCGGCAATGACGAACCGCAGGCTGTCGAACCGTATGTCGGCTTCGTACGCGGTGGTCGCATCAAGTGCATCTCGCCCAGACACCACGCCTGAAAAGCGGATGACGGCGCCCTTACGTTCCCAGCACAACTCGAAGCTCATCCAGATACCCTGATATCTATCCAGTGAAGTCTAGCGTCGCGGCCGACGCGAAACAAGGACGCTTGCGCGGTGCGTTCGATCCAGCCGATTCATCGGGCCGTCAAGTGCGCGGGGCACTGGCCTGCAAAAGAACGGGCGCTGCCAGTCCAAACAACTTGCCGTAGCGAAAGCCGATCCAGGCGTGTTCGCGCATCAGCATCTCCACACGCGCGCCTTCGCGAGCCACCAGCGCGTCAAAGACCAGGATGTGCTGCATCTGCGCCATGCGGAGCTTGCGGTACTCGCGGTCGAGCGCGGTCTTGTCGATGACGATGGAATCGGCAGACGCAAAGGGCAGGTGGTTGTTGCGTGCGATGGCATCGGCAATGACCCGGCTGTCGGTGCCTTCGACGATGGCACGGTGGAAGCGCTCGTTGACCGCACTCCAGGCGCCAATGCCTTCTTCGGCAAGCGTGCCGGCGGCCAGCACCGCTTCGCCCTCGTCCAGGGCGGACTGCAGAAGCGCGCGTTGTGCCGGGCTCAGTCCACGTTCGGCCAGTCGACGCGCGGCCAGTCCTTCCAACGCACCGCGCACTTCCACGGCGCACAGCACATCGGCCTCTGAAAACTCTCGCACGACAAAGCCTCGTGCCCCGGTTTTCTGCAGCAAGCCTTCCTGTTCCAGGGTCCGGAAAGCCAGGCGAACCGGTGTGCGCGACACCCCCAGCGCCGCGGCAACTGCAATCTCTGCCATGCGTGTGCCGGCGGGGTGCCGGCCGTCGATGATGAGTTTGCGAAGCGTCGCCACGACGCCAGCTGAATCAGTGACTCTGGGCTTTTTTGGATCCATTTTGTGCATAAATCTTGAATATTCAGCCGCAATGTCTCAAAATTGGATCCAATTACTGGATCCAATGAAGAGAGACAAGCGATGTTCCCACGCAATGCCTGGTACGTGGCCGCCACGCCTGACGAGATTGACGCCAAACCCTTGAGCCGCACCGTGTGCGGCGAGCGCATCGTCTTCTACCGCGGGCCCGACAGCACACCTGCGGCCTTGCAGGACTGGTGCCCGCATCGCGGCGCACCGCTGTCCCTGGGGCGCGTGGTGGAAGGCAAGCTGGTCTGCGGTTATCACGGCCTGGAGATGGGTTGCGACGGCAAGACCCTTGCCATGCCCGGCCAACGCGTGCGGGGCTTTCCGGCCATTCGCAGCTATCCAGTGGCGGAGCATGCGGGCTTCATCTGGGTCTGGCCGGGCGAAGCCAGTCTGGCCTCGCCAGAGAAGCTGCCCGCGCTGCCTTGGGCCCAGAACCCCGGATGGGCCTACGGTGGCGGGCTGTACCACGTGAAGGCCGACTACCGGCTGATGGTGGACAACCTGATGGACCTGACGCACGAGACCTACGTGCATGCCACCAGCATCGGGCAGCCGGAGATCGACGAGACGCCCTGCAAGACCACGATGGAAGGTGACAGCGCCATTACCAGCCGCTTCATGAACGGCATCCACGCGCCGCCGTTCTGGCGCATGGCGCTGCGCGCCAATGGTCTGCCGGACGACCAGTTGGTGGACCGCTGGCAGATCTGCCGCTTCAGCCCGCCCAGCCACGTGATGATCGAAGTGGGTGTGGCCCTGGCCGGCCACGGCGGCTACGAAGCGCCACAGGACAAGAAGTCCTCCAGCATCGTGGTCGACTTCATCACGCCCGAGACCGAAACCTCGATGTGGTACTTCTGGGGCATGGCACGCAAGTTCCGCCCCGAAGACAAGGCGCTGACCGCTCAGATTCGCGACGGTCAGGGCAAGATCTTCTCAGAGGACATGGAGATGCTGGAGCGCCAACAGGCCAACCTGACGATGTGGCCGGGCCGAGAGGTCTTGAAGCTGAACATCGACGCCGGTGGCGTGGCCGCGCGCAAGATCATCGACCGCGTAATCGCGGCCGAGAACGCCCAGCCGCTGCGGGCTTGAGTCCATGAGCGCTCCCGGTACCGCGCCGCCTGCCTTGCTGCGCGTGCGCGTCCAGCGCAAGGTGATCGAAGCACAAGAGATTTGCAGCTTTGAACTGGTGGCCGAAGACGGCGCCGCGCTGCCGCCCTTCACGGCAGGTGCGCACGTGGAGGTGCAATTGCCTTTCGTGCGTGCAGGCCTGGCGCGCCCGTACTCACTTTGCAACAGCGCGCTCGAGTCCCACCGCTACCAGATCGCCGTGCTGAAGGAGCCTGCATCGCGCGGTGGCTCAAAGGCCATGCACGACACGGTCCAGGAAGGCATGACCTTGGAGATCCGGCCTCCCAGGAATCAGTTCGCGCTGGCGCCAGGTGCAAGCCAGCATCTGCTGATCGCCGGGGGCATTGGGGTGACGCCTCTGCTCAGCATGGCCGAGTCCTTGTCGGACGCCGGGTCCGCCTTCGAACTGCATTACGCCGTCCGCTCCCAGGAACGCCTGGCCTTTGCGCAGCGTCTTGCGCGGTCGCCCTTCGCAGACCGTGTCCACCTGCATGTGGACAACGGCCCGCCTGCGCAACGCCTGAACCTTCAGGCGGTACTCGCCTCGCCCGCGCCAGGACGGCATCTGTATGTGTGCGGGCCTGCCGGCTTCATGGACACTGTCCTGGCGTCGGCCGCATCGGCCGGTTGGCAGCAAGACTGCGTGCACCTGGAGCGGTTCGGCGCTGAGCCGGTGCTGCCAGGCGGTGACGCCGCTTTCGAGGTCCAGATCGCCAGCAGCGGGCGGCTGATCGCCGTGCGCGCAGACGAGTCTGTGCTGCAGGCGCTGTGCGCGGCGGGCATCGATATCCCAAGCTCCTGTGAACAGGGCGTGTGCGGCACCTGCCTCACGCGCGTGACGGCCGGCGTACCGGACCACCGCGACCAGTACCTGTTGCCCGAGGAACAGGCAGCCAACGACCAGTTCCTGCCTTGCTGCTCGCGCGCCCGGACGCAGCGGCTGGTGCTGGATCTCTAGCGTCCGCCCTTCCCCACCTTCGGGTGGCCGGGCCCAGCATGCGCTGGCCTGCCGCACACGCACGCCATAATTCCTGCAACGCGGGCACGAGGGCCAGTCCTGATGCCCTCCAACGGGACAGACCCACACGATGAAGTATTTGGCGCAGCTGGCATCCAACAAGCTCTACGTCGCAGGAGCCGCGGCATTTGCCGTGCTGGTGTTGCTGGGACTGGTCGTCATCATCTGGCGCTACCGGCGCGCCAACCGTTCCAAGTACGGTTTTCGGGCCGAACGCGACGCCCCGTCCGCCCCGACCCCGCTGCGCGATGCAGCCAGCCGCGACGGCAATGAACTCGACGAGTTCGACAGCAAGCGCGGCCAGCGCATTGCCGATGTGTTGCTGGACTACGCCGGCGCCAAAGGTCTGCAGGTCGGCGTCTACTCCGTGCGACTGGGCCCGCTGGCCAAGGTCTGGTGGGTGGGCGAGAAGTTCCCCAGTACCAACAAGGGAATCGTTGCGGCGGTGCATGCCGGCCGTCGCCCTGGCAAGGGTTTCCGGTCCAAGGTGGTGGTGTTGAAGGAAGCGGCCGAAGCGACAGCGCTGGCTGCCGCGCTCAAGCGCGCAGCGCAGCCCAAGGACGCGCCGCAGATGCATGATTCCTGGGGCCGGCCAATTGCCTTTGACGGCTTCCCGCTGCTGCCCACGGGCAACGCGCCGATCGTGGATCTGGCGGCTCTCGCAGCGCGCGCGGCCCCCAAAGTCGCCTGACAGCCATTTCCGGCCGGCCGATGTGCGGCTGACTAGGCGTGCAGCCGGGAACTGCGCGGCACGCTGGCCAGCAGGAAGTCCATCTGGTCGCTGACGATGCGCCTGCCGCGCAGGATCATGTCCTCGTGCAGGCTGGGCACGTACGGCAGGTACAGCAGGCTCATGTGCGCCTCTTCGGGCATGCGGTTGCCCTTGTGACCGTTGCAGGCGCGGCACGCGGTGATGCAGTTCATCCAGCTGTCCTGCCCGCCCCGTGACACCGGCACGATGTGTTCGCGCGTCAACTCATCGAAGTGGAAACGCCCGCCGCAATAGGCGCAGACCTGGCGGTCGCGCGCAAACAACTTGGGGTTGGACAGGCCGGGCGTCGTGCGCCAGGCGCGGCTGGGCACAGCGCCGCGCACGGCAATGATGGGCTGAACTTCGATGCGGCTTTGCATGCCGGTCAGCCGCTGCACGCCACCGCGCAACACCTGGAAGGTATCGCCCAAGGTCCAGGCAATGGCATCACTGGCATAAAGGACAGCCGCCTCGCGTGGGCTGATCCACGCCTGGGGGCGGCCCGAAATATCGAGCTGCAAGACGTCCATGCATAGAGCGTACCCGATGACGTGGTGTCGGTCCATGACAGGGGTTTGGTGCAACCGCTGCGGGTAAACCCGCCAATGCCAGGCTGTGTCCATATCTAGGAGGGAGACCCTAGAAATTTCCCGCTTTTTCCAACTCGGCGGCAGTGGGAACTCTGCAAAATAGAACGATCGTTCGTTTCTTTTTTGCCGCCGCCCTTGAGCACCCACACACAGCCTGAAACCGCCGCCGCCGCCAACGTGCGGGGCACGCCCAAGCCCTTGCAGAAGGGCCAGCAGACACGTGCCGCCATTCTGGACGCGGCCCTGGGCCTGGCGTCGCACATGGGACTGGAAGGCTTGAGCATCGGCGCATTGGCCGAAGTCACGCAGATGAGCAAGTCAGGCGTCTTTGCGCACTTTGGTTCGCGTGAAGAACTGCAGATCAGTGTCATCCGCGAATACCACGCGCGCTTCGAGGAAGAAGTCTTCTTCCCTGCGATCAACGAAGCGCGCGGCCTGCCGCGCTTGCGCGCGCTGTTTGAACGCTGGGTGCGGCGCGTGTCGGTGGAAATCGACTCAGGCTGCATCTACATCAGTGGTGCAGTGGAGTTTGACGACCGCCCGGGCCCCGTGCGCGACGCGCTGGCCAGCATGGTGCGCGCCTGGCAAGCTGCACTGGAAAAGGCGATCCACATTGCAGTCGGCGCCGGTGATCTGCGGCCGGAAACAGACGCCACGCAGATGCTGTTCGAAATCCACGGCCTGATCCTGGCGCTGCATCATGACGCACGCTTCCTGCGCAACCCGGGCGCGCTGGACCGCGCTCGCGCCGGCTTCGAACGCACGCTTTCCTACTACGCCTTGCCGGCTGCCGACATCCCTGCGGCCAGCACCGCCGCCAAGTCGGTTGCACGCGCCAGGGCCAGGCGCTGACACCTCCTTTCGTTCATCTGACTCCCAGGAGCGCACCCCATGCCCCAATACAACCCGCCGTTGCGCGACATGCACTTCGTCCTGCACGAACTGCTGGGCGCTGCCGATGAACTGAAGATGCTGCCCCGCCACGCGGACATGGACGTCGACACGATCAATGCCGTGCTGGAAGAGGGCGGCAAGTTCGCATCGGAAGTGATCTTTCCCCTGAACCTCAGCGGCGACCAGGAAGGCTGCACGCACGACAAGGCCACGCACGACGTGCGTCCGCCAAAGGGTTTCAAAGAAGCCTACGCGCAGTACGTCGAAGGCGGCTGGCCGGCCATGGCGGCGGACCCGGCATTCGGCGGCCAGGGCCTGCCCATCGTGGTGAACCACTGCGTGTACGAGATGCTCAACAGCGCCAACCAGGCCTGGACGATGTACCCGGGCCTGTCGCATGCCGCCTACGAGTGCATCCGGGCCCATGGCACCGAAACGCAGAAGTCCACCTTCCTGCCCAAGCTGACCAGTGGCGAATGGACCGGCACCATGTGCCTGACCGAACCGCACTGCGGTACCGACCTGGGCCTGCTGCGCACCAAAGCCGAACCGCAGGCCGACGGCACGTACAAGATCAGCGGCCAGAAGATCTTCATCAGCGCCGGTGAACACGACCTGGCCGCCAACATCGTGCACCTGGTGCTGGCACGCTTGCCAGAAGCGCCCGAAGGCAGCAAGGGCATCAGCCTGTTCGCGGTGTCCAAGTTCAATGTCAACGCCGACGGCAGCCTGGGCGACCGCAACGGCATCTTCTGCAACGCCATCGAACACAAGATGGGCATCAACGGCAGTGCCACTTGCCAGATGATGCTGGACGGCGCCACAGGCACCCTGGTGGGCCAGCCGCACAGGGGCCTGGCGGCCATGTTCGTGATGATGAACGCCGCGCGCCTGGGCGTGGGCAACCAGTCGGTGGGCCTGACGGAAGTGGCCTACCAGAACGCCGTGGCCTACGCCAAGGACCGCATCCAGATGCGCAGCCTGTCCGGCCCCAAGATGCCCACACAGCCCGCCGACACCATCATCGTGCACCCCGACGTGCGCAAGATGCTGCTGACCGCGCGGGCCTACGCTGAAGGCGGCCGTGCCTTGAGCGTCTACACCGCGCTGCTGATCGACAAGGAACTGTCCAGCGACGACGAAGACGAGCGCAAGGAATGCGCCGACCTGGTGGCACTGCTCACGCCCATCATCAAGGCCTTCATCACGGACAACGCCTGGATCGCCACCAGCCACTGCCAGCAGGTCTACGGCGGTCACGGCTACATCAAGGAATGGGGCATGGAGCAATACGTGCGCGATGCCCGCATCAACATGATCTACGAAGGCACCAACACCATCCAGAGCCTGGACCTGCTGGGCCGCAAGGTGCTGGGCGACAACGGCGCCAAGCTGAAGAAATTCGGAAAGCTCGTCACCGAATTCATCGAAGACAACGGCACCGACGAAGCCATGCAGGAGTTTGTCAACCCGCTGGCCGACCTGGGCGACAAGGTCACCAAACTGACCACAGAGCTGGGCATGAAGGCCTTCGGCAATGCCGACGAAGTGGGTGCTGCCGCGGTGGACTACCTGCGGGTCTGCGGCCACCTGGTCTTTGCCTACTTCTTTGCCCGCAGCGCCAAGATTGCGCTGGCCAAGAAGGACGGCGGCGACGCCTTCTACACCGCCAAGTTGCACACGGCGCGCTTTTACTTTGCCAAGCTGCTGCCGGAAACGGCCGGCCTGATCCGCACGGCGCGCGCCGGCATGGCGCCGCTGATGGCCATGGACGAGGCGCTGTTCTAGAGTCGGTGGTGCACGCCGCACTAGCCGCACAAGCGGCGCGCGCACAAACCCACACAACAGGAGACAAGAATGAAGAAACTGCTGGCCCTGGGCCTTTTCATGGCGGCAAGCGCGGCCTTCGCGCAGGCCACGCCCACGGGGCTGTGGAAGACCATTGACGACAAGACCGGCAAGGAACGTTCGCTGATCCGCATCACCGAAGCGGGCGGGGTCTACACGGGCCGCATTGACAAGCGCCTGGACCCCGAGGCCAAGCCCACAGACGTTTGCGACAAGTGCGCCGACGAGCGCAAGGACAAGCCGCTGCTGGGCCTGGCGCTCATCCGCAACGTCAAGCAGGGCATCGACGACAAGGACGTCTTTGAAGGCGGGGACATCACCGACCCCGACAACGGCAAGGTCTACAAAGTTCGCCTGAAGCCGCTTGAAGGTGGCAAGAAGCTGGAAGTGCGCGGGTACATCGGGCCGTTCTACCGAAACCAGACCTGGATTCGGGTCGAGTAAAGATTCACTGGAGATTTCATGAACCGTTTCCCCGTCCGCAAGGTGGCCGTGCTCGGCGCTGGCGTCATGGGCGCGCAGATCGCCGCCCACCTGGTCAATTGCAAGGTGCCGGTCGTGCTGTTTGACCTGCCCGCCAAGGAGGGTCCGAAGAACGGCATCGTCACCAAGGCCATCGACGGCCTGAAGAAGCTCAAGCCCGCGCCGCTGGGTGTGTCGGAAGACGCGGCGCTGATCCAGCAAGCCAACTACGAAGAGCACCTGGCCATGTTGGGTGAATGCGACCTCGTCATCGAGGCCATTGCCGAGCGCATGGACTGGAAGCTGGACCTGTACACGCGCATCGCGCCGGCCCTCGCGCCGCACGCCATCGTGGCCAGCAACACCAGCGGCCTGTCGATCACCAAGCTGTCCGAGGCGCTGCCGGACAGCATCAAGCCGCGCTTTTGCGGCATCCACTTCTTCAACCCGCCGCGCTACATGGCGCTGGTGGAGTTGATCAACACGCCGACAACCGCGCCGGACGTGCTGGACCAGTTGGAAACCTTCGTCACCACGGCATTGGGCAAGAGTGTGGTGCGCGCCAAGGACACGCCCAACTTCGTGGCCAATCGCGTGGGCATCGCCGGCATGCTGGCGACGATGAAGGAAGCCGAGACATTTGGCCTCAGCTACGACGTGGTCGACGACCTCACCGGCAAGAAGCTGGGCCGCGCCAGCAGCGGCACCTTCCGCACCGCCGACGTGGTGGGCCTGGACACCATGGCACACGTCATCAAGACGCTGCAAGACAACCTGGGGGACGATCCTTTCTTCCCCAGCTACGGCACGCCGCCCGTGCTGAAGGCATTGATGGAGAAAGGCGCTCTTGGCCAGAAGACCGGCGCCGGCTTCTACAAGAAGGTCGGCAAGGACATCCTGCGCCTGGACCCTGCGAAGGCGGACTACGTGTCGGCAGGCGGCAAGGCCGACCCCATCGTCGACCGCATGCTGAAGAAGCCCGCAGCCGAGCGCCTGAAGCTGCTGCGCGAAAGCAGCAACCCGCAAGCGCAGTTCGTGTGGGCCATCCTGCGAGACGCCTTCCACTACGCCGCCGTGCACCTGGAAGCCATTGCCGACAGCGCCCGCGACGTGGACTTCGCCATGCGCTGGGGCTTTGGCACCAAGCAGGGCCCCTTCGAGCTGTGGCAAGACGCCGGCTGGCAGCAGGTGGCGGAGTGGGTGAAGGCCGATATCGACGCTGGCAAGGCGCTGTCCAAGGCACCGCTGCCGGCCTGGGTGTTTGACGGCCGAACGGGTGTGCACACACCCGAAGGCAGTTGGAGCCCCGCGCGCAAGGCTTATGTGCCGCGCAGCAGCCTGGCCGTGTACCAGCGCCAGCACTTCCCCGAATCCGTGGGCGCTGCGTCCATTCCGCTGCAGTCCGGCACCGAAGTCTTCAAGAACGACGACATCCGCGTCTGGACGCTGGACGGCCAGGTGCTGATTGCCAGCATCACCTGCAAGCTGCACCTGATCAGCCCGGCCGTCATCGAGGGCTTGCTGAAGGCGGTGGAACTGGCAGAAGCGGGCTATGACGGCCTGGTGATCTGGTCGCCGGACGATGTGTTCTCAGCCGGTGCGAACCTGGAAAGCCTGATGCCGGTGTTCATGAAAATGGGCAGCAAGGGCATCAAGCCGGAAATCAAGAAGCTGCAGGACGCCATGCTGCGCCTGCGCTATGCGCAGGTGCCAGTCGTGGGCGCGATCCGCGGCATCGCCCTGGGCGGTGGCAATGAGATTGCGGTCCACTGCGCCCGCCGCGTGGCTGCCATGGAAAGCTACATGGGCCTGGTGGAAGTGGGCGTGGGCCTGGTGCCGGCTGGCGGCGGCCTGGCCTACATCGCGCGTCGTGCCGCAGAAATGGCATCGGCAGGCAACGCCAACGCCGACATCATGAAGTTCGCGACGGACGGCTTCACCAATGCCGCCATGGCCAAGGTGGGCACCAGCGCGATCGAATCGCGCAAGCTTGGCTACCTGCTGTGGAGCGACGTCATCGTGCCGCACAAGGACGAACTGCTGTTCGTCGCCATCACCCAGGCCAAGGCCATGGCCGCCAGCGGCTACCGGCCGCCAGCCAGGTCGCTGTTCCCGGTGGCAGGCCGCAATGCCATCGCCACCATCAAGGGCCAGCTGGCCAACATGCGTGACGGAGGCTTCATCAGCGCGCACGACTTCCACATCAGCACGCTGATCGCCGAAGTGGTGTGTGGCGGGGACGTGGACGCCGGCAGCCTGGTGACCGAGGAGTACCTGCATGCCATGGAGCGTGACCGCTTCTGCGGCCTGCTGGACCACCCGAAATCGCAGGAACGCATCATGGGCATGCTCTCGACGGGCAAGCCCGTGCGCAACTGATCACAAGGACGACGAACATGAGCAAGCAAATGCAAGACGCGTACATCGTCGCCGCCACCCGCACGCCCATCGGCCGCAGCGGCCGGGGCTTCTTCCGCAACACACGGCCGGACGACTTGCTGGTCGCTGCGGTGAAGAGCGCGCTGGCCCAGGTGCCCAGCCTGGACCCGAAGGCCATTGAAGACGCCATCATCGGTTGCAGCTTTCCTGAAGGCGAGCAGGGCATGAACATGGCGCGTGTGGCCATGGTGCTGGCCGGCCTGCCGCACAGCGTGGGCGGTGTCACCGTCAACCGTTTCTGCGCCAGTGGCCTCACGGCGCTGCAGATGGCCGCCGACCGCATCCGCGTGGGCGAGGCCGACGTGATGATTGCCGGTGGCGCAGAAAGCATGAGCCTGGTGCCCATGGGCGGCAACAAGCCCAGCTTCAACCCGGAAGTGTTTGCCAGGGACGAAAACCTCGGCATCGCCTATGGCATGGGCCTGACCGCGGAGAAAGTGGCCACCCAGTGGAAGGTCAGCCGCGAAGACCAGGACGCGTTTGCGCTGGCCTCGCACCAGAAGGCGCTGGCTGCGCAGGCGGCCGGCCACTTCACGGCCGAGATGACGCCGGTGACCGTGGTGGACCGTTTCCCGAGCCTGGCCACCGGCGAATCGGCTGCCAAGACCCGCACCGTGAACCTGGACGAAGGCGCACGCCCGGACACCAGCCTGGAAGGCCTGGCCAAGCTGAAGCCCGTGTTCGCGGCCAAGGGCAGCGTCACCGCCGGCAACAGCAGCCAGACCAGCGACGGCGCAGGCGCGCTGATCCTGGCCAGTGAAAAAGCGGTGAAGACTTTCGGTCTGAAGCCCCTCGCTCGCTTTGTCAGTTATGCCGCGCGCGGTGTGGCGCCGGAGATCATGGGCATCGGACCCATCGAAGCCATCCCGGCTGCCTTGAAGTACGCGGGCTTGACCTTGGACGACATGGGCTGGGTGGAACTGAACGAAGCATTTGCCGCGCAAGCCCTGGCTGTCATCCGCACCGTCGGACTCAACCCCGATCGGGTGAACCCCATGGGTGGCGCCATTGCGCTGGGCCACCCGCTGGGCGCCACAGGCGCCATCCGCGCTGCCACGGTCGTGCATGCCCTGCACCGCCAGCAACTGAAGTACGGCATGGTGACCATGTGCGTGGGCATGGGGCAGGGCGCGGCCGGCATCCTGGAAAGGGTGTGAGGCCATGCGCCGCCGCGCGGTTCTGGCTGTCAGCGCCGCAGCGCCCTGGGCGCTGACGGGGTGCGACGTGAAGCCGGTGGCGGTCTTCCCGGACATCGGCACGGCGCTGCGAACGCTGCACGCCTTGCCGTCGACGGCGCGCATGGCCGAAGGCTGGACGCTGCCACAAGTGCTGGAGCATGCGGCTCAGAGCGTGGAGTTTTCAATGTCGGGCTTTCCGGAGCTGAAGCCCGCCTGGTTCAGCAGCAGCGTGGGTCGGCTGGCCTTTGCGAGCTTTGATGCCCGCGGACGCATGAACCACGGCCTGAGCGAGCCGATTCCCGGTGCGCCGACCCTGGCCACCGCGCTGCCACTGGCCGACGCCGTGGCACGCCTGGCCAAGGCCTTGCGCGACTTTGACGCCTACGGCGGTGCACTGCGGCCACACTTCGCCTATGGGGCCTTGGACAAGGGCGCCTTTGCACGCGCCCACCTCATGCACCTGGCCGATCACTGGCAACACTACCGCGCGGCCTGAACGCGCAACCGACACACCGAGAGGAGACCCCTTGAGCATCAAGACCGCAACGCTGAATGGCGTGCTGACCATCGAAATCGCGCGTCCGGAAAAGAAGAACGCCTTGACCCAGGCCATGTACCAGGCCATGGCCGACGCACTGGACGGCGCGCGCGATGACAAGGCCGTGCGCGCCGTGCTCATCACCGGTCAGCCGGGCATCTTCACCAGCGGCAATGACATCGAAGACTTCATGAAGCGCGGCACCGGTGGCAGCGCAGGCAGTGACGCGATGGAATCGCCCGTCTTCCGTTTCATGCGCGCATTGCTGGACTGCGACAAGCCCGTGCTGGCGGCCGTCACCGGCGCCGCCATCGGCATCGGCACGACGATGCTGCTGCACTGCGACTTCGTCTACGTGGCCGACGACGCACGTCTGGCCATGCCCTTTGTCGCTCTCGGTCTGGTCCCTGAATTTGCCAGCAGCCTGGTCGTGCCGCAGTTGATGGGCCACCGCCGCGCGGCCGAGAAGCTCTTGACCGGCGACCCCTTCACGCCGGAACAGGCAGTCGAATGCGGCATCGCCACGGCGGTGATCGCCGCCAGCGAAGTGGTCAACCACGCCCGCCGCGTGGCCGAACGCTTCAACGCGCTGCCGCCGGGCGCGGTGCGCGAGGCCAAGGCGCTGATGCGAGCGCCTTCGCGCGACCTGATCCTGCAGACCATCCGCAGCGAGGGCGAAATCTTCGCCCGCCGCCTGAAGAGCCCTGAGGCCATGGAAGCGTTTCAAGCCTTCTTCCAGAAGCGCCGGCCGGACTTCAGCGCCTTCTGAACCGGCCCAGGCGATGTCGCTCACCGCCAAGCTCATCCTGAGTCCGGTGCTGGTGGCGCAGGCCGTCGCCACGCGCGCGCGGATGCCCAGGCTGCCCGAACCCGTTGGCGAACGCCACGGGGCGGCAGGCCGGGGCCTGTCCTTGCGCCTGTTGGTCACCGGCGACTCGTCCGCGGCAGGCGTGGGCGTGGGCCGTCAGGTCGACGCCTTGGCGCGTCGCCTGGCCCGCCGCCTGGCAGAAGCTGCGTCCGCAAGGGTGCAATGGCAACTGCGGGCACGCAGCGGCCTGACCACGGCACAAACACTGGCGCTGCTGCGTAACGAAGGGCATGTGCCGGCGGACGTGGCCGTGGTGGTGACGGGTGTGAATGACGTCATCGATCAGATCCCCAGCCGCCGCGCCGTGGCCGCACGTGAAGCGCTGGCCAATTGGCTGCGCAACGGGCACGGCTGCCAGCATGTCGTCTTCGCACCCTTGCCGCCGGTGCACCACTTCCCGGGCTTGCCGCAGCCGCTGCGTTGGGTGGCCGGGGCGGATGCCCGCCGCCACAACGCTGCACTGCAGGATTGGGTGCTCACACGCCACGACGTGTCCCTGGTGGACATGGAAATGCCACTGAACCCTGGCGTCATGGCCAGCGACGGTTTCCACCCCGGCGAGCCGGTCTACCGCTACTGCGCCAACGCCATCGCCCTGCACATTGCCACCCTGGTGTGGCCCCATCTTCACCTGGAGCAATCCGCATGAGCACCGCCAGCCTCAAGGGCAAGACCCTCGTCATCACCGGCGGCAGCCGCGGCATTGGCCTGGCCATTGCCAAGCGCGCGGCGCAGGACGGCGCCAACATCGTGCTGCTGGCCAAGACGGTGGAGCCCAACCCCAAGTTGCCGGGAACGCTGGCCAGCGCGGCGGCGGAAGTGGAAGCGGCCGGTGGCCAGGCCCTGGCGGTGCAGACCGACATCCGTGATGAAAACGCGGTGGCCGCGGCCGTGGCCGCCGCGGTGGAGCGCTTCGGCGGCATCGACATCCTGGTCAACAACGCCAGCGCGATCAGCCTGACGCCCACGACCCTGACGCCCATGAAGCGCTTTGACCTGATGTTCGGTGTCAACGTGCGCGGCACCTACTGCTGCACCCAGGCTTGCCTGGCGGAACTTAGCAAGAGCGCCAAGGCCGGCCGCAACCCGCACGTGCTGAACATGAGCCCGCCGCTGTCCATGAAGGAACACTGGTTCCGCGGCCACGTGGCCTACACCATGGCCAAGTACGGCATGAGCGAATGCACCCTGGGCCACGCGGGCGAGTTCCGCCACCTGGGCATCGCGGTCAACAGCCTGTGGCCGCGCACGGCCATCGCCACGGCGGCCATGCAGATGATCCCGGGCATCGACCTGAACCTGTGCCGCAAGCCCGACATCCTGTCCGACGCCGCCCACCTCATCCTGACCAGCGACGCCAAGGCGAACACCGGCAACTTCTACATCGACGACACCCTGCTGGCCCAACACGGCGTGACCGACTTTGACCGTTACGCCGTGGTGCCCGGCACCAAAAATCTCATCCCGGACTTCTTCGTCGACTGAGCCAGGCCAGTCCAGGTCTCAATCCAGGGCGTCGATTCCTCAATCCGTCCCGGCCAGGGCAGCGCGCGGTGCCGCGCCACCACAATGGCCGCACGATGAAGAACAGACTGCTGCCGCCCTGGCACGTGCTGCGCGCCTACCTGATCGGTTGCGTGCCGCTGTTCGTGGTCTACACCATCGCCAACGAGACCGACGGCGACTTCACGCGCGGCTTTGACCTGGTGAGCGCGCTGGGCGGCACCTTTCGCAATGCCAGCCCCGCCTTTGTGCTGCTGTTGCCGGTGTGGGCCTTCACCGGCTGGATGGAAGACCGGGGCTTGTCGGTCACGCGCACCCTGGTGCTGCATGGGTTGGTGGCGGTGATCTTTGCGGCTGCGGTGCAAACCTCGTCCTACCTGCTGATCTGGCTGTTCCTGGGCCTGAAGACGGCGGACCGTGCGCGCGGCCAGTGGTTCATCTGGCAGGGCATGTTCATGATGATGATGTACTGGGCCGCAGCCGGTGGATTCACCGCCTACCGCGCCGTGCAGCGGGCGCGGGCCGAAGCCGCCGCCACGGCACAGGCCCAGGCGCTGCTGGCACGCACGGAACTGGCGGCGCTGCGCAACAAGCTCAACCCGCACTTCCTGTTCAACACCCTGCACTCCATCATTGCCCTGACCCGGCGCGACGCGCCGCGCGCCGAGCAGGCGCTGTTGATGTTCAGCGACATGCTTCGCTACGTGCTGGACACTGAAAAGGCAGGCGCCGACCAGGTGCCGCTGCAGCAGGAACTGGACTTCACGCGCGACTACCTGGCGCTGGAAGCGCTGCGCCTGGGGCCGCGGCTCACGGTGAACTGGCAGGTCGACGAAGACACGCTGTCCACGGCCGTGCCCGTGCTCAGCGTGCAGCCGCTGGTGGAAAACAGCATCAAGCACGCCTTCAACCCGCGCAGCGCGCCGGGCGTGCTGCGCATCCAGGTCCAGCGCGAGAACGGCGCGGTGCTGGTCACCGTTGCCGACAACGGGCCGGGCTGTGAAGGCGCAGCCTGGACCCATGGCCAGGGCCTGGGACTCAAGACCGTGGCCCGGCGACTGGCTTTGCAGCACGGCGCCGAAGGGCAGCTTCGCGTCGAATCCCAGTCCGGCGCCGGCTTTGCCGTGCACCTCCGCATACCGGCCAACCCATGACCTTGCGCACCCTGATCTGTGAAGACGAACCCCTGGCCCGCGACACGCTGCGCGACTTCATCGGCGCGCGGCCGGAACTGGTGCTGGTGGGCGAAGCAGCTGAAGGCGCGCAGGCACTGAAGATGATCCGCGCGCTGCAGCCGCAACTGGTGTTCATGGACATCCAGATGCCTGAACTCACAGGGCTGGACGTGGTGCGCCAACTGGCTGGCCTGCAACCCTGGCCGGCCATCGTCTTCACCACCGCCTACGACCAGCACGCGGTGACCGCCTTCGAATTGCACGCGGTGGACTACCTGCTCAAGCCCTTCTCAAGCGAACGCTTCGACCGCGCCGTGGAGCGTGTGCTGTCCGAAGCCAGCGCGCCGCACGAGGTGGCTGAACTGGCGCTGTCCGCCACAGCCGGTCTGATGCACCGCATCCTGGTGCGCGATCGCGGCCAGATCTTCCCGTTGCCCACGGCCGAGATCGAATACCTGAAGTCCGACTCCAAGTACACCTTGATTGCCGCGCGCGGCGCCCAGTATTTCGTGCGCCTGCCGCTGGCGGACATCGAACCGCGCCTGGACCCGGCGCACTTCCTGCGCGTGCACCGCAACGCCATCGTCAACCTGGACTTCGTGCAGAGCATGAAGCCTGACGATCAGAGTCAGCTGGAACTGCTGATGAAGGACGGCGCCAAGCTGCTGGCCAACCGCGAAGCCTCAAAGCTGCTGCGCGACCTGTCCATTTGAGGACACGTCCGAGCGCGTCTCTTCTTCTGCCACGGCGCGGCCGCCCATGCGCAGCGCCGAGTGTTCGCGCTGGCTCTGCACCACCGGGAAGAACATCTGGTGGTACCAGCGCTCCTGGCCGTAGACCAGGTCGTCCTGCAGCCCCACCTTTTCCGGGTAGCGGCGCGTGATGTGTGCCGTGCCCAGCAGCACGTCCCACAGGAACAGGAAGTTGCCGAAGTTGCCCTTGTAGTGGCCCACGCCGTCAGCATTGGTCAGCGCATGGTGGGCCCAGTGCGTGGCGGGTGTGGAGATGGTGCGCTCCACCACCCACATCAGTGGCGCCAAGGCCTTGATGCGGTACAGCGGTTCGTCCCAGCGCCAGGCGCAGTGCGCGCCCAGGATCACGGCCAGCTTCAGCACGATGTAGGCCGCGTAGACCTTGCCAAAGCCCAGGAAGATCAGCACGCCCGCGATCCACAGGCCTGGCATCAGCAGGTAGTAGAAGAAGTTGTTGCGGTAGGTGATGCGGATGCTCATGTACTGCGCAGTGTGGTGGGCACGGTGCAGCGGCCACAGCAGCGGCGAATGCGAGGCGCGGTGCCACAGGTACTGCGTCAGGTCGTCGGCCACCAGCAGAATGCCCACCATGGCCCACCAGGGCAGGGCTGCCAGCGCAAAGTGCTGTTCCGGGATGAGCCAGGCACACAGCTTGTCGGTGACCAGGAGGGCCAGTGGCTGGGCGATGGCCAGCAGGGCCAGGAACTGCAGCAGTTCCAGCTTGGTGTCGTCGGGCGTGGCGTTCACCGTGGCCTGGTAGCGGCGCGTGGCGAACTCCATGACGGCGTAGCCGAGCATGACGCAGACGATCAGCAAGGTCTGCATTTGGGCGTTCATGGTGTTGTCTCCGGTGTGGATGGCCCTCGCTCTGGCGGCGAGGCTGGTCGCAAGACTAGTGGCCTTGCTTTCATGCGTCCATTGCATTGTTGACATCAGAGTCATGCAATGGAAGCATTTCGCCATGATGGATCTGAAGCGATTGACCCACCTGGTGGCGCTGGCTGACGAACGCCACTTCGCGCGCGCGGCCGAACGTGTGCACCTCAGCCAGCCGGCCTTCAGCCGCAGCATCCAGGCGCTGGAGCGGGACCTGGGGCAGCGGCTCTTCGACCGCGACACGGGCGAGTTGCGGCCCACGCCTGCCGGTGTGTTCCTGATCGAACGGGCGCGCCGCCTGCTGTTCGACGCCCGCTGCCTGCAACGGGATGCCGAGCTCTACAGCCAAAGCAATTTCGGCGACGCGGCCCTGGGTGCCGGCCCGTTTCCCGCCGCCACGCTGATGCCGCGCGTCTTGCCGGAGCTCCGCCGCCGTTACCCGAACCTGCGCCTGCGAGTGGAAGTTGGCAACTGGACGCAGCTGCTGGAGCAATTGCGCGCCGAGCGACTGGAATTCTTCGTGGCCGACACGCGCAGCCTGCCGCAGGACGCCACGCTGGAGATCCAGCGCCTGGGCCGCCAGCAAGCCGCCTTCCACGTGCGTGCAGGGCATCCACTGGCTGGCCAGCCCTGCACGCTGGAAGCGATGTGGGCTTACGGCGTCGCCACCACCAAGCTGCCGGCGACCCTGAAGGCGGCCCTGGG
The DNA here is from genome assembly GCA_963750785.1 of uncultured beta proteobacterium. Taxonomy (GTDB): domain Bacteria; phylum Pseudomonadota; class Gammaproteobacteria; order Burkholderiales; family Burkholderiaceae_C; genus Rubrivivax. The sequence goes on along the minus strand of CAVVSC010000002.1, from coordinate 552,895 downwards.
TGCCTTGCTGCAGGTGCCACCGGGACAGGAACCGGGCTTTGCCCTGGAATGCGACGACGTGCACCAGCTGCGCGCCGTGGCCCTGGAAACCGACACCGTGCTGGGCGCCACCCGCGTGGCCTTGCGTGACGACGTGCAGGCCGGGCGCCTGGTGGAACTGGAGGTGTCGGGTCTGCCCGTCCTGTACGCCGAAATGGGCATCGTGAGTCTGCGCAACCGCAGCCCTTCGCCGCTGGCGCGCCATGCCATCCAGTTGATCAGCGAGGTCGCTGCCGAGGTCAATGCCTGACGGCTGCCAAGCGTCCTTGGCGTTTCAGCGCGGTATGGGTCGCGGCTTCCCGGCGGCGTCGATCGCCACGTAGGTGAGCGAGGCTTCGGTCACCTTCACCACGTGCAGGTTCTCCGGGTTGCGTTCCGCATACACCTCCACGTGCACGGTGACGCTGGTGGTGCCGATGCGTTCCACCTTGGCGTAGAAGCTGAGCAGGTCACCCAGGCTCACCGGCTGCTTGAAGATGAACTGGTTGACCGCCACCGTGGCGATGCGCCCCTTGGCGATGCGCGCAGGCAGCACGGCGCCGGCCAAGTCCACTTGGGCCATGATCCAGCCGCCGAAGATGTCGCCATTGGCGTTGACGTCCGCCGGCAAGGGCATCACGCGCATCACCAGCTCGCGGTCGCCGCTCAGGCCCAGGGGCGCCATCAGGGTGGGTTGGTGGTCCATGGTGCTGATGCCCGCCTGTAAATGGTTTTTGGGGCCGGGCGCGACAATCGCGGCATGCCCCCTCACGCCACGACTGTAGCCGCCCCTCACCCCACCACTTCTCCCGTGCCCGAGCGCTCCGACTGGGGCACGCTGGCCAAGCTGCTGCCCTACCTGTGGCGCTACCGCTGGCGCGTCGGCATTGCGCTGTCTTTCCTGATCAGTGCCAAGGTAGCGAACGTGTCGGTGCCGGTGCTCTTGAAGCACCTGATCGATTCGCTGTCCATCAAGCCGGGCAGTGCGGCGTCCCTGCTGGTGGTACCCGTGGGCCTGCTGGTGGCCTATGGCCTGCTGCGACTGTCCACGTCCCTGTTCACGGAATTGCGCGAACTGATCTTTGCCAAGGCCACCGAAGGCACGGCGCGCAGCATCAGCCTGGAAGTCTTCCGCCACCTGCACGCCCTGAGCCTGCGCTTCCACCTGGAACGCCAGACCGGCGGCATGACGCGCGACATCGAGCGTGGCACGCGCGCCGTGCACTCGCTGATCAGTTATTCGCTCTACAGCATCTTCCCCACCATCGTGGAAGTGGTGCTGGTGCTGACCCTGCTGTCGGTGCAGTTCGATTCAGCCTTCGCGTGGATCACTGCAGCGGCGCTGGTCTTCTACATTGCCTTCACCGTGACGGTGACCGAATGGCGCACGCAGTTCCGCAAGCAGATGAACGAGCTGGACTCCAGCGCGCACACCAAGGCCATCGACTCGCTGCTGAACTACGAGACGGTCAAGTACTTCAACAACGAGGCCTTCGAAGCGAAGCGCTACGACGAGAACCTGGAAAAGCTGCGCAAGGCTGCGCTGAAGAGCCAGACGACGCTGTCCATGCTCAACACGGGGCAGCAACTCATCATTGCCGCTGCACTCATCGCCATGCTCTGGCGCGCCACACAAGGGGTGGTGGACGGGCGCCTGACGCTGGGCGACCTGGTGATGGTCAACGCCTTCATGATCCAGCTGTACATCCCGCTGAACTTCCTGGGCGTGATGTACCGCGAGATCAAGCAGGCCTTGACCGACCTGGACAAGATGTTCGGCCTGCTGGAACGCAACCGCGAGGTTGACGATGCACCGGGCGCGCTGCCGCTGCAGGTGCGTGAAGGCACGGTGCGCTTTGAGCACGTGAACTTCGCCTACGACCCAGGTCCTGGCGGCAGGCCTATCCTGCACGACCTGAGCTTCGAAATTCCCGCGGGCAAGACCGTGGCGGTGGTGGGCCCTTCAGGTGCCGGCAAGAGCACGCTGGCGCGCTTGCTCTACCGCTTCTACGACGTGAACAACGACGGCAAGGGCGGCGCCATCACCATCGACGGCCAGGACATCCGCCAGGTGACGCAGAGCAGCCTGCGATCGGCCATCGGCATCGTGCCCCAGGACACCGTGCTGTTCAACGACACCGTGCAATACAACATTGCCTATGGTCGACCGGGCGCCACGCGGGAAGAGGTGGAAGGCGCGGCCAAGGCGGCGCACATCCACAACTTCATCAGCGCCACGCCCAAGGGCTACGACACCATGGTTGGTGAGCGGGGCCTGAAGTTGAGCGGCGGCGAGAAGCAGCGCGTGGCCATTGCGCGCACGCTGCTGAAGGATCCGCCCATCCTGATCTTCGACGAAGCCACGTCGGCACTGGACAGTGCCAACGAACGCGCCATCCAGGCGGAGTTGCGTGCGGTGTCTCAGGGCAAGACGGCACTGGTCATTGCGCACCGCCTGTCCACGGTGGTGGACGCGCATGAAATTGTCGTGATGGAAGCAGGGCGCGTGGTGGAGCGTGGGGCGCATGCGGAACTGCTGGCGCGCAATGGGCGGTATGCGGAGATGTGGCGGCTGCAGCAAAGCGGGCAGGATGTCGTGGCGTGATCGGCGGGGGACATGAGCGGAGCCAGCCACCCAGCGTCTGTGGCTGACCACTCACTTAGAGCGTCAGTCAGTCCAGCGCAATGACCGTGTCGCCATCCTGCGCCACGCAACCGTCCGCCAGCGGCACCCAGCCGCGCCGCAAGATCACATGCTTGTCGGTGTGGCACAGCTCCAGCCTTTCCGCACCCGGCACACGCCCACGCACAAAGCTCTCGATCGACTCCGGCATGCTGACCACGAAGTGTGCCTGGGCGAGTTCTTCTTCCGGGTGGTCGTCGCGGTTCAGCCAGGGGCTGAAGGACGTCAGCCACAGCAGCGGCCGGATGCCCACTGAAAACACCGAGCCGCTGTAGCCCTGGGACTTGAGCCAGCCCTGCGCCGCCGCGCGCGGTGCGGTGTCCGCATCGGCCGGGGCGCCGCCCCAGGCCAGGCCCAACAGTTCTGCCACCCACTGGTTGCAGTTCTGGTACATCAGGTTGAAGCTGTAGGCGTTGGCGCTGTAGGTCTTGCCCAACAGGGACAGGGCCGTGCGGTTGTCCAGCGCCGCTGGTTCCAGCGGCGCCGTGGCCTCCGCGGGCAAGGTCACCAGGCTGATGTAGCCCAGGTCCGGGTTTTCTGTGCCCAGCAGAAAGGCCGGCAGCCCTTGGTCAAAGAGGCGCGGCATCTGTTCGTCGCAGCTGAAATAAAGCTGGCGCACCGACCAGGGCGCGTCCTTGCTGCCGGCCAGGCTCAGGCCCGCATGCGAATACCGCATGCCGAACCAGCGCAGGTTCAGGCCCGACCGCGCGATCAGCGCCGCGCGCGTGCCCGAGCGTTCCAGTTCGTCCTTCAGGATGCCAGCCACGCGCAGCAGCTTGTCCTGCTGCGCAGCGCTCATGGGTGACGGCGAATCGCAGTAGCGCAGCGAGCTGGCATGGGCCGCCGGCAGCAGGGTGGCTGCAGCCATGAAAAAGGCCGCTGGGACAGGACCCACGCGGCCGATGGCGAAGCGCATGCGCTTACAGCGTCACGGGCTTGGTCGCCAGTTCGCGGTACCAATCGTCGCGCAGCACCAGGAAGAAGGCCTCGCGGGTGTCGGCCGCAGCGAACTGCAGGCCGTAGGGGTGCGACTTGGCGGTCACCACCACACCCACGGCCAGCTTGCCTTGTGCGGCGGCTTCCTGCGGCAGGGTCAGGTTGAACTCTTCGCCGCTGTCGTTGGTGGCGCGCAGGGTCAGGCGCAGCTTGCCCGGCACAGTCGCGTCGGCCACCTGGATGACCTTGTAGTCGCCTTCGGCAACCTTGTCGCCCTTGGACGAGCTGTTGCTGGACTTCTCGACCGACGTCGACAGGCTGCCCACCGAAGCCGACGAGCCGTCTGACGAGGCCGAGGACGCGGAACTGGCGGCAGAAGCTGGCAGCGTGGCGGCCAGGCCCGACAGGGCCAATGCGGCGAGGAGCGGGTTCAGTTTCAGACTCATGGGCTCTCCGGAGATGGTGAAACGGGGTGGGGAACAAGAGCCATGCTATCGGGCAATCCCTGAGCCGGGTAGGGCCCGCTGGCAACAGTCTGCAGCCACTTCGTGCACCAAGTCCTTCAGGGCGCGCCCCGAGATGGCGCAGGCCCCTCCACCACTACACTGCATTTGATGAAGCCCCCAAGCTCGCTTGCGCTCGCTGCCCCCCGGGGGGCGCTCAGTGGCTTCGGGCAGCCGGACGCCACTGAGATGGAGACCAAGTGGCTGGAAGACTTCGTGAGCTTGGCGGAAACCCGCAGCTTCTCGCGGTCGGCCCAGTTGAGGCACGTCACGCAGCCGGCGTTTTCGCGTCGCATCCAGGCGCTGGAAGCCTGGGCTGGGATCGACCTGGTGGACCGCTCCGCCTACCCGACGCGCCTGACGCCCGCTGGCGAAACCCTGCATGCCCAGGCCCTGGAAGTGCTGGATTCGCTGCAGGCCACGCGCAACATGATGCGCAGCCACCAGGCGGCCGGTCAGGACATGATCGAGTTCGCAGTGCCGCACACGCTGGCCTTCACCTTCTTCCCGCATTGGCTGATGGACCTGCGCAAGAACTTCGGCGGTGTGAAGTGCCGGTTGACGGCGCTGAACGTGCACGACGCCGTACTGCGCCTGACCGAAGGCGGCTGCGACCTGCTCATGGCCTACCACCACGCCAGCGCGCCCTTGCAGTTGTCGGCCGACCGCTACGAGATGATCGTGCTGTCCAGCGAGACGCTGGCGCCCTATGCCAAGGCCGGGCCCGAGGGCCAGCCCATGTTCCGCCTGCCCGGGCGCCCGTCGGACCGCGTGCCCTTCCTGAGTTACGCCAGCGGCGCCTACATGGCGCGCATGGTGGACGTCATCCTGAAAGACGCCGGCCAGCCGCTGCACCTGGACGCGATCTACGAAACCGACATGGCCGAGGGCCTGAAGGCCATGGCGCTGGAAGGCCACGGCCTGGCCTTCCTGCCCAGCAGTTCGGTGCGCAAGGAATTGAAGGCCAGGCGCCTGGTGGCGGCTGCTGCGGACGAAGCGCTGTCGCTGAGCATGGAAGTGCGCCTGTACCGCGAAAGGCCCGAAGTCGCACGCCACAGCAAGCCCGCCGTGCAGGCCTTGTGGGAGTACCTCGGTCAGGGTGAACCCTAGGCCTGCATGCACGCCCGGCATGACCCTTGCGTGAACTGGCATTGGCCCGGGCCCCAGTCAGCGATTACATTGCCGCCCCACACGCCACCCGGCGGACCCTTGAACCTGTTGATGCCCTGAAGGAGCATGAATCCATGAAGAAGAGTTTTGTCACCCTGGCTGCGCTGGCGCTGCTGGCTGCAGGCACCACCCAGGCCGCGACCCTGGACAAGATCAAGGAAAGCAAATCCGCCACCATGGGCGTGCGCGAATCGTCCGGCGCCTTGTCCTTCACCTTGGGTGACGGCAAGTACGCGGGCTTCCATGTGGAGGTCTGCCAGAAGGTGCTGGCCGACGTGCAGAAGAAGCTGGGCCTGTCCGCGTTGGAAGTGAAGTACCAGGCTGTCACGTCGCAAAACCGCATTCCCCTGGTGCAGAACGGCACCGTGGACATCGAATGCGGCAGCACCACCAACAACGCCGCGCGCCAGAAGGACGTGTCCTTCGCCGTCACCACCTATGTGGAAGAAGTGCGCATCGCGGTGAAGGCCAATTCGGGCATCTCCGGCATTGGCCAGCTGAACGGCAAGAACGTGGCCACCACCACGGGCACCACCAGCGTGCAGCACCTGCGCAAGCACGAACGCGCCACCGGCGTCGACTTCAAGGAAGTCTTCGGCAAGGACCACGCCGACAGCTTCCTGCTGCTGGAAACCGGCCGTGCCGACGCCTTTGTGATGGACGGCCAGATCCTGGCCGGCAACATCGCCAAGGCCAAGAACCCGGCGGACTACAAGATCGTCGGTGAAGTGCTGTCGGTGGAACCCATCGCCATCATGATCCGCAAGGACGACCCGGCCTTCAAGGCCGCGGTGGACGACAGCATCAAGGCCATGATGAAGTCGGGCGAGATGGCCAAGCTCTACGACAAGTGGTTCGTGCAGCCGATCCCGCCGAGCAACACCCGCGTGGGCCTGCCCGCCAGCGAGGCCACCAAGGCCGCCTGGGCCAACCCCAATGACAAGCCGCTTGAGGACTACCTGAAGAAGTAAGCCAACAGGCGCAGGCCCGCCTGGATGGCGGGCCTGATCGATCACAACATTGAGGGAGTTGAGCTTGGCGCTTGAACTGGAGGTGTTCTGCAAGGAGCGGACAACGTCCGAGGTGATCGCCGGCTGCTTCGGCAGCGGGCGCGACGTCACCTACCTGGACTGGATCCTGTCGGCCTGGGGCTGGACCTTGTCCGTGTCCCTGCTGGCCTTGCTGGTGGCACTGGTGCTGGGCACCCTGATCGGCATCATCCGCACGGCGCCCAGCAAGCCGCTGGCCTTCTTCGGCGAGGCGTGGACGGAAGTCTTCCGCAACAACCCGCTCATCGTCCAGATCTTCCTCTGGTACCACGTGCTGCCGTCCCTCTTCAAGCCATTGCAAGGCATGCCCAGCTATGTGCTGGTGGTGTTTGCGCTGGGCTGCTTCACGTCGGCGCGCATCGGCGAACAGGTCAAGGCCGGCATCAACACCTTGTCCCGCGGCCAGCGCTACGCGGGCCTGGCCATGGGCCTGACGCTGCCGCAGACCTACCGCTATGTGCTGCTGCCGATGGCCTTCCGCATCATCATTCCGCCGCTGACCAGCGAGTCGATGAACATCGTCAAGAACTCGTCCGTGGCGTTTGCAGTGAGCATTGCCGAACTGACCTTCTTCGCCCAGCAGTCGGCCGAGGAAACCTCGCAGCCCGTGCTGATGTTTGGCGCCGCGACCCTGCTGTACTTCATCTCTGCCTTTGCCATCAACCGCGTGGCCAAGGTGATTGAAAAGCGTGTGCAGGTGCCCGGCATGATCGGCGGGGGCAAATGACATGAATGCCCTCGATTTCAGCTTCCTGACCCCGGGCGTCATCCAGAGCTTCGTGCTCAAGGGCCTGATCTTTTCCGTTGAACTGACCATCGTGGCGATGCTGGGCGGCATCGCCCTGGGCACCGCGCTGGCGCTGATGCGCCTGTCAGGCAAGTCCTGGCTGGTGACCCCTGCGGCGGCTTACGTGAACACCATGCGCAGCATCCCGCTGGTGATGGTGATCCTTTGGTTCTTCCTGCTGATCCCGCTGCTCATCGGGCGGTCCATTGGCACGGAACTGTCGGCCGTCATCACCTTCACGATCTTTGAAGCCGCCTACTACTCGGAAATCATGCGCGCGGGCATCCAGAGCGTTTCGCGGGGCCAGGTGCACGCGGGCTACGCGGTGGGCATGAGCTACAAGCAGACGATGCAGTTCATCGTGCTGCCGCAGGCCTTCCGCAACATGCTGCCGGTGCTGCTGACGCAGACCATCATCCTGTTCCAGGACACGTCCCTGGTCTACGCCATCGGTGCCTACGACCTGCTCAAGGGCTTCGAGACGGCCGGCAAGAACTTCAACCGGCCGGTGGAGACCTACCTGGTCGCCGCCGTCGTCTATTTCGTCATCTGCTTCAGCCTGAGCATGCTCGTGCGCAAGTTGCAGAAGAAGATCGCCATCATTCGATAAGGTGCCCCGATGATCGACATCAAGAACGTCAGCAAGTGGTACGGCAGCTTCCAGGTGCTGACCGACTGCACCACCTCCATCCAGAAGGGTGAAGTGGTGGTGGTCTGCGGCCCGTCGGGCAGCGGCAAGAGCACGCTCATCAAGACCGTCAATGCCCTGGAGCCCTTCCAGAAGGGCGACATCACGGTCGACGGCATCAGCATCTCCGACCCCAAGACCGACCTGCCCAAGCTGCGCAGCCGCGTGGGCATGGTGTTCCAGCACTTCGAACTGTTCCCGCACCTGAGCGTCACGGAAAACCTCACGCTGGCACAGATCAAGGTCCTCAACCGCAGCCAGGACGACGCCAAGGTGCGCGGCTTGAAGATGCTGGAGCGTGTGGGCCTGATAGCGCACAAGGACAAGTTCCCGGGCCAGTTGTCCGGTGGCCAGCAGCAGCGTGTGGCCATTGCGCGCGCGCTCAGCATGGACCCCATCGTGATGCTGTTCGACGAGCCCACCTCCGCGCTCGACCCGGAAATGGTGGGCGAGGTGCTCGACGTGATGGTCCAGCTGGCCAACGAAGGCATGACCATGATGTGCGTCACCCACGAGATGGGCTTTGCGCGCAAGGTCAGCCACCGCGTCATCTTCATGGATGCCGGCAAGATCGTCGAGGACTGCAAGAAGGAAGAGTTCTTCGGCAGCCCCGAACAGCGCTCGCCGCGCGCACGCGACTTCCTGTCCAAGATCCTGGCGCACTGAAGTCGCATTGCATGGCCGCGCCGTCCACTGCCTGGCGCGAGCGGATCGCACCTGACGAGGCCACCCGCTTTGCGGGTTATGCCGAGCAGTTCGCCGCCATGCAGCGCGCCAAGTCCGCGCGCTTTGGCCAGGGCAGGGCGCTGCACCGCAAGCAGCAGTTGGGTCTGAGGGCCAGCTTGGACGTGCTGGACGGCCTGCCCGAGCATGCGGCTCAAGGGCTGTTTGCCAAGGTCCAGCGGCTTGAAGCGTTGGTGCGCCTGTCCAACGGCGGTGCTGACAAGGCGCCTGACGGCAAGCCGGACGTGCGCGGCTTCAGCATCGCGGTGCTGGGCATGCAGGGCGATTCTGCGCTGGGCGGTCCCTGCGCCCACCAGGACTTTGTGCTGATCCAGCACCCGGCCTTTGCATTCGCCAAGACGGATGAATTCGTCGGCCTCGCCCTGAACGCATCGAACGGACTGCCTTCGCTGCTGAAGTACCTGGTCGGTCGCTACGGCCTGGGCGGGGCCTTCCAGCAGATGAAGAAAGTAGCCAAGACGTTTGGAAAACCCTTCAAGGGTTTCGCGGCCGACACCTTCTACTCGGCCGCCCCCATTGCGTGCGGCCCGTACGCCGCGCGTGTGCGCCTGCGCCCGGTGGACAGCGCCACGGCGCCTGCCAAGGGCAAGGCCTGGGCCAAGGACATGGGCGACCGGCTGCGCACCGGCGCCATCACCTACGACCTGCAACTGCAATTCTTCAGCGACGAAGCCAGCACGCCCATCGAGGATGCGTCGGTCGACTGGCCCGAGTCGGTGGCGCCTTACCTCACCGTCGCGCGCCTGAACCTGTTGAAGCAGGACCCGGACAGCACCGCGGGCAAGGCCTTGAGCGAGCAAACCGAGGCGGCGGTCTTCGACCCCTGGGCCGCCTTGGCCGCGCACCGCCCGCTGGGCGAGGTGATGCGCGCGCGCAAGGTCGTGTATTTCCAGAGCCAGAAGGAACGCGGGGCTGCGTGAGTGGGCTCGGTACGGGCTGGTGAGGCACCGGGTGCCAGAATCGCTGGATGACCGAACAGCCTACCGACACCGTCACCCTGCGCCGCCCAGACGACTGGCACCTGCACCTGCGTGACGGCGCCGCCCTGGCGGCGGTGCTGCCGGCCACGGCCAGCCAGTTTGCGCGTGCCATCGTCATGCCCAACCTCAAGCCGCCGGTCACCACCGCGGCGGATGCGTTGGCCTACCGCCAGCGCATCCTGGGTGCGCTGCCGGCCGGCATGGCCTTCGAGCCGCTGATGACTCTGTACCTCACGGACAACACGCCGCCGGAGGAAATCGCCCGCGCGAAGGCTGCCGGCGTCGTCGCGCTGAAGCTCTACCCGGCGGGCGCCACGACCAACAGCGATGCGGGTGTCACCGACATCCGCAAGACGGCCCGGACGCTGGAAGCCATGCAGCGCGAAGGCCTGCTGCTGCTGGTGCACGGCGAGGTGACCGACCCCGATGTCGACATCTTCGACCGCGAAGCCGTGTTCATCGACCGGGTGATGCAGCCCTTGCGCCGCGACTTCCCGGCGCTGAAAGTGGTGTTCGAACACATCACCACCGCCGACGCCGCGCAGTACGTGGCCGACGCCGGTGTGCAGACCGCTGCGACCATCACCGCCCACCACCTGCTCTACAACCGCAATGCGCTGTTCATCGGCGGCATGCGGCCGCACTACTACTGCCTGCCGGTGCTGAAGAAGGAAGAGCACCGCCGGGCGCTGGTGGCTGCGGCCACGTCAGGCAGCGACCGCTTCTTCCTGGGCACCGACAGCGCGCCGCACGCGGCACAGCTGAAGGAGCAGAGCGTCTGCGGCGCGGGTTGCTACACCGCACCGGCGGCCTTGGAGCTGTATGCCGAAGCCTTCGAGGCCGCCGGTGCGCTGGACCGGTTGGAGGCCTTTGCCAGCTTGAACGGCCCGGCGTTCTATGGCTTGCCCGTCAACAAAGGCCACGTCACGCTGAAGCGACAGGACTGGCAATTGCCCGACACGCTGCCCTTCGGCGACACGCTGATCAAGCCGCTGCGTGCTGGTGAGACCCTGCGCTGGCGCCTGTCGGCCTGAGCATGTTCATCCAGGTCAACGGCGTCCGGCTTTTCTTCGATGTCGAAGGCCCGGGCCTGGTGCCCGACGGACCGGTGATGCGGCACAGGCCCACAGTGCTGTTCCTGCATGGCGGGCCGGGTGCCGACCACAGCCACTACCGGCCCGAGTGGTCGGCGCTGGCCGATGTGGCGCAGCTGGTCTTCCTGGACCACCGCGGCAACGGCCGCAGCGAACACGGTCCGCGCGAGCGGTGGACGCTGGCGCAATGGGCCGACGATGTGCGGGGCTTCTGCGACGCACTGGGCTTGGTCAAGCCCACCGTGCTGGGCGCCAGCTTCGGCGGCATCGTGGCCCAGGCCTATGCCACGCGCCATGCCGACCACCCCGGCAAGCTCATCCTGGCCAGCACCGCTGCGCGCGGTGGCGCCTTCACCGACCGGCGCGTGGCAATGTTTGAACAACTGGGCGGGCCCGAAGCCGGTGCCCTGGCGCGGCGGCGGCTGATCGACGGCGACACCAGCCCCGAGGTACTGGACGCGTGGCTGCGTGTGGCTCTGCCGCTCTACACGCGAACCAAGGCCGACCCGCAGGCGCAGCAGCGCAGTGTTCGCAATGCCGAAGCCACCTGGTGGTTCAGCCGCGCCGAAGGCGAAGGCAACCACTTCGACCTTCGGGACCAGCTGCACCAGGTCCGTTGCCCCACACTGCTGCTGGCTGGTGCGCTGGACCCGATGCTGCCAGTGGAAAACCAGCGCGAGATCGCAGCCTTGCTGCCGCCGGTGCTGCTGCAATACGAAGAGTTCCAGGACGCCGGTCACGGCGTGCTGCCCGATGCCCCCGAACGCGTGCTGGCCCTGCTGCGCGCCTTCATCACCCAGGACACCCCTTCATGAGCCAAGACCGTGTGATGCTGCTGATCGACGCCGACAACCTGTCGGTGGATGTGATGGAGCAGGCGGTGCGCCTGCTGCTCAACCAGCATGGCGGCCTGCATGTGCGCCGCGCCTATTGCACGGCCGAAAGCGCCGTCGCCAACCAGGCGGCCTTCAAGCGCCTGGGCATCAAGCCCATGGTGAACCTGGCCGCGGGCAAGAACAGCACCGACATCGCCATGGCCGTGGACGCCCTGGACCTGGTGCTGGCCGAACGGCCTGACGTGGTGGTCATCGCGTCGTCCGACAGCGACTTTGCGCCCCTGGTGCAGCGCCTGCGCGAAAAGGGCTGCGTGGTGCGTGGCATCGGCCAGCAGGGCAAGGTGGGCAGCGAGACGCAAGACGTCTATGACGACTACACCGTGCTGGAACATCACAAGAGCAGTTCAGCCGCCGACAAGCCGGCCCGCAAGTCGCCCGCCCGCAAGACGGCCGCGACCAAGACTGCGACCAAGACCGCGGCCAAGAAAGCCCCGGCCGCCAAGAAGGCTGCAGCCAAGACGCTGGCCAGCAAGACGGCCAAGCCCACCGCCCGCAAGACTGCATCGCGCAGGTCCGCTGCACGTGCAGAAGCTGCCCCCCCGGTGGACGAGGAGCTGGTGGCGCCGCTGGCGCCGCAGCCGCGGCAGTCGGCCCCCGTTCCAGTCCCGGCGCAGGCGAAAGCCCCGACTCCTGCCCCGGTGGCAAAGCGTGGAGGCAGCCGCCACGGCGCCAGCCTCCAAGCCGTGCTGGACTGCCTGCCCGAACTGGCCGCCGGCCAGGGCCTGGCGCTCAACGTGGCCGTGCAGCGCTTGCGTGAAGCGCAACTGCTGGGCAAGAACAGCAGTTCGCTCAAACTGTTCTCGCAGCTGGGTGACGCCTTTGAACTCTTGCCGGCCGACAAGCCGTCCCAGGTGCGGCTGCGCCGCTGAGCCATCGCCCCAGGGCCGCAGGCTGACGGTCAAAGCCCCACCGCGCCCGGGTCTGCTTGAATCTTTCCGGCACGCCCTAACATCCCGCTTGTCTCGGACACCCACGGCCCTTGCCGGCCGCCTTTCGCCATGAAACGCATCCTGCTGTTCATCGTCACCAACCTGGCCGTCATGCTGGTGCTGGGCATTGCCGCCAGCCTGCTGGGCGTCAACCGCTACCTCACGGCCAATGGCCTGAACCTGGGGCTGCTGCTGGGATTCGCCGCGGTGATGGGTTTCGGCGGCGCGATCATTTCGCTGCTGATGAGCAAGTTCGTGGCCAAGTGGAGCACGGGCGCGCAGATCATCAACGACAGTGCAGACCCCACGCACCGCTGGATCGTCGGCACCGTGCAGGGCTTTGCCCAGAAGGCCGGCATCGGCATGCCCGAAGTCGCCATCTACGACGGCGAACCCAATGCCTTCGCCACGGGTGCCTTCAAGAATTCGGCACTGGTCGCCGTGTCCACGGGCCTGTTGCACAGCATGAGCCGCGACGAAGTGGAAGCCGTCATCGGCCACGAGATCTCTCATGTGGCCAATGGCGACATGGTGACGCTGACCCTGATCCAGGGCGTGATGAACACCTTCGTGGTCTTCCTGTCGCGCGTGATCGGCTACTTCGTCGACAAGGTCGTGCTGAAGAACGACAAGGAAGGCCCTGGCATCGGCTACATGATCACCACCATCGTGCTGGACATCGTGCTGGGCGTGCTGGCCAGCATCGTCGTGGCCTGGTTCTCGCGCCAGCGTGAATACCGTGCCGACGCGGGTGCCGCGGCGCTGATGGGCCGCAAGCAGCCCATGATCAACGCGCTGGCCCGCCTGGGCGGCCTGGACCCCGGCCAGTTGCCGCAGAGCGTGGCCACCATGGGCATCAGCGGCCGGCCCAGCGGCCTGATGGCGCTGTTCAGCACCCACCCGCCCATCGAAGACCGCATCCGCGCCCTGCAGCAGGGCTGATCGGCCCTGGCGTTCAGCCGAAGGTGAAGTCCGCGAAGTCCAGGCGCGCCATGCGCCGCCTGAACTCGCGCGTGTAGCCGGGCCAGATGGCCACATTGCGGCCACTCTCAGCGCGGTACCAGCTGCGGCACTGGCTCCAGACCGACGGGCCCAGGCGGCGCTCCAGTTCCTCATTGAAGCCCGCCATGACCTCGGGCTTCACGTCCAGCCAGCGGGTGTTCCGGCGCTTCACTTCCCGCATGGCGCGCAGCACGAAGTCCACTTGCGGTTCGATGTACAGCAAGGTGGACGTGTGGCCCGTGGCGGTGTTGGGCCCCAGCATCAGGAACAGGTTCGGGAAGCCCGCCACGGTGGTGCCGAAGTAGGCCTGGGGCCCGTCCGCCCACTGCGCCTGCAGGCTGCAGCCCTTCAGGCCGGTCACGGGCACGGCCATCGCGTGCTGCACGTCAAAGCCGGTGGCGCAGACCAGCACATCCAGTGCATGCAGCTGGCCATCGGCCGTCACCAGGCCTTGAGGCGTGACTTCGCGGATGCTCTCAGTCACCAGCGCCACGTGCGCCTGACCCAGCGTGCGCAGCCAGGTGTTGGAAAAGATGATGCGCTTGCAGCCCAGGGGGTAGGGTGGCGTCAGGCGCTGGCGCAGGGCCGGGTCGGCCACCTGACGTCGCAGGTGGCGCAGGGCGTCGCCCAACACCTTGCGCCGGGTTGGCGAACCTTCTTCAAAGCTGCTGCGAAAGACCTCGGACAGCCCCACCCACGCCCAGCGCACCAGGCGTTGGTACAGCGGCAGCCGGGTCAGCACGCGGTCCAGCGCGCCGTAGCGCCGGTCCATGCGCGGCATCACCCAGTTGGCCGTGCGCTGGAACACGCTCAGGTGCGCGGCCTGCTGCGCCAGGACCGGCACCAGTTGCGCGGCGGTGGAGCCTGTGCCGATGACGCCCACGCGCTGGCCCTGGACCGGAACACCGGCGTCCCAGCGCGCGGTGTGCAGGCGTGGTCCGGCGAAGGAAGCCAGTCCCGGGATATCCGGCCAGCGCGGCACCGACAGCGGGCCCGTGCTGCAGACGAAGAAGCGGGCGCTCAGGCATTCGCCCTGGTCCAGCTGCAATTGCCACAGCCCGGTGTCTTCGTCAAAACGCGCGGACCTGATGGCCGTGCGCAAGCGCAGGTGCGGCTCCAGGCCGTGGTCGCGGGCCAAGCCCTGCATGTAGGCCAGGATCTCGGCCGCGTCGGCAAAGCGTTGCTTCCAGTGCGCATGCGGCGCAAAGCTGAAGGCGTAGACGGGAGCGGGCACGTCGACCTGTGCGCCGGGGTAGCGGTTGTCCCACCAGGTACCGCCCAGGCCTTCGGATTTTTCGATGACCACGAAGTCCTGCTGCCCAGCGCGCTTCAGTGCAACAGCCGTGCACAGCCCGGACATGCCGGCGCCCATGATGACCACCTCGTGGTGCCGAGTGACAGGGTGGGTCGCGGTGCGCATCAGGCCATTCTGGGCCCGCGCGCGGGGCTGCTGGCTAGAAGCGCAGCTGCGCCCTCACCTCCGCGTGGCTGCTGTGCAATTCGGCGCCCAAGTGGCTCATCAGGCCCAGCATGGGCTCGTTGCCCGGCATCACGCTGCCGCTGAGTTGCTGGATTCCCGATGTGCGCGCGTGTATCGCCAGCCGCTGCAGCAGCGCGCGGCCCAGGCCCTGTCCCTGCCAGGCGTCCGCCACGGTGACGGCAAATTCGGCTTCGCCGTCTTCCGCGACCACGTAGCGGGCATCGGCCAGCAGCACGCGTTCGCTGTCGTCGGTGAGCGTGGTGGCCACCAGGGCCACATGGCGTTGCGCCACCTGGGTCGTGAGCATCTGCAAGGCCTGGACTGGCAGGCGGTTCACCGCGCCATGGAAGCGCAGCAGTCGGGACCTGGGCGACAGGCTGGCAAAGAAGCGCTGCAGCGCGTCGGCGTCACTGCGGTGGACCGGGCGCAGCAGGACGTCGCGGCCGTCGCGCAGTCTCAGCGTCTCGCGGTAAGGCTGGGCGTGCCGGCCTTGCGGGCATGCAGGGCTGGCGGCCAGTTGAAGCACCGTGTTCATGACGGCCGCCCCAGTTGGGCGGCAGGCCACCAGCGCCCGGCTGCGGCGAGCAGGCGCGCGGACCAGCCACCGGGCTGCCCCAGTGGCTGGGCATTCAGCACGGCCGGCCCGCCAAGCGTGCCCACCGTGATGGCGGCGTGGCCGTCAAAGACGCGGCTGCAGCCGGCGTCGATCTCGATGTCCTCGGTCTCGCCGTCCTGCGTCACCCACAAGGTGCCGCAGTCGGCCTGCAGGCGCAGCGCATGGTGGCCGGTGAAGCGCAGAAAGTCGTGCCGCCCCAGGCGGGTACGGGTGGGCAAGGACGGGTTGCTCATGGCATGCTCCAGATTCATGGCAGAGACGCGGGTGTGGTCCTGCCTGGAATGCCATGTTCCTCAGTTGTGCTGCTGCACACAAACGATGATTGCGAAGGCTTCGCATTCCTCAAAGTCATGCAAAAAGACGCTGCCCGATTGCCGCCCTTGAACCGCCTGGCCGTCTTTGACGCCGCCGCCCGCCACCTGTCCTTCACCAGGGCGGCCGAAGAGCGCTTCCTCACGCAGTCCGCCGTCAGCCGCCAGATCGCCGCGCTGGAAGGCGAACTGGGCGTGGCGCTGTTCCGCCGCCGCCACCGCGCGTTGGAGCTCACCGATGACGGCCGCCGTCTGTCCGAGGCCATGGCGCGCGCACTGGACGAGGTGCGCGACGCGCTCAGCACGATCCGTGCGCCGGGCCGTCGCGAGGTGCTGGCCCTGACCACCACGCCAGGCCTGGCGTCGCTGTGGCTGATCCCTCGCTTGGCGGACTTCATCGCCGCGCACCCGGGTGTGGACGTGCGCATCGACGCCAGCCACACCCAGCGCGCGCTGGCCGGCGAGGGCTTTGACCTGGCCATCCGCTATGTGCCGCTGGACGGCGCGGCCGGGGTGCCGCTGTTTGGAGAGGCCGTGCAGCCGGTGTGCGCGCCTTCGCTGCAGCGCCTGCTGCCCCTGAAGACGCCTGCCGACCTGGCCCGTCACACGCTGCTGCAGGTGGAACACCCGCAAGGCAGAGGCATGCTGCTGGAATGGCAGACCTGGCTGCAGGCGGTGGGCGCGGCCCAGGTCGAACCGGCCGCCACCTTGACCTTCACCAACTACGACACGGCCGTGGCTGCGGCCGTGGCCGGGCAGGGCGTGGTGCTGGGCCGGCGCCCGCTGGTGGACGCGCTGCTGAAAAAACGTGCGCTGGTGGCACCGTTCAAGGGCACCAGCACCTCGGCGCGTGGCTACACCGTCGTGGTGGAACCCGCCGCCGCGCGCAAGCCTGCGGTGCAGGCGCTGGTGCGCTGGCTGCAGGGCCAGGCCGCATTGGCTTGATGCCGACGTGGCCCTTCGGCATGCAGCCTGCTAGTGTGCGGCCACCATGCTCGTCACCCGCCAACCCATCTTTCGCAAGTTCTGGCATGCCGTCATGCCGCTGTCCCTGCTGGCCGAAGGCAAGCCGGTGCCTTTCAGGCTGCTGGGCGAAGACATCGTGCTCTTCCTGGACACCCAGGGGCAGCCGGCCGCACTGAAGGACCGCTGCTGCCACCGCACGGCCAAGCTGAGCAAAGGCCGCTGCGCGAACGGCGCGCTGGAATGCGGTTACCACGGCTGGACCTACAACGCGTCGGGGCGTGTCATCCGCATCCCGCAGTACGAGGACACGCGCGCCATTCCAGCCGACTACTGCACCCCGGCCTACCACTGCGTGGCACGCTACGGCTATGCCTGGGTGGCCTTGGTGGATGTGCATGAAGAGCCCCTGGCGCCCATCCCCGAGGTGCCCGAGTTTGGCGCACCGGGCTGGCGCACCATCTTCCAGTTCTACGAAACCTGGGCCACCAGCCCGCTGCGCGCGCTGGAAAACAGCTTCGACAACAGCCACTTCAGCTTCGTCCACTGCGCCACCTTTGGCGTGGCGGCGCAGCCCAAGCCCAGCAAGTACCAACTGGTCGAACAGGATGGCGGCTTCTGCGCCGAAACCGTCATCGACGCCGCCAACCCGCCGGCCTTCCACCGCGTCAGCGGCAGCAGCGACGCCATCACGCAGCGGCACATGCGCAACGCCTACTACCTGCCGTTTGCGCGCCGGCTGGACATCGAATACCCCAGTGGCCTGCGACACATCATCATCAACTGCTTCACGCCCATCGACGACGGCCATCTCCAGTTGGCGCAATGGCTGTTCCGCAACGACACCGAAGCCGATTGCCCGGAACAGATGCTGATCGACTTCGACCACGTCATCACGCGTGAAGACAAGGACATCCTGGAGTCCACCGACCCCGACGCGCTGGTGGACACGCGCCGCCGCGGTGTCGAATACAGCATGGACAGCGACCGCCCCGGCATGCTGATCCGCAAGCAATTGATGGAACTGCTGGCCGCGCACGGCGAACAGGAGGCGCACCGCGGCAGCGTTTGAAACCTTGACTGAAGCTGCTGTCAGAATCAGGTGCCCGCCGGTAACGAGGAGCCGGTCTTGAGGATGCCACCCCAACCTATTTTTGACCCGCCTGCGTCAGCCGACCAACTGGTGGGACTGCAGCGCTGGCTGGGCACGGCCACCTGGGTATGGGACCCACGCGAGGATCGCGTGAACTGGTTCGGCGACGTCTCTCCATTGCTCGGTCTGTTGCCGGACACCTATTCGGGCCAGTTCGAACATTGGCTACGTGCCATGCACCCGGAAGACCGCGAAGCATCACGCTCGCGCCTGCGGGCGATCCTGAAGGGCGAGATTCGCGAATACCACGTGGAGGAGCGCGTCGTCTGGCCCGATGGCCAGTTGCGCTGGCTGGAAACCCGCGGGCGCGGCCGTTACGGCGTCGACGGGCGGGCGGAATTGCTGGTGGGTGTGGTGCGCGACGTCACGGATCACAAACTGGCCGCCCTGGCACTGGCCCGTGGCGAGCACCGGTTTCGCGGCCTGATCGAAAGCGCCCCCTTGCCCATCGGCGTCTCGCGCCACGAGATCGTCACCTACGGCAATCCACGCTTTCTGCAGCTCTTCACCGGCGGCAGTGGCGTCTCTCCGCTGGGCCGGCCGGTGCACGATCTGGTGGCGCCAGCAAGCCGGGCCGAAATGGCCGACCGCACGGCCCGACGCGAACGGGGCGAGGACGTCGAGACCAGCTACGAGATGATGGCTTGCCGCACGGACGGCACCGAATTCCCCTGCAAGATCTCGCTGTCCGACGCGGCGCTGGCCGACGACGGGTCGGTGCTTGTGTTCGTCGAGGACATCACCGAACGGCGCCGCGCCGAGCAGGCCGTGCGGGCGCTCAACAGCAGCCTGGAAGCACGCGTGGTCGAACGCACACAGGCTCTGGAGCGCAGCAACGCGGCCCTGGCGGACGCGCTGAAGGTGGCCGAGTCGGCAACACGTGCCAAGAGCGAGTTCCTGGCCAACATGAGCCACGAGATCCGCACGCCCATGAATGCCATTCTGGGAATGAGCGGCTTGGCGCTTCGAGTCGCGGACCTCCCTGCTCGCGCCAGTGCCTACCTGTCGCACATCCATGGCGCGGGCGAGTCGCTGCTCGGCATCCTGAATGACATCCTGGACTTCTCCAAGATCGAATCCGGCAAGCTCGACATCGAGCGTGGCGAATTTGAACTGGCCGACGTGCTGGAACGTGTCACGTCCCTGGTCGCCGTCAAGGCCAGCGAAAAGGGCTTGGACTTCCTGCTTGACACCGCGCGCGACGTGCCGCGCCGCCTCCTGGGGGACCCGTTGCGGCTGGGTCAGGTGCTGCTGAACCTGTGCAGCAACGCGGTCAAGTTCACCGAGCGGGGCGAAATAGTGGTCGTCACGGTCAAGACTGAAATGCGTGACGATCACCATGTGAGCCTGCGCTTTGCGGTGCGGGACACGGGCATGGGCATCGCGCCGGACCAACTGACACGCCTGTTCACGGCGTTTGAACAACTGGACGCATCCACGACGCGACGGCACGGCGGAACGGGGCTCGGCTTGGCCATCTGCCGGCAGCTGGTCACGATGATGGGCGGCGAAATCGGGGCGCGCAGCGAGCCGGGGCGCGGCTCGGAATTCCACTTCAACTTGCCCTTCGAGGTGCCGGTTGGTGGCTGGGCCGTGGACGCCACACCCGAGTTGCCGTTGCTGCGCGTGCTGGTGGTGGATGACAGCGCCAATGCGCGCGAGATCCTGGGTGACCTCTTGCGCGGCCTCCAGTTGCGCCACGTCGCAGTGGCCAATGCGCAAGCCGCGCTGAGTGCCCTGGACGCCGCGCAAGCCAGTGAGGACCCATTCGATGTCGTGCTGCTGGATTGGCGCATGCCCGGCGCGGATGGTTTTGTCGCCGCCGAGGCCATCCGCAGCCGCCGCGGTGCGGGCCCGATACCCCAGTTGCTGATGGTCACCGCCTATGGCAACGACGAATTGGCCAGGCGCGCACTGCAGTCCGGTTTCGCAGCCTGCCTGAGCAAGCCGGTGACGGCTGTGGCCCTGTCCCGCGCCTTGCAGGATGCGACGACCGAACGCGCCCGTTCCGCCGAGGCCGCGGGACCCGGTCCGGTTCAGGTTGGCAGCCTGCCGAGCCCAGGGTTGGCGGGGCGCCGCGTTTTGCTGGTGGAGGACAACGAACTGAACCAGATCGTGGCTACGGATCTGTTGGTGGAAGTGGCAGGGGTGAAGCTCACTGTCGCCAGCAATGGACGCGAGGCATTGGAGTGCCTGGCCGTGGAGCGGTTTGACCTGGTGCTGATGGATGTGCAGATGCCCGAACTGGACGGATGTGCTGCCACACGCCTGATCCGCCAGGATCCGCGGCACGCCGACATGCCCATCGTCGCCATGACCGCACATGCCATGCAGCGTGACCGCGAACTCTGCCTGGCCGCGGGCATGAATGACTTTGTGAGCAAGCCCTTCGAACCGCAGGTTCTGTTTGCCACCATGGCGCGCTGGCTGCCGACGGCGAGCACGGACCTGGCTCCCGCGGCGCCCGGATTGCCAGAAGCCACGGACGCGGTGACCTCGGTGGACTTCGCAGCCGGCCTGCGCCGATGCATGGACCGCCGTGACCTGCACCACCGCGTGTTGAACCGGTTTCTCGTCAGCCGGACCGAAGATCACTCGCAGGTGCGCCGTGCTCTTGAGCGTGGTGACCGCCAGTCTGCCTGCCTGACCTTGCACTCGCTGTCTTCCAGCGCTGGCATGATTGGCGCGATGGCCCTGTCGGACTTGGCAGCCACGCTCGATGAACTGCTGCGTGACAGCCCGTCAATGGACTGGGACGGTTTGTTGTCAAGCTTCGAGGCCGAAGAGACGCGTGTGCTGGCTCAGATCCGCCAGCACTTGGCCATCAACTGAGACGGCGCAGTTCCCACGCGAAGCCTTGGACACGCGGCACTCAGGCCGCATGCAGGCGGAAGGCTGCCACCGTGCCCGCCAGGCGTTCAGCCTGCTGCTTCAGGCTCTCGGCCGCTGCGGCACTCTCTTCCACCAGCGCCGCGTTCTGCTGCGTCACTTCGTCCAGTTGTGTCACGGCCTGGCCGATCTGCTCGATGCCACTGCGCTGTTCGTTGCTGGCGTGGCTCAGTTCGCCGATGAGCGTGCTGACGCGCTGCACCTGGCCCACGATGTCGGCGATGGTGCGGCCGGTGTCATTGACCAGGCGCGTGCCATCCTCGACCTCGGTTCGGCTCTCGCCGATGAGGCCGGCAATCTCCCGTGCCGCTTGAGCTGATCGCTGCGCCAGGGACCGAACTTCGGTGGCCACCACGGCAAAGCCGCGACCCTGTTCGCCGGCCCGCGCGGCTTCCACCGCGGCGTTCAGGGCCAGGATGTTGGTCTGGAAAGCAATGCTGTCGATGACCGAGATGATGTCCCCGATGCGCTGCGAGCTGGCGCTGATGCGCTGCATGGTGCCGACCACGCGGCCCATTGCTTCGCCACCCTGGGCCGCCGTGCGTGCGGCTTGCAGGGCGAGTTCGGTGGCTTCCACTGCGGTGTCTGCGTTTTGGCGAACGATCGACGTGATCTCTTCCATCGATGCCGCGGTCTGCTGCAGGTTGCTGGCCTGCGCCTCGGTGCGCTGACTCAGGTCGGCATTGCCGCCGGCAATCTGCGATGAGCCGGTGGAGATGGAGTCCGACGCCGTGCGCACGTCACCGACGATGGTGACCAGACTTTCGTTCATGCGCGCCAGCGCGTGCAGCAACTGGCCGACTTCGTCCCTTCGCTCGGTGTTCATGCGCACGGTCAAGTCGCCAGCGGCCACGCGGTCCGCCAGGGCCACGGCTTCCTGCAGTGGCCGGGTGATGGAGCGCGTGATCCACCACGCGCAGACCATGCCCAGCACCACGGCCAGCAGACCCGCCGCGAGCAGCCAGCTTCGCGTGGACTGAAAGGCGGCCGTGCTCTGGGCACCGGCAGTCTCCACCAGCTTCTGGTTGAAATCCAGCAATGCGCGCAGGTCGCCAGCGAAGGCATGCAGCGCGCTGTAGGTTTCGCCAAAGGCCTGGTGCTCTGCGTTTTCCGAATGTCCACCCGCCGCCTCAGCCAGTACCTTTTCGATCACCGACTGGTAACGGGCGCGGGAGGCCTGGGCCTTGGCCAGCAGTTCGCGCCCCTCGGGACGCACGATCATGGGCGTCAGCGCCTGGAGCGCGTCCTCGAATCCCTTGATGTTGGCGGCCAATCGGACACGCCCTTGTTCGCGACGTGCAAGGTCGTCGTCTCCAACGGCCTGAAAAACCCGGGCGATGCTGCCGCGTGCATTGTCCAGCGCGGCTGTTTCCAACTTCACTTTCTGGTATTCGACGCCCACGATCTGCTCGCTGCGTGCGTTCATGCTTGCCATGCCGAAAGTGGCCAGCAGCAAGGTGCCGACCAGCAGCAGAAGCACGGCGCCGAATGCGCAACCCAGGCGGGCGCCGATAGGCAGTTGGTTGATGAAACGCATGGCAGTGGGTGTCCGTGAAAGCTGTGAACCGGGTATCGGCCGCGGGCTTGGTGGACTTTAATTTGAACGAAATGAACATGTGAGCCCAAATTGGCAGGGCTTGCGCCGCCAGTTGGGCAAGCTGCCAAAACGCTCAGCTTGCGGGGCCGGGGGATTCCTGCAGTCCCAAGGCGCGGGCCATCAGCGCCGGTTCGACGGGCTTGCGAACCCGCTGCACACCGTCCGGCAGGCCGCCGAGTCGCTCGATCTGGCGGTCCGGCAGGCTGGTCACGACCACGATCTTTTGCGGCTTGACCACACAGTGTCGCGACAGCTGGCGCAGCATCTCCAGGCCGTCCATGTGCGGCATGACCACGTCGCTGATCAACACGTCCGGCGCGGAGTTGCCAATGGCCACCAGGGCTTGGACCGCGTTGTCAAAGGTCTGCACCTGGCACCCTGGCAGCAGGTGGTCCAGCAAGACCAGCATGAGGTCGCTGTCGTCGGGGTTGTCTTCCACGACGACGATCGACAGTGCCGCCGGCGTGGCTGGCGCGCGGGTCTGGTGGCGCGCGAACAGGCGGTCTGCGCTCTCGGCTTCGATCCGGCGGTGCCCGCCCGGTGTTTTCCAGGCCTGCAACCGGCCCGCATCCACCCAGCGCTGGACGGTTGGAATGGAGATGCCGAGCCGACCCGCGACATAGGCCGTGGTGTAGGAGCGCGGGGCCGTTGTGGAACGCGGTGGAGGCACGGAACCAGTCTACCGGCTGAATTGAGGAGGGTGCGAAATAGCCCGGTGGCCGGCATCCGGTTGTGGCTTGGGGGACAATTCCGCCATGCTGAAACAACGCACGGTCAAGCACTTGGTTCGAGCCGTGGGGGTCGGCGTGCACAGCGGCCAAAAGGTGGAGTTGAGCTTGCGGCCCGCCGCGCCGGACACCGGCATCGTCTTCCGCCGCACAGACCTGGCCGACCCTGTGGACATCCCTGTCACGGCGCAGGTGGTCAGTGACACACGCATGGCCAGCACCATCAGCCCGAACGGCGACCCGGCGGCGCCCAAGGTGCAGACCATTGAACACCTGATGTCGGCCTGTGCGGGCCTGGGCATCGACAACCTCTACGTGGACATCACGGCGGAAGAGGTCCCCATCCTCGACGGCAGCGCGGCCACCTTCGTCTTCCTGCTGCAAAGCGCAGGCATTGCCGAACAGAACGCGCCCAAGCGCTTCATCCGCGTCAAGAAGGTGGTGGAGATCCGCGAAGGCGAGGGCGCCACGCTGAAGTGGGCGCGGCTGGAGCCGTACCACGGCTACAAGTTGAGCTTCGAAATCGAGTTCAACCACCCGGCGGTGGACGCCACCGGCCGGCGCGTGGAATTCGACTTTGGCAGCGGCCAGTACAAGCGCGACATCGCGCGTGCGCGCACCTTCGGCTTCACCAAGGACGTGGAAATGATGCGCTCACGCGGCCTGGGCCTGGGCGGCAATATGGATAACGTGATCGTGGTGGACGACTACCGCGTGCTGAACGCCGACGGCCTGCGCTATGACGACGAATTCGTGAAGCACAAGATCCTGGACGCCATTGGCGACCTGCACATCGCCGGCAAGCCGCTCTTGGCCAGCTACGTGGCCTACAAGAGCGGCCATGCGCTCAACAACAAGCTGTTGCGTCAGCTATTGGCCGACGAGAGCGCCTACGACGTCATCACCTTTGAAAGCGACGCCGACGCGCCGCAGGGCTTTGCCGAACTGGCGCCCGCCTGGTGAGCCGCACCACATGATGATCTTCCGCCTGGTATTCGGCCTGCTGCTGGTCAGCGGCCTGCTGTGTTTTGCCGCCTACGTGGCCACAGGGCAAGCGGTGTGGCGCCAGCGCGGCATCGTCATCGTCAAGTGGACCGTGATTGCGGCATTCGGATTCTTTGCGGTGCTGATCCTGGAGCGGCTGGCGCTGATGCTTTGAAGCAGTGCTGGAGCCGGTCTCCAGCGGGAGAACCGAGACCTCATCGGCCCGATCGCGCAGATGCGGGCCGTTCGCCCACCGTCACCTTCAAGTCCAGTTGCTTGGCACCCCGTTGCACCGTCAGTGGCACGCTGCTGCCAGGCTGCAAGGCGGCCACCGCCGCGAACAGGTCACCTGTGGCCAGCACGGGCTTGTCGCCCACCTTGACCAGCACGTCGCCCGGCTGCACGCCGCCGCGTGCGGCCGGGCCGTCTTGCAGCACGCCGGTGATCAGCACACCGCTCTTCACCGGCAAGGCCAGACTGTCTGCGAGTTCGGCAGACAGGTCACGTGGTTCCACGCCGATCCAGCCGCGGCGGACACTGCCGCCCTGGATCAGCGCATCCATCACCTGGCGCGCCGTGTCCACCGGCACGGCAAAGCCGATGCCCAGGCTGCCGCCGCTGCGCGAGAAGATGGCGCTGTTGATGCCCACAAGGTGGCCTTCCGCGTCCACCAGCGCACCGCCGGAATTGCCGGGGTTGATGGCCGCATCGGTCTGGATGAAGTTCTGGAACTGCGTGCCGCCGGCCTGCCTGCGGTCCAGCGCGCTGACGATGCCCGCGGTCACCGTCTGGCCGACATTGAAGGGGTTGCCGATGGCCAGCACCGCGTCGCCCACCTGCAGCGCGCGCACATCGCCCAGTGTCATCACGGGCAGATTCGGCAGGTCGATCTTCAGCACCGCAATGTCGGTTTCCACGTCGCTGCCCACCACGGTGGCACGCGCGCCCCGGCCGTCCTGCAGTTGCACTTCGATGTCAGTAGCGTCTTCGACGACGTGGTGGTTGGTCAGCAGATAGCCCTCGGGTGAGACGATGACGCCAGACCCCAGGCCCACCTGCGTCTGACCCTGCGCGCGGTCGCCGAAGAAGTACTTGAAGCGTGGGTCGTCGGCGTGCGGGTTGCGGGACACCTTGGTGGCCGTGATGCTGACCACAGCTGGGGCGGCGCGGCGTGCAGCCAGTGCATAGCCGGTCGCGGCTGCGCTGGAACCCGGCGCCTCCGGTGCCACTTGGTACACCGTGGGTGTGGGCAGCAAGGCCGACGCGCGGCCGCCGGGCAGCCATTCGGGCTTGAAGGTCAGCAGCACGAACAACACCGCAACGGCCACGGTCACGGCCTGCGAAAACACGAGCCAGGTTCTGCGCATGGGAAATGGAGTGACGGGCGGGCGAACAGGCGGAAGGGGTGGCTGGGGTGCCGTGGGCACAATGCGCACATGGCCCACCGCAAAGACATCGAATCGTGCCTGCAGACGCTGCTGCGGCCGGAGCTTTTCAAGGATTATGGGCCGAATGGTCTGCAGGTCGAGGGCCGAGACGAGGTGCGCCGCGTTGCCTCCGGTGTCACGGCCAGCCTCGCTTGCATCGACGCAGCGATCGCCGCGGGCGCCGATGCGCTGGTCGTGCACCATGGCCTCTTCTGGCGCGGCCATGATGGCCGCCTGACCGGCTGGCTGGCCGAACGGGTGCGCCGTCTGATGGCCGCCGGCGTGAACCTGCTGGCTTACCACCTGCCCATGGATGCACATGCCGAACTGGGCAACAACGCACAGCTGGGTTTGCGCCTGGGCTTGACCGCCGATGCGCGTTTTGGCGAGCAGGATCTGGGATTCATCGGCGCGGCTGCATCCGACACCACAGGTGAGGCCTTGGCGCTGCGCGCCCGACAGGCCTTGGACCGCGAGGTGGTCCTGGTGCCCGGCGACGGACGACCGCTGCGGCGCATCGCCTGGTGCACCGGTGGCGCGCAGGGCTACTTCGAGCCCGCCATCGCGGCCGGAGCAGACCTGTTCCTCACGGGTGAAATTTCTGAGCCGCAAGCGCATCTGGCGCGCGAGACCGGCGTCGCGTTCATGGCCTGTGGGCACCATGCGACAGAACGCTTTGGCGCGCCGGCAGTCGCCGCCCACGTGGCCGTGCAACTGGGTCTGGAGCACGTGGCCATCCAGATCGACAACCCCGCATGAAGCCCTTGCTGGTGACCATGGGCGACGCGGCCGGCATCGGGCCGGAGATCATCGTGCGGGCCTTTGCCAGCGGGCAACTGGCCGACTGTGTGGTGCTGGGCGACGTGGCTGTCTTGCGCCGCGCCGGCAGCCGCCTGACGGCTCGCGTCGACCGTCCGGCCGACTGGGCGCACGTGCCGCCGGGCGCGCTGCCGGTGATCGAAGCTGCGGGCCTGCCCGCTGGCCTGGCGCAACTGCCGATGGGTCGCGTGGACGGCCGCAATGGCGCGGCCGCCGCGCGCTGCATCGAAGCGGCCGTGGCGCTTGTGCAGGCTGGCGAGGCCGCGGCCATCGTCACGGCGCCCATTCACAAGGAAGCCCTGTCGGCGGCAGGCGTGCACTTCCCCGGCCATACCGAAATGCTGCAGGCCCTGGCAGCGCCGCCCGGCACGCCATTGCCTCCCGTGCGCATGATGCTCGCCAACGAGGAACTGCGTGTGGTGCTGGTCACCATCCACCTGTCGCTGCGCAAAGCCATCGAAGGTGTCACCTTCGACGCCGTACTGCAGACGCTGCGCATCGCGCACCGCGCCGCGGCCGGTTGGGGCCAGAGCCGCCCACGAATCGCCGTGGCTGGCCTCAACCCGCATGCGGGCGAGGGTGGGATGTTCGGTGACGAAGAACTGACGATCATCGGACCGGCCGTGGAGGCCGCCCGTGCCGAAGGCCTGGATGTGGCGGGCCCGCTCGCTCCCGACACCGTCTTCATGCGCGCACGCCGGGGCGAATATGACCTGGTCGTGGCGATGACACACGACCACGGCCTGATTCCCGTGAAGTACCTGGGCGTGGAGCAAGGCGTCAATGTGACCCTGGGCCTGCCCTTTGTACGCACCAGCCCCGACCACGGCACGGCCTTCGATATCGCGGGCACGGGCACAGCCGATGCGTCCAGCCTGGTGGCGGCCGTGCGCATGGCCCGGCGCCTGGCGGCGGCCGGCTAGCAAACCGCCCGAGCGGCAGGACTCAGGCCCGCGCGCTGCGCGGCGCTTGTGCGGTGAGCGTGGCCAGCTGTCGACGCGCGCGTTCGGTGGCGCGCTCAATCAGGGTGGACTGCTCGTAGGCACGCAGGCGGCCGGTTTCACACAGCTTGATGAGCATCCGCTGCGTCAGCGACACCGTTTCCTTGTGGCGTTTGCCGTGGGTGAACATGAAGAAGGTACGGCCCGGACTGACGTGGGCCAGGCGCACCTTTTCCCACTTGTCCTTCAGGTGCATCTGGTAGGCAAAGCCGATCTGGATGTTCTCGACCAGTTCACGGCCCTGGGTGGCCTCGGCGGCTTCGGACAGGGACGGCAGACCGGGCGCTGCGGGCTCGGCGCTGCGTGACGGTGTTTCGGGCTCGGCATCCAGGTCGATGTCGATCTTGCCGTCCCAGTTGACGGCGGAGTCCTCCAGCAGACCCAGTCGCTTAGCTTCGGCTGCGCTGAGCTCGGGTGCCGACACTTCGTCGCTCAGCACGGGCAGCACGGGCTGGGCGCGCAATTCTTCGGCCGAAGGCACAGGACGCTGCAGCGCGCCTTCCACCTGCTTGGCCATGAGGTTCAGGTCCAGCTGGCGCACGGCGGCGCTCTTCAGCGCTTCGGCATGCGCCGGCATGAGCTGTCCGAAAAAGGCACGGCGTTCACCCTCCGGCCAGCCGATCAGGTTCATGCCCTCGGTGAGGTCCTGCATCAGCTTGGGCAGGGTGGCCAGGAAGGCCTTGCGGTGCGCGGGCGTGGGCTTGGGCTGCACGCTCAGCATCAATTCGCTGCCGACGCGGCGCAGCTTCTGCGCCTGCGTTCCGTCCGGTCCGCCCAAGGTGGCGGCACGCAGCAGGACCTGGCTCCAGACTCGGCTGACAAAGTCGCGTACGAATGCCGGTCCGGTGACGTCCTTCAGCTCGCCGGCCAGGCGGTCCGCGTACATCTGGCGCAGGCGAAGCTCGTCTTCTTTTTCCTGCAGGAGCGCTGCGGCACTGCCGCTGGCCTGTGCGTCGCGACGCGACTGCTCAGCCACAAAGGCTTCCAAGGCCAGCAGCTTCTGCTGGTAGACCTCGATCTGGTCGAACTCCCCTTCGACGACTTCCTGCACCAGTGCACGCACTTTGGCCAGGAATTCGCGTGCAGCATCTTCGTCAAAGTCTTCGAAAGCCGCGCCCAGTGACGCGATGCGGTTCACGAAGCGCCGCACCGGGTGCTTGCGGGACGAGAAGAAACTGGGATCGCCCAAGGCTGCGCGCAGCACCGGCAGTTGCAGCCGCGCCAACAGGCGCGCCATCTGCGGTGGCACCTTGGGGTCTGACAGGATCTGGTCGAAGAGAAAACCAATGACGTCGATCACCATGTGATCGACCGTGCCGGTGCTGGCCTGGCGCAGTTCGTCGCGGTGGGCGTGAATCAGGTTGGCCAGCGGCGCTCGGCCGCCGCCGTCGCCCAGGTCACCGCCGTCTGTCCATTCCTGTGTGCCGCTGCCCGTGGGCTGGTAGGCGTCGTGGTACGCCAGTCGGCGGATCAGCGTCATCAGCGCCGGGTCCACCTGACCCAGCGGCGTGCCGCCACGCGTGCTGCTGTAGCCATTGCGCGTGGACGGCCCTGGGTGCGCGCCGTGGCCGGTGTGCAGGCCCTGCTGGCCGCCTGTACCCGGGCGTGGGCCGTGGCGGCTGTCGCCAGGCTGGCCGCCATGCAGGCTCTCACCGAGCTGGCTGTCAGGCGAGCCACCGCCGCCGTCGCGTGCGGCGCCGATGCGCTGGCGCACCGTCAAGCCCAGTGGCTGCACGCCGGCCTTGCGCAGGTCGGACACGATGCCGCCATAGGTGTTGCGCAGCAGGCCGCCCAGCGAGCGGCTGAATTCCGTGGACAGCACCTTGCGCACATCGTCACGGTCGGACACGGCTTCGACGCCGCGGATCATGGCGTGACCGACGATTTCCGGCCGCATCGGGTTGCGGTCTCCTCGCTCGCTGCCGGCTTCAGCCAGCAGCGTCGCGACGTAGGCGTCCAGCTCGCGCAACTCCCATTCGCAACTGTGCATGACTTCCAGGCCGAAGCGCTCGGCGGAAATCTGGGCCTCGACTTCGCGGTCCTCGACCAGCGTCAGCGCGTCCCAGCTGGTGGGCGCCGCCGGTGCGGCTGCGGTGGATGCAGCCAGCGGGCTGGGTCGGGTGTGGTGGGCTGCGGCTGCCGCGCCCAGCTCGCGCACCATGCGCTCGTCAAAGGCGTCGTTGAAGGCCAGGATGAAGACGGCGGACTTGCGGTTCAGCTCGAATTGAGCGGCCAGCAGGCCGTCGCGCTGGAAGGCGTGTGTGGCAGCCAGTGCGGCCAGGCCCAGGCTTTCAATGGTGCGTTCCGCTGCCTCGCGTGCCGCCAGCTTGAGCCGCTGCACCGCGGCTTCGAGCGGTGCAGGCAGGCGATGGATCGGATTGGGCTTCATGGGCGGCGTGGGCGTGCCGCAAACGTGACGTTCTGGGCAGCTGCCTAGTATGCGGCAAGGTGCCGCACCCAGAACCCAGCTGCGGGCTTCAAGCCCCCGCGGCTGGGTGTAAGCAAACGCTGAAAAGCGCTGCTGAGTCCTTCAGAGACCTGTCAGCGCGACTTCAAAGCATCGCGGATCTCGCGCAGCAGCACGACGTCCTCGGGCGTGGGCGCCGGCGGGGCCGGAGGCGCCGGAGGCGCTTCTCGCTTCAAGCGGTTCATCTGCTTGACCATCAAGAAAATGATGAAGGCCAGGATGATGAAGTTGATGGCGATGGTGATGAAGCTGCCGTAGGCGAAGACCGCGCCAGTCTTCTTCGCGTCTGCCAGCGTGGCGGCAGTCTGACCGGCCAGCGGAATGAAGTAGTTGTTGAAGTCCAGGCCGCCAAAGATCTTGCCTACGATGGGCATGATCAAGTCACCCACCACGGAATCGACGATCTTGCCGAAGGCACCGCCGATGATCACGCCGACGGCGAGGTCCATCACGTTGCCCTTGAGGGCGAATTCCTTGAATTCCGTTCCAAAGCTCATGTACTCACTCCTGTTTTTTGAACTGCCGGCGCGCCTTTGGCCACGTCGTGCCGCGCATGGCGACGGCGCGCGGACCATAGTCGGGCCCTTGCCAGGGCGTCAACTGCCTTCTGGATGGGTCACTTGTCAGGCCTGTGCAGGCGGCTCGGCTAGAATTTGGGGTTGACCCGAAGCAAGCGTCAATGCAGGCACGGTCGCCCAGGCGATCCGCAAGCATGAACGCCAGCAACAACAAGGACTGGCATGAGCGGCATGAGTGGCACGATGGCCCAAGCGCCTGATGAAGGCATCGACAAGAGCAAACGCACGTGGATCGCCATCACCTGTGGCGCCAGCGCCGTGGGTGGTGTGGCGGTTGCCGTGCCCTTTGTAAGCACCTTTGCCCCATCGGAGCGGGCCCGAGCGGCTGGCGCGCCGATTCAGGTGGACATCAGCGGCATCAAGCCGGGTGAGAAGCTCACTGTGGAGTGGCGCGGCAAGCCGGTCTGGATCGTGCGCCGCACGCCCGAGCAGTTGGCAGCGCTGAAGACGCACGACGCCCAGCTGGCCGATCCGAATTCAGATCGCAAGGCCTACCCGACGCCGGCTTACGCCAAGAACGAGTACCGTTCGATCAAGCCCGAGTACTTTGTCGCCGTGGGCATCTGCTCGCACCTGGGCTGCAGCCCCAGCGACAAGTTCTCCACCGGTGCGCAGCCCTCGCTGCCGGACGACTGGGCCGGCGGCTTCCTGTGCCCCTGCCATGGCTCCACCTTCGACATGGCAGGCCGCGTGTTCAAGAACAAGCCCGCGCCAGACAACCTGGAAGTGCCGCCGTACATGTACCTGTCTGACACCACGATGGTCATCGGCGAAGACAAGAAGGCCTGATCGCATACCGCGGGCGCGCCCTGGGCGCGCCATGCCGACCCAGCAAGACACACTCGAAGTCCGAGGACACGAATGGCTGAATTCAAGGAAGCGCCCGCAGGCTCGTCGCCCCTGGTGCAAGCGACCACCTGGCTTGAAAACCGGTTTCCAACCGCGTTCGATGCCTACAAGGTGCACATGTCGGAGTACTACGCTCCGAAGAACTTCAATTTCTGGTACTTCTTCGGCTCGCTGGCCATGCTGGTGCTGGTGATCCAGATCGTCACCGGCATCTTCCTGGTGATGCACTACAAGCCGGACGCGGCCAAGGCCTTCGAGTCCGTCGAATACATCATGCGAGACGTGCCCTGGGGCTGGCTGGTGCGCTACATGCACAGCACCGGCGCCAGCGCGTTCTTTATCGTGGTCTACCTGCACATGTTCCGCGGGATGATCTACGGCAGCTACAAGA
The DNA here is from genome assembly GCA_963750785.1 of uncultured beta proteobacterium. GTDB lineage: Bacteria > Pseudomonadota > Gammaproteobacteria > Burkholderiales > Burkholderiaceae_C > Rubrivivax. The sequence continues at coordinate 521,163 of CAVVSC010000002.1, read as the reverse complement.
AGCCGCGCGAACTGGTGTGGATCTTCGGTTGTGCCATCTTCCTGTGCCTCATGGCCGAAGCCTTCATGGGCTACTTGCTGCCTTGGGGCCAGATGTCCTATTGGGGCGCCCAGGTCATCATCAACCTGTTCGCTGCGATCCCCTTTGTGGGCCCGGACCTGTCGCTGCTGATCCGCGGTGACTACGTGGTGGGCGACGCCACGCTGAACCGCTTCTTCAGCTTCCACGTCATTGCGGTGCCGCTGGTGCTGCTGGGTCTGGTGGTGGCGCACTTGCTGGCACTGCACGACGTGGGTTCGAACAACCCCGACGGCGTCGAGATCAAGGCCCGGAAGGACGCTGCCGGCAAGCCGCTGGATGGCATTCCCTTCCACCCGTACTACACGGTGCACGACCTGATGGGCGTGGGCGTGTTCCTGATGATCTTCAGCGCCGTGTTGTTCCTGGCGCCCGAGGGCGGCGGCTACTTTCTGGAATACAACAACTTCATTCCGGCCGACCCGTTGAAGACGCCGCTGCATATCGCCCCGGTCTGGTACTTCACGCCTTACTACTCCATGCTGCGCGCAGTGACCGACGACATGGTCAATGTCTTCGTGGGCCTGGTGGCCGTGGCCGGTGTGCTGGCCTTCCTCAAGGGTGGCTTCAAGGGCATCTGGAAATGGGTGCCGCTGGTGGCTGCGGTGGTCATTGCCTTCCTGCTCAAAGCCTTTGACGCCAAATTCTGGGGTGTCGTGGTGATGGGTGTGGCGGTGCTGGTGCTGTTCCCGCTGCCGTGGCTGGACCGCAGCCCGGTCAAGTCCATCCGCTTCCGGCCCAGCTGGAACGTGTGGCTGTACGGCCTGTTCGTCATCAACTTCTTCATCCTGGGCTATCTGGGCATCCAGCCGCCTTCGGTCGGCAAGACGCTGATGGCTCAGGCGGGCACGCTGTTCTACTTCGGCTTCTTCCTGCTCATGCCGTGGTGGAGCCGCATCGGCGAGTTCAAGGCGGTGCCTGACCGCGTGACCTTCCACGCGCACTGAGCGTCAAGAACCATGAAGAAACTGATCCTCTCCCTTTTGACCTCGGTGGCCTTGACCGGCCCGGCTCTGGCGAACACCGATGGCCCCGCCTGGGACAAGTTCCAGGCCAGCCGCATCACCAACCTTGCCGCGCTGCAGAACGGCGCCAAGCTGTTCGCCAATTACTGCCTCAACTGCCACGCGGCGGCGTACATGCGCTTCAATCGGCTGCGCGACATTGGCCTGACCGAAGAGCAGATCAAGGACAACCTGATCTTCAGCGGCGCCAAAGTCGGCGAGACCATGAAGACGGCGCTGGACCCCAAGGACGCCAAGGACTGGTTCGGTGGTGTGCCGCCGGATCTGACGCTGATTGCGCGTTCGCGGTCTGACGGCGCCAAGGGCACCGGCGCGGACTACATCTACACCTACCTGCGCAGCTACTACCGCGACGACACCCGCCCCACCGGCTGGAACAACACCGTTTTCCCGGGCGTGGGCATGCCCAACGTGCTGTGGGAACTGCAGGGCCAGCAAAAGCCCGTCTACGTGGAAGAGGAAGATGCGCACGACAAGACCAAGACGGTCCACATCTTCAAGGGCTTCGAGCAGGTCAGCCCCGGTCTGCTGAGCCAGGCCGACTACAACACCGCCACGGCTGACTTGGTGGCCTACCTGCAGTGGATGGCCGAACCTGTGCAGACCAGCCGCGTGCGCCTGGGCGTCTGGGTGCTGCTGTTCCTGTTCGGCTTCACGGTCATTGCCTGGCGCCTGAACGCGGCGTACTGGAAGGACATCAAGTAGTCCCGGTCAGAATGGGGTCCCGGCAGCCGTCGGGTCCCTCAGGCGCAGTGGGGGCGACCAGCACCCGCTGCGTTTTGTCTTTTGGCGGGGCCTGCCTACCGGCGCCCTGCGAGCTGGCGAGTTGAAGAGATAACGAAAGGCCCCCTGCCATGATGGTGCTCTACTCCGGAACGACCTGCCCCTATTCGCACCGTTGCCGCTTCGTGTTGTTCGAAAAGGGCATGGACTTCGAGATCCGTGACGTCGACATATTTGCCAAGCCGGAAGATATCGCGCTGATGAACCCGTACAACGAGGTGCCCATCCTGGTGGAGCGCGACCTCATCCTGTACGAGTCGCACATCATCAACGAGTACATCGACGAGCGCTTCCCGCATCCGCAACTGATGCCCGGTGACCCGGTGGCTCGCGCCCGCGTGCGCCTGTTCCTCTTCAACTTCGAGAAGGAACTCTTCAGCAACGTGAACCTGCTGGAAGGCCGCGGCGTCAAGGCGACGGAAAAGCAGCTGGAAAAGGCCCGCGACCAGATCCGCGACCGCTTGACCCAGCTGGCGCCCATCTTCCTGAAGAACAAGTACATGCTCGGCGACGACTTCAGCATGCTGGACGTGGCCATTGCCCCGCTGCTGTGGCGCCTGGACTACTACGGCATCGACCTCAGCAAGAACGCCGTGCCGCTGCTGAAGTACGCCGAGCGCATCTTCTCGCGCCCGGCCTACATCGAGGCGCTGACGCCGTCTGAAAAGGTGATGCGCAAGTAAGCGGCGCACTGCCATGACCGGCCTCAACGCCGACAACCAGGGCACGTCCACCCGCCCGTACTTGCTGCGGGCGCTGCACGACTGGTGCACTGACAACGGTTTCACGCCTTACTTGGCCGTGCACGTGGGCGAGGGTGTGCGTGTGCCCATGGAATACGTCAAGAACAACGAGATCGTGCTCAACGTGAGCTTCGAGGCCACCTCTGGCCTCAAGTTGGGCAATGAATTCGTCGAGTTCCGGGCCCGCTTTGGCGGCATCACGCGCGACATCCAGGTGCCTGTGGACCACGTCGTGGCCATTTACGCCCGTGAGAACGGCCAGGGCATGGCTTTCCCGACGCCCACCCTGACAGGCGAAGGCGCGGACTCTGCCGTGTCCGTGGCGCAGGAGGTGGCTGAGTCCCCCGCCGCCGCGCCGCGTGGCCTGCGCCTGGCCAGCAGCGAGCCGCTGGCCGAAGCCGCGCCCGCTGGCGTGCCCACGGCGGTGCCCGACGCTCCGCCGCCCCTAGAAGGCGAAGGTGAGCAGCCCGAACCCCCGCCACCCACGGGTCGACCTTCCCTGAAGCGCGTCAAGTAGCCCGCAAGTTGCGGACACACGGTCTGCGGCTTCTACAATCTTTGGCCACGCCGGCTTAGCTCAGTTGGTAGAGCACCCGCCTTGTAAGCGGAAGGTCGTCCGTTCGATTCGGACAGCCGGCACCAGATCCGGTGCGTTTCAGCGCGCCGATGTGATCTTCACGCGCAGCGCCCGTGGCGGCCAGCCTGCATCAGTCAGTGACGATTCCAGTGCAGGCACCCATTGGCGCAGCTTCGCAGCCGTGGAAGCATTGGCGACCAGCAGCGTCCAACTTTCGTCGTCCAGCGGGCCGGGCTTCACAGCGCCGTGCAGCAAGGCAGGCAAACAAGGCTTGATGGTCGCCAGGCGGGCTTCGGACTCGCGCAGGCGGCGCAGCAGGCCGGTCAGCGAGTCGCTCTGGTCCAGCGCCCGCGACAGCGGGACTTGGTGGGGAATTGGCGCGGCCATGAACGGAGTCTAGCGATGCAAGTGCTCATCACCCACGGCAGCCTGGCGCGCACGCGCGTCCTGCAGTTCCAGCGCTGGCAACTCGTGCTGGGCGCGCTGGCGCTCGCGGGTGTGCTGATGCTGCTGTCCGGCACTGTGTACCACTTCGTTTTCCTGAAGGCTGCCCGGGAAGGCTGGCCGCTGGTCAGTCCGCTGGTGCGCCTGATCGTGCGCGACGAAATTGCCCAGCGTGACCGATTCATGCGTGACAACCTGGACGCCATGGCGGAAAAGGTGGGCGTGGTGCAGGCCAAGCTGGTCAAGCTGGAAGCCATGGGCGAAAGGGTGTCGGGCTTGGCCGGCATGAAGGCCGACGAGTTGAAGCCCCTGCAGCGCGGTACCGCACCCGCTTCGGCGGCCGGAGGCCAGGGCGGGCCGTATGTGCCTGTGCCCAAGCCCTCCTTGGAACAATTGCGGTCGCTGGTGGCGAGCCTGGAGGAAGCCACGGACGTGAACCTGGACCTTTTCACCTATGTCGAATCGCGCCTGCAGGAAAGCCGCCTGAGCGCCCTGATGGTGCCGAGCGCGGCGCCTGTGAGCGGCCCCGTCGGCTCGGGCTTTGGCTTTCGGGTGGACCCCATCAATGGCCGCGCGGCGCTGCACACCGGGCTGGACTTCCCGGCCGAGGTGGGCACCCCCATCCTGGCAGCGGCGGGGGGTATCGTCGTCGCCAACGAGTGGCACAACGAGTACGGCCATGTACTGGAAATCGACCATGGCAACGGCCTGGTGACCCGTTACGCGCACTGCTCGGTCATCGAGGTGGCCGTGGGCGCCCTGGTCAAGCGCGGACAGGTGGTGGCGAAAGTCGGCACTTCGGGCCGGTCCACGGGCGCCCATCTGCACTTCGAGGTGCTGGTGGGCGGCGCGCCGCAGGATCCAGCGCGCTTTTTGGCAGCCGGCCCTGGGGCACAAGCAGAGTCTGTGGCGGCCGTGACCAAGGGCCGCAGGCGCTGAGCCCACCCCCGGCCAAGGGGGTGGGCGATGCTAGACTTGACGGTTACCCGTGGCGTGCCGCGTGTGCTTCTGCGCTGGTGAGGCGCTGTTGAGTGCCCGTGGGAGCCAGTCAGCGTCGGCTTGTGGCGGGCTTGCAGCTTGCGCAGGCAGCCCCATCTAGCCGCAGCTGATACGCCAGATAGACCCATCTGCGGCCGGCTGTGCCGGCGCCCCCCGTGGCGCCCCCTGCCGGCCACGGCTCCGATTCACCCAGCCCCCGTCGCCGCATGTTCCCCAAGATCCTGACCCAGATTTTCGGCAGCCGGAATGACCGCCTCCTGAAGACTTACCGGCGCACGGTGGAGACCATCAATGCGCTGGAGCCGCAGTTCGAAAAACTGTCTGACGCCGACCTGCGCGCCAAGACCGAGGAATTCCGCAAGCGCGTGACGGACGGCGCCAGCCTGGATGACCTGCTGCCTGAAGCCTTCGCCGTGGTCCGCGAAGGCGGCAAGCGCGCGCTGAAGATGCGCCACTTTGATGTGCAACTGATCGGCGGCATGACCCTTCACCAGGGCAAGATCGCCGAGATGCGTACCGGCGAGGGCAAGACCCTCATGGCCACGCTGCCCGTGTACCTGAACGCCGTTGCCGGCAAGGGCGTGCATGTGGTGACGGTGAACGATTACCTGGCTCGCCGCGACGCCGAATGGATGGGGCGCCTGTACAACTTCCTGGGCCTGACCGTCGGCGTCAACGTGCCCGGCATGGGCCGCGAAGAGAAGCAGCAGGCCTTCGCTGCTGACGTCACCTACGGCACAAACAACGAGTTCGGTTTTGATTACCTGCGCGACAACATGGTCCAGGATGTGGGCGACCGTGTCGCCCGCGGGCTGAACTACGCCATCGTCGACGAAGTGGACTCGATCCTGATCGACGAAGCGCGAACACCGCTGATCATCAGCGGCCAGGCCGAAGACCACACCGAGATGTATGTGCGCATCAACGCCATCGTCCCGGCTCTGAAGCTGCAGATCGGCGAGGCCGACATCCGCACCGGCGAAGGCATCATCGAAGCGGGCGACTTCACGCTGGACGAGAAGTCGCACCAGGTCTTCCTGACCGAATCGGGACATGAAAAAGCCGAACAGCTGCTGGGCCAGGCTGGCCTGCTGGCCGAGGGTGCCAGCCTCTATGACCCCAGCAACATCGCACTGATGCACCACGTGTACGCGGCCCTGCGTGCGCACCGCCTCTACAACCGCGACCAGCACTACGTGGTGCAGGACGGCGAGGTCATCATCGTCGACGAGTTCACCGGCCGCCTGATGACGGGCCGGCGCTGGAGCGACGGTCTGCACCAGGCGGTGGAAGCCAAGGAAGGCGTGCAGATCCAGAGCGAGAACCAGACACTCGCGTCCGTGACCTTCCAGAACTACTTCCGCATGTACGGCAAGCTGGGCGGCATGACGGGCACGGCCGACACCGAGGCCTATGAATTCCAGGAAATCTACGGCCTGGAAACCGTGGTGATCCCGCCCAACCGGCCGACCATCCGCAAGGACGACAACGACCTCATCTACAAGACGGCCAAGGAAAAGTACGACGCGGTCACCAATGACATCCGCGACTGTCACGAACGGGGTCAGCCGGTGCTGGTGGGCACGACCAGCATTGAAAACTCCGAGCTCATTTCGGAACTGCTGAAGAAAGCCAAGCTGCCGCACCAGGTGCTGAACGCCAAGCAGCACGCCAAGGAAGCCGAAATCGTGGCCCAGGCCGGGCGGCCGGGTGTCATCACCATCGCCACCAACATGGCCGGGCGCGGCACGGACATCGTGCTGGGCGGCAATGTGGAAAAGCAGATCCAGTTCCTGGAAGAAGACACGGCCCTGTCGGAAGCCGACCGGACGACGCGTGCGCAAAAGCTCAAGGACGAGTGGCAGAGCCTTCACGACCGGGTCAAGGCTGCTGGAGGCTTGCGCATCGTGGCCACCGAGCGGCATGAGAGCCGCCGCATTGACAACCAGTTGCGCGGCCGCTCAGGCCGCCAGGGCGACCCGGGCGCCAGCCGCTTCTACCTGAGCCTTGACGACCCCTTGATGCGCATCTTCGCGGGTGACCGCGTGCGCGCCATCATGGACCGGCTGAAGATGCCCGAGGGCGAAGCCATCGAGGCCGGCATCGTCAACCGCAGCATCGAAAGCGCGCAGCGAAAAGTCGAAGCCCGCAACTTCGACATCCGCAAACAGCTGCTGGAATACGACGACGTCAGCAACGACCAGCGCAAGGTCATCTACCAGCAGCGCAACGAGATCCTGGAATCGGAAAGCCTCGAAGAGCAGATCACCAACCTGCGCAAGAGCACCATGACCGACGTGGTGCGCACGTACGTGCCCGCCGGCACGCTGGAAGAACAATGGGACCTGCCGACGCTGGAGCGCACCCTGCGCGACGAGTGGCAATTGGACGTGGCCCTGAAGGCTGAATTGGAGAAGAGCGACTCCCTGACCGACGATGACATCGTCGCCAAGGTGGTGGCCGCGGCCGACACGCACTTCAAGGCCAAGACTGACTTCGTGGGCATGTCGCAGTTCACCCCGTTCATGCGTGCGGTGCTGCTGCAAAGCATCGACAGCCACTGGCGTGAACACCTGGCCGCGCTGGACTACCTGCGGCAGGGCATCCACCTGCGTGGCTACGCCCAGAAGAACCCCAAGCAGGAATACAAGCGCGAAGCCTTTGAGCTCTTCAGCCAGCTGCTGGACGTGGTGAAGATGGAAGTGACGCGCGTGCTGATGACCGTGCGCATCCAGAGCCAGGACCAGGCCGCCGAAGCCGCGCAGGCCATTGAGCAGCAGGCCTCGCATCTGGAAAACGTGACCTACACGCATCCGAACGAAGACGGCAGTGTGAGCCAGGAGGCAGACGCCGGGCTCCTTGGCGAGGCGCCAGTCACCCGCGTGGGGCGCAACGACCCATGTCCGTGCGGGAGTGGAAAGAAATACAAGTCCTGTCACGGCCGACTGGCTTGATGACGGCGCTTTAAGGGGTTTCACCCCCCCTTGGATCGGTGTGACCGGGAATTTGGCTGCGCGACATACTTTGCGCACCATATTTCCGCAGTCCTTTGGGACTGCTTCATCCAATCAAGGGTCATCGTGAAACTCAATCGCATTCTTTCCGCACTGGTCGTGGCCGGCGCGTCGGTGTCCGCGCAGGCCGGTGTGTACCTTTCCGAAGGCTTTGACAACGTGGCCACGCTGGGTGCGTCCGGCTGGGCGCAGGCCAGCAACGGAGCAGGCGCCGGCTCGGGTTGGTTCCAAGGCAATCCTGGCATTTTCCCCGCCGCTGCAGGCGCTCCGAGTGCCTATGCTGCTGCCAATTTCGTCGACAGCGTCAGTTCGATCGGCGATTGGCTGATGACGCCGGTGCTGTCAGTGGGCGACGGCGCGCAGCTGAGCTTCATGCTCCACCTGCTGGGCGAAGGCTTCCTGGACACCGTGGAGGTGTATGCCAGCAATGCGGGTGCGAGCACCAACACCGCCGACTTCACGCTGCAGGCCACGTTCAGTTCAGACACCGACACCGGCTGGCAATCGCAACTGCTCAGCCTGTCGGCAATGACGGGCCGCATCGGCTTCCGCTACTACGTGGCCAACACCGCCACCGACGGCAACTACGTCGGTCTGGATTCGGTCAGTGTCGTGCCGGAACCCGCGTCCCTCGCCCTGGTCGGCTTGGCACTCGCCGCAGGCGCCGCTGCTCGCCGCCGCCGCGCCTGATCCGCCTTCGCTTCCGGCGCCAGAACCCTGGTGCCACCCTCGGCGGGCGCCCTGGCCACAAGCGGGGCGCCGGCCCACAACAGCATCACAAGCAGGAGAACGTTCGATGAATTCGAGGAAGTCTTCCATGTTGCGGACCGTTCTGGCGGCCGCGGCGCTGGCTGCAGTTGGCGCATTGCCGACAGCGGCACTGGCCCAGCAAGTTGTGCGCGACGCCGAGAGCGGCAAGCTGCGTGCGCCCAATGCCGCTGAAGCGGCTGCCCTGAGTGCCCGCCCGGCCGCGCGTCAAGGGCGGTCCGCACTGGCGGCGTCGTCGACGAGCGAGCCCGCCGAGACCGTCATGGCCGACGGCACAGTGATGAAAGCCACTGGTGAAGAGGACCTGATGTATTCCGTGGTGCGGCGCAATGCCGACGGTTCGCTGGAGCGCTTCTGCGTGCAAGGCAAGGAACAGGCGACCAAGGTGTCCAAGGCCAAGTCCTTTGCCAAGCCGATGATGGTGTCCAAGGTGGTGGCGAAGCGGGAGGGTGGCTATGAGCTCAAGTAAGGCCCTGCGTGGCTTCCTGGCCGCCGGCGCTGCCGCGGTCACTCTCGGTGCAAGCCTGCCGGCTTCGGCGGCGCTCACCATCATCATCAACAACATCAACGCCGCTGGCGTTGGCTTCAACGACACCACGCCCGCCGTGCCCGTCGGTGGCAACCCCGGCACCACGCTCGGCGCTCAGCGGCTCTTCGCGTTCACTTACGCTGCGAACATCTGGGGCGCCACGCTCACCAGCAACCAGCCGGTGGTTATCAACGCCCAGTTCTCCGCGTTGAGTTGCACGGCCACCAGTGCCACGTTGGGCAGTGCCGGTGCGACCAGCATCTTCCGCAACTTCCCCAACGCGCCCCAGGCCAACACCTGGTATTCGTATGCGCTGGCCAACAAGATCGCCGGAAGCTACCTGGGAACGCTCAACGCGGCACAGATCACCGCCAACTTCAACGCCAACCTGGGCCTGAACGCCAACTGCCTGCCAGGCAGCACCTGGTACTACGGCCTGGACAGCAACGAACCCGCGAACGGCATCGATTTCGTGGCCGTGCTGCAGCACGAGATGGCGCACGGCCTGGGCTTCCAGACCTTCACCAATGGCAGCTCTGGCGCGCAGAACGGCGGCTTCCCGTCCATCTGGGACCACTACCTGATGGACAACAGCAACAACCTGCTGTGGAAGGACATGACCAATGCGCAGCGCGCTGCGTCGGCCATTGGCGTGAACCGACTGATCTGGACGGGTGCGAACGTGACGGCAGGCGCACCCAATGTGCTGCGCCAAGGATTGCCTGGCGTGGTCATTTCAGGTCCGGCGGCTGGTTCCTTGACGGGCGTCCAGCTGGCAGCAGGTGAAGCCAGCTTTGGTCCGGCGCTGAGCCAAGGCGGACTGACAGCTGAGGTCATGCCGGTGGTGTCCAACACCACCGATGCTGGTCTGACCGGCCCGGCCTGTGGCCCGCTGACTGCCAATGACGCGCGTGCGGTCAATGGCAAGATTGCCTTGATCGACCGTGGTGTCTGCGGCTTTGCGGTGAAGGTGAAGAACGCGCAGAACGCCGGTGCCTTGGGCGTGCTGATCGCGGACAACGCCGCCGGTGCCCCTGCTGGTCTGGGCGGGACCGACCCGAGCATCACCATCCCAGCCGTGCGGATCACCCAGGCCAACGGCACCCAGCTGAAGACCCAGTTGGCCACGCGGTCGCGGACCAGTTCCGGGGTGTTTGCCCGTATCGGTCTGTTCGGTACGCAAATGGCTGGTGCCGACCCACTGGGCCGGGTGCTGATGTACTCGCCCAACCCGTTCGCCAGCGGCTCATCCGTGTCGCACTACGACACCACCGCCACGCGCAACTTGTTGATGGAGCCGGCGATCAACGGCGATTTGACACAAGGAACGTCACCGCCGCTGGACCTGACGCTGCCGCTGTTCACGGACATTGGCTGGTAGGCAACCACTGCGTTGTCTGCTTCAAAGGGGCGTGGCCTGAGGGCTGCGCCCCTTTTCCATTGGGGCTGTTCTCAGGCCGACCGGGTCACGCCCGCGCACTGGCTAGCTGGCACCCGTCCTATGGAGCACCCTTGATCCTGTGCACCTGCACCTGCACCTGCACCTGCACGCTGCACTGGGCCTTGTCCCGGGAACTGCACTGGCAGGTGTGCACAAGGCCAAGCGCCGGGACCTCGCGCTGCTGTTGCTGGACGAAGGCGTGGATGTCTCCAGTGTGTTCATCGGCAAGTGCACCACTGCCGCGCCTGTCCGGGTGCAGTTGCGAACGCCAGGCCGCCGGCATCGGCGCGCGAGTTGTCGTGAGGCGACAGGGCCACACGGGCGCAGAAGCTCTACGACGCTTGTCCAAGCCGCACGCAAGGGTCGCCTGGCCTGACCAGCGCCTGCCACTCGCGTTCCGGCCGCAAGCTGCCATACTGATCCCGACTGTCTTGGACCTTGTCCTGGGTCAGATGGTCTGGAGCAGTGGACTATGCGATGGACTCGAGCACCGGCCGTGGCGGCATTGGCACTGGTGGCCTGCGGCACCTCGGTCACGGCTGAGACGGCCACGTTTTCAGCGGGCCTGCCTTTCACGCTGAAAGCAGGCGAACAGGCCCATTGGGCCGACCAAAACCTGCGGGTGGGCTTTGACGGGGTCCTTTCGGACTCCCGATGTCCCAAGGGCGAGCAATGCGTCTGGGCGGGCGACGCCACTGTGCGGGTCTGGTTTCAGCAGGGTTCCGGCCTTCGGCAGACCCGTGAATTGCACACCGCTTCGGGCGCATTGCAGGGCGCGCCTGTCCTGGATCAAGTGTTGCGCCTGGTTCGTCTGGACCCGATCCCCGTCAAGTCCAGGACCATCGACAAGAGCGAGTACGCCGCCACATTCCTGCTGAGCCGGGGATCCGCTGCTGAAGCAGAGCGATGAGCGCCCGATCGGGAGGTTGTTGGGCCTAGTGGCAATTCCTCCCCGTGGATCAGGGGTGCGCACACGCCGGAACTCATGCAACCATGGGGAACGCGAATCTTGGTTGATTCGACTACCACTCACCGCATCGAGGGAACCCGTATGAAAGCTGTTCGCCATTCTCTGTCGGCCCTTGCGCTGACCCTGCTGTCGGCTTCTGCGTTTGCGTCGTCCGTCACATTCACCGACCGAAGCGTTTTCCAGGCGGGCGTGCTGGCCGGTTCGTACACGGAGAGCTTTGACGGCCTGTCTGACCCGCCTGCGGGCGCGGTGCCCTTCAGCGGCGGCGCGTTTGCGTACTCTGCATTTGCTGCCAGCGACATCTATCTCTCCGGCGGCTTCCTGGGCACCAGCCAGATTGACGAAGCACTCACGATTACTTTCACCGGCGGCAACGTGACCGCAATCGGCGCAGATTTCTTCACGACCGACATCAGCGATGCATTTCAGTCCGTCCTTGTTGACATCCTGCTCAGCGACGGCACCCACGAGACTTTCACGCCCACATCGCTTGCCGACAGTTTTCGGGGCTTCCACTCGGATGTGGCCATCACATCGCTGACCATCTCCGCCCCTGGCCAGTCGCTCTACGCCGGTCTTGACAACTTGACGGTCGGCAGCGTGCAGGGGTCGACGAATGTGCCGGAACCGGCCAGTCTCGCGCTGGTAGGCCTGGGGTTTGCAGGTCTGCTTGCCTCACGCCGCCGCGCGGCCTGAACCAACAAGAAAGGGGCTGCACGCCCCTTTTTGCATAACGTCTAAGCGGCCATCGTGCCGCAACAGGAGTGAGTATGGCCAGAAACCGTTTTCATCTGTCAGCCGTGGCCCTCTCTGTGGGCTTGGCATTTGCAGCACAAGCACACGCCGAGCTGCGGGGTCAACGCGAGGCGACCGATCGCCTGATGGCCGAAACGGGCGGCAACGCCAAAGTGAGCATCCACGAAGGCACGGGCTCTGCCCGCTTCGTGCGTGTGGACAGTGGCCGCAAGCTGGGTGCACCCGGTCGTGCACGCGCGCTCAGCGACAGCGCCAAGCATGTGGAATCAGACCAGTTCCTGTCGCAGTACAGCAGCCTCTTCGGCATCACGGACGTCGCCTCTGAACTTGCGGCGCCCAAGGTGGACAAGGACCGGTACGGCGGCACCCACATCACACGCAAGCAGGTCTACAAGGGCGTGCCGGTGTATGGCGCGCAACTGCGCACGCACTTTGATGGCAACAACAATTTGACAGCGGTAAGCGGCGCCTTTGTGCCGGGCATCTCGGTGGACCCGAAGCCGGGTCGCTCGGCGCAAGAGGCCAGCAAGGCGGCCGTGGCTCGCGTGCGTGCCGATCTGGGGCGTGAGATGCCGCTGTCCACCACCGAGCCTGCTCTGGTGGTGTACCAAACCGGCCTCGCCCAGGGCGTGGAAGGCCAGAGCCATCTGGCCTGGCAGGTCGAGGTGGGCAACCGCGTGAACGTGCGCGAAATCGTCTTCGTCGACGCACACACCGGCAAGATCATCGAGAAGTTCAATGGTATCCACGAAGCCCTGAACCGCCGGGCTTTTGATGGCGTCAATGCCACAGCACCGGGCCCGAACTACCCGAACAACCCATTCTGGGTGGAAGGCAGCGCCCTCCCGACGGGCGTAACCGAAGCCGACAACATGCTCAACGCATCGGCCGACATCTACAACCTGTTCAAAGTGGCTTTCGGGCGCGACTCTTTCGATGGCAATGGCGCGCGGATGGACTCCATTTTCAATAGAGGCAACGCCTGTCCGAACGCCTCCTGGAACGGTACTTTCATCTCGTTCTGCCCGGGCCTGACCACCGACGACGTCACGGCCCACGAATGGGCCCATGCCTACACTGAATACACCCACGGACTGATCTACGCTTGGCAGCCGGGTGCCCTGAACGAAGCCTATTCCGACATCTGGGGCGAGACAGTGGACCGCCTGAACGGTCGCGGTGGAGATACGCCCGATTCTGCGCGCACTGCCGGGTCCTGCACGGCGTTCACTGCAGCACCACCCGTGGTCACGATCACTGCGCCCGCAGCCATTGCAGGCGGAAAGGACGCCGGCACGGCTGCCTTTGGTCTGCAGACATTCTCGACCAGCGGCAACGTGGTCGGCGTCGAGATCGGTTCCACCAGCGCCGCTTGCGCTGCACTCCCAGCCAATTCTCTGACCGGCAAGATCGCCTTCCTTGAACGCGGCACCTGTGGTTTCTCGGTGAAGGCAGCCAACGCTGAAGCGGCGGGCGCCATTGCCGTGATCGTCGGCAACAACCAGGGTGGAACGGCACTCATCAACATGGGCGCCACGGCAGGCACCGTGAACACGGTGCCCTCGCTGTCCGTGAGCCAGAACGACGGCACGGCGATCAAGGCCCAGTTGGCCAACGGCGTCAGTGCGACGCTGTCGCGCGGTCCTGGCACCGACAACTCGGTTCGCTGGTTGCTGGGCGAGGATTCCACGGCCACCGGCTTGGTCGGAGCCTTGCGGGACATGTACAACCCGACTTGCTACGGCAACCCGGGCAAGGTGTCGGACCGTCAGTATTCCTGCGGTCCGAACACCCAAGCCGGTGACAACGGCGGGGTTCACAGCAACTCCGGCGTGCCGAACCATGCCTATGCCTTGATCGTGGATGGCGGCAGCTACAACGGCCAGTCGATCACCGGGATTGGCCTGACCAAGGCGGCGCACATCTACTACCGCGCACAGACGGTGTACCAGGGCCCATTCAGCGACTTCGCTGCACATGCAGATGCCATCGAGCAGTCCTGCCGCGACCTCACCGGTGCGAATCTGGCCGACCTGAGAACCGGCCTGCCTTCGGGCGAGGTGATCAGCGCAGTCGACTGTGCCCAGGTTGCGAAGACAACGCTGGCCGTCGAAATGCGCACCCCGCCTTCGCAGTGCAACTTCGCACCGCTGCTGGCCAAGTCGCCGCCGCCTCAGTGCCCGGCGGGTACGCCGACGCTCATCGCTTCCGACAGCTTCGAGGGCGGCAAGCGCGGCGGCATCAAGTGGCTGGTCGGTCACGTCGGCAATTCCGGCGACTTCACCGCGCGGGACTTCGGCGTCGTCACGCGTTTGCCGGGCAGCCGCCCGGGCTACGCCATCTTTGCCGGCGACCCGAACATTGGCACCTGCGCCCCGGGCGGCAATGAGGCCGGATTGCAGCGTCTGGAGAGCCCGCAGATCACGATCCCGGCCACGGCCTCGAACCTGCGCATGAGTTTCGATCACTACATCGCGACCGAAGCGGGCTGGGACGGTGGCAACCTGAAGATCAGCGTCAATGGCGGTGCTTGGCTGGTCGTGAGGGCGGCTGACTTCATCTACAACCCGTACAACGCGACGCTGACCACAGCCGCCCAGGGCAGCGACAGCCCGCTGGCAGGTCAACCCGGGTTCACTGGCTCAGACGGTGGCTCGTTGACGGGCTCCTGGGGCCGCTCCATCATCAACTTGGTGCCCTACGCCGTGCCCGGCGACAGAATCAAGCTCCGCTTCGAGTTCGGAAACGACGGTTGCGGTGGCGTTCTGGGTTGGTACCTGGACGACGTCTCCGTCTACCAGTGCACGCCTTGAGTTGAGTGGATCCGGGCCCTGCCCGGCCTCCACGCCAGACCAGAAAAAGGGCGCCCATTGGGCGCCCTTTTTGCTGGCCTGCTGCACGGCGTCGTCGCTCGTCGCGACCCGACTTCTACAATGACGGCACCCTGAAGTCCGGCCTCAAGTCATGCCTGTCAACCTCACTGCCCCAGATCCCGCCACCCTGCACGCTGTCAAAGGCCTGCGCCTGGGCACGACCATGGCCGGCGTGCGCAAGGCCAATCGCCGTGATCTGGTCTTGCTGGCACTGGACGAAGGCGCGGCCGTGTCCGGCGTATTCACCAGCAACCGTTTCTGCGCCGCGCCCGTTCAGGTCTGCCGCGAACACCTGGCCGCCGCCAGTGGCGTGCGCGCCGTCGTGATCAACACCGGAAACGCCAATGCAGGCACGGGTGCCGACGGCCTGGCCCGCTCGCGCAGGACCTGCGCCAGCGTCGCCACGCTGATGGGTGTGCAGCCCGCGCAGGTGCTGCCGTTTTCCACTGGCGTGATCATGGAGACCTTGCCCGTGGAGCGCATTGAAGCGGGCCTGCCCGCTGCGCAGGCCGCACTCTCCGCCGAGGGCTGGGGTGAGGCTGCGCTGGGCATCATGACCACGGACACGCTGCCCAAGGCGGCGTCGCGCCAGGTGACGATTGGCGGCCGCACGGTCACCGTTACCGGCATCAGCAAGGGCGCCGGCATGATCCGCCCGAACATGGCCACCATGCTGGGCTTTGTGGCCACCGATGTGGTCATCGCACCGACCTTGCTGCAAGGCTTGGTGAAAGAAGCCGCAGACCTCAGCTTCAACCGCATCACCATCGACGGCGACACGTCCACCAACGACAGCTTCATCCTCATCGCCACCCAACAGGCGGGCCATGCAGAAATCGCTTCGCTGGACTCGCCCGAAGGCCGGGTCTTGCGCGACGCCGTCGTGGCCGTGTCGCAGCAGTTGGCCCAGGCCATCGTGCGTGACGGCGAAGGCGCCACCAAGTTCATCACTGTCAAGATTGAAGGCGGCCGCGACGAAGCCGAATGCAAGCTGGCCGCCTATGCCATTGCTCATTCGCCGCTGGTCAAGACGGCCTTCTTTGCCAGCGACCCCAACCTGGGTCGCATCCTGGCCGCTGTGGGCTATGCCGGCATCGGCGACCTGGACCAGAACCTCATCGACCTGTTCCTGGACGACGTGCACGTGGTGGCGCAGGGCGGCCGACTGGCCAGTTACCGTGAGGAAGACGGCCAGCGTGTGATGAAGCAGAGCGAGATCACCGTGCGCGTGCACCTGCACCGCGGTTCGGCCGAAGCCACGGTGTGGACCTGCGACCTGTCGCACGACTACGTCACGATCAACGCGGACTACAGATCCTGACGGAAGCGGGCCAGCGCGCGTGAAGGGGCGGTTCCCACTTCCCGACTGGCTGCGCCTGCCCGAAGGCGACCTGCTGCATGACCCGGCCTACGCCCGCCTGTGGAGCAGCATCCTCACCAGCTCCTTCGGCAACCAGGTGATGATGCTGGCGCTGCCGCTCACCGCGGCGGTCCTGCTGAAGGCCACGCCCACGCAGATGGGCCTGCTGACCGCGATTGAACTCAGCCCCTTTTTGATCTTCAGCCTGCCCTCAGGCGTGTGGCTGGACCGCGTGCGCAAACTGCCGGTCTATGTCGTGGGTGAGTCGGTGGTGGCCTTGTGCGCCATCAGCGTGCCGGTGGCGTGGTGGCTGGGCTGGCTGGGCATGGCATGGCTCTATGCGATTGGCTTCGTCATCGGCGCTGTGCACACCGTGGCCGGCACGGCGGCGCAGATCGTGCTGACCCAGGTGGTGGCTCGCGACCGCTTGGTGGAAGCGCATGCCAAGAACGCGCTGGCCACCTCGGGCGCAGAGGTCGTCGGCCCTGGCATTGCGGGCGCGCTGATCAAGATATTTGGTGCACCTTTGGCCCTGCTCGTGAACGCGGCGCTGCTGCTGGGCAGCGCGCTGATTCTCAAGGGCATCCCCATCCACGAGCGGCGCGATGCGCGCCCCGATGCGCACTTCTGGCGTGACCTGATGACCGGCCTGCGCTTCGTGCGCAGCAACCGCCTGCTGGTGACGCTGGCCGTGCTGATGGGCGTCTGGCAGATGTGCCACTACGCGGCGCTGGTGGTGCAGATCCTGTTTGCGACCCGCACCCTGGGTCTCAGCGAACACGCCGTAGGGCTTTGCTACATGGGCATGGGCTTCGGCACCATCACGGGCAGCGTCTTTGGGCGGCGCATCAGCCTGCGCATCGGTCCTGGTCCCTGCCTGGTGGTGGGTTATGCCATCACCGGCGCGGGCTGGCTGCTCTTGGCCGCGGCGCCGGCCAACCACTGGGGCGTGGCAGCCTTTGCGCTGATGCTGATGCTGTTCACCACCGGCGCGGTCTTCATCTTCATCAACTTCCTGGCCCTGCGCCAGGCGGTGACGCCGGAACCGCTGCTCGGCCGCATGACGGCCACCATGCGCTGGCTCACGCTGCTGGCCGCCGGCCCGGGCGCACTCTTGGGCGGTTGGCTGGGTGAACACGTCGGCCTGCGCGCGGCCTTGGGCTTTGCCGGCGGCGTGTCCTTGTTGCTGGTGCTGGTGGCCTGGCGCCTGCCCCTGATCCGCGAACTGCGGCATCTGCCCGAAGCCGAACGTGAAAGCGACTGGCTGGGCCTGGAAGCCGATGTGCGTCCGGCTGGCTAGCGCTCAGTCGAACAGCGTGCGTCCGCTGCCGGGGCAGAAGCGGTCCACCGCGTCGGTGATGATGCCGTCGATGCCCAGGGCCAGCAGCCGGCGCGCGTCCACCGCGTCATTCACTGTGTAGCAAAGGCCGCGAAGGCCGGCGCCGTGCAACTGTGCGACCAGGTCGGCCGTCATCACCTTGTGATTGCTGACCACCGCAACGCAGTCCAGAGCGCGCGCGATGTCGAACCAGCCGTCATAGAGCGTGTCCACCAGCAGCGCGCGTGGAATGTGCGCGGCGGTCTCGCGCGCAGCTTGCAAGGCCTCGGGCCTGAAGCTGCTGAAGAGCATGGGCGATTGGCCCCCAGCCCACAGGGCTGCGCAGGCCGCACCGACCACAGCGCCCGTCTCACGCTCCTGCCCAGGCATGGGCTTGATCTCCACATTCAGCGCAAAGCCATTGCGCTGAATGTAGCGCGCAATGGCATCCAGGCTGGGCGGCGGCTCGCCCGCATAGGCACGGGAATGCCAGCCACCGGCATCCAGGCGAGACAACTCGCTCCAGGGACGCTGGCCGGCTTCGCCACGCGCGTGCGTGGTGCGGTCCAGCGTCGCGTCGTGCAGCAGGAAGGGCACGCCATCGCTGCTGAGCTTCACGTCGCATTCGAACGCGCGGTAGCCGTGTGCAGCGCCCAGGCGAAAGGCGGCCAGGGTATTTTCCGGCGCCAATTTGCCGGCACCCCGGTGTGCCACCCAGAGGGGCAGGGGCCAGGGCTCCATCGGCATCAGACCCGCTTGCCACTTTGCACGTCGTACCAGTGCACATGCTTGGGTTCGACATGCAGGTGCAGGGTGTCGCCGGATTTCGGAGGGGTCAGCGTGCCATCGATGCGCAGCGTGAACATCGCGTCGCCCAGGTGGCCGTAGACCAGCCGTTCCGCGCCCAGCATTTCCAGCAGGGCCACCTTCAGCGGCCAGCTGGTGGCAGTGGCGACGCCAAAGCTGGCGTGTTCTGGCCGCACCCCCAGAGTCAGTGCGCCGCCGCGAGGTGCGGGTTGCGGCAAGGGCAGGGTGAGGCCGCCAATGGTGAAGAGCTTGCCATCGGCCTGACCTGGCATCAGGTTCATCGGCGGACTGCCAATGAAGCCCGCCACGAAGGTGGACGCGGGCGTGCCGTAGACCTGTTCCGGCGTGCCGATCTGCTCGATGCGGCCACCGTTCATGACGATCATGCGCTGGGCCAGCGTCATGGCCTCGACCTGGTCGTGCGTGACGAAGAGGGACGTGACGCCCAGTTCCTGGTGCAGCTTCTGGATTTCCAGGCGTGTCTGCGCGCGCAGCTTGGCGTCCAGGTTGGACAGGGGCTCGTCAAACAAGAAGACCGCAGGCTGGCGCACGATGGCACGGCCCATGGCCACGCGCTGGCGCTGGCCGCCTGAAAGCTGGCGCGGCTTGCGCTGCAGCAGTGCGCCCAGTTCCAGGATCTTGGCGGCCTTTTGCACGCGGACTTCGATCTCGTCCTTGGGCACCTTGGCGATCTTCAAGCCATAGGCCATGTTGTCGTACACGCTCATGTGCGGGTACAGCGCGTAGTTCTGGAAGACCATGGCGATGTCGCGTTCCGCCGGTTCCAGCTGGTTCACCACGCGGCCGCCAATGTGCACTTCGCCGCCGGAGATCTCTTCCAGCCCGGCAACCATGCGCAGCAGCGTGCTCTTGCCGCAGCCGCTGGGCCCGACGATCACGATGAACTCGCCATCGGAGATCTCGACATCCACGCCATGGATGACCTTGTTCGCCCCCGGCCCGCGGCCGTAGGTTTTCTCGACGTTCTTCAGCGAAATGGCGCCCATGTGCTTCTTTACTTCTCGGTATCCACGAGGCCCTTGACGAACCACTTCTGCATCAGCATGACGACCAAAGCGGGCGGCAGCATCGCCAGCATGGCCGTGGCCATGACCAGATTCCACTGCTGCGCCGAATCGCCGCCGCTGATCATGCGTTTGATGCCGATCACGACGGGGTACATGTTCTCGTCCGTCGTTACCAACAAGGGCCAGAGGTACTGGTTCCAGCCGTAGATGAACTGGATGACAAACAGCGCCGCAATGCTGGTGGCCGACAGCGGCAGCAGCACGTCCTTGAAGAAGCGCATCGGGCCGGCGCCGTCCACACGCGCCGCTTCCACGAGTTCGTCCGGCACCGTCATGAAGAACTGCCGGAACAGGAAGGTGGCCGTGGCCGACGCAATGAGCGGAATCGTCAGCCCCGCATAGCTGTTGAGCATGTGCAGGTCCGACACCACTTTGTAGGTGGGGAAGATGCGCACCTCCACAGGCAGCATCAGCGTCACGAAGATGGCCCAGAAGAAGAACATGCGGAACGGAAAGCGGAAGTAGACGATGGCAAAGGCCGACAGCAGGCTGATGGCGATCTTGCCAATGCTGATGACCAGGGCCGAGACCAGGCTCACCCACATCATGTGCGCGACCGGCGCGCCAGAGCCAGGGCCGCGTTCGCTGCCGCTGAGCACCGCCAGGTAGTTCTGGACAAATCGGTCGCCCGGCAGCAGCGGCATGGGCGCCTGCACGATGGCCTGCGCGGTGTGCGTGCTGGCGACGAAGGTGATGTAGACCGGGAAGGCCACGATCAGCACGCCCAGGATCAGGATGGCGTGCGTGAAGAAGGTGAGGACGGGGCGACGTTCAACCATGGCTGGGCTCAGTAGTTGACGCGCCGTTCGACGAAGCGGAACTGCACCACCGTCAGCGTGACCAGGATGACCATCAGAACCACGGACTGCGCCGCTGACCCGCCCAGGTCCAGCGCCTTGAAGCCGTCGTAGTAGACCTTGTAGACCAGCACCGATGTTTCCTTGCCCGGGCCGCCCTCTGTGGACGCGTCGATGATGCCGAAGGTGTCCAGGAAGGCGTAGACGACGTTCACCACCAGCAGGAAGAAGGTCGTGGGCGACAGCAGCGGGAACACGATGGTCCAGAAGCGGTGCCACGGGCTGGCGCCGTCAATGGCCGCGGCTTCGATCAGGGACTTGGGAATGGACTGCAGGCCGGCCAGAAAGAACAGGAAGTTGTAGGAGATCTGCTTCCATACCGCAGCCATCACCACCAGGGCCATGGCGTGGTTGCCATTGAGCAGGTGGTTCCAATCGAAGCCGGCTGCACGCAGGCTGTAGCTCACCACGCCAATACTGGGCGCAAACATGAAGAGCCACAGCACGCCGGCCACGGCCGGTGCCACGGCATAGGGCCAGATCAGAAAGGTCTTGTAGGCCAGTGCGCCCTTCATCACGCGGTCGGCAAACACGGCCAGCAGCAAGGACACGGCCAGGCCAAAGAAGGCCACCAGAAAGGAGAACACTGCCGTGGTCTTGAACGACGCCAGGTAGCTGGGGTCCTTGAACAGCGCGACAAAATTCTCCAGCCCCACCCATTCGGTGCTGGTGCCGAAAGCATCCTGCTGCTGCACCGACTGCAGCAGCGTCTGCACTGCCGGCCAATAGAAGAAGGCGGCAATGATGGCCGCCTGGGGTGCCATCAGCACCCAGGGCAGCCATCCGGACCGGAAGACGACGCGCTTTTCGGTGGCCAATCAGACGCTCCGGCTTTGCGTCGTCGCGGCGCGCCGTCGCGAAGCACACAAGTCCATCAGGACTTG
The DNA here is from genome assembly GCA_963750785.1 of uncultured beta proteobacterium. Taxonomy (GTDB): domain Bacteria; phylum Pseudomonadota; class Gammaproteobacteria; order Burkholderiales; family Burkholderiaceae_C; genus Rubrivivax. The sequence continues at coordinate 499,849 of CAVVSC010000002.1, read as the reverse complement.
TTTGCTTTCTGGAACTTCTCCAACTGTTCGTTGCCACGCTTGACGGCTTCGTCCAAGCCTTCCTTCGGCGTCTTCTTGCCGGCCCAGACCTGTTCCAGTTCCTCGTCAACGATGGTGCGGATCTGCACGAAGTTTCCGAGGCGGATGCCACGCGACTTGTCGGTGGTCTTGCGGATCATCTGGTTCACGGCCACGTCGCTGCCAGGGAACTTCTTGTAGAAGCCGCTGGAGTCGGTCAGCTTGTAGGCGGCGGTGGTCACCGGCAGGTAGCCTGTGCGCTGGTGGCTGGCGGCCTGCACCGTGGGGCTGTTGATGTAGTTGAAGAAGGCGGCCACACCCTTGTACTGTTCAGGCTTCTTGCCGGCCATGACCCACAGGCTGGCACCACCAATGACAGTGTTCTGCGGTGCGCCCGGCACGTCGGGGTAATAGGGCAGGGACGCGATGCCGTAGGCGAACTTGGCGTTGGCCTTGACAGCGCCGTACAGGCCCGCTGAACCCGTGAACATGGCGCATTCACCCGACGGGAAGGTGGCGTCCGGGGTGTTGTTGCGGCCCTTGTAGACGAAGAGGCCGTTCTTGGCCATGTTGGCCAGGTTTTCGATGTGGCGCACGTGCAATGGCGTGTTGAAGGCCAGACGGGTGTCCAGTCCTCCGAAGCCGTTGCGCTTGGTCGCAAACTCCACGTTGTGCCAGGCGCTGAAGCTTTCCAGCTGCGTCCAGCTCTGCCAGCTGGTGGTGAAGGGGCACTTGTGGCCGCTGGCCTTCAGCTTGGCGGCCGCCAGGGCCACTTCCGGCCAGGTCGTCGGCGCCTTGTCGGGGTCCAGGCCGGCGGCCTTGAACGCGTCCTTGTTGTAATAGAAGATGGTCGTGGAGCTGTTGAAGGGCATGCTCAGCATCTGGCCATTGGGCGCGGTGTAGTAGCCGGCCACGGCGCTGATGTATTCGCTCGGGTCGAACTTCAGGCCCGACTCCTTCATCACCTCGCCGACCGGCTTGATGGCGCCCTTGCTGGCCATCATGGTGGCGGTGCCGACTTCAAACACCTGCAGGATGTCCGGCGAATTGCCCGCGCGGAAAGCGGCAATCGCGGCAGTCATGGATTCGGGGTAGCTGCCCTTGAAGGTGGGCACCACCTTGTAGTCCTTCTGGCTGGCGTTGAACTCCTTGGCCAGGTCATTGACCCATTCGCCCAGGGCGCCTCCCATGGAATGCCACCACTGGACCTCGGTCTGGGCGTGCGCGGGCAGGGCGATCAGCGCGGCGGCGATGGGGGCCAGAGCGGCCATGGGTCGGAAGGAACGGAAGGACATGAGGTCTCCTGGCAACTTGAAGAAGCAAACCGGCGAGTGTCGGCTGCCTTTGTGACAGCTCATGTGACAACGCACGCGACAACCCGGTTTCTGTCATGGATGGGGTGCAGTGGGCAACGGGAATTACCCGCCGCGCCGCACCTCAGCAAGGCCTGTGGGCATGGTCCCCTCGGTTAGCATGCTGGCTTACCCTTATGAATGCACCGTTCCCTCTCTTGCCGGCACAGGCCGGTCCAGTTTCACAGCCTGAAGCGGCTGCGCCGCGGCTGCGCGAAATTCCCTACAACTACACCTCGTTTTCTGACCGCGAGATTGCGCTGCGACTGCTGGGCCCGCGCGCCTGGGAGATCCTGCAGCAACTGCGTGAAGAGCGTCGCACGGGCCGCAGCGCCCGCATGCTTTACGAGGTGCTGGGCGACATCTGGGTGGTGCAGCGCAACCCGTACCTCGAAGACGACCTGCTGGACAACCCCAAGCGACGTCAATTGCTGATCGACGCCTTGCACCACCGGTTGACGGAAGTCAGCAAGCGCCGCACGCCGGACGCCGACGCCGGGCGCGATGCGCTGGTTGGTGAACTGCTGGTCGCCGCACGCGCGGCGGTGGAGTCGTTCTCGGCCCAGTTCCGCACGGTGTGGGACCTGCGCAAGACAGCGCGGCGGGTGCTGGGCCGCGTGACGGCCAAGGACAACATCAAGTTCGACGGCCTGAGCCGTGTCTCGCACGTCACCGACGCCACCGACTGGCGCGTCGAGTACCCCTTTGTCGTCCTGACGCCTGACGGTGAGGCCGAGATGGCTGCGCTGGTGAAGGGCTGCATCGAACTTGGCCTCACCATCGTGCCGCGCGGTGGCGGCACTGGCTACACCGGCGGCGCCGTGCCCCTGACCTGGAAGAGTGCGGTGATCAACACCGAAAAGCTCGAGACCATGTCCGAGGTGGAGTGGGTCACCTTGCCCGGCGTCGACAAACCCGTGCCCACGGTCTACAGCGAAGCCGGCGTGGTGACGCAGCGGGTGGCGGACGCCGCTGAACGTGCCGGCCATGTCTTTGCCGTCGACCCCACCAGTGCGGAAGCCAGTTGCATCGGCGGCAACATCGCCATGAACGCGGGTGGCAAGAAGGCGGTGCTGTGGGGCACGGCGCTGGACAACCTGGCGTCCTGGCGCATGGTGACGCCGGATGCACAGTGGCTGGAAGTCACGCGCCTGAACCACAACCTGGGCAAGATCCACGACGTGGAACTGGCCAGCTTCGAGCTGAAGACCTTCGACGCCACTGGCAGAAAGCTGCTGAAGACTGAACGCCTGGACATCCCCGGTCGCGTCTTCCGCAAGGAAGGTCTGGGCAAGGACGTCACTGACAAGTTCCTGGCCGGCCTGCCCGGCATCCAGAAGGAAGGCTGCGACGGCCTCATCACCAGCGCGCGCTGGGTGGTGCACAAGTTGCCACACGCCGTGCGCACGGTCTGCCTGGAATTTTTCGGCAATGCCAAGGACGCGGTGCCCAGCATCGTGGAGATCAAGGATTACCTGTTCAGCCTGAAGGACCAGGGCGTGCTGCTGGCTGGCCTGGAGCACCTGGACGACCGCTACCTCAAGGCCGTGGGTTATGCCACCAAGAGCAAGCGTGCGGTGGGCGGCAGCGGGCTGCCGAAGATGGTGCTGGTGGGCGACATCGTCGGCGACAGCGAAGACGCCGTGGCCCGTGCCACCAGCGAGGTCGTGCGCATTGCAAACAGCCGCGCCGGTGAAGGCTTTGTGGCCGTGAGCGCCGATGCGCGCAAGAAATTCTGGCTGGACCGCAAGCGCACGGCGGCCATCGCCAAGCACACCAACGCCTTCAAGATCAACGAGGATGTGGTGATCCCGCTGCCGCGCATGGGCGAGTACACGGAAGGCATCGAGCGCATCAATGTCGAGCTGAGCCTGCGCAACAAGCTGGAGCTGGCTGACGCGCTGCTGGCGTTTTTCCAACGCGGGAGTCTGCCCCTGGGGAAGACTGACGACGCGGGCGACATCCCCAGCGCGGAATTGCTGGAAGACCGCGTGCAGCAGGCCTTGGCTGTGCTGGCCGAGGTTCGGGCGCTGTGGCAGCACTGGCTGGACAATCTGGACGTCGTGCAGCCTGATGAATCGGGCAAGCCCGGCGAAACCTGCTTCGCCCGCCTGCAAGACTGGCGCGACCGCGCCAGCTGGAAGACGCAGATCCGTGCGCCGCTGCAGCACATCTTTGCCGGCAGTGCGTTTCAGCCCCTGCTGACCGAATGCACGCGCATCCACCAGGAAGTGCTGCGTGGACGCGTGTGGGTGGCCCTGCACATGCACGCCGGCGACGGCAATGTGCACACCAACATCCCCGTCAACAGCGACAACTACGCGATGCTGCAGACGGCCCACGAGGCCGTGGGCCGCATCATGGCGCTGGCGCGGCGGCTGGACGGCGTGATCAGTGGCGAGCACGGCATTGGCATCACCAAGCTGGAGTACCTCAGCGACGACGAAATTGCGTCGTTCGCCGACTACAAGCAACGTGTCGACCCCGAAGGCCGCTTCAACAAGGGCAAGCTGCTGCGCGGCGCCATGAGCGACTCCCGCCATGCCGACCTGAGCGCGGCCTACACCCCGAGCTTCGGGCTGATGGGCCACGAGTCGCTGATCATGCAGCAGAGCGACATCGGTGCCATCAGCGAGAGCATCAAGGACTGCCTGCGCTGCGGCAAGTGCAAACCGGTGTGCGCCACGCACGTGCCGCGCGCCAACCTGCTCTACAGCCCACGCAACAAGATCCTGGCGACCAGCCTGCTGATCGAGGCTTTCCTGTACGAAGAGCAGACACGGCGCGGCGTCAGCATCAAGCATTGGGAGGACTTCGAGGACGTGGCCGACCACTGCACTGTCTGCCACAAGTGCCTGAGCCCCTGCCCGGTGAAGATTGACTTCGGCGACGTCACCATGAACATGCGCAACCTCTTGCGCAAGATGGGCCAGAAAAGCTTCCGCCCGGGCAATGCGGCGGCCATGATGTTCCTCAACGCCACCAACCCGGAGGCCATCAAGTTGATGCGCACGGCGATGGTGGGCGTGGGTTTCAAGCTGCAGCGTTTCATGAACGGCCTGATGAAGCCTGCGGCACGCAAGCAGACCAGCGCACCACCGGCCACGCTGGGTGCTGCGCCTGTGAAAGAGCAGGTCATCCACTTCATCAACAAGAAGATGCCGGGTGGACTGCCCAAGAAGACGGCGCGGGCGCTGCTGGACATTGAGGACAAGGACTACGTCCCCATCATCCGCAACCCGCAGGCCACCACGGCGGAAACGGAAGCGGTCTTCTACTTCCCCGGTTGCGGCAGCGAGCGCCTGTTCAGCCAAGTGGGCCTGGCCACGCAGGCCATGCTGTGGGAAGCGGGCGTGCAGACCGTGCTGCCGCCGGGCTATCTGTGCTGCGGCTACCCGCAGCGTGGCAGCGGGCAGTTCGACAAGGCCGAGAAGGTCATCACCGACAACCGCGTGCTCTTCCACCGCGTGGCCAATACCTTGAACTACCTGGACATCAAGACCGTGGTGGTCAGTTGCGGCACCTGCTACGACCAGTTGCAGGGCTACAAGTTCGAGGACATCTTCCCCGGCTGCCGCATCATGGACATCCACGAATACCTGCTGGAAAAGGGCATCACGCTCAAGGGCAACGAGGCCGGCTACCTGTACCACGACCCCTGCCACAGCCCGATGAAGCTGCAGGACCCGATGAAGACCGTGAAGGCCCTGGTGGGCGACAGCGTCATCAAGAGCGACCGCTGCTGCGGCGAGAGCGGCACGCTGGGCGTGACCCGGCCGGACATCAGCACGCAGGTGCGCTTCCGCAAGGAAGAGGAAATCCGCAAGGGCGAGGCGGCGCTGCGGGACCGGTTGCCCGCACAGGACAACGTGAAGATCCTGACCAGTTGCCCGAGCTGTCTGCAGGGGCTGAAACGCTACGAGGACGATCTGAACAGCGGCCTGTTGGAAGCGGACTACATCGTGGTGGAAATGGCCCGCAAGATCCTGGGCGAGAACTGGCTGCCGGACTATGTGGCCAAGGCCAACCACGGCGGCATTGAACGCGTGCTGGTGTAGCCCGGTTGGCATTGTGGCCAGGGGTGCCCGGTAAACTCATGCCCTTCCCCGCACCCCTGAAGCCCCCATGGCCGGCCTGGACCGCAACACCCCGCAACCCACCGCGCTGACGGTCCACCAGGCCTCGCGCGTGCTGGAAGTGGCGTTTGACGACGGCGCCGCGTTCCGGATTCCCTTCGAGCTGATGCGCGTGTACTCGCCTTCAGCCGAGGTTCAGGGCCACGGCCCGGGTCAGGAAGTGCTCCAGACCGGCAAGCGCGACGTCGGCATCGATGACATCCAGTCCGTGGGTCACTACGCCGTGCAACCGCGTTTCAGCGACGGTCACGATACCGGCATCTTCAGCTGGGACTACCTCTACAAACTGGGCCGAGAACAGGCCGAACTGTGGGCGAAGTACGAGCAACGCCTGCAGGACGCCGGTGCGAGCCGCGACACGCCAATGGTCACGGCCGCGGCCGCCGGCGGCGCCTGCGGGCACCACTGAAGCCCGCAGGAAGCACACATGGCGCAGACCCATTTCGGCTACCAGACGGTCGACGAGAGCGACAAGGCCAGCCGTGTGCGCGGCGTGTTCGACCGCGTGGCTTCCAAGTACGACGTGATGAACGACGTGCTGTCCATGGGGCTGCACCGCGCCTGGAAGGCCTACACCGTGGCGGTGGCCAACGTGCAGCCGGGGTACCAGGTGCTGGATATCGCCGGCGGCACAGGTGACCTGGCGCGCGCGTTCGCGCAGCGTGCCGGCAAGGGCGGCCGGGTGGTGCTCACCGACATCAACGAGGCCATGTTGCGCACCGGCCGCGACCGCCTGCTGGACGAAGGGCTGCTGTTGCCGACGGCAGCTTGTGACGCAGAACACCTGCCGTTCGCCGATGGATCGGCCACCGCCGGATTCAACCTGGTGAGCGTGGCGTTTGGCTTGCGCAACATGACCCACAAGGACCTGGCGCTGGCCGAGATGAACCGCGTCTTGAAGCCAGGCGGACGCTTGCTGGTTCTGGAATTCAGCAAGCCTGCGGCAGCCTTGCAGAAGCCGTATGACTGGTACTCCTTCAAGTTCATGCCCTTGATGGGCCAGCTCATTGCGGGAGATGCGGAGAGCTATCGCTACCTGGCGGAGAGCATCCGCATGCACCCGGACCAGGCGAGTTTGAAGGCAATGATGCAGGCCTCGGGCTTCGCGCATGTGGATGTGCACAACCTGGCTGCAGGCATCGTGGCCTTGCATGTGGGGATCAAGTGCTGAAGCGCCTTCGCCGCCGTGTCACTCAGCGCCTGCAGCGCAGGCGTCTGGCGGTGGCAGCGGTGGACGACCTGCAGGCCTTTCTGAAGGTGGCGCGCGACAGCTTCCTGCAGATGCAGGCCGCGTGGGACCGTGCCGACCTGCCAGCCTTGGGCCGCATGGCGACTGAAACACTGCTGGCGGATCTGCGCGAGCAACTCGCTCAGCGTGGCCCCGGACCGAACCGGACCGAGGTGCTGGAACTGCAGGCCCGCCTGCTGGCCCTCGAAGAAATGACCGAGGCCTTTGTGGCCAGCGTCGAGTTCAGCGGCCTGATCCGCGAACGATTGGAGGACGGCGCGGAGCCCTTCAAGGAACTCTGGCTCCTGGCCAAGGTGAAGGCCGCCAACCGCGGCTGGCAGCTCGCGCGCGTGCAATCCTTGTCCTGATGGCCCGGGGTCCCAGGGGTAAACTGGCACGCGCGTGTGGTGCCCAAGGCAGCCACACCAGAAGATGGCGCCCCATTGCCCGCTGCTAAGGAACCCTGCATGAAGTCCGTGTCCACCCGCTTTTCCGCTTGTGCCCGACTGGGGCTGCCTGTGCTTGCACTTGCTGCGGCAGCCATGCTGGCTGGATGCGGTGCCAAGAAGGACGGTGCGGGCGGTGAAGTGGCCGTCAAGGTGAACAAGGACGAGATCAATGTCGGCCAGGTGACCTTCCTGCTGGCCCAGCAGCGCAACCTGCGTCCAGAGCAGACCGACGCAGCGGGTCGCCAGATCCTGGAGCGCCTGGTGGACCAGCAACTGGTGGTGCGCAAGGCGCTGGACCAGAAGCTGGACGCCGAACCGGGCGTCCAGATCGCCCTGGATCTGGCGCGCCGCGAAGTGCTCAGCCGCGCCTATGCGGAACGCCTGGGTGAAGGCGCGCCCAAACCGACGCCGGAAGAGATCAAGAAGTACTTCAACGACAAGCCCGCGCTGTTCAGTGAGCGCCGTGTCTACAACCTGCAGGAAATCGGCATCGAGGCTCGGCCCGAGCAACTGGCGGAGATTCGCGAGCGCCTGGCTGCGTCGAAGAACACCAACGAGTTTGTCGAATACCTGAAGACCTCCGGCCTGCGTTTCTCAGGCAACCAGGCCGTGCGTTCTGCCGAGCAACTGCCCTTCAACACCCTGGATGCCGTTGCCAAGATGAAGGACGGCCAGGCCATGATCGTTCCCACGCCCACGGGCGCCCAGGTGGTGGTGCTGGCTGGTTCCCGCAGCCAGCCCGTCTCCGAAGAGCAGGCCCGACCCTCCATCGAGCAGTTCCTGCTGTCCGAGCGCCGCCGCAAGTTGATCGAAGAGGACATGAAGGCCATGCGTGCCGCCGCCAAGGTCGAGTACCAGGGCAAGTTCGCCACCGCCGCCGCCGCGGCGTCCATGCCCGCCCCGCCGGCCAGCGGCTTGACCAGTGGCGACATCAACAAGGGCCCTGCCACCAAGTAGCCATCCGGGCTGCAGCGCACCGGGTGTGAAACGGCACGACACGGAGCCATGACCGAAGACCGCATCCTCGTCGTCACGGACCAGCTGCCTTATCCACCGCGCAACAGCGTGACGCTGCCGCTGTTCCACCTGGTTGAACAGTTGCGGCGTTCTCATGCAGTGCAGATCTGCCTGCTGCAGGGCCCGGGCGCCGAAGACCAACGTGCCTGGTTGGCCGACAACGAGCGACGGTTCGGACCCATCCTGCGCGTGACCCTGCCGCGGCGGGGCGTTCTGGCGCGCATCTGGCGCGAGCTGACCGGCCGCGACATGTTCGAACACGGCTGGCGTGCCTGGTCTCACGGCGTGCCCAAGGAACTGGACGCCGCGGCCGACGATGCCCAGGTGCTCGTGACGCCGCTGAGTGCCGTGGCGCGTTGGCAGGTGATCTGCGATTCCTTGCCCGATATGCGGCCAAATACGCAGGTGGCCCTGGTCAACGACTGCCGCGCTGCTGCCTACCGTTGGCACCTGCACGCCCGCGAGCCGGGAATCCAGTCGCTGCTCAAGGCCTTGCTGGACCGTTTGCGCTCACCCTTGATTGCCCGCATCGAAGCGGATCTGCTGCGTCCCTACCGACGCGTGCTGCTGCAAACCGAAGCCGACCGCACCGCCATGCGCCGCGTGGTCGGTGAAGGCACGGGACGACGTTCGCGCCTGGCCCCCAACGGCGTGCGTGCCGAACTGTTTGAAGTGCGACCCCGGCGCAGCCAGCGTGTCTTGCTGGTGGCTGAACTGGGCGGCGAACCCGGACGCATGGCCGAGTGGCTGGCAAAGGACGTCTGGCCGCAGGTGCGTGCACGCTGCCCGCAGGCCGAACTCAGCGTCATCGGCCGCAGCGCGGGGCCGGCGCTGCGCAAGTTGCTGGAGGCCACCCCAGGCGCCCATCACCAGGACCACGCGGACGACCTGGTGGCCGAGTACACCGACTGCGGCGTCATCTGGAGCCCGGTGTTCGGTGGATTTGGCCTCATCAACAAGACCCTGGAAGGCATGGCCTGCGGGCTGCCCGTGGTGGGTGGCCTGGCCGCTTTCAACGGGCTTGCAGGCTTCAAGAGCTGGGTGCACGGCGTCGGGCTGGAAGCCCCAGACGCCAAGGCCATGGCGGAGGCCACGGCCCGGCTGCTGGAGTCTCCTGAACAAGGGGAGCGCATGGGCGAAGCGGCCCGGGCGCTGGTGCACGGCGGCTTTGGCTGGGAACGTGCCGCGGACGTGGTGCGACGTGCCTTCGACCGGCGCGACCCCACGATCTCACGCACCGTGCCGAGGCGCGGTGCGGTGATGCCTTACCCGTACCCCTGACTCAACGGGCCCCGTAGGCCGGCAACTCCGCGTCCGCCATCGAGGGCGCTGCCGCGTCCTTCGGTGCCAGCCGCGGGGCGCCAGGCAGCACCGGCCATTGGATAGCGATCACTGGATCGTCCCACCGGATGCAGCGCTCGCACTCCTTGGCATAGACGTCGGTGGTCTTGTAGAGAAAGTGCGTGTTGTCTTCCAAGGCCATGAAGCCGTGTGCAAAGCCTTCCGGGATCCACAGTTGGCGGTGGTTGTCTGCTGTCAGCTCCACGCCCACCCATTGCCCGAAGTGCGGCGAGCCCACGCGAATGTCCACCGCGACATCGAACGCGCTGCCGCTGACGACCCGCACCAGCTTGCCCTGCGGGTGCGGCGGCAGTTGGTAGTGCATGCCCCGCAGCACGCCGGCCTGGCTGCTGGAGTGGTTGTCCTGCAGGAAGGGTCGTGACTGGGGAAGACCCAAGTCGTCCAGGGCGGCGCGCCAGGTCGGATCCTTGTGCGACTCCATGAACCAGCCGCGATCGTCCTTGAAGACAGCAGGTTCGACAATCAGCACTCCAGGCAGGGCGGTGGGGACCAACTTCATGGTTCAGTAGACCCTCTCTCGCAGCACTTGCATCAGGTACTGCCCATAGCTGTTCTTGAGCATCGGTGCTGCAAGTCTTTCAAGCGCCGCAGCGTCGATCCAGCCGGCACGGTAGGCGATCTCCTCCGGGCAGGCCACCTTGAGGCCCTGGCGCTTTTCCAGCGTGGCGATGAACTGGCCGGCTTCCATCAGGCTGTCGTGCGTGCCGGTGTCGAGCCAGGCATAGCCGCGGCCCATGATTTCCACATTGAGCTGGTTCTGGCGAAGGTACTGCGCGTTGACTTCGGTGATTTCCAGTTCACCCCGTGCGCTGGGCTTGATGGACGCCGCGATGTCGCACACCTGCTCGTCGTAGAAGTAGAGGCCCGTGACCGCGTAGTTGCTCTTGGGCATCGTGGGCTTTTCCTCGATGCTCAGTGCGCGCCGCTGGGCGTCGAACTCCACCACGCCATAGCGTTCCGGGTCGTGCACGTGGTAAGCAAATACCGTGGATCCGCTGCGGCGGGTGTCGGCACGGGACAGCAGGCTCGCGAAGTCGTGGCCGTAGTAGATGTTGTCGCCCAGCACCAGCGCACTCGGGCCGCCGCCGACAAACTGCCGGCCCAGGATGAAGGCCTGCGCCAGGCCGTCCGGGCTGGGCTGCACGCAGTAGCTGAGATTCATGCCCCACTGGCTGCCGTCGCCCAGAAGGGACTGGAAACGCGGCGTGTCCTGTGGTGTGCTGATGACCAGCACGTCGCGCATGCCGGCCAGCATCAGGGTGGACAGTGGGTAATAGACCATCGGCTTGTCGTAGACCGGCAGCAACTGCTTGCTGATGGCCAAGGTGGCCGGGTGCAGCCTTGTGCCGGAGCCGCCGGCCAGGATGATGCCCTTGCGCTTCATGGATTGATCTCCTGCGGGGGGCCGGTTCAAGCCAGCACCTCGGTGAGCATGCGTTGCACGCCTTGCTGCCAGTGGGGCAAGGTGACGCCGAAAGCCGCTTGAAGCTTCTTCGTGTCGAGCCTTGAATTGAGTGGGCGCTGCGCCGGCGTGGGGTAGGCGCTGGTGGCAATGGCGGCGATCTTGTCCGCGGCCACCTTGACAGGCTGACCATGATCGCGTGCCCATTCAATGACGAAGCGTGCGTAGCCATGCCAGCTGGTTTCTCCGCTGGCCGCGCAATGGTAGGTGCCACTCAGCGATGGATCGGCATACAGGCGCGGCAGTGCCAGCGCCGTGATGTCGGCCAACAGGTCTGCGCCGGTGGGCGCGCCGATCTGGTCGGCGATGACGCTCAGTGCATCCCGCTCTGCGGCCAGTCGCAGCATCGTGCGCGCGAAATTGCCGCCGCGTGCCGCGTATACCCAACTGGTGCGCAGGATGAGATGGCGGCAGCCGCTGGCGCGGATCGCATCTTCGGCCTCCAGCTTGGTGCGGCCGTAGACACTGAGTGGGCCGGTCGGCGCGTCTTCCTTGCGTGGCATGTCGCCACTGCCGTCAAAGACATAGTCGGTGCTGTAGTGGACCAGGCAAGCACCCAAGGATGCAGCTTCGCGGGCCAGCACGGCAGGACCGGTGGCGTTGATGCGGCGCGCCAGATCGGGCTCGGATTCGGCCTTGTCGACTGCCGTGTGGGCCGCTGCATTGACGATGGCGTCCGGGCGCACACCTTGAACCAGCGGGGCCAGCGACTCCGGGTCCGAAAAGTCTGCTTTCAGCGCACCGGGTGAATCGAAGTCGCAGGCCACCACCTCACCAAGCACTGACAGCGAACGCTGCAGTTCCCAGCCGACCTGCCCGCCCTTGCCCAGCAGCAGGATCTTCATGTCCACCCCTCGCCTGCGGTGTACCGCAGACGATCCCCCGAGGGGATGCAGCCCGTTTTCGAGCGGCCGTGCGCCGGGCTGCTCATGCTGCGCCGTACTGCTGGCTGAGCCAGTCTCGGTAGCCACCGCTCTGCACGTTGGCGACCCAGTCTTCATGAGCCAGGTACCACTGCACGGTTTTGCGGATGCCGGTGTCAAAGGTCTCGGCGGGACGCCAGCCCAGTTCGCGTTCGATCTTCCGTGCATCAATGGCATAACGCCGGTCATGACCGGGTCGGTCCTTCACGTAGGTGATCAGCCGCGCATAGGAACCTGCCGGGTCGGGCCGCAGTTCATCCAGCAGAGCGCAGACCGTCTTCACGATCTCGATGTTGGGCTTTTCGTTCCAGCCGCCGACGTTGTAAGTCTCGCCCAGTCGGCCACCCGCCAGCACAGCGCGGATGGCGCTGCAGTGGTCACCGACATAAAGCCAGTCGCGCACCTGCTGGCCGTCGCCATACACGGGCAGCGGCTTGCCGGCCAGCGCGTTGACGATCATCAGCGGGATCAGCTTCTCCGGAAAGTGGAAGGGCCCGTAGTTGTTGCTGCAGTTGGTGGTGACCACAGGCAGCCCGTAGGTGTGGTGCCAGGCGCGCACCAGGTGGTCGCTGGCCGCCTTGCTGGCGCTGTAAGGGCTGTTGGGTTCGAACGCATGGGTTTCGGTGAAGGCGGGCGCGGTCGGAGACAAGCTGCCGTAGACCTCATCGGTGCTGACATGGTGGAAACGGAAGCTGCCCTTGGCGTCGCCGTCCAGGGTGCTCCAGAAGCCGCGCGCCGCCTCCAGCAAGGTGAAGGTGCCGTCCACATTGGTCTTCATGAACGCGCCCGGGCCATGGATGCTGCGGTCAACGTGGCTTTCGGCCGCAAAGTGCACCACGGCACGCGGCCGGTGCTCGGCCAGCAGGCGGTCTACGAGCGCGCGGTCGCCGATATCGCCTTTGACAAAGGTGTGCCGCGGATTGCCGCGCAAGGAGTCCAGGTTCTGCAGGTTGCCGGCGTAAGTCAGGGCGTCCAGGTTCAGCACCGATTCGTCCGACTGGGCCAGCCAGTCCAGGACGAAGTTGCTGCCGATGAAGCCGGCACCGCCGGTCACGAGAATGGTCATTCGTTCTCCACTTGAAGTTCACCGATCAAGGACATGCACGGATCCGGCCCGGCCGGTCCGCAGCATGAGCCCCACCGAGGGGTGGCGAAGGCGCGAAGGTGCGCCGCGTGAAGCGACGAACAGCCTGGGGGCCTCATTTTCTGCCGTAGGTGTCTTCGAACCGAACAATGTCGTCTTCGCCCAGGTAACTGCCGGATTGCACCTCGATGATCTCCAGCGGCACCTTTCCCGGGTTGCTCAGGCGGTGCGTCTCGCCCAGGGGGATGTAGGTGCTCTGGTTTTCCGACAGAAGAATGACCTTGTTGCCTACCGTCACTTCGGCCGTTCCGGTCACCACGATCCAATGCTCGGCGCGGTGGTGGTGCATTTGTAGACTGAGCGATGCGCCGGGCTTGACCATGATGCGCTTGACCTGGTCGCGGGCGCCGTGGTCGATGCTGTCGTACCAGCCCCAGGGCCGGAAGACCTTGCGGTGCAGGGCCTGTTCGCCGCGCTGTTCCCGGCCCAGACGCGCCACGATGTTCTTCACATCCTGGCTCTTGTCGCGACGGGCCACCAGCACGGCGTCGGGCGTTTCCACCACCACCACGTCCTCCAGCCCGACCACACTGACCAGGCGGCTTGTGGCGTGCACCAGGGTGTTGCTGCAATCACTCAGCAGCACGTCGCCCACGGACGCATTGCCGCGCTCGTCTTTTGGCGCCACCTGCCAGACGGCTTCCCACGCGCCCAGGTCGTTCCAGCCGGCCGCCAACGGCTCCATGCGGATGTCCAGCACGCCAGGGCACTTCTCCATCACCGCGTAGTCCACCGACTCGGATGGCACGGCCGCGAATTCGGCTTTCCCAGGGCGCACGAACACCGCGTCCGTGCTGCGGGCGGCAAAAGCCGTGTGGCAGGCGCTGGCAATGTCGGGCCTGAAACGCTCCAGCGCGGCCATCCAGACGGAGGCACGCAGCACGAACATCCCGGCATTCCAGAAGTAGTTGCCGGAGGCGACGTATTTCTCGGCCGTGGCCAGGTCGGGTTTCTCCACGAATTGAGCCACACGGGGGCCATCGGCGCGGATGTAGCCATATCCCGTTTCGGGCCTGTCGGGCGTCACGCCCAGGACCGTGATGGCGCCCTCGGCGGCCGAGCGCACCGCGCGACGCAGTGCCGCAGTGAACTCGGCGCCGTCGGTCACGGTCTGGTCTGCGGGTGTGACCACCAGCACAGGGTCGGCGCCGGATGACAGCGCCTGCAGGGCCGCCAGCGTCACGGCAGGGGCTGTGTTGCGGCCCATGGGTTCCAGCAACACGGCCGACGGTTCGGCACGGACCTCGCGCAGCTGGTCCAGGGCCAGGAAGCGGTGCTCCTCATTGCCGACGATCAACGGCGCCGCCACCTGGATCTGTCCATCAGACAAGTCCTGCAAACGCGTCACCGCCTGCTGGAAGAGACTGGTGTTGCCGGACAGCACCAGGAACTGTTTGGGGAAGCCGCTGCGCGACAAGGGCCAGAGGCGCGTGCCAGAGCCACCTGCCATGACGACGGGCCAGGTGAGGATGTTCTCGGTCTTGGAACTCATGCGTTGTATCCCTTGGGGTTCAGTGACTGCCAGCGCCAGCTGTCGACGCACATGCGGTCCATGTCAAAGCGGGCTTCCCAGCCCAGCTGCAACCTGGCCAGCGCCGGGTCGGCGTAACACGCAGCCACGTCGCCAGGTCGCCGCGGCAGCACCTGGTAGGGCACTTCACGCCCACTGGCTTGGGCAAAGGCGGCCACCACGTCCAGCACGCTGTAACCGCGGCCCGTGCCCAGGTTCACCGTCAGAGACCCGGCATGCTCGAACAACCAGCGAACGGCGGCCACATGACCTTCAGCCAAATCGCTGACGTGAATGTAATCGCGCACGCCGGTGCCATCCGGCGTGGGGTAGTCATTGCCAAAGATCGAAAGCTGCGGCCTGCGACCCACGGCCACCTGGGCCACGTAGGGCATCAGATTGTTGGGCGTGCCGCGCGGGTCTTCGCCGATCAGCCCGCTGGCGTGCGCGCCCACTGGGTTGAAGTAGCGCAGGCAGGCGGTCTGCCAACTGGCGTCGGCGGCGCCCAGGTCCTTCAGGATCTGCTCGCCCATCAGCTTGGTCTGGCCGTAAGGGTTGGTGGCGCTCAGCGGGGACGTCTCGCTGATGGGCAGTTCCTGCGGGTCGCCATACACCGTGGCGCTGGAACTGAAGATGAAGCGCTGGATACCGCGCACCTTCATGGCCTGGCAGACCGTGAGCAGGCCGCCCAGGTTGTTGGCGTAGTAGGCCAGTGGCTGCTGGGTGGACTCGCCCACGGCCTTCAGTGCCGCAAAGTGAACGGTGGCGTCGATGTGGTGGCGATCGAAGACGCCTGCCATGGCGGCGGCATCGCAGACGCTGGCCTGCTCAAACCGCGGCGTGCGGCCGCCAAGTTGGGCCAGCCGGTCCAGCACCACGGGCGAGCTGTTGCTGAAGTCGTCCACGCCCACCACGTCGAAGCCTGCGGCCCACAAGGCGAGCCAGGTGTGCGACGCGATATAGCCGGTGGCGCCGGTGAGCAGGATGGTCTGGGTCATGCAGGCCTTGCTGGGTCGGGTGGAGGTGCGCCAGCCCGGGGCCCGCGCAGCCCCCAATCATCGCCTGAGGCGCGGCACAGACCCGGCGGGGCCGTGCCTCGTTGCCACCCCGCTGCCTACAATCGAGAGATGCTTCACAGTCTCAACGCGCTGCTCGCGCCCGCCCTGGCGGAGCGCATGACGCTGCTGCTCAACCACGTCCTGTCCAGCGAGTCCATCGCCACGGACCGGCTGCGGCCGCACAGCGGGGCCACGCTGGCGCTGCGCCTGCCAGGTTGGCCCGCCCTGTTGCCGCCACCGCCAGCCCTGGCCTGGCGCATCACACCTGCCGGCCTGTTGGACTGGTGCGGCACCGAAGGCGCGCCGCAGCCGGACTTGGCCATCACCCTGGACGCCAGCAACCCGGCGGCTGTGCTGGCGGGGGCCCTCTTGGGCCACCAGCCCGAAGTGCAGATCGACGGCAGCGCGCAGTTGGCCGGTGACGTCAACTGGCTGATGCAGAACCTGCGCTGGGACGTGGCCGCAGACCTGGATCGCTTGTTTGGCCCACAAATGGCGCAGCCCTTGCACCAGATGGGGCGCATGCTGGCCCAGGCGGTGCGAAGTGCCATGCAGGCGGCGTCGGCGCTGGGCAATCAGTTGCGCGCGCGCCGCGCCTGATGGATCGATCCTGACCACTTGAAGCTGGCTTGAGCCCCGAATAAACCCCGCATGAGCCTCGCTTGAAGCATTTCGGCCGCCTGGTCTTCATCGTCGTGACCGTCCTGCGCTTCGGCCTGGATGAAGTGGCCCTGTCGGTGTTCCGCCAGCGCTGGGTGCGCGCGCTGGTGCGCCTGGCGACGGTCGGCCGCCGCCTGGACGCGCCGCGAGGCGTGCGCCTGCGCATGGGGCTGGAACGGCTGGGACCCATCTTCGTCAAGTTCGGCCAGGTGCTGTCGACCCGGCGCGACCTGATCCCGCTGGACGTGGCCGACGAACTGGCCAAGTTGCAGGACCGGGTGCCTCCGTTCCCGGCCGATCAGTCCCGCCGCCTGGTCGAGCAGGCCTTCGGCAAGTCCACCGACGAGGTCTTTGCCAGCTTCGACGCGGAGCCGGTGGCCAGCGCGTCCATTGCCCAGGTCCACTTTGCGGTGCTGAAGACAGGGCGGGAAGTCGCGGTCAAGGTGCTGCGCCCGGGCATGCTGGAAGTCATCGACCAGGACTTGAGCCTGCTGCACCAGCTGGCGCGCTGGGTGGACCGGCTGTCTTCGGACGGCAAGCGCCTGAAGCCGCGCGAGGTGGTAGCCGAGTTCGACATGTACCTGCATGACGAACTGGACCTGGTGCGCGAAGCTGCCAATGCCACCCAGCTGCGCCGCAACATGGACGGCCTGAACCTGGTGCTGGTGCCTGAAATGGTGTGGGAGTTGTGCACGCCCAGCGTCATCGTCATGCAGCGCATGACTGGCGTGCCGATCAGCCAGATCGACCGCATCCGTGCGGCCGGCGTGGACATCCCCAAACTGGCGCGCGACGGCGTCACCATCTTCTTTACCCAGGTCTTCCGGGACGGCTTCTTCCACGCCGACATGCACCCCGGCAACATCCAGGTCAGCCTGGACCCAGCCAGCTTCGGCCGCTACATCGCGCTGGACTTCGGAATCATCGGCACGTTGACCGAAAGCGACAAGCAGTACCTGGCACACAACTTCCTGGCCTTCTTCCGCCGCGACTACAAGCGCGTGGCTGAACTGCACATCGAAAGCGGCTGGGTACCGGCCGGCACGCGGGTGGACGCGTTGGAAAGCGCCGTGCGAGCCGTCTGCGAACCGCAGTTCGACAAGCCGCTGAAGGACATCTCGCTTGGCCAGGTGCTGCTGCGCCTGTTCCAGATCTCGCGCCGTTTCAATGTGGAGATCCAGCCCCAGCTGGTGCTGCTGCAGAAGACCTTGCTCAACATCGAAGGCCTGGGCCGCCAGCTCGACCCGGAACTGGACCTGTGGACCACGGCCAAGCCCTTCCTGGAACGCTGGATGCACGAGCAACTGGGCTGGCAGGCGCTGGTGGACCAGCTGCAGCGCGAGGCTCCCCGCTACGCGCAACTGTTGCCCGAGCTGCCCCGGCTGGTGCACCAGGCGCTCATGGGCCGCCAGCAGGCCGATCCGACCACAGTCGCCTTGCTCAACGAGTTGCGCCGCACCAACCAGTGGTTGCGTTCGCTGCTGCTGGGCGCAGCCGGCTTCCTGGCCGGGTTCTTGCTGCTGCAATTCCTGACGCTCTGGCGCGCCGGGTAAGGCCCAAGACCGGGCCCAAGAGCCGCACAGATAATCCGCCGCAGTCAAGTTCTGCCGCCACGGTCCCAACCGCCCTGTCGCCTCAGCCCGCATGAACACCACCCTCATCGTCTTCGTCGTGCTCTACCTGCTCGGTACCCTGGCCATTGGCGTCTGGGCCGGCACGCGCATCAAGAACACCGCGGACTTCGCGGTAGCGGGCCGCAGCCTGCCGCTCGTCATGGTGGTGACCACCACCTTTGCCACCTGGTTCGGTGCCGAGACGGTGATGGGCATCCCGGCCAAGTTCGTTCAGAGCGGCCTGGGCGCCATCGTGGAAGACCCCTTTGGCGCCGGCACCTGCCTGGTCCTGGTGGGCCTGTTCTTCGCCATGCGCCTGTACAAGCAGAACCTGCTGACGATTGGCGACTTCTACCGCGAACGCTTCGGCAAGGGTGTGGAGGTCTTCTGCTCCGCCGCCATCATCCTGAGCTACCTGGGCTGGGTGGCGGCGCAAATCACCGCGCTGGGGCTGGTCTTCAGCGTGCTGACCGGTGGCGCCATGAGCGAGACCGCCGGCATGATCGTCGGCACCCTGGCCGTGTTGGTCTATGTGGTGGTGGGCGGCTTCCTGGCAGTGGCGTGGACCGACTTCATCCAGATGATCGTGCTGGTGGTGGGCCTGTCGGTCATCGCCATCTTCTCGGCCGACCTGGCCGGCGGCGCCGACAAGGTCATCGCCATGGCGCAGTCCAAGGACCTCTTCAAGTTCCTGCCCGAACCGGGCTTCAAGGACGTGGCCTTCTTCATCGCCGCGGGCATGACCATGATGCTGGGCTCCATACCGCAGCAGGACGTGTTCCAGCGCGTCATGTCGGCCAAGGACGCCAAGACCGCGCGCAACGGTGCGGTGATCGGCGGCGTCAGCTACATCCTCTTTGCCTTCGTGCCCATGTTCGTCGTGGCCGCAGCCGTGGTCGTGATGGGACAGCAGGCGCTGGACATTGCCAAGGACGACTACCAGCGGCTCTTGCCCACCTTCGTGCTGACCAAGATGCCGCTGCTGATGCAGATCTTCTTCTTTGGCGCCTTGTTGTCGGCCATCAAGAGCACCTCTTCGGCCACGCTGCTCGCGCCGTCCACCAGCTTTGTCGAAAACATCCTGAAGAACCTGCGCCCGCACATGGCCGACCGCCAGCAGTTGCTGTCCATGCGCTGGACCATCGTCATCTTCGCCGTGCTGGTGCTGGCTTATGCCGTGGCCATGAAGGGCACGCCCATTTATGACCTGGTGTCGTCGGCCTACCAGGTGACGCTGGTGGGCGCGTTCGTGCCCTTGGTTTTCGGTCTTTACTGGAAGCGGTCCACCACACAAGGCGCCATCTTCTCGTTGGTGTCCGGCATCGGCGTGTGGCTGCTCTTCTTTCCGCAGATCAGCAACTTGGGTGAAGATTTCCCGGGCCAGTTGGCCGGCCTGCTGGCCGCCGTGGTTGGCATGCTGTTCGGGTCCCTCGCCCCGCAGTGGGTTGAGAACCGGCAGGACTCGCACCGCCACATGATCGGCATGCACGACGAAAAAGCGGCTCGCCCCGCACATTGAGGGGCGCCGAGCGGCCTTGGGGCCGCCATCTCCTATAATTTTCGGTTTTGCGTCAAGGGCTTAGCCATGCCGATCTACGCATACCGCTGCGGTGCCTGCGGCCACGCGCAAGACGTGCTGCAGCGCATGTCCGACCCCCAGCTCACCACCTGCCCGTCCTGCGGCGCCGAGGCCTATACCAAGCAGGTCACTGCCGCCGGCTTCCAGCTGAAGGGCTCGGGCTGGTACGTCACCGACTTCCGCAGTGGCAACAACGCGCCTGCCAAGCCTGCAGAGGGTGGCGACGCCAAGCCCGCCGGTGATGCCAAGCCCGCTGACGCCAAGCCGGCCGAGAGCAAGCCTGCGGCCAATGCCGCCGCGGGTGCGCCTGCCGCCGCACCTGCACCTGCGCCTGCCCCCGCGCCTGCGGCGGCCAAGCCACCTGCGTCGGGCAGCTGAGCTGCCTGAACGGACGCCGCCTTGAAGAAATACATCGTCGCCGGCCTGCTCGTCTGGCTGCCCCTGGCCATCACCATCTGGGTGCTGTCGTGGATGCTGGGCGTGCTGGACGGCGTGTTCGCCTGGCTGCTGACGGCCGGCCAGGCGGTGCTGCCGGAAGGCGCGCGCGAAACCATCGACCTGCTGCGCCGCGTGCCGGGTCTGGGCGTGCTGGTGGTGGCGTCGGGCCTGCTGCTGAGCGGTGTGTTCGCCGCCAACATCTTCGGCCAGTGGTGGTTGAAGCAGGGCGACCGGCTGCTCAGCAAGATCCCCATCGTCAAGAGCATCTACAGTTCGGTCAAGCAGGTGTCGGACACGCTGTTCTCCAGCAGCGGCAATGCCTTCCGCGAAGCCGTGCTGGTGCAGTACCCGCGCCAGGGCTCCTGGACCATCGCTTTTGTCACCGGCAAGCCCAGCGGCGAGGTCGCCACGCACCTGTCGGGCGAGTACGTCAGCGTTTACGTGCCGACCACGCCCAACCCCACGTCGGGCTTCTTCCTGATGATGCCGCGCGCCGACCTGGTGGTGCTGAACATGAGCGTGGACGAGGCGCTGAAGTACGTGATCTCCATGGGCGTGGTGGCGCCGCCGATGCTGGGTCTGGCGCAGACGGCGGAAGACCCCGCGCCCGCCCGAAATTGACGGGGCTGGCAGGCCAGGCAGCCCGCCAGTCCGTATGTGGGCTTGATGAGCCCGCAGCCATGCCGACTCCACGGCTCCGCGCCGCGCCAAAGCGCCCCGGGAGCCCATGAACGAACACCGCTCGAACACCTTTTTCCCACGGGAACTGAAATCATGAGAACCACCTACTGCGGCCTCGTCAGCGAAGCGCTGATGGGCCAGACCGTCACCCTGATGGGTTGGGCCAGCCGTCGCCGCGACCATGGCGGCGTCATCTTCATCGACCTGCGCGACCGCGAAGGCCTGGTGCAGATCGTCTGCGATCCCGACCGCGCCGAGACCTTCAAGACCGCCGAAGACGTGCGCAACGAGTTCTGCCTGAAGGTCGTGGGCCTGGTGCGCGCCCGGCCGGCCGGCACTGAAAACGCCAACCTCACCAGCGGCAAGATCGAGGTGCTGTGCCATGAACTGGAGGTCCTGAACCCCAGCGTCACGCCGCCCTTCCCGCTGGACGACGAGAACCTGTCGGAGACCGTGCGCCTGACGCACCGCGTGCTGGACCTGCGCCGCCCGCAGATGCAGAAGAACCTGATGTTGCGCTACCGCGTGGCGATCGAGGTGCGCAAGTTCCTGGACGAGCAGGGCTTCGTCGACATCGAAACCCCCATGCTCACCAAGAGCACGCCGGAAGGCGCGCGCGACTATCTGGTTCCGAGCCGCGTGCACGACGGCATGTTCTTCGCGCTGCCGCAGTCGCCCCAGTTGTTCAAGCAGTTGCTGATGGTGGCGGGCTTCGACCGCTACTACCAGATCACCAAGTGCTTCCGCGACGAGGACCTGCGCGCCGACCGCCAGCCCGAGTTCACGCAGATCGATATCGAGACCAGCTTCCTGGACGAGCACGAGATCCGCGCCATCACCGAAGCCATGATCCGCACGGTCTTCCGCAAGACCCTGGGCCTGGAGCTGCCGGTGTACGCGGAGATGACCTACGCCGAGGCGATGTTCAAGTACGGCTCCGACAAGCCGGACCTGCGCGTCAAGCTGCAGTTCACCGAACTGACCGACGTGATGAAGACCGTGGACTTCAAGGTGTTCTCAGGACCTGCGACCACCCCAGGTGGTCGCGTGGCGGCCCTCAAGATCCCGGGCGGTGGCGAGATGAGCCGCAGCGAGATCGACGCCTACACGGAGTTCGTGAAGATCTACGGCGCCAAGGGCCTGGCCTGGATCAAGGTCAACGACGCCGGCAAGGGCCGCGAGGGCTTGCAAAGCCCGATCGTGAAGAATCTGCACGACGCGGCCATCGCGGAGATCATCGCGCGCACCGGCTGCAAGAACGGCGACCTGATCTTCTTCGGCGCCGACAAGGGCAAGGTCGTCAACGACGCCCTGGGTGCGCTGCGCGTGAAGATCGGCCACAGCGAGTTCGGCCGCAACCATGGCCTCTTCGAGGACAAGTGGGCACCGCTGTGGGTGGTCGACTTCCCGATGTTCGAGTACGACGAGGACGGCAAGCGCTGGAGCGCGGTGCACCACCCGTTCACGGCGCCCAAGGACGGTCACGAGGCGCTGATGAAGACCGACCCGGGCGCCTGCATCGCCAAGGCCTACGACATGGTCTTGAACGGCTGGGAAATCGGCGGCGGCTCCATCCGTATCCACCGCGCCGACGTGCAGGCCAAGGTCTTCGAAGCCCTGGCCATCACGCCGGAGCAGCAGCGCATCAAGTTCGGCTTCCTGCTGGACGCGCTGCAGTACGGTGCACCCCCACACGGCGGCCTGGCCTTCGGCCTGGACCGCATCGCCACGCTGATGACCGGTGCGGAAAGCATCCGCGACGTGATCGCCTTCCCCAAGACGCAGCGTGCGCAATGCCTGCTGACCGGGGCGCCGAGCGCGGTCGACGAGGCCCAGTTGCGCGAGTTGCACATCCGCCTGCGCAACACCACGCCGGCGGCATGAGGTGACGCCGGCGCGGCCGTTCAAGATTCCACGTTCGGTGCTGGTGGTGGTGCACACGCCAGCGCTGGACGTGCTCTTGATCGAACGTGCCGACAAACCGGGCTTCTGGCAGAGCGTCACCGGTTCGCTGGACGCCGAAGACGAGCCGCTGGACGCGACCGCGCGCCGGGAAGTGTCCGAAGAGACCGGCATCACCGACGGCGTGCTGCACGACTGGGCCCTTGAAAACGTCTACGAGATCTACCCCGTCTGGCGCCACCGCTATGCACCAGGCGTCACGCACAACACGGAACACGTGTTTGGCCTGACCGTGCCCGGCCGTGTGCCGGTGGCCTTGAGTCCGCGCGAACACACCGCCCATGTCTGGCTGCCTTGGCGAGAGGCGGCGGACCGCTGCTTCTCACCGAGCAACGCCGAAGCCATCCTGCAATTGCCGAGATTCCCGCACAAGGCATCATCGGCGGCATGAAGATGCCGCAACCGCACGGGACATGAAGACGCTCCAGTCGCCGAAGACATGAAGGCGCTCCAGTCGTCGCTGATGCCACCGTACACGGGCATGGGGTCGCTGCGCCTGGCCACCTACAACATCCACAAGGGCGTGCGAGGCCTGGGTCCGCGCAAGCGGCTGGAGATCCATAACCTGGGCCTGGCCGTGGAGGCCTTTGACGCCGACCTGGTGTTCCTTCAGGAAGTGCGGTTGTTCCACACGCGCGAAGCGCGGCGATTCGAGCGCACGCACTTCGGCTGGCCCACGCAAGGCCAGGCCGACTTTCTGGCGCCAGAGGGTTACGAAGTGGCCTACCGGACCAATGCCGTCACTCGCCATGGCGAACACGGCAACGCGCTGCTGTCGCGCTGGCCCATGGGGGACGTGGGGCACCACGACGTCAGCGACCACCGCTTTGAACAGCGCGGCTTGCTGCACGTGCCCGTGGTCTGGAACGGCACCCTGGTGCATGCCATCGTCGTGCACTTCGGCCTGGTGCACCGCAGCCGCGTGCGCCAGGTGGAACGCCTGGCCGAGTTCATCGCGTCCGAAGTGCCAACCAACGAGCCGCTGGTGGTGGCGGGTGACTTCAACGACTGGGCCGAACGGCTGGACGAGCCTCTGCAAGCGCAAGGCCTGACGCGTGCCGTCGGCCCCGGCGAAACGCGCATGGACACCGCCACCTTTCCCAGCATCGCGCCGGTGTTTGCGCTGGACCGTTTCTACCTGCGCGGTCTGCGCTGCCGCATGACCATGGTGCCGCGCGGCATGGCCTGGGCGCGCATGTCCGACCACCTGCCGCTGCTGGCGGAACTGGAACCGACCTAGCGGCATGGACGCGCCGCTGAAGGACACCTTGCAGCGCTGGACGCGTGTGCCGCCAGCCCGCTTCGTGGGCGGCAACCAGGTGCAACTGCTGCAGGGTGGCGATGCGCTGTTCCCCAGCATGTGCGAAGCCATCGCGGCCGCACAGAAGGACGTCTGGCTGGCCACCTACATCTTCCACGACGACCCGGCCGCGCGGCAGGTGGCCGACGCACTCAAGGCAGCTGCCGCACGCGGCGTGGCCGTGCACCTGGTGGTGGACGGCTTCGGGTCCATCAAGTCGATGGCCGCGGTGCGCGCGCTGTTTGCGGGCAGTGGCGTGCAGATGGAGGTTTTCCGGCCGCTGGACCGCTGGTATTCCTGGCTGCAGCCCGGGCAGTTGCGCCGCCTGCACCAGAAGCTGTGCGTGTGCGACACGCAGGTGGCCTTCGTGGGCGGCATCAACCTCATCGACGACCGCAACGACCTCAACCACGGCTGGGGCGACGCGCCACGGCTGGACTTCGCGGTCCGCGTCCAGGGTGCGTTGGCCGAGTCGGTGGCAGCCACTGCACGGGCGATGTGGGCACGGGCCCACCTGGCGCGCAGCTGGCGCCGGGAGGTGCGCGAAGTCGCGCGCAGCTCGCAGCCGGTGCGTGAGGCCATGGACAAGCTGCGTGAGCTCCGGGTGCACCGGCGCGGCCCTGCGTCGGAAGACCGCCAACCCGTGCGCGCCGCCTTCCTGGTGCGCGACAACCTGCGACAGCGCCGCGCCATCGAGCGCAGCTACATCGACGCGATCCGCGGTGCGCGCCACCAGTTGGACATCGCCGTGCCCTATTTCTACCCAGGCCATGGCTTCCGCAATGCCCTGCGCCGTGCGGCCCGCCGCGGAGTGCGGGTCCGGCTCCTCCTGCAGGGCAAGGTGGATTACCGCATCGCGGCCCTGGCAGCGCGCGCGCTGTATGACGAGATGCGCAGCACCGGCATCCGCATCTTCGAGTACACCCCCGCCTTCCTGCATGCCAAGGTGGCCGTCGTGGACGAGCACTGGGCCACCGTGGGCAGCAGCAACATCGACCCTTTGAGCCTGCTGCTGAACCTGGAAGCCAATGTGGTGGTGCGCGACGCGGGCTTTGCCAAGGCGCTGTCGCAGTGCTTTGAGGAAGCCTTTGCGGTGTCGCGTGAAGTGGCCGGTCCGGCGCAGGGCCCGGGCCTGCGCGGCTGGTTGCGGCGCGTGGTCATTGCCTGGGCGGCCAACCTCTATCTGAAGATTGCCGGCATCACGGGGAGGTACTGATGACCCGCGCCATTCGAAAGACCGCGCGCAGCGCGTCGCTGGACCTGGCCTTGCAAGGCGGAGGTTCGCATGGCGCTTTCACCTGGGGTGTGCTGGACCGGCTGCTGGATGACGACACGCTGCACATCGACGGCGTCAGCGGCACCAGTGCCGGCGCGCTGAACGCAGCCGTGCTGGCCACGGGCTGGGCAGAAGGTGGCCGGGCAGGCGCGCAGGCCGCCTTGCGCGCGTTCTGGATGGACGTGGCAGCGCAGCAGTCGCCGCTGGGCGGCTGCTTTGGCGCCGCCGGCCCGGCCTGGCCGGGGATTGGCGCCTACAACCTGGACAAGAACCCCTTCTATGCCTGGAGCCAGCAATTCACGCGCTGGTTCAGCCCATACCAGTTCAATCCCGCGGGCCGCAACCCGCTGCGCGCGGTGGTGGAACGGCATGTGCGACCCGAAGTGCTGACGCGTGGCGAATTGAAGCTGTTCATCACCGCCACCCAGGTGCGAACGGGCCAGCCCCGCGTGTTTGATGCACACGACCTCAGCGTCGACGCGCTGCTGGCCTCGGCCTGCCTGCCGCAGCTCTTCCGCGCGGTGGAGATTGCGGGTGAGCCCTTCTGGGACGGCGGCTACAGCGGCAACCCGGCGCTGTGGCCGCTGATCTACAACACCGCCGCGCTGGACGTGCTGCTGGTGCAGATCAACCCGCTCTACCGGCCCGACACGCCCGACACGCCCGACGAGATTGCCGACCGCGTCAACGAAATCACCTTCAACGCCGGCCTGGTGAGCGAGGTACGCGCCATCGCCTTTGTGCAGAAGCTGATCGACGAAGGCCGCATGGCGCCTGGGCAGTACAAGAACCTGCGCCTGCACATGGTGGCCGACGAAGCCGGACTGGCGCCGCTGCATGCGTCCAGCAAGCTCAACACGGACCGCAGCTTCCTGGAGGCCCTGCACGCGCTGGGCCATGCGGCGGCAGACCGCTGGTTGGCGGAACACCGCGGCAGCGTCGGCCGGCGTTCCACGCTGGACTTGCGCAGCACCTTCCTGGCGCCCAGGTGAGCCAGGAGCGGGAACTCATCGTCCTGCGGCCCGAAGGGCTGTACTGCCCCGCGGGCGACTTCTACATCGACCCCTGGCGCCCGGTGCCACGCGCCGTCATCACGCACGCGCATGCCGACCACGCCCGCCGTGGTCACGGCGCCTACCTGGCCACCGCCATCAGCGAAGGCGTGCTGCGTGCGCGGCTGGGTTCCATCTCCCTGCAGGGGCTGGCCTACGGTGAGGCTGTGGTCCTGAACGGCGTGCACATCAGTCTGCACCCGGCGGGCCATGTGCTGGGTTCGGCGCAGGTGCGCATCGAACACCACGGCTGCGTGTGGGTGGCCTCGGGCGACTACTTCACCAGTGGCCATACGGACGACAGCAACAGCACCTGTGCGGCATTCGAACCGGTGCGCTGCGATTGCTTCATCACCGAAAGCACCTTTGGTCTGCCCATCTACCGCTGGCGGCCGCAGGCCGAGGTGATGTCGGCCATCAACGCCTGGTGGCAGGCCAACGCGGCCGAGGGGCGCGCCAGCCTCTTGATGGGCTACAGCTTTGGCAAGGCGCAGCGACTGCTGGCTGGCGTAGACCCCGGCATCGGGCCCATTGCCGTGCATGGCGCGGTGGCGCCCTTGAACGAGGCCTACCGCGAGGCTGGTGTGTCCTTGCCACCGACCCTGCGCCTGGAAGACATCGACGCCGATCTGCTGCGACGTGCCCTGGTCATTGCGCCGCCCGCGGTGCACGGCAGCGCATGGACCCAGCGCCTGGGCGAGCACGGGGACGCCTTCGCCAGCGGCTGGATGCAACTGCGCGGCGCGCGCCGCCGTCAGGGTGTGGACCGCGGCTTTGTGTTGAGCGACCACGCCGACTGGCCGGGCCTGCAGCGCGCCATTGCGGCCACGGGCTGCAGCCGCGTCATCGTCACGCACGGCTACGAAGCAGTGATGGTGCGCTGGTTGGAACAGCAGGGCCTGCGGGCAGGCAGCTTCCGCACGGCCTTTGGGCAGGACGATTCGCCGGCTCCGCAAGAAGCCCCGGAAGCGGCCGGCCAGGCAGCAGCCCCCGTCAGCCGCTGAGCGGGTCCCTCATTGCGAGATGTGGATCACGTCCCGCACCAGCGGGTAAATGTGGTTCTGCCAGCGCTTGCCGCTGAACACGCCGTAGTGGCCCACGTTGGGCTGCACGTAGTGCGTGCGCATGTAGGGCCGCAGCTTGGTGGCCAGGTCTTGTGCCGCCAGCGTCTGGCCGACGGCGCAGATGTCGTCGCGCTCGCCTTCCACCGTCAGCAGCGCGGTGCGGCGAATGGCGGACGGGTCCACACGGCGGCCGCGGAACATCAGTTCACCCTTGGGCAGCGCGAATTCCTGGAACACCAGGCGCACGGTCTCCAGGTAGAAGTCGGCCGACAGGTCGGCCACGGCCATGTATTCCTCGTAGAAGGTGCGCGTGGCCTCGGCCTTGTCGAACTCACCGTCCACCAGGTGCTGGAAGTAGTCCTTGAAGGCGTTGGCGTGGCGCTCTCGGTTCATGCTCATGAAAGCCGACAGCTGCACAAAGCCCGGATAGACGCGGCGCCCCCGGCCGGCGTGCTGCATGGGCACGCGGCTGATGAGCTTGCTTTCGAACCAGTCGATGGGCTTGGTGATGGCCAGGTCGTTGACTGCCGTCGGGCTGATGCGGCAGTCGATGGGCCCGGCCATCAGGGTCAGGCTGCTGGGCGTGGCGGGGTGGCTGTCTTCGGACATCAAGGACACGGCGGCCAGTGCGGCCACGCAGGGCTGGCACACCGCCAGCACATGGCTGCCCGGACCCATGACGGCCAAGAAGTCCATGATGTGCTGGGTGTACTCGTCCAGGCCAAAGCGGCCGGCCGACAGGGGCACGTCGCGCACGTTGTGCCAGTCGGTGACGTGCACGTCGTGGTCGGGCAGCATGGTGCGCACGGTGTCGCGCAGCAGCGTCGCAAAGTGGCCGGACATGGGGGCCACCACCAGGACGCGCGGCTGCTTGGCGGTGGCAGGCGTTGCGGGCTTGGCAAAGCGCAGCAGGGTGGCGAAGGGTGTCTGGGCGACGACTTCTTCTGTCACGGGCAGCACCTCGTCGCCCACCGTCACGGTGTCCAGTCGCCAGGCCGGCCGGCGGTGGGTGACCTCGGCCATTTCCAGCACCTTGCAGGCAGCGCCGATGCGGGCGCTCATCTGAGCTGTGGCGCGGGACAAGCCGCCGTCCATAAACATGGGCGCCATGGTCCGTGCCCAACTGCGCAAGGGCCACATCATGTCGGTCTGGGACTGGTAGGCCTGGTACATCAAGTGGCACCCCCGTGCACGGATCAATGCAGGGCTGTATGCAACTCCTGCGCCAATGCGCAGCCTTGAGGCCGTGGCACGTCAATTGCGTCCTGGGCGCGAACATTCCCCGCGTGCCTGGAGACCCTCATGCCCACCAAGACCCGCCCGCGTGCCCTGGCTGCGCCGGTCCAGGCCGCGAAAGCTGCCAAGCCGACCAATTCGACCAAGGCGACCAAGCCAGCCAAAGCGGGCGTGATTGCCGCGACCGCCACACTGACGCTCAGCAGCAAGAACTATTCGTCCTGGTCACTGCGGGGCTGGCTGTTGTGCCGCTTCGCCGGACTGGGCTTTGAGGAGGTCATGGTCTCGGCCGACGACCCCAAGGCACGCAAGGAACTGCTGCTGCTGGCGCCGTCCATCCTGGTGCCCTGCCTGACGCACGAGGGCGCCACCGTCTGGAATACCGCCGCCATCGGCTACTACCTGGACGAAATCCTGCCCAAGGCCGGCCTGCTGCCGGCGGACCGCGTGGCGCGCGCGCACTGCCGCTCCATCTGCGGGGAAATGAATGCCGGCTTTGCCAACCTGCGCAGCGCGCTGCCCATGAACCTGAAGTCGCACTTCCCAGGGCACAAGATCTGGGGCGGGGCCCTGCCCGACATCGAACGCATCGAAGAGATCTGGGTCGATTGCATCAAACGCTACGGCGGCCCCTTTCTCTTTGGCCGCCAGCGCACCATGGCTGATGCCATGTTTGCGCCCGTGGCCATGCGGTTCCTGACCTATGACGTGAAGCTGGCTGCGCCAAGCCGCGCCTACTGCGGCGCCATTGCGTCCATGCCCGAGATGCAGGAATGGATCGCCGCCGCCCGACTGGAGCCGGCGGAAATCGAAGAACTCGATATGGACTTTTAGCCCCCAAGCTCGCTGGCGCTCCCGCCAGCTGCCAGAGGCAGTTGGCCCTTGGGACGTCCAAGCCCGCGCAGGCGGGCTTGGAGCCGCGGCCCTCAGACCCCCCAAGGGGGCCGTCTGCCAGCGGACCGGCGGAGCCGGCTCCGCAGCGTGAAGCTTGGTCAATCGCCGCGGGTGTGTCTCACTTCCAGGGCTTGGGCCCTGGCACGGCGCAGGGCGCTTCTTCCACGTCCACGCTGCCAAAGTCGGCCGGGCTGACGATCTCCAGGTACTCCATGTCTGGTGAGTAGTCGAACAGGTAGTGCACGATGCCGGGGCGCTGGTGCACGCAATCGCCCGCCTGCACCAAGGTCTCCTGGTCGCCGTACATGAAGCGGGCCCAGCCCTTGGTCATGAATACGATCTGGAAGTCAGCCACGTGGCGATGCCAGCCGGTGCCCTTCTCGGGTGCCATGTTGGCCTTGACCAGGTGCGCGATGACCTTGCCGTGGGTGGCGCCGCGCACGCCCAGGTCCTTGTAGAGGAAGAAGTCGCGCAGGCCGTCGCTGCGCCAGGGCACATCGGCCTGCTTGACGTGCGTGAACAGCGTAGGGGTCGTGGTGTCTTGCATGGTGCAGGCCTTTCGCAGGCAATTGTGTTGGCAGCGTCATTGCAAGAGGTGTTCCATCGGCACGCGGGCATCATGGCGCCATGCAGGCCTTTGCCGCGCTCTTTGACGCACTCGACACCAGCACGGCCACCAGTGACAAGGTGGCCGCTCTGGTGCGCTATTTCCAGCAGGCACCGGCGGAGGACGCTGCCTGGGCGGTCTACTTCCTGGCCGGTGGCAAACCGCGCCAGGTCGTGCCCACGGCGGTGTTGCGCGAAGCTGCTTGCCGCGCGGCGGGCGTGGACGCCTGGTTGTTTGAAGAGTCCTACCAGGCGGTGGGCGACCTGGCCGAGACCATCGCCCACATCCTGCCGCCTGGCAGCGCCGGGTCTTCCTTGGGCCTGTCGACCTGGATGCACGAACGCCTGCTGCCGCTGCGCGGCCTGCCACCGGCTGAGCAGATGGACCGCTTGGCGGCTTGCTGGGCCGAACTGGACGCTGCGGGTCGTTTTCTACTGGTGAAGCTGATAGGGGGTGGATTCCGCGTCGGCGTCAGCCGCCTGCTGGTGCAGCGCTCGCTGGCGCAGGCTTCGGGGCTGGACCCGCAACTGCTGGCGCAACGACTGGTGGGCTGGACCGACGCACGTGCCACACCCAGTGCGCAGCGCTGGAGAGAACTGACCGCACCGCCTGGCGAGGGTGCCGAACGTGGCGCCACAGGTGGCCAGCCGTACCCCTTTTTCCTGGCCCACGCGTTGCAAGAGGAGCCCGTCGGGCTGGGTCCGGTGGAGAACTGGCTGATCGAGTGGAAGTACGACGGCATCCGCGCGCAGCTGGTCAAGCGGGCAGGGCAGGTGTGGATCTGGTCGCGTGGCGAAGAGCTCATCACCGAACGCTTCCCCGAAGTCGTGGCGCTGGCCGCCATGCTGCCGGACGGCACGGTGCTGGACGGCGAACTGCTGGTCTGGCCAGCCGCTTCAGAGCATCCAGCGCCCTTCAAGCTGCTGCAGCAGCGCCTGAACCGCAAGACCGTGGGCAAGAAGCTGCTGGCCGATGCGCCTGTGGTTTTCATGGCCTATGACCTGCTGGAGCACGACGGCGCCGACCTGCGCGCCCAGCCGCAGTTCCAGCGACGCCAGTGCCTGCAGTCCCGTCTGGCGTCGGGCCCGTTCCGCGTGTCGCCGGCCCTGCAACCCGCCACTTGGGAAGAAGCCGCCACGCTGCGGCAGCAGTCGCGTTTGCGCGGTGTCGAAGGCCTCATGCTGAAAGCGCTG
Organism: uncultured beta proteobacterium; assembly: GCA_963750785.1. Taxonomy (GTDB): domain Bacteria; phylum Pseudomonadota; class Gammaproteobacteria; order Burkholderiales; family Burkholderiaceae_C; genus Rubrivivax. Next base: position 468,635 of record CAVVSC010000002.1, on the reverse strand, counting down.
GACGCCCGCTACGGCAGCGGCCGCACCAAGGCCGAAGGTCTGTGGTGGAAGTGGAAGGTGGACCCCTTCTCGGTGGACGCCGTGCTGGTCTACGCGCAGGCCGGCCACGGCCGTCGCGCCAGCATCTACACCGATTACACCTTTGCGGTGTGGAGCCGCACACCGGCCAGTGCCGAAGAAGCCCAGGCCGTGCTGGACGCCATCGCCCGGCGCGAACCGGCGCAGCCCGGCGCCCTGCATCTGCTGCCCTTTGCCAAGGCCTATTCCGGTCTCACGGACGAAGAATTCCGCACGGTGGACCAGGTGATCCGCGCCCACACCCTGGAGAAGTTCGGGCCGGTACGGAGCGTGCGGCCGACGCTGGTGTTCGAGATCGCCTTTGAAGGCATCGGCGCAAGCCCGCGCCACAAGAGCGGCGTGGCGGTGCGCTTCCCGCGCATGTTGCGCATTCGCCATGACAAGGCCGTGCACCAGGCCGACGCCCTGGGCATGCTCCAGGCGCTGATTGCGCAGAAGTAGCAGGTTTCTCGCCGCTTTTTGCGGGCCATGGACTCAAGTCGACGCCCGACACTGCCGAGATGTGGCGACAGGACCGCGCTGTTGCGGCCGACTGACCATTGGAACAAGGAAGACCTGACATGACATTCATTGCCCGCACCCTCATCGCTGCGTCCTTCTTGGTGGCCACCGCCGCCCACGCATCCGACCCGAAGGCGACCATCGCCGACCTGGACGCCCGCCTGGCCAAGATCGGCGCCCCCAAGCTGGACGGCACGGAACCGGTCGCTGGCAAGCCGGTGCCCGCCATCTTCTTTGGCGACCGCAAGATCAACAACAACTTCGACGTCGTGGACGCCATCCGCAAGGCGCACAACGCTACCGCCACCATCTTCGTGAAGGACGGCGACGAGTTTGTGCGCGTCAGCACCAATGTGCTCACGCCCGAAGGCAAGCGCGGCATCGGCACGCAACTGGCGCGCAACGCCGCCTACGAAGCCGTCAGCAAGGGCAACCAGTACTGCGGTCCGATCGACGTGCTGGGCACGGCCTTTGACGCTTGCTACAACCCGATCAAGGCCGACGGCAAGATCATCGGCGTGACCTACATCGGTCACAAGAAGTGATGACGGCGTCGCGGCTGGCGCGGAGCCGCCGCGGCTGTTGGCACCCCACCAGAGGAAGTGCATGAAAGCCTTGATGTCCTTGCGATCGAGCCTGGGCCGCCTGCGGGTGGGTCAGCAATTGGGTGCCGCGTTCGCGGTGGTGCTGGCGCTCACCGCGGCCTTGGGTGTGGTCTCCGTGCTGTCGCTGCAGCGTGTGGAGGCCAGTGCCGAAGACCTGTCGGCCAAGTGGCTGACTGGCGTCGGGCATCTTGCGTCCATGCGCGGTCTGCTGCTGGAGGCACGCGAACTGGAAGTCAAGCACAGCCGCACCTCTGACAAGAGCTACCACTCGGAATACGAAGAGAAGATCGCTGCTGCCACCAAGGAGTTGGGCACTGCCTGGAGTGCCTACAAGGCGCTGGGTGGCCAGAACGCGGACGAAGCCAAACTGGTCGCTGACCTGGACAAGGGTTGGACCGCCTACCAGAAGGCCGCACAACAGGTGCTGGCGCTGGGCAAGGACAAGAAGCAGACAGACGCCGCCGACATCAGCGACGGCGCAGCGTCCATGGCCCTGGACGAAACGGTGGGTGCCCTGGGCGCGATCGTCAAATTCAATTTCGAAGCTGGACAGGCGGCTGCTCAGCAGGCCCAACTCACCTACAAGGTGGCCATCAGCCTTGTGGCTGGCCTGCTGGGGGTGGCCCTTGTGGCGGGCGCGCTGCTGGCCTGGTTCATTTCCCGGGGTCTCACCCGCCAGTTGGGCTGTGAGCCTCAGCAGGCCGTGCAGGTGGCCCGCGCCGTGGCTGCGGGCGACCTCACCACGGCCATCCGGCTGCGCGCAGGGGATGACACGAGCCTCATGGCGAGCTTGATGGCCATGCAGACGGGCCTGGCCTCTGCAGTTCGCCAGGTGCGAGATGGCTCTGAAAACGTGGCCACGTCCAGCTCACAGATCGCCAGCGGCAACCTGGACCTGTCGGGCCGCACGGAACAACAAGCCAGCGCGCTGCAGCAGACCGCAGCCACCATGGAAGAGCTCGGCACCACGGTGCGCCACAACGCCGACAACGCCCGCCAGGCCAACGATCTGGCGCAAGGGGCCGCGAAAGTGGCCACGCGCGGTGGCGAGGTGGTAGGCCAGGTCGTGGACACCATGCGCGGCATCCAGGAAAGCAGCAAGAAGATCTCGGACATCATTTCCGTGATCGACGGCATCGCCTTCCAGACCAACATCCTGGCGCTGAACGCTGCGGTGGAAGCCGCACGGGCCGGTGAGCAGGGCCGCGGCTTTGCGGTGGTGGCGGGCGAGGTGCGCAACCTGGCACAGCGCAGCGCAGAAGCCGCCAAGGAGATCAAGTCGCTGATCAGCACCAGCGTGGACCGCGTGGAGCAGGGCACGTCCCTGGTCGACCAGGCGGGCCAGACCATGCAGGAAATCGTGGGTGCGATCGGCCGCGTGAGCGCCATCGTGGGCGAGATCAGTTCGGCCAGCGTAGAGCAGAGCTCTGGCGTCAGCCAGGTCAGCCAGGCCGTGACGCAGATGGACCAGGCGACGCAGCAGAACGCGGCCCTGGTGGAGCAAAGCGCGGCAGCGGCGGAGAGCCTGAAGGAACAGGCGCAGCAGCTGGTGCAAGCGGTCGCCGTCTTCCGTCTGGCTTGATCCGGCCCCCACGGAACGGCTGACGCCGCTGTCTGCCGCCGGAGACGGCAGGCGCTCCGGCCGTCCATGCCGACGCAGGTCGGCTTGGAGCCGTGGCCATCGCCCCGCTCCAGTGGGCAAGCCCCTGCGGGCCGGCAGAGCCGGACCCGCGGCGTTTGCAGGAGGGCGTGGCCTTCGGCTCCGATCGAACAGGCTGCGATTCGCACCGCTATTGCGGGCCTGCAGGGTGGCTGCGTTCCCTAGCATGGGCAGAACTGGATTTCTCCGTCTGCACCCATGCAAACCACCCACGCTGAACAGGCCGCCCTGGCTCGCGCAAGCGAGTACCAACGCTGGCTGGAAGCCGCCAAATCCGGACAGCCTTCGCTGCAGGACGTGATGCAGCAAGCCCAGGCTCTGCACACACAAGGCACGCCCGACCGCGCGGCCCAGCTGTACGAAACCTGGATCACGCATTCCAACTCGACGCTGCGCCACGTGGCCTGCTTCAACTGGGGCACCATGCTCACGGCAGCGGGCCAGCAAGAAGCGGCCGAATCCGCCTACCAGCAGGCGCTGGCACTGGACAGCACCCTGGCCCCCGCACGGCTGAACCTGGGCCACATGCTGGAGCGGCGCGGTGACAGCGCCGGCGCGCTCTCCACCTGGCGCGCGGTGTTCGACGCCGAACCGCTGCCCACGGTGGACCTGCAGTTGCACGCGCTCAACAACAGCGCGCGTCTGCTGGAGATGCTGCGACGCTACCCGGAGGCCGAAGCCCTGATGCGTCGCAGCCTGGCGCTGAGGCCCACGCAGCCCGACGTCATTCAGCACTACGTGCACATCCGTCAGAAGCAATGCGCCTGGCCACATGACCTGGCCGTGGGCGAGGTGTCGCCCAACCAGTTCCTGATGGGCACGTCCCTGCTGGCGATGATGGGCCTGAGCGACGACCCCGCGCTGCAGTTGCTGGCGGCCCAACGCTTCGTCAACGACAAGGTGCCCAAGGCACCGGCCGAGCCGTTGTTCAAGAGCGGCCCGGCGCGCACCGGACGCATCAAGATCGGCTACCTGTCCGGCGACTTGCACATGCATGCGGTGGGCCTGTTGACGCCGGAACTTTTTGAACTGCACGACCGCAGCCGTTTCGAGGTGTTCGGCTTCTGCTGGACACCTGAGTCCCGGCAGCCACAGCGCCTGCGCATCCTGAAGTCGCTGGACCACCACGTGCGCCTGGGTGGTGTGGACGACGTCACCGCTGCCAAGCTGATTGCCCAGGCGGGCATTGACGTGCTGGTGGACCTGCAGGGCCTGACCAGCGGCGCGCGGCCGGGCATCCTGGTGCAGCGGCCGGCGCCCGTGCAGGTCAGCTACCTCGGCCTGCCGGGCACCTCGGCGGTGCCGGGTGTGGACTGGATGATCGCGGACCGCTACGTGATGCCGCCCGAGCTGCATCCTTACTGCACCGAACGCGCACTGATGCTGCCGCGCTGCTACCAGGTCAGTGACCGCCAGCGCGAAGTCGCGCCCAAGCCCGAACGCAGCAAGTACGGCCTGCCCGAAGACGCCTTCGTCTTCTGCAGCTTCAACAACAACCACAAGTTCACCCGTGAGATGTTCGCGTGCTGGATGCGCATCGTCGCGGCAGTGCCCAGCAGCGTGCTGTGGCTGCTGGCTGACAACGACACCGCGCGCGCCAACATGCTGGCCTGCGCTGCCGAACACGGCGTTGGACCGGACCGCCTGATCTTTGCACCGCGCGTGTCGCCGGCCGAGTACCTGGCGCGCTTCCAGCTGGCCGACCTGATGCTGGATACCTTTCCCTTCAACGCCGGCACCACGGCCAGCGACGCGCTGTGGATGGGCCTGCCCATCCTCACGCGCAGCGGCCGCACCTACATCAGCCGCATGGCGGGCAGCCTGCTCACGGCCGCCGGTCTGCCGGACCTGATCACCGAAGACCTGGCCGGCTATGAACGCCTGGCCATCACGCTGGGCCGCAACCCGGCGCGCGTGGCGTCGCACAAGCGCTACCTGGCCGAGCACGGCCGCACAAGTGCGCTGTTCGACGTGCCGCAGATCGTGCGTGACATCGAAGACGGCCTGGAGCGCCTGGGACTGGCTGCACGCACTGCTTGAATCGTCCTGAGCCCTGATGTCCGAGACACCCACCGACAGCGACACGCCCAGCGCAGCAGGCACGGCCCAGCCGCTGCCGGGCACGCCTGTGTCCGGTCCGGGTTGGGACCTTGACAACGACGCCCTGGCGCATGCGCTGTCCTGGCTGACGCGCCACCACGGGCGTGAACGCTCTCCCGAATCGCTGATGGCGGGCCTGCCCGTCGCCAAGCGCCTGGGTCCGGACCAGGCGCTGCGCGCCTTGCGCGAAGCCGGCTACAGCGCCGGCCTGGTGGCGCGGCGTGTGGCCGAACTGCACACGCTGCTGCTGCCGGCCGTGCTGCTGCTGAAGGAAGGCGATGCCTGCATCGTCGTGGCCCGCCATGCGGACGAGCCTCAGCGCTACGACATCGTCATGCCCGGCCGCGAGCACCACGCTTGCGTGGCGACCGAAGCGGAATTGAGTTCGGAATACACCGGCATGGCCCTGGTGGCCACGCCCTTGGTGGAACAAAAGGCCTCGGTGCACGACGCCTCGCTGCTGCGCGACCCGGCCAGCCACTGGTTCTGGGGCACGATGCGCCGCTTCGTGCCCTACTACCGCGCCGCGCTGCTGGCGGCCTTGCTGTCCAACGTGTTGATGCTGGTGACCGGCATGGTCACGTCCGTCATCTACGACAAGGTGATCCCGCACCAGGCCTACGTGACCCTGTGGGCCCTGGCTGCCGGCGCCGGCGTTGCGCTGGTGTTCGACATGGCGGCGCGCCAACTGCGTGCGTACCTGATCGACATGGCGGGCCGCAAGGCCGACCTCATCGTTGGCAGCACGCTCTTCCGCCAGACGCTGGCGCTGCGCATGGAACGCCGCCCGGATTCTTCCGGCGCCTACGCACACCACCTGGGCCAGATCGAGATGGTGCGCGAGTTCTTCGCCTCGGCCACGCTGTCGGCGCTGTCGGACCTGCCCTTCATCCTGGTGTTTGTTGCCATGACATTCGTCGTGGGCGGTCCGCTGGGCTGGGTGCTGGTGATCGCGATCCCCTTGCTGCTGGGCGTGTCCGTGGCGGTGCAGGGCGCTCTGCGCCGCAACACCATGAGCAACATGCAGCAGAACGCCGACCTGCACGGCATCATGGTGGAGTCCGTCGACGGCATGGAAGACATCAAGGCCGCTGGTGCGCAGGGGCGATTCCTTCGTCACTACGAAAACACCACGGCGGCCCATGCCGGCACCTTGCTGCGCACGCGCGCCATCAGTGCCTGGACGATGAACCTGTCGGCCGTGTCACAGCAGGCCATCACGCTGATCATGTTGGTCTGGGGCGTGTTCCTCATCGAAGAAAAGCTCACCAGTGCCGGTGCACTCATCGGCGCCGTCATGTTCGCCGGCCGCGCCATTGCACCCTTGTCCAGCGTGGTGCAACTGGCCACGCGCTACCAGGGCGCGCGTTCGGCGATGCGAGAACTGGACCGGATCATGAAACTGCCGGTGGACCGCGAGGCCGGCAAGGTCTACGTGCCGAGGCGCGAAGTCACCGGCAACCTGGCACTGGTGGATGTGGGTTTTGCCTATCCCAAACCCGGCGGCCGCGGCGACCCGGGGCCGCCCATCCTGAAGGGCACGAACATCAAGCTGCGCGCTGGCGAGCGCGTGGCCATGCTGGGCCGCATCGGCAGCGGCAAGAGCACGGTGCTGCGCCTGCTGGCGGGCCTGTACGAGCCCAGCGAGGGCCACGTGGAAGTGGATGGCCTGGACCTGCGCCAGATCGACCCCGCCGACTACCGCGCGCGTGTCGGCTTTGTCGCGCAGGACCCGCGCCTCTTCAATGGCACCCTGCGCGACAACGTGCTGCTGGACCGCGCCACCGCCGACCCAGCCCGCCTGGCCGAAGTGGCGCAGCAGACGGGGCTGGACCGCCTGATCAGCAGCCACCCGCTGGGCTGGGAACTGCCCGTGGGCGAAGGCGGCATGCTGCTGTCCGGCGGACAGCGGCAACTGGTGGCGCTGGCGCGATGCCTGGTGACGCGGCCGCAGATCCTGCTGATGGATGAGCCCACCTCTTCCATGGACGCGCAAAGCGAAGTGGCTTTCCTGCGCCAGCTGCGCCAGGCCTGCGGCGGCTGCACGCTGGTGATGGTGACGCACCGCCCGGCCGTGCTGGAACTGGTGGACCGCGTGGTGGTGGTGGACGGCGGCCGCGTGGTGATGGACGGGCCGAAGGACCAGGTGCTTGCTGCCTTGTCGGGTGCCCGCCCTGCCGCGCCTTCAGGCGGCGGCAATGTGCACATGCACCCTTCAGCGCAGCCCGTCAAACGCGAGCCTTCGCTGTGAGGACGGACTGAGCATGTTCGGACTCTTCAAGAGTAAGAAGGGCCTGGCACTGGGTGCCGCCGACGTGCCCTATGTGAGTGCGGTGTCGGCCGCCCAGGTGGTGGAGCCGGCACCCGCAGCCATGTGGGCTGTCTACCTGATGCTGGTGGCCCTGGTCGTGGCCTTCAGTTGGGCGTTTGTGTCCAAGGTGGACGTCGTCGCCAAGGCCACGGGCCGGGTGCTGGCCGATGGGCGCGAGCAACTGATTGCCAGCCTGGAAGGCGGCATCCTGCGTGAGTTGCTGGTGCGTGAAGGACAGCAGGTCACCGAAGGCCAGGCCCTGGCGCTGCTGGACCCGACACGCGTGGAAGCGCAGCAGGCCGAAGGGGCCGCCAAGCGCCTGGCGCTGCGCGCCACGCTGGCCCGGCTGCAGGCCGAAGCGTCCGGCAAGACCCTGGCCTTCCCTGACGACTTGCCAGACGACATCACCGAAGCCGAGACCGAGAGCTACGACGCCCGCAGCCGCGCGCTGGGGGATGCGGTGCAGACCAACCGCCGCAGCATCGAACTGCTGATGCGCGAACTGGGCATGGCCGAGACCATGTCTGCCAAGGGACTGATGAGCGAAGTGGAAGTGATGCGCGTGCGCCGCCAGGTGAATGAGCTGACGCTGCAGACGCAGGAACGAATCAACCGCTTCCGACAGGACGCCAGCGCGGAGCTGGTGCGCGTGCGGACCGAGCTGTCGCAGATCGAAGAACAGATGGTGGTGCGCGACGACGCGCTGCGCCGCACGACGCTGGTGTCGCCCGTGCGGGGTGTGGTCAAGCAGATCCGTGCCAACACGCTGGGTGGCGTGGTGCCGGCCGGTGCGCCCATCATGGAATTGACGCCACTGGGCGACAAGTTGCTGGTGGAGGCGCGCATCAAGCCGGCCGACATCGGCTTCGTGAAGGTGGGCCAGGAGGTGGTCATCAAGCTCAGCGCCTATGAGTACACCGTGTACGGTGGCCTGAAGGGCGTGGTGACATCGATCAGCCCCGACGCGCTGGGTGACCCGGATCGCGCGTCTTCGCCCGACGCCACCTGGTACCGCGCCGTCGTGCGTGCCGACGCCACGGCTCTCAAGCACGGCGACAAGCTGCTCCAGGTGCTGCCCGGCATGACGGGCTCGGTGGAAATCCGCACTGGCCGGCGCAGCGTGCTGGGCTTTCTCTTCCAGCCGTTGCTGAAGACCACCGAAGCCTTCCGCGAACGCTGAGCCCGCACATGCAAGCCCGGAAGGGCTTGCATGGCTGGCGAAGGCCCGAAGGCGATTTCACGCTTGAGGGCTGAGCCCGCACATGCAAGCCCGGAAGGGCTTGCATGGCTGGCGAAGGCCCGAAGGCGATTTCGCGCTGAAGGCTGAGTTTCGACTGGATACACGGGAAACCCTGGTCCAGCAGATGGCGATCGGTGGCCCTAGCATGCCCGCTCCACAGCATGAGGAGACGGCCATGGTTCGATTGACCCGCGCAGCACGGTTCGCAGCGGCTTGTTTGGCGGCAAGCCTTGCGCCGGGACTGCTGCACGCGGCGGACCTGGAGGCCGGCAAAGCCAAGGTGCAGGCCGTCTGTGCCGCGTGCCATGGGGCCAATGGCGTGAGCGTCAGTGACGCCATTCCCAACCTGGCCGGCCAGCGTGCGGCCTACCTGGAGTCCCAGTTGCGCGCCTGGAAAGACGGCTCGCGCAAGAACCCGGTGATGAACGCCATCGGCGCGCAGCTGAGTGCGGACGAGATGGGCAATGTCGCAGCCTACTTCGCGTCGCTGCCAGGAGCCCAAGGCGTCGCCAAGTCCGAGATGTTCCCGGCCCTGGTCGCCACCAAGGTGGCCTTCCCCGAAGGCTACAGGGCCACCTTCAAGCAGTACCACACCATCAACTTCCCGGCCACCAAGCAGGTGCGCTACTACTACGCCAACCCGGTGGCCCTGCAGGCGGCCAGGGACGGCAAGTCCGTGCCCGACGGCGCCTTCATGCTGGCAGAGGTCTACAGCGCCAAGCTGGATGCCGACAAGAAGCCGGTGATGGGCGCTGACGGCTTCTTTGTACCCGATCAACTGACGGGCTATACCGCGATGGCGCGGGATGCCGGCTGGGGCACGGCTGTGCCTGATCTGCTGCGCAACGAGAACTGGAACTATGCCGTGTTCAATGCGGCGAAGCAGGTGCGAAGCGGCGTCAATCAGGCGGAGTGCCTGGCCTGCCACAAGCCGCTGGACAAGACGAGCTACCTCTTCACCATCGACCGCCTGACCGCAGTGGCCAAGGCGTACTGAACGGCGTCAGAAGAGCAGGTTCAGCGGAAAAGCCCGAGGCGCTGCGCTTCCAGCGCCGCCTCGGCCCGAGAGCTCACGTTGAGCTTGCGGTAGATCTGCTTCACATAGTCGGCAATGGTGTGGCGGGACAGGCCCAGCTGCACGCCGATCTCGGGCAAGGTGTAGCCCTTGGCCACGCGCAACAGCACTTCGCTTTCGCGGTCGGTGAGGTTGACGTTGGGCATCAGGTGGGCCTGCGCCTGGGGCTTGGCCTTGGCGCTGAAGTAGGCCATCACGCGGCGTGCAATGCTGGGGCTCAGCGGTGGTTCGCCCTGGCTGATGCGCTGCAGTTGCTCGGTGATGAGCTCGCGCGCCTGCTCCTTCAGGATGTAGCCGAAGGCGCCGGCCTGCAGTGCGGGGAAGAGGTGTTCGTCGTCGTCGTGGATGGTCACGACCACCGATTGCGCTTCGGGCTGCAGGTCGCGCAGCTTGGTCACCACGTCCACGCCCGAACCATCGGGCAGACCCAGATCCACCAGGGCCAGGTCGAACTTGACACCGGCCACCAGCGCCATGGCGTCAGCCACGCGCGCGCTTTCAGAAATGGTGGCGCCGGGGAAGACCTGCAGCACGAGCTTGCGCAACCAGGCCCGTATTTCAGGCAGGTCTTCGAGCAGCAGGATGGTTTTCATGGGCGCCAGGTAGGGGTTGACGACGATGTTATCGGCGCCAGCCTTGCGCTCACGAGGGCGTGGTTGCGCGATCCAGTGGAAGCGTGAGGCGTATCACGGTTCCGTAGCCGGGCCCGCTCTCCACCAGGCACTGGCCCTGCAATTGTTTGGCGCGGCTCTTCATGCTGGCCAGACCGTGGCCACGGTCCATGCGGCCTTCGACTTCGCTGGCGATGCCGTCGCCGTTGTCCTGGATGATCAGCTGGAAGTCGCCGTCTGCAAGAGCGGCCGTCACCGTGCAGTGGTGGGCGCCGCTGTGCTTGATCACGTTGCTGGTGGCCTCGCGCAGGATGCGCGTGGTTTGCACATAGGCGCGTGCGCTGAAGGTCTGCGTCAGGTCTTCGGGCGCTTCCCATTCGCCTTCAATGCCCGCTTGTGCCAGGCGGCCGATGACTTCGGCTCGCCAGTCTCCCAGCGCGTCCGACAGGCGCACGGGCTTGCCGGTGAGGCCGCGAACCGACAGACGCATTTCCTCAAGCGCTTCGCGCGCCAAGGTGGAAATGCGTTCACTTTCACTGGTGTGCACGATGGTCAGCAGTTTCGCGCCCAGGTCGTCGTGCAGGTCGGCTGCAATGCGCTTGCGTTCGCGTTCGGTGACCTGTTCGACCTTCAGTTCTGACAACTGGCGGAAGTTGCGCTCGATCTCGGCCGTGGCCTCGCGCACGCGCTGTTCGAGTTGCAGCCGGCCCTGCTCCGCTGCCTGAAGCGCGCGGCCGTGCTGCTGCACCAGGCGCAGTCCCACGCCAAAGAAGAAGATGGGCACGATCAACTCGGCAGCGTGCGCGGCCAGCGTGGGCGCGCCAAAGGCCTGCACCGCGAGTTCAATCAGGCCCGCCAGGGCCACGGCCCCCAGCATGGGAGCCATCAGCCAAAGCTCGCGCGAACGGCCAAGCCGGCGCAGGTGCCAGACCGCGGCGGCCAGCACTTCGGTACCCAGCAGCAGGTACCAGAAACTGGCCATTGCGTGCAGATTGGAGGAGCCGGCCACCACCAGTGACAGCGGCAGCACGGCGCCCTGGATGGGCAAGGCTCGGTCCACCCAGGCGAAGCGCCCCGCGGCATAGCGCAGCAGGAACTGCACGGCCACCCAGGCCGTGAAGCCCAGCATCACGCAGACGAGGAATTCGACTTCGGAATGCCCCAGAGGCAAGTTGCGCAGCCAAAGGCTGGCGTTGACAAGGGCCCAGCCCACGCACAGCGCGCCGAAGTAGGCCAGGTGGCTTTCACGCCGGTTCATGAAGCCCAGCACGAACATGAAGCTGCCCATGAGCAGCAGCGTGGCGCTCACGGCCTGCGGCGCCAGCACCTGCAGCGCTGTCTGTCGGGCTTGAACGGGTGCCAGCTCGGAGTACGGCCCCAACACCAGGGCTGACAGAAGTCCTGCGCGCTGCCGCGAAGCGGAGTGCGCGAGCGGGAAGCCCGTGACCTGCAGGTCCAGCGTGTTGCCGGTGGCCTTGAGCAGGCCCGCCGGCAGCAACACCAGCTGCGGGTGGTTGCAGTTGTCGGTCACCGGCTGCGTCAAGCGCCCGCCGACAAAGATCAATTGGCCGTTCAGGTGCACGGCGAGGTTGCTGCACACCTGCTCCACATGCAAGGCCAGCAATTCGCCCGGCGGCAAGGGGGGCATGTCGAAGCGGCTTCGGTACCACAGCGGGCCACCGTAGTCCGGGCGTGTCCGTGCCCATTCGTCGGGCAAGGTCGTGGTGACGCCTCGGCCCTCCGGGAAAGACGGGCCGTAGCCCAGCGCGACCTGGGCGCTGGTGATGCGTTGCGTCTCGGCAGAAGCTGCCACCGGCAACCCGCACAGGACCAGCCAGCAGAAGAGAAAGAAGGCGCGCCACATTTGCCAGGCATTCTGCACGGCAGCGCATCCTCCTCTGCACTGCGACAATGCGCGACCTCTCGCACCCCGCTTCTGCCTTGATCCGACGCCACAGCTTTGAAGACCCAGACAACCGCCGGCTGGCCCATTTGTGCGGGCCGGTCGACGGGCACTTGCGAGCCATCGAGGCCGCGTTTGGCGTGAGCCTGCAGCGGCGTGACGCGAGCTTCCGCGTGCAGGGCCCGGGGCCAGCGGTGGACCGCACCGTGACCCTGCTGGACAAGCTGTACGTGCGTGCGGGCAAACCCATCGGCGACCGCGATCTGCAATTGATGCTCGTCGACGGCTCGTCGCCGCCCATGAGGGCAGCCACTGGGGACCAAGCGGCTGACGAGCCTGTTGTGCTGCACACCCGGCACAGCGAACTCACGGGGCGCACACCCAACCAGTTGCAGTATCTGCAGCAGATCCTTTCGCATGACATCAGCTTCGGGATTGGCCCGGCTGGCACGGGCAAGACCTTCCTGGCGGTGGCTTGCGCGGTGGATGCCCTGGAACGCCATGGCGTCCAGCGCATCGTGCTCACCCGCCCGGCCGTGGAAGCGGGCGAGCGGCTGGGCTTCCTGCCGGGCGACCTGGCGCAGAAGGTGGATCCGTACTTGCGGCCACTCTACGACGCGTTGTATGACTTGATGGGTTTTGACCGCGTGACCAAGGCCTTCGAGAAGGGACTGATCGAGATCGCACCGCTGGCCTTCATGCGCGGCCGCACGCTCAACCATGCCTTCGTGATCCTGGACGAGGCCCAGAACAGCACGCGCGAGCAGATGAAGATGTTCCTGACCCGGATCGGCTTTGGCAGCAAGTGCGTGGTGACGGGCGACGTGAGCCAGGTGGACCTGCCCAAGGGAACGGACAGCGGCTTGATCGATGCGCAGCGTGTGTTGTCCGGTGTCAGCGGCATCGCCTTCACGCAGTTCACCGCGGCCGATGTGGTGCGCCACCCGCTGGTGGCGCGCATCGTCGAGGCTTACGACCAGGCCAGGCCACCGGAGAGGCGCGCATGAAGCCCACATTGGCCTTGTCGCTGCAGTTTGTGGACGCCAGCCACCGTGCGCTGCTGCCGCGGCACAAGGTGGCGCGCTGGGTGCGTGCCGCGCTGGCAAGCCCGGGCGAGATCACGGTGCGCATTGTCGGCGAGGAAGAGGGCCGCATGCTCAACCGCGAGTACCGCGAGAAGGACTACGCCACCAATGTGCTGACCTTCGATTACCAGCATCAACCCATGGTGATGGCCGACCTGATCCTCTGCGCCCCCGTGGTGGCCCAGGAGGCGAAAGACCAGCGCATCGACATCGCTGCGCACTACGCCCACCTGCTGGTGCACGGCACGTTGCATGCCCAGGGCTACGACCACGAAGTCGAAGCCGAGGCGGTGGTGATGGAAGCCCGCGAAAGCGAATTGATGCAGGCCCTGGGCTTCGCTGACCCTTACCGCCGCTGACCCGCGATCAAGCCTCCCGCCAGGGAACCGGCCCTGCCGGGCCCCTGGCGCACACCCCCCTCGGGAGGCTGCGAGCGCCAGCGAGCTTGGGGGCCGTCACTTCGTGCCGTAGATCCGGTCGCCCGCATCGCCCAGACCCGGCACGATGTAACCGTGGTCGTTCAGCTGGCGGTCGATGGCCGCCGTGAAGATGGGCACGTCCGGGTGGTGCTTCTGCATCTGCGCAATGCCTTCCGGCGCCGACACCAGGCTGACGAAGCGGATGCTGCGCGGCCTGGTCTCCTTCAGCCGGTCGACCGCGGCGACGGCACTGTTGCCCGTGGCCAGCATCGGGTCCAGCACGATGGCATCGCGCTCCGGCATCTCGCCGGGCATCTTGAAGTAGTACTCCACCGCGACCAAGGTCTTGGGGTCGCGGTACAGGCCCACATGGCCCACACGGGCGCCGGGCACCACTTCCAGCATGCCGTCCAGGAAGCCTGCACCGGCGCGCATGACCACCACAAACACCGTCTTGCGGCCAACGATGACGGGCGACTGCATGGTCTCCATCGGCGTTTCGATCTCGATCAACTCGGTCGGCATGTCACGCGTCACTTCGTAGGCCATCAGCATGCTGATCTCATGCAAGAGGCGGCGAAAGCTGGTGGTGGACAGGTCCTTCTGGCGCAGGAGCGTCAGCTTGTGTTGCACCAGGGGGTGGCTGATGACGGTGACGGGGGCGGTGCTGGTCATGGCCTTGGGCTCGAAGAGGGTGTCGATGGGCTTGACAGTCGGGACCGTAGCGAACGAACAAGACTGCCAAGTCTGTCATCAGTTTAGGACTAAACCCTTGTCAGGCCTTCGCCAGGCCAGCATTGGCATGACTGGTGCTTGCTTTTTGTGAAGGCGCTTCTTGCGCCGGTCTTTCAGGGTCCAGGAGACAACCGATGTTCAAGATTGCCCAGTTTGCCGCTGCCGCCGCGTTCGCTTTGTCGTCGGCGGCCGGCGCCTCCACGGTCATCAGCTACCCGGATTTCTCCAACACGGCGGGTCTGACGATCAACGGCAATGCTTCTGTGGTGAGCAACGCCCTGCGCGTGACGCCGGCCACTGGCAGCCAGGCGGGCAGTGCTTTCTCCACCAACCTGGTGTCACTGGCATCGGGCGCCTCGTTTAGCACCTACTTTCAGTTTCGCTTCACTGGCGCCACCAATTCCGATGGCCAGGGTGCAGGCGCCGACGGTCTGGTGTTCGTGGTGCAGACCGTGTCCAACAACGTCGGCACGGGCGGCGGTGGCATTGGCTACGAAGGCATTGTCAACAGCATCGGCATCGAGTTTGACACCTGGAACAACGGCGGCATTGACGGCAACAGCAGCAACCACGTCGGCATTGACGTGGGCGGCAGCGTCAACTCCATCTTGCGTGCCGAGGTCACCGAAGCCGACATGAACAACGGCGGCATCTGGAATGCCTGGGTCGACTACGACAGCAGCTCCACCACGCTGGAAGTGCGCCTGACGCAGGCCGCTGCCCGGCCGACGCTGGCCATGCTCTCCCTGAACCGCAACATCGCGCTCGACCTGGGAGCCACCAGCGCCTTCGTCGGCTTCACCTCCGGCACCGGCGCGGCCTGGGCCAACCACGACGTGCTGAGCTGGCAGCTCAACGACAACTTCAGCCCCATTGACCCGGGCAACCGCGTGCCCGAGCCGGGTTCACTGGCCCTGGCCGGTGCCGCGCTGGCCCTGCTGGGCGCCGCCCGCCGCCGCGCAGTTCGCTGAAAGCGCGGGCGCCAGAACAGGCCCGGTGCGCAAGCGCCGGGCTTTTTTTCATGGGAACGCGCTCTGGGCAGATGACCTGGGAGGTCATCGACCTGGCTTCTGGCAGCTGCCACCATGGCCCCATCGTCATGGAAGGAAGCTCAGATGAACAACTTCGAGATGCTGCCGCTTGCAGTGGGCCACATGATCGGCCTGGGAGCCATCGGCTCCTGCCTGGGCGTGGGCATGCTCGCCAGCCGCTACGTGGAGGCCAGTGCGCGGCAACCTGAAATGATGGAGCCGCTGCAGACCAAGGTCTTCCTGCTGGTGGGCGTGCTCGACGGGGCCTTCATCATCGCAACGGGCATCGGCTTGTGGTTTGCCACGGCAAACCCATTCAAGGGTTAGGCCAGGTTGACGTGCAAGTGGCGAAGCGCGGCCGCCGTGGCGTCGTCGGCCGGTAGCAGCGTCTCAACGGCTATCTCCGCCAGCGTCACGTCGCGCGGCGCGCCAAACACCGTGACCGCGGTCAGGAATCGCAGGGTCCCCACGGGCGACTTCAGCGACAGTGGCACGGCCAGATCGTGCGGCGCGTGTGAGCCCTCTTCGGGCGCTGGCGGACCTGGCAGTGCGCGCAGTTCGTCCAGCAGGTCCTGCAGCACCGCGTCCTGCGTGCCGGCCACCTGGTGCTGCAGGCGCTTGAGCACGTAGGCGCGCCATTCGGCCAGGTTCTCGATCAGCGGTGCCAGCCCTTGCGGGTGCAAGGACAGGCGCAACACGTTGACGGGCGGCGTGCTCAGTTCGGGCGCGGCCTGGGCCAGCAGCAG
The DNA here is from genome assembly GCA_963750785.1 of uncultured beta proteobacterium. Taxonomy (GTDB): domain Bacteria; phylum Pseudomonadota; class Gammaproteobacteria; order Burkholderiales; family Burkholderiaceae_C; genus Rubrivivax. The sequence goes on along the minus strand of CAVVSC010000002.1, from coordinate 452,535 downwards.
CGGCACCAGGCGGTTGTGGGCCAACATCTGCCAGTGCCGGTCCACCGCCAGTGCGGGCCAGGGCTCATGGGCGTCCAGCAGGCGCTGCAGCGCGGTGCGCACGTCGGCCAGTGCGGGGTCGGTCAGCGGCCGTGCCGGGTACAGCGGCGCGTAGCCTGCGGCAGCCAGCAGCGCATTGCGCTCGCGCAAGGGCACATCCAGCCGCTCCGACAGGCGCAGCACCATGGCGCGGCTGGGCTGTGCGCGACCTGTTTCGAGCCACGACAGGTGGCGCGACGAGACCTCGGCCTGCAGCGCCAGGTCCAGTTGCGTGCAGCCTCGCTGCTGGCGCCAGTGGCGCAGCAATCGGCCGAAGGGTGCGCTGGCCTGGTCCACCGCCGCCTGGGTCAGAAGATGGTGCCGTCGCTGTCGATCTTCAGCGGCGGGCTGCCGTCGGAGCGCAGTTCCTTCGCCAGTTCGCGCCCCGCAGCCCAGGTGCCGCCTTCCAGGATGCAGGCCAGCGGCATTTCGTCGGCGGACTTGCCCAGGCGCTGGCGCACCAGCGCGGCCAGTTCGTCCAACAGTGCCACGGTCAGTGCGCGCCATTCGACAATGAACTCGTCCTGCGGCGTCCAGGTCTTCTGGAGCAGCCGCGGGTCGCGTGGGCGGATCACACCGCCATCCAGCAGCAGCCCGCCGTTGCGGTACTCCGGCAGACCCGTCAGCGCATCCAGACCCGTGACCTGCACGCCCGCCCACTGCAGCGGTTCCAGCAGTGAATAGCTCAGCCACTGGCTCAGCTTGTGGAAGGGCACCCAGCCCGCCGTGACGGCGTCGGCCATGCCGTCTGCCAACTGGTTGCCGGCCCAGCGGTGCGGCCACACGTCACCCACGGGCACGCCCTTGATCACGCTGCCACTGGGCCAGATGGGCGCCAGCGTGTGCAGCAGTTCGCCCAGGATGTCGGCGGCGGCCACTTCGTGGCGGGCCTGGCCGGTGGCGGCGTCGGTCACCAGGCGGTCGAACATCAGGCCCGGCCGGGCCTGCAGACCGCTGCGGCTGGCTTCCTGCTGCAGCACGCGGCCCAGGCGTGCCAGCAGGGACGCGCGGCCATCAAGTCCCACGATCGGGTTGGAAGGGCTGCTCTGGAACACCGCCCGCAGCTGCGAAGCGTCCACCTTTTGCAGCGCTGTGGCGTCGGCACGCAAGGGCTGGCCCGGCGTCGACGAAAACGCGCCTTCCAGGAAGGCGCGGAAGCTGGCCACACCCAGACCTTCGGAACGTGTCAGGCGCTGTCCGGTGGAGGTTTCGGTGTAGACCCAGGAGCCGCCGGCGCCGGCGTCCAGCAGCACGCTGACGACCGTCAGGTCAAAGCGTGCGCGGGCCTGCTCCATCGTGCCCATGCCCTGCATCAAGTCGTCCATCTCGGCCTTGCGGTCCACGCCGCCGGGCTCGAAGTGGCGCCAGCGGCTGTGGAAGGGGATGCGCAGATCGGGGAAGCGCTTCAGCGTCAGTGCGGCGACCCGTTCGGCCAGAGCGGGCAGGGCGCTGCGGTCGAGCGCGAAGTTGGGGCTGACGCCGCGGGCCACGGCGTCCAGCACGGCCTGGCAGCGGACGCGGATGGTGGCCGGGTCGTTCAGGCGGTCCAGCGGGTGGTGGCGGTCGGCCAGGCGGGCACTCGACAGGTCATGCAGGGTCTCATTCAAGGCCACGGCCCTTCACGCGCGCCAGATCGGCTTCGCTGGGCACGGCGCCGTCGGTGAAATAGCCCGCCGCAATCTTGGCTTCCATTTCCACCTTTGCGTCGGCCGGGATCAGCGCGTCTGGAATTGGCACGCGTTCACCCACTTCGATGCCACTGCCCGTGATCGCGTCGTACTTGTCATTGCTCATGCTCACCAGTCGGTGGATTTTTTGGACGCCCAGCCAATGCAGCACGTCGGGCATCAGCTCCTGGAAGCGCATGTCCTGCACGCCTGCCACGCATTCGGTGCGCAGGAAGTATTTGTCGGCGCTGTCGCCGCCGACCTGCCGCTTGCGTGCGTTGTAGACCAGGAACTTGGTGACTTCACCCAGCGCACGGCCTTCCTTGCGGCTGTAGGCAATGAGGCCCACGCCGCCCTTCTGCGCGCCCAGGATGCACTCCTCGATGGCGTGCGTCAGGTAGGGCCGGCAGGTGCAGATGTCGCTGCCGAAGACGTCGCTGCCATTGCATTCGTCGTGCACGCGCGCAGTCAGGGTCACGTTCGGGTTGGCCAGGTCGCGCACGTCACCGAAGACATACAGTGTCTGTCCGCCGATCGGCGGCAGGAAGACTTCCAGGTCGCTGCGCGTGACCAGTTCCGGGTACATGCCGCCGGTTTCTTCAAACAGCGCGCGGCGCAGGTCGGCTTCGCTCACCTTGAATCGTTCTGCCACGCCGGGCAGCCACCAGACGGGCTCCACTGCAATCTTGGTGACCGAGGCGCTGGCGTCTTCCAGCAGCACCCTGCCGTCCACCTTCAGGCGCTGGAAAGCCAGTGCCTGCTTGATTTCCGGCAGGTGGACATGCGCCTTGGTGACGGCGATGGTCGGGCGGATGTCGTAGCCCTGGGCCAGGTAGTCGGCATAGACCACCTGCACACTGGCGCCCCAGGGGTCCATGGAGACGATCTTCTTCGGGTCGCCCCATTGCGGGTAGGGGCCGACCAGGTCGGTGGGCGAGGTGTTGGTCAGGTCGGCACGGTGGCCCTTGACGAGGTTGCCCGCCGCCACCGCCAGCGCGCGGTACACGCCATAACTGCCGCTGTGCGTGCCCACCACGTTGCGCTGGCTGCGGTTGCTGGTGCTGCCCACAATGGGCCCGCGCGCCAGTGGATCAGGCGCGCCCCACCTCAGCGCAGGTGCGCCGTTTGTGCCTTGGTTGGGGTGGGAAGTCAGCCGAATATGTCGGGGTGCGGAAGCACTGTCCATGGATGCGGTTACCGTGTTGCCAAGCGCGGAAGATACGCCACTCGGCGAGCGCTCCGCGGCATCACCCGAGCGAGGGCTGCGCCTTGTGCTTGCAATTGCACACACCTGCCCGAGAATCCGGCGCGCGGCCGGGGTCGCCGCATCCACAAAAAGCCATCAAGAAACAACCGGAGGACACATGCTCCAACGCATCACCCTGGCCGTGCTGGCCGCATTTTCTGTTGCCGCCTGGGCGCAAGTTCGTGCCGACCGGGACCCCATCGACGTGCAGGTGGTCGACGGCCAGATCACCGTCGAGGAACAGGAAGCCCACACCGTGGCGGATCACGGTGCCTTGGTCTGGAGGATCGTGACGCCGGGCTACCGCTTCACAGACGCCGGCATCGTCATCCAGTCCGATGGCAAGCACCGCTGCGGGCCCGTCGCCAACGGCCAGCGCTTCCGCTGCGTGAAGCTGCGTCATCTGCGTGGTGAGCGCTACAAGTACGACGTGCACCTGGCCCGCAGCCGCACCGGCGAAGAACTGCCGCCACTGGACCCGTGGATCATCAACGACTGAGCGCGGACTGACGGTTCCGGAGGGCCGCGAACGCCGGATGCAGGCCCTCGCCCGACTTCACGCGCCTGGGCCGAGCACCGGCGCCAGTTGGCTCAGGGCCAGGCCCAGTTCGGACTCGGGTCCGGCGCCTGCCTCCTGGGCCCTTGATTGGGCTTGGGCTTCGGTGGCCCGTGCGGCGTCCAGGTCACCGGCCAGCGCCTGGCTTTCTGCCTGGCAGCACAGCAGCAGACCCAGGCTCAGCTGATCCTGCAGGTCGTTGAGGATCTCGTGTCCTGCCGCCAGTTGCTCGCGCGCGGCTTGGTGATGGCCCAGGCGTGCCTGCGCCAGGCCCAGGTAACCCAGGATCTGTCCTTCGGACCGGCGGTCGCGCGTCTGACGTGACAGAGCCAGCGCGGCCTCAAAGCGCGCCAGGGCGGGCAGGGATTCTGCGCGCGCGTTGTGCACCAGGCCCAGGTTGCACAGCGCCACGCATTCCAGCCGCGCATCACCCAGGTCGCGGCCCACCTGCAAGGCGGCATCACCCGCAATCGTGGCTTCAGTCAGGCGACTCTGCATGATGTACAGCAGGCCCAGGTTGCACAGCGTGTTGCCTTCCCTCTGGCGGTCACCCAATTCGCGCGCCAGCGCCAGCGCTGCCTCGCCCTGGCGCAGCGACTCCGCGGTGCGACCCAGGTTCGCGTTCAGGCTGCTGAGGTTGCCCAGCACGGTGCACTGCCAGCGCGTGAGGCCTGTGTGCTGGGCCAGCTGCAGCACGCTCTCCCAATGGCCGCGCGCCTCGTTCATCTGGCCTTGGCCAAAGGCCAAGGCACCCAGGCCATTGAGCGCCGCACATTCCAGCGCCGGGTCGCCCGCCATGCGCGCGCCGCGCAGCGCCTGTTCATGCTCGGACAGCGCTTGCCAGGTGCGCCCCTGTCGCGCGTGCAGCGCGGCCAGGCTGCTGCGCACAGCGGATTCGCACGCAATGTCGCCGGCGGCCTTGGCGCGGGTCAGTGCTGCCTCGAAGGCGGGCGCGGCTTCGGCACGGCGCCCGGCCGCCGTGAGCGATTGCCCGAGCACCGCGTGGGCATGGGCCGCCGCCTTGTTCGACAACTGCGGCACGGCGCACAGCGCCTGCGCCAGGTCCACACCGGTCTTGAAGGGACCGCGCAAGGCCAGTGCGGCCCAGGCGCCGTCCAGTGCGCCACTCGCCAGGTCGCCCTGCTGGGCGGACACCGCCCAGTGGCAGGCTGCCACCAGGTTGTCCAGGTCCGCCGCCTGCTGTTCCGACGCCCGCTGCGGGCCCAGGGCCGAAAAGAAGCTGCCGTGACGCTGCTGCGCGGCGCGCCAGGCCTGCGGGCCGGTGCCCAGGGCCGGGTCGGCAGCCTGCAGCCGTTCCAGCGCGTAGGCCTGCACGCTGCCCAGCAGATCGAAGCGGTCCAGCGGCAAGGCACGGACGAAAGACTTGTCGACCAGGGACTGCACCGCGTCCAGCGTCCAGGGCGCACCGGGGAAGCGCGACAGGTCGATCACCGCCTCAGCCGAATCCAGCGCAAAACTGCCGTGGAAGACGGCCAGCTGGGCCAGCGCGGATTTCTCGGCCGGCAGCAGCAGGTCCCAGGACCAGTCGAATGCCGCACGCAGCGTGGCTTGCCGGTCCAGCCGCCCGCCCGAAGAGGCCAGCAGCTTGAAGCGTTCGCTCATGCGTGCCAGCAGAGCGCGGGGTGGCAGGGTGCGGACTCGGGCAGCGGCCAGTTCAATGGCCAGTGGCAAGCCGTCCAGCAACTTCACCAAAGGGCCGATCGCGGCCAGGTCTTCGGGGTTCGGTTGGAAGTCGCGACGCGCAGCGGCAGCACGGCGCAGGAACAGGTTTTGGGCATCTTCACTGACCATGGGGGCCAGGAACACGGCCTCTTCGCCGGCAATGCCCAGCACCTCGCGCGAGGTGACCAGGAAACGTGCCGAGGCCGCACGTTCGAGCCAGCGGCCCACCGTGGTTTCGGCATGGCGGGCAAGCTGTTCAAAATTGTCCAGCACCACCAGGCAGGCGCCGCGACCGGCGATGGCATTGCCCAGCTGCTGCAGCGGATCTTCCTGGCTCAGCGGCAGGTCCAGACCCTGCGCCACGGCGCTGTACAGGCCTTCCAGCGTGCGCGAACTGGCCAGGTCACAGAACCAGATGCCACCTGGGAAGTCGCCCAGCCGCGTCCAACCAAAGCGCATGGCCGCCCGGGTCTTGCCGCAGCCGCCGATGCCCAGCAGAGACACCAGCCGCGAGCCTTCGTCAAAGCGCCGGCCCAGTTCAGCCAGCGTGGCGCGGCGGCCGACAAAGGCATCGCGTTCGGCCGGCAGGCTGTGGCGCGTGTCGCGCAGCGGCAGCCAGAGCTCGTCGCGCTGCACGACGCGGTAGACCTTGTCGGTGTCGGGCGGCGCCGTGAAGGGTGCGCCTTCTTCGCCGGCTTCCAGAAGCTCCATCGGGTCGGGCAGCCCCTTCACGGCCCAGTGGCCGTGCGACACCATGCGCCAGGATGTTGCTGGTCCGGGCACGAGCGCGTCGCGGGCGGCCGTGGTCATCAGCGTCTGACCACCCAGGGCCGCTGACATCACACGCGCGGCCAGCGGCTTGCTGACGCCGTCCACTTCCAGCGGTTTGGCGCCCAGGGCGACATCGGCAGCCGGCGTCTCGCGCACCGTCACGGCACCCAGGTGCAGCCCGGCGCGGGCGCGCAGGCGCACCGGCTTGCCGTCGGGTGATGGCAGCGTGGGTTCGAGCAGGGCTAGCGCGCGGTGGTAGTCCAGCGCGTAGCCCAAGGCGCTGGGCGCGTCGGCGAACATGATCAGGAAGCCGTCGGTCTTGTCGATCTCCCGGCCCTGCCAATCACGCAGCAGGTCGCGCGCCACGCGGTCATGCGCGGCCCACAGGCGCCCCATGGCCTCGTCACCCAGGCGTTGTGCCAGGGCGGCACTGTCCACCAGGTCGGTCAGCAACAGGGCGGCGGTCTGGTCCATTCAGACAAAACCATGCACGGGCCGTGCCGTGCGCTGCAGCCAGTTGCTGGCGGCGTACGCGGTGCTGCCGTCCGTCACGTGCAGCGTGTAGGCCACGCGGGACTTGGCGCTGCGGTTGGGCGCGCTGTAGTGCGGCAGCAGGCCGTGGAAGACGATCAAAGTGCCAGCGTCCACCGGCAGCGGCACGGCGTTGCTGGCGTCGGGCCAGGGCGTGCTGTCCAGCGCTTCCATGCGAAGTTGACCCTGGTCGCAGACGTAGCGCTCGCGCAGAACGCCGCGCGGGCCGCGGTGGCCGCCGGGCTCGGCCCAGAGGCAGCCATTGTCCAGCGTGGCTTCCTCCAGTGCGAACCAGAAGGTGGTGACGCTGAGGGGTTCGGTGACGAAGAAGCTGGCGTCCTGGTGCCAGCCGACTTCGCCACCAATGTGCGGCTGCTTGAAGATCACCTGGCTCTGCCAGATCTGCGGCTGGGTCAGGCCCAGGCCGCGCGCCACATCGGCCAGTGCGCTGCCATGGCTGAAGGCGTCGAATACCGGGTCGCGGTCGTGCAGGGCGTGGCCTATCTTGTTGATGGACCGATCCTTGGGCACGCGCAGGTGGCCGGCGTCGTCCAATGCCTCCTCTTCGAAGAAGCAATGCACCTGGTCAGCCGATGCCAGCAGCCTTTCGTCCGCCACCACGGAGCGGTCACTCGTCGAAAAGCGGCTGGCGCCAACGCGAAGGTCGAAGGCATCGACCAGGGCGCGAGCCCGCGCAACGGCCGCCTGGACTTCCGCCATCGGCTTGAAATCCGGCAGCACCAGGTAGCCCTGGTCCCGGTATGCGGCTTGCTGCGCGGCAGTCAGCATGGAGAAGTGTTGCGTGTCTGCGTCAGGCCGACACGCGCTTGTGGCAGTTTCATGAAGGTACGGAGTGGGCCCGGCATCATCGATGCTACTTCCACGGACCCCTTCATCGAGGAAACCCATGACCGTACGCCACAAGCCCTTCATGCACCATGCGCTGGCCACTGCCGCGATCTCTGCGCTGTCTGCGCTCCACACCGGTGCACAGGCCCAGTCCACCCCCCCCGCCGGCGAGCTGCAGGTGGTGACGGTGACCGCCGAACGCCGCGTGGAGAACATCCGCGACGTGCCCAGCTCGGTCAGCTCGCTGCAGGGCGAGATCCTGGACGTCATCAACACCAGCGGCATGGACGTGCGCGGCTTGAGCGGCCGGGTGCCCAGCCTGAACATCGAATCGTCCTTCGGACGCGCCTTCCCGCGCTTCTACCTGCGCGGCTACGGCAACACCGACTTCCGGCTCAACGCCAGCCAGCCGGTGTCCCTGGTCTATGACGACGTGGTGCAGGAGAACCCCATCCTCAAGGGTTTCCCGGTCTTCGACGTGGACCGCGTGGAAGTGCTGCGCGGCCCGCAAGGCAGCCTGTTCGGCCGCAACACGCCGGCCGGTGTCGTCAAGTTCGACAGCGTCAAGCCGGGCAAGAAGACTGAAGGCTACGGCAGCATCAGCTACGGCACCTTCAACACCATCAACGCCGAAGGCGCGGGCAACATCGCGCTGGGCAACGGCCTGGCCATGCGCATCAGCCTGCTGAACCAGACCCGCAGCGACTGGGTCGACAACACCTTCGCCGCCGGCCCCACGCAGCACCTGGAAGGCTACCGTGACAGTGCGCTGCGCGTGCAGCTGGGTTACGACGGCGGCAAGGACTTCAATGCCTTGCTCGGCGTGCATGCACGTGACTACAAGGGCTCGGCACGATTGTTCCGAGCCAACATCATCAAGCCGGGTACCAACGACTTTGTCGACGGCTTTGACGAGAAGAAGATCTCCATCGACGGCCAGAACACGTCGGAGCTGCAGAACTTCGGCGCCAACCTGCGCCTGCGCTTCGGTCTGGGCAACATGGCGCTGTATTCGGTGACGGGCCTGGAGAACGTCAAGACCTACAGCCGCGGCGACATCGACGGCGGTTACGGCGCCAGCTTCCTGCCGCCGGGCAGTTCCGGCCCGGGCACCATCCCGTTCGCGTCCGAATCGGCCGACGGCATTCCCAAGCACCGCCAGTTCACCCAGGAATTCCGGCTGGAATCCGACACCGCTGGCGCGCTGGCCTGGCAAGCGGGCCTGTTCCTCTTCAACGAGGACTACCGCATAGAAAGCTTCAGCTACGACTCGTTGAACGCCAATGCACAGGACGGCTACGAGAAGGTGCGCCAGAAGAACACGGCCGTGGCCTTGTTCGGCAATGTGAACCTGGCCGTCACTGACGAATTCAAGCTGCGCGCCGGCCTGCGCTACACGCGCGACAAGAAGGACTTCAAGGTCGAGGAGTACACCAACTCCGGCTTCGTGCCTTGCGTGCTGTCGGGCAAGTGCACGCTGGCGCAGTTGCAGGCGCAAGGCCCCACCACGGCGGCACCGAGCGACAACAAGCTGAACTGGGACCTCAGCGCCACCTACGCGCTGAACAAGGCCACCACGCTGTACGCGCGCGCCGGCACGGGCTTCCGCGCCAGCAGCGTGCAGGGTGCGGGTGCCTTCAATGGCCAGTCCGTGGCCGGGCCGGAGAACAACACCTCCATCGAAGCCGGTGTGAAGGCCGACCTGTTCGGCAAGAAGGCGCGCATCGCCTTCGACGTCTTCAGCTACACGGTGAAGGACCTGCAACTGACGGCGGTGGGCGGTGGCGCCAATTCGAACATCCTGCTGTCGGCCAAGAAGGCCACGGGACAGGGCTTCGAGCTGGACTTCCAGGCTTTCGTGACAGAGAACCTGCTGACCAGCCTGGGCGTGGGCTACAACGCCACCAAGATCAAGGACGGCAACCTGGCGGTGGCCTACTGCGCCGCCTGCACGGTGACCGACCCCACCACCACGCGCGGCGGCAATGCGGTGGCCTTGATCGACGGCAACCCCCTGCCGCAAGCGCCCAAGACCACGCTGAACTGGACGCTGAAGTACACGCAGCCCCTGGCCAGTGGCGACCTGTACGTGCTGACCGACTGGGTGTACCGCGACAAGGTGAACTTCTTCCTCTACGAGAGCAAGGAATTCACCGGCAAGCCGCTGACCGAAGGCGGCCTGCGCATCGGCTACCAGTGGGGCGGCGGCAAGTACGACGCAGCGGCCTTCGTGCGCAACATCACCAACCAGATCCGTGTGGTGGGTGGCATCGACTTCAACAACCTCACGGGCTTCATCAACGAGCCGCGCACGTTTGGCGTGCAGTTCAAGGCTTACTTCTGATCCCCCCCGAAGCGCCTTCGGCCCGGCAGAGCCGGTTCCGCGGCGGCCGCTGGATCGGCCTTCTGCTGGCTTCTGCGATCGCGGGCTGGGCGCAAGCCCAGCCCGCGATCATTTACGAGCTGGGCGGCAAGAACGACAAGAGCTTTGGCGAAGCCGCATGGCGCGGTGCCGAGGCCTGGAAAAAAGAGTCCGGCAAGGCGTACCTGGAATTCGAGATCGCCAACGCCGCGCAGCGCGAACAGGCCGCGCGGCGCTTTGCGGAGAAGGGCGCCGACCCCATCGTCGGCATCGGCTTCCCGCAGGCCAGCGCCATCGACAAGGTCGCGCGCGACTTCCCCAAGTTGCACTTCGCCATCATCGACATGGTGGTGGACCTGCCCAATGTGCAGAGCTTTGTCTTTCGCGAACACGAGGGCAGCTTCCTGGTCGGCATGCTGGCGGCGCTGGCCAGCAAGACCGGCAAGATCGGCTTTGTCGGTGGGCAGGACATCCCGCTGGTCCGAAAATTCCAGTGCGGCTATGAGCAGGGGGCGAAGTACGCCAACCCCAAGGTCACCAGCCTCTACGCCATGACCGGCACCACCAATGCCGCCTGGACCGACCCGGCGCGCGGCGCCGAGCTCACCAAGGCGCAGATTGCCCAAGGCGTGGACGTCGTCTTCAGCGCGGCCGGCACCACCGGCTTCGGCATCATGCAGGCCGCCAAGGACGGCGGCATCCTGGCCATTGGCGTGGACAGCAACCAGAACCACCTGCACCCCGGCACCATGCTCACCAGCATGGTCAAGCGCGTGGACCTGGCGGTGCTGGCCGCCTTCAAGGGCGTCAAGCCTGGCATCACGTCGCTGGGGCTGAAGGAAGGCGGGCTGGACTACGCGCTGGACGAGCACAATGCGCGGCTCGTCACTGCCGACATGAAAAGGCGCGTGGAGGCTGCGCGCGCCGACATCATCAGCGGCAAGTTGAAGGTTGTTGATTTCACCGTGGCCAAGGCCTGCAAGTAGGCCATTCACCGCAGGTACGGGTCGCGGTGCGCTGACCAGGGCTGGCTAGACTCCCGCCCATGCGCACGCTGACCCTGGGGCCGCGCCCCTACGCCGACACCGAAGACGCCATGCGTGCCTTCACCGCGGCGCGCACGGCAGACACCGAAGACGAACTCTGGCTGGTGGAACACCCGCCGGTGTTCACGCAGGGCGTGGCCGGCAGGGACGAACACGTGCTGCTGGCTGGCGACATCCCCGTGGTCCGCACCGAACGGGGTGGACAGGTGACCTACCACGGGCCGGGCCAGGTGGTGGCCTACCCGCTGGTGGACCTGCGGCGCCTGGGCATCTATGTCAAGGAATATGTGTTCCGGCTGGAAGAAGCCACCATCGCCACGCTGGCTGAATTCGGCCTCACCGGCCACCGCGTGGCGGGCGCGCCCGGCATCTACGTGCGCCTGGCCGACCCCGGTGGCCATGCCCGTTTGACCGCGGAAGAAACCGCCGGCTTTGCTGGCCTGGGCAAGATCGCCGCCCTGGGCATCAAGATCAGCAAACACTGCAGTTACCACGGCCTGGCGCTCAACGTGGCCATGGACCTGGAACCTTACCGCCGCATCAACCCCTGTGGCTACGAGGGCCTGCAGACGGTGGACCTGCGCAGCGTGGGTGCCAGCGCCACCTGGCAGGACGTGGCAGGCCGCCTGGCACAGCACCTGGGCCGGTTGTTGACGCGCTGATGGGCCCCGCGCAAAGGGCGCCTTTTCAGCGCCGTGCCCAGCGGTCCAGACCGTCTTCGATGCGGTCCCAGGCGGCGCGGTCGTACTGCAGCGTGATGAACAGGTTGTCCTTGCAAGGGGCGGCCCGCCGTGCCGACCGTGCCAGCCGGTCCAGCTCCGGGTGCAGGGCCTGTGTGCAGCCCGCCAGGTCCTGGAAGCGCACGTCCAGCCGGTGGAAGAGCCGACCCTGCTGCAACTCGCTGGCCCGCAAGGAACTGCGCGCCACGACGCGCACGAAGACGCGGGCCTGGCCGTCGCCCAGCAGTTCCAGGCACCATTCGCGGTGCCAGCCGGCCAGGCTTTGTGCGGCGGTGATGGCGGGCCAGTCCGGCGTGAGCGTGATGCCGGCCAGCGGTTCAGCAAGTTCTGTGGTCATGGGGTGCTTTGGGGCGGTGGTCCGCAGGTTCAGTTGATCAACAGGACACGCATGCCCAGGGGTTTGCCTTCGTTCGCGTCCATCACCTGCACCGTGGTCTGGCGCGGTTTGAAACCGTCGGGCAAGGCGAGACTGCCGCGCACCACGTCCTGGCTGCCCAGGGACAGCGGGACCGGTTTGATGCTCAGCGTGGCCGGTGTGCCGCGGTCGGACTCGCCAGCCACCAGCAACTGCAGCCGGGCGGCCAGCGGGCGGCCCGACGTGGTTGGCCGGGTCAGCACCAGTTCATAGCTCAGCTGACGGCCTTGGGCGGTGAAGCGCCCGGCACGCACCGCCACCGCGCCACTGCGTGGGTCAGGCGGCAGCGAGGCGACCGCTGCGGCCAGGTCTTCGCGCAGGCGCAGGACTTCGCTGCGCGCTGCGTCCAGTTGGACGGTCTGGCCGCGCTGGGCAGCCAAGGCGTTCTGCAGCTGGGTGCGCGTGTCTGCCAGGTCCTTGGTCAACTGATGACGTTGCTGGTCTGCCGACTGGAAAGCCTGCTGCAGTTCGGACGATGCCTCGGCCGACAGCCGCGCAGGCAGGTAACGTTCCTGCACGGTGATGACGGCTGCGCTGCCGAGGGCCGTGCCCAGCAGCAACTGCAGCAGCCAGCGCGGCAGGCGCCTGCGCTGGCGTCGTTGGCTGTAGCTGTCCAGAAAGACGGTCGAGGAGGTGCCAAACATGCAGGGCGGTTGGGTGGAGTGAACAGCCGCGCACGGTAGGCGCAGCAGGCGCGCCAGCTGCAACGTCCTGTGTGCCTCTGTACGTGTGCGTGCAGCCGCCACGCGGCTTGCGCACGGGATGGAACGGGCCAAGGGCCTGTGGCAAGGTCCGCCAGCTCTGCACTTGACTTACGGGCCGTTGCACTCCAGTGGCCTCAGAAAGGCCTGCGCTTGCGGAACCGGCCGCGCGCGCTCAGCCGCCATCGCCGCCGAATGCGGCCAGGTGACGCTGGCCATGCTCCAGCACGAAGTAGCGGAAGGCCTCGGCCGGCGGCGACAGCAGCTTGCCCAGCGTGTTGACGACATGCCATCGGCGCACGACCGGCAGGCCCTCGATGTCCGGCACGGCGATCAGGCCGTGCTTCAGCTCCAGGCTGACCGTGTGCAGCGACAGCATGCTGACGCCCATGCCCGCCATCACGGCCTGCTTGATGGTCTCGTTGCTGGTCATTTCCATCACCACACGAAGCTGCAGGTGGTGGGCCGCAGCGTATTCCTCCATCGCGGCCCGCGTGCCGGAGCCCGGTTCGCGCACGATGAATCCTTCGTGCTGCAGCGCCGACGCAGGCACTTCGTCCATGCGCGTGAAGGGATGCGTGGGCGACGTGATCAGCACATGCGGGTGCAGCGCAAAGGGTTCGGCACGTGTGGACCATTCCTTGGGCGGCCGACCCATCACCGCCAGGTCGGCCTCACCGCGCTGCATGGCGGCCACCAGTTGTTCACGGTTGCCCATCACCATGTTCAGTTCCACGCCCGGGTGCTCATCACGGAAGCGCGCCATCAGACTCGGCAGCCAGTACTTGGCGGTGCTGACCATGCCCACCGTCAACTGCCCGCCGGCCAGGCCCTTGAAGCGGGCCAGCGCGTCTTCTGCGTCCTTCAGGGTGGCCAGCACCTTGCGCGTGTAGGCCAGCAAGTACTCGCCCGTGGTGGTCAGGCTCACCGTCTTGCCTCCGCGGTCAAAGAGCGGCAGGCCGACTTCGTTTTCCAGCTCCTTGACCTGCATGGACACGGCGGGCGGCGTGAGGTGCAACTCCTCTGCCGCGCGCACAAAGCTCAAGTGCCGGGCGACGGCGGCAAAGATGCGCAGCTGGCGCAAGGTGGCGTTTTTCATTCAGCGTTGCTTAACTGGAAGCTCAATATCGCTGACTTCCCCTGAACGATCAAGCTTTCTAGAGTGGGCTTCACACGACACGCAACGGAGTCCCACCTCATGAACAGCCCTGTCGACGCCGGCATCCTGGAACACGCCGGTACCGAGATCACCGACAAGAAGGCCCGCTACAGCGCGGGCGTCCTGAAGTACCGCCAGATGGGCTACTGGGTGCCCGACTATGTGCCCAGCGAGACCGACACCATCTGCCTGTTCCGCATCACGCCCCAAGAGGGTGTCGACCCGGTGGAGGCTGGTGCCGCGGTGGCCGGCGAAAGCAGCACCGCCACCTGGACGGTGGTGTGGACCGACCGCCTGACGGCCTGCGAAAACTACCGCGCCAAGTGCTTCAAGGTGGAACCGGTGCCGGGCCGGCCGGGTGAGTACTTCGCCTGGGTGGCCTACGACATCATCCTGTTCGAAGAGGGCTCCATCGCCAACATGACGGCCAGCCTGATCGGCAACGTCTTCAGCTTCAAGCCGCTGAAGGCGGCTCGGCTGGAAGACATCCGCGTGCCGGTGGCCTATGTCAAGACCTTCAAGGGCCCACCCACAGGCCTGATCGTCGAACGCGAACGGCTGGACAAGTTCGGCCGCCCCCTGCTGGGCGCCACCACCAAGCCCAAGCTGGGCCTGAGCGCGCGCAACTACGGCCGCGTGATCTACGAAGGCCTGAAGGGTGGCCTGGACTTTATGAAGGACGACGAGAACATCAACTCGCAGCCCTTCATGCACTGGCGTGACCGCTTCCTGTACGTGATGGAAGCCGTCAACAAGGCCAGCGCCGTCACCGGCGAAGTCAAGGGCAGCTACCTGAACGTCACCGCGGGCACGATGGAGGCCATCTACGAGCGCGCCGAATTCGCCAGGAGCCTGGGCAGCGTGATCATCATGATCGACCTGATCGTCGGCTGGCCCTGCATCCAGTCGCTGGGCGAATGGTGCCGCCGCAACGACATGATCCTGCACCTGCACCGTGCGGGCCACGGCACCTACACGCGCCAGAAGAACCACGGCGTGAGCTTCCGCGTCATCGCCAAGTGGCTGCGTCTGGCGGGCGTGGACCACATGCACACCGGCACCGCGGTCGGCAAGCTGGAAGGAGACCCGATGACCGTGCAGGGCTACTACAACGTCTGCCGCGAGTCCTACAACAAGCAGGACCTGCCGCGCGGCCTGTTCTTTGACCAGGACTGGTGCGACTTGAAGAAGGTCATGCCGGTGGCCAGCGGCGGTATCCATGCCGGCCAGATGCACCAGCTGATCCACCTGTTTGGTGACGACGTGGTGCTGCAGTTTGGCGGCGGCACCATCGGCCATCCGGCCGGCATCCAGGCCGGTGGCGTGGCCAACCGTGTGGCGCTGGAATGCATGGTCAAGGCGCGCAATGAGGGCAAGGACATCCTGAACGAAGGCCCGGACATCCTGCGCAAGGCAGCCCAGTTCTGCACGCCGCTGAAACAGGCGTTGGATACCTGGGGCGACATCAGCTTCAACTACACCTCCACCGACACCAGCGACTACGCGGTGACGCCTTCGGTGGCTTGAGGGACACACGACCATGATGACCAACCCCACTGGCCGCATCACGCAAGGCCAATTCAGCTTTCTGCCCGACCTGAGCGACGCGGAGATTGCGCTGCAGGTCGACTACGGCCTGAAGAAGGGCTATGCCTGGAGCGTTGAATACACCGACGACCCCCACCCGCGCAACACGTATTGGGACATGCACGGCATGCCCATGTTCGACCTGCAGGACGCGGCGGGCGTGCTGATGGAATTGAACGCCTGCCGCAAGGCCTTCCCCAGGCACTACATCCGCCTGATGGCCTTCGACAGCACACGCGGTGTGGAGAGCATCGCGATGAGCTTCATCGTCAACCGCCCGGCGCGCGAGCCCGGCTTCGGCGTCGTGAGGCAGGAGGCGGATGGACGCAACATCCGCTACACGGTGCACAGCTACGCCGCCGACCAGCCCGAGGCCGAGCGCTACGGTTCCTGAACATGGCCGCGCCGCTGTATTCCATTCCCGGGCAAACCGCGGCACCCGCCGCTGCCGAACCCGTGGCCGGGCCACCACCACGCACCGTGAACGAGGTGTTGGCGCAGAGTCGCGTGGAAGCGGTGATGGAGGAACTGGACAGCGACCTCATCGGCTTGGCGCCGGTGAAGCAGCGCATACGGGACATCGCGGCGCTGCTGGTCATCGACAAGCTGCGGCTGGTGCAGGGACTCACCGCCGCCTCGCCCAGCCTGCACATGTGCTTCACCGGCAACCCAGGCACCGGCAAGACGACGGTGGCCCTGCGGATGGCGCAGATCCTGCACCGCCTGGGCTACTGCCGCAAAGGCCACCTGGTGGCCGTGACGCGTGACGACCTGGTGGGCCAGTACATCGGCCACACGGCGCCCAAGACCAAGGAAGTCCTGAAGAGGGCCCTGGGCGGCGTGCTGTTCATCGACGAGGCCTACTACCTCTACCGGCCGGAGAACGAGCGCGACTACGGGCAGGAAGCCATCGAGATCCTGTTGCAGATCATGGAAAACCAGCGCGACGACCTGGTCGTCATCCTGGCCGGCTACCAGGACCGCATGGACACCTTCTTCCAGAGCAACCCGGGCATGAGCAGCCGCATTGCGCACCACATTGCCTTCCCGGACTACGCACAGGCCGAACTGCAGGACATCGCGACGCGCATGCTGGACGGCATGGCCTACCGCCTGGACGCCGGCGCTCATCAGGCGTTTGGTGAGTACCTGGCGCGGCGCATCCAGCAGCCGCACTTTGCCAACGCCCGCAGCGTGCGCAACGCGCTGGACCGCGCACGCCTGCGCCAGGCCAGCCGGCTGTTTGCCGACCGCGACCGTGTGCTGACGGCCGAGGACCTGAGCACCCTGGCCGAGAGCGACATCCGCGCCAGCCGCGTTTTCCAAAACTAGGACCCCCATGCCGCTTTCCGGACGCTGGACGCTCACGCGCTACCTCATCGAGGAGCGCCGCCGATTTCCCAACGCCAGTGGCGACCTCAACGCCCTGATCCTGGACGTGGCGCTGGCCTGCAAGTCCATTGCTCGCATCGTGGCCTTCGGATCCCTGGGGCATTCCCTGGATGGATCCCTGAGCGCTGCCCTGCCCGAGGCCGGCGCCGTCAACGTGCAGGGCGAGGTACAGAAGCCGCTGGACCTGCTGTCCAACGAGATCTTCATCCGCATGAGCGAATGGAACGGCCACCTGGCGGGCCTGGCCAGCGAGGAGATGGACGAGCCCAAACAGATCCCGGCCAGCTACCCGCGCGGCAAGTACCTGCTGGTCTTTGACCCGCTGGACGGCAGCAGCAACATCGACGTCAACGTGTCGGTGGGCAGCATTTTCAGCATCCTGCGGGCGCCCCAGGACGTCATCGACTCCGGACGGGACGTGGTCGAGGCCGACTTCCTGCAAGCCGGCGCTGCCCAGGTGGCAGCGGGCTATGCGATCTACGGTCCGGTGACCATGCTGGTCCTGACGGTGGGCAACGGTGTCGCCGCCTTCACGCTCAATCCCAATCTGGGTGAATTCGTCCTGTCGCAAGCCAGCATCCAGGTGCCGGCCGACACCACGGAGTTCGCCATCAACAGCAGCAACAGCCGCTTCTGGGAACCTCCGGTCAAGCGCTATGTGGACGAATGCCTCGCTGGCAAGACGGGGCCGCGCGGCAAGGACTTCAACATGCGCTGGATCGCCAGCATGGTGGCCGAAGCCCACCGCATCCTGATGCGCGGCGGTGTCTTCATGTACCCCAGGGACACCAAGGATCCTGCCAAGCACGGCCGCTTGCGGCTGCTGTATGAAGCCAACCCGATCGCCTTCGTGATGGAACAAGCCGGTGGCCGTTGCAGCACCGGACGCCAGGCCATGCTGGGCGTGAAGCCCACGTCACTGCACCAGCGTGTGGGCCTGATCTTTGGCAGCCGCAACGAGGTCGATCGCATCGAGCGCTACCACCAAGAACCCGCCACACGCGACAGCAGCAACCCGCTGTTCGCGGAGCGGTCCCTGTTCAGAGATTGACTTCAGCAGCTTCCCATGAGTGAACGCCACCCCATCATCGCCATCACCGGCAGCAGCGGCGCCGGCACCAGCAGTGTCACGCGCACCTTCGAGAACATCTTCCGCCGTGAACAGGTCAAGGCTGCGGTCATTGAAGGCGACAGCTTTCATCGTTTCGACCGCAAGGAAATGCGCACGCGACAAGCCGAAGCCGAGCAGGTCGGCAACAAGCACTTCAGCCACTTCGGGCCCGAAAACAACCTGTTCCCCGAACTGGAGCAACTCTTCCGCAGCTACAGCGAAAGCGGCAAGGGCCAGCGCCGCAAGTACCTGCACGACCCGGTGGAGGCCGCGCCTTACCAACAGGAACCGGGCACTTTCACGCCTTGGGAGGAACTGCCCGAAGGCACCGAACTGCTGTTCTACGAAGGCCTGCACGGTGCGGTGAAAACGGCCGATGTGGACGTGTCCCGCTACCCGGACCTGCTGATTGGCGTGGTGCCGGTGATCAACCTGGAATGGATACAGAAGCTGTGGCGCGACAAGCACGTGCGCGGCTACAGCGCCGAAGCGGTCACCGACACCATCCTGCGCCGCATGCCCGACTATGTGCACTACATCGTGCCGCAGTTTGGCCAGACGCATGTGAACTTCCAGCGTGTGCCGGTGGTAGACACCAGCAACCCCTTCATCTCTCGTGACATCCCCAGCGCGGACGAAAGCATCTGCGTCATCCGCTTCGCCAACCCCAAGGGCATCGACTTCCCTTACCTGCTGAACATGATCAAGGACAGCTACATGTCGCGGGCCAACACCATCGTCGTGCCCGGCGGCAAGATGGAGATCGCCATGCAACTGATCTTCACGCCCTTCATCTGGCGCATGATGGAACGTCGCAAGCGGGCCATCGGCGCCCTGTGACCCGTGCCCTTTGAACCGCGACCGCTGCGGGCGCTGATCTGGGATGTGGATGGCACTCTGGCCGACACGGAACGTGACGGTCACCTGCCGGCCTTCAACGCCGCCTTTGCCGATGCGGGCCCGCCCTTCAACAGCTGGCACTGGGACGAGACCACCTACGCCCGCCTGCTGCGCGTCGCGGGCGGCAAGGAACGGCTGCTGCACTGGTGGCAGCAGCAGGACCCTGATGGCGCCGCGCAAGCGGACGCACCGGCCCGCGTCGCAGCGCTGCACGCGGCCAAGACGCGCCACTACACGCTGCGCGTGGCACAGGGTGCTGTGGGCCTGCGGCCGGGTGTTGAAGCGCTGCTGCGCGCGGCGCGTGAAGCCGGCTTGCGCCAGGCCATTGCCACCACCACGCAGCCCGACAACGTGAACGCGCTCATCACCCACGCCCTGGGGCGCGACGCACTGGGCTGGTTCGAGGTGATCGGTGCCGGTGACGTGGTGCCGCACAAAAAGCCTGCGCCCGACATCTATGTCTGGGTGCTGGACCGTCTGGGCGTGCCCGCGTCCGAGGTGCTGGTGATCGAGGATTCCGCCGTGGGCGCGGCCGCTGCACGGGCTGCAGGGCTGGCCGTGCTGGCGGTGCGCAGTGCCTTCAGTCTTGAAGACTGCTTCGACGGCGCCGCGGCAGTGGTCTCCAGCCTGGAAGGCGTGGACCTGAAGCGCTTGCGCGGCCTTTGATCGGCCGCGGGTGGCGCGTTAGAGTCGCCCCCGCTTCAAGAACATCTAGAGGAGTCCCGACAATGAAGACCCTTGGCAAGTTTCTGCTGAGCCTGGCAGCTTCGCTGCTCTTGTCCGCTGCCGCCCAGGCCCAGGCGGACAAGCCGATCCGCGTGCTGGTGGGCTTCCCGCCCGGTGGTTCTGCCGACGTCATCGCGCGGCTCTTGGCTGAGAAGCTGCCCGCGCAACTGGGCGGCCAGCCGGTCACGGTGGACAACAAGCCAGGGGCGGCCGGCCGTATCGCCATCGAGCAATTGAAGAACGCGGCGCCTGATGGCCAGACCCTGCTCATCATGCCCAGCGGCCCGGTCGTGCTCTTCCCGCACGTGTTCCGCAAGCTGAGCTACGACCCGGTGAAGGACCTGACGCCGATCAGCCAATTGGCCAGCTTCCAGTTCTGCGTGGTGTCCGGCCCCAAGACGGGCGTGAGGAACATGGCCGAGATGATCGCCAAGGCCAAGGCCGACCCTTCCACCGCCAGCTACGGTTCTTCAGGCAACGGCACGGTGCCGCACTTCCTGGGCCTGATGGTGGGCGACGCGGCGGGCATCGAATTCCAGCACATCCCCTACCAGGGCGGCGCGCCGGCCATGACGGCGCTGCTGGGCGGCCACATTGGCTACACCATGGACGTGGTGACTGAAGCGCTGGAACAGCACCGCAACGGCAAGGTGCGGGTGATCGCGGTGGCCGGTGCCACGCGCGCGCCGCAACTGCCCGACGTGCCCACGCTGCGTGAACAGGGTGTGGCCATGGATGCCACGGCCTGGTTTGCGATGTACGGCCCGGGCGGCCTGCCGCGCGAACAGGCGCAGCGGCTGTCTGCTGCCGTGCAGGTGGTGATGAAGGACAAGGCCTTGACCGACCGCATGGTGGCCTTGGGGCTGGAGCCGATCGGTTCCACACCGGACCAGTTGGCTGCCGTGCAGCGCACCGATCTCGCCAAGTGGGCGGCGCCGGTGCTGAAGTCGGGGTTCAAGGCGGACTGAGGGACCGAAGCCAGACTGCGGCACTTTGGCGGCCGGCGGGCTGAGCCCGCAATGCCGAACTGCTTCGCGGCTGGTCTGGTCGAGTCACGCGTGAGCGCCAGGCCTGCCACGTTGCGCCTGACGCGGGCAGACGCGAATTGAGCATCGGAACCTGACCGCGGTCGAACGCCAGTTCCGCGCGCTGCCGATCCTCGGGCACTGGGGCCGCCTTTGCGGCTGTTGCGGCTGTTGCGGTTGATGCATCTGTTGCCGCCCTGGCCGCCGACCCACCGTCCACCGTTCGAGAGCGCACTGACGAAGCCACCGTCTTGCCCTACGGTGCATCCACCATGGCCATACGCTCCGAACCCGCCGCTTGCCGTCGTGGCTGGCTTGGCTTTGCGCTGATGGGCGCGCGCTGGCAGCGCCTGCATTTGCTGCTGCCCTTGCTGCTGCCTTTGCTGCTTGGGCCGCTCTTGCCACTGCTCTGGCTGCAGGCCAGGCATGTGCGACGCATCACGCCGCGGATGCCGGAACCACCAGGCAGACGCGCTGGCACGGCGGGTAGCGGCTCGCTGATGCGCCTGTTGGTGGCCGGCGACTCGGGGGCGGCAGGCGTGGGCGCGCCGACGCAGGACGAGGCGCTATGCGGCCAGCTTGTGCGGTGCCTGAGCCCGCACCACACGGTGGAGTGGTGCGTGCTGGCGGTGAACGGGCTCGACTCGCCCGGCCTGCTCAGACTGCTGCAAGATGCGCCATGCACGCCCTTCGATGTGGTGGTGTTGTCGATGGGTGCCAATGACGCCACCGGCCTGTGCACGCCACTGCATTGGGCGCGGTGGCAGGTTCGCCTTGCCGAGCTCATTGACCTGCGCTTTGCACCCGCCTTGCTGGTGCACAGCGCCGTGCCACCCATGCATGCCTGCCAGGCGCTGCCCCAGCCGCTGCGGTGGTTCATGGGCCACTGGGCAAGACAGATGAACCAGAGCCTCGCTGCACTGCTGCTCCAGCAGGTGGGGCGCACCATGCATTGGCATCCGGAAGCGACGACCACGACAGGCATGGCGGCCGATGGAATCCACCCAAGTTCCGCGGGCTATGCGGCCTGGGCGGACGGCTTGAGCTGCCGCATCCTGGCCGCTCATTCGCCGCGGGCCTATCTGTCGACCTAGTCGCGCGCCGCGGCCGAGATGTCCGGCTGCCCCGGTGGGTGCATTCGCCAAGTCAACGCGGGACACCGAGCATTCAGGTTCTCAGGGCTGTTCCGAGGTCTTGCCATCGAAGTGCGCGATATCGGCCTCTGCGTCCGCCCGCGTGTGATGGACCACGCCGTCGAGCACGGCTTCGCCCTGCACCTGCTCGACCCGAGAGAACTGGTCGAGCTCGTGTACTTCCGCGCCGATGTCTTTTTTGGGTTTCAGGGACATGACGACGAACTGGCGGTTCCTTGCCGTGCAGAGAACCCGTCGAGAGTTGTCATTGCGGATGGCGATGGACGCTTTGTCTCGAAGGTAAGCGTTCATGCATGCGCCAGCAGCGGGCGCGGACCGTTGTGCTGGCTGGTCTCGCAGACAGCTACTTCTTGCTCGCGTCCGTGACAGCTTCGTTGATGTCACCAACTGCCTTCTGCACTTGGCCTTCCACCTGCTTCTTGAGGCCCTTCAGCTGCTGTTCGTTGCTGCCAATCACCTTGCCGGCGGTTTCCTGCACCTTGCCTGCAGCGTCCTTGAGCGTGCCCTTGACTTGATTCTTGTTCATGGTTTGACCTTGAGTTGAAGTTGAGAAATCGGCGTGACCGGTGCATGGCACAAGGGCTCACTCCGACGCGCAGGCTGTGCTGTACCAGGTGCACACGCTGCTGGCCCACGCGCCATCGGCAAGATAGGCGTCGACCCGGTTGCAGTCCGTGCGCGAGCGAACCCAGGCGCTTGAATCGCGGCCTCAGGGAATACCGTTCCACCCTTGCGCCTTGCCTTTGTGAGGACTTGCCCCGGAGGTGCCGGCACCGTTCGGCATCGCACCGACCGGGGTGGATCCTCATGCCCCAATGACAGTGGTGGACGGTCGGCGCGGCAGTTGGCGAGAGGGCACGAAGAGATGACAGCTCTTGTGGACAGCGTGGTCTATCGCAATGGCAAGCGGATCGGCGACATCGCCATCGCCGACATGGGCGAGGCCATCAAGCAAGCCGGCACTTTCGTGTGGCTGGGACTTCATGAGCCGGACGATGCAGCGCTGCGAAATATCCAGCAGGCCTTCGGTCTGCATGAACTGGCCATTGAAGACGCGCACCACGCGCACCAACGCCCGAAGATCGAGGCCTACAGCAATTCGCTGTTCATCGTGCTGAAGACGGCCCGGCTGCAAGCGGGCCATGTGGTCTACGGAGAGACCCACCTGTTCGTCGGCACGAACTTCCTGGTGTCGGTCCGCCACGGCGCCTCATCGAGCTTCGCGCAGGTGCTGCAGCACTGCGAAGACAGCACGAAGGGCTTGCCGAAGGGACCGGGTTTCGCCCTCTACGCGATCCTGGACTTCGTGGCCGACAACTACCAACCCGTCGTTGCCCAGTTTGAACAGGACTTCGATGCGATCGAGACCGACATCTTCAAGGATCAGTTCGACAGGATCGTGATCGAGCGCTTGTACGCGCTGAAGCGCAATCTGCTCGAACTGCGCAACGCCGCGCTGCCCCTGGCGGAAATCAGTTCCGAGCTGATGCGACTGCACGAGGACTTGATCCCCAAGGAACTGCGCGCCTACTTCCGGGACATCCAGGATCATGTCTCTCGCCTGGTGGGTTTGATCGACGGCATGCGTGACATGCTGACCACGGCGATGCAGGTGAACCTGGCGTTGGTGGCCAACAACCAGAACGAGGTGGTCAAGCGCCTGGCGGGCTGGGGCGCGATCCTGGCGATCCCCACCGTCGTCTTCAGCCTGTACGGCATGAACTTCGAGTGGATGCCGGAGTTGAAGTGGAAGGCCGGCTATCCCATGGCCGTTGCCATGACCACGCTGGGATGCGTGCTTGTCTATCGTCGATTGCGCCGGGCTGGATGGGTCTAGTGCCTGCTGGGCCCGAGCCCCGCTTTCGCTCAGGGCGCCGGCGGGCCGTCTTCGCGTTCGTCACCGGTATCTGCCAAGCTGACCAGGTACCGGTTTGCCGCAGGATCCTTGCTGATGCTCGCCAGCACGGGTTGATCGGACCTTTGCCTCGGGCACAGGGCGAGACGGCAAGAAGCTCTGGGCTTGCCGGCGTCAAGCGTGGCAAGCGCTGACCTGAACCGCTCGGCGCTCTCGATGCGCATGAAGGCGTCGATCGCGAGGCCCAAAGCTTCATCGTGCGCCAGTCCCAGCATGTCGGCGCCGGTGTTGTTCAGTTCGTGCAGGACCATCCGGGGATCGATGGTGAAGCAACCGACCGGTTGGAAGTCGTAGAGCTCGATCTGCCGGCGCAGGGCGGATTCCAGCTCGGCTCGCGATTCATGCAACTCCTGCGCTTGCAGGTCAAGTTCCACCTGGTGCACTTGCAGTTCGTGCAGCAGCGTCAACGCGTCCGACGCGGTGGCCGGGGAAGACGCCAGGTCATGCAGAACGGTCAATGCATCCGCGGCCCTGGCGGCGGATCCCTTGGTGGCCGCCGCGCCGGTGAGCCGGGAGGCGGCGCGGCTGCGAAGCTCGGCCAGTCGTTCCGGGTGGATGGCACTGAAGGGCAGATTGGACAGATCAGACATAGGTTCCTGCGGGATGTCGGTTGTGAGAAACCACTCTACGCCTTGCGCAGGCGGGACTCGAGCTCTTTTGCGACTGTGATGTCCACGAACGTGATCACCACACCCTGGATGACGTTGGCCAGGGTCCTGTACGGCATGATGCGCACCGTGAACCAATGTCCGTCATTGGTGGCAATCTGCTTCTCGCTGAAAGCCAGCGTCCGCAGGGTCTCCTTGACGTCGGCGTGCAAGTCGGGATAAAGCAATGTGCTCGCCAGTTCGCTCAGCGGCCGACCGATGTCGCCCTCGCGCAGGTGGATGACCCGAGCGATCTGCTCGGTATACCTGCGCACGTTGAGGTGGTTGTCGAGGAACAGCGTGGCGATGTCCGTGCTGTTGAGCAGGTTCTGCATGTCACTCTGCGCGAGCGCCAGATCGTCCAGCTTGGACTGGAGTTCGCCGTTGATGGTCTGCAACTCCTCGTTCATCGACTGTGCCTCTTCTTTCGACGTCGTCAGCTCCTCGTTGGCGGACTGCAACTCCTCGTTGGTCGACTGCAGCTCCTCGTTCGAGGCCTGCAGTTCCTCCTGAGAAGCACGCATCTCCTGGCGCAGCGCGGTGACCTCTTCGCGCAAGCGCAGCAGTTCGTCCGTGAGACTGGGGTCTGCTGTGCCGGACGACCTCGTTCGCTGCCCGTCGCGACCGGGCGGGGCCGGTACATCCCGGAAGACGATCATTGCCATGCCTTCCAGTGACCTGGGCTGCACGACGGCCTGCACCGTGATGTCCACGGTGGTGGCTGCTTCGTCGTCGAGCCGCAGCGCGCGCAGGTCCACTGTGGCTTTGTCCTGCAGGGCCGTCCGCAAGGCAACGGCCAGTTGCGCACGGATCGAGGGCCGCGCCATCACGTGGATGTTCCAGTTCGCCTTGCCCGCGGCGGGTTCCAGGTAGCGGCCCGTGCGGCCGCTGATGTAGACGATGTCCCCTGCGTCGTTCACCAGCACGGCAGGGGGCGAATGCGTCTGCAGCAGCAATTGATCGGCGAGCGATTGAAGGTTCACCGGCGGCGTGTTCTGTTGCGGCAGGGTTGTCTCCTGTGGCGCCGATCGCGTGGACGGACGTCGTTGGGTTGGAAAGACCACGGCGCCATGGGCACCACCATTCTGGCTTCGCCAGTAGAGCCTGGACTTCGGGTGCAGGGGTGTGAACAGCGAATGCGCGCGGCCGACGGTTTCCGAGCCGCCCAGCAGCAGCGCCCCGCCTGGCCGCAGGCTGTAGTGGAACAGGGGTACCAGGCGTTTCTGGAGCGCGGTGCCGAAGTAGATCATCAAGTTTCGGCACGACACGATGTCGAGTCGGGTGAACGGGGGATCCAAGATCACGTCGTGCTGTGCGAACAGCACCATGTCCCGGATGCGCTTGTCGATCTGGTAGCCGCCGGGCCTTTCGGTGAAGAAGCGCACCAGGCGCTGTGGCGTCAGATCGCGGGCGATCGTGGCCGCAAAGCGGCCGCTGCGTGCCGATGCGATCGCGTCGGAGTTCAGATCGGTGGCAAAGATCTGCAGGGGGCGATGGGCCGACGGCGGCAGGCCTTCAAGGGCTTCGGCGTAGGCGATGGCCAGCGAGTAGGCCTCCTCGCCGGTCGAGCAACCGACCACCCAGGCGCGCATCGCGCCGGACTCGTCGGCATGACGATCGATCAATGCCGGCAAGACCTGGTCCTGCAGGTCCTGCCAGACGTCCGGGTCGCGGAAGAACGCCGTCACGCCAATCAGCATCTCCTTGAAGAGCAGGTCCAGTTCCTGGGTATTCGCACGCAGGAAGTCGACGTAGGCCGCTATCGAGTCCAGACCATGCACGGCGATGCGACGGCCGATGCGGCGGACCAGCGTGTTCGACTTGTAGAGCGCCAGGTCGTGCCGTGTGTGCTGGTGCAACAGCGCCAGAATGGTGTTCAGCGCATCCGTTTCGTCGCCAGCCGACTCGTCTGACACCCATTCGCGGGCAGGCTGAGGTCCGATGACGCTCGCGATGCGAGCAGGCAGGTCGGCCGGCAGTGCAATGATGTCGATGCAGCCCGCAGCGATGGCACTCCTGGGCATCGAGTCGAACTGCGCCGACTCGGGCTGCTGGGCAAGCGTCAGCCCCCCTTGCGTCTTGATGGCTTGCAGTCCCTGGGTGCCGTCCGATCCCATGCCTGAGAGCACGACACCGATTGCCCGATCTCCAAGTTCCCGCGCCAAGGAGCTGAACAGCACATCGATCGGCAGTCGTTGCCCACGGGGCTTGCCGGGCTTGGCCAGGTGCAGCACGCCGCCCAGCATGGTGAGTTCCGTATCCGGAGCGATGACATAGACGGAGTTGGGCACGATGGGCTGCGCCTCGGCCGCCTCGTGCACTGGCATGCGTGTGGCGCGCTGCAGCAGCTCAACCAGCAGCGTCTCGCGATTCGGGTCCATGTGCTGGACGACGAGGTAGGCGAGGCCGCTCGCCGCTGGAACGCAGGACAGAAACGCTTCGAGCGGATCTAGCCCGCCGGCTGAGGCACCCAGCCCGACCACGCGAACACCTTGGGGTGATCTCGACGGCGGGGGAATCAGGCGAGCACCATCCATACCCGAGTATGCGCGTGAAGCATTGGCGCCCGACCTCATGGTGCGTGAGGTCGCCGACGCGTGGAGTCAGAAGACTCAACGCGCGGCCGACCCCTGGCGCAGCGGGCGTACCCAAGCGGCTGGTCCGGGCACGGCGTGCCGGCTACTTCTGTTTGGTCGTCGTGGCGTCAGGCTTGGCCGGCTTGGTCTCCACGTAGTCTCCGATCACTGTCTTGACCGGGCACGCCGAGACGATTGGGCACTTGCGGCAGGTGACGGCAATGGCGATGGGGCAGAGGGTCATGGCAGTTCTCTCGATGAGTGGGCAAGCTCGTGGCTGCGCGGAAGGATCGAAGCGGCAGGCCTACGTGTGCCATTTCTTCGCCCATGCTTGGAAATCGCCGTCCCGCCGCCGCTTGCGGGCGGGACCGGTCCGGTACGCCTACTTTTCAGTGACGACCTTGATCTGGTTGTCGACCGACGTGACGCCCTTGACGGCCTGTGCAATGGACATCGCCTTGTCCTTTGCCGTCCGGGTCGCGGTGGTTCCGCTCAGGGTGACCTGGCCGGCGTTGTCGGTTTCCACCTGGATCTTCACGAGACTCAACAACTTTTCTGCGGCGAGGTCGGCCTTCACCTTCGTCGTGATCACCGAGTCCTTGACGTACTCCTTCGTCTTCGCCTTGGTCCCTTCGGCATCGGCTGCGTGCGACACCATCGGCGATGCCACGGCAGCCATGGCGACCAACAGGCCCGCAAGAATTCGTTTCTTCATGAGGATTCCTTCGTTCGTGTTCCCTTGGATGGATCGGTTGATGCGAGCAAACATGAACGAATGCTATGGACCGCAAACGCGTTGGTCCGTGCGATGGGATACGCACACCGCAGGCGTCCGAAGTCGGGCGCTCTCGGATGGCGTTCAGTTGAATGTCTCGATCGGCGTTGCGACTCCGCCGTTGGCGGTGTGATGGAGCTTGCGCTGTCATCCGGGGCTGGTGCACGGCTCCGTTCGACAACGAACAGAGCGTCTCACCGACAAGGCCTAGATTGGTCCACGCGGGGCCAGGCCGATGGGTGCAGGACTGCCTTGCCAACCCAACCCGCGCCAGCAAAGGATCTCCATCGTGAACCGAATCATCTGGCTCGTCGGTGCCGTCGTCATCATCCTGTTGGTGCTCGGATTCTTCGGGCTGCGCTGACAAGGCGATCTTCGCGCTTTCCGATGATGGGTGCGGGCAGCCAGTGCCTGGACAGCGATGTGCGGCGACCCAAGCCGTCGGTGAGCCAGCCCCGGGCCCAAGCCGGAAAGCCGCTGTCCACCACCGCCATCCACCACCGCCGCCACAGGCCGACGTGCGCTCAGACGCGCCCATTCTCCATGGCAGTCGCTGACGATCTGACGGCGCAGCCTGGCATCCGATGCGGGCCTGGGGTTCGCGACTTGATCAGCGGATAGGACAGTGCCGACCCTTCTGCGGGTCATCATTGATGGCTGCCTTGAAGAAGCCTGTCATGTTTGATTCCGCACATTCCGAGTTGGAGGCGGAGGTCTTTCAGGGGCTCTTGCTATAGATTAAATTCGCTATCTATGGGAAGGGCGATCGATGTTCGGCAAAATCAACCTAGCCTATCTTGCCCTTCAGGTTCGCGATATTGCGCGCTGGCGCAAGTTCGCTGCCGAGATGCTGGGCCTGCCCGCGCCCGGCACGAATAGCGACGGAACGCTGGCCTTGCGGCTGGATGATCGCGCCCATCGGTTCATTCTGCGTCAGGGCGCGGCCGACGACATTGATGCGCTGGGCTGGGAAGTCGCTGACCAACACGATTTCGATGCCATCGTTGCGCGCGCGCAAAAAGTCGGCGCCGATCCGGCGGCAGGCGATGCGGCTTTGTGCCACGCGCGTCAGGTCGAGCGACTGGTGTATTTCACCGGGCCCGATGGCGTTCGCAACGAATTGGTGATGGGCCTCGGACAGGCCGGCACGGCATTCGACTCGACGCTGGTGCCTGGCGGCTTCCGTACTGGCGCCATGGGGTTGGGTCATGCGGTGCTGTCGAGTCCCGATATGCAAAGTGCCGCTTCCTTCTATCGCGATGTGCTGGGCATGCGCCTGAGCCAGGAGCTTCAATTCAGCATCGGCCCCATCAACATCGGCGGCGTTTTCTTGCATTGCAATCCGCGTCATCACTCGCTGGCGTTGTTCGAGATGCCGACCAAGGGGCGCATGCATCACGTGATGATCGAGGCCAACGACATGCGCGATGTCGGCGGCGCCTGGGAGCGGGCACAGAAACTGAAATTGCCGATCATTCTGACGCTGGGCCAGCACCCGGAGCCCGACGGCATGGTCTCCTTCTACGGCATGACGCCGTCGGGCTTCGACTTCGAGATTGGCGCCGCTGGCCAATTGATCGATCCGGGCAACTTCGAGCCGATCACGATCCATGCCACCAGCGATTGGGGCCACCACCCGACCCTGCGCGCCAAATGGAATTTGATCTCGGCCGCCATCGTCAACAAGTTCCGGTAGTCGAACAAATTCAAGCAGCAGTGTGAGTTCGCCGGCCGCCGTGGGAATGACAGCTCCCGACCCTGAAGAGACGTCCAATTTTCAAACCTCGCCGCCCCATAGCGGTCGGTCGAACCGCCACACTGGGCAGTGTTGGAGGACGCGCGGCTGTGGGCAAGCATCTGCATGTGGAAGCCAGCGCGATTGGGGCTCGGAGTCCCCGATCGTCCAAGGAACCGCATTCTGTGCGCGCCCGCACACTGCATCAACCACACACTGCGATACGGCAGTGAGACGTGTTCGCGTCACGGGCCGTAAATGGACCGCAACGTCGCCAGTCTGCGTTGCGTTAATCCTCCGGTCAGACCCGACACGTAAGCTGCGCCCGCCGAGCGGGCCACTTTGGCCCGCTCCCCCCACCCGAGCCGTGCCATGCAATTTTCCAATCCCCCAGAAGACACCGAAGATTCCGAACACAGCCCTGCGCAACGGGCCGAGGCCGCCTCGCGCAGCACCTGGGTCAGCGTGTTGGTCAATCTGGTCTTGACCACCACCCAGATCGCAGCGGGCATCCTGTCGAAGTCGCAAGGCTTGGTCGCCGACGGTATCCACTCGCTGTCGGACTTAGTCGCGGACTTCGTCGTGCTGTTTGCGAACCACCACAGCCAGAAGGACGCCGACGCCGATCACCCCTACGGGCACCATCGCTTCGAGACCGCCGCGAGCCTGGTGCTCGGTGCGCTGCTGTTGGCGGTGGGGTTGGGAATGCTGTGGTCCGCGTTCCTCAAGCTGGAGCAGCCCGAGTCGGTCCAGAAGGTGCACCTGGCCGCGCTCTGGGTGGCGGGTGGCGCACTGGTCGCCAAGGAACTGCTGTTCCGCTACATGCTCTCCGTGGCCAAGCGGGTCAAGTCGAGCATGCTCGTGGCCAACGCCTGGCATGCGCGCTCCGACGCGGCTTCGTCCCTGGTGGTCGGCCTCGGCATCGCCGGCAACCTGGCCGGCTACCCGATCCTGGACCCGATCGCCGCCGCCATTGTCGGCTTCATGGTGGCAAAGATGGGCTGGGAGTTCGGCTGGGATGCCTTGCACGACCTGATGGACCGATCCATCGACGACGCCGAGGTCGCGGCGATCCGCAGCACCCTCGAAGGAACGCCGGGCATCCAAGGCGTGCACGACATTCGCACTCGCAAGATGGGCGACATGATCGTGGTCGATGCGCACATCGAAGTGGACGCTGCCCTCAGCGTTGAAGCCGGGCATGACATCGCCGTCGAGGCGCGCAATCGCGTGATGCAACGCCACCGGGTCCTCAACCTCATGACGCACGTCGATCCCTGGCGGCGGCCCGACCTCGATCATTCCGGCGTTATGCCGAAGCCAGCGAACCAGAGCCTCGCTTGAACGCCGCAGCCACGCCGGGACTGAGTGCGGCAGAGGCCAGAGAGCGCCTGGCCCGCGACGGTCCGAACGAACTGCCCGCCACGGCACGCCGCGGTGCATGGGGACTGCTGCGCGACGTGGTGCTGGAGCCGATGTTCCTGCTGCTGGTGGCCTGCGGTGCGATCTATCTTGCGCTGGGCGATCGTCACGAAGCGCTGATGCTGCTGGGGTTCGTGCTGGTCGTCATTGCCATCACCTACGTCCAGAAGCGCCGCAGCGAACAATCGCTGGAAGCGTTGCGCGACCTGTCCAGCCCGCGCGCGCTGGTGCTTCGCGACGGCCAGTCGATTCGCATCGCCGGCCGCGAGCTTGTCATCGGCGACATCGTTCTGCTGGCCGAAGGCGATCGGGTGCCTGCCGATCTTGGCCTCCTTCAAGCGTCGAATCTGTCGATCGACGAATCGCTGCTGACGGGCGAGTCGGCTCCGGTGATGAAGCAGGCGCAGGTTGTCGGGTCTGGCGCCGGCACCGAACCTCGCAGTCTGGCCTTCTCGGGCACGCTGGTGACCCAGGGCACCGGGCAAGGCGTCGTGACGGCCACGGGCGAGCGCAGTGCACTAGGCCGCATTGGTGCCTCGCTGCAGGCCATTTCGACGGAAGCCACCCCGGTGCAGCGCGAGACACAACGCATCGTCACCTGGGTCGCGGTGATCGGCCTGAGCCTGGCAGCCGCGCTGGCCCTGGCGTGGGGTCTGACGCGCGGCGACTGGCTGCATGGCCTGCTGGCCGGCCTCACGCTCGCGATGGCCATCCTGCCCGAGGAACTTCCGGTGGTCCTGACCATCTTCCTGGGCCTGGGTGCGTGGCGCCTTGCGCGCGAGAAGGTGCTCACCAGAAGCATGCCGGCGGTCGAACTGCTCGGTGCGACAACCGTCCTGTGCGTCGACAAGACCGGCACCTTGACGATGAACCGGATGGCCGTGCGCAGGCTCTGGGCCGACGAAGCAGCCCAGGACCTGGGCGGCAGCACCTCATCGGTTCTGCCGGAAGCGCTGCACCCGGTGCTGGAGTACGCGGTGCTCGCGAGTCACCGCCGAGCCTTCGATCCGATGGAATCCGCCATCGTTGATGCCGGGCAGCGGCACCTTGCCGGCACTGAGCACCTGCATGGCGACTGGGAACTCATCGACGACTACCCGCTCTCGCCGCAACTGCTGGCGATGTCGCGTGTCTGGCAATCGCCTGATCGCCAGGACCGTGTGGTGTCCGCCAAGGGCGCGCCCGAGGCCATCATGGATCTCTGTCACCTCGATACCGCGCGGCACGCGTCCATCGCCCGCCAGGTCGAGTCGATGGCCGGGGAAGGTCTGCGCGTCCTGGCCGTCGCGCGGGCAATCTTCCCGGCGGGCGACCTGCCCGATGCGCAGCACGACTTCGATTTCGAGCTCATCGGCCTCGTGGCACTGGAGGACCCGGTGCGGCAGGACGTGCCCGCCGCCATTGCCGAGTGCAGGGCCGCGGGCATCCGGGTCGTCATGATCACCGGTGACCATCCGCAGACGGCCCGGTCCATTGCCAGGCAGGCCGGCCTCGTTGCCGATGGCCAGGCGGTGACCGGCCCCGAACTCGACCGATTGGACGACGCCGCCCTCGCCGCGAGACTGGCGACCACCAACGTCTTCTGCCGCGTGCAACCCGAGCAGAAGCTCCGGCTCGTGCAGGCGTTCCGGGCACGCGGTGACGTGGTCGCCATGACAGGCGACGGCGTGAACGACGCCCCGGCGCTGAAGGCCGCCCACATCGGTGTGGCGATGGGTGCGCGCGGCACTGATGTCGCTCGAGAAGCCGCCGCCCTGGTCCTGCTCAACGATGACTTCGCCTCTCTCGTCACCGCAGTGCGCTACGGCCGCCGGGTGTTTGCCAATCTGCGCAAGGCCATCGCCTTCGTCGTCGCGGTGCACCTGCCGATCGTCGGCCTGTCGATCGTGCCGCTGGTGCTCGGCTGGCCGATGGTGCTGATGCCGGTGCACATCCTGTTCCTGCAACTGATCATCGACCCTGCCTGCTCCATCGTGTTCGAGGCCGAACCGCTGGAGGCCGATGCGATGCGCGCGCCTCCGCGGCGACCGGACGCTCGCCTGTTCGATGCACAGGTCTTGCTGCGCGGCGCGTTGCAGGGATTCGGACTCTTCGGCATCGTGCTCGTCGCCTACCTGATCGCCCGGTCGGCCTCGGGTTCCGACGAGACGGCCCGCGCGCTTGCGTTCGCGGTGCTGGTCGTCAGCAACCTGGCCCTCATCCACGTCAACCGGACATGGACCCGGCGCCGCGATTCATCGCGCCCGTGGAATGCCGCGTTCGGCTGGATCGCGTCAGCCACCTGCATACTGCTGGTTCTGGTGCTGTGGGTGCCGGCCGTCAGCGGTCTGTTCGCCTTTGCCACGCCTTCCGGAGCCCTCCTGCTGATCGGCGCGGCGCTCTGCCTGGGCGCACTGGCCTGGTTCGAGGCCACCAAGTGGTTCGTCAGTCAGCGGACACCCTGACTGCGCCGCCAGACGATTCAGGTCATGTGCCGCGCGGGTGCGTCTACCCGGGCGAGTTCTCCGGGATATCGGTTCAGGCTCAAGGGCATCGAGACGAAGGCCGTGAAGACCACAGGCGCCAGCGCAAGAAGGGTCGTCCCGATGAGGCGGGGCAGGAATTGATGAAGATCGGCATGCATGCTGGCGTCTCTCGGTGAGGGCTGGAACAGGTCGAGCTGCGGCCTTCGACATTGCGGACTTCTGAGCGTTTGCGGCAGGCAGTCCCGCCATTGAGGCCGGTCAAGTCGCCAATGCCGCCGAGCACCAGAATCGTCCCAGGTGATGGCCGTGTAGGGCATCGCTGCCACTGCGCCGAGATCAATGACTGTCCTCTCGCTCCTGTCTTTCATTTCTGCCGCACTGCTCCTGCAGCTGGCTGCGGGCATTGGCTGGGCCGTTTGGCAGCGACGCTCGGCCGGGGTAGGGGCCCCGTTGGCGGCGCCAGTCGCGAAGCCAGGCAAGGTCGATGCGGCGTGGGCAGGCTGGCGAGAGTTCCGCGTCGTCCAGCGTGCATTCGAAGACCCGGCGCAATCGCAGTGTTCGTTCTACCTTCAGCCCGTTGACGGGCAGCCGCTGCCGGCCTTCAAGCCAGGCCAGTTCCTGACATTCACGCTGGAAGCCAGGCCGCAGGCGCCACTCACCATGGCGGGGCAGCGCACGATCACCCGTTGCTACTCCTTGTCCGATCGCCCAGATCCGACTCGCTACCGCATAACGATCAAGCGCGTGCCCGCCCCGGGAGACCACCCCAAGTTCGCGCCGGGCCTGTCGTCAAACCACTTCCACGACCACGTGCAGGTCGGCGACATCCTGCGCGTGAAGGCGCCGGCCGGGCACTTCTTCATCGACCCGGACCCGGACGTGCCCGTAGTGCTGATCGGTGGCGGCATCGGCATCACGCCGATGATGAGCATGCTGGGCTGGTGTCTCGACCAGCAGCCTCAGCGCACGGTGCACCTGTACTACGGGCTGCGCAACAGCCACGAGCACGCCTTCAAGCAGGTGCTGGAGGACATCGCCGCCAGGCACGCGCCGCTGCGCCTGAACATCGTCTACAGCCGGCCAGGTGAGACCGATGTCGAGGGCCGCGACTACCAGCACCGTGGCCACGTCGATGTCGAGTTGCTGCGGCATACGCTGCCGCACGGACGTCACCAGTTCTACGTCTGCGGCCCGCCAGCCATGATGGAGACGCTGGTGCCCGCGCTCGCGGCCTGGGGTGTGCCGCTCCCGGACATTCACTTCGAGGCGTTCGGCCCGGCATCCGTCAAGCTGCCCGGCGCCGCTGAAACCCCCGTGCCGATCGC
This sequence comes from uncultured beta proteobacterium, assembly GCA_963750785.1. Taxonomy (GTDB): domain Bacteria; phylum Pseudomonadota; class Gammaproteobacteria; order Burkholderiales; family Burkholderiaceae_C; genus Rubrivivax. The sequence goes on along the minus strand of CAVVSC010000002.1, from coordinate 417,976 downwards.
GGCCGAACTTGAAGTGCGGTTCCAGCGCTCGGGTCGCACGCTCGCCTGGGATGGCCGGGACTCATCGCTGCTGGACTTCGCGGAGCGACATGGCATCGCGGTCGAGTCTGGCTGCCGGTCGGGCGGCTGTGGGAGCTGCGAGACCCGTGTGGTTGAAGGCACGGTGCAGTACGACAGCGCGCCCGACCACGACGTCGCTCCGGGTCATTGCCTGCTCTGCGTGGGCCGGCCGTCGTCCGCCGTGGTGCTGGAGGCCTGATGCCACAACGCCCGAAGCTCCTGACCCGCGAAGTGCTGCCCTTTCTCGGCAGCTTCGCTGCCCTGGCACTGATCGCGCTGGCCCTCGACGGCCTGCTGCACCTGTTCGACCTGCTGTGGGTCGGCCGCTGGCTGGGCATCCCTGGGACGCTGCTGATCATCGGGTCCACTGCCTACTCGCTGCGCAAGCGCAAGCTCATCCAGAGCGGCCATCCGGCGAAGCTGCTGCGCTGGCACGAGTTGCTGGCCTGGCTGGGATCTCTGCTCGTGCTTGTGCACGCGGGCGTCCACTTCAACGCCATCCTCGGATGGCTGGCGGTCTGGGCGATGTTGATCAACGTGGGCAGCGGGCTGACCGGCAAGTTCCTGCTCGACCGCGCGCGCAAGCGTATGGAGGAAGCCCGCCAGCGCATGCGTGATCGCGGCGTGAGCGAAGGGGAACTCGAGGACCGCCTTTACTGGGACAGCCTGACCTTCGACGTGGTCAAGCAGTGGCGCGTGGTGCACTTCCCGATCACGCTGGCCTTCAGTGTGCTGGCGACGGCCCACATCCTGGCTATCTTCCTGTTCTGGGGCTGGAAGTGAAGAAGCGCCCGGTCCTGCTGATCGTCATCGCGCTCAACCTGCTCGTGCTGGTGGCGCTGGCCTTCGTCTACCCGCACTTGATGGTGAGCCCGGGGCCGCTGGTCAAGGGCCATGCCGAACTCGCCACGGACTGCTTCGCCTGCCACGCGGCCTGGCGCGGCGCCTCGTCGCAACGTTGCACCGAATGTCACGTGCCTGCCGACGTCGGGTTGAAGACCACCAAGGGCGTGCCGATTCCGAGCCGGACCGTCAAGGTGTCGTTTCACCAGGAACTGATCGAGCAGGACTGCATGGCCTGCCACAGCGACCACCAGGGCCCGAAGCTCACGAAGCGCAGCCGCAAGCCGTTCTCGCATGGCTTGCTGAAGGTCGCGGTGCGCGACACCTGTTCGTCGTGCCACGTGGCGCCCAAGGACACCGTGCACCGCGATCTCAGGATCGAGTGCTCGAAGTGCCACGAGAGCAAGGCCTGGAAGCCGGCCCACTTCGACCACGCACTGCTGGCCAAGGCCGAACTGGATCGATGCGAGAGCTGCCACAGCGCGCCGACCGACCGTCTGCATCGCCAATTCCAGGGCGGCTGCAAGTCCTGCCACAAGACCGATGCCTGGAAGCCGGCCACCTTCGATCACAACAAGTTCTTCGTGCTCGACCGCGACCATGAAGCCACCTGCGTGACCTGTCACAAGAACAACGACTACAGCCGCTACACCTGCTACGGGTGCCACGAGCACTCGGAGGCCAAGGTCAGGCAGGAGCACATCGAGGAAGGCATCCAGAACTTCCAGAATTGCGTGGAGTGCCATCGCGACCCGCGCGTGGAGCCTGACAAGCGGGGAGGCGGCGAACGCCGCCGGAAGGAACGGGACTAGCGCCGGGCGCGCCGGTATCCTCCCGCGGCTTGAACATCGGCGCGATGCGGGCGTGAGCCTGAAACCGAAACGGAGACAGCGAAATGAAGATACTGATCGCCGCAGACGGAAGCGCATACACAAAGCGCATGCTGGCCTTCATCGCAGCGCACGACGAGTGGCTTGGACGCCAGCACACCTATACCGTCCTTCACTGCGTCCCTGCCATTCCACATCGCGCGGCCGCCTTCGCCGGCAAGGACCGGGTCCGGGCCTTCTACGACGCAGATGCCGAGGCCGTCTTCAAGCCGATCCGCGCCTTCTTCAAGATGCAAGATGCGGCGGCCACCTTTGTCCATCGCATCGGTCCGCCCGGCCCGAGCATCGCCAAGTTTGCCGAACGGAACCGGTATGAGCTCATCGTCCTCGGCACACATGGGCATGGCGCCGTCGCCGGGCTTGTCATGGGCTCGGTGGCAACCAAGGTGCTGTCGCTTTGCACAACGCCGGTGCTGCTGGTTCGATGAGGAATGCCGGGGCGCCGTTACGGACCGGATCCCGCTTGCGATCAGTACCAATGGAGGTCAGACATGAAGCTGCTGGTTGCCGTGGATGGTTCAGCGCAGGCGCTGGAAGCTGCGCGGTACGCGCTTCGTTTGTGCGAGGCAGGCCTGAAGGCCGAAATCGTTCTGGCGACCGTTCAGGAGCCGACGTTTCTCTATGAGATGGTGCTGCCACCCACGTCAGACGTGCTCGAGCGCGTCAGCGGCGCGGTCGGCCACAAGGCCTTGGGTGACGCCGAGTCGCTTCTTCGCGAGACCGGAGTCCCCTTCGAGATCGAGATTGGATCGGGTGAGATCGCCCCTACCCTGCTGTCGATCGCACAGGCGCGGGGCTGCGAAGGGATTGTCCTTGGCGCGCGCGGACTGGGGGCGGTCCGAAGCGCCTTGCTGGGCTCCGTGTCGCACGCCCTTCTGCACACTGCCACAATACCGGTGACGATGGTCAGGACGACCGACGCCGATGGCGAAGTATGAAAGTCGGCATCGCGCATGCCTTGGCGCACGCGGAACGTGCGGCGCCAACTCCGCGAGCAACTGCGTTGGGCACATAGCGGACGAGGCTGGGGATGGATTGGCGGGGCGAATGGGCGTCGTCAGTCGAACAGGTCGCGCCAGAAAGATCTGCGGTGACCGTGCTGGCCCTGCGGCGCGTGGCCGTGGTCATTGCGACCAAAGTCCGAGTCCTTTAAGCCATGATGGCCTTCGTAGGCTCGTGACCGGTCCTGGGCGTGGACAGCGGGCAAGTTGCCACCATTGACCGCTTGAACCGACCGCTCGATGACCTTGTCCAGTTCACCTCGATCCAGCCATACGCCTCGGCAAGTGGGGCAGTAGTCGATTTCGATGCCCTGGCGATCGGCCATGACGAGTTCTACGTTCTTGCAAACTGGACAGAACATTTGGTCGAGCCTTCCTGTGGAGACTGCGTGCGATGAAGGGATCGTAGGCAGCGGCGCTTATCGATTTCTGAGGGGTACGCGCGCCAGCGCCAGCAGGGCTCCAGGCCGATGACTTGGGCCGGCGCGGTCCCAAGGCCAACAGCGTCAAGCAGCCAGGCCCAAGTGCAAGAAGCTCACCGTGGGCGAGTCCCGCTGAGGCAGGTGACTACCGGGGCAGTTGACGAACTGCCGTAGAGCAGTCGATCGCGAACGACAGTTGATGGCCGAGTGCGGACGAACACCCCGTTGCGCGGCCTTCAGATCATCCGAGCCTGGGATGCCCAGGCAGCGCTCGGCCGATTGCTTGTCCGGTCCACGCCCAGTTGGATGGCTCATCCCCACTGCGTGACGTACTCTCAGAACGCCGCAATCCCCGTCTGCGCCCGTCCCAGGATCAGCGCGTGGATGTCGTGCGTGCCTTCGTAGGTGTTCACCACTTCCAGGTTCACCAGGTGGCGCGCCACGCCGAATTCGTCGCTGATGCCGTTGCCGCCCATCATGTCGCGCGCCAGGCGGGCGATGTCCAGCGCCTTGCCGCAGCTGTTGCGCTTCATGATGCTGGTGATCTCCACCGACGCCGTGCCCTCGTCCTTCATGCGGCCCAGGCGCAGGCAGCCTTGCAGGCCCAGCGTGATCTCGGTCTGCATGTCGGCCAGCTTCTTCTGGATCAACTGGTTGGCCGCCAGCGGCTTGCCGAATTGCTGCCGGTCCATGACGTACTGACGCGCGCGGTGCCAGCAGTCTTCTGCCGCACCCAGCGCACCCCAGGCAATGCCGTAGCGCGCGCTGTTCAGGCAGGTAAAGGGACCCTTCAGGCCGCGCACATCAGGGAAGGCGTTTTCTTCGGGCACGAAGACCTGGTCCATCACGATCTCGCCCGTCACGCTGGCGCGCAGGCCGACCTTGCCCTTGATCTTGGGAGCGGACAGGCCCTTCATGCCCTTTTCCAGGATGAAGCCGCGGATGGCGCCGCTGTCGTCCTTGGCCCAGACGACAAACACGTCGGCGAAGGGGGAGTTGCTGATCCACATCTTGGCGCCGCTGACGCTGTAGCCGCCGGGCACGGCCTTGGCGCGCGTGATCATGCTGGCCGGGTCGCTGCCGTGGTTGGGTTCGGTCAGGCCGAAACAGCCGATCCATTCGCCGGTGGCCAGCTTGGGCAGGAACTTCTGGCGCTGCGCCTCGGTGCCGAATTCGAAGATGGGCACCATCACCAGCGACGACTGCACGCTCATCATGCTGCGGTAGCCGCTGTCCACGCGCTCCACCTCGCGTGCCACCAGGCCGTAGCAGACGTAGTTCAGGCCCGCACCGCCATAGGCTTCAGGGATGGTGGGCCCGAGCAGGCCGAGCTCACCCATTTCGCGGAAGATGCCGGGGTCGGTGTCTTCCGCGCGGAAGGCTTCCACCACGCGTGGGGCCAGCTTGTCCTGGCAGTAGGCCTGTGCGGCGTCGCGCACCTGGCGCTCGTCGTCGGTGAGTTGCTGGTCCAGCAACAGGGGGTCGTCCCAGTGAAAGCTTGCTTTGGCGGCCATGGTGATGTCCTTCTTTTGAAAAGTTAGCCTGCGGTCATTCAGAAACCACGGCGGTGACTTCGATTTCTACTTGCGCACGGTCTTCGATCAAGGCCATCACCTGCACGGCGGTCATGGCGATGCCGAAGTCACCGATCAGTTCGCGGAACACGCCGCCGATCTCGCGTGCGCGCTTCATGTATTCGCGCTTGTCCGTCAGGTACCAGGTCATGCGGGTGATGTGGGCAGGTGCCGCGCCGGCTTCGGCCAGTGTCTCCACCACATTCTGCAGGGCCTGCCGCACCTGGCCGACCAGGTCGTCGGTGTGGAATAGGCCTTGTGCGTCCCAGCCGATCATGCCGGCCAAAAAAACTTGCCTTCCCGTGGCTGCCACGCCATTGGCATAGCCCTTGGGCTTGGCCCAGTGCGCCGGCTGGAGGATTTGCTTGGACATGCTCATTCCTTGATGAGGTCGCGGCCGATGATGAGTTGCTGCACCTCGGTGGCGCCTTCGTAAATCCGCAGGGACCGGATTTCCCGGTACAGCCGCTCCACCGTCACGCCACTGGTGACGCCCAGACCACCAAACAGCTGCACCGCCGCGTCAATGACCTGCTGCGCGCCTTCGGTAGCGGCCAGCTTGGCCATCGCGGCCTGGCGCGTGACGTTCATGCCTTGGTCGCGTTCCCATGCGGCGCGGTAGACCAGCAGGGCGGCGCTGTCGATCGTCAGCGCCATCTGCGCCAGCTTGGCCTGCGTCAATTGGAAGTCGGCCAGGCGGCCACCGAACATGGGCCGGCTCTTGGCCCGTGCCAGGCCTTCTTCCAGTGCGCGGCGGGCAAAACCCAGCGCGGCGGCCGCAACGCTGGTGCGGAACACGTCCAGCGTGCGCATCGCCAGCTTGAAACCTTCGCCCGCGCCGCCAATGCGGTGGCTCAGCGGCACACGGCAGTTGTTGAAACGCAGTCGGGCCAGCGGGTGCGGCGCAATGACTTCGATGCGCGCTGCAATCTCGAAGCCCGGCGTGCCCGCTTCCACCACAAAAGCACTGATGCCGCGCGCCCCGGGCGCTTCGTCCGTGCGGCAGAAGACGACGTAGAAGTCGGCAATGCCACCGTTGCTGATCCAGGTCTTCTCGCCGTTGAGCACCGCATGGTCGCCATCGACACGGGCTGCGCACTGCATGGCGGCCACGTCCGACCCGGCATCCGGCTCACTCAAGGCAAAGGCGGCAATGGCCTCGCCCGCAGCCACGCGCGGCAACCAGCGCGACTTCTGTTCAGGTGTGCCGGCCAGCGAAATAGCGCCCGACCCCAGGCCCTGCATCGCAAACGCAAAGTCCGCCAGGCCTTCGTGCCGGGCCAAGGTCTCGCGCGCCAGGCACAGCATCCGGGTGTCGATCACATCTGCCGCCGCGCCGTAATCTGTGCCACCCACGGCATGTCGCAGCCAGCCGCCAGCACCCAGTTCCTTCACCAAGTGGCGGCATTGCGCGTCGACGTCATGACCATGTTGGTCGCGGACGGTGGCGTGAGCCCATGTGTCGAGCGCCGCCGCAAAGTCGCGGTGCCGCGGTTCGAAGAAGGGCCAGCGCAGGTGGTCGAGTGCGGTCATCTCAGTGGCTCGTTGCAGTCGTGTGCTCAGAGTACCGCTGCGGGCCAAGGCCGCCGGGTACCGGGCTCCGCTCATGTCCCCCGCCACAGTCTGCTGCGCAGCTTGCGGCTCCTCCTTTACTTCGCTGCGCCCGGTACCCAGCGTCCTCGGCCTGCCACCACCGCGGCTCGCCTGCAGTTGGCGCGTCATCAAAGGTGCCGGAGCGGGTGATTGGGGTGCCCTGTGGAGCGAAGTAAAGGAGGAGCTCCAGCTTGCGCAGCAAGTTGGGGCGGGGGACATGAGCGCAATAGGGCACCCCAAGCGCACGCGACCGCCACGGAGCGAGCACTATTGAGCCCAATTCAATTCCCCTCAAACACCGGCTTGCTCTTGGCCACGAACGCCCTGTAGGCGCGCCCGAAGTCTTCGGTCAGCATGCAGATCGCCTGCGCCTGGGCTTCGCTTTCAATCGCGGCGTCCACACCCATGTCCCACTCCTGGTGAAGCATGGTCTTGGTGATGCCATTGGCAAAGGTCGGCCCTGCGGCGATGTCGCGCGCCAGCTTCAGGGCTTCCTCAGCCAGCGTTTCCGGCGTCACCAGCCGGTTGTAGAAGCCCCAGCGTTCTGCTTCCTCGCCACCCAGCGCACGGCCGGTGAACAGCCATTCGCTGGCGCGGCCCTGGCCCACGATGCGCGGCAGCATGGCGCAGGCGCCCATGTCGCAGCCGGCCAAGCCCACGCGGTTGAAGAGGAAGGCCGTCTTGCTGCGGGCCGTGCCCAGGCGCATGTCGGAGGCCATGGCCATGATGGCGCCGGCACCGGCGCACACGCCGTCTACCGCGGCAATGATGGGCTGCGGGCAGTGCCGCATGTTCTTCACCAGTTCACCCGTCATGCGCGTGAACATCAGCAGTTCCGGCGCCTTCAGCTGGATCAGCGGGCCGATGATCTCGTGCACGTCGCCGCCGCTGCAGAAGTTGCCGCCCGCGCCTTGCACCAGCACCACATGCACGTCGGTGGCGTGGCGCAGCGCGTGGAAGAGGTCGCGCAGTTCGGCGTAGCTGGCAAAGGTCAGCGGATTCTTGCGCTCGGGGCGGTTGAGCGTGATGGTGGCCACGCCGGCATCCACCTGCCACAGGAAGTGCTCGGCGGCATAGCCGGCCAGGGTCTTGCGGTTGCCGGCGCTCAGTTGCGGATCCACTCGTTCACTCATACAGGCCTCATTGCGTGCGGCTCAAGGGTTCTTGGCGCGCTGGAACAGCGCTTCCATCTGCGGCTTGCCGCTCACGTACTGGCGTGGCCATTCGACGCCGGCGAAGCCGATGCGCGCCGCTTCGGTGAAGGTCCAGGCCGGGTTGGCCAGGTGCGGCCGCGCCACGGCGCACAGGTCGGCACGACCGGCGCTGATGATGCTGTTCACGTGGTCGGCTTCGGTGATGGCGCCGACTGCAATGGTCGCGATGCCAGCCTCGTTGCGCACGCGGTCGGCAAAGGGCGTCTGGTACATGCGGCCGTAGGTCGGCTTCTGGTCAGCACTGACCTGGCCGCTGCTGCAGTCGATCATGTCCGCGCCGGCCGCCTTGAAGGCGCGCGCGATCTGCACCGCGTCACTGGGCGTGATGCCGCCTTCCACCCAGTCGTGCGCGCTGATGCGCACGCTGATGGGCAAGTCCCGCGGCCACGCCTCACGCACCGCGGTGAAGACTTCCAGCGGGAAGCGCAGGCGGTTTTCCAGCGCGCCGCCATAAGCGTCGTCACGCCGGTTGGTCAGCGGGCTGATGAAGCTGCTCAGCAGGTAGCCGTGTGCGCAGTGCAGTTCCAGCCAGTCGAACCCAGCTTCGGTGGCCAGCCGCGTGCTGCGCACGAAGTCGGCCTTCACGTGGTCCATGTCCGTGCGCGTCATGGCGCGCGGCACGGCGCCGTCCTTCAGGAAGGGCTGGTCGGATGCGGCCAGCAGCGGCCAGTTCCACTCTGCCAGCGGCCGGTCGGCGCCTGCACCTTGCCAGGGTGCGTTGGTGCTGCCCTTGGGGCCGGCGTGGCCGATCTGCACAGCGATCTTGGCGTCGCTTTCGCGGTGCACGAAATCCACGATGCGCTTCCACGCATCGCGCTGCGCCGCGTTCCACAGGCCCGGGCAGCCGGGCGTGATGCGGGCGTCTGCGCTCGTGCAGGTCATCTCCGCCACCACCATGCCGGCGCCGCCCAGAGCGCGTGAACCCAGGTGCACCAGGTGGAATTCGCCGGGCACGCCGTCGCTGCAGCTGTACTGCGCCATGGGCGACACCACCACGCGGTTCTTCAAGGTCACACCGCGCACCGTGAAAGGCGTGAACATCGGCGGCACGGGCTTGTCGGTCTGCAGGCCGCTCTTCAGATCAAACCACTGCTCAAAGCCGTCCAGCCAGCGCTTGTCGCGCAGGCGCAGGTTCTCGTGGCTGATGCGCTGGCTGCGCGTCAGCATGCTGTACATGAACTGCTCGGGTTCCAGCTGGTCGCAGTAGCGCTGGCCGCAGACCTCGAACCACTCCATGGCGTTCCAGGCGGCGTTCTGGATGCGCAGCACGTCGATGCGGCGCAGCGCCTGGTACTTGGCCAGCACCTCCGGGATGTGCGCGGCGGTGTCGCCGTTCAGCTTGAACTGCCGCGTGAGTTCAATGGCATCTTCCAGGGCCAGCTTGGTGCCAGAGCCAATCGCAAAGTGCGCCGTGTGCACCGCGTCGCCCATCAGCACCACGTGGTTGCGGCCGTTGAAGTGCCACCAGTGTTCACAGGTGATGCGCTGGAAGTTGAGCCAGGCGCTGCCGCGCAAGTGGCGCGCGTTGCTCATCAGCTTTTCGCCCTGCAGGTCGCGGGCGAAGAGCTGTTCGCAGAATTCGACCGATTGCTGCGGGTCCGCCTTGTCCAGGCCGTGCGCCAGCCACACGTCTTCCGGGCATTCGACGATGAAGGTGCTGGTGCTGTCGTCGAACTTGTAGATGTGGGCCTGGAACCAGCCGTGTTCGGTCTTCTCGAAGATGAAGGTGAAGGGCTCGTAGCGTTTCTTGGTGCCCAGCCAGATGTAGCGGTTGGGCCGCGTCACTATGTCGGGCTTGAAGACGCTGGCGTACTGGGTCCGCACGCGCGAATTGATGCCGTCGCAGGCGATCACCAGGTCCGCGTCAGGGTAGTCCGCATCGCCGTCGGCTTCGGTGTTGAAGACCAACTGCACGCCCAGTTCTTCACAGCGCGCCTGCAGGATGTTCAGCAGCTTCTTGCGGCCGATGCCCACGAATCCGTGGCCACCGCTGCGAATGGTTTGCCCCTTGAACTGCAGCTCGATGTCGTCCCAGTGCGCAAAGCTGGATTCGATGGTGTCGGCGGTCTGCCGGTCCCATTCGCGCATGTTGTCCATGGTGGCGTCGCTGAACACCACGCCCCACCCGAAGGTGTCGTAGGGCTTGTTGCGTTCGACGACCGTGATGTCGTGGTCCTGCCCGTTGTCGAGCCCCAGCTTCTTCATCAGCAGGCCGAAGTACAGGCCCGCCGGGCCACCGCCGATGCAGACGATCTTCATGGCGCGATTCTTTAGCTGTTGACGTTGACGACCAGGCGGCCCCGGATCTTCCCGGCCAGGATGTCGGCGCCAGCCTGCAGGGTGGCCCCCAGGCCGATCTCGTGCGTCAGGGCTTCCAGCTTGGACAGGTCCAGGTCCCGCGCCAGGCGCGCCCAGGCGGCTTCACGTCTAGCCATGGGGGCCATCACGCTGTCGATGCCGCACAGCGTCACGCCGCGCAGGATGAAGGGCGCCACGCTGGCCGGGAAGTCCATGCCCTGTGCCAGGCCGCAGGCCGCCACCACGCCGCCGTACTTCGTCGTGGCGCAGGCGTTGGCCAGCGTGTGGCTGCCGACCGAGTCCACCACGCCCACCCAGCGTTCCTTGCCCAGAGGCTTGCCAGGGGTTGACAGTTCGTCGCGTGAAATCACCTCGGCCGCGCCCAGGCCTTTCAGGAAGTCGGCTTCGGCCAGACGACCAGTGGACGCCACCACGCGGTGGCCCATCTGGGAAAGCAGGGTGATGGCCACGGTGCCCACGCCGCCATTGGCGCCCGTCACCAGGACATCGCCGCTGCCGGGCTTCACACCGTGTGCGTCCAGGGCCATCACGCACAGCATGGCGGTGTAGCCGGCTGTGCCGATGGCCATGGCCTGGCGTGCCGTCAGCCCAGCAGGCAAGGCCACCAGCCAGTCGCCCTTCACGCGCGCCTTCTGCGCCAGTCCGCCACTGTGGGTTTCACCGACGCCAAAGCCGTTCAGCAGCACCGCGTCGCCGGGCTGGAAGCGTGCGTCCTGGCTGGCTTCCACGGTGCCGGCGAAGTCGATGCCGGCATGCAGCGGGAACTTGCGCACCACCGGCGCCTTGCCCGTGATGGCCAGGCCGTCCTTGTAGTTGATGGTGCTGTAGGCCACGCGCACCGTGACGTCGCCTTCGGGCAGGGCGCCGTCGTCCACGCTCTTCACGCTGGCACGGTAGCCAGCGTCGTCCTTTTCAATGACGAGGGCTTTGAACATGGGCTTGTCTCCGGGCTTGTCTTTGTTCGAGGCGTCAAGTTTGACACGCATGGCACGCCGCGCCGGGCCGGCGCAGAATGCGCGCCATGAGACGGACTGTCCTGCTGGCTTTCCCCCTGGCGCTGGGTGCTTGTGCGACGCCTTTGACTGGCGTGCAGACGTCCGAGGGCGATGTGCTCCGGACCTGGGGCGCACCCACGGCCCGCTACCCGCTGGAAGGTGGCGCCCAGCGCCTGGAATACGCCACCGGGCCTTGGGGCCGCCAGACCTGGATGTTCGACATCGACGCCACCGGGCGCGTGCGCCAGTCCGAGCAAGTGCTGAGCGACAACGCCTTCATCCGTCTGCAGCAGGAGCCGGGCCTGCGGCGCGAAGACGTGCTGCGCCGGCTGGGTCAACCGGGCGAACGCCGCGGCGCGCGCGGCGGCGGCGAGACCTGGACCTGGCGCTACCCCACCAACGATTGCTTGTGGTTCCAGCTGTCCATCGCTGCCGACGGCAGTGTCGGCAGTGGCGCCTTCCTTCCTGACCCCACCTGTGACGGACCCAATGACGGCCATTCCTGATTGGAACTTCATGACGCGACGAGACTTCACGACAGTGGCCGCTGCCGCCACCGCGGCCGGATTGGCCGCCTGTGCCAGCCCGGGCGCCGCACCCTCCAAGGCTTCGGCCGCGGCCATTTCCGGCCTGGCGCCCACGGGGCGCCTGCGTGCCAGCATCAACCTGGGCAATCCCATCCTGGCGCGGCGCGACGCGGCGCCGGCTGGGGCGGCCGGCGTCTCCGTGGACCTGGCGCGTGCCCTTGGCGCGGAACTGGGCGTGCCCGTGGACCTGCTGGTGGTGGACGCGGCGGCCAAGTCGGTGGCCAATGTGAAGGGCGGCGACGCGGACATCGGCTTCTTCGCCATCGACCCCTTGCGCGGCGAGGGCATCCGCTTCAGCGCGGCCTACGTGCTGATCGAAGGTGCCTACCTGGTGAAGCAGGACTCGCCACTCACCGACAACGCCCAGGTGGACCGCGCGGGCACCCGCATCATGGTCGGGCGCGGCAGCGCCTACGACCTCTACCTGAGCCGCGAACTGAAGGCAGCGCAGTTGATGCGCACGCCCACCTCACCCCAGGTGGTGGACGAGTTCCTGGCCCAGAAGTCCGATGTGGCCGCCGGCGTGAAGCAGCAACTGCAGGGCGACGCGGCGCGCCTGGGCGGGTTGCGCCTGCTGCCCGGCCGCTTCATGGTCATCGAACAGGCCATGGGTGTGCAGGCTGGGCGTGCGGTGGACGCCGAACGCTACCTGGCGGCCTTTGTCGAACGTGCCAAGGCCAGCGGTTTTGTGGCGGACGCCTTGAAGCGCCACGGCATCCAGGGCGCGATCGTCGCACCCGCCGCCTGAGAGTGCGCGCCGTTCCGGCATTTCGGTAGCAGTTGCCACCTGGCCCCTGGGTCTGGGGATTGCCGTGTGGTGGCGCTCGTGAGAGCGTTCACCAGCAGGTGCCTGCAGCACCTGCCCACAAGGGAGCTGGACATGGGATCGATGAAGATTTGCCTGCTGGCCACGCTGCTGGCGCCTCTGGCGGCCAGTGCCACGGCCATCAGTTTCGGCACGGTGGAATACACCACGGTTCGCAGTTGCATCGCCGGCGCGACGACCGCCTGCGACGCCGTCTCGTCCATCATCGCCAGCGACCTGGGCGGCAACCCCGGGGATGCCGTGTCCGTGGCGGCGGTGAGCCTGGCCGGCTACGGCAGTGCGGCGGGCAGCGTGGCCTTGTCGGGCACCGTGGGCGCCCCCATCCTGCACGCCAGCGCCAGCAGCCTGGCGGGCGCTCGCACCAACACCAATTCCGTGGCGCTGCAGAGCTACACCTACACAGGTGCCACGGCCACCACACGCACTTTCGGCGGCACCTTGACGTATTCGCAGACCATGACCGGCGTCTACCCGACCGGCCCTGGCGGCGGGGTCCATGCGGCGATCGATGTCTTCACGCTGCCCACCGCCACCGCGGACGTCGGTTCGACCCAGCTGGACTACTTCAATGCCATGTTCGACCCCGCCAGCTACTTTGCGGGTCTGGTGGATCTCGGCTCGGCGGTCTTTGACGACACCGGCACCAATCTCTCCGGCGCGGGCAGCCTTGGCGTCACCGTGACGCTCAACCCTGGCCAGACCGTGTGGGTGTGGGCCTTGCTGCAGACGCCGGCCCCCAACGGGTCGGTGGTTGATGCCTCGCACACCCTGGTCACGGCCTGGGACGACAGCAGCGCGCTGTCACCTGCCGTGGCCGTGCCCGAGCCCGCGTCCCTGGCGCTGGTGGCGCTGGCCCTGGCAGGTTTGGCGGGCGCGGGAGGGCTGCGCTCGCGCGCGCCGCTTCGGCTCTAGACCCGACCAGGGGCCTTGCTCGGTGCAAGCCCGGGCAGACACCGGCAGGAGCGCGCAGACAATGCGCGCTTTCCATTTTCTGGACACCCCAGGCATGAACTTCGCCACCCGACACGCCCTGCGCGCAATTTGCGCAGCGGTGCTGCTGGCCGCCACCGCGGCCCAGGCGCAACCCGCTGCATCCGCCAACCCCGCTGAAGCGGCGCCCGACCCCAAGATGGTCTGGGACCTGACGCGTCTGTTCCCCACCGACGCGGCATGGGACGCCGAACGCATCGCCTTCCAGGCTGAACTGCCCAAGCTGACCGCGCTGCGCGGCACGCTGGGTCGTGACGCCGCCAGTCTGCGCACGGCGATGGACATGGTGTCGGCGCTGAACCTGCGCATGAACAGGCTGTGGATCTACGCCAGCACGCAATCCAGCACCGACAACGGCAATGCCCGCAACCAGGAACGGTCGGGCTTGATGTCGGGCCTGTGGGGCCAGTACAGCAGCGCCGAAGCCTGGCTGGACCCGGAGATCCTGACCCTGGGTGCCGACAAGGTGGCCGCGTTCCAGTTGGCAGACCCGGGTCTGGCGCGGCACGCGGCGGAACTGCGCCGCCTCCTGAAACGCGCGCCCCACACGCTGCCGTCCGACGTGGAAACGGCCCTGGCGTCCTACGGGCCGGTGCTGGGCAGCACGTCCAGGACGCGTGAACTGCTCGTCAACGCCGACATCAATTGGCCCACGATCACCGTGGATGGCAAGCCGGTGAGGCTGTCCGACACCGGCTACGAAGAGTTCCGCCGCCACCCGGACCGGGCTGTGCGCAAACAGGTCTTCGACACGTTCTGGAAGACCTATGGGCAGTACGAAAACACCCTGGGTGCCCTCCTGGCCCAGCGCGTGAACACCGGCGTCATCGGCGCGAAGCTGCGCAAATACCCCTCGGCCGCTGCCGCGTCACTGGCCAGCGTGGAGGTCCCCGAAGAGGTGCTGCGCACCCTGGTGGCGCAGACCAATGCCGCGCTGCCCGTGCTGCACCGCTACTTCAAGCTGCGCCAGCGCATGCTGAAGCTGCCCGACCTGCACTACTACGACATCTACCCGGACCTGGTGAAGTCCGAACGTCGATACCCGCTGGACGAATCGTCTGCGCTGACCATGGCTGCCATGAAGCCGCTGGGCGACGAGTACCAGGCGCAGCTGCAGCTGGCGCTGTCGGCGCGCACCATGCACGTCAGGCCCCAGCCCGGCAAGGCGGCCGGCGCCTATGCCACCAGCGTGTATGGCATGACGCCCTACATCTTCCTGAACCACACCGACAACTTCGAAAGCCTGGTGACCTTCGCCCACGAATGGGGCCACGGCATGCACAGCATCCTGTCGCAGCGCGCGCAACCGTTCGAGACCGCGGGCTATCCGCTCTTCCTGGCCGAGATCGCCTCCACCACCAACGAGGTGCTGCTGACCGACCACATGCTGAAGGTGGCCCAGACGCCGCAGCAGCGGGTCTTTGTCCTGACCCATGTGCTGGAGCGGCTGCGCGCCTCCTTCTTCCGCCAGACCATGTTTGCGGAATTCGAATTGCTGGCGCATGACGCGCAGCAGCGCGGCGAAGCGCTGTCGGGCAAGAAGTTCACCGACATGTATTGCGGCCTGCTGCGCAAGTACCACGGTGCGGACACGGGCGTGATGACCATTGACCCGCAGTACTGCAAGGAGTGGGCTTTCGTGCCGCATTTCTACCGGCCGTTCTACGTCTACGCCTATGCCACCAGCGCCACGGCGGCGCAGTACTTTGGCGAACAGATCCTGGCCGGCAAGCCCGGTGCGCGCGAGGCCTACCTCAACGTGCTGCGCGGCGGATCTTCGGTGCCGCCGCACGAGGCCTTGAAGAAGGCAGGGCTGGACCTGACGACGGCCGAGCCCTACCAGTTCCTGTTCAAGCGCATGAATGCGGTGATGGACGAGGTGGAGAAGCTGGTGCCCTGAAGCAGCCTCTGCTCAGGCACCCAGCCACTGGCCAATCAGCCGGTGGAAGTGGTGGGTGCCGCGTTCATGCTGCGGTGAATAGCGGCCACGGTCGTACAGGCGCGACCGGATGCCGCGCTGCACGCTGACCACCGCCGCTTCGTCTTCCATCTCCACCGGGTCCAGCGCGCCGCCTGCGCCCTGGCCCAGCAAGGCCGCGTCAGCCACGAAGCTGCGGAACTGCACGCGGGTGCGTGAAGGGGACAGCGGCTCCACGACGTTGACACTCAGGCCCCAGGGGTAGACGTTGAACATCAGGTTGGGGAACAGCCACCAGTAGTAGGCGGCCACGCGCAGGCCGTGGTCGCGCTGGCCGGCTGGCGGGTCGAAGGCCGCTTCGCCGGGCCTCGCCAGGGCCAGCTGCAGCACGCTGGCCGTGCCCAGTTCGTAGTGGTACTGCTGCATGTCGAGCGCCTGGTTCAGTGCCGGATGCACGAAAGGAATGTGCAAGCCTTCCAGGTAGTTTTCGACGTACAGCGCCCAGTGCGCATCAAATTCGAAGGTGCGCGAGCGGCTGGTGTCGGCCTGCCAGGTGTGCATGGGCAGCCAGGCCAGGCGGTCGCGCATCTCGGCGGCCCAGGCGTTGAAGGGCAGTGCCGGCTTCAGGGCCGCAAAGCCGTGGCCAGCCCACTGACCCAAGGGCACTTGCGGCAGGTCGTCCTTGGCCGAAGGGAAGTTCTGCGCGCCTTCGAAGCCGGGCATGAAGCGCATGCGGCCGTCCAGTTCAAAGCGCCGCGAGTGGTAGCCACAGCGGATGTGGTCCAGGCGGCAGGGGGCGTCCACCAGCAGCTTGGCGCGGTGCGTGCACACATTGCTCAGGGCGCACAGCGTGCCACCCAGGTCGCGCGTCAGCAGCACGGGTTCGTCCAGCAGGCCGGGCAGCAGTTCGAATGGGGCGCAACTGCCGGGCTCGCCCACCGGCTCCAGCGGCCCCAGCCAATGCCAGGCACGGGCGAAGAGGGACTCGCGTGCCTGCAACCACACGGCAGGGTCCAGGTAGAAGGCCTTGTCCAGTGTGCGTGCCGTGGTGATGTCCGGGTCCACCAGGAAGCGCGTGTCAGTCATCGGCAGTCTCCTGGGGCACCGTCAGGTCGAAGTGCGCCTCGGCCACCACGCCGCCATTGATCTGCACCGCCACGCCGTGCCGCCCCGCGTGGTAGCGGCGCGTGGTGATGGGCTTGAGCACATGGCGTTTGATCAGCGTCACCTCGCCCAGCGCCGGCAGCTCCAGCTGCCAGCCCTTGAACACCTTGGCGCTGGTGCCGCCGTGGGCCTTGACGTGGTGCACGGCGTAGTCCACGGCCAGGCGCTGTGGCTTCCTGGATGCCGATTGCAGCTGCAGGCTCAGCTGCACCTGGCCGCCCAAGGCCAGCCGCTTCGGCGTCACCACCAGTCGCGCGTCGCCCTTGAAACTGGCGCCCAGGCCCCAGGCCTTCAGCACGGCGGCGTCACCGGCCTTGATGAGCGTGCGGCTGGCGTGCTTCAGCAGGGCACGGCGTTCCTTGGGGGCGTCCGGCAGGTGCTCATGCAGCCACTGCGCCACCAGGGCCGGGTGGTCCTTGGCGATGTCGTTCAGGTGGTTGGCCACGCTGCGGCGCACGTAGTCGCTGGGGTCGTCCTGCAAGGCGCGCAGCAAGGGCAGGGCAGGGCCGGGATCCTGGATCAAGGACTTCAGCTGCAAGCCCCACGGCAGGCGCGGGCGGCTGCCCTCACTGACCAATCTGCGCACATGGTGGCTCTCGTCGCTGACCCAGCGTGCCAGGGTGGCAAAGCTCAAGTCCGGGTGCTTGACGATGAAGGGCCGGATGGCGAATTCCGCGGTGGACCGCTGCGTCAGGGCGTGCAGCGCGGCCAGCGCCCGTTCGGGCCGGTCCTGGCCCTGGCGCGCGATGTATTCGCCCACCGGCCAGAGGAACCAGCCGCGAAGCCCAGCCTGCAATCCTGCTGGGGGTTCGTCGCCTTCGGCGGTCGGTGCGGCCATGGCCGCTTCAAAGGCGCACGCAGCGCTGTCGAAGTCACTCGGCATGGTGGCTTCCAGCGCGGCGCAGATGTGCAGCGTGCGGGCCTTCAGTTCCAGCGTGTCCAGGCCCGTGGTGGCGCGCTTCACAAAGGCCTTGGCGTCGAAGTCGGGGGTGTGCCGTGCCAGATGGACCGCCGCGTCGCGCACCAGGCCCGCGTTGAGCAGGTTCTTGAAAGCCTCGGCCATGCGCGGTCTCCGTCCAGGTCTCAGCCCAGGCGCAGGGCCACGCGCTTGAAGCCCCGAAACCGCAACCGCGGGTCACGTTCCGGGGCCGCAGCCAGGTCCACACGCGGGTAGCGTTTCAGCAGCGCGGCGATGGCAATGCGGCCTTCCAGTCGCGCCACGTTCATGCCCGAGCAGGCGTGCGCACCCTGGCCGAAGGCCAGGTGGTTGTTGGGCTTGCGCGCGATGTCCAGGTTGTCGGGCTGGTCAAACTCGGCCGGGTCGCGGTTGGCGGCGCCAAGGGCCAGGGTGACGAACTGCCCGGCGAGGATGTCATGGTCGCCCAGCCGCAGCGGCGCCGTGGTCAGCCGGTTGTTCAACTGGATCGGGCTTTCAAAGCGCAGCAGTTCCTCCACCGCCGGGTTGATGAGCGCGGGCTGCTCCAGCAGCCGGTCCAGCTGGCTGCGGTGGGTCATCAGTGCGTGCAGGCCGTTGCCGATGAGGTTGCTGGTGGTTTCGTGCCCGGCATTGAGCAGGAAGATGCAGTTGTGCAGCAGTTCGGCTTCCGACAGCCTGCCTTCTGCGTCACCGCGCAAGAGGCGGGTCAGCACGTCGCTGTCGGGGTCCCCGGGGTGGGCTTCCCGCTCGGCCACCAGCCACTTCAGGTAGGCGCTGAATTCGGCGACGGCGGCGTGGCCGCGCGCCAGCAGCTCGGCGCCAGGCGCAGGCTCCAGCGCGGACAGGATGGCGAGCGACCAGCCGCGCAGCGGCGCGCGGTCGGCATGCGGCACGTCCAGCAGGTTGCCGATGACTTCCACCGGAATCTGCGCGGCGAAGTGTTCGATGAGATCGGGCGCAGGCTCGTCCGCCAACCGGTCCAGCAAGCTGTCCACCAGCGTCACCAGGCCGGCCTCCATGCGCGCAATGGCGCGCTGGTTCAGTGCGCCCATCAGAATGCGGCGCACGCGCGTGTGCAGCGGTGGGTCGTTGAAGACCAGGCTGGTGGTGTGGTGCTCCAGCAGGGGGCTGCCGGCGCCGTACTTGGGCGTGAACTCGCGCCGCTTGTCGCTGCTCACGACGCTGCTGCGGTAGGTGGCCAGCACGTCGCTGTGGCGGGTCAGCAGCCAGCTGCCCGGCGCCATCTCGTGCACCGGCCTCAGGCGGCGCAGCGCCGCGTAGGTGGGGTAGGGGTCGGCAGCAAAGCCCGGCGGCGGGTCGCCGAGCCGGAAGTCGCTGACCCAGCGATCGTCTTGCATGGGCTCATGCTAGCCGGGACGGCGCCAGGTGCAGTGCCGCAGAAACGCCGATGAAAGCCGGCCGATGAAAGCCGGCCGATGCAGGCCGGTCGATGCAGGCCAGCCGACCCACTAACGCTGAACTAACGCCACCCGGCCTACGCTGTCCTCGACAGCCGTTGTGGCTGTGGAGGACACCACCATGCACACCCTGGCACTCATCCGCCGCTCCTTGGCGCTCGCTGGCTTGGCCCTTGCCGTGGGCACCGTTCAGGCGACGCCTGTGCAATTGCAGTACAGCGGTACGGTCTCCAATTACCTGTACGGGGACCTGTCGGGCTTCGTGCCGCTGGGCACCGCCATGTCGATGACGATCAACTTCAACGAGACCTTTTCCGACGGCAGCTACGACTTCAGCGACAACCTGGGTCCTGTCAACGGGGTGCTCCAGATGGGCGCGATGACGTGGACCTTCGACGACTACGACGCCTATGCGTATGGCTACAACGGCTTCGGCGGCGCACTCAGCTGGGTCGAGCCGAAATTCCTGGGCAGCGGCCCCGCGCCCACCGGTGCCAATCTGTTCGGCTTGTTCGTGCAGATGTCGACTTCGCTGACCGTGATGAACGAGGTCCAGTTGGGCTTTGCCTTTCCGCGGGGCTCGGTCACGTCCTTCCGCTACATCGAATTCACCGGCGCCGGTCAGGCCGTGCCGCTGGGCCAGGTGCCGGTTCCGCCGACCGCCGCCCTCGTGGCCGCGGCAGCGCTGGCGCTGCTGCTGAGCCAGCGGCGCGGCCGAAACATTTGAAACGGGGCCGCCAAGTGGGTGAAACCTGGGCGCGTGAAACTTCCTCACAACAGTCGCAAGACCACAAAACGACAGGGGAACCACCATGCACCGCCACAGCACCCACCAGATCGTCATGCCCAGTGCCCAAGCACCGCGTGCCGACGACTTGCTGCAGGAAGCCGAAGCCCAGCGCGCATTGGCTGAACTGTTCCCGCACCTGAAGCTGGACGCGCTGCGCGCCATCCAGGACCTGTTTCCCTTGCATGCGCGGGCCCGCGCGCAGCAGGCCGCCGCCCACGCCCATTGAGTCTTGCCGACGCGCCGTGAGGCGCGGTCCTGAAACCCGGGCGGTGTAATCTCCCGCCCATGTTCACCGGCATCGTTCAAGGCGTGGCCACGGTCGCGCAGTTGCAGGACCAGAGCGGCCTGCGCAGCTTCACACTGAGTTTCCCGCCCGGCTTTGCAAAGGGGTTGGACATTGGCGCCAGCGTGGCGGTGGACGGTGTCTGCCTCACTGTCACGGGCTTGCCCGGCAGTGACGCCGCCAACTTCGACGTCATGCAGCAAAGCCTGGCGCTGACCACGCTGGGCGCGCTGCAAACGGGCAGCGCCATCAACGTGGAGCGTGCGGCGCGCGACGGCGCCGAGATCGGCGGCCACCCGCTCAGCGGCCATGTCGACTTCAAGGCCACGGTGGCCAGTGTCCGCCAGCCCGAGAACAACCACGTGCTGCGCATTGCCGTGCCGGCGCCGTGGATGCGCTACGTCTTTGCCAAAGGCTACGTGGCCGTCAACGGCGCCAGCCTGACCGTAGCCGAGGCCCGGCGTGAACGCGACGGCAGCGGTTGGTTCGAGGTCTGGCTGATCCCCGAAACCCTGCGCATGACCTGCTTTGCTGCCAAGGGCGTGGGGGTGGAGCTCAACATCGAGATCGAACGTGCCACCCAGGTGTTTGTGGACACCGTGCGCGACGCCATCGACGAACGCCTGGGTCCGCTGCTGCCGGCGCTGGAGGCCTTGCTGCGCCAGCAGGGGCAGAGCCTGGACGACCTGGCGCGCCCACCCATGCAAGCCCTGAAGTGAAGCTGGACCGCCGTCGCCTCTTGGTGCTGGGTGCGGCCGGTGTCGCGGGTTGCGGCCCGGCACTTGTGCAGCACGCCAGCGCACCCGATGTGCCGCGCTTTGGCCTGGGTCTTGCATCCGGCCAACCGCACGCGGCTGGCATGGTGCTGTGGACGCGCCTGACGGGGCCGGAACTGCCCGACCAGGTCCCGGTGCAGTGGGAACTGGCTGAAGACGATGCCTTCCGGCGCGTGGTGGCGCGCGGTACCGAAGCAGCCGTGGCTGCCGACGCGCACACCGTGCACGCCGAACCCGTGGGCCTGCAAGCGGCACGTGACTACTGGTACCGCTTCACCGCGCTGGGCCAGCGAAGCGCTGCAGGCCGCACGCGCACCGCGCCCGCACCCGACGCGGTCGTGAAGCGATTCGACTTCCTCATCGCCAGCTGCCAGCGCTGGGACGTGGGCCACTACGCTGCCTGGCGCGACGCGGCTTCGTTGCCGCTGGATGCCATCCTGTTCCTGGGCGACTACATCTACGAATACGGCGTCAACCCGGCGGCCGTGCGCCCGCACAATGGCGGCAAGGTGCGCACGCTGGCGGACTACCGCAAGCGCTACGCGTTGCACAAGAGCGACCCGCAACTGCAAGCCGCGCACGCCGCCGCGCCCTGG
This sequence comes from uncultured beta proteobacterium, assembly GCA_963750785.1. Classification (GTDB taxonomy): domain Bacteria; phylum Pseudomonadota; class Gammaproteobacteria; order Burkholderiales; family Burkholderiaceae_C; genus Rubrivivax. Next base: position 396,780 of record CAVVSC010000002.1, on the reverse strand, counting down.
CTGGTGGTCTGGGACGACCACGAGGTGGACAACGACTATGCCGGCCTGCAGGGCCAGGACCTGCAGGTCGACTTTGCCACCCAGCGCGCCGCGGCCTACCGCGCCTACTGGGAACACATGCCCCTGCCCAAGGCGCAGCGGCCCGTGAATGGCGACATGCGCATCTACGGCCACCTGGACTGGGGCCGCCTGGCGCGCATCCTGTTGCTGGACGACCGCCAGTACCGCGACGCGCAGGTCTGCCCCAAGCCTGGCAAAGGCGGCAGCAACACGCTGCGCTCGTCGCAATGTGCGGACTTCCAGGACCCCAGGCGTACGCTGCTGGGCCGCATGCAGGAAGACTGGCTGGCGCAGAGCTGGTCCACCGACCGGCCCTGGAACCTGCTGGCCCAGCAGACCCTGATGTCGCGCTTCACCTGGCGCAGCCCGGCCGATGGCGGCCCGGAATTCTGGACCGACGGTTGGGACGGCTACGCGCCCGCGCGGCAGCGCCTGCTGGACGTGGTGGCGCAGAAGAAACTGCCCGGCGCCGTGGTGCTGGGCGGCGACGTGCACGCCAACTACGTGGCCAACGTGAAAGCCGATTTCGACCGCCCGGACAGTGCGGTCATTGCCAGCGAGTTCTGCGGCACCAGCATCAGCAGCCTGGGTCTGGCGCAGGACCGCGTGGACCGCGCCTTGCCGCTCAACCCGCACGTGCTGCACGGCCGCGCCGACGAGCGCGGCACCATGCGATGCACATTGCAGGCAAACCAGTTGCAGGTCGAATTGCGCGTGGTGGATGACGCGCGCCGGCCGGATAGCGCAGTGCACAGCGGCGCTCGTTTCGTGGTGGAAGCCGGCCGGCCCGGCCCGCAACTTGTCAACTGAAGCCGCTGAGCTGCGGCGTTAGCCACTCGAAGGAGACCCGAGATGAAGCTGCACGAATACTCCGCGCAAGACGCCACCGGCCTGGCGGCCCTGGTCGCCAGAGGCGAGGTGACGCCGCGCGAGTTGGCGGCTGCCGCCGCTGGGGCCATCGCGGCCGTCAATGGCGACCTGAACGCGGTGGTCGAAACCTACCCGGACCGCATCGAAGGCCTGGACGAAGCCACGCTGGGCACGGGCCCGTTCCGCGGCGTGCCCTTCCTCATCAAGGACGTCTACGGTCACGAAGCCGGCCGCAGCATCGAATTCGGCAGCCGCCTGTGCAAGGGCATGCAGGTCACTGAGGACACCGCCTACTTCAAGCTGGTGCGGGCGGCCGGCCTCAACCCGATTGGACGCACGGCTGCGCCGGAATACTCGATGGCCGGCACCACCGAGACCGCGCTGTATGGCAACACCTCCACGCCCTGGAAAAGGGGCTTCAGTGCCGGCGGCAGCAGCGGCGGCTCCACCGCGGCCGTGGTGGCGGGCATCGTGCCCGTGGCGCATGGCACCGACATCGCAGGCTCCATCCGCATCCCGGCCAGCTTCTGCGGAGGTGTGGGCCTGAAACCCAGCCGTGGCCGCATCTCCTTCGCGCCGTCGCGCGACGAAAACGGCTACGGCCTGGCGCAGGACTTCGTGCAGACCAAGAGCCTGCGCGACACGGCGGCCTTGCTGGACTGCCTGGCGGTCCCGCAACTCGGAGACCCCTTCAGCATCCCGCGTCCGGCCACAACGTGGGCCGAGGCGGCACGCGCACCTGTGAAGCCGCTGCGCGTGGCCTTCAGCACCGCTGCGCTGATGGGTGTGGAGCCAGACCCTGAGGTGGCCAGCGCCGTGCGCCGCACGGCGCACTGGCTGGCCGAACAGGGCCATGCGGTGGAGGAATTCACCCCGGCCTTTGACGGCCAGGCCACCATGCGCAGCATGATGGACCTGTGGTTCTTCGGCTTTGACCTGCGCCTGCAGGGCTACAGCGCACGCAGCGGCCACGCGATCGGGCCCGACACGCTGGAACCGGTGATCCAGGAAGTGCTGGCCTATGCCAAGCGCATCACGGCCGCGCAGTTCCTGGGATCCATGGCAGCGCTGAACGCGGTGCGCCGGCAACTGGCCACGGTGTTTGCGGCGCACGACCTGTGGATCACACCCACCACGCCCCGCGTGGCCGAATCCTGGGGCCGCTACAACCTGGGCCGCAGCGACGTGCGCATGGAGGACTTCGCGCAGACCTTGCTGGCACCCGTGTGCCAGTACACGCTGCCGCACAACGTGATGGGCACGCCGGCCCTGTCACTGCCGCTCTTCATGCACAGCCAGGGTCTGCCCATTGGCGTGCAGCTGATCGCACCACCGGCCCAGGAACACCTGCTGCTGCAATTGGGCACGCAGCTGGAAGCGGCACTGCCCTGGGCCGGGCGGCAGCCGCCGCTTCACGCGGCGCGCTGACGCTGCCGGGACGCTGCCGGGAAGCTAAGGCGCCAGGCACAGGCAGTGCGCAGACGCCGCGTAGGGCCTGCGTTCTGCGGCCGCTTCCACCACCCAGGCCATGTCCCGCGCCAGGGACTGCGCCACCGGTGGCAGCAAACCCGTGCTGAGCAGCGCGGCCTGCAGGCTCTGCTGCCACGCCTGGGGCAGCACGTCCAGCGCCACCTGGGCCAGACCAAAACGTTCCAGCCACTGCTGCAGCCGCCCGGTCTCTGCTTCCAGGTAGACCAGGCGCGGCGGGCCTTTCGTGGCGTCCATCTTGGCCAGCTTGGCGGCCGATGCCAGTGCGTCGCCGTAGCTTCCGATGCGGTCCACCAGGCCACGCGCCTGCGCGTCCGGGCCGCTCCACACGCGGCCCTGCGCCAGTTCATGGATCTTCTCCGGCGTGCTCTTGCGTGCGGTGGCCACCAGGGTGGTGAACTGCCGGTAGCCGCCGTTGATGACGCTCTGCACCAACTGTTCAAAGCGCGGGTCCAGCGGACGTTGCGGGTTGCCCTGGCCGGCCAGCCAGCTGGTGGTGGGGCCGGCCGAGTGCAGGCCCAGCTTGTCCATCGCGCCTTCGGCCGTGGGCAACAGGGCAATGACGCCGATGCTGCCGGTGATGGTGCCTTCGTCGGCAATCACCTCGTCCGCTGCCATGCTGATCCAGTAGCCGCCGCTGGCCGCCACGTTCGCCATGCTCACCACCACGGGCTTGCCGGCCTTGCGCGTGAGCTCCAGTTCGCGCCGCACCAGTTCTGACCCGAAGGCGCTGCCGCCGGGCGAATCCACGCGCAGGACCACGGCCTTGATCTTGTCGTCTTCCCGCGCCTTGCGCACCAGCGCAGCCGTGGACAAGCCGCCGATGGCACCCGGCCCGGCGCGGCCGTCGCTGATGCCGCCCTGCGCCACGATGACGGCAATGGCGTCGCCGTCGGTGCGCGGCTTGATGCGGGACAGGTAGTCGTCAAAACTCACCTGCCGGAAGGTCTTGTTGGCCTCGTCCTTTTCGCCCTTCGTGATCATCAGTTCGCGCATCTCGTCGCGCGTCTTCAGGGCGTCTACCCACTTGCGTTGCAGCGCCCATTGCGCCGGGTCGTCCTTGGCGTCGATGAGGCTCTGCGGCAGTGAATCGATGGCGGCCATCACGCTGCCGGCCGGCAGCTTGCGCAGCTTCTCCAGCCGTGCGGTAAAGCCCGTCCACAGCGTGCCGTAGAGCAGGCCTTCGGCTTCCAGCGTTTCCGCACTGGGGCCGTTGGCGGAATAGCCTTCGGCGAAGTTCTTGTACTTGCCGGCGCGCACCACGTGGGCCGTCACGCCCAGCTTGTCGAAGAAGTCCTTGTAGTAGGTGCGGTAGCGGCCAAAGCCGTCCACATAGACACTGCCCATGGGGTGCAGCCAGATCTCGGTGGCCTGGGCCGCCAGGTAGTACTGGCGCTGGTCGAATTCCGCTCCCCAGGCATAGACGGGCTTGCCTGCGGCCTTGAAGCGCTCAATGGCGCTGGCCAGTTCGTGCAGCGTGGCCAGGCCCGCGCCGCTGAACTCATCCAGCACCAGCACGGCGTGGGTGATGGCCGGGTCTTGCGTGGCGGCATCCATCACGGCCAGCACCTCGCGCAGCGTGGTCTGGCTTTGCATGCCATTGCTGGACAGGCTCAGCAGCTGGTCGCGCGGGTTCACGCTGGCCCGCTGCTCCACCACATTGCCACTGAAGTTGAGCACCAGGGCCGTCTTGGGCTGCAGCGCCCGCGGGCCCGGCTTGAAGATGGCCCAGAACAAGACCCCCAGCAGCAAGAGCAGCAGCAGGTTGAGCAGGGTGCGCCGCGTGGCGTCCAGCAGGCGCCAGGCGCCGCGCAATCCGCGGCCAAGGGTCGAAACGAAGGAAGACGGCATGGGTGTGGTTCCGGGTGGGTCCGAAGCTTGCAGAAACGCCCGCAGCTTACGCACTTGTGCAGCGCCTGCCTGGGGCGTGCGACAAAGCGCCCGATCCAGGTGTTGATCAGCGCGTCCGGCGGGCCGGGAAGTGTGGCGACAATCGGCGCCGCATGCAGGCCATCCTGTCCGTCACCGTTCCTTTCTTTGCCCTGGTGCTTTGCGGCTGGCTGGCCGCGCGGCGCCATGTGCTGCCGGAAAGCGCCATCCCCGGCCTCAACAGCTACGTGCTGTACTTTGCGTTGCCCTGCCTGCTCTTCCGTTTTGGCAGCACGACGCCCGTGCTGGAACTGCTGAACCCGGTGGTGCTGGGCGTGTACCTGTGCGCCGCGGTGATCGTGGTGTTCTTCACCGTCAGTATGTCGCTGTCCGACCGCGTGGGCATCAAGGACGCCGCCTTTGGCGCGCTGGTGGCGGCCTTCCCCAACACCGGCTTCATGGGTGTGCCGTTGCTGGTGGCCCTGATGGGCAAGGCCGCAGCCGGCCCGGTGATCTGTTCCATCCTGGCCGACCTGTTCTTCACCAGCAGCGTTTGCATCGCCCTGGCCCAGGCCGCCCACCATGAAGCCGGTGGCGGGCCGGGCGCGGCGGCCTTGCGTGCCCTGCGGGGAGCGCTGAGCAACCCGCTGCCCTGGTCCATTGCACTCGGTGCGGTGTTTTCGCTCTGGCAGCTGCAACTGCCAGGTCCGGCGCAGTCCATCGTCGACATGCTGGCCGCGTCGGCCACGCCGGTGGCGCTGTTCACCATCGGCGCCGTGCTGTACCGCGCCGGCCAGCACGCCAAGAAGCACGACCTGCCCACGCCGATGGCGGACTTCCTGCCCGTGGCGCTGATCAAACTGTTCCTGCACCCCGCGCTGGTGCTGGTGCTGGGCGTGGCCGCGCGCCACCTGGGGGCGCCGCTGTCGGCCTTTGAGTTGACCGTGCTGACCCTCGGATCGGCCTTGCCCAGCGCCAGCAACGTGTCCCTGCTGGCCGAGCGCTACGGTGCGGACAACGGGCGCATCGCGCGCATCATCATGAGCAGCACGGTGCTGGCCTTTGCCACCTTCAGCACCGCGGCCTGGCTGTTTGGCGTGAAGACGATTTAGCGCTGGGCGGTAGTTCTGCAGCTGGTGGCGGGAACAGGCCGCCAGGTGCCTGGCTCCGCTCATGTCCCCCGGCCCGGCCTGCGGCCGGGCCTCCTCCTTTACTTCGCTGCGCCAGGCACCCACCGGCCTGTTCCGGGCGAGACCGGTGGCGCGCCACAGCGGCGCCTGAGCGTTGCGTTGGGGTGCTCCACGGAGCGAAGTAAAGGAGGAGGGCTGCGCGCAGCGCAGCCCGGGGGACATGAGCGCAGTGGTGCACCCCAACGCAATGCGACCGCCACAGGCGCCACTGCCAGAGACCAGCACAAGCCGCTGGAACAAGCCGGCTTCCAGCCGCCAACTCCGCCGATCGCCCGGTGACCCCGGCGGGCAGACTTCCCCGAGCTTTGCCGGAGTCCGTCTGCCATGTCTGCCTTGCCCTTCCGCCGCCTCTGGGCCATGGGTTCCCCCGTTGTCCTTGCCACCCTGCTGGCCCTGCCCGCAGCGCAGGCCCGCTGCGTGGACGAAGATCGCCCGGAATCCCTGTCTGGCACCGTTGCAGATGCCGGCCCCGCCATCGACCCGCGCCAAACCTTGAAGCAGATGGTGCAGGAGGCGCTGCAGCGCAGCCATGCCTTGGGTGCCAGCAAGCTGCTGGCGGAAGCTGCCCTTTCGGACGTCGAAGAGACCCGCGCCGGCAAGTCCCTGCAGGCCAACCTGGGCCTGGGCCTTGGCCCAGGCGGCGCGCGTGAAAACGGCGTGCGCCAGGACCAGGCGCTGCAGTCGCGTGTCTCCCTCAACGTGAGCCAGCTGCTCTACGACGGGGGCCGCACCGACCGCCTGGCCGACTGGCGCACCCAGCTGGCCGAATCGGCCCGCCTGGGCACGCAGAGTCTGCAGGAGCAACTGGCCGTGACCACTGTGTCCCTGGCCCTGGAACGCAACCGCTACCGCCAGCACATGCAGGTCTATGGCCAGTACGTCCGCAAAATGGGCTGCCTGGTGGAAGCCCTGGAAACCATCGTCAAGTCCGACCGCGGCCGCGCCAGTGAACTGGTGCAGGCGCGGAAGTCCCTGCAGCAGGCGGAACTGTCGCTGGTGCAATCGCAGTCGCAATCGCGCCAGGTGGACGTGCGCTTGCGCCGCCTGGTCGGTGACGGCTTGCCCGGCACCGAAGGCCTGGCCTCGGTGCTGCTGCAAGTGCCGGACCTGCCGCAGATCGTGGCCGACGTGGAACAGAGCGCCGACGTGGCCGCCGCCACCGCGCAGGCCAACGCCGCTGAAAGCTATGCCCAGGCGGTGGCCGCGGGCGGCAAGCCGCAGGTCAGCTGGGCGCTGTCCGGCGCGGCACGCGCCGGCGCCGGTGGCAGCCTGGGCCGCACCAATGGCAGCGACTATTCCGTGGCGCTGTCGCTCAATATTCCCTTGCTGTCGCCGGGCCTGGCGCCCGCCAGCAGCGCGGCGCGCAAACGCGCAGAAGCTGCCGCCGCACAACGTGCCGAGACCGTGGAAACCCGCCGTTTCCGGGCCGCCGAGGTCTATGAACAGACGGTGTCGTCCTTCGACCGCGCACGCCGCACCAGCGCACTGCTGAAGAACACCGACCAGCTGCGCGACTTCACCTTGCAGCAATGGCAGCAACTGGGCAAGCGCAGCCTCTTCGACGTGATGGCCACCGAAAGCGAGCACTACAACCTGCGCGTCAGCTACGTCAACGCGCTGATCGACGGCCAGCAGCTCAACGCCAACCTCTTGTCACTCGGACGCGGCGTCTCCGAGTGGTTGAAATGAACACGCCCACAGGACCGACCATGATCGACCAACTGCCCGAAGTCACCGTCATCATCAACAACCGCGACCTGCTGGAGTGGCCGCGAGCGATGGTGGAACAGATCAGCCGCATGAAAGGTCTGCGCGAGATCATCATCCTGGACAACGGCAGCACCTACAAGGCGCTGCTGGCCTGGTACAAGAACCTGCCGCACCGCGTGGAATTCCTGGAAAACCTGGGCCACACGGCGCCCTGGATCAGCGGCGTGCTGGACACGATCAGCACCGATCTCTATGTCGTCACCGACCCCGACCTGGACCTGAGCCAGGTGCCCGACGACTGCCTGCAGGTCATGGCCAGCCTGCTGGCCCGCCACCCGCAGGTCGGCAAGATCGGCCTGACGCTCAGCACCGAAGGCATCCCGAAAGAGTCACCGTATTTCGACCACGTGCAGCAGTACGCCCGCGTGCTGCCCACGCTGCCTGCGCAGCCCGACGGCCTGGTGCCCATGCCGGTGGACACCACCTTTGCCATCCATGACAAGCGGTCCTTGTCCGCCTACAAGATCTGCGGCATGCGCATGCCCGCGCCCTACGTCGCGCGGCACCTGCCCTGGGCAGTGGTGCAGCCCACGGGCGACTTCCTGTATTACATCGACCACGTGGAAGGCCGCTCATCGTCCTACCGCGACTTCACGCGTTATGTGAAGAGCGACAGCGTGCGCGGCTTGTACGCCCAGCACCACACGGGCAAGGTCTCCACCAAGTGGGACACCTACCTGGATGTCTACGAAGACCAGTTCCGCCCCATCAAGTACCAGCCGATCGACATGCTGGAAATCGGGGTGCAGAACGGCGGGTCCCTGGAGATCTGGTCCCGTTACTTCCCCAATGCGCGCACGCTGACGGGCTGCGACATCAACCCGCGCTGTGAAGGCCTCAGCTACGACGACCCGCGGGTGCAGGTCATCGTCGGCAATGCCAACGAGCCGGCGGCCTTCCAGCGCATCCTGCAGCGCTCGGCCAGCTTCGACGTCATCGTGGACGACGGCTCGCACCGCACCAACGACGTCATCACCAGCTTCCTGACCTACTTCCCGCTGCTCAAGCCCGGCGGTGTCTTCATCTGCGAAGACATGCACTGCGCCTACTGGGAAGAGTACGGCGGTGGCGTGTTGAACGAACGTTCGGCTGCGGCCTTCTTCCGCCGCCTGCTGGACACCGTCAACAGCGACCACTTCCGCGAAGTGCCCGACGCCGGCACCCTGTTCCAGGCCTGGATGCCGCGCGCCCAGGCCAGCAAGTTCCTGGCCGACAACCCCATCCTGAGCGTCACCGCAGTGGACTCGATCTACCTGGTGAAGAAGGCCAGCCCGGCACGCCCGCGCGGTCTGGGCAAGGAGATCATCGTCGGCGACGTCGCCATCGCGGACGACCGCGTGCTGGCCACACGAGCCAAGCTGCGCGCCGCCTGACGCTGCCCAGCTTGCCGGGCGCCGCGCCCCCCCTTGCCGCCACGGAGAATCTCTCTGGCGGGCGCATGCCCATGTGGCGACAACCAGGGGACGGGCATGGCGCAGGGCGCGCGGGACAAGTCCATGGGGCCTGGCGTCCAAGCTCAAGCACCAGCAGGAGCCGCTGATCCTGAGTTTCGGTCAGGACACGGTGGTCTACCGCCTGCCCTGACGGGGCCCGTGCCTTGAAAGTTCAGCGGGGCCCGCGCCGCTGTGGCTGTGACCGACGTGCGGCGGTCTCGGTCCGTCGAAGCGCCAGACCTTGATGAGCGTCAAGTGAGCCGCGCATTTCAGTGCTGCTGAACGGGACCCGGTCCTTGGGGCTGCCCCTAAACTCGGGCATCACGCAGCCTGCGTGGCGTTTGGCGGTCTGTCGGAGGAGCGTCTGGGGTGAATGTGATGCCAACGCATGTCGGGTCCCTTTCATACGTCCCGAGCCGCTGTGACCATCTGCGCCGCACCGTTCGTCTGCAGAGGCGCCCAGCTTGAGCCTGCTGCCGCGAAGGAGCTTGCTGCCCTTCGCGGTCGCTTGGGTCGCCACAGCTGTACTGGTCGCGCTCTGCGCCTTCGTCCTGTGGAATCAGCGAGAAGAGAGTCGGCGATTGTCCGAGCTCACGCTCAGGAACTCCGCTGTCCTGCTGGCCGAGCAGACCGAACATGCCTTCGATCAGGCCGACGCCCTGCTGCGGTCGATCAGTTATCGCTATGTCCGTGCGTCCGGCGCGGGCGGGTTGGTGCTGGCGCGTCTTACGGACGAACTCCGCAACGACGTCGCTTCCAATCCGTTCATCAAGCGCGTCGGCATCATCGACCAGGACGGCATCAATTTCTTCAACACTGGATTCAAGGGATCGGTCGCACCAGGACCGGACGCGTCCGGGCGCGCGTATTTCCAGCGCGCGAAGGGTGGAGAGAAGGGCTTGATCTTCGACGGGCCCTTGCAACCCAAGCTGTCGCCGGAATGGTCGCTCGTCCTGGCTCGGCGGATCGAACAGGCGGACGGCGAGTTCCTGGGGGTTGCGTTTGCGACCATTCCCGTCGCGGCCATCGGCGAGTTCTTCGCCAAGGCGGATGTCGGGCCCACGGGCATCATCAACCTCCGGACCGCCGATCTGGCCCAGGTCATCCGGGTGCCGGCGGTCGAAGGTGCGAACACGGGTGTGGGCAACCGCAATGTCTCGCAGACCGTGCGCGACCTCATGCGCGAGCAGCCCGGACTCGACCACTATGTCTATCGCACGGTGGCGCCGCTCGATGGCATCGAAAGGCTTTACACCTACCAGAAGCTGCGCCATTCCCCGTTCTGGATGACGGTCGGGCATGCGACGGACGATCTCGCCGGCGCCTGGCAGCGGACGGCGGTGTCGCTGTTGCTGGTGGTGGTTCCCGTGTCCCTTTTCTTCTTCTGGGGGGCCCGCCGACTGCATAGCGAGCACCAGCGGCTGGAACAGGGGATCGTCGACAGAACGAGAGAACTGGAACGCAGCGAGCGTTTCTTCCGCGGGCTGACCGACACGCTGCCCAGCTTGACCGGCTACTGGGACGACGGCCTTCGGATTCGCTTTGCCAACATCGCGCTTGAAGCTTGGCTCGGCAAAGCACCCGACCCGCTCCTCGGGCGGGAGCTCGGCGACCTCCTGGGCACTGAACGGCGGGACGAGCAGGAGGCTTACTTCCGCGCAGCGCTTGGAGGCACACCGCAGACCTTTGAGCGGCAACTGAAACGGTCCGATGGCTATGTGGGCGACTTCCTGTGCACGCTCACACCCGATCAAGTGGACGGGCACGTCCGGGGTGTCTTTTCGCAGGCGGTCGAGATCACTGAACTCAAGCGCGCCGAGGCGGAAGTCCGCCGCCAGTCGCTGGAACTGGAAGACCTGTACAACCTGGCGCCCTGCGGCTACCACTCGCTGGACGCCGAGGGGACCATCCTGCGGGTGAACGACACCGAACTGAAGTGGCTCGGCTATGAACGGCACCAGATGGTCGGCAAACCTGTCAGCACCTTCCTGACGCCCGCGTCCATCGAGACCTTGAAGGACAACTTCCCGCAACTGCTGGCCACGGGTTCGCGCGCCGAACTGGAGATGGAATTCCTGCGAAGTGACGGCAGTGTGGCGCCCGTCCTGCTCTCCGCGACGGTCATGCTGGATGCGCAGGGACAGGTCGTCCGGACGCGCTCGGCGCTGCTTGACTATTCACGGCTGCGGCAGGAACAGGCCACCTTGCGACGTGTGCTGGCGGCGTCGCCGATGGCGGTCAGGGTCGCCTCGCTGAAAGACAACCGCATCCTCTTCCTGAACCGTGCCTTCTGCGAACTGGTCCGGCGCCCGGAGGATGAGGCGCGCGGGATTGACATATCCAGGTTCTATGTCGACCCGGCGGCCTTTGTCGAGATCCGTGAAAACCTGCTGCGTGGCGAGACGGTGCTCAACCGACTGGTCCAGCTCCACCTGCCCGACCAGCCAGAGGTGCCGATGGTCTGGGCACTGGCGTCCTACATGACGATCGAATACGACGGCCACCCCGCCGTGCTGGCGTGGCTCTTCGATGTGACGGAGCTGCATCAGGCACGTGCCCATGCCGAAGCGGCGAGCCGCGCGAAGAGTTCCTTCCTGGCGAACATGAGCCACGAGATCCGTACGCCGATGAACGCCGTCCTGGGCCTGAGCCACTTGCTCCGGCGCGACGCGAAGGACGACCTGCAACGCAGCAGGCTGGACAAGGTGCAGACCGCCTCACGCCATCTGCTGCAGGTGATCAACGACATCCTCGATCTTTCCAAGATCGAAGCCGGCCGGATGACGCTGGAAAAAGTGGAGTTCGTGCTGGACGACGTGGTGCAGCACGCCGTGGAGCTGTCTCGGCCGAAGGCAGATGAAAAGAAGCTCGAGCTGATCGTCGACACCGGTCACCTGCCGCGGCGTCTGCTGGGTGACGCGACCCGTCTGAAGCAGGTGCTGATCAACCTGCTGGGCAACGCCGTGAAGTTCACGCCAGCGGGCTGGGTGCGGCTTCGTTGCGAAAGCGTATCGGAAGACGATTCCAGCATCCTGGTGCGCTTCGAGGTGCAGGACACCGGACCCGGCATCTCGGCCGAACTGCAGCCCCGGCTTTTTGAAGCCTTCGAACAAGGCGATATGTCCACCACCCGTCTTCACGGTGGTACAGGCCTGGGCCTGGCCTTGACGCGGCACTTCGCGCTGTTGATGGGCGGCAGCAGCGGTCTGATCGGCCTGCCGGGCGCCGGCAGCACCTTCTGGTTCACAGCGCGGCTGGAGAAGGTCGCCAGCGGACGCGAGCCGGTCCGCGCGACAAACCTGGAAGGCCTGCGCGCCTTGCTCGTTGACGACCTGGCGGAATCCCGCGAGGTGATTGCTGACCGGCTCGCCGCGCTGGGCCTGCTGGTGCAATCCTGCGCGAGCGGTGCCGAGGCGCTGACGCTGATCGAGACTGGCGCCAGACGCGGCCAGTTCTTCGACGTGCTGCTGGTCGATTGGCTGATGGACGGCATGGACGGCCTGGAGACGCTGCGCCGGGCCGCCAAGGTGCTGGGCGCGGGCATGCCGCCCAACCTGCTCGTCACGGCCTACGACGACCCCTTGATGTGGCGCGGCAGTCGCGACGCCCATGTCGGCCGTGTGCTGCTGAAGCCGATCACCAGTTCCATGCTGCAAGATGCGCTGACCGGCCTTCTGCAACGCGAAGGGGCGCCTGGCACGCGGGTCCCCGCGGGCACCCAAGAGGCCCGGCTGCGCCACTGGCACGCAGGGGCTGAAATCCTTCTGGCCGAGGACAACCCCATCAACCAGGAGGTTGCCGTCGCGCTTCTGCAGGCGGTCGGGCTGACGGTCGACGTGGCGAAGGACGGTCAGACTGCCGTCGAGATGGCGGGGAAGAAGCCCTATGCCCTCGTCCTGATGGACATGCAGATGCCGGGCATGGATGGCCTCGATGCCACCCGACGCATCCGCGCCTCCGAAGGGCCGACGACACCGATCATCGCGATGACGGCCAACGCATTCGGCGAAGACAGGGCCGCATGCCTGGAGGCGGGCATGAACGACCATCTGGCCAAGCCCGTGGAGCCAGAGAGCCTGTATGCCATGCTGCTGCGCTGGCTGCCCTCTGCCGCCACGGACATGGAACCTTCCCTGGCTCCTGCCGACCCGCCTGTGGAGCGACTTGGCGAACCGCAACCCCTGGAGCAGCGCCTGGCGCAGATCGACGGGTACAGCCTGGAACAGGGGATGAGCGCGGTGGGTGGTCGATTCGATACCCTCGTCAGGCTTCTGCGCACCTTCATTTCGCGCTACCGGAACGGTGACGCCGCCTTGCTGAACGCGCTGAAGGGCGGTGAGCGTCCAGGCCTGGCCCAGGCGCTGCATTCCGTTCGCGGCGCGTGCGCCACGGTCGGCGCCACCACGGTGGCGGCGAAGGCTCAGGCGCTGGAGACGGGTCTCGCGGCGGGTGCTTCCGCGCCCATGGTCGGCTCGGTGAGCGCCGCCGTGATGCAACTCAACGACGAATTGACCCAAGTGGTGGAAGCCATTGCCTTGGAGTTGAGCAGCTGAGGAGGACCTGATGGGTCCTTCCGCCCGACGCGGCCGGCTGAAGTCGCCCCATTGCTGCCATCGGCGGATGCCATTTCGACACTCGCAAGCCGCCGCTTCGGATTCGAGTCGATGCGGTGGTGTGCGCCTCGGTCCTTCAGGTCCGCATGGAATCGGTGCGGACCTCCCTGCCAAGGCCCGCGTGCAAGACGAACTAGCGAGTGCCGGTGAGTGCAAACATGGCGCCTTCGGGGTCCAGTCCGTTGACGATCCAACCCCCGCCAGGCACCTCCATCGGACCTTGGATCACCTGGCCACCCGCCTGATGGATGCGTGCGGCCGCGCGCTCTATCCCGTCGACCCGAAAGTACACAAGCCATGCCGGCCGTGGAAATCCGGCGTCGGTCATGAAGCCGCCCAGGTCACGGCCTTCGACGCTGAACAGCTGATAGATGCCCATGGGTCCCATGTCCACGCCGCGGGATTGGCCCCAACCGAACTTCGCCGTGTAGAACTCGGCGGCTTTGGTCCCGTCAACGGCGTGCAATTCATGCCATGCGCCATGCCCGCTGCGCTCGGGGTCGCATGCGGTGCTGTTCGCGTCGCTGGTGCCGCGCATGACGTAGAACGCCGCGCCTTGGGGATCTGCCACCATCGCGATGCGCCCCACGCCTGGAATGTCGAATGCCGGCATCAGCACAGCAGCACCAGCGGACGTGATTTCTCCGACACAGGCGTCCACATCGTCGACGCCGATGTACATCATCCAGCACGGGGAAGCGCCTTTCTGGCACATGTCGTCGGTGAGCTTGAAGACCCCGCCAATCAGTCCGTCTCCCGCACTGATCATGCGGTAGTCCATGGTGGAGCCGGCCGGCAGTTCCTCGTCGATCTGCCATCCCACCACTTCGGAATAGAAGCGCCGGGCCGCCAAAGGATCCTTGGACATCAGTTCGTACCAGATGGGTGTCCCGTGTCGATTGCTCATGGATTGCTTCCTTCGAGTGCCAAGTTGCTGTCAAACGGCATGTTCACTGGGGATGCCGGTACTCAAGGGCATGACCTGCGGCCTTGCCCATCCGGACGACGAGCCGCCCCATGAAGAATAGACAGCTCTTGCGCAGGTGAAAACCCGCGACGGCACACCGTCGTGAGGCGGGTGACGGCGGTGTCCTCGACGTCGGCGCCTCCAATGCCTGAAGCTCAAGGGGCGGACGTTCCGCACCCGCCCCATCGCCGAAAGTGGCACTTGGTCGGGCAAGCGACCGATGCGCTCCAGATGCGGCAGTCGTCCCACCATGAACGATAGCAATCGCTCTGCCACAAGTGCACGAGCCTGGCAGAGCCGCGGGCCCTAGGTTTGCAAAGCCTGCTGCAGCAAGGCGACGTGCATCCGGCAATGAACTTGACGCCATGCCAGGAACCACTCACCGTTCCGCGGGCAGGGTTTCCATCAAGCGCTGCACCGGATCGACCTGCTCCGTGTCGCTGGGCGCCAAACCCTCCAGTGCACGTTCGATCTCGGCGGGGTCCATCGGTGCGGCGGGCTTGTCGCGCAGCACCAGCTCCGGCCAGGCGATGAGCAGCCCCAGCACCAGCAGCTGCACACCCACGAAGGGCAGGACGCCGATGTAGATGTCGTGGGTGCGGATGCCGGGCACCAGGCGGCCACTGTGCCGATCGATCGTGGGTGACCGCGGCGCGACGCCGCGCAGGAAGAACAGCGAAGCCCCGAAAGGCGGCGTCATGACCGAGGCCTGCAGGTTCACGCCGACGAGGATGCCGAACCACACCAGGTCGATGCCCAGGCCCTGCGCCACCGGCGCCAGCAGCGGCAGCAGCACGAAGGCGATCTCGAAGAAGTCGAGGAACAGGCCCAGGAAGAAGATCAGGGCCGTGACGACGACGAGGAAACCGGTGGCGCCGCCGGGCAGGTCGGCAAACAGCTGCTCGACCCAGGGCCGGCCGTCGAGCGCCTGGAAGGACAGGCTGAAGGCCGTGGCGCCGATCAGCACGAACATGACCATGCAGGACAGCTTGCTGGTTTCCAGCAGGGCTTGTGCGAAGTGGCGGCGAGTCAGGCGGCGCCGCGCCAGCGCCAGCACCACGGCGCCGAGGGCGCCCAGCGAGCCCGCCTCGGTCGGTGTCGCGACGCCCAGGTACACCGTGCCGAGCACGAGGAAGATCAGCAGCAGGGGCGGCAGCAGCACGAAGGCGAAGCCGCGCGACAGCGGCGACAGCCAGTGCAGGCGCAGGCCCGCATCGAGCAGCGACAGCACAAATGCCGACAGCGCGGCGCCGCCGAAGCCCACCATGAACACCTCGTCGGCAGGCGGCGCGAACTCGCGGCCGATGGTCTGCAGCAGCGCGGGGTAAGCGCCCACCAGCACGGTGCCAGACGCGGCGCTCAATACCACCAGAACCAGCAGCGAGCGGTAGCCCGCGCTGCCGTCGGCCTGCACCGGGGTCCGCCGCTGCGCGGGCAAGGGCGGCAGCCACTCGGGATGCCAGGCGGCCAGCAGACCCACGAGCAGGAAGGAAAGGCCGGTCAGAAGCGCAGCCGGCACCAGGGCCGCCGCATACATGTCGCCGACACTGGTGCCGAGCTGTTCGGCCACCACGATCAGCACCAGTGACGGCGGCACCACCAGCGCCAGCGAGCCCGAGGACACGATCACACCACAGGCGATGCGCGGGTTGTAGCCATTGCTCAGCATCGCGGGCAGCGAGATGAGGCCCATCGAGATGACCGAGGCCGCTACCACCCCGGTGGTCGCGCCGAGCAGCGCGCCCACCGCCACGACCGCCAGTGCCAGTCCGCCATGCACCGGGCCGAAGACCTGGCCCACGGTGTCCAGCAGATCCTCGGCCATGCCCGAGCGTTGCAGCACGAGTCCCATGAAGGTGAAGAAGGGAATGGCCAGCAGCAGCTCGCTCGACACGATGCCGAATACACGCAGCGACAGCGCGCCCATCAGCGCAGCGGGCATCACGTCGAGCGCAATGCCCGCGAGCGCGAAGGCCAGGCCGCAGGTCATGAGCGCAAAGACAACGGGCACACCGGTGAGCAGCAGCAGCACCAGCCCTGCGAACATCAGCGGCGCCAGGTGGGCCGCAAGCCAGGTCATGGAGCCGCCTCGCGCGACGAAGCTTCGGCAAAAAACGCCGGCAGGTCCGATTCGACCAGGCTGGCCTGTTCTCGCCGGTGGAGAAGGAAGCTGGCGCGCTTGATCACCTCGGACAAGGCCTGCAGGCCGAGCAGCCCGAAGCCCAGCGGCAGGCACATCAGCACCGGCCAGCGCAAGGGCCCGTCGGTGAACCACGACGTTTCCCCGCTGCGCCAGGCGCGCCACGCCATCCAGGACCCGAGGTACACCAGCAGCGCGCAGAGGGGCAGCACGACCAGCAGCATCACGGTGCCGTCCAGCCAGGCCTGCAGGCGCGGCCCGATGCGCTGTGACAGCACGTCCACGCGCACATGTTCGTTGACCAGCAGCACATAGCCCCCGGCACACAGGAAGGCGGCGCCGTACAGGTGCCACTGCCCCTCGAGCCAGAAGTTGGAGGCCAGGCCGAAGAATTTGCGCATCAGGGCGTTGCCGGCACTGACGACGATGGAAGCCAGGATCAGCCACACCGTGGCCCGGCCGATCACGCGGTTGAGCGTGTCGACAGCACGGGAGAACCCTTCGAGCTTGTCCATGACCCCCCCCCGCATGCGGCAGCGAAACATGGTAGCCGACGACAGGAAGCGCCGCTCAATCCCCGCAGTCCATTGGCCTGCTGGCACGACGAGACAAGCTTGCTCGCACGGCGGCTGTGCGTTGAAACCGGTCATCGAGGCCAGCTCGTGCTTTTCGACCGGACGACTGGAAGCGGCCCCGGGTGTGTGTATGAAGCGGTATAAAAGAGCTGAGCTTCAGCCCTGGGGGCTGGCGCCAAAACCGAGGTCGGCCGGCAAGGACCGAACGTGCCACCTCCGCCCCAGGTTGGGCGCTCGCGCAGCGAGCAGATCGTGTCGAATCTGCGCCCCTTCTTTCGTCGGCCCATTGCGAGGCGCGCCCAGGCGGGTGCGCCGATCGGTCAATCCAACAGGAGTCAAGCCATGTCCTATATCGACGGTTTCGTGATCGCGGTTCCCACGGCCAGCAAGCAGAAGTTCATCGAGCATGCGCGTCATTTCGACTCGCTGTTCATCGAGCTGGGCGCGATCCGTGTGATCGAGAGTTGGGGCGACGACGTCCCTGACGGCAAAGTCACCGATTTCCGCCGCGCGGTCCAGGCGACGGCTGAGGAAACGGTGGCCTTTTCGTGGGTCGAATGGCCGGACAAGGCCACGCGTGACGCCGGCATGAAGAAGATGATGGAAGACCCGCGCATGGACCCCTCCACACCCGGCAATCCGCCCATGCCCTTTGACGGCAAGCGGATGATCTTTGGTGGCTTCGAAACGGTGGTCGAAGTGAAGGCTTGAGCGGCGGCGCGCGGTTGCACCTGCACCTGCACCTGCACCTGCACCTGCACCTTGACTTGGGGTGCACCACGGCGAACCCTGGCGCAAACCACCGGCGCCCTTGATGGTGCAGGTCCAGCCTGCCGGGCTGCATGGACCTGATGGCCGCGAGTTGCCGCGAACGTACTTCGATTGCTGGTTGAGCAGAATTTCCGTCCTCAGCCTCGACCTCGGTGAATGGAAGTCGAGCTCCCGGGCATGGGCTCAAAGGGCCAGCTGGATGAGGTGGATCCCCAATGCCGAACGGAACGCGAACCAGCCGGGCTGCAGTTGGACGAAGTCGTAGGTGAAGCTTTCAGACGAGCCGGTGACCACGTAGACCTTCTTGGGCACGAACCGGGTCGGGTCGTAGACGGTGATCTCGGACACATTCGACGAATCGGCGCGTCGGGCGAGGGTGAACGCCTCCGCGCCGGCGGGATCGAGGGTCACGTTCTGTGAACTGATGGAGTAGGTCTCGCGATAGCTGCCGACGGGCTGCGCCGATGACGCGTCCACCACGCCGCCGCCGTCGGTGAAGACATGGTGGTTGACCTTGTCGAAGTGGAGTGCGCTCCTGCCGTTCTCGAACGAGCCCAGGCGGGCGTCGAGTGTCACGCCGGCGGCGGAGACTGCCAGCGACATCAGGTCGGCGACGTTGTGAACCGCGTACAAGCCCGAACCGTCTTCGTTCCACACGATCTCGAAGAGGATCAGCGGCGCACCCGTGCGAGGGTCGGTCTCTACGGTGACCGGCCGCCGCACCGCATCGTCAAAGATCGCGACGCCGCCAACATCCTTTGGTGAACTGAGCAGTGAGACCCGCGTGACGGCAATCGTGCGAGGCTCTGCCGGCGAGACCCGGATCACGCCCGCGGTGTAGGGTGTGTCGTAGAGAGGCCGCCGGCCCAAGGGGATCGTCAAATCAGGATCGAAGCTGGGAAGGCGCAGCCGTTGCACACTGCCTTCGCCGTCGATGCCCACATACAGGAAGCGGCCGTCATCGGAGACCGCCAGCGCATTGGGATCCGACCCGACCATCCGCGACTGTGTGACGTTGCCGCTCAAGGGATCGATCACGATGATCGAATTCGCGTACTGCGCGGCGCGGGAGCCCACAGACGCATACAGGAGTGCATGCACGGGGTCCCAGACGAGCTGGTTGATCTGAAGCGGCACGATGCGCTCCGTGGCCGTTCCGAAAGGCGTGGACGCGTTGAACGACGACCGGCCGCTGCCGCCGTGTATGAGCGTGGACTTGCCGAGGGTTGTCAGGGCCAATCCGGTGGCGCCCCACCGGATCATGCGCGCTGGCTGGAACGAGCCCAGTCCCAACGAGTTGGTAAGAGCCAGCGAGCCGGCTTCAAAACTCCGGACGAGTCCCTCTGACGAAGAGGCGACGTAGAAGCGGTTTCTTGCCGCATCGGGCGCTACCGGCCCGCGCTTGTCTGTCCGTGTGAGCAGGCGCCAGGTCGCCGTGTCGAAAACGGTACCGTCGCTGCCATAGACCACGCCCGTTGTCGGGTCCACCACCATGCGTGCATCGAAGGATCTGAAAGCGCCTCCGGTGCTGCGTGTGACTCTCAGACCGTCTGCAGACAGGGTCGCCTCCTGGAGCGCGAACCCTGAACTCGAGGTCTGGGCGCACAACAGGTGCGTGCGGGCGGGGTCCCAGCCCAGGGTCGAGCAGTTGCCGCCTGTGATGGCCCCCAATTCAACCGGGCGGGGGGTTCCGTCGTCGAAGACCCGAACGATCGACGGCACTCGGGAATAGGTGTCGAGGCTCAGGGCCACCACGATGGACTTTGGCTGGCCAGGCACGGCAAGCATGTCACCAGCGTGATAGGCCATGCCCAGAGCCTCGCGGCCCAGGAAGAACTCGCGGTCCAGCGTCAACTCGGGCAAGCGGAACCGCTGCACGCTTGACGAGCCGTTGCAGGCCACATGCAGGTACTCGTTGTCATCTGACAAGGCCAATTCGGTCGGCTCGCTGCAGCTGGGCCGGCTGTGGACGACCTGGTTTGTGCGCGGATCAAGGCCGACCACGGTGTTGCCCGAAGTCCCGTTGCTGGCCGGCAGGGACATGTACAAGAGCTGATGCCGCTCGCTCCACTCGATGTCGTTGGCGCGCGCCGGGAACTCGACAGCAGAGGGAATGGCCGCTGGATCAGACGGCGGTTCGGCCGGCGGGGCAGGCGCGGGCGCCGGAACCTGGACGCCAGGCGCCGTGCCGCCGCCTCCACCACAAGCCGACAACAGGAGACTGCAGGCCAGGATCCAATGCCATCGATAGGTGTCGAGCATGCAGCCTTTCCTTTCCTCGCCTGTCAGGCCTTTGAGAATCCTAACCGATCAGTGGAGGAGCAGCGGCGGCAGGTCCGACCAGCACGGCGGACCTCGGATCGTGTCGGTCCTGGCTGACCGTTCCTGATTCACAGACGTTCCGTGCGGTGGGAGGTCATTGCAGTGCCCGCGCGCGACGCCGATGCGTGGACTCCACTTCACGTCACCGTGCTGCACTCCGTCGCAAGTGACTCGCTGGCCAGGATGCGCGTCCCTACAGTTCCTGAACGCTGCTGACTCGGCAGCTTCTGGAGACAGTCCTTGCGCTCATCGCGATCCCGTTTGAATCCCTCGGCCCTGAGCGTTGCGGCACACACCTTGTGCATGGGACCCAGGCAGGTCGTCGTCGCGCCCGGCGCTTCGCCGGTCTGAATCCACACCCCATCACGGACCCGCCAACGGGTCCGTGCCAATGGCTCACGCCAACACAAAAGAGAACCATGAAAACTTCCTTGTTTGTCCTTGCCATCCTCGGCGCCCTGTCCTTTTCGGCGAAGGCGGCCCCCAACGACGGCATCACGGGCGCCTACGCTCGCGTCGAGGTCGGCCGCAGCCGCTTCGGCCCGTCCCACTCACCGCTTCGCCTGGGGTCGGACGACCAGGGCCAGGCCGCCAAGATCTTCGGTGGGTACCGATTCGACACCGGCTTGGGCGTGGAACTGGGTTACGCGATGCTCGGCCAGTTCAGCGAGACCCTGGCGCAGGGCAATTCGAGCGTCCGGCAGGAGCACAAGGCGCACAGCGTATTCGCCGCGGCGACCGGCCGATGGCCCGTGGGCGATGCGTTTGCCTTGCACGGCCGGCTGGGACTGTCTTCGGGACGCGTCACCGGCAACGATGTGCTGCCGCAGGGGGAACCGCTGGGCGGCGCGAAGACCTCTCCCTTGATCGGTCTTGGCGTCGAGTACCGGCCTCGTTCGAACATCGCCTTGACGCTCAACTACGACCACTACGGCAAAGTGTCCAGCCAGGTCAGCGCCAGCGCGCTCTTGTTCGGTCTGCACTTCACGTTGTGACGTCATGAGCCGAACCCGCCGCACCGATGGGCCCGTGGTCCTGGGCTTGATCGCGCTGGCCCTGATTCCCGTATTGGCAGGCGCGGTCCGGCTCGGGATGCTGGCCATGGGCGGCCCGCGCACCGAGGAGAGTGCGCGCTTCTTCGAGGCGCCGCTGCCGGTGGTCGTGCACATCATCTGTGCCACGGTCTTCAGCCTGCTCGGCGCTTTCCAGTTTGCACCGGACTTCCGCCGCAGGCGCCCCGGCTGGCACCGGGCCGCAGGGCGTGTTCTGGTGATCGCCGCCTTCGGCACCGCTTTGTCCGGCCTGTGGATGGCGGGTTCGTACGCCATCGTGCCGGCCGACAGCAGTCTGCTGCACCGCCTGCGCTTGCTGTTCGGCTGGGCCATGGTGTGGGCCACCGCCAGCGGGCTGGTCGCCATCCACGGGGGCCATGTCGCGGCCCATCAGGCCTGGATGCGCCGCGCCTACGCCATCGGGCTCGGTGCGGGCACCCAGGCCCTGCTCCTGGGTCCGGCGATCCTGCTGTTCGGCGAACCGGACGGCACGGGCCGCGCGCTGATGATGGGCGCAGGCTGGGTATTGAACCTGGCGGTGGCGGAATGGCTGATTCGCTCCGCGCCCATGCACCGACACGGGCGGGCGCACGCCGGCTGACAAGCACGACCCGTTGCGGTCGGAGACGCGAATCCCTGTTTCCAAGGACTGGCGCGTCAAGACGGCCTAAGTGTCTGCGCGGCCCGCTGGTCCGTCGCGTACCAGTTGCCCGTCCACGACTTCCAGCACGCGGTCGCAACGGGCGGCCAGGCGTGGGTCGTGGGTGACCACCAGGAACGAGATGTTCAGATCTGCGTGCATGCGACGCATGAGCGCAAAGACTTCGTCGGAAGAGGCCGTGTCCAGATTGCCGGTGGGTTCGTCGGCCAGCACCAGCGGCGGCTCCAGCACCAGCGCGCGTGCGATGGCCACGCGCTGCTGCATGCCACCCGACAACTGGCCTGGGCGCTTGTCCATGGCGTCAGCCAGGCCGACGGCGGACAGCATGGCGCGCGCACGTTCGCGTTGCTTGGTCGTGATGCTGCCTTCGCGCATCAGGGCCGGCAGGGTGACGTTTTCCAGCGCGCTGAAGGCCGGCAGCAGGTGGTGGAACTGGAACACGAAGCCCAGCGTGGACCGCCTGCGCAGTGTCAGCGCGGCGTCGTCCAGGCCATTCATTTCCTCGCCTTCGATGCGGTAGCTGCCGACCGTCATCCGTTCCAGCAGGCCCACGATGTTCAGCAAGGTGCTCTTGCCCGATCCGGACGGCCCGATCAAGGCCGCGAACTCGCCGCGGCCCATGCCAAACGACAGGCCGTGCAGCACCTCGGCTTCGTTCGGCAAGCCCGGGTTGTAGGTCTTGCGGATGCCGTCCAGCTCGATCAACGGAGCGCGGGCCGCCACTGGAGCGTGCGCGGGTTCGGTCGCCACGGTGGCTGCGTTCACATGCGGATCGCCAGGGCTGGGTCCAGCTTGGCGGCGCGCCGGGCTGGTGCCACCGCCGCCAGCACGCCGCACACGGTGGCGATGGCCGCCACGCGCAGTGCCAGGGCCGGCGCGAGCGTGATGTTGAACAGCGGCTGGCCGTCGCTGCCCAGCACGAAGTGCGTGAAGGCCCAGATCAGCACCAGGGCCAGCAGCACGCCCAGCGCCGAACCCAGGGCACCGACGATGGCGCCCTGCAGCAGGAAGATGCGCAGCACCTGGCCCTGGGTGGCACCCATGGCACGCAGGATGCCGATCTCGCGCCGCTTCTGCACCACCGACACCACCAGCACGCTGGCAATGCCCAGCGCCACGACGATCATCACCACGGCGCGGATCAGGCCTGTGCTGACCGATTGCGCGTTCAGTGCGGCTACCAGCTGGGCATTGGCCTGCTGCCAGCTTTCGGCCTTGTAGGGCCAACGCGCGGCCAGGTCGTCCGCCAAGGTCTGTGCCGACCAGATGTCGACCAGGCTCAGGTCCAGGCTGGTGGCGCCCCCCGGCAGGCCCACCAGGCTTTGCGCGGTGCGCAGCGGCACGATCACCGTGCGCCGGTTGAGTTCGCGCACGCCCAGGTCCACCAGCGCGGTGACGCGCAGCGCGTCGCTGACGCCACCGGTGACGATGCCCACGCGGTCACCGACCCGCACGCCCAGGTCGTCGGCCAGGTCCTTTCCGATGATTCCTTCGCCGGGCCCCAGGCGCGCCGTGCCGTCCACCACCTTGGACCGCAGGCTGACGATGCGGTCGTAGCGGTCCAGCTCCACGCCCACCAGGGCAATGGCCTTGGTGGCCTCGCCGCGCACGGCCAGGCCTGCGGCCGACACCATGGGCGACACGGCGGCCACTTCAGGCATGGCTTCCAGCAGCGGCACCAGCAGCTGCCAGTTGCCCACGGAACGCGGCCGTTGGGCGCGCGGCTGGGTCTGCACCAACGTGCTGGTGCCGGCGCTGGCAGGCAGCGCTGCGGGCAGCACCAGGTCGTCTCGCGGGCTCAGCGTCAGGTGGGCCTGCGCGCCCAGGGTCTTGTCGATCGTGTTGCGCTGCAGCCCGGTGATCAGGGCCGAGATGTAGGCGACGACGGCCACGCCTGCGGCCACGCCCACGATGATCAGCACCGTCTGCATGCGTCCTTCGCGCAGGAAGCGCGTCGCGACTCGGCGTTCGAAACCCAGCATCTCGGGCTGGCCTCAGCGACCCATGGCGTTGCTCATCGCGGCGCCGGCGTCTTCCTTGCCGCTCTTGACCGTGTGCGCTGCAGGGGCGGCCGTGGTGTCGGCGCGCACGCTGCGGCCGGGCTGTGGCGCTGGACCGAGCAGCACCACATCGCCCGCGTTCAGGCCGTCCACAACTTCGGCGGCGTCCAGCGTGCGCAGGCCAATCCGCACTGCGCGCGCTTCGACGCGACCGTCGCGTGCAAGCCAGACCTTCAGTCCGGTGGATTCATCGCCCCGCAGCGCGTCGGCCGGCACCACCAGGGCCTTGTCGCGGCGTGCGGTCTCCACTTCCACCGACAGCGTCATGTCTTCGCGCAGGAAGCCCGGCGTCGGTGTGGGCAGCGAGAACTTGACCTCGACCGCGCCGCGCTGCGCGTCAACCAGGGGCGCGATGGACAGCACGCGCCCGGTGAAGCGCTGCGCGGGGTAGGCGTCGGCCAGCACACTGGCCGCCTGCCCAACTTGGAGTTGCCCCAGGTAGCGCTCGTCGACCTGGGCCACGACCTGCAGCGGCCCCGCCAGCGCCAGGCTCAGCAGCGCACGACCGGGCTGCACGATCTGGCCGGGCTCCACCGTGCGGGCGATCACGCGCGCATCGGCCGGCGCGCTGAGGACAGCCTGGTCCAGCCGGGCCGCGGCGGCCGCGCGCGCTGCGGTGGCCAGCGACAGTTGCGCCTGCGCCTGGGCGACGTCGGTTCCCGGTTCGGCCAGTGCGGCGCGTTGCGCACGTGCGGCGTCCAACTGCGCCTGTGCCACGGCCACGGCGCGCCTGGACTCGTCCAGGCGCGCGGCGCTCAGGAAGCCCTTGGCCACCAGGTCCTGCGTGCGTTGCAGGTCGGCCTGCGCCGCCACCAGCACCGAATCCACCTGGGCCACGCCGGCCTCTGCCGCACTGCGCCCGGTGCTGCGCAAGCCGGCCAGGCGCGCAGCAGCCTGTGCTTCGCTGGCCCGGGCCTGCGCCAGCGCGGCCTGCAGTTCGACGTTTTCCAGCCGCACCAGCACCTCGCCTGCATGCACCGTGGCGCCTTCGGCCACGGCCACCTGCAGCACGCGCCCCGTGAGCGTGCTGCCCACGTCAACACGCGAGGCCGTGGCCACGCGGGCGGAAAACTGCAGGGTGCGCACCAATGGCGCCACAAGCGCGCTGACTGCGGGCACCAAGGGCGCCCGGGTGGCCCACCACGTGGCCAGGGCAGCAAGCAGGATGACGGCTGGAACCAGAATGCGGAGGACAAGGCGACGGGACATCGCCCGAATTGTTGCACCTGGGCCCTTGCTCACTTCCAGGGTCCCTGCTGCACGGCCAAGCGCGCTTTCGCGGCCGTGCCCTGGCCCTGGGGGGCCTCAGGTGAAGGACTGCTCCAACTCGTCGATGAGACGGCCCACATAGGCCACCGCGTCGTGGATGGGCTGCGGAGACTGCATGTCAATGCCTGCCAGCTTCATCAGGTCCAGTGGCTTGTGCGTGCCGCCGGCCTTCAGCACGTCCAGCCAGCGTTGCACGGCGGGCTGCCCTTCCTTCTGGACCAACAGGGACATGGCGGTGGAAGCCACCAGGCCCACGGAGTAGGTGTAGGGATAGAGGCCCATGTAGTAGTGCGGCTGGCGCATCCAGGTCATGCGCGCACCGTCGTCGATCTCCACCGTGTCGCCCCAGAAATTCGCCAGGATCTGGCCCTTGCGTTCGTTCAGCACCGCAGCGGTGACGGACCGGCCGCTCTCCGCCCAGGCATAGACCTGGCGCTGCAGCTCGGCTTCCAGCAAGTGGGTGATGAAGTTGTGGTGGTAGGTGCCCAGCACCTGCATGATCACCGAGCGCCGCATGCGCACGTCCTGGCTCTGGCCCAGGATGTGCTGCGCCAGCAGCATTTCGTTCATGATCGACGGCGCCTCCACAAAGGGCATGGCCGGGCGCGTGTTGACGAAGCGCTGGTGCTGCATGGCCAGGCCAAAGTGCCCGCCGTGGCCCAGTTCGTGCGCCAGCGTGAAGACGTTGCGCATGGTGTCCGACCAGGTGATCAGGATGTACGGGTGCACGCCATAGGGCGATGCGCAGAACGCGCCCGATGACTTTCCCACGTTGTCGGCCCGGTCGACCCAGCGTTGCTCCATGGTCTTGCGCGCAAAGTCCACGTAAGTCGGCCCCATGACGGCCAGTGAATCCAGGATCAGCTGGCAGCCGTCGCCGTAGGTCATGCGCGGATTGAATGCCGGGTCCAGCGGGGCCTTGATGTCGCAGTACAGCAGCTTGTCCAGGCCGAGCACCTTGCGGCGCAGCCGCGCATAACGCTGCATGTGCGGGGCCAGTTCAGCCTGGATGATGTCCAGGATGTTGTTGTAGACCGTGCGCGGGATCTGGTGCGGCTGCAGCAGGAAGTCTTCGGTGCTGCCGTACTTGCGCAGCCGCGCCATGGCGACGTTCTTGTTGACCTCGGTGGCGAAGGTGGCCGCATAGGTCTGGTTGTAGGCCTTCAAGCCCGCGCTGAACGAGGCCCATGCGCCGCGGCGCACGCTGGTGTCGCTGTGGGTTTCAAAGTTGGACTCGAAGCCGTTGACCGAATTCGCGTAGACCGTGCCGGCGTCGTCGGTGAAGGGCGCGAACTGCATGTCGCTGGACTTGGACCGGCTGTAGATCATGTAGGGCGCGTTCAACACCTCGCCCAGGGATGCCAGCACCCGTTCCGTATCGGCACCCAGGCGGTGGGGTCGCAGATCCAGCAGGTCGGTCAGGTAGTTCTTGAAGTCGGACAGCCCTGGCTCGGTGGCCATGAACTGTTCCAGCAGGCCCTCTGGAAAGGCCAGGATCTCGGATTCGATGAAGCTGGTGCTGGCACCAAAGCGCGCATGCAGCGCCGACACCCGTGCCATCGCCGCCTGGTGCTGCGGGTTGGTGCCGTCCTGGGCGTTGCGCAGGTGCGCGAAGGACGTCACGCGCACCAGGCGTGACAGCAGCGATTCCCATGCCTGCAGGCAGGCCAGGAGCTGTGCCGCACCGCCGCCCAGTTGTCCTTGGTGCTGGGCGAGCGCCGGGCGGGCATCGTCGACAGCCTGGTATTCAGCGTCCCAGGCAGACTCGCTGACAAACAGGTCGTTCAGGTTCCAGGTGGATTCAAGGGGAACTTCCGCGCGCGTCAGGCGTGTTTGCATGGGGCTGTTGCTCGGTCTTTGATCGGTGGCTGGGGTGCGGTCTCGCGGCGCTTCGGGGCCTGGCCGCCAAACGCCAGAGACCAGTATCGCGGAGAGCGCATCGGCACTCAAGCCGATCGCGGCGCGGTGCCGGTCGCTGCGTGGCGCCGGAGCCCTGCCGCCCAAACCAATGGCTTGAGCACAATGGCTGTGGCTGGATCAGCGGAGCGGGAGGCTGGGTTCGATGCCGGAAAGCAAGCGCACGGAAGGCGAGCGGCCAGTGCGGCAAGGCACTGCGGGCAGGCGGTGGCTGAAGAGCCTTGTCGCCGCGGCGCTGCTCCTGCTGGTTGGTGCGGTCGTCATCCATGGGCTGGCGACTGCGCCGGCGCCTGGACGCGCGCAGCCCTTGCCGATCGGTGAAGTGCGGCCGACGCTGACGCCCGCGGCTTTGGCACCAGCTTCCACCGCCCCTGGCAGCTCTCGCCTGTCCGGCACATCGGCGCCCCTGGACGCGCAGGCGGCAGCGCCTTTCGACCCGACCGCACGCTGGTTGCCGGCATTGGCGTCGGCTCTGCCGCGGCCGGGCCAGGTCGATTACTGCGGCCTGGGCGTCGCAGCGGCCGGTTCGCCCGCAGCCAAGACCTTGGCGCAACAGGCTGCCGCGCAAGCACAAGCGGCAGGCGAACGCCTCTTCAACGGGATGCGGCAAAGCTCCGACCCCCGGACGCGAGCCGCGGCGCAACTGGCGCTGGACGAGAAGGATGCGCTGGCCGACACCGCCCGCCTGACGCGCGACCCGACGGTGTATGCCTTGGCCGTGCAGGCCTGTAGCAGGGGTGCGGCAGATGCCCGCACCGCAGCCTGCGGCGCGCTCAGTGCCGGGCAGATGGCGCAACTCGACCCCGGCAACGTGGTGCCCTGGCTGCACGTCGCCACCGAAGCGCTGGTCCGGGGCGACCTGGGCGGCGTGGCAGAAGCGACGCACCGCGCATCGCTGGCCCGTGAGTCGCGCCTGCGGGAGTACGCCTTTGCCGACCTGGCGCTGTCCGCCATTCCGCCCGAATGGCCGCCAAGAGACGCCATGCTGGCCAGCGCCAGGGTGCTGGAAATTCACGCGTCGCTGGCGCTGCCAAGCTACCTGGCGGTGGTCAAGCGTTGCGCCAAGGAGCGCATGGCAGACAGCAACCTGCAGCAGACCTGCGACCGCCTGGCACGCGTGCTCACCACACAAGGCGACAGCCTGGTGGACTACGGCATCGGCCGCCGCCTGGGCGAATGGGCCGGCTGGACCGCCGATGTGGTGGAAGCCCACAACGCCCGCTTTGAAGCCTTCAAGCAAACCCAGACCGACGGTGATGCCCTGGCGGCAAGCGTCCCCGTGGCCACCGGCTGCAACGCGCTGGGCCGTGGCGTGCGCCTGGCCTACGCGCACGCGCACCTCGGCGAACGTGCCTTCGCCGAGTCTGAATTGCTGCGCACGGCCGTCGACGACGCCGAGATCCTGCGCCGCTACCGGGCGAGGCCGCAGGCCGTCGCCGCGGCCTCGGCGGCCGGGCGTTGAACTGCTGGCGTGCAGGCCGCGGCAGCGGTTTGCAAGGCCCGGCAAGCCAGTTGGCATCGCCGGCATCCAAATCGGCGCACAGGTCTGGAGTTCAGCGCTGAGATGCCGATAAGGCTGAAGAGGCCCACTCCAGGAGACATCCCATGCCCGCCCACACGCCCGCCGACCACAGCTTCCACACGGCCAATCCGCACGCCCTGGCCACCATCCTGGAAGCGGCCGAAACCAAGAGCATCATTTCAGCCACGGACATTTTTGATGCCAACGGCATCAAGCTGTGGGCCGTCAACCAGCCGGTATCGGCCGATCTGCAGCGCAAGCTGGCCGACCGCCGTCTCCGGGAACCGCTGGAAAGCAGCCTGATCGCCGAGGACGGCGTCACTGCAGCCGGTCTGGTGCAGTCCATGCAGGCGCTGGTGGATGGCTCGTCGGCCCTGGCGCCCTTGCTCCGCCCGTCCGCTGCACGCTTGCTGCGCGAAGTG
Source organism: uncultured beta proteobacterium (assembly GCA_963750785.1). Lineage (GTDB taxonomy): Bacteria > Pseudomonadota > Gammaproteobacteria > Burkholderiales > Burkholderiaceae_C > Rubrivivax. The sequence continues at coordinate 367,809 of CAVVSC010000002.1, read as the reverse complement.
GCGCAGATCCAGATCCACCCGGCTGCCCAGCTGCTGTTGACCGCCAGCCAGGCCGCCCGCCCGAAGGACTTCGACCACGCGGTGGCTGCCATGGCGCTCAATGGCGCCCTGATGAATGCCAGCGGCGGCGACACGCCAGAAATTCGCATCGCGCTGGTGGCCGGCCTGCTGCACGACCTGGGCGAGATGTACATCGCCCCGCAATTCGGCGAAGCCGAGGCCGACCGGGAACTGGATTTCCTGAGCTACCAACAGCTGGTCGTGCACCCGCACGTCGGCTTCCTGCTGCTGCGCCAACTCACCAAGTATCCAGCCTCGGTTGCCACGGCTGTGGCGGAACACCACGAGCGGCTGGACGGCTCGGGCTACCCGCGTGCGCTGCAGGGCGCCCAGCTCAGCCCGCACGGGCGGCTGCTGTCCGTGACCGAGGCCGCCCTGGCGGCGCTGCGCGACCCGACATCGCCGCTGCTGCATGCCAGTGTGGCGCTGCGGGCGATACCGGGCGAATTCGACTCCGGCTGGGCCGGCAAGATCAGCCGTGTGGCCGCCGCACAGCCGGCGGTGCCGGCGGTGATGGAACGCGACGACATCCAGGCCCGCTTGGGTGCGCTGGACCAGGTGTTGCGGGCTGCCGAAACCCGCGTGTCCGCTGCGCTGACCGGCGCCGAGCACGCGGACCTGCGGGACGCCCTGAAGCTGGCCGCCTTCCTGCTGGCACGCCTGCGCGCGGGTTGGAACGAGAGTGGCATGTGGAACCCGAACGCGCTGGTCAGTGCCGACGCCGCCGAGGTGGAGGCCGTGGAGGACGAGCTCTACCGACGCCTGCGTGCCGTGCAGCGTGGCACGCTGCTGCGGGCTGGTCAGTTGCCGGCCACCGAAGCGGACCAGCTGCGCCAACTCTGCGAAGAACTGGCAGTCGGCCAGGGCTGATCAGCGCGGCACATCGGCCGGACTGGCAGCTCACGGCCTGAGGTTTCCGGCATCCGCTGTCAGGCGGCAACCGTCGCCCGCGCCGGCCCTGCTGCGGGCACTGCGTGTTCCACACGGTCGCGCCCGGCCGACTTGGCGCTGTACAGCGCCTGGTCCAACCGCCTTTGCAGGGACTGTATGGACTCTGAAGGCGTTTCCATCACCGCCAGGCCGATGCTGATGGTGACGCGTGCCCCGCCGATCTCGGCATGGTGCAGACCACGCACGGTCTCGAGCAGGCGGGCCGCGACGCCATCGGCGCCCGCCACGTCGGCGCCGGGCAGCAGCACGCAGAACTCTTCCCCACCCATGCGGGCCACGCTGTCCACGTCACGCGCAGCAGCGCGCAGGGCATCGGCCAGGCGTTTCAGGACTGCGTCACCGGCGGCGTGACCAAAGCTGTCATTGATGGACTTGAAGTGGTCGACGTCGATGGACAGCAGCGCAAAGCGCTGGCCGAAGCGCCGTTGACGCTGTGATTCGGCCAGCAGCAGTTGCTCCATCGGCCGACGGCTGAGCAGGCCGGTGAGCATGTCGTGGTCGGACTGGTATTGCAGGCGACGCACCAGGCGCAGCAGGACCAGGCTCGTGAGATTGGCCTGCAGCAGCATCGCAAAGACCATCGCAACGAAGGCCGCAGCGACACCACCACCGCCCGGGTGCCGCAAGTAGCTCTGGAAACCCGAGGGGTTCAGCAGGGCCACCCCGGCGCGCACCAGGAACAGCACCGCCAGCAGGGCCACGGGTGACGCACACCACAAGGCCGCCCTGCGGCCGAACTCCGCGGTCAACGTCGTGAGGATCTCCTGGGCGGCACGCATCAGCGTCCAGGACATGACCGCAGCCACCAGCAGCACGGCCGGCAGCGGGCTGACGGCCGCCACAGCCGTGCCGAACGCGCTCAGCGCCCCCAGCCCCAACACGATCCCGTGCTCACGGTCGCTGGGCGTCAGGCGTGCGAAGCGCTGGATGCCGCGCCTGAGGGCCACGAAGGAGGTCAGCATCAGGCAGTTGCCCATGCCCACCGACAGCCATTGCGGTGCCTGACCGCGCAGCAGGATCAGCGCCAGGCCGCAGGCTGCCAGCCACGTCATCACCGCCCAGTGCAGGGCCGGCCGGCGCGCCAGGCGAAGCTGCGCGGCGGCTAGCCAGAACATGCCGAACAGGCAGTGCTGCACCAGTAGGACAAGCAGGAGGACTTGGGTGTTGGACATCGTTGTCAGAAGGGCGGCTCGCTGATCAGCAGATCAGCAGATCAGCAGATCAGCAGATCAGCACATCAGCAGATCAGCGAGGGGCGGATCGGCAAAGCGCGGCGGGCCGGGCGGGCACCCACGGGAGTCTCCTCTCGATGTGTGCCACCCAGGAAAGCCTTACTCTTCTTCACGCGTCCCGGGCCGGCCCATGCCTTGATTAGACCCCAGCCACGGGCAGCTGCCCCTTGCTGAACCGGTCCCGCAGTGTCGCAAAAGCCTGCAGGTATTCCGGGTAGGGTTGCACACGCCAGGCCAGCTTCAGCGCGTCGCTGATGAAGGCTTCCGTGGGGTGCTGTCGGAAGCGGGACATGGACCAGCCCATGCCGAAGGGATCATGCGCCACGCTGCGCCACTTGGGCTGGGTGGCCAGCAGCAGGGAAGCCACACGTTCCTGCAGGAACACCTTGCGTTCGGCGGGCTTGCCGCCGGTGGCATAGGTGGTGGGCTTGACGAGACCTGCACGCAAATCGGCCGACGCCGTGGCGTCCGTGCCTTCGCAGATGGCGAACATTGCTTCATTCACCTGCAGCCATTCGCGCCAGAAGGCCGGCCGAGCGACGAAGTAGTTGGAGAACACCACCTGCCGCGAATCCATCACCAGCGAACGCAGCGGCGCAGGCCGGCCGATGTGGTGCAGGAAGGCGCTGTAGGCGTCGATCAGGCCCGGGTCGAAGGCCTCGCCCTGTTCGAACACGTTGAGGAAGAACGCGCCCATGTCGGGCTGGGGCGAAAACAGCAGCACGTCGGCCTGGTCGGCGTGCTGGGCGACGAAGCGCTGCACGTCTTGCAGCGACAGGTTGGTCTTGGCGCAGAACTTGGGCGAGAAGAAGCCGTAGAAGGCCGCTTCGTCCAGGGTTTCGTTCAGCAGGAACTGGCGCATGGGCCAGTACTCGTACCAGTCCGGGCGCGGATTGGCCAGGTTGTCCAGCACCTGCCAGCCGGGTGCGATCTGTGACCGCGACTCGGGCGAATAGGCGATCTGGTGCAGGTGGAGTGCGGGCAGGGCAGGCGGAGGCATAGGCATGACCTGACCAGCATAAGTTGCAGCCTCCATGACAAAGGCCGGAACACCCCAGGTGTTCCGGCCTTGTTTGGCGTGCTGCTGATCAGATCAGCGGCGTGCCGTTGCGCAGCAGTTCGTCTTCCAGGCTGATGCGGCCGGTGGCCATGGCCGCTGCACTGGCGTGGTTGCTGGCGGCCACGGTGCTGCCACCGTTGCTGTCACTGCCCACGAGGTCGGCCGGTGCCGCTGCCAGCAGATCACCCAGGGCCGGCGTGCTGTCGGCCTTGGCGAACCAGACGTCGGCCACCGCGTGCTGCGAACCGTCAGCGGCGTTGTAGCTGCCGGTCAGGCCCAGCAGGTTGCCGTTGTCGGTGCCACTGCCCTTGATGAAGTCCAGGTTGATGGACACCACACCCACGTCCAGCAGGCCATGCAGTTCGCCAGCATCGGTCTTGCCGTCGTGGTTGGCATCCACCCACACCTGGAGCTCACCGAACTTGGCATCGGCTGCGCTCAGCTTGCCGTCGTGGTTGCTGTCCAGGTCGGCCATGGCGCGGTAGCCGTCGCCTGCGCGTTGGCCGTTGCTGAGTTGCGTGGCGCCACCGAAGAGCTCCGTGCCATTGTTGATGACGCCGTCGTGGTTGATGTCACGCACCAGCAGGCCGTTGCCCTCACCCACCCAACCCACTTGCGAAGCCGTGCCCGTGGCCGTGAGGTCGAAGGACACGCCTGCCGCGGCCGATGTGGTGTGGATGCCGTTGCCGGTCAGGTCCAGCACGATCGGGGTCACGGCCTGCAGGGCGGCGAACTGCGCGGTGCTCATGACGGCCCAGTCCTCGCCTTCAAAGGCGTTGTACTGGGTCATGGTCATGGCGCGCAGGTCGGCCGTTTCCAGGGCCATGACCTGGTCGGTGGTCAGCGCCTCGATCTGGCTGGCCGTCAGCGAACGCGCCTGTGCGGTGGTCAGCGCGGCGATGTCGTCCGTGGACAGGCCGGTGATCTGCGCGTCACTCAGCGACACGATCTGCGCCGTGGTCAGCGCGGCAAACTGAGCCGTGCCGATGGCCGCAAAGTCGGCCGTGTCGAAGGTGGCCAGCTGGTCGGTGCTGAAGCCGGCCATCTGCGCCGCCGTGAGGTGGCTCAGCTGGCTGGTGCTCAGCGCGTCGACCTGGTCCACCGACAGCGAGGCGATCTGTGCCGAGCTCAAGGCTTGCAGGTGCACGGAGTCCAGTGCCGCCAGGTCTTCGGTTTCCAGCACGCTCAGTTGCACGGTGCTCAGGGCGGCCACCTGGGCGGTGGTCAGGGCAGCGAAGTCGCTGCTGTCCATTGCCACGATGGCGTCGGTGCTGATCGCCCGGATCTGGGCCGTGGTGAACGCAGCCAGGTCGGCCGTGTCCATCGTGGTCACTTGCGCCGCGCTCAGGCTGGCCACCTGCGCCGTGGTCAGGGCGGCGATGCGCGTACCGTCAAAGGACGACAGTTCCGCGCCAGACAGCTGGTCGAGTTGCGCTGCGCTCAGGCTGGCCACTTGCGCCGTGGTCAGGTGCGCCAACTGGTCGGTGGACAAGGCGCCGAACTGGTCGGTGCCCAGCGCTGCGATCTGCGCCGTGCTCATGGCCGCCAGGTCCGCGGTTTCCATCTGGTCGATGATGCTGGTGGCAATCGCGTGCACCTGCGCCGTGGTCAGCGCGGCCACCTGGGCCGTGGACAGGGCCTGCAGCCCGTCGCTGGTCAGCGCACCCACCGCGGCGGTGGTCAGCGCACGGACCTGGGCGGTGCTGAAGGCGGCCAGGTCGGCCGTCTCCATGCTGCCCATCTGCGCCGTGTTGATGGCCGCGATCTGCGCCACCGACATCGCGGCGAACTGGGCCGTGGTGAAGCTGGCCAGGTCGCTGGCAGACATCGCGCTGATCTGGCCGATGCTCAGGGCCTGCACCTGACGCGAGGTCAGCGCAGCGGTCTGGTTGTCGGTCAGTGCGTTCAGCTGCGCGCCGGTGAGGGACGCCACCTGGCTGACGCTCATGGCGGCCAGGTCAGCCGTGTCCAGCGCGTCAATGCTGGCCGTGCTGATGGCCCGGACCTGCGCTGTCGTCAGGCCCACCACCTGGGCGCTGGTCAGCGCCGTGATGGCCGCATCGTTCAGCACCGCCATGCCGGCCGTGGTGATGGCGCGGATCTGCGTGGTGCTCAGGGCCGCCAGGTCGGCGGTCTCCATCGCCTGCACCTGGTCGGTGCCCAGCTTGGCGATCTGCGCCGTGGTCAAGGCCGCGAACTGCGCCGTGCTCAAGGTGTTGAGGTGGGCCGTGTCGATGGCACCGATCTGCGCCGTGCCGATGGCCGCCACCGCCGCCGTGCCCAGGTTGGTGAGCTGGTCGGTGGTCAGCGCGCCGATCTGCGCGGAAGACAGGGCGCGGATCTGCGCCGTGCCCAGGGCCGCGATGTCAGCGGTTTCCATGGCCGCCAGGTCGCCCACTTCGATGGCGGCGATCTGGCTGGTGCGCAGGGCCGCCACTTGCTCGGTGGTCAGGCTTTGCAGCTGGCCCGCACTCATCGCCACGATGGCGGCAGTGCCGAAGGCGCGGATCTGGTTCACGTCCAGGGCCGCCAGGTCTTCGGTCTGCAGGGCCGCGACGTGCACGGTGTCCAGACCGGCGATCTGCGCCGTGGTCAGGGCCTGGAACTGCGCCGAGCTCAGCTGGTTCAGCTTGGCAGCCGAGATGGCATTCAGCTGCGCCGTGCTCAGTGCGGCCAGTTGCGTGTCGGTCAGCTGGGTCAGCTGGTCGGTGGTCAGCGCGGCCATCTGGGCCGTGCTGAGGCCCGGCAGCTGGATCGCTGACAGGGCCGCCAGGTCGGCGGTTTCCATCAGGGCCAGGTCCGCCGTTTCGATGGCACGGATCTGCGCCGTCGTCAGGCCCACCATCTGGTCGGTGGTCAGTGCCTGCAGCTGGCCGGCGCTCATCGCGACGATGGCGTCGGTGCTGAAGCCGCGGATCTGCGTGGGCGTCAGCGAGGCCAGGTCTTCGGTCTCCATCGCGGCCACCTGGGCCGTGGTCAGCGCACCCAGTTGGGTGGCGCTGAAGTTGGCGAACTCGGCGGTGCCCAGGGCAGCCAGCTTGGCTGGTGCAATGGCAGCCAGCTGGGCCGTGCCCATGGAAGTCAGCAGGGTGTTGCTGAGGGCGCTCAGCTGGTCGGTGCTCATCGCGGCCACCTGGGCCGTGGTGAAGGCGCCGAACTGCGTGCCGCTCAGGGCGTTGATGTCGTCGGACTCCAGCGCCACGATGTTGGCGGTGCTCAGCGCCTTCAGCTGGCTGGCCGTGAGGGCCTGCATCTGCGTGGTGCTGAAGCCCACGGCCTGGGCGGATGTCAGCCCGGCGATGGCCGCTGTGGACAGCGCCGTGACCTGCGTGCCCAGCAGGGACGAGAAGTCACCCACGGACAGGCTGGACACCTGGCTGGCGGACAGGCCGGCCACTTGCGTGGCGGTCAGTGCGGTCAGCTGGTCGGTGCTCAGCATGGTGAGGTCGGTGTCCGCAATGGCGCGCAGCTGGGCGGTGGTCAGCGCGGTCAGCTGGTCGGTGCCCAGCTGGCTCAACTGGTCGGTCGTCAGCGCGCTGATCTGGCCGGCGGTGAGCGACGTGATCTGTCGGCTGCTCAGCACGTTGAGGTCGTCGGTCTCCAGCGCAGCGATGGCGTTGTTGCCCAGGGCGCGCAGTTGCGCCGAGGTCAATCCGGCCACCTGTTGCGTGGTGAGGCCCGCGATGACAGAGGTGCTGAAGGCGGCGAAGGCTGCGGTGCCGATGCTGGCCACCTGGGCGGTGCTCAGCAGGCCCAGGTCGCTGCTGTCCAGGGCCGCAGCTTGGCCGGCGGTCATGGCCGGCAGTTGGGCCGTGGTCAGCGCCTGGAACTGGTTGCTGTCCATGGCGGCCAGGTCGGCCACTTCCATGGCCGCCAGCTGGGCGCTGGTCAGCGCCTGCACCTGGCTGGTGGTCAGCGCAGCGACGCTGGCCGAGGTCAGGGCCACGATGGAGCTGGTGTTCAGCGCGGCGATCTGGTTGGCGCTCAGCACACGCAGGTCGCTGCTTTCGAAGGCGGCCACCTGTTCACCCGTGAGGTGGGCGATCTGGTTGGTCGTCAGGGCCTTGAACTGGTCCGTGGTCATGGCGGCGAAGTCGCCGGGTTCCATGGCCGCCAGTTGGGCGGTGCTCAGGGCCGCAATCTGCGCGGTGCTGAGCATGGTGATGGCGTCAGACGTCAGCGCCGCGATGGCCGCGCCGCTGAGCGAGCGGATGCCTGCCGTGCCCAGGGCTGCCAGGTCCACGGTCTCGAAAGCCGCGGCCTGCGTTTCCGTGATGGCAGCCAGCTGGCTGGCGGACATGCCGGCGAACTGGGCCGTGCCCAGGGCCGCGAAATCCGTGGCTTCCAGCGACGCGAGTTGCGCCGTGGTGAGACCCTGCACCTGGCCCACGGTCAGCGCAGCAGCGCCGCTGGTGGTCAAGGCGGCCAGCTGTTCAGCGCTGAAGGCACGCAGTTGGGTGGTGGTGAAGGCGGCCACGTCGGCGGTTTCCAGGCCGGCGATCTGTTCGTCGGTCAAGGCTGCGATCTGGCGGGTGGTGAGCGCGGCAAACTGCGCCGTTCCCATGGCAGCCAGGTTGGTCACGGTGACGCTGGCGATCTGCGTCGGCGTCAGGGCAGCGGCCTGCAGGGCCGAGAAGGCCGCGAACTGGCTGGTGCCCAGGGCGGCCAGCTGGTCGCCCGTCAGCGCGGCCACTTGCGCCGTGCTGAGCTGGCGCAGGTCCAGCGTTTCGATGCTGGCCAGCGACGCCGGGTCGATGGCGGCGATCTGTGCCGTGGTGAAGGCCGTGATCTGCACCGAGGACAGGGCCACGATGGCAGCACCCGTCAGATTGGCCATGGAATCAGACGACAGCGCCCGCAGTTGCGCGGAGGTGAGTGCGGCGATGTCGGCCGTCTCCATGGCGGCGATCTTGTCGGCCGCCAGGCTGGCGATCTGCGCCGTGGTCAGTGCGGCGAACTGCGCCGTGCCCATGCCGGTGAAGTCGGCGACTTCCATCGCCATCAGTTGCGCGGTGGACAGGCCCGCCACCTGGTTGGCACCCATGGCGGACAGCTGGCTGCTGGTCAGGGCGGCCATCTGCGCGTCGCTGAAGGCACGCAGTTGCACGGTGCTCAGCGCGGCCAGGTCGGCGGTCTCCAGGGCAGCGATCTGCTCTTCGGTCAGCGATGCGAGCTGCGCCGTGGTCATGGCGGCGAACTGCGCCGTCGTGAAGGCGTTGAGCGACGTCACCGCCAGGCCCGACAGCAGGCCGGTGTCGATGCTGGCCACCTGCGCGGTGGTCAGGCTGCCCAGCTGCGAGGACGTCAGTGCGGCCAGGCCGTCTGCGCCCAGCGCGTTGAGCTGGGAGGTGCCCAGGCGGGCGAGGTCACGCGTTTCCATCGCGGTGAGGTTCTCCACCGCAATGGCGTCCACTTGCGTGGCCGTCAGCGCGGCGGCTTGGGTGGTCGTCAGGCCGGCCAGCACGCTGGTGGACAGCGCAGCCATGGTGTCGGCCGTCAGTGCACGCAGTTGCGCGGTGGACAGGGCGGCCACATCGGCGCTTTCCAGCGCGGCGGCCTGCTCGACGGTCAGGCCCGCCAGTTGTGCCGTGGTCATGGCCGCGTACTGGGCCGTGGTCATGGCGGCCAGGTCCGAAGGCGACAGGCCCTGGATCTGTTCGACGCTCATCGATGCCACTTGACGCGAGGTCAGCGAGGCCAGCTGGCCGGCGCTCAAGGCGTCCAGCTGGCTGGTGCTGAGCGCACCGATCTGGGCCGTCGTGAAGGCGGCCAGGTCGGCCGTTTCCATGGCTTGCAGCACGCCGTCCGTGAGGCCGGCCACTTGCGTCGTGGACAGGGCCGCGACCTGCGCGGTGCTGAGGGCTGCGATGGCAGCCGTGCTCAGCTGCGACAGCGCGTCGGTCGTGAAGGCCCGAACCTGCGCGGTGCTGAGGTTGGTGATGACGTCCGTGCCCAGCGCGGCGGCCTGGCCGCCCGTCAGCGCGGCGATCTGCGCCGTGCCCATGCTGGCGTACTGGCTGGTGCCCAGGGCGGCTTGTGCGGACGGGTCCAGGGCGGCCAACTGGTCGGCACTCAGGGCGCGGAACTGCTGGCTGGTCAGGGCCAGCAACTGGCTGCTGCCCAGGGCGGCGATCTGGTCGGTGTGCAGTGCGCTGATCTGGGCGGTGCTCAGGGCGCGCAGGTCGTCGGTTTCCATCGCACCGAACTGCGAGGCCGTCAGCGTGGTCAGTTGCGTGGTCGTCAGCGCGGCCACCTGGGCGGTGGTCAGTGCGGCGATGGCGCCGTTGCCCAGCGCGCCCAGCGTGTCTGCAGACAGGGCGCGGATCTGCGCGGTGCGCAGGGCGGCCAGGTCGTCAGTGGCCAGGCTGGCGGACTGGTCGACCGTCAGCGCAGCGATCTGTGCCGTGGTGAGGGCTGCGAACTGCTCGGTCGTCAGCGACGAGAGCTTGTCGGCGTCGATGGCGGCCAATTGCGCCGTGCCGAGTGCGGCGATCTGCTTGGTGCTCAGCTGGCTCAGCTGCGTGGTGCCCAGGGCGTCGATCTGTTCATTGCTGAACGCGGCGAATTGCGCCGTGGTGAGGGACGCGATGTCGTTGGATTCGATGCCACTGACCTGCTCGTCGCGCAGCGCGGCGATCTGGTCGGTGCGCAGCGAAGCCAGCTGCGTGCCGCTCAAGCCCGCAATGGCCTCGGTGGACAGCGCGGCCGTGGCTTCGTTGCTGAAGGCCCGCAGTTGCGTGCTGGACAGGGCCGCCACGTCAACGGCTTCCAGCCCGGCGGCTTGCTCCGTGCTGATGGCGCCGATCTGTGCCGTGCTCAGGCCGGTGTATTGCTGCGTGCCCAGGGCCGCCAGGGACTCGGGCGTCAGCCCGGCGATCTGTTCCGTGGTCAGCATGCCGACCTGACGCGAGCTCAGCGCCGCCAGCTGCGCGGTGTCCATGGCTTGCAGGTGGGCCACGCTCAGCGCAGCGATCTGCGGCAGACCCAGCGCCGCGATGTCGCGGGTTTCCATGGCGGCGATCTGTGCGTCGCTCATCTGCGCCAGCTGGAGGTTGCTCAAGGCACCCACTTGCTGCGTGGTGAGGCCGGCGATCACGCTTTCGGACAGCTGAGCTACCACGTCCGGTGCCAGCGACCGGATCTGGGCCACGCTCAGGGCGGCCACGTCGGCGCTTTGCAGCGCGGCGGCCTGGTCGGTGGTCAGTGCGGCGAGCTGCGCGGTGGTCATGGCCACGTACTGGGCAGTGCCCAACGCGGCCAGGTCGTCACCTTGCAGGGACGCGAATTGCGCTGTGGTGAGGGCTGCGATCTGGCGGCTGGTCAGCGCGGCGAGTTGCGCGGTGTCCAGTGCATCCAGTTGGGCCGTGGACAGCGAGGCGATCTGCGCCGTGCCCAGGGTGACCAGGTCACGCGTCTCGATGGCAGCCATGGCGTCAGCACCCAGGCCGGCCAGTTGTGCCGTGCTCAGCGCGGCGAACTGGGCGGTGCCCAGCGCAGCGACGGCGTCAGCAGACAGCGCACCCACGGCCGCGGCGGACAGCGCACGGACCTGGTTGGCCGACAGCGCAGCGATGTCTTCCGTTTCCATCGATCCGGCTTGCTCGGACGTGATGGCGGCAATCTGCGCCGTGCTCATGGCGGCGAACTGCGCGCTGCTCAGTGCGGCCAACGCAGCCGGCGTGAGGCTGGCAATGCTGGCGGTGCTCCAGCCCAGCACCTGGCCCGTGCCCAGCACGGCCAGTTGCTCGTTGGTGAAGGCGCCAAACTGGGCCGTCGACAGGGCGGCCAGTTGTGCCGTGGTCAGGGCGGCCACGTCATCCGTGTCCAGGCCTGCGACCTGGTTGGCGGTCAGCGCGGCGATCTGCGCCGTGGTCAGCGTGGCGATCTTGGTGGCGGCCAGTGCAGCCAGGGCTTCCGGCGTCACTTCTGCCAGCGTGGCGGCGTTGATCGCACGCAGCTGCGCGGTGCTCAGGGCAGCCAGGTCGGCGCTTTCCATGTCCGCGGCCTGGGCCGTGGTGATGGCGGCGATCTGTGCGGTGCCCATGGCGGCGAACTGTGCGGTGCCCAGGGCGGCCAGGGACGCGGCCGACAGGCCGGCGATCTGTTCCGTGCCCAGCGCGGCGATCTGCGCGGTGCTGAGCTTGGCCAACTGGGCAGCGTCGATGCCGTCCAGCTGGGCCGTGCTCAGCGCGTGCACGGCACCGGTGGACAGGGCGGCCAGGTTGGCCGAGCCCATGCCGGACAGGTCGGCCGCGTCAATGGCGGCGGCTTGTGCCGAGGTCAGGGCGGCGGCTTGTGCGGTGGTCAGGGCGGCCAGTTGCGAGCCGTCCAGCGCGGTCAGGCTGCGGGTGGTCAGCGCGGCGATCTGCGCCGTGTTCCAGGCGTGGATGTCGGCGGTTTCCAGCAGGGCGGCCTGGTCGGCGGTCAGCGCGGCGATCTGTGCCGTGGTGAAGGCGCCGAACTGGTTGCTGCCCATGGCAGCCAGCTTGGCCGGGTCCAGACCGGCAATCTGCGCGGTGCTGAGCGCAGCCACTTGCGCGGTGCCCAGGGCGGCCAGTTGGGTGTCTTCCAGGGCGGCCAGTTGCGCGTCACTCAGGGCACGCACCTGGGCCGTGCCCAGTGCGGCCAGGTCGGCGGTTTCCAGCAGGGCGATGTTGGCGGTGCTCAGCGCAGCGACTTGCGCCGTGGTGAGCGCGGCCATTTGCGCGGTGGTGAAGCCGGTGACGGTCTCGGCCGAGAGCAAGCCGATGTTGGTCGGCGACAGGGCGGCCAGTTGCGCGGTGCTCAAGGCGGCCAGGTCTTCGGAAGCCAGGGCAGCGAACTGCACGCCGCTCAGCGAAGCGATCTGCGCCGTCGTCATGGCAGCGAATTGCGAGGACGTGAGCGAGGCCACGTCTTCGGCGTCCAGGCGGGCCATCTGCGTGGTGCTCAGCGCGCGGATCTGCGCGCTGTTCAGCGCGGCCAGCTGGTCGCCGTTCAGTGCGTCGATCTGCGCGTCGCGCAGCACGGCGATGGAGCCGGTGGTCAGCGCGGCCAGGTCGGCCGTTTCCATGGAGGCCAGGGCCGTGGCGTCGATGGCGCGGGCCTGGGCCGTGGTGAGCGCGGCGGCTTGTGCAGTGGTCAGCGAAGCCAGCGCATCGCCTTGCAGCGCGGCCAGCTGGGCCGTGCGCAGGGCGCCGATCTGCGAGGTGGTGAGCGCGGCCAGGTGGTCACCGGCCAGGTTGGCGATCTGTTCGGTCGTCAGCGAAGCGACCTGGGCTGCCGACAGGTGGGCGAACTGCGCCGTGCTGAGGTTGTTCAGCTGGTCCGGCGTCATCGTCGCCAGTTGGGCGGTGCCCAAGGCAGCCACTTGGGCAGTGCCCAGGTGCGACAGCTGGTCGGCCGACAGGGCCGCCAGTTGCGCGGTGGAGAAGCCTTGCATCTGTGCGCTGCTCAGGGCAGCCAGCACGCCGGTCGTCAGGCCCGACATGTCGTCCACGCTGATGGCGGCCAACTGGGACGTGCTCAGTGCAGCGGCTTGCGTGGAGGTGATGGCGGCGATCTGGTCGATGCCGAAGGCGGCCATGGCACCGGTGCTCAGCGAGCGGATCTGCGCGGTGCCCAGCACGGCGACGTCGGCGCCTTCCATCGCTGCGGCTTGAGCGGTGCTCAGCGCCGCCACTTGGGTGGCGGTGAGGCCGGCGAATTGCGTGGTGCCCAGGGCGGCCAGCTTGGCCGGGTCCAGGGACGTGATCTGCGCGACCGAGAGGCCCGCGACTTGCGCGCTGGACAGGCCGGCCAGCTGTTCAGCCGACAGGGATTCCAGCTGCAGGGTGGACAGGGCCAGCAGTTGGGCGGAGGTGAAAGCACCCACGCTGGCGCTGGACAGGCCCGCCAGGTCGTCGCCTTCCAGGGCGCGGATCTGGCTGGCGCTCAGGGCACGCAGCTGGTCGGAGCTCAGGGCACCCAGCTGGTTGGCGTCAAACGCGGCCAGTTGGCTGGCAGTCAGGGCGCGGATCTGGGCCGTGCCCAGCGCCGCGAGGTCGGCCGTCTCCAGGGCGGCGATCTGGTCAGGGCGGAACGCGGCCACCTGGGCCGAGCTGAAGTGGGCGTAGGCGGCGGTGCCCAGCTGGGCCAGGGCGCCAGCGTCCAGGGCGGCCAGCTGTGCGGTGGTCAGAGCGGCGGTCTGTGCAGTGCCCAGGCCCGTGAACTGGGCCGAGGTCATGGCGTCGATCTGGGCAGTCGTCAGCGCGGCGATCTGCTCCGTGCCCAGCGTGGCCAGCTTGGCCGGCGTGATGGCGGTCAGGTCGCCCAGTTCGATGGCGCGCAGCTGTGCCGAGGTCAGCGCGTGCAACTGGTCCGTGGTGAGCGCGTTGACGGCATCGCTGGTCAGTGCGGCAATGGCGGCGGTGCGCAGGCCGCTGATCTGGCTGGCGCGGATGGCCACCAGGTCGGCGGTGTCCAGCGCGGCGGCCTGGTCGGTGGTCATGCTGGCCAGCTGCAGGCTGGTCATGCCTTGGTACTGCGTGGTGCCCAGGGCCACCAGCGTTTCGGTGCTGAGGCTGGCGAGCTGCGCGCTGGTGATGCCGGCAAACTGGGCCGACGACAGCACGTTGAGGTCGTCCGTGCCCAGCGCGGCGAGTTGGTCGGTGGTCAGCGCGCCGATTTGTGCGGAGCGCAGGGCGCCGATTTGCGCGCTGGACAGGGCGTTGAGGTCGTCGGTGCCCAGCACGCGGATCTGGGCCGTGGACAGGCCCTGGACCTGGTCGGTGGTGAGCGCGGCGATCTGCGCCGTGGTCATGGCGGCGATGTTGGCCGTGCCGGTGCCGCCGATCTGGCCGCCGTCCAGCGAGCCCAGGTTGCCGCCGGTCAGCGCCGCCAGTTGGGCGGTGCTCAGGGCACCCAGCTGAGCCGAGTCGAACACGCCGGCTTGCGCCGACACGGCGCCCAGCATGCCGACATCCAGGCTGCGCATCTGCGCCGGGGTCAGCGCGGCCAGGTCGGCCGTTTCAAAGGTGGAGAAGTCGGACGTGCCGATGGCACGCAACTGGTTGGCCGTGAGGCCCGTCACCTGCAGCGTGGTCAGTGCCTGCACCTGGCCGGCGCTGAGCGCGGCCATGGCGGCGGTGCTGATGGACGCGATCTGGCCCGGCGTCAGCGCGGCAAAGTCGCCGGCTTGCAGGCCGGTGATCTGGGCCGTGGACAAGGAAGCCACCTGCGCGGCGGACATGGCGGCGAACTGCGCCGTGCCCAGGTCGTTGATGTTGCTGCCCATGGCGGCCAGCTGCGTGGCCGTCAGGGCCTGCACCTGCGCATTGGTCAGGGCACCCAGCTGGCCGGCGGTGAGTGCGACGGCCTGGGCGGTGGTCATGGCAGCAATCTGCGACGCGGCCAGGGCGCGCAGGTCGTCGGTCTCGACGGCCGTGATGTCGCCGCCGATGGCGCGGATCTGGTCAGCCGTCATGGCGCGCATCTGCGCGGACGTGAGTGCGGTGATCTCGCCGGCGGTCAGCGAATCGATGACGGCGGTGTTCAGCGCGGCCACCTGGGCGGCCGACAGGCTGGCGAGTGCGGCGGTGCTGGTGATGGTGTCGAACTGCGCCGTGGTCAGGCCGGACATGCCGACCGGTGTCAGCGTCAGGATGTCGGCCGAGGGCAGGGCCGTGCCGAGCGCGGCGATGGCGCTGCTGGCCAGGCCGTTGATCTGGGCGCTGCTCAGCACGGCGATGTCGGCGGTGAGGCCGGCGATCTGCGCGGTGCTCAGGCTGCCCAGCTGGGCAGCGGTCATCACGGCCAGGCGGTCGGTCGTCAGTGCGTCCAGGTTGGCAGCGCTCAGGCCGTCCAGCTGTGCGCTGGACAGGGCACGGACCTGGGTGGTGCTCAGTTCATTCAGCTGGTCGCTGCTGAGGGCGCCGATCTGGGCGCTGCTCAGGGCCTGCAGGCGGGCGGTGCCCAGGGCGGCAAAGTCGGCGCTGTCCAGGCCGGCCAGGGCGGCCGTGCTGATGGCGCGCAACTGCGCGGTGGACATGGCGTCGAATTGCGCGCTGTTCAGCGCCGCGATGTCGCCGCTGTCCAGACCGGAGATGGCACCCGTGCTCAGCAGTTGCAGTTGCGACGTGGACATGGCCGCGATGTCGGCCGTGCCCAGCGTGGCGCCGTAGGCCTGGCCCAGGGACGCGACCTGCGCGGTGGTCAGGGCAGCCAGTTGCGTGGGAGAGATGCTGTCCAGGCGTGCCAGTTGCGCGGTGGACATGGCGGCGACCTGGGCGGGGCTCAGGGCGTCGATCTGGACGGAACTCAGGGCGTCGACCGCGGCGGTGTTGAGCGCGCGGATCTGGACGGTGCTGAGCGTGGCCAGGTCGGCTGTTTCGAATGCAGCGGCCTGGGCGGACGTCATGGCAGCCAGCTGGGCCGTGCCCAGGCTGGCGAATTGCGCGGTGGACAGCGCAGCCAGGTCACCAGCTTCCAGCGCAGCGAACTGGCGCGTGCTGAGTGAGGCCAGTTGCGCGGTGGACAGCGCGGCCACAGCGGCAGCGCTCAGTGCGGCGATGTTGGCGGTGCCGAAGGCGGCCAATTGGCCGGCGGACAGCGCAGCGATGTCGGCGGTTTCCAGCGCAGCGACCTGGGCCGTGCCCAGTTGGCCGATCTGCGTGGAGCTGAGTGCCGCCACCTGGTTGCTGCCCAGGCCTTGCACCTGTGCGGAGGTCAGGGCGCCCAGCTGTGCGCTGGTCAGCGCGGCCACGCCGGCCGTGCCCAGGGCAGCCATGTCACCGGCTTCTATGGCGCGGACCTGCGCCGTGCCCAGAGCCGCCAGTTGGGCGGTGGTGAAGGCGCCGATCTGGGCCGAGCCCATGGCGACGATGTCGGCCGTGGACAGGCCGACGAGCTGCGTGGGCGCCAGGGCGCGCACGGTGGCCGTGCTGAGTGCGGCGATCTGGTCGGATTCAAGGCCCGACAGCTGCAGCGTGCTGAGTGCGCCGATCTGTGCCGAGGTGATGGACGCGACGGCACTGGTGCTGAGCGACGCGAAGTCGGCCGAATCGATGGCCCGCAGCTGCGAGCTGCTGAACGCCTGCACCTGGCTGGACACGAGTGCGCCAACCTGGGCCGAGGTCAGCGCCTGGACCTGCGCCGTTGCAAAGCTCTGCACCTGGCTGGCGGTGAAGTGCGACACATCGGCCGGTTCGAAGGCGGCCACCTGGCCGGCGGTGAGCACGCGGATGCCCGTGGTGCTGATCACCGGGATCTGTACGGCTGACAGCGCGGCGATTTGCGCCGTGTTGAACGCAGCCCAATCCTCTGTCGTCAAGGCCGCGATCTGGGCGGTCGAGAGGACGGCAATCTGCGCGGTCGTGTAATTGGGAATCAGCGTGGCCATGGTCAGATCCTTGTTCGGGGAGCGAACCGGTTGTCGAGGCGGCTTCCATCGAATTGATGGGCGACACCACCGCCGCCTTCCGGTTCATGTCCATCGGATATCGGGAACTGGCCAGGGGACTTGAGGGGGCCGAGCTGGCGAACTGGCTGCAGGAAGGCCGCCAATTCGCGTAACAAGCTGTGCAGCGCCCGCCTAAAGTCGGCGCCTTGTCGGCTGCCGTGCGCCGGGCTTGAGGGCGCCCCCAAAAGAAAGACGCCTTGCGTGTGCAAGGCGTCCTGTGGGCCCGGCTTTTCGCGCCGGGCAAGGTGCTGGGGCGGTTTGCTTGCCTGACTATTTGCCCGACGGCACCTTGCCTTCCACGCCCTTGACGTAGAAGTTGACGCCGCCCAGGAACTTGTCGTCCGCCACGGCGTCCTTGGCCAGCAGCTCCTTGCCGTCCGAGCCGACGAGGGGCCCCTTCCAGATGCTGAAGCTGCCGTCCTTGAGGCCCGCCTTGATCTTGTCGATCTGGGCCTTGGTGTCGGCAGGCACGCTGTCGCTGATGCTGACCAGGTCGATGGCGCCTTCCTTGACGCCCCACCAGACGCCGCCGGTCGTCCACTTGCCTTCCAGCATGTCGCGCGTGGTCTTGATGTAGTACGGCGCCCAGTTGATCACCGCGGAAGCCAGGTGCGCTTCGGGCGCGAACTTGGACATGTCGCTGTCCCAGCCAAAGGCGAACTTCTTGTTCTTGGCCGCGGTCTGCAGCACGGCAGTGGAGTCCGTGTTCTGCAGCAGCACGTCGGCGCCGCCGTTGATCAGGCTCTGCGCAGCTTCGGTTTCCTTGGGCGGGTCAAACCACTTGTTGACCCAGACCACCTTGGTCTTGATCTTCGGGTTGATGCTCTGCGCGCCCAGGGTGAAGGCGTTGATGTTGCGGATGACTTCGGGGATGGGGATGGAACCCACCACGCCGATGACGCCGCTCTTGCTCATCTTGCCTGCCACCACACCGGCCAGGTAGGCGCCTTCATAGGTGCGGCTGTCGTAGGTGCGCAGGTTGGGCGCGGTCTTGTAGCCGGTGGCGTGTTCAAACCGGGCGTCGGGCGTGTCGGCGGCCACCTTCAGCATGGGTTCCATGTAGCCGAAGCTGGTGCCGAAGATCAGCTTGTTGCCCTGGCCGGCCATGTCGCGGAAGACGCGTTCAGCATCGGCCGCTTCGGGCACGTTTTCGACGAAGCTGGTGACGACCTTGTCGCCAAATTCCTTCTCCACTGCCTTGCGCGCGTTGTCGTGCGCAAAGGTCCAGCCGGCATCACCGGCGGGGCCCAGGTAGGCGAAGGCGATCTTCAGAGGCTCGGGCTTGGGGGCCGCTGCGGAAGCGGCTGCCACGGGAGCGGGCGGCGCCGCTTCTTCCTTCTTGCCGCAGCCCACAAGGGCCGCCGTGGCGGCCAGCGTGGACCAGCCCGCTAGCTTGAGCAGCGAGCGCTTGGTGTTCAGGGACATGGGTTCTCTCTCCTGGTGGGGTCTGGGGTCGGGGAAACTGGGAGACGGGGACATGATGGCCTTCAAGAGCCGGGGAAAAACGGTTTGCCGAGCGACGCGGGCATGTTGGCCTTGATCCACGCCGCGTTGCGGCTGATCAGCACCAGCACGACGATGGTGGACACGTAGGGCAGCATGCTCAGGAACTGGCTGGGCACGTCCACCCCCTGGCCCTGCAGATGGAACTGCAGCATGGTGACGCCGCCGAAGAGGTAGGCACCCAGCAGGATGCGCGCGGGCCGCCAGGTGGCAAAGGTGGTCAGCGCCAGCGCGATCCAACCCTTGCCGGCCACCATGCCTTCCACCCACAGCGGCGTGTAGACGACGGACACGTAGGCACCGGCCACACCGCACAGTGCCCCGCCCACCACCACCGCCAGCATGCGGATGCGCCGCACCGGATAGCCCAGCGCGTGTGCCGATTCAGGCGATTCGCCCACCGCGCGCAGCACCAGCCCGGCACGCGACCGGTACAGGAACCAGGCCACGCCCAGGGCCAGCAGCACGGCGATGTAGACCATGGGATGCTGGCGGAACAGGGCAGGCCCGAAGAAAGGAATGTCGGCCAGGCCCGGGATGCTGAACTGCGGCCGCTCACCCAGTTTTTCCTGCTGGTAGCTGATGCCCGCGAAAGCCGAGAAGCCGCTGCCGAAGAGGCTGAGCGCCAGGCCGGTGGCCACCTGGTTGGTGTTGAGCCAGATCACCAGCAGGCCGAAGAGCGCGGCCAGGATCGCGCCGGCTGCTGCGCCGGCTGCGAAGGCCAGCCAGTCGTTGCCGGTGTGGACGGCGGTGGCGAAGCCGGCGATGGCCGCGACGAGCATCAGGCCTTCTGCGCCCAGGTTGATGATGCCGGCGCGTTCGTTGATCAGGAGGCCGATGCCAGCGATGGCGAGGACGGTGCCGGCGTTCAGGGTTGCGGCCAGCAGGAGTGCGAGTGAGTCCACTCAGTTGTCTCC
Source organism: uncultured beta proteobacterium (assembly GCA_963750785.1). Lineage (GTDB taxonomy): Bacteria > Pseudomonadota > Gammaproteobacteria > Burkholderiales > Burkholderiaceae_C > Rubrivivax. The sequence goes on along the minus strand of CAVVSC010000002.1, from coordinate 348,669 downwards.
TGTGGGCGCGTGTGGGGTGAGATTGCAGCCGGGGGTTTCGGCCCCGGGGCCGACTTCCTTTCTTTGCTTACTTTCTTTGCACCAGCAAAGAAAGTGAGTCGGCCCCGGGGCCGAACCCCCCGGCTGCAATGCATCCAGCCTCATGCACCCACCTTCAAGGCAGACCGAACCCACCGCACCCGATACGCAATCAAGGTATCGCAAGCCAGCAGCGTGAACAGCAACAAGCCCTGGAAGACGCCGGTTAGAGACTTCGGCAACCCCAGCCGAGACTGGGCCAACTCCCCCCCGATGTAGAACATGCTCATCAGGATCCCGGAAAAGATGATCCCCACCGGGTGCAGCCGCCCTACATAGGCCACGATGATCGCCGCAAAGCCGTAGCCCGCCGGCACATATGGTGTCAGTTGCCCCAACGGCCCGGCCGCCTCCAGCCCGCCCGCCAGACCCGCCGTGCCGCCTGAAATGAGCAGCGCCGTCCACACCGCCGTGCGTGATGAGAAGCCAGCGTAGCGCGCCGCCGCCGGCGCCAGCCCGCCGACCTGGAGTGCAAAGCCGCGGTAGGTGCGGAACATGAAGGCCCATAGCAGGCCCACGGCGGCCAGCGCGATGAACACACCAATGTGCGCACGCAAGCCACTCACCAGGCGCGGGATCCTGGTGTCGGGCAGGAAGGTGATGGTCTGCGGGAAGTTGAAGCCCGCCGGGTCCTTCCAGGGGCCGTAGACCATGTAGCCCAGGATCAGCTCGGCCACATAGACCAGCATCAGGCTGACCAGGATCTCGTTGGCATTGAAGCGGTCGCGCAGCAGGGCCACGATGCCGGCCCACAGCATGCCGCCGAGCACACCGGCCAGCAGGATCGGCAGCACGATGCCGCGGCCCAGCCACGCCGTGTCAGGCCCGGCCTGCAGCGCCACCCAGCCGGCTGCCATGGCGCCGACGACAAATTGCCCTTCGGCGCCGATATTCCAGACATTCGACCGGTAGCAGACCGCCAGGCCCAGCGCGATGAGGATCAGTGGCGTGGCCTTCATGCTCAGTTCGCTCAGGGCATACAGGCTTTTCAGCGGTTCGACGAAGAACATCTGCAAGCCACGCAGCGGGTCCTTGCCCAGCAGCAGGAAGAGCAGCACGCCGATGACGACCGTGACCGCCAGCGCCAGCACCGGGCTGGCCATCGACATCAGCCTGGAGGCTTGCGGCCGGGCTTCCAGCTTGAACATGCTCAGGCCCCCACCGCAGCTGTGGCTTGTTCCGACCACAGGCCGGACATCCACTCGCCGACCCTTTCGATGCTGGCTTCGGCCGTGGGCACGCTGGGCGACAGGCGGCCCTTGGCGATGACGATGAGCCGGTCGCTGATCTCGAACAGCTCGTCCAGCTCTTCACTGACCACCAGCACCGCGCAGCCTGCGTCGCGCAGCGCCAGCAATTCGCCGCGGATCTGCGCCGCGGCGCCCACGTCGACGCCCCAGGTGGGTTGGCTGACGATGAGCAGTTTGGGGTTGGCCGCAATCTCGCGGCCGACGATGAATTTCTGCAGGTTGCCACCGCTCAGGCTCTTGGCCGCAGAGTCCGGGCCGCCCGCCTTCACATTGAAGCGCTGGATGAGGTCTGCGGCCAGTTGGTCGACGCGGACGGTGGCGATCCAGCCGCTGCGCGACACGGTTTCCGTGCGCGTGAGCAAGGTGTTCTGCGCCAGGCTCAGCGTGGGCACAGCGCCGCGGCCCAGCCGTTCTTCGGGCACGAAGTGCAGGCCCTGCTTGCGCCGTCGGCCGGGGCTGGCTTTCGAGATGTCTTCGCCCAGCAGCGTGATGCTGCCGGCTGCGGCCCGTGGGTCTTCGCCGGACAGCGCGGCCATCAGTTCCTGCTGGCCATTGCCGGAGACGCCGGCCACACCGACGATCTCGCCGGCCTTCACCACGAAGGCGATGTCGGCCAGGTCCATGCCAAAAGGGTCCTGCGTGGCCAGGTTCAACGCCTGCACGCTGAGCACGGTGGCGCCGGCCTTGGACGCGCGGTGCTGCAGCTGCGGCGGCTCCGCGCCGATCATCAGGCGAGACAGGCTGGCGTTGGTTTCCTTCGTCGGGTCGACCTCGCCGGTGACCTTGCCGCCGCGCAGGACGGTGCAGTGGTGGCACAGGGCCCGTATTTCGTCCAGCTTGTGGCTGATGTAGAGGATGCTGCAGCCGCCGTCGCTGAGTTGCCGCAGCGTGACGAACAACTTGTCCACGGCCTGGGGTGTGAGCACGCTGGTGGGCTCGTCCAGGATCAGCAGCTGCGGCTGGGTGAGCAGCGCACGCACGATTTCCACGCGCTGGCGTTCGCCTACGCTGAGTGAGTGCACAGGACGTTGCGGCTCCACGTCCAGGCCGTAGGTGTGCGCCACCTGCGTGATGCGCTCGGTCACCTCGGGCAGGCTCAGGCTCTTGTCCAGGCCCAGCCAGACGTTCTCTGCAGCCGTCAGCGTGTCGAACAGGCTGAAGTGCTGGTAGACCATGCTGATGCCCAGCTTGCGCGCGTGGGCCGGGCTGGCGATCTTGACGGCCTGGCCGTTCCACTGGATCTGGCCTTCGTCGGGCTGCACGGCACCGTAGATGATCTTCATCATCGTGCTCTTGCCGGCGCCGTTTTCACCCAGCACGGCATGGATCTCGCCCGGCTTGACGCGCAGCGAGACCCCGTCATTGGCCCGCACCGCGGGGTATTGCTTGCTGATGCCGGAAAGTTCTAGTCGGAGCATGCAGTCTCGTCGTCCAGGCATCAGGTGGCGGGCCCGGCTGGTGGCCGTGCCCGCCGTGCCCTCATCAGAAGGTGTGCTTGATACCCGTCGCCAGGTTCGTGCCGTTGCTGCGCGCGGTGTACTTGTCCAGCATGTAGACGGCGTACAGGTCCGTGCGCTTGGACAGGCTGTAGGTGTAGCCGGCCGTCAGCATGGTGCTCTTGGGTTCGGCCGACGAGCCCTGGGTCGTCATCTTGCTGCTGCCGTAGGCCACCTTGATGGCGCCAGCGCCCACGGGGATGTTGGCGCTGAGGTTCAGCGTCTTGGTGTCGACGTCGGCCGTGGCATTGGTGCTGACCTTGCCGTACTGCGCATACAGCTTGGCGAAGCCGAGGTCGTAGCTGCCGCCGACCTGGTAGGCCGTCTGGCTATCGAAACCTGCGAAGGCGCTGATGGGACGGCCCAATACGCCCTGGGCCTGGACCTTCTGCGCCGCCACGGTGAAGGCAAAGGGGCCGCCGAAGTACAGGATGTTGCCGCCGACGTTCTTGCCCCTGGCAGTGGCTGCGCCTTCGCCGGCCGCGACCATCAGGTTGGCCGAGAAGCCGCCCATGCTGGGCGTGGTGTAGCCGACGGCGTTGTTCCAGCCCGAGTCACCCACCAGCGGCGTGCCATAGGGCGCGTTGTAGTACTGACGGATGGACGGCGAGAAACCGAAGCTGTCGCCAAAGGAGTTGAAGAGCAAGGTCGAAACAAACAGCGACGGTCCTTGGCGGCCCAGCTTCACGGTGCCGAAGCCCCCGTTCAGGCTGACGTTGGCGTTGCGCGCCCAGAAGACGTCCACGCCCGGCACGCGCGACGCGGCGCCCGTGTCGGCCAACAGGAAGGTTTCCAGCTGGAAGTTGGCCGACAAGCCGCCGCCCAGGTCTTCGCGGCCCTTGAAGCCCAGGAAGCTGGTGCTCATGTCGCCGCTGTCCATGCGCTTGACCTTCAGCGCGCCCGCGTTCTGGAAGCTGCCGACGTTGACGTCGATCAGGCCGTAGGCCTGGACGGACGACTGCGCCTGTGCGCCGCCCATGGCCAGCAAGCCAGCAGCGGCCGCCAGTGCCAGGCGGCTCTTGCGGGAGTGGGTAACCGGGTTCTTCTTCAAGAGGTGCTCCTCGTGGGTTGAATAAATGCCGAGGGACGTATCAGCAAGATCCGAGCCCTCCCTATTCTGGTGCGCCGGCGCGCCGGAAACGTGGCGTGCCAGCGACGAAGCTGGCCACCACATTGCGTTCGTCCGCCAGCTGCATCCAGGCAAAGAGCCGGGCGTGCAGCGGCTGCGGTGCGGTACCGGGCAGGGCGCCGCGTGCCACGGCGTCGCGGTGTTCGGCCACGGGGCCTTGTGCCCAGTCCCAGACCACCACGTCGGCCAGGCGGCCGGGCTCGAGCGAGCCGATTTCCCCGTCCAGACGCAGCACCTGCGCCGCGCCGGCCGTGGCGGCGTGCAGGGCCGCAAAGGCGTTGAGCTTCACGCCGCGCAAGGCCTGCACCTTGTAGGCCTCGGCCAAGGTGCGCGGCATGGACAGGCTGGTGCCGCCGCCCACGTCGGTGGCCACGCTGACGCCATGGCCGCTGGCCAGCGCGCCTTCCCAGTCGAACAGCCCACTGCCCAGGAACAGGTTGCTGGTGGGGCTGTGGGCGATGTGCGCGCCGGTGTCCCGCAGCAGGCTGCGGTCTTGTGCATCCAGCCAGATGCCATGCGCCAGGACGGCGCGTTCATGCAGCAAGCCGGTGCGGTGATAGACGTCCAGGTAGCTGCGCGCTTGCGGGAACATGCGCGCCACCAGGGCCACTTCGGCCTGTGATTCGGCCACGTGGGTCTGCATGTAGACGCCGGCTGTGCCGCCATGCCGGCGGCACAGCTCGCCCGCACCGGCCAGCTGTTCGGGGGTGCTGGTGACGGCAAAGCGCACCGTCACGGCGTAGGCGTTGCGCCCCTGGCCGTGCCAGCGCTGGATCAGCGCTTCGCTGTCCCGGACCGAACCGGCCGCGTCGTCGCACAGAGCGGCGGGCGCCTCGCGGTCCATCATCACCTTGCCGGCAACGAGGCGCATGCCCCGCGCCTGGGCGGCTTCGAACAGGGCGTGGGCCGAGTGGGCGTGCACGGTGGGGAAGACCACCGCGGCCGTGGTGCCATGCGCCAGCAGCGCGTCCAGGAAGCGTGTGGCGGTGTCGGTCGCAACCAGGGGGTCGGCCTGGCGCTGCTCGGCGGGGAAGGTGTAAGTGCTGAGCCAGTCCAGCAGGCCCGTGCCGAAGCTGCCAATCACGTCCAGCTGCGGCGCGTGCACATGGGTGTCGATGAAGCCGGGCATCAGCAGGCGGCCGCGGTGCTCTTCCTGCGGCCAGTCCGGACCCGGGGTTTCGGCCTGGACACCGGCGATGCGGCCGTGCTCGTCCACCAGCAACCAGTGGTCCGGACGGAAGCGCACGCCTTGCAGCGTGGGTTCGCCCCAACTGGGAGTGGACGTGAAGTCCAGCAGGTCGGCGCGCAGGGCCCTCTTGTTCATGCCCATGCCCGTCCCTCAGCGGCCGCCGCCAGGCTGGCACGGGGCAGGGTGCGCGCCACATCCCGCACCTGTTCGCGAAACCAGCGCATGCTGGGCGCGGCGTGGCTGAGTTCGTGCCACAGCTGGTAGTAGTTCAAGGGCGGGAAGGCCACCGGGCAGCGCACCACCTTCACCGGCAGCGTGCCCACGTAGCGGCTGCAGAAGAGGCGGCCGGTGGTCAGCACCAGCAGGCTGTCGGCCACCATCAGCGGGATCAGGCTGAAGTGCGAGGCCCGCACGACGATGCGCCGTTGCGCGCCGCTGGCCAGCAGGTGTTCGTCGATGACACCCAGCGCGCCCGGGCTCATGGGCATGGGGGCGACATGCTCCTGGTCCAGGTACTTCTGCGCCGTCCAGCCGCGGCCGCTGGCGGCGGGGTGGTGCTGCGCCACCAGGCAGACCACGTCGTCGCTGAGCAGGCGGCCCAGGTGCAGTTCTTCCGGCGGGCGCAACCAGTTGCCGACGACCAGGTCGACATCGCCCGCGGCGAGGTGGCGTCGGTAGTCGTAGTCCTGGGTCAGGGGCATCAGTTCCAGCTGGGCGCCCGGGGCGGCCCGCTTGATGTGCGTCACCAGGCGCGGCAGGAACAGCGGGTCCAGGTAGTCGCTGGCGGCCACGCGGAAGAGCGCCTGGGTGCTGGCCGGCTCAAAGGGTGCGGCCCGCAGCACGCGGCCATGGCGGGTGAAGACACGTTCGGCGTCCTGCAGGATGCGCCCAGCCGGGCCCAGCAATTGCAAGGCCACTTCGGTGGGCTGCATCTGCTGTCCGGCACGCACCAGCAACGGGTCCCCGGTCAGTGAACGCAGCTTCTTCAACTGGGCACTGACGGTGGGCTGGCTGCTGGCCAGCTTCAAGGCCGCGCGGGAGACGCTGCGTTCGTGGATCACGGTGTGCAAGACCCGGATGAGATGGAGATCTATGGTGTCGAAGTCCGGACGCACACCCATACGATATAGCAGATGGCTACCATGCGTAAACGGATATACACAAAGAAGCCGCCCGCGTTAACTTCGGGCTTGCACGCGGGCGGGTCCCCTGTGCGCCTGGTTTGGGAACTCCTTGCATGAACACACGCCCCGTCCGCTTCTTCCACCGTGGTGACATCGTCGAACATGACGCGGCCCAGCCCGGGCTTGGGCACACCCGCACGGTGCTGGAATGGTTGCGTGAAGACGCGCATTGCACCGGCACCAAGGAAGGCTGTGCCGAAGGCGACTGCGGCGCCTGCACCGTGGTGCTGGGCTCGCTGGACGCGCAGGGCGCACTTCAGCTCAAGCCCGTCAACGCCTGCATCCAGTTCCTGCCCACCCTGGACGGGCAGGCCCTGTTCACCGTGGAAGACCTGGCGGAGCCCGGAGGCGCGCTGCACCCGGTGCAACAGGCGATGGTGGACTGCCACGGGTCACAGTGCGGCTTCTGCACGCCGGGCTTCGTGATGAGCCTGTTCGCCTGCTATGAAAAGCACCTGGGCGCGGGCACCCAGCCATTCACACCACCCACACGGCAGCAACTGGCCGACGACCTGTCCGGCAACCTGTGCCGCTGCACGGGCTACCGGCCCATCCTGGACGCCGGGCAGCAGATGTTTGACAAGCCCACGGTGCGCCTGCCCACGGGGCCTGTGGTGGCCGCGCTGCGCACGCTGCAGCAGGACGAACCCTTGACCACCGCCAGCGGCTTCCACGCGCCGCGCACGCTGGCCGATTTCGCCGCACTGCGACTGGCCTTGCCGAATGCAAAGATCCTGGCCGGCAGCACCGACATGGGCCTGTGGGTCACCAAGCAGTTCCGCGACCTGGGCGAACTCATCAGCATCCAGGCCGTGGCCGAGCTGGCCGCGGTCAGCACGGGACCTGATCACATTCACATTGGTGCAGCGGCCAGTCTGGAGGACGCGTGGCAGGCGCTGGCGGCCGAATGGCCCAGCCTGCGTGACGTGTGGCTGCGTTTTGCGTCACTGCCCATCCGCCGTGCCGGCACCATGGGCGGCAATGTCGCCAATGGTTCGCCCATCGGCGATTCGGCGCCGGTGCTTATCGCCTTGGGCGCCACGCTGGTCTTGCAAAAGGGCGGCGCGCGGCGGCGCATGCCGCTGGAAGACTTCTATGTGGACTACATGAAGAACCGGCTGGAGCCGAGCGAGTTTGTGCATTCGCTGGAAGTGCCCCGGCGGCAGCCGGGGCAGCAGGTGCAGGTCTACAAGATCAGCAAGCGCTTTGACTGCGACATCTCGGCGGTGTGCGCGGCCCTGGCGCTGGACATGGCCGGCGGCGTGGTGCGCTCGGCGCGCCTGGCCTTTGGTGGCATGGCCGGTGTCGTCAAGCGCGCGGCGTCGGCGGAAACCGCCCTGCGGGGCCAGCCCTGGACCGAAAGCACGCTCAAGGCCGCGCAGGCCGCGCTGCTTCTGGACTTCAAGCCCCTCAGCGACATGCGGGCCAGCGCGGGCTACCGCATGCAGGTGTCGCAGAACCTCTTGCGCCGCTTCTGGCTGCAGACGCGGCCTGAAGGTGCGCTGGCCGAATCCGTGGTGAGCGTCTTTGCGCGGGAGGCCTGAACCATGAACAAGCCCGTTGACGCAGCCCTGCTGCAAGCGCCCGCCCAGGTTGGCAACAGCCGCCCGCACGAATCCGCCCACCTGCACGTGGCCGGCGCCGCGCCGTACACCGACGACGTGCCCGAACTCACCGGCACCCTGCATGCCGCGCTGGGCCTGTCGCCCGTGGCCCATGGCGTGATTGAATCGCTGGACCTGGACCGTGTCCGCGCGCTGCCGGGCGTGGTGGACGTGTTCAGCGCCAAGGACATTCCAGGTACGAACGACTGCGGGTCGCTGGTGCACGACGACCCCATCCTGGCCGGCGAAGTGGGCGGCACCCTGCGCTACCTGGGGCAGCCGGTGTTTGCGGTCATCGCCACCACGCGCGGCGCCGCGCGACGTGCCGCCGCGCTGGCGAAGCAGGTGGTGCACGCCCGAGTGCTGCCGGCCGTCCTCACACCCCGGGCCGCGAATGCGGCCCAGCAGTACGTGGTGCCGCCCATGCACCTGAGCCGCGGCGACGCCGCCACGGCTCTGGCCCAGGCGCCGCACCGCCTGAGGACGCAGTTCGACGTGGGCGGCCAGGAACAGTTCTACCTGGAAGGCCAGATCAGCTACGCCCTGCCGCAGGAAGACGGCGGCATGAAAGTGCTGTGCAGCACCCAGCACCCCAGCGAGATGCAGCACCTGGTGGCGCACGCCCTGCACCGGCCGGCGCACGCGGTGCAGGTGGAATGCCGTCGCATGGGCGGCGGCTTCGGCGGCAAGGAATCGCAAAGCGCCTTGTTCGCCTGCGTGGCCGCCATCGCGGCCGTGCGCAACAGGCGCCCGGTGAAGCTGCGGGTAGACCGCGACGACGACTTCCTCATCACCGGCCGCCGCCACTGCTTCTGCTACGACCTGGACCTGGGCTACGACGACGAAGGCCGCATCCTGGGCGCCGAAGTGACCATGGTGTCGCGCGCCGGTCATTCGGCCGACCTCTCCGGCCCGGTGATGACGCGGGCGCTGTGCCACTTTGACAACGCCTACTGGCTGCCCGACGTGGTCCTGCACGGCTTCAGCGGCAAGACCAACACGCAAAGCAACACGGCCTTCCGCGGCTTTGGCGGGCCGCAGGGCGCCATTGCCATCGAATACGCCATGGACAGCATCGCGCGGGCCCTGGGCCGCGACCCGCTGGCGGTGCGCCGCGCCAACTTCTACGGCACCGCCTCCAACAACGTGACGCCCTACGGCGAGCTGGTGGACGACAACATCATCCACGACCTGGTGGCGCAGCTGGAGCAGGACGCAGCCTACGCGCAGCGACGCGCCGGCGTCGCGGCCTTCAACGCGGGCAGCGAGGTGCTCAAGAAAGGCCTGGCCCTGACGCCGCTGAAGTTCGGCATCAGCTTCAACGTGACCCATCTCAACCAGGCCGGCGCGCTGGTGCATGTCTACACCGACGGCAGCGTGCTGGTGAACCACGGTGGCACGGAGATGGGCCAGGGCCTGAACACCAAGGTGGCCCAGGTGGTGGCGCATGAACTGGGCCTGCCCTTCAGTGCCGTGCGTTGCAGTGCCACCGACACGGCCAAGATCGCCAACACCAGCGCCACGGCGGCCAGCACCGGCAGCGACCTGAACGGCAAGGCTGCGCAGGACGCGGCGCGGCAGATCCGCGAACGCCTGGAACGCTTCAAGTCCGAGCACCCGGAACACGCGTCATTGCCATGGCCGCAACTGGTTCAGCAGGCCTACCTGGCGCGCGTGCAGCTGTGGAGCGACGGCTTCTACACCACACCCGGTCTCAGCTGGGACCGCGCCACCATGCAGGGCCGTCCCTTCTACTACTTCGCCTATGGCGCGGCGGTCAGCGAAGTGATCGTGGACACGCTCACCGGCGAATGGAAGCTGCTGCGCGCCGACATCCTGCACGACGCGGGACGGTCCTTGAACCCGGCCATCGACATCGGCCAGATCGAAGGTGCCTTCATCCAGGGCATGGGCTGGTTGACGACAGAAGAATTGGTTTGGCATCCGCAGACCGGCATGCTGTCGACACACGCACCCAGCACCTACAAGATCCCCACCGCCAATGACTGCCCGGCCGTTCTGAACACGCACCTCTTCGAACGCGACAACGTGCACGACAGCATCCACCGCAGCAAGGCGGTGGGCGAGCCGCCCTTGCTGCTGCCCTTCAGCGTGTTCTTTGCCATCCGCGACGCGGTGTCTGCCGTGGGCGGCCACCGTGTCGACCCGCCACTGCAGGCGCCGGCCACCAGCGAGGCCATCCTGCGCGCCATCACGGCGGTGCAGGCCGCCGCCTGAGCATGCTGGACCTGCGCCAGGCCGCGTGCCTCTGGCAAGGCCAGGGTCGCGCCGCCGTGGTGGTGGAGGTGGCGGACCACCAGGGGTCCGTGCCGCGCGAGACAGGCACGCGCATGCTGGTGGCGGCCGACGACGTGCTGGGCACCATCGGCGGCGGCCATCTGGAGCTGCGGGCCATTGCCGACGCCCGCGCCATGTTGGCGGCTGGCAGTTCGGCCCGCTCACAACGGATCGCGCTCGGGCCGACCTTGGGCCAGTGTTGCGGTGGCGTGCTGCATCTGGCCTTCACGCCGCTTTCGGCAGCGCAGCCCACCCATTGGACCGACAGCCCGCCGCTCTTCATGCTGCAGTTGTATGGCGCAGGCCATGTCGGACGTGCTGTTGCGCGTCTGCTGGCAGGCATCCCTTGCCGCGTGCAATGGATTGACGAACGCGACAGCGAGTTCCCGGCAGGCCCCTTGCCGACGCATATCGACCGTGTCTGCGTGGAACCCGTTGACGCCGAAGTGGCGGTCGCGCCGCCAGGTGCCTTCTACCTGGTGCTGACGCACAGCCATGACCTGGACCTGGCCATCACGCAAGCCATCCTGCAGCGCGCCGACTTCGGCTGGTTCGGGCTGATCGGCAGCCAGACCAAGCGCGCACGGTTCGAGCACCGCATGCGGGACCGCGGCTTGCCGCCCGCGCTGCTGCAGCGCATGGTGTGCCCCATCGGCGTGCCGGGCATCGTGGGCAAGGAGCCCGAGGTGATTGCGGTGGCCGTGGTCGCGCAGCTGCTGCAGGCCGCGGGCGCACGGGCGCCGGTCAGCCCTTTACCGCCCCAGCGGTGAGCCCCGCCACGATGTGCCGCTGCGCCACCAGGAAGAGCAGCACCACGGGGGCGATGGTCAGGGTGATGTAGGCCAGCACCAGGTGCCAGTCGGTGCCGAATTCACCCTGGAAGACCATGATGCCCAATGGCCAGGGGTGGCGCGTGTCGGTGTTGAGCAGGATCAGCGGCAGCAGGTAGCCGTTCCAGGCCTGAACAAAGGTGATCACGCCCACGGTGGCCAGGATGGGCCGCGACAAAGGCATCACCACGCGCCAGAAGAACTGCAGGTAACTGGCGCCGTCCATCAATGCGGCGTCCATCAATTCGGCGGGCAGCTGGCGGAAGAAGCCGCGGAACAGCAGGATGGCCGCGCCCAGTGAAAAGGCCACGGAAGGCAGCACCACGCCCGCATGCGTGTCCAGCAGGCCCAGGTCCCGCACCTGGATGAAGAGCGGCAGGATGGCCGTGGCCGCCGGGAACAGCAGCCCGATCAGGAAGTAGTTCAGCAAGAAACGCTGGCCGGCAAAGTGCAGGTGCGAAAACACGAAGCCTGCCATGGACGCCAGCAGCAGTGTCAGCGCCGTGGTGGACCCGGCCAGCAGCAGTGAATTGCCCATCATCCGCCAGTAGCGCGCGCTGGCCAGGATGTCGGCATGGTTCTGCCAGCGCCAGACGCTGGGCAGGCCGAAGGGGTTGCTGCGCAGCTCAGGCAGGTCCTTGAAGCCGCCTAGCACAGTGGCCACCAGCGGCACCAACACCAGCAAGGCCACGGTGCCCAGCACGGCGTAGCGCCAGGCCAGGGCGGCAGGTCGCAGGCGGCGTTCGCTCATCGCCGTCTCATTCGTCCTTGAAGACCCAGCGCTGGTAGCCGAGTGCAAAGCCCATGCACAACAGGAACAGCACCACGCCAATGGCGCTGCCAAAGCCGACCCGCATGCGCGTGATGCCGTGGCTGTACAGGAAGCTCACCAGGGTTTGCGTGCTGTCGCTGGGGCCGCCGCCGGTCAGCGGGATCACCAGGTCAAAGAGCTGCAGCGACCCCAGCACCGAGAAGAACACGGACAGCTTCATGGCCGGCTTCAGCAGCGGCAACTGCACAAAGCGCAGCACCTGCCAGCCGGTGGCACCGTCGGCCCGCGCAGCGGCGAACAGGTCGCGGTCGATGCCTTGCAGGCCCGCGATGAACAGCATCATGTGGAAGCCGAAGTACTTCCAGGTGATGACGACCAGGATGGCCATCTCGGCCAGCGCCGGTTCGGCCAGCACGTAGGGTGGTTCCTGCCCCAGCCAGCGGGCGATTTCGGCCACCAGGCCGTTGTCACCGTCGTAGACAAAGCGCCAGATCAGGCCGGCGGCAATCTCGGCCAGCACATAGGGCAGGAAGTAGACCAGCCGGAACAGCGGCGCGCCGGGCACCCGTTCCACCAGGATCAGCGCCACGGCCAGGGCCAGCGGCAACTGCACCAGCAACGACACGGCAATGATCAAACCGTTGTTGACGAGCGCGGTGCGGAACACGGGGCTGGACAGCACCTCGGCATAGTTGCGCCAGCCCAGAAAGTCGGTGGGCGCGCCGAAACCGTCCCAGCGGAAGAGGCTGTACCAGGTCGCCTGGCCCACCGGCAGCACCACGAACAGCGTGAACAGCAGCAGGGCCGGCGGCAAGAGCAGCAGCGCGGCGCGCGCAGAGCTGGACGGGCGCCAGTGCGCAAGCACGGCCACGCTCAGTTCTTCCGCGCCTGCTCAATGGCCCGTGCCGCGGCCTGGGGTGTCATGCGTCCGGCCGCGATGTCGGTGGACACGTCATTGACGACGCGGCCCACCGAAGGCCCCAGCACCTGGTCGTAGAACAGCTGGTGGTACGGGGACGCGGCCAACTGCTGCGCGTTGATCTTGAAGAACGGGTTGCTCATGTCGCGATCAGCCCCTTTCACCGCTGGAATGAAGGTGCCCAGGGCGGCCATCTCGCGCTGCGTGTCGAAGCGCGTCAGCGTCTTCAGGAATTCCACGGCCGCGGGCGGAGACCCTTTGCTCAGCAGCCAACCGTTGATGCCGCCCAGCGTTTCATGTGCGTCGCCCTTGCCGCCAGGCACGGTGGGGAAGGGAAACCAGCCCATCTCGCTGTCCGACAGCCCTTTCTTGTTGCCTGCGTTGCTGCGCTGCTGCAGGTAGATCCAATTGCCCATCAGCGTCATGGCACCGCGGCCGTCGCCGAACTGGCCGTAGCTGGCCGGCGCATTGACTGCCAGGAAGCCGCCGTGGAAGGGCTTCAGGTCGACCAGTTCCTTGAAGCGTTCGCCGGCCTGCACAAACACGTCGCCGCCAAAACCGCCGGCCTCACCGCGCAAAGCGGTTTCGAAGGCGGGCTTGCCGCCAATGCGCAGCGCCAGGTGCGTCCAGTAGAAGTGCATGGGCCACTTGTCAGCACCGCCGGCGATGATGGGCGTGATGCCTGCGGCCTTGAGCTTCTTCACGGCGTCCAGGAACTGCGGCCAGGTCTGGATGGACTCGGCCTGCACACCGGCCTTCGCAAACAGCGCCTTGTTGTAATAGAAGCCCACCTGGCTCATCAATATGGGCACCCCCCAGGTCTTGCCCTGGTTTCGGAAGGCGTCCAGTGCACCGGGCGAAAAGCTGGCCGCCCAAGGCCCCTGGAGGGCTGCATCCAGGTCCTGCAACACGCCTGCCTTGACCTGGGATTGCAGCACGCCGCCACCCCAGCTGTAGAAGATGTGCGGCTTGTCGGCCGACTGCAGCAGCGTGGTCAGCTTCGCCTTGAAGGCTTCGTTTTCCAGGATCTGGATGGCCACCTTGACGCCTGGGTTGCGGGCTTCGAAATCGCGCGCCAGCTTGTCGTAGTAGGCCGACGTCACAGGTTCGGTGTCGATGTGCAGCCAGCGAACCACCGTCTGCGCCTGTGCGGCCTGCATCACCAGCAGGCACAGGCCCGCCAGCAGGCCGGGCCAGTGGCGTGTGGGCAGGTGGAATGTCATGGCGTCGCTCCGGTTCCGGGATGCTGCCGATCTTGGCGCGGGTCGTCGGAATGCGCCTCGGGTCTTGCACTGAGGTACGTACCTCAGATTTGAGCGCACAATCCGCGGCAGCGGCGCTTGGTGCGCCGTCCTGAGGGTTTCTGGAATGGGCATGTCGAGACGCTTGTTCACCGGCAGCCTGGCCGCGGCAGGTGTGGCCGGCATGGGTGCAGGGCTGGGCGCTGGCTTGGGCGCCTGCGCAGGCAGCGTCGTGTTGCCGTCCAGTCCCGCCGCCGAATCCACCACGCCTTCGCTGGATGCCTTGGCGCGCCTCAAAGGCCTGCGCTTTGGCAACGCCATGGGCATGGGCAGCGCTGGCCAGCGTGGTGGCTTGCGCTTCCAGGATCCGGCTTACCGCGACCTGATGGCGCGCGAGTGCAGCGTCATCGTGGCCGAGAACGAAACCAAGTGGCCGCAGTTGCGCCCCGACCCGCGCCAGCCCTATGACTTCGGCCCCGCCGACGAGATGTTCCGCTGGGCCAAGGGCCAAGGCATGGCCCTCCGCGGCCACACCCTGGTGTGGATGGAATCCAAGTGGCTGCCAGCCTGGCTGGCCAGCCATGACTTCGGCTCCAACCCGACGGTCGGCATGGAACGCGTGCTGTCCGAACACGTGGCCGCCACCTGCGGCCACTTCGGGCGCGACATCGAAAGCTGGGATGTGGTCAATGAAGCCGTGGTGCCGGACACCGGGGCGCTGCGCAGCAACCTGTTCACGCAGCGACTGGGCGGCGTGGAGCACATCGCCCGCATGTTTGAGCTGGCGCGTGAACACGCGCCGCACGCGCAGCTGGTCTACAACGACTACATGAGCTGGGACGCCAACAACGCGGCGCACCGTGCCGGCGTGCTGCGCCTGCTGGCTGCACTGAAGGCCCGCGGCGCACCGGTGCAGGCCTTGGGCTTGCAGGCCCACGTGGGCGTGTGGGAGGCGCCCCAGCTTGGCGCTCACGGCGGCGAAGTGGCGGCCAAGGCTTCGGAGTGGCGCCGCTTTCTGGACGAGGTGATGGGCATGGGCCTGGACCTGCTGATCACGGAGTTCGACGTGAATGACCGGGCGCTGCCTTCCGACGTCGCACGGCGCGACGCCGGCGTCGCCGCCGCGACGCGCGACTGGCTGGACGTGACCCTGGCCAGCCGGCGCCTGCAGCGCATGCTCACCTGGGGCCTGGCCGACCACCACAGCTGGCTGCAGGACTTCGCGCCGCGAGCCGACGGCCTGCCCAAGCGCCCACTGCCCTATGACGCGCAGCTGCGGCCCAAGCCCTTGCGCGCCGCCATCGCCGACGCGCTGCGCGCCATGCCGGCCCGCCCGGCGGCTTGACCCGTGCGGCGTTTTCTGTCGGCTCTGCTGCTGGCCATGACCCTGCATGCCGCCACACACGCCCAGGAACCGGCGCAGCCCATCGTGCTGAGTGTGGATGACGGCCCGTCGCTGGCTGCCACGCCGCGCTTCAGCCCGGCCCGGCGCCACCAGGCCCTGCTGGACACCCTGGCACGCCACCGCATCACGGCCGTCCTGTACGTCACGCTGGACTTTGGAGCCGACCGTGAAGAGGGCCTGGACATGGCCTTGCAGTGGGGCGAAGCCGGCCACCTGCTGGGCAACCACACCGTCACCCATCTGGACCTGCACGACCCGGCGGTGACGCTGGTGCGCTATCAGGACGAGATCCTGCGTTGCGACGAGGCCATGAGCAGCCTGCCGGGGTGGCGGCGCTGGTTCCGCCACACCTTCCTGCACGAAGGCGACACGGCCGGCAAGCGCGAAGGCCTGCGCCGCTTCCTGGCCGCGCAGGGCTATCGCCCGGCGCCTGTGGACCTGGACAGCCGTGACTGGCAGTTCGACCCGCGCCTGAGCGCCCGCCTGCTGGACCCGCAGGCAGACGACTCCGCCTTGAAGCAAGCCTTCCTGGCGCAATTGCGTGAGCAAGCCCGCACCCTGCGACAACAAGGGCCGGTGCCTGGCGCTGCCGACGCGGCGCGGGTGCTGCTGGTCCACCACAACCTGGCCATGGCCCTGTGGCTGGACGATGTGATCCGGCTGTTCCAGGAAGAGGGCTTTGTCTTTGTCCATCCGGATGCCGCCTTTGTCGGCCCGACGCCTTTGCGTAGATAATGAGGTACGTACCTCATATGCCATCGAAAAACCTGCTCGAAGCCCACCAGGCCTTGCCTGTGGCTCAGGTGCGCCTGCAAGACGTGGCGCGCGAATCCGGTGTCAGCCTGGCCACCGTGGATCGCGTGCTCAATGGCCGCGCCGGCGTGCGTGCGCGCACGGTGGAAAACGTGCGCGCCACCGTGCAGCGCCTGGGCTACCGGCCCGACCCGGCTGCAGCACGCCTGGCCCGGCCGCGGCCCTGGCGGCTTTGCTTTGTGTTGCCCGAGGGCAGCAACACCTTTGTCAGCTTGCTGCGCCAGGAACTGCAGTCCCTGGCGCCCTGGCTCGTTGAACAGCGCGCACACGCACAAGTCGTGCTGGCCGACGTCTTCGAGCCCGCAGCGGCGGCAGCTGCCATTGCGGGGATGCAGGGCCGCTGCGACGCGGCCATCGTGATGGCACAAGACCACCCGCTGGTGCGCCACGCCATCGACGAGCTGGCAGCGTCCGGCGTGGCCGTGGTGACCCTGGTGTCGGACGTGCCGGCCGCGGGCCGCACGCAATTCGTCGGCATCGACAACGTGGCGGCGGGCCGCACCGCGGCCACGCTGCTGGGCCGCTTCGTCGGCGCGCGGCCGGGGCGTGTGGGCATCGTCATGGGTTCGCGTTCGCTGCGCGACCACGCTGACCGCCTGTTCGGTTTCCAGCAAGTGATGAGCGCGGAACACCCGCAGCTGGAACTGCTGCCCGCCATCGAAGGCCTGGACCAGTCCGAGCGCACCGAACCGCTGGTGCGCAGGCTGCTGAAACGGCAACCCGACCTGCTCGGCCTGTACAGCCTGGGTGCAGGCAACCGCGGCATCCAGGCGGCTTTGCGTGACAGCGGCGCAAGCGGACGCGTGGTGTGGGTCTGCCATGAACTGACGCCGCACACGCGCCGCGCGCTGCTGGAAGGCACGGCCAGTGCGGTCATCGACCAGGGTGCGGGTCACGAGGTGCGGTCGGCTTGCCGCATCGCGCTGGCGCAGCTGTCGCGCGAACGGCTGCTGCCCGGCCAGGAGCGCATCCGCATTGAGATCTTCCTGAAGGACAACCTGCCGTGATCAGCTTGGGCATGGACCTGGGCACCTCAGCCCTCAAGCTGGTGTTGGCCGACGACGACGAGATCATCGCCAGCACCAGCCGAGCGCTCAGCGTGCAACGCCCGCAGCCCGGCCACAGCGAACAGGACCCTGCCACCTGGTGGGCAGCGGCCTGCAGCGGTCTCGACGAATTGAAGGCCACGCACGGCAAGCTGCTGGCCGAAACGGCAGCTGTGGCACTGTCAGGCCAGATGCATGGCGCCACCTGCCTGGACGCGCAAGGCGACGTGCTGCGTCCCTGCATCTTGTGGAACGACGGCCGCAGCCAGGCCGAATGCGCCGAACTGGAAGCCGCCTGGCCCGCCCTGCGCCAGGTCACCGGCAACCTGGCCATGCCGGGCTTCACGGCGCCCAAGCTGCAATGGATGCGCCACCACGAACCCGACTTGTTTGCGCGCACGGCCCACGTGCTGCTGCCCAAGGCCTGGCTGGGCTACCGGCTGACCGGCCGGATGGTGGAAGAGATGTCCGACGCGTCCGGCACCCTGTGGCTGGACGTGGCCGCGCGCCGCTGGTCGCCCCAGGCGCTGGCTGCCTGCGGCCTGTCCATGGACCACATGCCGCGCCTGGTGGAAGGCAATGCGGTGGCAGCGGAGTTGAGCGCCGCCTGCACCGCGCGCTGGGGCTTCAGGCGGCCGCCGCTGCTGGCCGGTGGTGCGGGCGACAACGCCGCGGGTGCCGTGGGCGTGGGCGCCGTGCGGCCGGGCGATGCCTTTGTGTCGCTGGGCACATCCGGCGTGATGTGGGCCACCACGGCCGGCTTTGCGCCCAACCCGGCGCGCGCCGTGCACGCCTTCTGCCATGCGCTGCCGGACACCTGGCACCAGATGGGCGTGCTGCTCAATGCGGCGTCCTGCCTGGCCTGGTGGGCCGGCATCTGCGGCCTGCCCGAAGCGCAATTGGTGGCCGAAGCCGAGGCCTGGGCGGCTCAAGACGGGTCCCAGGACAGCGCCGTGCTGTTTGCTCCCTACCTGGCCGGCGAACGCACCCCGCACAACAACACCGCGCTGCGGGGCGGCTTTGCGCTGCTGGCAGCCGACACGCCGCGCGCCGCCATGACCCAGGCGGTGCTGGAAGGCGTGGCCTACGCGCTGCGCGACTGCCAGGACGCACTGGCCGATGCGGGCACGGTGCTGGCCGACGCCGCAGTCATTGGCGGCGGCGCACGGTCTGCCCATTGGGTCCAGACCTTGGCTGACGTGCTGCGCCTGCCCCTGCACCAGCTGGCCGAAAGCGAACACGGCGGCGCGCTGGGCGCCGCCCGGCTGGCCCGCATGGCCGCTGGCGGCGGCGGTGTGGAACTGGCCCAGCCGCCGCGCCGCCTTCGCAGCTTCGAACCCCGCGCCTCCGCCGCTGCGCGACACGACACCCGCTATGTCCGCTGGCAGGCCCTGCACCGCCATGCCAGCGAATTCACCCGCCCGATTGCCTGAATCCAGGACGCCCCCGCGAAAGACCGCACCATGCTGCAAAAGACACACACGACCGCTGCCAACACCACCGGCTACTTTTCACTGAAGGAGCCGGTGCGCTTTGCCGGCCCGCGCTTCAAGCCCACGGCGCGCCGCCCTCTGGCCTACCGCTGGTACGACCCCGAGCGACTGGTGCTGGGCAAGCCGATGGCCGAGCACTTGCGCTTTGCCGTGTGCTACTGGCACAGCTTTGTCTGGCCGGGCAACGACCCCTTCGGTGGCGACAGCTTCAACCGTCCCTGGCATGCCGTGGGCGGCGACCCCATGCAGCAGGCCATCCACAAGGCCGACGTCGCCTTCGACCTGTTCACGCTGCTGGGCGCACCGTACTTCACCTTCCACGACCGCGACGTGGCACCCGAAGGCGCCACGCTGCGCGAAAGCAATGCCAACGTGCGCAAGATCGGCGACGTCTTTGCCCGCAAGATGCAGGACACCGGCGTCAAGCTGCTGTGGGGCACCGCCAACCTGTTTTCCAACCGCCGCTTCATGGCCGGCGCGGCCACCAACCCGGACCCGGAAGTCTTTGCCTACGCTGCGGCGCAGGTGAAGAACGTGCTGGAGCTGACGCACGAACTGGGTGGCGAAAACTACGTGCTGTGGGGCGGCCGTGAAGGCTACGAGACCTTGCTCAACACCGACATGAAGCGCGAGCTGAACCAGATGGGCCGCTTCCTGCAACTGGTGGTGGAACACAAGCACAAGATCGGCTTCAAGGGCATGTTGCTGATCGAACCCAAGCCGGCTGAACCCACCAAGCACCAGTACGACTTCGACACCGCCACGGTCTACGGTTTCCTGAAGAACTTCGGCCTGGAGAAGGAAATCGGGGTCAACATCGAACAGAACCACGCGCTGCTGGCAGGGCATACCTTTGAACACGAGATCCTCACCGCGCAGGCGCTGGGCATCTTCGGCAGCATCGACATGAACCGCGGCGACGACCAACTGGGCTGGGACACCGACCAGTTCCCCAACAACCTGCCGCAGATGGCGCTGGCCCTGTACCACATCATCCAGGGCGGCGGCTTCAGCAAGGGCGGCGGCTTGAACTTCGACGCCAAGGTGCGCCGCCAATCCATCGACCCCGACGACCTCATCATCGGCCACGCCGGTGCCATGGACCTGTGCGCACGTGCGCTGCTGGTGGCCGAAAAGATGATCGCCGACGGCGCCCTGGCGCGCTTCGTCGCCGACCGCTATGCCGGCTGGAACGGTGCGCTGGGCAAGTCCATCCTGGGCGGCAAACGCTCGCTGGACGACCTGGCGTCCTGGGTGCACAAGGGCCATGTGGAGCCGCAGCCGCGCTCGGGTCGGCAGGAACAGCTGGAAGCGCTGGTCAACAGCTACCTTTGAAGAAATCAGCGGCCAGGATCTGATGCCGAATTCATGTCGGCACCTTCGATTCGATCGTTCCCCAGACACATGCCGACGAAGCGTTGCACGCCATGATCCGCAACCCCATCCTGCCCGGCTTCAATCCGGACCCGTCCATCTGCCGCGCGGGCGACGACTACTACATCGCCACCAGCACCTTCGAGTGGTACCCGGGCGTGCAGATCCACCACTCGCGCGACCTCGTCAACTGGACCCTGGTCGTCCGCCCGCTGAACCGCGCCAGCCAGCTGGACATGCGCGGCAATCCCGATTCCTGCGGCATCTGGGCGCCCTGCCTGTCCCATGCTGACGGCCTGTTCTGGCTGGTCTACACCGACGTCAAGCGCTACGAAGGCAACTTCAAGGACACGCCCAATTTCATCGTCACGGCGCCCAGCATCACCGGCCCGTGGAGCGACCCGGTCTACGTCAATTCATCGGGCTTTGACCCTTCTCTGTTCCACGACGACGACGGCCGCAAGTGGTTCATGAACATGCGCTGGAACCACCGAACGGCATCCGTGGGTGGCAAGCCGCGCGCCAGCGCGTTCGACGGCATCCTGCTGCAGGAATGGGACGCCCAGGCCGGCCGACTGGTGGGACCTGTGCGCAACATCTATCCCGGCACCGAACTGGGCCTGGTGGAGGGCCCGCACATCCACAAGCGGCAGCACCAAGGCCAGAGCTGGTACTACCTGACCGTGGCGGAAGGCGGCACGGCCTACAACCATGCCGTCACCATGGCCCGGTCGCGCACGCTGTGGGGGCCGTACGAAACACATCCGCTGCTGCACCCCATCACCAGCAAGGACACACCCGACGCCGTGCTGCAGCGTGCCGGGCATGGGCAGATCGTCGAAACCCCGGCGGGCGAGGTCTACCACACGCACCTTTGCAGCCGCCCCTTGCCTGGCACACGGCTGTCACCGCTTGGTCGCGAGACGGCCTTGCAGCGCTGCGAATGGCGCGACGACGGCTGGCTCTACCTGGCGCAAGGCGGTGTCGTGCCCGATCTGGAGGTGCCTTCGCCGGACCCGCTGACGCAGCCCCTGCCGCGCCAGCCGGTGAAGCGCAGTTTCGTGGGCGCGACCGAATTGCCGCCGGAGTTCCAGTGGCTGCGCACCCCGCAGCCCGAACGCCTGTTCACCCTGACGGGCCAGGCGCTTCGCCTGACGGGGCGCGAATCGGTGGGCAGCTGGTTTGAACAAAGCCTGGTGGCCCGGCGCCAGGAGGGCCACCACTTCCGTGCCGAGACCACCGTGCGTTTCCGTCCCGACAACTACCAGCAGAACGCCGGGCTGGCGCTCTACTACAACCGCAGCAAGTTCCACTTCATGGCGCTCACCTGGCATGAGTCGCTGGGGCGGGTGCTGAGCCTGCTGTCCTGCCCGGGTGACTGGCCCGACGGCCGGCTGCAGTTCCCCTTGGCAGAACCGGTGCCCGCGCCCGGCGACGGGCCCATCCGCATGGCGGCCGAAGTGAGTGGCACCAGCCTGCAGTTCCTGGCCGACCTGGGCCGGGGCTGGCAGGCGGTGGGCCCGGTGCTGGACGCCAGCATCATCTCGGACGAAGGCGGCCGTGGCGCCCACGGCTCCTTCACCGGCGCCTTCATCGGCATGCTGGCTTTTGACACCTCGGGCGGTGCGGCGGGTGCGGACTTCTTGCACTTTGACTACCTGCCGGTTCGCGCGGCTTTCTGAAGCTGCGACAGGCACGCCGATGACACTGCCACCTGCTTCGCTGCAGGCGCCCCGCGTGTTCACCCTGGGAGCGCCCGATGGTTTCCACATCACGGTGACGGACTTCGGCGCCACCTGGCTGTCGTGTTGCGTACCTGTGCCCGGCCAGCCCGCTCGCGAGGTCCTGTTGGGCCATGCGCGCACACAAGACTGGACACGTGAACCCGGCTACCTGGGCGCCACGCTGGGGCGCTGGGCCAACCGCATCGCGCGGGCCCGTTTCGACCTGGACGGCCGAACCTGCTTGCTGGCCGCCAATGACGGCGCCAACCAGTTGCACGGCGGACCTGACAGCTTCAGCCGGCGCACCTGGCAGCTGGTGCAGGCCGATGCCAGCAGCCTGTCCCTGGAGCTGCAGTCACCTGCCGGCGACCAGGGCTTCCCGGGCAACTTGCGGGCCCGCGTGAGCTACCGGGTGGATGCTTGGGCCCACAGCGTGCAGATCGACTTTGAAGCGCAGACGGACGCCGCCACGCCGGTGAGCCTGAGCAACCACGCCTACTTCAACCTGGACGGTGACGCGTTCGACGCACGGTCGCACACGCTGCGCGTGGCGGCCAGCCGCTACCTGCCCGTAGACCCGCAGAGGATCCCCACCGGCCTGCTGCAAGACGTCCAGGGCACCGCGTTCGACCTGCTGCAGCCGCAGCGCCTGGCCGATGTGCTGGCGCACAAGGCCGTGCTGGCGCCCACGCGGGGCCTGGACCACTGCATGGTGCTGGACGCCGAGGCCGCGCAAGGCCAGGCGCCGGCCGCCGAACTGGTCTCGGGCGACGGGCGCGTGCGCATGCAGCTGTTCACCGACTACCCCGGGCTGCAGGTCTACACCGGCAACCACCTGACCGATGTGCACGGGCGGGATGGCCAGCGATTGCGCCTGCACGGTGGCGTGGCCCTGGAGCCGCAGTTCTTTCCCGACAGCCCCAACCGGCCGTCCTGGCAGGTCGACGATGGCGAGCGCAGCGGCTGCATCCTGCGGCCTGGGCGGCACTTCCGGCGCTTCGAACGCCTGGTGTTCAGCACCGCCTGAGCGCGCGCCGGCGGCCAGCGCCGGCCGCGGGCAGCCCCTGGGTTCCTTCACCGGCCGCGGCGCGAAGGACACGCTGTCGCGAACCTGGCGCTGCACGGTCCCGTTGCCTGCGCGCCGCCCGATTGACGGTCTTGGGCGCTAAGCTCACAGTCCACCGAATAAATCCAATCGGTTCGGGGATGGCAATGGATGCACTCAGCAATTTGCTCGGCCGGCAGGGATTCCTGCCGCACGGCTACTGCTTCAACTGGTCGCCTGGCGTGCTGTGGTCGATGGTGGCATCCGACGCGCTGGTCACGCTGGCGTACTTTTCCATCCCCTTGACGCTGGCGAGCTTCGTCCGCCGCCGCCCGGACATCACGCACAAGCACATCGTGCTGCTCTTTGGCGCCTTCATCTTCGCCTGCGGTGTGACGCATGCCATGGACATCTGGACGCTCTGGCAGCCGGATTACGCGCTGCAGGCGGGCACCAAGGCCGTCACGGCGGCCATCTCTGTGCTCACGGCCGTGTCCTTGTGGCGCCTGATCCCGAAAGCCTTGGCCATCCCTTCGCTGACGCAGTTGCAGGAGGTGATCCACTCGCTGGAAGCGGAAGTGGCACGCCGCCGCACGGCAGAAGAGCATCTGGCCGAAACCGAACAGAGCCTGGCGGTCACCTTGGCTGCCATGGGCGCCGGCTTCATGGCCACGGACCGCAGCGGCCGGGTCACGCGCATGAACCAGGTGGCCGAGCAGATCCTGGGCTGGACGCAGGCCGAAGCGCTGGGGCAAAGCATGTGGGCCGTGTTCCAGCGCGAAGGCCGCGCGCCAGAGCTGCTGCAGCGCAACCCTGTGGATGTGATGATCGAGCGTGGCGTCACCATCGAACAGGCAGAGCAGGTGGTGGCCGTGTCACGTGACGGCCGCCGCACCGAAGTGGAAGTGAAGGCCGATGTGACGCGCGACGAATCTGGCGCCGTTCGCGGCATCGCCCTGGTGATGCGCGACCTCACGCAGGACCTGCAAGCGGCAGCCACGGAGAGCCGGCTCGCGGCCATCGTGGAATCGTCCAACGACGCCATCATCGGCAAGACCCTGGAAGGCCGGATCACCAGTTGGAACCCGGCGGCGACCGCGACTTTTGGCTACACCGCCGAAGAGGCCATTGGCCAACCGGTGCAGATGCTGATCCCCGCAGACCGGCTGGACGAAGAAATGCGCATCCTCACCGCGCTGGCCCGCGGCCAGCGGGTGCCGGCGCTCGACACCGTGCGTCGCCGGCGCGACGGCAGCCTGGTGGAGGTGTCGGTCAGCATCTCGCCCATCCGGGACAGCCAGGGCCGCATCACCGGCGCGTCCAAGATCGTCACCGACATCACCCAACGCCGTCTGACGCAGCAGGTCCGGCAGATGGCCGAGCAACTGGAATCCGAGAACCGCCAGATCCAGGAGGCCAACCGGCTGAAGAGCCAGTTCCTGGCCAACATGTCTCATGAGCTGCGCACGCCGCTGAACGCCGTGATCGGTTTTGCCGAACTGCTGAAGGGTGGCTCGGTGCCACACGATTCGCCGAAGCACGGTGTGTTCCTTGGCCACATCGCGGTGAGTGGACGGCATCTGCTGCAGTTGATCAACGACGTGCTGGACCTGTCCAAGGTGGACAGCGGCAAGTTCACATTCCAGCCTGAAGCGCTGGACCTGGGTCCGCTGCTGCAGGATGTACTCGACGTGCAGCAGCAGGGCTTGCAGCACAAGCAGCTGAGCACCAGCCTGGTCGTGGAGCCCGGGCTGGGCACGCTGTACCTGGACCCGTCGCGCCTGAAACAGGCCTTGCTGAACTTCGTGTCCAACGCCATCAAGTTCACGCCGGAAGGCGGGCGCATCGAAGTGCGCGCGCTGGCCGAAGGGCCGCATCGCTTCCGCGTGGAGGTGGAAGACACCGGCATCGGCATCGCGGAAAAGGACCTGCCGCGCCTGTTCTCGGAGTTCCAGCAACTGGACGCCGGGCTGAGCAAGCAGCACGCCGGCACCGGCCTCGGCCTGGCCCTGACGCGCCGCCTGGTCGAAGCACAGGGCGGCCAGGTCGGGGTGCGCAGCACGCCAGGCGCGGGCAGCGTGTTCCACCTGGTGCTGGACCGCCAGG
Source organism: uncultured beta proteobacterium (assembly GCA_963750785.1). Taxonomy (GTDB): domain Bacteria; phylum Pseudomonadota; class Gammaproteobacteria; order Burkholderiales; family Burkholderiaceae_C; genus Rubrivivax. The sequence continues at coordinate 323,673 of CAVVSC010000002.1, read as the reverse complement.
TGCGCACCATGCCAGACCACACCGGCGCGGGCTTGCAGGCCGCGACGGAGCACCTGCTGGTGGTGGAAGACGATGAAGGCCATCGTCGACGGCTGGCGCAGGGCCTCACCGACGCCGGCGCCCGCGTCGACGAGGTCGGCGATGGCGCCGGCGCGTTGGCGCTGGCCCGGCAACGCGCGTACAGCGGCCTGACGCTGGACCTGTTGCTGCCCGACGAGTCCGGGCTGAGCCTGCTGGCGCGCATCCGCAGCGGCGGCTTGAGCAAGGAGACGCCTGTGCTTGGGCTCTCCATGCCTTCCGGCAGCGGCGTCCCTGCCGGCATGTGTGTGTCGGACGTGCTGTCCAAGCCCATCCGCACCCAGGAAGTGGTGCTGGCCATGTCGCGGCTGCGCGCCGACGTCGGCCGGCCCTTGCAGGTGATGGTGGTGGATGACGATCCCCTGGCGCTGGACCTGATGAGCGCCACCCTGGCCGGGCTGGGTGTCGGCGCGCACTGCATGGACCGGGCGTCCACGGCCTGGGCCAGCCTGGAGCGCATCCGGCCCGACGCCATCGTGCTGGACCTGATGATGCCGGGCATGGACGGCTTTGAAGCCCTGGACCTCTTGCGCCGCATGCCCCACTGGCAGACCACGCCCGTGTTCATCTGGACCAGCCTGCTGCTCACCGACGACGAACTGGCGCGCTTGATGCGCTCGGCCGACGCCATTCTGCTCAAGGGCGGTGGGTCGCTGCAGGCCATGATCGACGCGGTGATCCAGGGTGGCCGGGCGCGCATCGGAAGCGATTGAAGTGAACCCGCCGTACATCCTGCTGGTCGACGACCACGCACTGAACGCCGAGCTGGCCAGCTTTGTGCTGGAGCAGGCCGGCTGCCGTGTGCGCGTGGCACCCGACGCCCAAGAGGCCCTGGGCGCGCTGGCGGGCGAAGTGCCCGACCTGGTGCTGATGGACATCCAGCTGCCCGGCATGGACGGCCTTGAACTGACGCGGCGCATCAAGACCGAGCCCGCCCTGCAGGGCATCACCGTGGTGGCATTCACGGCCTACGCCATGAAGGGCGACGGCGACCGATTCAGGGCGGCCGGCTGCGACGGCTACCTGACCAAACCCATTGACGTGGCCACCTTCGCCGGCCAGGTGCTGGCATTCCTTCCCCAAAGTACCACCTTGTAAGCCACCTGCCAGCCCGGCGGCGCCCACTTCATCCTTTGCAAGCACCAACCCCAGGAGACACCCCATGAGCAAGCGCGACGTCGTCGTATTGGGCGCAGCCCGTTCCGCCATCGGCACCTTTGCCGGCAGCCTGGCCGACATCGAACCGGCCGAACTGGCCGGCACCGTGATGAAGGCGGCGGTGGAACGCAGCGGCGTGGACCCCAAGTCCATCAACTACGTGACCGTGGGCAACACCATCCCCACGGAAAGCCGCTTCGCCTACGTGGCACGCGTGGCCAGCATCCAGGCCGGCCTGCCGATGGACAGCGTGGCCATGTCGGTGAACCGGCTGTGCTCGTCTGGCCTGCAGGGCATCGTCACCACGGCGCAGAACATCCTGCTCGGTGACTGCGACTACGGCATCGGCGGCGGCGTGGAAGTCATGTCGCGCGGCGGCTACCTCAGCACCGCCATGCGCAGCGGCGCGCGCATGGGCGACACCAAGCTCATCGACACCATGGTGGCCACGCTGACCGACCCGTTTGGCGTCGGCCACATGGGCATCACGGCCGAGAACCTGGTCACCAAGTGGGGCATCACGCGCGAAGAGCAGGACCAGCTGGCGGTGGACAGCCACCGCAAGGCGGCCGCAGCCATTGCCGAAGGCCGCTTCAAGAGCCAGATCGTCCCCATCGTGAAGAAGACGCGCAAGGGCGAAGTGACCTTTGACACCGACGAGCACGTGAAGGCCGACACCACGATGGAAAGCCTGGGCAAGCTGAAGCCGGCGTTCAAGAAGGAAGGCGGCTCGGTGACCGCAGGCAATGCATCCGGCATCAACGACGGCGCTGCGTTCTTCGTGCTGGCCGATGCCGCTGTGGCTGCAGCCGGGGGCCACAAGCCCATGGCTCGACTGGTGAGCTACGCCGTGGCCGGCGTGCCCAACGAGATCATGGGCGAAGGCCCCATCCCCGCGTCCAAGCTGGCGCTGAAGAAGGCCGGCCTGACCCTCGACCAGATCGACGTGATCGAAAGCAACGAGGCCTTCGCCGCGCAGGCCATCGCCGTCGCACGCGGGCTGGAGTTCGACATGAAGAAGGTCAACCCCAATGGCGGCGCGATTGCACTCGGCCACCCCATCGGATGCAGCGGCGCCTTCCTGGCCACCAAGGCCATCTACGAACTGCACCGCACCGGCAAGCGCTATGCGCTGGTGACCATGTGCATCGGCGGCGGGCAGGGCATCGCCACGGTGTTCGAGCGGCTGTAATCCAGCAAAGGCAGCCAGCCGGCGACGCAGGCTGGCTGCTGTGGTCCTGGTGGGCTGCTTGTTTCCGGGCTCCTGCTCCGGTGCCGGTACAGTGAAGATCGCATGACCAACCTCATCTTCATCCTGGCCGACGACCTGGGCTACGCCGACCTGGGCTGCTATGGTGGCCGCGCACCCCAGGTGTCGCCGGCGCTCGACCGCATGGCGGCGCAGGGCGTGCGCTTCACGCGGGCCTATTCCAATTCGCCGGTCTGTTCGCCGACGCGGTTTGCGCTCATCACCGGCCGCTACCAGTACCGGCTGCGTGGCGCGGCCGAAGAACCCATGACCGGCAAGTTCTACGGCAGCACCACTGTGGGCCTGCCGACGGACCACCCCACGCTGCCGTCGCTGCTGCGCGCCCAGGGCTACCGCACGGCCCTGGTGGGCAAGTGGCACCTGGGCTACCCGCCGCACTTTGGTCCGTTGAAGAGCGGCTATGAAGAACACATCGGCCCCTTGTCCGGTGGCGTCAGCTACTTCGGCCACCTGGACCGTTCCGGCCAGGTGGACCTGTTCGAAAACGGCGAGCCTGTCGACCACACCGGCACCTACCTGACCGACCTGCTGAGCGACCGCGCCGTGCAGTACGTGCAGCAACGCGCCGCCGACCGCCAGCCCTTCCTGCTGAGCCTGCACTACACCGCGCCGCACTGGCCCTGGGAGACACGTGAGCAGCCCGCGGTGCCGGCCATCACCGGCGCCACGCTGGCGCATGTGGACGGCGGCAATATCCGCACCTACCAGCAGATGATCCGTGAGCTGGACGAGGGCATCGGCCGCGTGCTGCAGGCGCTGGACGAAGGCGGCCTGGACGACGACACCCTGGTGGTCTTTACCAGTGACAACGGCGGCGAACGCTTCAGCGACAACTGGCCGCTGGTGGGTGGCAAGATGGACCTCACCGAAGGCGGCATCCGCGTGCCCTGCATCGCGCGTTGGCCGAAGGTGATTCCCGCCGGAACGGTGAGCGAGCAGCAGCACATGACCATGGACTGGACGGCCAGCTTCCTGGCCGCGGCCGACGTGGAGCCGCACCCGGACTACCCGCTGGACGGCGTGTCGATCCTGCAGAACCTGCGCCAGCCCGACCGGCCCGAACCCAGGACCTTGCACTGGCGCATGAAGCACCGCCAGCAGCGCGCCATGCGCCGCGGGCGTTGGAAGTACCTGAAGGTGGACGAGCACGAGTACCTGTTCGACGTGGAAGCCGACGAACGCGAACGTGCCAACCGCGCCAAGGCCGAGCCCACCTTGTTGGTCGAACTGCGCGCCGAATGGGAAGCCTGGAACGCGACGGTGGCGCCGATTCCCGAAGACGCCATCGTCAGCAACGTCTACAGCCTGGCGGACATGCCGCAGCGCTGAATCCCGGCGCGCCGGGCCCTTGCTTGTTCAGCTGGTGCTGGCCCGCCAGGCCCAGGCCGCGGCGCGCAACCTTTGCGACAGGTGCAGCGCGATGTTGCGGTAGACCTGCGCCGCCAGTTGCGGGTCTTCGGCCTGCAGCCGGTGCAAGCTCTCCTGGTCCAGCGCATGCACCTCGGTGTCGCCAAAGGCCACCGCTTCACCGCTGCGACCCTGGCCGTCGAGCATGGCGGTTTCGCCCAGCATCATGCCCGGCGACAGGCTCACGAAGCGTTGCGGCAACCGGTCACCGGCGGGTTTGTCGGCACTGAAGACACTGATGGAACCGGCCGTGATGACGTAGAGCCGGTCACCCGGGTCGCCTTGCTGGAACAGGCGCTCGCCATTGGCCAGGTGCCGGGTCTGCAGGCAGGCCGCCAGGCGTGCGCGCTGGGCGGCATCCAGGCCATCCATCAGCGCCACCTGGTCCAGCGGCACCGTCTGGCGCAGGGGCGACACGCCGCCTTGCGCCAGCAGTTGCAGTTCGGCCGTCTCCACCGCCTGGTCCATGTCCGGTGCGCCGTGGTCCGCGGCCAGACTGGGGCCCACAAACGCCCGCAGCATGCGTCCATGGCGGTTGTCCACGCTGACCCCGGCCAGTCGCAGTTGCATGCCGCGGTCGTGCAGGCGCCGAGCCAGTTGTGACAGCACCACCGCGCCAGAGGCGTCAATCAGGCTCACCCGGCGGAAGTCCAGCACCAAGGTGTGGCAGCTGGCGTCCAGTTGCTCGGCCAATTCGGCCAGCCGGTCAGCGCTGCCAAAGAACACGGCGCCTTCCAGCTCCAGCACCGTGATCCGGGCGCGCAGCGCTTGCAGCCTTGACTCGTCATCGGCCAGATAGATGCGCCGCGAGGGCATGGCGACCGCGGTGCTGTGCGTGCGCACCAGCGACCGGTTCATGGTGCGCATGAAGAGCAGCACCGACAGCACGGCCCCGGAGGCCACGGCCGCAGGAAAGCCCAGCACCAAAGTCGCGGCGCAGACCAGTCCCATCACGAGCAGTGCCAGCTGCGTGTCCTTTGCGCGTGCGCCGCGCCACCACTGCGCCAGCAGCCCCAGCGACCAGCGGTCGGCCATCAGGTAGGCACTGATGCCCATCACGGAGCCCAGCACCGTTTGCGGCAGCAGAGCCAGCAGCGGCGCGCCCGCCAGGCCCACCAACGCAAACAGGCCGCTGGCAACAAACACGCTGGCGCGTGTGCGGCCGCCCACGTCCCGCATGCGCAGTGCGCGTGGACGCAGAAACAGCAAGGGCAGCCCTCCCACCAGGCCAGAGGCCAGGTTGGCCGCGCCCAGCGCCAGCGCCTCGCGCCGTGGTTGGGTGCGCGTGTGGCAGGACTGGTCCATGGCCAGGCTGTTGAGCAGCAGTTCCAGCGTACCCGTCAGGGCCATCACCAGCCCTGCCGTCAGCGCCGCGCCGCCGTGCCGACTCAGGAGCGGTTCGGCCGCTGGGTCAAAGAGCGGCGCCAAGGTGTCGATCCGCGGCCAGGCCGAGGGCAGCGTGCCAGTCAGCGGCCCCAGCACCACGTCCGGCAGCAGCTGGTGCACCAGGGCGTAGCCCACACTCCCGGCGAAGAGGCCGATCAGGGTGGCGGGCAGCCGCGGATTCAGGCGTGGCAAGCCCACGATGACCACCACCGTCAGCACGCCAATGGCCAGGGTCATGGGTTGTATGGCGGGCAGGTGCGTCCAGTGGGTGCCGTGCAGTGCGTCGGCGGGCCAGCCCAGCAACATGGGCAAGAGCGCCAGGAAGGCCAGCAGCGACACGCCATTCATGAATCCGGCCAGGACCGGCTGGGGCACGAACTTGGCGAAGCGCAGGAGCCCGGACAAGGCCAGCGCCATCTGCAAGACACCCATGCTCACAACCGCCAAGGCCACCAATGCCAGCAGCAGCTTCAGCTTGGTCGGCTCGGCGGCCGAGAACCCGGGGTCGGCCACCACATGGGCCACCAGGGAGCCCACCACCAGCACCGGTGTGGCCGACGGGCCACCGGCGGGCATGGGTCCGCGCGACAGCAGGGCGAAAACCGCACCGCCGGCGGCGCTGGACACCAGCGCGGCGGTGATGCCCAGCGCGGGCGCCTGCGCGCCCAAGGCTGCAAAGGCCACCAGGCCCAAAGTCAGCGCCGGTCCCAGGCTGAGCAAGGTGCCGGCCACACCGGACTGGAATTCACGCCAGGTGGAAACGGGTGGCGAATGAGCCCGGTGGGACGGGAGCGCGGACATCGACAGAGCAGGGGCCAGTCGTGGAAGGAGCCTTTGATGCTACTGGCAGCCCTTGCTCACCCGGTGGTGGGCTTGACGCCGGGCCCGCCAATGGTCGGGCAGGTGCCCAGCCTCAGGATGGGCGCGGACCACGTGCGCGGGCACTAGAGTGGCTTGTCAAGAAGAAGCGATGGAGCGCGCATGGGTCCGGTCGGTGGAGTTCTGGTGCTGGCGTTGGTGGGGCTGGCGCTGGTGGGGGTGGGCTACTGGCTGGGCCGTGTCTGGCCCGCGCCGCGTCCCAGACGCACGCCGCGGGACACCGGGCCGCGCGAGACCCGTCCCATGGGCCGCGCCGCGCGCGCAGCAACCGCGCCCGGCAGCCTTGATTCCGGCGACCGCCTGCAACGCGAGATTGAGCAGCGTGTGCAGACCCTGCGCCGCGCCCGCGAACAGGCCGAGCCCTGGCGCGCGCCCAAGGTGGACGCCGTGGAGGAGCCCGAGTCCCGTGTCTGGTTTGCCGACACCACGGTGGAACCCCACGTACCCCGAGGCAGCCGGTGAGTGCCTTCGAAGGCGTGCTGTTCCTGCTGCTGGTGATGCTGGGCTCAGCCGCCGCCGGTTACCGCTTGGGGCGGCGTCACGGACGTCGCCTGCCACACGGTCCGACCGCAGGTCGCTTCAGCGCCCGGTGAAGCGCGCGGGCCGCTTCTGGGCCAAGGCGGCCAAGCCTTCCTGCAAGTCCGCACTGGCGGCGCAGAGGTCTTCGCGCTGGCGCATCACGGCCGCTTGCGCATGGCCATGGGCCCATTCGTTGAGCGACAGTTTCATGCCGCGCACCGCCAGCGGTGCATGGGCTCGCAGCGGGGCGGCGATGTTCTCTACCGCCGCATCCAGCGCATCAGGCGCCACCAAACTGTCCAGGTAGCCGATGCGCAGCAATTCGTCTGCGGGCAGCGTTTCAGCCAGCAGGAACAGGCGCTTGGCCGCGCTCAGGCCCAGGCGCGAGACATAGCGGCTCAAGCCGCTGGCGTAGTAGTGCAGGCCGATGCGCGCGGCCGGCATGCGCAGTTCCATGCCGTGCACGCCGACGCGGAAGTCGCAAGCCAGGGCCAGGTCGGTGGCGCCGCCGAAGACGCCGCCGTTCAGGCGTGCGACGGTGGGCACGGGCAGGGCTTCCAGCGCGTCCACCGTGTGTTCAAAGAGCCGGGGGTCTTCGCCCGCCGAATCCGAGGCCGCTGCTTGCGCCAGTTCCTGCAGGTTGAAGCCGGCACAGAAGGCCCGGCCCGTGCCCGTCAGCACCACCACGCGCAAGCTGGTGTCGGCGGCCAGGCTTGTGAAGTGGGCTTGCAGCGCCAGCAGGTCTTCGCGGTGCAGGCGGTTCATGTGGCGCGGCCGGTTCAGCGTGAGCGTGGCGGTGCCGGCGCCGTCCAAGGACAGGAGCGGCGGGGTGCCGGCGTCTGTGCCGGCCGCCACGCCATCAGCCACGCCATCAGCCATGCGCCGCCTCAAACTCCTTCAGGTAGGCCACCAAGGCCTGCACGCCTTCCAGCGGCATGGCGTTGTACAGGCTGGCGCGCATGCCACCCACCACGCGGTGGCCCTTCAACTGCACCAGGCCGCGGGCGTCTGCGCCCTTCAGGAAGGCGTCGTTGAGTTGCTCGTCCTTCAGGAAGAAGGTGACGTTCATCAGGCTGCGGCTGTCCTGCGCCACCGGCGCACGGTAGAAGGCGGTGCTGTCCAGGTAGCCGTAGAGCAGGGCCGCCTTGGCGCGGTTGCGCGCCTCCATGGCGGCCAGGCCGCCTTGGGACTTGAGCCACTTGAACACCAGGCCCGCGATGTAGATCGCGTAGGTGGGCGGGGTGTTGTACATGCTGTCGTTGTCGGCCACGACCTTGTAGTCAAAGGCCGTTGGCGTGCAGGGCAGGGCCTGGCCGATGAGGTCTTCGCGCACGATGACCAGGGTCAGGCCGGCCGGGCCGATGTTCTTCTGCGCACCGCCGAAGATCAGGCCGTACCGGGACACGTCCACCGGCCGCGACAGGATGCTGCTGCTCATGTCGGACACGAGGGGCACATCGCCCACGTCCGGCACCCAGGGGTATTCGACGCCGCCGATGGTTTCGTTGCTGCAGATGTGCACGTAGGCTGCGTTCGGATCCAGCTGCCAGGTGTCGCGTGGCGGAACGCGCGTGTAGCCGCTGCCCTTGCCCGACGCGGCCACGTTGACAGCGCCATAGCGCCGCGCTTCCGCAATGGATTTGCTGGCCCAGGCCCCGGTGTCGATGAAGTCTGCGCTGGCCTTGCCGCGCAGCATGTTCATCGGGACGATGGCGTTTTCGGCCAGGCCGCCGCCCTGCATGAAGAGCGACTTGTAGTTTGCCGGCACGTCCAGCAGTTCGCGCAGCAGCGCCTGGGCCTCGGCCGCGATGCCCATGAAATGCTTGCCGCGGTGGCTCATCTCCATGACGCTCATGCCGCTGCCTTGCCAGTCCAGCATTTCTTCGGCGGCTTGGCGGAGGACGGCTTCCGGCAGCGCGGCGGGGCCGGCGCTGAAGTTGTAGACGCGGGTCATGGGGCGGGCCGGCCAGGCCGGTGGCAAGGGGAAACCGGCAAGGATACCGAAGCGGTATCAGGGGCCCTGCAGTTCCTGCACCTTGCGCGTGGCGTCGGCGACGTCCTTGCCCAGTTCGTCCAGGTAGCGCGTGCGTTCCTCGCTCTGCCAGTCGGCCGCGCTGAAAAAGGCCAGCGGGTAGACCTTGCTGGTGTGCACGGTGCCGGCCAGGCGCGGCAGCATCACGCGGTCCGGGAAGGCGTCGGGCTTGAGCAGGAAGGCTTCCACGTCGCGCAACGTCACCGGGAAGGCGGGCTGCTTGTCGCGGATGAGCTTCCCGAACACGGGCAGGCGGAATTCCACCGTGCCGGCGCCGACCTCGGCGTTGAACAGCGCCACGGCGAAGGGCTTGCCGGTGGCGTCGTCCACCCGGGCGCTGACGACATAACGGCCTGCTTGCACCACCTGCGCCTTCAGGAAGAAGTCCAGCGACGACGGCGTGGCGGCCTCGCGCACGCCGGGCAGCCAGGTGGCGGCGCTGCCGGGGCTGTAGACCAGGTCGAAGTACAGGAAGCCGGGCTGGCCGCCGTAGTCCAGGTGCAGTTCCAGGCGCACTGTGCCGGCAAAGGTGGAGAACCCTTGCACGGCCGGTTGCATGACAAAGCTGTAGACGCCGTCGGCCAGCGCGGGCGTGGCGTTGAAGCGTGCCGTGCTGGCCGTGCGGCCCGGCGGCGTGACTTCGTGGATGGTGGCCTGGCGCACGCCCAGCGGCAGCGTGCGGCCTTCCATGTCCTGCAGGGTGACGGTGATGCGCGAACTCTCGTTGCCACTGGCAAAGACCCGTTCCTGCGTGGTCTTCAGGCGCACGCCCTGCGGCGCCGTGCCGCCGGGCACGCGCAAGGGGCGGTCTTCGGCAATGGGCGCGAAGGGCCGGACCTGGTCCGGGTGCTCTTCGATGGGCCTGGACTCGTGCGGGTACTGCGCCGCTGCCTGGTAGGCCGCCAGGGACTGCTGGGCGCGGGCCAGGCGGCTTTGCCAATGGGCGAGTTGCTCGCGGCGCTGCGCCAGACCCAAGGCGCTGAGCGGCGCCCCCGGGCTGGAGGCCGATGCGCCTGCGCCGGGAACGCCCGGCAGTTTGCTTTCCGGCAACTGGGCGGCCGCTTGCAGGCCCTGCGTTTCAGGCGCAGCCGGGGCCGCAGGCCACCACCAGACCAGCAGCAGGGCGGCGAGACCTGCCGCCACCAGGGCGGCCAGGACCCGCCGCGCAGTCATTGCGCGTTGGCAGCCATGTCTGCGCGTACCTTGCCCACGATGCCGGCCCAGTTGCCGCTGGCGTAGTGGTTGACGCTTTCCGCGTCGTCACGGAACTGCACCGTGTGGTAACTCCACTTGGCGCGGCCGCCCTGGTTGGTGCCGGACCCGGTGGTCAGGTCGTTGCAGAGCCAGTCGCTGGGGTTGCAGTAGCTGCCGCCGCTGCTGCCGCTGACGCCGCCGCTGGAGTGGTAGGCCACCACTTCGTCGTCCTGGCCGGGCAGCACAAAGCTGTACAGCGTGCCCTTGGCGCCCGCAAACATGTAGAACCACTTGCCGGTGGTGCTGTTGTGGTTGTAAAGCGCCCGCGCCGTGCTGGTTTTCAGGTCGGACACCAGGGGTTCGCTCAGCGCCCAGTCGCCCGCGTCGGCCAGCTCGCTGCCACCGGCGGCGCCGCCGGCCACGTCCACCCACTTGATGTTCCACCCGGTCTGCGTGCTGCCGTCGGTGTTGCCGCATTGGCCAGCGCTGTTGGGCGTGGCGTTCTTCTTCAACCGGGCGCTGGTGCCGTAGAGCGACAAGGCATAGCCGATCTGCAGGTTGCCCGCGGAATGCGCGGCCACGTAGCACCAGTTGGTGCCCGTGCAGTAGCAGTCCAGCGCGTCACGGATGTTGCCGTTGGTGCTGCTGATGCGGTTGTAGCCGTCCCAGTTGACGGACTTCTTGTTCACGCCCGCGGCCGTGGTGGCAGGGCCCCAGTAGGTGAAGTCGGCATGGTTGCCGACCTGCCCGCCGCCTGTGCGGCCGTTGATCCACAGGCTGTAGTTGGTGGCATGTGCCACCACCGCAAAGAGTGAACCTGTGACTGCGAGCACGGCGCCCGTGCGCGCAAGCCACCGCTTCCAGCTGATCATGTCCGTCTCCTCCGTTGTTGTGACAAGGATGATCCGCGCCGTCAGGCCGGCCGGGCAACCGGCACTTTCCCGGGTGGCCGCTATGCTCCCGACCCAACAAAGACAAGACCGGAGACAGACCATCGTCACGCCCACCGCCGCGAGCCCTTACGAGGCCGATTCCCGCTACGCCAACTGGCGTCTGCTGGCCACGCTGGCCTTGATGACCGTGGGCAGCGCGGGCATGTACGTGGTGGCCGTGCTCTTGCCTTCGGTGCAGGCGGAGTTTGGCGTGGCGCGTGCCGACGCGTCGCTGCCCTACACGGCGCTGATGATCGGCTTCGGCATCGGCGGCATCGTCATGGGCAGGCTGGCCGACCGCTTTGGCGTCATGGTGCCGCTGCTGATCGGTGCCTGCAGCCTGGGCGTGGGATTCATCGCCAGCGGCCTGGCGGGCAGCATCGGCAGCTTTGCGCTCGCCCAAGGCCTGTTCATTGGATTGCTGGGCAGCAGCACGAGCTTTGCGCCCTTGGTGGCGGACACCTCGCTGTGGTTCGTCAAGCGCCGTGGCATTGCGGTGGCCGTGTGCGCCAGCGGCAACTACGTGGCCGGCACCATCTGGCCGCCCGTGGTGCAACACGCGGTGGCGGCCTTCGGTTGGCGCAGCACCTGTGTGGCGCTGGGCGTGTTCTCGTTTGTGGTGATGGGTGGCCTGGCCTTCTTCATGCGGCCGCGCCCGCCAGCGGCGGTGGCGGCACCGGTCAAGGGTGGCGCGGCCGTGCCGTCCAACCGACCCTTCGGCCTGAGCCTGGCCCAGGCGCAAGGCCTGCTGTGCGTGGCAGGCGTGGCCTGCTGCGTGGCCATGGCCATGCCGCAGGTGCACATCGTGGCCTATTGCAGCGACCTGGGCTACGGCGTGGCACGCGGCGCGGAAATGCTGAGCCTGATGCTGTTCTCCGGCATCGTCAGCCGGCTGGTCAGCGGCTTCATCTGCGACCGCATCGGCGGCATTGCCACGCTGCTGCTGGGCAGCGTGCTGCAGGGCACGGCGCTCTTGCTTTTCCTGCCCTTCGACGGGCTGGTCAGCCTGTACGTGGTGTCGGCCCTGTTCGGCCTGTTCCAGGGTGGCATCGTGCCCAGCTACGCCATCATCGTGCGCGAACACTTCCCACCCAAGGAAGCCGGCGCGCGGGTGGGCACGGTGCTGATGTGCACCCTGCTGGGCATGGCGCTGGGTGGCTGGATGAGCGGCAAGGTCTTCGACCTCACCGGCAGCTACCACGCGGCCTTCCTCAACGGCCTGGCGTGGAACCTGCTGAACATGGCCATCGCGGGCTTCCTGTGGTGGCGCAGCCGGGGTGGCGGCCGCAGCAGCGCGCCACCGGCCACCGCCCATCCGGCATCGGCCGTTGGGCAGAGCTGAAGGCTTGCACCGACTTGCGGCGGCCTGAGAATGCCGCCTTTCGCCTTGTTCCGTGACTTGAATGACGACCTCCGTGACGCGATGGATCCTTGCGCTGTGCCTGGTGGCGGCCGCCACATGCGCCACCGCCCAGACCCCTGAAGAACTGACCATCACTGCGGTGCCCTTGCAGCCCGGCGAGCTCATCAAGGTCGACGGCCGGCTGTCTCACCCGGCCTGGCAGCGCGCGCCGGTGTACAAGCGATTCGTCGAGAAGTTCCCCGAAACTGGCGCTGCGCCCTCGCAGGAAACGCGGGTCCAGGTGCTGTATGACAAGCACGCGCTGTACGTCGGCATCACGGCGCTCGACACCCAGCCCGATCAGATCCGGGACCTGGTCGTACGTCCCGACGGCGTCATCCGCACCCAGGACTTCGTGGTGGTCTACATCGACGCCATCGGCACGCGCAGTTCCGCGCAGTGGTTCCGCGTCAACGCGGCGGGCAGCACGGCCGACGGGCTGAACAGCGCGGCCGACGACAGCGAGGACTTCTCGCCGGACTACGACTGGGACGGTGCTGCCGCGCGCCTGCCGCAAGCTGCAGACGGCAAGGGCGGCTGGACCGCCGTCATGCGCCTGCCCTTTGCGTCGCTGCGCTTTGCGGACGGCAAGCAGGACTGGCGCATCATGGTTGGCCGCCGCATGCCGCGCGACCAGTTCCACCTGTTCACGTCGGTGCTGATCCCGCGTGACGCGCCCAGCTTCATCGCCACGCTGCAGCCGCTGGCCGGCGTTCAATTGCCGGACAGCCATAACTTCCTGAGCCTGCGCCCGGGTCTCACGGTTCGGCACACGCAAGACGGCCCTGTGCGCAAGACCGAGACCGAAGCCAGCCTGGACATCAAGTGGCGGCCGCGCGCCGAACTGGTTGTGGACGGCACGCTCAACCCGGACTTTTCGCAGGTGGCGCTGGACGTGCCGCCGCTGGCCGGCAATTCACGCTTTGCGCTGTCGCTGCCTGAAAAGCGGCCCTTCTTCTTCGAGTCCTCTGACCTGCTGCGCACGCCAACGGACGCCATGTACACGCGCAGCTTCACACAGCCGCGCGGCGGCCTGCGGGCCACCTGGCGAGGCCTGGAATGGGCGGGCACGGCTTTCGCCATCCGCGACCGCGGCCGGGGACTGGTGCTGCTGCCCGGCGCCTTTGGCACCAGCGTGGCCGAGCAGCCCGCGTCGGACAGCGTGGTGCTGCGCGCGCGCAAGGACACGGGCGAACTGGCCTGGGGCGGCCTGGTGGCGGCGCGCCGCTACGAACAGGGCCGCGGCGACAACACGGTGCTGGGGCCGGACGTGTCCTGGCAGATCAGCGACCAGTGGCGCATGCGCGGCCAGTGGCTGCATTCACGCACCACGGCCCTGCCGGACGCCAACGGCGTGCTGCAGCAGGGCCCTGCGCTGGACGGTGACCGCTGGCGCCTGCGCGTGATGCGGCAGACCGGGCAGGGCGAGACCAGCTTCGGCCTGGACGACATGGGCACGAACTTCCGCTACGACACAGGCTTCGTCAACCAGGCGGGCGTGCGCCGCCTGGAAGCCTTCCAGAGCTTTGGTTGGCAGAGCCTGGGGCCCTTCAACGAGATCTACATCAACACCGACGCCTACCAGGTACGCGACCGCGTCAGCGGTGCCGTGGTGCAGGAGGTGCTGCGACCGGGCCTCTGGTTCACGGCGGCCAGCAACCTGGAGGCTTACCTCAACTACTTTGGCCATGCGCGCACCCGCACGTCGGCACGGGCGCAGTCGCTGCCCGAGCGCTACCTGAACGCCGGCCTGGTGATGACGCCGGCGATCTGGTTCCCGCTGGTGGACACCTCCTTCGACATCGGCCAGCTGGCCGACACCGCGGCCGGCCCGCTGGTGGACGGCACCCCGCAGGGCCTGGTGCGGCGAGGCGGCCGATTCAATCTCAGCGCCAAGCTGCGGCCTCTGGCGGCGCTGGAACTGGAGCCCCGCCTGAACACCGCCTGGCTGCAGCGTGAGGGTGCGCTCACCTACCGCGAAAGCGTGCAACAGTGGCTGGCCGTGTGGCACTTCAATGCGCGCCACAACCTGCGCGCCATCATCCAGCGCAGTGTGCTGGACCGCCGAGCCGAGCCCGGGGTCGGCGCGGTGGACGCCCTGAGTCGCACCGAATCCCTGACCTACGCCTTCCGCCACACCGCCGGCACACGCCTGTACGTGGGCGCCACCCGTTCGCGCAACGGCCGACCCTCGGCCGCGGGCTCCCCGCCCAGCCACACCGAAGCCTTCGTGAAACTGGAGGTGGACGCCGACGACCTGCGCGCGCTGCGTCCGGGAAATCCTTGATGCGGGTCAAGGCGGCGCCCAGGGCGCTGCGTAGAGTGGCGGCCATCGACGCGGGCGGTCCCGCGGCCACCGGGCGCCGCCCATGCACCAGCACGACCCTGTTCCCCTGGCCGACCGACTGGCCGCCGGGGGATTGAAGCCGCTGCGCCTGGCCGGGCGCAGCCTGCTGCCGATTGTTCAAGGGGGCATGGGCGTTGGTGTGTCCGCGCAGGGGCTGGCGGGGGCCGTGGCGCGTGAAGGCGCGGTGGGCACGCTGTCCAGCGTGGATCTGCGCCGCCACCACCCGGACTTGATGGAACGCACCCAGGGCCTGGACATGGCCCAGCCCGCGCACGCGCGCCGGCTCATCGACGAGGCCAACCTGGAAGCGCTGACACGCGAAGTGGCGGGTGCACGCGCCCATGCGCAGGGACGCGGGCTCATCGCCATCAATGTGATGCGCGCCGTCAGCGCCTATGCCGCGTCGGTGAAACGCGCCATGGAGGCGGGGGTGGACGCGGTGGTCGTCGGTGCCGGGCTGCCCCTGGACCTGCCCGACCTGGCGCAGGACCATCCCCATGTGGCGCTCATTCCCATCCTCAGCGACGCACGCGGCGTGCAGCTGATCGTCAAGAAGTGGGAACGCAAGAAGCGGCTGCCGGACGCCATCGTCATCGAACACCCGCGCCTGGCTGGCGGCCACCTGGGCGCAGCCAAGGTGGCGGACCTGGGCGACACACGCTTCGACTTCGAGAACGTCATCCCGCAGGTGCTGGCCTTCCTGCGCAGCGCGGGCATTGAAAAGGAGATCCCGCTGATCGCCGCCGGCGGCATCCGCAGCTTCGAAGACATCGCGCGCGTGCAGGCCCTGGGCGCTGCCGCGGTGCAGTTGGGAACGCCCTTCGCGGTGACGCAGGAGTGCGACGCCCACCCTGAATTCAAGCGTGTGCTGGCCGAAGCGCGCGACGAGGACATGGTCGAATTCACCAGTGTGGCCGGGCTGCCCGCGCGCGCCGTGGGCACCGCCTGGCTGCGCAACTATCTGAAGATCGAGCACAAGCTGCAGGCCGTGGCCCACGCCAAGGCGCGTTGCACCAAGGCCTTCGACTGCCTGGCGCAATGCGGATTGCGCGACGGGCTGCAGGGCTGGGGCCAGTTCTGCATCGACAACCAGCTGGCGGCCGCCCTGCGCGGCGACGTCAAGAAGGGCCTGTTCTTCCGCGGCGTCGGCGCCTTGCCCTTTGGCGCGCAGATCCGCAGCGTGCGGGACCTGCTGGACCGGCTGCTCACGCCCGGCGCGGCGCCCGACGCCCTGCAGCCCGCATGACTTCCTGAGCGGACGTTCAGGCCGCCCGTGTGGCGGCCCGGTCAACGGGCCACGGCCAGGTCGAACTGGCAAGCAGGTGCTCCTGCGGCCGGTGTCAATTTAGTGACAGCGTTTGCAGACATACTGGCCCCCCGATTCCCCACGTTCGTCGGTGAACTGACGGCGTTCAACACCCAGGAGAGCTGCGCATGACCAAGCCGATGTTCGATGCCGATGCCCTGATCGAGATGTTCCAGAACGCTTCCGCCAAGCAGGGCGCGCAGCTGAAGCAGGCGACCAGCCAGGCTGTGTTGGCGTCCCTGCAAGGGCGGGAACTTTCGCTGAAAAACATCCGCGGTGCGCTGAAACAGGTGGCCGAGGCCGCCAGCGCGGGCGTGGCCAAGAACCTCACAGCGGGTGTGGACCCGGAAGCGCTGCTGGAAAAGGCCGTGGCCGGGATGGACGAGGCCATGCTCAAGGCCGTGGAAGCCAACCGCACCGCGCTGGCCACGCTGACCGCGCAGGGCGCGGACCTGCGCGACAAGCACCTGCAAAAGGCGCTGGACGACCTGGAAAAGATGGAAGACAGCCTGTTCGGCGCCATCAAGAAAGCGGCGGACGGCGCAGGCGCGCCGATGGCCGGCGCCTGGGGCCCCGTTCTGGAAAAGATGCAGGCCAGCGGCTCGCTGTCTGGCCACCAGGCGGCCGCCACGGCCGAGCAGATGACCGCGCAGATGCAGACCACCCTGCGCACCACGCGCGCCGCCTCCATGAAGGCCGCGCAGGCGCTGGCCGAGAGCTACACCGCCATGGTCAGTGGCGTGCTGCTGGGTATGAGCGAGGCGCTGCAGTCCGGCGGCGCGGCCAAGAAGACGAAGAAGTAAGGGCCACCGCATCGGGCACCCGGGCCCATCGGCGGCACGGGTTGCCGCCGATGCCCTGGCCCGAGCAGCGGCCTACACTGCCGCGCCATGAAACCAGTCGTCATCTCCGGCACGGGGCTGTACCAGCCGCCGCACGTCATCACCAACGCCGAGTTGGTGGCGTCCTTCAATGCCTTCGCGGACTTGGAGAACAACCGCCACGCCCTGGCCATTGCGGCGGGTGAACGGCCGGCATTGACGCATTCCAGCGTCGAGTTCATCGAGAAGGCCTCGGGCATCAAGCAGCGCTACGTCATTGAAAAAGACGGCGTGCTGGACCCGACCCGCATGCGCCCGCGATTTGCACCGCGCAGCGACGATCAATTGAGCCTGATGGCCGAAATTGCGGTGGACGCTGGCCGTAAGGCGCTGGCCGCCGCCGGCAAGCAGGCGTCCGACGTGGACGGCGTGCTCTGCGCAGCCGCCAACATGCAGCGCGCCTACCCGGCCATGGCCTGCGAGATCCAGTCCGCCCTGGGCTGCGGCGGCTACGGATTCGACATGAACGTGGCCTGCTCGTCGGCCACCTTCGGCATCGAACAGGCCGTCAACGCCGTGCGCACGGGCAGTGCCAAGTGCGTGCTGGTGGTCAACCCGGAGATCACCTCGGCCCACCTGGAATGGCGTGACCGCGATTGCCACTTCATCTTTGGCGACGTCTGCACCGCGGTGGTCGTGGAAGCAGCCGACACCGCCACCAGCGCCGACCGCTGGGAAGTGCTGGGCACCAAGCTGCTCACGCAGTTCAGCAACAACATCCGCAACAACGCCGGCTTCCTGAACCGCTGCGAAGACACCGACCCCGACGCCCGCGACAAGACCTTCATGCAGGAAGGCCGCAAGGTGTTCAAGGAAGTCGTGCCCTTGGCCGCAGCGCACATCGAAGCGCACCTGCATGCGCTTGGCTTGGAACCGACCCAGGTGCGCCGCTTCTGGCTGCACCAGGCCAACCTGGGCATGAACCAGCTGGTGATGAAGAAGCTGGTCGGCCGGGACGTGGGTGACGACCTGGCCCCGATCATCCTGAGCGAGTACGCCAACACCGCCAGCGCCGGCAGCATCATCGCTTTCCACCACCACCACGCGGACCTGGCAGCGGGGCAGGTGGGTGTGATCTGCAGCTTTGGGGCGGGCTACTCGATCGGCAGCGTCGTCGTCCGCCGCTTGTAGGCGGTCCCAAGCGACCCGGTCACCAGACCCGCACGGGGTCGGCGGCCACCATGGCGTCGCCGGCCTTGCAGCCAAAGGCCTGTGCGAAGGCCGGCATCTGGCTCATGGGCGCCAGCACGCGCC
Organism: uncultured beta proteobacterium; assembly: GCA_963750785.1. Lineage (GTDB taxonomy): Bacteria > Pseudomonadota > Gammaproteobacteria > Burkholderiales > Burkholderiaceae_C > Rubrivivax. Next base: position 305,628 of record CAVVSC010000002.1, on the reverse strand, counting down.
AGCGGCCGGGTGAGTGGCCGTCGGTGCGCAACTGGTCCACCAGTGCTTCGATGCGCATCTTGCCGCGCCAGATCACGGCATTGGCCTGGAAGAAGCGCTGCTCAGGGGTCTGCCCGTCCACCAGGGTCGGCGGCTTGCCGGCGTCGCGCTGGCGTCTCAGTGCAATCTGCAAGGCGTCATAGGCGATTTGCAGGCCGCCCAGGTCGGAGATGTTTTCGCCCAGCGTCAATTGGCCGTTGATGCGCACGCCCGGTGCGGGTTCGAAGGCGCTGTAGAGCTTCACCACGCGGTCGGCGCGCGCCTTGTAGGCGGCAGCGTCGGCTGCGGTCCACCAGTCGTTCAGGTTGCCGACACTGTCGAACTGGCGGCCGCGGTCGTCAAAGTGGTGGGTGATCTCGTGGCCGATGACCATGCCGATGGCGCCGTAGTTGCTGGCGTCGTCGGCATTGGCGTCGAAGAAGGGCGGCTGCAGGATGGCGGCGGGGAAGGTGATCTGGTTGCCGCCGCCAGCAAATGCATTGACGATGTGCGGGCTGCTGAACCAGCGCCTGCGGTCCACGGGCCTTGGCAGGTCAGCTACTCGTTGCGCTGCCGACCAGGCGTTGACGGCCAGCAGGTTGCCCATGAAGTCGTCGGGTCTCAAGGCCAGGCCTTCATAGGTCTTCCAGCGGTCAGGCCCACCGATCTTGGCCACCATGGCATCCAGCTTCTTCACGGCCGCCAGCTTGGTGGCCGGACCCATCCAGTCCAAGCCCTGGATGCGTGCCCGCATGGCCGCACGAATGTCTTCCACCATGGCTTGTGCACGCTGCTGCGCCAGCGGCGAGAAGGCCTTGCTGACGAAGAGTTCGCCCAGGGCCTCGCCCAGCGGCTCACCACCCGTTCGGCCACCAATGGCCAGGGCCACCAGTTCATGGCGCGGCAGCGGTGACTTCAAGCCACGCACCGCAGCCTGGTTGTAGTCAAAGGACGCCTGCCTCAGTGTCTTGGGCCCCAGGTCGGCCACCCGGTCCTGCAGGCGCATGCGCAGGTAGCTGCGCCAGGTGTCCAGCGGCGCGCTCTGCGCCAGCTGCGCCACCACCTTGGCAAATCGTGGCTGGGCCACCACCAGGCGCAGCGTGGCGACGCCTTCCGCCTGGCCGGTGTAGGCCGCCAGGTAGGCGGTCCAGTCCATGCCCGGCGCAGCCGCCTGCAAGCCCGCGGCATCCATGGGGTTGTACTGGGCGACGGGATCGCGGCGTTCGGCGCGGGCCAGCGCGGCGGCGGCCAGTTGCGCTTCAAAGGCCAGCAGCGAATCGACGGTGGCCTCGTCACTGGCCGCGCCCGTGGCCGCCAGCAACTGGCCGGCATAGCGGCGGTAGGCGGCCTTCAGGCGAACCGCATGTTCGTCGCTGCGGGTGTAGTCGTCGCGGTCCGGCAGGCCCAGTCCTGCCTGCTGCAGGTTCAGCATGTGGCGCGACGCGTCCCGGGCGTCGGCGGCGACAAAGGGCGCCAAAGGTGCCAGCACCTGCAGTCGCGACAGTTCGCCGAGCAGCACGGGCAGGCCTGCACGCGTGAGGCTGTCGATGCGCGCCAGCCAGGGCTTCACGGCCGACAGGCCCTGGCGTTCGATGGCGGCCTCATCCAGCCCGCTGGCGTAGTAGCTGGCCAGCAGGCGCAGGCCCGGTGTCTTCTGCAATTCGGGTTTGGCCAGCAGTTCGGCCACGCCGTCGGCGATCAGCCGGTCGGCGTCAAATCGCAAGCTCATGAAGCTGCCGATGCGCGCGCGGTTGTCGGCCAGGTCGTTGCTGGCGTTCCAGCGGCCGTTGACGTAGTCGTCGAAGTCGGTACAGGCCAGCGGCGCGGCCTGCGCCAGCGCCGGGGGTGACTGCGACACCGACAGGAACAGGACGGTGGCGAGGCAAAGAAGTCGCGGTGCATGCATCACGCAACGATAGCGGCCTGCCGCCAGGCTTGCAGTTGCGTGGCCATCAGACCCTGGAGGGTCGGGCTGGCCAGCGAGCTTTCAGCGGCGTGTGTTGGGCACGCTTGGCCAAGGGTCTCTGCTGGGTGGGGTGAAGAACCGGGCTGGGCCCAAAGGCAGGCCGCTCAGCTCAGGACGACCTGCACCTGGCCGTCGGCCACATGCACGGCATGGGTCGTGACGGATTGCTCCGGGCTTTCCAGGCAGGCGCCAGTGCGCAGGTCGAAGTGGTTCTTGAAGATCGGCGAAGCCACCACCAGGCGTTCGCCCAGGTTGCCGACAAGCCCGCGCGACAGCACGCTGGCACCGGAACGTGGGTCGACGTTGTCGATGGCGAAGAACTGGTCCTGGCCGATGCGGAAGACCGCCACATGGCGATTGCCGACCAAGGCACAGACGCCGGTGTCGGGCAGGATGTCGTCAACGCGGCAGACCGCGGTGTGGCTCAAGGTGCTGGTGTTCATTGATGCCTCCTTCGGCGGGTCAGGCTTGTTCGGGCGTGCCAAGCGCCTCGCGCTCATCGGCGCGGGCCGGGCGGATCTGCCCACGCTCTTCGACAAAGACGATGTGCTCGTCGGCGCGGTCGCTGTTGACGAAGCTGCGGAAGCGTCGGCGCACCTGCGGGTCGGTGACGGCTGTTTTCCATTCGCACTGGTAGGTGCCCACCACGTGCTGCATCTGCGCTTCCAGTTCGGCGTTCAAGCCCAGGCTGTCCTTCAGCAACACGGCCTTCAGGTAGTCCAGGCCGCCTTCCAGGTTGTCGCGCCAGGTGCTGGTGCGCTGCAGGCGGTCGGCGGTGCGCACGTAGAACATCAGGAAGCGGTCGATCAGCTGCACCAGTTCGTCCTGCTGCAGATCGGAGGCCAGCAATTCGGCGTGGCGCGGTTTCATGCCGCCGTTGCCGCAGACGTAGAGGTTCCAGCCTTTGTCGGTGGCGATGACGCCAACGTCCTTGCCCTGGGCTTCGGCGCATTCACGCGTGCAGCCCGACACACCGAACTTGATCTTGTGCGGCGCGCGCAGGCCCTTGTAGCGGTTCTCCAGCAGCACGGCCAGGCCGACGCTGTCGCCCACGCCGAAGCGGCACCAGGTGGAGCCCACGCAGCTCTTCACCGTGCGCAGCGCCTTGCCGTAGGCGTGGCCAGACTCGAAGCCTGCCGCGATGAGCTCTTCCCAGATCAGCGGCAGCTGTTCCACGCGCGCACCGAACAGGTCCACGCGCTGGCCCCCGGTGATCTTGGTGTACAGGCCGTACTTCCTGGCCACCTGGCCCACGGCGATCAGGCCTTCGGGTGTCACTTCACCGGCGGGCATGCGGGGCACCACCGAGTAACTGCCGTCCTTCTGGATGTTGCCCAGGTAGTAGTCGTTGCTGTCCTGCAGGCTGGCCAGTTCGGGCTTGAGCACAAAGTCGTTCCAGCACGACGCAAAGATGCTGGCCGCGGCCGGCTTGCAGATGTCGCAACCCAGGCCCTTGCCATGTTGCGCCAGCAGTTCGCCGAAGTTGCGGATCTCGCCGACGCGGGCCAGGTGGTAGAGCTCTTGCCGCGAGTGCGGGAAGTGTTCGCAGAGGTGGTTGTTGACGGCCATGCCGCGGCGCCCCATCTCGGCCTTCATCACCTGCGTCACCAGGGGCACGCAGCCGCCGCAGGTGGCGCCGGCCTTGGTGCAGGCCTTCAGTTCGGCCACGGTGCAGGCGCCTTCGCCCACCGCCGCACACAGCCGGCCCTTGCTGACGTTGTTGCAGGAGCAGATCTGCGCGGTGTCGGGCAGTGCGTCCACACCCAGGCCGGGCTTGGCCTTGCCGTCTCTGGACGGCAGGATCAGGAATTCGGGCTCGGCCGGCAGGGCGATGCCGTTCAGCGCCATCTGCAGCAGCGTGCCGTAGTCCGCCGCGTCACCCACCAGCACGGCGCCCAGCAGCAGCTTGCCGTCTTCGCTGGTGACGATCTTCTTGTAGACCTGCCGGCGTTCGTCCGTGTACTGGAAGGCGCGGCTGCCTGGTGTGTTGCCGTGGGCGTCGCCAATGCTGGCCACGTCCACGCCCATCAGCTTCAGCTTGGTGCTCATGTCCGCACCGACGAAGACCGCCTCCACTTGACCCGCCAGTTGCCGGGCCACGACGCGGGCCATCTCGTAGCCCGGCGCCACCAGGCCGAAGACCTGGCCGTTCCAGGCCGCGCATTCGCCCACGGCGTAGATGTCGGGGTCGCTGGTGCGGCATTCGCTGTCGATGGCCACGCCACCGCGCGGCCCCATGTCCAGGCCGCAGGCGCGGGCCAGTTCGTCGCGCGGGCGGATGCCGGCCGAGAACACGATCATGTCGGTTTCAAGGAAGCTGCCGTCGGCAAACACCATGCGGTGCCGCGCGGAGTCGCCGTCCACGATCTGCTGCGTGTTCTTCTGCGTGTGGACCTGGACGCCGAGTTCTTCGATCTTGCGCCGCAGCACGCGGCCGCCACCGTCGTCCACCTGCACCGCCATCAGGCGCGGCGCGAACTCCACCACGTGGGTCTGCAGGCCCATGTCGCGCAGCGCCTTGGCGCACTCCAGGCCGAGCAGGCCTCCGCCCACTACCACGCCTGTTTTCGATTGCGCGCCGCAGGTCCTCATGGCTTCGAGGTCTTCGATGGTGCGGTACACGAAGCAGCCGTCACGGTCGCGCCCTGGCAGCGGCGGCACGAAGGGGTAGCTGCCGGTGGCCAGCACCAGCTTGTCGTAGGCCAGCACTTCGCCGCCTGCCGTGGTGACGGTGCGCGCGGCGCGGTCGATCGATGCGGCCTTGTCATTCAGGCGCAGCGCAAAGCCGGTGCGGTGGAAGAAGCCGGGTTCCACCACCGACAACTCGTCGGCCGAGGTGCCTGAGAAGAAGGCCGACAGGTGCACGCGGTCGTAAGCCGCGCGCGGCTCTTCGCACAGCACGGTGACCTGCGCCTGGGCATCGCCAGCGCGTGACGCTTCGGCCCAGGATTCGAGGAACTTGTGACCGACCATGCCGTGGCCGACAACGAGGATCTGCGAGTTCTTCATGGGGAAGTGGCGAGCTTGGTTGGCTTCTCGCAAACGGCAGAAGCCATGGAATCGAACCGGGCAGGAGCCCACGGGAACTGATCGCCGAGCAGGCCCTGGCGTCATTGCCAAGGCTTAGAAACCGCCGTCGATGACGGTTGCCGGAAATCAGCGACGGGGCGATCTGAGAAGCCTCACCACGTCTGAATGCAAGGAGCGCAGCAAATATCGCGCCAGCAAAAAGGGGTCCTGGCCACGCTGCTGTTCCCGGTTTCGGGCGCCATGGGCGCGCGATGCGCGCAATTTCGGTGCACAGGCGTGTGCAGTGCCACTCTTCGGGGCTGGCGCCGAGCCGCTGCGCTATCGTGCACCCATGGCCGATCTCACCTTCTTCTGGCACGACTACGAGACCTTCGGCCGCGTGCCGCGCCGCGACCGGCCGGCACAGTTTGCGGGGGTGCGCACCGACGCGCAACTCAACGAGATCGACGCGCCCGTGAACTGGCACTGCCAGCCCGCGCCCGACACCCTGCCCGACCCGGAAAGCGTGCTGCTCACCGGCATCACACCGCAGGAGTGCCTGGCGAAAGGGGTTCGCGAAGCCGAGTTCGCCGCGCGCATCGAAGCCGAACTGGCGCGCGACGGCACGGTGGGCGTGGGCTACAACAGCATCCGCTTTGACGACGAGGTGACGCGCCACCTCTTCTGGCGCAACCTCATCGACCCCTATGCCCGCGAATGGCAGAACGGCTGCGGCCGCTGGGACTTGATGGATGTGGTGCGCTGCACCTGGGCGCTTCGGCCCGAGGGCATTGAATGGCCGGTGCACACCGAAGGCGACATCGCGGGCCGCCCGTCCTTCAAGCTGGAACATCTCACCCAGGCCAATGGCCTGCAGCACGAAGCCGCGCACGACGCGCTGTCCGACGTGCGTGCCACACTGGCCATGGCCCGGCTCGTCCAGCAGAAGCAACCGCGCCTGTGGGACTTCTGTCTGCGCCTGCGCAAGAAAGACGCCGTGCTGGACGAGATGGGCCATGGCAAGCCCTTCGTGCACCTGTCCGGCATGTACCCCGTGGAGCGCGGCTGCCTGGCCCTGGTCTGGCCGCTGGCGCAGCACCCCACCAACAAGAACGAGGTCATCGTCTGGGACCTGTCGGCCGACCCGCGTGAACTGGCCTCACTGGACGCAGAAGCCGTGCAGCGCAGGCTGTACACCAAGCAGTCCGAACTGCCCGAAGGTGAGTTGCGCCTACCCATCAAGACCATCCACATCAACAAGAGCCCCATCGTCATCGGCAACCTGAAGGTGCTGGGCGGTGCCGCCGAACGCTGGGGCCTGGACCTGGCCACGGCGCAGCGCCACGCAGCACATGCCGCCGCTCTGGGTCAGCAGCTGGACGTGCTGTGGCCGCAGGTCTTTGCGCGGCGAGAACAGGCCGCGAAACCCGACGTGGACGAAGACCTGTACGGCGGCTTCGTGGGTCATGAAGACCGGCGCACGCTGCAGCGCTTGCGCCAACTGAGTCCGGACCAGCTGGCGGGCAAGCGTGTCGCGTTTCAGGACGCGCGCCTGGACGAGATGCTGTTCCGCTACCGCGCGCGCAACTTCCCGCAGACCCTGGATGAAGCGGAGCAGGAACGCTGGCAGCAGCACCGCGTGGCGCGCCTGCACGGTGGCGAGGGCGGTTGCACGACGGTGGCCGCCTTCACCGAGCAGGTGGACGTCTTGGCCGAAGCGGCCATGGAGCGAGACGACGAGCGGGCGCAAGGCTTGCTCGAGGCCTTGATGGACTATGCCGAGGGCATCGCGCCGGACATGCACTGATCCGGTCCCGGGGCGCGGCGCTCAGTTCGGTGTGCTGTTGACGGTGCTTCGGTACGCCCAGAAGCGCGGCAGTGCAAAGCCCGTGGCGACCACGCCCGCCAGGCAGACCAAGCCGCCGGTCCAGATTGCGGGCGACACGCCCCAGGCGTCGGCCATGAAGCCGGCGCGGGCGTTGCCAATCAGCGGACCCGTGAGGTAGCTGATCATCTCGATGCCCGCCAGGCGGCCACGCAGCGCGTTCGGGATGGTTTCGTTCCAGATCGTGCCGCGGAAGACGCCGCTCACCATGTCGGCTGCACCGGCCACGGCCAGGCACACCAGCGCCAGCATCAGGCTGGGTGCAAAGCCCAGGGCCACGATGCCCAAGGCCCAGATGGCCGCCGCCAGCACCACCGCGCGGCCGTGGCGCCGGACCTTGCTGGTCCAGCCGCTGAAGAGGCCGATCACCAGCGCGCCGACCGACATGGACGACAGCAGCCAGCCCACGGATTCGGTGCGACCATCGGCCGCCGCCATGGCCGGAAACAGCGCGATCGGGAACGCGAAGGCCATCGCCACGATGTCGACGATGTAGGTGCCCATGAGTTCGGGCCGCCGCCACGCAAAGCGCAAGCCTTCGGCCAGATCGGCCAGCAGATGGGGTCGGTCGCCCGAGGCGTCTGCCTGGCCGATGCTCTCTACTGGAATGCGGGCCAGGAAGAACAGCGCGGCGATGAAGGTCGCAAAGTCGAACAGGTAGGCGCCAACGGCACTCCACTGCGCCAACAGCAGACCGGCCAACGCAGGCCCGCCGACCATGCCGATCGTGCCGCGCACCGATGACAAGGCGGCAACGGCGGCAAACTCTTCGGGCCGCGCCAGCTTCTGCGTCAGCGCTTCCAGTGCGGGTCGGTGAAAGCCGCTGGCGCCTTGCATCACGGCCACCAATGCGTAGATGGCCAAGATGCTTGGCGTGGCCAACAGGGCATTGGCGAGCAGCCCCGCCACGCACAGCGCCATCAAGGCCTCGGAACCGATCAGCAGGCGCCTGCGGTCCATCCGGTCCGCGACCGCGCCACCCAGCAGCCCGCAGACCACCACCGGCACGAGTTGAACCAGGCCCAGGAGGCCCACCAGTGCGTTGGAATGCGTCAGCTGGTACAGCTGCCAGGGCACGGCCACGTAGCTCACCATGGTGCCGAGACCCGAGATGAACTGACTGGCGAAGAGCCGACGAAAGGCCGTGTTGTGCCGCAGCGGGCTCAGGTCAAGCAGCATGCAGCGGCGGCTCGTGGGCAGGTGGGGCGAGTTGGGACGGCGGGGTGTTCAAGCGCAGCATACCAACGCATCGCAGCGCGGCCTGCGGTGGTGACGGGTGCGCAGCCCGAACGCAAGTCTCCACAGGGACTGACGCAATGTCCAGCTGCGCCAACGGGCTGCGCCGCGCCGCCTACTGCAAGCCCAAGGCGCGCAGCTTGGCGTCAGACGATGAGTAGGGTCGCTCGCAGATGATCTTGTCGCTGCCCGGTGCAAATTCGAAACTGGCCGCGATGCGGATGCGGTAGCTGCGGCCCGTGGGGGGGTAGACCGTGTGGCCCACCTTGAAGGGCCCCAGGTGGGTGCCCATCAGCCAGAACTCCACCAGCACGGTGTCGCCGGTGGCGGCGATGGCAATCACCTCATTGGACTGGTCGGGAAAGGCCGCACGCGACGACGCAAAGTAGCCCCGCACCTGGTCTTCCCCGTCGAACACCGAGCCTGTGGCATGCAGCTCGTAGCGCGGGTGTTCGAAGGTGGCGATCACGCCGTCCCAATCGTGCGTGCATTCCAGCGCCATGTGGTCGCGCACGGTCTGGATGCGGGCGGCGTCGAGTGCTTCTGACATGGAGTCTCCATTCAAGCGGGTGATTTGGGCGAGGGGCGCTGCGGACCGGCCAGCCGACAGGGCGAGAACGTTTCCGCGTTCCAGACAGTGTCCAACTAAGCCATCTCCGCATCAATCCGTGCAGGCTAGGGACATCCCTGTACAAACGTTTCCGCACTTTGGGTGAGACTGGCGCCGCCGGCCTGCACCGTGGGCCCAACCACCCGCGCTTGTCGTCGACACCGCCGCCCCACAGCACGCCCCATGAAGCCGCGCGCCACCATCCGAGACGTTGCCCAAGCCGCCGGCGTGTCGCTGGCCACGGCGTCGCGCGCGCTGAACCGCGCAGGCCGCGTCAGTGCCGACACGGTGGCCAAGGTGGGCCGCGCGGCGCGTCAGCTGGGCTATGCACCTGATGCGGTGGCGCAGAGCATGCGCAGCGGTACCAGCGGTGTGGCCGGCGTGCTGGTGTCCGACATCAGCAACCCGCTCTATGCCCGCATCGTCAAGGCCATCGAGACGCAGTTGCAATCGGCCGGTCTGGCCTTGCTGATCGCCAACACCCACAACGACGCGGCGCGCGAGAAGCAGCTGATCGAGCTGTTCCGCCGCCGCCGTGTGGACGGCCTGGTGCTGGGCCCCTGCCACCACGAGGCGCCCGAACTGCTGGCCAGCCTGGCCGAAGAGCTGCCCGTGGTGGCGCTGGATCGCGACATGCCGGTCACGGTGGCCGGCGTGCATGTCGACCACTTCCACGGTGCGCTGCAGGCCACCCGCTACCTGCTGAACCTGGGCCACACCCGCATCGCGCTGCTCACCCCGGGCAGCGTGCTGCGGCCGGGCCGCGACCGCATTGCCGGCTTTGTGGACGCCTACCGCGAACGCGGGCTGACGCCCGACCCGCGCTTGATCCGCGCTGAAAAGTCGGCCATGGACTACGCCTTCAGCGAAGCCCTGGGTCTGCTGTCGATGCCCGAGCCCCCCACGGCCTTCCTGTGCCTGGGCACGCGCATCCTGGCCGGCGTGCTGCAGGCCCTGCGCCATGGCGGGCGCACCGTGCCTGACGACGCCAGCGTGGTGAGCATCGGTGACACCGACCTGTCGCAGCTGTTCAGCCCCGCCATCACCTCGCTGAGCTGGGACATGGAGGCCGTGGGCCTGGCCGCCGCGCAGTTGCTCCAAAAGCAGATGGACCGCAGCAGTCCCTTCGAGCCGCACCGTGTGTTGCTGACGGCCCAGTTGGTGCTGCGCGAATCGTGCAGCCCGTACCGCGCGGCGGCGCTGGCCGGCCTGCAGGCACCAAAGTCTGCGCCAAGGACACGTGGCGCCCGTACAAGCGCAACATCACGGCCCCGTGCCAGCAAGTTGAGCAAGCCATGACCGGCCGCCTGCAAGGCATGGCCGCCATCGTGGTGGGCGCCGGATCCATCGGCGCTGCGGTGAGCAATGGCTCGGCGGCCGCGCTGCTGTTTGCGCGGCATGGCGCGCGTGTGCTGTGCGTGGACCGGGTGCTGAGTGCCGCGCAAGCCACCGCGCAGGCCATCCTGAACGAAGGCGGGCAGGCCGAGGCCTTTGAGTCCGACGTGCGCGACGCCGCGCGCATCCAGGCCATGGCCGAGCGCTGCCTGGCCTGGCAGGGCCGCATCGACGTGCTGCACCACAACGTGGGCGTGGAAGAGTTCGGCGAACTGACCGAGGTGACCGAAGAGTCCTGGGACCGCGTGCACGCCATCAACCTGAAGGGCGCCATGCTCACTTCACGCGCCGTGGTGCCGCACATGATGAGACAAGGCGGCGGCTCGATCATCAACGTGTCGTCGATCGCCAGCCGCAAGTGGAGCCCGATGCAGTTCCTGTCGTACAGCACCTCCAAGGCGGCACTGAACCACATGAGCCGCGTCGTGGCGCGGCAGTACGCGGCTCACCAGGTGCGATGCAATGTGATCCTGCCGGGCCTCATCGACACACCGCATGCGGCAGCTCTCTTTGCAGACGCCGAGGCCGCACGTGTGGGGCGCGAGGCGCGCAACGCGCGCTGCCCGATGGGCCATCAGGGCTCGCCCTGGGACGTGGCGCAGGCCGCTCTGTTCCTGGCCAGTTCCGAATCGAAGTACGTCACCGGCATCGAGCTGGTGGTTGACGGCGGGCTCTCGCTTTGAGGGCCGTGCACCACAACACAAGGAGACAGCGATGAACAAGGCAATGCTTGCCGTGGCGGCACTGGCGGCCGGATGCAGCCTCATGGGCACGGCCCACGGACAGACCGACTACCCGAACAAGCCCATCCGCTTCATCTTGATTTCGGCGCCCGGCAGCGGCGGGGACACCCTGGGCCGCCTGCTGGCGGACAGGATGGCGCCCTTGCTCAAGGCCACCATCGTGATCGACAACAAGCCCGGGGCGGGCGGCAGCATCGCCACCGACATGGCGGCCAAGGCGGCGCCTGATGGCTACACCATCTCCATTGGCGGCGCCACCACCCACGTGCTGCTGCCCGCCAGCAATCCCAAGCTGCCCTACGACTCGGTGAAGGACTTTGCACCGATCGGGCAGGTGGGCACGGCCGCCATCCTGCTGGTGGCCACAAAGGACTTCCCGGCCCACACGGTGCAGGAACTGGTGGCCCTGTCCAAGAAGACCCCGGGCGGTGTGCAGTACGCCAGCTGGGGCAATGGGTCCACCGGGCACTTCTGCGGCGAGCTCTTCAACCTGAAGACGGACGCCAAGATGAGCCACGTTCCCTACAAGTCGGTCAGCCAGATCCAGACCGACCTGCTGGGAGGTCACATCAAGCTGGCCTTCGTGGACATGGCCTCGGGCACGCCCATGGTCAAGTCCGGGCAGTTGAAGGCCATCACCACCTGCACCTCGCGATCGCCCAGCCTGCCCCAGGTGCCCAGCTATGAAGACGAGGGCATCGATTTCAGCGGCAAGCGCATGGGCGCCTTGCGCTGGGCGATGTACGCCCCGGCCGGCACGCCCAAGCCCGTGATGGACAAGCTGTCCAGGGCCTTGAAGGCCACCGTGGAAATGCCCGACGTCAAGGAACGCCTGCTGGAACTGGGCATCACCGCGGCCTTTGTGGGCGGCGACGAGTTGCGCGACATGACCGCTGCCGACATCGACTCCTGGCGCCAGATTGCCAAGCGCGCCGGCATCAGCAACGAGTGAACTGCATGACCGAACGCACCACCACCGGCCGTCTGCTGGTCGGCCGCACGGCCGTGATATCGGGCGCTGGGCGGGCGCGCGGCATCGGCCGCGCCACGGCGCGGCTCTTCCTGCAGCACGGCGCAGCCGTGGCGCTGCTGGACCTGGACGCCGACGAAGTGGCGCAGACCGCGGCCGACCTGACTGCGGAAGTGGGCGGCACCGCCAGCGGTCTGTGCTGCGACGTGACCGACAGCGCCTCTTGTCAACGGGCCATTGAAGAGGTGCTGGCCTGGCCCGGTGCGCAGGGACGCATCGACGTGCTGGTCAACAACGCCGGCGTCACTCAAAAGCGCGGCACGGCAGAGATCACGGCGGAAGACTATGCGCTGGTCACCGACGTGGTGCTGCGCGGCACGCTGCAATTGACGCAGGCTGCGCTGGCACCCATGCAGCGGCAGGGCGCGGGCAGCATCGTCGTCATGTCGTCGATGTCGGCCCAGCAGGGCGGTGGTGTGTTTGGCGGCGCGCACTACTGCGCGGCCAAGGCCGGCGTGCTGGGCTTCACGCGCGCCCTGGCGCGGGAGTTCGGACCGCAGGGCATCCGCGCCAATGCCGTGGCACCCGGTCTCACGCTGACCGACTTTTCGCGCAGCGGCAGCACCGACGAAGCCAAGCATGCCTCGGCCCGCGGCTGGCCGCTGCCCCGCGCCGCCAGCCCGGACGAGATCGCAGGCGCCTGCCTGTTCCTGGCGTCGGACCTGTCGTCCTATGTCACCGGCACCACCCTCGACGTCAACGGTGGTGCGCACATGCGCTGATGGCAGGTGCGGGTCCGCATGCGGTGTGCGCGGCCTAGAATTCTTCGTCTCGAATTCAGGGCGCCGTGCCCGCGTGTCTGGGCCGCTGTGCGAGAGCGCCAGCCCCACGTCCCGAGGATCGCGGAGCACACAAGATGTCGGCACGTTGTTTGAGTCTGGGGCTGGAGCCGCTTGCCGGCCCGCGCTTGTCGGCGCGGCCCTGGTTCCTGGCGGTCTGCCTGGGGCTCTTTGCCTCGATCGCCTGGTCCGCAGACCGGGCGCCGACCGAAGCCGTCTACCCCCACACCACCGCCGAGGGCGACACGCTCATCGGCCTGGGCCGCCGCTTTCTGGTCAATCCGGCCAGCTGGCCCGAGCTGGCGCGTGTCAACCGCGTGGCCAATCCCAACCGCATTCCCACAGGAACCTTGCTCAACATCCCGCTGCGCCTGATGCTTGTCGAATCGGCACCGGCCGTCGTGACCGCCGTCTCCGGCGAAGCGCGAAACGCTGCCGGCGTGCCCGTGACGGCCGGGCAGTCCTTGCCCGAAGGCAGCGAACTGCGCACCGGCGACGGCAATGCGACGGTGCGGCTGGTCGATGGCAGCCTGCTGCGTCTGCGTGCCTCCAGCCGCCTGCAGATCGACTTGTCGCAGCGATTGCCGCGTGTGGGCATCGTGCGCTCGGGCGTCCGCCTGGAGCAAGGGCAGATCGAGGTCCAGGCCCAGCCGGCCGCTGCGGGGCAACCGGGCTTTCGCGTCGGCACGCCGCAGGGCGTGCTGGGCGTTCGTGGCACGGAATTTCGCGTCACGGCTGACGGCGTCCAAAGCCTGACGCGCGGCGAGGTGCTGGAAGGCGCGGTTGCAGCGGACGGCGCTGCCGGGCAGCCCGGGCAGGTCGTCAAGGCCGGCTTTGGCGTCGTGGTGGACCGGACCGGCGCCGTCGCCCCACCCGTGGCGCTGCTGCCGGCGCCTGACTTGACGCAGCTGCCGGCGCTGCAGGAACGGCCGCTGGTGCGTTTCACCCTGCCGGCACAAGCCGGTGCCAGCGCCTACCGAAGCCAGGTGTCGCGTGACAGCGGCTTCGAACAGGTGCTGGTGGACAGCCGCAGCCCGTCGACCGAACTGCGCATCGCCGACCTGCCCGACGGCGACTATGTGCTGCGCGTGCGCGGCGAAGATGCCCAGGGCTTGCAGGGCGTGAACGCCGAGCACCGCTTCCGCCTGAAGGCGCGGCCCGAGCCGCCGCTGCCCAGCGCACCGGCGCCACGCGCCGTGTTCTCGGGTCAGCGCGTCGAATTCGCCTGGGCGGTGAACCCGGACGCGCGCAGCTACCGGTTGCAGGTGGCCAGGACCGAGGACTTGAGCATGCCGGTCCTGGATTTGCGTGGGCTGACCGAGCGCAAGGCGGCGCAGACCGGCCTGGCCCCGGGTGTCTACTTCTGGCGTCTGGCCAGCGAGCGCAGCGCCTCTGACCAAGGTCCTTTCGGCGCCGTGAACCGCTTCGAATTGCGGCCGCTGCCGGCGCCGCTACAACCGCCCAAGGTGGGCGAGCAGTCCATCCAGTTGTCCTGGGAGGGGCTGCCTGGACAGACTTTTGAAGTGCAGTTTGCGCGCGAAGCCAGCTTCACGGTCCTGCTGCTGGAGCGCAAGGTGGATGTGCCTTCCCTTGAACTGGAACTGCCAGGCAGCGGACGCTTCCATGTGCGCCTGCGGGCCCGAGATTCGGATGGTTTCATCGGGCCCTTCACGACGCCGCAGCAGTTCGACATTCCGAACTGCCTGCGGGCCGGCAGCGGCGCCTGCGTCAAGGCCGGCGGCCAGTCGATCCTGATCGCGCCGTGAACACTGCCCGGCACGGGCGCCTGCGCTTGAATGTCCGGCACGGCGAATGGACGGTGGCGCTGCTGCTGGCGGTGCTGGCATTTGCGCTGGCTGCCGGTGGCTGGACCTGGCGCGCCGACCGCGTGGTCTATGACTTCGGTCTCAGCCTGTGGAGCCGACCGCAACCGCCGGGCATCGTCATCGTCGCCATTGACGATGCCAGCATCGACGCCATCGGCCGCTGGCCCTGGCCGCGCGCGGTGCACAGCACCTTGCTGGACAGGCTGGCGCGGGCGCGGCCGCGCGCGATCGGCCTGGACTTGATCCTGAGCGAGCCCGACCCGGACCCGGCGCAGGACCAGCTGCTGGCGCTGATGCTGCGCCGCGCCGCGCCCGTGGTGATGCCCGTGGCCTGGCAGACCGGCGGTGCGGGACTGCCACCACGCGCGCTGACCCCGGCCGGCGGGCTGGAGGCGGCCGTCACCCTGGGTGCTGCGGAAACGGCGGTCGACGCCGACGGCGTCTTGCGGCATGCCTTTCTGCGCACCGGGCAGGGCCAGCAGAGCTTTCCGCACATGGCCTTGGCGCTGCTGCAGGCCGGCGGCGAGACACTGGACGCGAGCTTGCCGGTGGTCGGCGAAGCGGCCGGGCCCGACCTCGGCGACAACCGTGGCTTCCGCGCCGACCGCTTCCTGATCCGCTATGCCGGGCCACCTGGGCATGTGCAGCGCTTGTCCTATGTGGACGTGCTGCGCGGTGCGGTGGCGCCCGAAGAGCTGCGGGACCGCTACGTCCTGGTGGGCATGACAGCACTGGGCCTGGGCGACACGCTGGCCACGCCGGTGAACCGCCAGCAGAGCGCCATGCCTGGCGTGGAAGTGCTCAGCAACACGCTGTACACCTTGCGCAGCGGCGACACCGTGCGCGCCTTGTCGCCTGCCCAGTCGGCGGGGCTGGCGGCTGCGCTGATCTTGGTGTTGGTGCTGGCCCTTGAACGTGCAGGCACGCGCTGGGCGTTGGGACTTGCGCTGGGCTCGGTGCCCATGGCCTTTGCAGGCAGCCTGCTGGCGCTGGGCGCGGGCGGCTGGTGGAGTCCGGTGCCTTACGCGCTGGCCGCGGCGCTGGCCTATCCTTTCTGGAGCTGGCGGCGGCTGGAGCGCGCGGTCGACAGCCTTGACGTCGAGATCCGTCGGCTTGAACCCGAAGGCGGCCTGCTTGCCCACGCGGCGCCGCACACCGTGCCCACGCCCGACCCGCGCGACCGCCTGGCCGCGCGCCTGGACACGCTGCACGTAGCCACAGAAACAGTGCGCAGCGCGCGTCGCTTTCTGGCCGACGCGCTGGCGGGCATGCCCACGGCCATGCTGGTGGCAGACGAGCGCGGCCAGGTGCTGCTGGCCAACGCCCTGACTGCGCGTCTCTTCGAAGCCGACAGTGCGGCGGCCATGCAGGGTCTGGACCTGCCCGGGCTGCTGGTTGAATTCGCCACCCCACATCCCGTGGACTGGCAGGCGCTGTTTTCGCCCGCTGGCCACGCGCCGCCCGGTGGCATGGTCGTGGAGGCACAGCTGGCGCGGCTGGGCGACTTCCTGCTGCACTTCGCCAGCGTCATCCTGTTGGGCCAGCGTCGCTGGGTCGTGACCTTTGCGGACGTGACCGCCATCAAACAGGCGCAGCGCCGACGCGACGAGACCCTGGCCTTCGTGACCCACGACCTGCGCTCGCCGGCCAGTTCCATCATGCTGCTGGCCGACCTGCACCAGCAGGGGCACATGCACATGGCGCACGCGGAACTGCTGAGCGAAATCCATCGCCTGGCCGCACGAACCTTGCAACTGGCGGACGACATCGTGCGCGTGGCACACGCCGAATCACGGCCGCTGAACTTGGCGCCCGCTGGCCTGGCCCTGCTGCTGAACGAGGTGCAGTCGGACTTCAGGCCGCAGGCCCTGAGCGCGGAGGTGACGCTGCGCGTGCACCCGCAAGACACGGACCTGCAC
The DNA here is from genome assembly GCA_963750785.1 of uncultured beta proteobacterium. GTDB lineage: Bacteria > Pseudomonadota > Gammaproteobacteria > Burkholderiales > Burkholderiaceae_C > Rubrivivax. The sequence continues at coordinate 289,212 of CAVVSC010000002.1, read as the reverse complement.
TGGACCCTGGACCGCCCACTGGTGCTGCGCGCGCTGGGCAACCTGGTGTCCAACGCCATCAAGCACAGCCCGCGCGGAGCGGTGGTGGAACTGCGCGTGCCGCCAGGCGCAGCCGGCCTGCACGTGACCGTGAGCGATGAAGGCCCTGGGCTCAGCGCCGAGCAGCGCCTGAAGCTGCACAGCGAGACACAAGGCCTGCCGGCAGGCGACACACGCGGTGTCGGCCTGGGTCTGCTTTTTGTGCAACGGGTGGCCGCCCGCCACCGCGGCCAATTGGCGGTGCACAGCGGCCCAGGGGGTGTAGGCACCGTCTTCGAACTGCGGCTGGGTCTGATGCCCAGTGAAGGCGCCTCAAGCGCCTCGGAGGCCGGCGGCTGAGCGGCTGAGCGGCCGAGCGGCCGAGCGGCTGCCGATCACTTCCAGCCGCTCATTTCAGAAGCCTACTTCCTGCCAATCTGCGCCAGCAGTTCGCTGTATGGCGCCATGCGGCTGTGCAGCGGCAACACGCGCTCCGGCTGCAGGCCCAGACGTTCCACGTTCTGCACCAGGTTCACGTTGTTGCCATTGGCCACCGCAGGCGGCGGGCTGTTGGGCGCGCCAGGTGTGTAGGCGTCGGCTTCGATCAGGATCTTTTCCGCCGGCAACCACACCATCATGAAGCCCTGGGCGTGCACGCTGCCCTGCATCTCGTGGATCTCCACCGTGCGCAGGCTGTCGCGCAGCACGGTCTTGTCACCGGCCGGCACGATGTTGGGCTTGCGGCCACTCCGCGCCAGGCGGTCCGGTGCCACGCTGTTGGGGTTGGCAAAGATGCGTTCGAAATAGGGCTTGGCCATGCTGCTGGTGATCAGTTGCGCACCTTCGCCCACGGCCGCACGCAGGCCGCCGGCGTGGTCGAAGTGGTGGTGGGAATTGATGACGGTCTTCACCGTCTTGCCCGGCACCAGCTTGTTGGCCGCCGCCATCACCGCCAGCGCGCGACCGTCGTAGAGCGGGCTTTCCACCAGCACGATCTGGTCACTCAATTCGACCGCCACGCTGTTGTGCGAGCCGCCGGCCAGGAACCACACACCTGGCGCGGCGGGCTGCACGGCCACGTTTTCGGCGAAGGCCTTGACGCTGTCGGGCACATTGATGTCCACCGGGCCCGCAGTGACCGCGGTGACCTTCAGGTCCAGCACCGGGAAACCACCTTGCGACTGGCGGATGCGCTGCGGGAACAGGCCGCCCACCGCAGCCGTGGGCGCGTAGTCCAGGAATTCAGAACTGACCGGCGTGTCGCCCATCACCGGATGCGGCATGACCGAATCCACGCGCGTCACCAGGCCGCGATCGTCCAGCACCAGGGTGGCCTGCAGTTGGCCGGGCACGGTGAAGCTCAAGGTGTTGACGGTCTTGCCGCCTTCGCTGCGCTGGCCCGCCACGGCGTTGTAGCGCCGGGCCGCGGCCAGTGCGCTTTGCGGCGTGGTCGTCCACAGGTCGTTGACGCGGCCGGACAGAGCAACGGGGGCCGCGCTGAAAGTGCTGGGGCCCGAAGGCGACCAGGCGAAACCGTCGCGTGCGAAGCCGGTGGCGCGCTGCTCACCGCTGCCCATCAAGGGCACGGCGCCGCCGCCATTGGGTTCGCTGCGGCCGCGCGCGAATTCCTCGGCGAAGCCACCGGTGTCCAGGTTGTAGCTGCGCTTGAGGGTGGAATAGTTCAGGCCAGGCCAGGCCATGGTGGGCTGCCAGGCCTGCCCGAAGGTGCTGCCGGTGCCATTGCCAGTGACCACCAGGGTCTTGGCGGTGGCGCTGCCCTGCAGGGCAGCTTCGGCCTGCAGCAGCAGCGTGGCGGATGTGGGGGCGGTGGCACAGCCCGCCAGCACCAGGCCGGTCAGCGCGACCCATGTGGCCGGTGCAAAGCTTGCTGCGGGGAGAGAGGTCGATCGGGTCAAGGCGGACTCCTGGAAATTGAACCCTGGAGCCTTGCAGCCTGGCCGACCCGGCGCCATTCGGGATTGTCTGGCCGCTTGCAAGGGAATGCAGCGGCGGGCTGGTACGTAGTCAGCGACTGATGGGCGGCACGGACTGCGTGGGCTGCGCCGGAACTACCAGCTGCGTCGGTGTCAGTGAAGGCGGCACGGCGTCCGGCAGCCCAGGCAGCACGGGCGGCTCGCCGACCCGTGCCTTGAAGCCACCATCGGCCCACTCGGTGTAGCGCCAGTCACCGCCCACCTGCACCACGCCCTCGGGCGGCACCAAGGGCTGGACGGGGACGCCTTTCAAGACGCGCGCCAGGGTGTCGATCCACACCGGCAGGGCCAGGCCTCCGCCGCTTTCGCGTTCACCCAGGCTTTCCGGATCATCCTGGCCGATCCAGGCCACCCCCACCACGCCGGGTGCCCAACCCGCAAACCAGGCGTCGACAGCGTCGTTGGTGGTGCCGGTCTTGCCGTAGAGATCGGGCCGCTGCAGTTGGGCTTGCGCCTTGGCGGCGGTGCCGCGCAAGGTCACGTCGCGCAGCAGGGTGTTGACGATGAACACGTTGCGTTCCGGCACCACGCGGTTGGCATCGGACAGCGGCTCGGGCGGCGGTGCTTCAAACAGCACCTGGCCGCGAGCGTCCAGGATCCTCTCGATCAGCACCGGTGTCACGCGGTGGCCGCCGTTGGCAAAGACCGCATAGGCCTGGGCCATCTGCAGCGGCGTCACGCTGCCACTGCCCAGGGCCATCGTCAGGTTGTCCGGCTGCTTGGCCCTGTCCAGGCCGAAACGGGCGACCCAGTCGCGTGCGTCGTCCAGGCCGACTTCCTTCAGCACGCGCACGCTGACCAGGTTCTTCGACCGCACCAGGCCTTCTCGCAAGCTGATGTCGCCGTCGAACTTGCCGTCGCTGTTCTGCGGGTTCCAACTGGGCACGCCGCCATCGGCGTCGCGCAGGGGCGCGTCGTTGACCAGGGTCTCGGGTTGGATGCCGTGCTCCAGCGCGGCGGAATACAGAAAGGGTTTGAAAGACGAACCCGGCTGCCGCGCCGCGCTGGTGGCGCGGTTGAACTGGTTGCGGCTGAAAGCAAAGCCGCCCACCAGGCTGCGCACGCGGCCGGTGACCGGGTCCAGCGAGACCCAGGCGCCTTCGGCTTCGGGCCACTGCGCAAAGCTCCACTCCAGCGACTTTCCACGGGGAACCTGGGCCAGGCGCACCAGCGCGCCACGGCGAATGGCCTTGTCGGCTGAGGACTTGGGCTGCAGCGCGGCCGCCAGGCCGGGCGGGGACTTCAGTGCGTCACCCTTCAGCACGACGGTGTCCCCCGTGGCCAGCTTGGCCGTCACTTCCTTGGGACTGGCGGCCATCACGATGGCCAGACGCAGGTCTTCGTCGTCGCGGCCGTCGCGCAGGGCCAGGGAAGCGGCCCGCTCGGCTTTGGCAGGGTCGTCGGGCAGGTTCTCGTGGTCTTCAGGGCCGCGCCAGGCCTGCTTGCGCTCGTGCGCCATCAGGGCACGCCGCACCGCGGCGTGTGCGGTGCGTTGTTCGTCGGCGCGCAGGGACGTGATGACACGTACGCCTTCGGTGTAGGCCTTGTCGCCCAGGCGGTCCACCACCGCGCGGCGTGCCATCTCGGCCACGTGCGCGGCCGGCACGTCCACAAAACTCGGCTTGCGGTAGACCAGCTTGGTTGCCACGGCTTCGGCACGCTGGGCCTCGGTGATGGCGCCGGTGGCCTGCATTCGCTGCAGCACCCACTGCTGGCGCTTGCGCGCCGCGGCTTCGTTGACGATGGGGTTGGCGTAGATCGGGTTGTTCTGCAGTCCGGCCAGCATGGCGGTTTCGGCCAGGTTGAGCTGCTGCAGCGACTTGCCAAAGTAGACCTGGGAGGCAGCGCCATAGCCATAGGCGCGCTGGCCCAGGTAGATCTGGTTGCAGTAGCGCTCCAGGATGTCGTCCTTGCTGAGTTCACGTTCCAGCTGCCAGGCGATCAGCGCTTCCTTGATCTTGCGTTCTGCCGTGCGGCGCGTGCTCAGGAAGAAGGTGCGGGATACCTGCTGCGTGATGGTGCTGGCGCCGCCGCCCACACCGCCGCGCGCATGGGACAAGGCCGCGCGCAGCACGCCGCGCCAGCTGATGGCGCCGTGTTCATAGAAGTCGGCATCTTCCACCGACAGCACCGCCTGCTGCAGCAGCTTGGGTGTGTCCAACAGCCGCACGTAGATGCGCCGCTCGGCGCCAAACTGCGCAATTTCCACGCCGTCGGACGTGAGCACCTGCAGGTGCTGGTGGGGACGGTAGTCCGTGGCCTTGTCCAGGGGCGGCAGGTCGTTCCAGTACCAGGCGGCCGCAGCGGCCAGCGCCAGCGCGGCGATGGATGCGAGCACGGCCAGCACCAGCAAGGCGCTACCCAGGATGATGAAGCCGCGCGAACGGCCCTGCAGACTCGGCAGCTTCATCGGCCTGGGTCAGTCGGCCAATTCGAACAGCGCAGTGCCGTCGCCGTTGTCCTTCACCAGCTTGACCTGAGGCACCAGCGGCAGCACCTTCAAGGCCGCACTGCCACCGACAAAACGCAGTTTGATGCCGGGTACGGGCAGGATGCGCCAGTTGCCGTCGGCACGGGGCTGGACCTGGCGCGTGGCCTGCAGGTATTCCAGCAGTGCCTGGCGGTTTTCGTCGGGCGCGGACAGGATCACGTTGCTGCCATCCAACCCCGGGAAAGCGCCGCCGCCGCTGGCGCGGTAGTTGTTGGTGACGACGGCAAATTCGGCTTTCTCGTCAATCGGCTGTCCGTTGAAGCGCAGGTCCTGGATGCGGTGCGCGTCGGGGCCGACCAGCTTGCCGCTGCGTTCATAACGTGCAGCTTGCGTGACGTCGATGCGGTATGTGACGCCGTCGATGGTGTCGAAGTTGTAGCTGGGGAAACTGTTGTTGATGAGGTCCTGCTCGGGCGGGCCGGCCGGGTTGATGCGGTTGAAGGCGGCCGCGCTCATCTCCAGCCATTCGCGCACCTGGGCGCCGGACAGCTTCACGATGTTGACCGTGTTGGGGTAGACGTAGAGATCCGCCACATTGCGCACGGCGATGGGGCCGGCCGGGATGTCGGTGTAGTAGTTGGCGCCACCGCGGCCACCGGTCTTGAAGGGTGCCGCAGCGGACAGCAGCGGCAGCTGCTCAAACGGTGTGCCGGCCAGTGCCTTCTTGCCATAGGCCAGTTGCGCCAGCGACACCAGTTGCACGGACGGGTCGTCCAGAACCTGCGCAAAGTAGCTGTAGATGGGCGCCAGGGTCTGCGCCACTTCGGCGCGGATGAAGGCCAGCGTGCCTTCGTGTTCCGCCTTGATCAGTTCCGCCACGGCAGCGTCGGCTTCGGCCAGAGGCTTGCGGGTTTCGCGGCTGTAGACCGGGCGCAGTGCGCCGCGGCTGTCGGTCACCTTCCAGGCGCCGCTGCTCTTGTCCAACACCAGGTCCATCACACCCAGGTGGCTGCCCCAGAAGCCGGGCATGACGGCGGGCACGCCGTTGATGGTGCCGCGGGCCAGGTCCACCTTGGCGTGGCGGTTGAAGAAGCGTCCGGGAAACTCGCCGTGCGAATGGCCGAAGAGGATGGCGTCGACGCCGGGCACCTCGGCCAGGCGGGCCACGGTGTTTTCCGCGAAGAACACGGTCTCGCCGAACTCAAAGCCGGAGTGCGCCAGCACGACCACCACGTCGGCACCCTCCGCGCGCATCTTGGGCACCAGGGTGCGCGCGGTCTGCGGGATGTCCAGCGGCTTCACGCGCCCCTGCAGGTGGATGCGGTCCCACTGCATGATCTGCGGCGGCACAAAGCCGATGACGCCGATCTTCAGCTTCTGGGCCTGGCCGGCTTCGTCGGTGAAGCTGCGCTCCAGGATCACATAGGGCTTGAAGGCGTTCTGGCCCTTGTTGGGTCCTTCATCCAAGACCACGTTGGCGTTGACCAAGGGAAACTTGGCGCCCGGCAGCGCGCCGCGCAGGAAGGGCAGGCCGTAGTTGAATTCATGGTTGCCCACGTTGGCCGCGTCGTATCCCAGCGCGTTCATCACCTTGTAGGCGGGGTGCACCTGTCCTGCAGCCAGCGGCTTCACTCGGGCCACGTAGTCGCCCAGCGGGTTGCCCTGCAGCAGGTCGCCGTTGTCGAACAGCAGGCTGTTCTTGACCTCGGCGCGCGCGGCCTTCATCAAGCTGGCGGTGCGGGCCAGGCCGTATTCGTCCACCGGCTTGTCCTGGTAGTAGTCGTAGGACATCAGGCTCATGTGCACGTCGGTCGTGCCCAGGATGCGCAGCTTGAGTGTCTGTGCCTGGGCAGCGAGCGCCAGCAGGGCCAGGGAAAAGGCAGCGGCGAAGCGGATCATGTTCGGGAAGCGGCGGAGTCGAAGGCGGCGAGCCTACCAACAACCGGCGGGCAGGCAAGTCGGGCGGTCAAAGAAATCATGCAAGGGCGCTGCCCCAATGACGGCGGCCCGCCAGCGCCGGTGGGGCGGGCGGGCCGGGCGCCGTGTGCCGGCCAGTGCTCAGCGGTTCACTGCTTCTGTTCGGCCATGACGCAGCCGTCCGCCACGCGCTGGCCGATCTTGGCGTTCATGAGCATGCTCTTGGCAGGGATCTGGATCCACACGATGCCGGACTTCTTGTCCTCCAGGCGCACCGCGCCGGTATCGGTTTCCTCCGGCGCCACGGTGTAGCTGGCCTTGGCAATGGCCAGCTTGAAGTAGCCCGGCTTGCCGTCGACCTTGTTGACCATGACCTGCTTGCTGTCGTTGCAGGCGGCGGTGCCCAGGAACACCCGCTCGGCTGCGGCCAGCTGGCCGGCGCTGAGCGGCTTGTCGGGTTCGGCCGGGGCGGCAGCGGCAGGCTTCTTTGCGATGACCTTGGCCACGGGCTTGGCGGGCGTCGCGGTCTGGGCCAGGGTGGCGCCGCAGAAAGTGAGTGCGGCCAGGGCGGCCAGCAACGGGGCGGTCTTCTTCATGGGTTCCTCCAACGGAGTCGGGTTGACGCAAGGCGCAATTGTTTGGCGCCAGGCCGCCAGGAAGGACCTCAGGATTGAAACCTTGTGCAAGCGCAGCGCGAGCCGTGCACAGCTGCACGGCAGCTCAGGTGCCCGGGAACCAGCGCGCGCGGACTTCTGCCGGCAGCTGTGGCGCGCCCGCCATGGACGTGCGGTGTGCCCGCTCGATCAGCTGCCAGAAGTAGCGGTAGCTGGCACGGTCGTGCAGCGTGTCCTTGTTGCCGTGCTGGTGGCTGATGGGCGCCCACTGCGCGGCTTCCGCGGCGCGGATGATTTCGACCGCCTGGTCCAGCTCTGCCGCTGTGGGCGTGAAGGCTTCCACGATGGGCTTGATCTGCGCCGGGTGGATGCTCCACATGCGCGTGTAGCCGAGCCGCTTGCTGGCCATATCCGCTGCGGATTGCAGCGCGCGCACGTCCTTGAATTCGGTGAACACGCAGTGCGAGGGCACCTTGCTGGCGGCGTGGCAGGCCGCGGCAATTTCCAGCTTGGCGCGCAGCACCAAGGGGTGGTCGAACTGCCCCAGTCCCGGTGCACCGCCCATGGCTGTTTGTGGAATGGCGCCCCGGTGCGCGGACACGAAGTCCATGAGGCCAAAGCTCAGAGATTCGATGCGCGGGTGGGCTGCAATCTCAAAGACATGGCGCAACGCGCCATGCGTTTCGATCAGCGCATGCAGCGGGACGGCGGAGCCGCCCAGCGCGTCCAGGGCCTGGGCGGCCGCTTCCACGTCGGCCAGCCGTTCGGGCTTGGGCAGCATCAGGTAGGCCGGCGCGCGCTCGCTGGCCAGCACGATGCGCGCAACCTCATGGAACTTCGGGTGCGCCACGGGCAGCAAGCGGACACCAACGCGTCCAAAGCGGTTGTCTGGCCCGTTCAGCAGGGACACGATGAGGTGGGCATGGTCCACCTCGCCGCCCACCGGCGCGCCGTCCTCGTTGTCCAGCGTGACGTCGAAGACCGGGCCCATGTTGGCTTGCAACTGCAGGCTTTTGGTCATCCGCGGCTCGACGCCGGCGTAGTGGTCGCAGACAGGCAAGGCCGCCGGCAGGGATTCGCCTTCGGAAAACAGGGCTTGGTGAGGCAGGGCGCTGGCAGTCTGGGCCATGGGTCGGGTGGGTTCGCGGATGAGGCCGCAAGCGTAGCGCGTGCGGTGCTGGCCACCGGGCGCAGAGCCAGCGCCCGACGCCCAGGCACAAAAAAGGGCCGACGCCTGATGGCGGCCGGCCCTGGTTTCGATGCGCCTGTGGGTGCGTGGATTACAGCAGGTGCTTCACGCCGTCGGCTTCGCCCGTCAGCTCGGCCAGGGTCTTGTTGATGCACTCCTGGCTGAAGGCGTCGATGGTCAGGCCTTCGACGATCTTGTACTTGCCGCCTTCGGTGGTCACCGGGAAGCCGAACATCACGTCCTTGGGGATGCCGTATTCGCCGTTGCTGGGCACGCCCATGGTGACCCATTCGCCGCCGGTGCCCAGGGCCCAGTCGCGCATGTGGTCGATGGCGGCATTGGCGGCCGATGCGGCAGACGACAGGCCACGCGCTTCGATGATGGCGGCGCCGCGCTTGCCCACGGTGGGCAGGAAGACGTCCTTGTTCCAGACCTGGTCGTTGATCATGTCCTTCACGCTGGCGCCGTCGATGGTCGCGAAGCGGTAGTCGGCGTACATGGTCGGGCTGTGGTTGCCCCAGACGGCCAGCTTCTTGATCGACGCGACGGCCTTGCCGGTCTTGGCGGCGATCTGGCTCAGCGCGCGGTTGTGGTCCAGGCGCAGCATGGCGGTGAAGTTTTCGCGCGGCAGGTCCGGCGCGCTCTTCATGGCGATGTAGGCATTGGTGTTGGCCGGGTTGCCCACCACCAGCACCTTCACGTTGCGGCTGGCCACGGCGTTGAGGGCCTTGCCCTGGCCGGTGAAGATGGCGCCGTTGATGGCCAGCAATTCGGCACGCTCCATGCCGGCCTTGCGCGGCATGCTGCCGACGAGCAGCGCGTAGTCGGTGTCCTTGAAGGCCGTCATGGGGTCGCTGTGTGCTTCCATGCCCACCAGCAGGGGGAAGGCGCAGTCTTCCAGTTCCATCATCACGCCGCGCAGCGCCTTCTGCGGGCCTTCCACCGGTACTTCCAGCAGTTGCAGGATGACGGGCTGGTCCTTGCCCAGCATTTCGCCACTGGCAATGCGGAACAGCAGGGCATAACCGATCTGGCCGGCGGCGCCGGTGACTGCCACGCGAACGGGCTTCTTGCTCATGGGTCGGGCTCCAGGGGGTGTTGCGAAATCGATGCGCGGCATTCTAGTCGGCCACCCTGACTCGACTCTTATGTCTTCTATAAGACTTTGGTGGAGAATGGTGGCCATGCCCGATCCCGCCGCTGCGCCCGGCAACCTGTCCACTGGTACGCCCTCCTTCAGCCCGCTGTACCAGCAAATCAAGTCCTTGCTGGTGCAGGGCCTGCAGGCGGGTGAGTGGCAACCGGGCCAAGCCATTCCCAGCGAGATGGACCTGGCTGCGCGCTTCCGCGTCAGCCAAGGCACGGTGCGCAAGGCCATCGACGAAATGGCCGCAGAAAACGTGCTGGTGCGCCGCCAGGGCAAGGGCACCTTTGTCGCCACCCATGCCGAGCAGAGCACCCAGTACCGTTTCCTGCGTCTGCAGCCTGACGACGGCCAGGCTGCGCCACTGTCGCGGCGGCTGCTGGAATGCAAGCGCATGCGGGCGCCAGCCGAAGTCAGCCGGCTGCTGCAGTTGAAGGCTGGTGACACGGCGGTGCAGGTGCGCCGCTTGCTGCTGACCGCTGACCGTCCCCACCCGCGCCCGGTGGTGCTGGACGACCTGTGGCTGCCCGGCACCTTGTTCAAGGGCCTCAGCGCCGAACGCCTGGAAGGCTGGCGCGGTCCCATGTACCGCCTGTTTGAAGCCGAGTTCTCGGTGCACATGGTGCGCGCCGAGGAAAAGATCCGCGCCGTGGCTGCTGGAGACGAAGAAGCCCAGCTGCTGGCGGTGCCTGCAGGCGCGCCGCTGTTGTCGGTCGAGCGCCTGTCCTTCACCTACGGCGACCGACCGGTGGAGTTGCGCCGTGGTCTGTACCACACGGTGGAGCACCACTATCGCAACGAATTGAGCTGAGTTCCGTGCAGGGTCAGCAGTTCCACGTAAGCCAGATGCTTTGCAATAGACTCAGGCGGTTTCACCCGGTTTCCGTATGCCCCGAGGGCTTGGCAAGCCGAGCCTGCGCCCAGGAGGGCGCGGGGGAAGTCGGGTCACCGCCGCTCACTGGTCAAGTGATTTGTCGAAAGAAGTCCCGATGCCCGAATTGATGAGACAACGACCCGGCACCATGCGCCTGGTCGACGCGTTGCAGTACCGCCTGCCCCTGGCAGGTGTCGTGTCCATCCTCCACCGCCTGAGCGGCGTGCTGATGCTGGGCCTGCTGCCTCTGCTGGTGTGGCTGTTTGACACCAGCGTCAGTTCCGAAGCTTCCTTCGACGTCTTCAAGGCGGCTTTCACGGGCGGCATCGGCTTTGTGCCGGGCATCCTGGTGAAGATCGTCGTGTGGGCGCTGATCTGGTCCTTCCTGCACCACTTCATCGCGGGTGTGCGCCACCTGTGGATGGACGCCACGCACAGCGTCACCAAGGAATTCGGCCGCCAGTCGGCCGTGGTCACCCTGGGCTTGAGCATCTTCCTGACCTTGCTGCTGGGCGCCAAGCTCTTCGGCCTGTTCTAAAGAGACGCCGTCATGTCAGTCAATTACGGAAGCAAGCGCGTCGTCGTCGGCGCCCACTACGGCATGCGCGACTGGCTGAGCCAGCGCGTCACCGCGGTGCTGATGGCGCTGTTCACGCTGCTGGTGCTGGTGCAGCTGCTCTTTGCCAAGGGCCCTGTGGGCTATGACGTCTGGGCCGGCATCTTCAGCGCGCAGTGGATGAAGGTCATCACCTTCTCGGTGTTCGTGGCACTGGGCTGGCATGCCTGGGTCGGTGCGCGCGACATCTACATGGATTACATCAAGCCCGTGGGGCTGCGCTTGGCGCTGCAGGTGGCCACCATCGTGTGGCTGGTGGCTTGCATCGGCTGGGCCGTGCAGGTTCTTTGGAGACTCTGATCGTGTCGTTGGCAAACCTACCCAAGCGCAAGTTCGACGTCGTCATCGTCGGTGCCGGCGGCTCCGGCATGCGGGCCTCGCTGCAACTGGCCCGAGCGGGCCTGAATGTGGCCGTGCTGTCCAAGGTCTTCCCCACCCGCAGCCACACCGTGGCGGCGCAAGGCGGCATCGGTGCCAGCCTGGGCAACATGTCCGAAGACAACTGGCACTACCACTTCTACGACACGGTGAAGGGTTCCGACTGGCTCGGTGACCAGGACGCCATCGAGTTCATGTGCAGGGAAGCCGGCCGCGCGGTCTACGAGCTCGAACACATGGGCATGCCGTTCGACCGCAACCCAGACGGCACCATCTACCAGCGTCCCTTTGGGGGCCACACGGCCAATTACGGCGAAAAGCCTGTGCAGCGTGCCTGCGCCGCGGCTGACCGCACCGGCCACGCCATGCTGCACACGCTGTACCAGCAGAACGTGGCAGCGCGCACCAATTTCTTCGTTGAATGGATGGCGCTGGACCTGATCCGCGACGCCGACGGCGACGTGCTGGGCGTCACCGCGCTGGAAATGGAAACCGGAGAAGTGCACGTCCTGCAGGCCAAGACCACGCTCTTCGCCACCGGCGGCGCCGGCCGCATCTACGCCGCCAGCACCAATGCCTTCATCAACACCGGCGACGGCCTGGGCATGGCGGCGCGTGCGGCCATCCCGCTGGAAGACATGGAGTTCTGGCAGTTCCACCCGACCGGCGTGCACAACGCAGGCGTGCTGCTGACCGAAGGTTGCCGTGGCGAAGGCGCCATCCTGCGCAACTGCAATGGCGAGCGCTTCATGGAGCGCTACGCGCCCACGCTGAAGGATCTGGCGCCGCGTGACTTCGTGTCGCGCTGCATGGACCAGGAGATCAAGGAAGGCCGTGGCTGCGGTCCCAACAAGGACTACATCCAGCTGGACATGACCCACCTGGGTGGCGAGACCATCCTGAAGCGCCTGCCCAGCGTGTTCGAGATCGGCCACAACTTCGCCAACGTCGACATCACCAAGGAACCGATCCCCGTGGTGCCGACCATTCACTACCAGATGGGTGGCATCCCCACCAACATCAACGGTCAGGTGGTCGTGCCCAAGGGTGACGACTACAAGAGCGTGGTCAACGGCCTGTACGCGGTCGGCGAATGCTCCTGCGTCAGCGTGCACGGCGCCAACCGCCTGGGCACGAATTCGCTGCTGGACCTGCTGGTCTTCGGCAAGGCGGCCGGCGACCACATCGTCAAGTCCTTCAAGACGGCCGACAAGGCCCACAAGCCGCTGCCGGCCGACGCAGCCGACCAGCCGCTGGCGCGCCTGGCGCGTCTGGACAGCGCCAGCAGCGGCGAATACGCGCAGGATGTGGCCAACGACATCCGCAATGCGATGCAGCAGCACGCCGGCGTGTTCCGCACGCAGGAGAGCATGGACGCCGGTGTGGTCAAGATCAACGCCATCCGCGCCCGCGTGGAAGCCATCGGCCTGAAGGACAAGAGCAAGGTCTTCAACACCGCGCGCATCGAAGCGCTTGAGGTGGAAAACCTGATCGAAGCCGCCCAGGCCACGATGACCAGCGCAGCTGCGCGCCACGAATGCCGCGGCGCCCACACGGTGAAAGATTACGAGCGCCTGGCCGACGACGCGGAATTCCCGCTGGGCCGCAACGACAAGAGCTGGATGAAGCACACCTTGTGGCACAGCGCCGACAACAGCCTCACCTACAAGCCCGTGAACCTGACGCCGCTCACTGTCGACAGCGTTCCCCCGAAGGTCCGTACCTTCTGATCCAGGCAGCACAGACATGACCCTCCGCACCTTCCAGATCTACCGCTACGACCCCGACACCGACGAAAAGCCACGCATGGTGACCTACACCGTCGAACTCGACGGTTCGGAACGCATGCTGCTGGACGCGTTGATGAAACTGAAGGCGCAGGACCCGACGCTCAGCTTCAGGCGCAGCTGCCGCGAAGGCGTGTGCGGGTCGGATGCGATGAACATCAACGGCAAGAACGGCCTGGCCTGCCTGACCAACATGCGCACGCTGCCAGGCACTGTGGTGCTGAAGCCGCTGCCGGGCCTGCCGGTGATCCGCGACCTGATCGTGGACATGACGCAGTTCTTCAAGCAGTACAACAGCATCAAGCCCTACCTGGTGAACGACACGCAGCCACCCGAGAAGGAACGCCTGCAGTCGCCCGAAGAACGCGACGAGCTCAACGGGCTGTATGAATGCATCCTGTGCGCCAGCTGCTCCACCAGCTGCCCCAGCTTCTGGTGGAACCCGGACAAGTTCGTCGGCCCGGCCGGCTTGCTGCAGGCCTACCGCTTCATCGCCGACAGCCGCGACCACGACACCGCGGCGCGCCTGGACAACCTGGAAGACCCGTACCGGCTCTTCCGTTGCCACACCATCATGAACTGCGTCGATGTATGCCCGAAGGGGCTGAACCCGACCAAGGCCATCGGCAAGATCAAGGAACTCATGGTCCGCAGGGCTGTGTGAACGTTGAGATGGACGAGCTGCTTGACGAACGGTCCCTCAGCAAGCTGCGCTGGCGATGCCGCCGCGGCCTGCTGGAAAACGACCTGTTCGTGGAGCGCTTCTTCCGCCACCACGAGGAGACGATCACGACAAGGCAGGCTGCGGGGCTCATGGCCCTGATGGACCTGGCCGATAACGACCTGCTGGACCTGTTGCTCGCCCGCAAGGAGCCACAAGGCGAGGTCGACACACCCGAAGCCCGTGAGGTGCTGGCCCTGATGAGAACCGCGCCCCTGGCGGTTTCAGGCTGGCAACCCGCGCACCTGAACTGAAGAAAGGCCCGCGACATGACCCCCTCCGACGTGAAAGCCACGCTGTCCTTCAGCGACGGCAGTCCCAGCATGGACCTGCCCCTGTACAAGGGCAGCATCGGTCCCGATGTCATCGACATTCGGAAGCTCTACGCACAGACCGGCAAGTTCACCTACGACCCGGGCTTCCTGTCCACGGCGTCGTGCAACAGCTCCATCACCTACATCGACGGTGACAAGGGCGAATTGCTGTACCGCGGCTACCCCATCGAGCAGTTGGCCACGCAGTGCGATTTCCTGGAAACCTGCTACCTGCTGCTGAAGGGCGACCTACCCAACCCGGCGCAGAAGACCGACTTCACCAAGCTCGTGACCAACCACACCATGGTCAACGAGCAGATGCAGTTCTTCCTGCGCGGCTTCCGTCGAGATGCCCACCCGATGGCGGTGATGACCGGCCTGGTGGGTGCCCTGTCGGCCTTCTATCACGACAGCACCGACATCCACAACGCCGAGCACCGCGACATCAGCGCCATCCGCCTGATTGCCAAGATGCCCACGCTGGTGGCCATGGCCTACAAGTACGGCATCGGCCAGCCATTCATCTACCCGCAGAACGACCTGTCCTACAGCGCGAACTTCATGCGCATGATGTTTGCTACCCCGTGCGAGGAATACAAGCCGAATGACGTGCTGGTCCGCGCCATGGACCGTATCTTCATCCTGCATGCCGACCACGAGCAGAACGCGTCCACGTCCACGGTCCGTCTGTGCGGCAGTTCGGGCACCAACCCGTTTGCGGCCATCGCGGCTGGCGTGGCCTGTCTGTGGGGCCCGGCGCACGGCGGTGCCAACGAAGCCGCGCTGAACATGCTGAAGGACATCCAGCGCAACGGCGGCGTGGAAAAGATCGGCGAGTTCATCAAGCAGGTCAAGGACAAGAACTCCAACGTCAAGCTGATGGGCTTCGGCCACCGGGTCTACAAGAACTACGACCCGCGTGCCAAGCTGATGCGCGAGACTTGCCACGAAGTTCTGCAAGCCACCGGCCTGCACGACGACCCGCTGTTCAAGCTGGCCATGGCGCTGGAGAAGATCGCACTGGAAGACGATTACTTCGTCAGCCGCAAGCTCTACCCGAACGTCGACTTCTACAGCGGCATCGTGCAAAGCGCCGTGGGCATCCCTGTGAGCCTGTTCACCGCCATCTTCGCGCTGGCTCGCACGGTGGGTTGGATCGCCCAGCTCAACGAGATGATCGGCGACCCGGAATACAAGATCGGCCGTCCGCGCCAGCTCTTCGTCGGGTCGACGCGCCGCGACGTGAAGGCACTCACCGATCGTTGATCCTTTGCCCCGCGGCTCGCGGCGCAGCCGAGAAGGCCACCCATGCGGTGGCCTTTTTCTTGGCCTTTCTTCTTGGCCTTCAGCTGCAGTCGCCCAGTGCCAGGCTGACTGCGTCTGACGCGTCCAGCGGTGCAGCTTCTTCTACCAAGGCTTCAGCCTCGTCGACGCCTTCACCCGGGTGCATGGCCTGCAGCAAGCCGGCCTGCATGGCCTTGAAGACAGGGCCGCGCGCGTCGCCGCGCTGACGCACCTGCGCGTCGGCCCAGGCCTGCAGCCGACGGGCGTCCGCCGGCCGCCCGTCGTGCCACGCGGCCCAGGCCAACGCGTCGGCCATCCACCAGACCATGCCGTCGGCCAGCAGCAGGCGGGTGGCTTGACGGGCCAATGCCAAGGCCGCAGCGCTGCCGTCGCGCCACAGGTGCAGGCTGGCCGCCATGGCCAGCAAGGGGACCTGTTCGCGCAACCAGCCGGCGGCCTGGACCTCGGCCACGGTGTCGGCGAGCAACTGGCAGGCCGCATCCAGCTGGCCTTGCAGCGCCAAGGCCTGGGCTTGGGCGTTTTCCATGGGCCAGCACTCCGCCAGGCCACCGGCGGCTCGGCAGCGCGCCGCGATGCGCGCGGTCAGTGACTGGTAGGCCTTCATATCCCCCAGCGCGCGCAGTTGCTGGCTTTCTGCCACGTCCAGGAAACGCCGCGCCAGGGCGCCCCACGCAGGGTCCTGGCAAGCCCGCATTTCCTGCAGCAGGGGCTGCATGTCCTGGCCAGCGGCCACGCGCGGTTGCACCAGGCAATCGAAGTACAAGGACAGGTAGAGGCGGCGTTGGTCACCGGCTGCCCGCAGCGCGGGCCGCGCCCGGCGCAGCGCCTGCTGCGCCTGCGCCGGTGAGCCCAACTGCGCCCAGACGCCAAAGCTGCCCAGGGCATGGGCCAACAGAGTCGCCGTGTGGCCGCTGCAGGGCAGGGCGCTGGCGGCGTCCAGCCACTTGCGGGCCTCGCGCCGGTTGCCGCTGCGCGCCCAGAACATGGTGGACGCGGCCATCAGGCGCTGCGCGTCGTCACGCGCGGCGTCCGATGCTGCCGGGTCCAGGCCGAATTGCAGCGCGGTCCGCAGGCTTTCGATGTCGGCGCGCAAAGGCGGCAGCCATTGCAGGAGCGGTGTGTCGAACTCGATCTCGTCAGCCGCTTCAAAGCGCCGCCGCATCCAGGCCAGGTGCCGCAGTCGGGTTGGCTGTTCCTGGCCTGCCTGCGCCAGCCGTTCCTGGGCGTAGCGACGCACGCTGTCAAAGAGCCGCAGGCGCGGCGTGGTGCCAGAACCTGGCGCACTGTCCTGGCCGACGAGGAGCGAGCGGTGGAGCAGCGCATCCACCGTGTCCAGCGCCTCCGGGTCGGGCCGGTCCGGATCGCTGAGCACGGCTTCCGCAGCGTTGGCCGTGAAGCTGGCCGGGAAGACCGACAGTCGCTGCAGCGCGGTTTGGTGTTCGGCTGACAGCAGCTTGTAGGTCCAGTCCAGGGCGGCAGCCAAGGTACGGTGGCGCGCGGCAGCGTCGCGCGGTGCTCGTGTGAGCAGGGCGAAGCGTTCGTCCAGCCGCGCACGCACACCTGCCATCCCCAGCAAAGGCACACGGGCCGCGGCCAACTCCAGCGCCAGCGGCACGCCGTCGAGCGCGCGGCAGATGGCAGCGATGTCGGCGTGGTCGCCCAGGCTCGGCACATAGCCCGGCTGCTGTTGTCGCACCCGTTGGCAGAACAGCTCTGCCGCCGCATAGGCCGGCGTGGGCGCGGCGTCCGCGACATCGCCTGGCAGGCCCAGGGGTGCCAGCGGCAGCAGTTGCTCTTCGGCCAGGCGCAAGGGCTGCTGGCTGGTCACCAAGACCGCGACATCCGGCGCCCCCTGCAGCAGCGTGTCGACCAGACTGGCGACGCCGTCCACCAGGTGCTCGGCGTTGTCCAGCACCAGGCAAAGGTCCTGGGTGTGCAGCGCGCGGGCCAGTGCAGGCGCGTCGGTGCCGGCACCGTCGGGCAGGCGCAGCGCCTGTGCCACTGCAGACACCAGTCCGGCAGGATCTTGCAGTTCGTCCAGGCGCACCAGCCACACGCCGTCCGCGGCGGCCAACTGCGCCGCCACGGTCAGCGCAAGCCGCGTCTTGCCGATGCCGCCCAGACCCGTCACCGTGACCAGCCGGTGCGCCTGCAGCAAGGCCAGCAGATGCACGGCTTCGGCTTGTCGACCGACGAGCGTTGCGCCGGGCTTGGGCAGGTTCCCTGGCGCGGCTGCGGACCCTTGGCTGGTTGCCGGACTTGCAGATGCCCTTGCCTTTGGCAAATCTGGCAGCGCGGGCTGCACCTGTGCCACAAAACGGTAGCCCAGGCGGGGCACGGTCTCGATGTAGCACGGTGACTTGGCGTCGTCGCCGAGCGTGGCCCGCAGGGTGTTCACGGCCACTTTCAGCACCGACTCCGTCACATGGCGGTGGCCCCACACGGCGTCAAGCAGGTCGCCTTTGCTCCACAGTCGTTGCGGGTGGGCGGCCAGCAGAGCCAGCACGGCCAAGGGGCGGCCCGTGAGCGCGACCGGCAGGCCTTCCTTGCGAAGCGCGCCTTGCGCGGCGTCCAGCACGAACGGGCCAAAGGCCAGGGCGGTGTGGTCGGCAGAGGGGGGCGCTGTCACCGGTCGGGATTCTGCCAGTCGCGGCCAGGTGGCCGCGCAGGAATCCCTGTCGCCCTTGAAGTGAGCGGGGTCCGGGCGGGACCCGCGCCTGATCGGGTTCTGACCCGGGCTTTACCAAGGTTTGACCGCGGTCTAACCCAGGTCTCACCGCCGTTTGACGACTTCTCCCGCGCAGCCGCAGAGACTGCGTCCCACGCTGAGACCGGGTTCAGGTCCGGCACCACAACCGCAACCCAAAGCCAAGCACCATGAAACGCCTCTTCGCACGGAGTCCTCTTCCTGCTGCCGCCGATGCCAGTGCAACTGCCGCTGCACCCACCGCCGCAGTCGTCTTCCCCAGGAACTGCTCGGTGAAACAGCAATTGCTGCCCTCATTGGCCGTGCTGCTGGGCTCGTTGGCGCTGTGGGCCTTGGTCTACACCGCCCCGGCCACTGCGGCGCGCCGAGCCCATGTCTTGACCGCGGCACAGCCCGCAGCGCCACACGCGCTGTCGGCAGCTGCCGTGTGGCTGTGGGAGCGTCCATGAACTCGCAAACCCTGGGCGAGGCGCACACCAGCCCGCCCAGAACCATGGCCGCCTTGACCCGCACTACCACCCGCCTTCCCAACCCCGCAACCCGACACCCACTTGCCATGAACCCAACCCAGATCGACCTCATCCGCAGCAGCTTCTCGCTGGTCCAACCCATTGCCGCGCAAGCCGCTGCCATGTTCTATGACCGCTTGTTCGAACGCGACCCCAGCATCGGCCCGCTGTTCCGCGGCAACATGGCGCAGCAAGGTGAGCGCTTGATGGCCATGATTGGCGGCGCCGTCCTGCTGCTGGACCAGCCGCAGACACTGGAGAAGGTCCTGACCGACCTGGGTCGCCGCCATGTCGGCTACGGCGTGCGCGACGAACACTACCCAGCCGTGGGCGGTGCGCTGCTGGACACGCTGGCCGCTGGCCTGGGCCCCGTTTTCACGCCCGCCCACCGCGCCGCCTGGGCGGCGATGTACCAGCGCGTCAGCGACGTCATGCAGGCCGCAGCCGCACAAGCGCCAGTCGGCAGCAGCATGGCCTGAACAAGGGCGTATCGGCACAGGGTAGATTGGCATCCCCATGGATGCACCCGCCTTGCCCGCCGAGATCTCGGTCGCGGCCTTTGAGCAACTGCATGACAAGCCGGCCGCGTGGCAGGGTGTGGTGTCCAGCATCGCCGCCCGCTACAGCAGCCAGCCCCTGCGCTTGATGAGCGAAGGCACGGTGCTGGTGGCCTTGGTGGGGACGGATCTGGCCGTCAAGCTCTACCCGCCTTTCCTGCGCGACCACTTCGACTTCGAGTGTGCGGCCCTGCAGGCTTTGTCCGGCTGCTTGTCAGTCCCCACGCCCACACTGCGCGCCACAGGCGACCACCAGGGCTGGCCCTACCTGGTGATGAGTCAACTCGCGGGCGACGGCCTGGTGCCCGTGTGGCCTTTGCTGTCGCCGGCCGAGCAATGCCGAATCCTGGCCAGTTTGGGCTCATTGGTGCGCGAGGTGCACGCCTTGCCCGTGGCGCCGCTGCAGGCCTGGGCGCCGGCGTGGCCCGCGTTCCTGGCGCGCCAGCGGCAAGGCTGCCTTGCGCGGCAGCAGCGCACCGGCCTGCCCGCGCATCTGCTGGCGCAAGTCGCCGACTTTCTGGAAGGCGAGCTGCCCACAGGCCCCGACGTCATCCTCACGGGCGAGTACACGCCCATGAACCTGCTGGTCCGCGGCGCGCAGTTGGTGGGCATGTACGATTTTGGTGATGGCCTGGTCGGCCCACGCGAATACGACTGGCTGGGGCCGCTCTGCTTCCTGGCTGCCGGCCGCTCCGGCCATTGCCGGGCTTTCTTTGACGGCTATGGCGTGTCACCCAGCCCGGCCCAACGTCAGGCCTTGCTGCGCCTGCTGCTCCTGCACCGCTACAGCAACCTGCAGGCGCAGCTGGCGGTGGCCGATTGGCAGCAGGCACCGTCCTTCGAAGCGCTGACCGCGCGGGTCTGGCCCTGCTGAGGGCTCAGGTCGGCCGGGCCGGCAGGAAGCGGCTGTTGCGCAAGAGCGCGGCCGACACCAGCGACACGAGCACGCCCACGGGGAAGATTTCCGCCAGCGTCATGGGCACATGGAAGAGCAGCTGGGCGTACTGCTGCTTGAATTGATCCATCTCTGCCGTGAGCTTGGTCAGCGCCTCTGAAGAAGCGCCCCGGGCCTGCTGCTGCGCGATGACCGATTGGCCGTACTCGCCCGCAAAGTCCATTCCAGTGACGGCCAGCGCAACTTCCCAGGCCAGCACGTAGAACACGCTGGCCACCAGGCTCACACCCAGGCCCAGGCCCAGGGCCGGCCAGAAACGGATCACGCCGCCCAGGGTCTCGTCCCGGTGGCGCTTCACGGCCAAGAACACCGCGCTCAGCGCGATGAGCATGGTCAGGTAGCCCAGCAGCACGCCGTACTTCAGGGGCGGGTGGCCGTTCATCAGCACTGCCAGGCTGAAGAGGGGGATGCCAACGATGAGGCCGGCCAGGCTGCCGTAGCGCAGGATCTTGCGAAACATCGGTGAAAACTCCATGGGACAGAACAGGACGCCATTGGCGCGCGGGCCGGCGCGCTGCGGCAATCGGGCAAATGGATGATTTCGGTTCAATCGCCCTTCGGGATGGGCCTGGAGAAGCGGTCAGGGCACGATGCCCAGGTCCCGGGCCTTGCGGATGGCCTCGGTCCGCCGCCGGGCGCCCAACTTGTCGAAGAGGTGCGCGATGTGGGTCTTCACCGTGTGGGGTGACACGTGCAGGCGGTCGGCGATCTCCTTGTTGGACCGCCCCGCAGCCAGTTCCTGCAGCACCTCCATTTCGCGCGCGCTGATGCCCAGCGAAGCCTGGGCCTGCGGGTTGCCGTCAGCAGCCGGGCCGGGGGCAGGCCGGTGGATGAGCCGAACGCCCAGCACCACCCCCAGCACCAGAAAGGCCGCGGCAATGATGAAGATGTAGACCTCACCCGCCTGGGCCCGCACCAGCCGCTGGTATTCCAGACCTTGCAGCGCCAGCGCACCCACCGCCAAGAGCAGGCCGTAGAACAGGGCGCGTCTCCACATCGGCCAGATCCTCCACCTGCCTTGCCGTGGCTCAAACAGTAGCACGCGAAAGAGCGCCCGACAGTGCCCAGCAACGCGCAAGAGCGCGCTGGAGCCCGCGCTGTGACGTTCAGGCAGCCGCTTCCAAGCCTCTGTCGAAGTGCGCGCGCATGAGCCTTTGGGCCGCCGCGCCGTCCTTGGCCTGGACGGCCTCCATCAGCGACCGATGCTCGGCCAGCGACTCCGCCAGCCGGCCCTGCTTGAAGAGCGAGTGGTGGCGGTTGAGCTTCATGACCTTGCGCAGGTCAGTCACCATCTGCTCAGCCCAACGGTTGCCGGCCATGCGCAGCAGGGTCATGTGGAAACGTTCATTGGTCGCGAAGAAAGCGTCGCGCTGGCGCACCTGCTTTTCCAGCTGCTCATGCAGCAATTTCAGTTCTGCGCGCTGCTCGGCCGTGGCGTACGCGGCCACGTGGGCGGCGGCATCGCTTTCCAGCAGCGCCAGCAGGTGGTACACCTGCGCCACGTCGTCACGCGACATTTCCGTGACGTAGGCGCCGCGCCCCACCTTCATGGTCACCAGGCCTTCCACTGCCAGCACCTTCAGGGCCTCGCGCATGGGCGTGCGGCTGATGCCGTATTCGGCAGCCAGCTTCACTTCGTCGATCCAGCTGCCGGGTTCCAGCTGCCGCGCAAAGATCTGCTGGCGCAGCCGGTCGGCCACGTCCTGGTACAGGGCGCGGCGGGCCAGCGGGGGGGCGGCGGGAGCGGTCTCGACCACGTGGGTTGTCAGCCTGAAGTCGGTTTTGAATTTATAATTATGCATAATGCCGGGCGCCATACAAGTCCGCGCCTGAAACCAGGGCCCCAGGCCAGCCTCGCCAGGCCTGTGCGCCGGAGAACACGATGAACCAAGACAGCCCGCGCTTCAATCCTGCCAACCTGGACCAATGGGCCAAGGCCGCCGCCAAGTCAGCGCCTGGCGGGGATGTCGCGGCACTGAACTGGCAAACGCCCGAAGGCATCACCGTCAAGCCGCTGTACACGGCCGAAGACCTGCAAGGACTGCCGTACACCAACACGCTGCCGGGCTTTGAGCCCTTCATCCGCGGCCCGCAGGCCACCATGTACGCGGTGCGTCCGTGGACCATCCGCCAGTACGCAGGCTTTTCCACCGCCGAAGACAGCAACCGCTTTTACCGTCAGGCCCTGGCCGCTGGCGGGCAGGGCGTCAGTGTCGCCTTCGATCTGGCCACGCACCGCGGCTACGACAGTGACCACCCACGCGTGACCGGCGACGTCGGCAAGGCTGGCGTGGCCATCGACAGCGTGGAGGACATGAAGATCCTCTTCGACGGCATCCCCTTGGACAAGGTCAGCGTGAGCATGACCATGAACGGCGCCGTGCTGCCCGTGCTGGCCGGCTACGTGGTGGCGGCCGAAGAGCAGGGCGTCAGCCAGGACCAGTTGAGCGGCACCATCCAGAACGACATCCTCAAGGAGTTCATGGTCCGCAACACCTATATCTATCCGCCGGCACCTTCCATGCGGATCGTGGCGGACATCATTGAATACACGGCGCAGAAGATGCCGAAGTTCAACTCGATCAGCATCAGCGGCTACCACATGCAGGAGGCCGGCGCCAACCAGGCGCTGGAACTGGCCTTCACACTGGCCGACGGGGCCGAGTACGTAAAGACGGCGATTGCCAAGGGCCTGGACGTGGACGCGTTTGCGGGCCGCCTCAGCTTCTTCTGGGCCGTGGGCATGAACTTCTATCTGGAAGTGGCCAAGATGCGCGCGGCGCGCCTGTTGTGGTGCCGCATCATGAAGGGCTTCAACGCCCAGAACCCCAAGAGCCTGATGCTGCGCACGCACAGCCAGACCAGCGGCTGGAGCCTGACGGAACAGGACCCGTACAACAACGTGGTGCGCACCACCATCGAGGCCATGGCCGCGGTGTTCGGCGGCACGCAGAGCCTGCACACCAACAGCTTTGACGAAGCGATTGCGCTGCCCACGGAATTCAGCAGCCGCATCGCGCGCAACACGCAGCTCATCATCCAGGAAGAGACCCACATCACCAGCGTGGTGGACCCCTGGGCCGGCAGCTACCTGATGGAGAAGCTGACGCAGGACATGGCCGACAAGGCCTGGTCGATCATCGAAGAAGTGCAAGCGCAAGGCGGCATGACGCGCGCCGTGGATTCGGGCTGGGCCAAGCTGAAGATCGAAGCCAGCGCGGCCGAAAAACAGGCGCGCATCGACAGCGGGCAGGACGTCATCGTGGGCGTCAACAAGTACAAGTTGAAGAGCCAGGATGCGATCGACATCCTGGAAGTGGACAACGTGAAGGTGCGCGAAGGTCAGATCGCGCTGCTGAAAAAGGTGAAGGCGGAGCGAGACAACGCGAAAGTACAGGGTGCGCTTGACGCCCTGACATCGTGCGCACAATCAGGCCAGGGGAATCTGCTGGCGCTGAGCATCGAAGCCATCCGGCTTCGCGCCACGGTGGGTGAAGTGAGTGATGCACTGGAAAAGGTGTTTGGCCGCCACCGCGCCGATATCCAGAAGGTGACTGGCGTGTACGCCGCCGCCTACGACAGCGCCGAGGGCTGGGACAAGCTCAAGGGCGAAATCGCCGCATTCGGAGAAGCGCAAGGCCGCCGACCACGCGTGATGATCGCCAAGCTGGGCCAGGACGGCCACGACCGCGGCGCCAAGGTGGTGGCCACGGCCTTCGCCGACCTGGGCTACGACGTGGACATCGGCCCGCTCTTCCAGACACCCGAAGAGTGTGCGCGGCAAGCCATTGAGAACGACGTGCATGCCGTGGGCGTCAGCACGCTGGCAGCCGGCCACAAGACCTTGGTGCCGGCCATCATTGCGGAACTGAAGAAGCAGGGTGCCGACGACATCATCGTGTTTGTGGGCGGCGTCATTCCGCAGCAGGACTATGGCTTCCTGTACGACGCGGGCGTGAAGGGCATCTACGGGCCGGGGACGCCGATTCCTGTCAGCGCGAAGGACGTGCTGGAGCAGATCAAGGCGGCTGTCGGCCCCTGAAGCTGTGCAGCTGACTTTGAACATGCTGGAGGCCGGTCACCCGCCGCCCTCGGCTCGCGCGGCAGCCGGCAAGTATTAGCAAGCCATGCTCCCTTCCAACGCAGAGCTCATTGACCAGATCCTGGGTGGCGACCGCGCAGCCCAGCGCCGCGCCATGGCCAAGGCCATCACGCTGCTGGAAAGCACTCGCGCCGACCACCGCTTGCGCGCCGACGAAATGCTGAACGCATTGCTGCCGCACACCGGCAAGTCCTTGCGCATCGGCTTGAGCGGTGTGCCCGGCGTGGGCAAAAGCACTTTCATTGAGTCGCTGGGTTTGCTGCTGGTGGAGCAAGGGCACCGCGTGGCCGTGCTCACCATCGACCCCAGCAGCAGTCTGAGCGGCGGCAGCATCCTGGGTGACAAGACGCGCATGGAGCGTTTGTCGATGGATGAGCGCGCCTACATCCGCCCCAGCCCCAGCAGTGGAACGCTGGGCGGCGTGGCCGAGAAAACACGTGAGGCCATGCTGGTTTGCGAAGCGGCGGGCTATGACATCGTCATCGTGGAGACCGTGGGTGTGGGACAGAGCGAAACTGCCGTGGCGGGCATGACGGACCTCTTTGTGCTGCTGCAACTGCCCAACGCGGGTGACGACCTGCAGGCCATCAAGAAGGGCGTCATGGAACTGGCGGACCTGGTGGTGATCAACAAGGCCGACCTGGATGAGGCCGCTGCCACCCGTGCGCGGGCGCAGATCACCAGCGCCCTGCGCTTCCTGGGCCCGCACACCACGGCAGGCACGCAGGTGCTGCAGATGAGCGCGCTCAAAGGCCAGGGCCTGCCCGAGTTCTGGCAGGCGGTGTTGGCCTTCAAGGCACGGCAGCAGAGCGAAGGCCGCCTGGAGCAGCGGCGACACCAGCAGAGCCAGGCCTGGATGTGGGAGCGCATCGAAGCCGGCCTGCGCCAGCGCTTCCGCCAGCATCCGGCCGTGACGGGTGCGCTGCAAACGACTTTGGACGACGTGGAAAGCGGCCGCGTGGCTGCTTCGGTGGCTGCAAGGCGGCTGCTGGACATGATGGACTGAACAAGAGAGACCTGAGAGAGCGAAGGAACCAAGACCATGCACGACATCAACGAACGGCTGGAACAGAAGCGCGCCGCCGCGCGCCTGGGCGGCGGCGAAAAACGCATCGCGTCGCAGCATGCCAAGGGCAAGCTCACGGCACGTGAACGGCTGGAACTGCTGCTGGACGAGGGCACCTTCGAAGAGTGGGACATGTTCGTGGAGCACCGTTGCACGGACTTCGGCATGCAGGACAACAAGATCCCGGGCGACGGGGTTGTCACGGGCTACGGCATGATCAATGGCCGCCTGGTCTTCGTGTTCAGCCAGGACTTCACCGTCTTCGGCGGTGCCCTTAGCGAGCCGCACGCGGAGAAAATCTGCAAGGTCATGGACCAGGCCTTGAAGGTGGGCGCGCCGGTCATCGGCCTGAACGACAGCGGCGGCGCTCGCATCCAGGAGGGCGTTGCATCACTCGGCGGTTATGCCGAAGTCTTCCAGCGCAATGTCATGGCCAGCGGCGTCATTCCGCAGATCAGCATGATCATGGGTCCTTCGGCCGGCGGCGCGGTGTACTCGCCCGCCATCACCGACTTCATCTTCATGGTGAAGGACAGCAGCTACATGTTCGTCACCGGCCCGGAGGTGGTGAAGACGGTGACGCATGAAGAAGTCACCGCCGAAGAACTGGGCGGCGCGGGCACCCACACCAGCAAGAGCGGCGTGGCCGACCTGGCGTTTGAAAACGACGTCGAAGCGCTGCTGATGCTGCGCCGCTTCTTCAACTACCTGCCGCTGAACAACCGCGACGGCGTGCCCGTGCGGCCCAGCGGCGACCCGGCCGAGAGGCTGGACATGAGCCTGGATACCCTGGTGCCGGAGAACCCGAACAAGCCCTACGACATCAAGGAACTGATCCTGAAGACGGTGGACGACGGTGACTTCTTTGAACTGCAGCCGGACTACGCCAAGAACATCGTCATCGGCATGGCCCGCATGGCGGGCCGCACGGTGGGCATCGTCGCCAACAACCCACTGGTGCTGGCCGGTTGTCTTGACATCAAGAGCAGCATCAAGGCCGCGCGCTTTGTTCGTTTCTGCGACGCCTTCAACATCCCGGTGATCACCTTCGTCGACGTGCCGGGCTTCATGCCGGGCACGAGCCAAGAGTACGGCGGCATCATCAAGCACGGCGCCAAGCTGCTCTACGCCTATGCGGAGTGCACCGTGCCCAAGGTGACCGTCATCACGCGCAAGGCCTATGGCGGTGCCTACGACGTGATGGCCTCCAAGCACCTGCGCGGTGACGTCAACTTCGCCTGGCCGAATGCCGAGATCGCCGTGATGGGCGCCAAGGGCGCGGTGGAGATCATCTTTCGCGAAGACAAGGGCGACCCTGCCAAGCTCGCAGCCAAGGAAGCGGAATACAAGATGCGCTTTGCCAACCCCTTTGTGGCGGGTGCGCGCGGCTTCATCGACGACGTCATCCAGCCGCACGAGACCCGCAGGCGCATCTGCCGCAGCCTGGCCATGCTCAAAGACAAGAAGCTGGAAAACCCTTGGCGCAAGCACGGCAACATCCCCTTGTGAGGCGTTGCGGAGACCACCCCATGTTCAAGAAGATCCTCATTGCCAACCGCGGCGAAATCGCCTGCCGCGTCATCAAGACGGCCCAGAAGATGGGCATCGCCACCGTGGCGGTCTACTCCGAAGCCGACAAGGACGCGCGCCACGTGGAACTGGCCGACGAGGCCGTGCTGCTGGGCCCCGCGCCTTCACGCGAAAGCTACCTTGTCGCCGACAAGATCATCGCGGCCTGCAAGCAGACGGGTGCGGAGGCGGTGCACCCGGGCTATGGGTTCCTGTCGGAAAACGCCGCCTTTGCCAGGCGCCTGGAAGAAGAAGGCATCGTCTTCATCGGCCCCAAGCACACCAGCATCGCGGCCATGGGCGACAAGATCGCATCCAAGAAGCTGGCCAATGAAGCCCAGGTGAGCACCATCCCCGGTTGGAACGACGCGATTGAATCGCCGGAACGTGCAGTGCAGATCGCCAAGGACATCGGCTACCCGGTGATGATCAAGGCCAGCGCCGGTGGAGGTGGCAAGGGCCTGCGCGTGGCCTTCAATGACAAGGAAGCGTTTGAAGGTTTCAGCAGCTGCCGTAACGAGGCCAAGAACAGCTTTGGCGACGATCGCGTCTTCATCGAGAAATTCGTCGAAAGCCCGCGCCACATCGAAATCCAGGTGCTCGGCGATTCGCAAGGCCACGTCATCTACCTGAACGAGCGCGAGTGCAGCATCCAGCGCCGCCACCAGAAGGTGATCGAGGAAGCGCCGTCGCCCTTCATCAGTGACGCCACGCGCAAGGCCATGGGCGAACAGGCCGTGCAATTGGCCAAGGCCGTGAAGTACCAGAGTGCCGGCACGGTGGAATTCGTGGTCGGCAAGGACCAGAGCTTCTACTTCCTGGAAATGAACACGCGGCTGCAGGTCGAGCACCCGGTGACGGAGTGCATCACCGGGCTGGACCTGGTGGAACTGATGATCCGCGTGGCCGCTGGGGAGCCGCTGCCGCTGACGCAGGCGGACGTGAAGCGCAACGGCTGGGCCATCGAATGCCGGATCAACGCCGAAGACCCCTTCCGCAACTTCCTGCCCAGCACGGGGCGCCTGGTGCGCTTCGTGCCGCCGCCCAGCTCCATGGTGGCCGCGTCGCCCATGCCCAGAGACGGCGGCGTGCGCGTGGACACCGGTGTGAGCGAAGGCGGCGAGATCCCGATGTTCTACGACTCGATGATCGGCAAGCTCATCGTGCACGGGCGCGACCGGCTGGACGCCATTGCCAAGATGCGCGAAGCGCTGAACGCCTTTGTCATCCGCGGCATCAGCAGCAACATCCCGTTCCAGGCAGCCTTGCTGGCGCATCCCAAATTCGTCAGCGGCGACTTCAACACCGGCTTCATCGCCGAGCACTACGCACAAGGTTTCAGCAGCGCCGACGTGCCGCACGACGACCCACTCTTCCTGGTGGCCCTGGCGGCCTTCGTGCGCCGCAAGGCGCGCGAACGTTCGGCCGGCATCAGCGGCCAGCTGGCCGGGCACGGCGTGAAGAACTCGCCTGACCTGGTGGTGGTGGTGCGGGGCAAGCAGGGTGAACAGGCACACCACCCGGTGCGCATCGACGAATTCGAGCCCACCTCGGGCAAGGCCGACGTGGTCATCGAAGACCGCCACTTCGCCATCCAGAGCACCAGCAAGCTGGGCAGCCTGGTGATGCAGGGCACTTGCAATGGCCGCGCTTTCACCGCACAGGTGGAGCGCGGCGGCGACAAGAATCCCCTGGGCATCCGCGTGTCGCACAACGGCACGCAGATCGAGACCCTGGTGCTCCTGCCGCGCGCCGCCGAGCTTTTCAAGCTGATGCCGCACAAGGCGCCGCCGGACCTCAGCAAGTTCCTGCTGTCGCCCATGCCGGGCCTGCTGGCCGACGTGGCCGTGCAAGCGGGCCAGAAGGTGCTGGCGGGTGAACGCCTGGCAGTGATTGAAGCCATGAAGATGGAAAACATCCTCACCGCCACCCAAGACGGCACGGTGAAAGAAGTGCTGGCCAGGAAGGGCGAAAGCCTGTCGGTTGATCAGCCCATCATCAGCTTCGTCTGACCCGCGCTTGGCTGCCATGCGCGTAGCCGTGGTGGGCGCCGGTGTGGCCGGCTCCGCGGCTGCGGTGGCGCTGGCGCGACAGGGCTGCGAGGTGCACCTGTTCGAGTCCGCGCCGCAGCCGCGCGCGGAAGGTGCGGGCCTGCTCTTGCAACCCACGGGTCTGGCCATGCTGGCGGCCTTGGGCCTGGCCGACACGGTGTGTGCGGCGGGTTCAAGGGTCGATCACCTGTATGGCGACACACCCACCGGCCGCGCGGTGCTGGACATGCGCTACGCGCGCCTGGGCGAAGGCCAGTTCGGCTTGGGCATCCAGCGAACGGCGCTGCTGGGCGTCTTGTGGCAGGCCGTGCGCGGCGAAGCCGTGCATTGGCACCTGGACGCGCCCGTGGCCGGCTATTCGCAACAGGCCGTGGGCGTGAGCCTGCAACTGGCTGCCGGCGGTGCGGCTGCGGACGCCGCATCGCGCCCGTTTGACCTGCTGGTCTTGGCCAATGGCGCCTTCTCGCGCTTGCGGGCGCTGATGCCTGTGCAGCAGCGCCAGCAGCTCTACCCCTGGGGTGCGCTGTGGTGCCTGCTGCCCTTGCCTGCCACCTGGCAGGGCCTGCAATTGCGGCAGCGCTACCGGTCGGCGCAGCAGATGCTGGGCCTGATGCCCGTGGGCCGCGGCTTGCCGGCGGCCGGTGAACAGGCATCAATGCTGACCTTGTTCTGGAGCCTGTCTGAACAAAACCTGCTGGCTTGGCAGAGCCGACCTGCGCTCACGGCCCTCAAGCAGCAGATGCTGCAGCTCTGGCCCGAAGCCGAAGACGTGCTGAATGCCTTGCAGGATGCTCGCCAGTTGCGCGTGGCGCGCTATGCAGACGTCTTCATGAAGACCTGGCACGACGGCCCGGTCGTGGCCATCGGCGACTGCGCGCACGGCATGAGCCCGCAGTTGGGCCAGGGCGCCAACATGGGCCTGATCGACGCGCTGACACTGGCCCAGGAACTGGCGTCAGCGCGTCAAAGTGGTGGGTCTCCCAGCGCAGCCGCAGCCGCCTATTCGGCGCGGCGCCGTGCCCACTTGCGCTTCTACCAGCGCGCCAGCCGCTGGTTGACGCCGCTGTTCCAGTCCCATGCCCTGGCAGGGCCCGCCTTGCGCGACCTGTTCTTTGGTTTTGGTGGCCGCCTGCCCTATGTGGAACGCGAATCGGTTGCTGCACTGGCAGGCCTGAAGACCGGGTGGCTGCGGGGCCGGGTTGATTTGCCGCGTCTTGAACCCCTTTCTTGAAACCCGATCCTGGAGATTCACCATGGCCACAGACAAGCCCTTCCGCATCCTCGGCATCCAGCAGATCGCCATCGGCGGCCCAGACAAGCAGCGCCTGAAGTCGCTGTGGGTGGACATGCTGGGTCTGCAAGTGAAAAGTACTTTTGTGAGTGAACGCGAAAATGTGGATGAAGACATTTGCGCGTTAGGCACGGGGCCCACGGCGGTCGAAGTGGACCTGATGCAGCCACTGGACCCGGACAAGAAGCCCGCCGTGCATACCACGCCCTTGAACCACGTGGGCCTTTGGGTGGACGACCTGCCCAAGGCGGTGGAATGGATGACCGCCAACGGCGTGCGCTTCGCACCCGGAGGCATCCGCAAGGGCGCGTCGGGCCATGACATCTGCTTCATCCACCCCAAGGGCAATGACGAATTCCCGGTGGGCGGAGAGGGCGTGCTGATCGAGCTGGTGCAGGCACCGCCGGAAGTTGTCCGGGCCCTGGCTTGACGGCACACTGGGCTGCACCTAGGAACGGTTGCTTACCTGGCCCCTGGGCCTGCAGGCAAGGTGCGAGGGAACTCTAGGATGCATCTCAGCATCCATAGTTTTCCCACAACACATCAGGAGTCTGCATGACTGTTTCGATCACCGTCCGTTTGTCCCTTGCCTCCATGGCAAGCTTGGTCGCCGCCTCGGCCTTCGCCCAGGTGAAGACCGACGGCGAATGGCGCGGTACGGGCGGCCTGGCGCTGTCATCCACGTCGGGCAATTCCACCAGCACGGCGCTGGCCTTGAATGCCGACATGCTGCGTGCCACCGCCCAGGACAAGATCACCCTGGGTGCCAGCAGCAACTATGCGCGTAGCAAGGCCAACGGCACCACCAGCACCACGTCCAACAAGTGGGCCAGCTTCGGCCAATACGACTACAACCTCAGCACCAATGTCTATGCCTTCGGCAAGTTGGGTGCGGAAGGCGACGCGCTGACTGAACTGACGCTGCGCACCACGCTGGCTGGCGGCCTGGGCGTCAAATTGGTGGACAGCCAGACCATGTCCTTCAATGTCTTCGGCGGCGCGGCCTACACCACCGACCGCTACGACGCGGCGCAATCCATTGGTGGCCGCACCGGCAAGACCTTCAACCGCAGCAGCTTGCTGCTGGGCGAGGAATCCACACACCAATTGGCTGCCAACACCAGCTTCAAGCAGCGCCTGGAACTTTACCCGGGCCTGAGCGGCGACAAGGCCACCTTGGCCAAGTTCACGGCGGGCCTGGCCGTGGCCGTCAGCAGCAACCTGAATGCCACCGTGGGTCTGACGGACACCTACAACAGCAAGCCGCCCGTGGGTACCAAGAAGAACGACATGGGCCTGTTCATGGGGGTCAGCGTGCGCTTCGGCGCAAACTGATCGCGCACTTCGGCCCTCAGCGCGCCTTCCAGCCCAGCACCGGGCTGTGCAGGTTCTGGATGTACAGCCGCTCGGCGGTTTCGGTGACGCCCGTGGTCTGCGGGTAGGCGCCGCTGGGGTCTTGCAGGTCGGCCACCACCTGGCCGGCCTCATTGAACGCAAAGACGTGGCCGTAGGGCTTGGGCAGCGGCCACAGTGCGCGCGGCAGGCGCAGGGTCACTTCGCGCAGGAAGGGCTTGGCGGCCATCTCGTCCACCTTGGGGCTGCGCGGGCCGGACAGGCCCACCCAGATGCGGCCTTCCTGCCCACGCATCAGGTTGTCCGGGTAGCCGGGTATGTTGTCGATCAAGACCTTGGCCTGGGCGGAGGGCTGGCGTGCGTCCAGGTCCCGCGCGGCAACGGCCACGGTCCAGATGCGGTACTTGCCGGTCTCGGCGACGAACAGCGTCTGTTCATCGGCGCTCAGCGCCACACCGTTGGCAAAGGCCAGGCCCTTGACGACCACACGCGTGGTCTGGGTTGCAGGGTCGTATTCCAGGATGCGGCCGGTGCAGGCCTGTTCGATGATGTCCAGCACCGCCGCTTCGTAGGTGCTGCCCCAGCGGGCGGGGCCGAATCGGGTGGACGCATCGCTGAAGTAGATCTTGCCGGACTTGGCAACCACCACCGCGTCGGCATACAGGATGGCATTGCCAGCCACCTTGTCGGTCAGCACCGTCACCTCGCCCTTGGGCGAAATCAAGAGCAGTCCCTTGATGGCGTCGGCGGCCACCAGGTTGCCGGTGGCGTCAAAGTCAAAACCCAGCACGCGTCCGCCCGTGGTGGCATAGGTCTCCTGAGCCGACCCGTCAGGCTTCATGCGCAGGATGCGGCCGCTGGCCACGGCGGCGTAGAGCAGGCCGTCTGGGCCCAGGGCCACGTGCTCGGGGCCCGTTTCGCCGCCCAAGGAAATCAGCGTCAGCCCAGCCAGTTTGCTGTTGGCTGCGTGGGGGCCCTGGTAGCCCGGTGCAGCTGGTGCCTGCCAGGCCTCGGCCTTGATCGGCACCGGCCAGACCGCCAGGTAGGCGGCCCCCATCAGCACCAGGGTCAGCACAGCCCAAGCCAGTTTCTTCCACATGACGGTCTCCGTTTCTAGCGCGCCGTCTTGACGGCAAACACGCTCACTTCGGCGGCCTTGCCGCGGATGGGCATCGCGCCCAGTGCCAGCGTGGCCACGCGGCCCGCCAGCGCCTCGTGCGTGGCTGCCTCCAGCAGCACGGCGTGCCCGGCCACCTTCGTGTGCGCTTCCAGCCGCGCGGCCAGGTTGACCGTGTCGCCCACACAGGTGTAGGTGGCGCGCTGCTGGGTGCCGGTGTAGCCGGCAATCACCTCGCCGCTGGCGATGCCGATGCCGATGGCGATCGACGGCTTGCCTTCGCTGGCGCGTTCCGCATTGAAGAGTTCCACCATCTCGATCATGTCCAGCGCCGCACGCACCGCGGCCAGTGGCGGCTCGGGCAACGGCAGCGGCGCACCGAAGACGGCCATCAGCCCGTCGCCGATCATCTGGTTGACGACTCCGCCCTGGCCGCTGATGGCGTCGAACATCAGCGTGTAGTAGGTGTTGAGCAGTTCAATGGTTTCTTCCGGCGGCTGGCTTTCCACCAGGGACGTGAAGCCGCGGATGTCGCTGAACATCACCGTGGCCTGCACCCGCTTGCCGCCCAGGCTGAAGCCGCTTTGCGCCAGGTCCTGCGCCACGGCGCTGGTGGCAAAGCGCTTGACCTGTTCCTTCTGCTGGTCGCGCAGGCGCTTCTTCTCCAGGCTGGAACCCACGCGCGCCTTCAGCAGCACGGGGTTCACGGGCTTGTGCAGGTAGTCGTCGGCACCCAGCTCGATGCAGCGCGCCACGTGCGCCACGCCTTCCAGTGAGCTGGTGACGATGACCGGCAGGTCGCGCAGTTCCGAATCGGCCGCCAGTTGCTCCAGCACGCCAAAGCCGTCAACCTCCGGCATTTCCAGGTCCAGCAGCAGCAGGTCGAAACGCTCGCTGCGCAGCATCTCCAGCGCGCGGCGGCCGTTGTCGGCGCTGCTGACCTGGTGGCCCTGCAGTTCCAGCGTGCGGCCCAGCAGCAGCCGGTTGACCTTGTTGTCGTCGGCCACCAGCAGGCGCGCGCCGCGCTCAGCCATGGCCCGGGGCCTGTGCCATCGTCTGCAGCGCCGCCACCGTGCGGCCGTACTCGGCTTCCAGGGCGTCCAGCGGCGCGGTGTTGGCGGGCAGACCACCCAGTTCCAGTGTGCGCGCCAGTTCGGCCAGGCAGGTGGCGCCAAAGGTGTTGCTGTTGCTCTTCAGCGAATGCGCCGCGCGCCGGAAGCGGTCGGCATCGGCAGCCTGCAGGGCGCTGCGCAGGTCGGCCAGGATCAGCGGCGCTTCCTCGGCAAAGGTGCCTACCAGTTCGGCCACGAAGTCTTCGCCGGCGTTGGCCTGCAGTTCGCCGAAGGTGTTGGGGTCGATCACGTTGTCGGTCATGTAGGCATCTCAAGCGTCGGGGCGGGCAGAAGTCTGTGCCAGGGTTTCGGACAGGGTATCCACGCGGATGGGCTTGGTCAGGTAGTCGTCCATGCCGGCGGCCAGGCACTCTTCGCGGTCGCCCTGCATGGCGTTGGCCGTCATGGCAACGATACGCGGCCTGCGGCCCACCGGCCAGCGTGCGGTGATGCGACGCGTGGCTTCCAGGCCGTCCATCTCCGGCATCTGCACGTCCATCAGGACCAGGTCATATGGCTGTCGTGCGACGCACTCGATGGCCTCGATGCCATTGGCAGCCACGTCTGCACGGTAGCCCATCTGCTGCAGCAGGCGCAGGGCCAACTTCTGGTTCACGGCGTTGTCTTCGGCCAGCAGGATGCGCAGCGGGTGGCGCTGGCCCTGGCCCTTGTCCAGCGCGGGCTTGCTGGCCTTGGCCTGGCGTGGCGCGGTGTCCTGTTCGAACAAGGTCATCAGGGTGTCGAAGAGCTGGCTCTGGCGCAGCGGCTTGGCCAGGTAGGCCTTGAACAGCCCCTCGGTGTCGCCAGCCTCGCGCCGGCCCAGGCTGCTGAACAGCACCAGGGGCAGGCTGGCCTGCGCGGTGTGCAACTGCCGCGCCAGTGTCAGGCCATCCATCTGCGGCATGTGCATGTCCACCACGGCCAGGTCGAAGCGCTCGCCTGCTTTCACCAGCGCCAGGGCTTCGGCCGGATCGGCCGTGTCGCGCGGCACCATGCCCCACTTGGCCGACTGCAAGGCCAGCACGCGGCGGTTGGTGGCGTTGTCGTCCACCACCAGCAGGCGCTTGCCCGCCAAGCCCGGCTGTTGACCGATGAAGCTGCGCCGGCTGGCCGCAGGCAGCTCGGCCACCGGCACCGTGATGGTGAAGCTGAAGGTGGCGCCTCTTCCAGGGCCGCTGCTCTGGGCCCAGATGCGGCCGTCCATCAGCTCGGCCAAGCGCTTGCTGATGGCCAGTCCCAGACCCGTGCCGCCGTACTTGCGCGTCGTGGAGGCATCCGCCTGGCTGAAGCTCTGGAACAGCTTGGACAGGCCGGCTTCGCTCAGGCCGATGCCGGTGTCGTGCACGCTGAACTGCAGCTCCACGGCTTTGGGGCGGTGCTCGGGCACAGCGGCCGCCACGCTCAACACCACTTCGCCCTGGTCGGTGAACTTCACCGAGTTGGACAACAGGTTCAGCAGCACCTGGCGCAAGCGGGTCACGTCGCCGCGGACACCAGCGGGCAGCTCACCTTCAAACACGTAGGCCAGGTCCAGGTGCTTGTCAGCCGCGCGGCTGGCCACCAGGTCCAGCGCGCTTTCCACACAGTCCCGCAGGTCAAAAGGCTGGGACTCTATGTCCATGCGCCCGGCCTCGATCTTGGAGAAGTCCAGGATGTCGTTGATGATGGTCAGCAGCGAATCACCCGAATCGCGAATGGTGCTCGCGAAGTCGCGCTGCTCGGCCGTCAGCTCGGTGTCCAGCAAGAGCCCGCTCATGCCGATGACGGCGTTCATCGGCGTGCGGATCTCGTGGCTCATGGTGGCCAGGAAGGCGCTCTTGGCTTCGTTGGCACTTTCGGCCAAGGCGCGCGCGTCACGTGCTTCGGCAAACAGCTGCGCATTGCGGATGGCCACGCCCACGCCGGCCGCCAGCGTTTCCAGCAGGCGCTGGTCGCCGAGGCTGAAGCGGCCCTCCTCGCGCGTGCTCTGCACGCTGATCACGCCAATGGGCTGCCCGCGCACGCTGATCGGCACGCCCAGGTAGCTGGCCGCCTGCACGCCCAGTTGAGCGGCGCCGATGGCGTCTGCTGCCGCGTCCACATCCTCGTTCAGCAGCAGTGCCTGGCCGGTTTCGATGATCTTGCCGGTGAGGCCTTCGCCCAGGCCCTGCGGCGCCAGTTCCTCGC
Organism: uncultured beta proteobacterium; assembly: GCA_963750785.1. Lineage (GTDB taxonomy): Bacteria > Pseudomonadota > Gammaproteobacteria > Burkholderiales > Burkholderiaceae_C > Rubrivivax. Next base: position 253,355 of record CAVVSC010000002.1, on the reverse strand, counting down.
CATGGGCGTAAGGGAAGCGGATCAGCTCCGCGGTCTCGTCCACCAGGGCCACGTAGACGATGTCGGCTCTGAAGGTCTCGCGGATCTTGTCCCCCAGCACGCGGATCAGCTCGTTCAGCTCGATCTTGGAATTGAGCGCCTGGCCCAGCGCGTTGACAGTGGCCAGTTCGCTGGCGCGCTGTTCGGTCTGTGCCAGCAGGGACTGCGTCTGTTCGAACAGGCGGGCACCCTCCAGCGCCACGCTCATGCTGGCGGCCAGGGTGGTGAGCAAGCGCACGTCGCCGTCGCTGAAGGCCTGCTCGCGGTCCACGTTGTCCAGGCCGATCACAGCGGTGACGCGACCGTCAGTCAGTACGGGCACACGCAGCAGGCTCTTGGAAGGTTCGGTGCCCGGAATGGTGGACTGCACCACACCGATCTCCGCCATGCGTTCGGCCACGCGCTCGTTCACCAGCCAGGGCTGCGGGTTGCGGATCAGGTGCCAGCCCAGCTTGGAAATGGACGCGTCCGCCACCTGGTGGCGCTGGCCGCGCTCCATCAGGTAGGCGTAGTGCCGCACATCGGCGTCGGTGTCCAGGGTGGCGATGCTGATGCCCTGGGAGTCGAACAATTCGCGCAGCTTCTCGCCCACCAGTTCAAAGACCGAACGTGCGTCCAGCTTGTTGGCCAGGCCGGCCTGCACGCCGTTGATGATGGCCAGTTCGGCTGCGCGGGCGTCGGTTTCCCTCAACAGGCGCTGGGTTTCGGCGAAGCGCTCGGCGCTTTGCAGGGCCACGCCCAGGCTGGTGGCGATGGTGCTGAGCAGGTGGATCTGGGCATCGCCAAAGGCGTACTCGCGTTCATGGTCCTCAAGTTCGATGGAACCGACGCGGCAGTCGGCCACCACGATCGGAATGGACAGCGTGCACAACGCCGGGTCGGTGCCGGGGATGACACCCGCGGCGATCGCCTCAGCCTGGGTATTTTTCACCAGTGGTACCCGGCGCTTCATCGCCAGGGCCCATTGCGCATCGTCCGGGAAGCGCTGGTCCGCCAGGTGCAGTCGTCGCCCGTGCTCGACTGCATACACCGGCCTGACCGTTCGCGTGGCGTGGTCGATCCAGTTGATGCCCACGTCCTCGCTCTTCATCACCTCGCACAGCTTATGGCCCACCATCTCAACGATGCCGGCGAAGTCCAGGCTGCCCGCAATACCCTGCTGGATGCTGTTGATCACTGCCAGCTCCGCCGCCCGCTGCTCCGCCGCGGCCTGCGCGGCGCGCGCCTCGGCCGTGCGCTCGGCCACCTGCGCCTCCAGGCCTTCACCCCAGCGCGCGTTGTCCAGCGCCACCGCCGCCTGCGCGGCCAGCATGCCCAGCAGGTCGCGGTCGGTGTCGTGGAAGCGGCCATATGCGCCTTCGAGGTCGGCGTACAGGTAGCCGATGACGCGGCTGCCCGCCACCAGTGGTGCCACCAGGCAAGACCGCTGGTCCATTGGCTCGGCGCCAGCAGGCCCGTGGCGAAGGCTCGCAGCACGGGTGCGGCGGGCCTCGTGCAGCCAGGGCGTGATGGCGCGCAGCAGGCTGGCCTCGTCTTCACCGTGTGGCAGCAGAGAACCAGCCGTCACCAGTGCCCCTTCATCGGTCGCCGCGTCTTGCTCGAAAACCAGCAGCACGCGGTCGGCGCCGCTCAATTCAGTGGCTTCGTCTACCAAGAATTCGGCCAACTCAGTTGCGCTGCGCAATTCGTTCAGCCGCAGCCCGGTGTCCACCAGTCGCTGAAAGGGTTCACGCAGGTTGCTGCTGCCGGCGAGGTGACGTTCGCGCTGGGCCTGCGGCAGGCCTTGCTTGCGGGCATGGGCCAGCCAGGCCTGCACGATCTCGCGCCGCTCTTCGATCTTGTTCAGCGCGTTGCGGCGAAGGCCTTCGTCGCTGAGATTGCCCACGGTGTCCACCACCAGGCCATAGGCAAAGGCCAGGGCGGCATCGGCTTCGGCCGCCGCTGCACGGCCACCGCCGGCACGCAGCGCCTGGCTGTGGCGCCACCACAGCGCGTCAGGCAGCATGCCGTTCAGGCGTGCCAGGCCCTTGGCCTTGTGCAGCGCGGTGGCCACGCGTGTGGCGGCCAGGGCCTTGCGTGGCTGGCCCGCGGCCAGGTGGGCCTGGGCCAGGCAGGTCTGGTGCTTCAGCCAGATGCCAGGCAAGGCCTCGGCATCCGTTTCGGCGCAGGCCTTGGACAACAAGCGAACGGCGTCGGCCGTGCGACCTTCCAGCAAGGCCAGGCGGCCTTCCAGCGTTTGTGCGAACCAGAACATGTCGCGCCGCGCCAGGACTCGGCTGAGCCGATCGACCTCGGCCGCCTCTGCACGTGCGGCGTCGAAGTGGCGCAGCTGCAATTCCTGTTCGGCCAGTTGCGACCGAATGTTGGGAAGCATTTGCAGCTGCCCGACCTGGGCACCGGTCCGAGCGGCCTCGCGCAACAGGCGAAGAGCCTGCCGGAACAAGCCCAGTTCACCGGTGGCTTCGCCCAAGTTGCCCACGATCACGGGCAGGTTGCCCACGGCGCCTGCAGCCTCCAGCGCTTCACGTGCCTCCCGGTAGCGCTGCAATTGCAGGGCCTGGTCGGCCTCGTGGAAGGTGAGCAGGTTCAGGGCATTGGACTGCGTGACCAGGTCACCGCTCTGTCGGGTGAGCGCCAGCACCTGGGCGGACAGCGCATCCGACTCAGCGGCCAGACCCTTCATCGCGCATTGGCTGGCCAGGACATGCATCGCGCGCACCGTGTGCGCGCCGTGGCCCAGGCGCTCGAAGTGCGCCACGGCTCGACGCGCGGTGTCTATGCATGCCTCCGCATGCTTCTGGGTTCGACCCTGCGCAGAAGCCAGCGTGCTCAGACACAAGCCCTGGAGCACCCCATGACCGCCAGACCGTGCCGTTCGCCAGGCGCGCAGGGCCAGCGACAGGGACTCGTCGGCATTCCCGCTGCGCCCGAGCACGACGGCGCGGCGCCGCAGCGCCCAGGCCTGCAGAGTGGGCCGCTGCCGGTGCTGCCGCGCCAGTGCCTCCATCGCTTGGGCATCGGCCTCGGCCCCCGCGGGGTCGGCGCGCAGAAAGCGGTTGTCGCTGTTCAGGTCCAGCAATTCAGCGCGCTGCTCGGGCGTCATGGGCAGATGGGCCAGCGCTGAAGCGGCCTCGTCAATGGCGGCCTGCAGTTGGCCCGTGAAGCTGAGATCCCACACCCGCGCGATGGCCCGGTCGCCTTCGGGCGTGAGCTGCAGCGCAGTCGGGGCCGCCGACGGTGCGGAGAGGGACGAAACGGATTTGCGGGCCATCTCAGGCTTCCTTGCGCGGGGTGGTTTGTTGCAGCGCGCCGACCAGGGCATCGACCCGGATCGGCTTGGTCACGTAGTCGTCCATGCCGGCGGCCAGGCAGGCCTCGCGGTCGCCCTGCATCGCGTTGGCGGTCATCGCAATGATGCGCGGGCGCTGATCTGGCGGCCAACGGGCCGTGATGCGGCGCGTGGCTTCCAGCCCGTCCATCTCGGGCATCTGCACGTCCATCAGCACCACGTCATAGGTTTGCCGTGTGACGCACTCGATGGCCTCGACGCCGTTGCTGGCCAGGTCTGCGCGGTAGCCCATCTGGCTGAGCAGGCGCAGCGCCAACTTCTGGTTCACCACGTTGTCTTCGGCCAGCAGGATGCGCAGCGGGTGGATGCTGGCCATTGCGGCGTCCATGCGTGGTTTGCCGGGAGCGTCGAACTTCTTGGGTGCCGCGTCGCCCGCCAGGAGACTGACCAGGGTGTCGAAGAGCTGGCTCTGGCGCAGCGGCTTGGCCAGCGTGGCGGCAAAGACGCTGTCGTTGCCTTCGCGCCGGCCCAGGCTGCTGAACAGCACCAGCGGCAGGGTGAAGCCGGCTTCGCGGATGCGGCCGGCCAGCATGCTGCCGTCCAGCCCCGGCATGTGCATGTCCAGGATGGCCAGGTCGAAAGCCTGCTGCTGCAGCAGGGACACTGCCTGCTCAGGTTCGGCGGTGTCCTGCACCACCATGCCCCACTTGGCCGTTTGCAGCGCCAGGATGCGCCGGTTGGTGGCGTTGTCGTCCACCACCAGGATGCGCTTGCCCTTGAGCGCCTGCTGCTCGCCGACGAATTCGCGCCGCGTGCCCTGCGGCAGTTCTGCGGCCTCGGCGCGCAGGGTGAAGTGGAAGCTGCTGCCCTGGCCCGGGCCAGCGCTGGCGGCCCACATGCTGCCGCCCATCAGTTCGGCCAGCAGCTTGCTGATGGCCAGGCCCAGGCCTGTGCCGCCGTACTTGCGCGTGGTGCCGCTGTCGGCCTGGCTGAACTTCTGGAACAGACGCGACAGGCCCGCTTCGTTCAGGCCGATGCCGGTGTCGCGCACGGTGAAGTGCAGGTGTTCACCTTCTGAGCGCACGGTGAGCACCACTTCACCGCGTTCAGTGAACTTCACCGCGTTGCTCAACAGGTTCAACAGCACCTGGCGCAGGCGCGTGACGTCGCCATTCAAGGCAGCAGGCACCTCGCCTTCAAAGACGTAGGCCAGGTCCAGATGCTTCTCGGCAGCTCGACTGGCAATGAGGTCCATCGCCGATTCGACACAGTCGCGCAGGTCGAAGGGATGGCGCTCGATGTCCATGCGCCCGGCTTCGATCTTGGAGAAGTCCAGGATGTCGTTGATGATGGTCAGCAGCGAGTCACCCGAGTCGCGAATCGTCGATGTGAAGTCGCGCTGCTCGTCATTCAGCGGCGTGTCCAGCAGCAGGCCGCTCATGCCGATGACGGCGTTCATGGGCGTGCGGATCTCGTGGCTCATGGTGGCCAGGAAGGCGCTCTTGGCTTCGTTGGCAGATTCCGCAGCGGCGCGGGCGTCCCGTGCTTCTTTGAACAATCGCGCGTTCTGGATGGCGATCACGGCCTGGTCCGCGAAGGTACGCAGAAGGTCGGCCTCCCTGTCATCGAAGGGCAGTGGCGGAATGCGTGTCACATGGATCGTGCCAATGCCTTGTCCTTCCCAGAGCATCGGCGCAATGAGCATCGAGAAATTGCCGATTTCGCGCGCCATCTGGCGCATCGCCTCGGGCACCTTGGGACCGCCGAGAATGTCGGGGTAGTGCACCACCCTGCGCTTGCGGATCGCGTAGCTTTGGTAGGTCTGGTCCAGCGGCAACGGAAAGCCGCGCTCGTTCAGGGAACGCAGCACGTGCTCGGCGGTGAACGGCGCTGCGGCTGCGGCGGCTTCGTGGTGGACCATGCCTTCGTCGTTCACCAACGAGATGATCGCGTTGCTGCCCTCGAACAGGCGCTGGCAGCTCCGAACGATGGCTTCAAACACCGGTGCGGTGTCGGCTACCGAGTTGCTGATCACGCCCAGCACTTCGGATGTAGCGGTCTGCTGGTCCAGTGCGTCCTTCGTCTCATTGAACAGGCGCACGTTCTCGATGGCGATCACGGCCTGGTCGGCGAAGGTCCGCGCGAGCGCAATCTCCCGGGGCGTGAAGCCGCCGGGCCGGTTGCGGAACAGCATCAGCACGCCGATGCTCTGGTCGGCGTTCAACAAGGGCACGGCCAGTGAGGCGCGCGCGCCGGTGGTGGCGCGGATCATCTTCTGGCGATCGGGCAATTCGATGGCGTCCCAGTCCGGGATGTGCACCGCCTGCTTCGACACGATCGCCTGCGACGGGAAGTTGGCTGCGGCGTCGATCGGCACCGGTTCTGTCCACCGGTTGTTCTCAAATCCAGCGGGCGTGTGGACGGAACACGGCACGTAGTGATTGCCTTCGACCCGCGAGAACGCGGCACGGTCGCAGCCCAGGATGCGCACCGCCGTGGCGGTGATGGCGTCGAAGACCGGCTGCGTGTCGGTGGGCGACGCGCTGATCACGCGCAGGATGTCGGCACTGGCCGTCTGGTGGTTGAGCGCTTCCTGCGTCTCGTTGAACAGCCGCACGTTCTCGATGGCGATCACGGCCTGGTCGGCAAAGGTCTGCAGCAGGGCCACGGCGTGGTCCGGGAACGCGCCAGGTTCGCCGCGCCCGACGCCGATGGTGCCGATGGCCTGGCCCTGGCGCATCAGCGGCACCGACATCACGCTGCGAAAGCCGATCTGCCGGGTGCTGTCGCGGTTGGGGTAGCCGGCGTCCTGCAGCACATCGGGGATCTGCACGGGTGCACGTTCAAGCAGTGCTCTGCGGATGTTCTGCGGGGCATCGCCCACGGCCATCGGGAACAGCGCGCGCATGGTCGCTTCGGCGTCCGCGGCCAAGCCGCTGGCGCCGGTCATGTGCACGCGGCCGTCCTCGACACGCGAGGTGGCGCCCCAGTCGGCACCGCACAGCGCGCGGGCGCGCTCGGCGATGGCCTGGAACACGGGCTGCACGTCGGTGGGCGATCGGCTGATGACGCGCAGGATGTCGGCCGTGGCCGTCTGTCGTTCCAGTGCTTCCTGCGTCTCCTTGAACAGCCGCACGTTCTCAATGGCGATCACGGCCTGGTCGGCGAAGGACTGGGCCAGTGTGATGTCGCTTTCGTTGAAGGGCTCGAGCTTTTCGCGCTGGAAGATCAGCACCCCCAGGGCTTCTTGATCGCTGCCACGCAGCAAGGGCAGCATCAGCGAGGAGCGGCAGCCGGTCTGGCGCTGCACGGCCTGTTCGTGCGCGGGCAAGTCCACCGCCGACCAGTCCGGAATGTGCAGCGGCGCGCGGGAGATCAGCGCGCGCGACGGGAAGTTGTCTGCCGCGTCGAGCGGGATCTGCGCAAACCGGCCCGGCGACAGGCCTTCGGCCTTGGCACTGCGCATCGCCACCAGAACCTCACCCTCGCGCCGAAGGAAGGCCGTGCGGTGGCAACCCAGCAACAGCCGCGCCGTGCTGACGATGACGTCCACCACCGGCATCACGTCGTTGGGCGACTGGCTGATGACGCGCAGGATGTCGGCGCTGGCAGTCTGGCGCTGCAGCGTGGCCTGGGTCTCGTCAAACAGCCGTGCGTTGTTCAGCGCGATCACGGCTTGTTGGGACAGGCCTTCCAGGAACGCCAGCTCGTGCGCCTCGAAGGCTTGGCCGCCGCTGCGCCACACCGCCATGGCGCCTTGCACCATGTCACCCGATTTCAGCGGCACGACCATCAGTCGCTCGTCGGGCTGAAGCGGTGTGCCCGGGATCGGCAGCGCGCGCGGGTCGGCCGCGCTGTCGTTGACGAACTCGGCCTGGCCACTGGCGATCAGGCTGCCGATGATGCCGCGCCCCGGTTCGACCCCAGTGGCCTTGAGGGTCTCGGCCAGGTCACCCAGCGCCACCCGCGCACGGTAGGTGTGGCCGTCCGGGCCGGGCAGGAAGATGGCGCTGCTCTGGGCGTGCAGCAGGTCCTTCGCATGGCCGGCGATGCGGTCCATCACGCGGACCAGGTCCAGCGTGGACGACAGGTCGCGGCCCACTTCCGACAGGGCTGCGGACTCGCGCGCATTGCGCTGGGTCTCGTCCAGCAAGCGTGCGTTTTCCAGCGCCACGCCCATGGATGCCGCAATGGTCGACAGCAGGTGCACCTGCGCCTCGTCGAAGGCGTGTTCGCGGTCGAAGCTCTCGATGGCCACGGCGCCCGTCAGCCGGTCGCCCACCATCACCGGCACGAAAACGCAGCACAGGCTGGCGTCGGTGCCCGGCGTGGTCCTGACGTCCAGGGCGTCCATCGCCGCGCGCGTGCCCATCACTACTGGCTGGCCGGCCTCCAGGGTGGCGTTGAGCTCGTTCTCCGGCCTGTAGCGCCGCGGCCCCTGCTGCAGGCGCTGGCCGTGTTCGTAGACGTAGGGCGCGTGCACCGTGCCCGCCGCTTCGTCGCGCAGGTAGATGGCCATGTCGCCGGTGGCGAACATCTCGCGCAACTTGTCGCCCACCAGGTCGACGATGGCCTGGAAGCGCAGTTCGCCCGCCATGCCCTGCTGCACGCTGTTGATGACCGCCAGCTGCCGCGAACGCGCTTCGGTTTCCTTCAAGAGCCGCTGTGTCTCGCCGAACAGCTGCGCGCTCTGCAGCGCCAGGCCCATGGCCGCGCAGACGGTGTCCAGCAGGCGCAGCGCGTCGGGGCCGAAGGCGTTTTCGCGTTCGAAGTTGTCGATGCCCACCAGCGCAATGACGCGGCCGCCAGCCACCACCGGTGCGCGCATGTCGGACTTGGGCAGGTCGGTGCCGGGCACGGCCGTGCCGCCCTGGTCCGCCGAGTTCATCGCCACGGCCCGACGCTCGCGCAACATGCGCAGGTTGCGCTCGCTGTGCGCCAGCTTGAACGGCGCAACGTCGCGTTTCCGCACGCCGTGCTCGTACAGGTAGGCCATGCTCAGCATCTCGGTGTCCTCGTCGAACCAGACGATGCCCATGTCGCCGGTGGCGAACACCTCGCGCAACTTGTCGCCGACGAGCTCGATGATGGCGTTCAGGTCCAGCTGCGCCACCAGCCCCTGCTGGATGCTGTTGATCACCGCCAGTTCGGCGTTGCGCTGTTCGGTTTCCTTCAGCAGCCGCTGCGTTTCCTCGAAGTGGCGGGCGTTTTCCAATGCCAGACCCAGGCTGCCGGCCACCGTCTGCAGCAGCCGCAGCTCGGCTTCGCCATAGGCGTTTTCGCGCTCGTAGTCCTCCATGCACAGCAGGCCAAGCGCGCGGTCGTTGCCGACGATGGGCACGATGACGCAGGACAGGCTCTGGTCGGTGTCCGGCATCGCGCCCACGCCTGCGGCAATCTGTTCGGCTGCCGTGCGGTACAGCTCGGGCTGGCGGGTGCGGATGAAGCGCTTGGACGATGGTGGCAGCGCGATCGGCGCGATGCTCAGCCGCTCGCCGTGTTCGTAGGCGTACAGGAACAGCAGCCGGTCATTGGCCGTGTCGAACCACTGGATGCCGATGTCCTTGAGCTGCAGCACGGCGCGCAGCTTGTCGCCGACCAGGTCGACGATGCCCTGGAAGTCCAGCGAGCCCGAGATGCCCTGCTGGATGCTGTTGATCACCGCCAGCTCGGCCGCGCGCTGGCGTTCGGCCTCGAAGCTCTTGGCGTTGAGCAGGGCCACCGCCATGCTGGAGGCGATGGTCTGCACCAGGCGCACCTGGCTGGCACCGAAAGCGTGGTCGCGTTCGTGGTCTTCGAGCGTCACGACGCCGAGCATCCGGTCGCCGACCAGCATCGGCACGATCAGGATGCTGCGCGCGCGGTCCGTTCCGGGGTTGACCGGCACGCCGAGGGCCCGTTGCTCCTCTACGGAGTTGTAGATCGTCACCTGCCGGCTGCGCAGCACGCGGTCGGTCTCGCTGCCGGGCACCACCTTCAGCGCACGGACCGGCAGGCGCTGCCCATGCTCGCAGCTGTAAAGGAAGTGCAGGCTCGCGGAAGGTTCGTCCCACCAGAGAATGCCCAGGTCGCCGCTGCCGAAGACCTCGCGCAGGCGGTCGCCGACTGCATCGACGATGCCTTGGAAGTCCAGCGCCGCACCGACCGCCTGCTGGATGCGGTTGATCACCGCCAGCTCGGCATTGCGGGCCTCGGTCTCCTTCAGCAGCCGCTGCGTCTCGTCGAAGAGACGGGCGTTTTCCAGCGCCGTGCCCATGGCGGCAGCCACGGTGCCGAGCAGGCGCAATCGCGCCTCGCCAAAGGCGTGTTCGTGCTCATGGTCGTCAACCATCAGGCCACCCAGCACCTGGTTGGCGCCGACGATGGGCACGAAGGCACTGCTGACGGCAGCGTCGGTGCCCGGCAGGGTGCCCCACGTGGCTGCTTCTTCGGCCGCCGTGTGCGTGACGATGGGCTGGCCGGTTTCGAACAAACGCTCGGTCGGGCCGCCGGGCTTGATCGGCACGGCAGCGCGCCTCTCGAACCGGTTGCCGTGTTCGATGGCATAGGCCACGCGCACGGTTCGAGCGGCGCGGTCGAACCAACGGATGCTGATGGAGCGCAGCCCGGTGGCCGCGCTCAGCTCGTCGCCTACCAGGTGCACGATGGCGTCGAAGTCCAGCTTCGAGGCCATGCCCTGCTGGATGCTGTTGATGGTGGCCAGTTCGGCCGCGCGCTGGCGTTCGGCCTCGAAGCTCTTGGCGTTGGCCAAGGCCACGCCCATGCTCGACGCGACGGTTTCGAGCAGGCGGACCGTGGCCGCGTCGAAGGCGTGTTCGCGCTCGAAGTTTTCCAGAGCGACCAGGCCCATCGCCTTCGGGCCCGACGCGATGGGAACCGCAACGATCGACAGGCTGCGGCTGGTGCCGGGCACGACGCTCACGCCCAGCGCGGCCTGCTCGGCCCAATTGCCGGCCAGCAGCACGCGGCGCTCGTGCAGCACGCGCCGCATCGACGGGTCGCTGGCCACCGGCGCGCGGTAGGCGCTCGCGCCACGCTTGCCGCTGTAGGAGCCGAAAAGATTGAAGACCTCGTCGCGCGGTTCGTCCCACCACCAGATGGCCAGATCGCTGCCATCGAACACGCGGCACAGCTCGTCGCCCACCGCGTCGACGATGGCCTGGAAGTCCAGCGCTGCGCCCACGGCCTGCTGGATGCGGTTGATCACCGCCAGCTCGGCGTTGCGCGCTGCGGTTTCCTTCAGCAAGCGCTGGGTTTCATCAAACAGGCGGGCGTTTTCCAGCGCCGTGCCCAGGGTTGCGCCCACGGTCGTGAGCAGGCGCAGGTCGGCGTCGCCATAGGCGTGTTCGCGCTGGTGGTTTTCCAGCACGATGGCCCCCAACACGCGCTGGGTGCCGCGAATGGGGGCGCCGGCGATCGACAGGCACCAATCCGTGCCCGGCGAAGCGCCGGCCAGACCCAGGGTGTTTTGTTCTTCGCGTGTGCCTGCCGTGGTGGCAAGACCCGACATCACCCGCACGGCTAGTTGGTTGCCGCGGGGAAAGGGCGAGGGCGGGCGCACAGGCAAGCGTCGGCCATGCTCCACGCTGTACAGCGTGGCCATCGTGTCGGCCGCGTCGTCCCACCAACGGATGCTGAGGCTGTCGCTGCGGAAGACCTGGCGCAGGTGGTCGCCCACCACGTCAACGATCGCCTGGAAGCCCAGCCCCTTGGCGATGCCGCGCTGGATGTCCTGGATCAGTTCCAGTTCAGCGCTTTGCTCGGACTGGGCCTTGGCTTGCTGTTGCGCACGGATCAGCAGCGCCAGTTGCGACGCGGCGCCTGCGGCAAGTGCATTCAACTGGGCGGCTTCATGTCCCCGGAAGCGGCCGCGGTGGCCGTCGACATCGGCATACAGGTAGCCGAGCAACTGGCCTTGTTCAAGCAAGGGGGCCAGGAAGCAGCTGCGCTGCAGGGCAGGGGCCGCACCGTCCGGGCCGTGGCGCAGGCTCGGCTTCCGGGTCTGCTGGGCTGTGGAGATCCAGGGCTGGATGGCCGCCAGCAGCCCGCGTCGGGATTCGCGCCTGGGCAACGTGGAGGCCAGGCACTGGATAACGCCACTTGCTTCTTGCAGCACCAACACGCGCTGAGCGCCGCAACTGGCTTGTGCTGCCGCCAGCAGCGAAGCCCAAAGCTGGGGGTCCGTTGCCGCCTGGGCCTTGCTGGCCGTGAGGGCCTTGCTGGGTGACCGACCTGTCTGGTGCAGGCGGCCTTTGGGTGATGCGCTCGCTGTGTTGCGGCTTGTCATCGAACAGGCTCCAGTGCGCAATGCGCACCGTAACCATTATTGACAGCAGGCGCGCTGCGGCAACTCGCCCAGAAGGGGCTGATCGCGTAGCGGTGGGAGTCTGTGGAGGTCGGCGTGCCCATCCCGGGTGGCCAGACCTGAAGCGGCGCAGTGGCGCGCCGCGGAAGCGAAATTCAGTTGCTGGACGCCGTGGCCAAGGTGGCGGTCTGCACGGCCGGGGTGGCTTCCTGTGCGACCGGCGGTGTCCACCAGGCATTCACGGCCAGCACCAAGGCAACGAGGGCCACGGCGCTCACGATGGGCTCCACTTCCACGCGGCTGGGGCGCACGTAGCTGAGGTTCTGACGGGACTGGTTGTTGGTTTGGTTTTGCATCTTCAACTCCTTGCGTTCAGTGGCCTCCCGGACCACCGCTTCTGACCGCCGCGAGTGTGGAACGGGGCGCCAAATGCAGGCAGGGCAATGTTCACGCATTGGTGATGACATTGGTAAGTCGGGCCCCCGGGAGCCCACCTGTTCAAGGGGGCCCCAGATGAGGGATAGACCTTTCGGGATGGCCGAACTTGGTGCGGAAATGTCTAGGCGCTTCGCGAACGACGAAGGCTGGATTGATAATCGACGCAACACAACGCAAACGGCGAAGGATATGGTCCTGGGCTTCAAAGGCCTCGGCGCCGTCCTTCGGACCCCGAAGCCCGCCATGCGATTCGACCTCACCACCCTCAACCTCGTGCTGGCCATAGCCGACACCCGCAGCATCACGCGCGGCGCTGAACGTGAACACCTCGCTCTGGCGGCGGCGAGCAAGCGCCTGTCCGACTTGGAGGCGCGTTTTGGTGTGTCGCTGTTCGATCGCCGGGCCCGCGGCGTGGAACCCACCGAGGCCGGCCGTGCGCTGGTGCGACATGTGCGCAGCCTGCACGCGCAACTGCATGCGCTGGAAAGCGAAGTGGTGGAGTTCTCGCGCGGGATCAAGGGGCACCTTCGCATCGTGGCCAGCGCCGGCGCGATCAGTGAATGCCTGCCCCCGGACCTGGCGGCGTTTTCACAAGCGCATCCGCAGATCCGGATCAGCCTGGAGGACCTGACCAGCGCCGAGGTGCAGGCTGCCGTGGCCGAGGGTCGCGCCGACGCCGGCATCTGCGTGACGCCGATGCTGGACAACCGCCTGACCACGCACGTGTACCGCCATGCGGCCTTGGCCGCCATGGTGCCGGCAGGCCATGTGCTGGCGGCTCGCAAAGCCGTGCGCTTCGAACAGCTGCTCGAACACGACATCGTGGGCCTGCACCAGGGCGCCGCCGTGCATGAACTGATGCGTGCGGAAGCCGAAGGGCAGGGCCGCGTGCTCAACGCCCGGCTGCAGGTGCGCGGCTTTGATGCCATCGCGCAGCTGGTGGAAGCGGGCCTGGGCGTGGCCGTGATGCCGGCCGCCGTGGCGCAGCGTTTTGCCCAGCTCTTCCGCGTGAAGGTGCTGAGCCTGAATGAACCCTGGGCGCAGCGCGACTACCTGCTGGTGGTCCGCACGCAAGACGTGCTGCCCACCGTGGTGCAGCGGTTCGTTGACGCCTTGTGCCCCACCGGCCCGCACCCGGATCGACAATCTGCCCCTGCAGGAGGCTTGAAGCCATGAATGCCATGAGCGCGAGAACGCTTTACGACAAGCTTTGGGACGAACATGTCGTCCACACCGAAGACGACGGCACCGCCGTGCTGTACATCGACCGCCACCTGGTGCACGAAGTCACCAGCCCGCAAGCCTTTGAGGGTTTGCGCCTGGCCGGCCGCAAGGTCTGGCGCGTGAGCAGCATCGTGGCCACCGCCGACCACAACACGCCCACCACGGGCTGGGAACGGGGCTATGACGGCATCACCGACCCCACCAGCAAGGCGCAGGTGCAGGAGCTGGACGCCAACATCAAGGCCTTTGGTGCCGCGGCCTACTTTCCCTTCCTGGACAAGCGCCAGGGCATCGTTCACGTCATCGGGCCGGAGAACGGCGCCACGCTGCCGGGCATGACCGTGGTCTGCGGGGACTCGCACACGTCCACGCATGGCGCCTTCGGTGCGCTGGCGCATGGCATCGGCACCAGCGAGGTCGAACACGTCATGGCCACCCAGACGCTGCTGGCCAAGAAGGCCAAGAACCTGCTGGTCAAGGTCGAAGGCCAGCTGGGCACTGGCGTCACGGCCAAGGACGTCGTGCTGGCCATCATCGGCAAGATCGGCACCGCGGGTGGAACGGGCTACACCATTGAATTTGCCGGCAGCGCCATCCGCAGCCTGAGCATGGAAGGTCGCATGACGGTGTGCAACATGGCCATCGAAGCCGGTGCGCGTGCGGGCCTGGTGGCGGTGGATGAAAAAACCATCGCCTATTGCAAGGGCCGGCCTTTTGCCCCTGCGGGCGTGACCTGGGACCAGGCCGCTGCTTACTGGCGCACCTTGCAGTCCGATCCGGGCGCCAAGTTTGACGCCGTGGTGGAACTGGACGCGGCGCAGATCCTGCCGCAAGTCACCTGGGGCACCAGTCCTGAAATGGTCTTGCCTGTGGACGGCCGCGTGCCGGATCCGGACAAGGAAAAGGACAGCGTCAAGCGCGACGCCATTGAACGCGCGCTCGTCTACATGGGCCTGCAGCCCAACAAGGCCATTACCGACATCACGATCGACAAGGTGTTCATCGGTTCCTGCACCAACAGCCGCATCGAGGATTTACGGGAAGCCGCGGCGGTGGTCAAGCGCGTGGGCCAGCGCGTGGCTGCCAATGTGAAAGTGGCCATGGTGGTACCCGGGTCCGGCCAGGTGAAGGCGCAGGCCGAGCGCGAAGGCTTGCACGAGATCTTCAAGGCGGCCGGCTTTGAGTGGCGAGAGCCCGGCTGCAGCATGTGCCTGGCCATGAACGCCGACAAGCTGGAACCCGGCGAGCGCTGCGCCAGCACCAGCAACCGCAACTTCGAAGGCCGGCAGGGCAATGGCGGCCGCACGCACCTGGTCAGTCCGGCCATGGCCGCTGCCGCTGCGCTGCATGGTCACTTCGTCGACGTGCGACGGTACAGCTAGCCCCCAGCTCACTTTGTTCGCTACCCCCCGAGGGGGCTCTTGCAGCGGCCCAGCAGAGCCGGTTCCGCGCAAGGCCTTGAACAGCAACCAAAACTAGGATCACTTCATGCAAGCCTTCACCGTGCACAAGGGCCTGGTCGCGCCGATGGACCGCGCCAATGTCGACACCGACGCCATCATCCCCAAGCAGTTCCTGAAGTCCATCAAGCGGTCGGGCTTTGGTCCTAACCTTTTTGATGAGTGGCGCTACCTGGACAAGGGCGAGCCCGGGCAGGACATCGGCACCCGCAAGCCCAACCCGGACTTCGTGCTGAACCAGGCCCGCTACAAGGGTGCCAGCGTGCTGCTGGCACGCCAGAACTTCGGCTGCGGCTCCAGCCGCGAACACGCGCCCTGGGCG
Organism: uncultured beta proteobacterium; assembly: GCA_963750785.1. GTDB lineage: Bacteria > Pseudomonadota > Gammaproteobacteria > Burkholderiales > Burkholderiaceae_C > Rubrivivax. Next base: position 238,278 of record CAVVSC010000002.1, on the reverse strand, counting down.
CTGGACCAGTACGGCTTCCGCGCCATCATTGCGCCCAGTTACGCCGACATCTTCTTCAACAACTGCTTCAAGAACGGCCTGCTGCCGATCGTGCTGCCGGAAGCCCAGGTGGCCCAGCTGTTTGATGAAGTAGCCGCCTTCCCGGGCTACCAGCTCACTATCGACCTGCCGCGCCAGATGGTCGTCAAGCCCGACGGGATGGAACTGCCTTTTGAGGTCCAGGGCTTCCGCAAGTACTGCCTGGCCAACGGCTTTGACGACATCGGCCTGACCCTGCGCCACGCCGACAAGATCCGCGCCTTCGAGGCCGAACGCCTGGCCACCAAGCCCTGGCTCGCACAAACCCAACTCGGTTGAGAGACACCCGCATGAAGATCGCAATCCTCCCTGGTGACGGCATCGGCACCGAAATCGTCGAACAGGCCGTGCGCGTGCTGAACGTGCTGGACCTCCAGTTCGAAACCGAAACGGCGCTGGTCGGAGGCGCCGCCTACGAAGCCCACGGCCATCCGCTGCCCGACAGCACTTTGCAGCTGGCCAAGGAAGCCGACGCCATCCTCTTCGGCGCTGTAGGCGACTGGAAGTACGACAAGCTGGAGCGCCAGTTCCGCCCGGAACAGGCCATCCTGGGCCTGCGCAAGCACCTGGGCCTCTTCGCCAACTTCCGCCCGGCGCTGTGCTACGAAGAGTTGACGCATGCCTCGTCTCTGAAGCCCGAGCTGGTGGCGGGACTGGACATCCTCATCATCCGGGAACTCACCGGCGACATCTACTTCGGCCAGCCGCGCGGCCGCCGCACGGCGGTGGACGGCCACTTCCCGGGCGCGGAAGAAGCCTTCGACACCATGCGCTACAGCCGGCCGGAGATCGAGCGCATCGCCCACGTCGCCTTCCAGGCCGCACGCAAGCGCAACAAGAAGGTCACCAGCGTCGACAAGGCCAATGTGCTGGAGACCTTCCAGTTCTGGAAGGACGTGGTGACCGAGGTGCACGCCCAGTACCCGGACGTGGAACTGCAGCACATGTACGTGGACAACGCCGCCATGCAACTGGTCAAGGCGCCCAAGGCCTTTGACGTGGTGGTCACCGGCAACATGTTCGGCGACATCCTGTCCGACGAGGCCGCCATGCTCACCGGCAGCATTGGCATGCTGCCCAGCGCTTCGTTGGACAAGAACAACAAGGGCCTCTACGAACCCAGCCACGGCAGCGCGCCGGACATCGCTGGTAAGGGAATTGCAAACCCGCTGGCTACAATCTTGTCTGCTGCCATGATGCTTCGCTTCTCCCTCCAACAGCCCGCCGCCGCCGACCGTATCGAGTCGGCGGTGAAGGCTGTGCTGTCCGCCGGCTTGCGCACGGCCGATATCTACAGTGAAGGCACGACCAGGGTCGGCACCCGCGCGATGGGCGATGCGGTTGTCGCAGCCATCACCGGCAAAACCATTACCACCAAGACCTAGCGTCTCGGATCGTCTCGCCACCACTTCTGGACCCCGGCGATGCGAGCCGGGGACAAAGCGGGGTCCGGTGCAATCGGAAAGGCAAGACTAGAAATGGCACTCTCAGCAAATCCCGTCGTGGGCCTCGTGGGCTGGCGCGGCATGGTCGGCTCCGTCCTGATGGACCGCATGCAGGCCGAGGGCGACTTCGCTTTCATCGAGCCCCTGTTCTTCAGCACCAGCAGTGCAGGCGGTGCCTTGCCGGCCGCCATTGCGGGCCTGGCGAAGAACGAGAAGACCCTGCAAGACGGCAACGACGTGGCGGCGCTGAAGCGCTGCGACGTCATCATCACTTGCCAGGGTGGCGACTACACCAAGGCCGTCTACCCGCAACTGCGTGCCGCGGGCTGGAAGGGCTATTGGATCGACGCCGCCAAGACGCTGCGCATGAATGACGACGCGGTCATCATCCTGGACCCCGTCAACATGCCCGTGATCCATAACGCGCTGACCAAGGGCGTGAAGGACTACATCGGCGGCAACTGCACCGTCAGCTGCATGCTGATGGGCTTGGGCGCGCTGTTCAAGGCCGACCTGGTGGAGTGGATGACGGCGACCACCTACCAGGCCGCCAGTGGCGGAGGTGCGCAGCACATGCGCGAACTGCTCACGCAGTACGGCACGCTCAACGCTGCGGTCCGCCCGCTGCTGGACAACCCGGCCAGCGCGATCCTGGAGATCGACCGCCAGGTGGCCGCCACGCAGCGCGGCCTGTCGGCCGAAGAAACCAAGAACTTCATGGTGCCGCTGGGCGGCAGCCTGATTCCGTGGATCGACAGTGACCGCGGCGATGGCACCAGCCTGGAAGAGTGGAAGGGCGGGGCGGAAACCAACAAGATCCTGGGCCGCGGGCCCGGCTTCGGCACGGATGCCGTGCCCATCGACAGCACCTGCGTCCGGGTCGGCGCCATGCGCTGCCACAGCCAGAGCCTCAGCATCAAGCTGAAGAAGAACCTGCCATTGGCCGACCTGGAAGCCATGATCCAGGCCGACAACGAATGGGTGAGCTACGTGCCCAACAACCGCATGGACACCGTGCAGGGCCTGACGCCTGTGGCGGTGACCGGCACCATGAAGATCGCGGTGGGCCGGGTGCGCAAGCTGGCCTTGGGTGACCAATACCTGGGCGCCTTCACCATTGGCGATCAGCTCTTGTGGGGTGCGGCCGAACCACTGCGCCGCATGCTGCGCATCCTGTTGGCGGCCTGATCTCGGCCCGTTGCCCCATGGCAACACAGCGGGATGGGCCAGAAACAAAGCATTTCACCCCGCAATCATCAGCTACTGCGTGAGCTTGTGCTCCTATATGCTTGATACTGTTGCGTTTTCCGTCTGCCCAGAGTGAAACTCACGGGCTGGCGGGGATCAGGCTCGATCAGAAGGCCACGGACTTTCGTCCATGCCTCGTCCACACGCGTGGGGGAAATGCTTTGAAACAACGCTCGTCAAACGCTGCGCGATTCGCGCTCCAAGGGGTTGCAGTCGCGGTTGCGTGCCTGGCCGGCCCGCAGGCCTGGGCGCTGGGCCTGGGCAAGCTGAACGTGCAATCGGCACTGGGTGAACAGCTCCGGGCCGAAATCGACATCACGAGCATGACGGCCGAAGAGGCGTCCTCTCTCAAGCTGCGCATCGCTCCGCCCGAGGCCTATCGGCAGGCGGGCGTGGACTACAACGCGGTGCTGCCGGCCACCCAGGTGCAAGTCGTCAAGCGCCCCGACGGACGTACTGTGCTGCGCGTCAGCAGCGACCGCGCCGTGCTGGAGCCCTTTGTCGACGTGATCATCGAGGCGACCTGGTCCAGCGGCCGTCTGGTTCGTGAATACACCCTGCTGTTTGATCCGCCCAGTGCTCGCCAGGCCCAGGCTGCCGCGCCCAGCACTGCGCCGGCAGTGACGCCCGCTCCGGCGCCCGCTCCGGAAGCCGCACCGCCCGTCGCAGCAGCGCCTGCGCCCGCAGCACGCCCCGTCCGAACACCTGCTGAACCGCCTGCCAAGGTCAGCACGCCGGCCAAGGCGTCGGCGCCCGCAGCAGCCCCTGCAGGCGCTGGTGCCGACGAATACAAGGTGCGGTCGGGTGACTCGCTGTCGCGCATCGCCGGCCGCACGCAAAGGCCCGGTGTTTCGCTGGACCAGATGCTGGTCTCGCTGTTCCGCGCCAATCCCCAGGCTTTCGCCGGCGACAACATGAACCGGCTCAAGGCCGGCTCCGTGCTGACAGTGCCGTCCGCCGACGAAGCTGGCAAGCTTTCGCCGCAGGCCGCGCGTGAGGTGATCCAGGCGCAAAGCGCCGACTTTGGCGCCTACCGCCAAAAGCTGGCTGCTGGTGCGACGCAGGCTGCCGACGCCCCGGCGCGCCAGGCCGCAGGCAAGGTCACTGCCCAGGTCGAAGACAAGAAGCAGGCGGCCGCAACCACGCCGGACCGCTTGCAGCTGTCCCAAGGTGGCTTGAAGGCCGGAGCGCCTGAGTCCAAGGTGTCACAGGCATCCGAGAAGAAGGACAGCAACGCCCGCCTGGCCGAGTTGGCCCGCAATGTGGACGACCTGAAGAAGCTGCAAGGCGCCGCTTCGGCGGCCAAGCCGGCGCCGGTGGCGGTGGCGGCGGCACCCACGCCGGCTCCGGCGCCAGCCGCCGTTGCTGCTGCGAAACCGCCCGTGGTGGCGGCCGCGCCGGCGCCAGCTCCTGCGCCTATGCCTGCTCCCACAGTCACTGCAGCGGTGCCGCCACCGCCCGTGATGGCGTCAGCCCCACCGCCCGCGCCCGCACCGGTGGCGTCGGCCCCAGCCAAGCCGGCGCCCAAGGTGGCTGCACCGGCCGCACCCTCCACCAGCTTCCTCGATTCGATCAGCGAGAACTCCCTGCTGCTGCCCGGCGCGGGTGTCCTCGTCGCGCTGCTCGGCGGCCTGGGCCTGTACCGCCTGCGGGGCCGATTGCGCAAGCCGGCCGGCGAGACCTCCTTCCTGGAAAGCCGACTGCAACCGGATTCCTTCTTCGGCGCCAGTGGTGGCCAGCGCATCGACACGCGCGAAGGCACGGGCAGCACGACGGGCAACTCTTCCTCGATGAGCTATTCGCTCAGCCAGCTGGACGCCATTGGTGACGTGGACCCGGTGGCCGAAGCCGACGTCTACCTCGCCTACGGACGTGACCTGCAGGCCGAGGAGATCCTGAAGGAGGCGATGCGCTCCAACCCTGAGCGCATGGCGATCCGCAGCAAGCTGCTGGAGGTCTACGCCAAGCGCCGTGACGCCAAGGGTTTTGAACTGCTGGCCAGCCAGATGTTCAACCTGACCCGCGGCGAAGGCGAGGATTGGGTCAAGGCGCAGGAGATGGGTCGCAGCATCGATCCCGACAACGAGCTCTACCAGCCCGGTGGTGCGCCTGAAGAGGTGCGCGGCGCCAGCGGCCAGATCGTCGAGCCCCTGGGCGCGTCCACGGTCCCCTACACCGCGCCAGCGCCGGCGCCGGTGTTCGAGCCCGCAGCCGATGCGACGCTGGACGGCCTGGACCTGGACCTGGACCTGGCCGGCAGCCCGACCAGCATGGAGTCGACCCAGCCGCTGAGCACCGGCGTCGACTACCGAGCCGACGACACGCTCACCTTTGATGTCCCGGGCGACGAAGAGCCCAAGACCGTTCCGGTCAATCGGCCCAGCAGCGCGCCGCAAACACCTGAACCCACCACCATCGCGCTCAAGCCTGCGGCTCCGCCGCCGGCGGATGACGGCCTGGACTTCGACCTGGAAGCCTTGCCGGAGCCCACCTTTGACGTGTCCCCGCCGCCAGCACCCAAGCCCAGCAGCGGCGAAACCAGCATCCTGGACTTCGGTGACTTTGGCCTGGAAAACCCCGCGCCCGCTGCAGTCGGTGACGGTGGTGGGGAAGTCGACCTGGCTGGCGACAACCCGCTGGCACGCAAGCTGGAACTCGCTGAGGAATTCCGCCAGATCGGTGACCTCGAAGGTGCGCGCGACCTGCTCGAGGAAGTGGTGTCCAAGGCCGATGGCACCTTGAAGTCCAAGGCGCAGGGCATGCTCGACCAACTTGGCTGAACCCGCGGCGCCCTCCCGGGCGCCGCAGCGTCTGGCGCTGGGCGTCAGTTACCGCGGCCAGGCCTATCTTGGCTGGCAGTCCCAGCCCGGCGGCCGCACCGTGCAGGACGTGCTGGAAAAGGCACTTTCTGCCTTCGCGGCAGAACCTGTGACCACCGTCTGCGCTGGTCGAACAGACACGGGGGTTCACGGGCTGAACCAGGTCGTTCATCTGAACACCGCGCTGGACCGCGACGACTTCAGCTGGGTGCGTGGCACCAACCGCTACTTGCCGGACGATGTCGCCGTGCAGTGGTGCCAGCCCGTCGCCGACCACTTCCACGCCCGCAACAGCGCGCGCGGCCGCCGCTACCGCTTTATCGTGCTGGAGTCCCCCGTGCGACCTGCCTTGGAGTCGGGGCTGGTGGGTTGGACCTTTCGGCCGCTGGACGCTGAAGCCATGCGCTCGGCGGCGGTGCACCTGCTGGGCGAACACGACTTCACGTCATTCCGTTCGTCGGACTGCCAGTCGCCCACGCCGGTGAAGACCATCAAGAGCATTCAGATCAGCCGCCGGGGCGCGTACTGGCACTTTGACTTCGACGCCAGCGCCTTCCTGCACCACATGGTGCGCAATCTGATGGGTTGCCTGTTGACGGTGGGCAGCGGACGCCGCAGCCCAGACTGGATGGGCGAGGTTCTGGCGGCACGCAAGCGCGACGCTGCTGCGCCCACCTTCCCGCCCGATGGCCTCTATTTCCTGGGTCCGTACTACGATGCCGAACATGGCATTCCTCAGCAGGTGCCGGCCCACGGCTGGCTGAACCCTTGACAGTTCCTCCGAACCGAACGCGCATCAAGATCTGCGGCTTCACGCGCGAGTCCGATGTGGTGGATGCCGTGACAGCCGGTGCAGATGCGCTGGGCTTCAATCTCTACGCCAAGAGTGCACGTCACGTCACGCTGAGCCGTGCACGGACGCTCATCCGCCTGCTGCCGCCCTTCGTGACGCCCGTGCTGCTGTTCGTGAATGCCTCGCCCGACGAAGTGCGGGCGGCCAGCCAGGCCTTGCCACAAGCCGTGCTGCAGTTCCACGGCGATGAAACCCCGGCTGACTGCGAAGCCGCGCAAAGGCCCTACCTGCGCGCGGTGCGCATGGGAGCGCCCGGGGTGGCTTTGCTAGACTTCGCGCAGCGCTTTTCCAGCGCACAAGCCCTGCTGCTCGACGCCTACGTCGATGGTTTCGGTGGGGGCGGGAAGGTCTTCGATTGGTCACAGATTCCACCAAGCGTGCCCCTTCCGGTCGTTTTGTCTGGTGGGTTGAATCCTGCCAACGTGACCGATGGGGTGGTTCGCGTCCGGCCTTTTGCCGTTGACGTGAGCTCCGGCGTGGAAGTCAGCAAGGGCGTGAAGAGCGCCGAGCTGATGCGCCGGTTCTGCCAGGCGGTGCGGGACGCAGATGCCCGCATCGCAGGCATGCCCAGCTGAAGGAATCCAAACATGTTGAATTACAACCAGCCCGACGCCCGCGGGCACTTCGGGCCCTATGGCGGCACCTTCGTCGCCGAAACCTTGATTCACGCGCTTCACGAGCTTGAAGCCACCTACGCGAAGTACCGCGAAGACCCTGAATTCGTCGCAGAGTTCAAGCACGAACTGGCGCACTTCGTCGGCCGGCCCAGCCCCATCTACCACGCAGCCCGCCTGAGCCGCGAGTTGGGCGGTGCGCAGGTCCATCTGAAGCGCGAAGACCTGAACCACACGGGCGCGCACAAGGTGAACAACACCATCGGGCAGGCCTTGCTGGCCCGCCGCATGGGCAAGCGGCGCGTGATCGCGGAAACCGGCGCCGGCCAGCACGGCGTGGCCACCGCCACCATCTGTGCCCGCTACGGCATGGAATGCGTGGTGTACATGGGCAGCGAGGACGTCAAGCGCCAAAGCCCCAACGTCTACCGCATGCACCTGCTGGGCGCCAAGGTCGTGCCGGTCGAATCCGGCAGCAAGACCCTAAAGGACGCATTGAACGAGGCGCTGCGCGACTGGGTGACGAACGTGGAGGACACCTTCTACATCATCGGCACGGTTGCTGGCCCGCACCCCTACCCGATGATGGTCCGCGACTTCCAGCGCGTGATCGGTGACGAATCCATCGTGCAGATGGACAAGCAGATCGGCCGCCAGCCCGATGCGGTGCTGGCCTGCGTGGGCGGTGGCAGCAATGCCATGGGCATCTTCTACCCCTACATCCCCTACGAAAACACGCGGCTGATCGGCGTGGAAGCCGCCGGCCTGGGCCTGGACAGCGGCAAGCACTCTGCGTCGCTCACGCGCGGCAGCCCCGGCGTGCTGCATGGCAACCGCACCTACCTGCTGCAGGACGCCAATGGCCAGATCACGGAAACGCACAGCATCAGCGCGGGCCTGGACTACCCCGGCGTCGGCCCCGAGCACGCCTACCTGAAGGACATTGGCCGAGCCGAATACGTCGGCATCACCGACGACGAAGCGCTGTCAGCGTTCCACCGCCTGTGCCGCACCGAAGGCATCATTCCCGCACTGGAAAGCAGCCATGCCGTGGCCCACGCCATGAAGCTGGCGGCCACGATGAGTCCCGACCAGCACATCCTGGTGAACCTGTCGGGCCGGGGCGACAAGGATATCGGCACCGTGGCCGACCTGACCGGCGCGGAGTTCTACTGCCGCCCGTCCTGCCGCGGCCAGACGGTGAAAGGCGGTGCGCAATGAGCCGCATTCAAGGCACGCTGGCGGCCTTGAAGGCCAGCGGCCGAAAGGCCCTGATTCCCTATGTCACCGCAGGCGACCCCTTTGTCGACACCACGCCGCAGATCATGCTGGCATTGGCCGAAGGCGGCGCCGACATCATCGAACTGGGCGTCCCTTTCAGCGACCCCATGGCGGACGGCCCCGTCATCCAGAAGGCCAGTGAGCGGGCACTCGCTCGCGGCATCGGCGCGCCGCAGGTGCTGGCCATGGTGCGCGATTTCCGCAAGGTCAACACCACCACGCCGGTGGTGCTGATGGGCTACGCCAACCCCGTGGAGCGCTACGACCAGCGCGAAGGCGACGGTGCCTTCATCCGAGACGCAGCTGCTGCGGGCGTGGACGGCCTGCTGGTGGTGGACTACCCGCCGGAAGAGTGCGAGACCTTTGCAGCGCGCCTGAAGGCCGTGGGCATGGACCTGATCTTCTTGTTGGCGCCCACTTCCACGGAAGAACGCATGAAGCAGGTCGGGCGCATTGCCAGCGGCTACGTCTACTACGTGTCGCTCAAGGGTGTGACCGGTGCCGGCCACCTGGACACGGCTGCGGTGGCCGACATGGTGCCGCGCATCAAGGCGCACGTGAAGGTGCCCGTGGGCGTGGGATTTGGCATTCGCGATGCCGCCACAGCCAAGGCCGTGGCGGCGGTGTCGGACGCGGTGGTGATCGGCTCCCGGCTGATCCAGATTCTGGAGTCCGAGACGCGCGACAATGCGCCCCTTGCGGCGAAGGCTTTCATGGCCGAGATCCGCGCGGCCCTAGACCGCTAGAACCAGGAGTTGAACGCATGAGTTGGCTCGAAAAACTGCTGCCCCCCAAGATCCAGCAAACCGACCCGGCCGAGCGCCGCGCCGTGCCGGAAGGGCTGTGGATCAAGTGCCCCTCGTGCGAGACGGTGCTCTACAAGACCGACCTGGAAGGCAACCTCAACGTCTGCCCCAAGTGCGACCACCACCACCGCATCGGGGCGCGGGCCCGCCTGGACGCGTTCCTGGACCCGGAAGGGCGCTGGGAAATCGGCCAGGAGGTCATGCCCGTCGACGCGCTGAAGTTCAAGGACAGCAAGAAGTACCCGCAGCGCCTGAAGGCCGCGCTGGAATCCACCGGCGAGACCGACGCGCTGGTGGTGGTGGGTGGCGCGGTGATGAGCGTGCCCGTGGTCGCTGCCTGCTTTGAATTCGACTTCATGGGCGGCAGCATGGGCAGCGTGGTGGGCGAGCGTTTCGTCCGCGGCGTCGAAGCCGCGCTGGAGCAGAAGGTGCCCTTCGTCAGTTTCACGGCCACAGGCGGTGCGCGCATGCAGGAAGGACTCCTGAGTCTGCTGCAGATGGCAAAGACCAATGCGTCGCTCACGCGTCTGGCCAAGGCCAAGCTCCCCTACATCAGCGTGCTCACCGACCCCACCATGGGCGGTGTGTCGGCCAGCTTCGCCTTTGTTGGTGACGTGGTGATTGCCGAACCCAAGGCGCTCATCGGCTTTGCCGGACCACGCGTCATCGAAAACACCGTGCGCGAGAAACTGCCCGAAGGTTTCCAGCGCAGCGAATTCCTGCTGGGCACCGGTGCGCTGGACATGATTGTCGACCGCCGCCAGTTGCGGTCGAGCATCGCGCACATGCTGGCCATGCTGCAACGCCAGTCGGCCGACGCCGTCGCCTGAACTCCACTCCCCATGAACCGCCGGGCCCCAAGCGGGCCCGGTTGCATTTGATGAGCACACCCCAAAATCTGGACGACTGGCTGGCGCACTGTGCCGCCATGCACCCCAAGACCATGGACCTGAGCCTGGAGCGCACGGTGCAGGTCGCCAAGGCTTTGGGCATCCACTTCGAGATGCCGGTCATCACCGTGGCCGGGACCAATGGCAAGGGCAGCACCTGCGCCATGCTGGAAAGCATGGCACGCCACGCCGGCTACCGCGTGGGTCTGTACCAGAAGCCGGAGTTGGTGCACTTCACCGAGCGCTGCCGCATCAACGGCGCGCCTGTCGCCGAAGACGCCTTGCTGCCCGACTTTGCCGCCGTGGAATCCGCCCGGGGCAGCACGACGCTGACGCAGTTCGAATTCACCACCCTGGCCATCGTGCGGCACCTGTGCCGGTCCGACGTGGACCTGGTGATCCTGGAAGTGGGTCTGGGCGGCCGCTTCGATTCGGTCAATGCCTTTGACGCCGATTGCGCCGTCATCACCAGCATCGACCTGGACCACACCGAATGGTTGGGCCCGGACCGCGAAAGCATCGGCCTTGAGAAGGCGCAGATCATGCGCGCGGGCAAGCCCTGCATCGTCAGTGACCCGGTGCCACCTGCGAGCGTAGTGAAGCACGCGGAAAGCATCGGCGCTGACCTGTGGCTGGTCGGCCGCGACTTCAACCACCAGGGCGACCGGCAGCAGTGGTCCTGGTCCGGCCGGGGCCGCCGCTACAGTGGCATGGCCTACCCGGCGCTGCGCGGCGCCAACCAACTGGTGAATGCCGCGGGCGCCATTGCGGCGCTGATCGCGTTGAAAGACCGCCTGCCCATCAACGCCCAGGCGGTGCGCACAGGCCTGGCGCTGGTGGACCTGCCTGGCCGCTTCCAGGTGGTGCCAGGCCAGCCCATGCTGGTGTTGGATGTGGCACACAACCCGCACAGCGTGGCCGCGCTGGCTTTGAACCTGGACGCGCAAGGCTTCTACCCGCGCACCCATGCCGTGTTCGGCGCCATGGCCGACAAGGACATCCCGGGCTTGCTGGCCAAGATTGCCCATCTGGTGGACGCCTGGCACTGTTGCACCTTGCCCAATCCGCGGTCGGCCCAGGCCGATGACCTGGTGGCGCTGGTGCGGCAAGCCACGGCCCGGCGCGTCGGCGGAGCGCCTTCAGTGCGGGCCCATGCAGGGCCAGCCGAAGCGCTGCGCGCGGCGGTCGAGTCCGCAGACCCGGTCGATAGAATCGTGGTCTTCGGCTCCTTCTACACCGTGGGCGGCGTGCTCAAGTCCGGTCTGCCCAAGCTGGGCGCGCCCCACGCACCCGCCGGCTGACTTTCCACACGCATGCGCTTTCCCTACTTCCGCTCCAAGGACAAGGCTCCGCCTCCCGCTGCGCGGCCGACGACGGGCGGTGAGGATGCCATGGTGCAGTCTGCCCGCACGCGGGCTCGGCGGCGCCTGGTGGGGGCTCTGGTGCTGTTGGTGATCGGCGTCGTTGGCTTTCCGCTGCTCTTCGAGACCCAGCCGCGCCCGCTGCCCGTGGACACGCCCATCCTGGTGCCGGAAGCCACGCCGGTGCGCGCGGGCGCGGCCCCAGCCGGCACAGTGCGGCCGCTGCCCACTCTGCCGCCGGATGCGGGCGTGGAGTCGGCCGTTGCGCCTGTGGAAGTGGGCGGAGCAGTCGCGGCGTCCGCAGCCTTGCAAGTGTCCGCGGCCCAGCCGACGCCGGTTCCGGCGCCCCGTTCAGAGGCGGCCTCCGTGCCCGCAACCAAGCCGAGCCCCCCACCCAAGTCCACCTCTGCGCCGTCGCCCACGCACACGCCCACACCGACACCCACGCCGGCACCAACACCGACACCCCCACCGACCCCCACGCCCGCGGCGAAGCCCGCGTCACCCCATTCCCCGGTTGCCGTCGTCACGCCGTCCAAGGCGGCTGCAGAGCCCGCGCCGGCCACATCGCCCGCTGCAGGGCGATTTGTCGTCCAGGTGGGCGCCTACAACGAGATCGAACGCCTGAAGGCCGCGCGCGCCAAGCTGGACAAGCTGGGCTACAAGAGCTACACGCAGGACGTGGACACGCCCACGGGCAAGCGCACGCGCGTTCGCGTGGGCCCATACAACAGCAAGCAGGAAGCCGATGCGGTCGCTGTCAAGCTCAAGGCCGCGGGCATGCAGACGGCCATCCTGTCGCTGTGAGCTTGTCGCCGTGAGTCTGTCGCAGTGAGCCGGCTGCCGTGAGTCTGTCCTTGCCGTCCTGGCCCCTGCTGGACTGGGTTTTCCTCGCCGTGCTGGTCTTGTCCGTCATCGTCGGGCTGGCAAGGGGCTTCGTCTTTGAATGCCTGAGCCTAGCGGGTTGGGTGGTGGCCTGGTTCGCGGCCCAGTGGGCGGCGCCCTGGTTGCTGCCGTACCTGCCGGTCTTCACCCCAGCATCGCCCATGCGCCTGGTCCTGGCCTATGTGCTGGCTTTTGTGGCAATCCTGGTGGTGTGGGGGCTGCTGGCCAAACTGGTTCGCATGGCTTTGCACGCAACCCCGCTGTCCATTCCAGACCGCCTGCTGGGCGCGGTGTTCGGCGCGCTGCGCGGTGTGGTCCTGTTGCTGGCCGTTGCAACGGTGGTGGCACTCACGCCCACGTCACAATCGCAGGGTTGGCGGGCGTCGCAGGGGGCGCGCTGGCTGGGAACGGCTCTTTTCCATCTGAAACCCCTGCTGCCCGAATCGGTGGCGCGCCTGGTGCGCACCTGATCCGGGTGGCCCTGAATCGACTCTCGGCGGCCTGAACGCGGAAAGCAAAGCACCATGTGCGGCATCGTTGGCGTGATCTCCACCACGCCGGTCAACCAGCTCATTTACGACGCGCTGCTGCTGCTGCAGCACCGCGGCCAGGACGCCGCAGGCATCGTCACGATGCAGGGCACCAAGTGCTTCATGCACAAGGCCCGCGGCATGGTGCGCGACATCTTCCGCACCCGCAACATGCGCGGCCTGCCGGGGCAGGTGGGCCTGGGCCAGGTGCGCTACCCCACGGCCGGCAACGCCTACAGCGAGGAAGAGGCGCAGCCCTTCTACGTGAACGCGCCCTACGGCATCGTGCTGGTGCACAACGGCAACCTCACCAACGCGCAGGCGCTGAAGGAAGAGTTGTTCGACGTCGACCGCCGCCACATCAACACCGAAAGCGACACCGAGGTCCTGATCAACGTGCTGGCGCACGAGCTGGAAATGGTTGCGCGCGACCTGCCGCTGACGCCCGACCACGTGTTCCAAGCCGTCGGCGCCGTGCACCGCCGCATCAAGGGCAGCTATGCCGTCATCGCGCTGATTGCCGGCCACGGCGTGCTGGCTTTCCGCGACCCGTATGGCATCCGCCCGCTGTGCTTTGGCGAAGGCCCTACCGCGGGCGGCCGCGAATTCATGGTCGCCAGCGAATCCGTGGCGCTGGAAGGCACGGGCCACCGCCTGGTACGCGACATCGCACCTGGCGAGGCCATCTTCATCGACACCCAAGGCCACGTGCACACGCGCCAGTGTGCCGACAAGCCCTCGCTGCACCCCTGCATGTTCGAATACGTGTACTTGGCGCGGCCAGACTCGGTGATGGACGGCATCAGCGTCTACCAGGCGCGCCTGAACCTGGGCGAAACGCTGGCGCAGCGCGTGATCAACATGCTGCCGCCCAACGAGATTGACGTCGTCATCCCCATCCCGGAAAGCAGCCGGCCCAGTGCCATGCAGTTGGCGCACCGGCTGGGCAAGCCCTACCGCGAAGGCTTCGTCAAGAACCGCTATGTGGGCCGCACCTTCATCATGCCGGGGCAGGGCGTGCGCAAGAAGAGCGTGCGCCAGAAGCTCAACGCCATCGGCCTGGAATTCAAGGGCCGCAATGTGCTGCTGGTGGACGACAGCATCGTGCGCGGCACTACCAGCAAGGAGATCGTGCAGATGGCCCGCGAGGCGGGTGCACGCAAGGTGTACATGGCCAGTGCGGCGCCGCCGGTGCGTTACCCCAATGTGTACGGTATCGACATGCCGACCAAGGAAGAACTCATTGCGCATAACCGCAGTATTGAGGAGATCCGCCAGTTCATCGGTGCCGACCAGTTGATTTACCAGGACGTGGACGCCATGAAGCGCGTGGTGGGCGCGCTCAACCCCCAGGTCCAGGGCTTCGAGGCCAGTTGCTTTGATGGCAGCTACATCACGGGCGACGTGACCGCCGCGGACTTTGCGGCGATTGAAAAGCAACGCAAGCTGCAATTTGAAGAGGACGAGGACCCGGGCCGTTCGCGCCTGGCCCTGCAAGGCAGCGAGGACCGCACGTGATCCCGAAAACGAACCTGCCCGACGACGTCCGGCTGGACACGCTCGCCGTGCGCGAAGGCCTGCCGGCCACGCAATGGGGCGAGAACTCTGAAGCCCTGTTCATCAGCAGTTCCTTCAACCACCCCGACGCGGCCACCGCCGCGCGCCGATTCGCCAACGAAGAGGAAGCCTTCGTCTACAGCCGGTTCAGCAACCCGACCGTGATGATGATGGAGCGCCGCCTGGCGGCGCTGGAAGGCACCAGCGGCTGCATCGGCACCAGCAGCGGCATGGCGGCCATCACGATGATCATCCTGGGCCTGCTCAAGTCCGGCGACCACGTGGTGTGTTCGCAAAGCACCTTCGGGTCGACCATCAAGCTGTTCCAGGACTTCGCCAAGTTTGGCGTGCAGACCAGCTTCGTGTCGCAGACCGACGTGGCTGCGTGGAAGTCTGCCGTGCAACCCAATACGAAGCTGCTGTTTGCCGAAAGCCCGACCAACCCGCTCACCGAGGTGTGCGACATCCGTGCGTTGTCGGACGTCGCCCACCGCGCGGGCGCCTTGCTGGCGGTCGACAACTGTTTCTGCAGCCCCGCCTTGCAGCGCCCGGTGGAACTGGGTGCCGACATCGTGATGCACAGCGGCACCAAGTACCTGGATGGGCAGGGCCGTGTGATTGCCGGTGCGCTGTGCGGACCTGAAGAATTGATCAACGGCAAGTTCGTACCGGTGATGCGCAGCGCGGGCCTGAGCCTGTCGCCCTTCAACGCGTGGGTCGTGCTCAAGGGCATGGAGACGCTGAGCATCCGCATGGAAGCGCAAAGCGCGCGTGCCCTGGCCCTGGCGCAATGGCTGGAAACGCAAACGGCCGTGGAGCGCGTGTACTACCCGGGACTGGCTTCGCATCCGCAGCACGGACTGGCCATGAAGCAGCAGCGCGGCCTGGGCGGTGCGGTGCTGTCCTTCGTGGCCAAGGGAGGCCGTGAGGGCGCCTGGGCCGTGTCGGACGCCACGCGCATCTGCTCGGTCACGTCCAACCTGGGCGACACCAAGACCACCATCACCCACCCGTCCACCACATCGCACGGCCGCCTGAGCGAAGAACAGCGCCAGGCGGCGGGCATCACGCAAGGCCTGCTGCGCGTGGCCGTGGGCCTGGAAGACATCGAAGACATCAAGGCCGACCTCGTACGTGGCCTGGCCCAGCTCGCATGACCATCGCATCCAAGATCCGCACCCGCATCGCCCCGTCGCCGACGGGCTTCCTGCACCTGGGCACCGCCCGCACGGCGCTGTATTCCTGGGCCTATGCGCGCCACTTCGGCGGTGAATTTGTGCTGCGCATCGAAGACACCGACGTGGCGCGGTCCACGCAAGATTCGGTAGAGCAGATCCTGGAGAGCATGCAGTGGCTGGGACTGGAGCATGACGAGGGTCCGGTCTACCAGATGCAGCGGCTGGCGCGCTACCAGGCGGTGGTCGACGAGATGATGGCGGCCGGCACTGCCTACCGCTGCTACGCGTCACCAGCAGAGCTGGACGCCATGCGCGAAGCCCAACGTGCGCGCGGCGAAAAGACGCTGTACGACCGCCGCTGGCGACCCGAGCCTGGCAAGGTCTTGCCGCCGGTGCCTGCAGGCGTGCAGCCGGTGGTGCGATTTGCCAACCCGGTGGACGGCGTCGTCAGCTGGGACGACCTGGTCAAGGGCACCATCAGCATCCGCAACGAAGAGATCGACGACCTGATCATCCTGCGGCCCGACGGTGTTCCGACCTACAACTTTGCCGTGGTGGTCGACGACCTGGACATGCGCATCACCCACGTCTTCCGGGGTGACGAGCACATCAACAACACGCCCTGGCAGATCAACATCTTCAGGGCGCTGGGTGCTGCACTCCCTCGCTATGGGCACTGTCCCATCATCCTGGGCGACGATGGACTGAAGCTGAGCAAGCGCCGCGGTGCGGTCAGCGTCACGGCCTACAAGGACGCGGGCTACCTGCCCGAGGCCATGCTCAACTACCTGGCCCGCCTGGGCTGGAGCCACGGCGACGAAGAGCTCTTCACGCTGGACCAGATGGTCCAGTGGTTTGACGGCAGCCACCTGGCCAGGAGCCCGGCGCAATGGGACCCGGCCAAGCTGGCCTGGGTCAACGCGCACTACATCAAGCTGGCAGCCGACGAGCGCTTGGCCACCCTGGTGCAGCTGCAATTGCTGTCACGCGGCGTGCCAGCGCAGGCTCTGGATTTGCTGGCCCGTGCGGCTGCGCTTTTCAAGGATCGCTGCAGCACGGTGGTGGAACTGACCGACTGGACCGAAATGATCTTCGTGGCTGCGCAGCCCAAGGTCGAAGACCTGGCCCTGCATGTGACCGAAGCCATCAAGCCCGCGCTGCGGGGCCTGCGCGAACGCCTGGCCAGCGTGGACTGGGACAAGGCCGGCATCGCCGCGGCCATGAAGGAATCATTGGCCGCGCACCAGGTGAAGATGGGGCAACTGGCGCCCGCCGTGCGCATGCTGGTCTGTGGCCGTGCCCAGACGCCTTCCATCGACGCTGTTCTCGCCTTGTTCACACGCGAAGCCGTGCTCGCGCGCTTGCAGCACGTCTGAAGCTTTGTGTATACTCATGGGCTCGCTTGAACAGCGTTGAGAACAGTGTCAGATCGGCAGGGCAACCTGAAGATTTCACGGGGGTATAGCTCAGCTGGGAGAGCGCTTGCATGGCATGCAAGAGGTCAGCGGTTCGATCCCGCTTACCTCCACCAATCAAGCGCTGTTCAAGAGGGAATGCACTGCAAATTGTGAAGTGCAAAACGAAATTTCGAAGCGAGATCTTCAAAGACAAGTCCCCTTCGTCTAGAGGCCTAGGACACCACCCTTTCACGGTGGCTACAGGGGTTCGAATCCCCTAGGGGACGCCATGATGCACATAAGCGCTTGATACCTAACGGTAAAGAGCACTGTGCAACACGGATAAAAGAGGGCGCATACGGCTTGTGCAACAAACAAGCCGGTCGCCTGGGTAACAAGGCAAACGGCGCTTCGGCGCCGTTTTGTCTTTCTGGGGTTCTGCAGGACCCCAAGGCACGCCAAAGGGCGCCGGTCGGTTTGTTGCGTCTCATCAACGCAACCGCAGAGCCCGACCATGACCTTCGCTTCCGACTCCTGCCCCGCCTCCTCCGGCGGCGCCGCTCCAGCCACGTCGACCACCGACGAACCTGTGCCCGCCGCCAGTGGGCCGACGGACTCGTCGCGTGCGGGGCAGCGTAACCCTCCCAAGCAGCCGCGACGCCCCCTGTACATCACCCCTCGCCAGCCCGATGGCCTGTTGATGTATGCACGCCGAATTCCCCAGGACATCCTGGCCCTGGGTCTGTATTCGCCCAAGGCCACGACCGTGCGTCTGAGCCTGGGCACCCGCGACTGGCTGGTGGCCCAACCCAGGGCGACCCAACTGACGGCCGCGCTGGACCGCATGTGGGCAGATGCGCGCAAACAGCGTGCAGAGGCCTCGCCTCCTGTCGCAGCGGTGAATCCTCGTCAGCTCCAGCGCGACGACATCCCGGTCCTGCGCCAGCGACTGGAGTCCCTGCTCCTGCACTGCGACGACGTGGACCGCGGCAGGCGCCTGAGCGACGAAGAACTGGACCGGTACCTCACCGAGTTCGAGGAGCAGCAGAAGTTGCTGCGACGGGCCAGCCTGCGCGCCGATGCGTCTGCGGTCGAGGAAGAGGCCATTGGCCTGCTTCAAGCGGAAGACCTCCGGTGCGACCCCAAGTCCGAGGAGTGGCCGCTGTTGCTCAAGTCGGTCCTGCAGGGCCACTTGGAAGCCCTTAACGCGATTGCCGAGCGTCTCGACGGCAAGGTCGTTGCGACCCCGTCGCCGCCCCAGCCTATTCGGAGCGAGGGCGACCTGGACGACCTGGACGTGGCCCTCCAGCACTGGAAGTCCAAGAACAGTCCCGAGCCCAAGACGGTCTCGGAGATGCAAGCTGTGGTGGACCGCTTCAAGGCGACGACCGGCCGAACGCGCGTGAGCTGCATCCGGCCGGAAGACGTCATCCACTATCTGAACGTCGAACGCACCCGAGACAGCGCGCGTGGCGGGAAGGTCAACGTGCAGACCGTGAACAAGGGCATCGCACTCCTGAAGGCGCTGTTTGCGGTGGTGCATACCGACTATCTGAAGCTCCGCGGCATCGCCAACCCTTTGGCGGACGCCCGGAAGTTCCGGGTCAAAGCACGCGACCGGGCACGCCGCAAGGTCTTTACCGAGCAGCAACTGACCCAGCTCTTCAGTGGTCCTGTCCATACGGCATGCGACCGACCCGCTGGTGGCGCGGGCGAGGCCTGCTACTGGGTACCCGTGCTGGGCTACACGAGCGGTTCTCGGATGCAGGAATTGCTGCAGCTGCGGGTGACAGATGTGGTCGAACTTGAGGGCGCGCTCATGCTGCGCACGGAGACAGACTGGGACGCCGACGACGAAAGTGGAGAAGCCGAGCGACCGACCCCTCGACTGCACCTGAAGACGGCCGAGTCGTATCGGCTAATACCTGTGCATCGTGACGTGCTCGCATTGGGATTCCGCGAGTACGTCGAGTGGGTGAGGGAGGCTGGGCACGTGCAGTTGTTCCCCGATGTGCGCATCGGGGTCAACGATTCGTGGTCCGCCAATTTCTCAAAGTTCTTCAACCGGTACTTGCGACAGCGCGACATCAAGACCCGAATGCTGGACTTCGTGTCCTTCCGACACCAGTTCAAGACACAGGCCCGCAGCCTGCGACTGGAGCAGGACATCGCGGACTACATACAAGGCCACGCGCCGACACGGGCAAGTCAAGGGTACGGCGAGTTCCCGGCCCAGACGCTGAAGGAGTGCATCGACTCGATGTCGTTCCCGGCGCTTCAGCGCTGCCAACCCTGGACTGCGCCGCAGCGGCGCACACGTCGGCGCGCGGTAGCGGTTGCTGGACCGCAGAGGGGCTGAGCCATGGGAATCGCCGTTCCTTGGCGTCCGGGCGACGGGCGCAGCCTCCGTTCGGACCGGGTGCCCGTTGACATGCGGGTGCTTGGCCGCATCCTGCCGGTTACACCGTGGCGTATCCGGGAAGAACTGCCCGAGGCGATGCCGCTTCGGCGGCTCCATGAGCTGCTTCAGCACGCGACTGCATGCGTCGGGCGGCATGTTCCCGAGCTCGAGGCGGCACTGCCGATGTCGAATGGGCACTACCCGGAAACCCTGGGGGTGGTTTTTGGCACGGACCAGCGCGAACTCCTTGCCCCGGGGGCGTACGTCATTACCGACTCGAGCCCGTCCCAGCGTGTGCTTTACATCGGCAGCAGCGTTGACGGAGTTATGCGCTCGCGGCTCATCTCGCATCTGTACGAGGAGGGGAGGGTGCACATGTCGCAGCAGGCGTACCGCGATGTCGTGGCTGCCATTCAGGCGGGGGCCTATTCAGATGAGGAGTCTGCGGAGCTGGCACTGCGGCATGCGCTGTTCAGCGAGCACCGCTGGAAGGACCCGCGAAAGCACAAGTCACGCCTCACAACCAGGGCCGCCTGGCTGGTGTCCTACGGGGCTTTTGACATAGCCTCCGTGAAGGTACCTCGAGGATACAACGCAATAGCGCGTTGCCTCGAGCGGTACCTCGTCGATGTGCACCTCTGGACGGAGGGTGTGCTGCCGCCGCTGAACGCCGCGCGTGTCGCGCTCACCAAGGAGCTGCAAGCCACTGGTTGTCTCGACCGGCGCCGGCTTGTGCCGTTGATTGCTGAGCTGGATGAGATTGCGTCGAGCCTTGGGCAGGTGTTCTCGCGACGAACTGAAGGAGGATGACTGTGAGGTTTGTGGCCTGCGACATCAGACCCTGCGAAGGAGTCAGGGCCGCTCGGCAGTTGGTGCGCTCGGCAAGGACGCCAACGAGACGGATGCAGAGGCAGCGACTGGCTTAGGGATGGCCGTCGTGCGATTCGACCACGCTATGCAGTCGCTGGCGCAGTCTCAGCGTGCGGGGAAGGCTACGCGAGCGCCAGCACTCTAGGTAGTGGCGCTCGGCGCGTCGGGTCCGAACGCGCTCTTGTTGCTACTGCCGTTCGGTTGACGCCTGCACGCAAACAACATCGGCCGGTTCTAGTGACCGAGCCGGTGGGCACTGCAGGTATCTGGCCCATCGCGCTTGTTGTGACGTTGTGGCTACGGGGTTCGATGGCATATCGGTCATCGTCAAACTCTTGGGGGTATGGATGGATATGGAGCGGACAGAGCTTGTGAGTTTTGAAGGAACGCCAGGTGAACTGCTTGCGCTCGCGCAACTCGTCAAAAGACTGGGGCGGGACGACTTGCGTCCGCTGGCTGTTGACCGGGATGAGGTCGAGCAAATGGTGGCCGCTGCTAGGCGATTGGCGCAGGGACTCGCGAGTGCGGGCTATGCGCCGCGCTGACCTCGGGGCGAGTTCCTCTGTCTGTCCCTTGGCGGCCGTTTTGTGGGTGCACTAGGCTGCCCCTCGGCTTTGGGGCTGCGACCGGGTGCGCTGCGTACCGAAACCGCTCGAAACCTTCGGCGGCTGGTGTCTCTGCACCGAGTTACCGACGCGATGTGGTCTTTGGGACTCGAAACCAACGCCAGAGGGACTCCGACCCAAACGACGGTCGTCACGGCGCCTTCTGT
The DNA here is from genome assembly GCA_963750785.1 of uncultured beta proteobacterium. Taxonomy (GTDB): domain Bacteria; phylum Pseudomonadota; class Gammaproteobacteria; order Burkholderiales; family Burkholderiaceae_C; genus Rubrivivax. The sequence continues at coordinate 217,293 of CAVVSC010000002.1, read as the reverse complement.
CGGCGATACCTAGTCAATCGCCGAGGCCAACGCACGGAGGACCGTCGTGACGGAAGTGGTCATGCCGTAGGGAGGTGGTGTCCAGAGACGCAGCCCGCCGCAGTTGAATCGCAAGATGGCGGCACCACGCACGACAGGAGTCAGAAGGTCGGCAGCTGCCATCGGTGGCGTGCAAAAATGGAATGTGGGAGAGCGCAGCGAGCATGACGCAAGAACCGGGTAGCAGGTCCATCGAGGAGCATCAGTCAGCGCTAGGGCGGCAGTTGACCTACGTCGACTTGTTCTCGGGGTGCGGAGGGTTTTCCCTCGGCCTGGAGTGGGCCGGGCTGAAGTGCCTTGCTGCCATAGATTTCAATGCCGCAGCTATTGAGACCTTCAAGGCCAACCATCCCGGGGTTGCTCACGCGCTTGTCCGGGACTTGACGACGTTCAACCCGCAGCATCTGGATGCCCTCATAGCGCCTGAACGGGTAGACCTCATCGTTGGAGGGCCGCCCTGTCAAGGCTTCTCGAAGGCCAGGCAGGTGGATGGCGCCAACCACGGTGAGCGTCTCGTTCACGACGCTCGCCGGGACCTCTATCAGGAGTTTCTCCGGTACGTTAAGTACTATCAGCCGAGAGTCTTCATCATGGAGAACGTGCCGGGTTTGCGCTCGGCCGCCGGCGGCGAGTTCTTTACACGTGTCCAAGTGGAGAGCCGCGAACTCGGCTATCGAGTTATTCCATATGAAGTGGAAGCGTGGCGCTTCGGCGTCCCGCAGAAAAGGATACGGCAACTGTTCATTGGCACGAGGCGTGAACTTCCCTTGTTCATTCCTGACCGCTACATCAAGCACACACACGCCAGCATCGGAGAACCCGTCGAGGATGGTTTGAAGGCTCCTGTGACACTCGGCGAAGCTATCGGTGACCTACCTCCAATTTACGCGGGCGACAATCGCTTTGAGCGGCAATACGACATGGAATTGCGCAAGGCCCATGTCAAGCGGTACGGTCGGCGCTATGTCTACGATGTCCTCCGCGTCCACAAAGCCAAGAAATTGACGGCTTTCACTTCCCGGCCCCACAGTCTGCGGGACCTGACTGACTTCTGTCGGCTGCGTGAGGGAGAAAATAGCAAGCAGGCACTCGCGCGCGGCGAAAAGATGGATTTCCCATACGACCGCGAGAACTTCAAGGACCGCTACACGCGTCAGCACCGCGACGAGCTTTGCTCAACCATCGTCGCGCACTTGAAGAAGGATGGCCTAATGTTCATTCATCCGACCCAGACACGTTCGCTGACACCACGAGAGGCGGCGCGGGTCCAGAGCTTTCCGGACACCTTCATCCTCCCTGAGCAGCCGACTCATTCGTTCGCCCAGATTGGGAATGCCGTGCCGCCGCTGGTCGGCAAGGCAATGGGATTGGCGGTGACGGAGTATGTGACCGCCGCCTTAGACAGTGACCAAGTCGTCCCGAAGTTGGCGGCCAATCTGCCCGCGGACAAAGAACAGGCCATCACGCAACTGGAAGCATTCGTGGAGTCGTTGTTTTTGCGTCCGCTGACAGAACTGCCAAAGGACGAGTTCCTTCGAGCGTGGTGGGCTATCTGCTTCCTCCACCCCAATCTGCATCCTGACGCAGCCTTCGACAACGGCAAGGCGCTGAGCAAGGGTCCAAGAAGGGGAGTGAGCTTTGTCCTTGAGCCGGTCTACGTTCGCAGTGGCTGGCCGGTAGAACTGATTCCCATCGCCCAAGAGGCCAGACGCCGATTTGATGGGAAACAGCTGGGTGAGGATGAGTATTACTGCTCAGCTGCGGTGATAGCCGGAGCGGCAAGTCACGGCAACTGACGATTCGGTAAACAAAAAGCGGAGGGAGATTGGCTTGGCAACGAATGGAATGTTGTTGGTTCCGAGCGCAAAGCGCATGGTTCGCTCGCTTCGGGACATGGGCTACGAGTTCGCAGCGGCAGTTGCAGACCTGATTGACAACTCTGTGGCTGCCAAAGCCAACACAGTCAGAGTCAACGTGGAGTGGGAAGGCTCTAAATCGTACGTTCTCATTGCTGACAACGGCGAAGGCATGCGCCCTGAGGTCCTGCAAGAGGCGCTTCGTTTCGGCACCGAGCGCGACTATGACGAAGCTGACCTTGGCAAGTTCGGTCTCGGCTTGAAAACAGCTTCGCTCAGCCAGTGTCTGCGAGTGACTGTTGCCACACGTTGGAACCCGGCTCGCGCGGACATCATGGCCTACTGCTGGGATGTCGAGCATATCGAGGCGACCAACCGTTGGGAGGTACTAAGCGTCAAGGCGGCAGACCTACCGTCAGCAGCGAGGCTTCACCTGAAGGAGACGCCAGGCACAGTAGTCATCTGGGAGCGTCTCGACAGATTGCTGGGCTACAAGTTTCCTGAGGGTGAATCTGCGCGGAAGCAACTGCTTGCGATGGCCCGCGAGCTCGAAGAGCACGTTGCGATGGTCTTCCATCGGTTCCTGGCCAGTGAGGTTCGCGGCAAGCGCTTGGCCATCTATGTCAACGACAACCGGGTCGAGGCATGGGACCCCTTCGCCCGCAAAGAGGCAAAGACGCAAAGGCTCGAACCGAAGACCTTTCGGGTTGAGGGAGAGAAGGGCAAAGGCGACGTCATCGTGGAGCCCTACGTGCTCCCGTCCCAGGCGCTTTTCTCAACACCTGAGGCGTTCAACCGGGCCTCAGGTCCAAGGAAGTGGAACGCCCAACAGGGCTTCTACATTTATCGTGCGGACCGTCTGATTCAAAGCGGAGGTTGGTGTGGCCTACGGGCAATCGACGAACACCGCAAGCTTGCTCGAATAGCCATCTCCTTCAATCCGAAGCTAGACGACGAGTTCAAGATAAATGTCCCAAAGATGCGCGTGCTCTTGCCGCCCGCGATTAGAGATGAGGCTGAAAAGTGGATTAAGCCTGCAGTAAAGCTTGCAGAAGAGGTCTACCGCACTGGAAAGCCGAAAAGTCCACCGCCAACTCCGCCTCAGCTGCCGCCAACCGCACCACCGGCGCCTGGTGGTGACTCCGACCAAGACGTTGACCCGCCGCCGCCGGGCGATGACGGCCAAGACCCTCCCGTTCCTCCGCCATCTCCGCCGCCACGCAAAGGCGGAAAGCGCAAAGCGACCAGGAGTGAACTCGACGTCGTAGCTGGGCTGCTCATTCAGGTCGCGCTCCCAGAAGAAGTCGAAGCCATTGAGAACGCGATAGCGCGCGCCAGGCCCCTGACGGAGAGCTGAAGATGTCGATGACCACTCCGCAACAGGACAAGGCGCTTCGCACCGCCCGCTTTCTCATCGATGACGGGCACTCTCGCGAAGAGGTCATTAGCAATCCACTCATCCCGGCCGAACTGCGGCAATGGGTGGACACGGAGCTTGAGAAAGAGAGCAACCGCACGTTTGAGAGGGCCCGAGTCATCTCTGCTGCGACGGAGGCCGAGGACTGGCTGGCGGACGTGGACCGTAGCGAGTGGTACTACTGGACGACCCTAAGAAAGTACCTTCTCGGAACGAAGAACTGGCCCAAGGACACCGTTACGTCGCTTGACGACGCGTCTGACAAGGTCCTCCGACAACTGAGGCCTCCGAGCACCGCTGAGTTCGACGTTCGAGGCTTGGTGCTCGGCTATGTCCAGAGTGGGAAGACCGCGAACTTCACGGCCGTCATCGCGAAGGCCGCGGACGCCGGATACCGACTTGTAGTCGTGTTCTCCGGCGTCGACAAGGGACTGCGCCGCCAGACCCAGATTCGCCTTAACAAAGAGTTGACAGGCTATCCGCACAATCCGCCGGGCGCTGTCCGGCTACCCCCCGTGGGCAAGCAGTGGCATCAATACACCACGGACGACCTGAACGGGGACTTCAACCCTGGACGGGCCAACCACGCGGCATTGCAGGGTTCGCAGCCGGTTCTTCTGGTGGTGAAGAAGAATGGCGATGTTCTTCGCAAATTGATGGCGTGGTTCATGAACGCCCCAGAGGAGGTTCGGAAGTCGCTGCCTTCACTGTTCATAGACGACGAGGCTGACCAAGCAAGCGTGGATGTAAAGGCGTCGCTGCAGACCGAAGAGACCTATGACCCCGACGACCCTGACTACACGCCGCCCGCCGTCATTAATGGACTTATCCGAGAAATCATCTCCAAATTCTCGCGACGCGCATTCATAGGCTATACGGCCACTCCGTTCGCGAACATCCTTATCCCGCACGAGCAGTACGACCCAAAGGCCGGCTTGGACCTATACCCCAAGGACTTCTTCATAGACCTTCCTAAGCCCGCCGGCTACTTCGGTACCGAGGAGTTCTTCGGCAGGTTCGACCCGAGCAACGAGGACCGAGTTGAAGGACTTCAGGTCCTGCGGCCTGTAGAGGCACTTGAGATTGCCGCGCTCATACAGAACAACGAGCTCACTCCAAAGCTGGACGAGGCCATATGTGCATTCATTCTGGGCGGCGCCGCCCGGGCCCTTCGCGGCAAGCCAGATGCTCCGTGCACGATGCTCATTCATACGAGCCATCTCACCGCAAGGCAGGGGCCGATAAAGCAAAGAGTCGATGAACGCTGGCGGGAGTTGAAGGATGAGTGGCGCTACAACCGCAAAGCCGGCCTGCTGGGGCGTCTGAGCGCTCTGTGGGACAAGGACTTCATCAAGACATCCAAATCGGTTGACCAGAAGCGGGCTCACAAGTTTGAAGAGCTGGTTCCTTTCATCGGCAAGTTCATGGAAGCCGTTGAAGTCCGCGAAATCAACAGCCAGGTTGGCGAGGTCCTTGACTACGAACGAGAGCCATCGCTGAAGGCTATTGCCATCGGCGGCAACAAGCTGTCGCGAGGCCTCACACTGGAGGGACTGACAGTCAGCTTCTTTGCAAGGCGCTCTCCGCAGTACGACACGCTTCTTCAGATGGCGCGGTGGTATGGCTACCGGGCAGGCTATGAGGACCTGACGCGCATCTACACAACTGGTGAGCTGATGGGCTGGTTTGCCGACTTGGCGCTCGTCGAGCATCGGCTGCGCGAAGACATGAATGTCTACGAGCAGGTTCCAGGCATCACGCCGAGAGATGTGGGTATGCGCATCCTCAGGCATCCGGCGATGCAGGTCACTTCATCAATCAAGCAACGGGCGACCACGCTGACAAACATCAGCGAAAGCTACTCGGAGCAGTTGGAGCAGACCTTCAGGTTTCCGGTCAAGGACCTGGCGCGGCTCGGGTCAATGTGCGAGCGGAATCGCCTCCTCACTCGCGAGTTCCTTGAAGGACTCAAGGGCCCAACAAGGCATCCATCAAGGGACTACATCCCCGTCTGGGATGACGTGGCTGCGGCTGCGGTAGTCGATTTTCTGCGCCGCTTCGACTTCGACCCAGATGCGTGCGGGACTGTGCCCACGCTGATGGCGGATTGGATTGAGGAACAAAACCTGCATGGCGGCCTCGTCAATTGGACGGTGGCTGTCCGCGGACGTGAAACGAAGAACAAGGCACTGGGAAGCGTGACTTGGCTGCCGAAGTCAGTTGGCGAAGTCTTCAACATAGCTCGGACGCGTCTGAAGGGCTCGAATTCGCTCGGCGTCATCACGACCGCAGGCGACGAAGCCATCGGGCTGACAGATGCGCAGTTGGAGGTTGCGAGGAAGCGCGTGACTGACGGCGAGAAGACGCTGAACCGCGCTGCGCGCCTGACAAGGGATTCGGCATCGGGCCTGTTGCTTCTCTACCCAATCAGTCGTTTCTCTGGCAGCGATGGGAGCGACTTAGGCTCAGCACGTGAGCCACTGTTTGCCAACCCGGATGGCGGCGACGCACGCGACCTCATCGGACTTGCAGTCTCATTCCCGAAGGCTGCCAAAGACCGCCCGTCACAGTCGTACATCGAAGGCACTGCCCGCTGGAAAGCTGTGCTGTGAACGGCCGCGACGAGATGGCGATGCGCTGGGACCTCATTGAGGCCCAGCCCCCAAGCGGCGAGCGCCTGACCGCTCGACTCGCAGTGCCGTCTCGGTGCACAGACGTCTTCATCGCGGTCGATGCGGCACGCCGACGCTATGTTCTTGTTCGCATTCCCGAGGGGGAGCCTTGCACTCTGTCCGAACGAACGAGCAAGGGCATCTCGGTCCAGACCGTTGAGGGGAACCTGGACGGGTCAGGCAAGGGCGGAATCTTTGTCGAAATTGCCTGTCTTGAGCCATCAGGCTACGCAGCGCTGGACATCGTAACTGGCGAGCTTGTTGAAGCCCTCTTGGCCGGCGCCAGCATCGGCAGGGTTCGTCTGGTCCAAAGTGTCTTGGCCAAGTGGCGGCGATTTTGGTCGGGCGTTGCACAGAACTTGCTCCGCAAGGAGGAACTTCTGGGCCTGTTCGGCGAGGTCTGGTTCCTATCGCGGTGGCTCATCCCAAGCGTAGAACTCGAGCGAGGGACCACGATGTGGAGAGGTCCGGCCGGCGCAAGGAACGACTTCGAGGCGCCCGGCTTGGCCATCGAGGTCAAGACAAGCAGCAAGCTCGATGGGAGCCATCAGATTCACGGCTTGGAGCAGCTCCTGGAGCCGGCTGGTGGCGTATTGCTGCTTTTCAGTCTCGCCGTCCGGGAGGAGGCAAGCGGTGTGGAGTCGCTCCCCCGTCTTGTCGATGATGTGCGAGCGACCTTGGCAGCGGACCAGTCGCAGTTGGTGCTGTTCGAGTCGATGCTGCTTGCTGCGGGATACGAGGACGCGCACGCACCTGAATACGAGAAGGTCAGGCTGCGCATCAGGGGCCAAGGACTCTACCGGGTCACCGAGGGCTTCCCGCGTCTGGTTCCTGCCTCCGTTTTGGGTGGTCTGCCGGTCGGAGTGAGCGACGTGACCTACGAGCTTCGGCTGGACGCCGCTGGAGCATGGTTGCTTAGCGAGAGCCCTGTGGCTGCGGCGAAACTGCTACGGGACCTGTCAGCCAAGGGCGCACAGCCTCATTAGGCCGTAGCATCCTGGGCCGGTCTTCGTCACCACGGCGAACTCCAAGTGACGGACGTCTTTGAGCCGCACAAGCGCTCGCAAGTGATGGCCGGCATACGGGGTCGCGGCAACCGCTCCACCGAGCTTGCGATGGTCTCTTTGCTGCGTGAGGCTGGAATCAAGGGATGGCGTCGCCACGTCAGGTTGCGTCCCCGACTGAGCCCAACTGATGCTGAACTCGCGACTGGGAAGAACAGCGGTCGCATTCTCACGCGACCCGATTTCATCTTCAGGCCTGCAAAGGTAGCGCTCTTCGTCGACGGCTGCTTTTGGCATGCTTGCCCTTTGCATTCAACGGCGCCATCTCAGAACGCGCACATCTGGGCCCAAAAGCTTGCAAGCAACGTCCGACGAGACGGGGCGCAGACGCGGGCGCTTGAAGCGGCGGGGTGGAAGGTTGCGAGAGTCTGGGAACACCAGTTTCGCGACAAGGTTGCTTTGACTGCCTGCCTGCGAGAGTTCCTCGGAGTTGCATGAGACGCAGCATGGTTTCGGCTACACCACCTGGCTCACCACCTCCACGGAGTGCAGAAAATGGGCACCATCATTGCCCGGTGACCGACCTGCCTCGGCGAACAGTTCCTTAGCGTCATCGTCCCACTGGTGGTGCATCTGCTTTTCTAGTTTGTATTGGTCGAATCGTTGGTAGATAAAGGGTAGAACGTGCTCCCTCCAGAGCAACTGTTGTACTGCCGGATGGCTTCGCGCCAGCCCTGCGTTGTGCCTGCCACCAAAGCATACGATGCGGATGACGATTTCCTCGTCTTCCCAGAGTCCATTCTCGTACAGCGCGCCTGCGATTTCGTTTACCTGATTCGCGGGACGGAAGCCCCCGGCGGACAAGACCTTTTGCATGTTTTGTGAGTCTCGCCGTGTCCATGGCCCGTTCAGCCCGCACTGGCCGGTCTTGACCTCTGACAGAACAACCATCGGTCGGTGTTCCTCAGTGAATAGCGGGAAGTCCGGCATCGGCCGGTAACGATTTTCCGCCCGGAAGGGAAAGCGCACCCCGAGCACATCGACGTCGGTCTGCTGCGGGTACGCTCCGTCTTCCCGCGGCCCCTCAGGGTGGACTATGAAGTTCGGAATGGTGAGGAAGCCATTCAGACGCAAGAACCAGAAGGCCAGACGTTCAGAGAGGATACGCATATCCAAGCATCGGCCGATGATGATGGGCTGTCAACAGCACTAGCTCGGCTGATAGTCCGAGGCGCAGCAGGCAGCCACCTACCGCCGCGGACGCCTTGGCCAGTAGCTCGCTAAGGTGCGACGTTCAGTTTGCTTGCGCACTTGCGCCAAAGCGGCATCTGGCTCATGTCGAGGTCCGCGACGGCCTTCACGTGCAAGTCAGGGAGCGGGAAGTGCAGTAAGACTCGCAACATCGTTATCGCGGGTACTTGAGCCAACCGTAAGAGCTCGGCCAAGCGCTCCTTGTGCTGACCCACATGGACCACAAGTCGCTCGCGGTCAACTGACGGATTGAACGAAACTCGGCCGTCCTGCTCCGGGAGGAGCATGTAGCAGACGCTGTCGCTTGCCGGGTGCACCATTTCACAAAGTTCTTGATACCAAGCGTAGAAGCCGCCCGGGCCCTGTGCCTCTATTGGCAACGTGTACGCCTTCGGGTCCCTTGCCTTTGCATACTCAGGCAGCGCTGCCTTCTCCTCTTTGGACAGCCGCCTGGCGTGCGAGAAGTGAAGCAGGCGCTCTTCAAGCTCGCCATAGTTGAAGAGGATGGGCGGCGATACTCCAGCGAGGTTCGCCGTGATTGAATTGCTGGCATCGGCGAGCGAAAGCGGTATGCGCGCCAATCCGTCAAACGAATCACCAACGGCCTCAAGCAGCCCCCTCGCAGAAGCGCAGAACGGCAGGTACAGGTCCTGAGAGTAGGCGGAGAGGCAGCCCTCGGCCCAGCGGTACGCGCGTATCAGAGTCGCAACCGATGCGAAATGGGCGTGGTAGAGAAGCTCAGTGACCTGGGCACGCACACCGGCGGCGATGTCCCTTTCAAAGAGCTCTGTGTGGTCCTGCAGGGAGAGGTACTGGTATCGAACAGGCGAGTGCTCGAAGTCTCGAACCATCGCGCGCAGAACGGCGAACATCAATGGCGCCTGGGGACCAAACACCGCCGTTTCTGCGCTGGCTGAGGTGCTGCTGGGCTGTGTCATGCGCCATGGTATCGGGGATGGCCGCCACGACCTCGACGAGTTGCTCGCTGCGCCGACTCGTTCTGCTGGAAGGAGACTGACGTACGCTCCGGCTCCTCCCTACAGAGTTCATTTCTACCTAGCCTCTACCGCCGTTGAGCTGAGTCACATACGAGCGAAGGGACCATCCATCGCCTTACCAAACCACAACTCAGCGTCGCGAGACGCGAGGTGTGCGTAGTGCTTTCGAACAGTAGCTTCCCGGTCGTGAAGGGCCCAAGCTGCCGTCGCCCAATCGTTCGGGTTGGCTTTGAGGATGCTGGTCGCCACGATGTGCCTCATCGCGTGTGGCCCAACACCGGGGCACTGGTGCAGGTACTCCCGTGTCAGCTTCTCAACCCTTCTCCTCAGACCCGACGGGCTAAACGGTCCGCCTTCCTCTGAGACAAAGACAACGTCGGATTCGACCTGCTGCAACACAGGCCTGTGGTCGCGCAGGTACCGCTCGATGTCCGGCCACACCTCTGGGCGGACTCGCATGTGGTAGTCACGTTCCCTGGCCGCCCCTTTGAAGTTCTTGAGCTCTCGCCGAGGGACAAAGATGGACCACCCACCGTCAGAGTCGCGTCGAAGGTGACCGGTCCCATCGTCGCGGTATGTCAACCTCCGCACGTTCTTGTCGCGGAGCGGATTCGAAGCCAACAACTTCACAAGCAGTCGGTCCCGCACATCGATGGCCTCAAGGGTGCCGCCGGTCGAACGCTGGTTCACTTTCATGCGCGCCAGCATGTCGGCAACTGCATCGAGCGGGTTTGGTAGGGCAAGAACGGCTTGGATTGGAGCAAATGAGTCTCGAGACGTGCCTGCATCGTCTGCGAGCCGCTGGACAAGCTTCTTGGTCGAGTCAAAGGTCGTACTACAGCGAGTTGACCACTCCGCCAGGGACTGGCAACCGGCAACGGCCGAGAAGCGCGCCCAGGACTGCGTCAAGTAGCCCGTCCTCGGGTTGCACATGCTGCTGGTCAGCATCAGAAAGCCTCGAATACCGCTGTGGACCTTCCCGCCGGCCCGCTCCTGTCGCCACTCCACGTACTCATGCACGAGCGTCCGGCGGGAGAAGCTTGCGAGTGTCAGCGCCTCGTCGGGGTCCATGCCCTTGCCGCCCATTCGCTCGTCGAGCGTCAACCAACCAAGGAACTGTGAGACGTGTGTCCACGTCACCCCGGCGGTCGGCACATGCCGGCCCCGGTAGAAGCTGTGCCAGTTTGATGCTGCGGGCGCCACGTCGGACAAGAGAGTCGAGGACCAGCGCCCTCCAAGGCTTCGTTGCAGTGGGACGCCCGAAGCATCGTCGAGCTCGGCAACTTTGTACTGAAGGAAGTCGGACCACTCGCGACGCAGCCGTGCCGAGGGCTGCTTTGTCGCGTAGTGGAGTCGGTTCTGTTCCCGAAGCCGCTCGCGATAGCCAATCTTGACGATAGGCTCCTCTTGTTGCGGTCGCAGTCGGGACGCCAACAAGTCAGTCAAGGAGCCTGGAGCCATGCCGGTGAGGCGCTCCAGCCGCGGAACATACTGCAATGAACGCCCGTTAGGCTCGGCCCCGCTCGCCCAGCGCTTCAGCGTCGACAACGGAACTCCGGAGGCGTTAGCCAGCGTTCGCTGACTGGCGCAGCTGCTCATCAGCTCAGAGATGGCAGTCTGAAACGGCCTGGCCTGATGCAACTCGACAGCGCAGTACCTGTCGTAGTCCAAGACGCACCTCCGCCACTGCGTGAGCGCACTACGTCGGTTTGCGATATAGGCTGCAGGCCGACCTGCTTCCCGTAGCGACGCTACGTGTGCTCTGATGTGGTCGTAGAAGCTGGCCCGCATGACAGACCCGACTGGGGCTGATTCGCTGATGCCACGTTCCGTCAGGAAGGCCCTAATCGCGGAATGCAGATTGGGAAGCGAACTTGCTGCCACGCCAGCAACTTGCGCTGCGCGTGCATTCATCAAAGGTTTAAGGTCGGAAAATTTAAGCTTTAGAGAATCCAAGATGCGCTTTCGCGCCCGACCGGTCTTTCTGCGAGGTGCCGCTGCGAGAACATTAAGCGGAACTCTCTGGACATAATGAAGCTGCATGCTAACTTGTTGATTCTGCAAGGCGAATGTCGAATTTATACACGACATTTGATTTGCAAGAAGTAGGCTGTTCAGTTCATTAAATTCAACGGTCGTAATGACCGTCGAATAAGAAGAAGGCGAATCCGGCCAGGCAGGTCAGTCTCGCCCATGGTCTAGGCAATGGTTTTAAATGCGTCATTCGGCAGACGTTCGTCGGTCGCAGCGCGCCAGCACGACGAGCCGTGAGAGCGGAGTCCTGGTCGCCAATCTGTCCCCCCCGCTGAGTCACTCGTCGCGCGCCTCGAGGCAGACTGGGGCGGAATCTGCAGGCTCAGCGTCTTGAGCTTGCAACTCCGCAGGTTCAACGAGCCCAGGAGGCTCGTGCGGCGCTTGCGCGGCTCGCGGCAGGCCGCAGGTAGGGGCAGGGTGCGCAGGCAGTGGCGTCGCCGCGGCCCTTGCCGAGTGGTTGCTTCACACGTCTGAAGTTGGCACACTGGCGATGAGTCTGACCGGGAGGCCAGACCCGCTGTGACCGATACGGCCAGCACAGCCGGCTACTGCGATATGCACCGGCGCCCGACGTCACTGGGTTCCAGGCACGGGGACTTTCCATCGAGGAGTCCTCGAGTCATCAAGCCTACGAATTCGAGCCCATCGCCGTCGCGCCTTCGAGCAGCAGGGCCGCCGGTGCTACTACTGCGGCGTTCGCGTTTGGCTCGGCTCACCGGGCGAGCTTCCATCTGTCGGTCGAAGCGATGAAGCGCTAGGAAGGCTTCGCTGCGCGGCAAAGCATCTGGTCGCTCAGAGCGAAGGTAGCCGAGCGGCGCGTTGAGTACTTGGCGCTGGAAATTGGTGAATGGCCATGAAGACCTCCAAGCCTCGCCGGCCTTACTTGCCATGGAGATTCGAGGACGGCCCGGACGTCGCCCTGCGCGTCGGACGCGAGTACGAGCGGCACCAGCTCAACTCGCTGTCGAACGTCGCCGCAGCCTGCGCCTTGGCAACCACATCGGGCGCTAGCGGAAGGAGCCGGCCGAGCCGCATGCCAACAAGCTGAGATGCGTCAGAGGATGAAGCGAGGGGCTTGGTACTTTCGGTGAGTGCATGTACGAGAACGGGCGTGTGGCCCGGAAGCCAAGTGAGCCAGCCGAGCGGACGATTACACGGAATCGAAATAATGGTGTGCAACGGCCTCCGGAGTGGGGCCTTCCGGGGAAGCTCGGAAGCCTCTCGCACGCGTCGAATTTGACGAATTTGACGACTTTTGCTACACTCCGCGTCGCTCTATGAGGTCCGCCATGTCTACGCTCGCCCGTAATCCTCCGTCCGACCCTGTTGAAAGCCAACTACTCAAGGGTTTGCACGTCGCCCTGGACGCCTTCTCCAAAGACCTGACCGCGCAGCTCGTTGTTCTGGTTCATGCACAGCTGCGTGCAGCGAAGTCGACGCGCAAGACGGTCGAGAAGACGGTCGTTGAGTGTGTTCCCGCACTGCTGGAGCAGGCGTTTGTCACTAGCTTCCTATCAGGCAAAGCGCATGCGCGTGAGCATCGCGCGTTCCTGTCGCACCTGCTGTCGATGGTCGAGCTTCAAGCCGCGGTTGGGAAGGACTGGTCGTCGCTCATGCAGGCGACAGCAGCGTCCAAGGCAGACTCGAGCGCCGATGAGGAGGCGGAGCTCACGAGTGAGGCTGCGTCAAGGCTCCTGCATGTCTCGAGGACGCACGTCAACTCACTTGCCGACTCGGGCGCCCTCGGGGTCGTTCGTCGAACCGACGGAGGCCACCGCCGGATATCGAAGGCGGGGCTGCTCAAGTACAAGGCTACGAGCCAGGAGCGCCAGGCTAAGGGGCTAGACGCCATGATGGCGGCGAGCCAAAAGCTAGGGCTGTACGACGCGGAGCTTGAAGGCCTCCCTATCAAAGCGGGCAGCTGAGCGTGGCGAAACGGCGAGCCCTTGGGGGCAGCGAGGCGGCACCGCCGCCTCGTGTTGTTTTGATAGACGCCAATGTGTTCTTCGCCCCGCGGATGCGTGACCTCGTAATGCATCTGCACGCCGAGGAACTCATCAACGTGCACTGGACTCGCGAGATTGAGTCGGAGTGGACGCGCAACGTCGTCGCGAAGCAGAGCGCGGATGCAGAGGGCATCCAAGACTGTCTTGCTGGCATGCGCGATGCCGTCCCAGGTTGGGAAGTGACGGGCTACTCGAAGCACATCGACAAGTTCGAAACAGTCGATGCGAAAGACCGACACGTGGCTGCGGCTGCCTACAAGCTGTCGCTCGACGACTGGCCGGGCCAAGCGGTCGCGCTGGTGACCAAGAACGTCAAGGACTTTCCGGCCAAGGCATTCGCCAGGACTGAGGTCACTCGTTTCTCGCTAGGAGCTTACGTCGATGCCTTGCATTCGGCCGAACCCGAAGGCGTGGTTCGGGTCGCGGAGACCTGCCGCAAGAAGCTTAAGAGCCCCCCGCTCGACAAGGAGCGCTACGTGGCCGTGCTGATGACTCATGGCTGCATTGGGCTCGCAAATGCCCTCGCAACCGTCTGGAAAGTCGAGTGCCCCGCCGTGGAGAAGGACGGCACGCTTTACTACAAGTCAGGCAAATCGAAGAAGAAGCCGCCGGCCAGGAAGGCTGCAGCGAAGCAGACCCGGGCAGCCCGTTAGTCCGCCGAGCCAGATTGCCGCCAAGAAGCGTGCGACGGCCAGCGTGGGTCATGGAGCGCATCCTCGCATCTGCGAGCGGTAGGCTTACCTGAAATAGCCATGCTGGGACTTGTCGTCCGCGGCGAAGCCTAGTTGAGGACGGGTTCGAAACCAGTACAGAGCCGACCGGCCATTGAGGCATCCGAATGTTAGTGTGGCTGCGCGAAAGCACACTCGCGACTGCCAGATTGCGCGGCGCGCGACTCTAGTCTGGTACGTGGACGATTCTCCCGTATGCTGCCCAGTCGATTGCAGACACTGTTCCCAGCGACTGTAGGCGTGACAGCAGGCGAAATAGAAAGAACATCAGAGCACCTTGCTCTTTCGCGATTGCCAACTCACCATCATAGAAGTCGAAGCTGCCGTGCTCCAGAGCGCATCCACAGTCGAGCATGGAGCTGTTGTCAGAAGTAATGTTGCGGCGAAATGACTCGCCCAGTCCATCAAGCCAATCCGCACGCGGCGCCAGGAGGCCAGCCAGAATCGGGAACGGGTCCTTGGGTTTGTAGAAGCCCCCAGCGTGCGCGATTGACACCGATGTGCGATGCATGCGGCGCACCGATGCTGCCTTCTCCTTCGCATACTCGATGTAGGCCTTGTCAATCGCCGGTTTGCACTCAAACATTGCGTAGACGGCCTCGGCTGGTATGTACCGGTGATTCTTCTGGTCAAGCAAAGTTGGCGTGAAGTGCCGGTCGAATACGAGCACGTCAATCTGGTGGCTGCGATTTCCCAGACTGTCGATGACGATGCCTGTCGCCACGTCATAGCGGTTTGGCAAGTACGACCGGAAGATATCCAGCCAGTGCTCTTCGTTGACAGAGCCCATCGTGCCTGCATGGCTGATTGACTGAGTGGCTAGTTCCATCTGGCCTTGCAGGTTGGCCTGAACTTTGGCAAAAGTCTCTCGCAGCCAAGACACGTCGTTGTCAGGAGCCCGGAGGGCGGACGGTGATGTAGCAATTGTCATGTTAATGGGCTGGCGCCTTGGTTTGCATGCTGTCAATTGGGGCGCCTAAGTGGTGCCTTCGCGTGGGACGTCTCTCGAGGCTATTCACTATGACAGTGGGAACTTGGTACCGAACAACTGCCGCCATGCCTTGAGCGCCTCGCCGTTCTGGCCCTTGCGCGCCAAGTTGATGGCGTTTGAAGCTTCACTGCTTGCCGCCTTCAGCAGCACCTTCGCGCGGGCCTTGCGCTGGTCATCCATTCCATCGCTCACGGGGGACCCCAGACCCGCAGGGTCGGCCCACTCGTCCTCGATGCGGTCTGCAAGCGACGAGAAGAACCCCTGAATCTCGTAGTCGAACCGCCCCTGCCAGCCCCCATGGAGACACTGCAGTGCCATCACTTCGATGAGGAACGATGGCTTCACCGGCTTGTCTTTGCCGTGCTTCGCGTTGTTGTTCCAGTACTTGACCATCCGCACCAGGCCCTTCCATTCGCTGGAGAAGTTCTGATGCGCGTCTGTCGCCTCCCGGGCATGAATTTCCGGGTTGGTCTTCATCCACATGCCGGTATCGACGTTGGGAATTTCGTAGTTCGCGCCGTCGGCAAATGCCGGAACCACATCAACACTGAGCACGCGGTAGTCGGTGTTGTCGTCGGAGTCGACAATTACCCCGAAGTCGACATTGACTGACCTACCTTGTTTGCGAACCGCATCCTTGCCGAAGTCATCGACCAGGGCGCTATGGAAATCATCCAGTACCACGCTGGGCGGCTTTTCACGGTACTTCTTGCGCTCCGACTCCGCCAGCACGAAGAAGATGTCGATGTCCTTAAGCGGCTTGGTCTTTGTGTGGCGCTTATAGGAACCGGTCAGAAAATCGCGGTCAATGGCGAAGCGCGACCGGATGCTCTCGCGTACCTCGGTATGACGGCTGATGGCGTTCTTCTGTTCGCGCTCATTGAGTTCGAGCCGGCTTTTGAACTTCCGAAAAGCCTCGTCTACGGTCAGCATCAGCGAGTCCTCCAATACGCGGCGCTGGCACCCAGTCCGCTGTGTTCAATCGTCGAGCCCAGGCTCTGCCGGACCATCCCGTCGGTCGCGCGAAACGAGCCCGTTCCCCAGCCGGCAACGTCAGGCCGCCCGGGCTTGTTCTTGAGCAGGATGTCGTAGTTCGCGCTGGCAGGGGCGACACCGGCCTTCTTGATGTGATACCTAAGCTGGTCGGTGTCCGTGTAGAACGCCCCGTGGCTGTTAGACCACTGATAGACGATGTCGATGTCCCAGCGCAAGACCAGCGTGTTGGTCACCGGGTTGAAGACTTCGAGCACGACCTTCTCCAAGTGCTCACTTGCCAGCCAAGTGCGGATTGCACGGTGCGTGCTCTCCCACTCATTGGTGAGCTTGGTCGGGTTCATGCCGCTCAACCGGATGATGTCCTTCAAGCTCTTGAGCACGTTGTCCGCAACGTAGGTGACGGAGTGGGTGTACGAGTAGGCCGATACGGAGGTCATGATTTCCAAAACCCTTCCACATCCAACGTCATCGAGTTGCTGTCCGCAGCCTGCTCTTCCTTCTCGACCGTGACGCCCTCGTTCTTGTCGCGGGCTACGATGCGGTTGCTGTGCTTCTTGAGCGCCGACTGCACCCAGGCCAGGTCCTCTTTGGCAACAGGCAGCGACACCTGCCAATCGCCCTTGAGCGCATCAAACCCGAGCTTGCCTTCGTTGCCGTTCGAGTCGTCCAGCGCGTCGTCGTCGTAGCTGCAGTAGATGCGCGTGCGCGGTCCGTCGCAGGTGGCGACGATGGGGCTCTCGCGCGGACCTTGGTCTGCAATGACGCTGCACGCCACCCCAGCTGCGGCCTGGAGTTCCTGACGCTTTGCAGCGTCACCGCCCGCAGTCAGCAGGTCGACAATTGCGGCCCACGTAGCCGACGCATCGCGGTGAGGAATGCTGCGAAAGTCCCGCCGAACCACAGTCGTCATTGGTGCTCTCCCTTGGCGGCAGTCCGGCTGCTCTGTGCATAGCGCGCGGCGGCTTCCAGGTCGGCCAAGGCCAGCTTGTTGGGGTCCAGCGCGGTTTCCTTGCGCAGAGCCATCGCGTTGACGACGAGCTTGCGCAACGTGCGTCCGTCAAGGCCAGCCGCTGCGCCAGCCACGCGGTCCAGGTCTCGACCGTCGGCCAGCTTGGCGATGGCCGGGAACGTCTCGGCGACACTGCACAAGCAATGATGAAGAATCTGACGCGCGGCCTGCGCACCCGGCAGTGGCACTTCGATGACGAGGTCGCATCGCGATGTAAACGCCTGGTCGATTGCGAGCGGGAAGTTGCTCGTCGCCAGGAACAGCAACTGCGGATGGGAAGCGGCCAGGGCATCGAGCTGGACCAGAACGGCGTCGGTGGCGCGATGGATGTCCACCGGGTTGGCTTCCAGGCTCATACGCGTGCGGTCAGCCGCCAGCGTCTCGACCTCATCGAGCAGCACGATGGTGGGCCCGTTCACGGCCTGCTCGGCAATAGACTGAGAGAACAACTCGCCAACGGCCCGCTGCGTCTTCCCCATTGCTGAGCTGGTCAGCGCGTGGGGGTCCACCTCCACCAATCGGAACTTGGCCCCCTTCATCAAGGCCGCAACCTTGCTTGCCAGGCCCTTGGCCAGCGAGGTCTTGCCCGTGCCTGGTGGGCCGACGAGCAGGATGACGCCGTGCATTGGTAGAACGCTACGCGCCACCTTCGGCCGCAGCGTGTAGTTCAAGACGGCCTGGGCGAGCATTCGCTCCTTGATGTCGTCTTCGACAACGATGCTGTCCCAAAGAGCGGCCAGACTGGCATCTGGCAGCATGCGAATGGATGTGATGCCCCGCGGTAGTTCGCTGCTTGTCGTTTGCACGGTGTTTGGTTGGGTTGGCACACGGACTCCTGGATGGGCCTAGGCCGGCAGCTAGTTGGGACTAGCGGCAGGTGGGTCTAGTTATTGTATGCATCTATAAAGTAGATGCAACTACTTTATGGATGGTCTGCTAGAGTCGCTGCATGCATAGCGACGCAAGTACGGGCGAGTCCAGCGAGGTTGGGGGGAAGGTGCCGAGCTGGAGCAAGGAGCGCCGTCAGCAGTTCATTGACTTCCGGCTCCAGTGGGATGGCCGTCTGAACCGGAGTGACCTGATTGGCTACTTCGACATTTCAGTACAGCAGGCCTCAGCCGACATCTCGGACTACGCAGCTCTCCATGCGCGAAACATCGCGTACGACAAGCGTTCGAAGAGCTACGTTGCGACGCCTGAGTTCAAGGCCGCTTACCCCACCTCTGGACCTAAGCAGTACCTCGCACAGCTACTGGCGGTTCAACAGGACGCGATGCCCCCGCAGCGCTCATCGATTGGGTTCATGCCACCGGTTGACACCGTTCCTGTTCCAGAGCGTGCAGTGGATGAGGCGACACTGAAGCACCTGGTGCATGCAATCCAGGAGAAGTTGCTTGTGCACGTCGAGTACCAGTCAATCACACGAGATGAGCCGACTACCAGAGACATCAGCCCACACGCTCTTGCTTACGATGGGTTGCGCTGGCACGTTCGAGCGTTCTGCCACCTTCGCCAGCGCTTTGACGACATAGTCGTCGGCCGTGTGCTTCAGGCTCACACGGGCGGCCCGAGCCCCGTCAACGCAACTGACGACCTGGACTGGCACAGGACTGTCGAATTGGTACTTGCGCCGCATCCCGACTTGACACCGGCCCAGCGTCGTGGCGTCGAATTTGACTTCCGGATGGCTCGCGGGCGCGCTCGACTCGATTGTCGAAGCGCCATGCTTTACTACGCGCTGCGACGTTTGGGGCTGGACCGCACCGGCCAGCCCATGCCCTATCCAAAGCAAGTCGTGTTGGCTAATAGGAAGGAACTAGCCTCCGAGCTGGCATTGCTTGCTCGCAACTAGGAGTGCCGCTAAGAGACGTCTAGTCGAAATGCTTGCCGCTTAGCATGCATCAAGTGCGTCCAGTTCACATAGTGTCCATGAGCTAGCGCATTTCTCAACTTCAACGTGTCCCAAAAGAGGTCTGCGACTACACCTGGGTCGCATGCTTTGAGCGAATCGCCGAAAGTGGCGAAGGCCCAGACATCCTCGTGCGTCGTTGGAGGCAGTGGGTACCCTTTGGGGTAATGTACGAAGTCGTCCGTCCCGGCATTGAATCGCTGCAGGCCGTCCCAACTGCTCTGAGGCGCTGCCCCTCTTGCCCTACCGTGCAGTAACGTCCGAATCTGCGCTTCCGCTCGAAGGCAGTGAGTGATGACCTCGGTTGCGAGAGGAGCACAGACAAGGTTGTGGCGCAAGGCCCAGACCGTAGACTCAGAAATCGTCGGTTCTCGTAGCAGTGCCCGAGACACCCATGGCCGTACCTCAAGTTTGCATCCCGGGGGAGGCAGCCACAGCACTCCAAGGCGTCGCAATTCGTTTTGTGCTCGCCGTTGGCGTCCAGGGTCCTGCTGTTTCCGACTGGCTTCCAGAACGAGTGAGCCCAGCGAGCGCAGGTCGAACCGAGACCGTGCAGCTACTTCGGCGGAAGACGTCAGGACACTCTCAACCGTGTCGTCATCGCCGACGTTGATGTTGGCAAGAGACTCACCGAGTTCCGATGCGTAGCTCGGTGAACCAGCTGCTTCCCAACACGCCCTCTGATGCAAGTACGCTTGCCAGACTTGAAGGTCATCCGCATCTGATGCCAGCGCCAAGAGCCGTAGCTCTGCCCATCCAGAGCTGAAGTCGAACGACGGTTCGCTGACAACCGACAGCTGAGAGTCCAGCACAACAGCGCAAAGACGGATTTTGGGCGAGGCCTTTCCATAGTGCTCAATCAGGGAAACGAATGCCTCCCACTCTGCCCCAGCCACAGGGCCAGCCTCGGTCAGAATGAAGACGGAGGGACGGTCCTGAAGCGCGACTCGCAAAGGCTCCCGGGCTTCGAAAGGACCGAGCGTTGGCGTGACTTCCAGCGACTGAAGGACGCTTGCGAGTGGACCTGCATGTCCTCCCCCGCAGGGAGCTACACGCACATCCAGATATCCTCGGTCGCCGTGCAGCCCGCGCACGCAACGCGCGATGGAGGAAGCAATTGCGTCCTGATAGGACGCGTCGGCGGTCCGTATGACTGCGAGCCCTCCTTGACTCCACCATGGGAGCCGCTGCGCCCAAACTTCGAAGGCTCGACTGCCGGGGAAGTGCCAACTGGCGGCAAGTCCTGCCGCTGTGACCTCAACCCTCACCAATGGACTCCAGGGCCAAAAGCAACCTGCGGACAGGGTCAGCGCCACCGACGTGGACACGACCGAGTGCTGAGCCACCCCGGGTTGCCGCCTTCGAAGACACCTCCATGAGCCCGGCATCAATCAGTATCTGTAGCGCGACCTGGTCCTCCGCATCAGTCAGAGGGGGGCGTATGGTCGCGCGACTCTCGTCGACGACAAGCTCCCAGAGCAACGGAAAGTCTTGGCCTAGGTCGAACTCAGCCTCTAACTCTGAGCCGACCAGGAACACCATCTTGAGAAGCTCAAGCTCGCGGGCGGAAAGGCCGTCTCGGCCGGTGTTGCCATTCAACTGCAGGGCGATGGAAGGCATCTCGCCTTCAAGTTTTGTCAGTGCGGACTGGAGCTCCGCAGTGGTCACATCGGCCGATGGAGAGTGCGGGAAAAGTCTGTCAATCGCGGCGACAAGAAGCGGAATCCCGGCCGTGGCTGCATAGATGCGCGCTAGAGCATCGGGTGACTTGAAGTGCAGCGCGCGGGCGACATCGAACCACCAAGCCACCGTTGCTTCCGACAGGCGGCCCAGGCCAATGATTTCCAGCGGTTGGCCGTCATCACGCCCGTACAGGGAATGAAGGCGCGCCGCGCGAACCAAGTCCACACCACCCAGGAGAGTGAGCGGGCGACTTGAGGTCAAGTGCGTGAGCTGTTCCCAGCCCTGGGCGGAAACGTTCTTGAAGATGCGCTGGCCACGCTTGACCCTGGCGCCGAAGTCCTTCTCTGTGCTGGCGTCAACGACATGAGCCTCTTTGGTTCCGAGGCGGTCGGGCACGCCAATCTTTCCGTCGACCAACGCGTCAACCCATTGCCCGCCCACAACCACGAACGCGCACTCACTTGCAGTGTCTTGTTGGTGCCAGTAGCGGACCGCGTCAAGAGACGCATCAGGCAGGACGCTCTCAATCAGCCGAGTGGAGCCTGCCCCAGCCCGAAGGTGCTGAATGTGGAGCCGAATCTCATTTGGGAGGTCGGTGTGCTGGGTCAGCACCGGCAGGAAGTGGGGAAACTTGAGCCGGTACTCCCGAGCGCCAAACCGCGTGGAGTCAGTGACAGACAGCAACTCACGGGAAATGAATTCCTGCAACTGCCGTTCAATCTGCGCCAAAGGCTGAGGCCCAAACCGCTTCAACCAGTCGAGGTCTGGGTCAATCTCGGCAATCTTCCCAAGGACCTGTGAAGGCCCATCATCAAGCGACATCCCTGGCTGCAAGTCCTTGAGCGCCAAGAGCGTGGCAGCGAAGACAGTTGCGGCCTCACGGTTGCCCTGGAAGTTGTTGTTGACCACCGTGCGAATCTCGTCCACAACGGGCTGCTCAGCCATCGTCGCTTGAACATCGTCGTAGGAGACGACGAGAGTCTCTCTCTTGCCGGAGCGCGAGTTGCGCTTCAAGCGGCGTAGAAGCGTCTCACCGAATCGAATGAGAACCGCAGGTTGGTACCCACAACGCCGGGCGGCGAATCGTGCGTGTGCCCCGATGTCGACGCCAATCCTCCCCAGCATGCCGCGCAGAAAGTCGGTCGCTTCGTCCTCACTGAGGGGTTGCAGAATGAGGACGTCGCCCGCATTGGCCCAGACCCCACCGCGTGTGTTCGTTACCCGATAACCTGAGAACAGAATGCGGATGCGCGGCATCTGGGCAGAGTCAACGCCAGCCGATGATTCCTTCATCATCCGAAAGCTCAAAGAGCCCTCTCGGTTCTCCCGGTCATATGCCTTGAGCTGGCCATCGACGAACGCGTCTGCTTCATCAAGTATCAGCAGTACATTGTCTGTCGGCTTGTAGTCACCGAACCTGCGCGCGTAGGCTGTGTAGCGGTCCGCTGGGCTCAGTTGCCTCGCATCGTCTGACTCCATCGGCAGCTCAAACCGCTTGTTCATCTCTTTGATGATGCAGTCCACGACCCAGGTTTCAGACTCTCCCCCGGCGATGGTGATGAAGATGACGTTCAGCGTGTTCTTGGATGGCGTCTTCTCACCGTCGAAGCTGTGTGCGACATGTCGCAGGAAGGCGCTCTTGCCGAGCTTCCGGCCTGAGAACAGCCTCGTGTAGCGCGATGTCATCGCAACGCTGTTTGCCTGCTGCGCGCGACCAACAAACGTCTCTATGCGAACGTGCTGACCGTCCAAGCTTGAGAAGGGGGAAGCAGTCTCTAGGTCAAGCTGCTCAAACACAATCTCCAGGAAAGGGATGAAGTTGTGTCCCTCGACGTCATCCTGAATTGCGGAGAGACGGCATACGTCAACATCGTCAATCAACACAGCATTCACGCCTCGACGGCGCAACGCGGCTGTCACGTCGTCACGCTTCGCTAGCGAAATCCCTGGCTCCAGGAAGACGCAAAGCGTCCCCGCTCCTTCTTGCCCGGCGTCTTTGGAGATGATGTCGACCGAGTTGCCCGCACCGCGAAGTCCCGAATGCAGGAGCACAAGTTGCTGATAGTCGTGCAACTGGGGCAGGAAACTCGGATTCAGTTTCGCTCGCCTGAAGTACTCACGCAGCGCGGCGCACTTGATGACGGTCTTCTTCGGTTGATGGTCGCGGAGGTCCTGCAGTCTGACCAGGAGGCGGTTGCGCTTGTGCTCCTGCGAGAGGCCTGCCTCGCCGCTGACAACTTCGTAGAAGGTCTTTCTGATGGCGTCCTTGTCCGGATGGTTGGGGTCTCCGGAAGTACCAGCCCAAGCTCTGGCTAGCAGGGTCATTACTGCGTTCGGGCTTCGGAGCTCGTGTTCAAGTGCGAACGAGGGCCGGCTAAACCTCTCTAGACCCTCACTTCGCCACATGGTTCGGCGTGCCGGACCGGCGGCGGGCTCGGGTATCGGCAAATTGGGGTCGAGCAGCGCCATGGCCGCTTGGTAGCGATGCGCGGTCAGGTGGAGCTCCACCTCCCGAGCGAGTTCCGGGGAGCGCTTGGCGGCTTGGTCAATGCGAATCCGAACAATCTCGTCTCTCGCCGCCTCGGCGACTTGCACTTGTTGCGACACCCATGAGGCGAGGAGGAGAGGTTCAAAGGGCGCTGTTGGACTGGGCTCAGCAGTGCATCTTTCGAGAGCGGCAGTCGCAATAGTTCGAAACTGTGCCGCGTTTGCATGCACAAGCTCGTCGCAGGCGAGCCAAGCGCGCTCGAGTCTGCGAGCTTGGTTGTACGTATCATCGCCAAGCTCTATAGCGTGCCTGTGCAGTTGGCTCCTTTCGTGGGGCTGCAGCAGCGCTGTAGAGGCCAAGGTCCCGAGTAGTTCGATTCGCCCGGCATCGACAACGGCATCCCTTAGGGCCGTGAGGACCTGCCCTTCCGAACCCCCTTCGTTGACCTCATTGGCATCTACCTCAAGCAGCAATGCCGCAGCGACGAGCTGGTCGGAGAAAGCGTCCATAGGCAGTCCGTCAACGAGACTGGGACTTGCCAGCCACGCAGGGCTTAGGGTACCGAGCAGCGCTGGACATCTCACGAGCATGCCCGTGGGCACCAATACTGGGTTCTGCTGCGCCTGGCGCGAAACTCTTGCCCGTAGGAGTACGGTGGAGAGACGGTCGCTCCCGTGAGACGGGAGGTCCGACATTAGTTTGCGCAGCGACTCCACCGGCACCGGGCTGGCCGCAGGAGTCCTCTTGGCTGCCTGCTCAAGTTGGGCCTTGGCGTCGACTACGTCTTGGACCGCGCTGACGATTTGCTCTGCGGCCGATATGGCGACAGTCAAGTCCTGATGCCTTACAGCACCGGCGGCCATGATGCGCTGGAACGCGCGACCAAGTTCGACGACTCTGGAGCCCACGTTCTTGGATGGAGGGTGGGGCTGGCTCCTCTCGGTTGGCAGCGGAGCCAACTCTGCCCGGAGCGGGCCGACATGATTCACGACAAACTCTGTCCAGGCCTTGCGGCAGTGCGTTCGCTGAATTCGACCGCCAGCGGCGCTGTACATCGTTGCCACGACCTCTTGCAGCTTGCGTTGCGAACTCTGCAGTTGCGTCTGGAGCACTGCAGGGTCAGCAGCCGATGCACTCTCCATCTCCGTCCGTAGAAGTTGAACTGGGTCCGTGGCAGCGACCCAGCCTGCGAGGAGGAAGCCCACCACCTCGGCAAGTATCGGTGTGCTGAATCGCGCAGCTGCCACCAACTGCTCAACCTCCTGGAGGGAGAGCTGAACGGGCAGCGTTGGGGCAAGCGCCTCCAACGTCAGCGAAAGTGCGACGGTTGCGCTAGCAGGGTTCGAAACAGAGCTGCGAATCGCAGCGAGCCTGCGGTCGCTTCTTGCCAGGATGAAGTCGTCGGGCTGGCTCACCAATCTGGCGGCAGCCATCAGCTCGTCAGAGTCCAGGCCGACTTCGGCGCCGCGGAGGCGAGCGGCTCTCGCAAAGAGTGAAGCCATCCCATACTGACCTGACGCCCACGCGGCCTGTGCTCGCTGGCCGAGCCTCGCCGCGAAGTCGTCGGACAGCCATGGCGCCGGCACCACTTTCCCTGCCCCATCGAGCCAGTAGCGGGTTAGAAAGGTGTCAAACGAGCAGGGCTCCAGAGGAAATTGACCCATCCTAGCCGCGGGCTCGTCATGAGACGTATGAGCCGTGTTTGCAATCAGTGGTGCGGCACTTGGCCCTTCACCGGTTGGACGAGGCACCGCCGGCTCAGGCACCTCGCTGGGTGTATCCGGCGCGAACGCGGTCGGCGTTCCAATCGGACTGACAACAGGTACGACGGCGGTGGGTTCGGGCGCGGGCGAAGTATCTTCAGCGTCCCGGGAAGTAAGCTCGGCATCAGCAGGGCTTGGCTCCTCCGGCGCCGCACCGACGTCTTGCGGCGGCGCCACCGGCGCCACCGGCGGCTCTGGCGTAGGCTCTAGCGCAGCGCGCACCCCATCCGTCTCAACCGGCGGAGCCGATTCCAACTGCGTTGTGTCGAACTGCAGGCTCCCTCTGGTCGCCGCGTGAGCCACCTGGAGCCCAAAGCCACGACTTGCTTCAGCAAACAACTCGAAGGACTCCCGCGAACCGAGGCCCGCGTGCCGCTCTACCAGGCCAACCAAGGCCAACGCGGAGCGAACCAGCTCGTCAGCAGCATCCAGTTCGCCGTGCCTCAGGCGCGCCACAACCGCCGCCGCCTGGGTCTTTACTTCGAGGAGGTAGCCTGCTCGCTCATCCTCCGTGTTGACCAAGCCTTGCAGACGATTGATGGCTGCGGCGGCGGACTCGCGGTGAGCCTGCCCCTCATTCTTGGAGGCCACTTCTTCAAGGTCAGCGATGGATTGGTTGCTCTCCACCCCCAGTGCGGCGCAAGCGAGCAGCAGTCGACCATGGAGTTCGACCCAAAGCGCGGTCACCTCATCGGGCGGAGCAATGTGCCCGCGCTCCATCCCTTCAGCTGCTTGCTTAAGCGACTGGGCTAGGCTGGACGCGTCAGCTCGAAGACTAGCCAGGTCAGACTGCGTGGCCGTTGCAGGCATGGCGGGCGGTACCGCGGGGGGGTGGTTCCGCTCAGGGGAAGCAGGCTCCGGCGTCTGCTGGTCGGCCGAAGCGGTAGTAGCCAGCGGCGCCTCAGCATTGCTGGCACCCAAATCGGGTGTCAGCGGCGGCGGTTCGGCTTGCCTCCCAGGCGGCGGATTGCGAGCGGCATCTGCAAGGTGCTGGCAAGCTTGCCACAGGAACGACCACCGCTCATGGTTTGCCATGAGGCCAGCGCACACCACGGATAGGTCGTATTCGCTGTGAACCTGGACGAGGGCGAGAAGCTGATGTCTCGCGAGTTCGCCATCGCGATGCTGGACACTCCCCAACAGCACACCGGTATTGTCGCAAGCGCACCCAAGCGCCCGGAGGCCTGCGACCAGTGCAGCTCTCTTGGCCGCCTGAACCCAGTTGCAGAAGGCACCTCTGAGCGCGGGCTCTGCGTATTCAATGGATAGGAGCCGACCCCTGAGGCGCAGCACCGCTCGCGTCAAGTCGTCAGTCGAGAGCCGTCGCACGATGCGCAGAAGGTTTGACGGCCTCGATTTGCTTCCGCCCTTGCGCTCCAGGTCTTCCACTGCAGCGCACAGCCCGTCATACGAGTTGCCAACTGCCCGTGGCACACCTTTTGGGATACGTCCCGACACGACGTCGCGCGAAGCGAACCTCCAGAACAACTCCCGGTCGGCCTCGCTCAGCAGCGCGTAAGCGGCCCCGAGGGCAAGCCGACCAGAAACGCTCGAAACTGAGTCGTCGTCGCTATTCACTCATCCTCCCCGAGGTCGTCGGCACCAGTCATCCCCTATGGCTTGGCGCATTCTTGAGCGCCATCTTAGTTCGGGAGGTGGTTCCGGCAATCCGGCTTCTACCGCATGGCCTGAGAGTGCTGGCGCTTGTAAGACCCAGAAGCTCGAAAGGCACCCGAAGCCGCGGCTCGTCGATTCACTCGCTAGGAGAACGGCTGTGTTGGTTGAATTCTGAGGCAGTCACACCTGTTCTTATGCATTGCGGCCCAAAGCGCTTGGCAACGATGGGTTGGCCCGTGGCCGTGCAGCGGTACCCCAGTGTCTCTCTCGTGTTGTCGGTCAGTTGGGTTCACGCTGCAAACCAAGGCCCAAGTGCTCTCTGTTGGTTCGCTAGGCTTTAACCGATGTTAGTCGCTGGAAATACCAACTTGCAGGAGCTGGTGGGCTTGCTTGGGTTAACGCTTACTAGTGCCATTCGAAATTGCGTAGATTGCGCATCACCCATTGGGGCTGGGATGCGACAGCGTTTATCACCAGTTCGCCAGGCCGAATTAGTCTTAGCGTCAATGTGAGTTATGCAGCTCAAACCCTGTAGACGGCGCTCAGCCCCAATTGACCAGACCTGCAAGATGCCATTGGAGGCAAGAGATGGAATTACGAGTGGCATCGTCGGCAAAGGTCCAAAGAAAGCCTGACGGCACAGCCCACTGTTTCACAGTGCGCCGAAAGGCTTGAGTCTTAGGTCTCGACAATCAGGGGTGGATTTGGCAACCGTGGCGTTTGGGCGCTGACGGCAACCGGTGCGGAGAGTGCAGGTGCCGGAGGTGGTCCTACTACGGCACTGGAAAATAGCTCGGTGTCTCACTAGGTATGAATCCTAGTGCTGCCGCCTTACGGAGGTTTCTAGACGAAGTACGGGCCATCGTACGGCTCGGTACAGGAACCCCTTCATGTCAGAAACCACTGCAAAGGCAGCACCCCATGAGCCTCAGTCCTCCACCTTTCGCCTGGGCCATCTGCTGTCTCCGCCCGAGTTCGCCGCGGCTTGCGCCTCGCTTGTTCAGCGCCCTCAACTGGCCTGTTGGGCCATCGCGACAGCGCTACCAGATTCCCTTGCTCGTCGACTGGAGCTCAGCGGACCAGGCAACGTCGGCTGCTCGCTTTCGATTCTGAAGTCAGCTCGCGGCGTCTACTACCCAACTGTCGTTCTCCAGGCGAAGTCGTGCCAACTTCGTGTCGCGTTGAGCCTGTCGGACGAGCGTGTGCTCGAGTGGCTGACGTCTGTTACGTCCAAGGGCTCGGTCACGGTTGCCGTGGATGTACCGGAGGTCGCCCAACTGATGGTGATGGACGGTGCCTGCAGTTTGCGGGAACCTTCCGCCATCTCAGCTATCGCGCGCAACTCAGCTCAACTCGGGTTCACAGAGGACATTGCCGACAGGTTCGATGTGGCGATGCTTCTCACTGAGCCTGAAGGTTGCCCGACTTGTCTGCCTGGCATTGCGGTCGACGAGGTTCATCTTGTTTTTGTCAAGGCCAAGCCGCCTGCTCGGGATAGAGCGAGCGCTGACCCGCACCCGGTTCGGCGAACACTGAACTGACGCAGGCCTCTGCACCGCAAGGTATTGTTTTTCGCAGGCCCCGCTGGGGCCTGCACTTTTTCCGGACTGGTGTCGGCGGGCGGACGAGTCGGGCCGCGCCCCCCAGAAACTCAAGGTACTTCAGCGGCAGTCCCCCAGCCAAGCCATAGCCTTGAGTCTATGAATGGACACTCTCACGCCCATCCTCGTTTTCAACGACTTTGTCTAAATTGACAGCATACTGCGCATGCCCACACCGAATTCGCTAAGGTCCACGCATGCTTGGTCGAGGCTTCTGCTGTCAGAACCCGGACGGCACCGAGTGTCCGTTACCGAATCAACTCAGCTTCCCTGCAGTTCAAGCGCAAAACGGCACTCTGTAACCCGGGTAGCGCACATTGGAATAGGTGACCACTGAAATCTGAATCCTCGCCGGAAACAGAACGGCGCTCGGTTCGTCTTGAGGTTGTTCTCCGCTTAGCCTCCAGCGCTTCTGCGCAGCGGACCAGGACGGCGAGCCCCATTCAACGGCATTGAGGGCCTTGCCGAACAGTTCCAGCGCCATGGGTTCCCCGGTCGCTTCGTTTGGCGGCGCTGGCAAGCTTTTATGGATAAAACCATACTTCCTGATTAGGGGCCCCCACTGCTCGGGGACCCACCAGTCGAATCCCGGCAACGTTCGCGCCAGCAGCGCCCTCACTGCGTCTGCTATCTCTTGTGTCGAAGTTACTTCGAACTCGGCTCCTATCAGCGGGGTGACGGTATAGGCCGCCACCCTACGCAAAGCCGGAAGGTCAGCTTCCTCATGCCCATCGATATCTTCGAGGTCGTCGGTCCCCAGTCGAGCCGAGAGGAACTGCGCCAGCGGGCCTTTGGGGGAACGCAGTCGCGCGCGCATCGCTTCGGGCGAGGCATCGAGGTCCGGGGCATCAAAGGCCGACAGAGCCCACACCGGAGCGGGCAGGCCAGAGAGGGTGCGACCTTCTCCAAGCATGGCTAATTGACGTTCTTGGCTGACTTCATGCATGTTGTGAGAGGCGTGAGCCTGGGTGGTATGGAGTCGGAACCCGAACCGGGAGGTCAACAGCGGCTTGCACCCCAGTTCCCAGCCGTCTTTTGATGGGCCTGCTTGACGCTGGCACCGCATTGGCGATGATTCAGTTGCCGACGGGTCGTTCAAGCGTAGAACTGCACGTCGTGGCCGGGGTAGCGAACATTGGCGTAGGTGGCCACCGAAATCTGAACTTTCGTCGGAAACCGAACCGGGCGCGGTTCGAGGTGCTCGAGCCCTCCGCTCAGTATCCAACGCTTTCGAGCGGCAGACCAGGCAGGTGAGCCTGGTTCAATGCCGTTGGCAGCCTTGCCGAACAGCTCCAGCGCCATAGGTTCCCCCGTCGCCTCATTGGGCGGGGCAGGAATGCTTTCGTGGAGGAAACCATACTTCAAGAACGGTCCGCTCCAGCCGTTGGGAACCCACCAGTCAATGCCTGGCAGTGCTCGAGCCAGCAGCGCCTTCACCTGGACTGGAATTTCCTGAAGCGATTCGACTTCGAATTCGGCGCCGAGCAGCGAAGGGACGCTGTACGCGGCCACCCGCCGCAGGGCGGGGATGTCTGCTTCCTCGTTGAATTCGCTGTCGAACACGTCGTCGGTCCCCAGGCGGGCAGAGAGGGCCGGCGCAAGGAGGCCTTTCGGAGCGCGCATCCGCGCACGCGTGGCTTCAGGCGAGGGGGCAAGGCCTGCGCTCAAGGGCTGGGGGAGGGGCCAGGCCGGGGTCGGTAGTCCAGAGAGGGTGCTCCCCTCCCCCAACTGGGCCAATAGTCTTTCTTGACTGAAGATGTGCAGGCTCTTTGAGCGGCAGGAGCCGCAGTTCCGGGTGTTCATTTAAGCCACAAGGACTGAAGCAGCAGCTTGCACTCCTCGTAGCCCGCTACTGTTTGGCAGGACTGGTTGACGCTGGCGCCGCATTGGCGTTGACTCAGTTGCCGCCAGGCCGGTCAACCGTAGAACGGCACGTCGTGGCCGGGGTAGCGCACATTGGAATAGGTGGCCACCGAAATCTGAACCTTTGTCGGAAACAGAACCCGGGGCGGTTCGAAGTAATCGAGCCCCCCGCTCAATATCCAACGCTTGCGTGCGGCAGACCAAGCAGGCGAGCCCGGTTCAAGGATGTTGACAGCCTTGCCGAACAGCTCCAGTGCCATCGGCTCTCCCGTTGCTTCGTTTGGCGGGGCGGGCAAGCTACCGTGCAAAAAGCCATACTTCATGAAAGGCCCACTCCAATTGTCGGCGACCCACCAGTCAATGCCTGGTAGTGCTCGAGCCAGCAGCGCCTTCACCTGGACTGGAATTTCCTGAAGCGATTCGACTTCGAATTCGGCGCCGAGCAGCGAAGGGACGCTGTACGCGGCCACCCGCCGCAGGGCGGGGATGTCTGCTTCCTCATTGAATTCGCTGTCGAACACGTCGTCGGTCCCCAGGCGGGCAGAAAGGACCGGCGCCAAGGGGCCCTTCGGAGCGCGCATCCGCACGCGCATGGCTTCAGGCGAGGGGTCAAGCTCCTTGCCGGAGAATTGAGGGATGGGCCACGCTGGGGTCGGCAGCCCAGAGAGGGTGCTCCCCTCTCCCATCTGGGCCAATATTTGCTCTTGAGTGAAGTGGTACATCTGAAATGAGTTGCGTTGGGGAGCGGTTGGGGAAGTTCAGTTCAACCACATGGATTGCAGCAGCTTGCAGTTCCTGATGCCCGCTCTGTCATGCATGCCGGGGTGACGCGTACACTTTTTGAATTGATGCATGACATCCAGAGCCAAGGAGACGGCTCCAATGCGAGTGGCCCTGGCATGGACCAGCCGCTGGCGGCGCGAAGGCCACTTGACTTGGGTTTCGCGCTAGCTGGCGGGTCTTCCGGTACTCAACCCAAGTTGCGGTCTCCAGCAGTACCTGCGTGTCGAGTCAGCGCAGGGTGAACTCCTCCGCAGTCAACGGCCGCCGCACCTTGCGAGGAGTCCATCGACGCCCTCAAGTTTGCGGCGTGGGAATGTCGATGACGCAAGCGTGCCGGAATCCTCGGTTCTCAAAGCTCAAGTCGCATGAGCTGTCCACGTGGTGGTGGCTTTGGAGGTAGCCGAGGGGATTTGCCACGACCCGGCATCGGCCCACAACATAGTCGAATGAGTCGTGCACGTGCCCATGCATCCAAAGGCTCGCCCCTGGCAGTAGGTCGCTGAGGTCGCTCACGAATGCTGCGTTGGTCAGGTCTCCAACGTATCTCGCGTGCACGGACAGTTGGTGGACGCCGTGGTGGCTGATGACCACTGTGGTGCCCCCAAATGGGGTCGCGAGCCGGTGCTCAAGCCATGACCTGGAATGCAGATGCATTTCGAGGGCGTCTGCGGCGGTAAACCGACTGCCGTTGTGCCGTATGGCATGGTGGTCGTTGAGACGGCGCTGTGCGTTGTCCATCGCCTGCTGCTGCGTGCAACTTTGCTCGAGGCGGTAGTCGGTCCAAAGAGTTGCCCCAAGGAACCGCACGTGCTGAAGCACTTTTCGACGCGGTTCATACCAAGCCGTGAAGCGGCAGAGGTCCGCGATATCGTTATCCAGGAACACCACTGAAGTTCCGATTGCCGCGCGTCTCAGTTCGGCGCGGGTCCTCTCGATGTCGTGGTGATAGAACTCGTGGTTGCCAGCCACATAGAGCACGGGAGTCGGCCAGTTCGCGAACAGCTCAATGCCGCGCAATCCGTTGGACACGTCACCGGCAAGGACCAGGAGGTCAGCATCAGCGGCCGGAGCGATGACGGTGCTCCCGGGGCGAACGCGTTCGACCACTTCGAGGTGCAGGTCACTTGCAAGTTGTACGCGGAGCGTCATGACTGTTCGAGTAGGGGCTGACTCTGGGCTCAGCCTGCAAGGGCTGTGTTGAAAGCTGAGCGGAACAGTGGCCCTGACGGTGACCAAGAAAGCTAGGGTCAGGACCTTCCATTGCGTGTCTAGGCTCTAGGCGATAGGCGGGTCTGAACCATCGGCTAGTTCGGCGTGCCTCGGCGCCAACAGACCTTCGAGCCGTGCGAAGACTTCGTCCCCAGGCACGGCGTGCCCTGTGCGGAGGTAA
The DNA here is from genome assembly GCA_963750785.1 of uncultured beta proteobacterium. Lineage (GTDB taxonomy): Bacteria > Pseudomonadota > Gammaproteobacteria > Burkholderiales > Burkholderiaceae_C > Rubrivivax. The sequence goes on along the minus strand of CAVVSC010000002.1, from coordinate 185,192 downwards.
GCCTGCCAAGCCCGTTCGCCGCGTTCCAGGAAGTCCGCGTGGCACTCGCTCAACGGACGTTTGAGCTGCTCGCAGTGCGTGGGGGGGCGGGTGGGCATGGCGAACAATGTAGCTTGACCAGCCTCCAAATCGAACCTCGCTCGCTACGCGCAACTCGGCGAATCCAAGTGGCCCACCGTGTCTCCGCAGCTGGTCGGGGGTGGATAAAACCGATTATTCTGTGCTACACTGTGAGGCTTCGGTGCGCAACATTGGACGATGCACACCGATAGGACAAGTCGTATGTCTCCCTCGTACAGAGGGTGCTCGGACAGAGGCCTGAGAGGTATCTGCCGTGCATCCCCTAGGGGACGCCAGTTCAGACAAGTTGATGAGGCACTTGGGCATTGCGTCAAGCAAAGCCAAAGCCGCATGGAGTGGTAGTTCAGTTGGTTAGAATACCGGCCTGTCACGCCGGGGGTCGCGGGTTCGAGCCCCGTCCACTCCGCCAACATTCCAAGGCCACCGCAGCGCGGTGGCCTTTTTCTTTGGTCGTGGCCGACGCTGTGCAGGCGTTCGATAGACACCAGGTCCTCAGTGGGCTCGAACTGTCGGCGCGGCACCAGTCCAGGCGCACTCGCCTAAGGCCAGCCTAGCAAGTCGCCAAGGCCTGAGGGCAGTTTTCGATCATCCTTGCGCCTGATCGCGGTCCAGGCAGCGGCGCAAGAGGGTGGCGGCGCCAGCAGACGATTCCAGCCACGCAAATCGACACCATCTTTGGAGCTCACATGAAACGAGTCACGGGTATCGGCGGCATCTTCTTCCAGGCCAAGGACGCGTCCGCACTGCAAGCCTGGTATCAACGACATCTCGGCATCGACGTGCAGGCGTGGGGCGGTACGGTCTTCAGCTGGGCCGATGCAGACGGCAAGCCCGCCGGCGGAACGACGGTCTGGTCCATCGGCGCGCAGGAAGGCCATCCGTTCGCACCTGGCCAGGCATCCTTCATGGTCAACTACCGCGTGGAAGACCTGCACGCCCTGGTGGCTGTGTTGAGGGCAGAAGGCTGCCATGTCCTCGACAAGACCGATGACTCTGAGTACGGCAAATTCGCCTGGGTCATCGACCCGGAAGGCAACAAGGTCGAGCTGTGGCAGCCGCCTGCGGGTCAATGACCGGTGACCTGACGGCCGGCACCCGCGTCGGCTGCGGCGCCGTCTGAGCGCAGCGCCTGGAGCCAAGAGGCGGGTCAGGACGCACGTCAGGACATGGCCAGCGGCCCCTGGCCCGGCTGCCAGTCCTGTGCGGGCATGTCTGAATCGAAACCCTCGGTGCGCAGACGAACAGACCTGCGGCCGCTGTGGCGCGCAGCCTCTGCGCATGCCGACCATGCCCCAGAACGCCGCCGCCTCAAGCAGCCACGGCTTCGTCGACCTGCTGGAAGCCTTTCGCACCAGCGGGGGCACTGCGCCTGCCGACGTCGCAGCCCGTTTGCTGGACGACCATTCAGTGGGCGATGCCGTCAGCCTGGCCAAACTCATTTGCACGGGCCAGGCCTTCGGCTTCGAATGGCGCAACAGTCTGTGGGTGCCGATGTTCCAGTTTGACACCGAGAGCCTGGCGGTCCGGCCTGCTCCCCAGCAGGCCAGGGCGGAACTGCCTGCTCTCTGGCCTGGCTGGGCGGTGGCTTCCTGGTTCGCCACGCCTCACCCGATGTTGCGTGGACAGCGGCCGGTGAATGCACTCCAGACAGACCTGGTCGCCGTGCTGCGCGCTGCCCGAGCGGCAACCGCTCAAGCTGCGGTCCAGGTGCCGGGCGCGCGGGTCCGGTCGGCCCCGGTCTGCATGCCAGTGTCAACCCAACCAGGCCTTGGCGTCGCTTTGAAGTGGCTTCAGGAAGCGCGCCCGGTTGCTGCGCCAGCGCAGGCGACGGCCACAAGCGTCGACCAATTCCAGCACGGCGCAAGGCGGTAAGGCACCCATGGAGTTCAAGGACTACTACGCCGCCCTTGGCATTGCGAGCACGGCCACGCAGGACGAGATCAAACGCGCCTACCGCAGGCTGGCCCGCAAGTACCACCCCGACGTGAGCAAGGAGCCCAACGCAGAGGCGCGATTCAAGGAAGTCGCCGAAGCACACGAAGCCTTGATCGACGTCGAGCGACGCGCTGCCTATGACGACATGGCGCGGCGCCGGGCGAATGGGCAGCCCTTCGAACCACCGCCAGGTTGGGACAGCGGCTATGAGTTCAGTGGTCGCGGCGCAGAAGGCACGTCTGGCGGCCCACAAGGTGCGGACTTCAGTGACTTCTTCGAATCGCTGTTCGGTCGTGGCGCGGGCCGGTCGAACGGTCGCGCGAACGCAGGCGCGCGAGCCCGGCGCCAAGCGGCCGGGCCCATGCCCATGCAGGGCGACGATCACCACGCCCAGGTGCTCATCGACCTGCAGGACGCGTACAGCGGTGCGCAACGCATGATCAGCTTGCGCATGCCCGTCATCGACGCCACGGGTCACGCCACCCTGCAAGAACGGCAGCTGCAGGTGAACATCCCCAAGGGCGTGCGGCCAGGCCAGCACCTGCGTCTGGCCGGCCAGGGTGCCCCGGGAAATGGCGGCGCCGGTGCGGGTGACCTGTACCTGGAAATCCAGTTCAAGCCGCACAAGGTGTTCCGGGTGGACGGACGCGATGTCCATTTCGACCTGCCCATCGCGCCGTGGGAAGCGGCGCTGGGCGCGACGGTCACCGCACCCACGCCTGAAGGCACGGTTCAGCTCGGCATTCCGCCGGGTTCATGGCAGGGCCGCCAGCTGCGACTGAAGGGCAAGGGGCTGTCGGGCAAGGAGCCGGGGGACCTCTACGCCCATGTCCTGATCGCTTTGCCGCCTGCAGGTACCCAGGCCGAGAAGGATGCCTACCAGGCGCTGGGGCTGGCCTTCCCGCACCACCAACCCCGAACGGCGCTGGAGGCTTGACGCACATGGCCCGGTCCTACGTCACGTCCCTCACGGTGGCGCCAAGCCAGTTGCTTGAAGAACGCGTGTTCTTCACCTTCGCGGCCTTGTGCCGGGCGAGCGGCGCAGAAGAAAGCCAGATGCAGGCGCTGGTGGCGGAGGGCATGCTTCATCCCACCGGCAGCGGACCGGAAGACTGGCAGTTCAGCGGGACGTCCCTGCCCTACGCGCGCCGGGCCTTGCGCCTGTCCCGCGAACTCCACCTCAGCCTGCACGGCGCGGCCATCGTGCTGGACCTGCTGAACGAGATCGAGTTCTTGAAGGCGCGGCGTTGAAACCGCCGGCTCGGCGCGGGCCTCTTGCCGGCCGTTCGACAGCGAACAGACATGCGACTCTCGCCGCGCGCATATTGGGCGCAACCTGAAAGGAACCCTCCCCATGTTGCGCAGCACCAAGGACTTGGAAAACTACGCCGTCGGTGCGACCGATGGACCCATCGGCCACCTGAAGGACTTCTACTTCGACGACGACGCCTGGGTCGTCCGCTACTTCGTTGTGGAGGCGGGCTCGTGGCTGGACAGCCGCAAGGTCTTGCTGTCTCCCATTGCGGTTCAGCACCCGCAGTGGGTTGAGCACACGCTGCCGGTGGCGATCACGATGGATCAGGTCAAGAACAGCCCGTCCATCGACACCGACAAGCCGGTGTCGCGGCAGCACGAGGAGCAGTACCTGACCTACTACGGCTACCCGTACTACTGGGGCGGCGCGGGCATGTGGGGCGCGGGGCTCTATCCCTATGCCATGGTGCCGGGCTTCGCAGGTTATGGCTCAGACCGCGTGGAGCGCGAACGCGACGAAGCAAGCTACCTGCGTGCCGAGCGGGCCCGCCACCGCGACGACAACCCGCACCTGCGCAGTTGCGAGGCCGTCGTCGGCTACCACCTGCAGGCCACGGACGGTGAGATCGGCCATGTCGCGGGTTTTTTGCTGGACGACGACACCTGGGCCATTCGCTACCTGATCGTGGACACCAGCAACTGGTGGCTCGGCCACAAGGTGCTGGTCGCGCCGCAGTGGATCAAGGCCGTGCACTGGTCAGACCGGACTGTCGCCGTCGAACTCAGTCGCGAGTCGATCAAGACCGCCCCGCGTTACGACCCCACCGTGGCCTGGACCCGGGTTCAGGACGAAAGCCTGTACCAGCACTACCGCCGCACCGGGTTCTGGGCCGGCAACACGGTGCTCGAAACCGAAATCTGACAGCAGGCCAGGCAGCCTTTGGGCGCTGGCGCTTGAACGGTGCCTGGGCCGAGCCGGCGCCACAAACTGGTCGCGACAGGCGCAATCGCGTCACGGCATTTCGGCGCCATGCCCCGGGCCGCCCAGCACCCAGCGGTCTCGGCCCTGTTCCTTGGCGACGTACAGCGCCCGGTCCGTATCGGCCAGCATCTCGCTCACGGTGGCAACCTGGCGCAGGCGGACCGCACCCATGGAAAACGTGGGCATCGCGCCACGTGGCAGGGCGACGCGGGCCAGGGCATGGAAGTGCCGGCGGATCCGGTCAAACAGCGCATGTGCCGCCCGTTCTGATGTGTCCTTCTGCACCGCCACCAGCAGCCATTCTTCGCCGCCCATGCGGCCCACGCGTTCTTCCGGGCCAGCGCCTGCACAGCAGGCCTCAAAGAAGGCTTTCAGCACCAGGTCACCCACGGGGTGCCCGTGGTCGTCGTTGATGCGCTTGAAGTGGTCCATGTCCAGCATGCACACCAGGCCGGGTCGGCCCTCGTTGAGCACCCGTCCCAGGTGCTGAATGATGGCCCGGCGGTTGGGCGACCCGGTCAGCGAATCGCTCAGCGCCAGTTCGCTGAAGTGGCGACGGCTGAGCACCTGCTGGCGCAGGATGTAGATCAACAGGGCACCCGTCAGGCTGCCCAGCGCCAGCACAGCCACGAGCAATTGCTGGCGGGAATTCTGCTGGCTGATGCGCGCGTCGGCGAGTTCCTTCTGCAGGCGAAGCTCGGCGTTTTCCACCTGTTTCTTGTAAACGTCATAACGCACCATCAGCTCTGACAGTTGCGTCTGTCGCGACTCGCTGAACAGCTGCCGTTCCGCGGTCAGCACGTCCGCCAGCAACTCGGCCGCGCGGCCGGGCCGGCCCAGGCTGCGCATCACGCCCGCTTCGCGTTCCAGGAACTGGACCGTGGACGGACCGTTGCTCATCTTCTGAACCCTGGACCGCGCGGCGGCCAGCGTTGCGTCCGGGTCGCCGCGGCCGGTCTCCGCCTGTGCCCGGGCCAGCGCAGCCTGGCCGGTCACCCACAGCGAGATGTAGCCCTTGGCGAGCAAGCGGGGCTGCACGGTTTCCAGCCGATTCAAGGCTTCGGTCCAGCGTCCCTGGTCGGCCGCAGCCAGGCCCAGGCCTTGTTCCGCGGCAGCGCCCACGCCCGCCACGTCTTTCATGCGTGCCGATTCGCGCACCGACATCTCGAAGTGGGCCTGCGCCTTGCCGGGTTCACCCGCCAGCAAGGCGTCCTTGCCCAGCGACCAGGTCAGGTAGGACTTCAGGTAAGGCGCATCCAGATCGTGGATCAAGTCGTAGGCGGCCTGGCGTTCGCGGTAGGCCGACCGTGAATCGCGCAGGCCGTCGAACAAGGAACCCATGGCTGCTTGCGTGGTGGCGCGACGCAGCACGGCACCATGCTGGATGTAGGCTTCCAGCGCCGCACGCAGGTGGGGTTCGGCCTCGGCAAAGCGCCGTCCGCCCAGCAGCGCCCAGCCGCACATGTCGCGCACAAAGGCCTTGGACAAGGGGTCCGAGATGCGTTCGGCCATTTGCGCGGCGTCGTGGGCGCCGGCGACGGCTTCATCGGCCTTGCCGCTCTCGCCGGCCTTGCCGGCCTGCAGCGCTCGCAGGAAAGCCAGCGCATAGGGGTCCGCCAGTTCCTTGGCTGCCGCCTGTGCGTCCTCCAGGTGTTGCTCAAATCCTTTTGCGTCGCCCAGCATGGCAGTGGCAAAGGTGGCCTGGAGTTGCCACTCGAGCCGCTTTTCCTGGGCTTGAAGTCCCGCTGCGGCCGGAACCTGGAGCGCCTGGCGCGCCTGGGCCAGCGCGTCCAGTGGGTTGCGTTCCAGGTCCAGCATCAAGGGCGTGACGCCAATGGCCTGGGCCGACAGTGACAAGGCCAGGCCCAGGGCCGAAACGGTCCATCGCATTCTGTGCATGTCCTCATTGTCCGGTGAGCGGTCGGCCTATCGGGCAAGTCCCAGGCCGTGCGCCGGCTTGAATCTGCAGGTCCTGTTGCACACTCCTCACGCCACGGCAACGAGAAACCGCATGACCGCACCAGACTCCCTTCCTTCCGTGGGCCTCATCGGCCTGGGCGCCATGGGCGCCGGCATGGCCCAGTCCCTGCGCCGCGCCGGATTCGACCCGAGGGTCTTCGACATCCGCTCCGGCGTGGCGGAGTCCTTTGCGCGCGACGGTGGACACGCCTGCGCAACGGCCGCCGACCTGGCTGCGGGCAGTGACGTGGTGGTCTGCGTGGTGGTGAACGCGGCGCAGACCGAAGACGTGCTGTTCGGCAGCGGCGGCGTGGCGGCAGCCATGAAGCCGGGCAGCGCCTTCGTGATGTGTTCCACCGTGGACCCCAACTGGGCTGTCGCCCTGGAAGCGCGCCTGGAAGCCCGGGGCCTGTGGATGCTGGACGCGCCCATCAGCGGCGGTGCGGCCAAGGCCGCCAGCGGGCAGATGACGATGATGACCGCGGGCCGCCCTGAAGCCTATGCGCGCTGCGGCACCGCGCTGGACGCCATGGCCACCAAGGTCTACCGCTTGGGTGGCCGCGCCGGTGCCGGCAGCAAGGTGAAGATCATCAACCAGTTGCTGGCGGGCGTGCACATTGCCGCGGCCGCCGAAGCCATGGCCCTGGGCCTTCGCGAAGGTGTGGACCCGGCGTCGCTGTACGAGGTCATCACCCACAGCGCGGGCAACAGCTGGATGTTTGAAAACCGCATGGCCCATGTGCTGGCAGGTGACTACACGCCGCTGTCGGCGGTGGACATCTTCGTCAAGGACCTGGGCCTGGTGCTGGACATGGCACGGGCCAGCAAGTTCCCGCTGCCGCTGTCCAGCACGGCGCACCAGATGTTCATGCAGGCCAGCACGGCAGGGTTCGCGAAAGAAGATGACAGTGCCGTGATCAAGATCTTTCCAGGTATCACCGTGCCGGAGAAGTCATGAACCCCCAGGCTCGCATCCGCTTGCTGCCCAGCAAGGGGGCCGGCCTTCTCCGGGCAGCCCTGCGGGAGTCGGCATGACGCTCAAATTGGGATGCATCGCGGACGACTTCACCGGCGCCACCGACCTGGCCAACAACCTGGTGCGCGCGGGCATGCGTGTGGTCCAGACCATTGGTGTGCCGACCGTGCCAGTGGGTGATGTCGACTGCATCGTGGTGGCTCTGAAGTCTCGCACCGCCCCTGTGGCCGACGCGGTCGGCCAGAGTCTGCAAGCCGCGCAATGGTTGCAGGCCCAGGGCGCGCAGCAGATCTACTTCAAGGTCTGCTCGACCTTTGACAGCACGGCGCAAGGCAACATTGGCCCCGTCACAGAAGCCTTGCTGCAGCACCTGGGTGCGGACTTCTGCCTGGTCACGCCGGCATTCCCGGAAAACGGCCGCACGGTGTTCAAGGGCCACCTGTTCGTCGGCGACCTGCTGTTGTCGGACAGCCCCATGCGGCACCACCCGCTGACGCCGATGACTGACTCCAACCTGGTGCGTGTGATGCAGTCCCAGTTGCGCAGGGGCCAAGCGGGATTGATTGAACACCGCGTGGTGGCCGGCGGCGTGGCCGCGGTGCGCGAACGCATCGCGTCGCTGCAGGCTGGTGGCATCACCTGCGGCATTGCCGACGCGGTGACGAACGAAGACCTTGGCATCCTGGCTGCCGCTGCCCAGGACCTGGCACTGGTCGTTGCGGGCTCGGGTCTGGCGATTGGCATCCCCGTCCTGCACGGGCTGCAAGCCAGCGCGGCGGCGGCCCAGTTGCCGGATGCAAGCGGCTGGCGTGCCATCGTCAGTGGCAGCTGCTCGGCGGCCACGCAGGCCCAGGTGGCGGATTTCATCGCCCGCGGTGGCGCTGCATTTGCCATCGACCCGATGCGCCTGGCGCGCGGCGAGGACCTGGCGGCCGAAGCCCTCGCCTGGGCACGGCCTCTGCTGGCCCAACGCGCCGTGCTGGTCTACGCCACCGCCGCACCCGACGCCGTGCGCGCCGTGCAGGCTGAATTGGGCGCTGACCGGGCCGGCGCGTTGGTGGAGTCGGCGCTGGCCCGGGTCGCGCAAGGGCTGGTGCAGGCGGGCGTCGGCCAGTTGCTGGTGGCAGGGGGTGAAACCTCGGGCGCCTGCGTCCAGGCGCTGGGTGTGGCGCAGTTGCGCATCGGTCCGCAGATCGACCCCGGCGTGCCGTGGTGCCACGCCCGGTTGCCTGGCGGAGCGGGCCTGCACCTGGCCCTGAAGTCCGGCAACTTTGGTGGCGTGGACTTTTTCAGCAGTGCGTTTGCGAAGCTGGCCTGATCGGCGACGGATGGGCTTGGCAGCATGAGCACCGAAGCGCAATTGCGCGAAGAGATCTGTCAGGTCGGCCGTTCGCTTTTCCAGCGCGGCTATGTGCATGCGACGGCAGGCAACATCAGCGTGCGGATGGACGACGGCTATCTGATCACGCCCACCGACGCCTGCCTGGGGAGCCTCGATCCTGCCCGCCTGGCGCGTGTGGACCTGCAGGGCCAGCAGACGGGCGGTGACCGTGCCAGCAAGACTTTGGCCTTGCACCGCCGCATCTATGCCGCGTCGCCCGTTGCACGCTGCGTGCTGCACACCCACAGCACCCACCTGGTGGCGCTGACCCTGCAAGGCGTCTGGCGGCCCGCCGATGTGCTGCCGCCCATCACGCCCTATTTCGTGATGAAGGTGGGCCATGTGCCGCTGGTGCCCTACCACCGGCCGGGGGACCCGTTGGTGGCCGACCTGGTGGCTGCCGCCATTGGCGCACATGCCCAGGCCGGCACGCCGATCCGCGCGGTGTTGCTCGATCGCCTGGGGCCGGTCACCTGGCATGCCAGCCCAGGCGAGGCCAGCGCGGTGCTGGAAGAACTGGAGGAAACCGCCCGACTGTGGCTCACGGTGAAGCCCCCTCCAGTCCCGCTGACTGCCGCGCAGCTGGAAGAATTGCGCGCGGTCTTCGGCTGCGCCTGGTAACAGACGGGCGGCGTGCTCAAGGCAGGGGGGCTGGGGCCGATACAGACACAGGCTCCGAATCCCCAGGGCGTCCCGTCCCCATGTTGAAAAAGATACCCGTCAAGCAACTCCGCCTGGGCATGCACCTCCACAAGCTGGAGGGTGCCTGGATGACCCATCCGTTCTGGAAGACGAAGTTCGTCATTGACAGTTCATCAGACCTGGAACGCCTGTACACCTGTGGCGTGGGTGAGTGCTGGATCAACACCTCGCTCGGACTGGACGTGGCCACGCCGGTGGAGGACGACGTCCCCGCGGCAGCCCACCCCAAGCCGCTTCGGGCGCCGGCGGCGGCGCAGCTGGCACCCGTGCCGCCGCCGGCGCGTGCCAATGACGGCCATCGGCCCATGGCCGCCGAGCTCAAGCAGGCCGCTGCCATCTGCAGCAACGGCCGCACGGCCGTCACCGCGATGTTCAACGAAGTCCGCATGGGCCGCACGGTGGACGCGGAACAGTGCCTGCCCCTGGTGGAAGAAATCTCGGGCTCGGTCGAGCGCAACCCCGGCGCCCTGGTGAGCCTGGCGCGGCTGAAGACCAAGGACGACTACAGCTACATGCATTCCGTGGCCACCTGCGCCCTGATGGTGGCGCTGGGTCGACAGCTGAATCTGGACGTGGACAGTTGCCGGGCCGCGGGTCTGGCCGGGCTGTTGCATGACATCGGCAAGGCCGTGATGCCCCTGGATGTGTTGAACAAGCCCGGCAAGCTGACCGACGACGAATTCACGGTGATTCGCACCCACCCCGAAGAAGGCCACCGCATGCTGCAGGGCGGGCAGGGCGTGGCGCAAAACACGCTGGACGTGGTGCTCCACCACCACGAACGCGTGGACGGCACCGGCTACCCCCACCAACTGGCGGGCGACCAGATCGCTCCGTTCGCGCGCATGGGGGCCATCTGTGACGTCTACGACGCCATCACGTCCAACCGGCCCTACAAGGCAGGTTGGGACCCGGCGCAGTCGATTGCCCGCATGGCGTCCTGGAAGGGCCACTTCGACCCCACGATGTTCGCCGCCTTTGTGCAGAGCCTGGGCATCTATCCCACGGGGTCGGTGGTGCGGCTGGCGTCCGGCAAGCTGGCCGTCGTGACCGAGCAAAACCCGCAGAGCCTGGTGTCGCCGGTGGTGATGGTCTTCTTCTCGACCAAGTCGGAGTTGCACATCACGCCGACGCGGCTGGACCTGTCCAAGGGCACCACCAGCGACCGCATCGTGGCACGCGAAGAAGGCGCTGCCGCCAACTTCCCGCACCTGGACGAGCTCTGGGCCGACCCGGACACCTTGCGCCGCATGAAGGCCTGACCCGCTGCGCTGACTACACTGCCGGCCTGTCCCACTGAACCGGGAGCGGCCATGTCCCGCCTGCTAGCGTCCCTCGTCCTCAGCCTGGCCATGGTGGCCTTGCCTGCCGTGCAGGCGCAGACCTTGCGCTGGGCCAGCCAGGGCGATTCGCTGACCATGGACCCGCATTCGCAGAATGAAGGCCTGACCAATTCGATCAACGGCCAGATCTACGAAAAGCTGGTCTCGCGTGACCGCGGCTTGGCCATCGTGCCGGGGCTGGCCACCAGCTGGCAGCAGACGGCGCCATTGGTGTGGCGCTTCAAGCTGCGCGCCGGCGTCAAGTTCCATGACGGCACGGCGCTGACGGCGGACGACGTGGTCTTCTCGGTGCTGCGCGCGCAACTGCCCACGGCCAACATTGCCGTGTACGCCAATGCGCTGGGCGCGCCGTCGGTCATCGACAAGGACACGGTGGAATTCCGCCTTTCCAAGCCCAACCCGGTGTTCCTGCAGAACTTGGACGCGGTCTTCATCATGAGCCGCGCCTGGTGCGACAAGCACAAGGTCAGCAAGCCGCTGGACTTCAAGAACAAGGAAGAGAGCTTTGCCGGCTTCAATGCCAACGGCACCGGCCCCTACCTGCTGGTGAACCGGCAGCCCGGCATCAAGACCGTGCTGAAACGCAATCCGGCCTGGTGGGGCTGGGCCGCGAAGGTGGGCGAGGGCAATGTGCAGGACATCGTCTTCACACCCATTGCCAACGACGCCACGCGGCTGGCGGCGCTGGTCTCCGGCGAGATCGACTTTGTCATCGACCCCGCCCCGCGTGATGTGGCCCGGCTGCGCAACACCCCGGGCGTGAAGGTGATCGACGGGCCCGAGAACCGCGTGCTCTTTGTCGGCATGGACCAGTACCGCGACGAGCTGCTCTACAGCAGCGTCAAGGGCAAGAACCCCTTCAAGGACATCCGCGTGCGCCGCGCGCTGTACCACGCGGTGGACATCGAGACCATCAAGGCCAAGCTGATGAATGGCCAGAGCGTGCCCACTGGCAGCCTCATGGCCAGCCCGCTGGCCGATTACAACGACCCGCAGCTGGAAGCGCGCCTGCCCTTCGACCTGGCCAAGGCGCGCGCGCTGATGGCGGAGGCTGGCTACGCCGACGGCTTTGAAGTCACCATCGACTGCACCAACAACCGCTACATCAACGACGAGGAAATCTGCCTGGCCCTGGCCACGATGTGGGCGCAGATCAAGGTCAAGCTGAAGGTCAATGCGCAGCCGCGCACCCTGTGGTTCCCGCGCATGGAAAAGTTCGACACCAGCCTCTTCCTGCTGGGCTGGGGCGGTGCAGTGACCGACGCGGAAACCACCTTCACGCCGGTGATGCGCTTCCCGGCCGAAGGCGGCGTGGGCCTGTACAACTGGGGCCGTGTGAAGAACGAGAAGTTCGAGGCCATGGCCATTGCGTCGGTGAACGAAACCGACATGAAGAAGCGCGAAGAGATCGTCAAGTCGGCCTTGCGCGAATACCAGGCGCAGACCCACCTGATTCCGCTGCACCGCCAGGTCATCCCCTGGGCCGCGCGCCAGAACGTGAGCCTGGTGCACCGGGCCGACAACTGGCTGGAAGTGGCGTGGGCCACCGTGAAGTGACCCGGCCCACCCGGGCAGCTGGCTAGCGCGTGGCGCGGCGGCGCACGTTTTCCAGGTAGGCCTGGCCGTCGGGTGGCAGGCCGCTCTTCTGGCTGGCCCAGACCATCTCGCCCAGGCATTCCATGACTTCGTGGTGCGCGGTGTGCAAGGAGTTGCACCGCGCGGCCAGCAATTCCACGGCCTGGCGGATGCCGTGCGGCTGGTCAATGGCCAGCTGTTCCTCGATCGTGAGGTGCATGCTCAGGTGCAGGAAGGGGTTGGTGCGGCCGTCTTCCACGGTGTAGACAGCGTCCAGTGCGGCCGCCTCGTCTGCCATGTCGGCGTGGTATTCCGGGTGCTCGTCGATCCAGCGCGCCACCCGCGCCTGCATGGCGTCCAGCGGCAAGCCTGCAAGGCTGCGGCTGTAGGCGGCGCAGAAGAATCGCCTGACGTCGTTCTGGGAAGGTTGGAACACCAGACAATTGTCCACCGACTTCCTGTGTCCCACTCCCCAAGGCGCCATGAACACCTCGACCGAACAGCTCTTCACCGAAGCCCGCACCCAGAACGGCTACCTGGATCAGCCCGTGCCCGACGCGCAGCTGCAGGCCCTGTACGACTTGCTCAAGTGGGGCCCCACGTCCGCCAACTGCAGCCCTGCACGATTCGTCTTCGTGCGGTCAGCAGAGATGAAGGAAAAGCTCGCGGCCGCCGTGTCTCCGGGCAATCAGCAAAAGGTCCGCGAGGCGCCGGTGACCGTGGTCATCGGCATGGACATGGAATTCCACGAAAAGCTGCCGAAGCTGTTCCCGCACACCGATGCGCGCAGCTGGTTCATCGGCAAGCCCGAGATGATCCAGGCCACGGCCTTCCGCAACAGCAGCCTGCAAGGCGGCTACCTGATCATGGCCGCGCGCGCACTGGGGCTGGGCTGCGGGCCGATGAGCGGCTTCGACTCCGCCAAGGTGGACGACCTGATCTGGGCCGGCACTGCGGTCAAGACCAACTTCATCAGTACCTTGGGCCATGGCAACCCGGCCAAGGTGCTGGCACGCAGCCCGCGCCTGGGCTTTGACGAGGCCTGCCGCCTTGCTTGATGCCTGGCCCGCGGGCTGGCCCGTGGTGGCCGACCCGCTTTTCTACGCAGTGGCGATACCTGCGGTTCTGATCACCGGCCTGTCCAAGAGCGGCTTTGCGGCGGGCTTTGGCTCACTGGCCACGCCGCTGATGGCGCTGACGATGCCCGCGCCTCAGGCGGCGGCAATCATGCTGCCGCTTCTGATGGTGATGGACGTGACCGGCTTGCAGCAGATGTGGCGCGACCGCGACCCGGCGCTGCTGCGCCAGCTGTTGCCCTGGGGCGTGCTCGGCGTGGGCGTGGGCAGCGTGCTGCTGGGCTTGCTGTCGTCCAAGGCCGTGGCGGGCTTGTTGGGTGTGCTGACCCTGGGCTTCCTGGCGCAGCGCCTGTTCTTCCCGCCGCGCCGCCAGGGCGCACCGGCGCGGCCGTGGGTGGGTCGCACCTGCGCAACCGCCTCGGGCTTCACCAGCTTCGTGGCCCATGCAGGTGGGCCACCCATCATGGCCTACCTGCTGCCCATGAAGATGGAGCCGCGCACCATGGCCAGCACGATGGCGGTCTACTTCGGCGTCATCAATGCAGTGAAGGTGGTGCCGTATGCGGCACTGGGTTTCCTGGATGTCCGCAACCTGGTCACCTCACTGATGCTGGTGCCGCTGGCCCCGCTGGGGGTGTGGGCGGGCGTGTGGCTGGTGCGCCGTGTGGACCCGACCTGGTTCTATCGGCTGGCCTACGCAGGCATGTTCCTGACAGGTGCGAAGCTGCTGTGGGACGGGGTGAAGTGAACGCCTGGCCGAAGTGAAGGCTGTCGGCAGCGTGTCAGCACCGTTGTTGCGTTATGCCTTGGTGGGCGCGGCGGCCACGTTTGCCCATTGGCTGACCCTGGCGGGCCTGGTGGAGGCCGCCCACGTCGCGCCCTGGCTGGCTTCGGGCCTGGGTGCGGCCGTGGGCGCACAGCTGGCTTTCCTGGGCAACCGCCACTTCACGTTTGCGCACCGCGGTGCGTGGGGGCCGGCCTGGTGGCGGTTCATGGGCACGGCCCTGCTCGGCGGGGTGGCGGGCATGGTCATCGTCGGCGCGGGCGTGGCCTTGGGTCTTCACTACCTGCTGGCGCAAGCGGTGGCCACGGCCGCCGTGATGCTGGGGACCTACACCGTCAACCGGCGCTGGACGTTCGGGCCCTGAGCGACACGCCTGCCGACCGCAGGTCCTGCGCAAATGCGTCGCTGGTGAGGTAGGCGTGTTCGCGCAGCCGGGCATCGGCGATGGCGTCCGGGTGGCCATGAGGCTGCGCGTCCGCCATCCCGGGGTGGCAGAACAGAAGGGCACCTTCTGAGGGCACCTGGGCCAGCCAGGCCCGCATGCATGCGCGGTAGTCCGTTTGCACGAAGTCATAGACCCCCAGCAAGCTGCGGTTCTGGGCCGCGCTGCGCGCCTGCAAGCGGCGGCCGAGGGTGCGGCCACCGGTGCCGGCAATCAGCGCGCGCTTCAGTGCAGAGCCCGGGCCTGCTGCGTTGCCTGTGTCGCGCACGCGCAAGGCGGGGTGGCGGGTTTGCTGGGCCAGCACCCAGTCGCGCAGGCGGGGCAGGTGGTGCACATGCTGGTGGCCGTCCAGGTGGTCGGGCGCGCGGCCGGCGAACTGCTGGAACAGCGCCCACTGGGCGTCGGGCTCGGCTTGCCAGGCCGCGCTGGGCAGCAGGCGCAGGTGTGCCAGGGCGATCAGGCGCGGCAGCGACGGGCACTGCGGCCATTGCTTGGCCAGCCCGGCCGACACCGGCCGACCTTCGCTGAGGTTCAGGTGAAGGCCCACGCTCACCAGCCCTTGTTGCACGGCTGGCAAGGCCATCAGCCGCGCGCTGTCAGTGGGCCAGGCGGGGCCGTTGACCATGCAGGACACGGCATTGAGCCGTCCCTGCGCAACCAGCGCGAGGATGCCTTCGTCAATCGCTGTGGACTGGCCAAAGTCGTCCGCGCACAGCACCAGCGGCTTCATCGTTCGGCATTGCCGTCGCGCCGGGCTCGCCCGATACGATGCGAAGTCACTCACGCCCCTCGCTGTCGGCGTGAAAGCCGTCGCCGCGTCGCGCCTTCTCGGCACGTCGCTGGGCCCGCTCGCGCGACCACAGCTCTTCCAGTTCGCGGCGGCCCTGGGTGGCCACTGCGATGAGTTTCTTCTCATCGCCCTGGTGCGGCGCCATCTGGTGCAGCATCTCCACGCTGTGCTGGCGGAAGCGCAGCGCCGCATTGCGGGCGGTGTGGGGCTCCATGCCCATCAGTTCCAGCACGCTGCGGCCGGACATCAGGGCGGAATCCAGGGTCTCGCGTTCGATGTACTGGACGCCACGTTCATGCAGGCCGTACCAGTGCGTCACGTTGCGTGCCCGGACCACCAGCGTGGCCTGGGGGAAGTGTTCGCGCGCCAGGTCCACCACCGCCAGGCTTTGCTCGACATCGTCAATGGCCACCACGATGACACGCGCCTTGTCGGCGCCGGCCACGCGCAGCAGGTCCAGCCGTGTCGCGTCACCGTAAAAGGCCGGCCAGCCAAAGCGGCGGATGCCGGACACGCCTTCGGCAGAATGGTCCAGCACCGTGGCCGAAAAGCCGCTGGCATTGATCAGCCGGCCGACGATCTGGCCATAGCGGCCAAAGCCGCAAATGATCACGGGCGCGTGTTGCTCCTCGGCGATCTCGGCCGGTTTGTCGGTTTGCGTGCGCGCGGCCAGACGCGGCGCCACGAAGCGGTCGGTCAGCAAGAGCAGCAGCGGTGTCAAGAGCATGGACAGGGCCACCGACGCCACCAACAGCGACGACATCTGCGCGCCTATGACACCTGCGCCCTGGGCCGCCTGGAACACCACGAAGCCGAACTCGCCGCCCTGGGCCAGCAGGATCGCGAACACAGGTGCCTCGGCCAGCGGCACGGGCATGGCCCGCGCCATGCCAAGCAGCACGAGCGCCTTCACCACCAGGAAGCCCAGCACCACCAGGGCCACCACACCGGGCTGCGCCAACACGACGGCGAAGTCGATGCTCATGCCCACTGCAATGAAGAACAGGCCCAGCAAGAGGCCCTTGAAGGGCTCCAGGTCGGTTTCCAGTTCGCGCCGGTATTCGCTTTCGGCCAGCAGCACGCCAGCCAGGAAAGCGCCCAGCGCCATGCTGAGGCCCACGCTCTGCATCAACGCGGCGGTGGCGACCACCAGAAACAGGGCCGCCGCGGTGAAGATCTCGGGCGTGTCGCTGCCGGCGATCCAGCGCAAGGCAGGGCGCAACAGCAGGCGGCCGCCCAGGATGATGGCGGCGATCACGCCCAGCGCCTTGGCTGCACCCATCCACCCGCCACCGTCATGACCGGCCGCACCGCCGACCACCAGCAGCGGGATGATGGCCAGGATGGGAATGGCGGCAATGTCCTGCAGCAGCGCCACACTGAGCACGCTGCTGCCGGCGGTGGTGCTCATCAGGTTGCGTTCGTTCAGCACGCCCAGGCCGATGGCCGTGGAACTCATGCCCAGGCCGAGGCCGGCGACCAGGGCCAGCCGCCATTCCACCCCGACCAGCACCGCCATGCCGGTGATCAGCGCGGCCGACCCGAACAGCTGCACGCTGCCCCATCCGAAGATGGGCTTGCGCAGCGACCACAGGCGCCGCGGCTCCAGTTCCAGGCCCACCAGGAACAGCATCAGCACCACGCCGAATTCGGCGAAGTGCAGCATGTCCTGCGGGTCCGTGACAAGCTTCAGGCCCCAGGGGCCGATGACGATGCCGGCGGCCAGGTAGCCGATGATCGAACCCAGGCCCAGCAGGCGCGACAGCGGCACGGCGAGAACGGCCGCACCCAGGTAGACGAGGCTGCTCAGCAGCCAGGGAGTGCCGTGTTCCATGCTCAGGCTTCTTCTTTCGGGCGGGCGTCGGCCGGCACTTCGCAGCTGGCGTCGATTTCCACGTCTGCCAGCTCCGGCCAGTCGGGCCAGGTTTGCAGCCGGTTGGCGAAGAGCGTGGCGTGCTGCACCAGGTCGTCTTCCGCGGCATGGTGGGCGCCATGCAGCACCAGGGGCGGCAGCCAGCGCATGTGGGCCAGCGCAGCGGTCTGCTCGTAGGGGTGCAGGAAGGCGTCGAAGAAGTAGCGGTTGTAGCCGTCAGGCCGGTAGGAAGATCCCGGGCCGCCCGTGGACGCGGCCAGCCACAGGTCCTTGCCTTCCAGCGCGTGGTTGCCGGGGCCGTAGGCCCAGCCGAAGCTGAAGACCTCGTCCAGCCACAGCTTGAGCAGCGGCGTCATCGAATACCAGTGCACCGGGTGCAGCCAGACCAGCAGCTTGGCTTCGGCCAGCGCGGCTTGCTCGGCCGGCACATTGATCCAGAAGTCGGGGTACAGCGCGTAGAGGTCGCGCACCTGCACCCGGGCCGGGTCCAGCCGGGCGGCGGCATCCATCAGCGTGCGCGTGGCTCGGGAGTGCTCCATCTGCGGATGGGCGGCAATGACAAGAATTTCGGCCATGGCTGGTCGCGGAGGGTTCGGGGCGGGCCTGCGGGGGTTGCCCCCGTTGGGACGGGCTGCAGGGCGCGGCTACCATACCTGCAAAACCGGGAGAGGAACCCTGCCATGCCCGTGATCGTGGTTGCCAACCCCAAGGGTGGCGTCGGCAAAAGTACCCTGGCCACCAATGTGGCGGGCTGTCTGGCAGCGGCCGGACACACCGTGATGCTGGGTGACGTGGACCGACAGCAGTCGTCGCGCCAGTGGCTGGGCATCCGCCCGGCGGCAGCGCCGGCCATCAGCACCTGGGACATCTCCGAAGACGAGGTCGTCCGCCCGCCCAAGGGCACCACGCACGTGGTGCTGGACACGCCCGCCGGCCTGCATGGCAAGCGGCTGGATTCGGTGATGAAGATCGCCGACTGCATGCTGATCCCCTTGCAGCCGAGTCTGTTCGACATCCAGGCCACGCATGCCTTTGTGCAGGAGTTGCGCGCCCACCGTCGTGGCCATGAGGTGAAGCTGGGCCTGGTGGGGATGCGCGTGCGCGAGCACACCCGCGCCAACGAACAACTGCACGCCTACCTGGCCACCGTGCCGGTGCCGGTGGTGGCTTGGCTGAGGGACACGCAGAACTACGTGCAGCTGGCAGCGCACGGCCTGACCCTGTTTGACGTGGCGAAGAGCCGTGTCGAACGCGACCTGGAGCAGTGGGCGCCCTTGCAGGCCTGGCTGCAGGCCTGAACCCATGCTGGAATCAAGACCCATGAAACGTTACCCGCATCTCGCCGACATGGCCCAGCTCGTCGGCCAGGACATTGGCACCAGCGAATGGGTCGCGATCGACCAGATCCGCATCAACCAGTTTGCCGAAGCCACCGGCGACCACCAGTGGATCCACGTCGACCCTGTGCGCGCGGCGGCCGGACCCTTTGGCGTGCCCATCGCGCACGGCTTCCTGACCTTGAGCTTGTTGCCGATGCTGTTTGAAAGCGGCTTCGGCATCGACGACGTGCGCATGGGCGTCAACTACGGCCTGAACCGTGTGCGCTTCATGACGCCGGTGAAGGTGGGCAGCCGCGTGCGTGCGCAGTTCAAGCTGCTGTCCTACGAACCGCTGGAAGGCGGCGCACAGATGACCGTGCAGGCCACCATCGAACTGGAAGGCGCGCCCAAGCCCGCTTGCGTGGCCGAGACCGTGTCGCGTCGCTTCGTCTGAGGCTGTTTCCAATACCCCCCAAAAGTGGGAGTGGGCCGTTCGGGCACGCTGGCCACAATGCCCTGAATCCGACCGAGGTAACGATCCATGAAGGTGCTGCTGGTTGACGACCACCCGCTGGTGCTGTCCGCATTGCAGACGGTGATCCAGAGCATTGGCAGCGACACCACCGTGGTGGGCACCGAAAGCGCAGCCGCCGCACGTGCCACGCTGAAGGAGGACCCGGACTTCGACCTGGTCTTGCTGGACCTGTCGCTGGGTGACGCAGACGGTTTTGATGTGCTGGTGGAGTTCCGCAGCAACTACCCGGCGGTGCCGGTGGTCGTGGTGTCGGCGTCGGAGCGCACCAGCGACGTGATCCGCGCCATCGACAGCGGCGCCATGGGCTTTGTGCCCAAGAAGTCCAGCCACGGCGAACTGCACGAAGCGCTGCGCATCGTGATGACCGGCTCCATGTACGTGCCGCCGCACATGCTGGGCCTGGAGTTCGGCAAGGGCTTGGGCGGCGGGGATACCGTGCCGGGCGTCATGCGGCCCACAGGTGAAACCATGCCCGGCCAACTGGGCCCGCACGCCCAGCCCGAGCCGCACCAGAAAACACCGAGCATGAAGGACATCGGCCTCACGCCGCGCCAGGCAGAAGTGCTGAGTCTCCTGCTGCAAGGACTGCCGAACAAGCTCATCGCCCGCCAGCTGAACCTGAGCGTGGAAACCGTCAAGGACCATGTGGCTGCCGTGCTGCGTGCCCTGGGCGTCAGTTCCCGCACCCAGGCCGTGCTGGCCGTGAGCCAGATGACGCAGGGGCAAGGCGGCTTTTCCTGGCGGCCTGGCGGTCAGCTGGGCGGCAGAACCTAGCGCATGACCCCCGCCGCCGGCCCTCTGGACGCAGCCCCGCTGCCCGACGAAGCCCAGGTGGCATCCACGGCCGCGGTGATGCAACTGCCGCCGCGTTCGCGCGGCGACGTCGACCACATTCGCGCGCTGTATGTGCAGACGCCGGCCACGTTGACTGGCAATGCCATTGGCATGGCGCTGATGGCCGCCATCTTCAGCCCTTTGGCGCCTGCCGCACACATGGCCGGCTGGCTGGGCGTGGGAATGACACTGTGGCTGTTGCGCTTGGCTCACTACGTGCGTTTCCTGCGCCAGAAGGACGCCCACAGCGACCTGCTGCGCGCCTGGCGCACCAGCTGGAAGTTCCTGGTGCTGGGCATGGGCGCCTTGTGGGGCGTGGCGGTCTGGCTGTTCTGGGGCCTGGGCACGCCGTACCACGCAGTCAGTCTCATCCTCATCGTGTATTCCTACTGCCTGGGTTCGGTGCAGCTGCTGGCCACGCAGAGCCGCGTCTTCCTGGCTTTCCTGGCCCTGGTGCTGACGCCGACCATCGTGCGCATCGCCAGCGACACGGCGCAGCCCTGGCACCTGCAACTGGCCTTCATCCTGACGTTGCTGTTCTGCATCACGGTGCTCATGGCGCGCACCTATGGCAGCGCCTTGGGCCAGGCCATCAGCCTGAAGGCGCGCACGGATGAACTGGCCGGCCGGCTGCGTCAGGAAATGAGCGTCACCGAAGATGCGCGCCGCACGGCCGAAGAAGCCCGCCGCGCCGCCGAAGCTGCCAACCGCGCCAAGACCCAGTTCTTTGCCGCTGCCAGCCACGACCTGCGCCAGCCGCTGCACGCCATGGGCCTGTTTGCCGAAGCGCTGCGCCAGCGCACGCACGAACCCGAAGTGGCCAAGCTGGTCAACAGCATCAACGAAAGTGTCGACGCGTTGGAAGGCCTGTTCGGCGAATTGCTGGACATCACGCGCATCGATACCGGCGGCGTGGACGTGAACCCTGCGCCGGTGCGCCTGCGCGACCTGTTTGGCCGCCTGCGCCTGCACTTCGAGCCCACGGCCTTCGAGAAAGGCCTGATGCTCAGCTTCCATGGCGATCAGCACATCGCGCAGGCCGACCCCGTGCTGCTGGAACGCGTGCTGCGCAACCTGGTCAGCAACGCCATCCGCTACACCGACGACGGCGGCGTGCTGGTGAGTTGCCGGCCGCGCGATGGCCGGCTGCTGATGCAGGTGTGGGACAGCGGCATCGGCATTTCCGAAGCCAACTTGCCGCGCATCTTTGACGAGTTCTTTCAGGCCCAGAGCAACCGCCCGCTGGAAGCGCACCACCGCAAGGGCCTGGGCCTGGGGCTGGCCATCGTGAAGCGGCTGGGTGGCCTGATGGAAGCACCCATCTCCGTGCGATCGCGCGTTGGCCATGGCACGGTGTTCTCGCTGGAAGTACCGATGGGCAAGGCCATGCGCTCCATTGATGCAGATCCGTCCCGGGGCGTGAAGGCGCCGCTGGGGCTGACGCTGGAAGACCGGCACTTCGTTGTGCTGGAAGACGAAGCAGCCGTGCGCGAAGGGCTGGTGGTGTTGTTGCAAGCCTGGGGCGCCAGCGTCACGGCCTTCGACACCGTGGCCGCATTGGAACGCTGGCTGGCCGTGGCCGACGACACCATGGTGCCGGACCTGCTGCTGGTGGACTACCGGCTGCCGGAAGGCCGCACGGGCGTGGACGCCTTGAAGCTCGTGCGCCGCCACTGGACCGGCCACAAGCTGCCGGCCATCGTCATCACCGGCAGCAGCCTGGGCGGCCACGAAGACGAAGCGGTGGACCAGGATTTCCACCTGCTGATCAAGCCCGTGCTGCCGAACAAGCTGCGCGCGATGATCGCGTTCAAGCTGAACGTCAGGTAGGAAAGGTCCCCGGCCGCAGGATGCTGCGGTCCACCGTCTGGATGTGGGTATGGCCGCAGAAGGCCATGGTGACGTCCAGTTCCTTGTGGATGATCTGCAGCGCCTTGGTGACGCCGGCTTCGCCCATGGCCCCCAGGCCGTAGACCATGGCACGGCCGATCATGGTGCCGCGGGCGCCCAGGGCCCAGGCCTTCAGCACGTCCTGCCCGCTGCGGATGCCACCGTCCATCCAGACTTCAGTCTGTTCGCCCGCGGCCGCCACGATGGCCGGCAGGGCTTCGATACTGGACGGTGCACCGTCCAGCTGCCGCCCCCCGTGGTTGCTGACCACGATGGCGTCCGCACCAGCCTTGACGGCCAGCACCGCGTCTTCCACTTCCATGATGCCCTTGAGGATCAGCTTGCCGCCCCAGCGTTCCTTGACCCAGGCCACATCGGCCCAGGACAGCGTGGGGTCGAACTGCTCATTGGTCCAGGACGCCAGCGAGGACATGTCGCTGACGCCCTTCACGTGGCCCACCAGGTTGCGGAAGGTGTGGCGGCGTGTGCCCATCATGCCCAGCACCCAGCGCGGCTTGGTGGCGATGTTGATTGCATTGCCCAGCGTGGGAATGACCGACGCGCGCATCTTGTTCTTCAGGTCCTTGTGGCGTTGGCCAATCACCTGCAGGTCCAGCGTGAGCACCAGCGCGCTGCACTTGGCGGCCTTGCAGCGGTCGATCATGCGTGCCATGGCTTCACGGTCGCGCATCATGTACAGCTGGAACCAGAAGGGCGCGCTGGTGTTCTCGGCGATGTCCTCGATGCTGCAGATGCTCATCGTGGACAGCGTGAAGGGAATGCCGAATTTCTCGGCCGCGCGCGCAGCCAGGATTTCACCGTCCGCATGCTGCATGCCCGTCAGGCCCACGGGTGCGATGCTGACAGGCATCTTCACGGCCTGCCCGACCATGGTCGTCGCCGTGCTGCGGTTTTCCATGTTCACCGCCACGCGCTGGCGCAGCTTGATCTTCTGGAATTCGCTTTCGTTGGCACGGTAGGTGCCTTCGGTCCAGCTGCCGCTGTCGGCGTAGTCGTAGAACATTTTCGGCACGCGCTTCTGGTGCAGCACGCGCAGGTCTTCAATGGTGGTGATGACGGTCATGGGGTGTCTCCTCGGCCCGCATTTTGGTGTGGCTGCCGGTGTGTGCTGCGGATCAAATTCCCGGCATCGTCAGAAAGCAGGGCCGAGGGCGCGGTGCTTGCGTCTCGCTCCAGCGCGGCGCAGGCCTCGGCTGCTCACCCGGGGCCAGGCTGACCGTAGGCAGCGGGCGGCACAGATGGCGGCGGTGTCCGCCTCCTGGGTGAGAAGTTCAACGTCGGGTTCGAAGACAGCGTGCCTTCGGCCTGCAGCGGCTTGGCCGGCTGGTCGACGACCTGGTCGGGATGCCAGAGCACCAGCTCGCCGGGGCCGTCGGGCACGTCCAGCGTGGCGCGGCCTTGGTCGTCCGTCACCACCGCCCAGGGCGTGGGGCTGACGTAGAGATGGGCGCGCATGGAACCGTGCAGATGGCATCCGAGCTGGATGGCGCCTGCATGGTCCAGTTGCAGTTCGGCGCTGGGATCTTGCCCAGCGCGAGAGGCGGCCAAGCGGAATTCGAAGTCCGTGACAGGTGGCACCGCGCCCAGCGGGCCCGACGCCATGCTGCGGATGTGGTGCGCGAAGCGGTCCTTGTTGACGAAGCGCACTTTGCTTCGGATGGGCACCACGGTCACATAGGGCGAGAAGCGGATGTCCTTCTGCACGATGACCGCCGGGTCGCGCGATCCAAAAGCCTGGAAGCCGCCGGTGCGCCGCCACATCACCACCGTGTCACCGGCAGGTTTGCCGTCGGCGCCCTGGATGGTCAGTTGCAGCACGGCGGCATGCGCAGTCGTGCCAAGCGCAAACCAGCAAGCCAGCAGCACGGCGGTCAGGGCGGTCTTCATGCGGCCAATCATAGTTTCACCAAGGACCCCGCACGCACGCCCAGAAGCCGGATGCGCCGAGCCAGGTCGACGCGCTTCAGGCATTGGCCCGCGGCCTGGCGGATGGCGGCAAAGTCGGCCACCGGCTCGGGCAGGGTGAGGTCGCGCGTGACGGTCTTGAAGTCCTCAAAACGCAGTTTGATGCCGATGGTCTTTCCCGCGTAGCCCTTGCGCTGCAGGTCCACCGCCACTTGTTCGGCCAGTTCCGTGAAGATGCGCGTGAGTTCTGTGCGGTCGCGCACGGCGTGCAGGTCGCGATCGAAGGTGGTCTCGCGGCTCATGCTGACAGGTTCGCTGTGCGTGACCACCGGTCGGTCGTCCACGCCGTGCGCCGCGTCGTGCAACCAGCGGCCGTAGCTGCGGCCGAAGTGTTCGGTGAGGAAGGCGCGTTCCTTGGCCGCCAGATCGCCCACGGTGCGGATGCCCATCTCGGCGAGCCTGGCGCCGGCCTTGGGGCCGATGCCATTGATGCCCCGCACCGGCAGGGGCCAGATCTTGCCGGGCAGGTCGCTCAAGGTCAGGACGGTCAGCCCGTCGGGCTTGTCCAGTTCACTGGCGATCTTGCTCAGCAGTTTGTTGGGCGTGACGCCCACGGAACAGCTGAGGCCCGTCAGACGCTTGACGTTGTTGCGGATCTCCTGCGCCACGCCGCGCACGCCGCCGTTGGCGTCGTGGCCCACGCTGTCCTGGGCGCCGGGCACGTCGCTCAGGTCGATGTAGATCTCGTCGATGCCACGGTCCTCGATCACGGGCGCCACTTCGGCCACGGCGGCCTTGAAGAGGCGTGAGTAGCGCCGGTACTGTTCAAAGTCCACCGGCAGCAGCACGGCTTGCGGGGCCAGTGCGGCGGCCTTCATCAAGCCCATGCCGCTGTGCACGCCAAAGTCGCGGGCGGCATAGGTGGCGGTGGTGATGACGCCGCGGCCGGCATAGCCGTCCAGGGTGGAGAAGCGGCGTGTGCCGTCGGGCTGCAACACCGGCTGGTGGCGCCGGCCGCCGCCAATCACCACCGGCAGGCCCTTCAATTCCGGGTAGCGCAGCAATTCCACAGAGGCATAGAAGGCGTCCATGTCCAGGTGGGCGATCCAGCGGCGCGGTGGCATCGGCCAAGCGTAGCGCCTGGCCCGGGCCGCCACTTTGGTGACGGCAGAAACACTTCGACATACAAATGTGCGACTTGCACATTTATACTGCGGTCCATGCAGCGGCCATCCCGGCCTTCTGCGCCCGACCAGAGAGGCCCTCATGAAACTCACACGACTGACCGACTTGCGTCCTGACTGGCGCATGGCCCTGGCGGCCGGCGCGTCCTTTTGCGCCACGGCCCTGCTGGTCGCCTGCGGCGGCGGCGGCGACGCGGGCACCACCCCAGCTTCGGACACGGCGGCCGTGGCCTACAGCCAGGGCGCCATCACGGGCTTCGGCTCGGTCTTTGTCAACGGCGTGCGCTTTGACGACTCGTCCGCCACCGTGACCGACGACGACGACAACGCCAGCAGCAGCACGGCACTGAAGCTGGGCATGATGGTTCAGGTGGATGCGGGCGCGGTGGACCGCTCGGCCAGTTCGGCCATCGCACGTGCCATCCGCTGGGGCAGCGAGGTGGTCGGGCCCGTGGGCACCATCAACCTCACCGATTCCACCGTGGTGGTCCTGGGCCAGACCGTGCTGGTGACCAGCAGCACGGTGTTCGACAGCACGCTGGCCGGTGGCTTGTCGGCGCTGACCGCAGGTGCCGTGCTGGAAGTTCACGGCATCCTGGACCCGGCCAACAGCCGCATCGTGGCCACGCGCATCGAACCCCGCGTGGGCGCCACGTTCTACAAGATCCGCGGCGTCATCGCCAACCTGGACACCACGGCCAAGACCTTCACGATCAATGGGCAGTTGGTGTCCTATGTCGGCCTGCCGGCCGGACTGGTGCCCCCGGGCCTGACAAATGGCCAGATCGTGCGCGTGCGCTTGCAGACCACGCAGGTGAATGGCGCCTGGGTGGCCACGGCGCTGCGCGGTGGCCTGCGCCTGCCCGACGCCAACCGCGACGCCGAAGTGGAAGGTGCCATCACGGTGTTCACGTCCGCTACGGACTTTGAGATCAGCGGCCTGAAAGTGAATGCCGCCAACGCCACCTTCCCGGACGGCAATGCCGACGTGATCCTGGGTGCCCGCGTGGAAGTGCACGGGACGGTGGTCAACGGCATCCTGGTCGCCACCCGGGTGGAAGTGGAGGAGCACCACACGCCGGACCAGCGCCCGCTGGAACTGCGCGGCAACATGGGCAACCTCAACACCACGAACAAGACCTTTGCGCTGCGCGGCGTGACGGTGTGGTACGGGGGCACGGTGAGCTACGTCAATGGCACGGTGGCCACGCTTGCCAACAATGCGCGGGTCGAGATCAAGGGCGTGCTCAGCGCAGACCGCACCCGCGTCGAGGCGCGCCGCATCGAATTCAAGTGATGCGCGCAACCTGAGCAGGTCAACGGGGCCGGTCGTTACAGTGCGGTCGGCCCCGCCCGCCCATGGACAGCACCGAACAGCCCACAACCCCGCCCGGCCAGGACCCCGAGCAGCACGCGCTGCACGAGGCCCTGGCCGGGCTGTTGTCGTCGGTGGCCCGCCTGGGCGTGGCCAAGGGCCTGCCCTATGCCCAGGTGGAAGCCATGCTGCGCCAGGCCTTTGTGCAGTCTGCGTCCAAGGCCCACCCGGGCTTGCCTGAACACCGCAAGGTCAGCCGCATCAGCACCACCACCGGCATCAACCGGCGAGAGGTGACGCGACTGGTGCAGGCGCTGGCCCAGCCCGACACGGCGGCAGCCCGGCCCCGGTCACTGGCCAGCGAGGCCTTTGCACACTGGCGCACCCAGCCGCGGTACCGCGACCAGGACGGCCAACCCCGCTTGCTGCCGCGACTGGGTGCCGAACCCAGCTTTGAGACCTTGGCCCAGGCCATCACCAGAGACGTGCACCCGCGCAGCCTGCTGGACGAACTGGTGCGCCTGGGCCTGGCGCGCTGGGACGAGGCCGCCGACCAGGTCAGCCTGGCCCGCGAGACCTTCGTGGCCACGGGCGACAGCGCGCGCCAGCTGGGTTTCCTGGGCGACAACGTGGGTGACCACTTGCGCGCCGCGGTGGACAACGTGCTGGGTGGCAACGACCGGCTGCACTTCGAGCAGGCCTTGTTTGCGGACGGGCTGTCCCTGGCTTCTCTGGAATCCGTGCGCCCTGCGGTGCGTGCGCAGTGGCAGCAGCTCCTGGCCGCCGTGGTGCCCGCACTGGAAGCCCGCGTGGAGCAGGACGCCAAGCTCAGCCCGCCGCCGCAAGGTCGTCTTCGCGTGGGCTTGTACACCTACCAAGAGGGCGCCCCAGCGGCGCCCACCGAGCCCGAGCGTGCCGCCAAACCTGTGCGCGCATCACGGAAGAAATGACATGACCAAGTGCCCAAGCCCGATCACGCCCGCCATTCCCAGCGGGGGCCGCCTGCAGGCGACTCGCCAAGGCCGGTTCCGCGGTGGGAAGCTGGGTCAACTGCTCGTGGCTGCGATGGCCGCGATGCTCAGCCTCGCCCTGGTGTCCTGCGGCGGCGGTGTCGGAACGGGGGGCACCGGCGGCGACGCCACGGCCTATGCATCGGGCCCGATCACCGGCTTTGGCTCGGTCTTCGTAGGCGGCGTTCGCTTTGACGACAGCACGGCCACGGTGGAAGACGCCGACGGCAGCGGCCGGGGGCGTGACGACTTGCGCCTGGGCATGACGGTGGAAATCGACAGCTCCGCCATCACCACCGACAGCAGCGGCTCCGTGGCCAGCGCCCGCCGCATCCACTACGAAAGCGAGATCCAGGGCCTGGTGGGCGCCGTCTTCGTCAATCTGGGCACTTTCACTGTCCTGGGCCAGACCGTCCTGGTCGACGCCAACACGGTGTTCGACGAACGCATCAGCGGCGGCCTGGCGGGCTTGGGTGCGGGGCAGGCTGTTGAGGTCTATGCCATCTACGACGCCGCAGCACTGCGCTACCGCGCCACGCGGGTCGAGCCGTCGTCACTGGCAGGTGGATTGCGACTGCGCGGCCCGGTGCTGCAACTCAACACCGGCAGCCAGTCGCTCACGGTGGGCAGCAACAGCTACAGCTACGCGGGTGCCAGCAATGTGCCGGTCGGTCTGGCCGTGGGCCAGTTCGTGCGGTTGCGCATGACCCTGAGTCAGGGTCGCTGGGTGGTGCAGAGCTTTGGTGCCGTGCCGCGCGCGGTGGCCGACGGCGACGGCGTGAAGGTCGAAGGCCTGGTCAGCGCCTTCACCAGCACCAGCACCTTCAGCGTCAACGGCCGGGCCGTGGATGCCAGCGCAGCCACCTTGTCGCCCAGCGCCGCCGGCTTGGTTTTGGGGGCGCGCGTGGAGGTGGAGGGCGTGGTGCGCGCGGGGGTGTTCTTGGCCAGCAAGGTCCAGGTGTTGAGCGATGGCGACGTGCTGGACCGGGGCTTCGACTTGATCGGTGCCATCACCGCGGCCAGCATTGCACAGTCCACCATCACGCTGCGGGGTGTCACGGTCAGCACCGCGCGCAGTGATTTGCGCATCGACAACGGCACGGCGCTGAATCTGGTGGTGGGGCAGGCCGTGGAGGTCAAGGGCGTGTTGGCGGCCGACCGCCGCACGCTGGAGGCCACGCGCATCAAGATCGCCCGCTGACCACGACTGCGGCCTACACTGGACGCCGCTTCAGACAGCCCGAGCCAACCGCGATGACCGAACAAGCCGACGAGCGTGCGCTGAGCGCTTCCACCGTGTCCTTGATGGTGGCGGTGGCCTGCATCTCTCTCTTTCTGCCGCCTTGGGTGCAAAGCACCGTGCTCACGCCTTGGCGCACGGTTGCCGTGGGTCTGGTGCTGGCCACAGCCTTGTTGCTGCACTGGGTCTTCCTGGCCATGGCCGCGCGGCGCATGGGCCGGTCCGTGGGCGGCTGGCTGGCCTTGTCGGTGCTGCTGTTTCCGGTGGGCAGCGCAGCCGCCCTGATCTTGCTGAACTTTTTCAGCGCCGAGCCCGCCGGCGCTGGCGGCCAGCGCCAGGCGGCCCATGGCTGAGCGACGTGAACTGTTGCGTGCCTGGCTGGCTGTGAGTCTGTTGCCGGTGTCCACCGTCGTGCGCGCAGCACCCGACCTACAAGCACTGGCCCGCGAAGTCGAAGCCGCCGAACGCGCCTTTGCGCGCAGCATGGCCGAACGCAAGCACGCCGACTTCACCGGCTGGTTGTCTGACCAGGCAGTGTTCTTTGGCGGCGGCACCCGCGTGCACCACGGCAAGGCCGAGGTGGCCGCAGCCTGGAAGGGCTTCTTCGATGGGCCAGACGCTCCGTTTTCCTGGGCGCCAGACCGTGTCGAGGTGCTGGCTGACGGCACGCTGGCATTGAGCACAGGCCCCGTCCACGACCCCAAGGGTCAGTTGATCGCGCGCTTCAATTCCATCTGGCGCCAGGAGGCGCCGGGCGTGTGGCGCATCATCTTCGACAAAGGGCAGCCGCCCCCTTGATCAGGCGGCAGGTGCAGCCAGCCGCGCGCGGTGCCGCGCCACCTGCGCCCGCACCTGCACCGGTGCCGTGCCGCCCAGCACATTGCGTGCGTTGAGCGAACCACGCAGCGTCAGCACGGCGGCCACGTCGGCTTCGATCCTGGGCTGCAGCGATTGCAGATCCGCCAGCGGCAGTTCGCTCAAATCCACGCCGCGCTGGATGGCGATCTTCACCGCATGGGCCACGGCCTCGTGCGCGTCGCGGAAGGGCAGGCCCTTCTTCACCAGATAGTCGGCCAGGTCGGTGGCAGTGGCGTAGCCCTTCAGCGCGGCGCGCTCCATGGCCTCCTTCTTCACCACAATGCCACCGGCCATCTCGGCCATGATGCGCAGCGTGTCGGCCAGTGTGTCCACGGTATCGAAGAGCGGCTCCTTGTCTTCCTGGTTGTCCTTGTTGTAGGTCAGCGGCTGGCCCTTCATCAGCGTGATCAGGCCCATGAGGTGGCCGACCACGCGTCCACTCTTGCCACGCGCCAGTTCGGCCACATCGGGGTTGCGCTTCTGCGGCATGATGGACGAGCCCGTGCAGTAGCGGTCGGCCAAGTCGATGAAGCCGAAGTTCTGGCTCATCCACAGCACGATTTCTTCGGCCAGCCGCGACACGTGCACCATGGTGATGGCGGCGAAGCTGGTGAACTCCAGCGCGAAGTCGCGGTCGCTCACGGCGTCCAGGCTGTTCTGGCAGACACCGTCAAAGCCCAGGGTGCGTGCCACCAGCTCGCGGTCCAGCGGGTAGCTGGTGCCGGCCAGAGCCGCCGCACCCAGCGGCAGCCGGTTGGTGCGCTTCCTCACATCGGCCAGGCGTTCGGCATCGCGCGCAAACATCTCTACATAGGCCAGCAGGTGGTGCGCAAAGCTCACCGGTTGCGCCACCTGCATGTGCGTGAAGCCCGGCATCACGGTCTCGGCATGTTGTGCCGCCAGTTCCACCAGGGCGCGCTGCATGTCGGCCAGCAGCACTGCCAGGGTGTCGATCTCGCCGCGCAGCCACAGGCGCACATCGGTGGCCACCTGGTCGTTGCGGCTGCGGCCCGTGTGCAGGCGCTTGCCGGCGTCACCCACCAAGGCGGTCAGGCGCGCCTCGATGTTCAGGTGCACGTCTTCGAGTTCCAGCTTCCATTCGAAACGGTCCTGTTCGATGTCGTCCACGATCTGCGCCATGCCACGCTGGATGCTGGCCAGGTCGTCCGCGCCGATCACGCCCTGCGCTGCCAGCATGCGGGCGTGCGCCAGGCTGCCGTCGATGTCGGCCCGCCACAAGCGCTTGTCGAAGTTGACGCTGGCGGTGTAGCGCTTGACGAGCTCGCTCATCGGCTCGCTGAACAGGGCCGACCAGGCCTTGCTCTTGTTGGCCAAGGGATCGTGGGACATGGGGCGTAGGGAACGTGGGTGAACTTCGTATTATCCGGGCTCACATGGCAACACCCGACCCGGCCGAACGAGACACACCCGAGTTCGCAGCCACAGGCTCGCGGCCGGCCAGCCTGTGGCCGGACACCGCCCGGCCCGGCCAGCCCAGTTCGCAGTTTTCGCCCACGCGCTTTGATCCGCTGGCCGACGAACGGGTCCGTCTGCAGGCCTTGGCGGCCGCGGCTTTTGACGTCTGCCATCCTGCGCTGGCGCTGCGGGCGCTGCTGCTGGTGCAACTGGCGCTGCTGCCCGTGGGACTGGCCGGTGCGGCCAGCGCGCAAACCTGGTGGACCGATCAAGCGGTGCTGGCTTTCGGCAGCGTGATGGCCACGGGACTGTGGCTGGTGGCCGTCTGTGCGCTGCGCAGGCCGCTGCAACGACTGCCATCGCCCGGCCGCGCGGCCACGGTCATGGCCTTGGGGGCTGGGGCTTCCATCGCCGCCTGGGCCCCGCTGGCCTGGGCCGGCTTTGTGCTGGACGGCCCTCTGCGCTTGGCGGCGGCGCTGGTCGGTGGCGCATTGTTGGCGGCCTTGCTCTGGGCCTGGCTGGAGCTGCGGGCGCGCATCTGGCAGCCCGCCAATGCCAGCGCGCGATTGGCCGAATTGCAATCGCGCATCCGGCCGCACTTCCTGTTCAACGCGCTCAACACGGCGCTGGCCCTGGTTCGGGTAGAGCCGTCCAAGGCCGAGTCGGTGCTGGAAGACCTGGCCGAGTTGTTCCGTACGGCCTTGGCTGAAACGGGCGCCTCGGTGTCGCTGGCGGAAGAGATCGACCTGGCACGTCGCTACCTGGCCATCGAAGAAGTGCGCTTTGGCGCGCGCCTGCAGGTGCAGTGGGACATTGACGCCCAGGTCAACCACACGCGCGTGCCGCCCCTGGTCCTGCAACCGCTGGTGGAAAACGCGGTGCGGCATGGCATCGAGCCCGCACAGGCCGGCGGCCAGGTGCGCGTGCGTGCGCAGCGGCAGGCCGGTCTGGTGGTGGTGCGGGTCAGCAACACGCTGGGCGACGAGCCCGGCAGCCCGGGCCACGGCATGGCCCTGGCCAATGTGCGTGAACGCCTGCGCCTGCTGCACGACCTGGCGGCGCAATGCGATGTGTGGCGCGACAGCAGCGAAGGTCGCGACTGGTTCCACGCGCAGATCACGCTGCCGGTGGCTTGAGGAACGCATGAAGGAGGCGTGATGCGGGTGCTCATCGTGGACGACGAAGCCTTGGCTCGCATGCGATTGCGCAGCCTGCTGGAAGGCATCACCGAGCCGGCCACCGTGGTCGTGGGCGAGGCAGGCGACGCGGAAGCTGCCCTGCTGGTCCTGAGCCACGCACCTGCGGACCTGGTGCTGCTGGACATTGCCATGCCTGGGCGTGACGGCTTGAAGCTGGCGCAGGCCCTGAAGGCGCTGCCCAACCCGCCTGCGGTGGTCTTTGTCACCGCCCACGCCCAGCATGCGCTGGCCGCTTTTGAAGTGGAGGCCGCCGACTACCTGACCAAGCCCGTGCGTCGTGAACGCCTGCAGGACGCCTTGTCCCGCGTGGCCGCACGACGCCAGGCCTTGCCCCTGGAAGTGCCGGTGGCCGAGCCCGTGCTGGTCGTCAGCGACCGCGGCCGTGTGCTGCGCCTGCCGGTGCGCGAGGTGCTGTACCTGAAGGCCGAGCAGAAGTACGTCACCTTGCGCACCGCGCAGCACACCCACGTGCTGGACGACGCGCTGGCCGACCTGGAGCTGCGCCTGGGACCTGCCTTCATACGCGTCCACCGGAACGCTTTGGTGGCCGCCCAGGCCATCTGTGCGCTGGAGCTGCGCGCAGGCGCGGCCGATGGCGAAGCCACCGGCGAGGGTGAAGGCTGGGCCGTGCGTGTGGCTCCGCTGGACGAGTGGTTGGCGGTGTCGCGGCGGCAATTGCCTGCAGTGCGTGCAGTGCTGTCAAACGGCTCCTGAACCCACCCCGCAATTGGGGGGGCTCACCCCCTAGGGTGTATACGCCGTCACGTATTACCCAGACATTCGGATGGTGCCGGAACAGGCGCGCAGTCCGACCGGTGGGGCGGGACCTTCGGACTGCATCACCACCCGCCCATCAGAGGAGCAACTCATGGATCGATTCGGTCGCAGTGCAAGCATTGCACTGGCTTTGGCGGTGTCGGCGCTTGCGGTGCATGCCGCGAACAACAAGACGGTGGTGGTCTACGACAACTTCAGCAAGCCCGGTGGCTATACCATCGTGGACTACGCGATGAAATGGTCGAACCCCTATGGGCTGGGTGAAATGGCCTCCACAGGCGGAGACACGCGGGCCTTCACGGGCGGCAAGTTTTCCGTGTCCGCCGTGCCCTTCACCGTGGGCTACGACTTCAGCGTCTTTGATCACCTGAAATACATCGGCGTCAGCAACCAGGCCTTCGCCGCGCCGGCCACGGGCTCCATCACCTTTTCGTCGGTGATCCACGTCCGGACACCAGGCACGCAGCCGGGACGTGTGATCCAGGGCACCTACATCCAGAGTGGCGCGCCCTACGCCAAGCCCACGCTGGAAGGCCAGCAGGCCGGCGCCGTGATGAACATGATCGACTTCGGCACAGGCCAGCTCTTCGACTGGTTCGTTTCCGGCAGCAAGGCCTTCACGCTGGTCGAACGCCTGCCGTCCAACGTGACGGGCAACGCACTGCCGGGCGACCCGGCCTACGTGGGCCGCGACAAGATGTACACGCAGATCGTCAAGGAGGTCGACGTCGGCCCGGGCCCTCATCAGGTGGCCATCACCTTCACGCGCAAGGGCTCAAAGGCCTCCGTGCGCTTCTACCTGGACGGCAAGCGCGTGAGCAAGGTGCGCAATGTGGGCGTGCCACTGGACGTGCAGCACAAGCCCTACACCGGCATCTACCCATCCATGGGCCCCGGTGAGCCGCTGGCGCAAAAGATTGGTGGCTTCGCGATCGGCCATGGCCTCTTCAGCTTGCTGGATGCATTCCCCTTCCAGCACCCCGAGGCACCCGAACTGGCGGTCTCCATTCCGGTGGCCAATCGCCTTTTCGGCCAGGGCGCGCGCGCGACCTTCGCCAACTTCACGGTCACCACCGACCCTGACGACGAAGATGACGACGACAAGGACGACTGATCGGCAGAACGGCATCAACCGGTGTTGCGCAGTCCCGCCGCAATGCCGTTGATGGACAGGTGGATGCCGCGCTGCAGCCGTTCGATGCCTTCCTGGCCTTCGCGGCGGTTGCGGTAGCGGCGCATCAGTTCCACCTGCAGGTGGTTCAGTGGGTCCAGGTAGGGGAAGCGGTGGGCGATGCTGCGCGCCAGCGCGGCATTGCCTTCCAGGCGTGCTTCCTGGCCCGTGATGAGCGCCAATGCGTCATGCGCCCGCTGCCATTCGGCCTTCAGCAAGGCGAAGATGCGCTTGGCCTGGGCCTTGTCTTCCACCAGTTCCACATAGCGCGACGCGATGCGCAGGTCGCTCTTGGCCAGCACCATGTCCAGGTTGGACAGCAGGGTGCGGAAGAAGGGCCATTGCTTGTGCATGCGCTGCAGCAGGTCCACGCGGGCATCGCGCTCGCCGCCTTTCAAGAAAGCTTCGATGGCACTGCCAAAGCCGGCCCAGCCGGGCAGCGCCATGCGGCACTGGCCCCAGCTGAAGCTCCAGGGAATGGCGCGCAGGTCCTCGATGGCGCGCGTGGCCTTGCGGCTGGCCGGGCGTGAGCCGATGTTCAGTTCCGCAATCTCGCGGATGGGCGTTGCTGCGAAAAAGTAGTCGGTGAAGCCCGGTGTGCCGTAGACGAGCTTGCGGTAGGCGTCGTAGCTGCTCTGGCTGATCTCTGCAGCGGCGTCCAGGAAGGCCTTGGGCGCGCTCTTGGTCGGGTGAAGCAGCGTGGCTTCCAGGGTGGCGGCGACCAGGGTTTCCAGGTTGCGCCGGCCGATTTCCGGGTTGGCGTACTTGCTGGCGATGACCTCGCCCTGCTCGGTCAGGCGGATCTGCCCGTTCACCGTGCCGGGGGGCTGGGCCAGGATGGCCTGGTAGCTGGGGCCGCCGCCCCGGCCCACCGTGCCGCCCCGGCCATGGAACAGGCGCAGCGTGATGGGTTGGGTCTTCCCGATTTCCGCGAACAGCAGGACCAACGCGGTTTCTGCGCGGTACAGCTCCCAGTTGCTGGTGAAAGAGCCGCCGTCCTTGTTGCTGTCGCTGTAGCCCAGCATCACGTCCTGTTCTGCACCGCTGGCCACCACCAGGTCGCGCACGCCGGGCAGGGCGTAGAAGTCCCGCATGATGGGTTCGCTGCGGCGCAGGTCGCCAATGGTCTCGAACAGCGGCACGGTGATGAGGGCTGCCTTGGCACCGGCGTCCAAGGTGCCCTGGAGCAGCCCGCACTCCTTCTGCAGCAGCAGCACCTCCAGCAGGTCGCTCACCTCTTCGGTGTGGCTGATGATGTAGTGGCGGATGGCCTCGCGGCCGTAGGCGGTGAGGGCTTCGCGCGCGGCTTCGAAGATGGCCAGTTCGCTTTGCGCCTGTGTGCTGTAGGTGGCACCGTGCACGCGCAGCGGCCGCGCGTCGTTCAGCAGGGCCAGCAAGGTGCTGCGGCGCTGCGCTTCGCTCAGCGCGCTGTAGTTGGGCACCAGGCGCGCGGTGGCCAGCAGTTCGGCCACCACCGCTTCGTGCTGGTCCGAACTCTGGCGCAAGTCCAGCGTGGCCAGGTGGAAACCGAAGACCTGCACCGCGCGCATCAGCGGCGCCAGGCGCGGGCCCACCAGCGCGCCGGCATGGTGGGTGTGCAGGGACCGCTCGATCACCCGCAGGTCGGCCAGGAAGTCCGCTGCGCTGGCGTATGGGTCCTGGGGCGCCACGGCGTGGCGCAAGGCCTCGGTGCCGGTCAGGCGCTGCAGCGTGGCGGCCAGTCGGCTGTACAGGCCGATCAGCGCGCGGCGGTAGGGCTCGTCGCTGCGGTGCAGGTTCTGGTCGGCCGATCGCGCGGCCAGGGCTTTCATTTCTTCTGACACTGGCGCCAGCGTGCCGCTGATGGACAGTTCCGCGCCCAGTTCATGCACCTCGGTCAGGTAGAAGCGCAGTGCCACTTCGCACTGGCGCGACAGGGCGTGGCGCAGCGTGCTGGCCGTGACATTGGGGTTGCCGTCGCGGTCGCCGCCGATCCAGTGACCCATGCGCAGGAAATTGGCCACCGGGTGGCCGGGGAGGGCGCGTTCCAGGTCGCGGTAGAGGCGCGGAATTTCACGCAGGAAGGTGCTGGGGTAGTAGCTCAGCGCGTTTTCCACCTCGTCGGCGACGGTCAGCTTCGCGGTGCGCAGCATGCGCGTCTGCCAGAGCTGGGTGACGCGGGCGCGGATCAGCGCTTCGTTGTCGGCCAGGCGATCTGCCGTGGCCAGGTCGTCGCGTTCGCCCACCAGGCCGGCGATGGCCCGTTCGGCGTCCAGAATGCTTTTGCGCTGCACTTCCGTCGGGTGCGCGGTGAGCACGGGCGAGATGTAGGCATGCTGCAGGGTCTGCGCGATGTCGGCCGCACGGTGGTCGGCACGGTGCAGGCGTTCAAAGGCCAGCGCCAGGGAGCCGTCCTGCTGATGGCCTTCTTTCTCGTGCACGGCGCGGCGGCGCACGTGGTGGCGGTCTTCGGCGATGTTGGCCAGGTGGCTGAAGTAGCTGAAGGCGCGAATAACGGTCACCGTCTGGTCGGCCGACAGGTTCTTCAGCAGCCTGTCCAGCACCCGGCCGGCGCTGGCGTCGGCCTTCAGGCGGTAGGCCACGGACAGCTGGCGGACCCGTTCGATCAGCTCGAAAGCCTCCACACCTTCCTGTTCTCGGATCACGTCACCCAGGATGCGTCCCAGTAACCGGATATCTTCAACTAGCGGCTTGTTCTTGGCTGCTGCGTCATCCTGCACCTTGGCGGTGCCTGCTCGCATGCCGGATTTGGTGCGTGCTGGCACGGTCTTGGGCTTGGCGGCGGTGCGGGGCATGAACGACTCCAGGCGATGTAACCAGGTTACCAATGGCGGTTGGATTCTGCCTGCAAAAGTCACGCCTGGGCCGGCGTTCGGCTGGGTCTGTCGCGCTGGCTATGATCCCGACCCATGACCCAGCCGACCATCATTGCTACCCGAGAAAGCCGCCTGGCCCTGTGGCAGGCCGAACATGTGCGGGACGCTTTGACCGCGCGCTTCGGCCTTCAGGTGGAGTTGCTCGGCATGACCACCAAGGGTGACCAGATCCTGGACCGCGCCTTGTCCAAGGTCGGCGGCAAGGGCCTCTTCGTCAAGGAATTGGAAACCGCGCTGGAAAACGGCAGCGCCCACTTGGCGGTGCACTCGCTGAAAGACGTGCCCATGGACCTGCCCGAAGGCTTCACGCTGGCGGCCGTGTGGGAACGCGAAGACCCGCGCGACGCCCTGGTCTCCAACCGCTACGCCACGCTGGACGAACTGCCGCAAGGCGCCGTGGTGGGCACCAGCAGCCTGCGCCGCGTGGTGCAGTTGCTGGCCAAGCGGCCGGACCTGCGCATCGAACCCCTGCGCGGCAACCTGGATACGCGGCTGCGCAAGCTGGACGACGGCGGCTTTGATGCCATCGTGCTCGCCGCCGCAGGCCTGGTGCGGCTGGGACTGGCCTCACGCATCCGCCAGCGCTTTGACGCCAGCACCATGATCCCGGCCGCGGGCCAGGGCGCCCTGGGCATCGAGGTGCGTGAGAGCGCCACCGAACTGCGGGGTGTGCTGGCCCAGACCATCCACCAGGCCACCTACCTGGCGGTGTCGGCAGAACGTGCGGTGTCGCGTGGGCTCGGTGGCAGCTGCAGCATGCCCCTGGCTGCGCATGCCACCTGGCAAAGCGGCACGCTGGTGCTGGATGCCGCCCTGGGTGACGCGGCCACGCCCACGCGCCCTTTGCTCAAGGTGCGCGTGAGCGGCAATGTGGCTGACGAGGCGGCCGCGCGTGCGCTGGGCAGCCAGGCTGTGCAGCAGCTGCATGCGGCCGGCGCGGCCAGCTACCTGCCAGCGGCCTGAGGGCCGAGAGCTTCTCCGATGCGCGTCATCGTCACCCGGCCGGCGACCCAGGCCGCTGGGTGGCTGGAAAGCCTGCGCGCAAGAGGCCTGGACGCCGTTGCCTTGCCGCTGATCGGCATTGCACCGGCGCAAGACCTGGCACCTGTGCAGCAGGCCTGGAAGGAGCTTGCACAAGCCTCACTGGTGATGTTCGTGAGCGCCAACGCGGTGGAGCAGTTCTTTGCCGCCAAGCCCGAAGGCTCGGCATGGCCTGCCGACTTGCCGGCAGCGTCGACAGGCCCCGGCACCACGGCGGCGCTGCGAGCGGCTGGGGTCGTGCGCGTGGAAGAGCCTGCAGCCGATTCGCCGCAGTTCGACTCTGAGTCCCTCTGGACACGCATCGCGTCCTGGCCTTGGGCCGGCAGCACCGTGGTGGTCGTGCGTGGGGAAGACGGCCGGGACTGGCTGGGCCAGCAGTTGAACGCAGCGGGAGCGCAAGTCCGGTATGTCAGCGCCTACCGGCGTCTGGCGCCGGTGCTGGATGCAGCCGGCCGGGCGCTGTTGGCGCAGGCATTGGTCGAACCGGCGGCGCACCGTTGGTTGTTCAGCAGCAGCGAGGCCGTCGGGAACCTGAAGCGGCTGGCGCCGGGCGCCCATTGGGCGTCGTCGTGGGCGCTGGCTTCGCATCCGCGCATCGCCCAGGCGGCGCTCGACGCAGGCTTTGGCCATGCGGACTTGGTGGGTCCCGGCGCCGAAGCCGTGCTGCGGCATCTGGGCCTGACCTGACAGGCGGCGCGGCAGCACCCCCACCCTACAATCCCGGCCCTTGTGACCGAGCCCGAACAAACACCGCCCCCACGCACACCGCCCCTCCTGACAGCCGCCCCTACGGCTGCCTGGGTGTCGGCTCGCTGGCTGGCTGCAGGGGCGGCCTTGCTGGCTGCTTTGGCTGCCGCTGCGCTGGTGCTGGCCTGGAACACCCAGCAGCGGGTCAAGGGGCTCGAAGCCGAATTGGTCAAGCGCCAGCAAGGCAGCGAGACGCAAGCCACCGAGGCGCGCACGCTGGCGCGCCAGGCGGAGCTGGGTGCGCGGGAGGCCACCGCCAAGATGGCCTTGCTGGAGGCCCGGGTGGCCGAGACGGCCATGCAACGCACGCAGATCGAAGAGCTCATCCAGTCGCTGGCCCGTTCGCGTGACGAAAACGTCCTGGCCGACCTGGACGCTGCCGTGCGCGTGGCTTTGCAGCAGTCGGCCATCACCGGCAGCGCCGAACCCCTGGTGCTGACGCTCAAACAGGCCGATGAACGCTTGGCGCGCTTCAACCAGCCGCGCCTGGAACGTGTACGGCGCGCCGTGGTGCAGGACCTGGACCGCACACGCGCTGCGGGCGCTACCGACATCACCGTGTTGACCATCCGGCTGGACGAAGCGATCCGGCTGGTGGACGAACTGCCCTTGCTGTCTGCACTGGATCGCCGCACCCAAGGCAAGGCCGCCGCAACTTCGGCGTCGCCACCGGCGTCTGCCGCATCCGGCGGGCTGCTCCTGGGTGAACGCTGGGGCGGCCTTGCGAGCTACCTGTGGGGCGAGGTGAAGAGCCTGGTTCGCGTCACCCGCATCGACCAGCCCGAGGCCATGCTGGTGGCACCTGAACAGGCGTTCTTCCTGCGCGAAAACCTCAAGCTTCGGCTGCTGAACGCGCGCCTGGCGCTGCTGTCGCGCCAGTTCGACGCCGTGCAATCGGACCTGCGTGACGCGCAGTCGGCGCTGGACCGCTACTTCGACCGCAGCCACCGCCGCGTGGTGACCGCCAGCGAACTGGTGCGACAGGTGATGACCCAGGCCCGCCTGGTGACCGTGCCGCGGCCGGACGCCACCTTGGCCGCCATCGCCACCGCTTCGGCGGGGCGGTAGAGGCGAAGGCAAAGGACGGCCATGCGTGGCGTCATCTGGCTGGTGCTGCTGTTTGTAGTGGCCGTGGTGGCTGCCACCACGCTCGGTAGCAACGACGGCATGGTTACAGTCTACTGGAGCGGCTGGCGCACGGACCTGTCGCTCAACCTGGCCGTCATCCTGCTGGTGGGCGGTTGCGCGCTGCTGGTGTCGGCCATCCAGGCACTGGATTCCCTGGTCACGCTGCCCAGGCGCGCCGGCCAATGGCGCGCGCTGCGCAAGGAACGCGCGGCAGCGGCTGCGCTGCGCGAGGCCCAGGCGGAATACTTCGGCGCGCGCTACGGCCGCGCCCACAAGGCCGCGCAGCGTGCGTTGCAGCTGCAGGCCGAAACGCCGGAATTGACGGACGACCTGAGATTCCGCCAACTGGCGCGCCTGCTGGCCGCTGGCAGCCTGCACCGCCTGCAGGACCGGACCCGCCGCGACATCACCATCAAGCCCTTGCTGAAGGCCGACCGTGCAGGGGCAGACGAAGCGGTGCGACTGCTGGCAGCGGAGTGGGCGCTGGACGACCGAGACGCCACCCGGGCGATCGACATGCTGGACGCCTTGCCGCCTGGTGCGGCCCGGCGCACCCAGGCGCTGCGCCTGCGGCTGCAGGCCACGCGCATGGCACGCCAGCCCATGGAAGCCTTGCGCACGGCGCGCCTGCTCGCCAACCACCAGGCCTTTTCACCGCTGGTGGCGCAGACACTGCTGCGCAGCCTGGTGAGCGAGGCACTGGAGACTGCGCACGACGCTCAGCAACTGCGCCGCCTGTGGAGCCAGGTCGACGCCGTGGACCGGCGCGACCCCCAGGTCGTCAGCCGTGCGGCACAGCGCGCTGCGCAACTGGACGCCTCTGAGGACGCGCGCCAGTGGCTGCGCCCTCTCTGGGACCGGCTGGGCGAACTGCCGCGGGAAGACCGCGATGCCGTGGCTCTGGCACTGATCGACGCGCGCGTCGGGCTGGGCACGGACTGGCTGCCGCGCCTGGAAGCCGCGGCGCAGGCCTTCGGCCACGAGGCGCCAGTGACGGCGGCTGTGGGCATGGCCTTTGCCGAGCGCCAACTTTGGGGCAAGGCCCGCAAACTGCTGGAGCAGGCCGCTGGCGCTGCTGCCTTGCCCACCCGCACCCGCCGAGCCGCCTGGCGTCAACTGGCGGGGCTGGCCCTGCAGGAGTCCGACCCGGACCGTGCAGCCGCCTGCGAGCGCGCCGCAGCCGCACTGGACTGAGCCAAAAGCCGCCTAGAGCCGTGATATAGTCTTGGGCTCAGCGCGGCTGTAGCTCAGTTGGATAGAGTACTTGGCTACGAACCAAGGGGTCGTGGGTTCGAATCCTGCCAGCCGCACCAGAACAATCGTTCTAGATCAAGGGGTTACCGAGAGGTAGCCCCTTCGTCTTTCTGGCGCCCCGCTTCGACACGGTCACCGTTCCTGGCTGGCGGCTTCGCTGGATTGGCCGGGTGCAGATACGCCTTGGCAAGGTCGACCATGGCGCCAACGGTTTCTGACGGTGGCGACAGGCAGATTCCGGGCCTCGCCCCGCATCGGCCGCACGGAACTGGGCTGGCTGCAATCGCCAGCAATCAGGCCTCGAGCGCGGTCTTGAGGCGGGAACAGAAGTCGAGCAGGCTCTGCTGCAACTGCTGTGCTTGAGTCGCCTGAGGCAGACCATCCTCGGGGCCCTTCATCGCGCGACCCAACTCCTCCAGCCCGTGCTGCAACTCCGTGGCCCCGATGGTCGCGCACGCGCCAAGCAAGGAATGGGCGGCGCGCTGCCGGCGCCCGATATCGTCCTCGGTCTCGGTCACCAGAAGTTCCGGCGCACCACGCTCGCCGTAGGCGTCGATGAACCGGTTCAGCACCCGCTCCAGAGTGGACACCTGGCCGCCGCAGTTTCGCAGCGCGCGTGCGGCATCAAAACCATCGACAAGGGCCAGTCGGTCTCGGAGCAGGCTTTGCGGGGGCGCTGCGGCGGGAGAGGAGGTCGTCGGCACGTGGGCGGTCGCCGCCTTGCTGTGGGACAGCCAGCGCAGCAAGGTGGCGTACAGCACATTCGGATCCACCGGCTTCGCGACGTGGTCGTCCATACCGGCTGCAAAGCAGGCGGCCCGGTCCTCGCCGAAAGCATTCGCGGTCATGGCGATGATCGGCATTGCGGGCCCCAATCGGGCCCGGATGCTGCGCGTGGCGGCCAGACCGTCCATGATGGGCATCTGCATGTCCATCAAGATCAGGTCGTAAGGCTTCGAGCGCGTCCGTTCCACGGCTTCCACGCCGTTCGCTGCGATGTCGATGGTCAGGCCGGACCGGCGCAGCAGGTCGGTGGCGACTTCCCGGTTGATGGCGTTGTCCTCCACGAGCAAGAGGCGCTTGCCTGCGTGCCGACTCCGAATCAGTGCCTCCGCCTCTCCCGCCGCCGCCGGCAGCGCGGGTTCGGCCGGCACGGGCCGGCCGTCCTTTCGCAGCAGGCGGCTCAGGGTCTCGTGCAGGGCCGACGGCGTGACGGGCTTGATGAGTACGGCGTCGAAGCCCGCCGTGCGTGCCTGCGTCCACATCGCCGGGTCGTCGAAGGCCGTGACCAGGACACTCGGCGGCAAGCGCACGCCGGGCACTGCGCGCAGGCGCTCCAGGGTCAGGATGCCATCCGTGGGCGCCATTCTCCAATCAATCAGCATCACGTCGTACGACCTTCCGAGCCTGACTTCGTCCGCGACACGCCCCACAGCCGCATCGCCGTTGGACAAGGCGTCCACCCGCAGGCCCAGCAACTGCAGGCGATCGCCAAGCACGGTCAGCGCCTCGGGCAAGTCGTCGACCAAGAGCGCACGCAGATCCTGAAAGGAAACCGGCCGTGGCGCCTGGGAGGCGACTGCGCCTCGCCCCAGCCATGCCGTGAACCAAAACGTGCTGCCCGCGCCCGCCTCGCTGTTGACCCCGACCTCGCCACCCATCAAGGACGCCAGGTGTCGCGTCAGTGCGAGTCCGAGTCCGGTGCCCCCGTGCAGACGGGTCGTCGAATTGTCGGCCTGCTCGAAGGCATTGAAGAGCAGGGCTTGCCGGTCCAGCGTGACGCCTTCGCCGGTGTCGCTGACCTCAAAGCGGACCAGGAGACGTCCCTCAGTCTCGCGCAGCAGTTCACCGCGCAATCGAATCCATCCGCGCTCGGTGAACTTGACTGCGTTGGACAGCAGGTTGATCAGCGCTTGCGACAGGCGTGTCGCGTCTCCGCACAGTTCGTCGGGCACATGGTCCGTGTCAACAATCAGTTCGAGTCCTTTTTCCCGCGCCCGCTCGGCCACCATCTCGAATGCGCGTCCCATCAGCATGTCGAGCGAGAACTCCTCCTCCGCCAGGACCATCTTGCCCGCTTCGATCTTGGACAGATCGAGGATGTCATTGATCACCTGCAGCAGATGCTTGGCCGCAGTGTCGATCTTGCCCAATCGGCTGCGTTGAACACCGTCACTCGTGTCGCGCGCCATCAGATGCGTCAGGCCGATGATGGCGTTCATCGGCGTCCGGATCTCGTGGCTCATGTTGGCCAGGAAGGCGCTCTTGGCGCGGTTGGCTTCATGCAAAGCCTGCTCACTGCGCTTGCGCTCAGTGGCGTCGCGAATGGCGCTCGCGATCAACAGCCCATCTTCGGTCTGGATCGGACTCAGACTGATTTCGACCGGAAACTCCGTGCCGTCCTTGCGCAGCCCGAACAGATCCAGGCCGACACCCATTTGGCGCACCTTCGGCTGCCCGAAGAAGCCCGACCGGTGCGAAGGGTGGGCGTGACGAAAGCGTTGCGGAACCAGGGTCTCGACGGCCTTTCCCAACAACTCGCCACGCTCCCAGCCGAACAGGCGAACGGTCTGTGAGTTCACGAGCACGATCGATCCGGCCTCGTTGACGATCACCATGGCGTCAGGCGCTGACTCGAGAAGATCGCGGAATTGGCGGTCCGATTTGCGGCGCGCTTCCTGGCGGTCCGTGACGTCGCGCACCGCGCACATCACCATGAGACCCTCTTCGGTCTCCAGGGGGCTCAGGCTGATCTCGACAGGAAACTCATTGCCTGCCTTGCCCAGGCCGAACAGTTCCAGTCCAGCCCCCATCGTCCGCGTCCGCGCTTGCTCATAGAAGGCGCTGCGATGTCCGACATGCGCATGCTGATACCGGGGCGGCAGCAGGGCCTCGATGCGTTGACCGATCAGGTCTGAACGTGCGTATCCGAACACATGCTGGGACTGCGCGTTCGCCAGGACGATGCGGCCCGTGACGTTGACGATCAGGATGGCGTCGGGGGTGTGTTCGAGTATGTCCCGGTACTTCGCCTCGATGAGCTTCGTCTCCCGTTCGAGCTTGAGCGAGGTGACGTCCCGTTGGGTGATGATGAAGTAGTCGACTGCACCTTGAGCGTTGCGCACCGGCTTGGTCGAGCTGCTGATGTGCAGCGCGGAACCATCCTTGCGGTGGCGGACGCTCTCCTCCACCTGCAGGCCCCTGTCTCGGGCAGCCTGCAGCGTGTGCTGTTGTCTTTCGTGTTGCCCCGCGCCCATCGTCAGGTCGCTCAACTTCGAGCCGACCGCCTCTGCTGCGTTGAGGCCGTAGATGGATTCCGCAGCGCCGCCCCAATGCAGCACGACGCCGGAAGAATCGACAAGCAGAACAGCGTCTGGGTTGTGAGCCAGAACCGCAGTGTCAAATGAACTTTGCAATTCCGCCTCCGGTGCCAGGGTTTGATGCCAATTGGGCTCTCGATGCTCGGAGCTTATTCCTCTCCCAAACCGCCGGGCCCGCCAGCCGACTGCTCTTCGAGCCGTGAGCTGGTGCCTGGGCTGACAAGCAGTCCGCAACGCAGCGCGAACAAGACCAGTTCCGGCACATTGGCCGC
The DNA here is from genome assembly GCA_963750785.1 of uncultured beta proteobacterium. Lineage (GTDB taxonomy): Bacteria > Pseudomonadota > Gammaproteobacteria > Burkholderiales > Burkholderiaceae_C > Rubrivivax. The sequence goes on along the minus strand of CAVVSC010000002.1, from coordinate 140,727 downwards.
GCCCACCTTGGCCATGAGGCGGCTGCGATAGGTGTCCACGGTGCTGGCAGACAGGTGCAGATCGGTGCCGATCTGCGCGCTGGATCTGCCGTTCACCACCATCACGATCACCTGGCGCTCGCGTGCGGACAACGAAGCCATCGCGTCCTTGTCGTCGGGGGTTGTCAATGCCTGCACGGCCAAGTCAGCGACTTTGCCTTCGAAATGACGCCCGCCTGCAAGGACTGTCTGGATGGCGCTGACCAGGTCGGTGCCGCTTGACTCCTTGAGCACATAGGCGTCGGCGCCGCACCGCAAGGCCTCTGCGACATCTCGCGGCTCGGTCGACATGGTCATCACGATGGCCTTCGTGCGCAGTGAACGGCGCCGCAAGTCAGACAACAACTCGAAGCCGGAGCGCAAGCCGAGGTGCAAATCCAGCAGAAGAAAGTCAGGACGGAGATTGCGAATCTCCGCCAGAGCCGTTGTCGGGTCCTGGGACTGACCAACCACCTGGTGCCCATTGGCCGCAAGCAGGGCAGACACCGCTTCCCGAAAGATGACGTGATCGTCAACCAAGTAAGCCAGCGCCAAGCCAAGTCCTTTCATTCAACCGGTCCGCCGAAGGCGCTTTGGACGCTTCAGCGCGGTCATTCCCCTGCGGCATGGAGCACCCGTTCGTGCTGAATTGCACACGCAGCGAAGCCACGCCGTGATTGTGACAGGACGACTGCACGCCACGAATCAAGGAGTCACCACAGCAGCGCACGCGGCCGTGCCGACAACTCCTCATGCGGCACCTTGGAGTTGCACGCACTGCGGTCGACGCACCGCCCAAACCAAAAGTGAACTGCCCATGAGCACCCACACCATTGCCGAGACCCTGGCAGTCAGCCAAGCCGCATCCCCTGCGGCCGGACCCGGTGAATTCCTGACTTTCCGCCTGGGTGCCGAGGAATACGGCATCGCCATCCTGCAGGTGCAGGAAATCCGCGGCTACGAAGCACCGACGCGCCTGGTCGGCGCCCCGGCACTGGTGCTGGGCGTGCTGAATCTGCGCGGGGTCATTGTTCCGGTTGTCGACTTGCGCGCGCGCTTCGGCATGGCCTCGAATGTCGGCGCATTGACGGTCACCGTGGTCCTCAACGTGGGCGGGCACACGGTCGGTGCGGTGGTGGATGCCGTTTCCGACGTGATCGCGCTCGGCGTGGAGCAGATCCGGCCCGCGCCCCATTTCAACAGCCGTGTCGGCGCCGCAGACATCACCGGCATTGGCAGCATCCGACAAGGTGAACGGGAACGCATGCTGGTGCTGCTGGACATCGAAGGACTGATGGCCGGCGCGGACATAGGTCTCGGCGCCGACGCGACCCTCCACTGACGTAGCCCCGCTTGCACCCCTTCACCAACAACGAACCCTGGTCGAACCATCATGAACACCCATTCCATGCGACTGTCCACGCGCCTCTTTCTCGCCTTTGGCGTCGTTATCGCACTGTCTGTGATGTCGAGCGGCTTCGCCTTGCTCAAGCTCAAGGAGATCGAGGGCGAACTGGAAAATGTCGTCTCCGTGAACAACGTCAAGACGGAGTTGATCAACGAGATGATGGAGTCGATCCACGTCGTGTCGCGCGTCGTCCGGACCATCGCCTTGCTGGACGATCAGGCCCAGATGGCCCAGGAGCGCACGAAGATCACGGCTGCGCGTGCCGACTACGACAAGGCTCGAAGCGAGCTCGAGAAATTCCCGGCCAGTGCAGCGGGCAAGGCCCTGCGTGCCGAACTGGATGCAGCGAGCGCTAAAGCCCGGCCGCTGAACACCGCGGTAATGGAACTGGGACTGCAAAACAAGCAGGCCGAGGCGACGCAACTCGTACTCAAGGAGGCCGGCCCCGCCGTCGCCGCCTGGCTGCAGGCGCTGGGCGAGGAGGCTGCGCTTCAGAAGAGCGACAGCCTGAAGGGCTTTGAAGACTCGAAGGCGGCCTACACGGCGGCCCGCAACCTGTTGATCGGGACGTCGGTGATCAGCGCGCTGATCGCAGTGGGCCTGGCTTTGCTGGTGGTCAGGAGCGTCGTCAAGCAACTCGGCGGCGAACCCGCCGAGGTGGCTGGCCTGGCGCGGACGATCGCCGACTCGGACCTCAGTTCGTCGATTGCGGTCCGTGACGGCGACACCGACAGCGTGGTGGCCGGCATGGCACGCATGCAGGCCGCGCTGTCGCACATCGTGCAGACGGTGCGCGGCAACGCAGAGAGTGTGGCCACGGCCAGCGCGCAGATCGCCCAGGGCAACCAGGACCTGAGCCAGCGAACCGAAGAGCAGGCCAGTGCGCTGCAGCAGACAGCCGCGACGATGGAGCAATTGGGGACGACCGTGCGGCACAACGCCGACAGCGCACGCCAGGCCGACCAGCTCGCACAGGGCGCTTCAGGTGTGGCCGCCAAGGGCGGCGATGTGGTCGGTCAGGTGGTGGAGACCATGAAGGGCATCAACGACAGCTCGCGCAAGATCGCCGACATCATCACCGTCATTGACGGCATCGCATTTCAGACCAACATCCTGGCGCTGAATGCCGCGGTGGAGGCGGCCCGCGCTGGCGAACAGGGGCGCGGCTTCGCCGTGGTCGCTTCCGAGGTGCGCACGCTGGCGCAGCGCAGCGCGGCGGCTGCCAAGGAGATCAAGACACTGATCACCGACAGCGTCGAGCAGGTCGAGAAGGGATCGGCGCTCGTGGACCAGGCCGGCCTGACGATGCAGGAGATCGTCGGTTCGATCAAGCGCGTGAGCGACATCGTCGCCGAGATCCGCGCGGCGAGCAGCGAGCAGAGCACAGGCGTGGGACAGGTCGGCGAGGCGGTGTCGCAAATGGACCAGGTGACGCAGCAGAACGCCGCATTGGTGGAAGAAAGCGCGGCGGCCGCAGCGAGTCTGCAGCAGCAGGCCGAGCAACTGGTGCATACGGTGTCGGTGTTCAAGCTTGTCCAGAGTGCCGCACCGGCTGTGACGGCGGCCAGGCCCGGACCCGCGGCACTGGTGGAGCGCCGCAGCCCGAACCGCGCAATCAATGTGACACGCCCAAAGTTCGGTGCCAAGACGCCGCTGGCCAGTTTGCCCGTCCAGGCTGCCGTGTCCACCGCTCCAAAGTCTCCACAGAAGACCGGCACCGACGACTGGGAAAGCTTTTGAAGCCTGGCCACCGTCATCTTGAACGTCGAGCGGCAACGCTGCCCGACTGACCCCAGCATCCAAGCAGGCACATCATGCGAATCAACGAGCCGACAACACAGCGTGAGTTCGTCCTTCCAGCAGGTCAGACGCTTGTATCGGTGACCGACCTGAAGGGCCGGATCACCTACTGCAATGCCTCTTTTGTCGAAGTGAGCGGCTTCGCCGTGGAAGAACTTCTGGGGCAGGCCCACAACATCGTGCGCCATCCCGACATGCCCGAGGAGGCGTTTCGCGACATGTGGGAGACGATCCAGTCCGGCGTGCCGTGGACAGGGCTGGTCAAGAACCGGCGCAAGAACGGCGACCACTACTGGGTGCAGGCCAATGCCACGCCGATGAAGGATGGCGACCGCATCACCGGCTTCCTTTCCGTTCGCACGCATGCTTCGCGGCAAGCGGTTGAAGCGGCCGATGCACTCTACTCGGTGATGCGCGACGAAGCGCGCCAGGGCCGCCTGGTCCACACGCTTCAGTCCGGCCGCGTCGTGCGGCGCGACCTGGCCGGGCGGCTGAAGCAAGTTCTGACGCCTGGCTGGCGCGGCCGCTTGTTTGCGGTGAACGCCGCGGCTGTCTCCACCGTCGCTGCGACGGCTGGGCCCCTGGGTGTCTGGTCCTGGCCGGTGGCACTGGCGACGGCAATGGCTGCGACCTGGGCCGTCTGGTGGCTCACCTTCAGGCCGCTTCAGCGGGTCGTCGCGGACGCACACAACCTGGCCTCGGGGGACCTGGCACATCAGGTCAGCACGGGTGGTGCGGGTGTCACGGGTGAGCTGCAGCAAGCCCTGATGCAGCTCTCGGTGAATCTGCGCACGGTTGTTCACGACACACGCGCCGAAGTCGAAGGCCTGAGGAACAGCGCAGACGAGATCGCATCCGGCAACCTGGACCTTTCGGCGCGCACGGAGTCGCAGGCCAGCAGCCTGCAGCAGACCGCGGCCTCGATGGAGGAAATCAACAGCACGGTGAAGCAAAGTGCCCAGTCAGCCGTCGACGGTTCGCGACAGGCCCAGGAGACGGCTTCGGTGGCCCAGCGCAGCAATGATGCGGTGCAGGCAGTGGCGCAGACCATGCAAGAGATTGCGCAGTCCTCCAAGCGGATCGAGGAGATCATCACGGTGGTTGAAGGCGTCGCTTTCCAGACCAACATCCTGGCCCTGAATGCGGCTGTTGAAGCCGCTCGGGCCGGCGATTCGGGCCGGGGATTCGCCGTGGTCGCGTCCGAGGTCCGAGGGCTGGCGCGACGCACTTCGGATGCGGCGCGTGAGATCCGGCAACTGATCGCGGAATCGACGATGCGGGTCGAGGCTGGAAGTGCAAGAACCGACGACGCCCGCCTGCGCATGGGCGAGGCGCTGGGTGCCGTGGCCAATGTGACGGCCACACTCGACCACATCCGTACCGCGGCGGCGGAACAGCAGTCGGGAATTTCCCAGATCAACGAGGCCGTGACGCAGATGGACTCCATCACACAGCAAAACGCTGCGATGGTCGAACAATTGGCGGCCTCGGCGCAGGGTTTGCGCAACCAGGTCGATTCGGTCAGCAATTCGATGCGGCTTTTCCGACTTGCGCCCGGCGAGCACACCGTTGCCGAGGTCGACGCGGTGCAACTCCGCAAGGCTGCAGCAGCGCGCGCCAGCCGGGAAACGGCAAGCGCGTCCTGAGACGCGCCGGCGCCGTTCGCCGGCTCAGATGCCCATCTGCCGCGCCGCCAGGTCCTTCATGATTTCTTCGCTCCCGCCGCCGATCATCATGACCTTGACCTCGCGGTAGATGCGTTCGCTGGCGGTGCCGCGCATGAAGCCCATGCCGCCCAGGATCTGCACGGCGGCATCGGCGCAGAACTGCATGGCCTGGGTGGCCAGCACCTTGGCCATGGCAATGCGCGCCACCAGTTGGGCCGGGTCGGCCGCGTGGTGTTCAATGCGCCAGGCCAGTTCGTAGACCAGGCTGCGCGCAGCGTCGATCTTCAGCGCCATGTCCACCAGCTTGTGGCGGATCACCTGCCGTTCGGACAACGCCACGCCAAAGGTCTTGCGCTCCCGGGCCCAGGCCAGGGCTTCTTCAAAGCAGACTTGCGCAAAGCTGTAGGCCTGCGCCGCCATGAAGAGCCGTTCGCTGTTGAAGTTGTTCATGAAGACCTTGAAGCCTTCGTGCTCCACACCGACCAGGTTGGCCACGGGCACGCGGCAGCCGTCAAAGCGCAGGTGCGCGGTGTCGGACGCCCACCAGCCCATTTTTTTCAGTTCGGTGCGCGCGAGGCCCGGCGTGTCGCCGTCGACCAGCAGCACGGAAATGCCCTTGGGGCCGCGGCTGTCGGGGTCGGTGCGCACGGCCACGGTGATGAAGTCGGCGCGCATGCCGGAGGTGATGAAGGTCTTTTCGCCGGTGACGAGGTAGTGGCTGCCAGCCCGGACGGCGCGGGTGCGAACGGCGGCCACGTCGGACCCGCCGCTGGGCTCGGTCACGGCGAGTGCCGAGATCTTGTCGCCACGCAGCACGGGCGGCATCACACGGGCTTTCAGTTCGGCGCTGCCCGCCAGGGCCACGGGCGGCAAGCCGATGGTGTGTGAACCCAGCGAGGCGATGACGCCGCCGCTGCCGCAGCGCGAATACTCCTCGGCCAGGATCAGCTTGAAGAACACGTCAGCGGGCGTGCCACCATGGACTTCATCAAAGCCCATGCCCATGGCGCCGACCGCGGCCGCTCGGGCGTACAGCTCGCGTGGGAAGGTGCCGGCCTCGTCCCACTGGGCCACAAAGGGCGTGATCTCCCGGGCGACGAAGCTGCGCAGCGTGTTGCGAAAGGCTTCGTGCTCGGGACTGAAGCAGTGCGGCAGGGGAGCTTGGTCGTGGCGCATGCGGGGCGGGGTCCTGCGGGGCGGTTCCGTGGTCAAGCCCGGTCGAGCAGGCCTGACCCGTCTGCGTCCAGGGCGCCGGATGCCACCATGTCGCGGGCCAGGCGTTCGCCCCAGGCCACCAACTTGCCTTCGGGCTGGCCCAGGCGGTCCCAGATGGCACCGCTGAGCCTGGACGAGGCGAACCAGTCGGCATAGGCGGGCCAGCTGAGCCGCTGCACTTCCATCAGGTGGTACTTCACCAGCACGCGCATGGCGTGCCGGTGGTGGCGTGACGGGTCGGCGCGGAAGCCCTCCAGGCGCTGGCGGGCGCGGGCCAGCGCGCCTGTCAGGTCGCCAAAGGGCGCACCGTGGCCTGGAATCACCCAGCGCGGGCGCAAGCCTTCGATCAGGTCCAGCACCGCGGCCTGTCCGTCAAAGGCAGCCTGGCCGTCCAGTTCGGGGAAGATCACGCCGAAGCCGTTTTCCCACAGCGCGTCGGCACTGATCAGCACGCCTTCGGAGTCGTCAAAGAGCATGACCGAATGCGGGTCGTGACCCGGAGCTCCCAGCACCTGCCACTGCCGCAGGCCGATGGAGAGCAGGTCTCCGGGCTGCACGGCTTCGTCGGGCGTGAAGCGTTCGCAGAGCTGGCCGGTCTCGCGGTAGCTCAGAACCGATTCGTCCCAATCGCGCGCCGCCTGGTGGTGACCGATGGGCGTGGCAATGCGGCAACCGAAGGCACGCTGCACGCTGGCGTTGCCGCCGCAATGGTCGGAATGCAAGTGGGTGTTGATGATCTTCAGCAGTGGCCGGCCCGCCAACGCCTGGTGCAACAGGGCCACGGTCTGCGCCGCGTGCACGGTGTGGCTGCTGTCGATGAGCACGGCGCCTGAATCGCCTGCTTCCAGCAGCACATTGTTGGACGACAGCCAGCCGCGCTGGAAGACGGTCAGGCCCTGGAGTGGCGGGGGCGTCACGGGTGCTTCGTCCTGAAGGGGGATAGGGTGTCGCTAAGGCCGCACGATTGTGTCCGAACCCCTGGCGAAAGGCCGGGTGCGAGCTACCATCCGCGCTGGATGCAGGCAGTTACAGTTGCCCAAACAAGGCCAGCGAGCCACAGACCCTGGAGGTTCACCCGATGAAGCTGCTTTTCAAGTTCAACCTCATCTTCATCATCGTGATGGCGCTGGGCGTGGCGGTGTCGGGCTGGATCAGTCGCGGGCTGCTGCAGGAACAGGCGCGCTCAGAGGTCATCGCCACGGGTCGCCTGCTGATGGATCAGGCGCTGGCCGTGCGGGGCTACACCTCGGGCCAGATCTCCAAGCTGCTGGCCACGCAGCTGCAGACCGAATTCCTGCCGCAGTCCGTGCCCAGCTACTCCGCCACCGAGGTGCTGGGCACGCTGAAGACCAAGTACCCGGAGTTCGCCTACAAGGAAGCCACCCTCAACCCCACCAACCCGCGCGACCGCGCCAACGGATGGGAAGTGGACATCGTCAACGCCTTCCGCAACGACACGGAGCGCAAGGAGATCATCGGCGAGCGAGACACGCCCACGGGCCGTTCGCTATACGTCTCGCACCCGCTGCGCATCACCAACGGCGCCTGCCTGCAGTGCCACAGCAGTCTGGAAGCCGCGCCCAAGACCATGATCGACAAGTACGGTCCGGCCAACGGATTTGGCTGGCAGCTGAACGAGGTCATCGGCGCCCAGGTGGTGTCAGTGCCCATGACGCTGCCGCTGCAGCGCGCGGCGGACAACCTGAAGCTGTTCCTGGGGGCGTTGATCGGCGTGTTCCTGGTCGTGGGCATCGTGCTGAACGTGATGATCTGGTACGTGGTGGTGCGCCCGGTCACCGAACTGGCGCGTCTGGCCGACCGCGTGAGCCAGGGCGAAATGGACGCACCCGAGTTCGCTGCGCGCAGCAAGGACGAGATCGGCACCCTGGCCGAGTCCTTCGCCCGCATGAGGGCCAGCGTGCAGCAAGCGATGAAGATGCTCGAGAATTGACAGGCCTGAATTGACAGGTCACTTGCACACACCGTGAGCCAGCACCCCGAACGCCTCGGCAAGTACCAGATCACCGGCGTCCTCGGCGAGGGCGCCATGGGTGTGGTCTACCGCGGCTTCGACCCGGACATCCGGCGGGTCGTGGCGCTGAAGACGATCCGCAAGATGGGCGGCGAAAGCCCCGAAGCCGCGGCGCAGACGGCCGCGCGCTTCCGCAACGAGGCGCAGGCCGCCGGGCGGCTGATGCACCCGGGCATCGTGGGCGTCTACGATTTTGGTGACGATGGGCGGGTGGCCTATATCGCCATGGAATTCGTCGAAGGCCAGACGCTGTCACAGTACCTGGCGCAGCGCGTCAAGTTCAGCGAAGCCGACGTGGCCAGCATGGCCACGCAATTACTGGACGCGCTGGCGCACGCGCACGAACACGGTGTCTGGCACCGTGACGTCAAGCCCAGCAACGTCATCATGACCAAGACAGGGCGCATCAAGATTGCCGACTTCGGCATCGCGCGCACCGATACCAGTGCCCTGACCATGGCCAACAGCGTGCTGGGCACGCCGATGTACATGGCGCCGGAGCAGTTCATGGGCAAACCCATTGACCACCGCGTGGATGTCTATGGCGCGGGTGTGGTGCTGTACCAGTTGCTGGCCGGCAAGGCCCCCTTCATCGGCCCGCACGAGGTGCTGATGTACAAGGTGGTGAACGAAGTGCCGGTGCCGCCATCGACCCTGGAAGGTGCCCCACATGGCTCGCGATTTGACGAGGTGGTGGCGCAGGCCCTGGCCAAGGACCCGCGCCAGCGCTTCGCCAACGCCAGCGCCTTCCGCGACGCGGTGACCGCGGCCTTTGGCCAGGCGGTGCCGGGCACGGTGAGCCGCGAATCGGTGTTCGGCATTCCCATGCCGGCGGACTACGCGCCCACAGAACGCATCGGCAGCCCGCCGCCGACAAATCTGCAGGCCCACGCGCACACCAACACGCCCTACAACACGCGCACCACCAGTGCGCCACCCACGCACTGGGACCTGGCCGTGTTGGCCGAAGTGGAAGCCGCGCTGGCCAAGCACGTCGGACCCATGGCCGCCGTGATGGTGCGCCGGGCCGCCAAGGAGTGCCAGGACCTGCCATCCCTGCAGGCGCGCCTGGCGGAGCAGATCACCAGCCAGTCGGCACGTGAGGCGTTCCTCGGCCGCGGCGCCCGCAACGGTGGCACGGGCGGCACCGGCGGCAGCGGCGGGCACAGCGGCCACACCACCCGCGTCGGCGTCACCCAGTCCTACAACCCACCCGGCGTGGGCGGCACCTTTGCCGGTGCGTCCAAGCCGGTGAACGAGGCTTTGATGGAGCAGTCCGTCAAGGTGCTTTCGGGGCAGTTGGGCCCGATTGCCCGCGTGGTGGTCAAGCGGGCAGCCGAACGCACGCGCCAGCGCGACGCCTTCTTCGCCCTGCTGCTGGAAGCCGCGCCCGAGGCGGCACGCCAGAAGCTGGCGGATGAGCTGCACAAGCTGCCTTGATCGACAAGCCGCGGGCGGGTGAATCCGGATGGGCCCGGCGGCTGCGACAATGGACCCTTCACAAGACCCGCGCAGCCAGGACATGACCCCCGATCAGCCCGACAGTGATCGCACCCGGATCCAGCCTCCGCCCGGCGCGGAAGATCGGACCGAGATGTTCGATCCGACACAGGCCTACCACGCGCCCCCGCCGGCCGCACCCGCGGCACCTGCCGCCGCGGCCGCCCACGCAGACAGCGGCGAAGGCCTGCCCATCGGCACGCGCCTGGGCGAGTTTGAGCTGACCAAGCTGGTGGGGGTGGGCGGCTTCGGGGTCGTCTACCTGTCCACCGACCATTCGCTGCAGCGCCGCGTGGCACTGAAGGAATACATGCCCAGCTCGCTGGCGCAGCGCAGCGGCACCATGCAGGTGTCGGTCAAGAGCGAGCGCTACCGCGAGACCTTTGAAGCCGGCCTGAAGAGCTTCATCAATGAAGCCCGCCTGCTGGCCAGCTTCGACCATGCGTCCCTGGTCAAGGTGTACCGGTTCTGGGAAGCCAATGGCACGGCCTACATGGTGATGCCCTTCTACGAGGGCAAGAACCTGCGCGACACGCTGCGGTCCATGCCGCAGGCGCCTGACGAGCAATGGCTGCGCACCTTGCTGCTGCCGCTGACCGAAGCGCTGCAGGTGATCCACGCCGAGCAGTGCTTCCATCGCGACATTGCGCCTGACAACGTGATGATGCTGGCAGGCACCCAGCGCCCGCTGCTGCTGGACTTTGGCGCGGCGCGCCGCGTCATCGGCGACATGACGCAGGCACTGACGGTGATCCTGAAGCCCGGCTACGCGCCGGTGGAGCAGTACGCCGAGATCCCGGGCATGAAGCAGGGCGCCTGGACCGACGTCTACGCGCTGGCTGCCGTGGTGCACTACGCCATCACAGGCCGTACGCCGCCGCCGTCGGTAGGCCGGCTGCTCAATGACACCTACAAGCCCCTCTTGGATGCGGCTGCCGGCCGCTACAGCCCGGGGTTCCTGGCCGCCATTGACCGCGCCCTGGCCGTGCGCCCCGAACAGCGTACCCAGAGCATCGGACAGTTGCGCCAGGAACTGGAACTGGAAGGCCTGGTGGCACCCACCACCGTGTTGAATCCAGGCCCGCAGACGGCACAGTCCGGCGCGGGGCAACCCACCGTGGCCATGGCACCGCTGCCCCCCACCACCCTGGCGCAGCCCACCCTGCGGCCACAGCCAGTCGCCGGACCGGTTCCCGCGCCGGCCGTCGCGCCCACGACCATGCCTGCAGCGGCGCCTGCCAAGGGCAATGGCGCGGCCATGGGCATCGGCATCGGTGCCGTTGTCCTGGCCGGCGTGGCCTTTGCGGGCTGGAAGATGATGGCCAGCCCTGCACCCGCACCCACGGTCGCTGCATCACCTGCTGCACCGGCCCCCGCTCCAGCGGCAGTGCCCTCGCCCGCCCCTGCGCCCGCCGCGGCCTCTGTGTCCGTCAGGTTCGAACCCGAACGGGAGTTCGACCGCATCGTCCAGGGCCAGACCGCGGGCTTCGGCGTGCGGGCCGAGCCGCTGAAAGCGGAGCTCAGCATCAAGGCCAAGGACGAGGTCAAGTTCAAGGTCGACGCCGACCGGGACGGTTTCCTCTATGTGATGGCGACCAGTCCGGACGGCACCCTGGCTCTGCTGGTGCCCAACAAGAACTCGCCCGTCGTGAAAGTCACCAAGGGCCAGACCTACAGCTTTCCCACCAAGGACCGCTTCTTCCTGCCTGTGGGCGAGCCGGCCGGCTCCTTCAAGATGCTGGTCGTGGTGTCTTCGCAGCCACGCAAGTTCGACGCCATGCAACCCAAGGTCGAAGGGCCCATCCTGGCCATTCCCACCGGCGACGAGGGCCTGCGGCTCGCTCAGGCGTTCAAGGGTGCCAATTCGCCCTTGGCCGGCGAGCCCCAGTGCGCGGCCGGTGCCGCCAGTTGCGCGGATGAGTACGGTGCCGCCGTGATGAACCTGCAGACGGTTCGCTGAAGACCGCCTAGAAGCGACGGTGAACAAGGCCTTCGTCAAGGAATCCGAGAGCGACGAGGAAGACGACGCGACGCCTGGCTTGCCGCCACTGCCGGCCGGCACGCGCAACTACCTGACGCCGCAGGGCTACCGTCGGCTGCGCGACGAGTTGATGCAACTGCTGGACGAAGAGCGGCCCAAGATCGTGGAAGTGGTCTCCTGGGCTGCCAAGAACGGCGACCGCAGCGAAAACGGGGACTACCTCTATGGCAAGAAGCGCCTGCGGGAGATCGACCGCCGCATCCGCTTCCTGACCAAGCGCCTGGACATCGCCGAAGTGGCCGACCCCAGCCTGCACCACGGCAGCGACCAGATCTTCTTTGGCGCCACGGTCACCTATGCCAACGCGCAGGGACAGGAGCGCACGATCACCATCAAGGGCATCGATGAGTCCGACAGTCTGGCGGGCGAGGTGAGCTGGATCGCGCCGATTGCCCGCGCGCTGCTGAAGGCGCGCGAGGGTGACGAGGTGACCTTGGCGACGCCGGGTGGCGTCGAAAAGCTGGAAGTGATCGAGGTCCGCTACCCCAAGCCCGATTGAGCCCGAGCCCGAGCCTGGGACGGGCCGTTCAGTCGAATCGGTATCGCGAGACTTTCAGAACCACAGGCGAGCGACGCAAGGTGCGCAGCACATCGGCGTAGTGCACGCGGTCACGCACGCTGACCTGCAGCCGCAGTTCGATGGATTCTTCGGCCGGCTCCTGGTCCATGTCCAGGTGCACGATGTCCGCCTCGGCGCTGCTGATGGACGAAGCCACCTGCGCCAGCACACCCTTGCCGTTTTTCACCAGCATGTACAGGCTGGTGTCGAAGGTGCGGTCGAGTTCCTCAGCCCACTCCACGGCCATCCAGCGTTCGCTGTCGCGCTCCTTCAGCCGCTTGCCGGTGGGGCATTCAGCCGTGTGCACCAGCAGGCCCTCGCCCCGGCCCAGATAGCCCACGATGTGGTCGCCCGGGATGGGGCGGCAGCAGGGTGCCAGTTGGATGGAATTGCCTTCCGTGCCGTCTACGAACACCAGCGCCTGCGCATTCATGCTGTCGTCCTGCGCGTAGCGGCCCAGGCTCAGCGTCACCGCGTCGGGCTTGATGCCGCGTTCCATCATCAGGTGCGCCATGCGCTTGGCCACGATCACGGCCAGCTTGCGGCCCAGGCCCACGTCCACCAGCAGTTCGCCGCGGTTGCGGTTGCCGGACCAGCGAGTCAACGCCTGCCACAGCGCGGCGGAAGCCGTGTCGCCAGGCTCGGTGGACGGGAACGGCAGGCCTTCGCTGCGCAGCGCCTGGGCCAGCATCTTTTCGCCCAGTGCCCGCGACTCCTCGCTTTCCATGTTCTTGAGGTGGTGGCGGATCTTGCTGCGCGCGCGGCCCGTGCGCACCATGCTCAGCCAGCCCGGGTTGGGCCTGGCACCGGGCGCGGTGATGATCTCCACCACGTCGCCACTCTTCAGTTCCGTGCGCAAGGCGGCGCTGTCGCCGTTGACCTTGGCGGCCACTGTGTGATTGCCCACGTCGGAGTGGATGGCGTAGGCAAAGTCCACCGGCGTGGCGCCGCGTGGCAGGGCCAGGATCTTGCTGCGTGGCGTGAAGACGTAGACCGCGTCTGGATAGAGGTCGATCTTCACGTGCTCAAGGAATTCCGCCGCGTCACGCGTCTCGTCCTGGATGTCCAGCAGGCTTTGCAGCCACATGCTGGACAAGCGCTGTGCGTCGGGCGCGCCGGTCTTGTCGCCCACCTTGTAGAGCCAGTGAGCCGCCACGCCGGCTTCTGCCACGGCGTGCATGGCTTCCGTGCGCATCTGGAATTCCACCGCGGTGCCCAGCGGGCTGACCAGGGTGGTGTGCAGGCTCTGGTAGCCGTTGGCCTTGGGGATGGCGATGTAGTCCTTGAAACGCCCCGGCACCGGTTTGTAGAGCTGGTGCAGCACCCCCAGCGCCACGTAGCAGTCGGTCAGCGTGGGAACGACGATGCGAAAGCCGAAGATGTCGCTGACCTGCGCAAAGCCAGCGTGTTTCTCGCGCATCTTGCGGTAGATGCTGTAGATGGTTTTCTCGCGCCCGCTCACCGCGACCTTGATCTTCTGCTGGGTGAAGGACTTCTCGACCTCGGTCTGCACCCGCTCCACGATGTCACGCCGGTGGCCGCGCGCGCGCTTCACCGCCTTGGCCAAGGCGGCATGTCTCCAGGGGTGCAGCAATTCGAAGCACAGCTCCTGCAGTTCGCGGTACATCGCGTTCAAGCCCAGGCGGTGCGCGATAGGGGCGTAGATCTCCAGCGTCTCACGGGCGATGCGCTGGCGCTTGGCCGGCACCATGGACTGCATCGTGCGCATGTTGTGCAGACGGTCCGCCAGCTTGATGAGGATGACGCGAACGTCGCGCGCCATGGCCAACAGCATCTTGCGGAAGCTCTCGGCCTGGCTTTCTTCCCGCGTGTTGAACTGCAGCTTGTCCAGCTTGGTCAGTCCGTCCACCAAGTCCGCCGTGGGCGCACCGAACTTCTCGATCAACTGGGCCTTGGTGACACCGCAGTCTTCGATGGTGTCGTGCGTCAGCGCGGCCATGATGGCCTGCGCGTCCAGCTTCCAGTCGGCGCAGATGCCCGCCACCGCGATCGGATGGGTGATGTAGGGCTGGCCGCTGGCGCGAAACTGCCCCAGGTGGGCTTCGTCGGCGAATTTGTAGGCTTCGCGGACCTGCTTGAAGTCGGCCTTGGAAAGGTAGCTCAGCTTGTCCGTCAGGGCAGCGAAGCTGGACGCCTCCACCGCCGGCGTGGTTTCCATGGGAACGAGCGGATGCCGCTGCAGTCCTTGCAGCGCGGCGGGCAGTAATTCAGCAGCCAGAGACCTGAGACCCATGGCCCGAATTTAGCGGAGTTCCAGAAGCACCAATGAAAAGGCGCCCGGCCTTGATGGCGGGGCGCCTGTTGGCGGACGTCAGCGTCTGGTCAGACGGGGACTTTGCGCAACATCTCGATACCGATTTCGCCGGCGGCGATTTCGCGCAGCGCGGTCACGCCCGGCTTGTTCTTGGTCTCGATCTTGGGTGCATGGCCCTGGCTCAGCATGCGGGCGCGGTAGGTTGCGGCCAGCACGAGCTGGAAGCGGTTGGGGATCTTTTCCAGGCAGTCTTCAACGGTGATGCGGGCCATGGTGACTTTCAGCTGTCTTGCGATGAGGGCGTGCGCGGGTGTTCGGGTTCTAGACCAGACCCAGCGCCGCAAAGACTTGCGAGCGGTTGCGCATCTGGGCGGCGTATTTCAGGCGCTGGGAATGCACGACCGTTTTCAGGTCGAACAGCGCCGTTTCGAACAAGCTGTTGATGATAACAAAATCGAAGTGACGAGCCTGGGCGACCTCGTGCCGCCCGTTGGCCAGGCGCTTGGCAATGACTTCGGGGGGGTCTTCGCCGCGCCGCGTCAGGCGCTGCTCCAGTTCCTGCCAACTGGGCGGCAGGATGAAGATCAGCACCGCGTGCGGAAAGATCTTCTTGATTTGCAAGGCGCCCTGCCAGTCGATCTCCAGCACCACGTCTTCGCCATGGGCCAGGCGTTCCTCGATGGCGCTGCGGCTGGTGCCGTAGAGGTTGCCATGGACTTCGGCCCATTCGAAGAAATCGCCCTGGCCGGCCATCTCGCGGAAGATCGGTTCTTCGACGAACCAGTATTCCCGCCCATGCACTTCCTGTCCGCGCGGCTTGCGTGTCGTGTGAGACACCGACACGGCCAAGCGTGAATCGAGTTCCAGGAGCGCCTTGACCAGGCTGGACTTGCCGGTGCCACTGGGCGCCGCGACACAGAAGAGGTTGCCGGGGGTTTCCATCGCTGGATTTTCCACCAAGCGGCGGCGTGACAATGGCCTGCAGGCATTCTTGGAGGACCGGCAGCGTGACAACGACCCCTCAATTCAATCGCGTGGCGGTGGTCACCGGCGGCGCGCGCGGTATCGGCCTGGCCATTGCCCACTGGTTCCTGGCGCATGGCCACAGCGTAGCCCTGATCGACATTGACGGGGAGACGCTGGCCCGCACCAACCTTGTCCTGGCAGACCCGGAACACGTGCTGGCCCTGCAGGGCGATGTGTCCAAGCCCGAGCAGGTGAGCCATTGCATGGCCGCCGTGGAAGCCCGCTTCGGCCGCATCGACGCCCTGGTGAACAACGCCGGCGTGGCCATCTTCAAGCCCATCCTGGAAACCAGCTACGAAGAGTTCCGCCATGTGCTGAACACCAACCTGGACGGCGCCTTCCTTTGCACCCAGGCTGCTGCGCCCGTGATGCTGAAGAACGGTGGCGGCGCAGTGGTCAACATCGCCAGCATCTCCGGTCTGCGCGCCAGCACCTTGCGCGTGGCCTATGGCACCAGCAAGGGCGCGCTGATCCACCTGACCAAGCAGCAGGCGGTGGAACTGGGCAATGCCGGCATCCGCGTCAATGCCATTGCGCCGGGCCCTGTGGACACGGACATGGCCAAGCTGGTGCACACCGTGGCGATCAGGTCGGATTACCACGACGTGATCCCGCTCAACCGTTACGGGACCACAGAAGAAATCGCGCAGGCAGCCGGCTTTCTGTGCAGCCCGCAGGCGAGCTACATCAATGGCCAGGTGCTGGCGGTGGACGGCGGCTTCGATTCGGCCGGTGTGGGCCTGCCGACCTTGCGCAGGAACGACTGAGCCAGCCCGCGCAGGGCATCACTCGATGTTCTGCACCTGTTCGCGCATCTGTTCGATGGCAACCTTCATTTCCACGGCAATGGTGGTCAGTTCCAGCGCTGCCGACTTGCTGCCCATGGTGTTGGCTTCGCGCTGCAGCTCCTGGATCAGGAATTCCAGGCGCTTGCCCAGTTCGCCACCGGCCTGCAGCAGACGGGCGATTTCTTCCAGGTGCGAGCGCAGCCGGGACAGTTCCTCGGCCACGTCGATGCGGATCGCGAAGGTGGCAGCTTCCCCCATCGCCCTTTCGTGCAGGGCCTGTGCCGGCACGCTGCTGGCGGCGTCGGCCGTGGCCAGTGCCTCGTTCCAGCGCTCCAGAAAGCGCGCCTGCTGGCGTTGCACCACCTGGGGCAGCAGCGGTTCAGCCTGGGCGGCCAGTTCACGCAGCCGGGCCACGCGGTCCATCAGCATGCTGGCCAGGCGGGCGCCCTCGCGGGCACGGGCTTCCTGAAGGCCCTTGACGCAGCGGCGTGCGGCGTCCAGCGTGGGTTCGTCCAGCTTTTCGGCCGTGCTGCCGCCCTTGCACCAGTGCAGGGACTCGTTGACCGACAGTTCCCGCGCGGCGGGCAGCCAACTGCGCACGGTGTCCTGTGTGCGGGCCAATTGGTTCAATTGGTCCGGGGTAGGTTGGGGCAAGGTTGAATCGGTGTCGCGGGCGGTGGCCACGCGCAGTTCAATCTTGCCGCGCCGAAAGCCTGCCGTGAGCAGTTCCCGCAGGGCGGGCTCCAGCCCGCGCACCTCGTCTGGCAGCCGCAGCGCCAAGTCCAAGAAGCGGCCGTTGACCGAACGGGCTTCCACGGTGACCGCGGACGAAACCCCGGTCGCGACCGCGGGCGCAGCAGCGCCCGGCTCCGAGGCCGCGCTGGCGTACCCCGTCATGCTATAAACCGCCATTCAACTGCCCTCGGAAGCTTCGCTCGATTATGTCAAAGCCCAAACCAGCGCCGTTGCCCTCGGGCACAGTGGTGGGTGGCTACACGATCGTCAAGAAGCTGGCCGCCGGCGGTTTTGGCGTGGTGTACCTTGCCGAGGGTGAAGGCCAGCACCTGGTGGCCGTCAAGGAATACCTGCCGGCCAGCCTGGCAGAACGCTCACCTGGCGAACTGACGCCTCGCGTCAAGCCCGACAAGCAGCCGCTGTACCGCCTGGGCCTGAAGAGCTTCTTCGAAGAAGGCCGTTCACTCGCGCAGATCAGCCACCCGAGCGTGGTGAGCGTGCTGAACTTCTTCCGCGAGAACGAAACCGTCTACATGGTGATGAATTACCTGCAGGGCGATACCCTGCAGGACTTCATCGTCACCGCGCGCGACCTGAAGCGCGACAAGGTCTTCCGCGAATCCACCATCCGCAGCCTCTTTGACGAGATCCTGCGCGGCTTGCGCATCGTGCACCAGCACAAGATGCTGCACCTGGACATCAAACCGGCCAACATCTTCGTCACCAACGACAACAAGGCGGTGATGCTGGACTTTGGCGCCGCGCGCGAGGTGCTGTCCAAGGAAGGCAACTTCATCCGGCCGATGTACACGCCGGGCTTTGCGGCGCCTGAGATGTACCGGCGCGACGGCACCCTGGGCCCCTGGACCGACATCTACGCCATTGGCGCCTGCATCTACGCCTGCATGCAGGGCTACCCGCCCAATGACGCGCCGCAGCGGTTGGAAAAGGACCGCCTGGCGCTGAGCCTGAGCCGGCTGCGCAATGTCTACAGTGACAACCTGATCGAAGTCACCGAGTGGTGCATGTCGCTGGACCCGCTGAGCCGTCCGCAGAGCGTGTTCGCGCTGCAGAAAGAACTGTCGCGCGAGACCGAGCGCCGCTACACCAAGCTGACCTTCAGTGAGCGTCTCAAGCTGCAACTTGAAACCCTGAAGACCGGCGCCAAGCCATGAACGCTTGCCCCAAGGCTCGCTTCGTTCGCCACCCCCCGAGGGAGCTGCGCGCCCTTGGGGCGTCCCGTCGGGCGCACGCTGTCTAGCGATGCGCTTCTCCGTCTACCAAGTGAGCCGCCGCGGCGGCCGCGAGAAGAACGAAGACCGCATGGGCTACAGCTACACGCGGGAATCGGGCTTGTTTGCGCTGGCCGACGGCATGGGTGGCCACCCGGAAGGCGAAGTGGCCTCGCAGATGGCGTTGCAGACCCTGTCGGCCCACTTCCAGCGCGAAGCCAAGCCGCGCCTGAACGAGCCGCTGCGCTTCCTGCACGACGCCATCATTGCCGGCCACCACCAACTGCTGCGTTATGCAACGGAGCGGGCGCTCATGGACACGCCGCGCACCACCGTCGTCGCCTGCCTGCTGCAAGGCAATGCCGCCTACTGGGCCCATTGCGGCGATTCGCGCCTGTACCTGGTGCGCGGCGACAAGCTGGTGGCGCGCACGCGCGACCATTCCTATTCCGAACTGCAGCAGACGCTCAGCCAGGTCGTGCCGATGAACGACCGCGTCAACCGCAACGTGCTGTTCACCTGCCTGGGCAGCCCGGGCAAGCCCGTGGTGGACACGGCCGGCCCGCTGCTGGTGCGGCCCGGCGACCGGGTGATGCTGTGTTCTGACGGCCTTTGGGGCAGCGTCAGCGACGCCATCATCACGGACATCCTGGCCACGCGACCTATTTCAGACGCGGTGCCGGAACTCGTCGAACGGGCCTTGCGTGCCGCCGGCGACAAGAGCGACAACGTCACCGTGCTGGCCGTGGAATGGGAAGCGGCCGAAGACCTGGACAGCAAAAGCGGCATCAGCACCAATTCACTCGGCGACGACGTGTTTGCCTCCACCATCCAGGCCAGCCTGGGCGCGGACGCCGTGGCCAGCGACGCGATGGACGACGAAGAGATCGAACGCTCCATCCGCGAGATCAACGAAGCCATCCAGCGCAGCAGCAAGAAGGGCCCCCAAGCTCGCTAGCGCTCGCTACCCCCCGAGGGGGCCGTCCGCCTGCGGCCCGGCAGAGCCGGTTCCGTGGCGGGAAGCTTGATCTTCTCCCTTCCTTCACTTCCGAGACTCTCCATGCCCTTTGCTCGATCCGAAGGCCGCGCGGCCGACGCGCTGCGGCCCGTCACCATCCAACGCCACTACACCAAGCATGCTGAAGGCTCGGTGCTGGTGAGCTTCGGTCATACCAAGGTCCTGTGCACCGCCAGCGTCGAAGAGAAGGTGCCACCCTTCAAGCGGGGCGGCGGCGAAGGCTGGCTGACGGCCGAATACGGCATGCTGCCGCGCGCCACCCACACGCGAAGCGACCGCGAAGCCGCCAAGGGCAAGCAGAGCGGCCGCACGCAGGAAATCCAGCGCCTGATCGGCCGCAGCCTGCGCACAGTGTTCGACCTGAAGCTCCTGGGCGAGCGCACCATTTCGCTGGACTGCGACGTGCTGCAGGCCGATGGCGGCACGCGCACTGCAGCCATCACGGGTGCCTTCGTGGCCGCGCATGACGCGGTCAGCCTGCTGATGAAGCAAGGCAAGCTGAGCGTGAGTCCCATCCGCGACTTCGTGGCCGCCATCTCCGTGGGCATCGTGCAGGGCACGCCCTTGCTGGACCTGGAATACACCGAAGACTCCACCTGCGACACCGACATGAACGTGGTCATGACGGCGGGCGGCGGCTTCGTCGAAGTGCAGGGCACGGCCGAAGGCGAGGCCTTCACGCGCGTCGAGATGGACGCCCTGCTGGCACTGGCCGACAAGGGCATCCGCGAACTTGTGGCGGCGCAGAAGCAGGCGCTGGGGGTCTGAGACCATGCGCCTGGTGCTGGCCTCCAACAACGCCAAGAAGCTGAGCGAGCTGCAGGCCATGCTGACCGGCCTGCCGGTGGAACTGGTCGCGCAGGGCGCCCTGGGCATTGCGGAAGCCGAAGAGCCGCACCACACCTTCATTGAAAACGCCTTGGCCAAGGCGCGCCACGCCGCGCGTGCCAGCGGCAATGCGGCCATTGCAGACGATTCCGGCGTGTGCGTGGACGCGCTGGGCGGCGAGCCTGGTGTCTTTTCCGCCCACTTCGCGGGCGAATTGCCGGCGGAAGCCGGGCAAGACCGAGAAGTGCACCGCAAGCGTCAGGACGCCGCCAACAACGACAAGCTGCTGGCACGCCTGCAAGCAGCCTCCAGCCGGCGCGCGTACTTCCTGAGCACCCTGGTGGCGATCCGCCATGCGGACGACCCGCAGCCGCTGGTGGCGGTGGGCCGATGGCCGGGCGAGATCCTGTCTGCGCCACGGGGCACGCAGGGCTTTGGCTACGACCCTCTGATGTTCATTCCCACCTTGGGCCTGACGGTGGCCGAGATGGATGCCGAGCTGAAGAACCGGCACAGCCACCGCGCCCGTGCCATGGCCCAGATGCTGCAGTTGCTGCGCGAGGTCTGGAGCCTGTGAGCGTCCCTGCGCCCGGCGTGGATCACTACCTGAGGCCAGGCACGCTGCAACTGTCGGCCCTGCCACCGCTGTCGCTGTACGTTCACCTGCCCTGGTGCCTGAAGAAGTGCCCGTACTGCGACTTCAACAGCCACGAAAAGTCAGGTGCCGTGCCCGAGGCCCAGTACCTGGATGCGCTGCGCGCAGACCTGGAAAGCGCCTTGCCCCTGATCTGGGGCCGGCGTGTCATCAGTGTCTTCATCGGTGGCGGCACGCCCAGCCTGTTTTCGCCTGAGAGCATCGACCGGCTGATCGCCGACATCCGTGCCCGCGTGCCGCTGGAGCCGGGTGCGGAAATCACGCTGGAAGCCAACCCCGGCACCTTTGAGCGAGAACGATTCAAGGCCTTCCGCGCGGCCGGTGTCACGCGATTGTCGGTCGGGGTGCAGAGTTTTGACGACGCCGCCCTGCGACGCATCGGCCGCGTGCACGACGCCGCGCAGGCGCGCGCCGCGGTGACCGAAGCCGCCGAGGCCTTTGACACTTTCAACATCGACCTGATGTACGCGCTGCCCGGCCAGACCTTGGCCCAGCTGGGGCAGGAACTGGACACGGCCCTGGCCTTCCGGCCGCCGCACCTGTCCATCTACCACCTGACCATCGAACCCAACACGCGCTTTGCCGTGCAGCCGCCGGTGCTGCCCGACGGCGACCTGGCCAGCGACATGCTGGACCTCATCACCGAGCGCACGACTGCCGATGATTTGCAGCGTTATGAGGTGAGTGCCTTTGCACGCAATGGGCATCGCTGCGCGCACAACCTCAACTATTGGGGCTTTGGCGACTACCTGGGCATCGGCGCCGGCGCGCATGGCAAGCTGAGCTTTCCGCACCGGGTGCTGCGCCAGGTGCGCTGGCGCGAACCGGCGGCCTACATGCAGCACGCCCTGGCCGGCAACGCCGCCAGCAACCAGCACGAAGTGGCGCGGCGCGACCTGCCCTTCGAATACATGATGAACGCGCTGCGGCTGCGCGAAGGCTTCGAGCTGGCCCGCTTCACCGACCGCACGGGTCTGCCGCTGTCGTCAGTCCTGAAGCCGCTTCAGCAGGCTCGCGACCGCGGCCTGCTCGACTGGGACGAGAGCACCGACCGCGTGGTGCCCACCGTGCGTGGCTTTGACTTCCTGTCCGACCTGCAGAGCCTGTTCCTGCCCGCCTAGGCGACCAGGCGCGAACGCGCCATCTCCTTGAAAAGCCACTGCTGCAGCGCCTGCAACGGCGGCCAGTCCGCCAGGGCCGGCGGGTGCACGAACCAGAACGTGGCCGACTGCGTGTCTTCCAGCGCCCAGGGCGACACGCGCACCAGCCGCCCGGTGCGCAGCGCATCGGCGGCCAAAAGTTCGCGCGCCAGTGCGATGCCGATGTCCTGCTCGGCCGCTTGCAGCATCAGGCCCGCGTCATTGAAGTCGGCCACGGTCTTGCCGTTGAAGGCGCAGCCGGCCAGCGACAGAAAAGCCTGCCACTGCTCACCCGTGCCCAGCAGGGGTTCGGCGGCGATGGCGGTGTGGTCGCCCATGGGCAGGCGGGCAGCGCGGGTTGGAGCCGCCACGGCAATCAAGGGTGAATCGGTGAGGCGGTGCGCCACCAGGCCGCGCCAGGGGCCCGCGCCCACGCGCAAGGCCGCGTGGAAGCTGTCTCGCTGAAGGTCTACCACCTGTTGGGACGAATGCACGTCCAGCGTGATGTCCGGGTGCTGTTCGCGCCACAGCCCCATGCGCGGCAGCAGCCAGCGCTGGGCGAAAGACGGCAACACGGTCAGTCGCAGATGGTGCGCCGTGCCGCTGGCGGCCGCCTGCGCGGCCAAGACGCCTTGCGACAGACGGTCCAGTGCCACGTCCACGGCAATTTGCAGGGCTTGGCCTGCAGCGTTCAGCACCACGCCACGGCCGCGGCGGTCGAAAAGGCTCAACCCCAACTGCGCTTCCAACAGCTTGAGCTGCTGGCTCACGGCGCTGTGGGTCAAGTTCAGTTGTTCGGCTGCGGCCCGCAGGTTCTGCAGGCGCGCCACGGCGCGGAAGGCGGGCAGGGTGTTGAGGGGCAATCGGGCCATTTGGTAAGCAGAGCTTTCCAGATAGCCCTGAATCAATCGCTTTAATTGGCTTGATTGTTCTTGGAAACTGCACAGCACGTCAACTGAGGGTTCCAAATGAACACCGCCTCCTGCTGCTCCCCCGTCATCGTTGCCACCCAAGGTCCCCTGCTCTTGCGCTGGTGGCAGGACCTGCATGCCGCGGTCCGCGCCGCCTGGCTGGCGCAGCGCGCCAAGGCCCGGCTGCGCGCCGAATGGCGCAGCCTGCAAGGCTTGAGCGACGCCACCCTGCGTGACATCGGCATGGCAGACCGCCAGATCGAGCCGCACTACACCCTGGGCGTTCAGGACCACGAGCGCGGACGCTGGTCTTGATGCCGTGCGCCGAGAACCGTGCCCAGGCCTGCCGACGAGCGGGGCGGGTCCGTCAGACGCGAGAGGTCGCTGCGCCGGCGTTGGCGCGCAACCATTCGATGAGCCGGGGCGCGATCTGCCCCAAGGGCAACACCTCGTTCGCCGCGCCGTGGGCAATGGCTTCGCGCGGCATGCCAAAAACCACGCAGGTGGCTTCATCCTGGACCAGGTTGTAGCTGCCGGCGTCGCGCATGGACTTCATGGCGCGCGCACCGTCGGCACCCATGCCGGTCAGCATCACGCCCAGTGCATTGCGGCCCACCACGCGGGCCGCACTGTCAAACAGCACTTCCACGCTGGGCATGTGGCGGTTGACGGGCTCGCCCACTTGCACGCGGGCGATGTAGTTGGCGCCCGAGCGTTCGACACTCAAGTGGTGGCCGCCGGGTGCGATGTAGGCATGGCCGGGCAGCACGCGTTCACCGTCGGTGGCCTCCGCCACGCGGATCTTGCACAGGCCATTCAGGCGTGCGGCATAACTCTTGGTGAACCCGGGCGGCATGTGCTGGGTGATCATCACTGCCGGGCTGTCGGCCGGCAGACCCACCAGCAGTTCGCGCGTGGCCTCCGTGCCGCCGGTGCTGGCGCCGATGAAGATGATCTTTTCCGTCGACAAGCGGCCCAGCGACGCTACCGTGGTGACCTTGGCCGCTGCTGCAGGCTGGCCCGGCACGGCGGGCGCGGGCGTGGCCAGGCGGTGCACGCGGGCCTTGGCCGCGGTGCGGATCTTTTCGGTGATGTCGGCGCCCAGCTGGCGCAAGCCGTCGGCCACGCCGATCTTGGGCTTGCTGACGAAGTCCACCGCGCCCAGCTCCAGCGCTTTCAGCGTGACGTCGGCGCCGCGCTCGGTCAGGGTGCTGACCATCACCACGGGCATGGGCCGCAGGCGCATCAGGCGGGCCAGGAAATCCAGGCCGTCCATGCGCGGCATCTCGATGTCCAGGGTGATGACGTCCGGGCTCAGGCTACGGATCATCTCGCGCGCCAGCAGCGGGTCGGCAGCGGCGCCCACGCAGCACATGTCGGGCTGGCGGTCGATGATTTCGGTCAGCAGGCCGCGCACCAGCGCACTGTCGTCCACCACCACCACTCGGATCTTGTTCGTGCTCAATTGGATCTCGCTCTTCGTTGGGTGCTTGTGGCTGGCGATCCGTTCAGAACAGATCCACGCTGCCACCACCGCCGCTGATCGGCGCCGCGCGGGTGGCGGCCGCGCGCTCCTGTGCGGCCAGTGCGTCGGTGTTGGCCGACGCCAGTCGCTTGACCATGGCCTTGCCGCTGGCCGGTAGAAAGCAGACCTTGCGTGGGTAGATGTCCAGCACGTCCTTGCTCACCACCGTGATGCGTTCCGTGCGCAGGTAGTCCAGCACAAAGGCCGTGTTGCGTTCGCCGACGTTGATGGTGTTCATGCCGCTGATGACCGCGCCACCACCAAAGACCTTGGCCTCCATGGAGCAGCGGTTGGCGCCCCGCTTGACCAGTTCACCGATCAGCAGGTCCATTGCAAAGCTGCCATAGCGGCCGCTGTCGCCACCGGCACCGCCGTCGGGCAGCAGGAAGTGGTTCATGCCACCAATGCGCTTGTCACGGTCCCACAGGCAGGCTGCGATGCAGGAGCCCAGCGTGGTCATGACCAGGATGTCTTCGTCGTACACGAAGAACTCGCCCGGCAGCACCTTGACAGCCTCGTTGCGGAAGTGCGCGTCGTAGAAGAAGAAGGAGGCCTCACCGGGCTTGCGCGGCTGGGACTTGAGCTTTTCCAGGCGGCTGGGTGCCGCACGTGCCGGTGCGGTCGATGCGGACATGGGTGTGGGTGAACTCAGCATGGCGGACATCCGTCTTTATCGGCCGCGGCACCGGCTGCCTTGAGAGGCGCCAATCCGCGGCAGGCACATCGCGCGATCAAGTTCCCCGTCGCGGAGCCGGCTCCGCCGGTCCGCTGGCGGACGGCTCCCTTGGGGGTTAGCGAGCGCGAGCGAGCTTGGGGGCGCCATGTCAGACCCGCTCGTAGATCGTCTTGCCACGCAGGCGGAACAGGTCGCGTGATTCGGTGAAGTTTTCCGAATGGCCCACATAAAGCAGGCTGCCGGGTTTCATCACCGCATGCATGTGCTCCAGCACCTTGCGCTGGGTGGGGTTGTCGAAATAGATCATCACGTTGCGGCAGAACACCAGGTCGAAGGGGTCGCCCAGGCTCGCCCAACTGGGGCTCATCAGGTTGAAGCTGCGGAATTCGATCATCCGGGCCAGTTCCGGCTTGATGCGGATCTGCCCCGAATTGCTGCCCGTGCCGCGCATGAAGTGGCGCTTCAAGCGTTCCGGACTCAGGCCGCGTGCGTCGGCGCCGTAGACGCCTCGCTGAGCCGTGTTCAGCACCTTGGTGTCGATGTCGCTGCAGACCAGCTTGGCCTGGGCCGACACGCCCAGCGTTTCCACCACGGTCATGGCCAGGGAATAAGGCTCTTCGCCCGTGCTGGCCGCGTTGCACCAGATGCGGATGGGCCGGGAGGCGCGGGCGCGCAGGTCGTCCACCAGGGCGTGGAAGTGGTGTTCTTCGCGGAAGAAGGCCGTGAGGTTGGTGGTCAGGCAATTGACGAATTCCTGCCATTCGGTGTCGGCAGCGGCGCCTTGGCTGGCTTCGAGCCAACCCAGGTACTCGGTGAACGAGCCGTGGCCCGTTTCGCGCAGGCGGCGCGACAGCCGGCTGTAGACCATGGCCTGTTTGCCGGCATGCAGGCTGATGCCGGCGCGCTGGTAGATCAGCTTGCGAATGCGTTCAAAGTCCGCCGGCGACAGCGTGAATTCCGCGTCGCTGGTGGAAGAACTGGGTGTGACAAAACCATTCATGCGTTCCGCGCCGGTGAGGGACCAGGGTCGTGCCTGGGCGGCGGGACAAGCTCCGCCGGCACGTGAGCGAGTGTCGGTCTGCGCCCGGACCGGCCAAGTCCGGAAATGGGCCGGGCTCACCACCCTTATCGCCTGCTGTCGCTGTCGCCCGCGCTGCTAGACTGAAACCTTGCTCCTTGCCACGGGCGGTCCACCCGCCCCCGCCCCTTGGACCGTCGACACGCCAAGACCCGCACAGAACCCAGCACGCTGCAATTCGACCGCGCGCTGCAGTTGCTGGCGCAGTCCGGTCATGCCTTGCCCGAGGGTGATGCGGGCTCGCCGGCCTGGCAGCAGAGCCTGATCGACGCTTTGGTGGAACTGTCCAGCCGTGACGCACTCACCGGCCTGGCCAACCGCCGCGCCTTCGAACTGGCGCTGGCCCGTGAGGTGGACCGTGTCGCACGCAGCGGCGAACCGGCCTTGCTGCTGTCGCTGGATATCGACCACTTCAAACGCGTCAATGACACCCATGGCCATGGTGCAGGTGACCAGGTGATCCGGGCGGTGGCCCATGCCTTGCTGGACTGCGTGCGCCCCATGGACCTGGTGGCGCGTCTGGGCGGCGAGGAATTCGCCATCATCCTGCCCAACTGCGCCAGCACCTTCGGCGAAACAGTGGCCGAGCGTGTGCGACGCCGTGTGGAACGCATGCCGGTGGCGCTGTCCGCGCACGGGCCGCAGGTGGCGGTCACCATCAGCATCGGCGGTGCCTTCGCGCCGCAATGGGTGCGTTCCACGCCGGCGCTGTGGCAGGAGCGATCCGACCAGCAGCTGTACCTGGCCAAGGCCCAGGGTCGCAACCTGGTGCGCCTGGAGCCCACGGCGGTGTCCGTGGTCAGCACCGAAGAGAAGCGTTTGCTGTTTGATACTTTCCAGATCCAGGACCACGAATGACCACGACAGAGCCCGCACCGCGGAGCTACCCGCACATCGTTGCCGTGACCAGCGGCAAGGGTGGCGTGGGCAAGACCTTCGTGTCTGCCAACCTGGCTGCGGCGCTGGCCCGCGGCGGCCGCCGTGTGCTGGTGCTGGATGCCGACCTGGGCCTGGCCAACCTGGACGTGGTGCTGAACCTGTTCCCCAAGATCACGCTGCACGACGTCTTCACCGGCAAGAGCAGTCTGGCCGACGCCATCCTGCCCGCGCCTGGCGGATTCCATGTGCTGCTGGCCGGTTCCGGCATGGTCGAGTATTCACGCATGACGCCCGAAGTGCGTGACCAGTTGCAGAAGGTCATCGACGAGGTTGCGCCCAAGTTCGACCACGTGCTGCTGGACACCGGTGCCGGCATTTCCGACGTGGTGCTGTACACCGTGTCGCTGGCCGGCGAGGTGCTGGTGGTGGTGACGCCGGAACCCACGTCGCTGACCGACGCCTACGCCACTATCAAGGTGCTGGCCACCACGCAGGGGCGCCGCAAGGTCCACCTGCTGGTCAACCAGGTGCGCAAGGTGGGTGAGGGCCGCGTCGTGCGGCAACAGTTGCAGCAGGTGGTGGACCGCTACGTCAATCCGCAGCTGGACAGCCCTGTGCGCCTGGAACTGCTGGGAGACGTGCCCAGTGATCCTGCCGTGCGTGAAAGCGTGCTGCGCCGCCAGCTCTTGATGGAAGCACTGCCCGGCACGCCCGCTGCGCTGGCGCTGGTGCAGGTGGCCACCAAGATGACTGCGACGTGAGCGAAGAGGCGCCCGAGTCGGGCCCGGCGCCCTTCGAACGCCTGGGCGGCGAAGCCGGCGTGCGCACCCTGGTGGACCGTTTCTACGATTTGATGGACCTGGAGCCGATGTTTGCCGGTGTCCGCCAGCTGCACCCCAGCACGCTGGACGGCTCCCGCGACAAGCTGTTCTGGTTCCTGTGCGGCTGGCTGGGTGGGCCCAACCACTACATCGAACGCTATGGCCACCCCATGCTGCGGGCGCGTCATCTGCCCTATGCCATCGGCATCGCGGAGCGTGACCAGTGGATGGCCTGCATGGTCCAGGCCATGCAGGAACAGCAGGTTGACGAGACCTTGGCCGCACGGCTGGCCGAGTCGTTCTTCGGCACCGCCGACTGGATGCGGAATAGATGACCACCCCCGGAGCGCCTGCGGCGCTCCCCCTCCAGGGGGCGGCCCCAGTGGCCCGGCCGAGCCGGTTCCACGGCGCCCGCTTGGTGCTTGTCACTGGCCTTGGAGTCCTGGCGGGCTGCATCGTGGTTCCGCAGACCCAGGCCGTCTACGACCCGGACTGCAAGGTCATGACGCACCAGGTGACGCTGGAAACGGCTGTCATGGGTGGCTTCACGCACTGCTCGGGCGATGCCTGCGCGGCCATGCTGGCGACGCTGGGTTTCGTGACAGCAGCGTCGGTGGTGGTGTCCGGCAGCATCGCCGTGGTGGGCAACGCCGTGTACTGGATCGAGCGCCAAGGCAGCTGCGCCAAGACGCGCGCGGCTGCAGGCGCCGCCACGCCCGCTTCCGCGTCAACCCCGAAGTAGCACGATCAGCGCGCCCGCGCCTCCCTGCGGTGCGCTGGCCTGCGTGAAGGCCAGCACGTCGGCGTGCTGGCCCAACCAGCGCTGCACCTTGGCCTTCAGCACCGGCTGCCGTCCGGGGGATCCCAAGCCCTTGCCATGCACCACGCGCAGGCAGCGCCAGCCGCGGCGCGAGGCTTCCTTCATGAAGCCGGCCAACTCGTCCCGCGCCTCGTCACGGCGCAGGCCGTGCAGGTCCAGTTCGCCCTGGATGGACCAGTGGCCGCGCCGCAAGCGCGTCACGACATCCGGGCCGACACCGCTGCGGTGGAAGCTGAGACCGTCGTCGGTGAGCAGCAGGCTTTCGATGTCGACCTCGTCGGACAGCGCTTCCTTCAGCGCGGCCTGTTCATCGGCTTCGCGCTGGCGCGGCAGGGGTTCGGGGCGGGGCACCTCATGTTGGGTCAGGCCGTGCGGCGGCAAAAGCGTCACCGGGCCCACGGTGTCGGCAAACAGGCGCCGTTGGCGTTCCACGGCGGCTCGCGCTGCGCGCTGGCGTGCGGCGGCTTCTGCGGCAGCCTGCTCGCGCGCGCGCAGCACGTCGCGCACGGCCACCAGTTCGTCCAAGCCCTGGACCTTGACGGGTTTGGCTCGCATCACATCAGACCCCGTTCGGCCAATGACACGGTCTGCCCCTGACCCACCACGATGTGGTCCAGCACCCGCACGTCCACCAATTGCAGCGCGCTCCTGAGCGTCTGTGTCAGGTACTCGTCCGCACGTGAAGGCTCGGCCAGGCCCGACGGGTGGTTGTGCGCCAGCACCACAGCGCCGGCATTCAGCGTCAGCGCCCGCCGCACCACTTCGCGCGGGTAGACGCTGGTCTGCGTCAGCGTGCCGTGGAACATCTCTTCCATGCGGATCAGCTTGTGCTGGCCGTCCAGGAACATCACCGCAAAGACTTCCTGCGCGCGCCCGCCCAGGTGCAGTGCCAGGTAGTCCTTGACGCTGTCGGGGCTGCTGAAGACGGGCTGGTCGGCCATCTGCTGGGTCAGGGCCCGCCTGGCGGCTTCCATCAAGGCCAGCAGTTCCGCCCGTTTGGCCGGTCCCAGTCCCTTGATGGTTTTCAGCTGCGCAGGCTCGGCATTCAGCAAGCCCGAAAAGCCGCCAAAGCGATCCAGCACCTGCTGCGCCAGGGTCAGCACAGGCGTGCCCTTGTAGCCGGTGCGCAGCAGCAGGGCCAGCAGTTCCGCGCCGGCCAGTGCACCCGGGCCAAGGGCCAGCAATTTCTCGCGGGGGCGCTGGTCAGCGGGCAAGTCCTTCATGGGCGGTGCGCTCGGTAGAATCGGGGCCAGTCTATGCCACGGGCCCGGCCCGTCGAATGTGCCCTGTGAACCTCGTCCAACCCGGATCGTTCTTGACCCTCCACTACCGTCTGGCTGGCCCCGACGGCGCCGACGTGGTCAACACCTTTGCCGACAAGCCGGCCACCTTGTCGCTGGGCGCAGGGCAACTGGCGCCGGCCATCGAAGACCGGCTGATCGGCTTGCCAGAGGGTGCGCACGAATCCTTCGACCTGCCCGCAGGTGCAGCCTTTGGCGACCGCAACCCCGACATGCTGCAGCGCGTGAAACTGAGCCTGCTGCGCGAACTGGGCGACCCCGACGCGCAGTACGGCGTGGGCGACGTGGTGCAGTTCCCCACGCCCGACGGCAATGCCAGCTACGCGGGCGTGGTGCGTGAATGCGGCCCGGACTGGCTGCTGTTCGACTTCAACCACCCCTTGGCGGGCCAGCCCGTGCGCTTTGAAGTCAAGCTGCTGGGAGTGATGTGAGCATGCCCATCGACGAAATCTTTCTGGCTGAGCCGCGCGGTTTCTGCGCCGGCGTGGACCGCGCCATCGAGATCGTGGAGCGCGCGCTCACCAAGTACGGCCGGCCCATCTACGTGCGGCACGAGATCGTGCACAACACCTACGTGGTGGACAACCTCAAGGCCAAGGGCGCCATCTTCATCGAAGACCTGGCCGACGTGCCGCCCGGCGCCACCCTGGTCTTCAGCGCCCACGGTGTCAGCAAGGCCGTGCGTGTGGAGGCAGCCGAGCGCGGCTTCCAGGTCTTTGACGCCACCTGCCCGCTGGTGACCAAGGTGCACGTGGAGGTGGCCAAGCTGGCCAAGGAAGGCTTCGAGTTCATCATGATCGGCCACAAGGGCCACCCCGAAGTCGAAGGCACCATGGGCCAGTTGACCGAAGGCATCTACCTGGTGGAAGAAGCGGCGGACGTGGCCCGCGTGCAGCCCAGGACGGGCAAGCTGGCCGTGGTGACCCAGACCACGCTGAGCGTGGACGACGCCGCTGAGATCCTGGCCGAAGTGAAGCGCTGCTTTCCGCATGTGCGCGAACCCAAGCAACAGGACATCTGCTACGCCACGCAGAACCGCCAGGACGCGGTGAAGATCATGGCGCCTGAAGTCGACGTGGTCATCGTGGTCGGCAGCCCCACCAGCAGCAACAGCAACCGCTTGCGTGAATTGGCCGAACGCCTGGGCGCGGCCGCCTACATGGTGGAAGGCGCGCAGGGACTGCAAGCCGAGTGGTTTGAAGGCC
This sequence comes from uncultured beta proteobacterium, assembly GCA_963750785.1. Taxonomy (GTDB): domain Bacteria; phylum Pseudomonadota; class Gammaproteobacteria; order Burkholderiales; family Burkholderiaceae_C; genus Rubrivivax. Next base: position 109,575 of record CAVVSC010000002.1, on the reverse strand, counting down.
GCCGCCGCGTGGGGCTGACAGCCGGCGCGTCTGCACCGGACGTGCTGGTGCAGGACGTCATCGCGCGGCTGCGCGAGATGGGCGCCGTGAGCATACGCAAGATGGACGGCGTGCTGGAGAACGTGCGCTTCCCGCTGCCGCGGGGCCTGGGCGACCGCAGCATGGCCGAAGTCTCCGCGTCCCGATCCTGACTGCCGCCGCTCTTCAAGCCCCACACCATTTTTTGAAGACGGCGCCTCCGAAGGCGCCGTCTGCACATCGAATCCAAGGAACGACCATGCTCGACATCACCCAACTGCGGCGCGACCTGGACGGCGTCGTCACACAACTCCAGCGCCGCAAGAACCCGCAGGCCTTTCTGGACGTGCCGCGCTACACGGCACTGGAAGCCGAACGCAAGCAGATCCAGACCACCACTGAACAGGCCCAGGCCCGCCGCAATGCGCTCAGCAAGCAGATCGGCCAGATGAAGGGCAAGGGCGAAGACACCACGGCCTTGATGGCCGAAGTGAGCGGCATTGCGGACCAGATGAAGACCGGTGCCGAACGGCTGGAACAGATCCAGTCGGCGCTGCAAGAGATCCTGATGAGCCTGCCCAACTTGCCGCAAGCCCAGGTGCCGGACGGCGCGGACGAAGCCGGCAATGTGGAGAAACACCGCTGGGGCACGCCACGTGTCTTCGACTTCACGCCGCGCGACCACGTGGACCTGGGCGGGCCCCTGGGCATCGACTTCGATACCGGCGCCCTGCTGGCCGGCAGCCGCTTCACCTTCCTGCGTGGCCCGGCCGCGCGGCTGCACCGGGCCTTGGCGCAGTTCATGCTGGATACGCACACGCAGCAGCACGGCTACACCGAGTGCTACACGCCCTACATCGTCAACCGCGAAATCCTGGAAGGCACCGGCCAGCTGCCCAAGTTCAAGGACGACATGTTCTGGGTCTACCGTGGCAGCGAAGGGGGCGGTGACGATGAACAGCGCGAGCAGTACCTCATCAGCACCAGCGAGATCAGTCTGACCAACACCGTGCGCGAACGGATCCTGGACGCCGCGCAACTGCCCATCAAGATGACGGCACACAGCCCCTGTTTCCGTAGCGAAGCCGGCAGCGCCGGGCGCGACACACGCGGCATGATCCGCCAGCACCAGTTCGACAAGGTGGAGATGGTGCAGATCGTCCACCCGGACCACAGCGACGCCGCGCTGGACGAAATGACCGGTCACGCGGAGGCCATCCTGCAGAAGCTGGAGCTTCCCTACCGAGTCATCACCCTGTGCACCGGCGACATGGGCTTTGGCGCCGCACGCACGCACGACCTGGAGGTGTGGATCCCGGCGCAGAACACCTACCGGGAAATCAGCAGCTGCAGCAATTGCGAAGCCTTCCAGGCGCGCCGCATGCAGGCGCGCTTCCGCAACCCTCAAGGCAAGCCGGAGTACGTCCACACCCTCAACGGCAGTGGCCTGGCCGTGGGCCGTGCGCTGGTGGCGGTGGTGGAGAACCACCAGCAGGCCGATGGCTCGGTGCGCATTCCTGCCGCCCTTCGCCCCTACCTGGGTGGACAGGAGTTCCTCAAGCCCTGATCCGATAGAATCCGCGGCTTCGCTTAGTGCGAGACCACATCAAGACCCGGAAGAATCTGGAGAGATGGCAGAGTGGTCGAATGCACCGGATTCGAAATCCGGCGTACTGGTCCTCCAGTACCGAGGGTTCGAATCCCTCTCTCTCCGCCAGGACACTCCCTCCCCCAGGTGCACGACAGTGCAGCGAAGGTGCAGGGAGTTTTTTCTTGAGTCGGCTGCGCCTGAGCCAGGCGTCGGGCCTGCGTGCCAGACCGACGGCGATTCGGCTTGCTCAGCGCGGCGTTGCGGCGTCCCAGTCTGTGACGCTGCGCCAGGCGATTCGCTGCAGGAATGCGGCTTCTTCAACCGTCACGCCCACAGGTGCATGGCTGGCCCCTTCCGGGCTCTCCTGAAATAGCGCGGCGTGCATGACGCAGGCCGCCAGATACGTGCCATGCAGGGACTCGTGTTCCCAGTCGTCGCCCAGCATGGGCAACATGGGTCGTTCGGCGCGTGATGCATCAAAGGCCAGGCCGACAGGCGCGACGGAGATGCCGAGTTCGGTTGCGATCGACCGGTGTGCCGTGGCGATGTCTGCCTGGGAAATCCAGGGCATGCGCTCGTAGGCCCAGGCCATGAACAGCAGGGTTCGACCGCCGCTGGCGATGATGGTGGTGTTGAGGGCGCGCACCGCCGATTTGAAGGTATCCACGGGGGGTCCACCGTATTCGGGCAGATCGTCCTGGAGCACCACCAGGTCATGGCCACCTGACCGGATGGCTTGCTGCACGTCGCAGTTCTGCCGCAAGCGCGCAAGCGTGGCGCCGGCCTGTGTCAAGCGTTGAACCTGGATGTTGTGGGCTGGCCGCGCAGAAGCGGCCAGCGCCTGGACCTGAAGGTCCAGGCCACCCTGACCGCGCGTGAAGCTGTTCCCCACGAACAGGACCGTTCGGTATGCTGGCATGGGGTACATCTCTTTTGTGTCGGGTCCTGAGCAATGGGGCGACTGGATGGCTCGCATGCCGCCTGACAGTCAAAGCGCATCAGGTCAGGGACCCATTCTTGCCCGACTGCCGCGTGTTGACGCCTGCAACGACTCTGCCGCGTCGGATGCAGCCTTCAGCTGGCCGTTCGGCCCAACCCTGCACCAGGACCGCGCGGCTGTTGTCGCCCGTATATTCCTGAGCATGTGCACGCGGTACATCAGCCCCGAGGCAGGCGATATCGAACGCCACTGGCAAGTCGGCAGTCGAAATCCTGTGCGCTGGACGCATGACATGTTCCCCAATTACGACGGCCCGTTCATCCGGGCTGCGCGGGACTCGCTGAGCTACTCACGTGAACTGGTGGTAGGCCAGTGGGCGCTGATTCCCTGGTTCGCCAAGGAGCGCAAGCTCAAGTTTCCGACCGTCAACGCACGCAGCGAAGAACTCAGCGACAAGGCCAGCTACAAGCTGCCTTGGGCACGCGGCCAGCGCTGCGTCATCCCGGCGGAATCCTTCTTCGAGCCGTGCTGGGAAACGGGCAAGCACGTTCCCTGGCGATTCCAGCGCGCCGATGGCACGCCCTGGGGGCTGGCAGGCTTGTGGAACACCTGGACCGACAAGGAAACCGGTGAGGTCGTGGAGAGCTACACCATGCTCACCCTCAACGCCGACGCGCACCCGATCATGGGCCGCATGCACCGGCCGGACCCCAAGAGGCCGCCCAACATGCAGGACAAGCGCAGTGTGGTGCCCATCGAACTGGAGGACGTGGACACCTGGTTGTCCGCGCCTTTGGCCGAAGCTGCCAAGCTGGTTCGCCTGGCGCCGGCAGACAAGTTCCACGGGGGGCCGGCTGCAGCGCAGGCAAAGGCGCCTTCGGGTACTTTGCTTGACTTTTTTGAGCCCAAGCTCAAGCCCGGGCCTGAGCCTGAGCCTGAGCCTGAGCCCGAGCCCGAGCCCGAGGTCTGAAGGACCGACGCCTGCTCAGTCCAACAGCACCAGGTGCCCATGGTCCTGGGCGGCTTCAATCTCTTCGACGGGCAGCGCCACCGAGTTCTGTCCCCGCGCAACCCAGATGATGTCGATCGACCGACCGCCGAAGGCCTCCACCAGGCACGGGCCGATGGGAATGCTCTGCAATCGGCCGGTGCCTGCCCGGTAAGTGACGGGACCGACGATGCGGGCCCGGTGTGTCGTGATGTCCATGTCCTGTTCCTCTGTGCGTGTGGGCTGTGTGGATCAAAAGCTGCGGCGCCGCGTCACCGTTCGGGCGAAGCGGCGCGCGCAACACAGGTCTAGGCTGCGACGGCCTGCTTGGCCTGCGCAAGGACGCGGCCAGCTTCAGCCTGCAGTTCCTGGCTGCCATGCACAACCAGCAGGTACTTGTCGACCTTCAAGGCCGCCTCGTACTGGATCACCTGGTCCTTGGGCACACCGATCTGGGTCAACGCAGCGCCGAGTGCCGACAGGCCGCCGACGACCACCGCGCCTTCCCACTTCAGTTCGGCCGTCACGTCTTGCTGCAGCTGCGATTCAGTCTTCAAGGTGGTCGGTTCTTTTCATTGAGGAGCAGCGAGCGTGTGCTGTCCGCATGGGCCGGTCTGTGCGTCAGGCAACCTCAGCTCACTGCCATGGCGTGTTCTGCAGGGCTTCAATGGGCGGACTTTCGGACCAGTCGCGCCCATCGGTACGTCAACGAACGGAGCCGGGGGTTTCGCAGGCACAGACTCACTCACGCGCTGGTCGACGGCTCCCCTCAGGCCGACCGCACAGCGACCACCCGAGCAAGCCCATTGACAGGACTTCCATGATTGCATTTCAAGTCAGCGACATGACCTGCGCACGCTGTGCCGGGGCCGTGACGAAGGCCCTGAAGGCCGAAGACCATGCCGCGTTGGTGCATGTCGATCTGGCCACGTTCACCGTCGAGATCGAACCCAGCCGGGCCACCGCCAGGCAGCTGAGTGACGCCATCAAGCGGGCCGGCTATTCGCCGGTGGCGGCGTGAGGCGACCGGGACATGTCGCCGGTGCAGCAGCCCGCGCCGGTCGGCGGATGTCTGCGCGTGTGATGCGCCCTTGAACGCCCTCACCAGACTGGCCCTTGGCCTCATCGGGCAATTCAAACCCGTGCCGCCGGTCGGTGACGCGGTGCCCCTGCGTGTGCTTCTGTCGCCTTCTCTCAGCGGCGGCATGCCCTTGATGGCGGCACTGCCCAGCCGGAAGTCCTGGCAAGAACTCGCGCCGGCACCACTGCCGGCGCAGGTGTTGTCGGATCTGCGCTTCGTGGCCGACCACAGGTGCATGAAACTCGTGCCGCTGGCCCAGCGTGAGCCCTTTGCCTATGCCATGGCCGGTGCCATGGCGCAGAACGTGTACCTGTCATGCGCATCGCAAGGACTCGCCACCGTGATTCGCGCCTGGTTCGACCGCGATGCCTTGGCCCTTGCCATGGGTCTGCAAGCGGATCATCAATTGCTCTTGTCGCAGACCGTGGGTTCGATTCCGCCGACGCAGGCCGACTGAGCCGGCCGACGGACTCTCCCGACTCACCCAGCGCCACCGGACCATGGCATCAGACTTTCCTGCCCGGGGCGCACCGGAAAACTTTCGGCGCCGGGACTTCGTCGTGCGAGCGCCGGCCGTGCTGCTTGCCGGGCCCGCCCTGTCGGCATGTTCACAAGAGCCCCGCGCCGAGAGCTACGAGTCCGTTGCTGAACGCATTCGCCGTGCGGACACGGCCGCCAGCCCTGCAGGCGCAGCAAGGGGCCAGGCACTGGCGCCAGGCTTGGTGCAGGAACTGGTGCGCTATGCGACGCTGGCACCGTCCAGCCACAACACCCAGTGCTGGCAGTTCGCGCCGGAAGGCCAGGGGCTTGCGATCCTGCCCGACCGCTTGCGGCGCTGCCCGGCGGTGGACCCGGACGACCACCACCTCTACGTCTCACTCGGCTGTGCCACGGAGAATCTGGCCCACGCTGCGCTGGCGAAGGGCTTGCACGCGGACGCGCTTTTCGACGCCGCACGCGACGCCATCTTGGTCAGCCTGGAAGCCACACCCGCCAACGCAACGCCGCTGTTCAGGGCGATCCCGGCGCGGCAGTGCACGCGGGGCGACTACGACGGCAGGCCGCTGTCTGCTGAAGAACTGCAGTTGCTGGACCGTGCAGGCAACGCCAGCGGCGTGCGCATGCTGCTGCTGACCGAGCGCCCGGCCATGGAGCGCGTGCTGGCCTTCGTCGTCCAAGGCAACACAGCCCAGATGGCGGACCCGGCATTCATCCAGGAGCTCAAGACCTGGATCCGCTTCAATGCCGCGGACGCGGTTCGCACCCGGGACGGCCTGTTCAGTGTCTCTTCCGGCAACCCGGCGCTGCCGGCCTGGCTGGGCAATCTGGCCTTTGGCTGGTTCTTCACCGCCCAGAGCGAGAACGAAAAGATCGCGCGCCAGATCCGCAACGCTGCGGGCCTGGCCGTGTTCGTCGCCAAGGCGGCCGACAAGTCGCACTGGGTTGAAGTGGGCCGCGCCTATGAACGCTTTGCCCTGCAGGCCACTGCGCTTGGCATCCGCAACGCGCTGCTGAACCAGCCGGTGGAAGTGGCCGCTGTGCGGTCCTCGTTCGCCAACGAGCTGGGCTTGGTTGGCCAGCGGCCAGACCTGGTGGTGCGCTTCGGCCGCGGTCCGAGCCTGCCGCCGTCGTTGCGACGGCCCGTGCAGGCCGTGATGGCCTGAACGCGCTTGGGCCATCACGCCAAGTCCACCGACACGCCGGCGATGGATCGGTGCGGCAATGTGCCCCCCGATTCAAAGTCACTTGCTCACCTGTGCGCCGTGCAACAGACTGTTGGCCTGGAGACCTCCTGCAAGCGGAGCTATCCGTCACCCGCTACCCATTCTTCCCGGCAACACCCCAGCCGGGGCGCAACCAAGATGAAACAGCACCCAGGCAAGTCTCCTTTTGCAGTGGCCGGCCTGCCACGTTCCGGCGATGGCGCCTCGGGCGTGGTGAGCGCATGAAGGCCAGAGTCTTGCGAAGCCATGCCGAGCGCCACCGAAGCGATCGCATTGGGTGGTTGCGCGCGGCGGTGCTGGGTGCCAACGACGGCATCGTGTCCACCGCCAGCCTGGTGCTGGGCGTGGCCGCTGCGGGCGCTGAACACCAGGTGATCCTGCTGACCAGTGTCTCGGGACTGATCGCAGGCGCCATGTCGATGGCTGCCGGCGAGTTCATATCCGTCCACTCGCAGAAAGACACCGAATTGGCGGACCTGGCGCGGGAGCGTGCCGAACTGAAGCAGGACCCGGTGGGCGAACAGCGGGAACTGGCCAGGATCTATGTCAGCCGCGGTCTTGACGCGGCGCTGGCAGACCAGGTGGCCGCCCAGTTGACGGCCCATGACGCGCTGGCTGCCCATGCGCGTGACGAACTGGGGCTGTCTGACACGACTGCCGCGCGCCCGATACAGGCTGCGCTGGCTTCGGCAGCCAGCTTTGCCGTGGGCGCGCTGCTGCCGATTGCCGTGGTGGCCACCGCACCGCCTGCGGACCTGATCCTGTGGATCTCCGTGTCGACGCTGGCTTTCCTGGCCGGCCTGGGGGCCTTGTCGGCCCAGGCTGGCGGCGCCCAGGTGTGGATCGGCACCTGGCGCGTCACCTTCTGGGGTGCCATCGCCATGGCCGTGACCGCGGGCGCTGGCGCCTTGTTTGGTGTGGTGACTTGATTCAAGCACCGTCCGGGCCACGCGCCCCTGCTGCCTGTTCTTGACCAGCCAGAAGGCTGCCGTGCGGATGCTGCGCGGCCTCCAACACCGTCTCGTCCTCGGTGGCCCTGAACCGCCTACCGCCGGGGCGGATCTCCACCCAGAGGCCGGTGGTCACCCCATCGGCTGCCCGAAGGGCAGCAGGGCCTTGGCCGCTTCCACACGCAAAGCCAGCGGCGCGGCTTCGTCGTGCATGAGCTTCAGCAGGAACTGCATGGCGTCCGGGTGCGCGGCGGCGGGAGCCCTCGGCGCCGCCTCGGCACGGGCGGCGCCGGCGCCATCTTCCCTTGTGCCGGGCTTGGCTCGAAGGCGCGCCAGTGCGTCTTCCAGGTGAACGCGCTGGATGCATTCCAAGCGGGACAGCAGGTCCGCCTGGCCTTCGTCACCGGGGGGCAGGTCCAGCCAGGGCGATTCTTCAAAGATCGGTGCCAGGTCGGCCGCCACGAAGGCCGACCAGTGGCCCTCGTTCTTTGATGGCGCGGGCACGGGTGGCGCCAGCGGCGCGGGCATCCAGCGCACGCGGTGCTGCGGCAGGTCGGCCATGTAGCGAAGGCGCAGGCTGTCCAGAAAGGCCTGGGCCTGCGCGGCGTCCAGTGGCTCGGCCATCGAGAACCACAGTTGCAGGCCGTCCGTGCCGTTGGCCGCAATGGCCGGCGCTGGCAAGTCCAGGTCGGTCTGCACGCCTTTCCAAACGGCACCCAGCGGGCGCCATTCGGCCGGCCGGGCCAGCTCCAGCACCCAGCCGCGCGCGCCCTCGTCGCCGCCCTGGGTCGATGGTTCCATGGGGCCGAAGAGCCTTTGATATTCGCGTGCCAGTCGACTCATGTCAGGGTGCGAGGAGTTGGGCAAGGCATGGACAATGGTCCTTTGACCGGGTGGTAGCGCAGGCTGCCGACCGCAGCAGCAGAGGTGTCCACGTGAGTATCCAGTTCTTTGCCTTCGACACGCCCAACGGCCGCAAGATCAGCGTGGCACTGGAGGAGATGTGTCTTCCCTATGACGTGCACGTGGTGGACATTGGCAAGGGTGAGCAGTTCGAACCGGACTTCCTGGCGATCAGCCCGAACAACAAAATCCCGGCCATTGTTGACCCCGATGGTCCTGGCGGCCGGTCGATCAGCGTGTTCGAGTCGGGCGCCATCCTGCTCTACCTGGCAGAAAAGACCGGCCAGTTCCTGCCGCGCGACCCGGTGGCCCGCGTGGCGGTGCACGAATGGCTGATGTTCCAGATGGGCGGCTTCGGGCCCATGCCGGGGCAGGTTCACCACTTCATTGCACTGCAGGACGAGAACGACCGCCGCTACGGTCTGCAGCGCTTCATGGCCGAAACCCGGCGCCTGTACGGCGTGATGGACCGCCGGCTGTCCGATCGTGAATGCTTCGCCGGCGACTTGTCGATTGCCGACTTCGCCCTGCTGGGCTGGGTCTGGCGGCACCCCAAGCACCAGGTCGACCTGGCCGACTTCCCGAACGTCCAGCGTTGGTACCAGACCCTCATGGCCCGGCCCGCGGTGGCGCGCGGCTTTGCGGTGCCGTTGCGCCGCGACTGACCAGACCGGTCACCCGGGCCACGACGTGCTGTGCACGTCCGGTTTCCTCCGCATCGGTGGGCCTGGACGAGCGCTGGGTGTATCCACACGCCATGTGCGATAACGAACAGACGGCGGCGGTGAATCGCCGGATGCTCGCTTTCGTTCATCGCACACGGAGCCCGCTTGGCCCGGGTGAGCGTCCCCTTGCACCTTCGCGGGCGAGACAAGCGCTGCTTGCCGCGAAATGCACGCCCTTACTCCTACGATTGCGCCATGCCCCATTCAGTTTCCAGCGCCGACCGGCCGCGCGCCAGCCCCAAAGGACGGCGGCAGAAGCTGGCGCTTGAGGCCGGCGCGCTGCAGGCCGCCATCTTCAACAGCCCCAATTTTTCCAGCATTGCCACCGATGCAAAGGGCGTGATCCAGATCTTCAATGTCGGCGCCGAGCGCATGTTGGGCTATGCCGCTGCCGAAGTCCTGAACCAGATCACCCCGGCGGACATTTCCGACCCGCTGGAAGCGGTGGCGCGGGCCGCCACGCTGAGCGCTGAACTTGGCACCGAAATCAGCCCCGGTTTCGAGGCGCTGGTGTTCAAGGCATCGCGTGGCATCGAAGACATCTACGAGTTGACCTACATCCGCAAGGACGGCAGCCGTTTTCCGGCGCTGGTCTCCGTGACGGCGCTCCGCGACGAGCAGAACGTGATCATCGGCTACCTGCTGATTGGCACGGACAACACCGCGCGGCAACAGGTCGAGGCAGAGCAGAGGAAGTTGGACCAGCGACTGCGCGACCAGCAGTTCTACACCCGCTCGCTGATCGAATCGAACATCGACGCGCTGATGACGACGGACCCCTCCGGCATCATTTCCGACGTCAACAAGCAGATGGAACTGCTCACCGGCTGCACGCGCGACGAACTGATCGGCGCCCCCTTCAAGAACTTCTTCACCGACCCCGCCCGCGCCGAGGCAGGCATCCGGCGCGTGCTGAATGAAAACAAGGTCACCAACTACGAGCTCACAGCGCGCGCACGCGACGGCCGCGAGACCGTCGTGTCCTACAACGCGACGACCTTCCACGACCGGGACCGCAAGCTCCAGGGCGTGTTTGCCGCGGCACGTGACGTCACGGAACGCCAGTTGCTGGACCAGGCGTTGCGGGAAACCAATGTCGCCCTGGAAAGCGCCAAGTCTGCGGCTGAAAGGGCCAACCTGGCGAAGTCGGACTTCCTGTCCAGCATGAGCCACGAATTGCGTTCGCCGCTGAATGCCATCCTGGGTTTCGGTCAGTTGATCGAATCGGGCACGCCGGAACCCACTCCTGCGCAGCGGGAAAGCGTTGAACAGATCCTGCAGGCGGGCTGGTACCTGCTGGCATTGATCAATGAAATCCTGGATCTGTCCCTGATCGAGTCCGGCAAGCTGTCGATGTCCCTGGAGTCGCTGTCGCTGGCCAGCGTGTTCGACGATTGCCAGGCCATGATCGAGCCGCAGGCACAAAAGAGCGGCATCCGCATGCGATTCCCGGCTGCGGACAGCCTGGGCCACATCAAGGCCGACCGCACGCGGGTCAAGCAGGTGGCGATCAACCTGTTGTCCAACGCCATCAAGTACAACAGCGCGGGCGGCACGGTTGACGTGAGTTGCGATGCCAGCAACGCAGGATGGGTTCGTGTCAACTTTCGCGACACCGGGCCCGGCTTGTCGCCCGAACAAGTTGCGCAACTGTTCCAGCCCTTCAACCGCCTGGGGCAGGAGGCCGGCACGGAAGAAGGCACCGGCATCGGGCTTGTGGTGTGCAAGCGCCTGGTGGAACTGATGGGTGGCTCGATCGGCGTGCAGAGCAGCGTGGGTGGTGGCAGTGTGTTCTGGGTCGACCTCATCGCCGCCGTGGAGCCGCAGTTGGTCACCGGCGATGAACTGGCCGAAATCCCGGACCCGGTTCCGGCGCTGACGGACGCGGGCCAGCGGACCTTGCTGTGCGTCGAGGACAACCCCGCCAACCTGATGCTGATCCGCAAGCTCGTCGCGCGCCGGCCGGACATCCGACTGCTGACCGCAACCGATGGCAACCGTGGTGTCGAGATCGCCCGCGCGGAGTTGCCGGATGTGATCCTGATGGACATCAACCTGCCCGGCATCAGCGGCTTTGACGCCATGAGGATCCTGGGCGGGGACCCGGCCACCGCACACATCCCGGTGCTTGCGCTCAGCGCCAATGCGATGCCGCACGACATCGCCAGGGGCCTGAAGGCGGGGTTCTTCCGCTACCTGACCAAGCCGATCAAGGTGAAGGAATTCATGAGCACGCTTGAAATTGCACTGGGCGTTCGCGGCGTGGTGCCGCTTGCCGAGCTTGCGGTGGAGTCCGAAAAATGATCAGCACGGCCGAACTTCTTGACGCAAGCATCCTGATCGTGGATGACCAGGACGCCAATGTGAGGCTGCTGGAGCGGCTGCTGCAGGAGGCGGGGTACAGACACGTGAGTTCCACCACCAAGCCGCAGGAGGTGGCTTCACTGCACCGCGCGCAGCGCCATGACCTGATCTTGCTGGACCTGCAGATGCCGGAGATGGACGGCTTCGAGGTGATGGAAAGCCTGCAGGCCAGCAGCGGTGACAGCTACCTGCCGGTCATTGTGCTCACTGCGCAGCCCGCCCACAAACTGCGCGCCTTGCAGGCCGGTGCCAAGGACTTCATCAGCAAGCCGTTCGACTTGCTGGAGGTGAAGACGCGGATCCACAACATGCTGGAAGTGCGGCTCCTGCACAAGAAACTTTCCAGCCACAACGACCTGCTGGAGCAGACCGTTCGCGAGCGCACGGCCGAACTTCGGCAGAGCGAAGAGCGCTTTCGGCGCCTGACCGAACTGGCCTCCGACTGGTACTGGGAGCAGAACGAGAGTGGCACCTTCACCCAGCTTTCCGGCCCGGTGCTGGAGACATTGGGCATCGGCCTGAGCGCCTTCCTGGGCCAGGCGGGCAGCGAGGAAGTCGTGGGCTGGGACGCGGCGGAGCGGGCGCATCTGCAGGCCCAGATAGCGGCGCGGCAGCCCTTTCTGGACTTCGCCTTCAGCCGGGTGGATGCCAGCGGTTCGCGCCATCACTTTCGCGTCAGCGGCGAGCCGATGTTCAATGAAGCCTGTCGCTTCACCGGCTACCGCGGCATTGGCGTGGAAGTGGGCGACCGCCCTGTCCCGGCGGGGAAGAGCGTCTAGTGATGTCGCCTCACACGCCGCTTCAGAACCGCTTGCTGGCAGCCTTGCCCGCTGCCGACCTGGCGCCTTTTCTGTCGCGGCTGGAACTGGTTCAGATGAAGCTGGGCGACATGGTCTACGAACCGGGCGGCCAGATGCAGTACGCCTATTTCCCGACCACGTCCATTGTGTCGCTGCACTACGTGACGGAGTCGGGCGCCACCTGCGAATCGGCCGGCGTGGGCAATGAAGGCGTTGTCGGCATCCCCCTGTTCATGGGCGGGGACACCACGCCCAGTTCCGCCGTCGTCAACACGGCCGGTCATGCGTACCGGCTCCAGCGCTATGTGATCAAGCAGGAGTTCGACCGCCTGGGCCTGGTGCAGCGGGCGCTGCTGGCCTACGTGCAGGTCGTGATCACCCAGATTTCCCAGACCGCGGCCTGCAACCGGCACCATTCGGTGGAGCAGCAGCTGGCCCGTTGGCTGTTGACGACGCTGGACCGCATGTCATCCGGGCAACTCGTGCTGACCCAGGAACTGATGGCCGGTGTGCTGGGCGTGCGCCGGGAAGGCATCACCCTGGCTGCGGGCAAGCTGCAAGAGGCCGGCTACATCCGCTACCGCCGCGGGCACCTCTCGGTTCTGGACCGGGCCGGACTGGAAACGCGTGCGTGCGAGTGCTACGCCGTCGCCAAGAAGGAACTGGGCCGGCTTGCGGGGAATCGCAGCCACTAGCCGGACGTGTCGACGGGCCGAGAAACCAAGCGGCGGCCAGCGGACGATAATTCCGCTTCCCACAGTTCACTGCTGCTGGCGCTGCACAGGCGCCAGGGGTGGCACAGAGATGCAGTTTCGAAGCAGAACGCAGACCGGTCACGGGCGCGGTCGTCAGGAGTCGATCGCTCGCGAAGCGACCCCCCAGTTGCCCTCCAAGGCCTGGGCTGCAGCGGAGCTGGCCTTTTCGCAAGTGGAGAAGCGCCGCGATGAAGCACCAGTGGTGGTCGTCCGCAAGGGCAGGGTGCTGGACGCTGCAGAGGCGGTCAGCAAAGAAGCCCGGCTGGTGGCGGCGCTACCGGCGCCTGCAGACCGGCCGTCGCGGGTTTTCAGGGTTGCAGCGGCTGCGGCGGTTTCCGCCACAGACGATTCGGCTGAGCAACTTGAACCTGACAGGCCTGTCGAATCAGTTGGAGATGCCGGACCGCAGCGCCAGTCCGGCAGGCGACGCGTGGCCCCTGAACGGCGCCCTGGTCCCGTGCTGAGCATCGTTCATGCGCCGCCCGCGCTTGAAGCCCGGACACCCGATCCCGGTCACAGTCCTGGTCCGGACCCGGACGGCCTGGGTGCCGTGACGGAGATGTTTGCCAGCGTAGACGCGATCCTGGACGACATCAAACGGGCGCGGTCCTTCCAATTCGTGGAAGCGGGCTTCACGCGCTCTTGACCGCGGCTGCCGGCCGCGTGTTGACGAAGGCGCACAGCATGGCTGTCAGCAGTGCCAGCGCGATATGCAGGCCGTATACAGCATTGAAATCGCTGCGCTGCACGGCTGTGTGCCCCAGCAGCAGCACGGTCAGCGCCACGCCGATCACGGCACCGACCTGCCGCGTGGCCTGGTTGACAGCACTGCCGACCGCGTAGTGCTGGGCCGGCAATTTGCTGACCGCCGCGCCTGAGAGCGAAGGCATCACCAGGCCCACGCTGGTGCCCGTCATCAGCAGGCCCGGCAACCAGTCCGTGAGGTACGCCGGCTCCACGCCAGGTACCTGCATGAACCAGAAGCCGGCGGCCGCGTACAGCAGCGATCCACCCACCAGGAAAGGCCGGTGCCCGTAGCGCCCGGCGAGCCGGCCAGTCACCATGGCAATGGGAATCACCATCAGCGGACCAGGCGCAATGGCCAGCCCGGCCCGTGCCTGGCTGTAGTGCCAGACATGGGCCATGTAGAAGAAGAAGGTGAAGAACATCATGGCGAACGCAATGCCAAAGCTCAGTGACGCCGCGTTCACCGCGCTGTAGGTGCGGTTGCGGAACAAGGCCAGGTCGACAAGCGGGTCCGCCACGTTTCGGGCCCAGGCGATGAACGCGATCAGCGCCATGACGCCAGTGCCCGCCGTGGCCATCCGTTGCCCATTGGTCCAGGCTGTGGATTCCAGTTCGACGATGGTCAACGCAATGGCGCCCACCGCCACCACCAGCAGCAGCATGCCCACCAGGTCAAGCTTGCGGCGTGCCTCCGGCCGGGTCGATTCGGTCAACAGCGACGCGCCAAACCACAGCGACAGCGCGCCCATCGGCAGGTTGATGAAGAAGGTCCAGGGCCAGCCGATGCTCTGCACGACGAAGGACCCCAGGCTGGGGCCGACAGCTGCCGCAAAGCCACCCACGGCGCCCCACAGGCTCACGGTCACCGCGCGCTTGTCCTGCGGAAAGGCCGCCAGCACGATGGACAGCGAAGCCGGCGTCAGCAGCGCCGCACCTGCGGCCTGCAGCACACGCGCGGCGATCAGCCAGCCCACGCTGCCGGCCAGCCCACAGGCAGCCGACGCGGTGATGAACAGCGTCACGCCCAGCAGGAAGACGCGCTTGCGCCCATGCGTGTCCGCCAGTCCGCCGGCGGGAATCAGCATGGCCGCGTAGACGACGGTGTAGGCGTTGAGCACCCACGACATGTCGGCCGCCGTGGCATCCGGAAACCCTGCACGCAGGGCGCCGAAGGCGGCGTAGAGCATCGTGGTGTCCAGAGAGACAAGGAAGACCGCCACGCTGGCCACCCAGAACACAGGCCAAGGGGACGTCTTGTGCGGAATCGACTGCGCGGTGGCGGTCGTCGCGGCGGCGACTTTCATGGGGGCTTCTTTCAGCGTGGACGGATGGGAATGAATATGACAAGCGTCATATTCAACGGCGAGAAAATGGGTCGGCCGGGTCTTCGGATGAAACCGGTCAGTGACCGGCCGTCGCCGGCAAGTCGTGCTGTTGCCGAAGTGCTTGGCGAGTGGCGGACAGCAGGCCGCGGCCTTCCGCGTTGTCGCCCAGCGCGCGCGCCAGTTGCAGCGATCCGACCAGCGTGCTGGCCACCACCTGGGCCACTTCACGCGAGGCAGCCGGCAGGGCCACTTGCACGGCGGCCACCAGACGCTGCACGCGGTGCGCAGACGCCTCACGCACGGCGGGTGATTGCCGCGGCATGTCGCTGCCCAGCGCAGCCACCGGGCAGCCAGTTTCCATCGACGCCAGGTGGTCTTCCGACAGGTAGGCGTCCACCAGCGACCGGAACGCGCTCACGCCCTTGGCGGCGCGGCGCCCTGCAGCGCGTGTGAGTACAGCGGCGCTGTCCCGGCCTGCACGTTCCAGCGCCTCCACCAGCAAGGCGTCTCGCGAACCGAAGTGGGCGTAGAAGCCGCCGTGCGTCAGGCCGGCTTCCTTCATCACGTCGGCCACGCCCACGCCGGCGTAGCCATGGCGGCGGATGGCACGTGCAGCTGCATCGACGATGCGTTCGTGGCTGTCTTCCTTGCGGCTGTTGGGCGTGCGGCTCATGGCTCAGGCAGCTTTCAATATGACGATGATAATATTAATGGGGGCGGATGCTGTCAATGCAAAAAACCGTGTCGGGCAGCCCGCAGGAAGGCATAGACCTCAAGGCCAAAGAGTACCGCCTGGGCCAGCTTGAGAATGCAGGCCGTGACCCACCAGACGCGCAAAACAGCACCATGAGCACCGCTCGCAAGGACCAGGGCCCGTGGCAGGACCGCAACTTCAGGTACTTGTGGTCGGGCATGTGCGTGTCCACCCTGGGGTCGCACTCGGCTGGCATCGTCTACCCGCTGCTGGTGCTGGCGCTCACGGGATCGCCTGAAGTGGTGGGCTGGGTGTCGGCCCTGCGCATCACGCCGTTTGTGCTGCTGTGCCTGCCCGTGGGCGCCATGGTTGACCGCTGGGACCGGCGGCGCGTGATGCTGCTCTGCGACGTGGGCCGTGGCCTGGTAGTGGGCAGTTTGCCGCTGGCCATGCTGTGGGGCCCACCCAGTCTGGCGCACATCGTGGCGGTGGCCGTGGTGGAGGGCACCTTGATGGTGTTCTACAACCTGGCTGAAGTCGCGGCGCTGCCCCGCGTGGTGGCCCGGTTGCAACTGCCCCAGGCCAGCGCCATCAACCAGGCGGGTTTCGCTGCAGCCGGCATTGCCGGCCCTGCGCTGGGAACCACGCTTTACCAACTGAGCCGTGCCCTGCCGTTTGCCGTCGACGCGCTGAGCTACGCAGTGTCGGTCTTCACGCTGTGGCGGCTTCGGGGCGATTTCTCCGCGGTGCCAGCCACCGCGCCGCGGCATCTGGGCGCAGAAGTCCTGACCGGGCTGCGCTGGCTGTGGCGCGAAAAGATCGTGCGGCAGATGGCCATGCTCACCGGGGGCATGAATTTCGTCGAGGCGTCAGTGCCCTTGCTGCTGATCGTGATGGCGCAGCAGATGGGCGCCAGTGCGGTCGAGATCGGTCTGATCTTCAGCGCCGGCGGCGTGGGCGGCGTGCTCGGCGCCCTGGTGGGTGGCCGCATCCAGCGCTACTTCAGCTTCGGACGGGTGATCGGCGGTGTGGTCCTGCTGCAGGCCCTGCTGTTTCCCTTCTACGCTGCCAGCCCTTCGCCTCTGTGGCTGGGTGTGGTGTACGGGCTGATCGAGTTCCTGGGGCCGGTCTACAACGTGGTGCAGTTCAGCCACCGCATCGCGCTCATTCCCCAGGGACTGGAAGGGCGGGTCAATGCGGGCTACCGCTTCATTGCGCATGCGCTGAATCCTGTCGGCGCGGCCCTGTGTGGAGTGCTGATCGAACGGGTCGGAGCGGGTCGCACCCTGGCCTTTTTTGCATGCGTGTTTGGCCTGCTTGCAGCCACCGCCCTGAGCTCGCGCACCATTCGGCACGAACCCACGCTGGCGGGCGCCTGAGCGTTCGGGCGGGCCCTTGGCACGGATCAGGGTTCGCCCGGCGCCGCGGCCCGGGCGTGCCGACCGGTCGCCGGGGCACAATCCAAGCCTCCCATGCTGCGACACACGCGCCTCCCCGTTTTGCTGGTGGCTCTGCTGAGCCTGGGTGCCTGCGCCCTGCGTGCGGTGGACGTGAGGCCGTCGCCCGCCAACCCGGCTGACTTCGCCACTTGGGGATGCGACCGGATCCACGACGAACAAGACGCCGTGCAGCAGCGCGCTGCCGACCTGGCCTACACCGTGGATGAGCGCGCGGGCAACAACATCCTGGCACTGGGTGTCGGAGTGACCGTGTTCTGGCCCGCGCTGCTGGCCATGCGGCCGGTGGGCCTGGAAGCAGAAGAACTGTCGCGCCTCATGGGGCGTTTTGAAGCCCTGGTGGCGGCCGAGCGCCGCCAGGCTTGCCCGCCTGCGTCCGCCGAACTGTCCGCATCGCGTGCAGCCACCCTGCCCGTGGCGCAGGGTGACCGACTGGTCTACGAAGACCGCCAGGACTTCCGCAAGCCGGCGGCGGAATGGGTGCTGCGGCTGCGCGCGTTGCGGCGCAATGAGTTTGAGTACACCCTGGAAACCGGTGTCGGCGCGGGTGGATTGTGGCGGCAGGACCGCGCGGGCAATGTGCTGTCTTCGCCCAATGGCGTGCTGCAGTGGCCGCATCTGCTGCGTGGCAGCCTGAACCTGGGCGACATCACCGCTGGCGAATTGCTGGTGACAGGGGATCCGCTGGCCCGCGCGCGCTTGCGCGGCCAGGTGGTGGCGGTGGGCCCCCAGATGATCGCGGGCCGCCACTTTGACGCGGCCGTGGTGGAGATCTTTGGTGACGCGATGCGCGGCGATTCCTACACGCGGGTCGATGGTGCCATCGTGGTGGACCGCGAAAGCGGCGTGCTGCTGCGCCTGGACCTGCGCAGCGCGGCGCCCAGCTTCATGCTGCAACGCCGCCTGATGCGGGTGGAGCCGGGTCAGCCCTGAGTCCGTGTCGCCTGATGGCCCCTGCGGAAGGACACGATTCTTTACCCCACCCGCACAGCGCCGATACGCGGGGCGGACACCATGGGCACCATCGCAACCACGAATGGACTCCCAGATGAACCGTATCAGCAAACCTCTCCGCCTGACCCTGGCGACTGCCGTGATGGCCCTGGCCGGGATCGTCTCCCAAACCGCCTTCGCAGCCCCTGCCGATGGCCCCATGGGCGGAGCGATGGGTGGGCCGATGGAGGGCCACCGCATGCACCGCGGCATGGGCGAAGGCGGCGGCATGGGCATGAACGGCCGCCACATGGGCCGCATGCTGGACGCCGTCAATGCCACGCCGGACCAGCGCACCCAGATCAAGGCCATCATGGACGCGGCCCACAAGGATCTGGCCGCGATGCACGAAGGCGGCCGCAAGCTGCATGAACAGAGCCAGAGCCTGTTCACCCAACCGAACATCGACGCCCGTGCGGCCGAAACCCTGCGACAGCAGATGCTGGCCCAGCACGACGCGGCCAGCAAGCGCATGCTGCAGGCCATGCTGGACGCCAGCAAGGTGCTGACGCCCGAACAGCGCAAGGCTCTGGCCGACAAGATGGCTCAGCGGCGCAGCATGATGGAGCGCCACCGTGCTGAGCGCCACCAGTTGGACGCGCCCGCGACCAAGTGAGGCCGCGGCTATCCTGTTCACTTGTTTCCTCGGACGGCCCGCGGCACATTGCGGGTCCTTGGCCCCGGCGCTGCAAGGCGCCGGGGCAATTTGCCGACACCCCGGCGCTGCAAAGTGCCGGGTCATTTGCTGACAGAGCCCCACCGTGACCAGCCGACTCCTGCTCATCGACGACGACCTGCGCCTGACCGACATGGTGGGCGGCTACCTGCGCCAGAACGGCTTTGAAGTGGACACCGCAGGTTCGCTGGCATCGGGCCGTGATCGCCTGAAGCAGGGCAGCTACGACGCGCTGCTGCTGGACCTGATGCTGCCCGACGGTGACGGCCTGGACTTCACCCGCGAGTTGCGTTCCCAGCCCCGCACGCGCCGCCTGCCGCTCTTGATGCTCACCGCCCGTGGTGAACCCATGGACCGCATCGTCGGCCTGGAAATGGGCGCCGACGACTACCTGCCCAAGCCCTTCGAGCCACGTGAAATGCTGGCCCGCGTGAAAGCCCTGCTGCGCCGTGCCGCGCCGGAGCCTGGCGACGACGAGGTGCTCACTTTCGGCCAACTGGAAGTGGACCTGGGCGCGCGTGTGGCGCGCCTGGCGGGCGAAGCTTGCGACCTCACCAGCCACCAGTTCGAACTGCTGACCGTGCTGGCCAAGAACCCGGGCCGCGTGCTGTCGCGCGACCAGATCATGGACGCGCTGAAAGGCCACCCCTTGGAAGCCTTTGACCGCAGCATCGACGTGCACATCTCGCGCATCCGCGCCGTGATCGAAGAGGACGCCAAGGCACCCAAGCGGGTGCTGACCGTGCGCGGTGCGGGCTACGTGTTCGCGAAGAAGCAGGACGCGGACTGACCCTGTCCATGCGCTCGCTCTACCTGCGGATCTACCTGACGGTCCTGGCCGCATTGGCTGCGTTTGCGCTGGCCTCGGGCTGGCTCGTGCAGCGACACATGGAAGAGCAGCGTGTGCGTGTGGAAGGCGCCGTGCGCGACCGCGCCGAAGCCTGGGGCGAATTGCTGCAGCGCACACTGCCGGCCGCGGAAGCCACGCCGGCCGAACAAGCCGCGGCGGTGCGCGAATGGTCACAGCGGCTGCGCCTGCCCATGGCACTGGACGACGCCAAGGGGGAGCGCATCGGTGCTTCCGACTCCTACCTGCGCCGAGAAGCGGAGTCGCCCGATCCGGGTGAGCGGGTACGGGCCATCCGCTTTGACGACGGCCGCACCTTGTGGGTCCCGCGGCTGAACCCCTTGCGCATGGGCCCGGGTGGTCTGCGAGGACCGCCGCCCGGAGGCACGCCCTGGCTGCCGATGATGCCGCGTGGCTGGCCTGACGGCTTGGGCCTGGCGCTGCTGCTGGTCGTGCTGTTCATGGCCGTGGCCGGCGGTGCCTACCCCGTGGTGCGGCGTTTGACGCGACGGCTGGAAGCCTTGAAGCAAGGCGTGGAAACTTTTGGCGCCGGCGCCTTGCATCACCGCGTCGCGGAAGACGGCCAGGACGAAATCGCCGCCGTGGGCGCCAGCTTCAACCGTGCGGCCGGGCGCATCGAAGTCCTGCTGAAGTCGCACCAAAGCCTGTTGGCCAACGCAAGCCACGAACTGCGCAGCCCGCTGGCCCGCCTGAAGATGGCCGTGGCCATGCTGGAAGACGCCGGCCCGGCGCAACGCACCGCGCTGCGCAAGGAAGTCGACACCAATATCGCGGAGTTGGATGCCCTGGTGGAAGAAGTGCTGCTGGCAAGCCGCCTGGACAACGTGCAGGGCGGTGCTTCGGGCATGGACCTGACCCAGCCCGTGTCCCTGCTGGCTGTCGCGGCCGAGGAAGCTTCGCGCACGGGCGCGGCCGTGTCGGGCCAGGACGTGGTGGTGACCGGCGACGAACGCCTGCTGCGCCGCGCCGTGCGCAACCTGCTGGAAAACGCGCAGCGCTACGGCGGTGGCGAGGTGACCATTGACGTGGCCGCCCGCGTCTTCGGCGTCACGCTGCGGGTCTGCGACCGCGGCCCCGGCGTGCCCGAGACCTTTCGCGAACGCATCTTCGAACCCTTCTTCCGCCAGCCGGGCCATGCGGAACGCGAAGGCGGCGTCGGCTTGGGCCTGGCCCTGGTGCGCCAGATCGCGCAGCGCCACGGCGGTGAGGTGCGTTGCGAGCCGCACGACGGCGGCGGCAGCTGCTTCGTGATCAGCCTGCCGTCTGCAGCTTCTGCTTCAACACCCAGGCCAGGTAAGCGATAAGCAACATCGCGGCCAGTGCCAGGCCCGAGGTGCTGGCCATCCAGAAGCCGGTGGCCCCCTGCAGGGCCGGTGGTGTGAAGCCGGTCAGGTTGAAGGCCAGCACATAGCCGCCGCCCAGGCCCACGCCCCACAGCGCGCCGACGTAGATCAGCATGGGCACGGTGGTGATCTTGTAGGCGCGCAGCACAAAGGCCGTGATGATCTGGCCGGCGTCGGCCATGTGAAAGAGCACCAGCCAGGCGATCAGCGGCATGGCGGCGGTAAAAACGGCCTCGTTGCCGGTGTACAGGTGCAGCACGGTGGGCCGCATCGCGAGTACCACCGAACTCAGCACGGCGGCAATGGCCAGTCCGGCGATGAGCCCGTGCACGCCCACACGCGCCCCGTCCCGGATCTGTCCCGCGCCAATGTGTTGCGCCACCAGCGTGCTGGTGGCGTTGCCGATGGCCAAGGGCAGCATGAACATCAGTGAAATCAGGTTGGCCGCAATCTGGTGCCCGGCCACCTGCGTGGTGCCGATGCGGGCGATGAAGAAGGCCATGAAGGCAAAACCCGTCACCTCCACCAGGATGGACGCGCCCAGCGGCACGCCCAGCTTCAGTTGCTGCACCAAGGCTGCGCGTTTCGGCCTGTCCAGGCCGCGGCCCCACAGTGCAAAGGGCCTGTAGAAAGGGTCCCGTTTCAGCATCACGACGGCCGCCAACACCTGCGACCACATCGCCAGTGCCGTGGCCACGGCGCAGCCTTGCACGCCCAAGGCAGGAATGCCCAGCGCCGGCAAGCCGAACACCAGGCTACTGGACAGCGGCACCTTCACCATCAGCGCCGACACCTGGATGAACATCACGGCCTTGGGCCGTGACACCGCAGTGTTGAAACCGCGGTAGACGGTGAACAGCATCGACGCTGGCAGTGAAAACGCCAGGCCGAAAAGGTAGGCGCGGACTTTCGATTCGACTTCGGGCTGCACCTGGGCCAGCGCCAGGAAGGGCGTCGGGAAGACCAGCACGGCGCTGCCCAGGACCGCAAGGGCCATCGCCACCCACAGCGCCTGGTGCACCTGCCGCCCGGCGTCTTCATGGCGCCTGGCGCCGTACAACTGCCCAACGATGGGTGACAGCGCCAGCACCACGCCATTGAGTCCGATGAACACCGTGATGTAGGCCGCACCGCCCACCGCCAGCGCGGCCAGGTCCGTGGGGCTGGCGCGTGACACCAGCAGCGTGTCCACGGTGGCAAAGGCCAGCACGGCGACCTGGCCTACCAACACCGGCCAGGCCAGTGGCCCGATGCGGCGCACGCTGTTCAGAAGCGAGCGCAGCCTGGAGCGCAGCTGCGCCTCCAAATCCGCGCTCAGACCTTGTTCGCCGAGGCAAAAGCCTCGGGCGCGGGATGGTCTGCGCCCGTGGCCAGGTGCGCCCGTTCCGCGTAGCGGTTGAAGCGCCACGCTGTGGCTTCCTGCGTGATGCGGCGCCACACCACGCGCTTCTGCGCTGGTGTGAAGGCCGGCCAGTGCTGCACCTCGTCAAAGCTGCGCCCGCAGCCCTTGCACACGGCGTCACCCTGGCTGGTGGAGCAGATGGCGATGCAGGGCGCGTCCGGCGTGCTCGCATACCAGTGCAGCCAGGCGTCGCGGGCCTTGGCGGGCATGGAATGCTCGTCGCAGAGCGGCTCGCGGTGGTAGACCATCAGCGCGTAGACCTCGCCCAGCGCCCGCACCTCTGCGCAGGCGGTGATGCCGTCCGGCGAAGGCGAACGATCGCGCCACCAGTTGATGGCGGCTTCGATGTCGGTGATGTGGATGCCGGTGGCGGCGCTGTCGCTCATGGGGGCGTGGAGTGTAGCCACTGCCCCCTGGCGCCACTTCGGTGTGGCTTCCTGGCTCAGGCCAAGCTCAGGCGCTTCAGGCCGGCGCGTAACCCGCTTCGGTCAACTGCGCCACCAAGGCTTCACGTGGCACCGAGGACTGCACCTGCACCTGGTGGGCAGGCAGGTCGGCCTGCACTTCGGCCTTTGGATCGGCTGTCTTCACCGCCTCGGTGATGGCGCGCACGCAGTGGCCGCAGGACATGTTCGGGATCTGGAATTGGTACATGATGGGGTATGTGAATCTGGCCGTGGCCACACTGTGCCACCAAGTGGCTCCGCCTGACCGCAAGGCCCTAGAGTCCTCGTTCTCGCGCTTGATGCCGCTCAAACCAACCCCATGTTCCCTTGATGACTCCACCTTCCGCGCACCCCGCTTCCGCCGCTGCTGCAGTCGCGTCCTTGACCTGGCCGGTCGAGGGCATGACCTGTGCATCCTGCGCCACGCGCGTGGAAAAGGCCGCCCGCGCGGTGCCGGGCGTGGCAAACGCCAACGTCAACCTGGCCACCGATTCGCTGTCCGTGAGCTTGTCAGGACCATCGACTGCCAGCTTTGACGCCGGCGCGCTGCGCCAGGCCGTGGAACGTGCCGGTTACACCGTGCCTTCCACGACCTTGCAGCTGGACGTGCAGGACATGACCTGCGCGTCCTGTGTCGGTCGCGTGGAAAAGGCGCTTCAGAAGGTGCCCGGTGTGCTGTCGGCCAGCGTCAACCTGGCCACTGAAACCGCCAGCGTCACCATGGCTGGCGCGGGTGACTGGGCGGCCCTGGCCGCGGCGGTTCGCAAAGCCGGCTACGGCGTGCGCGCCCCTGTCCCCAGCAACGCGCCTGCACCCACCGGGCCGTGGCTCAACGAGGGCCGCCGCGTGGTGCTGGCGGCGCTGCTGTCCGCACCGCTGGTGCTGCCCATGCTGGCCATGCCCTTCGCTTCGGAGGGCACACACCTGATGCTGCCGCCGCTGTGGCAGTGGCTGCTGGCCACGCCGGTCCAGTTCTGGCTGGGCGCACGCTTCTACAAGGCAGGGTGGGGTGCCGTGCGCGCCGGCACCGGCAACATGGACCTGCTGGTGTCGCTGGGCACCACGGCGGCCTACGGCCTGAGCGTTTACATGATGTGGGTGCATGGCCTGCAACACGCGTCAGAGCTGTACTTCGAAGGCTCGGCCGTGGTCATCACCCTGGTGCTGCTGGGCAAGTGGCTGGAAGCCCGTGCCCGCCGCCAGACGACCGAGGCCATCCGCGCCTTGCAGCGCTTGCGGCCGGACACCGCGCGTGTGCGGCGCGAGGGCGTGGACACCGACCTGCCGCTGGCCGAGGTGCAGCCCGGCGATCTGGTGGTGGTGCGCCCGGGAGAGCGCCTGCCCGTGGACGGCACGGTGATGGAAGGCGACAGCCAGGTCGACGAATCCCTGATCACGGGCGAAAGCCTGCCCGTGGCGCGCAGTGTGGGCGACCGTGTCACCGGCGGCGCCGTCAACGGCGAAGGCCTGCTGCTGGTGCAGGCCACCACCTTGGGTTCGGAAAGCGTGCTGTCGCGCATCGTGCGCCTGGTGGAAACGGCGCAGGGGCAGAAGGCGCCGATCCAGCGACTGGTGGACCAGGTCAGCGCGGTGTTCGTGCCCGTGGTGCTGGTGGTGGCCCTTGTGGCCTTGCTGGGCTGGGGCTTCGGCATGGGGGACTGGCATGCGGCGGTCTTGCATGCCGTGGCCGTGCTGGTCATTGCCTGCCCCTGCGCACTGGGCCTGGCCACGCCCGCGGCCATCATGGCCGGCACAGGTGTGGCAGCACAGCGCGGCGTGTTGATCAAGGACGCGCAGGCCCTGGAGCTGGCACACGGCATCCAGGTGGTGGCCTGGGACAAGACGGGCACGCTCACCGTGGGCAAGCCCAGGCTCGTGGAGGCAGGTGCGGTGGACGGCACGCGCGACGCGCTGCTGGCCCATGCGGCGGCCTTGCAGACCGGCAGCTCGCACCCGCTGGCACTGGCGGTGCTGGACGCGGCGATAGGCCTGCCGATGCCCGCCACGCAAGACCTGCGCGCCGTGCCCGGCCGTGGTGTGTCGGGCGTGATCGCTGGCGATGAGTGGCGCCTGGGCAGCGCGCGATGGATGCAGGAAAGCGCGCTGGACCTGGCCGCGTGCAAGCCCCAGGTCGCTGCCTTGCAGGACCAGGGCAACACCGTCAGCTACCTCGCCCGCATGGGCGCGCAGCCCGCACTCATCGGCTGGCTGGCCTTTGGCGACAGTGCCAAGCCCGGCGCGGCCGAAGCCATCGCGCTCCTCACGGCCATGGGTGTGCGCTCGGTGCTGGTCAGTGGTGACAACGCGGGCGCCGCGCGCCACCTGGGCGAACAACTGGGCATGGCCGACATCCGCGCCGAGGTGCTGCCGGCCGACAAGGCGCGCATCGTGGGTGAACTGAAGGCCGGCGACACCTGCGTGGCGATGGTGGGCGACGGCATCAACGACGCACCCGCGCTGGCTGCGGCCGACGTGGGCATCGCCATGGGCACCGGCACCGACGTGGCCATGCACGCCGCGGGCATCACGCTGATGCGCGGCGACCCCAGCCTGGTGGCCGACGCCATCGACATCAGCCGCCGCACCCACGCCAAGATCCGCCAGAACCTCTTCTGGGCCTTTGTGTTCAATGCCATCGGCATCCCTGCCGCGGCGCTGGGCCAGTTGAGCCCGGTGATCGCAGGCGGCGCGATGGCGCTGAGCAGCTTCTTCGTCGTCAGCAACGCCTTGTTGCTGCGGCGCTGGAAGGGCAGCGCGCGCTGATCGACCTGGCTGATCGGCTTGGCGGATCGGCTTGGCTGATCGGCTTGGCTGATCGGGCTGACAGCCGTCCTCAGGCGCGCCGCCGACGCGGCGCTGCGGCGGCAAAGGGCTTGGCCGTGCGACGCACCAGGGCCAGGAAACGGTCGGCGGCGGCCGACGCCTGATCTTCGCGGTAGACCAGGGTGATGGGTGCGTCCAGGTCCACGTCCCGCGGCAGCGGCCGGTAGACCACCGACTGCGGGTGCGAGCCCTGCATGGAGGCGGGCACGATGGAGATGCCCGTGCCCGAGGCCACCAGGTTGATGTTGGACAGCATGCGCTCCACCTCGGCCACCACGCGCACGTTCACGTGCCGCTCGGCCAGCCGCGCCAGGAAGTTGGCATACAGGCCCGGCGCGCCCGGCCTGCGCACCAGTATCACCGGCTCCCCTTCCAGCGCTTCCAGCGGCACGGCCTGTTGGGGTTTGTAGCGCGACGCAAGTGGGTGGTCCACCGGCAGCACCAGCACGGCCCGTTCGTTCAGCTGCACCTCCAGGCGCAGGCCTTCGGGGCGGGCCACGGGCACGCGCAGGAAGCCGAAGTCGATGCGGTGTTCCTGCAAGTCCTCGATCAACTCGGCTGCGTTGTTTTCGCTGATGCGCAAGTCGATGTCCGGGAACTCCGCCCGGCAGGCGCGCAGCACCGTCGGTGTGAAGGCATGGGCCGCCGCGGAGGTGGTGAAACCCACCGCCAGCATGCCCCGGCGTCCCGCCGCCACCTGGCGCATGCGCTGCTCCAGGCGGTCCAGGCTGTCGACGATGCGGCGCGCCTCGCCTTGCAGTTCGCGGCCGGCATCGGTCAGCGTCACGCCTTTGGCATGGCGCTTGAACAGGGCCACGCCCAGGTGTTCTTCCAGCGCGCGGATCTGCTGGCTCAACGGCGGTTGCTGCAAGCCCAGCCGCTCGGCCGCGCGGGTGATGTGGCCGGTGTCGGCCACCGTCAGAAAGTAGCGCAGGCGGCGAATGTCCATATCCAAATCATATGCAGACTGACAAGTAGGGCTATTTGCGCTTATGCAAAAGGCGACCTACCGTCTGCCCCGTTCCACCATAAGAAACCGGAGACACCCATGCGCTTTCCCGCCCCGATGGCCCGCCTGACCGTGCTGGCCTTTGCCCTGGCCGCCCACACCGCCGCCACGGCCGCGCCCACCAAGATCCTGTTTGTGGGCAACAGCTTCACCTTCGGGCGCGTGGACCCGGTGATGAGCTACAACGCCGCCAACGTGACCGACCTGACGGCACCGGTGCCCGGCTCCAGCTTCACCAACACCACTGGCAGCAACCCTTACGAGCCGCATCCCTGGGGCGGCGTCGCTGGCATCTTCAAGCAGTTCACCGTGCAGTCTGGGCTGGACTACGACGTGTCGCTGTCGGCGCGCAACGCGGCTTCGCTGCGCGGGCAGTTCCTCAACACCAGCGCATCCAACTGGGACTTGCAGGGCAACCTGGCGGCGCAGAAGTGGGACAAGGTGGTCCTGCAGGACTTGAGCGATGAACCGCTCAGCAACGGCGGCGGCGCCAATGCCAACCTGGCGCTGTTCAACTTCTACGCCAACAAGATCGAGGACTACATCCACACCGGCTTGCGCGCCGGGCAGGACGTGGCGGGTGACTTCATCACCACCACCGAAGGCCAGTTGTGGGGCGGCCCGACCACCGGCACCGCGGCGCAGCGCGCGGCGGCCTGCATCGCGGGCACGGGCGGTGCGTCCAACCCCAATGCGCTTTCGCAGGGCTCTTGCAACACCAGCCGCACGATCAAGGCCAACGTCAACGAGAACGCCGCGGCCGAGGTCTACCTGTACCAGACCTGGGCGCGGCCGGACATGATCTACGCGCACACCAGCACCACGACAGATCCGGTCACCGGCGCCATCCTGCCCGGCGTGGGCGCGGCCACGCTGTACCAGCCTTCGCTGGAAGCGATGACGACCGACCTGCACAACGCCTATTTCGGCCTGGCCGCGTCCAACACCGACTTTGCTGGTGTGGCGGCCGTGGGCGACGCCTTCCTGCTGGCCGTGCAGCAGGGCGTGGCCACGCGCAACCCCTATGCGTCAGACGCCGCCACCGACGGCCTGATGGACCTGTGGTGGGACGACAACCTGCACGCCAGCAAGTACGGCAGCTACCTCAGCGCGCTGACCTTGTTCGGCCGCATCACCGGCGTCAACCCCTTCAGCCTGGGTTCGGGCGACCTGGCCGCACGCGACCTGGGCATCAGCGCGACGGACGCGGTAGCGCTGCAGCGCATCGCGGCCATGCAACTGGGCTTTGCAGTGCCTGAGCCGGGCAGCCTGGCCCTGGTCTTGTTGGCCGCTGGGGGTTTGCTGGCTGGTCGACGCCGCGCAGTGGCGGTACAACGCGGCGCATGAAGACACTCTTGAGATGCGGGCTGCTGGCTGCGGCGATGGTGGTCGGGCTCGGCGCCTGCACCACCGCCCCGCCCGCACCCCCTGAAGCGCCGCCGCAAGCGCTGGCCTGCCCCAAAGGCTTGCCTGAGGGCACGCGCTGCCTGGGCGGGCGCGACAGCGCAGGCGCGCACTACCTCATCGCCATGCCCGCCCGGTGGAACCAGACCCTGGTGGTGCACGCGCACGGTGGTCCCCTGCTGGGTGATCCACGCCCGGAACGTGTGGCAGAAGATCTGACGCGCTGGTCCATCATGGTCCGCGCCGGCTATGCCTGGGCCGGGTCCGGTTTCCGCCAGGGCGGTGTGGCGGTGCGGGCCGCGGCCGAAGACACGGAACGCGTCCGGCAGATCTTTGTGCAGCACGTGGCCAAGCCGCAGCGCACGGTGTTGCACGGCCAGAGCTGGGGTGCGGGCGTGGCCGCGCAAGGCGCGGGCATGTTCACGCAAGGCAAGCCCTACGACGTGGTGCTGCTCACCAGCGGCGTGCTGGGTGGCGGCACGCGCAGCTATGACTTCCGCCTGGACCTGCGCGTGGTCTACCAGCACCTGTGCAACAACCACCCGCGGCCCACCGAGCCGGGCTACCCCTTGTGGATGGGCCTGCCGGCCGATTCCAAGATGAACCAGGCCGAACTGGCCACCCGCACGCGTGAATGCCTGGGCCTGGGCCTGCCCGCAGCGCAGCGCACGCCAGAGCAGGCGCGCAAGCTGAAGACCATTGCGGACGTCATCCGCATTCCGGAAAGCAGCGTGCAGGGGCATCTGAACTGGGGCACCTTCCACTTCCGCGACGTGGCGCAGCACCGGACCGGCGGTGGCAATGCCTTCGGCAACATCGGTGCGCGCTACAGCGGGTCGGCCGATGACGCCACGCTCAACGCAGCCGTCGCGCGCTATGCCGCAGACCCGCAGGCCGTGAAGACCTTCGGCGCCGACACCGACCCCACAGGCCGCATCCCGGTGCCCGTTCTGACGGTGCACGCACTCCATGACCCCGTGGCGTTTGTGGAACTGGAGCACCAGTTCCGCGACACGATGCAAGCCGCCGGCACGGCCGACCACCTGGTCCAGGTATTCACCCAACACGCCGAGCACAGCTACCTGGCAGACGCGGTCTATCCCGCAGCGCTGCAGCAGTTGCTGGCCTGGGGCGCTGGTGGAGCCAAGCCCTCACAGGCCAGCGTGGCCGAAGCCTGCAAGGCACAGGAAGCCACCTACGGCGAAGGCTGCCGCATGGTGGTGGGCTTCGAGCCCCTGCCGCTGGACCGGCGCGTCACCCCGCGCCAGCGGCCTTGAACGAGAGGCCCAGCCCGCCCGGCACGGCTGGCGGTTCTGGCATCAAGGGGCCGGTGCTGGTCACCGGTGCCGGCAGCGGCATCGGACTGGCCACAGTAAAGGCCTTGCTCGCGGCCGGCCTCACCGTGTTCGCAGGTGCGCGGAAGCCCAAGCACCTGCAGTGCTTGCTGGACCTGGGTGCCCACGCGCTGCCCCTGGATGTGCGGGACGTGGCCCAGGTGGCCGGGGCCGCGGCCCGGGTGCACGCGGTGGGGCAGGGCCTTTACGGCCTGGTGCACAACGCCGGTGTGGGCGGCATTGGATTGCTGCCCAGTTGGCCCGACGCCGACGTGCAGGCCCTCTTCGACACCAATGTCTTCGGCCCGCACCGCCTGAGCAATGCCTTGCTGCCGCTGCTGCTGCAAAGTCGCGGCCGCATCGTGTGCATCGGCTCGCAAGGTGGCAGCCTGACCATGCCCTTCATGGGTCCATACACCATGAGCAAGCACGCGCTGGAGGCCTACGCGGCCTGCCTGCGCATGGAACTGGCGCCGCACGGTGTGGCGGTGAGCATCGTGCAACCCGGTGCCGTGTCCACCGACATTGGCGACAACGGCCGGTCCGGCAACGTGGCCCGGCTCCAGGCCACACGCGCGCCCTTCGACGACGCCGCGCGCGCTGCGCTGAAAGGCCTGCAGAACCCAAGCGCACCGCGGCCTGAGGAGCTCGAGTCCGCTCACAACCGCCGCCATGCCGATCCCGCGGCAGTGGCCACGACCGTGCTGCAGGCACTGGGCGAAGAGGCGCCACAGGCCCGCTACCTGTTTGGCACGCGCTGGGAAGGCGACCGGGTCCTTTCGGCCTTGATCGACCGCTTGCTGGACGCTGCGCAGAGCCCCTCACACCGCCTCAACGTGGACGAACTGCTGGCCCGCGTGCAGGCCGCTGCCGAGTTGCGGCGGGCGCCTCCTCGGTCCTAGGGCGCCGCACACAGTGCGCTGACAACGGCACCGGGTACGCCGCCCGGCAGCCAGCGGGACCTGCGCGCGGTGCGGTGGCGCACAGATTTGCCGGGCTCCAGCGCATAGGCTGGGTCATCGGCACAGTGCCGCAAAGGAAACACCGTGCGTCACACCCTCATTGGCTTGGCCGTGCTCATGGGCTTGGCCGGGTTGGCCGGGCCGGCACCTGCCCAGGTCAGCTTGTCCATCGGCCTGCCCAATGTCCGCATCGGCATCAACCTGCCCTTGTTCCCGCAACTCGTGCGCGTGCCGGGCTATCCCGTCTACTACGCGCCCGATGTGCAATCCAATTACTTCTTCTACGACGGTCTGTATTGGGTCTACGAAGACGACAACTGGTATTCCAGCGATTGGTACAACGGGCCCTGGGGTTTTGTAGACCCCGGACGCGTGCCGCTCTTTGTGCTGCGCGTGCCGGTGCGCTACTACCGCAGCCCGCCCAGCTACTTCCGCGGCTGGACGGCCAGCGCGCCGCCGCGCTGGGGCGACCATTGGGGCAACAACTGGCAACAGAGCCATCGCGGCTGGGACCGCTGGAACCGCGCGTCTGTGCCTGCGCCGGCGCCGCTGCCGGTGTACCAGCGCCGCTTCCCCGAGAGCCGCTACCCGCAGGTCGAACAGCAACGCGACCTTCGATCGCAGAACTACCGCCACGAGTCGCGCGACCCCGTGTTGCGTCAGCCGCCGGTGGCGCTGCCAGACCGTCCGCGTCGGCCCGAGCAAGCACCGCAGCCGCCGCGGGACCGTCAACCGCAGGCGCAGCCCCCGGCACCTCATCAAGAGCAGGCTCCGCCCCAACGCCCGGCTCGCCAGGCACCGCCAGAGCGCGAAACACCACGTGCTCCTCCGCAGAGCCAACCCCGCGAACAAGCACGTGACCAGCCACGTGCCCAACCGCGTGATCAACCGAGGGATCAAGCACCCGGTCGCGGACCGGAGCCCGGCAAGGGCCGCGACAAGGACCAGGAGCGCGGAGACAACAACGACGACCGCAAAAAGCCTTCCGGTCGCAACTGAACCGGGGCGGCGAACGCCGCCCCTACTTCAGCACCTCGCTCGCGTCGGCGGCCTTCACGGCCGCATCGGCGTCTTCTTGCAACATGAAGCCACGCGCCACGGCCTGTGCGGCGGCTTGGCGCACCGCTTCCACATAACCGGCATGTGTGGCGTAGCGTTCTTCCAATGACAGCCGCGGGTCGGCATTGGCCGTGCGCTCGGCCTTGGTTCGGGCAAACGGCAGCATGCCGCCCACGTAGTTGCAGATCTGCCCCTGGTGGAAGGGCCGCGCGCCACCTGCCGTGATGTTCCAGCCCAGGTAGGTGCCCAGGGGCGCGTCGGTCAGCACATTGGGCACGCCACCCACTTCGTTGCCGTCGGCGTCCACACGCGGTACCAGCATCCTGATGACCTGCTTGATGGGCGGCGGCGCCAGGCTGGGCACGCCCGACACGTCCAGCGTGTTGAAGCCGGGGCCCCAGTCGTAGTCCAGCACCGGCATGATGAAGTCCGGCTCAGGCACGGTGGCGCGCAGGCCGGGCAGGGTGGGGAAGCCCATGGCGGTCTTGTTGGCGTCTACCAGGTCGGGCTTGCCGTCGCGGCCGGCCAGGGTCGGGTAGACGCTGGCCGGTGGCTCCGTGCCTTTCATGACCCAGTTGCGGAAGTGCACGCGGATGGCATTGACGGCCTGCGTGTGCGGCACCGGGTTGGGCGGCAGCACGCCAGTGCCGAAGTTGTTGCCCGGGCAGGCAGCGCCCGCTGCAGGCAGGCCCTTGCCGGGCAGGCTGGTGTTGAAGCCGCCGGCGCCACCCCCGTGGGTGGAACTGGCGATGTAGTAGCGGCGCACGCCAGCCGGCAAGGGCAGGTCGGCCTTGGCGTCGGTGCCCACCCATTCGGGCGTCAGCTTCAGGGCCCAGACCTCGGCCGAGCCGAAGTGCTCCACCACCTTGGGGCAGGTCTTGCTGGCCGTGCAGCGGTCCAGGATGCCGGCGCTGGGCAAACCACGCACCGGGTCGGGCGCGGGGCTCCACCATTGCGGGCCTTCGCTGCCGGCCTGATAGAGCTCCAGCACGCCATCCGGCTGGGCCCAGCGGAAGTTCAGTGCGATGCGGCGGCCGGCGATGATGGGCCACAGTCCATCGTGCACCTGCTGGCCGTTTTCCCCTTGGTTGAAGCCCAGGTGCAGCCAGCCGCGCAGGTAGTTGCCCGACTGCGAGACGCCGCGCGCGATGCTGTGCGTCAACCGACCGGCCACCGGGTTGGGTGTGCCGATGTCGTCCGCCTTGGCGGTCTTGAAGAACTGCCCCACGTCGCGCCAGGCGGCAAAGCCCACACCCAGCAGCAGCGGGTCCCTGGCCGTGAAGGTGACCATGTAGAGCTTGGCTGGGTTGAAGCCGCCCTTGACGCAGATCTGCGTCGGGTCGGGCGTGCCTGGGAATGGGTTGGCGGCACTGCAGCGCGCCCAGGCCCAGTCGGTGGGCGACACCACCGACTCGTTGCTCACCTCGCCCTTGGTGGACTCGCCGTCACGCGTCACCAGCCGCGCGTCGCCGCTGTTCAGGCTGGCCGGTTTGTAGGGCACCGGGTTGGTCTGCACGATCAAGGGCTGCGAGCCCGGGCCCGACCGGTTGACGATGCGGCCAAAGACCAGCCCGGTCACCGGCGAGCCGTCGGCCTGCCTGGCGATGGGCACCTTCAGGAAGTGGCGCCCGCTCACTTGCATGCTGGGGCGCACGGCGGTGCCGTTGTTGGCGTCGATGGACGCATCGTCGCCCTGCCAGGCGCTGGCCAGGCCCACGTCGCCCAAGTGGCGTTCGGCCGGTGCGATGAGTTCGGGCCGGCCGCGGTTGGGCACGTCGTGCCACATCAGCCCGCTGGCCTTGGCCATGTCCACCGGCTTGGTCAGCACAAAGCTGGCGACGTAGCGCACACGGCCGTCGGCGTCCTTGCCGAGTTCGATGTCCTGGATGAGGGCGTTGCCGGGCAGGCGCGGGTCCAATTCTCCAAAGGCGCGGCCCGACACCTGCTCGTAGGCCAGCGCCTGGCCGGGCACGGGCGGCAGTGGCTTGACCTCGTCGATCACCAGACGGGTGACGGCGGCCATGCTGGCGCTTGCGCCCAGCAGTGATGTGGCCAGCACGCTGGCGCGCAGGACGAGGCTTCTGACTTGCATGGAGGTCTCCGCGGAGCGCTTCTTGTGATGAGCGCAAGCATGGCGCATGGCACGCGCCGGGGCGGCGTCCTGGCGCTGGGGACTTACCCGGCTTGTGGTGGCGCTGACGCCGCACCTGCCGGCCAGCACATGGCCACTTCCAGGCCCGGGTGCGCCAGGCGCACGCGCAATTCACCGCCATGGGCTTCGGCCACCAGCCGGCAGAGGTGCAGGCCCAGGCCCACGCCGCCGCTGGCTCGCGTGCGCGCGCTGTCCGGGCGGTGGAAGGCTTCACCCAGGCGGGCCAGTTGCGCGTCGCCCACACCGGGCCCATGGTCGCGCACGCCCAGGGCGATCAGGCCGTCGGCTTCTCGCCGCAGAAACAGTTCCGCGAGCTGCGGGGCCTGGGCCGCGTGGCGCTGCACGTTGTTCAGCAGGTTGCGCAGCAGCAATTTCAGGCGCATGGGGTCTGCCTGCACCAGGCCCAGGGAGTCGTCCAGACGCAGCGCCAACGGCAGGCCGGATTCGGCTGCGAGTTCGCGGGCCAGCGCCGCCAGGTCGGTGGGTTCGGCCTGCAACGCGGCGTGGCCTTGGGCCAGGCGTTCGCTTTCCAGCAAGGTGCTGATGAGGTCGCGCATCTCGCCCAGGTCGCGCAGGAGCGCGGTACGTTCGGGCGTGTCGTCAAGCAGTTCGGCATTGACGCGGGCACGGGTCAGCGGGCTGCGCAACTCATGGCTGATGGCCAGCAGCAGGGCACGCTTGGCGTCCAGCATGCCCTGCAGGCTGGTGGCCATGCGGTTGATCTGCTGGGCCAGATCGCCCAGTTCGTCGTTCTTGCGCTTGAGGATGGGCTGGCTGAAATCACCACGGCCGTAGGCTTGCACGCCGGCGGTGATGCCCTGCAGCGGCTGGAGCAGACGGCGAACCGAGACGTATGCGGCACCCGTCAGCAACAGCAGCACGGTCAAGGTGGCCCAGCCGATGTGGCGCGGCCGTTCGCTGTCCGGCGGCGCGGTCAGCGCGAAGCGGATGCGGTGGCCGTCGGCCGTGGTGCGTTGCAGGCCCCAGTTGCGTTCCAGGTCGTCGTGGCGGTCCCGCCGTTGGCCTTCGTTGCGGGCCGGGTGGCTGTCAAAGTTGACCAGCGGCCCGTCGATGCGCACGGCCACCGGCAGGCGCTGCACCAGCGCCTGGGCGCGTTCCACGCTGGGCGGCGATCCGATGTCGGCCGCCAGCCGGTCCACGTAGTCCGCCACCAGCGGCTTGGCGTAGACCTGCCAACCGCTTTGCAGCAGCCGCTGCGTGCCCAGCAGGAAGATGCCCGTGGTGGCCAAGGCCAGCAGCAGGAACAGCGCGACCAGCCGCCGCTTGATGCTGTGCCGCCAGCGGTGCAGGCGCACGCCGCCGCTTTCGCGTGCCTTCACGTCCGCACCCCGGCAAACAGGTAGCCGGCATTGCGCAAGGTGTGGATGCAGTCCAGCGGCTCCAGCTTCTTGCGCAAGCGGCTGACCAGGATGTCCACCGCACGGCTGTGGATGTCTTCTGCCGACTGGCCGCGCAGGCGGTTCAGGATGTCGTCGCGGCTGTGCACCTTGCCCGGTGTGGTGGCCAGCAGCACCAGCAGTTCGAATTCCGTGCCGGTCAGTTCGACTGGTTCGCCCTGCCGCCGCACGCTGCGGCGGTCCAGGTCCACGTCCAGTCCTTCGAAGTGCCACATGCGCTGCGGCGATGCCGACTCGGGCACCTGCGACGTGCGCCGCAGCACGGTCTGGATTCGCGCCAGCAATTCCCGCGGTTCGAAGGGCTTGGGCAGGTAGTCGTCGGCGCCCAGTTCCAGGCCCACGACGCGGTCCATCACGTCGCCGCGTGCGGTCAGCATGATGATGGGCAGTTTGCTGTCCTTGCGGATCGTGCGGCAGAGTTCAAAGCCGTCCATCTCGGGCAGCATCACGTCCAGGATGGCGGCATCAAAACGGCCCGAGGCCAGGCGCTGCAGCCCGACGCTGGGCCGCGTGGCCTGCTGCAAGTCGATGTCAAAACGCTTGAAGTAGGTCGCCAGCGGCGGCCCGAGCTGTTCGTCGTCGTCGATCAGGAGCAGTCGGGTCATGCGGGCCTAGAACCAGCGGCGCACATTGGCCGCATAGTCACTGTACCAACCGCCGAAGCGGCGGCGCAGCTGGGCTTCCTCGTGCGGGATGTGGACCTGGTTCACCACCGCCACGAAGGCCAGCGCAGCGGCCGCCAGCGTCGGCACGCCGAGCAGCAGGCCCAGGGCGAGCAGCAGCGTGGCCATGCCCAGGTACATGGGGTGGCGTCCCAGTCGGAAGGGCCCCTCGTCGACGAAGACCACTGGGGGTTCGGCAAACTGCAGCGGGGTGCCGACCCGGCGCAATGCCCAGCTGGCCCACAAGACCCAGGAAAGGCCCACCGCCAGCAGCAAGGCGCCAGCGGGCACGCCGCGTCCCAGCGGTGCCTGCAAGCCCCACAGTGAGGCGTGCACGGCCAAGGCGCCCGCCGCCAGGCCTGCGCCCAGGGCCCAGGGATTCAGGTGCAGAACGCCTTGCGGAACTGCCTGCAGAACCGCCGGGCTGGACCTGCCCAGCCTGCCCGACTCAGCCGCGGTGCTCATGGTGCCGGCCACGGGTCATGAAGTCGCGCAGCTTGGCTTGCTGGTCGGGCTTCAGGCTGTCGTAGAAGTCGGCCATGGCGTTGATCAGTGCCGGCGATTGGGCACTGATTGCACCCACCTGCGCCTGCACCAGGGCTTGCGCCTTGCTGCGGTCAAAGGTGGCGCCGGCCACCAGGCCACGCAGTTCGGCGCGCGGGTCGGGCGTGCTGGTGACGACGGCGTTGCGGCCTTCGCGCAGCTGCTCGGCCAGGACGCCGAGCTTGGCTTTCTGGGTGTCGTCCAGGTCCAGCTTGCGGCCGACACGTTCGACCATCTTGGCTTTCAAGGGGGCGGCGTCCTCTGCGCTGACCGTTTGCCAGCC
Organism: uncultured beta proteobacterium; assembly: GCA_963750785.1. Taxonomy (GTDB): domain Bacteria; phylum Pseudomonadota; class Gammaproteobacteria; order Burkholderiales; family Burkholderiaceae_C; genus Rubrivivax. The sequence continues at coordinate 73,136 of CAVVSC010000002.1, read as the reverse complement.
GAAGTGGCTGCCGTGGCGGTGGTGGGCCCAGGCGGCCACGCCGCCGAACAGGGTGCCGATGGCGGCCAGGCCGATCAGGCTGCGCTTCATCCAGGGCTTGAACCAGGTGCTCATGTCAGATTTCCTTGGTTTGGTGCGCAGCTTGCATGGTGTTTGCATGGCGTCAGCACCGGGGTTGAACATGGCTGCATCGTCGGGCCCGGTGGCAGCCGCGTCCTTTCGCCGCGGTATCGCTGGGTAACGTTTCATGTCGCCGCCGCGGTCGCACAATTGCGCAAGATCACGCAAGACCCCGCCAGACACGGCCCCAGGGCTTGATTCCAGGCTTCACTTCACCCATCAAGGACAGCACATGACTCTCAAGGGAAAGACCGCACTCGTCACCGGCTCCACCAGCGGCATTGGCCTGGGCATGGCGCATTCCCTGGCGCGCCAGGGCGCCAACATCCTGCTCAACGGCTTCGGTGACGTGGAAGGCGCCAAGGCGTCCTTCGCGGACATGGGCGTGGCCGTGGACTACCACGGTGCCGACATGAGCAAGCCGGCCGAGATCGAAGCCATGATGGCTTTTGCAGCACAACGCTTTGGCGGCGTGGACGTGCTGGTCAACAACGCCGGCATCCAGCACGTGGCCCATGTCGAAGACTTCCCCGTCGAGAAGTGGGACGCCATCATCGCCATCAACCTGAGCAGCGCCTTCCACACCAGCCGCCTGGCCATTCCCGGCATGCGCGCCAGGAACTGGGGCCGCATCCTCAACGTCGCCAGCGCCCACGGCCTGGTGGCCAGTGCGGCCAAGAGCGCCTACGTGGCCGCCAAGCACGGACTGGTGGGTTTCACCAAATCCAGCGCGCTGGAACTGGCCACCACGGGGGTCACGGTTAATGCCATCTGCCCGGGCTGGGTGCTCACGCCCCTGGTGCAGAAGCAGATCGACGCACGTGCCGCCAAGGAAGGCATCACGGTGGAGAAAGCCAAGGTCGACCTGCTGGGCGAAAAACAGCCCTCGCTGCAGTTCACCACGCCCGAACAACTGGGCGATCTGGCCGTGTTCCTGTGCAGCGCCGGCGCCGACAACGTGCGCGGCGTGGCCTGGGCGGTGGACGGGGGCTGGACGGCGCAGTAAGGGCCGCCAAGCTCCGCAAGGCGCCCGCCACAGCAGGCACACTTCGGGCATGAGCCTGCTGCCCGACCGAATCGACCTGCGTTCAGACACCGTCACCCAACCCACGGCGGCCATGCGCGCTGCCATGGCCGCCGCGCCGGTGGGTGACGACCAGTACGGCGAAGACCCCAGCACCAACCGCCTGCAGGCCCGATGCGCCGAAATGCTGGGCAAGGAAGCGGCGGTGTGGTTGCCCACCGGCACCATGGCCAACCAGGTGGCCTTGCGCACGCTCACGCGGCCGGGCGACGAAGTCATCGCCAGCCGCGAGTCCCATGCCGCGTGGCACGAACTGGGTGGCGCGGCGGCCAATGCCGGCGTGCAGATCCACGAGGTCGGGCAGGGCGGCCGCTTCAGCGCGGACGAACTGCGCGCCGCGGTGAAGCCACGCAACTTCGCGATCTTCCCCACCACCACCCTGGTGGAAGTGGAGAACACCCACAACCGCGCTGGCGGCGTGGTGGTTCCCCAGGCCGAGGTGCTGGCCATTTGCGCGGTGGCGCGCGAACTGGGCCTGGCGACGTTTCTGGACGGCGCGCGGCTGTGGAATGCCAGCGCCGCCAGCGGCCTGCCAGTGGCCGAACTGGCCGCGCCTTTCGACCTGGTGGCCGTGGCTTTCAGCAAGGGCCTGGGTGCCCCGGGCGGTTCACTGCTTGCCGGTTCCAAGGCCTTGATCACGGCCGCCACCCGGCACCGTCAGCGCATGGGTGGTGCGATGCGCCAGAACGGCATCTTCACGGCCGCCGCACTGCATGCGTTGGATGTGCACCTGGCACGTCTGCCCGAGGACCACGCCAACGCACGGGCCCTGGCCGAAGCGCTGGCCGCACGGGCGCCGGTGCAGTTGGACCTGGCCACCGTTCAGACCAACATCGTGGTCTTTCACTTGCCCGACGGCCTGGCGATGGACGCGCCAACGCTCAGTGCACAAGCGCGTGCACGAGGCGTGCTCGTCAATGCCTTCGGCCCGCGCACCGTGCGCGCCGTGACCCACCTGGACGTGAACCGCGCGCAATGCGAGCGTGCGGCGGCGGTGCTGGCGGAGTTGCTGAACGCCTGAAGCCGCAGCCTCAGGCCGAGGCGCGGTCGCCCAGCGCGATGTCCAGCATCATCTCGCTGGCCAGGCCTTCCAATTCCCCGTGCAGGGTGTCGTTGCTGATGGCCTGCGGCACCAGCAAGTGCGCGTTGACCTTGAAGCGCTGGCTGCCGTCGGCACCGACGAGCAGTTCGGTGTGCAGCTGTTCGATGCTGACGCCGCGTTCGGCCAGCCGACGCGTCAGCTGGCTGACGATGCCGGCGCGGTCCGGGCCCACCAGTTCCAGGGACACCTGACGCCAGCCTGTGGCCGGGCTGCCGGCGCTGCTTTGGGCGATGCTGATCTGCAGACCTGCGTCCTGCAGTTCGCGCAGCGCGGCGCCAAGGGCATCGGCCCGGTCCGGCGGCACTTCCAGGTGCACGGTGCCTGCAAATTCACCGGCCACGCGGGACAGCCGGCTCGTCGCCCAGTTGGCGCCGTGGCGGTGGGCCACGTCCGCCAGGCGGGCGACGATGCCAGGGCGGTCCGGGCCCATCACGGTGACCACCAAATTTGCCAGGGAAGGTGTCGGCTCGTCGGCCAGTTGCACCGTGCGGCGCAGCATGGGCGCGCGCGTGGCAAAGCGGGTGTCCTGCACGTGGGCAGGCAGCGCGCCGTGGTCGCGCGCGTGGCGCACCACCTGGGCCAGCAGTTGCAGGCCCAGCGGGGCCAGGGCGCGTTCCCACAGCTCGCGTGCGCCTTCGCCGCGTGCCACAAAGCACCAGTCCTGCGCCGCAATGGCGCCTGCGTCCCAGCCGTCGGCCAGGTGGTAGACCGAGCCGCCGGCAATCGCGTCGCCCTGCAGCACCGTCCATTCCACGGCCGCAATGCCACGGTGGCGCGGCAGCAGGGACGGGTGGTAGCCCACGCCGCCCAGGCGCGAACGGGCCAAGGCTTCGTTGCTGACGCGTGCATGGGTGTGGGCGGCGACGATCAGGTCCATGCCTTCCGGCACGGCTTCGGCGGGCACCAGCTTCGGGTTGGCCAGCACGTGCACGTGCGGCACACCGGCCTTGCGCGCGGCGATGGCCAAGCGGTCGTCTTCCGCCGGTGCCACCACCGCGGCAATGGTGACCTTGGACTCCTTGCTCAGGGCTTCAAAGACGGATGCGGCAAAGAAGCGCGAACCGATCAGGGCAACTTTCAAGGACAAGGGCGTCTCCTGCTGTGGGCGTGGGGTGGACCATTTTCACCCGGCCGCCACACCTGCCGCGCGGATCAGACCTTTTCCAGCACCACCGCAATGCCCTGGCCCACGCCGATGCACATCGTGGCCAGCGCGTAGCGCCCGCCCAGGCGGTGCAACTGGCTGACGGCGGTGGTGGCCAGCCGCGCACCGCTGGCGCCCAGCGGGTGGCCCAGGGCAATGGCGCCGCCCCAGCGGTTGACGCGCGCGTCGTCATCGGCCAGGCCCAGGTCGCGCAGCACAGCCAGGCCTTGCGCCGCGAACGCTTCGTTGAGTTCGATCACGTCCATCTGCGCGATGGACAGGCCGGTGAGTTCCAGGACCTTGCGCGTGGCCGGCGCCGGTCCGAAGCCCATGATGCGCGGCGCCAGGCCCGCCGTGGCCATGCCCACCACGCGGGCGCGCGGCGTCAGTCCGTGGCGGGCGGCAGCCGCTTCGCTGGCCAGGATCAGCGCGCAGGCGCCGTCGTTGACGCCGCTGGCGTTGCCGGCGGTCACCGTGCCGTCGGGCCGCACCACGCCCTTCAGCTTGGCCAGCGCTTCCAGACTCGTTTCACGCGGGTGTTCGTCCTGGTCAACGACGAGTGGGTCGCCCTTCTTTTGCGCGATGTGCACGGGCGTGATCTCGGCCGCCAGATGGCCGGCCTTCTGCGCGGCCACGGCGTTCAGCTGGCTGCGCAGGGCCATGCGGTCCTGGGCATCACGTTCGATCTTGAAGTCCGTGGCGACGTTCTCGGCGGTCTCCGGCATGCTGTCCACGCCGTAGAGTTCCTTCATGCGCTTGTTGATGAAGCGCCAGCCGATGGTGGTGTCGTAGACCGCGTTGCTGCGGCTGAAGGCGCTCTCGGCCTTGGGCATGACAAAGGGCGCGCGGCTCATGCTTTCCACGCCACCGGCAATCATCAACTGCGCTTCACCGGCCTTGATGGCGCGTGCGGCCGTGCCCACCGCGTCCAGCCCGCTGCCGCACAGGCGGTTGATGGTGGCGCCTGGCAGTTCCTGGGGCAGCCCAGCCAGCAGCGCGGCCATGCGTGCGACGTTGCGGTTGTCTTCGCCGGCCTGGTTGGCGCAGCCGTAAAGCACGTCCGTCACCGCCGCCCAATCCACCTTCGGGTTGCGCGCCATCAGCGCCTTCAAGGGGATGGCCCCCAGGTCGTCCGTGCGCACGGATGACAGTGCGCCACCGTAGCGGCCGAAGGGTGTGCGGATGGCGTCGCAGATGAAGGCTTGGGTCTGGGCGTGGTTCTGGGTTGATGTCATGTTGGTTCCTCAGGCGCGGATGGAAGCTTGGCGGCGGAGATGCGGGCTGACGCGGTAACGCTCGCCACGGCAGTGCGCGTCCAGCGCGTCCAGCAAGTCGGAGACGGCGCTGGCACTCCAGCCCGCCAACCATTCAAAGGGCCCGGCAGGGTAGTTCACGCCCAGCTTCATGGCGGCGTCGGCGCCTTCGGGCGAGCACACGCCTTGCAGCACCGCGTCAGCGCCTTCGTTGATCAGCATGGCCACGGTGCGGGCCACCACCAGGCCCGGCGCGTCGGCCACCGGCAGGGGCGAAAAGCCCAAGGCCGCCAGCCACGCGGGCGCTTGTGTGCGCCAGTGCGCGCTGGCCTGGTCAGACACGGCGTAGGCCAGGGCCGTGCCCGGCGCGGCGGGCAACTGCACAGGGCGGTCGAACACGGCCACGTCCTGGCTGCTTGCCGCAGCGTTGCCCGTTGCGCCGATCTCCAGCGCGGTGCGACCCGTGGTCAGCACCAGACGCGCGCCGTCCACTTCCAGGCCTGTCCACCCGCTGTTGCGATCGCGGGCCGGGCCCCAGCCCTGGCTGGACAGTGCGGCCGTGGCGCGCGTGTCCAGCAGGTCGGCAATGGTGCCTTCGCCGTGCACGGTGACTTCGCGCGCGGTGGCCGGCGCCTCGTGCACCGCCACCGGCAGCGCAGGCGCGCCGTCCGGGTAGCGGTAGAAACCGCGCCCGCTCTTGCGGCCCAGGAGGCCGCCCGCCACCATCTCGGCCTGCACCAGACTGGGCACAAAGCGCTTGTCCTGGAAGTTGGCCGCGTAGACGGAATTCGTCACCGCAAAGTTGGTGTCATGGCCGATCAGGTCCATGAGTTCGCAAGGGCCCATGCGGAAGCCTGCGCCGCGCAGGCAGGCGTCCAGCACCTGCGGCGTGGCGGCCTGTTCCAGCAGCAGGGCCAGGGTTTCGGCGTAGTAGGGCCGGGCGATGCGGTTCACGATGAAGCCCGGTGTGCTCTTGCAGTGCACCGGCACCTTGTTCCACTGCTTGCTCAGGGCAAAGACGGACTCGGCCACGTCCGGCGCCGTCTGCAGGCCGCTGACCACTTCCACCAGCTTCATCAGCGGCACGGGGTTGAAGAAGTGCATGCCCACCAGGCGGCCTGGCAGTTTCAGTCCGTTGGCAATGGCCGTGACGCTGATGCTGCTGGTGTTGGTGGCCAGCACGCAGGCGTCGCCGACGATGCCTTCCAGCTGCTGGAACAGCGCGCGCTTGGCGGCCAGGTCTTCCACGATGGCCTCCACCACCAGGCCCACTTGCGCGGCCTCAGGCAAGGTGCCGATGGGCTGGATGCGTGCCAGGGTGGCCTGGGCCGCATCAGCCGCCAGCTTGCCTTTGGCGACAAGCCCCTCCAGCGTGGACGCCAGCTTGGCCTTGGCGGACGCCGCGGCGCCTTCGCGCGCATCAAACAGGCTGACTGCGTGGCCGGCCTGCGCAGCCACTTGCGCAATGCCGGCGCCCATGATGCCGGCGCCGATGACCAGCACCGGGGTTCCTTGCAGATTGATGCCACTCATCTTGGAATCCAGTTGGCCGGGCGCTTGCCCAGGAATGCGGCAAAGCCTTCGCGCGCTTCGTCGGTGCCGCGCACGCGGCTGATGGTTTGTGCGGTGAGCTCGACCACGTCGGGCGTGATGGGGCCAAGCTGCAGTTGCGCAAACAGCGTCTTGATCTCACGCTGGGCATCCGGTCCGCCGGCCAGCAGTTGCGCCAAGGTCTCGTCGACGCTGGCGTCCAGTGCGTCGACGCCCACCACGCGCTGCACCAGGCCCATGCCCAGAGCTTCCGCCGCGCCGATGCGTTCGGTCGTCAAGGCCAGGCGCCTGGCCTGCCGCTTGCCCACCGCATTGGTGACGTAGGGCCCGATCACGGCGGGCAGGATGCCGAACTTGGCCTCGCTGACCGAGAAGCTGGCGTTGTCCGCTGCAATGGCGATGTCGCACGCGGCCGCCAGGCCCACGCCGCCGCCCAGGGCCGCGCCCTGCACCCGCGCCACGGTGGGTTTGGGCGCGCTGTCGATGCGTGCCAGCATGCCGGCAAACTTGCGCGCATCGGCCAGGTTCCATTCGCGGCTGGCCTGGCTGGCGCGCTGCATCCATTGCAGGTCCGCGCCGGCACTGAAGTGCTTGCCTTCACCGGCCAGCACGATGATGCGCACGCTGCCGTCGGCGATCAGCTGCGCAAAGGCAGCGTCCAGTTCCGCGATCATGGCTTCGTCAAAGGCGTTGAAGACGGCCGGGCGCGCCATCGTCACCTGGGCCACGCCGGGACTGCGCGTGCTGATCTTGAGCGTCTGCATGGTCAGTAGGTTTCCAGGTGCAGGCGGCCTTGCTGCTTCAGTTGCGCGCCCACCGTGGTCCAGTCCAGGCCCGCACCCTTGGCGATGTCCTGGAGGGCCAGGACCACCCCTTCTTCCATGGCCTTCAGGCCGCAGACGTAGAAGTACGCGTTCGGGTCGGCCAGCAAGGCCGCAACGTCGGCCGCGCGTTCGCGCAGGCCGTCCTGCACGTACTTCTTGGGCTGGCCTGCGGCGCGGCTGAAGGCGAAGTTGCAGTCGATGAAGTCCTTCGGCAGGTTCTGCAGCGGGCCGAAGTAGGGCAGTTCTTCCTTGCTGCGCGCGCCGAAGAACAACATCAGCTTGCCGCCTTCGAATTTGCCGCTGCTGCGCAGGCGGCGCCGCCATTCGGTCATGGCCCGCATCGGCGCGCTGCCGGTGCCAGTGCAGATCATGACGATATGGCTCTTGGGGTGGTTGGGCATCAGGAAGCTGTTGCCGAAGGGGCCGATGACCTGGACCTTGTCGCCGACGTTCAGGTCGCACATGTAGTTGCTGGCCACGCCGCGCACCGGCTGGCCCTGATGGTCTTCCAGCACGCGCTTGATGGTCAGCGACACGTTGTTGTAGCCCGGCCGTTCGCCATTGCGCGGGCTGGCGATGCTGTATTGGCGCGGGTGGTGGGCGCGACCGTGGACGTCGGTGCCTGGCGGAATGACGGCAATGCTCTGGCCTTCCAGCACCGGGAAAGGCATGGCACCGAAGTCCAGCACCACGTGGTGGGTGTCGTAGTCCTTTCCGACTTCGGTCACGCGCACGTTGCCCGCCACGGTGGCGGTGACGAACTTGTCCGCCGCCTTCGGGCCGTACAGGTTGGTGTAAGCGTGGGCTGCGCTCCAGGGCGGCAGCGTGGCGCCGAACTGCGCGCTGTTGAAGGCGGGTTCGGTGCCGGGTTCAGGGGCCGGTGCCAGCGCAGTGGCGGGCGCTTCTTGTTCAGCAGCAGCAGTTTCAGCGGCACCACCGCCCAGTTCGGTCAGCTGGTCCTTGCTGAGTTCGACCGGCAAGGCATCCCAGCCCAACTGCTCGTCCAGGCTGTAGGCCTTGGCCGCGGGCATCTTGCGGTAGTTGTCGATGCTGCCGGTGGGGCAGGGCGAGATGCAGTCGTTGCACCAGTTGCACTTGCTGGCGTCCACCACGTAGTTGCGCGAATCGTGGGTGATGGCGCCCACGGGGCACATGGTTTCGCAGGTGTTGCAGCGGATGCAGATCTCGGGGTCGATCAGGTGCTGCTTGATGAATGTGACGGCCATGTCCATGCGTGTCTCCTCGGACGAAGGGGGCCCCTTGGCCCCCTTGCTGTCCGGCACAGTGCGAGATTAATTGAAACGGACGTACTCGAAGTCCACCGGCTGGCGATTGATGCCCATGACCGGCGGCGCGATCCAGTTGGCGAACTTGCCCGGCTCCACCACGCGGCCCATCAGGCCCTGCACGTAGGCGCGGTCGGTGGCGCTGGGCAGCCATTCGTCCTGGCGCTGCGCCCATTCGATGTCGCTGACCACCTGACCGTCGGGTGACACCTTCACGCCGCTGAGCGCGCCGATATTGCGATGGAAAGCCTTGTGCGGCGTCTTCAGCTTGACGGGGATGCCGGCTTTTTCGATCACCTTGTTCCAGCGCTCCACGCCAGCGACGCTGTCCTTGATGTAGTCGTCGCGCAGCACCTCGTTCAGTGCGTTGAGCATGGGGACTTCCTTTTCCACCAGCTGGCCATTCACCACGTTCAGCACGCGGTAGGTCTGGCCCCGCAGCTGGTGGTCGTCCATGCGCTTGCCTTCTTCGTAGCGGCCCTTCAGGCCCGTGCTGTAGAAGGTGGCGGCATTGCTGGACTCGTCGGCACCGAAGAGGTCGATGGTGACGCTGAAGTGGAAGTTCAGGTAGCGCTGGATCGTCGGCAGGTCGATCACGCCGGCTTCGCGCAGCTTCTTCGGGTCGTCGGTCTTCAGCTCGTTCATGGCCGCACAGGTGCGGTTGATGACGCGGCTGACGCCACTTTCGCCCACGAACATGTGGTGGGCCTCTTCGGTCAGCATGAACTTGGTGGTGCGGGCCAGCGGGTCAAAGCTGCTTTCGGCCAACGCACACAGCTGGAACTTGCCGTCACGGTCCGTGAAGTACGTGAACATGAAGAAGCTCAGCCAGTCCGGCGTCTGCTCGTTGAAGGCCTGCAGGATGCGCGGGTTGTCTTCCTGGCCGCTGCGGCGTTCCAGCAGCGCTTCGCCTTCTTCGCGGCCGTCGCGGCCGAAGTACTTGTGCAGCAGGTAGACCATGGCCCACAGGTGGCGGCCTTCTTCCACGTTCACCTGAAACAGGTTGCGCAGGTCGTACTGGCTGGGACAGGTCAGGCCCAGGTGGCGCTGCTGCTCGACCGATGCGGGTTCGGTGTCGCCTTGGGTGACGATGATGCGGCGCAGGTTGGCGCGGTACTCGCCGGGGATGTCCTGCCAGGCGTCTTCGCCCTTGTGGTCACCGAAGTGGATCTTGCGGTCCTTCTCGCCCGGATTCAGGAAGATGCCCCAGCGGTAGTCAGGCATCTTCACGTGGCCGAACTGAGCCCAGCCCTGCGGGTCCACGCTGACCGCGGTGCGCAGGTAGACGTCGAAGTTCTGGCTGCCGTCCGGGCCCATGTCGTCCCACCAGGACAGGAAGTTGGGCTGCCACTGTTCCAGGGCCCGCTTCAGCGTGCGGTCCTCTTCCAGGTTGACGTTGTTGGGGATCTTTTCGCTGTAGTTGATGGTGCTCATGTGTCTGCTCCAGTAATTCGTTAGGTGGTCAAACCCGTGTCCAGTCGAAGGCGGCCTTGTCGCCCTTGCCGTAGACCTTGAGCGCACCCTTTTCGCCAACGGCATTGGGGCGCTGGAAGATCCAGTTCTGCCAGGCGGTCAGGCGTCCGAAGACGCGGGTGGCCATGGTTTCCACGCCGTTGAAGCGCAGATTGGCTTCCATGCCGGTCAGCGCGTCGGGGCTCATCGCCACACGCTCTTCGATGGCGATGCGCGTTTCGTCGGCCCAGTCGATGTCATCCGGATTGCTGGTCACCAGGCCCAGGGCAAAGGCGGCGTCGGCATCCAGGCTTTGGCCGATGGACGCTCGCACGGCGGCCACTTGCGCGGTGTCTTCGTAGAAGCGGCGCGCCAGGCGTGTCTGGTTCGTGGCCATGGGGTAGAGACCGAAGTTCGCTTCGTCGACGGCGATCTTGGGGGCCTTGGCTGCATCGTCCGGCAGGGCCAGGTGGTAGCTGCGGTCGCAGGCCAGGGCCAGCTCCAGCAGGCTGCCAACAAAGCAGGAGCCGGGTTCAATCAGGGCGAAGAGGCTGCGGCTGGACACGTCCAGGCGGCTGAAGCTGCGGCGCAGGTAGCCGATGGTTTCGCGCACCAGCCAGTGCTTGGCGTGGGCCTTGAGCGTGGCGTCCACCGCCAGCACCGCATCGCTGTCGCCCTGGGTCTTGATGAGCCAGGTGCCGATCTCCAACTCATTCGTGCGCATTTCCAGAATGGCGTCTTCCAGCTCGCGTGCCAGGGCCAGCGGGTACCAGCTGGTGCCGGCGGCTTCGATGCCGGCCACGTCCGTGGGCTGGGCCGACTGCGGGCCCTTCACGGTGAAGCTGGCGGTGCGCTTGGCGCGGTCGATCTCCACCGTGACGTGTGGGTAGCGCAGCGCGTCGGCTTCAATCGTGCGGGTCAGCGGTGCGAAGACCACGCCCTTGCCGTTGGCCGGCCGGTCGCTCTTCTCGGCCAGTTGCAAGGCGCGCTCCTGCACCTTGGCCGCGAAGGCGGCGGGCTTGGCCACGTCGTCCACCAGCTTCCAGTCCTTGGCCTTCTGGCCGCGCACGCCTTCGTTGGTGGTGCAGAAGATGTCGGCCAGGTCGTGGCGCACATGGCGCTTGTCGGTGACGCGGGTCAGGCCGCCGGTGCCGGGCAGCACGCCCAGCAGTGGCACTTCGGGCAGGCTGACCGCGCTGCTGCGGTCGTCGACCAGGATGATCTCGTCGCAGGCCAGGGCCAGTTCATAGCCGCCACCTGCGCAGGCACCGTTGACGGCCGCCAGGAACTTCAGGCCGCTGTACTGGCTGCTGTCTTCCAGGCCATTGCGCGTCTCGTTGGTGAACTTGCAGAAGTTCACCTTCCAGGCATGTGTGCTGACGCCCAGCATGAAGATGTTGGCGCCGGAGCAGAAGACCTTTTCCTTGGCGCTGGTCAGCACCACGGTGCGCACTTCGGGGTGTTCGAAGCGGATGCGCTGGATGGCGTCGTTCAATTCGATGTCCACGCCCAGGTCGTAGCTGTTGAGCTTGAGCTTGTAGCCGGGGCGCAGGCCCGCGTTTTCGTCGAAGTCGGCCAGCAGCGTGGCCACCGGGCCTTCGAACTTCAGCTTCCAGTGGTGGTACTGGCTGGGTTGGGTCTGGTAGTTGACGCGCGGCGGGGTGCTCATGGGCTTCTCCTGGTGTGGCAGCAAAGTGCAGTCATTCGGGCTGGCAATGACACGCATAATAATGCCTATCACTAAACTGTCAAGCACTTTAATGCATAAAATGGCTTCAACTGGTGACCAGACCCAGCGCCTGGCGTACGGCCTGGCGCAGCAGGCCGAAACTGGCCGCCTGGTCCTGGGCACTGGTGTCCAGCTGCAGTTCCGCCTTGGAATAAAAGGCCGCTCGTCCGGCCAGGATGCCCTTCAGGTCCTGCATGGCTTCGCGGCTGGCCGCCATGGGGCGCAGGTCGCCCTGGGCCGTCACACGCTTCATGTGGTCCTCCGGCGCTGCTTTCAGCCAGACCGTGGTGCAGTGGGCCAGCAGCAGGTTGAAAGTGGCGGCGTCGCTGACGATGCCGCCTGGCGTGGCAATCACCGCTTCGGGGTAGATCTGGATCGCCTCTTCCAGCGCGCGGCGCTCGTAGCGGCGGTAGGCGTTCTGGCCGTACAGGCCCTGGATTTCGCTGATGCTGCAGCCGGCGAACTTCTCGATCTCTCGGCTCAGTTCGACGAAAGGGTAGTCCAGGTCCTGGGCCAGCAACTGGCCCAGCGTGGACTTGCCCGCGCCGCGCAGCCCGATCAGCGCCACCCGGGTGCTGCGGGCCTGCGTCTGGCCCGCGCCGCCTGCCTGGTTGTCGCCGCCGGTGCCCAGCAGCTGGCCCACGGCCACGCGCACGCGGTGCAGGGTGGCGTCGTCGCGGTTTTCCAGCAGTTCGCGCAGGAGCAGCCATTCAGGCGTGGACGTGGTGACGTCGCCGATCAGTTCGGCCAAGGTGCACTGCAGCGCCTGGGCCACCTGCAGCAGGATCAGGATGCTGGCATTGCCCGTGCCGTATTCCAGGTTGGCCAGATGGCGCTCACTCACATCGGCGGCCAGGGCAGTGGCTTTGCGCGTCATGCCGCGACGGGCACGAAGGGCGCGCACGCGTTCCCCCAAGGCGACCAGGAAGGGGTTCTTCTCCTCGCCCGCACCGTCTTCGGTGCCTGGGGTTATCCCGGGTGCATGCAATATAGTGCTTGACATCGCTTGTGGTCGGCCTTATGGTGCTGGTCGGCACAATAGTGCATGTTCTCACCGAAGGCAAGCCGAGTCGACCATCATGAGTTCCCTTTCTGCGCAAGATCAATTCCGGGCGGATGTCGCCGCCCTGACGGCCCAGATGGCCGGTCGCCCGCTGGATGCGGCGCTGGACGCCTGGTTGAATGCCGAACATGGTCCGCAGTCGACCACGTTCCGGCGCATCGCCGCAGCCTGCCAGACCGGAGTGACCGAGGGCTGGCTGTGCACGCGTGAAGCGGCGGGCATCAAGTACGGCCGCATCTTCAAGCCGGCGGAGGACTTGCACGGCTTCAGCGTCGACGTGGTGGACATGGCCGACATCGCCGGTCCGCACCACACGCATCCCTTGGGCGAGATCGACCTGCTGATGCCGCTGGAAGGTGAGGCCTTGTTCGACGGCCGCCCTGCGGGATGGATCGTCAAAGAGCCCGGCAGCGCCCACCGGCCCACGGTGACCCAGGGACGTGCGCTTGTGCTGTACCTGCTGCCCCAAGGGCAAATCGAATTCAGTCAATGACGACCCTTCCGAAGCGCCAGCGGCGCACCCCCCCAAGCTGCGCCGCTGGCGGCTCGGCAACGCCGCTTCCGCGGCGCCTGCTTGAAAGTTCACAAGGCATCACATGAACGCACTGCTTCCCAACTATCTTCAGGGCCGATGGCAAGCCGGCAGCGGCGACGGCACGGCCCTTTTCGACCCCGTGCTGGGGACGGAACTGGCCCGCGTGGACGCCACCGGCCTGGACCTGCCGGCCGCATTTGCCTACGCCCGTGACACCGGCGGCGCGGCCCTGCGTGCCCTGAGCTACGCCCAGCGTGCTGAACTGCTGGGCAAGGTGGCTGCCGTGCTGCAAGCCAAGCGCGACGACTACTACGCCATCAGCCTGGCCAACAGCGGGACGGTGAAGAACGACTCCGCCGTGGATGTGGACGGCGGCATCTACACCTTGTCGACCTACGCCAAGTTGGGCGCGTCGCTGGGCGACCGCCGCCACCTGCTGGACGGCGAGGCGGCGCGACTGGGCAAGGACCCGCTGTTCCAGAGCCAGCATGTGCTGCTGCCCACGCGCGGCATGGCGCTCTTCATCAACGCTTTCAACTTCCCCAGTTGGGGCCTGTGGGAGAAAGCGGCGCCCGCACTGCTCAGCGGCGTGCCGGTGGTCATCAAGCCCGCCACCGCCACGGCCTGGCTCACGCAGCGCATGGTGCAGGACGTGGTGGATGCGGGCGTGCTGCCATTGGGCGCGCTGTCGGTGATCTGCGGCAGTTCGGCGGGCTTGCTGGACGCCTTGCAGCCTTTCGACGTGCTGAGCTTCACCGGCAGCGCCGACACGGCCGCGTTGATCCGCCAGCACCCGGCGGTGGCGGTGCGCTCCGTGCGCGTGAACATCGAAGCCGACAGTATCAATTCCGCGTGGCTGATGCCGGGCGCGGCTGCCGGCAGCGAAGCCCTCGACTTGCTGGCCAAGGAAGTGGCGCGTGAGATGACGGTCAAGAGCGGCCAGAAGTGCACGGCCATCCGCCGTGTCTTCGTGCCCGAGGGCCTGTACGCGCAGGCGGCCGAGGCCATCAGCGCGCGCCTGGCCAAGACGACCGTGGGCAACCCGCGCAACGACAGCGTGCGCATGGGTTCCCTTGTCAGCCGAGCACAGCTGAATGCCGTGCGTGCCGGCCTGGCGCAATTGAAGGACGTTACCCAGGCGCTGCACGACGGCGCCCAGCACGCGCTGGTGGATGTGGACCCTGCGGTGGCCTGCTGCGTAGGTCCTACCCTGCTGGGCACGCAAGACCCGGACGGCGCCGCCCTGGTGCACGACATGGAGGTCTTTGGCCCGGTGGCCACCTTGCTGCCTTACCGCGATGCCGAACACGCGCTGCAGTTGATTCGGCGCGGGCAGGGCTCGCTGGTGGCATCGCTCTACGGCGCCGACCCCGCGGCGCTGGCAGGTGCTGCCCTTGAACTGGCCAGCAGCCATGGCCGGGTGCACGTCATCAGCCCGGACGTGGCTGCCCTGCACACCGGGCATGGCAACGTCATGCCGCAGTCCTTGCACGGCGGCCCCGGCCGTGCCGGCGGTGGGGAGGAACTGGGCGGCCTGAAGGCCTTGAACTTCTACCACCGCCGCGCGGCGGTGCAAGCCAGCACGGGCGTGCTGGCTCAACTGAACTGATCAAGCCGTTGCTTCAATACGGCGCAGGAGACCCACCCATGACCACCCCTCAAGACCTGGCGACGCCGCCCGAGGCCTTCAACTTCGCTCAGCACCTGCTGGCCACCAACGCCGGCCGACCGACCAAGGCGGCCTTCGTGGACGACCTGGGTTCGCTCAGCTATGGACAACTGGAAGACCGTGTGCGCCGCCTGGCTGCCGCCTTGCGCAGCCTGGGCATCAAACGCGAAGAGCGCGTGTTGCTGCTCATGCAGGACTGCAATGACTGGCCCGTGGCCTTCCTGGGGGCGCAGTACGCAGGCGTGGTGCCGGTGGCTGTCAACACCCTGCTGACCGCGGACGACTACGCCTACATGCTGGAGCATTCGCGCGCCCAGGCCGTGCTGGTCAGCGGCGCCCTGTTGCCCGCCGTGACGGCGGCCATGACCAAGAGCGACCACGAAGTGGGCAAGGTCATCGTGTCGCGCCCGGTCGCGCCGCTGCACCCGTCCGAAGTGGAGTTCGAAGCCTTCCTGTCTGCACACACCCCTGCGGCGAAGCCGGCCACCACGGGCCGTGACGACCCGGCCTTCTGGCTCTATTCCAGTGGCAGCACTGGCCGCCCCAAGGGCACCGTGCATTCGCATGCCAACCCCTACTGGACCTGCGAGCTCTACGGCAAAGGCGTGCTGGCCCTGCGCGAAAACGATGTGTGCTTCAGTGCAGCCAAGCTCTTCTTCGCCTACGGCCTGGGCAATGGCCTGAGTTTTCCGATGAGCGTGGGTGCCACCACCTTGCTGATGGCCGAACGCCCCACGCCGGACGCCACCTTCAAGCGCTGGACCGGCGGCGTCGGCGGGCTCAAGCCCACCGTCTTCTTTGGCGCGCCCACGGGGTTTGCCGGCATGCTGGCTTCGCCCAGTCTGCCGGCGAAGACCGACGTGGCCATGCGCCTGGTCTCGTCTGCCGGCGAAGCCCTGCCGGCCGACCTGGGAGAGCGTTTCCAGCGCCACTTCGGCACCGACATCGTGGACGGCATCGGCAGCACCGAGATGTTGCACATCTTCATCAGCAACCGCCCGGGCGACGTGCGCTACGGCACCACCGGCTGGCCGGTACCCGGCTACGACATTGCGCTGCGCAGCGACGACGGGGGCCCCGTGCCGGATGGCGAGCCCGGCGACCTCTACATCCACGGCCCCAGCGCCGCCATGATGTACTGGGGCAATGCCGCGAAGACGCGCGACACCTTCCAGGGCGGCTGGACGAAGAGCGGCGACAAGTACGTCAAGAATGCCGACGGCACCTACACCTACAGCGGCCGCAGCGACGACATGTTGAAGGTCAGTGGCATCTACGTCAGCCCCTTCGAAGTCGAAGCCACCCTGGTGCAACACCCCGCCGTGCTGGAAGCCGCCGTCATTGGCGTGCCCGACGCCGAAGGGCTGACCAAGACCAAGGCCTTTGTCGTGCTGAAGGCCGGCGCCACGGCGACCGAAGCCGAACTGAAGGCCTTCGTGAAGGACAAGCTGGCACCCTACAAGTACCCGCGGCTGATCGAGTTCGTGAGCGAATTGCCCAAGACCGCCACCGGCAAGATCCAGCGTTTCAAGCTGCGCGATCAGGAAAAGCAGGCGTGAGCGTTCAGTTCGTCGACATCGAATGGGCCGGCCGACAGGTGCGCATCGAACACGCCTGGGTGGGCGCGCCCGACGCACCGCTGGTCGTGTTCCTGCATGAAGGGCTGGGTTCGCTGGCCATGTGGAAGGACTTCCCGCAGCGCCTGTGCGAAGCCGCCGGCCTGCGCGGACTGGTTTACAGCCGCCCCGGCTACGGCCGCAGCACACCGCGCGCGGCTGACGAAGTCTGGGGCGTGGACTTCATGCACCGACAAGCCACCGAAGTGTTGCCCGCGTTCTTGCAGGCGCTGGGCGTGGGCCGGCCCTACAGCTTGTTCGGCCACAGCGACGGCGGTTCGATCGCCCTCTTGCACGCCGCACGGTTTGCGGCCCAGGTCAGCCGTTGCGTGGCGGTGGCGCCGCACATCCTGGTGGAGGACTTGTCGATCGCCAGCATTGAACAGGCCCGCATCGCCTACCAGGAAGGTGACTTGAAGAAGAGCCTGGCCAAGTACCACGACGACCCGGACAGCGCCTTCTTCGGTTGGAACCGCATCTGGCTGGATTCGGCCTTTCGCAGTTGGCGAATCGACACGCACTTGCGCGGCCTGCGCTGCCCGGTGCTGGCCGTGCAGGGCCTGGATGACGTCTACGGCACCCTGGAGCAAATACGGGGCATCCAGCGCCTCTACCCACCCACACAATTGCTGGAACTGCCCGCCTGCGGACATTCCCCGCACCGCGACCAGCCCGCGGCCTTGATCGAGGCTGTCAATATTTTTTTGAAGACCCATGGAGACAACGCATGAACAATTTCCGCACGAGCTTTCGCATCACCCTGGTGGCCGGCGCCGCGCTGCTGGCATCGTCGGGCGCCTTCGCCCAGGCCAAGCTCAAGGTCGGGCTCATGCTGCCCTACACCGGGACCTTCGCCGCATTGGGCAACGCCATTGAAAATGGCTTCCGCCTGCAGGTGGCTGAAATGGGCGGCAAGCTGGGCGGCCGCGAGGTGGAGTTCGTCAAGGTCGACGACGAGAGCGACCCTGCCAAGGCCACCGACAACGTCAACAAGCTGGTCAAGCGCGACAACGTGGACGTCATCATCGGCACCGTGCACAGCGGCGTGGCGATGGCCATGGCGCGTGTCGCCAAGGAAAGCGGCACCCTGCTGATCGTGCCCAACGCCGGCGCAGGTGCGGTGACCGGGGCCATGTGCGCGCCCAACATCTTCCGCAGCAGCTTCAGCAATTGGCAGCCGGGCTATGCCATGGGCGAGGTGGTGGGCAAGAAGGGCCACAAGAAGGTCGTCACCATCACCTGGAAGTACGCCGCTGGCGACGAGAGTGTGGCCGGCTTCAAGGAAGGCTTTGCCAAGGCCACCAACGGCCAGGGTCAGATCGTCAAGGAACTGAGCCTGCCCTTCCCGGGCGTGGAATTCCAGGCGTTGCTGACAGAGATCGCGTCGCTCAAGCCTGATGCGGTCTATACCTTTTTCGCCGGTGGCGGGGCCGTCAAGTTCGTCAAGGACTACGCCGGCGCGGGTCTGAAAAAGAGCATCCCGCTGTACGGTGCAGGCTTCCTGACCGACGGCACGCTGGAAGCCCAGGGCGCCGATGCCGACGGCCTGCTGACCACGCTGCACTACGCCGACGGCCTGAACACGCCACGCGACAACGCCTTCCGCCTGGCCTACGCCAAGGCCTACAAGCTGCAGCCCGACGTGTACGCCGTGCAAGGCTACGACGCCGCGCAGATGCTGGCCATCGGCCTGGCTGCCACCAAGGGCGACACCAGCAAGAAGGCCGAATTCGCCGCCGCGCTGCGCAAGGCCAAGATCGACAGCCCGCGTGGCAGCTTCACCTTGGGCAAGAACCACGACCCGGTGCAGGACATCTACCTGCGCCAGGTGAGCAGCAAGGAGAACAAGTCCATCGCCATCGCAGCCAAGGCCCTGGCCGACCCCGGCAAGGGCTGCTCGATGCAGTAAGCCTGGATGGACCTCGCCACCTTCCTCATCCAGTGCCTGAATTCGCTGCAATACGGGCTGCTGCTCTTCCTGGTGGCGAGCGGCCTCACCTTGATCTTCGGGATCATGGGCGTCATCAACCTGGCGCACGGCAGCTTCTACATGGTCGGCGCCTACATGGCCTTTGCGCTGGCGCCGGCGGTGGCCAGCACCTTTGGTGGCGGCTTCTTTGCCGTCTTGCTGGTGGGCACGGTGCTGGCCGTGCTGCTGGGCTATGTACTGGAGTGGGCTTTCTACAGCTACCTCTATGAGCGTGAGCACCTGCAGCAGGTGCTGATGACCTACGGCCTGATCCTGGTCTTTGAGGAAGTGCGCAGCCTGCTGGTGGGTGACGAGGTGCACGGCGTGCAGGCGCCCGAGATCCTGTCCGGCACCCTGCCGCTGGGCGATGTGATGACCTACCCGGTCTACCGACTCTTCATCAGCGGGGTGTGCATCCTGCTGGCCATCGGCATGTGGTTCGTGTTTGCACGCACGCGCCTGGGCATGATGATCCGCGCCGGCAGCACCAACCGGGAAATGGTGCAGAGCCTGGGCATCGACATCAAGTTCCTCTACCGCGTGGTGTTTGCGGCGGGCGTGGCCATTGCGGTCTTCGCGGGCATGGTGGCCGCACCGGTCAGCAGCGTGTACCCGGGCATGGGCGGGCAGGTGCTCATCATCTGCTTCGTGGTGGTGGTCATCGGCGGCATTGGCAGCATCCGCGGGGCGCTGCTGGGGGCGCTGCTGATCGGATTTGTCGACACCTTCGGGAAGGTCTTGCTGCCGTCCGCCGCTGGTGTGCTGGTGTACGTATTGATGGCCTTGATCCTGCTCTGGAAGCCGGACGGCTTGTTCAAGGCAGGATAGATGGATCACCCCCGTAGCGCCTTCGGCGCTCCCCCTGAAGTGGGCGCACCCGGCGGATCGGCGGAGCCGGTTCCGCGGCTGCTGCTTGACGCTGCTCGTGGCAAGCTGGTCTTTGTTTGCGCCTGCTTTGTGCTGCTGGCGCTGTACCCGCTGGTGGCGGGCGGCTACGGCATGGACCTGGTCACGAAGATCATGGTCTATGCCATCTTTGCGCTCAGCCTGGAATTGCTGGTAGGCGGCACGGGTCTGGTGTGTTTCGGCCAGGCCGGCTTCTTCGGCATCGGCGCCTATGCGGCGGTGCTGTTGTCGCCGGACAGCGGCACGGGTTCGCTGCCACTCATCCTGGTCGCCAGCGTGCTGGCGGCGGCGGCCTATGCGCTGTTGGTTGGTGCATTGAGCCTGCGCACCAAGGGCGTCTACTTCATCATGGTGACCCTGGCCTTTGCGCAGATGGCCTACTACGTGGTGCACGACACGCCCCTGGGCGGCGGCACCGACGGCATCTACCTCAACAGCAAGCCCGCGCTGGGCCAGCTGGCGCTGAATACGCCGCTGGCGATCTACGGCTTCACGCTGGCCTGCCTGGTGGCCGTGTTCGTCAAGCTGTCGCTCTTGCTGAACAGCCGCTTCGGCCGCGCGCTGGCGGGCATCCGCGTCAATGAACAGCGCATGCGGGCCACCGGCTTTGCCACCTACCCGTACAAGTTGGCGGCCTTCACCATCAGCGGCGCGGTGGCGGGCCTGGCCGGTTTCCTGTTTGCGGTGAAGGACGGCTACGTGAACCCGGAGATGCTCAGCTGGCACCTGAGTGGCGCCGTGCTGATCATGATCATCCTGGGCGGCATCGGGCACCTGCGCGGCGCGCTGATCGGTGCCTTTGCCTTTGCGCTGCTGCAGGAGTTCTTCAAGAGCGAAGCGATCTTCGGCAACTTTGCCAAGCACTGGACCCTGGGCCTGGGCCTGGCCATCATCGCCAGTGTGGCCTTGCTGCCCAAAGGTCTGGTGGGGCTGCCGCAGCAGTGGCGTGACCGGCTGGTGGGGCGTGCGGCGCGCCGCGTGGGGTCGCCATGAGTGCCGGCGCGAACGACGTGCTGCTGCAGGGCGTGGACATCACCCAGCGCTGGGGCGGCCTGCTGGCCGTGGACCGCGTCAGCATCGAACTGCAGCGGGGCCAGGTGCATGCCGTCATCGGCACCAATGGCGCCGGCAAGAGCACCTTGATCAACATCCTGTCGGGCGAATTCCCACCCACCGGGGGCCAGGTGCAGTTGATGGGCGAAGACGTCACTGACTGGACGCAGCCGCGCCGCGCGCGCGCCGGGCTGGGCCGCAGCTACCAGCGCACCACGATCTACCCCAGCTTCACCGTGCATGAAAACTGCCGCCTGGCCGCACAGGCCACGCTGCAAAAGCCCTGGTCCTGGTGGCAGAGCGCCAGCGGCTGCAAAACCAGCAACGCTACCGCACACGACGTGGCCGCGCGCGTGGGCTTGGCGGACGTGGCGCAGCGCCCCGCCGGCCTGCTGAGCCACGGCCAGAAGCGGCAGCTGGAGATTGCCATGTGCCTGGCCACCGCGCCGCAGGTGCTGCTGCTGGACGAACCCTTGGCGGGCATGGGCGCGGAAGAGACCGAACGCATGTTGCTCTTGCTGGACGAGCTGCGCGGCGGTCACGCCATCTTGCTGGTGGAACACGACATGGACGCGGTCTTCCGCATCGCGGACCGCATCACGGTCATGGTCAACGGCAGCGTGATTGCCAGCGACACGCCCGCGGCGGTGCGCAGCAGCCCGGAAGTCCAGGCGGCCTACCTGGGGGGCCACTGACATGGCGGGCGCTGAAGTCATCCTGGAAGCCAAGGGCCTGCATGCCTGGTATGGCAGCAGCCACGTGCTGCACGGTGTGGACATCCGCATCGAACGCGGTCAGACCCTGGGCCTGCTGGGCCGCAACGGCATGGGCAAGAGCACGCTGATCCGCACCTTGCTCGGCCACGTCACCCAGCGCGAGGGCCAGATCCTGCTGTTCGGCAAGGACCGGTCGCGTGCCCGCCCGCACGAAGTGGCGCGGGCCGGCGTGGCCTACGTGCCCGAAGGCCGCGGCGTCTTCAACAACCTCAGCGTGCGCGAAAACCTGGTCATGGCGGCCCGCAAGGGCGCAGGCGGCCGCGACGACTGGTCCTTCGACCGCGTGATGCAGACCTTTCCGCGCCTGTCTGAACGGCTCGGCAACCTGGGCGGCCAGTTGTCCGGCGGCGAACAGCAGATGCTGTCCATCGGCCGCGCTCTCATGACGCATCCGGAACTGATCATCCTGGACGAGGCCACCGAAGGCCTGGCCCCGCTGATCGTGGCCGAGATCTGGCGTGTCATCGGTGACATCCGCCAAAGCGGCATTGCAACGCTGATCGTGGACCGCGACTACCGCAAGGTCCTGGCCCAGAGCGACCGTGCCCTGGTGCTGCAAAAGGGCAGCGTGGTCCTGCAGGGCGACGCGCAAGCCCTGGGCGGCAGCGCGGACTTGGCCTCCTTTCTGGGCGTCTGAAACGCAAAGTGGCCTTAGCCTCCGGCATCGAGCCCGGAAAGGCGCAAACCCTGTCCCCATGAAACATGACTTTGATCTGATCGTCTTTGGCGCCACCGGCTTCACGGGCCGCCTGGTGGCCGACTACCTGTGGAAGACCCAAGCCAAGACGGGCCTGCGCTGGGCCCTGGCCGGCCGACAACTGCACAAGCTGGAAGCCGTGCGGCGCGACCTGGGCGCGACCGACCGCCTGCCGCTGCTGACGGCCGACGCCGGCGATGCAGCCGCCATGGCTGCGCTGGTGAAGCAGACGCGTGCGGTCATCAGCACCGTCGGTCCCTACCAGCGCCATGGCGAGGCCCTGGTCACGGCCTGTGCCGACGCTGGCACCGACTACGTGGACCTGTGCGGCGAACCCCTGTGGATGGCGCAGATGATCGGCAAGCTGCAGGGCCCGGCCGAGGCCAGTGGCGCGCGCATCGTCTTCTCCTGCGGCTTCGATTCCATCCCCTTTGACCTGGGTGTGATCTTCCTGCAGCAGGCCTTGATCGAACGCTTTGGCGCACCCGCCGCCGAGGTGCGCGGCCGTGTGAAGGTGATGAAGGGCACGCTGTCAGGCGGCACCGCAGCCAGTGCCATGGCCACCTTCGAGCAGACCGCACGCAACCCGGCACTGGCCGGCGCCATGGCCGACCCGTTTGCGCTGACGCCAGGCTTCCGCGGTCCGGCACAACCGGACGGCGACGGCGCGGCTTTCGACGACTGGGCGCGCGTCTGGACAGGCCCCTTCGTGATGGCCACCATCAACACCAAGAACGTGCACCGCACCCATGCCTTGCGAGGCCACCCTTGGGGCACCGGTTTCCGTTACAGCGAGCGCATGTTCACCGGCACCGGGCCGGCGGGCGAGTTGCGGGCCAAGGCACTTGCGCGGCAGACGCGCGTCCAGAACCTGCTGCTGGGCTTTGGCCCCACGCGCAAGCTGATCGGCCGCTTCGCCTTGCCGCAGCCGGGGCAGGGCCCCAACGCGGCGGCCCGTGAGGCCGGCCGCTATGAAGTGCACTTCACGGGCGAAACGGCGGCGGGCCAGCGGCTCACCGCCGTCGTCACCGGCGACCGCGACCCCGGCTACGGGTCCACCAGCAAGATGGTCAGCGAAAGCGCCTTGTGTCTGCTGCAGGACGTGGATCGCCGTGCCACGCCCGGCGGCGTCTGGACGGCCGGCAGTGCCATGGGATTGGCCTTGGTGCGTCGCCTCCAGGACCACGCAGGTCTGCGCTTCAGCCTGCAGACTTGACGGTCGGCGCCAGGGCAGTCAAGGGCTGCGGGGCGGTCAGCATTTCCGGACGCAGGATGTCATCCAGTTGCGCCTGGGTCAGCAGGCCCTTGGCCAGCACGATCTGGTAGACGCTGCCACCCGTGGCATGCGCTTCCTGAGCCACAGCGGTGGCGTTGGCATAGCCGATGTAGGGGTTGAGCGCGGTGACGATGCCGATGCTGTTTTCCACCGCCGCACGCATGTGCGCCACGTTGGCGGTGATGCCGCTGACGCAGCGGTCGGCCAGGGTGATGCAGCCGTTGCGCAGATGCTTGACGCTCTTGAACAGGCTGTGCGCGATGATGGGCTCGAAGGCGTTCAACTGCAGCTGGCCGGCCTCGGCCGCAAAGCTCACGGTCAGGTCGTTGCCGATCACTTCAAAGGCGATCTGGTTGACCACTTCCGGTATCACCGGGTTCACCTTGCCCGGCATGATGCTGCTGCCGGCCTGCATGGGCGGCAGGTTGATTTCGCCCAGGCCCGCACGCGGGCCGCTGGACAGCAGGCGCAGGTCGTTGCAGGTCTTGGACAGCTTCACCGCCACGCGCTTGAGTACACCACTCAGCTGCACAAAGGCGCCGCAGTCCTGGGTGGCTTCGATGAGATTGGGCGCGGTGATCAAGGGGATGCCGGTGAGCACCTGCAGCTTCTTCATCACCAAGGGCGCGTAGTCCGGGTGCGCGGTGATGCCGGTGCCGATGGCCGTGGCGCCCAGGTTCAGCTCGCAGATCAGCAGGGCTGCTTCGCGCAATCGCTGTTCGTCTTCGCCCAGCATGACGGCATAGGTGCTGAATTCCTGGCCCAGGGTCATGGGCACGGCGTCCTGCAACTGCGTGCGGCCCATCTTCAGAACGGGTTTGAACTCCTCGGCCTTGGCTTCAAAGGCGCGGCGCAGGTGGGCCATGGCGTCCACCAGGCTCAGGATGCCGAACCACGTGGCCACCTTCAGTGCGCTGGGATAGACGTCGTTCGTGCTCTGGCCGATGTTGACGTGTTCGTTGGGGTGCAACTGCGCGTAGTCGCCCTTGGCATGGCCCAGCAGTTCCAACGCCCGGTTGGCGATGACCTCGTTGGCGTTCATGTTGGTGCTGGTGCCGGCGCCGCCCTGGATCACGTCGACCACAAACTGGTCGTGCAGCGCGCCGGCGCGGATCTCCTCGCAGGCCTTGACGATGGCGTCGCGCCGAACAGCGTCCAGCAGGCCCAGTTCCGCATTGGCCTGCGCCGCCGCCTGCTTGATGCAGGCCAGCGCTTTCAGCAAGTCCGGGTAGATGGAGATGGGCGTGCCGCTGATGGGGAAGTTCTCCACCGCGCGCAGCGTGTGCACGCCCCAGTAGACGTGGGCGGGAACCTGCCGGTCGCCCAGCAGGTCGTGTTCGAGTCGGGTCGGTGTGTTCATGCGGCGCAGTGTAGGCAGCGCCGCCGCTGCGCAGGACGCGCATGCGCCATCGGCATGAGGGCCATGCAAGACGGCATCAGCGCCGGATCACGGTTCCTTGTCCCAGTAGTCCACGCCTGAGGACTTGTGGTGCATGCTGCGTACCGTGCTCTTGCCTTCCTTCCACGAGAAGGCCATCAGCTTGCCGCTGTCTGGGTATTCGCAGACTTCCGGGTACTCCTTGGTGCTGAGGCTGAGGTACTTCAGCGGTGCGTCGGACGTGTTGATGATGTGGTGCGGGTACTCCGGCCCGGCTGGAATGAAGATCACGTCGCCGGCCTGGATGGGCAAGCGCTCACCCGCCACGCGCAGCGTGCCGCGGCCTTCCAGCACGATGAACATCTCTTCCTGTGCGTGGTGGAAGTGGTAGGGGCAACTCATCTTGCCCGGCGGCACGATGTCAATGCCACAGCCCATCTTGCGCGCCGCCGTGCCCGTGCCCAGTTGCGCGCTCTGGTTGGCGTACAGCGGCGCACGCTCCCAGGCTTCAAGCGGTGCGCTGTTGAAGTTGCGGATGAGGCGCTGGGCCAGTTCGGTGGCGGTGGCTTGGGCAGGAGCTGGGTTGGATGATGGGGAAGGGGTCTCGTTCATGCAGCCATCATGCCGTCAACGGGGCGCCGACGCATTAGCCCTTTCGGCATGGGCCGCCGGTGTCTTGCGCCGATCCACAGACACCATGTACCGACCGACTTCGCTGCCTTGCGCTGCGGCGCGGGCAAACCACAGCCGTGCCAGATCGGCGTCCCAGGGCTCGCCTGGGTACAGGCGCGGCCCGTACCAGTGCATCAGCGCCAGGCGTTCCATGGCCAGCACGTTGCCGCCTTCGGCCAGACGGCGCAGCAGTGCCTCGGCACGCCAGGGCCGGCCCTCCCGTTGCTGGTCGGCCGCTGAGGCCAGTTCGTCGTCGGGCAATTGGGCCTGCGCCCGGGCAGGACTTGCTTGCAGCGTGGCCGAAAGCGCCACCGCTGCGGTCAGCACGATGGTGCGCCAGGCGGAGCGACGGGCTTCAGAACGTGGGCGCATGGTTGTCCTCCTGCACTTCTTCGGGCGACGTGGCCGCCGCATAGGCCGCCGACGCGCCCGTGGAAGGTTCGGTTCGCTGCTGCCGGATCTGCGTCTGTCCCGCAGGGGAAGCAGTCGCATCCGGGCGAATGGACAGTTGGGGCCAGCTCAGCGCGGCAGCCACTGTCAGCAGTGCCAGCGCCAGCGGCACCAGCCACCAGCGCAAGTCCACCTCTTGTTGCAGCCGGCTCAGCCGGTCCGCCCTGCGTTGTTGCGTGTTCATGGGATTCCTCCAGTGCTTGGGCCGACACCGTGTCGGCGTGAAGTCACTGTAGAAATCCAGGCCCTCCTTGACGATGCCGCATGGGCGTTCTGGCCTACCGCGTCTGCGGTAGCCGGCGCTTGTCAGCCAGCGGAAATGGGCCCGGCCAGCCGAGCGGCGTCGCTGTGATGCAAAGTCAGGCGCAGCAGCACCTGCGTGCCCGGCTGTTCCGGGCGGGCCATGCGGATGTCCAACTGCGCACCGATGCGTGCGGCGCGAGCACGCATGTTGCTCAGTCCGCGTCCGCCTTCGCGCGTGGGCGCATCGCTGCACGGTCCGTTGTCTTGCACCACCAGGACCAGGTCCCGGCCATCGCGGTGGAGGGACACCTTCACTGCGCTGGCCCTGGCGTGCTTGAGCGCATTGGTCAGTGCCTCCTGGGCCACCCGCAGCACCTGCAAGGTGTCGTGCGGCGCCAGCGGCAGCGGTTCGTCGGGCAGGGACAGATCCCATTGGCAGGCCATGCCGGCGTCGCGCAGGCGCTGGTCCCAGCGGAAGCGGAAGTTGCCAAAGGCCGTGCGGAAGTCGCCGTCGTCGTCGGCCAGCGATTCCACGGCCACGCGCATCTCGTCGATGGCGCCACGCAGCGCGTCGATCATGGCGGTGCCGTCCAGCGCACCGCGTTCAGCGCGCAGCAGCGACGTGAAGAGCTGCGAACCCAGGCCGTCGTGCAGCTCCTGCATGATGCGCTGCCGTTCGTCCTGCGTGGCCTGTTCGCTCTGCAGCAGGGCGATCTGGGCATAGCTGGCAGCCACCTGCCGTTCGCGCTCGGACACGCGGGCTTCCAGGGTGCGGTTGGCGTCCTCAACGTCCTGCAGCGAATGGATGAACCGCATGGTCAGCAGCAGGCCCATCACCACCAGCAGCAGGTTGGCGGCGTGGTGCAGCAGGAAGATGCGGTGCCCGGACCAGGTGGGCGACAGCACGTTCAGCAGCGGTGAGCTCCAGGCCACGAGGTAGTCGTGCACACCGGCCGCAGCAGCCAGGGCGACGGCCAAGGCGATGAGCACCGTGTCCAGCCGCCGTTGCTGCCAGGCGGCCACAAAGCTCACCACGGCCACGGCCACACCGATGGGTGCCAGACCCAGTACCCACCAGCGGCCGACCCATTCTTCGGCCGAGTCGCCGGCCAGCAGGTACAGCACCGGTCCCAACACGCCATAGACCGCCAGGAACAGGGCCACGCGCGGACGCCACCAGCCTGCCAGGTGCATCGCGAAGAGCGCCAGCACGATGATGAAGCCGCCTGTGCTGCCGTGGTACAGCAGGCGCCACAGAGGCCAGAGGCCGGCGGGCAGCGCGTCGAACACAAAGGTGGTGGTGCGCAGCGCCCACAACAAGGACGCCATGCCAAAGAGGCCGTACAGCACCTCTTGCCTGCGGCGCAGCCAGATGAACATGACAAACAGCCCGACCACCGCGCCCGTGACCACGGTCACCAGCGGCACTGTGCGGACAAAGAACAAGCGGCGGTCGAATTGCAGCTGCGCATCGGCCTGCAGGCCCACCACCAGGCGCGGCAGTTTCACGCTGCTGGGTGCGTGTGAGGCCACCGCACGGATGAGCAGCTCATTGCGTCCTTCATGCAGAAGGTTCAGCGGCAGCGGCAGCAGCAAGGGCCGCTCCCAGCGCACATGCAGCGTGGCCGAGTTTTCCAGCACAGCGGCGACAGGTTCACCGTTCAGCCAGACCCGACCGCCGCCGTAGAAGTAGGGCAGGTACAGCATCCAGGGCCCGGCCACACGATGGGGCGGCAGCTCGAAGCGAACGCGGTACCAGGCCACGGCCAGGTCCTGGCTGTCGGGCAGTTCGGTGGGTTGCCAGCGTGGGTCGTCTGCGGCCGGCGGCACGGCTGTAGCGGACAACAGCACGTCGGCCTGCTGCGGCTCCAGGGTCTGTGCACCTGCAATCGGTGAGCGCAGTGCCAGCACCAGCAGGAACAGCAGCGCGGCCAGGGCGCGGTTCATCATGATCTGGGCAGCAGGCCCATCTGCGCGGCCTCGTAGACGGCCTCGCCACGCGAATGCACGGCCAGCTTGCGGTAGATCTTCTTCACGTGGGTGACCACCGTGTGCGGTGAGATGCCCATCACCTCGCCCACGGTGTCGAACGCAAATCCCTTGGCCACCAGCTGCAGGATCTCGGTCTCCCGTGGTGACAGTGGCGATTCGGTCGCCACCCGTTCGCTGGATGCCGCTGGCGCACGTGCTGGTGGCGCCGGGCTGCGGAAGCGCGTCAGCACGCGCCGGGCGATGCTGGGGCTGATGGGGGATCCGCCGGCGCGCAATTCGTGCACGGCTGCGGTGATGCGTTCGCAGGGGGCGTCTTTCAGAAGGTAGCCGGTGGCGCCGGCTTCCAGCGCCGCCATCACGTGGCTGTCATCGGCAAACATGCTGATGACGAGGCAGTCGCTGCCGGGGTGCTGCCGCACTGTTTCGCGGATGAGCTCGGTGCCATCCATGTCGGGCAGGCCCAGGTCCACCAGCACCACGTCGGGCGTTTCCGCCGCCAGCAGCGCCCGCGCGGCACGGCCGGTGGTGACGGCGGCGATCAACTGCAATGAGGCGTCGGCCATCACCGCTTCGGTGAATCGACGCAGGAATTCCGGCTCGTCTTCAACGATCAGCACGCGGGTAAGCATGGCGCCTGCTCCTGAAGTTGCGGGCTGCGACCGTGGGGCCGCGCGATTCTGACACCGGTACCCCTACGGGGCATACCGTCTTGACGGGATGGCCGCGACGCACAGCCAGGGCTACCGTCTGGCCTCGATCCACTCTTTTGGGGGCTCCGATGGCGTCATTCACCTTGCAGCAGTACCTGGAGCGCGCCTGCAGCGCCTTGGACACGCCCACGCTGTACTGGCTGGGCTGGGGAAACGGCGGCGGCGCACGGCCCGGCACACCCATCGATGCCTTCACCCAGTTCCAGCACAAGAAGACCGAGAACCACGCCGTGGCAGTCCAGTACGCAGCCGGCATGGCGCAGCTGGGTCTGCGGTTCGAAGACCTGCCTCGCGTGGCCTGCGACTGTTCCAACTTTGTCTGCTGGGCACTGGGCATTCCAACCGTGATCACCGACGCGATGGTGCAGGATGCCGCAGGCGCGCAGAAGCAGTTCACTGTGCTGAGCCAGGCGGTTCCCGGTGCGCTGCTGGTCTATCCCGGCAGCGGCGCGGGCGCCGCGCGTCATGTCGGTCACGTGGGCATCGTCACCCAGGTTGACGTCGCAGGGCAGCCCTTGCGGATGCTGCACTGCGCACCAGAAAACTACCTGTTGCCGCCGGGGCCGAGTGGCGCGCGCTCAGCCATCGCCGAGACCGACACCACGGTGTTCAAGGACAACCCCGCCACCCGTGTGCTGAGCTACAGATGGCTGGCCACCTGAAGATCTGCCGAGACCACGGTGCCGCCGTGTTCGGGTGATGCGGCGCCGTGTCTGCGGTATCGCACGGGTGCACCCCGCGACCTAGAGTGAATCCACCGGCGCAAACCGCGTCGGCCACCAGGGGGAAATCACCGTGAACCACGAAGCTGTCAGCCAGATCTGCTTTGCGCAGAGTTTTGAAGTCCTTGCCCACCAGACCGCCAGGGCGGTGTTTGCCAACCTGCCGTTCGGCGCCGGGTATGCCGTCCTGTTGGCAGACGTGTTGAGCACAGCGCAACTGCTCGCCCATCTGGAGAGCATCTGCATGGATGCCATGCACCACCACATCGACTGGCCCAGTGAACGGGTGCTGGGCACCTCGATGAAGCTGGACCACTGCGGCGCTGCCACGGTGGGCGAACGCATCGAGGTGTCGGGTTTCGTGACCGGTCTGGGCGACCGCAGCGTGCAGTTCCATGTGCGCGCCTGCAGCGGCGCACGAGAAGTAGCCCAGGGCAGCCTGTCCTTCACGCTGGTGACGGCGGCCTGGCAGCCGCGCGCCCGGCGGACCGCCGACTACGCGCTGGCCTGAATCTGGGGCAGCGGCTGCGCCACGGCGTGCACCCGCTGCCAGTGCGGCGAGGCGTCCGGCAGCAGCGCCCGCAGGCCATGCCGCAGGCGTTCCGTCTTGTCCTGCGCCCAGCGGCGGTCGGGCTCGTCGAGCGCGGCGCGTGCGCTGGCCGCCAGAGCCCAGGCCAGCATCAGGTGGGCCGTGCCCATCAGGTAGTCGTCGGCCACGCGCAGCGGGGCTTCGGCGTCGGTGGCGGCTTGTGCCTGCACGGCGGCGGTGGCACTGCGAGATTGCGCCACCTGCCCACGCAATGCCTCGGCGAAGTCCTTCAAATCATCTGCGGCGGTGCAGCGGACAGCCTCGGCCTCCAGATCGGCCCAGAGCAACGCCAGCGCCGCGCCGCCGTCGGCCAGCACCTTGCGCTGCAGCAGGTCGATCGCCTGTATCTCATTGGTGCCCTCGTAGACCATGGCGATGCGGCTGTCGCGCAGCGTCTGCTCCACGCCGGTTTCTCGCGTGTAGCCGTAGCCGCCAAACACCTGCAGCGCCTGGCTTGCGGTGGCAAAGCCCTGGTGAGACAGCCAGGCCTTGACGATGGGCGTCAAGAGGCCGGCCAGCTTCTGCGCCGATTCGCGTTCGGCCGCGTCCAGGTGCGCCGCAGCCACGTCCAGAGCCAGCGCCGTGCGGTAGGCCAGTACACGTTGCGCCTCTGTCAGCACCTGCAGGCGCAGCAGCAACTGCCGCATGGCGGGGTGGTGCTGGATGGCCTGCTTCATCTGCACGCGTTCGGCTGCATGGCGCAGCGCGTTCTGCGTGGCCATCTCCTGGTGGCCCAGGCCCTGCAGGCCTACGTGCAGTCGGGCCGAGTTCATCATCAGGAACATCGCCGCCAGGCCGCGGTTCGCCTGGCCAACGATCCAGCCCGTGGCGCCGTCGTAGCTCACGGCGCAGGTGGCGCTGCCGTGGATGCCCATCTTGTGTTCGATGCCCGTCACCGACCAGCTGTTGCGAGCGCCGTCGGGCAGCCACTTGGGCACCAGCGCCAGCGTGATCCCCTTGGTGCCCGGCGCCGATTCCGGCAGACGGCACAGGACCAGGTGCACCACCTGTTCAGTCAGGTCGTGGTCGGCACCACTGATGAATATCTTGCTGCCGCTGACCCGCAGTGATCCATCGGCCTGCGGCTGCGCCTTGGTGCTCAACACACCCAGGTCGCTGCCGGCCTGCGGCTCGGTCAGCGCCATGGCCGCCAGGGTGCGGCCGCTGACGATGTCGGCCAGGTAGCGCGCCTTCAGTTCGTCGCAGCCATGCGCCTTCAAAGTCTCGTAGGCGCCATGCAACAGGTCCGGGTACATGTTCCAGCCGTGGTTGCAGGCACTGAGCATTTCGCGCAGCGCCGCGTCCACCAGCATCGGCAGACCCTGACCTCCCCATTGCGGGCTGCAAGGCAGGGCAGGCCAGCCGCCTTGCACAAAGGCCTGGTAGGCGGCGGGAAAGTTGTCAGGCGTGTGCACGCTGCCATTCACCAGGCGGCAGCCTTGTGCGTCGCCACTGGCGTTGATGGGCTGCACCACTTCGCTGGCGAACTTGGCGGCTTCTTCCAGCACCGCGCTGGCGGTGTCGGCGTCCAGGTCTGACCAGGCTTCGCACCGTGCCCAGAAAGCAGGCGCGTTCAGCACGCGTTCGATGACGAAGCGCATCTCGCGCAGAGGGGCGGTGTAGGTGTAGGGCATTTCAGTGTCGGCGGGCTTTTCCGAATTTGATCCGTGTCTGTTGGCCGCCCGTAGCGCTTGTTCGCCGTTTCGTGGCGGTCGCGTGCGCTTGGGGAGCCCTGCTGCGCTCATGTCCCCCGCCACAGTGTGCTGCGCAGCCTGCGGCTCCTCCTTTACTTCGCTCCGCAGGGCACCCCAATCGCCCGCTCGGGCACCACCGGTGGCGCGCCACCTGTGAGCACGCCGCCCTGTTGGCAGGCCAAGGACGCTGGGTACCGGGCGCAGCGAAGTAAAGGAGGAGGCTCTGGACACTGCCAAGTGTCCAGAGCCGGGGGACATGAGCGGAGCCCGGTACCCGGCGGCCTTGGCCCCCAACGACACCAAGCAAGAATGACCGCGACGGGCCGAAAGGGGCCCCTTCCGCACTCGCGCAGTGCGGGCGATTCACGCTAATTCTTCTTGGCGCCGAGATAGGTCTCGATGACGCGAGGGTCGTCGGCCAGTTGCGCGGCGGGCCCTTCCAGCGCGATCTCGCCAGTCTCCAGCACGTAGCCGTGGTCGGCCACTTGCAGCGCAGCGCGTGCGTTCTGTTCCACCAGCAGGATGGACACACCGTCCTGACGCAGTCGACTGATGATGCTGAAGATGTCACGCACCACCAGCGGCGCCAGGCCCAGGCTGGGTTCGTCCAGCATCAGCAACTTGGGGCCGCTCATCAAAGCGCGGCCCACGGCCAGCATCTGGCGTTCACCGCCCGACAAGGTGCCGGCCAGTTGCGCGCGCCGTTCCTTCAGGCGCGGGAACAAGGTGTAGACGCGTTCCAGTTCGCCACGCCAGTTGGGCACGCGCAAGCGCATGGCGCGGTAGCCGCCCAGCACCAGATTGTCTTCCACCGGCATGGTGGTGAAGAGCTCGCGCTTTTCCGGCACCAGGGCCAGACCCATCATCACGCGGTCTTCCAGCGTGGCGCCTGTGAGGTCCTGGCCGTCAAACCGGACCTCTCCTTTCGAAGGCAGCACGCCCATCAGGGCATTGAGCAGGGTGCTCTTGCCGGCGCCATTGGGGCCGATGACAGTGACGACCTGACCCTTGGGCAGTTGCAGTTGAAGACCCGTGAGCACTTCCGCGCGGCCGTAGCCGGCGTGCAGACCGCTCACTTGAAGAAGCAGTTCGGCAGCCATGTGCTCAGTGCTCCGTGCCCAGGTAGGCGGCGCGCACCGCGGGGCTGGCCTGCACTTCGGTGGGTGTGCCTTCCATCAGCTTGGTGCCGAACTCCATGACCACGATGCGGTCGGTCAGGCCCATCACGAATTCCATGTCGTGTTCCACCAGCAGGATGCTCAAGCCTTCGGCCTTCAACTGGCGCAACACATCCGACAGGGCCTGCTTTTCCTTGTGACGCAGGCCGGCGGCGGGTTCGTCCAGCAGCAGCAGCGCAGGGTCGGTGGCCAACGCGCGCGCAATCTCCATCAGCCGCTGCGGGCCCAGCGCCAGGTTGCCGGCCACCTCATGCATCTGCGCGGCCATGCCGATGCGTGCGAGCTGCCGTTCGGCCTCGGCGAAGAGGCGCTTCTCTTCTTCGCGGTCCAGCCGCAGCATGGCCTTGAGCGTGCCGTTGCTGCTGCGCAGGTAGCCGCCGATGGCGACGTTTTCCAGCACCGTCATCTCCGGCACCATCTTGACGTGCTGGAAGGTGCGGCTCATGCCGCGCCGTGCAATGTCCCGACTGGACAGGCCACCCACAGGCTGGCCGCGGAAGAGGACCTGGCCGCTTGTCAGGCCCAGCACGCCGGTGACGAGATTGAAGGTGGTGCTCTTGCCCGCGCCATTGGGACCGATGAGGCCGACGATGTCGCCTGCGCGGACCTGGAAGCTGACGTCGTTCACGGCCACCAGGCCACCGAACTGCTTGCGCACCTTGTCCACGTCCAGCAGCAGCTCGCCGCGTGCAGGCTTGTCTCGTGCGGGCAGGGCCGCTGCACCTGCCCAGTCGCGCACGCGCTGGCTGGCGGGCGACAGCCGCGCGAAGAAGGACCACAGCCCGTCTGGCGCGTACTTGAGCACGGCCACCAGCACCACGCCAAAGACCACGGTTTCAAAATTGCCACTGGTGCCAATGAGCTTGGGCAGCAGCACCTGCAACTGGTCTTCCACGATGCGCACCACGGCCGCACCCAGGAAGGCCCCCCAGACATTGCCGATGCCACCCAGCACCGTCATGAAGAGGTATTCGATGCCCTTGCCCAGCGAGAAGGGCGTGGGGTTGACCGAACGCTGGAAGTGAGCGAACAACCAGCCCGACACGGCCGCCAGCAGCGCCGCCAGCACAAAGGCCGTGAGCTTGTAGCGGAAGGTGGAAATGCCCATGGCTTCGGCCATGGTGGAGCCGCTCTTCAGTGACCGGATGGCGCGCCCGGGACGCGAGTCCAGCAGGTTGGTGATGGCCAGCGCGGCCAGCAGCGCCAGCATCCAGATCAGGTTGTGCAGGCTGCGGCCGGTGCCCAGGTCGAAGTCGAAGACCTTCAGGGTGGGCACGCCTTGCAGGCCGTCGTACTTGCCCAGCCAGTCCATGTTGCCCATGGTGTAGTACAGCACCAGGCCCCAGGCGATGGTGGCCAGCGGCAGGTAGTGGCCCGACATGCGCAAGGTGATGGCGCCCAGCACCAGGGCCGTGAAGCCCGCGGCCAGCAGGCCCACGAACAAGCCGGCCCAGGGCGACACCGCCTGGGCAGTGGCCAGGTAGGCCGACGCGTAGGCGCCCATGCCCACGAAAGCGGCCTGGCCAAAGCTGGTCAGGCCAGCCACGCCGGTGAGCAGCACCAGTCCCAGGGTGACCAGTGCGTAGAGGCCGATGTAGTTGCTTTGCGTGATCCAGAAGTCCGGCACCGGCAGGAAGGGCAACGCAATCATGAACAAGGCAAAGGCTGGGAAGGCCCAGCGGCGCAGACCCGTCATCTCAATGTTCCTCGCTGTGCGGGTCGCGCAGCGAACGCCACAGCAGCACTGGCAGCACGGCGCCAAAGACGATCACTTCCTTGAAGGCGCTGGCCCAGAAAGCGCCGAAGCTCTCCAGCAGTCCCACGCCCAAGGCCCCCACCAAGGCCAGCGGGTAGCTGGACAGGCCCGCGAAGACGGCGGCGACGAAGCCTTTCAAGCCAATCAGGAAACCGCTGTCGTAGAAGACCGTGGTGCTGGGACCGATGAGCAAGCCAGACAGCGCGCCGATGAAGGCGGCCATGGTGAAGGACAGCCGCCCTGCGCCGACGGTGGAAATGCCCATCAGTCGCGCACCCAGCCGGTTGACGGCGGTGGCGCGCAGCGCCTTGCCGTGCAGCGAACGTTCGAAGAACAGCCAGAGCAGCACGATGAGCGCCAGCGACGCCGCAAAGATGATCAAGGTCTGGCCGCTCAGGGTCAGCGCGCCGACATTGAAGCGTTCATCCCAGAAGCTGGGGTTGCGGTAGCCCTCGGCGCCAAAGAAGAAGAGGCCCATGCCCACCAGCGCAAAGTGCACACCCACCGACACGATCAGCAGCACCAGCACGGTGGCGTCGGCCAGTTTCTCGTAGGCCAGGCGGTAGATCAGGTTGCCAAAAGGCGTGACCAGGGCCAGCGTGAGCAGGGCTTGGACCAGCAGCGGCAGCTTCATCGGTGCAAGCCATATGGCCAGCACCGACACCGCCACCGGGTAGCCCGCCGTGGTCAGCGCCTGCCGTGCGATGCGCCCCGCACCCTGGTGCTGCCGCACGCCGGCCCAGACATCGGACACGGCCGTGGCCACCGCCAGCACCAGCAGGAACCACACGGTGCCGGGCACCTTGCCGGCCTGCAGCAGCGCCAGCGTGAGCGCGCCGAAGGCCACGAACTCGCCCTGCGGGATGAAGATCACCCGCGTGACGGCGAACACCAGCACCGTGGCCAGGGCCAAGAGCGCGTAGATGGCGCCGTTGGTCAATCCGTCCAGGGCCAGGATGCTGGCGATCGAAAAGTCCATGGGCCTTCAGCTTCGCCCTGCGATCACTTCTCGACGACGAACTTGCCGTCGGTCACCTTCAGCATCACGCCGGTCTCGTTGGTGTAGCCCCAATGGTCCGCAGCGGTCCAGTTCATCACGCCGTGCGAGAACACGGTGCGGCCCATGGTTTCCATGGCCTCCTTCAGTGCGGCGCGGAATTCCGGGGTGCCCGGCTTGGCCTTCTTCAGTGCCATCGGGATGATCTTTTCCAGCACGATGCGGGCGTCGTAGGAGTGGCCGGCAAACTGGTTGGCCGTGCCCACGCCGTAGGCCTTCTCATAGCCGGCCAGGAAGTCCATGGCGACCTTCTTGCTGGGGTGGTTGTCCGTGAGCTGTGCGCCGACCATGGCGGGGCCGCTGACGACAAAGCTGCCTTCCACGTCCTTGCCACCAATGCGCATCAGGTCGGCGGTGGCTGCCGCGTGCGTCTGGTAGATCTTGCCCTTGTAGCCACGTTCAACGATCGCCTTGTGCGGCATGGCCGCGCCGGAACCGCTGGCCACGATCAGCATCGCGTCGGGGTTGGCGGCGGTCAGCTTCAGGGCCTGGGGCGTGACGCTGGTGTCGGGGCGCGCAAAGCGTTCGGCGGCGATGATCTTGATGCCGTTCTTCTCGCCTTCTGCGGTGAATTCCTTCAGCCACTGCTCGCCATAGGCGTCGGTGTAGCCCAGGAAGCCCACGGTCTTGATGCCCTGCTTCTTCATGTGGCCGACCATGGCGTGGGCCATGACGGTGTTGCTCTGCGGCAGGCGGAAGAGCCAGCCGTCCTGGCCCGGCGGGACGCCCACGGGGCTGCCGGCCAGCTGCACGGTCTTGGCTTCGGCGGCCACCGGGGTCATGGCGGCGGCCACGGTGGTCAGGCAGGAACCAATGATCATGTCGACCTTGTCTTCGGTGACAAAGCGGCGCGCATTGCTGACGCCCTTGCCGGGGTCGCTGGCGTCGTCCAGGATGACCAGGTTGACCTTTTCACCGCCGATGGTCGGCCCCCACAGCTTCATCTGGTTCTGCATCGGGATGCCCAGGCCGGAACCGGGGCCGGTGAGCGACAGGCTCACGCC
This sequence comes from uncultured beta proteobacterium, assembly GCA_963750785.1. Classification (GTDB taxonomy): domain Bacteria; phylum Pseudomonadota; class Gammaproteobacteria; order Burkholderiales; family Burkholderiaceae_C; genus Rubrivivax. Next base: position 36,586 of record CAVVSC010000002.1, on the reverse strand, counting down.
GATGTTGACGTCGGCCAAGGCGGCGCCGGCAGCCAGGGCCGCAGCGGCGGCGATCAGGGTCTTGCGGATGAGTTGCTTCATGGGTTGTCTCCTGTGGGAACTTGTTGGCGGGACGGGTGAATCAGGCACAGATCAGGAACAGATGGCCTTGATGTCTTCGGGAACCGGGATGGCCTTGATGCGATCGGGATTTTCCGGGTCGCGGATGCAGAAGGCACGCACTTCCGTGCCTTCACACAAGACCGTGTCGCCACGCTTGACGACATGGCGGTGGCGAAATGTCTTGGCGGCCCATTCTTCCACTGTGGTGTGCACGTGAATGGTTTCGCCGTAGGTGGCGGGACGCAGGAACTTGGTATGGATTTCCAGCAGCGGCGTGCCGATGATGCCGCGTGTCTTCACCAGTTCGCGCCAGGGCGGCACGCCCTGGGCCATGAAGAAGGCGAGAGAGGCTTCGTCCATCCAGCGGCTGAAGTTGGGGAAGAAGACGATGCCGGCGGGGTCGCAGTCGCCAAATTGCACATGCACGGCGTAGACGTGTGTCTTGCTCACGATGCGAATTCCGTGTTCTCGACGAGCAAGGCGATTCCCTGTCCCCCGCCCACGCAGGCAGAAGCGATGCCCCAGCGAGCGCCGATTTCCTTCAACTGCCGCGCGACGGTGATGGTGCAGCGCACCCCCGTGGCTGCCAGTGGGTGGCCCAAAGCGATGGCGCCGCCCTTGACGTTGAGGCGCTCCAGTTCCAGACCCAGTTCGCGGCTCACGGCCAGTGTCTGCGCGCCTTGCGCTTCGTTGATCTCGAAGCGGGCGATGTCGCTCAGTTGCAGGCCCACGCCTTGCAGCAGGCGACGGATGGCGGGCGCCGGGCCGATGCCCATGATTTCTGGCGGTACACCCACGACGGCAGCGGCCGCCACACGGGCCAGCGGTGCCTTGCCCCAGGACTTCAGCGCGGCGCCATTGCCCACCAGCGCAGCGGCGGCCGCGTCGGTGAGCGCCGAGCTGTTGCCGCCGGTCTGCACGCCGTCCTTGAACACGCTGCGCAGCCTGGCCAGCACTTCCACCGGCGTCGGCCGGGGGTGGGTGTCCCGGTCGGCGACCGCAGTCTTGCCGCTCAGCTTGAGCGTGCGGCTCTTGTAGCCGGCCAGCTCGAAGCTTTCGTTCTCCACCGGCACGATCTCGCCCGCCAGCCAGCCGGATGCCTGCGCGGCCACGGCCTTGGCGAAAGACGATGCGGCAAACGAGTCCACGTCCTCACGCGTGATGCCGTACTTCCTGGCCAGGTTTTCCGCCGTCTGGATCATGTTGATGCCAGCAGCGCTGTCCGACAGCGACTCCCACATGAAGTCCTTGAAGCCGATTGGCGCGCCCAGCTTGAATCCGCCGCGGTGGTCAAACGCCGCAATGGGGTTGCGCGTCATGCTTTCCGTGCCGACCAGCAAGGCCAGGTTGGCCACACCCAAGGCCAGCTGTTCGCCAGCCTGGCGAAACAGCTCGAAGCCCGTGCCGCAGATGCGCTGCACGTTCAGCGCAGGCACGGCTTCGGGCACGCCGCTGTACAGGCCGATGTGGCGCGCCACGTAGAACTGGTCAAACCCGCCTGGCGCCATGTTGCCAGTGATGACGCTGTCCACATCCGCCGGCTGGACGCCTGCCCGTGTCAGCACCGCCTTGGCGGCCTTGATGCCCAGGTCGATGGGGTTGGCGTCAGCGAAGGCACCCTGGTAGTCGACCATGGGGGTGCGCAGGCCGTCCAGGATGTAGACCTGGTCAAAGGTCTGGAACTGGCCCTGGGGCTTCCCGATGCTCATGACTTCTGCACCTTGGCCGCCCGCTTTTCCAGGAAGGCCCGCACGCGTTCCTTGGCGGCTTCGTCACCTTGCGCGATGCTGGATATCAGCGACTCCATGAACAGGCCGTCCGCGGCCGGCAGGTCGGCAATGCGCGGCAGCGCTTGCGTGATGGCGTAGTTGGACAGCGGCGCATTGCCGGCGATCCTGGTGGCCAGGTCCAGTGCCTTGGCCAGGCCTGCGCCGTCTGCCGCGCGGTAGTTGCTGAAGCTGTAGAGCTGGCCGTCGTCGGCATCAAACACGCGGCCGGTCAGCATCATGTCGGTCATGCGCGTGACGCCGATCAGGCGGCTGATGCGCACCGACCCACCGCCGCCCACGAAGATGCCGCGGGTGCCTTCGGGCAGGCCATAGAAGGCGCTGTCTTCGGCAATGCGCAGGTGCGCGGACGAAGCCAGTTCCAGACCACCACCAACGACGGCGCCGTGCAGCACGGCCAGAACCGGCACGGGACCGTACTGGATGGCGTCAAAGCAGGCATGCCAGGCGCGTGAATGGCTCATGCCTTCGGTGACCGTGCGCTCGCTGACCTCGCTCAGGTCCAGGCCGGCGCAGAAGTGGTCGCCTTCGCCGCTGATGACTGCGGCGCGGATGCCGGACGGCATGTTGACGAAGACCGTGTGCAGTTGCGCCAGCAGTTCGTCGCTGATGGAGTTGCGCTTGGCCGGGCGGTTCAGGCGCACGTGCAGCACGGGACCGGCCGTTTCCAGGCGCAGCAGCGGCAGGCTGGACAGCGGACCGCCGGCCGGCGTGAAGGCTTCGAAGGACATGCTCATAGGTGGATGACGCGCGGATCTGGTGGTGTGGCGACGTGCTTGTCGTACAGGGCCTGAACCTCTGGTGCGCGGCGCGACAGCACCATGCGCTGGTTGATGTAGCCCTTGTCGGTGATTTCACCCGCCGCCATGCTGGGCGCGTCGGCCAGCACCAGCAGGCGCGCCGGGGTCTGGGAAGATCCGCCGCCTTCGGCTTTCAGTGCCAGCAGCGCGGCGCGGGCCTTGGCTGCGAATGCGCCTTGCGGCAGCTGGCGGCCTTCTTCGGTCAGGAACACCAGCGCACCGACTTCGCTGCGGTCGTGCCCGGTGATGACCACGTCCTGCGCGTAGGGTGCCAGCGCGGTCACCACCTTCAGTCGCAGCGTGCCCACGCTGACCCAGGTGCCGCTGGTCAACTTGAAGTCTTCTGCCACGCGGCCGTTGAAGACCACGCCTTGCAGCGGGTCGGTTTCGTCCAGCAGATAGCCCGCGTCACCGATGCAGTAGTAGCCCTGTTCGTCGAATGCGTCGCGCGTGGCTTCCGGGTTGCCGCGGTAGCCGGGGAAGATGTTGTCGCCGGCGATGCGCATTTCCAGTTTCCCGCCATTGGGAATGAACTTCAGCTTCACGCCTGGCATCGGCAGCCCGATGACGCCGGGCCTGTCCAGCTTCCAGCTGGCAAAGGTGATGGCGGGTGCGGTTTCGGTGCTGCCCCAGCTGGTGGTCATCCACAGCGGTTCTTCGCGCACCTTGGCCGCCACGGCCTCCAGCCGCTGCCACGTCGACCCCGGCATGCCGGCACCCGCGTAGAAAAGCATCTTCAACTTGCCGAAGAAGCGGCGCGCCAGGGCGTCGTCGGACTCCAGCGCCGGCAGCATCATTTCGTAGCCGCGGGGCACATTGAAGTAGATCGTGGGCTCGACGCCCGCAGGACCGTCGCACAGGTGCGCCAGCGTCTTGTCCACGGCACCGGGCATGGGGCGGCCGTCATCGATGTACATCGTGCCGCCGCTGCGCAGCACGAGGTTGGTGTTGTGGTTGCCGCCAAAGGTGTGGCTCCAGGGCAGCCAGTCCAGCAGCACGGGTTTTTCAACGTCCAGGAAGCGCAGCGTCTGGGCCAGCATCTGCTGGTTGGCGCACAGCATCCGGTGCGTGTTGATGACCACCTTGGGGTGGCCCGTGCTGCCGCTGGTCAGCAGGTACTTGGCGTGGGTGTCGGGCGTGATGCTGGCAAAGGCCTGCATCACTGCTGGCGTTTCACGTGTGGCCAGCAGTTGGTCAAAGTCCAGCGCGCCGGGGTGGGTGGACGCGCCCGTGCTGAACACGGCCACCGGCCGGACAGGCGCGCCCAGCAAGGGCTTGCCATAGACCGCGGCGTCACTGGCGTAGACCAGGGCTGGGTCCAGGGTTTCCAGGATGCCGTGGATGCGGCTGAAGTCCGTGCCGGCCAGGCGGCAGTAGGCGCTGGACACGGTGCAGACCGCGCGGCCAATGTGCATGCCGGCCAGCAGCAGCACCAGATGGTCCAGCGCGTTGTCAGACAGCACGGCAATGGGCTTGCCGTCTGGCAGCTTCAGGTCCAGCAGCGCCTGTGCCGCCGAGCCCACTCGCTGGCGCAGTTCGGCCCAGGAGCACTGGACCCAGCCGCCGCCTGCCTGGGCGTGGGCCGGTTCTGCAAAGGCCAGCGCCGACGGTGTTTCCCGGGCCCACTGTTCCAGCCATTCGCCGACGCAACGGGCATACGGCGCCAGTGGTTCCGGCGAGCGAAGTTCAAAGGCGCCCTGGCCCAGGTCGACACGCTCCACACGGCGCGGAGCGAGCAAACGCGGGTTGTCGAAGAAGCTGCTGCCGTTCATGGGATTCTGTCGGCTCCATACACATGTGTATGTGTTTGGGCAGGATGGTAGGGGGCATGCGCTGCGGTGAAATCGGGGTACACCCTAGTTTCCATACAGATATGTATGGTCATGATCGTGGCAATGTCCACCTTGCCCGTGCGTCCTTTGCCGCCCAAGACTGCCGCCAAGCGGGCGCGCCGCGCCGCGCCCGATGTGGCGCCGGGCCGCAGCTCGCTGACCCCCGAAGCCTGGGTGGACGCCGCGACCGAAGTGCTGGTGGACCAGGGCATCGACCACGTGCGCGTGGACGTGCTGGCCACGCAACTGCAGGTCACCCGAGGCAGCTTCTACTGGCACTTCCGCGACCGCGAAGACCTGTTGCGCCGTGTGCTGCAGGCGTGGAGCGACCGGTCCACCGCACTGTTGACGGCGCGCCTGGAATCGGCGCGCGACGACCCGCTGGAACAACTGCGCGACGTGATCTCGCTGCCCTTCCGCGGCCGCGCTGCCCAGCGGGCGGCGCGCATCGAACTGGCCATACGCGCCTGGGCGCGGCGCGACCCGACGGCGCAAGCGGCAGTGGACGCTTCGGACGCGTCGCGGCTGGACTACCACGCGTCCATCTTCCGCGCGCTGGGCTTTGACGGCGACGAGGCGCGGTCACGCGCCTTCATGCTGTACAGCTACGAGGTGTCGGAGTCGCTGCTGGGGCGGCAGGGCAGTCCTGCGGACAAGGCGGCTCGGCGGGCCTTCATGGAACGCTTGTCGCAAACGCGTTTGCGCTGAGGCGGCTGCCGCGGCCGAAGCTCTGGGCCGCGATCTCACGGCCAGCCCGAGCCGCGTCAGCCTCAGTGCAAGACCAGCAGCGGAATCTGGCTCTCCGCCAGGACAGCCTTGGTCTGCGATCCGAACAGGAACTCACCAAACGCCCCACGTCCATGGGTGACCATGACGATCATGTCGCATCGCTTGTCCTCGGCCGCCTGGATGATGGCCTTGGCCACGCGCGGCACCTCGTCATGCCAGCCTTCGAATGGCACGCCGGCTATTTGTGCGGCTGCTTCAAACCGGTGCAACACGGCTTCGGCATGCGCGTGCGTGGCGGCGGCATGGGCCTTCAGTTCATCGCGCATCAGCACTTCGGCGCGCGGGCCGCTGGGAATGGGCGGCAGCGGCTCGGCCACGTAGCCGACGACGGTGGCGCCCAACTGCTGCGCCAGCTCCAGGCTGGCCGGAATGGCGCGGTCTGACAGATCGGTGCCATCCAGAGGCACGAGGATGCGCTTGTACATGTGGCGACTCCCAGGTTGTTGTCGTCCTGGGTGCGACCTTATGCCCGCCGGGCAGCAGAGACTTTGACCCGCGACAAAGGCGGCTCAGGCCCGACCTGAATCAAGCGCCTTCGCTGGGCGCGCGGCTGAGTTCGTTGTTGGCGTCCACCAGGGTGCGCAGCATGCGCATGAAGTCGGCGCGATCGGTCTTCCCCAGGGGCGCCAGGATGCGCTGTTGCGCGGCGCGCATGTCGGGCTCCACACGGGCCAGCAGGTCTGCGCCAGCAGGCGTCAGTGTCAAGAGGCGCACGCGCTTGTCCTCGGGCGACGCATTGCGCTGCAGCCAGTTGCGCGCCTCCAGTCGGTCCACCACGCCGGCCACCGTGCTGGTGTCCAGGCCCACGCGGCCAGCCAGGGTGCGCTGGTCCACGCCGGGCGTGTTGGCCACGGCCTGCAGGGCGGCGTACTGCACAGGCGTGATGCCGTGCGCTTCGGTTTCCTGCAGAAAGATGGCCACGGCGATCTGGTGCAGACGGCGGATGTGGTGGCCGGGCAGGGCGTCCAGGTCCACGGGCGGGGCGAGGGCTTTCTTGGGCATCGGCGTGGCAGGCGTCGACTTGGGGGTTTGTGCGGAGGGGCTGAAAATCATGCTATCACTACACTAATCATCAGTACACTGATAATTGGCGGGACGTCGGTCGGTCGGTCGGTCGCCTGCCTGCCTGCCTGCCTGCAACACCATCGCCCGCCTCCGGGCTCAGGAGACCCCATGTCCACTGCACGATCAGACCTGCCCATCCTGGTGGCCGGCGGCGGCATCGGCGGCCTGGCTGCGGCCTTGGCGCTCACGCGCCAGGGCTATGCGGTCAAGGTCCTGGAACAGTCGCCTCAGCTGGGTGAGATCGGAGCCGGCATCCAGCTGGGTCCGAACGCTTTTTCGGCCTTTGACGCGCTGGGTGTCGGTCCGCTGGCGCGCAGTCGGGCGGTCTACACCGACGAGATGGTGATGCACGACGCGCTGGATGAGACCCTGGTCGGGCGAATCCCCACGGGCGAGGGCTTCCGCGCGCGTTTTGGCAATCCCTACGCGGTCATTCACCGCGCCGACGTGCACCTGTCCCTGCTGGAAGGTGCGCAGCAGAGCGAGCGCATCGAAGTGGCCACCAGCACCGCGGTGCAGCGTGTGGAGCAGGACGAGGACGGCGTCACCGTGTGGGACGCCCAGGGTGGGCGGCACCGCGGGCTGGCGCTGATCGGTGCTGACGGCGTGAAGAGCGCCGTGCGCGGGCAGTTGGTCGGCGACGAGGCGCGGGTGTCGGGCCACGTCGTCTACCGAGCGGTGGTGGACAAGAAGGACTTCCCCGCCGATCTGCAATGGAACGCGGCCAGCATCTGGGTCGGCCCCAACTGCCACCTGGTGCACTATCCCTTGCGCGGCGGCGAACAGTACAACGTGGTCGTCACTTTCCACAGCCGCCAGGCCGAGCAGTGGAGCGTCACCGAAGGCAGCCGCGAAGAAGTGCAGGGCTACTTCGACGGCATCTGCCCCAAGGCGCGGCAACTGATCGACCTGCCCAGGAACTGGAAGCGCTGGGCCACGGCGGACCGCGACCCGATCGCCCAGTGGACCTACGGCCGCGTCACGCTGCTGGGCGACGCCGCCCATCCCACGCTGCAGTACCTGGCGCAGGGCGCCTGCATGGCGCTGGAAGACGCGGTGAGCTTGGGTGAAGCCCTGCGGGTCACCGACCACCGCATCGACAAGGCCTTTGACCTGTACCAGCGTTCACGCGTGGCGCGTACTGCGCGCATCGTGCTGTCGGCGCGCGAAATGGGCCGCATCTTCCACGCCAAGGGCGTGGAGCGACTGGTGCGCAATGACCTGTGGAAGGGCCGCACGCCAGAACGCTTCTACGATGCAATGGAGTGGCTGTACGGCTGGACAGTGGAGTCCTGCCTGGCGGCCTGAAGGAGACAAGCACATGAGCGACGACGCTGAACTGGGCCGACTGGAAGACCTGCCGCCCGACTACGTGGCCAAGATGCGCGCGCTGAACCTGGTGCCGCTGTGGCCCAGCCTGCGCGGCGTGCTGCCGCCCAACAAGCCGCGGCCGGCCACGCGCGCCACGGCCTGGGCCTACAAGGACATCTTGCCGCTGCTGCTGCAGGCCGGGGAACTGACACCCATCGAGAAAGCTGAACGCCGCGTGCTGGTGCTGGCCAACCCCGGGCATGGCCTGGACAAGATGCAGGCCAGTGCGGCCATGTACTTGGGCATGCAACTGCTGCTGCCGGGCGAATGGGCGCCGTCGCACCGCCACACGCCCAATGCCGTGCGCATGGTGGTGGAGGGCGAAGGCGCCTGGACCACGGTCGACGGCGAGAAGTGCCCCATGTGCCGCGGCGACCTGATCCTGACGCCCACGGGTCTGTGGCATGAACACGGCCACGATGGCGACCGGCCTGTCATCTGGCTGGATGTGCTGGACCTGCCGCTGGTCTACTACATGGAGGCGAGCTACCACATCAACGGCACGCGCCAGCAGCAACTGCCCGGCCGCGGAGACCGCGCCTACACACGCGGAGGCCTGCTGCCCACACCCGTGTTCGAACGCAGCCAACGCGCCTACCCCCTGCTGCGATATCCGTGGGTGGACGCGCGTGCGGCCTTGCTGGCGCTGGCCGAGGACCGGCCGGACCAGGCCGCCATCCAGATCACCTATGCCAACCCGGAAACCGGCGAACACGCCGAGAACATCCTGGGCTTCTACGCGCTGATGCTGCGCCCGGGGCAGACCCTGAACCTGCCCGCGCGTTCACCGGCCATGGTGTTCCATGTGATTGAAGGCGGCGCGCAGGTCAGCATCGAAGACCAGTGCTTTGCACTGTCCGAAGCCGACACGTGCTGCGCGCCGGGCTACACAGCCGTGCGTCTGGCCAATGCATCGGCGTCGCAACCGGCGTTCCTCTTCATCGCCGACGAGACGCCGCTGCACCAGAAGCTGGGGGTCTTCGAGACCCGCAGCTAGGGCAGACGGCGCTGGCTGGCGGCGGCGCGGATCAGGCCGCCGCGGCCTGCTGACCCGACAGGATGCGCAGCAGCGCCGCTTCCAGGTTGGCCACGCTGCGGTCCACGTGGTGCAGCTTTTCCAGGCCGAACAGGCCGATGCGGAAGGTCTTGAAGTCGGCCGGTTCGTCGCACTGCAGCGGCACGCCAGCGGCGCTCTGCACACCCTCGGCCAGGAAGGACTTGCCGTTGTTCAGGCCCGTGTCGTCGGTGTAGCTCACCACCACGCCCGGCGCCTGGAAGCCCTCGGCGGCCACGCTGCGGAAGCCGTGCCCTTGCAGCATGCCGCGCACGCGCCGGCCCAGGTCCCATTGCTCGGCACGCAGCTTTTCAAAGCCGTAGGCGCGGGTCTCCAGCATCACGTCGCGCGTGGCGGTCAGCGCGTCGGTGGGCAAGGTGGTGTGGTACGCGTGGCCACCGCCTTCGTAGGTCTCCATGATCTGCAGCCACTTCTTCAGGTCCGCGGCAAAGCTGGTGCTGGTGGTGGCGTCGATGGCCTTGCGGGCCCGCTCGCTCAGCATCACGAAGGCGCAGCAGGGCGAGCCGCTCCAGCCCTTCTGCGGGGCGCTGATGATGACGTCCACACCCGTGGCGTCCATGTCCACCCAGAGCGATCCGCTGGCGATGCAGTCCAGCACGAAGAGGCCGCCGACTTCATGCGTGGCCGCGGCCACGGCCTTGAGGTAGTCGTCCGGCAGCAGCATGCCCGCAGCGGTTTCCACGTGGGGTGCAAAGACCACGGCGGGCTTCTGTTCGCGGATGGCGGCCTGCACTTCTGCAATTGGGGCCGGCGCAAACGGCATCTGGCGACCCTGGCCGGTGGTGCGCGCCTTCAGCACAGTGTGTGACGACGGGATCTGGCCCATGTCGAAGATCTGCGTCCAGCGGTAGCTGAACCAGCCGTTGAGAATGACCAAGGCCTTCTGGCCGGTGGTGAACTGCCGCGCCACGGCTTCCATGCCGAAAGTGCCGCTGCCGGGCACCACCACGGCCGACCTGGCGTGGTAGACCTCTTTCAGCACGCTGGAGATGTCACGCATCACGCCCTGGAATTTGCCGGACATGTGGTTCAGCGCACGGTCGGTGTAGACCACTGAATATTCCAGCAGGCCGTCCGGGTCCACGTGGGGCAAGAGTCCGGGCATGGTGTCTCCTAGTTTTTCGCTAAGCGAGAATGGGTCGATGAGCTTAGCACCGCAACTGCATCCCTGCCTGCCGTCGGCTTCACCCAGGCCGGGGGGCTGATGGCCGGCAGCGCACTGAGTCCCCGCGCGTTTGCCACCTTGCTGCTGCTGGCGTGCATGTTCGGCGCCAACCACGTGGCCGCCCGGGTCGCCTTCAACCACGGGCTGGACGTGGCCACGGCCGTCACCGTGCGCAGCCTGGGCACGGCCGCCATCGTGGCCTTGCTGGTGGTGCTGCAAGGCGTGCCGCGCCGCCTGAATCCGCGGCAGTGGAGGGTGCTGCTGGGCATTGGTGTGGTGCTGGGCGGGCAGGGCCTGAGCCTGTATTCCGCCGTAGCGCGCCTGCCCGTGGTGCTGGCGCTGCTGGCCTTCAACACTTTCCCCTTGTGGGCGGCGCTGTGGGCGCGCCTGATCTACCGGCAGCGGCCGGCGCGCGCGGTGCTGGTGGCCATGCCGGTCATCCTTCTGGGTCTGACGCTGGCACTGGACGTGTTTGGTGCCACGTCGGGTCTGGGGGCGGCCGGGCAGTGGGGCCGCATCGGCGCCGGCGTGGGCTTCGCGTTGACGGCTGCGGCGCTGTTCGGCCTGGCCCTGGTGATCACCCAGCACGAGGTGGCCGACGTGGATGGCCGCGTGCGCACCGCGCTGACCATGGCCGTGGTGGGTGGTGTGGCCTTGCTGGCCGTGCTGGCCCAGGGCGGCACGCACTTCCCCACGGCCCCTGCGGGCTGGTGGGGCCTGCTGCTGCTGACCCTGCTCTATGGCACGGCCTTCACGGTGATGTTCACCCTGCTGCCCAAGCTGGGCGTCGTGGGCAATTCGCCCATCCTCAACATCGAACCGGTGGCATCCCTGGTCATGGCCTGGTGGGTGCTGGGCCAGACGGTGGCGCCGGTGCAGGTCGTAGGGTCCTTGGTGGTGGTGGCGGCCGTGATGGCCCTGGGTCTGCGCCGGGCTTGACCATACATCCAACATGATGGAACATCTGTCCATCATGACGGAATCCTCCCTGGACACTGCCGCAACCGACCTGTCCACCGGCGTGAACACCCGCATCGCCCAGCGGGTGCGCGACCTGCGCGCCGCGCGCGGCCTGTCTCTGGAGGCGCTGGCGCAGTTGAGCGGGGTGAGCCGTTCCATGATCTCGCTCATCGAACGCGCCGAAAGCAGCCCCACCGCCGTGGTGCTGGAACGCCTGGCCATGGGCCTGGGCGTGTCGTTGGCATCCTTGTTCGACGCGCCTGAGCCCACTGCCAGCCCGGTGGCCCGCCGGGCGGACCAGCCGCTGTGGCAAGACCCGCACTCCGGCTATGTGCGCCGCAATGTGTCGCCGGCCGGCGCCGCCAGCCCGCTGCAGATCGTCGAAGTGCAGTTCCCGCCCAAGGCGCGCGTGGCGTATGAAACCGGCCCGCGCGAACCCGCCGTGCACCAGCAGATCTGGGTGCTGGAAGGGCGCATCGACGTCACCGTGGGCAGTACCTTGCACAGGCTGGAAGCGGGCGACTGCCTGGCCCTGGTGCTGGACCAGCCGCTGAGCTATTTCAACCCGACCAAGCAGGTCACGCGTTATGCCGTGATCCTGACCAGCGCCGCCTTCACGCGCTGAAGGCAGCCATGGACGGCATCATCGTCTTGGCTGCCCTGGCCAGCGCCGTGTTGCACGCCAGCTGGAACGCCGCCGTCAAGGCCAGCCCGTCGGCGCCGCGTGTCATGACCGCGCAGATGCAGGCCGCCGCCGTGCTGGTGTTGCCCATCCTGGCCTGGGGCGGGTTGCCGCACGCACTGGCCTGGCCCTGGATGTTGGCCAGCACGCTGCTGTGCGTGGCAGCTGTGGCCACGATGCTGCGTGCCTACGAGCACGGCCCTTTTGGTGCGGTCTACCCGCTGATGCGCGCCTCGTCGGTGCTGCTGGTGTTGCCGGTGGCGTCGTTCCTGGCGCGCGAGTCGCCCGCTCTGCTGGGAGTAGCCGGCGTGCTGCTGATCGCCGCTGCGGTGGGCTCGCTCGCGCTGGGCGGTGAAGCCAACCGGGCCTTCAACCGACGCGCGATGACCTGGACGCTGCTGGCAGCGGTCTGCACGGCCGGTTATGTCGTCTGCGACGCCCAGGGCGTGCGCCGGGCCGGCACACCTTGGTCCTATGGCGCGGGCATGTCCGTGCTCAACGCCATCACCTGGTCGCTTTGGCAGGGGCGCCGCGGCCAGGCCTGGTCGCGCGAATGGGCAGTGTGGGCATGGGGGATGCCCGCGGCCGTCGCCTCGGTGGTGTCGTACCTGCTGATTTTGTGGGCGTGGACCTGTGCACCCATCGCACCTGCTGCGGCCTTGCGCGACACCAGTGCAGTGTTCGCGGCGCTCTTGTCGGTGTTGGTGCTGAAGGAACCACTGTCGCGCCGCGTGCTGGTGGCCGTGCTGCTGGCCACGCTCGGGGCGGTGCTGATTCGCCTGGGCTGGCCAGCAGCCTGAGTGGCCCCACGTCAGGGACTCAGTCCGCGGGCTGTTGCAGCCCCCGCAGCAGCGCATCGATCATGTGACGGCCGACGGCCTGCAAATCGAAGGCTGCGGGGTCCAGCAGCCAGTCGGCAATCAGGCCGTTGAGCAGGGCGTGCACGCCGGCTGCGGCTTGCTTGGCCGGCACGGCGCCTTGCCAGCGTTCACGCCGGGCCGCTCGGCGCAAGCCGGCTTCCATGTCGGCCACGCGCACGCGGCGCCCGGTGAGGCGCTGCTCTCGCACACCGCGCAATTCGCGCGTGTTCTCGGTCTTGAAGAGCGCGATCTCAAAGACTCGTCGGGACTGTGGGTCTGACGCGGTGGCCTTCAGTGCCGCCAGGAAGCCGTCGCGGATGTGCGCCACCGGGTCGGCCAGCCTGGCGTCACCGCCACGGCGCAAGCCCTGGTCCAGCGGGGATGCGACGCGGTTCATCATCTCGTTGAAAAGGTGCGCCTTGTTGCGGAAGTGCCAGTAGACCGCGCCACGTGTGACGCCCGCAGCCAGTGCAATGTGTTCCAGCGTGGTGCGCGACACACCACGGCGTTGGAACTCCAGCTCGGCCTTGTCAAGGATGCGTGTGCGAGTCAGCAGCGCGTCTGCTTTGGTGCGGCGGGGCATGGTGGAGACGGGCGTGTGGCTTAGGTCGTTCGGCAGACATACATTCACGAACGTACGTATAGTATCGAACAGTTCCACGCCGATACTTTCCGCGCCTTCCGCGTCCAGCCCGTCCGGGTTGCCGATGCCCCCACCAAGAGGTTCCACATGCCTGCCAGCCCGTCACGGCTTGCCGTATCCACCTTTGTTCTTGCCCTGGCGGGCGCTTTGGGCCTGGTGGCCTGCAGCCCCAGTGCGCCCCCGGCAGCAGCGGGTGGCGGCGCGCCGCCGCCCACGCCGGTCGGCGTGGTGACCGTGGCGCCCGGTGTGGTGGGCCTGGTGAGCGAACTGCCGGGCCGGACCGAGGCGTCCCGCGTGGCGCAAGTGCGGGCGCGGGTGGCCGGCATCCTGAAGCGCCAGCAATTTCGCGAAGGCAGTGACGTGCGTGCCGGACAGGCTTTGTTCCAGATCGACGACGCACCCTACCGCGCCACCCTGGCCAGCGCACAAGCCTCCTTGGCGCGCGCCGAAGCCAATGTGATGCAGACCCAGGCCCAGGCCCAGCGCTACAAGCCGCTGGCCGAGGCGAAGGCCATCAGCGAACAGGACTACATCGGTGCACAGGCCGCCTTCAAACAGGCCGAGGCCGACGTCGCCTCTGCCAAGGCGGCTGTGCTGATGGCGCAGATCAACGTCGGCTACGCGGCCGTCAGTTCGCCCATCAGCGGGCGCATCGGCCGTGCGCTGGTGACCGAAGGCGCGTTGGTGGGGCAGGGCGAGGCCACCCAGCTGGCTGTGGTGCAGCAGATCGATCCGCTGTTCGTCAACTTCACGCAGAGCGCGGGCGAGGTGCTGAAGCTGCGCGCCGCCATCCAGGCCGGCCAGCTGAAGAGCGCCGGTGCTGGGGTGGCTGCGGTGCGTGTGCTGCTGGAAGATGGCAGCCTCTATCCGCTGGCCGGCAAGCTGCTTTTTTCTGACCTGAGCGTGGACGCCACCTCGGGCCAGATCACGCTGCGCGCCGAAGTGCCCAATCCGAAGGGTGCGCTCCTGCCCGGACTCTTTGTGCGTGTGCAGTTGCAGCAGGCAGAAGCCGAAGGCGCCATCCTGCTGCCGCAACAAGCCGTGCAGTTGGGCGACAAGGGCGCCACCGTGCTGGTGGTGAGCGCTGACGGCAAGCCGATGCCCAGGCCGGTGAAGCTGGGCAGTGCGCAGGCCGGGCAGTGGGTGGTGATGTCGGGCTTGCAAGCCGGGGACCAGGTCATCGTCGACGGCTTCCAGAAGCTGCGGCCCGGCGCCACGGTGAAGGGTGTGCCTTGGCAGCCAGGTGGCGCAGTACCCGCAGCGGCGACTGCTGCGGCCTCTGCAGCCGCGCCTGCTTCGGCAGCTTCGCGCTGAAGGCCTGAGCCATGGCCCAGTTCTTCATCGACCGACCCATCTTTGCGTGGGTCATCGCGCTCTTCATCATGGTGGGCGGCGGCGTGGCGGTCACGCAGTTGCCGGTGGCGCAGTTCCCCAGCGTCGCGCCGCCGTCCATCGTGCTCAACGCCTTCTACCCAGGTGCGTCGGCGCAGACGCTGGAAGACAGCGTGCTGGCCGTCATCGAACGCGAGATGAATGGCTCGCCCGGCCTCATCTACAGCGAAAGCGTGGCCCAGGCCGACGGCAGCGGCAGCATCACGCTGAGCTTCGAGCCCGGCACCAGCCCCGACCTGGCCCAGGTGGACGTGCAGAACCGCCTCAGCCGCGCCAGTCCGCGCCTGCCGCAGGCCGTGGTGCAGCAGGGTGTGCGTGTGGACAAGGCGCGCAGCAACTTCCTGCTCTTCACCATCCTGTCGTCCACCGACGGATCGATGGACCCGGTGGCACTGGGCGACTTTGCGTCGCGCAACGTGCTGCCCGAATTGCAGCGCGTGCCGGGTGTAGGCACGGCCCAGCTCTTCGGCACTGAACGCGCCATGCGCGTGTGGATCGACCCGGCCAAGCTGGTCGGCTTCAAGCTGGCGCCCAGCGATGTGAACGCGGCCATTGCGGCGCAGAACGCGCAGGTGTCATCGGGCACCATCGGCGACCTGCCCAACGTGCCGGGCCAGCCGGTGTTTGCCACTGTTGTGGTGCGTGGGCAGTTGAGCACCGTGGAGCAGTTCGGCAACATCGTGCTGCGCGCCAACGCCGACGGTTCCGCCGTGCGCCTGAAGGACGTGGCGCGCGTGGAACTGGGCGCGCAGGCCTACGCCACGCAGGCGCGGCTGAACGGCCAGCCGTCCACCGGCATCGGCGTTCAACTGGCGCCCACGGGCAATGCGCTGGCCACGGCCAAGGCGATTCGCGCGCGGCTGGACGAACTCTCGCGCTACTTCCCGGCGGGCGTGAAGGCCACCATCCCCTACGACAGCAGCAAGTTCGTGGAGATCTCCATCCGCCAGGTCGTGGAAACACTGCTGGAAGCGGTGCTGCTGGTGTTCCTGGTGATGTACCTGTTCTTGCAGGACTTCCGCTACACGCTGATCCCTACGTTGGTGGTGCCGGTGGCCCTGCTGGGCACCTTTGCGGCCTTGCTGGCGATGGGCTTTTCCATCAACGTGCTGACCATGTTCGGCATGGTGCTGGTGATCGGCATCGTGGTGGATGACGCCATCGTGGTGGTGGAGAACGTCGAACGCATCATGAGCGAAGAAGGCCTGCCGCCGCTGCAGGCCACGCGCAAGGCCATGGGCCAGATCTCGGGCGCCATCGTCGGCGTCACCGTGGTGCTGGTGTCGGTGTTCGTGCCGCTGGCCTTCTTTGCCGGCGCGGTCGGCAACATCTACCGCCAGTTCGCGGCCGTGATGGTCACGTCCATCCTGTTCTCGGCCTTCATGGCGCTGTCGTTCACCCCCGCCTTGTGCGCCACCCTGCTCAAACCCGTGGAGGCGGGGCACAGCCACGCCAAGGGCGGCTTCTTCGGCTGGTTCAACCGCGGTTTCAGCCGCACGGCCAAGGGCTATGAAAGCTGGGTGGCGAAGATCATCCGCCGCGCCGGGCGTGCCCTGGTGGTCTATGCCGCGGTGGTGGTGGCCCTGGTGGTGCTGTGGCGTGGCCTGCCGACGTCCTTCCTGCCCAACGAGGACCAGGGCAACATCCTGGTCAACGTGCAGCTGCCGCCCGGCGCCACGCAGAACCGCACGCGCGAAGTGATGCAGCAGGTCGAGCAGTACATGCTGAAGCAGCCCGAAGTGGAAAGCATGGTCAGCGTGCTGGGCTTCAGCTTTGCGGGCAGCGGGCAGAACGCGGCCCTGGGCTTCATCACGCTCAAGCCCTGGGACGAGCGCAAGAACCCCGCCAACTCCGCACAGGCCCTGGCCGGGCGCGCCTTCATGGGCCTGGCCGGCATCCGCGACGCCTTCATCTTTGCGCTCAGCCCGCCGCCCATTCCGGAACTTGGCCGCTCCAACGGCTTTGCCATGCGATTGCAGGACCGTGGCGGCAATGGCCGCGCCGCCCTGCTGGCCGCACGCAACCAGTTGCTGGGTGAAGCCTCCAAGAGCCCGCTGCTGGTGGGCGTGCGTCCCGACGGATTGGAAGACGCTCCGCAACTGCAGCTGGACATCGACCGCGACAAGGCGGCGGCCTTGGGCGTCAGCTTTGCGGCCATCAACAGCGCGCTGTCCACGTCACTGGGTTCGTCTTACATCAACGACTTCCCCAACAATGGTCGCTTGCAGCGCGTGGTGGTGCAGGCCGACGCGCCCAGCCGCATGCAGCCTGAAGACCTGCTGCGCATCCACGCGCCCAATGGCAGCGGGCAGATGGTGCCGCTGGCGGCCTTTGCCACCACGAAGTGGACCACCGGTCCCATCCAGACCGTGCGCTACAACGGCTACCCCACCATGCGCATCGCGGGTGAACCGGCGCCTGGCCAGAGCACCGGCACCGCCATGATGGAAATGGAACGTCTGGCGGCGCAGCTGCCACCGGGCTTCGCGTTCGAATGGACCGGCCAGTCGCGCGAAGAGCGCTTGTCCGGGTCCACCGCGATGGTGCTGTTCGCCTTCTCCTTGCTCTCGGTCTTCCTCTGCCTCGCCGCGCTGTACGAAAGCTGGAGCATCCCGCTGGCGGTGATCCTGATCGTGCCGCTGGGCGTGCTGGGCGTGCTGGCCGGCGTGTCCATCCGTGGTCTGGAGAACGACGTGTACTTCAAGGTCGGCCTCATCACCATCATCGGCTTGTCGGCCAAGAACGCAGTGTTGATCATTGAATTCGCCAAGGACGTGCAGGCCCGCGGCAAGAGCGCGGTGGACGCCGTGCTGGAAGCGGCGCACCTGCGCTTCCGGCCCATCATCATGACCAGCATGGCCTTCATCCTGGGCGTGCTGCCGCTGGTGCTGGCCAGCGGTGCCGGGTCGGCCAGCCAACGCGCTATCGGCACGGGCGTGATCAGCGGCATGTTCAGCGCCACCACCTTGGCGGTGTTTTTCGTGCCGGTGTTCTTTGTGCTGGTGCGACGCGTCTTCAAGGGCAGTGAGCGGCAACGCAAGCTGCACGCGCATGAACGCGACGGCACGCCTGCCGTGACGAAGGAGGCGCCATGAAAGCCGCCCTTGCTTCCTTGACCCTGGTGGCCTTGCTGTCCGCCTGCAGTTCCATGGCGCCGGACTACCAGCGGCCCGCCGCGCCGGTGCCTCAGGCGTTTCCCGCGGCCAGCGGGGCGTCTTCGGGCCAGAACGCCTACGACCTGGACTGGCAGCGCTTCTTTGGCGACGAACGCCTCAAGCGGCTCATCTCGCTGGCGCTGCAGAACAACCGCGACCTGCGGGTGGCCGCGCTCAACATCGAAGCCGCGCGTGCCACGCTCACTGTGCGCGATGCGGACCGTTGGCCCACGGTGTCGGCGGGCTTCACGGCATCGCGCTCGCCCACGGGCCGCGGCACCATCAACAGCCTCTATTCGGCAGGCGTGCAGGTCACGGGTTATGAGGCCGACCTGTGGGGTCGGCTCAAGAGCCTGAGCAATGCGGCAGCGGCCCAGTTGCTGGCCACGGAAGAGGCCCGCAAGTCGGTGCAGATGGCGCTGATCGGGTCGGTGGCTGCTGCGCACCTGGCCCTGCAGGCCGACAACGAACTGCTGCAGGTGACGCAAGACACCCTGGCTTCGCGTGAGTTGTCCTACAAGCTGGTGAAGCTGCGTTTTGACAACGGCGCCAGTGCTGCGCCCGACCTGCGCCAAGCCGAAAGCCTGCTGGAGCAGGCGCGTGTGAGTCTGGCGCAGACCCGCCGCCAGCGGGCGCTGGACGACAACGCCTTGCAACTGTTGCTGGGTCAAGCCGTACCTGCAGACGGTCCCGCGGCACTGCCTTTGCAAGCGTCGGCCGGCATGCCGGATCTGCAGGCGGGATTGCCTTCTGATGTGCTGCTGCGCCGGCCGGATGTGCGCCAGGCGGAACAGCTGCTGATCGCCGCCAACGCCAACATTGGCGCGGCGCGCGCGGCCTTCTTCCCGCGCATTGCACTCACCGGCAGCCTGGGCAGCGCCAGCACGCAGCTGAGCGGCTTGTTCCAGGCCGGCAGCTGGGCCTGGAGCTTTGCCCCCAGCGTGCTGGAGACCATCTTCGACGCCGGCCGCAACCAGGCCAACCTGAAGATCGCCACCGTCAACCGCGACATCGCGGTGGCGCAGTACGAAAAGGCCGTGCAAACCGCCTTCCGCGAAGTGGCCGACGCCCTGGCCAACCGCAGCGGCTTGGCGGAGCAGCTGGCCGCCCAGCAGCGGCTGACCCAGGCCGAATCCGAGCGCACGCGCCTGGCCGACCTGCGATACCGCAACGGCGCCGCCGGCCAACTGGAGTGGCTGGACGCGCAGCGCTCGCTTCTGGTGGCGCAGCAGGGCCTGGTCCAGGTGCAGGCCCAGCTGGCGCAAAGCCAGGCCCAGCTGTACCGCGTGCTGGGAGGCGGCTGGACGGAGGCCGCGCAGGCCCGGTAGTTCCTGGCGCGGCCGGATCCGGGTTCCAGGGCCTTGTCAGCGGGCGAGCGCCCTGTTGCGTTGCAACAGGATGCCTTGCTTTCGATTCCTGGTTTTCCGCTCCTTGGTGATTCGCCCCCTGGTCGCTGCCGCCCTGTGCGTGGCAGCCACCGCCCAGGCCGCCCCGCCCTGGGGCATCGAACAGCATGACCGCCTGGTGGCTTCAGCCGCAGCGATGAGCCCGCAAGTGGCCATCACCCTGGACGCCTGCGGCGGTGGCTTTGATGCCGACCTGATCGCCACCCTGGTGCGCCACGCCGTACCGGCCACGGTGTTTGTGACGCAGAAGTGGCTGGACCGCAACCCGGCCGGCCTGGCAGCCCTGCTGGCCCATCCGGACCTGTTCGACCTGCAAGACCACGGCACCCACCACGTGCCCGCCGTCGTGGGCGCGGGCCGCCGCGTCTATGGCCTGGCCGGCGTGGGCAGCCTGGCCCAGCTGAACGCCGAAGTGTCTGGCGCCGCGCAATCCATCCAGGCGCTGACGGGCCGCAAGCCCGCCTACTTCCGCGGTGCCACGGCGGTCTATGACGAAGACGCGCGCCGCGCCATCCACGCCATGGGCTACCGCATCGCAGGCTTTTCGGTCAACGCCGACGCAGGCGCGACGCTGCCGCAGGGGGCCATTGAACAGCGCCTGCGCCAGGTCCGGGCGGGCGACGTGGTCATCGCCCACATGAACAAGCCTTCGGGCCGCACGGCCGAAGCCTTTGCCTCTGCGCTGCCGGCGCTGAAAGCCCGCGGCTTTCAATTCGTGACGCTGTCGCAGGCCCAGTTGCAGGTCTACTGAGCCTGTCGACTGCCCTGCACCGGGGCGCGGGTTGTCCTTCCTTGTCAGGGGTGTCATGCGGGCCAAGAATGCCGCCCGGACCCCCACAACAACCCCAAGGAGACTCCTGATGAACCGACGCTTTGCACTGGGCGCGACCCTGACTGCCTGTTTGCTGGCCGCCTGCGCCAGCGGACCCATGGGCGACGGCTGGGTCACCCTGATCGACGGCGACAAGGGCCTGGACAACTGGAACCAGGTTGGCGACGCCAACTGGCGCGCCGAAGGCGGCACCCTCATGGCCGACAAGGGCAAGGCCGGCTTCCTGGTGTCCAAGCAGTCCTACAAAGACTTCATGCTGCGTGCCGAGTTCTGGGGCGCCACCGACACCAACAGCGGCATCTTCCTGCGCGCCCAGGATCCGAAGACCATCACGTCCGACAACGCCTATGAAGTGAACATCTGGGACATCCGGCCGGACCCCAAGTACGGCACCGCCGGCATCGTCGGTCACGCGGCCGTTCCGGTCCCGCCGGTCTACCTGGCTGGCGGCCGCTGGAACACCTTCGAGATCGAAGCCCGCGGCCCCAAGCTGACGGTCAAGTTCAATGGCACCGTGACGGCCACCATGGACAACGCCAAGCTGGTGGAGGGCCCGTTTGCGCTGCAGTTCGGCCCGGGCGTGCAGGGTGCGCTGGGCGGCCCCATCAAGTGGCGCAAGGTGCAGATCAAGTCCCTGTGAACGCGTGAGCCTGCGCGTTGCCATCGTCGGCGGTGGCATTGGCGGCCTGGCCGCGGCCCTGTGGCTGCGCCGGGCCGGCGTTCATGCCACCGTCTACGAACAGGCGCCGGAACCGCGTGAGGTGGGCGCCGGCATCGTGGTGCCGCCCAACCTGGTGCGGGCCTTGCGCAGCGTGGGCCTGGACACGCAACTGTCCGAATTCGCGGTGTGCCTGGAAGCCGCCTGGGAATTCCGCCGCTGGCAAACCGGCGACCTGCTGTCCGTGCAGCCCATGGGCGCCGCTTGCGTGGACCTGTACGGCACGCACTGCTACACCGCGCACCGCCACGACCTGCTGCAGTTGCTGCTGCAAGCACTGCCGGCGGACGCGGTGCGTGGCGACCGCCGCTGCACAGGCGTTCGGCAAGCCGGCGGTGAGGTGCAACTGGACTTCGTTTCCCGCGACGGTTTGCACAGCACCGTGGCGGCCGATGTGGCCATCGGCGCCGACGGCATCCATTCGGCTGTGCGCGCCGCTGTGGCGCCGGCGGCAGACGCGCGCTTTTCCGGCCTGTGCGCCTTCCGTTGCCTGGTGCCGGCGGCGCAGGCACCCAGCATGGCACTGAGGCCTGTGCAATCGCTGTGGTTGGGTCCGGGCCGGCACTTTGTGCACTACCCGGTATCCGCGAAGCGGCTGGTCAATGTCGTGGCCATCGTGCCCGCCGGTGACTGGCGCACGGAATCCTGGACGGCTGAAGGGCAGGTGGCCGACCTGGCCGCTGCCTTCGCCGGTTGGGACGAACGCGTGCTGCAGTTGATCCACTCGGCCAGCGACACCAGGCGTTGGGCACTCTTCGACCGCCAGCCGCTGGACCGCTGGTCGCAGGGCCATGTCACCCTGCTGGGCGACGCGGCCCACGCCATGCTGCCTTTCTTCGCGCAGGGCGCGGCACAGGCCGTGGAGGACGCCGTGGTGCTGGCCGGTTGCCTGCGTGGCGCCTCGCGGGAGACGACAGCCGCAGCCCTGCAACGCTACGAAGCCATCCGCCGGCCGCGGGCCGGTGAAGTGCAGTTGATGAGCCGCGGGCGCGAGGTCCGCAACCACCTGCCAGACGGACCGGAACAGCAAGAACGCGACGCCGAACTGGCGCGGGGCGACCCGCTGCGTCAGAGCGCCTGGCTGTATGGCCACGATGTGCAGGCCGCGTTGGGCGCGGCCTGAATCCCGACCCGGTCAGGCCGCCGCGCCCGGCCACGCGCGTTGCAACTCCAGGTGCGACGCGTGCGCCCTGCCGTAGCTGACCACTTGAACGTCCAAGGCTTGCCATTCCACCAGACCCAGGGCACGTGCCATCGCGTCGTCGATCCAGCGGTCGTCATTGCCAAAAGCGCCGCCGCCCAGGCGCGTCAGCAGCACCTCGGGTGAAGCGCCTTCCGCGCAGCGCAGGCTGGCGGCCAGCAAGGTGGCCTCGTAGGCGGCTTCCAGCACCAGCCGCGCGAACGGCGCCCAGTCTGCGGCGGCGATGGGGGTGTAGGCCACCGGCAGGGCCGAGCAAAAGGCTTGCGTGACCGTGGGGCCAGGGCGTTGCGGCGCGTCGGTCACTTCCACGTCGTGGTGCAGGCCGATGCACAAGTGGCCGCGCAAAGCATCCACTTCGCTGGCAGGCAGGCGCATCAACAGCTGGCTGATCGCGGCCAGGCCCTGCGCCTGGCACAGCGCGTAGCCATTGCGCATGGACCACAGCGCGCGGACATCGCAACCCAACTGCGTGGCCAGCGCGTCGCCCAGCGCGTGCAGGGTGTCGATCTGGCGCGTGGCGGTTTGGCCCGGCAGGCCGCCCACGGGCACCAGGTAGTTGCGGTAAATGGTGGCTGCACCGGCCGCCATGGCACAGGCCGGGCCTTGCGTGCGGTCGAAGGCGTAGCCGCTGACGCCGTCTTCCGGCGTGACCTGAGGCGAGACCATTTCCAGCAGGTTGAACTGTGAAGCGACCTGGAACAAGGCACCTGTGCGAGCAGGCTCCTGGTGCAGGGCGCGCGCGTCGCCAACCACGCTGCGCACGCTGGTCCTTTGCGCGCCTGCAGGCAACTGACTGGCACGCTTTCGCAAATCGTGGAGGCTCACCAGCTCGAGACGACCCACACCGTGGCGGCTGCCATTGACGCTGGAGACCAGGTCGCCGCTTTCGACCGACAAGCGTGCCTGCGTCGCGGCGTAGTCGCCTTCGCGGAAGCCGGTGATGCGCTCGAACCAGTCCATCGGTGCACTCTCCGCAAGCCACAAAGCGCAAGGGCCTGCTCATGGAGCAGGCCCTGTGGTGTGTGGTGGAGAGGAGGAGGATCGAACTCCCGACCTTCGCATTGCGAACGCGACGCTCTCCCAGCTGAGCTACCCCCCCACGCGAGCGGCGCAGTTTAGCACCGCACAGACAGGCTTCCAGCGCGCCGTAACATGGCCAACCGGATCAGCCTGAGGACCCATGCCCATGCGCAACCGCCTTGACCCTGCCTGGCTAGACGCCCAATACAACAACCGTGCCCGCGTGCCCGAAGCGCCGCAGATCCTGCAACGCTGGGCCGATGCCTCGGCCCTGGCACGCCGCGGCGCGCCAGGGGCGCAGCTGGACGTGCGCTATGGCGAAGGCGACAAGGAAACGCTGGACATCTTTCCGGCCACGTCGGTGCAGGGCAACGGCCCGGCACCGGTGCTGGTGTTCATCCACGGTGGCTACTGGCGCATGCTGGACAAGGCCGATCACTCCTTTGTCGCGCCGGCTTTCAACGCAGGCGGCGCAGCCGTGGTGGTGCCCAACTACGCGCTGTGCCCGGCGGTGGGCATCGAACACATCACGCTGCAGATGGCCCGCGCGGTGGCCTGGGTCTGGCGCAACGCCGCTGGTTTTGGGGGCGACCCGGGCCGCATCGCACTGGCGGGGCACTCAGCTGGCGGCCACCTGACGGCTATGCTGCTGAGCTGCCGTTGGAAGGACCTGGCCGACGACCTGCCTGCACAGCCCGCGTCCGGTGGCTTGGCGCTGTCAGGCCTGTACGACCTGGAGCCCATCCGCCACACGCCCATGCTGCAAGGAGACCTGCAACTGACACCGGCGTCGGTGGGGCGGCTGAGCCCCGCCTTCTTCCCGCGCCCCAAGAACGCCAAGCTGTACGCCGCTGTGGGCCTGGATGAGAGCGACGAGTTCTTGCGCCAGAACGCGCTGATCCGCGACGTCTGGGGCCCCACGGCCGTGCCGGTGTGCGAGACGGTGCCCGGTGCCAACCACTTCACCGTGCTCAATGGCCTGGCGGACCCAGCCAGCCGTGTTCACAGCCTGGCTTTGCGCCTGCTGGGCCTGCAGTAGTCGACGGGATTGCGATCAAGCAAGGGCAAGTCCCAGGCTATGACCTGCATTGACGCTTTGTATTGGCACAGCTCCTGGGCTGCGCTACCGTTGGCGCCGGTCGCGTGCGCATGTTCTGCCTGCGAACGCGTTCACAACCTTGCTGAACACCACAGGAGCACCACATGGGCTTGAAAGGTTCGAAGACCGAGCAAAACCTGAAGGACGCCTTCGCAGGCGAATCCCAGGCCAACCGCCGCTACCTCTACTTCGCAAACAAGGCCGACGTGGAAGGCCAGAACGACGTGGCCATGCTGTTCCGCAGCACCGCCGAAGGTGAAACCGGGCACGCACACGGCCACCTGGAGTTCCTGGAAAACGGCTCGGGCGACCCGGCCACGGGGCTGCCCATTGGCAGCAGCCGTCAGAACCTGGCGGCCGCTGTCGCCGGCGAAACGCACGAGTACACCGACATGTACCCGGGCATGGCGAAGCAGGCGCGCGAAGAAGGCTTTGATGAAATCGCCGACTGGTTCGAGACGCTGGCCAAGGCCGAGCGCTCTCACGCCAACCGCTACCAGAAGGCCCTGGACGCGCTCGTCGACTGATCTGCGTTGACGTCAACCGGACAAGGGGCTTCGTGCCCCTTGTTCGTTGCTGCTGGCCGTTCCTGAATCTCCAACCGAGCACTGCACCATGCGCGAAGGCAATCTCGAAGCACCCACCCGCCACCCGATCGACTGGAAGAACCCCGACTTCTACGATGAAGGCAAGGCGCTGGCCGAGATGGAGCGCGTGTTCGACATCTGCCACGGCTGCCGCCGCTGCGTGAGCCTGTGCCAGAGCTTCCCGACGCTGTTTGACCTGGTCGACGCCACGGCCGACGGCGAAGTCCACGGCATCAAGAAAGAGGCGTACTGGAGCGTGGTGGACCAGTGCTACCTGTGCGACCTGTGCTACATGACCAAGTGCCCGTACACGCCGCCGCATCCCTGGCAGCTGGACTTTCCGCACCTGATGCTGCGGGCCAAGGCCATCAAGCACAAGAACGGCCACGTCGCAGCCAAGGAGAAGTTCCTGGCCAGCACCGACGTGCATGGCCAGTTCGCCGGCATTCCCATCGTGGTGGAGGTGGTCAACGCGCTGAACAAGACGCGCTTCATGCGCAAGGAGATGGACCAGTTCCTGGGCGTGCACCCCGACGCATGGATGCCCACGCTGGCGGAACAACGCTTCCGCTGGGGCCGGGCGATGAACAACACCAGCTACCCGTCGGTGAACGGCCAGCGCACGCCGGGCAAGGTGGCGATCTTTGCGACCTGCTACGTCAACTACAACGAGCCCGGCATCGGCGCTGACCTGATCAAGCTGCTGGACCACAACCAGATCCCTTACGAGATCGTAGACAAGGAGCAGTGTTGCGGCATGCCCAAGCTGGAACTGGGCGACCTGGACAGCGTGGAGCAGAGCTGGCGGGCGAATGTGCCCGTGCTGGCGCGCTATGCCGAGGAAGGCTTTGCAATCCTCAGCGCCATTCCCAGCTGTACCCTGATGTTCAAGCAGGAACTGCCGCTGATGTTCCCGGATGACGCCGACACGCAAGCCGTGAAGGAGGCCATGTACGACCCCTTCGAATACTTCATCGCACGACACAAGGACGGCTTGCTGAAGACGGACTTCAAGGCCGCACTGGGCAAGGTCAGTTACCACATTCCTTGCCACGGTCGCGTGCAGAAGATCGGCAAGAAGACAGAGGAGATGTTCAAGCTGATTGGCCAGACGGTGCAGGTGCAGCTCAACACGGTGGAGCGCTGCAGTGGCCACGCCGGCACCTACGGCGTGAAGACGCCTTACCACCCGGTGGCCATGAAGATCGGCAAGCCGGTGTTCAAGAGCATGGCCAAAGACGAGCCCGACTACATCAGCAGCGATTGCGCGCTGGCCGGCCACCACATTGCCCAGGGCATGGCGGAGCTGGGCACGCCAGCCAAGGCGCTGCAGCACCCGCTGTCCTTGGTTCGCATCGCTTACGGATTGGAATGACGACCATGCCTATCACCAAAGACAACCTATTGACCCTGGAGGCCTACGCCAAGATCCGCAAGAGCAGCAAGCCCGAAGCCATTGCGCACCGCAGGCTGCGCAGCGTGGCCCTGGGTGACCACATGACGTTGCAGTTCGAGGACGAACAGACCATCCGCCGCCAGATCCAGGAGATGCTGCACATCGAGAAGATCTTCGAAGAAGACGGCATCAACAGCGAGATCGAGGCCTACGCCCCGCTGGTGCCGGACGGCAGCAACTGGAAGGCGACGATGCTGATCGAGTATCCCGATCCGCACGAGCGCAAGCGCGAGCTGGGCCGCTTGATTGGCGTGGAAGACCGCATGTTCGTGGAAGTGGAAGGCCATGCCCGTATCTACGCCGCGGCCGACGAGGACCTGGACCGCGAGAACGCCGAAAAGACCAGCGCGGTGCACTTTGTGCGCTTTGAGTTTTCTCCCGCGCAACGTGAAGCCGTGCGCGCGGGCGCGCAAGTGAAGCTGGGGTGCGACCACACGAACTACCCGGCGCATCTGGTCATTTCGCCGGAGACCCTTGCCAGCCTGGCTGGCGATTTGCGGTGAATCCCAGCTGGGCCGGCGATTTGAAGTGAGGCTGCGCCGGGCAGGTGCGCCGCACTGAGCCCGGCGTCTGGGCGCGCTATCGTTCGCGCCCATGAACACCGCCGCTGAACCACTGCACCTGTCCCCCATCGTCGCCGGCCTGTGGCGGCTGCATGAATGGGGCTTGGACGCCGCAGGCACCGTGAGATGGGTGGAACAGGCGCTGGACCTGGGCATCACCAGCTTCGACCACGCCGACATCTACGGCGGCTACCGCGTTGAAGCACTGTTCGGCCAGGCACTGGCGGCGGCGCCCGGCTTGCGCAAGCGCCTGCAGATCGTCACCAAGTGCGGCATCAAGCTCCAGCACCCGGCCCGCCCGGCCTACCAGGCCAAGAGCTACGACAGCAGCCGCGCGCACATCGTGGCCAGCGTGGACGAGAGCCTGCGTGCATTGCAGACCGATCGCATCGACCTGCTGTTGTTGCACCGGCCAGACCTGCTGATGGACCCGGCCGAAGTGGCCGACACCTTCCGCCACCTGCTGGCGGCCGGCAAGGTGCTGCACTTCGGTGTCTCCAACCACACCACGGGCCAGGTGGCGATGCTGCGCAAGCGTCACCCGCTGGCAACCAATCAGATTGAATTCAGCCCCTTGCAGATGCAGGCCCTGGCCGATGGCACGCTGGAGCAATGCGTGGACCTGGGAATGCGCCCCATGATCTGGAGCCCCTTGGCCGGCGGACGCTTGTTTTCAGGCACCGGCGATCAAGCCCAGCGCGTGCGCGGCGTGCTGGCGGCCCTGGCCGAGCAACACGGCGTGTCCCTGGCCACGGTGGCCTACGCCTGGATCCTGCGCCACCCGAGCCGGCCGCACCCCATCACCGGCAGTGGGCGCCAGGAAGCCCTCACTGAAGCGGTGGCGGCCACCGGCCTCACACTGTCGCCTGAAGACTGGTACCGCGTCTGGAAAGCCAGCATGGGCCACGAAGTGCCTTGAGCGAGCCTGTCGCCACCCGAACACCCATTCCCTTTGTGGAGTCAGCCCCCGTGAACAACCCCTTCGGTCTCATCGGCCTGGCCGTGATGGGCCAGAACCTCGTCCTCAATGTAGAGAGCCGCGGCTTTGCGGTCAGCGTCTTCAACCGCAGCACGGACGTGACAGACAAGTTCGTCGCCGATCACCCCGGCAAGCGCATCCATGGCACCAAGACCCTGCAGGACTTCGTGGCCAGCCTGGCCCGGCCGCGCAAGATCATGTTGATGGTCAAGGCAGGGTCCGCAGTGGATTCAGTGATCGAGCAGTTGATCCCCTTGCTGGACAAGGACGACATCGTCATCGACGGTGGCAACAGCCTCTACACCGACACCGAGCGGCGTGACGCGTGGCTCACTCCCCTGGGCCTGCGGTTTGTGGGCGCTGGCGTGTCCGGGGGCGAGGAAGGTGCGCGCAAAGGGCCTTCCATCATGCCCGGCGGGCCGGCGTCGACCTGGAACGAATTGCGGCCCATCTTTGAAGCCATCGCGGCCAAGGTGAATGGCGAACCTTGCGTCACGCACATCGGTCCGGGCGGCGCGGGCCACTACGTGAAGATGGTCCACAACGGCATCGAATATGGCGACATGCAGCTGATCTGCGAGGCCTATGCCGTGTTCATGGCCGCAGGCCTGTCCACCGACGACATGGCCAATGTCTTTGACCGCTGGAACCAAGGCGACCTGCAGAGCTACCTGATCCAGATCACCGCCAGGGCCCTGCGCCAGCGCGACCCCGAAACCGCGCAGCCTGTGGTGGACCTGATCCTGGACAAGGCCGGTCAGAAGGGCACCGGTCAGTGGACATTGATCAATGCGGCAGAGAACGCGGTGGTGGTGAGCACCATCAATGCCGCGGTGGAAGCCCGTGTGCTGTCGTCCATGAGGGCCGCCCGTGTGGAAGCGTCGAAGGTGCTGCAGGGTCCGCAGCCGGTGCTGTCGATGGCGCAGAAGGACCTGGTGGGCAAGGTGCACGACGCGCTCTACGCAAGCAAGGTCATCAGTTATGCGCAGGGTCTGGATTTGATGCGCACCATGAGCGAGAAAAAGGGCTGGGCGCTGGACCTGGGTGCCATTGCGCGCATCTGGCGCGGCGGCTGCATCATCCGCGCGCGCTTCCTCAATCACATCACCGAGGCCTGCCGCGCCGATCCGGGCTTGGCGAACCTGATGATGGCGCCCTTCTTCACGCAATTGCTCAACCGCAGCCAGCAAGCCTGGCGCGAAGTCGTGGCGATGGCTGTGACGCAGGGCATTGCGGTGCCGGCCATGAGCGCGTCACTGGCGTACTACGACAGCTACCGCACCGCGCGCTTGCCGGCCAACCTGCTGCAGGCGCAGCGGGACTTCTTTGGCGCGCACACCTATGAACGTATCGACAAGCCGGCCGGGCAGTGGTTCCACACGCAGTGGCCTGACGTCATTGAGTGAAGGATCGGCTGAGCCTGGCACGAGGTAGCGACCAAGTACGGAACTACCACCCGTAAAAGCGTGGCCAGCGGGCCGTGCTTCCATCGGCCCGCAGCACCTCGTAGTGCGGGAACTGCGCGGCAGTGGCGCAGGCGTGGTTGGGCAACACACGCAGCCGTGTGCCGACCGGAAATCGCTGTTCCATCTGGGCGTCCACGTGGCCGTCGCGCCAGGACAGGATGCCGTGCTCCTGGTTGGCGCCGCTCATGATGAGTCCGTCAATCGCAGTGCCGTCTTCGCGGCATACCGCACCATAGCCTTGGTCCACCGCCTGGGCCTGCGTGCCGCGGTCGCGGCTCATGGCCATCCAGCCGGCGTCCACCAGCACCCAGCCCTTTTCCTGCTGGTGGCCGATGACGGTGGCCAGCACGGACAGCGCGATGTCGTCCATGGTGCAGACGCCCACGCCCTGCATCACCAGGTCATGGAAGACATAGACGCCGGCCCGCACCTCGGTCACGCCGCGCAGGTGTTCGGCAGAAAGCGCCGTAGGCGTGCTGCCCACGCTCACCACAGGGCAGGGCAGGCCAACGGCACGCAGGCGTTCCGCCGCGTGCACGCAGCGGCTGCGTTCCTGTTCGGCCATGGCTCGCAGGGCTTCGGGTGTGCGGCAGTCGTAGCTGGCGCCGGCGTGGGTCATCACGCCGGTCAGCACCGCGCCGCCTTCGTGCAGCGTGCGGCCGATGGCCAGCAGCAGGTCGGCGTCGGGCTTGACGCCGGCACGGTGGCCGTCGGTGTCGATCTCGATCAGCACCTCGAACGGATGCCCGGTGGCCACGATGGCCTGCGCCGCGGCGACGGAGTCCACCACCACCCGCAGATGGCAACCGCGCTCTTGCAGTGCGCGCGCCTGCGCGAGCTTGGGCGCGACGATGCACACGGCGTACAGGATGTCCTGGACGCCCGCGTCAAAGAAGACCTCGGCCTCCTTCAAGGTGCTGACGGTGATGCCACGTGCGCCTGCGTCCAGCTGCGCCTGGGCCACCGGCAGGCTCTTGGCTGTTTTCACATGCGGACGCAGCGTCGCGCCCAGGCTGCTGATGCGTGACTGCATGCGCGCGATGTTGTGCGCCATGCGGCCCGCGTCGATCAGGGCGGCAGGCGTGGGCAGTTCGTGGAGGTTCATGCAGCTGATGCTAGTTCGGTGCGTCGTTGTGTGAGGCGCCGATAGAACTTCCCAATCAGTCTCATTCAGGCAATCGAACGTCAGGCATCAGGGTATTACCTAGACTATCGGTCATGTGTTCACAAGACGCCGCGTCTATCGGACTCCGCGATTTCAAGTTGCCAACCAACCCCTCTGAAAGGTCTTCCATGTCCATCATCAACACCCAGGTCCAGCCCTTCAAGGCCCAGGCTTTCAAGAACGGCAAGTTCGTTGAAGTCACGGAGCAAAGCCTGAAGGGCCAGTGGTCGGCCTTCATCTTCATGCCGGCCGCCTTCACCTTCAACTGCCCCACCGAAGTGGAAGATGCGGCGCAGAACTACGGTGAATTCCAGAAGCTGGAAACCGAGGTCTATATCGTCACCACGGACACGCACTTTGCGCACAAGGTGTGGCACGAGACCAGCCCCGCCGTGGGCAAGGCGCAGTTCCCGCTGGTCGGCGACCCCACGCACCAGCTGACGCGCATGTTTGGTGTGCACATCGAGGAAGAAGGCCTGGCCCTGCGCGGCACGTTCATCATCAACCCGGACGGTGTCATCAAGACCGCGGAGATCCACGACAACGCCATTGCGCGTGACGTGAAGGAAACGCTGCGCAAGCTGAAGGCCGCGCAGTACGTGGCGAAGAACCCGGGCCAGGTCTGCCCCGCCAAGTGGAACGAAGGCGCGGCCACGCTGACGCCGTCGCTGGATCTGGTCGGCAAGATCTAAGCACGCTGCAGCACCCAGGGGCCGCTTCCAGGCGGCCCCTTTTCATGTCAGGACACGCCATGCTCGACGCCACCCTCAAGGCCCAGCTCAAGGGCTACCTCGACCGCATCTCGCAACCGGTGGAGCTGATCGCTTCGCTGGATGACCGTGCCGAATCGCAGCAGATGCGCGAACTGCTCAGCGAGATCGCGGAACTGTCGCCGCAGATCACGGCGCGCTTTGACGGCAATGAAGCCCGCCGGCCATCGTTCCAGATCACGCGTGCCGGTGCGGACATGGGCTTGTACTTTGCGGCCCTGCCCATGGGACACGAGTTCACATCCCTGGTGCTGGCTCTGTTGCAGGCCGGCGGCTACCCGCCCAAGGTGGACACCGAACTGATCGCGCAGATCCGGTCGCTGGACCGTGACCTGGTCTTCGAAACCTGGATGAGCCTCACCTGCCACAACTGCCCGGACGTGGTGCAGGCGCTCAACCTGATGGCCGTGCTCAACCCGCGCATCAAGCACGTGGCCATTGACGGCGGCCTGTTCCAGGACGAAGTGGAACAACGCCAGATCATGGCGGTGCCCAGCGTCTTCCTGAACGGCCAGCCCTTCGGCAACGGCCGCATGGAGCTGGCCGAGATCCTGGCCAAAGTCGACACCGGTTCTGCTGCGCGCGACGCGGCCAAGATCGCCACCAAGGGTCGCTTCGACGTGCTGATCGTGGGCGGTGGACCCGCTGGCGCGGCAGCCGCGGTGTACGCGGCGCGCAAGGGTGTACGCACCGGCATCCTGGCCGAACGGTTTGGCGGACAGACGCTGGACACGCTGGGCATCGAAAACTTCATTTCAGTGAAGGAAACCGAAGGGCCCAAGTTCGCCGCGGCGCTGGAAGCGCATGTGCGCGCTTATGACGTGGACATCATGAACGGCCAGCGCGTGGCGGCGCTGGAGCCGGCCGCGCAAGCAGGCGGCGACATCACAGTGACCCTGGACAACGGTGCGGCCCTGAAGGCGCGCAGCGTCATCCTGGCCACGGGCGCGCGCTGGAAGAACGTCAACGTGCCGGGCGAAGCGGAATACCGCACCAAGGGCGTGGCCTACTGCCCGCACTGCGACGGGCCGCTGTTCAAGGGCAAACGGGTCGCCGTCATAGGGGGCGGCAATTCGGGCGTGGAAGCAGCCATCGACCTCGCGGGCGTCGTCGCCCATGTCACGCTGCTGGAATTTGCAGAACAGCTGAAGGCCGACGCCGTACTGGTCAAAAAACTGAAGAGCCTGCCCAACGTCAGCATCCACACCGGTGCGCAGACGACGGAAATCACCGGTGACGGTCAGAAGGTCAATGGCCTGCGCTTCAAGGACCGCGCTTCGGGTGCAGAGCACCGCGTGGACCTGGCTGGTGTCTTTGTGCAGATCGGCCTGGTGCCCAACACCGACTTCCTGAAGGGAACGGTGGAGCTGTCCCGCTACGGCGAAATCGTCATCGACGCCAAATGCGAAACCAGCGTGCCCGGCGTGTACGCGGCGGGGGACGTGACCACGGTTCCTTACAAGCAGATCGTCATTGCTGCCGGCGAGGGCGCCAAGGCAGCGCTGTCAGCCTTTGACCACTTGATCCGGCACTGAAGCAGAAGAGCGCCAGCTCTGCCGCAGCGCGTCGGCGCTGACCAGGGCCAGCGCAGCCCAGATGCAGCCAAAGCCCACCAGGCGGACGCTGCTGAAGCTTTCGTGGAACACCCACACGCCCAGCATCAACTGGATGCTGGGCGACAGGTACTGCACCAGGCCCAGCGTGGCCAGCGGCAAGCGCCGCGCGCCCATGGCAAACAGCAGCAAGGGCAGGGCGCTCAGTGGGCCGGACAGTGCCAGCCAAGCCGACGCGCCCAGGTCGCCCTGTGACCACACGCCGTCCTGCGTCAGGGTCCACCACACCAGCACGGGCAGCACCAGCGGTGCCAGCAGCAGCGTTTCCAAGGCCAGGCCTTCCAGCGCGCCGAGCGAAGCGGTCTTGCGCACCAGCCCATAGACGCCAAAGCTGCAGGCCAGCACCAGGGCGATCCAGGGCAGGCGACCCAAGTGCCAGGTGAGCCAGGCCACGCCTGCTGCGGCCAAGGCCACGGCCAGCCACTTCACCGGGCTGAGTCTTTCGCGCAGCACCAGGACGCCCAGCAGCACATTGACCAGCGGGTTGATGAAGTAGCCCAGGCTCGCTTCGACCACCTGGTGGCTTTGGATGGCGTACACGTAGACCAGCCAGTTGGCCGCCAGCAGCAACGCACTGAAGGCAAAGCGAGGAAGCCGGCGTGGTTCGGCCCACACCTGCTTCAACCAGGCCCAGCGCTTCAACGCCGCCAGCAACAGGCCCAGAAAGACCAGCGACCACAGGGACCGTTGCAGCACCACTTCCATTGGCGCCACCTGCTGGATGAGCCTGAAGTACAGCGGGAACAGTCCCCAGATGGTGAAGGCGCCCAAGGCGTAGAGGAAACCGGGGTTCATGCGGAGGGTCGGGTCAGCAGACCATTGTGGGGCCGCCGACCATCGGTACTTGGGGCCGCGCGACCGCCGGCGCGGGCGCGGGCCAGAGGTGTGACGCTTGTCCCTAGGCCGCCGAAGCCTGCGCGGCATCCGGCGCATGGGCGGCCACCACGCGGTTGCGCCCGGCCTGCTTGGCGCCATACAGCGCTGCATCTGCACGCCGGATCACCTCTTCGGCCGTCTCTGAATGCGCCATCGCCTCGGCCACGCCCACGCTGACGGTGACGCGCGGTTCACCCCCTGCCGCAATGCGCGCCGCCATGCGCACGGCCAGCGAATGGGCTTCGGCCTCACTGACACGCGGCAACAGCACGCAGAACTCTTCGCCGCCCCAGCGCGCCACCACGTCGCCTGTGCGCAGCGCGTCGTGCAGGGTGCGAGCCACGTGTTGCAGCACGCGGTCGCCCTCGGCGTGGCCCAGGCGGTCGTTGACGGCCTTGAAGTGGTCCACGTCCACCATCAGCACGGCGTAGCCGTGGCCGGCACCCGACGCACGCTGGGCGCGCTGGTGCAGGTCTTCCAGTCGTTCAAGCAGACCACGGCGGTTGACAGCACCGGTCAGTTCGTCGGTTTGCGCTTGCGACCGCAAGCGCCGCAGCACGCGGCCCAGCACCAGCTGGATCTGCACCAGGTTGACCAGGCCGCCCATGAAGAGCACCACGGTCACCATGGCCAGGTTGCCATGGCCGGGAGCGTCGAGCGCGATCTTGACAGCCGGTTCCACCAGCAAGGCCTGCACGGCGCGCCCCAGAAGGACCAGTGCCAGCAGGCCGTAGCCGGCCGTGACAACAAGCGCAAAGCGCGGTGCCCATCGGCGGCCGTGCATCCACACCAGGCGCACGGACGCCAGCAGCATCACGCCCGAGCCCATGCACACCGTGGCCACGCGCAGGCCATGTCCGCGTTCCAGGGCCAGGCTCAGCAGCACCGCCAGGCCGGCCGCCACCAGGCCGGCGGCGTACCGTCCGTCGGGCGGCGTGCCGCCCCAGTGCAGCACCATGCCGCGGTGCTGCAGCATGGCCGCGCCGACCAGCAGCACGTTGGCCAGGTTGCGTGGCGCGCTGCCCGATTCCCAGGCCGGTACGTAGAGCATCAATCCCAGCGCCAGCAGCAGCCAGGACGCGGCGAATTGACCTTCCGCCGCCTGCCAACCGCGTGACAGCGCTGCGGCCATTGCCCAGCCCAGCGCATGCACGCTGAACTGCACCGCCACAAGGGCAATGAGCAAAGGCTGGTCAGGGGCCAAAGTCCCGCGACGATAGACCCAGCCGCACCGGCGCGCGATCACCTGTG
The DNA here is from genome assembly GCA_963750785.1 of uncultured beta proteobacterium. Lineage (GTDB taxonomy): Bacteria > Pseudomonadota > Gammaproteobacteria > Burkholderiales > Burkholderiaceae_C > Rubrivivax. Next base: position 1,906 of record CAVVSC010000002.1, on the reverse strand, counting down.
TGGGTGCTTGGGCCAGGGTGTCCGGCCTAAACTGCCTGGACCATGCCTGAACCTGAGCTCTTTCTGCACCCGGACCGCCTGCGCGAGCGACTGGCTCGCTTTGAGGCCCTGGCGCTGCCGACGGAGGGTCGCCGTCGCGCGGCCGTGGCCTTGGTGGTGGTCGAAGAGGGCTTCGGCGCCGACCTGCCGGGGCTGGCGCGCCCGGTCTCCTGGAGCACTGCGCCAGCCTTGCTGCTGACCCGGCGCGCCGCGCGCTTGAACAGCCATGCAGGGCAGTGGGCGCTGCCCGGTGGTCGCATCGACGACGGCGAAACGCCGGAAGACGCCGCACGGCGCGAACTGGACGAGGAAGTCGGACTGCAGCTGGGCACGAGCGCCGTGCTGGGTCGGCTGGATGACTACGCCACACGGTCGGGCTACGTCATCACGCCCGTGCTGATGTGGGGCGGCGAGTCCCGCGCGCTGCAGGCCAACGAGGCCGAAGTCGCCAGCATCCACCGCATCGCTACGCAGGAACTGTTGCGCGTCGATGCGCCGCTGCTGAACACGGTGCCCGGATCGGAGCACCCCGTGCTGCGCATGCCGGTGGGCGACAGTTGGATCGCGGCACCGACTGCGGCCTTCCTGTACCAGTTTCGCGAGTGGCTGCTGTGCGGCCGCGCCACCCGCGTGGCGCACTTCGACCAGCCGCGCTTTGCCTGGCAGTAGGCGCAGCTCTGGCGACAGCTCAGCCGACCTCGCCGCCCACGTAGTACCACTGTCCGCCCTCGCGCACAAAGCGGCTGCGCTCCACGAGCCGGTGCGCGCGACCACCGAACTTGCTGCGTGCGACGAAGTGGACTTCGGCATGTTCGCTGTCCGGTGACCAGTGGCCCAGTACATCCAGCCCGAGCCAGCTCACGCCGGGTTCAAAGCTCACCTCGTCGGCAGGCCGCGTGCTGGCGTGCCAGGTGTCCTGCAGGTAGCTGCCCAGACCTTTGACATAGGCGCAGTAGCGGCTGCGCATCAGTGCTTCGGCGGTGGGCGCCTGCAAGCGGCCCGGGCCCGCGTGCCAGCGGCCACAACAGTCGACATAAGTCGCGCCACTGCCGCATGGGCAGGCTGGCGTGGGGGCGGGCTTTTTCATGCCGACGCGCCGAGGTCCATTTCCCAGACCTCGCCCACTTGCACCTCGCCAAAGGTGTCGTGCTCTTCCGTGCTGATCAGTCGGTAGCCCGCGGCCTTGTAGATGGCTCGCGCAGCGGTGAGCGACCGGTTGGTCCACAGGCGCATGCGGGCATAGCCTGCCTGCCTTGCAAAGGACTCGCACCGCGCCGTCAGCAGCTTGCCCACGCCATGGCCGCGGGCCTGGGGTTCGACCAGCAGAAGGCGCAGCTGGGCCACGCCGGGATCGGGCGCGTGGCTGTGCTCCTGTCGCGCCTGGACGATGAACACGCAGCCCACCGGCTGGTCGTCCTGTTCGGCGATCCAGGCGCATTCGCGTGCCGGGTCCAGCCGGTCCACATAATCGGCGGCGATGCGCGCCACCATGGCTTCAAAGTGCTGGTCAAACTTGTATTCCTGCGCGTACAGGCTGCCGTGGCGGCCGATGACCCAACCCAGGTCGCCGGGGCGCAAGGCCCGCAGTTGAGCGGGAGGCGGTCGTGTGAAGGTGATGTTCATGCCGTCAGCACCCCGTTCACCAGGCCTACGAGTTCTTCCACGCTGTTCTCCTTCTGCATGACCTTGCGCACGCCGAGCGCGTGGGCCCGTTGCAAGAGGTCTTCGGTGATGTAGCCGGTGCTCAGCACCACCGGCAGGTCAGGGCGGATCTGGAGGATCTGCTTCGCCACGTCGAGCCCCGACATGCCGGGCATGTTGAAGTCGGTCACCACCAGGTCAAAGCGTTCAGGAGGACGATGCGTCG
>CAVVSC010000001.1:0-266914 GCA_963750785.1 uncultured beta proteobacterium | reverse complement strand
TGTGAGTTTGCCGCGAACCGTGCGTTTTGCGTGAGCGATGTACGGGGCCGCCCGGCTCGCGCTAGCGCTGGAAGTGCATGCCGGAATCGGAGAGCCAGCTTGTCGAGATTGAATGTGGATCCGTTTTCGACCCTGCAAAGGAGAACGCCCCCAGCTGTTGAGGCTGGGGGCGTTTCGGTGTAATAGCCTGACGATGTCCTACTTTCACACGGGAACCCGCACTATCATCGGCGCTAAGGCGTTTCACTGTCCTGTTCGGGATGGGAAGGAGTGGGACCACCTTGCTATGGTCATCAGGCTTAACTTGTTGCCACGTCGTCGTTTTTGACGCCGCGGCCAATTCATAGAGTCTGTAATCAGTGTCTTGAGAAGACTTATTTGATTGCGCAACTTGGCATAACTTGATCAAACCAAGGTGTTGCCTGTTGGGGCACACGTATTGTCACTGATCGTCAAAGTTATAGGGTCAAGCCTCACGAGCAATTAGTACTGGTCAGCTTAACGCATTACTGCGCTTCCACACCCAGCCTATCAACGTCCTGGTCTCGAACGACTCTTCAGGGGGCTCAAGGCCCCGGCAAGACTCATCTTGAGACGAGTTTCCCGCTTAGATGCTTTCAGCGGTTATCTCTTCCGCACTTAGCTACTCGGCTATGCCACTGGCGTGACAACCGATACACCAGAGGTGCGTCCACTCCGGTCCTCTCGTACTAGGAGCAGGCTCTCTCAATCTTGCAGCGCCCACGGAAGATAGGGACCAAACTGTCTCACGACGTTTTAAACCCAGCTCACGTACCTCTTTAAATGGCGAACAGCCATACCCTTGGGACCGGCTACAGCCCCAGGATGAGATGAGCCGACATCGAGGTGCCAAACACCGCCGTCGATATGAACTCTTGGGCGGTATCAGCCTGTTATCCCCAGAGTACCTTTTATCCGTTGAGCGATGGCCCTTCCATACAGAACCACCGGATCACTTAGTCCTACTTTCGTACCTGCTCGACATGTCAGTCTCGCAGTCAAGCACGCTTATGCCTATGCACTATTAGCACGATTTCCGACCGTGCCTAGCGTACCTTCGAACTCCTCCGTTACACTTTGGGAGGAGACCGCCCCAGTCAAACTGCCCACCATACACTGTCCCCAACCCGGATAACGGGCCAAGGTTAGAACCTCAAACACACCAGGGTGGTATTTCAACGTTGGCTCCACGACACCTAGCGGCACCGCTTCAAAGCCTCCCACCTATCCTACACAGATCTGTTCAAAGTCCAATGTAAAGCTACAGTAAAGGTTCATGGGGTCTTTCCGTCTTTCCGCGGGGAGATTGCATCATCACAAACATTTCAACTTCGCTGAGTCTCTGGAGGAGACAGTGTGGCCATCGTTACGCCATTCGTGCAGGTCGGAACTTACCCGACAAGGAATTTCGCTACCTTAGGACCGTTATAGTTACGGCCGCCGTTTACTGGGACTTCAATCAAGAGCTTGCACCCCATCATTTAATCTTCCAGCACCGGGCAGGCGTCACACCCTATACGTCGACTTTCGTCTTTGCAGAGTGCTGTGTTTTTAATAAACAGTCGCAGCCACCGATTCTCTGCGGCCTCATTGGGCTCCCCAAGTAAATGGATTCACCTACTAAAGGCACACCTTCTTCCGAAGTTACGGTGTCAATTTGCCGAGTTCCTTCTCCAGAGTTCTCTCAAGCGCCTTAGAATACTCATCTCGCGCACCAGTGTCGGTTTGCGGTACGGTCGTGTGTAGCTGAAGCTTAGTGGCTTTTCCTGGAAGCAGGGTATCACTCACTTCAGCGGCAAGCCGCCTCGTTATCACACCTCATCTAAGCCCTCCGGATTTGCCTAAGGGCATGACTACATGCTTGAACCGGGACATCCAACACCCGGCTGAGTTAACCTTCTCCGTCCCCACATCGCACTACACATCGGTACAGGAATATTGACCTGTTTCCCATCAGCTACGCATCTCTGCCTCGCCTTAGGGGCCGACTCACCCTACGCCGATGAACGTTGCGTAGGAAACCTTGCGCTTTCGGCGAGGGGGCTTTTCACCCCCTTTAACGCTACTCATGTCAGCATTCGCACTTCTGATACCTCCAGCAGACCTCACGATCCACCTTCACAGGCGTACAGAACGCTCTCCTACCACTCACACTTGCGTGTGAATCCGCAGCTTCGGTAACTGGCTTAGCCCCGTTACATCTTCCGCGCAGGACGACTCGATCAGTGAGCTATTACGCTTTCTTTAAATGATGGCTGCTTCTAAGCCAACATCCTGACTGTTTTAGCCTTCCCACTTCGTTTCCCACTTAGCCAATTTTAGGGACCTTAGCTGGCGGTCTGGGTTGTTTCCCTCTTGTGTCCGGACGTTAGCACCCGGTGCACTGTCTCCCAAGCTGTACTCATCGGTATTCGGAGTTTGCAATGGTTTGGTAAGTCGCCATGACCCCCTAGCCATAACAGTGCTCTACCCCCGATGGTAATACTTGAGGCACTACCTAAATAGTTTTCGGAGAGAACCAGCTATCTCCAAGTTTGTTTAGCCTTTCACCCCTATCCACAGCTCATCCGCTAGTTTTGCAACACTAGTCGGTTCGGACCTCCAGTACGTGTTACCGCACCTTCATCCTGGCCATGGATAGATCACCTGGTTTCGGGTCTACACCCAGCGACTGAACGCCCTATTCGGACTCGGTTTCCCTGCGCCTTCCCTATTCGGTTAAGCTTGCCACTGAATGTAAGTCGCTGACCCATTATACAAAAGGTACGCCGTCACCCTTGCGGCTCCGACTTTTTGTATGCATGCGGTTTCAGGATCTATTTCACTCCCCTCCCGGGGTTCTTTTCGCCTTTCCCTCACGGTACTTGTTCACTATCGGTCGATTACGAGTATTTAGCCTTGGAGGATGGTCCCCCCATATTCAGACAAGATTTCACGTGTCCCGCCCTACTTGTTCCGCACCTAGTTCCACACCATATTTTTTCATACGGGACTATCACCCTCTTTGGTCGGACTTTCCATTCCGTTCTGATAAGTCGATGCTATAACGTGCAGGCTGTTCCGATTTCGCTCGCCACTACTCTCGGAATCTCGGTTGATGTCTTTTCCTCAAGGTACTGAGATGTTTCAGTTCCCCTGGTTCGCTTCGCACACCTATGTATTCAGTGTGCGATACCCTTGCGGGTGGGTTTCCCCATTCGGAAATCTCCGGATCAAAGCTTATTTGCCAGCTCCCCGAAGCTTATCGCAGGCTATCACGTCCTTCATCGCCTGTAATCGCCAAGGCATCCACCACATGCACTTAGTCACTTGACCCTATAACTTTGACGCCGGCTGACGGCCGGGTCGGTCAATGACTGTTTTGAGTATTTCGCGTTATGCCGATCTTCAATCTCTGGAATTGAAGTTTGTTGACGCAATCAAATTGTTGCCGACGGCACGGTGCGCACGAATGCGCTTTCCGTCGACAACGCTGATTTTCGACTCTATGAATTGTTAAAGAACGACAGCCGATCTTACGATCGAACTGGCCAGCACACAAACATGCGCTGGTCAGTTCGAACGAGAAAAATTCTTTGAATGGGTGGTGGAGGTGACGGGATCGAACCGACGACCCCCTGCTTGCAAAGCAGGTGCTCTCCCAGCTGAGCTACTCCCCCAGATTTGGTGGTGGGTCTGGTTGGATTCGAACCAACGACCCCCGCCTTATCAAGACGGTGCTCTAACCGACTGAGCTACAGACCCGCAATTCGGGAAATCTGTCGTCAACAACAGCCGATAAGTGTGGGCGCCCGAATTTGAGTGCTTTTTTCCAGAAAGGAGGTGATCCAGCCGCACCTTCCGATACGGCTACCTTGTTACGACTTCACCCCAGTCACGAACCCTGCCGTGGTAATCGCCCTCCTTGCGGTTAGGCTAACTACTTCTGGCAGAACCCGCTCCCATGGTGTGACGGGCGGTGTGTACAAGACCCGGGAACGTATTCACCGCGGCAAGCTGATCCGCGATTACTAGCGATTCCGACTTCACGCAGTCGAGTTGCAGACTGCGATCCGGACTACGAACGGTTTTCTGGGATTAGCTCCCCCTCGCGGGTTGGCAGCCCTCTGTACCGTCCATTGTATGACGTGTGTAGCCCTACCCATAAGGGCCATGATGACCTGACGTCATCCCCACCTTCCTCCGGTTTGTCACCGGCAGTCTCATTAGAGTGCCCTTTCGTAGCAACTAATGACAAGGGTTGCGCTCGTTGCGGGACTTAACCCAACATCTCACGACACGAGCTGACGACGGCCATGCAGCACCTGTGTTCTGGTTCTCTTTCGAGCACTTTCACATCTCTGCAAAATTCCAGACATGTCAAGGGTAGGTAAGGTTTTTCGCGTTGCGTCGAATTAAACCACATCATCCACCGCTTGTGCGGGTCCCCGTCAATTCCTTTGAGTTTCAACCTTGCGGCCGTACTCCCCAGGCGGTCAACTTCACGCGTTAGCTACGTTACTGAGAAGGAACCTTCCCAACAACCAGTTGACATCGTTTAGGGCGTGGACTACCAGGGTATCTAATCCTGTTTGCTCCCCACGCTTTCGTGCATGAGCGTCAGTACAGGTCCAGGGGATTGCCTTCGCCATCGGTGTTCCTCCGCATATCTACGCATTTCACTGCTACACGCGGAATTCCATCCCCCTCTACCGTACTCAAGCCTTGCAGTCACAAAGGCAGTTCCCAGGTTGAGCCCGGGGATTTCACCTCTGTCTTACAAGACCGCCTGCGCACGCTTTACGCCCAGTAATTCCGATTAACGCTTGCACCCTACGTATTACCGCGGCTGCTGGCACGTAGTTAGCCGGTGCTTATTCTTCAGGTACCGTCATTACCCCCATGTATTAAACAGGAGCGTTTCTTCCCTGACAAAAGCGGTTTACAACCCGAAGGCCTTCTTCCCGCACGCGGCATGGCTGGATCAGGCTTGCGCCCATTGTCCAAAATTCCCCACTGCTGCCTCCCGTAGGAGTCTGGGCCGTGTCTCAGTCCCAGTGTGGCTGGTCGTCCTCTCAGACCAGCTACAGATCGTCGCCTTGGTAGGCTTTTACCCCACCAACTAGCTAATCTGATATCGGCCGCTCCAATAGCGCGAGGTCTTGCGATCCCCCGCTTTCACCCTTGGGTCGTATGCGGTATTAATCCGGCTTTCGCCGGGCTATCCCCCACTACTGGGCACGTTCCGATATATTACTCACCCGTTCGCCACTCGTCGCCAGGTTGCCCCGCGTTACCGTTCGACTTGCATGTGTAAGGCATGCCGCCAGCGTTCAATCTGAGCCAGGATCAAACTCTTCAGTTCGATCTTGATAAATTACTCAAAGAATTGAAGTGAACTTCCGCTAGCTTTTACACCAGCATGAATTTCAATTCAGTGAGCGTTTAAAGTCCATAAGACCTGATGCAGTGTCGCCACCACATCTGGCACTCGCCTTCAAACGCCCACGCTTATCGGCTGTTGATTGTTAAAGAACCCCACAGCCCGCTATCCGCAAACTGCGCGCTGACCTGTGATCAGCGAAGCCTTAGATTCTCACATGAGAATCAGAAGTCTGTCAACACCTTCCGGCAAATAAGTTGGCACTGAGCGCCGACTTGCTTGCTTTGCGCAGCTGCTTACGAAAGCACCTGCAGAAGGCTCTCCTTGAGACAAGCTGCCAAGTCCTAACGGACCTGGCAGCTTTGCTTGTTGGTAGGCGCGATTGGACTCGAACCAACGACCCCCACCATGTCAAGGTGGTGCTCTAACCAGCTGAGCTACGCGCCTGGAGAACGAAGGACTATACATGACCTCTGGGTCATTTCCTCAGGTACCTCACTTGCGACGTGCCTGACGCACACCATTCACACGCGCAATTTGCGCCAGCACCGGCGCCAGGCGAGCGGCGTCCGCCACTTCCACAGTGAAGGTCATCCACGCCGTGCTGCGGTCCTTGGCACTTACCGTGTGCACGCCGGTGACGTTCATCTTGTCCTTGGCAAAGACTTCGGAAATGTCGCGCAACAGTCCTTGCCGGTCCGCCGCTTCGACCACGACGTCCAGTGGGTACAAAGCAGTTCGCTCGGCGTTTGGTCGGCCCCATTCGACGTCGATCACACGACCGGGCGAGGACTGCGCCATGTGTCGAAGGTTGCTGCAATCCCGACGGTGCACAGCAACACCCCGCCCGCGTGTCACGAAACCGCGGATGGGATCAGGCGGCGCTGGACGGCAGCAGCGCGCCAGATTGGTAAGCAGCGAATCCATGCCCACCACCAGTACGCCGCCGCGGCCACCGCCAGCCTCCGCGCGCGAACGGTGGAGAAGGATTCCATCGTCCTCAGCGGACAACTCTGGTGGCCGCAACAGATTCTCAATGTTCTTGAGCGAGTACTCTTCCTTGCCTATCACCTCAAACAGGGCGTCCGCACCTTTGAAGCCCAACTGCTCGGCGAGGGCATCGCGTTCCAACGACGTGCGGCCTTCGCGCTGCAAAAGCTTTTCAACGAGTTCGCGGCCGCGCGCGATCGTCTGCAACTGCGCTTGCGCATTGAACCAGGCACGCACCTTGGAGCGCGCGCGCGGGCTGGCCAGATAGCCCAGTTCCGCGTTCAGCCAGTCCAGTGAGGGACCTCCCTCCTTGATCGCCACCACCTCCACCGTCTGGCCGGATTGCAAGGGCGTATTCAAGGGCACCATCATGCCGTCGACGCGTGCACCGCGGCAGCGGTGGCCCAACTCGGTGTGCAGGCTGTAGGCGAAGTCGACCGCCGTGCCGCCGACTGGCAGTTCCACGATGGTGGCTTGCGGCGTAAAGACATAGATGCGATCGCTCGGGTCGACTTGCGTGGAGCCATGTTCAGCCGCCGAAGATTGGCTGCCCACAAAGTCCCGTTCCCACGCCAGCAGTTCGCGAAGGACGGCCTTGCGTGCTTCGGCCAGTCGCTCTTCAAAGTCGCCCCCGGAAGGGGGCCCGCCACCCGAGTTCCGCAAGCCACTCAGCCCTGCGTAGCCCTTGGCGCCCGCTTCCTTGTACATCCAGTGTGCGGCCACGCCATGTTCGGCGTGTTCGTGCATGGCGCGAGTGCGGATCTGGACTTCCAGCGGCCGACCGTCAGTGCCCAGAACGACTGTGTGCAGGCTCTGGTAGCCGTTGAGCTTGGGGCGCGCGATGTAGTCGTCAAACTCACCGTCCACCGCGTGCCAGGCCTCGTGCACGCGGGCCAACACGGCGTAGCAGGTGGGCACGTCTTCCACGATCACCCGCAGGGCCCTGGCATCCATGACGCGAGCGAAATCTAACCCCTTGCCTTGCATCTTCTTCCAGATGCTGTACAGGTGCTTGGGCCTGCCCTGTACATCGGCCTGCAATCCTTGAGTGCGAAGCAGTCCAGCGAGTTCGCTGCCCGCCTGGGCCACACTGGTTTCGCGTTCGCCCCGCTTCTCGTCCACGAGGCGGGCCATGCGCTGGTATTCGGAGGGCGCCAGAAACCGGAAGGACAGGTCCTCTATCTCCCACTTCACCTGCCAAATGCCCAGTCGATTCGCCAAAGGCGCGAAGACCTGCTGCGACTCGGTGGCGAGCGCCAGCGGACAGGGTGTCTTGGTGGCCGCATACCAGCGCAGGGTCTGCAGGCGTGACGCCAGACGCAATAGCACCACGCGCAAGTCGCGGGAGAAGGCCAGCAGCATCTTGCGCACGCGTTCCGTCTGCTCGGCGCGCTGCTCTTCTTGCACTTGGGCAGCTCGTGCGGCGCGCTGAATCTGCACCAGCTTGCGCGTCAGCGTCACCAGGTTGGCATAGCTGTCACCAAAGGCCTTGCGCACCACCTCTTCAGGACGCTGCAGGTAGTCGCCCGCGTAGACCAGATAGGCCGCGGCACAAAGCGAAGGCGCCGCCCCGATGCCTCGCAGGACAGCAGCGACTCCGTCGGCGTGGGACAGGGCGTCTTCGCCGGTGTCCAGTGCTTGCCCGGCAAGCAAGGGCTCGGCAAAAGACCGGGCCCGTGTGACCGGGTCCGATCCAGCGTCGTCACCGTCACTGGCCAGATGGACGATGGCTGCAGTCTCTGTCACCGCGGCGGCACCGGGCGACTTCATGGGCTCAGCAGAAAGCGCCGTACCACGGCGCGCTGGTCCGGTTGCACGAGGGTCGGCGCGTGGCCAATGCCCGCGAAGACGTGGACTTGTGCCCGAGGTCCGCGCTGCGTCATGTCAGCGGCGGTCTCGGCCCTCAGCACGTCGGACTGTTCACCGCGCAGCAGCAAGGTGGGTGCGACGATCCGGTCGTAGCAGTGCCACAGGTACGCTTGGCCGGCCGCACCCATCTCGGCAGTCATGGCACGAATGGGCGTGGCGATTGCCGGGTCATAGTGCAGGGTAAAGCCGTCCCCATCCGGCACCAGCATGGGCCGGGTCAGCGCCAGCCACTGTTCGCGCGAATGCGGTCCAAAGCCGGCGGAGATCCGCAACAGCGCATCCGCCGCGTCTTCAATCGACTGCCAATGAACAGGCTGACCCAGATAGCTCTTGAGCCGGTCGACAAACGCCTGTTCATAGGCCGGACCGACATCGTTGAGCACCAGCTTGCGGATCAGGCGGTGCCCGCTCCTGTCCTGCTGCGCAGCCAGCAACATGCCGATGATCCCGCCCATGGACGTGCCTACCCAGTCCACTTGCTCGGCGCCCAGGCGAGCCAACAAAGTCACCATGTCCGCCGCATAGGTGGGAAAGCCATACGCCATGGGGTCGAGCAGGCGCTCGCTCTGGCCCCGACCCACGACGTCGGGGCAAACCACCCGGTAGTCGCTGCTGAGGTCCGCTGCCAGCGTGTCCATGTCGCGGCCCTGGCGCGCCAACCCGTGGACGCAGACCAACACACGCGGATTGGCGCTGTCGCCCCACTCCCAATACGCCATGCGGTGCAATCCGGTGGGGCTGAGGCAAGGCACATGTTGCAGGCGCGGTTGGGACATGGTGCTGGCGATCCGGTGCGGGCAGGTTGCCGATACCGCCGCATGCTAACAACGCGTTGCGGTAGCCCACTGCGCGCCAATCCAAGCTCTCCATGGACTTCACTTCATCTGCACGCTGCCACTGACAGTCGCCGTCACCAGCGCCTTGCCGGCTTCGACCGGCAGGGACTCGTCCGCGACGCCAGAAGACAACATGCGTGATTTCAGCATCGGCATGGGAACGGGCATGCCGCCTTGGTCCGAAGACACCGTCACCTCCCGCACTGCGTAGCCCGCCAAGCCAAACTGCTTGCTCACCGCCTCCGCACGCGCGCGAAAGCGCGCAATCGCCTCGGCCGTGATGTCAGCTTCAACCTTGGCCCGCGCCTCGCGCGACAGGGAAAAGCCCACCCGGGCGATCGTGAGACCCTGGATGCGACCGGTGAGTTGCGAGATGGCTGTCATGTCGCGGCCCTGCACCACCAATTCGGTGCTGCCTTGCCAGCCGTTGATGACGCCTTTGTTGGTGTATCGCGGAGCCAGCGAAAACGCCCCGGTCTGCACTTCCACCTGGCCGGGGCGCACGGCCTTCCTGGCTTCGGCCAACGCGATGTCCAGTGCCTGCTTCAGCTGCGACTGGACGACCGCCGCTTCGCTCGCCTCCTTGGTGGTGTTGAACACCACCATCAGCCAATCCTTGTCGGCTTCGACGCTGGCCGTGGCCGTCAGGGAAACCACGTTTTGCGGCGGTGGCGCCGACTGGGCCTGGCTGGCGGTGAGTGCCAGTGCCGCGGCCGTCGCGGCCATCGTCTGGGCGAACTTGGATGGACGAACTTGCATGGGATTCCTTTCAAGGGGAGGCGCCTGGGCGCAGCGCACCGATCGTGCACTGCTCTGTCACGCGCAGCTCGTCACATCAGGGTGTCGATCACGCCGAAAGAGATGTAACAGCCGGTCAAATAGCGGGGAAACCCGAGGGTGGAGGCCCCCACAATGCCGTTGTTACATATTTGGGAGACCCTCATGACCACACCAGCGAACGCCCGCCCGGACCGCATCGTCGTCGTCGACGATGACGCGCGCATCCGCGACCTGCTGCGCCGCTATTTGTCGCAGGAGGGATTTGATGTACTGCTGGCCGAAGATTCCAAGGCGCTGAACCGCGTGCTGACACGCGAAACCGTGGACCTCATCGTGCTCGACCTGATGCTGCCCGGAGAAGACGGCCTGAGCATCTGCCGCCGGCTGCGTGCCGCCAACGACACGACGCCCATCATCATGCTCACCGCCAAGGTGGAAGACGTGGACCGCATCGTGGGCCTGGAAGTCGGTGCCGACGACTACCTCCCCAAGCCCTTCAACCCGCGTGAACTGCTGGCCCGCATCCACGCGGTCCTGCGCCGCCGCCCGGCTCAGGAAGCACCCGGCGCACCTTCCAAGGAAGCCGCGGTCGTCAATTTCGGGCCTTTCGAATTCGACCTGTCACTTCGTCGCTTGTCCAAGAACGGCGAACAGATCGCGCTCACCACAGGCGAATTCAGCATGCTCAAGGCCCTGGTGCGGCACCCGCGGCAGCCTTTGTCGCGCGACAAGCTGGCGCAGCTGGCGCGGGGCCGTGAATTCGAGCCCTTCGACCGCAGCCTGGACGTGCAGATCAGCCGCTTGCGCAAGATGCTGGAGCCCGACCCGGCACAACCGCGCTATATCCAGACGGTCTGGGGAGTGGGCTACGTTTTTGTGCCGGACGGCGCGAACTGACGCGTGTTCAGCCGCTCGCCGGGCCTGAGCCTCTTCTGGCGAACCTTCTTCCTGCTGGCCCTGCTGCTGGCGGGCGGGGTGTTTGCCTGGGTGCAAACCCTGCGCGCACTGGAATTCGAGCCGCGCGCCGTGCAGGCCGCGCAACAGACGGCTGGGCTGGTGAACCTCTCGCGTGCGGCGCTGAAGCAGGCGGACGGCATCAACCGTGTCACGCTGGTCAAGGCGCTGGCCAATTTCGACGGCAAGCCGCTGGCAATCCGCTTGATGCCGCGCGAACCGGGCGACCTGAACGAGCCTTTCGAAACCGACCGGTTCACACGCAGGGTGGCCGAGGAACTGAGACACGCGCTGGGCCCCGACACCTTGGTGGCCAGTGAGGTCAACGGCCAGGCCGGCTTCTGGGTGGGCTTCTCCATCGACAAGGACCTGTACTGGCTTCAGGCTGACGCCACACACGGCTCGTCGCTGAACCAGAGCACGTGGTTGATCTGGGTGGGCATTGCCATCCTGGCGACCCTGGTGGGGTCGGTGGCCATCGCCAGCCTGATCAACCGGCCCCTGAAGCAGTTGTCATTCGCAGCCAGTCGCATCCGCGAAGGGGACCTGGATTCGCGTCTGGACGAGAACACCTTCACCAGCGAGATCCGCGAGGTGAACCGGGGCTTCAACCGCATGGCGCGCGAGCTGGCCCGCGTGGAGGAGGACCGTGCCGTGATGCTGGCCGGCATCAGCCATGACCTGCGAACGCCCTTGGCGCGCCTGCGCCTGGAAACCGAGATGAGCGTCTCGGACGAAGAAGCCAAGCACAACATGGCGCTGGACATCGACCAGCTCGACGCCATCATCGACAAGTTCATGGACTACGCGCGACCCGGCGAAACCGAGTTGCACGCCGTGCCCGTGGCCAACCTGGTGGACCGCGAAGCAGCCGGATTCCGCGACCCGTCGCAGATCAAGATCAGAGCCCGTGTGCCGCCTGACCTGGTGGTGCTGGCCGACGAAACTGAATTGGGTCGCGTATTCCTCAACCTGTTTGAGAACGCCAGGCGCTATGGCCGCGGCACCTACACCGGGCTGGCGGAAGTGCTGGTGACCGCCGTGCGCACGGGCAATTCCGTGATCATCAGCGTGCGAGACAACGGCCCCGGCGTGGCGCCAGAAAAGCTGGCCCAGCTCACCACGCCCTTTTTCCGCGGCGACGCCGCACGCACGGCTGCCACTGGTGCAGGCCTGGGTCTGGCCATCGTCGAAAAAGCCATGCAACGCATGGGCGGAACGCTGGAACTGGCCAATGCACCGGACGGCGGGCTGGTTGCCCACTTGCGGCTCCAGCGGGCCATCGGTCCCAACGGCTGAGTCCCGAGCTTCGACGCGTTCAGCCGGATCAGGCCCGATCAGGTTCGGGCTTGCAGAGCAGGCACACGGCGCGCGTCTCGATCGCCCTGCCCTCGCCGACCGGCCCCATCTTTTCCGCCGTCTTCGCCTTCACGTTGACTGCATCCACCGGCAGGCCCAGTGCGTCCGCGATGCATGCGCGCATGGAGGCAATGTGCGGCGCCATCTTCGGCGCCTGCGCGACGATGGTGCTGTCGACGTTGATGAGCTGCCATCCCTGTTTGCGCACCCGCTCTGCCGCCACCCGCAGCAGTCTCACGGAATCGGCGCCTTTGAACGCGGCGTCTGTGTCAGGAAAATGGCTGCCGATGTCGCCCAGGCCCGCAGCGCCCAAGACAGCATCGGTGATGGCGTGCAACAGCGCATCTGCATCGCTGTGGCCCAGGAGCCCGTGCGTGTGGGGAATGCGCACCCCGCCCAGGATCAAGGGCCGCCCCGTGACCAACGCGTGCGTGTCCCAGCCCTCGCCCACGCGCAGATTCATGGCGTTCATCGTGTCTCCAGCAGACGGGCCGCCAGTAAAAAGTCGGCTGGCCAGGTGAGTTTGAAGTTCTCCGCCTCACCCGGCACCAGCAAGGGCTTGAGGCCCAGGGCTTCTATGGCGCTGGCTTCGTCGGTGACCGCGTGGCCGGCTTCGCTCAATGCCCGTTGAAGCAGGCCCAAGGGGAACATTTGCGGTGTCTGGGCCAGCCACTTGTCAGCGCGCGACAGGGTCTGGTCCACGCGGCCAGCCACGGCATGCTTCAGGGTGTCAGCCAATGGCAAAGCCAGCAGGCCGCCCACGTCGTCGGCAAGGCAGGCATTGATCAGGCGCTGCACCCAGGCCGGCTGCAGAAGGCAGCGCGCGGCATCGTGCACCAGCACCCAGTCCCGGTCGGTGGCACCGCGCTCGCGCAAGGCGCGCAAGCCGGCGGACACGCTGGCGGCGCGGGTGGCACCTCCTGTTCTGACGGCCCAGCCCCGCTGCTGGGCAAAGCGCGGTGCGTGCAATTCGAACTGGGTGTCTTCGGGCGACAAGACCACCAAGGTCGCGCTCAACTCAGCCACGGCGTCCAGCGCATCCAGCGTGTGCGAGACCACGGACTGGCCCCGCAAGACTGCGTATTGCTTGGGTCCCTGCGCCCCGGCCCGCAAACCGACGCCCGCACAAGGAACCACGGCAAAGCATCGGGGAGCATCAGACGCAGGGGACATGGCCGCGGATTCTAGAATCGACCCATCTCTTCTGGCCCCGCTGACCCCAGCCGGGGCCAGTTGCTTTGTTTGTCACTCCTGCGCCTGATGCAACTGCCCTCCATAGCGCCCGGCAAGCGTTTCTCGCTGCCTCGCCCCACCGGGTCCGGTGACGCGCTGCTGCTCGCCCGCCTGGCCCGCAGCCATGCCGATGCGCGCCGCATGCTGGCCGTGTTCAGTGCCGACCCCGCGGACACGCAACGCCTGGCCGACGAACTGCCCTTCTTCGACCCCAAACTGCGCGTGGCCGTCTTCCCGGACTGGGAGACCCTGCCCTGGGACAACTTCAGTCCGCACCAGGACCTCATCAGCGAACGCCTGGCCACACTGTGGCGCATCCACGAACGTGACGTGGACGTGGTGCTGCTGCCGGCCGCTACGGCGCTCACCCGCCTGTCGCCGCCTTCGTTCATGGCGGGCACGACCTTCCACTTCAAGCAGAAAAGCCGCTTGGACGAAGCGCGGCTGAAAAGCCAGCTGACACTGGCGGGCTACCAGCACGTCAGCCAGGTGGTGTCGCCGGGTGAATACGCCGTGCGGGGCGGCTTGATCGACCTCTTCCCCATGGGCAGCCTGGTGCCTTACCGCGTGGACCTTTTCGGCGATGAGGTGGACAGCATCCGCACCTTCGACCCCGACAGCCAGCGCAGCCTGTACCCGGTGCCGGAAGTTCGCCTGCTGCCCGGTCGCGAGTTCCCCATGGACGATGCATCGCGCGCCGCCTTTCGTTCACGCTGGCGCGAGCAGATCGAAGGCGACCCGACCCGTGCGCGGCTGTACAAGGACATGGGCGCGGGCGTGGCGGGCGGCGGTATCGAGTACTTCCTGCCCCTTTTCTTCGACGAAGTCGGCTCCCTCTTCGACTACCTCGGACCTGAAGCGGCTGTGGTGTTCCACGGCAAGGTGGACGAAGCGCTGGACCGCTTCTGGATCGACACCCGCGAACGGCACCGCTTCTTGCAGCACGACCCGGAGCGGCCCATCTTGCCGGCCGCCGCGGTCTTCATGCCGGCCGAAGAGTTCTTCACACGCACCCAGGCACACGCCACCTTGTCCCTGCGTGGCGCTGAACCGGTGGAATGGGCGCGGCCGCTGCCCGACCTGAGCGTGGAACGCGGCGGGCCCGACCCGCTGGGCACGCTGGAACGCCACCTTGCAAACACCCCGCACCGCGTGCTGCTGCTGGGCGAAAGCGACGGCCGGCGCGAAAGCCTGCTGGAACTGCTGCGCGACCACCGCATCAGCGTGCCCAGCGTGGATTCTCTGGAAGACTTTCTAACCAGCCCAGAGAAAGTGGCGATTGCCTCTGCGCCCTTGGCCGAAGGCTTCCACTGGCACGAGCCCGATGCTCCCAATGGCGGCATCAGCATCCAGTTCGTCACCGAAACCGAACTGTTCGCCACCACGCCGCAGGCACGCCGCAGGCGCAAGCAGGAACAGGTCAGCAATGTCGACGCGCTG
Organism: uncultured beta proteobacterium; assembly: GCA_963750785.1. Taxonomy (GTDB): domain Bacteria; phylum Pseudomonadota; class Gammaproteobacteria; order Burkholderiales; family Burkholderiaceae_C; genus Rubrivivax. The sequence goes on along the minus strand of CAVVSC010000001.1, from coordinate 252,070 downwards.
ATCAAGGATCTGTCGGAGTTGAAGGTCGGTGACCCGGTGGTGCACCTGAACCACGGCATCGGCCGCTACCAGGGCCTGATCCACATCGACCTGGCGAATGGCCAGGACGGCGGCCCCAGCGAATTCCTGCACCTGGAATACGCTGACAAGGCCACGCTCTACGTGCCGGTGGCGCAACTGCACCTGATCAGTCGCTACACCGGCGTCAGTGCGGACGAAGCGCCGCTGCACCGACTGGGCAGCGGCCAATGGGAAAAGGCCCGCCGCAAGGCCGCTGAGCAGGTGCGCGACACCGCTGCTGAGCTGCTCAACCTCTACGCCCGCCGTGCCGCGCGTGAAGGTTTTGCCCACCGTTTCAGCCCGCACGACTACGAGGCCTTCGCCACCAGCTTTGGCTTCGCGGAAACCGCCGACCAGCGCGCTGCCATCCACGCCGTCATCCAGGACATGGTGAGCCCGCGGCCCATGGACCGGCTGGTCTGCGGCGACGTGGGCTTTGGCAAGACGGAAGTTGCCCTGCGCGCCGCGTTTGTGGCCGTGCACGGCGGCAAGCAGGTGGCCATCCTGGCGCCCACCACCCTGCTGGCTGAACAGCACTACCAGACCTTGGTGGACCGCTTTGGCAAGTGGCCCATCAAGATCGCGGAACTGTCCCGTTTCCGCACCGCCAAGGAAGTGAAGGCGGCGGTGGACGGCATCGGCGACGGCACGGTGGACATCGTCGTCGGCACGCACAAGCTGCTCTCGTCTGATGTCAAGTTCCAGCGTCTGGGCCTGCTGGTGATCGACGAAGAACACCGCTTCGGCGTGCGCCACAAGGAAGCCATGAAGGCGCTGCGGGCCGAAGTGGACGTGCTGACGCTGACCGCCACGCCCATACCACGCACACTGGGCATGGCGCTGGAAGGTCTGCGGGACCTGAGCGTGATCGCCACCGCGCCACAACGCCGCCTGGCCATCAAGACCTTTGTGCGGACCGAAGGCAGCAGCGTCATCCGCGAGGCCGTGCTGCGCGAACTGAACCGCGGCGGCCAGGTCTACTTTCTGCACAACGAAGTGGAGACCATCGAGAATCGGCGCCAGAAGCTGCTGGAACTGGTGCCCGAAGCACGCATTGCCGTCGCGCACGGTCAGATGCCGGAACGGGAACTGGAACACGTGATGCGCGAATTCGTGGCCCAACGCCACAACCTGCTGTTGTGCAGCACGATCATCGAAACCGGCATCGACGTGCCCAGCGCCAACACCATCATCATGAGCCGCGCCGACAAGTTTGGCCTGGCGCAACTGCACCAGCTGCGCGGTCGTGTCGGCCGCAGCCACCACCAGGCCTATGCCTACTTGCTGGTGCCCGACGTGGAAGGCCTGACCAAGCAAGCCGGGATGCGGCTGCAGGCCATCCAGGACATGGAAGAACTGGGCAGCGGCTTCTACCTGGCCATGCACGACCTGGAAATCCGCGGCGCGGGCGAGGTGCTGGGCGAAAACCAGTCCGGCAACATGATGGAAGTGGGCTTTCAGCTCTACAACGACATGCTGGCCGAGGCCGTGCGCTCGCTGAAGAACGGCAAGGAGCCGGACCTGCTGTCGCCCCTGTCAGCCACCACCGAAATCAACCTGCACGCGCCTGCGCTGCTGCCCGACGCCTACTGCGGTGACGTGCACACGCGCTTGAACCTGTACAAGCGCTTGGCCACGGCAGACAAGCCGGAGCAGATCGACAACCTGCTGGAAGAAATCACCGACCGCTTCGGAAAGCTGCCCACACAGGGGCAGACGCTGTTCGATACCCACCGCTTGCGCGTGCTGGCCAAGCCCTATGGCGTGCAGAAGATCGATGCCGGCCCCAAGCTGATGAGCATCACGTTCCGGCCCAAGGCACCCGTCGACGCGCAACGCATCATCCAGCTGGTCCAGAAGAACCGCGCCATCAAGCTGGCGGGCAATGACAAGTTGCGCATTGAACGCGAGATCAGTGCGCCGGCCGACCGCGCGCACTACCTGCGGGACCTGCTGCGCTCACTGGGCAACCCCATCAAGGAAGACGCATGAACGCGCGCGAAGTCGAACCGGGCCTCTTTGTGCGAGGCTTTGCGCCACCGCTGAAGCTGGCGGACTTCAAGCTGGTGGCCTTTGACATGGACTCCACCCTGATCAACATCGAATGCATCGACGAAATCGCAGAAGTGGTGGGCCGCAAGGCCGAGGTGGCCGCCATCACCGAAGCAGCGATGCGAGGCGAAATCAGCGACTACAAGCACAGCCTGCGCCGGCGCCTGGCGCTGTTGCGTGGTGTGCCGGTGTCGGCTCTGCAGGAGGTCTACGACCGACGCCTGAAGATCAATGAAGGCGTGCAGACCTTCGTGCAGGCTTGCCAGGCCGCGGGCCTCAAGACCTTGTTGGTCAGCGGGGGCTTTACCTTTTTCAGCGAGCGCGTGCGGACGCGCCTGCAACTGGACTTTGCGCGCGCCAACCTGCTGGAAGTGGTCGACGGCGCACTGACGGGCTTGCTGCTGGAACGGCCATGGGGCGAGATCGTCGATGGCGCGGAAAAGCGCCGCGTGCTGCTCGAGGTCTGCGAGCTGATGGGCGTTCCACCCAGCCAGGCCATCGCCGTGGGTGATGGTGCCAACGACTTGCCCATGATGGGCGTGGCAGGCCTGTCAATCGCCTTCCACCCCAAGCCGGCCGTGCGCGAGCAGGCCATGCTGTCCATCACCGAAGGCGGCATGGACCGCGCACTGACGCTGCTGCGCGGCTGAGCCATCAGGCCCGGTCGCTCACTCGCCGTTGAACACCAGTTCAATGCGATGAACGCGGTCGCTGGCCAGGGGCTCGAAGCGCCACTGCTCCAACGCAGTGGTCACGGCCCGCTGCAAGCGCGGCGACACCGCTGTGACCATGCCCACACTGGCCACCGTGCCATTGGCCCGGATGTTCAGTTCCACGGCGACCACGGCGTTGCGGCCCAGGTCATCCAGCAGTCGCTGCGGAAGGTCGGGATCCACCCGGTTGACCAGCTTGGGCTTGGCTGTCGCGTCCATCAGCTTGGGCAGCGTCACCTGCGCGGCAGGCAAGTTCAGGCTGGGCACCGATGCGGCCGTGGCGCGTTCCAGCCCGGGAACCGCGGCCATGCTGGGGGCCTGCAGCGAGTCCGAACTGAGCGTGACCTGAGTCGACACTGGAGAGGCGGTGGGCGCCGGCACCACGAGCGTCGGTGTGGGTTCAACTGCAGCGGGCTGGGGCACCGGCGCTGGAACGCTGCGCGTGGCGATGTCAGTCGCTGCGGGGTTGCGTGCCGACACGGTGCGCACGCTGGCGGATTCGGAGACAGGTGGCGGCGCAGCAGGTTCAACCGCCGCGCGCTTGCCCTTGCTGGCTTCCAGGATGATCCGCATGGGACCGGCAGCCTGGCGCTTGGCCCGCTCCATGGCGGCAGTGGACTCGTCGGCCTTTGTGTCAGCCTTGGCGGGTGAAATGGTCTGGGCATGCACACTCGGCGCCAGCGACAGCGCCAGAGGCACCAAGGCCCAAAGACGAATGCTCACGAAGTGACCTCCGGGAATCAGCCCGGCTTGTGGCCGGTGACACAGGCCGCGCAGGGACTGGCGGTTCCAGTCCGAAGGGCGGGCAACCCCGCATTCTAGGTATGCCACCGCCTCGGAAACGGGTGCGCCGCGCCGCCTGGGGACAACCCTCCCCCCGAGTCGGGTGGATTTCACGGTGCAGGTTCCTGGCAGTTACGAACCAGCCGCACCCGCAGCATACGTCATGCACCAATGAGGCGATTCAGGAACCCGACAACTGGGCCCAGGCCTTGTCCAGCCGTTTGGCGCTGACCGGTTGCGGCGTACGCAACTCCTGCGCGAACAGACTGACCCGCAATTCTTCAAGCAACCAGCGGTACTCGTCCATGCGGGCATGGCCGGCGCCCTTCAATTCGGCCAGGCGCCGCACCCAGCGCTGTTCCAGTGGCCGGAGTTCTGCCAGACGTGCCGCATCACGCGCGGGATCGGCTCGCAGCTTGTCCAGCCGGAGCACGATGGCCTTCAGGTATCGCGGCAAGTGCTGCAATGCGGACCAGGGCGTCTGCAGCAGAAACTGCTTGGTGACCAGGCGCTGAAGCTGGGCCTGGATGTCGTCTGCCACGTCCCTGGGCGGCTTGCTGTCCTTGAGCTTGCGAAGTGCGGTCGCGTGGTCCGTCAGCACCGCCAGCGACTGCCGGGCCACTTCCTGCGCGATCAAGTTCAGACGCGTCCGGCCTTCGTCCAGGCGGGCCTTGAATCCGGCTGCATCAGACGGCAGCGGATCGGCCAGAAAAGCCCGGTCCACAGCCACGCTGATGAGCTGATCGCGCAGTTCTTCCATCGTGCCCAGCGGCATGAAGTACGCGGCCATCTGTTGCAGGCCCGGGAGGTTCTTTTCAAGGTACTTGAGCGGTTCCTTCAGTTGCAAGGCCACCAGACGGCGCAGCCCGGCGCGGTGCTTCGCCGCAGCGACCTCAGGCTCGTCAAAGACTTCGATTTCGACGTGGCTGACGCGGTCGATCAACGCAGGGAAACCCACCATCACCTGGGTGCCGCGCCGCACCTCCATGAGTTCGGGCAGTTCACCAAAGGTCCATGACGTGTAGCTTTGCGAGGACTCAGTGACGGGTCGGGGTGAAGGCGAGAAGGTGGCCGTGATGCCCTTGCCTGCGCCCGGCGCAGGAGCCGCCGGCCGGTCAGCCTCCGGCGGTGCGGCCGGCAGCTTGAGTGCAGCCAGCGCCTGGAAAGCTGAACGTGCCTGCGCGCCGAGTTCCGCTTTCAGGCTGGAAAGATCACGTCCGGCACCCAACTGCCGCCCGTGTTCGTCCACCACACGGAAGTTCATGAACAGGTGGGGCGGCAGTTGCTCCAACTTGAAGTCGTTGCGCTGCACCGCCAGTTGCGTCCGGTCGCGCACGGCTTTCAGCACCGCGTCCATGAGGCTGCCTTCTGCGAAGGGCGCGCTTTCGCAGAACTCGGCCGCGTAGTCCGGCAGCGGCACCAGGCGCGAACGCGGCCGTTGGTGCAGTGTCTTGCACAGCGCCAGCACCTTCGCGTGCAACATGCCGGGCACCAGCCATTCACAACGCTCGTCACTGACCTGGTTCAGCGCATAGATCGGCACGGTGACAGTGACGCCGTCCTTGGCGTCCCCCGGCTCGTGCAGGTAGCTTGCCGTGCAGTCGATGCCGCCCAGCCGCAAGGTCTTGGGAAAGGCGGCTGTGGTAATGCCCGCGGCTTCGTGCCGCATGAGTTCTTCACGGGTCAGGTGCAGCAGCTTGGGCTGCTTCTTGACCTCGTCGCGATACCAACGTTCCAGCGTCGCACCGCTGCAGACGTCGTGCGGCAGTTGCTGTTCGTAGAAAGCCTGGATGAGATCGTCGTCGACCAGCACGTCCTGTCGTCGCGCCTTGTGTTCCAGGTCCTGCACCTGGGCGATCAGCTTCTGGTTGTGCGCCAGGAAGGGCAGCCGCGTCTCCCATTCGCCTTCGACCAGGGCTTCGCGGATGAAGATTTGTCGTGCCGCCACCGGGTCCACGTTGCCGAAGTTCACGCGCCGGTTGTTGTAGACGACGATGCCGTACAGCGTGGCGCGCTCCAGTGCCACCACCTCAGCCGCCTTCTTTTCCCAATGCGGTTCCAGCAGCTGCTTTTTCAACAGGTGGCCGGCCATGGCAGGAATCCACTGCGGCTCGATGGCCGCCAGGCCACGCCCGAAGAGGCGCGTGGTCTCCACCAGTTCCGCGGCAATCAACCAGCGCCCCGGCTTCTTGCTGAGGTGCGCACCCGGGTGGCGCCAGAACTTGATGCCGCGCGCGCCGAGATACCAGTCCTCGTCGTCGCTCTTGCAGCCCAGGTTGCCCAGCAGGCCCGCCATCAGCGACAGGTGGATCTGTTCATAGGTGGCCGGCGACGCATTGAGCCGCCAGCCCTGCTCCGCCACCACGGTGTGCAACTGGCTGTGGATGTCCCGCCACTCACGCACCTTGCGCGGGCTGATGAAGGACTCCCGCAAGCGCTGCTCCTGCTGGCGGTTGGTGAGCTTGTGGGTGTCCACCTGCTCGTTCTTCTGCGCCGCGTGGCCGTGGCGACCGCGCCCATCTTCCACCCAGTTCCAGAGTTTGAGGGTACCCATGAACTCCGAACGCTCGTCGTCGAAGGGCTTGTGCTTCTGGTCGGCCGTCTGCGCCTGTTCGACCGGCCGGTCTCGTGCATCCTGGCCACTCAAGGCCGACGCGATGATCAAGACCTCACTCAGCGCCTGGCGGTCGCGCGCTTCCAGGATCATTCGGCCGACACGCGGGTCCAGCGGCAGCCGCGCCAGTTCACGGCCGATGGGCGTCAACTCGTTGTCGTCGTCCACGGCGCCCAGTTCGGCCAGAAGCGCGTAGCCGTCGGCAATGGCTTTCTTGGGCGGCGCTTCCACAAAGGGGAAGTCCTCCACCGTGCCCAGGTGCAGCGACTTCATGCGCAGGATGACACCGGCCAGGCTGCTGCGCAGGATCTCGGGGTCGGTGAAGCGCGGTCGGGCCGCAAAGCCCTGCTCGTCATACAGGCGGATGCAGATGCCGTCTGCCACGCGCCCGCAGCGGCCCGACCGCTGCCGCGCCGCGGCCTGGCTGATGGGCTCCAACTGCAGCTGTTCCACCTTGTTGCGGAAGCTGTAGCGCTTGACGCGGGCCAGACCGCTGTCGATGACGAAGCGGATGCCCGGCACGGTGAGCGAAGTCTCGGCCACGTTGGTGGCCAGCACGATGCGGCGGCCATTGCCGGCTTCGAACACGCGGTCCTGTTCCGCTTGGGACAGGCGCGCAAACAGCGGCAATATCTCCGGCTGCGGTCCGCCGCGCAAGGTGCTGGCCAGGTGCTTGCGCAGGTGGTCGGCAGCTTCTCGGATCTCGCGTTCGCCGGGCAGGAAGACCAGGATGTCGCCGCGCTGGCCGCCGGCCCAGAGTTCGTCCACGCCGTCGGCAATAGCGTCGTTCAGATCGCGGTCGCGGCTCTCCTCGAAGGGCCGCCAGCGCACTTCCACCGGAAAGAGCCGCCCCGACACCATGATCACCGGCGCCGGGCCGTGCCGGCTGGCAAAGTGCTGGGCGAATCGGTCGGCGTCGATGGTGGCCGAGGTCACCACCACCTTCAGGTCGCTGCGCCGCGCCAGGACGTCCTTCAGGTAGCCCAGCAGGAAATCGATGTTGAGGCTGCGCTCGTGGGCCTCGTCGATGATGATGGTGTCGTAAGCCAAGAGCTGCGGGTCGCGTTCGCTCTCAGCCAGCAGGATGCCGTCGGTCATCAGCTTGACGCTGGCACCGGGCTGCAGGCGGTCCTGGAAGCGGACCTTGTAGCCCACCACGTCGCCCAGCGGCGAATTCAATTCTTCCGCAATGCGCTTGGCGACGCTGCTGGCCGCGATGCGCCGCGGCTGCGTGTGGCCGATCAAACCTTTGCCACCGGCGCCCAGGCCGCGGCCCAGTTCCAGCGCGATCTTGGGCAACTGCGTGGTTTTGCCCGAGCCCGTTTCGCCGCAGACGATGATCACCGGGTGGTCGCGCAGTGCACGCGAAATCTCCTCGCGCCGGGCGGAAACCGGCAGCGATTCGGGATAGGAGATGGGCGGGACGGGTTGGGCGGGCCTTGCGGGCGCGCCACGGGGTGCACTCACGGGGCGCGGATTATGTCCGCGCCGGTGCCGTGGGTCGGAGGATCAACCGGAATAGGCCATGATGCTCAGCACTGCACCCTGCGGATCCTGCAGCACGGCCATGCGGCCGACACCGGGCACGTCCATGGCGGGCACCAGCGTCTTGCCGCCCAGTTCGGTGCACTGGCGCAGCACCTCTTCGACGTTGTTCACTGTCACGTAGCTGCCCCATTGCGGCGGCATCGGCGGCGTTCCCGGCGGCGGGCCCATGATGCCGCCGACGGAGGTGTCGCCTACCTTCACCACGCGGTAAGCGCCGCCGCCCATGGCCATGGTCTGCACACCCCAGCCGAAAAGCTTGGCATAGAAGTCGGCAGCAGCAAGCGGATCGCTCGTGGTCAGCTCGCTCCAGCTGAACGCACCGTGGGTCTTGTACACATCCATGGGGACCTCCTGCATTGAGGGGTTGGCGGGATTGGGAGACCTATGCTGCGGCACAATGCCGCGACCTGTCGACCCCCCTGCAATGAGCCTCGTTTTCCCCCACACCTTCGTGCCCTGGTTCCGTGCCGTGGCGCCCTACATCCACGCCTACCGCGGCAAGACCTTTGTGGTGGGCCTGGCGGGCGAGGCCATCGCCGCGGGCAAGCTGAACACCTTTGTGCAGGACTTGTCCATCCTGCAGGCCATGGGCCTGAAGCTGGTACTGGTGCACGGATTCCGCCCGCAGGTGACCGAGCAGTTGGCTGCCAAGGGCCATGTCTCGCGCTTCCACAAGGGCACCCGCGTGACCGACGCGGTGGCACTGGACGCGGCGCAAGAAGCTGCGGGCCAGTTGCGCTTCGAGATCGAAGCCGCCTTCAGCCAGGGCCTGCCCAACACACCCATGGCCAACAGCACGGTGCGGGTGGTGTCGGGCAACTTCCTGACGGCTCGGCCCGTGGGCATCGTGGACGGCGTGGACTTCCAGCACAGCGGCCTGGTGCGGCGCGTGGATTCCGCCGCCATCCACCGGGCCATCGAAAGTGGAGCCGTGGTGCTGCTCAGCCCTTTCGGCTTTTCGCCTACCGGTGAAGCCTTCAACCTCAGCATGGAAGACGTGGCCACCTCCACGGCCATGGCCCTGCAGGCCGACAAGTTGGTCTTTGTAGGCGAAATACCTGGCATCCGCGAAAACCGCGACGACCCCGAAAGCGGCATCGATACCGAACTGTCCCTGGCCGAAGCCAAGCGACTGCTCGCCGCCCTGCCTGCACCCTCCTCGCCCAGCGACCCCGCCTTCTACCTGCAGCATTGCGTCAGGGCCTGCGAAGGCGGCGTCGAGCGTTCCCACATCCTGCCGTTTGCCACCGACGGCGCACTGCTGCTGGAAGTGTTCACGCACGACGGCGTGGGCACCATGGTCGTGGACGAAAAGCTGGAAAGCCTGCGCGAGGCCACCTCAGATGACGTCGGCGGCATCCTGCAACTGATCGAGCCGTTTGAAAAGGACGGCACCCTGGTGCGCCGAGACCGGCACGAGATTGAACGTGACATCAACAACTACAGCGTGGTCGAGCACGACGGCATCATCTTTGGCTGCGCCGCGCTGTACCCCTACCCGGAATCCCGCACGGCCGAGATGGCGGCACTGACCGTCAGCCCCTTGGCCCAAGGACAGGGTGACGGTGACCGCCTGCTCAAGCGCGTGGAACAGCGCGCCCGTGCCGCGGGCCTGGACAGCATTTTTGTGCTGACCACGCGCACCATGCACTGGTTCATCAAGCGCGGCTTTGCGCAGGCAGAGCCCGAATGGCTGCCGGACGCGCGCAAGCGCAAATACAACTGGGACCGGCGCTCGCAGGTCCTGGTCAAGAAACTCACCTGACTCTGCACGAGGTCCAAGACATGGCACGAATGGTTCAATGTGTGCACCTGAAGAAGGAAGCTGAAGGTCTGGGCTTTTCGCCCTACCCTGGCGAACTGGGCAAGCGCATCTATGACAACGTCAGCAAGGAAGCCTTTGAGCTCTGGAAAAAACACCAGACCATGCTGGTCAACGAAAATCGGCTGAACCTCGCCGATGCACGTGCCCGCCAGTACCTGGCGCGGCAGATGGAGCAGTTCTTCTTTGGCGACGGTGGCGACAAGCCTGCCGGTTATGTGCCTCCGCCCGTCGCTTGAAAAGCATGACCAAGGACATTGATGGCTACCCTGAGTGAACTGCTGGCCCAAAAGGCCGACCTGGAACGTCAGATCGCCGAAACGCAGCGTGCCGAACGTGCGGATGCCATTGCGCAGATCCGCCAGCTGATGTCGCAATACGGCCTGGACCTGGCCGACATCGGTGGCCGTGCCAGCGCCGCGCCGCGCAACCCAAGCGCGAAGGCGGCGCCCAAGTTCCGCGACCCAGCCACCGGTCAGACATGGGCCGGACGTGGTCTGCAGCCGAATTGGCTGAAAGCCGCGCTGGCCGCCGGCAGGCAACTGTCCGACTTTGCGCTGTAGCCCCTGCACGGACATCCCTTGACCGACCTGGCTGACAGCCCCCTGCCGCGCGAGCGCTACGCTGCGCTGAACGGCGCGGCAGGCACGGGGCTCAGCATCCTGTCGGTCGGGCTTGCCGCGCTGGTGCTGTCCTATGCGGGCACCCTGAGCCTGGCACTGACGCCCTGGAGCGCTTTGGCCTTGCCGGCTGGCCTGGCCCTGGCCGCACGGTGGCGGTGGGGCCCGATGGTGCTCGTGGGCGTGGCCGTCGGCACGCTGGCTGCGCTTCTTGGGTCCGGGCTGACACTGGGCGCCGCACTGCTGGGCTGCGGCGTGGTGGTGCTGGCGCCAGCTCTTGCGCATGAGGTCATGAGGCGCATGGAGTTTGACGCCCGCTTCGAACGGCCGGGCGACGTGGCCATCCTCGCACTGGCCGTCATTGGAGGCGCGGCCTTGCCAGCTGCACTGGCGGTGGCCACCTGGGTGACGGTGACCACCTCCCTGGCGCCATGGGAAGCCTTCAGCGTGGGCTGGTGCGTGTTGGGTCTGGGCATGCTGTGCACATCCGTGGCCGTGCTGGCACTGGACCAGGGCGTGGTCAACGCATTGCAACCCGGCACGGCCTGGAAGGCCAATGCCTTGGGAGTGGGCGCGGTGGCGTTCACGCTGTGGCTGCTGTGGGTGTCGCCATCGTCGCGCTCACCCGTCGGCGCGCTCGCACTCTTTGCGCCGCACGTGCTGGTGGTGTTGCTGGTGTTGCGCGGGCATCTGGCCCTCGCCGCTTCTGCGCTGCTGGCCGCTTCTTTGCTGGTGGCGGGTTCGGCGGCCAAAGGCCTGTCGTTCTGGCTGGCCGGCGGCAGCGTGGCGGCCGCACTGGCGGCCTGGGTGGGCTCGGCCTTGATCCTGCTTCTGGTGTGCCATGCCGCCACTGCGGACTGGCGCAGCCGCTCGCAGCGGTGGGAGTGGGCGCTGGACGGCTCACGGCTGGGCGTGGCCGACTGGCACCTGATGCGCAGCGGCGGTTTCGCATCCGCCGCCTGGCGCACGCTCACCGGCTTTCACGACCGGCACTGGACGCCCGCAGCCTGGCAGCAGCAGGTGCATCCCGAAGACCGCGAGCAACTGGCCGATGCGATTGCCGCGCTGACCTTGGGCGAAGACGGCCGGCGCCAACTGGAACTGCGCATGGCTCGGGGCACGGACTGGACCTGGCTGGAAGCCACCCTGCTGGTCATCGAGCGCGACCTTTCCGGCCACCCCGTGCGCCTGCTGGCCACGCTGGCCGACGTGCATGCCAAACGCAGCGCGCAGGAACAGCAGCTGATGTCGGTGAGCCTGTTCCAGCATTTGCACGAGGGTCTGCTCATCACCGACGCCGACCTGCGCGCGCTGGACGTGAACCCGGCCTATTCGCAAATCCTGGGCGTTCCGCGCGATGAACTGCTGGGCACGGTGCCTTCGCTGCTGCGCCCCACGCCGGCCGACCCCGTGGCGCGGCAGCAGCGAGCGTCCATGTGGGGCGGTCTGCGCGACCAGGGCAGTTGGCGGGGCGAGTTGCTGGAGCGCCGCCGCAATGGTGAACTTTGCACCTTGCAAGCCACGATCAGCACGGTCTACGGGCCCGCGAAGGACCTGCGCTACCACGTGCTGGTCATCAGCGACATCACGCAGCAGCAGATGCAGCGCGAGCAATTGGAACGCCAGGCGCACTTCGACGAACTGACGCGCCTGCCCAACCGCGCGCGGCTGTCGGAACTGCTGGACGACGCCATGCGCGCCGCCGACCGCGACGGCTACCTGCTGGTCGTCTGCTACCTGGACCTGGATCGCTTCAAGCCCGTCAACGACAAGTTTGGCCACGCCGCAGGCGACCGCCTGCTGGCCGAACTGGCCGGCCGCCTGCGCAGCGCCCTGCGCAGCCGAGAACACTGGACCGATTCCGCTGCGCGCCTGGGCGGCGATGAGTTTGTGATGCTGCTGCGCGCCGGCACGCTGGAAGAGGCGCGGTTGGCCGTGGAGCGGGTGCTGCGTGTGGTCAGCCAGCCCTATGTCATTGACCCTGCCCAAGACCCGGTCCAGGTGACCTCCAGCATGGGCGCCACGGTCTACCCGATTGACCGCAGCGACGCCGACACCCTGCTGCGCCACGCCGACCATGCGATGTATGGCGCGAAGCAGAGCGGGCGCAACGGCTACCTGTTCTTCGACCCTGAACACCGCCGCCGCACCGAAGAACGTGCGCTGGCCATCGGCCGCATACAGGAAGCGCTGGACCAGCAGGAGTTTGTCCTCTACTACCAGCCCAAGGTGGACATGCGCACCGGCCGCGTGCACGGCTTCGAAGCCTTGCTGCGCTGGGAGCATCCTTCACAGGGTCTGGTGGCGCCGATGCAGTTCCTGCCGCTGATCGAAAACACGGGGCTGTCATCGCGGGTGGGCGACTGGGTGATCGCCCAGGCACTGGACCACCTGTCTTCATGGCGACGCGATGGGCTGGATTTCAGTGTCAGCGTCAACGTGTCGGCGCGCCATCTGCAGGAGCCGGACTTCGCGCTGCGGCTTTCCGAACTGCTGGCCCGCCACACCGAGCCGCTGGCCACGCACCTGGAAATCGAGATGCTGGAAACGGCCGCACATGCCGACATCGAGGCGACGTCGGCGCTGCTCGTGCGCTGCCGTGCCATGGGCGTCAAGTTCGCGCTGGACGACTTCGGCACGGGCTATTCCACGCTGACCTACCTGAAACGCCTGCCTGTGGATGTGCTGAAGATCGACCGCAGTTTTGTGCACCACATGCTCGATGACTCGCAGGACCGGGCCATCGTTGAAGGCGTGATCGGCCTGGCGGGCACCTTCGGCTGCATGGTGGTGGCAGAAGGCGTTGAAAGCCCTGCGCAGGCGCGCACGCTGCTGGACCTGGGCTGCACCATTGGCCAGGGCACGGGCATTGCTGCGCCCATGCCCTCGTCGCTGGTGGCCAAGTGGGTGCGGGACTACAAGGGCATGTTCGCCATCACGCCGGCGGGCCCACCCATTGCGCCGATGGCCACGCCCATCATCGACCCAGGCGTCGGTCGGCGCGGCGTGTGATCCCACCCGGCTTTCTGCAGGAGTTGCTGCAGCGCGTCGACATCGTCGACGTCGTGAGCCGCCATGTGGAGCTGAAACGCGGTGGCGCCAACTTCATGGGCCTGTGCCCTTTCCACGGCGAAAAGTCGCCCAGCTTTTCCGTCACACCTTCGAAGCAGTTCTATTACTGCTTTGGCTGCGGCGCCAGCGGCGACGCCATCAAGTTCCTGATGGAACACCTGGGCCTGAGCTTCGTCGAAGCAGTGCGCGACTTGGCCGGCGGCGTGGGCATGAGCGTGCCGGAAGAACAGGTCAGCCCCGACGAGCGAGAGCGCCGCGACACGCTGCGCCAGCGCCGCTTGTCTCTTTCCGAGGTCTTGAGCAAGGCCGCGGACTTCTACCGCGCTCAACTGAAGGCCAGTCCGCGGGCCATCGACTACCTGAAGGTCCGCGGCCTGACGGGCCAGATCGCCGCACGCTTCGGCCTGGGCTTTGCCCCGCCCGGCTGGAGAACCCTGGCAGGCGTCTTCCCCGCCTACGACGACCCCCTGCTGGAAGAAGCCGGACTGGTCCGTCAACGTGACGCCGACGAGGAGGGCACGGCGCCATCGCAAGACCGCGGCCGCTATGACTGGTTTCGCGAACGCGTGATGTTCCCGATCCGAGGAGTCAGCGGCGAGGTCATCGGCTTTGGGGGCCGGGTGCTGGATGACAGCAAGCCCAAGTACATCAATTCACCGGAGACGCCGGTCTTCAGCAAGGGCCGCGAGCTCTACGGACTCTTCGAGGCACGCCAGGCTCTTCGCGACAAGGGCTATGCGCTCGTGGTGGAAGGCTACATGGATGTGGTGGCGCTGGCACAAAGCGGCTTCCCCAACGCCGTGGCCACGCTCGGGACGGCTTGCACGGCCGACCACATGCAAAAGCTGTTCCGTTTCACCGACAGCGTGGTCTTCAGCTTCGACGGTGACGCCGCCGGCCGGCGAGCGGCGGGCCGCGCACTGGAAGCCGCCCTGCCCCACGCCACCGATTTGCGCACCGTGCGCTTCCTGTTCCTGCCCCCCGAACACGACCCCGACAGCTATGTGCGGGAACTGGGCACGGACGCCTTCGAACAGCAGGTGACGAAGGCGGTGCCCCTCTCACGCCAGATGATCGAGCAGGCCAGCGAGGGGGCCGATCTGTCCACGGCCGAAGGGCGGAGCCGGATGCTCGCGCAAGCCAAGCCCTTGTGGCTGGCCCTGCCTGAGGGTGCTCTGAAGCGGCAGATGCTGCCGGAACTTGCCCGGCAGGGGCAATTGGAGTCGGCGGAGTTGTCCGCCTTGTGGGGCGGCACGCCACCACCGGTGCGCGCCCCCCAGGGGCCCTTGAAGCTGCTGCGAAAGGGCAGCATTCGAAAGGCACCCGCAGGTCTCACCGACCTGGCCGTGCGCCTGCTGCTTCAACATGCTGACTGGTGGGACCGCCTGTCGGCACAGGACCACGAGATGCTGCACCGCCTGCCTGCGCCGCACGGTGAGGTGGTTCAGTGGCTGGAGCGCCACCTGATGGAGCACGGCGCGCAGACCTGGGCGACGCTGGACGGCGCTTTGGCCGAGCAGGACTGGGCCGAGCGCGCGCGCGCATGGGTGCGTGCGGCGCAGGACGAGGAGATTCAGCACTTTGATCACCTGCAGCATGTCGTGTCGTCGCTGTGGATCGCCTTCCTGGGTGAAGAGGCCAACGCCATCGCTGCGGGCTCACCCGGACCCGAGGACATGGCGCGCCTGAAGGAGATCCGGGACCAGATCTCGCGCCTCAAAGCCGCGTCGATTGCCCCAAAAGCCTGAGTTCCACAGTACAATCCTGGGTTTGTCGCAGCGGCAAGAGTGACAGCAGCACCTCCGGCCCCAGACCGCCCCTGATACGGGTTCATCAAAAGGTCGCCACCCCCCGCAAGGGCTGCAATCCCCAAGTTCACGCGAACTTGCCTGCCCGACACGCGCGCACCCCGCGCCGGTTCCGTCCAGGAACCAGCCCCGGGGTCTTCGCCCTTGTGCCACCGGCGCCTCTGGCCGGCGGGTGCTGGGGTGTTTGTCGCGTGTGTTGCCCGTTGCCACCGCCCCCTGAGCCTCAAGGAACCGCATGACCGCCAAGAAGCCCGCGCCTGCCGCCAAGCCCACCACCAAGCCTGTGGCCGAGACCTCGCCTGCCAAGGGCGCCGCCAAGCCGGCCGCTGACGAGAAGGCGAAGAACGCCAAGTCCGCACCCGCCAAGGCGGAGGCAAAGCCCAGCGTCAAGGCCAGCACCAAGCTGGTCAAGGAAGAACCGGCAAAGGCCGCCAAGCCGGCGGCCAAGGGTGGCAAGCCAGCGGCCAAAGCTGCGCCCGTCAAGCCGGACCCCAAGGCCAAGGGCAAGAAGGCTGAGGTGGTGGAAGAGGAAGACCTGAGCGACATCGAAGCCGAGATCGAAGGCGAAGTCGAGGCCGAAGTCGTTGAAGTCGCTGTCGACGAGAAGGCCGAAAAGGCCAAGCCATTGCGCATGAAGGTCAGCCGCGCCAAGGAGCGCGCGCTGATGCGGGAATTCGGTCTGGAAGAGACCACCCTCAGCGAAGAGGAAGCCACCAAGCGCCGCACCGAGCTGAAGACGCTCATCAAGATGGGCAAGACGCGCGGCTTCTTGACGCACCAGGAAATCAACGACCACCTGCCCGAGAAGCTGATCAACGAGGAAATCCTCGAAGCCATCATCAGCATGCTCAATGACATGGGCATCGCGGTCTACGAACAGGCGCCGGATGCCGCCACCTTGCTGGTCGCCGGCGGTGGCACCACCACCGCCACCGAAGAAGAAGCCGAAGAAGCCGCCGAAGCAGCCCTGTCCACCGTGGATAGCGAATTCGGCCGCACCACCGACCCGGTGCGCATGTACATGCGCGAAATGGGCACGGTGGAACTGTTGACGCGTGAAGGCGAAATCGAGATCGCCAAGCGCATTGAAGGCGGCCTGCAGGCGATGATGCTGGCCATCAGTGCCAGCCCGACGACGATCGCGGAAATCCTGGCCTACGCCGACAAGATCGGCTCCGGCACCATGCAGATCAGTGAGGTCGTGGACGGTTTCATCAGCAGCGACGAAGCCGACGATTACGTTGCCGAAGAAGACTTCGACGAATTCGACGAAGAAGACGACGACGACGGCCAAGGCGGCAGCAAGGCCCTCACCAAGAAGTTGGAAGAGCTGAAGAAGGCGGCGCTGGTGAAGTTCGACGGCCTGCGCACGCACTTCGACAAGATGCGCAAGGCCTATGAAAAGGAAGGCTACAAGAGCCCGTCCTACAACAAGGCCCAGCACGCCATCAGCGAAGACCTGATGACGATTCGCTTCACGGTGAAGACCATCGAAAAGCTGTGCCACATCCTGCGCAGCCAGGTCGACGACGTGCGGCGCTACGAACGCGAAATCCGCAAGATCGTGGTCGACAAGTGCGGCATGCCGCAGGACCACTTCATCAAGACCTTCCCGCCGAATGTGATGAACCTGAAGTGGGCGGAAAAGGAAATTGCCACCGGCAAGCCTTTCGCGTCCATCCTGCAGCGCAACCTGCCGGCCGTGCAGGAACTGCAGCAGAAGCTGACCGACCTGCAGTCACGCGCCGTGGTGCCGCTGGAAGACCTGAAGGAAATCAACCGCAAGATGAACGAGGGCGAGCGGGCCTCTCGTGACGCCAAGAAGGAAATGATCGAGGCCAACCTGCGCCTGGTCATCTCCATCGCCAAGAAATACACCAACCGCGGCCTGCAGTTCCTGGACCTCATCCAGGAAGGCAACATCGGCCTGATGAAGGCGGTGGACAAGTTCGAATACCGCCGCGGCTACAAGTTCTCCACGTACGCCACCTGGTGGATCCGCCAGGCCATCACGCGTTCCATCGCCGACCAGGCCCGCACCATCCGGATCCCGGTTCACATGATCGAGACGATCAACAAGATGAACCGCATCTCGCGCCAGCACTTGCAGGAGTTCGGCTACGAGCCGGACGCACCCACGCTGGCCGAGAAGATGGAGATCCCGGAAGACAAGATCCGCAAGATCATGAAGATCGCCAAAGAGCCGATCTCCATGGAAACGCCGATCGGTGACGACGACGACAGCCACCTGGGCGACTTCATCGAGGACACGAACAACGTGGCCCCGGTGGACGCTGCCATGCAGGCCGGCTTGCGCGACGTGGTCAAGGACATCCTGGACAGCCTGACGCCGCGCGAGGCCAAGGTGCTGCGCATGCGCTTCGGCATTGAGATGTCGACGGACCACACGCTGGAAGAAGTCGGCAAGCAGTTCGACGTGACGCGCGAACGCATTCGCCAGATCGAGGCCAAGGCCATCCGCAAGCTCAAGCACCCGAGCCGGTCGGACAAGTTGCGCACTTACCTGGACAACCTCTGAACACCTGATTCGTGAGGTTTGTCACGGGCGGCCCAGTACACTGACGGCATGACGCGGATATCCGACCGCACCGTGCTTTTCGCCGACCTGCGCGGCAGCACGGCGCTCTTCGAAACCCTGGGCAATGCCGAGGCCACTTCGGTGGTCACGCATTGCGTCAACGCACTGGGTGGACCGGTCACCAGCTACGAAGGCATCGTCGTCAAGACCCTGGGCGATGGACTGATGGCCGTTTTCGACGAGCCGTCCCAGGCCGTGCAGGCCGCCATGCTCATGCATGAGGTACTGGAGGGCATGGTGTCGCGCGGCAGCGAACGTGGCGCCTCCTCCGGCCTGCGTGCACTGCGCCTGCAGATCGGCCTGGCCCGTGGCGAAGTCGTTGAAATGAACGGCGACTGCTTCGGCGACGCCGTCAACGTGGCGGCCCGCCTGCTGGACCACGCCGGCGACAACGAAACCCTGCTCACCGTGGAAGTGCTGCAGGGCCTGCCGCTGGATCTGCGCTCGCGCTTCCGGAGCCTGGACCGGCTGGTCCTGCGAGGACGGGCGGAGCCCGTGCATGTACACGTGCTCGGAGGAAGGCGCGGCGCCTCGTCGGACATGGCAGCGACGCAGTTCGGCGACGTCGCCTCGGTGGCCGAGCCCGATGGCCTGCGCCTGATGTGGGCCGGTCTGAATCGCGTGTTCGCCAGCCAGCAGACACCGGTGGTGCTGGGCCGCAGTCCGCAAGCCACCTTCTGCGTCGACGACGGCCGCGTGTCTCGGTCCCACGCCCGCGTTGACTGGCACAGCGGCAGTTTCCAAATCACCGACCTGAGCTACAACGGCACCTACGTGCGCTTCAACGACGGTGAAATTGTCAGCCTGCGCCGCGGCAGTTGCACTTTGCATGGGAGTGGTGCCATCGGCTTGGGCGGCACGCCCACGGACCCGGGTTCCGCCTGTGTCAGCTTTGACGTGCTGCGCTTTGCAGACACGCAACCGCAAGTCCCGCTGGAGCTGCGCTGATGAGGGTCCTGTATGTGGATGATGACCGCATCAACTCGCTGTTGTTCGTGGAGACCTGCCGCTTTGCCAGCGGCGTCGAAGTCGAGACCGCCACCACTGGCGCCGAGGCCCTGGAGCTGGCGCCGCGCTGGAAGCCGGACCTGCTCGTCATTGACCTGCACTTGCCCGACACCACGGGCTATGACCTGCTGCCTGCGCTGCGCCTGGCCTTGGCATCTCCGGCCATGCCGGCCTTCCTGTGCACGGCGGACGAGGCGCCGCTGGTCGAACAACCTGCGCGGGAAGCCGGCTTTACCGGCTGCTGGACCAAGCCCGTGGAATTGCACAAGGTGCTGAACGAGCTGAGCGCCCGCAGTGGCGGCCCGGCCAAGGGCGGCGGAGCCGCCGGCCGATGAGTTTTCGGCCCGAACCCAGTTACCGCCATGGCCAGCCCGCACGCACCGCCGTGCTGCTGGTCAACCTCGGCACCCCAGACGAACCCACGGCGCCTGCGCTGCGCCGCTATTTGGCGGAATTCCTCAGTGATCCGCGCGTGGTCGAGATTCCCAAGCTGCCTTGGTGGCTGATCCTGCACGGCATCATCCTTCGCACACGGCCCGCGCGGTCGGCAGCCAAGTACGCGAGCGTCTGGATGCCTGAAGGGTCACCGCTGCGGGTGTGGACCGAACGCCAGACCGCGGCGCTGCAGCGTGACCTGAACGCCCGCGGTCACGACGTGCTGGTGCGCTTCGCCATGCGCTACGGCAACCCGTCGATTGCCAGCGCGATGGACGAACTGCGTGCCGAGGGCGCCACGCGGGTCCTGATTCTTCCCATGTACCCGCAATACGCGGCCGCCACCACCGCCAGCGTGAGCGACAAGGTGCTGGAGTGGTCTGTGCAGACCCGTCGCATGCCTGAGCTGCGCTTTGTGGGCGAATACCACGACGACGCGGCCTACATCACCGCCCTCGCCACGCGTTTGCGCACCCACTGGGCCGATCATGGCCGCGGCGAGAAACTGGTACTCAGTTTCCACGGCGTGCCTGAGCGCAGCCTCAAACTCGGCGACCCGTACCACTGCCAGTGCCACAAGACCGCACGCCTGCTGGCCCAGGAACTGGGGCTCGCCAAGGACGAGGTTCTCGTCACCTTCCAAAGCCGGTTTGGCAAGGCCAAGTGGCTGGAGCCTTACACCGAGCCCACTCTGCAGGCCCTGGCCGCTGCTGGCACCAAGCGCGTCGACGTCATGTGCCCGGGATTCGTCGCCGACTGCCTCGAAACGCTGGAAGAAATCGCGCAGGAAGTGCGCGATGCTTTCCTGGCTGCGGGCGGCCAGATTTTCAACTACGTGCCATGTTTGAATGACAGCCCGGACTGGATTGAAGCGTTGGCCAAGCTGTCCGCACGCCACCTCGCCGGCTGGGACACGGCAGCCGATACAGCCGCGCTGAACGCGCAGCGCGAACGTGCGCTGGGCATGGGCGCCACCGACTGACGAGCAGGCATGCGGCTGGACAAATGGCTGTGGGCCGCGCGCTTCTACAAGACGCGCAGTTTGGCGACGGAGGAAGTCGGCAAAGGACGGGCCCAGGTCAACGGCCAGCCCGCAAAGCCCTCGCGCGAATTGAAGCCCGGTGACAGGCTGGACCTGCGCCAAGGCGACTCGCTCCGCACACTGGAAGTCAAAGCACTCAGCCAAGTGCGCGGCCCGGCGCCGGTGGCCCAGGCGCTCTACGAAGAGACGCCGGATAGCATCGCCCGCCGCGAAAAGGCCGCCGAGCAACGCCGCGTGGCCGCTGAGCCCGCCCAGACCATCGAACAAGGCCGCCCCACCAAGCGCGACCGGCGCAAGTTGGCCGACTGGAACCGCTGGAGCGCCAGCGCGGAAGACCTGTAGTTCGCGGGCGCCGCGGAAGCGAACCGTAGATAAATTGCAAAGACCCTCTTGAAGACCTGGGCGCTGTCCCCATGTCTTCGACCAGCCAACGCTTTCTGTCATGAACGAGACACCCGATCCCGCCAACCCCGCCACCGAAGGCCAGGCTTCGGCCACCAGCGCCCACGACGCCGTTGCACCCGGCCCGCAGGTCCACGCGGCTCAACTGGCCGAACTTCAAGCCAAGCTCACCGAAGCCTCCGACGCTTACTTGCGTGCCAAGGCAGAAGCCGAAAACACGCGCCGTCGCGCCGAAGAGGAAGTCTCGAAGGCCCGCAAGTTCGCCATCGAAAGCTTCGCAGAAAGCCTGCTACCGGTGAAGGACAGCCTGGAAGCTGCCATTGGCATGCCTGACGCCCCGGTGGCGCAGGTGCTTGAAGGCGTGCACGCCACGCTGCGCCAGCTGACCGCGGCGCTGGAGCGCAACAAGGTGCTGGTCATCGCCCCGCCTGCCGGCACCAAGTTCGACCCACACCAGCATCAGGCGATCAGCGTGGTGCCGGCCGATGTGGATGCGGGCACGGTGGTCAGCGTGCTGCAAAAGGGCTACCTCATCGCCGACCGCGTGCTTCGACCGGCCCTGGTGACGGTGGCTGCGGCCAAGTAGGCCCGGCAAACCAGGAACACCTGATTTGCATCAAGCACCGGCGGTCTTGAAAGCCAGTGACTTATCCACAACTCAAGAACAACTGAAATCACTCCTGAAGGAGCTACGACATGGGAAAGATCATCGGCATTGACCTCGGCACCACGAATTCGTGCGTGGCGGTCATGGAAGGCAACACGACCAAGGTCATCGAGAACAGCGAAGGTGCACGCACCACGCCGTCCATCATTGCCTACCAGGAAGATGGCGAGATCCTCGTCGGTGCCAGCGCCAAGCGCCAGAGCGTCACCAATCCGCGCAACACGCTGTATGCGGTGAAGCGCCTGATCGGCCGCAAGTTCGCTGAAAAGGAAGTGCAGAAGGACATCGGCCTGATGCCCTTCACCATCGCAGCGGCCGACAACGGCGACGCCTGGGTGGAAGTGCGGGGCAAGAAGATGGCGCCCCCGCAGGTCAGCGCTGAAGTGCTGCGCAAGATGAAGAAGACTGCCGAGGACTACCTGGGCGAAGAAGTGACCGAGGCCGTCATCACGGTGCCGGCGTATTTCAACGACTCACAGCGCCAGGCCACGAAGGATGCGGGCCGCATCGCGGGCCTGGACGTCAAGCGCATCATCAACGAGCCTACCGCTGCGGCCCTGGCTTTCGGCCTGGACAAGCACGGCAAGGGCGACCGCAAGATCGCGGTGTTCGACCTGGGCGGCGGCACCTTCGACATCTCCATCATCGAGATCGCCGACGTCGACGGTGAAAAGCAGTTCGAAGTGCTGTCCACCAATGGCGACACCTTCCTGGGCGGCGAAGACTTCGACCAGCGCATCATCGACTACATCGTCTCCGAGTTCCGCAAGGAACAAGGCGTGGACCTGACCAAGGACGTGCTGGCTCTGCAGCGCCTGAAGGAAGCCGCGGAAAAGGCCAAGATCGAGCTGTCCAACAGCGCGGCCACCGACATCAACCTGCCCTACATCACGGCAGACGCGTCCGGCCCCAAGCACCTGAACATCAAGCTCACGCGTTCCAAGCTGGAAGCGCTGGTGGAAGAGCTGATCGACCGCACGATGGAGCCCTGCCGCATCGCGATCAAGGACGCGGGCGTCAAGACCAGCGAGATCGACGACGTGATCTTGGTTGGCGGCATGAGCCGCATGCCCAAGGTGCAGGACAAGGTCAAGGAGTTCTTCGGCAAGGAGCCGCGCAAGGACGTCAACCCCGACGAGGCCGTGGCCGTGGGTGCAGCCATCCAGGGCCAGGTCCTGGGCGGCGACCGCAAGGACGTGCTGCTGCTGGACGTGACGCCGCTGTCGCTGGGCATTGAAACGCTCGGCGGCGTCATGACCAAGATGATCAAGAAGAACACGACCATCCCGACCAAGTTCGCGCAGACCTTCTCCACCGCCGACGACAACCAGCCGGCGGTCACCATCAAGGTCTACCAGGGCGAACGGGAACTGGCCTCGGGCAACAAGAGCCTGGGCGAGTTCAACCTGGAAGGCATCCCGCCGGCACCGCGCGGCCTGCCGCAGATTGAAGTGGCCTTCGACATCGACGCCAACGGCATCCTGCACGTGAGCGCCAAGGACAAGGGCACGGGCAAGGAAAACAAGATCACCATCAAGGCGAACTCGGGCCTCTCGGAAGAGGAGATCCAGAAGATGGTGAAGGACGCCGAACTGAACGCAGCCGAAGACGCCAAGAAGGTCGCGCTGGCGCAAGCCCGCAACCAGGGCGAAGCCATGCTGCACAGCGTGAAGAAGAGCGTGGCCGAGCACGGCGACAAGCTGGACGCCGGCGAGAAGGAAAAGGTCGATGCCGCGCTGAAGGACCTGGAAGAGGCGCTGAAGGGTGAGGACCAGGCCGCCATCGAAGGCAAGACCGAAGCCTTGATGACCGCCAGCCAGAAGCTGGGCGAGAAGGTCTACGCGGAAGCGCAGGCCGCACAGGCTGCAGCGGCGGGTGCTGCAGGTGCAGCGCCGGGTGGTGAGCCCCCGCAGCAAGGCAAGCCGGCCGACGACAACGTCGTCGACGCCGAGTTCAAGGAAGTCAAGAAGTGATCTGACAGGGGCCGGCATCACCGGCCCCGCTTGCCAACAGGGACCTCATGGCCAAGCGCGATTTCTACGAAGTTCTGGGCCTTGCCAAGAACGCGGCTGAAGAAGACATCAAGAAGGCTTATCGCAAGCTGGCGATGAAGCACCACCCTGACCGCAACCAGGGTGACGGCGCCAAGGCCGCGGAAGAGAAATTCAAGGAGGCCAAGGAGGCCTACGAGATGCTCTCGGACCCGCAGAAGCGGGCGGCCTACGACCAGTACGGCCATGCCGGCGTGGACCCCAACATGGGCGCTGGCCGCGGCGGCCCAGGACAGGAGGGCTTTGGCGGTTTCGCCGAAGCCTTCGGCGACATCTTTGGCGACATTTTTGGCGGCCAGGGCGGTGGCCGGCGCGGTGCGGGCGGCCAACAGGTCTACCGCGGCAGCGACCTCAGCTACGCCATGGAGATCACGCTGGAAGAGGCCGCCAACGGCAAGGACACGCAGATCCGCGTGCCCACCTGGGACGGCTGCGAAACCTGCAAAGGCACGGGCGCCAAGCCCGGCACCAGTCCCAAGACCTGCACCACGTGCAATGGCAGCGGCCAGGTGCATATGCGCCAGGGCTTCTTCAGCATCCAGCAGACCTGCCCGCACTGCCACGGCACCGGCAAGATCATTCCAGAGCCCTGCGCCACTTGCAACGGCGCCGGCAAGATCAAGAAGCAGAAGACGCTGGAGGTGAAGATCCCCGCCGGCATCAACGAAGGCATGCGCATCCGTTCGGCCGGCAACGGGGAACCGGGCACCAATGGCGGCCCGGCGGGCGACTTGTACATCGAGATCCGCGTCAAACAGCATGAGATCTTCGAGCGCGACGGCGACGACCTGCACTGCACCGTGCCGGTGGGCCTGACCACGGCTGCACTCGGCGGCACGCTGGAAGTCCCCACGCTGGGCAGCAAGGCCGAGATCGAACTGCCGGAAGGCAGCCAGCACGGCAAGACCTTCCGACTGCGCGGCAAGGGCATCAAGGGCCTTCGCAGCAGCTACCCAGGCGACCTCTACTGCCACGTGGCCGTGGAAACACCGGTCAAGCTGACCGAGCACCAGCGCAAGCTGCTGAAAGAGCTGGACGAGTCCTTCAAGAAGGGCGGCGACCGCCACTCCCCAGCCAGCAAGAGCTGGACCGACCGGGTCAAGGACCTGTTCAAGTAACGGCCCGCAACGGTCGATAGCCAAGGGAGGCTCCTGGAACTCCTGGCTGTGATAGACCGCGACATCCACACCTCACGCGCCCTGCTCGTCGAAAGCAATGCCATGCTGAGAAGCGTGGCTGCGGAGCAGTTGCGAAGCCTGGGCGTTGGGCACGTCGCCCACGCGCCCCGCGTGAAGGATGCGCGGTTGATGATCGAACGCGAAGCCTACGACATCATCATCTGCAACCGCGAATTCGAAGGATCAGGCGACAGCGGTCAGGACTTGCTAGACGAGTTGCGACGCGAAAACCAGCTGCCGCACAGCACGGTCTTCCTGATGGTGACTTCCCAGGCCAGCTACTCCCAGGTGGTGGAAGCGGCCGAAGCGGCGCTGGACGGCATCCTCATCCGCCCCTACACCGCGCAGGCCTTGAGCGAACGTCTACTGGAGGCCCGCAAGCGCAAGCGCGAATTGGCCGACATCCTGCAGGCGCTGGACAACGGTCAGATGGACGTCGCGCTCACGAGCGCCTTACAGCGCTACCAGGCCCACCAGGCCTATGCCACGTACTGCGGCCGGCTGGCTGCGGAGTTGCTGCTGCACCTGAACCGGCCGGAGGACGCGCGCAAGGTGTTCGAGAAACTCGCCGAGCCGCAAGGGGCCGTTTGGGCACGCCTGGGGATGGCGCGCGCGCTATTGGCCATGGCCGACCTGGGCAGCGCGAAGAAGCTTGTCCAGGCCGTGCTGGATACGACGGCGGGCAATGCCGACGCGCACGACCTGATGGGTCGGCTGCTGGTGGACCAATGCGACTTCACGGGCGCGCTGGAGCAGTACCGCGAAGCGGCCAGCATCACGCCCGGTTGCCTCTTGCGCACCCAACATGCTGGCGCGCTGGCCTTCTACCAAGGGCAAGGCGCCGAAGCATTGAAGACCTTGGAACGGGCGGTGGGCCTAGGGGTGCAGTCCAAGCTGTTTGACGCGCTGACCCTGGTACTGATGGCTGTGCTGCGACTGGACAACGCCGACAGGCCCGGCGTGCTGTCCATGCGGGACCAGTTGCAGCGCTACCGCGAACGCGGCCCCGACTCCAAACGCCTGGAGCGCTTTGCACGGGCAATGGAGGTGCTGGCCGCGCTGTCCTCTGCCCAGATCGACTCCGCCATTGGCGGCCTGCGCGAACTCGGTGCGCAGTCGATGGACGACGACTTCGACCTGGAAGCCGCCAACACCGTGTTGCTCCTGTGGGCCCGGGTGCCCGCGGCTTTGCGCGCCCCGGCCGAACACGAAGCGGCCGTCGAGCGCATTGCCATGCGCTTTGCGGTGTCCAAGGCCATCGCCGAAGTGCTGGTGGCCTCAGGCCGACGTGAAGAGCCCACCTTGGGGACGGTGCGGCGCTGCCAAGGCCGCATCGCAACGCTGACCGAGGAAGCTATGGACCGTACGCTCAAGGGCCGGGCCGATGCCGCGGTGCGCGAACTGCTGTCCGCGGGCGAACAGACCTTGAATGCCAAGTTGCTGGAAATGGCCAGCCTCATGGCCTGCCGCCACCGGGACCAGGTGCCCGAGGCTGACGGCCTGGCCGCACAAGCATCCAAGCTGTTGGCGCGCAGTTGTCAGGCGGTCAACAACATTGCTGGCATCCAGCGCGCAGGTCGCTCACCGGGCGGCTTGCAACTGCGCGTGCGTCGGCCTGATCCAGTTGACGCTGCCCTGGCATGAAGCTTTCGAACCTATCGCCTTGTTGCTGCACCACCGGCCCACTGAAGCGCCCTTGCAGCGCCACCCCCGAGCGCCTTCTGGGGTAGCAGTGGCTAGAACAACTCGCCTTGTCCAGCCACAGCCGCAGGCGGCCTGAAGCGGGAAAGATCCAGGGTCGTGCGCTCACGGTTCAGGCCCAAAGCCGCACAAGCCTTCTTGAAGCGCTGGCGAAGCAACTGGGCCCAAATGCCCTCACCCGTCATCCGTGAGCCGAAGCGCGCATCGTTGTCCTTGCCACCACGCATGTCCCGCACACGCGCCATGATGCGTGCCGCCTGGTCCGGCACATGGGTCTGCAGCCACTGCTGGAACAGCGGGTTCACTTCCCAGGGCAGCCGCAGCACGATGCTGAAGGCGGACGCGGCACCCGCATCGCGCGCCGCCTGGAGGATCTGCTCCAGTTCAGGCTCATTGAGAAAGGGAATCACCGGCGACACGCTCACCCCTACTGGCACGCCGGCGCGGACAAGCGCTTCGATGGTCTTCAAGCGGCGTCCCGGAGCCGCAGCTCGTGGCTCCAAGGTCCGTGCCAGTTCGTTCTTCAGCGTGGTGATGGACACATAGACCGCGGCCATCCGCTCCTGTGCCATGGGCGCAATCAGATCCAGGTCTCGCTCCACCAGGCTGGACTTGGTGATGATGGAAAACGGGTGCCGCGTTTCAGACAGCACTTCGATCACTGACCGCGTGATGCGCAGCCGGCGCTCAGCCGGCTGGTAGGCGTCCGTCACCGAACCGATGTTCAACATGGCCGGTGTGTAGCTCCTTGCGGACAAGGCCTCGCGCAGGCGCTCCGCTGCGTTGACCTTTGCGACGATGCGCGTTTCGAAGTCAATGCCCGGAGACAGGTTCAGGTAGCTGTGTGTGGGGCGTGCATAGCAATAGATGCAGCCATGCTCGCAACCGCGGTACGGATTGATGGACAGGTCGAAACCGATGTCCGGCGAGTCATTGCCCGACAGGATGCGCTTGACGTTTTCTTCCAGCACTTGCGTGACCGGCGCCTGGCGTTCGTCGTCTGCCGCCCGTTCCAACGTGCCCCAGCCGTCGTCAAAGGCTGTCCGCTGGTCGGTACTGAACCGGTGTTCCAGGGCCCACACCGTGCCCCGGCCCTTGAGCGAACCGATCGGCGCGTAGAGCAGTGTCGCGACAGGCGCATTGCTTGCGGCCGGGCCTGGGCTGCGATCGTCTTTGTGCATACTGTAATTCTATACAGTACACACCCATTCGACACAAGCGCCGTCAGTATTCGCCGCTGCTGCCGGGTGCCAGGTTGTCGAACTTGGTCAGTGGCTTCAGGAAGGCCAGCTTCACGGTGCCCACAGGACCGTTTCGCTGCTTGGCGACGATGATCTCGGCCACACCCGGTTCCTTGCTGGCGTCCTTGGTGTAGTAGTCGTCCCGGTAGATGAACATGATGATGTCCGCATCCTGTTCGATGGCGCCCGACTCGCGCAGGTCGCTCATCATCGGCCGCTTGTCCGGGCGGGTCTCCACACTGCGGTTCAGCTGACTGAGTGCGATCACGGGGCACTGCAGTTCCTTCGCCAACGCCTTCAGCCCCCGCGAGATTTCGCCCAATTCGGTGGCGCGGTTCTCACTGTCGCCGCCGCTGCCACTCATCAGTTGCAGGTAGTCCACCACGATCAGGCCCAGCGTGCCGCCGAATTGCCGCGCCATGCGCCGCGCGCGGGCGCGCAACTCGGCCGAGGTGAGACCTGCGGTCTCATCAATGAACATGTTGACCTGACCCAGCTTTTCAACGGCTTCGGCCAGGCGGCCCCACTCGTCGTCGGCCAACTTGCCTGTGCGCAGGTGCTGCTGGTTGATGCGCCCCAAGGAACCGACCATGCGCAGCGCCAGTTGCGACGCGCCCATTTCCATGGAGAACACCACAACGGGAAGCTCTTCCTTGACGCAGACATGCTCGGCGATGTTCAGCGCAAAGGCGGTCTTGCCCATCGAGGGTCGCGCGGCCAGCACGATCAGGTCGCCCTTCTGCAAGCCGGCGGTCTGACGGTCCAGGTCGTAGTAGCCGGTGCGCACACCCGTGACGTCTTCTGCGCCGCTTTCCGCGAGTTCATTGACACGGTCCAGGAGCTCCACCACGAGCTTGTCCATGCCCTGGAAGCCTTGCTTCTGGCGCGCGCCCTCCTCGCCGATCTTGAGGATCTTGCCTTCGGCCTCGTCCAGGATCTGGCTGACCTGCCGACCGTCCCGGTTGAAGGCCGAAGTGGCGATGTCGTCGCTGGCGGCGATCAGCTTGCGCAACACGGCGCGTTCGCGAACGATCTCCGCGTAGCGCCGCATGTTGGCGGCACTGGGCACGCTCTGCGCCAGGGCATTCAAGTAGGCCAGTCCACCGGCGTCTTCGGCCCTGCCCTGGCTCTGCAACTGTTCGAAAACGGTGATGACGTCGGCCGGCTTGCTGTGCTGGACCAGGGCTGCAATGCCCGAGAAAATCAGCCGATGTTCGTAGCGGTAGAAATCGCTGTCTGACAGCAGCTCGGCTGCGCGGTCCCAGGCCAGGTTGTCCAGCAGCAGACCGCCCAGCACGCTTTGTTCCGCTTCAACGGAATGCGGCGGCACGCGCAGGCGCGCGACCTCGTCATCACGTTGGGTGTGGGTGTCGGAGGGTGTGTTTCTGGGACCGGCAATCGAACTCATCGTGCAACCTTTGGGCGCCCTGCACCCCGACCCGACATCCTATGCCCGATGCGGCCCGGGTCCTGTGGGCAAGCCTGTGGAAATCCGGTGCGGCCGCTGTGATAACCGCGGACCAGAAATGAACAAGGCCGGCAAAAGCCGGCCTTGTTGCCAAAGCAGCAGACGATCAGTCGGCTTGGGCGACCACCAGCACAGCCACGTCAATCACGACGTCAGTGTGCGGCGCGACAGAGACACTGTGCTCACCCACGGTCTTCAGCGGGCCATTGGGCATGCGAACTTGCGCCTTGGCGATCGACAGGCCCATCTTGGTGAGTGCTTCGGCCACGTCATGGTTCGTGACACTGCCAAACAGGCGACCGTCCACGCCAGCCTTCTGGCTGATGCGCACCGTCTTGCCCGTGAGCTGCTCGCCCAGTGCCTTGGCGGCGTCGAGCTTGGCCTGCGCAGCCTTTTCCAGTTCGGCACGGCGACCTTCGAATTCCTTGATCGCTGCTTCGGTGGCGCGGCGTGCCAGCTTGCTCGGGATCAGGAAGTTGCGGGCATAGCCTTGCTTGACGTTGACGACATCGCCCAAGTTGCCGAGCTTGCCGACCTTTTCCAACAGGATGATTTGCATGGCGTGCTCCTTAGACCTTGTGCTGGTCAGAGTACGGCAGCAGCGCCAGGAAGCGCGCACGCTTGATGGCGGTGGTCAGCTGGCGCTGGTAGAAGGCGCGCGTGCCGGTCAGGCGCGCGGGCGTGATCTTGCCGTTCTCACCAATGAAATCGCGCAAGGTGTCGATTTCCTTGTAGTCGATCTCGGTGACACCGGCGACGGTGAAGCGGCAGAAACGCTTGCGGCGGAACAGCAGCGACTGGTTGTTGCGCTTGGGGCGCTTGTCTTTGGAAAAACGACCTTTACCACGTGGCGGGGGCATAAGGGCTCCTAATTGAAATCAGTTCGATCCGGATGGGTTCGTCGCGGGGGCTGGTTCAGCCGGCTCGACGGACGTGATATGGAACAGCAGACCTCTTCCGTTGCGAGTGCTGGTAATGAAGCCGCCCAATGTGAGGGCACATCCCATTTCCAGCGGCGCGAGTTGCCTCGTTATCGCCCCGATCGCCAGTGCTTTCATCTCGAAGGAGACTTGGCGGGCTTGGCCGTCTTCACTGACCGTGGATTCGTGCTTGACGCTCAAGTCCAGGGCCGGCAAGCCGGCGGGGGTGTAACGCTGCGCCGCGCGCTCCACCAGGGTGGCTGAAAGAACCAGGCGGTTCATCCCAGCTGCCCCGGCGGGCAAGGGCAAGAAACTCAGGCCGTTGCCTCCTGGCGTTCCTTGCGGGCTTCCTCGCGCTCCACGGCCTTCATCATGATGGAGGGAGCGGTTTCAGCCTTGGGCTTGGCCACTGTCATGTGGCGCAGCACGGCGTCGTTGAAGCGGAAGCCGGTTTCGATTTCGGTCAGCGTGTCGTTGCTGACTTCGATGTTCAGGCACAGGTAGTGCGCCTTGACCAGCTTCTGGATCATGTAGGCCAGCTGACGGCGGCCCCAATCTTCGACGCGATGCACCTTGCCACCCGAAGCGGTGACCAAGGTCTTGTAGCGCTCCAGCATGGCCGGAACCTGTTCGCTTTGATCCGGATGGATCAGCAGCACGATCTCATAGTGACGCATGAACACTCCTTGTGGATTCCCTCCGGTTTGGAGGTAGAAGCCGCCCCGATGCGTCAACATGACGGGTGCGGCAAGGCAAGCCCACCAGTGTAGCACGGCTATTTGCCAAGAGTCCGAGCTCGGCGCCCGGCTCAGGCCTCGGGCAAGCGCGGGTAGCGCACGTACTCCACCATGCGCTGGGTTTCCGGCCGCGGCGGGGGGGTCAGCAAACTCACCACCACCGCCACCAAAAAACCGGTCGGCACGCCAAACACGCCGGCCGAAATGGGCAGGATGCCGCCCCAGAGTTCGATAGGCCCTGCGACGCCAAAGACGCCGCGCAACCAAGGCTGTGTGGTGGCCATGTAGTAGAAAGTCACCGCAACGCCGGACAGCATACCCATCACTGCACCCCACTTGGTGGCCCGCTTCCAGAAGATGCCGAGCACCAGGACCGGGAAGAAACCGGCAGCGGCCAGCGAAAACGCCGCCGAGACCAGAAAGAGGATGTCCGCAGGTTTTTGTGCTGCCACCAGCGCCGCCAGCAGGGCCACGATCAACAGCAGCACCTTCGAGATCATCACCTTGCGCGAAGTTGGTGCGCCCGGGTCGATCATCTTGTAGTACACGTCATGAGAAAGCGCACTGGCGATGGTCAGCAAGAGACCGTCGGCAGTCGACAGCGCTGCCGCCAGGCCACCCGCCGCAACCAAGCCAGAGACAACGAAAGGCAGACCTGCGATTTCGGGTGTGGCCAGCACGATGATGTCGCCTCCGATGCGCATTTCCCCCAGCTGGAAGATGCCGTCGCGGTTGACATCGGTCACCGAAAGCAGCGCCGGGTCCACCTTGCTCCAGGCAGAAATCCAGCCCGGCAGCTTGTCGAACGGGGTGCCCACCAGCACATTGAAGATCTCGTACTTGACCAGCACGGCAAGCGCCGGCGCGGTGCAGTACAGCAGAAAGATGAAGATCAGGGACCAGGTCACCGATTCCCGCGCTTCTTTCACCGTGGGCGTCGTGTAGTAGCGGGTCAGGATGTGCGGCAGGCCGGCTGTGCCCAGCATCAGGCAAAAGACCAGCGCCAGGAAGTTGGCACGCGACTCGTCAAAGGTACGGCGCTCGACTTCGTCGCCCTTCGGGTCGCCCGCAAACTGCTGCGCGTGTGGCGGCATGCCGCCCAATGGCTTGGCGCGCACGTCCGCCACTGCTTTCGTGCGCTCCCAGGACTCCCGCGCCACAACTTCTTCCTTGGGCAAGGCCATCCAGGCGCGCTGGGCTGCCTGCAACTGGATCAGGGGCGCGTTGCTGGCCTTCAGGTCTTCGACACGTTTGGCGGCGGCCACACGGTCTGCGGCAAGCGCAGTCGGCACATCGGACAGCTTCGTGGCCAGTTGTTCGGATTGCGCCTTGAAGGCCGCCATGACTTCCAGCTCCTTCGGGTCGGCGCTGAGTTCCTTCTCGCGCTCGGTCACCTTCTGCAACTGGTAGCCGTAGATGGCTTGCGGTATCGGGAAGCCCGTTTGCTTGATCGACAGCCAAACCACCGGGATCAGGTAGGCAATGATGATGATGATGTACTGGGCCACTTGCGTCCAAGTCACCGCACGCATGCCGCCCAGGAAGGAACAGACCAGGATGCCGCCCAAGCCGACAAAAATGCCAATCTCGAAGGCCAGGCCCGACAGCCGGGTGGTGATCAGCCCGACGCCGTAGATCTGCGCCACCACGTAGACGAAGGACACCAGGATGGCAATCACCACCCCAACCAAGCGGGCTGCATGACCTTCATATCGCTGGCCCAGGAAGTCGGGAATCGTGAATTGCCCGAACTTGCGCAGGTACGGCGCCAGAAACAGAGCCACCAGGCAATAGCCGCCAGTCCAACCCAGCACGAACGCAAGACCGGCGTACCCCGACAAATAGAGAGTGCCGGCCAGGCCGATGAAGGATGCGGCGCTCATCCAATCCGCCCCGGTCGCCATGCCGTTGTAGACAGCAGGCACCCGGCGGCCGGCCACGTAGTACTCGGCAGCGTCGTTGGTCCGGGCCATGATGCCAATACCGGCATACAGGGCGACTGTCGCCAGCAGGAAAGTGATGCCCATTGCGCCACGGCTCAGGCCCATGCGTTCCGCCAGGGCCAGGGCCAAAACAAAGAGCACAAAGCCGCCCGTGTACCAGGCGTAGACCTTGTTCAGCTTGCGTTTGAATTCGGCTCGCTCGCTTGCGGGCGCCAGCTTGTGAGGGCCGCTCAATCGCTGTCCTCGTCAACACCGTGCTCAATGTCCAGCCGGTTCATGACCCACGCATAGACCGCAACGATGCCCAGGTAGACCAGGATCGCCCCTTGCGCGCCGACCCAGTAGCTGAAGGGCCAGCCAAAGAAACTGAAACTCAGTTCACGCGCGAAGAAAGTGACGCCGAAGCTCACAAGAAACCACATCAGCATCAAGCCTGCGGTGAGTCGCAGATTGCGACGCCAGTAGCGCTTGCGCTGCACCCGCGCTTGCATTTCAGCCGGGTCGGCCATCAGGACGCTGCCATTTCCAGGCCCGTGTCCTGCATCAGCTGCTCCGCCACGCGAGGATCGAAGCTCAGCAGGCGTTGCAGGATCTGGCGCGCGGCATCCGGCTGTTGGAGATCAACATGCACCCTGGCCAATTGGTACCAGCCATGGGGGCTCATGGGCTGGAGCACGGTGTTGCGAGCCAAGGCCTGCGCAGCTTCCTGCAAGCGCCCCAGACGGATCAATGCCAGGCCCCATCCGTACCAGGCGCGATCCATCTTTGGCGCCAGTTGCGTGGCCCGCTCAAAGGACAGGCAGGCCTGATCAAACTGTTCGGCGCGCTCCAGCAGATAGCCCTGGTTGAACCAGTGGGCGGCATTCTCCGGTCGCAATTCAACGACACGACGGGCATCTTCCAGGGCCGCAGGCCAAGCGCCGGCCAGTGCCAGCAAGTGGGCGCGACAGGCCAGCGCCTGCGCATCCGTGGGTGCAGCGGCGCACAGACGGTCCAGCAACTGCAGGGCAGCCGATTCCAGGCCGCACAGCTGAAGCAGCGCCGCCCACCCACGCGACAAAAGATGGGCACAAGTGCTCATCGGCATCCCGCCTGGCCCAGCAAGCCGCCGGCGATGCACAGATCGGCGCGGGCCACTGTCACGGCCGCGTAAAGCGACAACAGCAGAAAAAAGCTGAGCCAGGGCACCTGCGCATCGCCAATGGCTCGCGGAGCCAGGCGTCGCACTGCACGTGTGACCGGGCTGCCGACAAGCTGCAGCACCCTGTAGAAAACGTTGCGGTCGCGCCCGGATCCAGCCAGCACATGCAGCACGCCCTGCCCCGCCAGGGACAGCAGCGCGATGTACAGGACCAATTGGGTCAGGTTCAAGAAGGTCAGCATGGAAAGGGCATCAATGGGGGTCCGCAAGGCGTGCGCCCGCCGCTGCGCAGACTCTTTTGTCAGGCGCTTACCAAGAACTTACGTGCAGCCGCCCAGGGTCACTCAAACAGGCTGGGTCTTACCCTGAGGTGCGGCTCCTGGACTGCCCGTTGGGGTAAGCGATAACGAGGGTTTCCATCAGGCACGACGGTCGCTTCCAGGTGGGCGAGGAGGCCCGTTTTCCCTGGGGAACAGGCCTTTCTGGGATCACTGCGGGGCCTGCGCTACGGCGCCATGGCGTCAGTCTTTGGTCAGCGAAAGTCAAAACACTGCGCGCGGGTTGGACATTCCTCCCCACAGACTGGCATCTGACACTGGAGACCGCCGCATGGCAACTGCAAGCAACAACTCACGAGCGCCCGTTCACCCGGACCCGCGCCCGATGACCCCCGATGAAAAACGCGTGATCTTTGCGTCGTCGCTGGGCACGGTGTTCGAGTGGTACGACTTCTACCTGTTCGGCGTGATGGCATCGATCATCGCGTCCAACTTCTTCACGGCCCTGGATCCGGCCACGCGAGACATCTTCACCCTGCTGGCTTTTGCGGCCGGCTTTGCGGTACGTCCTTTCGGCGCCATCGTGTTCGGACGTCTGGGTGACCTGGTCGGCCGCAAGTACACCTTCCTGGTGACGATCCTGATCATGGGCTTGTCCACCTTCCTCGTGGCCTTCCTGCCCACTTACGCAAGCTGGGGCATTGCTGCACCCATCGTGTTGATCGCGCTGCGCCTGCTGCAAGGCCTGGCCCTGGGCGGTGAGTACGGCGGTGCCGCCACTTACGTGGCCGAGCACGCGCCACACGGCAAGCGCGGTGCCTATACCGCCTGGATCCAGACCACCGCCACGGTGGGCCTGATGCTGGCGCTGATGGTCATCCTGGGTACGCGCACCTACCTGGGTGAAAAGGACTTTGCCGAATGGGGCTGGCGCGTGCCGTACGCCTTCTCCGGTCTGCTGCTGGCAGTGTCGGTGTGGATCCGCTTGAAGCTTTCCGAGTCGCCCGCGTTCGCCCGCATGAAGAGCGAAGGCAAGACCTCCAAGGCACCGCTGACCGAATCCTTCGGCCAGTGGGGCAACCTGAAGATCGTGATCCTGGCCCTGATCGGCGCCACCGCCGGCCAAGCCGTGGTCTGGTACACGGGTCAGTTCTACGCGCTGTTCTTCCTGCAGTCCTTCCTGAAGGTGGACGGTCCGACGGCCAACATCCTGATCGCGATCTCGCTGATCATCGGCACGCCGTTCTTCGTCATCTTCGGCACGCTGTCGGACAAGATCGGCCGCAAGCCCATCATCATGGCGGGCTGCCTGCTGGCGGTGTTGACCTACTTCCCGCTGTTCCAGGCCTTGACCACCTACGCCAACCCCAAACTGGCGGCGGCCATCCAGAAGAGCCCTGTCAAGGTGGTTGCACCGCCGCAGAATTGCGGCCTGATCCTGAACCTGACAGGTACTGCCAAGTTCACTTCGGCTTGTGACCTGGCCCGAACCTACCTGGCCAACTCCGGCGTCAATTACGACAAGGTTGACGACGCCGCATTGGCCATTGCGCACGTTGAAGTCGGCGACAAGAAGATTGCGGCCTACGCAGCAACCCAGCCGAACGCGAAGGAAGAAAAGGCCCGCTTCGAAAAGGAAGTGCGCGCCGCCCTGAATGAAGCCGGCTACCCCGCCAAGGCCGACCCCATCCCGGCTGGCAGCGGCAACTGGTGGATCATCATCGGCATCCTGACCATCATGGTGATCTACGTGACCATGGTGTACGGCCCGATCGCCGCCATGCTGGT
The DNA here is from genome assembly GCA_963750785.1 of uncultured beta proteobacterium. Taxonomy (GTDB): domain Bacteria; phylum Pseudomonadota; class Gammaproteobacteria; order Burkholderiales; family Burkholderiaceae_C; genus Rubrivivax. The sequence goes on along the minus strand of CAVVSC010000001.1, from coordinate 216,379 downwards.
GGAGTTCTTCCCGACGAAGATCCGCTACACGTCGATGAGCCTGCCGTATCACATCGGCAACGGCTGGTTCGGCGGCTTCCTGCCGGCCATCTCGTTCTCGATCGTTGCGGCGCAGGGCAACATCTACAGCGGCCTGTGGTACCCGATCATCATCGCGACCATGACCCTGGTCATCGGCACGCTGTTCGTCAAGGAAACCAAGGACGTCGACATCTACAAGGACGACTGAGTCACTTGTCCCGGCACCTGGGCTGCTTGCGGCCCGGGTGACGGATGGGCATCCATGGGTGCCCATCGGTCACCTCAACTTTGGCTACCCGGAACCCTTCATGTGGAAACTATTGGTCGGCTTTGTCATCTTTGCGGCATTGGCCCTGTACATCCTGACCAAGAGCGGCGGCGACATCGACCTGGGTGGTGAGAAGCACGACGTGGGCGCAAGTGCACACGACGCTGCACCCGCTGCCTCCGTCGCCTCAGCCGCGTCCCTTGCAGGGTCTGCGGCTGCCCCGGCGTCCGCGGCGTCTCATTGAGAGCCTGCGCCCGGCGCGTGCTCAGTCGCTGAGCAACTGACGGGCGCGCTCTTCCAGCGCGCGCGCCATTTCAGGTCCGTTGCTCTTGGCAATGGCTTTGCTGAAGTCCGGCAGCAGGTTGATCAGGTCCTGTGCGGTGTAGCACTTCTCCAGCTTCAGCGTGAAGAAGAAGGCCCGCAGGCCCAGCAAGTCCACCGCGCTGTCGTTCATGAACTTCAGCGCCGCTCGGAACTTTTCTGGGCTGGCGGACAAGGACCCCAAGGCGTCTTGCGCAATGGGCGATGCCGTAACAGCTTCCGGTGCAGAGGAAGGTGATTGTTGTGGCGCTGCAGCCGAACGCGAAGCCTGCGAAACGCCTTCAGGCGCGACCAGGCCCATGCCCACAAGCAGGTTCAGAAAGTCGGCTGGCGCGGCCAGCGTCTGCGCGGCGTCGCGCAATTGCGCCACCGTTCGCGTGCCGTCCACCATGATCAACATGGTGCGCAGCCGCTGAGGCAACTTCAGGCCGCGGCCACGGACTTCTTCGAAGCCGGCCGGCGTCTTGCCGTACAGGTCCTGATCGTTCATGGGGTGGATGCGGTCGCGACGCGCGATCCTATACCTGCCAAGCCTTCAGTCGAGTCCCGGCCCTGCGCGCACCACGGTGACCGTGCAATCCGACTCAGCAACCACTTGTGAGGAAACGCTTCCCAAAAAGCGCCGCATGGCCGAAGAAGTCCGAGCCCCCATGACGATGTGGTCCACGCTGTTGCGCTTGGCAAAGTCGATGATCGCTGTTGCCGCGTCCGGCGCTTCCAACACATGAAAGGTCAATCGGCCTTCTTCCAGATTCAGCGCCTTGCTGATGGGCCGCGCCCAGTGCTTGAGCTTGACCAATTGCTTGACGTGCAGGCTGTGACCCGCCGCATCCACCCGCTCGTCCATGCCGATGCGTGCGGTCCGCATCACGCTCACGCAGGCCAGGCGGGCGCCCGGCTGGGTCAACAGCACTCGTTGCACCGTGTCGCGCAGCTGGCGAATCAGTCGTTCAGACGCGCCTTCCACGTCCACGGCAGCCATGACGATGGTGCTGCGCTGGATCAACTCGCTCACGGACACCGGCTGGGCCGCCGGCTCGCTGCCGAGGGCAAAGAACCAGCGCCGCAGTCGCGACGCGCGCCCCATGCGCCCCAGCTTCTCGGCACGCCACGTGAGCGGCACCTGCCCTGGGTCCTGCAGGGCCATGGCGAGTTGCGCCGCAGACGCGTAGCGGTCCTGCGCCTGCACTTCCAGACAGCGCAGGATCACTTCCTGCAACCAGGGCGGGCAGTCGGCGCGCAGCGCCCGCGGCGGCACCGGGTCCACGTACAGGCGCTTGCGCAGCCCGCTGACCGTCGTGGGTGCACCGAAGGGACGTTCACCCGTGGTGAAGTGGTACAGCATCACGCCCAGTGCGAAGAGGTCGCTGCGCGGGTCGGTCCGCACGTACTGCACTTGCTCTGGCGACATGTAGGGCCCCGTGCCCATGGGCAATGTGAACTCTTCGTCCAGCAGGTCAGGCAATTGCTCATGGCGCGACAGACCAAAGTCGATGAGCACGGCCGTGCCATCGGCGCGGAACATCACGTTGCTGGGCTTGATGTCCAGATGCACCACGTGCTGGCGGTGCAGCTCATGCAGGGCCGTGGCCACGCGGGATCCGATCTCCGCCACCTCGTCCAGTGCCAGCGGCGCTTCGTCAAATCGCGCTCGCAGGGACGGCCCCGGGATGTGCTCCATCACGATATAGGGCTGCTTCGTGAAGTCGCCCTTGGCGACGAATTTCGGCACGTGCGGGCCGCGCAGCATGGGCATGATCATGCGTTCGACCTCGAAGCCAACGATGGTGGCCGGGTCCTCGCCGCCCTTGATGCGAGGCACCTTCATGATCAGCGGCAGGCTGTCCGCATCCACCGGCAGCGGTGCGCCTTGTTCGTCCACCCGCAGCACCCGCCAGATCGTGGCCATGCCACCTTGGTGAAGACGCTCTTCAAGACGGAATCCGTCAACCACGTCGGTGGCGCTCAATGCAGGCGATAGCGTCGCTTCAGCCAGCGCCGCCCATTCGGACGTGGGCTTTTCACTGTCCATCCGCCAGCCTCTCCGCCAATTGCAAGGGCAGCCCGGCCGCGCGGATCTTGCCTGCTGCCGTTTCGTGGTCGTAGGGTACACGGTGGAACGTCAGTTGCGCCCCGTCCTGGTCCAGGATCGCATAGCTGGCGGCTGGATTGCCATCTCTGGGCTGACCTGTTGAACCAGGGATCACCAACCACTGGCGGTGGAGCGGCACCGGGATCGGCACACCCGACACCGGCACAAAGTCGCCAGCCTTGCCCGTGCCTGACAGGTGGTACAGCATGGGCTCGTGTGAATGTCCGCAGAACGTGTAGCGGCAGCGCGTGGCCTGCAGACTGCGCACGGCGTCTGCACGGCTGCGGATGTAGGCCCAGCCCTCGGGACCATAGGCATTGGCGTGCACGTAGAGGCTCGGCTCCTCCACGACCTGCAGGGGCAAATCCTGCAGGAACTGGATTTGCGCCGCGCTCAGTTGGGCACGGGTCCAGCGGACGACTTCACGAGCCACCGGCACCATGGTTGGCGAGGGCTCATGGGCCACGCCTGCATCGTGGTTGCCGCGCACCGCAATGGCGCCCTCTTGGACCAGACGTGCCACAGTGTCCACCACCCAGGCCGGGTCGGCCCCATAGCCGACGTAGTCACCCAGGAAGGCGAAGCGCTGCACGCCCTGGAGAGATGCATGTTCCAGCACCGCCTCCACCGCTTCGCGGTTGGCGTGCAGGTCGGTGAGGATGGCAAGTTTCAAGATGGACCGGTGCGCTTCACGACAACCGGCCCGAGGATGGCACACGCGGCTGACGCCACGCTGGACATCCTCCAAGCTTCAGGGTCGCTTGGCCAGGCGCTGCCAGGTTTCGACCACCGAGTCCGGATTGAGCGATATGGACACGATGCCTTCTGCAGCCAGCCAATCGGCAAAGTCCGGGTGGTCACTGGGCCCTTGGCCACAGATGCCGACGTACTTCCCGGTGGCCCGACAGGCCGAGATCGCACGCGAGATCATGGCCTTCACCGCAGGGTCACGCTCGTCAAAGTCGTGCGCCAGCTGTTCCAGGCCGGAATCGCGGTCCAGTCCCAAGGTCAGCTGCGTCAGGTCGTTGGAGCCGATCGACATGCCGTCAAAGTGTTCGAGGAACTGCTCGGCCAGGATTGCGTTGCTGGGCACTTCGCACATCATGATGAGGCGCAGGCCGTCGGTGCCGCCCTCTGCAGCGCGCTTCAGTCCGCGCTCGGCCAGCATGGCCTTCACGCGGGCCGCCTGGGGCACGGTGCGCACGAAGGGCACCATGATCTCGATGTTCGTCAGCCCCATGTCCGTGCGCGCGCGCTTGAGCGCCTCGCATTCCATCGCGAAAGCATCGCTGAACTCACCACTGATGTAGCGGCTGGCGCCGCGGAAGCCCAGCATGGGGTTCTCTTCGTCCGGTTCGTAGCGGGTGCCGCCGATGAGCTTGCGGTACTCGTTGCTCTTGAAGTCCGACAGCCGCACGATCACCGACTTCGGCCAGAACGCCGCTGCGATCGTCGCAATGCCTTCGGTCAGCTTGTCGACGTAGAAGGCACGCGGGCTGGCATGTCCCCGGGCTACCGATTCAACCGCCTTCTTCAGGTCGGGGTCGATGTTGGGATAGTCCAGGATCGCCTTCGGGTGGACGCCGATGTTGTTGTTGATGATGAACTCCAGCCGGGCCAGCCCGACGCCACTGTTGGGCATCTGTGCAAAGTCAAAGGCCAGCGTGGGGTTGCCCACGTTCATCATGATCTTGATGGGGCAGTACGGCATTTCACCGCTGACCACCTCGGTGATCTCGGTCTCCAGCAGGCCGTCGTAGATGTAGCCGGTGTCGCCTTCGGCGCAGCTCACGGTGACCAGCGCGCCTTCGCTCAGCTTTTCCGTCGCGTCACCGCAGCCCACCACCGCGGGGATGCCCAGTTCGCGCGCGATGATGGCTGCGTGGCAGGTGCGTCCGCCGCGGTTGGTGACGATGGCGCCGGCCCGCTTCATGATCGGTTCCCAGTTCGGGTCCGTCATTTCCGTGACCAGGATGTCACCCGGCTGCACGCGCTCCATCTCCGACGTGCTGCGAACCAGGCGAACCGGACCCGTGCCGATCTTCTGGCCAATGGCACGCCCCTCGGCGAGCACTGGTGTCTTGCTCTTGTCGCCAGTCAGGCGGTAGCGCTGTTCGATGTTGCCCTTCTGGCTCTTCACCGTCTCGGGGCGGGCCTGCAGGATGTAGATCTTGCCGTCGACGCCGTCCTTGCCCCATTCGATGTCCATGGCACGGCCGTAGTGCTTTTCGATGATCAGCGCATAACGTGCCAGTTCAATGGCATCCGCATCGGTGATGGCGTAGCGGTTGCGCTGCTCGGGCGGCGTGTCCAGCGTGGTCACCAATTTGCCGGTGGCCGTCTTGTCTTCGGCACTGGCGAATTCCATGCGCTGCAGCTTGCTGCCCAGCACCCGGCGTATGACGGGGAACTTGCCCTTGTTCAGGGTCGGCTTGTGGACGTAGAACTCATCGGGGTTGACCGAGCCCTGCACCACCAGTTCGCCCAAGCCATAGCTGGCCGTGATGAAGACCACGTCCGAAAAGCCCGATTCGGTATCGATGGTGAACAGCACGCCGGCGGAACCCAGGTCCGAGCGCACCATGCGCTGCACCCCGGCCGACAGGGCCACGTTGCTGTGGGCATAGCCCTTGTGCACGCGGTAACTGATGGCACGGTCGTTGTAGAGCGAAGCAAAGACCTCCTTCATGCGGTGCAGCACATCGTCAATGCCCGTCACGTTCAGGAAGGTCTCCTGCTGCCCGGCAAAGGACGCATCGGGCATGTCTTCGGCGGTGGCTGAAGACCGCACCGCAAAGCTGGCTGCGGGCGCGTCAGCGGACAAGCGGGCGAATTCCGCCCGGATGGCCGCTTCCAGCTCGGCCGGCAGCGGCGTGTCGATGACCCATTGACGGATCTGTGCACCGGCCGCGGCCAGCGCGCGCACATCGTCCACATCCAGCATGGACAGCTTGTCGTTGATGCGCTTTTCAAGGCCGCCCGCGCTCAGGAATTCGCGGAAGGCATGGGCTGTGGTGGCAAAGCCACCGGGCACGCGCACGCCGGTGGCGGACAGCTGACTGATCATTTCGCCGAGCGAGGCGTTCTTGCCGCCTACGGTCTCGACGTCGGTCATCCTCAACTGTTCAAAGGGGACGACCAGGGCGGTGGCCAGGGTGCCGTGTATTGGCGCAGAAGACATGGGAAAGCTCCGTGATGTGAGAAAACCGGTGCTTCCGCAGGGGCGGCCTGGGACCTCAAGCTGGCGCTTGATTCGAATCGTTGTCGACCAGCGAGGAACACGTCAGGGGCCTGAAGGGGTGGTCAAGCGGAAAGTTGGGAAGATTCTAGGCACTTCTTCCTTATGATGGCCCGAGCATTTCGCTGCGCTTTCCAGGCGCTCGCCGCGCCAAACCCCCATGACCGAAAGAACCGTGTTCTTTGTCTCGGACGGCACCGGCATCACGGCCGAGACCTTCGGCAACTCCATCCTGGCGCAGTTTTCGGCCCGCCCACGGCATGTGCGGCGGCCTTTCATCGACACGCTGGAAAAGGCGCACCACGTGCTGGGCGAGATCAACGCCACGGCCGCGAACGAAGGCAAGCGCCCCATCGTGTTCATCACCCTGGTGAACGACGAGATCCGGGACATCATCGGTTCGCCTGCCTGCAAAGGCCTGGTGCTGGACATGATCCGCACCTTTGTGGAACCCCTGGAGGTGGAATTCGGCGTCAAGAGCAACCACCGCGTGGGCCGCTTCTCAGACGCCAGCCAGAGCCAGGAATACACCGACCGCATCGAGGCCATCAATTTCAGCCTGGCGCACGACGACGGCCAGAGCTCGCGCAACCTGGAAAGCGCCGACGTGATCTTGCTGGGCGTCAGCCGCAGCGGCAAGACACCGACCAGCCTCTACCTGGCCATGCAGCATGGCATCAAGGCCGCCAACTACCCGCTGATCCCGGAAGACTTCGAGCGCGGCCGCATGCCCACGGCGCTGGGTACCCACAAGCGCAAGTGCTTCGGGCTGACCATCGACCCCGAACGCCTGGCGCAGATCCGCAACGAGCGCCGACCCGGCAGCAAGTACGCGTCACTCGTGAACTGCCGCTACGAGGTCAACGAGGCCGAGGCCATGATGCGTCGCGAAGGCGTGGCTTGGCTGTCGTCGACGCACAAGTCGATCGAAGAGATCGCCACCACCATCCTGCGCGATCTGCGGCCCGACCGCTTGATCTACTGAAAGCTAGATCGCGCGCTGGCGGGCCGATTCATACAAGCAGACTGCCGCTGCGGCGGCCACGTTGAGCGACTCTTCCCCACCGGGCTGCGGGATGCGCACTTGCAGCGCGCAGCGAGCCAGCAATTCGTCAGACACGCCCTTCCCTTCATGCCCCAGAACCCAGGCGCAAGGGCTGGGCAAGGCGACACGCGAGACGTCGCTGCTGGCGTGGGAACTGGTGGCGACCAGGTGCACCTTCAGTGCAGCCAGCGCAGTTGCATCCAGGCCCTCCACCAGGCGCAGCGCAAAGTGCGCCCCCATGCCGGCGCGCAGCACCTTGGGTGACCACAGCGCGGCCGTGCCCTTGAGCGCGAGCACCTGTGCCACGCCAAAGGCCGACGCGCTGCGCAAAATGCTGCCCACATTGCCCGCATCCTGCAGGCGGTCCAGGACCACCGTGGGCACGTCCGGCAGCACGGCAGGCGCTGCAGGCAGGTCGATCACAAAGCCGATGGCTGCAGGCGATTCCAGGCCGCTGATGCCCGCGAACAGAGGGTCTGGCACCCGTGCCACCTTGGCTGCCTGTGCGGCCAGTTGACGCAGCCTGCGGTCCTGCCAGCCGCTTTCGCTGACGACAGCTTGTGCCGCCTGGCCGCCGCGCTGCACAAGGGCTGAGCAGAGATGGGCGCCTTCAAGCCAGACCTGGCCCAGCTTGCGGTAGGCCGCTCCATCCTGCGCCAGCTTGCGCAGACGCACCAGCAAGGCGTTTTCACGCGAACTGATCTGAATCGGTTCGGTCATGGCTGTCGTTCAGACTCGCGCACCGGCGCAAAGCTGCGGCGATGTTCGGGGCATGGGCCATGCGCGCGCAGGGCCTGCAGATGTTCAGGCGTCGGGTAGCCCTTATGGGTGGCGAAGCCATAGGCCGGATGAGCAGCGTGCAAGGCCTGGCAGAGGCGGTCGCGTTCCACCTTGGCCAGGATGGACGCGGCACTGATGGCGGGCATCAAGGCGTCGCCCCTCACCAGGGCCTCGACCGGAAGGCGCAACTGGGGCACCCGGTTGCCATCCACCACCACGCGGTGCGGCAGGATACGCAGGCCTTCCACGGCGCGCTTCATGGCCAGCAGGGTGGCCTGCAGGATGTTGAACTGGTCGATCTCTTGCGCGCTGGCACTGGCCACGCTGCAGCACAAAGCGCGTGCGCGGATTTCGTCGTAGAGCTTTTCGCGCCTGCGCGGGCTCAAGACTTTGCTGTCGGCCAGGCCCTTGATCGGCTGCAGGTCGTCCAGGATCACAGCGGCCGCCACGACGGGGCCCGCAAGCGGCCCACGGCCGGCCTCATCCACACCTGCGACCAAGCCGGGGGCCACAAACTGCAAGCCCAGCTGTTCGAATCGCGTGGGCTTAGGCAAGGATCTGCTCGATGGCATCGGTGGCGCGGCTGGCGGTGTCCTGGCGCAGCAGGTGGTGCAGCTCCATGAAGCAGCTGGCGACGTTTTCACAAGCGGCCGGGTCGTCCAGCCATTGCAGCACGGCACGCGACAGCTCAGCAGCGGTGCAATGTTCCTGGATCAACTCAGGCACCAGGAATTTGCGGCTCAAGATGTTCGGCAAGCCTACCCAGGGCAGGTAGGCCATGCGTTTCATCAACTGCCAGCTGAGGCCGTTCATCGCGTAGCCGATGACCATCGGCCGCTTGAACAGTGCCGCCTCCAGCGTGGCCGTACCGCTGGCAATGAGCGTCACATCGCAGGCCGCCAGCGCGGCATGCGATTGACCGTCCAGCAGCTGCAACGGCACGCCCGCGGCGTGCTGAGCCACCAACGGTTCGATCAGTGGGCGCAAGCCCGGAGAGATCGGCAGCACAAAGCGCAGGTCGGGCCGCGCCTTGTGCAGCGCGGCTGCCGCTTGCAGGAAACGAGGCGCGATGTATTGGATTTCGCTGCGACGGCTGCCTGGCAGGACGGCCACCACGCTGTCGTGTTCCCCCAGTCCCAATGCCGCACGGCAGGCTGCACGCGGCGGGACCAGCGGTATGGCGTCGGCCAGCGGGTGACCTACGTAGGTGGCGGCCAGCCCATGTGCGCGCAGCAGTTCAGGTTCAAACGGAAAGAGGCACAGCACGTGGTCCACGCTGGCCGCCATCTTGCTCGCGCGGCCGCCGCGCCAAGCCCAGATGGACGGGCAGACGAAGTGCACGGTCTTGATGCCGCCGGCCTTCAGCCGCGCCTCCAGCCCCAGGTTGAAGTCGGGCGCGTCCACGCCTATGAACGCGGCCGGGCGCTCCGTCAGGAGCCGGTCGCCCAGGGCGTCGCGTATGCCCTTGATCTCGCGGTAGTGGCGAAGCACTTCCACGTAGCCACGCACGGCCAGCTTGTCACTGGGCCACCAGGCTTCGAAGCCTCGTTCGGCCATGCGCGGCCCACCGATGCCGGCGGTCTGCACCGCGGGCCAACGCTGACGGAGTCCCGCCAGCAGCAGTCCTGCAAGCAGATCGCCGGAAGCTTCACCGGCGACCAGCGCCAGTTGCATGTCAGCGCACGATGCCGCGTGTGGACACGGCCAGGAAGTCCAGCAGCATCTGCACGTCGGCTTCGCCGCCTTCCACGGTGCCGGACAGGGCCGTGATGGCCGCCTTGGCGGCATCCAGCGTCAAGCCGTCTCGGTACAGCAGTTTGTACATCTGCTTGACCAGGGCCAGCCGCTCGCGCGAAAAGCCACGTCGCCTCAGACCTTCAGCGTTGTAGCCGTGCACGCCCAGCGGATTGCCAGACACCGTCATGAAGGGCGGTATGTCCTGCGAGACGTGGCTCTGGAACCCGGTCATCACGTGTGCACCCACCTTGCAGAACTGGTGGATGCCCGACAAGCCGCCGATGATGGCCCAGTCGCCCACGTGCACATGACCTGCCAACGTCGCGTTGTTGGCCAGGATGGTGTGGCTGCCCAGCTGCACGTCATGCGCCAAGTGCACGTAGGCCATCACCCAGTTGTCGTCGCCCACGCGGGTGATGCCGCCGTCTTGCGCGGTGCCGCGACTGAAGGTGCAGAACTGGAAGATGGTGTTGTTGTTGCCAATGTGCAGTTCGGTGGGCTCGCCCGCATACTTCTTATCCTGCGGGGCGCAACCCAGCGCACTGTGAGAAGAAATGCGGTTGTTGCGGCCGATCGTCGTCGGTCCTTCGATGACGCAGTGCGCGCCGATCGTCGTGCCCTCCCCCAGCTTCACGCCAGCGCCGATCAGCGTGTAGGGCCCGACTTGAACCGTCGCAGCCAGTTCCGCGCCCGGGTCCACGATGGCCGTGGGGTGAACCTGCGCCATGGGCTCAGCTGCTCTTGCGCATGGTGCACATCAGGTCCGCTTCGGCAGCCAGTTGGCCGTCGACCGTTGCCTTGCACTTGTAGCGGTAGATGCCGGACTTCTGGCGGTCGATGGTGGCTTCCAGGATCAACTGGTCGCCAGGGCCCACGGGCCGCTTGAAGCGCGCGTTGTCGATGCCGGCAAAGTACACCACCATGTCGTCGCCCGGCTCGGAATCGATGGCATCAAAAGACAGCACGGCGGCGGCCTGGGCCAGCGCTTCCAGCATCAGCACGCCGGGCATGACCGGGCGCACTGGAAAGTGGCCGGGGAAGAAGGGTTCGTTGTAGGTGACGTTCTTCAGGGCCTTGATGCGCACGCCCTTCTCGATTTCCAGCACGCGGTCCACCAGCAGGAAAGGGTAGCGGTGCGGCAACTTGCGCAGGATGTATTGGATGTCCATCGTTGTTCTCAGTTCTTTCTTTCCAGCGCACGCAACCGGTCGCGCAAGGCATGCAGTTGCTTCAGCGTGGCAGCGTTTTTCTCCCAGGACGCATTGTCATCGAACGGAAACAGGCCGCTGTACTGCCCCGCCTGGTGGATGGAACGGGTGATGACCGTCGCCGCCGTGATGTGCACGTGGTCCACGATGTCCAGGTGTCCCAGGATGATGGCGCCACCGCCCGCGGTGCAATGGCGGCCGATGCGCGCGCTGCCGGCCACGCCCACGCAACCGGCAAAAGCCGTGTGGTCACCGATGCGCACGTTGTGGCCGATCTGCACCAGGTTGTCCAGTTTCACGCCCTGACCCAGCACGGTGTCGTCCAGCGCGCCGCGGTCAATGCAGGTGTTGGCACCGATCTCTACGTCGTCACCAATCACCACCGCACCCAACTGTTCGATCTTCTCCCAGGAAGGACCCGACTCACCTTTGGCGGGGGCAAAGCCAAAGCCGTCCGCGCCGATCACCGCGCCGCTGTGCACGATGCCGCGTGCGCCGATACGGCAAGCCTCGGAAAGCGTCACATGGGCTTTGAGCCAGGTAGCTTCGCCGACATGGCCGTCCTCGCCCACATGCGATTGCGGACCGATGACCGCACGAGCGCTGATGCGCGCTCCACGACCGATGAAACAGAGCGCCCCGATGGAAGCTGATGGGTCGATGTGCGCGCCCTCTTCCACCACCGCAGTGGCGTGAATGCCAGCCACAGGGGCACGGCGGCGCTGCGCGGCCCACCATTGGGTCAATTTGGCAAAGGCCAGGTAAGGGTCGGCGCAGATCAGTGCCGCACCACGTGCTGCCGCCGCATCACGCAAGCCTGGCGCCACGATGACGCAGGCAGCCTGCGTCTGGCTCAACTGGGACTGGTAGCGCGGGTTGGCCAGGAAGCCAATGGTGCGAATGTCCGCCGTTTCCAGCGGACCGATGCGGTCCACTTCCATGGCCGCGTCACCATGCAGTTCGCCGCCCAGGAGGGCGGCGATATCACCGAGGCGCACGCCCATGGGCCGTTGCTGCCTCGATGCGGCGCAGCTTTACTTGCCGCCCGGAGCCGGGGCGGCGTTGAGGATGCGAATCACCTTGTCGGTGATGTCCACACGTGGGCCGGCAAAGACCACTTCCTGCAGGATCAGGTCGTACTTCTCGGTCTCGAAGATCTGCTTGATCACGCGGTTGGCGCGTTCGACCACGGTAGCCAGTTCCTCGTTGCGGCGCTGGTTCAGGTCTTCCTGAAATTCACGACGCTTGCGCTGCAGGTCCCTGTCGGTCTCCACGAGTTCGCGTTGACGACGGTTGCGTTCGCTCTCTGCCAGCGTGGGCGCGTCTTTTTCCAGCTTGTCGGCCGCAGCCTTGAGCTTGGCCGCCGCGTCGGTCATTTCCTTTTCGCGCTTCGTGAACTCGGCTTCGAGCTTGGCCTGCGCGGCCTTGGCGGGGGTCGCTTCGCGCAGCACTTTTTCGCTGTTGACGTAGCCGATCTTGAGGTCCTGCGCGTGGGCCGTGACGGCCACAGACGCCAGCGCAGCGGATGCCAGCGCCACACGGGCGATGGGGACGAGGGAATGGATGGCGAACAGCTTCATCAGAACGCAGTCCCGATCTGGAATTGGAAACGTTGGATTCTATCGTTGCGCTGCACGCGCAAGGGCTTGCCCCAGCTCAGTTTCAGGGGGCCGACAGGCGAGATCCAGCTCAAACCGATGCCGGCCGAGGACCGCAGGGACTGCCAAGTCGGCGTTTCGTCCTCGCGCCACACGTTGCCCACGTCGGCAAAGGTGAAGATGCGCAGCGACTTGTCGTTGCCTGTGCCCGGCACCGGGAAGTAGATCTCGGAGTTCGCGTTGAAGCGCCGCGCACCGCCAATGTAGGCACCCGTGGGATCGACCACGCCTAAGGAGCCCTGTTCAAAAGCCCGCACCGTGCCCAGGCCGCCGCCATAGAAGTTCTTGAACACCGGGAAGGGCTTGCCGCCCAGGCCCTTGCCAATGCCGACTTCGGCGTTGAGGCCCAGGCTCAGGCGGAACGGCAGCGGGAAGTACTCCTGGTATTGCAGGTTGGTCTTGAGGTACTTGACCTCGCCGTAGTAGCTCCACTCGAAGAAGACGCGCTGGTAGCGGCCGGCCGTGGGCGTCAGGACGCTGTCGCGGCCGTCGCGGGCCCAGCCCACTGTGGTGGTGAACGCATCGGTCTTGTCGCCGTAGAGCGCTCGGTAGTTCAGCCAGGCCAGCGGCAGGCCGACCGAGGTGCCGAGTTCCGTGCGCTCCCATCCAAGGCCCAGGAAGACCGTGTCGTACTCGCTGAAGGGCACACCAAAGCGCACTGCGGCTCCAGGTGTCTTCAGGTCATAGGTGTCGCCCAGGTAGTTCACCGGGCGCTGCGTCCGATAAAACGCGTCCACGGCCAGAGAGATGCCGTCCACCGTGAAGTACGGGTCCACGGTACTGACCACCACCGTGCGGTTGTACTTGCTGGTGTTGAGTTCCAGGCCCAGGCTGTTGCCCGAGCCGAAGGCGTTGTCCTGCTTGACCGATGCGTTGAAGGTGACCTTCTCGGCGCTGGAGTAACCCGCGCCCACGGACAGGTTGCCGGTGGGTTTTTCGGTGACGTTCACCACCAGGTCGACCTGGTCGGGCGCGCCGGCCACTTCGTTGGTTTCGACCTCGATGTCCTTGAAATAGCCCAGGCGCTCGACACGTTCCTTGCTGAGCTTGATCAGGCCGCCGTCGTACCAGGCCGACTCCAGTTGACGGAATTCGCGGCGGATGACTTCGTCCCGCGTCCGCGTGTTGCCCGCCACGTCGATGCGCCGCACGTAGACGCGGCGCTGCGGTTCGGCCGCCAGCACCACGGCCACCTGGCCCGTGGCGCGGTCGATTTCAGGCCGCGACTCGACCCGGGCGAAGGCGTAGCCGTACAAGCCGAACAGGTCCTGGAAGCGCTTGGTGGTTTCCGTCACCGCGTCGCCGCGGTAGGGCTGGCCGGGGCGCAACTGCACGAAGGCGCGGAACTCCTGTTCCTTGCCCAGGTAGTCTCCTTCCAGCCGCACGCTGGTCACCGTGTAGGGCTGCCCTTCCCGGACAGAAATGGCAATGGAGATGGTCTGCTTGTCGGGCGAGATCGTGACCTGGGTCGACTCAATCGCAAATTCAAGGTAGCCGCGGTTGAAGTACCAGGCGCGCAGCTTTTCCAGGTCGGCATTGAGCTTGGTGCGCGAGTAGCGGTCGGACTTGGTGTACCAGGTGAACCAGCCGCTGGGTGTCAGTTCAAACAACTCCAGCAGCGTCTGCTCAGACACCACCGTGGCGCCCACGATCTTCACGTCGGCAATGCGTGCGGCATCGCCCTCGTTCATGGTGAAGGTGATGTTGACGCGGTTGCGTTCCAGCGGCGTGATCGTGGTCACCACCTCGGCGCCGTAGAGACTGCGTGTCAGGTACTGGCGCTTGATTTCCTGTTCGGCGCGGTCAATGAGCGCGCGGTCATAGGGCAAGCCGTCACCGATGCCGGCATCACGCAGCGACTTGTTCAGCGGGTCCTTGTCGAATTCCTTCAGCCCCACGAAGGTGATGGACGCGATGATGGACCGCTCATCGACGATGACCGTGGCCACCTGCTTGTCAACCTCGATGCGCACGTCCTTGAACAGGCCGGTCGCGAACAGCGCGCGCAAGGCAGCAGCGCCCTTGTCGTCGTTGTAGGTGTCGCCAATCCGGAAAGGCAAGGCTGCAAACACGGTGCCGGGGTCGGTGCGCTGCAATCCTTCAACACGGATGTCTTTGATGACAAACGGTTCTGCAGCCCGCGCAGGAAACGCGGCCGCAGCAGCCATCAGGACAATCGCCGCTGCAGGACGCAGCGGGCCAAACGGGGAAACTGGGAGCATGGAAATTCAGTGCAGGCCCAGCAAGCGGGCCACGTCGTTGAACAGCGCCACCGACATCATCATCAGCAACACCACGATGCCGCCGCGCTGCAACCGGGCCAGCCATGCGTCGGATACCGGGCGCCCGGTGACGCCTTCGAAAATGTAATACATCAAGTGGCCCCCATCGAGCATGGGCAGCGGCAGCAGGTTCAGCACACCCAGGCTCACGCTGACCAGGGCCAGGAAGCCCAGGTAGTAGGCGGGACCCTGTTGCACGCTCTGGCCTGCGTAGTCGGCGATGGTGATGGGGCCGCTCAGGTTCTTCAGCGACGCTTCACCGATCAGCATCCGGCCCATCATGCGCACGGTGAGCGCCGACACCTCCCAGGTGCGCGTCACGCCCTGGGTCAGGCCATCGATCAGCCCGTAGCGCACGGTGACCATGGCCGGGGGCTGGCCGACGTAGGCGTCGATGCGACCGACGGTCTGGTCGCCGTCACGCATGGCACGCGGGGTGATGTCAAAGTTCAGGGTCTGGCCCCCACGCTCAACGGTCCAGTGCTGCGCCTGGCCCTGCCCCTCGCGCACCGACTTTCGAATGCGTTCGCGCAAGGTCTGCGCATCGGCGATGGCAAGGCCATCCAGTGTCAGCACCCGGTCGCCGGACTTCAGGCCAGCCACCGCAGCAGGTCCTCCGGTCTTCACTTCGCCCAGCAGGGGTTCGCTGAACACACCCGCCAAGCCGAGCTTCTTGACGAAACCCGCATCGACATCGCGCGAATCAAAGGTGGACAGTTCCAGGCTGAGCGTGCGCGTCCCGCGGCCGTCTGCATCACTGACTTCCAGTTTGACGTTCTGTTTCTGCATCGCAGCCTGGGTGAGCTGCCAGCGCAGGTCCGACATCGAACGCACATCGGTCCAATCACCACCTTCCGAGGACAAGGAACGTACCCAGTCCCCCGCCCGCAAGCCGGCACGATCCGCAAGGGACCCCGACGTGGGCGGCGCCATGACGGCCTTGGGCTCGTCCAGACCGATCCAGTGCGCCCCGGCATACAGCACGATGGCCAGCAGCAAGTTGGCGACAGGCCCGGCGGAGACGATGGCCGCACGCTTCCACAGGTTCTGGCGGTTGAACGCGCGAGACAGTTCGTGCGCAGCAACCGCGCCCTCACGCTCGTCCAGCATGCGCACATAGCCGCCCAGCGGCAGGGCACACAGCACGAATTCAGTGGCATCGGGACCGCGCTGGCGGCGCAACAGCACGCTGCCGAAGCCGACCGAGAAGCGCAGCACCTTCACGCCGCAGGCCACGGCTACGCGGTAGTGCCCGTATTCGTGGACGACGACCAGCACACCAAGGGTGACCAGGAAGGCCAGGATCGTGATCAAGCGGCAAGCTCCTTCATGACCTCACGTGCGACATGACGCGCACGACGATCCAGTTCAATGAGGTCTTCCAGCCTGGGCGACGGGCCCAGGGCTGGCGGCAGGCGGTCCACGGTTCGGGCATTCACCTTGTGAATCGCCGTGAAGCCAATGGTTCCCGCCAGGAAAGCGGCGACGGCTTCTTCGTTGGCGGCATTCAGCACGGCTGTGCTGCCTTCGGGTGCGCGCAAAGCGTCCCAGGCCAGGAACAGGCCCGGAAAGCGGCCGCGGTCGGGTTGGTTGAAACTGAGGGCCTGCAAGCTGTTGAAGTCCAGCCGCGGGGCGCCGGACTCGATGCGTTCCGGGTATGCCAGACCGTAGGCGATGGGCACCTTCATGTCGGGCGTGCCCAGTTGGGCCAGCACGCTGCCGTCGCGGCACACCACCATGCTGTGGATGATGCTTTGCGGGTGGATGACAACCCGGATCTGATCCGGCGTCAGGTCAAAGAGCCAGCGCGCCTCGATCACTTCCAGCGCCTTGTTCATCATGGTCGCGGAATCGACCGAGATCTTGCGGCCCATCACCCAGTTTGGGTGCGCCACGGCCTGCTCGGGCGTCACCGCGTGCAAGGTCTCGTGTTGACGTTCGCGAAATGGCCCGCCACTGGCCGTCAGGACGATGTGGTCGATGCGCCGAGCCCAGGTGCTGTGGTCTTCCGGCAGGCACTGAAAGATGGCGGAGTGTTCGCTGTCGATGGGCAGCAGCGTGGCGCCGCCTTCGGCCACGGCGTGCATGAAGAGCGCGCCGCCGACCACCAAGGCTTCCTTGTTGGCCAGCAACAGACGCTTGCCGGCCTTTGCGGCGGCCATGCAGGCCGGCAGCCCCGCCGCACCGACTATCGCGGCCATGACGCTGTCGACATCGCTGGCGGCAGCCAGTTCGGCCAACGCATGTGCGCCGTCCTGCACGTCCACATCCAAACCGGCGGCCTGGACTTGTGACCGGAAGGCTGCGGCTTGCGCAGCGTCAGGCACCACCGCCACGCGCGGACGGAACTGCCGGCACTGTTCCAGCAGCAAATCCGTGCGGCGCCATGAGGTGAGACCCACGACTTCAAAGCGGTCCGGGTGACGGGCCACGACATCCAGCGTGCTGGTGCCGATGGATCCGGTGGAGCCCAAAATGGCCAGCCTTTGCTTGCGCTTCATGCTGCTCCCGCCAGGCTCATCAGGGCCATGGCGGCGGGCACCACGGGCATCAGAGCATCCACGCGGTCCAGAACGCCGCCATGGCCCGGCAGCAGGCGGCTGCTGTCCTTGGCGCCAGCGGCCCGCTTCACCAGCGATTCGACCAGATCGCCGACCACGCTCAGCCCGGACAAGGCGACCAAAGCCACCACCATGCCCAGCGGTCCGAAGGCCACCCAGAAGCGACTGTAGAGGCTGGGCCCGTCGACCTTGAACATGCTGTCGATCCACATCCACAAGACCGAGAGCAGCAGCACGCCCACCATGCCCGACCACACGCCTTCCCAGCTCTTGCCTGGGCTGATGGACGGCGCCAGCTTGCGCTTGCCCCAGGTCTTGCCGCCGAAATACGCGGCCACGTCGGCCATCCACACCAGGCAGAAGACGGACAACATGAAGTTGATGCCGACGGCGCGCGCATGGGCCACGGCCAGCCAGGTGAACCACAGGGCCAGCAAGCCGACACCCCAGCGCGCTGCGCGGGGCAATTGCGGCCAGGACGAAGGTCCCGTGCGCAGCGCCACCGCACCCAGGCCCACCCACAAGGCGGCAGCCACCCACCACACCGCGCCCGGGGCGTGTTCTCGCCAACCACCGCCCAAGGCCAGGCCACCGGCCAACGCAACCACCAGACCCATCGCCAGCGACAGGGCCCTGCCCGCCTGGTTCAAGCAACCCCACTCCCATCCGGCAGCCGCAATCAGGGCCAGCACCAGCAACGCAAAGGGCCACGGGCTGTCCGCCGTCAACGCACCCAGCAGAATGAAGACGAGCACAAGCGCGGTGATGATGCGCTGACGCAGCATGGGCTCAGCTGCCCTCGGGTGACACAGTGGGCGGCTGGATGCCGCCAAAGCGGCGGTCGCGGTGCGCATAGGCCGCCAGGGCAGCGTCGATCTGGGCCTCGTTGAAGTCGGGCCACAGGCAGTCAGTGAAGAAGAGTTCGGAGTAGGCCGCCTGCCACAGCAGAAAATTGCTCATGCGCATTTCGCCACCGGTGCGGACGAACAGGTCCGGGTCGGGTGCGAAGCTCAAAGCCATGCGGCTGGACAACCAGGCCTCGTCCACCTCTTCGGGTTTCATGCCCTGAGCGATGGCGTCGCGGCAAGCCTGCACCACGTCCCATCGGCCCCCGTAGTTGAAGGCCACGGCCAACGTGATGCGCGAATTGTTCTCGGTGAGCTTTTCCGCATGTTCCCAGGCCTGGCGCAACTTGTCAGAGACAGCCGCGCGGTCACCGACGATGCGGATGCGCACGCCGTCACCTGCCATCTTGGCCAGATACTTGGACACGGCCACCAGGACCAGGCTCATCAGGCCGGACACTTCCTCGGTGGGCCGCTTCCAGTTTTCAGAAGAAAAGGCGAAGACGGTGAGGTATTCCACCCCGCGGTCTGCAAAGGTGTTGACGGCCTTCACCAACGCATCCACACCAGCCTTGTGGCCGAAGAAGCGCGGCATGTAGCGTTTGCGAGCCCAGCGGCCATTGCCGTCCATCACCACGGCCACATGGCGCGGCACGTGGGATTGCGGGGCATCGACGCGTGGGGCGTGCGGGGCGGAGACAGAAAGATCGGTCATCCGGGTGTCAGCGCATGCAGGTCCTGGCCATGGCTTCAAACCGCCATGACCTCGGCTTCCTTGCCCTGCACGAGCTTGTCGATCTCGGCAATGACTCGGTCCGTCAGGCGTTGCACTTCATCTTGGGCGCGCCGCTCATCGTCTTCGCTGGCTTCCTTGTCCTTGAGCAACTTCTTCAGGTGCTCGTTGGCTTCACGGCGGATGCTGCGCGTGGCAATCTTGGCTTCCTCGCCAGCGTGGCGGACCACCTTGCTCAATTCACGGCGACGCTCTTCCGTCAGCGCGGGCATCGGAACACGCAGCAAATCACCTTGCGACGACGGGTTCAGACCCAACTCCGATTCGCGAATGGCCCGCTCGATCTTGGCGCCCATGCCCTTTTCCCAGGGCTGGACGGTGATCGTGCGTGCGTCCAGCAGGGCCACGTTGGCCACCTGGCTGATCGGCACCAGGGAGCCGTAGTACTCCACCTGCACCTGGTCCAGCAGGCCGGGGTGGGCACGACCGGTGCGGATCTTGTGCAGTTCGTTCTTGAAGGCCTCGATGGACTTGCCCATCTTCTGTTCGGCCGTCTTCTTGATGTCGGGAATGGTGTGAGCCATGATCGTCAATCCTCGAATCCGTCCTCAGACGTGCACCAGGGTGCCTTCGTCTTCGCCCCGCACCACACGCTGCAGCGCACCGGGCTTGAAGATGCTGAACACCTTGATGGGCAGGTTCTGGTCGCGGCACAGCGCGAAGGCCGTGGCGTCCATGACCTGCAGGTTCTTCGCAATCGCCTCGTCAAACGTGATGCTGGTGTAGCGCGTGGCTGTCGGGTCCTTCTTGGGGTCGGCGTTGTAAACGCCATCCACCTTGGTGGCCTTCAGCACCACTTGCGCGCCCATTTCTGCACCACGCAGGGCAGCAGCGGTGTCGGTGGTGAAGAAGGGGTTGCCTGTGCCGGCTGCAAAAACCACCACCTTGCCCTCTTCCAGGTACTGCAAGGCCTTGGGGCGGACATAGGGTTCCACCACCTGGTCGATGCTGATGGCGGACATGACTCGCGCCGTCATGCCTTCTTGGCGCATGGTGTCGGCCAGCGCCAAAGCATTCATCACCGTAGCCAGCATGCCCATGTAGTCGGCGGTGGCACGGTCCATGCCAACCGAGCCCCCTGCCACACCGCGGAAGATGTTGCCACCACCAATGACGACGGCCACTTCGCAGCCCAGGCGTGTGACCTCTTGGACCTCACGCACCATGCGAACGATGGTGGCGCGGTTGATGCCGTAGGCGTCGTCACCCATGAGGGCCTCGCCCGACAGCTTCAAGAGGATGCGCTTGTAGGCCGGCATCGGCGGTGCTCCAAAGGGTCAATGCGTGCAGAGTGTAAGGGGGCGCGGCCGGACCGCCGCCCCCTCAGGCGGGCTGTTACTGACCCTTGGCGGCGGCCACTTGCGCAGCCACTTCGGCGGCGAAATCGTCCACCTTCTTCTCAATGCCCTCGCCCACCACGTACAGGGTGAAGGAGGCGACCTTGGTGCCCTTTTCCTTCAGCATCTGTTCCACGGTCTGCTTGTCGTTCTTGACGAAGGACTGGTTCAGCAGCGACACCTCTTTCAGGAACTTCTGCACCGAGCCTTCGACCATCTTGGTGACGATCTCGGCCGGCTTGCCACTCTCGGCAGCCTTTTCCGTGGCCACGCGGCGCTCGACCTCGATCAGGTCCGCCGGCACGTCAGCCGTGGACAGGGCCTTGGGCTTCATGGCGGCAACGTGCATGGCGACATCCTTGGCGGCGATTTCGTCACCAGTGAACTCCACCATCACGCCAATGCGCGTACCGTGCAAGTAGCTGGCAAGGGAACCGCCCTCGGCATAGCGCTTGAAGCGGCGCACGGCCATGTTCTCGCCGATCTTGCCGATCAGGCCCTTGCGCACGTCTTCCACCGTCGGGCCAAAGCCGTCTTGCGACAGCGGCAGCCCGCTCAGCGCGGTCACGTCAGCCGGGTTGTGGGCGGCCACGAGCTCGGCCACACTCTTTGTGAAGGCGAGGAACGAGTCGTTCTTGCTGACGAAATCGGTTTCGCAGTTGACTTCGACCAGCGCGCCGGTGCTGCCATTGACGGCCACCGACACCACGCCTTCGGCCGTGATGCGCGAAGCCGCCTTGCTGGCCTTGTTGCCCAGCTTGACGCGCAGGATCTCTTCGGCGCGGTTGGCGTCGCCGTCGGCTTCCGTCAGCGCCTTCTTGCATTCCATCATCGGCGCGTCGGTCTTGGCGCGCAGTTCGGCCACCATGCTTGCAGTGATCGCGGGCATAGGAATCTCCTTCAGATGCAAAGACGCCCCGGGCTCAGAAAAGCCCGGCGGCGTGCGGAATCAGGGGCAGCCGCCGCGCCGGGCGGGGGCGGCTGCAACAGCCTTTGCAGGCTGATTGTTCAGTACCAGCCTTTGCGGGCTGTGGTTCAGGATCGACCCTTGCGGGCCGGCCGGAATCAGGTCTCTTCGCGCACTTCGACGAATTCGTCGCCGCCAGCGGCCACCGCCTGCACCACCTCGTTCGTGGCGTTGGACTTGCCTTCCATCACGGCGTCAGCAACGGCCTTGGCGTACAGCGCAACCGCCTTGGCGGAGTCGTCGTTGCCGGGAATGACGTAGTCAATGCCGATGGGCGAGTGGTTGGTGTCGACGATGCCAATGACCGGGATGCCCAGCTTCTTGGCTTCAGCCACCGCAATCTTGTGGTAACCCACGTCGATCACGAACATGGCGTCTGGCAATGCGGCCATGTCCTGGATGCCGCCGATGTCCTTTTCGAGCTTGATCAGCTCGCGTTCGAACATCAGGCCTTCCTTCTTGATCATCTGCTCGGTGCCGGCCTCTTTGGTGGCCTGCATGTCCTTGAGCTTCTTCAGGGAGCCCTTGACGGTCTTGAAGTTGGTCATCATGCCGCCCAGCCAACGCTGATCGACATAGGGCATGCCGCAACGCTGGGCTTCCAGCGCAATGACCTCGCGCGCCTGGCGCTTGGTGCCGATCATGAGGATGGTGCCGCGGCGCGCAGCCAGCTGGCGAACAAACTTCAAGGCCTCTTCGAAGAGCGGCTGCGTCTTCTCGAGGTTGATGATGTGGATCTTGTTCCGATGGCCGTAGATATACGGGGCCATCTTGGGATTCCAGAAGCGCGTTTGGTGTCCGAAATGGACGCCCGCTTCCAGCATTTCACGCATGGAGACAGTCATGGAAAGTCCTAAGGTTGGGTCTAGAATCCCGCCGCTTCATCGTGACGTGCGGCAAGAGAGGTGAGCCTTTGAAAGCTCCTCTGCACAACACACCACAACACCTTGGTTGGTCGGGTTCGCGATTGGTTCACCCCACTGAGTCCAACGGCCAATCCGCTGAAATCCGCTAAGAGGCAAACCTGAAGAGTTTAGCACGAGCCGCCGGGCGTACGACCCGAGCCGGAACCCGCGCATGCGTGTAGCCGTCATAGGCGCCGGCATTGTCGGCGTCACCACCGCGTACGAACTGGCAGCCCAAGGGCACGAAGTCACCGTGCTGGAGCGCCGTGGCAGTGTGGCTGCCGAGACCAGTTTTGCGAATGCCGGCGTGGTTGCGCCAGGCTATGTCACGCCCTGGGCTGCGCCGGGCATGCCATGGAAAGTGCTCAAGCACCTGCTCAGCCGCCATGCGCCGGTCCGCTTCGGTGGCCTGAACGCCTTGTCCCAGCTGCCTTGGATGTGGCGCTGGCTGCTGGCCTGCCGCAAGTCGGTCTACGTGCCCAACCGCACGGCCATGCAACGCTTGGCCCAGCTGAGCCGTGCGCGCATCCTGGAATTGACGCATGCCCTGAACCTGGACTACGAACAGGTCGACGGCTACATGGTGCTGCTGCGCACCGAACGCGAGCTGAAGGCATCCAAGACATCCCTGAATTTGCTGCGAGAACTTGGGGTCGCGCACAACGTGATCGACGCCACGCGTGCCCGCGAACTGGAGCCCGCGCTCAATCCGCAGGCCACGCTGCATGCCGCCATCCACCTGCCCCAGGACGGGGTAGGCAATTGCCGCCAGTTCGCGCACTTGCTCAAGACCGAAGCGCAGCGGCTGGGCGCCCGCTTCCGATTCGACACCGCGGTGAGCTCCATCGCACCGGGAGCGCCCGCGTCGCTGCACTTGCTCAACGGCCTGGTGCTGCAGACCGATGCCATCGTCGTGTGCGCGGGCGTGCAAGGCGCTGAACTGCTGGCGCCACTGGGCGTGCGCCTGCCGCTGGCACCCGTTTGGGGTTACTCCGTGACGGCGCCGATCAACCATGTTGACGGGCAGTTGCCGATGGCACCGCGCGCGGCCTTGATGGACGAGCGCTACAAGGTCGCCATCTCGCGCCTGGGACAGCGGGTGCGGGTGGCTGGCAGCGCTGAGATCGGCGGCAGTGCCGACCACCAAAAGGTCGCCACGCTGCGCACCCTCTACAAGGTGCTGGACGACTGGTTCCCCGGCAGCGCCGTGATGCGCGACGCGCAGCATTGGAAAGGCGCACGCCCCATGCTGCCAGACGGACCTCCCGTCCTGGGCGAGACAGGCGTCCCCGGCGTGTGGATGAACCTGGGCCACGGCTCCAGTGGCTGGGCGCTGTCCTGCGGCTCTGCGCGCGTGCTGGCCGACCGCATCGCTGGGCGCGACCCGGGCATCGACCTCTCTCGTTTCAGTCCGGCGCGCTGGCGCTGAATGCCGCACGCCGAGGGCGCGGCGCCACAATGTGCCGCATGGCCGTGCCTTCCCATTCGCTGCGCATCACATCGCACAACGGTCCCTGGCCGCTGCTGGATGTCTCCACTTCGCGCGCACTCGAACAAGCTGCGTCAAGGCAGCATCCGCCCGGCGCCTTGATGGCGGCGGCTGGCCTGGCCATTGCCAAGTTGGCTCTGGCTCGGTGGCCCCACGTGCGGGACGTGAGCGTCTGGGCTGGCCCGGGCAACAACGGTGGCGATGGCCTGGTTGCCGCCAGACACTTGCACGCCGCGGGCTTGCGTGTGGTGGTGCACCTGCTGGCCAATGAACAGCGCTTTCCCGAAGACGCTGCAAGCGCCCTGGCCGAAGCCAGGGCAGCCGGCGTGGCGGTGGCGCCCTGGCAAGGCCACCCGGTTCCACCCAGCGACCTGGTGATTGATGCCTTGCTGGGCTTGGGTGCTGCGCGCGCCCCGCAGGGGCTGATCGCGCAGGCGATTGCCGCCATCAACAAACATGCCGGCCCCGTGCTGGCTGTCGACCTGCCCACAGGCCTGCATGCGGACACAGGCCTCCTGCTGGGGGCTGAGGCCGTGCTGGCATCGGTCACCCTGTCACTGCTGAACCTGAAACCTGGCTGCTTCACCGGCCAAGGACGAGATCAGGCAGGCGACATCTGGCTCTGCGACCTGGGACATCTTCAGCCTGCAGCGACCGCTATGCTATCCGCACAGCCCTTGCCTCACGAGCGACTGCATGCCAGTCACAAGGGCAGTTATGGCAACGTGGCGGTTGTGGGGGGCGCACGCGGCATGACCGGAGCAGCCTGGCTGGCCGCGGGCGCAGCCCTGGCAGCAGGAGCCGGAAAGGTCTACGCCAGCCCGCTGGACGCCGGCGCCCAGGCGCCGCCGCGACCGGAAATCATGCTGCGGCAGTCCTGGTGGCAGTCCCCGCTGGCTCAGTTGGCCCAAACCACGGCGGTGGCGGGTTGCGGTGGCGGTCACGAGATTGCAGCCACCCTGCCCCCATTGCTGGCGCACGCAGGCCGCCTGGTGCTGGACGCGGATGCCCTGAATGCCATCGCCGGCGACAGCGCATTGCTCGCACAGTTGCAAGGTCGACGCGGACCTGCTTTGCTGACGCCGCATCCCCTTGAAGCCGCACGGCTCCTGTCCTGCACTGCCGCCGAAGTGCAGGCCGACCGGCTGGATGCGGCCCACCGCTTGGCGGCGCTGACCCACGCCACTGTGCTTCTGAAAGGCTCTGGCACGGTGTTGGCCAGCCCTGGCTGCACGCCCGTCATCAACGCCAGTGGCAATGCCGCACTGGCCACAGCGGGCTCGGGCGATGTGCTGGCCGGTTGGTGCGCCGGTTTGTGGTCAGCCAGGCCCAACGCCAACGCGCTGGACATCGCCGTGCAAGCCGCCTGGCAACACGGTGACGCAGCCGACCGTTTCACCGAACGGCACCCGAACCGGCCCTTGCGTGCAGCCGAACTCATTGAGTGGCTGGCTCACGTCGACTGAAACCATCCCCACCGGGGGATCGCCCCCGTTGCCACATGCGCGACGGCAGCTCAACGCCGCGTGCGGGGCTTGGGTGAGGGCCTTTGCGGGCCCGGCTTTCGCGACCGGTGCGTGGTGGCGCCACCCAGGCCGCCTCCCAGTGAGCCCAGGGCCGGACCGCCCTTGCCACCGGCCTTGCGGGCTTTCGCTGCTGCCTTCGCTGACCGGTCTGCCAGCTGCACCGCTGCCAGTTCCTCGCTGGCCGTGACTGCCTTGCCAGGACCACTGCGGTCCACGCCGCGTTCACCGCGGGCCGCTGGCCGATCGCCTTCGCCGTCGCGGACCATGCGGAAGTCGATCTTCCGGCCGTCCAGGTCCACCCGACTGACCTGCACCCGCACGCGGGTGCCAACCCCGTAGCGAATGCCGGTGCGCTCACCGCGCAGTTCCAGTCGGGCGTCGTCGAAGCGGTAGTACTCGCCACCCAGTTCGGTGATGTGCACCAGGCCTTCGACATAAAGTGCGTCCAGCGTCACGAACAGACCAAAGCTGGTAACCGCCGTGACAGTGCCCGCAAACTCCTCGCCCAATTTCTCCCGCATGTAGCGGCACTTGAGCCACGCCTCCACGTCGCGCGAGGCTTCATCTGCACGGCGCTCGTTGGCGCTGCAGTGTCCGCCAGCGGCCTCCCACAGCTCCATTTCTTGTGACATCGGCTTGACCGGTCGTTGTGGCTTGCCACCGCGCCGCATCTCCGGCTTGCGGGTCTTGGCGCTGGCCGCGAGGTGGTAGCGCTTGCCGGCCAGGATCGCTTTGATGACGCGGTGCACCAGCAGGTCCGGGTAGCGACGGATGGGACTGGTGAAGTGCGTGTAAGCGTCGTAGGCCAGCCCGAAATGTCCGTTGTTGCTGGCGGTGTAAATCGCCTGTTGCATGGACCGGAGCAGCAGCGTGTGGATCTGCAGCGCGTCGGGCCGGTCTTGCGTGGCCGCCGCAATGGCAGCCATTTCAGCTGGCGTGGGCTTGTCGCTCAGCGTTGCGGCCACACCCAGGGTCTTCAACTGGTTCTGCAGCAGCTGGCGCTTTTCAGGCGTGGGGCCTTCGTGCACCCGGTAAAGGCACGGGTGCTCGGCGCCCGCGATGAACTCCGCCGCACAGACATTGGCCGCCAGCATGGCTTCCTCGATCAAGCGATGGGCTTCGGTGCGCGTTCGCGGCACGATCTTGTCGATGCGACCGTTCTCGTCGCAGACGATCTGCGTTTCGCTGGATTCGAAGTCCATCGCACCGCGCTTTGCACGTTGCTTGAGAAGCGCGCGATAAACCTCGTGCAGGTGCAGCAGGTGCGGCAGCACGTCGCCGCGGCGCTGTGCTTCAGGCCCGCGGGTGTTGGACAGCATGGCCGCCACTTCGGTGTAGGTCAGGCGCGCTTGCGACTCGATCACTGCCGGGTAGAACTGGTAGGCGTGCACGCGGCCGTCGGTACGGACGATCATGTCGCAGACCATGGACAGGCGCGGCACGTTCGGGTTCAGCGAACACAGGCCGTTGGAAAGCTTCTCCGGCAGCATGGGGATCACGCGGCGCGGAAAGTAAACCGACGTGGCGCGCTCGTAGGCGTCCTCGTCCAGCGCCTCGCCGGGCTTCACGTAGTGGCTGACGTCGGCAATGGCCACCAGCAGGCGCCAGCCTTCCACGGCGCTTTTGCCGCGGCCGGACTTGTGGGGCTCGCAATAGACGGCATCGTCAAAGTCACGCGCGTCTTCACCGTCGATGGTGACCAGGGCAACATCACTCAGGTCCACGCGGTTCTTCCGATCGGCAGCTTTCAGCTTCTCTGGAATGGCCGCGGCCTGGGCCAAGGTGGCAGGGGAAAATTCGTGCGGCACCTCGTACTTGCGCACCGCAATCTCGATCTCCATGCCGGCATCGTCGATCTCGCCCAACACCTCGGCCACACGGCCCACAGGCTGTGAGTGCAGCGACGGCGGCTCGGTCAGTTCGACCGACACCACCTGGCCTACGGCCGCACTGGCGGTGGCGTTCTTGGGGATCAGAATGTCCTGGCCATAACGGCTGTCTTCCGGCGCCACCAACCACTGCCCGCCTTCGTGCAAGAGCCGGCCGATGATCGGCGCCTTGCGTCGTTCAACAATGTCCAGCACGCGGCCTTCGGGGCGGCCCTTGCGGTCGAGGCGCAGGACGCGCACGCGCACACGGTCACGGTGCAGCACGCTGCGCATTTCTTGCGGCGCCAGGTAGATGGCAGCCTCACCGCTGTCCGGTTGCACGAATCCGTGCCCGTCACGGTGGCCTTCGACGATGCCTTCGACATCGCCCATGAGTGCATGCGCCTGGGCAGATGCACTTGTCAGATTTTTTTCTTTGATGGTATAGTCCTTGGTTCCAGTTGAGCGGTGTACTTCAAACGGCAAGGCCTGAGAAGCACAGCGGTCAGCGAAACATCTTGCCCAGATGGCGGAATTGGTAGACGCACTAGTTTCAGGTACTAGCGCTTAACGGCGTGGAGGTTCGAGTCCTCTTCTGGGCACCAGTATTGAGAAGCCCGGTCAGCGAAAGTTGACCGGGCTTTTTCATTGGAGCCCGCGTGTCGCGTTTGAATAACCGAACTCAGACGGCGAACTTTTTCGCCAGCCCGTCCGGCCGCAGGTTGTCGTACTCCTCGAACGGCTGGTGAATCCAGGGGCTGGTTGGCAGGGATTCGACAAAGTAGTCCGGCGTGTAAGTCGACACGCCCTTCACCCAGATCACCGCCGCACGCAGTTCGGAAATCGACGGCATGCCACGCAAGCGTTCCACCACTGCACGCAGCGTCACGCCAGTGTCGGCCAGATCATCCACCAGCAGCACGCGCCCTGCCAGTTCGCCCTTGGGCATGGTGATGTACTTGGCCAGGTCCAGACGACCCTGGATCGTGCCGGCATCTGCACGGTAGGAACTGGTCGACATGATAGCCAGCGGTTTGTCGAACACGCGCGAGAGCACATCGCCCGGTCGCATGCCGCCTCTGGCCAGGCACAGGATCTGATCGAACTCCCAGCCCGAAGCGGCCACCTTGAGCGCCAGACGCTCGGTCAGCAGGTGGTATTCGTCCCAGGACACGTACAGGTGCTTGCCGTCGTCGGTGAGCATGCTTGTCAGGTCTCCGTTGAGCTGTTGATGGGAGGGTTGAAGTTCAGGCGCGGAATGGGTGCCGCAGCAGCACGGTGTGCACGCGGTCCGGGCCGGTGGACACCATGTCAATGGGTGCGCCGATCAATGCCTGCATGCGTTCCAGGTAGCGGCGCGCATGGACGGGCAACTGTTCCCAATTGGTCAGGCCCGCGGTGGTGTCGGTCCAGCCCGGCATCGTCTCGTACACAGGCTCGCAAGCGCTGATCTCGTCAGCGTCCAGCGGCAGCACGTCCAGCGTGCGCCCACCGAGTCTGTAGCCGACGCAAATCTTGATTTCGGGCAAGCCGTCCAAAACGTCGAGCTTGGTGATGCACAGGCCCGACACACCGTTGATGATCATGCTGCGCTTCAGGGCCGCCGCGTCCAGCCATCCGCAACGACGCGCGCGGCCGGTCACGGTGCCGCGCTCCTGGCCGACCGTGCTGAGGTGGTGGCCAACCGTCCCGGTGGCCTCGATGCCCAGTTCGGTGGGGAACGGTCCACCGCCCACGCGCGTGGTGTAGGCCTTGGTGATGCCCAGCACATAGTGCAGCAAGCCGGGCCCGATGCCCGAGCCCGCCGCGGCATTGCCTGCCACGCAGTTGCTGCTGGTGACGAAAGGGTAGGTGCCGTGGTCGATGTCCAGCAGCGTACCCTGCGCGCCCTCAAACAGCAGGTTCTGGCCAGCCAGGTGCGCGTTGAAGAGCCGGTAGCCCACGTCTGCCATCAAGGGCTTCAGGTGTTCGGCCGCACGCAAGGTGTCGTCCAGCATGGGCTGCACGTCCAGGGGCTTTCCGCCGAGCACATGCACCAGTTCCGCGTTGTGCAGTTCCAGCAATTCGCGCAACTTGGCTTCCAGGCGGGCCGGATGCTTCAGGTCTTGCACGCGCAGCGCGCGGCGCGCCACTTTGTCTTCATAGGCAGGGCCGATGCCCTTGCCCGTGGTGCCTATCTTGCCGGCCGCAGTGCCTTCACGCCGCGCTTCACGTGCCTTGTCCACTTCCACGTGGAAGGGCAGGATCAAAGGGCAACTCTCGCTGAGGAACAGGCGGGAGCGCACGTCGATGCCAAGGGCCTCGATGCGCGCGATTTCGCTCAGCAAGTGAGCCGGGTCCACCACCACACCGTTGCCGATGTAGCAAGCCACACCTTCGCGCATGACGCCGCTGGGTACCAGTTGCAAGGCCGTCTTGCGGCCATTGATGACCAAGGTATGGCCGGCGTTGTGGCCACCCTGGAAACGCACCACGCCTTCGGCGTGGTCAGTCATCCAGTCGACGATCTTGCCCTTGCCTTCGTCACCCCATTGGGTGCCAACCACGACCACGTTGCGGCCGGCGCCTGGGCGAATGGCGGTTTGCATGCTCAGCAGGTCCTTCTTGCAGTATCAAATTCGATTCGAGCGTGGCTGCCAGCAGGTTCAGCCGACGGCGATGGCACGCAACACCCATTGGCCTCCAACCTGGACCAGTTCGCGGTCACAGGCAAAGGCCTGGGCCTCGGGTTCGTGGCCCGGCAACACGGCCAGCACGGTCTCGCCAGCTTCGCGCAAG
This sequence comes from uncultured beta proteobacterium, assembly GCA_963750785.1. Lineage (GTDB taxonomy): Bacteria > Pseudomonadota > Gammaproteobacteria > Burkholderiales > Burkholderiaceae_C > Rubrivivax. Next base: position 186,660 of record CAVVSC010000001.1, on the reverse strand, counting down.
CGGCGCAGCACCGCACGCAGGGCCGGGTCTTCGCTCCAGGGCGCTCGGATCGCCGTCGGCGCCATGGATGGGCCAGCGACTTCCGCGAGCGTCTTCAGGTCCAGACTGAAGCCTACGGCCGGTCGATTGCGTCCAAAGACCGCGCCGACCTCATCGTAGCGTCCACCACGCGCAAGCGCATCGCTGCACCCTGCCCCGTAGATGGCAAAGCGCAGGCCCGAGTAGTAGGCGTAGCCACTCATATCCGACAGGTCAAAACCCACCTTCAGTTGCGGATAGGCCGCCTTCAAGTGACTGGCCAGCCAGTCCAGTTGATCCAGTGCCTCTCGCACCAGCGGTCGGGCCGGCAAGGTGTCGCGCGCGGCAGCCAGCACCTCGTCGCCGCCGTACAGTCGCAATAGCGCCAGCAGGGCCTCTCGTGATTCAGTCGGCGCCTGCACCGTCAGCGCTGACAGCATGGGCGCATCCTTGTCAGAAAGCGCCTGCACGACGTCCTGCAATCGCGCCGCGTCCATGGGCACGCCGGCCAACACGCCTCGCAGCACACGTGCGTCGGCCAGATCGATCAGCAGGTCCTTGACAGGCGCAGCGGCCAAGCCGTCCAGCGCCAGTTCAGCCGCCTCCAGGTCGGCCTCCAGTCCCGCATGGCCAAAGATCTCGGCTCCGAACTGAAGCGGCTCACGGGTGGCCGACTGACCAGCGGGCCGGGTGTGCAACACCGGTCCGCAGTAGCAAAGTCGAGTCACGCCTTCGCGGTTCAAAAGATGGGCGTCGATGCGCGCGGCCTGCGGCGTGGTGTCGGCACGCAGGCCCAAGGTACGGCCGCTGAGCTGATCGACCAATTTGAAGGTTTTCAGATCCAGTTCACGGCCAGTGCCGGTGAGCAACGATTCGATGTGCTCCAGCAGCGGCGGCATCACCAATTCGAAGCCATAAGCGCGCGCCCTGTCCAGCAGGGCACGGCGCAATTCCTCGATCCGCCGCGCTTGGGCAGGCAGGACATCGGCGATGTGCTCGGGCAGCAGCCAAGCAGAAAGCATGAAAAGCACCGGTGTTAAAACGGGCATTGTAGGCGCCACGCCCTGGCCCGCGGCTGACGGGCTCGCCTGACCGATCAGTGCCAGAACGCCAGGAGCAGCAAGCCAATGGCCATGCTGGTCAGACCGAAGAAGCGAATCTGGCCGTCGCTCATCTGCGTGGCACGAATGAAGGCCTGGCGCCAGGTGTTCGGGCTGAAGAAGGGCAACAGGCCTTCGATGACCAGCATCAGGGCGACGGCTCCCAGCAACAAGTCGCCCATCTTGGCGGTGAAAGCCCGGTGCCGTTGGAACGGTGTCTGAACGGACTACTTGCGCGGCGCAGCAGGAGCCGGTGCGCCACCGCCCCGCATGGCACGGAAGAATTCGCTGCTCGGGTCCAGCACCATCACGTCGCTCTTGCTGCGAAAGCTGGCCCGGTAGGCCTCCAGGCTGCGGTAGAACTGCGCAAACTGCGGGTCGCGGCCGAAGCTTTCAGCGTACAAGGCCGAGGACTTGGCATCGCCGTCGCCCTTGATCTTCTGCGCGTCACGGTAGGCCTCGGCAATGATCACTTCGCGCTGGCGGTCCGCATCGGCACGGATCTTTTCACCGTCGGCTGAACCTTGTGATCGGAGTTCGTTCGCGACCTGCTTGCGTTCCGATTCCATGCGGCGGTAGACCGAGTCGGTGATGTCGGCAACGAAATCCACACGCTTGATGCGCACGTCAACAATTTCGATGCCGAATGCCTTGGCGTCATCGGACAGACGCGCTTTCACGTCGTTCATGACCTTTTCGCGCTCGGTGGCCAGGACGCCTTTCACGTCGCGCTTGGTCACCTCTTCGTTGAACGCAGCCTGCACAACCGGCGACAGGCGCGCTTCCAGATTCCGGAAGTCCACGCCGTTGTTACGGATGAATTGACGCGGCTCGGCAATGCGCCACTTCACCAGCCAGTCAATGACCAGGCTCTTCTTTTCGGCGGTAAAGATCGGACGGGTTTCCGGGCTGTCGAGCGTCTGCACGCGGCGGTCCAGGAACACGACGTTCTGGAACGGCGGCGGCATCTTGAACTTGAGGCCTGGCTCGGAAATGACTTCCTTGATCTCTCCCAACGCGTAGACCACCCCCACCTGGCGCTGGTCCACCACGAACAGCGTGCTGGCAGCCAGCATGATCACCACCAGGACGCCGAGAACGGAGACTGCAATCTTGTTCATGTTCTGTGCCCTCGGCTCTCAGCGGCCATCACGGTCACGGGAGCGTGCACCGTCGCGCGAGCGCACGTCCACGCTGGCGGTCCCCGTGCTTTCCGGCGTGCCACTGGGCGTAGCTTGCAGGGGCGCGGGCACGATGGTGGTGCCTGTGCTGGCCGCGCCGGATTGCTGCATCAATTTATCCAGCGGCAGATAAAGCAGGTTGCTGCCCTGCTTGCTGTCGACCAGGACCTTGCTGACGTTGGAGTAGACCTGCTGCATGGTTTCAAGGTAGAGCCGGTCACGCGTCACTGCGGGAGCCTTCTGGTATTCGTTCAGTACGGCGCGAAAACGTTGCGCATCGCCTTCCGATTGAGCCACCACACGGGAGCGGTAACCCTCTGCCTCTTCCATCAAACGACTGGCCGTGCCGCGCGCCTTGGGTATCACGTCGCTGGCGTAGGCCTGACCTTCGTTCTTGAAGCGGTCCCGGTCGGCCGTGGCCTTCACGGCGTCATTGAAGGCGCTCTGGACCGAGTCCGGCACCTGCACGTTCTGCATGTTCACATTGGCCACCACAATGCCCGCCTTCAGGCGGTCCAGTTGCGCCTGAATGGACTTCACCAACTGCTGTGCGATGGCGTCACGCTGCTCGTACAACACCTGGTCGACCTTGCTGCGACCCACAATCTCGCGCACGGCGGATTCGGCGGCCATGACCACCGCCTCGTCCGGCCGGTTGTTCTCGAACAGGTAGGCCCGCGCATCGGCCCGGCGGTACTGCACCGTGAAGCGGATGTCGACGATGTTCTCGTCTTGCGTCAGCATGGAGGAGTCGCGCAGACCGGTGGCCTGCACGACGGAATTGCGGCCAACCTCCACCGATTGCAGTTGCGACACCGACACGGTTTCGTGTGCCTGGACGGGGTACGGGAAGCGCCACTGGAAGCCGGCGTCCTTGGTGTGGCTGTACTTGCCAAAGGTCGTGACAACCGCCTGCTGGCCTTCTTGCACGATGAAAAAGCCGCTGCCCAACCAGATCAGCACCGCGACGCCACCAATCAGGCCGACGCCGATGCCCGCGCTCTTGAAGTCAGGCTTGAACGGACTGCCGCCACCGGGACGGTTGTCGGGGTCGGGCCGACCACCGCCCGCGCCCTTGCCGCCAAACAGGCCGCTCAGCTTGCGGTTGAAGTCACGCCAGAGTTCGTCCAGATCGGGCGGACCTTCTGGGCGGTTGCTGTAGACCAAGCCGGCAGCAGCCTTGAGATGGCGGGAGACAAAGTCACGCATGCGGGTGCGGGGGTGAGGTGGCCGGGTCTGCGCCCGGAAAGACCATGGCGGTTGCCATGGCGTCATTGGTAGATGAGGCTGGTATCTCGCCATTCAAGCGCGCGGCCGCATGCTGAGCGATGGCCTGTCGCAAATCGGCCAGACCTTCGCCCGTCGCGGCACTGACGAAAACACGCTGGCGGCGCACGCCGGGATGCACTTCCACCCAGTCCGAGCGTTCGCGCGACTGCTGAGAATCTTCCAGCAAGTCGCACTTGTTGTAGACCAGGATCTGCGGAATCTGCGCAGCGGAGATGTCCTCCAGCACGCGTTCGACCTCTGCCATCTGCTCGTCCAACAGGGGGCTCGCGGCATCGATCACATGCAGCAGAAGATCAGCTTCGGCGGCTTCCTGGAGCGTGGCTTCAAAGGCTTCCACCAGCTTGTGCGGCAAGTCGCGGATGAAGCCCACCGTGTCGGAAAGCGACACTTGGCTCTGCGATTCGTTCAACCAAAGCGCCCGTGTGGTCGTGTCCAGCGTAGCAAACAGCTGGTCGGCCGCGTAGGTGCGCGCCTTCACCAGGCCGTTGAACAAGGTGGACTTGCCCGCGTTGGTGTAGCCCACCAACGAGATGCGGAAGGTGCCGCGGCGCTCTCGCTGCTTGCGCTGCGTACCGCGTTGGCGCTTGACCTTCTCCAGCCGCTCTTTCACGGTCTTGATGCGGTCGCCAATCATCCGGCGGTCCAATTCGATCTGGGCTTCGCCGGGGCCGCCGCGCGTACCGATGCCGCCCTGCTGGCGCTCCAGGTGCGACCAGCGTCGCACCAGGCGCGTGGCCTGGTATTGCAGCCGGGCCAGTTCCACTTGCAGCTTGCCTTCATGGCTTTGAGCGCGGTCTGCAAAGATGTCCAGGATCAGGCCCGTTCGGTCGGCCACCGGGCACCCCAGGTGACGCTCCAGGTTGCGCTGCTGTGCAGGCGACAAGGCTTGATCGAAGATCACCCCGTGGGCAGACGTGGCTGCCACCAGGGCCTTGATTTCATCGGCTTTGCCGCTGCCCACGAAGAGCGCCGGGTCGGGCGAACGACGCCGGGCCGTGACGCGTGCAACGGCCAAGTCGCCAGCGGACGCTGCCAGCAAGGCCAGTTCGTCCAAGCTGGCATCGAACGTGGCATTGCCGCCCACATCCACGCCTACCAGGACCGCGCGTGTCGGCTCTGCGCCGCGGCCTGCGGCGGTAGTCGGGTGCTGGCTCAAGGGCGGCGTGTGCGCTGGCGAAGTGAACTCAGGCCTGTTCGCCGGGTTCGTTGGCGTGGAAATTCACCGCGCGGCTGGGTACCACCGTGGAGATGGCATGCTTGTAGACCATTTGCGTGACTGTGTTGCGGAGCAGCACCACGTACTGGTCAAAGGATTCGATGTGGCCTTGGAGCTTGATGCCGTTGACCAGATATATGGACACCGGCACGTGCTCCTTGCGCAGCAGGTTCAAAAAAGGATCCTGCAAAAGTTGGCCTTTGTTGCTCACGATATCTTCCGTGTTGAAGGAGAGGAGGCGCCCACCTTATCACAGGGCAGGCCCGAATTGCGCCATTGCGGATTTAGGGTCAAGAACCCTTTTCGTCGAAGGGGTTGGGGCCCGAACGCATCTCAATGCGGATGGGCGTACCCGTCAGCTTGAAGTGGTCGCGAAGACGCCCTTCCAGGTAGCGTTTGTAGCTGGCCGTGATGTGATCCAGGGAACTGCCGTGGATCACCACCAACGGCGGATTCATGCCGCCCTGGTGGGCATAGCGCATCTTGGGACGGAAGCGCCCTTCCCGCGGCGGCTGTTGGTGTTCCGTGGCCTCGTGGATCAGCCGCGTCAGCACCGGCGTGCTCATCTTGACCGTGGCCGAGGCATGCGCTGCCAGCAGCGCCTTCCAGACCTGGTTCAGGCCCTGCCGGCGGATGGCCGATATCTCCAGCACCGGTGCGTACTTCAGGAAGCTCAGCCGGGTTTCGATGGAGCGCGTCAGCTGCTGGCGCTGGTACTCGTCCGTGGCGTCCCACTTGTTGACGGCAATCACCACCGCACGGCCCGATTCCAGCACATAGCCCGCGATGTGCGCGTCCTGCTCGCTGACACCCTGCGTGGCGTCGATCAGCAGCAGCACCACGTTGGCATCGGCCACGGCCTGCAATGTCTTGACGACCGAGAATTTTTCGATCGCCTCGAAGACCTTGCCGCGCTTGCGCAGGCCCGCCGTGTCGATGAGTTCGAACTTGCGTCCGTCCTTTTCGAAGGGCACATGGATGGCGTCGCGCGTGGTGCCCGGTTGGTCGAAGGCCACCAGGCGTTCCTCGCCCAGCCAGGCGTTGATCAGCGTGCTCTTGCCGACGTTGGGACGTCCAGCCACCGCCAGGCGGATGGGCGCGTTGGCATCCGCTTCCAGGTCCTCGGCATCCTCATCAAAAGGGAACGCTTCCAGCGCCGCTTCCAGCAGGCTGCGGATGCCCTGCCCGTGCGCGGACGAAATGGGGTGCGGGTCGCCAATGCCCAATTCGTGAAACTCCGCCAGCAGCGGCGACTCCTGCATGCCTTCGGCCTTGTTCGCAGCCAGCAGCACCTTCTTGCGCTGGCTGCGCAGGTAGCGGGCGATGTCATGGTCCTGCGCCGACAAGCCGGCCCGTACGTCCACCACGAAGATCACCGCATCGGCCTCGGCCACTGCCTGGCGCGTTTGCTTGGCCATCTCGGCCACCACGCCGCTGGGCTTGTCGGGTTCGAAGCCCCCCGTGTCGACCACGATGAACTCGCGCGGACCCAGCCGAGCATCGCCGTAGTGGCGGTCCCGCGTGAGCCCGGCGTAGTCGGCCACGATGGCGTCGCGGCTCTTGGTGATGCGGTTGAAGAGCGTGCTCTTGCCGACGTTGGCGCGGCCGACCAGTGCGATGACGGGTTTCACGCCAGCGTCCGGTTCAGTTCGACCGGAAAGCGAACAGGCCGCCTTCTTGGGTCACCACCAGCAAGGTGGTGCCAGACAGCACAGGTGTGCCCAGGACCGGCTTGCCGTCGGTCGGCAGTCGCAATTGCTGTTCGCCCGTGGCACCGTTGAGGAAGTGCACATAGCCTTCGCTGTCCCCAAAGACCACCACCGGGCCCACGGCGACTGCGCCGCTCAGACCCCGATACAGCAACTTCTCGGTGGACCAGAGGACGTCGCCATTGGTGGCGCGCCAGGCGCTGATGCGGTCGCTGGCATCGGCACCAAAGACACGTTCAGCGTCGCCGCCGACGGCATTGGCGCCGCCCACATTGCGCGTCCACAGCTGCGCGCCGCGCGCGGTGTCGGCGCAGCCGACGGCCGACTGGAAGGCGCGGGCGCAGACCCGGTCACCGATGCGCACCGCCGGTCCGATCAGGTCCGCCAGACGCTCGACCTCGTTGCTGCCGCGCGGCGTGGCCAAGGGCACGTCCCACAGCACAGTTCCTTTCAGGGGATCCACGCCTGCCAGCTTGGGGCCCTGTCCCACCAGCAGTGTGTTGCCCACATAGGTCAGCACACCGGCCTGGGACAGTGTCAGCGCATCGCCCGGTCGCTGCAGCACCCACAGGCGTCGGCCGTCCACGGCGTCGAAGGCGTGCACGACGCGGTCCACGCTCATGACGAAGACCCGCTCACCAGCCACCACCGGCGGCGTCACCACGGCCGAAGGCACCCGCTTGCGCCAGACCTCGCGTCCGTTGTCATAGGTGATGACTTCGTTGTCGCGCGAGACCAGCGCCACAAAGCGCCCATCGGCACCGACGCCTGCGGAAATTGCGGTGCCGGCCTGTTGGCGCCAGACCAATTCACCAGTGTCTGCTTTCAACGCCCGCAGATCGCCGTCGCCGGACGCCACGTAGAACAAGCCGCCATGCGCGGCGGTGACCATGCCGTAGCCCATGCGGCCCAGCTGGGCCTGCCACACCAGGCGGCCGGACATTTTGGGCGCGTAGTTTTCAAGCGCAGTGGGCTTGGGCTTGTCGGCCGCGCAACTGGCCAAGAGCGTGGCCGCCAAGACTGTCCCGACGCCGAGCGCAATGCGCCGCAGCGCTTCCGTCACTTGGCGACTCCTGATGCAGCCGACGCAGGCGCTTCGGGTGGAGCACCCAAGGCAGTCAGCTTGGCGTCGATCAGGCGGCGGTAGTCGGCCTTGCTGTCCATGGCCTTGTAGGCCGCCTGGTAGGCGATCACGGCTTCGGCCTTCTTGCCTTGAAGGCTCAGCACGTCGCCTCGCCGATCGGCCACCAGGGCCTCAAAGCCAGGTGCAGTGGCCGCGTCCAGCGCCTTCAGGGCTTCGTCGAACTGCTTGTTTTCAGCAAACACACCGGCCAGGCGCAAACGCGCCACGGCACGCAGTTCCTCATCGGCGCCGCTGTCGGCCACCCAAGTCAAGCTGCCCTTGGCGGCGTCCAACTGGCCCTTGTCCAGCTGCGCCTTCGCAGCCAGCAAGGCGCCTTGGTACGCATAGGGCGTGGAGCCGTACTGCGACTTCAGATCGCCCAGCACGCGCGTGGCCTTGTCGGCGTCACCGGCCTGGGCGGCGCGCTCCAGCTCTTCGTACATGCCGCCGGCCTTGAAGCCTTGCTCACGCTGCCAGTACTGCCAGGCGTTCCAGGCGGCAAAAGCGCCCAGCACCGCGACCAGCGTCCAGGTGACGAGGTTGCCGTACTTGTTCCAGAACGCCTTGAGGGCGTCGAGTTGTTCCTGCTCTTGCAGGTCGAGTTGTGTGGCCATCGTGTCGGCTGGGAGTTTCGGCAGGCGGAAAAGCCCGCGATTATGCGTTGAGCAACTCGCCAGCCCAGGCTGTGACCTGGTCAAGCGGGCGCGAGGACTGGTTGCCGTCGGCGTCACGCAGCGGCTTGATCGCCACCTCCCCGCGCGCCAGTTCGTCCGGTCCGAAGATCAAGGCGTGGCGTGCACCGCTGGAGTCTGCTTTCTTGAACTGTGATTTCATGCTGCCCCCGCCGGCATGCATCTGGACCGACACGCCTGCCGAGCGAAGCGCGTCCAGCACCACCATCGCGCGTGGCAAGGCGGCGCTGTCACCGATGACGGCGTACACGTCGGGCGCGCTGCTCGGCACGGGGACGGACAGTTCCTGCAGCAGCAGAAGCAGGCGCTCCACACCCAGACCGAAGCCAATGGCAGGCGTCGGCTTGCCGCCCAGTTGCTCAAACAAGCCGTCGTACCGACCGCCGCCGCAAACGGTGCCCTGCGAACCCAACTGGTCTGTCACCCACTCAAAGACCGTGAGGTTGTAGTAGTCCAGGCCCCGCACCAGGCGCGGGTTGATGCGGTACGGCAAGCCGGCAGCGTCCAAAACGGCGCAAACGGCATCCAGGTGCGCCCGGGATTCCGGCCCCAGGTGCTCGGACAGTCGCGGCGCGGCCTCCACCAGCGCTTGCAGGGCCGGGTTCTTGGAATCCAGGATGCGCAGCGGGTTGGTCATCAGCCGGCGTCTTGAGTCCTCGTCCAGCCGCTCGGCATGCGCCTCGAAGTACGTGACCAGGGCGGCCCGGTGTGCGGCGCGTTCAGCAGGCTGCCCCAGACTGTTGAGCTCCAGGCGCACATGCTGGCCGACGACCAGACCGAGTTCCTCCCACAGGCGCCGAACCATCAGGATCAGTTCCGCATCCACGTCCGGCCCGGCAAATCCCAAGGCTTCCACGTCCAACTGGTAGAACTGGCGGTAGCGACCCTTCTGCGGGCGCTCATGGCGGAACACCGGGCCTATGGACCACACCCGCAAAGGACCGTTGTAGAGGGCGTTGTGTTCGACCATGGCGCGCACGATGCCGGCCGTGATCTCGGGCCGCAAGGTGAGCGCGTCACCGTTCATGGCGTCGACCCAGGAGTACATCTCTTTTTCGACAATGTCGGTCGCTTCGCCGATGCCGCGCACAAATAGCGAGGTCGGTTCCACGATGGGTGTCAGCAGGTGCTGGTAGCCATGGCGAGCCATCACCAGGGCCACGGTGTCCTCGAACCAGCGCCACAGCGCGGAGTCGGGCAGGCGTTCCTTGCGCGGGACGTTGCCCGGCAGGATGTCGTTCATGCCTTTGACGGCAGTCAGCTTGTCAGCCATGGGTGAAGGGGCGCCACGGTGCGCCGCAGTAGTCGAAGGCGGTGGAAAGTAAGCGCGGCCGCGTCAATGCGCCGCTGTCACCGCGCCAAAACGGCGTTCGATGTAGCTCTCGACGATCTTGTGGAACTCCTGCGCAATGCCTTCGCCGCGCAGCGTCATGGCCTTCTCGCCGTCGATGAACACAGGCGCAGCCGGCGCTTCGCCATTGCCCGGCAGGCTGATGCCGATGTCGGCATGCTTGCTTTCGCCCGGGCCGTTGACGATGCAGCCCATCACGGCCACCTTCATCGTCTCCACGCCGGGGTACTTGGCCTTCCAGACCGGCATCTGCGCACGCAGGAAGTCGTCGATCTGCTTGGCCAGTTCCTGGAAGGTGGTGCTGGTGGTGCGGCCGCAACCTGGGCAGGCCGTGACGCTGGGGTTGAAGCTGCGCAGTCCCAGGCTCTGCAGGATCTCGGCGGCGACGACCACTTCTTGCGTGCGCGCCTCACCGGGTTGCGGCGTCAGGCTGACGCGGATGGTGTCGCCGATGCCTTCCTGCAGCAGGATGCCCAGCGCCGTGCTGCTGGCCACGGTGCCCTTGGTGGCCATGCCGGCTTCGGTCAGGCCCAGATGCAGCGCGTAGTCACAGCGGCGGGCCAAGGCACGGTAGACCGAGATCAGGTCCTGCACGCCGCTGACCTTGCAGCTGATGATGATGTTGTCGGGGTTCAGGCCCAGTTCACGGGCATAGTCGGCCGAGCTCAGCGCCGACTGCACCAGGGCCTGGTACATGACCTGCTTCGCATCGCGCGGCTGGGCGCGGCGGGCGTTCTGGTCCATCAGTTCGGCCAGCAGTTCCTGGTCCAGGCTGCCCCAGTTGACGCCGATGCGCACCACCTTGTCGTGCTTGGCGGCGGCTTCGATCATCTGCGCAAACTGGCGGTCCTTCTTGTCCCCCTTGCCCACGTTGCCGGGGTTGATGCGGTACTTGGACAGCGCCGCGGCCATCGCCGGATAGTCGGTGAGCAGGCGGTGGCCGTTGTAGTGGAAGTCGCCGATCAGCGGCACGTCCACGCCCATGCGGTCCAGCTGTTCGCGGATGTAGGGCACGGCCTCGGCAGCTTCCGGCGTGTTGACCGTGATGCGCACCAGTTCCGACCCGGCCTGTGCCAGTTCCTTGACCTGGATGGCCGTGCCCACCGCGTCCACGGTGTCGGTGTTGGTCATGGACTGCACGCGCACCGGCGCGTCACCACCCACCGTCACCAGATGGTCGCCCCAGGCCACACGCGCCTGGCGCGAGCGGCGGGCGGCAGGCGCCGCGGCTTCGATGGGATCGAAATCTTCAGGTGCGTTCATGGCTGTGTCCGGGCGGGCTGCGTCTGAGTGCGTGCGGCGTGCCGCAGTTCCTACTGCAGTTCCACGCGCGCCACATTGTCGCGGGTACGCGTGGCCAGGTCGACCGCTTGGCCCCGAAAGCCCAGTTGGGTGGCAGAGGCATTCCCGATGACCAGGCGGATGGGCAGTGCACCGTCCAGGCCAACGCTTTCGCCCGGGGCCACGATGCGCGACAGCAGGGTGGCGCCCTTGGCGTCCCTTACATCAATCCAGGATGCCTGGCTGGTGCGCAACTGGACCAACCCAGCCGCGGCCAGCGCTCCCGGTGGGGTCGCGGGCCGCGTGGTAGCGACTGGCGCTGAGGGCAGAGCCGCCACAGTGTGCGCGGCGGGCGCGGCGGGCACAGTAGCAGGCGCCGTAGCAGGCGCGGCAACGGGGGCCGGTGCCACCGACGGCGGCGCCACGAACAGGGGTTCCCCCGGGCCAGGAGCCGACGCAGCATCAGGCATGAAGGCCGGTGCCAGGGCCGCCGCGCCCGACGCGGGTTCCATGCCGGCATCCGCCACCTGGGCGGCCGAGGCCGCAACTCCAGGCTGGGCGGTTCCAACCGGCGCCGAAGCGGCCACAGGGGCGACGGGGCGACGTTGCAGCAGGTCGGCCGGCAACAGGTAGATCAACACAGCCGCCGCCATCAGCACGGCCGCACCCAGGACCATGGGCTTGACCGCCGCCAGCGCCAGACCCGGCTCCTCGCGGCCCGGCCTGTCGCGGAAGGGCGTGTTGAGACCGGCGTCCTGCGTTTCCAGCACAACAGGCGCCGCAGCAGGCAACTTGTCCAGCACCGGACGCGGATCGACCTTCAGCGTGCGGCACACGGTCTGCGCCAGCGCACGCGTGAAAGTCGCGTCGGGCAATTCGGACCAGCGGTCGTTTTCGAGCGCGTCCAGCTTGCGCGGCGACACCTTGATGGCCGCGGCGAGTGCAGCAATGTGCAGGCCCTGCTTCTCGCGGGCAGCGCGCAGCAGCGCCCCTGGGCTGGTGGGCTCCTGGGAGGGTTCAGTCATCGAATCGTCCGCGCTCGAACTGCAAGGTCTCGGGGGCCTGCGGGAAGCGTTCGCGCATCTGGCGACCGAGTTCCTGCAGGACGTCGAAATTGCCCATGCGGCGCTCCACACGCGCCGCCAGCCACAGGCTTTGTGCCGTGACCTGTTCGGGCACGGAATTGACACGTCGCACGTAGAAACGGGCGCGCTCCAGTTCGCCGCGGTGCAGGAGCACTTCGGACAAGGTGAAGGCGACCGTGGGGTTGGACGGCGTGAATTCGAAGGCCCGCGACAGGGTGCGTTCGGCGTCGGCCCAGCGGTCCGCACGGGCCTGGCAAGTGCCCTGAGCCAGCAGGGTGCGCGTGACTTCGCGGTACTGCGGTTGGGCCATGGTCTTGATGAAGAGCGCATCGGCTTCTGTGAAGCGGCGCTGTTGGCACAGGAACCAGGCGTAGTTGTGCATGGTGTTGCCGTCGGCAGGAAACAGTTGCAATGCGCGCTGGAAGGCCTCTTCGGCCAGGCGCAAATCGCCCATGGCCGCGTAGATGAGGCCGCGCAAGCTGTAAGCCTCCGGCATGTCCGGCTTGGCATTGAGCGCTACGCGGGTCTCCTCCAGCGCCGTGGCGAACTGCCCTTGGCCCAGGTACAGGCCCGCCAGTTCCAGCCTGGCGCGAGCCAGCCTTTCCGGGTTGGCGTTCTCAGAAGCCTGTCGCGGCTCCCTTGGCTGCTCATTGCTGGACGGGGCCGCGACACAAGCTGCCAGCAGGGCAGCGCAAAGGAAGGCCAAGCCAAGTCGGATCATGGTGCGTCCCTGGTCGTCAATGGCCGCGCAGAGGCGGCCTGGATGCCGATCACGCGGCGACGAGCCATGCGTTCGCGGGCATGGGTCCTGTCCTGCACCTCACCGGCCAACTGGCCACATGCAGCGTCGATGTCGTCACCGCGCGTCTTGCGCACCGTGGTCACGATGCCGACGTCCTGCAGCACCTTGGCAAAGGCCTGCACCCGCTCGTGCGGCGAGCGCGTCAGGCCTGAGGCCGGGAAAGGGTTGAAGGGGATCAGGTTCAGCTTGCAAGGCACGCGGTTCTTCACCAGCTTCACCAGGGCCGCCGCCTGCTCGGGCGTGTCGTTGACACCGTCCAGCATGCAGTATTCGAAGGTGATGAAGTCGCGCGGCGCCGCGTCCAGGTAGCGCAGGCAGGCTTCCATCAACTCCGCAATAGGGTACTTGCGGTTCAGCGGCACCAAGGAATCCCGCAGACCATCGTCAGGCGCATGCAGGGACACGGCCAAAGCCACCGGGCAGTCGACCCGCAGGCGGTCGATCATGGGCACCACGCCGGAAGTCGACACCGTCACGCGGCGGCGGCTCAACCCGTACGCGTGGTCGCTGAGCATGGTGCGCAAGGCCGGCACCAGGGCATCGTAGTTCTGCAGCGGTTCGCCCATGCCCATCATCACGACGTTGTCGATGACACGGTCACCGGCTGCACGCTGTTGGCGTTCCCGCAAGCGGTGTTCCGCAAACCACAGCTGGCCAATGATTTCACCAGTCCCGAGATTGCGGCTGAACCCCTGGTGGCCCGTGCTGCAGAAACGGCAGCCCACGGCACAGCCCGCCTGTGAAGACACGCACAAGGTGCCCCGGTCTGCTTCAGGGATGTAGACCGATTCGACGGCGTTGCCGTCGCCCACATCGAAAAGCCACTTGATCGTGCCGTCAGCCGAGACGTGTTCGCTGATGAGCGACAGGCCACGCACTTCCGCCACACCGGCCAGCTTGGTGCGCAGCGACTTGGCCAAGTCCGACATCTGCTCGAAATCGGACGCGCCCTTCTGGTGGATCCACCGGTAGAGCTGGGTGGCGCGGAAGCGCTTCTCACCCAGGCTTTCGCAGTAGGCCGTCAGCCCGTCAAGATCAAAGTCAAGCAGGTTGACGGCCACGGCTCACTCGTTGCTAACTTTCAAGGTCAGTTCAGCGCGAGTAGACGTTCATGCCGGGGAAGAAGAAGCCCACTTCCACGGCCGCCGTTTCAGGCGCGTCGCTGCCGTGCACGGCATTCGCGTCGATGCTGTCGGCGAAGTCAGCGCGGATGGTGCCCTTGTCGGCCTTCTTGGGGTCCGTGGCGCCCATCAGTTCGCGGTTCTTGGCGATGGCGTTTTCGCCTTCCAGTGCCTGGATCATCACCGGACCGCTGATCATGAAACTGACCAGGTCATTGAAGAAAGGACGTGCCTTGTGCACGGCGTAGAAGGCCTCGGCCTCGCCACGGGACAGGTGCGCCATGCGGGCAGCGACGACCTTCAGGCCAGCGCCTTCGAAGCGGGCGTAGATCTGGCCGATGACGTTCTTGGCCACGGCGTCGGGCTTGATGATGGACAGGGTGCGTTCGATGGCCATGTTGAAAAGTTCTCCTGAATCAAGGACTTGGCAAAGCTTTTGATTGTATCGCGCTGAAACGTCTTGACGATGTCAGCGGCTGCGGCCACCGCGGCCACCCTGGCCACCACCGCCGCCGCTGCGGTTGCCGCCGCCGCCACCGCGATTGCCGCCCCGGTTGCCGCCGCGGTTGCCACCCCCGCCAGGATTCCCGCCACCGCCTGCACCTCCACCAACCCGGCCACCGCTGCGGCGGCCGCCGCCACCACCGCCGCCCTTGCCGCGCAGTGCGTTGGCGCCGATGTAGCCCACCGCCGTCTGCAGCGGGTCGGGGATACGGTCCGGATCAGCGATCTCGTCGCGCCGTTTGCCCTTGCCACCCGGACCTTGTGTGAAACGCTTGTCGTAGGTCTGCTGCAGCGGATCCGGGATCGGACCGTCTTCCGGAATCTCGCGGCGCTGCTGGCGCTCCTGCTGGATGGCCCGCTTGTCAAAGGTCTGCTGCAGCGGACTCGGAATCGGACCGTCTTCAGAAATCTCGCGGCGTTGCTGGCGCTCCTGCTGGATGGCCCGCTTGTCGAAGGTCTGCTGCAGCGGACTCGGGATCGCACCACCTTCTCCAGGCTCCGCCCGCGGCGGGCGCTCCGCACGGTTGCCTCGCGGCGGCCGGTCACCCTGGAGCGGACGATCACCTCTCGGCGGGCGATCGGGACGCGGCGGACGATCCGGGCGCTGGTCCGGTCGCTGCTCGGGGCGGACATGCCCCTGCGCAGACCCCTGCCCCGGCTGCCCCTGCATCTGTGGACCGTCGCCGGGCCGCTTGCGCCCACGGCGGTTGCGGCCGTTTCGGTCGTTCCGATCGTTGCGGCGGTTGCCCTCGCCGCCTTCGCCATCTGCTTGTTCCTGGCGTGGGGCCTGCGGCTGCCCGCCCGTGGTCAGGCGGCGCAGCAAGCGCAAGTCGCCATCGGGCAGGTCCACCCAAGCGCCACGCTTCAAGCCGCGAGGCAGCACCACGGACCCGTAGCGGATGCGGATCAGCCGGCTCACCGCATGGCCCACGGCATCAAACAGCTTGCGCACCTCGCGGTTGCGGCCTTCGGTGATGACGACGCGGTACCAGTGGTTGACACCTTCGCCGCCACCGTCCTCGATGCTCTTGAAACCGGCGCGCTGGCCTTCGATTTCCACGCCTTCCAGCAGCCTGGCTTTGGCATCCGCGTCCAAAACGCCCAGGGAGCGCACGGCGTATTCACGCTCCACGCCAAAACGGGGGTGCATCAATTGGTTGGCCAGTTCGCCGCTGTTGGTGAACAGCAGCAGGCCTTCGGTGTTGATGTCCAGTCGGCCCACGGACTGCCACTTGCCTTGCGGCAAACGCGGCAGGCGGCGGAAGACGGTGGGACGCTGCTGCGGATCGTCATGCGTGACCACCTCGCCCGCGGGCTTGTGGTAGGCCAGCACGCGTGCCGGCGGCGGCGCGATGCGGTAGCGCACGGCCTTGCCGTCCACGGTGATGCGGTCTCCAAAGGAGATGCGCTGACCCTGGTGGGCCACCTCGCCATTCACGGCCACGCGGCCTTCCTGGATCATCTGCTCCAGGTCGCGGCGCGAGCCCACGCCAGACTGCGCCAGCACCTTGTGCAGCTTGGGCGCATCGGGGTCAGGCGCCAGCACGCGTTTGTGCGTTTCGGCGTCCTCGGCCTGCGTCAGTTCGCCGCGCGCGTCGGCATCCACCGTGGCGGCTTCGGCGCCGGCCTCAACAGGCGTCGGCTCCGCATTTTCAGCCGCTGGGACAGCGGGCTCCGCCGCCACGACGGGGTCGGCCGCTTCTGCAGCAGGCTCGATGTCGTACTCACCCGACAGCACCAGCGCAAACACCTCACCGGCCTGTGGCAACACCAGCGACGCGGCGACCGCCTGGGGGCCGGCGATGACATCGACTGGACCACCCTCACCCTTGGCCTTGTCACCGCCACGGCGGCCCCGTCTGCGGTTGCGGTTGCGGCGGTTGCCGGCCGGGCGGCCATCGTCTCCGCCAGGCTCGCCTTCCGGAGGGGTGCCCTCATCTGCCGGACGCTCGACGTGCTCGGTGGTTTCAGCGGACTCCGCCGGTGCGGCCGCCAACAGGGGTTCGGGTGCGCGTGATACGGGCACATCGGACGCCGCTGCCAGCTCAGGCACAGCATCCGCAGCGGCCTCTAGCGGCTTCTTGCGCGGGGCACGCCGGCGCTTGGGCTTGGCGTCGTCCAGCGACGATTCGCCTTCGGTGGCTGCGGGCATAGTCGGTTCGACTTCAGGTTCGTTCATGCGCTGGCTTCCGGAGAGGGAGGCACGGGGTTCGGGGAAGAATTGGGGAGGGATTCATGATCAGGGCTGTCGCCGACCGCATCTGCAGGCGCTGCGACTGCGGCGAGCTCCGGGTCATCGGCCGGCACTGTTGGAGTGTCGACGGCGATCACTGCAAGCGGCTCTGGCATCAGTTCCAGTGACGCTTGCGCTTCGTCCAGCAGCGGCGCGGTGCCTTCGTCACCACCCAGCGCAGCCACGGCCGCAGCCGCGTCCATGTGGCCGTCTATCGGGGGCAACTGGTCCAGGCTGGCCAGGCCCAGATCGTCCAGGAACTGTCGCGTGGTGGCGTAAAGGGCCGGGCGGCCCGGTGCTTCGCGGTAGCCGATCGCGTCTATCCAGCCGCGGTCTTCCAGCTGCTTCACGATCTGGCTGCTCACGGTCACGCCGCGAATGTCCTCTATGTCTCCGCGCGTCACCGGTTGGCGATAAGCCACGATGGCCAGCGTTTCCATCGCCGCGCGCGAGTACTTGGCGGGCTTCTCGGGGTGCAGACGGTCCAGGAATTCGCGCATCTCCGGCCGGCTCTGGAAACGCCAGCCGCTGGCCAGCGCCACCAGTTCCACGCCACGGTTCTCCCAGTCGTTGACCAATTCGTCCAGCAGGCGCCGCAAGGTGTCGGCACCGACCTCGCCGTTGAACAGCGAACGCATGTCGTTCAGCGGCATGGGGGCCGCGGCACAGATGAGCGCCGTCTCGAGGACTCGCTTGGCCTCTGATGTATTCATGACCTGCGCTGGGTGGTTGCCTCCCGCGAGGGGGCAAGGGTTCGATCCAATTGGGGGCGTGGATCCCGGGTTGACCTGGGGACTCAGCAGGGCCCGCGCGGCGCCACCGCGGCGGGCCTTGCACGGCCGGCGGGTCCGGGCCGAAGCAAAGGCTGGAACAGGCGAGGCACTCGGGGTGCCTGCAGCACTGCAAACGTGGCGCATTGTAGCGCGCGGCACGCGGGTCGGGAATCAGGCACCCACGATCTGGGCCCAGGCCGATGCAAAGTCCGGCGGCGGCAGGCGCGTGAAAGCCAGCATCTCACCTGTCACCGGATGCAGCAGGCGCAGCTCCGTGGCGTGCAAGGCCTGGCGTTGGATGCCCAGCAGCGGCTTGCCGCCGTACACCACGTCGGCCACCAGCGGCAGCCGCATGTAGGCCAGGTGCACGCGGATCTGGTGTGTGCGGCCGCTGTGCAGGGTGCAACTGAGCGCGCTGCAACCCTTCTGCGACGCCACGAGCTCGAAGTCGGTACGAGCAGCCTTGCCGCTGAAGACCACGGCCATGCGGGTCCGCATCGACGGATCACGGCCGATCGGCGCGTCCACGGTGAAGCTGGCCTCTCTGGGCACGCCGCGCGCAATGGCCAGGTAGCGGCGGTGCACGTCCCGCGCCGCAATGGCGCGCACCAGCGCAGTCACCGCAGGCAATGTCTTGCCGACCACCATCAGGCCCGAGGTGTCCTTGTCCAGCCGGTGCACGATGCCGGCCCGGGGCAGGCTCGCCGCGCCTGGATGGTGGGCCAGCAGGCCATTGAGCAAGGTGCCCGACCAGTTGCCAGCAGCCGGGTGCACGACCAGGCCCGCGGGCTTGTCGATGATCATCAGGTGCTCGTCTTCAAACAGCACCATCAGGTCCATCGGCTCAGGGCGGAAGGCCTGGCTCTCATCAGTGGGCACCAGTTCAAGCGACACTTTCTGACCCACGCGCAACTTTCGCGATGCCGTGTCCGAGAGCTTGCCATCCAGCAGGACGTGGCCCTTCTCGATGAGGTTTTGCAGGTGGCCGCGCGAAAACTCCGGGGCCATGCTCACCAACAGCTTGTCCAGACGCAGGCCGTGCTGTTCGCGGGTGACCACCGCGTCGCGCGTCTCATGGCCGCCGTCGACCGGGCCGTCCTCGGGGCCTTCCACCCCTTCGGGGCTCACCGGGAGGGGCTCCCTATAATCGCGCGCTTCTGAACCTGACCGCACCATTTGGCGATGACCGTTTCTTGTGGGTGGCGCTCTGCGCTGATGGCGATGCTCGCGGCGCTGTCCTTGTTGGCCGGGTGCAGTACCCCGCCGAAGGACGATTCGCCGACCGCTTCCGCCGAGCGATTGTATAAAGAGGCCAAGGAAGACCTGGAGGCGGGCAGCTGGGAACGCGCCATCAAGAGTCTTGAACGGGTCGAAGGCCTGGCCGCCGGATCCTTGCTGGCGCAGCAATCGCTGCTGGACCTGGCCTACGCCAACTGGCGCAGCGGCGAAAAGGCTGCGGCACTCACGTCCATCGAACGGTTCATCAAGCTCAACCCGTCCAGCCCGGCGCTGGACTACGCGTTCTACCTGCGCGGCCTCATCAACTTCAACGACAACCTGGGCTTTCTGGGCTTGATCGCAGGGCAAGACCTGTCAGAGCGCGATCAGCGCGCCACGCGCGACGCCTACCAGGCGTTCAAGCAACTGGTGGATCAGTTCCCAAGGTCGCGTTACGCGGATGATTCGCGCCAGCGCATGGCGTACATCGTCAATTCCCTGGCTTCTTACGAAGTGCATGTGGCTCGCTATTACTTCCGCCGTGGTGCCTACGTGGCAGCCGCCTTCAGGGCGCAGCAAGCGGTTTCCGAGTTCCAGCAGTCACCGTCGGTTGAAGAAGCGCTGTACATCATGGCCGAGAGCTATGACAAGCTGAAGCTCGACAAGCTGCGTGACGACGCGCTCCGCGTGCTGCGCCAGAACTTCCCGGACAGCGACTATCTGAAGATGGGCCTGGCTGCGCGCGACAAGCGCTGGTGGAAGTTCTGGCAATAGGACGTTCGGCTGAGCACGAGGCTCTGGCCGCGCCGACCCCTTCGGCACCTCAATGCGACTGGGCCAGCTCTTCCAGCCAGGACAGGGCTTCTTCCTCGGTGTCCAACTGCCCCATCGGTGGCAAGGCCGCCAGCAAGCGCCGGCCGTAGCGCATCTGGCGCACGCGCGGATCACACACCACCAGCAGGCCCCGGTCGGTTTCGGTGCGGATGAGGCGCCCGGCACCCTGCTTGAGTGACACGGCCGCCTCGGCCACAAAGTAGTCCTCAAAGGGGTTCTTCCCCTGCTCTCGCAACTGCTTGACCCGGGCCTCGACCAGCGGGTCGTTGGGCGGCGGGAAAGGCAACTTGTCGATCAAGACGCACTGCAGCGCGTCGCCTGGCATGTCAATGCCTTCCCAGAAGCTCTGGGAGCCCACCAGCACGCAGTTGTGGCCATCACCGAAGCGCGCCAGCAGCGTGCGGCGAGGTTCGGTACCTTGGACCAGAACGGTCAGCTCAGGCGCCGACCGGCGCAGCGCCTCTGCCACCACGGGCAGCACACGCAAGGTGGTCGTCAGCACAAACGTGCGGCCGCGCAAGGCACTGGCGCAGCGGGCCGCCAGTTCACCGACCGCACCGGGGTGCGCCGTGGCATTGGGCAAGGGGAACGTGGCCGGCACCCAGACGCGCGCATGGGCGGCGTAGTCAAAGGGACTGCCCACCCGCAACTTGGCCGCGTCTTCCAGCCCGGTGCTGCTGGTGAACCAGGTCAGCGCCTCGTCGTCACCCAAGGTGGCCGAGGTGAAGATCCAGGCCTTGGGTGACAGTTGCCGTTGTTCGGACAGCATTTCTCGGATGTCCAGCGGCGACTCCACGAGCCGCGCCTGCTGCGGCGTCAGGTCTGCCCAACGCACGTGGCCCGATTCGGCCGGTTCTGAAAATTGCTGCGCCAGCACTGCCAGGGTTCGTGCGCGCTGCTCAAGCTTGCCGAAGTCGGGGGCAGCCTCGGCCACGGCCGCCAGGGCCTCCGCCGCAGCGCGCGCGGCATCAACCAGCGCCGGCAGCGCTCCAGGCAAGGCATCTTCGACTTCATCCCAGCGCCGCTTCAGCACGCCACGAACCTCGCGGTTCGGCCCTGCGCAGGCCAGTCGAAGCTCCCGCGCGGCCCGCTCGATGCCGGCTTGAAGTTCGGCCCAGGGTTGCAGGCCGCGGGCATGCTGCAGGCCGGCGGCCAGCAAGTCGCGCCCCAGATCGATGGCTTGCCCTGTGGCCAGCGTCGTGCCCAGGAACTGCACGCCGGCTTCCACCAACTGGTGCGCTTCGTCAAAGACCGCTGCATCCACCGTGGGCAGCAGTTCGGCGACGCCGCTGTCGCGCAAGGCCATGTCGGCAAAGAACAGGTGGTGATTGACCACCACCAGGTCCGCCGCCATCGCTTCGCGGCGCGCCTGCATGACGTGGCAGCTGCGGTATTCGGCGCACTCCGTGCCCAGGCAGTTGTCGCGGGTGGAGGTGACCAGCGGGATCACGGGCGATCGGTCGTCCAACCCGTCGATCTCGGCCAGGTCCCCGCTGCTGGTGGACTGCGCCCAGTCCGACACGCGGTTCAGGGCGCGCACCGCAAAACGGTCTGGCAACTGCACGGTGTGCTGGGCCTGCTGCAGCCGCCAGCGACAAAGGTAGCTGCCACGGCCCTTGAGCAGCGCCATGCGAACCGGCAGGCCCAGCGCGTCGCGCAGTCGCGGCAGGTCACGCAAGAAGAGCTGGTCCTGCAGACTCTTGGTGGCGGTGCTGACCAGCGCACGCCTTCCGGACAGCAGCAACGGGATCAAGTAGGCGAAGGTCTTGCCCACACCGGTGCCGGCTTCGGCCACCAGAGCTTCCCGATTTTCTACGGCATCAGCAATACGGGCCGCCATCTCATCCTGCGCCGCACGCGGCATGAAGCCCGGTTCGTTCTTGGCCAGCGGCCCGTCTACGGCGAAGGCACGAGCCACCGCTTGCGCGAGATCACCTTCCATGGCGGCGGACTTCTGGCTCAGGCGGGCTCGGGTGGTTGAAGCTGGGATTCAAGGCGGGCGATCATGTCTTTCAGCAGCAGCCTGCGCTTCTTCAACCGGCGCAGCAGCAGGTCGTCAGTCAGGACCACCGCCACACTGCGGTCGATCAGGTCGTCGAGGTCAGCGTGTTCGATGCGCAACTCGATCAAGTGGCGCTGCGGGGAATGCAGGTTCTCGTCCATTGCTGCACAGGGGCGGCCCAAGGCCGAAAGCACGTCGGAGTTTATAGTCCACGCATGACCATTTCCGTTGTGCCCTTTCGTCTGTCTGCTGCCACCGGTCTGCACAAGGGCGACCGTGCCTACCAGCAGGACCAGGTCGAGGTGATGGTTCACGAACGCACGCAGGGCTCGGTGATGGGCCTGGTGGCCGACGGCATGGGCGGCAAGAGCGGGGGCCGCAAGGCGGCTGACCAGGTCATGCTGACCTCGCGCCAGATCTACGAACGGTTCGTCCCACTTGAAGACGACCCGGCCGAGATGTTGCGGCAGGTGGTGCAGGAATCGCACCTGATGATCAAGTTGACCGCCATCACATCCGAAGAAGAGCCGCACAGCACACTGGCGTCCTTCTGCATCAGCCCCAACCTGGAATGTGATGTGGCTCATGCTGGCGACTCACGGGTCTACCACTTCCGTGGCGCCGAGATGATGCGCCGCACGGTGGACCACAGCTTCGTCCAGCGCCTCATCGACGAAGGCAAGATCAGCGAAGAGGCCGCCAACACGCACCCGCAGAGCAACCTGCTCACCGGCTGCCTGGGGACGCATGCGGATCCCCCGATCTCGCTGTGGCACATCGACAAGCTGGAGTTCGGCGATTCCATGCTCGCTTGCAGCGACGGCCTGTGGCATTACTTCACCCCAAAGGAAATCGGCGCCATCCTGCACGCTTTGCCGCCGCGCGAAGCCAGTGAAATGCTGATCAGCAAGGCGCGTCAGCGCGCCCGTGGCGGCGGCGACAACCTGTCGCTGGCGCTGGCGCGGATCGACCCGCTGAAGTAAACCGCTCAGCGCGCTGCGCCGGGCCCGCTGGCCGCGCCAGGCACTGGCAGGGGCCTGGACTTCTTGCCGAGCACCTGGCGTTCGGCCTGCCTCTGCTCGATGCGCCGTTGTGTGTCCTGGGCTTCGTTCTGCCTCAGTACAAGGTCCTGTGCCCGACGGGCAGCCGCGGCAGTTCGCGCGCTGCCGTCGTCCGGCGGCTTCGGCATGCGGGCCGGGGCGGAGGCAGCCAATTGCGGCTGGCGGACCCGCGCCTTGGGCTCGGGCGGCGCCGGCGGGCGCGAAGCGGCTTCTGCCTCGCGCTGAGCAATCGCCTGACGACGCTCTTGTGCGCGCTGGCGGCGCTCGGCTTCGTCCAGTTGAAGTTCTCGTTCGCGCAGCGGCGCCAAGGCTTCGCGGCGCCGGGCGCGCACATCGTCCACGCAAGCGGTCACGGCAAAGCGATTGGTGCAGGCCTTTTCTTCAGCCACATAGCGTTCTGCCAATGCCTTGCGCTCGGCCATGATGCGCGCGCGCTCCTTGTCCGCGGCATGGACCATCAGGGGCCACGTGCACAGCAGGATCAGCACAGGGGCAACAAACCGCATGGATCAGGTCAGCGAGGTGTCCACGTCGCGTCGCGCCAGCGCGCGAAACTCAGCGGACTGCATCTCATGCAGTCGCGACGCGGTGCGTGGGAATTCGTGGGCCAGCGGCCCCTCGGTGTAGAGCTGATCCACCGGGACGGCCACGCTCATGATCAGATTCACGCGTCGGTCGTACAGCACGTCCACCAGCCAGGTGAAACGCCGCGCTTCGCTGGCCAGGCGGGGCGGCATCTGAGGCACATTGCTCAGCAGCACGGTGTGGAAGCGTGATGCCAGTTCCAGGTAGTCGTTTTGTGATCGCGGCCCACCGCACAGGGTGCGGAAGTCGAACCAGACCACGCCTCCGGCGCGACGCACGGCGCGGATCTCGCGGTGCTCGATGTTCAGCACGGGCTCTTCATCACGTGCTTCGCGCAAGTCCTCAAACGCTAGCTCCATGGCAGCGTCGGCTTCGGGCCCGAGCGGGCAGTGCACCATCTGCAACTGGTCCATCGTTCGTTGCCGATAGTCATTGCCGGCATCGACATTGATGACCTCCAGCTTGGCTTTCAGCAATTCGATGGCAGGCAGGATGCGGTCGCGGTGCAAGCCATTGGGGTACAGGCCGTCGGGATGGAAATTGCTGGTGGTGATGATGCTCACGCGGTTGGCGAACAGCGCGTCCAGCAGGCGGTGCAGGATCATCGCGTCGGTGACGTCGGCGACGTGGAACTCGTCAAAGCAGATCAGGCGGAAGCGGCGCGCGATGCGCTTTCCCAGCTCGTCCAGCGGGTTGACCGTGCCCTTCAAGTCCTGGAGTTCGCGGTGCACTTCGCGCATGAACTCGTGGAAGTGCAATCGCGTCTTGCGCGTGAGAGGCACGGCCTGGAAGAAGCAATCCATCAGGAAGCTCTTGCCGCGCCCCACCCCGCCCCACATGTAGACGCCACGTGGTATCGGCGGCCGCACCAGCAGCTTCGTCACTGCATTGCTGCGCCGGGCCTTGTAGTCGGCCCACTCGCCTTCGCATCGCTCCAGCGCGTCCACAGCGCGCAACTGGGCAGCGTCGCTTTGGAAGCCCCGCTCGGCCAGCGTGGCTTCGTAGAGCTGACGGACTCCCACGCTTAGAAATTCAGCGTGCGCTTGTCCACGGCGAGTGCGGCTTCCTTGGTCGCTTCGCTCAGACTGGGGTGGGCATGGCAGATGCGCGCGATGTCTTCGCTGCTGGCCTTGAATTCCATGGCCACAACGGCCTCGGAGATCAGTTCGCTGGCCATCGGACCCACGATGTGCACGCCCAGGATCTCGTCAGTCTTGGCGTCGGCCACGAACTTGACCATGCCGGTGGTGTCTCCTAGCGCCCGCGCACGGCCGTTGGCCATAAAGGGGAAAGTGCCGGCCTTGTAGGCTGCGCCGCGAGCCTTCAACTGTTGTTCGGTTTCGCCGACCCAGGCAATTTCCGGGCTGGTGTAAATGACCCACGGGACGGTGTTGAAGTTGACATGGCCATGCTGGCCGGCAATGCGTTCGGCCACGGCCACGCCTTCTTCTTCCGCCTTGTGTGCCAGCATGGGACCGCGCACCACGTCCCCCACCGCCCACACGCCAGGCAGGTTGGTGCGGCAGTCGCCGTCCACCACTATCGAGCCACGTTCGTCCAGCTTCAGACCCACGGCGTCCGCGTTCAGGCCCGTGGTGTTGGGCACGCGGCCGATGCTGATGATGAGCTTGTCGACGTCCAGCGTCTGGGCTTCGCCCTTGGCGTTGGTGTACGCAACCGACACACCCTTCTTGGCCGTCTTGATGTCGCCAACCTTCACACCCAATTCGATCTTGAGGCCCTGCTTGGTGAAGGCCTTGTGCGCTTCCTTGGCGATCTGCTCGTCCACCGCGCCCAGAAAAGTCGGCAGGGCCTCCAGCACGGTCACTTCCGCACCCAGGCGGCGCCACACGCTGCCCATTTCCAGGCCGATGACGCCGCTGCCGATCAGGCCCAGCTTCTTCGGCACCGCGCCGATGCGCAGGGCGCCGTCGTTGCTGAGGACCTGCTCTTCGTCGAAGGGCGTGCCCGGCAGCGCGCGTGCGTTGGAGCCCGTGGCCACGATCACGTTCTTGCCCACCAGCGTCTCGCCGCCCACGGTGACTTCATAGCCGCTGTCAACAGCCTTGGCGAAGGCGCCGCGGCCGTGGAAGAAGCTGACCTTGTTCTTCTTGAACAGGTACAGGATGCCGTCGTTGTTCTGCTTCACGACGGTGTCCTTGCGGGCCAGCATCTTCTTGACGTCGATGCTCAAGTCCTTCAGGCCAATGCCGTGGTCGGCAAAGTTGTGACCCGCGTGCTCGAAGTGCTCACTGCTCTGCAGCAGTGCCTTGCTGGGAATACAGCCCACGTTCGTGCAGGTGCCGCCGGGCGCGGGCCCGCCCTTGTCGTTCTTCCACTCGTCGATGCAGGCGGTGTTGAAGCCCAGCTGCGCCGCGCGGATGGCGGCGATGTAGCCACCGGGGCCGCCACCGATGACGACCACGTCGAATTGCTTGCTCATGTCAGGCGCCTCAGATGTCGAACAGGAGGCGGGCCGGGTCTTCCAGCGCTTCCTTCATGGTGACCAGGCCCAGCACGGCTTCGCGACCGTCGATGATGCGGTGGTCATAGCTCATCGCCAGGTAGTTCATGGGGCGCACCACGATCTGGCCGTTTTCCACCACGGCACGATCCTTGGTAGCGTGCACGCCCAGGATGGCGCTTTGCGGCGGGTTGATGATGGGCGTGGACAGCATCGAGCCGAAGGTGCCGCCATTGCTGATGGAGAAGGTGCCGCCGGTCAGCTCTTCAATGCCCAGCTTGCCGTCGGCTGCCTTCTTGCCGTATTCGGCGATCTTCTTTTCGATGTCAGCAAAGCTCATCTGGTCGGCGTTGCGCAGCACCGGTACCACCAGGCCACGCGGCGAGCCGACGGCGATGCCGATGTCGAAGTAGCCGTGGTACACGATGTCATTGCCGTCCACCGACGCGTTGATGATCGGGTACTTCTTCAGTGCCGCCACGGCCGCCTTGACGAAGAAGCTCATGAAGCCGAGCTTGCAGCCGTGCTCCTTCTCGAACTTCTCCTGGAACTTCTTGCGCATCTCCATCACCGGCGCCATGTTCACTTCATTGAACGTGGTCAGGATGGCGTTGGTGCTCTGCGACTGCACCAGGCGCTCGGCGATGCGGGCGCGCAGGCGGCTCATCGGCACCCGCTGCTCGGGGCGGTCCCCCAGATTGGCAGCGCTGGGCGCGGCCACCGCGGGCAGCGGCTTGGCGACCGCAGCCACCACCGGCGCCACCACGGCAGCAGGTGCAGCCTTCGGCGCGGCCACGGCAGCCAGCACATCACCCTTGGTGACGCGGCCGTCCTTGCCGGTGCCGGCCACGGAACCGGCGGCCAGGTTGTTGTCGGCCATCAGCTTGGCAGCAGCCGGCATGGCCACGCTGCTCTTGTCAGCGGCGGCAGGCGGAGCGGCCGGCGCGGCGGCGGGAGCCGCAGCCGGCGCGGCGACGGCACCCGCCCTGCCTTCGGTGTCGATCTTGGCGATGAGCTGGTCGGCCACCACGGTGGCACCGTCCGGCTGGACGATTTCGCCCAGCACACCGGCGGCGGGCGCGGGCACTTCGAGCACGACCTTGTCGGTCTCGACTTCGATCAGGATCTCGTCGATGGCGACGGCCTCACCGGGCTTCTTCTTCCACGTCAACAGGGTGGCTTCGGCCACCGATTCGGACAGTTGCGGGACCTTGACTTCAACGATTGCCATGATGGTTTCTTAGCGGATGTTTGGGTGCAGGCGTTCGGCAGGTGTGTTGGACAGGCGAACGCAGGGAAGCGCGACGGCGGGCACGAAGCCCACCGCCCGCGCCGCGGTTCACTTGGTCAAAACAAAACCCTTCAGCTTGCCGAAGGCTTGCTCGAGCAGCGCTTTCTGCTGCTCCTGGTGCAGGTGGCTGTAGCCCACTGCAGGCGATGCGCTGGCCGGGCGGCCGGCGTAGCCGAGCTTCTGCCCTTCCAGCATGTTCTCGTGCACGTAGTGCTGCACGAAGAACCATGCGCCCTGGTTCTGCGGCTCGTCCTGGCACCACACCACTTCCGTGGCGTTGGGAAAGCGCTTCATCTCAGAGGCGAATGCCTTGTGCGGGAACGGATAGAGCTGCTCCACGCGGATGATGGCCACGTCCCAGGCCTTCTTGTCGTCGCGCTTGCGGATCAGGTCATAGGCCACCTTGCCCGAGCAGCAGATGACACGCTTGACCTTGTCGCCTTCGACTTCAGAGCGTTGCGGTCCGATGACCGTCTTGAACTCACCCTTGGTGAATTCGTTCAGCGGGCTGGTGGCGTCCTTGGCGCGCAACAGGCTCTTCGGTGTGAAGATGACCAGCGGCTTGCGGAACTGGCGCACCATCTGCCGACGCAGCAGGTGGAAGATCTGGCTGGCGCTGGTGGGTTGCACGACCTGCATGTTGTTGTCAGCGGCCAGTTGCATGAAACGCTCCAGGCGCGCCGAGCTGTGCTCCGGGCCCTGCCCTTCATAGCCGTGCGGCAGCATCAGCGTCAGGCCATTCACACGGCCCCACTTCACCTCGCCGCTGGCAATGAACTGGTCGATCACGACCTGCGCGCCGTTGACGAAGTCGCCGAACTGCGCCTCCCAGATCACCAAGGTATTGGGCTCGGCGCTGGAGTAGCCGTATTCAAAGCCCAGCACGGCTTCTTCGGACAACAACGAGTCGATGACCGTGAAGGGTGCCTGACCGTCGGCCACGTTCTGCAGCGGGATGTAGGTGCCGGTGTCCCACTTCTCGCGGTTCTGGTCGTGCAGCACGGCGTGGCGGTGCACGAAGGTGCCGCGGCCGCAGTCCTCGCCAGACAAGCGCACAGCGTAGCCGCTGGCCACCAGGGAGGCGTAGGCCATGGTCTCGCCCATGCCCCAGTCGACATTGATCTCGCCCCGGCCCATGGCGGCGCGGTCGGCGATGACCTTCTCCACCAGCGGGTGCACCTTGAAGCTGGCAGGGATGGTCGTGAGCTTCTCGGCCAGGCGCTTGACTTCGGCCAGGGGAAGCGCGGTGTCGGCCGCGTCCGTCCACTTCTTGCCCAGGAAGGGCGCCCAGTCCACCGCGTACTTGCTCTTGAAGTTGGTCAGCACCGGGTCGACGGTGTGGCGGCCTTCGTCCATGGCGGCGCGAAACGCCTTGACGAAATCGTCCGGACCTTCAGGCGGCAGCACGCCTTGGGTCACCAATTTCTCGCCGTACAGCTTGCGCGTGCCCGGATGCTTGGCGATGGTCTTGTACATCAGCGGCTGCGTCAGCGCCGGGGTGTCCTGCTCGTTGTGGCCCAGCTTGCGGAAGCAGATGATGTCGACCACCACGTCCTTCTTGAAGTGCTGGCGGTAGTCCATGGCCAGGCGTGTGCACAGCACAACAGCTTCGGGGTCGTCGCCGTTCACGTGCAGCACGGGCGCTTCGATCATTTTCACCACGTCGCTGCAATACAGCGTGGAGCGGCTGTCGCGCGGGTCGCTGGTGGTGAAGCCGATCTGGTTGTTGACCACCAGGTGCACGGTGCCGCCGGTGTAGTAGCCGCGAGTCTGCGCCAATGCCAGCGTTTCCATGACCACGCCCTGCCCGGCGAAAGCGGCGTCGCCGTGCACCAGCACGGGCAGTACTTGCGCACCGGTCTTGTCGCCGCGGCGGTCCATGCGCGCCTTGACGCTGCCCTCCACCACTGGGTTGACGATTTCCAGGTGGCTGGGGTTGAAGGCCAGGCTCAGGTGCACCGGGCCGCCGGGGGTGGTGATGTCGGAACTGAAACCCTGGTGGTACTTCACATCGCCGGCCGGCAGCACTTCGGCAGCGGTGTGGTCGAACTCGGCAAACAGGTCGGCGGGCATCTTGCCCAGCGTGTTCACCAGCACGTTGAGGCGGCCGCGGTGGGCCATGCCGATGACGATTTCCTGCACGCCGTTGGTGCCGGCGCGCTGCACCACTTCGTCCATGCTGGCGATGAAGCTCTCGCCACCTTCCAGGCTGAAGCGTTTCTGCCCGACGTACTTGGTGTGCAGGTAGCGCTCCAGGCCCTCAGACGCAGTCAGGCGGTCGAGGATGTGCTTCTTCTCGTCGGCGCTGAAGTTGGGCTTGCTGCGAATGCTTTCCAGGCGTTCCTGCCACCAGCGCTTCTCGGCCGGGTCGGTGCAGTGCATGAACTCCGTGCCGATGGTGCCGCAGTAGGTCTCGCGCAGTGCCTGCAGGATCTCCCGCAGGGTCATGTGCTCGGCCTTGGTGAAGTAGGTATTGGCAGCCGAGAAGGTGATGTCCATGTCGGACTCGGTCAGGTCGTAGAAACCGGGCTCGAGTTCGGGGATCTTGGGGCGCTCGGTGCGCTTGAGCGGGTCCAGGTCGGCCCAGCGGCTGCCCAGGAAGCGGTACGCGGCGATCAGGCTCTGCACGTGCACCTGCTTGCGGGCCACGGCCAGGTCGGCCTCGCTGGCCTTCAGGGCGAAGGCATTGGCCTTGGCGCGTTGCGCAAAGCTTTCAATGACGGGCGCGTGCGCGACGTCGCGGCTTTCGCTGCCGTCCGTGGCCGGTACGTGCTGGAGGTTGTCGAAGTAGGTGCGCCAGTTTTCGGGCACGCTGCCGGGGTTGTCGAGGTAGGCCTCGTACAACTCTTCGACGTAAGGGGCGTTGCCCCCGAACAGGTACGAGTTGGACCTGTATTGCTGCATCATCTTTCGCTCACCTTTTGCAC
Organism: uncultured beta proteobacterium; assembly: GCA_963750785.1. Classification (GTDB taxonomy): domain Bacteria; phylum Pseudomonadota; class Gammaproteobacteria; order Burkholderiales; family Burkholderiaceae_C; genus Rubrivivax. The sequence goes on along the minus strand of CAVVSC010000001.1, from coordinate 156,799 downwards.
CGGTCTGCGGCGCTCTGATGGGTTCAACAACCTTCCGCGTCCCGGCTTCACCGGTTGGCGGACTAGCGACCCGCCTTGCTGCTTGTCTCTTGCCAGCAAGGGGACGGGAAGGAACGGACTTCTTTCGTGGACGGCACTCTATCACCCGGCTGCCGATTTGATGCCTGAATTGGGCGCCTTCAACCCTTCTGTTTCGCTGACGACGTCAAGCCCGTCTCGGACAGACTGTGGGCCCGATGCCACAGCCCGCCCGCCCGCGCGTGATCTTGCTGCAGCCGCTGGCGCCGCCCAAGCCGGCCGAAGGCGCCGCCTGCAACGGCTGCGGCGTGTGCTGTGCGGCCGAGCCCTGCCCCCTGGGCATGCTGCTGTCGCGGCGCCTATCAGGGACTTGCAAGGCACTCGTCTGGGACACCCGGCAGTCCCGCTACCTGTGTGGCGCCTTGGCCGACCCTCAGCGTTGGCTGCCTTGGCTGCCCGCACGCTGGGCGACGCGCCTGGTGCGGCGCTGGATCGCGTCCGCTCAGGGCTGCGACGCGGGACTGGAAACGACATAGGTCTGTCCGACTGACGCCCACCGGACTTTCCCCGCTGCGCCGGGGCAGGTGCAGATTTAGCATGCGGGCCTTCTCCCAGTCCCCTAGGAAATCCGCATGTTGATGAAGGCTCTTGTTCTGGCCGCGTCGCTGGCCGTCTCGTTGACCGTCCCCCAACAGGCTCAGGCGCAGACCTTGCGCTGGGCGGCTCAGAACGACATCCTGACCATGGATCCGCATTCGCAGAACCATGCGACGACCAATGCGATCCTGATGCACACCTACGAAGGCCTGACGCGCTACAACGCCAGCTACCAGGTCGAACCCGCGCTGGCCACCAAGTGGACCTACATCAGCCCGACGCAGGTGCGCTTTGAATTGCGCAAGGGCGTGAAATTCCAGGACGGCACGCCCTTCACGGCCGACGACGTGGTCTTCAGCTTCGGCCGCATCCGCCAGCCCCAGGGCACGATGCAGATCTACGTCAGCGGCATCAGCGACATCAAGAAGATCGACGACCACACCGTCGACCTGATCCTGGCCGGCCCGAACCCGCTGCTGCTGCGCAACATCATCGACTTCCGCATCATGAGCAAGTCCTGGGCGGAGAAGAACAACACCGCCAAGGTGCAGGACTACAAGGCCAAGGAGGAGAACTACGCCTCCCGCCACACCATGGGCACGGGCTCCTACAAGATCACCGGCTGGACGCCCGAGCAGCGCATCACCATGACCATCCACAACGAGTGGTGGGACAAGCACCCGGGCAACGTGAAGGAAGTGATCTACACGCCCATCAAGAGCGACCCTACCCGTGTGGCCGCCCTGCTTTCGGGTGACGTGGACATGCTGACCGACTTGCCCACTCAGGACGTGGCGCGCCTGCGCAACGACGCCAAGCTGAAGGTGGTGGATGGCCCGGAAGTGCGCACCATCTACTTCGCACCCGACGTTGGCAGTGCGGAACTGAAGTACAGCAACATCAAGGGCAAGAACCCCTTCGCCGACAAACGCGTGCGCCAGGCCTTGAGCATGGCCATCGACCGCGAAGCCATCAAGCGCAACATCATGCGCGGCCTGTCCATCCCGGCCGGCATCATGGTGGCGCCGGGTGTCAACGGCAACACGCCGGACATCGACGTGCCCCCCAAGGCCGACAGCGAAGGCGCCAAGAAGCTGCTGGCAGAGGCGGGCTACCCGGACGGCTTTGAAGTCCGCATGAGCTGCCCCAACAACCGTTACGTCAACGACGAGGAAATCTGCCAGGCCGTGGTGGCCATGTGGGCGCGCATCGGTGTGAAAGCCCAGCTGATGGCCGAGAACATGGCCACCTTCAGCGTGAAGTTCCAGAACTTCGACACCAGCTTGTACATGCTGGGCTGGGGTGTGGCCACGTACGACGCGCAGTACATGATCCAGTCCCTGGTGCGCACCAAGAGCACCGGCGCGGACGGCAATTACAACTTCTCCAAGATCAGCGACCCCGTGGTGGACCGCCTGACGGATGCGATGAAGACCGAAACCGACGTGGCCAAGCGCAACGCCATGATCCGCGAGGCGCTGATCCGCATCAAGGACGAGGTCCTGCTGATCCCCATCCACCACCAGATGCGCCCCTGGGCGATGAAGGCCGGTGTGACGACGATCCACCGGTCGGATGACCGGCCGGAGGCGCGCTTCACGTCCGTGAAGTAGGCTGCGACCGACCTGATCAAGGGGCCTGCGGGCCCCTTATTCAATTCACATGCCGAGTGAGGACCGGATGGTCCTGCCACCTTGCATCAGCAGCCGTATCGACGCCGCCGGGCGCGACAGCACGGTGGCATCCACAGTCGGGTCGCCGTCAACGACCAGCAGGTCTGCCAGAGCGCCAGGCACCAGCTGACCGATCTCCGACTCGCGCCGCATCATGCGGGCCGCCACGATGGTGGCGCTTTGCAGCAGTTCCAGCGCGGGCACGGCCGGCGAACGCAGCAGGAATTCGCTGTTCTGGCGTTCGTGCATGTGGCCCAGCAGGTCGGTGCCGAAGACGATGGGCACGCCCTCTTCCCGGGCCAGCTTCACGGCCTGGATGCCGCGGTCTTGCACCACGCGCAACTTGTCCAGCATGGCCGGCGACCAGCCCAGGCGCGTGCCTTCGTCGGCCAATGCCGCATACGTGGCCAGCGTGGGCACGAAGAAGGCGCCGTGGCGCTTCATCTCGCGCACGGTGGCCTCGTCGATCAAGTTGCCGTGCTCGATGCTGCGCACGCCGGCCTGCACCGCGCGGGTCACCGCGCGGGGCGAATAGGCGTGGGCCAGCGCATAGAGATTGGCAGCTTCTGCTTCTTCCACCGCTGCGCACAGTTCTTCCACGCTGAATTGCGTGCCGTCGATCGGGTCGGTCGGGCTGCTCACGCCGCCGCCGGCCATGATCTTGATGTGGTTGGCCCCGTTGCGCACCTGCTCGCGCACGGCGCGGCGGACCTCGCCCACGCCGTCCGCTATGGCGCCCACGATGCCCAGGCCGGCGCAGCTGCAGAACAGGCCCTCGGCACGCAGGCCCTTGGGCCGCATGTCTGCGTGCCCGCCAGTCTGGCTGATGGGCTGTCCAGCGATGAAAAGTCGCGGCCCTTCGTAGAGGCCCTGGGCCTGGGCCTCTTGCAGGCCGAAGTCCGCCCCGGCTGCGTCGCGCACGGTGGTGAAGCCCCGTTGCAGCATCTCCCGCATGATGCGCGCCGACAGCGCACCCGTCAGCGACGGCGGCTGCAGTGCCTGGTGAAAGAAGTCGTGCGAGGCCGCGGTGACATGCACGTGGGCGTCGATCAGACCCGGCACCACCACGCGGCCGCCTGCGTCGATGCGATCAGCGTCATCCACCTGCAGCACCTGCTGCGAGACGGCCACGATGCGATCGCCTTCGATCACCAGGGTGCTGTGCGGTAACAGCGTGCCGCTGGCCGCGTCAAACAGCGTGGCGTTGACCAGGGCCCGGCGGTGGACAGTCGCGTTCATGTGTAGGGGCTGGAAGCGGCGCTGGCTGCGGATTCTGGTGCCGACGCTGCCTGTTCAGCCGAGCGGCCGCGCACAAAAGGATCTCGCGGCGGCAACTGGCCCGTGCCACCCACCCCGACGCTCACGCCACCGCCACCCACGGACACACCGCCACTGACGCGGCCGTCACTGCCCAGGCCGATGCTGACTCCACCGATGCCGCCGATGGGCAAGCTCAGGCCGATACCGACGCTGGTGCAGCCCGCCAGCGCGAGCACAGCGATTGCAGTGCAGCCGGCGCGCCAGCTCATGCCGTCTGCAGGCCCAGCCGTGAACGGGCTTCGTCGTACTCGCGCTTCAAGCGCGCCACCAGCAGTGCCGTGGGCACCACCGACTTCACGGCGCCAATGCCCTGACCGCAACCCCAGATTTCTTTCCAGGCCTTGGGCTTGCTGCCTTCGCCACCGCCAAAGTTCATCTTGCTGGGGTCGCTTTCCGGCAGGTTGTCCGGATCCAGACCCGCGCTGCGGATGCTGGGCTTCAGGTAGTTGCCATGCACGCCGGTAAACAGGCTGCTGTAGACAATGTCGTCGGAATTGCTGTCGACGATGCACTGCTTGTAGGCGTCGGCGGCGCGCGCTTCGTCGGTGGCAATGAAGGCTGAGCCGATGTAGGCGAAGTCCGCGCCCATGGCCTGTGCCGCCAGCACTGCACCGCCCGTGGAGATGCTGCCGCTCAGAGCCAGCGGGCCGTCGAACCACTCGCGGATTTCCTGGATCAGTGCGAAGGGGCTCTTCACGCCCGCATGGCCGCCAGCACCAGCCGCCACGGCGACGAGGCCGTCCGCGCCCTTGTCGACAGCCTTGTGCGCAAAGGCGTTGTTGATGATGTCGTGCAGCACCACGCCGCCCCAGCCGTGCACGGCGTCGTTGACGTCGGTGCGCGCACCCAGGCTGGTAATGACGATGGGCACCTTGTACTTGGCGCACATCTGCATGTCATGGTCCAAGCGGTCGTTGCTCTTGTGCACGATCTGGTTGATGGCAAAGGGCGCAGCCTTTTGGTCCGGATGGTCACGGTCCCAGGCGGCCAGGCTTTCGGTGATCTCGGCCAGCCATTCGTCCAGCTGCGATGCCGGGCGCGCATTCAGTGCGGGCATGCTGCCCACGACGCCGGCCTTGCATTGTTCGATGACCAGCTTGGGGTTGCTGATGATGAACAGCGGTGAGCCGATGATCGGCAGGGGCACGCGTTGCAGGGCGGGCGGCAGTTTCGACATCAGAAGGACTCCAAAGCCAGGGCGGTGACGGCATCGGCGCCTTCGACGATGCTGTCGCGAAGGGCCGTGGCCGTGTTGAGGATGTGGTCGGCGTAGAAGTGCGCGGTGGCGATCTTGGCCTTCATGAAATCGGCTTCGTCGCCTGCGGCCAAGCGCGTTTCGGCCGAGATCAGGGCCCGCGCCATCTGCCAGCCGGCGATGGTGGTGCCGGCCAGGAACAGGTAGGGCACGCTGCCCGCATACACGGCGGTGGGCTGCGCCTTGGTCTGGCCCGCCACGAAGGACACGGCGTCCAGGAAGGCCAGCCGTGCGGCCTTCAGCCGCTTGAGCATGGCGTGGCTGGCCACGCTGTCGCGCTGCGCCAGTTCGGCTTCGGTCGTTTCGATCTGGGCGGCGATCGCGCGCGCCACGGCACCGCCGTCCCTCGAGGTCTTGCGGCCCACCAGGTCGTTGGCCTGGATGGCCGTCGTGCCCTCATAGATGCTCAGGATCTTTGCGTCGCGCAGATACTGCGCTGCGCCAGTTTCTTCGATGAAGCCCATGCCGCCGTGCACCTGCACGCCCAGGCTGGCCACGTCCTGGCTCATCTCCGTGGACAGGCCCTTGATCAGCGGAACCAGGAATTCGTAGAAAGCCTGGTTCTGTGCGCGCACGTCCTTGTCCGGGTGGGCGTGAGCCGCGTCGAAAGCTGCGGCACCGACCAGGGCCATCGCACGGCAGGCCTCGGTGTGCGCGCGCATGGTCATCAGCATGCGGCGCACATCCGGGTGGTGGAGGATGGGCGCGGCCTTGTTCAGGCTGCCATCCACAGGACGGCTCTGCACACGGTCACGCGCGAAGCTCACGGCCTTCTGGTAAGCGCGCTCCGCCAGGGCAATGCCCTGAACGCCGACGCCATAGCGCGCCGCGTTCATCATGATGAACATGTACTCCAGGCCGCGGTTTTCCTGTCCGATGAGTGTGGCCACCGCGCCGCCATGGTCGCCGTACTGCAGCACCGCCGTCGGGCTGGCCTTGATGCCCAGCTTGTGTTCAATGCTGACGCAGTGCACGTCGTTGCGCGTGCCGTCCGGCATGAACTTGGGGCAGATGAAGAGGCTGATGCCCTTCACGCCTTCGGGCGCACCCGCCACGCGGGCCAGCACCAGGTGGACGATGTTGTCCGCCATGTCGTGCTCGCCGTAGGTGATGAAGATCTTGGTACCGAAGAGCTTGAAGGTGCCGTCAGGCTGCGGTTCGGCTCGCGTACGCACCATGCTCAGGTCACTGCCGGCCTGCGGCTCGGTGAGGTTCATGGAGCCTGTCCAGCTGCCGTCGACCAACTTGGGAATGATGGTGGCTTTCTGCTCATCGGTTCCTGCCGTCAGCAAGGCCTCCACTGCGCCGTCAGTCAGCAAGGGGCACAGCGCGAAGCTCATGTTGGCGCTGTTGACCATTTCGCTGCAGGCCGCGTGGATCAGCTTGGGCAGGCCCTGGCCGCCGTATTCAGCCGGGTGTTGAAGGCCTTGCCAGCCGCCTTTGGCAAACTGGCGGAAGGCCTCCTTGAAACCGGGAGTGGTGGTAACCACGCCGTCCTTGAACGAGGACGGGTTCTGGTCGCCCGCCCAGTTCAACGGCGCGACCACGCCTTCATTGAACTTGGCGCACTCTTCCAGCACGGCTGCAGCCGTGTCGTAGCCGGCGTCTTCGTAGCCCGGCAGGCTGGACACGGCGTCGATGCCAGCCAACTCCTTCATGACGAAGAGCATGTCTCTCACGGGGGCGCGGTAGCTCATTTTTGTCTCCGGATACGACAAGGGCGCCACGGTGGGCGCCCTTCTAGGCAGTGTGGGTCAGAGCGCGCTGATCAGCTCAGGCACCGCGGTGAACAGGTCCGCCTCCAAGCCGTAGTCGGCCACGCTGAAGATGGGTGCCTCGGGGTCCTTGTTGATGGCCACGATGACCTTGCTGTCCTTCATGCCGGCCAGGTGCTGGATGGCGCCGGAAATGCCGCAAGCGATGTAGAGCTGCGGCGCCACGATCTTGCCGGTCTGGCCGACCTGCCAGTCGTTGGGCGCGTAGCCCGCGTCCACCGCCGCGCGGCTGGCGCCCAGCGCGGCGCCCAGCTTGTCGGCCAGCGGCGTCAGCACTTCGGTGAACTTGTCGCTGCTGCCCATGGCACGGCCGCCGCTGACGATGATCTTGGCGGCCGTCAGCTCCGGGCGGTCGCTCTTGGCGATCTCGCTGCCCATGAAACGGCTGCTGCCGCTGTCGGCCACGGCGCCGAGGCTTTCGACTGCAGCGCTGCCGCCGGTGGCGGCGGCCGGGTCGAAGCCCGTGGTGCGCACGGTGATGACCTTGATGGCGTCCAGGCTCTGCACGGTGGCAATGGCATTGCCTGCGTAGATGGGACGCTCGAAGGTGTCGGCGCTTATGACCTTGGTGGCATCGCTGATCTGCGCCACGTCCAGCAGCGCAGCCACGCGCGGAGACACGTTCTTGCCGGCGGCGGTGGCGGGGAAAAGGATGTGGCTGTAGCTCTTCGCGACAGCCACCACCTGCGCGGCGACGTTCTCGGCCAGGCCATGGTCCAGGCCCGCCGCGTCCGCGTGCAGCACCTTGGCCACGCCGGTTATCTGCGCGGCAGCGGCTGCCGCAGCCGCGGCGTTGGCACCGGCGACCAGCACATGAACGTCACCACCGCACGCGAGCGCAGCGGTGACGGTGTTGAGGGTGGCGCCCTTGATGGACGCGTTGTCGTGTTCTGCAATGACGAGGGCGGCCATGGTCAGATCACCTTCGCTTCGTTCTTGAGCTTGGCAACCAGGGTTGCAACGTCGGGCACCTTCACGCCGGCACCGCGCTTGGGCGGCTCGGTGACCTTGAGTGTCTTGATGCGGCTGGTGACGTCCACGCCCAGGTCAGAAGGCTTGAGCACATCCATCTGCTTCTTCTTGGCCTTCATGATGTTGGGAAGCGTGACGTAGCGCGGTTCGTTCAGTCGCAGGTCGGTCGTGATGACAGCCGGCAGCTTGATCTTCAGCGTTTCCAGGCCGCCGTCCACTTCACGCGTGACGGAGGCGAACCCGTCGGCGACTTCCACTTTCGACGCGAAGGTGGCCTGCGGCATGTTGCCCAGCGCGGCCAGCATCTGGCCGGTCTGGTTGCAGTCGTCGTCAATCGCCTGCTTGCCCAGGATCACCAGGCCCGGTTGTTCCTTGTCGACCAAGGCCTTCAACAACTTGGCCACGGCAAGGGGCTGCAGTTCGTCGGCGCATTCGACCAGGATGGCGCGGTCGGCACCGATGGCCATGGCGGTGCGCAAGGTTTCCTGGCACTGCGTGACACCGCAGGATACGGCAATCACTTCCGTGACCACGCCCTTCTCCTTCAGGCGGACCGCCTCTTCGACGGCAATCTCGTCAAAGGGATTCATGCTCATCTTGACGTTGGCAATGTCCACGCCCGTGCCGTCGCTTTTGACACGCACCTTGACGTTGTAGTCCACCACCCGTTTCACGGGGACCAGCACCTTCATGAATGACGCTCCTGCGTTCGAATTGACGTAAACGTTAACCGCGGATTCTAGAGGTGCACCCGCCCTGTGCGCCCAAGGCAAGTCCAAAAATAGAACGATCGTACTATTTTTGCGACAAGCAAGTTTCCGAAGGTCGAAAACGGTGCTGCTGGCGTCCTGGCGTCAGGCCGCCGCGCAAGGGAGAAGGAAGTGCTGGTGCCCGGAGCGGGACTCGAACCCGCATGCCCCGTGAAGGGCCGCGGATTTTAAGTCCGCTGCGTCTACCGATTTCGCCATCCGGGCCCGCCCATGCTGGCGCCTGAAAGTACAAAGGGCTCCCGCTGGGAGCCCTCTGAAGAGACTGGAGGCGCGATCCGGAGTCGAACCGGACTGGACGGATTTGCAATCCGTTGCATAACCGCTTTGCTATCGCGCCAAGGTCCAAACTACCCGGCGGCCATTTTCAGCCAAAAAGAAGGGAAGCCTCAGCTTCCCTGTCTTTGAAAATTGGAGCGGGATAAGAGGCTCGAACTCTCGACCTATACCTTGGCAAGGTATCGCTCTACCAACTGAGCTAATCCCGCATGTTTGTTTCATGCCTCTCCGCACTGGTGATCGATTGCCACGTCGACCGCGTCGAGCCTCGCATTCTAGCCAAGTTCTTGAAGGCTTGGCAAGAAGGGGAGGCTATTTTTCATCTCAATGCGGCAGTCCGTCTGCAGTCACCTTGGTGCCGGCTTCCGCCTTGGCAGCAGCGGCGGCCGCGGCCGCCGGCTCCTCGTCAGGCAGCGGTTCCGGCATGCGTTCCAGCGCCACCCTCAACACCTGGTCGATCCACTTCACGGGCACGATTTCCAGGTTGTTCTTGGCGTTCTCCGGAATGTCGGCCAGGTCCTTGACGTTCTCTTCTGGGATCAAGACCGTCTTCACGCCACCACGGTGCGCAGCAAGCAGCTTTTCCTTCAGGCCGCCAATGGCCGTGACCTCGCCTCGCAGCGTGATCTCGCCAGTCATCGCCACGTCGGCTCGCACGGGAATGCCCGTCAGAGCAGACACAAAGGCCGTCGTCATGGCAGCACCCGCGCTTGGGCCGTCCTTGGGTGTGGCGCCGTCGGGCACGTGGATGTGGATGTCGCGCTTCTCGAAGAGCTCTTCCTTGATGCCGAGCATGCGCGCTCGTGACCGCACCACCGTGCGCGCGGCCTCCACCGATTCCTTCATCACGTCGCCCAGTGAACCCGTGCGCGTGATGACACCCTTGCCGTTCATCACGGCGGCCTCGATGGTCAGCAGGTCACCACCAACTTCCGTCCATGCCAGACCGACCACCTGGCCCACCTGGTTCTTCTTCTCGGTACGGCCGAAGTCGAACTTGCGCACGCCCAGGAAGTCGTTGAGGTTCTCGTCGGTGACGACGACCTTGCCTTCGTACTTCTTGAGCTGGACGCCCTTCACCACCTTGCGGCAGATCTTGCCCAGTTCGCGCTCGAGCGAACGCACACCGGCTTCGCGGGTGTAGTACCGCAGCACGGCGCGGATTGCGCTCTCGGTGACTTCCATCTCGCCGTCACGCACACCGTTGTTCTTCTGCTGCTTGGGCAAAAGGTAACGCTGCGCGATGTTGAGCTTTTCGTCTTCGGTGTAGCCGGCCAGGCGAATCACTTCCATACGGTCCAGCAAGGCCGGCGGGATATTCATGCTGTTGCTGGTGGCCACGAACATCACGTCAGACAAGTCGAAGTCGACCTCGACGTAGTGGTCGCTGAAGGTGTGGTTCTGCTCCGGGTCCAGCACTTCCAGAAGCGCCGACGACGGGTCGCCTCGGAAGTCCATGCCAAGCTTGTCGATCTCGTCCAGCAGGAAGAGCGGGTTGCGCACGCCGATCTTGCTCAGCGACTGCAGCACCTTGCCCGGCATGGAGCCGATGTAGGTGCGGCGGTGGCCGCGGATCTCGGCTTCGTCACGCACGCCGCCAAGTGCCATGCGCACGAACTTGCGTCCGGTGGCGCGCGCCACGCTCTGGCCAAGCGAAGTCTTGCCCACACCTGGGGGACCCACCAGGCACAGGATGGGCGCCTTGACCTTGTCCACGCGCTGTTGAACCGCGAGGTATTCCAGGATGCGATCCTTGACCTTTTCCAGACCCGCGTGGTCTTCGTTCAGCACGGCTTCGGCATTCACCAAGTCGTGCTTGATCTTGCTCTTCTTCGCCCACGGCAGGTTCACCAGGGTATCGATGAAGTTGCGCACCACGGTGGCTTCGGCCGACATGGGCGACATCAGCTTGAGCTTCTTCAGTTCGCCTTCGGCCTTCTTGCGCGCTTCCTTGCTCATGCGCGCGGCCTTGATCTTCTTTTCCAGTTCTTCCAGATCGGCGCCTTCTTCGCCGTCGCCCAGTTCCTTCTGGATGGCCTTGACCTGCTCATTCAGGTAGTACTCGCGCTGGCTCTTTTCCATCTGCCGCTTCACGCGGCCGCGGATGCGCTTCTCGACCTGCAAGATGTCGACTTCGTGTTCCAGCAGTTCCAGCAGCTTTTCCAAGCGCTTGGGCACGCTGAACAGGTCCAGCACGGCCTGCTTGGCTTCCAGCTTCAGTGGCAGGTGCGCGGCGATGGTGTCGGCCAGACGACCCGGATCGTCGATGCCAGCAATGCTGGTCAGGATCTCGGGCGGGATTTTCTTGTTGAGCTTGACGTACTGGTCGAACTGTTGCGTCACGGCGCGGCGCAAGGCTTCGATCTCTGGAGTCGCTTCGCCTTCGGCCTGCACAGGAACCACTTCACCGACAAAGTAGTCATTGACCTCGGTGATGCTCGTGGTGTTGGCGCGCTGCACCCCTTCGACCAACACCTTCACGGTGCCGTCAGGCAGCTTCAGCATCTGCAGGATGCTGCTGACGCAGCCGACGTCGAACATGTCGTCGGCCTTGGGCTCGTCCTTGCCGGCGGCCTTTTGCGCCACCAGCATGATTTGACGGCCCGATTCCATGGCTGCTTCGAGCGCCTTGATGCTCTTTGGTCGGCCCACGAACAGCGGAATGACCATGTGCGGGAACACCACCACGTCACGCAGCGGCAGCAGCGGCAGCGTGATGGGTTCGCTTGGGAGGATGGGATGTCCGGACATTGAGACCTCTCTTTCTCAGACCCACGTGGGGCCCGAGACCAGGAATGCAAGATAGTGGCGGCGCCCGGAGGCCTGCTGGGCTGCAGAAGATCCAGCGCTCAGGCGCTGGCCTTCTTTTCGCGGTAGACGAGCAGCGGCTTGGCGCCCTCTTCCACGATGTGCTCGTCGATCACCACCTTGGCCACGCCGTCCAGCGTGGGCAGTTCGAACATGGTGTCGATGAGCGAATGTTCCAGGATGGAACGCAGGCCACGCGCGCCGGTTTTGCGCAGCAGCGCTTTCTTGGCGATGGCGGTCAGCGCGGAAGGGCGGATTTCGAGTTCCACGCCGTCCATGTTGAACAGCTTTTGGTACTGCTTGACGAGTGCATTCTTCGGCTCGGTGAGGATCTGAACCATCGCTTCGATGGTCAGTTCACCCAGCGTGGCCACCACAGGCAGGCGACCCACCAGTTCCGGGATCAGTCCGAACTTGATCAGGTCTTCGGGCTCGGCGTGCTTGAACACGTCTGCAGCGCGCTTGTCGGTCTTGCTGTGCACGCTGGCGCCAAAGCCGATACCCGATTTTTCCGTGCGGTTCTGGATGACTTTCTCCAGGCCGTCGAAAGCGCCGCCGCAGATGAACAGGATGTTGGTCGTGTCGATCTGAAGGAAGTCCTGGTTCGGGTGCTTGCGGCCACCTTGCGGCGGCACGCTGGCCATGGTGCCTTCGACCAGCTTCAGCAGCGCTTGCTGCACGCCTTCGCCCGACACGTCGCGGGTGATGCTGGGGTTGTCGGCCTTGCGGCTGATCTTGTCGATCTCGTCGATGTAGACGATGCCGCGCTGCGCCCGCTCGACGTCGTAGTTGCAGTTCTGCAGCAGCTTCTGGATGATGTTTTCGACGTCCTCGCCCACGTAGCCGGCTTCGGTCAACGTGGTCGCGTCGGCAATCACGAAGGGCACATTGAGCAGGCGTGCCAAGGTCTGCGCCAGGAGCGTCTTGCCGCTGCCCGTGGGGCCGATCAGCAGGATGTTGCTCTTGGTCAGTTCGACCTCGTCCTTGGACGCATTGGCGCCCATGTGCTTGAGGCGCTTGTAGTGGTTGTAGACCGCCACACTGAGCGTGCGCTTGGCGACATCCTGGCCGATGACGTAGTTGTCCAGGCTGGCCTTGATCTCGCTTGGCACCGGCAGGTCGCTCTTGGCCGGTTTGCTGGCCGTGCCTTCGGCCGGCACTTCATCGCGGATGATGTCGTTGCACAGCTCGATGCATTCGTCGCAGATGAAGACCGACGGGCCCGCGATGAGCTTCTTCACCTCGTGCTGGCTCTTGCCGCAGAAGGAGCAGTAGAGAACCTTTTCGCCAGAGGCGCCCTTCTTGTCGGCCATGTGTGCAGTGCGGTAGGTGCGCGGTAGGAGTAGGTGGAATGCCAGCAGCCATCATAGAACAAAGCCCTGGGGTGCTTCAGAAGTGAAAAGAGCCCCGAAATGGGGCTCTGTCGGCGCTTTGAAACCGCTCAGGCGCGCTTGTCCAGCACCTGGTCGATCAAGCCGTACTCCTTGGCTTCGGCCGGGCTCATCCACAGGTCGCGATCCATGTCGGCGGTAATTTTCTCTACTGTCTGGCCGGTGCGGTCGGCGTAGATCTTGTTCAGTTGCTCGCGGGTCTTGATGATTTCGCGCGCTTGAATTTCGATGTCCGAGGCCATGCCCTGGGCACCGCCACTGGGCTGGTGAATCATCACGCGAGCGTTGGGCAGCGCGGACCGCTTGCCCTTGGCGCCGGCCATCAACAAGAAGCTGCCCATGCTGGCGGCCATGCCCATGCAGAGCGTGGACACATCCGGCTTGATGAAGTTCATCGTGTCGTAGATCGACAGGCCGGCGCTCACGCTGCCGCCGGGGCTGTTGATATACAGGAAGATGTCCTTGTCCGGGTTCTCGCTCTCCAGGAAGAGCATCTGCGCCACGACCAGGTTGGCTGTGCCGTCATTGACCGGGCCGACCAGAAAAATGATGCGCTCGCGAAGCAGTCGGCTGTAGATGTCGTAGGCGCGTTCGCCGCGCCCCGACTGCTCGATCACGATGGGCACCATGCCCAGGCCAGTGGTCTCGGTATAGCTCATTGATTTCCTTCCAGTTCAGGCCGCCGTCATCAGCTCGTCGAACGGTAGCACCTTGTCGACGACCTTCGCCTGAGCCAGGACGAATTCGGTCACGTTGTTCTCGATGACGACCGCTTCGACTTCTGCCATGCGCTGGCGGTCACCCAGGTACCAGCGCATCACCTCGGCAGGCTTCTCGTAGCTCTGGCTGAGCTCTTCAATATGTTTCTGCAACTGGTCCGGCTTGGCTTGCAGATTGTTCTTGCGCACCAGCTCGGCCACTACCAGGCCCAGGCGCACGCGGCGCTCGGCTTGCGGCTTGAAGATCTCGGCAGGAATGGGCGCCGTTTCCGCGTCCTTCACGCCGCGCTGCTTCAGGTCGGCACGTGCGCCTTCAATCAGGCGGTCGGTCTCGGTGGCGACCAAGGCGTTGGGCAGTTCCAGTTCTGCGCTGGCGGCCAACGCCTCCATCACGGCACCCTTGTTGCGGGCGATGACACGGAACTTCACTTCGCGTTCCAGGTTCTTCTTGACGTCGTCGCGCAGGGCCTCGACCGTGCCCTCCTTGATGCCCAGTGCCTTGGCGAAGGCTTCGTCCACGACCGGCAGGTTGGCGGCTTCGATCTTCTTGACCGTCACCATGAAGTCGGCTTCCTTGCCAGCCACGTCCTTGCCGTGGTAGTCGGTCGGGAACTGCAGCGGGAAGGTCTTGCTTTCGCCCACCTTCATGCCTCGCACGGCCTGGTCGAACTGTTCCAGCATCTGGCCTTCGCCGATGGTGAACTGGAAGGCTTCGGCCTTGCCGCCGGAGAAGGGTTCGCCGTCGATCTTGCCTTCGAAGTCGATGGTGACGCGGTCTGTTTCCACGGCGCCTTCGGCCGCCGGACGCAGACCGAAGGTGCGACGCTGCTTGCGCAGGATGTCCACGGTGCGGTCGATGGCGGCTTCGCTGACCTCGGTGGCCACGCGCTCCACTTCCACGGTCGTTAGGTCACCCAACTTCACGTCGGGGTAGACCTCGAACACGGCGTCGAAGGACAGCTGACCCTGGGGCGCGTCGTCCTTCTGCGTGATTCGGGGCTGGCCGGCGACGCGCAACTGCGCTTCGGTGGCGGCGTCGTTGAAGGCTTGGCCGATGCGGTCATTGACCACTTCGTATTGCACGCTGTAGCCGTAGCGCTGGGCCACCACACTCATCGGCACCTTGCCGGGGCGGAAGCCGTCGGCCTTGACGGTGCGCGACAAGCGCTTGAGGCGGCTTTCCACCTCACCGTTGATCACGTCGGATGCCACCGTGAGGGTGATGCGACGCTCGAGCTTCTCTAGGGTTTCAACTTGGACGGCCATGATGTCTTCTGTGGTGTCTGGGGAGGGGTCGGCTGGAAGGAAGCAGCTAGCAGTGGTGCGCGGGATCGGACTCGAACCGACACGCCCGTGAAGGCGTCAGGACCTAAACCTGGTGCGTCTACCAATTTCGCCACCCGCGCAGGTGGTGCGCCGACGCGGCGGCAAAGCTGCGGATTTTAGCCGCACGCGGCCACCCTCTACACCGCCCCGCTGACGGACGTATTCCTCAGGCCGCTTCAACTTCGGGCGGCTTGACCCGGAACCAGGCGGCGTACATGGCCGGCAAGGCCAGCAGGGTCAGCACGGTGGCGACGATCAAGCCACCCATGATCGCCACGGCCATCGGGCCCCAGAACACGCTGCGCGACAACGGAATCATGGCCAATACGGCCGCCGCCGCCGTCAGCACGATCGGGCGGAAGCGCCGCACGGCAGATTCGACGATGGCCGTCCAGGTGGGCACGCCGCGCGAGCGATCCTGCTCGATCTGGTCGATCAGGATCACGGAATTGCGCATGATCATGCCCATCAGCGCGATCACACCCAGCAGCGCCACGAAGCCGAAGGGGCGGTTCAGCAACAGCAAGGCTCCGGCCACTCCGGCAATGCCCAGCGGCCCGGTCAGGAACACCAGCACCGACCGGCTGAAGCTCTGCAACTGAAGCATCAGCAGGGTGAAGATGATGAACAACATTACCGGCACCCCGGCCGCGATCGAGCCCTGGCCCTTGCTGCTTTCTTCCACGGCCCCGGCGATCTGCATGCTGTAGCCCGGCGGCATCTTGGCGGCCAGCGCCTGCAGTTGCGGCCAGACCTGCGCAGTGACCGTCGGCCCCTGCACGCCTTCCACCACATCCCCCTGGACCGTGACCGCGTAGTTGCGGCCTTCACGCCACAGCACACCCGGCTCCCAGGTAAAGCCCACCTTGGCGATCTGCGTCAGCGGCACGGCGCGGCCGCTGGCCGTGGGCATGTAGGCGCTGCCCAGGTCGGTGATGGCCTTGCGTTCATCAGCCGGCTGGCGCAGCACGATGTCCACCAGCTTGTCGCCTTCGCGGTACTGGCCAATGTTGGTGCCCGTCAGGATGGTGCGCGAGGCTTGCGCAATGGCCTGGCTGGTGACACCCAAGGCGCGCGCCTTGTCCTGGTCAATTTCCAGGCGCAGGACCTTGATGGATTCGTTCCAGTTGTCGTTGACGCCGCGCATGCTGGCATTGCCGCGCAGCACTTCCTTGGCCTGGTCGGCCCAGGCTCGCACCTTCTCGGCTTCCACACCCACCACACGGAACTGCACCGGGTAGGGCACGGGCGGGCCGTTGGGCAGCAGTTTCACGCGGCCGCGCACTTCGGGGAATTCCGTCGCCAGCAGGGCCGGCAGACGCACACGCAATTCTTCGCGCTGCTTCAGGTCCTTGGGCAGCACGATGGCCTGGCTGACATTGCTTTGCGGGAAGACCTGGTCCAGAGGCAGGTAGAAGCGCGGCACGCCGCTGCCCACCCAGGTGGTGACCGTGTCCACGCCCTTCTCTTTCATCATCCGCGCTTCAAAGCGGCGGGCGATCTCGTCGGTCTGCTGGATGGTGGAGCCTTCCGGCAGCCACAGGTCCACCAGGATTTCCGGCCGGCTGGAATCGGGGAAGAACTGCTGCTGCACCTTGCCCATGCCCACGATGCCCAGCGCGAAGGTGCCGATGGTCAGGCCGATGGTGATCCACCGGTGCTGCACACACCAGTTCACAGCCTTTCGGAATCGGGCATAGAACGGTGTGTCGAACAACTCGTGCGGCTGTTCGTGGCCACCCGATTCCGCACCCTGCACATGGCCGCGCGTGCGTAACAGCCAGGCACCCAGGTAGGGCACAAAGTACACGGACACCAACCAGGAAATCACCAGCGCGGCCGAAGTCACAGCGAAGATCGCAAAGGTGTATTCGCCCGTCACGCTCTTGGCCAGGCCGATGGGCAGGAAGCCCGCAGCGGTGATCAGGGTGCCCGTCAACATGGGCATGGCCGTCACGTCATAGGCGAAGGTGGCTGCGCGCATCTTGTCGTAGCCCTCTTCGAGCTTGCGCACCATCATCTCCACTGCAATGATGGCGTCGTCCACCAGCAGCCCTAGCGCGATGATCAGGCTACCCAGGCTGATCTTGTGCAGGCCCACGCCCCAATAGAACATGGTGACAAAGGTGATGGCCAGCACCAGCGGAATGGTGATGCCCACGACCATGCCCGGCCAGATGTCCACGCGCAGCGGCTTCAGGTGCAGGCCCAGGCTGATGAAGCTGACAGCCAGCACGATCGCCACGGCCTCGATCAGGACACGCACGAATTCGCCGACCGACCGGCTCACGGCCTGCGGCTGGTCCTGCACGCGGCTGACGCTGATGCCGACGGGCAATTCCGCCTGGACTTGCGCCATCGCCGCCTGCAGTTCGTGGCCCAGCGCGATGATGTCTCCGCCCTTGGCCATGGACACGCCCAGGGCGATGACCTCCTGGCCTTGGTGACGCACCTTCACCGATGGCGGGTCCACATAGTCACGGCGTATTTCAGCAATGTCCCCCAGTCGGATGGTGCTGCCCACCCCTGTGCCGGCGTTGATGCCGCGGATGGGAAAGCGCTTCAACTCGTCCACCGAGTTGAACTGCCCGCCCACGCGCACCTGCAGGTTCTCGGAACCGGCGTTCATCACGCCCGCTCCTTCCACCGCGTTCTGCGCGCCGATCTGCGCGATCACCTGGTTGAAATCCAAACCAAGCTGCGCCAGGCGCTTCTGCGAGATCTCGACGAAGACCTTTTCTGCCTGTGCACCGAAGATCTCGACCTTGGCGACATCAGGCACCTGCAGCAACTTCTGTCGGACCCGGTCGGCTTGTACACGCAGTTCTTCGCGCGTGAACCCATCGGCGGTTAGGGCGAAGATGGACCCATAGACGTCGCCGAAGTCGTCGTTGAACACCGGGCCAATCACCCCCTGCGGCAGGGTGCTGCGCATGTCGTTGACACGCTTGCGGGCCTGGTACCAGCTGCCCGCCACCTCCTTGGCGGGTGACGAATCTTTCAGCTGAAGAATGGTCAGCGACTCGCCCGGCTTGGTGTACGAGCGGATCTTGTCGGAGTACGGCACTTCCTGCAGCGTGCGCTCGATCTTGTCGGTGACCTGTTCAGCCATCTGCTGCGCGCTGGCACCAGGCCAGAAGGCCTGGACGACCATCGCTCGAAAGGTGAACGGCGGGTCTTCGTCCTGACCCAGCTGAAAGTAGGCGGCGACGCCCAGCACCATCAGCACCACCATGAGGTAGCGCGTCAGCGCCGGGTGTTCCAGCGCCCAGCGGGAAATGTTGAATCGAGAAGGCGTCACGCCGCTGTCGTCCTGGCTCATGTCGGGTGCCTTCTCAACGGCGAGGTGCAGAGGCTGCCGCCGGAGGGGTGAAGGCAGCAGGCGCATCGCTCTCGTACAGCTTGACCTTCTGCCCTGGCGTCAGCACATGCACCCCTGCAGTCACGACCGTGGCTCCGGGCGCTACGCCACTCAGCACCACAACCTCATTGCCGTCGGCGCCACCCACAAGCACAGGCTGCATCCGCACCGACATGGTGGCGCGGTCCAGCACCCAAATGGCGGTTTGCCCCTGCTGCTGCATGACAGCGGTCAGTGGCAGCTTGATCACGCCCTCTCGCTTCGGCAGGTCCACCACGGCAGTCATCGTCTGGCCCAGTTGAACGGCAGCCGCGCCAACGTCAGCCTTGACGAGAAAGGTCCGTGTGGCCGGATCGGCCGCAGCAGCCACCTCACGCACGGTTGCGGGCACAGGCGCACCGCCGCCCCAGGGACGCACACGCAAGGCACCTGACTTGCCCAGCAGCATGCGCAAGCCGGCCGCGGCGTCTTCAGGTACTGCAAAGACCACATCGCGTGCGCCGTCGTGCGCCAGGCGCACAACCGGCGTACCCGCGACCATGACGGTGCCGACTTCGGCGTCTACTGCGGTGATGACACCTGCGGATGTGGCCGTCAGTGCGGCATAGCCTGCCAGGTTGCCCTGGACGGTCGCTTGGGCCTTGGCCTGGTCCAATTGGGACTTCTGGGCCTGCAGCGCGGTGTCCCGGCGTTCCAGTTCGAGCGCGCTGATGAAGCCCTGGTCACGCAGTTCCTTGTAGCGCTTGAATTCCGCGCCCGCCAGGTCATAGGCCGATTGAGCAGCGCGCAGTCCGGCCAAGGCTGCGTCCTGCTGCAGCTTCAAGTCCACTGGATCCAACTGTGCCAGCACCTGCCCAGCCTTCACGTGCTGGCCCACTTCGGCAGGACGGCTGGTGAGCTTGCCCGCCACCCGGAAGCCCAAACGGGATTCCGTTCGCGCGCGGACTTCTGCGGCGTACTCGTGCGAGCCCCCGGCGCTGGCCGCCGTCAGGTTCACTGTCCGGACCGCCCGGGTCGGTTCGGGCGCGACCTCCTGCTTGGAGCAGGCCACCAGCGTGGCGGTAGAAACCAGAAGAATGGCGAGTGGGGAGCGTGCGTTCATGGCTTCGTCCGGACAGGGCGGTAAGAGGAACGATGGTGGATAATGACTGACCAGTCAGTAATATAGATTCAGCTCAAAACCCTGTCAACGCTTGCCCAAGCGCCCCAAACGAGCCCAGAACACCCGCCGCGGACCCCTCAGAATCGCCCGCGTGAGCGTCGACCACTACGAAAACTTTCCCGTTGCCAGCCTCCTGTGCCCGCCGGCCATTCGGCAGGCCGTGGCGGCCATCTATCACTTTGCAAGAACTGCCGACGACTTGGCTGACGAAGGCGACGCCACCACCGAAGAGCGCCTTGCCGTCCTGCACAGCTACCGCCAGGACCTCAGTGCAGCCTTGACCCACGGATCTGCGTCTGCCCGCTGGCCGGGGATATTCAGCGCCCTCGCTCTGCAGGCGCGGCGATTTCAGCTGCCTGCGACGCCACTTCACGACTTGCTGGATGCGTTTGAGCAGGACGCGGGAAACCCGCTCTATGCCGACCGGGCGCAGTTGCTGGACTACTGCAGCCGGTCAGCCAACCCGGTGGGCCGCCTGCTCTTGCACCTGTACGGCATCCAGGACGCCGAGTCGCTGCGCCAATCCGACGCCATCTGCAGCGCGCTGCAGCTGATCAACTTCTGGCAGGACCTCAGCGTTGACGGTCCGCGTGGCCGTTGCTACGTTTGTGCTGCGGATCGAGAGGCCCACGCGGTCACGCAGCAGGAATTGGCGGCCTGTACCGACAGCCCGCGGGCAAGGTCCCTGGTGCGCAGCCTGGTCGCTTGGGCCGAGTCCTTGATGCACGAAGGTCAGTCCTTGGCACTGCGCGTGCCTGGCCGCGCGGGTTGGGAATTGCGGCTCGTCGTGCAGGGAGGACTGGCGATTCTTGAGAAAATCCGCGACATGGACCACGCCGTGCTGCTGAAACGCCCCACCCTGCGGGCCCAGGATGCGCCTCGCTTGCTCTTTCGCGCATGGCGCATGAGCGGACGACGCAGATGACCCCCGAGCAATACGTGCAGGAAAAGGCCGCAGCCAGCGGCTCTTCGTTCTACTACGCCTTCCTCTTCCTGCCGGCACCGCGGCGCGCCGCCATCACGGCCTTCTATGCCTTCTGCCGGGAGGTCGACGATGTGGTGGACGAGATCGCCGACCCATCCGTCGCCGCCACCAAGTTGCAGTGGTGGCGCAAGGAAGTCGGGCAGGCCTTCTTGGGCGCACCGAGCCACCCGGTGATGCGTGCACTGCTGCCTCTGGCGCCGAACTTTGATATTCAGGAAGCGCACTTGCAGGCGGTCATTGAAGGCTGCCAGACCGATCTGGACCAGACCCGGTTCCTGGACTTCCCGGCGCTGCAGCGCTACTGCCACCTGGTGGCAGGCGTGGTTGGCGAGGTCGCCGCCAACATCTTCGGCCGCACCCAAGAAGCCACGGTGCAGTACGCGCACCAACTGGGCCAGGCGATGCAGCTCACCAACATCATCCGCGACGTGGGCGACGACGCACGCCGTGGCCGCATCTACCTGCCCGTGAGCGAACTGCAGCGCTTTGACGTGAAGGCACATGAACTGCTGCAGCGCAAGCCGCCCTGGGGCTACAGCGACCGCTTCCAGGCACTGATGCGCTTCCAGGCCGAGCGCGCCCATGCCGGCTACGACGCCGCGATGAAACTGCTGCCTGATGTGGACCGAGCAGCGCAGAAGCCGGGCCTGATGATGGCCAATATCTACCGGCAGCTGCTGCGAGAGATCGAGGCCCAGCACTTCCAGGTGCTTCATCAGCGCACCTCACTGACGCCGCTGCGCAAGTTGTGGATCGCCACGGCAACCCACCTACGCGGGCGTTGACCTTGCGAGCCGCATGAAGCTCGCCGTCATTGGTGGGGGCTGGGCCGGACTGGCCGCGGCGGTGCGCGCTACCGAAGCGGGCCACCAGGTGACACTGTTTGAGATGGCCGCACATTGGGGCGGTCGGGCGCGCGCCGTGGAAGTCGACGGCCTGTCGCTGGACAACGGCCAACACATTCTGATCGGTGCCTACGCGCGGACACTGGCGCTGATGTCCACGGTGGGCGTGAACGTGCGCGCAGGGCTTCTGCGCCTGCCCCTGACGCTTCGCTACCCGGACGGGCGCGGCCTGCACATGCCACACGGGCCCGCCTGGCTTGTCTTTGGCTTGGCCGTGCTGCGCGCGAAAGGGTGGACCTGGAGCGACAAGTTGACCTTGATCCGCACGGCGCTGGGCTGGGCCGTGACCGGCTTTCGCTGCGATGAAACAGCCACCGTGGACCAGTTGTGCGGGCCGCTTCCGCCCCGGGTGCGCCAGCTCATGATCGACCCCTTGTGTGTCGCTGCGCTGAACACCCCGTCGACCGAGGCCAGCGGCGTGGTCTTTCTGCGCGTCTTGCGCGACGCTCTGTTCTCGGGTGCCGGCTCAGCAGACCTCTTGCTGCCGCGGCAAACACTTTCTCAGTTGTTGCCACAGCCTGCCCAGGTCTGGCTGCAACAGCGTGGCGCCAATTTACGGCTGGGCACACGGGCCGAGCAACTGGCACCGTTCGGCCCGGCATGGAAAGTCAACGGCGAGACGTTTGACGGCGTGGTTCTGGCCTGCCCGCCCGGCGAGGCGGCTCGACTGGCAGCGCCCCATGCGCCCGAATGGGCCGCATGTGCAGCAGTCTTTGACTACGAGCCGATCGTTACCGTCTATGTCTACAGTCCGCAGACGCGCTTGAAACAAGCCATGACCGCCTTGCTTGAAGGTCCTCAGGCCCCTGCCCAGTTCGTGTTTGATCATGGCGCCATGGGTGCGACACCCGGCGTATTTGCCTTTGTCGTCAGCGGCGCGCGTGCATGGGTCGAAAAAGGTCTGGCCGCCACGGGCCAGGCGGTGCTGGTGCAGGCTGAGCGTGACTTTCCCGCTGGCACCTGGGCCTCGCCACCGCGTGTGCTGCGCGTGCTGGCCGAGAAGCGCGCCACCTTCCGCTGCGTGCCGGAGATGGTGCGCCCCGCTCAAAAGTTGGCGCCAGGTCTGGTCGCGGCAGGCGACTACGTAGCCGGACCCTATCCCGCGACCCTGGAAGGCGCGGTACGAAGCGGAGAGGCCGCCGTGGCCCTGATTGAGTCCAGCGACTGAATATCGTGATGCAGGCAGTCTTTCCGCGATGCAAAATGAAGGCTCACCCGCTGCCCGACCCCGGCATGAGCAACAAGGACAACATCTCGCCCACCATCCAGGTCCTGGAACGCACCTTTGCGCTCCTGGACACGCTGGCATCGCATCAGGACCCGGTATCGCTGAAAGAAATCAGCGAAAGGACAGGCCTGCATCCGTCCACGGCCCATCGCATCTTGAATGACCTGACTTTGGGCCGCTATGTAGAACGCCCGCAAGCGGGCACTTACCGCCTGGGCATGCGACTTCTGGAACTGGGCAATCTGGTGAAAGAACGGCTGGACGTGCGCGAGGCGGCGCTGATTCCCATGCGCGAACTGCACAAGCTCACGCACCAGGCAGTGAACCTGTCCGTGCGCCAGGGCGACGAGATCATCTACATCGAGCGCGCCTACAGCGAACGCAGTGGCATGCAAGTCGTGCGCACCGTTGGTGGCCGAGCCCCCTTGCACCTCACGTCGGTCGGCAAGCTGTTCCTGGCCCACGACGACTCCACCCGGGTCCGCGCCTATGCAGCGCGCACCGGACTCACAGGCCACACGCGCAACAGCATCACCGACGTGCAGCGTCTGGAAAGGGAACTGACGCAGGTGCGGGGCAGTGGCGTCGCGCGCGACGACGAAGAGCTCGAACTGGGGGTGCGCTGCGTGGCAGCGGGCGTCTACGACGACCAGGGCAAGTTGCTCGCCGGGCTGTCGATTTCTGCGCCGGCTGACCGGCTGGAAGACGGCTGGACCGACCGCGTGAAATCCACGGCCGCGCAGATCTCTTCGGCCCTGGGCTACCGCGGCTGAGTCGCCGGCGCTGTCAAGCTGGACAACAGCGGCTGCTCGCGCATCCATTTGCGGATGCGCTCGGCGTCACCGATGCGGGAATACTTCCCGGCGGAATCCAGCAGCACCATGATGAGCCGACGTCCTGCGAGCTGCGTCTGCATCACCAGGCAGCGACCCGCTGCGGAGATATAGCCCGTTTTTTGCAGACCGATCTCCCAGTCCGGGTTGCGCACCAGACCGTTGGTGCTGCGGAAGGCCACCGGACGGCGGCCCATGGGGACGATCATTTCCTGTGACGTGGACAGATCTCGGATGATGGGATGCTCAAACGCAGCGCGCACCAATCGCGTCAGATCTTGTGCGCTGGACTGGTTGCTGGCTGACAGCCCCGTGGGTTCCACGTAACGCGTATCGGCCATGCCCAGTTGCGAAGCCTTGCTGTTCATGGCGCTGACAAAAGTGTCGATGCCACCAGGAAAGCTGCGCCCAAGTACATGCGCGGCGCGGTTTTCAGAGGCCATCAAGGCCAGGTGCAGCATGTCTCCACGCGACAACTCGGTGCCTTCACGCAAGCGCGACTTGCTGCCCGCCGTGGCGGCCACGTCGTCCTTCGAAACCACCAGCATCTCGTCCAGCGGCAAAGAGGCTTCCGTCACCACCAGTGCTGTCATCAGTTTGGTGATGGACGCGATGGGCAGCACAGCGCTGGGGTTCTTGCTGAACAACACCTCGTCGGTGTCTTGATCAACCACCAGCGCGACGCTGGACTTGAGGGACAGTTCGTCGCCTGCTGCATGCAGGCCCGCGATCTGGCCATAGGACGGCCGGGCGGGAACCACAGCGGCGCGCAGCTTGCGCGTTTTGCGCGCCTTGCCTGAACTCTTGGTGGCCGACTTGACAGCCTTGGTGGTCTTGGCGGGTTTGGCTTTTGCAACCTGCGAAGGCACTTCAGCGGCCAAGACCGGCTGGGCGAGCGAAAACACCAGAACCGAGGACGCGACCATTGCCGCCCATCGCCTGACCCGAACCCCAATTTGTGCCGTCAAAGTTGACCCCACAGACCTGCACCTGTGCAAAGGTGCAGGTTAACCAAAAACGCGCACAAATTCAATCGCTTGCACCAGGTTTCTCAAGTTGTAGTCCCGCACGGGAATACCCCAAGACGCATGGCCGATGCAAGCGACGGGCTGAAGCTCAGCCCTGGGCGGCCACCCGATCAGCGTTGCTGTGCAGCTTGTTCAGGGCCGACAGGTAAGCCTTCGCGGACGCCACCACGATGTCCGGGTCTGCGCCGACCCCGTTCACCACGCGGCCACCGTGCTGCAGTCGCACGGTGACCTCGCCCTGGGATTCTGTGCTGCCCGAAGTGATCGCATTCACCGAATAAAGCATCATTTCCGCGCCACTTTTGACCTTGGACTCGATTGCCTTCAGGCTCGCATCAACGGGACCGTTGCCGTCACTGCTGGCGCTGTGCTCCACCGCTCCGGCAGCAAATACCACGCTGGCCTGCGGGCGTTCACCCATCGCAGAGTGCTGGTTCAGTGCCAGAAGGCGGTAGTGTTCCGACTCGGCGGTGACGCTTTCGTCGCTGACAAGGGCAATGATGTCTTCGTCGAAGATGTCGCTCTTGCGGTCCGCCAGGTCCTTGAACCGAGCGAACGCGGCATTGATCTCGCCTTCGGATTCAAGTTCGATGCCAAGCTCCAGCAGTCGTTGCTTGAAGGCATTCCGGCCGCTCAGCTTGCCCAGGACGATCTTGTTGGCAGCCCAGCCGACGTCTTCGGCACGCATGATTTCGTAGGTGTCGCGGGCCTTGAGAACCCCGTCCTGGTGAATGCCGCTGGCGTGGGCAAATGCATTGGCACCGACCACTGCCTTGTTGGGCTGCACCACGAAACCCGTGGTCTGGCTCACCATGCGCGAAGCAGGAACGATCTGCGTGGTGTCGATGCCCAGGTCCAGCCCGAAGTAGTCACGGCGCGTGCGCACGGCCATCACCACTTCTTCCAGGCTGCAGTTGCCGGCACGTTCGCCCAGGCCGTTGATGGTGCATTCGATCTGCCGCGCACCGCCAATCATCACGCCAGCCAGCGAATTGGCCACCGCCATGCCCAGGTCGTTGTGGCAATGCACAGACCAGACGGCCTTGTCGGAATTGGGCACCCGTTCGCGCAACTTGCGAATGAAGTCACCGTAAAGCTCGGGAATCGCATAGCCCACGGTGTCGGGGATGTTCAGTGTGCGCGCACCTTCCTTGATCACGGCTTCCAGCACTCGGCACAGGAAATCAGGATCGGACCGGTAGCCGTCCTCTGGCGAGAACTCAACGTCCTCGCACAAGTTGCGAGCGAAACGCACGGCCAGCTTCGCCTGTTCGAAGACCTGGTCACGCGTCATGCGCAGCTTCTTCTCCATGTGGAGTTCGCTGGTGGCGATGAAGGTGTGGATACGCGAACTGACCGCGCCCTTCAGGGCCTCTGCGGCGCGCGAGATGTCGCGGTCATTGGCACGGGCCAAGGAGCAGACCGTGGATTCCTTGATGGCCGCAGCAATGGCCCTCACAGCCTCGAAATCGCCATTGCTGGACGCAGCGAAGCCTGCTTCGATCACGTCCACCCGCAGCCGCTCCAGTTGCCGCGCGATGCGCAGCTTCTCGTCGCGCGTCATCGAAGCGCCTGGCGACTGTTCGCCGTCACGCAAGGTGGTGTCGAAGATGATGAGCTTGTCGGTCATGGTCGTGCTTTCTGGGCTGTGGGTGGGTCGCACGCAGCGCTGGAAATGACAACGGCCCGCTGCTGTGCGCTGGCGGGCCGTTGATCAGGGAATGGTCTAGACGAAGTCGATCAGCGCACCCGCAATGTGGTCGCTAGCAGTAGCGTCAGGGCGCGAACTCGGGACGTCATGGCGCCAAGTCTAGCATGCACCCGCACTCAGGGATGCAGGCCCTTTTCATCAGGCTCATCGGTGGACAAAGCCACCACACTGGTGGGCTTGCCCTTGAATCGGCGCCACGCGTACACGGCATAGCCCGACAGGCCGTACAAGCAAAAGATGGCGAACAGCACGCGGGGCGGGTCCAGCGCCACCAGGGCAATGCCCAGTGCAATGGCCACCATCACGACAAACGGCACGGTGCGTTTGCCGCCCACCACCTTGAAGCTGTAGAACGGCGCGTTGGTGACCATGGACAGGCCAGCAAACAAGGTCACGCCGAAGGCCGTCCAGGCCAGCCAGTCGATACGTGATGCGCCCTTGAAGCCTGCGTCGTCCATGACCCAGATCAGACCGATCACCACAGCCGCCGCCGCCGGACTGGGCAGGCCTTGGAAGAAGCGCTTGTCGACCACGCCAATGTTGACGTTGAAGCGCGCCAGGCGCAGCGCCGCGCCGGCGATGTACACGAAAGCCGGAATCCAGCCCGCTTTGCCCAGATCCTTCAGCGCCCAGATGTAGACGATCAGCGCCGGCGCGGCACCGAAGCTCACCATGTCAGACAAGCTGTCCATCTGCTCGCCGAAAGCGCTCTGTGCATTGGTCATGCGGGCCACCCGGCCATCGAGGCTGTCCAGGACCGCGGCGCAGAAGATGGCTATGCAGGCCACTTCAAAGCGGCCATTCATCGCCATGACGATGCCGTAGAAACCAGAAAACAGAGCCGCCAGGGTGATGGCGTTTGGAAGCACATAGATGCCGCGCCGCCGCGGGGGCAGCGGCGCGGGCGAGCCGCCTTCGTCATCCAAGGACCGGGAATCTTCGATCATGGCGCGGAGGATATCGCGCTGGCTGCGGCCCGCCGCTGGGTATCCGTCATCAGTTGCGGCTGCGGTCGACCAGCTTGTTGGCCTTGATCCACGGCATCATGGCGCGTAGCTTCTCACCCACCACTTCGATGCTGTGCTCGCTGGTCAAGCGGCGGCGGCTGAGCAGCGTGGGCGCACCGGCGCGGTTTTCCAGGATGAAGCTCTTGGCGTACTCGCCAGTCTGGATGTCCTTCAGCACGTCCTTCATGACCTTCTTGGTCTCGTCGGTGACGATGCGCGGGCCGGTGACATATTCGCCGTATTCGGCGTTGTTGCTGATCGAGTAGTTCATGTTGGCGATGCCGCCTTCATAGATCAGGTCAACGATGAGCTTGAGTTCGTGCAAGCATTCGAAGTAGGCCATTTCCGGCGCATAGCCGGCTTCCACCAGGGTCTCGTAACCGGCCTTGATCAGCTCCACAGTGCCACCGCAGAGCACGGCTTGTTCGCCGAAGAGGTCGGTCTCGGTTTCTTCGCGGAAATTGGTTTCGATGATGCCGGCCTTGCCGCCGCCATTCGCCGCCGCATAGCTCAGCGCAAGGTCACGGGCCTTGCCGCTCTTGTCGGCATGCACGGCGATCAGGTGAGGCACGCCGCCGCCTTGCGTGTAGGTGTTGCGCACCGTGTGGCCTGGGGCCTTGGGCGCCACCATCCACACATCCAGATCGTCACGCGGCACCACTTGGCCGTAGTGCACGTTGAAGCCGTGCGCAAAGGCCAGCGATGCGCCCTTGCGGATGTTGGGTTCTACGTCGTTCTTGTAGACAGCACCGATCTGCTCGTCCGGCAGCAGGATCATGACCACGTCGGCTTCCTTCACCGCGTCGGCCACTTCGGCAACCTTCAGGCCGGCCTTTTCGACCTTGTTCCAGCTGGCGCCGCTCTTGCGCAGGCCAACGGTCACCTTCACGCCGCTGTCGTTCAGGTTTTGCGCATGGGCGTGGCCCTGCGAGCCGTAGCCGATGATGGTGACGTTCTTGCCCTTGATCAGGCTCAGGTCAGCGTCCTTGTCGTAGTAAACCTTCATGTGTCTCTCCAGGGGAAAAAAGGGGGTGGCAGATCAAGCGGTCGCCGCGGATCCGGCTCTGCCGGGCCGCCAGCGACGCCCCTTGAGGGGAGCGCCGCAGGCGCTTCGGGGTGGGTCAAACTCTCAGGATGCGTTCGCCGCGCCCGATGCCGCTGGCACCGGTCCGCACGGTCTCCAGGATCGCTGCCCGGTCGATCGCGACCAGGAAGGCGTCCAGCTTGGTCGAGTCACCGGTGAGCTCGATGGTGTAGCTCTTTTCGGTGACGTCGATGATGCGACCACGGAAGATGTCGGCCATGCGCTTCATCTCCTCGCGTTCCTTGCCCACGGCACGCACCTTGATGAGCATCAGCTCGCGCTCGGTGAAGCTGCCTTCGGTCAGGTCAACCACCTTGACTACCTCGATGAGGCGGTTCAGGTGCTTGGTGATCTGCTCAATGACCTCGTCACTGCCCGTGGTGACGATGGTCATGCGCGACAGCGACGGGTCTTCTGTGGGCGCCACCGTGAGGCTTTCGATGTTGTAGCCGCGCGCCGAGAACAGCGCGACGACGCGTGACAGGGCGCCTGGCTCGTTTTCGAGCAGCACCGCAATGATGTGTTTCATGGGAAAAGGTCCTGGCAGCGCGCTCTTCAGACGTCAGGGCGGTAACCCTGGGCCCTTGGCCACGCGGCGTGGGTTTTGTGAAAGGAACGCGGCTTACAGGTCTTCAGAGCCGAGCAGCATCTCGCTGATGCCCTTGCCCGCCTGCACCATGGGCCAGACGTTTTCGGTCGGGTCCGTCCGGACGTCCAGAAACACCGTGCGGTCCTTGAGGCGGATGGCCTCTCGGAGCGCGGGTTCCACGTCCTGCGGCTTTTCGACGAGCAAGCCGACGTGACCGTAGGCTTCAGCCAGTTTCACGAAATCCGGCAGGGCGTCCATGTAGCTGTGCGAATAGCGGCCACCGTAGTCCAGCTGCTGCCACTGACGCACCATGCCCAGGTACCGGTTGTTGAGCGAGACGATCTTCACCGGCGTCTTGTATTGCAGGCAGGTGGACAGTTCCTGGATGCACATCTGGATGCTGCCTTCGCCCGTGACGCAGAACACATCTGAATCCGGCTTGGCCAGCTTGATGCCCATGGCATAGGGCAAGCCCACGCCCATCGTGCCCAGGCCGCCGGAGTTGATCCAGCGGCGCGGCTCTTCGAAGCGGTAGTACTGGGCGGCCCACATCTGGTGTTGGCCCACATCAGACGTGATGTAGGCGTCACGGTCCTTGGTGAGTTGCCACAGCTTGTCGACCACCATCTGCGGCTTGATGACGCTGTCGCTGCCCTTGTAGGCCAGGCACTCGCGCTTGCGCCACTCGTTGATCTGGCTCCACCAGGAAGACAAGGCTGCCGAATCCGGCTTGGCCTGCGCCTCCTTGATCTGCGCGATCAATTCGATCAGCACTTCCTTCACGTCGCCGACGATGGGCACGTCGACCTTCACGCGCTTGGAGATCGACGAAGGGTCGATGTCCACGTGGATGATCTTGCGTTCAACCGACGCAAAGTGCCTGGGGTTGCCGATGACGCGGTCGTCAAACCGCGCACCCACGGCCAGCAGCACGTCGCAATGCTGCATGGTCATGTTGGCTTCGTAGGTGCCATGCATGCCCAGCATGCCCAGGAACTTGGGATCGCTGTGCGCCGTGGCACCCAAGCCCATGAGCGTGTTGGTGACGGGGTAGCCCAGCAAGTCGGTCAACTGGCGAAGTTCGGCCGACGCATTGCCCAGGATCACGCCGCCTCCGGTGTAGATGTAGGGGCGCTTGGCCTGCAGCATCAACTGAACGGCTTTGCGAATCTGCCCGCCATGGCCCTTCTTCACCGGGTTGTAGGAACGCATTTCCACCGTATCGGGGTAGTGGAATGGTGTGGTCTTGAGCGACACGTCCTTGGGGATGTCCACCACCACCGGTCCGGGACGACCGGTGCGTGCGATATGGAAGGCTTTCTTGAGCGTGACGGCCAGGTCGCGCACATCCTTCACCAGGAAGTTGTGCTTGACGATCGGGCGCGTGATGCCCACGGTGTCGCACTCCTGGAAGGCGTCCAGCCCAATCGCGGGCGTGGGCACCTGGCCGGTGATGATCACCATCGGGATGGAGTCCATGTAGGCCGTGGCAATGCCGGTGATGGCATTCGTCACACCTGGACCCGAAGTAACCAGCGCTACGCCAACGTCGCCTGTGGCGCGGGCATAGCCATCCGCGGCATGCACTGCAGCCTGCTCGTGGCGCACCAGGACATGGTGGATGGAGTCTTGCTTGTAGAGCGCGTCGTAGATGTACAGCACGGCTCCGCCTGGATAGCCCCAGAGGTACTTGACCCCTTCGGCCTGCAGGCAGCGGACGAGAATTTCAGACCCATTCGGATCCGAAGCAGTTTGGGAGGGAGAAGTAGGCTGCGACTTGCCGTCGATGACGGCTGCGCGCTTGACTTCCGCGGCAGACATATCCATTTGAACCTCTGAGGTTTTCTCTAACGAAAATCCATCGGTGCGCCTCCTGCACGCCCTTGTGGGGCGGATTCGGCACCTGCGCGGTCTGGGACACCGCCGTCCAGGTCGGACGGCCGGGCACTGACCTGAAAAGAACGTTGTGCGAAGCAGCATATTATGCCTCGGACTTTCACCAGCACCGGGCGCGGGCTGCACGCAGCAGGTGCGATGACATAATCTTGCGCGCCCAAACCGGGCATCGCCGAACCCCCTCCCCGTTGGCCACCGACAAAGAACTCACAGACTTTCTCAAGAACGTCGAGAAGCGCGCTTTCAAGCGCACGGTGTATGCGGTTCGTAGCGACGACGCCGCACTGGACATCGTGCAGGACGCGATGATCCGCCTGGCCGAGAAGTATGCTGACCGCCCCGCCGCCGAGTTGCCGCTGGTCTTCCAGCGCATCCTGTCCAACGCCACGATGGACTACTTCCGGCGCGAGAAAGTGCGCAGCGCGGTCATCCAGAACCTGTCAGAGTTCGAGGGGCCTGGCGACGAGGGCGAGTTCGACCTCCTGGAGACTTTGCACGCCCTTGAAGACACGATGGGCACGGAAAGTGCTGCCGACGCTGTGTCCAGGGACCAGATCCTTCGCCTGATCGATGAGGAAGTGGCTGCGCTGCCGGGCCGTCAACGAGAAGCGTTTCTTCTGCGTTACTGGGAGGAGTTCGACGTGGCAGAAACGGCAGAGGCCATGGGCTGCTCGGAAGGCAGTGTCAAGACCCACTGCTCCCGCGCGGTGCATGCCTTGGCCAAGGCGCTAAAAGGCAAGGGAATAACACTGTGAACACCAACCGTCGCCCCGCTGCGGACCTGCCATCGATTGAAGGCCGCCTGGCCGCGCGCCTGGCAGGCGCACTCAGCCTGCAGACACAGTCCCTGCCCCACGACATCACGGAGCGTTTGCGTTTCAGTCGCGAACAGGCTCTGGCTCGTTCCCGTGAATTGCGCCATCAAACGGCGGCGGGTACGGCTCTTGTGGGCGTGACGCGCTCCGGTGCTGCTGTGCTGGGCCGATTGGCGCCTTGGGGGCAACGCGCCGTCTCGCTGCTGCCCTTGGTGGTGCTGGTCAGTGGCATGTTGATGATGGATCGCTGGAACGTGCGCGAGCAGGTGCTGGCGGCTGCCGAAATCGACGCGCAGTTGTTGTCTGACAGCTTGCCGCCCGCCGCCTATTCCGATCCAGGCTTTGCCGAATTCCTGAAGAACAACCCCACGCCGTGACGTTCAATCGCAGGCTCCTGACCGTTTTGGGCTGCTTTGCGCTTCTCGGCGCAGGAAGCGTGGCAGCGGCCGAACCCACGGACTGGGCTTCGCTCACACCGGCGCAACAGAAGTTTCTGGCTCCTTTGAACCGGGACTGGAGCAGCATTGACGCGCAGCGGCGTGCCAAGTGGTTGGAAGTGGCAACCAAGTTCCCAGGTTTGCCCAAGGACGAGCAAACCCGCGTGCAGGAGCGCATGGCAGACTGGGCTCGCATGACGCCGACCGAACGCAGCCGGGCACGCCTGCAGTTCCAGGAGTCCAAACAAGTCCCAGCCACCGAGCGCCAAGCCAAGTGGGAGGCCTACCAGGCCTTGCCAGCCGATCAGCGCCACGCCTTGGCCCAGACGGCCAAGCGCAGCGCCAAGGCCGCATCGGCCCCTGCACCAGCGACAAAGTCGGCACAAACCAGTGCGATCCCGCAAGGGAAACGCAATCTGGTCCAGGCTTCATTGCCCTCACCATCGCGGGCGGTCACGCCCACCACGCAGCAGGCCAAGCCCGGCGCCACCACCACGACGATGACGGCTCGACCGCAACTGCCAGCGCATCAGCAGGCCGGCTTGCCGAAGATTGCCGCCACGTCGGGCTTTGTAGACCCGTCCACGCTGCTTCCCAAGCGCGGCCCACAAGGTGCGGCCGTGCGTTCCGCCGTCGCGTCCAGCGAGCCCGCGGCCCAGGGCCAGTGATCGCCCTGGCGGAACCCAGCCGCCTTGAGGCGCCGGGCCTGCCCAGGCGGTTGGCCTGCTTTCTCTATGAAGGCGTGCTGCTCTTCGGCGTCGTCATGGTGGCTGGCCTGCTGTACGGTGTGCTGACGCAGCAGCGTCACGCCTTGATCGGCGCCACGGGTCTGCAGTCCGTGTTGTTTCTGGTGCTGGGTGCGTATTTCGTGTTCTTCTGGAGCCGCACCGGCCAGACTCTGGCCATGCTGACCTGGCACATCCGACTCGTCACCCAGAATGGCCAGCCTGTCCCGCCGCTGCGAGCCGCCACGCGCTACCTGTTGTCCTGGCTCTGGTTTGTGCCGGCCCTGGCCATCGTGCACTTCTGGGGCCTTCGCAGCGGCTGGGCCATCTTCGGTGCCATGACAGCGGGCGTCCTGGGCTACGCCGCATTGACCCGCATCCATCCAGACCGCCAGTACTGGCACGATGCGGTCTGCCGCACCAGACTCGTGACTTGGTACCCCACTCACCGTCAATCCAAACCCGAAGCATGAGCCCGTCATTCAGTGTCTGCGTCTACTGCGGCTCGCGCCATGGCGCGAAACCTTCCTATACGGTCGCGGCACGCGCGTTGGGTACCGCCATCGGCGAACGCGGCTGGCAACTGGTCTACGGCGGCGGGAAAGTCGGTCTCATGGGAGAGGTGGCCGACGCCACTCTGGCCGCAGGAGGCCGGGTGGTGGGTGTGATCCCAGAGAGCCTGCAACGCCTGGAGGTGGGCCACCAGGGCCTTCACGAACTCCACGTCGTGCCGACCATGCATGTGCGCAAGCAAATGATGGCCGAACGCGCCCAGGCCTTCATTGCCATGCCAGGTGGCATCGGTACGCTGGAGGAGTTGTACGAAGTCTGGACCTGGCGGCAGCTGGGTTACCACGACCAACCCATCGGCCTTCTCAACGTGGAGGGCTACTACGACGATCTGCTGCGCTTCATGGACCACACGGTCGGTGAAGGCTTCCTATCGCAAAATCAGCGCGACAACTTGCATGTCAGCGCGGATCCGCAGCTGCTGCTCTTGCAGATGGCGCACCTCGCCGGGCCAGCCGGAGCGGCCGACGACTACGCCAGGGTCTGACTGGATCGGTCCGGGGCGCTGCCTCTCAAACGGCGGCCTCGTCGGTTTCGCCCGTGCGGATGCGCACCACCTGGTCCACGCCCGTGACGAAGATCTTGCCGTCACCGATCTTTCCTGTCTTTGCCGCCTTGACGATGGCTTCGATGCACCGGTCCACATCGGCGTCCTTGACCACGACTTCGACTTTGACCTTCGGCAAGAAGTCCACCACGTACTCGGCGCCGCGGTACAGCTCGGTGTGGCCTTTCTGGCGGCCGAAACCCTTCACCTCGGTGACGGTCAGACCGGACACACCCACATCACCCAGTGCCTCGCGCACTTCCTCGAGCTTGAAGGGCTTGATGATGGCGGTGATCTGCTTCATGAGTGGCTCCAGGAGTCGGTGACGATAGCGGTGAACATTGCGCCCATTTAAGCACGGAACCTCGACGTGATGGGATAGCGCCAGTCTCGCCCAAAGCCTCTGTGGGTGATGCGAATACCAACCGGTGATTGACGCCGCTTGTACTCGTTGACTCTGATCAGCCGCGCCACGCGCTCCACGACGGTGCGGTCAAAGCCGGCGGCCACGATGTCGTCCACGCCCTGGTCTTCTTCCATGTAGCGCGCCAGGATGGCGTCAAGAACGTCGTAGGGCGGCAAGCTGTCTTGGTCGGTCTGGTCTGGACGCAATTCAGCCGATGGCGGACGCGTGATGATGCGCTCCGGGATCACCGGTCCGAAGCTGCCGTCCGCCAGGCGGCTGGGCTGCAGGTTCTTCCACGCCGACAAACTGTAGACCAGTGTCTTGGCCACGTCCTTGATCACGGCGAATCCGCCCGCCATGTCGCCGTAAAGCGTGCAGTAGCCGGTGGCCATCTCGCTCTTGTTGCCTGTGGTCAGCACGATCCGGCCCGTCTTGTTGGACAAGGCCATGAGCAGCGTGCCCCGGATGCGCGCTTGCAGGTTCTCTTCGGTCGTGTCTTCGGCCCGACCTGCAAAATGGGGCGCTAGACTGGTGCGGAATGCATCGAACATGGGCGCGATGGCAATCTCGTCGTACTGCACGCCCAGTCGTCTGGCCATGTCACGGGCATCGATCCAGGAGATGTCGGCCGTGTACGGCGAAGGCATCATCACGGCGCGCACCTTGTCCGCACCCAGCGCGTCCACGGCCACCGCCAGCACCAGTGCCGAGTCGATGCCGCCCGACAAGCCAATGATGGCGCCGGGGAACCCGTTCTTGCCCAGGTAGTCGCGCACGCCGGTGACCAGCGCAGACCAGACCTGCTGCTCGGTGCTGGGCAAGGGCGCGATCTCGCCCGAGGGCGTGCCGTCTGCAGCGATGTCCACCAGACACAGCGCCTCTTCGAATGACGGCGCGCGTGCGCACAGGTCACCGGCAGCATTCATTGCGAACGAAGCGCCATCAAACACCACCTCGTCCTGACCACCCACCAGGTGGGCATAGAGAAGCGGCCGGCCCACGGCGCAGGCGCGCTCGGCCATGCGCGCCTCGCGTTCACCGGCCTTGTCCAGGTGGAAGGGCGATGCATTCAACACGCACAACACCTGTGCGCCGGCATCGCATGCAGCCTGGGCGGGCTCTTCGAACCAGGCGTCTTCGCAAATCAGAAGACCGACTTTGTGGCCGCCGACTTCGAAGACCAATGGCCCCAGTCCGGCATCGCGCCCAGACACGAAATAGCGCCGTTCATCGAACACCTGGTAGTTGGGCAGCTCCCGTTTGCAGTAGGTGCCCAGCACGCGCCCGCCTTGCAGCACCGACGCGGCATTGAAGCGCTGCTGCACGGTCATCGACTTGGACCTAACATCCCCTGACCGGCCGAACGCATGCGGGTGACCCACCACCACAGACAAACCCTCCAGATTCGCCAGTTCGGTTGCCAGTGCCCCCACCGCCGCGTCGCAGGCTGCCATGAAAGCGGGACGCAACAGAAGATCTTCTGGTGGATAGCCGGTAAGCGCCAGTTCGGGAGCCACCACCAGTTCGGCACCTCGCGCGTGCGCCGCGCGTGCCGCATCTGCAATCAGGCGTGCGTTGCCGGCGATGTCACCAACCACGGCATTGATCTGCGCCAGCGCCACTTTCATTGAGCCCGACTCCGCATGACGCTAAGCAATGAATTCACAGCTGCGAATTATGTCATCGGGGTCCACGAGGACCCAGGCGCCATACCCGCGCTGGATTGGAACGGCCTGCTGTCAAGGCAGCTTCAACCCACCCCCTTCCTGCGGCACGAGTACCTGCTGGCGCTGCACCAATCCGGCAGTGCCCTGCCTTCCACAGGCTGGGCGCCCCGATTCATCACACTGCATGGTGCCCAAGGCAATTTGGACGCCGCGTGCGCCGTGTACCTGAAGGCCCATTCCTACGGTGAATACGTCTTCGACTGGGCGTGGGCGGACTCCTATCGCCGCCACGGTCTGCGCTATTACCCCAAGGCGCTATGCGCCCCTCCCTTCACGCCAGTGCCGGGGTCACGGCTGCTTGCGGTGGACGCCATTGCCCGGCACGCGCTGGCGCAAACCCTTCGGCAGTGGGCTGACCAGTCCAAACTGTCCTCGGCGCATGTGCTGTTTATTGACAGCGCCGACCAGCAGGCGCTGCTGGCGGACGGTTGGATGCTGCGCGAGGGCGTGCAATTCCACTGGCAACAAGACCCCGTTTCACCGGCAGCGGACTTCTCCGGCCTGCTTGTCACGCTGCAACGTGAGAAACGCAAAAAAATTCAGCAGGAGCGTCGACGCGTGCAGGAAGCAGGCGTCAGCTTCACAGTCCACGAAGGCCGTGCTATCGACGAAGGGCTGTGGGACTTCTTCTACCACTGCTACACGCTGACCTACCAGGCGCACCACAGCACGCCCTACCTCACGCGCGCCTTCTTTGCGAACATGGCCGCGCACATGCCGCAACACTGGCTGATGTTTGTGGCAAGGCGCGGTGATGAGCCGATCGCCACGTCGCTGGTGGCCATCGACCGCGACACCGGCGCGGCCTGGGGCCGCTACTGGGGTGCCGTGAAGCACGTGCCCTGCCTGCACTTCGACGCCTGCTACTACCAGCCCCTGGCCTGGTGCCTGAAGAATGGCTTCGTGCGCTTTGAAGGCGGCGCGCAAGGCGAGCACAAGATGGCCCGAGGCCTCCTGCCCGTGAAGACAGCCTCCGCGCACTGGCTGCGGGATGACCGGTTCGCCAGTGCAGTGGCAGACTTCCTGGCAGCAGAAGGCCAGGGCATCGAGCAGTACGTGGACGAGTTGCGCGAACGCAACCCGTTCAAGAGCAGTTGAAGCGGATCAGCCCTTGGACTTCTTCTTGAAGTTGTTCATGCCGATCGTGACTTCGCCCTTGGCGGCCCCCGGGCCTTCCCAGCCCAGCACCTTGACCCACTTGCCTTCTTCCAGGTCCTTGTAGTGCTCGAAGAAGTGCTGGATGGTCTTCAGGCGCAGCGGATTCAGGTCTTCAGGCTTCTTCCACTGCGTGTAGATCGACAGGATCTTGTCGATGGGAACGGCCAGCAATTTGTTGTCGCCACCCGCTTCGTCGTCCATCCTCAGCATGCCCAGGGGACGGCAGGTCACCACCACCCCAGGAATCAGGGGTACGGGGGTGATCACCAGGACGTCCACCGGGTCGCCATCGTCGGCCAGCGTGTCCGGGATGTAACCGTAGTTGCACGGGTAGTGCATGGACGTGCTCATGAAGCGGTCCACGAACAGCGCGCCGCTGTCATGGTCCACCTCGTACTTGATCGGGTCGCCGTTCATCGGGATTTCAATGATGACGTTGAACTCTTCGGGCGCCTTGGCGCCGGGGGTGACGTTGTGCAGGCTCATGCGGGCTTTTAGGGGTAAGTTCAGGGTTGGTGTCAACCCTGATTCTAGGAGCGTGGCTTGCCATGTCCTGACGCTGGGCAAACTACGCTGGCAAACCCCATGCCGTCCTGCAAGGACCATCCCGTAGGATGCCCGCGCGCTGACCGCCGGTCAGCCTGCCCGTCCTGCACGGGCGCAGTCCATCAGAAGATTCGTTCGAGGAAGGAGCGTCTTTCATGTCCACCACCACAGCGCTGTATCTGGCGCTGGCGTGCGGCTTAGCCGCCGTCGTCTATGGCTTCGTGCAACGAAGCTGGATCCTGGCGCAAGACGCCGGCAACGCTCGCATGCAGGAAATTTCCGGCGCCATCCAGCAGGGTGCCGCCGCTTACCTGGCCCGCCAATACAAGACGATTGCCATCGTGGGCGTGGTCCTTGCCGTGGCCATCTTCGTCGCGCCCGGTCTGGGCACCATGACCGCCATCGGCTTCGTACTGGGTGCGGTGCTGTCCGGCGCCTGCGGCTTCATCGGCATGAACGTGTCGGTGCGTGCCAACGTGCGCACCGCGCAAGCCGCAACGCAAGGCATCGGGCCGGCCCTGAACGTCGCCTTCAAGGGCGGCGCCATCACGGGCATGCTGGTGGTGGGCCTGGGACTGCTGGGCGTGGGCATCTTTTTCCTGGTGCTCACCGGCGGCAGCAAGGTTGACTCGGCCACGCTGAAGCCGCTGCTGGGACTTGCCTTCGGTTCGTCGCTCATCTCCATCTTCGCGCGACTGGGCGGTGGCATCTTCACCAAGGGCGCTGACGTCGGCGCCGACCTGGTGGGCAAGGTCGAAGCCGGCATCCCCGAGGACGACCCGCGCAACCCCGCCGTGATCGCCGACAACGTCGGCGACAACGTGGGCGACTGTGCCGGCATGGCTGCCGACCTGTTCGAAACCTATGCCGTCACGCTGATCGCCGCCATGGCGCTCGGCGTGCTGGTGGTGGCAGGCAACGCGGTGACCGCCGTGGTGTACCCGATGGTGCTGGCAGGCGTCTCCATCATCGCCTCCATCGTCGGCTGCAGCTTCGTCAAGGCCAGCCCCGGCATGAAGAACGTGATGCCGGCGCTCTACAAGGGCCTGATCGTTGCGGGCGTGCTGTCGCTGATCGCTTTCTACTTCGTCACTGTCGCGCTGTTCCCGCAGCCACTGCAGCTGGTGGGCGGCGCGTCGGCAAGTGCCATGGCACTCTTCGGCGCCTGCATCGTCGGCCTGGTGCTGACTGCGGCCATGGTGTGGATCACCGAGTTCTACACGGGCACGCAGTACAGCCCCGTGCAGCACATCGCGCAGGCCTCCACCACTGGCCACGGCACCAACATCATCGCGGGCCTGGGCGTCAGCATGAAGTCGACCGCCTTCCCGGTGATCTTCATCTGCGCGGCCATCTACGCGGCCTATGCCATGGCCGGCCTGTATGGCATTGCCATCGCTGCGACCTCCATGCTCAGCATGGCCGGCATCGTGGTCGCGCTGGACGCCTACGGCCCCATCACCGACAACGCCGGTGGCATTGCCGAGATGGCCGAGCTGCCCAGCAGCGTGCGTGACATCACCGACCCGCTGGACGCCGTGGGCAACACGACCAAGGCCGTCACCAAGGGCTACGCGATCGGGTCAGCCGGCCTCGCAGCGCTGGTGCTGTTTGCCGACTACACCCATGCGCTGGAGGCTCGCGGCATGAGCCTGGCCTTCGACCTGAGCGACCACAAGGTGATCGTGGGCCTCTTCATCGGCGGCCTGATCCCCTACCTGTTCGGCGCCATGGCCATGGAAGCCGTGGGCCGCGCCGCCGGCGCGGTGGTGGTGGAAGTGCGCAAGCAGTTTGCGGATGGCCAGATCATGGCTGGCAAGCGCAAGCCCGACTACAGCGCCGCAGTGGACATGCTGACGACGGCCGCCATCAAGGAAATGATCGTGCCTTCGCTGCTGCCGGTGGTGGCGCCGATCCTGGTCGGCATGCTGCTGGGCCCGGCCGCGCTGGGCGGCTTGCTGATGGGCACCATCGTCACGGGTCTGTTCGTGGGCATCAGCATGTGCACGGGCGGCGGCGCCTGGGACAACGCGAAGAAGCTGATCGAAGAAGGCTTCACCGACGCCGACGGCAAGCTCCACAAGAAGGGCGGCGAAGCGCACAAGTCGGCCGTGACCGGTGACACCGTGGGCGACCCCTACAAGGACACCGCCGGCCCCGCCGTGAACCCCTTGATCAAGATCATCAACATCGTGGCGCTGCTGATCGTGCCGCTGCTGCCGATGACCGCCGCAACCAAGGTCGCTGAGCCGCACGCCGCGCCCGCGTCAGTGTCCGCTCCGGCTGCCATGTCGGCGGCTTCAGACGCCGCCGCAGCCACGATGCCTGCAGCACCCGCCTCTGCAGCTTCGCAGTAAGCGAAGTCGTCCGGTCCAAGCGCCGGTCGCAGCGCAATCGCTGCGTCCGGCGCTTTTTCTTTTTGGTGCAGGGACTGCGGCAGAACTGGCCGTACCGAGGTGAACTTGCGAAACACCGGCGCACAATGACAACAGGGCAGACCACTTGCGTGATCTGCCCCAGGTCAACTTTGGTCGGGGTGGCGGGATTCGAACTCGCGACCCCTTGCACCCCATGCAAGTGCGCTACCAGGCTGCGCTACACCCCGACTGAGCCTCGCATTATACGATGAGATCTGGGCAGTTTCTGGTCGCTCGCGCCAGCCGCGCTGGGCTAAAGCGACAAGAGATCGCGGATCGACAAGAGCTCGGTGCGCAGTTGCTGCAGGTCCGCCTCCACCAAGGCCACTGACGGCGAATCTTCTGCATCTACTTCCAGCGCCATCGAAGCAATCGGACCCGTCGCACGCAGGTGTTCGGCGGCCGTCTCGATGATCGATGCGTGCCCGTTGGCCAAGCCATCTTCCAGTTCCTCGGCTTCCGCGGCGGCAGCCCGACTCTGCAGGGCCGCGTCGGACAAGCGGTTGCGTGCGCCGCTGATCGTGAACCCTTGGTCGTAAAGCAGTTCCCGGATGCGGCGGATCAGCAGCACTTCGTGGTGCTGGTAGTAGCGGCGATTGCCGCGCCGCTTCATGGGCTTGAGTTGCGTGAACTCCTGTTCCCAATAGCGCAGCACGTACGGCTTGACCCCGCACAGGTCGCTCACCTCACCGATGGTGAAGTAGCGCTTGGCTGGTATGGCGGGGAGCGCTTTCTCCATTGAAATCAATGGGATCAAGGGGGAAAGCTAGACTCTACTCGAAGTCCCCTTCTGGCGGAGTGTCACCTTGCACGATTGACTTGAGCTTGTGGCTGGCGTGAAAGGTCACCACATTGCGCGCTTTGATGGGAATGCTCTCGCCGGTGCGCGGATTGCGTCCCGGGCGCGGCGCTTTCCGCCGGATGTTGAAGTTGCCGAAGCCGGACAACTTCACATCGCGGCCATCCACGAGCGTGCCGTGCACGATCTCGAAGAAGGCCTCGACCATGTCCTTGGACTCGCGCTTGTTCAGGCCCAGGCGGTCGAACAGCAGTTCCGCCAGTTCGGCTTTGGTGAGCGTGGGCGTTTCCAGGGACGGCAGGATGACGCGCTCGCCCGCGTGCTGATCTTCAGTCGCCATGTGGTGATATCCCCCTCAGCCGCGCAGACGCGCGCCATGTGCCGCCTGTGCACGTGCCACAGCTTCATCGACTGCGTTCTGGATTCGGTCTTCGGTCAGCGTGCTGT
Source organism: uncultured beta proteobacterium (assembly GCA_963750785.1). GTDB lineage: Bacteria > Pseudomonadota > Gammaproteobacteria > Burkholderiales > Burkholderiaceae_C > Rubrivivax. The sequence continues at coordinate 115,516 of CAVVSC010000001.1, read as the reverse complement.
CGAAGGCTAGCAGTTCCAGACGAACTGCCAGGCTGCGTTCGTCCTCGGCAAAACCCGTAGCCCCGGCCGCGGGCTTGTAGATGTCGAACAGCGTGGCCGAGCGGATCAGGTCCGAAGGGTCCGCCTTGAGCGTGCCAATCAAGGCATCGTGGGAGACCTGATCGCTGACCACCAGGGCCACGTCACGCTGCACGGGCTGCTGCCTGGACACAGACTGGAAGACCGGCACCGGGCGCTCCAGCACCGCGTCCAGGTCCAGTTCGAACAGCACTGGCGCATGGGGCAGTTCGTAGGCTTGGCGCCATTGCGGATGCAACTCACCGACGTGGCCGATCGCCCGGTCGCCGAGCCACACGGCTGCACAGCGGCCCGGGTGCATGGCTGGGTGGTTGGCCGTGGTGAATCGAGCCAGCAGCGGCGCCAGCAGCGCTTCCAGGTCACCCTTGGCGTCAAAGAAGTCCGCACCCTGCTCTTTTCTGCCCCACTGCGCCGGGTCGGCACCGCCGTAGACAAGGCCTGCGACCCGAGTCGGCTGCTGCACGCCGGCCACTGTGAGTTCGCCATCGCCGACGGTGTCGTCGCGCGCGAACACCCGGCCCAACTCGAAGATCCGCACCCGTTGCGCCTTCCGGGCCAGGTTCGAGCGGAGCGCGCCGACCAGGCTGCCCAGCAGGCTGCTGCGCATGACCGCCAGCTGAGACGCGATCGGGTTCAGCACCCTGATCGGGTCGGCATTGCCTGCCAGTTCCCGCTCCCAGCGCTCTTCAACGAAGCTGTAGTTGATGGTTTCCTGGTAGCCCAGGTCTGCCAGCGCATGGCGCACGGCGTTGGCACTGCGGCGGTGCTCACGCAGCACGCGGGCCGTTATCGGCGCCACCGGTGCGGTGGTGGGCAACTTGTCGTAGCCGATGACGCGGGCCACTTCCTCGATCAGGTCTTCCTCAATAGCCAGGTCAAAACGGTAGCTAGGCGGCGTCACGGTCAGGCGACCTTCGCCCTCCGTGAAGGCCAGGCCCAAGCGGCGGAAAACTTCGGCGCACTGGGCCTGGGTTACCTGCATGCCGATCACCTTGCTGGCGCGCGCCACGCGCAGCGTCACGGGTCTGGCATCGGGCAGGCGCAGGGTCTGGTCGTCAATGGGACCCGCCTGGCCACCGCAGATGTCCAGCACCAGGCGCGTGATGTGCTCGATATGTTCGACGGTGGTTGCCGGATCCACGCCACGTTCAAAGCGATGGCCAGCATCGGTGCTGAAGTTGTAGCGGCGTGACCGGCCCTGCACGGCCTCGGGCCACCAGAAGGCGGCCTCGACGTAGATGTTCTGCGTGTCGTCGCTCACCGCCGTCGCGTCGCCGCCCATGATGCCGGCCAAGGATTCAACTTCCTTGGCGTCGGCAATGACGCCCACCTGGTCGTCGACTTCAATGGTGCTGCCGTTCAGCAGCTTGAGTTGTTCGCCCGCACGACCCCAGCGCACCACGAGCTTGTCGTGGATCTTGTCGAGGTCAAAGATGTGCGACGGGCGGCCGTACTCGAACATCACGTAGTTGGAGATGTCCACCAGCGCCGTGACACTGCGCTGACCACAGCGTGCCAGGCGGTCGACCATCCACTGCGGCGTCTTGGCCTTGGTGTTCACGCCGCGCACGGTACGGCCAGAGAAGCGGCCGCACAGGTCGGCAGCTTTCACCTCCACCGGCAGCTTCTGGTCCTGGGTCGGCGCTACAGGCTTGATCACAGGCGTCAGCAACGGTGACCCGGTCAGCGCGGAAACCTCGCGGGCAATGCCGTACACGCTCAAGCCATGGGCCAGGTTCGGCGTGAGCTTCAGCGTGAACACCGTGTCGTCCAGGGACAGGAAGTCGCGCAGGTTGGCCCCGACGGTCGCCTCAGCCGGCAACTCCAGCAAACCGCCGTGGTCGTCGGCTATCTTCAATTCCTTGGCTGAACACAACATGCCGCGGCTTTCGACGCCACGCAGTTTGCTGACGCCGATCTTGAAGGGCTTCCCGTCATCCCCCGGCGGCAGTTCCGCGCCCACGGTCGCCAGCGGCACCTTGATGCCGACACGTGCGTTGGGCGCGCCACAGACGATCTGCAAGGGACCGTCCTTCGAATGCGGGCCTGCATCCACGGTGCACACCCGAAGACGGTCGGCTTGCGGATGCTGTTCCGCAGTGAGAATTTCGGCGACCACAACACCTGTGAACGGCGGCGCCACGGGACGGAGTTCTTCCACCTCCATGCCGGACATGGTCAGCAGGTCGGCCAGTTGCTGGGTGCTCAGCGGTGGGTTGCAGAACGCACGCAGCCAGGACTCGGGGAATTGCATGGCGTCAGGGTTTCAGCGGAACTGTTGAAGAAAGCGCAGGTCGCCATCGAACATCAGGCGCAGGTCGTCAATGCCGTAGCGCAGCATGGCCAGGCGGTCTGCGCCCATGCCAAAGGCGAAGCCGATCACGGCCTCTGGGTCCAGCTTGTAGCTGCGCACCACGTTCGGATGGACCTGACCCGAGCCCGCCACTTCCAGCCAACGGCCGGCCAGCGGGCCGCTGCCAAATCGGATGTCGATCTCGGCGCTCGGCTCCGTGAACGGAAAGAAGCTGGGGCGAAAGCGCACGTCGAAATCGTCGGTCTCGAAGAACTCACGGACGAAGGACGAGAAGGTCACCTTCAAGTCCTTGAAGCTGATGTTCTCCCCCAGCCAAAGGCCTTCGATCTGGTGGAACATCGGCGAATGCGTGGCGTCACTGTCGACGCGATAGACGCGGCCCGGCGCGATGACCCGCACTTCAGGCATCGGCGTCACGCCGACGTACTTTTCCGCGTGCATGCGGGCATAGCGCACCTGCATCGGGCTCGTGTGGGGGCGCAGGTTGAGCCAACGCCCCTGCGCGTCCTTCATGTCGACGTAGAACGTGTCCTGCATGGACCGCGCCGGGTGGTTTTCCGGGTTGTTGAGCGCCGTGAAGCTCATCCAGTCGGTTTCAATCTCGGGGCCTTCGGCCACGTCGAAACCCATGCTGGCGAAGATGGCCTCGATGCGTTCGATGGTGCGGCTGACCGGGTGCAAGCCTCCCACGCCGCGCTGACGGCCCGGCAGCGTCACGTCCAGCGCCTCGGCCTTCAGTTGCGCCCGCAACTCGGCCTGTGCCAGACGCTCGCGCGCCGCGGTCAGCAACGCTTCGATGCGCTGCTTGGCCTGGTTGATCTCGGCGCCACGGGCCTTCTTCTCTTCAGGCGACAGGGCACCCAGGCCCTTGAGCAGTTCGGTCACGCGGCCGCTCTTGCCCAGGAAACGCGCCTTGGCGTTTTCCAGCTCCGCGCCCGTGGCGGCGGCGTCGAAGTCGGCCTGCGCGGACTGCGCCAGGGAGTCGAGATCGTTCATGTGGAATCGATGCAGAAAACAAAAAAGGCCGCCCCGAGGTGACGGCCTTCAAATGCTTGATTGCCGCCAGGTGTGGAACCCAGCGGCTGGGACATCAAGCCAGCTGAGCCTTCACCTTCTCGACGATGCTCTTGAAGCCCGCCGGGTCGTGAATGGCCATGTCGGACAGGACCTTGCGGTCGATGTCGATCTGCGCCTTCTTCAGGCCAGCCATGAACTTGCTGTAGGTGACGCCCAACTCACGGCTGGCGGCGTTGATACGCGCGATCCAGAGCTGACGGAACACCCGCTTGCGGGTACGGCGGTCACGGTAGGCGTATTGGCCCGCCTTCATCACCGCCTGTTTGGCGATGCGGAAGACGTTCTTGCGGCGACCGCGGTATCCCTTGGCCAGGGCCAGGATCTTCTTGTGACGTGCGTGGGCTATGACACCACGTTTGACGCGAGGCATGTGTGTGCTCCTTCGTGCAGTGGTGGGTTACAGGCCGGCGAACGGCAGCATCTGCGCCATGTGGCCCATGTTCGTCTCATGGACGTTCACGGCTCCACGCAGCGCGCGCTTGCGTGCGGTGCTCTTCTTGGTGAGGATGTGGCGCTTGAACGCCTGACCGCGCTTGACGGTGCCACCCGGGCGAACGCGGAAACGCTTCTTCGCGCCGCTCTTGGTCTTCATCTTGGGCATGTGAATGCTCCTTGCTATGTGTGCTGCTGCAGGCGGCCCCGGGAGCCGGGAACACTTGTTGGCCTGCAACCGCTTCTAAATGCCTGCCGGGTGACCAGACCCGGCCGGCAAACTCTTCAAATTCTCTTGCTCACTTCCGCTTAGGGGACAGAACCATGATCATCTGGCGCCCCTCAAGCTTGGGCATGTGCTCCACCATCGCCACGTCGGCTAACTCATCGCGGATGCGTTCCAGCATGCGCATGCCGATTTCCTGGTGGGTGATCTCACGTCCCCGGAAACGCAGCGTGACTTTGCCCTTGTCGCCGTCTTCGGCAATGAAGCGGCGCAGGTTGCGCATCTTGATGTTGTAGTCGCCGTCGTCGGTACCGGGCCGGAACTTGACTTCCTTGACCTCGATGACCTTCTGCTTGGACTTGGCTTCGGCCGCCTTCTTCTGTTCCTGGTACTTGAACTTGCCGTAGTCCATCAACCGGCACACCGGGGGGTCTGCTGTGGCTGCGATCTCAACCAGATCGACATCCAGTTCCCCTGCCATGCGCAACGCTTCCATCGTGCTCACGATGCCCAGGGGTTCGTTCTCGACCCCGTTCAGACGCACCTGCGGCGCCATGATTTCGCGATTCAGACGGTGTTTGCGCTCCGCGTTCGGCACGCGGCGGTCCATGAAAGTAGCGATGGTTCAAGCTCCTGCTGCAACCCGAAGGCAAACCGGGCCACATTGAAAATCAAACGCGCGCCGGTGATTCACACCTTGGATGCGATGTCTGCTGCGATCCTCTGGGAGAAGTCGGAGAGCGGCATCACCCCAAGGTCTTGGTTCCCCCGGGCGCGCACGGCAACAGTCCCGTTTGCCTTTTCCTTGTCGCCAACGACAAGGATGAACGGGACTTTCTGCAACGAATGCTCGCGTATCTTATACGTGATCTTGTCGTTGCGCAAATCAACCGCCACCCTAAGCCCTTGTTTTTGCAGCGATTTCGCGACGGTGGCGGCGTAATCAGCCTGATTTTCAGAGATGCAGGCCACCACCACCTGCGTCGGCGCCAGCCAGGCGGGCAACGCGCCGGCGTGCTGTTCGATCAGGATGCCAATGAAACGCTCCAGGCTGCCCACGATGGCACGGTGCAGCATCACCGGGTGGCGGCGGCTCGAATCCTCGGCCACGTACTCGGCGCCCAGGCGCTCGGCCATGGAGAAGTCCACCTGCATCGTGCCGCACTGCCACTGGCGGCCGATGGCGTCCTTCAGCGTGTATTCGATCTTCGGGCCATAGAAGGCGCCGTCGCCGGGGGCGATGACGAATTCGCAGCCGCTCGCGCGCAGACTTTCCATCAGGGCGTGTTCGGCCTTGTCCCAGATCTCGTCCGAGCCGATACGCGCCGCCGGCCGCGTGGCCACCTTGTAGATGATGTCCGTGAAACCGAAGTCCTTGTAGACCTGCTGCAGCAGCGCCGTGTAGGCGACGCACTCCGGCAGGATCATGTCCTCGGTGCAGAAGATGTGCCCGTCGTCCTGCGTGAAGGCGCGCACACGCATGATCCCGTGCAGCCCGCCCGTGGGCTCGTTGCGGTGGCACTGGCCGAACTCACCATAGCGCAGCGGCAGGTCGCGGTAGCTCTTGATGCCCTGCTTGAAGATCAGGATGTGGCCGGGGCAGTTCATCGGCTTGAGCGCGTATTCGCGCTTGTCCGATTCCGTGGTGAACATGGCCTCGCGGTACTTCTCCCAGTGGCCTGATTTCTCCCACAGCACGCGGTCGACGATCTGCGGCCCCTTCACCTCCTGGTAGCCGTTGTCACGGTAGACCTGGCGCATGTACTGCTCCACCTCCTGCCACACCGCCCAGCCCTTGGGATGCCAGAACACCGTGCCCGGGCTGTGCTCGTCCAGGTGGAACAGGTCCAGCTCGCGACCCAGCTTGCGGTGGTCGCGCTTCTCGGCCTCTTCCAGCATGCGCAGGTAGCCCTGCAATTCGTCCTTGCTGGCCCAGGCCGTGCCGTAGATGCGCTGAAGTTGTTCATTGGCCTGGTCGCCACGCCAGTAGGCGCCGGCCACCTTCATCAGCTTGAAGTGCTTCAGGCGCCCCGTGCTGGGCACGTGCGGGCCGCGGCAGAGGTCTTCGAAGCTGCCTTCGCGGTACAGCGAGACGTCTTCGCCGGCCGGGATGCTGCCGATGATCTCGGCCTTGTAGTGCTCGCCCAGGCCCTTGAAGTACGCCACGGCCTCGTCACGCGGCAACACGCGGCGCAGGACCGGTTCGTTCTTGGCGGCCAGATCGCCCATGCGCTTTTCGATGGCGGCGAGGTCCTCCGGCGTGAAGGGGCGCTTGTAGGCAAAGTCGTAGTAGAAGCCGTTCTCCACCACCGGGCCGATCGTGACCTGGGCTTCGGGGAACAGCTCTTTCACGGCATAGGCCAGCAGGTGCGCCGTGCTGTGGCGGATGACTTCCAGGCCGTCCGCGTCCTTTTCTGTGACGATGGCCAGTTTGGCGTCGGACGCGATGACGTGGCTCAGGTCCACGACCTTGCCGTCGACCTTGCCGGCGATGGCCGCCTTGGCCAGACCGGGTCCGATGCTGGCGGCCACGTCGCCCACCGACAGCGCGGCGGGGAACTCACGGCGGGAGCCGTCTGGGAGCGTGATCTGGATCATGGAGGTAACCTCGAAAAGCAAAAAAGCGCGGGGTGAGCCGCGCTTCTGTCAGGGAGAAAGGATCAGACGTGGTCGCGCGGCCAACTACAGCTCTGTGAAGAGCCCGGTAGTGAAAAACGGCGTAGTCCGCGGTGTCATAACCAGTGTGCCTTTCTCGACCTTGTTGGGTTGCGGTGGCGTCGAGTTTAACCGCCTCAAGGCAGTGGCATGGCCTCGATGGGCTTGCCGGACATCACCAATTCCGCGAATTCGTCGGCCAGCTGGTGACTTTCTGCCAGCGCACGTCGCCAGGCACGCATGCGTCCTTCCCCGTCATCCGCGAAGGCCTTGAAGTCCGACCGGTCCGGCAGCTTGCCGCCCGGCAGGCTGGCAACCCAGTGTGCGCTGGGGCAGAGCACCACCACGTTGGACAGCATGGGACTGGCGCGGTGGCGGCCCTTCAGCGCCTTGTCCAGCCAGCCCGGCACGATGCGGCTCTGGAAGTGCGGGTACAGGACCAGCCCGTCGTCCATGCGGGCGTACGGCAGGTGCAGGTGGTAGTCGGTGATGCCGCCATCCCAGTAGGCACCGCGCGGTCCGCCGGGCACGTCATGCACGGCCTCCAGCCAGAACGGAATGCTGCAGCTGGCCAGCACAGCCGGGGCCAGGTTGCTGGCATCCAGGCCGACCTGCTCCGTGCGGAAGTCGTCCAGAGGCAATGGCAGCGCGTCGCGCGGGTCGCCGAACACCACGCGCTCCAGCCAGCCCCCCAAGGCTTTGCGGCTGAGGGCATTGGTGGCAAAGGCGCCAAAGTAGCCCAGCGGCGTGCGCACACGGCCTTCCCTGCGCAGCAGGTGGCGGCCGCGGCTGGTGAAGACGTGCAGGCGGCGCTGTGGGTGCGACAGCACCTCGGCTGCGCGCGCGCCGAGCCGCTGCTGCAACCTGGCGCCAAAGTCCCGGCTGACCGTCCGCGCCGTAGGCGCCTTGCCGGGTTCGTGCGCGTAGTCTTGGGTGATGTAGTCCTCGGCCAGTTCGGCCAGGGCCGCGTCGGCGTCGGGCAGGCAGGCACAGGCCATGCGCCAGGCGCCGATGCTGGCGCCCAGCAAATGCACCTGCTGGTTGTTGTCCTGCAACCAGTGGCTGAACAGGAATCGGTCCAACGGGTTCAGCACCAAGCCTTTCGGACCACCGGCTGCACCGGGAATCACGCGCACGTCGGCAGGCAACAACCCTCGCTCGCGCAGCTGGGCACGTGCGCGCGGCCCGGCATACACCTCCAGCGCGCGGGGTGCGGTGGTCAAGAACGCCATGGTGGGTTGGCCTGGGTCACCACGAGTTCAAAAGACAATGCTTCCAGCTTCCCCACACGCAGCGGGTTTCTCAGCGGCGAGTCTGGAGCTTGGAAAACGCCGCGGCCATGGCGCTGGTACCGGCAGGCTCTGGCGCGCGGCGCGGCTGTTCGCCGCGGCCGGCCGGCCGGAACTTGTTGTCGGCGGCGGGCTGCCGCGCCGCCCCCACGGGCGCATCCAGCTTCATGGTCAGGCTGATGCGCTTGCGCGCCAGGTCCACTTCCAGCACACGGACTTTCACCACCTGGCCCGTCTTCACGACTTCACGCGCGTCGTTGACGAACTTGTGGGCCAGTTGGCTGACGTGGATGAGGCCGTCCTGGTGCACGCCCAGGTCCACAAACGCACCGAACTGCGCCACGTTGCTGACCGTGCCTTCCAGCGTCATGCCGGGCTGCAGGTCCTTGAGGTCCGACACGCCTTCGGTGAAGCGCGCCACCACAAAGTCCGGGCGCGGGTCGCGGCCAGGCTTTTCCAACTCAAGCAGGATGTCCTTGACCGTGATGGCGCCAAACTTGTCGTCTGCAAAGGCTTCCGGCTTCAAGGTGCGCAGCACCTCGCTGCGGCCTACCAGTTCCTGCACCGGTCGCTTCGTGGCAGCGAGCATCTTCTCGACGACCGCGTAAGTCTCCGGATGCACCCCTGTCATGTCCAACGGGTTGTCGCCATCCCGGATGCGCAAAAAGCCCGCCGCCTGCTCAAAGGTCTTGGGGCCCAGGCCCGCCACATCCAGCAACTGGCGGCGGCTCTTGAAGGCGCCATGCGCGTCGCGCCAGCGCACGATGCTGGCTGCCACCGCCGCACTCAGACCCGACACGCGCGACAGCAGCGGCGCTGACGCCGTGTTCAGGTCCACGCCCACCGCATTGACGCAGTCCTCCACCACCGCGTCCAGCGAACGCGCCAGGCCGGCCTGGTTCACGTCATGCTGGTACTGGCCCACGCCGATGCTCTTGGGGTCGATCTTCACCAGTTCGGCCAAGGGGTCCTGCAGACGCCGCGCGATGCTCACGGCGCCGCGCAAGCTCACGTCCAGGTCGGGCAGTTCCTTGCTGGCAAATTCGCTGGCGCTGTAGACCGAGGCGCCAGCCTCGCTGACCACCACCTTGTCCAGCCTCACGTCCGGCGCCAGCTGCGCGATGCGCTTGATCAGGTCGGCGGCCAGCTTGTCGGTCTCGCGGCTGGCGGTGCCGTTGCCGATGGCGATGAGGTTCACGCCATGCATTGCCACGTGCCGGCCCAGGCTGTGCAGCGAGCCCTCCCAGTCGCAGCGCGGTTCGTGCGGGTAAACCGTGTCGGTGGCCAGTACCTTGCCGGTGTCGCTGACCACGGCCACCTTCACGCCCGTGCGGATGCCTGGGTCCAGGCCCATCACCACCCGCTTGCCGGCCGGCGCGGCCAACAGCAGGTCGCGCAGGTTGTCGGCAAAGACCTTGATGGCCACGCCTTCCGCGTCTTCGCGCAGGCGACTGAAGAGGTCGCGCTCCAGGCTCAGGCTCAGCTTGACCTTCCAGGTCCAGCCCACCGTCTTGCGAATGAGGTCGTCGCTCTTGCGCGCCGCATGGCTCCAGCCCAGGTGGCGCGCGATGCGGCCCTCGGCCATGCCAGGCTTGCCGGGCACCACCGCCTCGTCCAGGACGAGCTTGGCGTCCAGCCATTCCTGGGTGCGGCCGCGGAAGACGGCCAAGGCGCGGTGGCTGGGCACTGTGCGAATGGGCTCGGCATAGTCGAAGTAATCGCGGAACTTGGCGGCGTCCACGTGGTTGCCGTCCTTGCCGTCAACCAGTTTGCTCTGCAACAAGGCCTCGGCCCACAGCCACTCGCGCAACTTGCCGATAAGTTCTGCGTCCTCCGCCCAGCGTTCGCTGAGGATGTCGCGCACGCCGTCCAGCACCGCCGCTGCATCGGCAAAGCCGCCTTCCGCGTTGATGAAGGCCAGGGCTTCGGCCTGGGGGTCCAGCGACGGGTCGACGAACAGCTTCTCGGCCAAAGGCTCGATGCCGGCTTCCCGCGCAATCATGCCCTTGGTTCGGCGCTTGGGCTTGAAGGGCAGGTACAGGTCTTCCAGGTCTTGCTTGGTGGCGGCGTCCATCACGGCGGCACGCAATTCAGGGGTCAACTTGCCTTGCTCGTCAATGCTCTTGAGCACGGCGGTGCGCCGGTCTTCCAGTTCCCTCAGGTAGGACAAGCGGGCTTCCAGCTCGCGCAGCTGGATGTCGTCCAGGCCGTCGGTGGCTTCCTTGCGGTAGCGTGCGATGAAGGGGACCGTGGCACCGCCATCCAGCAGTTCGACGGTGGTTTGAACTTGTGCCGGGCGAACCTTGAGTTCGGCAGCAATCTGTAGCGCAATCTTGTCCAAGTATCAGCAGGGCCGGGAACGCGAAGCCGCGCAGTTTACTGGCGCGATTCCAGCCACCGTGCCGCTCCGAGGCCGGCCAGGCGTCCGGTACTGAAACAGGCTGTGAGCAGGTAGCCGCCGGTGGGCGCTTCCCAGTCCAACATTTCGCCTGCGCAGAAGACGCCAGGCAGCGCCTGCAGCATCAGTTGCGGGTCCAGTGCGTCGAAGCGCACGCCGCCGGCGGTGCTGATGGCCTCGTCCACGGGCCGCGCCGCGCGCACGGTCACCGGCAGCGCCTTGAAGCGCACGGCCAGCGCGCGCAAGTCCTGCCGCTCTTCGGCCGTGGCACCTTCCCACAGCAGGGCGGCCTTGGCGCCGTCCAGCTTCAAGCGGCTCTTGATGTGCGAACCCAGCGATCGGCTGCCGCGTGCATGCGACAGCTCGCGCAAAACCCAGTCCGCATCGCGCGCCGGCAGCAGGTCCAGCGTGAAAGTGGCGCTGCCTTGCGCGGCCACCGCTTCGCGCAGCAAATGTGACGCGGCATAGACCAGGCTCCCTTCGACGCCAGTGGCAGTCAAGACCATCTCGCCTTGCTGCTCAAAGCCACCAAACCGCAGCACCACGCCCTTCAGCGGCGCACCGGCGAACTGGGTTTGCAGATGGGTGCTCCACCCCACGTCAAAGCCACAATTGGACGCGCGCAGCGGCGACAAGCCCACACCGCGGGCCTGCAGCCAGGGCCACCACGCGCCATCCGACCCCAGGCGCGACCAGCTGGCCCCGCCCAGCGCCAGCACCGTGGCCTGCGGCCGAACCAGGTGTTCGCCATCCGGCCCACTGAATCGCAATTCGCCCTTGGTGTCAAAACCTTGCCAGCGCTGCCGCATGTGGAAGCGCACGCCCTGCCCGCGCAGGCGGTGCAGCCAGGCGCGCAGCAGCGGGGCGGCCTTCATGTCGGTGGGAAAGACGCGCTGCGAACTGCCCACAAAAGTGTCCACGCCCAGACCACGCGCCCACTCACGCAAGGCCTGCGGATCAAAGGCTTCAATGCCGGTCTGCAGGTCCGCCTGCTGTGCACCGTAGCGGGCCAGGAAGCGGTCCAGCGGCTCGGCGTGAGTGAGGTTGAGCCCGCCCTTGCCTGCCAACAGGAACTTGCGGCCCACCGATGGCATGCCGTCGAAGAGGTCCACCTGCACGCCCCGCTTCGCGAGCACCTCCGCCGCCATCAGGCCGGCCGGGCCACCGCCAATGACGGCGGCCTGAATGTGCTCTGGGATGGGGTTCGACATGGCGGCGCACTGTAAGCGACCAGCCACAATCGCCGGATGCCGACGCTGGACACCACCACCCTCGTGCTGCTGGCCGGCGCGGTCGTGGCAGGCTTCGTGCAGGGGCTTTCGGGCTTTGCCTTTGGCCTGACCGCCACGTCCATCTGGGTCTGGTGGCTGCCACCGCAACTGGTGGCCGTGATGTCGGTGTTCGGCGCGCTGACGGGCCAGGTGATTGCGGCCGTGACCTCGCGGCGTGACCCGGGCTGGGCCAGGCTGTGGCCGCTCTTGGCCGGTGGCCTCTGCGGCCTGCCGATGGGCTTGTGGTTGCTGCCGCGGCTGGACGCCGAACTGTTCCGCCTGGGCGTGGGCCTGTTGCTGGCGCTGTGGTGCCCGCTGATGCTGGTGTCGCACCGACTGCCGCAGTTGCGCTGGGGAGGCCGCGTGGCCGACGCGCTGGCGGGCATGGCGGGCGGCTTCACCGGTGCCGTAGGCGGCTTCACGGGGCCCGTTCCGACACTCTGGGCGACGCTGCGCGGCTGGCCCAAGGACGAATTGCGATCGGTCATCCAGAACTTCAACCTGGTGATGCTGGGCATCACCTTCATCAGCTATGTGGTGTCCGGCCTGGTGACGCGGGCCATGGTGCCGCAGTTGCTGATGGTGGTGCCGGTGCTCTTCATCCCGGTGCTGATGGGTGCCCGCCTCTATGCCGGCATCAGCCCCGAGGCCTTCCGGCGCCTGGTGCTGGCACTGCTGGCCTGCTCGGGCCTCGTGCTGTTGTCTCGCGCCGTGCCGGCGCTGCTGCAGCGCTGATTGGCGCCGGCTCTTGAAAGAACCGTCGCGCCGGACCGACCCAGTGCAAGACTCACCGCCGGAGAAGCCCATGCACGCCCCTTCAGCCGCCCTCTTCGCCGCCGTATTGGCCTGCGCCGCTGCCCACAGCGCCAATGCTGCCGGACCCAGCTGCCAGGCCCACAGCAGCCCCATCGCACCCACGGTGGTGGAGCTGTACACCAGCGAAGGCTGCAGTTCCTGCCCGCCGGCCGACCAGTGGCTGAGCACGCTGAAGGGCAAGCCCGACGTGCTGGCCCTGGCCTTCCACGTCAACTACTGGGACCGCCTGGGCTGGCCCGACCGCTTTGCCACGCCCGAATCCACGGCCCGGCAATGGGAGATGGCGCGTGGCTCCGGCAGCGCGCAGGTCTACACACCGCAGGTGCTGGCCAACGGGCGCGACTGGCGCATCTGGCCGAAGCTGCCCACGGCCGCACCAGCGTCACCGGTGAACCTGACGCTCACGCGCGACGGCGACAAGGTCAGCGCGGACGTGACCGTGACGTCTTCTGCCGCCGTGCCTGCGCGCTTGGCCGGCTACTGGGCGGTGCTGGAAGACCAGCATGTGAGCCAGGTGCGCGCCGGGGAAAACGCCGGCAGCACCCTGCGACACGACCACGTGGTGCGCCTGTACAAGCCCGTGCCAGCATGGGCTGCCGCGCAGGCCGGCAATTCGACCCTCAGCGTCAGTCGCGGGTCGCCGGAATTTCCGCGGCGGGTCGTCTTTGTCGTCACCGACGCGGCCAGCGCCAAGCCCTTGCAGGCCGTGGCACTGGGCTGCTGAAGCTCAGGCCGAACGCAGCGCGCGCTTCAGTTCGAGGCCGATTTCCGGCTTGGCCGCGAATGGGTCGCTGGGGTTGCGCAAGGTCATGATGTCTTCCATGCGCGCCTGCACCCCAGCCAGGCTCTTGGGGTGGCTGAAGATGTAGAAGCGGTTCTCCGCGCAGGCGTCAAACACGAACTGCGCCACTTGCGCCGCCGTGACCTTGCCGCTGCTCACGGCCTTGTCGGTCATGGCCTGCGCAATCAGCTGGCTCTTGGTGGGCTTGGCCGCGGGCATGTCGGCCGGGCGGTTGCGATGGCTCTGCTGGATGCCGGTGGGCACGAAGAACGGGCACAGCAGGTGCGCGTGGACCTGTTCGGTCACCAGCGCCAGGTCCTGGTAGAGCGTCTCGCTCATCGACACCACGGCGTGCTTGGTGACGTTGTAGACACCCATGTTCGGCGGGTTCAGCAGGCCGGCCATGCTGGCCGTGTTGACGATGTCGCCGCGCCAGGCCGGGTCCTTGGCCGCGGCTTCCAGCATCAAGGGCGTGAACACGCGCACGCCGTGGGCCACGCCCATTAGGTTGACGCCCACCACCCATTCCCAGTCCTTCAGCGTGTGTTCCCAGATCAGCCCACCCGCGCCCACGCCGGCGTTGTTGAAGACAAAATTGGGCGTGCCGAAATGCTGAAGCGTGGCCGCAGCCAGTGCTTCCACTTCTGCCGACTTGGACACGTCCAGCTTGAAGGGCAGCACCTGCGCGCCCAGGCCTTCAATCTCCGACCGTGCGGTGGACAGCGCGTCGGCCTGCACGTCGGCCATCACCACCTTCATGCCCAGGCCCGCCGCAATGCGGCTGCACTGCAGGCCGAAGCCCGATGCCGCGCCCGTGATGACGGCAATGCCGCCTTGCAAATGACTCATGCCTTTTCTCCCTTGATCTGGTAGCCGACCCGTGGAAAGTGCACATGCACACTGCCCGCGCGTTCGTCGCTGCGGTGGACCACGACCTCGTCATTGCTCAGACCCACCAGGACACCCGCCACCGGGTCCTGGCCGTAGTCCATGGGCGTCACGGTGACGGCCTGGCCGGCTTCAAAGCCCAGGCCCGGCGTGACGCTGCAGTGCGCGTGGCTGCGTGCCGACGCGGCCACTGCCAGCGCATCCTCGCTGCTCATCTTCTGCATGGTGCCGTGGCCCAGGGCCAGCACGCGGTCCAGCCAGGTGCTGAAGTGCGCGTGCGGCTTGAAGATGTCAGCCACCGCGCCGCCGCGCCTCACGTACCAGCCGCAATGGGCGACGCTGAAGTCGGCGATGGACGCGTCCGGGCCCAACAACCAAGGCCGACCGTCGCCCAGCTGGGCGTCCAGCTGCGCCAGGTAGCCTTGCAGGCTGGCGGTGGCGTCGGCCAGGGTCTGCCGCTTCATGCCAGCGGTGAAGGGCGCGCGGTCTGCCGCAAAGGCCTTCAGCACTTCGGGCGGCACGCCGGCAAACACCGCGGCCATGCCGGCGGGCTGCATGGTGTAGGGGATGACGGTCCAGAACAGCGTGCTGTCGGCCCATTGCGCCACCAGGGGCGCCAGGGGCGCGCTGGCGGGGTACAGGCTGGGCGCGGGTTGCGCCGCGTCGATCAGTTTCGCGATCAGCGCGGTGTCACAGTACACGTCCGCACCGACCTGCACCACGGGCGTCTTGCGGTAGCCGCCGGTCAGCGCCACGACGTCGGGCTTGGGCATGATCACCGGGATCTTGACCGACGCCCAGGACAAACTCTTCAGCCCGAAGATCAGGCGGATCTTTTCCGAAAACGGCGAACCGTCGTAGTGGTGAAGGATGAATTGAGTCATCAAGCGCTCCAGGGCATGGCCCGTTGGATGAGAACGTCCAGGTCGTGACCTGGACCCAGCAGACCGAAGACATCGGCAGCCTGGTCGAGCCGGCTGTCGCAAAAAGCCGAAAACACCGCCGGCGGTGCGCAGCGGTGCAGCAAAGCGGCTTGCAGCACCAGGGCCAACTCGCGCGCCAGCCGGCGGGCTTGCGCTTCGGTGGCGTCGCCCTGGTCGATCTGGTGCAGCACGCGCGCAGCCGCACGGTCCAATGTGGTGTGGGCGCCTTTGGAGCTGGACAGCTCGCGTTGCAGGGCCGCAGCCACATCGGCGCCGCGCAAGGCCCGCAGCAGGTCCAGCGCCATGATGTTGCCCGCGCCTTCCCAGATGCTGTTCAGCGGCATTTCACGGTACACGCGGGCCATCACGCCCTGGCCTTGGGCTTCCACATAGCCATTGCCGCCCAGGCATTCCATGGCCTCCTGCGCGAAGGGACTGCCGCGCTTGCAGACCCAGAACTTGGCCACGGGCGTGAGCAGGCGGCGCATGACCGATTCGTGCTCATCGCGGCCGTGTTCCGTGCGGTCCACGGCCGCCGCCAGGCGCAGCGCCAGTGCGGTGGCCGCCTCGCTTTCCAGCGCCAGGTCGGCCAGCACGTTCTTCATCAAGGGCTGGTCGATGAGCCGCTTGCCAAACGCAGAGCGTTGCGCCGTGTGGTGCAGAGCCAGACTCAGTGCCTGACGCATGAGGCCGGCGGTGCCCAGCGCGCAATCCAGCCGCGTCAAGGCGCCCATGCTCAGGATCTGCGGCACACCGCGGCCAGCTTCGCCCACCAGCCAGGCGGCCGCGCCGAGGAATTCCACCTCGCTACTGGCGTTGGCATGGTTGCCCAGCTTGTGCTTCAGGCGCTGGATGTGGATGGCATTGAGGCTGCCGTCCGGCAGCCAGCGCGGCAGGAAGAAACAGCTGAGGCCCTGCGGAGCCTGCGCCAGCACCAGGAAGGCGTCACACATGGGCGCGCTGAAGAACCACTTGTGGCCGGTCAGGCGGAAGCGCTCGCCCCATGCGTCACGGCCGTCGGGCTCGGCGCGGGTGGTGTTGGCGCGTACATCGGACCCGCCCTGCTTTTCCGTCATGCCCATGCCCATGGTGAGGGCCGTCTTGCCCGCCGCAGGCATGAAGCGCGCGTCGTACTGCGTGCTGGCGAGCTGCGGGCCCCACGCGGCCTGAAGGACCCCATGGCCGCGCAGGGCCGGCGCCACGGCGTAGCTCATGGACACGGGGCACAGCACCGAGGGCTCGGCCTCCGTGAACAGCATGAAGGCCGCGGCCCGGGCGATGTGCGAACCGGCCGCGCCAACCCAGGGCGTGCCGTGCAGGCCGTGCCTCAGCGCACTGCCCAGCAGCACGTGGTAGCTGGGGTGGAACTCCACCTCGTCCACGCGCCGGCCCACGCGGTCGTGGGTGTGCAGCACCGGGCCATGCGTGTTGGCCAGGCGCGCATGGATTTGCAGGTCGGCCGATCCGGCTTCTGCCCCCACGGCCACCAACGGCGTTGTGTCCAGCCCGGGCGCCAGCACCGCCAGGGCGTCCTGCATGGGGCGGTTGGCGTGGAACAGGTTCACGCCTGTCAGCGGCGCGGCCTGGTTGAAGACTTCGTGCGTGGTTGCGCTCAAGCTGGCCTCAGCATTTCGCAGTGGGGAATGCCGTCTTCCAGGTAGTCCGCTCCCGCCCGTTCGAAGCCGAAGGCTCCGTAGAAACGTTCCAGGTGGGCCTGCGCACTGATGCGGATGCCGCGGCCTGGCCACGTGTCCGCACAACGCGACACGCCCTCCGCCACCAGCGCCTTGCCCAGGCCCGTGCCGCGCGTTTCTGGACTGGTGATGACGCGGCCCAGCGAAGGCTCGGCGTACTTCAAACCGGGGTCCACCACGCGCAAGTAGGCGTGCAGCACGCCGGCCGCGTCCCGGCCCAGCAGGTGCCAGCTCTGGCGGTCCACGCCGTCCGGGTCCAGGTAGGGGCCCTGCTCCAGGATGAACACACGGCAGCGCAGTGCCAGGGCGTCATAGAGGTTGTCGACGCCCAGGTCCTGGAACCGGCAGTACGTCCAGTTCACACCAGCTTGACCAGCTGCTTGCCGAAGTTCCTGCCCTTCAGCAGACCGAGAAACGCCTCCGGCGCGGACCCCAAGCCTTGCGCGATGCTTTCGCGGAACTTGATCTGGCCGCCCGCAACACCTGCGCCCAATTCCTTCAGCGCCGCGGGCCACAAGGCCATGTGCTCACTGACGATGAAGCCCTGCAGCTTCAGGCGCTGCGTCAGCAGCAGACGCCCATTGGTGATGGCCAGGGACTGGCCGTCGTAGCCGGAAATCATCCCGCACAGCGCCACGCGGCCAAAGGCGTTCATGCGCGACAGGATCACGTCCAGGATCAGGCCGCCCACGTTTTCAAAATTGCCGTCCACGCCGTTCGGTGCGGCCGCATCCAGCGCCGCGCCCAGTGACTTGAAGTCTGGGTACTGGCGGTAGTCGATGCAGGCGTCAAAGCCCAGTTCCTTCGTCACGTAAGCGCACTTGTCCGCGCCGCCAGCCAGGCCCACCACGCGGCAGCCCTTGGCCTTGGCCAGTTGACCCACCACGCTGCCCACGGCACCGCTGGCGGCACTGACCACCACGGTCTCACCGGCCTTGGCTTCGATGATGTGGTTCAGCCCCACCCAGGCGGTGACGCCGGGCATGCCCACGGCGCCCAGGTAGGCCGACAAGGGAACCTGTGCGGCATTCACCTTGCGCACCATGCCGGGCGTGCGCGCGTCCAGCACCGCCACTTCCTGCCAGCCGCCCATGCAGACCACCGCGTCGCCGGCCGCAAAGCCTTCGTGCTTCGATTCGGTGACGATGCCCACCGTGCCGCCCACCATCACCTCGCCGATCCCCACCGGCGCGGCATAGCTCTTGGCGTCGTTCATGCGCATGCGCATGTAGGGGTCCAGGCTCAGGAAGTGGACCTGCACGCGCACATGGCCTTCGGGCACCGCGGGCGTGTCCACGGTCTCCAGGCGGAAGTGTTCCAGGCCGGCCTCGGCTTGGGGACGGGCAGCGAGCACGATGCGTTGGTGGGTCATGGTGTGTTTTCCTTGGGAGGTCTGACGAACTTGAAGGTGCCGGTGGCGTGCGCGTGCAGGTGCCCGGCCTCGTCGTAGATGCCGCCTTCGGTGAAGGCAAAGCTCCGGGTCTGGTGCAGCAGCTTGCCGCGGGCGATGAGCGTGCCGCGGGTGGGCCGCATGAAGGTGGTCTTCATCTCCACGGTGACGACGCCCGGGTCGTCACCGCCTGCGTAGGCGCTGCGGGCCGCGTGTGCCATGGCCACATCCAGCAGGGTCATCAGCACGCCACCATGGGCAATGCCGTGGCTGTTGAGTTGGACCGGCTGCACGGGCAGGCGCAGTTCAGCGGTCCCGCCACCAAACTGCCACAACTGCACCCCCAGCTCTTCAACGAAGGGAATGTGCCGCGGAAAGGGAATCGGTTGATCGGACAAGCTTCAGCCCCCGCCGTGCACGGCGCTCACGCCGCCATCCACCGCCAGGATCTGCCCGGTGATGTGTTTGCCAGCGGCGCTGGCAAACAAGAGCACGGCGCCCTTCAAGTCGTCGTCGTCACCCAGGCGCTTCAGCGGCGCACCGGCGGCCAGCTTGTCGGCGCCAAAGTGTTCCAGCACGCCCTTGGTCATCTTGCTGGGGAAGAAGCCGGGCGCGATGGCGTTGACAGTGATGCCGTACTTGCCCCATTCGCCCGCCAGCGTGCGCGTGAAGTTGACAGCCGCGCCCTTGCTGGTGCCATACGCAATGAAGCTGACGTCCAAACTGCCGGACAGGCCCGCAATGCTGGCCAGGTTGATGACGCGACCACCCTTGTTGGGAATCATCCAGGCCTTGCCCACCGCCTGCGCAAACAGGAAGAGGCTGCGGATGTTCAGGTTCATCACCTTGTCCCAGGCCTCCAGCGGGTAGTCCTCAGCAGGCGCGCCCCAGGTGGCGCCAGCGTTGTTGACGAGGATGTCGATGCGGCCCAGGCGCTGCATGGTTTCGCTGACGACCTTGTTCACGTCGTCGGGCTTGGAGGCGTCCGCAGCGATCCAGCGCGCGTCGATGCCGCGTGCGGCCAGGTGCGCCGCCGCTTCTTCCAGGTCCGCGGCCTTGCGGCTGGTGAGCATGATCTTGGCGCCGGCTTCGCCCAGCGCCTCGGCCATCTGCAGACCCAGTCCGCGCGAGCCGCCGGTGACCAGGGCGACTTGCCCGGTCAGGTCAAAGAGTTTCTGGACGGGTGTGCCCATGGCGGTCTCCTGTGTTTCTGTTTGAAGGTCGATGGGTGCGCTTCGATCAGTGCAACTCGATCAGTGTCAGGTGGTTTTCAGCCGCCGGCCAGTTGCGGCCGACCAGCTGCAGGCCGTTGAAAGACGCCACCACGGGCCGCTGCGGACCCGCTGGGAGCTTGATCTTGGACACGGCGATACCGGCCACGCCGGGCGGAATCCCGGGCGCCGGGTCCTGCCCATCCAACATGATGCGGTCGCGCGGCAGGCCGAAGTAGCCCCTTGGGCGGAAGAAGCTGAGGACGGCGCCAGCGGACTTGTCGGCCTCCGGCAGGCGCTCTGCGCGCAGGTTCACGATGCTGGACGAGCGCGGGAAAGGCTGGCGGTAGATGTGCAGCGTGCTGTAGCCCGGTGCACTGATCACGAATTCGTAGTTGGCGGCGCCATCGGCTTCGAACGGGCCCCAGCGGCCATCGGCACCCACCGTCTTGCGCCAACGGGCCACGCCCAGGCGCTCGCCGGTCATGGCCTGGGTGGCATAGACCTCCACCGTCGCGCCCGCCAGCGGCAGGTTGTTGGCGAAGGCGCCCGTGGACGGGTCGTTGTTCAGTCCGGTGCCGCTCACCTGGCCGTCCAGCACCACCCGCGTATCGGGTGTGAAACCGGTGGTGGCCGGTGCACGGCCGGTGATGAATTCGAAGGCGGCCGCAAAGGCCTCAGGGCCGAAGGAGGTTTCGCGGTGGTCGATGCCGGGCACCACCACGTTGCGCGCGCCGCGCAGTTCCGGGCCTTCGAAGGTGACGCCGGTGGGCTTGCCCGGCGCACCGATCCAGGTGCCTTCGGGCTGGGCGAACTTGTCGTTGCGGTCGGAACGGATCGTCATCCAGCGCGGCCCCGGCGTCACTTCCACACCCGCAGCGCCCTGGTTGTTCAGTGCCTGCAGGAAGGAACCGGCGCCGTTGAATTCATTGCCCGTGCCATTGGCGGGATCGAAGCGCACGCCGTGGTTCGGCGTGCCACCCAGCACGGCATGGGACACCTTGGCCGCTCCGCCCTTCATGGCATAGCTGCGCACGGCATTGCCCCCGCGTGAGTTGGCCATCAGCACCACCTGGCGGGCGCCCGAGCTGGCCAGCAGCTTGTCGATTTCGGCGGCCAGGAATTCGCGGGCTTCGGTGGTGCTGCTGCGACCCGGTTGCGGGCGCTCGTCGTTGTCTCGCGCCAGCGGGTACGGCAGGTGGATGGCGTGCAGACGATCGCGCGGCCAGCCGTTGGATTCAAAGCGCCACAGCGTCGTCAGCCAGAGCGCGGCGGTGTCGCCATTGCCGTGCACAAAGACGATGGGCGGAAGCGCATCGCTCGAAGAGGCCGTGGCGCAAGCGGTCACGGTCAGTGCTGCACCCGACATCAGCAGCGTACGGCGGGAAAGAGCCAAGGAAGTCTCCTGTTCATTTCTTGTTGGGCGTCATGCGCGCGCGAACCACGATGAGCACGCAGCCCAGCACGACCGCCAGCACGCCCACCACCACCAGCGGCCAAGCCAGCATGCCGCCGCCTTTCAGCACGAACACGCCCAGGCACAGTGCCAGCAGGCCCCCGTAGAGCAGCACCCAGATCCAGGTGTCGATCTTGGCGGGACTCATGTTCAGAACCACTCGTCTTTCATGGTTCGGCACGTGTCATTGCGTTGTGCCACCACCGCCAGCCAGGCGTCCACCTTGGGCAGTTCGTAGGCGAAGAAGTAGCGCATGGCGGCCAACTGTCCGTTGCGGCCATGCCTGCGTGCGACCAGGGCCACGTCCAGCCAAAGCCAGGCCAGCACCAGGTGGCCAAAAGCCTGCAGGTAGGGCGTGGCGTTGGCCAAGGCCTCTTCCGGCACGCCGGTGGCCCAGGCGGACTTGGTGGCCGCACCCAGCTTTTGCAGCGCGGACGCCAGTTCGTTGGCGGGCTCGGCCAGGCCGGGTTGCTGGCCGGCATGTTCGATCGTCTGGCTGATGCGCGTGGCCAGCAGCCTCAGGCCTGCGCCGCCGTTCATCACCACCTTGCGACCCAGCAGGTCCAGGCCCTGGATGCCGTGCGTGCCTTCGTGGATCATGTTCAGGCGGTTGTCGCGCCAGTGCTGTTCCACCGGGAAGTCGCGTGTGTAGCCGTAGCCGCCATGCACCTGGATGGCCAGGGAGTTGGCTTCCAGGCACCACTCGCTGGGCCAGCTCTTGGCGATGGGCGTCAGCACCTCCAGCAGCGTGCCCGCTTCGCCCGCGGCCGTCAGGCCGCTTGGCAGCACAGCGGCTTCGTCGCCGGTGTGCAGCTCATCCACCAGGCGCGCGCAATACAGTTCCAGCGCCAGGCCGCCTTCGCAATAGGCCTTCTGTGCCAGCAGCATGCGCTTGATGTCGGCGTGCTGGATCAGCGGCACCTGGGGCAGCGACGCGTCCTTGCCGTTGCCGGTGATCGGCCTGCCCTGGGGACGCTGCCGCGCGTAGTCCAGGCTGGCTTCGTAGCCCGCGTAGCCCAGCATCACCGCGCCCAGGCCAACACCGATGCGCGCCTCGTTCATCATGTGGAACATGCAGCGCAGGCCTTCACCCGGCTTGCCGACCAGGTAGCCGACCGCACCGCTGCTGCCGAGCACCGGAAACTTGCCTTCGCCAAAGTTCAGCAGCGTGTTGGTGGTGCCGCGGTAGCCCAGCTTGTGGTTCAGGCCGGCCAGGGCCACGTCGTTGCGCTCGCCGGTCAATCGGCCCGCCGCGTCCACCAGTTTCTTGGGCACGATGAAGAGCGAAATGCCCTTGGTGCCCGGCACCAGCGCGCCGTCGGGCCCCGGGATCTTGGCCAGCACCAGGTGGATGATGTTCTCGGTGATCTCGTGCTCACCGGCGCTGATCCACATCTTGTTGCCGCGCAAGCGGTAGCGCGGGCCCAGCGGGTCGCCTTCGAAGTCCGCCCCATCAGGGATCGCCTTGGTGGCCACGTCGCTCAAGGAGGAGCCGGCCTGCGGTTCGCTCAGGCACATGGTGCCGAACCAGCGGCCTGCGAATTCGTTCTTCGCGAAAACTTCGCGTTGCATGGGTGTGCCGTGCGCCATGAGCAGGCTCGCATTGCCGCTTGTCAGCATGGCGTAGCCGCCCATCGACACGCTGGCCTTGCTGAAGAAGGCGTTGGCGGCCATTTCCACCACGCAGGGAAGTTGCATGCCGCCGATGTCGTAGTCCTGCGCGGCCGCCAGCATGCCGCTGCCCACGTAGGCGGCCATGGCGTCGTGCGTGGACTTCGGCAGGTGCACCCTTTCGCCGTCAAAGTGCGGTTCCTGCGTGTCGCTGAGGCGGTTGAAGGGCGCGTACTTCTCGCGCGCGATGCGCTCGCAGGTGTCCAGCACGGACGCAAAGGTTTCCGGCGAGTGCTCCGCAAAGCGTTCGCGCTGCAGAAGGGACGACACAGCCAGCCAGTCGTTGAGCAGGAAGTCCAGGGTCTGTCTCATCTCAATCCTTGCGTGGCCCGGCTTGGGCTACCAGAGCCATGGTGGCCGACGCTTTCATCACCAGGGTGCGCTGGCCATTGGACTCCGCAAACACCTCGGCTTCGGTGAAGCTGAGCGTGCGGCCGGGCTTGATGACCACCGCCTCGCAAATCAAACGATCGCCCTTGCCCGGGCGCAACTGGCTGGTCTTCAGTTCGGCCGTGATGGCCCAGGTGCCCTCGGGCGCCAGCGTCTGCGCCGCGGACCCCATGGTGTGGTCGGCCATGGTGGCCATCACGCCCGCGTGGCACTGGCCCGTGTGCTGCTGGTGGCGCAGGGCCAGCGACAGTTGTGTGGTGACGCGGCCGTCAGCCACGGCCGTGGGCTCCACGCCCAGGTCCACCATGAAAGGCGACGCGGCGAAGAAGCTGCGCAGCGCGGGCAGGTCGGTGCTCATGTCAACTTGAAGTGGGCCAGTGCGGCACGGGCAACAGGCCCGCCCCACTCCTGCACGAAGTGGCCGCCTTCGGCCACTTCCATCGGCGCTGGGCAGTTGCGAATCACCTTGCGCAGCGAGGCCATGGCTGGCGGCCCCAGCACAGGGTCCTGCATGCCGACGGCCATGAAGCTGTCGCCCTGCCAGCGGTCGCGCCAGAAGGCCAGCGCGTCGCGGCTGAGGGCGGCGCCGGGCGCGTCGTTGCCGTCCGGCACCAGGTTCGGGAAGGCGCGCAAGGCGGCCTTGTAGCTGGCGTCCGGAAAGGGTGCGTCATAGGCCGCGGCTTCTTGAGGCGTCATGTCGGCCTTGCCGCGCTTGAAGAGCTTGCCCACGGCCATGTCCGGTTGGCTGTTGCTGTAGCTGCGCCATTGGCGAAAGCCTTCTGTCAGTTGGCCCGTGCCCAGGCCCGTGTTCATGACCAACAGACGTGTGAATCGCTCGGGCATGGACATGGGCAAGGTCAGGCCGAAGATGCCGCCCCAGTCCTGGCACACCAGCATCACCTTCCGCAGGTCCAGCCCTTCGGCAAAGGCCAGCAGCATGTCGCGGTGCAGGTCGAAGCTGTGTGCCGCTTCGTCCGCGGGCTTGTCGGACCGGCCGAAGCCGATGAGGTCGGGCGCCACCACGCGCAGTCCGGCGTTCAGGAACACCGGGATCATGTGCCGGTAGAGGTAGGCCCAGCTCGGGTTGCCGTGCAGGCACAGCACGGTGGCGGCCGCGTCGCGTGGCCCTTCGTCGACGAAGTGCACGCGGCAGCCCCCGTGCTGGGTGTACTGTGGCAGCCAGGGCCAGCCTGGCAGTGCCACGAACCGTTCCTCCGGCGTGCGCAGCACGGCCATGGGGGCCGGCTCAGAGCACTTCGAAGACGCCGGCCGCGCCCATGCCGCCGCCGATGCACATGGTCACCACCACGCGCTTGGCGCCACGGCGCTTGCCTTCGATCAGCGCGTGGCCCGTCAGGCGCTGGCCGCTGACGCCGTAGGGGTGGCCCACCGCGATGGCGCCGCCGTTGACGTTGAGCCGGTCCATCGGGATGCCCAAGGTGTCGGCGCAGTAGAGCACCTGCACGGCGAAGGCCTCGTTCAGTTCCCACAGGTCGATGTCGGCCACCGTCAGGCCCAGTCGCTTGAGCATCTTGGGAATGGCAAACACCGGGCCGATGCCCATCTCGTCCGGCTCACAACCCGCCACAGCGAAGCCCAGGAAACGTCCCAGGGGTTTCAGGCCCTTGCGCTCGGCCACGGTCTCGTTCATGACGACGCAGGCACCGGCGCCATCGGAGAACTGGCTGGCATTGCCGGCCGTGATCAAGCCGCCCGGCAGCGCTGAACGCAGGTTGCAGATGCCTTCGTAGGTGGTGCCGGCGCGGATGCCTTCGTCATTGGCGACGGTGACTTCCTTGCTGCGCAGGCCCATGACCGCGTCAGCCACGCCGGCCGTGACGGTGATGGGGGCAATCTCGTCCTTGAACAGGCCCTTCTCCAGCGCGGCCGTGGCCTTTTGCTGGCTGCTGGCGCCATAGTGGTCCATGCGCTCGCGGCTGATGTTGTAGCGCTTGGCCACCTGCTCGGCCGTCTGCAGCATGTTCCAGTAGATCTCCGGCTTCAGCTTTTCCAGCGCCGGGTCGCGCAGCATGTGTGTGTTGGCTTCCTGCTGCACGCAGCTGATGCTCTCCACGCCACCGCCGATGTAGATGTCGCCTTCGCCCGCGATGATGCGTTGCGCGGCCAGCGCAATGGTCTGCAGTCCGCTGCTGCAGAAGCGGTTGACCGTGACGCCGCTGGTGGTGATGGGCAGACCGGCGCGCAGCAAGGCCTGGCGGGCGATGTTGCTGCCCGTGGCGCCTTCCGGTGTGGCGCAACCCATGATGACGTCGTCCACCTCGGCGCCGTCAATGCCGGCGCGGGCCACGGCGTGCTGGATGGCGTGACCGCCCAGCGTGGCCCCATGCGTCATGTTGAAGGCGCCCTTCCAGCTCTTGCAAAGGGGCGTGCGGGCGGTGGAGACGATGACGGCGTTGGTCATGGCAATGTCCTGGCGGGGGTTTACTGGGCGGCCTGCGTGAGCAGCCGGTGATAGAAGCGGACCATGTCGGCGAGCTGGGCGACGGCGATGCGCTCGTCAGTGCCATGCACACGTTTCAGGTCCTCGCTGGTGAATCGAATGGGCATGAAGCGGAAGCTCGCGTCGCTGATGCCGTCGAAGTGGCGCGCGTCCGACGCAGCGAGCATGAGGCCTGGCGCCACGATGCTGTCGGGGAACACCTCGCGAACCGCGCGCTCGATCAACTTGAAGGACGCCGACTGCCCCGACGACAGCCGCGACGGGTCGAAGCCCGCGCCCAGCGGCGCGACCTCTATTCGCTCGTCGACCACTGCACGCTTGACGTGCGCAGTGACCGATTCGATGGTGTCGCCCGGCAGGATGCGGAAGTTGACGATGGCCTCGGCCCGGCCCGGCAGCACGTTTTCCTTGTTGCCGGCATTGAGCACCGTCATCGCGGTAGTCGTGCGCAGCATCGCACTGGTGGCGCCGCCCTTGTCCAGCACACGTTCCACCAATGGGCGCAGCAGCCAAAGATTGGACATGGCCAGGCGTTGGCCAAAAGGCAGGTCGGGGGCCAAGGCGGCGAACATCTCGGCCGCCGCGCCCTGGATGCCACCGGGCATGGGCTTCTGATCGAGCCGCACCAGCGCGGCGCTGAGCATGCCGATCGCGCTCTGGCCCGCGGCCGGCGGTGTCGACGAATGCCCGGGCGGCGCGGTGGCCACAAGCTTGAGAGTCACCGAGCCCTTTTCGGCCAGGCCGACCAGCGCCAGCGGCTGCTCGACACCGGGCAGGATGCCTTGGGTGACCGCCAGGCCCTCGTCCAGCACCCAGGCGAGCTTGACTTTGCGTGCGTTGAGCAGCGCGACGATCTTCACGGCGCCGAGCTGCCCGCCCACCTCTTCGTCATGTCCGAACACGAAGTAGAGGGTGCGCTTGGGTTGGAAGCCGGCCTTCAGCAGCATCTCCACGGCTTCAAGCTGCGTGATGAGGTTGCTCTTGTCGTCGAGCGTGCCGCGGCCCCAGACGAATCCATCTTCCACCACGCCGGCAAAGGGCGGCTTCTTCCACAACGACTCGGTGCCGGGTGCGATGGGCACCACGTCCTGGTGCGCCATCAGCGCCACGGGTTGCAGTTGGTCGTCGCTGCCCTTCCAGGTGAAGAGCAGGCTGTGGTTGCTGATCACTTCGCGCAGCAGCTTCTCGTGCGCGAGCGGGTAGCGCGCCTTCAGGTGCGCGTGCAGCGCATCGAACTCTGCTGCCACGCCGGCCGGGTCGAGCAGGCCGCTCACTGTCTTGGCACGCACCGCATTGGCCATGGACTCCGCCACAGCGGCTTCGTCCACCGCCAGCTTCGCCAGCGGCGGCGGGCTCACCTGGCGCGATCCCTGGCGCAAGGTGTTGGCCACCAGCACCACCGCCAGCAGCAACAACACGGCCGCCAAGCCCAGCAGCAGACGCTTGATCATGCGGCGCGGTCCTTCAAGTGAAGGACTTGCCTTCAGTTGCCAAGCGCGCCAGCAGCGGCGCCGGCTGCCAGAAGCTGGCGTCGTCCAGCGGGTTGGCGGCGAACTTCTTCATCGTCTGCACGACGTTGAACAAACCCTGCTGGTCGGCATAGCACATGGGGCCACCACGGAACAGCGGGAAGCCATAGCCGGTGAGATAGACCATGTCGATGTCACTTGCTTTGCTCGCGATGCCCTCTTCCAGGATCTTGGCGGCTTCATTGACCAGCGCATAGACCAGGCGGTGCACGATTTCCTCGTCGCCGATCTTGCGCGCGGTGATGCCCAGCGTCTTGCGGTGGTCCTCGATCATCTTCGCCACCACGTCCGAGGGAATGGCATCGCGCTTGCCCGGCACGTAGTCGTACCAGCCCGCGCCCGTCTTCTGGCCATAGCGGCCCATTTCGCACAACAGGTCGGCCGTCTTGCTGTAGCGCATGTTCGGCTTTTCCTGGTAGCGCCGCTTGCGGATCGCCCAGCCGATGTCGTTGCCCGCCAGGTCTCCCATGCGGAAGGGGCCCATGGCGCAGCCGAACTTCTCGATCGCCTTGTCCACCTGCGCCGGCGTGCAGCCCTCTTCCAGCAGGAAACCGGCCTGGCGGCTGTACTGCTCGATCATGCGGTTGCCGATGAAACCGTCGCAGACGCCGCTGACCACGCTGGTCTTGCGGATCTTCTTTCCCAGGGCCATGACGGTGGCCAGCACGTCCTTGGCGGTCTTCTCGCCACGCACCACTTCCAGCAGCTTCATCACGTTGGCGGGGCTGAAGAAGTGGGTGCCGATGACGTCCTGCGGTCGCTTGGTGAAGGACGCAATCTTGTTGACGTCCAGCGTGCTGGTGTTGCTGGCGAGTATTGCGCCGGGCTTCATCACTTCGTCCAGCGTCTTGAAGACATTTTCCTTGACGCCCATCTCTTCGAACACGGCCTCGATGACCATGTCCGCGTCGCCGATGTCAGCGTAGTTCAAGGTGGTGGACAAGAGCGCCATGCGGCCTTCGAACTTGTCCTGCTTCAGCTTGCCTTTCTTGACCTGGGCTTCGTAGTTCTTGCGGATGGTGGCCACGCCCCGGTCCAGCGCGTCCTGTTTCATTTCCAGGATGGTGACCGGGATGCCCGCATTGAGGAAGTTCATGCTGATGCCGCCACCCATGGTGCCGGCGCCGATGACGGCCACCTTGTTGATCGGCCGCTTCGGGGTGTCCTCCGGCACATCGGGAATCTTGCTGGCAGCGCGTTCACCAAAGAAGGCATGGCGCAGGGCCTTGCATTCCGGCGTCAGCATCAGCGCCAGGAAGATCTCGCGCTCCGTGACCATGCCCGCGTCAAAGCCCTGCTTCACGCTGGCTTCGACGGCGTCCACGCACTTGGCCGGCGCGGGGAAGTTCTTGGACATGCCTTTGACCATGTTGCGGGCGAAGGCAAAGTAGGCGTCGGCGTTCGGGTGCTTGACCTTCATGTCCCGCACGCGCGGCAACGGCGTGCCACTGGAGGTGTGTTCCACCGCCTTGACGGCCGCGAACGCACACGCGGCGCCCACCAGGTCTTCGGCCACGATCTGGTCGAACAGCTTCTGGCCCGGCAGGCTGGCCAGCAAGTCGCTCTTCACCGGGTCGCCGCTGACGATGATGTTCAGCGCGGTTTCCACGCCCAGCACGCGCGGCAGGCGTTGCGTGCCACCGGCGCCGGGGATCAGGCCGATCTTCACTTCAGGAAGCGCCACGTCCACGCCGGGCGAGGCCAGGCGGTAGTGCGCGCCCAGGCTCAGTTCCAGCCCGCCGCCCATGCAGGTGCCGTTCACGGCCGCTACCACCACCTTGGGGCAGTCGTCCAGCATCCGGATCAGGCTGAGCAGATTGGGCTCGGCCACGGACTTGGGCGAACCGAATTCCTTGATGTCAGCCCCGCCAGAGAAGACCTTGCCTGCGCCCGTGATCACGATGGCCGCGATGGCCGGGTCGGCCACCGCCTGGTTCACGCCATTGGCAATGCCCATGCGGGTGTCGTAACCCAGGCCGTTGACGGGCGGGTTTTCCAGCGTGATGACGGCGACGTTGCCGCGTGTCTCGTACTTGGCGCCCATGGCGTCTCCTCGGGTTCGGGAAAAATAGAACGATCGTTCGATTCTAGGGTTCGAAAAAGGCCGGCGCGTGTCTCTGGCGTGACAAGGGCCGGCGGCGCAGACCGAAGGCGGAGCCTAAACCTCCAGCCACTCCTTGCGGATGTCGGCGTTGGCGCGCAGGTCGGCCGGCGTGCCTTCAAAGACGATCTGTCCATGGCCCATCACCAGGCAGCGGTCGGCCACCTGCAAGGCAATCGTCAACTTCTGTTCCACCAACAGCACGCTGATGCCACGGCGCTTCAGTTCACGCAGGTACTCGCCCACCAGTTCGACGATCTTCGGCGCCAGGCCTTCGGTCGGCTCGTCGATCATGATGAGTTCCGGGTCGCCCATCAGCGTGCGGCACAAGGTCAGCATCTGCTGTTCACCACCGGACAGCACGCCGGCTTCGGTGTGCTGCCGCTCCTTCAGGCGCGGGAACAGGGTGTACATGTCTTCGAAGCCCCAGCGCGAGCCCTTGCCGCGCTGCTTCTGTCCCAGCATCAGGTTCTGGTGCACGGTGAGCGTGGGGAAGATGTCGCGGTTCTCGGGCACGTAGCCGATGCCAGCATTGGCAATCTCGAAGGCCTTCTTGCCCTGGATGCCCGCTCCCTTGAACTGCACATCTCCGGTGCAGTCCACCAGGCCCATGATGGCCTTGACCGTGGTGCTACGACCCGAACCGTTGCGGCCCAGCAAAGCCACGATCTCGCCCGCGCGCACCTCGAACTGCACACCGTGCAGCACGTGGCTCTTGCCATAGTAGGCGTGGAGGTCTTTCAGATTCAACATGTCAGTGCCCGGCCTCAGCCGCCTGCGCATCGGCCAGTACCGAACCCAAGTAGGCTTCCTTCACGCGCTCATTCGCCCGCACCTGCTCGGGCGTGTCGAAGGCGATGACTTCACCGTAGACCAGCACCGCAATCTTGTCGGCCAAGCCAAAGACCACACCCATGTCGTGCTCCACGGTCAACAGGGTCTTGCCCACGGTGACCTCGCGGATCAGGTTCACGAAGCGCGCCGTCTCGCTGCGGCTCATGCCGGCCGTCGGTTCGTCCAGCAGGATGACTTCCGCGCCGCCCGCAATCGTCAATCCGATCTCCAGCGCACGCTGCTCGGCGTAGGTCAGGTTCATGGCCAGCACATCGCGCCGCTTGTGCAGCTTGATCATTTCCATGACCTGTTCCGCGCGATCGTTGGCGTCCTTGGCGTCAGCCAGGAAGCGCCAGAAGCTGTATTTGTAGCCCAGGCTCCACAGCACGGCGCAACGCAGGTTTTCAAACACGCTCAGGCGGTTGAAGAGGTTGCTCACCTGGAAGCTGCGTGCCAGGCCCCTGCGGTTGATCTCGTAGGGCGTCAGTCCGTCCAGCTTCTGGCCGTGCAGCAGGATGTCGCCACTGCTGCTGCCGAAGCGGCCGCTGATCAGGTTGAACAGCGTGCTCTTGCCGGCGCCGTTGGGGCCGATGACGGCCACGCGCTCCCCAGGCTTCACCGCCAGGTTGGCGCCGCGGATGATTTCAGTCTTGCCGAAGTTCTTGCGCACGTCACGCAGTTCCAGGGCGAATTCACTCTTGGCGGCGCTCATATGGCGGCCTCCCGCCGCTTGATCTCTTTTTCAATGTCTTCCTGCACGTGACCCCACTCGCGCACGAACTGGCGCCGGCTCACTTCGAACATGGCCACACCCACGATCAGCACGAAGCAGGCGCCGAACCAGGCGTCCACACCCTTGGCATTGAGCGTGGCCCCCAGGAACTTGAGCTTGGGGCCCAGCGCTTCGTTCAGTTGAAGGTGGTAGACCATTTCAATCATCGCCGCCATGCCCACCAGGGCCGTCAGCGCCGAACCCGCCAGCGCCACATAAGAAGCCAGGAGGGGGCGCAACTTGCCGAAGGAGGCCACCCGCAGGTTCATCATGATCAGGCTGCTGATGCCACCGGGCGCGTACATGACCATGAAGATGAACACCAGGCCCAGGTACAGCAGCCAGGCCAAGGTCAGTTCCGACAGCAGCACCAGGGCCAGCACCAGCAGCACCGCGCCAATGATGGGGCCGAAGAAGAAGATGGCACCACCCAGGAAGGTGAAGAGCAGGTAGGCGCCGGAACGGGTGGCACCCACCACCTCTGAGGTCACGATCTCGAAGTTCAAGGCGCCCAGCCCACCCGCAATGCCCATGAAAAAGCCGCTGGCGATGAAGGCGAAGTAACGCACGAACTGGGTGTTGTAGCCCACGAATTCGACCCGCTCGGGGTTGTCGCGCACGGCGTTCAACATGCGCCCGAGCGGCGTGCGCGTGAAGGCGAACATCAGCGCCGTGGCCACGAAGGTGTAGATCGCTATCAGGTAATACAGCTGGATCTGCGGACCGAAGCTGATGCCCAGGAAGGGTGTGCCCTGCACGCGGTTGCCGCTGATGCCGCCTTCGCCGCCGAAGAAGCCGGGGAACATCAGCGCCATCGCGGCCACCAGTTCGCCGACACCCAGGGTGATCATCGCGAAAGGTGTGCCGGCCTTCTTCGTGGTGACATAACCCAGCAATACCGCAAACACCGCGCCAAACACGCCTGCCACCAAGGGCACCAGGCTCACCGGCAGCACGATGGTGCCTTTGCTGGCCAGGTTCAGCGCGTGCATGGCGAAGAAAGAACCCAGCCCCGAATACACAGCGTGCCCGAAGCTCAGCATGCCGCCCTGCCCCAGCAGGATGTTGAAGGCCAGGCAGGCGATGATGGCAATGCCCATCTGCGACAGCATGGTCAGCGACAGGCTGCTGGTCCACAGCAGTGGCGCCACGGCCATCAGCAAGGCGTAGCCGCCCCAGACGGCCCATCGGCCCAGGTTGAAGGACTTGAAACGGTCGACCGCGGCGATTGCTTGCATGCTCAGCCCTCGCGCGTGCCAAACAGGCCCTTGGGCCTGAAGATCAGGATCAGCACCAGCAGCAGATAAGGCAGGATGGCGGCCACCTGGCTCATCTTCACGCTCCACACCACATAGCCGAAGGTGTCCGGCGTCATCGCCATGCCCAGGCTCTTGAAGAGGTCGGCCAGCGAGCCGTCGCTGCTGACCGCAAAACTGTCGATCACGCCCAGGCCGATGCTCGCGACAAAGGCTCCTGCCAGCGAACCCATGCCGCCGATCACGATGACGGCGAACACCACCGCACCCACCGCCAGCGCCATCGAGGGCTCGGTCACCCGCAAGGCGCCGCCGATCACACCTGCCAGGGCGGCCAGCGCCGTGCCGCCGCCAAAGACCATCATGAACACCCGTGGCACGTTGTGTCCCAGGGACTCCACCGCATCGGGATGCGTCAGCGCAGCCTGGATGACCAGTCCGATGCGCGTGCGTGTGAGCAGCAGCCACACGGCCACCAGCATCAGCACCGCGACGGCCATGCCGAAAGCACGGAACTCCGGGAAGGTGGTGCAGATGGCGCCAACCACGGTCTTGCAGGCCTCGGGCGGTTCGCCCCAGGTGAAGCGCAATCCTGCGGGCAGGTCCACGATGGTGAACAATGGCCCGCGCAAGGATTCGGGCGGCTGGAAATTCAAGGCCTGGCGGCCCCAGATGAGCTGCACCATTTCCAGGATCAGGTAGCTCAAGCCGAACGTGATCAGCAGTTCCGGCACGTGGCCGAACTTGTGCACGCGGCGCAGTGCATAGCGTTCGAAGGCAGCGCCCATGGCGCCGACGATCGGAGGCGCGAGCAGCAGACCCCACCAGAAGCCCAGGATCTGCGTGATGGTGTAGGCCACATAGGCCCCCACCATGTAGAAGCTGGCGTGCGCAAAATTCAACACGCCCATCATGCTGAATATCAGCGTCAAGCCGCTGGCCAGCATGAACAGCAGCAGCCCCAGGGAGAGGCCGTTGAGCAGGGAGATCAGGTAGAAGGAAACGTCCATCGAGGCGTGCCGAACGCGATCAAGTGGGTTGCGCAGAGATGCGAGGTGCCGATGTGAAAACAGCGCGGAGCCGGACTAACCGGCAGCCGCGCTGCCTTGCGTGCACTTCGGGACTCAGCCGGGTGCCTTCATCTGGCAGGACGTGGGCGTGCTGGACACGTAGTTCGGCAGCGCGCGCACTTCCTGGAAGTTGTAGCCCGTGTTCTCCACGCTGTACTTGTGCTTGGCGTCGGCCTTGCGCCATTCGGTGATGAACACCGGCTGCTGCGCCTGGTGGTCGGTCTTGCGCATTTCCACTTCGCCAGCCAAACCCTGGAACTTGATGCCACTCATGGCCTTGGCCACCGCCACCGGCTCCACAGTCTTGGCCTGCGCCATGCCGGCTGCCAGCATGGCCAGTCCGGTGTAGGTCTGCAGCGTGTAGAAATCGTCGTTGAACTTGGCCTTGTAGTCGTCCTGCAGCTTGGCAGCGATGCCGGGCAGCGAATTGTGGCCAATGGCCACCACGCGCACCTTGCCGCCCACACCCGCAGCCATGGCCGTGGGCACGCCACTGGTCACCGCGTAGTAGGTGTAGAAGTTGGCATTGAGGCCGGCGTCCTTGGCGGCCTTGATGAGCAGCGTCAAGTCCTGGCCCCAGTTGCCGGTGACCACCGAATCGGCGCCGCTGGCCTTGATCTTGGCAATGTAGGGTGCGAAGTCCTTCACCTGGCCGATGGGGTGCAGGTCGGAACCGACCACCTGCACGTCCGGACGCTTGCGCGCGATGCCATCGCGGAAATACTTTTCAACCTGCACGCCGTGGGAGTAGTTCTGGCCGATGACATAGACCTTCTTGACGTCCGGCTGGTCCTTCATGTAGCTCGTCAGCGCTTCCATCTTCATGGACGTGTCGGCGTCCAGGCGGAAGTGCCAGAACGAGCACTTGCTGTTGGTCAGGTCGGGGTCCACCGCGGCATAGTTCAGGTACACCACTTCCTTGCCGGGATTGCGCTCGTTGTGCTTGCTGACTGCGTCAGAAATCGCCAGAGCGGCGCCAGATCCATTGCCCTGCACCACGTAGCGGATGCCCTGGTCAATGGCCGCCTTCAGGCTGTTCAGGCTTTCCTGGGGTGAACCCTTGTTGTCGAAGGAGACGAATTCGAACTTCACGCCGGCGGCATTCTTCTTGTTGAAGTGCTCGGCGATGAACTGCCAGCTCTTCAACTGGTTCTGGCCGACGTTCGCGAACGGACCGGACAACGGGTCGATGAAGGCGATCTTGACCGTTTGCCCCGCTTGGGCGAAGGCCAGACCGGAGACCAATGCCGCGGAAGCGGCCACGGTCGTTCCGAACATGCGGTAGGTGAATTTCATGGTGCTGTCTCCAGAGGTTCTTAAAGGCGATGCGAAACCGCGCGAAGGTAGCGGAAGTGCGTGTCCCTTGACGTCAGGGACTACCCCGAAGGAACTGTCACCGTCGGGACAGAATCAGAAGCCCACGCGGGCGGGGGTGTCGCCCAGGGGCAGGACAATCACCACTGGCCACCGCCGACATCCCCTGTGAAAGCCCCTACCCACCCATCTGCACCATGAGCGCACACGAGCACGACGACCCCCGCTATCCCGTCCAGAAGAGCGACGCCGAATGGCGCGCGCATCTGGACCGCATGCAGTACGAGGTGGGGCGCCACGCTGCCACCGAACGCGCCTTCAGCGGCCAGTTCTGGGACCATTTCCACGAGGGCAAGTACCTCTGCGTGGGCTGTGGCACGCCCTTGTTCGACAGCCGCAGCAAGTTCGATGCAGGCTGCGGCTGGCCCAGCTACTGGGAGCCCGTCAACAGCGAGGTGGTGGAACGCATCGTCGACAAGAGCCACGGCATGGTGCGTGTGGAGGTTCGCTGCAACCGGTGCGGCAGTCACCTGGGCCACGTTTTCCCTGACGGCCCGGAGCCATCGGGTGAGCGTTTCTGCATCAACAGCGCCGCCATCGACTTCAAGGCGGCTCAGGCATGACCGCCGACGACGTGCATCAACGCCTGTTGGCTGCGCTGTCACCCGCAGAGGTCGAAGTGCAAGACGACAGCCACCTGCACGCCGGCCATGCAGGCGCACGCGAGGGGCGTCACTTCACCGTCCGCGTGAGCAGCAGCCGTTTTGCCGGGCTCAACCGGCTGGCGCGACACCGCCTTGTGTATGATGCTTTGGGCCCCCTGGCTGCCCAGGGAGTCCACGCGCTGGCCATCGTGGCCCAGGCACCCGGCGAGGGCTGAAGTCTCCTGCCAACTGTCCTGCAAACCGCCTTGACGGCCCCGCTGTCCGCAAGGCAGCCCCTCCCAAGAAAGCCCAAGTCCTCATGAAGCTGAAGTCCCCTGCCCGCGTGGTCCTGGCCGCCGCCGTGGCCGCCCTGTTGCTGCCGCTGGCCGCCAGCGCACAGAACATTGCCATCGTCAACGGCAAAGCCCTGCCCAAGGCCCGCCTGGACACCTTGCTGGCACAGGCCCAGAAGGCAGGCCAGCAGGTCACGCCCGAACTGCAGCAGCAGGCACGCGACGAAGTCGTGCTGCGCGAGATCTTCCAGCAGGAAGCCGAAAAGCGCGGCCTGGCTGCCAGCGCCGACTTCCGCGCCCAGATGGAACTGGCCCGACAGACCCTGCTGATCCGCGAACTCTTTGCCGACTACAGCCGCAAGAACCCCGTCACGGACGACGCCGCCAAGGGCGAATACGACAAGTTCAAGGCCCAGTCCACCGGCACCGAATACCGCGCCCGCCACATCCTGGTGGAAAGCGAAGACGAGGCCAAGGCCCTGATCGCCCAGATCAAGGGCGGCGCCAGCTTCGAGGAACTGGCCAAGAAGAGCAGCAAGGATCCCGGCTCCGGCGCCAACGGCGGCGATCTGGACTTCGCCAAGCCTGAAAGTTATGTGCCCGAGTTCGGCGAGGCCATGTCCAAGCTGAAGAAGGGCGAAATGACCCAGGTGCCGGTCAAGACCCAGTTCGGTTTCCACATCATCCGCCTGGACGACACGCGCGAAGCCACCTTCCCGGCTTTTGACGACGTGAAGGCGCAGATCAAGCAGCGCCTGGAGCAGGTGAAGATGCAGCAGTTCCGCGAAGAGATGCGGACCAAGGCCAAGACCGACTACAAGTGGGGCGGAAAGTAAGTTAGCCCCCGAGCTCCCTTCGGTCGCTACCCCCCGAGGGGGCCGTCCCTCGCTGCCAGGGAGACCCTGGCAGGAGGGGAAGCTTGATGGACGCGCCTGGCTTTGCCGGCGCGTTTTTCTTTGGGCGGCTAGATCGTCAGGATCGTGGAGCCGGTGGTCTTGCGCGCTTCCAGGTCGCGGTGGGCCTGGGCCACGTCGGCCAGCGGGTAGCGCTGGTCGATGCGGATCTTCACGGCGCCGCTCAGGACCACGCTGAACAGGTCGTCGGCCATTTCCTGCGTCGCCTCGCGGGTGGCGATGTGGGTGAACAGGGTCTGGCGCGTGACGTACAGGCTGCCCTTGCCGCCCAGGATGCCGGGCGCGAAGGGCGCCACGGGGCCGCTGGCGTTGCCGAAGCTGGCCATCAAGCCGAAGGGCCGCAGGCAGTTCAGGCTGCCTTCCCAGGTGTCCTTGCCCACGCTGTCGTAGACCACCTTGACGCCCTTGCCACCGGTGATGTCCTTGACCCGCGCAACGAAGTCTTCCTTGCTGTAGTCGATGACGTGCGCCGCGCCGTGCGCCTTGGCCAGTTCGCACTTGGCGGCACTGCCGGCCGTGCCGATCAACTGCAGGCCCAATGCCTTGGCCCATTGGCAGGCGATGAGGCCCACGCCACCGGCGGCGGCGTGGAACAGCACGTGATCGCCGGCCTGCAGGCCCTGCACGGGCAGCGTGCGGCGCAGCAGGTACTGCGCCGTCAGGCCCTTCAGCATCATGCCGGCGGCGGTGTCGAAAGCGATGCCCTCGGGCAGCTTCACCACGTTCTTGGCCGGCATCACGCGCGCTTCACTGTAGCTGCCGGGCGGGTTGCTGGCATAGGCCGCGCGGTCGCCGGCCTTCAGGTGCGAGACGCCTTCGCCCACGGCTTCCACGACGCCGGCGCCTTCCATGCCCAAGGTCAGGGGCAGCGGGTTGGCGTAGAGGCCCGTGCGCTGGTAGACGTCGATGTAGTTCAGGCCCGACGCGTGGTGGCGGATGCGGATCTCGCCCGGACCCGGATGGCCCACGGGCAGGTCGACCAGTTGCATCTGTTCGGGTCCGCCATAGGCGGTGATCTGGATCGTGCGGGGCATGGCTCCTCCGGTGGGCTGTGGTTGGGTTCGGGCCGCGAGGTTAAGCGATGGAGCACCGGCGCGCTGATGCGCGGCCTTGCCTGCGCGTGGCACCATCGGACGTTAACCATGAAGCGCCTGCAGCAAGCCCCCAACCTCGCCCTGGCCACCCTGTGGGCCGACATGCTCAGCGGCGTGGGCGTGGCGGCCACGGTGCAGCGCGCCTGGGCCAGCAGCATCGCGGGAGAACTGCCGCCGGACCAGTCGCTGCCCGAGATCTGGCTGCAGGACGACACGCAGTTCGACACCGCCCAGCGCCTGCTGGCCGAATGGCGCCACCTGCCGCACCGCCACTGGGCCTGCCCCGGCTGCCGAGAGATCGTCGAAGGTCCCTTCGAAACCTGCTGGAACTGCGGCCACGCCATGCCCGCACTCTGAACAATCCATGACACTGACTCCCCGACTGGCCGTTCTGTTGACCCTGGCGCCGCTGATGTGGGCCGGCAATGCCGTGGTGGGCCGGCTCATGGCGGGCCAGGTGCCGCCGCTGACGCTGAACTTGATGCGCTGGACGCTGGTGGCGCTGATCCTGCTGCCGCTGCGCTGGCGGGCGTTGACACCCTGGTCGCGCATCACGCAGCGCTGGCCTTACCTGTTGACGATCGGCATCCTGGGCGTGGGTGCCTTCAATTCGCTGCAGTACCTGGCCTTGACCAGTTCGTCTGCCATCAACGTGACCTTGGTGGCCTCCAGCATGCCGGTCTGGATGCTGGCCGTGGGTGCGCTCTTCTTCGGCGAAAGGCCGGGTCGCCGCCAACTGGCTGGCGCGGCTCTGGGGCTGGCGGGCGTGCTGACCGTGATCGGCCGCGGGTCGATGCAGTCCGTGCTGGCCGTGCATCTGGTGCCAGGCGACATCTTCATCCTGGTGGCCGTCATAGGCTGGGCCTTCTACAGCTGGCTGCTGGTGCGGCCACCGGCCCATATGCGGGGCAGCGCGCGGCCGGACTGGGACTGGGCCGACTTTCTGCTGGTGCAGACGCTCTTCGGCGTGGCCGCGGCCGGCCTGTTCACAACGGGCGAGCAACTCGCTGGCGCCGCGCCCATCCGCTGGACCTGGGGCGTGGTGGTGGGACTGTTCTACGTGTCGCTGGGCGCCAGCATCCTGGCCTACCGGTCCTGGGGCCTGGGCGTGGCACAGGGCGGGCCCACCCTGGCCGCCTTCTTCAACAACCTGACGCCGCTGTTCGCTGCGCTGCTGTCGACCCTGGTGCTGGGCGACTCACCGCAGCCTTACCACGCGGTCGCGTTCCTGCTCATCGTGGGCGGCATTGCGGTGAGCCTGGAAAGGCCGGCCCGCCAGGATCAGAAAGTGCCGGGGTAAGCGCCACCGTCCAGCAGCAGGTTCTGGCCGGTGATGTACCCGGCATGCACGCTGCACAGGAAGGCGCACAGCGCGCCAAACTCTTCGGCATTGCCAAAGCGCTTGCTGGGGTTGAGCGCCCGGCGCTCGTCCAGCAATTGCTCCACCGGCCTGCCCGTCTTGGCGGCGGCGCCGGCCATGGTGCCGCGCAGGCGGTCGGTGTCGAAGGGGCCGGGCAACAGCGCGTTCAGCGTGACATTGCGTGAAGCCAGCTTGGGCTGGCGCGCCAGTCCGGCTACAAAACCCGTCAGGCCGCTGCGGGCGCCATTGCTGAGGCCCAGGATGTCGATGGGCGCCTTGACCGCGGCGGAGGTGATGTTCACCACGCGGCCGAAGCCGCGTTCGGCCATGGCGTCCACCGTGGCCTTGATCAGCTCGATAGGCGTCAGCATGTTGGCGTCCAGGGCCTTGATCCAGGCGTCGCGGTTCCAGTCGCGGAAGTCCCCGGGCGGCGGACCGCCCGCGTTGTTGATGAGGATGTCCACCTGTGGCGCCGCCGCCAGCGCAGCGGCGCGGCCTTCAGGCGTGGTGATGTCGCCCGCAACGGCCAGCACCCGCACGGCAGGGTTGAGCGCGCGCAGCTCGGTGGCGGTGGCTTCCAGCGCTTCGGTGCCGCGCGCGGTGATGACCACGTTCACGCCTTCGCGCACCAGAGCCTGGGCGCAGCCCTTGCCCAGCCCCTTGCTGGCTGCACACACCAGCGCCCACTTGCCTTGAATGCCCAGATCCATGGTGTCGTTCTCCTTGAAGTTTTTCAGCGGGTCCTGGCCAGCAGCCACACGCCTGAGAGCACCAGCAGCGTGCCCAGGCCGATCCACACGTTCAGTGGCTCGCCCAGGATCAGCACGCCCATGGCGATGGTCGATATCGGACCGATCATGCCCGTCTGCGCGGTAACGGTGGCACCCACGCGTTCGATCGCCAGCATGACCATCACCACCGGGGCGAAGGTGCACAGCGTCGCGTTCAGCAACGACAGCCACAGCACGGCAGGGGCCACGTTGGCAGCGGCCAGCGGTTTGAGTGCCAGGAACTGCAGGATGCACAGCACGCAAGCCACCGACGTGGCCCAGCCCGTCAAGCGCAGTGCGCCCAGGCGTTTGACATGGGCCTGGCTGAAGACCAGGTACACGGCATAAGACACCGCGCTGCCGAACACCAGGGCCGCGCCCAGCGCCGAATGCACGCCCGTCAGACTGGCTTCATGGCCGAACACCGCCAGCACCCCGGCGTAGCTGAGCGCCAAGGCCGCCATGCGCGGCCAGGACACGCGCTGCTTGAACAGCAGCACGCTCAAGGCCAGCACCAGGGTGGGGTTGAGGTACAGGATCAGTCGCTCCAGGCTGGCGCTGATGTACTGCAGGCCCGCAAAGTCCAGGAAGCTGGCCAGGTAGTAGCCGCTGAAACCCAGGCCTGCAACGACCAGGTGGTCGTGCCGCGTCAGCGAGGCCTTGCCCCGCCCCGCCCACCAGGCCAGCGCCAGGAACAGCGGCAGTGCAAAGAGCATGCGGAACATGATCAGCGTCACCGCGTCCACGCCATGCCGGTAGGCCAGCTTGACGATGATGGCCTTGGCACTGAAGGCGATGGAGCCGGCAGCGGCCAGGGCCAGGCCGGGGCCCAGTCCGCGCGGCGCGTGATCGGCAGTGGCGAGGTTCACGTGGCGGCCAGGTCCTCGGGCGCGCGGCGCTCCAGCAGCCACAGGGTGTCATGCGACTCAAACCCCAGCGAGCGGTAGATGCCGATCGCCACGTCGTCCGGGTCCGCGCCCATCACCAGCACGGGCCAGCCGCCTTCCTCAAAGCCCTGCACGCAGGCCGCGCGCACCAGGGCACGGCATAGTCCGCGGCGGCGCCAGGCCGGGTGGGTTTCCACGTGCTGGAAGCGCCCAGGACCGTGAGCCTGCGGCGGGCCAAAAAGACCCAGCGTCGCACACAGCGTGTCGCCGTGCCAGGCGCCCCACCAGTGACCCATGCCGGCGTCCTGCATGCGGGTGTAGCGCTGCATCTGCTGTTGGCGGAAGCGCCGGTAGCCCTCGGGCTCGTAGCCCTGGTCGTTGCAGGCCAGGTTCAGCGCCACCACGGATTCGATCTCTTCTGGCAGGTTCAGTGGTCGCAACTCGAACGCAGGGTCCAGGGGCTGCGGCAGTGGCCGCAACTGGCCGTGCGTCAGCAAGAGCGTGGTGGTGCAGTAGAGCGTGAAACCGGCCGCCGCAAAGGGTTCCGGCAAGTCGCAAGTGCCTGTGCCGGCATGGATGCCGAAGCAGCAGTGCCCTGTGCTGGGCTGCCGCTGCACGATGGCATCCTCAAAGGCCTGCATCCAGGTGCCAAAGTCGGCCGCGGCGGGCGCTCGGTCATAGAGCAGGAAGTTGCCCCAGTAGTAGCCCGGGCTGCTGGGTGTGCGCACCACGAGGTGGTCGCCAGCGTCCGTGACCTCGCCGTCGAACGCGGCGAACATCAGGTGCGTCTGCCAACCCGGGGACAGCGTGGCGCGCTCCACGAACGCGGAGATCAGTAACCCGCTGCCTGACCGTCGCGCCGCGGGTCGCTGGCGGCCGCGTAGCCGGTGATGGACGGGTCGCCCTGCCCTTCGTCCAGGCGCCAGATGAACTGGCCGGCGCCGTAGTCCTGGTAGCTGTCGTTGAAGGCCGCGATGCGGTGGCCCATGTCTTTCAAGGTCTGTGCGGCCGCGGCATTGAACCCGGGCTCCAGGTTCACCATGCCGGCGTTGAAACGCCAGCGTGGTGCGTCACAGGCGGCCTGTGGCTGCTGCTGGTAGTCCAGCATGCGCACCAGGGTCTGCATGTGGCCCTGGGGCTGCATGTCGCCGCCCATCACGCCATAGCTCATCACCGGGCGGCCGTTCTTGGTGAGGAATGCCGGGATGATGGTCTGGAACGGCCGCTTGCCCGGCGCGACGAGGTTTTCTCGCGAACGGTCCAACGAGAACCCGTGCCCGCGGTTCTGCAGGCTCACGCCATAGCCCGGTACCACGACGCCTGATCCGAAGCCCATGTAGTTGCTCTGGATGAAGCTGACCATCATGCCGCTGGCGTCGGCCGCGGTGAGGTAGATGGTGCCACCCTTGGGCGCATGTCCCGGCCCGAAGTCCTGGGCGCGGTTCAGGTCGATCAGCTTGGCGCGGCTGGCCAGATAGGCCGGGTCCAGCATCTGGGCCGGTGTCAGCGTCATGGCCCGCGGGTCGGCCACATAGCGGTAGACATCGGCAAAGGCCAGCTTCATGGATTCGATCTGCAGGTGCTGGCTGGCGGCGCTGTCCACCTTCAGCGCGGCCACGTCGAAGTGCTTCAGGATGCCCAAAGCGATAAGCGCCGCAATGCCCTGGCCGTTGGGCGGGATCTCGTGCAGCGTGTAGCCGCGGTAGTCCTGCGAAATGGGCGTCACCCACTCGGGCTGGTAGGCCGCCATGTCGGCCGCGGTCATGGCGCCGCCATGGGCGCGGGCGTGGGCTTCGATGGCGGCCGCCACCTCGCCGCGGTAGAAGGCTTCGCCCTTGGTGTCGGCGATCAGGCGCAGGGTACGCGCGGCGTCGGGAAACCGGAACAGTTCGCCCACGCGCGGCACGCCGCCCGGGCCGGCACCGCGCAAGAACGCCTGGGCAAAACCGGGCTGCTCGGTGATCTCTGTGAGGGCGCCGGCATTGGTCCACTTCTGCTGCACGATGACCGGCACGGCGTAGCCGCGCTCGGCCACTTCGATGGCTGGCGCCATCAGGTCGGCGAAGGGCAGCTTGCCGAATCGCGAAGACAGCGCCATCCAGGCCGACACGGCACCGGGCACGGTCACGCTGTCCCAGCCGCGCTTGGGCGGCGTCTGGGCGTCAGCGCCGTGCTTGGCAGCGAAGTAGTCCGGCGTCCAGGCCTGCGGCGATGTGCCGCTGGCGTTCAAGCCGTGCAGTTGCTGGCCGTCCCACAGGATGCAGAAGGCGTCTGAACCCAGGCCGTTGCTGCACGGTTCCACGATGGTCATCACCGCTGCGGTGGCGATGGCGGCGTCCACCGCGTTGCCGCCCGCCTGCAGCATGCGCAGGCCGGCCTGCGCTGCCAGGGGGTGCGAGGTGCTGACGACGTTGCGCGCAAAGACGGGGCTGCGCTGGCTGGCGTAGCCGGTGGTCCAGTCGAAAGAGTGGGCTTGGGTCATGACAAGGGCCTGCTGGATGGATTGCCACATTGTGGCTGCGCTGGTGCACGGGGAATGCAGCGGGGCCTTGCAAAGCTACAGCTGGCGCCATGAATAGCGCGACAGGGCCTCTACAGCCCCGGCGGCGGGACGTGGCTGTCTGCCACGTAGCGGCGCAGCACCGGCGGCTCGGCGCCAATGTGGAAGGCCATGCGCTCGTCGCGCAGTTCCGCGTCGAAGGCGGTGAAGCGTTCCAGCCGGCGCTGGTGCTCGAGCCAGTTCTCGTCGACAAAATACTCCACGTAGTGGTCGGGTTTGGCCACGTCGCGGAAGAGGCCCCAGCTCAGCGCGCCCTGGCGCAGACGGGCGCGGCGTGTGCGCTGCATGACCTTGGCAAATTCGTCGGCCAGCGCCGGGTCGATCTGGTATTCCAGCGTCACCATCACGGGGCCCGCCTCGGGGTGGATGTTGCCGGACGGCTCAGGCGCCACGCGCGTGGTGGCGGGGGAAAAGTCGATGTCGGCGCCGCCTTCCACGGTGAGCTTGCGCGTGGCCAGCCACACGGCCACGCCGAACGCCGCCGCCGCCAAAACCGCGCCTTGCACACCCACGAAGCCCGCCACCCATCCCCACAGCAGGGAGCCCGTGGCCGAGCCGCCCATCAGCGCCATCTGGTAGATCGACATGCCCCGTGCGCGCACCCAGTCGGGCATGGCGATCTGGGCCGACACCGTGAGCGAATTGGCCACGGAGATCCAGGCCATGCCGATCACGACCATGGCCGGCAGCGCGATCCAGATCTCCGGCACGCTGACGATCAGGCAACTGAGGGCGGCGTGGATCAGCGTGCCCGCACGGACGAACTGGTCGCGGTTGAAATGCTGGCGCAGGCGCGGGAAGTACAGCGCCGCCACGATGGCGCCGGCACCGACGCAAGACAGCATCACCGTGAAGGTACCGGCCCCGCCACCGTGCAGCCGGCGCGCCACCAGCGGCAGCAGCGCCACCAGGGCCGTGCTTTGCAGGAAGAACAGGAAGATGCGCAGCAGGATCACCTTCAGCCGCGGCGACTGCATGGTGTAGTTCAGGCCCACGCGCATGGCGCCGATGAAGCGCTCGCCCGGCAAGGCGCTGGTGCGCGGCGTGTGCTTCCAGCGCAGGATCAGGACCGTGGCCGCAGCGGCCAGCAGGGTGTTGAGCACGAACACGGCTGCCGGACTGAAGGCGGCGAGCAAACCACCTGCCAGCACCGGGCCGATGACACGCGACAAGTTCATCGCGATGCCGTTCAGCGCCAGCGCGGCCGACAATTCGCCGCGCGGCACGATCTGCGGCACGATGGCTGCAAACACCGGCCAGCGCATCGCCAGGCCAATGCCATTGCTGAAGGTCAGCACCAGCAGCCATTCGGCCGTGAGGTGGCCGGTGAGCGACATCACGGCCAGCACCACGGCATTGGCGCTGACCCAGAGCTGGGTGGCCGCAAAGTAACGCCGCCGGTCCAGGATGTCAGCCATCGCGCCGCTGGGCAGGCCGAGCAGAAAGACGGGCAAGGTGCTGGCGGTTTGCACCAGGGCCACCATCACCGGGCTGGTGGTGAGCGAGGTCATCAGCCAGGCGGCCGCAACGTCGTTCATCCACATGGTCATGTTGGCGGCCAGCCAGGCAAACCAAAGGCCCCGGAACACGGGGCCGTGCAAAGGCGCAAGCGCGGCTGGCGTGGGCATGGTCCGAGGCTACCGCAACAA
Source organism: uncultured beta proteobacterium (assembly GCA_963750785.1). Lineage (GTDB taxonomy): Bacteria > Pseudomonadota > Gammaproteobacteria > Burkholderiales > Burkholderiaceae_C > Rubrivivax. The sequence goes on along the minus strand of CAVVSC010000001.1, from coordinate 71,048 downwards.
TTCGTGGGTCAAGAAAAAAGGGCCCCACGCGGGGCCCTTTGGCAAAGCCTGCTGCAGGACTATTCCTCCTGGAACGCCTCTTCGCGCTTGTTCTTGATCGACGGCAGCATCACCACCACGATCATCAGTGCTGCCGCAACCAGCAGGCCCGCCGACAGCGGCCGGGTCATGAAGGTCATCCAGTCGCCGCGCGACAGCAGCAAAGCCCGCCGCAGGTTTTCTTCCATCATGGGGCCCAGGATGAAGCCCAGCAGCAGAGGTGCAGGTTCGCAACCCAGCTTGTAGAAGATGTAGCCCACCACCGCGAAGATCGCGCCCATGTAGACGTCGAACGGGCTGTTGTTCAACGTGTACAAGCCGATCGAGCAGAACACCATGATGGCCGGGAACAGGAAGCGGTAAGGCACCGTCAGCAGCTTGATCCAGATGCCGATGAGCGGCAGGTTCAGGATGATCAGCATGGCGTTGCCGACCCACATGGATGCGATCAGGCCCCAGAACAGCTGCGGGTTGCTCGTCATCACCTGCGGACCGGGCTGGATGCCCTTGATGGTCATCGCGCCCACCATCAGCGCCATCACGGCGTTGGGCGGGATGCCCAGGGTCAGCATGGGAATGAAGGAGGTCTGCGCACCGGCGTTGTTGGCCGATTCGGGACCCGCGACGCCGCGGATGTTGCCCTTGCCGAATTCGACTTCGCCCGGACGCATCTTCATCTTCTTCTCGACCGTGTAGGCCGCGAAAGATGACAGCAAGGCGCCGCCGCCCGGCAGCACGCCCAGCAAGGAACCCAGTGCGGTGCCGCGAATGACGGCCGGCCACGCGTCCTTGAAGTCCTGCTTGGTAGGCCACAGACCCTTCACGTCCTTGGTGAAGACCTCGCGGTTTTCAGCCGGCTGGCTCAGGTTGGTGATGATTTCACCGAAGCCGAAGACACCCATGGCAATGGCCACGAAGCCGATGCCGTCAGTCAACTCAGGGATGTCGAAGCTGTAGCGCGGCACACCCGAGATGACGTCGGTGTTGATCTGCCCCAGCAGCAGGCCCAGCACGATCATGCAGATCGCCTTGACCAGGGAACCTGACGCCAGCACCACCGCGCCGATCAGGCCCAGCACCATCAGGCTGAAGTACTCGGCGGGGCCGAACTTGAAGGCCAGTTCGGTCAACGGGGGCGCGAAGGCGGCAATGACGATCGTGCCCACGCAGCCCGCAAAGAAACTGCCCAGGCCGGCCGCAGCCAGCGCGGACCCCGCCCTTCCCTTGCGTGCCATGGCATAGCCGTCGATGGCCGTCACCACCGAACTGGATTCGCCCGGCACGTTGATCAGGATGGCTGTTGTCGAGCCACCGTACTGCGCGCCGTAGTAGATGCCGGCCAGCATGATCAGCGCCGGCGTGGCGTCCAGCGCGTAGATGCTGGGCAGCAGCATGGCGATGGTCGCGACCGGGCCCAGGCCGGGCAGCACGCCGATCAGGGTGCCGAGAATCGAGCCGAAGAGAGCGTAGGCCAGGTTCTGGAAGGTGAAGGCCACCCCAAAACCGAGCATCAGGTTGTTGATCAGGTCCATGGGGCGCTCCTCAACCGGTGATGAAAGAAGGCCACAGGGGAATCGTCAAGTTCAGGCCGAGAATGAAAATGGCCCAACTGCCGATGGTGAGGACGATCGAGTTGATCAGCGCGTCTTTCCAGTGGAACTCATCGCCTGCGAGGGCAGCCACGACGACCAGGATGGGCAGCGCGACGACCATGCCCATGTGCGGCAGCATCCAGCCAAAGATGGCCACGGTGCCGGTGATCATGGACAACGGCTTCCAGGCCCAGGCCCCGATCTTGTCGCCGCCTTCCACTTCAAAAGTCAGCGCCTTGAAGAGGATCAGGCCGCCCAAGAGGGCCATCAGGATACCCAGGCCAAACGGGAAATAGGCCGGCCCCGGGCGTGCCGAACTGCCGAAGCTGTAGTTGGTGGCGCCGATGGCAAACGCGACGCCCACCCCGATGAACATGAGTCCGGACCAGAAGTCCTTCTCGCTCTTAATCTTCAACTGCGGTCTCCTCGGCAATCCAAAGCTGTCGGCCAGCTGTTCAAAGCTGTCGCTCAACTGTCAGATTCTAGGGAGCGCCCCTGGGTCCTCCGGTGTGGTTTCCACGTAAGGGCCAGCGCCTGCCGGCGCCTGGCCCTAGGAAAGACCCGGGGTGTTGCGCAGCACTTCGGCGAGCGTGGTGAGCCCTTCGGCCACCTTCATGCCGCCTGCCAGGCGCAGCGGCCGCAGGCCTTCCTTCACCGCCACCCGACGCAGCGATTCCGCATCCAAGCTGGGGTGCACGGCGCTGCGGGCCGCGTCGTTCATCAGCAGCAGTTCGTACAGACCCGCACGGCCGCGGAAGCCGGTGTGGCGGCATTCCAGGCAGCCCACCGGCTTGTAGGCCCGCACGCCGCCAGACAAGCGCCAGGGCCGTGCGAAGTCGTCCAGGGCTTCGCGGGTGGTGCTGTCGTCACGCACCTTGCAAGCCGGGCACAGGGTGCGCACCAGGCGTTGCGCCAGCACGCCGATGACGGTGGCGCTGATCAGGTAGCTGGGCACGCCCAGGTCGGCCAGGCGCGTCACGGCGCCCACCGCGTCATTGGTGTGCAAGGTGCTGAAGACCAGGTGGCCGGTCAGCGCAGCCTGGATCGCCATCTCGGCGGTTTCCAGGTCGCGGATCTCGCCGACCATGATGATGTCCGGGTCCTGCCGCATCAGCGCGCGCAGGCCTTCGGCAAAGCCCATGTCCAGTTGCTGTTGCACCTGGGTCTGGTTGAAGGACGGCTCGATCATCTCGATCGGGTCTTCGATGGTGCAGACATTGACCTCTTCGGTGGCCAGCGTCTTCAGCGTGCTGTAGAGCGTCGTCGTCTTGCCGCTGCCCGTTGGCCCGGTCACCAGGATGATGCCGTGCGGGCGGTGGATCAGTTCCTGCCAGACGCGACCTTCGTGTTCACCAAAGCCCAGCGCAGGCAGGCCCTTGACGACGGTCTGCGGGTCGAAGATGCGCATGACCATCTTTTCGCCGAAGGCCGTGGGCAGCGTCGACAGGCGCATTTCCACTTCGCCGCCGGGCTTGCCGTCGGCGCCTTCGGGGCGGCGCGTCTTGATGCGGCCGTCCAGCGGCCGGCGCTTTTCCACCACGTCCATGCGGCCCAGCAGCTTGATGCGGCTGGTCATGGCCGCCATCACCGCCAGCGGCACCTGGTAGACGGTGTGCAGCACGCCGTCGATGCGGAAGCGGATGGCGCCCATGTCGCGCCGCGGCTCCAGGTGGATGTCGCTGGCGCGCTGGTCAAAAGCGTACTGCCACAGCCAGTCCACCACTTGCACGACGCCCTGGTCGTTGGCGTCCAGGGTCTTGCTGGTCTTGCCCAGTTCCACCAGTTGTTCAAAGCTGGCGCCAGTGGCCACCTCGCCCGACTTCTGCGCGTTGCGCACGCTGCGCGCCAGGGCATAGAACTCGGTGGTGTAGCGGCGGATGTCGTCCGGGTTGGCCACCACCAGCTTCACGCTGCGGCGCGTGTGCGATTCGATCTCGCCCAACCAGCCGCAATCAAAGGGCTCGGCGGTGGCCACCGTGACTTCGGTCGCGCCCACCTGCACAGGCAGCGCCAGGCGGCTTTGTGCGTACTGCACGCTCATGACGTCGGCCACGCGGCCCACGTCCACGCGAAGCGGGTCGATGCGCAGGTAGGCCAGGCCACAGCGGCCGGCCAACCATTCGGTGAGCAGTTCGGTGTCCAGCGGCACACCGCTGGCGCCGGCCGTGCTTCGCTTCGTCAGGCCCGCGCCGCCCAGGCGAACCAAGGGGTGCAGGCTGGAAGGGCCGGCGCGAAAGCGCGCCGTCACCCGATCCGCGTCGTCAGCGTCCACCCAGCCGTCTTCGCGCAGCCACTGCAGCAGCATGGGCCACTCCAGCCGCCCTTTGTAGGGCGCCCTTGCGAGCTTGGTGGATGCAGGAACAGCGGCAGGTTTCATCGGCAAAAGGATCGGGCGTGGATTCAGGCTTCTGCTTCGGTTTCGGGCTTGAAAGGTCGCACCATGCGCAACCATTTGCGGGCCGGCAAATTGAGTTTGCCGAATCGCTGTTCAATCAACACCGCGCGTTGCGTCAGTTCCTCGCGCGCCGGCACCACCACGCCACGCCCAGCGACCACCACGGTGTTGCCTTCGCGCGTGGGGCGCAGGCTCCAGACCTGGTCGGCGCCAAAAGCGGCGGCTATGCGGTGGATGCTGTCACGGAAGCTGGCATGGCGACCGAACAAATTGACGCTCATCACCCCGCCTGTTTCCAGGACCGACCGGCAGGCGCGGTAGAAGTCTTCGCCGTCCAGCACGGGTGCGGCGGCCTCGTGGTCGTACAGGTCGACAAACAGCAGGCACACGCTGTGCGGTTCGGCCTGGGCCAGCCAATCGGCCGCGTCGCCGCGCACCACTTCGGCCTGCTGCGGCAGATGGAACCAGGTGCTGTTGACGTGGATGACCTGCGGGTTGATTTCCACCACGCTGGTGTCCATCCGCAGTTGCACGGCGGTGAAGCGCGTCAGCGCGCCGGCCCCAAGACCCAGCTGCACGGCGCGCGCGCCGGCCGGATCCAGGTTCGGCAGCCAGAGCAGGCTGGCCAGCATGCGCTGCACGTAGTCGATCTCCACCACCTGCGGCGACTTGATGCGCATGCCGCCCTGGATCCAGGGTGTGCCCAGGTGCAGGTAGCGCACGCCGTCTTCTTCGGACAGGGTGACCTCGGGCAGGTCCAGGGCTTTTCGTTTCAAGCGATGCTTTCTGCGGCAATGCCGACTTGATGGAAGGCGGCACGCCATGCGGCCAGCTTGCGTTCAAAGGACCAGCTGGCATTGGCCGGGCTGGTGGACGGCAGGCGCAGCACCGGCAGGCCCAGGGCTTGCACCTGCTTCATAGCACGCGCCGATTCGGCGCCATTGTGGGCGACCAGTTGCAGGCCCGGCGCGCGGCGGCGCAAGCTGGCCAGATCGTTCAATTCGGCGTCTTCGATGGCCTGGTCCAGGCTGCCTTCTCGGCGGCAACGCGCGTAGACGTCCCACAAGCCCAGACCGCGTCGGCGCGCTTCGGCAATGCGTTCGACATAGGGCAAGCTCACCAGATCCAGGCCCCAGATGGCCGACAACAAGGGCCAGAAATGGTTGCGCGGGTGGCCGTAGTACTGCTGGGCGCGCAGGGACGCCTCACCCGGGAAACTGCCCAGCACCACCAGGCGGCTGTGCCGCGCGATGACGGGCGGCAAACCTTGCAGCAGTTCACTCACCAGCGTGCCGTCACAAGGACGCCAGCCGGGGCAAAGCGGCCTGGGCATTGGCAGTGCTCAGCGCAGCCAATTCCTCCAGCGCCTGGCCACGCAGTTGCGCCATCACGGCCGCGATGCGCGGCAATTCGGCGGGTTCGTTGCGGCCCTGCCCAGCGCGCTGCGCGCGCTGTTCGGCCGTGCGGTACAGCCAGTGCGGCGGGATGTCGGGTGCGTCGGTCTCCAGCACCAGGGCGCTCTCCGGCAAGCTTGCGGCCAGGTCGCGGATCTGCAACGCCCGGTCGAAAGTCATGGCACCGCCAAAGCCCAACCGAAAGCCCAGCGCGATGAACTGTCCAGCCTGTTGCTGGCTGCCGTTGAAGGCATGGACGATGCCGCCTGGGACCTCGATGCGGCGAAGCGCCTTCAACAGGGCGTCGGCCGACCGCCGGAGATGCAGGATCACGGGCAAACCGGCATCACGCGCCAGCCGCAATTGCGCCGTGTAGAAGCGCTCCTGCTTGTCACGGTCCAGCCCGGGCACAAAGTGGTCCAGGCCGATCTCGCCCACCGCCACCAGGCGTGGGTCGTCGCCGAGTGCTTTCAGCGCCTGGGACAGTTGGTCCAGATGCGACTCGTCTGCGTCCGCCAACCACAGGGGGTGCAGGCCCAACGCGTAGGCCAGGCCATGCTGATGCGCCAACGTACGGACGCGGGTGAAGTGCTCGGCCGCCACGGCCGGCACCACCAGTTGCGTCACCCCGGCCGCTCGCGCGCGGGCCACCACGCTGTCGCGGTCGGCGTCGAATTCAGTCGCATCAAGATGGCAATGGGTGTCCGTCCACACCCCGCGATGATGGCCCAGCCCGCAGGCAGCGCCAGCCCAGGGACGTTCAGGGCCCGATGCCGTACCAGCCCAGGCCCACCGAGTAGCGGGCGGGGCCGCTTGCGCCGCTTTCACGACTGGCGGTGAAGTCCAGGCCCAGCTTTTCCTTCACCAGCCACCAGCGGGCGCCGGCCGTGGTGAGGGTGCCGCCAAACACGTCCTTCTTGTTGTTGCCCTGGGCTTCGGCGAACAGCAGGACGGGCTCGTGCGGCGCCCACACCAGCGCCAGGTTGAACACCGTGCCTCGGGTGCTGCTGGCCCGGTCCCGCGACACGCCCAGGTTGGCGTGCACCGCCAGTTGCTCGTGGGCCTTCAGAGATGCCAGGCCCAGCAGCGTGACGCCGCCGGATTGCCACGCCGAGCCTGCCGGCTTTGACCAGGCACCGGCGAGCTTGAGCCCAAAGTTGAACTCACCCACACCGCTGTCGAGCTTCCAGGACGCAGGGGCCAGCTTCAGCGCCAAGCCAGCCTCTTGGCGGACCACATCGCGCGGTGTCGGCCAGGTGGTGTCGAAAGCCACCTCCGCGCCCGGCCACATGCCGCAGGCGGGCGCCAGCACCAAGGCCCGCTCGCTCCCCGCGTGTTCGTGCCAGGTTTCCACCTGACAGGTGCCGGCGTCTGCCGTGGCTGCGTCGTCGGTGGAAAGGGGCCGGCCCGCGTGGGCCCAGCTTGCCAGGGCGCACAGGCCCCAAGCCAACAGTTGTCTTGTTGTGTCCAAGCGCGTCCTCCATCCAGGGTCTATGGGCTCTTATCGGCCGGTTCGCGTCTGGTTTGAGCGCCCTTGCGGGGCTGATGCCTTCGCGCAAGCACGGGCTGCGGCAACGTGATACCGTGGCTTAGGACTGCCCGCAGCGCGCACGAGCATGAAGAAGGCACCACTCTACAGCCGCTCTCCCCGCCGCCAGGCCGCACTGGCTCCGCCGTCTGCGGATGCTGCGGCATCGCCATCCGATTCCTTCTTGGCCGGGTCCTCCAGCCCTCGCGCAGCGGCCGCCAAACCCGCCCAAGGACACGCCATGCACCCCGCCGTGTGGGCCTTGGCGGGCGCCCTGCTGGCGCTGGCGCTGGTGCTGCTGGCGCTGCGCTTCCTGCCCGGCCACCGGGCCATCACGCAGGACGACATCGACGCCGCGGTGCGCGAATCGCTGGAAAAGGAACCCCTGCCCTCGCAGGCGACCAAGGCCTATGAGGCCATCCTGCCTTCGGTGGTGCGTGTGGTGGCCTTGCCCGACGAAGAGGACAAGGGCGAAACCAACAACGAAAAGCGCGCGATGGAACGCAGCCTGGGCACGGGTGTGGTGATCATCGACAACGGCACCATCCTGACCAACCTGCATGTGGTGTGGGGCGCCAAGAAGATCCGGGTGCGCTTTGCCAACGGCCACGAAAGCGAGGCGGTGATGGTCGGCGCGCAGCCCGAGAACGACCTTGCGGTGCTCAAGGCGCTGAGCCTGCCCGACGACCTGGAAGCCGCCACCATGCGCTCCACCGCCGACCTGAGGCCTGGCGACCACGTGATCGCGGTCGGCCACCCCTTTGGCATCGGCCCCTCAGTCAGCTACGGCGTGGTGTCGGGCCTGAAGCGCGCCTTCCGGTCGCCCGACGGCGAAAAGCTGCTGTCCAACCTGATCCAGTTCGACGCAGCGGCCAACCCGGGCAACAGCGGCGGGCCCCTGGTCACCATGGACGGCCAAGTCGTGGGCATCGTCACCGCCATCCTCAACCCAGGCACGCAGCGCACCTTCATCGGCATCGGATTCGCGGTGCCCATTGAAAACGCAGCCTCAGCCGCCGGCATGCCGCCGTTCTGATGGCCAGACCTTCCTTCTGAAGAAAGCACCGATGGAACCCCAAGCCGAATCCACCGCAGCTCTGATGGAGCGCATCCTCTACGAAGTCAAGCGCGTGGTGGTGGGGCAAGACCGCTTCCTGGAACGCGTGCTGGTGGCCATGTTGTCCCAGGGCCACCTGCTGGTGGAAGGCGTGCCGGGCCTGGCCAAGACGCTGACGGTCAAGACCCTGGCACGCACCGTGCGCGGCAGCTTCAAGCGCATCCAGTTCACGCCCGACCTGGTGCCCGCGGACCTTGTCGGCACACGCATCTACAACCAGAAGACGGGCGAATTCGGCACCAGCCTGGGCCCGGTGTTCGCCAACCTGCTGCTGGCCGATGAAATCAACCGCGCACCCGCCAAGGTGCAGAGCGCTCTGCTGGAAGTGATGCAGGAACGGCAGGTGACCATTGCCGGTGAATCGCACAAGGTGCCCGACCCCTTTGTGGTGATGGCCACCCAGAACCCGATCGAAACCGAAGGCACCTACCCGCTGCCTGAAGCGCAGGTGGACCGCTTCATGATGAAGGTGCTGGTGGACTACCCCACCGAAGAGGAAGAGTTCGTCATCGTCGAACGCGTCACGGGCGACCCCGTGGACGTGAACCCGGTGGCCGACACCTTCCAACTGGCCGCGCTCCAGCGCGAGTGCCGCGCCGTGTTTTGCGACCCGGCCCTGATGCAGTACGCCGTGAAGCTGGTGGGCGCCACCCGACGCCCTGAAAAAGTGGACCTGGCCGACCTGGCCAAGTACATCACCTATGGCGCCAGCCCGCGCGCCACCATTGGCCTGGTGGAAGGCGGCAAGGCCCTGGCGATGCTGCGCGGCCGCCGCTACGTGCTGCCGGAAGACATCACCGACCTGGTGCCGGACGTGCTGCGACACCGCGTGGTGTTGAGTTACGAGGCCCTGGCAGAAGGCATCACGGCCGATGCCTTGATCGACCGGGTGCTGAAAAAAGTGCCCAGGCCCGACAAACCCCTGGCCCACGCCGCCCAATAGTCGCCATGGCCGAAGCGCTTGCCGCCACCGCCAGCCCGGACGTGCTCTTGCGCCGCCTGGAGTGGACCGTGATCCGGCGTCTGGACGGCCTGCTGCAGGGCGACTACCGCACCTTGTTCCGTGGCGGCGGCGTGGACCTGGCCGACCTGCGTGAATACCAGCACCACGATGACGTGCGCCACATCGACTGGAATGTCACCGCACGCCTGCAGACGCCCTACGTGCGCCAGTTCCTGGAAGACCGCGACATGACCGCGTGGTTCCTGCTGGACCTGTCCGCCAGCGTGGACTTCGGCTCGGCCGACACCACCAAGCTGGCCGTGTCCACCGGCTTTGTCGCGACGCTGGCCCGTGTCATCACGCGCCACGGCAACCGCGTCGGCGCCGTGCTGTACGGACGCCAGGTGGACGCCGTGCTGCCGCCACGCAGTTCCCGCCCGCACGTGCTGAGCCTGCTGCAACGCATGCGATCGCCGCAAGCTTCGGTGCAGTCTGCCCCTGGCTCAGCACATGGCACCGGCACCGCGCTGGCCGATTTGCTGCGCACGGCCGACGGTGTGATGAAGCGCCGTTCGCTGGTCTTTGTGGTGTCCGACTTCATCAGCGCGCCGGGCTGGCAGGACGCCTTGGCTCGCCTGTCCCGCCGCCATGAGGTGGTGGCCGTTCGCCTGTGGGACCCCCTGGAAATGGCGCTGCCGGATGTCGGCCTGGTCACGGTGCAGGACGCGGAGACGGGCGAACAACTGTTCATCGACGCGTCCGACCCCGCCTACCGCGCACGCTACGCCGCGCTAGCCGAAGAACAGGAGGCCGCGCTCATCGAGGGCCTGTCCCGGTCCGGCGCCGATGTGGTGGAACTGGCCACCGACGACGACCTGCTGCAGGCGCTGCTGCGCCTGTCGGACCTGCGCCGCCAACGGGCCCGGGCGCAAAGCCCGCGCCGCGCGCCAGCCACCCTGCAACGCGCCAGTTCCCTGGCCGCATGAACCCAAAGCACCCATGAGTTTCATCTGGCCTTCCCTGCTCTGGCTGCTGACCCTGGTGCCGCTGCTGGTGCTGCTGTACCTGTGGCTGCTGAAGAAGAAACGCCAGACAACGTTGCGCCTGGCCAGCGTCAACATCGCCAAGCTGGCCATGGGCACTGGCGCCCACTGGCGGCGCCATGTGCCGCCAGCGTTGTTGCTGGTGGCCGTGGCAGCAGGCCTGGTGGCCGTCGCGCGGCCCACGGCCGTGATCACCCTGCCCCTGTCCGAGCGCACCATCATGCTGGCTATGGATGTGAGCGGCAGCATGCGGGCAGAAGACGTCAAGCCCAACCGCCTGGTGGCCAGCCAGGAAGCGGCCAAGACCTTTGTGCGCAACCTGCCGCGTGAAGTCCGGGTGGGTGTGGTGTCGTTTGCCGGCACCGCTGCGGTGGTGCAGGCCCCGACGACCAGCCGTGACGACGTCATCGCGGCCATCGACCGCTTCCAGTTGCAGCGTGGCACCGCCACCGGCAGTGGCATTGTCCTGAGCCTGGCGACGCTGTTTCCTGAGCACGGCATCGAGATCCAGCACATCACCGGCCAGCGCAACTTCCCCGGCGGCCCGAAGGACATCAGCAAGCCCGACAAGCCGGCCTTCACGCCTGTGCCGCCGGGCAGCTACAACAGCGCGGCCATCATCATGCTGACCGACGGCCAGCGCACCACGGGCCCGGACCCGCTGGACGCTGCCAAGATGGCCGCCGAGCGTGGCATCCGCGTCTACACCGTCGGCGTCGGCACCACCACTGGCGAGACCATCGGCTTCGAGGGCTGGAGCATGCGCGTGCGCCTGGACGAAGAGACGCTGAAGAACATCAGCCTGCTGACCCATGGCGAATACTTCTTCGCCGGCACCGCCGAGGACCTGAACAAGGTCTATGAAGGCCTGTCCAGCCGCATGGTGGTGGAGCGGAAAGAGACCGAAATCAGCGCGCTCTTCGCGGCGATTTCGGTGCTGCTTTCCGTGGTGGCGGCGGGTCTTTCGGTGTGGTGGTTCGGGCGCGTGGCGTAGCGGACTTCCGAGGCGCAGGCTTCTTGACGACGGGCTGCTTGACTGCGGCCTTCTCGGCACGCGCCGCCTTGCGATCCTCGTCCGGCATCTCCGGCACCGGCAGCACCGCCAGGGACACCCGCCCACGCGTGGCCGCCACGGCGCGCCAATCCTGACCCAGGAACATCGCGCGTTCGGCCTTGCGGCGGCGTGTCAGGCCGGCCAGGGGCTGCAGCACCCCGTTGACCCGGGCCTTGTCCCAGACAAGGAACTGCTCAGCCGCCCCGGCCAGGTCGCCGGCATTCAACTTGCGCAGCAAGGTGGAAGCCCCCAGGTTGGCGGCGCCGATGTTGAAGACCAGCGCGATCAGGGCACCAAACTGCGGGTCGTTGACCGCCACCTTCAGCAGGCTGCTGACCGATGCCGCACGCGGGATCAGGTCGCCGCGCAAGAGCGCTTCGGCCTGCTCTCGGGTGATGCCGCCGGGGTACAGCTGGCGTGCGCGCGGCTTGTTTTCGGGCCCCTTCAACTGCGCGCCATGGTCGATGAGGGCGTGGCCCCATCCGATGGTCCACACACCTGCAGGGCACAGGTAGGCGTCGATGTTGACGGTGTTGGGGTCACCGTCCGGAATGCCTTCAAAGCTCTTGATCAAGTCAACGGCCGCTTGAGGCACGTCACGCAAGGGGGTGGGCACGGGCTTCTCCTGCTGGCCGGGTCCGCATCAGTATCCGCCGTGGGCCGCATGCTGCGCATCCCCAGATCGTTGCAGAACCTCAGGGCTTCAGGCGCAGCAGTTGCGCGTCGCTGCCATCGGTCAGCACGTAGATCCAGCCGTCGGGGCCCTGACGCACATCGCGGATGCGGCGAGACAGGTTCTCCAGCAGGCGTTCTTCGCCCGTGATGCTGTTGCCTTCCAGGGTCATGCGGACCAGGGCCTGGCCGCGCAGGGTGCCCATCAGCAGATTGCCCTTCCAGGCCGGGTAGCGTTCGCTCGTGACAAAGGCCAGGCCGCTGGGCGCGACCGAGATCGGCACCCAATGGCGCAGCGGCTGCTCAAAGCCCGGCTTGGGCCCTTCCTCGCCAATGCGCGTGCCGCTGCCGTAGTTGCGGCCGTAGGTGACCAGGGGCCAGCCGTAGTTGAGGCCACGCTGCACGCGGTTGACTTCGTCGCCACCCTGCGGGCCATGCTCGCTGGCCCACAGCTCGCCCGTGACCGGGTGCGCCGCCGCGCCCTGGATGTTGCGGTGACCCGGGCTCCAGATCTCCGGCAATGCGCCCTCGCGACCGACAAAGGGGTTGTCCGCGGGCGCGCGGCCGTCGGCATCAATGCGCACCACCTTGCCCAGGTGGTTGCCCAGGTCCTGCACACGGTCCTTGGCGATGAAACGGTCGCCCAGGCCCACCCACAGGTGGCCGCTGCGGTCAAACGCGATGCGGCTGCCGCAATGCGCACCGCTCTTCATCTTCGGTTTCTGCACGAAGATTGTTCGCACATCTTCCAACTTGCTGCCCACCAGTCGCGCGCGGCCCACCGCCGTGCTGTTGCCCCCTTCGCCAGGTTCGGCGAAGGTGAAGAAGATGCGCTGGTTGCTGGCGAACTGCGGGTCCAGCACCACATCCAGCAAACCGCACTGCCCTTCCACGCTGATGGCCGGCAGCCCCGCCAGCGGCGCGGACAGCTTGCCATCCGCAGTCGCGATCAGCAGTTGTCCGCCCTTCTGCGTCAACAGCAGGCGGCCATCGGGCAGGAAGGCCACGGCCCAGGGGTCCTGCAGACCCCTCAGCACGGGTTCCGTGCTCAGTGCCTGCGCGGCAGTCCATGGCGCGCCCAGAAGCATAAGCGCCACGCAGCCACACCAAGTCTTCAGGCGTCGATCGATCTTCAAAGTGCCGCCTCCACCATCATCTGCACCCGCTGCCGCCCATTCCATTCATCCACGCTCACCCGGTAGGCCAGACGTGCCGCCGCAGGCAGCGATTCGGTGTGGCCAAACCAGATGGCGTCACGTTCCACGCCGCCGTGGCGCAGGCGCAACTTCAGGTGCTTCTCACCCACCAGGCGCTGCTGCAGCACCTCCACCTGGTCGCAGAACACCGGTGCTTCAAAGCCCTGGCCCCAGACCTGCGCATCCAGCATCGCCACCGTCTGCGGGTTGAACCACTCCGCAGCGAGGGGGCCGTCGGTGCGCAGGGTGCGGGTCAGCGTGGCCTTGTCCAGCCACTCGGCGGCCACCCGTTGCAAGGCGGTGGCAAAGCGGTCCACCGCCGGGTCGGCCAAGGTGCAGCCAGCCGCCATGGCGTGGCCGCCAAAGCGCGACAGGAGGCCGGGCTCGCGCTTGGCGACCAGGTCCAGCGCGTCGCGCAGATGGAAGCCAGGGATGCTGCGCCCGGAACCCTTCAGCTGCCCGTCCGCGCCGCGGGCAAAGACGAAGGTGGGCCGGTGCAGCCGGTCTTTCACGCGGCCCGCGACGATGCCCACCACCCCTTCGTGGAAGCTCTCGTCGAAGAGGGCCACCGCTGAAGGTGCGTCGGCTTCCGCCGGGATCAGTCGTTCCAGGGTGCGTTCGGCCTGCTCGCGCATGTGGCCTTCCACTTCACGCCGCTCGCGGTTGATGGCGTCCAGCTGCGCAGCCAGTTCTCCTGCGCGCGCAGGCTCGTCGGTACGCAAGCATTCGATGCCCAAGGTCATGTCCGACAAGCGCCCGGCTGCATTGATGCGCGGTCCCAGCGCAAAGCCGAAATCGAAACCGGCAGCGCGTGCGGGATCGCGGCCCGCTGCGTGGAAGAGCGCCGCCACACCCGGCTGCATGCGGCCGGCGCGGACCCGCTTCAGGCCCTGTGCGACCAGGCGGCGGTTGTTGGCGTCCAGCTTCACCACGTCGGCCACGGTGCCCAGGGCGACCAGGTCCAGCAACGCGTCCAGCTTGGGCTGGCTTTGCGCGTCGAACACACCGCGTTGCCGCATTTCGGCGCGGGTGGCCAGCAGCACGTAGAACATGACACCGACTCCCGCGATGCTCTTGCTCTCGAAGGGGCAGCCCGGCTGGTTGGGGTTCACGATGACCTGTGCGTCGGGCAATGTCACCGTGCCTTCGGAGTCCACGGCGGGCAGGTGGTGGTCGGTCACCAGCACTTGCAGTCCCAGCGCGCGGGCATGGGCCACGCCGGCCAGGCTGGCGATGCCGTTGTCCACGGTCACCAGCAGGTCAGGCTTCTGCTGCATCGCCAGGTCGACGATCGTGGGTGTGAGGCCGTAGCCGTGCACCGCGCGGTCGGGCACCACGTAGTCCACGCTGCCCGGCACCGCACCCAGCATGCTTAGGCCGCGCAAGGCGACTGCGCAGGCGGTGGCACCGTCGCAGTCGTAGTCGGCCACGATGCAGATGCGCCGGCGCGCGGCAATGGCGTCGGCCAGCAAGTGCGCCGCTTCGGCCGCCCCTTTCAGCGTGGAAGGCAGCAGCAGGCGGGCCAGGCTGTCGTCTAGGTCGTCCGCGGTCTTCACCCCGCGCGCGGCCAGCAGGCGGGCCAACAGCGGATGCACACCCGACTGCTCCAGCACAAAGCTCACGCGCGGCGGCACGTCACGGGTCTGCAGGATCACAACCTCTCCCTCACGAGCTCTCCCTCACAAACGCTCCATCCATGCCGGCCAAGCCGGCACCTGCCAGCGCGTGCGCAGTCGGCGCCAGGCGCTGGTTTGTGTGGCTGCGAAGGTGGCGCTGGCGCGTTCGCCGCACAGGGTCAATTGAACGGGCCGACCCTGCCCCAGGGATTCGACGCATGCGGCAATCGCCGAGGCATCCAGGCTCTCCCAGCCCTTGACCCACGCAGCCCAGTCATCAGCCAGTGCGGGCGCACGCAGGCGCTCGTCCACGGTCAAGCCAGGCGATGGGTGGTCTGCTTGCGCCACACCGCAGCCGCTGAGCCAGAAGCTGTTGACGGGCAGAAGCCCACGCGATTCCCGCGCTGCATTCAGCGGGTGCGCATGCCAGAGCATCTGCACCTCGGCCTGCAGCCGACGCAGGCGACGTGCGGCCGGGTCGCTGCCCAGCCAGCGGTCGACATTGCGGCCCACCACGCGGTCCAGACTCGCGGTGGGCAGATCGGCCAGGCTCTCGTGTGCGACGTACCAGCGTTGCGCGGCGCCCCAGGCCAGCACAAAGCCATCTCCAGTGAACAGTTCGCGCGCGGCGTCCAGCAAGTCATGCGAACCCGCATCGTCCAGCATCAACGTGGCCGGGTCGACCAGGCTCACCTGCTCGGTGCCCAGGTGCCAATGCACGGGTGAGATCTGGCCCCAGGCCAGGTCGCCCACGTCCACGCCGTCCACACGCGCGTTGCGAGCGGCCCAGGGAATGGCGCCGTCGGCACCAGCCAGGCCCAGTGCCCGCGCCAGGGCGCGTTCGTGCGGCGGCGACAGGCTCCACTCGTCGGCCTCGTCACGCCCCTGTTCGTCCAGCAGACCCAGCAGGCGGGCGAGGTTGGGCAGCACCATGGCGCTTGCAGCGGCACGCCCGGCGTCCGACAGGGGCGCGGCGAAGGGAACGATCAGGTGCATGGCGGTCGATTATCCCGGGCAGGCCGCAACGGCCCTGCACAAGCCTGGGGCCATTCAAGCCCTCGGGTAGCATGCCTCCCCCATGGACTTGCCTTACGAGTGGCAGATCGGCTGGCGTTACACGCGGGCCGGTCGCAGTGGCCGCCGCAACGGCTTCATTTCTTTCATCAGTGGTGTGTCGATGCTGGGCATTGCGCTCGGCGTCGCCGCGTTGATCATCGTCTTGAGCGTGATGAACGGCTTCCAGAAGGAAGTGCGTGACCGCATGCTCAGCGTCATCGCCCACGTGGAGGTGCGTGACGCCGCCGGGGGCGC
This sequence comes from uncultured beta proteobacterium, assembly GCA_963750785.1. Classification (GTDB taxonomy): domain Bacteria; phylum Pseudomonadota; class Gammaproteobacteria; order Burkholderiales; family Burkholderiaceae_C; genus Rubrivivax. The sequence continues at coordinate 55,148 of CAVVSC010000001.1, read as the reverse complement.
CCTGCCCGACTGGCAAGCCACGGCCAAGGCCGCGCGCCAGGACAAGCGGGTCATCGGCGCGGCTCCTTTCGTCACTGCCCAGGCCCTGGTGGGCCGCGGCGAAGACCTGCGCGGCGCCGTCATCCGCGGCATCGACCCGGCCGAAGAAGCCCAGGTCACCGACCTGGCACGCACGCAAGGACCGCTGCTGGCGCAGTTGAAGTCCGGCGAATGGAACATCGTGCTGGGCATTGAACTGGCGCGCCTCATTGGCGCACGCGTCGGCGACAAGGTCACCCTGGTGGCCCCTGGCGGCAACGTCACGCCGGCCGGCGTGGTGCCCCGCCTGAAGCAGTTCACGCTGGTCGGCGTGTTCGAGGCCGGGCACTACGAATACGACAGCGGCCTGGCACTGATCCACATCGACGACGCGGCGCGGCTCTTTCGCGTAGATGGCCCCATGGGCGTGCAGTTGCGGCTGTCCGATGTCTACAGCGCGCGTGCAGTCGGCCAGGATCTGCAAGCCTCGCTCGGGCCCGGCGTGTTTGTCCGCGACTGGACACGGGTCAACCGCAACTGGTACGACGCGGTGCAGATCGAAAAGCGCCTGATGTTCATCATCCTCACATTGATCGTGGCTGTGGCCGCCTTCAACCTGGTCAGCACCCTGGTGATGACCGTAACGGACAAACGCGCCGACATTGCCATCCTGCGCACGCTGGGCGCCAGCCCGCGGTCCATCATGGGCATCTTCATGGTCCAGGGCGCGGCGGCGGGTGTCATGGGCACTTTTGGTGGCTGTGCGCTGGGCCTGCTGGTGGCCTACAACATCGACGTCATCGTGCCGACCTTGGAACGTGTGCTGGGCGTGGCCTTCCTGCCCAGCAACATCTACGTCATCAGCCGCATGCCCAGCCAGCCGCTGCCCAGCGACATCGTGCCGGTGCTGGTGATATCGCTGGTGCTGGCCTTCGTGGCCACGATCTACCCCAGTTGGCGCGCCAGCCGCGTCAACCCGGCCGAGGCACTGCGTTATGAGTGAATGGAGCCCCCGGCCTGCGGCTTCGCCTTCGGCACCCCCCGAGGGGGCCACCGGACCGAGTGGCGGAGCCACATCGGCCCGGTTCGTCCTGCAGGCCTTTGACCTGCACAAGCGCTTTGTCGAAGGCCGTGGCGCCGACGCGCTGGACGTGACCGTGCTGCGCAGCCTGTCGCTCACCGTCAGCCGCGGTGAAACACTGGCCGTGGTGGGCGCATCGGGATCGGGCAAGAGCACCCTGCTGCACCTGCTGGGCGGGCTGGACGCGCCCAGTTCGGGCCGTGTCGAATTGATGGGCCGCGACCTCGCCACCATGGACGCGGCCGAACAGGGCAGCTGGCGCAACCAGCACCTGGGTTTCGTCTACCAGTTCCACCACCTGCTGCCCGAATTCAGCGCGCTGGACAACGTGGCCATGCCGCTGCGCATACGCCGCCTGAGCGTGGCCGTCGCGCGCGAACAGGCACGCGCGGTGCTGGACAAGGTCGGCATGTCGCCGCGCCTGCTGCACCACCCGGCGCAGCTGTCGGGTGGCGAACGCCAGCGTGTGGCCATCGCCCGCGCGCTGGTCACGCAGCCGGCCTGCGTGCTGGCCGACGAGCCCACGGGCAATCTGGACCGCACCACCGCCGGCGCGGTGTTCGAACTGATGCTGCAATTGGCGCGAGAACAAGGCACGGCCTTCGTTGTGGTCACACACGACGAGACACTGGCTGCGCGCTGCGCCCATACGCTGCGGCTCGATCGCTGACCATCGCTGACCATTGCCGACCACGCCGACAATCACGCACGTGCACCTGCTCAACGCCGATCTCCACAGCCACAGCCACGTCTCTGACGGCACCTTGAGCCCCGAGGACATCGCCGTTCGCGCACATGGGCAGGGGGTGGAGTTGTGGGCCCTCACCGATCACGACGAACTCGGCGGCCAGCACCGCGCGTGTGCCGCCGCACATGCCCTGGGCATGGACTACCTGGCGGGCGTGGAGATCAGCGTGTCGTTCGCCGGCGAGACCGTGCACATCGTGGGGCTGGGCGTGGATGCCGACCACGGCGAATTGCATGCAGGTCTGGCCGCCACCCGCGGGGGCCGGCTGCAAAGGGCCCGCGACATGGCTGCGGGTCTGGCTGCCGTGGGCATCCCCGGCGCGTTTGAGGGTGCGTTGAAATACGTCAGCAACCCGGACCTCATCTCACGCACGCACTTCGCACGCTACCTGGTGGACAGCGGCCGCTGCACGGACACCCATGCCGTCTTCCGTCAGTACCTCACCACCGGCAAGCCAGGCTATGTGCCGCACCAGTGGGCCAAGCTGGGAGACGCGGTGCGCTGGATCCGCGCGGCCGGCGGCGTGGCCGTCATCGCGCACCCGGCGCGCTACAGGTTTTCGCCGACGGCGGAATACGCGCTCTTCACCGAGTTCATCACCCATGGCGGCCAGGGTGTGGAGGTGATGACCGGCAGCCACAGCCACAGCGAACAGGTGCGCTACACCGGCACGGCGCTGGAATTCGGCCTGCTGGCCTCGCGTGGCAGCGACTTCCATTCGCCCGAAGAAAGCCGCGTGGAACTGGGCCAGTTGCCCGACTTGCCGGGTGCCTTGACACCTGTGTGGCAGGCGCTGCAGCACCGCATCCAACGTGCCCCTAAGCCGGCACCGTCAACGAGTCCTTCGTAAAAACCCGAATCCGGGCTATACTCAGCGGCTGCGCTCCCAACAGGGCGCTGATTCGTACATCTCCTCGGCCTTGGCCACCCTGCAACCTGCATGGTGCGCGTCTTTCTCGGGCTGGCGGCGATGCCGTCGCTGGTTCCGTGACCGGGCTTCTTGGCACTTCTGCCCAAGTCCTGGCATTTCCCTTGCGACCCCACCTGGGCGTGAACTGCACCGTGCAGCCGCGCCGGTGCGCCATTGCGCGCGCCATGTGCTGAAGAGAGTTCTGACATGTTTACCGAAGTGAATTCCGACGTCGTTTCCGACCTGCAAACTGAGTCGACCACCGTGGTCAGCGGCTTTGAAGGCCTGGGCCTGCATGAATGCCTGACCCGCGCCCTGGCCACTGCGGGCTACACCACGCCGACCGATGTGCAATCCAAGGCCATCCCGGCTGCGCTGGCCGGCAAGGACCTGATGGTCTCCAGCCGCACCGGCAGCGGCAAGACCGCCGCCTTCATGCTGCCGGCCATGATGAAGATCATGGCGGCCCGCGAGGCCAGCAAGGGCGTCCCGCGTCACCAACAAGACCTCGGCCCGCACGTGCTGGTGCTGGCGCCGACGCGTGAACTGGCGATGCAGGTCAGCAAGGCCGCCATGGACTATGGCCGCTTCGTCAATGGCCTGCGTGTGGCCACCATCGTCGGCGGCGTGCCCTACGGCGCGCAGCTGCGCTCCTTGCGCGGCCCGCTGGACATCATCATTGCCACCCCTGGCCGCCTGATGGACCACATGAGCTCGGGCAAGGCCATGCTGGGCAGCATCAAGCTGCTGGTGCTGGACGAAGCCGACCGCATGCTGGACATGGGCTTCATCGACGACATCAACCACATCGCCAGCGCCACGCCGGCGTCGCGCCAGACGGTGATGTTCAGCGCCACATTTGCCGGCGCCACCGGCAACCTGGCCAGCCAGTTGCTGCGCGAACCGCAACGCATCGAAGTCGCGACCCACACCAGCACCCACGCCGACATCGAACAGCGCATCCACTGGGCGGACGACTTCGGCCACAAGAACGCGCTGCTGGACTCCATCCTGACCAGCCGTGACATCGACCAGGCCCTGGTCTTCACCAGCACCCAGCGCGACGCGGAAGTGCTGGCCGAGCGCCTGGCCGAGATGGGCCACCAGGTTGAAGCCCTGCACGGTGGCATGCCGCAGGGCCGCCGCAACCGCGTGCTGGACAAGCTGCGCAGCAAGCGCGTGCGCGTACTGGTCGCGACAGACGTGGCTGCGCGGGGCATTGACGTGCCCAGCATCAGCCACGTCATCAACTACGGTCTGCCGATGAAGGAAGAGGACTATGTCCACCGCATCGGCCGCACCGGCCGCGCTGGCCGAACGGGCCTGGCGGTGACGCTGGCCGAGCGCCGCGACTTCGGCATGATCCAGCGCATCCAGCGCTTCACGACGCAGCGCATTCCTTCGGCCACGATCGAAGGCCTGGAACCCAAGCGCGCCGAACCGAAGCCCATGCCGCCGGCCGGTGGCTTTGGCAAGCCGTCGTTTGGCGGCAAGCCGGGCCTGCGTCCGGGCCAGAAGCCAGGCAAGCCCTTCGCCCACCGCGGCTTTGGCGACAAGCCGGCCTTTGGCGGCCCACGTGGCAACGCGGCGGGCAAGCCGTTTGCCGGCAAGCCCTTCGTGAAGAAGACCGGCTTCCAGCCGGTCTGACGACGACTGACCAAGCTCAAGCCGCGGAACCGGCTTGGCCGGGCCGCGGGCGAACGTCCCCCTCAGGGGGATGCCGAGCGCAGCGAGCTTGGGGGCCTTACACCCCCAGCAGTTCCACCTCGAACACCAGCGTGGCGTTGGGCGGGATCACTCCGCCCGCGCCACGGGCGCCATAGCCCATGTCGGCCGGGATGGTCAGCACGCGCGTGCCGCCCACCTTCATGCCCTGCACGCCTTCGTCCCAACCCCGGATGACTTCGCCCTGGCCCAGGCCAAAGCTGAAGGGCATGCCGCGGTCCTTGCTGCTGTCGAACTTGCGACCCCGGTTGTTGGCGGCGGCGGGATCATAGAGCCAGCCGGTGTAGTGCACCTTCACGCGCTGGCCCGCCTTGGCTTCGGCGCCAGTGCCGGGGGTCGTGTCTTCGAATTGCAGGCCGGAAGTCGTCATCGGAGTTCTCCTCTAGTGGCAAAGCTGGCAATGATGCCAGCCCACGCAGCCACGGCCTGCGCGAGCCAGTCGGCAAGTCCGGCGCCCTGCTTCGCGGCCGGCAGGTCAGGCACACCCAACACATGGCCCGCCTGCGACAGGGCCCTCACCGGGTTGTCCAGGTCCAAGGCCGCCGCACCGTTCTGCTTGCTCAGCTTGTGGCCGTCTGCCGCCAGCACCAGCGGCGTGTGCAGGTAGCGAGGCGGTTCCTCATTCAGCGCCCGCTGCAACAGGATCTGCCGTGCCGTGTTGTCCCTCAGGTCTTCGCCCCGGACCACGTCCGTGATGCCTTGGGCGGCGTCGTCCACCACCACCGCCAGTTGGTAGGCCCAAAGACCGTCGGCGCGCTTCAGGACGAAGTCGCCCACTTCCGCGGGCACGTCCTGGCGCTGCGCTCCCAATCGGCGGTCCTGCCAGGTCACGGTGCCTTCCACCCGCAGTCGCGTGGCGCGCGCCACCTTGCCGTGCAAGCCGGTACGGCAGGTGCCAGGGTAGACACGCTCGCCAAAGCGCTGGTGCGGCTGCCCCCTCAGGGCCCATGCGTCGTCGATGTCCTTGCGCGAACAGGCGCAGGGGTAGGCCGACCCGGCATCCAGCAAGTACTGAAGTGCGGTGGAGTAGACCGCTCCACGCTGGCTTTGCCACACCGGCGGTTCGTCGCTGAACATGCCGCAACGCGCGAGTTGCGCCAGGATCTGCTCGGCCGCGCCGGGCACGCAACGCGGCGTGTCCACATTCTCGATGCGCACCAGCCAGGTCCCACCTGCCGCGCGCGCGTCCAGCCAACTGGCCAATGCAGCCACCAGCGACCCTGCGTGCAAAGGCCCCGTCGGCGAAGGCGCAAAGCGTCCGCGGTAGGTCGCCACGCAGCCCCCTCAGGGCAACAGACCCGCGTGCCGCTCCAGCAGCGCCTGCCGCGTGGTGGGGCTTTCCAACTGGTGCAGCCACCATTGCAAGGCCCGGCCCAGGCCCAAAGGCCCGCGCTCGGTGCGCCAACCGTAGTGCAAGCGCGCGACCAAGGGTGCGCGTGCGGTCTGCTTGACCACCAGCCGACCGGCCTCGATCTGCGAACGCACCATGGGCTCCGGCAAGAATCCGGCGCCCAGGCCGCGAAGCAAAGCTTCGGTCTTGGCACGCATGCTGAACACGGTCAGCACATCCTGCCCAGGCAGCAGGTTCACGGTGACGGGCGCCAGGCGCTGTGCCGTGTCAGCCACGGCCACCGCGCGGTGGTGCACGAGTTGATCGTCCTCCAGCGGCTCCCGGGCCGCGGCCAGGGGGTGGTGCGGCGCCACGCAGTAGACGAAGAGCACCTCGCCCAGCGGCCGCAATTCGATGCCGCCCGGGTTGGCGTGTTCGCCGCTGATGCCGATTGCCAGTTCCACCTGGCCCGTGACCAGGGCTTCCCAGGTGCCCGCCAGCACGTCCGAGCGCAGGCGCAGGCGCGTGGCCGGTCCGTCACGCTCGCCTTCGGCACGCGCCTGGCAAAAGGCCTCCACCAGTTCAAACATCGTGGGCACGGACAGCAGGTCCTCCACGCTGATGCCCAGTTGCGTTTCCCAGCCGCTGGCCACACGCCGCACGCGGTTGGCCACCGCGTCCATTTCCTGCAGCAGGCGACGCCCTTCGTGCAGCAATTCGGCACCGGCAGGTGTCAATTGCGCCTGGCGTGAACTGCGGTCGAACAGCAGTGCGTCCAGCGCGTCCTCCAGCTGTCGCACGCTGTAGGTCAGCGCGGATGGCACCTTGCCCAGTTCGCGTGCGGCGGCGGCAAAGCTGCCGGTGCGGGCGATGGTGTCCATCATCGCCAACGCTTCGGGCGTCAGCGCCGCTCGTCGGTCGGGCTTTCTGTCGCTTGTTCGGTCGCTGCGTTCTGACATGGGTTCATGTTATTTCAATGCTCCCGTCAACGGGCCGCGGCCCGCCAGGCAGGTGCTCTGCCTACAGTTCGCTCCACACCAGGAGATCCACATGCTGACTGTTCGCAAATCCTGTGACCGCGGCCATGCCGACCACGGCTGGCTGAAGAGCCACCACAGCTTCTCATTCGCCGACTACCACGACCCGGCCCACATGGGCGTGGGCAACCTGCGCGTGATCAACGAAGACCGCATTGCCCCCGGCACCGGTTTCGGCACGCACGGCCACCGCGACATGGAAATCGTCAGCTACGTGCTGAGCGGCGCGCTGGCGCACAAGGACAGCATGGGCAACGGCACGGCCGGTGGCGCCCACGCGGGCGTGATCCTGCCGGGTGATGTGCAGCGCATGAGCGCGGGCACCGGTGTGCGGCACAGCGAGTTCAACCACTCGCAAGACCAGCAAACCCACTTCCTGCAGATCTGGGTCCTCCCCGACCGGGCCGGCATCGAGCCGGGCTACGAGCAGAAGCACTTCGCCGCCGAAGCCAAGCGTGGTCAGCTGGCTCTGGTGGCCTCGCCCGATGGCCGCGAAGGGTCGGTGACCATCCACGCCGACGCGTCCCTGCGTGCCGGCCTGTTCAACGGCGCGGAGCGCGCTGAACTGCCGCTGGACCCGAAGCGACTGGCCTATGTGCACGTGGTGCGCGGCAGCCTGCGTGTCAATGACCACAGCCTGAAGGGCGGTGACGCCGCCACGCTGTCCGACGAATCAAAGCTGGTGCTTGAAGGCGGTGAAGACGCCGAAGTGCTGGTGTTTGACCTGCAACCCTGAAATCAAGGACTTCCTCATGAGCAAGATCGTCATCGTTTTCCACAGTGGCTACGGCCACACCGCCAAGATCGCGCAAGCCGTGGCTGAAGGCAGCGGCGGCACATTGCTGGCCATCGACGCCGAAGGCAACCTGCCCGAAGGTGGCTGGGAGCAGCTGGCCGCGGCCGACACCATCGTGATGGGCTCGCCCACCTACATGGGCAGCGTGAGCTGGCAGTTCAAGAAGTTTGCCGACGCGTCCAGCAAGGTCTGGTTCTCGCAGGGCTGGAAGGACAAGCTGGCTGCCGGCTTCACCAACAGCGCCAGCATGAACGGCGACAAGCACTCGACGCTGCACTACCTGGTCACGCTGAGCCAGCAACACAGCATGCTGTGGGTGGGCACCGGCATGATGCCGGCCAACACCAAGGAAACGACGCGCGACGCGATCAACTTCCTCGGTTCGTCCACGGGCCTTATGACAACAACGCCGTCGAACGCCTCGACCGACGAAATGGTTCCTGGCGACCTGGCCACCGCCAAGGCCTTCGGCCAACGCGTGGCCGAAGTGACGGCCAAGATCGCCAAGTAAGCGGTCTGGGGCGGTGACGTGCATCGTCACCGCCAGCAGCGCTTGATCGCGTCGCGCTGAGCCTCAGACGCCCTGCCGCTGCCGCGCCAGGGCCGCACCCGCGGCCAGCGCGCGCAGCTTGGCTTCGGCCACTTCGCGGCTCATGGGTGCCAGACCGCAGTTGGTGCAGGCGATCAGGCGGTCGCGCGGCACGAACTGCAAGGCGCGGCCGATGGTGTCGGCCACTTCCTCTGCCGTCTCCACCTGGGGGTTGGCGACGTCAATCACGCCCACCATCACGTCCTTGCCCTTGAGCAAGGCCATCAAGTCCGCCGGCACCTGCGAGTGGAAGCACTCCAGGCTGACCTGGTCGATGCGGCTGGCTGCCAACGCGGGGAAGACCTTTTCGTACTGCCGCCACTCCTGGCCGAGCGTCTTCTTCCACTCGTTGTTGGCCTCGATGCCGTAGCCGTAGCAGATGTGCACCGCGGTCTTGCAGGTGAGGCCCTGGGCAGCCCGCTCCAGCGCTTTCACGCCCCAGTCTGCGGCCTCTTCCATGAACACATTGAAGGCCGGTTCGTCGAACTGCACGATGTCCACGCCGTCGGCCTGCAGCGCCAGCGCCTCCTGGTTCAGCAGCTCGGCGAATGCGAATGCCATCTTCACGCGGTCACCATAGAAACGGTCGGCCACGGTGTCCACGATGGTCATGGGCCCGGGCAGGGTGAACTTGATCTTGTGCGTGGTGTGGGCGCGCAAGAAGCGCGCTTCCGTGGCGTGCACGCGGCCCTTCAGCCTCAGCGCCGACACCACCTGCGGCACCATGGCCTTGTAGCGATCCTTGCGGATGCCCATTTCGACCTTGTGATCGAAGTCGATGCCTTCGACCTGCTCCAGGAAACCGTGCACGAAGTGCTGGCGGCTTTGTTCACCGTCGCCAATCACCGTCACGCCCGCGTCCTCCTGCGCCTTGATCCACAGCAGGGTGGCGTCCAGCTTGGCGCGTGCCAGGTCTGCGCCTTCGGCCTTCCACTGCGGCCAGAGCTTTTCGGTTTCGGCCAGCCAGCTGGGTTTGGGGAGGCTGCCTGCAATGGCGGTGTCGAACATGGTGGTCTCCGTCGATCGATCTTGTTGAAGGTCGCCGCGAGACTAACCCAGCGCCTTCATCCGAGTTGCCAGCGGTCCTTGTCGCCCAGGCCTGCTGGCAGGCGCAGCGCTTCTCTTGCCACCCCGTCATCCAGCATCTGGGCCCGCCACCAGTCGGTGGTGATGCGGGCCACCAAGGCATGGTGCGTCGGCTGGCGTTCCGCAGCCGGACCATGGCGGCGGAAGGGACCCCAGGCGGGCGCACGGCGCAGGTTCTGGCCACCAAAGCTCATGTGGTCGGCACCGTCCAGCCACAGCAGGGCACGCCGGCCGGGCGGCAAGCCCTGGTAGACCTGGGCCCGGGACTCTCCGCCGTCGAAGCTGCCGAAAGGGTCGCCATCTTCGGACCCGGTGACGACCAGGAATGGCCGCGTCACGCCTCCGAAGGCTTCGCCCACGGACAGGCGCCCGCCGCGCGTCTGCGACGGGCTGAAAGCAATGAAAGCACGCGGCCTGGGGTCGCTGCCATCGACGGCAACGGGGAAGCGCTGGCCCGCGATGGCCTGCGTGGTCTGGGCACCGAAGGAATGGCCGGCCAGGCCGACCGCGTCGGCGCGGATCTGCCTCCAGGGCTCTTCACCGAGCGCAGTGCGACGCGCCAGTTCATCCAGCACGAAACGCACGTCCTGCACGCGGGCCAGCAACTGTTCGGCCGACGCGGCGGCCTTCAACTGGCGTAGGCCGCCGCGCAAGCTGTCCGTGTCGCTGCCGGGGTGCTGCACATGCAGCACCGCCAGACCAGCCGCAGCCCAGGCTTCGCCCCAGACCGTACCGGCGTCGACACTGCCCCCCAGGCCATGCGAGAAGATCACCAGCGGCCAGGCGCCCGGCGCCAAAACCGCTGGGGTGGGCAGTCGCAGCCGCCAGGGGATCGGTCGCTGGCGGCGGGCGTCGGTCCAGGCGCCATCGCTCACCGACCCGACCGCCGGCTCGGCACGCAAGGTCTGCGCGGGCACGCCCCACGCGGACAGCGTGGCCCACGCACCAGCGGACCGCAGCACGCGTCGTCGCTCAGTCAGGATCGTCATGGCGCGATTTTCGTCCGTGCCGGGCCGTGCTGGTCGCGCCGATGGCGGACTTCGTCGCGGCGACTGCGGCGACGGCCGGCGGACGCTACGCTTGCCACCCATGAGCACTGCAGCCCCTGCCCTGATCCAGCCGCTCGAAGCGCCGCTGCCCAGCGAGGTGGCCGGGCGCGGCCAAGGCTGGTTCACCGACTACCGCCGCTACCCCATCTTCAGCCGCCACTGGGGCCGCGCGCGGCTGCGGCCTTACCTGCTGGTGATCGCCCTGATCCTGGTGTCCTTGCTGATTCCCACCGTGATGGACACGGCGGGACCGCCGCCGCTGGGCGGCGTGATGACCGTGGCGGTGCTCTTGCTGGTGCCGACGCTGCTGGGCCCCTGGTTGTGCCTGCAGGTGCGACTGCGCGGCCTGGCGCCGCGGCAGGAAACGGTCACGTTGGCCTGCGTCATCTGCGCCTTGGTACTGGGGGTCATGGCCTTCCAGGAGTGGGGATCGGAACCCATGAAGCAGTGGGTGGCCGAACGGACCGGCGCTGTCGACGCGCAGGGCAAGCGCAAGAAGGTCATCATGGCCATCGGCGTGAGCGTCACCACGCCCGAAGACCAGGCCAAGGGTCTGCCGCGCGACAAGCTGGCCGATGACCTGGCCAGCCGCTGGTCCACGGTGCTGAGCAGCGCCCTGCTGAGCTTCTGGCTGGCGGGTGGCGCCGGCCTTTGGGGACTGCGCCGCGAACGCCAGGCGCTGGAATCCCTGGCGCGCGAACGAGAACTGGCACGTGCCCAGGCGCGGCGACGCGAAGCCGAACTGCAGCTGTCCGTGCTGGCCGCGCAGGTAGAGCCGCACTTCCTGTTCAACACCCTGGCCGGCGTGCGCAGCGCCATCGCCACCGACCCGGCGCGTGCCAGCGACATGATCGACCGCTTGGTGAACTACCTGCGCGCCGCCATCCCGCGCCTGCGCAGCGACGGCGGTGCCGAGGCGACGCTGGGCAGCCAATTGGACATCGTGCGCGCCTACCTGGCGCTGATGCAGGCCCGCATGCCACGCCTGAGCCACGACATTCAACTGCCTGCGGACCTGGCCGCCGCGCCGTGCCCGCCCCTGATGCTGATCTCGCTGGCTGAAAACGCCATCAAGCATGGCGCCGAACCCAAGATCGGCCCCGTACACGTCCGCATCGAAGCCCGGCTGGCCGGACCGGGTCGGGTCGAGGTGACCGTCTCCGACAACGGCGCCGGTTTTTCCGAACAAGCACAGACCGGCGGCGGCCTGGGACTCAGCAACATCCGCGAGCGGCTGCGCCAGATGCACGGCGATCGCGCGTCGCTGGCCCTGCGGGCGCTGGCCGAAGGCGGTGTGACCGCCACACTGGCCTGGCCCCTGGATTGAGCTGCCCATGAAACATGCTTTGAGATCCCCCATGGAGACCGCCGCTGGCGGCGCGGCGGCGACCATGCCGATTGCCATGCCGACCGCCATCATTGCCGACGACGAGGACCTGCCGCGCGCCGAACTGCGCCGCATGCTGGCCACGGCCTGGCCCGAGTTGCGGGTGGTGACCGAATGCGAACACGGCCCCGCCGCAGTGGAGGCGCTGGACGCCCACCAACCCGACATCGCTTTCCTGGACATCCGCATGCCCGGCAGTTCGGGCCTGGACGTGGCGCGCGCCGCCAGCGGTCGCTGCCACATCGTCTTCACCACCGCCTACGACAGCCACGCCGTATCGGCTTTTGAAGCCGGCGCAGTGGACTACCTGCTCAAGCCCATTGCCGCCGATCGCCTGGGCCAGACCGTGCAGCGTCTGAAGGAACGATTGGCCGCCAAGGACGCCGTGCCCGCGCTGGAGCCCTTGGTGGCCCAGTTGGCAGCGCGCCTGCAAGCCGCACCGTCTCAGAAGCTGCGCTGGCTGAGTGCGAGTGTGGGCGACACCATCAAGCTCTTCGGCGTGGACGAGGTGCTGTTTTTCCAGAGCGACGAGAAGTACACCCGGGTGGTGACGGCCACGGACGAAGCCCACATCCGCAAGCCGCTGAAGGAAATCGCCGACGGACTGGACGCCGAGGAGTTCTGGCAGGTCCACCGCGGGCTGATGGTGCGGGCCAGCGCCATTGCACGCGCTCAGCGCGACGAACTGGGCCGCATCACCCTGCACCTGCGCAACCATCCGGAGAAGCTGGCGGTGAGCCAGGCTTGGGCCTGGCGTTTCAAGCCCATGTGAGCCAGACCTGGGCCGGGCGTTTCAAGCCGAAGTGACCGGGCCCTGCTGATTTCCACCTGGGTCAAGCCCGCACCGCAGCCGCCATACTCCGTGATTGGGTCCCACCACCCCAGGTCACGAGAATGCCGCCGGAACGGCCAGCCCCCGCTTTCACACCCCCTGTCGATCCCTTGACCCTGCTGGAGGCGTCGTCTGCGCCCATGCTGCAGGTGAACGCACAGGGCATCATCGTCTGGGCCAACCTCGCCGCCGCCAGGGCGCTGGGAGCCGTGCCGGGTGCCCTTGCCCAAGGTCTTTGGCGCGAACCCCCCAGCGCCCCGCCAAAGGACGTGCAGGCCGCGCTTGACGGCCACTGGTTCCATCTCAGCACCGCGCCGCTGCCCGACGGCAGCAGCCTCTGGACGCTGCAGTCTGTTCAGGCCCAGCGTGAAGCCCAGGCTGAGTTGTCTCGCCAGCAGGAAATGCTGGACCTGGCACGGGAGTTTGGCCGCCTCGGGGTGTGGGAACGCAACGTCCGCACCCTGCAGGGCCGCTGGGACCGGCAGGTCCTGCGGTTCTGGGGGCTGGACCCCACCGAAGCCACGCCGGACTTTGCCAAGGCAGCCGAACAAGTCCTGGAGGAAGACCGCAGCCTCACCGACGGTGTCTTCCTGCGGTCCCTGGAGAAGGCGGGCCCCTACAGCATGCGTTTTCGGGTGCGCGGCCTTGACGGCAAGGTGCGGCGCCTCCATTCGCAGTGGCTGGTGAAGAACGGCGCCGACGGCCAGCCCGAACGGGTGCTGGGCGTCATGATGGATGACACCGAGCCCTATGCCCTGGCTCACACGGCGCAGGAACTGGAGTCGCAGCTGGCGCTGACGGTGCAGCTGTCGGGCATTGCCCTGTGGCGCCACGATCTGGTCACCAACCGCATGCACTACTCCGACCAAGGCTGGCGTGCACTGGGTCTGGCACCGCGCCCCGAGGGGATGACGCTGGACGAGGTGCGGAACCTGATCCACCCGGACGACCTGCCCGCCGTGGTGGCGTCCGCCGAGGCAGCGATGCGCCAGCCGCACCCGGTTGACGTGGAAGCCCGCTACGGGCATGCCGACGGCAGTTGGCGCAGCCAGATGCTGCGCCGAACCGTGCTGCGGGACGACCAGGGCAAGCCCACGGCCTTCCTGGGCGTGGCCATGGATGTGACAGAGCGGCTGGAAGAGCGACGCCAGGCCACCGAACTGATGCGGCGTTTCGAAACCGTGACCCGAGCAGCAGGCATCGGCTACTGGGTGAAGGAGCCCGGGCAATTCGGACTGACCTGGAGTGAACAGCTGCGCAGCATGTTCGGCCTGCCGCCGCAGAGCCCGGCGCCGGCCACACGCGAATGGCTCAGGAACCACGTGCACCCGGAAGATGCACCGGCTCTCAGCAAGGCCCTGATGGCCTGGGGTGCCGCCGGCCCGGGGCACCTGGAGTTCGGCTACCGCGCCCGCGGCGCCAACGGCGAGGTGCGCCAGTTCCACAGCCATTCGCGCGCCGAGGAAACCGAGCGTGGGCTCGTGCGCTATGGCGTGGTCATCGACATCACCGACCAGCGCCGGTCCGAACTGGCGCTGGAAAGCGCCGAGGAGCGCGTCAGCCTCGCGGTGCTCGGCGCCGGCCTGGGCACCTGGGAAGTGGACCTGGAAACACTGGAAGAGCGCTGGGACGCGCAGATGTGGGTGCTGCGCGGCCACGCGCCCCAGCCGCACCCCATGACGCGGGCGCAGCGCCTGGCCTGCATGCACCCGGAAGACCGGGACCAGATCCCGGAGGAAGTGAGCCGGTCGCTTCGTTCGGGCCAGCCACTGGAACTCGAGTTTCGTGTCGTGTGGCCCGACGGCACCGTGCACTGGCTGGCGTCGCGCTCCATGGAAATCGGTGACCACACGGGACAGCGCCGCCGCCGCCGCATTGGCGTGAACTGGGACATCACCGACAGCCGCACGGCCGAAACGGCACGGCGCGAACGCGAGGTGGCGCTGCGCGAAAGCCAGGCCAAGTCGCAATTCCTGGCGCGCATGAGCCACGAATTGCGCACACCCCTGAATGCCGTGCTGGGCTTTGCGCAGTTGCTGCTGACCGAAGACCACGCGGCCGACGCCGCGAGCCAGCAGCGCCGGCGGCGGCTGGAGCACATTCGGTCGGCGGGCGAACACCTGCTGTCCTTGATCAATGACGTGCTTCAGTTGTCAGGGCTGGACGGCGGCGAATTGCGCATTGCACTGGAGCCCGTCCCGCTGCAGCCCTTGCTGGAAAGCACGCTGCCCTTGCTGGGCCCCCTGCAGGACGAGGCAGCCGTGCCCGTGCGCGCCGGCCCGCTGGACCTGGCCGTGATGGCCGACGCCACGCGCTTGCGGCAGGTCCTGCTCAACCTGCTGTCCAACGCCATCAAATACAACCGCGTCGGCGGTCAGGTGCACGTGGAAGCCGTGCGCCAGGGGAATCGGGTGCTGCTGCGCGTGGCAGACGACGGCTGCGGCATGGACGAACAGCAGTTGCGACACCTGTTCGAGCCCTTCAACCGACTGGGCGCGGACCGGGGAGCCATCGAAGGCACCGGCATCGGTCTGGCCATCGTCAAGGCGCTGGTGGAACGCATGGGCGGCAGCATCTCGGTGCACAGCCAACCTGGCCAGGGCAGCGTCTTCGAACTGGACCTGGCCGTGGCAGACGGTCAGGCCGCGCGGCACGATGGCCACGCTCATCCAGCGTCGCCGCCGGAAGACGCCGTGCCCCTGCCGCGGCGCCAGCTGCTGTACATCGAAGACAACCCAGTCAACGCGCTCATCATCGGCGAACTGCTGGGCCGCCGCAGCGACCTGTCGCTGCATGTGGCCGTCGATGGCAGCAGTGGGGTGGCTCAGGCACGGGCGCTGCAGCCGGATCTGATCCTGCTGGACATGCAGTTGCCCGACTTTGACGGTTATGAGGTGCTGCGCCGCCTGCGTGCAGAACCGCGCACCGCCGGCATTCCGTGCATCGCGCTGTCGGCCAATGCCATGCCGCAGGACATTGAAAGGGCCCTGAAGGCCGGCCTGTCCGACTACTGGACCAAGCCGCTGGACTTCAAGGCCTTCATGGCTTCCGTGGACGCGCTGTTCGGCAAACCCGCCTGATCAGGCTACCTCGGGGACCAGGCCACGCTGCTTGAGCAAGGGCTGCACCTGCGGGTCGCGCCCGCGGAAAGCGCGGTATGTGACAGACGGGTCCACGCTGTTGCCGGTGCTGTAGACATGGCGCAGCAGCCTGGCCGCCACCACGGGGTCGAAAGGGCTGCCCGCTTCGACGAAGGCATCAAAGCCATCGGCGTCCAGCACCTCGGCCCAGAGGTAGACGTAATAGCCCGCTGCGTAGCCGGAACTGGCAAACAGGTGCTGGAAGTGCACCAGGCGGTGGTTCAGTCCCACGCCATGTGGCAGGCCCTGTTCGCGCAGGTAGTTGGCTTCGAACTGGCAGAGATCGGCGGGCGGCTCTGCATCAGGCAGTGAATGCACGGCCATGTCCACCATGGCACTGGCCGTGTAGCGCACGGTCTCGTAGCCCTGGTTGAACTGGCGCGCCTTGTGCAGCCGGGCGATCAGTTCGTCCGGGATGGGTTCACCCGTCTGCCAGTGGCGCGCGTGCCGGCGCAGGACTTCAGGTTCGGTGATCCAGTGTTCGAAGATCTGCGAAGGCAGTTCGACGAAGTCGCGCAGCACCTGGGTGCAGGACAGCCGGTCGTAGGTGACGTTCGACAGCAGGCCGTGCAGGCCGTGGCCGAATTCGTGGAACAAGGTCTGGGCGTCGTCCAGCGACAGCAGGGTCGGTTCGCCTGGCGCGCCCTTGGCGAAGTTGTTGTTGTTCATCACCAGCGGCAGCCGCACCGGGTCGTCCCCCATCACGTTGCGTGATTGGCGGCGCAGTGTGCTCATCCAGGCGCCGCTGCGCTTGTTGGGGCGCGCGAAGTTGTCCTGCAGGAAGACACCGACCAGCTGGCCTTCCGCGTTGTGCACCTCGTAGGCGGCCACGTCCGGGTGGTAGACCGGCAGGTCGGCACGGCGCGTGAAGCGCAATCCAAAGAGCCGGGTGGCGCAGTCAAAGGCCGCCGCGGCCACGCTGTCCAGCGGGAAATAGGGTTTGACCTCGGCGTCGTCAATCGCAAAGCGTTCGCGCCGCACCTGCTCGGCCCAGTAGCGCCAGTCCCAGGCTTCGATCGGGCGGGCCGCATCGGCACCTGCCTCATCGTGGGCCGTGCGCACCTCGCGCAGCATCCGTTCTTCGGCGGCCACGGCCTTCAGCGCACGCGGCCAGACCTCGCCCAGCAGGCGCTGCACCCCGGCGCGGGTGCCGGCCATGGTGTCGGTCAGCACGTGGTCGGCAAAGCAGGCATGGCCCATCAGTGCGGCCTGTTCGCGGCGCAGGCGCAGGATGTCGCGCGCCAGTTCGCGGTTGTCGTGCTCGCCGGCATGCTCGCCTCGGCTGGTCCAGGCGCGCCAGGCCTGCTCTCGCAGATCTGGCCGCTGCGAATAGCTCAGGAACGGCACCACCAGTGAACGCGACAGTGTGATCACGTGCCCTTGCAAGCCGCGGTCCGACGCAGCCTGCCTGGCAGATGCACGCACAAAGGGAGGCAGCCCGGCCAGGTCGGCCTCGCCGTCCAGCGCCAGTTGCCAGGTGGATTCGTCGTGCAGCACGTTCTGGGCAAAGCGCGTCATCAGCTGCGCCAGTTGCTCCATCACCTGCTTCAGGCGGTCGCGCTGCGCGCCGGCCAGGCGCGCACCGGCCCGCACGAAGTCCAGGTGGATGCGCTCCAGCAAGCGCAGGCCCTCGGGCGCCAGGCCCAGCGTCGTCCGGCGCTCGTGCAGGACATCAAAGCGCGCAAAGAGCGCTGCGTCGGTGTAGATGGCCGACGAATGCGCCGCCATGGGGCCCGCCATGGCGCGCTGCACGGCTTGCAGTTCAGGGCTGGTGGCTGACGAAGTCAGGTTGTAGAAGACGCTGGCCACACGTTCCATGAGGCGTCCTGACCGGTCGTAGGCCGCCACCGTGTTGTCAAAGTTTGGCGGCTCGGACTGGTCGCGGATCAAGGCCAGTTCTTCCCTCTGCGCCTGCATCGCGGCGCGCAAGGCAGGCTCGAAGTGTTCTGCACGGAAACGGTCGAAAGGCGGCAGGCCGTGGGGGGTGTCCCACGGCGCCAGGACCGGGTTGTCGCTGCTCAAGGGTGCTTGCATGGGCCGCGCCTCACTTGCCGCGGCGAATGGCGGTTTCGTCGTCTTCGCGGTAGCGGCGGTCTGCGCAACTGCGCACCCAGGCCTTGCGCTCGTCTTCCAGCGCGGCCGCCGTTTCGTTCCACTTGTTGTTGCGCTGGTTCCAGTCCTGCACGCGTGCGTCCAGGGCCTGCGCCTTGGCGTTGTAGGCGGCCACGGTCTTGCCGGTGGCGTCCTGGATCGCCTTGCGCTCGGCTTCCAGTTCGGCCTGTTCGCGGGTGATGTCTTCGCGTTCCTTGTTCAAGGCGGCCAGGTTCTTTTCATAGGCCGACCCGGACGCGGTCTTGTTGGCGTTGTGGGCCTCGACGTTCTTGGTCCAGGTCTCCACGCGTGCGCTGAAGATCTTGGCGCGTGCGCCAAAGGCGTCGGCGCGGGTCTTCAGGTCGTCCACGGCGGCACGCTCGGTGCGCAAGGCCTGTTGGTCCACGGCAATGGCGGCCTTTTCCTGGTCCAACGGTGCGCGCCCCGATTCGTGGGCTTCCAGGCGCTTGCGGATGGATTCTTCATCGGCCAGACAGGTGCGCAGTTCCTCGCGGGTCAACAGCTTGCCTGTTCCCGGGACGCCTGTGCCGCCACCCAGGGCCAGTGTCTTGCCGTCAGGGCTGGAGGCGGCCGCCGCAGGCTTGGCGGCGGCCGGCTTGGCAGCCGGTTTGGCCGCCGGCTTGGCCGGCGCGGTTTGTGCACGGGCCGGGGCCATGGCCAGCATGGCACTGCAAGCCAGCGCGATCAGGAGGGGGGTCGCCTTCATCAAGTCCTCAAACGGTGAGCCACCGGCGGAGCCGGCCAAAGCGTAGATGATGCCACCCTTGCGCCGCGCTGACGGGCGCCGCACACTGCCAACACCAAGCTGCAAAGGGAGTTGGCGATGCGCTTTCTGAAGGGGTCGGCAGTCCTGCTGCTGGTGCTGGCGGGCCTGCTCTTCGGCGGCGGGCTGCTGCTGTCGGGCAAGTTTTCGGTGGTGCGCAGCACCGTGGTCCAAGCCCCGCCCGACAAGGTCTACAGCCTGCTGGCCGACCCGCGTCGCTGGAAGGAATGGTCGGCCTGGAACCGACGCGACCCGACCATGCAGATCACCTACAGCGGCCCGTCCAGCGGCAGTGGCGCTGTGTGGGCCTGGAAGAGCGCCAGCCAGGGCGACGGCCGCATGACCTTCACCACCGCGGAGCCCGGCAAGCGCCTGGGCTATGAGCTGTACTTCCCGGACTTTGGCACCACGTCCACCGGCGACTTCGCGCTGGAGGCGTCGGGCACCGGCACCAAGGTGAGCTGGTCGATGAACGGCGACATGGGCAGCAATCCGCTCTACCACTGGTTTGCGCTCCTGTCGGACCGCATGATCGGCAAGGACTTCGACGAAGGCCTGGCCCAACTGAAAGCCCTGGGCGAAAAGCCCTGAGGCCGGAGACGCAGCACAGCACGGCGCCCGACAGGGGCCGTGCCCGCTGAAAGGCCTGGGCTCAGGGCCGATACCGGCACTTGGGCCGGAGCCGGGGCGCTGTGGCACAGTCGCGGGCCCTGTCCACTGGCTTTGTCCCGCAAGTCCTGATCCATGGCGCTGAAGTCCACCATCTACAAAGCCACGCTGCAGATCGCCGACATGGACCGCGGCGTCTATGCCGACCACACGCTGACCCTGGCCCTGCACCCTTCCGAAACCGAAGAGCGCCTGATGGTGCGGCTGCTGGCCTTTGCGCTGCTGGCACCGGCCAGCACCGACGACGGTGCGCTGCTGTTCGCACGCGGCCTGTCCGACAGTGACGAGCCCGACCTCTGGCAGCACGACCTGACCGGCCAGTTGATGCACTGGGTCGAGGTCGGCCAGCCCGAGGAACGGCGCATGACCAAGGCCTGCGGCAAGGCGCGTCGCGTGAGCATCTTCTGCTACGCCAGTTCCGCGGCCATCTGGTGGGCCGGTGTGGCCAACAAGGTGGCGCGCATGAACAACCTGGACGTGTGGCAGTTGCCGGCCGAGCAAACCCGTGAACTGGCCGCCATGGCGCAACGCGCCATGCAATTGCAGGTGACGGTGCAGGACGGCACGGTATGGGTGGGCAACGGGCAGTCCAGCGTGGAACTTCAGCCGGCACGCCTGTTCGGAAGAGATCCGTCGGGGAAGACATGAACCTGATTCGCCGCGCTCGCCCGGGACTTTCCTCGGCTTTGCTCACGCCCTTCATCCTCTTGCTGTCCGTGCTCGCCACGGGCCCGGCCATGGCACAGAACGCACCTGTTGATCCCTATCTCTGGCTTGAAGACGTGGCGGGTGACCGCGCCTTGAACTGGGTGCGCGAGCGCAATGCGAAATCCGAAGCGCAGCTGCGCGCCGACCCCGGATTTGAGCAACGCCGGCAACAGTTGCTGGAAGTGCTGGATTCGCGCGAGCAGATCCCCTACGTGTCGCGCCGCGCGGGTTGGTTCTACAACCTGTGGCGCGACGCGGCCAACCCGCGCGGCCTGTGGCGCCGCACGACCCTGGCCGAGTACCGCAAGCCCGCGCCGGCCTGGGAAACCGTGATCGACATCGACGCGCTGGCCAAGGCCGAGGGTGAGAACTGGGTCTGGGGCGGGGCCGACTGCCTGGGCCCCGAGCAGCGCAAGTGCCTGATCGCGCTGTCGCGCGGTGGCGCCGATGCCACGGTGGTGCGTGAATTCGACACCGTCACCAAGCAGTTCGTGAAGCCTTCGGACGGTGGCTTCCACGTGTCCGAGGCGAAGACGCAAGTGGAGTGGATCGACGCCGACACGCTCTTCGTCGGGACCAATTTCGGGCCCGGATCGATGACCGATTCCGGCTACGCGCGTGTCATCAAGCGATGGAAGCGCGGTCAGCCGCTGTCCGCCGCGGAAACGGTGTTTGAAGGTCAGCCGAAGGACGTGAGCGCCTGGGCCTCCGTGGACCACACGCCCGGGTACGAGCGCACCCTCTTCGGCCGCAGCCTGGACTTCTACAACAACAGCATGGCGCTGGTGCAGCGCACGGGCAACGGCACAAGCCTGGTCCCCATCGACAAGCCGACGGATGCGCAGCTGAGCTTTTGGCGCGAACGGCTGCTGCTGGAATTGCGCAGCGACTGGACCGTCGCGGGCACCACCTGGCCCCGGGGCTCGCTGCTGGTGGCCGATGCCGCCGCCTACCTGAAAGGCGAGCGACGCTTCACCGCCCTCTTCACGCCGACGCCCACACGCAGTTTGGAAGGCTTTGGCACGACCAAGGATGCCGTGCTGCTGAACGTGCTGGACCAGGTCGCCAGCCGGCTGGAAGAGTGGCGCCCGGGTTCTGCGCCGGGTGCCGCATGGACACGCCGCGAAGCCAAGGCGCCCTACCCTGGGCACCTGTCTGCCACGCCGCTGCATGACCCCTTGATGGCCGATGACCCGCTGGCCGATGCCTACCTGCTGAACACCGTGGACTTCCTGCAGCCCGACGCGCTGCAATTGGGCCGCATGGGCAGCGACACGCGCGAAACGCTCAAGGCCCGCCCTGCCTTCTTCAACTCCGATGGCATGCGGGTCGAACAGCAGTTCGCCACCAGCAAGGACGGCACGCGGGTTCCCTACTTCGTGATCTGGCCGAAGGGTGCCAAGGCCGACGGCGGCAACCCCACCCTGCTCTACGGCTACGGCGGCTTTGAAGTCTCCTTGACGCCCTGGTACTCCGGCGGCATCGGCCGCGTCTGGGGCACGCAGGGAGGCGTTTACGTGGTGGCCAACATCCGCGGCGGCGGCGAGTTCGGCCCGGCCTGGCACCAGGCCGCCTTGCTGGCGAACAAACAGAAGAGCTACGACGACCTGGCCGCCGTGGCCGAAGACCTCATCAAGCGCAAAGTCACCAGCCCGCAGCACCTGGGCATTCAAGGCGGCAGCAACGGCGGCCTGCTGGTCGGTGCGGTGATGGTGCAGCGGCCCGAGCTGTTCAAGGCCGTGGTCTGCCAGGTGCCCTTGCTGGACATGCGGCGCTACCACCAGCTGCTGGCCGGCGCCAGCTGGATGGCCGAGTACGGCAACCCCGACAAGCCCGAGGACTGGGCCTTCATCAGCCAGTACAGCCCCTACCAGAACGTGAAGGCCGGCGTGAAGATGCCCGCGGTGCTGTTCACCACCAGCACCCGCGACGACCGCGTGCACCCCGGCCACGCACGCAAGATGGCGGCGCGCATGCTGGAACAAGGTCACTCGGTGCTGTACTGGGAAAACATCGAAGGCGGGCATGGCGGCGCCGCCGACAACGCGCAGCGCGCCACCATGCAGGCGCTGGAATTCACCTTCCTTTGGCAGCAACTGCGCGGCAGGTAGGCCAGGGACGGAAGCCCGCGTGATGCTGGCCTGGGTCGACGACGACACCCCGCTGCCGCCCGCCACGGCAGCGCTGGGCCCGGGCAGCGAGGCGCCGGGCCTGGTGGCCGCCGGCGGCAGCGTGCACCCGGCGCGGCTGGAAGAGGCCTACGGCAAGGGCATGTTCCCTTGGTACAGCGCCGGCCAGCCGGTGCTGTGGTGGAGCCCGGACCCGCGCATGGTGCTGCCCGTGGCGGCATTCAAGCTGTCTCAGTCGCTGAAGAAGACCTTGCGGCGCTTCCTGCGCACGCCCGGCTGCAGCGTCCGTTTTGACCACGGCTTCCGCGCCGTCATGAACGCCTGCGCGCAAATTCCGCGTGACGGTCAGGACGGCACCTGGATCGTGCCGGAGATGGTCGATGCCTATGTCGCCTGGCATGCCCTGGGACGGGTGCACAGCGTGGAGACCTGGGCCGACGGTCAATTGGTCGGAGGCCTGTACTTCGTCAACCTGGGCCACATGTGTTTTGGCGAGTCCATGTTTTCGCGCCGGACCGACGCGTCCAAGATCGCACTGGCGGCCCTGGTCGCGGCTTGCCTGGCGCGGGGTGTGGACTGGATCGACTGTCAACAGAACACCGGCCACCTGGCCAGCCTGGGCGCGCACGAAGTCCCGCGGGCAGACTTCCTGGCGCATGTGGCCCGCAGCCTGCAAGCCGGGCCGGTGGCGGATTGGACCTATGATGAAGCCACCTGGGCGCGCCTGGGTCTCTGAGCCCCGCTTCCCGTACGAAGACACAACGCGTGACGCACCCGAAAGAGTTGCCGCTGCGCTCGTTGCAGTTCTATGCAACGGCACCCTACGCCTGCAGCTATCTGCCTGACCGGCAAGCACGCTCGCAGGTGGCCACGCCGAGCCACCTGATCCACGCCGAGACCTATTCCGGCCTGGTCGCCGCCGGCTTCCGGCGCAGCGGCATGTTCACCTACCGCCCATATTGCGACGGCTGCCGCGCCTGCGTGCCCCTGCGTGTGCCGGTCGAATCCTTTGAGCCGACACGCAGCCAGCGCCGTGCCGGCAAACAGCATGCAAACCTGGTGTCACGCGTGCTGCGCCTGGGTTTTGTGCCCGAGCATTACCAGCTCTACCTGCGCTACCAGAGTGGCCGGCACAGCGGCGGTGGCATGGACCAGGACAGCGTGGACCAGTACACCCAGTTTCTGCTGCAGAGCCGCGTCAATTCACGCCTGGTGGAATTCCGCGAGCCCGGCGTGGATGGACAGCCCGGCGCGCTGAAGATGGTCAGCATCCTGGATGTGCTGAGCGACGGCCTGTCCGCCGTCTACACCTACTACGAACCCGAGGCCGGCACCAGCTACGGCACCTACAGCGTGCTGTGGCAGATCGAGCAGACCAAGCAGCTCAAGCTGCCCCACGTCTACCTGGGCTACTGGATCGCCGAGAGCGGCAAGATGGCCTACAAGGCGCAGTTCGGGCCGCACCAGTTGCTGGTTGACGGCCAGTGGCGCATGGCCTCGGAGACCTGAACGCCTGCACGCCTGGCCATGCGTGCGGGTTCAGACCGCTGACCAGTGCTCCCCGTCAGTCGATGCGGCGCGACCATCCTTTTGCAGCTTGACCAGGTGCGCCAGCAACGAGCGGCGCGCCATGCCGTGCAGACCTGCGTTCACGTCGTCGTATACCCGCGGAAGCAGCTCGTCCAGCTGGCCTTGGCGCGCCGCCTGCAAAGCGGCCATCACCTTGGCTTCGCGGCGCAGGCGGTGGGCCACCAGGCCTTGCAGCACGGCCAAGGGCCGGGCCACCAGAAAGCCGTGCCCAGGCGCCAGCCAGTCCAGGTCGCGCGACTGCAAGGACTGCAGGGCGTCCAGGTAGGCCGCCATGTCGCCGTCGGGCGGGTTGATGACCACGGTGGAACCCTGCATCACATGGTCGCCTGTGAAGAGCAGGCGCTCCTCTTCGAGCAGATAGCACAGGTGGTTGGACGCATGGCCCGGTGTGTGGATCACTTCCAGCGTGGTGCCCGGCCCCAGGTGCAGCCGTTCCCCACCTTGCAGTTCCTGCGTCGGCGCAAAGCTTTCGTCCTGCCACATCGGGTGCGCCGCGCGGCGGCCCAGCACCGGTGCGCCTGTGGCGGCCGCCAGGGGCGCGGCGGCCGGTGAGTGGTCCTTGTGGGTGTGCGTCACCAGGATCTGCACGATGCGGCCCGGCGCTGCGGCCTGGATGGCCCGCACGTGCTCGTCGATGGCCGGGCCGGGGTCGATGACCGTCCAGGCGTCTCCTTCGCCCACGAGGTAGGTGTTGGTGCCCGGCCCCGTCATGGGACCTGGGTTCGGTGCCGTCACGCGCAACACGCGCGGCGACAGTTGCACCGCTCGGCCAGCCACCAGGTCGGCGTGGGCCGTGCCCAGTCCGTCCGGGTCCAGCCTGCCGACTTCGGCATAGGGCAGTTCGTCCGGCAGCACCACGCGCAGGCCGCGCGCACTGGCGGCTCGGCGCGGCATGATCAGCGGGACCTGCGTGAGCCCAATCGCCCAGGCCATGGCTTCGGCGGTGCTGCTGTGGCGGGACAGGTCCTGCAGCGTGCGGCGCGTCACGGGCAGCAGTGTCAAGCCCCGCTCGCGTTCCAGCGCTTGCGCCGGCGTGAGCCACATCAATTCCACGGCCTCACCCAGGTCGGCCTGCGCCTCTTGACCTTCTGGCGCCAGGCACATGAAGAAGCGGGTGTCAAAGCGCTTGGGAACACCGGGCGGCGTCAGCCAGTGCGCCATGTAGACCAGGCCGCGCAGGTCGAACTGCAAACCCTCGGCCACGCAAAAGTCGGCGGCGCTGGCGCTGCCATCCTGCAGGCGGTCTCGCCAGGGCTTGAGCGCAGCCAGGTCCGGCGCGCGGCCGTCGGTGTGCGACGCCAGCAGCAAGCCGACTTCCTCGAAGGTCTCGCGCACCGCCGCCACCAGATAGTCCTGCCCACGGGAGGCCACGCCCAGGCGCTGGCTCCAGGCCGCATCGTCATTGCCCAGGCAATGCGGGTAGGCCTCGGCGTCCCGCGCGTCCAGCACACCGCCCGGGAACACGGCCGCACCGCTGCGCGCGTCGCCAGCGCGCTCCGCGCGGCGCAGCATCAGCACCTCCAGACCGGCCGCGCCGTCGCGCACGATCAGCAAGGATGCCGCTGTGCGTGCCCCTGCCGCAGCCTGATAGTGGGTCACCGGAACCACACTCATGCCACCACCCCCGCCTGGCGCAGCGCCGCCACCTCGGCCGCGCTGTAGCCCAGTTCCTCCAGCACGTCATCTGAATGCGCCCCCAACTGCGGAGCGGGCCTGGGCTCGTCAGGTGGCGTGCGCCCGAAGCGCGGCGCCGGGCCTGGCTGCACCACACCGGCCACGTCGACAAAGGCGCCGCGCTGCGCCGCATGCGCATGGCCGGGCGCTTCGGCAAAGGACAGCACGGGCGCAAAGCAGGCGTCCGTGCCTTCCAGCAGATCGCACCAGGCGTCACGGGTGCGCTGCCTGAAGGCCGTTGCGATCGCATCGCGCATCTCGGGCCACAGGCGGCGGTCGTACTGGCGTTTCACAAAGCGGTCTTCCAGCCCCAGGGCCTGCGCCAGCAAGGCAAAGAACTTGGGCTCCAGTGGGCCGATCGCGACCCAGCGGCCATCGGCGGTTTCATAAGTCCCGTAGAACGGTGCGCCACCGTCCAGCAGATTCTGGCCGCGCGGCTCGCTCCAGTTGCCGGCCGCGCGCAAGCCGAAGAAGATGGACGCCAGAGACGCGGCACCGTCCACCATGGCGGCGTCCACCACCTGGCCCTGGCCCGAACGCTGGCGTTCGTAGAGGGCGGCCATCACGCCGAATGCGAGGTAGAGCGCACCACCGCCGTAGTCGCCGGTCAGGTTCAGCGGCGGCAGCGGGCCACCGCCGGCCGGACCGATCGCATCCAACACGCCCGTCAAGGCGATGTAGTTGATGTCGTGGCCCGCAGCGTTGGACAGCGGCCCTTGCTGGCCAAAGCCCGTCATGCGGCCATAGACCAGCGCGGGGTTCAATGCCAGGCAGGGCTCAGGACCCAGGCCCAGCTTTTCCATCACGCCGGGCCGGAAGCCTTCGACCAGCACATCGGCCTTGGCGATCAGCCGCAGCACGGCTGCGCGTCCGGCTGCTTGCTTGAGGTCCAGCGCCACCGACCGGCGGCCACGCGCGTTGACGTCGTGCTGCGGCGACATGGCCAGGCCCAGGCCGCTGGGCCCCGTGCGGTCCACGCGCACCACGTCAGCACCCAGGTCGGCCAGGAGCATGCAGGCCAACGGGGCCGGGCCGATGCCGGCCATCTCGACGACGCGCATCCCTTGAAGAGGTCCGTTCATGCCTCAAGTGTGCCGCAAGGCTTCAGACCGGATGCGGGTGCGGCACCGCGGCCGTCGGTGTCAGTGACGCCGTCGACCCTTCTTGGTCGCAGCGGGCGGAGAGCCCGACGCAGCACCTTCAGCCGCCAGTTGCTCTGCGCGCAGCCAGGCGGCAAAAGCCGCACGTGACGCCTCGTTCAACTGCTCTGCCTTTTCCCCCATGGCCGCATCCACCGCCCCCAGCGAAGCCGTGGTTTCAAGCTGCGGCGCCGCTGGGTCGGCCCCTTGCGCGGCGGCTTGCAAGGCCAGCCCGTAGCCCCGTTCCAGTTCCTGCTGCACGCGCATGAAGCGCTGCTGCATCTGCGCGACGGCGCGCAGGTCGTGGCCGACGGCCAGCGCCGGGCCCTGTGGGCCCAGGCGCAGCGCCGTGTAGGCCATGGGAATATCCACCGATGGGCCGGACGGCAGGTTGACCTCGCGCCGCCGAGCCAGCCCCGAGGTGGCCACGTCGTGCAGCAGGCTGAGGATCTTGTGGCGCGTGTCCGGGGTCACTGTGTCCGCCAGCGGCCTGCCCACCCAGGTTTCGGTGAGCGGCGCCAATCGGCTGGTCGGGCTGTGGGCGATCTGGGTGATGACGCCCTGCCCGTCCAGCACCAGGGCCAGGTCACAGGCCAGGCTGGCAAAGGCCTGCGCCAGGTGCGGCGCATACGCTGCCACGGCAGCCAGCTCGGACAGATCGGGCGGCCGGCTTTTCATGTGGCGTGTGTTGCCGTGGTCGGTGGATTGTTGTGGGATCGGTGTGCAGCGCCGGAGGGCGGGCCTAGGCGCGCACCAGGCCCAGCAGGTGCGCCATGTCCTTGAAGAAGATGCGCACATGGGCCATGGGCTTCTTGCGCGTCAGTTCCTTGTTCATGTAGGACTCGAAGGTCAACTGCTGCACGTCCTTGTCCTTGCAGATGCTGACGAAGCGTTCGCGCCGCTTGTCGCTGCTGTACCAGAAGCGCTGCATGATGCCCAGCACCCAAAAGACCTTGCCATGTTGCTTCATGAAGCGCTTGCGGGCCTGGGCCAGCGCGCTGGCCTGCCCGGTCTTCAGGTACTCGGCCGCCGCATCGGCCGCCACGCGGCCGCCGTACATGGCGTAGTAGATGCCTTCACCGGACGCCGGCGCCACCACGCCTGCGGCGTCGCCGGCCAGCACCACGTCGCGCCCGTTGTCCCAGCGTGGCAGCGGCTTCATGGGAATCGGCGCGCCTTCGCGGCGCAGCGTGGGCGCGTCTTGAAGCCCGCTGTTGCGGCGCAAGGTGCCCACCGCTGTGCGCAGCGAAAAGCCCTTGTCCGCGCTGCCCGTGCCCACGCTCAGCGTGTCGCCGTGCGGAAAGACCCAGCCGTAAAAGTCGGGCGACAACTCACCGCGGTAGATGACGTCGCAGCGCGCGGGGTCGTAACCCGGCGGCGGTGAATCGGGCTTGCCGATGATCTCGTGGTATGCGAAGACGTAGCTGGTCTTCTCTGCACCGGGCACGGCCTGGCGCGCAACCTCGCTGCGTGCGCCGTCTGCACCGATCACGCAGCGCGCCCGGGCGCGGCTGGCCATGGGCTTGGCGGCGCCGGCCGGTGCGTCGGACTGGAAGTGCACAACGCTCACGCCGTCTTCGTCGCGCGACAGGTGTTCGAAACGGCCGCGGCGCCGCACCGCGCCAGCAGTGGCGGCACGCTCTCGCAGCCATTCGTCAAACACTTCGCGGTCGACCATGCCGACAAAGCCGCCTTCGATGGGGATGTCGACGCGCACGTCTGACGGCGAAATCATGCGCGCACAGCGCGCCTTGGCCACCAGCAGGTGGTCGGGTATTGCGAAGTCCTTGATCAGGCGCGGCGGTATCGCGCCGCCACAGGGCTTGGTGCGGCCGGCGCGGTCCAGCAGCAGCACGGACAGGCCGCGCTGCGCCAGGTCATGCGCGGCGGTGGACCCGGCAGGGCCACCGCCCACCACGATCACGTCAAAGGTGTGCGACTCGTTCATGGACGTCCCCTGGTCTTGATGGAGCGGCAACGCCGCCAACTGAATCCGGCATGGAGATGCGCGCGGCCAGCACGGCCGCCCACACGAAAAGCAGGGCCTCGGCCGCGAAGACCGCGCCGTAAGCCGCCACTTGCGAACCCAACAGCAGGCGGGCCAGGTCACTGGCGGCCGTGCCCAGCAGGCCGCCGATGGCAAAGCCGATG
The DNA here is from genome assembly GCA_963750785.1 of uncultured beta proteobacterium. Classification (GTDB taxonomy): domain Bacteria; phylum Pseudomonadota; class Gammaproteobacteria; order Burkholderiales; family Burkholderiaceae_C; genus Rubrivivax. The sequence continues at coordinate 26,485 of CAVVSC010000001.1, read as the reverse complement.
GCCTGCGCGGCGCCCCACAGGCCCATGCGCGTGCCTTCACGGGCTGCACGGCCTTGTCCGGCCAGCGCCATCATCGAACCGATGGCTGCGATGCTGAAGGCGCCATTGGCAACACCCATGGCAAAGACGTTGGCCTTCAGCGGCCAGGGCACGCCCAGTGCGGCGCCGATCACAAGACCCATCAAGGCCAGGGCCGATGCAAGACAGCCACCGACGATCCATTGGCGCAGCGTGCCGAAAGCCATGCCGAGCACGCGCCGGCCAGCCAACGCAGCCAGCAGCATGCCCATCAGCGTGCCACCGTGCTGCACACCGGACAGGGCCGTGCTCTCGCCGGGCGTGAAGCCGAAGCGGATGCCGGCAAAGGGTTCCAGGATCAGGTCCTGCGCGCTGTAGGCCACCATGGACACGAACACGAAGACAGTGAAGCGGCGGGCGTTGGGCTCGGACCAGACTTGGCGCAAGGCGTCCTTGAAGCGCGGCTTGGCTTCTTCAGTCTGCGGCCGTGCCGGCAGTGCAGCGTCTTCCACGCCGGCCATCGCCAACAAGGCCAGTGCCAGGGCCAGCACAGACACGCAGCCCGACACAGTCATCAGACGCTCGGGTGTGAAGGGGTCCAGAAAGCGGCCCGCCAGACCCGCCGTGAGCGCGAAGCCCACGATCATCATCACCCACACCAGCGTGGCTGCAGCGGCACGGCGGTCCTCTTGCACCCGTGCAGCCAGCAGCACCAGGATCGACGTGCCGGCCGAACTGACGCCCAGCCCCACCAACAGGAAGCTGCAGGTGGTGAGGGCCAGACCCGCGCCAAAGGACGTGGTCATCAGTGCCGTGCCCACCGCCGCGCCAAAGCCGCCCAGGGCCAAAACAGCCATGCCGCCCACGATCCAGGGCGTGCGGCGCCCGCCTCGGTCCGAGCCATAGCCCATGCGCGGACGCGCCAGCTGCACCGCGTGATGCAAGGCCACCAGCAAGCCGGGCACCAGTGCGGGCAGCGCCAGTTCCACTGCCATCACGCGGTTCAAGGTGGACGTGGTTAGCACGACGATGGCACCCAGCGCGGCCTGGACCAGACCCAATCGGAAGATGGCGAACCAGGTCACTGGCTCGCCCTGCGTGAGGTATGCGATGCGACCCGCGCCCGGCAAGCGCCACCGATGCTCATGCCAGCCCTCGCAGTGCGAAGGCGCTCACCAGCATGCCGATCACATAGAGCGTGACGCCCAGGCCACTGAACCAGATCGCCTTGGCCACCGGTTGCGCGACAAAGCGGCGCGCCATCCACACCTGCGCCACGGCCAGACCGGCCACCGCCGCAGCGTGCGCCGGCCGGCCCCAATCCAGCAACATCGCCACCACCAGAGCCTGTGCCAGCACCATGGTGCCGGCCGCAGCAATGGCCGCGTTGCGGGGGCCCAGTTGTACCGGCAGCGACGCGATGCCCATGCGCTTGTCGCCTTCGATCGACTTGAAGTCGTTCAGGGTCATGATGCCGTGCGCACCCGCGCTGTACAGCGCCGCCAGGATCAGCGAACGCAGGTCCGGCATCTGCCCACCTGCCATCACCGCCGCGCCCGTGACCCAGGCCAGGCCCTCGTAGCAGATGCCGCAGGCGGCATTGCCCCACCAGCCGTTCTGCTTCAGGCGCAGGGGCGGCGCGCTGTAGGCCCAGGCCAGTAGCAGACCGACCACGGCCGCGCCAAAACCCCAGGGCCCCAGCGCCACGGACAGCAGCAGGGACAGCAAGGTCCAGATGATGGCCACATACAAACCCCAGCGCCCGGGCATTCGGCCCGATGGGATCGGTCGGTTGGGCTCGTTGATGGCGTCGACGTGGCGGTCAAACCAGTCGTTCACCGCCTGGCTGGTGGCGCAGACCGCAGGGCCTGCCAGCAGCACGCCAGCGCCAACCAGCCACAGACGGCCGTCCAGCGACTGACCGGACGCGACCACGCCACAGCCAAAGGCCCACATGGGTGGGAACCAGGTGATCGGTTTGAGCAGTTCGGCAACGGCCGAAGGTGCAGGAAGTGCCATGAAGCCATGGTGCGCCTGCGCCCGGACTTCGTCAACCGATGTTTACACTAAAAGTGTCAATCTGAATTGTCGCTTCCCAAATCACCGAGACCGTAACGCCGAAGTTTCACGTACAGACTTTGCCGCGACAGACCCAGGAACTGCGCAGCCAAGGCCCGGTTGTCATTGGTCATCTGCAGCGCAGTTTCGATGCACAGCTGTTCGATGAGGTCGGAGGTCTCACTGACGATGTCCTTCATGGGCACGCGACCCACGAGTTCGGTCAGCTCCGAGGCCGACCGCGCCAGCTTTGGCGCCGTGCGCTCTTCACCCGGCAGGCGGCGGCCAATGTCGCGCACCGCAAAAGCCAGGGTGGGGGGTTGCGCCGAATCCAGCTGCGACGCGGATATTTCCACCTCGTGCATCGCACCGACTTCACCGCGCAGGCTGGTGGTGAACAAGCCGACCGCGCCATGCTGGCGCAAGTTCGTCAGCAACACCGACAACTCCACGCCGGTGCGGCCGATCCAGCGGTCCAGCATTTCGCCTCGCGCCTGGTCTTCTCCACCCAGCTGGGCCAGCGCGGCAAATGCGGCATTGCAGCGTGTGATGCGGCCCTGCAGGTCCGTGAACACCAGGGCGTCTGGCGCGCTGCGCAGGAAGGCTTCCAGCAGCGCGGCTGAACTGTCCGCCGCTGGCGCCGCCGCCGTCGGGCTGCGGCCGCGCTTTCCAGGTTTGTCGGCCAGCGGCAGCACGCGGATCAGCAGGTAGGCCGACTGCTCCTGGCGGAACAGTGCTGCCGTCAGGTCCACGTCCTGCGACAAGCCGCCTGCACCCAGTCGGACGCGCACCGGGTCGCGTGCGCCCACGGTACGCGCAGCCGCCGCCAGCCCCAGCACCCGCTCCTGCGCGGCCGGGTCAAACAGGGTTGTCACCCCCACACCGATGATGCGCGCAGACACTCGGCCCATCAGTGACTCGGCCGCAGGGTTGGCCTCCAGCACCTTGAGCGTTTGCGCGTCGGCAATGATGACCGCCTCAGGTGCCGTCTGGAACAGCATGCGGTACCGAGTTTCGGCTTCGCGGAAGCGCCAGTAGTCGCGCTCCATGGCCTGCTGGGCTTCCACCAGGCGGCGCTGCAGCTGCACGGTGGAACGCAGGTCACGCCCGAAGGCCACGAAGCTGGGCTTGCCAACACCTGCCACACCCATCTTCACGGCGGCATAGCTGAAGGGCAGGTCGTCATGCCCACGCACGGGGTGGTTGACCTGACGCCAGCGGGTGGGCAGGCCGGCTTCGGCGTCGCGCAGCAGGCCTTCGACCTTGTCGCGACTTTCCACCGTCACCGTGTCGGGCCAGGCCCGGCCCTTCCAGCCGGCGCCGGCCAAGGCGGCCAAGGCGGCGTCCTGGACGATGGCTTCCAGAACCGTGCCGTTGCTGTCCAGCACCAGGGCAATGTCGCTGCAGGAGCCGATCAACCGCGCCGCAGACTTCGCGTCGATGTCGCCGAGGATCTCTTGTTTTTTACCTGCCGGGCGGCTCATTCGAGCGGGTCCCGGCTGCAAGGATCGACCATTGGCACGTTCTGCAACCCTTCAGTGCGATTCAAGTCATGCGCGCTTGTCCCGACTGCTCCTGCACGCGGCTGTTGACGATGTTCTCTGCGATCTGGGGTGCGCTGCGCCCGTCCGTGGTGGCGTCCGCCCCCACGTCCGCCGCCCATTGGGGGTGCAGCGAGAAGATAGGACCTCCCACCAGCACGACCACGGAGCGGTTGCGCGACACACGCCGAACCTGCGCGATGGTATCGCGCAACCAACCCAGCGCCTGTTCGCTGCCGATCGAAAAACCCACGGCGTCGAACCAGTCCCTGCCCACCCAGGCCGTGGCGTCGATGCCCACACCGGCCACGCCACCCAGCACATCCCAGCCCTCGCGCCGGAAGAATTCGGCCACCATGGACAGTCCGAACATGTGCTGTTCGCTGTCGGGCTGGGTCAGCAGCACGCGGCGGCCGTGGTGCGGGTGCTGCACTTCGCCGCCGAAGTCCGGGCTCAGTTCGCGCAGCAGCCGCTGCAGACGACCCAGGCTGACCGTGACGGTGGCGAAGTCCACCCGGTCGTCTTCCCACAAGGCGCCCAGCTCACGCGCGGCCGGTGTCAGGAGTTCCAGGAAGATGGTGCTGACCGCCACGCGGCGGGCTCGCAATTGCTGCACCAAAGCGCGGATCCGGTCGTCGCTGTCGTCCACCAGGGCATGCACCATGGCCTGGACTTCTTCCGGGCTCGGCGGTGCGGCATCGCCGGTTTCCGGGTTGCGATGCTGCCGCAGCAAGCGCGGGATGACTTCACTTTCAATGGTGCGGGTCAGGCGCGACACGCGGGCCTTCGCGGCACCCAGCGTGATGTCCATTCCAGCGGACGTACCGCTTTCGTCGCCGGGCCATGCCACGGGCTCGGGACTGCATTCCGGTGCCGCGCGCCCACCTTGCGACTGCTTGCTTGGCATGTACTTCTCCGTGCCCGCCAGAACCAGGGGTGGGTTCGGGCGGAGCGGCCCTCAACCGCGTCGACTGGTTTTTACACCCCGGTGTCTCCAACCCGCGCTCGGTGTTTGCCCCATGACGGGGCGCAGCTTTGTGCTGCATGGGTGCCGCTGACGCCGGCAAAGGGGCTGGCCGACCCCAGGGTAAGTGTCAGTCTAGATTTACGTCTATCTGGATTGACATCCACCGATCGAGCGCCTAGTCTGGATGCACTCACAGCCCGACCGAGCGACCTAGATGTCCCACCGCCCACCGGCACCCGTCCTCTACACCCCTGAACAGCGCAAGCGCCGCGACGCCACCCGCTGGACTCTGGTGCAAGGGGTCTTGGCGCCGTTGCAGTTCCTGGTGTTTGCGGTCAGTGCCGTGCTGGTGCTGCGCTACCTGGGCAGCGGCGAAGGCTTCGCCGCGGCCACCGCGTCGGTGGTGCTGAAGACGCTGCTGCTCTACACCATCATGATCACGGGCTGCATCTGGGAGAAGGTCGTCTTCAACCAGTGGTGCTTCGCGCCCGCCTTCTTCTGGGAAGACGTGTTCAGCATGCTGGTGCTGACCCTTCACACGGCCTATCTCGTGGCTCTGTACACGGGCGCCCTGGACGCCCGAGGCCAGATGCTGCTGGCGCTGGCGGCCTACGCCACCTATGTGATCAACGCGACGCAATTCATCCTGAAGCTGCGCGCCGCGCGACTGGGTGCACGTCAGGCTGAGGGAGTTGCTGCATGAGTCCTGTCATCCAACTCCATCCGGCCGACGGCTGCAGCACTTCACCCGTGCTGCGCGAAAAGGGACAGCGCGAGGTCTTCTGCGGCCTGACCGGCATCGTCTGGCTGCATCGCAAGATCCAGGACGCGTTCTTCCTGGTGGTCGGCTCGCGCACTTGCGCGCACCTGGTGCAAAGCGCAGCGGGGGTGATGATCTTTGCCGAGCCGCGTTTTGCCACCGCCATCCTGGACGAACGCGACCTGGCCGGCCTGGCCGACGCCAACGAAGAACTGGACAAGGCCGTGACGCGGCTGCTGGACCGCCGCCCAGACATCAAGACGCTGTTCCTGGTCGGCAGCTGCCCTTCTGAAGTCATCAAGCTGGACCTGTCACGTGCGGCGGAGCGACTGTCCACACAGTTCCTGCCCAAGGTGCGCGTGCTGAACTATTCCGGCAGCGGCATCGAAACCACGTTCACGCAAGGCGAAGACGCCTGCCTCGCGTCGCTCGTTCCCGTGCTGCAACCCTCTCCCGCAACCCAGCTGGTGGTCGTGGGCGCGCTGCCCGACATCGTGGAAGACCAGCTCGGCCGGCTGCTGCGCGAAATCGGCATTCCGCAACTGTCCTTCCTGCCAGCACGCAAGAGCAGTGACATGCCCACCGTGGGCCTCGGCACCCGCTACCTCCTGGCCCAGCCCTTCCTGGCCGACACCGCCCGTGCGCTGGAAGGCCGCGGCGCCACGCGCGTTGCGGCGCCCTTCCCCATTGGTGTCGAAGGCACCACCGCCTGGCTCAAGGCTGCGGCCACGGCCTTCAACATCCCCGCCGCGGTGGTGGACCAGGTCACGGCCAGTGCACGCACCCGCGCCGAAGGCGCCTTGCAACGCCAGCGTGAAGTGCTGCAAGGCAAGCGCATCTTCTTCTTCCCGGATTCGCAGCTGGAACTGCCGATCGCGCGTTTCCTGTCGCGCGAACTGGGCATGCAGCTGACCGAGGTCGGCACGCCCTTCCTGCACCGCGAGCACATGGCGCAGGAACTGGCCTGGCTGCCCACCGGCACGCAATTGTCCGAAGGCCAGGACGTGGACAAGCAACTGGACCGTTGCCGCGCCGAACGCCCTGACATCACCGTCTGCGGACTTGGCCTGGCCAACCCGCTGGAAGCGGAGGGGCTGACCACCAAGTGGGCCATTGAACTGGTCTTCACACCCATCCATGGCTACGAGCAGGCGGCGGACTTGGCCGAGCTCTTTGCCCGCCCCCTGCGCCGCGCAGCCCTGCTCGCGGCCTGAACCCGAGCAACCCGAACATGCAGCTCACCCTCTGGACCTACGAAGGCCCGCCGCACATCGGCGCGATGCGAGTGGCCACGGCCATGACGGACCTGCACTACGTGCTGCACGCACCCCAGGGCGACACCTACGCCGACCTGTTGTTCACCATGATCGAGCGGCGCGACCGCCGCCCGCCCGTCACCTACAGCACCTTCCAGGCACGCGACCTCGGCAGCGACACGGCGCAGCTCTTCAAGGACGCCGTCCAGGACGCCTACAACCGCTTCAAGCCCAAGGCGATGCTGGTGGGCGCCAGCTGCACGGCCGAACTGATCCAGGACGACCCCGGCGGCCTGGCGCAAGCACTGAAGCTGCCCGTGCCCGTGGTGCCGCTGGAACTGCCGGCCTACCAGCGCAAGGAAAACTGGGGCGCCAGCGAGACCCTGTACCAGCTGGTGCGGGCGCTGGCACCGCGCCGCGAAGCCGTGCCGCGCCGGCCGGAACGCGCCCGCAAGTGCTGCAACCTGCTGGGACCCACGGCCCTGGGCTTCCGCCACCGCGACGACGTCACCGAGATCACCCGCCTGCTGGACCAGCTGGGCGTGGACGTGCATGTGGTGGCGCCGCTGGACGCCAGCTGCGCCGACATTTCGCGCCTGCACGAAGCCGACTTCAATGTGGTGCTCTACCCGGAAACCGGCATGCAGGCCGCGCAGTACCTGCAGCGCGCCTTCACGCAGCCCATCGTCAAGACCGTACCCATCGGCGTCGGTGCCACGCGCGAATTCATCGCCGAGGTGGCGAAGGTCGCCGGCGTGCCGCCAGAGGTGGTCGACGCCGTGCTGGCCAGTCCGGCAGCGCGTTCGCCCTGGTATGCCAAGTCCGTGGACTCCACCTACCTCACCGGCAAGCGCGTGTTCGTGTTCGGTGACGCCACACATGCCGTGGCCGCCGCGCGCATCGCCACCAAGGAACTGGGCTTCCAGGTGGTCGGCATCGGCACCTACAGCCGCGAATTTGCGCGCGACGTGCGCGCCGCCGCCGAGCTCTATGGCGTCGAAGCGCTGATCAGCGACGACTACCTGGACGTCGAAGCGCGCATCGCCGAACTGCAGCCCGAACTGGTGCTGGGCTCGCAGATGGAGCGCCACATCGCCAAGCGCTTGAAGCTGCCCTGCGCCGTGATCTCCGCACCGGTGCACGTGCAGGACTTCCCGGCGCGCTACTCACCGCAGATGGGATTCGAAGGCGCCAATGTGCTCTTCGACGCCTGGGTGCACCCGCTGATGATGGGCCTGGAAGAGCACCTGCTCACCATGTTCCGGGACGACTTCGAATTCCACGACGGTGCCGCTGCCTCGCACCTGTCGCACGCCGGCGCACCGGTCTCCGCGCCCGCCACGCCGCCGGCCAACGAGCCCGCGCACGACGAACCGGCCAGTGTGGGAAGCGCAGCGGGCACGTCAGCCAGCAACGTCATCGCCATCGCGCAATGGGCGCCCGAAGCGCAGAAGGAACTGCAGAAGATTCCCTTCTTCGTGCGCGGCAAGGCCCGGCGCAACACCGAACGCTATGCCACCGAACGCGGCGTGGCGACGATCACTGTCGAGACCCTCTATGACGCCAAAGCCCACTTTGGCCGCTGAACTCACCGCCCGCGCCGGCACCACGCCGCTGCCGCTGAAGGCCGGCAGCACGCCCGCGCGTTCACCGCGCCAGGCCGCGGCCACCGCCCTGCGTTTTGTGCTGGTGACCATGGACCCGCACCTGGCCAGCGCCGCTGAACGCGCACGCGGCCAACTCGTCCGCCAATTGCCCGGCCTGCACATGGCACTGCACGCCGCGTCTGACTGGGCGGCAGACGAGTCGTCGCTGCAACGCTGCAAGGACGACATCGCCCAGGCCGACATCGTCGTCGTCACCATGCTCTTCATGGAAGAGCACTTCCAGCCGCTGTTGCCTGCGCTGCAGGCGCGCCGCGAACACTGCGACGCCATGGTCTGCTGCATGTCCGCAGGCGAAGTGGCCAAGCTCACGCGCATGGGCAAGTTCGACATGGGCAAGCCCGCCAGTGGCGCGATGGCTCTGCTGAAGAAGCTGCGCGGCAAGAGCAGCGCCGACGGCAAGCCCACGGGCACCGGTGGCGAAAAGCAGATGAAGATGCTGCGGCGCCTGCCTCAGCTGTTGCGCTACATCCCGGGCACCGCGCAAGACGTGCGCGCCTATTTCATGGTGCTGCAGTACTGGCTGGGCGGGTCGCAGGACAACATCGCCAACCTGGTGCGCTTCCTCATCGACCGCTACGCCGCCGGCCCGCGCGCCGAACTGCGTGGCAAGGTGGCCGCGCTGGCGCCCGTGGAGTACCCGGAAGTCGGCGTCTACCACCCCAAGTTGCAAGGCGCAGGTGGCATCCGCATGTCGGAAGACCTGGCCGACTTGCCGCAGCTTGTGCCGGCGGCCCGGGCCAATGGCCGTGTCGGCCTGCTCCTGCTGCGCAGCTACCTGCTGGCGGGCAACGCCAAGCACTACGACGGCGTCATCGCCGCGCTGGAAGTGCAGGGCCTGCAGGTGGTGCCGGCGTTCGCGGCGGGCCTGGACGCCCGCCCCGCCATCGACCGCTTCTTCATGCAGGACGGCAAGCCCGTGGTGGACGCGGTGCTGTCGCTCACCGGTTTCTCCCTGGTCGGTGGCCCTGCCTACAACGACTCCGAAGCCGCCGAAGAAGTGTTGACGCGCCTGGACGTGCCCTACCTGGCCGCGCACGCGGTGGAATTCCAGAGCCTGGGCGAATGGGGCTCTTCCGCCCGCGGCCTGCTGCCGGTGGAAAGCACCATCATGGTGGCCATCCCTGAACTGGACGGCGCCACCGGCCCCAGCGTCTTCGGTGGCCGTGCCGGTACACCCGGCAGCACCTGCACGGGCTGCCACCACGCCTGCACCTTCCCGGCGGGAGAGCAGTCGCTGGACATGCACACCTGCAGCGAACGCACCGCCATGATCGCCTCGCGCGTGGCCAAGCTGGTGGCCCTGCGCCGCAGCGAACGTGCGGCACGCAAGCTGGCGCTGGTGGTCTTCAACTTCCCGCCCAATGCGGGAAATGTAGGTACCGCCGCCTACCTGAGCGTGTTCGAAAGCGTCTTCGAAACCCTCAAGGGCTTGAAGGCCCAGGGCTACACCGTGGACCTGCCGCAAAGCGTGGACGCCTTGCGCGAAACGCTGCTCAAGGGCAACCGCGAACGCTACGGCGCCGACGCCAACGTGGTGGCGACCATCCCCGCCGCCGACCACGTGAAGCGCGAGCGCTGGCTGCGCGACATCGAAAGCGCCTGGGGCCCCGCGCCCGGCCGCCAATTGAGCGACGGCCGCCAGATCTTCGTGCTGGGCGTGCAGTGCGGCAACGTGCTGGTGGCCGTGCAGCCGGGCATGGGCTACGAAGGCGACCCGATGCGGCTGCTGTTCGAAAAGGGCTTTGCACCGACGCACGCCTTTTCTGCCTTCTACCGCTACCTGCGTGAGGACTACAAGGCCGACGCTGTGCTGCACTTTGGCACCCACGGCTCGCTGGAATTCATGCCCGGCAAGCAGGCGGGACTGACCGGCTCCTGCTGGCCCGACCGCCTGATTGCGGACCTGCCCAACTTCTACCTGTACGCCAGCAACAACCCCAGCGAAGGCGCCATCGCCAAGCGCCGCGCGGCCGCCACGCTTATCAGCTACCTCACGCCGCCGGTGAGCGAAGCCGGCCTGTACCGCGGCCTGCTGGACCTGAAGTCCAGCCTGCAACGCTGGCGCGGCCTGGCACCGGACGCCGAAGGCGAGAAGCACGAACTGGAAGTGCTGATCCAGAGTCAGGCCGCCACCTTGGAACTGGCCCAGGCCGAACCCGCCTGGGGCGACCTGGCTGAAAGCAAGCTGAGCCACCTGGCCGGCGAGGTGCTGGAACTGGAATACACGCTCATCCCGCACGGCCTGCACGTGGTGGGACGCGCGCCCAGCGCACCAGAACGCCTGGGCCTGCTGCTGGCCATGGTGGAGTCCGACAACGCCGCCGGCCTGGACCGCGCCACCATCGAAGCCCTGGTGGGTGGTGCGTCGCCCGAAGACGCACTGACCGCCGTGGGCCGCCCGCAGAACGCCGACGCCGTCGCCCGCCTGACCGACCTGGCCACGGCCAACCGGCTGATGGCCGAAGACAGCGAAATCGCGGGCATCCTGCGCGCGCTGGACGGCCGCTTCGTGCCGCCCGCGCCTGGCGGCGACGTCATGCACAACCCCAAGGTGCTGCCCACGGGCCGCAACCTGCACGGCTTCGATCCCTTCCGCATCCCCAGCGCCTTTGCGCTGCGTGACGCCGTCCGCCAGACCGAACGCCTGCTGGAACGCCACGCCCAAGACGGCCACGGCGTGCCGGAAACCGTGGCCCTGGTGCTGTGGGGCACGGACAACCTGAAGAGCGAAGGCACGCCGCTGGCACAAGCCCTGGCGATGATGGGAGCCACCGCACGCTTTGACGGTTATGGCCGCCTGGCCGGCGCGGTGCTGAAACCGCTGGACGAACTGGGGCGCCCGCGCATCGACGTGGTGATGACCCTGTCCGGCATCTTCCGCGACCTGATGCCGCTGCAGATCCGCATGCTGGCCGAGGCGTCCTACCTGGCCGCCACGGCCGACGAACCGGAAGACATGAACTTCGTGCGCAAGCACGCCCTGGCCTGGCAGCGGGAACACGGCGGCGACATGGAAACCGCGTCGCTGCGCGTCTTCGGCAATGCCGACGGTGCCTACGGCGCCAACGTCAATCTGCTGGTGGACAACGGCAACTGGCAGGACGAAGACGAACTGGCCGAGACCTACACGCGGCGCAAGGGCTTTGCCTACGGCCGCAACGGCAAGCCGGTGAAGCAGGCCGAACTGCTGAACCATGTGTTGTCGGACGTAGCCCTGGCCTTCCAGAACCTGGACTCGGTGGAACTGGGCGTGACCACCATCGACACCTACTTCGACACGCTGGGCGGTATCAGCCGCGCCGTGAAGCGCGCCAAGAAAGGTGCGGACACGCCGGTCTACATCGGCGACCAGACCCGCAATGGCGCCAGCGGCGGCACCGTGCGCACGCTGAGCGAACAGGTGGCGTTGGAAACGCGGACCCGCATGCTGAACCCCAAGTGGTACGAAGGCATGCTGGAACACGGCTACGAAGGCGTGCGCCAGATCGAGGTGCACCTGACCAACACGATGGGCTGGAGCGCCACCACGGGCCAGGTCCAGCCCTGGGTCTACAAGCAACTCACCGAGACCTTCATGCTGGACCCAGCCATGCGCGAGCGCCTGGCCCAGCTGAACCCGACGGCCAGCGCCAAGGTGGCCAACCGGCTGCTGGAAGCGTCGGACCGCAAGTACTGGCAACCCGATGCCGCCACGCTGGAAGCGCTCAGGCGCGCCGGTGAGGAATTGGAAGACCGCCTCGAGGGCATCAGCCCGGGCGTTGAAGTGAAGGCAGCAGCATGAACATCACCGAAGTCCCCATCTCCAACCTGACACGCTCCATGAAGAGCGCCACGGTGGCCCCGCCAGACGGCGAAGGCAGCCTGCAGGTGCAGTTGGACCCCAGCGTGAAGATCGGCACTGCCAAGGTCTTTGCCATCTACGGCAAGGGCGGCATCGGCAAGAGCACCACCAGCTCGAACTTGTCAGCCGCGTTTTCCAAGATGGGCAAGCGCGTGCTGCAGATCGGCTGCGACCCCAAGCACGACAGCACCTTCACGCTGACCAAGAAGATGCTGCCCACCGTCATCGACATCCTGGAGACGGTCAACTTCCACGCCGAGGAACTGCGGCCCGAGGACTTTGTCTTCGAGGGCTACAACGGCGTCATGTGCGTGGAAGCCGGCGGCCCGCCAGCCGGCACCGGCTGCGGCGGCTATGTTGTCGGCCAGACCGTCAAGCTGCTGAAGGAACACCATCTGCTGGAAGACACCGACGTGGTGATCTTCGACGTGCTGGGCGACGTGGTCTGCGGTGGCTTTGCCGCCCCACTGCAGCATGCCGACCGCGCCATGATCGTCACGGCCAACGACTTCGACAGCATCTTCGCGATGAACCGCATCGTGCAGGCCATCGGTGCCAAGGCCAAGAACTACAACGTGCGCCTGGGCGGCGTCATCGCCAACCGCAGCGCGGCCACCGACCAGATCGACAAGTACAACGCCAAGACCGGCCTGAAGCTGGCCGCCCACCTGCCCGACCTGGACGCCATTCGCCGCAGCCGCTTGAAGAAGTGCACGCTGTTCGAGATGGACCACACGCCAGAGATCGAGGCCGTGCAGAAGGAATACCTGCGCCTGGCGGCCAGCATGTGGCTGGGCGGGGACCCGCTGCCGTCCGTGCCCATGAAGGACCGCGACATCTTCGACCTGCTGGGTTATGACTGAGCCGCTGGAGCACCCCATGACCAGCAGCACCTACACCCAACGACGCGGCGAGATCGAGCACTACTTCGACCGCACCGCCGCCGACACCTGGGCCAAGCTCACGTCGGACGCGCCGGTCAGCCGCATCCGCGCCACGGTGCGCGCCGGCCGCGACCGCATGCGCGACACGCTGTCGTCCTGGCTACCCGCCGACCTGAGCGGGCGGCGCGTACTGGACGCGGGTTGCGGCACCGGCAGCTTCTCCATTGAATTGGCACGCCGCGGCGCGGAAGTCGTGGCCATCGACCTGTCGCCGCAATTGGTGGACGTGGCGCGGCAACGCACCGCCGAACTGCGCGCGGCCGACCCCTTCAGCGGCCGCATCGAGTTCTGCAGTGGCGACATGAGCGACGCGACGCTGGGCCACTTCGACCACGTGGTGGCGATGGACTCGCTGATCCACTACCGCACGGCCGACGCGCTGCAGGTGCTGCGCGCCTGGGCGCCGCGTGTCACCGGGTCCATGGTCATCACCTTTGCGCCGGCCACGCCCGCGCTGATGGCCATGTTCACGGTGGGACGCCTCTTCCCGCGCAAGGACCGCGCACCCTTCATCGAACCCGTGGCCGAGAGCGCGCTGCGCAAGCTGCTGAGCGAAGAGCGGGACCTGCGGGCCTGGGACCTGAAGCAGACGCTGCGCATCAAGAGCGGCTTCTACACCAGCCAGGCCTTTGACCTGACGCGCACCGCCGCATGAACATCCCGCAGGTTCTCCGTCCGTACCTGAAGTACACGCGCATCGACTGGACGCGGGTCGCCACGCGCTACCTGCCGTTTGCGGATGTGGCCACCAAGGACCTGCCGCTGTCACGCCTGATCCGCCTGGCCCTGTTCCAGGTGACGGTGGGCATGGTGGGCGTGCTCACGGTGGGCACGCTGAACCGCGTGATGATCGTGGAGATCGGCGTCGGCGCCTGGCTGGTCAGCCTGATGGTGGCGCTGCCGCTGCTGGTGGCGCCCTTCCGTGCGGTGATCGGCTTGAAGAGCGACCAGCACCGCAGCCCACTGGGCTGGCGGCGCGTGCCCTACATCTGGATGGGCAGCGGCCTGCAGTTCGCCGGGCTGGCCATCATGCCTTTCTCGGTGGTGCTGCTGGGCGGCGAATCGCACATCCAGCTGGTCGCCGGCCACGTCGCCGCCTGCCTGGCTTTCCTGCTGGCCGGTGCCGGCGCGCAGACCGTGCAGACCGCGGGCCTGGCCCTGGCCACCGACCTGGCCACCGACGAGACCCGGCCGCGCGTGGTGGCGCTGATGTACGTGATGCTGCTGGTCGGCATGGTCGGCTGCGGCCTGCTCTTCGGCCTGCTGCTGGCGGACTACACGCCTACGCGACTGGTGCAGGTGGTGCAGGGCACGGCCGTGGCCACGCTCCTGATCAACATCATTGCGGTGTGGAAGCAAGAGCCGCGTGACCGCACACGCGCCAAGACCGCCGCCGACACCACGCCCTTCCGCGTGCGCTGGGCGCAGTTCACGGCCAACCGCCGCGTCACACGATTCCTGCTGGCCGTGGGCCTGGGCACGGCCGCCTTCAACATGCAGGACATCATCCTGGAGCCCTACGGCGGCGAGATCCTGGGCCTGAGCGTCGGCCAGACCACGCTGTTGACCGCCATCATGGCAGCCGGTTCCATCGTGGCCTTCGCCCTGGCGGCACGGCTGCTGTCGCGTGGGGCCGATCCCGCACGGGTTGCGGCTGCCGGTGCGGTGGTCGGCCTGGCCGCCTTTTCGCTCGTGATCTTTGCTGAACCGCTGGCCTCTGCCGCGCTCTTCCGCGTGGGCGTGGTGCTCATCGGCTTCGGCGCCGGCCTCTTTTCAGTGGGCACGCTCAGCGCCGCCATGGCCCTGGACAGCGGCGGCCTGCACGGCATGGTCATCGGTGCCTGGGGTGGCGTGGTCGCCACCGCGGCCGGCGTGTCCGTGGCCTTGGGCGGTGCGGTGCGCGACGGCATCAGCAGCCTGGCCCAGAGCGGCGCTTTGGGCGAAGCCTTGATGACACCCGCGGCCGGCTACGGCTTTGTCTACCACATCGAACTGGCACTGCTGTTTGCCACGCTGGCCGTGCTGGGCCCGCTGGTGCGCAGCCGCCGCTTGACTTCTTCCACCAGCGACGCGCACCCGCGCTTCGGCCTGGCCGACCTTCCCGGCTGACCGCCAAAACGAACGTTCAACGCTCGCCAACGAACAAGGAGCCCGCACATGGGAACCGGAGCCATCACCACCTACTTCGACGTGGCCCAGCTAGTGCTGTACATCTTCTGGTTCTTCTTCGCCGGGGTCATCTACTACCTGGTGCGCGAGAACCGGCGCGAAGGCTACCCGCTGGAAACGCACCGCGGCACGAGCCATCGCGGCTGGATCGACGCGCCCTCGCCCAAGACTTATCTGCTGGCCAATGGCGACACCATTTCCGCGCCGGCCGACGGCCCGGGCGCGCAGACCTACAGCGCGGAACGCACCAGCCTGATCGAAGGTTGCAGCATTGAACCCGTGGGCAACCCGCTGCTCGCTGGCGTGGGCCCGGGCGCCTGGGCCAACCGGGCCGACCACCCGGACATGGACCACCACGGTGTGCCCAAGATCCGCCCGCTGTCCATGGCCGAAGGTTGTGACGTCAGCGAGAAGGACCCGGACCCGCGCGGCATGACCGTGCTGGACGCCAATGACGACCCAGTAGGCACCGTGCGCGACCTGTGGCTGGACGTGCCGGAAATGGTCTTCCGATTCGTGGACGTGGAGCTGGCCAACGGTTCGCGCCGTGCGCTGGTGCCCACGACCTTCTGCCGCATCACAAATGACGCCGTGAAGGTGCATGCCCTGCTGGCCCACCAGTGGGCCGACGTGCCCGCCACCAAGGCGCAGGACCGCATCACGCTGCTGGAAGAAGAGCGCATCGCTGCGTACTTTGGCGCCGGCCTGCTGTATGCCACCCCGCAACGTGCGGAGCCGCTGCTGTGAAAGCCGTCGCCACCCCTCTGCGCCAACCGCACCGCGGCCAGGAACACGAGTTCGAGCCCCAGCACGGCCTGCCCGAGCGCCTGCCGCCGACCGAGAAACTGCTGTGGCAGGGATCGCCCGCGCCGGCCCTGGTGGCGCGTCGGGTCTTTCACCTCACGGGCCTGGCCCTGTACTTCGCCACCATGCTGACCTGGCGCATGGTGGTGCTGCTGGACGACGGTGCCGAGTGGTCCGACGCCTTGCGTGGCACCTTGCTGCTGGCGGTGCTGTCGGCCAGCGCGCTGGCCTTCATCGCCTACCTGGCTCGCCTGACGGCCACGACCACGGTCTACACCATCACCGACAAGCGCGTGGTGCTGCGCATCGGCATCGTGCTGACGGTCACGTACAACCTGCCGCTGCGCAGCATCGACGCGGCCCACCTGCTGCCGCTGGGCAAGGGCCGCGGCGAGATCGCCCTGGCGCTGCGCGGCGACACACGCATCGCCTACCTGAACCTGTGGCCGCATGCACGGCCCTGGCAACTGGCGCGCACGCAACCCATGCTGCGCTGCCTGGCCGACGCGCAGCCGGTGGCGGACTTGCTGGTCAAGGCCTGGTCTCAAGCCAATGCGCAGCCGGCCCAAGCCGTGCGACCGGCGGCTGCGTCTGAAACCGCGGGCCATGGCATGCCCGGCCTGGCCACCGGCGGGAGCGCTGCGTGAACGTCCACAGCGCCCAGGCCAGCAGTACTTCGGTCGTCAGCACGCAGGTGCAGGCCATCGTCATCCCGACCTGGCTGGTCTACCTGGCCGGCGCGGGCCTGCTGGGCTTGCTGGTAGCGGTGGCGGGCTTGCGCATTGCCGGCTGGAACCCAAGCGTGGAACCCGGCGCAGTCGTTGTCGAACGCGCACTGGCCTTTTCCGACACCAGCGACGGCGGCGTGCGCGTGCTCGACACCGCCACCGGCGATACGCTGGCTGTGATGCACGGCGAACAGGGCTTCCTGCGCGGCATCCTGCGTGGCCTGGCGCGTGACCGTCGCCAGCAAGGCGTCGGCTCCACGCCGCCCTACCTGCTGAGCCTGCGCGATGACGGCCGCCTGCTCATCAGCGACCCCCAGACCGGTCAGCGCCTGGACCTGGCGTCCTTCGGTGCCGACAACGCCGCCGTGTTTGCACGCTGGCTGCCCCGCAATGCGTCTTTTGCCGCCGCTTCAACAGGAGTACCGAAGCCATGAGCGCCATTCAAGCCCTTGACAGCCCCGACCAAGTTCTGAACCGCGCGAAGACCGACAACCTGATCAGCCCGCGCTTCTACACCACCGACTTCGCAGCCATGGACCGGCTGGACGTGAGCAGCCTGCGCGCCGAATGGGACCAGATGCTGGCCGAGTACGAGGGCGACAACAACCACGACCATTTCACGCGCGACGAGGCCGCCTTTGCCGCCGAAGTGAAGACCCTGCCGCCGGAACTGCACCAGGAATTCATGGACTTCCTGGTCAGCAGCATCACCAGCGAATACTCGGGCTGCGTGCTCTACAACGAGATCCGCAAGAACGTCAACAACCCCGACATCAAGGCGCTGATGACCTACCTGACGCGCGACGAATCGCGTCACGCCAACTTCATCAACTACAGCTTGCGCGACTACGGCCTCGGCGTGGACCTGCAGGCCCTGAAAGCCAGCAAGGCCTACACCTACTTCAAGCCCAAGTACATCTTCTACGCCACCTACTTGAGCGAGAAGATCGGCTACGCGCGCTACATCACCATCTTCCGGCAGCTGGAAAAGCACCCGGAACTGCGCTTCCACCCCATCTTCCGTTGGTTCGAACGCTGGTGCAACGACGAGTTCCGCCACGGCGAAAGCTTCGCGCTGATCATGCGCGCCAACCCGGACCTGCTGCGCGGCGCCAACGTCTACTGGATCCGCTTCTTCCTGTGCGCGGTGTACGCCACCATGTTCGTGCGCGACCACACGCGGCCCATCCTGCACCACGCCATGGGGCTGGATTCGGACAGCTACGACTACCGCGTGTTCGACATCACGACCGAGATTTCCAAGCAGGTCTTCCCGGTGTCGCTGGACACCAATGCACCGAAGTTTCGCAAGGGACTGGAGACCTTGGTGCAAGCGCGCAAGCGCTACGACGCAGGCGTGGCGCGCGGGGGGTTCATGGGCCGCCTTCAGCAAGCCGGCGCCGCCATCACCGGTGTGTGGACCTTTGCCAAGCTGTACCTGCACCCGGTGAAACGCCACGCGCTGCCCGAGCAGATCCGCGTCGCGCCGTCGTGGTGAACAGCGGAGCAGCCTGTCCATGCTGATCGACTACGCCCTGCCCCCGGTCGCCGCCCTGTTGCTGTGGTGGCTGGGCACGGGCGTCGTGATCCTGCTGGACCGCATGCCGCGCGACAGTTCGCGCTGGACCTTTGCAGCGTCCACGTTGTTCACGGTGTCCGCACTGATCTGCCTGGGTCGCACGGCCCACAGCAGCAGCGACGCCAGCACCTATGCGGCCTTCAGCTGCGCCGTCGTGGTCTGGGGCTGGCACGAACTGAGCTTTCTGAGCGGCTGGATCACCGGCCCGCGGCGCAGCCCTGCCACGCCGGGCGCCCTGCGCTGGACGCGGCTGTCGCAGGCGGTGCAGGTGCTCCTGTGGCATGAACTGGCGCTGCTGGGCACCACCCTGGCCCTGTGGGTCTGGCTGGCCGACAGCCCCAACCCCACGGCAGCCTGGACCTTTGCGCTGCTGTACGCCATGCGCGTGTCGGCCAAGCTCAACCTGTTCCTGGGTGTGCGCAACCTGGCCCTGGACTTCCTGCCGCCGCACCTGGTGTACCTGGGCAGCTACTTCCGCCAGCGGCGTTTCAACGGGCTGATGCCCGTGTCGCTGGGCGCCGGTGTGCTGGTGGTGGCGGCCTTGATCGACGGGGCCTCGGTCACGGGCGGCGGCGTGCGCACGGCCCACCTGCTGCTGGCGTCGCTGCTGGTGCTGGCCCTGGTGGAGCACCTGATGATGGTGCTGCCCATGGAACCCTCGGCGCTGTGGCGCTGGGCCTTGAAACGTGAACCGGCGGTCGCCCCATGAGCAGTACACAGACCACGCCCGAGGGCAGTGGACAAGGCGGCACCGCCATCGTCATCGGCAGCGGCTTCGGTGGCCTGGCTGCCGCCATCCGCCTGAGCGCACGCGGCTGGCGCGTGCAGGTGCTGGAACGCCTGCCCACACCTGGCGGCCGGGCCCGCGTGCACGAACAGGACGGCTTCCGCTTTGACGCGGGCCCCACCATCATCACCGTGCCGCATTTGTTCCAGGAGCTGTGGCAACTGGTCGGACGTCGTTTTGAAGACGACGTGGAGATGCGGTCGCTGGACCCCTACTACCGCATTCGCTTCGACGACGGCAGCCACTTTGACTACAGCGGCGACGCCGCGCAGATGCGCGCCGAAGTGGCCCGCTTCAACCCGGCCGACCTGGCCGGGTTCGAACGCCTGATCAAGGAATCCGACGTCGCCTACGTCGAAGGCTTCGAGAAGCTGGGCCCCGTGGCCTTCGACAACATCGGCCACCTCATTGCCGCGCTGCCGAACATGGTGCGCATGCGCGCCTGGCGAACCATCTGGCAGTTGGTCTGCAAGCACCTGAAGGACCCGTACCTGCGCGTGGTCTTCAGCTTCCACCCGCTGCTGATCGGCGGGAATCCGCTCAAGGTGACCAGCGCCTACAGCCTGATCCATACCCTGGAACGGCGCTTTGGCGTGCACTGGGCCATGGGCGGCACGGGTGCGCTGATCCGCGCGATGGTGAAGCTGCTGGGCAGCCGCGGCGTGCCCGTGCGCTGCAACGCAGACGTGAAGCGCATCGTGGTGGAAACCGGCAAGGCCACGGGCGTGGAACTGGTGGGCGGCGAACGCATCGCGGCCGACATCGTCATCAGCAACGCCGACACGGCCTGGACCTACAAGCACCTGCTGGGCGACACGCCGCGCCGGGTCTGGACCGACCGCAAGCTGGCGCGGCAGAAGTATTCGATGAGCCTCTTCGTCTGGTACTTCGGCACCAACAAGCGCTTTGACGATGTGCCGCACCACCAGATGGTGCTGGGCCCGCGCTACGAAGCCCTGCTGACCGACATCTTCCAGCGCCACCACCTGGGCAAGGACTTCAGCCTCTACCTGCACCGCCCCAGCGCCACCGACCCGAGCGTGGCGCCCGCAGGCCACGACGCCTTCTACGTGCTGGCCCCCGTTCCGCACCTGGACAGCGGCACCGACTGGGCCACCGAGGCCGAGCTCTTCCGCCGCCTGGTGCAGCAGCGCCTGGAAAGCACGGTGCTGCCTGGACTGGGCGCGCACATCGTCAGCTCCAAGGTGACCACGCCGCAGCACTTCCACGACGACCTGCTGTCCTACAAGGGCGCCGCCTTCGGCATGGAGCCGCGCCTGCTGCAAAGCGCCTGGTTCCGTCCGCACAACCGCAGCGAAGAAGTGCAGGGTCTGTTCCTGGTCGGCGCCGGCACGCACCCTGGCGCGGGTGTGCCGGGTGTGCTGATGTCAGCCCAAGCGCTGGAAACGGTCTTGCCACCGCTGCCCACCCGTTCTGTTGCGCCCACAGGCCATTGGCCCTTGAACGCACCTGTCACGCCTCTGGAGGCCCGATGAGCTTAGCCGCGCAAGTGCATCTCGAAAGCAATCGTCCAAGCGAACCTGCAAGCGATCATCAAAGCGATCTGCAGAACTGCCGCCGCCTGATGCAAGGGGGCTCCAAGTCCTTCTTCACCGCGTCGCTGCTGCTGCCGGCGCGCGTGCGGGCGCCGGCCACCGGCCTGTACGCTTTCTGCCGCGTGGCCGACGACGCCATTGACGAGGCCACCGACCCGCAAAGCGCGATGGCCGACCTGCACCGCCGCCTGGACGCCATCTATGCCGGCACACCCGGCCCCGAACTGGCCGACCGTGCGCTGACCTGCGTGGTGCAGTCCCACGGCCTGCCGCGCGTGCTGCTGGACGCGCTGCTGGAAGGCTTTGAGTGGGACGTTTGCGGCCGCCGCTACGAAACGATTGAAGACGTGCATGCCTATGGCGCGCGCGTCGCCGGCACCGTGGGCGTGATGATGGCCCTGGTGATGGAAACCCGGGACCGCCGCGCCCTGGCGCGCGCCGGTGAACTCGGTGTGGCCATGCAGCTGACTAACATCGCCCGCGACGTCGGCGAAGACGCACGCATGGGTCGCCTGTACCTGCCCGGACAGTGGATGCGCGAAGAAGGTCTGGACCCCGCAGCCTGGCTGGCGCAACCGGTCTTCAATGCTGCGCTGGGACGCGTGGTGCAGCGCCTGCTGGCCGAAGCCGATCGCCTGTACGAACGCGCCGAATGCGGCGTGGCGGCGCTGCCGCGCGACTGTCGGCCGGGCATCCAGGCCGCGCGCCTGGTCTACGGCGAGATCGGCCGCAAGCTGGCCGCCAACGGTCTGGACTCCTTGGCTCGGCGCACCGTGGTGCCGCGGCAGCGCCAGCTCTGGCTGGTGGCCAAGGCGCTCAGCGCAGGGCTGGTGCCACCGGGTCACCCACTCACCGCTGGCGGCGCGGGCGAGCCTTTGGCAGCCATCCGGTACCTGGTCGACGCGGCCTCGGCAGAGGACGGCCTGCCATCTCGCACCTTCTACCAGCGCACGCTGCGCGTGCTGGACATCCTTGAACGCATGGGCCAGCGCCAACGTGGCCTGGCCTGATCAGCAACACACCGGGAGACCGCGATGAACATGCGACAAACCCTTCTGCAGCCCCGCGTCATGGCCACCCTGGGCCTGTGCCTGGTCGCCGCCGCCGTGGGCCTGTTGGCCGGTTATGACTTCGGCGTGCGAGTGGGTGGCACACGCTGGCTCGGCATCGTCGCCGCTGCGTGCAGCGCAGCTTTCTGCACCTTGCTGGCCGACTCGGTCGCTTCCTGGCTGCTCGGCCGCAAGCGCTGACTCCAGCCGCGATCTGGCGGCCACAAGAACAAAGGCGCCCCGCGAAGGGCGCCTTTGTCTCGTCTGCCTGCGGCTGAAGAATCAGCCGCGGTTCTGGTCGTCGTACTTCTTGTTGGAACGCGAAAACTGCCGCGCCATCCAGAAGGCAAAAACGATGAACCAGATGATGAACAACAGGTAGTGAACCTTCATGGCAAGCTCCAGCAAAGGGTTGGGGTGTACAGCAACGGGGACGACAGGATCATGGGGTGGTGAGTGTCAGCGCAGGTGCCGCTGCAGCGGGTTCCTGTGCCGAAGCCAACGGCGTGGCCACCAGGTCACGCATCACCACCACGGTGGCCAGCAAGAGCAGTATTTCGATGCAATAAACCGAAGCATAGCCCGTACCGGTACTGGCCGCGCCATGCCCGAACAAGCCGTGGCCGGCAGCAGCGACGGAGTCGACCAGGTCACGCAGGACGCCGCCCAAGGCCACGGCCACACCGGCCGCCGTGGCCTGCACGGCACCCCATGCGCCCAGCGCCAGCCCGGCCTGTTCGCGCGGGGCGCGGTTCATGGTCAGCGTGAGCGTGCCATGTCCGAAGAGGCCACCGCCGAAGCCGATGAGGAAGACGCCCAGCACAAAAATGCTGACCGAATGTCCCAGCGCGGACACCGTGACAAATGCGAAAGCCGGTACGCCGACCCAGGCACCGAACATCGCCATGCGCGCCGGGTTGGCGCCGCGGCTCAGCACGCGTGAGGCCCAGCTGAAACCGATCAGGCCACCGCCGGCCAGCGCAGCCGTCAGCCAGGTGGTGGCGCCCACGCTCATGCCCAGCACCTGGCCGCCATAGGGTTCCAGCAGCACGTCCTGCATGGCAAAGGCCATGGTGCCCAGGCCGATGGCCAGCAGGCGGCGCCGCGCACCATCTCCCTGGCTGTAGCTGGCCCAGGCTTCCTTGAAGCTGGGCTCCTGTGCAGGCCGCTTGCTGCGACCGGACTGCAGGGATTCCTGCTTCCACATGGCCACGGCATTCAGCACCACGGTCACTACGGCGCAGGCCTGGATGACTTGCACCAGGCGACCCGGCGTGAAGTCCGCCAGAAAGGCGCCGAAGGCCAGCGCGCTGACGATGGTGCCCAACAGCAGCATCACGTACATCAGGCCCACCACCTTGGGATGTGTCTCCACCGGCGCCAGGTCGGTGGCCAGGGCCAGGCCGGCCGTCTGCGTGGTGTGCACACCGGCACCCACCATCAGGAAGACCATCGCGGTGCCCGCATGGCCGAGCCAGGTGGGCCAGTGCTGCGACTCGCCGCCACCCGACAGCACCAGCAGCGCGAAGGGCATGATGGCAAAGCCACCAAACTGCATCAGCGTGCCCATCCAGATATAGGGCACGCGCCGCCAGCCCAGGGCGGAGCGGTGGTTGTCGGACTTGAATCCGATCAGCGCCCGCATGGGCGCATACAGCACCGGCAGCGCGACCATGATGGCCACCAGGGCCGCGGGCACTTTCAGTTCCACGATGAGCACGCGGTTCAGCGCACCCACCAGCAGTGCCAGGGCCATGCCCACGGACACCTGGAACAAGGACAGCCTCAAGAGGCGCGGCAGCGGCAGGTCGGCGCTGGCGGCGTCTGCAAAAGGCAGGAAGCGCGGTCCCATGCGGGCCCAGCGCGAAATGAGGGTACGGCTCAGACGGTTCATGCGATGAACTCGAAGACAGCGCTCAAGTGGCCGGACGCGCCCTGCGGCAAGGCAGGGGCGCGCCGGCTTTGCAGCGCCCTTATTGCCGGGGGGCTGGAGTGGCTGCGGCCACCGTGGTCGGTGGTGCCGCCGCCGCCGTGGGCGAGGTTTCGATCATCGCCGCCGCCGCCGGGGCGCTGCCGTTGTAGTACTTCTTCAGCCACGTCGTGTGCGTAAGCAACATGTAGTGGACTGCGAAGGACGACACCGCCACCGCACCCAGGAACAGCGGGATGCCCACTGTGGGTTTGACGACCAGCCAGAGCTTTCCGTAGATCATGTGTGGTTCTCCCGGCTCAGTGCAGCCACGGTGAGTAGATGTACGCGAACAAGTGCGCCAGCGCGGCGATGAAGCCGAAGATCTGGGTGCCCTGGATCACGTGCTTGTGGATCTCTTCCGACTGCTCTTCGGTCAGACCTGTCGGCCAAACCTTTTCACTTCCGTCTGCCATGCTTCCTCCTAATGGGAGCTTGGAAATGCGTGCTCAACCCGCACGCGGGTACTGCCATCGGCGACAGTGTTGCCGACTACTGTCATTTTGTTCTGACTGTTCATGATGTCAATTGGCAATGACACTCAATGCATCCGTTTTTTGCTGCTTGGCCAACACGCTTCACCACCTTCTTGGCATGCGAAACGGCAGCAGTGCCTGCACCAGCGGCGACGCGAATCGCGTGGCGGAAAGCGTCTCGTGCATGGCCACCACCGGCTCGCCACAGAGTTGCGTCTCCACCACCGAGCGGGCGTAGAAAGGCGTGTCTTCCAGGGTCTGCCGCACACGCGGCGCAGCACCTTCGCTGCGCACGGTGCGAGCCACGCGCCAGCCCGACGCAGCCAGCGCTCGGCGCGGCGGCAGGTCGACGGCGGCATGACGCCCATCGGGCCAGAAGCGCTGTCCGATCAGGATGTCCTCGCGGCCCTCGCGCTGGCGCACGTCGTAGGCCACCACCGTGCTGCCGTCGGACAAAGGGGCACGCAGCCAGTCCCAGCTGATGAAGGGCTCGCTGACGGGCTCGTCGCCTTCGTTGCTGTCCAGGTAGCCGTTGCCGCGCCAACTGAGCGCCGGCTCGTCGAAGTCCACTTCCACCCGCGCGCACGGCGCAATGGGCCCCCAGCGGTGCCGGCCCTGGTCGTCCAGTGGCACGACCACGTCCGACAGCGCCGCAGGCTTCACCCGCACACGGCCCTTGACACGGCGCGGCAGCGGGTTGGCCACCTCGTCCAGCTGCAAGGTCAGCTCGCCACCTTGCCAGTGCAATGCACTGGGGCCGACGCGGAATACGTCGCGGCTGCGGCTCACGTCGCGGCGGGTGCGCTCGGTCATGGCCCAGCGTCCCGCGCCCGGGCTGTACAGGCACACGTTGATGGCGCAGTGGTCTTCGGCCACGGCGCGGCCGCGTTGCCAGTTCCAGCGGTAGTAAGGTGAAAAGACACTGCCGACGAACGCAATGATGGTCAGGGCATGGCGGCCGTCGTCGCTGAGTGCGTCGACATACCACCAGAGATAAGCACCCGGCTGGACCGGCGCGTCGAATCGAGGCGTGCCATCAGCGTGGCGGCCGCCAGCCGCCCCGACATGGCCGCCATCGGCACGCCCGGGCCCGGGTGCACGCTGCCCCCGGCCAGCACCAGGCCCTGTACCGGCGTGGCGGCCTGCGGCCTGCGGAACACTGCCATCCAGCCGTGCGAGGCCGGGCCATAGAGCGCCCCGCCCGTGGCCGGGTACAGGCGGTGGAAGTCCGCCGGCGTGCGCCGCACGACCTGCGGACTGCCACTCAGGTCCAGCGTCAGGCCGCACTGGCGCAGCAAGTTCATGCAGCGGGTTTGGCATGCGTCGGTCTCCGGGTCATTGAAACGGTGCTGGTCGCCGTCTGCAGGCGCGTTGACCAGCACCAGCAGGCGTTCGGCGCCCTGGGGTGCAGGTCCATCGTCCAGCCGGTCCTGCGCGCAGACATAGACCGTGCCGCGCCGGGGCAGGCGGCGGCGCTGGAAGATGTCGGTGAATTCGCTGGCGTAGTTGGTGTCGAAGAAGACGTTGTGCCGCAGCAGCGGGAAGCCCTGACTGGGTGCATGCACAGCCCAGGTCATGGCCGACAAGGAACGGCCGCGCGACTGCACAGGTCTGGGTGCCTGTGCAGCTTGTGGACCCAGCAAACTGCCCAGCGCGCTGGCGTCACCGTTGAACACGACCGAGTCCGCCTGCAGCAGTTCGCCGCTGGTCAGGCGCACGCCGCTTACGCGGCCGCCAGCGGTGTCAATGGTCTGCACGCGCGCACCGTAGCGCAGCCGTGCGCCTCGTGCGCTCAACAGGTCGGCGAGCGCCTGCGCCAAGGCCGCCATGCCGCCCTGCACCGCCCACACCCCTTCCTGTTCCACATGCGCCACCAGCATCAAGGTCGCGGGAGCTGACCAGGGGGACGCACCGCAGTAAGTGGCATAACGACCGAACAGCTGGCGCAGCCGCGGGTCTTCAAAGCGCCGCGACAGCGACGCAGCCATGCTGGCCATCGGACCCAGGCCTGCCAGCGTGGCCAGGCCGCGCGGACCCAGGTCGCCCACCATCTGCAGCAGGCCAGGTCGGCTGGACCGGATGTGTGGAGCTTCCAGTTGCCGGTAGACACGCGCCGCCTGGTCGCAGAAGGCCAGGTAGCGGCGGCCCTCCGCGGGGCTGGACCAGTGGCTGATCGCGTCCGCCGATCGGGCGCGGTCGGCAAACAGGTCCAGCCGCGTGCCGTCCTGCTTCCAGGCATGGCGTGCCAACACGGACAGCGGAGTCAGCGGCGGCAATGCATCTGCCACCGAGGTGCCCAGTTCCGCCAACAGTTCG